>CAWCPX010000017.1:0-690321 GCA_963797605.1 uncultured Actinomycetota bacterium | reverse complement strand
AGCTCACGGCTGCGAAGGTGGATTGATATTGTTCGTCCCGGCCTTGCGCCGGGACCCATAACCACCGCTGTTGATTGTTGCCGAGATCGTCGACCATACTGCCTTGATGAGAAGCCGCGGCGTATGGGTCCCGGCTCAGGGCCGGGACGACGGTAGATGGACCGAGATTTCCTACCGACCTGTTCGCCGACTTCGGCCCGGTCACGGTGCGCCGGATGTTTTCCGGTTTTGGCATTTCCGCAGACGGCACCAACTTCGCGCTGGCGCTGCGCTCCGGCCTGTATTTCCGCGCCGACGAACAATCCATTCCGCAATTCGAGGCGGAAGGATCCAAACCGTTTCAGTATCAGACGCGGGCCAAGACGGTCACGGTGAACTCGTACTGGGAATTGCCGGCACGGCTGTTCGACGACACGGAAGAGCTGAGCGCATGGGCGCGGACGGCGCTGGCAGCGGCGCAACGCGCGGCCATCAAGAAGCGGCCGAAGGCGCGAAAGACGGCGAAGGTTGCGGTCAAGAAGGCTGCAGTAAAAAAGCCGACGGCAAAGAAGAGCGCAGGCAGCAAGAACAAGAAGAAATCCGCGAAAAGAAAACCAGTGTCGTCCCGGGCTTGACCCGGGACCCATACGCCGCAGCGATTTGTCGGGCGCCGCTGACGACTTTTTCAAACTGACGGTGGTTATGGGTCCCGGGTCAAGCCCGGGACGACAGCAGCGGACGACAGCGGAGTGGCCTTTAAGCCACCTGGCCGCGGGTTTCGGCGGTGTATTCGGGGTCGACTTCGCAGATCACCCGGTTGCGGCCGTTGCGCTTGGCGGCATAGAGGCAGGCGTCGGCGCGTTCGATCAGCGAGTCCGTGTCGTCACCCGGCTTCAGCATGGACACGCCGACCGAGATGGTGACGCGGCCGAGGATTTCTCCGGTGGACTTCTTCTTCAATTCCTTGGCCATCACGGCGCGGCGGATGTGGTCGGCCACCGTCAGCGCCTGGCGCAGCGCGGTGTTGGGCAGCACGACCGCGAATTCCTCGCCGCCATAGCGGGCGGTGATGTCCTGGCCCTTGATGGTCTGCTTCAGCGACATGCCGACCAGCCGCAGCACCTGATCGCCGGTGAGATGGCCGTAGGAATTGTTGAACGACTTGAAATGGTCGATGTCGAACATCAAGAGCGACAGCGGCTCGCCGCTCGCCAGCGCCGACTGCACGGCGGTGTCGATCGAACGGTCGAAGTATTTGCGGTTGCCCAATCCGGTCAGGGATCGGTCAGGCTCTCGGCGCGGATCGCCTCGAGGCTGTGCTGGAGGTTGCTGATCTCGGTCTTCGACAGCGACAGCCGGCTCTCCAGCGCCTTGTTGGTATCGCGCATCTCGCGGGTCGATTTCATCAGTGTCTCGATGATCGCCTTGATCTGGTCGGGCTTCTGGCCGTCGACAGCTTCTGGCTCGCACCGTTCAGGCTGGCGTCGTAGCTCGCCGCCATGCCGAGCGCTTCGGTGATCAGCGTCATCACGTCGTCGATCTCGCCGATCACGCGCGCACCGACCTTGTCGATGCGGTCGGAGGTCTTGATGTGGGAGAGATAGGTTTCGTAGATCTGTTCGAGATCGGACTCGCTCAGCCTGCCGTTGCGCGCCAGCGTCTCGTTGATGATCTTGTTGAGGGAGGCATTATATCCGGTCGCATAGACGTACCAGATTTCGTAATTGCGCGGGACAGCGGTTTGCCGGAGGGACTTGATCTGGCCCAACGCAACTTCGGCAAATGCCATCGTGCGTTCGTATTCGTCCAGCAGCTTCACCACTGATCCGTCCCCAATAGCGAGCAGCGCTTCTCGTTGCTCTGCAGCAATGATTAAAAATTATCACGCCAAGCTAACGGAGGAGAATGAACGCCGGGTAAACACGGGGTTCCCTGTCGGAACCCCGTGAAACGCCTTCATATTCGGGCGCGAACTGGGCGCAACAGAAACGCCGGGAGATGCGAGTGATCGGCGGGCTCGGATTCGACCTCGCGCTGGGCGCGACGTGGTTCGGGACGGCCGATCGAGGGCACGCGCGAAGCCGGCGCGGCGGCCGGAGGCATGAACGATTCGGCGGAGGCTTGCGGCTGCGGCTTTCGATCGCGACCGCCGCGGGAATGCCTGTTCTCACGCGGTTCGGAATTGCGCGGTTCGGAGTGCCGTTTACGCGGCTCGGAATGCCTGGGCTCGCGCGGCTCGGCAGCTTCGTTCGGAGCTGCGAGGTTCAGAATTCCTCGTTTCAGGATTCCTTGTTCAGAATGTCTCGGTTCGCGTTCGCCACCGTGGCGCGGTTCGCGCTCACCGCCGCGTCGCGGCTTGCGGCCGCCGCGTGAACCGTCCCTTGAACCCTCACGGGAGCGGTGTTCGCGCGGCTGATCGCTGTCGCCGGTGCTTCCGTACTGACCGAATAGTCGCCCTCGGCGCGCGGGATCGGCTGGCCGATCAACCGTTCGATCGCGGCGATCGACTTGGTGTCGAGCGAGGTGACGATCGAGATCGCGGTGCCGGCGCGGCCTGCGCGTCCGGTACGGCCGATACGATGCACGTAATCATCGGCATGATGCGGCACGTCGAAATTGAAGACGTGGCTCACGATCGGAATATCGAGGCCGCGGGCGGCGACGTCGGAGGCTACCAGCAGCGGGATTTCGCCTTTGCGGAATTGATCCAGCGCCGCGGTACGGGCCGACTGGTCCATATCGCCGTGCAGGGCGCCGACGCTGAAGCCGTGCTTCTGCAGCGATTTGTAAACGACAGCGACTTCGCGCTTGCGATTGCAGAAGATGATCGCGTTCTGCAGATCCTTGGCGTCGCGCAGCAGGCGGCGCAGGATGTCGCGCTTGTCGTGCGCTTCGCGGCCGCCGGGGACCTGGAATTGCGAGACGCCGACCGCGGTGGTGGCCGGCCTGGAGACTTCGATCCGCTCGGGATTGTGCAGGAAGGCTTCGGAGATGCGGCTGATTTCGGGCGGCATCGTCGCGGTGAAGAACAGGGTCTGCCGCGTGAATGGCACCAGCTTGCAGACGCGTTCGATGTCGGGAATGAAGCCCATGTCCAGCATGCGGTCGGCTTCGTCGATGACGAGCAGTTCGACGCCGGTGAGAAGAAGTCCGCCGCGCTCGGTATGGTCGAGCAGCCGGCCGGGGGTTGCAATCAGGACGTCGACGCCGCGGGTCAGCTTGGTGTCCTGGTCGCCGAACGAGACGCCGCCGATCAGGAGCGCGACGTTGAGTTTCTGGCCGACGCCGTATTTGTCGAACTTCTCTTTGACCTGGGCGGCGAGTTCGCGGGTCGGCTCGAGGATCAGGGTGCGCGGCATTCGTGCCCGGGCGCGGCCCTTTTCCAGCATCGTGAGCATGGGCAGGACGAAGGCGGCGGTCTTGCCGGTGCCGGTCTGGGCGATGCCGAGAACGTCTCGGCGGGCCAGAACGTGCGGGATCGCCTGTTCCTGAATGGGGGTAGGGGTGGTGTAGCCGGTGGCCGCAACAGCGGCGAGGACCTTATCGGAAAGGCCGAGATGGGAAAAAGACATTGAGCCTCAAGTCGACACCGCCGTTCGGAATCGAGGGTAAAAAGGCTGTCGCGTTTTGCCCCGAAACGGCGCGCTTTTTGGAAGCTGGGGGCTCTGACTTACGCAGACGAGCGGCAAACCAGGGAATCGCGTTTCGATCCAAGGCCGCGTTGACGGGAACATAGGGTCGAAATGGCCAAAGTCAATCTGGCAACCGGTCATATAGCCGAAAAAGCTTAATGTTTTCGCACAAATAACCGCCGAAACCGTCATTTGGCCGTCAAACGGGTGCAGCCTTCCTGCAACCGTTGAACCGTGGGCTGGGACATGCCGACTATGGCATGAGGCGGTTTGCCGGGTCCCGGGACGGGCTCGCAACCATCAGGCTGTAAGACCATTCGCGCAGGGGAAATTGATGACTTCCAGGCTTTCCAGACTTGCTTCCGCTATCTGGCGTCGTGGTCGCGCTGCTGGCGCTGGCAGCCCCCGCGCATGCCGAAAAGCGCGTCGCGCTGGTGATCGGCAACAACGACTACAAGAACGTGCCGAAGCTGCAGAAGGCGGTCAACGACGCCCGCACCATGGGCGATACGCTCAAGCAACTCGGCTTCACCGTCATGGTGGCGGAAAACCAGAACCGGCAGGCGTTTTCCGAAACGCTGCTGGCGTTCGATCGCGCCGTAGGGCCGGGCGACACCGCATTCTTCTTCTACGCCGGGCACGGCTTTGAAATCGCCGGCCAGAATTTCCTGCTGCCGACCGATGTGCCGGCCGCGACCGAAGGCCAGGAAGAACTGGTGCGCGACGCCTCCGTTCTCGCCGACCGCGTCATCGAGCGGCTGCAGAACAAGAAGGTGCGCACCGCCATTCTGGTGTTCGATGCCTGCCGCAACAATCCGTTCGAGCGAAGTGGCACCCGCGCGGTTGCCGGCGGCGGCGGCCTGGCGCCGATGACGCAATTGCCCGAAGGCGTGTTCTCGGTGTTCTCGGCCGGACCCCGGCAGACCGCGCTCGACCGGCTTTCCAACGACGACGGCAATCCCAATTCGGTGTTCACGCGGACCTTTGCCAAGGAATTGACGAGCCCGGCGTCAACCTGGTCCAGGTCGCGCAACGCACGCGCCGCCTCGTCAGCGAAATGGCCGAGACCGTCCATCACAAGCAGATCCCGGTCTATTTCGACCAGATGGTCGACGATGTCTTTCTCAACGGGCAGTCGAAGGGCGCCGCGGCCGTGACGGAAGCAGCGAAGCCGGCCGCGCCGCCGCAGCAGCTTGCGGCACTGCCGCCGGTGCAGCGCCTCGCGCCGCAGAACGATTCCGTCAACGCACCGATCGCATCGTTCTCGCGCCATAACGGCGGCTGGAGCGTCACGTTCTCGATCGCCGATCCGACGCTTGGCATTTCCTGGCGGATGGGCGATAGCGGCGATTACCGTGAAACCGGTTTCATCGACACGCTCGATCCGCGCACCCGCAAGCGAATGCCCAATCCGTCGATCGAGCTTCCGTCCGACGCGCCGGCGGCGACGATCCAGGTGCGCTATGTCGACACCAATGGCGAGTTGCAGGGCCCGTTCCCGATCCGGTTCGATCCGGAAGCCGCCCTCATTCGCGACCAGCGCAAGATCCTTGATCTGACCGCGACGAGCTGGCTGTCGTTTCGCGAATTCAACGGGCTGCTGGTCTATTACAGCCAGCTGATGTCGTTCCGCTGCGCGATCCGCGAAGCGCGGATCGGCATCGATAGCGCGGTGCCCGACAAGGTTTTGAAAATGCCGGCCTGCGATCCCAGGGATCCCAGCTCCATTCCACACGACGCCACGCCGTATCTGAAGCTTGCGCCGACGACCAAATCGGTCTCGGTGGAACTGACTTACCGCGACGGCAGTGTGTCGGAGATCAAGACTTTTAGGCGCTAGGCTCTACGCGGCCTTGACGATCATGATACCCTTGCGCATGCGAGGGCACGAACGCGAGACCTTCTTCGACAAGCGGCTTGTCACGTCCGCTCATGCGGCGGCGGGGCCCGGTTCTTGACCCGATCGAGGTTGTCTTCCTTCTCGGAATTTTCGATGGTTTTGCCCGCCTGATTGCCGGGGTTGTAGTGGTACTTGCCCTCGGCATGTTCGCCGGGCTGCTTGTCATTCTGCTTGTTGTTGTCGGCCATCGGGGCGCTCCGTTGTTATCGAGAACAACGGAACCGGACTGCTTAGGTTCCGCATCGAGCGGCAGCGCATACGCTGCCGTTCGGGGGGCGATGCCCATCAAGTAGACCGAGCTCCGGCATTCATGCGAACGCGCGGGCCCAGCTCCGTAAGACCGCTGGAATACCGCGCGTTCATTGGCGCCTATGCAGGCCGCCAATCACGTTTTCAGATTTTTCAGAAATGTCAGTGCCTCAACGGCGGCGGTGTGCTCATCCGTGCCCGGACGCTTGGACAGGAAGTCGAGTAACACCTCGCGGGTTTCCTCGAGCTTTTCCTGCGTTACGGAATTCATCAGGCCGTAGGTCTGCATGACCTTTTCCACAACGTTCTGCATGGCAAACTCTCTTTGTCCTGCTGGGCAGTTTGTGATCCGGAAAAACCTGGGAGACTGCTCCGAGTTCCAGAGTCAGTGAATTTCAAATTGAACACCGATGGTTCTGTCGCGTTATTCCGCAGCGATGGAGGTCATCATGGCAAAACAGAAACACGACCAGGATATCGTGCTGGACGAAAAGTCGCAGGAGCAACCCAAGGACAGGAAGCGGGCACTGTCAGTCGCGAAAACCGAAGACAAGGACGACGAACTGCAGCCCGTTCGTGAGAAGAGCGGCTTCTAGATGTCCAGCGTCGTGGGCAGAGCGCGTGGCCCAACCAGTGGCCACGCGCTCTTCCAAAATCAGGCGGCGTTGACAGCCTTGCTGTTGACACCCTTGCGAAGCGCAAGCGTGTTCAGTTTGGTGTTCGCAGCCTTTTCTTCATTGAGGTTCGTCGTCAGGAATTGGACCACGTCGTCGTGGCCCAGCTCTTCTGCCCAGGCGATCAGCGTTCCATAACGCGCGATCTCGTAGTGTTCGACCGCCTGTGAGTTCGCGACAATGGCCGCATCCAGCACCTGCTTGTTGTCGATCTCGCCTGCCGTTTCGTCGGCTTCCTTGATGATGCCGTCGATTGCCGGGCAATCCGTTGCCTGCGGCTCCTTGCCAAGCTTCTGAAACACCTTTTGCAGGCGTTCGATCTGACCCTTGGTCTCGTCCAGATGCGCCTTGAGGCCCGCCGCGAGGTCGCGGTTCGTGGATTTCTCGATCATCTTGGGAAGCGCTTTGGTGATCTGATGCTCGGCATAATAGATGTCCTGCAATCCGTGCAGGAACATGTCTTCCATGGTTTTGATGTCTTTCGAAAACAGTCCCATTTTAAAACCTCCAGATCGTCGGGACTTTTCGACTCTTTGCTACGTGATTTGTTCCGGAGAAAAACGAGTGAGAGAAACGCCGACGGCATTGCCGACAACAAGCCAAAAAAACGGCCCCAGCGCGGGGGCGTTACTGGGGCCGTCTGGGGATGTGCCGGGAGCGGCCCGGCACGTTTGGCTAATTCGAAAATGCGCCATTCGTTCCGTTGCGGCCCGGGTCGCCGCAACGATCGCGCTACCGCTATTCGCCCGGCTCTTGATCGCGATGGCCGTCCGGCCCGCGACCAAACACACCGAAGTTGCTGGATTTCATTCCGTCACTGACAACAGGCGCATCGAGCGCGGCTAGACCCATCCTGAGCAATTCACGCACCGCGGCCGCGCGCGTCGGCATCCGATGTTTGAACCTGAAGTCGTCGATGACCGAGAGTTCTTCAGGCGAGAGCATGATCTGCAATCGTTCGGGACGAAGGTCGTTCATTGGCTGCCTCCAATGAGTAGTTAGCGTGAAAACCACTAAATGAGTAATTCACTAAGTTCACTCAGTCAACAAAGGTTCCGAAAAATACGAAAAATCCCAAAGTTAGTCAATATATACCAATGAAATCAATAAGTTATGTGTTTACAAGTCTGAAATTCGGGTGTTTGCTTGGGCTCATGAGGGCAAGAAAGACATCAGGTAAAAACCATGTCGAGCGAGGAAATCGCGGTCTGCCCGCGCTGCCACAAGCCTTTGCGGCTGATGCTTCAGAAGGGAGCCGCAGGACGCAAATATCGGTGCATCGATTGCGAAGGCGAGGATCCGCTTCATTCGCCGGACGTCGGCAAGTTGCTGCGGAGTGTCCAGCCACCGACTTAGCCGAGGCCCGGCGGATGCCGAGATTGAGACCGGGAACGCGGGCGTGGTCATCCGACGAGTTGAACCGTCTCAAAATGTTGGTCGCTCGTGGCGCTTCCGCGATGCGGGCCGCGGCAGCACTGAATCGGACGATCGTCAGCGTCCGCAATCAGGCGCGAAAGCTCGGCACGCCATTCCCGACGATCCGCACGAAGGGTGCCGCTGCAATTCGGGAGTGTTGATAACTTCTCACACGGTTGCTCCTGGTTTCGTGCGCTTCGATACGTCTTGCGCGCCCGGCGCAAATCGGAATTCCGCAGAACCTGCCTCGCTTGTGTTCGGATGACGCCCTGAATTTGTTATGTAGCGAGCGATTGGACCGAAAATGCCGCGCGAGCGGTCCTAGTCCGACGCGGATTGATCCCGTTCCCGCCATAAAAAGCCTTCACGCTGGCGTGACAAAAGGGGGAGCGATCATGCGGGCACAGCGGGTCTGGAAGGAAGCCGAAGCCGACCGTCGCGACGAAATCGAGCGGCTTTATTTTCGGCTCGCGGCGGTCAACGAAAGAATAGCTGAGCTTGAAAAGATACATCCACCAGGCGAGTTTGCCGAAAGCCTGAAGGCAAGTGCGCTGGCTCTGACCCGGCAGATCGATGAAGTTCGCTGTTCCATCGTCGACGAGCAACTGACAGGCTTGTTGGCGAGATAACCAGTCAGCGCTAGTTCCGGTCGCCTGCGGGTTGAATGATTTTCACCGACGCGACACCACCGTTAGGCGATTCCGAGCAGCAGATTTATCGCAAGGGTAGTGACCCAGGCCAACATGCCGGCTGCCGCCACGAGAGCGATGCCGAGCATCACCAGATTTGCAAACCTCTGGAACATCGGGATCCTGCCACGGGCCAAAACGCAGCGAGGGCGAACCTGGTTCCGCAGATTTTTTTGAAGCTCAAGAATCCGGAGAACCCAACGGCCGGGAATAAAAATCAGAACCCGAAGTGAGGTTGATGCCCGTCAAAAACGTGCGCGATACCATTCGTCAATCATATTCCTTGAGGGATTGGTGAGGATCTCGGGCGAAGTTGCTCTCCAAGGGGAAATTGGGGAGCAGGACATGTTCAATCCGAGATTGATGACGGCATTGGTGGCGTTCACGGCGCTTGGCGCTGGTGCTGCCTCGGCGGCGGATCTGTCGCGGCCCTACTACAAGGCGCCGGTTTTCGCCGAATCCTACTACAACTGGGGCGGCTTTTACGTCGGCGGCCAGTTGGGCGGCTCCTGGACCAACCAGAGCTGGGTCAATACCGCGAACAACTCCATCTTCGGCGACCTCGGTCCGGGTCAAGGTTTCGGCCAGCGTTCGTCGGGCATCTTCGGCGGTGGGCAGATCGGCTACAACTGGCAGGCCAGCAATTACGTGTTCGGCCTCGAGGGCTCGATATCAGGCATGAACAACCGCGGCACGGTGATCAACACCGTCTTTGGGCCGGCGAGGGACGACGTATTCAACTGGCGAACCAACTATATGGCCACCGTGACCGGCCGCGTCGGTTACGCCTTTGCGAACAACCTGATTTACGCCAAGGGCGGCTACGCCGGCGTCAACAGCCAGCTCTCGGTGTCAGACACGGTTGGGCCGTTCACCGGTGCCGGTTCCGCGAGCGCAGTGGCACAATGGCTGGACGGTCGGCGCCGGCTGGGAATACGGCGTGACCCAGAACTGGATCGTCGGCCTCGAATATGACTATTCGACCTTCCAGACCAAGAGCTATCAGCTGGCGGGCGCCGCCGCACCCCTGGTCTACACGTTCGACACCACGGCCCCGCGACATCCAGTCCGTCGTCGCCCGCGTCAGCTACAAGTTCGGCGCCCCGCTGATCTCGCGCTACTGATCAAGGCGATATCCGCAGCTCAAAGCCCCGGTTTTGCCGGGGCTTTTTGTTGCCTGAGCGGTCGGCCAGGCGCGCAGAAGATCAGCCGCGACGTCAAACTGTTGTACTCTGGGCGGCGTATCATGCGCGCAACAGGGGACGATGGATTTGGACATGTCATCGCAACAGGCGCCCGGCCGCTCCATGAAGGTACGTTGCTGCATCGTCGGCGGCGGGCCCGCCGGCATGATGCTCGGCTATCTGCTCGGCCGCGCCGGCATCGATGTCGTGGTGCTGGAAAAGCATGCGGATTTCTTCCGCGATTTTCGCGGCGACACCGTGCATCCCTCGACCCTGCAGGTGATGGATGAGCTCGGGCTGAGCGACGGGTTTTTGAAACTGCCGCATCAGCGCCTGCAGAAGATGGAAGGCATGTTCGGCGGCACATCGGTGCGGATCGCCGATCTCAGCCGCCTCGACGTGAAATTTCCCTTCATCGCCTTCATGCCGCAGTGGGATTTTCTCAATTTCCTGCGCGAGAGCGGCAAGCAGTTTGCTTCGCTCAAGGTGATGATGAGCACGGAGGCGGTGGACCTGATCCGCGACGGCGACCGGATCGCGGGCGTGAAGGGCGAAGACGCCGGATGGCATCGTCGACATCGAGGCCGATCTGACGGTTGCCTGCGACGGCCGCCATTCGCTGGTGCGCGAGCGCGCAGGCCTGGCGATCGAGGAGATCGGCGCGCCGATGGACGTGCTGTGGTTTCGCGCCGGCAAGCGCGAGAACGAAAACGAACGCCTGTTCGCCCGCGTCGATCCCGGCAAGATGATGGTGACGTTCGATCGCGGCGACTACTGGCAGTGCGCCTATGTGATCGCCAAGGGCCAGTACGACGCCGTGAAGGCGAGGGGCTTGCCGGCGCTGCTCGACGATATCGCGCGGATGGCGCCGATCCTTAAAGCAGGGCTCTCGGACGTCAAGAGCTGGGACGACGTCAAGCTGCTGACGGTCGCGATCAACCGGCTGCAGCGCTGGACGCTGCCGGGTTTGCTGTGCATCGGCGACGCCGCGCATGCGATGTCGCCGGTCGGCGGTGTCGGCGTCAATCTGGCGGTGCAGGACGCGGTCGCGACCGCAAACATTCTGGCCGCAAAACTGGCGATCGGTTGCCCGTCGCAGGACGAACTCGACGCGGTGCAGCGGCGTCGCGCGTTTCCGGTGCGGATGACGCAGCGGATGCAGGTCGTGGTTCAGAACAACATCGTCGCCGCGCGCTCAAGCCGGGCAACGCGCCGCTGAAGCCTCCGCTCGTGATGCGGCTGGTCAACGCGATCCCCTGGCTGCAAGGCATCACCGCACGCTTTATCGGCGTCGGCGTTCGGCCGGAGCACGTGCATTCGCCGGCCGCCTGAGCGGGCTGGGCGTCAGCCCATGATCGAGTAGCCGCCATCGACGGGAATGGCGGTGCCGGTGACGAAATCGGAGGCGGGCGAGGCCAGAAACACCGCGATGCCGGCGAAGTCTGCGATCGCGCCCCATCGCGCCGCCGGCGTGCGCCCCAGCACCCGGTCGTGCAGGCCGTCGATCTCCTTGCGGGCGCGCTTGGTGAGATCGGTATCGATCCAGCCCGGCAGCACCGCATTGGCCTGGATGTTGTCGGCGGCCCATGCCACCGCGCAGGAGCGCGTGAACTGCACGATGCCGCCTTTGCTCGCGGCATAGGCCGGCGCAAAACTGGCGCCGAAGATCGACATCATCGATCCGATGTTGATGATCTTGCCGCCGCCCGTTGCCTTCATCGCGGGATAGACCGCCTGCGAGCACAGGAAGGCGCTGGTGAGGTTGGTCGGATCACGCTGTTCCACTCGGCGATATCGAGCGCGTGCGGCGGCTTGCGGATGTTGATGCCGGCATTGTTGACGAGGATATCGATGCGGCCGAGTTCGCTCGCCACGCGCGCGGTCATGGCGGCGACCGCGTCCTTGTCGGTGACGTCAGTGACCACGGAAATCGCCTTGGCGCCGCCTTGCTTGAGCTCGGCGACCGCGGCCTGCGACTTGGCTTCGTTGCGGCCGACGATCGCGACCGCAGCCCCCGCTGCCGCCAGTCCCCGCGCCATGCCGAGCCCGATGCCGCCATTGCCGCCGGTGACGATGGCTACCTTGCCGCCGAGATCGAACAGTTCTGTTTTCATGCTGTCATCCGTTTGTTGATCGCGTGCTTGGGTGAGCAAAGGAAGGGTGTTCGCGCCGCGCCCACCCATTAGCGGCGGGAGTGATGGGCGCGCTTCGCCTGCCCATCCGCGGACTAGCGGTTGCCCTGCCAGATCAGGATCAGGCCGACGGCGCCGAGCATCGCACCGTATCCCGCCCATTGCAGCTGGTTGATCATGAAGCTCGATCGCGGCCAGGTGATCGCGCCGGTACCCTGGCCGATCCAGAGCAACCCGATGGCGAGTGCAAGAAAGCCGACGATCGAAAGCGATCTGGCCATGGACTTCCCCCTGTTGCCGCTTGCGGTCCGCCTGGCGGGTCCGTGCGGCTTGACTGGCATCCCGTTGTCCGGGCCGCAGCTTTCGATCGAATACAATGCCGAAGCGCGGGGCAAGGCAGAAATGATCGCGGCGCTATTTCAGAGGGGAGGTCGGCTGCGGCAGGGCGTTGTGAAGCCGGCGTTTGACGATCGGCGCGATCGGATGACGCGGCAGCATCCAGGCACAAAAAAGCCCCGGACGATGCCGGGGCTTTTGAGCAGCTAAGTCAGCTAATCTCAGGACTCAAATCTCAGTACTTGGCGACGACCGCACCACCCCAGTTGAAGCGGTAGACCAGTTCGCTGCGCACGCTGTGCTCTCTGAACTTCTGGGTCAGGAATTGCCGGTGAGGACGCCGCCGGGGAATGTGACGATATCCACGTTTGCACGGTCGAATTCCGCATAGCGATATTCGGTCTTCCAGAACAGGCCGGGCAGGAAGCTCAGCGCGTATTCGTCACCGGCGCCGATAAACCAGCCACCCTTGGTCGCACCGGGCAGCGTCGCGGTCGGAGCCGAGCGCGAACAAGGACATGTTCGTCGACTTCCAATGTCCCTGCGTGTAGCCGCCCGAAACGTAGGTCAGCAACTGCGGCAGCACCAGGTAGCCGGCGCGGCCACCGATCGACCACTGCGAATCCAGCTTCTGGGATCCGGTGAGCGACGGAGTCAGTGTTCGCCAGATCGAATGTGCCCCGCACGTCCAGAAATCATAGTCGGCGAAGAGGCCGACGACCCAGTTGACCGCCGAACTGATAGTCACAGCCGGCCTGCACGGTGCCGAACCAGCCATCCTCGCCGGTTGACAGATTGGGGCCGGTGGCCTGGCCGGCGAGACACCGCGGCCCGCCACGTGGCGTAGTCGTTGTGATCGTTCTTCACGTAGGCACCGCCGCCGCCGCCGCCGACATAGCAGCCGGTCCATTTGGCAACGGGAGCAACGCAACGGGCGCCTTGGTGTAGGGGCGAGGTGCCATGTCGGCCGCAACGGCCGACCCGGTGAGTGCCGCCAGGGCGGTCAAAGCGAGCGCAATCTTTTTCATTTTCAAATTTCCTCAGTATAGAGGCGTCGACTTCGATCGCCCCAAGTGCGCGAGCACCGATTCCAAAACCCGATAGCGAGGACTATACCCAGTTCCAGCCAGAATGCTGTTGCGGGGGAGCACACTGGCTCTCTAAAGGCCGGCGAGGCAGCTATTCGCTCGGTCTGGTAGCGAGCGGAAAATGCTCGCGGCAGAAGGCCGGGGCTCCAGGCACAAAAAAGCCCCGGGCGATGCCGGGGCTTTTGAGCAGCTAAGTTTAGATCAGTATTCGATCTCAGTACTTGGCGACGACCGGGCCACCCCAGTTGAAGCGGTAGACCAGCTCGCTGCGAACGCTGTGCTCGCGAATTTCTGGGTCGAGGAAGTTGCCGGTCAGGGCACCGGCGGGCGATCGTAGACGATCATCCACGTCTTGAACGGTCGAATTCCGCATAGCGGTATTCAGTCTTCCAGAACAGGCCGGGCAGGAAGCTCAGCGCAGTATTCGTCGCCGGTGCCGATAAACCAGCCACCCTGTGGTCGATGCCGGGGAGCGTGCGTGGTCGGAGCCAAGGCACCGAAGGCAGTCAAGTTGGTCGACTTGCCAGTGCGCCCTGAGTGTAGCCGCCCGATACGTAGGTCAGCAGCTGCGGCGAACCGAGATAGCCGACGCGGCCACCGATCGCCCACTGCGAATCCAGCTTCTCGGTGACCGATGACTTGCGACGGGCCGAGCGTTCCGCCGATCGAAGTATCGCCCCGCACGTCCATGAAATCATAGTCGCCGAACACGCCGACAACCGAAATTGTGTGAACTGATAGTCGCAGCCGGCACCTGACGGTGCCGAACCAGCCATCTGCCGCCCGGCTGCGGATGTTCGGAGCAGCGGCAATGTTGGTGCCGGTGACGAAATCGTTGTGTTGTTCTTCATCCCAGACGCCGCCGCCGCCGCCGCCGACATGTAGCAGCCGGTCCAGCTCGGAGCCACCGCCATCGGAGGAGCCTTGGTGTAGGCGCGGGGCGCCATGTCAGCCGCGAGAGCCGATCCGGTGAGAGCCGCCATCGCGGTCAGAGCGAGCACCAATCTTCTTCATTTTCAAATCCCTCAGTATAGAAGCGTCGAACCCGACTGTCTCGAGGTGCGCGAGCACCGATTCCCGAAAACCATGTAGCGTAACTATACCCAGTTCCGCCCGAAATGCTGTTGCGGGGGACACCACACCCGTCCAGAAAACGAACCACGCGGAAAATGCCTGCAAAACGGGCAGAATCCGGCCTCAGACCGGCTTCCAAGCACGGAAATGGCGTGAAAAACCCGATTCGTAGCGGATACTGCCGGATCAGACGTCCAGCAGGTCGTCGCTGGCGAATTCCGCCTTGTCGGAGATGAAGGCAAATCGCGCCTCGGCCTTGGTGCCCATCAGCCGCTCGACCGAATTGGCGGTGCCTTCGCGGTCGTCGGCCAGCAGCACCACGCGCAGCATGGTGCGCCTGGCCGGGTCCATGGTGGTTTCCTTCAACTGCGCCGGCATCATTTCGCCAAGGCCTTTGAAGCGGCCGACCTCGACCTTGGCGTTGGCGTTGAATTCGCTCTTCAGCAGCGCGTCCTTGTGGGCGTCGTCGCGGGCGTAGACCGTCTTGCTGCCGTGGGTCAGGCGATAGAGCGGCGGCACCGCGAGATAGAGATGCCCTTCGTCGATCAGCCGCGGCGTCTGCCGGTAGAAGAACGTGATCAGCAGCGAGGCGATATGCGCGCCGTCGACGTCGGCGTCGGTCATGATGATGATGCGCGAGTAGCGCAGATCCTCTTCGCGATAATGCGCGACCGGTGCCGCAGCCGATCGCCTGCATCAGGTCGGCGAGCTGGGCGTTGGCGGTGAGCTTGTCCTTGGTGGCGGAAGCGACGTTGAGGATCTTGCCGCGCAGCGGCAGGATCGCCTGGGTCTTGCGGTCGCGCGCCTGCTTGGCGCTGCCGCCGGCCGAGTCGCCCTCGACGATGAACAGTTCGGAGCCTTCGGTGGCGGTGTTGGTGCAGTCGGCGAGCTTGCCGGGCAGGCGCAGCTTCTTGACCGCGGTCTTGCGCGAGATTTCCTTTTCGGCGCGGCGGCGCAGCCGCTCGTCGGCGCGCTCGATGACGAAATCCAGCAGCTTGTTGGCCTGCAGCGGATTGCCCGACAGCCAGTGGTCGAACGGATCCTTGATGGCCTGTTCGACGATGCGCTGGGCTTCGGCGGTGGCCAGGCGGTCCTTGGTCTGGCCCTGGAATTCCGGCTCGCGCACGAACACCGAGAGCATCACGGCCGCGCCGACCATCACGTCTTCGGAGGTGATGGAGGCGGCGCGCTTGCCCTGGCCGACGCGCTCGGCGTGATCCTTCAGGCCGCGCAGCATGCGCGCTGCGCATGCCGGATTCATGGGTGCCGCCGTCGGGCGTCGGCACGGTGTTGCAGTAGGAGGACAGGAAGCCGTCGGCATCCGCGGTCCAGGCCACCGCCCATTCGCAGGCGCCGTGGGCGCCGTTGCGGCCGGATTTGCCGGAGAAGATATCCGGATGCACCAGCGTGTCGGCATGAATGGCGGCGGCGAGATAATCCTTCAGGCCGCCGGGGAAGTGAAACTTGTCCTCGGCCGGAACGTCCTCGATGCCCTTCAGCAGTTCGGGATCGCAGCGCCAGCGGATCTCGACGCCGCCGAACAGATAGGCCTTCGAGCGCGCCATCTTGAACAGGCGCTGCGGCTTGAACGCGGCCTTGGCGCCGAAGATATCGGTGTCCGGCTTGAAGCGGATGGTGGTGCCGCGGCGGTTGTTGATCTTGCCGAGGTCTTCGAGCTTGCCCTTGGGGTGGCCGCGCTCGAAACTCATGCGGTAGAGCTTCTGGCTGCGCGCGACCTCGACCTCGAGCCGCGAGGAGAGGGCGTTGACCACGGAGACGCCGACGCCGTGCAGGCCGCCCGAGGTCTCGTAGACCTTGGAGTTGAACTTGCCGCCGGAATGCAGCGTGCACATGATGACTTCGAGCGCGGACTTCTTCGGAAATTTCGGATGCGGATCGACCGGAATGCCGCGGCCGTTGTCGGTGACGGTCAGAAATCCGTCGGCGCCCAGTTCCACCTCGATGAAGGAGGCGTGGCCGGCCAGCGCCTCGTCCATCGAGTTGTCGATGACTTCGGCGAACAGATGATGCAGCGCCTTTTCGTCGGTGCCGCCGATATACATGCCGGGCCGGCGGCGGACCGGCTCGAGCCCTTCGAGCACCTCGATGTCGGCGGCGGTGTAGCCGGCCTCGGCGCCGCCGGAGCGGGCGGCGACCTTCAGCGGCGCGCGGCCCTTGGGTTCCGAGGCCGCGAACAGATCGTTATCGGACTTTGCTTTTTGCAGCTGATTTCAATGGTTTGGGCATGTTTCTTCATGTGTTGCGCGCGACGTCGCGCAGCGAATCGGTTCCCCTGACTATGCCACGGATGGGCTCAAGAAAGTGACGGCGGGCGGGCACGTTCATGGCCGTTCCAATCGCGGTCGGAAAGCCGGTGCGTTCGAGGGGCCGATTGACATCACGCCCATGCCCGCCTTTGTGACTTGATGTCACGCAAAGGGCTGGCTTACCTGTCCGCGGCTGTCGAACCGGCAGAACAGGTTCGAGCGGCGCGGAACAGGGCGGGGAAGGCGTTCAGAGGATGGAAGATTTTGCGCGCGCGCTGGCCGATTTCGTGCGCGACCATCAGGCTTGGGCCGCACCGATCGTGCTGGTGCTGGCGTTCGGTGAATCGCTGGCCTTCATCTCGCTGCTGATCCCGGCCTGGGGCGCGCTGGTCGCGATCGGCGCGCTGATCGGCGTCAGCGGCATCAGCTTCTGGCCGGTCTGGATCGCCGGCGGCATCGGGGCGGCGCTTGGCGACTGGGTCTCCTACTGGTTCGGCTTCAAATACAAGGAACACGTCGCCCAGATGTGGCCGCTGTCGCGCTATCCGGAAATCCTGCCGCGCGGCGAGCCTTCGTGAAAAAATGGGGCGTGCCCTGATTTTCATCGGCCGGTTTTTCGGACCGCTGCGGGCCTCGGTGCCGCTCGCCGCCGGCATTTTCGAGATGTCCGTATTGGCAATTCCAGATCGCCAATTTCGTCTCGGCGCTGGTCTGGTCGGCGGCGCTGCTGCTGTTCGGCGACGTGATCGGCAAGATCGCCGAATGGCTGTGGCGGGTGGTCTGAGGCGATGCAGGTCCGGAATAAGCCCGCGCTGACGGGGGTTAGCCCCGACAATGCACCAGACGTGTCATCGCGCGACCGACAAACGCTGCTAAAAATGACGCGCAACGAACGCAGAACGCGGGAAAACCCGCAACCGCAATTCATCGTCTCACTGGGAGGACACCACATGGAACTGACACGACGTCACGTACTTGGCTGGAGCTGCCGGGATCGCCGCCGCGCCGCTGTTGCCGGCCATTTCCGCCAACGCCGCCGCGCCGATGGCCGACAAGCAGGCGCCGAGCTTCTATCGCTACAAGGTCGGCGACATCGCAGGTGACCGTCGATTTCCGACGGCGTCAACACGTTTCCGCTCGCCGACAGCTTCGTCCCCAACGCCAAAAAGGACGACGTCAACGCCGCGCTCGAGAAGGCCTTCATGCCGAAGGACAAGATCACGATCTAGTTCGCGCCGCTGGTGCATCAACACCGGCGGCAAGCTGGTCGTGCTCGACACCGGCAACGGCCCGGCCGCGTTTGCCGTCGAGCAAGGGCGCCGTCGGCCAGTTCGCCGACCAACATGGCCGCCGCCGGCTTCGATCCGAAGGCGGTCGATATCGTCGTGATCTCGCATTTCCATGGCGATCACGTCAACGGCCTGTTGAACGCCGACGGCAGCCCGCATTCCCGAACGCCGAAGTGCTGGTGCCGGCGATCGAGTGGAAATTCTGCATGGATGACGGCGAGATGAGCCGCGCGACCGGACGAGCCGCATGCAGGGTGTGTTCAAGAACGCCCGCCGCGTTTTCGAGGCGGGCTGAAGAAGAAGGTCACGCCCTATGAGTGGGGCAAGGAAGTCGCGCCGGGACTGCTGGCGGTCGAGACCCTCGGCCATACGCCCGGGCCACACCTCCTATGTGCTGTCGTCCGGTTCGGGCAAGGTGTTCATCCAGTCCGATGTCACCAACAATCCCGTATCTGTTCGCCGCCAATCCGGGCTGGCACGCGTTCTTCGACCAGGACGCGACGATGGCCGAAAAGACCCGCCGCAAGGTCTACGACATGATGGTCGCCGAAAAGATGCAGGTGCAGGGCTTCCACTATCCGTTCCCGGGGCTCGGCAATGTCGTCAAGGACGGCAGCGGCTACCGCGTGGTGCCGGCGCCATGGAATCCGGTGATCTAGCTCCCGAATTCTGAGCAAGGCCGCCCGTTGCGCGCTTTGTGTTCGGGTATGAGGTTTTATCTTGACGAAAACCGGGCGCGGCCTTATAGCCGCGCCCATGATCAACGCTTCGACCATCCTGACCGCCCGCCGCCGCCGCATTATCGCGGTATGGGCGGATCGTCTGCGTTTAAGATCGTCGCCCCTGCCGCCGGATCCGGTCCGCGGCTTTTTCCCTTCCAAGAACGCGGTCTGATCTGGCGGCTCCTACGTCAAGCAGGAGTTTGAAATGTATACGCCTCCGATGTTCAAGTCCGACCGCGCCGCAAGCCTTGCGTTCGCGCAAGCGCGCGGCTTTGGCCTCGTCTGCGCGTGGGACGGCACCAAGCCGATCGCCTCGTCGCTGCCGTTCTATCTCGACCTTTGCCGATGACGGCACGCCGCGCGCGGCGTTTCATGTTGCGCGTCACAATCCGCTGATAAAGCTCGCCGACGGGACCACGTCCTGGCTGCTGGCCGTCAACGGCGCGGACGCCTATGTGTCACCCGACTGGTACGTCTCGCCGGATCAGGTGCCGACCTGGCTCTATCAGGCCGTGCATCTGACCGGCACGGTGCGGACATTGTCCGACGACGAACTCGCCGAGCAGATCGACACGCTCAGCGCCAAGTTCGAGGACTGGCTGTTGCCGAAGAAGCCCTGGATGTCGTCGAAGATGACGGCAGGGCGGCTGGAGGCAATGAAGAAGGCGATCGTGGGTCTGGTGATGACGGTCGAGGAGATCGAAGGCAGCTTCAAACTGAACCAGCACAAGTCCGACGCCGATTATACGGCGATGGCCGCGGCGCTGGCGCAGCAGCCGGACGCCGCCGCGCAGACGATCGGACAGCAGATGGTCGCGCTGCGGCCGCAGTTGGATTACAATCGCCACGCCTGCTCAACGTATCCGCGGATTGAAGGAACGCGCCATGACCATCACCGACACCAAGCAGCCGAAAGGCCAGGCCCGACCATCGGCGCTTCCGGCGAAGCCCGCCGTGTTCGTCGATGGCGGCTCCGGAACGACCGGCCTCGGCATTGCCGAACGGCTTAGCGGGCAGAACGACGTCACGGTCGCCAGCATCGCCGACGAAAAGCGCAAGGATCCGGCCGCCAAGCGGGCGCTGATGGAGGAGGTCGATCTCGTGATCCTCTGCCTGCCGGATGAGGCCGCCAAGGAGACGGTCGAAGCTGATCGACAGCATGGGCGCTTCGGCGCCCAAGGTGCTGGACGCCTCGACCGCGTTTCGGGTCGCCAGCGACTGGACCTATGGTTTTCCGGAACTCACGGCCGATCAGGCCGACAAGATCCGCGCGGCGCGAAAAGTCTCGAACCCCGGCTGCTATCCGACCGGCGCGATCGCGCTGCTGCGGCCGCTGGTCGATGCCGGCCTGGTGCCGGCGGACTATCCCATCACCATCAATGCGGTGAGCGGCTATTCCGGTGGCGGCAAGACCATGATCGCGAGTTTCGAAGACGGCACCGCGCCTTCCTTCGAACTCTACGGTCTCGGCTTTGAGCACAAGCATTTGCCGGAGACGCAGCTTTACTCGCATCTGACGCGGCGGCCGATCTTCGTGCCGTCGGTCGGCAACTACCGGCAGGGCATGCTGGTGTCGGTGCCGTTGCATCTCGACACGCTGCCGGGCAAGCCCGATGGCGCCGCCCTTCATGCGGCGCTGGCGAAGCGCTATGCCGGCAGCAAATACGTCTCGGTCAAGCCGCTCAGCGACGCGACCAAGAACGGGAAGCTCGAGCCGGAAGCGCTCAACGAGACCAACATGCTCGAGCTCTATGTGTTTGCCAGCGAGAAACATCGGCAGGCGGTTCTGGTTGCGCGGCTCGACAATCTCGGCAAGGGCGCGTCGGGCGCGGCGGTGCAGAACATGCGGCTGATGCTCGGCCTGTCCGACGCGTAAGGGCGGAGCAGGCCGCGCTGATTGGGTGACGAGGGGCTGCTGTGGACGAGAAGACGCTTCAATTCTACAGCAGCTACGCGCAAGCCTATGCGGAACGCACGATCACCTCGCGTCAGGCGCGGCTGACCGCGTTTCTGGCGCTGCTGCCGCCGGCCGCCAAAATCCTCGAACTCGGATGCGGCGCCGGCGCGGACACCGCGGCGATGCTGGCGCAGGGATTCGATGTCCGCCCGACCGATGGGTCGGCGGAAATGGCCGCGGTGGCGTCACAGCGTCTCGGCCGTCCGGTCGGGACGCTGTTGTTTCACGAGCTGGACGAGGTCGAGGCCTATGACGGCGTCTGGGCCAATGCCTGTCTGCTTCACGTTCCCCGTGACCAGCTTGCGAATGTTCTGGCGCTGATCCGGCGCGCGCTCAAGCCGCGAAGGCTTTTTCTACGCCAGCTACAAGACCGGCGACGATCGACGGACGCGACACGCTCGATCGCTACTACAACTATCCATCGCCGGACTGGCTGCGTGCGACTTACGCGCAGTCCGGGAGCTGGAGTTCACTGTCGATCGAGAGCGGAGAAGTCAAAGGCTTCGACGACAAGCAGGCTGCGATGCTGTTTGTCGTCGCCCAAAAGGCCGCCTGAGTTCGTCTCAAACGATCTTGAAGATCGCCAGCGCCAGCACGGCCTGGGCGATGAAGCCGACGGTGAAGGCCAGCGTGCGGAACACCGGCAGGCCCAGCGTGTAGACGATCAGATGCGCGACGCGGGCCCAGAAATACACCGCGCAGGCGAGCACGGTCCATTTGGTCGAATAGTCGAGCGGCGTTGAGGATCAGCACCAGCGGCGCGAAGATGATCAAATTCTCGATCGCATTGTCATGCGCGAACATCAGACGATTGGCCCATTCCGCATGCGGCTTGTCGTTGCGCGAGGGGTTGGCCATGGCGCCGCCGAGGCCGCGGATCTGACAGCGATTGAGCACGTAGGGGACCCACAGCAACCCGGTCAAAATCACGGTCAGAGTCAGCCAGAACAATTCACGCGTCATAGGTTCCCCCTCAACTGATTTCGAATCCCGGCACGGGACGCGTTGTTATAGCCAACTGCGCCGCGCGACGCTACGCGCGAACCCGGACGTAACTGCCGGGCGCATCCTCGATCGGCGGCATCGCCTCGCAGCCGGCGGCGCGCGCCGGCACGCGCTCGGCGTCGAGGCCGTCGAGCCATTGCAGCCAGTCGGGCCACCACGATCCCTTGTGCTCGGTGGCGCCCTTGAGCCAGTCGGCGAGCTTGATGTCCTTGATGTTGTCGTTGGTCCAGTACTGGTACTTGCCGCCGGCCGGCGGGTTGACCACCCCCGCGATATGGCCCGAGCCCGACAACACGTATTTGACCGGGCCGCCGAAGAATTGCGAACCGTAGAGCACGGATTCGGCGGGCGCGATGTGATCCTCGCGGGTCGCCAGATTGTAGACGGGCACCTTGACCTTCGAGAGGTCGAGCAGCGTGTTGTCGAGCACCATGCTGCCGTGGCGACAGCCGGTTCTCCAGATAGCAGCTGCGCAGATAGAACGAATGATTGGCCGCCGGCATCCGCGTGGCGTCGGAATTCCAGTGCAGGAGGTCGAAGGCGGTGGGCGGCTGTCCCTTCAGGTAATTGCTGACGACGTAAGACCAGATCAGGTCGTTCGAACGCAGCATGTTGAAGGCCATCGCCATCTTGCCGCCGTCGAGCACGCCGGACGCCTGCATGTCGCGTTCGAGCGCTGCGATCTGGTCCTCGTCGACGAACACCAAGAGATCGCCGGCATGGGTGAAGTCGACTTGCGCGGCAAAGAACGTCGCCGAGGTCACGCGCTGGCGCCGCTTTTCGGCGAGCCACGCCAGCGTCGAGGCGAGCAGGGTGCCGCCGACGCAATAACCGGCGGTGTGGACCTTCATCTCGCCCGTGACCTTTTCGATCACGTCCATCGCGGTCAGCGGGCCTTCCTTCATGTAATCGTCAAACGTCTTCTTGCCGAGTTCCTTGTCCGGATTGACCCAGGAGATCACGAACACGGTGATGCCCTGATCGACGCACCACTTGATGTAGGATTTTTCCGGCTTGAGATCGAGAATGTAGAACTTGTTGATCCACGGCGGCACGATCAGGAGCGGCGTGCGCAGCACGGTTTCCGTGGTCGGCGTATACTGGATCAGCTGCATCAAATCGTTCTGGTAGATCACCTTGCCCGGCGTCGTCGCCATGTTGACGCCGACGACGAGGTTGGCGGGATCGGACTGGCGGATGCGCAGCGTGCCGTGCCCGGCCTCGATGTCTTCCGCCAGCATCTTCATGCCGCGAACGAGGTTGCCGCCGTTCGAGGCCAGCGTCTCGCGCAGCACTTCGGGATTGGTAAAGACGAAATTCGACGGCGCGATCGCGTTGGTGATCTGCTGGACGTAGAATTCGGCCTTCTTGCGGGTGTGCGGATCGATGCCTTCGGCGTTCTTCACCAGTTCCTGCGCCCATTGCGTGGTCAGCAGATAAAGCTGCAGCACGAAATCGAAGAACTGGTTCGACCGCCACTCGGGATCCCTGAAACGCTTGTCGCGCGGCGATGGCTCGATCGCGGGCTTTGCCTCCTCGCCGGCCATGCGGCGCACCGTCGAACCCCAGAGATCGAGATAGGCCTTGCCCATCTTGGTCTGGAGATCGGAGGCGCGGTCCTGGTCGGACAGCCAGTATTCGGCGACCGTAGAGAAGGTCTTGATGACCTCGCCGATTTCGTTCGGCGGCTTGTCCTTTGCTCGCCGTTCTCGCGCGGCTTGAGATAGGCCGCCAGCGCCTGGCCGCTCGTCTCCATCGCCTTTGCGATATTCATGGCGAAGGCTTCGGCGTTGAATGCTTTCGGAGCCTGGGTTTCGGTGTTAACTTCAGTCATGATCGGGACACTATAACTTCATTTCGGGTTCGTCACCGCGCCGATTGGCGCCGGCGGGGTGTGGGGTTAATCCTGTTGCACTGCGATAAAGTTTCTCTGTTCTGACACATTGAAGCCGCACCGCTCGGATTTGTTCTTTGGGCTTTAATCGTTTCAGGGCGACAATAGTTTGAACGGTTGCGGTGAATTGGACGGCTGGACGATTTGACGCTGCAAGGCTCGTACCAGCGCGACCGACAAAGTCTGCGATGTGCTGCCAACGCGATGCAAGCGGCGGGACAGGTGATAGGGGACTTCCGGACGGATGCCGGTGGATCGAACGATAAGGCTGTGGTCGATGGCCGCGCTGTTTGCGTCGGCGCTGGCGATCGGCGGCTGCTCGACGCAGATCGCCGATTTGCCCGGCGTTGGCCTGCCGTCCGATGCGCCCGCAGCGTCCCAAGGAAGCCGGCGCCTACATGCCGGTCCACGATCTGCCGCCGGATCGCGAAGAGGCGGCGATGAAGCCGGCCGAACTGGCCAAAATCCAGGCAGAGCTGGTTGCCGCGCGGGACCGCCAGGCGTCCACGACCGCTGCCCCAAAAACCGGCACAAAGTGACGCCGATCGGCGTTTTGACGCGTTTTCCCACAGCAGCCGATCCGCACCTGAACACGCTATAGAAGCTGGCGCTGCGGGGCTGCCGTGGTAAAAGAGCCCAATTCAACCGCATAGCGGGTCCAGGCCTAGGGATCTTGCGCCTGAATTCGCTCTAAACCCTTGATTGGGCGCGACTTCTGGACGAAGCCGAATTCGGTTTCGAAACGCCAAGGTTCCCCCGATTCTGTCCCGCCGGTTGTCGGAGCAAGGGTCCCATGGAAGATTTTTATCGTATCCGCCGTCTGCCGCCTTACGTGTTCGAACAGGTCAACCGGGCCAAGGCGGCCGCGCGGAACGCCGGCGCCGATATCATCGACCTCGGCATGGGCAATCCGGATCTGCCGACGCCGCCGCATGTGATCGAGAAGCTGAAGGAAACGCTGGGCAAGCCGCGGACCGACCGCTATTCGGCCTCGCGCGGCATCACCGGTCTTCGCAAGGCGCAGGCGGCCTATTACGCGCGCCGCTTCGGCGTCAAACTCAATCCGGAAACCCAGATCGTGGCGACGCTGGGTTCCAAGGAAGGTTTTGCCAACGTCGCGCAGGCGATCACCGCGCCCGGCGACGTCGTGCTGTGCCCCAATCCGAGCTATCCGATCCACGCCTTCGGTTTCCTGATGGCGGGCGGCGTGATCCGCTCGGTGCCGTCGGAACCGACGCCGCAATTCTTCGAGGCGGTGGAGCGCGCGATCATCCATTCGATCCCGAAGCCGATCGCGCTGATCGTCTGCTATCCTTCCAATCCGACCGCCTATGTCGCCGATCTCGATTTCTACAAGGATCTGGTGGCGTTCGCGAAGAAGCACGAGATCTTCATCCTGTCGGATCTGGCCTACGCCGAAGTCTATTTCGACGACAAGAATCCGCCGCCCTCGGTGCTGCGAGGTTCCCGGCGCGATCGACGTCACCGTCGAATTCACCTCGATGTCGAAGACGTTCTCGATGGCGGGCTGGCGCATGGGATTTGCCGTCGGCAACGAGCGGATCATCGCCGCACTGGCGCGGGTGAAATCCTACCTCGACTATGGCGCGTTCACGCCGGTCCAGGTGGCGGCGACCGCGGCGCTGAACGGGCCGGACGATTGCATCAAGGAAATGCGCGACACCTACCGCAAGCGCCGCGACGCGCTGGTGGAGTGTTTTGGCCGGGCCGGCTGGGACATCCCGCCGCCGCAGGCCTCGATGTTCGCCTGGGCGCCGCTGCCGAAGGCCTTCCAGGAGGTCGGCAGCATGCAGTTCGCGACCCTGATGGTGGAGAAATCCGGCGTCGTGGTTTCGCCGGGCGTCGCCTTCGGCGAGCATGGCGAGGGCTATGTCCGCATCGCCATGGTGGAAAA
Organism: uncultured Actinomycetota bacterium; assembly: GCA_963797605.1. Classification (GTDB taxonomy): domain Bacteria; phylum Actinomycetota; class Actinomycetes; order Mycobacteriales; family Micromonosporaceae; genus DASQPR01. The sequence goes on along the minus strand of CAWCPX010000017.1, from coordinate 664,919 downwards.
CGAGCAGCGTATCCGCCAGGCCGCGCGCGGCGTGCGCCGCTTCCTTGAAAGCGGCATTGAAACGTTGCACAACGTGGTTCCTCTCGCCAATCGGCGCTAATTCCTTCAGCAGGTTCTTTAAGTCATGGTCGCACCCCTGAGAGTGGGCATAGCGGGGCTCGGCACGGTTGGCGCCGCAGTCGTCCGCACTATCGAAGAGCAGGCGAGAACGCTGTCGGCGCGCAGCGGCCGCGGCATCCGCGTGGTCGCCGTCACCGCACGTTCGAAAGTGAAAAAGCGCTCGCTCGATCTTGCGCGGCATCGACTGGGTCAACAGCCCGCTGGCGCTGGCCACCGATCCCCGCATCGATTGCTTCGTCGAACTGATGGGCGGTTCCGGCGAACCGGCGCTGTCGGCGATCGAGGCCGCGCTGAAGTCCGGCAAGTCGGTGGTGACCGCCAACAAGGCGCTGATCGCCAAGCACGGCCTGCGGCTGGCGAAGGCGGCCGAGAAGCATGGCGGCGCCCTGAATTTCGAGGCGGCGGTTGGCGCGGCCATCCCGTCATCAAGACGCTGCGCGAAGGGCTCGCCGGAACCGGCGTCAATCGCGTCTACGGCATCCTCAACGGCACCTGCAACTACATCCTGACCCGGATGGAGCAGGAGGGCCTGTCGTTCGCCGAATGCCTGAAGGACGCGCAGCGCCTCGGCTATGCCGAAGCCAATCCGTCGTTCGATGTCGACGGCCACGACACCGCGCAGAAGCTGGCGATCCTGGCGAGCCTCGCCTTCGGCACCAAGGTGGCGCAGAGCGCGGTCTATGTCGAAGGCATCTCCTCGATCGCGCCGGAAGATCTGCGCGCCGCGGACGAGCTTGGCTATCGCGTCAAACTGCTCGGCGTCGCGGTGCGGACCGCCAAGGGCATCGAGCAGCGCGTGCATCCGACCATGGTGCCGAAATCGTCCTCGATCGCGCAGGTGATGGGCGTCACCAATGCCGTGACCATCGACGGCGAGGGCATCCCGCCGATCACGCTGGTCGGCCCCGGCGCCGGCGGTGCCGCCACCGCATCCGCCGTCGTTGCCGATATCGCCGACGTCGCGCGCGGCATTCGCGCCAAACCGTTCGGGCGTCCGGTGGATCGGCTGCGCGACACCAAAAAGGCGCCGATGGAGCGCCACGAGGGCGGCTATTACATCCGCCTGATGGCGCGCGATCTTCCCGGCACGGTTGCCAAGATCGCCACGCGTCTGGCGAAAGAGAAGATTTCACTGGAGTCGGTCATGCAGCGCCATCCCGATGGCGTCGACGCGACGGACGCCGCGAAGAAGGCTTCACCGGTTCCGGTCATTCTGATTACCTACGCGACCTCCGAGGACGCGGTCTATCGCGCGCTCGAAGCGGTGCAGCGCGACAAGGTGATCTGCGGCCGGCCGCAGGTGATACGGATCGAAAAGAACTAGCGGGTTCCGAGACGGGACGCGCCGAAGGATTGATTGCGGCCCATCGGGTCCGCCACGAAACTCTAAGGGAGTTGCCGAGATGTCCACCCATATTTCCGTTCCGCCGCAGCTGTTGCTCGAGCGCATCCTGACGCTCGAAATCGTGCGGGTGACGGAGCGCGCGGCAGTATCGGCGGCGCGGCTGCGCGGCCACGGCCAGGAAAAGGCCGCCGACCAGGCCGCGGTCGACGCGATGCGCCGCGAACTCAACAAGCTGCCGATCGAAGGCACCATCGTGATCGGCGAGGGCGAGCGCGACGAGGCGCCGATGCTGTTCATCGGCGAGAAGGTCGGCCTCAACGCCGGCCCGCAGGTCGATATCGCCGTCGATCCGCTCGAAGGCACCACGCTGTGCGCCAAGAACATGCCGGGCGCGATCGCGACCATGGCGATGGCCGATGGCGGCACGCTGCTGCATGCGCCCGACGTCTACATGCAGAAGATCGCGGTCGGTCCGGGCTACAAGAAGGGCGTGGTCGAGCTCGACGCGTCGCCCGCCGACAACGTTCGCCGGCTCGCCAAGGCCAAGGGCGTCGACGCTTCCGCGATCACCGTGCTGGTGCTCGACCGCCCGCGCCACGCCGACATCATCTCGGGCGTCCGCGGCACCGGCGCTGCGGTGCGCCTCATCACCGACGGTGACGTGGCCGGCGTGATCCATTGCGCCGACCCCGATAATACCGGCGTCGACATGTATATCGGCACCGGCGGCGCGCCCGAGGGCGTGCTGGCGGCAGCGGCGCTGCGCTGCATCGGCGGCCAGATGCAATGCCGGCTGATCCTCGACAGCGAGGAGAAGCGCGAGCGCGCCCACAAGATGGGCGTGAAAGATCCGAAGTTCATCTACGGCATCGAGGACATGGCGAAGGGCGACTGCCTGTTCGCCGCCACCGGCGTCACGACCGGCTCGCTGCTGTCGGGCGTCAAGTTCCGCAAGGACGTGATCGAGACCGAAACCGTCGTGATGCGCTCGGTCACCGGCACCGTCCGCTACATCAAGGCCGAGCACCGCCAGCTCGACAAGTTCCACCTGGATTGAGGGTGGAGCCAAGTGATAGCCATGCCCGCCAACGTCGTCATTCGCCCCGTCGGCAAGGACGAGCGGGCGGCATGGGAGCCGCTGTGGAACGGCTATCTCGCTTTCTACAAGGCAACCCTGGCGCCCGGCGCCAGCGATGTCGCGTGGCAGCGGTTTCACGATCCTGACGAGCCGATGTTCCTGCTCGGCGCCTACGTCGACGGCAAGCTGACCGGCATCGTGCAATACCTGTTTCACCGCTCGAGCTGGACGGTCGGCAATTACTGCTATCTGCAGGACCTGTTCGTCGACCGACAGCGCGCGCGGGCTCGGGCTCGGCCGGGCGCTGATCGAAGCCGTCTATGCGAAGGCCAAAGAGGCCGGCGCCAGCCGCGTGCACTGGCTGACGCAGACCACCAATGCGCAGGCGAGGATCCTCTACGACCAGGTCGCCGACGATTCCGGGTTCATGCAGTATCGGCAAGATCTTTCTGGAAGCGTCGCATCGCTCAAAAACAACAACAAAAAAAACGGGAGTGAACATGTCTGATATTTCCGGGGTGAAGGCGCTGGTGTTCGATGTGTTCGGCACCTGCGTCGACTGGCGCACCAGCCTGATCAACGATTTCACCAAATGGTCGGAGACGTCAGGCATCAAGGCCGACTGGACCGCGCTGGTCGACGGCTGGCGCGCGGTCTATTCCGCCTCGATGGACGAGGTGCGCAAGCATCCCGAGCGCGGCTACATGATCCTCGACACGCTGCATCGGCAGTCGCTGGAAAAACTGGTCGCGCAGTTTTCGATTCAAGGGCCTGAACGAAGCCGACCTGCATCACCTGACCATGGGCTGGCATCGCCTGCACGCCTGGCCGGACAGCGTCGCCGGGCCTGACGCGGCTGAAGACCAAATACATCATCTCGCCGCTCTCCAACGGCAACGTCGCGCTCTGACCAACATGGCGAAATTCGCCGGCCTGCCGTGGGATCTGGTGATGTCGGCGGAACTGTTCGAGCACTACAAGCCCGATCCGGAAACCTATCTCGGCGCCGCAAAGCTGCTGTGCCTGAAGCCGGAGCAGGTGATGATGTGCGCCGCCCACAACAACGATCTCAAGGCCGCGCAAAAACTCGGCCTCAAGACCGCCTTCGTCGCCGCGGCCGACCGAATACGGCCCGCACCAGAAATACGATTTCGAGGCGAGGGGCGACTGGGACGTCGTCGCCAAGGATTTTGGCGGCATCGCCGACCAGATGGGCTGCTGAGCGGCATTAACCGGCGCTCGCCGTCGTTGATCACGCCGTACCAGCCGAGGCCCTTGTAGGTCTCGTAGCCGGGCGTGGCGTGGAACGCGACCAGTCCGCCGGAGCGGTCCTGATAGAAGCCGCTGCGTCGTCCGTTGACGTTCAACGGCACGCGTTCGCTGAGGATGCCCTGGCCGTCGGACGCCGCGATCACCCGAAAACTCGGAATCGACCAGCAGCACGCGCGCCTTGTCGGCGGCGCCGACGCGCACGCCCTGCACGATGGCGCGGGCCTGCGGTTCCCAGTCGAAATGGATCGCCAGCACGCCGGTCGGTTGCGGCGTTGGCCTTGCCGCCGGCGCGCACGCTGGCGCAATAGGTCGCGACCTGGGCATTGCCGAGCAAGGGCTGGCTTTCGACGTCGCCGGCGACGTAGTCGTCGCCGGAACGCAGGCCGCGCGCCTCGCGAAACCATTTTGTCGAGGCGACGTTCTGGCCGACGACGTCAAAGCGGTCGGCGCGGCCGTTGGCGATCACGTTGCCGTTGAGGTCGCAGAGCCAGAGATCGAGATACACCGTGTAGGCGCCGAGGATCACCGCGAGCCGCTCCGACACATGGGCGACGGCGGCGGCTTCCGGCGCAGCGGCGCAATCGACGACGGCGGAATCGGTCGCCCACCAGCGCACGTCGCAGGTTCGCTCATAGAGATTGCGGTCGATCAGTTCGATGGCATTGAGCGACAGGTCCACCATGCGCTCGCCGCGCGACCGGTCGGTCATGCGCGAGATCGAGCTCATCAGATTGCCGGTGCGGTTGGTGAGCTGGCTTTCCAGCTCGCGGGCGATGGTCTCGACCTGCTGGCCGACGTTGCGCACTTCCTGCGCCACCACGGCAAAGCCGGCGCCCTGCGCGCCGGCGCGCGAACTTTCGATCAGCGCGTTCAGCGCCAGCATCTTCATCTGGTTGGTGATCTGCTGGATCGATTTGGTCTTCTCGCAGGCGACCTGGTTGACCTCGGCGGTCAGCCGCGCGATCAGCGCGGAGACGTCGGATTCATCCTCGGCGCTGGCCGAATCGGCGGCCTGTTGGCGATCGGTCTGCTCGATGACGATCAAGCGCGACGGACATTGACGGTACTTCCCATCTTCGCTCCCCTTGCCGGCCCACTGCGGGCCGGACGTGATTCGAGGGCGCGTGGTGACTTTGTGGCCAATCTTGCCTAACAGCGCGGTTTATTTTCCGTTGCGCATTCGGTAGTTGTACGGAGTTGCGGCTGCACGTTGTTTGTGCAGGTCGCTTTTTGCGGCAGTTGGTCGCCGGCAGCGGCGATCTGTGTCGAGACGGCCTGCAGGGGTCGCCGACGGCGCCTTCGGCCCGTTTGTGTTTGCTGGACGCCGCTTTGTCCCTATCGCTCGAAGCCATCATGACGCCTCCCGCATCCGCTCATTCCCGTTGAATTGCCGCCGGCGTTTCTCGGCGTGTCGCATTCGCGACGGGAAAGTTGTGGCGCGACCGGCTCGATGCGCGGGGCGCGGCGCGGGCGCTGGCGATCGCGCAGCGCTACCAACTGCCGGAGATGCTGGCGCGGGTGCTGGCGGGCCGCGATGTCGAGATCGATGAGGTCGAGGATTTTCTCGATCCGACCATCCGCAAACTGATGCCCGATCCCTACACCGTGACGCAGATGGAGACGGCGGCCAAGCGCATCGCGGACGCGGCCGCGCGCGGCGAAAAGGTCGCGATCTTCGGCGACTACGACGTCGACGGCGCGACCTCGGCGGCGCTGCTGGCCTGGCATCTGCGCCATTGCGGGCTCGATCCGCTGATCCACATCCCCGACCGCATTTTCGAAGGCTACGGCCCCAATGTCGAAGCGGTGCGCGCGCTCGCCGGCAAGGGCGCGACGCTGCTCGTCACCGTCGATTGCGGCACCACCAGCCTCGAGCCGCTGGCGGAAGCGCGAAAGCTCGGAATGTCCGTCGTCGTCATCGATCATCACCAGACCGGCGACGAACTGCCCGAGGTCGATGCGCTGGTCAATCCGAACCGGGCCGACGATCTCTCCGGCCTCGGCTATCTCGCCGCCGTCGGCCTGGTGCTGGTCACGCTGGTCGCGGTCAATCGCGAACTGCGCGGCCGCGGCTTCTGGAACGCGGAGCGGCCGGAGCCGGATCTGCTGGGCATGCTGCATCACGTGGCGCTCGGCACGGTCGCCGACGTCGCGCCGCTGACCGGGCTCAACCGCGCCTTCGTCGCCAAGGGCCTGATCGCGATGCGCCGCCGCGACCATGTCGGGCACACCGCGCTGATGGACGTGTCGCGGCTGAACGGCCCGCCCGAGGCCTGGCATCTCGGCTTCATGCTGGGGCCGCGCATCAATGCCGGCGGCCGCATCGGCCGCGCCGATCTCGGCGTGCGGCTGCTGCTGGAAGGCGATGTCTCCGAAGCCGCGCGGATCGCCGCCGAACTCGATCGCCTCAACAGCGAACGCCGCGTCATCGAACAGGCGGCGGAGGCGCAGGCCGAAGCCGAGGCGCTGGCCTCGCTCGGGCTCGAAGACAAGGGCGTCGGTCATCGTCACGGCCGCCGAAGGCTGGCATCCCGGCGTGGTCGGGCTGGTCGCCTCGCGGCTGAAGGAGAAATTCTCGCGGCCGGCCTTTGCGATCGCGCTGGAGCCCGGCGGCATCGGCACCGGTTCGGGCCGCTCGATCTCCGGCGTCGATCTCGGCAAGGCGGTGCGGCAGGCGGTGAAGGAAAAACTGCTGATGAAGGGCGGCGGCCACGCCATGGCCGCGGGCGTGACGCTGCGCAAGGAGAAGCTCGCGGAGTTTCGCGCCTTCATGGAAAGCGCGCTCGCCGCCGACGTCGCCAACTCCCGTCATGAGAACGAGCTGTTCATCGACGGCGCGGTCAGCGGCGCGCGGCGTGACGCACCGAATTCGCCGCGACGCTCAATCGCGCCGGGCCGTTCGGCGCCGGCAATCCGGAGCCGGTGATCGCGCTGCCGTCGCATCAACTGGTCTATGCCGATGAAGTCGGGCAGGCGCATCTGCGCGTGCGGTTCAAGTCCGGCGACGGCGCCATCGTCAACGGCATCGCGTTTCGTTCGATCGGACAGAAGCTCGGCAACGCGCTGACCGCAAAATCGCGGCCAGCCGCTGCATGTCGCGGGATCGCTCGCGGTCGATCGCTACCAGGGATCGGAGCGCGTGCAATTGCGCGTGATCGATGTCGCGGTGCCGGATCAGGGACCGGCGGTGATCAGGTAGCAAGACGTCAACAAAACCAACAACAATCGGGAGTGGAAATGGCGGGGCAGGTTCAAGGCAAGGTCGCGTTGGTGACGGGCGGTGCATCCGGCATCGGCGCGGCGGTATCGGAATTGCTGGCGCGCGAAGGCGCGTCCGTCGCGGTCACCGATGTCGACGATCTGAACGGGCCCGAAGTGGTCGCGCGGCATCAAGAAGGCCGGCGGCGAGGCGATCTTCCTGCATCAGGACGTGACCAGCGAGCAGCGCTGGATCGAAGTCGTGGCCGAGGTGATGAAGCGCTATGGCCGGCTCGACGTGCTGGTCTCCAATGCCGGCATCGGCATATCGGTGCCGTCGATCACGCAGATGTCGCTGGAAGACTGGCGGCGGCAGACCGCGATCAATCTCGACGGCGTGTTCCTGTCGGTGAAACATTGCCTGCCGGCGATGCGCAAGACCGGCGGCGGCTCCGTCGATCATGATGTCGTCGCTGGCGGGCCTGCGCGGCGCGGCCGGACTCTCCGGCTATTGCGCGACCAAGGGCGGCGTCCGGCTGTTCGCCAAGGCGATCGCGATGGAATGCGCCATGTTCGGCGACGGCATCCGCGTCAACTCGGTGCATCCCGGCATCATCGACACCCCGATCTGGGGCAAGATTCCGACCGAAGCCTCGGGCGCCGGACAGAACGCGCCGATCGATCCCGAGGAGCGCGCCAAATTCGCAACCCCGCTCGGCCGCGCCGGCCAGGCCATCGAAATCGCGCAGGGCGTGTTGTATCTGGCCTCCGATGCGTCGCGCTACGTGACGGGGACCGAACTCGTCATCGACGGCGGCATGAATGCGGGCGGGATTGTGCGCAGGGTTTAGCGCGCACTGCGAACGATCCGACGGACCTTGCCGCCGTGCGGTCAATAACGATATCTTTTTGACTGTGCATCTTGGCATTGATGATCTGCGGAGAGCCACATGAACTACAAGGCGATCAACTTCGGCAAAAAGTTCACGTTGTTCAACGAGCAATGGCAGCCGAAGGTCGTTGCTGAAATGAATGACTACCAGTTCAAGATTGTGAAGCTGCAGGGAGACTTCGTCTGGCACGATCACAAGGACACGGATGAAACGTTCATCGTGCTGGACGGCGTTCTAAGGATCGATTTTCGCGATGGTGCGGTTCAGGTGGCGGCGGGCGAAATGTTCGTCGTCCCGAAAGGCGTCGAACACAAGCCTTATGCCGAACAGGAGGTCAGGTTGTTGCTGATCGAGCCGCGCGGGGTCCTCAATACGGGCCATGAGGGCGGGGATCGCACAGCGGAGAATGATGTTTGGATTTGACGACGGCCAAACGTTCGTGGCGCGCCCCTAACTGCCTTGCCGCAACCGCGCCAGCACCTTCAGCCCGCCGTAGCCGTCGGCGGGCAGCAGGCCCATCTTGGTCTGATAATCCTTCACGGCCTTCATGGTGTCGTTGCCGACGCGGCCGTCGGTGCCGCCGGTGTCGAAGCCGGCCTTGGTCAATCGCGTCTGCATTTCCTGCACCTCGGCCAGCGTCAGCGCGCGCTCGGAGCCGGGGAAGGGCTGGATGAAGGGCGGCGCGCCCAGGATGCGGTCGCCGAGATGGCAGATCGCCAGCGCGTAGTTCATCGACGGGTTGTAGCTCTTCACCGCGTAGAAATTCGGCCCCAGCAGGAACGCCGGGCCGCCCGCGACCGGCACCCACATCTGCGCCGATGCATTGGGTTGCGGAAACGGCTGGCCGTCGGCGCGGGTGACGCCGGCGCTGGCCCATGCCGCATAGGTGCGGCTGCCGCTCGCGGCCGCACCGGGCGCGCGCACCTCATAGCCCCAATGTTCGCCGCGGTGATATTTGCCGCGGTTGACCAGAAAGCGCGCGCTGGAGCCGAGCGCATCGTCCGGCTTGCCGAACGGCGAGACGCGGCCGTCCTTGTCGTAATCCATGCCGACATTGAGCCAGACTTCCGGCATCCACTGGGTATGGCCCATCGCGCCGGCCCAGGAGCCGCGCATCTCCTCCGGCGTGCCCCAGCCGCGGTCGACGATCTTCAACGCGTTGATCAGCTCGGTTTCCCAATAGGCGCGGCGGCGCGGCTCGTTCCAGGCCAGCGCCGCCAGCGAGGGAAACACCGGCGTCATGTGGTTCTGCTGCACCAGCGGATCGCCATAGGCGGACTCGACGCCCCACAGCGCCAGCAGCGTGCCGCGCTCGACGCCAAAATCCTGTTCGATCCGCGCGAACAGCGCCTCGTTCTTCTTCAGCGCCTCGCGGCCGTTGATGATGCGCCAGTCCGAGACGCGGCGATTGATGTATTGCCAGATCTGCTCGTGAAACTCCGGCTGCTTCTGCATCTGCTTGAACACGGACATGTCGGGCTCGATGCGGCCCATCACCCGGTTCCAGGTCGCTTCCGAAATGCCTTTTGCCAGCGCGCGGGCGCGAAAACCGTCGCGCCAGGCATCGAAGCCGGGCGGGGCTGCGGCGAATGCCGCGAGCGGATGTGGCGAGCAGGGCGGTTGCGCCGAGGCCGGCCTGCAGCACGGCGCGGCGGGTAGGGCGAGTTGCGAAGAATCAGGCTGTTTCATGCGGCCATTCTAGCGGCGCGGCACGCGTGCGCCAAAAGCCAAGACGCCGCGGGAACCGGCATATCGCTGCAATCCGTCACAATTCTGTGGCGATTTTAGCGAGCCAGCGCCGGATCGTGGCCTGTGCCTGGCCGAGAGCCCGGCCGCCAGCCGCCGCTCGATCGCCAGGGCGTGACGCCGGCACTTGTCGAGCAGTGTCGCGCCGCGCTTCGTGACCGTCCATTGCAGCACCCGGCCATGGATCGGGTGCGGCGTCTTCCGGATGGCGCCGTCGCGCTCGAGATTGCGGATGATGACGCCGACGGTCTGCGGCGTCAGCAGCGCCACCCGCGCCAGATCCGCGCCGGATAAGCCCGGATAGGCCTTGAGCATGGTCAGCACCACGAATTGCGGCGTGGTGACGCCGAGGTCGGCCAGCGCCCGCTCCATCGTCAGCCGGGTCGCGGCCTGGGCCTGCCGCAGCAGATAAGCGAGGTAGCCCTGTTCGCCGCGCTTGCCCTCGCCGGGCGGCGGCGGACGGATCGGGGCGATCGCCAGCACGGCGGGATTTTTTCGGATTTCTGGCCGACGTTTTCCGCCGCCCGCGCGTTGCGGATTTTCGACGAGGCAGCGATCTTGCGGACCATATCAGGGCTCTTATAATAAATCAGAGCACTGATAACATAAGGCAGAGAACATGTCACATGCCCGCAAGGAATACCGGATTTCATGACGCTGGCGCCGGAGGCCTACGAGGCCGTGCTGGCGCTCGGCAAGGTCGCGGCCGAGGCCGGCATCGACAAGCAGTTGCTCGAACTGATCAAGCTGCGCGCCTCGCAGATCAACGGCTGCGCCTTCTGCGTGCAGTACCACATCCTGCAAGGCGAGAGCCTCGGCGTGCCCGCCGACAAGCTCAATCTGGTGGTGGTGTGGCGCGAGGCGCCGCAGTTTTCGCACGCGGAGCGCGCCGCGCTGGCGTGGACGGAGGCGCTGACCTTGCTCGCGGCGGCGTCAGCGACGAGGTCTATGCGCAGGCGAGCGGCCGATTCTCCGAGAAGGAACTGGCCTATCTCACGTCGGCGATCGCCTCGATCAATGTCTGGAACAGGTTCGGCGCCGCCTTTCGCTGGACCCCGCCGGCGCGGCAGAAGACGGTCAACGCGGCGGCGTCGTGAAAAGTCAGTTCTCGCCGCCTTCGTTCGGGTCGGGATGGATGACGTCCTCCGGCAGCGCGTGCGCCACGGCCGCGGGGGCCGGAAGTTCGGTGCCGATCTCGCGGCCGCGGCCGCGGATCAGGCGTTCATAGGCCGAGATCAGCGTGGTGTAGGGATTGACCCAGATCCAGCCGTCGCGCGTGAACACCTGCACGTCGAAATGCAGATGGAGCGAGGTGCCGTTGGGATGATCGAGATAGTTCGAGACCACGCCGATCTTTTCGCCCTCGGCGACGCGCGCGGCCGTTGAGAATGCCGTCGGCATCCATGGCCGACGGGTTCATGTGCATGTAGCGGAAGCGGATGTGCTCGTTGCGGGTGTTGATCTGCAGCGTCGCCGCCTGCTGCTTCAGTGAACGGATCAGGACGCCGTCGCGGACCGCGACGACCGCCTGCTGCTTCGGATCGCAACTCTCGGGCCGTCGCTGTTCGGCGGGCATCGGGCACGCCGGGCGGATGTCCTCGCCCTGATGTCCGAAGCCGGCGGCGCATTGTCCGACCTTGAAACTGCGGGCCTCGCAAAAATTGTCCCGCCACGGATAGCCGCTGACAGGCTGATCCGGATCTGCGCGCCTTGCGAAGGATTGCGAGCGGACGAAGGCCGGGGCTTTTTCCAGCGGAAACCGGATCTGCGAATAGGCGGTCAAGTCGGCGTGGCCGCCCTGCTTGCGCGAGCCGCTGCTGGCGATGATGTCGCCGCTCGGACGATAGGTGAAGTCGGGCGAAAGCGTCGTCGGCCGTTCGGCGATGTCGGACGAAATGTCCCGGCGCGGCCGCGCGGGCTGGCCGCCGGCGATGCGCAGCGCCTTCAGGAAACGCTCGGCGACCGGATAGGCCTCGCGGCAGGCCAGCCGCCGCGCGCCGCGGCGTCGAAATCGAGGCACTGGATCGACACCACATAGGGCACGCCGAAGCGCGTGAAGGCGTAACGCACATAGCCTTCGCGGATGAAGCGGCGCATGTCGGGAAACTGCGCCGCCAGCGCCTTGACCGGCTCGCCCTTGCCGCCGAGCGGATCGGCGAGATCGTAGGTCAGGATCGAGCCGGTGATCTGCACTTCGACCGGCCTTGGCGAATGTCCGCGACGGCATGCCGTCGCCCGCGCCGGGCTCGCAGCGAAAACACCGCGTCGTAGCCGGACGGACCGGCGTAAAACAGATCGGCGGGACGGAAGTCGGCCTGATAGCGCGACACCGAGCAGGTCTGCCGGCGCGCCGCTCGCGCGCGCTTCGAGATAGCTTGCGGTATCGAACGGCAGCAGCACCGGCACCGGGCTGCGTCCGATCCCGGCGAACATCGGCGAGGTGATCGCGTTCAGTTGCACCAGCGCCGGCGTCGAACGCGGATCCCAGGCCGGCACCCGCCGCTGGCCGGCGAACGTAAAGCGGGAAGCGATCGCCGGCCGGGTGTTGATCTCGGACCGGAGCTGATCGAGCACCGCGCGCCATTCGACGCGCACGGCCGAGATCGAAGGGGTCCGGAATTCGTCGGCGGACAGCGCACGGTCAGCGCCGGCAGGGAGCAAACAGAGGGCTGCCAGCCAACGCGTGAGCAAGCGGACAGCCTTGGTATTCAATGCATCGCCCCCCGGCGCGTGCCCCGTATGCAACTGCGTGACCTATCCTTGGCGCGCTCGACGTAGGAGCCGTCCTCGGTCATGACCACGATCCGCGTTCCCGCTCCGACGTGCGGCGGCACCGCGGTGCGCACGCCGTTGGAGAGGATGGCGGGCTTGTAGGAGGAAGAGGCGGTCTGGCCCTTGGTGACCGGCTCGGTCTCCACGACTTCCAGCGTCGCGCGCTGCGGCAGCTGGATCGCGACCGGATTCATGTCGTGCAGCGAAAGCTTCACGGTCATGTTCTCCTGCAGATAGGGCGCGGACGAGCCGACGATTTCCTTGGAGACCTGGACCTGATCGTAGTTCTCGGTGTTCATGAAATGGAAGCCGTCGGCATCTTCATAGAGATAGTTGAAATTGTGATCCTCGACGGTCGCCTTCTCGACCTGGTCGGTGGTCTTGTAGCGCTCCGAAATCTTCACGCCATCGCCGATCCGGCGCATTTCGATCTGGCTGACCGGGGTTCCCTTGCCGGGATGGATGTTTTCGGCGGTCAGGACGACGTAAAGCTTGCCGTCCTGCTCGATGATGTTGCCCTTGCGAATAGAACTGGCGATGACTTTCAAAGCTGTTTTCCTGAATTTCTGGCCTCGGCCCAAGTCCGGACATGGGTGTCCGTGGGGCCGATCGAGGCGGTTTCGGGCTGCAACATACTGATTTTGGCCGTCGATGCCAGCGTTTTACCGGCATTGCAGGGCATGCCTCGATGAGCCGGAAACGGCCGCGATTTGTGCCGGGCTTACTTGCCGCTTCGGGGCGGGGTAACTTGATCGCCTTGGCGTTGTTCTTGGCGAAATCGGCGGGAATCGAAAACTTGTCCGGTTTTCGTGTCGAAGACGCAGCGCCAGTCCGTCGATCCAGGGCAGCGGCTTGTCCTCACCCTGGGCATCGAACGACAGGCTGAGCACGAGATAGCGGCTGTCGGGCCAATGCTTTCCCATGCCCGGCGTAATTGTCGTCCATCCCTTTGACCAGATGGACCTGAGAGTGATTGAGCAAATCGCGATCCCTGGATTTCCGATGCATCTTGCTGGACATCGGCTGGCTGAAGAAATAGTCCCAGGCCATGTCGCCGAGCGGCTTCGGCGTCGCCGCTGAAAATTGGATCGCCATTCCGCCGGTACAGAAACAACGTGTGGATAGCCTGCGCCGAGCTTCTGCATCCGCACCAGCCACTGGCTGTTGCGGCTGAAGCGAAATCCGGCGGGATAGCCTGCAAGATCGGTGTCTTCGTCGCGGTTCAGCAGCAGCGCCGTTCTGATGCTTCCCGTCGAAGGTCCAGAACTGGTACAGGCGATCGTATTCGTCCTTGTTCTTCCAATATTGTTCGATGCTGTACCTGGCCATCGGGCGAGGTGAACGTGTCGTCCGGCATCCGTGCAGTTTGTTCAATTCGCTGCCGGGGCTGTCGGCGCTGGCCGGCGCCACCGTGGCGAAGCGCCAACTAACAAAAGAATTGCAGTTCTTCCGTAACCAGCTCGCCAGACATGCCCGTATCCTGTTGCCAAATTCTGGTCATTGGACTGCGAGCCGGCCACAAGGTTCAGCACGTCGGACCTCGGCTATCGAGCGGAATGGACAAGGCGAGCGTGGTTTCGACATGAAAAGATGGACTAAGCGCGGGAAGCGTTCGCCGCCTGCGTCGGCGGCATTGGCATAGAGAAAGTCGAATAATTTCAATGGCATTTGTGCGATTCCTTGAATGCTTGATTGGCTGCCTGCGGAGAGCGCTCCGTGGCTGGCAAGGGCGCGTTGCTGATGGCCGGGACCGACCAGCCGTCGCCATGGTGGTCGGCGGCGCGGCACGCCGACCGAAAGCCGTTCCTGATGGCGCGGGCGCGATCACCAAGGCGGTGCGGGCCTGGTTCGACGAGCAGGGTTTTGCCGAGGTCGAGACCGGCATCCTCCAGGTCTCGCCGGGCAACGAGACGCATCTGCATGCGCCGCGCACCGAACTGACCCGCGGCGATGGCACGCGCGCGACGCGCTATTTGCGAACCTCGCCGGAATTCGCGGCCAAGAAACTGCTCGCCGCCGGCGAAGCCAAAATATTCGAGTTCGCGCGCGTGTTCCGCGACCGCGAGCGCGGCGATCTGCATCTGCCCGAATTCACCATGCTGGAATGGTACCGCGCCAACGCGGGCTATGACGCCGTCATGGCCGACACCATCGTCGTGATCGCGCATGCGGCGCAGGCGACCGGCATCGGCCGGTTTTCGTTTCGCGGCCGAACGGCCGATCCCTTCGCCGAGCCGGAACTGCTGACGGTCGCGGCGGCGTTCGAGCGCTTTGCCGGGATCGATCTGCTGGCCACGATTGCGAATGGCGAGGGCGATCGTGCGGCGCTTGCGGCGGCGGCGAGGCGCGGGTGCGGGTTGCGGATGACGACACCTGGTCGGATATTTTCAGCAAGGTGCTGGTCGAGCATGTCGAACCCAATCTGGGGCAGGGGCGTTTGACGGTCTTGTTCGAATATCCGGCGCCGGAAGCGGCGCTGGCGCGGACGAAAGCCGTCCGATCCGCGCGTCGCCGAACGGTTCGAGGTCTATGCCTGCGGCGTCGAACTCGCCAACGGGTTTGGCGAATTGACCGACGCCGCCGAGCAGCGCCGCCGCTTCACCGCGGCGATGGACGAGAAGGCAGCGGCGCTATGGCGAGCGCTATCCGCTCGACGAGGATTTTCTCGCAGCGGTCGCCGCGATGCCGCGAGGCCAGCGGCGTCGCGCTCGGTTTCGACCGGCTGGTGATGCTGGCCAGCGGCGCGCTGCGGGTCGATCAGGTGGTGTGGACGCCGCCGGCGGAGAGAGAGCCATGAACAGGATCGATCCGAAATTGGCGGCGACGTTGCGGCAACCCGCCGAACTGGTCGAGCGCGGGCTGGCGCCGGCCGCCGATCTCGCCGATCTCGAACGGGTCGCCGCGCGCTATGCGATCGCGGTGACGCCTGACATCGCCGCGCTGATCGACGCGAAAATCCCGACGATCCGATCGCGCGGCAATTCATTCCGAGCGCGCTGGAACTGGTGAGCGCGCCGGGCGAAAACGCCGATCCGATCGGCGACGACGCGCATTCGCCGGTTCCCGGCATCGTCCATCGCTATCCCGACCGGGTGCTGTTCAAGCTGGTGCATGTCTGCGCGGTGTATTGCCGGTTCTGCTTTCGCCGCGAAATGGTCGGGCCGGGCAAGGCGACCGCGCTGTCGGAGGCCGCCTATCGCGACGCGCTCGACTATATCCGCGCGCACCCGGAAATCTGGGAAGTCATCCTGACCGGCGGCGATCCCCTGATGCTGTCGCCGCGGCGGCTGGCCGAGATCATGGCCGACCTCGCCGCCATCGATCACGTCAAGATCATCCGCATCCACACCCGCGTGCCCGTGGCCGCGCCGGCGCGCATCGATGCGCGACATGGTCGCGGCGTTGCGGGTTGAGGGCGCGACGACCTGGATCGCCGTTCATGCCAATCATCCGCGCGAACTGACGGCCGAGGCCCGCGCCGCCTGCGCGCGGCTGGCCGATGCCGGCATTCCCCTGGTGAGCCAGTCGGTGCTGCTGCGCGGCGTCAATGACGATGCCGCGACGCTGGAAGCCCTGATGCGGGCCTTCGTCGAATGCCGGATCAAGCCCTATTACCTGCATCATGGCGATCTGGCGCCGGGCACGGCGCATCTGCGCACCACGATCGCAGCAGGGCCAGGAACTGATGCGCAGCCTGCGGGGACGCGTCTCCGGCCTGTGCCAGCCGGATTACGTGCTCGATATTCCCGGCGGCCACGGCAAGGCGCCGATCGGCCCGAATTATTTGTCGCATGCGAATTCCAGGGAAGGTGAACTATCCTCGGAAACGCGGTATCGTATCGTCGACTATTGCGGCGACGTTCATCTCTATCCGCCGAAGCCGTGACCTGGCGATGGCGGAGGAGGCGAGGGAAAACGGGAGCCGCCGGAAGACGAGGGCAATCGCGCGCATCGAAAACGCGGTGATGCTCGGCTTCTTCGTGGTGCTGGTGGCGGCCGGAATCTGGTTGCTTGGCACCATGGCCGATGTACGAAAGGTGCAGGACTGCGCCGCCCAGGGACGCCGCAATTGCGCAACGATCGACGCTCCGGCGCGATAGACAGAAACAGAGAGACGGGAGAACCAAAATGCGAAAAACAATCCTGTCGGTGGCGCTGATGGTTCTGATCGGCGGCCCGGACGCGTTCGCGCAAGGCGGATCGTCGTCGGTTCCGAAAAATTCGGGCACAGAGCCGTGCGATCCAGGCGCCGGTCGGTCATCGCCAGCCGCGCGCCGGCGACGTGCCCAACGAGAAGAACCTGAGCGATCCGAACGATCCGCTGAGCAAGGAAAACGCAGCCCTCGACCGAAGATCAAGAGCATCTGCCGCGGCTGCTAGCGACCGCCATCGATCGAGCCGATCGGGAGCGCAGGCACGGCCGAACGACGCCGCGCCCCGCTTCACGATCGTTCAGGCGTGCAAGATTAGGCCGAACGCTCCCGGAATTTGCGCGATCGCGCAGTTCCGCCGCGCCTCGACCGCGTCGGCCAGCACGTTCAGCGCCGGCACCGTCGTCTCCCAGTCGATGCAGCCGTCGGTGATGCTCTGGCCGTAGGTCAGCGGCTTGCCCGGCACCACATCCTGGCGGCCGGCGACCAGATTGCTCTCGATCATGACGCCGATGATGCGCTGCTCGCCGCCGGCGATCTGCCGGGCGATATCGGCCACGACCAGCGGCTGGTTCTCCGGCTTCTTGCTGCTGTTGGCGTGGCTGGTGTCGATCATGATCCGCGGCGCCACGCCGGCACGGGCGAGTTCGGCCGCAGGCGGCATCGACGCTGGCCGCGTCGTAGTTCGGCTGGTGGCCGCCGCGCAGGATGATGTGGCAGTCCTCGTTGCCGGTGGTTGCCGCGATCGCCGAGCGTCCGCCCTTGGTCACCGCCATGAAATGGTGCGGATGCGAGGCCGACTTCACCGCGTCGGCGGCGATGCGCACATTGCCGTCGGTGCCGTTCTTGAAGCCGACCGGGCAGGACAAGTCCGGAAGCCAGCTCGCGATGGATCTGGCTCTCGGTGGTGCGCGCGCCGATCGCCGCCCACGCCACCAGGTCGGCGATGTATTGCGGCGTCGTCATGTCGAGGAATTCGGTCGCCGGCCGGCAGGCCGAGATTGTTCACCGCCGACAGCACGTTGCGGGCGAGCCGCAGGCCCCTGTTGATGTCGAAGCTGCCGTCGAGGTCGGGATCGTTGATCAGCCCCTTCCATCCGACCGTGGTGCGCGGCTTCTCGAAATAGACGCGCATCACGATCTCGAGCCGGTCGGCGAGCTGTTCGCGCAAGGCGGCGAGGCGCTCGGCGTAGTCGACGGCGGCGACGGGATCGTGGACCGAGCAGGGGCCGACGACGACCAGCAGGCGGTCGTCGGTCCCGTTCAGGATGGCGTGGATGGCGTTGCGCGCCGCCATCACGACGCGCGTCGCGGTCAGGGTACGCGGGATCTCGCGCATCACCTCTTGCGGCGTACTCAGTTCTTTCAGTTCGCTTATTCGAAGATCGTCGGTGGTGCTCAACACGGCTATGGCTCCTGTTGTTGAGGAACCTGCCGGCCAATAAAAAAGCCGCCAGGTTTGGCGGCTGTTCGGACTTCTTGCTGCAATTCGTCAGATTGAGCGCGATCCTCCCACCGCCAGCGAGCTGTCGTAGCTAAAATACCAATAGTTGCTGGTGGCGAGGTTGATCATGGCGGGCTCTATAGCGCACGCGTCCGGCCTTGTCATCCCCATAATCGGCGCGCGAGCGCCCGTCAGGATTTGCGCGCGGCGAGCGCCATGCCGACCAGCGACGCGCCGCCGAGCACCAGATTGATCCCGACCAGAAGGCCGATCGCCCATTCCGCCGAGCCGGGCAGGCCGGCGATGATCATGAACGCGATCAGGATGTCCATCAGCCCGGCGACCAGCAGCCAGGACCAGCGCTCCGGACAATTCGCGGCGGTGCTCCAGCGCGTACATGATGGTGGCGACGCCTTCGGCGAGGAAATAGGCGCCGACCACGATGGTGAGCGTCAGGACGCCCTGCATCGGCCGCGCCAGCAGGATGAGGCCGGCGAGCACGGCAAGCGCCGCCGAAAACAGCGACCACCAGAAGCCCGGCATCTGCCGCGCCCAGAAGGTGACGACCAGCCCGGCGATGCCGCTGATCAGGAACATCCAGCCGAGGAAGATGGTGACGGCGAGGCTTGCCAGCGGCGGCACGATCATCGCCGCCAGGCCGAGCACCGCGAGCACGATGCCTTCGAACAGGAAGGCTTTCCAATGCGCCTTCACCGCGGCGCTCATTTCGGACTGCAGTTTTCTCGATGTCTTTGGTGCGGATGTCCTGGGGAAGGGTCATTGGAATCTCCCGATGCCTGCCGCGCCGATGGATGCGCAGTATAGCTCGTACGACGCTTGCGGGTGAAATTTGTTCGTCGATCTTGATTGAAATCGAGATCAGACGACGGAGGTCGCAATTCGACAGTCTCAGCCTGGCGCCTCGGGCGCGGACGAAAAGCCTTCCGACGACGTCCGCATCCGGTTGCGGCCGAAAATATAGACCGCCGTGGTCGCCACCAGCAGCGCGAAGCCGATCAGGATCGAGGTGAGGCCGATCGGGATCAGCACCAGCGACGCGTTGCGCTCGGGATTGACGAACCAGTGATGGAGCGAGGTCAGCAGGAAAGCCACGCCGGCAAAGCCCGCGCCGCCGCCCGCGACCAGCAGCGCCCACATCCGCCGCAACTGGCTCAGCCGCTCGCGCGCGATCTCGGTGCGCGGCGCATGGTGCCGGCCGACGCGCCGCACCAGCCGCACCGCAAATCCGATCGAGCTGAAGCCGATCAGCACGCTTGCCGTTCCCAGCATCAGCCGCGTCGATGGATCCGAGATCCGGATTCTTCTGCAGCGTCAGCAGCGGAAAATCGAACGCCGCATGCAGCGCGACCGGCGCGAACAGCACCAGACACCAGCTCGAGATGCGCGCCCAGTCGCGATGATGCCGGTTGGCGCCGAGCGCCGTGCCGGCGCGCGCGATCGCGATATAGGCGCCGGCGATGATGCCGAGCGCGCCGTGGAACGGCACGGTCAGCACGCTGCGCAAGGCGGCCAGCGATCGCCACATGTCGGCGTGCTGCACGAGATAAGCGAGGTTTTCGTAAGCCGCGAAGCCGAGGCCCGCCGCCGCGCCATAGACCACGGTGTCCATCGGATCCGCGAAGGTGCGCCGCCGCGCCACGCCGACACCGCGATGATGACGAGCACCTTGACGATCTCTTCGGGCGCGGCGACGCCGAACACCGAGCGCAGCGCCTGCGTCATCCAGGGATTTCCGGGGACGGCGAGAATCGCGGCAAACGGCGCGCGCGCAATTCCCAGCAGCGAAATGCTGGCGGCCCCGAGCATGAAGGCCAGCCACACCCGCGCAGGCGGGCCGGGGCGCTCGTCGGCGGCGATGACGAGCCACAGCACCAGCAACGCCGGCGCGATGGCGGCGGCGCCGATCGAGGTGGGGAGGGCCTGAAGCAGCAGCATGTCAGGGAACTTTGTCTTCCATGGTTCGAAAATGGCCGTAAATTCAGCGGTTTGCAAGAAAATCCCAAGACAATCCGACGTGACTCGTTGTCGCCGGAACGCCACTTGCGATTCGCAAACCTTGATGGCGCAGAGGTGCATTCGGCGCCGGCAAATTGAGTGTCGCAAATACTTGGTTTCGGGAACTTTGAGGCTGAAATCTTCCGCGCGACTGTGTCTGTCACGCCACAGCATTGCCGGCCCAATTCCATTAAAAGCAATTCTGACAATTTCGCAATTTGGGCAAGGGGAAATCAAAATGAAGAATTTTGCTTTTGGAATGCTCGCAGCGATTGCGATGACCGGATCGGCCGTTGCGGCCGACATGGCGCCCCGTTACACCAAGGCGCCGCCCCCGGTCCCGGTCGCGGTTTATAGCTGGAGCGGATGCTACATCGGCGGCAATGTCGGCGGTGGTTGGGAGCGGCCGCATCAGACCCAGGTCGCCAAGGTCGATGGCATGCGCCGTCGCTCCGAATAACGATTTCGGCGGCAGCAACGGCACCGACTTCATCGGTGGCGGTCAGATCGGTTGCGACTACCAGTTTGCCAGCAACTGGGTGATCGGCATCCAGGGCATGTATGACTACGGCAGGGTCGGCAGCACGCACTTCATCCGACCGCTTTCCCGGGCTTTCCGGTCGGTTCGTTTAATTCGGTCAACCAGGTGAAGGACATGTTCACCGTCACCGGCCGCGCTTGGCTATCTCTTCACGCCGGCCAGCTGCTCGGTTACGTCAAGGGCGGAGGCGCCTGGACCCGCGTCGATCACACCTTCAACGGCTTCGTTCCCGACCCCGTTCGTCTCTGAAACCGCGCTAGCGTTAATCGCCAGGGCTGGACCGTCGGCGGCGGTCTTGAATGGCATGTTCGCCCGCGGCTGGTCGGTGTTCGGCGAGTTCAACTATATGGACTTCGGCAACAAGGACGTGACCTTCGTTGCAACGGCCCGAACACCGTCGGCTTCGCGGACGTCGTCCGCACCAAGCTTGAAGTCGAGCAGTTCCTGGTCGGCGTGAACTACAAGTTCAACTTCGGTGGTCCCGGTTGTCGCCAAGTACTGAGCAAGTACTGGCAACGACGGGGCCTGTAGGTTCCTCCCTCGACAAATTAAAAGCCCCGGCATCGTCCGGGGCTTTTTTGCGCCGAAGCGCGTTGCTGCGGCTGGAAATGCGCAACCGCTCAGCAGCCGCGGCAGATGCCCCGCATCTTGGCGCTGACGATGGCGTCTTCCTCGCCGATCTGGTCGATGTATTTGCTGCTTTCGCTGGTCGATGGCCTCGTGGCCGTGCGGCATTGCGGCGCCGGTCTTGCGGCGGCTGGGGGCGGGCTGTCGCGGGCCGTGCTGGGGTGGGCGGCGGCTCGTTGTTGTAACAGGCGAGCTTTGCGGCGGGATCCGCGATCGCGCTGCAATCGGCGGTCTGGGCGGAAGCGGCACTGTCAGCGCGCAGATCGCGCCGAGGACAATGATCAGTCTCATTTCAACTCCATTTCCTGGCTGAGAACCAGGCCGTCGGCGTGCTCGACGTTCGCCACGGTGCGGCATATCAGAGCGCTCACTTCGTCCAAGAAGTCCGGAACCGGGCTGCGGCCGGTCCGAGAGATGCCTGGACGCGAAAAGTCGGCGGCAAGACGACGATCGTGAAGCGGTCCGGTGCGCCGGCATGGTAAATTCTGTCAACGCCACACAGGAGGCATGCCGGGTGCTGTTTCGTGGAGCGGAGACACATGCGAGGTCGGTTCTGAAGGCCGTCAGTTGGCGAACCTTGGGACGCTCGATACGTTTGCCATCAGCTGGTTCATGACCGGCAGGGTCGAGATCGCAGGTTCGATCGCGGGTCTCGAGGTCATCACCAAGATCGCCTGGTATTACCTGCACGAACGGGTCTGGAGCGCGATTTCCTGGGGGCGGCGCCGGTGAAGAACTTCGCTCGCGTACCGACACGCTCAGCTTCAGCCGGCGGCCTTGCCGGTGACCTTGCTTCGCACGGCGAGCAAACCCGCCAGCGCGATGATCGCGAAACCGGCGCCGGCCAGGAAGGTGCCTGGTGGTCCCGCGATATCCCAAAGGCCACCGGCGATGACGCTGGCGGCGAGCATCGCAAGTCCGCCCAGCAGGTTGAAAAATCCGTAGGCGGTGCCGCGCAACTCGGCGGGCGAGGTATCCGCCACCAGCGCGGCCAGCAGCCCCTGGGTGAATCCCATATGCAGCCCCCACAGCACGACGCCGAGCGCGACGCCGCCGAGCGACGGCAGCAGCGCCAGAGCGAGATCGGCGGCAACCAGCAACAGAATTCCGGTCGCGAGCAGCGGTACGCGGCTCATGCGATCCGAAACGCGCCGGCGGGATAGGCCGCGACGGCATAGACGACGTTCATCAGCACCAGCACGGCCGGCACCAGTGTGATCGGCAGCCCGACATTCTGGGCGCGCAGAATCAGGAACGCCTCGCTGAACCGCGCCAGCGTGAACACGGTCGCAACGGCGACCACCCACCAATAGGCGGCGCCGAGATTCCTGCATTTCGGTCAGGCTGACCGGATTGCGCACGCTGGCGCCGGCCCTGCGGCCGATCCGGCTCGCGCACGGCGAAACTGATCAGCGCCAGCGACAGAAAGGCGGGAACGACGGCGAACCAGAACACGACCGTGAAGTTGTCTGCCGTCCACCACATCAGCGCGATGGCGAGCAGCGGGCCGGCGAACGCGCCGACCGTATCGAGCGATTGGCGCAGACCAAAGCTCGCGCCGCGCAGATGATCCGGCGCGAGTTCCGCCACCAGCGCATCGCGCGGGCGCGCCGCGAATACCCTTGCCGATCCGATCGACGAAGCGCGCCGCGACCAGCCAGCCGATATCAGGCGCCAGCGGAAACACCGGCTTGGTGAATGCGGCGAGGCCGTAGCCGAAGGCCGCGAGCCATTTGCGCCTGCCGAGCCAGTCCGAAAGCGCGCCGGAAAATATCTTTGTGATCGACGCCGTCGCCTCGGCGATGCCCTCGATGACCCCGACCGTCGCCATCGAGGCGCCGAGCACCGTGACCAGATAGACCGGCAGCAAGGCGTGGATCATCTCCGATGAGATGTCCATCAGCATCGAGACGAAGCCCAGGGTCCAGACTGCGATCGGAATGTCCCTGATCGAATGCTTCGGCTTGGGCTCGGCCGCCATGTCCTCTCCCGCGGTAGCCGATGTCGGGTACTCTAGCCTTTCAGCAGTCGCCGGCAGGCGTCAACATAGACCTCGGCGCCGGTGACGATGTCGGCGTCATCGGTGTTTTCGGTCCAGTGATGGCTGATGCCGCCGATCGAGGGCACGAAAAGCATCGCCGACGGCATCACGGTTGCGAGTACCTGGGCGTCGTGACCGGCGCCGCTCGGCATGCGAATCGACTTGCCGCCGGCACAGGCCGTGCTCGCGGCTTCGATCGCATGCTGGAACGAAGCATCCATCATCGCCGGCGCGCCGGTACGGATACATTCCACCGCGACCGTGCAGCGGCCCTGCGCGCTGACATCCGCGGCCATGCTCCGCAGCAGCAGCTCCAGCCGCGCGATCACATCCGGATCGTCGTCCCGGATTCTACGACGACGGTGCGGGCCACGGGCACCACGGCCACGAAGGCGACCGCGACAAAGCGCACCGTGGGGGCGGCGAAGACGACGCCGGCGAACAAGACGACCGCGGTGAAGCGGGTTCCGGCCAAGAAGACGACCGTGGCGAAGAAGACGACCGCCGCCAAGAAGACCACGGCCGCCAAGAAGACGGCACCGGCCCGTAAGACTGCAGCCCGCGCAAGACCACGACGGCTCGCAAGACCACGACCGCGCGTAAGACCACGCCGGCTAGCAAGACCACGGCCGCGCGTAAGACGACCACGGCCCCGGCGAAGAAGACCACCGCGGCCAGAGAACAGCGCCAAGGACGCTGTCGGCGACCGCGCCACCCTGCGTAAACGCCGGCTAAGACCACGGCGGCGAAGAAGACGACCGCGGCCAAGAAGGCGCCGGCGAAGAAGGCGGTCACGACGCGTACGGCGGCGAAGAAGGCACCCGCGAAGAAGGCGGCAGCGAAGAAGGCGCCGGCCAAGCGAGCCGCCGCGAAGAAGACCACGGCCGCGAAGAAGACGACCGCGCGAAAGACCACGTCAGCGGCGGCTAAAAGGACGACCGCCGCGAAACGGACAACATCCGCGAGGGTGCCGGCGAAGCGGGCGGCGGCGAAGAAGACGGCGCCCGCGAAGAAGGCGACGGCCGCCCGAAAGGCCACCGGGCCGCGAAGCCCGCGGCCCGGAAGACCACCGCGGCCCGGAAGACCACGACCGCTCGCAAGACCACGACCGCCCGCAAGACCACGACCGCCCGGAAGACGACGGCGGCGCGAAAGGCGACCCCGGCCAAGAAGGCGGCCGCGCCGCGTAAGGCGACGGCTGCCCGGAAGACGACCTCGGCGGCGCGGAAGACGACCGCGACCCGTCGGATCACAGCGACCACGGGAGCGCGGAAGGCAACGGCGGGGACTCGGCCGAGGAAGGCGACCGCCGCGACGCGGCCCCGGAAGACCACGACCGCGAAACGGACGGTGGCCAAGAAGACCATCACCGCCAAGCGGACCGCCGCCGCGAAGAAGACCGCCGCGGCCCGGAAGACCACCGCGGAGCCGCCCGGAAGGCCACCGCGGCGCGGAAGGCCGCGGCGGCGAGGAAGGCCACGGCGGCGAAGAAGACCACGGCAGCCAAGCGAACGCGGGCCAAGAAGACGACCGCCGCCACGAAAACGACGGCCGCTCGGAAGACCACCGCCGGCAAGGCGACGGCGACCAAGCGGGTTCCGGCCAAGGGCACTGCGGTCAAGCGGGCGGCGGCGAAGAAGGCGGTGGCGAAGCGAGCGACCCCGGCCAAGCGGACGACGACCCGGACCACGGTGGCCCGGACCGGCACGCCCCGCAAGGCCGCGCGGCCCACCGTCGCTAAACGGACGTCGGCGTCCGCACCGGGGCGAAAGCGCACGTCGGCGGCGAGCAAGCGAGCCCCGGCGAAGAAGGCCGCGGCGAAGAAGAGCGCACGGAAGGCCCCGGCTCGCAAGGCGGCGGCCCGTCGGTCGACCGTGCGCTTGGCACGGTGAGTCCTCGGAAGGCACGCGTGGCCAGGGCGCCGCGCAGTCGGTGCCACGAGCGGTGACGGTAGGCCCTGTCTCGACGTCCGTTCGAGCGAGCCGCTCGCGGCGCAGCCGAACGGCAGCTTTGAGACAGGGCCTGGCCCCGACTGCGCGGCGAAGACCGTGATGGGATCGGCGGCGAAGGTTGACTCGCGCCTCGCCAAGACGATGTCGCCACGCGCTGGTATGACTGACGGATGGTTATCCGCCGTCTCGTCGCGCCTCAAATCGACTTCAGCGCCCTCCGTCACGAGTTAAAGCTGCCTTCGGAGTTCTCGCCCGAAGCGCAGCGCGAAGCCGACACGATCGCCGCGACCGGCCCGGTGATGCTCCGGCTCGACCGCACCGACATCGCGTTCGTCACCATCGACCCGCCCTCGTCGATGACCTTGACCAGGCGATGTGTCTGGAGCGGCGGATCGGCGGCGGTTACCGCGTCTACTACGCCATCGCCGACGTGTCCGCGTTCGTGACTCCGGGCGGCGCGCTGGAAGCCGACACGTGGCACCGTGGCCAGACCGTCTATCTGCCCGACGGCAAGGTGCCGCTGCACCCGGCGAACCTCTCCGAGGGCGTGGCCAGCCTCCTGCCCGATCAGGTCCGGGCCGCCGTCCTCTGGACGATTGATCTCGACTCCGACGGCGCCACCTCGGCGGTCCGAGTCGAACGGGCCACGATCCGCAGCCGCGCCAAACTCAACTACCCGGCCGTCGCGGCCTCGATCGACGCGGGTGATGTCAGCGGCCCGCTCGAGTCGATCGCGCTGCTGCCCGAGATCGGTAAGCTGCTCGTCGAGCGTGGCCTGGTCCGGGGCGCTATCAACCTGCCGATCCCGTCGCAGGAGGTCGAGGCGGTCGATGGCGGGTGGCAGCTCATCTTCGCGGCGCCGCTGCCGATCGAAGAGTTCAACGCTCAGATTTCGCTGCTCACCGGCATGGCGGCGGCCGAGATAATGATCAACGGCAAGATCGGTCTGCTGCGTACGATGCCCCGCCCCGATCCGCAGGCGATCGCCAAGTTGAAGGCGGCCGCCGCTCCGTTGGGCATCGACTGGCCCGACGGTGCGAGCGCGGGCCGGGTCATCGGAGCCGTCGACGGCAGCGATCCTCGGGGCGCCGCGTTTCTCGATCAGTCAGCGGAGCTGATGCGGGGCGCGGGCTACTGCGCGTTCGACGGTCCGCTGCCGTCTCTGATCGAGCACGGTGGCGTCGCCGCTCCCTACGCGCACGTGACCGCGCCCCTGCGCCGTCTGGCCGACCGTTACGCGACCGAGGTCTGTCTCGCGCTCTTCGCCGGGGTGGAGGTGCCGGCATGGGTTCGCGCGGCGCTGCCGAAACTCCCCGACGTGATGACCTCCACCGATCGGGTCGCTGGTGCCGCCGAGCGTGGTGCCGTCGACCTGGCCGAGGCAGTGCTGCTCGAAGGCCGGGTGGGCGAGCAGTTCGACGCCGCCGTGCTCGACGTCGACGCCCCGAAGCACGACGCCCCGCCCCGGGGTGTCGTCGCGATCGACAGCCCGGCCGTCCGGGCTCGCTGCGAGGGCGCCGGCCTGGTCATCGGGCAACGCAGGCCGGTCCGGTTGACGGTGGCTGATCCGACGCAACGGCGCGTCCTGTTCGAAACTGTGGAAGCGTGAGGTCCGGCGGGTTGTGGTCTTGTGCGGGTCGGGAATGTCCGAGAGGCTGGCGACGTGGTTGACGACACCGAGATCGACACGTTTCGCGCGGCCCGCGACTTCCTGCTCGCGCATGCCGACGACTACGACACCGCTTACGCGGGCTTTTCGTGGCCGGAGCTGGAGTCTTTCAACTGGGCCCGAGACTGGTTCGACGGTGTCCTCGCGGTCGAGCACGCCGACGACCCGGCCCTGCGGATCGTCGAAGACGACGGCAGCGACGGCACGTGGAGCTTCGGCGCGCTGTCGGCCCGGTCGTCGCAACTCGCCGGCTGGCTGCGCAGTGAGGGCGTCCGCCGCGGCGATCACATCCTGCTGATCCTCGGCAATCAGGTCGAGCTGTGGGAGACGATGCTGGCCGCGATCAAACTCGGGGCGATCATCATCCCCGCGTCGACGCTGCTCGGGCCGCTCGATCTCGCCGACCGGGTCGAGCGGGGTCACGTCGCGCACGTGATCGCGCGGTCCACCGATGTCGAGCGCTTCGCCGACGTGCCCGGCGACTGGACCCGCATCGCCGTCGGCGCCGACATGCCGGGGTGGCTGCGTTACGACGACTCGTACACGTCGTTGCACGACTCGTCGGAAGACGGCCCGACCGGCGCCGGTGACCCGCTCCTGCTCTACTTCACGTCGGGCACCACCGCCCAACCGAAGCTGGTCGAGCACACCCACACGTCCTACCCGGTCGGGCACCTCTCCACGATGTACTGGATCGGTCTGCGCCCCGGCGACGTGCACCTCAACATCTCCTCGCCGGGCTGGGCGAAGCACGCGTGGAGCAACCTGTTCGCCCCGTGGAACGCCGCCGCCTGCGTGATGATCGTCAACCAGCAGCGATTCGCGGCGGCGCCCCTGTTGGACGCGATCGTGCGGTGCGGCGTGACCTCGTTCTGCGCACCGCCGACCGTCTGGCGCATGCTCATCCAGGCCGATCTCGCTGCGTGGGAGGTGCCGATCAGGGAGTGCGTGGCCGCCGGCGAGCCACTGAACCCCGAGGTCATCGAGCAGGTCCGGGCGGCCTGGGGCATCACCGTCCGCGACGGTTACGGGCAGACCGAGACCACCGCGCAGATCGGAAACCCGCCCGGCCAGCCGCTCATTCCGGGCTCGATGGGCCGTCCGCTGCCGGGCTACTGCATCGTGCTGGTCGACCCGCTGACCGGCAAACACGGCGACGAGGGCGAGATCTGCATCGACCTCGACGCCCGGCCGATCTCGCTGATGGTCGGCTACCAAGACTCGCAGGAGCGCACCGCCGAGGTCATGCGCGACGGCGTCTACCACACCGGCGACGTGGCGGTCCGTGGCGACAACGGCTACATCACCTACGTCGGGCGCACCGACGACGTGTTCAAGGCGTCCGACTACCGCATCTCGCCGTTCGAGCTGGAAAGCGTGCTGATCGAGCACCCGGCCGTCGCCGAGGCCGCCGTGGTGCCATCGCCCGATCCGCTGCGACTCGCGGTGCCGAAAGCGTTCGTCACGCTGACCGCGGGCCACGAACCCACCGCCGAGACCGCGCGGTCGATCCTCGTGTTCGCGCGCGAGCGCCTGGCACCGTTCAAGCGGATCCGGCGACTCGAGTTCGCCGAGCTCCCGAAGACGATCTCCGGCAAGATCCGCCGCGTCGAAATGCGTACCTCCGAGGAGAAGCGCACGCCCGACGACCGAAACCCGGGCGAGTTCTGGGAAGACGACTTCGCGTAGACGCTGCTCCCCGCCGCCGTCCCACCGACCGTCCACGCGACGCGACACGCCCACGGGACACGCCGATCGGCTCGGATTTCCGACGCCACTGTGGCCTCGGCGGGTCTCTAGCCACCGTGACGTCGGAAAAGCGGCGGAGGGTGTGTCGACACGCGACAAATCGGGCATGGGGCGGCCGGTTCCGTCGGAAGTCCACACGATAAGCGGGCGTGATTAGAGTCGGTGGCGTGGACACGGGGTGGCGCGACGATCAAGGGACGCTCGTGCGCGTGCCAAGCTCGCCGAGGCGGGTGGTGTCGCTGGTGCCGTCGCTGACCGAGGCGGTGGCTTCGGTCGACGCCACGGTTCTCGTCGGCGCCACGGATTACTGCGTCCAGCCACCGACACTCGACGTCGCGCGGATCGGCGGCAGCAAGTTCCCGTCGGTCGAGGCCGTGCTCGCGCTCGCGCCCGATCTGGTGCTCGCGAACGTCGAGGAAAACCGGCTCGACGACGTCGAGGCCATTCGGGCGGCCGGGGTGCCGGTCTGGGTCACCTACCCACGCACGCTCGACGAGGCCCTGCTCAGCCTCGCCCGCATGTTCGCCGCGATGTCGTTGCCCGCACCGGAGTGGCTCGACGCGGCCGAACGCGCGTGGTCGGTGCCGTTTCCGGTGATCGCGACGCGGGCGCTCGTGCCGGTGTGGCGGCGGCCGTGGGTGGTGTTGGGCTCGGAGACGTTCGCGGGCGACGTGCTGAAACGGCTCGGCGTCACCACGCTCTATGCCCACGATGCCGAGCGCTACCCGCGTCCCTCGATCGACGAGCTGCGAGCCGCCGCCCCGGACCTGCTCGTGTTGCCCGACGAGCCGTACGCCTTCACCGCCGACGACGGGCCCGAGGAGTTCCCGGGGGTCCCGTTCGCGCTGGTGTCGGGGCGGCACCTGACCTGGTACGGTCCGTCGCTCGCCGAGGCGCCCGCCGTCCTGTCGGCCCAGCTCGCGGCCGCTACGGCACGCTGAAGCCGGTGGGGCGAATTCGGTAGAGGAGCGCGCCCGGGTGGATCGGGTGCCGCAGTTGCTGCCATGAGGCGGCCTCGTCCGGGCGTGGAGACCAGTCGCGATAGGGCAGGTAGGCGAGCCGCCAGCCGATGACGAACATCAGGTACCAGCCGTAGAACGGGATCAGCATCAGGAGCCAGTCGCGTCGGCGATAGGAGATGCGGGGCCCGACGATCGCCATGACCAGGGCCGGCAGCCCGTAGCGCGCCCAGTCGCTGACCTCGACCGGAGCGGTCCAGTGGAAGCCGTCGAAGAGCCACCGGATGCTCGCGGCCGACCAGGTGCTGGGTATCGCCATGAGCAGGAAGATGCCGGCGGTCAGGGCAGCGCGCATCAGCGTTGATCTTGGGCTGGCCGGCGCGCCGGGCAGGCCGGTGCCACCGATGTTCGGGTCGTCGGAAACCGCGTCGGTCCAGTCGGCGCCGTTGAAGTAGCGCTGACCCGCACCGTAGGGATTCCGATACCAGCCGGCCGGCGACGGTTCCTGGTTGTGCATCTGGTGCCCATCTGGGAGGCGGGTTCCGGGCGGAACACCGTACCAATGTGAAGCTTCTGATCTTGATTTTGGGTGTGATGTCCTGCACTGATCACTGCCAGCCGGTGCTCACGGGGTGGGACGATTTAGGGCGACTCCGGGGACCGCGACGGGATCCAGCAGGACGACGCCGGCCTCGAGACGACGCAAGGAGAGCGATATGACCCAAGCGGAAGTGTCATCGCTGTACGGAGGGCCGCCGACGCGCCGTGTGCGCACCCGAGACCTGATCGCGGCCAAAGAGCGCGGCGAGCGGTGGGCGATGCTGACGAGCTACGACCAGTACACCGCCGGGATCTTCGACGCCGCCGGCATTCCGGTGCTGCTCGTGGGCGATTCGGCGGCCAACAACGTCTACGGCTACGAAACCACGGTGCCGGTCACAATCGAAGAGTTGCTTCCACTGGTACGCGCGGTGGTGCGGGCGACATCGCATTCGCTGGTCGTCGGTGATCTGCCGTTCGGGTCGTACGAAGAGGGTCCGACGCAGGCGCTCCGCACCGCGGTCCGGTTCATGAAGGAGGGCGGCTGCCACGCCGTCAAGCTGGAGGGCGGGCAACGGGTCGCGGAGCAGATCGCGGCGATCACGCGGGCCGGCATTCCGGTGATGGCGCATATCGGGTTCACGCCGCAGAGCGAGCACGCCATCGGCGGTTATCGGGTGCAGGGCCGGGGTGACGCCGCCGACGAGGTGATCGCGGATGCTCGGGCCGTCGCCGAGGCCGGCGCGTTCGCGGTCGTGCTCGAGATGGTGCCGGGCGAGGTCACGAAGCGGATCACGCACGAGTTGCCGATTCCGACGGTCGGCATCGGGGCCGGCCCGGAGACCGACGCTCAGGTGCTGGTCTGGCAGGACATGGCCGGCATGCGCACCGGCAAGGCACCGCGGTTCGTCAAGCGCTACGCCGACGTGGCCGACGTGCTGACCGCGGCGGCGCGACAGTACGCCGACGAGGTCCGCGACGGGGTGTTCCCGGCGGCCGAACACACGTTTTAGTCAGCATGGAACGGCCGGCTCACTTGCGCTGCACCCGTGGGCGATCTCTCGTGGGTCATCCACTGTTGTAGCGGAAGGAGCCACTACCGAAAGGAGCCGGCCGCTCATGTCCAGTGTCGCTGGTGGCGAGGGTCGTATCCATCTGGGGATGGATACGAGTAAGAACAAGATCGCGGTAGCGGTCCTGCGGTGGGGTGAGCAGACCCCTGATACCGAGATGATTGTCAATGATGAGGCGTCGGTGCGGCGTCTGGTCGGGCGGTTCCCGGATCGGGGTCTGCTGCGCACGTGTTACGAGGCGGGGCCGACCGGGTTCGGGTTGCACCGGTTGTTGACGTCGATGGGGGTGGCGTGTGAGGTGATCGCGCCGGCGTTGATCCCGAAAGCACCTGCGGATCGGGTGAAAACCGATCGTCGTGACGCCCGTCGTCTGGCGCGGTTGCATCGGGCTGGGGAACTGGTCGCGATCCGGATACGCCGCAGGGAAGACACCGACCCGCGCCCAGAACCAGTCATCAACCCACGCCTAAAACGGACACAGCACCGCAATGCCGTACTCACACTTGACAGGTCCGTTCCACATCAGCTGATCAGGCCCGGTAGTCCCAGCCGAGCCGGAACAATATCGACATGGGGCAACGGATGTTGAGCCGGGGCCTGCCGCGAGATCTGCGGGCCTCGGCGCATATCACGGAGTTCTGGTCACCTGCGTCGCGACGATCCTGATCCTGCGCGGAGCCCTCGCCCTCTCCGGATACCCCCGGGTCGGCGGCCACGGTCTGCACATCGCGCACGCGATCTGGGGTGGCCTGCTGCTCGCCGCGACGATCGCCATCCTGCTCTCGTTCACCGGCCCACTCGCCCGGCCGCTGGCCGCCGTGACCGGAGGCATCGGCTTCGGCCTGTTCCTGGACGAGGTCGGCAAGTTCGTGACCAGCACGAACAACTACTTCTTCCGCCCGACCGTGGCGATCATGTACGTGCCGGATCATCACCGTCGGCTTCCTGTGCCTCACGAGCGCCGGTGCCGTCGTCACGGCCGGGTCGCTGTTCGTGCTCGACATCTTCCGGCCGGGCACACTCTCGCACAACCTCAACAACGTGGCGTCGATCGGCAACACGATCTCGGCCCTCGCGTCGGCCGCGTGCGTGATCGAAGGCCTGCGGTTACTGCGTCACAAACAACGCCGCGCCGGGTACGGGTGGTTTCAACGGGCCGTGCTGATTGACCTGCTGGTATCGGAGGTGTTCGTGCTCGTCGACGATCAGTTCTCGGCGCTGGGCGGCGTGGTGATCGACCTGTTGATGCTGGCGGTGCTGTCGATCGCCCGGAGCGCGCAGACCGATTGACCGGTCGGCGCGCGTTCTTCCATGGTGACGTTACGTGACATCGGAGCGAGTGACTCACGGTAGCGTTCTCGCGTTGAGGGTGAGAGGCGTTGCCGCGCGCTTTGCTCTGCTCACTCATGGGCATCACCCTGGTGAGCTGCGGAGTCGTGAATCTGGCGGCGCAGGCTCGATCCGCGATCGGTGACTCAGCGTGCGCGATGCCTCGGGGTGAGCAGAGCAAAGCGACGAACACACCCTTCCACGGGTACGCCGACTCCGCACGGACGGTAGTCGCGTGCTGTGGTCAGCGTGGACGCTCCCGGAACGCGTTCGTGATCGGGAGCCGCCGATCCCGGCCGAACGCCTTGATCGAGATCTTCGTGCCCGGCGCGGACTGGCGACGCTTGTACTCCGCGACATCGACGAGTCGGAGCACCCGGTCGACGATCGCCGGATCGTGCCCCGCCTCGATGAGTTCGTCGCGGCCGAGGTCGTTTTGCACGTAGTCGGTCAGCAGCGCGTCCAGCACCGCGTAGTCGGGCAGCGAATCCGTGTCGAGCTGACCGGGGCGCAACTCCGCGCTCGGCGGCTTGGTGATCGAGTTTTCCGGGATCGGCGGGATCTCGCCCCGCCGCACCGCCTCGTCGTTACGCCACCGGGCGAGCTGCCAGACCATCGTCTTCGGGACGTCTTTCAGCGGGTTGAACCCACCGACCGAGTCGCCGTACAACGTCGAGTAGCCGACCGCCAACTCGCTCTTGTTGCCGGTCGTCAGCACCAGGTGACCCTCCTGGTTGGACAGGCTCATCAGCACCATGCCCCGCATCCGGGCCTGCAGATTCTCGGCGGCCAGACCGGTCAGGTGCAGGCTGTCCATAAACGCGTCGACCATCGGCCGGATCGAAATAGTCCGGAAGTCGAGACCCGTGCGTTTCGCCAGGTCAGCGGCATCGTCTTTGGAATGCTCGGACGAGTACGCGCTCGGCATCGACACCGCGACCACGTTGTCCGCCCCGATGGCGTCGCAGGCGATCGCGGCCACGGCGGCGGAGTCGATGCCACCGGAGAGCGCGATGATCACCGAGCGGAAGCCGTTCTTGCGGACGTAGTCGCCGAGGCCCAGCACCAGCGCCTGCCAGATCTCGGCCTCGTCGGTGATGCGCTCGGTGATCACGGGCAGCGCCGGCTCGCCGGTGGGCGCCGGCAGGCTGTCGGACAGGCGCGTCCACGCGATGCGCATGGCGTCGTCGCCTTCGGCGGTGGTGTTGGGGCCACCGGCCGGGCCCAGCGGCAGCTCCAGGTCGACGACCATCAGGTCCTCGGCCGAGCTGTGGCGACCGGGCCAGCAACTCACTGGTCGCGGACACGATGATCGAGTCGCCGTCGAAGACGAGTTCGTCCTGGCCGCCGATCATGTTGACGTACGCGATCGTGGCACCGGCCTCGGGTGCGCGCCGTTGCAGCAGGGAGAGCCGTACGTCGTCCTTGTTCAGCTCGTAGGGGGAGCCGTTGATGTTGATGACGAGCCCGACCCCGGCGCGGCCGGCAGCGGTGAACGGGCCGCCCGGCTGCCAGAGGTCTTCGCACACGGTCAGCGCGACGTCGACACCGCCGATGCGCACGATCTCCAGCGTGTTACCGGGCACGAAGTATCGGTCTTCGTCGAAGACGCCGTAGTTGGGCAGGTGGTGCTTGAAATAGCGGACCACGACCCGGCCGCCGTGCAGCAGCGCGAGCGCGTCGCGGGGGCCTCGGCCGGGCATCGTGTCCGCGCTGAGGCGGGCCGGCCCGTCGGCGTCCAGGTAACCGACGACGACCGCGAGGTCGCCGAGGCCGTCCTCGGCGAGCTGTCCGGCCAGCGCGTCGACCGCTGCCTGCGATGCCTCCACGAACGACTCGCGGAACACCAGGTCCTCGACCGGGTAGCCGGTGATCATCATTTCCGGGAACGCGACGAGGTGCGCACCGGCGTCGGCGGCGCGGCGGGCCCAGTCCCGGACGATCGCGACGTTGCCCGCGATGTCACCGACTGTGGGGTTGACCTGTGCGAGCGCGATCCGCAGAGTCGCGGTGGGAAGATCGTTCGGCATACCACCATCTTGCCTCAGGCTTGGAAGAGCGGTCACGTACGCTGCCGTCGGAGCGCGTAATCTGCCTGTAACGGGCTTGCGGAACACTGGGTCTGACGTGTAGGCACGCATCGGATAAAACGAGATTTTCGCTGGTCAAACAGCTAAAGGGAGCATGCCGTGGAACGGCAACAGGAGTTCGTCCTCCGCACGCTGGAAGAGCGCGACATCCGTTTTGTCCGGTTGTGGTTCACGGATGTGCTCGGCACGCTCAAAAGCGTCTCGGTCGCCCCGGCCGAACTCGAGTCGGCCTTCGAGGAGGGCATCGGCTTCGACGGCTCAGCGATCGAAGGCTTTGCCCGGGTGTACGAGTCCGACATGATCGCCATGCCCGACCCGTCCACCTTCCAGGTCTTCCCGTTCGAGGGTGGCCTGTCGGGGGAGAGCGCCCGCATGTTCTGCGACATCCTGCTCCCCGACAACTCGCCGAGCTGGGCCGATCCGCGGCACGTGCTGCGCCGGGCCCTGTCGAAGGCGGCGGAGAAGGGCTTCACCTTCTACACGCATCCCGAAGTCGAGTTCTTCCTGATCGAGTCGATCCCCGAGGACGGCTCCGCACCCGTACCCGTGGATGCTGGCGGTTATTTTGAACACACCACGCACGCCGTGGCGCGCGACTTCCGTCGGCAGGCGGTGCTCGCGTTGGAGCGCATCGGCATCTCGGTCGAGTTCAGTCACCACGAGGTCGCGCCGGGCCAGCAGGAGATCGACCTGCGTTACGCCGACGCGCTGACCACGGCCGACAACATCATGACCTTCCGGCACGTCGTGAAGGAGGTCGCGCTCACCCACGGTGTGCGGGCCACGTTCATGCCGAAGCCGTTCACCGACCAGCCGGGCAGCGGCATGCACACGCACCTGTCGCTGTTCGAGGGCGAGCGCAACGCGTTCCACGATCCGACCGACCCGAACAAGCTGTCGAAGGTCGGTCGCTCCTTCATCGCGGGCCTGTTGACGCATGCCCGGGAGTACGCCGCGATCACGAACCAGTGGGTCAACTCCTACAAGCGGCTCTTCCCGCAACCCGTGCCGAACAGCATCACCGAGTCGCCCGCCTACATCAGCTGGGGTCACCTCAACCGATCGGCGCTGGTGCGGGTGCCGGCCTACGGCAAGCCGAACAGCGCCCGGGTCGAGGTGCGGTCGCTCGACTCGGCGTGTAACCCGTACCTGGCGTTCGCGGTGCTGCTCGGAGCCGGCCTCAAGGGCATCGAAGAGGGCTACGAGCTGGGCCCGGGCGCCGAAGACGACATCTGGGCGCTCTCCGACGCCGAACGCCACGCCATGGGCTACGAGACGCTGCCGGGCAACCTGGCCGAGGCGATCGACGTGATGGCCGGGTCCGAGTTCGTCGCTGAGGTGCTGGGCGAGCACGTCTTCGACTTCTTCCTGCGCAACAAGCGCGCGGAGTGGGAAGACTACCGGCGCGTCGTGACCCCGTTCGAGCGGCAGCGTTACCTCGGCGCGCTGTAGCAGCCGGTCACAGCGCGGACGAGGCGCCGTCGCGATAGAGGTCACGCAGCACGCCGATCTCGGCGCCGTGGTGGATGACCTCACGGTTGATGTGCACGATCATCGCGGCCATCGGCTCGTCCGCGTAGGGGCCACCGTTCGGGCCGAGCGGCGTGGCCAACTGCGCCAGGTCGAGGGCGGCGATGCGGTCGAACCACCGGTGATAGGTCTCGTCGAGAAACGCGACGGCGTCTTTCGCGGTGCCGGGGATCGTGTCGCCGTCGTCGGGCACGTCGAAGAACTGCGTGGCGCGATCGGCGAAGCATCCGACGGCGATGTGAGCCATGCGCCACGCGATCGTGGTGACCGGCGGTGGCTCCGGCGCCGGAAACGCGTCTTCCATCACGAAGACGCCGTCTTCCGTCTGACGCACGTTCCAGCAGCCCAGCACCGGCTCCCAGAAGTATTCGTCGTCGGTCAGCCCGTGCAGCCTCGGCTTCAGGTGCACGTCCCAGTAGTACTCGAGTTGACCCGTGATCAGGGGTCCCCAGGCGACCGACATGCTCGCCAGCCTAGCGGTCAGTTATTGAACAGACTGTAAACATTTTGCGGCGCCGGGACGGATGCCGGCGGCGTGGCGACGGCCGCACCCGAGCCGTAGTGCGAGTAGGTGACGTCGACCGACAGGATCGGGTCGAACGCGTTCGCGTTGACATGGAAGTTCGTGACCCGGCCGAGCGCGTCCGCCGTGATCGTGAACGGCACCTTCTTCGCGGCGGCGCCGGCCTTCTTCACCTCGTCGGGATCGGGCCGCGTGTGCCCGGTGATCCGGGTGAAGTCCAGCGTGCCGGCGAGATGGGTCGCGTCGACCTGATGGATCGAGGTGACGGCGGTCATGATGCCCGGCATGTCGACCGGGTCGGAGCCGTCGGGCTGCACGAGGAGTTCGTTGTCGGACGAGATCTGTGCCGTGTTCAGATGCATCCAGGTGCCTGGCTTGATGCCGACCTCCTTGTTGAGGTCGCTGCCGAGGTTCGCCTCCACGAAAACCTTGCCACGTGCCACGACCTCGGAGATCTCCAGGCCGCTGCTCGTCGCGACGGCGTGCGCGGTGCCGTCGGCCGGGTTGACCGAACCGCGCACCATCGACGTGCTCGTCTTCATCGTCACGTCGTGGCTGGTGTTGGTGAGCGCCGAGATCATCGTCGACGCGGCGGACAGGTTCGGCCCGGTGAGCGTGCCGCTGCCGGTGGGCTGACTGGTGCCGGTCGGCGCGGGGGCGATGGCGGCGATCGCGGTCGCAGCGTCGGCGTGACGGCTGGTGCTGGGGGAGGGGGCCATGGCCGGGGGGACGGTCTTGGTGGGGGAGGCGGCCGAGCCGCCGAAATGGACAGCCGCGGGGCCGAGCACAGCCACGCCGACTCCGAAGAGGGCGATGGCTCCGGCCGTGGCGGCACTGAGCAGTGCGGCGTGGGTTTGCATGTCCGAAGAATACGGCTGCGATATGAAAAATGCCCATATCTACCGGTCAGTAGTCAACGCTCCGTCGTTACTCCGAACACCGAGCGTGACTTCTGCGTGCTCGCACCAGGCGCGCGCCGGCACGCTCCGGAGTGCTGATCCGGGCGAAACAATCACCTTCCGTGACCAGGGATTCTCCGGCAAACCGCCCAGTATGTGGGAAGGATCGTGATTCAGCTGACGGCGGCGGTCACGGTCAGGGTGCCGGCCGCCGCGTCGAGCACCGCGGGCGTGCCCACCGGCACCGTCAACTGTTCCTGCCCGTGGCCGATCGGCAGTCCGCCGAGAATCGGTACGCCCAGGTCGCCCAGCCGTTCGAGCAGGACGTCCGCGATCGGGATCTTCCAGCCGTCGGTGCAGCCGGTGAACTGGCCGACCGCCACGCCGGCGACTCCGGCCAGGGCGCCGCTCCGTCGCAGGTGCGTGAGCATCCGGTCGACCTTGTACGGCGGCTCGTCCACCTCTTCGAGCAGCAAGATCGCCCCGGTGAGGTCGGGCATGTCCGAGGTGCCGACGGTCGCCGCGATCAGGCAGAGGTTGCCGCCGATCAGGGTGCCGGCCACGGCGCCGCCGACCCGCAACGGTCCGGTCTCCTCCTCGGGCCGCGTGGTGAGCACCACATCGTCGGTGGACATCAGAGCCGAGCGCAGCGAGGCGGCCGAAATGTCGCCGGTGCGCTCGGCGTTCCACGCGACCATCGGACCGTGGACCCCTGCCACGCCCGCGTGGACCCACAGCGCCAGTTGCAGCGCCGTGATGTCGGAGAAGCCGGCTAGCACCTTCGGATCGGCGCGGACGGCCGCGATATCGAGACCGTCGACGATCCGCTGCGCACCGTACCCGCCGCGGATGCAGATGACGCCTCGGATCTCCGGATCGCGGAGGGCCGTGTTGAGGCCCGCGAGCCGTACGTCGTCGGACCCGGCCAGGTAGCCCTGCTGTTCGGTGGCACCGGGCGCGATCACGGGCCGCAGACCCCAGCTCTTCAGCATGTCGATGCCGAGCGCGAGACGTTCGGTATTCGCCGGACCGGAGGGGGAGACGAGCATGACGGCGTCACCGGGACGCAGCACGGGAGGGCGTACGGGCTCGGGCACGCTGGCGATCCTACCGATGCCGGCGGAACCGGCCGGTCGGCCTCACGCCGGCACCGCCTCGCGATCATCGGTCCTCTGTCGGGCCGAACGCGTCAACATCAGCAGACCGGCCAGCGCCGGACCGACACCCTGCGCGAGCGCGAGCACCGGCACGATGCCGAACCATCGGGGTGTCGTGGCCGCGAGCCCGACGCCGATCACCATGCCGAGGCTCATCACCGCGAAGATCGAAGCGATCGCACGGCCCCGGCTCGCGTCGACGGTGTGCCGCTGCAGGAGCGTCATCGCGCCCGCGTGGGCCACGGCGACCGGCGTGCCGACGAGAATCATGAGCACGAATGCCGGCCAGAGGACCGGGCGGACCAGCGCGTACGCGAAGAGGGCGAAATCGATCGCTCCGAACGCGACCAGGCCCCATCCGAGCAGCGCGGTCGCCGCGAACCGATGCCCGATAGCGGCCGTCGTCAGCCCGCCCACGATGCCGCCGATCGCCTGCACCGAGAGGATCAGGCCGAACGCGCCACCGCCCTGATGCAGCACGTCATGCACCCACGGCGCGATCAATGTGCCGAATACGCCCTCGCCGACGCCGAGCACCGCGAAGCACCAGAGGATCGTGCGCAGCATCGGCGTGCCGGAGACGACCCGGAGCCCGTCCGCCCACTCGCGGCCCATGTTCGGGCGGGTGGGCTCGTCGTGGGGTGGTTCCGGTGCGCGTACCACCCTGTGCTTGATGCTCGTCACAAGCACCGCGGCAACGACGAACGTGGCGGCGTCGACCATCGCGATCAGCCCGAACCCGCCGAGCGTCGCGATCACGCCGCCCGCGGCCGAGCCGATGAGCCGCGCGATGTCCCGGTTCTGCGCGTTGAGCCCGTTGGCGGCGACGAGATCGGCGTCGGGCACCACGGCCGGCACGAACGCGGCCTCGGCCGGTGCGAACAGCAGCGCGACCGTGCTCTCCCAGACGGAGACGAGATAGATGATCCAGATCTGATCCGCGCGATGGACGGCCAGCAGCGGCGCCAACCCGGCCGCGAGCAGGAGGTTCGTGGTGATCATCGTGCGCCGCCGGTCCCAGCGGTCGACGAATACGCCGGCCAGCGAGCCGAACGCGATCTGCGGCAGCAGCGCGGTTAGCAACGTGATGCCGGAGGCGACCGTCGAGCCGGTCTTCGCGTAGACCAGGAAGGTGAGGCCGACCAGCATGATCGCGTCACCGGTGAGGGAGATGAGACCGGCCGACAGCAGCAGCCGGTAGTCGCGGTTGCCGGCGACGAGTGCCCAGAGCCGGCCGCGCGCCGGGCCCGTCGCGTCAGCCACCGGACTGCGTCGGTTCGAGCGGGACCGTCGTGAGGGTCACGCTGACCGGCATCGCGCCCGCCGGCCGGGCCGACACGTCGCCGAGGCGCCGCCGCTCGACCAGGGGCGTCAGCAGGGCCTCGAACGCCTCGCTGAACTCCACGAACTCGTCCTCGGTGAGGTAGATCAGGCTCTGCCAGACGCCGGATCGGGAGCGCCACGGCTCGGTCCACGCGTCGCGCCGCTGATGCCAATCGAGCAGCCGCCCGACCGCGGTCTCCGCGACCATCTGCTCCAGAACCTCGGCGGCCTCGCCGATCTCGGGGTCGTTGCCGGTGCGGGAGAACCCCCACGACGTGTGCGTGACCTGCCACGGCCGAGCCCGTTGGTCGGGAGCCGGGGCGGGTTCGACATAGCCGTATTTCGCCAGTTGGTGCATGTGGTGCGACGTGAGCGCCTGGCTGATGCCGAGGTCACGGGCCGCGTCGGCGGACGTGATCGGCCCTTCTCGACCGACGAGGTCGAAGAGCTTGAGCCGGATCGGATGGGCGAGCGCCCGGATCGCGACCGGATCGTCGAGCATCGGCGGTGGCAGCGCCGAGGTCTCCGTTGATGTCGGCGCCGGTTCTCCGGCCGATTCCAAGGACATGCTTGGAATGATCACGCAAACGGTACGTAGATGTCAAGCAAATCCTTGGAGTCGATCGTTGGTAGCCTCGTACGCGTGGGCACTGACGTAACGGCTTTGGTAATCGAGCACGATCCGACCGATGATGTGCGGCGACTCGGCGACTGGCTGACCGAGGCGGGGCTCATCTTGACGGTCTGCCGTCCGCACGCGGGCGACGCGCTTCCGGACAATCTCGACGGTTACGGCGCGTTGGTCGTGCTGGGCGTGGAGGGCAACGCCGACGCCCCATGGTCCGCCGAGCTGGAAAGCCTCCTGCGCAAGGCTGTCCGCCACCACGTCGCCACGCTCGCGATCGGCGCCGGCGCCCAATTTCTGGCCACCGCGCACGGCGGCACGGTCGAACGCAGTGCCGCCGGCCCGGAGTTCGGAGCCAAGCTGGTAGCCCGTCGCGACGTCGCCGAACAGGACCCGACCTGGCAGTTCGTGCCCTTCGTGCCCGATGTGATGCAGTGGCACCAAGACGAGATCACCGAGCTTCCGCACGGCGCCGTGCTGCTCGCCGCCTCGACGAAATACCCGGTACAGGCCTTCCGCATCGGTGAACGCGCCTGGGGCACGCAATTCCACATCGAATGCGACGTCGACATGGTCGCGGGCTGGCTGCGCACGAGCGACCTGCCCGACGACGAGGCAAGCATCGTGCTCGACGAGTTCGCGGTCGCGCTCGACGACCTCGAAGACGTGTGGCAGCCGTTCGCGCAACGATTCGCGGCCGTGGCTCGCGGCGAATTGGCCACGTCTCCACTGCGAACGCTCCCACTCCTGGGACACTGACTCCCTGTGGAACAGACCCCGATGCTCGACACACTCGGCACCGGGCCCGGTGCGCACGCGCCGTCAGGGCCGGCGCAGAGGTCGTCGGCCCGTTCATCGTCCCGGCTGCTGCGCTACGGCTTCGCCGACATCTCCCGGGCGGCCGACCTGCTCGGCGCCGACGGCCTGCGGCTGTGGGGGCCCGACATCGTCGCCAGCCCCGAGCAGCCCCGCCGCGCGGGCGGTGAGGCCGATCCCGGCGCCGACGCGATCCTCGACGCGCTGGCCGCGACCGCGGACCCCGACCTGGCGCTGCTGCAACTGCACCGGCTGCACGAGGCGACCGAGCGCATCGACGAGGCGCACGAATTCATGGCCGCGCTGCGGGCCGAGGCGCCGACGCGGGCGCGATTGCTCGCCGTGCTCGGCGCGTCGTCCGCGATCGGCGACCACCTCGTCGCGAACCCCGACCAGTGGCGCGCGCTGCGGATCGACGGTGGCCACGGCCACATGCCACCGACCGATGTGGCCACGCTGCGCCTGGCCTACCGTCGGGAGTTGACCCGCATCGCGGCCGCCGACCTGACCGGCGCCGCCGACGTCGACGACACCATGACCGCCCTGTCGCGCCTGGCCGACACCACCATGGCGACCGCGTTTCGGCTGGCCGGGGGTCGCGCCGACACACGCCTCGCGATCGTGGCGATGGGCAAATGCGGCGGCAACGAACTCAACTACGTCTCCGACGTCGACGTCATCTTCGTGTGCGCCGACGACGACGATCCGGCCGCGACGACACCGATCGCGATCAAGCTGATGCAGATCTGTGCCCAGGTCGCGTGGCCCGTCGATGCCGCGTTGCGGCCGGAGGGCAACCGGGGCCCACTCGTCCGCACCCTCGCCAGCCACCTCGCCTACTACCGCAAATACGCGCGCACCTGGGAGTTCCAAGCACTGCTCAAGGCCCGTCCCGCGGCCGGCGACGTGGCACTCGGCAACCTCTGGCGAGACAGTCTCGCCGACCTCGTCTGGCACGCCGCCGAGCGCCCGGAAGCCGTTGAGGACATCCGCGCGATGCGGCGCCGCATCATCGAGGCGGTGCCCCGCGAGGAACTAGACCGGGAGATCAAACGCGGTCCGGGCGGCCTCCGGGACATCGAATTCGCTGTCCAGTTGCTGCAACTCGTCCACGGCCGTGCCGACGAAACGCTACGGTCACCGTCCACACTGGAGGCTCTGTCAGCGCTGACCGCCGGCGGATATGTCGGCCGGGCCGACGGCGAAGCCCTGCTGCGGGCCTACCGCTTCCTGCGCGTCGTCGAGCACCGGCTGCAACTCCAGCGGCTCCGGCGCACCCACACGGTGCCGAGCACGGCCACGCCACACGACCTCGCCGCACTGCGGTGGCTCGCGCAGGCTCTTGGCTACCGAGCGACCGGCGACCGCGACGCGGTGGCGGCCTTCCGGTCCGACTGGGTCGGGCACAGCGCCGAGGTCCGCCGCCTGCACGCGAAACTGCTCTACCGGCCGCTGCTCGAAGCGGTCGCCCGAGTGCCCAGCAACGATCTCCGCCTCACCCCGAAGGCGGCCCAGAGCCGGCTTGAAGTGCTCGGGTTCGCCGATCCGGCCGGGGCGTTGCGGCACATCCAGGCGTTGACCGGAGGTGTCAGCCGGACCGCGTCGATCCAGCACACGCTGCTGCCGGCGCTGCTGTCCGAGTTCGCCGACGAACCCGAACCCGACCGCGGCCTGCTCGCCTACCGGCAGGTGTCCGAGGCGCTCGGATCCACGCCGTGGTATTTGCGCCTGTTGCGCGACGAAGGGCCGGTCGCGCTGCGGCTCGCCGAGGTGCTGGGCCGCTCCCGCTACGCCACCGACCTGCTCACCCGCGACCCCGAAGCGCTCCGCCTGCTCGCCGACGATCGGGAACTCGTGCCCCGCACGGTCGACGTACTGTGTTCGGGCTTCGGTGCCGCCGCGGCCCGCCACGGTGGCGCGGCCGCGGCTCGGCACTCCGGCGCGGCTGCGAATGGGGCGGCGGCGAGCGGCAACACGTCCGCCGGTTCGGCTGTCCGGGCCCTCCGCCGGCGGGAACTCTTCCGGATCGCGTGCGCCGACATGCTCGGTGTGGGCGTCACCGACGTACGCCAGGTCGGCACGGCACTCTCCGACGTCACGGACGCCACGCTCGCCTCG
This sequence comes from uncultured Actinomycetota bacterium, assembly GCA_963797605.1. Lineage (GTDB taxonomy): Bacteria > Actinomycetota > Actinomycetes > Mycobacteriales > Micromonosporaceae > DASQPR01. The sequence goes on along the minus strand of CAWCPX010000017.1, from coordinate 621,323 downwards.
ATCCTGAACAGCTCGATGTCGGCGGCCGGTGATCTCGCACCCGGCATGCGGTTCGCCATCATCGGCATGGGCCGCCTCGGCAGCCGCGAGATGAGCTACGCCTCCGACGCCGACGTGCTGTTCGTCTACGACCCGCCGGACGGCGTACCCGAGGACGTGGCCAGCGCCGCCGCTCACGCGATCTCGGAACAGGTCCGCCGCGTGCTGTCCGTCCCGGCGCCCGATCCGCCGCTCATCGTCGACACCGACCTGCGGCCGGAGGGTCGGCAGGGTCCGCTCGTCCGCAGCCTCGCCGCCTACCGGCATTACTACGCGCGCTGGTCGAAGGTGTGGGAGTCGCAGGCGCTGCTCCGGGCTCGTCACGTGGCCGGCGACGCCGATCTGAGCACTCGCTTCCTCGCGCTCGCCGACGAGGTCCGCTACCCGATCGGCGGCTTGTCGCAGGAGCAGATCGTCGAGATCCGGCGGATCAAGGCCCGCGTCGACAACGAACGGCTGCCACGCGGCGCCGACTCGCTCATGCACACGAAGCTCGGCCGGGGTGCCGTCGGCGACGTCGAGTGGGCGGTGCAACTCCTGCAACTCCGCCACGGGTACGAGATCGAGGGCTTGCGCACGACACGTACCCTTGACGCGCTCGAAGCGGCCCGGCAGGCCGATCTGATCAGCGAGATCGACGCCGACGCGCTGTCGATCGCATGGCTGACCGCGAGCCGGGTGCGCAACGCGCTCATGCTGGTGCGCGGGCGCCCGACCGACCAATTGCCGCGACACGGCATCGAACTTGCGGGGGTGGTGCGTGTGCTCGGCGGCACCGACGCGGGCGAGTTCGTCGACGACTACCTGCGCACGACCCGCCACGCGCGCCAGGCCTTCGACCGGACGTTCGATGCCTGACTCCTCCCGCTTAGCCGAACTGGACGGTATCGACCTGCGCGACCTGGACCCCGACAACGCGCCCAGCCCGACCGCCGGCCGGGCGTGGCTGACGTCGCCGGTGACGGTCGCCGTCGCGGTCGCGGTCGTGCTCTCCGCCGCGTTCCTGCTGGCCCCGCCGATGGGCACCGACCTCAGCGCGCAGGTCGCCCGCACCGATTTCTTCCGCGCCTTCGGCGGAAAACCGATAGATCTACGGTGGTACGGCGGCACGAACCAATTCGGCTACAGCCTGATCTCGCCGGCCGTGATGTCGGTGATCAACGCCCGATGGCTCGGTGCCATCTCGGCGGTCGTGTCGGCGGCCGCGTTCGCGTTCGTGCTCACGCGCACCGGCGCCAGGCGGGCCATGCTCGGCGGCATCCTCGGCGCCGTCTGCCTCGTCGCCGACATCGTGTCGGGCCGGGTCACGTTCGCGTTCGGCATCACCTTCGCCCTGCTCGCACTTGCGGTCATCGTCGCTGGCGACCGCGTGCGTCCCCGATGGCTGCGACTTGCCGGCATCGGGGTGCTCGGCGTCCTCGCGACGCTCGCGAGCCCGGTCGCCGGGCTATTCGGCGGGGTCGCGGCCGGTGCGCTGCTGCTCGCCGAGGCGTCCTACGCCAACGTCGCGGACCGGCCGAGATGGCGGCGGGTCCGGTGGGGTCGGCACGTCCCGGAAGCGCTCGCGCTCGGCATCGGCACCGCTGTCGGACTCGCGCCGATGGCCCTGTTCAGCGACGCGGGCACCCAGCCCTTCACAGCCGACGCGATGCGCACGAACGTCGCGATCGCCATCGTCGTCGTGGTGCTCGTGCCGGCCGCCTACCGAGCCGTCCGCGTCGGCGCCGTGCTCGCGATCGTGCTGCTGCTCTTCGCGCTCTATGTGCCCTCCGCGATCGGCTCCAACGCGATCCGCCTGACCATGCTCTTCGCGATCCCGGTGATCGCGGCCTACACGGCGTTGGGCCGGTGGCCGCTCGTGCTCACGATCATCGCGCTGGTCATCTGGCAGAACCCGGTGCTGCTCAACGATGTGACGCACGCCGGCTCGCCGGAGACGAAAGCATCGTTCTACCAGCCGCTCCTGACTGAACTCGACACCCTCGGTCCGCTAGGCCGCATCGAGGTCGTGCCGCTGCGTGACCACTGGGAGTCGCGCTTCGTCGCCAACGCGGTGCCGCTCGCCCGAGGCTGGGAACGCCAGGTCGACGTGATCCGAAACCCGCTGTTCTACGACGACACGCTGACCCCCTCCACCTACGGCGCCTGGCTGCGCGACAACGCGGTGGCCTATGTGGCACTGCCGACTGCCCAACCCTTAGACGTGTACGCGCGCGGCGAAGCGATCGTCGTCAACGAGCGGCCGTCCTACCTCGCCCCGATCTGGCACAACGCCGATTGGCAGCTGTTCGCCGTCGCCGCGCCCCGACCGTTCGTCTCCGGCGGCACCCTGGTGTCCTCCGGCGCGTCGTCGGTCGTGTTCAACGCGACATCGGCCGGTGACGTCCTGATCCGGATTCGATGGTCGAAATGGCTCACCGTTTCCGGTACATCCGCGTGCATCGCGTCCGGGCCCGACGGGTGGACGATCGCGCGCGTGCCATCGAGCGGGCGCTTTACGATTTCCAGCGGCCTTTCCGGGGTACGTCAATGTTGATGAACTCCGAACCACTCACGCTCGAGCCCGCCGTCGCGCCGTCTGTCCGTGCGCGCGGGCCGCTCGCGGCGATCCGTTACGGCGGATTCGCCGGTTCGATCATGCTGATGGTCGCCGGCCTGCTCGGTGGAGCGTTCGTCGAACTGCCGATCACCGTGACGCCGGTCTCGATCCTTCAAGGTCCGCACGGTCACTGGATCATGTCGCTGTGGCTCCTCGGAACGGCGTTGCTCGTCACGTCGTGGTGGCGGGGCCTCCAACACGCCGTCACGACGACCTGGGCCACCGTCACAGCCGCGATGTGGATCGTGCCGATGCTGCTCACCGCGCCGTACGGCAGCCGCGACGTCTACGCGTACGCCTGTCAGGGCGCGGTGTACGCCGCCGGACACAACCCGTACCACGAAGGTGTCGCGGCGCTCCCGTGCCCGTGGGTGGAGTCGGTCTCGATCATCTGGCGGACCACCCCGACACCGTACGGCGCGATCTGGCTGCTGCTGGAACGGTTCGCGTACACCGTCGGTGGCTCGCTGACCGGCACCATCGTCACGTTCCGGCTGCTGGCCGCGCTCGGGCTCGCGATCGCCGCGGCGTTCCTGCCGATGCTCGCCCGCGCGCTCCGGATGCCGCCCGGCCGGGCCATCTGGATCGCGCTCGCGTCCCCGCTCGTGGTGATCCACCTCGTCGGCGGCATGCACAGCGACGCGTTCCTGATCGGGTTCCTCGTGGCCGGATTCGCCGTGATCGCCCGCCGACCCGACCGGTGGCAGTGGCTGGTCGCCGGCGGCCTGCTCCTCGGCATCGCGATATCCACGAAGGTCACGATCGTGGTCGCCCTTCCGTTCGCCGCCGTGCTGGCCACGGGCGGCGGGTGGCACCTCGCGACCTTCGTGCGGCGGGGCGCGCTCATCGTCGGATCGTCGCTGGCCGTCGTGGTCGGGTCGAGCCTCGGTTCCGGACTCGGTTTCGGCTGGATCGGAGCCCTTTCCGACGCCGGGAACTCCGTGCAGTGGACGTCGCCGCCGACCGCCGTTGGGCTCACCATCTCGTACCTCGGGAAGGCCTTCGGTCTGCATCTTCCGGGGTTGACCATCGGTCGGGGCATCGCCCTCGTCGCGCTCACGGTCGGCCTCGTCGCGATCTGGTGGCGCTTCAAGGCGAGCAGCGCGCGCGAAGGCGACGTCCTCTACGGTGCCGGGCTCGCGCTCGCGGCGACAGTGCTGCTCGCGCCGATCGCGCAGCCGTGGTACCTGACGTGGGCGGTCGCCGTGTGCTCCGTGGTCGCGCTGCGGCGTACGCGATGGCTGATGGTGCTGGTCGGGATCGCCTGTTTCGTCACGCTGCCGGACGGCATCAGCCTGGCCCGCTTCACGAACGGTGCGCTGGCCCCGGTCGTGACGGTCGTGGTGATCGTGACGGCGTGGCGCATGGGTCAGCGGCTCTGGGCCCGACCCGAGCCTGCCGGCGGGATCGGTGCCGCCCCGGTCGAGCCCGCCCTCGTCGGGTCGGCCGAAGTGGCGCCCTAACCGAATTGTCGGTCGGTCGTGGGAGCATGCATGGGTGACGGCATGGCATGAGGTCGAGCAGGCAGTCCCGGAGTTCGCGAAGCGCGTGCGCGCGTTGTTCGACGCGCACAGACACAAGACCATCGCTACGCTGCGGGCGGACGGGTCACCGCGCATCTCCGGCATCGAGACCGTCTTCGAAGACGGCGAGTTGACCTTCGGCTCGATGACGAATGCGCGCAAGGGCGCTGATCTGTGTCGCGATCCCCGGTTCGCCCTGCACAGCGCGACCATCGACCCGGCCCCGGGTGCCGAGGCGCAGTGGCCGGGCGAGGTGAAGATTTCCGGGCGGGCGATCGCGGCCGGCCCGATCACCGAAGGCCCCGACGGCGATCGCTTCCGGGTCGACATCGGCGAGGTCGTGCACACGCACCTCAACGAGGCCGCCACGCTGCTCGTCGTCGAATGGTGGACGCCGGCACACGGCCTGCGACAGGTCGAACGCGAGTAAGAGCGACCTCTTGACAGACGCTCCCCGTCAGGCCGGCCGGGTCGGGTTCGTATTTTGCGGCGTTGCCGACGGGGTCGGAGTGGGTGCCGTCCCTCCGCTGGGGTAGGGCACTCCGCTCGGCGCTTCACTGGGGTTCGGTGCTCCGCTGGGCGACGGCGTCGAGGGCTGGCCGTTCGCGGTCGCCGCGTGCCAACTGAACGCGATGCCGTCGAAGCTGTCGAGGGTGCCGTCGCCGGTGACGTGGCCGATGGAATCGATCGCGAACGTGTAGAGCGGATGCCCGAGGTACGTGACCTGACGCGTGCCGTCGGGGCGCTCGATAGTGTCGAGGCTGCCGAAGATGCCTGGGCCAGCGGTCGGCACCGCACCCGCGGCTACCAGGAGCGGATGCCACACGCGCGCGCACGACCGGACGCAGATGATCGCTGACTGGTTGCCCGGGCCGGAATCGGTCTGACTCGGTGTGATCGCGTTTGCCGGGGTTGAGGCGGATGGGTTCGGGCTGGCCGGGCTAGGGCTGGCCGGGTTGGGGCTGGCCGGGTTGGGGCTGGCCGGGTTGGGGCTGGCCGGGTTGGGGCTTGGCGGGATCGTGCCGCTCGGGTCCGGGCCCGCAGGCGGCGGGGCGGTGACCGTCGGGCCGTTGAGGCCGGGACCGTTGTTGTCCTGGTCGTTGAAGTAGAGGACGCCGCCGGTCGCGGTGACGAGAAGGCCGTTGAGCCTGTCGGTGCCCACGGACACCGTGTCGGGGTTGACCGGCGACGCCGGGACCGAGGGCAGCGGCGAAAGCGTCGGGCCCAGTGACGAGTTGGCATGAGCGGTGCTGGACGCGCCGAGCGCGAACACCGATAGGCCGAGAACCGCAACCGCGACGACGCCCGTGATGACGCGCCTGACATCGCGGCGGTCTCCGGGGGCGCGGTGGCGGGGCTTGCGATCGGTGGCGCGATGCGCGGGCGGTTGTGCGGAGCGCAGGCCGGCGGCCGATGTGGTTCCGGCTGGGGTGGTTTCCGCGGATCCGGTGTCGGTGGGTTCGGTGCCCGCGGCTTGGGTCTGGTCTGTGCTTGTGGACTCGACGGCTGCTTGCTCGGCGGTGCTGCTCGGCGGGTGCTGGCTCGGCGGGGGTTGGCTCTGCGGGGGCTGGCTCGGCGGCGGCTGGCTCGGCATGGGTGGAGTCGACGGGTGTCAGGTCGGTAGGTGTGGGGTCGACCGGTTCGAGGTCGGCCAGCCGAGGGTCAGCGCCGGCGACGTCGACGGATGCGGCGTCGGTGGCGTCTGCCTGTGGCAGGGCTGGGTTCGCTGTGGGTTCGCCGTCGGGTGCGGGCGCGCCCTTTCGGGCCCTGGACTTCGCCGCTTTGCTCGGTTTGATGGCTTTGGGCGGGACTGCGGCCGGGCTCGCCGTCCGTGTCGACGTGGCCTTGTCGGGCGCGGCCTTGTCGGGCGCGGCCTTGTCGAGTGCGGCCTTGTCGGGCGCGGGCTTGTCTAGCGCGGCCTTTGCCGGCACGGCCTTGTCGGGCGTGGCCTTGTCAGGCGTGGGCTTGTCTAGCGCGGCCTCTGTCGGCACAGCCTTGTCTGACGCGGCCTTTGCCGGCACAGCCTTGGCCGGACCGGCCTTGCGTGGACCGGCTTTGCGCGGCGTCCGTGGCGGTGACTTCTTCGCCGATGATGCTGCTGCGGCGCTATCGGTTGTCGTGGCATCGTTTGCCGGCGCGGGGAGCGGGGCCGCGGCTGGTTGCTCGTCCCTGCGCGACGCCTCGCGCGGCTCCTCGGTTTCCGGAACCGGGTTCGTCGAGTCGTCGTCGCCGGTCACCATGTCGGAGTTAATGTCCCGCCGCCTAACGCTCGATTGTTGATTCGGCTGCCAGTCGTGTGTCGGTGTGTGCTGGCAGGCCCAAGGTCCACGCCGCCATGATAGTGGCTGGACAATGCGGCGGCCGTGGGCCGCGAATCCAGCGCGACCGTCCGATGTGACCTTGGCGAAAAGGTGCAGCCCTGGCAGCAGTTTCTCGCCAAGGTCAGCAGGCGGCCGGTCGGGATCGCCCAGTGGCAGAATTGACGACATGACCGAAGCCGTTGAGGTCGAGACGCCGGTCGCCCCCGGTGGTCGGGCGCGGCACATGTATGGCATGGCCACCGACGCGCCCCGATTCCTCGAACGCCAGGCGAGGGCGCACGGTCCCTTCGTCCAACTGAGGCTCGGGCGCGGACCGGTCTTTCTCGTGACCGATCCGGCCGCCACGCGGGCTGTCCTCGTCGACGAGCGAGCGTTTCCGAAAGGCCCCGGTTCCGGCATGGGCGGCGGCACCGGCGGGGAGTCGCCGTTGCGGGCCGTCCTCGGCAACGGCCTGCTGACCAGCAAGGGTGAGCATCACAAGCGGCAGCGGCGGCTGATCCAACCGGCTTTCCACCACGAGCGCATCGCGTCGTACGCGTCGGTCATGGCCACCGAGACACGGCGGATGGTCGATGGCTGGCGGGAGGGTGAGGTCGTCAACGTCCACGCGGCGTTCGCGGAGACGACGTTGCGGATCCTTACCCGGACCGTCTTCGCCTCCGACCTCGATCCGGCCGATGCCGCGACCGTGCGCGCCGCCGTCAACTCGACCATGCGCGGGCCTGGCAGCAACGTCATCCTGGTGGCGCTGAGCAAACGCCTGGGTGCCCGGGCGATGGCGGCTCGACGTGACGCGATGTCCGGCATCGACGCGTTGATTTCCCGGCTCATCGCCGATCGGCGCGCGGCCGGAGCGGGCAACGACGTGCTCTCGTGGATGCTGACGGCCCGCGACGACGAGACCGGCGCCACGATGACCGACACCGATCTGCGCGACGAGATGCTGACGCTGCTTCTCGCCGGGCACGAGACGTCGACGAACGCGTTGAGCTGGGCTTACTACCTCCTGTCGCAGCACCCGGAGGCCGCCACCGCTCTCCACGCCGAGCTCGATGACGTGCTCGCCGGCCGCCTGCCGACGGTGGCGGACCTCGCGAACCTGCATGTCACCCGCGCCGTGGCCGACGAATCGATGCGGCTCTACCCACCGGCGTGGGTGCTGCTGCGGCACGCCGAGGCGGACGTGGTGCTCGCCGGGCATCAGGTGCCGGCCGGTGCCACGATTCTGATGAGCCCGTTCGTCACGCATCGTGATCCGTCCGCGTGGGCGCATGCCGACGCGTTCGAACCGGCGCGGTGGTTGACCGGTCCCGGCGGCGCCTACAACCCGGCTCCACCGACCCGGCACGCGTATTTTCCGTTCGGCGGGGGCCCACGCATGTGCATCGGCAACACGTTCGCGCTGATGGAGATCGCGATCGTGCTCGCCGCGACGTCGCAGCGGTGGGAGCTGGAGTTGGCTCCCGGACACCGGGTGGCGATGACGCCACGGGTCACGCTCCGTCCGCGTGGTGGCATGCCGATGGTGCCGCGCCGCCGTCCCGTACCCGATCAGGTGTGAATGGGTTTCAGGTAGATATCCGACAGCTCGGGTGAGGCGCGTCCCGTTCGTTTCCGCATAGTCTGGCCTCGATCGGCCGTGCGGACCGATCGATGGCGTGTGCACTCGATGGCATGTGGATAGGAGTCGCCGTGCGCGGAACGACGCGGTGGGCGGTGGCGGTCGCCATGCTCACGCTCAGTGGAGTCGCAGGTCTGGCCGTCAGCGCGGCACCGGCGGTCGCGAGCGGGTCGGTGACAGCGCCCGTGCGGCAGGCGCCCGCGGGCTGCCCGGCCAAGCCGTTCCAGGGCGCCGGCAAGCACATCACGGCCGAGCCGACCGGCGGCGACGAGATGTTCCTCTGTGCTGACCTGCGCGGAGCCGTGCTCGACGGGCTCGAGCTCACCCAGTTCGACATGAAATATGCCGACCTCACCGATGCGTCGCTCCACAACACCAACCTGATCCAGGCCGATCTCACCGGCGCGAAACTGATCGGGGCGAAGCTCGACAAGGCTGACCTCACGCAGGCGACGCTCAACGATGTCGACGCGACCGGGGCGTCGATCACCAACGCGCATGTTGGCCAGGCCACGATTCACGATGCCACGTTCACCGGCGCCGACCTGACGGGCAGCGACTTCAGTCAGGCTGACCTCACCGGCACCGACATTCGTGGCGCGAAAACCGGTGGCACCGACTTCACGCAGGCCACGATGACCGGCGTCAAGCGTGACTCGGCGCAGAAAAACCTCGGGTCCGACGGTCTCGGCACGCTCAACAACAGCTTCGATGTCGCGGCCATAATCATCCCGATCATCGTCGTCGTGGTGCTGGTCATGGTGATCATCATCGTCATCCGGGTGACGGTCGCGATGAAGCGGTCGGGGAGGGCCGCGGCCTCGGTTTACGCGACGATCCCGCATCCGGGCGGCCCGGGTTCGGTCCCGTTCCCGACGGCGACGAACCCGTACCCGACGGCGACGAACCCGTACCCGACGGCGACGAACCCGTACGCGACGACGCCGACGAACCCGTACGCGACGACGCCGAACGCGCCGAATCCCTACCAGCCGGGCGCCGGTCCGCTGCCGACGACCAACCTGACGCCGACGCCGCCCACGGTGCCGCATCAGCCGACGCCGGCGCAGCCCGTGGCCGTCGACCCGTACGCGCAATACGCACCGGCGGCGTACACACCGACGATGCCCTCGGGTGAGACCGATTGGACGCCGCCGGTCGTGACGACCGACAACGACGATGCCAACCACGTGATCGAAGACGTCGGCGGCAAGAAATGGTTCCAGCGTTAGGTCCGGCGCGGCCAGGTCATAGGCTGGTCGAGTGGAGAATCGAATTCTGGGCCGCACCGGTCGGTCTGTCAGCGTGGTCGGGCTCGGCGCGTGGCAACTCGGCGCCGATTGGGGCGACGTCAGCGAAGACGACGCGATGGCGACGCTGGGCGCGGCCGTCGATGACGGCGTCACGTTCATCGACACCGCCGACGTCTACGGGGACGGTCGCAGCGAACGCCTCGTCGGCCGGCTACTCCGGGAACGCCCCGATGCCGGGCTGACCGTCGCGACGAAGATGGGCCGGCGGGTCGAGCAGGTGCCGGAGGCGTACAACCTGGCGAATTTCCGGCTGTGGAACGACCGGTCCCGCGCGAATCTCGGCGTCGACACGATCGACCTCGTGCAACTGCACACCCCGCCGACCGCCGTCTACTCGTCGGACGCCGTTTTCGACGCGCTCGACACCCTGGTCGCGGAGGAGCGCATCGCGGCCTACGGCGTCAGCGTCGAGACGGTCGACCAGGCGCTGACCGCGATCCGGCGGGCCGGCGTCGCGAGCGTGCAGATCATCCTGAACATGTTCCGGCTCAAGCCGCTCGACGCCGTGCTCCCGGCCGCCGCTCGACGCCGGGGTCGGCATCATCGCGCGCGTGCCCCTGGCCAGCGGCCTGCTTTCCGGCAAGTACGACGAGCACACGACCTTCGCGGCGAACGATCATCGCGCCTTCAACCGGCACGGGGAGGCCTTCGACGTCGGTGAGACCTTCTCCGGTGTGCCGTTCGACGTCGGGCTGGAAGCCGTACGGCGGCTGCGGCCGCTGGTGCCGGAGGGCGTACCCATGGCGCGGTTCGCCTTGCGCTGGATCATCGATCAGCCGGGCGTGACCACGGTGATCCCGGGTGCCCGCAACCCGGAGCAGGCTCGTGGCAACGCGGAGGCCGCCGGTCTGCCTCCGACATCGCCGGCCGTGGAGACGGCGGTCAACGCGATCTACGACGAGCTGATCCGCCCGGAGATCCATAACCGCTGGTAGCGGCCATCAAGAACGCGACGAGATCTGCTGCACCGCCCAGGCGTTGCCGTCCGGGTCGCTGAAGAAGATGAAGCCGACGTTGTCGAGTTCGTGCGGTTGTGGGCTGGGGTTCTCGCCCACGACCGTAACGTCGCTGACCACGACACCGCGCTCGACCAACTCGGCGTGCGCCTGCCGGATGTCGGGCACGACAAGCTGCAGGCCCTTCAGCGACCCGGGCTCCATGTCGGGCAGCACGCCGTAGCCGAACACGATCGAACACGCCGAGCCGGGCGGTGTGAGCTGCACGATCCGGGCGTCGTCACCGATGCGCACGTCGTGGTCGAGCACGAAGCCGAGACCGTCGGCATAGAAGGTCTTCGCCAGGTCAACGTCTGACACCGGCACCACGACGACTTCGAGTGTCCAATTCACGTCTGACCCCTATCCATACGTGTCTCAAGTATTGACAGCCGTCTATACGAGATTCATCGTGACTCAGTAATTGGCCCACCCAGAACCCAATTACTCGAGGAGTCACAATGCTCCGAAATTCCCTGCGCACCACACTCTCGGTCGCGGTCACCGCCGCGATTCTCGGCGTGTTCGGCGCTGCTGCGTCCGCCGCCGCGGAGCCCACCGCCTCGCCTCTTCCAGCATCGCAGACCACCGTGCATATCGGCGTCACGCCATTCGGGTGTTCCCGCGCCGCCAGCGGTCACACGATCGGCTGCCTCGGCTACTTCGGCCCGCGCACCGCGTCCCGATCCGCGTCCGTCGCTCACGGCGCCCGCCCGGACACGACCGGCAGCTCGACGACGGTCGGTCTGACGCCGGCGAAACTCATCTCCGCCTACAACCTGACCGGCACGAGCGGCGCCGGCCGGACGGTCGCGATCGTCGACGCCCAGGACGACCCGAAAGCCGAATCCGACCTGGCCACCTACCGCGCGGCGTACGGGTTGCCGCCCTGCACGACGGCGAACGGCTGCTTCAAGAAGGTCAACCAGAACGGAGCGACCTCGCCGCTGCCCGCGACCGATTACGGCTGGGCCGAGGAGATCTCGCTCGACCTGGACATGGTGTCCGCGATCTGCCCGACCTGCCACATCTTGCTGGTCGAGGCGAACACGCCGGACACGACACCGCTGGCCACCGCGGTGAACACCGCCGCCACCACGCCCGGTGTCGTCGCGGTCTCCAACAGCTACGGCGGCGCCGAGGACGCGACCACGCTCCCGGCCGACGCGAGCTTCAACCACGTGGGCATCGCCATCACCGCGTCCTCCGGCGACTCCGGCTACGGCGTCGAGTGGCCGGCATCCTCGCGCTACGTGACGGCCGTCGGTGGCACCTCGCTCACGACCGCGACCAACGCCCGCGGCTGGACCGAAACCGCGTGGGGGAGCGCCGGGTCGGGCTGCTCCGCCCAGGAGGTCAAGCCGGCGTGGCAGCACGACACCGGATGCGCGTTCCGCACGGTCGCCGACGTTTCCGCGGTCGCCGATCCCGAACACCGGCGTCGCCGTCTACGACTCCTACAACAGCTGCGGGACCAGCAGCTTCTGCGACTTCCTGCTCGCGCTCGGGCTGGCCTCCGGAGCCGACGGCTGGGTGCAGGTCGGCGGCACGAGCGCGTCGTCACCGATCATCGCGAGCGTGTACGCGCTGGCCGGCAACACCGCCTCGACCGTCTACGGCTCGTACCCGTACAGCCACACCGCCTCGCTGAACGACGTGACCAGCGGCTCGAACGGAAGCTGCGGCGGCACCTACCTCTGCACGGCGGCCTCGGGCTACGACGGCCCGACCGGCCTCGGCACCCCGAACGGCACCGGCGCGTTCTGACCTCTCCGCCGCAGGCGAGGGCGAGTCACGAACCCGCCCTCGCCCCCGCGCTTTACGGCAGCGACGCCACGCCCTTCGGCAGGAACCGCCGACCGGTGACTCGCTCGGAGACACCCGTACGGTCCAGGTACGGCGTGATACCACCGAGGTAGAACGGCCAGCCGGCGCCCATGATCATGCAGAGGTCGATGTCCTGCGGTTCGGCGACCACGCCGTCGTCGAGCATCCGCCGGATCTCGTCCGCCAGCGCCGACACCGCGTTGTCGAGCACCTGCTCCGGTGTCAGCGGCTCGTCGCCGACCGTCAGCAACTCCGCGACCGACGGGTCAACCGAGCCGTCCGCCGTCAGGAACCCGGTCTTTCCGCTCGCGACGAGCTTCTGCATGTTTTCCGAGACACCGAACCGATCCGGGTAAGCGTCGTGCATCGTCTCGCCCGTGTGCAGCGCCACGGCGGCACCCACGAGCTGCAGCAACGCGGTCGGGCGCATCGGCAGGCCCATCGGGTCGAGAGCCGAATCGGCGGCCTCGATCGACGTGCCGGCGTCGACGGCCCGGTAGAACTCGCCGAAGAACCGCGTGAGCAGCCGGTTGACGACGAACGCGGGCGCGTCCTTCACGAGCACGCACGACTTGCGGAGCTTCTTGCCGACCGCGAACGCTGTCGCCAGCGCCACGTCGTCGGTCGTCTCGGCGCGCACGACCTCCAGCAGCGGCATGATCGCCACCGGGTTGAAGAAGTGCATGCCGACGACGCGCTCGGGGTGTTCGAGATCGGCCGCCATCGCCGTGATGGACAGCGACGACGTGTTGGTCGCGAGCACGCACTCCGGCGTGACGACCTTCTCGACCTCGGCCCAGACCTGCTTCTTCACGGCCAGGTCTTCGAAGACGGCTTCGATCACGAGGTCGGCGTCGGCGAACGCGGCCTTGTCGGTGTCGCCGGTGACCAGGCCCTTGACCTTCGCGGCCGTGCCTTCGCCGAGCCGGCCCTTGGCGACCTGCTTGTCGAGCTCGGCGTGCACGTAGGCGACGCCCTTCGCGACCCGGTCCTCGTCGAGGTCGGTCAGCACGACCGGCACTTCGAGGCGCCGGGCGAACAGCAACGCGAGCTGGCTCGCCATCAGGCCGGCGCCCACGATGCCGACCTTCGTCACGTCCTTCGCGAGCGACGACGACGGTGCCCCGGCCGGCCGCTTCGCGCGACGCTGGATGAGGTCGAACGCGTACAGCCCGGCGCGGAGCTGGTCGGAGAGCACGAGGTCGGCGAGGGCTTCGTCTTCGGCAGCCGTACCCTCCGTGAAGTCCGCGGTTTTGGCTAGACGCAAGAGCTTGAGCGCGCGGTACGGAGCCAGGGGAGCGCCGTGGAGCCGATCGTCGAGCTGCTTGCGGGCGAAGCCGGTGACCGCGTCCCACATATCGCTGCGGTCGATCTCGGCGCGCTCGACGACCGTGGCGCCGGAGACGACCGCGGCCGCCCAGAGCAGTGAGCGCTCCAGGAAATCGGCCGGCTCGAGCAGCGTGTCGAACATGCCCATCTCGAACGCCTGCGCGGGCTTGAGCATCTTGTTCTGCGTCAGCGGGTTCTCGACGATGACCTTCGCCGCGTTGATGACGCCGATCAGGTGCGGCAGCAGTTGGGTGCCGCCCCAGCCCGGGACGAGACCGAGGCTGACCTCGGGCAACGCCACGGCGGCGACACCGGACGACACCGACCGGTAGTGGCAGTGCAGCGCGAGTTCGAGGCCACCGCCCATGACCGCGCCGTTGACGAACGCGAATGTCGGCACGCCTGCATCCTTGAGCCGCCGGAACACCCGGTGACCCAACTGTCCAATCTGGATCGCCTGCTCGCGCGTCGTGATCCGGGGCATGCCGGTGACATCGGCGCCGACCGAGAAGATGTACGGCTTGCCGGTGATCGCGATGAACGCCGGCTCCGACGCGAGCGCTTCGGTGATCGCCGCGTCGAGGCTGGCCAGACCGGCCGGGCCGAACGTGTTCGGTTTGGTGTGGTCGAACCCGTTGTCGAGGGTGATCAGCGCCGCCGGTTTGTCGAGGCCCGGTACCCGCACCGAGCGCAGCAGTGCCTTGGTCACGACCTCGTCGGGGAACTCGGGTGTCGTCATGCCTGCTCGCCTTCCCATGCCGGGTTTTCCCAGATGACCGTGCCGCCCATGCCGATGCCGATGCACATCGCAGTGAGGCCGTAACGCACCTCGGGGTGCTCGGCGAAGTGCCGCGAGAGCTGCGTCATCAGCCGCACACCGGAGGACGCGAGCGGGTGCCCGATCGCGATCGCGCCGCCCCACGGGTTGACCCGCGCGTCGTCGTCGGCGATGTTGAAGTGGTCGAGGAACGCGAGCACCTGCACCGCGAACGCCTCGTTCAGCTCGAAGAGGCCGATGTCGTCGATGGTCAGACCGGCGAGCCGCAGCGCCTTCTCGGTGGACGGGATCGGGCCGATGCCCATGATCTCCGGCTCCACGCCGACGAAGCCGTAGCTGACCAGGCGCATGCCGACCGGCAGGCCCAGCTCTTCGGCGACGTCTTCGGCCGCGAGCAGGCAGGCGGTGGCACCGTCGTTGAGGCCGGCCGAGTTGCCCGCCGTGACCTTGCCGTGCGGGCGGAACGGCGTCTTGAGCGTCGCGAGCTTCGCCAGGGACGTGTCGCGTGGCGCCTCGTCGACCGTGGCCAGGCCCCAGGCGCCGTCGGCGTCACGGATCGCCATCGGCACCAGGTCGCCCTGGAGCTTGCCATTCGCGTACGCCTTCGCGGTCTTCTCCTGCGAGGCGAGCCCGAACGCGTCGACGCGCTCCTTCGTGATCAGGGGCAGCCGGTCGTGCAGGTTCTCCGCCGTCGAACCCATGACGAGAGCGGACGGGTCGACGAGCTTCTCGGCCAGGATCCGCGGGTTGGGGTCGACGCCCTCGCCCATCGGGTGCCGGCCCATGTGCTCGACGCCGCCGGCGATCGCGACGTCGTACGCCCCGGTTGCGATCGCGGAAGACACCGTGGTCACGGCGGTCATCGCGCCCGCGCACATGCGGTCGATCGCGAAACCGGGCACGGACTTCGGGAGGCCGGAAAGCAGCGCTGCGGTGCGGCCGATGGTCAGGCCCTGGTCGCCGATCTGCGTCGTGGCGGCCACGGCGACCTCGTCGACCCGCTCCGGTGGGA
The DNA here is from genome assembly GCA_963797605.1 of uncultured Actinomycetota bacterium. Lineage (GTDB taxonomy): Bacteria > Actinomycetota > Actinomycetes > Mycobacteriales > Micromonosporaceae > DASQPR01. The sequence goes on along the minus strand of CAWCPX010000017.1, from coordinate 605,966 downwards.
GCTGCGGGTTGCGAGCCAGCAACTCACGGATGCAACGGATGATGAGGTCGTCGGCGCGGGTGTTCGCGTACATGCCGCCGGCTTTGCCGAACGGGACGCGGACACCGTCGACGAAAACGACCTCTCGAATAGTGCGGGGAACCGCGGAACGGGGCATACCAAGCCTCCAGAGCAGCATCGATCAGGTCAGCCGGGCCGCAACACGCGTGCCGTCGCCACATCGTGAGCCTCGCGCACGGTGAAACGCCCGTCAACCGCGATGTTACTCGCCAGTAGGTTAGCGCGCGAGCCGACTCGCGTGTGGCGCAGACCACAACTATTCCGTCCCATGATCGCGAAGCGACGTGGTCGCCCGGGCGGCCTTAACCCTTCGCGATCATGCGGGCGGCCCGGATTTCCGCGACGACCGACGCCGCCTGATCACGGCCGGCCTCCGCCGACGGGGCCCGCCGGGCCGGATCGAGCGAGTTGGAGCCGATGGCCGCCTCGGCCGCCTTGTTCGGCTCGACCAACACGACGTGCGCGCCACCCGCCCGAAGCTGCGCGACCTGCTTCGCGAGCGGCGTCATCGGGCCGATCCCGGTGCCGATCGGAGCGATGACGATGACCGTCGCGCACTCGGCCGCCAGGTCCGCGTTGGCCACCGAGCGCATGCCACCGTCCATGTAGCGGCGGTCGCCGATCGTCACCGGTGGCCAGACGCTCGGCACCGCGCAGCTCGCCGCCACAGCTTTTGCCATGGGTACGCCGTCGGCCCGCGTGAACACCCGAAACTCGCCGGATTCGGTGTCGCACGCGGTGATCCGGAGATCACGGTCGGGCCACTCCGGTGACGGCAACCTGGACTCGATCACGGCGAACCGCTCGGCCTCGGTGGCCGTCTCGCTCGAGAGCGCCATCTTGCCGATCTGATGGCGGAACTTCTCCGGCGACCGGCCGTGCCGGAGCGCCGCGATCGCGACCGAGAGCATCAGCTTCGAGCCCATTTCCGCCGCGATCTCGTGACCGTAACCCGCGATCTGGCGGTCGTACAGCTCGACGATCGGCACGCCCGACGTGACCTGCGCACCGACGACGGCACCGGCAGACGTACCGATGATCACGTCCGCGTCCGTGACATCGAGACCCGCGTCGGCGAGCCCGCGAAGAATGCCGATCTCCCAGGCGATGCCGGTGACGCCACCGCCGCCGAGCACGAGCCCGCTACCGACCATGCCGTCTGCCTCCCGACGAAAAATGCCGCGACCGAAGCACCCGCCGGACGCGACAATGAACCGTGCGCAGCGATCACTATCCTCTCGTCGGATTGCGTCTGACAACGCCTCGACTGACCTTGTGCCTCCCCGACGACGACCAGCTGGCCGCGCTCGCCGATCTCGCGTTCGACGGCGTACACGATGCCGGACTCCAGCCCTTCGAGGTGCCGTGGACGGACGTGGAGCCGGCGGCCCGGGCCCGTTCGACGATCACGCACCACTGGCTGCAACGTGCGCAGTCCGTCCCGGCGCACTGGAACGTGCATTTCGTCGTGCTGGCCGGTGACGAGGTCGTCGGCACCCAGGCGATGACCGGGAAGGACTTCGGGATCGTGCGCGAGGTCAACACGGGGTCGTGGTTAGGGCGCAAATTCCACGGCGTTGGCATGGGTACGGAGATGCGAGCCGCCGTGCTGCACCTCGCGTTCATCGGGCTCGGCGCGCTTCGGGCGACATCGTCGGCGTTCGCGGACAACGCACCGTCGTTCCGCGTCTCGGAAAAGCTCGGCTACGTGCCCGACGGCATCGACTGGGTCGAACGCCGGGGCGAACGCGCGGTCAGGCGCCGCCTCTTGCTCGATCGGGACACGTGGCAACGGAAGCACACGGTCGACGTGACAATCGAGGGCCTGACCGACGCCTGCCGCGCGGAATTCGGGATCTAGCTCGCGTCCGTCGCCAACGCGGCCGCGATCGGGGCACCGACGAGCGAGACCTGCCAATTGCGGGCACCATGCGCGCGCAGGGCCGCCTCGATGCTTTCGACGCTGACGTCCGCCGGCGGCTCCCACGCGATCCGGCGGACCGTATCGGGCGTGATCAGATTCTCCGGCGGCACATTGTTGGCCGTCGCGATCTCGGTGACCGCGGCCCGGGCCCGAGCCAGTCGCGCCGCGGCGGCCGGGTCGCGCTCGGACCAGCGGTGCGGTGGCGGCGGGCCGTCGTTCGGCGTCGGCACGGGCAGCGAATCGTTGTCGAGGGCACGGGCTTCCGCGAGCGCGGCGAGCCACGTGCCGGCCAGGCGACGCACGCTCCGACCGGCGAATCCGGGCAGCAGCAGCAATGCCCGCTCGTCACGCGGGTCCATCTCGGCGGCGGCGACCAGGGCAGCGTCGGCGAGAACCCGGCCCGGTGCGGTGTCACGCCGCGACGCGACCGCATCCCGCGCGTACCACAGCGCCCGGACCCGCGAGAGCGCCCGAGCACCGCGAACCCGGTGAATACCGGAGGTGCGGCGCCACGGATCAGCACGAACCTTCGGCGGCAAGCCTCCGTGCGTGACCAACGACGCGAACTCCTCGGCCGCCCACTCCGCCTTGCCCTGTCGCTCCAGCTCGGCGGCCAACAGGTCGCGGAGTTCGACGAGCAATTCGACATCGAGAGCGGCGTACGTCAGCCAGGACTCCGGCAGCGGACGCGTCGACCAGTCGGCGGCCGAATGATGCTTTTCCAGCGAAAAGCCCAACTCGGACTCGGTGAGCGCGGCGAGGCCCACGCGCTCGTAACCGGCGAGGCGGGCGGCCAGCTCGGTGTCGAACAGGACCTTAGGCCGCAGCCCGATTTCGGCCAGGCACGGAAGGTCTTGGCTGGCCGCGTGCAACACCCATTCGGCGTCAGCGATCGTGTCGGCCAGCTCGCTCAGGTCGCCGAACGGGATCGGGTCGAGCAGGATCGTGCCGGAGCCCGCGCGCCGCATCTGCACCAGATAAGCGCGACCCGAGTAGCGGTAACCGGACGCGCGCTCGGCATCGACGGCCACCGGACCGGTGCCGCGGGCGAGTGCCTGGGCGGCGCGGCTCAGCCCGGCCGAGTCGACGATCGGCGCCGGCGTGCCCTCGCGAGGCGCGATGAGCGGGACGGCTGTGCTCGTGGCGGCTTCAGGTGTGCTCGATGTCGTGTCGTCGGGAGCGCTGGCGTGGGGTGCGACCGCCTCCGACCGGACGGGTTCGCTCACCGCCGGCGTGGGGCCGGAAGGTGCAGCTGAATCGTCGGTCACGTCTGACAACTTACGGCCCATTCCTCAGGTCCTACACGCAGCCTGGTCCGGCGCGTCGGACGAGCATATGTTCGCACCGATTTGGCAAGCGCAAGCCTAAACGGGTCGGACGTACGGCACGACCAGGTTGTATGGTGCGCCAGCGATCAGCGTAGGCGGGGCTCGAGGAGATCAACATTGTGAGTACGGACGACACGGCGGCCCCGGCTTCTTGGAACGACTCGGCCACGCTACCGGCGCAGACCTGGGTGCCGATGCCCCGCGAGTCGTTTGACGGGCCGTCAACATTGTCGTCGCAGTCGCCGCCACCTGCGCAAACGTCGTCCGACCCGGTTGTCGCGGCGACTCCGGTAACCGCGGCGGCAACGCCTGCGGGTGTGCCCGCCCCAGGTCCGGATCCCGCGTCATCGCCCGCGCAGAATCGACCAGCGGAGACGGTGAAGACCGCGGCGGGCGCTCCGATGCCGACGGGTGCGATCAAGCCTGCGGACCGGCCGGACGAGCCGTTCGGACGGCCGGCGGCGCCTGTTCAGCCGCTGGGGTCTGGCGTTGCGGTCCCCTCGCCGACCCCTGCGGGGTTTGCGCCGCCGCAGCCCGCCCAGGTGCAACCGCCGACCCCCGCCGGGTTTGCGCCGCCGCAGCCCGCCCAGGCTCCGCAGTTCCCGTCCGGTGCGCAGTTCGGTCCGGGTGCGCAGTTCGGGCCGGGTTCGCAAGTCCCGCCGACCTTGCAGGTCCCGCCGGGTTCGCAGTGGCAGCCCGGGCAGTGGCAACCGGGGCCGCAAGTTTCGGGGCCACAGTTCGTGGCGGCGCCTCCGGCTCTGGTGCCCGGACTCGCCCCGATGCTGGCGCAGCCTTCGGGTGTTCCGTACCAGCCGCATGTGTTTGCTCCTGCTGCGCCTCCGGCCGCGCGCAAGCCGCGGCGCCTGCTCGGCGCGGCGCTCGTGGCTCTGGTCGTCGTGCTTGTCGCGGCGGCGGGCGTGGAGGCGTATTCGCTGCACACCCTGTCCGGCCAACTCACGGCGGCGAAGCGGAAGGCGACGGCCGACGACGCCCGCATCGGCAAACTCGAGAAGTCGACGGCGACGGTCACGGCCAAGGTCGCGGCCGGGATGGATTCACAGGCGGTGGCGGCCGACGCGCTGCCCAGTGTGTTCCAGGTCGATGCGGGAGATTTCATCGGTACGGGGTGGGGAGTCGCCCATCCGACCGGCGGTGGCACCGACTTGATCACCAACTTCCACGTCATCGCCGAGGTCTACAACCAGGGCAAACGCTCCGTGGAAATCGATCACAAGAAGGAGCGCTACTCCGCGACCGTCAAGAAGGTCGACAAGGCGCAGGATCTCGCGTTGCTGCACGTCACGCAGGCGTTCCCGGTGCTGGCGGTCGCGAAGGCGGCGTTGCCGGGTGAGCCGATGGTGGTGCTCGGCGAGCCGCTCGGCCTCGAGGACACGGTGACCGTCGGCGTGATCAGCGCGCTGCACCGGACCGTGCCGGGGGAGAGCGGGCGCACGTTCATCCAGTTCGACGCCGCGATCAACCCCGGCAACTCCGGTGGGCCCGTCGTGAACGCGAAGGAGCAGGTCGTCGGCATCGCGTCGGAGAAGTTCTCGGACGCCGAAAGTCTGGCACTGGCGATCCCGATCGCGACCGCGTGTACGTCCCTCGGCGCCTGCTGACCTTCCGGCTCCCGCCTGTCTGTTTCCCGCTTGCTTCGCGTGGCTCGCGAACCTCGCTTCGAACTTGCCTTGCACGAACCCCCCACATGCCAGGAGGCATAGATGTCCCACCCGGAAACTCCCACGGAACCCACGCCGGCCGCCACGGAGGCACTGCCCTGGCCGCCAGCGATCGCGATTCCGGCGCAGGCGACGCCCGTCGAGTCGACGGCGGCCTATGCTGCGGCCGAGGCTCCGGCGAACCCGGAACCGGCAGTCGCCGAGCCGTCGGCCTACGCGGCGCCGGCCCCGACCTACGCCGCACCCGCCCCGACAGTCGCCGAGCCGGGGACCTACGCGGCAGCGGCCTCGACTGACGCCGCGTCGGCCCCGACTTACGCGGCACCGGTTGAGGCAGTGGCCTATGCGACCTCGGACGCCGCGCCGACCTATGCGGCACCGGCTGAGACGCCGACCTACGTGGCGCCTGACGCGGCGACCGCCTATGCCGCTCCCGCTCAGACTTACCCGGCGACCTACCCGGCCTACGACCCGTTGACCGTCCCCGCTTCCGCGATGCCGGCGTCCGGTATGCCGGCGTCGGGGGTCCCGGCATCGGGCGTGCCCGCCAGCGGGATCCCGGTGAGCGGCGCTTACGCCTACGCACCAGCTGGCACCCCGCAGCCCGGCTACGCCCCCGCCGGTTACATCCCAGCCGGCTATGCGCCCACCGGCTACCCGACAGCCGCCTACCCGACCGGGGCGCCGACCGAGTCGAAGAAGTCGCGCCCGAAGTCGACGATCGTGTTCGCCGCGTTGACCGCCCTTTTCGTGCTGGTCGCAGCCGGGATGACGGTGCTCTACCTCGGCAAGAGCGGCGACGCCAGCAAGTCGGCGAAGCACCTGGCCAGCAGTAACGCCACGGTCACCAGCCAGAAGGGCCAGATCGACACGCTCAAGCAGCAGTTGCAGACGGCGCAGGACGGCGCCGCGTCAGCCAAGCAGACGAGCGACGGTCAGATCAACGACCTGAAGCACACGAACAGCCTCCTGATGACCTGCGTCACGGACGCGAACACCCTGATCAACCTGGAGAACGCGAGCCTCTCGGAGTTCAACAAGGACTGGGAGAAGATGGTCAAGGCGTGCCTCGTGGCGAAGGCCGAATCCGACTAGTCAGTTCGCTAATCGGAAACGTCTGGTCGCTAATCGGCCAAGGTCTGGTTGGCAGTCGGGGCTACGAACGGGCAAGGGTAGCCCCGACTGCACGACGCTTCTCCCGACTCGGTCGCCCAGCTTGCCCATTAAGATTCACGCGCTTAATCGCTCTCCCCGCCGTGCAATCGGCGTGTCGCGGTGGTCTGGCGCGGGCGTGTCGCGACGCTGGGGTTATGAGTTGGGCGGACGTTATGACGCGGACTGCATCGCGATGTGTGCCGCGACATAGGAGATGCCGAACGTGTGTTCGTCAGCGCGCGTGTGATTGCCCTGTCGTGGTGGTGGCGGGGGCGTGTCGTCGGGCTGGGGTTATGAGTTTTGCGGACGTTATGACGCAAAGTGCATCGCGATGTGGAGCACGGCATGGGAGCTGCCGAACGTATGTTCGTCGGCGGCGCGCGGCGTGTGTTTACCGTGTCGCGGTGGTCCGGTGCGGGCGTGTCGCCGGGCTCGGGTTATGAGTTTGGCGGACGGTATGACGCAAAGTGCATCGCGATGTGGAGCGGGGCATGGGATCTGCCAGACGGTTATCCGTCGGCGCGTGTGATTGCTGTGTCGCGGTGGTCCGGTGGGGGCATGTCGCCGGGCTGGGGTTATGAGTTTGGCGAACGGTGTGACGTGGAGCGCATCGTTATGTGTGCCGCGACATAGGAGTTGCCCAACGTATATCCGTTGGCGTGCCGAAACCCTCCGAACTCGCGACGAGGCTAGTGAGGTCCGGCCCAACGGGGGTCACTGCGGCCCAGGGTGCCGCGGCGATCGAGGGGGCAACTGGCCGAGGGGCTAGATGGCCGAGGCACAACCGGCCGAGGGGCGAGATGGCCGACGAGCTAGATGGCCGAGGAGGTCGCTGACCGAGGGGTCTAGCTGACCCGCTGGTGCGACGCCCGAGCAGGCAGGTCGCCCACGCCGGGCGGCGGCAGCCCCGCCGTCGATGCCAGTAGCGCGCACCACGCCTGCATGTGAGCCTCGAACGTGTCGTCAACCGGCGTCCACGATGCTCGGATTTCCAAGTCGGCGGTCGTCGGCGGACCGGACAAGTCGCCGAAACGGGTCGAAAGTGTCAACGTCACCGTGCCGCCCATCGCGCGGTGCGCCGCCTCGTGGGCGTCGAGCGCGTCGACGAGCCAGCTCCACGCGACGGCCGAAAGTAGCGGATCGTCGGCGATTTCGGACTCGAGTTCGGCGGTTACGTAGGTCACGAGGCGCAGATTTCCGTCCCACGCTTCGTGCCCCGCCGGATCGTGGAGCAGGATCAGCCGCCCGGTCGCGACCTCTTCGCCGTTGCGGGAGACCGTGCCGCCGAGCGCGAACGCGTAGGGCGCGAGTTTCAGCGGCGGCGGCGCGTCTTCGAGAACAATCTCCGGGCGTGGAGTCACCGCGTTCATGCCGGCCACAGCTCGCGCGAACGAGTCGGGCATCACGATCTCCGGTGCCATGGGCCAAGCCTATTGCGGTCGGACGGGCCGATGGGGCGTGCCGCGCCGACGACGTTGCACATCAATACTCGCGAAGCGTCCGGAAGTCCTGCCGCTGGTGCGGAAACTGGGGCAACTTGCCCGCTTTCCAGCCCCCATATCCGCGCATGCGATGATGGCGCCGATGACTACCGCACTCCCCACCACAGCAGTCTCACCCTTCGTCGCGGCGTGTCGTGGCGAGGCGGTCACCCATACGCCCGTCTGGTTCATGCGGCAGGCCGGCCGGTCGCTTCCGGAATATCGGGCGCTGCGCACCGGCGTCCCGATGATGGAGACCACCCGCCGTCCTGATCTTGTCTGCGAGATCACCCTCCAGCCGGTCCGCCGTCACGGCGTCGACGCCGCGGTCCTCTTCAGCGACATCGTGGTCCCGCTCGCCGCCGCCGGCATCGGTGTCGACATCGTCGCGGGCGTCGGTCCGGTCGTCGAGGAGCCGATCCGCACGATGGCCGACCTCGATCGGGTGCCGGCTCTCGCGCCGCCCGACGTGTCCTTTGTAGACGAGGCCGTCCGGCTGCACGGTTTCAGAACTCGGGTCCACGCCGCTGATCGGTTTCGCCGGCGCGCCGTTCACGCTCGCGAGCTACCTCATCGAGGGCGGCCCGTCACGCAATCACATCAAGACCAAGGCCCTGATGCTCGGCGCGCCGGACCTGTGGCACGCGCTGTGCGAGCGGCTGGCGCAGATCACGCTGACCTTCCTGGAGGTGCAGATCGCGGCCGGGGTCAGCGCGGTGCAGCTCTTCGACTCGTGGGCCGGTGCGCTCTCCGAGGCCGATTACCGCCGGTACGTGATGCCGCACTCGGCTGCCGTGCTCGGCGGTCTCACCGACGCGGGCGTGCCCCGGATCCACTTCGGCGTCGGCACGCGCGAGTTGCTGACGGCGATGGGCGAGGCGGGCGCCGATGTCGTGGGCGTCGACTGGCGTACCCCCCTCGACCGGGCTGCGGCCCTCGTCGACGGACGGGCCCTCCAGGGCAACCTCGACCCGGCGGTGCTCTTCGCGCCGGACGAGGTCCTCGAGAGCGAGGTCCGCCGGATTCTCGCGGAGGGCCGGGCGGCCTCCGGTCACGTGTTCAACCTGGGCCACGGTGTGCTGCCGGAGACCGATCCCGACGTGCTCACCCGGGTCGTCGATCTCGTCCACAAGTTGTCCGCACGCTGATGCGCGTCGTCGTTGTCGGCGGTGGCATCGCCGGCCTGAGCGCCGCGCTGACGCTGCACGACCGGATGCCGGAAGCGGACATCGTGCTCATCGAGGGCACGAATCGCCTCGGCGGCAAGCTTCGCACGGGCGCCATCGACGGGCGGACGGTCGAGACCGGCGCCGAGACGTTCCTCGCGCGCGAAGCCGACGACCCGGCCGGTGGGCCCAGTGCGGCCGTACGGCTGGCCGAGCGGCTCGGGCTCGCGGACGCGCTCCGGCACCCGGTCACCACGGCCGCCGGAATCCTCACGAACGGCGATCTACGGTCGATTCCGGGCGGCACGCTGATGGGCGTACCCGTGGATGTCTCTACAATGGACTCTGTATTTGGTCCGGCCGACGGCGACGATGCCGACCTCGGCCACCCCGTGCTCGCACCCGGCGCCGACATCAGCGTCGGCGAACTCGTGCGCGCCCGAGCGGGAAACGGAGTCGTCGACCGCCTCGTCGACCCGCTGCTCGGTGGCGTCTACGCGGGCCGCGCCGACGACCTGTCGCTCGCGGTCACGATGCCCGGCCTGGCACAGGCAACGCGGGAGCAGAACACACTGCGGTCATCGGTTCGCGCCGCCTTGGCGCGCCGGGCTCCGACCGCCGGTCCGGTCTTCGCCACGATCGACGGTGGCCTGACCCGGCTGATCGACGCGATGGTGGCCGCGATGCCGTCGGTGACCGTACGTCTCGGGCTGCCGGTCCGGTCGATCGACGAGACGCGGGCCGGCACGTGGCGGCTGACGATCGGTTCGACCACGGAGCCGGAAACCGTCGAGGCGGACGCCGTCGTGCTCGCGGTTCCCTCGCATCCGTCCGCCCGATTGCTCCGTGGCATCGACGCAGAAGCCGCCGCCCTCGTCGACATGCTCGACTACGCCAGCATCGGGCTCGTCACGCACGTCTTCCCGGCCGGCGCGCTCGACCACACCGACCTCGCCGGCCGCTCCGGCGCCCTGATCCCGGCCGTCGAGGGCCGGCTCGTCAAAGCGATCACCGTTTTCAGCACGAAATGGGGCGAGCAGCCCGACGGCACCGTGCTCCTGCGCGCCTCCGTCGGCCGCTACGGCGACGAGGAGGCGCTGCAACGCTCCGACGCGGAACTCGCGGCGCTGACGTACGACGATCTCGCCAAGATCGTCGGAGTACCGCTGGTGGCACCGCTGGCCAGCACCGTCACCCGGTGGGGCGGGGCGCTTCCGCAGTACGCGCCGGGGCACGCCGACCGGATCGCCCGGGCCCGTGCCGTCCTGCCGCCCACGATCGCGCTGGCCGGAGCGGTGGCTGACGGCGTCGGCATCCCGGTGTGCGTACGCTCCGGCGAGACCGCGGCGACACAGGTTATCCAGGCACTGGGAGAATGACAGACATGAACGATCCCCACGGTGGTCCCGAGTCCGCGCAGTCCAACGCCGCCCGTGTCCGCGAGTTGAACGCGACGATCCGCTACACGATGTGGTCGGTCTACCGCGCCGCGAAGCCGCTGCCGGTCATGCGGGGCGGGCTCTGTTCCGAGGTCGACGGACTGTTCGAGCAGCTCGCGTCGAAAGATGTCACGATCCGTGGCACCTATGACGTGGCCGGGTTGCGGGCCGATGCCGACGTGATGATCTGGTGGCACGCGGAGACGGCCGACGCCCTGCAGGACGCGTACAGCCTGTTCCGGCGCACGGCCCTCGGATCGCACCTGACCCCGGTCTGGTCGCAGATGGCGCTGCACCGGCCGGCCGAGTTCAACAAGAGCCACCTGCCCGCGTTCCTGGCCGCCGAAGAGGCGAAGGCGTACGTCTGCGTCTACCCGTTCGTCCGCTCCTACGAGTGGTACCTGCTGCCCGAAGACGAGCGTCGCCGGCTTCTGGCCGAACACGGCAAGCTCGCGCGCGGCTTCCCCGACGTCCGAGCCAACACGGTGGCCAGCTTCGCGCTCGGCGACTACGAGTGGATGCTCGCGTTCGAGGCCGATGAGCTCTACCGGATCGTGGACCTGATGCGGGAGCTGCGTGCGTCCGAGACCCGCCGGCACGTACGCGAAGAGGTGCCGTTCTACACCGGCCGCCGCCGCACGATCAAGGAACTGGTCGCCGGCCTGGCATGACCGAGCGGGCGCGCACCGGATGGCGCGCGCCCGAACACCCCCGGACGGCCTACCGGTAGAAGTACGGATCGAGCACCTTGACCTCGGTGACCTGATCCACCGGCAGACCGTTGACCGACGCCGCCTCGCGGATCGCCTCGGGCGACGGGCCGTCGTAGACGCAGTAGGTCAGGCTCTTGTCCGTGCTGACATACGAGTGGACCCAGGTGACGCCCACGCCCGCGTTGCCGTCCACGACGTTGAGGCACGTCTGGGCGCCCTCATCGGTGAGCGGGATGTGCAGTCCGTCGGGGAACGTTCGTTGAACGATGTATCGCGGCATGATCGCACGCTCCTTTCTGATCACCAGTCTCGAATCGACGGCGTCAGCGGGCATCGGCAACGACTACCTATGTTGGCTCCCGGGTATCCCTAGATTGGCGCTGATCATGCGGCGAGCGCGTACCAACACAGGTCGTCGGTTTCGCGCACGCAGGTGAACCCGGCCCGCTCGAGCGCGCGCCGTGACGGGGTGTTGTCGGCGAGCACCTCGTTGGCGACGACCCGCCGCACGCCCGGAAGCCGTCGCAGGTGCTCGGTGAGCCCGATCGCCATCTCGTTGCCGAAACCGCGGCCGCGGAAGGGCGCTGCCAGGCCATAGCCCAGCTCGATGTCGCCCTGCTCGTCGGCCGGACCGTGGGTGCCGCAGTCACCGATCACGACGCCGTCGAGCGTGACCAGCCACGCGCTCGCGCCGTGGGCCACGCCACCGAGGCCGTCGCGGGTGTCATCGTGCGGCCAGCCGGCGCCGACGTCGAGGCCCGAGAGGTCACCGTTGATCACGGCGAGGGCGGTTTCGGGGGAGACCGGCCGCAACTCGAGCCGGGCGGTGCGGATCGTCTCAGGGGAGGACATAGAGCAAGAGATTACGGGGGTACGCGAGCGGCCGGCCACCCAGTTTCGGAGCAGCCGGCCGCCGGAACCGCAGATCTAGACGGTCGTGATGACCTCGTCGTAGTCGAGGCGGGGCAGGCGGTCGAACCACGCACCCTCGCCCGGCTCGCCGATGTTGACGACCACGAGCACCTTGTGCTCCCCGTCGGGGAAGAAGTCGGCGTTGATGCCGTCCGCGTCGAACCCGGTCATCGGGCCTGCGGCCAGGCCGGCCGCGCGTACGCCGAGGATGAAGTAGCCGACCTGCAACGACGCGTTGAGGCGAGCGGTCGCCTCGCGGGCCTGGTCGTTCGCGGCGTACATGTCTTTGGCGCCGGGGAAGTGCGGGAACGTGCGCGGGAGTTCGTCGTGGAAGTTCACGTCGGCGGCGAGGATCGCGACCAGCGGCGCGCTGCCGGTCTTGGCCTTGTTGCCGTCGCCCATGTGCGAAACGAGGCGGGCGCGGGCCTCGTCGGAGCGGACCAGCACGACGCGCAGCGCCTGCAGGTTCATCGACGTCGGCGCCCACTTGATCAGGTCGTAAATGGCCTGGATGTGCTCATCGGTGACGGGGGCGTCGGTGAAGGAGTTGGCCGTGCGGGCCGAGCGGAACAGCAGGTCCTGCGCCTCGGCGGAGAGGGCGAGAGACGCGGCGGTCTGGGTCATATGGGGGACTCCCTGAAACAGCGTGGATGGGCGCGGTGGAAGCCCGCGCCTGTGTCACTTGCTTGCGCTGTCAATTGTTGCCGACGTGAACCATTTCGGCAACGTGCGGGAGGTCTCAGTGCGTCAGTTTCGGGCGCGGCGACGCATCGTCACGTGCGGAATGCCGTCTTCGAGGAATTCGGGCCCGTCCGGTTCGAAGCCAGCCCGAGCGTACAGGTCGGTCGCGTAGGTCTGTGCGTTCAGGACGGCCTCCCGCGTGCCGATCAACTCGATCGCGTGTTGGAGCAGCGTGGCGGCGTGGCCCTGGCGCCGGGCGAGTGGGCTGACGACCACCCGCCCGATCCGGGCCACGTCACCGTCGGCCAGCACCCGCAGGTAAGCCAGTGGCGTCGGCGTTCCGTCGGTGATCCAGATGTGTCGGGTTCCCGACTCCTGGTCACGGCCGTCCACATCCTGGTAGGCGCAGTCCTGCTCGACCACGAACACCTCCGAACGAAGCCGCAGGATCGCGTACAGCGTGGTGGTGTCGAGGCTGGCGAAGCTGGAGACGTGCAGTTCGGTCACACGCCCCAGCCTGTCACACGCCCGCGGTGAGCCGTCGTCAGTCGCGCGGCACGACCAGCACCGCGCGTTCGGCGAGTCGCACGTGCGCGTACGAGCCGATCGGGAACGCGCCCGCCTCGTGACTCGGCAGATCCGCCTTCACGTCGGTGCCGTCCGCCATCGTGAACGTGACCCGGGTGATCGCACCGAGGAACGTCGCCACCTGCACCAACGCCGCTCCGGTCGCCGCGTCGCTGGCCGTCGGTCGCGAGCATCGCCTCCGGCCGCGTCAGCACCCACACCGGGGTGTTGGCCGGCGGAGTGTCCCCGTCGACCGGCAGCCGCTGCTCGCCGACCTGGACGAGATCGTCGCTGCCCATCACGGCCGGGATCCGGTTCATCGTGCCGACGAACTCGGCGACGAACGCGGTCGCCGGCCGGGCGTACAACTCGGCCGGGCTGGCGCACTGTTCGAGCCGGCCGCTGCGCATCACGGCGACGCGGTCGGCGATCGACAGCGCCTCCTCCTGGTCGTGGGTGACCAGCACGGTCGTGATGCCGAGCGAGATCTGAATCCGCCGGATCTCGTCCCGCAGTTGCAGTCGGACCTTCGCGTCCAGGGCGGACAGCGGCTCGTCGAGCAACAGCACGGTCGGTTGCACCGCGAGCGCCCGGGCCAGGGCGACACGCTGCTGCTGGCCGCCGGAGAGCTGGTGCGGGTAGCGCGCGGCCTGGGCCGACATGCCGACGAGTTCGAGCAGTTCCAGCGCCTTGGCCCGCCGGGCGGCCGTGGAGACCCGCCGGATCCGCAGCCCGAAAGCGACGTTGTCGGTCGCGGACAGGTGCGGGAAGAGGCTGTACGACTGGAACACCATGCCCATGTCACGCTTTGCCGGCGGCGTCGACGTGATGTCCCGGCCGCCGACCGACACCGAGCCGGAATCGGGGCGCTCGAAGCCGGCCACGATCCGCAGCGCCGTCGTCTTGCCGCAGCCGGACGGGCCCAGCAGCGCGATGAGTTCGCCCGGTGCCACGGCGAGGTCGAGGCCGTCGAGCGCGCGGGTTTCGCCGTAGGCGCGGTGCAGGGACCGCATTTCGAGGCCCTCGGCCTGGCCGCGGATCGCCGCCGAGGTGGTCGTGGAAAGAACGGTTGTGGACATCAGACGCTCCGAGCACTGATGCCGGCGAAACGTCGACCGCCGGCGAACGAGACAACGAACAGCACGACCCACGACAGCAGCAGGCTGAGCAGGGATACGGCGATCGGCAGCTGGCCGCTGCCCTGGCCGTCTTGCACGATCCAGACGGCGAACGGCTCGAAGCCGAGGATGCTCGACACCGTGTACTCGCCGAAGACGAGCGCGAGGGTCAGGATCGAACCCGAGAGCAGCGCGGTACGCAGGTTCGGCACGACCACGCGCCACGTCGTGACGAGCCAGGAACCGCCGAGGTTGCGGGAGGCTTCCACCAGCGTCTTGATGTCGACGGCGCGAAGGCCGGCGTCCAGCGCCCGGAAGACGAACGGCAGCACGAGCACCACGTCGATCAGTGGCAGCACGAGCGGCAGCGACTGGTTCTGCAGGTTCGCGTCCAGCTGGAAGATCCAGGAACCGGGGGTGTCGAGACCCCAGCCGAGCACCGTACTCACGCCGGCGACCAGGGCAACCGGCGAGATCACGAGCGGGACCATGCAGATCATCTCGACGTACGGCCGGGCGCGCGGCACCCGCAGGTGGATCGCCAGCATCGTGGGGATCATCAACGCCATCACGATGACGATCGTCAGCACGGCGATCCAGAGGGTCATCCGGAGGCTGGCACCGAAGCCCGCCGCACCGAACATCTGGCCGTACGGTGCGAAGGAGTACGTGTGCAGTCTGGGGTTGTGGATCGTGAACGTGAACGCGGCGGCGAGCGGTCCGAAGAAGTAGGCGCCGAGCACGATCAGCACGATCACCCGCCACCACCGCACGCGCGCGAGCCGGGTCAGGAAAGCCATCGAGCGCTCCTCGCACGCAGGGGAATGTAGATCGCCATCACGACGCCGCAGATCAGGATCATGTTGAGGCTCATCGCGGCGCCGACGTTCTCCTGGCCGGCGAGCACGTTGCCGGAGATGACCGACGCGATCCGCAGCGTGATGAGCGGCACCGTGCCGCCGGTGAGGGCTTTAGCCGTCGCGTACGCCGCGAACGCGCCTCCGAAGGTCAGCACGAACCCACCGAGCACGGCCGGCGTGAGCACCGGAAGGCCGACGTAGCGCCAGAACTGCCACGTCGAGGCGCCGAGATTGCGGGCCGCCTCGCGCCACTGTGGTCGCAGACCCTCCAACGTCGGCACGATCACCAGCACCATCAACGGCACCAGGAAGTACGGGTAGGTCAGCACGACGCCGTTGAACGTGTCGAGCGCGAAGCTCGGTGCGATGTCGTGGACCAGGTTGATGAACTCGCCGGCGGTGCCGACGGTTGCGATGAAGCAGAAGGCCAGCGGGATGCCACCGAAGTTGGCGAGCACGCCGGAGAGGGAGAGCACGATCTCCTTGAGCACGTGGCCCCGGGACGTCACGATGGCGTAGCCCGCGATCGTGCCGACGATGACGGAGATGATCGCGCTGATCAGCGAGAGTCGTACGCTGCCCCACATGGCGGTCAGGTAGAAGCCCTGCCATGAGGTCGTGATGTTGGACAGGGTGAACGACGTGGCGTGCGTGATCGGATCGGTGCGGCGGGCGGCCTGGTAGAACAGCGCCCATGTGGGCAGGCCGAGGCAGATGGCGGCGTAGACGAAGAACGGAGTCAGCGCGAGCCATCCGCCGATCCGGCGGCGGTCGCCGCGGGTGGCCGGAGCGGCCGCGACGGGCGGGGTGCCGGCCTCGGTCAGATCGGGCGGCGGTGCGAGGGCGGTCATGCGACGCCTCCTGCGCATGTGAGCGGTTCGGATACGAGTGGTTGGTCAAGAGAGAGTGGAGCCCCGGCGCGCCGCCCGCTATCGGGACAGACGACGCGCCGGGGGACTAGAGGGTCAGTGCCCTCATTTCAGACCGTTAACCGAGCGCCGAGGCCCACTTCGCGGTCACCAGGTTCTGCGCGGTGGTCTGCTGCGCCGCCGACGGGTACTGCGGCGTGCCGGTGACCTTCGGCAGGTTGGCCAGCGCGGCCGAGTCGAGCGTGCCGGCCGTCTGCATGCCGTCGAACTCGGCCGGTCGGGCGAAGCCGCCCATGAAGCCGTTCTGGCCGGTCGCCGAGTAGAGGTATTCCTCCCAGAGACGGGCGGCGGCCGGGTGCGGCGCGAACTTGTTGATCGCCTGGTCGTAGTAGGCCGAGTAGAGACCGTCACTCGGGATCGTGACCGTCAGGTTCACGCCCTTGGCCTTCAGGTCCGCCGCGTACTGCGAGTTGTTGAACTCCCAGTCGATCGCGATCGGGGTGGAGCCCTGCTCGATCGTCGACTCGGACGACTGCGTCGCGTTGAAGTCGCCGTTCTTCTTCACCTTGGCGAAGAAGTCGATGCCCGGCTGGATGTTGTCGAGCGAACCGCCGGAGGCCAGGGCCGCCGCGTAGACCGCGCTGAACGCCGCGTTGGCAGCGGTCGGGTCACCGTTGATGGCGATCTTGCCCTTGTAGGCCGCCACGTTGGCCGGGTTGATCAGGTCGGCGAAGGAGGTCGGGCACGGGGCCGGAGCGATCTTCGACGCGTCACACGCGAACGTGATGAAGCCTCCGTAGTCGCCGTACCAGGCGCCGTTCGGGTCCTTCAGCGCTGCCGGGATGTCGTTCCAGGTGGCGACCTCGTAGGGCGCGAACAGGCTGACGTAGGGAAGCGCGTGCGAGTTGCCGACGTCGACCACGTCCGGGGCGCTCGACAGGCCCTTATCGTGCTGGAGCGCGGTGATCTCGTCGCCGCTGGAGCCGTTCGGGTTCGCGTCGTTGATCTTGATGCCGTACTTCGCGGTGAAGCCGTCCATCAGCTTGCCGTAGTTAGCCCAGGTGCGGGGGAGCGTGATGGCGTTGAGCACGCCTTCCTTCTTTGCGGCCGCGACGAGCGCGTCCTGCCCGCCGCCGGCGCTGACCGAGGTCGCCTTCGACCAGTCAGTGCCGCCCGCGGCCGCCTTCTTACTGCTGCCACACGCTGACGCGGTCAGCGCGAGTGCGATCGCTACACCCGCGACGGTCGCGGCCTTCACGATTCGTTTCACAACGTTCTCCCTGCTAGTTGGTTATGGAGCGGGTTAGTTGGCAATGAGGGTGGATGGCGAATGAACGAGCTCGACAAGGTCGGAGACGCTGTCGAGCACGTGAGTTGCGCCCGCCGCGAGCAGTTGATCGCGACCATGCGCGCCGGTCGTGACACCGGCGACAACAGACGCGCCGGCGGCGAGCCCTGACCTGATATCGCTCTCGGTGTCGCCGGCCACGACGACATCACGCACGTCGTCGATGCCCAGGCGGAGAACGCAGGTCAAAATCATGTCCGGGTACGGCCGACCGCGGCCCCCGACATCTGACGGGCACAGCGAGAGGTCAACGGCCTCCCGCCAGCCGAGCCGGTCGAGGATCGCGTCGGTCGTCTTCCGGGAGAATCCGGTCGTCAGCGCGACTTTCATGCCACTGTCGCGCAGCGCGGCGAAGGTGTCGGCGGCGCCGGGCAGCGGTTCGACCTTGTCGATCAGGCGCGCGTACGCGTTCTCGAAGGCGACGTTGGCCGCCTTGGCGGACGCTTCGGTGGCGAGGAGCGTACGGAAGACGGTGATCTTCGACTCGCCCATCGTCTCGATGACGTAGTCGGTCATGCGCGCGCGCACTGTCTCGTCCGAGATGCCGATCTCGTCCAGCGCCTGCTGGAACGCGGCCAGCACGAGGCCGTTGTCGGCCACCGTCGTGCCCGCCATGTCCAGGCAGGCCAGGGTGAAAGTCATACCGTTACCTCGCGGGTGGTGTGGGTGCTGGTGCTGCTGGGATCCGTGGTGTCGAAACCGAGCCGGGCGAACGTGTCCTCGGCGATGGCCGGCGAGCAGGTCATGCCGCGGCCGCCGGGCGCCGTCACGACGCTCACGCCGGGGGCGACGTCGCTGCGGTGGTAGATGGCGCCGTCGGTGGTCTCGCTGTAGATGCCCGACCAGCGGCGCACGATCGGTGGCAGCGCCCGCCCGAGGATCGACTCGGCCACCTCGCGCAGGTGGTCGTACGGCTCCTCCTCGACGGCGAAGTCGAACGGCTCGTCGTACGCGTGGGTGTCGCCGATCGTCAGCCCGCCGTGCGCCCGTTGCACCATCAGCAACTGCATCCGGTGCGCGGACGCGACCGGCCGCTGCGCGCCGAGGGAAGCGAGATCGGCGTCACGGTAGGCCGGGTAGTAGCGGAAGGAGTCACCGTCGGCGATCGAGGTCGTCAGCTCCTCACCGAGCGGCGCGGTCTGCATCATCTGCAGGCGGCACCGGCGGATCGGCGCGGCGGACAGGTGCGCGCCGGCGAGGCCGTTGAGGGTGGCTCCGGTGGTCAGCACGACCAGGTCGCCGCGGTGCCATTCGCCGAGGTGATCGCGGACCGAGGTGCCGTCGAAGTCCACAATGGTGCGTCCGGGCAACCACGTGTAACCGGCCCGGTCGCGGCTCAGGTAGGCGCGCATCGCACCGAGCACCTGCGCCGGTTCCACGGACGCGTCGCGGGTCGAGAGCAGCCCGCCGCGCACATCACCGCGTACGGCCGGGTTCGTGGCTCGTACCCCCGCTGGATCGAGGAAGGTGAAGCCTCGGCGGCCGTTGGTGTCGGCGGACGCCATCTGTGCGCAGATCGCGGCTTCCGCGTCGGTCCGGGCCACCGTCAGCGAGCCGCGGGGCCGGAAACCGATGCCGGGTATGTCTGCCGCGACACGTTCCCACCACTTGCGAGCCCGCACCGCGAGCGCGATCTCGTCGCCGTCGGCACGCCCGCTGACCCAGACGAGACCGAAGTTCCGCACGGAGGCGCCGCGCGGTGCCGCTTCGCGTTCCAGGTGCACGACGTCGATGCCGTGGCGCCTGGCCAGGTATGCGTGCATCGTGCCGATGACGCCACCGCCGACGATGACGAGCCGTTCTGTCATGTGGGTAGTAAGAGGGTTAGACGTGGACGCGCGGTTAACGAGGCGGGTAGCGACCGCTGATTCGGCGGGAACATCGCTCAACGGCGTCCCGATCATGTATCCCTGCGTATGATTGTTTTGACAAGATCATGAATTCGCATGTCGGTGGTGGACAGGGCACTGAACAACGGGTGCACAGATCGACGGAGGCACACCATGCGGAAGATCGGTAGGCGGGCGCGTGCGCTCGCGGTCGGTGCCGCGCTCGTGGCCGTCACGACGTCAGGTGCCGTCGGCATGAACGGAATCGCATCGGCGTCGGGGGTGGGCGGTGTCATCGCCTCGTCGGGCAGCACGACCAGCGATCCGCCCGATCCGGCGCTGGCACAGGCCGTCGCGAAATGGGTCACCGGCGGCGGCGAGGCCGACCTGACCAAGCTCGGCACCGACTTCAAATCGCTCGAAGACGCCGCGAACGCCAGCGATCTGCCACAGATGAGTGCCAGCTGTCAGCAATTGCAGGGCGATGTGCAAACGGCGCAGAAGTATGCCCCGATTCCGGACGCGGCGGCACAAAAGAACTGGGCAAGTGCCCTCGCGTTGTACGCGCGGGGAGCCGCTGACTGCGTCTCCGGTGCCGACGCCTCGAACAGCCAGATGCTGACGAAAGCGTCCCACGAGATCACCGCAGGCAGCGCGGAACTCGACAAGGTGACAGCCCGCCTGGCCGCCATCGCCGGGTAGGTGTTCTGTCGACCGTGCGCAGGCGTGGCCGGCATAACCGAACCGGTGTCACCGGGGTGACATCCTTGAGGGCGTGCGCATCTCGATTCTCGGTCCGCTGGTCGTCACGGACGGTGCCGACCTCGTGCCGGTCGGCGGGGCCCGGCTGCGCGCGCTGCTGGTCCGGCTCGCGCTCGACGCCGGCAGATCCGTCCGCACGGACGCGCTCGTCGAGGCGGTCTGGGGCGACGATCCGCCGGCCGGAGCTGCGAACGCTCTGCAAACCCTCGTCTCCCGCCTGCGCCGGGCGCTGCCATCCGATGCGCTGACCGGCGACCCGACCGGCTACCGGCTCGACGCCGAGGTCGATGTCGACGAGTTCGACCAGCTAGTCCGCGCCGCCCGGGCCGCGACCGACGCCGCCGATTCCCGCGCGCTCCTGGCTGACGCGCTCGCGCTGTGGCGCGGCCCGGCCCTCATCGATGTCGTGGACCTCGACTTCGCCCGGGCCACGGTCGCCCGTCTCGGCGAAGCCCACGTGGCGGCGACCGAAGAGTGGCTCGCCGCCCGGGCCGCTCTCGAACCCGCCCCGGAACTCGTGGCCGACCTCGAAGCGCTGACCGCCGCACATCCACTCCGCGAGCGTCCGCATGCCCTGCTCATCACCGCGCTCGCCGCGGCCGGCCGGCAGGCGGACGCCGTCCGCGGCTACGAACAGCTTCGCGCCCGCCTCGCCGACGAACTCGGCATCGACCCGTCGCCGGAGCTGGCCGCCACCTACACCGCGATGCTGCGGGGCGAACGCGCCGGCAACATCCGCGGCCCGCTCACGAGCTTCGTCGGCCGCACCAACGAACTCGCCCGGCTGACCGCCATGATCCGAGAAAACCGCCTCGTCACGCTGGTCGGCCCGGGCGGCGCCGGCAAGACGCGACTCGTTACCGAGGCTGCGCTCGCGCTGGCCGGTGAGTTCGCCAACGGCGGGTGGATCGTGGAGCTGGCGCCGGTGCGAGAACCGGACGGTGTCGCCCGGGCCCTCGCCGAGACGTTGCAGATCCGCGAGGTGCGCTACCTCGATCTCACCGCCGGCGGCGCGGTGCTCGACCGGGTCTTCGACGCGCTCGAATCCCGCGAATTGCTCCTCGTGCTGGACAACTGCGAGCACCTGGTCGACGCGGCCGCCCGGCTCGCCGAAGCGCTGCTCGGCGCGTGCCCCGGCGTACGGATCGTGACGACCAGCCGGGAACCGCTCGCCATCAACGGCGAGGCGCTGTGCCCCGTCGGTCCACTCGCGACACCCGAGCTCGGGATGGTCGTGGCTGGCGCGCGTGCGGTCGCCTCGGTTCGTCTGTTCGTCGACCGGGCCGCCGCCGTCAAACCCGGCTTCACGTTGACCGCCGCGAACACGAATGCCGTCACCGAGATCTGCCGCCGCCTCGACGGCATGCCGCTGGCCATCGAACTCGCCTGCGCCCGGCTGCGTACGATGCCGGTCGAGGCGATCGCCGAACGGCTCGACGACCGGTTCCGGCTGCTGACAGGCGGCAGTCGCACCGCGTTGCCCCGGCACCAGACGCTCCAGGCCGTCGTGGAGTGGTCGTGGGACCTGCTCGCCACCGATGAACGGGCCCTGGCCGAGAGCTTCAGCGTGTTCCTCGACGGTGCCACGGTCGACACGATCGTCGGAGTGTGCGGCGCCGACAGCCTGGAAGCGCTCGGTGGCCTCGTCGACAAGTCGCTCGTGCTGCTCGGCGATGACGGGCGCTACCGGATGCTCGAGACGATCCGGTCGTACGCCGCCGAACAGCTCGCGGAGAGCGGACACGCCGCGGTCGCGCGTACCAGCCACGCCTCGTTCTTCGCGACCACTGTGGAGCGTGCCGACCGGCACATGCGCGACGCCCAACAGGTGCGCTGGCTCCGGTGGATGTCCGACGAACGCGACAACCTGGCCGGCGCGCTGCGGTGGGCGATCGACTCCGGCGACGCCGCGATCGCGGTCCGGCTGGCCGGTGCGCTCGGCTGGTTCTGGCTCCTGTGCGACTACCACGTCGAGGCCTCCCAATGGCTCGGCCAGGCGCTCGCGCTGCCCGGCGACGTGCCGCCGTCGGCCCGCGCGCTCGCGCTGACGCACTACGGCATCAACGCGATGGCCAACGGCGACCAGACCCGGGTCGACGAGGTGTTCGCGGAGGCCCGATCGCTCGGATCCGACCACCCGCTCGTCGCGCTGAGCGAGGTCATGGGTGGCATGTTCGGCGACGACTTCAGCCGCACGACCGCCGGATTGCCCAAGCTCAAAGCGCACCCCGATCCATGGGTACGCGCGATGGGCATCACCGTCGGCGCCGTCGTGGACGTCTACAGCGGCGCCGCCGACGATGCCGAACGTGGCCTGATCGCCGCACTCCGCGAGTTCGAGACGATCGGCGATCAGTGGGCTCGGGCGACGCTCACTAGCGTGCTCGGCGAGATGCAGGGCCTGCGCGGTGACCGGGTCGCGGCGATCGAGTCGTTCCGGGTGGCGGCCGCGCTCGGTGAGGAGTTGGCGGTGCCGGAGGTCACGGCCGGCGTGCTGATGTCGCTGTGCGTGCACGAGGCTCGCGTCGGCGACCTCGACGGCGCCCGACGCGACCTCGAACGGGCCCGGCAACAGGCGGCCCGCGGGGTGTCGCCGCAAATGACCGCTCAGCTCGCCGGCGCCGAGGCCGAGATCGCGCGGCGTGGCGGCGACCTGGTGACCGCGCGGGAACGCTACCGCGAAGTGATCGCGAGCGTGCGTACCGCGCGGGGGATCGCTCGCGAAATCGTCGCCGGTCTCATCCACGGGCAGGCGCTCGCGGAGATCGGCCTGGGTGATGTCGCCGCCGGATCGACGCTCGCCGGCGAGATCTTCGACCTGGCCATCGTGAGCCGCGGCCGGATGGGCCTGTCGATGTGCGCCACCGTGTGCATGGCCGTCGCCGACGTCACGGACCGCCCGGCCGACGCGGCCTACCTGATCGGTGTCGGCGACGCGGTGCGGGGCGTGGTCGACGCGGGTACGCCGGAGCTGATCGAGGCGGGTGCGCGCGCTCGAAAACAGTTGGGCGACGAGGGCTTCGAGTCCGCGTACGCGCGGGGGCAAGGTCTGGAATTCGCGGATGCGATCGAGGTGCTGCGCGTCGAGGTCGGTCGCTAGCTGGTGCTCTGACCGGGAACGCCTACCGTGTTGGCGGCGGCGGGGCCGGAACCGATCGGATGAGACGCAGTGACGCCCGCGGGAGCGCGCGCACAACCGGCAGATGCGTCACAAGTGCCCTTTCACGCGTTCGGGTCCCAGTCTGCGAGCTGCTCCATCGGCTCGGTGTCGCCGGTGGTCTCCAGGCCGTCGAGCGGGCCGCGCTCGTAGAAGTAGAGGATCAGTTCGCTCGCTGCGCCTCGCATCGCCATGTCGCCCGGCTTCGCGTCGGCGGCGAGGTCGTCGCAGCGGACGCCGTCGGCGCCCAGGGTCAGGCGCCAGGAGCGGCCCTCGGTCGTGTGCAGGTCGATGGTCGCCGGCTTGAACGGCCAGGGGACGGTCGTCGCCGAGACGGTCGTCAGGAACTCGTCGACGCCCTCGACCGCGACCTCCGTCGGCAGCGGCTGTGCAGCCCCCTGGGTGAGCTGGGCGTCGTAGGTGTGGACGGCGATCTCCTGGACCTGGTGCCGAGCTACGGCTCCGCTGGTCTCCGGGGCCTGCGAGCGGCCCCACCAGGTCCAGCAGCCGCGGTCCGGGCCGGCCTCGCGCATCGCGTCGAGCATGAGCTCGGTCGACTCGGCGAGCCAGGCGTCCAGGGCTTCGCGGTCGCGGGGCGCGGTCGGGGCGCCCTTCGGGTCCGTCCTCGCCGGGGGCTCGGCGCCCGGGCCGGCCGCGATGATGGCGGCCTGGCGGCGGCGGCCGTCGCCGAGGTGCTGCGCCAGTTCGCGCAGCGTCCAGTCCGGGCAGGTCGGGACCTGGACGTCAAGGTCGGGGGCGGACGCGATCGCGGCGCGGAACGCGGCCGAGCGGTCTTCGATCAGCCGCAGGACATCGGGGAACCCCAAAATCTTTTGCACCTCGGATGTGTATCACTGCGCTCCGTCGTCGGGTAGCGAATTTGTCGGAGGAACGCGTCGACAGTCGGGCGGAGCGCCGGCGCCGAAGCCGTCCTGAAGCTCCGCGCACTGCTCGCCAACGGCGACTTCGACCCCGCCGCCGCCGACAAGCTAGCCACGCTCCGGGCCGGCGCGGTTCGTGGGCCGGTCCGGAGCGCTCACGTGTCTACGCGATGCGGCGGTAGCGGCGGACGGCGAGCGGCGCGAACACGATGATGATCGCGGCCGCCCACGCGAGCGAGTGCCACACCGGCGTCGCGATCGGGCCGTTGCCCAGCAGCAGTCCGCGTTCCGCGCTCGTCAACGCGGTCACCGGATTGACCTTCACCCACGCCTGCAACCAGCCCGGCAGCGTCTGCGTTGCGACGAACACGTTGGAGCCGAACGTCAGCGGGAACATGATGATGAAGCCGAATCCCTGCACACTCTGCGGAGTCGGCACGTAGAGGCCGAGTAGCACCCAGATCCATCCGAGCGCGAACGCGAATCCCATCATCAGCACGACGCCGCCGAGGAACCAGAGCGCGTTCGTCTGCACCCGGAAGCCGAGCAGCGAACCGTACGCGAACAGCACGACCAGCGAGGCGATGTAGCGGAAGAAGTCGCCGAAGATCGTGCCGGTCAACGGCGCCGAACGGGCGATCGGCAGGCTCCGGAAACGATCGAAGATGCCCTTCGACACGTCGGTGTTGAGCCCGACGCCGGTGCCCATGCTCGCGAACAGCAGCGTCTGCACCATGATGCCGGGCAGCACGAACTGCAGATACGAGTGGCGGCTCTGGCCCGCGATGGCCCCGCCGAACAGGAAGACGAACAGCGTCACGAAGACGATCGGCTGCAACGTGACGTCGAGCAGTTGCTCCGGGTTGCGCTTGATCCGCACCAGCGCCCGCCAGGCGAGCGTGTTGGCGTGGCGGAACGCCCGGACCGGGCCGATGCGCCGGGCGTGGATCGGCGCCGGCGCGGCCGCGATGGCACTCATTTCTTCCCCTTCACGGTGACGGACTCGTCTTCGGCGGTGTGGCCGGTCAGCGCGAGGAAGACCTCGTCGAGGCTGGCCAGGCGCAGCGCCAGTTCGGTGATCGCGATGTGCTCGGATTGCAGGCGCGCGACGACGATCGGCAGTGCCTGCGCGTCGTCGACGGCCACCGACAGCAGCCCCGGATCTTCGGCGGTGCTCGTCGGTGGCCGGCCGACCGCGGCCGCGACGATCTCGCCGACGGTGGTGAGGTCGGCCGGGTCGGTGGGGCGTACATCGAGCGTCTGTCCGCCGACCTTCGCCTTCAGTTCGGCGGATGTGCCGGACGCGATGACCGAACCGTGGTCGATCACCGCGATCTCGTTGGCGAGCCGGTCGGCCTCGTCCAGGTACTGCGTCGTGAGGAGCACCGTGGTGCCCTCGGCCACGAGTTCGCGGACCATCGCCCACACGTCGCCGCGGCTGCGCGGGTCCAGGCCGGTCGTCGGCTCGTCGAGGAAGAGGATCTTCGGCGTGCTGATCAGGCTCGCGGCCAGGTCGAGCCGGCGCCGCATGCCGCCGGAGTAGGTTTTCGCGGAACGGTTGCCGGCCTCGGCCAACTCGAAGCGCTCCAGGAGATCACGCGCACGTTCCTTGGCTTCGCGGCGCGGGATCTCGAGCAGCCGCGCGATCAGCAGCAGGTTCTCGAAACCGGTGAGGTCTTCGTCGACGGCCGCGTACTGCCCGGTGAGGCCGATCCGCGCGCGCACCTGGTCGGCGTCACGCGCGATGTCGAAGCCGTCGACGCTCGCGGTGCCGCCATCGGGCTTGAGCAGCGTGGCGAGCATGCGGACGACCGTCGTCTTGCCGGCGCCGTTGGGTCCGAGCAGGCCAAAGACCGTGCCCGGCCGCACCGTCAGGTCGACGCCGGCCACGGCCACCGTCTTCCCGAAGCGCTTGACCAGGCCTTCGGCCTGGATTGCGTAGGTCATTGTGGGAACCCTTCGTGGCGAGAGCATCCGGCGTTTCCGGTGGCGGGGGTCCGCCGGGTGCTCGGATGCGTCGAGCATGCACGCCACCGCTGACATCCCACGCACACGCCGCTGACACGCGCGCCCATGATGCTCGGTGGCTCGGTGGCTCGGTGGCTCGGTGGCTCGGTGGCTCGGTGGCTCGGTGGCTGTGCTGGGTGCCGTGGCAAGCGGCCGGATGCCGGGCAGTGCCGAGTGACCGGATGCCCGGGCAGTGGCGTGTCGACATTCCGGAAATGCCGGTCACGTGTCGTAAATCGTCACGACGCCGCCACCCGGATCCGCCGCCAGGGCCGCCCGAATCGGGGAACGGTCTCCCATGATCTCCGGATCTTGACACTTATCGGGGTCAACCGCGCCGCCGAGAGCCCGATAAGTGTCAAGATCCGTCGAGCCATGCGTCCCGGCGTCCCGGCGTCCCGGCGACGGGCGGTTCGGGGGACCGGCGCCACGCGGAGCGGTTGCCCGTCTGGGCCGGCAGTTGTGGTTCGGGCACCCGTACCCGTGTGATGAAGTTGATCTTCAGATTTCGGTTTCCCGGTGGGCGACGACGGTGTCACGCATGGCTTCGAGGAAGCGGCGCGCGATGGCCTGTTCGGCCGGCGTGAACGCGCGCATAGTGGCCGTGAGCTGGGTGAACAATGGCCCGAAGTAGGTTGCGCCGACGGCTTTCGCGGCGTCGGTGACATCGAGGAGCACCCGCCGCCGGTCGACCGAGTCATGCACGCGGGCGACGTAACCTGCTGCGGCGAGCCGGTCGATCAGCGCGGTCGTGGAGGCGGAGTTGAGCCCGAGTTGCTCGCCGAGCCAGCCGGGGGTCGCGCGCACGTCGGCCCGGGCCGCGTCGAGCAACTGGATCAGCGCGCGCAGGTCGGTCATGTGCAGGCTGTGCCGCCGGGCGAAACCGGCCGCGAACAGGTCGAACTCGACGGTGAGCGATCGCATGAGATGGATCATCCGCATGCCGGGATCGCCGTCGTCAGAGCCAGTCACAAGCGCTCCCATATATCTCGGTAAACGAGAGTATTGTCTGTCGAGAGAATACTACCAAGGGGGCATGCCGTGGTGACGACCGAGCGCGAAACGTATCTCGCGGCCTACGCGCAGGTCCTGGCGAAATGGCCGGTCACGGTCGACTCGCTCGACGTCGCGACGCCCTTCGGCACCACACGGGTCAACGCCTGCGGCCTGGCTGAGGCGCCGCCGCTGGTGCTGTTGCATGGGAGCGGCTGCACGTCGACGGTCTGGTTCAACAACGTGCAAGACCTCTCCAGGGGCCACCGGGTGTACGCGATCGATCAGATCAACGAGGCCGGGCTGGGCGAGTTGTCGCGACCACCCCGCACTCCGGCCGACATGATGAGCTGGCTCGATGCCGTGATGGCCGGCCTCGATCTGACCGAAACCGACCTCTGTGGACACTCTTACGGCGCCTGGCTCGCCCTGAGCTACGCGATCCACGCGCGCTCTCGGATCCGCCGGCTCGTGTTGCTCGATCCGTCGACGTGTTTCGGCGGTTATGCCACCCGCTATCTCCTACACGCGGCGCCGTTCCTGCTGACCGGAAACGGATCCGCCTTTTTCCGCTGGGAGACTGGCGGTGCCCGGATCGACCCGGCGTTCGAGCGGCTGCGCGACCTTCGGAGCGGACGGAAGCTCCCGAAGATCGTGAAGCCGCGCCGTCCCCATGCCGCGGCCCTGCGCGCGCTCGACGTGCCGACGCTCGTGCTGCTCGCGGCGGAGTCGAAGATGCACGACGTCGGCAAGGTCGCGGCGACCGCGCGGGCCGCGATGCTGCGGGTTGATGTGCGGCTGTTGCCCGGCCAGACCCACCACACGATGCCGATGCTCCGAGCCGCCGACACCGACCGCGAGATCGTCGACTTCTGCCGGTAGCGCCGGTGTCCACATGTTAGAAGTGTGCCGAATTTTTGACCGGATTGGCGAATGGCGAATAACTTTTTTCGAGTCTTGAAAGATCCCCCATCGATCCGCGTCGACGGCAAAAGCGCTGGTGGAAGCGCTCTCCGCAGGTTGTGCGGCATGGCAAAGCGCGCGCGGCTGCGGCCTGTGCCGCTTTTGTCATATTGACATCCGTCGTCGCCCGCAAGAATCTCGTCGCAGGAGCGCTCTTGGAAACACCGCCGAAACCGCATGTTCACGCGGTCTCGGAAACCGTTACGCGCCGGTGTCGCCGACTACCCACGGCGGCGGCACCGGCATCCCCCAACATTCCCATCAGGGAGAGCCCATGCACGTAGTGCCCGCCCCCGGCACGCTCCGGCAACGCTTCCGCGTGCTCGCGACTGCGCTGACCATCGCGTTCCTCATCACCGCCTACTTCGTGGCGACCTCCTCGCAGGCCGCCCACGCCGCCGGCACCCTGCTCTCGCAGGGGCAGTCGGCCACCGCGTCGTCCACCGAGAACGCCGGCACCCCGGCTTCGCTGGCCGTCGACGGCAACACCGGCACCCGTTGGTCGAGCGCATTCAGCGACCCCCAGTGGCTGCAGGTTGACCTCGGCGCCACCGACACGATCACGTCGGTCGTGCTCAACTGGGAGGCCGCGTACGCGACCGCGTTCCAGATCCAGACGTCCACCGACGGCACCACGTGGACCAACATCTACAGCACCACGACCGGCACCGGCGGCGTGCAAACGCTGACCGTAAGCGGTTCCGGTCGCTACGTGCGCATGAATGGCACAGCGCGCGCCACCGGCTACGGCTACTCGCTGTGGGAGTTCCAGGTCTACGGCACCGCGGGCGGCGGGGGCGGCACCGGTTGCAACACGACCACGAACGCTGCCCAGGGCAAGACGGCCACCGCGTCGTCGATCGAGAACGCGGGCACCCCGGCCGCGTCCGCGTTCGACGGAAACACCGGTACCCGCTGGTCGAGTGCCGCGAGTGACCCGCAGTGGCTCGACGTCGACCTCGGCTCCACGCAGACGATCTGCCAGGTCGTGCTCAACTGGGAGACCGCGTACGCGTCGTCGTTCCAGATCCAGACCTCGAACGACAACGCGACGTGGACGTCGATCTACAGCACCACGACCGGCCCCGGCGGCGTGCAGACGCTTCCCGTGACCGGTTCCGGCCGCTACGTCCGGATGTACGGCACCGTCCGCCACACCCAGTACGGCTACTCGCTCTGGGAGTTCGGTGTCTACCTCGGCACGGGCGGCGGTGGCACGGACACCACGCCTCCGTCGGCTCCCGGCAACCTCACCGCCGGTGCCACCACGTCGAGCACGGTTCCGCTGAGCTGGTCGGCCTCGACCGACAACGTCGGCGTCACAGGCTACCGGGTCTACCGCGGTGCCACGCTCGTCACCACGGTCACGGGCCTGTCCTACACGGACACCGGTCTCGCGGCGAATACCAGCTACTCGTACACGGTCAAGGCGATCGACGCGGCGGGCAACGCTTCAGCGGCGTCCAACACGGCGACGGCCACGACGACGGGCACGGTCACGGTGCCGGTCGGCGGCGCGATGGGCCCGAACGTCATCGTCTACGACCCGTCGATGAGCGGCGCCACCATCCAGGCGTCGGTCGACAGCATCTTCAACACGCAGCAGTCGAACCAGTTCGGCACGCAGCGTTACGCCGAGCTGTTCAAGCCGGGTAGCTACAGCGGCTTCAACGACCAGATCGGCTTCTACACGTCGGTCATGGGTCTCGGCCTGAACCCGGACAGCACCCAGATCCACGGCGACATCACCGTGGACGCGGGCTGGAGCGCCGGCAACGCGACCCAGAACTTCTGGCGCTCGGCCGGCAACCTGGAGGTCTTCCCATCCGCCGGCTTCACCCGCTGGGCGGTCGCGCAGGCCGGCCCGTTCCGCCGCATGGACATTCAGGGTGACCTGAACCTGGCTCCGAACGGATACGGGTACGCCAGCGGTGGCTACATCTCGGACAGCCGGATCACCGGCACCGTGCAGCCGTACTCGCAGCAGCAGTTCTTCATCCGCAACAGCAACATCGGCGGCTACTTGAACGGCGTCTGGAACATGACGAACCAGGGTGTCGTCGGCGCCCCGGCGCAGTCGTTCCCGAACCCGCCGTACACGACGATCCCGACCACCCCGGTCAGCATCGACGAGCCGTACCTCTACCTCGACTCGTCCGGCAACTACAACGTGTTCGTGCCGTCGAAGCAGGCGAATACGAGCGGCGCGTCCTGGATCGGTGGCAACACGCCGGGCCGTTCGATTCCGTGGAACCAGTTCTACGTCGCCCACCCAGGTGACTCGGAAGCGAACATCAACGCGGCGCTGGCGCAGGGCCTGAACCTGTTCTTCACGCCTGGCGTCTACAACATCACCCAGACGATCAACGTCACCCACGCCGACACCGTGGTCATGGGCATCGGCTTCCCGACGCTCATCCCGCAGAACGGTGTCGACACGATGCACGTCGCCGACGTCAGCGGAGTGCGCCTGTCCGGCATCCTCTTCGACGCCGGCACGACGAACTCGAACGCGCTGCTCACGCTCGGCACGAGCGGCTCGGCCGTGGACCACTCCGCCGACCCGTCGACGATCCAGGACATCTTCTTCCGGATCGGCGGCGACATCGCCGGCAAGGCCACGAACAGCCTGATCGTGAACCAGAACAACGCGATCATCGACCACATCTGGGCGTGGCGCGCCGACCACGGTTCCGGCGTCGGCTGGGGCACCAACACGGCCGACAACGGGCTGACGGTCAATGGCAACAACGTCAACGCGTACGGCATCTTCGTCGAGCACTACCAGAAGACCGAAGTGCAGTGGAACGGCAACAACGGCTACTTCGCCTTCTTCCAGAACGAATTGCCGTACGACCCGCCGTCCGCGGCCGCGTGGATGAACGGATCCCAGGTCGGGTTCCCCGCCATCCAAGTGGCATCGACAGTCACGAACTTCACCGGCTACGGCTGGGGCAGTTACTGCTACTTCAACGTGACCCCGGCGATCACCGCCTACCACTCGTTCAGCGTGCCGACCGGCTCGGGCATCCATCTCCACGATGTCCTGACGGTCTCACTCGGCGGCGTCGGCAACATCGCGCACGTCGTCAACGACACGGGTGCGCAGACACCGTCCAACACCACCCCGGTCGACATCGTCTCGTTCCCGTAAGGGTCGGTTCGGCCATCTGCTCGTAACGGTTTGGTAACCGATTAGAGGCGCGCTACCGCTGGTAGCGCGCCTCTAATGCCGTTCTGGGCAGGCATTTGTCGGCTGTTTGGCCAATGTGGTGGGTGCGGTTTGGCCGGACTCGGCGAAGTATGAGAGTGCCCGCCGCGTTTCCGGTCACCGCCTTTCGGGTAGTGCGGCGGGATATGCCCATAGGAGGATGCATGCTGAGCAAGAGGACCATCGCCGCCGTCGTCGTTTCGGTGCTCGGGATCGCCGGAGTCGCCGGCTGCGGCAGCAACAGCAAATCGACCAGCACTACGGGGTCACAGCCCCTCAAGGGCCAGCACCTCCAGGTCATCGCCGAGTGGAGTGGCGCCGAACAAGCGTCGTTCCAGGCCGTACTCGACGGATTCACGAAGAAGACCGGCGCGTCGGTCACATACACGTCCGGTGGCGACAACACGTCGGTGCTGGTCAACAGCCGTGTCGCCGGTGGTGACCCGCCGGACGTCGCGCTCATCGCGCAGCCCGGCGCCGTCGTGCAACTGGCGTCGAAGAACCAGATCTTCCCGCTGACCGGCGACGCGTCGACCGCGGCGACGGCCAACTTCGGAGCGGCCTGGCAGAAGCTGGGCGAGGTCAACGGCAAGCTCTACGGCGTCTTCTTCAAGGTCGCCAACAAGTCCGTCGTCTGGTACAGCACGAAGGCCTTCTCCGACGCGGGCGTGCAGCCGCCGACGACCTGGGACGCTTTCCTCTCGGCCTCCAAGACGCTGGCGGACTCCGGCGTGGCCGCGATGGCGATCCCGGCCGGTGACGGCTGGCCCGCGACCGACTGGTTCGAGAACATCTACCTGCGCACGGCCGGCGTCGACAACTACAACAAGCTGACGCAGCACCAGATCCCGTGGACCGACCCGACCGTCGTCACCGCGCTCACCGACTGGGCCGCCTACCTGAAGTCCGCCGGCGTGGTCGAGCCGGGCGCGACGCAGCTCAGCTTCACGCAATCGGAGGCGGACGTGTTCGGCGACAAGCCGAAGGCGGCCATGCTCTACGAGGGTGACTTCGTCGCGACCGACATCAACAAGCTCGGCAAGTTCAAGGTCGGCGACACGGCGAAGTTCTTCAACTTCCCGTCGATCAGCGGGTCCGCTCCGAGCGTCGTCAGCGGTGGCGACGAGGCGGTCGCGCTGAAGAACACGCCTGCGGCGATGTCCCTGATGGCCTACCTCGCCTCGCCCGAAGCGGCCACGATCTGGGCCAGCAAGGGCGGCTTCCTGTCGGCGAACTCCAAGGTCGACACGTCCGTCTACCCCGACGACACGACCCGCCAGACTCGCCACGGCGCTCGTGCAGTCGCAGTCGGTCGTGTTCGACATGTCCGACCAGACGCCGACGGCGTTCGGCGGCCAGAAGAGCGCCGACGAGTGGAACATCCTGACGAAGTTCGTGGGCGACCCGAGCAACCCGGCGGCCACAGCGGCCGCGCTCGAAGCCGCCGCCAAGAAGGATTACCAGAGCTAAGCGATGGCCGTCGCCACTGCTATCCCTGCTCCGGCCAGCGCTCCCCGCCGCATCACGGGCGGGGAGCGCGCTCGCCGGGAGGCACGCGTGATCGGTCTCGCGTTCCTCGCCCCCGCGCTGATCGTCCTGGCGGTGCTCGTCGCCTGGCCGATCGTGCAGACGATCTATTTCAGTTTCCGTGACGCCAACGGCGCCAACTGGGTCGGACTGCACAACTACTCGACGATGTTCGCCGACTCCGGCACCCGCAAGGCGATCGAGAACAACCTGATCTGGGTGATCGTCGCGCCGATGGTCGTCACGATCGTCGGACTCATCTTCGCCGTGCTCACCGAACGCATCCGGTTCTCCACGGCGTTCAAAACCATCCTCTTCGTCCCCATGGCGATCTCGTTCCTCTCTGCCGGGGTCACGTGGCGCCTGGTCTACGACTCCAGCCCGCAACGGGGCGTCCTCAACGCGATCGTCACGTCGGTGCACGACACGTTCGCGGCACCGTCGCCCTATCCATCGGCCCGGCCGCGGGACAACACCCTGCTGGTCACGGCGCCAAGTGCGAAAGGCGCATTTCAATCCACGGGTACGGCGGCGCCGGGCGCGATCGTCAAGATGCCGCTGGTCGGAATCGTGCCCGACAATCTGCCGTCATCAGCGGCCCCGGCAGCCGAGCCCGCAGCCGGTCCCGGCGTCAACGGCATCGTCTGGCTCGACTTCGCCAAGGGCGGCGGCGGCACAGCCGGCACGGTCGACGGCACCGAGAAGGGCATGCCCGGCGTCACCGTGCAGGCGCTTTCCGGCGGCAAGGTGGTGGCGACCACGAAGACGTCCGACTCGGGCGCGTTCGCGTTTCCGAAGCTGACCAGCGGCGACTACACGCTGAGGCTGCCGGCGTCGAACTTCGCGGCGCCCTACAACGGCGTCGACTGGCTCGGCCCGACCTTCGTCACCCCGGCCATCATCATCTCCTACCTCTGGGTCTGGGCCGGGTTCGCGATGGTGCTGGTCGCAGCCGGGCTGGCCGCGATCGACCGGGAGATCCTGGAAGCCGCGCGGGTCGACGGCGCGAGCGAGTTCGCGCTGCTGCGACGCGTGACGGTGCCGCTCGTGCGACCGGTGCTCGTCGTCGTGCTCGTCACGCTCGTGATCAACGTGTTGAAGATCTTCGACCTGATCTACGTCATCTCACCGTCGGAATCGCTCCCGAACTCCACCGTGGTGGCGGTGCAGATGTACCAGGTCGCGTTCGGTGGCACGCAGGATTCCGGGCTCGGCAGCGCCCTGGGCGTCCTGCTGTTCGTGCTCGTCATCCCGGCGATGATCTTCAACGTCCGCCGTCTGCGAAGGGATCAGACATGACCTGGGCCGCGAAACTGGGCCGGCGCATCGGTGGCGGCGCGATCACCACGGTGATCGTGGTCATCGGCCTGTTCTGGCTGGTGCCCACGTTCGGGTTGCTCATCGACAGCCTGCGCAGCCAGGGCGACGACAGCGCGACCGGCTGGTGGCAGGCGTTCCTGCATCCGAGCCAGTTCACCTTCGGAAACTACGAGTCGATCATCCATAACTCGGGCATCGTCTCGTCGCTCTGGAACACGGTCCTGATCACGGTGCCGGCCACAGTGCTCGTGGTGGCGCTCGGTTCGATGGCCGCGTACGCGCTCGCCTGGGTCGACTTCCGGGGGCGGGACACGCTCTTCATCGCGCTCGTCGCCCTGATCATCGTGCCGATCCAGGTGGCGATCATCCCGGACGCGAAGACGTACTCGCACCTGGGCATCTACGGCAGCGTGCTCGGCGTCGTGCTGTTCCATGTCGCGTTCGGGCTACCGTTCGCGATCTTCCTGTTGCGGAACTTCTTCGTCGGCATCCCGAAGTCGCTGATGGAGGCGGCTCGCATGGACGGCGGGGGAGAGGTCTTCATCTTCCGGAAAATCGTGCTGCCGATCGGTTGGCCGGCCATCGCGTCGCTGGCGATCTATCAGTTCATGTGGACATGGAACGATCTGCTGGTCGCGCTCGTGTTCGCGAGCCCGGAGCATGCCCCGATCACGTACGCGCTCTACTCCCAGATGCGTACGTTCTCCACCAACATCGACATCATCGGGCCGGGTGCGTTCCTGTCGATGATCGTGCCGTTGGCGGTGTTCTTCGGGTTCCAGCGCTACTTCGTGCAGGGCGTGCTGGCCGGTTCGGTGAAGTAGAGGCGTTGCGTGTGGAGACTTCGACCTGGGGTTGAAGTCTCCACAGTGCGTCAGGGACATTAGTGCGGTGGAGATCGTGCCGATGACTGATGATCATGCCGACGCCGTCCTGGAGATCTACCGGGCCGGCATCGACGAGGGCAACGCGACCTTCGAGACGGAGCCGCCGACGTGGGCGAAATTCACGTCCACGCGTTTGCCGGAGCATCGGTTCGTCGCGACTGACGGTCGGGTCACCGGATGGGCGGCCTGCACGCCGGTTTCGGACCGATGCGTGTACGCGGGGGTGGTCGAGCACTCTGTCTACGTACACCCCGAGGCTCGTGGTTTGGGGGTTGGCCGCAGGCTGCTCGACGCGTTGATCGACTCGACCGAGCGGGCCGGCATCTGGACGATTCAGTCCGGCGTCTTCCCGGAGAACGCGGCCAGCCTGGCGCTGCACGCGGCGGCCGGGTTCCGGGTCGTCGGCACGCGGGAACGCGTCGGCCGCCACCACGGAGCCTGGCGGGACGTCGTGCTCATCGAGCGCCGAAGCCCCGCCATCTAGCGGTCAGGAGCCGACTACGCGCTCGGCTCCAGGGTCAGCGAGATGCTGTTGATGCAGTAGCGCGCGTCTTTCAGTGTGTAACCCTCGCCGTCGAAACGGTGCCCGAGGTGCGAGTCGCAGCGCTGGCAGCGCACCTCGACGCGCTTCATGCCGTGTGAATTGTCTTCGATATAGCGGATCGTGCCCGGGATCGCCTCGTCAAATGACGGCCACCCGCAATGCGAGTCGAATTTCGTGCCGCTCTCGAACAATTGCGCGCCGCATGCCCGGCAGCGGTAGACGCCATCGGTCTTCGTATTGGTGTATTCGCCGGTGAACGGCGCTTCGGTGCCGGCTTGCCGCAGCACCCGGAACTCGGCGGGGCTGAGGCGCAGGCGCCACTCGGCGTCGGTCGTGGGGAGGTCAAGTTCTTCCATGCCCTCAACGGTACGGCGCGACTTCACAGCCGGCGATTACCGATTGCGAACGACACAGCGTCCTCACGGCGATTGGATCGTTTGGTCTGTGAACGTACGAAGACACATCAAAACACCGCAAGAATGGCTAAAGGGATTTAACGCACTTATTGGGTACGCTCTCGCATGGCTCCACCAAGCCGGCCGATTCTCCCGCGCCGGTTCTCCCACACGCCTGGCACTCCACGCACTTCGGCTCACGCCGCAGCGCGATGGCTGGCGTCCGGCCTGCGCGGCGAAGCGCCGCAAGATTGAGGTGTCGGTAGTGAAAACAAAGAAGATTGGCTCGGCACGTAGCGCGCGTACGACCGCGCTGATGCGTATCGGCGGACTCGGTTTGATCGTGGCGGTTTTCGTCGGTCCGATCGCCGCTCAGGCAGACGGCAACGGTGGTTCGGACGTGTTCGGCGGTATGACCAGCTCGTTCACCGGCATGTTCGGCTTCGGCGGCGACTCGAACGCGGCGACGCCGGAGGGTTTCGGAGCGGATGGCTCCTGGAACCCGACCGATGGCATGGAAGGCGGCGTGGACGCGGGCGGTGGCCGGGCGATCGCGAAATACGACGGCGGTGACCCGCTGACGTCGATCGGCAACAGCGGTCTCGGCAGCGGCAACCAGGTCAACCTGACCACGCAGGTGCCAGTCAACGTGCAGTGCAACGGCGTCGGCATCCTCGGCAACGCCGACGCGGACTGCCCGGTCGCCCCGGTCGGCAACGGCGATCACCAGGGCGGCGGTCACAAGGGTGGCGGCTACCCGGGTCACGGCGGACACGGTGGCGGCTACGGCCCGACGCCGCCTCCCACGCCGACGCCGACGGTGACGCCGACCCACACGCCCACGAGCCCCACGCCATCGGTCGCTGGCACCACGGTGGCGTCCCTGCCGCTGACCGGCTCCCCGTCGGCAACGATCGGCTACATGGGTGGCGGACTGCTGGTGCTCGGCGGTGGCCTCCTCTTCCTGGCCCGCAATCGCCGCAAGGTCGCCGCTGCCAGCGCGATGCTCGGGGCCAACCGCTCGGCTCGCAAGCACTGATTGGTCCATCTGATCGCGCGCCGCGCCTTCGCCACCCTGTCTTGGGCTGCGGAGGCGCGGCTTCTTGTCCGCCATCTTCGCGGCAGCTTTTTCGGCCGCTGCGCGCCGGCATGACCGGCTGTGACGCGCGCGGCCACTAGAGTCGATGCCATGGCCGCAGCAGCGAAGGCAGGGGCACCGATCGAAGTCGAGGTCGCCGGGGAGTCGGTGCGGTTGTCGAGCCCCGACAAGGTCTACTTTCCCGAGCGCGGGTTCACGAAGCACGACGTCTTCTCCTATTACCTAGCGGTCGGCGATGGCATCATGCGGGCCCTGCGCGAACGGCCGACGACGCTCCAGCGCTTCCCCGAAGGCATTGACGGCGAGATGTTCTTCCAGAAGCGGGTGCCGACGCGAGGCGTGCCGCCGTGGGTCGAA
Source organism: uncultured Actinomycetota bacterium (assembly GCA_963797605.1). Lineage (GTDB taxonomy): Bacteria > Actinomycetota > Actinomycetes > Mycobacteriales > Micromonosporaceae > DASQPR01. The sequence goes on along the minus strand of CAWCPX010000017.1, from coordinate 568,734 downwards.
ACCGCCACGATCACGTTCCCGAGTGGACGCAAGGCCGACGAACTCAAGCCGGTGAACCTCGCGCATGTCGCGTGGGCCTCGCAACTCGGCACCATCGTTTTTCACCCGTGGCCGGTGCGCGCCGCCGACGCCGATCACCCCGACGAGCTGCGGATCGACCTCGACCCGCAGCCCGGGCTCAAGTTCTCCGACGTGGTCGCGGTCGCCGGCGTCGCGCACGAGATCCTCGACGACCTCGGCTGGGTCGGCTTCCCGAAGACCTCCGGCGGCCGGGGCATCCACGTCTACGTCCGTATCGCCCCGCAGTGGGACTTCGTCCAGGTGCGGCGGGCCGCGATCGCATTCGGCCGGGAGATCGAGCGCCGGCGGCCCGACCTCGCCACCACCTCGTGGTGGAAGGAGGAGCGGGGCGATCGCGTCTTCATCGACTACAACCAGATGGCGCGCGACCGCACGATCGCCTGCGCCTACTCGGTCCGGGCGAACCCGCGTGCCACCGTGTCGATGCCGGTGACGTGGGCCGAACTCGCAGACGTCGAGCCGAACGACTTCGACATCACGACCGCTCCGAAGCGGTTCGCGCAGATCGGCGACCGCGCCGCGACGATCGACGACATCGCGCACGATCTGACGCCCCTCCTCGAATGGGTGGAGCGTGACGAACGTGATGGTGCCGGCGACATGCCCTATCCGCCCGACCACCCGAAGATGGAAGGCGAGCCGAAGCGGGTGCAGCCGAGTCGCGCCCGGCCGGATACGGCCTAGTTTCGGCGGTGGCCGCTATCACGTAGCGGCTGCCCTCAGCCGTGGTGGCGGCCGTTATCCGAGGTGGCGGCCGTCGGCCGTGGTGGCGGCCGTTATCCGTGGTGGCGGCCATCGGCCGTGGTCGCGGCCGTTGTTACGAGGTCGCCGGGCAGGTCAGACCGGGTTTCGGCACGGTCAGGTGGATCAGGTAGGCGTTGACCGCGTTCGTGACACAGCTCGTCTGCGGGTAGGCCGTGTGGCCCTCGCCTTCCCACGTGATCACGTGGCCGACACCGAGCATCGAGGCGAGCTTCGCGGTCTGCGCGTATGGCGTGGCGGGGTCGCCCGTGGTGCCGACGACCACGATCGGCGGCGCACCGACGGCCGGACCGGTCGGGTACGGGTCGTAGGTGCCCGGCCAGATGCCTTTGGCGCACGTGATCATGCCGGTGGCGAGCGAGCCGCCGAACAGCGGCCACTGCTTGCGCCACTGCGTCTGGTAGGCGCGGATCTGCGGGATCGTCGGCTGCGACTTGAAGTCGGCACAGTTGACCGCGTCGTTGTCGTCGAACAGGTTGCTGTATTGCCCCTGCGGCCCACGTTCGGCGTAGCCGTCGGCCAGCGAGAAGATGTCGGTGGACTTACCGGTCTTGAGCTGCGCGATGCCCTGACCGAGCACCGGCCACAACGATTTCGCGTACATCGCCTGGGCCACGCCCGTGAAGATCCAGCCGGCGGTCGCCTTCCGGTTGTCGGACCCGGGCACGGGGGCCTTGCGGGCAGCGTTGAGCGCGGCGACGACCTCACCACGAGGGTTGGCCGCGATCGGGCATTGCGACGCGTTGACCTTGCACCAGGTGCTGAAGTCGTTGAACGCGTGCTCGAAACCGGCCGCCTGACCCTCGGACCGCGCGACCGAATCCTGTGTCGGGTCGATAGCGCCGTCGAGCACGATCGCGCGGATGTGGGTCGGGAAGAGTTGCGCGTAGACGGCGCCGAGGAGCGTGCCGTACGAGTAGCCAAGGTATGTGATCTTGTTGTCGCCGATGGCCACACGCACCGCGTCCATGTCGCGGGCGGCCTGCTCGGTCGAGAAGAGAGGCAGCTCGGCACCGTATTTCGTGCCGCACGGCGCGACCGCGCGCTTGTTGAGCGCCACGACCGCGTCGAAGCCCTTCTGCGAGATCGGATCGGGATCGGCGGCGAAAAGCGAGTCTTCGGTCGCGGACGACAGACATTTCACGTCGGTCGAGTCACCGACGCCGCGTGGGTCGAAGCCGACAAGATCGAACTTGTCGGTGATCGCCTTGGGGAACCTCTCCCGCGGATCGGCCAACTCGACGGCGAGGCTGATGCCGGAGACGCCGGGGCCGCCCGGGTTGACGACGAGCGAGCCGATCCGGCCGGACTGCGTCTTGCTGCGAACCCGGGCCAGCGCGATGTTGAAGACTTTGCCGTTGCCGGGATTGTGCCAGTCCTGTGGGACCTGGATCGTGGCGCAGTCGAACGTGAACGCGTTGTTGGCGACGCCGGTGAACTGCTCGGCGAGGTCGGGACACGCGGTCCACACGGCGGGCCGGGCATCCGGGTCGCCGCTCGGCGGGGCGAGGACCGCGGTGGCGGCCGCGGTCGGCTGCGGCGCCGTGACCGGTTTCGGCGAGGACGAGGTGCATGCGGCCATCGTCAGCGCGAGTGCCGCCGCGAGGGCACCGAGGGCCGCGCGGCGGGCGGGTGGGCGAGACGTGCCGATGCGCCGAATCATGTCCCGAGCCTACTGACACCGTCTGACACCGGTGAACCGAACTGCTAGCGCGGTGTCAACGGTCGCTGAGCACATCGGCGATGTTGAACTGCACCGGGCGTTCGAGTTGCGCGTAAGTGCAGGAGGACGGCTCCCGATCGGGCCGCCACCGGACGAACTGCGCCGTGTGCCGGAAGCGGACGCCCTCCATGTAGTCGTAGCGCACCTCGACGACGCGTTCGGGTCGCAGCGGCGTGAAGGACAGGTCCTTACCAGCGTTCCACCGGCTGGTTTCGTTTCTCCGGGGGGTGCGCTCGCCCTGCTCCTGGGCCGCCCAGTTCCACGGGTGGCCGTCGAACGTGGTGACGAGCGGCTGCAACTCGGTGAAGAGCTCCTTGCGCATGGCCATCGGCAGCGCTCCGATGACTCCGACGGACGCGAGCACGCCCCGGTCGTCGAAGAGCCCGAGCAGCAACGAGCCGATCGCGTCGTCACCGGATTTGTGCAGGCGGTATCCAGCGACCACACAGTCCGCGGTGCGCTCGTGCTTGATTTTGCTCATCACCCGCTTGTCGGGCTCGTAATGCAGGTCGAGCTTCTTCGCGATCAGCCCGTCGAGGCCGGCCCCCTCGAACTGCTCGAACCACCGTTGCGCGGTTTCGAGGTCGCGGGTCGCCGGCGTGACGTAAATCGGATGTTTCGCCCCGGCGAGCGCCCGCTCCAGCATCTCGCGGCGTTCGACGAGCGGGGTCGCGGTCAGGTCGTCGTCGCCGAGCGCGAGCAGGTCGAACGCGACGAAGCTCGCCGGTGTGGTCTCGGCCAGCAGCTTGACCCGGCTCGCGGCCGGATGGATGCGCTGCTGCAGGGCCTCGAAGTCGAGCGTGTTGCGGCTCATGTCGGCGAGCACGATCTCACCGTCGATCACCGCGCGCTCGGGGAAGTTGGCCAGCACCGCGGCGACGACCTCGGGGAAGTAGCGGGTCATCGGCTTCTCGTTGCGGCTGCCGATCTCGACCTCGTCGCCGTCACGGAAGATGATCGAGCGGAAACCGTCCCACTTGGGCTCATAGAGCTGGTCGGGCGGGATCTCGCCGACGGGCTTGGCGAGCATGGGCTTGACCGGTGGCATCACTGGAAGCTGCACCCTGCCATTGTGACCGCTGGGTCTGACAAAAACGTCTTAGAAACGAGCGAATGATCGCACCGGCGAGCGCGGGCCGAACTTCGGCGCGGTCACCCCGGTCGCGAGCAGCATCTGCACGGCGCGCGCCCGCTGCGGGCGAAACGGTTCGAGCACTTCGAGCATGCGGGCGTCAGCCGAGGAGATGCGACCCGGCGTGCCGTCGCGCTGGCCGGCCCGAGCGGCTCCGGTCAGCGCGAAGACGACGTGGTTGGGGATGTGGTAGTCGCCGACCGTCACGGCGTCGGGGTCGCCGTAGGCCACTCGGGTCACCTCGGCCGCGGTCCAGATGCCGATGCCCGGCACCGACAGCAGCAGCCGGGTCGCGGTTTCGGCGTCGGGTGCCGCGTCGAGCCGATGCGCGATCGCCGCTCCCCGGCGCAGCGTGTCGGCGCGCCGCTGTTCGAGCCCGAACCGGTGGAACGCCCAGTAGGGAGTGGCCGCGATCTCATCCGGATCGGGCGGCAGCATCAGCCCCGCGAACGGCCCCGGCGCCGGCTCACCGAACCGTCGAGCGATGCCGAGGTAGGACCGCGATGCCTCCAGGCCGGTCACCTTCTGCGTCAGGATCGTGGGCACCAGGTGGGCGAACGGGCGCCCGGTCGCGATCAGGCGCAAACCCGGATTTTCGTGGTACGCCTTCCGGACGATCTCATCTCGCGCCGCGATCTCGCCGAACTCCGTGATGTCGTCCCGAAGGCCGGCCACCGCGTCCGCCCGATCGAGCACCCACGCCGCGCCTTCGCCGTACCCCGTCGCGGTGATGGTCGTGCCGGTGCGTTCGAGGTGCAGCGTCGCCGGCCCGTCGGGGGACCGGACCGCCCACCACGCGACCCGGCCGCCGACCTTGGCGCAGGGGTCGTGCCGGTTCATCGCGAGCGGGTAGAGCGTGCGGGCGAAGTCATAGTGCTCGGGCACCGAAAGCGCGCGGGTGGCGGTCACGATGGAGGGACCCCCGCCGCGGCCGACCGCATCAGTGACCGGTGCAGGATCCGGGAGTCGCCGAGAAGCGCTCGCAGCCGCTTTTCCAGGCCGGCGATCGGGACGAGATTCTGCGGAGCGCGCGGATCCTTGTACGGCACGGACGCGAACCGTGGCAGCGTCGCCGCCGACAGGTGCGCCAACTCGACGGCGGCCGTCACGTCGAGGTCACCGGGGCACTCGACGCGTACGACGCCCGACCATCCGGCTCCGATCGGCTCCGGCAGCCGCAGATACCACGTGTAGCGGCGCCAGCTCGTGCCGAGCAGGAACACCGGCGACCGCTGCCCGGCGGCGAGCCCGGCGACGACGGTCGACAGCCGGTCGGGAAGGTAACGGGAGCGGTGCGTCTTCACATAACCCAGTGCGTTGGGCAGGTGCGCGCGGCCCTGCAGCGGCCCGTCGACGATCAACAGCTCGTGGTCGGACCGCGCTCCCGACGAGACCGCGACCTCGAGATGGTGCAGCTGGGCCTGCATGAAGTTCTCAAGGTCTTTCGGTTCGCCGCGGGTGACGTGGTGGCCGACATATTGCGTCGGTGGCGTGCCGAGCGTCGGTGCGGTTTCGGCCGGGGTGAACAGGCCGCGTTCGACCCGTTTTCCGGCCAGGTCGGCGACGCCGTTACGCAGGTCGCAGCGGACGACACCGGCGGCGTACGACGCGGCGAGCACGGGATGCGGGTAGGGCTTGTCGTCGGATTCGAGCCACATGTGGGCATCGATCCGGCGGACGCCGTCGACGAACAGCACCACCTCGGGCACTTCGACGCTCGGTGGCGGCACGATCGGGTGCCAGTCGTCGGCCGGCATCTCGACGTCGGTGTCGAGTTGGGCGTTGCTCGACGCGGTCGGGCCGTCGTCGGTGGCCTCGATGGCGGTGCCGTAGGTCGGGCTCCACGGATCGAGGTAGAGGCGCACTGTCAGCCCACCCGATCGACGTACGCCGTGCGGGCGTCTTTGTGCACGTCGAACCGCACCGGGACGCGTTCGGCGAGCGCTGCTACGTGTGTCACAACCCCCACCATTCGGTCACCTTTCGCGGCCAGATTCTCCAGAGTCGCCGCGACCATGTCGAGCGTCGCGGCGTCGAGGGTCCCGAAACCCTCATCCAACATGATGGATTCTAGGCTGGCCGCGCTCGTCGACAAGCCTGCGAGCTGGTCGGCGAGGGCGAGTGCCAGTGCGAGCGACGCCTGGAACGTCTCGCCGCCGGACAAAGTACGCACCGGGCGGCGCAGCGCGGCGTCGTAGTGATCGACGACATAGAACTCGCCCTTGTCATGACCAAGATCATATTGGCCGCCGGACAGCTCCCGCAAGATCAGCGACGCGCCGTCGACCAGTGCGTCCAGTGCCTCGGCGAGCAGCCAGCGTTCGAAATTGTTCGCGCGGAGGTGCTGTGCGAGAGCCTTCGCCACCCGCAGCTCCGTCTCGTGGTCGGCCCGCGTCGCCCGAAGCGCGTCGGCCTGCTCGCGGCGTTCGGCGAGCCGGTTGTGCGCGGCCCGGGCCTGCTCGACGGCGACGGTCGCCGCGCGTGCGTGATCGGCCGGAGCCGCCGTCGCGGCCACCCCGGGCATGCCGGCCGCCTCGAACAGACTGACGATCCGCTGCTGCGCCTGCGCGACGGCACCGGTGGCGCTCGCGGCCGCAGCCACCGCGTCGGCTCGGTTCTGCGCGAGCGCTCCGGAGGTGGTCGCCGCCCAGCCGGTCAGGTCGCTCCACGCGGCGGCGAGGTCATCGCGGTTGGCCGCAGGCGGGGCGAGCCGGGCCACGGCGTCGCGAGCCGAATCGAAGGACCGCCACGCGGCCGAGATCCGGTCCTCGGCTTTCGTCGCCTCGATGCTGGCCCGGCGATGCGCGTCGCGGGCGCGCCGCACCTCGACCGCTGCCTCGTCGAGCCGGAGTTGCAGATCGTTGATCACGGTCAGCTCGTCGCGCAACGCGGCCGCGCTCGGAGCCCCGCCGAGCCGTGCATCGACCTCCGCACCCCGGGCGTCGAGCTGGTCACGCTGCCCACGAACGGCCGCCAGCTGCAGCGACAACTCCCGGACCGCGCGATCCCGGCGCACGACGACGGTGTTCGCATCGGCGGCGGCCTTCTGGGCCGCGGTCAGCGCCGCATTCGCAGCGGTGAGCCGCGGCGCGTCGGGCTGCGGCGGCACCACGTCGACCGGGTGCAGGCAGACCGGGCACGGCTCACCCGACACGAGGTGCGGGCGCAACGTCGCCGCCCGGTCGGCGGTGCGGGCCGCCTCCGCCTCCCGTTCGGCCTCGATCACGGCCGCCTTCGCGATGTCGAGCACCCCGGTCGCCTCGGCCAGAGCCGCCACCGACATGTCCCGTTCGGCCGTGGCGGTCGCGACGATCTCGTCAACCCCGGCGACCTGCGTGGTGATGTGGGCACGTTCGCCGTGCAGGTCGAGAAGCCGGCGGACCTCGTTGGCGTCGCCCGCCGCCGACATCTCGCCGCGCAGCTTCTCCTCACGCTCCTCGGCCGCCGTCACGAGCGACGCGGTCTCCCGCTGCGCGGCGCGAGCGGTGAGCGCGGCCAGCGCCACATCGGCGACCCCGGCCGGGGCGGCGACCGACGACAGCGCGCGCAGATCGTTGTCGAGCGCCCGCAGCGACGCCTGCGCGCCCTCGGCCGCCTGGTGGGCCACGGTGAGCAGGGGAGCGGCGGCGTCGACGTCGGCCGCCAGCCGCCCCATCGCGGCCAGGCGCTCGGCCGATTCGGCCAGCGCCTCGTCACTGGCGTCAGCGAGCGCGGCGACGAGCCGGTCACTCGCGGACAGCTGCGCCTCGGCCTGCGTCGCGAGCGCCGCCGCCTGTTCGCGCACCTTTTCGTAGACGTGGAGACCGAGCAGGTTGACGAGGATCTGCTGCCGAACGGCCGGCTTCGCGTGCAAGAACTCGGCGAACTGGCCCTGCGGCAGGATCACGCAGCTCGTGAACTGGTCGAACGGCAGGCCGACCGTGTCGAGCACGGCCTGCTCCATCTCGGCGGGCGTGCCGGCGAGCACGTCACCGAGGTCGCTCCCGTCGAGGCCGGTATCGAGCCGGGAAAGGTCGAAGCCGGGCGGCAACTGCTCCAGACCGGCGTGCGTCGTGGTGACCTTGCCCTTGCCGTCGCGGCGGACCACCCGGGTCGCGGCGAAACGGGCACCGGCCGACTCGAAGATCAGACGTACCCGGGCTTCGGCGCACGACGGCGCGAGCGCGTTGGCGATGGCACGGCGGTCGTTCCACCGGGGGACGGTCCCGTAGAGGGCGAAGCAGATCGCGTCGAGCACGGTCGACTTGCCGGAGCCGGTCGGGCCGACGAGGGCGAAGAAATCGGCGTCGGTGAAGTCGAGCGTCACAGGCTCGCGGAAGGCGGCGAAACCGGCCATGTCCAGGCGCATGGGCCGCATCAGGCAACTCCTCCGGGGACGTCGACTTCGGCGTAGAGACGGTCGAACAGCGCCGCGACATCGGGATCGGCGTGGCCCTGCGCCGACAGGTAGTCCGCGAACATCTCGCCGGGAGCCCGGCCGGGATGTCTCGGTGCGCGCGCCGCGGCCGGATCGACCTCGGCCAGCATCTCCGGATCGATGCGCACCTCGAGTGCCCGGGGAAGCATGTCCTGGACGGTTTCCCGGAGGCCGGCTCGGGGCCGCTCCCGCACGTACACCCGAAGCCACGCTCCCGCGTCGTCGACCCGCGCCAACTCGTCAAGGGTGCCGCGCACGGTGCGGAGCGGCACGGCGGACGTGATCGGCACCGCCCGCGTGCGCGCCGCCTTGGACGTCGTCACCTCGGCGATCGTCACCGACGGCACGTTGTCCTCCTCGCCGAAGTCGATCGCGAGCGGCGAGCCGCTGTAATGCACCGGGCACGGGCCGACCACGGCCTGCCGCCGATGCAGGTGACCGAGCGCGACGTAATGCGTGCTGGACGGGAAGACGGTGGACGGAACCGCGTAGGACTGGATCGTGTGCGCGTCGCGTTCGCCGCCGCCGAGCTTCGCGCCGACGACCGTCAGGTGCGCGGTCACGATGTTGACCGTCTCCGCGCTCGCACCGGCCGTCAGCGCCGTGATCAGGCGGCTCATGTGGTCGGCGTACGTCTGGGTCGCCTCCGCCGCCGTCAACGAGAACATCTCGGTCGCCCGGACCGCGTAACGCTGAGAGAGGAACGGCAGCGCCACCACCCGCCACGCCTCCCCGCCCGGGGTGACACCGGTGACGATGTGGTCGGAGACCTTGTCGCGCACGGTGCCGCGCAGCGCGATGCCGGCGGCGTCGGCCCAGACCCGCAGCGCGTCGAGGGCGGCCCCGTTGTCGTGGTTGCCGCCGATCGCCACCACGTGCGCACCGGTGCCCCGCAACGCCGACAGGGCGCGAGTGACGATGCGCGTCGCGTCGGGCGTCGGCGCCGCCGTGTCGAACAGGTCACCGGCGACGATGACGAGGTCGGGCTGCTCCGCCTTGGCGATGTTGACGACCTCGCCGAGCACCGCGATGTGCTCGTCGACGCGCGCGGTGCCCTTGAGCACCTTGCCAACGTGCCAGTCCGACGTATGCAGAATTTTCACAGCAGTCCTTAAAAGGGGATGTCGTCGTCGGACAGGCTCGCGCCCACACCTGACCGGGCTCCAGCCAACTCCGGCCGCCCGACCACGTCAAACGGGTCGACCGACTGGGTGATCGATCGCATCGTCGCGCTGGGCGCGGCCCCGGCCTCGGCGGGCCGGGTCGCCCACGCCGGGAACGGGAACTCGACGACCAGTGGCACCGGGATCTCCGGCTGGCCGACGAACATCGTGCCGGGCTTCGCGATCAGGGCTCGGGCGCGCTGCGCCGGCGGCAGGAACCCGTATTCCGGCCGGGACGCCTCGGCCGCGTCGAGCCGACCGACGACGCGCACCGCCGAGTTGGCCACGATCCGCCGCTCCACCTCGGACGCCGTCTGCTGCGCGCCCACCAGCACGACACCGAGCGAACGTCCGCGCTCGGCGATGTCGAGCAGCACCTCTTTGATCGGAGACGTGCCCTCGCGAGGCGCGTATTTGTTGAGCTCGTCGAGCACGACGAACAGCAGCGGCTTGGCGGTGCCGGACTTCTCCTTGCGCTCGAACTCGGTGCGCAACGTGACCCCGACCACGAACCGCTGCGCCCGGTCAGGCAGGTTGTGCAGGTCGACGACGGTCACTTGAGCGCTGTCGCCGGTGTTGATCGCGTGTGCGCGCCGCTCCGGCAAATCGCCTCGGATGAGCCGGGCGAGGTCTTTCTTCGAGCCGATCAGCCGGCGGGAGAACGCGTTGACGGTGCCGAGCCCGACCGAACTGCCGCCCCACATCGGCCGGGAGTCTTCGTCGTTGAGTTCGGCGACCAGGAAATCGACGAGGTCCGCGTAGGACGACAGGCGGGTGCCGTCGATCGACACGCCGCCGTCGGCCGGCACGGCGACTCGGGCCAGATGCGCGGTGACGGCGTGGACAACCATCGTGTACTGCTGTTTCTCGTCGTCGGCGTCGGCGAACACGTAGGGCAGCAGCCGATCGGCACAGAACTCCGCCAGCGACCAGTAGAAGCTGTCGACCCCGGAGAGCCGGCTGGACACATCGGGCGTGCCGGACGTGTCACCCGGCCGCGGCGGCGCGTAGACCGCGACGTCGGGGAACGGACCGGCTTCGAGCCCGAGTTTCGCATAGGCCGCGATCGTCTTCGCGTCGAGTTTGGTGTTGGGATAGTCGAGGAACAGCAGGTCCTCGCCCTTCACGTTGAAGATGAGGGCCTTGGTGTTGGCCGCTTCCGGGCCGAGCACCCCGGAACGGAACACCGAGTAGAGCAGGAACGTCGCGAACGACGTCTTCGTGGCGACGCCGGAGATGCCGGAAATAGAGACGTGGGCACCCCTGCTGCCGTCGAGGAATTCGGCGTTGAGGAAGAGCGGCTCGCCGTCGCGACCCGTACCGATGGGAATCTTCTTCTCCATGCGGTCGAAGTAGAGCGCGGCGGCGCGCTCGTCGCCGGCGGCGCGATGCACCAGCGCGCCGGGCGCGGGCGGCACGTAGACCTCGGGCTCGACGCGGGTCGTGGTGACCTCGGCTGCCTCCTGCACCATCGCCGGCAACGTGCCCTCGGCGATCGCGAACACGTCGGACTCGAACTGCGCCCCCTCGTGCCGCGCGCGCACCTGCGTGACGACGCCGGAGATCGCGACGGTCTCGCGCCCGGGCACCTCTCGATGGGTCACCACGACGTCGTCGAGTTGCAGGTAGGAACCCGGCGTGACCGCCACCCAGAATTGCAGCGGCGTCGCGTCAACGGTGCCAAGCACCCGCCCGACCGGCTGGTCCATGCGTCTCGCCCCTCGATCATCGACCGCCGGCTGCTCCCACCGGCAGGTGCCATCGTGCCGCATCGGTACGACAGACGCAGCGAGCCGGGCGCGCGTGGCGATGAAGCCGACACCCCGTCGGCCGGCGATCGGGGGGCAAAAGCTGATATATCAGCCGGTACGCAGTTCTTCGACGCGTGTGCTGGATCGCAGGAACAGCAGCCCGATGCCGACCGTCACCAGCACCGCCAACAACCCGACGCCGACCACGATGCCCAGATACGCCCACGGCACCGGCACCGATCGCGCCATGTCGGGCACCTCGACGACAGGGCCGCCATCGACGGTCATCGAGCCGGCGCCGGCCGAGACCGTGGTGCCGAAAAGGAAGCGTGGGATCAGCATGCCGGCGACGACGGCGAGCACCAACGACGGCACGGCGACGGCCATCGCCTGCCAGACCTGGGTGCGGGCCAGCACCGATCGCGGCACCCCGGTCGCGACCAGGGCGGCCGCCGACCGTCGGCGGGACACGATCGCCTCGCTGATCGACACGAGTTGCCCGAGCGCCGCCATCACCCCGGCGATGCCGACGGCGAGGAAGACGAGCAGCGTGGCATCGGTATAGAAGGTGTCCGGCTGGCCGAAGTCGCCGTCCTGGTGGGCAAGGGCGTTCAGCGCGTCCTGGCTCGCGGTGTTGAGCTGCTGCTGCACGACGAACGTGCCGTAGACGGCGGCCGTGCCTCCGGCGAACACAGTTGCCACGATGAGCACGCCGAAGGTGCGGCTACCCTGCCATGGATCGGCGAGGAGCCGGGCCGACGCGAGCGTGGTGGCCGGCCCGCGACCGAACCGCCGCAGCACCCGCCCGGCCGTGTACGAGATCCATCCCGCCCCGAGCGACGCTCCGACCGCCGTCATCAGCACCGCCAGGAAGAAGACGGTCGTCGCCGCCGCCCGACCGGGGGGAATCCCGACGTGGTGCCGGACCAGGAAGTGACCCACCGGCTCGAAGACCGCGAAGGTGGCCACCCCGACCACGATCAGGACTCCTGGCCAGGGCCGGGGCGCGTGCCGACGGCGAACCCGATGCACCACGCCGAGCGGGGTGGTGACGACCCGCCGGAGCAGCCACGCGGAGGCCGCCGTGACGATCAGCGGGAGCAGGAGGCAAATGGCAACGATCGCCGCGATGGGCGGCAGGATGTCGGTGGGCAGGGGCAGTTGCCCGTAGCTCTCGGGCCGGTCGAGAGAGTCCCGGAGCACGATGAACACGCCGAGCCCGGCAAGCACTCCGACCAGGGCCGCGACCCCGCTCTCACCGGCACCGATCGCGATCACCTGGCGTGGCGTCGCACCGGCCAGGCGCATGGCTGCGATCCGGCGGTCCCGATGCGGTGCGCCGAGCCGGGCACTCTGCGCGAGCAGCGCCAACACTGGGATCGTGAGCAGCACAAACGTGGCGACGACGCCCGGCCGGAGGCCCGCTTCCCGCAACAACTCCGGCGAGTAGTGATCGGGTCGGCCGAGCACCCCGATCGAGGCCACGGTCGCCGCGCACAGCCACGCGAGCGCCGCGGCGGCCGATCCGAAGACAGTCAAAACCATGCGCACGCTGTCGGTACGCGTGCCGGACGCGGCCAGCCGCAGCAACGTCGTCGGTCTCATGACGGCGACTCGCTCGCACCGGCCAGCGCCGTGGCGCCGAACCCGAGACCGGTCGGGTCGAGCATGCCGTCACGCAGTGAGACCTCGCGATCCGCGTGCGCGGCCACGGTCGCCTCGTGCGTCACGAGCACTACCGACGTGCCCTGTTCCCGGACCACGCGCATGATGTGGGCCAGGACGGCTTCTCCGGTCAGGGTGTCGAGCGCGCCCGTCGGTTCATCGGCGAAGAGCACTCGCGGTTCGGTGACGAGCGCCCGCGCCAATGCGACCCGTTGCGCCTGCCCGCCGGACATCTCGCCCGGCTGGTCACCGGCCACGTCGGCGACGCCGAGCCGGTCGAGCCACGACATCGCGGCGGTCCGCGCTGCCGTGCGCCGGGCGCCTCCGAGCAGCAGTGGCAGCGACGACGTTATCGACCGCGGACAGTTCGTCGACGAGTTGGCCGAACTGGAACAGGATGCCGAAATCGCCCCGCCGCAGCCGGGACCGGCGGCCCTCGGACCACTCGTCGATGCGTTCGCCAGCGTAGGTGACCTGGCCGGCATCGGGTCGCAGGATGCCGGAAAGGCAGTAGAGCAGCGTCGACTTGCCGCAGCCACTCGGCCCGGTGACGGCGACGACCTCGCCGGGCGCCACATCGACCGTGACGCCGCGCAGAGCCGGGGAGTTGCCGTACGACTTCACGATGCCGCGGCCGGACAGTAACTGGCCGTTCGCGGAGCTGTTCTCGGTCATGGCCGCACCTCTCGATGCAGGTCGGCGACGCGTTCCAGGGTGGTCGCGAGCCACCGCAGATCGGCGTCGAGATGGACGATGGCGAAGTCGGCGGCGATCACGTCACCGACCGTGGCACTCGGATCGGTCTTGACGAGCGTGAGTTCGCGCATCCGCTGCGTGTGCGCCTGCCGCTGTGCGACCAGGTAGGTCCGCGCTCGGTCCTGGTCGGCGGCGAGCAGCGCGACGACGACCTTGGCGAGGAGCACGCTCGCGACGTAGGGCGCCGGCGCCTCGATCTCGCCGAGCCAGGCGTCGATCGCGTGCGTGGCCGGCATCGGTGAGGGCGAAGGCGGTGCGCTCGGGGCCCCCGGCCTGCTCGGCGCCGGCGGTTTCCACGAGACCGTCGCGTTGCAGCCGGCCGAGAGTCGAGTAGACCTGCCCGAACGCGAGTGGTTTCGCTTTCGGGAGGGCGGCGTCATAGGCCTGCTTGAGTTCGTACCCGTGCTTCGGGCCCCCGGTGAGGAGGCCGAGAAGCACATGCGGCGTGGACATGCGCTCACTATTCACCGAGTGAATAGTCGCCGTCAAGCGTCCCGGCTGGGAGGTGGCGCGGACAATGGCGGTATGCGTGCCGTGTGGACAATGTGGATAGCACTGTGGCGTCGCCGGCCGGTGTCGATCGCGTCACCGCTCTCCGTCGAGGCCGCAGCCGCCGTCCTGGCCGCGGACGTGTCGTCGCCGTGGAAACCACGCGCGGTCGGCGGTTACGGACGGTGGCGCGCCCTCGGCGTGGTCCGTGACGGCGACGTAAGCGTCCGCGCGCAGCGTGGCGAAACCCGCAATTCGTGGACGTCCAGGCTGGAGGCCCGCTTCGTGCCCACCGAAGAGGGCAGCGTGCTCGTCGGTTCGCTGGGCACGAATCCGGTCGTCAGCGTCTTCACCGCGCTGTGGCTGGGCCTGGTCGGCCTGGGTTGGCTCGGCACCCTGATCGTCGGCGTCACGAACCTGTTCGCGGAACGGTGGTCGGCCGAGCGCGGCGCCTGGGCGGTTTTCGGGGCGCTGTCGGTCTTCGTGGCGTTCGGCGTGGGGGTGACCGTCGTCGGCGGTTGGATGGCCAGATCGAGCGAGGAGTTCCTACGATCCTGGCTGGCGCACCGGCTCTCCGGCGCCACGCCGGCCAGGCAGCGCACATGATCCGCGGATCTTGACCGTTCCCGGGCCCTCGGCTCGCCGGAAAGCCCCGTAACGGTCAAGATCCGCGGATCTTGGGCGGTTACGGGCGGGCGTAGCGGAGGAGGAGGGTGCCGTCGGCTGCCAGGGCATGCACCAGGTGCATCCCGGATACGTCGGCGCCTGTCGTTCCGGCGATGATCCGGCCCGAGCCTGGGCCCGTGAGCAGCGGTGACAGCGTCAGACAGACCTCGTCGACCAGGTTCGCGGCGTACAGCGCCCCGAAGAGATGCGGCCCGCCCTCGCAGAGGATCTTGTTCAGCCCGTACGTGCTGCGCAATTCGGCCATCGCCGACACCAGATCCACCCGGTCCACGCCGTGTACGCGCACGTCAGCCACGGTCGACAGGGCGTCGCGCCGCTCCTCGTCGCTCGCGCCGTGCGTCAGGATCACCGGTCGCACCGGTGCGTCGGCCAGGGCCGGATTCGTCGGTTCCAGGTCCAGCGCACCCGAGACCACGACGAGACGCGGATACGGCTGCATGCCGTTGGCCTCCCGCCACGCCCGGCGTTCGGCGGTCGGGCGTACCGCGCGATATTGCTCGTCACGCAGCGTGCCGGCGCCCACCAGGATGCCGTCGGCCAGCATCCGCAGCACGCCGAAAACCCGCTTGTCCGCCTCGCCACCCAGGCCGGCCGAACGCCCGTCGACCTCCACGGCGCCGTCGATCGTCGACACAAAGTTCATCCGTACCCATGACGGATTTTGACTGGTGTAAAGCTCGATGAGCGCGTCGTTGTCGAGTTCGGGCCCGGTCAGCGGCAATGCGTGCATGCCCTATGAGATCACCCATGCCTATCGAGATCACTCTCCGGGCGTGCCTGTCGTCGGAGGCGTCGGGCTCGGGCGGGCGATGTTGGCAATCGCACCAGTTGGCGCCACGGCATTGCGCATGTCGTTTCTCGCGACACGGCTGACAGATCACCGTTTCAGCCTGCGCCGCCCGGGTAGGTGCGTCAAGAATGGGGGCTGGCAAGCATGGGCGTCGGCCGGCGCAACATGGTGGCGCGGGCGTGTCGCGCAGGACGGGGAAACTCGAGGATGTCTCGCAAGATCTACTACCTCAGAGTGACACTGGCGGACGTCCGGCCTCCGGTCTGGCGGCAGGTCGCGGTGCCCGGCGGCTACACGCTCGACCGGGTGCACCGCGTGATCCAACTCGCGATGGGCTGGCAAGACTGCCACCTGCACTCCTTCGACATCGATGCCGCGCAGTACGGCCTGCCCGACCCCGACGGGCTGCTCGAAGTGCGCGACGAACTCGATTTCCGCCTCGACGCGGTAGCCGGAACCGGCTCGCGCTTCACCTACACCTACGACTTCGGTGACTGGTGGGAGCACGAGGTCGTCGTGGAAGACGTGCGGCCGGCCGACCTGGAGGCCCGCTACCCGACCACGCTCGCCGGCGAGGGCGAGTGCCCGCCCGAAGACGTCGGCGGCGCCTACGGCTACGACCGGTTCCGCGCGGCGATGACCGACAAAACCCACAAGGACCACGACGCCATGCTTGAGTGGTACGGAGATCGGCTCGACAACCACGATTTCGACATCGACCGGGCGACCGCGTTGATGCGCCGAATGGCATGAGAGCCCTCTGGCGGACCGGACATTTCCGGTATTCGGGGGCCCTCGGAGGGGAATTCGAAGATTTTCCGTGCTCGGTATAGTTCGTCGCCATGAAGGCTCTCGTACTTTCCGGCGGGGCGGGCACACGGCTTCGGCCGATCACCCACACCTCGGCAAAGCAGTTGGTCCCGGTCGCCAACAAGCCGGTCCTGTTCTACGGTTTGGAGTCGATCGCGGCGGCCGGCATCGTCGATGTCGGGATCGTCGTGGGCGACACGGCAGCCGAGATCGAGCGAGCGGTCGGCGACGGTTCCGCGCTGGGCCTTCGCGTGACCTACCTGCGCCAGGAGCAGCCGCTCGGGCTCGCGCACGCGGTGCTGATCGCCCGTGACTTCCTCGGCGACGAGGACTTCGTGATGTACCTCGGTGACAACTTCATCGTCGGCGGCATCAGCGATCTCGTCGACGAGTTCCGGGTCACCCGGCCCGACGCGCAGATCCTGCTCACCCGGGTGCCCAACCCGACATCATTCGGCGTCGCGGAGCTCGACGAGACCGGCAACGTGACCTCGCTGGAGGAGAAGCCGGCCAAGCCGAAGAGCGATCTCGCCCTCGTCGGCGTCTACCTCTTCACGCCGAAGGTGCACGAGGCGGTCCGCAAGATCAAGCCGTCCGCCCGCGGCGAGCTGGAGATCACCCACGCGATCCAGTGGCTGATCGACGAGAAGATGAACGTCCGTTCCACCACGATCTCCGGCTACTGGAAAGACACCGGCAACGTCGAGGACATGCTCGAGGTCAACCGCACCGTGCTGGAGTCGACGGAGCCGTCCAACGAGGGCACGGTCGATGAGAACAGCAAGATCATTGGGAGGGTACGGATCGAGCCGGGCGCCACGGTCAGCGGCTCCCGCATCGTCGGTCCCGTGATCATCGGCCGCGACTGCGTGATCGTCGATTCGTACATCGGCCCGTTTACCTCGGTCGCCGACGGCTGCCACATCGAGCGCAGCGAGATCGAATTCTCCATCGTGCTGCGCGAATCCTCGATCACCGGCGTCCGCCGCATCGAAGCGTCGTTGATCGGTCGCAATGTGGAGGTCACGCCCGCCCCGGCCGTGCCCGCCGCCCACCGTTTCGTGCTCGGCGATCACAGTAAGGTGCAGATTTCCAAATGACCTCCGTCAAGATCCTGGTCACCGGCGGCGCCGGTTTCATCGGCTCGCACTACGTCCGCACCCTGCTCGGGCCCGATGGGGCCGCCGACGTGCAGATCACGGTGCTCGACAAGCTGACCTACGCCGGCAACCTGGCCAACCTCGACGCGTCGCGTGGCAGCGACCGGTTCGCGTTCGTGCAGGGCGACATCTGCGACGCCGAGCTGGTCAACAAGCTCGTCGGCGAGCACGACCAGGTCGTGCACTTCGCCGCCGAGTCCCACGTCGACCGGTCGATCCTCGGCGCCACCGAGTTCGTCCAGACCAACGTGGTCGGCACCCAGACGCTGTTCGACGCGGCGCTCCGGCAGGGCGTGTCGCCGGTTCGTGCACGTGTCGACCGACGAGGTCTACGGCTCGATCGCCGAGGGCTCGTGGCCGGAGACCGATCCGCTCGCGCCCAACTCGCCCTACTCGGCGTCGAAGGCGGCCAGCGATCTGATCGCGCGCGCCTACCACCGCACCCACGGGCTCGACGTCCGCGTCACCCGCTGCTCGAACAACTACGGGCACTACCACTTCCCGGAGAAGGTCATCCCGCTGTTCGTCACGAACCTGCTCGACGGGCTCACGGTGCCGCTCTACGGCGACGGTCTCAACGTGCGCGACTGGCTGCACGTCGACGACCACTGGCCGGCATCGAGCTCGTGCGCACGAAGGGCCGCGGCCGGCGAGATCTACAACATCGGCGGCGGCACCGAGCTGACCAACCGGGAGCTGACCGAGCAGCTGCTCGCGGCGTGCGGCGCGACCTGGGACAGCGTGACCTACGTCGAAGACCGCAAGGGCCACGACCGCCGCTACTCGGTCGACTGCACGAAGATCAGCACGACTCGGCTACGAGCCGCGCAAGTCGTTCGACGTCGGCCTGGCCGAGACCGTGCGTGGTACCGCGACAACCGCGCCTGGTGGGAGCCGCTCAAGGCGCGGGCGGCGCTCGGATGACCGAGAACCTGGCTGGTCACCGGCGCCGGCGGCATGCTCGGCCATGACCTGATCGCGCGCTCGCTCGAGGTCGACCCGGCGACGGGCGTCCGGTCGTCGTGGTCGGCCTGATCGCGCCGCGCTCGACATCACCGACGCCGCCGCCGTGCGTGACGCGGTCGCTCGCCACCGCCCCGTCATCGTCGTCAACTGCGCCGCGTGGACGGCGGTCGACGACGCGGAATCCGCCGAGGCCGCTGCGCTGCGCATCAACGGCGACGGCGCTGCCAACCTCGCTTCCGCGTGTGCCGCGATCGGCGCCCGGATGCTGCAGGTCTCGACCGACTACGTCTTCCCCGGCGACGCGTCGGCGCCGTATCGACGAAGACGCCCCGACGGCGCCGAAAACCGCCTACGGCCGCACGAAGCTGGCCGGCGAGCAAGCCGTGCTGGCGACGCTGCCCGACACCGGCTATGTCGTGCGCACCGCGTGGCTCTACGGCGCGGGCGGCAACAACTTCGTGCGCACGATGGTCAAGCTGGAAGCGATCAAGGACACTCTCGACGTCGTCGACGACCAGCGCGGCCAGCCGACGTGGACAGCCGACCTCGCCGACCTCCTGATCCGCCTTGGTCGCGGCGCGCTGGCCAGCACCGCGCCCGCCGGCGTCTACCACGGCACCAGCGGCGGCTCCGGAACGTGGAAGGATCTGGCTGCGGAGACGTTCCGGCTGCTGGGCGCCGATCCGGCGCGCGTGCACCCGACGACCAGCGCCGCCTACGTACGCCCGGCCCCACGCCCGGCCTACAGCGTCTTGGGCCACGACCGCTGGCGAGAGGCCGGCATCGAACCGATCCGTGATTGGCGTGAGGCTCTGGCGGCCTCGTTCCCCGCGGTGCGAGCCGGCGCCTGACCGGTCCCGTCTCACGATCGGGGTCGAATTTGTCCCCGACCGGGAAAGCAATATGTGTTCCGTGACTGGTATGTCGCAGGCGGCATGCCGATGTGGCACGCGACATGGGTGTCGTCGGTTATCTATCGTTCGACGGACAACCAGCGGCACGCGCCAGGCGCGGACTACAAGCCGAGTTCGGAAATCGAGACCTCACGCATCTCGACCTTCCGGATCTTGCCGGTCACGGTCATCGGGAACGTGTCCACGATCTTCACGTAACGCGGGATCTTGTAGTGGGCCAGCCGCCCCGACGCGAACTCCCGCAACGCGGCCGCCGTCAGTTCCGGAGCGCCGGGGCGCAGGCGTACCCAGACCATCAGCTCTTCGCCGTATTTCGCGTCGGGCACCCCGATGACCTGCGCGTCCACGATGTCGGGGTGGCGTGTAGAGGAATTCTTCGATCTCGCGCGGGTAGACGTTCTCGCCGCCGCGGATCACCATGTCCTTGATCCGGCCGACGATGCTGAGGTAGCCGTCATCGTCCATTGTGGCCAGGTCGCCGGTGTGCATCCAGCGGGCCGCGTCGATCGCCTCGGCGGTGCGCTCCGGCATGTTCCAATATCCCAGCATCACGCTGTAACCACGGGTGCAGAACTCGCCCGGCATCCCGCGCGGCACCGTCAGCCCGGTCACCGGATCGACGATCTTCACCTCGAGATGCGGGTGCACGGCGCCCGACCGTGGAGACGCGCCGGTCGAGGTCGTCGTCGGGCCGTGTCTGTGTGGAGACCGGCGACGTCTCGGTCATGCCGTAACAGATCGTCACCTCGGTCATGCCCATCTCGGCGATCACACGCTTCATGACCTCGGCCGGGCACGGGGAGCCGGCCATCACGCCGGTGCGCAGCGAGGACAGATCGTGGTCGGCGAACGACGGGTCCGCGAGTTCCGCGATGAACATGGTCGGAACGCCGTACAGCACGGTGCATTTCTCCGCGGCCACGGCGGCGAGCGTGGCGGCCGGCTCGAATCCAGGCCCCGGGATCACGACACAGGCGCCGTGCGTGACCGCGCCGAGGTTGCCCATCACCATGCCGAAACAGTGGTAAAACGGTACAGGCAGACAAACGCGATCATTTTCCGACCATTTCTGCGTACGCGCAACAAAATAGCCGTTGTTCAAGATGTTGTGGTGCGAGAGCGTGGCGCCCTTCGGGAAACCGGTGGTGCCCGAGGTGTACTGGATGTTGATCGGGTCGTCGAACGACAGCTCGGCTTCTCGGGCCGCGATCTCGTCTTCTGTGACCTCGGCGCCGGCCGCGATCAGGTCGCTCCAGCTCGGCGTGCCGATGTAGATCACGTCACGCAGCGCGTCGCATTCGCCCCGGACCGTCTCGATCATGCCGCGATAGTCGGATGTCTTGAACGCCTCGGCCGACACGAGCGTCCGGATGCCCGATTGCTGCAGCACGTAGGCGAGTTCGTGACTCCGATACGCGGGATTGATGTTGACCAGGATCGCCCCGATCCGCGCCGTCGCGAACTGCACGAGCAGCCACTCCGGCACGTTCGGCGCCCAGATGCCGACCCGGTCGCCCTTCTCGACGCCGATCGCGTGCAGCCCCTTGGCAACATCGGTCGACGGCGGCCGCGAATTGGTCGTAGGTCCACCGCCGGCCGGAGGGCACGTCAACGAGCGCGTCCCGCGACCCGAACCGGGCGACCGTGGCAGCCAGGTTCTCGCCGATGGTCTGACCGAGCAGTGACTCCGTGGACGGGCCGTTCACGTACGAGAGTGTGGTCATCGTCGACCTCCGGTTTCGTAACCTGATCTAGTACGGATTGTTACGCGCCGGTACACCCCCGCGCCAGAGGCGGACGTCGGCAACCCTGGCAGAATCCTTTTCGGCTGTGGAGCCGATGGGAACCGTGGAATCGTTGGGAAGAGGTCGTCGTGGAGCCGATGAAGATTGAGGGCGCGTGGGTCTTCGTGCCCCGCTTGTTCCCGGACGGGCGTGGCAGCTTCCACGAGTGGTTCCAGGCTCCCGAGTTCGAGCGCACCACCGGCCACAAGCTCAACCTCGCGCAGGCCAACTGCTCCGTCTCGTCACGCGGCACCCTGCGCGGGATCCATTTCGCCGACGTGCCTCCCGGCCAGGCCAAATACGTCAAATGCGCCCGCGGTGCGCTGCTCGACGTGGTTGTCGACATCCGGGTCGGCTCGCCGACGTTCGGCCAGTGGGATTCGGTTCTGCTCGACGACGTCACGCATCACGCGATCTACATCAGCGAGGGCCTCGGGCACGCGTTCATGGCGCTGACCGATGACGCGACGCTGATCTATATGTGCTCCGAGGGTTACGCGCCGGAACGCGAGCACACGATCGACCCGCTCGACCCGATTCTCGCGATCGAGTGGCCGCTCGACATGGAACCACTCCTCTCCAGCCGTGACGCCGCCGCGCCGAGCCTGGCCGAGGCCCGTGAGCAGGGATTACTTCCTTCGTACGCGGAGTGCGTGAGCTACACTGACTCGCTCGCGCGATAACCACGGCCCTACGGGGGCAGACGCATCGCACCGATAGCGGCAGACGTTCGGCGATTGCCATGTCAGGCCGCATGTCGGCATGCCCGAAACGACATACCGGGCGCGTGATCAAGCCTCTGGCCGTCAGAAAACGTGTTCACCAGCGACGGCGTCCGCGGCCGTACGCGTAACGGTTTGGGAACGCTCCCATGACTCCCTTGACACTCATGTAACCAACCGGCAATCTCATGGGAGCGCTCCCGAGCTGTGACCCAAGCCACTGACACGGCCAACCACGCGGCTCATGCAGACCCAAAACCCACGCGGGTAACGCAATACCGGACACATTCCCACCGCTGCGTCACCTCACCGGCGCAGCCGGGCTTTAGAGAGGACATCCATGCACATAACGCGCAGTAAAGGCATTGCGCTGGTCGGTGCGATGGCCGCAGCGGTGCTGTTGGTCGCGGGCTGTGGCAGCAGCAGTTCAAGTTCCAGCTGGCCGGTGGCAAGCGACGCTTAAGGTGCGGCTGTTCGGCACCTTCGGCTACAAAGAAGCGGGTCTGTTCGACCAGTACCAGAAGCTGCACCCGGACATCAAGATCGACTACACCACGGTCGAGCAGGAGGCCACGTACTGGACCGCGCTGCAGACCAGCCTCTCCTCAGGCGCCGGCCTCGGCGACGTCCAGGGCATCGAGGTCGGCCGCGTCGCGGCGCTGACTCGCAGCTCAGTGACAAGTTCACCGACCTCAACACGCTCGGCGCGGACTCGCTGAAGAACGACTTCTACCCGTGGAAGTGGCAGGAGTCGATGGCCGGCTGCAAGCAGCTCGGCCTCGGCACCGACATCGGTCCGCTGGCCATCTGCTACCGCACCGACCTGTTCAAGGCGGCCGGCCTGCCGACCGACCCGGCCGAGGTCAGCGCGCTATGGGCCAACGGCTGGGACGGCTACATCGCCGCCGGCCAGCAGTACAAGGCGAACGCGCCGTTGGGCAAGTCTGGACCGACACCGCGGGCGGCATGTTCAACGCCATCATCGGCCAGTCGCCGAACCAGTACTACGACGCCTCCGGCAAGCTGATCGTCGACAGCAACCCAGCGGTCAAGACCGCGTGGGACGAGTCGATGAAGGTGGCCTCCGGCGGCCTGAGCGCCAAGCTCAGCCAGTTCAGCACCGCGTGGAACGTGGCCTTCACCACCGGCTCGTTCGCGACGATCGCGTGCCCGTCCTGGATGGTCGGCTACATCAAGTCCGAGGCCGGCGCCATGACGCGGCCAGTGGAACATCGCCAGCATCCCCGGCAGCGGCGGCGACTGGGGTGGCTCGTACCTCTCCATCCCGAAGGCCAGCAAGCACCAGAAGGAGGCGTACGACCTGATCTCCTGGCTGACCGCGGCGGCCGCAGCAGGCGGCGCGTGTTCAAGGCGGTCGGCAACTTCCCGTCGAACATCAAGGCGGCCGCCGACCCGACGGTGGCCGCCGCCACCGACACGTACTTCAGTGGTGGCACCGATCCGGACAACCCGGTGGGCGCGCCGATCGGCAAGATCTTCGGTGACTCCGCGGCCAAGCTGCAGCCGGCGATCCTCGGTCCGCACGACGGCGACGTGAAGAACGCCATCTCCACCGCGATCACCCGAGTCGAAACCGGCGCGCAGACGCCCGGACGCGGCCTGGAACCAGCTCTCACCAAGGACATCCCGGCCGCTGTCGGTAGCTGACGCGCTCTGCGACGTCGTCCACTCGCTCCGGCCCGGCGGCCGTCACCGCTCGGGCCGGAGCGCACCTTCAATCTCCGAGGCAGGCTTGGCCATGGCCGTCACCGCGACGCCGCGTGTCCGACCGGCACCCGCCGCACCGCCCCGCAGCCGGGCGGCTGGCGCAGCCGGACCTCACGCTGGGACCGCAAGTTCTCGCCGTACGCGTTCGTGGCACCGTTCTTCATCGTGTTCGCCGCGTTCGGGCTCTACCCGCTGATCTGGACGGCGTGGGTCTCGGTGCACCACACCGAACTCATCAACGCCGACCAGATGGGTGCCTGGGCCGGCTTGCAGAACTACGTCAACCTGCTGCACGACTCGTTCTTCTGGAACGCGCTCGCGCAACACGGTCACGCTCGGCGTCCTGTCGGCGGTGCCGCAGCTGCTGATGGCCCTCGGCCTGGCCCACCTGCTCAACTACAGGCTCCGAGGCAGCACGTTCTGGCGGATCTCGGTGCTCGCGCCGTTCGCCACCTCGGTCGCGGCCGCGACCGTCGTGTTCGCCCAGCTGTTCAACCGCGATGTCGGCATCGTCAACTACGTGCTGCACACGGTGTTCGGCATCCACAACATCGACTTCACGAACTCGAAATGGCCGGCGCAGATCGCCATCTCCACGATCGTCATCTGGCGCTGGACCGGCTACAACGCGCTGATCTACCTGGCCTCGATGCAGTCGATCCCGCCGGACCTGTACGAGGCGGCGACGATCGACGGCGCCGGCCGGTGGCGGCAGTTCCGCGACGTCACGATCCCGTCGCTGCGCCCCACCATCATCTTCACGATCATCGTCTCGACCATCGGGTCGATCCAGCTGTTCGGCGAGCCGCTGCTGTTCTCCAGCGGCGGCACGAACGCCGTGACCGGCGGCGCCAGCCGCCAGTACCAGACCCTCGCGATGTACTTCTACGAGCGCGGATTCAACAACGGCCACCTGGGCCGGGCCGCCGCCGTCGCCTGGTGCATGTTCCTGATCATCGTGATCTTCGTGGTGATCAACACGCTGCTCGCGCGCCGAATCAGGGATACGGAGTAAGCCATGGCAACCGTCACTGCGGCCCCGCCGCTCCAGCACCGGCGTGCGCCGAAGTAACGGCGCGGCCGGGCCGGTCGGGCCGGTGGGCAGTTCGCCGCCGGCTGGCTGACCTATTCGATCCTGGCCGTCGTGCTGATCGTCTCGGTCTTCCCGTTCTTCTGGACGATCGTGGCGGCGTCGACCTCCAACACCGAGATCAACAAGGTGCCGCCGAACCTGATCCCGGGCGGCAACCTGCTGAAGAACTTCCACGCTCGCGCTGACCAACGTCAACATGGGCGCGGCGCTGATCAACTCGACGATCGTGTCCGGCTCGGTCGCGGCCGGCACCGTGCTGTTCGGCACGCTGGCCGGATTCGCGTTCGCGAAGCTGCATTTCCGCGGACGTAACGCACTGCTGCTGATCACGATCGCCACGATGATGGTGCCGATGCAGATCGGGATCGTGCCGCTCTACATCCTGATGAACAAGCTGCACCTGATCGGCCGGCTGCCGGCCGTCGTGCTGCCGACGCTGGTCAGCGCGTTCGGGGTGTTCTTCCTGCGCCAGTACCTGACGCGCGCGTTGCCGGACGAGCTGATCGAGGCGGCGCGCATCGACGGCGCGTCGCTGACCCGGATCTTCACGTCCATCGTGATCCCGCTCGCCCGCCCGGCGATGGCGGTGCTCGGCATGCTCACGTTCATGGCCACGTGGAACGACCTGTTCTGGCCGCTGATCGTGCTCAACTCCGACAACCCGACCGTCCAGGTCGCGATCGACAACCTCAACGCCGGGTACGTACCCGACATGTCGATCATTCTGGCCGGCACGCTCCTCGGCACGCTGCCCGTGCTGGTCGTCTTCATCGTGCTCGGCCGCCAGATCGTCGGCGGCATCATGCAGGGCGCGGTCAAGGGTTGATCAACATCAATGTGACTACGGAAGGTGCGGCCAGAGCGTGACCATTCATCAGAACCACACAGTGGCCATCCGGGAGACGGCACCGTCCGCGCTCCTGTTCCCGCCCGACTTCCGGTTCGGTGTGTCCACGGCCGCGTACCAGATCGAGGGGGCCGCCGCCGAAGACGGGCGTACCGCGTCGATCTGGGACACCTATTGCCGCACCCCTGGCATGGTCAAGAACGGTGACACCGGCGACCTCGCCTGCGACCACTACCACCGGATGCCCGACGACGTCGCGCTCATGCGGCGCCTCGGCGTCGAGCGCTACCGCTTCTCGACCTCGTGGTCACGGGTCCAGCCGGGTGGCCGGGGCCCGCTCAACCAGCGCGGCGTCGACTTCTACCGCCGCCTCGTCGACGAACTGCTCGCCGCCGGCATCGAGCCCTGGCTGACGCTCTACCACTGGGACCTGCCGCAGGAACTCGAGGACGCGGGCGGCTGGCCGGTCCGCGACACGGCGTACCGGTTCGCCGACTACGCGGTCGCGATGCACGGCGCGCTGGGCGACCGGGTCACCTCGTGGACGACGCTCAACGAGCCGTGGTGCTCGGCGTTCCTCGGCTACGGCTCCGGCGATCACGCACCCGGGCGCCACGATCCGTCGGGGTCCCTGGCCGCGTCCCATCATCTGCTTCTCGGTCATGGTCTCGCGGTCGGTGCGATGCGCGCGGCCCAGCCGTCGTCGCAGCTCGGCGTGACCCTGAACCTCTACGCGATGGGCTCGGCCGGTCACGGCGACGCCGACCTCGACGCCGTCCGCCGCATCGACGGCCTGATGAACCGCTGGTTCCTCGACTCCGCTCTGCTCGGTCGCTACCCGGCAGACGTGATCGAGGACGTCAGCGCGCTGACCGACATGAGTTTCGTGCAGGACGGCGACATGGACCGAATCTCCACGCCGCTCGACTTCCTGGGCATCAACTACTACACCCGGCACGTCGTCACGGCGGGGGAGCCGGACGGCGCACCGTCACCGTGGCCGGGGAGCGAGCACGTCCAGTTCGTCAAGCGGGGGCTGCCGGTGACCGCGATGGACTGGGAGATCGACGCGCCCGGGCTGCTGGAAACCCTGCAACGGGTGCACCGCGACTACCCGCCCGTGCCGCTCTACGTGACCGAGAACGGCGCCGCCTTCGCCGACGAGATCGCGCTCGACGGCACCGTGCCCGACCCCGACCGCGTTCGTTACTTCGACGAGCACCTGCGGGCCTGTCACGAGGCGATCGCGGCGGGGGTCCCGCTGGCGCGGCTACTTCGCCTGGTCGCTCATGGACAACTTCGAGTGGGCACACGGCTATTCGAAGCGCTTCGGCATGGTCTACGTCGATTACCCTACGCAACGGCGGATCATTAAATCGAGCGCGGCGTGGTATGCATCAGTGATCCGTGATCACGGGCTGACCGCACCGCCCGAGTAGCGTCACGGTACGCGGCCAGGCTGGCGACGCGAGATGATGTGCCACGGCGCGCGTCGAGCGACGCCGGCCCGGCCGGGCGATGGAGCGGCCGTTCAGAGGCCGGCGGTGCGACGCGGAAGAGGACATCACGGTGACCGAGAGCGACACGATCGGGGTCAAACGCCCACGATCACCGGGCCGACCCACGCTCGACGAGGTGGCAGCGCACGCCGGCGTGGGCCGTGGCACCGTGTCCCGGGTCGTCAACGGATCTCCGCAGGTCAGCCCGGCCGCGAAGGAGGCGGTCCAGCGCGCGATCGATGAACTCGGTTACGTGCCGAACCGGGCCGCCCGCGCGCTCGTCACCCAGCGCACCGACTCGGTCGCCCTCGTCGTCTCCGAGTCCGAAGATCGCCTGTTCGGCGAGCCGTTCTTCGCCGGCATCATTCGTGGCATCAGCTCGATGCTGGCCGAGACGTCGCTGCAGCTCTGGCTCGCGATGGCGCAGTCCCGGGCCGAGCGTGACCGGCTCGTCGCGCACCTGACCAACCAGCACGTCGACGGCGTCATGCTGCTCTCGCTCCACGACGACGACCCGCTGCCGAACATGCTCGCCGACCGCGGCCTGCCGGTCGTGCTCGGTGGCCGCCCGGCCCGCATGCTCACCGGTGGCGTCGGCCAGCCGAGCTTCGTCGACGTCGACAACATGGGCGGCGCCCGCCTGGCCACCGAACACCTCATCGGCATCGGCCGGCGCCACGTCGCCACGATCGCGGGGCCGCTGGACATGGGCGTGGGCGTGGCCCGCCTCGAGGGCTACCGCCTGGCCCTGGGCGCCGAGCACGAACCGATCGTCGGCTACGGCGATTTCAGCGAGGAGAGCGGCGCGAAAGCGATGCGCGCGCTCCTCGAATCGCACCCCGACATCGACGCCGTGTTCTCCGCCTCGGATCCGATGGCGCTCGGCGCGCTGCGCGTGCTGCGGGACTCGGGCCGGAGCGTGCCCGGTGACGTCGCCCTGATCGGCTTCGACGACTCGATGCTCGCCCGGCAGACGCAGCCCTCCCTGACCTCGGTGCATCAGCCGGTGGAGGAGATGGGCCGGGCGATGGCGCAGCTGCTCTACGACCTGATCCGTGGCGCCGAACCCGCCAACCATCACGTCATCCTGGGCACGAGCCTGGCGAAACGCGAAAGTGCCTAAAACCTAACACTTCACACAGGTACGGCCGGCGTCGTCGCACCCTGGCGCCAGGGGATTCGGCGCGCCGTCATGATCCGCGGTTGATCCGACTTCCCGTGGTCACACGCGCGCCCGAGGCAGCGATAAGTCGTATCAACCGACGATCTTCGCCCGCTCTGATTTGCATTTGCAACCGCAGAGAAACCTGTTCGTAACGGACAATATTGACCATTAACCCAGCGCGAAGGAGAGGTTCATGGCGTTGTGGCGACTGCGGACGACCGTGGATGACCGGCCGGGCTTCCTCGCCGTGCTGACCGCCAGCCTCGCACTGAGCAAGGTCAACATCGTATCGGTGCAGGTCCACGGCACTGAGGTTGGAGCGGTCGACGATTTCCTGGTGGACGCGCCCGACGCCCTCTCCGAGGCCGAATTGCTCGCGGCCGTCGCCAAAGGCCGCGGTCGCGACGCGTGGGTTCGGCGCACCGAGGTCAACCATCTCGTCGACGCGCCCACCGAGATGGCGGTCGCGGCGGCTCGGATCGTCCGCGATCCGGACACGCTGCCGGCGGCTCTGGAAAGCGTGCTGCTCGCGGCACGCGTACGCCGTGTCGAGGCGAACGCGGGAGTGAAGGCCGGGTTCACCGCCGACCGGATGCAGATCGCCGACCCGCGTGGCGGCGCGTTGCTGATCGAACGGGAAGCGCCACCGTTTACCCCGGCGGAGTACGCGCGGGCCAGGGCCCTGGTCGACGTGGCGATCGCGGTGTGGCGGCGCGTGGGTGGCAAGCGTCCCGGTTCCGGTCGATCCCCGGGCGCGGCCGCCGCCTGAGAGTCGCCCGGACATCGGCGTCCGTGCGAAGTAGAGCGGGCGGACGGTGCCGACGTCGATGTCGGTGCCGCCCGCCCGTTGTGTCGTCTTCTGGCATCGCTGAATCCCTCCACAGCCCTCCACCGGGGACCTTCCCGCCGCCCGCCATATACGTCGTGGCCTGGGAAAATGCGTATCTTGTCCCGTTTCTGTGAGGA
The DNA here is from genome assembly GCA_963797605.1 of uncultured Actinomycetota bacterium. GTDB lineage: Bacteria > Actinomycetota > Actinomycetes > Mycobacteriales > Micromonosporaceae > DASQPR01. Next base: position 539,664 of record CAWCPX010000017.1, on the reverse strand, counting down.
CGCTGAACCCACCCGAAACGCCGACGCGATCCACGACACGCTCTGTGATCGCATGCGTACGCATGGGCATTGACCTGCGTTTTTGAACCTCTACTTGCGACTCGCCGTCGGTTTTTTCGACGCCACGGGGAGCGTTGTGGAGTACAGTGGAGGACATTGGCGGGGCAGGGAGGTGGGTCGCGTGTTCCTCGGCACCCATACCCCGCGCCTTGACGAGAAGGGTCGGCTGATTCTGCCGGCGAAGTTCCGAGATGAGCTCGCGGGAGGCGTCGTGATCACCAAGGGGCAGGAGCGCTGCCTCTACGTGTTCCCGACGGCTGAGTTCGGCCGCATCGCCGGGCAACTGCGCGACCAGCCGGTCACGCATAAGGCGGCGCGGGCCTACAGCCGGGTGTTCTTCGCGAGCGCCCACGACGAGGTTCCAGATAAGCAAGGACGGGTCACCATCCCAGGTCACCTTCGCGACTACGCCACGCTCGACCGCGACCTCGTCGTGATCGGAGCGAGCACTCGCGTCGAGATCTGGGACAAGCAAGCTTGGGAGACATATCTCAGCGCCAGCGAAGACGAATTCGCTGACATCGAGGAGGGGGTGCTTCCGGGGGGTCTGTGAGACAACGGCACAGCTTCCGCACGGTCAGATCTCCACCCGCAACCGCTACTCCTGGCACCTCTTCCCCGGTGCCAGGCGGGCGGGCGCGGATGGGGATCTGACCGTACGGGGGCACATTCCAGGGGGTCGAGAACACATGAATGAGCGGACGGGAACGCATGTTCCGGTGCTGCTCGCGCGCTGCCTCGAACTCCTGGCGCCGGCCCTTACCGCACCCGGGCACGCCGATCCGCCGCGCGACGCGATCTACGTCGACGCGACCCTGGGTCTCGGCGGGCACGCCGAGGCGGTCCTGCGAGCGCACCCGCGCCTCATCCTCATTGGACTCGATCGCGACACCGAGGCGCTGACCCGTTCCACAACCCGACTTGCCCCGTTTCGGGATCGGATTCATCTTGTGCATGCCGTTTATGACGAATTGCCCAACGTGATACGTGAGCTCGGTTACGGTGCGATCGACGGGGTGTTGTTCGACCTCGGCGTTTCGTCGTTGCAACTCGACGACGCTGCGCGCGGCTTCGCGTACGCGCAGGACGCGCCGCTGGACATGCGCATGGACCAGGGGCGCGGCATCACCGCCGCCGAGGTCGTCAACACCTACGAACCAAGGGATTTGACCAGGATCCTGCGTGTGTACGGCGAGGAGAAATTCGCGAGTCGCATCACCTCTTCCATCGTGCGGGAGCGAGCGAAGGGGCCGCTGACGAGTTCTGCCCGGTTGGCCGAGCTCATCCGCGACGCGATTCCGGCCGCTGCCCGCCGCACCGGTGGGCACCCGGCCAAACGGAGTTTCCAGGCACTGCGCATCGAGGTCAACGGCGAACTCGAGGCACTGGAAAACGCATTACCAGCGGCAATTGACGCGCTCGCGCCGGGGGGTCGCGCCGTCGTCATGTCCTACCAGTCGCTGGAAGACCGCATCACCAAAGCGGCCATGGCACCACGGACGCGCTCCACCGGTCCGGTCGATCTGCCGATCGAACTGCCCGGCACCGAAGCGCAATTCCGCATGCTGACCCGTGGCGCGGAGCTACCCGACGACGAGGAGGTCGCGGCGAATCCGCGATCCGCGTCCGTCCGCATCCGCGCTATCGAACGGCTTGCACCCGGCCGCGCGACAACCAGCCGCGCGCCTAAGAAACACAAGCAGGGGGACCGATGAACGTGAACAACACGGGGGGCCGGCGGACCGCCGGGTCCCGTTCCAACGCGTCGGCTTCGCGCGCTCGCACCCGAGACGCCGAGTCGATGTCCCGCACCGAGCGCGAGCTCGCCTATCTGACCTCGGGCAGCTCGGCGCTGGCTCCCGCGTACGTGCCCGTCGACGACGACGAGCCTGCTCACACTCGGTCGGCTGCCGAGCGTGACGCCGCTGACCAGCGCGCGGCCGACCGGGCCGCGAGCCGGGCCGCCGGGCGTCTCGATGCGCAGGAGCGTCGTCGCCTCGGGGTGGCGCCGCCGGTGCCGGTGTCGATCGCGCGGGCACCGTTCGTGGCATTGCTGTGCACGATCGTCGTCGTAGGCGTCGTCGGCATCCTGGTGCTGACCGCGATGATCAACGCGAACCAGTTCCGCCTCAACAACCTGCAGAGCCAGCAGGCCGGCCTCGACGCGCAGGAGCAGACGGCTCGCCAGACGCTGACCGAGCAGCAGTCACCGGGCAGCCTGGTGGCCGCCGCGCAGAAGCTCGGTCTGGTGCCGGCGGGCACGCTCGCCTACATCCAGCTGCCCGATGGTCGGCTCGTCGGCACGCCGCAGTTGGCGTCGAAGACGCCGAGCGTGACGGCACAGACGGGTGGACCGACGGGCGCGGCGACGCCCGCAGGCCACTGAGATGACAGAAGGAGACGACGACCGGTCCGCTGCCCCACGGCGGGCCGGTCGTCGAGTTCCCCAAGCACCTGCGGTGCCCCCGCTCCAGCCACGGCGCACGGGCGCAGGCGGCACCGGTCGTGGTGGCATCTCGCAGGCACGCGCGTATTCACCACGCGGCCGGACTGTCCGGGAGAACGGTCCGGCCGCGGAACCTCGCGACCCCGCAGGTCAGGGTCGATCGTCGGCTGAGCTGCCGGCCGACGGCGCCAGGCCGAACCTGCGATTGATCGCGGGTGGCCCGGGCGCGTCGTCGACAGCTCAGCCGCGCGAGGTTCCGCCGACGCGATCGCGCGCGGGAAGCGGGTCGGCCTCTCGCTCGTCCACCACCAAACCATCCCAGCGCCCAGCGATCGGGCGCCTCCCGCTCCGCCGAGCCCCGCTCGGCTGGTTCCGGCTCGGCCAGTTCCGGCTCGGCCAGTTCCCGCTCGGCTAGTTCCCGTTCGACTAGTTCCCGCTCGGCCGGGGACCGTGCCGCCGCCGACCGTGCCGCCGCCCGCGCCGCCGCTGCCCGCGGGTCCGGCTCCCCGCCTCGGCGCGGTGGTCCACGCCGCCCCGCCGCCGCCGGCGCGCCCGGCCGCCCGAACCCACTGGCCGCCCTGCCCTTTCTGCGCCGCCGCCCGCTGCCGCCGGCTCGGCGCTTCGAGGCCTCTCGCCGGCTGCGCCTGGGCACCGCGATCATGCTGCTCGTCTTCGTCACGCTCGGCGGTCGCCTGGTGCAGTTGCAGCTCACCGACTCGCGCGCGTACGCGGCCGCGGGTCTCGCCGACCGGCTGACCACGACGGTGCTACCGGCCAGCCGCGGATCGATCGTGGACCGTAACGGGAACGTGCTGGCCGAAAGCATCGAGGCGCGGTACGTCTTCGCCGACCCGTCGAAGGTCGTCAACCCGCAGGCGACCGCGGTCAAACTCCGTGACCTGCTGGCGGTGCCGGTGGCGCAGTTGCTGCCGAAGCTCAAGCCGCACGCGGCGCCGAACGGCCAGCCGTCCGAGTTCGAATACCTCGCCCGTGGCGTCAACGTGCCCACCGGCGACGCGGTGGAAGCGCTCAACCTGCCCGGCATCGGCGTCCGGCTGGACGAGCGCCGGGAGGACCCGGGTCACGACCTCGCGTCCAACCTCGTCGGCTTCGTCGGCACCGACATGAACGGACTCGGCGGCCTCGAATCGGCCTACAACAACGTGCTGGCCGGCAAGGACGGCTCCGACACGTACGAGACCGGTGACGGTGACCTGAGCACGCAGCTTCCGGGCGGGTACGACGAGGTGAAGCCGGCGCATCCCGGGTCGTCGCTGGAGCTGACGATCGACCGGGACCTGCAGTACGAGGTGCAGCACATGCTGTACGCGCACATGACCGCGTCGCATGCCGACTGGGGCAGCGCCGTCGTGATGGACCCGCACACCGGCGAGGTGCTGGCGCAGGCGACCTTCCCGGGCTTCGACGCGGACGCGTGGCAGAACTATCCGGCGGCCGACCGCCTGGACGCCGCGTCGCACACGATCGTCGACCCCGGCTCGGTCGCGAAGCTGATCACGATGAGCGGCGCCCTCTCCGAAGGCGTGATCACGCCGGACACGACCGTCACGATCGGCCCGACGATCACCAAGGGCGGCGTGCAGTTCCACGACGACGAGCCGCAGGCGCCCGGCACGAAGATCACGATTCCGGGCATCCTCGCGATGTCGTCGAACGTCGGCACGATCACGGTCGCCGGGAAGCTCGGCGCGGCGAACCTGTACAAATATCAGAAATTGCTCGGTTTCGGGCAGTCCACCAACGAAGGTCTGCCGGGTGAGGCCGACGGTCTGCTCCGGCCGCCGTCGCAGTGGAGCGGTTCCAGCTACGGCTCGATTCCGATCGGCATGGGGATCTCGGTGACACCGTTACAGATGACGGCGGCGTACGCGGCGATCGCGAACGACGGTGTCTGGATCCAGCCACACCTGGTCAAGGCGACCGTGGCCGCGAACGGGGCCGTCACGCCGGCCAAGGCTCCGGCGACGCACGAGGCGGTCACCCCGGTCGTGGCGGGCCAGTTGCGTACGCTCTTCGAGGCCGTCACGGACCCGAACATCCCACACGCCACCGGCAAGAACGCGGCCGTCACCGGTTACCTGGTGTCGGGCAAGACCGGCACCAGCAACTCGCCCTACGCGACGGGCACGGTCGTCTCGTTCGTCGGCATGGCCCCGGCCGACAACCCGAAGTACGTCATCGGCGTGTTCGCGCACGTGAACGACGCCGGCAGCGGCGGTGGCGTCGCCGGTCCCACATTTCACGACATGATGACGTTCACGTTGCAGCACTACGCGGTGCCGCCGACGGGCGCGAAAGAGCCCACATTCCGCGTTACGGTCAAGTGACGGACGGATTGCCGTTCCAACATTTTGCGGCGATCGCACATCGGGTAGGGGCGTCGTCTGTCGCGACCGGCCACCGTCCGGGTAGGGTCTGACGCCGTGCCCGGCTATCCCCGTCCGCGAGAGACGGCCCCCCTCAATCTGGCCGAGATCGCCACTGCGGCAGGCCCCGATGCCAGTGTCGTTTCGGTGGCGTCCGCACCAATTGTCACGGTTACCGGAATCACCCACGCCAGCGACGCGGTCCGGCCCGGTGATCTGTTCGCCGCGCTGCCCGGAGCCAACGCGCACGGATCCCGCTTCATCTCCGCCGCCGCGAGCGCCGGCGCGGTCGCGGTGCTCACCGACGCGGCCGGTGCCGCCGCTGCCGCCGAGGCCGGGCTGCCCGCGGTGATCGTGCCGGATCCGCGAGCGGTGCTGGGCGACGTCGCGTCGGCGGTTTACGGTCACCCGTCCCGCCGGCTGACGATCATTGGCCTCACCGGCACGGCCGGCAAGACGTCGACCGCCTACCTGGTCGAATCCGGGCTGCGCGCGGGCGGGCACGTGACCGGGCTCATCGGCACCGTCGAGACCCGTCTCGGCGACATCGTCATCGACAGCGTCCGCACCACCCCGGAGGCCAGCGATCTGCACGCCCTGTTCGCGGCCGCGCTGGAGCAGGGCGTCACCGTGATCGTGATGGAGGTGTCCAGCCACGCGCTCGCCCTCGGCCGCGTCGGCGGCACCCACTTCGCGGTCGGCGGCTACACCAACTTCGGCTCCGATCACCTCGACTTCCACCGCGACGCCGCCGATTACTTCGCCGCGAAGGCGCTGCTGTTCGACGGCCGCTGCGACGTCGAAGTGCTCAACGCCGACGATCCGGCCCTGGTGCCGCTCTACAAGCCGGCGACCGTCACCTACTCCGCCGCCGGCGCGCCCGACGCGACCTGGCGAGCCGTCGACGTGACCGGCGACGGCTACGCCCAACGGTTCACCGCCCTCGGGCCGGACGGCCTGCGGGTCGACGCCGGTGTGGCGCTGCCCGGGCGGCACAACGTCGCCAACGCGCTGCTCGCCCTGGCCTGCCTGGTCGCGGTCAACGTCGAGGCGCAGACGGGGGCCGACGGCATCGCCGCGTGCGTGGGCGTCCCCGGCCGGCTCGAACGCGTGATCGCGCCCGGCCCGGTGATCGGCGTCGTCGACTACGCGCACAAGGCGGACGCGATCGTAGCCGCCCTGACCGCGCTGCGCGACCTGGCCACCGGCCGGCTCATCTGCGTGCTCGGCGCGGGCGGCGACCGCGACCGGGGCAAGCGCGCGGTCATGGGCGCCGCCGCCGCCAGAGGCTCGGACCTGCTGATCGTGACCGACGACAACCCGCGCACCGAAGACCCGGCGGTGATCCGGGCCGAGGTGCTGCGCGGTGCCGTCGCGGCCGGTGCCGCCGCGCAGATCCTCGAGGTCGACGGCCGCCGCGCCGCGATCACCGAGGCCGTCGCCCGGGCCGAACCGGGCGACGTGATCGCGTTGCTCGGCAAGGGCCACGAACGCGGCCAGGAGATTTCTGGGCAGATCCACCCGTTCGACGATCGCGTCGAACTCGCCGCCGCCATGCGCGACCATCTGGAAACCGGGGTGACGTCGTGATTCCGATGACGATGCGGGAAATCGCCACCGTCGTGGGCGGCGAGCTGCACGGCGACGGCGACGTCGTCGTGGCCGCCCCGGTCGAGTACGACACGCGGAAAGTCGGCCCGGGCGGCCTGTTCGCCGCGTTCGTCGGTGAGCGTGTCGACGGGCACGACTTCGCCGGCGCCGCCAAAGCGGCCGGTGCCGTCGGTGTGCTCGGGCAGCGGCCGGTGGAGGAGTTGCCGACGGTCGTCGTCGCCGATCCCCGCGACGCCATGAGCGTGCTCGCCCACCACCTCGTCGGACGCCTGCCCGGGCTGACGATCGTCGGCCTGACGGGCTCCTCGGGCAAGACGACGACCAAGGACTTCACCGGCCAGATGCTCGCGCACGCCGGGCCCACGATCGCGCTGCCGGGATCGTTCAACAACGAACTCGGTTTCCCGTACACGGTGTTGATGTCGACCGACGAGACCCGCTTCCTCGTGCTCGAGATGGGTGCCCGAGGCGTCAACCACATCCGGCTCCTGTGCGAGATCGCGGCACCGCAGATCGGCGTGGTGCTCAACGTCGGCGTCGCGCACATCGGTGAGTTCGGCTCCGTCGAGGCCATCGCACAGGCCAAGGGCGAGCTGGTCGAGGCGCTTCCGGAAGGCGGCGTGGCGATCCTCAACGCCGACGATCCACGCGTACGCGCCATGGGCGAGCGGACCCGAGCCACCGTGACGCTCGTCGGGGAGGCCGACGACGCCCAGATCCGGGCCGAGGACGTTGCGCTCGACAGTTATGGTCGGGCGGGTTACACGCTCGTCACACCGGCCGGGCGTGCCCGGGTGCAACTCGGTGTGGCCGGGCGGCATCAGGTGGGCAACACGTTGTCCGCGGCGGCCGTCGGGCTGGCCGTGGGAATGGAATTAGCCGATGTGGTGGCGGCGCTGGCCGAATTGCGGCTCGTTTCCACACGGAGGATGGATGTCTTCGACCGCGCCGACGGTGTCACGGTCATCGACGACTCGTACAACGCGAATCCGGCCTCAACGGCCGCCGCGCTGGATGCGCTGATCGCGATCGGTTCAGGGCGCCGACGCGTCGCCGTGCTCGGCTACATGGCCGAACTCGGCGACCAGGAGCGCCCCGGGCACGAAAGCGTCGGCGAGCTGGCCGCGCAACTCGGCGTGGACAGGCTGATCGCGGTCGGCGCCGATGCCGAGCCGATCCACCGCGGTGCCGAGTCCGTGGCGACATGGAAGGGATCATCGGTGGCGGTGCCAGATCAGAGCGCGGCGATCGCGTTGTTACGGGGCGAGTTGAGAGCGGGCGACGTCGTGCTCGTGAAGGGGTCGCGTTACCGCACCTGGGACGTTGCCGACGCGCTGCGGGAGCCGGTCGCGGGAGCCTCGACGTGACCGCCGTCGGGTCGGTCATCGTCGCGGTTTGCGTCGCGTTCGTCATCTCCCTGCTCGGCACGCCCACCGCGATCCGCGGGCTGACGAAGCTCAAGGCCGGTCAGCCGATCCGGGACATCAACCCGTCCGGTCACTCCCTCAAGCGTGGCACGCCGACGATGGGTGGTCTCGTCTTCATCGGCGGCACCCTGGTCGCCTACGTCGCCGGCCACCTGACGCTCAAGACGCTGCCGAACACCTACATCGTGCCGCCCGGCCCGACGATCACCGGCCTGGTGCTGCTCGGCCTGATGGTCTTCACCGGCGCGATCGGGTTCTGGGACGACTTCCTCAAGGTGCAGAAGCGCAACAGCAACGGCCTGAACGCCCGGGTCAAGCTCATCCTGCAGTTGATCGTCGGCGCCGTCTTCGGCACGATCGCGCTGTTCTTCGCCGGCACCAACAAGCAGACCGTCGGCAGCACCTACATCTCGTTCGTGCGCGATATCACGCCGCTGCACATCGGCAAGGCGGCCGCGGTCGCGCTCTTCGTCGCCGTCGTCATGGGCACCACCAACGGCGTCAACCTCACCGACGGCCTCGACGGCCTGGCCACCGGCACCTCGGTGATGGTGCTCGCCGGCTACGTGCTGATCGCGTTCTGGCAGTTCCGGCACTGGTGTGGTGACACCAACTCGGCGATCTACAACGCGAACCCACAACATTGGGCCAACACCTGTTATCAGGTACGCGATCCGCTCGAGATAGCGCTCATCGCGGGCGCGGCAGCCGGAGCGCTTCTCGGATTCCTCTGGTGGAACGCGTCGCCCGCCCGCATCTTCATGGGTGACACCGGCTCGATGGCGATCGGTGGCCTCGTGGCGGCGCTCGCGATGTCGACCCGGACCGTGCTGCTCCTGCCGATCATGGGCCTGCTCTTCGTGATCGAGACGATGTCGGTGATCATCCAGATCATCTCGTTCAAGACCACCGGCAAACGTGTTTTCCGCATGTCACCGATCCACCACCATTTCGAGCTCGCGGGGTGGAGCGAGGTCAACATCGTCATCCGGTTCTGGATCATCGCCGGGATCGGTGTCGCCGTCGCACTCGGCCTGTTCTACGCCGACTTCCTGCGAAGATGACGAGGTGACCGTGGCTCGACATCTCGTGCTCGGTGCCGGCATGGCTGCGGCCGCCTGCGCCCGGGCTCTACTCGCCGACGGCGACGAGGTGGTGGTCGTCGACCGGATGCCCGGAGTGGTCCTCACCGACCTCGCCGCGGCCGGCGCCAGCATCGTCGTGGCGGGCCCGGAAGCGGCTCCGCTGGCGCTGCTCGACGAGGCCGACGACGTGATCGTCTCGCCCGGCGTGCCGCCCCACGATCCGCTGGCGCTCGCCGCCATCACGGCCGGGCTCGACGTCTTCAGCGAGCCCGAGTTGGCCTGGCGTCGCAGGGGTCCGGGCGCCCCACCGTGGCTCGGCATCACCGGCACCAACGGCAAGACCACCACCGTGACGATGGTCGCGGCGATCCTTCACGCCGCCGGGTTGCGGGCGCGGGCCCTCGGCAACGTCGGCGAGCCGCTGGTGTCCGATTCGGTGGCCGCCAATGACGTGCTCGCCGTGGAGCTGTCGAGTTTCCAGCTCTATTGGTCCTCCCGGATGGCACCGCAGATCGGCGCGATTCTCAACTTCGCCGAGGATCACCTGGAGTGGCACCGCACGTTCGAGGCGTACACCACGGCGAAGCTCGCGATCTGGCGGTCCGCGACCGATGGCGGCGGCGGCGTTGCGATCGGCAACCTCGACGATCCGCTCGTCGCCGCCGCGCTGTCCCGCGTCGACGGCCGCCGGATCGGGTTCACGTTAAGCGAGCCGGGTGCGGGCGAGTTCGGTGTGCTCGACGGCTGGCTCGTCGACCGCGCGTCCGGGCCGGCGCCGGAGCGGCTGATCGAAGCCGACCGGATCCGGCCGCCCGGCGCGCACAACGTGAGCAACGCGCTCGCCGCCGCCGCCATCACGCGCGCCTACGGCATCCCGGTCGAGGCCGTCCGTGACGGGCTCGCCGGCTACCGGCCGGAACCGCACCGGAACGCGACCGTCGCCGAGATCGACGGCGTCCGCTATGTCGACGACAGCAAGGCGACGAACCCGCACGCGGCGCTCGCGTCGCTGGCGGCCTATCCCTCGGTGGTCTGGATCGCCGGCGGTCAACTGAAGGACGTCGACGTCAACGAGATGGTCCAGACGGTGGCTCCGCGCCTGAAAGGCGCCGTTTTGCTGGGCATTGACCGGGCTGAGCTGGCTGCGGCACTCGCGCGACACGCGCCGCAGGTCCCCGTGGTCGATGTCTCGAACACCGATGATGGAGCGATGGCGGTTGTCGTGCGGGCCGCCGCCGGTCTCGCGACCGACGGTGACACGGTTCTGCTCGCGCCGGCCGCCGCGTCGAAGGACATGTTCGTGAGCTACGCCGCGCGCGGTGACGCGTTCGCGGCGGCGGTCCGGGCGCTCGCCACAGGCGTTTGACCCGGCACGGGCCGTCGCGGCGACGCCGGCCGTAATCGGCACAGGGGAGGGCTGATGGGCACGGAACCCGCCGCGAACGGTCCTCTCGCCGGTCTGCGGGGCCTGCTGGCCCGCCCGCTGACGTCCTACTACCTCCTGCTCGCCAGCTCGGGGCTGCTGCTCGTGATCGGCCTCGTGATGGTGTTCTCGGCCACGAGCGTCCAGGCGTACGCGGACACCGGAAACCCGTACGGGAAGGTCGCGCTGCAGGCGATCTACGCACTCGTCGGGCTGGTCGCGTTCTGGATGGCGCAGCGGTTGCCGAACACGACCTACCGCTCGCTGGCCCGTCCGCTGGTGATCCTGGCCGTCGTGCTGCTGGTCGTGCTCGACGGCCTCTCCGGGCTCGTCTCGATCGGCGCGCTGCGGCACCCCGACCTCGGCCCGCTGCGAGCCGACAGCCTCTGGCTCTATTTCGGGCCGCTCCAGGTGCAGCCGTCGGAGCTGGCCAAGCTCGCGCTCGCGCTCTGGGGAGCGGGCGTGCTCTCGGCGCTCGGGCCCAACGAGAAACGGTTCAGCGATCTCGCCCGGACGCTGTTCCCGGTTGCCGGCGTGATCTTCGTGCTGGTCGGCTACAACGACCTGGGCACGATGATCGCCATGCTGATCCTGTTCGCCGGCCTGATGTTCGCGGCCGGCGTGCAGATGCGGGTGTTCGGCAGCATGGGCGCGATCGCGTTGCTCGGCATCGGCCTGCTCGTGTCCGTCCGCGGCTACCGCAGCGCCCGCATCAGCGGCTTCCTGCACCCGCTGCTGCACTGCGACGTCAATGTCGTCAACAGCCCGTGCTACCAGGCCCTCGAAGGCCGGTACGCGATCGCGAACGGCGGCTGGTTCGGTGTCGGGCTCGGCCAGGGGCACCTGAAATGGGGCCGCCTGCCCAACGCCCACAACGACTTCATCTTCGCGGTCATCGCCGAGGAGTTGGGCGTCGTCGGTTGCTTCGTCGTGCTCGCCCTGCTGGCGGTCCTGGCGTACACCGGCATGCGGATCGCTCGCCGCGTCGGTGACCCGTTCCGCCGGATCGTCACGACCGGCATCGTCGCCTGGCTCGTCGGTCAGGCGACGATCAACATCGGCGGGGTGATCGGACTGCTGCCGATCACCGGTCTCCCGCTGCCGTTCATCTCCGACGGCGGCAGTGCCCTCGTGGTGGTGCTCGGAGCCGTCGGCGTTCTCGCCTCGTTCGCGCGTTCGGAGCCGGACGCCGCCCGAGCCCTACACGCGCGTCCGCCCGGCAAATGGGTACGGCTACTCTGGGCGCCGTTACCTCCACTGCCGCCCGGTAAGGCCGCGACCTCCGCGACCGCGCCGGCGACGGCCGAGGGCCGGGCGACTCGTGCCAGCACCCGGGAGCCACGTGAGCCGGCGCCCGATCGTCTGGTCGGTGTGGGCCGTAGTCGTCGGCCGGTCGGGCTGGTGGAGTCCCCCAGCAAGGACAGGAGACGGTGATGGGCGAGTTGCGGTCCGTAGTTCTGGCGGGCGGAGGCACCGGCGGCCACATCTACCCGCTGCTGGCCTTCGCCGACTGTCTGCGGCGGCACGATCCGTCGCTGCGCATCACCTGCCTCGGCACGCCGCGAGGGCTGGAAAACGAGATCATCCCGCCCCGGGGGTACGACCTCCGGCACATTCCCGCCTACCAGTTGCCCCGGTCGGTCAACATGCACCTCGTGCGCACGCCCGACCGCATGTGGAAGGCGGCGAAGGCGACCCGAGTCGTACTCGACGACGTGAACGCGGACGTAGTCGTCGGCTTCGGGGGATATGTCTCGGTTCCGGCCTACCTGGCGGCTTGGCGGCGGCACACTCCCACCGTGATCCACGAGGTCAACGTGCCGCCCGGCGTCGCGAACAAGATGGGCATGCGGTTCTCCAAGAACGTGGCCGTCGGCTTCCCGTACCAGGTGGAGCAGGTCGAATCGCTCCGCGGCGCGCGCGTGACCGGCGTGCCGCTGCGTACGTCGATCTCGCATCTCGATCGGGCTGCCCGCGCTCGCGAGGCCCGGGCCTACTTCGGTCTGCGCGACGATCTGCCGGTGCTGTTCGTGTTCGGGGCGTCTCAGGGCGCCCGGTCGATCAACCTGGCCATGGCCGGGGCCGCGAAGGCGCTGACCGCCTCCGGCATCCAGGTGCTGCACATCATGGGCGCGCGCAACGAGCCGGTCGAGATCCCGCCGGACCTCCCGGTGCCCTACGTGACCATGAAGTTCCTCGCCGAGATGGAACTCGGCTACGCCGCCGCCGACATGGCGCTGGTGCGGGGTGGCGCGATGACCTGCGCCGAAACCGCGGCCGTCGGCATGCCGGCGATCTACGTGCCACTGCCCTACGGCAACGGTGAGCAGCGGCGCAACGCGCTGCCGGTGGTGCAGGCGGGCGGCGGCATCCTCGTCGACGACGGCGACCTCACCCCCGACTGGATCGAGCGCACGGTGATCCCGCTCGCGCACGACGGCCCGCGACTTCGGGCCATGAGCGCCGCCGCGGCGTCGTATGGTCGACGCGACGGCGATGAGGCATTGCGGTCATATGTGTACGAGGTTGCTGCAAACGGAAATGGGGCCCCGAGTAGATGAGTAGGCACGCGGCGTTGACGGCTGAGGAACTCGGCACCGTGCATCTGATCGGCATCGGCGGTGTCGGCATGTGCGGTCTCGGCCGGCTGCTGCTGACCCGAGGTGTTCCGGTGACGGGCAGCGAGTTGCGGGAGTGGCCGCAGCTGGCCGGTCTGCGCGCGCTCGGCGGCACCGTGCACATGTCGCACGACGAGTCCAACCTCGATGGCGTCGACACCGTCGTCTACTCCACCGCGATCCCGCAGGACCACATCGAGCTGGCCGAGGCGCGTCGCCGGGGCCTGCGGATCCTGCACCGCTCCGAGGCACTCGCCGCGACGATGGTCGACCGGCGCGCGATCGCCATCGCCGGCACCCACGGCAAGACCACCACGACCTCGATGACGACGCTGGTGCTGCAGCACGCCGGGCTCGACCCGTCGTTCGTCATCGGCGGCGAGATCTCCGAGGTCGGCTCGAACGGCCACCACGGCAGCGGCGACCTGTTCGTGGTCGAGGCCGACGAGAGCGACCGGTCGTTCCTGCGCTACCGCCCGCACGTGTCGATCATCACGAACATCGACGCGGACCACCTGAACACCTATGGCGATATGGCCGGGCTCGCGGCCGCGTTCCTCGACTTCGCGAAGCTGACCGACGCCAGTGGCTTCGTCGTGGCCTGCGCCGACAACGAGGGCACCCGCGACTTGACCGTCAAGGCGCGCGAGGCCGGGCTGACCGTCTACACGTACGGCGAAGCCGAAGACGCCGACCTGCGGATGACCGAGGTGATGCCGACCGGCTCCGGCACCCGCTACCTGGCCACGCTCGAAGGCAAGCCGCTCGGAGAGGTGTCGCTGCCCGTGCCCGGCCGGCACATGGCGCTCAACTCGGCAGCCGCGCTCGTGACGGCCGCGAAGCTCGGCGTACCCGTGCACTCCATTGTGGAAGCGCTGGCTGCCTTCCCGGGCGTCCGCCGCCGCTTCGAGCACAAGGGCACGGCCGCCGGCCGCCGGGTCTACGACGAGTACGCCTACCACCCGACCTCGATGACCGCCGCCATGCACACGCTCCGCGACGTGGCCGGCGACGGTCGGCTCGTGGTCGTCTTCCAGCCCTACCGGATGTACCGCACCCGCGACATGGAGTCCGAGATCGCGGCCGCCCTGGCGCTCGGTGACGAGGCGATCATCCTCGAGGTCTTCGGCCCCGGGGAGGTCCGCGGTCCGGGCGAGGGCGGCGTGGCGCTGACCGCTGCGATCGACCTGCCGGCCGCGCAGAAGGTGTTCGTGCCGTCGTGGGACGACGTGGCCGCCGAGGTCGTACGCCGGTCCCGCCAGGGCGACGTCGTCGTGACGATGGGCGCACCGCCGATCTCGTTGATGGGCGACACCCTGATCGAGGCACTGGGCGAGGCGGCCGGGTAGGAATGGACCCTGCGCATGCCGGTAGACGGGCGTAAGCGCGCAACGCGGCCGACGGTGCCCGTGGCCCGTCGGTGGCAGTTGGTGCGCGCGCCGAAAGTCGCGATCCCGGCATCGGTCCGGCGGTTCAATCAGCGGGCACGCGCGCACCGGATGCGCACCGCCCGCCCCTGGATCATCTCGGCAGCCGTGTTGCTGCTCGCCGGTGTGGGTGCGTGGGTGGTCTTCGAGACATCGGTGTTCGGCGTCGAGACCGTACGCGTCAACGGAAGTGGCTTCGTCGGTGACGACACGGTCCGGGACGCGGCCGGCGTCGGCGTCGGCACTCCGCTCGCGTCCATCGACCTCGGCGCCGTGGCGCGTCACGTCGAGGGTCTGCCCGGAGTCCGGGTCGCCCACGTGCACCGGGACTGGCCGAGCACGCTGATCATCGACGTCACCCCGCGGACGGCGGTCGCGGCGGCGCCGGTTGGCAAGGCATACGTGCTTCTGGACGCGTCCGGTGTCGCGTTTCAGGAGGTCTCGGCGACGCCGACGGTGACGCTGATCGCGTTGCGGTCGCCCGGTCGCGACGATCCCGCTACGCTATCGGCGCTGTCGGTGCTCCGATCGTTGCCTTCGGGGATCCGCGACGAACTGGTGTCGATGACGGCGGCCACCCCGGCCGACGTCACGTTGATTCTGCAGGGCGATCGGACCGTAATTTGGGGTGATTCATCCGATAATGCGGCAAAAGGGCGTGTCGCCACGTCGTTGCTGCGTCGGCCTGGCACAGTGATCGATGTCAGTGCACCCAACGTCGTCACGGTCCGATAAGACCTCCGGGCGAAGGGTGCCGACACTCAATCTTGTTGCTTCCGATCGACCGCCAGCTGCAAAATTGGATCTACTGCTTGTCACTCGACGGCGACACGCCGTGCGTGGTGCTGGTATAGCGACTCAGGTTTGCATACGTTGCCGAAGAGACAGTAGTTGACATATATCTAAGTCTCTAGTAGAGGGTGAGGGTTTTCCTCGCCCTCGTGCGTCATCCTGGCTTTGACTTCTCGAAGCTGCTACAAGTGCTAGTCCCTGCCATCGTGTGATCGGCGGGGGACGCGAGACGCCGAAATGTTTGCCAGAAGGGAAGGATGTCGATGACACCTCCGCACAATTACCTCGCGGTCATCAAGGTCGTCGGCATTGGCGGTGGCGGCGTCAACGCCGTCAACCGCATGATCGAGGTTGGCCTCAAGGGCGTTGAGTTCATCGCCATCAACACCGACGCGCAGGCGCTGCTCATGAGCGACGCCGACGTGAAGCTCGACGTCGGCCGAGAGCTGACCCGTGGCCTCGGCGCCGGCGCCAACCCCGACGTCGGCAAGAACGCCGCCGAAGACCACAAGGAAGAGATCGAAGAGGTGCTCCGCGGCGCCGACATGGTCTTCGTGACATGTGGCGAGGGCGGTGGCACCGGCACCGGCGGCGCCCCGGTCGTCGGCCACATCGCGCGCAAGATCGGCGCGCTGACCATCGGCGTCGTGACCCGGCCGTTCTCCTTCGAGGGCAAGCGTCGGCAGGTGCAGGCCGAAGTCGGAATAGAAGAGCTGCGCAACGAGTGCGACACCCTGATCGTCATCCCGAACGACCGGCTGCTCGCGCTCGGCGACCGCAGCATCAGCATGATGGACGCGTTCCGCCAGGCCGACCAGGTGCTGCTCAGCGGCGTCCAGGGCATCACCGACCTGATCACCACACCGGGCCTGATCAACCTCGACTTCGCCGACGTGAAGAGCGTCATGAGCGGTGCCGGCAGCGCCCTCATGGGCATCGGCAGCGCCCGCGGCGACAACCGCGCGGTCGAAGCCGCCGAGGCGGCCATCTCCAGCCCGCTGCTGGAGCAGAGCATGGACGGCGCGCGTGGCGTGCTGCTGTCCATCGCCGGCGGTTCCGACCTGGGTCTGTTCGAAATCAACGACGCGGCGCAGCTCGTCACCGACGCGGCCCACGCCGACGCGAACATCATCTTCGGCGCGGTCATCGACGACGCGCTCGGCGACGAGGTGCGGGTCACCGTGATCGCGGCCGGCTTCGACGGGGGCACGCCCGCCTACAAGCCGTCCGAGATGGCCCGGAAGACGCCGCCGCCGGTCGTCGTCGAGCCCGGCGGCCCGGTGCAGACGAACCCACCGCCGGCCGGCACGCCACGGCAGCCGGGTGCGGCCAGCCCGCGCCGCGTGCTGTTCGACGACGTCGACGTCCCCGACTTCTTGAAGAACGGCGCTTGACTTCTTCCCATGGTCGACCCCACGACTGATGAGGGTGACGGCGAGGCTCGCCGGCACCAGATCGCTGAGAACCTCACACGGGTACGCGCCCGGATCGCTGCCGCCTGCGTTGACGCCGGTCGTGATCCGGGCTCGGTCACGCTGATCGCCGTCACCAAGACCTATCCGGCCGCCGACGTCGCGCACCTGGTGTCGCTGGGTGTCCGCGACGTCGGCGAAAACCGTGACCAGGAGGCGGCGCCGAAAGCGGCGGAGCTGGCCGCGGCCGGCATCGAGCCACGGTGGCATTACGTCGGCCAGTTGCAACGCAACAAGAGCCGTTCGGTCGCGTCGTACGCCTCCGTGGTGCACTCGGTCGACCGGGAGCCGTTGGTGGCGGCGTTGGCGGCCGCGCGGACGGCTTCCGCCGTGGGCGTACCACTGGATGTGTTGGTGCAGTGCAGTCTTGACGGCGACACCACACCGGGGTGGCGCCGAGCTGTCGGACGTGCCGGCGCTGGCCGCGGCCATCGCGGGCCATCCATCGTTGCGGCTGGCCGGCCTGATGGCGGTCGCGCCGCTGGCCACGGACCCGGCGGACGCCTTCGCCCGGCTGTTCGTGGCGTCGAAGGCCCTCCGCCACGACCACCCGGACGCGACGATGATCTCGGCCGGGATGAGCGGAGATCTAGAGGCGGCTATCCGACACGGCGCGACACACGTCCGGGTCGGCAGTGCGTTACTCGGAACCCGCCCCCCGCTGGGGTAGCCTCGATCTCGGACACCGAACTACACCGATGTTGTTTGGGGCAGGGCATTGCCGCAAGTGGTGGAAGTCGGAACTCTGGTTGGTATCGGGACCAATAGGGGTAAGGGAGTCTCCGCGCGAGACTGAGGCGAATCGCGCGAACGTGGCACATCATCGGGGGTCGTGCCACCGGTGCAGAGGAATGAGGGCGGCATGAGTGCACTGCGCAAGGCTGGCGTGTGGCTCGGCCTCATCGAAGACGACGACGATCGCGGCTACCGCTACGACGACCGAAGCTACGACGAGGACTATCCGGACGACGAGGTCGACGACTCGACGTCGGTCGTGCGCGCCCGTGTCGCCGACCGTCTGGCCGAGGCTCGCGCCGAGCGTCGCCAGGCCGACCGATCATGTCTCGGATCGGCAGAGCTCCGATCGCCACGGTCTCGATCGGCAGAGCTCCGACCGCGTCGAGCACGAGCGCCCGGGCTTGACGCCGGTCCGCCAGATCAGCCGGCAGGCCCCGGTCGAGGTGGGGTCATCCCATCGTGGTGCCGAGACAGTCGCATATCCGACGCGCGACAACCTCGCCCTGGCGCCGCAGTCCGTCCAGGCCGAAGTCGAGGTCCCGGCCGCGCCCACACCGGCACCGCGGGCCGTCCCGGTGATGGCCGACGAGCGGCGCTACCAGATCACGACGCTTCACCCGACGACGTACAACGAGGCCCGCACGATCGGCGAGCACTTCCGCGATGGCGTTCCGGTCATCCTGAACCTGACCGAAATGGCGGAAGCGGACGCTAAACGGTTGGTCGACTTTGCGGCCGGTCTCGCGTTCGGGCTGCGGGGTACCATGGAGCGCGTCACCAACCGAGTTTTCCTCTTGTCTCCTGCCAACATCCAGGTGACAGCGGAAGACAAGGCCAAGATCGCTGAGGGCGGATTCTTCCGTCAGTGACAAATATTTTCTACCCGCTTATCCGGGTCATTTCGGACACATCGAGCGCTGAAGGATCACGTCGCCTGTCATGAAGTCGATCATCGGTCAGGTCATCTACCTGGTGTTGTACTTCGTTTTAGTCGTGCTGATGGTCCGGTTTATCATGTCTCTGGTCATGCAGTTCGGGCGCCGTTGGCGACCCGGGCGCGGGGCTGCGGCAACACTCGAGGTCGTCTGGAGCGTCACTGATCCGCCCCTTCACGCGTTGAGGCGAGTGATCCCACCGTTGCGAGTTGGTACGGTAAGCGTTGACATGGCGTTTTTGCTGTTGCTGCTTATTCTGTCCCTACTGATGTATGTCGCAAGTCAGCTGATCTAGAAGGATGCCCCCGGCTAGAACACGCTGGTCCGCGGCCGCAACTGACCCGAGGAGTTCCGATGCCGCTGACCCCGGCCGACGTTCACAACGTCGCCTTTAAGAAGCCCCCGATAGGCAAACGGGGCTACGACGAAGATGAGGTTGACGCGTTCCTGGACGAGGTCGAGCGTGAGCTTGCCCGCCTTATCGAGGACAACAACGAGCTCCGCGCCGCCGGTGGTGGCGCCGCTCGCCCGGCAGCGCCGGCCGGCCCGCGGTGCCGACCCGCGTCTCGCCCAGGAGAACGCCGACCTCAAGGCCCAGCTCGACCGCATGCAGCGCGACAAGCAGGCCGCCGAGCAGGCGGCCCGCGCGATGCAGGCCGAGCTCGAGCAGATTCGTGGCCAGGGCGGCCCGGCCGTCACCGGTGACGGTGAGCAGCAGGCACTGCGAGTGCTCATGATGGCGCAGCGCACCGCCGACGACCACGTGTCCGACGCGCGTCGCGAAGCCGACAAGCTGCTCTCCGACGCTCGGGCGAAGGCCGAAGAGGTCACCCGCGACGCCCGGGGCAAGGCCGACGCGTTGGAGCGCGACGCCCGCGCCCGCCACGCCGAAGCGATGGGTGGGCTCGACACGAAGCGCACCGCGCTGCAGAAGCACATCGAGGAACTCAAGCAGTTCGAGCGTGAATACCGCACCCGCCTGCAGTGCCTACCTCGAGAGCCAGCTCCGTGACCTCGGCACCCGTGGTGAGGGTCTCGAATCCGAGCTCAACCGGGCCGGCGACACGGCTCGACCGGCGACCGGGTCCGGTAACGGACTCGCCGCGGCCGGCTCCTACGGTGCGGGCACCAGGTCCGCGCTCGATTCGTCCAGTCGTTGATCTGACGGGGGTGGGTAGTGATAGTCGGAAGCCTTCTGCTCATCCTCGTCGCGGTCGCTTTGCTGGTCGCGGGCGTCCTGAGCGGTTCCAACGCGCTGATCGTGTGCTGCATGGTCCTGGTCGTCCTGGCCGCGATCGTGCTCGTCATCGGCGTTAAGCAGGCGGCTGCGGCCGGTGTGCCCGCTTACGCCGACGAAGACGATGAAGACGACGACATCGTCGACCGGTCCGCTCCGACGGGTCAGTTCGCGGCCGTGACCGACAGCGGCTTCCCCCGCCGCCAGAGCGATCGGCGTGCGGTCGACGAGACCGCGGAGTCGGTGCCGATTCGATCGCGGCGGGGCGGGGCGGTGCCGAGCGGCGCCGGCCTCAGTGACAGCCGCTCGGGCCGGGTAGGCGCCGGCTCGGTGGGCGCCGGCCTCGCCGGTGGTGCCGCTGTCGACGAGCGTGGCCCGCTGCTGGTCGACGAGCCGGCCAGCCATGCGGCCTACGCTGCCGGCGACGCGCCGACCGGTTCGATCCCCGCCCAGGGCACTGTCGACAGCCGGGAGCCGATCTTCGAGGCTCTGGCCTTCGAGCCCGACGGCTACCCGGCCGCTGCGGCCACCTTCGAAACGCACGTCGAGGCCCCGGCTTACGAGTCGGCCGGCTATGAAAACAACGGCTACGATGCTTCTCACTACGAGGCCGGCACCGTCGCTGTCGATCTCGGCGACGACCCGCCCGACGAGCCGTCCGCGCAGATCGTGTCGCCCGCCAACGCCGCCCGCGTCGCGATGCTGACGTCCGACGTGCTCGTGGTCGATGGTCGCCCGCGCTACCACGTGAACGGGTGCGTACACCTGCTCGGCCGGGAAGGCGAGCCGTTGCCGGTCGGCGAAGCCGTCGAACTCGGGTTCACCCCGTGCGGCCTCTGCGAGCCCGACAGCGCCCTGCTCGCCGAAGCCCGCCGCGTGTAGCTGGCGGCCCGCCGCTGCATCTCCCGCGACCGAGATCGCGACTGTGATCCCGACCGTGATCGTGGAGAGTTTCGACGAACATTTCGGCCGGAAGTCTCCACGATCGTCGCCGCTCGCGAGCCGTCTCGACCCCGTCGTCGCCGCTGTGACGGAAAGTGGATCGACGACGCTGTGGTTTAAATCGGCCCCGCGCGGGGATACTGGTGGTTAACTCTACGGAGTTGATCGGACACTTCGGGTTGAAGACGTGAGAGTTTCACGCGTTCTGCCCGAATTCTGTTTAGTTAGAGTGGCATGTTTGTCGGACGCCCGTTGGGTCCGTATTCTTGCCACCCACTAGGAGTGCGCGGCGACCTTGCCGTGCGCCGTTTTGTATGTGGGGGACGCCATGGCGCAAAGGGCCGGTGTCGAGCGAAAGATGACGTCTGCGGCGGTTCGGGCGGCTGGTCCGGCGGGTAAGGCAACAACTGCCAGAAAGTCGACAGCAACCAAAACCGCTACTTCCGCGTCATCACATACAACGCCGAAGGCCACGCCCGCTCCGGCGAAGGCCGAGAGCAAGGCTGCAAGTAAGGCCACGAACAAGGCGGCGCCGGCAACCACGGCCCCGACGAAGAAAGCGGCGCCGACGAGCAAAGCGGCCGCGACGAAGAAGGCCGCACCGCCGAAGAAGGCACCGGCCGGCAAGATGACGGCCCGCAAGACGACCGCCGCGAAGGCGTCGAATTCACCAGCGATACCTGCCCACTCTGCATCGACGAACGCCGCGCGCGCCGCGGCCAAGGGAGCGACTATGGCCAAGCCCGTGGACACTGAAACGACGACATCGGGCACGGCGACAGCCACCCGGGTGCCCGCTGCCGCGAAATCCGCGAGCCGTGGCACGACCAAGGCGGCACCCCGCACCGAGCGGACCCCCGCCGAGACGGAGAAGATCCGGCACGCGCTCGCGGAGCGGCTCGACGAGCTGCGCGACGAGTACGACCCCACGATGGCCGAGATCACCGAGCTGCAGCGCGACCGGCTGACCGACTCGGCAGGCGACGATCAGGCCGACACCGGCACCAAGACGTTCGAGCGCGAGCAGGAGATCACCCTGGCCAACAACATGCTGGAGCGGGTCACCCAGGTCGAGCGCGCGCTGGAGCGTCTCGACGAGGGCGGTTACGGCTGGTGTGAGCGAGTGTGGCAACCCGATTCCGGTCGAGCGGCTGGCCGCCTTCCCGTCGGCTACCCTCTGCGTGACGTGCAAGCAGTTGGAGGAGCGGCGCTGAGCGGTCGGTGACGACGGCGACGCGTGCGGGAGGATCACGGTGACCGAATTGGTGGAGCAGCCGGCGGAGCAGGAGACCGCCGAGGCCGAACCGGCGATTCCGGAGAAGTCGGGCCGGCTGCACGGCCGTTCGATCGCCGTCCTCGTGATCGTCGCTCTCGCTGTGCTACGCGATCGACATCATCTCCAAGCAGCTGGTCGTGGCGCACCTGAGCGACGGCGGCCGGTGCGGCTGCTCGGCGGGCCCTCTACCTGATCCTGACCCGCAACAGCGGCGCCGCGTTCAGCATGGGCACCGGCTACACCTGGATCTTCCCGCTGATCACGCTCGGGGTGATCGCCTGGATCATGTTCATGGCCCGCAAGCTGCGCTCGCTGCCCTGGGCGATCGCGCTCGGGCCTGGTGCTGGGCGGCGCCTTCGGCAACCTCGCCGACCGGCTCTTCCGCGCGCCCGGCCCGCTGCGGGGCGAGGTGGTCGACTTCATCAGCTTCGCTCAGCCCGACCGGCGCCACTTTGCGATTTTCAACCTCGCCGACTCCGCGCTCGTCTGCGGCGTCGTGCTCGCGATGCTTCTGGAGTTGACCGGCCGCGCGGCGCGACGGCTCGCGGGTGCGAAACTGACCACGTGAACAGACAGCAAATGATCGCCGAATCGGCTCGACGGCGTGAGCGAAACCCGATCGCTGCCCGTGCCTGACGGACTTGACGGGATGCGGCTCGACCAGGCGGTGTCCCGGCTGTTCGGGCTGTCCCGCACCGCCGCCGCCGCGCTTGTCGAGGCCGGCGACGTGGTCGTCGACGGCCGTACCGCGCCGAAATCCGACAAGGTCAGCGCGGGTGCCTGGCTCGAGGTGACGCTGCCGCCGGCGCCGGGCGCGCCCACCGCGGTCGAGCCGATCGCCGTCGACGGTCTGCGGTGATCTACAGCGACGACGACATCGTCGTGGTCGACAAGCCGGTCGGCGTCGCGGCCCATCCGAGCCCGGGCTGGACCGGCCCGACCGTGATCGCCGGCCTGGCCGCGATGGGCCACCGGTCGCGACCAGCGGCGCGGCCGAGCGGCAGGGCATCGTGCACCGGCTCGACGTGGGCACCACCGGGCTCATGGTGGTCGCGAAGAGCGAGCTCGCGTACAGCGCTGCTGAAGCGGGCGTTCAAGGAGCGCGAGGTCGACAAGCGCTACCACGCGGTCGTGCAGGGTCATCTAGATCCGTTGCGGGGCACCATCGACGCGCCCATCGACCGGCATCCCGACGCACGACTACAAGTACGCCGTGGTTTCGCGGTGGCCGGCCGAGCGTCACGCACTACGACACGATCGAGGCGTTCCCGTCGGCGAGCCTGGTCGACGTGCGGCTGGAAACCGGCCGCACGCACCAGATCCGGGTGCACTTCTCGGCGCTGCGGCATCCGTGCGTCGGCGACCTGACCTACGGCGCCGACCCGACGCTCGCGACGCGAGCTGGGCCTGACCCGGCAGTGGCTGCACGCCCGCGCGCTGACCTTCGAGCACCCGCGGCACCGGCGAGATGGTGCCCTTCACCAGCGAGTACCCGGCGGATCTTGCGCAGGCGCTGGCGGTGCTCCGTGGAGTGGCGTAGCCGGTCCGCGTGAGCCCGCTCGGTGCGGGCCCGGGAGGTCTTGCGGCGGCTCGACGAGCGCGTGCTGCCGCCGATCGGCCGCGTGGCCGTCCGGCTGGCCGGGGCGGCCGCCGGCTGCACATCGTTCGCATCGTGATCCGTCGTGCTGAGCGTGGCAGTCGTCCTCGTCGCGGTGTACGCCGCCGGCCGGACGCCGGCTCCGACCGACCAGCCGAGCGGCGCGATCGTCAACCTCGGTGTCCGCGACGGCGGCTCGATCCCGCAATACATCGCTACCAGCAACGATCGCCTGCAGCAGCTCATCGCCGACGAGCGCGACCGTCGCCCGGCCCGCCGCAGTTCTTCGCGCTCGTGTCCTTTTCGGGTTACCTGAACCGCCGGACGCGAGCTCGTGCCGGTGCTGGCCGGCCTCGACGTACGTGTGACCAACGTGATCATGCGGGTGCCGTCGTTCGCAGACGTAGATCATCGTCGACGCGCCGACATGCCGGCCGATGTGGCCCGCGACATGATCGCCCTGACCGAGAAGGCGCAGGCCGTCATCGACTACCAGACGCGCGTCGAAGGTGACCGGATCGACGCCCGACGAGACGGCGCTTGGCGATTCGTACCGCGCCGGAGCCGTCGTGTCGCAGCGGAAGAGCGACGCCTACCGGCGCCTGTGCGGCTGCGTGTTCGCGGCTGTCGTATTCGGCGATCCGGCGCAGCTGGGGCGCTTGCCGGCCCGCGCCGGGGTGCGCAGCGGTCGACCGGCTCCCGGGAGCAGTTGCTCGACCGTGCCGCTTCGGCCGCCGTTTCCCGACCAGCAGGATCGCGCCGAAGCGCCAGGCGGTCGTCGCCCGACCGCCGTCAGCCGGCGCCGCCCGGCGGCTGACCATGCGCACCGGCTCGGTCGGCCGTGTCGGTGAGCCGCCGCACACGTTAGACTCGGCAGATCGCCCGCCGATAAGCCGCTCCGGTGGTCACGATCGCTTCGCGGTGGATACGCTCGCCGAACAGACGTCGTTCAACGCCCTGGGGCGTGTGCTTCCAGCCGCCGGACCCGTACCCTGTTGGGCGAGCGATGTGCGGGTGGAGGAGGTCAGGGCGTGGAGCGAACCGAGGCCGGTTATAACCGAGCCGAGCCCACGCCCCGCTGGCGGTCCCTCCTCGACCGGGCGCGTGCCGGTGGCAATCCGGTCGAAGAAACCGAGTCGGCCGGTGCCTACTCGCCGTCGGTCGTGCCGCAGCGCCTGCCCGAGGGTCCACCGCCCGGTTACGGCGCGGGCAGCGTCGGCCAGCCCCGGCGGCCCCGGCCCGGGCGGTCTGGGTGGCCGCATCGAGTGGCAGCCGGCCCAGCCGGCCAACAGCGGCGTCGACCAGCTGGTCGCCGGGCTGCGTCGCAACCTCGGTGGCCCGAAGGTCTTCGCGTTCGCCAACCCGAAGGGCGGCGTGCACAAGACCACGGCGACCGTGCTCGCCGCGGCCACCATCGGCGGCGTCCGCGGCCGGGGCGTCATCGCCTGGGACGACAACGAGCTGCGCGGCACGCTCGGGCTGCGCGCCGGCTCGGCCCGGCACGCCCGCACGATCCGGCACCTGATCCACGACCTGCCCGAGGTCGAGGCCGCGCCGTCGCACGAACTGGTCGAGGTGCTCGACGACTACCTGCGGCACGCCTCCGACGGCTCGTACGACGTGCTGGCCGGCGAGGAGAGCCCCGGTTCGCCCAGAAGCTCGACCCGCTACACGGTGCGCCGCGTGATCGAGCTGCTGCGCCGCACTCATGAAGTGATCTGCGTCGACACCGGCAACAACGTGGAGAGCCCCAACTGGCAGACCGTGATGCAGATGGCCGACCAGCTCGTGATCACGTCGGTGCCGCGCGAAGACGCCGCGTTCACCGCCGACTGGATGCTCGACCTGCTCCACGAGGCCGGCATGAGCGATCTGGCCGCCAACGCGGTCACGCTGCTGTCCTGCCCGACACCGAACCCGTCGCCGATGCTGAACGACCTGGCCAAGCACTTCGCCACGCGTACCCGCGCGGTCGCGATCGTGCCCTACGACCCGGCTCTGGAGAGCGGCTCGTCGATCGAGCACACGCTGCTCGCCGCCCGCGACCCGTCGGGCCTGGCTGCAAGCCGCCGCGGTGCTGTTGGAGCCGTTCGGCCGCTGACGTCGCGGCCGGATGTCAGACCCGCGAGCTAGGGTTCTGATGCGATGAGGGGAGGTGGAGGCATGGGTGACTCGTTCGTGCATCTGCACGTCCACACCGATATTCGATGCTCGACGGCGCCGCCCGGCTGACCGACCTCTTCGCCGAGACCGCGCGCGGCCGGCATGCCGGCGCTCGCGATGACCGACCACGGCAACCTCTACGGCGCCTATGACTTCTTCACGCAGGCGACGGCGGCCGGGGTCAAGCCGATCATCGGCCTCGAGGCCTATGTGACGCCGGGCACCGCTCGCCAGGACAAGACCCGTGTCCGATGGGCCGGCGGGCGGCGAAAACGACGTCTCGGGCGGCGGCGCCTACACGCACATGACGCTGCTGGCCGCCGACGCCGACGGCCTGCGCAACCTGTTCCGGCTCGGCTCGCTGGCCAGCCTCGAGGGCTATTTCTACAAGCCGCGGGTCGACCGCGAGCTGCTCGCAGCGCTACGGCAAGGGCCTCATCGCCACGACCGGCTGCCCGTCCGGCGAGGTGCAGACCTGGCTGCGGCATCGGCGACTTCGACAGGGCCGTGCGCGGCGGCGGCCGAGTTCCGCGACATCTTCGGCGCCGACAATTACTACCTGGAGTTGATGCACCACGGCCTCGACATCGAGACCCGGGTGCGCGCCGACCTGCTGCGGCTCGGGCAGCGGCTCGAACCTGAAGCCGGTCGCGACCAACGACCTGCACTACACGTTCGCGGGCGACGCCGAGGCGCACGAGGTGCTGCTGTGCGTGCAGTCCGCCACGACGATGGCCGACCCGAAGCGGTTCAAGTTCGACGCCCGCGACTTCTACCTCAAGTCGCCGGCCGAGATGCGAGCGCTGTGGGACTCGCGAGGTGCCCGGCGCCTGCGACAACACGCTCGAGATCGCCGAGCGCGTCGGTGACTACTCCGCCGTGTTCGCCCACCGCAACCTGATGCCGCACTTCCCGGTGCCGGCCGGGCGAGACCGAGGAGTCGCTGCTGCGCGGCGCAGGTGCACGCGGGCCTGGCGCGGCGTTTCCCGGCCGGCGTGCCCGACGACGCACCGCGCAGCAGGCCGACTACGAGCTCGACGTGATCTGCCAGATGGGCTTCCCGGGCTACTTCCTCGTCGTCGCCGACCTCTGCGCGCACGCACGGCGCGAGGGCATCCGGGTCGGCCCCGGCCGTGGCTCGGCGGCCGGCTCGCTCATCGCCTACGCGCTCGGCATCACCGAGCTCGACCCGCTCGCGCACGGGCTGCATCTTCGAGCGGTTCCTCAACCCCGAGCGCATCTCGATGCCCGACATCGACCTCGACTTCGACGAGCGCCGGCGCGGCGACATGATCCGCTACGCGACCGAGAAGTACGGCGAGGAGCGGGTCGCGCAGATCGTCACCTACGGCACGATCAAGGCGAAGGCCGGCGTCAAGGACGCGGCCCGGGTGCTCGGCTACCCGTTCGCGCTCGGCGACCAGATCACCAAGGCGCTGCCGCCATCCGGTGATGGGCAAGGACATCCCGCTGCCGGCCGTCTTCGACCCGCAGCACCCGCGTTACACCGAGGCCACCGAGTTCCGGGCGCTCTACGAGGCCGAGCCCGACGTCGCGAAGGTCGTCGACACCGCGCGCGGGCTCGAAGGGCTCAAGCGGCAGGTCGGGCGTGCACGCGGCCGGCGTGATCCTGTCCGGGCGAGCCGCTGCTCGAACGTGCTGCCGATCTGGCGGCGCGACCAGGACGGCGCGATCATCACGCAGTTCGACATGACGCGCCTGCGAGTCCATCGGCCTGCTGAAGATGGACTTCCTGGGCCTGCGCAACCTGACCGTGCTCGACGACTGCCTGGAGTCCATCAAGGACAACCGCGGCGTCGATCTGGTGCTCGAAGACCTGCCGCTGGACGACAAGACGACCTACGAGCTGCTGGCCCGCGGCGACACGCTCGGCGTCTTCCAGCTCGACGGCGGCGCCGATGCGGTCCCTGCTGCGCTCGATGGCGCCCGACAACTTCGAGGCCATCTCCGCCGTGCTGGCGCTCTACCGGCCCGGTCCGATGGGCGCCAACGCGCACAACGACTACGCCGACCGCAAGAACGGCCGCAAGCCGGTCGTGCCGATCCAC
Source organism: uncultured Actinomycetota bacterium (assembly GCA_963797605.1). Lineage (GTDB taxonomy): Bacteria > Actinomycetota > Actinomycetes > Mycobacteriales > Micromonosporaceae > DASQPR01. Next base: position 511,959 of record CAWCPX010000017.1, on the reverse strand, counting down.
CCGGAGCTGGCCGAGCCGCTCGCGGACATCCTCGGCGACACCTACGGCTTGATCGTCTACCAGGAGCAGGTCATGGCGATCGCGCAGACGGGTCGCCGGCTACTCGCTCGGCGACGCCGACCTGCTGCGCCGGGCGATGGGCAAGAAGAAGAAGGAGATCCTCGACAAGGAGTACATCCCGTTCGCCGACGGCATGCGGGCGAACGGCTACTCCGACGGCGCGATCAAGACGCTGTGGGACATCCTCGTGCCGTTCTCCGACTACGCGTTCAACCGGGCGCACACGGCCGGCTACGGCCTGGTCTCCTACTGGACCGGCTATCTCAAGGCCAACTACGGCCCCGAATACATGGCCGCGCTGCTGACGAGCGTCGGCGGCGACAAGGACCAGTCCGCCGTCTACCTGGCCGAGTGCCGGCGCATGGGCATCAGGGTGCTGCCGCCCGACGTCAACGAGTCGCGGGCCCGATTCGCCGCCGTCGGCGCCGACATCCGGTTCGGCCTCGCGGCGGTGCGCAACGTCGGCACCACGTGGTCGACGCGATCGTGCGCGCACGCCGCGAGAAGGGCGCGTTCACCGACTTCTACGACTTCCTGAGCAAGGTCGACGCGGTCGTCTGCAACAAGAAGACCATCGAGTCGCTGATCAAGGCGGGCGCGTTCGACTCGCTCGGGCACACCCGCCGCGGCCTGCTGGCCGTGCACATCGACGCGATCGAGTCGTTCGCCGCGTCAAGAAAAACGAGGCGGTCGGCCAGTTCGACCTCTTCGGCGACGCGTTCGGCGGCGTCGACCTTCGTCGTCACGCCACCGATCTCCGACCCGCGAATGGGACAAGACCGACCTGCTCGCCTTCGAGCGGGAGATGCTCGGCCTCTACGTCTCCGACCACCCGCTGCTCGGGCTCGAAAAGGTGCTCGCGGGCGCGGCCGACATGCCGATCTCGACGCTGTTCGAGGAGGGCGTCGTCCCCGACGGGAAGATCGTCGATCTCGCCGGCATCCTGACCGGTGTCTCCCGACGGGTCACCAAGCAGGGTCGGGCCTGGGCGAGCGCGACGCTGGAAGACCTCGGCGGCGCGGTCGAGGTGCATGTTCTTCCCCAACACCTACGACCTGATCGGCGAGTACATCGTCGGAAGACGCGATCGTGGTGATCCGCGGCCGCGTCGACCGACGTGACGAGCAGCCCCGGCTGATGGCGATGGACCTGTCGATCCCCGATCTCTCCGCCGCGGATCCGGCGGCTCGGGTCGGGTCGAGCGCGGGCGCTTAGCGAGCCGTGCCAGGATCATCGGGTGAGCACCGACACCCCTGAGCCGCGCGAGCCAGGCCAGAGCGAACCGGCACCGCAAGCCGATCCGGCCGTCGCCCCCACCGGCGATCAGGCCGGCGAGGGCTCGGGGCAGAGCCGTGCGGAGACCGGTGCGCAGGCAGAGGGCGGTGCGACCGGCCACCTGCCCGCCTACCAGACGGGCAACCTTCCGGCCGCGTCCGAGGCCGAGATCATGTCGATGTGGGCCGCGGCCCAGGCCGGCACCCCGCAGCCCGCAGAGCCACGGCGCCGGGGGCTGACGATGGTGGTCGCTCTCGTGACCGCCATCGTGATCGCGGCGCTCGGCTTCCCGCTCGGATGGCTCTGGTCCACCGTCGCGCCGAAGCTCCCGGTGCAACTCAACGGCGGCGCGGCCTACTACGCCGACCCCGAGGGCGAGCAGCGGGCGGCGCAAGAGGGCTGGTTCATCCTGATCTCGATCGGCGCCGGCATCGTGATCGCGATCCTGGTCTTTTTCCTGCTGCGCCGCTTCCGCGGTTCGGTGATGGCGGTTGCGCTCGGCGCGGGCGCGCTCGTCGCCGGCTGGCTCACCTGGCGGTTCGGGCACAACATCGGCCGGGCGCACGCGCTGTCGCTGGTGCACGCGGGCAAAGACGGCGAGATCATCAAGTTCCCGGTTGATCTGCGCATCAAGAACGCCGGCAACATCGGGTTCTGGCACGGCATCCCGTACATCGGCGGTGTGCTCGTCTACCTCGCCGCCGCCGCGATGCTGACGTACGTGCTGCTCGTCGGGTTCTCGGTGAGCCCGTCCCTGGGCGTACGCCGCCAGCCGGTCGGGCCGCCACCACCGCCCGCCGGCGAGTTGCCGCAATCGACCTGACGCGTGCCGGCCGGGCCGAGGGTCAGTTGGGGCTCGGCGGAATCGAGAGGTCGTTGAGCGGGAGCGGCAGCGCGTTGATGTGCTGCAGCAGACCGATCTCGCGCGCGAGCAGTTTGCGCTCGGCGGCCAGCCGGTCCTGTGTCGTCGCGCACGCGAGCAGCCGCTGACGGTCTTCGATGGTGAGCACGGCCGTCGCCGCGACCAGGTAAGAAAGCACCGTCGGATCGTCGGGCAACTGCTCACCCGCTGTCTGCCCGTCGGTGCGGATCAGCTCCAGGTAACGCTGGAACGCCGACAGCACGCCCGCCACCAGCATCTCCTCGGTGGTGGCGCCGTCGGAGAGATCCTGCGGCTCGTCGGGCAGCCAGTCGATGTCGGCCACCAGGTAGGGCGCGACGTCGGTGTGCACCCGGACGATGCGGAACCGGCGCCGACCGACCGTGACCAGGTCGAAGCGGCCGTCTGGGTGCTCGTTAAGCTGCCTGATCTCGGTGGTGCAGCCGACCTCGTGCAGGTCGGTGGCGGAACTCGCGCCCACCTCGATGCCCCGTTTGATCGCGACGATGCCGAAGACACCCGACTCTCGCCGGTCAGAAACCAGCGCCCGGTAACGCTCCTCGAAGATGTGCAACGGGAGCACGAGGCCGGGAAACAAGACGGTCCCGAGAGGAAACAAGGGAAGCCGCTCGGTCATGACCGAAATCGTAGCCCGATCCCGGTGCCAGGCGCGACGTCGCAAACCGCGCGGCGAGCCGAAACACGCCGGGTACGTCTCAAAGGCGCGACGTCGCAAACCGCGCGGCGAGCCGAAACACGCCGGGCACGTCTCAACTGATGGTCGGCAGCCGTCCGCAGATTGGGAGGCGACCTAAACTTGGCAGGTGTTCGAAGGTCTCGCTCGCATCGATCTGCGCACCGAAAGCACCGTCAACACCGGTAACACCGACGCGCCCACGGCACGGCACCATCTTCCGCGTGCCCAGGTCGACGTCGACGCGGCGCTCGCGGCCACCCAGGTGATCGTCGATGACGTCCGCAAGCGGGGCGCCGACGCGGTGCGCGAGGCGACGAAGCGCTTCGATGGCGTCGAACTGGCGTCGCTTCGGGTGCCTGCCATGGCCATCACCGCGGCGCAGGCGGCTCTCGATCCGGTCGTCGCGGCCGCGCTGCGCGTTTCCATCGCCAATGCGCGTGAGGTACACGGTGCCCAACGGCGCCAGGATCAGACGACCGAGGTCGTGCCCGGCGGCACCGTCACGCAGACGTGGCGGCCCGTGCGCCGGGTCGGGCTCTACGTGCCGGGCGGTCGCGCGGTCTACCCGTCGTCGGTCGTGATGAACGTCGTACCGGCCCAGATCGCGGGCGTGCGCGAGATCGCCGTCGCCAGCCCGCCCCAGCCCGACACCGGCCTGCCGCACCCGCTCGTGCTGGCGGCGTGCGGGCTGCTCGGTGTCGACGAGGTCTACGCGGTCGGCGGTGCCCAGGCGATCGCGATGTTCGCGTACGGCACGGCGCCCGACGGTCCCGAGGCGGTCGACATCATCACCGGACCGGGCAACATCTGGGTCGCGGCGGCGAAACGACTCGTGCGAGGCGTCGTCGGCATCGATTCGGAGGCCGGTCCGACCGAGATCGCGATCCTCGCCGACGAGACGGCCGATCCGCGTCACGTCGCCGCCGATCTGATCAGCCAGGCCGAGCACGATCCGATGGCCGCGAGCATCCTGGTCACGACGTCCGCCCCGCTGGCCGATGCCGTCGACGCCGAACTCGGTCCGCAGGTGGCGGCCACGAAGCACGTGCGAACGCGTACGGGAGGCGCTGGGCGGGTCCCAGTCGGCGATCGTCCTCGTCGATTCGATCGAAGACGGCGTCGAACTGCTCAACGACTACGGGCCCGAGCACCTGGAGATCCAGACCCGGGACGCCCGCGCGGTCGCCGACAGCATCGTCAGCGCCGGCGCGATCTTCGTCGGCGCGCACTCGCCGGTCTCGCTCGGCGACTACTGCGCCGGCTCCAACCACGTGCTGCCCACCGGCGGCTGCGCGCGCCACGCCGGCGGTCTGACCGTGCAGACGTTCCTCAAGGGCATCGCCGTCATCGAATACGGGCGCGAGGCCCTGGAAACCCTCGCACCGCACGTCGTCGCGCTCGCCGAGGCCGAGGACCTGCCGGCGCACGGCGCCGCCGTGACGGTGCAGGTTCGACCGCCGTGAATCTGCATCCGGGACGACTTGCGGGCGCTGTCGCCCTACGGCGCGCCGCAGATCGACGTGCCCGTGCGGCTGAACACCAACGAAAACCCGTACCCGATGCCGCCGATCGCCGCCGCCGCGATGGCCGACGCGCTCGCGGCCACCGTGACGGACCTCAACCGCTACCCGGACCGGGACGCGATCGGCGCTGCGCGCCGACCTGGCCGCCTACCTCGGTCACGATCTGGGCGCCGATCAAGTGTGGGCGGCCAACGGCTCCAACGAGATCCAGCAGCAGCTCCTGCAGGTGTTCGGCGGCCCGGGGCGAACGGCGATGGGCTTCGCGCCGTCGTACTCGATGCACCGCCTGCTCGCCCTCGGCACCGGCGACCGGGTGGGTCGACGGCGCCCGCGGACCCCGACTTCGACCTCACGCCGCGCTCGGCCGCGACGCAGGTCCGCGCGCACAAGGCCGGACATCGTCTTCCTGTGCTCGCCGAACAACCCGACCGGCACCGCGCTGCCGCCGGCCGTCCTCGACGCGGTGCTCGACGCGGCGCCCGGGATCGTGGTCGTCGACGAGGCCTACGCGGAGTTCCGGCGCGACGGCACCCCGACGGCGCTCACGCAGCTGCCGGAGCACCCGCGGCTCGTCGTGACCCGCACGATGAGCAAGGCGTTCGCGTGCGCCGGCGTCCGGCTCGGATATCTGGCCGCCGCGCCGGACATCGTCGACGCGGTGCAGCTCGTCCGCCTGCCGTACCACCTGTCATCGCTCACCCAGGCCGCCGCCCGCGCCGCGCTCGCCCACGCGCCCGCTCTGCTCGCGACCGTCGCGGCCGTGAAGGAGGGCCGGGACCGGCTCGTCCGCGAGCTGACCGGGCTCGGGCTCGACGTGGCACCGAGCGACGCCAACTTCGTGCTGTTCGGCACGGGTGGCCGGGACCAGGCGAAACTGTGGCAGGCCCTGCTCGACCGCGGCGTGCTCGTGCGCGACGTCGGCCTGCCCGGCTGGCTGCGGGTCACCGCCGGCACGCCCGACGAGAACGCCGCGTTCCTGACGGCCCTGGAGGATGCCCTGTGACCGGCTCCCGCGTCGCCCGCGTCGAACGCAAGACCGCCGAGACCTCGGTGCTGGTCGAGCTCGACCTCGACGGCACCGGCAAGGCGGACATCTCGCACCGGCGTCGGCTTCTTCGACCACATGCTCGGCCAGATCGCGAAGCACGGCCTGATCGACCTCACCGTCTCCACGGTCGGTGACCTCGACGTCGACGCACACCACACGATCGAAGACACATCCTTGGCACTGGGTACGGCCATCGCGCGACGCCCTCGGCGACAAGATCGGCATCCGCCGGTACGGCAACGCCTTGATCCCGCTCGACGAGGTGCTCGTGCAGGCCGCTGTCGACCTGTCCGGCCGGCCGTACGTCGTCCACGACGAGCCGCCCCTGGCCCCGTACGTCGGGCCGATCTACCCGACGTCCATGACCCGGCACATCTGGGAGTCGTTCGGGCAGTCGGCAAGGATGACCCTGCACGTCAGCGTGCTGCGAGCGGCCCGGCCCGGCGGTTCGCCCGACGCCCACCACGTGATCGAGGCGCAGTTCAAGGCCGTCGCCCGCGCCCTGCGCGACGCCGTGTGCCACGATCCCCGGAGTGCGGGCGCCGTGCCCAGCACGAAGGGGGTGCTGTAGTGGGCGGCAGCAAAGTCGTGATCCTGTGGGTCGTCGCGGGGGTGCTGATCGGTGGCACGTGGTCGCTGTACAAGCAGGAGGTGCCGAAGGTCGCCGTCGTCCTGACCGGCCTCCTCGCCGCGATCGCCGTCGCTGGCGCCGTGTTATGGCAGTTATGAACCTTCCCACCGTTGCCGTGCTCGATTACGGGTCGGGCAACCTCCGCTCCGCCGAACGCGCGCTCGCCCGGGCTCGGGCCGACGTCGTGGTCACGGGCGATCTCGAGGTGGCCCGTAACGTCGACGGGCTGGTCGTGCCGGGCGTCGGGGCGTACGCGGCCTGCATGGCGGGCGTGGAGGCGATCGCGGCCGGCCCGATGATCGCCGATCGGTTGTCGCGCCGGCCGGACAGGTGCTCGGCATCTGCGTGGGCATGCAGATCCTCTTCGAGCACGGCGAGGAGCACGGCGTCGTCACGAAGGGCCTCGGATTCCTCAGCGGTGGCATCACCCGCCTCGACGCCGTACGCGTGCCGCACATGGGGTGGAACACGGTCCGGTTTCCGGCGGCGTCCTCCGCTTTTCGCCGGCGCCGCGGTCACCGATCGTTACTACTTCGTCCACTCGTACGCGGCGACCGCCACCGATGCCGGCGCGCTCGTGACGACGGCCGCGCACGACACGCCCTTCATCGCGGCGGTGGAGTCGGGCCCGCTTACGGCGACGCAGTTCCACCCGGAAAAGTCGGGTGACGCCGGCGCTAGGCTGTTGCGCAACTGGGTGAAGTCACTCCGTACCCCCTGATGTCGTGCATTGAGGAATCTCTATGAGCAAGGAACGCGCGCTTCGCCGGGTCGCCCGCGAAGCCGAGGAGCAGGCCGCCAAGGCCGCCCGCGCGCGCCAGGTCGCCCGGCGGGCCAAGCGCCGGGAACTCAAGCGCAAGCTCACGCCCGCCTGCCCAAACGTGGCCGGGTCGGGAAGATGTTTCCCGCGTCGCTCCCGCAACGAACGCACGATCATCGCCGTCGTCTTCGCGATCGTCGTGTTCCTCATCTGGACCCAGTTCGACGACCTGACCACGCAGATCGCGCTCACGGCCGTCGCGGCCCTCGTGGCTCCGGCCGCCGTCGTCGTGGCGTTCGGCCGTCGTTAAGCCATCGTCGTTAGGATCACTGAATGTTGACGTTGCTACCCGCCGTGGACGTCGCCGACGGCGAGGCGGTCCGCCTGGTCCAGGGCGCGGCCGGCACCGAGACCGCGTACGGCGCTCCGATCGACGCGGCCCTCGCCTGGCAACGTGACGGCGCCGATTGGGTGCACCTCGTCGACCTCGACGCCGCATTCGGCCGTGGCTCCAACGCCGAGCTGCTGGCCGGCGTGATCGCGCAGCTCGACGTGAAAGTCGAACTCTCCGGCGGCATCCGTGACGACGCCTCACTGCGAGCCGCCCTGAACAGCGGTGCCGCCCGGGTCAACATCGGCACCGCCGCCCTGGAAGACCCGGTCTGGTGCGACCGCATCGTCGCCGAGCACCCCGAGCAGGTCGCGATCGGCCTCGACGTACGCGCCCGGCCCGGCGGCTGGACGCTCTCGGCCCGTGGCTGGACCCGTGACGGCGGCGACCTCTACGAGGTGCTCGCACGTCTCGACAAGGCCGGCTGCCAGCGCTATGTCGTCACCGACATCTCCCGCGACGGCACCATGACCGGGCCGAGCCTCGACCTGCTGCGAGACGTGTGCTCCCGCACCGACGCGGCCGTGATCGCGTCCGGCGGCGTGTCCACACTCGACGATCTGACCGCACTTGCGGGGTTGGAGTCGATCGGCGTGGAAGGCGTGATCACCGGAAAAGCCCTGTACGCGGGCGCCTTCACAGTGGCCGAGGCCCTGGCGACGTTGGCCGCGGCCTCCGGTCCGACGCCGTAGCCGCCGAGTGCCGGAACGCCGGCGGCTCGGAGCTTGCTCTGCTCACTCGGAGGCTTCACGCACGGGTGGTCGGCGATTCTGTCGATCTCAGCGCACCGGGACCCCGGCTGTCGCCAGCGAGCGCTTGACCTCCTCGATCGCCACGTCGCCGAAGTGGAAGATGCTCGCGGCGAGCACGGCGTCGGCTCCGGCCTCGACCGCCGGCAGGAAGTCAGCCGACCGGCCGGCACCACCGGAGGCGATCAGCGGCACGTCGACGACCGCGCGGACGGCCCGGATCAGCTCGAGGTCGAAGCCCTCGCGGGTGCCGTCGGCGTCCATCGCGTTGAGCAGGATCTCACCGGCCCCGAGTTCGGCACCGCGCCGGGCCCACGCGACCGCGTCGACGCCCGCCTCCCGTTGCCCGCCGTGCGTGGTGACCACAAAACCCGACTCGGTGGGCGTGTCGACGGCCCGCCTCGCGTCAACCGACAGCACGAGCACCTGATTGCCGAAGCGGGTCGCGATCTCGCGGATCAACTCGGGCCGAGCCAGCGCGGCCGTGTTCACCGCCACCTTGTCGGCGCCGGCGCGCAGCAGCACGTTGACGTCGTCGACCGACCGCACGCCGCCGCCGACGGTCAGCGGCACGAAGACGGACTCCGCCGTGCGCCGGACCACGTCTAGCATCGTGGCCCGCCCGTCGAGGGACGCTGTGACATCGAGGAACGTGATCTCGTCGGCACCGGCGGCTTCGTAGGCGGCGGCCAACTCGACCGGATCGCCAGCGTCTCGCAGGTTCGCGAACCGGACGCCCTTCACCACGCGGCCGGCGGCGACGTCGAGGCAGGGAATGACGCGAACGGCGACTGTCATCCACGCAGCGTAGCCGGGCATTTCCGGCACCGGGCCCACTGGTCCCACCAACTGAGCGCGAACCCGTGTGACCTTGGCGAGAAACTGCACCCCTGGCTACCGTTTCTCGCCAAGGTCACGAGGGCTTCGTCCGTGGACGCCTCATGGAGATCATCGGTGTCGCTGGGGCGACTTTGGGCGGCTCTGGCAACACGAATTCAACCCGGCCTCGCCCGCCGCCCGGTGTAGCAGCCGACATTTCCGAAATATCGCCCGCCGTGATCGCTGCGAAGATCGTTGCGACGCGCGGCGGCCGGACTACGACGGGCTAATTCCCCCGAGGCGCGTCAACCGGCTCGGCCGCCGCACTCAACTCCACGTCGGACGGATCAGCGTGCTTCATCCGGCTGCGGATGATCATCGTGGTCACGATGCCGGCCACGACCGCCACGATCAGGGCGATCCACGAGAAGCGCGAGAGCCACTGCTCCGCCGCCTTGCCCACGAAGTAGACCGACAGCGCCGTGCCGCCGGCCCAGACGATGCCACCGGCCGCGTTGGCGACGAAGAACTTGCGCCACGGAATGCGTAGCGCCCCGGACAGCGGGCCGGCGAGCACCCGCAGCAGCGCCACGAAGCGGCCGAAGAAAATCGCCCAGACACCGTACCGTTGGAAAATGCGCTCGGCTCTTCGCAGTTGATCTGGGCCCAGGTGTGACGGGAACCGGCGCCCGAGACGTTCGAGGAAGGATCTGCCGCCGAGGTGCCCGATCAGGTAGCCGATGGAGTCGCCGCAGATCGCGCCGAGGCAGCCGGCCACGACCACCCATGCGATATTGGCGTAACCCGATGATGCCAGCAGCGCGGCGCTGACGAGCGCGATCTCGCCCGGCAGCGGAACCCCCATGCTCTCCACCGCGATCAGCAGGCCGACCAGGAGATAGAGGTAGCCGGGCGGCAGGCTCGACAGCCAGTTTTGGACGGAATGCAGCACGGAGCCTCCCGGAGCGGTCTCCCCACGACCGTACGCCCTCCGGCGGAACCCGACCCAGGCACAGGTATAACTGTAAACAAACCTTATGTATTGTGTACCCGTGACCGATCAGACGCCGCCACTTTTGCCACGCCCGCGCGACGTGACCTGGCACCCGGGGCGGCTCGGCCGCGCCGGGGCGCCGCAGGGTCCGGCCGAGATCGTCGCGCTCGCCCACGAGCTGATGGGGGAGCAGGCCGCCGGGCATTACGCCCTGGTCACCGATCCGGAGTTGGGCGACGAGGGCTACCGGCTCACGATCGACGAGACCGGCGTGTGGGCCACCGCGGCGACGCTGACCGGCCTGCGGTGGGCCGTGCAGACCGTCCGGCAACTGGCGCCGGAGTTCCCCTTCGTCGAGATCACAGACGTCCCACGGTACGGCTGGCGCGGCGCGCTCCTCGACGTCTCCCGTTACTTCCGGCCGATCGCGTTCGTGCGGCGGTTCGTCGACCTGCTCGCCATGCACAAGCTGAACACGCTGCATCTGCACCTCACCGACGATCAGGGATGGCGGTTCGAGGTCCGGAAATATCCGCGGTTGGCCGAGATCGGCGGGTTCCGGCGCGAGTCGATGATCGGCGACTACCGCGACGAGCGGTTCGACGGCGTGCCGCACGGCGGTTTCTACACCCAGGACGAACTGCGTGACCTGGTCGCGTACGGTGCTCGGCGCGGCGTGCGGATCATGCCGGAAATCGACCTGCCCGGCCACATGCAGGCCGCGATCACCGCCTACCCGCATCTCGGCAACGATCCGACCACCCAACTCGAGGTCCGCACGGCGTGGGGCATCTCCGAGCACATCCTGAACTGCGAGCCGGAGACGGTCGCATTCGTGAAGGACGTGCTCGACGAGGTCGTCGACGTGTTCGACTTCACGATGATTCATCTCGGTGGTGATGAGGTGCCGCCGACCGAGTGGCTGAGCAGCGAGTCGGCGAAGCAGCTGGCGGCGACGGCCGGGCTGCCCGACGTGGAGCACCTGTCCGGCTGGTGGATCCGGGAACTCGCGAACCATCTGGCGGCTTCCGGCCGCACCGTGGCCGGGTGGGACGAACTCGTCGACGCTGGCGCCCCCCGGGACGCGACCATCTTCTCGTGGCGTGACCGTGGTCGTGTCGCCGCCGCGCAGGACGCCGGCCACCCGGTCGTCGCCGTGCCGCAGGAGTACACCTACCTCGACTGGGCCGAGGTCGAGAGCCCCGACGAGCCGATCGGCATCCCGAACGGCTTCACGTCACTGGAACGCGTCCACGGCTATGACCCCGGTGACACGCTCGGGCTGCAAGGACAACTGTGGGCGGAATACATGCCGACCGAGGAACTCGTCGACTGGCGGGCGTTCCCGCGCCTGACCGCGATCGCCGAAACCGGCTGGTCCGGGCCCGGCGGCGACTTCACCGAGTTCCGCGCGCGCCTGGCCGGCCACCTGCCACGACTGTCCGCGCTCGGAGTGAGGTTCCGCCCGCTCGACTGACGCGAAAGGAGCCGAGATCCGTGTGCCATCACGCGGATCCCCGGCCTTCACGCCGCGACCGGCTCCGGCACGCCTGCCGGCGCCGGCGCCGGGTCGGAGGTCGCGAACAGCGGGATCATGACGTGCGTCAGCGGGCCGATCGACACCGCGAACACGAGCGTCGACCATCCGACCGTGCCGCCCATCAGCCAACCGACCGCCAGCACGGTCACCTCGATGGCGGTCCGGATCACCCGGATCGACACGAACCGGCGACCGGCATAGCGCGTGACGAGGCCGGTGAACAGACCGTCCCGGGGGCCGGCGCCGAGCCGCGCGCCGATGTAGAGACCGGACGAGATCGCGAGCAACACGATGCCGCCGAGCGCGTACGCCCACCGGAGCCCGAGCGCGTGCGGCACCGGCAGCACGGCCGACACGGCGTCGACGGCGAGTCCGATGCAGACGACGTTGCTGATCGTGCCGAGGCCCGGCATCTGTCGCAGCGGGATCCAGAACAGCAGCACGACCACGCCGGTGCCGATCACGACGGAGCCGAAGTTCCAGCCGGTCAGGCGGCTCACGCCCTGGTGGAACACGTCCCACGGGTCGAGCCCGAGCCGGGAGGCGATCAGCAGGCTCATCGACGCGCCGTAGAGCCCGAGGCCGGCGAAGAGCATGATCAGTCGGCGCACCGGGCGGTCGGACAGCGGGAGATTGCGCAGATTCGCCACACCTGCCAGTCTGAAGGCCAATCGGGAAAATAACAGATCCAATTGGCGGTAGCTGGCTATGAGCATCGGTGAGTGGCTATGACAAGCGTGCTCCGGGGCAGTCAGCTCGCACGCCTGCTGGGCCAGTGGCGACCGGTCGGGATCAACGGCTCTCCTGATTACGTCGCGCTCGCCGACTCGGTGCGCGGGCTGCTGGTCGACGGCCGGCTCGCGCTCGGGGTCCGGCTGCCGGCCGAGCGGGAACTCGCCACCACGCTCGGCATCAGCCGGACCACGGTGACGGCGGCGTACAACACGCTGCGGGACTCGGCCCACCTGCAGAGTCGCCGAGGTGCCGGCAGTTGGACCACGCTGCCCGGAGGAGCCCGCGTCGACACGGCCGGCATCTGGTCGGCCCAGAGCGCGCCCAACATGCTCGACCTCGGCACCGCCGCGCAAGGCGCCCCGCCGGAGATCCACGCCGCCGTCGCCGACGCGGTGGCCGCGTTGCCGCGCTACCTCAGCGGCTCCGGCTATCACCCGATCGGCATTCCCGAGCTCCGGGCGGCGGTCGCAGACGGCTACACGGCACGCGGACTACCGACGACGGCCGAACAGATCATGGTCACCAGCGGCGTACAGCAGGCGTTCGACCTGTGTGTACGGTTGCTCGTGCCGCCCGGAAGCGCCGTGGTGACCGAGTCTCCGACCTACCCGAACGCGCTCATCACGCTGGCCGCCCGCCGCGCCCGCATCCACACGTACGGTCTCGACACGGGCCACGGCTGGGAAGACGAACTGCTGCTCACGACGATCCGCCAGGCGGGCGCCCGGATCGCCTATCTGATCCCGGAGTTCCACAATCCCACCGGCCACCTGATGCCGGCCGACCTGCGGGCGCAACTGCCGGCCGCGGCCCACGCCGCCGGCACCGATCTCGTCGTCGACGAATCGTTCGTGGAGCTGGCCCTGGACGATGTCGAGATGCCGCCACCGGTCGCGTACTACGACCGGCACGCGCGGGTGCTGTCGATCGGCGGGATGAGCAAGCCCTATTGGGGCGGGATCCGGATCGGCTGGGTACGCGCGGCGGAACCGGTCGTGCAGCGGCTGGCGGCCGTACGCGTCGGGATCGATATGTCTGGCCCGGTGCTCGACCAGCTTGTCGCGGTCGCGTTGCTGGAGCGTCGCGACCAGATCGTCACCGCGCGGCGCGCTCGGTTGCGGGCACAGCGCGACGCGCTCGTCGAGTTGGTGCGCACCGAACTGCCGACGTGGCGGGTCACCGTGCCGACCGGCGGCATGACGCTGTGGGCCGAGTTGGACGCACCGGTCTCCAGCGCGCTGGCCCGGTCGGCGGAGGCCTACGGTGTGCGGCTCGCCCCCGGGCCGCGGTTCGGTGTCGACGGCACGCTGGAGCGCTTCCTGCGGCTGCCGTTCTCGCTGCCCGTGGCTGATCTGACCGAGGCCGTCGCGCGCATCGTGGCGGCCCGAGACGACTTGAGCCGGGGTTCCCGTCGTGCGTGGGAAGCCCCGGCCCTCGTCGCGTAGCGAGTCTTGCTTACCAGCAGATCAGCTGCCCGCGGACGGGTCGATCGGCATCGTCGTGTCGGCCGGGTTCTGCGCCGGCGGCGTCGTGTAACCACCCTGCGGCGGCACGTAACCGACCGGCGTGCCCGTGCTGCTGCCGCCCGTCGGGATGGCCAGCGTCGTCTGCAGCTTGTTGAAGTGGTTCAGCACCGCACCCGCGGCCGCGACGATGGCGCCGATCAGCATGAAGACGCCGCCCCAGCCGAGAGACGCGCCGCCCTTGTCCTCGATGGTCACGCCGAACATCTGCACGAGCACGTAGAGCCCGAGGCCCACCTGCACGATGTGGCGGTGCAGGCCGACGATCTGACGCTCACGCGGCCAGACCACGTCGATGACGGCCGTGCCGATGAGCAGCAGCGCCGCGAGCACGATGAAGACGGTCAGGCTGTCGTGCCACGAGTTGATGCTGATGCCCGCGTAGGAGTAGAGCGGGGCGAACGAGAAGAAGAACACGAGCAGGCCGCCGGCGGCGACGAGAACATCCGCGTACGTGATGCCGAAGCCGGAGCTCGGCCGCGCTGCGGGTTGCAGAGGGGTGGTCATGAAACTCTCCTATTGCCAGGTGGTGGTGCGGGGGGTCGTGCCGAGGGGTAGAGCAGGTTCACTGTGCGGGTGATCCTATCGGTAGCCTGCGATACCCGCACCGGTCACAATTCCGCAAGTGCACCTTCGTACATCGAGTCGATATTGTCGGCGAAGGTTGACTCCACCGCGCGGCGCTTGACCTTCATCGACGGCGTCAGCTCGCCCTCCTCGATGGACAGATCGCGTGGCAGGATGGTGAACTTCTTGACCGTCTCCCACCGGTTGAGCTTGCCGTTCAGCGTCTCGATGTAGCCGGCGACCATCGTCGCGCGCCTGCGTCCGAGGCGACGATCTCGGCGTACGGCCGGCCAGCCAGTGCGCCCTGACCGGCGGCCCAGCCCGTGATCGCGTCCGGGTCGAGGGTGATCAGCATGGTGCAGAAGTTGCGCGCCTGACCGATCAGCGATCGCCTGCGACGTGTACGGGCAGATCGCCTTGAACATGCCCTCGATGTGCGACGGCGCGACGTACTTGCCGCCGGAGGTCTTGATCAGGTCTTTCTTGCGGTCGGTGATGCGCAGGTAGCCGTCGGAGGCGAGCTCGCCGATGTCGCCGGTGCGGAAGAAGCCGTCCGTCGGTGAACGCGGCGGCGGTCTCGTCCGGCAGGTTGTGGTAGCCGCGCATCACCGGCACGCCGCGGAGCAGGATCTCGCCGTCCACGTCGATCTTGCACTCGAGGTCGCCGAGCGGCTTGCCGACGGTGCCGATGCGCAGGCCGCCGGGCGGGTTGACGAAGTTGCCGGCGCGACGTTCTCGGTCAGCCCGTACCCCTCGTAGATCGGGAGGCCGGCGGCCGCGAAGAACGACGAGATGTCGGTCGACAGCGGAGCCGAGCCGGAGACCAGCACGCGGATGCGGCCGCCGAGACGGTCGCGCAGCTTCGAGAAGACCAGCTTGTCGGCGATCGCCCGCTGCGATCGCAGCACCGGCGGGCACCGGCTGGCCGGCGAGTTCCAGGGCGTTGGCGCGCTTGGCCGACGCGTACCGCCCAAGTGAAGATCTTCGCCTTGGCGCCGCCCGCCGCGGTCGCCGTGCCGACCGCCGCGTTGTAGACCTTCTCGAAGACGCGGGGCGCCGCGCACATCAGCGTCGGCCGGACCACCGCCGAGGTTCGCCACGATCTTGTCGACGCGACCGTCCACGTAGGTGGGCAGGCCGGCGTGGACGAGCGCGACCGCGAGCGTCTTGCCGAACGAGTGCGACAGCGGCAGCCACAGGTATTGCAGGTCGTCGCCGCGGATCAGCCGCTCTCGGACTGCGCCACGCCCTCCCAGCACCAGCCGCGCGTGCAGCAGTTCGACGCCCTTCGGCCGGCCGGTCGTGCCGGACGTGTAGATCAGCGTCGCCAGGTGGTCGCGGCGCGACCGCCGCGACTCGCGCTTTGACCAGGTCCGGGTCGGCCGCGAGGGCTGTCGCGCCACGCGATTCCAGCTCCGCCAGGGTCATCGCGGGTACGTCACCGATGCGCGGCCCTCGGCGAGCCCGTCGGCGTCGATGAGCACGATCTGGCGCAGGTTCGGCAGGGTGCGCGCCGGCGACCTTGGCGACCTGCTCCGGCGTTCTCCGCGATCAGCACCACCGACTCGGAGTCGCCGACGATGTACGCGGCGTCCTCGGGCTCGGTGGTCGGGTAGACGGTGGTGGTGGCGCCGCCCGCGTTCATGATGCCGAAGTCGGCGAGCAGCCACTCGACCCGCGTGTTGGACAGGATCGCGACCCGGTCCTCGGGCCGACGCCGAGCCCGAGCAGGCCCGGCGGCGATCGCGTCCGCGCGCTGAGCCACCTTCGACCCAGGTCAGCCAGCCGATGCCGCCGTCGGGCGTCGGGAAGCCGAACGCGCCGCTTGTCGGGCGTGGCCGCCACCCGCTGCGCGAACATGTCGGGGATCGAGCGGTAGGGGATTGCCAACGACATCGGTTGTCCTTCGGTGTCATTCATGTGACGCGTCGGGGAATTACCACGCGTGTGATCGCAGCGTATGCCGCTACGTCCCGATGACCAGACCTGATGTCGCCTAGCTCGTGACGTCCCTGCCTCCGAACCGCGCCCACGCGGCACTTCCGAAGATCACGATGTACGCCGGCGGCCGACAGCACGCCCGGGCGCCACCCGGTCGAACGCGATCGGATCGCGCAGCAGGTCGCCGAAGCCCAGCCAGTAGTGCGTCGGCAGGTACGGGTGGATCGACGACAGCTGCGGGATCGCGTCGGCGATCTCGCTGCGCGAGAGCCAGGATCATGATCGCGATGGTGGCGCCGATCGGCTGCTCGGTGAGGGTCGAGACGAACAGGCCGATCGCGCCGAGCGTGCCAGGCAGACAGTCATGTACACGCAGACCAGCAGCAGCCGCCACAGCCCGTCGCCGAACGGACAGCGACGAGCCGGACAGCGTGGTGAACGTCGCCGCCACCGAACAGGACCAGACCGAGCATCGCGCCGACGGCCGCCACGAAGAACGTCGAGACGGCCGCGAAGACGACGATGGCGGCGTACTTCACCACGAGCAGCCGGGTCCGGTCGATCGGCACCGCCAGCAGGTAGCGCAGCGTGCCGAGGTTGGCTTCGCCGGCCACGGAGTCACCCGCGATCGCGGCGATCGCGAGCGGCAGGAACAGCGGTATCTCCAGGGTGAGCGCGGCGAGCGCGGCGAACAGGCCGTTGCTGGTGATGTTCGCGATGAACGTCGGCCCGTCGTGCCCGGGTTCGGCGCGGAGACCTTACGGCGACGTTGATCAGGATCGGCACGGTGCGCGAGCACGGCCGAGGCCGACCCAGTTGCGGCGGCGGCCGAAGATCAGCCACAGCTCGGAGCGGAAGAACCGGGTCGAGATCCGGCGTCGGCGCCACGTTAGTCGCTGACATCGAAGCCCTCGCCGGTCAGGCTGCACGAACATCTCCTCCAGGTCGGCGGTCGGCGATCCGCGAATGCCGCGCACCGGCACGCCGGCGGTGACGAGCGCGGGCACCACCGCCTCCGGCGTCACGTCGCCCAGGAACGCCGTGACCGTACCCGTGCGGCCGTTGGACGTCGGTGAGGCCGAGTCCGCAGAACGCCGCGGCCGCGGCCGGGTCGGCTCGTCTGCACCTCGACGCGGGGCGCGGTGCCGGCGCGCAGCTCGCCAGCGCGCCCTGCGCGACGAGCCGGCCGAGATGCATCACGCCGACGTGCGTGCAGATCTGCTCCACCTCGGAGAGCAGGTGGGTGGAGAGCACGACGGTGGTGCCGGCGGCGGCCAGCGACTGCAGCAGCGCGCGCACCTCGCGGGTGCCCTGCGGGTCCAGCCCGTTCGTCGGTTCGTCGAGGATCAGCAGGTCACGCGGGCGCAGCAGGGTGGCGGCGATGCGCCAGGCGCTGGCGCATGCCCAGCGAGAAGATGCGGTATCGCTTGGCCGCGGCGGCGAGCAGACCGACCCGGTCGAGCGCGGCGTCGATCCGGGCGTCGACGGTGGCCGGGTCGACCGTGCGGTCGGCCGCGTCCAGCCGGCGCAGGTTGTCCCGGCCGGACAGGTACGGGTGGAACGCCGGCCCTTCGACCAGCGCGCCGATGCGGGGGAGTACGTGGCGGCGCCGCTCGGGCATGGCGGCGCCCAGCAGCCGGTGCGACCCGGCCGGTCGGCCGGATCAGGCCGAGCAGCAGCCGGATCGTGGTGGTCTTGCCGGAGCCGTTCGGGCCGAGAAAGCCGTAGACGGCGCCGTGCGGGACCGCGAGGTCGATGCCGTCGACGGCGACCTGGCCGGAGCGGAACCGCTTGGTGAGGCGGTGCTTTCGATCGCGAGCGTTCGCCGATCGCGTCCGTTGCGGCTACTTGCGCGCGGGCGCGGTCATGGCTGCGCCGGGTGACGCCGCTGCGATCAGACGTGCTGCGGCTGACCGAACCGAGAACACCCGGCCGTCGTGGTGATCAGCGCGGAGAACAGCGCCGTCTGCAGCAGCCTTGCCGCTGCCGAAGCCGCCGTGCACGGTCGGCAGCGCGCTGAGGACCCGCTCGAGCGTGCCGCCAGCCCTGGCCGCCGTGGACTCGTGCCGGCCGGAAGGCGTGGCGTCGAGTACGGCGGTCCAGCCCGACCGATGACCGCGGCGGGCCCGCCGTCGGCGGCATCGGCGCCGCTTCGCGCTGTCGGTCGCCGCCGCGCTCGGCCTGGTTGACCTTCGCGCCCGGCGGCGGGTTGAAGCGGAACACGCTCGGGTCCGGCTTGCTGAAGCTGACCTGGGTGAAGCCGATCTCGAACGCCGGCTTCGCCGCGCCGGCCGCGAAGACCTGGACGCGCAGCGGCACGTGCCTGGTCGGCGTCGATCGCGATCCGGACGCGTGCCGACCAGCGAGGCCGGGTCTTTCGGCGCGATCACGAGTTGGTAGGCGGCGCGACCGGCGACCGTGACCGATCCGCTCGTGGTGATCGACGTGGTCGGGGCGAGCGCGGCGAGCACCCTGTTGGCCGGCGTCGAGCGGGGTGTCAGCGGCATCGGGCCCGGGCGTGGTAGGGCGTGCGGGCTGGCGGACCGGTGGGCGGCCGGCACGGTGGCGTGCGTGGCGGTGTTGGTCGGTGCTCGACCAGATCCAGACGTCGGCGTTGTTGCGGATGACGTCGGACTCGCCCAGCGCGCCGACCAGCGCGACCCGCACCTTGGTCGGCCCGCGAATACCAGACCCGCATCGTGTGCGAGCCGGTGATCAACGACGTCGAATTCGGCTCTGCCGTCGCCGCCGACACCGGCCGGGAGGGCCGGCAGGCCGAGGTCAGCGTGCTCGACGACGGTGCCGGTCGCGCCGTCGAGCCGGGCCGGCGCAGGTCGGCGAGCAGCTGGGCCGGGCTCGCGGTGCGGCAGGTCGGAGCCGGCCGCCGCGCGAACCGCCGAGGTCAGAGCGCCTCCGCCCGAAGATCACCGCGACGACGGCGACCGGGGACCAACCAGCGCAACGCCGGGACGTCCGATGCCCATACGGTTCACCATTCGCCCCTCTCGTACCAGGTTCTATCATGCGTCGCCCGGCTGTGACCGACCTGAGAAGTCGGCTGGGTGCGCTCGTGCTCTATCGTGCCACGCTGGGTTGGTGCGAATTCTGGTCGTCGAGGACGAGCCCCGGCTCGGGCGGGCGCTGCAGCGCGGCCTCGCCGCCGAGGGCTACCTGGTCGACCTGGCCGCTCGACGGCATCGCCGGGCTGGACGCGACCCGGCAAGAGGGCTACGACGCGGTGATTCTGGACATCATGCTGCCCCGGCTGTCCGGCTACCGGGTCGTCCGGCAGCTCCGCGAAGAGGGCAACTGGGTGCCGGTCTCATGCTGTCGGCGAAAGACGGCGAGTACGACCAGGCCGACGGCCTCGACTGCGGCGCCGACGACTACCTGACCAAGCCGTTCTCCTTCGTCGTGCTGCTGGCCCGGCTGCGGGCGCTGCTGCGTCGCGGTGCGCCCGAGCGCCCGGTCGTGCTGACGGCCGGCACGCTGCGCCTCGATCCGGCGAGCCGGCGGGTGCTGCGCGGCGACCACCGAGATCAGCCTGACCGCCGCGCGAGTACGCGCTGCTGGAGTACCTGATGCGGCGGCAGGATCAGGTCGTGACGAAGATCGAGCTGCTCGACCGCGTATGGGACGCCAGCGCCGACACCGACCCGAACGTCGTCGAGGTCTACGTCGGCTACCTGCGCCGCAAGATCGACCAGCCGTTCGGCACGCGTACGCGTGCAGACGGTCCGCGGCGCCGGCTACCGGCTGGCCGACGAGCGACGTCGGCGGCGACGGACCGGCGCCTTGACGCGCTGGCGGCGGCGACGCTCCGGGCACGGCTGATGTTTCTCAGCACGGCCGGTCTCGCGGTCGGGCTGGCGATCGGCGGCCTGCTCATCGTGGGCGTGCTGCACCTGGTGCTGATCCGCTCCGTCGACTCGACCACCCGGCAGACCGTCCCACGACGTGAACGCGCTGCTCACGACCGGTAGCCTCTCCACCCCGATCCCGACCGCCGGCAAGTCGATCGTGCAGGTCATCGACGACCAGCGGCGGGTGCTGGACGTGAGCGTCGGCGCGGACATGCTGGTGCCGCTGCTGACGCCGGCCGAACTCACGCGTGCGCTCCGGGAGACGTCGTGGTGCTCCCCGGCGACCGGGCCGACGTCGACGGCAAGCTGCGGGTGATCGCCCGGCGCGCTGTCGAGGCCGACCCCGACAACGACAACGACGGCGGTCCCCGGGTGATCATCGTGGCCGCGTCCACCCACGCGGTCGAGGAGAGCACCGAGACGGTCCGCAACGCGCTGCTGATCGCGTACCCGCTGCTGCTCGCGGCCCTGACCGCGCTGGCGTGGCGGGTGGTCGGCGCGACGTTGCGGCCGGTCGAGGTGTTGCGCGCGGGCGCCGATCAGATCAGCGGTGGCGGCGTGGTCGGCGTCGCTGCCGGTGCCGACCGGGCGACGACGAGGTGCACCGGCTCGCGGTCACGCTCAACGACATGCTCGACCGGCTCGACGCGGCCCGGCGCCGCCAGCGGGCCTTCGTCGCGGACGCGGCGCACGAGCTGCGGTCAGTCCGATCGCGAGCCTGCGTACCCAACTGGAGGTGGCCGGCCGCCTCGGCGAACCGCCACCCGATCGCCGACCTGCTCACGGACGTCTCCCGGCTCGGCCGGCTCGTCGACGACCTGCTGCTGCTGGCCCGCGCCGACGAGGGCGATCCGCGGCTGCTGACGGTCGAGGTCGGTCGACCTGAGCCGCGCTCGTGGCGCGGCGGTCGCCGACGGCTACGCGAACGCCCGGGTGCCGGTGCCGGCGACGTCGGCGATCCGGTGTGGACGGTCGGGACAGCCGACGGCGCTGCGACGGGTGGTGGACAACCTGGTCGCGAACGCGGTGCGGCACGCGTCGCACCGAGGTCACGATCACAAGCGAGACCTCGACGCCACACGGGTACGGGTAACCGTCAGCGACGACGGCCCGGGCATCCCGGCGGCCGATCGGGAGCGGGTGTTCGACCGGTTCACCCGGCTCGACGACGCCCGCAACCGCGACGACGGTGGGGCCGGCCTGGGGCTGGCGATCGTGCGGGAGCTGCTGCGGGTACACCACGGGCACGATCACGCTGGGCGACGCGAACCCGGGCCTGCAGGTCGAGGTCACGCTGCCGGCGGGCGCCCCGGGTTAGTGCGCTCCCATGGCTGTCGAAACCTCGCGGAGACAGCCATGCGAGCGCACATTGCTAGATGCCGAACTTCGCGGTGCGGAGCGCTTCGATGGTGTCCTCGGGGCCGTCGAAGGTGACGCGAGATGCCTGCTGACGGCCGCTGAGCAGCAACGTCAGCTCGGCCGGGTCGCCGGTGACGGACACCGCTGGGCCGCCGGCGCCCACGGTGAACGGCTGGCCGTAACTGGGAGAAATGATCGTGACCGTGGCCGGGAACCGCCGCAGCCGCATCTTCGCCGCGAACTTCGCCTGGCCGTAGAGCGCGCGCCCGAGGCCGGGGTCGAGGGGTCGCGGCTCCCACGCGGCCTGGGCCCGGCGCACGTCCTCGTGGTGCACGAAGAACTCGGTCGTGTTCGTCGCGCGGTCGGTCGGCCCGAAGCCGGCCAGCGAAAACGTCGGCGGCTTCCGGACCTCGTCGACGAGCTGCTCGAACGGCCGGGCCTCGGCGACCTGCTTCTGGATGCGGGCGGTCCGGGCGGCGAGCCCTTTAATCATGATGCCGGCCGCGGCGTCGGGCCGGCGTTCGCGGATGACGAGATGCGCGGCGAGGTCACGGGTGGTCCATCCCTCGCACAGTGTCGGTTGGTCGGGGCCTAGGTCGGTGAGCAGTTCGGCGAGGGCGGCACGTTCGATGCGAGCGAAGTTGATCGGCACCCCGATGACGTTGCTAAGGTGCCGAGTCCGGGAAACTGTTCACGTGTCGGAATCTGTGATTTCGGTGAGATGACGGCAAGATGAGACGCATGACGACTGGTTTCACCCGAAGGACGATTCCGCTATCCACCGAGCGGCCCCCGGAAGACGAGCAGACGCCGCCGACGAACGCGTCGGATTGTGGGATAGCAACGGGTTTAGTGGTGTTAGTCGCCGTCGTGGTGTCGCTGGTGGTCTGGCTTCCCTCCGGATCGAGCACGAAGCACACCGCAGCTCCCGGCACCTCAGCGAAGGCGGCGACTCCGACCCCGACGCCGACCGTCGCCGTTCGATCCGAATGTCAACGCCGTGCTGCCGACGCACCGCATCGTCGCGTTCTACGCGGTGCCCGGTGCGTCCGCGACCGGCCCGGCCTACGTGCTCTCCAACGCGATGCTCGCGCGGCTCAAGGCCCAGGGCGCCGCCTACCAGAAACTCGACCCGGCGCACCCGGTCGCGCTCGGCATCGACCTCGTCGTCGACGTGCCCGACCGGTTCAAGGGCAAAAGCGGCACCTACAGCCACTACGTCGACGCCGGCACCATCAACAAGTACGTCGCCTTCTGCAAGAAAAACGACCTGCTGCTGTTCCTCGACCTGAACATCGGGTGGGCGAAGCCGCTGACCGTGCTGCACCACTTCGACAGCTACTTGAAGCTGCCGTTCGTGCAGGTCGCGATCGACCCGGAGTGGATGTTCCCGCGGCACAACGGCATCCCGGGCAAGAACCTGTCGAACGTGCGGGCCAGCGACCTGAACCCGTTGATCGAAGCGGTGGCCGCGATGCCGATGCAGTACCACGTCCCTCGAAAAATCATGATCATCCACCAGTACCGTGGCGACGGCGACGGCAAGGCGAACCCGTACGCGCCCGGGCCGTCGGAGATCGCGGACAAGCGGAACATCGTCAACGATCCCCGGGTTGACCTGGTGATTCACATCGACTCGGTCGGCGGTTGGGCCGGTGACATCGCGCTGAAAGAAGGCCAGTACAAGAACTGGGTCGCCAACGACATGGCGAAGTACGGCAACTTCAAGTACGGCGGCTTCAAGATCTTCTACAAGCTCGAAGCCCGGCACAAGCTCATGACGCCGGCGCAGGTCATGTCGATGAAACCGGCACCGATGGTGATCACGTACGGGAACTAGCGGTGGGCCCGGGGGGTCACCCGCTCCCCGGGATCACTCTTCCCAGACCGGCACGCTCGGCAAGCCCCGAGCGGCACGGGCCCGATCGGTGAGTTCCTGGATCAGGTCGGTCTTGCCGCAGGTATAGGCGTCGCCGTCGCCGCTCACGTCCGCCAGATGGCGTTTCAGATCGGCGTACCGGGCGGCGTCGGCCGGGTGGTCGCGCAGATGATCGCGCAGCATCCGTTCGTTGCGCGTCGCCCAGGTGTGGGCCGCAACCACATGCAGATGACGCGTACGCTCGCCGGCCACCTCGCGCCGGTAGAACAGCCGTTCCGGCATGCCGGTCTCCTCGCGCCGATAGCCGAGCCGGGCCAGGAGTTCGTCGGCGGCGACGATCGTGTCGAGGCTGTTCGCGGCTGCCATCAGGTCGATGACCGGTTTCGCCGGCAGCCCCGGCACCGAGGTGCTGCCGATGTGCTCGATTTCCGCGAACATTCCCGGCAACGCAGCGAGCAAGTCCCCGCGGGCGTGGTCGGCGATGACCGGCCAGGTTGGGTCATAGTCCGTGATGTCGATGCGCACGCGGCGGAACCCTAGTCCGATCCCGCTGGCGGCGCTGGGCAATATATGTCGCGCGGACGGCATGTCATCGGCGGCATCGGCATGTCGCTGGCGTCATGGCTATCGCTGAACACATGTCGCCAGAAAGCTCCGCCGCGCGAACCCACGGCCAAGGCCGCCGCGCAAACTCCACGGCGACGTCTCGCTGCGCGAACTCCAGGCGAAAGTCCGGCAGCGATCACGCCGGGAACGGCAGCGGGGCCGTGAGGTAACGCTGAATCGTCGGGGCGACCAGCGCGATCACGGTCTCCACGTCGGCGCTCGCCAGCGGCTCGACCTTCAGCAGGTAGCGCGCGAGGCCCAGGCCCAGCATCTGCGAGGCCGTCAACGATGCCCGGAACGGTGCCTCGGTCGGTGGCACCTCAAGCCGCGCGATCACGCGCCGGAGCACCTGCGCGGTCAGGAACTCGCGCAGCATCCGGGCCGACCAGTCGTGTTGCAGCCCGGTGCGGATCAGCGCGAGCAGCGGCGGGCCCGTGACCGGATCGTCCCAGATGGACAGGAACATGCGCACGACCCGCTCGCCGATGTGGTCGTCGTCGCCGACGAGCGCCGCGGGGATGAACTCGGCCGGGTCGGCGGGCACGTTGACGGTCGCGAGAAACAGCCGTTCCTTCGTGCCGAAATAGTGGTGGACCAGCGCCGGATCGACTCCGGCGCTGGTCGCGATGGCCCGGATCGACGCACCGTCGAACCCCTTTTCGGCGAACGCGGCGCGGGCGGCGGCAAGGATCGCGTCCCGGGTGTCGGGTGCGCCTTTGCGTCGTCCGGTGCGGGCCATCGTGGCGTGCCTTTCGGTTCCTCGGTCGGGCGGGGATCAGTCGGTGCGGCGGCGCAGGGTGGCGGCGGCGAGGGCCAGCGCGATGATCGCCGCGCCGACGACGATGCCCAGGTCACGCCACATCGTGCCGGTCGGCGATGCGTGGCCGCCGATTTCCTGCAGGGCCTGCACCGCGTAGGTCATGGGCAGCACGTCGCTGATCCCGTGCAGCACGCCGGCCATCTGCGCCCGCGGCGTGAACAGACCGCACAGGAACAGCTGCGGGAAGACGATCGCCGGCATGAACTGCACGGCCTGGAACTCCGTGCGGGCGAACGCGCTGCACAGCAGGCCGAGCGCCATGCCGAGGATCGCGTCGGCGACCGCGACCACCACGACGAGCCAGACGCTGCCGGTGATCGTGAGGTCGAAGGCGAAGTAACCGAGCGCGGTCAGGATCGCGCCCTGCACGGCCGCGACCAGGCCGAAGGCGAGCGCGTAGCCGAACAGCAGATCGAGTTTGCCGAGGGGGGTCGTGAGCAGGCGTTCCAGCGTGCCGGTCGTGCGTTCGCGCAGCATCGCGATGCTCGTGATCAGGAACATCAGCACGAACGGGAACACGCCCAGCAGCACCAGGCCGACCGAGTCGAAGACGCGCGGCTGCTTGTCGAAGACGTAATAGATCAAGGTCAGCAGCAGCATGGGTACGACGAGGATGAGCGCGAGCGTCCGCTTGTCGTGCCGCAGCTGGTTGAGGACCCGGGTCGTCGTGTGCAGCAGAATTCGCGGGTTCATCGCCGCCACCTCGGTTTCGTCGCTCGGCTCGGATTCGGCCGGGTCCGCTGGCGGATCAACGCGAGGAACGCGCTCTCGAGGTCGTCGGTGCCCGCCTCGGCCTGCACGGCCGCCGGTGTGTCGTCGGCGATGATCGCGCCCTCGCGGATCAGCACGAGCCGGTCGCATCGGCCGGCTTCGTCCATCACGTGGCTGGAAACGACGAGCGTGGTGCCGGCCGCGGCCAGGGCGTGAAACCGCTGCCACAGGTCCTCGCGCAGCACCGGGTCCTGGCCGACCGTCGGCTCGTCGAGGATCAGCAGCTTCGGGTTGCCGAGCAGCGTGCAGGCGAGCGACGCCCGGGAGCGCTGACCGCCGGACATCGTGCCGACGATCTGATCGGCGGCTTTCGCCGAGGCCGACATCGCGGATCGCCGCGTCGGCGTCGGCGCGCGTGACGCCGTCGTAGAGCGAGGCGAAGTAATGCGCGTTTTCGCGGACGGTCAGGTCGGCGTAAACGCTCGGGGCCTGGGTGAGGTAACCGACGACGCGCCGCAGCGACGGCGAGCCGGCCGGCTGACCGAGCACCGTGACCGAGCCCGAGGTCACCTTCTGCACCCCGACGATGGCCCGCAACAGCGTGGTCTTGCCGCTGCCGCTGGGCCCGAGCAGGCCGGTCACGCTGCCGGCCGGTAGTTGGCAGCTGATGCCGTGCAGCACGGCCCGGCCACCACGACGCACGACAAGCGAGTCGACGTCGATCGCGATGTTCCATGGATTCCTCTGATCCTCGTTGAAGCTAATTCAACACTCGTTGAAATAAACGGTAGATGAGGTCCGTTCGCCCGTCAATCGGCCGTCTTTACGTGATCCGTACACAGTGGTGTGCCGAACGTTCGCAATCCGCCGGGAAGCTCTGCGAGCACGTCGATCAAAGACCCCCGAGGAGTTACTCCCTATGAAGCGAATCCTGGGTGCCGTGGCGATCGCCGCGGTGCTGGCGCTGACCGGCTGCTCCGGTCACGGTCGGCGGGAACAGCGGACTGTCGACCACCAATTCGGCGCACGTCACGTCGGGTCACCCGCCGACCACCACGACCACGACGCCGCCCACGGCGGGTGCGGGCAACGCATCGACGGCGGCCCGGCTCAACGTCGATCGACGCGGAACTCAACGGCGTCGACTCGTCGTTGTCGAGCATCGATTCCAACATCACGGCGGCGGACAAGGCGGGCGACAATGACAACTAAGTCCACATGGGTACGCGGTGCGGCCGCGGCCGTCGGCACCCTCAGCATCGCCGGCGCATCTCGTGCTGGCGTTCTCGCCGGTCGGAGCGCAACGCGGCCCCGTCGAGCGCCGCTTTCGTCGCGGCCGCGCCGGTCGCTTCCGTCTACGAAGGCACCGAGCACCGATCGGACTGCCGGCCGCGAAGCTAGCCGTCGACACACGGATCCGGCTGCGCCTCGCGACGCTGTCCGCGCTGAAGATCGCCGTCAATGGCGCGACCGACCTGACCGGCGGCGATAAAACGACGCTGGCAACGCTGATCGGCTCCGACACGACCGGTCTCACGACGCTGAAGACGAAGGTCGACGCGGAAACGACGGTGGCCGCGGTGAAGGCGGACGGCCGCACGATGGTCGTCGGTTACCGCGTCTACATGCTGGTGGTGCCGAAGGTGCGCTTCAACATCGCGGCCGACAAGGAGACCACGAACATCGCCCGGCTGAAGACCGCTCACGACCAGCTGGCAGCGCTCGCGACCAGACTCGCGGCAAAGGGTAAGGACACGGCGGCGGCGCAGGCCAAGATCGACGACATGGCGAGCAAGCTGGCGGCGGCCACGGCGGCGCTCGGTAACCAGGCGCAGACGCTGCTCGGCGTGGCACCCAGCCCGGACCCGGCGGCGATGAAGGCGGCCGTGGCTCCGGTGCGAGCCGCCGTCAAGGGCGCGCGTGGCGACATCAAGGACGCGCTCGCCGACGCGAAGGCCGCGCGCGACGCCTTGAAGACGTTGTCGTAGCGGTCCGCCGGCGTAGGCGGCCCCGATCGACGTGGCCCGGTAGACGTGGGCCGCTAGATGGGCCCGGTGGATGTGGGCCGCTTGACCGGGCCCGATAGACGTGGCGCCGCATCCCTGGCGGGGAGTGCGGCGCCACCCTTTTCGGCGCGGGGCGCGGGGGGTTTCGGCGGGATCACGGTGCTTGTTCGGCGCCTCACGGTGTGGAGGTCGGAACACGTCCCGAAGACCGGTGGCGTTCGGAAATCCGTACCATCCACATGAATTTGATCTTGATTTGCCGCGCGCGAGCGGCGGTTTTCGTCCCGGCATGAGGGCGCGATCGGATCCGGCGCCGGGCCGTGCGGAAGAATGAGTGGTGTGTCCTTACCGTTGACGTCCGATCTCGATCCGGCTATCGCCGCCCGGCTCAAGCGCGACCCGCAGGGCCTGGTGCCGGCCGTGGTGCAGCAGCACGACACCGGCGAGGTGCTGATGCTCGCCTGGATGAACGACGAGGCCCTGCATCGCACGCTGACGACCGGCGAGGCGACCTACTTCTCGCGGTCGCCGGCAGTCGCTGTGGGTCAAGGGCGAGACGTCCGGGCACCGGCAGGCGGTGAAGTCGGTCGCGCTCGACTGCGACGGCGACACGCTGCTGGTCCGCGTCGACCAGATCGGCGCGGCCTGCCACACCGGCACCCCGACCTGCTTCGAAGACGTGCTGCTGACCGAGCCGACCGCGGCGCATCACGCACCCGAGGAGAGCGCATGACCACCGGAGCCGTTACGCCCGACGAGGCGACCTTCCGCGAGCTGGCCCGCGACCACCGCGTCATCCCGGTGACCCGGCGGCTGCTGGCCGACGGCGAGACCCCGGTCGGCGTCTACCGCAAGCTGGCCGGCGGCCCGGGCAGCTTCCTGCTCGAGTCGGCCGAGCAGGGCGCCGCGTCGGGCGGCTCGGCCTGGTCGCGCTACTCGTTCATCGGCGTTCGCAGCGCCGCCACGCTGATCACGAAGGACGGCGAGACGACCTGGCTGGGCACGCCGCCGAGCCGGCATCCCGCGCGACGGCGACCCGATCGACGTGCTGCGGGGGACCGTCGCGGCCTGTCGGCGCAGGGCCAGCCGCAGACCGGGGAAGACCTGCCGCCGCTGACCGGTGGCCTGGTCGGCTTCCTGGCCTACGACGTCGTGCGCCACTTCGAGAGGCTGCCCGAGCTCACCGACGACGACCTGCAGATCCCCGAGCTCGGCATGATGCTCGCGACCGACCTCGTCGTGCTCGACCACTTCACCGGGTCGGCGCTGCTGGTCGCCAACGTGATCATCGACCCGTCCGACGCCGCCGACGGCGCCGCGATCGCCGGCTACCACCAGGCGATCGGCCGGCTCGACGCGATGACCACGGCGCTGGCCCGGCCGACGCCGCCGCTCGTCTCGACGGTCGAGCCGCGACCGGTCGGCACGCCCTACTCCCGCACACCCGACGGCGCGCACCAGAAGGCGGTCGAGGAGGCGAAGGAGGCGATCCGGGCCGGCGAGTGCTTCCAGATCGTGGTCGCGCAGCGGTTCGCGCGGCCGACGAACGCCGACCCGCTCGACATCTACCGGGTGCTGCGCATGTCGAACCCGAGCCCGTACATGTACCTGCTGCGCTTCGACGATTTCGACGTCGTCGGCTCGTCGCCCGAGGCGCACGTGAAGGTCACGAACGGGCGCGCGCTGCTGCACCCGATCGCCGGCACCCGGTGGCGCGGTGCGACGACCGAGGAGGACGCCGCGCTCGCCGCCGAGCTGCTGGCCGACCCGAAGGAGCGGGCCGAGCACGTGATGCTCGTCGACCTCGGCCGCAACGACCTCGGCCGGGTCTGCGTGCCGGGCACGCGTCGAGGTGCCGGAGTTCGCCACGATCGAGCGGTTCAGCCACGTCATGCACATCGTCTCGACCGTCGTCGGCGACCTGGCGCCGCAGTACACGCCGTTCGACGCGCTGGTGGCGACCTTCCCGGCCGGCACGCGTCTCGGGGGCGCCGAAGGTGCGGGCGATGGAGATCATCGAGGAGCTCGAGCCGACCCGACGCGGGTTGTACGGCGGGATCGTCGGCTACTTCGGCTTCGGCGGCGACATGGACACCGCGATCGCGATCCGGACCGCGCTGATCCGCGACGGCGTCGCCTACGTGCAGGCCGGCGGCGGCATCGTGGCCGACTCCGATCCCGATCGCCGAGGACCAGGAGACGAGCAACAAGGCCGCCGCCGTGCTCGCCGCGATCGCCACCGCCGAGACGCTGCGGCCGGCCCGATGACCGGCCGGCAAGGCCCGTCGGTAGCCCGGCACGCCGTCGCCGCCTGCGTCGTCTGGGCGCCGGGCTGGCGCTGCTCGCCGTCACTCGGGTGCTGGTCGACGACACAGCGGCCCGCGGCCGGCGCCGCTGCCGCCGATCGACGTCTCGCACACCGGCAGCGTCGGCACTGGGCTGGCTCGCCGGCCGTCGCGCTCGTCGGGCTGGCCGGTGCGGGGGCGCTGCTGGCGACGCGGGGCGGCGTACGCGTCGGCATCGGGGCTCTGCTCGGGCTCGTCGGCGTGATCGTGCTCGGCGGCGGCATCGACGGACTGCGGCTGGCCGACGGCGCACGGGTGCTGTGGCCGGTGCTCGTCGCGCTCGGCGGCCTCGCGGTCGGCGTGGAGCGGACTGCAGGCGATCCGTCACGGCAGCGGCTGGCCGGCGATGGGCGCGAAATACGATCGGAGCGGCGGCCCGAAGGTCGCACCGCGATCGGCCGGTCACGAACACGACGATGTGGGATGACCTGGACCGCGGTGTCGATCCGACCAAATCGGAGC
Organism: uncultured Actinomycetota bacterium; assembly: GCA_963797605.1. GTDB lineage: Bacteria > Actinomycetota > Actinomycetes > Mycobacteriales > Micromonosporaceae > DASQPR01. The sequence continues at coordinate 481,775 of CAWCPX010000017.1, read as the reverse complement.
GTTGATCGCCCAATCGGTCGCGGCATTATGCCCCATCGCCGCGACAGTGAGCCATGCCATACCCCAGACGCCTTGCTGATTGGCAGCCGCCTAGCATCGCTTCATGACACCCGGGGAGGGAGTCCGATGTCAGGGCCCGGCGAACAGAGTGTGCTGGACGAAATTATCGCGGGCGTGCGTGAGGATGTGGCAGCGCGCCAAGAGCTGGTGCCGCTCGACCGCATCCGGGAGCTGGCCGCGGCCGCCCCGGCCGCGCTGGACGCGTACACGGCGCTGCGCGCACCCGGCGTCGGGGTGATCGCCGAGGTCAAGCGGTCGTCGCCGTCGAAGGGCGCGCTCGCCGAGATCGCCGATCCGGCTGCGCTCGCCACGCGAGTACGCGGCCGGCGGCGCCCGGTGCGTGTCGGTGCTCACCGAGGGCCGATGGTTCGGCGGCTGCCTCGACGACCTGATCGCGGTGCGTGCCGCCGTCAAGGTACCGGTGCTGCGCAAGGACTTCGTGGTCTCGTCCTACCAGGTGCACGAGGCGCGGGCCCACGGCGCCGACCTCGTGCTGCTGATCGTGGCCGCGCTGGAGCAGAACGTCCTCGATGGGCCTGCTCGAGCGCGTCGAGTCGCTCGGCATGACGGCGCTCGTCGAGGTGCACGACGAAGAGGAGGCCGACCGGGCGATGGCGGCGGGCGCGAAGGTGATCGGGGTCAACGCGCGCAACCTGCGTACCCTGGAAGTCGATCGCACCATGTTTGAGCGGATCGCGCCCGGTTTGCCCAACCATGTGGTGAAGATCGCGGAGTCGGGCGTCCGCGGCCCGCATGACCTGATCAAGTACGCGGCGGCCGGTGCCGACGCGGTGCTCGTCGGAGAGGGTCTGGTGACACAGAAGAGCCCACGTGACGCGGTCGCCGAACTCGTGACGGCCGGCAGCCACCCAGCGACGCCCGAGGCCAGTTCGATGACGAGCGACCGTGTGCGCCGGACGCCTGGTCTGCCCGACGCACGTGGCACGGTTCGGTCGGTTCGGCGGTCGGTTCGTGCCCGAGGCGCTGGTCGCCGCGCTCGACGAGCTCGACGCCGCCTACCGGCACGCGCTCGCCGACGAGGGGTTCCAGGCGGAATTCGGCCGGCTGCTGCGCGACTACGCCGGCGTGCCGAGCCTGCTCTACGACGCCACCCGGCTCTCCACCGAGATCGGCACGCGCATCCTGCTCAAGCGCGAAGACCTCAACCACACCGGCGCGCACAAGATCCGCAACGTGCTCGGGCAGGCCCTGATGACGAAGCGCATGGGCAAGAAGCGGGTGATCGCCGAGACCGGCGCCGGTCAGCACGGCGTCGCGACCGCCACGGCAGCGGCGCTGTTCGGCCTCGAATGCGTCGTCTACATGGGCGAGGTCGACACCGAGCGGCAGGCGCTCAACGTGGCCCGGATGAAGATGCTCGGCGCCAAGGTCGTCCCGGTGCGCACCGGCTCGCGCACGCTGAAAGACGCGATCAACGAGGCGACTCGCGACTGGGTCACGAACGTCGACAGCACGCACTACATCATCGGTACGGCAGCCGGCCCGCATCCCGTTCCCGGCGATGGTGCGCGACTTCGTCCGTGGCATCGGTGTCGAGGCCCGCAAGCAGTGCCTCGATCTGACCGGGACGCTGCCCGACGCGGTGTGCGCCTGCGTCGGCGGCGGCTCCAACGCGATCGGCATCTTCCACGCGTTCATCCCCGACGAGAGCGTCCGGCTCTACGGCTTCGAGCCGGCCGGCGACGGCGTCGAGACCGGGTCGCCACGCGGCCACGATCACCGCAGGGCACGATCGGCGTGCTCCACGGCGCTCGCAGCTACCTGCTGCAGGACGACGACGGCCAGACCATCGAGTCGCACTCGATCTCGGCCGGCCTCGACTACCCCGGCGTCGGTCCGGAGCACGCGTGGCTCAAGGAGATCGGCCGGGCGACGTACGAACCGGTCACCGATGCCGAGGCCATGGACGCGTTCGCGCTGCTCTCCAGGACCGAGGGCATCATCCCGGCGATCGAGAGCGCGCATGCCCTGGCCGGCGCGTTCCGGCTGGCGCGATCCGGCACGTTGGGCGCCGCACCCGACGATCCTGGTGAACCTCTCCGGTCGCGGTGACAAGGACGTCGACACGGCGGCCCGGTGGTTCGGCATCTTCGACGAGCAGGGCGGTGCCCGATCGTGAGCAACCTTCAGGTCGTGTTCGACAAGGCGCGCGCCGAGGAGCGGGCGTGTTCTCGTCGGTTGCATGCCGGCCGGGTTCCCGACGGTCGACGGCGGCATCGAGTCGATGAAGGCGATGGTGGCGTCCGGCGTCGACGTCGTCGAGATCGAGCTGGCCTACTCCGACCCGGTCATGGACGGTCCGGTCATCCAGCGGGCCAGCGAGATCGCGCTTGCCGGCGGTGTGCGCACGCGTGACGTGCTGCGCTCGGTCGAGCAGGTCGCGGGGTCCGGTGCCACCGTGATCCTGATGAGCTACTGGAACCCGATCGAGAAGTACGGTGTGGACGCGTTCGCGCGCGACTTCGCGGCGGCCGGCGGTGCCGGGATCGTCACGCCCGACCTGATTCCGGACGAGGCAGAGGAGTGGTTCGCCGCTTCGGACGCGTACCGGCTCGATCGCACCTTCCTGGTCGCCCCGTCGTCGACGCCGACCCGGCTCGAGATGACGGCCGAGGCCTGCCGTGGCTTCGTCTACGCGACGAGTGTGATGGGCACGACCGGCGTCCGGGAACAGACGTCCGACGCGGCTCCGGCTCTCGTGGCCCGGGTGCGGGCGGTCAGCGACATTCCGGTGGCGATCGGCCTCGGCGTCCGTGACGGCGATCAGGCGGCCGCGGTGGCGGGCTTCGCGGACGCGGTCATCGTCGGCAGCGCGCTGATCCAGTGCGTGCTGGAAGCCGACGATCCGGCGAGTGGCCGGGCGGCGTTGGAGCGGCTGAGCGCGGAACTGGCCGAGGGCGTACGCCGCCGATAGCTTGACTTTCCGGGGTTCCTTATCGATTATCGATACATTGATAATCGATAAGGAGGCTCTGATGTCCTATGCAGCGCGACGCGGCTCGGCCGTCCTCGGGCTCTTCCTGCTGATCGGCGTCGGCGTGCTCGTGACCCTCGGCGCGATGAGCATCCACCAGTTGGTGGGCACGCAAAGCCACTACACGATCACGACGTGGGCCAGCCAGACGCAGGTGAGCCTCTACACCCCTGACCAGGGTGGACCGGAAACGACGCAGCTGGTCATGTTCACCCCGGGTCCGCTGCAGAGCGTCTCCGGCTTCACGGCTCGTCATGCCGTCGCCGAGGCCACCCAACGGACCGTGCCGACGATCGTGCTGGTCGTGGTGCTGCTCGGGCTGTTCATCGGCATTCTGGTCGCGGCCGTGCGCGGCGGGGTCTACGCGGCCACGACGCGACTGCTCATGCGCATCGGGGGATGGGTGGCGCTGGTGGCCGGGCCGGTGGCGGTCACGATCGAGACGGCGACGCGAGGCGGCGACTCCAGCGCGGGCGGTGTGCCGTGGTGGGCGCAACTCTTCGTGTGGCTGCTCATCGGGTCCGGGCTGCTGGCGGGTCGCGAACTGCTCGGCCGGGCGGCGGACATGCGGACCGAACTCAGCGAGGTGATCTGATGCCTGCCGAGGAGCACCGGGTCGAGGTACGCATCGACGAACTCGTCGCCGAAGCCGGCATCACGCTGACGGAGTTGGCGGACAAGGTCGGCATCACGCTCGCGAACCTGTCGATCCTGAAGAACGGTCGAGCGCGGGCGATCCGGTTCACGACGCTGACCGCGCTCTGCGACGTGCTCGACTGCCAGCCGGGCGATCTGTTGCGGGTGCGAGTGGAGTAGGCGGGTCGGTTGCGCCGGTCGGTGGTGGTCACGGGGTCGGTTGTGGCGAATCGTGGCGGCCGCGGAGTGGGTTGTGCCGGTCCGTGGCGGCCGCAGGCTGGGTTGTGCCGGTCCGTGGCGGCCGCGGGGTGGGTTGTGCCGGTCCGCGGCGGCCACGGGGGCGGTTGTGCCGGTGGGTGGCGGCGGCAGGGTGGTTGTGCCGATCGGTGGTGGCCACGGGGTCGGTTGTGCCGAATCGTGGCGGCGGCGGGGTTGGTTGTGCCGGTTGGTGGCGGCCGCCGGGTGGGTTGTGCCGGTCCGTGGCGTCCACGGGGTCGGTTGTGCCGGTGGGTGGAGGCGGCGGGTGGGTTGTGCCGAATCGTGGCGTCCACGGGGTCGGTTGTGCCGAATCGTGGCGGCCGCGGGTGGGTTGTGCCGAATCATGGCGGCCAGGGCCGCCACGGATCGGCACGATGGCCCGGAAGCCTCGCCTATTCGAAACGGGACGGGTCGCCGGCGCCCACGCGCAGGATCTCCGGCTCGTCACCGGACAGGTCGATGACGGTCGTCGGTTCGGTGCCGCAATCGCCGGCGTCGACGACCGCGTCCACCTGGTGATCGAGGCGTTCCTTGATTTCCCACCCCTGCGTCATCGGCTCATCGTCGCCGGGCAGCAGCAGCGTGCTTGACAGCAGCGGCTCGCCCAGGTTTGCGAGCAGGGCCGCGACGACCGGGTGTTTCGGGACGCGTACCCCGACGGTCTTCTTCTTGGGGTGGAGCAGGCGGCGAGGGACCTCTCGGGTGGCCGGCAGGATGAACGTGTACTGACCCGGTGTGGCCGCTTTGACCAGCCGAAACACGGAGTTGCTGACCTGCACGAACTGACCGAGCTGGGCAAAGTCGCCGCAGACGAGCGTGAAGTGGTGCTTGTCGTCGAGCTTGCGGATGTCGCGGATCCGGTCGAGGCCATCCTTGTTGCCGATCTGGCAGCCAAGGGCATAGCAGGAGTCGGTCGGGTAGACGATCAGGCCGCCGCCGCGCACGATGTCGCCGACCTGCGCGATCGTGCGAGCTTGCGGGTTGTCCGGGTGCACGTCGAAATACCTCGCCATGACGTCAGCCTAGGCTTCTGAATTCGTCAACGGCGGCTGAGACTGTCGGTGGCGGCTGACAGCATGTCGGCATGACTGACGAGACGATCGACCCGGCCGCGCGCCTGACCCGCGCCGCGTCGTCGGAGGCGGTCAGCGATCTTGGCTGGCGTCACGTCCTCGGGGAGTTGCGCACGTCCGTCGCGGTGGGGTCGGTCGCGCGGGCGGCCGAGGTCGCGTCGCGGGCCGCGATCGTGTGCGGCGCCGACGCCGACGGGCATTTCCTGGCCGATGTGCGGTCCGATCGTGCGCTGCTGGCGCTGCGGACGTTCGCCGACGGGTCGATCACCGTCCGCGACGTCGAGTTGGCCGCGTTGATCTCGGCCGAGATCGGGGCGATGGGCCTGCGCACAGAGCCGGCCGCCGGCGGCACGGCACCACACGCGCCGCAATTGATCGAGATCGGGATCGACGCCATCGACATTCCGGCGATCCGGCCGTTTTGGAAGGCGATCCTGGGTTATGTCGACGACCCGGGTCAGTCCGGGTCCGACATCGCGCTCGTCGATCCCTACCGGCAGGGTCCGGCGGTCTGGTTCCAGCAGATGGATGCGCCGAGACCGCAGCGTAACCGGCTCCATCTCGACATCTCGGTGCCGCATGACGAGGCACCGCGGCGGATGGCGGCCGCGGTCGAGGCCGGCGGCACGATGATCTACGACGCTGAGGCGCCCGCGTTCTGGGTCTTCGCCGACGCTGAGGGCAATGAGGCGTGCGTGACGACATGGCAGGGCCGTGACTGATGTGGTTCCCGCCGAATCGGACAACTTGGATATCGAGCGGTATCGATAGTGTCGCCTCGGCGACGACAGCGGGTGACGGGGAGCCGGGCATAAAGTAGCGTGTTCGCACGTGACCCTCGCCAGCATTCCGAGTCCGAGCACAGCCGTCTGGCATCTCGGCCCATTTCCCGTTCGCGCCTACGCGTTGTGCATCGTGGTGGGCATCATCGCCGCGGCCTACATCGCCGAACGCCGCATGCGGGATCGAGGGGCGCCGCAATATGCGATCTTGGATGTGGCGATCTGGGCGGTGCCGTTCGGCATCGTCGGCGCCCGCATCTACAACGTGATCACGTCCTACCAGGTCTACTTCGGCAAGGGCGGCACGGGAGCGCTGTCGACGCTCTACATCTGGCAGGGTGGCCTCGGCATCTGGGGTGCCGTCGCCGGTGGCGCGCTCGGCGCGTGGATCGGATGCCGCAGGCTCCGCATCCCGCTGACGTTCGTGGCCGACTGCCTGGCCCCGGGCCTCGCGGTCGCGCAGGGCCTCGGGCGCTTCGGCAACTGGTTCAACAACGAACTCTACGGGCGTTCGACGACGCTGCCGTGGGGCCTCAAGGTGCACCAGATGGACCCGAGCAACCAGGGTCACGCCCTCATCGGCCCCGACGGGCACGCGCTGTTGCTGCCCGGCCTTTACCAGCCCACCTTCCTTTACGAGGTGATCTGGGACTTCGGCACGGCGCTGGCCGTCTACCTGGCCGATCGCAAATTCAAGTTCGGCAAGGGTCGCGCGTTCGCGCTCTACGTCATGATCTACACGGTCGGCCGCGCGTGGATCGAATACCTGCGCATCGACACCGCCAACCACATCCTCGGGCTGCGGCTCAACGACTGGACCGCGATCATCGTGTTCCTCGGTGCGCTGATCTACTTCCTGCGGGTGCGGGGCCCGCGCGAATACCTCGTGCCCGAGGCCGACGGCGGCTACCGCGTGGTCACGGCCGAGGAAGCCCAGGACTTGAAGGCTCTCGACGGGTCGGACAGCCCGTACACGCGTAAGCCCACAACCGACGAGGGCGGCGGTGACTCCGACGGTGGCGGTGATGATGACGCCGGGCCGCCGGGTGCCGATCCGGTGGTCGAGGCCAGTGCTGGCGACGATGATCCACTCGACGGCGGCGACAGTGACGACGCGCTTGACGGGACGGCGGACCGCGACGCGGCCGGCGAACACCACAACGTGACGAAGTAGTCGGGCCGTCATGGGTTCCGCGGTCGTCATCGGCGCCGGCATTGGTGGTCTGGCCGTCTCCGGCGCGCTTGCCCGCGCGGGCTGGCAGGTCACGCTGCTCGAACGCAACGACCGTCTGCGCGGCGATCATGCCGCGTTGCTGATCTGGCCCAACGGTGTCGCGGCGCTGCAGAAGCTGGGTCTGGCCGGTGGCCTCGACGCGATCTCGAGCCCGGTGCTCGACCGGGGGATCCGGCGCCCCGACGGGCAGTGGCTGGTGCGCCCGGAAGAGGTCGACGCCGGTGCCGGTGCGCCCGTCGTCGTCCACCGCGAAGACTTGCACGACGCGCTCGTGGCGGGGCTCGGCGACCGCATCGACATCCGAACCGGCGTCGGTGTCCGCACCGTCCGCACGTCGGCCACCCTGGCCTCGGTCAGCGACGGCACCTCCAGCTGGGAGGCCGACCTGCTCATCGGTGCTGACGGGGTCGACAGCGTCGTCCGCCGCCGGCTCGCGCCCGAATCCACGGTCGTCTCGGCGGGCTGCACCGCGTGGCGGGCCGTGATTCCGTGGTACCGCGCGTCCGACCTCGTGGACCTGCTCGCACGTCAGGGCGGCGGGTCTGCCGGCGACGCTCCGACCGGCGGCGAGCTCGTCGGTGGCGGCCATCGTTTCCGCTGGGCCGTGATGGGGTCCCGGGGCTCGGCCGGAGCTTCGATGCGCGGCGGCATCTACTGGGCCGCGACGGTGCCCGGCGCGGCTCGACCGGAATCGCCGGCGGCTCAACTGGCGCTGTTGCGCCGGTGGTTCGCCGAGTGGCACGCCCCGGTCGGAGCCCTGATCGGCGCGACCGATCCGGACGACCTCATCCAGCATCCGATCGGCGAGTTGTGGCCGATCCCGCGCGCGTTCGCGTACCCGGCCGGGCAGGGTGGTTACGCGTTGATCGGCGATGCCGCGCATGCCATGGCCCACCATCTCGGTCACGGCGCCTGCCTCGCCCTCGAAGACGCAGCCGAACTCGCGGCCACCGTCCGGAACGTCGCGCCCGGCCCCACCCTCTCGGGTGCGCTGACCGGTTACTCGCAGGCCCGCCGCGCTCAGGTGGTGCGCATCGGGCGGCAGTCTCGTCGGGTCGGCGCGGTGCTGACGTCCTCGCGGGCGCCGAGCCGGACCCGTGATGCCGCGATGGGTCTCACGCCCGGGATCGTCGGCCGGGCGTCGCACGCGCTGCGGGGCCTACGTCGCTCCTGAGGCATCTGAGACAGCCGTTCACCGGTGCGCTGAACGTGAATCATTGTATGAGAAGTGTCATTCGCGGTAGGGTCGCGTAATACTCGAAACGGGTAAGAAACGGAACGGAAACCGTGACCATCCGGGCAGGCCGTCCCACGCTCGCGTCCATGAGGTGAGACTGCCTTAACTTTTGATCAGGTGCGCGCCGTCAGGCTGCGTAAACTGGAGAATCCATCAGGGCCGACGTCGTCCCGCTAGTGACAAAACGACGTTGGGAGCCGGCACGTGGCGATGACTCAACCCCGTAACCAGGGTCTGTACGACGCGGCGTACGAGCATGACGCCTGCGGTCTCGCTCTTGTCGCGGACATGCACGGTCGTCGGTCGCACGACATCGTCGCCAAGGGTCTGCACGCGCTGTGTCGTCTTGATCACCGAGGTGCCCGGGGCGCCGACCCGTTCACCGGCGACGGTGCCGGCATCATGATCCAGATTCCGGACGGCTTCTATCGCGCCGTCGTCGACTTCGACCTCCCACCGCCGGGGGAGTACGCGACCGGACTGGTGTTCCTTCCGCAGAACGGCGCCGACGAGGCGCGCGCGGTCACGGTGCTGGAGAAGTTCGCGGCCGCCGAGGGCGTCGAGGTCCTCGGGTGGCGCGACGTGCCGGTCGAGCCCCGTGGCCTCGGTGTCAGTTCCGAGGCGGCCCGCCCGCGGATCCGGCAGATGTTCCTGGCCGCCGACGGTGTCAGTGGCATCGATCTCGATCGGATGGTCTACCCGCTCCGCCGCCAGGCCGAGCGTGAGACCGAGGAACGCGGCATCACGATCCATCTCCCGTCCCTGTCCAGCCGCACCATCGTCTATAAGGGCATGCTCACCCCCGACCAACTGCGCAGCTTCTACCCCGATCTGACCGACGACCGCTTGACGTCAGCGATCGCCCTGGTCCACTCCCGTTTCTCTACGAACACGTTCCCGTCGTGGCCGCTGGCGCACCCCTACCGCTTCGTCGCCCACAACGGTGAGATCAACACGATCCGCGGCAACCGCAACTGGATGGCCGCCCGCGAAGCGCTGCTCGGCACCTCGAACATCAGCGGTGACATCGAGCGCCTTACGCCCATCTGCTCGCCCGACGGCTCCGACTCGATGAGCTTCGACGAGGTCCTCGAACTGCTGCACCTGTCCGGCCGGAGCCTCCCGCACGCGGTGCTCATGATGATCCCGGAAGCCTGGGAGAACGATCCCGGCATGGACCCGGACCGCCGTGCGTTCTACCAGTTCCACGCGAGCCTGATGGAGCCGTGGGACGGCCCGGCCGCGGTCGCGTTCTCCGACGGCACGCTCGCCGGCGCCGTCCTCGACCGCAACGGTCTGCGCCCGGGCCGGTGGCTTGTGACGAAAGACGACCTCGTGGTGCTCGCGAGCGAGTCCGGCGTGCTCGACATCGACCCGTCCACTGTGGTCGCGCGGGGCCGGCTCCAGCCTGGCCGCATGTTCCTCGTCGACACGGCGGCCGGCCGGATCGTCAGCGACGACGAGATCAAGGCGAAGCTGGCGGCCGAGGAGCCCTACCAGGACTGGGTCCACGCCGGCCTGATGCACCTCGACGAGCTGCCGCCGCGTGACCACGTCGTCTACACCCACGACTCGGTCCGCCGCCGGCAGCAGACCTTCGGCTACACCGACGAGGAACTGAAGATCCTGCTGGCCCCGATGGCGCGCGCGGGTTATGAACCGATCGGCTCGATGGGCACCGACACCCCGATCGCGGCCCTGTCGAAGCGGCCCCGCCTGCTCTACGACTACTTCACGCAGATGTTCGCTCAGGTCACGAACCCGCCGCTGGACTCGATCCGGGAGGAGCTCGTCACCAGCCTCTCGACGACGATCGGACCCGAGGCCAACCTGCTCGAACCGGGTCCGGCGAGCTGCCGCCAGATCGTGCTGCCCTACCCGGTCATCGACAACGACGACCTCGCGAAGATCCTCTCCATCGACGAGGACGGTGACCTGCCGGGTTTCATGGCGATCCGGGTCTCCGGGCTCTACCGGGTGGCCGAGGGCGGTCGCGGCATGCGGGCCCGCATCGTGCAGATCTGCCGGCACGTGTCCGAGGCGATCGACGACGGCGTCCGCGTGCTCGTGCTTTCCGACCGCGACTCCACCGCCGATCTCGCCCCGATCCCGTCGCTGCTCCTCACGGCCGCCGTGCACCAGCATCTCGTCCGGGAGCGCACCCGGACCCAGATCGCGCTGATCGTCGAGACCGGTGACGCCCGCGAGGTGCACCACATCGCGACGCTGATCGGCTACGGCGCGGCCGCGGTCAACCCCTACCTGGCGCTGGAGAGCGCCGACGACCTGATCGCGACCGGGGTCCTGACCGGCATCGACGAGCGCGCGGCGGCACACAACATCGTGGTGGCGCTCGGCAAGGGCGTCCTGAAGATCATGTCGAAGATGGGCATCTCCACCGTCTCGTCCTACTGCGGCGCGCAGGTGTTCGAGGCGATCGGCATCGACGCGGAGCTGACAGCGAGATATTTCACGGGTACGGCCAGCCGGATCGGTGGCATCGGGCTCGACGGCATCGCGGCGGAGGTTGCGGCCCGGCACGCCGTCGCGTACGCGAGCGGGTACGCGTCCGAGGAGTCGGGCCACCCGGCGCGCCGCCTGACCGTCGGTGGCGAGTACCAGTGGCGTCGTGACGGCGAGGTGCACCTCTTCAACCCGGAAACGGTGTTCCTGCTGCAGCACGCGACCCGGTCGAACCAGTACTCGGTCTTCCGCGACTACACCAAGACCGTGGACGCGCTTGCCGCCGAGGCCGGTTCGCTGCGCGGCCTGTTCGAGGTCACGCCCGACCGGGAGCCGCTCCCGATCGACGAGGTCGAGTCCGTCGAGTCGATCGTCAGGCGGTTCGCGACCGGAGCGATGAGCTACGGCTCGATCTCCTCCGAGGCGCACGAGACGCTGGCCCGCGCGATGAACTCGATCGGCGGCAAGAGCAACACCGGTGAGGGCGGCGAGGACGTCGACCGCCTCTACGACCTCGAGCGCCGCAGTGCCGTCAAGCAGATCGCGTCCGGCCGGTTCGGCGTCACGAACGAATACCTCGTCCACGCGGACGACCTGCAGATCAAGATGGCGCAGGGTGCCAAGCCGGGGGAGGGCGGCCAGCTCCCTGGCAACAAGGTCTATCCGTGGATCGCGAAGACCCGGCATGCCACGGCCGGTGTCGGGCTCATCTCGCCACCGCCGCACCACGACATCTACTCGATCGAAGATCTGGCTCAGCTGATCTACGACTTGAAGAACGTCAATCCGGCTGCTCGCGTACACGTCAAATTGGTCGCTGAAGTGGGGGTCGGCACCGTCGCGGCCGGCGTCGCCAAGGCGAAGGCCGACGTCATCCTGATCTCCGGCCATGACGGCGGCACCGGCGCGTCGCCGCTCAACTCGCTCAAGCACGCCGGCGCGCCGTGGGAACTCGGGCTGGCCGAGGCACAGCAGACGCTGCTCGCGAACGGGTTGCGCGAACGCGTGACGGTGCAGGTCGACGGCCAGCTCAAGACCGGTCGCGACGTGATCATCGCGGCGCTGCTGGGTGCCGAGGAGTTCGGTTTCGCGACCGCGCCGCTGATCGTCTCCGGCTGCGTGATGATGCGGGTCTGTCACCTCGACACGTGTCCGGTCGGCATCGCGACCCAGAACCCGGAGCTGCGCAAGCGCTTCACCGGCGAGCCGCGGTTCGTCGTCAACTTCTTCCGGTTCCTGGCCGAGGAGGTGCGGGAGCACTTGGCCGCGCTCGGTCTGCGCAGCCTCGATGAGGCCATCGGCCGGGTCGACCTGCTCGACCTCGCGCCCGCCATCGACCACTGGAAGGCGCAGGGTCTCGACCTGTCGCCGGTGCTGCACCAGGTCGACATCGACGACGACGCGCCGCTGCGCCGCATGACCGAGCAGGACCACGCGCTCGACGACGCGCTCGACAACCAGCTGATCGCGTCGGCCACCGCGTCGCTGCGCAACGGCACCCCGGTGCGTCTGCTGCTCGATGTGCAGAACACGTCCCGCAGCGTCGGCGCGATGCTCGGCGGCGAGGTCACCCGCTATCACGGTGGCGACGGCCTGCCCGACAACACGATCGACGTCACCCTGCGGGGCACCGCCGGTCAGTCGTTCGGCGCGTTCGTGCCGCGCGGTGTCACGCTGCGGCTCAACGGCGACGCCAACGACTACGTCGGCAAGGGCCTCTCCGGCGGCCGCCTGATCGTGCGCCCGGACTTCCGGGCCGAGTTCGCCGCCGAGGACCAGATCATCGCCGGCAACACGGTCCTCTACGGCGCCACGAGCGGCATCCTGCTCGCCCGCGGTCGAGCCGGTGAACGCTTCGCGGTCAGAAACTCCGGCGCCACGGCCGTCGTCGAGGGCGTCGGCGACCACGGTTGCGAGTACATGACCGGTGGCACCGTCGTGATCCTCGGCCCGACCGGCCGCAACTTCGCCGCCGGCATGAGTGGCGGCCGAGCCTTCGTGCACAACCTCGACGAAAACAAGGTCAACCGCGAGCTGGTGGACCTGGACGAACTAGCGGAAGACGACGAGAGAACTTTGCAAGAACTCATACGACAGCACCACGAGGAAACCGGCTCCCCCGTGGCCGAACGAATCCTCGATCACTGGGACACAGCTCGCCGCCACTTCACCTTGGTGATTCCACGGGACTACAAGAGAGCCCTTTTGTCTCGCGCGGAGCTGGACGCCGGAGGGAGTTTGGCTGCGCTGACCACGTCGGGATCAAGCTTGACCGCCCAGAGTGGGCAGGGCAGCCAAACTCCCAGCACAGTGATCGGCGCGGACGCAGGCCAAATTCCGGCCACCGTAGGCGGCCCCAATGCCTAACCCATCGGGCTTCCTGACCAACGATCGAAAGCTCCCAAGCCGCAGGCCGGTGCAGGTCAGAATCCAAGACTGGCGAGAGGTCTACCAGTCAGCCGACGACGAGCTGATCCGTGGTCAAGCTGAAAGATGCATGGACTGCGGAATTCCTTTCTGCCATCAAGCCTGCCCGCTAGGCAACAAGATCCCCGACTGGAACGACCTGGTCCGTACGGGTGACTGGGGCACCGCGCTCGACGAACTCCACGCGACGAACAACTTCCCGGAGTTCACCGGCCGGCTCTGCCCGGCGCCCTGCGAGGCCGCCTGCGTGCTCGCGATCCCGAGCGCCGTCGGCCCGGGCGCCGCGGTCACGATCAAGCAGGTCGAGGTCGAGATCATCAATCGAGGCTTCGACGCCGGCCGGATCGTCCCGGGCATCACAGCGCCGCCGACCGGCCGTTCCATCGCCGTCGTCGGGTCCGGCCCGGCCGGTCTCGCCGCCGCCCAGCAACTGGCGCGAGCCGGTCACGCCGTCACGGTCTTCGAGCGCGACCAGACTCCGGGCGGCCTGATGCGCTACGGCATCCCCGACTTCAAGCTGGAGAAGGGGCACATCGACCGCCGCGTCGAGCAGATGCGGGCCGAAGGCGTCGAGTTCCGTACCGGCGTCGACGTCGGGGTCGACATCACGGTCGCCGAATTGCGCAACGACTTCGACGCGGTGCTGCTGGCCTGCGGCGCGCTGGCCGGCCGCGACATGCCGGAGACGCCCGGGCGCGCGTTGCCCGGTGTACACCTGGCGATGGAACACCTGGTCGCGGCGAACCGGGTCGTCGCCGGCGAGGCGGCATCGAACCCGATCGACGCGGCCGGACGCGATGTCGTGATCATCGGCGGCGGCGACACCGCGGCTGACTGCCTCGGCGTCGCCCACCGTCAGGGCGCGCGGAGCGTGACCCAGCTGGACATCTACCCGGTGCCGCCGGCCGATCGTGATTCCGAGCGCGACCCGTGGCCGACGTGGCCGTGGATCCTGCGGTCCTACCCCGCGCACGAGGAGGGTGGCGAGCGTGTGTTCGCCGTGCAGGTGACCTCGTTCGAGGGACAGTCGGCGGTGACCGGAGTCAAGATCAGTGAGGTGACGGTTACCCGTCGCGACGGTCGGCGGATCGTCGAGCCGGTGCCCGGCACGGAACGCGTTCTCCCTGCCGACCTCGTCCTTCTCGCTATCGGATTCGCCGGAACGGATGCCCTCCCGGTCTGTGACGAGCTAGGTCTCACGAGTACGGTGAGCGGTGGCATCAATGCGGATGCCGATTGGCAGGCGGCTCCCGGGATCTTCGTTGCCGGTGACATGCACCGTGGCGCGTCGTTGATTGTGTGGGCGATCGCGGAGGGGCGTGCCGCCGCCGCTGCTATCCACACATACCTCGGTGCGGCCGAGACGCTGCCCGCGCCGGTAACACCGTCGACCCGGAGATTAGCCTGATGACCGTAAACCGCCGCGCCAAGATCGTTTGTACGCTCGGCCCTGCCGTGAACAACCCGGAGCGCATCCGGGGCCTGGTCGACGCCGGTATGAACGTCGCGCGACTCAACTTCAGCCACGGCACGCACGACGATCACGCCGATGCGTACCGGCTGGTTCGTGAGGCGGCCGACGCGACGCAGAAACGCCGTCGGCATCCTCGCCGACCTGCAGGGTCCGAAGATCCGTCTCGGCCGCTTCGACAACGGCCCGGTCGCCTGGCGCACCGGAGACACGATCGCCATCACGAGCGACGAGATCCTCGGCACCGCCGACCCGCGTCTCCTGCACCTACAAGAAGCTGCCGCAGGAGGTCAAGACCGGCGACCAGCTGCTGGTCGACGACGGCCGGGTGGCGCTGGAGGTCAAGGGCGTGACCGGCAACGACATCAGCTGCCTGATCGTCGAGGGCGGCGTCGTCTCCAACCACAAGGGCGTCTCGCTGCCCAACGTGGCGGTCTCCGTGCCGGCGCTGTCCGACAAGGACGCCGAAGACCTGCGCTTCGCGCTGCGCCTCGGCGTCGACCTGGTCGCGCTGTCGTTCGTGCGCTCGCCGGAGGACATCAAGCTCGTCCACGCGATCATGGACGAGGAGGGCCGTCGCGTCCCGGTGATCGCGAAGGTCGAGAAGCCGGAAGCGGTCGACGCGCTCGAACAGATCGTGGACGCTTTCGACGGCATCATGGTCGCCCGCGGTGACCTCGGCGTGGAGATGCCGATGGACCAGGTGCCGATCGTGCAGAAGCGCTGCGTGCAGCTCGGCCGCGAGTAGGCCAAGCCGGTGATCGTCGCGACCCAGATGCTCGACTCCATGATCGAGAACTCGCGCCCGACCCGCGCCGAGGTCTCCGACGTCGCCAACGCCGTGCTCGACGGCGCCGACGCGGTGATGCTCTCCGGCGAGACCAGCGTCGGCAAGTATCCGGTGCTCACCGTGTCCACCATGGCGAAGATCATCGAGACCACCGAGGCCAGTTCGCTCGAGGTGCCCAACCTCAGCACGCGCCCCGCACCCGGGGCGGCGCGATCACCAACGCGGCGGCCGGCATCGCGTCCGCGATCGGCGCCAAGGCGCTGGTCGCGTTTACCCAGACCGGCGACACCGTGCGCCGCCTCTCCCGGCTGCACTGCGAGCTGCCGCTGCTGGCCTGCACGCCGATCCGCGGCCGTGCGCAACCAGCTCACGCTGTCGTGGGGCGTCGAGTGCGTCGAGGTGCCGTCCGTCCGGCACACCGACGACATGTTCCGTCAGGTCGACAGCGCGCTGCTGTCCGTCGGCCTGGCCAAGACCGGCGACTACGTCGTGATCGTGGCGGGCAGCCCGCCCATGACGCCGGGCTCGACGAACACGCTGCGCGTGCACCAGATCGGGTCGCTCGCCGACGAGTGAGCTGCGGCGTTGGAAACAGGCGCCGGCGAGTCGTCTGCTCGGATGAGCATCGGACAGACGCCCACCGGCCAGGCCGCCGTCGACCTGCTCCTCGAGGTTCTCGATCTCGAGGAGCAGGGTGACAACGTGTTCCGCGGAGTCAGCCCGCCGGTCGGCCCGCTGCGGGTCTTCGGCGGCCAGGTCGCCGGCCAGGCGCTCGTCGCGGCCGGTCGCACCGTTGACCCGATCCGCACCGTGCATTCGCTGCACGGCTACTTCGTGCGCCCCGGCGATCCGGCCGAGCCGATCACGTACGCGGTGGAGAACGTTCGTGACGGTCGCTCGTTCTCGGTGCGGCGGTCGGTCGCGGTGCAGCACGGCAAGCCGATCTTCTTCATGTCGGCGTCGTTCCAGCGCCCCGAGAGTCGGTCTCGACCATCAGATCCAGGCGCCGCTTGACGTGCCGCGGCCGGAAGAGGTGCCGACGATGACCGAGCGCCTGGCCCGACTATCCGGAGCGGCAGAGCATCTGGGGCCAGATCCCGCGCCCGATGGACGTGCGTTATGTCGGTGAGCCGGGCTGGGTGCCGCCCGGGTGATCGTCCTGCCGAACCGCGCCAGCGGGTGTGGATGCGCATCGACGGCAAGCTGCCCGACGATCCGCTGATCCACGCGTGCGCGCTGACGTTCGCGTCCGACCTGACGCTGCTCGACGCGGTGCTCTCCACCCACGGCGAGGTCTGGGGCCCGGGCGGCTACATCGGCGCCAGCCTCGACCACGCGCTCTGGTTCCACCGGCCGTTCCGCGCCGACGAGTGGTTCCTCTACGACTGCACGAGCCCGTCCGCGTCGGGGAGCCGTGGTCTCGCCAACGGCCGGATGTACGCGCAGGACGGCCGGCTCATCGCGAGCGCCGTCCAGGAGGGTCTGCTCCGGCGCATCGGCGGCGTAGAACCCGGACCTCTCCGTGCCGCGCTGCGACCATCCCCGCCGCCGATTGATCAAAACGAGGGCCATAATCGAACGATGCGACTGTCAGCCAGAGTGGACTACGCGCTTCGCGCCGTGACCGAACTCGCGTCCGCGCAGCTCACAGCGGCCGGAGCACCGGCCGACGACACGGGGCTGGTTGCTGCCGCGCTGCCGATGACGTCCGAGCGGTTGGCGTCGGCCCAGCAGATCCCGGCCAAGTTCCTGGAGAGCATCCTGGTGCAGTTGCGCCGGGGCGGTGTCGTGTCCGCGCAGCGTGGCCCGGAAGGTGGTTACTGGCTGACCCGACCGGCGTCGGAGATCTCGCTGGCCGAGGTGATCCGCGTGATCGACGGTCCGCTCGCGCACGTCCGCGGCACCCGGCCGGAAGACCTCGGCTATCACGGTGTCGCCCGCCCCCTGCAGGACGTGTGGATCGCGCTGCGGGCCAGTGAGCGGGAGATCCTGGACATGGTCACGATCGCCGACGTCGCCAGTGGTGACCTGCCCGAACGTGTCCGCGAGCTGGTCGCCAACCCGAAGGCGTGGGCCTGATCCGTGGCGATGTCCGCGTCGACTTGACCGACGTGGAATCGGGGTCGGCTCCGGCCACGGTGTAGCACCGATCCTCTCGTACGCGGCGGGTCGATGTGTTGCCAGGCGGTTCCCGGGGAAAGATGCTTCGCGTTCATCCCCTCGAATCGGACGGAGCACCATGGCCAACACCAATCCCGGCGCGAAGATCTTCGGTCGCGAGCCCGCACTGTGGGGCGGCCTTATCAACACCGCCGTCTACGTTCTCGGCGCCACCGTTTTCCACCTCTCGACGAAGCAGGAGTCGATCGCGATCGCCGTCACCGCGGCTGTCCTCGGCTTCGCGGTCGCGCTGGCTACCCATGACGGTGTGTCCGCCGCCATCCTCGGCCTGGTCAAGGCGGTGTTCGCGGTGGGTCTCGGCTACGGGCTCAAGCTCGACGCCGACAAGCAGGCGTTCCTGTTGTCGGCGGCGGCGACGCTGTCGGCGATGTTCGTCCGCACCCAGGCGACGGCGCGGGTGCCCGCGACCGTCACGGTTCCCGGCCAGACGCCGGCCGCGGCTCAGCCCCACGCTGCCCAGCCGCAGGCCGCTCAGCCCCACGCCGCCCAGCCTCACGCCGCTCAGCCCCACGCCGCCCAGCCCCACGCCGCCCAGCCGCAGGTTCCGGCGCAGCCCCCGCCGGCGAAGCAGCCACAGCCCGCCGACCAGCCACCGGCCCCGAAACAGCCGCAGGCGGAAGACCGGTAAGCAGTCGTTGATCGTGCGGAGCCGTGGCGGTCATCGCAACCATGGCTCCGCACGATCGTTGAATCTCACGTGACACGTCGCGGCACGCCCGACCGGTTTCGGCTGGCCGTACCCTGTGCGCACTGTTGTTGATGTTGATTTCCGGCTGCACGGCCGGCAAGCCTGTCCGGACCGGTGCCGAAGCCGTCAGGCCCCTCGTCATCGGCGTCGGCACGGCCGGCAGCGCGCACGCTGACGATCCTCGGCGCGGGCGACGAACTGCTGCACCCGCAGGTCTGGGCGCAGGCCGCGAAGGACGCCAAGGCGCGTGGCCGCACCGGGCTCTATTTCGACGACATCTTCGCGAGCGTCGAGCCCGATATCGCCGCGGCGTCGCTCGCGGTCTGCCATCTGGAGACGCCGCTCGCACCCGCGGGCGGGCCCTATCACGGTTATCCGCGCTTCTCCGTCCCACCGCAGATCGCGACCACGATCCGTGACATCGGCTACGACACCTGCTCGACCGCGTCGAACCACACGCTCGATCAGGGCCCGAACGGCGTCAAACGCACGCTCGACGATCTCGACGCGGCCGGGGTGCGGCACGCGGGCAGCTACCGGAGCGCCGCCGACGCCGCCGTGCCGAACATTCTCACCGTGACGCCGACCGGGGGCGGGCCGCCGGTGCGGATCGCGCAACTGTCCTTCACGTTCGGATTCAACGGGCTCACCCGGCCGGCGGGCGAGACGTGGCTGGCCAACGAGACCGATCCGGCCGCGATCCTGCGGGCCGCGCACATGGCCCGGGCGGCCGGCGCGCAGATCGTGGTGCTGTCGATCCACTGGGGCGTCGAATACTCGCACACCCCGAACGCCGGCCAGACCGCGCTCGCGAAACGGCTACTCGACTCGCCGGATATCGACCTGATCCTCGGCTGCCACGAGCACGTCGTGCAGCCGATAGCGACGATCAACGGCAAATTTGTCGTGTACGGGATGGGAAACCAGTTCGCCCGGCACGCGCAACCGATCGACGCGAACCGCGAGGGCATCATGCCGGAGTTCACGTTCACCGAGAGCGCGGACCGGGCACTGGCGAGCGACGGCGGTGCGCGTCATCCCGACCTGGGTCGCGCTGACGCCGGACATCCGCGTCGTCGACCTGACCCGGGCGCTCGCGGATCCGGCCACGAGCGCGGCCGACCGGCGCGTCTACAGTGCCGCCGTCCGGCAGATCGACGGCTACGTCAACCTTCCGTGAACGCGTCCTATCCGACCGTGGCGTGGGCGATGACCGAGAGGTCCGATGGTCGTAGGGCGTCGGTTCGGTGCCACAGCGCCGCGTCGAAATCTCGTTGCCGCACGTGGTGTGCCTCCCCGAAACCGGTCCGGGCCAGCAGATCCGTCGCGGTGTCGGGCGTCAGAAACGTCAGCCACGGCTCACCCCGCTCGGCCGTCATCGGCGCGACCAGGTCGACGTAGGTCTGGCCGGCCTCGTCACGAAGGTCGGGCGGCAGCATGTAGTCGGCGACGATCTCGGTGCCGGGCGTGAACCGGCCGATAACGGAGAGCGTTTCAGCGATGGCGGCCTCGGTGAGGTACATCGTGACACCGAGCCAGCTAACGACGGCCGGTCGCGCCGGGTCGAAACCTGCTGCTCGCAACGCATCCGCGAGCGCGTCGGTCTCGAAATCCACCGCCGCGAACGTGACGCCGCCCGGCACCGTGATGCCGGCCGAATCCAGTAGCGACCGCTTCCACGCCTGCGTCTCGGGAAAATCGACTTCGAAGACCCGGATCCGCGCGGCCGACGGCGACCGGTACGCGAACGAGTCGAGGCCGGCGCCCAGGATCACGTACTGCGTGACGCCTCGCTGGATCGCCTGTGCCACAACGCTTTCGGTGTAGCGCGCCCGGCACACGACCTGCGCTCGCGCGCTCGCGAGCACGATGTGGGTGCCGTGATGGCGGTGGTAGTCGACGAATTCGGGGGCCTGCGGGCCGAGGAGCGTCTCGGCTAGGTTGTCGACGAAGATGTGTGGCTCGGCGTCGACGATGAGGTGGCCGGCTCGCGCGGCGGCCGCGGTGATCGCTGTCTGATTCTTGAGCATGCCGACGACGGTAACTCGCTAATCCGACACTATATCACAAATAGGATTTTAATTCAAGACCTAACTGGTCAGGGAATGTCGCTTTGCATCGCGAAATGGCATGCTGTCGCGAGATGTGAACGGGGAGTGTCTCCAATGTGCAGCCAACGGCTGACGGGAGGCGTCGGGGAGGGCGAGACGAGTGTCGGGCGGCGTGGTGCCAGGCTTGCCGCTCCGGCCGGGCGATCCGCAGCGGCTCGGAAAATACCGCCTGCTGCGCCGGCTCGGCGAGGGCGGCATGGGCTCGGTCTATCTGGCCGATTCGCCCGAGGGTCGCACCGTCGCGCTCAAGGTGATCCGCGCCGACCTCGCCGAGGAGCCCGAGTTCCGCCGCCGATTTCGCGGTGAAGTCGCCCGCGCGCAAGCCGTGCCGCCGTTCTGCACGGCCGAAGTGCTCGACGCCGACCCCGATCACGAGACGCCGTTCCTCGTCGTGGAGTTCGTCGACGGCCCCAACCTCGCCGAAGTCGTGCACGACCGGGGGCCACTGACACCCGCCAACCTCTACGGGCTCGCCATCGGCGTCGCCACGGCGCTCACGGCGATCCACGGCGCCGGCGTCATCCACCGAGACCTGAAGCCGAGCAACGTACTGCTCGCGCCCGGCACCCCGAAGGTCATCGACTTCGGCATCGCCCGCGGCACCGAACGCTCCGATGGGGACACTCGCACCGACCAACTCCTGGGCACGGTCGCGTACATGGCACCGGAGCGGCTCGATCCCACGGTCGGCATGGCATCCACGGCACCCGGCGGCGTGGCCGAGAAGACGCAGCGCCTGACGCCGGCCGCGGACGTGTTCGCGTGGGGTGCGATCGTCGCGTACGCGGCAACCGGTCATGTGCCGTTTCTCGCCGACACCCCGCCGGCGACCGCGGTCGCGATCCTCACCCAGGAACCGACTCTCGACGGGCTGAGCGGCCCGCTTCGCGATCTGGTCGCGCAGGCGCTCTCGAAGCGGCCGGAAGACCGCCCGACCGCCCGCCAACTGCTCGACCGGCTGCTCACGACCGGCAACGACGCGCCGGTCAGCGACGCGACCGAGGCGTCCCTCGTCAAAGGCATGCAGCGGGCGTACGTCGCCGCGACCCGGGAAATGCCACGCGTCGACGATCGCCCCGACGACGACATGGAGCAAGTCGACCCCGCCGATGATCTGCTGCCGCCGGTGTCGTCGTGGTGGCGTTCAGTCGGCATCGCCGCGCTCGTGCTCGCCATCCTCGCGGCCATGGCTGTCGTCGCCGGCATGGTGACCGGCTACATCCGGCCGAGCGCGCACGCCGGGCCGCTCTCGTCGCCCTCGCCGACCGTGAGCCTGTCCTATCTCAACCTCGTGCGCAGCAGCCTCCGGGTGCCCACGTCGAGCGGCTGGCACGATCGCTCCGACAAGGGACTCGGCACGTGCCGCGTCCGCGCCGACGGCCTCACCGTGCAACTTCCCAACAACGAGACCTACCGGTGTCCGGGCCAGGTCGTGAACGTCGCCGACTTCCGGGTGGCCGTCGACGTCACGCTGATCGGCCCGACGAGCTGTGCCGGCATCTGGTTTCACTTCGACAACCAACAGGGGTACGCGCTCCAGGTCTGCCCCGACGACATGCGCCTGGTCTCGCACTCCGGCCAGATCGAGACACTGATCGACCACACGCTGGAAACACCGATCGTGCCGGGCGTGCCGACGCGGATTCAGATCGATGTCGTCGGGATGAACTTCCGCTTCTACCGTGACGGCAAAGTCGAGTTTCCCTACTACGATGCCCGCGGCTTCTACCCGACCGGTCACATCGTGCTCGGCGCCTTCCAGGAGAAGGACGGCATGCTGCCGGAGATCCCGCAAACGCCCTATGCCGTGCGCTTCGACACCATTATGGTGGACCAGATCGTGCCGTAGCAGGCGCGCGACGCTGGGGGATTCGATGGATCTGTTCGCGCTCGACCAAGCGGCCCTGAGCTGGTGCAACGACGTCATCGCGCAACTCGACCCGGACCAGCTCGACGACGCCACGCCGTGCGGCGACTGGCGGCTGCGTGACCTGATCGCGCACATGATCGCCCACAACCACGGTTTCGCGGCGGCCGCGTTCGACTCGCCGGTCGGAGCCGACGTATGGGATTCGGTCACGTTCGACGGCGACCTGGTCGCGGGCTTCGGCGAGTCGGCGGCCGTGGTCACGGCCGCGTTCAGCGAGAAGATGCCGGAGAAGATCGAGGTCTTCGGCTTCGGTGCGGTGCCGTCGGCGGTCGCGATGAGCATGCACATCGTCGACTACACGGTGCACGGATGGGACGTCGCGGCCGCGCTCGGCCTCCACCGCCTGCCGCCCGAAGACCTCAGCGAGGCGGCGTTGCGCATCATGAAACGCTTCCCGGTCGACCGGCCCAGCAAGTCGTTCGGTGAGATGGTGCCGATCGCCGACGACGCGCCGGTCGGCGAACGCCTGATGGCCTACGTCGGCCGCAATCCGCGCTGGCCGGCCGAACCCGGCAATCCGGCGCTGTCCTAGCGCCTGCCGGCGCTAGGCCCTGTCTCAAAGCTGCCGTTCGGCTGCGCCGTGACCCAGACACCGACCGACGGCGTTTGATCTTTACCTGGATACAAACGCGGTATCCAGGCAAAGATCAAGCCTTGTCGGATCGGCGCCTGGCTCGCGGCTCGCTCGAACGGACTTCGAGACAGGGCCTAGAGCCGGAAGTCCAGTTCCGGGGTCAGCGTCGCCGTGTCCATCTGAGCCTTCTGCAATCGCCCCGAATAATCCCAGTTCATCGACTGCCACCGGGTGAACTGGTCGAGCACCCACATGCCGGACTGCCGCGACCCGTTGCCCGACTGTCCGTTGCCGCCGAACGGCAGATGCGCCTCGGCTCCCGAGGTCGAGTTGTTGACCGACACCATGCCGGCGCCGATGCCCTCGCGAAACGCGAACGCGGTGGCCGGGTCGGTCGTGTAGATCGACGACGAGAGACCGTAGCCGGGCCGGTTGGCCAGCGCGATCGCCTCGTCCAGCGTGCGGTACGGCATCACGCCGATGATCGGGCCGAACGTCTCGGTCGTGAAGAGTTTGTCGGTCGGACTCAGATCGGCCACGACGACCGGGTGATAATACAGTCCTTCGGACATTCCTTGGAATTTCGTCGCGTGGGCTCAGATCGGTAATTCGACCTACTGCGGTGGAGCCGAAGACACGCCGGGTGGGCGAGATCCAGCTGAGGAAGGATTCATAGCGCTCGGCGAACTTCGGCGCGAGCATCGGTCCATAGAGGACATCGGTACGCGTCGGATCGCCGATGACCGCCTCCCGAAGGGCGACGTCGAGCGCGGCCAGAAACGGCTCGTACAGCGACTCGTGCACGATCGCCGTCCCCAGCGAGGTGCACCGTTGCCCGGCCGATCCGAACCCCGCGAAGAGTGCTCCCTCGACCGCCAGTGCCAGGTCGGCATCGGGCGCGACCACCATGGGGTTCTTGCCGCCCAACTCCAGGCATGGGCTCTGCAGATGCCGGCCGCACAGCTCACCGATGCGCGTGCCGACGTCGGAGGAACCGGTGAAACCGACCTTGTCGACCACACCGGCATCGAGGGCGCCCGCCAGCCCGGCGAACGTCGTCGGACCGTCCGCGTACACGACGTCGAAGACGCCCTCGGGCAGCCCGGCCCGGCGGATCAGCGCCGCGAACGCGTCAGCCGAAGCCGCGGCGTACTCGGCGGGTTTCCACACCACGGTGTTGCCGCAGAGCAGCGCCGGCACGATGTACCACGACGGGACCGCGACGGGGAAGTTGCCGGCCGTGATGATCGCCGCGACGCCGACCGGCACCCGGAAGGTGAACAGTGCCTTGTCCGGCATCTCGCTCGGCACGGTCTGCCCGTAGAGGCGCCGCCCCTCGCCGAGAAAGAAGTCACACGTGTCGATGATTTCCTGCACCTCACCGCGGGCTTCCGCGATCGGCTTCCCGATCTCGCGCGTCACGATCTGCGCGAGCGCCTCCTTGTTCGCCCGCACGAGCGCGCCCAGGTTCGCGATGACCTGCCCTCGCACCGGCGCCGGCACACGTGACCAGGCCCGCTGGGCGTCTTTCGCGGAGCGGCAGGCGTCGACGAACGTGTCGGCGTCGGCAAGGGCGACGGTGGCCACCTCGTCGGCCGGATTCGCGGGGTTGCGCAGCGTGTGCGGGGTGCCGCCGGGGGTGGGACGGCCGCCGATCGTCGAGGTGATCATGCGGGCGATTTTACTGTGCCGATCCGTGGTGGCCGGAGCCGCCGCATATCGCCACCGTCTCGTCGGCGTTCTAGTAGGCGACGTCGTCCATTGCCCGATAGATCCGCTTCTCCGAGATCGGATACGGCGTGCCGACGGCCTGCGCGAACAGGTTGACCCGCAGTTCCTCGATCATCCAGCGCACGTCGCGCACCTCGGGCCAGTCGGCGGCGCCGGTCGGCAGTTCGCCGATCCACGTCGCGTACTCCTCCCGGACCGCCTCGATCTTGGGGATCTGCAGTCGGTCGCGGGCCGGGTCGAGCGGCAGCTTCTCCAGCCGTTTGTCCAGGGCCCGGAGGTAGCGCGCCAGGTCGGTCAGGCGCGGTGCCCCGGTCGCGGTCACAAAACCGGGATAGATCAACCCATTCAGCTGGGTACGGGCATCCGCCAGCGAAGCGATCATCGCGGGATTCGAGGTGCCACCGAGCCGTGCCTCCACCGTATGCGCCGCGGCCAGCACCGAGCGCACCTTCGCGATGACGTCGTACGCGGTGTCGTGCAGCTCGGCGCGTACGTGATCGCGCAGCGCGGTGAACCCGGCCTCGTCCCACGCCGGGCCGCCCGCCTCCTCGACGAGCCGGTCGACGGCGGCGTCCAGGCAGTCGGCCATCAACTCGCCGACGTTGCGGTTCGGGTTCCGCATCAGCGTGAGCTTCGCGTCGTTGGGTAGCCGGCCGGAGATCTGCTGGATCGGGGAGGGGATCGTCAGCAACAGCAACCGGCGGGTCCCGGCCACCATCGCGCGTTCGGCGGCGGCCTCGGTGTCGAACACGCGGACGGCGACGCTGTCCCGTTCGTCGACGAGGGCCGGGTACGCCGACACGATGTAACCGGCGGTCTTGCGTTCCAGGGCCCGGGGCAGGGTGCCGATGGTCCAGCTGCGCACGCCGGTCTTCTCGACACCGGTGGCGACGGCCGCGACGACGGTGTGCGCCTGCACTTCGAGCCGGCTCTTGAGCGCCGCGAGGTCCTTGTCCTCGCCGATCGTCTTGCCGTTGTCATCGAGCACCCGGAAGGTGATCCGCAGGTGGTGCGGCACCTTCGTCAGGTCCCAGTCGGCGCGGGGGATGATCGTGCCGGTCATCCGCCGGAGTTCCCGTTCCAGCGCGCTGAACAGCGGCTCGTCGGGCGTGGTGACCCGGGCGCCGGTGCGATCGAGGAACGCCTCCGCGCGATCAGGGGCCGGGACCAGGGTGCGCCGCAGGTGCTTCGGCAGCGACTTGATCAGCGCGGCTACGAGGTCGGCGCGCAGGCCCGGGATCTGCCACTCGAACGGTTCGGCGCGCAGCGGCCCCAGCAGCGGCAGCGGCACGTGCGCGGTCACGCCGTCGGCGTTCGTCCCCGGCTCAAACTGGTAGGACAGGTCCAGCGTCAGACCGTCGACGGTGATCGTGTCGGGGTAGTCGGTGCCGGTGATCTGCGCCGCCGCGTCGTTGACGAGCATCGACTTCTCGAACGACAGCAGGTCGGGTGCGTTTCGTCGGGTTTGCTTCCACCATGAGTCGAAGTGGCGTCCGGAGACGATGTCGGCCGGGATGCGGGCGTCGTAGAACGCGTACAGCGTCTCGTCGTCGACGAGGATGTCGCGGCGGCGGGCCCGGTGTTCGAGTTCCTCGACCTCTTCCAACAGTTCCCGGTTCTCGGCGAAGAACGCGTGGTGGGTCTCCCAGTCGCCCTCCACGAGCGCGTGCCGGATGAACAGCTCGCGGCACAGCTCCGGGTCGATGCGGCTGTAGTTGGTGCGGCGGCCGGTGACGATCGGCAGGCCGTAGAGGGTGACCTTCTCGATCGCGATCACGGCGGCCCGGGTCTTCTCCCAGTGCGGCTCGCTGAAGGTGCGTTTGACGAGGTGGCCGGCGATCGACTCGACCCAGTCCGGCTCGATCTTGCCGACGACCCGGCCCCACAGCCGCGACGTCTCGACGAGTTCGGCGGCGAAGACCCAGCGGGGTGCCGCCTTGAACAGCGAGGAGCCGGGCGCGATCGAGAAGCGGGCGCCTCGGGCCCCGATGTACTCGAACTTGTTCGGGCCCTTGGCCTCTATGTCCTTCATGCCGATGTGCGAGAGCAGGCCGGCGAGCAGCGACTTGTGCACCTGCACCGGATCGGCGGCGGCGCCACCGGGCGTCTCGCTCCCGGGCGGCAGCACGAGGCCAAGATTCTTCGCGGTCTGGCGGAGCTGGCTGTAAATGTCCTGCCATTCGCGTACGCGGAGATAGTTGAGAAAATCGGTGCGGCAGAGCTTGCGGAACTGGCTCGATGACAGCTCCTTCTGCTGCGTCTGGATGTAGTTCCATAGCGTGAGCAGCGACAGGAAGTCCGACGACGGGTCCGCGAAGCGGGCGTGTTTCTGCTGCGCCTGCTCCTGTTTGTCGGTCGGGCGCTCTCGTGGGTCCACGATGGACAGTGCGGCCGCGATGACCATGACCTCGCGCAGGCAGCCGTTCTTGTCGCCCTCGATGACCATGCGGGCCATCCGGGGATCGACCGGCAGCGCGGCGAGCTTGCGACCGAGCGGTGTGAGCGTGCGGTCGGTCGCGAACGCGCCGATCTCCTGGAGCAGCGCGAGACCGTCCGAGATGTTCCGCTTGTCCGGCGGGTCGATGAACGGGAACGCGTTGATGTCGCCGAGCCCGTACGCCGTCATCTGCAGGATCACGCCGGCCAGGTTGGTCCGCAGGATCTCCGGATCGGTGAACTCCGGCCGGCTCTCGAAATCCTCCTCGGAGTAGAGCCGGATGCAGATGCCGTCGGAAAGGCGTCCGCACCGGCCTTTGCGCTGGTTGGCGGACGCCTGCGAGATCGCCTCGATCGGGAGCCGCTGGACCTTCAGGCGGTGGCTGTAACGGGAGATGCGGGCGGTGCCGGGGTCGATCACGTATTTGATGCCGGGCACGGTCAGCGAGGTCTCCGCGACGTTTGTGGCGAGCACGATGCGCCGGCCGGTATGCGAGGCGAAGACGCGGTGCTGCTCGGCGATCGACAGGCGCGCGTACAGCGGGAGGATCTCGGTGTTTCTGAGGTTCATGCCGGTGAGGGCGTCAGCCGTGTCACGGATCTCGCGCTCGCCCGAACAGAAGACGAGGATGTCGCCCGAGCCCTCGGCCTGGAGTTCCGTCACGGCGTCGCAGATCGCCTGCGGCTGGTCGCGTACGTCGTCCTCGGTCTCGTCGTCGTCGGTTTCCAGTTGGAGCGGTCGGTAGCGGACCTCGACCGGGTAGGTGCGGCCGGAGACTTCGATGATCGGCGCGCCGCCGAACTGCTCGGAGAAACGCTCCGGGTCGATCGTGGCCGACGTGATGATCACTTTCAGGTCCGGCCGCTTCGGCAGCATCTGCTTGAGACAGCCGAGGATGAAGTCGATGTTGAGGCTGCGCTCGTGGGCCTCGTCGATGATGATCGTGTCGTACCGTCGAAGGAGCCTGTCGCTCTGGATCTCGGCCAGCAGGATGCCGTCGGTCATGACCTTGACCATGGTCGCGTCGCTGACGTGGTCGCTGAAGCGCACCGTGAAGCCGACGGTCTGACCCAACTCCGAGTGCAACTCCTCGGCGATGCGGTCGGCCACCGTGCGCGCCGCGATCCGGCGGGGCTGGGTGTGGCCGATGAGACCGGCGCGGCCCCGGCCCAGTTCGAGGCAGATCTTCGGAATCTGGGTGGTCTTGCCGGAACCGGTCTCGCCGGCGATGATCACGACCTGGTTGTCGCGGATGGCCGCCGCGATGTCGTCTTTCTTCTGCGAAACCGGCAGCTCAGCGGGGTAGGTGATGTCGAGCACGGTGGCGGCACGGGCGGCGGCCCGCGCTTCGGCGCGACCGGGTGCTCGCTCGTTGTCGATCTTCACCGATCGGCGGGGAGCGCGAGCAGCCCTGTCCGCCGGCTGATCTTGGCCGGGCTGAGTTCTGGCACGCCGGCCGTTGGCGGGCTGAGTTGTGGCGCTTTGAGTCGTCGCTGCCGCTGTGTTACCTGGTTGCGGTGTGTTGCCGCGCTGCGTTCTGGTCGGCTGAGTCGCCGTCGGCGCCGAATCGGCGGCGTTTGGGCGAGTGCCGTCAGCGGATTGCGGACGCCTCGGGCCGCGCCGGCGGCGCGAGGGTCGATTCGTGCGGGGAGCGGCTGAGCCCGTTGTCGGCCCGGCCGCCGGCTTCGCACCCTGCGGCCCGCCGTCGGGCGCTTCTGGCTGCGTAGTCATATCGCCCGCAAGCATAGGCCGGTGACCCAGCCCACCCGCCAGTGATTATCTTGACGCGCACCCGCCCACCGGAAGATCACCCGCGACCGCTGGGGCGACTTTGGGTGGCCCGGGCGACACAAACTCGACCCGGTCCGATCGCGCACCCGACATTTCCCAAGTATCGGCCACATGCCGCAGCCCATGAGTGACGCTCGCTCGGACCTGTCGCAGCGGCGCGGCATTATGGGCGGATGCCGTTGCGGAATCGGGTGCTGCCGACCGCCGAGATCGTCCGCGATCCCGGGCGGGGTCTCTTGATGGGCAACCGCGGCTGCCTGCACGGTGATGATCGCGATCTGGGAGTCAGCCGGTGGCGGTCGAAGGCCTGGATCTGCTGCGTACTCGACTGGAAGGGCCGCCAGCGCGACCCGATGCCGCCCGGTCGCTGGACCGCGCTCTTCTTCCTCGACGAAGCCACCGCGCTCGCGGCCGGCCACCGACCGTGTGCCTACTGTCGCCGGGCCGACTTCCTGGCGTTCGCCGAGGCGTGGCGGGTGGCTCAGGGTCTGTCGCGGCGACCATGGGCGGCCGAGATCGACAGCACGCTGCACGCCGAGCGGGTCCGGCGCGAGACGCGGAGCCAGATCACGCACACGGCGCCCGCACCGGAGTTGCCCGGCGGCGTCATGGTCCGGGTCGGCGGCGACATCGGGCTGAAACTGGCCGGCAATGTCCTTCCGTGGTCCTCCGACGGCTATGGCGCGCCGATTCCGCTGGAGGCGGCCGATGTCGAGGTGCTCACGCCGCCGTCGACCGTGGCCGTGCTCGCCGCCGGCTACCAACCGCTCCTGCATCCCACGGCGGCTACGCACTAGCCGGCTCCCGACCCACGGCCGCCAATCGCTGGCCGCCTCCCAGATCCACGGCGGCTACGCGCTAGCCGACTCCCGGACCCATGGCTGTTAAGCGCTGGCCGGTTCGCGGATCCACGACGGGGTCTCGGCGTCGTCGAAGGCGTCGCCGTCGACCGGCCAGACCTCGGTACCGATGCCGCCGTTGCTGGTCATCGCCGCGGCGATCTGGGCCGCGCTGACGTCGCTCGACGCGATCACGAGGAATTCGTCGACGACCGCGTCCGGAAGTGGCCGCACCGTCTGCATGTGAACCGCCAGGATGTTCACGTCGAGCGCCGCCAGCCCGGCACACAGCGCCGCGAGTCGGCCGGGCGTGTCGGCCACGGTGGTGCGGATCCGCCACCGCACCCCTCCGTTTTCCCGCTGGTCGGCGACCGACTGCGGGAGCGGCCGGGCCCGGGTCGAGAGCACCTGTCGGCGCACGGTCCGCCAATGCCGCACCGTGACCCCCGCGACGACCAGCACCCCGCCGATGCCCGCCAGCAACACGACTCGATGCGCCCCGTGGTCGAGCGCCGTCACGAAGAAATCCGCGATCGCGGTGGCGAGAATCAGCGCGCCGAGCTCCACCATGTCGCGGCCGATCGCGGTGGAGCGCACGGAGTCGGAGACACGCTTCCCGCTGACCATAAGCACAGCGTGCTCGAGGCGTGTTGCCCGGCCGCGACCGGAGTGTGACGATCTTGTTACTGGCCGTCGTCCCGGGCGGGACATATGGCGGATTCCGCATTAGTAAACGGAAACGATTTTCGTTAGCGTGTGGATATGCACGAACCGAAACCTCACCGCAAACATCGCATCGCCGCAGCTGCGGCCCTTCTCACGCTCGCACTCGCCTCGGCTTCCGCCTGCGCGACCACCGCCCCCGGCCCGAAGACCGCGTCCGACAGTGGCGTCGTCCACGTCGTGGCCGCTGAGAACTTCTGGGGCAACCTGGCCGGCCAACTCGGTGGCACGCACGCCTCGGTCCACGCGATCATCACCAGCCCCGACGCCGACCCGCACGACTACGAACCGACCTCGGCCGACGCCGTCGCGGTCCACCGGACCCAACTGGCGATCATCAACGGGGTCGGTTACGACGGCTGGGCTTCGAAGCTCGTCGCGGCGAACCCGTCCGACTCGCGCACCGTGCTCAACGTCGGTGACCTCGTCGGCGTCGCCCCCGGCGGCAACCCGCACCGGTGGTACGACCCGGACAATGTCCGCACCGTCATCGATGCGATCACCGCCGACTACAAGCGGATCGACCCCACCGATGCCGCGTATTTCGATGCCCAGCACGACACGGTCATCCGTACCAATCTGAAGCAGTATTTTGATCTGATCAACGAAGTCAAGACCGATTTCGCGGGTACGCCCGTCGGCGCCTCCGAGTCGATCTTCGCGCCGCTCGCCGCCGCGACCGGGTTGAAACTGCTCACGCCGGAGTCGTTCCTCGACGCGATCAGCGAGGGCGGCGAACCGACGGCGGCCGACAAGGTCACGATCGACAACCAGATCAAGGACAAGCTCATCAAGGTGTACGTCTACAACTCGCCAGAACGCGACTCCGGACGTGCAGGCGCAGGTCAACGCGGCGAAAGCGGCCGGGATTCCGGTCACCACGATCACCGAGACGCTGGCGCCGGCCGGGGCCTCCTTCCAGGCCTGGCAGGATGCCCAGCTGACCGCGCTGATCGCGGTGCTCAAGACCGCGACGAGTTGAGGTTCCGTGACGTCATCGCAAGCCCCGGCCACGACCGGTGAGACGGTCGTCAGCGTGGTCGACGCCACGGTCACGCTCGGCGGCCGCACCATCTGGTCCAACCTGACCGCCACCGTCGCCGCCGGTGAGTTCGTGGCCGTGCTCGGGCCCAACGGCGTCGGGAAGTCCACGCTGCTCAAGGCGATCCTCGGGCTCACGCCGCTGACGTCCGGTCACATCGAGGTGCTCGGCGCCCGGCAGCACCGACCCGGTGCGCTGCCGGGCGGCCGGCGGGCCGTCAGCCGCGACATCGGCTACCTGCCGCAGCGGCGCACCTTCGACGCCAGCGTGCGGATCCGGGGCGTCGACGTGGTGCGGCTGGGCATCGACGGCGATCGGTGGGGCATCCCGCTGCCGGGGCGTGCCTCCCGCGCCGCCGCCCGTCGGGTCGACGAACTCGTCGAGCTGGTCGGCGCCACGCGTTATGCCCGGCGCCCGATCGGCCTGCTCTCCGGCGGCGAGCAGCAGCGGCTCCTGATCGCGGCGGCGCTCGCGCAGCGCCCGAAGCTGCTGCTGCTCGACGAACCGCTCGACAGCCTCGACCTGCCCAATCAGGCCGCGGTCGCGGCGCTGATCGCCCGCATCTGTCGCGCCGAGAGCGTCGCGGTGATGATGGTCGCGCACGACGTGAACCCGATCCTGCGCTACCTCGACCGGGTCATCTACCTGGCCGCCGGGGGCGCCGTCGCGGGCACCCCGGCGCAGGTGATCACGTCGGAATGCCTGACCGACCTCTACGGCAGACGCCGGTCGAGGTGCTGACGACGTCCGACGGGCGGCTGGTCGTCGTCGGCTCGCCGGAGGCGCCGGCCATGCACGCCGACCGGCACCGGCACGCCGACGAAAGAGAGGCACGACCGCCAGTGCGCCCAGAGTGGCCGCTTCAGCTGGAACCTGATCGACGACGTCCGAGTCATGTGGTCGGTCCCGTCGATGCTCAACGCCTTCCGCGCCGGCACCATCGTCGCCGTGCTCGCCGCCGTCGTCGGCTGGTTCATGGTCGTGCGCCGGCAGAGCTTCGCCGGCCACACGCTGTCGCTCGTCGGTTTCCCGGGCGCCGCCGCCGCGGTCTACATCGGCGTCGGCGTCGGCTACGGCTACTTCGCGTTCTGCCTGATCGCGGCGCTCGTCATCGCGGCCGCCCGATCGCGCGCGCCGGGCGCGGCGTCGAGTCCGACGGCGCGGTCGTCGGCACCGTGAACGCGTTCGCGCTCGCCTCCGGCCTGCTGTTCGTCGCGCTCTACAAGGGCTTCCTCAACGGCACCACCGCGCTGCTGTTCGGCAGCGTGCTCGGCATCACCGCCGACCAGGTCGTGGCGCTGTCGATCACGGCTGTCGTGGTGCTCGCGCGCGCTCCTGGCGATCGGTCGGCCGCTGCTGTTCGCCTCCGTCGACTCCGACGCTCGCCCGCAGCCGCGGCGTGCCCGTACGCGCGCTCGATGTCGTCTACCTGGTGCTGCTCGGCGTCACGGTGGCCGAGGTCAGCCAGATCACCGGCTCGCTGCTGGTGTTCGCGCTGCTCGCGCTGCCGCCCGGCGACGGCACAACTGCTGACCGCCGCGCCCCGCTCGCGCCCTCGTCGCCGTCGGTCGTGCTCGCGCTGGTCACGGTGTGGCTCGCGCTCGGTGCCACGTTCTTTTCCGCCGTACCCGGTCGGGTTTCTGGCTGACCTCTATTCGCGCTTACCTGCGCCTCCTCGTACGTGCGGTCGCGGCCGGAGACCGCGGAGGCTCGCTCGGTGTTTAGCCAGCCCTTCATGCAGCACGCGTTGCTGGCCGGCACGGCAGTCGCGCTCGCGGCGGGTCTCGTCGGGCTACTTCCTGGTGCTGCGCGCGCCGGTGTTCACCGCCGACGCGCTGAGTCACGTCGCGTTCACGGGCGCGCTCGCCGCCCTCGCGATCGGTGTGGACCTGCGGCTCGGCCTGTTCGTCGTGACGTCGGCGTCGCCGTGGGCATGGGCACGCTCGGGCGCCGCGGCCGGCCGGACGACGTCGTCATCGGCGGCGTGTTCGCGTGGATCCTCGGGCTCGGCGTGCTCTGCCTGACGCTCTACACCCTCATCGGGCAGCGGGGCGAACGGCGCCGGCAGCGTCTCCGTGCTGTTCGGCTCGATTTTCGGGCTCAGCCTGAGCCGCGCGATCACGACCGCCATCATCGCCGCCGTCATCTGCCTTGTCGTGGTGCTGATCGCGCGCCCGCTGCTGTTCGCGAGCGTCGACGAGGCGGTCGCGGCCGCGCGGGGGGTGCCGGTGCGGCTGCTCGGCTTCGGGTTCCTCGCGCTCGTCGGTCTGGCCACCGCCGAAGCCACCCAGGTCGTCGGCGCGCTGCTGATCCTCGGCCTGCTGGCGGCGCCCGCCGGAGCCGCGATGCGCCTGACCGACCGGCCGCTGCGCGGGCTCGCGCTCTCCGCCGGCATCGCGGTCACCAGCATGTGGCTGGGGTTGATCATCAGCTTCGCCGTGCCACAGGTGCCGCCGACGTTCGCGATCATCTCCGTAGCGACGCTCGCGTTGATCGTCAGTGCGGGGATCGCGTATGTGAGGGGCGTTCCGTTGGCTCTCCGGCGGGTGTCCTGACTTTTTCGCTGCTCCACGGGCGGGTAGCGTCGTAAGCATGGCGAAAACCCCAGACATCGGCACGGCCGCACCCGAGTTCACGCTGCCCGCCGTGACCATTGTGGACGGTGCTCCGGTCTACCAAGACCTCACCCTCTCGGACTATCGCGCCCGCACGATCGTGCTTGCGTTCTACCCTGGCGACAACACCAGCGTCTGCACGAAGCAGCTGTGCTCCTACACGTCCGACCTGGAGGAATTCCGGGCCATCGACGCGACCGTGTGGGGCATCAGCCCGCAGGACATCGCGAGTCACGAGGGATTTGCCCGTAAGTACTCGTTCGCGTTCCCGCTGCTCGCCGACGTCGGCAAGACGGTCATCAGCGAATACGGCGTCTCGATGCTGGGCGTCGGCGTCCGCCGGTCGATCTTCGTGGTCGACGGTGACGGCATCGTCCGGTGGAAGTTCGTCGGCTTCGGCATGACCTATCCCGACGCGGCCACGATCGCGAAGCACGTCGCGGCGCTGCGCTGATGCCGGGGTGACGTCGGCTGGTCTCGTCGGCCTGCCGCGGTGATGCCGGTGTGACATTGGCTGGGTCTCGTTGACAGACTCAGCTGCCGTTTGACAGGCTGGCCGCATGACCGACATTGACGTTTCCGCTGCCGACGGCGTCGAGCGCACCCGCACCTACGCGTGGTCCGACCCGGCCGCGTCCGCCGGTCAGGTCGTCGGCCTCTCCGGCGTCGAGGTCTTCGAGGCGCTCAACTCAGGTGCCGTCCGCTGCCGCCGATCCTCGCGACGCTCGACGTCGAAAACGTCATCGTCGTGGCCGAAGGCCAGGTCACGGTCGAGATGCGGGCGCAGGAGTTCCACTACAACCCGATCGGCTCGATGCACGGCGGTGTCATCTCCGCGCTCCTCGACACCGCGGCCGGCTGCTCGGTGCACACGACGCTGCCGGCCGGCATGGGTTACACGTCCCTCGACCTGAACGTCCGGTTTCTCAAAGCTGTCACGGTGGGCTCCGGCAAACTGCGGTGCGAGGGCGTTGTGGTGTCGCGCGGCCGGCAGACCGCGCTGGCTGAGGCGCGGCTCTATGACGAAGCCGGCCGCATGGTCGCACACGCGACGTCGACGTGCCTGATCTTCCCGACGCCCGCCGTGTGATCTTTCGGCACCGCGTGACCTTGGCGAGAAGCTGCTGCTCCGGCTACACAAACTCGCCAAGGTCAACCTCGGCCGCCGCACGGCCAACGTTCGACAAAACCTTGACGGGCGGCAGTGGAGTTGTAGAACATAGAGGTATGGATGTCGTCGAGGACACCGTGCCCGTCTCGTTCCAGGTCGATCCCGGGAGTTATCGCCACTGGCGGGTCGAGATCGACCGCGCCGTCGCCACCGTGACGATGAGCGTGGCCGAAGACGGCGGCATTCGCCCGGGTTATGAGTTGAAGCTCAATTCCTATGATCTCGGCGTCGACATCGAGCTGGCCGACATCGTGCAGCGGCTCCGCTTCGAGCACCCCGAGGTCGGCGCCGTCGTGATCGCGAGCGATAAAGAGAAGGTGTTCTGCGCCGGTGCCAACATCCGCATGCTGGCCGGTGCCGATCACGCGTGGAAGGTCAACTTCTGCAAGTTCACCAACGAGACGCGTAACGCGATGGAAGACGCGACCGAGCACTCGGGCCAGACCTACATCGCGGCCGTCGGTGGCACCGCGTCCGGCGGCGGTTATGAATTGGCGCTCGCGTGCGATCAGATCCTGCTCGTCGATGATCGATCCGCCGCCGTCGCCTTTCCCGAGCTGCCGCTGCTCGGCGTGCTGCCCGCGACCGGCGGCCTCACGCGACTGGTTGACAAGCGCCGGGTGCGCCGTGACCTCGCTGACGTGTTCGCGACCCGCGCCGAGGGCGTCGGCGGCAAGACCGCGGTCGACTGGCGGCTCGTCGACGAGGCCGTCCCCCGCGTGCGGTTCGCCGAGACGGTTGCCGCCCGGGCGAGCGCGGTCGCGGCGCGGTCGAAGCGACCCCGGGGCGCCACCGGCATCACGCTCACCCCGCTGATCCGTGAGGTCTCCGAAGATCAGATCAACTACGAACACATCAAAGTCAAGATCCTTCGCGAGGTACGGGCAGCGGAAATAACAGTGCTCGCCCCTCCAGACGGGCAACCGCGGGCCATAGGCGCCGGTCAACCGAGCCGTGTCTCCGCCAGACCAAGCGACGCGTCCAAGACACCGCCGGAGCATCCCGACGCGATCGACGCCCACTGGTGGCCCCTCGCGATGGCCCGTCAGCTCGACGACGCGATGCTGCATCTCCGCACCAACGAGACCGACATCGGCACGTGGGTCTTCGCATCGCGCGGCGATGCCGAAAGCGTTCTCGCCCACGACGCGTTCCTCGCCGCCAACTCAGATCACTGGTTGGTCAACGAGGTCATCCATCACCTCAAGCGCACCCTCAAACGGCTCGACGTCTCCAGCCGCAGCATCATCACGCTCATCGAGCCCGGCAGTTGCTTCGCCGGCACGCTCGCCGAGCTGGTCTTCGCCGCCGACCGGTCCTACCACCTCGAAGGCGTCAGTCTCGATCATGAAGACGCGGCTCCGGCCGGCCTGACGATCGGTGAGTTCAACCTTGGGCGACTGCCGATGGGCAACGGGTTGTCCCGGCTCGAGACGAGGTTCTTTCACGATGCGGCCGCCCTCGCGCATGCGCGGTCGCATGTCGGTCAGACATTGTCCGCCGCTACGGCCGCCGCCCTCGGCCTCGTCACGATCACGCCCGACGACATCGACTGGGCCGACGAGGTGCGGGTCGCGATCGAGGAGCGCGCGAGTTTCAGCCCCGATGCTCTCACCGGTCTGGAGGCCAACTACCGCTTCGTCGGCCCGGAGACGATGGAGACGAAGATCTTCGGGCGGTTGACGGCCTGGCAAAACTGGATTTTCATGCGCCCCAACGCGTCCGGCGACGACGGCGCGCTCCGGCGTTACGGCACGGGTCAGCGGCCCGTTTTCGATAGGCGCAGGGTGTAGCGATATGACGACTCCGACCGATTACTCGGAGAAGATCCCGAACAACGTCGACCTGCACGAGGATCGGCGGCTGCAGCGGGCGCTCGAATCGTGGCAACCGAACTTCATCAACTGGTGGTCGTCAATGGGCCCGGCGCTGCCCACGCAAGACGTCTACCTGCGCACGGCGATCAACGTCGGCCGGGAGGGCTGGGCGCATTTCGGCCACGTGCCGATGCGCGACTACCGCTGGGGCATCTTCCTCGCCGAGCGTGACACCGATCGGCGGATCGCGTTCGGCGCGCACAAGGGCGAGCCGGCGTGGCAGAAGATCCCCGGCGAGTATCGGGCGAGCCTGCAGCGCCTGATCGTCATCCAGGGCGACACCGAGCCAGCCTCGGTCGAGCAGCAACGCAACCTCGGCGCCACCGCGCCCAGCCTCTATGACCTGCGCAATCTCTTCCAGGTCAACGTCGAGGAGGGCCGGCACCTGTGGGCGATGGTCTACCTGCTGCACGCGTACTTCGGGCGCGACGGCCGTGACGAGGCCGATGCGCTGCTGCTCCGCAACTCCGGCAGCGAAGACTCGCCCCGCATCCTCGGCGCGTTCAACGAGGAGACGCCCGACTGGCTGTCGTTCTTCATGTTCACCTACTTCACCGACCGCGACGGCAAATACCAGCTCGGCACGCTGAAGGAGAGCGCGTTCGACCCGCTGTCGCGCACCTGCGAGTTCATGCTCAAGGAAGAAGCGCACCACATGTTCGTCGGCACGACCGGCGTCGACCGGATCGTGGAGCGCACCGCGCAGCTGATGGTCGAGCACGATACCGACGACGTCGCGGCCTACGGCGGCGATCCCGCTGCCGGTGATCCAGAAATACCTGAACTTCCACTACAGCGTCTCGCTCGACCTGTTCGGCAGCGAGACCTCGACCAACGTCGCCAACTACTACACGGCCGGGCTGAAGGGCCGCTGGAACGAAGAACGCCGCACCGACGACCATCAGCTGACCAACGACTCGGTCCGGGTCGACGCGGTCGTCGACGGCGAGATCGCCGACATCGAGGTCGCGTGCGCTCGGTCGGGCTCAACCTGGACCTGCGCCGGGAGTACATCGACGACTGCCAGCACGGCGTCGACCGGTGGAACCGCGCGCTTGCCTCGGCCGGTCTGACGCAGCGGCTGCTCCTGCCGCACGTCGCGTTCAACCGGAAGGTCGGCGCGTTCAAGGGCATCGAGGCGTCGCCCGACCGGCGAAGTGCTGCCGCCCGAGGTGTGGGCACGCGCAGATGCACCGCTGGCTGCCGACCGACGTGGACAAGACGCACGTGCGCTCGCTGATGCGGCCGGTCTACGAGCACGGCAAGATCGCCGTCCTGGATCGCGCCGCCGCGCAACGGCATCAACGGCAAACCCTTCGACTACGAGTACGTGCACCTTGCCTGAGCTGTCCGAGGCCACGTCCGGCTCGGCCGCTCGCTGCTGCTGACCGTGCTCGGCGAGTTCGTGCTGCCCACCGGCGTCCGGTGTGGACGGCGACGCTGGTCGACTTGCTTCGCGGCCCTCGGCGTCGAGGAGAGCGTCCCGGCAGGCGCTGGCCCGGACCGCAGCCGACGGCTGGATCGTCGCCGAGCGCGACGGCCGCCGTACGCCGCTGGGCGCTGACGGCCTCCGGGCACCGGCTGCTGACCGAGGGCGCGCCGCGGATCTACTCGTTCGGGGCGCAGGCGACGTCGTGGGACGGGCCGCTGGCTCGTGCTGACCGTCAGCGTGCCCGAACCGCAACGGCAAGCCCGCCACCTGGTCCGCACGCGGTCTGGCCTGGGCCGGGTTCGGCAGCCCCGCGCCGGGCGTGTGGGTCTCGGCGAACCCCGGCCGCGAAGCCGAGGCGAAGCAGATCCTCGCCGATCTCGGGCTGGTCGAGGGGCGTGTTCTCGTTCGTCGGCCCGTTCGCGGGCATCGGGTCGCCTACCGAGCTGGTCGCGAAGGCCTGGGACCTCGACGAGGTCGCCGCGCGATACCGCGCCTTCATCGACGCCGTCACCGCGACCGATCCGGTTCGCCCGCCGATTTCCTGGCCGCCCAGATCCAACTGGTGCACGACTGGCGGCGGATGCCGTTCGGGGACCCGCAGTTGCCGTGCGACCTGCTGCCCCCGGACTGGATCGGCCGGGAAGCGGTTCACCTGTTCCATACCCGCCACGCGGCCTGGGCCGGGCCGGCCGCGGCCGAGTGGCGGAGGCTCGCGAAACCGCGGTGAGTCAGGCGTCCACCGAGGCCGTGCGCAATCGTCCCGGCGCGGGCAGACCCTCCAGCGACGTCGGGTCGATGCTCCACGCGCCGGCGAGCCGCATGACACTCGACTCGTCGATCAAAATGTCCACCTGATCGTCTTCCTTGGCGTCGTCACGCTCGCGAACGTCGCCGTCATGAACGCCACCGTCGCGAAAGTCGAAGTCGCTGACGTCGACGCCGCCCAACGGGTCGTAGCCGAAATCGTCGTCCGGATCGCGGGGACCGTCGTCGCTTTGACCGCCCGCCGGCTCCGACTCAGGCAGACCGAGCGCGCGTTCGTTCTCGTCGGGATCGCCC
This sequence comes from uncultured Actinomycetota bacterium, assembly GCA_963797605.1. Taxonomy (GTDB): domain Bacteria; phylum Actinomycetota; class Actinomycetes; order Mycobacteriales; family Micromonosporaceae; genus DASQPR01. The sequence continues at coordinate 442,148 of CAWCPX010000017.1, read as the reverse complement.
CACCACAACGTGACCTCGCCGGACTGCCCGACGTACTCGAACGCGCGGACGAGCACCCCGTCGACCGCGCGTTCCCAACGGTGGCTCTCGGTGACGCGGAACGTCGAGAAGAACTGCACCTCGGTGTGGAGTTGCGCCGAGAGCGTCGCGACGCTGGGCCGAGCGGCCGCGCTGAGCCACCAGCGGCCTGGCACGAGCACCCACTGCCGGCCGTCGCTCCCGGTCAGCGGTGGTGTGACGGCCACGCGGTCGTCGGTGACGTACGCGAGGTCGATGCCCTGATGCCAACTCACCGAGCCGAGATCGCGGAAGCCGAGCGCGCTGATGACGGCGTCCGCGTCACGGTCACGGATCGCCAGCCACGCCTGTTTCGGGCCGAACCCGGTCATTGTCGGGGCAGTCATACGCCAAGGCTATTCGTTGTCGAGCGCGGCAGTGCGGCGGCGCCGACGGTGCTTGACGGTCAGGCCGATCGCGAACCAGAGCGCGGCGGCGATGAGGGCCGCCATCGAGATGATGAGGGCTTTGTGCGTGACCTGGAGTGCCTGGTTGGCGGCGTGCGAGATCTTCTCGATCTTCGTCTCGGCGCTGACGGACGGCGACGGCAGCGGGACGACGACGGGCCGGGGCATGCCGATGCGGTAGTTGTCGATGGCGACGTCGTTGGCCGGGTTCACCAAGCGGGTGTTGCTGAGCACGGTGACCTTGTTGTTGATGGCCGTACCCTTGGTCAGCTTCTTCGGGATCACGCCGCTGATCGTCACGGTCTCCGTCTGACCCGCTTTCATCGTGCCGAACAGGCAGGCCGTCTCCTTCGGGCTGCGGATGCACCGGCCGCTGGAGATCGCGTACTCCACGGAGTCCATCGCCTGGGTCGTGACGAACTCGGCCTGGACCTTCTCCGCCGTCGACGGCCCGGCATTGTGCACGGTGACCCGGTAGGAGACACGTTTACCGGGTTTCGCGTCCACCTTGTTGCTCAGGCTGACCGACAGGTCCGACGATGAGCTCGCGTAGGCCGGGGCGCTGACCGCCACCGCGCTCACGACGCCGGTGGCCATGAGCCCACCGCAGATCGCGACGCTGACGAGGTGGCGGGCGACCGATCGCGGCCGCCGAACGTGGAAACCCATGCCCGCTATTGAACGACAAATGCCGTCAGTCTGGGGCCGAGCACGCCAAATTGGTTTAAACACATCTCATCCGTGAAGGTCCGGTACCGCAGATCAACGACAGGCCACCAGGCAACGGGCCACGGATTGGTCTCGGGCAGCGTCAGCGAGGGCGTGAGCCGGCGGCTGAGTGCCGACCCACACGCCTAACGACGGATGTCACGAGGAGGTGCGCGGCGCGGGCGAAGCGCTCGGATTCACCCGCACGAAGCTGACCTCGATCAGGTTGTAGAAGTCCGAACCCCAGTCGGCGTTGGGCCCGACCCAGGACATCGTGTACGCGGTGCCGTCCGGGGCCAGGTAGTCGTGCATCACCATGTGCATCAGCGCGGTGGGGCCCTGGTAGGTGAACTCCAGCTGAGCTTCTCCCGACGCGGTGTAGGGCGCCGTCACGACCTGCTGGAAGTCGGGGAAGTCACCGTCGTCGCGGAGGCCGGCGACCTGCTTCGCCAGGGCCACGTCGGGCTTCGTGTCGGTTGGCACCCAACGATAGATGCCGAGCACCCGCGCTGCGTTGGGGTCGTAGAAGCACCGCACGTCGTTGCCGGTCTCGAAGGTCGTGCCCTCCGGAAGGGTGACCTGGAAACCGAGCGGATCGACGTATGTCATGAAGCCCGGAGCCACCCCGAACCGCGTGTTGATCGGTTTCGAGCTGGGCGCCGGCACCGGCGAGCCGATCACGGTCGTCGGGCAGGGCCACCGCGCCGCCACCACCGCCGGTTTCACCACTCCGGGCGAGTGTTTGCGGTGCTGGGTGAAGTGTTGGACGGCGAAGCCACCGGCACCGACGAGCACGAGCGTCGTGACGACACCGATGATCTGACGACGCGTACGCTGCCGACCGTCGGCCCAGTCGCCACGGCGCCCCATGTCTCGCTTGGTCCGGCGGTGCGTGTCCGCGTCGCTCGGATCGAGCGCCCAGGCCAGATCCATCTGGCGGTCCGTGTCGACGTCAGTGTCGTAGTCACCGCCGGCCAACCGCGCGTCGGCGAACCGTGCGTCGTCGATCCGCCCTGCCGGGACGCTGGTCTCGGAGCGGGCGCCACCCCGATAGGCGTCACCGCGACGGGCTGCCGCCAGCCGGCTCTCACCGATGCGGGACCGGCGCAGACGTGACTCCGCCGCGCGCCCGTTCGTCGGGCCGGCCTCCTCGAGCCCGTTGTCGCGGGGCCGAAAGTCGTCGAGCACGGACTCGTTCGCCGGCCCGAACTCGGCCAGACCGGATTCGGCCAGGCGCTCGCCCAGCCCACGGGTGGCCACGCGGGGTTCGCCCGGACGTGTCTCCGGATGCGATCCGTTGCTGCTATCGGCGGCCGGAGTGTCGAAACCCGAACCCGTGTACGGCACGTCGCCACCGGCTGTGGCCCGACCGATCCGGCCGCCGGGCGCTTCGCCGCCTTCGTTCGGCCGCCACGGCGGGTCGGTGAACGCGCGGGCGTTTCGGCGCGGCAGGCCGACCGGCGTGATCGGGCCGGGGCTGCCGTTGGCCGGGGAGCCTGTCGGGCCGGGCGAGGTCGGCGCGGGCCCGGCCGGCGGAGTGGAGGTCGGTGCGCTCGGGGCCGGCGTCGCGTGTCCGGACGGTGCGTACGCGCCGGCTCGCAGTGCCTGGACGTCGCCGGAGTCGCCCTGCTTACGCTGCCGGGGGATCGAGCCGCGCCGGCCGGGGTCGCCGCCCATGATCAGTTGCAGCCGCTGGCGGACCTCGTCGGCGGGCATACGGCTGCGCGGATTGCGTCGCAGGAGCCCGCCGAGCACCGGCTTCAGAGCGCCGGCGTGCAGCGGCGGGTCGGGTGGGGCCGTCGCGAGCGCGGTCAGGGTCGCGAACGAACTGACGCGGGAATAGGGCGCCCGCCCCTCGACGGCGGCGTACAGCGTGGCGCCGAGTGACCACAGGTCGGCTTCCGGTGACGAGGTGCCGTCGAGGGCACGCTCGGGCGCGATGAACTGCGGGGAGCCATGCACGACGCCGGTCTGGGTGAGCTGGTTGCCGATGTCGTCGAAGGTCGCGAGGCCGAAGTCGGTGAGCACGACGCGGCCGTCGGCCGAGATCAGCACGTTGCCGGGTTTCACGTCGCGGTGGAGCACACCGGCATCGTGGGCGGAGCAGAGCGCGTCGAGAAGTGCCAACCCGACGGCGGCGACCGCCTCGGGCTTCATCGGCCCGTCTTCTTTGATGATCTGCGCGAGCGAACGGGAATCGACGTATTCCATCACGATCCACGGACGATCTTCCGCGTACATCACGTCGTAGATCTTGATGACGTTCGGGTGCGACAGGCGCGCCGCCGCCCGGGCCTCCCGCAGCGTGCGCATCCTCAGCTCGACGGCTTCGGCCTCGGTCAGGCCTTCAGGGAGGAGCACCTCTTTGATGGCCACGCTGCGGCGCAGCACCTCGTCGCGGGCCAGCCAGACGCGGCCCATGCCGCCGCTACCGATCCGCCGGCCAAGCCGGTATCGCTTCGCGACAATCCCGTCATCACTCATGTGTTTCCACGCCCCCGCACTGCGGGGCGCGTGGAAGTTGCGCACATGGAGAGCTCGTTTCCCTCATGTGACCCCCTTCGCGTACACGACTACATTGTCGTCATACGACCTCCGGGTTGTGTCAAATGTTCCGCCGCAGGTAATCAACCGAAGGTCGTCGTTGGGCGTCGGTCCGTAAACCAATTGCGTCGGAAATGCCGTCTTCGCGTAGCGCTCGACATTGGTCACTGTGAAGATCACCCATTGCCCGCCGCGCAGCACCTGCACCTGGTCACCGGCCTTCAGCGACGCGAGATGGTAGAAGATCGCCGGACCGGTTTTCGTGTCGATGTGTCCCGCGATCACGGCCGGCCCGACGTCGCCGGGTTTCGTGCCGTCCGCGTACCACCCCGCGTCGGTGTAGCTCGTCGGGGCGGCCAGCGTGCCGTCGGAAGCCAGGTGTAGCGGTTCGAGCGACGTGCTGACCGAGATGTCGGGGATCTTGAGCCACGTCGGCGGGCCTGTGGGCGGCCCGGTCGGGTTCGCGGTCGCGCCGGCGACAGGCCCCGGCGGCTCGGACGGTGTCGGCGCCGGTGACGGCGCGACGGAGGGGACCACCGGCGTCAGCCAGACCCCGGCCGTCTCCGAGTGAGCGGCCGGCATCGGCACACCCAGCAGCGCCGCCCCACCCATCGCCGCCGCGACCAGGCCGGCCAGGCCGAGCACGACCGCACTAGCACGTGATCCGCCGCTCCCGCGCAAGGCACGGTGGCGACGGATCACGTATTGGTCCAGCGGGTTCACAGCGTCCGAGAAGATCCGTCGCGGCCTGAGGTCTTACCGGAGCGAGTGGTCGCGCCCCATACCGCCAGCCGCGGGCGCCGCCGCGCGACGAGGAAGGCCGTGCCACCCAGGGCCACGGCCACCACCATCAGCGCGGACGCCACGAGCGTGTCGGTGCCGGACTTGCCGGCGATCGCGGTGCTGGCCGTGTCGGTCGTGCGATGCGTCGCGGTGCCACCGGCTCCGGTCTCGATTCCGCCAGTGGGCACGGCACCCGCGCCGGCCGCGTCGACCCGCAGTTGCGCGGTCAGCGCGGTCTTGCCGTCGAGCACGAGCACCGAGTAGACCGCGTTCGCGTTGAGGGTCACATGCAGCAGCGCCGACGCCCCACCCGCGCTCGGGCTCACCCGGATCGTGAGCACGCCCGGGTCGACCAGGTGGTAGGCCGTGGTCGTGGCGAACGGGACCTGATCGGCGATCGCCTTGCCACCGTCGACCGAGACATCGAGGAGCGGCGCCTTGATCGACGCCTGCACGATGCGCACCTTCGCCTTGCCGTCCATCGGGCTGACCAGGTCGTCAGGGATGATCTTGAGACCGAGATCGGCATAGCGACCCACGCCGGCGACGGTGTACGCCTTGCCGCTCACGACGGTCACGTTGGTCGTCAGGACCGGCTTCGAGGTGGCCGGGGCGCCGCTGCCGCGCATCGAGACCGCATAGGTGCCGGCGGGAAGCGGCAGGTAATTGCTCAGCGTGCCGTAACCGACGCCTTTGAATACCTGCTGTTTCATGTTCGATGAAAGCGAGTCGAGATAGACGTCGACCTGCGGGGTGTCGGGCGACAGGTGCGCGAGCCGAACATATCCGACCGACTTGGCCGGCGCGGCGGTCGCGGCCGTGCTGGCCAGTGCCACCACGCCGCCGCAGAGAGCGATCGTGGCCATGGCGGCGATCGCCCCGCGAATCGCGGGCCGACGTCGCCCCGGGATAACCGTCACGGGTTGCCTCCAACCGTGGGCATCGATGTGAGGGAATGCTTTCGGTCCCGGAATGTAACAGAGCGCCGGGTGATCGAACACACCCTGTGGAGGATGCCGGACTCACGGCATCGTGGCAATTCACCGAATGGGTGCCTAAGCCGCGGACCGAACAGTTCACCCCGAGATTGGCCTGAGAATGGCCTGAATAACCGGTGAAAGTCGGCAGCCCGACAATCGAACCGGGCGCAATACCCTATTTCCGACCATCATGTGGGACGCCACCAGCGGGTGAACCTCGTCGCGGCGCTAGAGTTGAGGCGGCCGGGCGGGGCGCCGACGCTCCGCGCACCACCCGCGCGACGAAACGGACCCTCATGACCGACGACGGCAAGATCCGTGCCCTTCTCCTGGAAAACATCCATCCGGAGGCAGTCTCCCGGCTGGAGGCCGAGGGCTACCTCGTCGAGACCGTCCGGGGAGCGCTCGACGAAGACGAGTTGATCGAGCGGGTCGAGGGCGTGTCACTGCTCGGCATCCGTTCCAAGACGAAGGTCACCGCGAAGGTGCTCCGGGCGGCGTCCCGGCTGACCGCGGTCGGCGCGTTCTGCATCGGCACCGACCAGATCGACCTCGCGGCCGCCGCCGGCGAGGGCATCGCGGTGTTCAACGCGCCCTTCTCCAACACGCGCAGCGTCGTCGAGCTGGCGCTCGCGGAGATCATCTCGATGACACGCAAGCTCACCGAGAAAAACGAGAAGATGCATGCCGGCGTGTGGGACAAAGACGCCGACGGCAGCCACGAGGTGCGCGGCCGCACGCTGGGCATCGTCGGTTACGGCAACATCGGCACGCAGCTGTCGGTGCTGGCCGAGAACCTGGGCATGATCGTCTACTTCTACGACACGGCCGACAAGCTTCTGCTGGGCAACGCCCGGCGCTGCGACTCGCTCGACGAACTGCTCGAGGTCGCCGACGTCGTCACGCTCCACGTCGACGGCCGGGCCGGCAACAGCGGGTTCTTCGGGGCCGCCCAGTTCGACCGGATGCGGCGCGGCAGCCTGTTCCTCAACCTGTCGCGCGGGTTCGTGGTCGACGAGACGGCGCTGCGCGACCACCTGACCAGCGGCCACATCGCCGGTGCCGCGATCGACGTGTTCCACGAGGAGCCGAAGGTCAAGGGCGACGAGTTCGTCTCGCAGCTGCGCGGCCTGCCCAATGTCATCCTCACGCCGCACATCGGTGGCTCGACCGAGGAGGCCCAGGCCGACATCGGCCGGTTCGTCGCCGGCAAGCTCGTGTCCTTCCTGGCCGACGGCAACACGACGCTCAGCGTCAACATGCCGACCGTGGCGCTGCCGCAGCAGGAGTCGGCGCACCGCATCGCCCACGTGCACCGCAACGTGCCGGGCGTGCTCGCGCAGGTCAACAGCATTCTCGCCGCGCATTCGGTCAACGTCGAGGGGCAACTGCTCGCGACCCGGGGCGAACTCGGTTACCTGCTCACCGACATCGGCAGCGAGTTCAGCGACGCCGTGCTGACCGAGCTGCGAGCGCTGCCCGCGACGGTGGGGCTCCGGGTCCTTTCTTAAGAGCCCACCGGCCGCCGTGGCTTACGTGAAGAGCGCGCTGCCCCAGTAGTCGCCGGCATCGCGGATCCCGGCTGGGCACGCGAACAGGCCGGAGCCTACGTGCTCGATGTACTCGTTCAGAGCGTCGTGGGCGCCGAGCTTGCGTTGCAACGTGACGAACTGCGTACGCGGATCCTTCTGGAACGCCACGAAGAACAGCCCGGCGTCGAGTTCACCGCTTTCGGCCAGCATGCCGTCGGTGAACGAGTATCCGCGGCGCAGGATCCGCAGACCGTTGTTCTCCTCGTGCGCCGCGAGCCGGATGTGCGCGTTCGCCGGGATCGTCGGTGAGCCGGTCGCGGCGTCGACGGCACCGAAGTTCGGGGTGTCGTGTTCGTCCGTGCCGGTCAGCGGTGCCCCGCTGTATTTCGAGCGCCCGAACACGTCCTGCTGATCGGAGAGCACGTCGCGGTCCCAGCCTTCCAGGTGCATCCGGATCCGCCGGGCCACCAGGTAGCTGCCGCCGCGCATCCACGGCTGGTCGGTCTCGCTCGACACCCAGACGTGCGCGTCCATGAGAGCGGTGTCGGCGCCGTCGATGTTGCGGGTGCCGTCCTTGAAGCCCATCAGGTTGCGCGGGGTCTCCTGGTCGGCGCCGTTCGACGTCGCCTTGCCGAAGCCGAGCTGCGACCACCGCATCACCACCGTGCCCCGGCCGAGCCGGGCCAGGTTACGGATCGCGTGGAACGCGACGATCGGATCGTCGGAGCACGCCTGGATGCACAGGTCGCCGTCGCTGCGGTCCGGATCCAGGTTGGCCGGTGGCAGGTGCGGCAGGTCGGCGAGCGCGGCCGGACGCTTGCCGGTCAGCCCGAACCGCTCGTCGAACAGGCTCGGCCCGAACCCGAACGTGATGGTCAGGTTCGCCGGTGGCGCGCCGTACGCCTCGCCCGTGTCGGCCGGTGGTGCCGCCGGATTGTCGAGGTCACCGGGCACCGTCTTGCCGGCGGTCATCGCCGCGGCCGCTTGGGTCCACGTCTGCAGCAGCGAGATCAGGGCGGCCCGGCGCTGGGCGACGGTGCCGTCCGCGATGAAGTCGTAGGTCGCGAACGCGAGTCGGGCCGGAGCGGGCGTCGCGATGCCGGCCTGGTGCGGGCCGTTAAACGGGACCACCCCGCTCGCCTTGACGGCGGCGGGGGAGTCGTCGGAGCAGGCGGCCAGGGTGCCGGCGGCGGCGACCCCCGCGAGGGTCGCCCCGCCCAACTGCAGCAGCTTGCGTCGGTTCAGTGCGGTCATGTCAGCCAGTCACCTTAGCGGCGACCTGGGAGAGCGGCTCGGCCAGAGCGTCGACCTTCTGCGTGAGCACCCGGCGCTGGGCGTCGGTCACGGTCGAGTAGTCGACGTAGCCCGAGTCGGCGTACGTGCCCTTGAACGGCGTCAGGGAGTTGACGACGTCAGTGAAGCGGGCGTCCACGGTGGACGCGAGCTGCGGGTCGATCGTCTTCAGCGCCGGCTGCAGCAGGGTGAACGCCTCGCGGGCACCATCGATGTTGGCCTGGAAGTCGGAGAGGTCGGTGTGGCTGTAGCGGTCTTCCTCGCCCGTGATCTTGCTGGACGCGACCTCGTTCAGAAGGTCGGCGGCACCGTTGGCCAGCTGCGCGGGCTGGTACTTCGTGGTGGCCACGAGCGACTTGAGCTTCGCGATGTCCGCGTCCAGCTTGTTCGCGTACGTCGCCATACCGGCCGCCGTCTTGTCCGCCCACAGCGCCTTCTCGATGCGGTGGAAGCCGGTCCAGGTCGCCGGGTTGTCGACGTCGTTGATGCGGGCGTCGACGTCGGGGTCGAGGTCACCGAAGCTCTCAGCGACCGGCTCGACCTGCTCGTAGTAGGCGCGCGCCGGCGCGAACAGGTTCTTGGCCTTCTCGACGTCGCCGGCCCGGACCGCGTCGGTGAACGCCTTCGTCGCCACGACCAGCTTGTCGACCTGGCCGATCACGTAGGTCTGGTAGTCGGCGGTCGCGGTGGCGAGCTGCGACGTGACGGCGGCGGACAGCTGGGTAGCGGCGGCCGTGCCGGTGACCGTGAAGTCCCACTTCTCCGTCGTCGCGTTCGGGCAGTAGAGCTGGTAGGTGCCCGACGGCACGTTCAGGGAGAACGTACCCGCGAGACCGGGGGTCAGGTTTTCCTTCTCGCCCATGATCGTGTCGTCTTTGAGCAGCTCGACCTCGGTGACCTTGGAACCGTTGGTGTTCTTCACCGAGAACGTCATCGGGCCGGCTCCGAGGGTGGCCGGCGACGGCTGGCAGCCATCGTCGGTCAGCGTGATCGAGATGGTCTTCGCGCCGGCGACGGGCTTGTCGGCCGTCTTGGTGCAACCCGAGGCGACAAGACCCAGGACGGCGAGGGCGGCGATCGAGCCGCTAACGGTCACAGGGCGAGACAGGCGCATGTGGACGAACTCCTTCGATGCTGCGAGTGGGGGATTATTCAGTGATATGTCGGGCGAAACGGAAGAGACGGGTGGCGGGGGAGCGGCCGCGAACGGCTTAAGCGGCGGCGGATTCGGTCTGCGGCGCGGTCTGGGGAGCGGTGGCCGTCGGGGTCGGTTTGCCGGCGCGCGGCCAGCCGACGTAGGCCAGCATCGGCACGGCGTAGAGGAGCCATGCGATGCCCTCGACGACGGTCGGCTTCGGCTGCAGCCCGAGCACACCGGTGAGCAGCGACGCGAGCACGGTGCCTGGCCGCACGAGCCAGCTCAGGTCGACCGCGGTGGCCTGGCCGAAGTTGATCCAGCCGGCCTCGTGCGCGGTGTGCAGCACGGTCATGGTCAGGCCCGCCGCGACGAGCACGAGCACGAGACCGGTGATGCGGAAGAACCGGGAGAGGTTGATGCGGACGCCGCCCTTGTAGATGCCGTACCCGATGCCGACGGCGATCAGAATGCCGATGACGGCACCCGTGGTGGCCGTGGCCGGGTTATCGCTCTCCTGCAGCACCGAGACCAGGAAGACCGAGGTTTCGAAGCCTTCCCGGAGCACCGCGAGGAACGCCATCACCACGAGCGCGGTGGCGGACCCACTGGCCAGAGCGGCGGCGGCGGCGCCTTCGAGTTCCCGCTTCATCGACCGGGCGTGCTTGCCCATCCACAGGATCATGAACGTGACCATGACGACGGCGAGCGCGCCGACGACCGTCTCCAGTGCTTCCTGCTCTTGCTGCGGCAGGTTTTCCGAGAGCTGTACGAGCGCGATGCCGATGCCGAGGCACAGCAGCGTCGCCGCGATCACGCCGATCCAGGTCGCGCGGAGGGCGTCGCGCCGGCCGTTCCGGGCGAGGAACGAGGCGATGATGCCGACGATCAGACTCGCCTCGAGGCCTTCACGCAAACCAATGACCAACGTGGGGATCACGGCGTCGGCTCCTCTTCGGGCGGGTCTCACGGCGATGGATTGACTCGCCGTCTGTCGAGGGCAGGCTAACCTAACCTCTTCGAGTTAGGCAAGGTGACCCTAACCTCTGAGAACCGTATCGGCACGCCGGCGTTCGCGAGCTCTACATTCCTTGATGGTTATATAACCTGACCGTTATGTCGGAGGTATGAAGTCGGCGCCGCACATCCTCGCCCGTGACCGCGCGCCGGTTGGCACGCCTGCCTCGACGTGCCCGCCCTGCGCCTGGATGCCCACCACAACCCCAATGACCGCGGAGCAGTGGTGGGCGCAGGTGAAGCGCGACTACGTCGCGGCGCTCGGTTGGCCGATCTCCGCGGCCGCGGGCGCGTTCGCCACGGGCAGACCTCGCCGCAGGTACGCGTTTTCGGCAGCCGTCCACGCGGTTGACGTGACCAGGTAAAGGCCGGCCGCCAACGGCACCACCGCCGCCGAGAGGAGCACGAAGAACGGCGAGATCCGGCCGATCGTGGCGATCATCGTGGGCGAGATGACAGGCTGTTGCCCGGTGGCCGTACCCGTGGCCGCCGTGGGGTTGTTGATCTTCGCCAGCATCGCGGCTCGCCGTGACGTCATCACGGCGACCGCCGCCAGCACCCCGAACAGCAACAGGAAGACGAGCACGTGCGGGCCGGTCCAGGCGGCGAGGAACCGGGAAGTGAGCGGGGTGCCGAAGAGCGTCGCGCCGTTGATCCCGCCCATGTGGTGCGTGCAGACGCGGTAAAGCACCAGGAAGACCGGAATCTGCAGCACCATCGGGCCGAGACCAGCGAACATGGAGACGCCTTCGGCCCGGTGTAGGGCGGTCAGCTCCTGCCGGAAGCGGGCCGGGTCGGTGCCGTGCTTGCGGCGCAGCGCATCGATGTGTGGCGTCAGACGCACGCGGGCTCGCTCCCCGCGCACGGCCGCCCGGGTCAGCGGATGCAGGGCGAGCCGGACGAGCAGCGTGATGACGATGACCGCGACCGCGGCACCGCCGATCGGGGCGAGCGCGGTGGAAAGATCCGCGAGGACGTGGGCCGCGGCCGAGACCGCGTCGGTGAACGGGTTGAGCGAGATCGCCGAGCCGCCGGACGGTGACGCGGCGGCAGCGAGCAGTGACGTGCTGCGAAGCATGGAAGCCCCTTGAGTTTGGCCGAAGATGGCGGAGGGCCGGCGGCGAAGCCGGTAATCGCGACGGTCAGACCTCGGGCGCGCGCTGAAAAGAGATGGCGCGGATCGCCGGAGATCAGCTCAAAGGGAAGTGGCCGGGTGCGCGTGGACGCGCGCGACCGGCGGCGTCGGGATCACACTGGCGCAGCACGACGGTGCGGCGGGCGTGTTCGCGACGGGAGACCCGGATCGGCACCGGCTCCGGGCGGGGGATCATGGCGCCGGCGACGTTGCTGGCCAGCAGCGTCGTGACGACGAGCAGCGCAGCGGCGGCACCGGCTCCGGCGACGGCGGTCGACGGCGACGCGAGGCCGGCGGTCAGGACGAGAGCCGCGAGACCATAGATCCACAGCTGGATCCGGGTGCGCGCGACGGTCGACATGGTCGAAAGGATAGCGCGGTCGGGCACGGTGGACCGGGAACGCGACCGGCGAGGCTCGGGCGACGACGTGTCGATCACTCGATGCGTGACTCCGGTAACTCTCACCGAACCGCAGGTCGGCGGCTTACGCTGGCGATATTCTGTGATCATGACCAAACGGTCGGCACCACTCGATCAGGACTCGCCGGTCAACACGGTCGGAACTCGGCTCGCCCTCTATTCGGTGCTGGCCGGTGTCATCGCGACCGGCGCCGCGATCGCGATCAAGCGTCAGAACATGCACGACGCGGCCGATCTGGCGGAACGGGCCGAGTCGCTATCGGGAGAGCGCGGTCGCGGGGGCCTCGGAACCAGCTGACTGAGTCGGGACGGCCGTGGCATCGGTCTCCGCGGCGGTCTCGGACCGCGTGGCCGCCTCGGCCTCGGCAGCGGTCTGCGCGCCCGCCGATCCGCCCGCGTTGATCACCGCACCGGCGCCCCCCAGGATCTCCAGGGACGCGTGGGCGTTGTCTTCGGCCGACCGCAGCCGCATGAGGATGTCATCGGGGTAGGCCTGGCGCACGATCGCCTGCTGGGCCGCCACGATCTCGACGATGATCTCGTTGACGGCGGCATCGACCGAGACGTGCGCGGCGCGGACGGCGTCGGCGCGTGCCGCGACCTGCGCCTCGAACGCCTCCTCTCGTGCGGCGGCGGCGGCGCGATCGGCCTCGGCCGCGTCGGCTCGGGCACGCCGGGCGGCCATGCGGGCCAACAACATCGCCAGGAGGGCGCCGACGCAGGCGCCCGAGAACCAGGCCAACTCCACAGTGGAACGGGAGCCGGCCGACCGGGTGATCCAGAGTTCGACGACGAGCGCGACGACGATGAGACACAGCAGAGCGTCAGCCACGCCGGTGCGTAAGCGTTCTCGCATGCTTCGCACCTTAGTTCGTGCCTCCGACATTCGCCGTCCACCGCGCGTGTCGCGAAGACGACCGGTGCCGGGCCGTGACTTTCCGGCGATGAGACGCGACAGCATGCTGACAGAAATCCGTCATGAATTTGTGGCATCAAGGACTTTCGCCGTGGAGACGTGCGGGTTACATTGAAGTAGATCTCCCGTCCGTTGCCTTCCCCCGTGGGTGCCGGACGGGAGTCTTTCGTTTCGGCGACCTCGTGGGCATGCAGACCTGAGATCAAGGTCTTTTCACGGGTACGGGTGACCGCGACGAACCGCCCGTTCCGGCGAGTTCGTGACACAGATCTCCCGGCGTCGGCGGCGCCGTGGTTCGGGGTCATGATGGACATCGAAGCCCGAATCGCATGGTCAGACCGATCCTCGACGTGGATCATCGTGGTTGACTGACCGGCGTGCACCGACCGATGAGCTGGAGATGATCGTGAGCGACAGCGTGCCGACACTGCCCGGCGGCGACATGACGACCGAGGCGTTCCTGTCCCGTGCGCCTGAGGTCAGCCAGCTGAACCTGCGCGTGTTGGAGATCCACGAGATCGGCACCGCCAGCCTGCTCGTCCGGCTCACCGGCGACGATCTGGCCCATTTCGCCTACCAGGTCGGCCAAGACCTGATGATCCTCGCCGACACGTCCGACGGCCGGATCATCCGTCGTCGTTACACGATCCGCCGCTTCGATGACGTGGACCGCGTCGTCGACCTGCACATCGTGACCGACAGCGCCGGGCCGGGCGCTCGGTGGGCGTTGGGCCTGCGACCGGGTGACGCGGTCGAGGCCGTCGGCCCTCGGGGCAAGATCACCTTCTCCCGTGAGGTCGACTCGCACGTGTTCGTCGGTGACGATGTCGCGATGCCGGCGATCGCCGCGATGGTCGAGGCGCTGCCGCCCGGCTCGCGCGCCGACGTCGTGGTCGAGGTCGCCGACGCCGCCGACGAGACGAAGATCGATCCGCGCCACGACATCGTGCTCTCGTGGACGTGGCTGCACCGCGACGGTCGTCCCGCCGGCCAATCGGAGGCGCTGCTCGACGCCGTGGCGGATCTCGACGTGCCGGCCGGCGCGCACGCGTACGTCTTCGGCGAGGCCGGCGTCGTCTCCACGATCAGTGGCGCGATGGCGGCACGTGGTGTCGCGCCCGGACGCATGTCGGCCAAGGCATATTGGGGCCGCGGCCGGGCCAACGCGAGCCACGGCGAACCGCTGCGCGGCTGATCGCCGCTGCCGCTGCTCTTCCGCGGCCCCTGCGCTTCCGTGGCCGCGGCCGCCTCGCGGCTGCCGCCGAGGGATCGATCTTTCGGGAGCCCGAGGCTCAGCGGACGCCTCGGGGCCGGAACTGAATGCTGATGCGCGGGCCGGTCGGCCGGGCGGACTTCGGCACCGAGTGCTCCCACGTGCGCTGGCAGCTGCCACCCATGACGAGCAGGTCGCCATGTCCGAGTTCCAACCGGAGCGTCTCGCCATGACCGCCGCTGCCGAGCCGGGGCCGCAGCATCAGCGCCCGGGGCGAGCCGACCGACACGATCGCGACCATCGTGTCCTCAAGGGAGCCACGGCCGATCGTGTCGCCGTGCCAGGCGACGCTGTCGTGACCGTCGCGGTAGTAACACAGGCCGGACGTGCGGAACGGCTCGCCGAGCGTCGGACGGTAATGATCGTCGAGTGCCGAGCGGGCCGCCTCGAGAGCCGGATGCGGGAGGGTCTGACCCTCGTCGTAGAAGCAGAGTAGGCGCGGCACGTCGACAACCCGTTCGTACATCTGGCGGCGCTCAGCCCGCCACGGCACGTCGGCGCGAAGGTGCTCATAAAGCTCGTCGGCGCCCCGCATCCAACCGCGGCACACGTCGATCCAGGCGCCACGCGAGAGGTCGGTGCGCTCGATGTCACCGGGGAGCGGTCTGGGCGCGATCTCGGTCGTCATATCGAACAGCGATGCCTGAAAAACGCTGGTCATCGCGCCACGTTAGCACAGGCGTGCGACCACGACTCACGGGTCGCATGGCGGGGTCGACCGGTGGGATGCGTGTGAAGGAAGTTTCTGTTGTGAAGTCATGTTCGACTGAACGGCTGAGTCGTTATAGTCCGTTTAGGCGGCAAATCGTCACTAAACAGAAAGGAAACCGTACATCCCGAGACTCGCGGGGAGTGCGAAGCCGCCGTCGAGTCGGAAACCCGCTACGACGGCACGGACTCCCGGTTGGCCGAGATCACATGCTCGATCAGAGCGACGAGCATGGTCTTGCACGATTCGCGATCGCGGGCGTCGCAGAAGAACACCGGGACCTGGGGATCGAGCCCGAGTGCCCGGGTGACCTCGGCCGGCCGCATCGTCGGACCGGAGTCGAAGCGGTTGACGGCGAGGATGAAACGCGTGCCCCGCTCTTGGAAGTAGTCGACGCAACGACCGCACTCGCCGAGTCGATGCGGATCGGCCAGCACGACGGCGCCGACCGCTCCGAGCGCCAATTCGTCCCACAATCGCGAAGATCGGTCCTGGCCCGGTGTGCCGAAAAGGTAGAGCACAAGGTCGTCGCGCAGCGTGATGCGCCCGAAGTCCATCGCGACTCCGCCGTTGTGCGTCGACTCGGTCCGCAGCGGGCGGATCTCGCTCACCGCGCCGACGAACGTGGTCTTGCCGACTCCGACATCGCCGGCGATCAGGATTTTCATCGCGTCGGGCAGTAATGCGGCGACCGGATCGTCAGAGGGTGCGGAGCGCATGCATGACCGCCTCGGGTACGGGTTTGGCCGGCACGCACCGGCGGTCGGAACACGATCCGTCAACATTAGACGGTTCTGTCAGGCGGTGAAACCAGTCAGCCGACGACATACCGACGAATAGGGATTTATGTACGTCGATCAGCTGGCAATGTCATGGCAACGTCATGATGACGCACAGTTTGTGTGTCGTCACCGTGCGTCGCCATGATTCCTGTGTGACGGAGGTGATCCCGCCATGCCGATGCCGGTGGTCCATCAATTCGCGTACGGAGCCGTGAACCCGATCCTCTCGTTCGTGCTGGCAGTCATCGGAGCCCAACTCGGCTTCAGTTGTGCCGCTCGCGCCCATCGTTCGCGTTCGGCCGGCCGGCGGGCTCGCTGGCTCGTGCTGGCGGCGTTCGCGATCGGCGGTGTCGGTGTCTGGCTGATGCACTACATGGCGATTCTCGGATTCGACGTGCCGGCCAGCCCGGTCCGGTTCGGTTTGGGACTGACGGCGCTGAGTCTGGTCGCCGCCGTTGGCGCCGCTGCCGCCGGCCTCTTCATCGTCGGGTTCGGCCGGCCGAAGTTCTACAAGATCCTCCTCGGTGGGGTGGTGATGGGCGGCGGCGTCGCCGGGATGCACTACCTCGGCATGGCCGCGATCCGCATCGACGGGACGATGACGTATCGCCGTGACCTGGTCATCGTTTCCCTGGCGGTCGCCGTCATCGGCTCGGCCGGTGCGCTGTGGTGCGCCGTGGCGCTCGAGCGAGGAATCTCGATCGCGGTCGCGTCGTTCGGCTTCGCGGTCGTCGTGTGCTCGATGCATTACGTGGCGATGGCAGCCGTCCGCGTGCACCTGTCCACCGGCATCGACGCCGTCGGCGGCGTGAGTCCGGTCGTGCTCGTCGTGCCGATCGTCGTCATCGCGATCGCGGCACTGCTCGGTCTCGTGTTCGGCGCGTTGACGATGATGAGCGACGAGGAGTTCACCCGCGGCTCCAACCGGGAGGCGATGGACAGCGGTCCCAGCCGGCTCGGCGGTGCCGCGCAGCGCCGAGCGGCCCCGGTGCGCCCCCGCGAGCCGGCCGAAGACGGCGTGATGCCGGGCATCTCGCCGACCTATCTGCCCGCCACTGGGCGCCTGCCACAGTCCGCCGAGCTTCGCTCGCACCGCAGCCGAGGCTGAGTCACCGCGGCGCCGCCACCGCCCGCGATCGATCGGGCGAGCGCGCCGGTGAGCCTGGCATCAGCCGCGGTCGCCGTCACCCGTCATAGCGCTTCCGCCGCGGTCAACCCGCCGCACCAGGTGATCTCGCACCGCCCGCGCCCGAGCATCGGCTTCCGAAAGTCAAGGGTCGCGAGCGCGCTCAGACTCTGGTGGGCGTGCCCACAGGCGTCCTAGAGTGACAATGATCAAATCCACATGTGTCCATCGCTGTACACAAAGGAGCCCCCCATGAGTCGTCCCCTGGCGACCCGGCGCGCGCTGGCCGCGGTCGGGGCCGTGGCGTTATGCGTCACCGCCATCGCGCTGCCGAGCGCGGCCTCGGCCAACGGTCCCGAGCACGGGGTCGCGGTGACCCTCTTCCCGACGAACGCGCTGACGGTGCGCGACCCGCTGCAGCTGACCGGCCGCCGGGTGGCTCTGCCGATGCCCGACTGCGCGGTCCGGCCAACCGACTGCAACACGGTCCAGCAGCTCAACCAGCTCGACGGCTTCGACATCGACCCGCGCCTCTCGCTGACTTTCTCCGCGAGCGTCGACCCGGCCGCGATCGCCGCCGCGACAATGGTGACACGTGTCGACACGCGGCATGCGGCGCCGATCGGGGTTAATCGGGTGGTTTACGACGCCGCCACCCATACCGTCTACGCGCACCCGGTCGATCAGCTCGCCCCCGACGCGACCTACGAACTGCGGCTGCGTGGTGGCCACGGCAGCGGCATCCCCGATGCCGAGACGACGTTCACCACCGAAAGCGCTACCGGCCCGCTGCTGCGCATCCGTCAGCAGCTCGATTCCGGTCTGGCGTACGCGCTCGCCGGCATCGCCCCAGGCGCGCGTGGCCTGCATATCGACGCCGACGTGCCGGCCGCCGGCACCACGCTCAGCTACACCGCCGACACCGGCTCGATCGGCGGCCTGCACACGGCGGCGGTGCCGATCACGTCCGCGACCGGCGCCGCCCGCTACGTGTTCGGGTCGTTCCTCGCGCCGACCTGGCTCAACGGCGACACCGTGATCCCGACGACGCCGACGCGGCTGTTCGGCCCGTTGGCGCGGGGTCAGGCGCGGTTGCCGTTCGTGCTCATCGTGCCGGGCGGCACCGAGCCCGCCGGCGGATGGCCGGTCGCGATCTTCGGCCACGGGTTCACCGGGTCCGACAGCAACGTGTTCCTCGCCGCCGATCTCAACGCGCTCCACGGCATCGCCACCATCGGCACCGACGTCGTCGGCCACGGGTTCGGGCCACTGAGCACGTGGAACATCACGACGGCGAGCGGCACGGTCTCCGTACCGGCGCATGCTCGTGGGGTTGATCAAAACGGCGACGGCATCATCACCAGCACCGAGGGTGTCGGCGCGCCGATCCAGCCGGCCGCCGACGCCGCCGTCTCCGACCGCGACGGCCTGACCGAGACCGTCGCCGACGTGATGTCACTGGTGCGCGCGATCGGTCACGGGCTCGATGTCGACGGCGACGGCCACAACGACCTGCGGGAAACCGGCGTCAGCTACTACGGCCAGAGTTTCGGCGGGATCTACGGCGTCATGCTCGGCGGCGTGGACCCGAAGGTCCGGGTGCTCGCGCTGAACGTGTCGGGCGGCCCGATCTCCGAGATCGCCCGGTTGTCGCCGAGTTTCCGGCCGCTCGTCGAACAGGACCTGGCACTGCGCCAGCCGAGCCTGCTCAACGGCGGCAACGACAACTTCACCGAGTCGATGCCGCTGCGCGGTGACGCACCCGTGCTCGATCCGGCACCGGGAGCGTTGGCGATCCAGGCCGTGCTCGCGCAGGAGACGTGGCTCGACCGTTCCGGCGGCCCGGAACCGTACGCGCCGTTGCTGCGCCTGTCACCGCCGCCCGGGAGTTCGGCGAAACGGGTGCTGTTCCAGAACGCGTTTGGCGATCAAACCGTGCCAAATCCCACGAACTATACGGTTCTCGCCGCCGGGCATCTATTCGACCGCGAGAGCCTTTATCGCAACGACAAGACGGCACAAGCCGGGAAGAATCCACACGGATTCCTGCTCGATCCGAGCTTCGTCGCAAGCGAACGTGCCGGGACAGACGCAAATCGTGACGTTCTTCGCCTCGGGTGGCACGAGCGTTATCGACCCGGACGGCGCCGGCGGTGTTTGGGAGGTGCCGATCGTCGACCCGTCCGCGTTGCTGTCGTTGAATTTCTGACGCGGGCGGTAGCGGACGGGGCACGTGTCCCGTCCGCTACCGCGCGGTAATCCACATGCGACAACTTTGTTACATCTCTGTGTCGGGCGATGACGTGCCTAGTTCTTTCGCGACTTGAATTTAGTATCAGTTGTTACCTCCGCGTTATTGACGTGGCCCACGTCACTCAGGTTGACTCGTGCCACGGAACCGCTTCCGAAACCGGTTCCGGAGCACGTCGTCACGTGAGGGAGGGTGGCATGCCGATCACGATCGCCGATGTCGCCGCCCAGGCTGGCGTCAGTAAAACAACGGTTTCCCGAGTGCTCAACGGTAAGGGCGAGCTCGATGTCGCGACCGCGTCCCGAGTGCGCCAAGTAATCGATGACCTCGGATACGTGCCGAGCGCGCGCGCGGTTGGTCTGGCGCGCGGTCGCACCCGGATCGTCGGCATGCTCGTGCCCTCGCTTTCGTGGCCGTGGATCGGTGACGTCCTACAGGGCGCGGTCGACGTGTTGGAGAGCGAGAGTTACGGGCTGCTGCTGTTCACCTGCAACCGCGGTGAGGAGTCGATGCGCCAGTTCGCGACGCAGGTGTCGGCGAAGTCGTTCGACGGGCTGCTCGTCATCGAGCCCGAAAACACCCTCGACTACATCACCGATCTGCACCGGCGCGGGCTGCCGGTCGTGCTCATCGACGACCGCGGCCATCAACCGCAGTTCCCCTCGGTCGCCACGACCAACCGTGACGGCGGTGCGTCGGCGGCGAAACACCTGTTGGCGATCGGGCGCACTCGGCCCCTGGTGGTGACCGGCATCGAGAGTTTCGGCTGCACCCAGGAGCGCCTCGACGGCTTCGCCGAGGTGTTCGAGGGAGCCGGCCGGAAGCTCGACCCGAGACTCGTGTTCGAGGGTGACTTCACCTTCGACGCCGGGCGTCTGGCCGTGAAGCAGGCCATTGCCGCCGGCATCGACGTTCGACGCCATCTTCGCCCACAATGACCTCTCCGCGGTCGGTGCCATGCAGGCCGCGCGAGAGGAAGGGCGGCGCGTGCCGGATGACATCGCGGTCGTCGGTTTTGACGACGTCCCCGCTGCCGCCCACGCGGAACCGCCACTGACGACCGTGCGACAGCCGCTCCGCGAAATGGGAGCGACGGCCGCGCAGATGCTTCTCGATCACTTCGCCGGCACCCCCATGCACCAGGCGCCGAACGTCATCCCCACCCACCTGGTCGTCCGAGGTTCCACTACCGCGGCCGCCTGACAGATCCGACAACGCCAAGGTCGACCCTCCTTGCGGGCCGTCCGATGCACCACGTCCACCGCACCGAATATTCACCGGCACCAATGTTCGAACGCACCAGAAATGTTGAATCCGCAGGAACGCCCACACGGCACCAAATGCTCGACCCGCACCAGCGCCACCCCCGCACCAACGCCCACCCCGCACCAAACGCGCATCATACCCCCATATGAAGTTCGGGCATTTTGAGAAGGAGGATCCATGCGCCTCACCCGCACCGTTGCTATCGCCGCCATCGGCCTGATGTCGGCCGCCGGCATCGCCGCGTGTTCCAGTAGCGGTTCCAAGGCCGGCACCAACAAGGCCGTGACCGTGCTCAACATCGGCATGCCGAACGCGACGCAGACGAACAACAGCAACCCGTTCCTCAGCTCGTCGGCCGGCTCGTCGCTCGGCTACAAGTACATGATCTACGAGCCCCTCGAGATGATGAACCCGGTGCGCCCGGCCGACCCGGGTAAGCCCTGGCTCGCCACGAAGGCCGTCTGGAACGCCGACTACACGCAGGTCGTCTTCACCGCGCGTGACGGCGTCAAGTGGTCCGACGGCCAGGCGTTCACCGCTGCCGACATCGCCTACACGTTCACGCTCATGCAGCAGAAGCCGGCGCTCAACCCGCAGGCCCTGAACATCAGCGGCGCGACGTCCTCCGGCAACACGGCGACGATCACGTTCGCGGAGTCGCAGTTCGTCAACGTGTTCAAGGTCCTGCAGTCGTTCATCGTGCCGCAGCACATCTGGTCGAAGATGGCCGACCCGACGACCGACACCAACCAGAAGCCGGTCGGTACGGGCCCGTACACGCTGAAGTCCTTCACGCCGCAGACGATCGTGCTCGACGAGCGCAGCGGCTACTGGCAGACGGCGCCGAAGGTCACCGAGCTTCGGTACACCTCCTACAGCGGCAACGACACGCAGACGACCGCCCTGGTCAACGGCGAGTCGGAGTGGAGCTTCGTGTTCATCCCGAACGCGAAGACGATCTACGCCGCGAAGGACCCGCACTACAAGCTCTGGTTCCCGCCGACGCTGGGCATCCACGGCCTGTGGTTCAACACGACGAAGGCGCCGCTGAACGACCCGATCCTGCGCCGCGCGATCGGCATGGTGATCAACAAGGACGACATCTTCAACCAGGGTGAGTCGGGCTACTTCTACCCCGAGGTCACCAACATCACCGGCATCCCGACGCCGGCCGGAACGTCGTTCATCGACCCGCAGTACGCGAACAAGAACGTCACGGTCGATGTCGCGGGTGCGAAGGCGCTGCTGACCAGCAACGGCTACACGTTCTCCGGTAACACGCTGAAGGGCAAGGACGGCAAGCCCGTCACGTTCACGCTGTCCGACCCGTCCGGTTGGTCCGACTACCAGACCGACCTCGCGATCATCGCGGACAACGTCTCGAAGATCGGCATCACCGCCAAGGTCGACAAGGCCGACGAGCAGGCCTGGACGAAGAACGTCGACACGGGCAGCTTCGACGCCGTGCTCCACTGGACCAACGGTGGCGCGACGCCGTACGACCTCTACCAGAACATCATGGACGGCGCTGCGGGTGCGGTTCAGCCCGAAGGCACCGGCGGATCGAGCGGCAACTACGGTCGCTTCAACAACGCCGACGCCACCGCCGCTCTGAAGGCGTACCGGACCGCGGCCGACGACGCGAGCCGCACCGCCGCGATGAACACGCTGGAGCAGATCTTCGTCAACCAGGAGCCGATGGTTCCGCTCATGGCGGCTAACGCCGGCGGCGAGTACAGCACCCAGCACTGGACCGGTTGGCCGGACGACTCGAACCCGTACTCGCCCGCTCAGCCGACCCTGCCGAACTCGCTCGACATCGTCCTGCACCTGGTGCCGGCGACGTCCTGACTCGGTAGTACGTAACACGCTCCACGGGTCTCCCCGGACGGTCCGCCGTCCGGGGAGACCCGGCAAGCAATATCCACACCACACCGCTTTGGGCAGGACGGACGCGGGAATGACAGTCGCCCCCACCACCACGCGCGAGAACGACACGACGAGCACCGACGACGACGTGGTGCTCGAGGCCGAGGGCCTTACCAAACACTTCCCGGTCCGCCGGCACGGTCGCGAGTTACTGCGCGGGCCGGCCCGCTTCGTCCACGCGGTCGACGATGTCAACCTCGTGTTGCGCCGGGGCCGCGTGACCGCCCTCGTCGGCGAGTCCGGCTCGGGCAAGTCGACCGTGGCCCGCCTGCTCGGCCAGCTTTATCCCCGCACCGCCGGCGACATCCGGCTGCACGGCACCAGCACCACGGTGCGTGGCGGTCGTCGATTCCGCGCGTACGCCCGGCAGGTTCAGTTGATCCTGCAGGACCCGTTCGCGTCGTTGAATCCGATCCACACCGTGCGCTACCACCTCACCCGATCGCTGCGCATCCACGGCCACGCCGGGAAGAATGCCGCCGAACTCGAGGCCAACCTCGCGGACCTGCTCCGGCGAGTCAGCCTCACCCCGGCCGAGCGCTACCTGTCGAAGTTCCCGCACGAACTCTCCGGCGGGCAACGGCAGCGGGTGGCGATCGCCCGGGCACTCGGTGCCGACCCGTCCGTGCTGCTCGCCGACGAGCCGGTCTCGATGCTCGACGTGTCGATCCGCCTCGGCGTACTCAACCTGCTGCGCGATCTCAAAGAGCGGCTGCACCTGGCGATCCTCTACATCACGCACGACATCGCTTCGGCGCGCTACTTCGCGGACGAGACGATGGTCATGTACGCCGGCCGGATGGTCGAGGGCGGCGACAGCGAGACGGTGACACAGGCGCCCGCTCACCCGTACACGCGGCTGCTCATCGCGTCGGCTCCGGACCCCGACCTGATCACCGGCGAGGGCGGGAAATACGCCGTCAACGACAGCGGCGAGCCGCCGAGCCTGATCGCACCGCCGGCCGGCTGCCGTTTCCATCCGCGGTGCCCGCACGCGATGGCCCGATGCAAGGTCGACCTGCCACCGCGCATCGAGATCGGTGACGCCGAGGGGCACTGGGCGTCGTGCTGGCTCTACGACGAGCAAACGGTGGCGGCCGAGAAGAAGAACACGACGACTTCGGCGGTGCAGGCATGAGCTTCATACTCAAGCGGATCGGGTTCTACATCTTCACCGCGTGGGCCGCGATCACGATCAACTTCTTCATCCCGCGACTGATGCCCGGCGACCCGGTGCTGTCGGTGATGAGCAAATTCCAGGGTCAGCTGAGCACCCAGGCGATCCACTCGCTCTACGTGCTCTTCGGACTCGACAAGCACGAGAGCCTGTGGCACCAGTACATCGACTACTGGAAACAGCTCGCGCACGGCAACCTCGGGCTGTCGTTCACCTACTTCCCGACGCCGGTGTCGGAGATCCTCAAGAGCAGCCTGCCGTGGACGATCGCGCTGATCGGACTCACCACGATCCTCAGCTTCTTCATCGGCACCACGGCCGGCATGGTGGCCGGTTGGCGCCGGGGCGGCTGGGTCGACGCGCTCCTGCCCGCGACCACGTTCCTCAGCTCGGTGCCGTACTTCTGGCTGGGCCTGATCGTGATCTTCCTGCTGACCGGGCCGGGCAGCACCTTCCCGTCGTCGGGCGGCTTCTCGCCGGGTGTCATCCCGAGTTGGTCGTGGTCCTTCATCAACAGCGCGCTACTACACAGCGTGCTGCCGGCCGCGACCATCCTCGTCACCACGATGAGCGGCTGGATCCTGTCGATGCGCAACATGATGGTGACCGTCGGGGCGGAGGACTACATCACCGTCGCCCACGCGAAGGGCCTGCGCGACCGGCGCGTCATGTTCAGCTACGCGGCCCGCAATGCGTTGCTGCCGAACGTTTCCGGCTTCGCGCTCTCGCTCGGATTCATCGTCGGCGGCGCGCTACTCGTCGAGATCGTGTTCTCGTATCCGGGAATCGGATATCAACTTCTGAACGCGGTCGGCTCGGAAGACTACCCTTTGATTCAGGGCATCTTCCTCGTGATCACGCTCGCCGTGCTCGCCGCGAACATGCTGGCCGACATCGTCTACCTGTTCCTCGACCCACGCACGCGTCGGGAGGGCTGAGCCATGGCCGTTATTACGACCACCGAACTCGCATCGGTCAGCAGCGGAGGTGCCGACGCCCCCGAGGCACGGCCCAGCCGCCGGCATTTCCGGTTCATCGCCAACAAGAAGTCCGCGGTCGGGCTCATCATCGCCGCGTTCTACGTGGTCCTGGCGATCGTCGGGCCGTGGGTCGCGCCCTACAACCCGTCCGAGCGCGGTCACGATCTGCTCCAGGGCCCGAGCGCGAAACATTGGTTCGGCACCACCCACCTCGGCCAGGACATCTTCAGCCAGGTGCTCGTCGGCGCGCGCAGCGTGCTGCTCGTCGGCTTCCTCGCCGGCATCATCGCGACGATCCTGTCGGTGCTCCTCGGCGTCACGGCCGGCTACATCAGCGGCTTCGGCGCCGACGGTCTCTCCGCCATCTCCAACGTCTTCCTCGTCATCCCGGCGCTGCCACTGATCATCATCGTGACGTCGTCACTGCCGAGCGCCGGCGACACGACCGTCGCGATCATCATCGGCTGCACGTCCTGGGCCTGGGGCGCGCGGATCCTGCGGGCGCAGACGCTGTCGATGCGACGGCGAGACTACGTGGAAGCGGCCCGGGCCAGCGGTGAGAAGGGCTACCGCATCGTGCTGTTCGAGCTGATGCCGAACCTCACCGCCGTCATCGCGACGAACTTCGTCAGCACCGTCATCTTCGCCGTCATGTCGGAGATCACGCTCGCGTTCATCGGCGTGAGCGGCACCGCTGACTGGAACTGGGGCACCATCCTCTACTGGGCGCAGAGCCAGCAGGCGCTCGCGCTCGGCGCGTGGTGGTGGTTCGTGCCGGCCGGCCTCGCCATCGCGCTTCTCGGCACCGCGCTCGCCCTGCTCAACTTCGGCATCGACGAGTTCGTCAACCCGCGGCTGCGCGACAGCGGTGGCCACCGCATCCGGACCCGCACCGGCTACAAGCGCATGCGCGTCGGCTTCACGCCGGTCGTACGCGACGATGACCTGCCTCTGCCGAAGGGCACGAAGGCACCGCGCGTGGTCGAACCCGCCCCGGCGCTGGCCAGCAACGACACGATCAGCTTCGGCACGAAGGGTGGTGACCGGTGACCACGATCGTCGCTGAGAAGCCGGTTCTGGAGATCCGCAATCTCGACGTCGACTACGGCTTCGGCCCGGGATCGGTGCGAGCGGTCAAGGACGTCAGCCTGACGCTGCACCGCGGTGAAGTGCTCGGCCTCGCGGGGGAGAGCGGCAGCGGCAAGTCCACGCTCGCGTACGGCTTGATGCGGCTGCTGCCGCCGCCCGGCGTGGTCCGCGGCGGCCAGGTCATCTACCACCCGCCGGTCGGAGACCCCTACGACGTGCTGTCCCTCGAAGACCGGGACATGCGGCGCTTCCGGTGGGCACAGACGTCGATCGTCTTCCAGGGCGCGATGAACTCGCTCAACCCGGTGCACAAGGTCTCGACGCAGATGATGGACGGCATCAAGGCGCACGATTCCACGATGAGCCGTGCGGCCCGTTACGACCGGGCCAAGGAACTGCTCTCACTCGTCGGCATCTCGGCGGACCGGCTGGACAGCTACCCGCATCAGCTCTCCGGCGGCATGCGGCAGCGCGTGATGATCGCGATGGCGCTGGCCCTCGAACCGCAGGTCGTCATCATGGACGAGCCGACGACCGCGCTCGACGTCGTGATGCAGCGGCAGATCCTCGGCGAACTGGTGTCGCTGCGGGAACGGCTCGGCTTCTCGGTGCTGTTCATCACGCACGACCTGTCGCTGCTGGTCGAGTTCTCCAACCGGATCGCCATCATGTACGGCGGCCGGATCGTCGAAGAGGCGCCGGCCAGCTGCGCTCTACCGGGAATCCGCTGCACCCCTACAGCGACGGCCTGCTGCACTCGTTCCCGGCGCTGCGCGGGCCGCGACGCGAGCTGACCGGCATCCCCGGTTCGCCGCCGGACCTGCGGGCGATGCCGTCCGGCTGCGCGTTCCACCCGCGCTGCCCGAAGGCGTTCGACCCGTGCGACAAGGACATCCCGGTGCTCGGCCGCCCGGTCGGCGGGCCGGGTGGCTCGGAAGCGCGCACCGTCGCCTGCTGGCTGCACGACGTCCAGCCGACTCGCTGAGAGTTAGGAGACCACCCCCATGGACATGACCGCCACGCAGATCGCGCCGGCTCTGTCGGTCGTTGACCGGCTGTCGGCACCGCTTCCGGTGGGGCGTGGCGACCTCCGCGTACCAGATCGAGGGCGCGGTCGCCGAAGACGGCCGCACCCCGTCGATCTGGGACACGTTCTGCCGCGTCCCGGGCGCCGTCACGAACGGGGACAACGGCGACGTCGCCTGCGACCACTACCACCGGATGCCGGCCGACGTCGCGCTGATCGAAGACCTCGGCGTCGACACGTACCGCTTCTCGGTCGCGTGGCCGCGGGTCCAGCCGGGCGGCCGGGGCGCCGGTCAACCCGGCCGGGCTCGCGTTCTACGACCGGCTCGTCGACGAGCTGCTCGCCGGGCATCGACCCGTGGGTGACGCTCTACCACTGGGACCTGCCGCAGGAGCTCGAGGACGCCGGCGGCTGGCCGGCACCGCGACACCGCCTACCGCTTCGCCGACTACGCGATGCTCGTCTTCGACGCGCCTCTCCGACCGGGTCGACGCCTGGACCACGCTGAACGAGCCGTGGTGCTCGGCGATGCTCGGCTACGCGTACGGGCGTGCACGCGCCCGGCCGCCGGGACTTCGCCGCCGGCATCGCCGCAGCGCACCACCTGCTGCTCGGGCACGGCCTGGCCACCGAGCGGATGCGGTCGGCCGCGTCGATCGAGGTCGCGCCCGGTGGCCGGCCGTTCGACCTCGGCATCACGCTCAACCTCGGCAACGCGATCCCGGCCATCCGACAGCGTCACGGACCAGGAGGCGGCCCGGCGGGCGGACGGCCTCGGTGCCCGGCATCTACCTCGACCCGCTGCTGCGCGGCGCGTACCCGGCGGACGTCGTCGCCGACCTGGCCGCGCAGGGCGTCGCGACTCCCGGTGCGCGACGGCGACCTGGAGATCATCTGCGCGCCCATCGACGTGCTGGGCGTCAACTACTACACCGACGCCGTCTTCTCCGGCATCGACGAGCACGGCCGCGAGCACGACGACGACGGCCTGCCGGTCGAGCGGCGGATCAGCCGCGGCCTGCCGCGCACCGCGATGGGCTGGGAGATCCTGCCCGGACGGCCTCCGCGACCTGCTGGTTCGGCTGCACCGCGACTACCCGGGCCTGCACCGTGGTCATCACCGAGAACGGCGCGGCGTTCGACGACGAGCGCCGACGAGTCCGGCTTCGTCGCCGACGACGACCGCACCGCCTACCTCGCCGCGCACCTCGCCGCCGTCGCGGACGCGCAGGCGGCCGGCGCCGACGTCCGGGGCTACTTCGCCTGGTCGCTGATGGACAACTTCGAGTGGGCCTACGGCTACGACAAGCGGTTCGGCATCGTCCGCGTCGACTACGACACCCAGCACGCACGCCGAAGCAGAGCGCGATCTGGTACCGCGACACGATCCGGCACTGGCGGAGCTGAGACCAGAAGATCAATGACACGGTGGCCGGGACGGCACGCCGTTCGGATAGTCGTAGAGGCGACGCCATCGGCCAGACTCGGATCTGGCGGGTGGCGTCGCCGCTTGCTGCCCGACGTGGAGGAGCACGGAGATCGGCGGCGCTCATCGCGGGCACAGGAATGGGGCGGCACCGGTTGCGTGTGCCGCCCCATTCCTGTGCTCCGGCCAGAAGCGCTGGAAGACCGGGAAGTTACGAGACCGGCACCGAACTGCGCTGGTGATGGTCCTTGATGATGTCCGCGTAGCGGTAACCGCTCGCCTTGATCGTGCGGCGCTGCGTGGCGTAGTCGACGTGCACCAGACCGAAGCGCTTCGCGTACCCGTACGCCCACTCGAAGTTGTCCAGCAGCGACCAGGCGAAGTAGCCCGCGACCGGCGCACCCTGCGCGCTGCCCGTCGCGCACGCGTCCAGGTGCTGTTCGAGGTAGTCGATGCGGTCCTTGTCCTCGACGTTGCCGTCCGGCTCGATCTCGTCGGGCCACGCGGAGCCGTTCTCGGTCACGTAGATCCGGGTCGCGCCGTATTCCTCGGTCAGCCGGACCAGCAGCTGCTCCAGACCGTCGGCGTGGACCTCCCAGCCCATCGCCGTCAGCGTCCAGTCGGGCACGCTGACCATCTTCGCGTGCGGAGCCTCGCCCGCCGGGTCGTCGGTCACGACCTGACGGAAGTAGTAGTTGAGGCCGATGTGGTCCATCGGGGCCGCGATCGTCTCCAGGTCACCCGGGAGCACCGGCGGCTCGATGCCGTACTCCTCGATCATGTCCTGCGGGTAGCCGCGACCGTAGCAGCGGATCGAGCCACCACCGGTTGGTGTGGCCGTCGGCGCGCCGGGCCGCCTCGATGTCGGCCGGGTCGTCGGTGGCCGGCTCGCACGGGCTGAGGTTGAGCACGGCGCCGATGCGGATCGGTCGCGGTGCGGCAGCCCGCGCGGCCGCCGCCGCCAGGCCATGACCCAACAACAGATGATGCGACGCCGGTACGGCCAGAGCCAGGTCCCTTCGCTCCGGGGGCCATGCTGCCTTCGAGGTGCCCGAGCCAGGCCGAGCACAGCGGCTCGTTGACGGTGAACCACTCGGTGCACCCGGTCGCCGAGGCGACCGGCCGACGAGCGCGGCCATCTCCGCGAACGCGTACGCCGTGTCACGGGACGGCCAACCGCCGCGATCCTGCAGGACCTGCGGCAGGTCCCAGTGGTAGAGCGTGGCGAAGGGGTGATGCCGGCTTCGAGCAGGCCGTCGACGAGCCTGTCGTAGTAGTCGAGCCCGACCGCGTTGGCCTGACCGGTGCCGTCGGGCAGCACCCGCGGCCACGCGATCGAGAAGCGGTAGGAGTCCAGCCCGAGTCGCTTCATCAGAGCGATGTCTTCGGGGTAGCGGTGGTAGTGGTCGCATGCGACATCGCCGGTGTCGCCGTTGTCGATCGCGCCGGGAACCCGGCAGAAGGTGTCCCAAATGGACGGCGAACGGCCACCCTCGGCGACCGCTCCCTCGATCTGGTACGCCGATGTCGCCGCGCCCCAACGGAAATCCGGCGCCAAGCCGCGGTCGTACATGGTGGTCTCCTTCGCGGGCGGGTCCGGGGTACTTATTTTGAGTGTTGAGTTATGTGCTGAGTTAACCAAGCCGGACGGACCGAGTCAAGATGAAACAGGCTGACGAATCGGGCTTAACGGGGCTTGGGGAGAGCGGTATCCCACGGCTACCGTGTAGTGGCCCGGGCGCGCCATGCCGCTGACACCGCCGATTGCCGGGCGCTCGACGAGAGGGCTGTAGATTCCGATGAGCACCGAGTTGATGCGGGCGGCCGACACGCGCCTCGACGCGGGCCGCACCACGACCCGCGACATCCGCCGACAGAACCGCTCCGGGCTGCTGTCCAAACTCTTCTTCGACGGCCCGTTGAGTCGCCTCGAGTTGAGCCAGCTGACCGGCCTGAGCAGCGCGACCGTCAGCACCGTGACCGCCGATCTGATCGAGGACCGGCTCGTGATCGAGGCGGGCCAGGTCGAGTCCAACGGCGGCCGGCCCCGCGTGCTGCTACGCGTCGACCCGGCCTACGGCTACGTGATCGGCGTCGACGTCGGCGAGACCGGCGTGACCGTCGAGCTGTTCGACCTGGGCATGGCCCGGCGCGCCTCGGTCGTGCGGCCGCTGCGATCGATCCGGCCGACCCCGGACGCCGTCGTCGCCGAGGTCGTGGCCGGCATCGAAGCCGTGCTCGCCGACCCGAGCCCGCCCCTGCCCTCCGACGGAAGCGAACCCGTCATGCCCGGCCCGATCGACCCCGCGCAGGTGATCGGCATCGGCATCGGCGTGCCCGGCATCGTCGAAGACGGCGACGCGACGCTCGTGCACGCGCCGACCATCGGCTGGCACGCCGTCCGGCTCGCGCGACCTGCTGGCCAAACGCGGCGTGACCCCGCCGGTCTTCGTCGGCAACGGCGCGAAGACCCAGGCGCAGGCGGAGATGTGGTTCGGCGCGGCACGAGGTGCCCGGCACGCCGTCGTCGCGCTGGTCGGCACCGGTGTCGGCGCGGCCGTCATCACCGACGGCGCGCCCTACCAGGGTGTCAGCAGCAGCGCCGGCGAATGGGGTCACACCATGCTGGTCTACGGCGGCCGGGTCTGCCGCTGCGGCGCCCGCGGCTGCCTGGAGGCGTACGTCGGCGCCGAAGGCATCCTCGACCGATACGCGCAGGCTCGCGGCACCGCGCCGGCATCCGGTCGGGCCGCGCCGGGTGCGGCGGCCCCGGTCGTCGCGCCGGTCGTCGGCATCGGCCCGACCGGCGAGATGGCGGCGATCGACGAACTCATCGCCGACGCCGCCCACGCGAAACGCGGCTCGGTCGAGTGGGCGCTGCTGGAGGAGACCGCCACGTTACCTCGGCGCCGGCATCGGCAACCTGGTCAACCTGTTCAACCCGGAGCGGGTCGTGCTCGGCGGCTGGGCCGGGCTCGCGCTCGGCAAATCGTGGCTGCCGCAGATCCGCGCGGCGGCCGAGGAGCAGGCGTTGGTCGCACCCGTACGAGCAGGTGACGATCGAGTTGAGCGCAGCTCGGCGGCGACGCGGTCGCATTGGGTGCGGCCACGCTGCCATTGGCCGCGTTCCTGGCCCGAGGCGCCGACCCCCGAGATCGGTGACGCCCGGTCGGGGGATCGCCTTCGCTGGGTAGAGTAGGCGTTCGATGAAGCAGCCCAGCCCGCCTGCCGTGGCCCGGATCGTCAGCGAACTGCGTGCGGCCGGCTGCGTCTTCGCCGAAGACGAGGCCGATCTGCTGATCGAGGCCGCGAGCACCCCGGCCGAACTCGCCGGCATGGTCGACCGGCGGGTCGGTGGGCTGCCGCTCGAACAGATCCTCGGCTGGGCGGAGTTTCACGGCTTACGGATCGGCATCGAACCCGGCGTCTTCGTGCCGCGTCGCCGCACCGAATTCCTGGTTGACCAGGCGATCTCACTGGCCGGCCGGGCGCCGGTGGTCGTCGATCTGTGCTGCGGCTCCGGGGCCCTCGGGGCGGCGATGGTCGCGGCGGTCGCCGGCGCGGAGTTGTACGCCTCGGATATCGAATCCGCAGCCGTGCGGTGCGCCGGTCGGAACCTCGGCGCCACCGGGCAGGTGTTCGAGGGGAATCTGTTCGAACCGTTGCCGGGATTGTTGCGCGGACGGGTCGATCTGCTGCTCGCCAACGTACCCTACGTCCCCAGTGACGCGGTTGCGCTGATGCCCCCGGAGGCGCGCGATCACGAGCCACGGGTCGCCCTCGACGGTGGCGCCGATGGGCTCGACATCGCCCGGCGGGTGGTGGCCGAGGCGCCGGAATGGTTGGCACCGGGCGGTCACGTGCTTTTCGAAACCAGCGAGCGCCAGGCGCCGGTCGCCGCCGATTTCGTGCGCCGCGCCGGCCTGCGCGCCGCAGTGGCAACCGACGACGAGATCGGTGCCACCGTGATCATCGGAACCAGGCAGTAGCGGGCTGCGGAGAGTTTGCGGCGCTATGGAGCCTGTTGCGTTTTCGATATGTGATGTTGGTTGTCTTTGTATAGATATGCGTCGATAATTGGGGGATGGCGAAGCGGTTTCGGCCGGTGGATCGTGATCAGCGGTTCCTGTTGCCGGTGGACATGGTCGATTGGTTGCCGGCTGATCATCAGGTGTGGTTGGTCCTGGACGTGGTCGGGCACCTTGATCTGCGGGCGTTGACGGGCCGGTACGCGTTGGGTGGGGCCGGGCGGCGGGCGTTCGACCCGGCCATGATGCTGGCGTTGCTGATCTACGGCTACGCGAACGGGGTGCGGTCGTCGCGGGCGATCGAGCGGGCCTGTCACACCGATGTGGCGTTCCGGGTGATCTGCGCCCAGGACGTCCCGGACCACACCCAGATCGCCCGGTTCCGGCAGCGGCATCTGGCCGAGGTCACCGATCTGTTCGCGCAGGTCCTGGCGGTATGCGCCCGGGCCGGCTATGTCCGGTTGGGGATCGTGGCGATCGACGGCACGAAGATCGCGGCGAATGCGTCGATCGACGCCAACCACCGCCGGGATTTCTACGTCGTGACGGTCTCCGAACTGGCGGCGCAGGCTGCGGCGGCCGACGCCGAACAGGACGCCCTGTTCGGGCCGGACCGCCGCGGTGACGAACCCCCCGACGGGGGCGGGCGCGGCGCCGCGGGTCGGGCCGAGCGGGCCGCCCGGCTGCGGCGCTGCCTGGACGAACTCAACGCCGAACAGGCCCGGGCCGGTGAACTGTCCGAAACCCAACAGCGGCAGGCTGCGGACTATCTGCGGCGGGCCCGCACCGAATCGATCCCGGGCCGCACCCCCCGCGGTGTCGACCCCGTCGCCCTGGCCGAGGCGAAAGCCGCCCGGCTCACCGCCAACCACGGCCCCGATAATCGGTTCACCCGCGCCGCTGTCGAAGCCGCCAAGGCAGCAGCAGCCGAAGCAGCCGCCGCGGCCGCGGCAACACCGAACAGTGGCAGCGACGCACCGCCCACGACCGCCACCACGACCGGGAAATCCAAGAAGGTCACACCGCCGCAGCGCAACAGCACCGACCCCGACTCCCGGCTGATGCCCACCCGCAAAGGCTTCATCCAGGGCTACAACGCCCAACTCGCCGCCAGTGAGGACCACTTCATCATCGCCGGCGACCTCGTCCAAGACACCGGCGACGTCAACCAACTCCTGCCCATGCTCCACAAAACCACCACCACCGCCGCAGCATTACGCCCGATCCGACCCGACCCCACCACCGACGCCACCATCGGCACCGTCCTGGCCGACAACGGCTACCACAGCCACGCCAACCTCACCGCACCCGGCCCCGACCGGCTCATCGCCACCGGCAAAAGCCGCGACCTGCACCACGCCGCCACCACCGACCCGACCACCGGACACCCACCCGACGGCGTCACCGCAACCCAGGCCATGCACCACCGCCTCCGCACCCCTGACGGCGCCGCCCTTTACAAACGACGCGGCGCCACCATCGAACCCGTCGACGGCCACCTCAAAGACCGCACCGGCCTGCGCACCTTCCTCCTACGCGGACTGCCCGCCTGCACCGCCGAACTCACCCTCGCCGCCCTCGCCCACAACCTCCGCCGCCTCCACACCCTCCAACACGCCTAACCAAGCCCCCGACACCACGGACAAGCCCACCGCAGAACAGCCCCCACACGACGGTGGGGCCCGGCATCCCACCCAGGCCCCACCACACTGCCCGACACACCCACCCGCCACCGGCAATTCAGCAACAGGCTCTATGGCACCGGAAACTCTCCGCAGCCTCAGATTCACATCGGGTCAGCCGGCAGCGGACGTGAAGACCGGCAGGTAGCCGCCCGACTGACCGGCGGCCGTTCGGGTGGTACGACTCGGTGATGTCGGTGATGTTCAGCGCGTGCAGCCACTTGGTGCCGCCGGCGCACAACTGGTGCCCGACGAACTGGTTGCGGACGTCGGCGAACGTGAACCCGTGCCGGGCCGCGGCCGCGCTGATGACGCCGTCGACCATGTCGATGCCTTCGTCGATCTTCGCGTGCGAGGTCGCGCTGAGCCCGATGCACAGCGTGCCCGAGCTGGTAGAAGACCGGGTAGTCGAGCACCACGACTGCGCGTTCGGCGCGTGCGAACGGATGTCGTTGTAGGTCGTGTCGAGCAGGCCGGGCAGCGTGTTCTGCGCCTTCGTTCTCGGCGGCCTGAACGGCGGCGACGCAGTCGCTCGTGCCGTCGAGCGCGCAGGTCTCCATGATGTTGGCGAACCCGACGTCGTTGCCGCCGATCGTGATGCTGACCAGGGTCGTCGTCGGAGCTCAGCGCGGACAGCTGGCTGGAGATCACCGTCGTCGTCGTGGCGCCGGAGCACGCCACCGAGGTGTAGGCGGCCGGGGCGTGAGCGGTGGCCCACAGCGCCGAGTACGCGTTCGGGCTGCGGTCGCACGAACCGCTGGAGCTGATGTAGCTGCCGGCACCGACGCCGGACGAGTAGGAGTCGCCGAGCGCCACATAGTGGACGCTGCTGGCGGCTTGGGCGGGGGTGGCGACCGCGAGGAGCAGACCGACGGCTGCGAACGCGGACACGAGGGCAGAGACAGCTTTGACTCTGGGCACAACGTCCTCCGGGGGTGGGGAGAGAACCGTGCCCGTAGATATACCAACCCGTCAGTAACTTAAGCTAGAACTGTTTTTTGGTAGTCCTTTCGTGTTACAAGCGCGAGCCGATTTCCCGCACGACATCAACAAAATGGGTGACATCCGGTTCGGTGACCCGCCAGTTGGTCATCGCCGGGCGCAGCGCGACCTTTCCTTCGTGCACGGTCGTGCCGGCGTAGACCCGGCCGTCGGCCAGCAGCGCGGCACCCAGTCGGCGGTTGAGCTCGTCGAGGTCGGCTTCGGCGACGCCCGGCGGCCGGTAGCGGAAGCAGACGATGCACAGCGGTACGTCGGCCAGCCGCTCCAGGTCCGCGGCGGCGTCGACCAGCGCCGCGAGTTGCTGGGCCGGTCGAGGTGGCGCTCGACGATGGCACGATAGCCGTCGCGTCCGTACGCGGCGAGGGTCGCCCAGATCGGCAACGGCCCGGGCCCGGCGCGACGATTCCGGGCCGAACATCATGTAGCCGGCCTGCGGCCCGCTCGGATCGGGGAAGTACGGCGCGCCCGGCATGCCGAACGCGCGACCCAGCCGCTCCGGCTCGCGCGATCAGCGCGAACCCGCTCTCGTACGGCACGTTGAGCCACTTGTGCGCGTCGGCGGCGATCGAGTCCGCCCGCTCCATGCCGACGACCAGGTGCGCCGTGCGCGGCGAGAGCGCCGCGAACGCCCGAACGCGCCGTCGACGTGCAGCCACGCGCCGTGCCGCTCGGCGAGGTCGGCGAGCTCGTCGATCGGGTCGAACGTCGCCGGTGTTGACCTCGCCCGCGTTCGCGATGATCACGGCCGGGTCGCCCAGGGCGGCCAGCCGGGCGGCCACGCGCGCGAGGTCGACCCGGCCGGCCGCGTCCGCGCGCGTACACCTCGACGGTGTCCTTGCCGTGGCCCGAGCATCTGCAGCGCCTTGCGGGCGCTGGCGTGCACGTACCCGCCGGAGAGCACCGGCATCCGGGGCAGACCGATCAGGCCGTCGGCGGCGGAATCGACGCCGTGCCGCTCGGCCCACCAGTGCGTGGCGCAGCCGAGGCCGGTGAAGTTGGCGAAGGTGGCGCTGGCGACCAGCGCGCCGCCCCACGCCGCCGGCAGCCCGAACAGCTCGACCAGCCAGCGGATCGCGATGTCCTCGACCCGGGTCGCGAAGGCCGACGAGGCGCGTACCGCGACGTTCTGGTCGAGCAGCGCGACCAGCCAGTCGGCCGCCATCGCCGCGGGTGTCGAGCCGCCGATCACGAAGTGGTAGAAGTGCGGCCCGCTGGAATGGGTCGCCGCCGCCGCACCGACCCGGACCAGCCGGTCGATCGCCGCCGCCGCGCCCTCGCCGTCCTCGGGCAGCGGCCCGTCGAGGCTCGTCGAGCAGCGGCAGCGCCGCCGGGTCGACGGCGGGCAGGTCATTGAGCGCCGCCAGGTACGGTCCGGCGGCGTCGTGCACGGCTCGCAGCGGCTCGAGGGCGGTCGCGGATATCAGTGAGCGGATCCATGCTCGCCATCATGGCGCCACGGCGGCCGGGTGACGTGCGACCGGCGCGTACCAATTTCGTGTTCGTGGCTCTAGCCTTGACGCGAGAGAAACTCCGGCGGGACCCGTTCGGTCAGCCAGACACCGTTCGTGGCCTGCAAGAACATGTACCCGTCGGCATGCATCGCGCCGGCCGCGACCCGTAGCACCACCGGATCGCCACGCCTCGCGCCGACCGTGACCGCCGTCGCCACGTCGCCGGACAGATGGACGTGATGGCGGCTCTTGGGCACCAGGCCCTCGCGGAGAATCTGGTCGAGGAACCGGGCGACCGTGCCGTGGTAGAGCAACGCCGGTGGCGTGGTCGGGGTCAGGGCCAGGTCGACCGGCACGCTGTGCCCCTGAGAGGCCCGGATCCGCCCGTCGACGATCTCGTAGCGGCGCTTGTCCGTGCCGGCGACGACGCGGTCGAGCAGATCGCGGTCGATCCCCCGCCCGTGCGCGGCCGCGGCGGTCAACAGCGTCTCGACGTCGACCCAGCCGCTCCGGTCGAGTTCGATGCCGATCTCGTCCGGGTGGTGCCGCAGCACGTAGGCGAGAAAGCGGCTCGCGGTGCTGAGCTCGTCGGTCACGTCCGGAACCTCGCGATCGCATGGCGGCCGTACATAGTCCGGCACTATAGCGATGACCGTCATCCTCTCCGAGTCGGCGCTTCGCGGTCGTAGGCTTGGGGGCATGCCTGACGAGGGGGCGCCGCCCACAGCGCTGCCGCACGCGTTCATCGACCTCGGCGAAGACCACGGCGCTGTTCCCGAGACCGCGCGCGGCCCCCGTGTCAGGTTGCGGTTCGGGCGACCGGTTCGGCTGGCCGTACCCATATTCGCGGTGTTGTTCCTGCTCTCAGCCGCCGCGCACGTCGCACCCGTGCCGCTGCCGCCGGTCACGCGGATCGCGGTCGCGGCCGACGATCACGTCGCCGTGGTCGGTTCGGCAGCGGTCGTGCTCGGCACCAGGAGCGGCCGCGGCGTGATCCGCTCCTACAACCTGGAAGCGTCACGCCGCGGCTTCGATTGGAGTGCGCCACTCGACGTCGCACCGGGCGACGCCGACGTCCGGTTGATCGCCGGCGTCGTGGTCGCCGAGACCCAGTCGCCAGGCGGCACCACGTTGACCGAGGCGTTCGATGCGCGGACCGGTGAGCGGCTGTGGCGAAGTCGCGACGCGCTCAGCGAGTTCGGGCCGGCTGGCGACGTCACGCTGCAGACACCCGCGGCGGGAGGCGGCACCGTGCTGCACCGCGTCGACGTGCGGAGCGGGGCCACGCGGTGGACGCTGCCGATCGCGGCGAACTGCTCGACACAGGACATCGTCGACCCGGCCCACGGCGTCGCGGACGGCCTCGTCGAGATGTGCTTCGATCCGACGATTTCCGGTGCGCGGACGCTGTTCCACCCGATCCTGCGCGTCGTCGACATGGTCAGCGGCACCCTGCGCGCGAGCCGGTCACTCGATCTCGCCGTCGACCCGAGCCTGCTGCGCAGCGAGGGCGGTCTGCCGCAGCCGCAGGTCGCCATCGTTGACGGGCTCGTGGTGCTGCTGCATGTCAACATCCCGTTCTCGATGGCGGACGCCTTCCGGGTCGCCGATCTGCACCCGGTCTGGTCGAGCGTCGCGATCGCGGACCTCGACGCGTTACAGCGCTGCGGAGCGGCCTACTGCCTGGCCACGACGGACGGCGTCGCGAGGATCGACCCGACGACCGGAGCCCTCGGGCCGGGCGCGGGCCCGACGCCGGACACCGGGCTCGGCACACTCAACTTCCTGCTGATCCCCGTGGGCGCGATGCCGTTGACGGTGATCAGCGCGCCCGAGGGGCAGACGGTCGCGGTGCCCGCGGCGGGCGCGGGCCGGGTCTGGTTGGTGGGGGAGCGGGCCGTCGGTGACGGCGGGCAGCCACTGCGCACGCTCATCGAACAGCTCGACGGAGTCGACGCCGACGCCTGCCTGCGGATGAGCGATTACCTCGCCTGCGCCACGTCGCACGGCAACCTGACGCTCTGGCGGCTCCCGACCTGACGTCATCGTTCCGTCACATTTATTACGAAGTGCGGCTTCGGCGAGTCGAACGCGCGAAACGCGGAGCGGACGGGATACGAACTTCAGTGTCCTGATCGCCACACCCGTTTGGAGCGTCATGCGTCCCTTCTCTCGTCGCGTCACCCGACTCGGCCGCCTCGGCGGTCGTCGCACTCGCCGGTGCGGCCCTCGTCGCCGGGCCGGCCCAGGCATCTCCGTCCGCTGCCGATCCCCCTCTTCCCCGTCACCGCGCACGGTGTCGTGTTCGTGCAGACCGACAACCCCGCCGGTAACGCGATCGTCGTCTACAACCGCGGCGCCGACGGCAGCCTGCACCCCTCGGGCACGTACGCGACCGGCGGCAACGGCGGCGTGCTGACCGGCTCGGTCGTCGACCACCTCGCGTCGCAGGGCTCGCTCGTCTACGACCGGCCGAGCCACGCCTCTCTACGCCGTCAACGCGGGCAGTAACACGATCACCGTCTTCGACGTGCGCGGCGATCGGCTCACCCGTCGCCAGGTGCTCTCCTCCGGCGGCACGTTCCCGGTCAGCATCACCGTGCACGGCCACCGCGTCTACGCGCTCAACGCCCGCGACGGCGGCTCGATCCAGGGCTACGTGCGGGTCGACGGCACGCTCGTGCGAGTGCCGTCGTGGCACCGCGCGCTCGGGCTCGACCCCACGCCGCGCCGGAGTTCACGCACACGCCCGGCCAGGTCGCGTTCACCCCGGACGGCTCCAAACTCCTGGTCACGACCAAAGCCAACACCAATGCCATCGATGTGTTCGACATCGACGCGTACGGCCGGCCGTCCGCCCATCCGGTCGTCAACGTGGAGCCGGGCACGGTGCCGTTCGGCGTCACGTTCGACGCGCACGGCCACCTCGTGGTCGCCGAAGCCGGCCCGAACGCCGTCGAGACCTTCACGCTGCACCACAACGGCACGCTGACGTCGCTCGACTCAGCCCTCACCGGCCAGGCGGCGACGTGCTGGGTGGCGACCGACGGGACGGCACTTCTACGCGTCCAACGCCGGCAGCGCCTCGGTCTCCGGCTTACCGCGACAACGCGACCGGTTCGCTGCACGCGCTCGGGAACACGACCACGGACCCGGGCACCGTCGACGCCACCGTGACACCCGACGGCCGTTACCTGTACGTGCAAACCGGCGCGAACGGCATCGTCGACGAGCTTCCGAATCGGTTCGGACGGCGCGCTTGCCGCGGTCGGCTCGGTCACCGTGCCCGAGCGCTGTCGGTGGCGAAGGCATCGCCACCAGCTGATCTTCCGCATGACGAAGGGTGCGGCGGCGGGTTTGCGCCCGCCGCCGCACCCCGAACACGAACTACGCTCGGGCAATGGCACATGGCTTCGACGCGCCGAACATCATCGACCTCGGTGAGACGTTCGACCCGGAGGTCGGCGATTCACGGACTAAACGAGCACAATGGACAAAGACCGCACGAGTGGTCGTACCGACCGCGCTCTCCTTGTTCTTGATCTCGGGTGCGGCCAGTGCGGCACCTCCGCCGATCAGCCCGCTGACGGACATCCCGGTGACTGTCGGCGCCGTCATGACCACGTTCGGCGACCGGGTCGTCGTGGTGGACGGGCAGAGCGCGAAGAAGCAGGTCACCGTGGTCGACATGGCCGCCGGCACGCGATGGACGTCGCCGTTGGCGGTGGCCACGCCCGATGCCGTGAACCTCGTCAGTGACACGGTCATCGTGAGCGTCGGCGAGATGGAGCCGGGCGCCGTGCGGGCGGAAGCCTTCGACCTGCGGACCGGCCGTCATCTGTGGAGCCGGCCGGACGGTCTCGTTGACGTCGACGCCGCGGGGCACGTGATCGTGGAATCCCCGATGCCCGACGGCAGCGGCGTGATGGCCGGCATCGACGTCCGCACGGGTGCCGACGACTGGCATCTCGTGGCACCGTCGGAATGCGTGGATTATTTCCCGGGCAGTGCGGCTATTTTCCTGGTAGCGCGGGCTATGACTCTGGTGGCGCGGCCTACCTCGGCGGCGAAGACACTCGCGCCTCAGCCGCCATGATGGCCCAACTGTGCACCGAGATCACCGAGGTCGACTTGGCGTTCGTCGAGACGGCGACGCTCAGCGTGATCGACCTCGGGACCGGTGCCACCCACGCGACGCGAAGCGTGCAGCTGCCGCCGAATACCGCGCCGCACACCCCGGGCCGGCCCTTCGTCGTGTTTCCCACACCGACGGTGACGTTCGTCGACGGACTGGTGCTCGTGGAGACCGATGTGCCGTCGTCGACGATCGCCGCGTACCGGATGACCGATCTGATGCAGTTGTGGTCGGGTGTGCCGGTCATCGCCGCTCAGTCCGTCACCGGCTGCGGCAGCGTGATCTGCGTCCAGACGACGACCGGCATCAAAACGATCGATCCGCGCACCGGCACGCTACTGGCCGCGGGTGTGCCTCCGGACGAGCCGGATCCCACGGCGCACCAGTTCGCGCTCGTCGCCGTGGGCGGAAAGGCACCCGGTGCCACCACCGTCGTCGACGTGATCGACGACGGGATGCTGGTGGAGCCGCCGGTGCACACGCAGGGCCAGGTGTGGTTGGGCGAGTTGCGGCCCAGCCGGATCCGCGGCGAGTGGATGACGACGCTGATCCAGCCGCTGCCCGGGGTCGGACAGGCTGGTTGCAAGCAGATGGGCGCCTATCTGACGTGCGCGTCGGGTGGTCACCAGGTCACGCTGTGGCGGCTGCCCGCGTCGTAACCGGCCTCGGCTGATGCGAGCCGGAAGGCCGCCGGTGTCGGTGATGGCATCGTCGGCGGAGGCGTGGTCGCCGGCACGGTTCCGATCCGGCCACGCTGATGCAACGGGCCGATCGCCTGTAGCTCTCCGTAACCGTTTGAAAAACGTTGACATGTCATGTCGGGGGGCTCGTTACTGCTCACTCCGGCGGGTCAGGCACTGAGCGTCACGAGCTGACGACGTCGGAATTCCGCCAAGTGGTGTGAACTCGCAGGTGGTGGCACGTGTCT
The DNA here is from genome assembly GCA_963797605.1 of uncultured Actinomycetota bacterium. Classification (GTDB taxonomy): domain Bacteria; phylum Actinomycetota; class Actinomycetes; order Mycobacteriales; family Micromonosporaceae; genus DASQPR01. Next base: position 400,959 of record CAWCPX010000017.1, on the reverse strand, counting down.
CGCTGACGTAAGCAGTAACAAGCCCCCGACATGAGCACAACGGTCTCGCAATAGCCGTCACGATCCGTCACGGCTCATCGTGCTGCCCGCAACTACGAAGAGTAATTGTCTGCAGCCGGCGGAAGACCACGGGCACCGGGACGCCAGGGGCCGCCGACCTATGAAACGGGATCCGCCGCGGCCGGAGAGCGGTCGCGGCGGATCCCATGTGGGTCAATGCGGGTCACGAAATGAGATCGGGTCAGCCGGTGGAGTGGGCGCTGATCGCCTCGCCGCTCGACTCGACCTTGTTGTTGGTCCACGTGACGCTGCCGTTGCGCAGTAGCGCGTATCCGTAGTAGCCCTTCGCGAACACATTGTTCGAATACACGACGCCGGAGATAGATCCGTTGCCGAACGAGCCGTCGGAATAAACCGTGTAACCGCCACCGATGAGGTAGTTGCTATTGACGGTGATGTTGCTGATCGGGCCGAAGTAATCGTCGATCATTACGGCAGATGTCTGACCGTGATTGTTGTTGATCGTATTGCCCTGGACGAGGATGTTCGACAGGCCGCCGTCCATTTGGATGCCGTCGTAGTGCGGCTCGCCGGGCGCGCCGAGATCGTGGATGTAGTTGCCCTCGATCTTCGAGTTCGACGACGGCGTGACGCCGTTTTCGACACCGTAGATGTTGCACTTCAACACGGTGGCCGGGCCGATCACGCCCATGGAGTTGCCGAGGCCATCGGTGCCGGAGCCGTTGAGTTCGTCGTTCTCGATGATGGTGCCCTTAACACCGTTGTTGACTTTGATCACCCAGTAGCCGTGCGCGGTGACCTTGCTGTTCTTAATGGTCACGTTATCGGCGGCCACCGTGATCGTGCCGGAGACGTTTTCCCCGTCGATCACCGTGCCGTCCTTCGTGATCGTGCTGCCCTGCGCCGACCGCAACGAGACGCCGGCCGGAACACCGGTGTTGGAGGCGTTGGGCCACCCGCCGGCGGCCGGTCCGGGATCGGCCGGCGGCGCGACGACCGGTGGGGCGGTCGGGGTCTTCGTCGGCGTCGTCACCGCGCTCTGCGACGCGGTCGGCTTCGGTGCCGGCGACGACGTCGGCCCCGACGTCGGGTCCGACGTCGGGGCCGACGTCGGAGTGCCGGCGCTCGGCTGCTCGGTCGGAGTGGGCGCCTTCACGTGGGGGTGGTGCGACGCGCTGGCGATGTGCCGGGTGGCGTGGTGGCGGAACCAGTGGAACGGACTGGCCGACACCGCCTGGGAACCCACCAACAGCAGCGCCGCTGCGAGGCCGAGCACGGCTGCGAGACGCGGAATACGGGGTGGACGTGGTAACCGATGTTTGACGGGTCCTGTGTCCATCCAACCGCTCGAATCGTGGTCTGATCGTGCGGATGATTGGTCAGCCCGCTCATCACTCAAGATAGTCACGGGACTTATACAACGGGGGATTGTGCAATCCGTCCAGTCGATCTCTAGGGCGTGTCGGGCCTTGACGCCATGACATAAAGCCGTTTCGCGGCGCTTGATCAAGGCCACACGGACGATCGTATCGTCGCAGGTCAGCCGTATCGGTAATCGAGAGGACGAATCGCATTTGCCGAGAGCCCGAATTGCCGGACATGCCGTCTTTCGAAGTCTCTCGATGAACTGGCACAACCGCGCCGTTTGGGTGATCCATATCATCCAATCGGCTTACCCCTTAGGGACGTTGCGGCAGACTAATCAGAGCCGGTACCGCACCGAAGATGCACGCGAAATGGCGCCTTTGTGGACAGACTGTCGGACCCCTGCCCGACCCTCCGCTACGCCCCAATCGTCACCGGTGCGAAAACTCGGACGCCGTCGATCTCGGTTGCCGTCGCGAGCCCCCGATCGACGAGGAGTTCTAGGTGGAGTGCCGTCTCGCAGACCGCGAGCATCTGGTTGAACGGGTCCAGATCAGCGAACTTCCGCAGCCGAGACGTCCACGCGACCTGCGACGCGACCTCGTACGCGCTCACCCCGCCGGCCACCAGCACGTCACGCATTTCGGACAACCTCCGGTCGTGGTGCGCCAGCAGCGCGTCGATCCGCGCGTGCGCCCGCCCACCGGTCGGACCGTGCGCCGGCAGCAACTCCATGTCGGGCAACCCGCGTACGAGTCGCAGCGACCCGAGATAGTCGCGGAGCCCCATCGGCGACGGCGACACCTCGAACGCGACCGACGGTGTGATGTGCGGCAGCACGTGATCTCCGGCGAAGAGCAGGCCGGCCGCCCGATCGGCGAAGACGACGTGGCCCCGGGTGTGGCCCGGCGTGGAGATCGCCTCGATGATCCGGTCGCCGACCTCGAATCGCTCCCGGTCGGCGATCCACGCGTCCGGCGTCTCGTAGTCGGGATCGTGCCAGTCCTCCGGCACCCCGAGCGCCCGTAGCCCGTCGACCACCGGCTGGGCACCGTGCCGGGCCAGGAGCGCGTACTGCGTCCGGAGGCCGGCACCGAGGTGCTCGTTCAGTTGCGCGATCGTCGGCTGCTCGCCGGCTCCGAGGAGCACCCGCGTGCCGTACTCCCGCCGGATCGCGACCGCGTTCGTGTAGTGATCACGGTGCGCGTGCGTGACCAGGAAGCGCTTGATGTCACCGAGCCCGGCGCCGATCCTCGCCAGCCCGCTGACCAAGGCCGCCCGGGCATCGTCGAGCGCCCAGCCGCCATCGATCAGGGTGAGCCCGTCGCCGTCGGTCAGCGCGTAGATGTTGACCGCCCGCAGCCCGTCCAGCGGAAGCACGGCCGGGATCCGCCACACGCCCGGCGCGACCTGGTAGGCGCCCGGTTCGATCCACTGATGGCGAGCGTCCGAGTGCTGATCTTCCGACTGCGGATCTTCCGAATGCCGATGATCGGCGTGCCGATTTTCCGCGTGCTGGTCGTCTGCGTGCTGGTCGTCTGCGTGCCGATCTTCTGCGTGCTGATCTTCCGAGCCGGGCGGTGGCAGCACCTGATCAACCTCGTCGCTTTCTCGAAAGATCATTACCGATTACCCCGCATGCCTGCGTGCGGCAGGCCGTCGACCAGCACCGCTTCCGCGCCCGCCGCGATCAGATCGTCGAGCCGATCGGTGGCGAGCCCGCTGCGGTAATGCAGCACCGATTGGATCGCCCCGATCGCTGCGTGCACCCGGGCGCGCAGTTCGCCATCGGTGTCGCCCGGCCGCAGGAGCGCCAACTGATGCACCCATTCCTCGATATAGAGCCGCTGTTTGCGGTGCAGCCGCTGCCGATCGTCGCCGGGCAGGTTGGCCACCTCGCGGTAGTAGACCTGCGCGAGCGTGCGGTCGTCGGCCACGAGACGGACCTGCCCCCGGATCAGCGCCCGCAGCGCCGAAAGCGGCTCCACATCCTCGCGGGCGATGGCGGTGGCATCGTTCGACAGATCGTCGATGACCTGCTCGAAGATCGTGACGAGCACGGCGGACTTGCCGTCGAAGTGGCGGTAGATACCCGACCCGGTGATGCCGGCGGCGGCACCGATATCGGCCATGGCCACCTCGTGGTAGCCGCGGTCGGCGACAAGATCCGTGGCAGCCGCCAGAATGCGCTGCCTCCGGTCCGGGTCGCGGCGCCGCGTCGGGTCAGCCACGATCAACCCCTTTGAACAGCGTCACGGGTACGTCGACGACGCGCGATCGCAGGTACTCGCCGAGCCCCTTCGCCTGCGGATCCGGGCGGGTCGACGCGGCCACGCCCTCGCCGAGCAGCCCGACGATGACGAAGTTGACGGCGGCGAGTCGCGGCAGTTCGTAGCGCCGCACGCGCAGGTCGGCGGCCTCGGGGAGCAGGGATTTCAACCGGTCGACAGTCAAATACGCACGGATCCACGGGTACGCGGCCGGATCCCGCGCCCAGAAACCGACGTTCGCGTTGCCACCCTTGTCCCCGGAGCGCGCTCCGCAGATCAGGCCGAGCGGTGCCGTGGTCGTCGGCTCGTCAGTCCACGATGGAGTGACGAGGTCGACGGTGATCATGGGCCCGCTGGGCGTCGGCAGAACGTGATGCGTGGTGCCGTCGGGCAGCACGACCGCGTGATCGACGACGGAGGCGGGCACGAGCGCCGGCCAATACACCCCGTACGCGGCCTCCGGCGTCGGTGGTGTCGTCGTGTGGAAACCGGCGTAGCCACCTAGGGCGAGTTCCATCGTCGCGTTCGCGAACCGGCGGCCGACCTTCCGCGGATCCGGATCCTTCACGGTGATGCGGAGGTGCGCGGTCGCCTGCTCGTTGGTCGGGGCGTCGGGGGTGTCGAAGCGCAACAGCCGTACGTCCGCCTCCGCGAACTGCTCCTCACCACCGAGGATGCCGAACAGTTCCGATCGGGCCCAGGCAGCCTTCTCCTCGATGTCGAGCCCGGTCAGCACGAGCGTCATCGTGTTCCGGAAGCCGCCGAGCAGGTTGATCGCGACCTTCGTCGTGGCCGGCGGCGGGCTGCCCCGGGTCCCGGAGATCTCGACGCGATCCGGGCCGACCTGCGTCAGCGTCGCGGTGTCGACGTGCGCGATGACGTCCGGGTTCCGGTAGGCCGGCTCCGCGATCTCGTACAGCAGCTGCGCCGTTACCGTGCCGACGGAGACGAGGCCGCCGGTGCCGGGGTGCTTCGTGATCACGCTGCTCCCGTCGGCCGCGACTTCGGCGATCGGGAAACCGGGATAACGACGGTCGACGATCTCGTCGAGGAACGAGTAGTTGCCGCCAGTCGCCTGCGGGCCGCACTCGATCACGTGACCGGCGAGAACCGCGCCGGCGAGCGCGTCGAAGTCGTCGCGCTGCCAGTCATGCCACCACGCGGCCGGGCCGACGACCAGGGACGCGTCGGTGACTCGGGGGCAGACGACGATATCGGCGCCGGCTTCGAGGGCGGCCGCGATGCCCCAGCCGCCGAGGTAGGCGTTCGCGGTGACGGGCTTGGACGGGGTCTCGGACAATGTCTGACCGGTGTCGAGATGCGTGAAGGTCTCGCCCGCATCGGTCAACTCGTCGAGCCGTGGCAGCAGGTCGTCGCCGGTGACGTACGCGATCTTCGGATGCAGGCCCAGCCGCTCGGCCAGCCGGCCCAACTCGTCCGCGAGACCGCCCGGGTTCAGGCCGCCCGCGTTGTTGACGATTTTGATGCCCCGGTCGAGACAGGTGCCGAGCACGGTTTCGAGCTGGCCGAGCACCGAGCGCGCATAGCCGGTCGACGGATCCTTCTGGCGCATCTTCCACAGGATCAGCATCGTGAGTTCGGCCAGATAGTCGCCGGTCAGCACGTCGATCGGGCCACCCTCGACCATCTCGCGCGTGGCGGCGTCACGGTCGCCGTAGAAGCCCGACGAGTTTCCGATGCGTACCGGCTGACGCGTCATGATCTTCCTGCCGTTTCTTGTGCTTGTCGGTCTTCCGGCCGGGTTCGACCGGGGCCGGGCGGGCCCGCGAACGCTTGCGCGATGCCGATCCATTGGGCCGCGATCGGGCCCTCCGTGGTCAGGTCGGTGTCGTCGCGGTGGCGTCGCTGCGTGACGACGAGACAGAAGTCGAGGGCGGACGCGCGCACCCGGTTGGCCGCGTCGGGCGGCCCCCACGCCCACAGGTCGTCGCCCGGCCCGATGACCTCGACGCGGATCGGCTCGGTCGGCACCGGCAGGCCGTGGAGCGCGTAGCAGAAGCCGACGGTGCCGACGCCGAGATGCGCGATGTGCCGGAGCCGGTTGGTCGGCGGTCGCACCCGTCCGAGCGTGTCCGCGATGTCCTGCCCGTGTGCCCACGTCTCCATCAGGCGCGGGTCACCGACGAGGCCGCGCTCATATCCGGGCCGTACCACGGGAGGCGTTGGCTCGGCTCGAGCGTGGCGAACGTGTCGAGGAACGTCGCGCGAGTGCCGCGCAGCCAAGCGAGCAGTTCCCGGCCCGGCATCGCGCGGAAACGGGCGGCGATGCGATCGGGAAAGTCAGCATCGTCGGCCGTCAACTCGGCTGCGTCCCGCCGGAACCGGTCCGGATTGATGGCGGCGGCGAGCGCGGTCTCATCGAAGTAGGCCAGGTGGCTGACCTGATCGGCGATCGACCATCCCGCAGCCGGCGTGGCGAGCCGCCACTGCGCCTCGTCGAGCGGCGCCAGCATCGTGTCAAGGTCGACGGACTCCGCGGAGAGGTCGGCCACCAGCGTGGACATGTCGATCGTCATCAGTGTCCAGTCCGTTCGCTGCCCGACGGCTGTGTCTCCGCGCCCGAGCCTGCCGCTCGTTGGTAGGCGGTGACGGCCAGCGGTGAACAGCGATTCTCCCGATAGGTCTCGCGCGCGGCATCGACCGGCGACCGCTGGATCGGCATCGGCAGCCCCTTCGCGCCCAGGGCCGGACGGCTCGTTCGCCGGGACGGCCGACCGGCTATTGCTCAGCCGGGTGAGTTCGTACGGTAACACGATAGTGAACCATGAATCACTAGTGACCGAAGCGCGGTCGTCATGGTGTGTGAGCGTGTCGTGCCGACGCGCACGGCGCTAACGGGTGTCGGGTTTGGATTCCAGCGGCAGCAGCGCCGTGATCGCGAGGACTCGGGCGATCTGCGGCCCGGTGCGCTTCCACGAGAGCGGCCGCGGCTTCGGCGGTTCCGGGCGGCGGGCCGTGGCGCTGAAGGCCTGGAACGGGCGTTCGGCGACGACCGCGTACAGCTCGACGCCGACAACTGTCCACGGTGGAATCCGGTCGACGGCCTGGGCGGCCCGCAGGTTCGGGACTTTCAAGTGGCGCGGGCGGATCGCGAGGCAGCGTGACCACGACGATGGTGCCGCTGTCGGTGAAGGAAGCGGCCCCGACGCCCATGCCGCCACCCATCCAGAACACGTCGGCCACCGTCACCGGGAAGCCACCGACGATCCGGCTTCTCGCCGCGCGTACCTGTGTATAGCCGTTGACCCGCGCAGTGACGACGTCCCAGGGCCAGGATCGCTCCGTCGGTACGTCGACCCACCCGGCCGCACCCCACTCCCGGGCCCGGCGTCGCTGGCGTCGATCGTGCACCGGCTTCTGCGCGAAGAGCGCCACGGTGCAGACCGCTCCGACGACAAGAGTCCAGGGCGTCGACGAGCCGGCGATGATCCGCATCGGCGTCGCGGCGACGAGGCTGAACATGAGCAGCATCACGGCGTAGAGGAAGGCGCGGTCGAAGGTCCGCCGGCCGGCGCTCGGCTGGCCGCGCTCCGACAGAGGTCGCAGCGGTTGGGCGAACTGCCGCGGAAGCGGACGCGGACTCATGCTCACCCATGTAAACAACGCCGCAGCCGTACCGGGTTGTCCACGTGAGCACCGCTGCCGATGTTGATCTTGTCCTTGGGTTGGTCTATGTCTTCGTGTGGTAGCGGTTGCGTTGTGGTCGTTGGTCCGGGTCCACGTACGGCGGTGGTTTGAAGGAGAACTGTCCGTCGGTGTCGCGGATGATTTCCCACCCGCCCGGTTGGTGGACGGTGTGATGGTGGCGGGTGCAGAGCAGGAGTCCGTCGGCGGCGCTGGTCGTTCCGCCTGTGTGCCACGGCTTCCAATGATGGACTTGGCACCAGGTGGGTGGTCGGTCGCAGCCGGGGAAGGCGCAGCCGCCGTCCCGCAGGATGATCGCCCGGCGGACCGCTCCGGTGTAGAGGCGTCGTTGCCTGCCGAGGTCGAGGACTTCGCCCAGCCGATCGACGATGTCAACACTGCCCAGAGCCCACGGAGACTGATCAAGTACAGCAGCCACAGCCACCGCCGTCTGCCCGATCATCTCGTTCACAGGTTCATTTTCGCACGGGTGGATCTTGACGGGTTTGTGTGGGTGCCGGTTATGGTCGGGTACTCGTGTTTGTGTTGGTGTTGCGGTGTTTGGGCTGCTCTGGGCGTGTCGTGCAGGACGCGCACGTGCGGGCTCCTAGGTTCGGGGTTATCTAAGCCGTCCGATCCGAGGAGACGCACGTGCGCGTCACTACTGCATTTAACCGTGTTCTGAACCTGCCGGGCGCGTGCGTCGCGTCCGTGTCGTTCACCGGCGACGGGATCGAGGTCGGGCTGCGGCGGCGCAGCCGCCGGTGGCGGTGTCCGTGTGGGTGGTCCACCAGGGCGCGGTATGACAGTTCCCGGCGCCGGTGGCGGCATCTGGACTTCGGGGCGTGCAAGGTGTGGCTGGTCGCCGATGTGCACCGGGTGGACTGCCGGTCCTGCGGCCGGGTGCGCACCGAGGAGGTGCCGTGGGCGCGTCCGGGGGCCCGGCATTCCCGGGATTTCGAGGACTTGTTGGCCTGGTTGGCGCAGCGGATGGACAAGACCAGCGTGGCCGGGCTGCTGCGCTGCTCCTGGGAGGCCGTCGACCACATCGTCGGCCGGGTCGTGGCCGAGCACATCGACGATTCCCGCCTCGATGACCTGTTCCGGATCGGGGTCGATGAGATCTCCTACCGTCGCGGACAGCGGTATCTGACCATTGTGGCCAACCACGACACCGGCACCGTGGTCTGGGTCGACAAGGACCGCACCAAAGACTCCTTCGGCAGATTCTTCGACGCCGTCGGGGACGAACGGGCACAGCGCATCGAGGCGGTCACCTGCGATGCCAGCAGTATCTACATGTCCGTGGCCCGCGACCGGGCCCCGAACGCCACGATCTGCCTGGACCCGTTCCACGTGATCACATGGGCCGGTGAGGCCCTGGACCTGGTCTTCAGCGCCAACCGGCCTGACCTTCCCAACAAGGTCGGCTACCGACCCAACCGGATCCACTGGCGCCGGGCCCGATACGCCCTACGCGTCGGCGCCGAGAAACTCAAACCCGAACAACATGACTTCGTCAACCGGCTGCGACGCGGCCGCTACCGGCTCTTTCGCGCCTGGGAACTCAAAGAACAACTCCGTGACCTCTACCGCAGCGTCAGCGCCGACGACGCTCCCGACTACCTACGCACCTGGATCACCCGGGCGCTACGCAGCCGCATCACCGCGTTCCGCAACCTCGCCCACCGGCTCCGCAAACACTTCGACGCGATCATCGCATCAATCCACCATGGACTCTCGAACGCGCGGCTCGAGGGAATCAACGCCAAAATCCGGGTCATCCAACGCCGCGGCTACGGCCACCCGAACGCACAATCCCTGACCACAATGATCTACCTCTGCCTCAGCGGCATCACCATCACCCCACCCACACAAAGGTGAGGAGGGGTACCGGTGTACGACAACAAAGCATCGAAGTTGATCTCCATCGGAAAGATTCTTCTAGGGATTTGGTCAGAACGTGTGTACTAAGATGAGGTACATGCGGGATGCGGCGTCGATCATGCACGCGGATCTCGACGCTTTCTATGCGTCGGTTGAGCAGCGTGACCACCCTCGGTTGCGTGGCCGTCCGGTGATCGTCGGCGGCGGTGTGGTGCTCGCGGCGAGCTATGAGGCGAAGGCCCGGGGCGTTCGCACGGCCATGGGTGGCCGCGCGGCGCGGCTGCTGTGCCCCGACGCGATCGTCGTCGAGCCTCGGATGTCCGCCTATTCGGAGGCGAGCAAGGCGGTTTTCGAGGTCTTCCGTGACACGACGCCGCTGGTCGAGGGCATTTCGATCGACGAGGCGTTCCTCGATGTCGCGGGGCTGCACCGGATTCGGGGGCGACCGGTCGACATCGCCGCCCGGCTGCGCAGCGAGGTGCTTCGCCGGGTCGGGCTGCCTATTACCGTCGGCGTGGCGCGCACGAAGTTCCTCGCGAAGGTCGCCAGCCGCGTCGCGAAACCCGACGGACTACTCGTGGTGGCACCCGATCGGGAGCTGGCGTTTCTGCACCCGTTGCCGGTGCAACTGCTGTGGGGCGTCGGGCCGGTCACGGCGGCGAAGCTGCACGAGCGCAACATTCGCACGGTCGGCCAGGTCGCTGGCATCGGCGAGGCGGCGCTGGTCTCGATCCTCGGCGCCGCATCAGGTCGGCACCTGCACGCGCTGGCGCACAACCACGACGCCCGCCCGGTCGAGGTCGGTCGCCGGCGAGGATCGATCGGGTCGCAGCGCGCCCTCGGTCGAGGTCCGCACTCGCTTGCCGATGTCGACGCGACGCTGGCCGGGCTGGTCGATCGGGTGACGAGACGGATGCGGTCGGCTGGGCGTCCCGGGCGCACCGTGGTGTTGCGCATGCGGTTCGACGACTTTTCGCGGGCGACCCGGTCGCGCACGCTGCTCCGGCCGACGGTGCAGACGCAGACGATTCTGGAGGCGGTGCGGGAGCTGTTCATCACGGCGCGTCCGTTGATCGAGGCGCGGGGGCTCACGCTCATCGGGATCTCCGTCGGCAATCTCGGCACGACCGAGTTCACGCAGCTCGAGCTGCCGTTCGAGGAGATCGATCGGGCCTCTCTCGACGCCGCTCTCGACACGATCCGCGACCGGTACGGCTCGGGTTCGGTGACGCGGGGTGTGCTGGTCGGTAAAGACCCCGGGCTGACGATGCCGATGTTGCCCGACTGACCTCGCGACGCCTCGGCGGGAATCCGATGAGGCGGTGGCGCCGCGACCATATCGATGGCAAGTCGTGTTGACGCTCTGTTCCCTCGCGCTGCAGCCGCTACTGCAGAGTGTCGGCGACGCCGCCGCGAAAGCCGCCGGTGACCGGGCCTGCGCATGGTGGCATCGGCGCCGACCGTCGGCGTCGGTGGTGACCGCCGAAGTTCCGCCGCTCACCGAGGTTCAACTCGCCGAACTCGGGAAATCGGTCGGACGGTACGGAGCCGAATGGAAGCTGCCCGAGCCGGAGATCGCCCGTCTGCGCACGGCGGGACCGCGCCTCCGGACGGCCCGGAAGACGGCACGCTCACCGGCACCTATACCTGCACGGCGACCGGACTGCTGTTGGTCACGAGCATGAGCACGGAAAGGTACGGGCCGGCGTAGCGGTCAGGCACCACCGAGGTAATCGGCGAGCATCGCGGCAAACCGTTCGGCCGGCATCACCGTCACCCCGAGTTCCACGGCCTTGTCGGCCTTCGAACCGGCACCCTCGCCGACAACGACGAGATCAGTGCGCTTCGACACCGAACTCGACGATTTGCCGCCGAGCGTCTCGACCGCTTCATTTCCCTCGGTACGAGTCAAGCCGGGCACCGATCCGGTGACCACCACGGTCATCGGTGTGCCGTCGGGATGTTGCAACGGCTTCCGGGCCACCGGCTCATGCGGCGACGACGGCAGCAGCGCCGGGCTGTCGGCCTCGGTCATGTTGACGCCCGCCGCGACGAGTTTGTCGATGATCGGGGCGAGTTCGACGAGTTCGGCGGCGATCGTGGCGGCGCGTTCCGGCCCGACCGCGTCGACCTCCTGCAGCTGCTCGACCGTGGCGGCCTGCAGCGCCTGCATGGTGCCGAAGTGTCGGGCGAGGCGGCGGGACATCGAGCGGCCGGTCATGCGTACGCCCAGGCTGGTCAGCACCCGGCCGAGCGGCTTCGTCTTGGAACCCTCGATGTTGGCCACGAGCTTGGTCGCCGACACGGTGCCCATGCGCTCCAGGGCGGCGAGCGTGGCCACGTCGAGGCGGTAGAGGTCGGCCGGGTCGGCGATGAGGTCGGCGGCGATCAGACCGTCGAGGATCTTGTCGCCGAGGCCTTCGATGTCCATCGCGTCGCGGCTGGTGAAGTAGGCCAGGGCTTCGCGGGCACCACAGACGCGGCCGGTGACACAGCGCCACCGTTTCTGGGACCGATCGATCTCGCCGCCGCAGCGGGGACAGTGCTCCGGCGGTTCGAACGCGACCGCGTCGGCGGACCGTTCGTCGAGTTTCGCACCGGTGATCTCGGGGATGACCTCGCCCGCCCGCCGGACGAAGACCGTGTCGCCCACGCGGACGTCACGGTGGACGAGGTCGGTGAAGTTGTGCAGCGTGGCCGACGTGACCGTAACTCCGCCGACCTGCACCGGAGCGAGTACGGCGACCGGGGTGATCACGCCGGTGCGCCCGACCTGAACTTCGATGGCGAGGAGCTTCGTGGCGCGGGTGTCTGCCGGGAACTTGTAGGCGATGCCCCAGCGCGGGGCGCGGGTGCCAGAGCCCGCGGCGGCGCGGTCGGTGGCGAGATCGGCCTTGATCACGGCGCCGTCGATGCCGAAGCCCAACTCGCCCCGGGTGGCGCCGAGGTCGGCCACGACGGCGAACACCTCGTCGATGTCGGCGCAGATCCGCAGGCCGGCCGAGGACTGGGCGGTGGTCGTGACGCCGAGTCGATCGAGGTAGGCCATCGCGCCGGAGTGTGTCGGCGATGCGTCGTCGGGCAGGCCGTGCACCGCGTAGGCGAAGAAGGACAGCGGCACGTCGTAGACCCGTTGTGCCCGCAGGGATCCGGCGGCGGCGCTGCGCGGGTTGGCGAAGGCCGGCTCGTCGTGAGCCACCCGCAACTCGTTGGCATGGGTGAAGTCGATGTCGGTCATGAAGACCTCGCCGCGCACCTCGACCGTGACCGGTTCGCGCAGCTGCTCCGGCAGGCCGGCGACCAGACGTGTCTGTGTCGTGACGTCTTCCCCGGCCCGGCCGTCACCCCGGGTCGCGACGCGCTGCAGGCGGCCGTCGGTGTAGATGGCGGCGATGGCGAGGCCGTCGATCTTCGGCTCGACGGTGAACGGGGTGACCGGTCGGCCGACGACGCGGTCCAGCCGGGTCGCCCACGCGCGCAGCCCCTCCTCGTCGAAGACGTTGTCGAGGCTGAGCATGGGCTCGCTGTGTTCGACGTCGCCGATCACGCCCATGCCGGCGGCGACCGACCCGGTGGGGGAGTCGGCCACCCGCCAGCGCGGATGGGCGGCCTCGGTCGCCGTCAGCCGAGCGATGAGAGCGTCGTAGGCGGCGTCGTCGAGGACCAGGTCGCTGCCGGCGAAGTAAGCCTCGGCCGCGGCGCGGACACGCTCGATCGCGGTGCGATATGCGGCCGCCGTGCTGAACGGCACCGCGACCGCCGCGTCAACCACCGGCACCAGATCGACCGCCGAGCCGTCAGCCGTCAAGCCGTCAGCCACCAGATCGTCAGCCACCAAATCCCGAGCCGCCATGTCGTCAGCCACCAAGTTAGCCACCAAGCCGCCGGCCACCAAACCCTCAGACGCCAAATCCGCCGCCACCGAACCGCCCCCCATCAACGAAATGACAGGCTAACCGCCGGGTCTGACAACAACCGACGTACCGATCAAATGATCTGAAGGTCTACCTCGATGTTGCCGCGTGTGGCGCGCGAGTAGGGGCAGACCTGGTGCGCGGCCTCGGTCACCTCGCGGGCCCGGTCGGCCGGCACGTTGGGAAGATGCACGAGCAGCGTGACGGCGAGACCGTATCCGGCACCATCGGGTCCGATGCCGACGCGCGCGGTCACCGTGGATCCCTCGGTGTCGAACTTCTCCCGGCGGGCGAGCAGGTTCAGCGCGCTGTGGAAACAGGCGGCGTACCCGGCGGCGAAAAGCTCTTCGGGGTTGGCGCCGTCGCCGGAACCGCCCATCTCGACCGGCGGTGCGAGGTCGAGGTCGATCCGCTTGTCGCTGCTGGTCACGTGCCCGCTGCGGCCATCGCCGGTCGACAGCGCTTCGGCGGTGTAGAGAATCTTCGTCGGCATGGGGGGATTCCTCTCGTCGGTCACGTCCTACATCAGCAGCAACGTAAGGAACATGCGGATCGGGTCCGCGACGTGACATTTCCCACGCGGGTACGCTCGCCGGATGGGTCTTCCGCCGGTCTCACCGCGCAACACTCCTTCCGGATCCGTGCACTACGACGGCATCACCTACGCCGAGATCCAAGGCTTCCGCCCGCTGCTGCTCGACCTGCACATGCCCGCCGGTTCCGAGGCTGCTCCGGTGGTCGTGTGGATCCACGGCGGCGCCTTTTGGTCCGGCGATCGTCGCTACCTGCCCGAGACGATGGAGCCGGGTTCGGTGTTCGAGGCGCTGATCGCGGCCGGGATCGGGTGCGCCACGATCGACTACCGGCTCTCCGGCGAGGCGATCTTCCCGGCGCAGCTCGACGACGTCATCACGGCCGTCGACTACCTCCAGGAATACGCGGACGTGCTCGGCATCGACGGCGCCCGCATCGGCATGTGGGGCGAATCGGCTGGTGGCACGCTCGCGGCGCTCGCCGGTCTGACCGATCCGCGGATTTCGGCGGTCGTCGGGTGGTACCCGGTGACCGACATGCTGGCCGGCAACCGAGGCGATCGTGATGACGAGGACGAGGTCATCGGTGCGCTCCTCGGCGCCCAGCCCAGGGACGTGCCGGAGTTGGCGGCCCAAGCCAGCGCCGTCACGCAGGTGTCCGCCGGCGCGCCGCCGTTCCTGCTGATCCACGGCGCCGTCGACACGATGGTGCCGCCGGCGCACAGCGAGCGCCTGCACGAACTGCTGCTCAAGGCGGGCGAACGCTCGACCTATCGGCCGATCGCCGGAGCAGATCACTGCTTTGCCGGGTACGCGGACGTGCCGGGCATCATCGCGGATTCGGCTGCCTTCTTCGCCGCCGAACTCTGATCCTGGCGGTCGTGATCAACGTAGGTGCGCTCTCTTAGCTGCCTCTGATCCCCGGAATCAGCCACACGACCGCACTTAACCGGGTCCCAGGCAGTCCGACACTTACGCGATCAACGATCATGGGGCCGTGTCTTATCGGAGCCTCTTTCGTCAGCCGTTCGTCGTCCGGCTCCTCGCCGGCTCGTGGATCGGCCGGCTGCCGTTCGCGATGGCTTCTCTCGCGATCCCGCTGGCGCTGCGTCACGCCGGTCAGACGTACGGGTTCGTCGGGCTCGCCGTGGCCGTGTACGCGGTCTCCGGCGCCGTCGGATCACCGATCGGTGGCCGCCTCGTCGACCGCTTCGGCCAGGTACGCATTCTGGTGCCGACCGTCATCGCCTCCGGTGCCGGCTTCGCTCTGATCGCGCTGGCACCGCACGCCCGTCCGCTCGTGCTGATCGGGGCCGCGCTCGCCGGCGCCGCGACACCACCGCTGGAACCGTGTCTGCGCACGCTGTGGCCGACCTTGGTGCCACCGGACGACCTGGAACGCGCGTACGCCACCGACTCCGCGGCGCAGGAGCTGATCTTCGTCACCGGGCCGCTCGTCGTCGCGCTCGCGATCCTGATCTTCCGCGCTAACGGCACGCTGATCGTGGGCGCGCTTCTCGGCGTCGTCGGCGTCGCCGTCTTCGCCACGGCCACGCCGTCGCGCTCCTGGGTCGGCGAGCGCCATGCCGGCCACTGGCTCGGCGCGCTGCGTAGCCGGCCGCTCGTCGTCCTGCTGTTGTCGCTGGTGGGAGCCGGTTTCGCGGTCGGTGTCCTGAACGTCTACGCGGTCGACTACGCCGAACGCCACCACGTGTTCGGAGGCGCGCCCGCCCTGATCGCCCTGAACGCGACCGGGGCGTTCATCGGTGCGCTGCTCTACGGTGCCCGCCGGTGGCGGATGTCGGAGCGGGCCCGGGTGCTCGTGTTCATGTGCGGTCTCGCCGTCGGTTACGGCCTGCTGGTGCTGCAACCGGCTCCGGGCCTGATGGCGGTCGTCATGGTGGCCACCGGGCTCTTCCTGGCGCCGCTGCTCACCGTCACGTTTCTCATGGTCGGCAGGTTGGCTCCGCCGGGCACGGCGACGGAGGCGTTCGCGTGGGAGGTGACGCTCTTCACGACCGGCGTCTCGGCGGGAGCCGCCGTCGTCGGCGCGGTGATCGAGCACAGCGGTTCGACGTGGGCGGCGGCGTGCGCGGTGTTCGGCGTGGTGGCAGGGCTCATAACCTTGCTCGCCGGGTACGGCTTGGTGCGCGAACCCAGCCAACCCCCCGAACCCGGTGAAAGCACCGAACCCGGCGAGCCTCGCGACGCCGACCGACTCGGCGAAGCATGACCGACGTCCATGTCCACGTCAGAGAAGCGTGACCGGCTCTGACTCGTGCTGCGACTCGTGCTCCGACCCCGCCACGGTCTGCTCGGCCAACCAGCGGCTCAGTTGTTCGGCCGGCATCGGGTGCGCCGTCAGCCATCCCTGGGCGAGCGTGCAACCGGCGTCGGCGAGCAGCCGGCGGGTGTACTCGGTTTCGACGCCCTCCGCGACCGTACGCAGCCCGAGCGCGCGGGCCATCTCCACGGTGGAACGCACGATCGCGGCGTCGTCGTGATTGTTCGCCATCCCGCCGACGAACGAGCGGTCGATTTTGATCTCGCTGATCGGCAGCTTCCGGAGATGCTGCAGCGAGGAGTAGCCGGTGCCGAAGTCGTCGAGCGACACCGAGACGCCGAGGCTGCAGATGCGGGCGACGGTGCCGGAGACGCGGCTCGGGTCGCGTAGCAGCGCGCTCTCGGTGATCTCGATCTGGATCTGGCTCGCGTCGACATGGTGCTCTGCCAGCCGGTTGGCCAGGTGGGTCACGATGTCGTCGCCGTACAGGTCGCGCGAGCTGACGTTGATCGACGTACGCATCGTGATGCCGTCGGCCGTCCACGCCGCCACCTGCGCGATCACGTCGTCGATGACCCGCATCGTCAGCAGGTGCATCACCGAACTGCGTTCGGCCAGCGAGATCAGGTCCTGCGTGCGGATCTCACCGAGCTTCGGGTGCCGCCACCGCAGCAGCGCCTCGACGCCCTCGATGTGGCCGGTCACGAGGCAGACCTGCGGCTGGTAGTGCATGGTGATCTCGTCGCCGGTGCGGGTCTCGATCGCGCGCCGGAAGTCGGTGAGCAGAGCCAGCCGTTCGAGGCTGTCCTGGTGGGCGGCCGGCTCGTACGCCGCGATGTCGTTGCCGCGCCGTTTCGCGTCGTACATGGCGATGTCCGCGTGCCGCATGAGCGTCGGAAAGTCGTCGCCCTCGTTGTGGATCGCGATGCCGACGGACGCCGTCACGTCGACCTGCAAGCCATCGAGGGAGATCGGTTCGCTGAGCGCGTCGACGAGCGCAGCGGCGAGGTCGTTGGCCTCCCCGGCGCTGCCGACCGGTGCGATGAACGCGAACTCGTCGCCGCCGAGCCGCGCGATCTCGCCGCCGTGCCGTGGCAGCACGGCGAGCCGATCAGCGACGGCCACGAGCAACTGGTCGCCGACCTCGTGCCCGAGGGCGTCGTTGACGTGCTTGAACTCGTCGAGATCGGCGAGCAGCAGACTGACCTGGACCTCCGGGTCCCGATGCGGGCCGGTGAGTTCGGCGAACGCCCTCTTCAACCCGGTGCGGTTCACCAGTCCGGTGAGCGGATCGACGCGGGCGGCCCGGTCGCGTTGGGTGGCCAGTTTCGCCATGCGCTGCACCGCGTAGAGCGGGATGAACACGAGCGGCACGAAGCCGATGTTGATGTGCGCGGCGACGGCGAGCACCGGGCTCAGCATGACCAGCGCCGCCTTGAACAGCACCTGGCTCGGTAGCGAACCCGAGTCGCGCAGCATCTGCACCGAGGTGCCCTGCAACCGGCCCATCACGACGGACGTGACCCCGAACACCAGCAGCCACGCGCCAACCGCCCCGACGACCGTCAGCGCATCAGCGGCCATGTGCTCGACACCGTGGTCGTGCAGCGGGTCAGGATTTCCCCACCACAGCACGAGGGCGGCCGCGGCGAAGGCGAACGTGTATTGCGTCAGGGCGACGAGGGCTTCCTGTGCGCTGCGCCGGAGCCGCCACGCGACCACCGACACCGCGAGCGCCTGTGCGAGCACGGCCGGGCCAAAGCCCCAGCACAGCACGACGGCGAAGGTGAAACAGATGCTCGGGCAGACGATGATCGGCGTGGGCAACGCGCGGACGCCGACAAACGCCTGCGTGCCCGCGATGGCCCCGAGACCCGTCATGATCCAGAGGCCGGGAATGTGCGCCTGCGAGGCGATGCTGCCCGCCTGACTCACCAGGACGCCCACGATGAGGATCACCATCGCGACGTTGAGCACGGCCGGATGAATCAGACCGTGCAGGCGGCGGGCAGGGCGAGTGGCCACGGCTTGTGCTGCTGAAGCCACAGGCCGTTCCCCCCTCCGGTATGCGGCAGGAAACCGCAAGACTCGTACGCTACCCGGTCCCGGACCTGAAAAACACTCTTATATGCCGGTAAAACGGTTGTTTGGAATCCTTATACGCCACTGCGGCAACACCCGTCGCAACGGTCACTGCGGCCACCGCACCAGGCAGCCGGCGATCAGCGTCGTCAGCATCTCCCGGAGACCGGTGCCGAAATCGAGCCGGAGCACGGCCATGTCGGGATCCTCATAGACCCGGAGCATCGCGTCGGACGGCTGAGCCAGCGGCCAGATCCCGGCCGTCGACACGACCGTGCCGGCGGCGAAGTAACCGGCTCCCTGCGCACTGAGTTCGGGCAGTTGAGCGTGGATCAGATCCGCGTACGCCGTCGTGTTCGCGATCGCGGCGACCTTGTAGCGCCGGGCGACATCGGGGGAGACGTTGCGTTCGAGCACGGCGGCGGACACGCTCATCAGCTCACAGAGCAACCGATCGTCGACGAGGGACGCGGTGACCGTGGCCGCGATCTCGGCGGCGCGCTGCTCCGGGCTGGCGCTCGCGGTCACGTGCCGCGGCAACAGACCCGCCAGTCGCGTGAGCCAGTCGTGCCACGCGGCGTCGAGCAGTTCGAGCAGCACGGCTTCGCGGCTCTCGAAGTAACGGAGCACGTTGGACTTCGCGAGTCCGACGCGACGGCTGAGCTCGTTGAGGCTGAGCTCCGCGACCGGCATCTCGGCCACCATCGCCGCCGCCGTCTCCAGGATCGCCCGGCGACGCTCTTCGCGCTGCTCCTGACTGCGGGCCCGCTGGAACGTGGCCGGAAACGTCATGTGCCCTCCGTCATGCGATTCATCGTACAGACCGCTGGTTCCTTGATAAGAAACCAGCGGTCTGCTAGCGTCGGATGTATCAGACCGGCGGTCTTATCCGATCGCGGGCGCGTACGACATCAGGGGAGCACATCATGTACAGGGTGCCTGACCAGGCCGGCAGACTCATTGTCGTGACCGGGGCCAACAGTGGCACCGGCAAAGAGGCCGCCAAGCGCCTGGCCGCCGCAGGCGCGCACGTGGTGATGGGCGTCCGCACGATCGCCAAAGGGGAGTCCGCCCGTGCCGAGATCCTCGCCGCTCATCCCGGCGCGAGTCTCGACGTGCGCCGCATCGACCTGGCCGACCTCGGCAGCGTGCGCGAGTTCGCCGACGGGTTGATCGCCGACGGAGTCCCGCTCGATGTGCTGATCAACAACGCCGGCGTGATGGCGCCACCGACCCGCATGACCACGGCCGACGGCTTCGAGCTGCAGTTCGGCAGCAACTACCTCGGACCGTTCGCCCTGACGATGCGCCTGTTGCCGCTGCTGCTTACGGCTCCGGCGCCACGGGTCGTCACGATGAGCAGTGGCACCGCGAACTTCGGCCGGATCAAGTTCGACGACCTCCAGTGGGAACGCGGCTACAGCCCGACCCGCTCGTACGCGCAGTCGAAACTCGCCGACCTCTTCCTGGCTCTGCAGCTCGCCGCCATCGCCACGGCCCGCGGATGGCACCTGATCAGCAACGCCGCGCATCCCGGCTACACCCGCACCAACCTGCAGACCGCTGGTGCGAGCCTCGGCCGCGACAAACCGAAGCGCGGCTTCCTCACCGGGCTGCCGATCCTGCCGTCGCAGATGCCGGAGCAGGGCGCCGAACCGATGCTCTTCGCCGCGACCAGCCCCGACGCGGTCAACGGCGGCTACTACGGGCCGAGCGGCTTCATGGAGCTGACCGGCGAGACGAAGCCGGCGAAGCTCAACAAGCGGATGCGCGACGCCGACGCTGCGGCCCGGTTGTGGGTCGAGTCCGAGCGCCTGACCGCCACGACGCTCCCGGCACTCGCCGGCGCGTGACCGCACGCTGTGCCCGGCTGTATCGGACCTCGGTTTGACGGCAGCGCCGCACGGTTACGTTTCGTAGTCGTCTATCTGCGGTGTCCCTGTTGCGGAGTGTGATGGGCGGCGCGCGGGCGTTGTGGTTGTGTCGGGGGCTCGTTGTTGCTTACGCCGGCGAGGCATGGGCTGCGGGCTGGGCGTTTGTCGAAACGAGCGGGAATCGGACATCTTTGCGTTGTCACGGTCGGTTGCCGTTGCTTTGACGTAAGCAATAGCAAGTCCCTCGACGCGGCATGCCGACGTTTTCCGACGATTACTGAAAGCGACGAACCGGTTGGGCTCGCGGTTCGGGCTCGCGGTTGGGCTCACGGTTTGGGCTCGCGGTTGGGCTCACGGTTCGGGCTCGCCGTTCGGCTCGCGGTTCGGCTCGCGGTTCGGCCGCGGTCGGGCTGGCGTCGGGGTCGCGCCCGATTTGTCGCGTGTCGACACGGTAGTCGCCGGAGTTCCGACACCACTGTCATTGCGGAGCCACGGAAACGACGCTCACGTCCGGAATCCGAGCCGATCGGCGTGTCGCCCAAGCGTGTCGGGTTCCGGCGGCGCGCTCGACGCGGCGACTCCGCGGCGCGACCCCCCACAACGCAACGGACTCCGCCACGCGACCGACTGGGCGGTGCTCGACGGGCCGACCCCACCACGCGACGGACCCCGCCACGCGACCGGCTGCGGTGCTCGACGCGCCGACCCCACCGCGCGACCGACTCCGCCACGCGACCGACTGGGCGGTGCTCGACGCTCCGACCTCACCACGCAACGGATTCCGCAACGCGACCGACGGCGGGCGAGCGCCGACCCACTACGCGACGGCCCCCACCACGCGACGGCCCCCACCACGCGACGGCCCCCACCACGCGACGGCCCCCACCACGCGACGGCCCCCACCACGCGACGGCCCCCACCACGCGACGGCCCCCACCACGCGATGGCCCCCACCACGCGATGGCCCCCACCACGCAACGGCCCCCACCACGCAACGGACCCGCCACGCGACCGGCTGGGCTGTGCTCGCCGCGCCGACCTCACCACGCGACCGACCTCACCATGCAAGGGATTGCGGCACGCGATCGGCTGGGGCGGTGCCCGACGCGCTGACTCGCGGTGCGACCGACCCCACCACGTAACCGACCCCACCACGTAACCGACCCCACCACGTAACCGACCCCACCACGTAACCGACCCCACCGCGCGACCGACCCACCGCGCAACGGACCCGCCACGCGATTGCCCTGACCGCCCGGGCGCCATCATCGATGCGGCGGCGCGACTAAGCCCGTGCGGCGGCGCGACTAAGCCCGTGCGGCGGCACGACTACGCCGGGCGGCAAAGCGACTGAGCCGTGCGGCGGAAGCCACGTGACTTTGTGGCGCGGCCGCGTTTGAGCCCGATTCCACCATCGAATCGGGCTCGTTAACGCTGGCCGTACCAATGTGAAGGGTTTAGTTCTCCGCCTTTTTCTCGTCGTGCCCACCGAACTGCTTGCGCTGCGCCGACTCGATTTTGAACGCGAAGTCGCCCAGGCCGCGCGAGTAGAAGCGGGAGTAAAGCGCCTCGGTCAGCAGCGGCGCGGGCACACCCTCCTCGATCGCGGCGATGGAGGTCCAGCGGCCTTCGCCCGAGTCCGAGACGTGGCCCGCGAACGTGTCCAGCGTCGGGTCCTGGCGCAGCGCGATCGCGGTCAGGTCGAGCAGCCACGAACCGATGACCGAACCGCGGCGCCACACCTCGGCGACGTTGGACGGGTCGAAGTCGTATTGGTAGTACTTCGGCTCGCGCACCGGCGCCGTCTCCGCGTCGATCTCGTGCTGGTGCTTGCCGATGTTGGCCCCCTTGAGGATGTTCAAACCCTCGGCATAGGCGCCCATAATCGCGTATTCAATTCCGTTGTGCACCATCTTCACGAAGTGCCCGGCACCGTTGGGGCCGCAGTGCAGATAGCCGTTTTCCGCCGTGTTGGGCTCCCCGGTCGCGCCCGGCGTGCGCTCGGCGGCCCCGACACCCGGCGCGAGCGAGGCGAAGATCGGGTCGAGGCGTTCGACGGCCGTCTTGTCGCCGCCGATCATGAGGCAGTAGCCGCGCTCAAGGCCGAAAACGCCGCCGGACGTGCCGACGTCGACGTAGTGAATCCCCTTCGGCAGCAGCTCAGCGGCGGTGTCGATGTCATCGCGGTAGTAGGAGTTGCCGCCGTCGATGATCGTGTCGTCGGCCTTGAACAGGTCGGCCAGCTCGCGCACGGTCGCCTGGGTGAACCCGGCCGGCACCATCACCCACGCGTTTCGTGGCTCGGTCAGCTTCGAGGCGAAATCTTCGAGCGACGTCGCTCCGATCGCGCCCTCCGAGGCGAGTTCCTTCACCGCGTCCTTGGACACGTCATAGACGACGCACTCGTGCCCGGCACGCATCAGTCGGCGGACCATGCCCGCGCCCATCCGGCCTAGGCCAATCATTCCCAGCTGCATTTTTTGCTCCTTAAGGCCCCGCGAACAACCCCGTCAGTGGCGACATCTCGTCAATCATGGGCGGTCGCCTGGCATAGTGTCCGGATGTTGCCCGTTACCGCGATCAATGCGTTGACTGCCCGCTGGATCGCCGCGCTTCCCGGTGATCAGTTGGCGAAGGGCACGGTCGTTTCCGGTCTCGGTGTGTGGCCGCTGCTGGCTATTCTCGCCGAAACCGCATCCGGAAAGGCGCGCGATCAGCTATCGGCCGCGGTCGGCATACCCCCAGATCAAGGTCTTCACATGGGTACGACCCTCCTCAACTGGCTCGACCAGACACCCGGGCTGAGTGCCGCGCTCGGTCTGTGGCACCGCCAGGATCTGCCGATCCGGGAGACCTTCCGAGCCGCCCTGCCGCCGGACGTGATCTCGACGCTCGCCGGCGACGCCGAAGCGGACCAGGCAGCCTTGGACGCCTGGGCCTCCGCCCACACCGACGGTCTGATCCCTACGATGCCGATCACGATCGCCGAGGACACCCTGATGGTGCTGGCCAGCGCGTTGACGGCCGAAACGCAGTGGCGTGAGCCGTTCGATGGCGGCGGTTGGCTGCTGTGGCGCAACACCGGCGACCCATCGATCGTGCGGGTGACGCCGGACATGACATCGGTGCTGGTGGAAGGGCTGAACGGCATCGACGTGGAGCTGATTGTGGGGCTCCCGGAGGCGTCGCCAGCTGACCTCCTCGGCGCGGTCATCGAACCCCGGGCCGACACGGTTTCGGCCACTGAGCTGTCCGCCGGTTATGTCGGCCCGGGGATCTTGGTCACGATCGAGGACGCCGTCTCGAAGGCGCCGCAGTGCCGTCTCCGGGTGCCCGTGTTCACCGTGCGCGCCCGCCACGACCTTCGCGCCCTGGGCGACGTGTTCGGACTCCTCATCGTGACCGACCCCAGCACCGGACACCTTCCCGGCATCAGCACCGAACCGCTTGCTATCGGCGCCGCCGCCCAGGACGCCGTCGCTGAGTTCTCGGCCGAAGGCTTCCGGGCCGCCGCGGTTACCGGCATGGCGCTAATGGCCGGATCGGCGATACCCCGCAAGGATCACAAGGCGCTCGTGATCGACGTCCGATTCGACCCACCGTTCGGTTTCGTCGCGAGGAACGCCGAATCGGGACTGGTCCTGGCTGCCGGCTGGGTTCCCGCGACCTCTTCTGATCAGGCTGCTGAGGCAGGTGATGCTGGTGTTTCGTGATGTGGCGACGCGCCCGAGCCACCCCGGGTTGGCGCTCCGGGCCGCGCTCGGCTAAAGTTTCGTTCCGTCGCCAGAAACACCGGCGATGTGCGGACGTAGCGCAGCTGGTAGCGCATCACCTTGCCAAGGTGAGGGTCGCGGGTTCGAATCCCGTCGTCCGCTCGAAGGCCATTCAGGCCATCTTCGGTGGAGTGGCCGAGAGGCGAGGCAACGGCCTGCAAAGCCGTGTACACGGGTTCAAATCCCGTCTCCACCTCGAGAGACAAAATCCCGGGCGATTAGCTCAGCGGGAGAGCGCTTCCCTGACACGGAAGAGGTCACTGGTTCAATCCCAGTATCGCCCACCAGCCATTCCAGCAGGTGAGGCCTCTCTTTCGAGGGGCCATTTCCCTATTCTGGATCTTCCTGCGGCTCAAAAGTCAGCGAAAAGTCATCAAGGCACGCCGCTGACGCGGCGCGCGCCGTGGCGACCGGCCGCCGCAGCAGATAGCAAGCGCCCCGGATCCGCCTACGCCTTCGGCCCGGCGGTCCGGGCAAGCCACGCGGCCAGGCCGTCGCCCGCACCTCGTCAGCGAAGCAGATAGATCCAGGACGAATTGTGATGACGACCATGCGCGATTTCCGACGCGGACCGGGCCGCTGCGACCGCTGCGGGCGGGCACCACCAGTGCGATGTTGGCTGAAATCCACCCAGCCGCTGTCGGGCCGCGCGCCACGCTGTCAACGAGTCCTTGACCCGTGAAAAGTGCTACGCCGTAGCCGTAGTGAGGTCTTTGGCCTGGCGAGCGTCGGACGCTCACTTGACTCGGGCGGGAGTTAGTCGACCGTTACAGTCGCGTCATGGCCGAGCTTTGGTTCCCGGTACCGCCGCTGGCTGGCGATGTGGTGCTGCTGCGCCCTTGGCGCGAGGCCGACGTGCCGGGCATGGTGCTGGCGTTCAGTGATCCGGTGATGCAGCTGTTCTCATGGCGTACTGACTCCGTACACCGAGGCTGATGCGCGCGACTACTTCGCTGAGCAGGAAGAGGCCCGCTTGCGTGGCGAGGAGCTGAACCTTGCGCTGGTCGAGCCGCGCGACCAGGACGTGGTGCTCGGCTGCGTCTCGCTGTAGGAGGTTCGCCTGGAGCGGGGCTGCGCGGCGGTTGGGTTTTGGCTCGCCCCCGAGGCACGCGGCCGGGGTGCCGCGACACATGCGGTCCGCCTGCTCGCCCGGTGGGCATTCGCCGAGCTGGGACTGGCCCGGCTGGAGCTGACTTGCGGTCCCGACAATGAGGCGTCGCAGCATGTCGCCGAGCGTTGCGGATTTTCCCGCGAAGGCCTTCTTCGTTCGCATGTGCCTTTCAAGGGAGCCCGCCGCGACAGCGTGATCTATAGCCTGCTTCCCGGCGATTTGCAGTAGCCGTTTGGAGACTGCACCACTTGGCCGAGCTCTATCCTGATGGTCTTGGCTTCCATCTGCCGTAGGACGGCAGCTACGACACTTGATACCCATGCCAGATCTGCGCCAGACGGGCCGGACGGCACCGGTGTTTATCGGGGACTCGCGGCCCAAGGCGTACAAGCGCTGCACGTAAATAGCCTGCGAGCGTAGCGACAATCGCGAGTCCGCCCCTGGCAGTGTGGGGGTCGAAGTCGCTTCGGGGCGAGGGTCAATGACTGGCTCGGCGGCGGTACCAACGCTCGACACACCATGCCGCCGCGATGCCGACCACGCCTACGGCAATGATGGACCCGCCGTAGGTCCATTCCTGCTTGGCTGCGGTGATCACGAGCGGGTGCCATGGGTAAGGCTGCGGACTCATCGCGACCAGCGCCAAGCCCAAGCTCGCGATCGCGGTCCACCTGAACGCGTTGATACGGCTGGTAAGCGATCGGCGCATCAGCCGCGGCGACTTTCCCGTGCACAGCCACCGGACGGCGGCGATCCACAGCGCGGCCTCCATCGCGGCGAACGCGACGAAAAGCACGAAGACCGGGTGCATGCTGCCTGCTCCATCTGCCGGCTGGCGTCGACCCGGCGGTAAGCGCAATGGTAACGGGGCAAACGCTCAACTGGCTGTCCCGATGTGTTCACCCGATCCGCGAGCATCCGGCGTGACTTCTCGGACTTCGTGTCGCCTGTCTCGCGGACCGATTGCCAGACCTGCATGCTCGGTGGACGCGACGGTTTGTCGTCGGGTCGGCCGTCCAGGTCGACGAGGTCCCAGGTGAGTGCTCGCAGTTCTTCGGTTCGGGCACCGATGAGCAGGGAGACAACGATGTAGGCATGGAGTGCGTAACCTTCGGTTGCGGTGAGGACAGCGTTGGCCTGATCCAGAGTGAGGGAGTTTGACGGACGACCCTCTTGACCCTTTGGAACGCTGCACAGTGCGACTACGTTCCGTTTGACTTGGTCACGTGCCATGGCCCGGACGACAACGCGGTTCAATATCTCGTAAAGGCGTTGCACGGCACTGGTGCTCAGGATCTTCGCTTTGACCGCCAGCCACCTATCGATGTCGCGAGCGCTCAACTCCCTGAGCTTGCGTGCACCCAGGTCAGGCGTGATGTGACCGCCGCACAGGTAGCCGTATTTCTCTCGGGTGGCGGCAGAGCAGTTGGTGAGACCGAATGCCAACCAGTCCTTGACGGCGTCGGCAACGGTCAGGCCGGTGTGGGCCAAGGCCAGGCCGTCCTCGTACTCCCGAATGCGTTCCCGCAGCTTGGCATGAGCTTCGGTTTTGGTCTTGCCCCTCCCTCGCCGGACGATCCGCTTGCCTGCCGGCGAGTAGCCCACCGTGATCTCAGCGGTCCAACGCTTCCGGATCTCGTCCCAGAACAGGCCACCTTCACCATTTCCGCGTCGGTCGCCATTACGCCGCCATCCGGATTGTCTCGGCTCCGAGCAGCGCGACGTAATCGGTGATAGCACCGGCCGGGACAAGACGGGTGCGGCCCTAAGGTGACGGCGCGGAGGCGTCCGCATCGGATCTGCTCGTAGATGACCGAGCGGCTCATGCTGAGCAGGCGCATGGCTTCGGGGACGCGGTAAAGGGCCTTCGGCCCCGCAGTAATGGATCGACCGTTGTACCAACTCCACCAGCTCGACATCGCCGGCGGCAGTCTGACAGGAGCCGTGTCCTTGAACGACTTCACGACCTACGCCATGACCATGGACCTTCTCGAACGCGAGATCCTCGACGCGATCGCCGACGGTGATGCGGTGACCATGGACCGGCTGCCGCTTCGAGCACGGCTCCTGCCGTCATTGGCCGCTGTGACGGCCATTGGCGCGCGAATGTGTGTCGGTGGACCGCTAGCTCTGTTCGCAGCAGCTCGGCCACGTGGGTCGGCCGACCATCGGAAACCGCACGTCAGGGATGCCGTGGGTACATGTCGGGTCTCATGGCCTCGGTGACAGATCGGCCTCAGGACGTGAGTGACACCTGCGGCTAGACGATCTCTCCGTCGTCCGCCGGGGTGAGGGGGCGCGGTCGTTCCATGCCGCTGCCCAATACATGCAGCACCCTGGCTCCCTCCGGCCACCAGGGATCGCTGCCGGCAGCTTCTAACCCCGACGCCAACACGCGCGCTCCGCCGCAGACAACGAAGCCGGAATCCTCATCTGGCAAGGTCAAGCAGACAAACCGCCACCGGTGCTGAACAGGTACGTCAGCGAAGTCCAGCAGATGTTCACGAGCCTGCCCGGTGGTCCGGCGCAGATGGAGAGGTCGGTACGCCCGGCGGAGCTTGACGGCCTGGACGCCTTCGAACAGGACCGACAGGCGCTCTGTTTGGCCATCCCGTGGCCGGGCGCGAAGTAGCAACTGCGCGTGTCCGATGCCGAATTGCCACGGCATGAATCGGCCGTCGAGAGTGAGTGCGTCCACCGCGCAAGAGTGCCCCGACCAGATACCAGCGTCCACCCCGCACGTAACCGACGTCCTGACAACGATCTGTAACGCAGGTTCTGACCGGGCGGGCCACGCCGACAAGCTTGTCACCGATGAGGGAGATTCCCCCGGTGCGGCGCGACCCTCGATCTCTGCACGCGGCCGAGTTCGAAAGTGCGAAATCGGCGGCAGTTAGCTGCCGGGCAGTCGGTGGGCAGGCTTCTGACCCGAAGAGCGTAGGTCCCGGCGGCGTGCACGTGATAGTCGTGGTGATAGAACTTCGCTAATCTGCCGGCATGCGGATAGAGGAACTACGGGAGTCGTCCTGGGTCTATGGCATCGGCTGCGCCGTTTTCTTTGGATTCTGGACCTGGTTTGGGCACCTGAACGCCCACCTGACGCCGCACGAACAGATCATCAACTCCGGACTTACTGGCGCATTGTTCGGGACCTGTGTCGCTGTCTACGCGACCTACACGCCGTCGCGGACCGATCCGGCGGACGGTGGAAAGCTATCCCGCGCGGAGCAGGCAGCGGTGAGGAGGATGCTCCGCAACGGCGAACGTAACGACGACCCTCGACTCAATCGCGTCGCGACGAAAGCCGCCCGCCGAATCGTCTCCTCGTCTAACCACCCGTTGACCTTCGGAATCGTGACGGCGGTGGTGTTGCTACTCGATGTGGTAACGGTGATGAGGCACGTTCAGGTACATGACTGGGTCATCGCCGCGCTTCTCGTGGGCGCCTTGCCTCTCGGCATCGGGTGGGGCCTCCGCCGGAGAGCGACAGCACGGGCCTACTTAGCCGCCGCTTAGGCTCGTGCATCGACGACTGACAACCGACCGTCAAACAGTTGACACCAGATCATGGAGTTGTTGGATCGGGGCTGCCACGAAACCGCCAGTTGTCCACGTTCCGTCGCGAGAGATGGGCGCGTCCGGTTCGGCCCGCGTTCTCACCGTGCCAGAACCGTGCCAGATCGGTCGGTCGACAGTGGTTCTGACGGCGAGTAGCGGCGCGATCCGCAAATACCTGACTGTTCGTTGGCTTGGCTGCGTAGCCGACAGTGCGAGACCGCCCCTGGCAGTGTGGGAGTCACGGCTCGTGTGGGGGTGGTTCCGGTCGGGTGGGCTGATGCGGCATGGGACCGTAGTTCTCCGCATCTTTCGGATGGGATAGCTTCCGCCGGCCCCGCGAGCGTCGAGGTTGGCGGAAGTCCGCCAGCCCGTCATGATGCAGTCCGTGAGTGTGGACTTCTTCTGGCGTCGCGTCGACGCGGCAATCGCTCAGGACCTTGATGCGACCGAACTATGGGGCCTGATGCCGCATTGGTTCGACGAGCAGTTCGCGACCGAACGAGATGCCGGTCGCATGATCGGCGTCGAGGACACGGCCGATCTGATCCACAGTCTGCTAGTACTCGGTGCCGGCGATGGCCCGTACGCTGCCGTATCCCTCGTACCGGTCTACGGTGTGATCGGTTTAGACGACTCCATGATCGGCGTATTGACGCCGGATCAGGTGCGACATGCGGCCACATTCCTGACGCAGGCGCCAGTAGAGGAGTGGGTTCCCGAGCATCGAGAGCGCCTCAACGCTGTCGTGGCCGAGTTGGGCTACCACCGGCCGTTCAGCGACCAGTGGGCCGACGAGGTCGCCGAGGACGCCCGCGCACTCGTAACTCTGTTTGCGCGGGCGTCAGCCGACGGCGAGGCCATAATCGTGTCGGTATCGGCGTGACCGGCCCACGTAACAAGGCAAAGCAACTGTAAGGTGCGATCCGGCAGAGGACGTGCCCGATCCGTGCCCGACGAGCGGGTCAACAGGGGTTAGTAACGGGTCGCCATCGGGCTAGCGCGATCCTTCGTAAACGGCAGTTGACCAGCCCAAAGGCACATGAATCCGCCGACACAACGTGATTCCCAAGCTGACAGCGCGGGTTCGATTCCCGTCACCCGCTCCACGACAAGGGCTTCTTCTTCGACGACTTCGACTTCGCCGCATCCTTGCCGTGCCGCTTCGCGACCCGCTTATCCATGCTGGAGGGACCGCGTGGCAGGTGGGAGGTCAGTAGGATGCGGCGCGTGATGAAGTGGGTCTATGCCGCAGCCGCAGCGGTCCTCCTCGGTGCGGGTGTCGTGGTCGTGCTGGGAACTACTGGCGGTGGCAGCAGCACCGCGTCGCCGTCGCTGCCCCAGCGGATTGGCGCGCCATCGGTGGACAGCGGGTACTCGCCGATCGGTTCGGCCAGCGTCGCGTTCTCCAGCGACCAGTGGCGGATGGACGGAACCATCGACACCATCGCCCTGACCGGGGCAACCGACGACACGTACCGGCGGCTGAGCAACGCCTACGAATCGACGGCGGGACTGACTGCGATCCTTTCCCCGGACGGGCACCGGATGGCGGTGATAAATGGGATCTACAACCTGTCCACCGATGCTGTGACGGCGCTGCCGCCGACCGGTGGCAGCTACCGGATTCCCCAGGCGTGGTCGGCCGACGGGCGGTACCTCGCCACCGTCACGTACTCCGACTGGTGGGCCCCGGCCGCGTACGGCAGCCCAACGGACGCGGGCGAGCTGGATGTGGTGGACACCATGACCGGCGGCACCACGCACATCACGGGGGGTGATGTGTGGCTGCCGATCGACGGATGGATCGCCGCCTTCGCGCCGGACGGACGGCTGGCCTACCAGACCGGCAACCAGATCACGGTCGCCAGCCCGGCCGGGACCGTGCTCGCCCACTTGGCGGTCCCGGACGGCACTCGCATCGCGGGCAAGGGCGCGTGGACCCGCGACGGGCGGCGGATCGCCGTGGTCGGCGAGGGGCCTTGCGGTTGCGGCAAGGCGTACGACTCGCGATGGACACTGACAACCCTGGACGCATCGACCGGCGCGGCGAGCAGTCCGGCGTACCACGTTGACGGGGTGGTCGGTGTCCGGATGCTCGGCTGGTCGCCGTCGAATCGACCGGTCGTGGTCGCCTACGACCCGGTCGCGGCCGACGACCTGGACCCCGGCGCCACGCCGGTGAGTTTCCGTGGGCCAAATCGGCTGTCGGGGCTGGAAGATCTCGACGACGTCGAAGCGGCCCGCGTCCTGGCGCTGCTCCCGGACGGCGGTTCCCATCTCCTGAGTGATGCGTTCGGCGCCGAGTCCGTCGACGTCGCCGACGACGTGATAGCCGGCGGAGTGAGCCGGGCCGGTGATCCGCCGCTGCTGACCGAATCCCACCTGATAGGCGGCGCGGTCCTGACCGTCCTTGTCCTGCTTGTTCTGCTGATCGGGGCGCCTCT
This sequence comes from uncultured Actinomycetota bacterium, assembly GCA_963797605.1. Classification (GTDB taxonomy): domain Bacteria; phylum Actinomycetota; class Actinomycetes; order Mycobacteriales; family Micromonosporaceae; genus DASQPR01. The sequence goes on along the minus strand of CAWCPX010000017.1, from coordinate 370,198 downwards.
CATCTGGGCGGTACGCCGACGCCAGCACCGCCGCGACGCTCTACCTGTGGCCACAGACTGACCAGCGAAGCCATCGGTATACCGAAGTCTGCGAGCGCGGATCAAGACCGTTGACAACGATGCCACGGCTGGTCTCAGTTTGGTCTCATTCACGATCGTTCACCACGGTTCGAACCGATGCGACACCCGGTCCAACCATTCCGAAGGACGCCGCCGTACGTCGGTAAACGGGACGTCACAGACCTCAAAAGTGTGTGAGTCGACGAGAGGGCAGGTCGCGCTTTGACACCGGGCGACGTCTTTGACACTTATGCGCCAACCACCTCGGTCGCGTCGGCCATCTTGCGGGTGAACCCGTTTCGTGCCTCGTAGACGTTGGCGCCCTGGAACATGAGCGCATGATGGCAGACCCGACACCATCACGCGGGGCCAGGAGCAGTGGAGGTGCCAGTCTTGGCGACGAAACTCGAGCCCGAGATGTCTGTGGAAGTCGGATCCTCCTGCTCGCGGTCTGTTCGCTAAGGCGGTGGCATTCATGTTGGTGGCTGGTGGCATCGCGCTGTGGGCGTACACGGCCGCGTGGTTGACGCCAGCTGTCGAGCGGATCTCGTCCGGTCGAGACGATCCGGGTGAGCTTCATATCTGGGTGCAAGAACAACGGGAGCTGGCGATCCTGCTCATTGTCGCCGCGATGATCGTGACATTCGGTCGGCGGATGCCGATCGTGTTACCGGCGGTGGCCGCGTACGCCGCGATGCTCGCGATTGACTGTGCGGTGGACTATCACGGCGGTGCGGGATGGGGGCCGGCGTACTCGTCGTGCTGTCCGGCACGGTCGTCGTGGCGTGCACCTGGTTGCTGTCGCGGTCGGCTGGCCGGCGCCGGAGCACCACAGCGGGGTCTGGCCGATCAGTCCTGGCGGTCGGGTTGGCGACGGCTCTGTTGGCGCCGTGCGTGGCCACCAATTTCCAGGCTGCCGATCAGTTCACGAAGCTACCGATGGCGTTGGTTCCCACCGGGCTGGTAACAATGGTCTTGCTCTGGTGGGTTGTGGTCGCCCTGGCAGACAGGCTCTCACGCGAGAACTCTGCTAGCTCGCTGCTCGCTTACGCGTTGATCCCGGCCGTAGTCCTGAGCGGCCTCAGCGTCGTCCCAGCCATCGTTGACGACGGCTTGATTATGGCGGTTGCACCGGTTCTCGGAGTCGTAGCGCTCGCCATCGCCTGCCCGCCCGCTCGGTTGGCTCTTTCAGGTCCTGGGTCTTGGCGCCCTACTGATCGCAATCATTGGATGGTGCGTTACCGGCTTCACCGCCCAAACGATGTGGTTAGCGATTTTCAGCGCTGTTGCTTCATTGATTGGCGGAGAACTCATACCGCGACGGCAGAAGTGAATCAGCTACGAGCGTGATCAGCGACGCCGCTGATCGGCCGGCGCTATCGTCGGCCGCTGTTACCGACGAGCGCGGGCTCAGAGCGCCGCGGTCACTGAGCGCCCGCTTCGAGCACGAAGAAGATGAAGCATAGGAACGACGTTCGACCAGCGAGTTCCGGCGGTAGAAGCTCGCGCGGCGCGTCCGGGGAGAATGGAGGTTCGCTGATCACCGCGATGCGGAAACCCGCGTCGGTGAACGCCTTGGTCATCGCCTGCAGCGGCCGATGCCAGAACGTGAGCATCGTGGTCTGGTCGCCGAAGGTGTACTCCTCCGAGTACTCCGTGGTGGTGAAGTAGTCCGCGCTGGGACGTTCGAATTTGTAGACGATGGGGTGGTTCACCGAAAGGATCAGGCGGCCGCCGGTCTTCAGCACGCGTCGCAGTTCGGCCAGGGGCTCGGCCCAGTCCCGAAGGTAATGCAGCACGAGAGAGGCCACGACGTCGTCGTACGCGTTGTCGCCGAAGGGGAGCGGCTGGCTGAGATCGCTCACGTGCAGGTCGGCGTCTTCGCCCAGCCGGTGACGCGCCAACTCGACCATCGCCGGGCTGGCGTCAAAGCCCGTCACGACGGCGCCTTTCGCGCTCAGAGCCGCGGCCAGAGGTCCGGATCCGCACCCCGCGTCGAGAATGCGGTGACCGTCGACGTCCCCCGCGAGATCCAGCATCGCCGGCCGCTCGTAGTGGCCGTTGATCAGATTGGACTCGTTGTCGGTCGAATAGTTCACGGCGAAGGTGTCATAGTGGTCGGCCTTCACGAGGTCCTCGCCTTCGTCGAGCATCATGCGGACGGAAAAGACCCGGCCGATGATGGCACAGACGATCAACCTTCGGATTGGGCGACGGGGGCAAGGGCTGGTGTCCCACGCGGAAACGGCTCGCACCAGGCCGATGCGAGCCGTTCGCGTACCGTCGAAAAATCAGCCCTTCACGCACACGACCTGCTTGAGGTGCGCGACCACCTCGACCAGGTCGGACTGAAGCGCCATCACCTCGTCCAGGTCCTTGTAGGCGCCCGGGATCTCATCGACGACCCCGGCGTCCTTCCGGCATTCGACGCCCGCCGTCTGCGCCGCAAGATCGTCGACGCTGAACGTCTTCTTCGCCTTCGCCCGGGACATCCGCCGTCCGGCACCGTGCGATGCCGAGTTGTACGCCTCGCTGTTGCCGAGACCGCGGACGATGTACGAACCGGTGCCCATCGAACCCGGGATGATGCCCATGTCGCCGACGCCGGCCCGGATCGCACCCTTGCGAGTGACGAGCAGGTTCACGCCACCGTATGTCTCCTCGGCGACGTAGTTGTGGTGGCACGAGATCGGCTCATCGAAGCGGACACTCGGGATCGCACCACGGACCACACCGCACAGCAGCGCGAGCATGACCGCCCGGTTGCGGGCCGCGAAGTCCTGCGCCCAGGTCAGATCGTGACGGTACGCGTCCATCTCGGGGGTTCCCGAGACGAACACGGCGAGGTCACGGTCCGGCAGGTCGGCGTTGTGCGGAAGGGCGCGCGCGACACCGATGTGCCGTTCGGCCAGCTCCTTGCCGATGTTGCGGGACCCGGAGTGCAGCATCAGCCAGACCCGCCCGTCGTCGGGGCCACCCTGCTCGAGGCAGACCTCGATGAAGTGGTTGCCGCCGCCGAGCGTGCCCATCTGGTGCATGGCCCGGGATTCGAGCTGGCCGACGTTCGCCCGCAGGTGCCGGAAACCGGCCCAGAACGTGCTCCACCCGCCGGCGAGACCGTGTACGCGTGCCGGGTTGACCGGGTTCGTGTGCGCCGTGAAGCCGACCGGAATCGTGGCTTCGATCGCGGACCGCAGCGAGCCGAGGTCGTCGGGCAGGTCTGTGGCGGTGAGGTTCGTGCGGACGGCGGACATGCCGCAGCCGATGTCGACGCCCACGGCGGCGGGAGCGAGTGCCTGCCGCATCGCGATGACGGAACCGACCGTGGCGCCCTTGCCGAAGTGCACGTCGGGCATCACCGCGACACCGTCGACCCACGGCAGGTCACCGATGTTGCGAAGCTGCTGGGCGGCCTGCTGTTCGATCGTGTCGGGGTCGGTCCAAATCTTCACCGGCGCGTGCGTACCGGGCAGCAGGGTGTAGCTCATGATTTTCTCCTTGGTTGGCTGTCGCTGACCTCGGTGTCGAACCGAGCAGGCCCGGGTTATGAGTCCGGGACGGGCAGCCGGCCCGCCAGCGTTCACAGCGGATGGCACCGGAGACGAAGACGGGACTCGAACCCGCATCAGTCCGGTTTTGCAGACCGGCGCCTAACCAATTCGGCCACATCGTCATGCGTGCCCTCGAATGGACTCGAACCATTGACACCCGGCTTCGGAAGCCGGTGCTCTTTCCACTGAGCTACGAGGGCATGGAATGCGGGACTCGTCGCACCAATCCACGACTGGATCGACGAAATGACTGGATCGACGAAGCGGTACCCCGGGAGGGAGTCGAACCCCCAAATTCCTGTTCCTAAGACAGGCGCCTATGCCAGTTCGGCTACCGGGGCGAGTGGGAAACGTGGATCGACAGGGGATCGAACCCTGCAGGCGAGGATTGCAAATCGACGCTGCACACCAGTGCTCAACCCGTCGTCGGATACGGGCAATCGCCTCGAAAGGCGTTGCCGGCCAGTCGTCATGCCATCCACTGTGGAATTCTCAAATACACGGTCCCGCATCGGCGACGGGCACCGAAAGGGAAACGTACGGGCGGCCGGAGTCGAACCTGCGACACGCGGTTTCTTCAGGGCGGCGCGACGAGCTACGCCGGTATCAACGTCTGCACAAACGAAAGACCGCCCGGTCCCTGGGTGGGGGCGGGCGGCGGATTCGCGGGAACCTGCTACCTGTGCCACCCCGGGTTGTGCTGCCGCATCGCCGAACGTGGTCGGACACACAGACATTCGGGCATGCCGAGCAGCGCGAGCCGGTTATCGGCTTTCGCGGTGATGGCCTGCCACGAACTGGACACGAGGTAACTCCCTGACATAGTCGCTGCTGCTTTGCTGAACATGAAACTACGTGTCGCGATTCCCGCCCGCAACGCATTTACGTGGCCGGACCGGGGAACCACCCGTATTCGGCGCCCCACGCGGGGATCGGGCCGGGATTGGCGTGCGGCGTGCCGAGGTAGGGGAATTCCGCCATGAGATCGGTGTGCGGCGTCAGCCCGTCGTCGGCGGCTTTGCCATCGGAAAGCAACGCCATTCGCGCGGACACGACGTGGTCGGTCAGCGTGCGGCCGTTCGGATAACCGATCGGTTGCGTCGGATCGTAGGCGAGCATGTCGGGCAGCAGGCCGACTCCGAGGATGGCGGCTTTCGCGGCGTCCGGGGTGTAGCCGCCGACGTGCTCGAGCACGCCGACGTACTGGTCGAGGTATTCGGACACGTCATCGACCGGCTCGGCGGCGTCGTAGTCGAACTTCGTGTCGTCGGTGTTGAAGAAGCTCGCGTCGGCAGGGTGGCCGGCCCGGTCGACCGGCACCAGCATGCCGTCCTGGCGCACGCTGACGCGGCCCCAGATCGCGACCTTCGGATCCCCGCCGAGCATCGCGGTCGGCATCTCCAACACGATCGCGAAGACGTTCTTGTCGATCATCAGATCGTCGCCGGTCCAGTTGCCCTCGTGGATCGCGCCGAGGAAGTCGAGGAAGAACGGATCGCTGCGCAGGCCCACGAAGAGGCGGTACGGGCCGCTCTCGGCGATGGTCGGCGCCGGCCCGGCGGAGACCTGGACATCGTCGAAAATCACGTCACCGACGGCTTCCGGCAGGCGGGCGTCGGCACCTTCGGCGCGACGCACGGTCACCGTCTGACGGCCGTCGATCAGTGGACTGAACACCATCGTGAACGAGATGTCCGTGAGCACATCGCCGTTGTTGTCGATATTGAGGCGATAGACGGCGTCGGGGTGGAAATCCGGCGCGATGGCGAACGTGTTCGCGCCGAGCACCAGCACGGTCCGCGTGGGATCGCCCGGTGACGGGAACACGAACAGGTCGGTCAGATCCAGACGGGGGTCGCCGAGCGGGAATCCGAGTTTCAGGCCGGTGAAGTGGTTCGACATCGCTGCCTCCGATTACCCGTTTTCAGGCGGAACAGGCCGTTGACCAGCCTAAACCCTGAAGCGATGTGACTAACGCGGATCGCGACGTATCTGTGGTGCGAGCGCCACGCACATAACGGGAAACGCCTGAGGAGGCTGATCATGACCGAACCGAATCGGTTGGAAACCAGCGAGACGGTTTCCATGTTCGCGATCCCGGAGGCCAAGCGGGAGTCCACGCTCCGGGCCATCGACGCCATCAATGATCTGGGTGGCGACATCTTCACGCTGCCACGAGCGCACCGACTCCGGTCATGCGCTGGTACCCGATGGGGATCGTTCGGTCGATCGCCTGGCCGCTGGAGTCGTCGTGGTCTGCCATGGAAACCTCCGTGACGCGAGTGAAATGGGTATCACCCGTTAGGTCACGCCAGAGCGCCGCTGGATACCGAAACCGCCGAAGGATTCCGTGAATCGGTGCCGCGCAAGGTCGGCATCGACGCTGTCCGCCGGTGGTACGGTCGCAATTGACCTGCGGAAGTTCCGTCAATCCGGTGTGCGTCGCGGCCGGTCGTTGAGGAGCACACAGTATGGACGAGTTCGAAACCGTGGCGGTCGAGCGTGGCGACTTGGTCCCCGACCAGCTCCGGACGCTGTTCAACGAACCGGACAGCGTACGCGTGCAGGGCCTGCCGTGTGATCTGCCCGAACTGGGCTCGATGGTGGTCTATTTCGGGCCGGGCGCCCGCACCGTGCCGCACCTGCATCACAACGGGCAGCACCTGGTCATCACGGACGGCACGGGTGTCGTGGCCGATGAGTCGGGCGTGCACATCGTGCGGGCCGGCGACGTCATCAGCAACCCGCCGGGCACGTGGCACTGGCACGGAGCGACGCCCAGCACGCCGATGGCCCATCTGACCGTCGAGACGCCGGGCGACTTCGACCTCGACGTCGACCGGCGCGACTGGGCCGACAGCTACGGCTCCAACCTCGGCGTGAGCTGATCCCTGACAGCCCCCGAGCCCCTGTGGTGGACGCGACCGCCACCGGCCGCCGGTGCCGCCGCGATGGCCACCGGCATCCTGTCCATCGGGCTGCAACTCATCGGCTATCCGATCGTCTCCCGCGTCGCACTCGGCATCGCGGCCGCGATCTGGCTGCTGCTCGCGGCCGGTTTCGGGACCCGTCTCGCGGTCGAGCGCGACCGCTGGATCGCCGACGCCGGTACGCCTGCCGCGCTGACGGGTGTCGCCGCGACGACCCTCATCGGCACCAGGGTCTCGCTGCTTGGCTGGCAGACGCTCGCGGCCGCCCTGCTGGCGCTGGCGATGACCGCGCTCGTGGTGCTGATCGTGCCGGTGATCCGTCGCGTCCGGCGACCGGCGACCGGGTCGGCCTTCCTGATCTGCGTCGCGCCGCAGGGCATCGCCGTGCTCGCGGCCACGTTGGCGGCGGCAGGACAGGGCCGATGGCTCGCTCCGGCCGCGCTCGGGCTGTTCTGCGCCGGCGTCGTGCTCTACCTGTGGACGCTGACCCGCTTCGACTTCCGCCAGGTGTGCACGGGTGCCGGCGACCACTGGGTGCTGACCGGCGCCGTCGCGATCTCCGCGTTGGCGGCCGCGAAACTGACCGCGTACCCCCCATGGACGGGCACCGGTCACACCGCGTTGCGGACCGTCACGCTCGTGCTCGTCGCTATCGATCTGCTGGGCTACGTCGTGCTGGCCGTCGCCGAGATCCGGTGGCCGCGACCGCGGTTCGACGTGCGGCGGTGGGCGACGGTCTTCCCGCTGGGAATGAGTGGCGCGGCGGTGGTGTCGGCGGTCGGTGCGACCGGGGTCGACTGGCTGCACGGCATCGGATCGGTGCTGCTGTGGATCGCGGTCGCGGCGTGGCTGACAACCGGTGTCTACCAGGTCGTGACGCTGATCGGGCCCCGACCGCCGAAGCGACCGGGGCCCGTACCAGTGGAGTGATGACTTACGGGAACGAGACGATGTCGCTCGGGCCCGGGTTGTCGGCGGTGACCGGCGCGCCGGTTCCGTTGACGACACTGGTCGATGCCGCCGTCAGCGCTGAGGAACCGGGTCAACACGTCGTTGCAGCTGCACGCCCGGCGTTGACCGGCACCACGAACGCGGTCGCCGACTCGATCGCGATGCCCTGGTTGAAGAAGTTGTAGCTGCCCATGCCGTACCCGGTGAAGGTCCTGACCTTGGGCGTGACCACGATGGCCGGGTAGCCGTTCGTCGTCGGGGTCGACATCCAGGCGGCCTGGCTCGGCGCGTCGTAGGGCATCTCGTTCTGGAAGAAGATGACCTCGCCGCCCTGACCGTTCCAGATGACCTCGTTCTTCTGGAAGTGCTCCACGAACAGGCCGTAGGCGAGCACGTTGTTGCCGTTGACGATGAGGCCGGTGGCGGCGGTGTTGTCGGTCCAGCCGACGCCCGGCACCGTGGTCGGCGCGCCAGGCCCAGATGTCGTCGAGGATGACGTCGGAGCTGTTGACGCACCAGGCTGGTGGTCGCCTTGCCGGCCGTGGCCCCGCCGATGCGGAAGAAGACGTCCTGGATGCAGGGTCGGGTCGGCGGCGCTTGCCACCGATCACGGTGCCCAGCGCGTCACCGAGTCTGCAGCAGCACCGGCGAGTTCTTCGGGCCCGGCGTCGACGATGAGGCCGGAGATCTTCACGCCGGGACGTCGAGCGTGCGCAGCGCGGCGGTGCCGTTCTGCGGGACCAGGGTCGCGAAGCCGAGGCCGAGCACGATGGTGTCGGGCCGGGTGACCAGGATCGGCGCCTTGCAGGTTGTACACGCCCGGGGTGAGCATCAGGTTCTTGCCGAGCGCGAGCGCGGCGTCGATGGCCGCGATCGAGGTGCTCGGGTTGGCGATGAAGAACTTGCTCGATCGGCAGCGAGCTCCCGGGAGCGGCGCCGCCGGCCCACGACGGGCCGACGTGTTCGTGCTGCAGCGACGGCACGAAGACCCTGAACGTGCCGGACGCGTCGGCCTGCAGGAACGGCTCCTCCTGCGTCCGCGGGCTGGTCGCCAGCGTGGTGTACGGCGGGCGTGCCGCCGGCCAGGCCGGAGGTCGCCGAGAAGCTCTGCGGCGGCGCGCCGGGGTCGCCGACGAAGACCTGGTTCCAGACCCCGTTGGTCCAGCCGTCGAGGTTGGTGTTGCGCACGAGGAACTGCTGCTGCGAACCGTTGATCGACGGTGCCGCCGGTGAACTGGCGAGTCGGCGATGAAGCCGCCGCTGGCGAACTGCGGGCCGGCCGTGCAGTAGTCCATCAGCGAGGTGACGCCGTTGACCATGACCCGGCGCATCGGCGCCGCCTGCGAGACCGCCCAGAACTCGGTGTTGGTCTGGCAGCCGGAGCCGCCAGCGACGTTGATGGTCAGGTTGGACAGCGAGCGCCAGAAGTTGTCCAGCGCGATGCAGTTGGTGCTGCCGTCGGTCGTCGGGAAGCACTGGTTGTACACGTCGATGGTGCCGTTGATGACGACGTCACCCGGGTTGCTGCCCGAGGCCGGCGACCTCGGTGTAGTAGCCCACCTGGAAGATCAGCGGGTCGGCGGCGGTGCCGTAGGTGCCCGGCTCGAACAGCAGCGCGTACCGCTCGGTGCCGAACTGGTTGGAGACCTGCTGGGCGGCGATCGCGTCCACTGTGGCCTGGATCTGGCTCTGCGGCATGCTCGGGGTGAAGACGTACACGTTCGGGCCGAGGTTGGGTTCGCCGGCCACCGGCACGGCCGGGCTGACCGCCGGCGTGGCGGGTCCGGCGGAGGCCGGGGATCGACAGGCCGACGACGGTCAGCAGGGCCGTCGCGACGAAGACGGAACCGCGACGCAGCAACCGACCGGTGCCGGCCGCCTCGCCGTGTCGGCGTTGTTTCAACTTCATGAGCGCTCCATTTCTGTCCATGGCTTACGGGGCTACCAACGCTCCGTTCGACAGCATGTCTGATGGAGGAGCGGTGTCAAGGGCACCACGGACCCTTTTCTTGCGATGTGAAAAATGGCATGGGTCCGCTAGACGGATCTCAGCCAGTGGGCACGACCGTCGACTATGGACTGTCGCGGATCTCGATGTCGCCGAAGGTCACCAGGTAGGTCTGGTTCGCGGGTGCGTCGTCGGGTTCGAAGAGGCCGAGTTGCACCGTGCCGGCCTTGGTGAACGTCTTGTCGGTCACGTGCCCGAGCACCTGTGGGTCCGGGCAGCCGGTCGCCGCCACGGAGCACCGGAGCAGCGTGAGCGTGTCGCCGACGGCCATCACGCTGAAGCGGGCGGGCGTGCCGAGCGTCAGCGCGGGTGTCAGGTCGGCGCGGTCGAGCACGGTCAGGAAGGCACCGGAGTGCGTGCCGACCTCCACCCGGTCGGCGCAGATCCGCATCGCGTAGCCGGCGACCTTGCCTTGGAAGCGGAACCAGACGGCGCCGCACGTGTCCGGCGTGTCCAGCGTGACCGACACCGTCACCTGCACGTCGGCCAGCACGTCGGGCGGGCTGTCACACCGCCAGCTGCGGGTGCGGCCGATCGACGACAGCTCGGTCTGGAAACCCGCGGCGGTGAACCGGCACGACGCGTTGAATCCGTCGTCGGCCCGGGCCCGCCAGCGCCCGGAGACCTGGCTGGTCAGGGGATCGCTCAGGAAGACGTTCCGCAGCAGTGCCGGGGCGGACGCCGATGCCGACGCGGACGGGCTCGGGGTCGGGGTCGGGCTCGTCGGATTGACCGGCGCCGTCGGGCCGGCCGAGCCGGTCTTGGAGCCGGGCAGACCGACCGTGAGCAGGCCGACCAGCGCGCCGATGGCAACGACCAACAGCAGCGCGAGCACGCCGATGCCGAGTCGGCGCCGCCACGGTGATCTCCGCGGAACCGCTCCGGTCGGGCGACCAGGCGGCCGCGGCTCCGGCTGCTGGGGTTGCGGTCCCGCCGGCTGGGGCAAGCGGGGATGCGGTACGGCGACGACGATCTCGGTCGGCGGCGTCGTCGCCACCGTGGTGCTGTCGGCCGGTGCACCGACGTTCGCCTGGCGGCGCTCGGTGGCGACCATCGCCTCGTAGAGGCCACGAGCAGTCGGCCGGTCGGCCGGGTTCTTCGCGAGCGCGCGGGCGACCAGGCCGCGAAGCGGTTCGGTGAGGTTGCCGAGGTCGGGCTCGCGGGTCAGGATCGCGACCGCGGTCGCTGCCGGTGAGTCGGAGCGAAAGGGCGGATAACCGTTTGCCGCGTACGCGACGACCGCGCCCCACGCGAAGATGTCGGCCGCTTCGGTGGGCCGGTCACCCGCGGTTGATTCGAGCCGCTCCGGTGACATGTACGCGACGGTGCCGACGATCAACTGGCCGCCCGTCACGGTGGCCGATGACGTCGCGGACGCGATCCCGAAATCGATCACCTTCGGAGCGCCCGGCGCGAGCAGCACGTTGGACGGTTTCAGATCGCGGTGGATGACGCCGGCGCCGTGGATGGCGGTGAGCGCGCTCGCGACCGTGACCGCGACGCCGTAGACGTTGCCGGGGCTCAGTGGGCCTCGGGTCGAGACCACCTCGGTCAGGGTCGGACCTTCGACGTACTCGATCACCAGGTAGGGCGTCTCGTGGTTGGGATCGGCGTCGAGCACTTCGGCCGTGCAGAACGGCGGCACCGTCTGGGCGTGGGCGACCTCGCTGCGGAAGCGCCTTCGGAAGTCGGGGTCGGCCGCGTGCTCGCCCCGGATGACCTTGACCGCGACCTGTCGGCCAGTGGGGTCGTCACCGAGGAAAACGGTGCCCATACCGCCCTCGCCGAGCCGGCGGAGCAGCCGATATCGCCCCATGTGCCTCGGGTCGGTGGGCCGCAACGGCACACCGACGGAAGCGGCGTCGGTCGACATGGCACCCTTCCAGCCAGCAGGGAAAATTCCCCGTGAGCATGACACATCGGGCTGACGGAGGGCCGCCCCGCGCGACCGGCGGTCGCTGCACGCTCGGACCGGCGGTCGCTACACGCTCGGACCGGCGATGCCGATGACGACCTTGCCCCGGCTCGGTCCGGTTTCGACGATGCGGTGCGCGTCCATCGCCGAATCGAAGTCGTACGTGTCCGGATACACCAGCGGGGTGAGCTGCCCACCGTCGACCAGGGCCGCGGCGGCGGTGAGGATCTGCCCGTGGTGGGCCCGACCCCGCCCCGTGAGCAGCGGCAGCAGCGTAAAAACCCCGGAGTAGGTCGCCCCGCGGAAACTCAGCGGCGCGAGACTGTGCGTGCCCCACCCCAGAATGCTCAGGACGTGGCCGGTGTAGGTGCGCACCGACGCGAACGAGGCATCGAGCGTGGCCCCGCCGACGGTGTCGAAGATGATGTCGAATCCGTGGCCACCGGTGTGCTCGGCGACGTACGCGTCCGGCTCGGTGGTTTCGTAGTTGATCGGTGTTGCGCCGAAGGCCTCGATCGTCGGGAAGCTCGTGGCTTTCCCGGTCGCGAACACGGTCGCTCCGCGCGCCACGGCGATCTGCGTGGCGATGTGCCCGACGCCGCCGGCACCGCCATGGACGAGCACGGTCTGCCCCTCGTGCACGCCGGCCCGGTCGACGAGCCCTTCCCACGCGGTGATCGTCGACAGCGGAAGCGCGGCGGCCTGCGCCATCGTGAGCGTGGTCGGTTTGCGGGCGAGCAGGTCCGCGTCGACGGCGGCGTATTCGGCGAGCGAACCCTGGTTGTCACCGACGCCGCCGGTCATCCCGTAGACCTCATCGCCGACCGCGAACCGGGTGACCTCGGGGCCGACGGCGACGACCGAGCCCGCGAGATCGATGCCGAGAATGGCCGGCACCGTCACCCGTGCGTGTGCCGCGCCGCCACTGCGGATCTTGGCGTCGAGCGGGTTGACGCCACTGGCCTCGACCCGCACGAGCACCTCACCGGGGCCCGGGATCGGCCGTGGCACGGTGCGAAGCCGCAGGTCAGTGCCGAACTCTTCGAGGACGAGGGCGCGCATGGTGGTGTCGGATCGGGTCACCCACATCACGGTAGCCGCGGATGCCGTTCGGCTGTCAACTATCCGCCACGTCGTGCCCGCGCTCGCGGACGGCGCTTCGATCGCTCACGAGGGTCTGTCGCTCCCACCTCGGGCGGGGCACTCAGCCGCGTCGCTCGGCGATGATCGCATAAGTCTCGCAGCCCGCCTCGATGCTGCCGCCGAAGCCGGTGATCGTCTCGCGCAGGCCCTGCTGCAGCGCGGCGAGCCGGCTCGGTGCGAGCGCCTGGTGATCGCTGAACGTCGCCACGAGTCCGGCCCAGTGATCGGCGGTCACGGCGCGCGTGGAGCGGTAGACGCGCGTTTCGATGTCGGAAAACAGCGCGCTGCCAGCGAACGCGTCGGGCGCGTTCGCGTTGCTCGATCCACGGCCCGGCCCCCGCAAACCGGTCGCGTGCGTGCGATACACGCCGTCGAACGCGGTGATCAGATCCGCGCTGAGCAGGTGATAGTTCCAGAACCGGGCGACCGTGCCGCCCTCGGGCAGCAGCCGCGCCACCTTCGCCAGCCCGGCGGCCGGGTCGATCCAGTGCCAGGCATCGCTGCACGTGATCAACTCGAACTGTCGCCCGGCGTCGTCCCAGGTCTCGAAACCGCTGATCTCCACCGGTACGCCGTGCTCCTGCGCGACCGCCGCCATCCGTGCGTCCGGCTCGACGCCGAGCACCGTCAGTCCGCGAGCCTCCAGTGCGACAGCGGCCTTGCCGGTGCCGCAGCCGATGTCGAGCACCCGTGCCGGCCGCCGGGCCGCGAGCTCGTCGATCAACTCGTCGGGGCAGCCCGGCCGGAACCGGTCATATTGCTCGGCGACGGTGCCGAACGATCCGGCCCGATCGCGATCACGATGAACCTCGTCAACGGCCACGCGGCGATCATACGAATCTCGGCGAATGCCAGTCGCGGCGCGGCGGCCGCCGGTAGCGTCGAAAGATCAAACGCGTCTGCGGGGTACGCCATGCCGAAAGCCACGCCCTCTGCCGCCGCCGCCTCCGGATGGGGGACGGTCGGGACGAAATCGCACAACGGCATCGTGATCGGGTCCGACGGGAAGCCTCGATGCGAGTGGGTCAATGAAGACGATCCGGAGATGCTGCACTATCACGACGAAGTGTGGGGCGTGCCGACGCACGATCCGGCCGCCGTCTTCGAGTCGCTGAGCCTCGGCGTGTTCCAGGCCGGCCTCGGGTGGAACACCGTCTTCCACAAGCGAGCGGCGTTTCAGGACGCGTTCCACGACTTCGATCCGGAAGCCGTCGCGAAGATGACCTCTCGCGACGTGACGCGGCTGCTGAAAAACGATCACATCATCCGCAACCGGGCGAAGATCGAGGCCACCATCAACAACGCGGTCGTCTCCACGTCTACCGACCGCCCGCTAGCCGACGTGGCGTGGGGGTACGCGTCGACGAAGGCACCGCATCCGAAGGGCTCCGGTTCGGTCCGGCGAGACAGTCCGGAAGCGGAGGCGCTCGCCGCCGAGTTGAAGTCGGAGGGCTACAAGTTCGTCGGCCCGACGAGCGTGTACGCGTTCATGCAGAACATCGGCGTCGTCAACGACCACATCAAGGGCTGCTTCCGCGCGTAGTCCGTCTGTCGGGCCCGGCAAGATCCGCGGATCATGTCACGTATCGGGGTCTCGTGAGCCGGGAGAGCCCGGTATCCGCCAAGATCCGCGGATCTTGGCGGACCGCTACCGCTTCGGGGCCTGGGCGATACGTACGGTGTTGCCAGACGGGTCGCGGAACGCGCAGTCTCTCGGGCCCCACGGCTGGTCGATCGGCTCCTGCAAAACCTCGGCACCTGACGCCCGCACCTTCTCGAACGTCGCGTCGAGATCGTCGGTGCGGAAAACCGTACTCGGCAGAACGCCCTTGGTCAGAAGTTCTTGCAACGCGTCGCCGTCGGCCTGGGAGCGGCCGGCGTGCGGTTCGGAGAGCACGATCTCCAAGTCCTGCTGCCCCGACGTGCCGAGCGTGACCCAGCGGAAGCCGTCGGACGCGACGTCGTTGCGAGGTTCGAGGCCGAGCGCGTCCCGGTAGAACGCGATCGCTTCATCGACATCGTTCACGGTGACGTGGCAGTACTGCAGCGAAATGGTCATGCGCCCAACGCTAGACGGCGACGGCGGGTGCCGCTTCTCGAATCCTGACCGGTCGGGTGCGGATCTTGGCAACGCATGACGGCATCGCTCGCACGGCGTCGTGCTCGCGGGCTCGGTAGGCGCTCGGGGTCATGCCCACGAGTTCGGTGAACCGGGAGCTGAACGATCCGAGCGAGGTGCAGCCGACCTCCATGCACGCGTCGGTCACGCTCATGCCCGTGCGCAGCAGCGTCATCGCGCGCTCGACGCGGCGGGTCATCAGGTAGCTGTACGGGGTTTCGCCGTACGCCGCCCGGAACTCCCGGGAGAAGTGTCCCGGCGACATCAGCGCGCGGCGGGCCATCGCCGGCACGTCGAGCGGCCGCGCGTAGTCGCGATCGACCAGGTCCCGGGCGCGGCGCAGGTGCGCGAGGTTCGCTAGCTGCTGCTGGTCCATCACACGAGGGTAGCAACCGGCCGGCGAGGATCGCCCGGTCACAGGCCCAGCGACCGCCCGATGATCTCCTTCATGATCTCGTTGGTGCCGCCATACAGGGGCATCATGCGGGTGTCGACGTAGGCGCGGGCCACCGGATATTCGCGCAGGTAGCCATACCCTCCGTGTAGTTGTAGACACCGGTCGATCACGCGCCGCTGCATGTCGGTGGCCCACCACTTCGCCCGCGCCGCGCCAACCTCGTCGAGGCGCCCGGCCACGTGGTCCAGCACGCACTGGTCCACGAACGTGCGCGCCACCTCGACCTCGGTCGACATCTCCGCCAACTCGAAGCGCACGTGCTGAAACGCGCCAAGAGATTGACCGAAGGCGACACGGTTCCGGCAGTGCGACACCGTCCCGGCCAGCACCGATTCGGCTGCGGCCACGGCGGCGACGGCGATGCTCAGTCGCTCGCGGGGCAGGTGTGCCATCAGGGCCTGCCAGCCGCCGCCCGCGGTGCCGAGCAGGTTCGTCGCCGGGACGCGTACCGCGTCGAAGAAAAGCTCTGCCGTGTCTTGCGCGTGCAAGCCGATCTTGCGCAACGGCGTGCCTCGTTGGAACCCGGGCATGCCGCGCTCGACCACGAGCAGGCTCAGGCGGCCGCGCGTGCGTTTCGCCGGATCCGTCACCGCGGCGACGATCACGACATCGGCCAGTACGGCGTTGCTGATCAGCGTCTTCGAGCCGGTGAGCACGTAGTCGTCGCCGTCGCGCACGGCCGACGCTCGTACCCCGGCGAGGTCGCTGCCCGCGTCGGGTTCGGTCATCGCGATCGCGGTCACGAGTTCGCCCGAACAGAACCCGGGCAGCCACCGTTTGCGCTGCTCCTCGGTGGCCAGGCGGGTGAGGTACGGGCCGATGATGTCGTTGTGCAGCGGGATTCCGAGCCCCGCCGTGCCGGTGCGAGCCAGCTCCTCGGTGACCAGCGCGGCGAACCGGTAGTCGTCGGTCTCGCCACCGCCGAATTCCGCCGGCATGTCCAGACCGAGCAGCCCGGCGCGACCGGCGGCGAGCCACACCTCCCGACTGACCTGCCCGGCCGCCTCCCACGCGGGGTAGTGCGGAATCACCTCCCGCTGCACGAACGCGCGCACCAGGTCGCGGAAATCCCGATGATCGGCGTCCAGAATGTTGTCCCTCATGCGAGCGCTCGGTAGATGTCGTGTTCGCCGACGATCACGCGGTCTTCGAGGTGCGTCGCGGCCGGGATGATGGCGTCGGTCGAGCTGATCAGCGCGATCGGGTGCCGCAGCCGGCCCCACATCGCGGCGTAGATCTGCGTCGCGACCTGCGCGCCCCACGTGCCGCCGGCGGTGCTCTCCTCGATGATGCTGACGCGTCCGGCCCGCGCCAGCAGCGGCAGCAACGGCTCCAGGTCGAACGGGTAGAGCCGCGACGGCACCACGATCTGGCAGGTCTGTTCGTCGTCGAGCAGCAGTCGCCGCGCCGCCGCCTTCGCGCGCCCGAGCATGCCGCCGGGGCACAGGATCACGTGGTCGGCGGCGTCGTCGGCGTAGACCCGGGCGTAATTGCGGGCGGCGTCGACGAAGTCGAAACGGAACAGGTCGTCGACATCCGCGCCGACGGGTACGCGTTCGGTGTAGAGCGCCTTGTCCTCGACGAACACGCACGGCCGCGCCTCGGCGACCATCGCGGCGAAGACGTCGGCGTTCGGATGCAGCGGCGACATTTCGTAGATCGCGAGGTCCGGCACGCCGATGAGGTGCTTCTGCGGGCTCTGGCTGTGCGTCGCGCCGTAGCCCCGCCGGCCACCGCTGGGGCATCGCACGATCAAACGCATCGGCAGCGTACGCCCGTACATGCTGACGGACTTCGCGGCGAAGTTGACGATCTGGTCGAGCGCCAGCAGCAGGAAGTCGGCGAACATGATCTCGACGATGACCGTGTTCCCGGCGAGCGCCAGACCGCAGCCGACGCCGGTGAACCCGGCCTCGCTGATCGGCGTCGCGCGGACGCGGTCGGGGAATCGGGTGGACAGCCCCCTCGTGACCTTGAAGGCACCGCCGTACGGGTCGGCCACGTCCTCCCCGAGCAGGTACGCGGACGGGTCGGTCTCGAGCAGCCGATGCAGGGCGCCGTTGAGATCGTCGGCCACGCGGGCCGGAGTCACGCCCCACCGCCGGACAGCGGTCGTGATTGCACATCGAGCAACACGAGCCGCATCCGTTGCCGTTGCTCCTCGTCGGCGCGGTCGAACGCGTCCGGGTCAGCCGCGCGCAGCCGCGGGTACCAGTCCGCCGCCGTGATCGCCGCGATGTCCGCCGCCGATCGGGAATCGTCGCCCTTGCTGTGGGGTCCGAGCCGTCTCGTCGCGAACTCGACGACCAGTGGCCCGGCACCGTCGCGTACGCGTGCGATCGGCTCGGTCAGGTCGGCTCGGATGGCCGGGATGTCGTCGGTCTCCACGAGCCGGTAGTCGATGCCGAAACCCGCCACCCGACCGGCGATCGTGCCGGCCAACTGCCGCGCCGTCTCGGTCGACTGGGCGATGCCGTTGTTCTCGACGATCACGATAAGCGGCAGCCGCCACAGCGCGGCGATGTTGAGTCCTTCGTAGACCGCGCCCTCGCCCCAGGTGCCGTCACCGATGAACGCGACCGCCGCGCGCTCCTGCCGGGTCCGCTGGAAATGCAGCGCCACCCCGGCCGCGACCGGCACGCTCTGCCCCTGCACGCCGGTCGAGAGGTAGTCGTCGCGCCAGATGTGCTGGCTGCCGCCGACGCCGCCACAGATCGCCCCGACCCGCCCCATGATCTCGGCGAGGAGGCCTTCCGGATCGTCGTACCGGGCGAGGTAATGGCCGTGGCCCCGATGGTTGCTGAACACGTGATCGCCGGTGAGCAGAGGCATCAGCGCGACCGGGATGTACTCCTGGCCGAGGCACGTGTGCGTGGTGCCGTGCAGGCCGCCGAGCGCGAACTGGTCGAGCAACGCGGTCTCGAAATGGCGGATGAACAGCAGCTTCGCGAGGTCGAGCGTGGAGACGGCCGAAGTCATCTCTAGCGTCTCCATGGGTGTCCTTACCTGGCCGTGGTCAGCCGGCGGATCCGGCGGACGGCGATCGGTGCGATTGTGACGAGCGCGACGACGTTCGCGACGGCCATCGTGTCGAAGAGCGGCCCGTAGCCGCCGGATCGGTAGGCGAGCGCGGCCCCGACGCCGATGCTCGTGGCGAAGTAGCCGACGTTGAAGATCAGCGCGACGAACCCGGATCCGGTCTGTTCCAGCACGGTCAGCGCGGTGAGCATCGTGCCGACGCACGCGAGCGTGGGCCCGACGACGCGCAGGTAGGCGGCGGCGACGGTGGCGATGGCCGGGTCGGGTGCCGCGAGCCGCGCGATCGGACCTGCCGCGAGCCGGATTGCCGCACCGAGTGTCACGTAGAGCAGGGCCGCGATCATGGCACCCCGGCGCACCGTGGCGGTGATCGCGGTCGCGCCGGTGCTCTGGTTGACCAGGATCGCGACGGCGGTGCCGAGCCCGATCGCCGGCACGATAACGACGATCTGGGTGGTGTTCGCGATCCCGTAGCCGGAAACGGCCGTCGCGCCGAACCGGCCCAGCACCCGTAGCGTCGCGCCGTTGGCGAGAAAGAGCACGAAGAACGTGCCGCCCACGGGTACGCCCACCGAAGCCAGCCTCCGGAACGCCCGCACGAGCGATCCCGGCCGCGCTTCGGAGGCGATGCCGCTCAGCAGCTGATATCGGTGCAGCAACGCGGCCGCGAGGAGCACCCCACCGACCGCGGACGCGGCGACGGCCCACGGCAACGCCATCACCCCGAGCCCGAACGGCCCGCCGAGCACCGCGACCCCGGCGACCTGGATCACCATGACCGTCACCGCGACCAGCGACGCGGCGCCCGCCCGGCCCCAGCCTCGAAGCGCCGCCGCGAGCACCATGCACGGGATCTCGAGCACGACGACGGCGCACATCAGGCGTACGAACGGCACGAACGCGTGGCCGGCGCCTCCGTCGACGCCGACGAAGGACCCGAGTACCCGAGCACCCACCGCGACGGCGGCGGCGGCGACCGTGATCGTGGCGGTCCCGGCGAGCAGCATCGGGCGCACGACCGAGCCGAGATGACGCGGATCATCGCCGTCGCCGGCCCGGCATCGGGCGACCGCGACCAGCGTGCTGACGTCGATGCCGACCTGGAACGCCGCGAGGATGAACGAGACCGGAAGGTAAAGCGAGCGGACGTAGAGCGCGTCGGTGCCGAACCGGCCGATGATCACCACGATCACCCACTGCGAACCGAGCGCGAACGCGTTCGCCAGCGCGATCGGCGTCGCGAGCCGGGCGATCTCGCGGTAGCCCGGACCCGGTCCCCGGTCGGCGACGGTCGCCTCGGGGCTGCCGACGGCTGCGGTCACCGGGCCGCCCGGAGCGCGTTCACAGCCGCCGCGAGGTCGGCGACGGTCTCGGTGTCGTAGAAGACGTCCGAGGCGACCTCGACCTGCCACTTCTGCGCGATCGCGGCGGCCACCCGCATCACCGCCAGGGAGTGGCCGCCGACATCGAAGAAGTCGTCGGCGGGCCCGACCCGCTCGGCGCCCAGCACCTCCTGGATCAGCGCGCAGACCTCGGTCGTGAACGCGTCACCCGTCACCGCGGTCGTCTCCGCGGTCGTCTCCGGTGGTGCCGGGCTCGCCGGAGCGGTCGCCAGCGCGTCCCGGTCGATCTTGCCGTTTCCGGTGAGCGGGAACGCGTCCAGCACGATCACGGTGGTGGGCGCCATCGCGGACGTGAGCGTGCGGGCCGCGTGCTCCCGGACCTGCGCCGGGGTGGGCGGCGCGGCCGGGTCGCTGGGCACCACGAACGCCACCAGATCGTGCTCGCGGACGACCGCGACGGCGGCGCCGACCGGGGCGAACATCTCGATCCCGGCCTCCACCTCGCCGAGTTCGACACGCTGCCCCCGGATCTTGACCTGGCCGTCGGTCCGGCCGAGATATTCCAGGTTGCCGTCGGTGCGCCAGCGGCAGCGGTCACCGGTGCGGTACATCCGATCGCCATCACACCCGCGCGGATCGGGGCCGAACGCCGCCGCCGTCAGCTCGTCGTCGCCGCAGTAGCCCCGAGCCACCCCGGCGCCGGCGATGAACAGCTCGCCCGGCTCGCCGACGGCCGCCTCGGAGCCGCCGTCGCGGAGCACGTACACACGGGTGTTCGCGATCGGTCGACCGATGCTGATCTGCTCGGTCGCGTCCGCGTCGACGTGCCACAGGGTGGAGAGGATCGTGGTCTCCGTCGGCCCGTACCCGTTGACAATCCCTTGTAGACGTTTCGTCAGCGCCGCGGCCAACCGCGATGGCAGCGCCTCGCCGCCGGTCATGCCGAACAACTCGGGCGCTTCCAGGCCCGCGTCGACGAGCGCCTGCCATTGCGACGGCACGGCCTGCATCCGGGTGACGCCGCCGCCCGCGATCAGGCGCACGAGCCGGGCCGCGTCCCGCACCTCGGCGTGCGACGTGACGGTCACCCGCCCACCGGTCGCGAGCGGCACGCACAGCTCAGCCAGCGAGATGTCGAACGTGGCCGGCGCCATCGTGAGCCAGTGGTCGGCCGGGCTCACGCGGAGGGCGCGTTCGAGTTCGCCGATGACGTTGACCAGCGAGCGGTGTTCGACTTCGACGGCCTTCGGGTGCCCGGTCGAGCCGGACGTGTAGATCAGATAGGCGGCGTCTTCCGGCACCGGCCGGCGTGGGGCGTGCGTGCCGCCCGGTTCGTCGTCGAGCGCGATCATCACGGCTTGCCCGGCCGGGACCCGATCGGCCAGCGCCCGCCTGGTCAGCACGGCGGCGGCGCCGGCATCGGCGACGAAATAACCCAGGCGCTCGGCCGGATGATCGATGTCGAGCGGCAGGTAGACGCAGCCGGCCTTCCACACCGCGAGCAGGCCGACAACGAGATCAACCGATCGCTCCACGAGTACGCCGACGCGTGACCGCCGCTGCACGCCACCGCCTGACAGCAGGGCGGCCGCCGCCGTCGAGGCCTCGTCGAGTTCGCGATACGTCAGCGTGCGACCACCACTGCTCACGGCCACGGCATGCGGCGCGGACACGACCCATCGGCCGAACAGTTCGAGCAGCGTGATGTCGGGAACCGTGCGCTGCGGTCCGGTGGACCAATCGGCGGGCACCGTGTCGGCGTCGATAACCTGCGAGTCAGTTCGTGGCATGGCGGCATCCCTGTCGGCGTGAAGACCTGTCGGCGTGAAGAGTGGAGTCGCGGAAACCCGGCGTCATCGCAATGCCGGCGCCGCGCCGAGATATCCGGCCGCCGCCCACACCATCTGGGCTTCGATGTGCCGGAGCATGTCGGCGGCGACGGGGTTCCAGGCGGTGTCCTCGTGGCAGGCGAGGGTCAGGAGTGCGCCGGCCGGCTGATGCTGGACCGAGAGGATGTAACGAGACCCGCCGGGGCGCGGTGGGTCGGCGGTGACTCGGCCCTGGATCGCCGGATCGGTGAACCGGATGCCTTCGCCGCCGAGTGAGGTGTCGTTGACGTCGGCGGGCACGACCGAGTTGTCGAGGAAGTTGAATCGGGCCGCGGTCGCGCCGGTGCCGCCCGGGCCACCGAGGACCTCCCGCCGGAGCGCCGCGACCCAATACGGATCGACATTGGCGAAGCGGAAGCCCTCCATCTGCTGATGCGCGGCATCCCGAAGCCGGTCGGCGAACGTGCCGGCCGCCGCGCGCGGCACGACGATCGGCGCCGGCATCACGGCCTTGCGGACCGAGATCTGGGTGCCTGTCGTGAGCCGGTTGGCTGTCAGCGCGTGCACGCCGACCACGTCGGCGCCTTCGACCTCGGCGATCGCGGACGCGAATGCCAGCAGATAAAGAGCCGCCGGTCGGATGCCACTGGCTGCGGAAACGTCTTCGGCGGCGATCGCGGTCGCGGCCGATGCCAGCCGGTAGGAGCGGAGAATCGGCTCGGCCGGAGGCGCGCCGCACGTGGATGTCCAGCCGTCGAGCCCGTCGCGAAGCGTCTCGAACTGGCGGCGCCAGAAGGCCTCGGCGCGCCGGGCGTGACGGGCTCCGTCGGGGCTCCGCTCCCACTCGGCCGATGCCAGCGGCTGCTCGACCGCAGGGGCGGCGGCGAACGGAACCTCGCCGCGCTCGCGTGCGCGCAACGCGGTCGCCAGGTCGCCGGCGAGCACCTTCCAGCCCCACGCGTCGACGGCGACGTGATCGATCACGACGCCGATCCGCGTGACCGCGGCACCGTCCGTGCGGAGGACGAAACTCACCGGCCACTGCTTCGCGAGCGCGAACGCCGTCGTGGTGGCGATCGTCATGGCCTCGTCAGCGGCCGGTCCGTCGGCGATCACGCGGACGACGTCGGGAAGCCCGTCGACCGTGCAAACGGTTTGCATTCGCTGGCCGTCAGCATCGCGTTCGATTAGCGTACGGAGGCCTTCGTGGCGGCCGACGACGTCGCGTAGCGCCTCGAGTACGGTCGCGACATCAAGTCGATATCCCGGAAACTCGGCACTCGAATTGGCAGCGAATGACCAGGGAGTTTCCTCGTCGGCACCGAGATCAACGAACCATTCTTGCTGGGCCCACGTGATCGGGCCGGTGCGCTCCGAAGCCATTTGTTACCGCCGAGTTCTGCTTTAGGGGACGTCGCTTAACTCATGTTGGAATATTGCAGAGATCTGTCGGTCCATGCCACCCTCTAAATCGATATTCTGCAATGCTGCTACTCAGCATGTGCAAGCTATGGCAACTCGACCACAATCGCAACGGTCAATGTCCTGGCCTGCGAGTCCACAATCCACAACGACGACGGGAGCCGCGCGTGGCCGAGATCCTGGTGCCCAAACTCAACGCGAACGACACGGCATACGTGCTGCTCGGGTGGCTGGCACCCGACGGCGCGGCGGTCGTCGAGGGCGCCCCGGTCGCGGAGATCGAGACGTCGAAGGCGGTCGAGGAGATTCCGGCACCGAGCAACGGCTTCCTGCGCCACGCCGCGCACGTCGGTGCCGACATATCGCCTGGTCAGCTGCTCGCGACGATCGCATCGTCCCTCTCCGCGCCGGCCGTCGACGGCGGACCGACGGCTCCGGACGCAGCCGCCGGGCCGCTCATCACCGCGCCCGCGCGCGCCCGGATGGCCGAACTCGGTGTCACCGATGACCAGGTCCGCGCGCTCGGTGTGAAGGTCGTCCGCAGCACCGACATCGACGCACTGGTCGCGCCGTCACCTCCCGGGCACGCGCTGTCCAAGGGTCAGCAAGCCGTCGGTCGGGCCGTCTCCCGGTCGCACGCGACCATCCCGGCCGCCTACTCCGTCACGAAGATCGACGTCGGGGCCGCGCTGACCAGGGCGAAAAGCCTGATCCGGCAGGTACGCCAACCGGTCGGCCTCGCGAACATGTTCATCGAGGCGGTCGCGGCGCTGCATGCCCGATTCCCGCTGTTCTACAGCGAACTCGCGATGGACGGCACATCGGTGCTCCTCGCCGACGCGCCGCATATCGGCGTCACGGTCGACGTCGGTCAGGGCCTCTACGTGCCGGTCATCCGAGACGCGGCGGCCCGGACCCCGGGCGAGATCGCGCAACGCCTGACCGAGATCCGGGAGCACGCCGCCGCCGGGACCTTCCGCGCCATCGACCTCGACGGTGCCAACATCGGCGTCACGCTGCACACCGACCACGACGTGGTGCTCGCGATTCCGCTGATCTTCCCAGGCCAGGTGTGCGCGCTCGCCATCACGGCTCCACAGGCCGAGGTCGTGCTGGCGGGCGACGGGACGCTGTCGAATCGTTCGGTGTCGTATATCGGACTCGCCTACGACCACCGTGTCATCAACGGCCGCGACGCCGCGCTCTACCTCGACGCGCTGAAATCGGCCCTCCAGTAGTTCAGTCGGTCGCCGGCGCGGCGCGATCCAGCCGACCGTCGGCGGTCATCGGCAACGCGTCGACCACGACGATCTGCCGGGGCACCAGGTGCGCCGGAAGCAGCCCGGCGACGTGCGCCCGGATCTCGTCGCGGTGACGCTGGTCGGTGTCACCGAGCTTCGGGTCGCGTACCAGTGCGAAGATCTCGACTTTCGGGGTTGATCGGACCCTGTCCGCCACTTTTCCGGTGCGCGACAGGTAGGCGTCGAAAGCACCGGTGGGGGAGTTGTTTGCCCAGCTCAGACGGCATTCGTAGCCACGCTCACGAGCGAGGCCAACAAGATCTTCCGGGTGTACGCCAACCACGCCGTCGACGGCCGGATGCCCCGCGAACCGAGCGTTGGGCACGTCGCGCAGGAGCACCGACGATCCGTGAGGCGTCAGGATCTCCCGCAGCGCGCCCGGCGTCAGCCCGTCGGCGGACCAGTCGTAGTCGCGTTCGGCGGGCGGGCGGGGCTCCTCGGAGCGGGAGATCGTGACGTCGTAGCGGTAGCGCGAGAGTTCGTTGTCGTAGCGGCCACGTTTCGGCTCGACGTCGGCCCGCCAGCCGGCGCCCAGCCGCTGCCCGAGCGCGGCGAAGAACGCCGGGTCGACCAGCAACTCGCCTTCCGAGGTGCCCTGCACGCGGACCACCCGGGCGATCTTCGCCGGCGTCGGATCTTCGAGCCGGGCGAGCGCGCGTTCGGTGTAGAGCAGGTCGGCCAGGCCCTGGTGGCGTACGTCGCCGACGAACAGACGTCCGGTCGGGCTCAGCATGCCGGCCGCGATTTCCAGTACGTCGACGAGGTAGCGCGCGTCCGGAAAGTACTGGATCACCGAGTTGAACACGATCGTGTCGTACGGGCCGTCGAGCCCGCCGATCTCGGTCGCCTCCAGTTGGTGCAGCGTCGCCACGCCGGGCCGGATCGCCTCCAACCGCGCCCGGACGTCGTCGAGCCCTTCCGCCACGATGTCGGTGCCGACGTAAGCCACGCACTCCGGCACCAACTCGGTGGCCAGCAGTCCGTTGCCGCAGCCGACCTCGAGCACCCGGCCGACCGGCTCGCGGCGCAGCGCGGCGATCGTGGTGTCACGCCACTCGCGCATGTCGGCGTCGGCCAGCGTGGTGCCGTCGATGCTGGAGACCCATCCACGGGCGTCGAACGCGTCATCGGCCGCCGGCACCTTGTAGATCTCCTTGAACACGTCCCGCCAGGCGCTCGTGGCGACGGTGTTGTGGCCCGGCACGACGTACGCGACGATCTGCCCGTCACGCATCACGGCCGCCGCCGACCGCACCCGGGGCGCCGAGGCCAGCGCCGCCTCGATGTCCGTGACTTCGATGTCCGTGATCGCGAGATCGGCCAATTCCACAGGCTCTCCGGCACTCATGTCGCGATCATAGAGAGATGGACGATGTCGAGCAGAGTGTGGCGCCGCATGTCCGGCGGCTGCGCCAACGGGCATTGTCCAACCGTCTCCGTGAAAGTCTGCTGTTTCTTCCATTGACGCTGCTCATTGCCGGGGTGCTCCTGCAAGAGACGGCGCGTCTCATCGACGAGCACTTCACGCTCGGCTGGCTGCGCACCTTCGACATGACCCCGGACGCCGCCGTTACGCTGCTCTCGACGATCGCCGGCGCCACGATCACGACCGCAGGCGTCGTCTTCTCCCTGCTCGTGGTCTCGTTGCAACTGGCGAGCGGCCAGTTTTCGCCACGCGTGCTGCGGACCTTCTGGCGCGACCGGATCGGGCAGCTTCTCATCGGACTGCTGCTCGCGACGTTCGCCTTCTGCGTGCTCTCGCTCAGCCAACTCGACACGACGGCGCCGCGTGCCCCGACTCTCACCATGACCTTCGCCATCTGCCTCGCGCTCGCATCGATCCTCGCCATCGTCGGCTATCTCAATCGGATCACCCGACGGCAGTACGTCGGCAAGATCATGGAGAGGATCCAGCAGGAGGCGTTCGCGCTGATCGACGACCTGCCATACGGTTCCCGGATGGGTGGCCGGTGCGGCGTCACGCTGCCGATGCCGGACACCTCGGACCTCGGCGCGGCGCTCGTGGTGGAGTCGCACAAGGACGGTTGGGTCCAGCAGATCAGCCGCAAAGCGGTGCTGGCGGCGGTACCGCACGGAAGCGTCGTGCGGCTGGAGACCCGGGTCGGCGCCTACATCGTCCGTGGCGAACCGCTCGTGCGCCTGTGGCCGAAACCCGACACGCGGGTGGCGGCGGAGGCGGCCCGGCTCATCGGCGAGGCTGTGATCATCGGCGTGAGCCGCACGATGCAGCAGGACATCGACTTCGGGCTGCGGCAGCTGAACGACATTTGCCTGCGCGCGCTCTCGCCGGCGGTCAACGATCCGACTACCGCGACCGAGGCGATCCTGCGCGTGACGTCGGTCATGCGCCCGCTGCTCCGCACCGATCTGCCCGACCAGGCGCAACGCGACGACGAGGGCCGCACGCTGCTGTCCCCGTGGGACCTTGACCACGCCGAGTACGTCCGCCACGCGTTCGGGCAGGTCCGCCTCTACGTGGTGAAGCACCCGGAAGTGACGCTCGCACTGATCCGGTCCCTGCGGATGCTGCGCGCCGCCGCCGAATCCGCGCCAGCCGACCGCTCCGACGCCGTCGCCGCGCTGGACGCCGAGTTGGTCGCGATCCTGGAAGCCGCCGCGCGGGCCGGCACCGCCGATGTCGACCTGGCCCCGCTGCGGGCCGCCGCCGAGATCGGCTAGGCCGAGTGCGGAACCGTCCCGATCGAGGGGCGCCGACCTCCGCTCATCGGTGCGGATCATCAGAGCCCGCCGACGCCCGCGGTCATCTGAGCCCGGCCGACGCACGCGATCGTCTGAGCCCGGCCGACGCCCGCGATCATCTGAGCCCGGCCGACGCACGCGTGGGCGGGTCATTCGTCGCGGCGATTACTGACGGTGATATTCCGCTGCGCAGGCGATATGGGGTTCGCGCCGCTTTGCTCTGCTCACCCCGAGGCCACGCTCACATTCCGTGAGAGCCGGTCGCGGGCGGCGAACATCACGAACTGCGATCATAGCTGCTCAATACGTGTGTAGCCGTGAGGTGAGCAGAGCAAAGCTCCCCACAGGTCATCAGTCGCGCCGAGGTGCCGGTCACGGAAAGTAGCCGCCAGGCGATGTCACCCTAGGTAACAGACGCGATGCCGCGCGGACGGAAATTCGTCCGGGCGAGACGCGGCGCCTACTCCTCGATCGCGCCGCCGAGCCGGCGGAGATGCTGCCGAAACGTGTAGGACGGATCGTCAGCCCGCCGGGCCAGGTAGTCCTCGAAAGCCGTCTGCCGACGCAGCGTCTCGCCGGTCCGAATTCTCCGAGCCTGCTCGCGCTCGGTCTGCCAGATCCCGCGAGCGACCGTCAGCACCTCGTCGACGCGATCAGCCGCGACGAACAGCGCGCCGTCATCGTCGCCGAACACCACATCGGCCGACGTCACCACGTGTGGGCCGAACCGCGCCGACGTCAGCGCCTCGGGCTCCCACGGGTCGAGGCGCGTCGGCCCGGCCGGCAGCCGCCCGTAGCTGAACAGGGGCAGACCGATCTCCACCAGGTCCGGCGTATCGCGATGAAGACCCCAGATCACCAGGCCGGAGAGCGCGACCGTGACGGCTTCGAGCACGACCAGATCACCGACACATGATTCATCGGTACGCCCACCGTTGTCGACGACCAGCACGTCACCGGGTTCGGCGCGGCTGAACGCTTCCAGGAAGACGTCTACGCTGCCGTAGTGCCGGGCCGGCAGCACGCGCCCCGCCACACGTTGGCCCCTCACGACGGGGCGGAGACCGGCCGGTGCCACCCGCAGCGGCACCCCGAGGCGGACGCAGGCGTCGGCGACGAGCGGCGTGGCGAGTTCGGTGAAAGCCGCGGTGAGCGTCGTTGTCACGTGTGCTCCGCGAGCAGTTGGGCGAGGTGCACGCCGGGGCGGTCCGCGAGTTGATCCAGCTGGGTCCGGCAGGAGAAGCCATCGGCCAGGATCACCGTCCCGTCGTCGGCCGCTCGCACGGCCGGGAGCAGCGACGTCTCCGCCACGGCGACGGAGACCTCGTGGTGCCCGCGTTCGACGCCGAAGTTGCCGGCCAGCCCGCAGCACCCGCCGACGGATTCCACGGTGGCCCCGGCCCGCTTGAGAAGCGCCTGGTCGGTCGCCCAGCCCATGACGGCGTGGTGGTGGCAGTGCGGCTGGGCCAGTGTGCGTACCCCGGTGAGGTCGGGAAGTTCGGTCTTGGCCTCCGTGAGCAGTTCGGCGAGCGTACGAGTGGCGGCGGCGACGGTGGCGGCCCGGCCCCGATCGGCCGCGTCGGTGAACAGGTGCTCGGCGTCGCCCCGGAAGACGGCGGTGCACGACGGTTCGAGGCCGACGATCGGCACGCCCGCCGCCGCGGCCGGTTCGAGCGCGGACACGCTGCGGCGCCAGGATCTTGCGGGCGGCGTCGAGCTGGCCGGTGCTGATCCACGTCAGGCCGCAGCAGACCCCCTTCGTCGGGATCTGGACCGAGTATCCGGCGCGTTCGAGCACCTGGACGGCCGCGATGCCGACCTCGGGCGAGAAGTGATCGGTGAACGTGTCCACCCAGAGCATCACCGGATCGCCGGTCGCGCTCGGATGGCGGCCGAACCACGCACGGAATGTCGAGTCGGCGAACCGTGGCACGTTACGGCGCGCGTCGACACCGGCGAGGCGTTTGCCCAGCGCCGCGAGCGGCCCGGTGAGCATCGCGTTGGCGAGTTTCGGCGCCTTCGCGGCGAGCCGGGCCCACCGGGGGAGCCAGCCGAGGCTGTAGTGCGACATCGGCCGGAGTCGCCGTCGGTAGGACTGGTGCAGCACCTCGGCCTTGTAGGTGGCCATGTCGACGCCGGTCGGGCAGTCCGAGGAGCAGCCCTTGCACGCGAGGCAGAGGTCGAGGGATTCGCGGACTTCGGGGGCGCGCCAGCCGCTCCGCACCAACGTGCCGTTGGCCATCTCCTGCAGCACCCGCGCCCGGCCCCGCGTGCTGTCCTTCTCGTCGCGAGTGGCCAGGTAGGACGGGCACATCACGCCGCCGGCCGCAGTCGTGTCGGCGCGGCACTTGCCCACGCCGGTGCACCGGTGGACGGCCGCGGAGAAGTCGCCGCCGTCGTCCGAATAGGCGAACGCGAGGTTCTTGCGGACGGCTGGGGCCGGCAGGCGCATGTCGGCGTCCAGCGGGTTCGGGCGCACGATCACGCCCGGGTTCAGCAGGTCGTCGGGGTCGAAGACGGCCTTGGTCGCCTCGAACAGCGCGATCGCGTCGGGCGAGTACATGAACGGCAGTAACTCGCCGCGGGCACGGCCGTCACCATGCTCACCGGACATCGAGCCGCCGTACGACGCGACCAGCTTCGCCGCGTCGAGCAGGAACGCGCGGAAGACCTGATGGCCGTCGGGTCGCCCGAGCGGGAAGTCGATCCGCACGTGTACGCAGCCGTCGCCGAAGTGCCCGTATGGCACCCCGGTCACGTCGTGCGACGTCATCAGCGCCTCGAATTCGCGCAGGTACGCGCCAAGTTGGTCGGCCGGGACGGCGGCGTCCTCCCAGCCGGAGTAGGAGCGCTTGCCACCCATCGGCCGGGACGCGAGCCCCGCGCCGTCCTCCCGGATCCGCCAGAGCGCGGCGGTTTCGGCGGCGTCGGTGACGACCCGGGCGTCGAGCGCTCCGGCCGCCGCGATCACTCGGGGCGCCGTGGCCAGGAGTTCCGCCTCGGTCGCTCCGGCCAACTCGACGAAGAGCCAGCCGGAGCCGGTCGGCAACTCCGGCACCGCGCCTGGCCCCCGGGTCGCGACGACGACATCGGTGATCCGCCGATCGAGCCCTTCGACCGCGATCGGCTCGAACGGCAACAGCGCGGGTACGGCGTCGGCGGCCGCGGCCATGTCGGGGTACCCGAGCGCGATCAGCACCGTGGCCGGCGGCGTGCGGACCATGCGGACCGTGGCGCCGAGCACGACCGCGAGCGTGCCTTCGGTGCCGACGAGCGCCTGGGCGACGTTGAAACCACGCTCGGGCAGCAGATGTTCGAGCGAGTAGCCGGAGACCTGCCGGCCGAACCGGCCCAACTCGGTGCGGATCGTCGCGAGATTGGCGCCGACGACCTCCTGCAACGCGGTGAGCGTCGGCGAGGCGGCGGCATCGGGCAGGCGGAGTCGTTCGCCGGTGCCGGTCAGCACGTCGAGCGTGACGATGTTGTCCGAGGTCCGGCCGTAACCGAGGGCTCGGGAGCCGCAGGCGTTGTTGCCGATCATGCCGCCCAGCGTGCAGCGGTTGTGCGTGGACGGGTCCGGCCCGAACCGCAGACCGGCCGGCTTCCCCGCCCGCTGCAGGTCGGCGAGCACGATGCCGGGGTCGATCGTGGCCGTACCCGCTGCCTGATCGATGCTGTGGACCTTGTTGAGATGCCGGGAGAAGTCGAGCACGAGCCCGGTGCCGACCGAGTTGCCGGCGATCGAGGTGCCGGCACCCCGGGCCGTCAGCGGGACTTTCAGGGTGCGGCAGACCTCAAGGGCTGCGGTCACCTCGTCGACCGCCCTCGGGAAGGCGACGACCTCGGGCACGACCCGGTAGAGCGAGGCGTCGGTGGAGTATTCGGCGCGGCGGCGGCTGGAGTCGTCGACCTCCGTCAGGCCGGCTTTGCGCAGCTCGGCGGCGAGCTGTGACGACGGCGAGCTGGTGGCGGCGGGCATCTGCGACTCCTCGACGGTAGGAGTTCCATGCTGCCATCCACGACGGCGCGGTCGGCGTGCGGCTGTGCGTGTGTCCCGGCGAGTGGATCGTGCGGATCTGCGGCGGCGATGGCGACCACGGTTCCGCACGGGCGGGAATACCCCCGTTTGCCACGTGCGTTGCCGCCAGAGGTGGGTTGATTGACTCGGACGGAGCGGTGACATGGCGCATGAACTGGGCACGTACGGGGTTTTTCGGCGGTGGACGGCACTGACGCCGGAACTGGCGGCGACGCTCGAACGCCTCGGCTACGGCACCATCTGGATCGGCGGCTCACCCGACGGTGACCTGGAGATTGTCGAACAGCTTCTGGACGCGACCACGACGATCAAGGTCGCGACCGGCATCGTGAACATCTGGAAAGACGGGCCGGAGCAGGTCGCGGCGTCCTTCCACCGGATCGAGGCCAAGCATCCCGGGCGTTTCCTGCTCGGAGTCGGCGTCGGACACCCCGAGGCGACCGGCGACTACACGAAGCCGTACGGGGCGATCGTCGACTATCTGGACGCGCTGGACGCGGCCGGGGTGCCCCGCGATCGGGTGGTGCTCGCCGCGCTCGGCCCGAAGGTGCTCGAACTGGCCGCCGGCCGCACCGCGGGCGCTCATCCCTACCTGGTCACGCCGGAACACACGCGCCGGGCCCGGGAAACCGTCGGTGCCGACGCGATCCTCGCTCCCGAGCAGAAGGTCGTGCTGCGGGCAGATCCGGAAGCCGCCCGCGCGATCGGCCGGCCCGCCGTCGAGAAGCCCTATCTCGGTCTGTCGAACTACACCCGAAATCTGCGCACGCTCGGCTTCGACGACGCGGACCTGGCCGGCAGCGGCAGTGACCGGCTCATCGACGCCCTCGTCGCCTACGGCGAGCCGGAAATCATCGCGGCCACGCTGAGCGAACACATCGACGCCGGCGCCGATCATGTCGCGATCAACCTGATCACCGGACCCGACGACGACCCGGCCGAGGGGTTCGCGGCGCTCGCGAAGGTCCTCTTCGGGTAGGCACGCTGCCGCCGCGGCCTCGGCGAACGAGACCGCGGCGACCTCCGTCAGCAGCTAACAGTGCGGCACCATGTTCGCGGTGTTCCCGCCGGTGTTCATCCACGCATCGGACACGTACGTGCCGCTGAACTTGCCCGTGCTGTTGTTGCGCAGGCCGTCCCAGACCGTGGTCGTCCACGTGGATCCGTCCGGCCACGTCGCCGACACCGAGGTGCCGGTGTTGTAGCAGGAGATGTTGACCCGCGCGTTGTAGGCCACGGTGCCGGTTGTGCTGTAACCGGTGCCCGGGCCGGACCGCACGTTGAGCGTCGGGCTCGCCTCCACCGTGCCGGCCACGTAGGAGCCGCCCGTGCCGCCACTGAAGTGGATGAAGTTCAGGCCGGCCGTGTTCACGACGTGCTGGCTGTAGTTGTAGTAGGTGTCGCCGTCGTAGGAGTCGGCGTAGTTGTAGTCCTCGACGGTCACGGTGCCGTTGCCGACCCCGATCACAAATGCGACGTGCCCGAGGGAACCGGCGCCGTCGACGCCGCCCGGGAACTGCGCGACCGAACCGACCGACGGCGTGGTGTTGACCGGCACCCCGACCGCCCGGGCAGCGTTCGCCCAGTTACCCGCGTTTCCCCAGGTCGTACCGCCATATTGGTTGGTGAAGTGGATCCCCAGATCGTGATTGACCCGCCACGCGACGAACGACGTGCACTCGCGCGTCAGGAAGTTCCACGGATCGGTCTGGTCGACGGCCGAGCCGGCGTAGGGGTAGTCGTTGGTGCCGGTCGTGGCCGAGGCGGCGGTCGCGGGGAGCAGGCCGGCCATGGTCGCGGTCACGGCGATCGCGATCAAGGTCAAGAGCCGATTTCGCCATCGGTACGCGCGCCGCGCCACTCGAGTCTGTGCATGCATCGGGCATTCCTCCTGTGTCTGAAAGGGGGTTGGTGGGTCCGCTAGCAGCCGGTGGCCGCGCGGAAATCAATCGCGTCGGCGGACGTGTAGAACGGGCCGCCGGTGGTGGGGCCGGTGTCGGTGACCGTGACGGTCACGTAGCCGTTCGCCGGGATCGAGAACTTCCCGAGGTCGATCCAGGCGTTCGTCGGCGTCGACTGGTCCATCCCGAACGACTCGCCGTAGCCGCTGCTCGGGCCGGTGACCGCGACCGCGTACCCGGCGCGAGTGTTGTTCGCGTGGTTGTTCGGCACGAACGCGCGGATGTCGAAGCAGCCGCCGGCACGCGGGAGCCCGCTCGGTGAGTAGGTGGCGGTCGACGAGGGCGTGGTGTTCATCGCGTACGTCCACCACTGGTTGCCCCGCAGGCCACCGCCTACCGTGTGGTACCAGCCGTGCACGTCGCCGTTGCCGACCGTGATGCCGGCCGAGGTGAAGTCGGGCGAAGCGGTGCCCGGGTCGATCACGTCGGACCAGCGGCTGACGTTCGAGCACGAGGCCGGCGTGAACCGAACGGCGTCCGCCGAGATCCACAGCCCGGTCGGGTTCTGGTCGGTCAGTTTGACGCTCATCGTGCCGTCGGCTCGGGTCTCGAACACCCCGAGTGTCACGAACGCGCTGGTCGTGTCCGCTTCATCGACGTCCGCCAGCGTCGGCGTCGTGAACGCGGCGTCGGTGATCGTGTAGAGCGCGGCCGGGCTGTCCGAGTAGTTGTCCGGCACGTACGCGTCCACCTGGTAGCAGCCCACCGGCAACGTCGGCGTGTACGTGGCTGTCGACACCGCCGTCGTACCGTTCGAGTGGGTGTAGCGCTCGTTGCCCCGCAGCCCGTGCGCGGCCAGTGGATACCAGACGTCGGTGCTCGCGTAGCCGGGCGTGGTCGGGTCGATGACGAGGGCGGTCCGCCGTTCACCCGAGCACGACGTCGGCACGTACCGCATGCCGTCGGCCGCGACCTGATGCGTCGCGTTCGGTGGCCCCTGATCGGTCAGTTGCACCGGTAGTCGGCCGGACGCGTCCGCCTGGAAGACACCGAGCGTTGCGTACTGGTTCGTCAACGGGTTCTCGTCGACCGGCACCACGGATGTGCCGAACCGCTGGTCGGTGACGGTATAGAGCGCGTAGCTGGAGTTGGACCAGGTATTGGGTACGAACGCGTCCACCCGATAGCAGCCGTTCGGGGTGGCGAGCGTCGGCGTCCAGGTCGCGGTCGAATCCGCGTCGCCGGTGTGCGTGTTCGTCCACAACTGCCAGCCGATGACGCCGTGTGCGCGGCTGACGTACCAGCCGTGGACATCGCCGTTGCCGACCGTGGCACCGGCGAGCGCGAACGAGGGTCCGCCGGAGGCGCTGGTCGGGCCGTAGGTGCCGATCGGGTAGCTGTTGCCGTTCGCCGGTACGCCCTGGACGGCACCCGCCGGACCGTCGCCGAGGTGCACGAACGCGGCCGGCCAACCGAAGGCGAAGCTGCCGCCGTAACCCGTGTCGACGCCACCGCCGCTCCGGGTGACCTGCTCGGCCGTCCAGAGCCCGTTGCCCTGCATGTTGTAGCTCTCGATCCGGATCGTATTCGCGTCCACGACGTCGGTGACGTACGCGACGTGACCGAAGACGCTCATGCCACCGGTCGGGTTCTCGGCCGTGTTCTGCCAGACCGCGATCGATCCGGGTTGCGGCACGTTGTCGAACGGCACCCCGAAGTACGGCGCCGCGTGCAGCCCCTGGTCGGAGCGGATCCAGTCGTGCGCGTCTCCCCAGGTGCCGGCCTTGCTCGACTGCTCGGCATAGCTGACGACCGGGCTGATGGAGGCGTCCGACGGCCGCCAGCCCAGGGCCGGGAGCGATGCCGCCGACGGTCGCTGGGCGCCGCCCAGGTTCTCGTAGACCTTCCAGGCCGCGAAGCCGTCGCACTGGCCGTAGTACTCGTCCCAGGCGTCGGTGCCCTCGTCCTTCCCGTCGAGTCCGAGACCCGCGTACGGGTAGTCGTTCTCGGCGTGGGCGGCGTGCCCGATCTGCGAGCGCGTCGGATCGAGGAGCAGATGCGCGATCTCGCCGAGCGCGTACGGGACCGTGCTCGCCGAGGCGGATCCGCTGGTGTACGGCAGGTTCGCGATACCGGCACCGAGCACGCCGCCGTTGCAGCCGGTGGCGCAGACCCACGCCTTCGTGGTGCCGGTGCGCCCGTCGTTCAGGTAATAGGGCGAGGTGGCGCACGGCCCCGGGCCGAGGAAGCCCAGGAACGTCTGGCTCAGCACGCCGGTGCAGGTGTTGGCCTCGTGGGCGTACCCGGTGGCGCCGGAGTTGTAGTCGGTGATGTTCCCGCTCGTGTCGATGTGCTCGATGTCGCCGTAGAACACCTTCGTGTCGGCCGGCATCGCCATCTGGCTGTCCGCCTGCACCACGAAGTCGCTGCTGGTGAAGTAGTCGAGGTTGTACGCCTTGCGGGCGACACAGCTGCCGAGAGTGCGCGCGCTCAGCGGATTGCAGACGGTGGACGAACCGATCGACGCCGAATACGTGTCGACCGACCCGACCGGTTTGCCGGCTGTCCGCATCGTCGCCATGAACGCGGACGTGACCGCGCTGACGGAGGCGAAGATCGGGTTCAATCCGCTGCTGAGCGTGCAACTCGCGCCATAGTTCGGGCACACGGTCATGTCCCGCACTTCCTGGCTGCCGTAAGAGTCGTTGTAAAGCTGGGCGATCGCGCCCTGGAGCCCGTCGTTCGGCGTCGCGACCTCGATGAACCGGCTGACCGGCAGGGCGCCCGGCGGGAACGTGTTCGAGTCGGCCGGATGATGGAGCGAGAAGTACATCGCGCCACGGACGACGAGGCCGCCCATGCTGTGCGCGATGATGTCCACCGGTTGCGGCTGGTTGTAGAGGTACCAGGCCATCAGGCAGGCGAGGTGCTCGATCGGGTCGGCCGTGTAGAGATAGAAGTCCGTGCCGTGGCCGCCGCAGTTCGACGCCGCGGTCGAGTTGTTCTGCACGTTGTCGGTGCAGTTCGCGTCGTCGCTGACGGTGTGCTTCGAGTTGTCGGAGTAGGTCGCCGTCCACTGGCCGGAGTAGTAACCGACCGTCTTGACGATCGGGAAGCCGTGCGCCTGGAAGTAGTCGACCGTCTTCGTCGCGCTCGGGCCCGGGTCGGAGGCGTCCAGCGCGTTAAACGCGGAGCCGCAGTCGTCACTGAACCCGTGCACGAGCAACAGCGGCGTACCGGTCAGTCGATAGGGCAGGGTCGTCGCCGCCGCGGCCGTCTTGACCATCGCTGCCGCGCTCACCGGTGCGGCGGCCACCGTGACGCCCAGCGCGCCCATGAGCAGCAGCGCGGCGGCCGCGCTGAGCCATCGGCGAGTTTGCTTGATCATGTGCGTTCCCGTCCTTTGCGGAGATCAGCCACACCAGATAGGCGAGCGTCGATCACGGTAGGGCGGCCGGATTGAGAAAAGATTGAATGTTCCCTCGCCGTGCGGCCCTATCCTTGGCGTCGTGAAGTCGCCGCACGACACGATCGTTTTTCGGGTGCTCGGCCCGATGGAACTCGTCGCGGACGGCAGATCGATCGCCATCGGGCATCCGAGGCAACGATGCGTGCTCGCCGTGCTGCTGGTCGCCGCGAACCAGATCGTGCCGACGGAACAACTCATCGATCGGGTCTGGGGCGAACGACCGCCGGCACGCGTACGCAACGTGCTCTCCGGCTACATCACGCGCCTGCGTACGGTCATCGTGGCCGCCGGTGACGCGACCGGCGACGTCCGGCTCAGCAGGCGGTCCGGCGGATATCAGCTCTCGGTGCCGCCGGATCACGTGGACCTGCACCTGTTTCGTGCCCTGGTAGCCGACTCACGCGACGCGGCGGCGGCGGAACAATCGGCGTTGCTCGGCGACGCGCTCGACCTCTGGCGCGGGCCCGCGTTCGCGGCGACCACGGGAGCCTGGCTCGACGCGCTGCGGGAAAGCCTGGAGCGGGAACGGCTCGCGGCCCGCGTGGCCCGAGCCGACGCCGTGCTGTCCCTCGGACGGGCCACCGAGGTCGTCGACGATCTCGTCGGTCTGGCGGCCGAGCACCCACTCGACGAACGTGTCGCGGCCCGTCTCATGCTCGCGCTCCGAGCGTCCGCGCGCCCGGCCGAGGCGCTGGCCGTCTACGCCACGATGCGGGGACGCCTGGCTGACGAGTTCGGCGTGGAGCCGGGAACCCGATTGCGCCAACTTCACCGCGAACTGCTCGACAGTGATGACGACCCGCCGCCACCCAGGTCGGCGCGGGCGATGGTGCCCCGTCAACTACCGCCGGTGGCGGCACACTTCACCGGCCGCGATGTCCACATCGGAGCATTGGAGCACCGGCGGACCGCCCTCGCGGCCGCGCGGCCGGGCACCGCGGCGACGGTCGTCATCCACGGCAGCGCGGGCGTCGGCAAGACGACGCTGGCCGTCTACTGGGCCCATCAGGCCGCCGCCGACTTCCCGGACGGCCAGATCTACCTGAACCTGCGGGGATTCGACCAGAACCAGCCGCCGCTGCCCGCCGCCGAGGCGCTCACGGCACTGCTGCGGGCGCTCGACGTCGCCCCGCGGCTGATCCCGGCCTCCGTCGACGAGCAGTCGGCCCTCTTCCGGAGCGTGATCGCCGATCGCCGCATCCTCGTCGTGCTCGACAACGCGGCCGCCAGCGGGCAGGTGCGTCCGCTGCTGCCGGGCGCCGGCGGCTGCCTCGTCGTGGTCACGAGCCGCAATGAACTCAGCGGACTCGCGGCCAGCGACGGCGTGACCCGGCTGGCGCTCGATGTGCTGGCCCGGCCGGACGCGGTCGCACTGCTTGACCGTGTGGCCGGCCCACGGCTGGTCGAGGCGCGAGCGCAGGACATCGACGCCCTCGCCGCCCTCTGCGCCGACCTGCCGCTGGCGCTGCGGGTCGTGGCCAACCATCTCGTCGCCCGGCCCGACGCCACCGTACCGGACATCCTCGACGAGCTGACCGACGAGGGCTACCGATTGGACGCGCTGGCGACCGACGAGGAAGCCACATCGGTACGCGCCGTGTTCGCGCTGTCGTATCACGCGCTCAAGCCGGAGGCCGCGCGCGCGTTCCGGCTGCTCGGCCTGCATGAGGGAGCGCAGTTCAGCGAACTGGCGGCGGCCGCGCTGATCGATATACCGCTCGGCGCGGCCCGAGGATTGCTGGCCGAACTGTGCCGCGGACACCTGCTGGAACGCGTCGCCGACCGGCGCTACCAGTTCCACGACCTGCTGCGCCTGTACGCCTTCGAGCGGGCCACGGTCGAGGAGTCCGCCGAGGAGCTGCGGCACCACGTGCGTCGCGTCCTGTCGTGGTACCACGCCGTGGCGGCGGCCGGCGACCGGATCCTCGCGCCCGGCGTCATGCGTCTCGACCTCCACGACTCCGACGTGCAAGCCGCCGACGCGACCGGACCATGGCTCGGTTTCGCCGACCAGACGGCGGCGCTGGCCTGGTTCGAGACCGAGAGCCGTAACCTCGTCGCGGCCGTACGCCAGGCCGATGCCGCCGGCGAATATCGACTCGCGTGGCAGCTGACGGTCGCGCAGATCGGCTTCTTTTCGGTGCGTACGCCCTGGGTCGACTGGCTGACGACGCACGAGATTGCGCTCGAAGCGGCGCGACGCACGGGCGATCGGGTGGCCGAGGCGACCGTGCTCAACAGCATCGGCAACGTGCACTACTACCCGCGGCGTTTCGACGAGGCCGAGACGTACTTCACCGCCGCGCGGGACATCTGGCTGGAGCTCGGAAACGTACGCGGCCAAGCCCTGATCGCGAACAACATCGGCAACGTGATGCTCGAGAGACGCCGCCTTCCCGAGGCGATCGCCTGGTACGAAGCCGCGCTGGCGATGTCGGGGGCGGGCGAGGTCTCGTCCGAGGCCGCGCTGACGCTGACGAACGTTGCCGAAGCCAACTGCCTGCTCGGCCGCTTCGGCCCCGCTCTCGACTTCGCCGAACGCGCACTGCGAGTTCATCGGGCATCCGGCGACCATCGTGCCCAAGCCCTGACGCTGTGCCAGTCCGGCAACGCGCTTCGGGGGCTTGGCCGCACCGACGAGGCGTTCGATCACTACGGGCTGGCCGTGGCGGTCGCGGCGCGCATCGGGGACCGGCAGGCGCAGGCGTGGGCCTGTCATTTCACCGCGGAGGCAAACGCGGACGCCGGCCGGCAGTCTGACGCTCGGGCGCAGTGGGACCGTGCCGTCTCGCTGTTCGATTCGATCGGGGATCCGCAGGCGGCCGACATCCGCGCCCAACTCGCGACGAGGTTCGCCGCGGACGAGGTTCTCTGAACGAGCGCCTCGGTAGCGTTGTCGGATCACCGACTCTCCACGGGCCGCCGTCTCTCGTCGCCCATACGATCCGGCGCATCTGATCGAGCGACGCCGATGCTAGAGACGGCGTCCGGATGGGAGACGGTCATGCGGAAACGCTTTACCTTCACGGTCTTGGCGGCGACGAGCCTGCTCGCGATCCCGTCGTTCGTGCTCGTCACCGCGAGCCCGGCCGAAGCCGCGTCGTGCGCGGGCACGGCCCCGTCCGATTTCAACGCGTTCCTCGTCAAGGCTTCGGGCACCCGCCTGACCGCGACCGGGGCGCAGACCTAGAGCACCGCTTCGTCGGGCATCAAGGGCGCCGTGTGCTCCGGATGCCAGTTCGGCGCGGCGCTGGCGTGATCCCGGTGGATCGTGCCGAATCAGGGTGGCCCGGGCCACCGCGATTCGGCACGATCAACTGTCACCCCCGGCGGCCCCGGCGGGCACGCACATAGTCGGAGACCACGTAGCGGCCGAGGTCCTCCGGCTCCGGGGTGAAAACCCGGCCACCGCTGCGCCGAGCGATGGCGTCGACGAACCGTTGCAGGCCTGGATCCTCTCCGAGCATGAACATGTTCAGCGATGCGCCGTACCTTGTCAGTTGATCGACCTCGACCACGGTGGCCTCGATCGTTTCGCGCAGCGGCGGCCACCAGAACATCGGGCCGTCCTCAGTCAGGTGTGCGGTCGGCTCGCCGTCGGTCACCACCAGCACCACCGGTTCGGAGCCCGGGTGCTTGCGCAGATGGCGTCCGGC
Organism: uncultured Actinomycetota bacterium; assembly: GCA_963797605.1. Classification (GTDB taxonomy): domain Bacteria; phylum Actinomycetota; class Actinomycetes; order Mycobacteriales; family Micromonosporaceae; genus DASQPR01. The sequence continues at coordinate 330,344 of CAWCPX010000017.1, read as the reverse complement.
AAGCCGCAGCGCGTGCTGCAGATTAGTGCCCTTTTCGTAGTCGGGCTCAGCTCCGGCGAGCTCCGCCTGTGACAGCGGCGCTGCGGACAGGCCGAACCCGATGATCTGCAGTGCGTCCTGCGGGAACCGGGTTGCGATGAGGTGTGCCAGCGCGAGCGCGGTCTGCTTCATCGGGCCCCAGCGGTCCTCGAGCACCATGGAGACGGACAGGTCAACGCACAGCGCGACCGCCGCCGATGCGCGACGTTCGGTCTCGACCACCTCGAAGTCCTCGACGGCCGACCTGACCGGCGTCGCCGGCCCGTTCCGGCGTACCGCGCGTGAGACCGTGCGCACGACGTCCAGTGGCTGAGCGTCGCCGTACTCCCAATGCCGTGACGCGCCAGTGATCTCACCCGCCGCGCCCGCCTCGCGGAGATCGTGCTGCCCCTGCCGGCGTCCGCGAGGTCGGCGAAGACCGCGCGCAGCGCGCTGCCGCCGAGCCGGCGGAGCGCCTTGGGGCTCAGCGTCAACCCTTCGGCGCTACGCGTGACCCAGCCCTGTTGCGCGCAGCTCGCGTTCCAGCTCCTGGAGTCGCCGAACGTCGTCGGCGGCGGCCCGCCCGAGATTGCGCGAGACCGCGTCGACATCGATGTCATCGAGCGTGGCACCCGGGTGCTCCTGACCGAGCTGGTCGATCAGTTCGTCGAGTTCGCCGATCTCCTCCAGCGCGCCAGCCGCCTCGCCATAGCCGAGCGGTTGCATCGCCACGCATCTGCTCGCGTCGGTTCCATGCCAGGTCGGGCCGCAGAGCACGCAAGTTGTCGCCGAGACGGCGGCCATCTCCTGACCGAGCGGCCCGTCGCCGAGTGCCTGCTGCATCAGGCTCGCCAGCTCCTGCTGCTGCTGGGGCGAGAGCGATCGCATGAGCCGCTCGCCGGCGGCGGCACGCCGGGCCAGGATGTCGACCAGTTCGTCAACCGTCTCCGGGTTTTCCGGGAAGTAGTCGCCGTGACGCTCCATGAACTCGGCGAACTGGTCGGTCATGTCCTCGCCGCGGGCGTGCCGTTCCAGCAGGTCATTGAGGTCGCGCATCATCTCGGCGGCGGCCTGTTGCGCGGCCGGATCGGAGAGCGCGTCGCGCATGCCCTGGAAGCGCTGCTCGACCACCTCCTGCCGGAGACCGTCCAGGATCTGCTGGTAAAGCCCACGGGCCTCGTCGCTGGCCCACTGGTAGTCGGATAGCTCCTCCACCGCGCGGGACGTCGAACGCGGCAAGATTGTCCAACATGGACTGAGCGAATCGGGAATCCTTGTCGTCGCGGCCGCACGAGCTCGTCGCGTTCCGCCGCGACCGCCTGGTCGAGCAATTGCTGCGCGCGGGTCACGGCGCCGTCGAGATCGCCCCGGCGCATCGCCTCCCGGCGCATGCGTCGAGCGCGTGCCTCCAGGTCGTCGAGTCCGCCCCGCCCGGGGACCACGCCGGAGCAGATCCCGCAGCGCTTCCCGCAGGCTCCGGCCCTCCAGCACGTCGCGCCCGACCGCGTCGACCGCCGCCCGCACGTCGTACGGCGGAGCCAGCGGGTCAGGCCCGCCGTCCCATGCGCCGTAGCGGTTGAGCTTCACTCCTTGCTCCCGTAGAGGGTGCGGCCCTCCTCGGTCTGCGCCTTGGACATGCGCCGGGTCAGGTGCAGCCCTTCGAGCACGAACTCGACGCCGGCTGCGGCTTCGCCCCGGGTCGGCGCGTCGCCTATGTCGAGTCGTTCCAGCACCTTGGCCAGCCCCGGCACCGTGCCGACCTGGCGCAGCACCTCGGCGGCCGGGCACCAGTTCGCCGGTCTCGACGATGTCACCCTCGGCGACCAGCTCGATGAAGCCGGAGAAGTCGAGACCGGCCAGACGCGCACGGAACGTTTCCGCCGTCGACGTACGCAGCAGATGGCTCAAGATCTCGACCTCGCGCCCCTCCTCGCCGCTCTCGAACTCGACCTTGCCGCGCAGCGTGCTGGTGACCGAGACGGTGTCGCCGATCCGGGCGACCGCCTCGTCCTCACCGAGCAGCCCGGAGCGGCGCAGCGCCGACGCGGCCACGGTCTCGGCGGCCGCGATCGCGAACCGGGCCGAGACGCCGGAGCGCGCATCGACCGACGGCGACTCGCGCACCGCCCGCGCGAACCGGGCCAGCACCTCGATGAGGTGGTCGGGCACGCTCGCGACCAGCTCCGCCTCCTGCCGGACCAGGGCGATTTCCAGATCGAGTTCGAGCGGATAGTGGGTCCGGATTTCGGCGCCGAAACGGTCCTTGAGCGGCGTGATGATGCGACCGCGGTTGGTGTAGTCCTCCGGGTTCGCGCTCGCGACCAGCAGCAGGTCGAGCGGCAGCCGAAGCTGGTAGCCGCGGACCTGGATGTCGCGCTCCTCGAGCACGTTGAGCAGGCTGACCTGGATGCGTTCGGCCAGGTCAGGCAGCTCGTTGACGGCGAAGATGCCGCGGTTGGTGCGGGGGACGAGGCCGAAGTGGATCGTCTCCGGGTCGCCGAGCGTGCGGCCCTGCGCGACCTTGATCGGGTCGACGTCGCCCACGAGGTCGGCGACGCTGGTGTCGGGGGTGGCCAGCTTCTCGCCGTAGCGCAGTGAGCGGTGCAGCCACGCGACCGGAGCGTCATCGCCCAGCGCGTCGAGCTGCGCGGCGCGAGGCCGGAGTGATCGGGTGCAGCGGGTGCTCGTTGAGTTCGGAACCGGGGATAACCGGCGTCCACTCGTCGAGCAGCGCCACGAGCGAACGGATCAGACGGGTCTTGCCCTGGCCGCGCTCGCCGAGCAGCACCATGTCGTGGCCGGCGAGGATGGCGCGCTCGACCTCGGGCAGCACGGTGGCGTCGTAGCCGACGATGCCGGGAAAGCGAGGTTCGCCGGAGCGCATGCGGGCGAGCAGATTTTCGCGGAGTTCTTCTTTGACGGTGCGGTAGTGGTGGCCAGCGGCGCGCAGCTCGCCGAGCGTGCGCGGAAGGTTATCCGGGATCTGTGTCACCCCATGCACGCTAGCTCGTCGCATGCGCTTCGTGTAGCGCTGTGCCGAAGCTGCGCGCCCCCGACCTCACTGCACGGGGCGGCCGCCGCCCATCGAACCGCCCGGGGGCACCGGGGTCAGGCTGGCGCACTTGCGGGTCGCGGCCCGCAACGTGGCGTCGGGATCGACCATATTCAGCCCGCTGTAGTCGATCGTTCCGTTGGCATCCGGTTCGGGCAGCTTGACGCCGTTCTTCCGCATGCACTGCACGTACACGCGGCCCTCCTGGACGTATTTCGTGATCGCGTCGTACGTCGTGCTGGCCGGCGGCTGCGAGGTCGGCGTGGCCGAGGCGGTGCTCGTGCCGCCCGGCGTGGACTTGCCCGGTGCGGACGCCGCCGTCGAGCCGCATCCGCCCATCAGCATGCCCACGGTCGCGAAGGCCACCCCGCAGAACGCTGCCGCCATGTGAGGCCGTCGCTGACGCATGTGCTGACCACTCCCGCTCGATAGATGTGGCGGATCGAAGATCCGAAGACGCCTCGCAGGATGATGGTGGGGACCGGTCCGGGCCGCGGTGCCGGGAGGCGGTTGCTGTGCGTCCGCTCTCATTTCCGGCACCCGGCGCCCGGCCACGGCCGATCGGGAAGGGTCGATCTCACATTATGAGCGGGCCAGCGTCGCTGCTTCCTGCTCGGGCGCGATGACCTGCGGCGATTCGGGTTTGCGCGAGGGCTCGGTCGCGTAGCTGACGCCGATGAGCGTGAATCCGATCAGACCGAGCCCCACGCCGACCCAACTTGGCGCCGTGTAGCCGAGGCCGTGAGCTGATGACGATGCCGCCGAGCAGCGCGCCGAGACTGTTCGCGATGTTCATGGCGGACTGGTTCACCGCCGCGCCCATCATCGGCGCGCCCGGTGCCACGCCGATCAGCCGTGACTGCAGCGCCGGTCCGAGGAACAGGCTCGCGGCGCCGACCGCGAACGACGCCGACGAACAGGCCGACGACCGTGTGCGCGGCGAAGCCGAAACTCGCCATCGCGAGCGATGAAAACGGGGAAGCCGGTGAGGATCGAGCGGCGCAGGTTGCGGTCGGAGCAGTAGCCGCCGAGCGCGTTGCCGACGGTCATGCCGAGGCCGATCGCGGCGAGCACCCATGGCACCAGTGGCAGCGATTTGCCGGCCACGTGCGTGGTGACCTCGGCGATGTAGCTGTCGATCGCGAAGAAGCCGCCGAATCCGATCGAGGCCACGACCGGCGACGATCCACACCTGCCGGTGACCGGAACGCGCGCAACTCCGTCCGCGCCGAGGCGCCCGGTCGCGCGGCGGCTCGTGCGGCACCGTGGCCATGACCGCGAGCAGGGTCAGCGCGAACGCGATCGCGATGGCGAGGTAGGCGACGCGCCAGCCGTGCGCCTGGCCGAGGCGGGTGATCAGCGGGACGCCGATGACGTTCGAGACGGTCAGCCCGCCGAGCACGACGGCGACGCCTTTAGCCTGGCTGCCCGGGCCCATGATCGTGCGCCGCGACGAGTCCGGCCGCGCCGAAGTAGGCGCCGTGCGGCAGCGCGGCGACGAACCGGGCGACCAGCACGAGCCCGAACGTCGGCGCGAGCGCCGAGGCCACGGTGCCGAGGATGAACAGCACAAGCAGCCCGAGCAGCAGCCGGGTACGGGACATCCGGGCGCCGAGCACGGTGAACAGTGGGCGCGCCGACCACGACGCCGAGCGCGTACGCGCTGATCATCCAGCCGGCGTGCGCGACGGCTTGGGCGGTGAGTGCGCGTACGTGCCGGGCAGGAGGCTCTTGGCGACCTGCGGCAGCAGGCCCATGGCGACGAACTCGGTGAGGCCGATGGCGAACCCGCCGAGGGCGAGGGCGAGCAGGGCGGCCCAGCGCCGGGACGGCGGTCAGGTTGGTCATGGCGGCGAACCTTCGCGGGCGGCCGGCGCCATACGACCCGAGCCTTGGGTGCGCACGGACCGCACGGCTCTGTGGGACCGTATCAGTATAGCAACGCTGTTGCGTAATTGAATTCCGGCTCTCACGCTGCCACTATGGCGGCGTGAGAGCGGCCGCCGACCTCGGATATCTGCGCGACTACAACGAGGCGCTCGTGATCGCCGTCGCCCGGCGCGAGCCGACCTTCGACCGCGCCCGATCGCCGCCGCCACCGGACTCACCCCGCAGGCCGTCTCGAAGGTGCTCGCCCGGCTCACCGACGCCGGGCTCGTCGCGGAAGCCGGGCGCCGCACCGCGGCGTCGGCAAGCCGACGACCGTCTACCGGATGGTACCGGCCAGCAAGTTCGCGCTCGGCGCGCACGTCGGCCGCCAGCACGCTGCGCATCGTGCTCACCGATCTGGCCGGCGACGTGCACGACTCCTCGACGTCTCCGACCTGCCCCGCGACTTCACGCCGGAGCACCTGCTCGACGGCCTCGCCGATCAGGCTGCGGTCGCTCGGCGCGGCGCATCCGGAGGCGCCGGCGCGGCTGGTCGGCGTCGGCATCGGGATGGTCGGCCCGCTCGACTACCGGCTCGGCGTCGTGCGCGACGCGCACGGCTTGCGGCACTGGCACGACGTGCCGTTGCGTGATCTGGCGGCCGCCCGGCTCGGCGTGCCGGTCATCGTCGACAAGGACACCACGGCGGGTGTGATCGCCGAGGCCTGGCGACGCGGGCCGGACTTCCGCGACGCCGCGCTCATCATGGTCGAGACCGGCGTCGGCGTCGGGCTGTGGCTCGGCGGCGCGCCGTACCGGGGAGCGCACACGAACGCCGGCGAATTCGGCCACACGGTCGATCGCAGCTCGACGGGCCGCTGTGCGTGTGCGGACGCCACGGCTGCCTGGAGATCGTGCACGACCTGGCGGTCGCCGACGGGGACATCGACGCTGGCCGCACGGGTGCTGGCCAGCGGCGTGGTCAACCTGCTGCAGACGATCGACCGCAACCACGTCGTCCTCGCCGGCTCGGGCATCGCCCGCCACCGCAGACCTACCTGGGAGCCGTGCGAGCACGCCGTCCGGACCGAAGTGCTGCGATCCGACTGGCTGCCGTCGAGGTCTCCACGTCCGCGCTCGGCGAGTGACTTCGCCGCGGCCGGAGCCGCGATGGAGGTCCTCACGCGTACTACGGCGTGCCGACGCCGATGACCGTGCGCGCCTGACGTACGGCCCGTGGCCGATCCCGCCGGCCAGCGGGACCGTGGAACCGGGGGTCGTTTCCGCCCACGATCCGAGCCGAGGCTAGGCCGGGAAGTAGCGGTCGACGAAGGTCGTTGCGGAACTTGCCGGCCGGGTCGTAGCGGCGCATCAGCTGCCGGAAGTCGGCCAGCCGCGGGTACAGCCCGGCGACGACCTCGCGGGCTCGTGCCGAAGACCTTGCCCCAGTGCGGGCGGGCGCCCGAGCGGCGCCAGCAGCCGCCTCGATGCCGGCCAGCACGGGGGCGACGGCGGCCGGGTCCTTGATCCAGGTGAAGTGGATGGCGACGCTGTCGCGCTCGTAGCGCGGGCTCAGCCAGAGCTCGTCGGCGGCGACCGTGCGGATCTCGGAGATCTGCAGCAGCGGCGCGATCGCGGTCGCCGATCGCGCGTCGAGCGCGTCCAGCGCCGTCGAGCGCGTGCGGCGCGGGGCAGCAGGTACTCGGACTGCAGCTCCTCGCCGCTGCTGGGGGTGAACTCGAGCCGGAAGTGCGGCAGCCGCTCGTGCCAGGGCCCGGGCACGCCGAGCTGCTGGGTGCAGTGTCCGGCGGGCATGCCGGGCACCGGGTGCCGCGGCCCGTCGGCGGGCGTAGCTCCGAGCCAGGGCGGCGCGGCGTCGGCGGCCGTCGCGCCTGCTTGCAGCCAGACCTGCGTGAAGCCGGGCGCCGCGCCAGTCGGTGAACAGGCTGACGCTGTAGCGCGCCGGCGAAGATCTCGTCGAAGTGCGTCGGTCGAGCTGCTCGCGCAGCGAGCTCTTCGTAGACGTCTGGCGCGACCTCGAAGGTCGGCACGATGTCGAGGGTGCAGGCGGGTGACGATGCCGAGCGCGCCGAGCGCGACGACGGCGCCGGCGAACGGTCCGCCGTCGCCGTCGCGGCTGACGGTGACGAGGTCGCCGTCGGCGGTCACCATCTCCAGCGCGGACGACCGCGGTGGCCAGGTTGCCGTTGCCGTCGCCGGAGCCGTGGGTGCCGGTCGCGACGGCGCCGGCCACCGAGATGTGCGGCAGCGACGCGAGGTTGGGCAGCGCGAAGCCGGCCGCGTGCAGGTCGCGCGGCGAGTTCGCCGTAGCGCATGCCGGCGGCGACGGTGACCGTGCCGCGTGCGGCGTCGATCTCGATCGATGCCGGGGCATGCGCGGCGAGCGAGATCGAGGTCGCCGTCGGTGTCGGCGATGCGGTTGAACGAGTGGCCGGTGCCGAGCGCGCGGACGCGGTCGGATCGGGCGACGAGGCCCGCAGCTCATCGATGGACGTGGGTTCGTGGAAGCGCTGCGGCGTGAACACGATGTTGCCGGCCCAATTGGAAACCGTTGATGTCATTGGTGTTCCGCCTCGATTGTCGTCTGCGTCGCGAGCACACAACCATGCTGTGCCCAAGGATCCTAGCGACAACCAGCCGACGGGGGCGACCCCAGCGGGATCACCACAAATGCCGCGACATCAGCGTCTAGAACTGCACGTTTACCTCGCGTCTGCGTCTCCAGTGCGGTGCTCACGGTGCACATGCGGTGGTGCACGCGCTCGGCGACGGCGTGGAAGACCTCGGCGGCCTCGGGGTCGTCGGGAGGCAGCTCCACGTCGTAGCGCAGCGTGATCGGTGCCGAGTTGGTTGACCCTGACCTTCTCCGCGGACGCGGTGGCCGCCAGGCGCACGAGCCGGTGGCCCCGCTTGGCGGTCAGCGGCTCGACCGTCACGATGTTGCAACCGCCGAGCGCGGCCAGCAGCAACTCGACCGGCGTGAAATCACTGTCGTCACCGCCCAGGCCGAAGCTGATGGTGGCACCGCGGTCGTTGCGCGCGACGAATCCATCGTCGGTGCGCTCGACGGTCACATGGCCCATGTGTCCCTATTCTGCCGGATTGCCATGGCCGGCGCCCACCGCGTTGCCACCCAGCTTCTCGGGGCCCAGCGCGTCCGTGTCCAGCTGGTTCATCGCGCCGCGACGCCGGGCGTGGCGGCCGTAGCGCACCGAGGCGCCGGGGGGAGGAGCGTCGGAGGCCGGGGCCACGCGGACCCCGATGGTGGAGGCGGGCAGCCCCCAGCCGAAACCGCAGCACGCGATTCGTTCGACATCTCGTGATCATGCGCGGACACCACTCCCGCGGCCCGGTGTGCCTTCATGAACTGGCTGAAAGACGGCGTGGACGCGTCAGTCATGTCGAACCTCCCAGTGCTCCGGAACACTTTTGACGCTACCCGCGGGTACCCACCTTCGCTCGGCAAAGTTCCTGGTAGAAAGCTGGCAATCCGTGGCACGGCGGCTACTCGGACGGTACCTACCCGAAGACCGGTGGGCGGCGCTCGATGAAAGCCGCCAGACCCTCGGTGACATCGGTCGGTTGGCGGTGCCACGGCGCCAGTGCCTCGGCGGCCGCGGCCACGTCTCCACCAGCGGAAATCGTGTCGATCACGGCGGTCGCGGCCCCGATGCTCTGCGGCGAACGGCCGGCGATCGTGCGGGCGATCTCGATGGCCCGATGCGCCACCCCGGCGTGTCCCGACCCCGGCACCACTTCGTCGACCAGCCCAAACGTCAACGCGTGGTCGGCCGAGACCAGATCGGCGGTGTAGAGCAGGTATTTCGCCCGGGCCGGCCCGACGAGCCGGGCCAGGCGGGCCGTCGGTTCGGCGGGGTAAATGATGCCGAGTTTCGCCGGCGTCATGCCGAAATGCGCCTCGGCGTCGGCGATCCGGATGTCACACGCAACCGCGAGTTGGCAGCCGCCACCGACGCAGGAGCCGCGTACGGCCGCGATCGTCGGATGCGGAAACGCGGCCAGCGCACCCTCGGCGGCGACGTTCGTGGCGTGGTAGGCGCGGGCGCGATCGGGGTCCGCGTAGATCCGCCGCAACTCGGCGACGTCGGCACCGGCGCTGAACACGTCCCCCGCTCCGGTCACGATCAACGCCCGCACCTGGTTCGCGAGGCCGGCGAGCACGCCCGGCAGCGCCGACCACATGGCCAGGGTCAGAGCGTTCTTCTTCCGGGTACGGTCGATCATGAGCACAGCGATGCCGGCTGTCGCCCGTGGCCACCCGGAACCCCTCCGGTGCGTCGACCGCGACCCATCCCGCGTCCGGCCAGTCGGGCAGGAGCATGCTGATCGTCCTCTCATGTCGCAGCGGGTGATCGCGCTCTTCGCGTCGGTAGTTACTGCTCTCCGCGCTGCCTGAGGCACCATTGTCGCGTGACAGATGCCGCACACGCACGCACGGCCGCGCTCGCGGAGTTGATCGCTGACGGGAAGATCGCCGTTCTCAGCGGCGCCGGCCTGTCCACTGAATCGGGCATTCCGGACTATAGGGGACCGAGTGGCGCGGCGCGGCCCGGAACGCCGATGACGATCCAGACCTTTATGGGCGGTACGGATGGTCGCAGCGGCATCGCAGGCCCGCCAGCGTTACTGGGCCCGCAGCTATATCGGCTGGCGGAACTTCGCCGGCGCCGCTCCGAACGACGGCCACCGCGCGGTCACCGAGTTGGAGCGGCGCGGGCTGCTCACCGGCATCGTCACGCAGAACGTCGACGGTCTGCACCAGGCGAGCGGCGCCCGGTCGGTGATTGATCTGCACGGCCGCCTGAGCCGGGTGATCTGCCTCGACTGCGGTGACACGATGTCCCGTGTCGAGATGGACCGCCGGCTCACCGAGGCGAACCCGGGTTTCGACGCCGTCGCGACCGCCGTCAACCCCGACGGTGACGTCGATTTGGCGACGACGACGTAGCCGGCTTCCGGGTGGTGGCCTGCACGACGTGCCCGGCGGCACGCTCAAGCCCGATGTGGTTTTCTTCGGCGAATCCGTCCCACGGGAGCGGGTCGCCAATCTTTTGACATCGTGGAGCGGGCGCGCGCGCTGGTGGTGCTGGGGTCGTCATTGACCGTCATGTCGGGCCGGCGGTTCGTGTTGCGCGCGGCGAAGCTGGGCATCCCGGTCGCGATCGTCAATCAGGGCAAGACCCGGGGCGACGAGGCCGCGGCGATCACCGTCGACGCGCCGCTCGGCCGGGTGCTGACGACCGCTGGTCGAGATGCTGCCGCCGGCCGGTCGCGTCGCCTCAGCCGCGCGTGATCTCGACGCGGGCGTCGTCGGAGAGCCGGTAGCCGACGCCGCGGACGGTCGTGATGAGCGGGACCTCGCCGGACTTCACACGTAACCGTCGAATGTGGACGTCAACCGTGCGGCCGACCTCGTTGGGGTAGCCCCAGACCTGGGTGAGCAACTGCTCGCGGGTGAAAACCTGAGCCGGGTGCCGGGCCAGGAAGAGCAGCAGGTCGAATTCGAGCCGGCTCAACGTGAGCGCCCGGTCGCCCTGGCGCACTGTGCGTGCCGCGGCGTCGATGTGCAGCACACGGGCGTCGTCTTCGGTGCGAGCGAAATCGGCCGCCACCGTGACAGCCGCGTGGTCACGCCGGGCCGCGTCGCTGCGCTCCGCGAGTCGGCGCAGGTCACGCAGCAGCTCACGGGTCTGCGGGTCGGGGCCGTCGCCGCTGATGGTGACCTCGACCGTGAGCGTCCAATGCGATGGTGCGGGCGCGGGTGCGAGTGCGGGGCGCGGCTCGGTCGGCTCGAGCGGTGGAGTGTCCGCCCGTGTAAAGGAGTCAGGGTCATGGATTTATCCTACCGTTTAAGTAGGGAATAGCATCCGTCGGTAGGGTGAACATATGACAGATCGGTTGAATGGCACGGTGGCGTTCGTCACCGGCGCGTCCAGCGGCATCGGTGAGGCGGCCGCGCTGTCGCTCGCTGTCGCATGGTGCCGCGGTCGTGCTCGCGGCCCGACGCGTCGATCGTCTCGACGCGCTCGCGAAGACGATCCGTGCCGGTGGCGGCACGGCGCTCGTCGTCGAATGCGACGTCACCGACGAGGCCCAGGCGACCGCGCTGATCGACCGCACGGTCGCCGAGTTCGGCCGGCTCGACACCCTCGTCAACAACGCCGGTGTGATGCTGCTCGGCCCCGCCGTCGGCGCGCCGCTGACGGAGTGGCAGCGCATGGTCGACCTCAACGTGCTCGGCCTGCTCTACTGCGCGCATGCGGCGTTGCCGCACCTCCTCGAGGCGGCCGAGACGAGCCCCCGCCAGGTCGCCGACATGGTCAACATCAGCTCGGTGGCCGGCCGCGTCGCCGCGCAGCGGCAGCGGCGTCTATAACGCGACCAAGTTCGGTGTCGGCGCGTTCAGCGAGTCGCTGCGGCAGGAGGTGACGAAGCGACACGTACGTGTCTCGCTGGTCGAGCCGGGCGGCACCGCGACCGAACTCGCCAGCCACAACCGCCCCGAGGTGCGCGAATCGATCGGGAAGCGTTTCGCCGGCGTAGAACGGCTCGAAGCCGAAGACGTCGCCGACGCGATCTCCTACATCGTGACGCGGCGCCGGCACGTCGCCATCAACGAGATCCTGATCCGCCCGACGGAACAGGAAAACTAGCCCGGTGGCCGGCATCGGCGCGCACACGCTCACCGACGAGTTCCGTTCCGAATATGCGTTACTGCTGGCCGCGCTCGACGCTGCCGGACCGGCGGCCAGCGTGCCCACGTGCCCGGGCTGGCAGACTGCCGATCTGTCCGCGCATGTGGCGATGGTCTATCTGCACAAGGTGGAGTGCATCGAGACGCTCGCGTTCCCGACCGACTGGCCGCCGCCGGCTGACTCGGTGACGCTGCCTGACGCGTACGCGCGGCTCTCCGACGTGTTCGCCGTGCATGACCCGAGCGACCCGGCCAAGACGTTCGCCAACGACGACCAGACCGTCGGTTTCTGGATGCGGCGGATGGCACAGGAGACGTTGATGCACCGCGTCGACGCCGAACTCGCGGCCGGCCTGGCTGTCACGCCGCCATCGCCGGAGCTTGCCGCCGACGGGGTCGATGAGGTGCTGACGCTCTTTCTGGCCGAGGCGAGCCTGAACTGGCCGGAGGAATTCGCGGACACGTTGGCGACGGCCGACCGGAGCCCGTTGCGACTGGAAACCGATGCACACGCGTGGGAGGTCGTCGCGCTACCCGACCGCGTCGTCGTGCGCGCTCCTGCCGGCACGGCCGCCGCCGGCGCGCGGGTCTGGGGACCGCCGGCGGCCCTGCTGCGCTGGCTGTGGAACCGCGGCGACGACGGAGTCACCGTCGCCGGCGACGCCGCGTTGGTGGCCCAGCTCCGGAAGTTGCTCGTGATCGCGACGCAATAACGCGGCACGGCGTCCGCGTGATCGGCCGCCTGCGGTGACGGATCGCAGCACGGCCGACCTGTGGTGTTAACGGTTCTGTGGTATTGACGGATGTGATTATCCGGGTCGAGAATCCTGGTACCCACCAGTAACTTCCGCCCCGGAGGCACCATGAGTCATCCTCCACATCCCCGTCTGCCCGCCCGGATCGCCGCCGTCATGTCCGTCGCCCTCGCCGGTGTCATGTGTCTCGCCGCACCGGCCACCGCAGCCGCTCCCGCCGGTGGATACGTCGCACTCGGCGACTCGTACACGTCCGGGCCGCTCATCCCGACCCAGGTCGACCTCAACTGCACCCGCTCCAACAAGAACTTCCCGTCGCTGGTCGCGGCCGCGATTTCCGCATCCCCTTTCACCGACGTCAGCTGCGGCGGCGCCACCACGAACGACATGGCCAACGCCGGCTCCGGTGAACTCGGCATCGGTGTAGCGGCCCAGTTGAGCGCGCTCCGGTCGAACACCGCCCTCGTGACGCTCGGCATCGGCGGCAACGACATCGGGTTCACCGGCATCATCGAGACCTGTGCCGAGGACAGCCTGCACAACCCGCTCGGGTCCCCGTGCAAGAACCAGTACGACTCGGGCGGCGTCGACCAACTGCTCGCCCGCGTCAACGCGACGGCACCGAAGGTCGCGACAGTGCTCCAGCAGATCCATGCCGCGTCGCCCGGTGCTCGCGTGGTCGTCGTCGGCTATCCGGACATCCTGCCGACCAGTGGCGATCGGTTGCTGGCCATCCGTACCCATATCGTGGGGTGACGTGCCCTACATGCGCAGCGTCGAGCTGAACCTCAACGCGATGCTGGCATCGACCGCGGCGGCCAATGGCGCTTCCTACGTCGACACCTACGCCGCGACGATCGGGCACGACGCGTGCAAGTCGTCGAGCACGCGCTGGGTCGAGGGGCTGATCCCGGGTTCGGCCGCGGCGCCGTTCCACCCGAACGCGCTCGGCGAACAGGCGATGGCCCGCGCGGTCACGGCGGCGTTGAACTCGTAACCGCACCGCCACCGGGGGCCGCCACCCCCGCTCTGCTCACACCCCGGCCACACCGGTTCGGGAAGGCCGCCTGCTCTGCTCACACCCCGGCCACACCGGTTCGGGAAGGCCGCCTGCTCTGCTCACGCCACGGCCGCACTCGGCCGACGCCCCGCCTGCGTGTGACCCGCCGCGTGGCCGCCCCGTGACCCGCCGCGCTGGGGCGAGAATGTGCGGCCAGGACAACACGTTCTCACCCCAGCGACGTCGGGTGACGTGAATTTGTCGGATATATCGCCCGCGATTAGCGCGAGCCGAGTGGACCTTGGCGAATTGATGTTGCCCCGGCGACGCCCATTTACCAAGGTCCACTCGCCGTCTCCGACATGCCCGATTTACCGGACGTGTTTCGTGAGCCGCATGTCGGACAGAGCATGGGGACGTCGGAAGGGACACAGTGTTTGTGGAAGGCATGCTCGGTTTCGGACGGCAGCAGCCAGCGGCCCTTGTTCCGCCAAGATTCACGGTTCCCAGGAACCTCACTTGTTCCTCTCAGCCCGCTCCGCGAATCGGAGCGCAGAGTGATTCCTATGAGCAGCCCATTCGATGCACAGCACGGGCCGGCCGACGACGAGTGGTCGGCCAGCGGCGAACAACGACCGCGGCAGCACGCTGACGCGACAGGGCACGCGCTGCCGCCTCAGGGGTATGCGGTGGCGCCCCGCGGCTACGTGCCGCCTCCCGCCGACAATCCCATCACCTACGGCGTCGCGCCCCGTGTCGGCGCGCCCCAGCCACCGGCCGCGCTGCCTTACGCCGACGCGCACCAGCCACCGGCCGGGCTGCCTTACGCCGACGCGCACCAGCCACCGGCCGGGCTGCCTTACGCCGACGCGCACCAGCCACCGGCCGGGCTGCCTTACGCCGGCGGGCACCCGTACGACGGCGCCGGGTCCGGTCTGACAGGTCAGCTCTACCCGGCCGCCCCGGACCAGCCGAAACGACGTCGCGGCCGGTTCGTCGCGGCCACGGTCACCGCGCTCGCCCTCGCCGTCGGTGGTGGGTTCGCGGGCGCCTACGGGATGAGTCAGGTCGACCACGGCAACACGTCGACGACGGCCGGCAAGGCGACCCCGGTGACGACGATCGCGAACGCGTCCACGACGTCCATTGCCAATGTCGTGAAGACCGTCGACCCGTCGGTCGTGTCGCTGACCGTCACCGGTGGCCGCGAGAGCGACGAGGGCTCCGGCATCGTGCTGCGCTCCGATGGCGTGATTCTCACGAACAACCACGTCATCAGCGCGGCCGAGAACGGTGGCTCGATCACCGTCACGTTCACCGACGGCTCGACCGCGCCCGCGACGATCATCGCCGCGGACACCTCCGAGGACCTTGCCGTCGTCAAGGCCAGCGGGGTCACCGGTCTCACCGCCGCGACCCTCGCGAACAGCGACAACGTGGCCGTCGGCGACTCGGTGGTGGCCATCGGCAACGAACTCGGCCTCTCCAACAGCGTCAGCGCGGGCATCATCAGCGCGCTGCACCGCAAGGTCAGCGTGGCCTCGGAGCAGAACACGCCGTTTGGCAACCAGGGCGGGGACAGCGGCACCACCTACCCGAACGCGATCCAGACGGACGCGTCCATCAATCAGGGCGACTCCGGCGGCGCGCTCTTCAACATGGCCGGCGAGGTCATCGGCATCGACAGCGCGATCGCGACCGGAAGCTCGGGCAGCACCGGCAGCGTGGGCGTGGGCTTCGCGATCGCCATCAACGACGCGAAGACGTTCATCAACGCGAACCTGCCGTCCTGAGCGTTCGCGAACCTGATCATTTCCACGAGGCCGGGGTTGGGGACCTTGGCCGGCGCCGAAGCCACCCCGGGCCGTGGGGGTCCCGGGGTAGCTTCGTGTCCATGGCCATGGTCAAACCCGTAACGTAGGGCCATGACAGCGGACGTGACGGCGCGCATCACCACGATCTGCGTCGCCTTTCCCGAGGTCACCGAGCGCCTCAGTCACGGCACGCCGACGTGGTTCATCCGCGGCAAGAAATCGTTCGTGATGCTCTGGCCCGACGGCCACCACGACAACGAGTTTCCGCATCTCTGGTGCGCCGCGCCGCCGGGTGCGCAGCAGGAATTGATCGCGGCGCAGCCGGAGACGCTTCTTCTATCCGCCCTACGTCGGCCATCGCGGCTGGGTCGGCATGCGACTCGGGGCGCGCCGACTGGCGCGAAGTCGCCGAGGTGCTCGAGGACGCCTACCGGGCGGTCGCGCCGAAGACCACTGATCGCCTTATCGCTCGACAACGCGTGGCTGACGTCACCGCATACGGCCTCGTCCTGCTCGTGATCGCGGTCGCGTTCCTGCTGGCCGTCGTTCTCCAGCCGGCTCAGCGTCTGGCTCAACGTGCCCGCCCCGGCGGTGTTCCTGATCGGAGCCGCGGTCGCTCCGCCATCGCGCCGAGCCTCTCGCACGTCGCCGCCGCACACAGTCGAACGCGCTCGTCACGGCCGCGCTCGTGGTGATCCTGTTCGACGGCGGCATGCACATCGGCTGGCGGCGTTTCCGGTCGCAGGCGAAGGCGGTCGTCTGGCTGGGCGTCGCCGGCACCGTCGCCACGGCCGGCGGTCTCGCCGCTCATCGGCACTTCGTGATCTTGGCCTCGACTGGCGCGAGTCGATGCTGCTCGGCACGGCGCTCGCGCCGACCGATCCGGCCGTCGTCTTCTCGGTGCTGGGCGGCCAGGAGATCACCGGGCGCACCGGCACGCTGCTCGAAGGCGAGTCGGGCGCGAACGATCCGGTCGGCATCGCGATGATGGTCGCGCTGCTGGGCGTCGGAGTCGGCCAGCGGGGGCGCCGCGTCTGGCGCACGGCTCTGGTCGAGTTCGTCGTGCAGATGGCGGTCGGCGCGTCGATCGGCATCGCGGGTGGCCTGGGACTCGCGGTTCCTGATGAGCCGCGTCCGGCTGCCCAGCGAAGGTCTCTACGCGCTGCGCGCGCTCGCCGGCGCGTTCGTGCTCTACGGTCTCGCCACGGTCGCGCACGGGTCCGGTTTCCTCGCTGTGCTGATCGCGGGCATCGTCATCGGCGACGCGGAGGTGCGGCACAAGCGCGAGATCCAGCGGTTCCACTCGTCTCTCGCGAGCCTCGCCGAGATCGTCGCGTTCGTGGTGCTCGGCCTGACCGTGCACCTGGCCTCGCTGGTGCACGACGATGCGTGGCTGATCGGTCTCGTGCTCGCGGTGCTGCTCGCCTTCGTGGTGCGGCCGCTGCTCGGCGGGCTCGTGATCTGGCCGATCGCGCTGACCCGGGGCGAACGCGTCTTCGTGCTCTGGGCCGGTCTGAAGGGCGCGGTGCCGATCCTGCTCGGCGTGTTCATCGTCTCGGCCGGCGCGGCGCACAGCGCTCAGGTGTACTCGGTCATCTTCGTCGTCGTGCTGTTCTCGGTGATCGTGCAGGGCGGGCTGGTGCCGTTCGTGGCGAGGCGCGGTGGCGTGCTCGTGCGTGACGTGCCGCAGTCCGACGACGACGAAGATTCCGCCACGCCGGCCGGCGGTTAGGCCCTGTCTCGAAGTCCGTTCTGCGTCACGGCGCAGCCCAACGGCAGCTTTGAGATCCAACGGCAGCTTTGAGATAAGGCCTAGGACAGGTCGCCCGAGGCCTTCGCGATCAGCGAGATCGCCGCTCGGCGCGGCAGCACCCGTTGGGTCAGGGCAGAAGAGAACTTCATCAAGCCGCCGGGTACGGTCCGCGGCCGCCGGCCCAGCGCCTCCAGTGCCGCCGCGGCGACCACTGCCGGTGTGACGGTGCCCGGAGCGCGCCGTGACTTGCTGGCGGCGAGGCCCGGCGTCTCGACGGCGCCCGGAGCGCACGCGAGCACGTCGACGCCGCGCGGGCGCATCTCCGCCCACAGCCCTTCCGCGAGCACCGCCCCGAACGCTTTCGTCGCCGCGTACGTCGTGATGCCCGGAGACCCCTGCTGCCCGGCGAGAGACGACATGATGATGAAGCCGCCCCGGCCGCGCCGCGCCATCGGCGGCAGGAAGTGGCGGGCCAGGCGCAGCGGCGACGCGCAGTTGAGGTCCACGGCCTGCTGCAGCCGGGACATCTCCACGTCGAGGAACCGGCCGATCGGCGCGTACGCGGCGTTCGCGATCACGAGCCCGATCTCGAGTCGTGCGGTGGCCTCGAAGATGGCCTCGGAGCCAGCGTCCGTCGCGAGGTCGGCCGGGATCGCCAGCACCTCGGGGCAGCTGCTGATGCCGGTCAGCGCGGCGGCGAGCGCGGCAAGCGGCTCCCGGCGGCGGGCCACGAGTGCCACGTTCAGACCGGCGCGGATCAACGCGGTGGCGAACGCGGCACCGATGCCCTCGGAGGCGCCCGCGACAAGCGCCCAGGGGCCGTACCGCGACAGGTCTCTCATGCCGGCACCAACTCGGGTTCCGGTGCCGTCGCCCGGGTGAACGGATGATCGCGCCAGAAGCGGGCGATGACGGCGACCGGCAGCAGGAACCACGGCAGGTTCGCGCCGAGCACCATGCCGAAATGCGTGGTCGCGAACTGGCCCGTGCGCTCTTCGAACAGGATGATCGCGACGTTCGTCATCATGACGCCCGACCAGACGAGCGCCGGCACCCGGATCCACTCCCGGCCGCGGATCAGCGCGTAAATCGCGAACGCGTAGAACGGTCCGAAGGCGACGACGTCGATCCAGATCGTCATGCGGAAGAACGCCGGGCGCGCCATCAGTAGCGGGTCCCAACGGTTTCCGTACCAGTGGACGAGGTCGACGATCTGGTGTGGCGGCCACGCGGGATAGGCGCTCATGTGCGCCGCGTCGCGCACCGTGATCTGTTCGATGTCGAAGAAGTACGTGATGAACGCGAAGTTCAGCACGAAGAACGCGATGAAGACCAGATCTACCGGCCGGTCCCGGAGCCGAATGAGCATCGTCGATCACCTCGCCGATGACTGTCGCACGACTGGCACGGTGTGCGACAGCCCCTCGGCGGAGCGATCGATGTCTACAGTGGACCGTATCGGCCGCGTGCTCGGCGGCTCGCTATGCCGCGGACTATCTGCCCGCGAGTAGGCGATTCACCGCGGCATCGACGTCCAGGTGGTCGGCTTCGCGACCGCGTGGGACGACGACATAGGTGCGACGCAGGAACCTGACGAGCACGCTGCGTGGCACTTCGAAGAGTGCGTTGCCGTCGGGCGACGACAACGCGAGCGCGACGAACTCGCCGCGCGGCGTGTTCCACGGCCACACCCGCACGTCGCCGATGCCAGCGGGCTCATCGAGACCCGTGACCAGCAACTCCCGCGCGAAGGACCAACTGACCGCTTCCCCGCCCGCGGATTCCGCATGAAACAGGACATGCACCGCGTACGGGTCGGCCGGGTCATAACGCAGACTCGCCCGCACCGCAAGCGCGGTGGAGTCCGGCGCGACCAGCCGTAGTGACGTCTCGACTTCTACAGTCGTAGGACGGATTGCACTCATGTCGTACTCCCCCCGGCACCGCTGCGAGACCACACGAGCCCCGCACTCCCATAGTCGAGTGATACTTACTGTCACGCTCCGCCATGCGCTGATCTCACCCAGTAGTGGGAAGGCTCATCGAATCACCTGCGGAAATATGCGAAAACTAGAGACAATGTCTAGTTCCGTGCAGGTGTTTCGGGTCGCCCGGCGTCAGGTGCTTCAGACGTCGACACTCCGGTAACGCACGGTCCGCCCATTCGGTGACGGCTGTGACTGCCGGGGAAGGTGGGAAATGGCCCATCGTTCGATACCGGACGAGAAAGGCCAGGTCAGGGCGTCAGAGGTCGATCTCGGGGCGGACACTGACAATGGCGGCAAACCGGGCCGATTAGACAAAGCGCTCTCGCGAATCCGTGCGAATCCTGTCGGCCGGATCGTGTTCAGGCTGAGCGTGCTGATTGTCGGTTTGCTCGTTGTGGCGCTCGGTCTCGTTTTGGTGCCTTTGCCCGGCCCAGGGTGGCTGATCGTATTCGCGGGCCTGGCCATTTGGTCCATAGAATTCACGTGGGCACGCAAACTCACGGGCTTTGTGCGAGGGGTCATCAGCGCCTGGACGCGGTGGTACACCCGCCAGAGTTGGCCGGTCCAGATTCTCGTCGGATTCGCGACACTGATTTTCGTGATCGCGGTGGTGGTCGCGAGTCTCTACGTGAGCGTCGGGCCGAGTGTGTTGTCGATGCTGCCGTGGGTCGATTGAGCGCCCGAAGATGCTACGCGTGGCGGCGCGCTGACGTTCAGCGGAATCCGATCGGAAACTTCGGCCGGACGCACGAGCAGGCGCCACGGAGTCTCCCACTACGGTCTGCGGTATGACGTTCTCGATCGTGGCGCGATCCGCCGACGGGCGCATGCACGGTGTCGCGGTGGCAAGCAAGTTCCTCGGTGTCGGAGCAGCCGTCCCCGCCGCCGAAGCCGACATTGGTGCCATCGCGACGCAGTCGTACGCAAACCTCGCGTACCGTCCGCAAGGTCTGACGCTTTTACGCACCGGCACAGCGGCCGCTGACGTCGTCGCGGGGCTGACGGCGGCCGACCCGGGCAGGGCCTCCCGCCAGCTCGGCGTCGTGGGCGTGAGCGGCGACGGCGCCACCTACACCGGCGACGACTGCCATGCGTGGGCCGGGGAGCGGCCGGTGACGGTTACGCGATCCAGGGCAACATCCTGACCGGTCCGGAGGTCGTCGCCGAGATGGAGCGCGCGTGGCTGGAATCGGCCGGCGTGCCCTTCCCGGGCGCGGCTGCTCGCGGCCCTGCGCGCGGGCGACGTGGCCGGCGGCGACCGTCGGGGCCGCCAGAGTGCCGCGATCTACATCGTCAGCAGGGGCGAGGGCTACGGCGGCACCAGCGATGTCGTGGCGGATCTGCGCGTCGATGACCACGCGGACCCGCTGCGGAGAGTTGGAGCGGCTGCTCGATCTGCACGTGCTCTATTTCGGCAAGCCCGATCCGGCGACCGTCGTGGCCCTCGACGGGCAGTTGGCCGACGAGGTGCGGGCCGGGCTGTCGTCGCTCGGACACCAAGGCGAGATGTCGCGGGACGGGCTCGACGCGGCGCTCGCGAGTTGGGCCGGAGTGGCCAACCTGGAGGAGCGGATGGTGCCAGGGGCGATTGATCCGCTCGTCCTGCGCCAACTGCGGACCGAGGTCGCCGCGGCCTGATCCGTTTGGTGCCCACAACACACGCAGAGGCCGCCTCCGGATAACCGGGGGCGGCCTCTGTCTTCGGGGGGAAGCTAGGTCCTGTCTTGAAGCCGGCTCGCTCGAACGGACTGGGAGGCAGGTCCTGGTGGTGCTTACTTGGCGTGCATGATCAGGTTGGCGGCGGTCGACTCCCACTTGGCGTAGCGGTCACCGAAGGCCGAAACCTGCACCTTCTGGGCGGCCACGGTCAGCGGCAGCTTGTCCCAGTTCTTCACGTGCACGAGCGCCTTGTAGAACTTGCTCGCGGCGTAGTGCGGGTTCACGATCTCGGAAGGGCTACCCCAACCGGAGGACGGCCGCTGCTGGAACAGGCCGAGCGAGTCGTGGTCGTTGTTCTTGCCGAGGTTGCCGTAGTTCTTGCAGGTGCGTCTCCTGCATGCTCGTCGCGACCGCGATGACCCACGCGCGCGGCGGCAGCTTGAGCGCCTCACCGGTCTGAATAATCGCCTTGGCGTTCGCCATCTGGCTCGCATTGGGCTTCAGGCTGACCTGGTGGGTCGGCCGGCCGTGCGTTTCGAGCTGGGCAAGCGTCAGCTTCGGTGCCGCCGCCTTCTTCGGAGCAGCCTTGGCGAGAACCTTCGGAAGCTGGTGAGCCGTCTGGACGGCGGTGTGCTTCGGGGCGACGTGCCCCGGCGTGATGTGCGCGAACGTCGTCTGCGCGGGGGTGTTTGTCGCGGGAACCGACACGAACGGAACGAACGTGCTGGATGCTGCGGGCGTTGGCTTCGCTGCCGTGCCGGCAGACGCGCTGGCAGGGACGGCGATTCCCAGAACCATGGCAACGCCGGCGCCCACGAGCAGGGTGCGGCGGGTGGCGCGGGAGAACAGCGTCGGTGCGTTGGTGTCTCCGGTGCGGTAGGACACGGTGAATCCCTTCGTCGGTGGACGTACGGGGTTTCCAACCGGCCTCCGATGTCAGACATTCCAGAAATGTCCCGGTGCGGCGGCATTTCTTATGACTAATTCGCACAGTGACGACGCACTTACTGAGAGTGAGAATTTTTCGCTGAGGGTGTCCGGGCCTTCACGTGGCGTGACTCAAGGTCAAGATCAAGATCAGTCTTCGCCGGGTACGAGTCACCCCTCGCCGCCCATGATCTCTTGCGATTCGTCACGCGGACGTCTCGTCGCACCGTCAAAATCCCGAAACGCCCTGATGGCCGAAAGCGACCAGAGGCTGTCGCTGCGTCACCGAAAGTAAGCATGAGCGCGGGCAGTGGGCAGCTCGCCCCAGCGGCGAGAGCGAGCCGACCTTGGCCGCTTACTGCACCCAGGGCGACAGTTATTCGCCAAGGTCACGTTCGTTGGCGTCGACCTGGGCGATATATGCGTGATGTCGGCCAGAATGAAGCGGCTGGGCTGAGTTTGTGTTGCTCGGACCGCACGTTCTCGTCCCAGCCGGGGAGCGGGCGGGTTGACCTTGGCGAATCAGTGCTGCCCGGGTAGCAGTCACTCGCCAAGGTCGACTGATCGCGGGGCCTCAGGATTGCGGGTCGCACGGTGCCGTGGCCGCAGGGTGGCGAGGCTCGGCGCGCCGGTTCGGCGCGGTGGGACAGGCGACTATAGGGCCACGCGAGCCACACCCGGCTCGATCAGGCTGCCGAGCCACAGCGTCCCGCCGTGCTGGCGGACCCCGGTGATCATGCGATATCGACCGGCCGGCCCGGAGATCGTCCGGAGCAGTCGCCCGTCGCCGTCGATCAGCACGACCTCGCTGTGCCGGGCCGAATCGCGGCCGGGCTCCGCAGCACCCCGCCGCCGACCGTCATCGGCGGATCGGGGGCCGCGCGAGGTCGGAAGCGCGATCCAGTAGGTGCCGTCGCCGACCGGCGACAGGTTGTCGGGATAGGCCGGCAGAGACGCCAGCACGGTGGGCTCACCGCCGGACGTGGCACAGCGCAACAGCCGTCGCGTCGTCGTCTCGACCACCAGGATGGCCGAGCCGTCCGGCGTGAGCGCGACCCCGTTGGGGAAGTGGAGCCCCTCGGCGACGACGGTGGTTTCGCCGTCGGCCGGGTCATAGCGCAGCAATCGACCGTGCGGCTCGCCGCTGGCGACGTCACGCTGCCACTCGTTGAACCCGTGACGGGTGGAACTCTCACTGAAGTAGACGACGCCGTCCGGCGCGACCGCCGCGTTGTTCGCGAAGAGGATCGGCTCACCGGCGACCGTGTCCGCCAACGTGATGACCGGACCGTCGCCACGGACCCGCAGCAGACCCCGGTGGGCGTCGCAGACCACCAGGGAGCCGTCGCGCGGGTCTATTTCGATGCCGAGCGGACGGCCGCCCGTATGCGCGAACGGCTCCGGCGCCCGTACGCCGCCCGTGGTGTCCGGCCAGCACCAGATCTGGCCGTCGCCGCCACCGGCAAAGAGCCGACCGGCGGCGTCGACAGCCACGTCTTCGGGGCCTGTGCCGCTGGGGAGCGGCCAGACCTCCGCAAAATCCAGGCGCTGATCGTCCGTCACACGCGCATTAGGCGCGCCGTGCGGCCCGCCAGTCAACCTTCGGGCGCATGGCTTCGAGGTCGGCTCGGCTCTTCCACCGGTCGGCGATCGCGTAGAGCGAGGTCAGCAGGGTGTCGGAGAGCAGGTGCGGCTCCAGGCCCAGGCCGACGAGGCCGGTGTGAGTGACCTTGTAGTAGTGCGACTCGAGCTCAACCCGCGGGTTTTGCAGGTGCTCGATGTCGACCGCGTTCGGATGCAGGTCGGCCACGAGCTTCGCGATGTCGAGCACGGACATGCTCTCGGTCATCTGGTTGAAGACCCGGAACTCACCCGCACCGGCCGGATTCTCACAGGCCAGCCGAATGCATTCGACGGTGTCACGGATGTCGAGGAGCCCACGGGTCTGCCCGCCGTCACCGTAGACCGTCAGCGGCTTGCCGAGCGCGGCCAGGATCACGAAGCGGTTGAGCACGGTGCCGAAGACGGCGTCGTAGTCGAAGCGCGTCGCGAGGCGTTCGTCGCGGGCGGTCTCGTCGGTCTGCTGGCCGTAGACGACACCCTGGTTGAGGTCGGTGGCTCGCAGGCCCCAGATGCGACAGGCGAACTCGATGTTGTGGCTGTCGTGCACCTTCGACAGGTGGTAGAACGACCCGGGCTTCTTCGGGTAGAGCATCCGGTCGGTTCGCCCGTTGTGGGTGATCTCCAGCCAGCCCTCTTCGATGTCGATGTTCGGCGTGCCGTATTCACCCATGGTGCCGAGTTTGACCAGATGGATCTCCGGATTGATCTCCGCGATCGCGTAGAGCAGATTGAGGTTGCCAACCACATTGTTCGTCTGTGTGTAAACCGCGTGTTGCCGGTCGATCATCGAATAGGGCGCCGCCCGCTGCTCGGCGAAGTGCACGATCGCGTCCGGAGCGAACTCCCGAACAACACGGTAAGTGAACTCCGCGTCCACAAGATCACCGACGTACGAGGCGATCTCCTTACCCGACACTTCCTGCCACGCACGGAGCCGCGTCGCCAGCGTCTCTATCGGGACCAGGCTTTCGACGCCGAGTTCGTGGTCGTACTGCCGCCGGACGAAGTTGTCGACGACGCCCACGTCGTGCCCGACCTCGCTCAGGTGGAGCGCCGTCGGCCACCCAAGGTAACCGTCCCCACCCAGGACCAGAATCCGCATCTGCGCACCTCTCTGCATGTTCTTCACTTCTTATCATCGGGCCTGGCGGTGGCGCGACATCGCGTCTTACGCCGGACGAGTCCGGTAAAACTCTTTCTACCCGGACCTCACTGCGCAAACCTCGGAGATCGCTGATAGACATCTGTGAACGGCCCAAGAAACAGGTGAACGGTTCAGTCGGCCATAATGGGTGACATCAGATCACTCCTTGCTCGCAACCCCCGGGTCCGGCGATTCGTGCGCTACTCGGCCGGCTCCATCGCCGCGTCGTTGGTAAGCGCTGCCACGCTAGCGCTCGTCTTCCACGCGATGGGCGCCGGTCCACAGGTCGCCAGCGTCGCCGCTTTCTGCACCGGTGCCCTGGTGGCCTTCCTGGTAAACCGGCTCTACGCGTGGGAGCGCCGAGACCGGCTCGGCCTCGGCCGCGACTTCGTGAAATATGTGATCGTCGCGGTCGTGACGGCCCTGATCGCCCTCGCGTGCACGACCCTGGCCGACTCCTACGCGAAGAGCGCCGGCCTGTCCGGCGTGGCCAGGCTGTTCGTCGTCGAGGGCGCCTACTTCGGCTCGTACGCGGTTACCTTCGTCGCCAAATTCGTGATCTTGGACCGGTTCGTCTTCAAGGCTCCGGCGCGCTCACGAGACCAGGTCGAGAGCACCACCCGGGCGTAGCGCCAGCCGTAGACGACGTTGTTGCCCTTTTTGCTCTTGCCGCGGCCGCGTACCCGCATGGTCATCGGTCGTTCCACCACTCGGAAGCCGCGGCAGATGACGCTGATGAGTAGTTCCGACGACTGATATTGCGGCTGGTCGAGCGGAATGTCGCGGGTGATCTCGGCACGCATCGCCCGGAAGCCGAACGACGTGTCGGTGATCTTGTGCCGGGTCAGAACCGAGACGAGCAGAGCGAAGACCTTCACGCCGGTACGCCGCACTTGATCGCTTGAGTGATCGTCGCCGAGCCGCCGGGACCCGGTCACGAAGTCGGCTTCGCCCGCCAGCAGAGGCGCGAGCAGTTCCGGCAGTTGAGCGATGTCGTACTGGCCGTCCGCGTCGGTCGTGACGATGTAACGGGCACCACCGGCCCGGGCCAGGAAGTAGCCCAGCCGCAGCGCGGCGCCCTGCCCACGGTTGGACGGCATCTCAGCGACGTACGCGCCGTGTTTGCGGGCGATGGCCGCCGTGTCATCGGTGCCCCCGTCGACGACCACGATCGAGGCGACGTCGAGCGAGCCCGTCTCGGTGCCGTCCGGGGTGGTCTCGGGCATCCCGTCGAGCACCGGGCCGATGCCGTCCGCCTCGTTGTAGGCCGCGATCACCACGACGACGGGCGGAAGGACCGGCTCGTCGTACTCGTTCGCGAACGCTTCGATCGTGGCGACGTCGTCGACGTGCGGGAATGGGACGGGTTTCGGGCGCCACGCGAGCGTCATCACGGCCAGCGCGCCCGCGACCGGGATCAGCACGAGCCCCGGCAACTGGTAGCGCCACGTGAACTCGTAGAAGTCGGCCGCGCCGACCACGACGATGCCGCCGGCCAGGTAGACGCCGGTCAGCAGCCGCAGCGGTGCCGGTCTCCGGCCGAGCCCGACCACGGCCACGAGCGCCAGCAGCAGGCACAGCAGCGTCACCGGGCCGGGCGTGTAGCCGACGCTCATCTGGTAGTCACGCAGGAACGTGGCCGCCCACGGGACCGAGGTCGGTGGTCCGCCGCCGAACTGCGCGCCGAGCTGCTTGACGGTGTCCAGCGTGACGGCGTACGGGTAGACCGGGAACGTCGTCTGGAACTGCCACCGTTTCGTCGGCGCGTCCGGGTTCGCGAGCGGGCTGTGGTCCCACGTGAACGCGCGGATGGCGTCCCGACTGACCGCTTTCACCAGGCCGAACGGCTGCTGCGTGATCGCCCGCTTCGCGAAGTCGGACTCGATCTGCGCCAGCGTCTTCCCGGGCGGCAGCACGACGTGGAAGATCGGCGCGGTCGGGGTGTGGGCGTAGTAGTCGGGGCTGTGCCGGGCGTTCAGCGGCTCCGGTGGGCAGAGCTGCCGCTCGTAGTCGGGCATCTTGAGCGTCGAGCAGTTCACGAACGTGGCCGCCCGGGCGTAGAGCGCGCTCGACTTCGTGTTGTCGGCGTCGAACTGCACCGGGCTGTTGACCATGTAAAGCGTGTAGCCGAGGATCGGGATCAGGAAGCTGAGCCCGAGAAGCACCGTGCCGAGCATCTTGAAGGACGGCTTCGGCAGCACGATGATCAGGTAGATGATGAAGATCGCGATCAGCGGCGCGCCGACGATCCGGGTGACCGTCGCGGCGCCCAGGAAGAGGCCGGCGAGCCCGATCGAGATCGGTCCGGGTCGGGCGACCCAGGCGAGCGCGGCGAACGCACCGACGAGGCAGGCTTCGAAGAGCGTGTCCGACATGATGGTGTGTTCGATTTCGAGCTGGTAGGCGTCGAGGAGCACCGGTGCCGTCGCGAGCGCGGCCAGCCACTTCCACGCACCGCGCCGCACCAGCACCGCGTAGATCGCCACCGCCATCGCCAGGCCCAGCAGGTGCTGCACGACCGTGACCGTGATCAGGTTGCCGATCGCGAGCAGCGGCTGCAACAGCAGCATGTTGTAGCCGAGGGGATCCGGGCTCGGCGCGTTCGCGTAAAGCAGGTGCGTGTTCGGCAGGTGGTTGAGGTAGATCGTCACCGTGTCGACGTAGATGATCGCCGGGCGGTAGGCGATCACCACGATGATCCGCAGCGCGAGGCCGGCCGCGAGGATCAGCGAGAAGATCCAGTGCCGGCGAACGAACATCCACGTGGTGCGCACCGCTATGAGTTTCCCAACTGGCGCAGGTCGGCCCAGACGGTGGCGAGGCCGGAGTCGAGATCGACGGTGGGGAGGTAGCCGAGCGCGCGGGCGACGTCGATCGACACGATGACCGCGGGCATTTCCCCGGGCTTTGCCGGTACGTGTTCGGTCAGGATCTTCGACCCGACGACCCGTTCCACGCCGGCGACGATGTCGAGCACCGTGATGGATCGCCCGGAGCCGATGATCAGCGGCCCGACGTGCTGAGCCCCCCAGGCCACCCGGAGACCGGCGACCACATCGTCGACGTGCACGAGGTCGCGCCGCTGCATGCCGTCCCCGTACACCTGGACAATGGTGTTGTTCTTGGCCGCTCGCATGAGCCTCGGCACGAAGCTGTCCTTGAGTTCCATGCCTGGGCCGTAGACGTTCGTCAGGCGCAGCGCGCAGGTGATCATGTCGTAGCCGCCGCCGTAGCCCGACATCAGCATCTCGGCGGCGGCTTTGGTGGCCCCGTACGGCGTGAGCGGCCGCAGCGGCATGCCCTCGTGGATCGTGCCGGTGCCGATGTCACCCGTGACCGCGTTGCTGGAGGCCATCACGAAGCGTTTCACCCCGCGCCGGCGGGAGAGTTCGAGCAGACCGCCCGTGACGGTCACGTTGGTCTCGTGCACCAGCGCCGGATCGGCTAGGGAACCGAGCACGGAGGTCACGGCCGCGAGGTGGACCACGCCGGTGAGGTCGGGCGTCACGGCGGCGTCACGGACGGCCGGATCGCAGAGGTCGCCCTGCACCGTCGGCACGTCCGGGTCCGGGTAGACGACGCGGTCCGCCACCGTGACCCGCGCGCCGTCGGCCAGCAGCGCCGGCACGATCGTGCGGCCGATGAAGCCACTGCCGCCGGTCACCAGGACGTGTTCTCCCGCAAACATCGTTCTCCTCTATATCCGGCACGGTCGGAGAGCCACTCCGCCGGTTCTCGCCGACACCCCGGCCTAGCAGCCCTGATGTCATCGTGCGGTAGATACCTCAAGATCACCTGTGAAGTCACGGGGTAGCGGGGTCAGTCGGCGTCCAACCACTGCTGGTATGCGTCGAATGTGTAGTTCCGGCCGAGAAAATCTCGGACGAGCTCGGCCGCCGGAGCCGAACCCCCGGGCGCGAGCACTGAATCCCGGTAGGCCCGGGTGGCCTCGGGAGCGGGCAGCCCTTCGATCGTGAATCGGGTGAACAGGTCCTTCGCGATCACCAGCGACCACATGTACGTGTAATACACCGCCGAGTAGCCGACCAGGTGCCCGAACGACAGGTGCATGTAGGTGCCGTCGACGTGCCGGAACGCCGTATGGGCGGCCATCGCCTCGCTGTCCACGGCGACCGGATCGAGCCCGTCCGGATCGCGTCGGAAGAGTTCCAGGCTCAGCGCCGCGTAGTACATCTGCTGCCGGACCTGCATGCCCTTCCCGAACTCGTCGGCCGCCCGCAGCTTCGCGACCATCTCGGCCGGCAGCGGCTCCCCGGTCTCGTGATGCACGGCGAATTCTGCGAGCGTACCCGCGTCAAAGGTCCATTCTTCGAGCAGTTGTGACGGGGCCTCGACGAAGTCGCGCTCGTTCTGGATGCCGGAGATGCCCGACCAGCGCTGGTGGCCGCCGATGATGTGGTGGATCAGATGGCCGAACTCGTGGAAGAACGTCGTCACGTCGGAGTGCAGCAGGAGCGCGGGCGTCTGTCCGGGCTTCGGGAAGTTGCAGAGCAGCGCGCACTCGGGCAGCCGCCCCCGGGCCGGGTTGCCGGTGCGCATGTTGAACATCGCGGCGTGCTGATATTTGCCCGGCCGCGGGTGCATGTCCAAGAAGATCCGGCCCAGCGGCGCCCCGCCGTCTGCCCACGCGACGTCGAAGACCTCGACCTCGGGGTGCCACACCGGCACGTCGGGTGCCGGCCGGAAGACGATGCCGAACATCCGCTCGACCAGGGCCATCAGCCCCGACTTCACGCGCGAGTACTCGAAGTAGGGGCGGACGGCCTGCGTGTCGAACGCGAGCTTCTCCGCCTTGAGCCGGTCTTCCAGGAAGGAGACGTCCCACGGGAAGACCGCCTCGGCTCCGGGGTCGTCGAGCCGCTTGCGCAGGAGCAACTCGGCGTAATCGTCTGCCGCCCGCGCGGTCGACAGCTCGGTGATGCGTTCGATGAACTCCGCGGCGGCCTTGTCCGTGCCGATCATCTTGGTCTCGGTGACGAACTGCGCCCACGACCCGTAGCCGAGGAGGGTCGCGAGCTCGTAACGCCGCTGAATCAGGCGCTCGAGCACGTCGACGTTGACCGGATATCCGCGCTGCCGGCTGATCCGCCACATGGTTTCGCGAGCGGACGCATCGGTCGAGTAGGACAGAAACGGCCTGATGTCCGGATAATCCGTCGTGATCGCGACAGTGCCATCTTCACCGACCGGATGGTTCGCCACGAAGTCGGCCGGAAGACCGTCGAGCGCGCTCGGTGGGAAATGCCCGGTGCGTACGTCTTCCTGGATGTTGCGCCCGAACGCCGTGCCGATGTCGGTCAGTTCGTCCTGCAACTGCCGGACCCGGTCCCGGGTGGCGTCGTCGCGGTCGACACCGGCCCGCCGGAAGTCGCGCAGCGTGCGGTCGACGTAGTAGCGGGTCGCGGCGTCTTCGCCGGAGACGTCCAGCCCGTCGAGGATCGCGAAGATCGCCGGGTTGAGCGTCACGGCCGACAGCTCGCCGGAGACCCGGGCGAACGCGGCGTCGGCGGCCGTGCGGACCTCGGCGCCGGGGTGCGCCCGCCCGATCAGTCCGAGCAGGCCGGACAGGTTGCTCAGGGTCGCGACGCCTTCGTCGAAGCGGTCCAGCAGTTCGATGTCCGTCGCGTCGGCCGTCGTCACCCTGGCGAGAAGGTCCGCCGCTGTGGCGATCGTGGAGTCGGTCGCCGCGTCGATCTCGGCGGCGGTCGCGGCGGCCAGGTACGCGGCCGAGCTATCAGGCATCGTTGTCAGCTCTTTCTTGGCGGTGAAGAGAGCGGCGGCAAGTCACGGCGGGTCAGGGCCGGATTGGAGCACGTGGGCGCGATCGTATCGGGTGTGCCGACGGGAGCCGCAACGGATCGTGGACCAACGCCCTCGCCGGGAGTCAGCGGTTCCACGATCCGGTGGCAGCTCGCGGGAGGTTCGGCGCGCTCCCGCTGGTCTCAGCCGTTCTAGCCGCGGCCGCGCTGGTCGACCCTAGCCGCGGCCGCGCTGGTTTCGGAACCGGGAGATCAGCGCGTTCGTCGATGAATCCTGGTCCTGGGCCGGCGCGTCCTTGCTGGTCAGGAGCGGTGCCAGTTGCTTGGCCATGACCTTGCCCAGCTCGACGCCCCACTGGTCGAACGAGTCGATGCCCCAGATCGTGCCCTCGGTGAAGACGATGTGCTCGTAGAGCGCGACGAGTTGCCCGAGCGTATTCGGCGTGAGCTTCGGAGCGAGAATCGACGTGGTCGGGTGGTTGCCCGGCATCACCTTGTGCGGCACCACGTCGGCCGGCGTGCCCTCCGCCTCGACCTGCTCGCGGGTGCGGCCGAACGCGAGCGCCGCGGTCTGCGCGAAATAGTTGGACATGAAGAGATCGTGCATCTCGCCGATGTCGTGGTTGGGCTCGCTGAAGCCGATGAAGTCAGCCGGGATCAGCTTCGTGCCCTGGTGGATCAGCTGGTAGAACGCGTGCTGCCCGTTGGTGCCCGGCTCACCCCAGTAGATCTCGCCGGTCTGGTAGTCGACCGACGCGCCGTCGGCCCGCACCGACTTGCCGTTGCTCTCCATCGTGAGCTGCTGCAGGTAGGCGGGGAACCGGTGCAGGTATTGCGAGTAGGGCAGCACCGCGTGCGTCTGGGCGCCGAGGAAGTTGTTGTACCAGACCCCGAGCAGCCCCATCAGCGCCGGCACGTTGCGCTCCAGCGGCGTCGTGCGGAAGTGCTCGTCGATCGCGTGGAACCCGGCGAGCATGTCCTCGAACGCCTCCGGCCCGATCGCGAGCATGACCGAGAGGCCGACCGCCGAATCGAAGGAGTAACGGCCGCCGACCCAGTCCCAGAAGCCGAACATGTTGGCCGGGTCGATGCCGAAGTCACGCACCCGCTGCTCGCTCGTGCTGACCGCGACGAAGTGCTTCGCGACGGCGGCGGTGTCGTCGGTGCCGAGCCCGTCGAGGAGCCACCGCCGAGCCTCGGTCGCGTTCGTCAACGTCTCCAGTGTCGTGAACGTCTTCGACACGATCACGAACAGGGTCGTCTCCGGGTCGAGGTCGTGGGTCTGCTCGTAGACGTCGGTCGGGTCGATGTTAGAGACAAAACGACAGGTCACATCGCTGTCGAGGTACGCCTTCAGAGCCTCGTACGCCATCACCGGACCGAGATCGGAGCCACCGATGCCGATGTTGACGACGCTCGTGATCGCCTTGCCCGTGTGCCCCTTCCACTCGCCGGAGCGGATCCGGCGGGCGAACGCGGCCATCTTGTCGAGCACGGCGTGCACGTCGGCGACGACGTCCTGCCCATCGACGACGAGCGTGGCGTCGCGCGGGAGTCGCAGAGCGGTGTGCAGCACGGCCCGGTCTTCGCTCGTGTTGATGTGTCTGCCCTCGAACATCGCGGTGATGCGGGCACTCAAGCCGACCTCCTCGGCGAGGGCCAGCAGCAGCGTCAGCGTCTCGTCGGTGACCCGGTTCTTGCTGTAGTCCACATAGAGATCGGCGGCCTGTGCCGTGAGCCGGGCACCCCGCGCCGGGTCGGTCGCGAACAGGTCGCGCAGGTGCGCGTCGCGAACCGTTTCCGCATGTGCGCCCAGGGCCTGCCAGGGCTTGGTCGTCGTCACATCAAGGCTCATGCGAACCACACTACGTGTCGTTCTCAGGACAGAGTGCGCGCCTTCCGGGATGCCACGAAAGGTGGGTTCGTTTCGCGGTAGCGGGCTGTGGATAAGGTCAGGTGCCCACGTCCGGTGTTATGAGGAGTGTCGTCGATGTCCAGTGGTCCGCTCGATCCGTCCGGCCCGCAGTACCAACCACCGACCTATGAGGCCCCGACGTATCAGGCGCCGTCATACGCGAGACCGGCCTACGACGCGCCGACGGCTCCAGCCGGCCCGAGCTACACCGACCCGACGTACCCGGCGTCGGCCTTCCCGGCACCCGGCTCCCCGGCATCGGGTTACCCGGCCGCGGGCGGATCGGTTCCGAGCCAGCCGGCGACCACGCCGTACGAGGCCGCCCCCTACCAGCCCGCCGCCGCCTACCAGGCTCCGCAGTACCCGGCCGGCCCCGCGCCGACCCCGTGGTCGCCGGCCGCACCACCGCCACGTCGCGGCGTGGGCATCGGTGCGTTGATCGCGTTCCTCGTGGTGACCGCCCTCGTGTGTGCGGGTGGCGGCTTCGCGGCCGGTCGCGCATCGCACTCGTCGACCACGACCTCGACCGGCAGCACCGGATCGACCGGCGCCGGCTCGGGCACCAAGGCATCGCCGAAGGCCACGCAACCGACCGTCGCGGCGATCCCGCCCGGTGACGGCGCGGCGCTGCGGGCGCATCTGATCCCGGCACCCCCCGGCTCGAAGAAGCTGACCACGAGCGGTGCCACCGACGACGTGATGAACATCGACCAGTTCCTGAAGAAATACTTCGACACCGACACCACCGAACGCGGCCGGCTCGTCTCCCGCAAGTTCGAGGTGGCCGCGCAGTCGGAGTGGGTGACGAAGGCCGGCATCGAGGTCCACGACCAAGTGGTGCAGTTCGGCAGCCCCGACGGCGCCCAGAGCTACGCGCTCGGTCAGGAGAGCGCCTACAAGACCGACGGCGACTGGCCGCAGAACTTCCCGATCCCGGGCGTCACGCTCGGATACGGCTTCGAGGACCCGACGCTCGACGCAGACGGCAACCGCCTGGCCGTGCTGATGTGTCAGGACGGTCCGTTCACCGTCATCGAGTTCTTCTTCACGCCGACCGCGTTCGACCGTCCGAGCGAGATCGCGGTGCTGCAGAGCCAGATCGACGCTCTGTCGCACTGATCGGTCCTTTGATCGGCCGGCTGTCGCGTTCGGGGTTTCCGCTCACGGGTCCGCGCGCATCGCCACTCACGCCGAGTGACGGTGCGCCCGGCCGTGTTCGGGGTGTTCGCTCAGCGTGACGTGTGCCTCAGGTCTCGCTGCGTAGTCGGCGTGAGCGGGCTGATACGTGGTGCTCGGGGCTTGTTATTGCTTACGCCCGCGCGACATGGCTGCCGACCTGGACATGACCGAAACTCGCAGGGATTCAGCGCCGATGAGCGGTGACGGAACGTGTCCGTCGCGCCCGTGTAAGCAGTAACAAGCCCCTCGCATCACATATCAGCTCCGGCGGCCGCGCCACGGAACGTGATCCCCAAGTCGTCACAATCGGTCACGGGTCGGCCGGCACTCTCGGCGAGGTGGGTGGCTTGGGGGCTAGTTCGGGGGAGTCCATCGGGCACGGTATGCGGAGATCGTCGGCGCCGGGGTGGGCAGCGGCTCCGGGTTTGGTGTGGTCCCAGCGCGCAGGCCGGCCAGGGCGATCTCCAGCAGCCGCCGCTCGATGTGGGCAGCATCGCCATCGTCGCCGCTCGTGCTCGCCCCGCTCGTGCTCGCCCCGCTCGTGCCTGCTCGCCCCGCTCGTGCTCGCCCCGCTCGTGCCGGCGCCGCCCCCGTCGCCCGTGCCCGCGCGGCCGGATCGGCTGAACAATTCGATCATGCGCAACACGTCGACGACCGTGACGTCTCGCCGCAGCGCGCCGGACTTCTGCGCCGCCGTCACGAGCGCCGACGCCGCCCGCTGGCTCCGCCGCGCCTCGGCGATCATCTCGGGCGACACCGGAATGCGCCCCGCGACCGGCGCGAACGCTCCGCATCGGGCTCGTACGCATGCCCGGACGAACATGAGTAGCCGCGTCCACGGATCGCTGCTCGCGCCTCGCACCGTGGCCGCGACCGCCGTCATCTCGCGCATCGATCGGAGGCACAGGTCGGCAAGGAGCGCGTCTTTCGTCGGGTATCGGCGGTAGAGGCTGCCCATACCGATTCCGGCCGCCGCCGCCACGGCCGAGACCGGCGCGTCGTAGCCCTGCGCGGCGAACACGTTCCGGGCGGCGGCCAGCAAGTCGGCGATCGTTGAGCGCTGCTTCGGCCTGCCGGCCCCGCGTGCTCGTGCTTGCCGCCCGTCCGCCCACCGGCCGAACTCTATCGGAGTGAAACGCTCCGTTACAGTCGAGGTATGCAGGCTGTGTGGTTGACCCGGTTCGGTGCGCCGGAGGTCCTGGTCGCGCGCCCGACTCCCGATCCCGTACCGGCCGATGGGCAGGTCGTCGTCGACGTCGAGGCGGTGAGCATCACGTTTGTCGAGACGCTGGTCCGTGCCGGTCGTGCGCCGTGGCCCGGGCCGGCTCCGGAGCCGCCCTACGTGCCCGGTAACGGCGTCGGCGGTGTCGTGTCGGGCGTCGGCCTCGGTGTTGACCCGGAGTGGCTGGGCCGGCGCGTCGTCACGGGCACCGGCGGCACCGGTGCATATGCCGAGCGTGTCGCGGTCGCGGTCGGGTCGCTCGTCCGCGTGCCCGACGGGCTCGGCATGCTCGAAGCAACCGCGGTGCTGGCCGATGGTCGTACCGCGCTCGGGCTCTCACAGCTCGCCGCGATCACGCGTGACGACTGGGTGCTCGTCGAGGCGGCGGCCGGTGGGGTCGGGTCGCTGCTCGTCCAGCTCGTGATCAACGCGGGGGCGCGGGTGATCGCGGCAGCCGGCGGGGCGGAGAAGGGACAGCGCGCGATCGGTCTCGGCGCGACGTACGCGGTCGACTATGACCGATCGGACTGGCCGGACGACGTCCGGTCGATCGTCCGCGGATCGTCGGTGTCTGGTGAGCGCGGGGTCGATGTCGTGTTCGACGGTGTCGGCGGCGGCGTCGGTGCCACGGCTCTCGGGCTCGTCACGTCAGGCGGTCGGTTCGTGTCGTTCGGGCTGGCCAGCGGTTCGCCGACGGACACGGCCGCAGCCAGCGATCGCGGTGTGACCGTCATCGGTTTTCGCGAACTCGGGAGCCTCGGTGCCCGGAGTGCCGAACTCACGGCGTCGGCGCTGGACCTCGCCGCCCGGGGTCTGCTGAAACCGTTGATCGGTCAGACGTTCCCGCTGGCCGAGGCGGCTCGGGCACACGCGGCGATCGAGTCCCGCGCCACGATCGGCAAGACGCTGCTGCTGCCGTGACGGCGCGTGACGAAACCAGTGCGAGCGCGTACCCGCATAGGATCGGTCTTATGACCTTGACATCGGACAGTGCCGCCGCGGCCGGCCACATCCAGTTCGGCGATCTCACGGTGCCACGCCTCGGCTTCGGCGCGATGCGGCTTCCCGGTCCGGGCATCTGGGGGCCGCCGGCCGATCACGACGAGGCGATCCGGGTCGTGCGGCGGGCGGTCGACTCGGGCATCAGGGTCATCGACACCGCGTGGTACTACGGGCTCGACGTCGCCAACGAGATCATCGCCGAGGCTATCCGCCCGTACCCGGCAAATCTTGTGCTCGTCACCAAGCTCGGCGCTGCGCGGCACGAGGACGCGACGTGGCACCCGGCGATCGCGCCCGACGACCTCCGGGCCGGCAACGAGCACGACCGCCGCGTGCTCGGCCTCGACGCCGTTCCGATCACGCATCTACGCTGGATGGAGCAGCCGCGCGTCTCGTTCGAGGAGGCGCTCGGCGCGATGGTGGAGATGCGGGCCGAGGGTCTGATCGAGCGGATCGGCCTCAGCAACGTGTCGCTCGCCCAACTCGAGACCGCGCTCGCGACGACCGAGATCGTGAGCGTTTCCAACCGTTTCGGCCCCACCGAGCAGGCCGATGCGCCGGTGCTGGCCCGGTGCGAGCGCGAGGGCATCGCCTACCTGCCCTACTTCCCACTCGCCGGCGGCGCGGTCTCGGCGGCTGAGCACGCGGCCAATGAGGCACTGCACGCCGTCGCCGTGAAGCATGGGGTCAGCCCGGCCCAGGCCTCCATCGCGTGGCTGCTCGCGCGTTCGCCGATGATCGTCCCGATCCCGGGCACCAGCAAGGTCGCGCACCTCGACGAGAACGTGGCCGCCGCCGCGATCCACCTCGACGACGAAGACATGGCGAAGATCAACGGCATTTTCTGACAGGTACGGGAGTCCGCGGCGAACCCGCCGCCCAGACGGGTAATCCGTAGCCGTGGCGCCGAGAAGGAACCCAACCCCCCCGAGGAGCCACCATGCCCGACCTCACGCTCGAACGCGATTACGCCCTCGGCCCCGGCTTCGTCTTCGACGCGATCGTGGCCGGTTCGCTGTTCGCCGGCGCCGGAGCCGATCGGCCCCGGCTCGTCGTCGACGCCAGGCCGGGCGGCGGTTTCCGGTCGTGCTTCGGCGCGTCCGAACATGATGACGTGGTGACCGGCGTCTTCACGACCGTGGTCGCGCCGACGGCCGCCGCCCCGGCGACGATCGCGTTCACATGGGCCGACGGGACCGCGGTGACCGTGATGATCGACGGGGCGGGGGAGCAGTCACACGTACGCCTGACGCACACCGGCATCCCGGACGGCGATCTCGCCGAGGCTCTCGACCGTCGCTGGAGTGCCGCGCTGGCGACGCTCGCACCCCTGGTAACCGACCCGCGCGGAAACTGGGAAGAGCGGTTGCTGCTGGAGGACTATCTGGAGACGTACCGTCGAATCGTGGTCTGGAAGGTTCGTGACCTGAGCGAAACCGATGCCCGGCGCCGCATCGTGCCCTCGCTGACCACGCCGTTGGGTCTGGTCAAGCACCTGACCGGGGTCGAGCGCAACTGGTTCCAGGTGCACCTCGCGCAGCGGACCCGAGACGACGTCGGCCCGAACAACCGGGGCAGTGACGAGAGCTGGGACCTGGCCCCGAGCGAGACCGTGGCGTCGGTGATCGCGGAATATGAAGCCGAGTGCGCCCGTTCACGCCGTGTCGCCGCAGGGTTCGATCTCGGCGACGACGTGCCCGACGCACAACTGGGCCGCCTCTCCCTGCGCAACGTCTACGTGCACATGATCGAGGAGACCGCCCGCCACGCCGGTCACGCCGACATCCTCCGCGAGTTAATTGATGGGGCCACCGGTGTGATCGAAGGCTAGGTTCTCGTGGCATGACGGCCATCCCGCATCAGAGCCAGCCGCCCGACGCCGAATCCGGCCGCGCGCGATCGCTGTGGCGCAACCGGGACTACGTCGGTTGGTGGATCGGCGAGACCGTGTCGGAGTTCGGATCGTCGCTGTCGGTGGTCGCGTACCCGCTGCTGATGTTGCTCGTGACCGGGTCGGCGGCTCGCGCCGGCATCGTCGGTTCGGCCGTGTCCGTCGGCATGCTCGCCACCCTGTTGATCGGTGGCGCGCTCGCGGATCGCTGGCCTCGGCGGGTGCTGCTGATCGCCGGGCCGCTGGTCGAGGCGGTCGCCGTCGGCACGGTGGCCATCGCGGTCGCGACCGGGCATGTGAACGTGTGGCACGTCGCGGTCGTCGGGTTCGTGCAGGGCCTCGTCGGTGGCCTGGCCTCCGGTGCGAGCCGTCCCGCGATGCGCCGGTTGGTGCCGCCCGACCAGCTTCCGTCCGCGTACGCGCAACTGCAGGGTCGCGGCATGGCCGTACGCCTGACCGGACCGCCCGTGGGTGGCTTCCTGTTCAGCATCGCGCGGTGGTTCCCATTCGGCGTCGACGCGCTGTCGTTCGTCGCGAGCGCGGCCGGCGTGGCGCTCATCCGGCGTCCGCTCGGGCCGGACCTCGAC
Source organism: uncultured Actinomycetota bacterium (assembly GCA_963797605.1). Taxonomy (GTDB): domain Bacteria; phylum Actinomycetota; class Actinomycetes; order Mycobacteriales; family Micromonosporaceae; genus DASQPR01. The sequence goes on along the minus strand of CAWCPX010000017.1, from coordinate 292,430 downwards.
GAACACGAGGCGCGGGAACCGATTTTCGCGAGCATCCGGCGCGGCCTGCGGTACGTGCGGCGAAACTCGTACCTGCGTTACATCACGGTCTGGTCGGCCATCATGAACATGGCGCTGACCGGTCTGACGCTGCTGGTCATCGTGCTGATCCGGGCCGACGGCGGCTCGCCGACGCTGGTCGGTGGCGTGAACTCGATCGGCGCGGCCGGTGGTCTGGTCGGCGCGTTCCTGTCGGCAAGGGTCGCCCGCCGGTTCCGCGGCCGGACCGTCGTGCTCGTATCCGGGTGGCTCATCGTGGCCGTGATCGGCGGGATCGCGATCGTGCGGGCGCCGTGGGGAGTCGGCCTGCTGCTCGCCTTGATGCTCATCACGATCGGGCCGATGAACGTCATCTTCTCCACGTACGAGACCCGGATGATCCCGGACGCGCTGAGTGCCCGCGTCAGCAACGCCATCGACTTCGGCGCGTCGCTTCTGCGGGCGTTCGGCCCGTTGCTCGCCGGTCTCACCGCCGCGGCGTTCGGACCCCGGATCGCGTTGCTGCTACTGGCTGTTCCGGTCGCGGCGCTTGCGGTCAGCGCCCACGTCGCCACGGGCCTGCACGCGCTGAATCAGCCGATCGACGAGATCGTCGCCGAAGAACCGGTAGAAGTCTCATAATTCCGGCGCCTGATTCGCCGAGTTCGTAGGGTATGTGTCCGAAATTACCGACAGATACCCGACAACAAGTCGCACCGATTCGAGGGTTGCGTAGGGGGTTAGCGCAATCAAGTATGTAAATGCCTAACTCCAACCGTTCGGACACCGATGCCCGACGGTTGGTCCGTGATGAATGCCCTCTAGGAGGAGAACATGCGGGCACGACCCCCAGTGCTCACGCTGTTCGCCGCGGCGACCGCGATCGCGGTCGGGATGCTGATGTCAGCACCAGCATCCGCGGCGACACCGACATCGTCGGCGGTGCACACCAACGCCGCGACGACGTCTGCGGTCCCAGCGATCACGCAACACTCGTTCACGCACTCGTGCGCGGCGACGGCGAAAACCGGCCACATGACGTGCTTCGCCCTGCGAGTCACCGACGTCCCATCCGTTTCGGCGAACGCGCTCTCGCCCAACGCCACCCCGTCCGGCTACGGCCCGTCCAACCTCGACAGCGCCTACAAGCTGTCCAGCTCGGGTGGCAGCGGTGAGACGGTCGCCATCGTCGACGCGCAAAACGACCCGACCGCGGCCGCCGACCTCGCGACCTACCGCAGCCAGTTCGGCCTTCCCGCCTGCACTGTGGCGAGCGGCTGCCTGCAGATCGTCAACCAGAACGGTGCGACGAGCCCGCTGCCGAGCAACGACTCGGGTTGGGCCGGTGAGATCTCGCTCGACCTCGACATGGTCTCCGCGATCTGCCCGAACTGCCACATCATTCTCGTCGAGGCCAACTCCGCCACGGACGCGGACCTCTACGCGGCCGAGGATCGGGCGGTCACGATGGGTGCGAAGTTCGTGTCCAACAGCTGGGGAGGCGGCGAAACCTCCACGCAGACCAGCGACGACGCGCACTTCAACCACACCGGCGTCGCGATCACCGTCAGCGCCGGCGATTCCGGGAACGGCTCGGAATACCCGGCGACGTCGCAGTACGTGACGGCCGTCGGCGGCACGTCGCTGACCACCTCCACCAACGCGCGCGGCTGGGCAGAGACGGCATGGAACGGCGCGGGTTCGGGTTGCTCGTCGTTCGACCCGAAGCCGTCCTGGCAGACCGTCACGACGGGCTGCAGCCGGCGCGCCGAGGCGGACGTCTCCGCGGTCGCTGACCCGAACACGGGCGTCGCGGTCTACCAGACCTTCGGTGCCACCGGCTGGACCGTCTACGGCGGCACGAGCGTCGCGGCGCCGATCATCGCCGGTGTCTACGCGCTTGCCGGTAACCCGGCGGCCGGCACGTACGCGGCCTCGTACCCGTACGCGCACCCGAGCAACCTGTTCGACGTGACGAGCGGCTCCAACGGCACCTGCGGCGCTCCTCATGTGCACCGCGGGCACCGGCTGGGACGGTCCGACCGGTCTCGGCACGCCCAACGGCACCGCCGCGTTCACGAACGGCACCTCGGGCCCCGGGCCGCTGACGCTCGCCAACCCGGGTAACAAGACCTCGGGCACCGGATCGGCGGTCAGCCTCGCGCTGTCGGCCAGTGGCGGCACCGCGCCGTACACGTTCTCCGCGACCGGTCTCCCGACGGGCCTCTCGATCAACGCCTCCACCGGCGTGATCTCCGGGACCCCGACAACCGTCGGCACGTTCAGCGTCACGGCGACGGTGCACGACGCGGCCTCCGGCACGGCGACGACCAGTTTCACCTGGACGATCACGACCAGCACGTGCACCGCGACTCAGCTGCTCGCCAACCCCGGGTTCGAGTCGGGCACGGGGTCCTGGACTGCGTCGGCCGCCGTCATCGGCCAGAACGGCCCCAGCGAGCCGGCTCACGGCGGCACGTGGGACGCGTGGATGGACGGTTACGGCACCACGCACACCGACACGCTGAGCCAGAGTGTTTCGGTCCCGGCTGGCTGCTCGACCTTCACGGTCAGCTTCTACCTGCACATCGACACTGCGGAGACAACGACGACGACGCAGTTCGACAAGCTCACGGTCAAGGCCGGCGCGACGACCTTGGCGACGTTCTCCAACCTGAACAAGGCGAGCGGCTACGCGCTGCACACCTACTCGCTGACGGGCGTGGCCGGCACCTCGGTCGCCCTCTCCTTCTCGGCCACGGAGGACTCGTCACTGCAGACGTCGTTCGTCGTGGACGACACGGCGTTCAACGTCAGCTGACACGTCACGGATAGGCGGTGCCGGGTCGTGTCAGCGGCCCGGCACCGTCGTGTCAGCCGACCCCGGTTGGGCGCACCATCGGGAACGGCACGTCTCCCGGATCGTGTGCCCGGTCAGCAGCATGACGAGCCGGTCGACGCCGATGCCGAGCCCGCCGGTCGGGGGCATCGCGTACTCCATCGCGGTCAGGAAGTCCTCGTCGAGTTCCATCGCTTCCGGGTCCCCGCCGGCCGCCAGCAGCGACTGCTCGGTCAGCCGTTTGCGCTGTTCCACCGGGTCGATCAGCTCGGAGTAGGCGGTGCCGAGTTCGGTGCCGAAGGCGACCAGGTCCCAGCGTTCGGCCAGGCGCGGGTCGGCCCGGTGCTGGCGGGTCAGCGGCGAGACCTCGGTCGGGAAGTCCTTGTAGAACGTCGGTGTCGTGGTGGGGTGTTCGACGAGGTGCTCGTACAGTTCGAGGACCACGGCGCCACGGTTCCATTTCGGGTCGAAGGGCACGTCGGCCTTCTCGCACAGCTTGCGGAGCGCCTTCAGATCGGTGTCGGCCGTGACCAGTTCGCCGAGTGCGTTCGAGATCGCGTCGTTGACCGTCGTTACCGGCCACTCGCCGCTGATGTCCAGCACCGTCACTTCCCCGTCGGCGGTCGGCCACTTGACGATCGCCTCGCCGTTGGCCGCGACCGACGCCGTCTGGATCAGCTCGCGCGTCAGGTGCAGCATCGTGTCGTAATCCGCGTACGCCTGGTATGCCTCGAGCACCGTGAACTCCGGATTGTGCTTGAAGGACACGCCCTCGTTGCGGAACGTGCGGCCCAACTCGAAGACCTGCTCGACGCCACCGATCGCGAGCCGCTTGAGAAACAGCTCGGGCGCGATGCGCAGATACAGCCGCATGTCGTACGCGTTGATGTGGGTGGTGAACGGCCGGGCGTTGGCGCCGCCGTGAATCCGTTGCAGGATCGGCGTCTCCAGCTCGATGAAGTCGCGGTCGGCGAGCGACGTGCGAAGGCTGTGGATCGCGGTGCTGCGGGCACGCAGGATGTCACGGGTGCCCGGGCTCGTGATCAGGTCGAGGTAGCGTCGGCGGACGCGCGCCTCCGGGTCGGTGAGGCCACGGTGCTTGTCGGGCAGCGGGCGCAGACATTTCGCGGTGAGCGTCCACGCCGTCGCGTCGATCGTCAGCTCGCCGCTTTTCGTGGTGATGACTTCGCCCGTGACGCCGACGTGGTCGCCGATGTCGACGCTCGCGCGGAATCCAGCCAGGTCGACGGCCGGAATCCGAGCATGATCTGGAGGTCGCCGGACCAGTCCCGGATCGTCGCGAAGACCCGGGTGCCGTGGTCGCGGATCAGGATCACCCGGCCGGCGACGGCGGCACGTTCGCCGGTGCGGGTGTCCGCGGGCAGGCCGGGGTGCGCCGCCACGACGGCGCCACACATATCAGTGCGATCGAACATCACCGGGTACGGGTCGATCCCGGCATCGCGCATCGCGACGAGTTTCGCCCGGCGTACGCGTTCCTGCTCCGGCAGGTGATCGGTGGCGGTCGCGGGCTCCTCGGGCGTCACGACGGCGGTCGCGAGAGCGGGCGCGGGTGCCACGTCGTGCGCGGGCGCGAGCGAATCCGGGGCGAGTCCTGGTGCGGCCGTCGCCGGGATCGGTGCCGCCTTGCGCCACGGCGGCCACTGCACGAAGCCCTCCGCGATCGCGCTGGCCATGCCGATTTTCGCCAGCTCCCGGCGCTCGCCGTAGCAGAGGTACCGTGGCACCCACTCGGGTTGGTACTTGACGTTCGATCGATAGAGCGACTCCAACTGCCACCAGCGCGAGAAGAACAGCAGCGTGTTGCGCCAGAGCCGCAGGATCGGGCCGGCACCGATGCGCGCGCCCTCCTCGAAGACCGAGCGGAAGACCGCGAAGTTCATCGAGACCCGGGCGACGCCGAGGCGCGGCGACTCCTGCATCAGCCCGGCGACCATCAGCTCCATCACGCCGTTGTCCGCGTCGTGGTCGCGGCGCATCAGGTCGAGCGACAGACCGGTCGTGCCCCACGGGCTCAGCGAGATGCATCGCCTTCGGCGTCCCGGTGCCGTCCAGGGCCTCCACGAGCACGCACGCGCCGTCGGCCGGGATCACCGAGGCGCCCGAGCGCCATCGAGAAGCCGCGTTCGCTGTCGGTGTCGCGCCACTCGTTCGGCGAGCCGGACGGCCGTCGCCATGTCCTCCGGCGGCAGACTCGATCATGCCGGCGTGACCCGGACCGTGTAGCCGGCCCGCTCCAGCCGGTTGACCGCCTGCCGGACCGGCCGCATGTCTCGCCCGGCGAGGGTGAACTCGTCCACGTGCAGGATCGCCTCGTCGCCCAGTTCGCAGTACGCCGAGGCCGGCCCGCTGGAACGCGACGGCGCCCTCCTCGCTCGCGCCCATCACGGCGGGTACCCATGCGTATTTCTGGTTGGTTTCCTGCCAGGCGTCGATCGCCGGGCCCCATGCCTCGATGTCCCCGATCGGGTCGCCGCTGGCCAGGCTCACGCCGTTGACGACGCGGTACGTCACGGCCGCCTTGCCGCTCGGCGGAGAAGACCGCGGACTTGTCCCGCCGGGTGGCGAAGTAGCCGAGCGAGTCCCGTTCGCCGTTGCGGGCGAGCAGTTCCCGGATGCGCTGCTCGTCCGCGGCCGGCAGCCGGGCCTCGGTGCGCTGGGAGCCGAGCAGCGTGGCGAACGCGGCGAGCACGGCGATGGCACCGATCAGGCCGAGCAGCAGCGTGACCCAGCCCGGCGCGCGGCCGAAGCTGCTGCTCGTGAAGTGGAACGCGTCGCCGAGCACCTTCTGCGCCGCGTAGACGAGTTGGCCGCCCGCGCCGGCCGTGATCGTGCCCGGAAACGCGGCGACCAGACCCCAGCCGATCAGCACCCCGACCGCGAGGAACCCGACCAGCACGCCGACGGCCCGGCGGAAGCTCGCGTGGCGGACGGGTGCGTAGAACTCCCGTCGTGCCCAGAGCAGGACGAGGAACACGATGCCCGTCGCGAGGACGCTGCCACCGGTGATGAGCGCGGCCTGACCTCGGTTGAGCGTCGTCCCGGAGTCGGTCACCGAGCTGGGCGAGAACGCGAGGAGCACCCCGACCAGTAGCTCCGACAGCAGTGTCAGCCCGAGGATCACGGCGAGGATCCGCCAGGCAATGCGTTTGCGCCGGGCGATCGCGGCCGCGACCAGCAGCACGACGGCCGCGTACGCGAGGTTGCCGCTGGCCGGGATGAACACGTTGCCGACGAAGTCCCGGACCGGTCTGGCCACCCGGCGGAACGGGCTGACCAGCGCTTGCAGGGCGCAGAAGAGGCCGATGAGCGTGAGCGCGACCGAATAGATCCTCGGTATCCGGGCCCGCCACCTGTCCGCCATGATCCGTACTGTAATGCGGCATTTGCCATCAATGAGGAAATTTCCGCAGGTCCCGTGCGACGATCGGGATCGTGGGGGACTGGTTTCACCGCACCATCGTCGAGGCGAATCGGCTGCCGCTGTTCTGCGCGTTCGCCGCGATGCTCGTCGCCTTCCTGTTCATCCGGCTCTCGGTGCGGATGATCCGGGCGCAGGTGAAATGGTGGCCGGGCAACGTTCAGCCCGGCGGGATGCACATCCACCACGTCGTCTTCGGCGTCGTCTTCATGTGCGTCGGCGGGATCTTCGGTTTCGCGCTGCCCGACCGGGCGCTCTGGCCGCTGTGCATCACCGCGTCGATTTTCGGCATCGGGGTGGCCCTCGTGCTGGACGAGTTCGCCCTGATCCTGCACCTTCAGGATGTCTACTGGTCGGAGGAGGGCCGAACCTCGGTCGACGCGATCTTCGTCGCGATCTCTGTGGTCGGGCTGCTCCTTCTCGGCGCGCGACCGCTGAACATCGGCGAGGACAACGGTGCGGGCGTGGCCGGCGTCCTGGTCACCATCGGCGTCGCCGTCGTCTACGTGCTGCTCCTCGGAATCTCGCTGCTCAAGGGCAAGTCTGGACGAGCCTCATCGGCATCGTGCTGCCGTTCCTGCTGCTGTTCGGGGCGATCCGGGTGGGCCGGCCGAACTCGCCGTGGGCGCGTCGCCGCTACCGCCCCGGCAAGCGCCGTGGCCCGGCGAAACTGAGCGCGCCCAGAAGCGGGAGCGGCGCTATCGGGAGCCCTTGATGCGGGCGAAGATCTGGCTGCAGAACGTCGTCTCCGGCCGCCCGGACCCAACCCCACCCGCGTGACGGCGCGTCCGGTCAGTCTCCCCGAGCTTGCTCTGCTCACCCGGAGGCCGCAGCCCGGCATGATCGCTGGATCATCCGACTTATCGTGGTCAAAACGGCCCCGGAGACCACGGTAACTCGGGTGATCCGGCGATCATGGGCGCGATTCGTTGCTTTGGGTCAGGTTGCGCATCGTGACCGTACCCGGCGACACATCTCGATCTTGAATTTCGGTTTTGGCTGCTTTTGCAGGTGCTGCGTCGGAGTGAGCAGAGCAAAGCCGCCCGCACGAGATAAGCCCGGCCCGCCACGAATGTCACCGTCCGTGGTGTCCTGCCCCTTGGAACTTGCCGATGGCATCGTGCCGGCGAATTCGGCGTCGGGATCCTCGGGTGCCGGCAGATCTTGGTCCGATCGGGTCTTGACCGGCAACGCGGTATCGCTCATGCTGCGCCGGACCCCTCTCGATGTCGCCCCAGGGTGGCGCGAGCGCATGACGACCCCCGCGGGAGCGCACGGATGGAACCCGAAGGCACGCACGAAACCGGCCGGGACCGCGCGCCGCACCCTGTCGACCCGCCACGTCGTCTTCGTGGTGATCGCGGCGGCCGCGCCGATGGCGGCGATGGTCGGCAACGTGCCGCTGGCCCTGCTCTACGGCAACGGCCCCGGGCTGCCGGCCGCCTTCGCGATCGCCGCCGTCGCGCTGCTCTGCTTCTGCGTCGGGTACGCCGCGATGAGCCGCCGAGTCGTCAACACCGGTGCCTTCTACACGTACGTCGCCCGAGGCATCGGCAAGCCGCCCGCGGTCGGCGCCGCCTACCTCGCGGTGCTCTCCTACACCGCGCTCACGGTCGGGCTGGCCGGCGCGTTCGGCTACTTCGTGCACCTGGTGCTCGCCGACGACGTCAACATCGACGTCGCGTGGGAGTGGCCGGCGGCGATCGCGATCGTCATCGTCGGCCGTGCTCGGCTACCGGTCGGCCGACCTGTGCGCCAAGGTGCTCGGCGCGCTGATGGTGCTCGAGTTCGCGATCCTGATCATCTTCGACGTCGCGGTGGCTGATCCACAAGGGCATCCGACGCGCTGCCGCTCGGCGTCGTTCGCGCCGCACAACGTCTTCTCCGGCTCGATCGGCATCGGGCTGATGTTCGCCTTCACCAGCTTCGTCGGCTTCGAGTCCGGCGCGCTCTACGGCGAGGAGACGGCCAACCCGGAGCGCAGCGTCCCGACGCGCCACCTACATCGCCGTCGCGCAGCATCGGCGTCTTCTACTTCCTCACCACCTGGTTCACGGTCGGCTGCGATCGGCGTCAATCGAGACCCACGCGTCGCGGCCGGCGCTCGGCCGGACAACCTCGGCAACCTGCTGTTCAACCAGGCCACGACGTACGCCGGCGACGCCGCGTCACGGACGTGATGGGCGTGCTGCTGTGCACGAGCGTGCTGGCCTCGATGCTGGCCGTGCACAACGCGTCCAGCCGGTACCTGTTCGCGCTCGGCCGGGAACGCGTGCTGCCCGGCGAGCCTCGGTCGCTACCACGGCCGACACCTGTCGCCGCACATCGGCAGCCTGACCGATCACCGTGATCACGGCGCTCGTGGTCGCCGCGTTCGCGATCGCCGGGCTGGACCCCTATCTCAACCTCGCGGCCAGCATGGTCGGCCTCTCCACGCTCGGCGTCGTGCTGCTGCAGGTGTTGGCGGCGGTGTCGATCGTGGCGTTCTTCCGGCGCCGAGGCGAGCAGTGACTACTGGCGCACGCTGGTCGTCCCCGGGCATCGGCGCGCTCGGGCTGGCCGCCGCGTTCGTGCTGGCCGTCATCTACTTCCCGACGCTGGTCGGCACCACGAACGCCGCTCATCGACGGCCTGCCCTGGCTGCCTGGTCGTGGCCGTGGTCGTCGGCGTCCCTGCCGGCCTGCTGGCTGCGCCGCCGCCGGCCGGCCGTCTACGCCCAGCTCGCCCAGAGCGCGCTGCGGGCCCGGCCGCGCATCGCTTCCGCCCGCCCGCCACGTGGTCACGCGCCTACGCGCTGGTCGGCGCCGGCCCCGCCGGGCTGGTCGCGGCCCGGGCGCTGCGGGCCGAGGGCATTCCGTTCGACTGGTACGAGAAGGCCAGCGACGTCGGCGGCATCTGGAACGCGGACAACCCCGGCAGCCCGATGTACGACAGTCGGCGCACTTCATCTCGTCGAGGTACATGTCGCGGCTTCGTCGGCCACCCGATGCCGGCGGACTACCCCGACTACCCGTCCTGGCGGCAGGTGCGCGACTACATCCACGGCGTTCGCCGACGCGTAGCACCTGTCCGAGCTGGTCACCTTCGACACGCCGTGGTCGCCGCCGTCCCGGTCGACGGCGGCTGGGACGTGACGCTGTCCACCGGCGACACCCAGCGCTACGCCGGGCGTCATCGCTGCGCCCGGCGTCACCTGGCACCCGAACGTCCCGACTACCCGGGCCAGGACACGTTCCAGGGCGAGATCCGGCACTCCGTCACGTACGTCGATCCGGACGAGTTCCGTGGCAAGCGCGTGCTGATCGTCGGCGGCGGCAACTCGGGCGTCGACATCGCCTGTGACGCCGCCCGGTCACGCCGATCCGCCGCCTACCTCTCGGTCCGCCGCGGCTACCGGTACATCCCGAAGCACGTCGCCGGCGTACCGACCGACGCGCTGCTCGCCGGCATCGTGACGCCGCCGCCGCGGCGTCAGCTGCCGACCGACCAGACCGAGTTCCTGGACGCGCTCGTCGGCGACCTGACCCGCTACGGCCTGCCCGCGCCCGACCACGAGTTGCTGGCCACCCACCCGATCCTGAACACCCAGGTGCTGCACCATCTCGCGCACGGCGACCTGACGGCGCGCCCCGACGTCGCCGGCTTCACCGCCACCGGCGTCGACGCTTCGCCGACGGCTCCACGCGTGGACGTCGACCTGGTGATCCTCGCGACCGGGTACGACTACGCGCTGCCGTTCCTCGCCGCCGACCTGCTGCCGTGGCGGGGCGGCCGGCCGGAGCTGTACCTGAACATCTTCAGCCGGGACCACGACGGCCTGGCGGTGCTCGGGTTCGTCGAGTTCGCCGACGCCGCCTACGAGCGGTTCGAAGAGATGGCGCAGCATGATCGTGCTCGACATCGTGGCCCGCGAGCTCGGTGGACGACTTCTGGACGCTCGTGGCAGCGCGCGAAAAGCCTCGGACCACCCGGACCTGCGAGGCGGCAAGGTCTACCTCGACACGCCGCGCAACGCGAACTACGTCGACGCCGACACCTACCGGGTCGTGCTCGCCGACCTCCGGGACCGCTTCGGCCTCGGCGACGTGCCGGCGAGCGGTCCGGCGCGGCCGGCTCCGTCACCCGCCATGGCGGAGGAGGCCCGGGTCGGTTGACCTTGGCGAGTAAATGCTGTCGGAGCGACAGTTTCTCGCCAAGGTCAGAACGTCAGCCCATCCAGTTGATTTTGCTGCCGCGCCGGGGCAGCCGGGGCTTCGGCGGATTGGCGGCGCGCTTCGCGGCGGCTTTGGCCCTCGCGGCGGTGTACGCCTTCGGCGGGCCGCGGTCTCGGCGGCGATCTTCGCGCGCTGTTCGGGCGTCAGTGCGCTTCGGCGGCTTGCGAGGCTTCGGCGGCTTGCGCTTCAGCCGTCGGGCGGCGGCTTGGGCGGCCCTCGCGTTGGCCCGTGCGCTCATGGCCCGTCGCGCATAGAAGATCTCCGGACCGCCAGCCGGGGTCACGATCGCACGCGTCGCCGGGTCGCCCGCTAGCCAGATCTCCGGCCGCGTCATCCCGTGCAGGGACTCGCGCCGGCGTCTGCTGGCATCGGTGCGGATCCAGAACGTCGTGCCCGCGTGATCGGTCACGTGCATGCGTACCCGCCGGCTCTCCTCCGAGATCATCAGCGACGTGCACGTGTAGAGCTGCCACGGATGCTTCCGGAGCAGCCGCCAGATCACCGTCGCCGAGATGATCCGGGTGATGCCGGTGAGCAGCACGATCACGCCGGCCACCATGACGAAGACGCACGGGGTCGTCTAGGGATCCGCCCACGTCCGGCCAGACGATCATCGGCACGAGCCCGACAGCGAACAGTGCCACCCCGATCGCCGCCGTGCGCACGGCGCGAGCGGCGCGGACGGCGATCGTCCGGCGGACACCCGGCTCGTCGATCGCGTGTGCCGAGCGGGGTTCGGGCAGCTTGTGCGCGACGATCGCCGGAAACTTGTGGGCACCGTCCATCGTGACCGGCACCGGCCTCGGCCTTCTGGCCACACCACTCCTCACCACCGCGGTTGTCCGCCGGTAACACGCTCCCACGCGTCCGCAGTCGAGGCTAGAGGTGCGACGCCAGCTACGCGGTGATCAGGTCGGCGGCCTTCTCCGCGATCATCAGTGTCGGTGCGTTCGTGTGGCCCCGGATGATGCGCGGCATCACGGACGCGTCGACGACCCGCAGCCCGGCCACGCCGCGGACCCGCAGCTCCGGGTCCACAACGGACGCGTCGTCGGCGCCCATCCGGCAGGTGCCGACCGGGTGGTAGAGCGTCTCCGCGTACGCGCGGACGAACGTCTCCGATCTCGGCGTCGTCGAGCGGGTAGCGGTCAGGGCGCATCGGCGCGCCGACGTGGCGGCGAGCGCCGGTGCCCGCAGGATCTCCTCGGCCACGCGCAGCCCGGCGAGCATCGTCGTCATGTCGGCGTCGTCGGTCAGGTACGCCGGGTCGATGTGCGGCGCCTCGGCGGGGTCGGCGCTGGTCAGCTCGATCCAGCCGGTGCTGCGCGGCTGCAACAGGATCGACGCGATCGTGAAGCCGTGGCCGGGCGGCTGGCGTGAAGCCGTGGTCGAGGAACGGCACCGGCGGCGAAGATCAGCTCGATGTCCGGGCCGGGCAGGTTCGCGTCGGTGTGCACCATCGCGACCGCCTCGGCGACGTTCGACGAGAGCATGCCCTTGCGAGCGGTCAGGTAGCGGAAGACCTGCCCGAGCTTCTCGGCGTCGACGAGCGTGACCGCGGTCGGCGTGTGCACGATCCAGCCGGCGGCCAGGTGGTCCTGCAGGTTGCGGCCGACGCTCGAGGGAGCGGGCGCACGAGCCGATGCCGGCCGCGGACAGCTGGTCGGGGTCGCCGATGCCGGAGAGCATCAGCAGGTGCGGCGAGCCGATGGCGCCGGCGGCCAGGATCACCTCGCGCCCGGCCTCGATCGTCACGGACGCGTCCGGCCGGTCGCGGTAGGCCACCCCGGTCGCGCGGGGACCGTCGCCCGTGTCGGCGGTGACGATGCGCTCGACCAGGCCGCCGGGAATCAGGGTCAGGTTGGCGCGCTTGCGCACCGGGTGCAGCCAGGCGTCGGCGGCGCTCCAGCGGCGGCCGCGGTGCATGGGTCACCGGGGTGGGCGCGAAGCCGGTGTTGTCCGGCTCGTTGAGCTCGTCCAGCCGCTTGTGCCCGGTCTCCCCGCAGGCGTCGAGGAACGCCTTGGTCAGCGGGTTCGGGTCGCGCAGCTCCTCGATCCAGAGCGGACCGTCGGTGCCGTAGACGCCGCCCGCGTTGCTGCCGACCCGGTGCTCCATGCGCTGGAAGATGGGCAGCACCTCGTCGTAGCGACCAGCCGTCGAGGCCCCAGCCGTCGTAGTCGGCCCGATGGCCGCGTACCCACATCATGGCGTTGATCGAAGAGGAACCACCGAGCACCTTGCCGCGCGGCCAGTACATCTCGCGGTCGGCCGCGTGCTTCTGGGGTGTGGTCTGGAAGTCCCAGTCGTAAGGCGTCTTGAACAGCTTGCTGAACGCGGCCGGGATGTGGATTTCCTGCTTCTTGTCGGGGCCGCCGGCCTCGATCAGCGCGACCGACACGGACGGATCGGCCGATAGGCGATTCGCGAGCACACATCCGGCCGAACCGGCTCCGACGATCACGTAGTCGAACATGAGTCCTCCGCGACGCTGCGAGTTACTACCCGGAAACATCTTCGCCTCCGGAGCACCCCGACTCAAGACCATGTCGGAAGGCCGCTCACGCAAACGCGAATATCGGCCCACCCGTGGCAAGAGGCTGCGGCTGTCCGGCATAGCGATGTACGCCGACGCCGTAGCCGAGGTTCACGTCAGACACGAATTCGCGGTGAAAGCCGTGATCGGCGAACCACTCGCAGATCTGGGGCACGAGATCGGGCTCGCGGCGGTGACGAGTCCAGATGACCGTGCCGCCGTGGGCACACAGCGATCGGTGCGCGGCGATCGTCGCTTCGATGTCGCGATCGCTGATGTTGCCGAAGATGCCGCAGCTCAGCACTAGATCGGCCGGCGTGTGATCGGTGTAGCGGCTGAGCACCGCGGCGTTCCCGGTGACGACGTCGATCGCGGTGAGGCCGGAGTCGGTGGCTGCCTGGCGGGCTCGGTCCGCGAGGATCGGGTCGAGCTCAACGAGCCGAGCCATGACGTCGTGGCGGCGCGGGTGATCCGCGAGCACGCCGAGCAGATCGCGGCCGTCGCCGGCGCAGATGCTGATGACGCGGATCGGTCCGGCCGGTGCGTGGTCGAGTGCGTGCCGGATGCGGCCCTGCACGACGCCCAGCCGCTGTGATAGGTGCGAATTCGGGTCCTGGTATCGCGCGTGCCAATCCTGCCAGTAGGTCACCGGCCGAGCCTACTGACGACAGCGGGCGGCGACGAACGAGTTCGGCGACGGCGTTGGGCAGGGGAGCCGGTGAACGATGACGGCGACCGATCACGGCGATGGGGGCCGACGAACGAATTCGTCGACCCCCACACGGCCTCCCCAGGCTGTCAGCCGGAGTGGCGGCGTTACCTAGCCGGTAAAGCCACCGAAGATGCTCGTGAACTGATAGGTCGACTGCGAGATCGAACTGCACGTCGGGGAGACGCCGCCGCCGGGGCAGCCGCCGTTGTCGCGTCCGACCGACCAGAAGCCGAGCTGCCCGATGTGCGTCGAGTTCGCCCAGGCCACGAGTTTCTGGCCGTCGGCGATGCTGAAGATCGGGCCGGTATCGTTGCGGCCGATCATCGGCGTAACGCCGAGCATCTTGTAGAGCTGCGCCGACGTCTTGCTCGGCCAGATCGTCGCCATCTGCCGCTCGGTCGCCTGCGCGGCCAGGATCACCGAGTCGCCCCATTCCACGCCGGCCGACGCGCCGTAATCCATGGTCATCGGGTTGACGATGCCCACGTTGACGCCGTTGCTGACCGCGTTCGAGAGCACCTGGGTGCCGATCGAGTCGACGATGCCGTAGCTGTCCGCCACGACCTCGAGCGTGTAGCTCACGGTCGTGCCCGGCCGGTCGCGCTGCACCTGGGCGATCGCCTTGTTCATCACGTCGATGTTCACGGCCGCTTCGATGTCGAAGTCGATGTGCTTGATGCTGAACGCGTCGATGACCTTCTCATAGGCCGCCGCCTGGCTGGCCTGCGTCGAGCACGACGTCGCCAGGTAGGGGCCGGCGGCGCCACCGAACGACACCGCGACATCGCCGCCGAGCCCCCGGAGCGCGCTGATCTCGCCGGAAATCCGCGAGTCGTTCAGCGCGATCGTGCCGCCCCAGCTCGGGTTGCAGCCGGTGGAGTCACCGAGCACGAACGCGAGCGTGAAGAACTTCTGGCCGGTGGCCTGTGCGACCTGGGCGAGCGTCGGCGTGGCCATGGTGATATCGATGTACGGCCACGAATGGGGCGAACCGGTGCCGCCGCCGCCCGATGCCGCCGTGGTCGCGTTGACCGTGGCCGAATGCCCCGACTCACCGGCGGAATTCGTCGCCGTGACGCTGAACGAGTAGGCCGTGCTGGCGGCGAGCCCGCTCACGGTGTCGGTGGTCCCCGTGACCGAGGCGACCTTCGTCGAGCCCTGGTAGACGTTGTATCCCGTGGCACCGGAGGAAGCGCTCCACGAGAGCGACACGGTGCTGCTCGTCGTGCCGGTGACGGTCAGACCGGTCGGCGCGTTGGGCACCGTCGGGTTGGTGGCCGATGTCGTCACGTTGAGCGTGGCCGAATGCCCCGATTCACCGGCGGAGTTCGTCGCGGTGACGCTGAACGAGTAGGCCGTGTTCGCGGTGAGCCCGGTGACCGTGTCGGTGGTGCCGGTGACCGAGGCGACCTTCGTCGAGCCCTGGTACACGTTGTAACCGGTGGCACCGGATGAGCCCGTCCACGACAGCGAGACCGAGGTCGTCGTCTTGCCGGTGCTGGTCAGGCCGGTCGGCGCGCTCGGCACGGTGACGACGCCACCCGGGCCGGTCAGCGTCACGTCGTCCGCGTAGTAGGTGCCCTGCGCGTACCAGCCGTGCGTGTAGATCTGGACCGAACTCGACGTGGCCGTGAAGGACGTGGTCAGCAGGGTCCAGCTGGGCGCGCTCGGGGTCCACGTGGAGACGCCGCCGGTGACACCGAGGTAGACGTAGTTGCCCTCGACGTAGTCGGAAAGCGTGTAGGCCGAGCCCGAGACGACCGAGATCGTCTGCGTGCACTGGGCGTCGTCGCTGTTGCTGGCGGCGCCGGAGAGTGCGTGAGTTCCACTGTGGACGGGGCTGCTGACGACGCTGCCGAGGCTGCAGGACCAGCCGGAGAGGCTGCCCGTCTCAAAACCGGGGTTCGTCACCAGGTTCGTGGCGGCCGAGGCCGGGCTGGCCGTGGTCAGGATCGCGCCGGCGAGGAGAAAAGCACAGGCCAGAGCGATTTTGCGGGTACGGGATGGGTAGCGGTGTGAGCGTACGTGGATCATGACACCTCCGTACGGGACAACTGACAGGAAAGTTTACTAAACGTGTCGCGTACGGTAATCTTCGGATATAACTCTGTCAATATGTGCGATCAGTGGTGGCACGACGACCCTCGGTGTCGAATCTTCCGACGCTCGGTCGTCGTGTGGCTAATGGACTGTGCGTGACTTAGTCGCGACCCTGTGCGAATTGATCGCCACGCACCTCGGCGTATTCGAATCCTGGCCCCCGGCGCCTCCAATGAATAAGGTCGCCGCGCGTCGAGAATGATCGTCGTAGTCGGCCGTCGGCGCCACTGTGGACACTCGTGTGGATCGGCCTGAGGCGGCGGACGGCGGCGCGTGGCGCGGTGGCAGCGGGATGTCCTGGATGTCTGGTCGGTCTGGTTTGAAGTTGGCGGCTTTCGGCAACCGGGCCCCCGGCGTGACGGTGCCGAGGTCACCCGGGGGCATGTGTCGCGCGTGTGACGTCTTCGAGTGCGCAGTGATCGGTTGATCACTGTCCGGGGTCATGACCTGCGGTAATCGATTTAGCGGATTCCGGCCATGAGAATCAAGCTGGTGAATGTCCTGCCAAGTTATTGACAGATTCCCATACGTCGACCCTAAACTGCCCGGGTTACGCGAAAACTTCACGGAACTTGCTGTTAGGAGCGCGGCACTGACAACGTGATTGTCGATCATAATTGTGCGTGTGTGGATTGAGTCAGGCGGCGAATCGGTCGTTCTCGGCGGTTTTCACCTGCGCGAGCCATAGCAGATGTGCGGATTTGTGGACTGTGCTCTCCCTGGAGTGCAGCCGCGATGCTCCGTGCCCTGCGTGGCGGGTCGCCGATCGACGTTTACCCCCGTCGGTGTGGCGCGGAGCGCGTTGGGAGGCTGAGGGTGTCTGGTCGGTCCGTGATCGCAGTTCGGCGATCAGTCCTTGCCGCATGCGCCATATCGGCGCTGGTGGCAGCCATCGTGTTGTCCGCGTGCGGCACTCGGGCGCCCGGGGCTGACACCTCGCGGTTGCCCGGCGCGGTCACGGTGGCGGGCAGCCCCAGCTCCACGATCGATCCCCGGATCCTGGCGGCCGACACGGCGGTGATGGTGGCCTACAACGGTTACATCAACGCGGAAACGGCGGCGTCGCAAACGGCCAATTACAGTTCCGGCGATCTCGCGAAATACATGAGTGATCCGTTATTGGGCACGTGGATCTCCAATCTTTTCAATCTGCATTCCATGGGTGATATTCAACGGGGTGCCGTTGTTACGAATCCGGTCATGGTTTCGTTAAAACTCGCCAAATCTTCGGGCACGGCTATTGTGCGCGATTGCCTCGATCAGAGCGGCATAAAGATCGTCAACAAGAAAACCGGCAAGATCGTCCCCATTCCGACCGGCAAGCCGTTCGTCACGACGGCGACGGTCTTGCTCTACCCGGACGGCCGCTGGCTGGTCTCCAAGGTCGACGCCAAGGAGGACGGCTCGTGCTGAGACGGCGTGCCAATGCCAGGAAACAGCTGCTCGCGAGTGGTCTCGTCGCCGTCGTGCTGGCGACCGGGGTGCTCATCGCCGGGGCTCTGGCCGGTCATGGCGCCCGCGCGGTCGCCGGCGGTTCGGGCAACTGCCCGAAAGAGATCCTCTGGTGCACGGTCAGTGGCGGCAACCCGGGCGATCCCGGCGATCCCGGCGATCCGGGCGGCGGCGACAGCGGCGGAGGCGGCACCGGCTGTGTCTACAAAGGATCGGCGGTCGCCTGCTACATCCCCGGCCTGGGCGATTACGACAACGCCGACAACTGCTACTACCGCGAGGAAGACCCGCAGCCGCCCGCCGGCGACCCGAGATGGGGCACGAACACGCCGGCCGACGGCTCGTTCTACATGGTGACCTGCTACGACGGTCCGCCCCCGTGGGGCAGCGGCAACATCGACCCGGTTGAGCGCTTCGTCAAGGCCGGTCAGGCCGGCCCGTCGCCGCTGCAACTCGCGGAGGAAGCCCTCGCCGAAATCCTGCTGTCGCCGCCCGACATCGGGCTCGCACCGTCAGCCACCGGCGTCGGCGGCCTCGTCGGCCTGCCGGTCTGGATGTGGGACAACGTCGACCCCGCCAAGCGCAACACCTGGGGCCCGCTGACCAACTCGAAGTCCTACGGCGCGCTGACGGTCAACATCACCGCCGAGGGCAACAAGATCGCGTGGAACATGGGCGACGGGCACACCGTCACGTGTCCCAACCCCGGCACCAAATACTCGGCGTCGGCCGGCGGCAGGGCGTCACCGACCTGCGGCTACCGCTACGAGACGCCGAGTTACGGCGCGAAGAACGGCAAATTCACGGTCACGGCCACGGCGACGTGGGACGTGAACTGGGCGGGCGGCGGTCAGAGCGGCGTCATCGTCGTCACCCGCGTCTCCCGGACAACAGTCCGCATCAACGAAGCTCAGGTGGTTGTCAAATGAGTGTCGCCGCACCGCCGGCCATCCCGGCCACCGGAGTCCAAGCACCCGCGCCGATGCCCCGGCGCTCCAACCCGCGACGGCGCAGTCCGGCGCTCGCCAGCCTCGGTGTCGTGCTCGTCGTGATCGGGGCGCTGGCCGGCTGGCGCTACGTGGGAGCCGCGTCGTCCGACTCGCACCCGTACATCGCGGTCTATCAACCGGTGTCGCCTGGCGAGCAGATCACGTCCGGCGACCTGCAGGTCGTCACGATCACGACGGCCCGCGGCCTGACCCCGATCCCGGCGTCGCAGATGTCCTCGATCGTCGGCCAGTTCGCGAAGGTGGCGCTGGTCCCCGGCACGCTCCTGACGACCGGCGACGTCACCTCGACGAACGCGGTCGGACCGAACCAGGCGCTGGTGGGTCTCAAGCTCGCGGCGACCCAGCGACCCGGCCGCACGCTCCGCCCCGGTGATCGGGTGCTCCTC
This sequence comes from uncultured Actinomycetota bacterium, assembly GCA_963797605.1. Classification (GTDB taxonomy): domain Bacteria; phylum Actinomycetota; class Actinomycetes; order Mycobacteriales; family Micromonosporaceae; genus DASQPR01. Next base: position 273,723 of record CAWCPX010000017.1, on the reverse strand, counting down.
GTGTCCGTGCCCCAGAGCAGCGGCGCCACCCAGACGGGCGGCCCGACCCTGCCGCTGCTGCCCGCGACCGTCGTTGACGTGAACGCTCCCGATGACCAGAACACGGCGGTGGTGGACGTGCTCGTACCCGTGGCGGAGGCCACCTCGGTCGCGGCGCTGGCGAACCTCAACGAGATCGCGGTCGTGCTCGTGGCGGCGGGGTCCTGACACATGGCCGTCATCGCCCTGACGTCCGCGAAGGGTTCGCCCGGCGTCACCACGACCGCCCTGGCCATGACGCTGGCATGGAGCCGCCCGGTGCTGCTGGTGGAAGCCGATCCGGCCGGTGGCGACATCATGGCCGGCTACGTCCGCGCGCAGTTGCCGTCCGACCGCGGCATCGCGCACCTGGCGATCTCGGCCCGACACGATCGGCTCGCCGAAGACTTCAACTCCCAACTGATCGACATCGCCCAGCCGAAGAGCGCGGTGAGTCGCGTCCTGCTCGCCGGGGTCAGCGATCCGGCTCAGGCCGCGACCGTGGCGCCCGTGTGGGACCGGCTGTCGACCCACTTCGGGCTGCTCGGCCATGCTGACACTGGCACCGATGTGATCCTCGACTGTGGCCGGTTGACCTCGAACTATCCACCTTTGCCGCTGCTGGCCGGCGCCGATTTCGTGCTGCTGGTCGTGCGGAGCACGCTGCGGTCGGCCTCGGGCGCCAAACCCGCGATCGATCTGATGCGGCAGGGCCTGGGCACCCGGGCCGACCGGATCGGGCTGATCGTGATCGAGGGTGGCGAATACCCGACGCCCGACATCTCGAAAGCGTTGCGGACACCGGCCATCGCGACGATGCCGTGGCGTGCCGGCGAGGCGGCGGCGTTGTCCGACGGCATCGGATCGCTCCCGAACTCCTCCACGCTGCTGCGGGCGGCTCGGACCGTGCAGGCGAAGGCGGCCGATCGGGTGACCGCGACGGCCGCGATGGCCGCTGCGCAGCCGTCCATGACCGCGCCGCCCGGCCAAGACCTACGCGCCACGTCGACGACGTCCACGGTCTACGGTCAGCGTCTGAGCGCCGACGTCATGGCCGGCGGGCCGGCCCGATGACCGATCCGACGCCGCCGAACGGCACGCCCTGGGCGCCGCCCCGCCTCAACGGCCACACGCACGCGAGCGCGCCGACGCTTCCGCGCCCGGAACTCCCCGGCGGAGCCGGCCCGGGCGCGGCCAGCGGTGGCGGCGTCTTCCCCGCAGACGGCGGCACCGTCAGCGGATACACGGCCGGAGCGCACAATGCGGAGCCGAACGGCAGCGCACCGAGCGGCTACGGCGCCTCTCCCAACGGTCACGTACCCAATGATCATGTGCCCGCCAGCCGTGACACCAACGGCTACGACGCCAACGGCTACGGACGCCAACGGGCACGAGAGCGACGGTTACAACCGGAACCGCCACGACCCGAACGGGTTCACGACGAACGGTTTCGGCGTGTCTCCGACCGCGTCGGCCGCCGGTTACGCTCCCGACCGGTCACCGAGTCGTGGTGTCGCCAGCAGTCCGGCCGCCGGGTCCGCGCACGCCGGAAACGGTGGCGGCCAGCCGTACCCGCATGATCGGCTGGCACCGCAACAGCACGTCGGCTGGCAGACGCCGCGCACACCGCAGCCGCCGGAGCCGAGCATCCAGATCGACTACGAACTCGTCGCCGCGTTGCAGGCGGAGGTGAGCCGGCAACTCATCGACGTGATGCGGGGCGAGGGCTCGCTCACGAACGACGACCGCCGCCGGCTGACGATCGAGGTCGCCGAACGCGTCGTGCGCCGCAACGTCGACGACCGCCTGCGCTCGGGCGAGACCGGGCCGGTCACCTGGCCGGGTTACGAGCGAGCGCTCTGCAACGCGGTCTCGGCCTACCTGATCGGGCTCGGCCGGCTGCAACCACTGATCGACGATCCCGACATCGAGAACATCATGGTGCTCGGCACGCGCGTACGCGTCGTCTACGCGAGCGGTGTCATCGACGAGGGCTCGTTCACCTCGGCAGCGAGCGACGAAGAACTGATCGGTCTGTTGCAGCGGCTCGCCGAGCGGGGCGGCCAGACCGAACGCTCGCTGTCGACCGCGAAACCGATCCTGCACCTGCGGCTGCCCGACGGCGCCCGCCTCACCGTGATCTACGTCGTGACGAAGCGGCCGGTCGTCGTGATCCGACGGCACCGCGTCAAGGACGTCTCGCTCTCCGACATGGTCGGCATGGGCGCGATCACGCCGACGTTGAAGAGCTTCCTCGAAGCCGCGGTGGCCGCCCACATGAACATCATGATCGCCGGGCGGGCCAACGCCGGAAAGACGACCCTGCTGCGGGCGATCGCCGACGAGATCCCGCGCGAAGAGTGGTTCTGCGTGCTGGAGACGGTCGGCGAACTCGGGCTGGACGCGACCGGCCGCCATCCGTGGGCGGTCTGCTTCGAGGAACGCGAGGGATTCGGCGAGAAGGGCCCCGACGGCCGTCCCGACGGTCAGCTCACGATCGACGACCTGTTCCCGCACATGCTGCGCCTCTCGGCGAACCGCATCATCGTCGGCGAGGTGCGGGCCGAAGAGATCGTGGCGATGTTCGACGCGATGAACACGACGTACGGGTCGCTCTGCACGATCCACTCCCGCGACGAACACGGCGTCTTCGACCGCCTGGCCGAGCTTCTGCTGCGTTACGGCGCCTCGAAGAACCGCGAAGGCGCCTACCTGACCATCGGCAACGCGCTCGACCTGGTCGTCTACGTCAACATGGAGGAGCACCCGGGCCGGCGGCCGCGCCGTTACGTCTCCAGCGTGACGGAGGTGCACGGGCTCGGCGACGGCCGTTCGCTGTCGCGATCGCGGATCTTCGCTCCCGGGCCCGACGGGCTCGCGGCGCCGACCTCGGTGCGGCCCAGCGAACGCCGCTCCGCCGAGCTGCAAGCTGCCGGCTTTGACCTGCGCCTGCTGCTGACCCCGCAGGTCGGCGCGATCTCGAGAGGATCGGCATGAGCGCGCGTGTGATGGTGGGCCCGGCCGCTCGGGGGCTGTCATGACTCCGGAGTTCGGTGCGGCGCTCGGCGTCGGCGCGCTGCTCGCCGGGCTGCTCGTCGCGGTCATCGGTCTCATCGGGACGCGTGGTGACGCCCGCCCGGACAACCGTTTCACCACCATCTACCGGTCGGTGCTGGGCTTCGATCTCGACCCCGCCGCCGGTCGGCGCCGTCGGCTGATGTGGGGCGGCGCCGTCGCGGTCCTGATCGGAGGCTGGTTCTACTCCGGCATCCCGATCATCGGCATCGCCGGTGGCATCGCCGTGGTCACGGTGCCGTGGCTGTTCGGCGCGGCGCGCGAGGAGAAGCGGGCCATCGCGCGCCTGGAAGCGATCGAGATCTGGACTCGGCGCCTTTCCGACCTCGTCCGCTCCGGATCCGGTCTGCACCAGGCGATCGTGGTCAGTGCCCAGGACGCGCCGGAGGCGATCTCGACCGAGGTCAAAGAGCTTGCCACCGAGTTGCGTGGCGAGGTGTCGACCGTCGACGCGCTCCGTCGCTTCGCCGACCGGATCTCCGACGCCAGCAGCGACGAGGTGATCGCGGCGCTGATGCTGAACGCGCGCGAACGCGGCCCCCGTCTCGCCGACGTGCTCGACCGGGTCAGCGAGAGTCTGGCCGACCTTGTCACGATGCGGCGGGAGATGTCGAGCGGCAAGACCGACGCGCGTGTCTCCGGGCAGATCCTGTCGGCGATGACGCTGGGTGGGCTGATCCTGCTCCTGGTCAACAAGAAATACACGCATCCATACCACACCGCCACGGGGCAACTCGTGCTCGCCGGATGCCTGATCGCGTTCGGCGTGCTCCTCGTGTGGTGTCGCCAACTCAACCGGCCACAGCGGATTCCTCGTCTGCTCCGGCCGATGGACAAGCAGGCAGCGGGGGAGTCGCCGTCATGAATCCTCTGATCGCGATCGCGATGCTGGCCGGCGCGGTGGTCGGTGCCGGCACGTTCATCATCGTGCGCGGCTTCATGCCGGCACCGCCCGCGCTGAGCTTCGCGCTCGACTCGCTGCACCCGACCCCGGCGCACACCACCCTGGGCCGCACGCCGCAGCGGCAGAGCGGCCTGCTGGCCTTCATCCACCCGCCGGTCGCGCAATTGCGCCTGATCGGGCAGACACCGGAGCGGTACGTCATCGAGAAGATGGCGTTCACCCTGTTCGGCCTGCTGATCCCGGCGATCTTCGGCGAACTGCTGGCGTTCGAGGGCATCCATCTGCACTGGTACGTGCCGACGATCGTCAGTCTCGGTTGCGCCGTCGGCATGTATTTCCTGGCCGACGTCAACGTGCGACAGAAAGCCGCCGTCGCCCGGGAGGAGTTCCGCCGTGCCGTCGCGACGTACCTGACGTTGGTGGGGCTCGTCCGTTACGGCGGTGCGGGCGCGGTCGAGTCGCTGGAGAGCGCGGCTCGGGTCGGTGACGGCTGGGTCTTCGACCGGATCCGCAGCGCGCTCGACGATGCGCGGTACGCGAACGAGGCCCCGTGGACCCGGCTGCGTCAGGTGTCCGTCGAGATCGGCGTACCCGACCTGGGCGATGTCGGCGACATCATGAGCCTCGCCGGCGACCAGGGCGCGCAGGTCTATCAGACGCTCCTCAGCCGCGCGCGGTCATTGCGCGTCGCGCTGCGGACGAAGGAACAACAGCGGGCCGCGACCGCGACCACGCTTCTCTACGTCCCGACAACCCTGCTCCTGCTCGTTTTCCTCTTGCTCATCGGTTATCCGGCGTTGGTCCGAATCGGCGGATAGCAGACCACTCATCCGAGTCCACCCCACCGTGCCGGCCGGCGACCGCCGACCGCTCACCCCCGATGGAGGAACCATGATTCAGACAGCACGTGTCCTGGCCACGATGTGGATGTCACAGTGGCGGGCGCTCCGCGAAGATGAAGGCGCCTCGTCCGTCGAATACACGATCCTGGTCGTCCTCGGGATCGCGGTCGCGGGTCTCGTCACGATCGCCGTCACCGCCGCGGTCAAATCGCACGACAAAGACATCAAGTAATCCAGTGCGTACCTCTGATGCGCGGGCGCGGAATCGGGGCCGGCGCCCGCGTGTCGGCGGGCGCCGGGGTCGCGACGACGGCTCTTCCACACTCGAATTCGCAATTCTCGTCCCTATCGTCCTGACGCTCATCTTCACCTGCATCCAGGTCTCGCTCTACTCGTTCGCTCGCTCGGTCGCGTTGACCGCGGCGCAGGAGGGCGCGAACGCACAGCGTGCCTACGGTGCGGCGCCCGGAGCCGGAGCCGCGAAGGCGGACGAGATCATCAAGGCGCAGGGCGACGTACTCCAAGGATGGAACGTGTCGGTGACGACGTCCGGCGGCGAGATCGTCGTGACCGTGACCGGCCGCAGCCTGTCGCTGTTCCCGGGCCTCGACGGATACAGCGTCTCGCAGACATCGAGCGGACCCATCGAGGTGTTCCACCGATGACGACGTTCATGAGCCGCGCGCGGAGACGGCGGGCGCGAGCACGGGATGAGGGTGCGGCCGCGGTCGAGGTGGCGATCCTCGCTCCGGCGATTCTGCTGATCCTCGGCCTCGGCATCGCCGCGATGCGGATCGAGGTCGCCGGTGAGGCGGTCGATCTGTCCGCGCATGACGCCGCCCGAGCGGCCTCGATTTCCCGCAACGGCACAGATGCCCAGGCGGCCGCCACGACCGCGGCGAGGAACACGCTCGCCGAGCAGCACCTCGTCTGCCGCACGCTCACCGTGGCTGTCGACACGAGCGGTTTCGATGCGGAGATCGGTCAGCCGGCCTCGGTCGTGGCGACGGTGACCTGCGTCGTCGACCTGTCCGACGTGGCACTCCAGGGCACGCCCGGCACGAAAACCATGACCAGCACGTTCCGCAGTGTGATCGATCAATACGGAGGGCGGTCGTGACCCGGTCCGACCCGTTGCGCCGTTGGTGGCGGCGTGACGACGGCGCGTTCACGCTGATGGTGGCCGTCGTCGCGGCGGCCCTGTTCACGATGGTCGGCCTGTCGGTCGACGGTGGCGGCCGGATGCGCACGATCGAGCACGCGGACAACCTCGCGGCCGAGGCGGCGCGGGCCGGTGGCCAGGCCCTGGACGTGTCCCAGGCGGTCGCCGGCACGGCCGACGTGATCGACCCGCAGGCCGCCGTGACAGCCGCCGACGCCTATCTCGCGGCCGCGGGCGTCACCGGTTCGGCGGTGGTGACCGGCGGTGGCAAGGACATCACGGTGACCGTACAGATCGTCTACCAACCGCTGATGCTCAACCTGATCGGCCTGGGTCCGTGGACCGAGGTCGGCACCGCGACCGCGACGTTGTTGACGGGATGAGAGAGATCGTTGTGACCGGAGTGTCCATGGTGATTGAGGCGTCTGAGGCAGGAGGTGGTGCATGATGTCCCGTTCACCAGTACGTGCGCGGTCCCGCTCGGCCGCGTTTTTGGCCGGACTGTGCGCGACGGCGCTGCTCATCGTGCTGGTCGCGGGCATCCCGATCGTGCTCGTGCGGCTGAGCCCGCATCTGCTGCCACACCACGTCCCGTCGGTCGCGTCGATCAAGGCCTCGCTCCTCGGTCATGACGACAGCGCCGACCTCTTCATCCGGACGATCGCGGTGTTCGGCTGGCTGGCGTGGCTGAGTTTCGCCGTCTCGGTGGTCGCCGAACTCATCGGGCGGGCGCGCGGACGGGCGACCCGACGGCTGCCCGGCCTCAGCGCACAGCAGCGATGGGCCAGCGCGTTGATCGCCGCGGTCGTCGTCATGTTCGCGTCTCCGGCGATCGCCGCGCCGGCGTCGATGCACGTGCACGCGCCGCCGGCCGCGGTCATGAGTGCCGCCCAGGCGCATCCGGTGCTGTCGCTCGCCACCGCGTACGTCGTCTCGCATCCGTCGGCATCCGCAGCGGCGTCGTCGCCCTCGGCCAACGCGGAGACGATCGACTTCGGTGACAGCCTCGCCCACCACGCGGCCGAGCCGCTCACCTACGAGGTGCACAGGGGCGACTATCTCGGCGCGATCGCGGAGCGGTTCGAAGGCGACTTCGGCACCTACTCGCAGATCGCGCACGACAACCACATCAAAAACCCGGACGTGATCCACCCCGGACGCATCCTGACGCTTCCCGGCGACGCCGTCGACCAGGGATCGATGCCGCATGCCCGTGGTGCCGTCATGTCCGGAAGCACAGACAGCGACAACAGCGGGAGCCCCACCGGCAGCGGCGGCGCAGCCGGCAGTGGCAGCGCGGGCGGCCCCGCGCAGACGAAGGGCGCGCCGCACTCGACCGTGAAGCACTCCGTGCACCGGGTCGTGCACACGCTGCCCTCACCGACGCAGCCCGCGACCGCGCCGACCACCGCCGGCCCGACGCATCAGCCGACCGAAGCCCCCCGGCCGACCCATGTGGCCTCGCACGCGCCGGCGCCCGTCCAGCACACGCACACGGTCACGCCGCACACGCCCGGGCACACGCAGAAGCCAGTCGATCAGAAGGCATCCGTACCATCCGCGCCCGATTCTTCTGCCTTTTTCAGTGACGTCCTGGAAGCATCGGGCACTCTCGCCGCGGTCATCTCGTTGAGCTTGTTCGCCGTGCAGAAGCGCGAACTGCTCCAGCGCCGGTTCGTGAAGCGAGCCGGTCCGGCGTCGGGTGGCACGGTTCCCCGGTTGATGGTGCCGACGCGGCAGCAGGACGTGATCCGGCTGGACGCGTCCCTGCGCGCGCTCGCCGCGATCGTCGACGGGTGGCCGGTGGAGCGGATCCCGCAGATCGCGGGCGTGTGGATGGACTACGCGACGATGACGCTCCTGCTCGCCGACGACTGCGGGTCCGCTCCGGATCCGTTCATCGACGATCCCAACGGCTGGCAGTTGCCGGTCGGAGCCGAGTTGCCGACGTTCGACACGCAGCTCGCTCCGTTGCCGACGATGTGCACGGTCGGCGGGCGCGCCAACCAACACCTGCTCCTCGACATCGAATACCTGCGCGTGCTCGGCATCGGCGGCGACGCGGCCGGTGCGGTCAACCTGCTGCGGTTCATCGCGGTCGAGCTGTCGCACAACATCTGGTCCGACGACGTACGCATCGTGTTGGCGGGTTTCGGCGACGAGTCTCGGGCACTGGCGGCGATCGATCCCCGGCGGATCCGCGTCGAGCCGTCGATCCCGGCCGCCATTGACGCGTTCCGTGACCGGATCTCCCGCGCGGTCGCGGCGTGGGACGGCCCGGCCGAGGCACCCGAGGTCATGCTCATCGCCAATCCGTCCGGGCAGGATGCACCCGCGTTGCTCGACCTGGAACACGACCTGATGCGCGCGCCCGGTCTGGGCATGGCCGTGGTGGTCGCCCCGACGCCGGCCGACTTCACCGCCGGCCGCTACCAGGTCGAGGTCTCCGCCGACGGTCAGCTTCACGTCGGCTTCCTCGGTGACGCCGTGATGCCGGCCGCGAGCCTGCCCGCGCTGCTGGTGCCGGAGGTCGCGAACCTCCTCGAGAAGGCGCGCGCGGCCGGCGACACCTCTCCGCTGGACCTCGCCCGGGCCGCGTCCCGAGCGGCGGTCCGGGCTGGTGCGGCCAACCGTACGGTCGCGCTCGCCGGTCAGCATCGCCGCCCACCTGGCCAGGCGCCGGCGCCGAGAGAGGCACTCGTCGATCTGATGAAGGCGAGGCACGTTCGTTCCGCCTGATCCGAGCGCCGACCCGATGGCCTGAACGGCTGAAACTCCTGGATAAACGGCAGCCCGGGGCCCTCTCGAATGATGATGGGGCCGCACCCGTACGCCGTCTATCGTGACCGTGCCGGGCGACGCCGCCAGTCGCCTGGTGCTGTGGCGACGGTAAAGGGGTCGGTCATGATCTTCGGTGGACCTCGGGTGCTCGCGGGAGTCGCTGCCATCTTCGTGCTGGCCGGGCTCGCGGCATGCGGTTCGTCCGGCGGGGGTGACACGGCGCCGCCGTCGCGTCCATCGGCCGTCGGCACCCCGACCGGCAACGGCGTGATCGCCACGATCGGCGTGCGCGGCGGCCGGCTCACCTCCGGCGACGGCGGTGTGACGGTCACGGTCCCGGCCGGTGCTGTCTCCGGTGACGTCAAGCTAGGCGTCCAACCGATCTCGAACACGGCGGCGGGCGGCATCGGTTCCGCTTTTCGCCTCACGCCCGCCGGCCAGAAGTTCGCGAAGCCGATCCGCATCTCGTTCACGACCGACTCGACCGACCTCGACGGCACCGCGACCGGCGCGCTCGGCCTCGCTTACCAGGACACCAAGGGTTTCTGGGAGTGGACGCAGACGCCGCCCGACGCCTCGGCGAAGCACCTCACGATCACGACCAGCCATTTCGGCGACTGGTCGAAGGCGGCGGCGCTGCGACTGAAACCCACGCGGACGACGGTGCGGATCGGCGGCACGGTGTCTCTCGTGGCGACGGCGTGCGTACAGAACGCGGCGGGCAGCGTCATCTACCTCGCGTCGGAGTGCGTACCGATCCCCGACGACCTGTCCTCGTTCGGTGCCGTGGTCGGCGGGACGTGGGCGGTCAACGGCATCGGCGGCGGCCAGTCGTCGGTCGGCACGGTGAAGGGCACCGGCACGAGCGGCGTCTACTCGGCACCGTCACAGAAGCTGGCCGGCGGCATGGGCACTGCGGTCGTCGCGGTCAGCGTGCAGGTGAACATTCGCGGAAAGCGGACCCAGCTGATCACGGACGTCACGGTCAGCGATGGTTACCACATCGTCGGCACCTTCCGGCAGACCAATTCGTCACTCGTGTGCGGCGGCACGGTGGCCGGCTTGGTCACGGACTCGGTCGACGCGACGGTGACGCCGGGTGCCGACGGTCTCTACACGGTCACGAAGATCAAGAACACGGCAACCACGTTTTCCGGGGTACGCGTACCGGGCGTCGACATCCACGTCAACGTCGAGCACGCGCCCGACGTGTTCCGGGCCGACCAGGGCACCGCCGACATTCTCGGCAGCCGGATCACGGTCCGGCTCACCGGCGTCGGCACCGTGGGGATCTGCAGCATGGGCGGACCGGTGCTGGCCAGCGGCGCGACCAGCGACGCGCGGGCGAGCGTTACGTTCAACACCGGCAAGTTCGTGAACGGCGTCCAGAAGAACCTGCCGTCGGACTCGGGCACGCTGCGGTTCACCTGGGTGGTGACCGCGCTCTGACGGCTCCTCGGGTGGACGGGTCCGGGTAGCGTGCCGGGCATGTTGATCCAGATCGCGGTGGTGTTGCTGGTCGACCGGTCGGGTGCGTTGCTGGTGCAACTGCGTGACGATCGGGCGGTGAACTGGCCGGGGGTGTGGGGACTGCCAGGCGGTCACGTGGAGCCGGGTGAGTCGGTGATCGAGGCGGCCGCGCGAGAGCTGTCCGAAGAGGCTTCACTGCGAGCCGAGCAGCCGTTGGTGCTCTTCGAGCGGCAGGTTTTGCCCGGGCCAGGCCGGGAGAAGACGTATTTCTGCGGGTCGACAGCGGCTGTGCAGGCCGATGTGGTGCTGGGGGAGGGTGCCGCGATGGTCTTCACGAAGCCGGCCGAGCTGTTCGACGGGCGGGTCTACACCCCGGGCACGCTGGAGGTGATCACGCGATTCCTTGAGTCGACGAGTTACACCGATCTGATGGGTTTTAAACCGAAAGGATGAACGCGCTTCTCCGTCCGGTATGTCCGGTGTGACGATACTTGAGCTCATATCCCCGCGATCCCTCGGACGCAAGGAAACCGCGATGTCACAGCCGTACGCCCGCGACCCGCAGCACTACGCGGGTCCGACGACCGAGTACTTCTCGGCGCCACAGGTCACGTCGCCGGAACCGCCCGACCGACCGTACGCGCCGGCGTATCACCCGCAGGTCACCTACACGCAGGGTCCGCCGCACCCGTTCGAGTCGGAGGTCGCGCAGCCGTTTCACATGGCCCCGGGCGTGGCCGCTCCGGCGACGCGGGAACCACGATGGCTGATCGGCCTCGGCGTGGTGGTCGTGGTGCTGGTGCTCGGCTGCGTGGGTGCGTTCGCGTTGCTCGGATTCGGGGCGAAGTCGGTCTCCGACACCATCATGAACGATCAGCGTGCCGCGCTCGCGGACGCGAAGGTGAGTTCCTGCTCGACGGACGCGGCGACCGGGCTCATGGGCGCGACGGTGACGATCACCAATCACGGCTCCGACCAGGCCAGTTACCTCGTCGATGTGACGTTCCAGAGCGTCGGCGGCAAGCAGCGGCTGGACAGCACCGTGGCAACGGCGGAAGACCTCGCGGCCGGCCAGACGGCGACCGTCGACGCGCGCGCCCTGACCGAGCCGAAAGGCCGTTTCACCTGCAAGATCACGAGCGTCACGAGGATCTGAGCGTCAGCCGATGTGCGGGGACGGCAGGTCGGCGAAGCCGTGATCGATCCGCAGCCGCATCGACGGGTGGATCGACAACGCCTCCAGTGCACTCTGGGCGACCCAGCGCACGTCGCTCGACTCCTCGCTGGTTCGCACGGTGCCGCCGACAGGCCGGCCCCGGAAACAGATCGAGAACTGTTGCCGCACCTCACCGTCGGCGAACGCGACCACGTGCCGCGGGTTCGAATAGACGCCGACGACGCCGGTCACCTCGATGTCGATGCCGGACTCCTCGGACGTCTCCCGCGCCGCCGTCTCCGCGATGAACTCGCCGATCTCCTGCGCGCCGCCGGGCAGCGCCCACAGGCCGTTGTCGGCGCGCCGGATCAGCAACACGCGCCGATCGGCATCGAGCACGAACGCCGTCACGGCGACGACGATGCTGTTCGCGGCTGGTGCGCCCGCGTCGTGAAAGTGGTCCACCCGGTTCACGCCGACAACTTACAGCCGTCGAACGCCCAGCGGTAGCGTCGAGCGGTGACAGAGATCTGGATCGTCGCGGGCGCACCGGGGGCCGGCAAGACGACGTACGCGGCCGGTCTCGTGCGCCGGCTCGACCCGACGCCCGCGCTGCTCGACAAGGACACGGTCTACGGTTCGTTTGTCAGTGCCACGCTGCGCTCGGCCGGTCGACCCGCGGGCGAACGCGAAGGCCGGTGGTACGACGAGTTCGTCAAAGTCCACGAGTACGGAGGTCTGATCGCGACGGCTCGGGAGATCCGGGAACCCGGTTGCCCGGTCATCATCGTGGCGCCGTTCACCAGTCAGATTCACGACATCGATCGGTGGACGGAGATGGTGGACGCGCTCGGTGGTGAGCCCGTCCGCCTGATCTGGGTGCATTGTGACGCCGCAACCCTGCACGCCCGCATTGTCGCCCGTGACTCCGCCCGTGACGCAGCGAAATTGGCTGATTTCACGGCTTTCATCGCAGCGATTCGCCTGACCGAACCGCCCGCCGTGATCCACGTGGACGTCGACACCAGCGCGCTCACCGACGACCGGGTTGACCGAATCGTCACGGAGCGTACCGACGTCCATCGATCTCGGTGAGATTCTCGACGCCCCGGAGCGTCCGGAATCCGCTAACGCTCTCTACCCTGGAGGCGTGACCGGCCCCGCGAACCTATCCGTGATCGATCTCGGCGACGACTTCGATGTGCGGGACGACGGATCCGCCCGGGCCGGCGCGCGGCTGGTGGCGCCGAGCTCGGCTGGCCGTACCCCTGTGCGCGGTGTTGTTTCTCGCCGCCGCGTCGGCGCAAGCGCCCGTCTCGCCCATCGCGGTCTCGGCCCGCGTGCCCGTCGGTCTGGACGCGAGCGTCGTGGTGCTGGGCGACGAGGCGATCGTCGTGGAGATCAGGGACCAGCAGAACGAGATCAGCGCCTATCAGCTCACCGGTGGCAAGCTCATCTGGACGTCCCGCCTCGACGTGCTCGCGAGCGACGTCAACATCGTGACTGCCGACGGTGCGGTGATCGTCTCGATGAGCGACATGGCCGCGTCGGGTCTGCACACGCAGGCGTTCGACGCGCGGACCGGCGCGCATCTGTGGGACGCGCGCGACGGCCTGCTCGACCTCGACGACCACGACGACCTCATGCTGCGCACGGGGGACAGCGACGCCGGTCCGATGACCGTGAAACGGGTCGACCCGCGCACCGGCGTCGTGCGGTGGCAGACGGTCGTGAAGCAGTTCTGCCAGTACGCGTTCGGCAACGACCCGAGCCTGCGGCTGGCCGCCGCGTTCGTGGAGATGTGCTTCACGGACCTGGGCGACAGCAGCTTCTCTACGGACACCCCCACGTTACGCGTGCTCGACGCGACGACGGGCGTGGTCAAAGCGACCCGGGTGCTCGACCTGACGCGATCCGGTTTCTTCACGATGCCCGATCCGAACCAGCTGGATACGCCGGAACTCAACGTCTGGAACGGTGCGGTGCTGGTCGCGCACGCGAACGTGCCCCAGCCGACGGTCGACGCGTTCGACGTGGCCACGCTGCGACCGCTCTGGCACGGCCTCGCGATCACCGCGCAGGACAGTCTGCAACCGTGCGGCGCGCTGCTGTGCGTGTACCGGACGAATGGCATTGAAGTCCTTGATCCGGCCACCGGCCGCCGTCTGCCCGGCCCGGCGCCGTTCGACGGCGCACGCACCACCGGTTCCGCCTACGTGCTCGTGCCCGACGAGCCGAACATCGTCGCGGCCGGTCAACTCCTGGTGGCGCAGGTGCCCGAGGGCATCTCCGTGACCGTGCCGACCTGGTCGACCGGCCTGGTATGGCTCGCGTCGGTGACATACGGCCCGGCGGCCGGCCGCTCGACGCCGGAACCGATCCAGCCGATGCGCGGTGTCGGACCGGGAGCCTGCTTCGAGGCGGGGACCTATCTCGGATGCTCGACCTCGCGCGACGAACTCTCGTTCTGGCGGCTTCCGGTCTGACAGCGTGGTGGATCAGCGCTTCGGCCAGTGCCACGGTGGCGCGTCGAGCGGCCCTTGATCGGCGATCGTCGTGTGCCCGAACTCCTTCACCAACTCGATCGTCCGCAGATCCGTGCCATCTCGCTCGGCGCCGGCGTCGAGCGCGGCGACCAGCGGCCGGGCGTGCGTGACCGTGATGACCTGGGTGGCCTTCGCAGCGGCGAGAATCAGCGACGCGAGTGGCCGGATCAGGTCCGGGTGCAGGCTCGTCTCCGGCTCGTTCAGCACCATCAGCGCCGGCGGTCGCGGGGTCAGCAACGCGGCGACCCACAGCAGATAGCGCAGCGTGCCATCGGAGAGCTCGGCCGCGCCCAACGGCCGAAGCAGCCCATGCTGAGCCAACGTGACCTCGAACCGGCCGGCGTCCGAGCGGATGCGCACCGAGCTTCCGCGGAACGCGTCGTCGACGGCGGCGTCCATCGCGTCGCCCGCGCCGATCTCGCGGATCGTCTGCAACGCCGCGGCGAGGTCGGATCCGTCGGCGCTCAAGACCGGCGTCCGTGTGCCGATCCGGGCGAAGCGGGCCGGCGCGTCCGCGTCCGTGCGCACGTGATCGTAGAACCGCCACGACCGGATGCGTTCCCGCAATCGCAGCAGCTCCGGCGCCCCGCTCGGGTCCGCGAGTTCGCTGAGCATGCTGTCATAGGGCCGGATCGACTCGTGTCCGGCTCGCCACGATCCGTCCGCTTCGCGCAGTCGCACCGTCGTGGTCCCGCGGTCGGACAGCAGCGTCGCCGGCCGCAGCACCGCACCCGCCCACGCGCATTCGCGCTTGAATTCAGGATCAAGACCAAATGCGGTTGTGGTCGGTACGGGATATCCGAGATCGAGTGCGTACCCGAAATCCGCACCGGCGAACCCGAGCTTCAGGCTGACCGGGTCGCGGCGAGTGGTGCCCTGGACCGCGGCGCCGTCCCGCAGCGCTCGCAGACTCGTCTCCGGCCCGGCCCACAATGTCGACGCGAGGCCGCCTTCGGCCGCGAGTGCCGAGATGGCACCGTTGCGCGACGCCTCGCCGAGCAGTCGCAACGCCCGATAGAGGCTTGATTTGCCGCTGCCGTTGGCGCCGGTGACGACGTTGAGCTGACCGAGGCCGACAACGATATGTCGCAATGATCGGTAATTCTCGACCGCGAGGGTGGTCATCACGTGGTCACGCTATGACATCCGGGACGCGTGCACCGTCGGTTCCCAGGGCCGTGGCGGAAACCGGCCATAGTCGGTCTGATCAAGAATCGATAGGATCGGCCGATGAGCGCCGATGTGACTTTCTTTTTCGACCCGACGTGTCCCTTCACCTGGCGGACGTCACGCTGGCTCAAAGATGTGACGGAGCCGCGCGGGCATGTCATCGGCTGGCAGCTCATGAGCCTCGACATGCTCAACGACGGCAAGGAGATCCCGGAGCAATATCGCGCGCTGATGGGGATGTCGCGGCGGGCCGTCCGGGTCTTCTACGCGACGCTGGAGCGCGAGGGCGGCGACGGCCTCGACCGTCTGTTCACCGAGTTCGGCAACCGGCTGCATGGCGAGGGCGAAACGCTTGACGACGCGCTGATCGTGACGTCGCTCGCTGCCGCGCGGTTGCCCGCCGATCTCGCGAAGGCCGCCGATGACGAGTCGCTCGACGTCGGCATCCAGGTCAGTCACGACGCCGGGCAGGCGCGCGTCGGCCAGGAATCGGGCAGCCCGATCACGGCCGTCGGCGACGGACCGGGCTTCTTCGGTCCGGTGCTCTCACCGGTGCCTGAGTCCGAGGCCGGCGAGAAACTCTACGACGCGCTCCGGCTGCTGTCGGCGGTGCCGGAGTTCAGTGAGCTGAAGCGGGCACGCGCGCCGTTCTAGCCAGTTGGCGGCGGGCTTTACTTTGCCCCTGGGGCCGGGGTCAGACTGTCCGCATGGTCGAAATGCCCGTGGACACCCTCGCCTCGTTGACCATCAGTGAGTTCGGTCGGCGGTCCGGCTTGTCGCACAAGGCTCTCCGCTTGTACGACATGTCCGGATTGCTCAGACCGGCCGAAGTGGACCCGACGACCGGCTACCGCATGTACGCCGCCGCCCAACTCGACCGCGCCCGCCGGATCAGCCTGCTGCGGCAGCTCGACATGCCGCTCGCGACCGTCGCGCACGTGTTGTCCGACACGGACGAGCAGGCCGCTTACCGTCTGGACGCCTGGTGGGCCGAGCAGGAGACGACGTTCCGCGCCAAACGCGGATCACTCGCCTATTTGCGGGCCAAACTCATCCGTACGATCCCCGACGAACCGGAGCGCTACGAGGTACGCACTCGCGAGGTCCCGGCCGCGAAGATCGCCACGATCACGCGGGACGTCGACCAGCAGGGCATCGTGGCGATGCTGGTGCACAACGTCGCGGAGATCAAGGACCACCTGCGGGCCGCGGGCGCGACACTCACCGGCGAGCACTGGGCGATCTTCCACGGCTTCGTGACACCCGACAGCGAGGCCCCGGTCGAGGTCTGCGTGCCCTTCACCGGCACCGTCGATCCGACCGTCGACATCGCGATCCGCGTCGAGCCGGCGCACACGCAGGCGTACTGCACGGTGACCCGGGACAACACGTTCTACCCGCAGATCATGGTGGCCTACGAGGTCGTCGACGATTGGGTGGCGCGATCCGAACGCGTCGTCAGCGGACCCCCACGCGAGATCTACTTCACCGAGTGGTGCGCCATCGAGGGTGGCGATCCCTTCGTGCACATCGCGCAGCCGATCGCAGCCGTTGGTTCCGAGGAGCCGCGCTGATGCCCACGCTCGACGAATACGCCCGCCACTCCTCCTACTCCGATCCGGGCACGCATGCGCCGCTGCTCGCCGCGTTGCCTGCCGATATCGGTGACATCACGGCCGCCGTGCGGAACGTGATCGTCCATTATCGAGCGTCGGAGCTGCCGTTCTCAGCCGAGCGGCTGGCGGAGATCGACAGCCGGTGGACGTCGCGCCTGCTCGCCGTGGACCAGAGCCGGCACCCGCAGCCGCTGGCCGTCGCCCGCGCCGAGGACCAGCGCGTCGTCGGATGCTGCCGGGACTTCACCCTGCTGACGGTGGCGGCGCTGCGTGAACACGGCGTCCCGGCACGCAGTCGCATCGGCTTCGCAGGCTATCTCCATGGCGGCTTCCACTACGACCACGTGATCGTCGAGCACTGGACGGGAGACCGTTGGCACAGCACCGACGCTCAACTGAACCCGGAGACGCACCTGACGATCGATTCGACCGATGTGCCGCGAGCCGTGTCCGGTGGCGAGGATCAGGTGTTCGCCAGCGCGGCCCAGGTGTGGCTCGCCGGTCGTCGGGGCGATGCCGATCTCGACACGTACGGGGTGGATCCGGGGCTGCCGTTCCGAGGTTCGTGGTTCGTCGGCAACTACGTCATCTCGGAATTGGCCCACCGGCAGCGAGACGAACTGCTGCTATGGGACGTATGGGGCGCCATGGCCGACCCGGACTCGGTTGCCACGGGCTCGGATGACACTCGCGGACGTGAGCCGCTGATCGACGAGATCGCGGCGCTCCTGGTCGCGGCGGATGCCGGTGACGACACGGCAGAGCAAGAACTCGCCGCGCGGTACGCGTCCGACGAGCGGTTGCGGCCGGGCGGGACGATTCGGTCTTACTCTCCGAAGGGTGCCGAGACGGTCGTCGAGTTGGTCGCGTAGCGCGCGACACGCTGGGGCGACACGCCGATGGGCTCGGATGTCCGACGTCAGCGTCGTCTCGGCGGGCGTGAATCGACCGTGGTGTCGGAGATCCGAGAGCCGGCGTGTCGACACGCGACAAATCGGGCGCTCCCGCCGGGCGGGCGGCCCGATGCGGGCGGGGCGGGGGGTGTCAGCCGAGCGAGAGTCGCTCCCGCTCGGCCGCGACGACCTGCCGGGCCAGCGCGGCGTCGGTGACGTCCATTGCGTCGGGGCTGTCGTCGGCGAGGTGGCTCTGCCGCGCGTACTCGTCGAACAGACTGTGACTTCGTCGCCAGGATCTCGCGCATGCGCTCGTCGACGCTGTCGGGCGTCAGCAGCCGGTGGACCTGCACCGTGCGCACCTGGCCCATGCGGTGGCTGCGCGCGATCGCCTGGTCCTCGGTCGTCGGCTTGACCTGCGGCTCGCAGATGATGACCACCGACGCGGCCTGGATGTTGAGGCCGACGCCGCCGGCCTGGATCTGGCTGACCAGCACGGCGTGGCCGTCGGCGCGCGGAGAACTCGTCGACCATGCGCTGCCGCGCGACCGGCGCGACGCTGCCGGTCAGCGGGCCGAACTACGGGCCGCGGCCGCGAGGAGACGGCGGCGGAGACGATGTCGAGCACGTCCCGGAAGTAGGAGAAGATGACGACCTTGCGGCCGTTGGCGGCCGCGTCATCGACGAGTTCGGCGAGGCGGCCGAGCTTCGCCGACGTGTCGACGGTCGCGGTCGCGTACGCCGCCCGGCGCATCGACATGAAGTTGCCGCTGGCGACCGCGTCCCGGTAGAGGCGGAAATCGGCCGCGCTGAACTCGACCCACTCGTCTTTCGCTGACCAGGTCGGGCAGCTCGGTGAGCACGTCTTCCTGGTTGCGTCGCAGGTAGACCGGTGCGACCGCCTGGCGGAACGCGACCGCGCCGGCGACCGCGTCGGTGCCGGAGATGTCGGCAGCACCTCCGGCTGCAGGTACGCCACGAGGTTCTTGAACTCGTCGACCCGGTTCTCCATCGGCGAGCCGGTCAGGAACAGCACCCGGTCGGCCCGGTCGGTCCAGCGCGCGGACGGCCAGCGAGCGGCGGGCCTCCGGATTCTTCACGTAGTGCGCCTCGTCGACGACGAGCACGCGCGACCCGCACGCCGCCGGGACATCGAGATCGTGCAGCGAGTCGAACGTCGTGACCGCGACGTCGCCCTCTTCGAGCCACGCCTTGAGCGTCGGCCTCGCGGTCGGGCCCGTGCAGCCGGTGCACCCGGAGGTGGCTGCGGGTCTCGATCTCCCGTGTCCAGTTGACGAGCACGCTCGCCGGGCACACGACGAGGAAGTATGCGGCCCGCCCCGGCACGCAGGTGGCCGAGCACGGCGATGGCCTGGATCGTCTTGCCGAGGCCCATCTCGTCGCCGATGATGACCCGGCGCTGCACGAGCGCGAACCGGGCGCCGAACGACTGGTATCCGCGCAGCGCGACCCGCCGGAACCTCTCGTCGAGCGGCTGCGCCCGCACCCGCGCCACGATGTCCTCGGAGAGGAAGCCCTCGGACGCGGCCACGTCGGGGCCGCCGTCGACGACCTCGCCGAGCGCGCTGTAGAACTCGGGCGAGCGCAGTCTCGAAGTCTTTCCACACGGTCTTCGGGCGCCGCAGCCGCCGTCGTTGCACCTCGCGCCGCCCGCAGGCCGGCCTCCGACCTCGTTGGCCCGCGCCCAGATCAGGATGCGCTCGATCGTGGCGAGCGCGGCCAGTGCCTCGGCCTTGCGCTCGCCCGCGAAGAACATCCGCACGCGGCTGCCGGCCGGCTCAGCGACCGCCAGCGCCTGGGTCAACTCGGCGGTGACCTGCTCGGCATGCCGGCGGGCGGCCGGCGCGAACCGGTCGACCTCGACGAGCTGCTCAAGTGGCGCAGCAGTTTCGTGCTGTGCGCGTTGTGCCGGATCGAGGTCGATGCGCACCTTCACACCCTCGGCGACGGCTCGCGCGACGCTGGCCGCGACCGCGATCGCCTGCTTCGCCGTCTTCTCACCGAGGCCGGGCAATCGGTCGAGCTGCACGTGGTTGGCGCGGTGCACATCGAGCACGGTGGTGTAACCGGCGTCTTCGAGCGGGCCGGTGCGCAGCCGGTCGTCGCTCGCCTCGCGCAGCCGGGAGACCGGGATCTTCGCCAGCTCGGCGTCGACGACCTCGCCGCGGCGATGCGCATAGGCCGGGTTGATCTCATCACGGACGGGTTTCTCGCGGGCGAGCACGTCGGCGGCGAGACCGGCGAGGGTGCGCGCCTCCCGCAGCATCGACCGAGCACCGGTCGGGGGTGCGGCACTGGCCTCAGGCATGGCACGAAAGTACCCCACAGCTGTGACACCTAACCCCGGGCGAGATCGTCTGCGAAACGTAGACTCGCGGAGTGGCTCTCACCGGATCGGATCATGTCGGACAGCAACCGGCCGACGTCCTGCATCGGGTCTTCGGCTACCGCGACTTCCGGGGCAACCAGCGGGAGATCATCGATCACGTCATCGGTGGCGGCGACGCGCTCGTGCTCATGCCGACCGGCGGCGGCAAGTCGCTCTGCTACCAGATCCCGGCGCTCGTTCGGCCCGGTGTCGCGGTCGTCATCTCGCCGCTCATCGCGCTGATGCAGGACCAGGTCGACGCGTTGACGGCGCTCGGGGTTCGGGCCGGTTTCCTCAACTCCAGTCAGGAGTTCGACGAGCGGCGGCGGGTCGAGGCCGCGTTCCTCGCCGGCGAACTCGAGCTGCTCTACCTCGCGCCCGAGGGTCTCGGCGTGCCGGGCACCCGTCGCCTTCTGGAACGCGGCACGATCTCGCTGTTCGCGATCGATGAGGCGCACTGCGTGTCGCAGTGGGGTCACGACTTCCGGCCCGACTACCTGCAGCTCTCAGTGCTGCACGAGATGTGGCCGACGGTGCCACGGATCGCGCTCACGGCCACGGCCACGGCGAGGACGCACGCGGAAATCGCGACTCGCCTCAATCTCGGCGACGCGAAGCACTTCGTGGCGAGTTTCGACCGGCCCAACATCCAATACCGGATCGCGCCGAAGAACGAGCCCCGCAAGCAGTTGCTCGACCTGATCCGCAGCGAGCATCCCGGCGACGCCGGCATCGTCTACTGCCTCTCCCGAGCGTCGGTGGAGAAGACGGCCGAGTTTCTGGTGGAGCAGGGCATTGCGGCTCTGCCGTACCACGCTGGACTGGATTCTCGCACTCGCACCGAAAACCAGGCCCGGTTCCTGCGCGAGGACGGGCTCGTGATGGTCGCGACGATCGCGTTCGGCATGGGCATCGACAAGCCCGACGTGCGCTTCGTGGCCCACCTTGACCTGCCGAAATCGGTCGAGGGCTACTACCAGGAGACCGGTCGGGCCGGGCGCGACGGGCTGCCGTCGACCGCCTGGCTGGCCTACGGTCTGCAAGACGTGGTGCAGCAGCGCAAGATGATCGACGGTTCCGAGGGCGACCTCGCCCACCGGCGCATGCTGGGCGCGCACCTCGACGCGATGCTCGCGCTGTGCGAGACGGTCGAGTGCCGCCGCACCCAGTTGCTCGGCTACTTCGGCGAGACGAGCGCGCCGTGCGGCAACTGTGACACCTGCCTCGCGCCCGCCGGAATCGTGGGACGGCACCGTGCCGGCACAGAAGCTGCTCTCGACGATCACGCGGCTGCAGCGGGAGCGCGGGCAGAAGTTCGGCGCCGGGCAGTCGATCGACATCCTGCTCGGTAAGAAGACTGAGAAGGTGCTGCAGCACGACCACGCGGCGCTGTCCGTCTTCGGCATCGGCACCGAACTCAAGGAAGCCGAATGGCGCGGCGTCGTGCGGCAGCTGCTCGCGCAGGGATTGCTCGCGGTCGAAGGCGAATACGGCACGCTCGTGCTCACCCCGACCAGCGGCGAGGTCATGCGGGGCCAGCGATCGGTGATGTTGCGCCGGGAGGCCGAGAAGGCGCCGCGCTCCCGATCGTCACGGTCGGACCGCTCCCGGGGTGCCACGACCGCGGTCGAGTTGACAGGCGAGGCGACCTCGGTGTTCGAGACGCTGCGCGCGTGGCGGGCCGGTGCGGCGAAGGAGCAGGGCGTGCCCGCGTACGTGATCTTCCACGATGCCACGCTGCGCCAGATCGCCACGGAACGCCCGGCGTCACTCGCCGCGCTGGGCACGATCGGCGGCGTCGGTGAGACCAAACTCAGCCGGTACGGCCAGCAGATCCTCGATACCCTCGCGGGCTGACCGCCGGACCTCGTGAAAGGCCCGGGCGGCCGGCGTCGCGCTCACGTCGCTACGGCTGGGCGGGCTCGCTCGTCTCGTCGGCGAGTTCCATCGGATCGATGCTGAGCGTCGTGAAGAGCCCGGCGTTCTGGTAGGTGTCGATGCGGTCGGGCATCTGGCGGTCGACCCATGCGGCTCGGTCGTCCAAACCGCGTTGTCGTAGTAGATCGATGACCTTGGACTTGTCGATTTCCATCGTGACCTGCCCTCTGTGCGCTTGTGGCGGATGCGCCGGTGCGGGTGCGCCGATGCCAATGCGCCTGACGGCTCCGCGCCGATGCCTGGGCGCCGATATCTCTGCGCGCTCGTGCGATGTATCGCCGGGTCCTGGG
Organism: uncultured Actinomycetota bacterium; assembly: GCA_963797605.1. Classification (GTDB taxonomy): domain Bacteria; phylum Actinomycetota; class Actinomycetes; order Mycobacteriales; family Micromonosporaceae; genus DASQPR01. Next base: position 251,473 of record CAWCPX010000017.1, on the reverse strand, counting down.
CAATTCCCCATCTTACGCCTACCTTCGGCTCGCTTCCGCGAGATGGGTTCCCGTCGTCAGCCGTGCCAGCAGCCGGGGCAGATCGACCACGGCCACCCCGATCCTGCTGTCGGCGCAGCCGTACGGGACGACGAGCCGGTCTCCATGGGCCAGCGCGCCGCACGTGTAGACGACGTTCGGCACGTATCCGTCGCGCTCGGCCTCGGTCGGCGTCAGCAGCGGCTCGCTGAGCTGGCCGATCACCCGGCTCGGATCGTCGCGATCGAGGAGGACGGCGCCGATCGCGTACGTGCGCATCGGGCCCACGCCGTGCGTCAACACGAGCCAGCCGCCCTCGGTCTCCACAGGCGAGCCGCAGTTGCCGATCTGGATGAGTTCCCACGGCTGCCCCGGCCGGTGAATCGTCGTCGGCGCGTCCCACCCGTGTCCATCGGCGGACGTGGCGACGGACGTGTTCTCGCGATCCCAGCGGGACAGTGCCACGTAGCGGCCGTTGACCCGGCGCGGAAACAACGCCATCCCCTTGTTCGCCGCGGCCGGGCCGGTGAGCTGCGACGACTGGAACGTCAGGAAATCCGTCGTGGTCAACAACTGCGGCGCGACGCTGGCACCGTCGAACGCCGTATATGTCGCGTGGTAAATCACGCTGCCGTCGTCCTCGGTGAAGCGTACGAACCGGGCGTCTTCCATGCCGTGGCTCTCGATCGGCGCCACCGGCATCAGCACGCGCTGCCCGATCGCCGAGTCCGCCGGGAACCGCACCTCGTAGTTGCAACTGGCGATCAACCGCAGGTGCTCGATCGTGCGGGCCGCTGACGATCGGGTGATCTCCTGACCCCGCAGCGATCCCAGCACGACATCGAGTTCGGCCGACGTGAACGGGTCCGGCAGCGAATTCAGCACGAATCCCGCGTCTTCACTGTCGACGCCCATGTCGGCGAGCGTCCGGTGAAACATCGAGTGATCGAACGTGGCGTCGCGGCGATCGGCCGGCACGAGGTCACGGCCGGCCTCGTCGATCCGCAACTGTCCGTCCGCGGCGACCGTACCGATGCGGAATTCGATCGACGACAGGTGCCCCTCGCCGACCCCGCGCAGGCTGAGCACGACCCGAACCTCACCGGCGGCGATGCCGGTCTGATCCGGGTGCGGCACGATCGACGGATTGAACAGCGCCGCCGCTTCGACCGAGTACTCGTGCGTGAAGTAGGCGCCGACCAGCAGCCGCGTCGTCTCTGGCAGGTCGTCGGCGGCGCCGAGGCGATGGGCGACGAGATCGAAGTTGCGCTGCAACAGACCGGGCAAGTCGTGGTGCCGCCCGGCGAAGCTTTCCAGCGTCGACGCGAGCGTCGCGGCCATGACCTCCGGTGCCATCGCGAGAATGCGCTCGATGACCGGGTTCACCCGCGAGTGCCCGTGCAGCATCATCTCCTGACCCGGCACAAACAGCCGCGCGATCGTTCGCCGGGGATCGGGCCGCAACAGGCCCGACGTCCGCGAGACGATCAGTGCTTCGGTGGTCGTCACGGACTCACCAACCGGCGGCTGTGCTGCAGCGTGGAGACCATCGCGAGGGTGGATTCCGCGCCCTGATTCGTGTTCACGCCGCTCCCGGTGAGGCCGTCGAAGCCGCCGCCGGTTTCCGCGTTGTAGAGCGGCAGGTTGCTGTCGTTCTCGCCGAGGAACCATCCGACCGCCCGATCAAGGCCGGTCGACCAGTGCATGTCGCCGGTGATCGCCAGCGCCCGGGCGCACGCGTCGGCGAGCGCCGCCACCTCGATCGGCTGCTGATCGTAGGCGGGACGCGGGTCCGGTGGCGCCCATCCGCCGGCCGGCGTCACGGAGAGGTGTCCGTCGAACGTCTCCACGTTGAGCAGCCATCGCAGCAGGCGCAGGCCATCGGTTAGCAGAGCGTCGTCAGCCAGCGCGAATCCGGCCGCGATCAGCGCTTCCGGGATGGCCGCGTTGGCGTACGTGAGCCGGGGCATCGGCCATGGCCAGTCGGCGTCGAAGTCGGGTCGCCCGATCATGTCGGCGGCCGCTCGCAGCAGGTCACGCGACGGGCCGTGGTCCGGGTAGGCGGCGAGCATCTCGGCCGCTCCGAGCGCCGCGAAGGCCATCGAATGCGGGTACGGGCTGCGCTGGCCGGCGCTGCGCTCGAACCGCGTCACCGCGGCCGCTCGGATCGACGGTCGGGTGCTGCGGGCCGCGGCCGTGCCGAGAGCCCACAGGGCCCGGCCCCACCAGTCGCCGATGCTGGGCTCGTCTTCCCAGCTTCCGTAGCGATCGAGGCGGTTGTGACAGGTGCCGTCCGGGGCCTGGGCCCGTGTCACGAAGCCGAAGTACGTCTCGATCAGGCGCTCCAACTCCGGTGTGGCGGGCCGCTGCCGGCACACGACCACGAGCGCGCGGGCGACGTCGTCGAGGCAGTAACCGCCCTCGACGCGCGGCACGATGCCGAGCGCGTGTTCGAAGATGCCGGTCGCGTCGGACATCCGTTCCACGTGTGCGAACCGTGGCGCCGGAATGATCACGCCACCAGGGCGGCGTTGGCGGCGATGAGCCCGTGCGCGAGTTGCTCGTACTGGCCGGCCACCGCGGACCATCGCAGCTGCGGCGCGACCTCGTTGGAGCGGCCGGCCATCGACGCGGCGAGACCCGGTTCGGTCAGCACGCGGCGCAGCGCGGCGGCGAGCGCAGCCGGGTCGCCGTGCGGGACCACGAGGCCCGCACCATCGGAGAGCAGTTCGACGGCGTGCGGGAACGCGGTGGCGACGACGGGCTTGCCGGCCGCCACCGCCTCGATCAGGACGCCGGACGTGACCTGTTCGCGGGATTCGTACGGGAGCACGACGACGTCCGCCTGCGCGACGACCTGGTTCAGCGAAGCGACGTCGAGGTAGTTGCCGTAGAAGCTCACCCGATTCGCGACGCCACCCTCGGCCGCGCGTGCCATCAGCGACTGCCGGTACGCCTCACCGTCGCGGGCGAGCACCTTCGGGTGGGTCTGGCCGACCACCTGGTAGTGCGGTTGGCGCTCCAGCGACTGCAGGGCCGGCATGGCGTCGATCATCGACTCGATGCCCTTGCCCGGGCCGAGCAGCCCCCAGGTGAGGATCGTGGGCGGGCCCATTTTCAGCGGCGCCGCGCCGATCGGCGGGAGCGGAAGCGCGCCGTGCGGGATCACGACGACCTTCTTCGGATCGACCACGTAGCCGTCGTGGATCCGGCCGCGTGCGGTCTCGGACATCGTGACGATCGCGTCCGCGCGCCGGAGGACGCGCTCGAACACCTCGCGCTGATGCGGCGTCGGGGTGACGAGCACGGTGTGGGCGACGACGATGACGGGCATGTCCAATCTGGGCCAGCACGTCGAGCACCTCGGCACCGTCGGCCCCGCCGTAGATGCCGAACTCGTGCTGGACAACGGCAACGTCGTAGGGCGCCAGGGCCTGGGCCGCGCCGGCGGTCGCGCCGCGCCCTTCCCGCACGAGGTGGTGGACGACCTCGATGGCGGGAAAGGGTTCAGGCTCTCGACGATGCGGACGATGCCCGAGCGGTTCCCGGCGCTGACGAGATGCGTGGAGAGCGACTGCGTGAACGTGGCCAAACCGCACTGCGTGGGCGGGTACGTGCTCAGAAAACCAAAGGACAAAGACACACTGAACGACCTTCTGGCTCGGCGCGAACCCCTCTCGGAGGCCGCGTATGCCGCGCCGGCCCACAGCGGAACCCGCGACCATGATCGGTCGTCGAAGCCTGTCGAATGAGTCGATGCGCCCCGGGATCTCTGACCCTCATGTCGCAGTCGCCGGGGATGCCCGCCGGCCGCTGTCTTGCGAGAGCGTGACCATCTAGTCGGGATGAGATCCACGACATGGCCACCGTATCAGTAAATGCCTGAGATCGAGACGTGTCGGATGTCTCTCACATCCGGGAACAAATGTGAAATACCTGGTGAGACGGCCCATCGGGACCACGTCCACTGTGGGCGAGGGGCTGGGCGCCCGGCCGTATGCTGCGGTGGCACCTTGCCTCGAAAGGATCACTGATGACCGCAGCGTTGCTCGTCATGGACGTCCAGGCCGGGATCGTCGCGCGTTTCGGCGACGGCGACCCGCTGCTGTCGCGGCTGGAGCGGGCCATCGCCGCCGCTCGGGCAGCGGGAGTGCCCATCGTCTACGTCCGCGTGGCCTTCCGTGACGGCACGCCGGAGATCGCCGCCGCGAACCGTACGTTTTCGGCGATCGCCGAGCGGGGCGGCTTCGGCGAGTCCGACCCGGCCACCCAGATCCACCCGCGCGTGGCACCGCAGCCGGGCGACGTCGTCGTGCTGAAGAAGCGGGTGAGCGCGTTCGCCGGCAGCGACCTGGCCGAGGTGCTGCGCGGAGGCGGGATCGACACGCTCGTGCTGACCGGCATCGCGACATCCGGCGTCGTGCTGTCGACGCTGCGGCAGGCCGCCGACCTCGACTATCACCTCGTCGTGCTGAATGACGCGTGCGCCGACGCCGACGCGGAGGTGCACCGCGTGCTCACCGAGAAGGTGTTCCCGCGGCAGGCCGAGGTGGTCGGCGTCGACGACTGGCTTGCGTCATTGTCCGCCTGAGCCCGTTGTCACCCATGGCCCCCGGGTTCGGCGTCGTCGACGTGCAATACGGACCGGACGCCACGGCCCGGGCGGCGCTGGCGGTGTACGCGGACCTCTCGTTCGGTGAGGTGATCAGCGACCGTACCGCCGAGGTCACGGACGTCGCCGCGTACGAGCCCGGCGCGTTCTTCCGGCGCGAGTTGCCGGCGTTGCGAGCGGTTCTGGGCCCCGATCACGGCCTGGCGCTGCTGATCGTCGACGGTTACGTGGATCTGGACCCGACCGGCCGACCGGGACTCGGCTTGTACGTCAGCCGGGAGTTCGCCGTACCGGTGATCGGCATCGCGAAGACACGCTTCCGCGCGGCGACCCACGCGGTGCCTGTCCTGCGGGGCGAGGCGCGGAACCCGGTGTTCGTGACCGCGACCGGATTCGACCTGCTGGACGCCGCCGACGTGGTGGCCGGGATGTCGGGCCGGTTCCGGCTCCCGGACGCGGTGCGACACGTGGACCGGCTGGCCCGCGGCGTCTGACGACGCGCTAGGCCGGTCTCAAAGGCCGGTCGTGGCGCAGCCGAACGGCAGCTTCGAGGCAGGCCCTAGGCCCCCCTCCTTCCTCCTCTTCGTTCTCTCCGTCCCCCCTCCCGGTGCTGTTCCAGCCGAGCTGCTTTTGAGGTCCAGATAATCGCTTCGATGTGTTGGCGTAGCCAGTTCGGGAATGGTCGTGGTGTCTTCTCGTCGCGGCGAGCCGGGCGGACCAGGACCAGGTCCAAGTCGGTGAAGAACTGTCGCTGTCGGCCCCGGACAGGCCCTGTCGGTCACGACTGTGCGCCCGGCCGGGGCGGTGCGGGTGGCGGTCAGGATCCCCGGGTCTCGGGCGTCGCCGAACAATCGGTCGCCACCCGACCCGTCACCGTGCCGTCCGCGTGTGAGCGCGCTTTACACCCCGTACCGCGCTGGCGCACTCTGCCTGCCGCCCGCCAACAGCCACCGCTGGCGTGTCTGATTACCGCGCTACGGTGCTCCATCAGCCGCGTGCTGCGTGCTGCTCGCATCCACCGCACCGCGCCTCCATCACCCACGCTTTTTACCCGCTCTCCTGCTCTGCCCGCGCCGCAACAGATTCCTACTCGTACCCCGCGCACCGGCCGCTCTCGTAACCGCGCGCACCTGCCCACCCACACACATCTCGCTCGTACCGTGCGCGTCCCACCACGCCCGCACCCACCGCCTAGTATCACGAGTCCACGTACAGGCATCAGAAGTGTCCAATCGCGTCCACTCTCCTACCGAGGGCTCAACCAGGACCGCGCGAAGAGCGGCGATGTCGCCGTCAGTCAGACCGTGGGCCGCCGCCCAGCCGTGCGTGCTGCCCCACTTCGCGTCGATCAGCGCCAGCGTGTCGGCCATGATCTCGGCTCGGTTGGCCCACGCACCGTAGAACGCGGCGTCGAGCGGCTCCAGACCTTCGGCCTGGCGCTTCGCCTCGGCACGAAAACGAATGGCGGGCGCGGCGACGGCGCTACGTGCGTAGTCGGCGCAGATCTCGTCATCTGTCACGCCGACGAGCCGCAACACCGTGGCGATGACCGTGCCGGTGCGGTCGCAACCGAGCTGGCAGTGCACGAGAACCGGCACCGTGCCCGGGGCGGAGATGCGGCGGACGAGGTCGGCGAACGGCGAACCGTACTGCTCGAGCAACCCGGTGTAGTAGATGTGGCGGGTATCGGCCGTCACGCCGACGTCAGCACACGGAACCGAGATGTGTTCGATCGGCGGGTGGCCGTCGATCGTGATGCTGAAGCGGCCGGGCGTGATCGCCTGCTCGGATTGGCGCAGGTCGACGACGGTGCGCAGCTTGACGACGTGGCGGAGGTGGGTTTCGTCGTCGGCGCTCGCGTGCTCGGGGGACTCGCTGCGGAACAGGACGTTGTGACGGGTCTGCGTGTTGTCGTGGGTCTTCAGGCCGCCCAGGTCTCGCAGGTTCATTAGGCGGTCGAAGTCTGTGGTGGTCGTGGTCAATGGGTCCCCCGGGTTTGTGTTCTTGGTTCATCACGCTATGTCTTTGGGTTTGTTGTTGCCAGTGAGTTAGTGGGCGCGGTGTGGGGGTCGGCGCGGTTCGCCGAGGAGGGCGCCGGCATCACGGGTTGCGATCATCCCGAGTGGCCGTGGGGACGGCAATGGGCCGTGATTGCCGGTGTGCGGTGCGGTGGGTATTCGGGGGCGTATACTCGTGGGCGAGTGATCGGGGGCGAGTGGTTCGGGGGGTGGTGGAGGCATGGCTAAGCGGCGCAAAGTCGGCAACCTGCTCGGGCTCGCCGTGCTTGTCCGCGGTCGCGCTCAAGCCGATGCACCCGTACGAGATCGCGTCGGTGCTGCGGGAACGTGGCAAAGATCAAGACATCAAGATCAAGTGGGGCTCGCTCTATACGGTCGTCGCAGAACCTGGAGAAGCACGGATTCCTCGAGGCGGCCGAGAGCGTACGGCAGGGCGGCCGGCCCGAGCGCACCGTCTATCGCATCACCGACGCTGGTCGGGACGAGATGATCGACTGGGTCCGCGAGCTGACCGCCGTACCCGAGTCCGAGTTTCCGCGGTTCGGCGTCGCGCTGTCGGAGATGGGCGTGCTCGGGCCCGACGAGGCCATCGAGCTGCTGCGACAGCGCGTCGACGACGATGGAAGCGCAGATCGCCGAACGCCGCGCCATGCTCGCCGCATCGACGTGCCGCGCATCTTCCTCGTCGAGGCCGAATACGACCTGGCCATGCGGCGAAGCCGAGACCGACCTGGGTCCGGTCGCTGCTGACGCGAGCTGACCGAGGGCACGCTGCCGGGCATCGACCAGTGGCGCGCGTTCCACGAGACCGGGCAGATGCCGCCGGAGTTCGCCGAATTCGCCGAGAGGGGCTCATCCGCGACTGACTGACCGAAAAATCCCGGTGGCGGCGCGGCAACGCCACCACCGGGACCTCGACCTCACCACCGACATCCACTCGTGGAGCGGAACCCAGCAGCAAGCGGCAAGCTCATGATAGCTGGGTGCCCTCCGCGACAAACGGAGGAAACCATGACATCCGCAGCGATCCAAGCGGACCATCTCGTCAAGACGTATCCCGGCGACGTCCGGGCACTCGACGACCTGTCCATCACCGTCCATCAGGGCGAGATCCTCGGGCTGCTCGGGCCCGAACGGCGCCGGCAAGTCCACCACCATCAAGATTCTGACCACGCTCGCCCGGCCCGATTCCGGCGCGGCCACGGTCGCGGGTCACGACGTGCTGAAACGACCGGACCGCGTGCGCCGGGAGATCGGCGTCGTGTCACAGCGTTCCGGCGCCGATCCCGCCGCAACCGGGCGGGAGAACCTGCGATTGCAGGGCCGGCTGTACGGTCTCGGCGGCACCGCGCTGGCCGCACGCGTCGACGAGTTGCTGGTGAGATTCGGTCTGACCGAGGCGGCGGCACGGGCCGTGAAGACCTACTCGGGCGGCATGCAGCGCCGGCTCGACGTGGCGCTCGGTCTCGTGCACCGGCCCCGGGTGCTGTTCCTCGACGAGCCGACCACCGGGCTCGACCCCGAGGTACGCGCCGCGATCTGGTCGGAGATCGCCCGGCTTGCCGCTGAGGACTCGATCGCGATCCTGCTGACGACGCACTACCTCGACGAAGCCGATCGTCTCGCCGAGCGGGTCGCGTTCGTCGATAGCGGGTCGCGTGGTCGCCGAAGGCACGCCAGACGTCCTCAAGGGCGAGTTGCGGGGCGATGCCGTGCATCTCGAATGGCGCGAAGCGCCCGATGAGAGGGAAATCCGCGAGACGGTCAGCGGCCTTCCCGGTGTGCGGGACGCGGTGATCGACGGCACCAGGTTGTCGGTGCGGGCAGACGATGGCGCGGCCGCCGTACCCATGTTGCTCGCCGCTCTGGACGCAGCCGGCGCGCCCGCGGTCTCGGCCACGGTCGCCCGACCCTCGCTCGACGACGTCTACCTGCGCTACGCCGGCCGCCGTTACTCGGAGGTGGCAGCGTGACCACGGAACCCATGACCAGTGATTACCTGACGCAGACGTGGTGGTTGACGCACCGGAGGCTCACTGCGCTCGCCAAGCAGCCGGCCGTGCTCGTGATCACGCTCGTCCAGCCGGTGATCTGGCTCTTCCTGTTCGGTGAACTCTTCAAGAAGATCGTCGAGCTGCCCGGCTTCGGCGCGACGTCCTATCTGGACTATCTGGTGCCCGGTGTTGTCATCATGAACGCCGTCTCCTCGAACATGTGGGCCGGCATGGGCACGATCGACGAGATCGACCGCGGCACGCTCAACCGGTTCCTGGTGACGCCGGTCGGGCGTGGCGCGATCGTCAACGCGAACGTCATCGAGCAGGCCGTCAGCACGTCGATCCAGTCGGTGATCATCGTCGCGCTCGGGGCGTGGGGCGGTGCCCGCTATCCGGGCGGCTTCGGTGGCATCGTCGTGCTCGTCGTCGCGTCCGTGCTGATCGGAGTGGTCTTCGCGGCGCTGTCCAACGTGATGGGCCTGCTCGTACGCCAGCGGGAAACCATCATCGGGATGAGCGTGTTTCTGCTGCTGCCGCTGACGTTCCTGTCGACGGCGTTCATGGCGCGGAGCCTGATGCCGGGCTGGATCCAGGCGGTCGCCTCGGGCAACCCGGTGAGCTGGGCGATCGAGGCCGGGCGGGCCGCGCTGGCACAGACACCCGACTGGGGTTCCGTGGCGTGGCGCGGGTTCTGGCTCCTGGCGCTCGCGGCGGTCGCGGTCGGATGGTCGACCCGATCGTTCCGCAGCTACCAGAAGTCGCTCTGAGACCGTCTGCCGTGGCGGGTTCCGGACCCGCTACGGCCGACGGCACTCACGGTCAGCCCCGGTGCTTGCCGCCTTTCGCCTGCCGCTCCATGAACTTGTGGTCCGGCTCCGCGAAGTCGAACTTGCGATACAGGTCGTGCGCCGTGTCCGTGTGCAGCAGCCACCGGAAATCGGCGCCTGGCCCATCGTCGATCATGGCTTTGACCAGCGCTATTCCCAGACCGGCCCCACGATGCTCCGGATCGACGAACACATCGGCCAGGTACGCGATCGCAACCCCATCGGACACCGCACGCGCGAAGCCGACCATCGCTCCGGAGGCCCGGTGATAGATGCCGACGACCCGCCACGCGCCGTCGAACTGCGCCGTGATCTCGGGTGCGCCACGCCATTTGCCCCAGTAGACCTGTTCGGTGAGATAGGCGATCAGGGCTGGGCGGTCGATGCGAGCCGGGTCGTCGGAAATCTCATACGCGGCCAGGTCGGCGGCCTTGTCGGTCGTGGTCACGGCGGAATCATCGGGAGCGAGCATGCCGTCGAGGATAGGATCCGCGCGCCCGCCGGTGTGCCACAGCCCGCGCCGAACCGAGCCACGGGCCGCGCCGAACCTAGCCACGGCCCGCGCCGAACCGAGACGCGCCCGCCTTGACGACGCCGGGAACTGCGACGATGACGGTCGTGCAGATCTCCAGTGTCGGTTACGCCTATCTCGCCGGAGCGATTCTCAGTGAGGTCACGGCGACCTCGTTGCTGCCCGCCACGCACGGCTTCTCGCGGGTGCTGCCGTCGGCCGCCGTCGTCGTCGGTTACGGGCTGTCGTTCTTCATGCTCTCCCGCACCCTGAGCTACGTGCCGTTGAGCATCACGTACGCGATCTGGGCCGGCATCGGTACGTCCCTCATCGCGGTCGTCGGTGTGCTGGCGCTCGGCGAGCATATGAGCGTGCTGAAGGCATGCGGCCTCCTGCTCGTGATCGGCGGTGTCGTGCTGCTGAACCTGGCCTGAACCCCCGAGGCCGGAAGGCTGAAACGGCCCGGCTAGCAGCCGGCCCCCGATTGCTCGCGAACCCCGTCTTGGCCAAGTCCACCCGCGTGACCTGCCCATCCACCTAGGCTGGGATGGGTGACACGAACGCCGTGGTGGGTTCTGTTCGCGGCGGCCATCGCGCCGGTGCTGCTCATCGGCGGTTGGAGTGTGGCGGAGCGACTGCAGCCGCCGACCTACGATTCGGTCCGGGACACGATCAGTTTCCTGGCCGGCCGAGGTGCCACTGACCGCTGGATGATGACCGTCGCCATCGCCGCTTTGGGTGCGTGCTATGTCGTGATCGCGCTGGGATTACGTGCGGTGTCGGTTCCCGGCCGGATCGTGCTGGCGATCGGCGGCATCGGCACGATCTTCGTCAGCGCGCTGCCGTTGCCGCACGTCGGCACGTCCCAATCGCACGGGACCGCGGCCGCCGTCGGTTTCGTGGCGCTGACGATCTGGCCGCTCGCGACGCTGCGCCGGGACGGGCCGGGCACACCGTGGGCACTGCGGACGCCGGTCGGCGTCGCCGCCACCTCGGTCCTGATCGGACTGGTGACCTGGTTCGGCATCTGCCTGCTGTCGCACGATCTCGTCGGTGTGTCCGAACGCGCCGCTGCCGCCGCCGAGTCGCTGTGGCCGCTGATCGTGGTCATCAGCGCGCGGGCGCTGTACCGTTCCGACCGCGGGCTCGTCGCAGCGCCCGCCCGCACCGAGCACGCGCAGCCGCAGATGATGACAATGGAGGCATTTGATGGCAGGCGAGACACCGACCCCGACTATTTCCGCGGAAGAGCAAACCGAGATCGATGAGGCGAACGCGTCCGGCAAGACGCCGGTCGTGTTCATCCACGGGCTCTGGCTGCTGCCGAGCAGCTGGGATCGGTGGACCGTGGTTTTTCGTGACGCCGGTTACGCCGCCTTCGCACCGGGCTGGCCTGACGACCCGGCCACCGTCGAGGAGGCCAACGCCAACCCCGAGGTGTTCGCGAACAAATCGATCAACCAGGTCGCCGACCACTACGCGGCCGTGATCGCCAAACTCGACCGCAAACCCGTCATCATCGGACACTCCTTCGGCGGCCTTCTCACCATGATTCTGGCCGGCCGCGGTCTTTCGGCGGCCTCGGTCGCCATCGACGCCGCGCCGTTCCGGGGCGTGCTGCCGCTGCCCATCTCCGCGCTGCGATCGGCGTCTCCGGTGCTCAAAGACCCGCGCAACAAGCACCGCGCGGTGCCGTTGACGTTCGAGCAGTTCCACTACGCCTTCGCGAACGCGGTCAGCCACGAGGAAGCCAAGCTGCTCTACGAGAACTTCGCCGTCCCGACACCCGGCGAACCGCTCTTCCAAGCCGCCGTCGCGAACTTCAACCCGTGGACCGAGGCAAAGGTCGACGTGGAGAACCCCGACCGGGGCCCGTTGCTGGTCACCTCGGCCGAGAAGGACCACACGGTGCCGCCGGCGATCTGCAAGGCGACCTTCAAGCTGCAGCAGAAGAATCCGGGCGTCACGGAGTTCGTCAGCATCCCCGACCGCGGCCACGCCCTCACCATCGACAACCGGTGGCGGGAGGTCGCGGACATCGCTCTGACCTTCGTGCAGCGCTTCGTCCAATAACCGGCTAGGGCCAAGTGAACGGCTCCCCGTGCGCCTGGTTGTACGTCCGGATCCAGGCGTCCGGGGAGTCGTCGTCGAACGGGCCACCCGGGTGCTCGATCGTCCACACGTGCATCATTTCCGGCACGGTGACATGGATCGACAGCAGCGGGCACGTGCCGTAGATGTCGACGAGTTCGTAGGCCGGCGGAAGCAGCGTCAGGCAGACGTCGTGGGCGTGCCAGCGGGTGATCGGCCCACCGGGTGTCGGCCCGGGCACGCCCGCTCGCGGCATCTGGAACACCGCTCCGAGCAGCGTCGCCTTGCCGTCGGCGATCGCATACATCAGCATTTCCGGCCGTTGCGGGTCGAGCACCCGGCCGTCGCGCTCGTACGCCTTGTTCTCCAGGTGCACGCGCAGCCCGGTCTTCGTCAGCGACGGCGCGTATCCGGCCGCGATCGCGGTGCGAATGTCGGTGAAGCGGGCGACGGTCGCCTTTGTCCGGGCGGCGAGCGTGTCGGCCGCGCGTACCTGTGACGGCGTTGGATCTGTGCTCTCGACCGGCGCCATGATGACGCCCGCCTGCCCGCGATCCGATCCATGTTCGTGCCCCGAAGCCGAAGCGGAACCCGAAGCCGAACCAGAGCCCGAAGCCGACGACGCGAACGATGCCACCCACATCCCTCCGCCGGTCAGCATCACCGCGACCACGAAACCGATGCTGCCGAACGTGCGGCGGACCGGAGCCGGACCCCGTGGCACCAGGCAGATCCCGAGCGCCACGACCTCGACGATCGCGGTGAGGATGCCGACCTGGTCCGCGCCTTCGCCGCCGGTGCCGACGACGTATACGTAGGCGACCAGCGTCGCGACGACGAGCACGGCGCTCGGCGCCCGATAGCGGCCGCCGACGATCGCGCGCCAGCCGAGCACGCCGTAGACGACGCCGCTGACCAGGAACAGGACGGTCAGAACCGGGTCGTCATGGTGCCCGATCGGCAGCGCGAGATGGATGATGGCACTGTCCATGAGCAGGTGGCCGGCGACGCGATCGGCGGCCGGGACCGTCGGCGTCGTGACCCGGCCGCGCAACCGTTGCCACGCGCCGAACGCCGGCACGGCCAGCGCGTAGAGCAGACCGGCGACGAACCCGGGCAGGTGATCCGGGTCGAACCCGGCCCCGAACGTCTGGAACGTGTTCACGCCACCAACTCGCGGCATTCGCAGCGTCGGCGCGGTGGGTGCCGGCCGGCGTACGGCCAACTGCCTCGCGACCATCACCACGACGATCGCGGGCAGGATCAGGCCGTCGGCGAGGGTCGCGCCGGTGAGGGTCAGTTCGACCTGCGGCAACAAGCCGACGAGCAGGCTCAGCGCGAAGCCGACGAGCCGCAGGGTCTCGCACGCGAGCAGCGTGATCAGCGCCCACCTCCGGCCGGCCGACGCGGCCTGACCGGCGACGACGTAGACCGTCACGATCGCGGCGCCGATGCCGATGTAGAGCGGGTTCGCGCCCATGAAGAGGGTGCCGCCGAGCGTCGCCAACCCGGCCATACCGGCTTCCAGCAGCGCGAACACGTAGAGGAGCCGTCGATCCAGAGTCATGCTCTCAGGCTGCGGGCCGCACGTGAGCCAGGCATGAAGCCGGTCTAAGAAATCGATGAGATCGTCACGGTGAACGTCGCGCCGCCGCGATCGTTCGTCACCGCCGTGATGCCGCCGCGGTGCGCCTGCGCGATCCACCGGGCGATCGACAGCCCGAGGCCCGCGCCACCCCGTTTGCGAGCCGGATCGGCCTGGTAGAAGCGATCGAAGATGCGCTCGTGCGGCACCGGCGGGGATGCCGTCGCCGTCATCGGAGACAACGATCATGATGTGGTACGGGCTGCCGAAACCGACCGTGACCCAGATCCGTCCACCGGGGGCGGTGTGGCGGACCGCGTTGTCGAGCAGGATCCACAGCAACTGCGTCAGCGCGTCCCCGTCCGCTCGCAGCATCGCCGGCGCACCGCTCGCCTGTACGTGCCGGTCCGGATGCTGTGCCGCCGCCTGCGCGGCACACGTCGTGCGCGAGCGCGGCCACGTCGACGACCGCCGGGCTCAGCGTGGCCCCGCCGTCGGCCCGGGCGAGCGTCAGCAGGTCGCCGACGAGCCGTCCCATCCGGCCCGCTTCGGCCTCGATATCAGCGATCGCGGCCGCCTGATCGTGTCGCGCCGCGTCCGGGTGGGCGCGCAGGAAACCCGCGTTGTTGAGGATCGTGGTCAGCGGCGTACGCAGTTCGTGCGAGGCGTCGGCGGTGAAACGCTGCTGGCCGGCGAGGGCGTCGGCGGTCCGGCGGTGGGCGCGTTGCAGACGTCGGCTCACCCACCAGATGCCGGCCGTGGCGGCGAGGAGCGTGACCATGCCCGCGATCACGATGACCGCCGTGACACCGTTCAGATCGCTCTGCCGCCGCCGGATCGGTTGCGCGGCCGCGACGTACCCGCTGCGATCGAGGTCTGATCGGTGCCACGCCTCGACGTGTACGCGCGTCCGGCACGCCGTCGATCGACACGGTCGCGTTGACCGGGGCCCGGCTCGCCGCCGCCAGCACGGTCGCCGGAAGCCGTGGGTCGCGGCCGCCCGTCCACGTGATCGGGGTGCCGTCGGCGTCGAGCACGATGACGAAGATGTCGTTGTCGACGGCGGGATCGATCGGTGCCGCGGGCGGGGCCGCTGCCAGGGCGCGCGCGGACGCGGTCCCGATCGTCGCGCGGGCTTCGTCGGCTCGGGCCGCGAGCTGCTTGTCCTGGCTGCCGGGCAGGCCGCCGGCGGCGAGCGCGAAGATGGCCGCCGAGACGCAACCGAGCACGCCGAACACGATCAGCAGGCCGAGCAGCACCGCCCGGACCCGCGAGGTCATGAGTGATCCGGCGAGGTCACGGTCGGTCCCGCAGCGCGTAGCCGACGCCGCGCAGCGTGTGCAGCAGCCGCGGTTCGCCGCCGATTTCGAGTTTCGCGCGCAGGTAGCCGACGTAGACGTCCACGACGTTGCTCGTGGCCACGTTGCCGCCGCCCCAGACGCCATCGAGCAGTTGCTGCCGAGTGAAGACCTGCCGCGGGCGGCGCAGGAACTGGTGCAGCAGGTCGAATTCGAGCGGCGTCAACGACATGAGGCGGGTGCCACGCCACGCGTCCCGGGTGCTCAGGTCGAGCCGCACGTCGGCGTAGGCCAGTAGCTCCGCCGGCATCACGGCGGCCGGTCGGCGTCGCAGCAGCGCGCGTACGCGAGCGAGCAGTTCCTCGTGGTCGAACGGTTTGACGAGGTAATCGTCGGCGCCGGCGTCGAGACCGGTGACCCGGTCCGTGGTCGCGTCGCGAGCGGTCAGCATCAGCACCATCGGGTCGACGGCCGCATCGGCGCGCAGCGCGCGGCAGACACCGTACCCGTCGATGCCCGGAATCATCACGTCGAGCACGACGAGCGCCGGACGGTCCCGGTGGGCCGCGGCAATGGCCTGTGGGCCGTCGTGGGCGACCGTCACGGCGTAGCCCGCGTATTCCAGACTCCGCCGCACCGACGCAGCCACTCGCTCATCGTCATCGACGACGAGGATGTGGCTGCGTTCGGTGCGCATCACGCGAGCGTCAGCCGCGGCCGAACAAGCGGCCGAAGAAGCCGACCTCTTTCTTCTTCGTGCGCTGCCGCGGCACCGTGTGGTGCTCCACGACGTGCGACTTCTCGACCTCTTCGTCAACGACCTTGCCGTGCTCCGAGACCTTCACCTTCTCGGTGACATCGCGCTTCGTCGCGGTCTCGATGCCGGCCTTGGTCGCCCGGGTCTTGGTCTTCGTCTTCTCGACGACGGTCGTGTCGACCTCATCGCCGCCCTCGAGCAGCTCGACCTCGGCCGCCGGCTTCGCGTTGGCCTTGCGGTAGCGCAGCGGCTCCCACAGCGGGTTCGGCAGCGCGTGCACGCCGTAGGTGGTGCGGTGGTGCACGACGCACAGGGCTTCGAGGTTGCCCGGCGACTCGATCCACTCGGCGAACTCTTCGTCGTTGTCGAGGTGCAGGCCGAACGCCTCGTTTACCTTGTGCAGGTCTTCCGAGCTGATCGGTGTCGACTCGATGTGCGTGTGGTGCATCTCGATGTCGCCACCGCAGTAGTCATCGTTGATGGCGCATTTCCACAGCTTCTGGCGCTTGAGACGGGTCTTGGCCGCCGCGAACAGGTCGTAGTGCGGGTCACCGGGACGCGGCTCATGGGGTGGTGTCTGCGTGAGGATGTGCACCGTCATCCGCTGGTCGTGGGCATCGGTCGTGCCATCGTTGTCTTCGTCGGCCACGGTGCGGTCCTCCTCGGTAATCCCATCCGAAAGCGACCCGGTTACGCGCGCAACCTGGTGCTGGTAGGAGACCGTACACAACCGCGACACCGCAACGCGATTCGTCGTGAACAATTGTCGAAAATGCGTCAGCTGTGGCGGCTGCCGACGTGCCGCACAACGGTGCGGAAAACGAGATCGTGCCACGCGCGCCGGCGCGGATCCCAGAGGATGCCGAGCAATCCGACCAACCACAGCGGTGCCAGCGCCAGCCCGACGGCGGATCGCAGCGCGCAGCGTACAAGGGAGAGTCGCCTGCCGTCGGTCCGTCGGACGGCGGTGCCGATCAGGACGCCGCCGGCGGTCTGCCCGGCCCACCACCAGCACAGCGTGAAGTAGAGCCACGGAAGCACGGCCGCGACCATTCCCGATGTCGTGCCGAGCCACCCCGGCGACGTGCCGATGACCTCGTCCCACGCGAGGCCTGGAAGCACGCTGATAGCGAGCGCCGCCACGGTCAGTAGCGCGACGTCGACCGCCAGCGCGATCGTGCGGGAGACGAAACCCGCGTACGGGCTAGCGGCTCGTGCGGGCGCTCGCCACCCGGGCGCCGCGTCGAGAGCATCAAGCGCCGCGGGTCTCATGCGTCGCCCGGGCGCTGTTGTTGCCCTTGTCGGAGCGGCGGAAGACGCGGTGGGCGGCGATCTCGAACCGGTCGTCGGCCTGTGTGGTGCCGGTGCGGATCTGTTCGGTGACCTGCCCGAGCACGCCGCGGCTCTGCGCCAGGATCAGCTCGCGTACGCGTGGGTCGTTGGTCAGATCGTCGATGAGCACCGGGATGACACGGTTCTTGATCTCGGGCATCGCACCGTCGATCAGGCGCGGCATCACATCGGAGATCAGGTGCGGGACGAGGTCGTCGACGAGTTTCGGCATCACGTTGACCTGCGCCCAACCGAGCACGCCGGAGACCGCGCCGTCGACCCGCGTGTCGACCATGGCGCTCGCGTCCTGCCGCCTGCTGTCAAGGGTCTTCCGGCCCCGTCGCTCGGCCTGGTCGATCGCGGAGCGCAGCGAGGCCTGCGCGGCCTCCGCACGTTCGCGAGCGGATCGCAGGAAGCCGGAGGCGGCCGAGACGGACCGCCCACCGACCGCGCGTACGCCGTCGCGGACCTGGTCAGCGGCCATCATCGCGGTGCCGATGGCCACCGTGGTCACGCCCGGACGGCTCTGTTCGACCGGACTGGTCTCGTCTGCCGCGCTGGTCATCCAACCCACGCCTCTCGTATGCCGCCAACCCTCGCCTGCGCCAGAGGGACGAGGCCGGAGGGACGCATCGACGCTATCGCACCATTTACGTAAAAGGCGCGATACCGATGATTCGTCACCGATCGACGGAACGCATCCGGGGCACCAGCTTCGCGATGGCGGCCGTGGCCTCGACGATGCCCGGACCCCGTACGCCACTCGCGACCACGATCTCGCTGAAGCCGGCCCGCGCGTACGCCTCGACCAGGCGCAGCGTTTCGTCGTCATCGTCGGGCAAACGGATCTGCACGGCGCGCCGGATCGTGGCCGGATCGCGCTCGATGTCGGCACAGTGGGCATCGATGATGCGCGAGAGTCGCAGCAACTCGTCGATCCCGGTGCCGAACGGGCTCGCGTTGATCCAGACGTCCGCGTGCTTGGCCACCACGCGCAGGCCGCCGCGCTCACCGCTGCTGCCCAGCCACAGCGGCGGACGCGGGCGCTGGACCGGTTTCGGGTTGGCCACGGCGTCGTCGAGTTGGTAGTAACGGCCGGCGAACGTGACCGTCGGCTTCGTCCACAAGAGTTTCAGCAGCTCACAGGCCTCATCGAAGCGGCCCAGCGTCTCGGCCGGAGTCGCGACCGGCAGCCCGAGATCGCCGTGGTGGCCGCCGGCGCCGAGGCCGACGTCGAGCCGGCCGCCGGAGAGGTGGTCGACGGTCGCGGCCATCTTCGCGAGCACGGTCGGATGCCGGTACGAGTTGCCGGTGACCAGGCATCCGATGCGGACCCGTCGGGTGGCCTGCGCCATCGCCGCGAGCAGGCTCCAGCCCTCGAAGACGTCGCCGGCCGGGTCCGGGCCGAGGGCTGTGAAGTGGTCGAACACCCAGGCGCCGTCGAAGTCGCCCTCGTCGGCGATGGTCCACAACTCCCGAAGATCGTCGATGCCGATGAACTGGGACGGCGGTTTGAGGCCGATGTGCATACGCGCTCCTAATGTCGTGACGCTGATTATCAGCACCACTGACGATCAGTCTTGCGTTAGGATTCGGTCGTGTCAACCGATGCCGAGAATCCCCTCGCCGACCGCCTCGCCGTGCTGCTCAAACACGCCCGTGCCGGTTTGGCCGAGCGGACGGCGGCCGCGCTCGCACCGCACGGCATCGACGGCCGTTCGCTCGCCGTGCTGACCGTGCTGGCCTCGCCGACGCCGCTGTCCCAGCAGGAGGCGGCGGCACGGCTCGGCGTCGACCGCACGACGATGGTCGCGTTGATCGACGCTCTGGAGGGAAGTGGGCTGGTCGCGCGCTCGCCGCACCCCGACGATCGGCGGAAGAACGTCGTCCGGCTGACGGACCAGGGGGAGCGCGTGTTCGCCCAAGCGTTGCCGGCGTCGCAAGCCGCGGAACGGGAATTCCTGGCGCCGCTCAGCGACCGGGAGGCGGCGCGGCTGAAGGCGTCCCTGCGGGCACTGATCGACCGCCCGCCCGTGGTGAGTGCCGCCGCCCCGTCCGACCAAGATTCGCGGATCTTGCCAGATACGGGGCTGTCAACTCCGGGGAAGGCCCCGTAAGCGGCAAGGTCCGTCAGGCTGCGGCCATCGGCGCCGGAAATCGCCGGCACAATTCGGCCAGCACGTCCTCGTGACTGAGGGCCACGTTCATGACGGTGTCGTTGCCGCCGTAGTAGATGAGCAGGCTGCCGTCCGCGCGCCGGACCAGACCACAAGAAAAGACCACATTCGGCACGTGTACGTAGTCGTCCTCGCCGACGCGGCAGTCCGCCCGCGTCGGGAACAGCACCGGGATGCCCGACGCCACAACCGTTTCCGGGTGCCGCAGATCGTGCAATGCCACGCCAAGCACGTACGGGTTGCCGTCCATCGTCGTGCGTACCCCGTGGAAGAGATCGAGCCAGCCGTGCCGGGTCCGGATCGGCGGCGCCCCAGGACCGATCTTGTCGGCGTACGCGCTCGGGCTGCCGTTCACGCGCATGACCGGCTCATCGCGGACGTGCCACGGCCCGGCCCGGAAATCGTCGGCGTACCCGATCCGGATCTCCCGGAAGATGCCGCCGGTGTCGCCGGGCAGCTCGTCGTTGGGCCGGAACAGGCCCACGGCCCGGCCATCGATCCGCTCCGGGAACAGCACGACGTTGCGCATGTCCCGCTCCAGCACCGGCCCGTGCCGTGTCACCGTGCGGAAATCGTCGGTCGTGGCGAGCATGACGCGTACGCGGTTCCGGGCGTCAGCCCTGTACGCGCTGTAGGTGATCGCGAAGGTGCCGTCGATCGGGTTGATGCGGGGGTCCTCGACGCCGCCAGCCTCGGCGGTGATGATGTGCCCCGCATCCGCACCCGTGGCGAACGTGTCCCGGGCGGTCGCGGGGCGCAGGAACGGCTCCGGCTCGATCCGCCATCCGGTCAGGCCGTCGGCACTCCGGGCGAGACCCAGCACGCTCACGCCCGACCGCAGATGCGACCGGAACAGCATCACGGTGTCGTCGCCGAGCACCGTGACGCCGGCGTTGTGGCAGGTCACGACCTGGAGATCGGGCGCGGTCCAGACGGCGTTCACGTCGCGGGCGGTCAGGATCGGATTGCCGGGAAACCGCAGCATCGGCGCGTTCAGGGAGACGAGACCCGTGGTGCCGTCCGCGAACGCGACAGTTCGGTCCATCCGGGCCCCTGGTGTAATTGGCGCATGAAGGTCGCATGAAAGTCGCGCTGCTCGGGCCGGTCGCCTGGCGGACGCCGCCGGTCGCGTACGGACCATGGGAACTGATCGTGTCACTGCTCGCCGAAGGCCTCGTCGCCCGGGGTGTCGACGTGACCCTGTTCGCCACGCTGGACTCGGTCACCACGGCAACGCTGGACGGCGTCTGCGCCCGGCCGTACAACGAGGACCCGACGATGGACGGCCGCGTCTGGGAGGCGCTGCACACCGCGCACTGTCTCGGTCGCGGCGGAGAGTTCGACCTGGTGCACAACAACCTGGACTGGCTCCCGCTGGCGATGAGCCCGCTCTGCCCGGCACCCATGGTGACGACGATCCACGGCTTCGGCGACCGGCGGATTCTGCCCGCGTACCAGCGATCGACCTCGGCTTTCGTCTCTATCTCGGCCGCCGACCGGGCGCCTGAACTCGACTACGTCGCCACGGTCCACCACGGCATCGACGTCTCGGCCTGGCCGATCGAGCTGTCGCCGGACGAATCCCTCCTGGCACTCGGCCGCATCCACCCGGACAAGGCCACCGCCGACGCCATCGAGATCGCCCGGGTCGCCGGCCGCCGGTTGATCATCTGTGGCCCCGTGCAGGACGAGGCGTACTTCGCCGAGCGGGTGGCCCCGCACATCGACGGCGACGCGGTCCGCTACCTCGGCAACGTCGGTGGGGACGAACGCGCCCTGGTCGTCAGCCGGGCGGCGGTGCTGCTGCACCCGCTGGGCTTCGACGAGCCGTTCGGGCTCTCCGTGGTCGAGGCGATGGCCTGCGGCACGCCGGTCGTCGGCTACCGACGGGGCGCCCTGCCGGAGACGGTCGACGAGGGAGTCACCGGATTCCTGGTCGACGACGTCGCCGGCGCGGTGCACGCGATCCCGGCCGCGCTCGCCCTCGACCGCGCCCGAGTGGCCGAGGTCGCACGGAGACGGTTCTCGGCCGACCGCATGGTCGACGAGTACATCGCCGTCTACGAGCGCCTGCTCGCCACGACGTGACGGCGAAGATCTTGCGGCCCAACGTGATCATCCGGCGAAGTTGATCACGATAACTCGCAAGATCTTCCGGCGGGCGCCCACGCGTGGGCGCCCGCCGTGCGGCTAGGCGGTCAGCTCGGCCGGGGCGGACGCCAGGGCCGCCTGGATCGCCTCGACCAGCTCGCGAGCCGCGGCGGCCGTGAGTTCGACGGCGACCCGGGCGCCCGGGCCGTTCGCCGGTGCGGAGAGGTCGATGTTCAGCGTGTGCTCCGCCATCGCGTGCACCGGGTGGTCAAAGTAGACAGTCGCGTCGGTCACGCCGAACCACTCGCCGCCCGGGCCTTTCGCGCTGCCGGTCACGGGCACGAGCACGGTCGCGTAGGTGCACATCGCTCAGCCCGCCAGGTGCTTGCCGTAGAACGCGGCGATGCGCTCCCAGCCGTCGTTCGCCGCCTCGGGCCGGTAGGAGACCCGGTCGACGGCGAAGAACGCGTGGCCGGCACCGTCGTAGCTCTTGAACTCGAACTCCTTGCCGTAGGCCTGGAGCAGTTCCTCCAGCTCGACGACCTGCGCCGGGCTCGGGTAGCTGTCCTGGTCGCCGAACAGACCGAGCAGCGGGCACCGCAGGTTCGGCAACTGGTCGACCAGGTTGCCCTTCATCGGGAAGCTCTCCGGCGGCGTGCCGGTGACGAACGCGCCGTAGCAGTCGACGGCCGCGTCGAGGTCGAGGTTGCACGCGGCGAGCACGCTCTGCCGGCCGCCGGAGCAGTAACCGATCACGCCGACCTTGCCGTTCGACGTGGGCAGGGCGCGCAGGTAGGCGGCGGCACCCGCGACATCGCCGAGAAGGCGCTCATCGGGTACGCCGCCCTGGGCGCGAGCGGTCGCCGCGGCGTCGGACGGGTCGGCGCCCGGAGCTTCGCGGAAGTAGAGGTTGGGGCAGATCGCGTCGTAACCGAGTTCGGCGAAGCGGCGCACGATCTCTTTCGTGGCGCGGTCGAAACCGGGCATGTGGTGGATCACGACGACGCCGCCACGCGATGTCTCATGGCTCGGGCTCGCGAGGTAGGCCTCGATCTTCGCGCCGTCATGGCCGGTGATCTGCACTGCCGTGGCATGTAGGGATTCGCTCATGACCCCATGTAAACACGCTTCCCTGAACGTCCGGGCAGGCCCCTGCGATATCCCCGCGAACGGCGGGTGTTCTCAGCCTTCCCGGGCGTTGCGGCGGCCATATCGCAGCCGCTACCGTCCTCGCCATGTCCGTCGCGAACGAGCCTCACGACGCCACCGCGACGGGTCGAGCGACCGTGGTGAGCCAGCCCATCGTGTCCGGGCGAGCCACCGTCGAGCGCCGATACATCGTCTGCGGCGGCAGCACGCTCGCCTACCGGCTGGTCAAGGAGCTGCAGGGGCTGCCCGACTCGCACGTGACCGTGGTGATGCGCGGCGCCTTCACCGAGACCGACGCGCCCATGGAGACCCTCGACGGCGTCGACATGGTGCTCACCGAACACCTCGACGCGGACGTGCTGACACGCGCGCGGGTCGCCGAGAGCCAGGCGATCGCGTTCACCGACCAGGACGACATCGGCAACCTCGACGCCGCGCTGCTGGCCCGTGAGCTCGCGCCCGACGTGCGGATCGTCACCCGCATGTTCGACGAGGTGCTGGCCGAATCCGTCCACGATCTGGTGGCCGACTGCGCGGTGCTCTCCGCGACCGCGGTGGCAGCGCCGGCGTTCGTCGCCGCGGCGGTCGGGCGCGACGCCGCGATTCCGTTGCGCCTGTTCGGCCGGTCGGTGTTCGTCACCGAACGCGATCAGACCCGGCCCGAAGACGTGTTGTGTGGACTCGCCGTGACGACGGGCGGCGGTGAGCCCCGGGTGCTACCGGCCGTCGCCGACGAGGCCGACCTCGTGCTGGCCGGCGCGGTCGTGAGCGGCGACGTCGAACCGCCCACGCGCACGGACGTGCACCGCCAGGCCCGGCGCCGCGCGCTGCTCGGCCTGCTCTCGGTCGTCGGAAAGCGACTGCGACTCGTCTTCGCGCTGCTGCTGCTCGTCATCGTGATCGGCACCGTGACCGTGACGAGTTGCAGGACCTGAGCTGGTGGCAGAGCCTCTACGTCGCAGTTCTCTCCACGATCAGCGGCGCCGTGCCGGACCTCCACGCCAGCGCCGGCGTCAAGGTGCTGCACATCGCCTTCACCGTGCTGAGCATCGCGATCATCCCGCTGGTCACCGCGGCCGTCGTCGAGGCCGTCGTGTCGGCTCGGCTGGCGCTCGCGGCTGGTGGGCTCGTCGGCGAGATCGACGGGCACATCGTCGTCGTCGGCCTCGGTGACCTCGGCACCCGCGTTTTGACCGCGCTCGACGACGCCGGGTTCGCGGTCGTCGGCGTCGACCGGGACCCGAACGCTCGCGGCATCGACGTCGCGCGGGCCCGGCGGGTTCCTGTGATCATCGGAGACACCGGTCGGGTGGAGACGCTGCGGTCCGCGTCCGTGCCGACGGCTCGCGGGCTCGTAGTGCTGACCAGCAGCGATCTCGTCAACGTGCAGACGGCGCTGCTCGCCCGCAAACTCAACCCGACGGCCCGATCGGTGCTCCGGGTGTTCGACAGCGACTTCGCCGAACGCGTCCAGCGGACCTTCGGCTTCATGACCTCCCGGAGCGTGTCGGCGCTCGCGGCACCCTCGTTCGCCGCCGAAATGCTCGATCACGAGGTCGTCGCGACGATCCCGGTACGCCGGCGGGTGCTCCTCGCGGCCGAAGTTCCGATCGGTGCCGGGTCGCTGCTGGAAAACCGTACGGTCGGCGACCTGCAGCACGGCGGGTTCGCCCGGGTCGTCGCGATCCGTACCGGCCGGGGCGCGCAGGTGCTGTGGGTGCCGCCGGCCGGCCGGAAGCTCGTGCGCACCGACGTGATCCTCACGGTCTGCAATCGCGAGGGCCTCGGCGACCTGCTCTATCGCGCAGCCGCCCCGGCCGACCCCGTCGCCACGCAGATCGTGCCGGCCCCGTAATAGGCTCGCGGGATGGCACATGGCCCGTTGGCGTTGGTGGGTTCCGGCGAATATCTCCCGTCGATGCTGGAAGTCGAGCGTGGCCTGATCGAGGGCCGGCCGCCGCGATACGTGCAGATCCCGACGGCCGCCACGAGCGAGGGTGCGAAGCGGATCGCGTACTGGGTCGATCTCGGCAGGGCGCAGGCCGACCGGCTCGGCGTCGAATCGGTGCCGCTCGTTGTCACGAATCGCGAGCAGGCCGACGATCCCGACGTCGTCGCGCAGGTCTCGGGCGCCGGCCTGATCTATCTCTCCGGCGGCAGTCCGTCGCTACTGGCCGACACGTTGCGCGGCACGGCTCTCTGGCGGGCGATCGTCGTGGCGTGGGAGGGCGGCGCGGCGCTGGCCGGATGCAGCGCCGGCGCGATGGCGATGGCCTCGTGGGTGCCCGACCTGCGGCATCCCCGAGGCGACGGCCGCCCGGGTCTGGGCTTGTTGCCGAAATTGCAGGTGCTGCCACATTTCGACCGGATGTTCGGCCGCGTGCCCGACTTCCTGGGCAAGCCGTTTCTGCCGAATCACGACGGGGTGACGCTGGTCGGGGTCGATGAGGAGACGGCGCTGGTCGGCGGGCCGGATCTCTTCACCGTCGCGGGCCATCAATCGGCCTGGGTGCTGGGCAACGGCAAGCGTCAACAGTTGACCGTCGGTCAGACGCTGCAGTTGTAACGGTTTCCGGACGTGGTCCCTTGGCAGCGGCCGCGGCCCCCAGGTTCTGGCCCCGCCGTCATCGCGAGAGAGTCGCCGGAAGGGCTTGGCATCGTCACAGCGCGTATCCGGATCGCGAACCGACTGATGTCGTGTTGGGGGCTCGTTATTGCTTACCTGGGTGCGGCACGGCAGTCGACGTGCGCAAACTCAGATGTGTCCGAATCTCGCCGAGCCGGGCGCCTACCCAGCGTGACTGTGACGGTTCCGTTGATCACGAGCGCGTCGTGTGGCCGTGAACGTGTCGGGAGCGAGCGAGCAACCGTGACCGTGTCGACTGCGGGCGAACGGCCGTGATCGTGTCGGCGGGGACCGTGCGTGAGTGACCGCGACGGGGGCGAGCGACGGTAACGGGGCGGCGGCGATTGTGACGGCGGCGGGCGAACGGCCGTGATCGTGTCCGCGGCGACCGTGCGTGAGTGACCGCGACGGGAGCGAGCGACGGTAGCGGGGCGGCGGCGATTGTGGCGGCGGCGGGCGAACGGCCGTGATCGTGTCGGCGGCGAGGGTGACGCGACAAACGGCCAGTCGTGACTGGCCCCAACCACTCGCTGCGATGACTCGCTGTGACGACGCTTTCCTGCCACAGTCTCGGCCGAAAGCCGCCCTGTGCAGGTCAGTGGCCGTGTTTCCTCGAAGTAAGCAATAACAAGCCCCCGACAACAAGTGCCAGCCAATCTCGAGGGAACACGTTGAGTCACGAAGATCCGGCACACGCGTCTCGTCTCATCGGCCGGCCGCATGAAACTGCCACCCCGTGCACGACGGCCGCATTAGCACGGACCGCAGCGTCCCGGAGCGGAAGTCATGAGGGCTCCGGAGAGAAAACGGTGTTATCACACCGAAAACTCTCCGAAGCCTCGGCCCGACCGCGAAACCATACCGACATTTCCGACTTATGAGAAACCGAACGGCAGCAATCCCGTGATCGTCGAATCGACAATGCCCGATAGCGGCGGGTTTTATCCCCACGGTCCGCGCCGACGCGCGCCTCCACCTATCGCGGTTTCGCGCCGCACGAATCCGGCCTATCGCGGTTTCGCGCCGCACGAATTGCGGATGATCAGTTTCGTCGGAATCGTCTGCGGACCCGGGATCGCGTGCGGTTCGTCGTCCTTGATGATCTGCAGCAACGCTTCCACGGCACTCGTGCAGATCGCGCGCGCGTCCTGGGCGATCGTGGTCAGCGCCGGCCGCACCAGCGACGCCGACTCGATGTCGTCGAAGCCCACGACCGCGATGTCGTCGGGCACCGAGAACCCGGCATCGACGATCGCGTGCATCGCGCCGATCGCCATCTCGTCGCCGGCCGCGAAAATAGCGTCGGGCGGCTCGGGTGATTCGAGCAGCCGCCGGGTCGCGTCATAGCCGCTGGCCAGAAAGAAGTCGCCGGTCGCGACGTAGTCCGGGCGGAAGGTGAGACCGAGACGCGCGCTCTGATAGCGGTAACCGGCCAGGCGCTCCGATGCCGGCATCAGATTGAGCGGACCGGTGATGATCGCGATCCGGCGGCGGCCGACCGAGTGCAGGTGCGCCACGGCGGTGCCGGCGCCGGTGCGGTTGTCGGAGCTGACATAGGTCGTGCGGGGCCCGTGCAACGCGTGGTCGACGGCGACACAGGCGACCCCGGAGTCGACGAGCGCCGTGATCGCCGGATGGCTGTCGTCGATGCCCATCAGGATCACGCCGTCGAGGCTGTGCTGCCGGGTCGCCCGCAGGTAGGTGTCAACACCGGCGTCGGCCTCGGCGGTCGAGAGCAGCATCAGGTGATAACCGGCGGCGCCGAGCGGCACCTTCAACGCGACCAGCAGGTCTTGGAGGAACGGGTGCCGCCGCCCCTCGGCGTCATAGCCGGTGTCCCAGATGAGGCCGATCGTGTCGGAACGCTTGCGCACCAGTGTGCGGGCCGGCTGACTGGGGGAGTAACCGAGCTGCGCGGCCAACTCGATGATGCGGGCCCGCGTCTCCGGGCTGACCTCGGGCCGGTCGTTGAGCGCCCGTGACACGGTGGCGGCCGAGAAGCCGCTGAGTCGTGCCAACTCTCTAATGTCGATCACGCGGCTCGCCTGTCCCGTAAGGATTCCAGGCCCTTCAACAGGACCCTCTAAGAGCGACAGATCAAAATCTTAGTCGCACATGGGTACGTAGAACCAGGTCGGTTTCGTCCGCCGGAAACGCATCCGGATCGTTCCGTGCGGAGCGGCCGTACCCGTGGAAGAACTGTAAAGAACGTGTTGTGTAAGGTCTTGACACCTACAATGACGAACGTCGATACTTCCTGTCAATCACTGGGAAACACCGCAGTAACTGTATGGACAACCCGGAAACGTTTCCGGACCGTCACGGGGCCGATCAGATCGAGGTGTGTTCGGTTATGCGGAAAGCATTTGAGCTGCGTAGACGGGGATTGCTCGTGGCCGCCGCGGTGGTCCTGCCGATCGCGGCGCTGGTCGCGGTGCCGTTGATGGCCAACGCGAGCGCCCCACCGCCGGCGACGGGGTGGACCACCGTCTTCAGCGACGACTTCAACGGCACGGCCGGCACGGCGCCGTCGTCCGCCAACTGGATCTACGACCTCGGCACGAGTTACCCGGGCGGGGCCGGCAACTGGGGCACGGGTGAGGTCGAGTCCAACACGAACAGCACGAACAACGTGTTCCTCGACGGCGCTGGGCACCTGGAGATCAAGCCGATCAAGGACGCGTCCGGCAACTGGACGTCCGGCCGCATCGAGACCGCCCGCACCGACTTCGCCGCGCCCGTCGGCGGCCAGATGCAGATTTCGGCCTCGATCGAGCAGCCGAATCCCGCGAGTGGCCTCGGTTACTGGCCGGCGTTCTGGGCGATGGGCGCGGCCGCCCGCCCGGTCGGCGCGACGAACTGGCCCAGCATCGGCGAACTCGACATCATGGAGGACGTCAACGCGCTGTCGCAGGTGTCCCATACGTTCCACTGTGGAGTAGATCCGGGCGGCCCGTGCAACGAGACCACCGGTATCGGCAGCGGCCTGCTCGCGTGCAGCGGCTGCCAGACCGCCTACCACACGTATTCGGTCGTGGTGGACCGGTCGCACGCCGGCGCCGAGCAGCTTCGCTTCTCCACCGACGGCGTCACCCAGTGGACCGTCAATCAGAGTCAGGTCGACGCGACCACCTGGACGAACGCGGTCGATCACGGCTTCTTCGCGATCCTGAACCTGGCCATCGGCGGGGCCTATCCGAACGCGATCTGCGGGTGCGGGTCACCGTCGGCGGCGACATCGTCGGGCGCGGCCATGAGCGTCGACTACGTGACCGTCGAGACGACCGGCGGATCGAGCACGCCGACCCCGACGCCGACCGGCTCCACACCGACCCCGACGCCGACGCCCACCCCGACTCCGACCCCGACGCCCACGCCGACCCCCACCGGACCGACCACGGGCATCGGCGCTGGCTCGACGATTCAGGCGGAGTCCTACAGCGCGCAAAGCGGTTCCACGACCGAGACGACCACCGACACCGGCGGCGGGCAGGACGTGACCTCGCTCAACAACGGCGACTGGCTGCAGTACAACAACGTCAACTTCGGCACCACCGGCGTCAACCAGTTCTCGGCTCGCGTCGCGTCCGGAGCGACCGGAGGCGCGAGTGGCCTCGTCGAGGTGCACCTGGACAGCCGGACCAACCCGTCGATCGGCAGTTTCGCGGTCGGCAACACCGGCGGCTGGCAGACGTGGACCACGGTGCCGGCGAACATCACCGCGACGACCGGCACGCATACGGTCTTCCTGGAATTCAATTCCGGGCAGCCGGCCAACTACGTCAGCGTCAACTGGTTCACGTTCCCGGGCGGGCCGACCGGGTCCGGGTCCACCACGCCGCCCCCGACACCCACGCCGACGCCGACTCCCACCGGTGGCGGCACGGGTGCCACAGCGACGATCCAGGCGGAGGCGTACAACGCGCAGGGCGGTTCCACGACCGAGACGACCACCGACACCGGTGGCGGGCAGGACGTGACCTCGCTCAACAACGGCGACTGGCTGCAGTTCAACAACGTCAACTTCGGCACCAGCGGGCTCGGGCAGTTCAAGGCCCGGGTGGCCTCGGGTGCGACCGGCGGTGCCAGCGGTCTGGTCGAGGTGCACCTGGACAGCCGCACCAACCCGTCGATCGGCAGTTTCGCGGTCGGCAACACGGGCGGCTGGCAAGCGTGGACCACGGTGCCGGCGAACATCACCGCGACGACCGGCACGCACACGGTGTTCCTCGAGTTCACCTCGGGCCAGTCGGCCAACTACGTCAGCGTCAACTGGTTCACGTTCGCCAGCTGATCGAAGTTTCGGTGTGGAGGAGCGGCGGCACACGTGCCATGCGTGTGCCGCCGCGGTCTTTGTGCTCGCGGTGTCACGTCAACGGCCACCTGTCGTCCGGCCACGGCAACAGCGACGCGGCCGGTCGCCGCTCGTCGAACGTATCGTTGTCGCCGAGCCGATGTGCGTGCCGTCACGGAATGCGTTGGTCGTTCGAGGTGACGCGGTGTAGTCAGTTCGTCGAGGCGAGAGAGGTGTTGATCGGAGCTTTGCTCTGCTCACCTCGAGTGGACACGGCCTTCGGCGTGCGCGAACACAATATTAAGATCAAGAGCGCGCTCTTCGTCTGGTCATGCTCCGTCGTCTGTGGCCTTGAGGTGAGCAGAGCAAAGCCACTCACACAGGTACGGGTCACCGGATCGGAAAAGTGACGTTCCGTGGCGGTCCTGGGCTACAAAGCCGGCGACAGATGAACGGCCACGGACGTCGGATATACCGTGATGCCGTGGATCTCCTCGCGGCACAGCGGCACGACATCGTCGAATTCGGGCGGCGGATGGTCGCGGACGGCCTCGTCGTCGGCACCTCCGGGAACCTTTCCGCGCGCGTCGGCGACCTGATCGCGGTGACCCCGAGCGGCGTGCCCTACGACGCGGTCACGGCGGCGTCGGTCGCCGTGTGCCGGCGTGACGGCACCGTGGTCGACGGGGTGTCACCACCCACGAGCGAACTGCCGATGCACATCGCCGCGTACGCGTTGACGGACGCCGTCGCGGTGGTGCACACGCACTCGCCGGCGGCGACGGCGGTCTCGACGCTCGTCGACGAACTGCCGTCGCTGCACTACCTCGTCGCGATGTTCGGCGGGCCGGTCCGCGTGGCGGCGTACGCGACGTACGGCACGCCGGAACTCGCCGAGAACATGGCCGTGGCGATGAGCGGCCGGACCGGATGCCTTCTCGGAAACCACGGCGCGCTGACGGTGGGCGGTTCGCTGGCGGAGGCGTACGCCCGGGCGCAGTACCTCGAATGGCTCTGCGACGTGTGGTTGCGGGCGTCGGCGGCGGGATCGCCTCGGCTGCTGCCGGCCGCCGAGATCGCCCTGGTCGCGGAGAAGCTTCGATCCTACGGATTTAGGGCCGCCACACCCGATCCTGCGTGACGATCGCGGTGACCAGATCGGCCGGCGTCACGTCGAACGCGGGATTGAACGCATCGGCACCGACCGGCGTGACGAGTTGCCCGGCGAAGTGCGTGACCTCGCGGGGATCACGCTGCTCGATGTGAATGTCGGCACCGGAGGCGATCGTGTCGTCCACGGTGGACTCCGGGGCCACCACGATGAAGGGGACGCCGTGCCGCTTCGCCGCGAGCGCGACCGAGAAGGTGCCGACCTTGTTCGCGACGTCGCCGTTGTGCGCGATCCGGTCCGCGCCGACGATCACCACGTCGACCAGGCCGAGTGACATCGCCGCCGCGGCCGCGGAGTCGGGGCAGACGCGGTAGGGGATCCCGAGTTCGGCCAGTTCGTAGGCTGTCAGCCGAGCGCCCTGCAGCAGCGGCCGGGTCTCGTCGGCGAGCACGGATTCGACGTCGCCGGCCTCGGCCAGAGCGCGGACGGCGCCGAGCGCGGTGCCCCAGGCCACGGTCGCGAGCCGGCCCGCGTTGCAGTGCGTGAGGATCCGCAGCGGACGCCGTTCGCAGAGGTCACGGATCTCGTCGGCAGCACGGCGGGACGCTTCCCGGTTGGCCGTCTCGTCCTGCTCCAGCACGGCCAGCGCCTCGGCCAGCACGGCAGCCGGCCCCTCGTCGAGCCGGCTCAGCGCACGGGTCACACCCCATCGCAGGTTCGCGGCGGTCGGACGGGCGGCAGCGAGGTCTTCGGCCCGTACGCGTACCAGTGCGAGGTTGTCGGGGTGTTGCTGTGCCAGGAGGGCGACGCCCAGCGCGCCCGCGCCGCCGAGAGCGGGCGCGCCCCGCACGGCCAGGCGCGTGATCGCGTCGATCAGGGCGTCGACATCGGTAATGCGCAACGTGATGTCCGCGTGCGGCAACGCGCACTGATCGATGGCCACGATGGCTCCGGCGTCCCAGTCGATCGTCCGTGTCTCCATGGTCGTACCGTATCCGGATATGAGCGTCGTCTCCTACCGCCCCGAGCCGTCCGACTACGCCTGGACCTTCGGCGGGGTGCCGCCGGTCGCCAGCGTCGCGCCGGGCACCGTGCTGGAAGTGTTCACGGAGGACTGCTTCGGCGGCCGCGTACGCGGAGTCGACGATCTGGTCTCGAAAGTCATTGAATTTCCGTTCGTGAACCCTCAGACCGGCCCGTTCTTCATCGAGGGAGCCGAGCCAGGAGACACGCTCGCGATCCATTTCGTGTCGATCGAACCGGCCCGCGATTGGGCCGCCTCGACCACGGTGCCGCTGTTCGGGGCGCTCAGTTCGACGCACGCGACCGCGTCGCTGCACGAGCCGCTGCCCGAGGTCGTGTGGATCTGGGAACTCGATCGGGAGCGCCGGGCGTGCCGCTTTCAGTCGCGGTTCGGCGACTTCGGCGTGGAACTGCCGATGGATCCGATGCACGGCACGGTCGGCGTGGCCCCGCCGAACCTGGAAGCCCGATCCTCCCTGGTGCCCGACGCGC
The DNA here is from genome assembly GCA_963797605.1 of uncultured Actinomycetota bacterium. Lineage (GTDB taxonomy): Bacteria > Actinomycetota > Actinomycetes > Mycobacteriales > Micromonosporaceae > DASQPR01. The sequence continues at coordinate 219,464 of CAWCPX010000017.1, read as the reverse complement.
ACGGTGGCAACATGGACACGCCCGAAATGCGGGCCGGAGTGACGTGCTACCTCGGCGTGAACGTGCCCGGGGCGCTGTTCTCGCTCGGTGACGGGCACGCGCGCCAGGGCGAGGGGGAGACCTGCGGTGTCGCCGTCGAATGCGCGATGGACACCGTGCTCATCGTCGACCTGATCAAGGGGCAGGCGTGCCCGTGGCCGCGGATCGAGTCCGACAGCCACATCATGACGATCGGTTCCGCCCGCCCGCTGGAGGACGCGTTCCGCATCGCGCAACTCGATCTCGTGCAATGGGTCGCGGCCGACTATGGACTGGCCACGCTCGACGCCTACCAACTGGTGTCGCAGGCGGTCGAATCACCGCTGGCCAACGTCGTCGACCCGAATTACACGGCGGTCGCGAAGATGCGGAAGGAGTGGCTGCCGACGGCGCCGACGATGGACGGCACCCATGCGCGGCTGCGGGCGCGGGCGGCAGCGTACCTGGCGGATCGGTCGTAGGGTCTGGCTCGAACGGCCTTTCAAAAGACCCTGGGTTGTCGGGTTCGGCGCTATCGCTCTGCTATCGCGGGAGGCAGCAGAGCGATAGCGGTCATCGGGATACCACGTCGGAAGCACTCGGCCGCGCCTTGACCCATTCGGCCGCGAGCACCGCCCACACTTCGGTGTCCTGGCGTTCGCCGTTGAGCACGAACGATGACCGATGCGTGCCCTCGTGCACCATGTGCAGGCGCTGTGCGACCGCGCGGCTGCGGACGTTGCGCGGGCTCGTGTGCCATTCGACGCGGACGATGCCCCGATCGTGCACGGCCCAGTCGATCATCTGGACGCAAGCCGCGGTCACGAGGAACCTGCCCTCGGCGGCGGGTTCGACCCAGACGCCGACCTCGCACGTGCTGCGCTCGGTGCTGAACTGGGGAAACAGGGTGCCACCGACGAGCAGGTCGGTGCCCCCCGGCTGGCGCAGCCAGATGCCGAAGACCTGACCGGCGTCGCGCGCTCGCATGTCGGCCCAGCGCTGCAGCCACTCGCGCGCGCTGGCCGGATCGACGACACGATGCGGAATCGGGACCCACGGTGCGATGTGCCGCCGGGCACGCTCGATGTGCGCGAAGAACTCGTCGGCCTGCCACGGCTCCAGCGGTCGCAGCTCGGCATCGTCGGTCAGGCGAGCGCGAAACATACCCGATATTAAAGACCGGAGGCCGGACCCGTGCGGGCCCGGCCTCCGAGAGAAGCAACAAGGTGTTCAGACGCTCGTCGTGTAGGGGATCGGCTCCCACTTCTCGTTCTTGCCGACGGTGTCGTCGCCCTCGATCTCCTTGGCGACGTCACGCACGTTGAGACCGGCGCTCTTGGCCGCGGCCAGCGCCTCCTCGTCGAAACGCCCGTTGCGCAGCGCGTTGACGATGTAGGTGCGCGACTTCAAGTATTCGACGTAACGGTCGTGGTGCGCGTCGTTGAGACCGACCGCCGCGAACACGGCCAGGCGGTCGCCGTCGGGCTTCGCGACCTTCCACTTCGGCAGGTTCTTGATCTCGCGCGGCTCCGGGAACCTGGAGCGCCACGGCCACTTGAGCAGCGCGCCGTTGCCGCTGTGCGTGGTGCGCAGGCTCCAGACCGCGACGTCACCGACCCGGGTGCGCAGGTAGACGTTGTCACCGAACTTGTGGTCGGTCGTGTTGTGCGACTTCGCCCGCAGGTTGAGGCCGCCGGTGTGGGTCCAGTGGTCCTGCAGGTAGATGCCGAACCGCAGCACCGTGTAACGGCCGTTGGTCCAGTCGGGCGCGTTGGGATCTTTGCGGTCGGCGTTGTCCTTGTGGAAACCACGCTGGCCGGAGTTGATTGTGAAGGAACTGTCACCGATGTACCAGATGTCGTCGCTGCCGAGCACCTGCGAGGCGATGTTGACCATGTTGCCGTCGGTCAGCACGCTGCGCATCTTCGGGTTGGACAGGAGATCGCCGGGGCCGTTGGCCTTCGAGGCGAAGACCGCCTCGCGCATGGCCTGGATCTCGTCTTTCGAGTAGACATTCCGGATGATCGTGTAGCCGTCTTCCCAGAAGGCGTCAACGTCGACTGCTTTTCCTCGAGCCATCAACACTCCCCGTTCGGCCGACCGGTCTGGCCGCTGCATAGCGGTGCACCCTGCGGCGGAGGGCTTTGCGTTTAGTAGGGTCTTGGGTTTTCAGGCCGGTCAATCGACGACCGGCCACACAACGCGAGCATGCTGACAACTCAGCCTAAAGCGCACCATGTCACTCCCGACGCGAATTCGCCGGGAGTGACTCCAGCGGGTGACTCCGGCTATCAATCCTTCTTGCCGGGTTCGCGGCGGCGTAGGGCGAGGCGCGCGAGCACCGTGAGCACGACCGCTTGCACGCAAAGCCAGCCGATCGAGCGCCACCACGCCGACGTCGTGTGCACCCACAGCGGGTCGCTGATGAACGCCGGCAGCGTGTGCAGCAGGTCGACGCTCGACGCGCCGGCCGAGAAGCCCCAGCGGGTCGGCGCGATGAACGAGATCCAGTCGAGAATCTTGTCGCCGGTGAGCAGGAAGAGGCCGCCGGAGAGCACGAGCTGTGCCATCACGACGACGACAAGCACCGGCGTCGTCTGCTCGACGCTCTTGGCCAGGATGCTGACGACCAGGCCGAGGATCGTCGAGACGAACGCGACGAGCGCGACCGGGATGATGATCTCGACGAGCCAGGCGTGCTGGAAGATCAGCGGTGTCGCCGGACCGGGCCGGCCGAGCAGCGAGAGCCACGTGAACAGCGAACACTGGATCACGTCCACGATGAAGAACACGACCAGCTTCGAGCCGAGGTAGGCGCCGGCGGAAATGCCGACCGCGCGTTCGCGTGCGTAGATCGCGGATTCACCGACCACTTCGCGGATCGACACCGCGATGCCGATGAACGACGCGCCGACCGCGAGCACCACCAGTAGGCGCTGCGCCTCCAGCGTGAAGGTGTGATCAGGACCTAACCCGAGTTTTCCGGGTACGGCGTGACTGAGCAGAGCCAGCACGAGCGGCAACCCGAGCAGGAAGAGGGCGTAGCCGCGGTCGGAGAGGATCACCGCGACCATCCGTGCCGACAGCGTCATCAACTGCCGGATCGCGCCGACCGGGTTGCGCCGCTTGTTCGTGACCGGCACGACGGCCGGTGCGGCGGGTCCGGGTGCGGTTGCGGGCGGGTGCCGGGGTCGCTGCCGGGGCCGGGGTCGCAGCCGGTGGCGTTTCGACGGCGGCCGTCGGCGGCACCTGGACGGACCCGCCGGTCGTCAGCTGCAGGACGACCTCGCCGACGTGTTCCCGGTAGACGTCGGAGTTGCGGTAGCGCAGCGACCAGGCGTTGGCGTCGCTCGTGATCATCTCGAACACGTCCGCATAGTCGGCGGCGCCGAAGAACTCCAGCACACCTTCCGGCGGTCCGAAGTAGCCCATCCGCCCGCCAAGGCACATGACCAGGACGCGGTCGCACATCGCCAGGTGGAGCACGCTGTGGGTGACGACGATGACGGTCCGGCCACTGTCGGCGAGCCGCCGCAACTCCCGCATCACCTCACGGTCCAGCGCCGGGTCGAGACCCGAGGTCGGCTCGTCGAGGCACAGCAGCGACGGCTCGGTGAGCAGTTCGAGCGCGACCGACGTACGTTTGCGCTGGCCGCCGGAGAGCGTCGTGATGCGCTGGTTCGCCCGATCGCTCAGGCCGAGCATGCCGATCACCTCGTCGACCCGGTGCAGCCGTTCCTTGCGCGGCACGTCGTCGGCGAACCGCAGCGACGCGGCGAAGCGCAGGGCCCGCCGGACGGTCAGCTGCCGGTGCAGTACGTCGTCCTGCGGAACCATGCCGATGCGGTAGCGGAGTTCGGCGTACTCCTCGTAGAGGTTGCGGCCGTCGTACTGCACCCGGCCCTGATTGGCGGGGCGCAGCCCGGTCACGGCCTTGATCAGCGTGGACTTGCCGCAGCCGCTCGGGCCGATGACACCGACGAGCGAACCCTCCTGCACGGCGAAGCTGACATCGTCGAGCAACGTGGACTTGCCGATCTGCACGCTCAGGTCGTCCGCGAAGAGCGACGCGGGTCCGGTGTCGACGAACTCGTGCAGGTGGGCGCCGTCGAAGACGAAGTCGTGACGGGCGACGGAAACGCGGTCGCCCTGGGTCAGGCGCGCGCGGGTGACGTCCTGGCCGTTGAGGTGGATGCCGTTCGTGCTGCCCAGATCCACGATCTCGTACGTGTCGCCGATGTGCCGCAACTCCGCGTGGAAGCGGGAGGCGCGCAGGTCCGGCAGCACGATGTCGTTGTCCTGGTGGCGACCGATCCGCAGCACCTCACCGGCCTGGTGCACGGCGACGGGAGCCCGCACCAGCGTCGCGACACTGCCGTCGCCGGCGATGATGGTGCCGCCCGGGGTGGCGGGTGCCGTCGCGGCCGAAGCGGTAGAAGCGGTCGTCGCTTTCGGTGCGCGGGCTCTCGGCACGGCCCTCGGCGTCGGAACCTTCGCGGCCACGTCAACGCGAGCGGCGTCAACCGGAGTGGCGTCGACCGGCGAGGCGTCAACGGGAACAGAGTCGACGGGCGCGGCGTCGATCGGGCCGGAGCCGGCGACAGGACCCGTACCCGTGACAATGTTTTCGTTCGTGGGGGTGGTTCGAGGAGCCCTACGGATCTTTTGCGTAGGCGGCTGCGCGTTGTCTGTCACCCGGACATCATGGCGACAATATGACGTGGTGGCGAGTCGCGGTCAGAATGCCGACCATGCGGCCAGGATCAGTCCAACTGGAACGCCGCGCGCAGATCCGCCAACGCGCCGTGGAACCCCGGGAAGGTCTTGCGCACGCACCCCGGATCGTCGAGTGTCACGCCGGGCGTGCGCAACCCGGTGATGCTGAACGACATCGCGATCCGGTGGTCACCGTGGCACGCGATATGCGCTCCGTGCGGCTCGGCCGGCTGGATTTCGATCCAATCGAGACCCGTCGTCACCGGGACGCCCATCGCCCGCAGATTCTCCGCGCACGCGTCGAGCCGGTCGCACTCCTTGACCCGCGTGTTGTAGACGTCTTCGATCCGCACCGGACCGCTCGCGAACGGCGCGATCGCGGCCAGCGTCGGCACCGTGTCGGAGATGTCGCGCATGTTGACGGTGATGCCCCGGAGCTGCCCACGGCCGGTCACCGTCACCGAATCGGCCGTCATGTCGACGTCGGCGCCCATGTCCCGCAGCACATCCGCGAAGCGGATGTCGCCCTGCAACGCGCCGGCGCCCAACCCCGGAATCGTGACACTGCGGCCGGTCAGCGCGGCCGCCGCGAGGAAGTAACTGGCCGTCGACGCGTCGGGTTCGATCAGATAATCATTCGCCTGGTACGCGGTGGCGGGCACGTGGAAGGTATCGCCGTCGCGGGTCACGTCGACTCCGAACCGCCGCATCATCGCGAGGGTGATCTCCACGTAGGGTGCGGAGACCAGATCGGTGACCGTGATGTCGAGGCCTTCCGCCGTCAGCGGACCGACCAGCAGCAACGCTGTCAGGAACTGCGACGACAGCCCGGCGTCGAGCGTGACGTGACCGCCCTTGATGCCGTCGGCGTGCACGGTCAGCGGGTGATGCCCCTCCTCGCCCCGGAACGTCAGGTCGACTCCGAGATCGCGCAGCGCTCCGGTCAACGGCGCGAGCGGACGGCGGCGCATCTGCGCGGACGCGTCGAACCGGAACTCACCGGTGCCGGCGGCCGCGAGGGCGGGCAGGAACCGGGCGGTCGTGGCACCGTCGCGGCAGAACACGTCGGCGTCACGCACCGCCGGGCCGGCCGGGCGACCGATGATCGTCCAGGCGCCGGGCTGGCGATCGATCGCGTACCCGAGGGTGATCAAGCCTTCGGCGAAGCCCTCCGAGTCGTCCGAGAGCAGCGGCCGGCGCAGCACCGTCGTGCCCTCGGCGGCAGCCGCGAGGAACAGCGCGCGCGCAGTGATGGATTTCGATCCGGGGATCTCCACGACGGTCATACCGACCAGCGTAGGCGACACTGAGGGCATGACCATCGCCGACGTGACGCGGGAACTCCTCGTGCGATATCTCGACGTATGGACACCGAGCGTCCTTCACGGGGCAAAACGGGCAACGTTCGCTCTTGGTTTCGATGTGGCGGACGGGGCGAACGTGCTGACGGCCGAGGCCGCGTTGCGTACGCTCGCCGAGTTCGACGACATGCTCCGGGCCCGCCGTCTGACCTATCTCGTCGTCGGACCGCTCGCCGGCACCGATCTCGCCGCCCGGCTGGACGCCGTCCAGGCCGAACTCGGCACTTCACCGAACCTGGCCGTGCTCCTGGCCGATGGCGCTCCGGCCGACCTGCTGCCGGTCGCCGTCAAGGCCGGGGAGCAGCCGGGGCGCCCCTGCTGGTGTGCGCGCGGACCTCGGCGCCGCAGACCTGGACGCAGACCGCCGGCCGCCCGTCCGAGTTGCTGTCGATCCTGCCGGCCGGCGACTGGCCGCGGCATCGGGCCGCCATCGACGAGGCGGGTTTCCCGCTGGCAACGGGCGTCGAGTTCGTGGGCGCCGGTGGACCGACGTTGATCAGCCTCGCCACCGGCCGGGCGAACAACCTGGAAGCGTTCAAGAACGAGATGTGGGCCGTGGACGAGTTCGGCGGCGTCGAATACCGCGACCCCGGAGATCCGCACGCGCACCCGATCGAGATCACCCTCGAACCGCAGGCCGCGCCGCTGCGATCGGCATTGCTGGCGCGGCTGGGCCAGGTCGGTCCGCAAACCGTCACCGAGCTGCGCCATTTCACGTTGACGCACACGATTTACCGGTCGTCCGACGCGACCCGGGTGATGTCGGCTTTGTCGCACGCGGGCGCCGTCACGACCGACGCGCCGCACGGCCGCCTGTCCGGTGACGCCGTCGTCCGTTTGGCGTCGTAGATCGGGTCTTCCGTGATGTTCTGTGGTTGCCGGGGGAGCCACGGAACATCAGAGTCTGCGCGTGGGCCCAGCACTGGATCATTATGTCAGGCCCACCAACGTATGTTAACGCTCTCAAGTGGATGTCGGCGGCGCTGATTCCGGTAGGCGCCGGGATATCGTGCCTCCGTGAGCGACCGGTCTTGACGGCATCATATGTGAGCGATAACACTGTGAATCGGGCCGGCCCGCGCGAGACGAAGGGTTCGAACATGGCAGAGAGCGTCGTCGTCGGCGTCGATTTCGGGACGTTGTCGGGCCGGGCCGTCGTCGTGCGCGTCCGCGACGGGGTCGAGATCGGTTCCGCCGTCTACGAATACCCGCACGCGGTGATGAGCGATCGGCTGGTCGCGTCCGGCACGCCGTTGCCGCCGGAATGGGCGCTTCAGGTCCCCGCCGACTACGTCGGGGTGCTGCGCCACGCGGTGCCGAAAGCGGTCGCGGCCGCGGGTTGCACGGCGAGCGACGTGATCGGCATCGGCACCGACTTCACCGCCTGCACGGTGCTGCCGACGCTGGCCGATGGCACGCCGTTGTGCGAGCTGCCGGAACTGGCCGATCGACCGCACGCCTATGTGAAGCTGTGGCGGCACCACGCCGCGCAGGGCCAGGCCGACCGGATCAACGAGCTCGCCCACGCCCGCGCGGAACCCTGGATCGCCCGCTATGGCGGCAAGATCTCGTCGGAATGGGAGTTCGCCAAGGCGCTGCAGGTGCTCGAAGAAGATCCGGAAATCTACGCGCGGGCGGAACGCTGGGTCGAAGCCGCCGACTGGATTGTCTGGCAGCTGAGCGGCGTCTACCTGCGCAACGTCTGCAGCACCGGTTACAAGGCGATGTATCAGGACGACGCGTACCCGTCGAAGGAATTCCTCGCTGCTCTGCACCCCGGATTCGCCGACTTCGTCACGGACAAGGTCGTCGCGCCACTGGGCCGGCTGGGGGAGCGCGCGGGTTCGCTCACGGCCGAGGCCGCGGCGTGGACCGGCCTGCCCGAGGGCATCGCGGTCTGCGTCGGCAATGTGGACGCCCACGTGACCGCGCCGGCGACAGGCGCCGTGGAGCCGGGCCAGATGGTCGCCATCATGGGCACGTCGACGTGTCACGTCATGAACGCCGACCACCTCGTCGACGTGCCCGGCATGTGCGGCGTGGTCGACGGTGGGATCGTGGACGGGCTGTGGGGCTACGAAGCCGGGCAGAGTGGTGTCGGTGACATTTTCGCGTGGTTCGTGCGCGACTTCGTGCCGGCCGCTTACGTCGAACAGGCCGCCGAGCGCGGACTGAGCCTGCACGAACTGCTGACCGAGTTGGCCGCTCCGCAACCGGTCGGTCGACACGGCCTGGTCGCACTCGATTGGCAGAGCGGCAACCGTTCGGTGCTCGTCGACCACGAGTTGTCCGGTCTGATCGTCGGCCTGACGTTGGCGACGCGCCCCGAGGACGTCTACCGCGCGCTTCTGGAGGCGACAGCGTTCGGCACGCGCGTGATCGTCGAGGCGTTCGAGACAGCGGGCGTGCCCGTGACGGAACTCGTCGTCGCCGGCGGCCTCACGCGCAACCGCCTGCTCATGCAGATCTACAGCGACGTGACGCGATTGCCGCTCAGCGTCGTCGGCTCTGCGCAGGGCCCGGCCCTGGGCAGCGCCATCCACGCCGCGGTGGCCGCCGGCGCCTACGCCGATGTCACGTCGGCCGCGGCCGCGATGGGTCGCCGGGACATCGGGATTTACCAGCCAGATCAAGACCGATCAAAGGCTTATGACGATGTGTACGCGGAATATCGCGCGCTGCACGACTGGTTCGGCCGTGGCGGCAACGACGTGATGCGGCGGCTGCGAGCGATCCGGTCGCGCACGTTCGGGTCAGGCGCTGTGGATGCCGGCGCGGTCGAGTCGAGCACGGCTGACGAGAAGGCGAGCGGGCGATGACGGCGACGGTTGACCTGGTCCGGCAGGAAGCGATCCGGGCGACCCGGGCCGACGTGGCGGCGCTGCACGCCCAGTTGACCAGCTACGGTCTTGTCGCATGGACCGCAGGCAACGTGTCCGGGCGCGTCCCCGGCCACGACCTGCTCGTCATCAAGCCAAGCGGCGTCGACTACGACTCGTTGACCCCGGCGACCATGATCGTGTGCGATCTCGACGGCGCGGTGGTCGAGGGCACCCTGGCACCGTCGAGCGACACGGCCGCCCACGCGTACGTCTACCGTCACCGTCCCGACATCGGCGGCGTCGTGCACACCCACTCCACCTACGCGTCCGCCTGGGCCGCCCGGGGCGAACCGATCCCGTGCGTGCTGACGGCGATGGCGGACGAGTTCGGCGGCGAGATCCCGGTCGGTCCGTTCGCGCTGATCGGCGACGACGCGATCGGTCAGGGGATCGTGGAAACGTTGCGGGACAACCGATCGCCGGCCGTGCTGATGCGCAGCCACGGCGTTTTCACGATCGGCCGGACGCCCCGCGACGCCGTGAAAGCCGCCGTGATGTGCGAGGACGTCGCCCGCACCGTGCACATCTCCCGCCAGCTCGGAGCCCCGGTGCCGATCGCGCCGGCCGACATCGACCGCCTCTACGCCCGCTACCAGAACGTCTACGGTCAGCCCGCACGCGACGCCTAGCGCCGCACCCACCCACCGGGTCTGGATCCCCGCGTGCGGTTCGGAGCCGGATGCCGTGAAGATCCGTCACCCGGGGTGACGCTGGGGAAAACGTCGATATGTCATGCGAGGGGCTTGTTATTGCTTACGCTGGCGCGTCAGTGACACCCGGTAGCGGGCCTGAGCCGCCAATCGCCTGATGGAAACGGACACGCGCAGGCGGCGTGCGGTGCCGCGCGGGAGTAAGCAGTAACAAGCCCCTCGCATGACAACAAAGGATCCGTGCGACCGTCACCACGTGTGACGCAGTCCCATCCCGACGATCAGTAGCTGTGTGTAATCGCCGCGATCATCAGCTCGCACAAAGATCCGACCGACCGAACCGCCGGGCCTGGCCGCACAGCCGTGGCCTGGCCGCACAGCCGTGCCCTGGCCGCACAGCCGTGCCCTGGCCGCGCAACCATGGCCTGGCCGCACAGCCGTGGCCTGGCCGCACAGCCGTGCCCTGGCCGCGCAACCGTGGCCTGGCCGCGCAGCCGTGGCCCCGGCCGGGCAACCGTGGCCCGGCCGCACCGCTCGGCCGCAAGGCACCACCCGGGGCCCCAGCGGTGCGGTCCACGGTGCTGGCCCACCCCACGGTGCCGGCCCGCCCCACGGTGCCGACCCGCCCCACGGTGCCGACCCGCCCCACGGTGCCGGCCCGCCCCACGGTGCCGGCCCGCCCCACGGTGCCGGCCCGCCCCACGGTGCCGGCCCGCCCCACGGTGCCGGCCCGCCCCACGGTGCCGGCCCGGCCCACGGTGCCGGACTGACGGGCCGAGCCGGCGGTGCGGCCGGCATGCGCCCAGGCCCTGTCTCAAAGCGGCCGTTCGGCTGCGCCGTGACTCAGACGCCGACCGACGGCGTTTGATCTTTGCCTGGATACAAACGCGGTATCCAGGCAAAGATCAAGCCTTGTCGGATCGGCGCCTGGCTCGCGCCTCGCTCGAACGGATTTCGAGACAGGGCTTAGCCGAGGTGCACTGACGGGTAGAGCGGGAACCCGCCGACGAGTTCGGCGGCCTGGTGCGAGACCTTCGACGCGATCGACGGGTCGAGGTCGTATTTCGCGAGCGACGGCTTTCCGTCGGCACCCGGCGCCGGGGTGGTGCTCGTGAGCACGCTGTGGATGAGTTCGGCGATCTCGTCCATCTCGGCGGCGCCGAGGCCGCGGGTGGTGAGGGCGGGCGTGCCGACGCGGACGCCGGAGGTGTACCAGGCACCGTTCGGGTCGCCCGGCACCGAGTTGCGGTTGGTCACGATGCCGGATTCGAGCAGCGCTGCCTCGGCGTGCCGGCCGGTCAGCCCGTCATGCGAGACGTCGATCAGGACGAGGTGGTTGTCGGTGCCGTCGGTGACGAGCTTGTGGCCGCGGCGCATCAGGCCCTCGGCCAGGGTCTTCGCGTTGTCGACGACGGCCTGCGCGTAGGTGCGGTAGCTCTCGGTCTTCGCCTCCGCGAACGCGACGGCCTTCGCCGCCATCACGTGCGGCAGCGGGCCGCCGAGCACCATCGGGCAGCCGCGATCGACCTGGTCCGCCAACTCGCTCTGGCACAGCACCATGCCGCCACGCGGGCCGCGGAGCGTCTTGTGCGTGGTGCTCGTGACGATCTGCGCGTGCGGCACCGGATCGAAGTCGCCGGTCAGCACCTTGCCCGCGACCAGGCCGGCGAAGTGTGCCATGTCGACCATCAGGGTCGCTCCGACCTCGTCGGCGATCTCGCGCATGATGCGGAAGTTCACGAGACGGGGGTACGCCGAGTAGCCACCGACAATGATCATCGGACGGAACTCGCGAGCGGTGGCCCGAAGGGCTTCGTAGTCCAGGAGGCCGGTGGTCGGATCGGTGCCGTAGCTGCGCTGGTGGAACATCTTGCCGGAGATGTTCGGCCGGAAGCCGTGCGTCAGGTGGCCGCCGGCGTCGAGGGACATGCCGAGCATCCGCTGGTCACCAAAGGCGTGCCGCAACTCCGCCCAGTCGGCCTCGGACATGTCGTTGACCTGGCGTACGCCGGCTTTCGCGAGTGCGGGTGCCTCGACTTTCTGCGCCAGCACGGCCCAGAACGCGACGAGGTTGGCGTCGATGCCGGAGTGCGGCTGCACGTACGCGTGCTGGGCTCCGAAAAGCTCTTTCGCGTGCTCGGCGGCGATGGACTCGACGGTGTCGACGTTGCGGCAGCCGGCGTAGAAGCGGCGGCCGATCGTGCCCTCGGCATATTTGTCGCTCAGCCAGTTGCCCATCGCGAGCAGCACGGCCGGCGAGGCGTAGTTCTCGCTGGCGATCAGCTTCAGCGACTCGCGCTGGTCGGCGAGTTCAGCGGCGATCGCGTCGGCGATGCGTGGCTCGACCGCCCGGACGACGTCAAGGCTGGCGCGGAACGCCTGGGACTCGCGAGATTCAGATGCGCTCATAAAGGTGCCTCCAAGTCGGTCATGGGGAGGCCCAGGCGCACGGCACAGGATCGGAATCGATCGAGCCGCTTCCCGATGGTTGATCCATCCCAGCGCGCCAGTCACGGCCCTTCGACATGCTAGCCGATGACCGGACCGGGCCCGGTTCCGGACGCGGTTCTTGGCGCCGAATTTCCGGCGCGGGCGTCGTACGCGGCACGAGCTTTGTTGATCTGTTCCAGGTTTTCCGAACTCCACTTCACCAACGACGCCGTGGCGCACATCAGCGTCGACCCCATCGGGGTGAGTTCGTAGACGACGTGCGGCGGCATCACCTCGAACACCGTTCGGGAGAGGATGCCGTCGCGCTCCAACGCGCGCAGGGTCACCGTGAGCATGCGCTGGCTGATGCCGGTGATGCCGCGTTTGAGTTCGGTGAAGCGTTGAGGGCCGGCGCCGAGGAACGCCACGACGTAGAGCGACCACTTGTCCGCGACGAGGTCGAGCACCTCGCGGGCCTGGCATCCGAACGGGTCTAACGGCTCCGGGAGCTGCGGGGACGCCGTCGTCATGGTCACCTCCAGGGAACCGAGGCAGCTAAAAGTGCCTTCTACACACGATCTGTCGGGATGTATATGGTTCCGAAAAGGTACCGAGGAAACATCGGTAACCATCAGGCGACCCTACATCCTCAAGGAGAATCGTGACCATCACCGACGTAGAAATCCCGGGTTACGTGGCCGGCACCTGGAAGATCGACACGGTGCACTCGCACGTCGGTTTCGTCATCAAGCACATGATGGTGAGCAAGGTTCGGGGCCATTTCGGCGCGTTCACCGGTGAGATCGTGACCGCGGCCAACCCGCTGGACTCGACGGTCTCGGTGTCGATCGAAGCGACGTCCATCAACACGAACAACTCGATGCGCGACGACCACATCCGCTCGGCCGACTTCTTCGACGCCGCGAACCACCCCGCGCTCACCTTCACGTCGACCGGCATCCGCTACGAAGACGGTGAGTTCTTCGTCGACGGCGACCTCACGATCCGCGGCGTGACCAAGCCGGTCGTGCTCGCGCTCGAAGCCCCCGGCTTCGGACCTGGCCCGCAAGAGGGCGCCGTGAAGGCCGGCTTCTCCGCGACGACCGAGATCAACCGCAACGACTTCAACGTGAGCTACAACGGCCCGATCCCGGGCGGCGGCATGGCGCTCGGCGACAAGGTGCAGATCGTGCTCGAGGTCGAAGCCGACCTGGCGCCGCCCACGGCCGAGTAAACGGCAGACGCGGGAAGGCGCACGCGCGACCGCTCGGCACCGATTGCTGTAAGTATGGACGCATGACGGACGTGGTGATCGTCGGTGCCGGATTAGCCGGACTCGCCGCGGCCCGGCACCTGACCGCGGCGGGTGTCGAGGTCGTGGTTCTCGAAGCCGACACAGCGCCCGGCGGTCGGGTGCGCACCGATGTGGCCGACGGATTCCGGTTCGATCGCGGGTTTCAGGTCACGTGCCCGGCGTACCCGGCGATGACCCGTGAATTTGATCTTGAAGCTCTTCGCTTGCGGCATTTCCATCGAGGCGTCGGCGTGTTCGAAGACGGTCACCTGCGCGAGCTCGGCCCCGATCCGCTGCACGCGGCCGTGAGCCTGGCCAACCGCCTGGTCTCCGTCAGTGACGCGTTGACGCTGTCGACGCTGTCGGCCCGGGCCGCGTTCGGGTCGGCGGCGCGGATCAAGCGGCGCTCCGATCGCCCGACGCTCGACGAGCTTCGGTTCTCCAATGTGTCACCGCGCATGGTGGATCGCGTGCTGCGGCCGTTTCTCGCCGGCGTGTTCCTCGAAGACCAGTTGGAGACGTCGAGCCGCTTCTTCCTGCTGATGTGGCGGGCATTTCTGCGCGGCGGTGCGGCGGTGCCGGCGCTGGGCATGCAGGCGATCCCGGACCAGCTCGCGTCGGGTCTGCCGGTCCGTTACTCGACCCGAGTGCGTGAGGTCGGCACCGACGGTGTGGTCACCGCCGACGGGGAACGGATCGACGCCCCGACCGTTCTTGTGGCGACCGATGCCTCAGGCGCCGAGTCGCTGCTCGGCGTCGCGGCGCCGAGTTGGCACGGTGTCACGACGTTCTACCACGCGACGCGGTCTCTCACCGGTGTGAAGCCGCTGCTCCTCGTCGATCCGCACGGCGGCGTCCTGACCAATTCCGTGCCGATCTCCGCCGTCGCACCCGACTATGCGCCCGGCGGCACCACGCTCGTGGCGACCTCCGTGCTCGGCGTGCCGGAAGACATCGGGGCCGTCGAGAGGCGGGTCCGCGTCCGCATCGCAGCGATCTACGGCACGGGCGAATGGGACCTGGTCCGCACCTACACCGTGCCGCGCGCGCTTCCCTCGATGTCGGCCCCGCACGCGTTGCGCCGGCGGGTGCGCGTGGCACCGGGGCGCTACGTGTGCGGCGATCACCGGGCCACCAGTTCGATCCAGGGAGCGCTCGCCAACGGACGCCACGCGGCCACGACGATCCTGCTCGATATGCAGCTCGAATCGGTGCGACGGACGCTCTAGGTCGGCCCGGCCCCGCCTCACCATGCTCCGCAGGACACGGCCCTAGGGTCGGTCTGAAAAGCTGCCGTTCGGTTGCGCCCGGATCGCGGCGCGCCCGAACGGAATTTGCGGCAGGACCCTAGTAAACCCAGACCTTCGTGCCGATCGGGTCCAGGTGGGCCGACCAGATCCAGTCGATCGCCTCGTCGCTGATCCGCGCGCAGCCGTGTGAGACGGGGTGCGCCGGCACGTAACTGTCGCCGTGGATGGCCACGCCGCCGGTGAAGTAGCGCGGGCGCCACAGCAGGCCGAGCGGCCCGTGATCGGGTCCGTCCACGGTGCGGTAGGTCGTGAAGTGGCCCTTCGGTGTGATCGCGACGTTGCGCTGGCCGTCCTGCATGAAGGTGTACCCGCCACCGGTCGAGGTGTTGAGGATGTACTTGACCTGCCCGTTTGTCACGAACATGATCAGGTCACGCTTGAGGTCGATCTCGATCAGCGTGCCCGTCTTGCTTCGCGCGCTCGGCCGGGTGCCGGCGAGCAGGGCCTTCTGCGTGGCCGTCGTGATCGTGCCGGAGGGCGAGATGCCGGCCGCCTTCTGGAGGGCGAAGACGGCCTGCTGGGTCGAGTCGCCGAACTTGCCGTCGGCCTTGCCCACCCAGTAGCCGAGCGCGGTCAGCCGTCGCTGCAGCAGCGTCACGGTCGTGCCCTTGCTGTGCAGCTTCAGCTTGAGGAAGCTGACCGGCGGCTTCGACGGCGACGGGGACGGTGGCGGGGTGGCCGGCGCGCTCGTGGTCGGGGTCGCCGACGGTGCCGACGAGGTGGCCGGCGCGGACGAGTCGGATGTCGCCGACGTGACGGAGGCCTGCGCGGCCTTGCAGCCGGCCAGGCCGAGGGTGGCGGCGAGCGCGATGGCGGCCAGAGCGGCGGCACGATGGGGGTGGACACGAAGCATGCCCGCCATCTTCGCCTAACGCGTGGGCGCCGTCGAGGCCCGTTGGTCTTGAGTTAACCGTACGGTCAGAAGACGGTGCGGGCTCCGTAAAGCGGGCTGTCCGGAGTGATGCCGCTCGTGGGTCGGCCGGACAGATGCAGCGCCAATTCCAGCGGGTCCAGCGACACCGTCTCGGTCGGATGGTCCCCGCCGAGCGTCCAGGTGCCGCCGGCTCGACCGCTCAACTCCAGCGTGATGGCCGGGCCGGTCCAGTCGACGCCGAGATCGCGGACGACCTGGCCGACAACGTCGTGATCGTGCGCGTTCACCACGAATTCGCGATTCGTGCTGCGGCAGATTTCGAGCCGGTGCATCCAGGTGTCGCGCGCGGACAGGACGTCGAAGACGTACCCGAGGTCGGGTTCGGTCAGCGGCGGCTCGGGGAAGAACCAGCGGCTCGGGGTCCGGCGGACCAGCCCCGGCAACCTGCGAGCCCCGCGGACGGCGGCCGGCCCAAAGCGGTGCATCCGTTCGACGACGACGCTCGTCGGTTGGTCAGCCACGTCGTCGATCTGGACCTGGTTGTGGCCGTCGAGCACGATCCGCGCGGGGTAGCGGCGGCGGCCTACCAACAGCCGGCGCAGCAGCCGATCGAAGCGAGCCAATTCTTCCCACTGGCCACCGACGTGGGCGACCAGATCGCGTACGGACCATCCGGCGCTCATGGTCGGCTGCGACCACTCACCGGGGCGCAGGTCGTCGACGACATCGGTCATCGCCCGGACCTCGGCGGCGAAGACATCGGCCGCCCGGCCGCGGTCCGGCCGGGTGACGACCCGCACCGACACTCTCTCGCTGACCATGCCACGACGGCGAGTAGCCCGAGGATCCAATGCGTTCATGCCCCAAGCTAAGCAACAGATGTGCAGATAGGGAGCATTTTGCCGGAATCGTCGGCACGGCTGGAGCCGCCGGGCTACTCCGCCTCGCTGGCGGCCTTCTCCGGCTGCGGTACGCGCTGGGCCGGCACGGCGATCTCCGCGTCTCGGGCGTCGCCGTCGCGCCGGGCGTCGGCCTGCTCCGGGCGGGTGGCCTCCGCTCGGGGCTGGTCGCCACCCGCGTGCGGGCCGTTGTCGCGGGCTCCGTTGTCCTGCTGGCCGTTCGCGTGCGGGCCGTTCGGCTGGGATCCGTTCGCGTGGGCGCCCTTGTCGTGCGGGGCGCCCTCCTCGTGGCGGGTGTGACCGTTGCCCGTCATCGGCATGCCCGCGTCGGCCGGAGCCTTCACCGGGGTGGCCGCCTCGTCACCGGCGCGCTTGCCGTCTTGCCGGACCGCGACCATGCGGTATTCGCCGGTGTCGGCACCGCCGGCGGCAGCCGCCATGACGGCAGCCGCGGCCAGCTCGGAGACCCGCTTCGCCTCGCGCTGCACCCGAGCTCGGACGTCGACCGCATGCCGCTCGGCCGAATCGGCCGCCTGACGCGCGTCTTCGAGCCGGTTGAGCTCGCCGGTGAGCACCTGGCGGGTCTCGGCGAGGCGTTGTTGCAGCGCCGAGACCTCGCTGTCGACCGTCGCGCTCTTCTGCCGCGATTGGGCGAGCCGCTGCTCGGTGGACTCCAATTTCGCCTGCAACTGAGCGAGTGCCTGCTTACGGGCCTGGATCTCCTGCTGCACCACGCCGACCTGCTGCTGGTGCGCGGCGTCTTGCTCGCTGGCACGGCGGCGCAGATCGGCGGAGTATTGCTGGGCCTCGGCGTGCAGCGCCGCGTTCTTCTGGTCGGCGAGAGTGCGTTGGCGGTTCAGCTCCGCCTCGGCGGCGGCACGCTGCTCGGCCACATCACGGTCGACCTGGGCGCGAAGCTCCGCGATCTCGCGTTCGACGTTGGTCTTCCAGGTGCCCAGCTCTTTGTGCGTCTGCGAGCGAGCGGCCTCGATCTCCTGCTGCAACTGCACCCGGGCGGCCTCGACCATCGCCTCGGCCTTGGCGCGGGACTGCTCGATCTGCTGCGCGTTCTGCTTGTGGGCTGCTTCGGCGTCGGCGCGGAGCTTCTCGGCCTCTTCGTGGGCCTCGCTGAGCACCTTCTCGGCCTCGGCCCGATGGTCGTCGACCCGCTGGTTCGCCTTGTCGGTGATCGCCTCGGCCTGCTTCTCGGCCAGCGCCAGGATCTGGTCGACCATCGGACCCAGATGCCGGAACGACGCTCGGTCGACCTGCGGCGCCCGCTGACGCACCTCGGCCAGCTCGCCCTGCAACTGTTGAAGTTGGGCGGCCAGGTTCTGCATCTGGTTGAAGGCCCGATCGCGATCGGCGGTCAGCGTGGCGATCTCGCTGTCGGCCTGCGCGACGTAGTGGTCTACCTGACGCTTGTCATAGCCGCGCACCGCCTGCTGAAAGCTCGGCCGGGAGCTGCCGTTTTCCTGGGTCGCGAACAGTGCTTCGGTCTGAGACATGGCCATCCTTTATACAAATGCGGGCGCGATGCCGGCGAATGGGTCACGCCGGGAGGCACGTTGGCGCGGCCCACGGACCGTCCCGTCCGCCTGCACACGCGCCACGCTACCGCCGCCAGGGCGTGCGTCATAACCCCGCCCCGGTGACCAGTTCTTCGCGTTCACGTTCTTCGCGACTTGAGCGCGCCGACTCCAACCGACTCGGCAGCTTTTCTCGGACATTCAGCCGACCTCACCTTGCCGACACCCGTGGTGTGTGCGAAGTTGAGCTGATGGCAGGACATTTTGCATCGATTGATGACTACATTCGATCGTTCCCGGAAAATGTCCAGATCATTCTCCAGCAGGTGCGGACGAGCATCCACGACGCAGTGCCCGGAGCCGACGAGAAGATCAGCTACAACATTCCGGCCATCACCGTCGGCGGCCGCTCGGTCGTGCAGTTCGCGGGATGGAAGCAGCACATCAGCATGTATCCGGCACCCGACGGCGACGAGGCCCTCGAACGTGCGATCGCGCCGTACCGCTCGGAGCGGGCCACCCTGAAGTTTCCGTTGACCGAGCCGATTCCCTACGACCTCGTCGCGCGCGTCGCCAGCCGACTGGCCGAGCGGCGCGGTCCGTAGCGGTCCCGTTATCGGAACGACGAATCGGCCGTCACACGTGGTTGCAGATAGGTGCGCGTGTCGGCCGATGAGGTTTCGCCGGCACCGGGCGGAAGGTCGTCCCGCACGGTCGCGATCGTGTCGAGAAACGACAGCTCGATCAATCGGCGCGTGAGCGCGTTGGGCCGGCACAACTGCACCGACGTGTCTGGCGCGACGGAATTGATGATGCGGACGAGAAAGCCGAGAAGCGCGGTGCCCCCGAAATCGACGCCGGAGAGATCCACGCACACATTGCCGCATCGCAGCCGGTCGAGATAGGCCATCGCCTGGCTGAACACGGCTTGGCCGCTCATCTCGACATCGCCGGTGATGCGGACACACGCATATTCACGACGCGAGGTCGGGGTCACAATGACCACCAGCTGGCCGACATCTGACTCGATCATCCCACCACCACCGGTTCGCGAGAGTTGCGACTGCCGGGTCTGGGGCAGATGAATTCGACTCGTTTATTCTACGCGCCGCGTCGGTTCCCGCTATGCCTGTGCCATTTCCAGCGGTGGTAACGTCGGGCGGTATCGATAGGACCGATCTGGCTGTCCTGGACCTTGGCGGCGCCGTCATCGGAAGGGGCCGCCATGCACCGAATCCACCTGCACGGGACCCGCGTGCACGCGCACGTCGTCGATGCCGGGCGAGCCCGCACGCGACGCGGGGTGACGGCCGCGTGGATGAGCACCTTCTCGACGTAGCCACCCTCATCGCCAAGCAGCCACCACTGCCCGACGGAGCCGTGCCCGCCGACCGCATGCGCCGGTTGTGTGTCGCGGCGGCCGGCGCGCTCACCGCCTCCGGTGTCGGTCTCAGCGTCATGGCGGACAGCCTCACGCCGGGTCTGCTGGCCGCGTCCGACCCCGACACCGAGCGCCTGGAAGAGCTGCAGTTCACGATCGGTGAGGGCCCGTGCGTGGACGCGTTCGCCCGCCGCCGCCCGGTGCTGATTCCCGAACTCGATGCCGCCACGATGGCCCGCTGGCCGGTGTACGCGCCCGCCGTACACTCGCTCGGGGTGCGGGCGGTGTTCGCGTTCCCGCTCCAGATCGGGGCGGCCCGCTTCGGTGTGCTGGACATCTTTCGCGGCACCGCGTCCATGCTGTCCGACCGCGAGCTGTCCCGCGCGTTCGCTTTCGCTGACGTCGCCCTCGCGACGCTGATGCATGAGCCGGACGCGGACGCGCTGGACGACGACGATCTCGGTAGCGACCTCTTGGGGTCACGGGCCGAAGTATTCCAGGCACAGGGAATGGTCACGGGGCAACTCGGGCTCAACCTCGCCGACGCGCTCGCCCGCATGCAGGCGTACGCATATCTTCACGATCGGCCGCTCGGCGATGTTGCCGCTGACATCGTCGCCGGCCGTCTTCACCTCGAATCGGGAGGCGCTCCGCAGCCATGACCACCATTTCCGCTGATCGGGTGG
Source organism: uncultured Actinomycetota bacterium (assembly GCA_963797605.1). Classification (GTDB taxonomy): domain Bacteria; phylum Actinomycetota; class Actinomycetes; order Mycobacteriales; family Micromonosporaceae; genus DASQPR01. The sequence continues at coordinate 199,434 of CAWCPX010000017.1, read as the reverse complement.
CGCGCGTGTTCGTCGAATTCGCCGACACTCTGGTCGACGAGTTCGACCTTGTCGAGTTTCTTCAGCAACTCGCGCTCCGCACCGCTGAACTCCTCGAAGATTCGTCTGTCGGCCTGCTGCTCGCGGACCGGAGCGGCCGGCTGAGGTTCATGGCAGCCTCCGACGAATCGGTGAAGATCTTGGAGCTGTTCCAAGCCCAGGAACAGGTCGGCCCATGCATGGACGCGTTCCGCACCGGCACGGCGGTGATCAACGCCGACCTGGCCGGCGCCGACGCCCGGTGGCCGGCCTTCGCGCAGCACGCCGTGGCGGCCGGCTTCCGGTCGGTGCACGCGTTTCCGCTCCGCCTCCGGCAGGACACGATCGGCGCGCTCAACGTGTTCAGTTCGTCCATCGGCGGTCCGATGGACGACACGGACGTGCAGATCGTGCAGGCACTGGCCGATATCGCCGCGATCGGTCTGCTGCAGGAACGCGCCATCAGCCGGGGCGAGGTGCTGATCGAGCAGCTGCAAGCCGCACTGAACAGCCGGGTCGTGATCGAACAGGCCAAGGGGGTGCTGGCGCACGCGCGTGACGTCACGCCGGCCGAGGCGTTCACCCTCATCCGCGCGTACGCGCGCCGGCACGGGCTGCGCCTCGGCGACGTCGCCCACACGATCATCGACGACCTGCCGAGCCTCCTGGAACTGGCCCGGGCGGAGTCATAGCGAACGCGCGCCGCGCTCGGATTCCATGCCTTCGAGCGATCTGCCGACCGGTTCCGGCGCTCGCTGACCGAAATGCGCGAACGGCCCGCGTCGAGGCGTGCTGACGCGGGCCGTCCATCGTGGCGCGACGATCGTTAAAGCCCGTGGTATCCGTACCCGCTGGGGCTGGACGGTTGCCCATAACCGCCGTATCCGCCGCCGGTCGGGCTGGCCGTCGGGCTGCCGTATCCGCCGGTCGGCGACGCGGTGGGCGAGCCGCTCGGCGTGGGGGAGCCGGTCGGGGAACCAGTGGGCGAACCGGTCGGGGAACCAGTGGGCGAACCGGTCGGGGAACCGGTGGGCGAGCCGCTCGGAGTGGGCGAGCCTGTCGGGGAACCAGTGGGTGAACCCGTCGGTGAGCCGGTGGGGGATCCGGTCGGCGACCCGGTGGGCGATCCGGTCGGCGATCCAGTGGGCGAGCCGGTGGGTGATCCACTCGGTGACGGGCTGCCGGTCGGCGAGACCGAGGGGGAAGGCGACGGGGCCGTACACGTCGGCCGGGTGATGACGTTGTCATCGAGGGTCACGGCGCCGTTGCGGGCGAGCAACCGGCCGGAGACGGTGGTGCCGGTCTGCGCGGAAATCGACGTCAGCGCCATCACGGTGCCGACGAACGTGGTGTTCGTGCCGAGCGTCGCCGAGCTGCCGACCTGCCAGTAGACATTGCACGCCTGCGCGCCGTTGATCAGCGCGACCGTGCTGTTGGAGGCCGTGATCAGCGTCGAACCGGCCTGGAAGATGAAGACGGCGTTGGGATCGTTTTGACCGTCGAGCGTGACCGTGCCGGTCAGCCCGAGCGGGCCCGCGCTGTTGTAGACACCGGGTGCGAGGGTCTGGCCGCCGAGGTCGGCCGACACCGTGGTCACCGGGCCGCGGCCGGCCGCGTCGTTGTAGGCGGTGGTGAGGTCGGTCTGCGCCTGCAGGGCAACGGCGTCCGCGGCGTGTACCGCGCCGATGTCCAGACCGGGAGGGAATCCGGTGATCGCCGAGCCGGGGCTGACGCCGAGGTCACCGGTCAGGACCGACGGGCCGGTGTTGGTCACCGTGCTCCCGGCCAGGACCGCGAACGGCTCGGCGGTGCCCAACCCGACGGCGGCTTGAGCAAAGGGCGTGATGACCGGCGCGCCGAACGCCGCCGCCAGGCCGATCGTGAGCGCCGCAACCGGCGCGGTAGCCATGGTCACCAGTCGTAACCGACGGCCGAAGGCCGCGTTGTTTCCAGATTTCACGAAGTCTTCTCCGTATCCGAGGACGATTCGACTCGCACCTCGTCAGCGGCACGACACGCGCGTGGGCGCAAAATACCGCTAACGGTGCAAATCGCACATTTCCTCTAACTTAACCGTGGAGCGCCGGATCGCGGCGGTGACGCGCGGGCTATTCGCGCGGGGTCGGAACGCCGGCCGGGCGTCGGGCGGTCAGTTGGGTGTTGCCGCGACCTTCGCATCACCGACGGCGCCGTCGCGCGTGGACCGGGGTCGAGCCCCGCTGCCGCGCAAGACCATCACCAGCACCGGGGCGTGATCTCGCTCGGTTAACCCGGTGGTGGCAGGGTGGCGGGCAAGGTCGCCCAGTTCGGCACGCCGAGCCCGCTGACGACGTCATAGCCGACAGTGGCGTGGCAGCAGCCGACGTGCGCGAGATCGTTGTTGCCCGTGGTGATGTCGAAGAACGTGGACGGCTGCTGTTTCGCGGCGCGGTAGAACCATCCGTTCGCCAGGCCGATCGGGGGTTTGCCTTGCTGCCGTTGGGTGGCGTCGACGAGTGCCGTGGCAGCCGCGATGAACGGCGTCGACCCGCTCGTGCCGCCGACCGTCTGCAGAACGGAACTCACGACGACGGGCCAGCCGGGCACGATGTCGGCGAGCGCGCTGACGTCGGGCACGCCGCGGTGGTTCGCGGTGTTGGCACCGTCTTGGTAGGCAGGCCGTGACTGCAGCCGGGTCTGCGCACCTCCGCCGGCCGCGAGCGCGCCGAACTCGGAGTCGTTCCAGGTCGTCTCCGCGACGCGGTGGTTGCCGGGACCGAGCGTGAGCCGGGTGCCGCCGACCGCGGTCACGAACGGGGAGACGGCCGGGTAGGAGAGCGTGGTGCCTCGGAACTCACGACCGCACGTGGTCGACCCGGAGTCGCCGGCCGCCGCGAACGAGGAGACACCGGTGAGCGCGGTCATCGCGAGGACGGCGTTGATGACGGCCGTATACCGGGGCGCACTCCGGTTCTCCGCGAGCGCGCAGCCGCCGAACGAGAGCGAGATGACGTCGGGCAGGCCGCTCGGGTCGGCGAGCGCTCGGCTGAATCCGTCGAGCAGATCGGCGGGTGTGGTCTGCACGAGGCGTATCTGCGCGTTCGGCGCAACGGACGTGGCCGTCTGCAGATCGAGCGGTGTCTCGGTGCCGGGGCTGTTGATCGCGGACGGCACGCCGTCGCCCTGTTCCTGCGTCACGTGGGGCGGTGCGTAGCCGAAGCATTCGCCCGCGAGCGCGAGATCGCCGGCGCGCCAGCCGTCGCCGAGGTCAACGACCGTGATCACCGGCGTGCCGGACGCGTGCGCTCGCAGCGTGTCCACGCCATACGCGGTCTGTACCTGTTGCGGTGTGTAGACGCGGCGCCCTTGCAAGGGGGTGGCCGTGCAGTTCGAGGCGATCGGGCTGCCCATGTTGATCGGAAACGGCTTGGCGCCCTTCTGGAGCGGAGGCGCGTTTGGCATTGGCCCGCGTCCGGTCTCGGCGGCCGGGTCGTAGACCTGCGCCTGCGCCAACAGCACGCTGGTGCCGGGCGGTTCGAGGGCGTCCGGCACCTCGCGCGGCAACGTGTAGGTGGTGAACGGGTTGGCGGCCGTCGCCGCCGTGACGGCCAACGGCGCGGACAACGCCGTCGCCCACTGCCGCGGCGTGCCGGTCACGCGGCCGAACAGTCTCGTGGGATCGGCCGTGAACCGCAACCCGAGCGATCCGATAGACGAGGTCACCGCAGCGATCTCCGCGTTCGTGGCGCCGAGCCGATTGGCTGCCTGCGCCAGCGTGCTGAAGTGGCGGTAGCCCGGCATACCGGGAGTGGAGACGGCGTTCGCGGCCGCGGTGACGTCGGCCATCGTCGCGGGCAGTGACAGGTAGAACGTGACCTCGCCGCTTTTCGGCGTCGGTTGCGCCGGGCCGGAGACCGCCGCGGCGGTGCTCGTCGGCACGAGCAACGCGCCGATCGTCGCGAGGGCGGCCAGGACGGCGAGGCCACGTAGACGTATCACGCCGTTATTTTTGAATCGCGGTGCCGGTCGGCGAGACGAGCCACCAGAGGCCACCGAAGTTGTTCAGGCCTTGGCCGTTGATCGCCCCGGCGGACACGTCGCCCTTGAAGGTGTAGAGCGGGTGTCCGTTGTAGACAACCTGGGTGGACCCGTCGGCGCCGGTGATGGTCGTCAGCTTCGACGCGGTCACGCCGGACCCGGCGGTCGGCTTGCCCATCGTGGTCAAGGGCGGCCATGCCTGCGCGCACGCACCAGCACAGTTCGACTTGGTCGGCGTGTCGATCGCAAACAGGTAGAGCGACTTGCCGGTCCCGTCGACAAGGTAGGTACCGTCCGGGCCGGTCTTCGTCATCACGACGGCGGGGCCGGAGGCAGATGGGGTCGGTGTGGGTGCGGCGGCCGCGGCACTCGTGCCCGCTAGGGCGACAAAGAGCAAGCCGGCGAATATCACCGCGGCCACCCGACGCCATCCGCGTACATCTCGCACGGTTTCAAGAAATGGGATTTTTCGCATGGTACAACCTTCTTCCGGTACGTTTCCGATTGCTTCTCCCGATTCCGGGTGCGTTGATTTCGGTCTCCGGTCCCAGCCGGGTTCGGTCTCGACCCCTCCGGCTCGGCCGGGTTCGGTCTCGGCCGGTCTCCGACTCGGTCTCGGCGAAGGGCCCTCGTTCGACAGTAAGCGACGCGGCCGGTCGGCCACTGAGAATTCCTCAGGTGCGCCGGAGGCCAGTTGTCGCGGATTGGGTCTGTCGGTCCACCCGGGACACTTGGATCATCGGGACATGGCCGCTGCAACGAACACATTTTCCGCGTACGGAGCGGAAGCCGGGCTCCGATTTCCGCCCGCGCCGATGTCCGCGTTAGTCGACCGGCCGGTCCGTTTTGACCTGGCCGAGAGCACCTGCCCTCCGTTGCGTCTCGGAGAACTGCTGTCGCCGGCTATCACGGCGCGGCTCGAATCGTTGGAACTGGGCTACGGCACGACCGCCGGTGATCCGGAGTTGCGTGCGCTCATCGCCGCCGGCGCGGGGGTCGATCCGGGCGAGGTGCTGGTCACCGCCGGCGGCAGCACGGCGATGTTCCTGCTGGCGTTCGTGCTCTGCCGTCCGCATGATCACGCGATCATCGTGACGCCCAGCTTTCCGCCGGCCCAGGCCGTCCTCGCAGCGCTCGATGTCGACATCACGGCCGTCGCGCTGAGTTTCGACCATGGTTACCAGCTCGATATCGACGCCATCGTCACCGCGATCACGCCCACGACGCGGCTCGTATCGCTCGCGTCGCCGCAGAACCCGTCCGGCATCCGCTTCTCCGATGCGGACCTGCGCGCACTCGCCACCAGGATGGACGAGTCCGCACCGGGCGCCGCACTGCTGGTCGACGAGACGTACCGCGAGACCCGCTTCGGTGAGGCCGGCGTCCCGGGGTCGACGGCACGCCTCGCGCCGAACATCGTCACCTGCTCGTCGCTGTCGAAATCGCACGGTGCGCCGGGGATCCGGACAGGTTGGCTGACGACGACGAATCCGGCGCTGTACGAGCAGCTTCGCCTGGCGAAGTTCAACTCGCTGGTCACCGGCTCCACGGTGGACGAACTGCTGGCCGTCGAGGTGCTCCGGCAGAGCGGACCGATCCTCGCCACTCGGCTGGGTCCGCTGACGACCGCGTTGGAGACGCTCGCACAATGGGCGGCCGAGCACGTCGACGCCGTGGAATTCCTGCGCCCGGACGGCGGAGCGATCGCGTGCGTACGCCTTCGTACCGACCGGTACGACGACGCCGCGGTAGAGCGCTTCTACTCCGGTCTTGCCGAGCGTGACACACGGGTGGCGCCGGGGTCGTGGTTCGGCGAGTCCGATCGTGTGTTCCGGGTCGGCTTCGGTCACCTGGCGGCGGGGGAGTTCGAGGCGGCACTCGGACGGGTCAGCCAGGCCCTGTCCGCTCCGTGAGTTACGACGCGGGTAAGAGCGAAGACGTCCGCGACGTGCCACTTCCTTGACCTATCGCAGGTTCCGCGCAGTGGGCCGAGAAGCGCGATCAGTGGTAGACGATCGAGCGGCACGACGAGTGGCTCTCGCCGGTAGCATTTCCGGATGCCCTCGGTGAACCTGCGACACTCGGTCCGCGCGATCATTCTCGACGAGAACAACCGCTTCCTGCTGTGCCGGTTCGCTTTCCCGCACCCGGCGGTGCCGGCCGCGACGACCGGTGTCTGGGCCGCTCCGGGCGGCGGCGTCGAACGCGGGGAGACGCCGCTGGCCGCGTTGCACCGAGAACTACACGAAGAGGTCGGGTTCGTCGTTGATGCCGATCCTCCGCATGTGTGGCATCAAGAGGTCGTCGATCCCGGCCACGCGCCAGGCTACGACGGCGTGATCAACGATTACTTTCTGATCCGCACGAGCGCGTTCGTTCCCCGCGGCGCGATGTCCGACGACGAACTCGCCGCCGAGAACATCACCGAGCTGCGGTGGTGGCGCCTGGAAGACCTCACCGACCACATGGGCCCAGATCTGTTTTCGCCGCGCGACCTCGCGACACCGATAGCGTCGCTGATAGACCACGGGATCCCAGCCAAACCCGTACTGCTCGGCTTGTGACGGGTCGTGCTTGACTCTCAAGCTGGTTGAGCCCTCAGAGTTCCGGGTGTGGAGAGTGTGACGGCGGGCGGCGCGCGTGATGAACTGCGCGGCATTGGGGAGATGTCCCGGGAGACTGGGCTGACGGTCAGTGCCCTGCGGTTCTACGACCGCGCCGGCCTGCTGGTCCCGGCCGAGGTCGACCCGGAAACCGGCTACCGCAGGTACGCCGGAGCGCAGGTCACGCCGGCCCGGCTGGTGGCCGGCCTGCGTCGGGTCGGCATGCCGCTGGTGGAGATCGGAGAGGTACTGGCGACGTTGCCCGATACGGGGGCGGCGCACCGGCTGATCGATGCCCACCTCCGCCGTCTGGAGGACGGTCTCGCTGACGCCCGCCGTGCACTCTCCCGCGTCCATCAGTTGCTCGATTCCCGGGAGGGGAACATGACCGATCCGATAACCCGCGTCAGCGTCGTTGCCGCCGATTTCGCGGCGGCGCTCGACGCGGTCCGCTTCGCCGTCAGCGTCGATCCAGAGCTGCCTGTGCTGGGCGGTGTGCTCGTCGCGGCTGAACCCGGTCGGCTGGAAGTGGTTGCCACCGACCGCTTCCGGCTGGCCGTCGCACAGGTGGCGGCGACCGTCGAGGGCCTGCCGGCGCGGGTCGTGGTTCCGGCCGCCTTCATCGATGAGGTACGGCGAGAGCTCGATGCCGGTGCCGGTGCCGACCCGATGATGTTGACCGTTACCGGCGGCGCCGTGGTGGTCGAGATCGCTGGGCGCCGGGTAACGGGTGTGGTGGTCTCGGGCGAATTCCCCGACCACCGGCGCGTTCTCGACGGTTCCGCCGACGCGGCCACGCGGCACCTGATTCCGGTAGACGTCGCCGCGTTGCAGGCAACCCTCACGCGGGACGTGACGTCAACGGCCATCCGGCAACACGCCGACATCGCATCTCCGGTGGCCGTGCTGTCGGTACGCCCCGACGGTGGACTCAAGGTTGTCGAACCATCCGAATGGGACAGCGACGATCCGCATCAGGTCGCGGTGAACCCGGAGTTCCTTCTGCAGGCACTGGAAGCTGGAGGCGACGGCCAACTCGTCCTGGATCTCGACGGACCGATACGCCCGTTGGCCATCCGCACACCCGGTAACGCCGGACGCTTCTCGGTCCTGATGCCCGTTCGGCGCTGAGTCTTCTGGCTGGACGGCCGCGACGGCGACAATGCTGGGTGATGAACACCTGGTCGCACGCAGCAGATCCCGGACGTGTGCCTCGGACGATGATCGTCGTCCGAGGCACGCAGGCCACCGCGACATCTCCCACGCGATCCGTCGAGAGCGCGGCACCGGAATCCAGGACCAGGCCACCGAACGGTGGCACGGTTCGTGTTCTGACAACAATGCTCGCACCGCTACAACGCGGGAGATGGCCGCCGACCTGATCGTGCAGGTTCGGGTGACCTCAGGTTCGGGGAACCTATGGTGGTGGGCAATACTGGGATCGAACCAGTGACCTCTCCGGTGTGAGCGGAGCGCTCTCCCGCTGAGCTAATCGCCCGGGACCCGGAAACTGTACCCCATTCGGCCACGAAGTTCGTCGCAGGGTGACGCCTCTCGCCGCCGAGGCTCGTCGACACGCGGCCGGCCGGGCACAATGGGCTGCGACATGACGGAGCCCTTCGATACCCGTACCCGCATAAGACTCTGTTTTGACAGCCTGACCGGGCTGTCCGTGGGCGACGCGCTCGGCGCCCAGTTCTTCGTGGCCGGCCACCACCCCACCGACCTCGGCTCCGGCCTGGTGCCACCCGCGCCGTGGCCGTGGACCGACGACACCGAGATGGCCTGCTCGATCGCCGCCGAGCTGCGTGATCATGGCGAGATCGAACAGGACCGGCTCGCGGTGGTGTTCGCCGATCGCTGCGAGCCTTACCGCGGTTATGGACCCGGCGCGGTGGTCGTGCTGCACGAGATCCGCGATGGGCGCCCGTGGCGTGAGGCAGCGGCGGCGGTGTTCTCGGGGTCGGGGTCCATGGGCAGCGGGTCCGCGATGCGGGTGCCGCCGCTGGGCGCCTACTTCGCCGATTCGCTCGATCACGCCGCCGACCAGGCGATCCGGTCGGCCGAAGTGACCCACGCGCACCCGGAAGGGATTGTGGGAGCGATCGCGGTGGCGGTGGCGGCCGGGTTCGCCGGGAGCGCCCGGATCCGGGGCGAGCGGCCGGAGCCTGTGGCACTGCTCGACGCGATCCGGCCCTATCTGATCGACGGCCAGGTCGCGCGGGGTCTCGGCCGTGCGCGTGGGCTGCTCCGGAAGGGCGCGGGCGAGGCGGCGTACGAGTTGGGTAACGGGTCGCGCGTGACGGCGGGAGACACGGTGCCGTTCACGATCTGGTGCGCGGCCCAGTTTCTCGACGACTATCCGGCCGCCGTGGCCGCGTGCGTCGAGGCGGGCGGCGACGTGGACACGACGGCGGCGATCGTCGGCGGCATCGTGGCGACCTTCACGGGTGTGGGGGACCGGCCGGGCGTGCGTGGTGTGCCGCCCGAGTGGGTCGCGAGCCGGGAGCCGCTTCCGCACTGGGCGGCGGCCCCGATAGATCCATGACCCGGAAGGCTCGACGGTTTCCTTGCCGAAACCTTCCGGGTCGCGGGGGAGATCAGCTGCCGTTGAAGACGGAGTAGAGGCTGGCCGGGGCCGGCACCACGTCGGCGGCGGCGGGCGCCGTGATCGCGCTCGGGGAACCGAAGTTCGTGAACGTGATCTCGTTGGACAGATCCGGGTTCGTCGACGTGATCTTGATGTCGGTCGGGCGGCCCTGGTCATCGAGCGTGACCGTGAATGGTGTGGCCTTCGCGGCCGCGCCCGCCTTGGTGAGCGCGTCGGAGTCGGGGGCGTTGACGCCGGTCGCCGCGCTGAGGTCGATCGTGCCGCTGAGGTGCGTCGCGTCAGTCGCCGTCACGTTGGTCACGGAGGTGAACAGGCCGGCGAGGTCGAGCGCGTCGGGCCCGGTCAGATCGAGCGGTGTCGCGTCGGTGCTAGTGATCTTCGTCTGATCGATCAGCATCCACTTGGCGGGGTCGATGCCGAGCTGTGAACTCAGCGCGCCCAGGTTGACCTTCGCCCACAGGTTCGTGCCGATATCGACGATGTTGATCTCGAGCGACTGACCCTCGATGGTGCCCTTCTCGTCGATCGCGACGCTCTTGTTCGTCGGGTCGATGGACCCGGTGCCCGAGGACCCGGCGCTGTCCTGCGTGATCTTGACATCGAAACCCTGGCCCGTGAGCTTGCCGAGGGCGGCGACGAGGGCGGCCGACGGGGCGAGCGCGCCGGCCGTCGGCGTGCCGGGCGACGCGGACGAACCCGCGATCGGCGTGGCGGTGGTTTCACAGGCGGTCAGGCTGAGACTGGCAGCGGCGAGAATGCCTAGACCGGCGACGGCGATACGTCGGTTGTTCACAGAGAAAAGCTCCTCTTGAGATCGAATGACGCGCTGTCGGGGGCCGCAGCGCACGTTGCACTGTACGAGAGCCCTGCGACAAGAAGCACATCGATGCGTCGACCCACGGCGTACGGGCTGGTGACGTTTTGGGGAGTGTGCCAAGATTTTCCGAGTGGAACCACTGACCCGTGTCGACGACGAAACCGCCAGCCAACCGACGCTGCGCCCGCCCCGCCACCTGGTCAGCAAGCGGGCGATCGGCTACTGGACAGCGCGGGCCACGTTGCCCTGGCTCATCCTGATCGGCCTGCAGATCCTCTGGTGGGTGAATGACAGTCATCACAATCGGGTGCATCTGATCTGGGTCGTGGTGACGGTGGTGCTCGCCGTCGCACATCTGACAGTGATGCCGCAGTGGCGCTACCGCGTACATCGCTGGGAGACCACGCCGCAGGCTGTTTACACGCAGGCCGGCTGGTTCAATCAGGAGCGCCGCATCGCGCCGATCTCGCGCATCCAGACCGTCGACAGCCATCGTGGCCCGTTCGAGCAGATCTTCCGCTTGTCGAACGTGATCGTGACGACGGCGTCCGCCGCCGGGCCGTTGCGCATCAACGGTCTCGACCGGGCGGTGGCTCAGCGGCTCGTCGACGAACTCACCACGATCACGCAGGCCACGCAGGGTGACGCGACATGATCGAACCCACGGACAGCCTCGAGGTCGCCGTCGATCCGGTCGCGACCGATGTCGTCGACGACTTCGAGGACGCGACCGCCGAGGCCGCCATCGATCCCGCGCTCACGACGGTCGACGACGACCCCGGTGACGGTTGGCGCCGGCTCAGCGCGCGCATGCTGGCCGTCCACCCGATTCAGGAACTGCGTCGCTACCTCGTCCCGCTCGTCGTCGTCTTCCTGGTCGGCCGCGGTGGCAACGGCGAAGGTTACTGGCCGCTGATCGGTTTCGGCGTCGTCGTGGTGCTCGGCGTGAGCCGCTGGTTGACGACCACCTACCGGGTCACGCCGACGCAGGTCCAGGTCCGTCGCGGTCTGTTGTCCCGCAGCACGTTGTCGGTGCCGCGTGACCGCGTGCGGACCGTCGACATGACCTCGAATGTGATGCACCGACTGCTCGGCCTGGCCCGGCTGACGATCGGCACCGGGCAGACCGACCGGAAGAAGGAAGACCTCCGTCTCGACGCGCTCACGGTCGACGCGGCCGCGCTGCTGCGCACTGAGTTGCTGCACGATCGAGGTCACCATCTCGAGCATGTGGACGGTACGCATCACGAGCCCCCCGTCGCACCACCCGCACGGGTGCTCGCCAGCCTGAACCCGGGGTGGGTTCGGTACGCGCCGTTCACGCTGTCTGGGCTCGTGACGATCGGTGTGTTCGCCGGCTTCCTGGCGAACCTCGCCAACCAGGCCCGCCTGAACCTCGCGAAACTCGGTCCGGTGCAACGCGCGCGCACGGATCTGTCGAGCATGTCGATCGTGTCGGCCGTGCTCATCGTGTTCCTGGTCGTCATCGTGATCGTCGCGCTGCTGTCCGCCGGCGGTTACATCCTCCAGTTCTGGGGCTTCCGCCTGTCCCGCCAGGGCGACACGCTGCACGTGTCCCGGGGCCTGCTGACGACCCGGCAGACCACGATCGAGGAGCGGCGCCTCCGCGGTGCCGAGATCAGCGAACCGCTGTTGCTCCGGTGGGTGCGTGGGGCGCGATGCGTCGCGATCACGACCGGGCTCCGAGTGGGTCGCGGCGCCGAACGCGGCGGATCGATACTGATGCCGGCGGCGCCGACCGGAGAGGTGGCGCGCGTCGCCGCGATCGTGTTGGAGACCGAGGCCCCGGTGGTCGCACCGCTGATCAAGCACGGCCTTCGGGCGCGGCGCCGCCGGTTCACGCGCGCGTTCGTCGGCGCGACGATCGTGACCGGGATCGGGCTGCTCGTGTGGTCGGTGTTCGGCTGGTCGAAGTGGTTCCCGCTGGCCGCGTTGCTGATGTACCCCTTCGGCGTCTACTTCGCGATCGACCGCTACCGCAACCTCGGCCACGCGCTCGTCGGTGGCTATCTGGTGGCGCGGCAGGGTTCCGCGATCCGCCGTCGTTACATGCTCGAAGTCGACGGCATCATCGGCTGGAACGAACGGCAGTCGTTCTTCCAGCGGCGGGCCGGCCTGGTGACGTTGAAGGCGACGACAGCGGCCGGCCGCGGCGGTTACGACATCCTCGACGTCTCGCCCGCGGTCGCCACCGCGATCGCCGACGCGGCCACCCCGGGCCTGCTCACGCCGTTCCTCACGTGACCACGGCGCTCAGTCATCGGGGCGCTGGCGGTGCTTCTTGATCTGTGACGTACGGCGTTTGGCGTCCAGGCGGCGTTCGATCGAGCCTCGGGACGGCTTCGTCTTCTGCCGGCGGGCCGGTGGTGGCGCGATCGCATCCGCGACCAGGGCGGCCAGGCGTTTTTCGGCGATCTGACGGTTCTGCAACTGGCCGCGTTCCTCGGAGGCGACCACCGAGATCACGCCGTCGATGAGGCGGCTGGACAGCCGTTCGAGCGCCCGGGCCCGCAGCGGTTCCGGCAGGGCGGTCGTGTTGGCGACGTCCCATCGCAGGTCCACCCGGGAGTCGGCGGTGTTCACGCCCTGCCCGCCCGGGCCGGAGGAGCGCGAGAACCGCCACCGCAACTCCGACCGCGGAATCTCGATCGACCCGCGTACGCGCAGCCCACGCCCGGTCGGCGCGGGATCGGGTTCGGATACGGCGAAGGGTCCGGTCACGACATCACGATGACATGATCACGATGATGCCGATGACCGGACCCCGGAAGTGCGGATCTGTGGGCCGTGAGTTACCAGCGGTACCAGCGACCGCGCGTGCCGCCGCTGTTCGTGCCGCGCGCGACGAAGCCGATCAACCAGACGACCAGCACGATCAGCGCGAGCCACCACAGAATGTGGGCGGCGAAGCCGAACCCGCCCAGCAGCAATGCGATCAACAGGACAACAAGGATGATTCCCATATTCTTCTCCTCCTCCAGGTGTCAGAGGGGTACCCGGGTCCCAGCGACATCAAACACATCGATTACAAGTTAGGGTGCCTAAGTATTAGGGTGGGTAACTGTGAGCCACACGATCAGTGCTGAAGATCGGTCCGCCGCCGTGCGGGTGCTTGCCCGACTGCACCGGCTGCTCGAATCCGTCGATTCGGGCCTCACGCTGCCTCAATACCGGGTGCTCGCGGCGCTGGCACAGGGCGGCGTTCGATCCGCGCGTCTGGCCGAGCGCCTCGCCGTGCGCCGTCCGACGCTCACCGCGATCGCCGACGGGCTCGTCGCCGCCGGTTACGCGGAGCGGGAGAGCGAGGCCGGCGACCGGCGTGTCGTCCGGCTGATCGCCACCGATGCGGGGCGGGCCGTGCTCGCCCAGGCAGACGCGGCCTACCTCGCGAAACTCGACCCGCTTCTCGACGAGATCCCCAAGCCCGAGTGCTTCATCGCCGACCTGCTCGCCGTCGGGGACGCGTTCGACGCGCGTCTCGGTGCCGACATGGCCCTACCACCGCAAACGTCTTTCCACCAGGCAACAACGGAGGCCGCACAGTGAGCGACGCGCAACCGACCGCGATCCCGGATCAACGAGGCTGGTTGCGACGACTCGTCGCGGCCTGCCTGCATTACCGGGCGTTGGTCGCGCTCGCGTTCGGCGGCTCTCTCGTGGGCATGACGATCACCGCGCTCGTGCCGCTGGTGCAGCGCCGCATCGTCGACAACGTCATCGTGGCGCACAAGGAATCGCTCTGGCCGCTCGCCGCGATCCTCGTCGTCGCGGCCCTGGTCTCCTACGGCACCACCTTCGTGAGGCGCTACTTCGGCGGCCGGCTCGCGCTCGACGTCCAGCACGACCTGCGCAATGGGATCTTCGGATCGCTGTCCCGGCTCGACGGCGCCCGCCAGGACGAACTGCAGACCGGTCAGATCATCGGCCGCGCCACCAGCGACATCACGATGGTCCAGGGCCTGCTCAGCATCATGCCGATCATGATCGGCAACGTGCTCCTCTTCATCGTGTCGCTGATCATCATGGTCACGCTGTCGCCGCTGCTCACGCGTGGTCGCGCTCGCGGTCGGCCCGGGCCTGCTCTGGGTCTCGACGCTCGCCCGCAAGCGACTCTTCCCCGCGACGTGGGACGCGCAACAGCAGAACGCGGCGGTGGCCGGCATCGTCGACGACGCGGTCACCGGCGTCCGCGTGGTGAAGGGCTTCGGGCAGGAGGAGCAGGAGCTCACGAAGCTGGAGACCGTCGCGAAACAGCTGTTCGCCTCGCGGGTTCGGGCCGCCCGGCTGACCGCCCGCTATAACCCGTCGCTGCAGGTCATCCCCGCGCTCGGCCAGGTCGGCGTGCTCGCGCTCGGCGGATACCTGGCGGTGAAGGGCAACATCTCGCTCGGCACGTTCCTCGCCTTCTCCACCTATTTGGCGCAGCTCGTCGGGCCGGTCCGGATGCTGTCCAGCCTGCTCACGATCGGTCAGCAGGCGCGCGCGAGCGTGATCCGCGTGTTCGAGGTGATCGACTCGCGGCCGATCGTGACCGAGAAGCCCGACGCGATCGATCTGCCCGCCGACGTCACGCCCGACGTGCAGCTCGACGACATCACGTTCGGCTACATCGCCTCCCAGCCGGTGCTACGAGGGCTGTCGCTGCACATCCAACCCGGAGAGACAGTCGCCTTCGTCGGTACGTCCGGCTCGGGCAAGTCGACGATCTCGATGCTGCTGCCCCGCTTCTACGACGTGCAGTCGGGAGCCGTACGCATCGGTGGCCACGATGTCCGCGACCTGACCACCGACTCGATCCGCGCCTCGATCGGGTTCGTGATGGAGGACAGCTTCCTGTTCTCCGAGTCGGTCCGGGCCAACATCGCGTATGGCCGGCCCGACGCCACGCAGGAGCAGATCGAGGCAGCCGCCCGGTCGGCCGAGGCGCACGAGTTCATCGAGGCCATGCCGAACGGCTACGACACCGTGATCGGCGAGCAGGGCCTGACCCTCTCCGGCGGGCAGCGGCAGCGTGTCTCGCTCGCCCGCGCGCTGCTCACGAACCCGCGACTGCTGCTGCTCGACGACGCCACGTCGGCCGTCGACGCCCGGATCGAAGCCGAGATCCACGCGACGCTGCACCGGGTGATGGCCGACCGGACGACGCTGCTGATCGCGCACCGCCGCTCGACGCTCGAGCTGGCCGACCGGATCGCGGTGCTCGACAACGGCCGGCTGATCGACATCGGCACCGACGCCGAACTCGAAGCCCGATGCCCGCTCTACCGGCTGCTGCTCTCCGGGCCCGGCGATGACGCCGAGGGTCTCGACGCCGGTGAGGTCGAGGTCGAGACCCCGATCGAGCCGATGGTCGGCGGCATCACACCCTCACTGTGGGACCCGTCGCGGGCGCCGGCTCCGGCCGCCGCGGTGCCGGGCGATCGGCCGACCAACGCGCCGGCCAGCATCGGTGGCGGCGGTCGCGGTGTCACCGGCGGTGGCGCGCGCAGGGCCGGCCTCGGCGGCGGTGGCGCCATGACCGACGCGATGGCGAGCATGCCGGCCACCCCGGAACTGCTGGCAGCGGTGGAATCCCTGCCACCGGCGAACGACGTGCCCGACGTCGACGAGGAAGCCGCTCGCGCGCTCGACCCGCACTTCACGCTCAAGAAGCTCATCCGGCCGTTGCTCCGGCCGCTGCTGGTCGCGTTCGTGCTGGTCGCGCTCGACGCGCTGGCCACGCTCGCCGATTCCGGTGCTGATCCGCACCGGTGTCGACAAGGGCGTCAACGCGCACGCGTACCACGTCATCTGGATCGTCTCCGGGGTTGCTCTGGCAGTTGTGCTGGCCGACTGGGTGGTCAACTGGCGGCAGACCTGGATCACGTCGAAGACCGGCGAGCGCTTCCTCTACACGCTGCGGCTCAAGACCTTCGCGCACCTGCAGCGGCTCGGCCTCGATTACTACGAGAAGGAGATGTCCGGCCGGATCATGACGCGCATGACGACCGACATCGACGCGTTCTCCACGTTCCTGCAGACCGGCCTCACCACGACCGCGGTCAGCCTGCTGACGTTCGTCGGCATCCTGGTCGCGCTGCTCGTGATCAACGCGACGCTCGGGCTGGTCGTGCTCGCCGTGATGCCGTTCATGATCGTGGCCACGCTGATCTTCCGGTCGAAGTCGTCGAAGGCGTACACCGAGGCGCGCGAGAAGGTCAGCATCGTCAACGCCGACCTGCAGGAGAACGTGGCCGGCATGCGGGTCGCGCAGGCGTACCGGCGCGAGGAGCACAACCAGGCACGGTTCTCCGGGCGCAGCAACGCCTACCGGGTCAGCCGCATGCGGGCACAGCGCTACATCGCGACCTACTTCCCGTTCGTGCAACTGCTGTCCGACCTCGCGTCCGCCGCCGTGCTCATCGTCGGCGCGCACCTCGTCGGCAACGGCTCGCTGTCGACCGGCGCGCTCATCGCGTACCTGCTCTACATCGACCTGTTCTTCGCCCCGATCCAGCAGCTGTCACAGGTCTTCGACGGCTACCAGCAGGCGATGGTCGGCTTGCAGCGGATCCGTGACCTGCTGCGGACGCCGACGTCGACGCCCGAGGCGACCGAGCCGATCCCGGTGCCGGGACGGCTTCGTGGCGAGATCACGTTCGACGATGTGCAGTTCAAGTACGGGCCGGACGCGCCGCTCGCGCTCTCCGGGGTGTCGCTGGTCGTGCCGGCGGGGGAGACCCTGGCGCTCGTCGGGCAGACCGGTGCCGGCAAGTCCACAGTGGTCAAGCTCGTCTCCCGGTTCTACGACGTCACGGGCGGCTCGGTGCGGGTCGACGGCGTCGATATCCGCCGGTTCGACATGGCCCGTTACCGGCATCGGCTGGGCGTGGTGCCGCAGGAGGCGTACCTGTTCCCCGGCACCGTCCGGGACACGATCGCGTACGGTCGCCCCTCCGCCACGAACGCAGAGGTGGAAGCGGCAGCGCGGGCGGTCGGCGCGCACGACATGATCTCGCACCTCGACGGCGGCTATTACCACGAGATCAGCGGGCGTGGCCGCAACATGTCGTCGGGGCAACGGCAGCTGCTGGCGCTCGCCCGGGCCGAACTCGTCGACCCCGACATCCTCATCATGGACGAGGCGACGGCGTCACTCGACCTCCAGAGCGAGAGCGCGGTGATCCGGGCCTCCGACGCGCTGGCCGCCCGGCGCACGACCCTGGTGGTGGCGCACCGGCTGACGACGGCCGCTCGGGCCGACCGGATCGCGGTGCTCGACAACGGCCGGGTGGTGGAGGTCGGCACGCACGCCGAACTGCTCGCCCTGGACGGTTTCTACGCGGCCCAGTGGGAGATCTTCACGGGCGGCGGCCGGCTCCCGGCACCCGTGTAAGCGCGCCCCCACCCGCGCCTCCTCAAGATCGCCGGTTTATACGACTTGCCGTTGCTTCGCCTGGCGACGAGACCACTGTAAGTCGTATAAACCGGCGATCATCGATCGGAGTGCCGGACAGGCCGCCGCTCGCCGCTACGGTCGCATCAGGGCGATGAGCGCGCCGATGTCGTCGGAGCCGGCGGCGACCCGGTTGCGGCCGGTGTGGCCACAGTGGACGCATCGGTGCACGATCATGTATCCCTTCGCCGGGTGGTAGTCGACGCCGATCGGGACCATGAGTCCGTGGCACGGATTGGCTCGATCGCCGGGGCGTACGTCGACGTGCACGGAATGCAAGCACTCCGGGCAGTGGTTGCGGTAGCTGCCGTTTCGTAGCGGTGCCACGTGCGCGCCGCAGTTTCGGCAGCCAAAGGCTGTGTTTTCGGTTGTTCTGCTGATGGCCCGTCCTCGCGAGTCGAAGATGATCTTCAAACTCGAAAGGCCAGGGTTCCGTCTGTTCTCCGGCGCGACCGATGGGCCGCACCGTCTCAGGCTTGGTTGACGAGGGACCGATTCACCGCCGGCCTCTGGAGCCAGCGATTACTTCCAGTTCCGGCTTCATTCCGGCATTTTGCATCCGGAAATCCGTACCACTGCTGAGGTTGTCGCCCTTGATCTGGGTTTTTGTCTCAGCCACTGTCGAGAAGGATTACCCGCTCGCCACCGGTAGGTGTCAGCCAACCGCACTGTCGAAGGCGTCGTCCCCTGTCAGCCACGTGCCACTTGTCGGTTCAACGCTCACCTCCCAGGGGACGACCGCACTCTAGGCGGCACCGAGGCCGGTTTTCGAGCCAATTTCGGCAGCCAACTCGCGAATTTCGGCAGCAGTAACCGGCCGGGACGTGTCGATGCGGTAGACGGGGCCGACGGCGAGGGGCTCGGCCTCGATCCGGGCCCACTCGCGCCACTTGATCTCGAGCGACGCAGGGTCGTCGAGATGAATCGGGTGTCGGGCCGCGAGCCGAGCTTCCGAACGGGCCCGGGCGACCTCTATCGGCACGTCGCACCACACCTCGTGCAGGATGGTCGGACTACCGAGCCGGGCGGCAGCACGAGCGATCGCGGCGAGGGCGGGCGCCCGCGCCGGGCCGAAGAACGGGCCCTCGACCACGGCTCCGACCGGCGACTCGGCGAGGAGCGTCCACATGGTCTCGCTGGCCGCCGCCCCGAGCCGGCGGCTCCACTCGGCCGCGTCTTCGTCGGCTCCGAGCGTGTCGGGTCCGAACACGTCGGCGCCCAGCACGTCGGCCAGCGTCTCCTTGATGGCGTCCTTGCGGATCAACGGCAGGCGCAACTCGGCCGCCAGCGCGGTGGCCAGCGTTGATTTGCCTGCGCCGGGACGGCCGTTGACAAGCACCGCGAGTCGCTCGGACATGCGCCGAGGATAGGTGGCGACTTCCACAGAGGTCTTGCCCGGCGGCCGATGTATCCGGATCGTTGAGGTTTGTGGGTGGTCCGCATCGGGGACGGGCCATCGGAATCAGATTCATCGACCGGAGGGGGGCATTTCGTGCTCAAAGGGTTCCGAGACTTCATCGTGCGAGGCAACATCATCGATCTCGCGGTCGGTGTCGTGATCGGTGTCGCGTTCACGTCGCTGGTCACCGATTTCACGAACGACTTCATCAACCCGCTGATCAAGTGGGCCGGTGGTGGCAATCAGCTGTCGTCGAGCACCCGGATCCCCGGCACGTCGGTGGTCTTCCTGTGGGGCAACTTCATCAGTGCCGCGATCAACTTCCTCATCGTGGCCTCGGTGCTCTACTTCCTCGTCGTGCTGCCGATCAACAAGCTCAACAGCCTGCGCAAGCGCAACGCGGCCGAGGCGCCGACGCCGGTCGACCCCGAGATCCAGTTGCTCACGGAGATCCGCGACGCGCTGCTGCGCGGAGAGCAGCCGATCGTCACGCCCGGTCAGCGGCTCCCGGACGATCGCGTCGCCGACGACTACTCGTGATCGTCACATCGGTGGACCACGCGTCGGTCGCTTAGGTTACCGTCGCGTACATTGCGCACACGCGGGCGCCGGTGCCCTCCATTCTCGGCGGCCGTGACTGGTTTTCTCGCCGATGAGAATGAACGAAGGAGACGCCGATGTCTGAGAACAGAGTCGCGATCGTGACGGGTGCCGCCCGGGGAATCGGTGCCGCGACCGCCGTCCGTCTGGCCGCTGACGGTCACGCCGTCGCCGTGATCGACCTCGACGAAGCCGCCTGCGCGGGCACCGTTGGGGCGATCGAGGCGGCCGGCGGCAAGGCCATCGCCGTCGGCGCCGACGTGTCCAACTCGAAGGCCGTCAGCGACGCCGTCGACCGGGTCGCCGCGGAGTTGGGCGCACCGACGATCCTCATCAACAACGCCGGCGTGCTGCGCGACAACCTGCTCTTCAAGATGACCGACGACGACTGGGACACCGTTCTCAACGTGCACCTGCGCGGGGCGTTCCTCTGCAGCCGTGCCGCCCAGGTGCACATGACGGCGGCCAAGTGGGGTCGCATCGTCAACCTGTCCAGCACGTCCGCGCTCGGCAACCGGGGCCAGGCCAACTACGCCGCGGCCAAGGCCGGCATGCAGGGCTTCACGCGTACGCTCGCGATCGAACTCGGGCCGTTCGGCGTCACGGTCAACGCGATCGCGCCGGGCTTCATCGTGACCGACATGACGGCGGCGACGGCGGCCCGCATCGGCATCGACTTCGAGGCCATGCAGGAGAAGGCGGCGGCCGAGATCCCGGTGCGCCGGGCGGGTCGTCCCGAGGACATCGCGGCGACCGCGTCGTTCTTCGTCAGCGAGGACGCCAGCTTCGTCAACGGCCAGACCATCTACGTCGCCGGCGGCCCGCGGGGTTAGCCCCGCCCGTGCGCGCTGACGGCGGTTTCGTCCGCCGCTTCGGGCACCGGAGTCGTTTCCGGTGCCCGCTCGGCGGTCGACAACTCGGCCCGCAGCGCCGCCGCACCGACCCACCCGATCTCCCACCACGACTGCATGAGCAGGCTGCGGGCTCGCCACTGCGGCGCGAACTTGGCGCAGAAGCGGTTGAGCGGACCGATCTCGATCCACCGGTCGAGCGAGTGCAGCAACGTCGCGGCCACCCGATCGATCAGGCGCGGCGAGTCGAAGATCCACCGCAGGCCGGCGAAGTTCAGCGAGACCTCGCGACCGCCGTGTGCCCGCGCGTAGTCGACGATCTCAATGATCATGCGTTCGGCCACGCCGTTGGGTGCGTTGCGACCGCGCGGCGCCACGTCGAGCGTGTAGACGCCACCGTCGCCCGCGATCGCGAACCGGGCGAAAGCCACCGGCTCCCCGGCCTGGTTGACCGCGGTCGCGATGAGACAGTCGGGTCGGGGCGTCAGGATCGCGTCGAGGTTCATGGCGAAGCCGCGCTCGCGTTCGCCGTGCAGCCAGTCCGCGAGCAGCGGCGCCAGCTCCGCCGCGTGTTCCCAGGTCAAAGGCTTGATGATGACGCGTATGCCGGCATTCCGGGTGCGGTTGACCGCCTGCCGAAGGTTCCGCATCCGCCGCGAGTCGAGGCTGAACTCGTCGAGCCGGATCACCGCTTCGTCGCCGATGTGCATGCCGCGGAGCCCGAGTCGTCGCCACAGCAGCGTCATCTCGTCGCTCGCGCCGAGCACCGCGGGCCGCCAGCCGTGCCGCGCGCACAACGTGAGGAACGCGCGCATCGCGTCGGGCGCGCTCGCCACAGCACCGACGGGATCCCCGCCGACGAGCGCGGTCCCGAGGATGACGCGGTAGCCGATAACCGCTCGCCGGTCGGAGCTGAACACGTACGCCTTGTCGGCCCTGGTCACGAACGGTGCCAGGCTGTCCGCGTCGCGGTGCCGGACGAGTGCGCCGGCGGTCGCGCGTTCGCGCTGGTCACCGGCGCTCGGAGGGGCTCCGGGAGCCAGCGCCACGATGACAGCGCCGATCACGGCGATCGCGAGCGCGAGCGTGAAGAGGCCGGCTCGCCAGGATTCCGGGCTGCCGGTGGAGAAGTCGGCCAGCACGACCCGACCGGCGCCACCGGGAGTGGATCGGTGGGTCAGCGCGTCCCAGGTGCCGCCGATGACCGCCGCGCCGAGAGCGACGCCGGCGATCTGCGCGGCCAGCCGCATCCGAGCGTGGTCCGGCCGAGTGACGAACCGATCACGCAGCATCATCAGCGCGATGAGCGCGGCCCCGCACAGGACGACGGCCCACCGGCGGTGCTGGTAGAGGGCGATCAGGGTCGCGAATGCGATGGTGACGACGCTGCCGATCCACGCGGCCCAGCGGCGGCGGTTGAGGCCGCGAGCCACCGTGAGCAGCACGAGTCCGAGCACGAACATCTGAGCTCGGCCGGGCGCCGCGCCGTCGATCGGGGCCGCGAGATGCGCCACCGCGGTATGCGGGCGCACGGATGTGAGAAAGTTCACGCCGCCGATCAATGCGACGAGAACCGCAATCAGGCGTACGCCGACAAATCGCACCATTGGCCCTTAACGATCTCGATATGGGAACCGTCAAAATTCGTGTCGACGGCCTGCCGGCGCCCCCCGCGGCATGAAGCGGACATTTCCTGCTATGCCAAAGCTTGACCTGTTTTACCTGGTCAAACGCGTCTCCCATCTGGAATATGGGGTCCGTGACTGGACAGCATCGTAAAACACAACGGTCAGCCGGGCGCCGCGCATTTCCGCTGGCGCTCGTGATCGTGCTCGTTGCCGTCCTGGGCGTCGGCGGGTGGCTCGGAAACCGCCGAGGCTGGTTCCATCACCAGAGCGCGTCCTCATGTGGCACCGCATCTCCGCTCGCGATCTCGGCGGCTCCGGAGATCGCGCCGGCGCTGCGGACCCAGGCGGACGCGTGGAACGCGAAGAACACCGCGGTCGACGGCGATTGCGTACGGATCACGGTCACCGCGGCGCAACCGTCCGATGTGGCGTCGGCGATCGCGTCCGCGCACCAGGCGACCGTGACCGGGCTCGGCAAGCCGAACGGCACGACGAAGGTGCCGGACGTCTGGGTGCCCGATTCGTCCACATGGGCCGCGCGTCTGGCCGCCGTCTCCGTCACGCTCAAAGGCACCTCGGTCGCGTCGAGCCCGGTCGTCGTCGCGATGCCGCAGCCGGTCGCCAAGGCACTCGGCTCCTCGCTGACGTCGCTGACCTGGCCGCAACTCCTGACGAAGATGACCAGCGGCACGATCCGGTCCGGCATCGTCGACCCCGATGTCGACGCGTCCGGGCTGTCGGCCCTGCTCGCGGTCGGTTCCGCCGCCTCCGGTGGCACCACGACCGTCAGCACCCAGAGCCAGGCGGCTCTCGTCGGCGCGATGCGGGCGCTCGCCACCGGTGACTCGCAGTTGCGCGACGACCTGATGGGCCAGTTCCCCCGGGCCGCGGACGCCTCGACCATCGGCCAAAGCCTGTCCGCCGCGCCGATCCCGGAGCAGGCGCTGCTCGCCTACAACGCCGCGCAGCCGCCGGTGCCACTGGTGGGGCTCTACCTGAAGCCGGCACCACCCGCGCTCGACTACCCGTACACGCCGATGTCGGACCTGTCGAAGGTCAAGGCGGACGCGGCGGCGCGGTTCGCCGCGCGGCTCACCGGATCGGCCTGGAAGGACACGCTCGCGAACGCCGATCTGCGCGCGGCCGACGGCACCTTCGGCGCGGCCCTGCCGCAGACCGCGGGCATGCCGGCCGGCCCGCTGACGCCGTCCACCGTCCCGGCGGCGGCCGTCGGACAGGCGCTGTCCACGTGGTCGGCCGTGACTGTGCCGGGCCGGATGCTCGCGGTCATCGACGTCTCCGGCTCGATGGCCACGAAGGTGCCGACGGCGGGTGGCGAGACGCGGGAGGCGGTCACGGTGGCAGCGGCCCGGGCCGGCCTCGGGCTCTTCGACGATCGCTGGTCGCTGGGTCTCTGGACGTTCTCCACCGACCTCAACGGCAAGCTGCCCTACAAGCAGTTGGTGCCGATCGGCCCGCTGTCGGCCGGGCGGCCCGCGATGCAGGCGGCGTTGCCCGGCATCACGCCGATCCCGCAGGGCAACACCGGCCTCTACGACACGGTGTTGGCCGCTTATAAGACGGTGCAGCAGGGATGGGACCCGAGCCGGGTCAACTCCATCGTGATCATGACGGACGGCCAGAACGACAACCCGGGCGGCCTCACGCTGCCCGCGTTGCTGGCGCAGATCAAGAAGATCGCCGATCCGGCGAAGCCGATCGAGGTGATCGCGATCGGAATCGGTGACGGCGTCGACAAGACCGAGCTCGCGAAGATCACGGCGGCGACCGGTGGCGGCGTCTTCCTGGCGACCGACCCGTCGAAGATCGGCGGCATCTTCCTGCAGGCGATCGCGTTGCGCCCGGGCGCCGCGAAGTAGTTCGCCACGTCCGTCGGCGTGTCGACACGCGTGCGGCCAGAATTCCGACGTCAGCGTCGCCGACATCCGGTCAAACCAGCAGTGTCGTCGGAGATCCGAACCGCACCGGCGTGTCGAGTGAGCGTGTCGCGTTTGCCCGGGCCGGTAACGAGCCCCGCGGACGCCCACATCGCCGCGGCCCGATGACGCTCGGCAGCGCCGTCGTCAACGTAGAACCGTGGTCGACTGCGGCGATCGGGACGGCCCGTCGCGCCCGCCCCGGCAGGCGATCCGCTGAGTGGCCCGGTCTACGGCGCCCACGTCAAGGTCGCGTCGTTGTTCGTCGCGGTGTCGCCGGCGTGCGTGGTGAGGTCGCAACCGGTGGTCGCCGGCACGCTTTCCGGTGTTGCCGATGCCGGCGGCGCCACGCAGACCACGACCCGGGCCGGCGCGGATGACAGGGTGATGTCGGCCGCCGGTGACGAGAGCGTCGGTGCGACCGGGCCGCCGAGCGTGCAGGTGACCACGGTCGCCGAGCCGCTGTGCTTGCCGGCGTCGCACGTGATCAGGTTGTGTTTCGGTGGCACGGCCACGACCGTCGTGCCGGCCGGGAACCAGATCTTGACCGTCGCCTTCTCGCTCGACACGTTCGGCCCGGCGTTGCTCGCCCACGCCCGGACGGTGTCCGCGCCGACCATCTCCGCATGCGCGAGCAGGTCGTAGGCGGTCGAGCCACCGAGGCTCGCGTCCACGTTGTGCCCGGCCGGGTCGATCTCGTCCGGTGCGCGCCGCTTGTCGTGCAGGCCGATCGGGCACGTCGTCACGTCGCCGGCGGCGCAGAACGTCGAGTCGGGATCGCCGCTCTGATCGATGTGGCTGACGCCGAAGAGCCAGCCCCGGCCCTGCGGTTCGTCGGATGGGCACAGCTTCTTGTCGATCTTCTTGATGACGCAGCCGGGCGTGCCGGGGCCGGCGTGAGTCGAGCCGTGGATCAGCACGCGTAGGCCGCCGGCCGGCACCAGCGCGCCGCCGAGCGACAGGTCGAGATAGCGCGTCGCGCACGTCGGGTTCGCCGGGCTCACCGACAGAGTGCCCAGCTCAGCGGGTACGGAATACGGCAGCGGCGCCACGCTCGACACACAGTCGCCCGGTGGCACGTAGACGCGCGCCGTGACGCCGGTCAGAGCCGTGGTGCCCTGGTTGAAGACTTGCCCGACCAGCGTGAACGTGTCGCCCGCGCGGCAGATCTCGAACCCGTCGCCGGCACAGTCACCCGACGCCCACGAGAGCCGTGCCGCGACGTCGACCGGGTTGGCCGGCACGACGCCGTCGACCAGCGCCGGGATCGTCATCGAACGCCCCGGCCAGTCGGGCACGAGGCCGACGTCGGCGCGCGTGGTGCTCTTGCCCGAGAGCGTGAACCGCACGAACTGATTGTTGACGAGGTACGTGTTGTCGGCACCGGGTCCGGCCGGGCATGAATTGTCGGTCGGAGCCGACGCCGGCGGGCACTGCGACCGGAACCAGCCCGTCTCGACCTGCAGATATCCGGACGTGGGCGCGGCGGGAAACGCGTACGCGCCGGTGGCGGACGTCAGCACGCTCTGATCGCCGGTCTTGTCCCGTACGCGGATCCCGGCGATGCCCGGCTCGCCCGGATCCATCGCGCCGTTGTCGTTGCGGTCGTAGAACACGGTGCCGCTCACCGCCACTGAGGCGGCGGGTTTCGCGACCGCGGCGGTCGCCGGCGTGATCGCGGTGGCGTCGCCGGCGCCGACCCAGGCGGCCACGAACACGCCGACGAAGCTGACGGTGACCGCGACCGTGCCCAGGCGGGATCGGCTCCGGCGCGAGGGCCGGCCGTTCGGGCCTGCGGGATTCAGACGTGGACTGCGCACACGCGCTCAACGCTCGAATGCCTGGAGTGGAACCTGGCAAATCGGGCAAAAGTTCCGACGTTTCGGCGCCACTGGTTGGCAGCCCGCTGCCGCCACCGAAACTGAGCCACGCTCGGCTCTGCCGTACCGACATCATGATCTTGATCTGTAATGGCGTTTCTCAGGTTGGGGTGATCTGCTGGTGACATGGCGTTGGCGATCGAGGACTACGGGTTCATCGGTGATCTGCACACGGGCGCCCTGGTCGGGCGTGACGGCTCGATCGACTGGATGTGCCTGCCACGGTTCGATTCGGGTGCGTGCTTCGCGGCCATCCTGGGCACGCCCGACCACGGGCGATGGCTCGTCGCGCCGGCCGGGGGATACGGCGTCGACTACACGTCCACGAGGTCCTATCGAGGGAACAGCCTCGTGCTGGAGACGATCTTCACGACACCGACCGGCGTGGTGCGGCTGACCGACGCGATGCCGGTGCGCGACGAGATCCCCGACCTGGTGCGCCGCGTCGAGGGCGTCAGCGGCACCGTCGACATGGTCTGCGAGATCGCGCTGCGCTTCGACTATGGCAGCATCACGCCCTGGCTGCGGCGCTCCGGTGCGCGGATCGAGGCCCTGGCCGGCCCCGACACCGTGATCATCGACGCCGACGTGCGGATCGAGGGCGGCGACGACGACATCGGGCGGGCGGCGTTCACGCTCCATGAGGGCGATTCGGTGTGCTTCCGGCTCGGGTGGACCGGGCCGCGCTCGAAGCTCGCGCCGATCACGAACGTGCCGCGCACCATCGCCGAGACCGTGCAGTGGTGGGAGCGGTGGTCGGAGAAGTGCAGCTATCAGGGCCCCGACCGCGACGCCGTGCTCCGGTCGCTGATCACGCTCAAAGGCCTGACCTACGCGCCGAGCGGCGGCATCGTGGCCGCGCTGACGACGTCGCTGCCGGAGCAGTTGGGCGGCGTGCGCAACTGGGACTATCGCTACTGCTGGATCCGTGATGCCACGTTGACGCTGCTGGTGCTGCTGGAAGGCGGCTACACCGACGAGGCGAGGCGCTGGCGCGAGTGGCTGGTGCGGGCGCTCGCCGGTAGGCCGGACCAGATCCAGATCATGTACGGGGTCAACGGGGAACGCCGCCTGACCGAACTCGAGCTGCCGTGGCTGCCCGGCTATCAGGGGGCGGCGCCGGTCCGCATCGGCAACGCGGCCTCCGCCCAGCTGCAACTCGACGTGTTCGGCGAACTGCTGGACGCGATGTACCAGGCTCGCGTGGGCGGGTTGCCGGCCGACGACGACGCCTGGCGGGTCCAGCGGGCGCTGCTGGAATTCCTCGCGACCGCGTGGCGCCAACCCGATGAGGGCATTTGGGAGGTACGCGGTCCCCGCCGCCACTTCACGCACTCGAAGGTGATGGCGTGGGTCGCGTTCGACCGTGCCATCAAGACGACCGAGAAATACGACCGGGAGGGGCCGGCTGACGAGTGGCGCCGCATCCGCGACGAGATCCACGCACAGGTCTGCGCGGAGGGCTTCGACGCGGAGCGGAACACGTTCACGCAGTCGTACGGCTCGGCCGCGCTCGACGCGTCGCTGCTGCTGATCGCACCGGTCGGGTTCCTGCCGGCGACCGATCCGCGCGTGCTCGGCACGGTGGCCGCGATCGAGAAGGAGCTGCTGGTCGACGGGTTCGTGCTGCGGTACAACAACACCGAGGTGTCCACGGTCGACGGTCTGCCGCCGGGCGAGGGCGCGTTCCTCGCGTGCACGTTCTGGCTGGTCGATAACTACACGCTGCAGGGCCGGGTCGAGGAGGCGCGCGCGCTGCTGGACCGGCTGCTGTCGCTGCGCAACGACATCGGGTTGCTGGCCGAGGAGTACGACACGGTAACCGGGCGTCAGGTGGGCAATTTCCCGCAAGCGTTCTCGCACGTGCAACTGGTGAATACGGCGGTTACGTTGGCGGCGGCGATCGGAAAAACGGACACGCCGAGCCCGACGGCGAGCCGGGCGCGACGGCGGTGACCTGCAGTGATGTCCGAAAACCGCTTCACTCTTTCGTGAGGGGCACAAGCAAGATCATCCGGGGTAGGGTCGTCTACGATTCAGTCACCCCGACCCGCCCGG
Organism: uncultured Actinomycetota bacterium; assembly: GCA_963797605.1. Lineage (GTDB taxonomy): Bacteria > Actinomycetota > Actinomycetes > Mycobacteriales > Micromonosporaceae > DASQPR01. The sequence goes on along the minus strand of CAWCPX010000017.1, from coordinate 171,559 downwards.
AGGGCACAGTCAGATGATCGACGAAGACACGGACACCCGCATCCGCCGCCTCGAAAACGACACGATGGCGACCTATGACCTGATATCCCAGGTGCAGAACGGCGTCACAAGTGTCAACAGCCAGTTAGTGCGACTGGTGCAGCGAGCTGACCGCGTCGATGTGCGGTTCAGCGAGATGCAAAAGCAGATCAATGCGCGTTTCGACAGCACCGACAAGCGAATCCTTGCAGTTGACGCCCGGGTTAGCGCGCTGGCGGCGAACGTTGATGAGCGGTTCAACGCGGTGGATGAGCGGTTCAACACGGTGGATGAGCGGTTCAACACGGTGGATGAGCGGTTCAACGCGGTGGATGAGCGGTTCAACGCGGTGGACACCAGCCTGGCGACGATGAACACGACTCTCGCGGTGATTCTGTCTCGGCTTCCGGAACCGGCCCAGACGGCGTAACGACACACGGAACTGGCGCGCACCCAGATCGGATGCGCGCCAGTCTCGTACCCATCAAATCAAACGCTCGTGCTTTTCTTCGATCGCGCGCCCGTCGCCAGCAGACCGAGCCCGACCAGACCGACGATGATGCCGATCACCGCGAAGATCTTGTGCCCGTTCATGCCGCCCGACTGGCCCATCATGTTGAAACCTTGCAGCGTCCACAGCACGCCGACCAGCACCAACACGACGCCCACAATCAGCAGGATCACACGTTTCACGACGGCCTCCGAGCCTGTTCAGGGGGCCTCAGGCCGTCTCCGGCATCCGCAGCACCCAGCGATAGGCCTGCACCAGACCGGTGTCGAAGCCGGCGGCCGAGCCCCACAGGAACAGACGGAAGCGGCGGTAGAGCGGTTCACCCCAGCGTGCCACGATCTCGTCGCGCTTCGCGTCGAGGCGTTCGGCCCACCGCTTGCACGTGAGCATGTAGTTGTGCCGGTCGTCGTCGATGCTGATGAGCTCGAACGGTGACCGTGCGACCTCGTGCAGGTAGTCGTGCAGCAGCAGCGGTGACTGGCCGCCCGGGTAGACCATGCGGCTCATGAACGTCGAGATGTTGTGCTTCGTGCGCATCGCGAGCGCGTCGAGGTAGACGGTGCCACCGGGCTTGACGAGTTCGGCGTACTTGCGGATCGTCGTCTTGTAGTTCGGCAGGTGCTCGGTGACGCCCATGTTCACGATCGCGTCGAACCTCTTCGGGCTCTCGAAGCCGTAGATGTGCTCGCGGATCACGCGGGCCGGCAACTGTTCCCGGGTGATCAGGTCGTTGAGGTAGCGCTCGGACTCCTTGGAGAGCGTCAGCGTCGTGACCTCGATGCCGCGCTTGCCGGCATATTCGACCCACGCGCCCCAGCCACCGCCGACTTCCAGCACGTGGTCGCCGGGCTTGACGCCGATCGCTTCGAGGGCGATGTCCATCTTGCGGGTCATCGCGTCGGCCAGCGGCTCGTCGTCGCGGGCGAAGACGCCTTCGGTGTAGCAGCGGTGGCGCTCGTCGAGGAAGGAGAGGAAGAAGTCGGAGTCTTCGTCGTAGTGGTGGGAGATGGCCTTCTTGTCGCTGTTGACGCGCCCGCGGATCAGGGCCGGCACGAACTGCGACACCCAGGCGATCGGGTGGAAGTCGCGGAAGAACGCCCGCATTTTCAGAGCGGTCGCGAGGTCGCCGTCGACGTCGATCCACCCTTCGAGGTAGGCCACCGCGACACCGAACTGGTCGAGGCCCGCGAGTGCCTTGGCACCCCGGGCGTCTTTGACGGTGATCGTGAAGGCCGGTTCGCCCTCGCCGAAGCGACGGGGTTCGGCGGTGTCCTGCGCCGCCACCGCGAACGGGATTGCCGGCGCGGTGGCGAAGAACGACTGGTAGCGCCGCGCAAGCGCGGTCATCATGTCCGAGGTGCTCACGGCGTCAATGTAACCCTGCGATCGGCTCGGTGGCAGGGCGGAATCCAGGATTCGATCATCCGGCGTCCAGCTGGTGCCGGTTCGCGATATTTCGTGCTGCCGACCCGGCCGGGATACGAGCCGCGACCGCGCCGCCAGCGGGCAGCACGGTCACGACCGATAGCATCGGTGGGTCCACCATTTTCATGATCTCGAGGAGCCCGCCGTGTCCGAAGTCGCCGCCCTTGCCGTGTCCGAGACGCTCGCCGTCGCGGCCGGCACGACGTGCGCCGACGCGGTCGCGGCCGCCGGTCTCGTCGTCAACGGCCCGAAGGCGATCGTGGTCGTCCGCGATGCGTCCGGGCAGCTCCGAGACCTCGCCTGGGCGCCGACCGAAGACACGGTCGTGACACCCGTACCCATGGACTCGCCCGACGGTCTCAATGTCCTGCGCCACTCGACCGCGCACGTGCTAGCGCAGGCCGTGCAGGACGTGTTTCCGGAGGCGAAGCTCGGCATCGGGCCGCCGATCGAGAACGGCTTCTACTACGACTTCGCCGTCGCCAAGCCGTTCCAGCCCGATGACCTGCCGAAGATCGAAAAGCGGATGCAGGAGATCATCAAGGCCGGTCAGCGCTTCCGCCGTCGTCGTTTCGAGTCGCTGAGCGAGGCCAAAGCGGAGTTGGCCGACGAGCCGTTCAAGCTCGAGTTGGTCGACGTCAAGGGGTCTGACCTCGACACGACGGAGGTCATGGAGATCGGCAGCGGCGAGCTGACGATCTACGACAACGTCGACGCGACCACCGAAAAGGTGTGCTGGTCGGACCTCTGCCGAGGCCCGCACCTGCCGACGACGCGCCTGATCGGCGCCTTCAAACTCATGCGCACGGCCGCCGCCTATTGGCGCGGGTCAGAGAAGAACCCACAGTTGCAGCGGGTGTACGGGACCGCCTGGCCGACCCGCGAAGCGCTCAAGGATTACCTGAAGCTGCTCGAAGAGGCGGCCCGTCGCGACCACCGCAAACTCGGCTCCGACCTCGATCTGTTCAGCTTCCCCGACGAGATCGGGTCCGGCCTGGCCGTCTTCCATCCCAAGGGCGGCATCATCCGCCGGGAGCTGGAAAACTACTCGCGGCTCAAGCACGAGGCGGCCGGTTACTCGTTCGTCAACACGCCGCACATCACGAAGGGCCAGCTCTTCGAAACTTCGGGACATTTGCAGTGGTACGCCGACGGCATGTACCCGCCCATGCAGCTCGAAGGGGCGAACTACTACCTGAAGCCGATGAACTGCCCGTTCCACAACCTGATCTTCAAGGCGCGCGGCCGCTCCTACCGTGAGCTGCCGCTGCGCCTGTTCGAGTTCGGCACCGTCTACCGCTTCGAGAAGTCCGGCGTGATCCACGGCTTGACCCGGGTCCGTGGCATGACGCAGGACGACGCGCACATCTACTGCACCCGCGAGCAGATGGGCGGCGAGCTGAAGTCGCTGCTCACGTTCGTGCTCGACCTGCTCCGCGACTACGGCCTCGACGACTTCTACCTAGAGCTGTCGACCCGCAACCCGGAGAAGTCGGTCGGCACCGACGAGGCGTGGGAGGAGGCGACGGAGGCGCTGCGATCGGCGGCGACCGAGTCGGGCCTCACGCTCGTACCCGACCCGGGCGGCGCCGCGTTCTACGGTCCGAAGATCTCGGTGCAGGCGAAGGACGCGATCGGGAGGACGTGGCAGATGTCCACGATCCAGGTCGACTTCAACCTGCCCGAGCGGTTCGAGCTGGAGTTCCAGGGTTCCGCGGGCGCACGCGAGCGTCCCGTCATGATCCACCGGGCCCTGTTCGGCTCGATCGAACGCTTCTTCGGCGTGTTGACCGAGCACTACGCGGGCGCCTTCCCGGCCTGGCTGGCGCCGGTGCAGGTGGTCGGCATCCCGATCCGCGAAGACCACTCCGACTACCTGGCCGCGTTCGTCGCGAAGCTGCGCGCCGAAGGGATCCGGGCCGAGGTCGACTTCTCCGACGACCGCATGCAGAAGAAGATCCGGACCGCCCAGCAGCAGAAGATCCCGTTCATGGCGATCGCCGGCGACGAGGACGTGGCCGGTGGCACGGTGTCGTTCCGCTACCGCGACGGCTCGCAGCGCAACAACCTGCCACTCGACGAGGCGGTCGCGCACGTCGTCGAGGTCGTGCGCTCGCGGACGAACGTCGGTCCGTCGGCGGCGGAGGTTTAACCCGGTTTCAAGGTAAACAAGCGGTGTCGCGCGGGTGAACGGATCCAGGTAGGGTCCGCGTCCATGGGTTCTCGTCGCTGGTTTGTCCTATCGGCCTCGGCGGCGTCACTGACGATCGGAGCGGTCGCGGTCACATTGGTCGCGACCGGCCTGGTGGGGCACACCGCGCCACCCGTCGGGTCGCCGTCTCCAGCGCTGACGACCGCCGCCGTGCTGTCGGTCGCCCAGTTGGCGCCACAGCCGCCGTCGGCACTCGTGTCGCCGGCCGCGATCCCGTCGCGTTCGGCGGCCAAGTCTCCCACCAAGGCAAAGGCGCACCTCGTCCGCGCCAATTTCGCCACTAAGCTCACGACGCTGCCGGCCACGACCACACAGGTGATCATCGTGCACGCCACGTCGGCGAGCACCACGACGGCGACGCTCGAGACCTTCGAGAAGGTGAAGGGTGCCTGGGTGCCGAAATTCGGGGCGATGACCGCGCGGGTCGGCCGCGACGGGATGAGCGACCATCACGTCGAGGGCACCCCGAACACCCCCACGGGGGTCTACGGCTTCGACTCCACGTTCTACGGAATCAGCGCGAACCCGGGCGTCCACTACGCGTACCACCCGGTCGTGACGAACGACTGGTGGGATGAGAACTCGAGTTCCAAGACCTACAACACGTTCGTGCACGCCGCGACGAGTCCCGGGGGCCCGAGCGAGGCACTGTGGAAAGAGACGACGGCGTACCGCTACTTCGCCGTGATCGCGTACAACGAGAATCCGGTGGTGCCCGGGCGGGGGAGCGGCGTCTTCCTGCACGTCGGCACCGGAAACGCGACGGCCGGATGCGTCAGCCTGGCGCAGGCGAATCTGATCAAGGTGCTTACGTGGCTGAATCCGTCGGCGAACCCTCGGATCGTGATCAGCACCGACGCCAATCTGACCAAGTACTAGGATCAACTGCGGTTTCGACGGTAGCCGGACAGTGAACGTGGGGGAGACAACAGTGACGGATCAGACGCTGTTAGTGACGGGCGGGGCCGGATTCGTCGGGAGCAACCTGATCCGCCGGCTGCTGATCGAGCACCCGGGTGCGCAGGTCATCTCGGTGGACAACTACTTCACGGGTCTCGAAGCCAACGAGGTCGACGATCCGCGTGCGATCTACATCCACGCGAGCACGGTCGACATCGCGAAGGTCTGGGCGAACCGCGGGCTGCCGTCGCCGTCGATCGTCTACCACCTGGGCGAATACGCGCGCATCCCGCAGTCTTTCGAGGACGTCGACCTCACGTGGGAGTACAACCTGCACGGCACCAAAGAGGTCGTCAAGTTCGCGCACGTGCACGACGCCAAGCTCGTCTACGCCGGTTCCAGCTCGAAGTTCGGCAACGACGGGCAAGACGAGAACCTGAGCCCCTACGCGTGGACGAAGGCGAAGAACGTCGAATACATCCAGAACTTCTCCCAGTGGTACGGCCTCGATTACGTCATCACGTACTTCTACAACGTCTACGGTCCCCGTCAGATCCGTGAGGGCCGTTACGCGACGGTCATCGGCATCTTCGAGTCGCAGGTGGAGAAGGGCGAGCCGCTGACGGTCGTGGCGCCCGGCACCCAGACCCGCGACTTCACCCACATCGACGACATCGTGGACGGCATCGTGATCTGCGCGAACCGCGGTTCCGGTGACGGCTACCTGCTGGGTTACGGCCAGGAGCGGCCGCTGCTCGAGGTGGCGGAGCTGTTCGGCGGGCCGGTCATGCTGGTGCCGGAGCGGCGGGGCGAACGGGTGCGGGGCGAGGCCGACACGACGAAGGCGCGTGCCCTCGGCTGGGCGCCGACCCGCCGTCTCGACGACTACGTGGCGAGCTTCCTGGCCGCTCGCGCGGAGGCTTAGGGGTCAACGACCCACCACCCGCGCCGCCTAACGTGAAGCACTGTCGACGTTGTGGCCGCACCGCCTATCTGTTCCGGATCGGCGTATCCGTGACAGAAAGTGATGCCGTTGCCGTCTGCGGCATAGTGGTGTCGCGCCGCTTTGCTCTGCTCACCTCACGGCAACAGTGACGCTGCGTAGGCGTTGAGAGGCGCGCGCCCGCGTTACTCATTTGTTAATCCGCAGCTCACATGGGTGTTGCCGTCAGGTGAGCAGAGCAAAGCGCCCAGCAATCATTCACACCGGTCCCACGTGATCTCACGGTGCGTGAGGCACCCGTCGGACAAGGGATGATCACCGTCCGTCACCGATTACGCCGGTGATTGGAGGTCCGCCAGGTCGTCGTCGAGGATCTTGCGGTCCTCCGGGTCCTCGATCCGGGCCGACGCCGCCTCCCCGAGCGCCACGTGCCGCGCCACCTGCTCCGAGTCGCCGGCCACCCGATAGGCACGCGCCAGCGCCTCGTGGCTCATCCCGACCTCGAACGGGCCCAGATCGTTGTCGGTCGTGATCTCCAGGCACCGATTCGCGTGGTGCAGGGCGGGCTCGACGCGGCGGAGGACGGCGTACACCCGTGCGCATTGCCATTCGCCCCTGGCCAGGTTCAGCGAGGTGCCGACGTTGCCCCAGTGGTAGCGGCTCGCGTGCGCGGCATGCACCATCTCGTCGTCGTCGGCCACGGTGCGATCCGTGGTTTCGAGCAGATCCCAGACCCGGTTGAAGAGCGTGGCAGCGAGCCGCCGTTCGTCGGCCGGTTCGAGGGTGGGGGTCGCGCTGGGCATGATCTTCTCCCGTTCGGTGATGAGGTCGTGGTGGCTGTGCATGAGGTCGCGGAGCCGGTGGGCGAGTCGTTGCAGGCGCCACGCCGCCGCTTCGGTGCGGGCCAGATGCGCGGCGAGGGCGCGGTCGCGGTCCTCGGCAGACCCGGCGACCACCGAGGCGATCGCCACGATCGGCACGTCTAGGTCGCGCAGCGTCGCGATCAACTGGGCCGTTTCGACCTGGTCAACGCCGTAGTAGCGGTAACCGGTCGTGTCATCGACGAGCGCGGGACGCAGCAGGCCGCGTTCGGCGTAGTGGCGGAGCGCACCGATCGACAGACCGGTCACCCGGGCGAACTTGCCGATCGACATCAGGTCGGGCACAACGCCGACCCTACGACTCTCCAGCAGGTCGAGACTCAAGCTCGCCCCGCGACGGCAGGTCGAGACTCAAGCTCGCCCCGCGACGGCAGGTCGAGCCTCAAGCTCCGATGCGCGCGGCCGGAGCCGTAGGATTCCGGGGTGAACGCAGGCAACGTAAACCAGCCCGGCGCGGACGACCTCGACCGCCTCTGGACCCCGCACCGCATGGCGTATGTGACGGGGGAGACCCGGCCCGCCGAGGGCTACGAAGCGCGCTGCCCCTTCGATCTGATCCCCGACGACCCGGATTCCAACCGGCTGGTCGTCGCCCGGGGTCAGGCCGTGTTCGCCGTGCTCAACCTGTACCCCTATAACCCTGGGCATCTGATGGTCGTGCCCTACCGGCATGTGGCCGACTACACCGACCTCGACGACGCCGAGACTGTGGAATTGGCCACGTTCACGCAGACCGCGATGCGGGTGATCCGGCGCGTCAGCGGAGCGCACGGTTTCAACATCGGCATGAACCAGGGCGCTGTCGCCGGCGCGGGAATCGCCGCTCACCTGCACCAACACGTGGTGCCGAGGTGGGGCGGCGACACCAACTTCATGCCCGTGATCGGCCGCACGAAGGTGCTTCCACAGTTGCTCGAAGACACTCGCGACATGCTCGCCAAGGCATGGGCCGAAAGCTAGGCAACACGCAGTTAACAGCGCGGTGATAGGTTCGCTCAGAGAAGGTTAGTTAGGGCGAAGCAAGTAAATTCACGGAGGACGAGCGAACGTGAGCGCGCTGGGCACCCGCAACATCCGGTTCGATAGGGACAATCCACGCTACAAGTGGATCGTGCTGACGAACACCACGCTCGGCATGTTGATCGCGACGGTCAACGCGTCCATCGTGATCATCTCGTTGCCGGCGATCTTCCGAGGGATCCACCTCGACCCGCTGGCGCCGGGCAACGTCAGCTACCTCCTGTGGATCATCATGGGCTTCCTGCTGGTGTCCGCCGTGCTGGTGGTGACGCTCGGCCGGCTCGGTGACATGTACGGGCGCGTCAAGCTCTACAACCTCGGCTTCGTCGTCTTCACGGCCGCCTCGATCGCGCTCTCGCTCGATCCCTACCACGGCGGCAACGGCGCGCTGTGGCTGATCGCGTGGCGCGTGGTGCAGGCGGTCGGCGGCTCGATGCTGTTCGCCAACTCGACCGCGATCCTGACCGACGCCTTCCCGGCCACGCAGCGTGGCATGGCGCTCGGCATCAACCAGGTCGCCGCGATCGCCGGCTCGTTCATCGGTCTCGTGCTCGGCGGCGTGCTGGCCGAGTGGGACTGGCGGGCCGTCTTCTGGGTCAGCGTGCCCATCGGCATCGCCGGCACCATCTGGTCCTACGCGACCCTGCACGAGCTCGGCACCCGTCGTAAGAGCAGCATCGACTGGCCGGGCAACATCACCTTCGCGGTCGGGCTCGCGGCGCTGCTGGCCGCGATCACCTACGGCATCCAGCCTTACGGCAACCACAGCACCGGCTGGACCAACCCGTGGGTGCTCACCGGCGTGATCGGTGGCATCGTGCTGCTGATCGCGTTCGGGATCATCGAGACCCGGGTTTCCGATCCGATGTTCCATGTGCAGCTGTTCAAGAACAAGACGTTCGCCTACGCCAACCTTGCCGGCCTGCTCGCGTCCATCAGCCGCGGTGGCATGCAGTTCATGCTGATCATCTGGCTGCAGGGCATCTGGCTACCGCTGCACGGCTACAGCTTCGAGTCGACGCCGCTGTGGGCCGGCATCTACCTGGTGCCGCTGACCATCGGCTTCCTGCTCTCCGGCCCGATTTCCGGCTACCTCTCCGACCGGTACGGCACCCGCACGTTCGCCGTCGGTGGCCTGCTGCTCGCCGCCGCGTCGTTCATCGCGCTGGTGATCCTGCCGGTCAACTTCCCGTACTGGCTGTTCGCCCTGATCATCGCGATCAACGGCATCGGGTCCGGCCTGTTCTCGTCGCCGAACACGTCCGCCGTCATGGGCTCGGTGCCCGCCGATCAGCGCGGTGTCGCGGCCGGCATGCGTGGCACGTTCTTCAACTCCGGTTCCGCGCTGTCGATCGGCATCTTCTTCTCGCTGATGATCGTCGGGCTCGCGTCCACGCTGCCGAAGACGCTCACCGCCGGCCTGATCGGCCAGGGCGTCCCGAGCGGCGTCGCGCACCAGATCGGCAACCTGCCACCGGTCGGCAGCCTGTTCGCCGCGTTCCTCGGGTTCAACCCGTTGCAGGAGCTGCTCGGCCCGTCCGGCGTGCTCAAGACGCTCCCGGCGGCGAACGCGTCCAACCTGACCGGCAAGGAGTTCTTCCCGCACCTGATCTCCGGCCCGTTCCACCACGGTCTCGTCGTCGTCTTCATCGCGGCGGCCGTGATGTCCGTGATCGCGGCGCTCGCCTCCATCGTCCAGTCGAAGCCGGCGACCGAACCCACGCTGAGCGCGGTCGACGCGGCCGAACTGGCGGGCACCAGCACGCTGGCCGGCGGCGGCGAAGCCGACGCGGAATCCAACGGCGCGGCCGTGTTCGCCGAGGTGGCCCGTGACATCCGCGGTCACGGCAAGGTCAACGTCGCGAAGTCAGATGCGGCCACGGGTACGTCCAACGGCGGCGCTGCCAACGGCGCAGCTGCGAACGGAGGTTCCGGCAACGGCGCCGGGGCGACCGAATCCGATCCCGTCTCCTCGGAGGCGCAGCGGTGATCCGGCTGGACGCGCGCGCGACCGAGACCGGCGGCGGCAACGGCGGCGCCACCGGTGACGAGGCACTGGAGACAGTCTCGGAGCGGCTCTTCGTGTCGGTCGCGCGACTCGTCCGGCGGCTTCGCAAGATCGACCCGACGTCGCTCGGCGCCGGTTCGATCTCAGCGCTCGCCACGATCGCAGCCGAAGGCCCGATGCGTGTCGGTGACCTGGCGGCGGCCGAAGGCGTACGCGCACCGACCATGACCCGCATCGTCGATCTGCTCGTGGCCGAGGGCGACGTGGAACGCATCCCGGACCCGGCCGACGGCCGGGCGTGCCTCGTGCGCGCCACGGAAGCGGGATCGCGGGTGCTTTCCGGTTCGCGTACCGCGAAATCGCGTCTCTTGATCGAACGCCTGAGTCGCCTGAGCCCGGAGGCGCTCGCGACGATCGTGGCGGCGTTGCCCGCGCTCGAATCCCTGTGGGACGAGCCGTCGAACCCGGAGTGACGGTCCTCTCGGAGACGTGGTCGCGACACGCTTGGCCAACACGCCGATGAGGTTCGGATTTCCGACGTCAGCGTCGTCCCGGCGGATCCGTGATGACAGTGACGTCGGAAATCCGGGGGGCCAGCGTGTCGACACGCGGGCGGGGGACATGGCCGGGGGGAAATCGGTTTCTCGACTCGACCGTGGCGACCTATCCTCGGGCGCATGGACCAGTCCCTCCCGCACACCGTTCGATCGCTCGCCTCGGATTTGCGGGCACTGGGCGTCCGCGACGGCGACGTGCTGGAGATGCACTCGTCGTTCCGGAGCGTCGGCTTCGTCGCCGGTGGGCCGCAAGCCGTCGTCGAGGCACTGCTCACGGTGCTCGGGCCGACCGGCACCCTGGTCGTCCCGACGCACACCAGCGACAACTCCGACCCCGCCAACTGGCGGAACCCGCCGGTGCCCGAGGCCTGGTGGCCGGTGATCCGACGCGAGTCCACGCCGTTCGATCCGGAGCGGACGCCGGCCAGCAACTGGATGGGTGCGCTCGCCGAGACCGTGCGCGCGTGGCCCGGCGCCCGGCGCAGCGATCATCCCCAGGTCTCGATGGCCGCCGTCGGTGCGCGGGCGGCCGAGGTCACCGCGGTCCATCAGCTCGACGACGCCCTGGGGGAGCACTCGCCGCTCGGTGCGATCAACCGGCTCGACGGCAAGGTTCTGTTGATCGGCTGCGACTACAGCTCGAACACGTCCCTGCACCTGGCCGAATGGCGTCAGGCGTCACCGTCGCAAACCGTCGAGGGCGCGACCGTACGCCAACCGGACGGCTCCGGAACGTGGACCACCTGGACCGACACCGTGGCGAACGAGGACGACTTCGAGGCGATCGGCGAGGCGTTCGAGGCGTCGGCGGGTGCTGTGGACGTGTCGGTCGGGTCGATAGGCAACGCGACGGCCCGGCTCATGTCGCAGCGAGCCCTCGTCGACTTCGCGACCGCGTGGATGGCCGCCAACCGGATCCACGCCTAGGCAGAAGCGACGCGACGCAACGGCCGCCGACCAGACGGGTTCCGGCCGGGCCTACGCTCCCGGGCGTGAACGAATCCGCGTTGCGTACCCGTATCCGCTTCTGGCTCGTCGTGGTCATCGTCGGCCTGATCGTGGCCGGAGCGACCGCGTTCCCCCTCGATCATGAGACCCAATGGCTGGACCGGCTCGTCGACGATCCGAACACTCCGCTGGTCGGCCACGCTCCGTGGTTCGTCGCATGGATCGACCACGTCACGACCGGGATCCGTGCAACGGCCCGGGATTATCCGTTCATCGCCTACGGCACGGATTGGCTGGCGTACGCGCACATCATGATCGCGATCGCGTTTCTCGGGCCGTTGCGGGATCCGGTTCGCAACGTGTGGGTTGTGCAGTTCGGCATGATCTCCTGTGTCGCGATCGTGCCGCTGGCCCTCATCGCCGGTCCGGTGCGCCATATCCCGTTCTGGTGGTCTTGTATCGATATGTCGTTCGGGGTGGTCGGGATTGTTCCGCTCGTGATCGCATACCGGTACATCCGACGGCTGGAGCGCCTGCACGAAGGTCCCGATTCGCTGACCGCTGATAATGCACCCGTAGCGGCTGACCTACACTGAGACTGACAAATACGAAATCTTGGTTACGGTCAGTGCATAACCTGTGAATGTGGATCGCCGCTCGCTTCTCCGAGGTGCGGCCTGGGCCGTCGGCGGCGCCGGGGCGATCGTCGTGGGTGAGCGTGCGAACACGGTGATCGGGCCCGATCGGCTGCCACTCGGCGGTGGTTACGCGCCCGCCGACGATCTTTCCGGGTGGGTACACACCGGCCAGGTCACGGCCACCTGGTTCGTGCCGACCGACGAACGTGCTGTCGCGCTGACGTTCGACGACGGGCCGGCGCCGCACTGGACGCCGATGGTGCTCGACGCGCTCGACGCGCTCGCGGCCCCGGCGACGTTCTTCATGGTGGGGGAACAACTGCGCCGCCACGCTTCCGTGGTGCGGGGCCGGTTGGACTCGCACGAGGTCGGCAACCACACGTGGACCCACGCGGACCTGGCCCAGCTCGACGCGAAGAGCGTACGGGCGCAGTTGACGCGTACGCATGAACAGATCACCGACGTCGTCGGCCGGGCTCCAGTGCTCCTCCGGCCGCCGTGGGGGCATCTGGGCGGATCGACGCTTCTCGCGGCCGACGATCTCGGTTACAACGTGGTGCTGTGGACCCAGCAGTTGCAGCCGGCCCGCTTCGGCTCCGACGTCGCGGCGCAGGTCGCGGACATCGTCAACCATGCCCGGCCGGGTTCGATTGTGCTGGCCCACGATGTCGGTGACCCGAGCCGGTTGCCGGGGCTCGAACACCTCGGCGACATCGTCACCAGGCTCCGGGAGCGAGGATTCCGCCTGGTCACGGTCTCCCAGTTGATGTCGTTGCGCCGATCCGCCACCGTGTAGCCCGCCGCACCCCACCCCGCCCACCCCACCCCGCCCCACCCCACCCCGGCCACCCCACCCCGCCCACCCCCACCCCACCCCACCCCACCCGCACCCCCGGTGCAGTCCCGGATCTTGTCAGATATCGGGGTTTCCGGGCGTTTGAAGGCCCTGTAACGTGCAAGATCCGCGGATCATGACGATGTGATCTTGGCGAGTTCGGTGGCGATGGCGTCCAGCAACGGAACGGTCGGCGCCGGGTTCGCAAGATCCTTGTCGATCCCGGCTGACCGGACGCGTCCGCCCGGGCAAGCTGGTGTGGTCGGAGTGAGGAGCATCATGGATCTTGGGCTTGCGGGTCGGGTCGCGATCGTGACCGGTGCCAGTCGGGGAATCGGATTGGCGGTCACCCGAGCGCTGGTCGGCGAGGGCGTCTCGGTGGTCGCCGGTGCCCGTACCGTGACGGCGGAATTGGAAGATCTGGCCGGGGCCGGCTCGGTCCGCGTGCTGCCGGTCGACCTGGCCGAGCCCGGCGGCCCGGCGCGGCTCGTCGCTTTCGCGGGCGACCGCGTCGACATCCTCGTCAACAACGTGGGTTCGGCGCCCGCGCGCACGACCGGTTTCCTCGAGGTCACCGACGAGCAGTGGATCACCACGATCGGGCTCAATCTCCTTCCCGCGGTGCGCGCCTGCCGGGCCGTGCTCCCGGTGATGCTGGCGGCCGGGAGCGGGTCGATCGTGACGATCAGCTCGGTCAACGCGGCGCTTCCCGATCCCGCCGTGATCGACTACAGCGCCGCGAAAAGCGCCCTGTCGAACTTCTGCAAGGCGCTGTCGAAGGAGGTCGGCGGCCGGGGCGTCCGGGTCAACACGGTGAGCCCGGGGCCGGTCGCGACCGCGCTGTGGCTCGGCGCGGGTGGCGTCGCCGAGACCGTGGCCAAGGCGACCGGCACCACACCGCAACAGGTCGCCGAGGGTGCCGCGAAGGCGTCGGTCACCGGCCGGTTCACCGAGCCGGAGGAGGTCGCGCACGCGGTGTTGCTGCTCGCGAGCGACCGTTCGGCCAACATCACCGGAGCGGACATCACGATCGACGGCGGTCTCATTCCCACGTGGTAGTCCGCCACCTGGTAGGAGGAACGCACCATGTCACACCATCTCAACTCACCGCTGGACCGGAAAGATCCGCGGCTCAACGTGCTCGACCAGTACGTGTTCCGAGGTGAGACCGGCACCGTCCTGATCATGAACACCAGCACGTCGCTCGCCGGCGATGCCCGGGTGCCGGGGTTTCGGGCCGAAGCCAGATACGAGATCAAGATCCACGTCGACGGTTTGATGTACGAGGACCTGACCTACCGTTTCGAGTTCGCCGACCCGGCCGAAGGCGACCGGCAGATCGTGACCGTGCATCGGCTGACCGGCGAGGACGCGCGCCGTGACATCGCCCTGGGCGTGCGTGACGCGGACGGCGAGACCGGCAGCTCGATCCGGAGCCGTGGCGACGCCGGCGGCCGGATCTGGGCCGGTCAGGTGCGTGATCCGTTCTACCTCGACCTCACACAGCTCGCCGCGGTCACCAAGGCCGTCGCCGCGGGGTCGACCATCGACAACGGCGACTGGGAGCCGCGGACGGCGGTCAACAGCCTGGACGGGCAGACCGTGAACGCGATCGTGCTCGAACTGCCCGAGGACTCGCACCTGTTCGCCGAGCGGGGCATCGCCGTGTGGTCGGTGACGAAGCTGCCGACGGACGACGGCGGCTGGAGCCCGGTCAATCGAGCCGGCATTCCGATGATGTGGCCGATCTTCCGGCCCGCCGACAGCACCTACGCGAGCGAGATGAACACGATCCTGCCGGCCGACGACTGGACGAAGGACGGTGCCCACATCTCGTCGCTGGTGGCCGGGCTCGCGGGCGCGTACGGCACCGTGAACGCGCGCGCCTACGGCGACCGGATCGCCGATCGGCTGCTGCCGGATTTGCTGCCATATCAGATCGGCTCGGAGGCGGGATTCGGTTTCGGCGGATTCAACGGCCGGATGCTCGCCGACAACGCGGCAGAGACGATGTTCTCGCTGGCGGCGAACGCGGCGGTCTCGACCGGCCTGACGTCCCACACCGCCGCCGAGACGCGCACCGGCGGTTTCCCGTACGTCGTGCCGGCCTGACGAGGACGATGTCGGTTTGGGGAAAGGAGGTTCGCTCCCATGACCGTTCCGACCGGGCCGGGCTGGCTCGGCAATTTCGATATCCGAACGGACGACGATCTGCGGCGGCTGTTGGTGATCGTGGATGACGAACTCGACGAGGAACGCGCCGGCCAAGACGTCGATTTCACCGCGCAGGAGCACCTGGACACGCGCATGAGTGGTCTGGCCGATGCGGTGCGGCACGAGCTCGACGACGGGCCCTGATGACCGAGCGGTCCCGGCGACGGGCTGACCGCCGCCGGGACTGACCGATCGATCGGACGCCGTGGGTGCGTCCGCCCCCGATTACTTGCGGGCGCCGCCACGTGAGATCTTTTCCGGTCATCAGCAGGCTATACAGCCGTTCTTGACAAGTCCTTGCCAACCGCATGGCGGCGGTTACTGTGCGCACACTACGATCCGCCAGGTGATGGAGTTACGGTTGCTCGGCTCGTTCGACGCACGTCAGGACGGTGTGCCAGTCCACATCGGTCGACGGCACGAACGCTGCCTGCTCGGGCTCCTCGCGCTCGAAAACGGTCGCGCGATCTCGACCCATCGCCTGCTCGACCTGCTCTGGGACGCCGCCGCGCCGTCGGGTGCCCGCGGCATGCTCCACACGTACATCGCCCGGCTGCGCCGCACCCTCCGGGGCCACGGTGGCGAGATCGTCCGCCAGGGCGACGGCTACGCCCTGATCGCGCCGGAGCTTTCCGTCGATGCCCACCGGTTCACCGTGCTCGCGGGCGAGGCCGAGCGCGCCGCCGACGCCGCTGTCCGAGCCGATCTCTACGGTCGCGCCCTTGCCCTCTGGCGCGGCGAGATCCTGGCCGACGTGGCCAGTGACATGCTGCGCGAACGCGTCGGCAGCCAACTCAACGAACTGCGGTGGCGGTGCGTGGAACGCCGGGCCGAGGCGCTCGCGAGCCTCGGTGAATTCGACGCCGTGGTGAGCGAGTTCGCCGACGCCTGCGCGGAACAGCCCGGCCGGGAAGCGTTGATCGCCCACGTCATGCTCGCGTACGTGCGGCTCCGGCGGCAGGCCGACGCGCTCGTGCTCTACGAGGCCACACGTGACTACCTGGCGACTGAACTCGGCGTCGATCCGGGCCCGGAACTGCGGAAGCTGCACACCCGCATCCTGCGCAACGAGTCCGCGGCCGCCGACGACGGGCGGGCCGTGGTGGGCGCCCCGGTGCCCCGCCAGTTGCCGCGGGACCCGACCGACTTCGTTGGCCGCGTCGACGACCTGATGGCTCTGGACAAGCTGACCGCCGGCGGCGGCACGGTCACGATCAGCGCTGTCAGCGGCATGTCCGGCGTCGGCAAGACGGCGCTCGCGACCCGCTGGGCACATTCGGCCGCCGACCGGTTTCCGGACGGACATCTCTATCTCGACCTGCGCGGGTACGCGACGCTCCCGCCCGTGTCCACATCAGAGGGTCTGGCGCACCTGATCCGGTCGCTCGCGCCCGCCTCGCCGGAGGTGCCAGCCGACGAGCAGGCCGCCGCCGCGCTCTTCCGCACCCTGATGGCCGATCGGCGCACCCTCCTGATCCTCGACAACGCCCGGTCGGCCGAGCAGGTCCGCCCGCTGCTGCCGGGATCGGCGGCCAGCGTCGTGCTCGTGACCAGCCGGGACACGCTGGCCGGCCTGGTCGCGCTCGACGGTGCCCGGGTGCACAACCTCGACATCCTCAAGCCGGACGAGTCCTTCGACCTGCTGAGCGCGATCCTGGGCCCGGAGCGCGTCCAGGCGGAGCGCGAGGCGGCGGTCCGGCTCGCCGAGCTCGCCGGGCACCTGCCGCTCGCCGTCCGGATCCTCGGCGCCCACCTGGCAGTGTCGCCGACGCGGTCGATCGACGATCTGGTCGCCGCGCTGCTGCGGGCGTCGCCGCTCGCCGAGATCGCGGTCGACGGCGATCCGCGCGCCAACGTACGCGCCGTGTTCGCCCAGTCGTACCTGGCCCTGACCGAACCGCAGCGCCGCCTCTTCCGGCTGCTCGGGCTCGCGCCCGGGTCCGATGTCACGGCGGCCGCGGCGGCCGCGCTGGTCGACGGCGCAGTGGCCGAGGTGACCGAGACGCTGCGCGCGCTCGCCGCCGCCCATCTGATCGACGAGCGCAGCCTCGGCCGGTTCTCCACCCACGACCTCGTCCGCGAGTACGCCTACGAATGCGCCGTCGCCGAGGACAGGCCGCAGGTGCGATCCGCGGCCGTCGACCGGTTGGGAACCTGGTACGTCGACCACGTCCGCGCCGCCATGATCGTGCTGTTCCCGGCCATCACGTCGGTCGTCCGCGATGCCGTCTACCCGGTGCGGTTCGACGGTGAAGCCGACGCCAGATCGTGGCTGGAGACGGAGTTCACCAACACGATCCTGATGGTTCGCGGCCCGCGCGAGGCGGTGGCTCCGGCGCTTCGATGCCTCCTGCTGGATCCGCTCCGCATCTACTTCCGCATGATCAACTATTCCGTCGCCGCCTGGCTCGAAATGGCGGGCGACGGCCTGCGCCTGGCCGAAGAACTCGGCGATCCGCACCTCGAAGCCGTCATGCACGCGTCCATGGGCATGGCCTACGACAGCGCGGCGAGGTACACCGACGAACTCGAACATTTCCAGCTCGCGAAGACGCTCGGCGCGGCCACCGGATGGCTCCGCATGGTCGACTACGCCAACGTCAACCTCGGCATCACGAGTTACCGGCTCGGCCGCTACGAAGAGGCGGCGGAGCAGTTCCAGGAGGCCGCCGCGGAGCAGTTGCGGGCGAACAACCTGATCAGCGCCGCCAACCGGCTCGGCAATCTCGGCCTCGCCCTCAACCAACTGGGCCGGCTGACCGAGGCCATCGACGCGCTCGCCCGGGCCGCCGCGTTGGTCCGCGAACACGGCCCGGAATTCACATTCCCGGGCGTGCTGATGAACCTCGGCATGTGTTACCAGGACGCCGGGCGCTTCGACGAGGCGCGTGCGAGCATCGACGAAGCACTCGAGCTGCTGCGGGCGGCGAACCCGGACGGCAGTGACACCGAGGCGATCGCGATGAACTGCCTGGCCACGATCTACCGGGACACCGGCCGCCCGGACCTCGCCCTTCCGATCGTGCAGCAGGCACTGGCCGACCTGCGGCGACTCGGTTTCCCGTCGGCCGAAGCCGGGCTCAGCAACACCCTCGGCTGGGTCCTGTGCGAACTCGGCCGCACCGACGAAGCCTGGGAGCAGCACGAATTCGCGCTCGGGCTGGCCCGCGAACAGGGTGGCATCACCGAGGAAGCCGAAGCGCAGCTCGGATTCGCCCGCGTGCTACTGGCTCGGGGCGACACCGCTCCGGCCGCCGAGCATGCCGAGGTCGCGCACGGGATGGCCGTGTCCGGAAAGCTCCGGGTGCTGGAAGGGCGCACGGTCACGATGCTCGCCGAGATCGCGGCCGCGGACGGGCGGCGGGAGCAGGCGCTGACGTACGCGCACGAGGCGCTCGCGATTCACCGGGAAACCGGACACGCGCAAGGCGAGGCGCGCACCCGGGCCCTGATCGAGGGCTAACCCTTTGTCGCCGCGTGGTCCCGGCGCACCTGGTCGGCGAGGTTGCTCGGCATCGGATCGTGGCGGACGAACGTACGCGAGAACGTGCCCGTGCCCGACGTCATGGAGCGCAGCTCGACGGCGTACCGGACGAGTTCGGTCGCCGGCACCTCCGCCTGCACGACCGAACGCTCGGCCACGTCGGGGTCGGCCTCCGTGCCGAGCACCCGGCCACGGCGCGACGACAGGTCCGACAGCACGCCGCCGACGAACTGGTCCGGCACCCGAATCATGATCAGGTCGATGGGTTCGAGGAGGTGTACCTCGATCTTCTCGGCCGCGTCCTTGAGCGCGAGCGCGCCGGCGGTCTGGAACGCGGCGTCCGACGAGTCGACCGAGTGCGCCTTTCCGTCGTGCAGCGTCACGCGCAGGTCGACGACCGGGAAGCCGGCCACGATGCCGTGTTCCATCTGGGCGCGTACGCCCTTCTCCACGCTCGGGATGTAGTTATGTGGCACGGAACCGCCCACGACCTTGTCGACGAACTCGAAACCGGCGCCGCGGGGGAGCGGTTCGACCTCGATGTCGCAGACGGCGAACTGGCCGTGGCCGCCGGACTGCTTGACGTGGCGGCCGTGCCCCTTCGCGCCACCGGCGAACGCCTCGCGCAGCGACACCCGGACCGGTTCGGTCTCGAGTTCGACGCCACCCGCGCGGAGCCGGTCGAGGACGACGTCGGCGTGCGCCTCACCCATGCACCACAGCACGAGCTGGTGGGTCTCCGGGTTGCGTTCGAGCCGCATCGTCGGATCGCCGGCGACGAGCCGGGCCAGGTTCTTCGCCATCGCGTCCTCGTCGGAGCGGGTCTTCGCCACGATCGCGACCGGCAGCAGCGGCTCCGGCATGTTCCACGGCTCCACCAGCAGCGGCGCCGATCTTCGCGGAGATGGTGTCGCCGGTTTCGGCCACGGTCGACTTCGTGATCGGCGCAGATGTCGCCGGCGACGCACAGCGGCACCTCGCGCAGCGTCGCGCCGAGCGGCGAGTAGAGGTGTGTGATGCGCTCGTCGCCGTCGTGATCGGCATGCCCGCGCTCGGCCATGCCGTGACCGGCGATGTGCACCGCGGTCTCCGGCTTGCAGGACGCCGGAGAAGACCCGGACGAGCGAGACCCGGCCGACGTACGGGTCGATCGTCGTCTTGACCACCTCGGCCACCAGCGGGCCGTTGACGTCGCAGGTCAACGCCTCGCGCGGAGATCCGTCGAGACCGGTCACGGCCGGCAGGTCGTGCTCGCCCGGCGTCGGGAAGGCGCTTGTCAGCACTTCGAGCAGCGCGTCGAGGCCGAGCCCGGTCACCGCGCGACACCGGGATCACCGGGTAGAACGTGCCGCGGGCGACGGCCGTCTCCAGGTCGGCGATGAGCGTCGCGGTCGCGATGTCCTCGCCGTCGAGGTAACGCTCCATCAGCGTCTCGTCTTCGCTCTCGGCGATGATGCCCTCGATCAGCTCGCCGCGTGACTCTTCGATCGCCGGCACGTGCTCCGGGTCGGGCTCGCGAACGGCCGGCGGGTGCCCCTCGGTGTAGTCGAAGACGCGTTGCGTGATCAGCCCGAGCAGGCCGTCGACCGATTCGCCGTCGTCGCCGAGCATCGGCAGGTAGAGCGGCAGCACGTTGTCGCCGAAGACCCGCTGGCACAGCGCCACGGTCTCGTCGAAGTCGGCGCGCGGATGGTCGAGCCGGGTGACGGCGACCGCCCGGGGCATGCCGACGGCGGCGCACTCCTCCCACAGGGCGACGGTGGCCGAATCCATGCCGTCGACGGCCGAGACCACGAACAGCGCGGCGTCGGCGGCACGCAGGCCGGCCCGCAGTTCGCCGACGAAGTCGGCGTACCCGGGCGTGTCGAGGAGGTTGACCTTGATGTTGTCGTGCATCAGCGGGGCGCACGCGAGGCGACCGATCGCTGCTGGCGCACTGCGGCCGGGTCGTAGTCGCTGACCGTGGTGCCCTCGGCGACGTTGCCGGGCCGGGCGATCGTGCCGGTCGCCGCCAGCAGCGCCTCGACGAGTGTCGTCTTGCCGGCACCGGAGTGGCCGACGAAGACGACGTTGCGCACCCTGTCGGGCGAGTCCACCACCGGTGCCGAGCCGGTGAGCCCCTTCTCTTGGGCCTTCTGCGCCATGACCGCACCTCCAGGTCGAATTGCCCGAGTGGAATTATGTCGATCCCACACCCGTGACCGGCGTCACACAACCCCGACGCGCGATCTGGCCGCAGTCTTGTATGACGATCAAGCCTGTCACCAAACGGCTCGGGTTATGTGCCCCACCCGCGATATCGCGGCGTGCCATGTCGCCGATAAGGTGGGACGGCTATGGCAAAGATCTTCAACGTCTCCGCTCGCGCCGCTCTTCACGCGCATCTTCAACGCGCCCTCCGACCTGCTGCTGCGGCTCGGCGTCTCGCCCGACGCCGTCACCGTGGCCGGCACGATCGGTGTCATCACCGGCTCGGTGGTGTTCGCGCTGACCGGTCGCTTCATCACCGGCACCGTGATCGTCACGCTGAGCGCGTTCACCGACCTCATCGACGGCAACATGGCGCGCAAGCTGGGCCGCGGCGGCAAGTTCGGGGCGTTCCTCGACTCGACCTCCGACCGGGTCGCCGACGGCGCGATCTTCGGCGCTGTCGCCTACTGGATGGGCGTCCACCACCACACGTGGGGTGCGGCGGCGGCGCTCGTCTGCCTGGTGGCGGGGCAGGTCGTCTCCTACGCGAAGGCGCGCGCGGAGAGCCTCGGCATGACCGCCAACGTCGGGCTCGTCGAGCGGGCGGAGCGCCTGGTCGCGATCGGCGTCGGCGGCCTGCTCTCCGGTTTCGGCCTGAAATACGGCCTTGATATCGTGCTCGGCCTGCTCGCCATCGCGTCGATCGTCACGATCGGT
Organism: uncultured Actinomycetota bacterium; assembly: GCA_963797605.1. GTDB lineage: Bacteria > Actinomycetota > Actinomycetes > Mycobacteriales > Micromonosporaceae > DASQPR01. Next base: position 150,058 of record CAWCPX010000017.1, on the reverse strand, counting down.
CAGCGCGTCGCCACCGTTTACCAGCAGGACCGTGCAAATATGCGCGCCACCCGCGAGGCCGACCAACTGCCGGCCGAGAACCGACCGTAGGCGGGGCGCCGGCATGACACGCTGGCCGATAGCGAGGAGCCGGCCATGTCCCTGAAGAACCGCGCGATCAGCATCGGCTATGCGGCCGGGTGGCGAGTCGTGCGCGCGCTTCCGGAGCGGCGTCGCCAGCGCCGCTGTTCCGCGCCGGCGCCGACCGGGCCGCGCCGGCGGCAGGGCGAGGGGGTGCAGCGGCTCGCGGCGAACCTGCGGGTCGTGGTCGGCGCCGGAAATGCCCGAAGATCAATTTCAGCTGTTGGTACGCGACGGGCATGCGCTCCTACGCCCGCTACTGGTGCGACGCGTTCCGGCTGCCGTCTCGCACGCCGCGAGCAGAACCGCGACCGGCGTTCCACCTGCACGACGAGGACGTGCTGCTCGGCGCACGTGGCGGCGGAAACGTGGCGCGGTGCTGGCGCTGTCGCACTCGGGCAACTGGGACGCCGCCGGCGCCTGGGTCGCCGCGATGGGCATGCCGATCACCACGGTGGCCGAGCGGCTGCAGCCGGAAGAACTCTACGAGCGGTTTCTCGCCTTCCGGCAGGGCCTCGGCATGGAGATCCTGCCGCTGACCGGCGGTGACGCGGCCGGTGATGGACGTGCTGGCCGACCGGGTCAAGGCGGGCTACGTCGTGCCGCTGCTGGCCGACCGCGACTTCTCCCGGCGCGGCGTCGCGGTCGAGTTCTTCGGCCGCAAGACCCGGATGCCGGCCGGCCCGGCGCTGCTGGCGCTGCAGACCGGCGCACCGCTGCACACCGTCGACATGTGCTACGAGCCGGGCGGCCCGGCCGGGCGGCTGTCGGACCCGTTGGCGATGCCGCCGCCCGGACGCCGGCAACCTGACCGAACGGGTCGAGATCGTGGTCCAGATGATCGCCGACAACTTCGCGGCCGGCGATCCGGGAACATCCGCAGGACTGGCACATGCTGGCCAGGATGTTCGTGCCGGAGCGGCAACCACGAGCGGCGTCGGCGTCAGCGGAGCCGTCGGAGCCGTCGCCGTGGAGCCGCCGCCGGTGGCGGCGTCGCGGGCGTTGCCCGAACCGGTGCCCGCGACCGGTGAGCAGGTCGGAGGCTAGATGCGCATCGGGATCGTGTCGCCGTACTCGTTCGATACGCCGGGCGGCGTACAGGGCCACGTCCGTGACCTGGCCGAGGCGCTGATCGCGCTCGGGCACGACGTCAACGTGCTCGCCCCGGGCAGCGACGACGCGCCCGGCCCGGCCTACATGACCCCGGCCGGCCGAGCCGATGCCGGTCCGATACAACGGCGCTGTCGCCCGGCTCTCGTTCGGTCCGATCTCCGCGGCCCGGGTCCGGAAATGGCTGACCGCCGGCCGCTTCGACGTCATCCATGTACACGAACCGATCACGCCCAGCCTGTCGATGCTCGCGGTGCTGTCGACCCGTGGCCCGGTCGTGGCCACCTTCCACACGGCGATGACCCGTTCCCGCACGATGGCGGCCGCCCAGCCGCTGCTGCAGATCGTGCTGGAGAAGATCACCGCCCGGATCGCGGTCAGCGCGCTGGCCCGCCGGGTGCAGGTCGAGCACCTCGACGGCGGCGCCTGGGAGATCCCGAACGGCGTCGCGGTCTCCCATTTCGCCGATGCCGAGCCGCTTCCCGGCTGGCCGGGCTGCCGGTGGCGCGATCGGTTTCCTCGGCCGGTTCACCGAGGAGCGCAAGGGCTTCCCGATCTTCGCCGAGGCGTTCGCCCAGGTCGCGGCGGACCGGCCGGAGCTGCGGCTGCTGGTGGCGGGCCCGGGCGACCCCGATGAACTCTTCGAGATGCTGCCGCCGGAGGTGCATGACCGGGTCACGTTCCTCGGCCGGGTCTCCGAAGACGACAAGGCCCGGATGCTGCGCAGCGTCGACATCTACGTGGCGCCGAACACGCGCGGCGAGTCGTTCGGCATGATCCTGACCGAGGCGATGTCGGCCGGCACGGCGATCATCGCGAGCGACCTGGACGCGTTCCGCCGGGTTCTCGACGGTGGCCGGGCCGGCATCCTGTTCCCGAACGGAAACGCCAGCGCGCTCGCCTCCTCGATGCGTACGCTGCTCGACGACCCGGCCCGGCGAGCGGAACTGGCGGCGATCGCGAGCGATGTCGTGGCCGCGTACGACTGGCCGGTCGTGGCCGGCCAGGTCCTCGAGGTGTACACGTCGGCGATCGAGGCCACATCGGGCGCGGTGGGCCCGGAGCCGGCTCCCTCCGTCAGCTGACGTCCGGCCCGCTGCCGGTGATCTTGGCGCCGACGCCGGTCCCGCGTACGGGGCTATTACGATCAGCGTCCATGTGGTGGATTGTCGGCGTCGTCGCGGTCGTGGTGCTCGTCGCGACGTACCTGACGTGGATCGCCTCGCGCGTCGATCGGCTGCACGCCCGGGCCGCCGCCGCCGGGGCCGCGCTCGACGCCGCGCTGGTCCGCCGGGCGGTCGCCGCGCTCGACGCCGCCGACCGGCTGGACCTGGGTGAGCTGCGAATGCTCGCCCGCTCGGCCCTCGAAGCCGACGTGGAGGATCGGGAGGGCGTCGAGAACGCGCTCACCAAGGCGCTGCGAGAGGTGCCGACGCCGTTGGCCGCGCCGGCGATGGCCGACCTCGTGGCGACGAGCCGGCGGGTGTCGCTGACCCGGCACATCCACACCGACCTGGTCCGGGACGCGCTGGCCATGCGGCGGCGCCGGCTGGTGCGGGTGATGCGGTTCAACCGGAAGCATCCGGTGCCGACGTATTTCGACATCGAAGACCCGATTCTGGGTACGACGGCTGTAGATCGCGCCGGATGTCCGTATCCGTCGAATGATCTTGAAGTGATCTCGACCACCGGCAAGGCCACCTCGGGTCGATTGGCGCTCAAAGAGACCAGGTGGCCCGCGTAGAATCGGCGCAGATCCCCTCAGCGTTCAAGGAGTTGTTCAGCCGTGTCTGAAACCAGCGCCCAACCGTCCGCGACCGGCACGTCCCGCGTCAAGCGAGGCATGGCCGAGATGCTCAAGGGCGGCGTGATCATGGACGTCGTCACCGCCGAGCAGGCGAAGATCGCCGAAGACGCCGGCGCCGTCGCCGTGATGGCGCTGGAGCGCGTGCCGGCCGACATCCGCGCGCAGGGTGGCGTTTCCCGGATGAGCGACCCCGACATGATCGACGGCATCATCTCGGCCGTCTCGATCCCGGTGATGGCCAAGGCCCGCATCGGTCACTTCGTCGAGGCCCAGGTGCTGCAGTCGCTCGGCGTCGACTACATCGACGAGTCCGAGGTGCTGACGCCCGCCGACTACGCGAACCACATCGACAAGTGGGCGTTCACGGTGCCGTTCGTGTGCGGCGCGACCAACCTCGGCGAGGCGCTGCGGCGGCTGACCGAGGGCGCGGCCATGATCCGCTCGAAGGGCGAGGCCGGCACGGGTGACGTCTCCAACGCGACGACGCACATGCGCAAGATCGGTGGCGAGATCCGGCGGCTGACGTCGCTGTCCGAAGACGAGCTCTACGTCGCGGCCAAGGAGCTGCAGGCGCCCTATGAGCTGGTCCGCGAGATCGCCGAGACGGGCAAGCTGCCGGTCGTGCTGTTCACCGCCGGCGGCATCGCGACCCCGGCCGACGCCGCGATGATGATGCAGCTCGGCGCCGAGGGTGTGTTCGTCGGTTCCGGCATCTTCAAGTCGGGCAACCCGGCTCAGCGCGCGGCCGCGATCGTCAAGGCGACCACGTTCTACGACGACCCCGACGTGCTCGCGAAGGTCTCCCGCGGCCTCGGCGAGGCGATGGTCGGCATCAACGTCGACGAGATCCCGCAGCCGCACCGCCTCGCCGAGCGTGGCTGGTAGTTATAACCGTGATCATTGGAGTCTTCGCCCTGCAAGGCGATGTTCGAGAACACCTGACCGCGCTGGCCGAATGCGACGCGATCGCGCGACCGGTCAAGCGGCCCGCCGAGCTGGCCGAGGTCGACGCGCTCGTCATTCCCGGCGGCGAGTCGACGACGATGAGCAAGCTGTCGATCGAGTTCGGTCTCTTCGACCCGATCGCCGAGCGCATCGCGGCCGGCATGCCGGTCTACGGGTCGTGTGCCGGCATGATCATGTTGGCGACGAACGTGCTCGACGGGCGGCCCGACCAGCGCACCTTCGGTGGCATCGACATGACGGTGCGGCGTAACGCGTTCGGGCGGCAGGTCGACTCGTTCGAGGCCGATGTCGCTCTCGACGACGTCGAGCCCGAGGCCGGCCCGTTCCACGCCGTCTTCATTCGGGCACCGTGGGTGGAGAAGGTCGGCGGGTCGGTGACCGTGCTCGGTCGGGCAGGTACCGCTTCTGACGATTCGGCCGGTAGGATTGTCGCGGTTCGGCAGGGGAACCTGCTCGCGACGTCCTTCCACCCGGAGCTGACCGGGGATCTGCGCGTCCATCGCTACTTCGTGGACATGGTCCGCGATGCCCAGGTGCCGGTGGCCGGCGTCGCACCACACGACGCAAGCACGGTGACGACGGAGGCGTAATGTCTGGCCACTCCAAATGGGCGACGACGAAGCACAAGAAGGCCGTCGTCGATGCGAAGCGCGGCAAGATGTTCGCCAAGCTCATCAAGAACATCGAGGTCGCGGCCCGCACCGGCGGAGGTGACCTGTCCGGCAACCCGACCCTCTTCGACGCCGTGCAGAAGGCGAAGAAGTCGTCGGTGCCCAACGACAACATCGATCGCGCGGTCAAGCGCGGCTCCGGCCTCGAAGCCGGCGGCGCCGACTGGCAGACGATCATGTATGAGGGGTATGGCCCGAACGGCGTCGCGCTGCTGATCGAGTGCCTGACCGACAACCGCAACCGGGCAGCGACCGAGGTCCGCACGGCGCTGACCCGTAACGGCGGCAACCTGGCCGATGCCGGCAGCGTGTCCTACATGTTCAGCCGCAAGGGCGTCGTGATCGTGTCGGGCGAGGGCAACACCGAAGACGCGGTGCTCGACGCGGTGCTCGACGCGGGCGCCGAAGAGTGCAACGACCTCGGCGACTCGTTCGAGGTCATCTCCGAGCCGACCGACCTGATCGCGGTGCGCACGGCGTTGCAGAAGGCCGGCATCGACTACGAGTCGGCCGAGTCGTCGTTCGTGCCGAGCGTGACGGTCGAGCTTGACGAGGAGGGCGCGCGGAAGGTCTTCAAGCTGATCGACGCGCTGGAAGAGTCCGATGACGTGCAGAACGTGTTCGGCAACTTCGACATCAGCGACGACATCATGGAGAAGCTCGACGCCTGATCCCTCCAGGTCGCACACGCGCCGAGGCCCTATCGGGCCTCGGCGTTTTGCGTATTCCCGCTCCCGGCGAGTGGAGATCGTCACATAATTTGTTTACGAGACCGTCCCGTTTCGCAATTGCCGTCCAGTAAGGTCGACGGTAATACGAGTCTTAGGCGTATCGAATCTTTGGGCGCACCGGATCTGACGGCATCGACTGAGCCCAGGAGATCTGGGCGCGACGGATTCGCGAACGCATCGAAACTGGGAGCCTGCAACATGTCTGAATCTCGCACAGACGCATTACCGAAGGGCGCCGGCACCGCGGCCGGAGCCACCGAATCGCTGAACACCGGCCACCCGCGCCGTTGGTCGATCCTTGCCGTGCTGGTCGTCAGCCTGCTGATCGTCGTGCTCGACAACACGGTGCTCAACGTGGCACTGCGCACGATCGCCGACCCGATTCACGGCCTCGGTGCCAGCCAGAGCCAGCTGGAATGGTCGATCAACTCGTACACGCTCGTGTTCGCCGGTCTGCTGTTCACCTGGGGCGTGCTCGGCGACCGCATCGGCCGTCGCCGGATGCTGACGCTCGGCATGATCACGTTCGGCCTGGCGTCGCTCGCGAGTGCCTACTCGCACACACCCGACCAGCTGATCTTCGCCCGTGCGCTGATGGGCATCGGCGGCGCGGCCGTGCTGCCGGCCACCCTGTCGATCATCTCCAACGTCTTCGACCCGCGTGAGCGCGGCAAGGCCATCGGCATCTGGGCCGGCTCCGTCGGTCTCGGCGTCGCCATCGGCCCGGTGCTGGGCGGCGCGCTGCTGGAGAAGTTCTGGTGGGGCTCGGTCTTCCTGATCAACGTGCCGATCGTCGTTGTCGGCGTGATCCTCGATCCGCATGATCGTGCCGGAATCGCGTGACCCGAAGCCGGGCCGTGTCGACATCGTCGGCGTGCTGCTATCGATCGTCGGCCTGATCGGTCTCGTCTACGGCATCGTCGTCGGCGGCGACCACGGCTTCGGCCAGCTCCAGGCATGGGGCTCGATCGTCGGCGGCATCGTGGTGCTCGCGGCCTTCGTGATCTGGGAGCGGCGCATCGAGTTCCCGTCGCTCGACGTGAAGCTGTTCCGCAACCCGCGGTTCTCGGCCTCGGTCGGCGCCGTCGGTCTCGTCTTCTTCGCGGCCATGGGCACGCTGTTCTTCATGTCCTTCTACCTGCAGCTCGTGCGCGGCTACTCACCGCTGCAGGCCGGTCTGCTCTACGTGCCGTTCGCGGCCGCGCAGCTGATCTTCGCGCCCCGCAGCGCGACCTACGTGCGCCGTTACGGTCCGAAGGTCGTCTGCGCCGTCGGTCTGGCCATCGCCGGCCTCGCCATCGCGGGCTACCTGCTGCTCGGCGCGACCACGCCGATCTGGGTGCTGGGCGTGTTGTTCTTCTTCCAGGGCCTCGGCATGGCCAACGTCATGCCGCCGGCGACCGAGTCCATCATGGCCTCGCTGCCGCGGGAGAAGGCCGGCGTCGGTTCGGCGATCGGCAACACGGTGCGTCAGGTCGCCGGCGCGCTCGGCATCGCGATCCTCGGTTCGCTGCTGTCGGCCGTCTACCGCTCCAACATCGGCGGGCACCTGTCGGCGATCCCGGCGGGTCAGCGTTCCGACGTGGGCAACTCGGTCGCGAGCACCTACGCGGCGGCCGAGCACGCCAGCCCGTCCGTCGCGGGCCAGCTGATCGGCGCGGGTAACAACGCGTTCGTCAGCGCGATGCACTGGGCCAGCCTCGGTGCGGCCATCGCCGCCCTGATCGGCGTCATCGTGGTCATCGCGTGGCTGCCGACGAAGGCCGCCCTGGCCGCGGGTGTCGGCAAGCCGGCCCCGGAGCCGCTCGAGACACTCGGTGAGCAGTTCGAGCTGGCCGAAGTCTGATGTAAACGGCAGAATAAGAAGTGATGACAACGGCAATCACACCGGCGGGCACGCACGCGATCGACGGCAAGACCGTCGGCGCGGGCGGGCCCGCCTGTGCCACATCCCTGGACCCGGCCGACGCCGATCGGCGCGCACCGGGTCGCCCCCGCAGCATCCGTGCCGACGAGGCGATCGTCGAGGCCGCCCTCGATCTGCTCGCCGAGGGCACCACGCTCGAAGCGATGTCGATCGAATCGATCGCGACCCGCGCCGGCGTCGGCAAGGCCACGATCTACCGGCGCTGGCCCAACAAGGAGACGCTGCTCGCCGACGCCGTCGCCGCGCTCAAGGGCCCGCTGCCCGAGCTCGACGGCGTCTCCGTGCGCGATGACCTGCTTAAACTGTTGCGGTCCATCGGTGCTGCGCGTGCCTCCCGGGCCGGGCGCATCATCCCGTGCCTGATCCCCGAACTGGCCCGCAACGAAGAGCTGGCTCGCCGTTACCACACGCTCACCGAGCCACGGCGTGAGCTGATGCGATCGGTGCTGCGGCGCGGCGTCGACTCCGGCGAGCTGCGGTCCGATCTCGACATCGACATGATGTGCGCCATCATGGTCGGTCCGATGGTGTCGCAGTCGGTGCTCAACTGGCAGCCCGGCGTCGACCTCACCAAGCTGCCGGAGCAGATCGTCAACACCCTCTTCCCGGGCATGCAGGCTTAGACCACCTTTCGCCGGGCACGTAGACATCTCCCGTCGCGTGTCTGATGATGCCGGTGAGGTAGGTTGCCGGTAGGGTGTCGAACACACGTACGGCGAAGGGTGGCGGGCGACGTGCGGGTGCTTGGTGTCGACCCCGGCCTGACGCGTTGCGGTGTCGGCGTCGTCGAGGGCGTCCCGGGCCGGCCGTGCACGCTCATCGGTTACTGGGTCGTGCACTCCGAGCCCGATGCGGAGTTGTCGCAGCGGCTGCTCCACCTCGACGGCCACCTGACCGACCTGATCGCCGCGCACCGGCCAGATGGCGTGGCCGTGGAGCGCGTCTTCAGCCAGCACAACGTCCGCACCGTCATGGGCACCGCGCAGGCGGGCGCCGTCGCCATACTGGCGGCCGCGAAAGCGGGCGTGCCGGTGCAGCTCTACACCCCGAGTGAGGTGAAGGCCGCCGTCACCGGGTCCGGTCAGGCGGATAAGGCACAGGTCACCGCCATGGTCACTCGGCTGCTGCGGCTCGACGCGCCACCCCGGCCGGCCGATGCCGCCGACGCGTTGGCGCTCGCGATCTGCCACGTGTGGCGCGGCGGCACCCGTGCGAAGATCGCCGCTGCCGCGGCGGCGGCGCCCGAGCGAAAGCCGCATGTTACTGCGAAGACGGAGGCACGTCGTGATCGCTAGCGTTGCCGGAGTGGTGGCCGCCGTTGCCGGTGACACCGCCGTGATCGAGGTTGGTGGTGTCGGCCTCTCGGTGCACTGCGCCCCCGGCACCCTCGCCGGCCTGCGCGTCGGCGCGACCACCCGGCTCGCGACGAGCCTGATCGTGCGCGAGGATTCGCTGACGCTCTACGGTTTCGCCGACGATGACGAGAAGCACCTGTTCGAGCTGCTGCAGACGTCCAGCGGCGTCGGCCCGCGGCTGGCACAGGCGGTCCTCGCCGTACACAGCCCCGATGTCGTCCGCAAGGCGCTCGCCAATGCCGACTCCGCCGTCCTCGTGCAGGTGCCCGGCATCGGCAAGAAGGGCGCCGAACGGATGATTCTCGAGTTGCGCGACAAGGTCGGGCCGGTGCCGCTCGGTGCCTCGGACGCACCGCGCAGCATCCGGCCCAGCTGGCCCGACCAGATCCGGCAGGCCGTCGTCGGCCTCGGGTGGACCGCGTCCCAGGCCGATGCCGCGGTCGTCTCGCTGACCGCCGAGGTCGACACGATCGTCGCCGGTGGCGGTGCGGTTCCCCCGGTGCAGGTGCTGTTGAAGCAGGCCATCCGGTTGCTGGGTTCGGCCCGATGACCGCGCTCGACGACGCCGGGTCGAGTAACGGCGGCTCCAGGCCGAGTTTCCTGCGCAGCGGGCTCTCCGGCTTCGAAGCCACCGGTCACGACGACCTCGTGTCCGCGCTCGCCCACGACGCCGAGGTCGATGCCGAGGCGAGCGTCCGGCCGAAGCGGCTCGCCGAGTTCGTGGCGCAGCATCGCGTACGCGAACAGCTGGATCTGCTCCTGAAAAGCGCGATGCGGCGCGGCAGCCCGCCCGATCACATCCTGCTCTCCGGCTCGCCGGGGCTCGGCAAGACCACGCTCGCCATGATCGTCGCGGCCGAACTCGGCACCGGGCTGCGGATCACCAGCGGCCCGGCGATCGAGCGATCCGGTGACCTGGCCGCCGTGCTGACCAGCCTGTCCCAGGGCGACGTGCTGTTCATCGACGAGATCCACCGCATCGCGAAACCGGCCGAGGAACTGCTCTACAGCGCGATGGAAGACTTCCGGGTCGACGTGATCGTCGGCAAGGGCCCGGGTGCGACCGCGATCCCGCTCGACGTGGAGCCGTTCACCCTCGTCGGCGCCACCACCCGCGCCGGCCTGCTCACCGGCCCGATGCGCGACCGGTTCGGTTTCACCGGCCACCTCGACTTCTACGCCGCCGTCGAACTCGAGGAGCTGCTGCACCGCTCGGCGAGCATCCTCGGGGTCGAGGTCACCGCCGACGGCGCCGCCGAGATCGCCGGACGTTCCCGGGGCACCCCCCGCATCGCCAACCGTTTGCTGCGGCGCGTCCGCGACTACGCCGAGGTCCGCGCCGACGGCGTGGTGACCCGTGACATAGCCCGGGCCGCGCTGGCGGTCTACGACGTCGACGAGATCGGGCTCGACCGGCTCGACAAGGCCGTGCTCCGCGCGCTCGTCCAATCGTTCGGTGGCGGGCCGGTCGGCGTGTCCACGCTGGCGGTCGCGGTGGGGGAGCAGCCGGACACGGTGGAAGAGGTGTGCGAGCCGTTCCTGGTGCGGGCCGGGCTGCTCGCCCGCACGCCACGGGGCCGGGTGGCGACAGCGGCCGCTTGGCGACATCTCGGTCTTACGCCGCCAAATGCTACTTTTGGCAGTGGCGCCCCTCCGGCGCCCGACCTGTTCGATTCGCAGCGGTGAGGGTTGCGGTAGGTGGCATCGCCTGCCGTACCCTCTGCATAGCTCTGGGTGGTTTGCACTGTGAAACGCCTCCGATGCGCGATCTCGTAATGCGAACGTGATCTGCACCGCATTCGGCGTCCTCAGTTGGACCGACTAGACTCGCCGCGGTCCGGACTGGACGTGGAACCGGCTCGCACGACGCCCCTTTACGGCATCTGCGGGTCCATTCGGAAGGCTAAAACGTGTATTTGGCGAGTGGATCGAGTGGGTCAGGCCTGTCCTCGATCTTGCTGTTGGTCGTTGTGTTCGGCGCGTTCTACTTCCTGCTTCTGCGTCCGATGAAGCGTCGCCAGCAGCAAGCGGCGACCGACGCGAAGCAGATGCGGGAGACATTGGCGATCGGCACCGAGATCGTCACGATCGGCGGGCTATACGGCACGGTCGTCGACATGGATGATGACTCGGTCACGTTGGAAATCGCCGAGGGCGTGCATTCCCGTTATGACCGCGCCGCGATCGCACGGGTGATCACGCCGGTCGACGAGGTCGATGACGACGAAACCGACGAAGACGAAATCGACGAAGACTCGGTGGACGAAGACGCGGCCAGCGACGACGCGACCGACAGCACCGACCTCGAGGCAACCGCACACTCGATCGTGGAGAAGCGAGACTGACGCGTCGGCATCCGCCGACCTGATGCTTTCTTCCCCCCATCGACCTACAGGAGACGGAACACACCGTGGCCGCACCCTCCGGGCAGTTCAAGCCAGGCCCGTATTTCATCGCGCTGGGCACGCTTCTCGTCGTGCTTTACGCGTCGGTCTTTTTCCTCGGAAAAAGCGCAGCTCCCAAGCTTGGCCTGGATCTTCAGGGCGGCACTAGCCTGACGATGTCGGCGGTCACGATCGCCGGCGGCAAGCAGCCGACGGCGGACAATCTCGCCGTGGCCCGCGACATCATCAATCAGCGCGTCGACTCGGTCGGTGTCGCTGAGGCCGAGGTGGTCGTGCAGGGGCAGAACATCGTGGTCAACGTCGCCGGTAAGGGCGCCGACCCGAAGAAGCTGCAGCAGCTGGCCGCGCAGGCGAAGATGGAGTTCCGTCAGGTGATCAGCGCGGTGGCCGACAATCCGGCCGCCGCGACGCCCGTCCCGAGCGCGTCGCCGAGCGCGAGCGGGTCGCCCAGCGCCAGCTCGACTCCGAAGCCGAGCGGCTCGCCGTCCAAGGCCCCGGTGGTCGCGCCCTCCAAGAGTCGTGAAGCCGAGCGCGAGTTCGTCGCCGTCGACGCCACCGAGTGCCACGCCCAGCACGCCGCCGAGCGAGAGCGCGGCGCCGAACGTGGCCGCGACCGGCTCCGGCATCACGCCGCTGGCCGACGTGAAGAAGAAGCTCGGCACGACGGTCTACGACCTCGGCACGTCGATCGCGACGGCCGCCGGTGACCCGACGCAGATCCCGGCCGCGCAGCTGGCCCAGCTAGCGCCGTTCGCCAAGCTGAGCGCCGCCGACGTGGCCGCGCTGCCGCCCACGATGCAGTTCTACGTGCCGACCATCACGTGCAAGCAGCTCAACGACCGGGTCGCCGGCGTGCTCACCACCGACGCTGCGCTCAAGTCGCAGGTCGTCTCCTGTGACGCGACGAGCGGCTCGATGTCGAAATACCTGCTCGACGGCGCGAAGGTGCACGGCGAGGACATCGCCAGCGCCTCGTTCGCCTACGACCTGCAGAACTACCAGGGGCTGGTACGTCACCCTGAACTTCAAGGGCGCGGGCCAGGCCGCCTGGGCCAACCTCACGAAGGACGTCTACAACCAGTCGGTGACCGCCGGCAGCGCGGGCAGCCTCGCCGTCGCGATCGTGCTCGACAACGAGGTCGTCACCGCGCCCGCGATCAAGTCGGCGATCGTCGGTCCGGCCATCATCAGCGGCGGCTTCACGCAGGACTCCGCGAAGCTGCTCGCCACCCAGCTGAAGTTCGGTGCGCTGCCGGTGTCGTTCATCCCGCAGGACATCCAGAACGTCTCGGCCACGCTCGGCATCGCACAGCTGAAGGCGGGCCTGCTCGCCGGCGGCATCGGCCTCGCGCTCGTCGTCGTCTACTGCCTGTTCTACTACCGAGCGCTCGGTCTGGTCGTGGTCGCCAGCCTCGCGGCATCGGCATCGCTGATCTACGCGGCGATCGTGCTGCTCGGCCGCAGCCAGTTGGGCTTCACGCTGAGCCTCGCCGGCATCGCCGGTTTCATCGTGGCCATCGGTGTCACCGCCGACTCGTTCGTGGTCTTCTTCGAACGACTGAAAGACGAGGTCCGGGAGGGCAAGATCGCCGCGCAGCGCGGTCCCGAGGCCTGGTCGCGATCGCGGCGCACGATCCTGTCCGCCGACGCGGTCTCGCTCATCGCGGCCGTCGTGCTGGTCTGGATCGCGACCGGTCCGGTCTCGAGCTTCGCGTTCACCCTGGGCCTGTCAACGATCATCGACCTGATCGTCGTGTTCCTGTTCACCCACCCACTGGTAGCGGTGCTGTCCGGCTCGAAGACGTTCACCTCGCCGCGTTTCTCCGGCCTCGGTGAGCTGCGGCGTTCCCGGTCGACCGACTCCGCCGCGCCGACCCGGCCCGGCGCCTTGCGCACGAAGGAGTCCTGAGATGGCTGAGTCCACGGCGTCTCGCGGGAGTTTGTTCCGTCGGCTGTACCGCGGCGATTCGAACATCAACTTCATCGGCTCGCGCAAGCGGTGGTACACGGCGTCGGCGATCATCATCGCTGATCTGCCTCGGCGAGCATCATCTTCCGCGGCTTCAGCTACGGCATCGACTTCAAGGGCGGCGACCAGTTCAAGCGTCCCGATCAAGGCGGGCACGTCCCTGTCGCAGATCGAGAAGGCCGTCAGCGACCAGGGCGTCGAGGTGGCGCAGGGGCAGACGGCGGGCAGCTCGACGTCGAGCACCTACATCATCGAGACCAAGCGGCTCGACTCGGACACGCAGAACGCCGTCATGACCGCGGTCGCGAAGGCGGCCGACACCACCGTCGACAAGGTCAGCTTCACGTTCGTCAGTGACAGCTGGGGCGGCTCGGTGTCACGGCAGGCGATCGAGGCGCTGATCGTGTTCCTCATCGCGGTGAGCGCGTTCATCGCGATCCGGTTCCGAGACTGGCGCATGGCCGCGGCCGCGCTCGCGGCCCTGATCCACGACCTGATCCTGACCGCCGGCGTCTACTCGCTCGTCGGGTTCGAGGTCACCCCGTCGACGGTCGTCGGCTTGCTGACGATCCTCGGTTTCTCGCTGTACGACACGGTGGTGGTGTTCGACAAGGTCGACGAGAACAGCCGAGGCATCCTGGCCGCGTCCCGCTACACCTACGCCGAGGCGGCCAACAATCGCCGTCAACCAGACGCTCATGCGCTCGATCAACACCTCGATCATCGGTCTGCTGCCGGTCGCCGGCCTGCTGTTCGTCGGCGCCGGCATCCTCGGTGTCGGCACGCTGGAAGACCTGGCCCTGGTGCTGTTCGTCGGCATGCTCACCGGTGCGTACTCGTCGCTGTTCCTCGCGACGCCGTGGCTGGTCGACCTCAAGATGCTCGACCCGCGTTACAAGAACCACGCCGCCCGGATCCTGTCGCGCCGCTCGCGGGCCGCGACCGAGGGTGGCGACAGCGCGGCGCGTCCGGCCCCGAGGGATCAGCGTGTCCGTCCGGCGACCGAGAGCGAAGTCCGGTCCCGTCGATCGACGACGAGGCGTTCGCCGGCGCGGTCACGCCGCGGGTCGGTGCGAAGCCGGCGGCCCGCAGTGGTTCGACGAACAGCGGCAAGCGGTCGGGCGCGCGTCCGTCCGCGAACCGTCCCGGTGGCGGCGCGAAGCGTCGGTAGTCAACGTGATCAAACGTCCGCCAGCGTCGGCGTCCCGGCACTGGCGGACGTTTTCGCATGTGGGTAGCACACGAACAGCGATGGAGGATCAATGTCAGGTTCTGCGGGTGGTACGCACTCCGACGAGGCGACCGCGAAACTGGTCGCGGCACACGTGGCGGACGTGCCGGACTTCCCCCAGCCGGGCATCCTCTTCAAGGACCTGAGCCCGCTGTTCGCCGACGGGCCGGCGTTCCACGAGATGATCGACGCGATCGTCGCGCACTACCGTGACGCGAGCGGCGAGCCGACGTTCGACGTGGTGGTCGGCATCGAGGCGCGCGGGTTCGTGATCGCGGCGGCGGTCGCGTACGCGACGGGTCTGGGCGTCGTGCCGGTGCGCAAGGCCGGCAAACTGCCCCGAACCGTACATTCGGCCTCGTACGCCCTGGAATACGGCGAGGCGACGCTCGAGGTGCACACCGACGCGTTCGCCGCGGGTCAGCGGGTGCTGGTGGTCGACGACGTGCTCGCGACCGGCGGCACCGCGGAGGCCACGCTCGGCCTCGTCGAGCGGGCCGGTGGCCGAGTCGCCGGTCTATGCGTTGTGCTGGAGCTGGCATTTCCTGGCGGTCGCGAGCGTTTAGCACGACCGAACGGTGCATGCTCTGCTGACGGTCTGACCGCCCCGGCTGGCTCTGACGCGGAGATGATGGCAGTTGCGGGTAGGGTCGATGTAGTCCCGCCGCATATACGATGTCCATCCCTTCACCGTTCCCGTGGGGCACGAGCATACGAGGGAGTCGTAGTTGGCCAGCGACATCGCTCCGGAGAATTCTCTTCGGTGAACGAGGAACCGATCACGCCGATCGGTGATCCGAGCGCGGCCACGAGTCGCAG
Organism: uncultured Actinomycetota bacterium; assembly: GCA_963797605.1. Taxonomy (GTDB): domain Bacteria; phylum Actinomycetota; class Actinomycetes; order Mycobacteriales; family Micromonosporaceae; genus DASQPR01. Next base: position 134,947 of record CAWCPX010000017.1, on the reverse strand, counting down.
GTCAAGCCGCGCGGGCGACGGACGCGGCACGCCGGCCCGGCGGATGCGCAGCTGATGCCGCCGCACGCCGACCGGTGCTGGCGCAGTATCGGCCGGTCCCGGTCGACGCCGCCTGCACCGTGAACGGGTCCGCGCCGAACGGCCGCGGCGAGCGGCACGACGTGACGGCCGGCGTCCTACGTCAGCGAGACGCCGACCTATCCGGCGACCGAGCGGGCGTCACGTCCGTCGATCATCCCGACGACGCGACCGCGGTGCCTCCGGGCGCCGGACCGTCGTCCGTCGTCCGAGTCACGCTGTCGACCGGCACCGATGACACCACCGGCTCCCAGTCGTCGGTGCTGCCCGGCGTGCCCACCGGGCGCCGGGTGCGGGCCCGGCTGGCCCGGTTCAACGCGCCGTGGCAGTCGCCGCAGGTCAGCGAGGTGCTCGAGCCGCTGATCGCGGCCCACCGGGCAGGCCCACCCGAAGGCCGACACCCGGCTGCTGCAGCGGGCGTACGACATGGCCGAGCAGTGGCACACCGGCCAGTACCGCAAGTCCGGCGACCCGTACATCACGCACCCGCTCGCGGTCGCGATGATCCTGGCCAGCCTCGGCATGGACACCACGACCCTGGTCGCCGCGCTGCTGCACGACACCATCGAGGACACCGAATACTCGCTCGACACGATGCGCGCCGACTTCGGCGGCGAGGTCGCCCTGCTGGTCGACGGCGTGACCAAGCTCGACAAGGTCAAGCTCGGCGACGCGGCGAAGGCCGAGACGATCCGCAAGATGGTCGTCGCCATGGCCAAGGACCCGCGCGTGCTCGTGATCAAGCTCGCCGACCGGCTGCACAACATGCGCACGCTGACCTTCCTGCCGCGCCCGAAGCAGGAGCAGAAGGCGAAGGAGACGCTGGAGATCCTGGCGCCGCTCGCGCACCGGCTCGGCATGAACACGATCAAGTGGGAGCTCGAGGACCTCGCGTTCAACACGCTGTTCCCGAAGCAGTTCGACGAGATCCACCGGCTGATCGACGAGCACGCGCCGCAGCGTGACGGCCTGCTCCGCCAGGTGACCCAGCGGGTCACCAACGACCTGAAGGCCGCGAAGATCAAGGCGGAGGTGACCGGCCGGCCGAAGCACCTGTACTCGATCTACCAGAAGATGATCAGCCGGGGCCGCGAGTTCGACGAGATCTACGACCTGGTCGGCGTACGCATCCTGGTCGACACCGTCCGCGACTGCTACGCGGCGCTCGGCGTGATCCACGCGAACTGGCAGCCGGTGCCGGGCCGGTTCAAGGACTACATCGCGATGCCGAAGTTCAACATGTACCAGTCGCTGCACACGACCGTGATCGGCCCGACCGGCAAGCCGGTGGAGATGCAGATCCGGACGTACGCGATGCACCGCACCGCGGAGTACGGCATCGCCGCGCACTGGCGGTACAAGGAGACCAAGGGCGCCACGATCGTCGGGCCGCCGGCGCACATCGACGAGATGACGTGGCTGCGGCAGCTGCTCGACTGGCAGCGGGAGGCGGCCGACCCGAGCGAGTTCCTCGACGCGCTGCGGTTCGACCTGTCCAGCCAGGAGGTCTACGTCTTCACGCCGAAGGGCGACGTGGTCGCGCTGCCCACCGGCTCGACGCCGGTCGACTTCGCCTACGCGGTGCACACCGAGGTCGGGCACAAGTGCATCGGCGCCCGGGTCAACGGCAAGCTGGTGCCGCTGGAGTCGACGCTGTCCAACGGCGACGTGATCGAGATCTTCACGTCGAAGTCGGAGACGGCCGGCCCGACGCAGGACTGGCTCGGCTTCGTCAAGTCGCCCCGGGCGCGCACGAAGATCCGGCAGTACTTCAACAAGGAGCGCCGCGAGGAGGCGATCGAGGCCGGCAAGGACGCGATCGTCAAGGCCGATGCGCAAGCAGGGCCTGCCGCTTGCAGCGCATGCTGACCAGCGACACGCTGATGACGATCGCCCGCGACCTGCACCTCGCCGACGTCGCCGGCGCTCTACGCGGCGGTCGGCGAGAGCCAGGTCTCCGCGCAGTCCGTCATCGCCCGGCTCGTCGCGGCCTACGGCGGCGAGGAGGGCGCCGTCGAGGACATCGCCGAGACCGCGGTCGCGACCCGGCCGCCGCGGACCCGCGGGGCCGCCTACGACCCCGGCGTCGTGGTGCGTCGGCGTCAGCGACGTCTGGATCAAGCTGGCCCGCTGCTGCACCCCGGTGCCCGGCGACACGGTCTTCGGCTTCGTCACCCGCTCCGGCGGGGTGAGCGTGCACCGCGACGACTGCGTCAACGCCGCCGACCTGCTGCGCGCAGCCCGAGCGGATGGTCGAGGTGACCTGGAAGGCGACGAGCGCGTCGACGTTCCTGGTCGCCATCCAGGTGGAGGCGCTCGACCGGCACAAGCTGCTCGCCGACGTGACCCGGGTGCTGTCCGAGGAGAAGGTCAACATCCTCTCCGCGACGGTCACCACGACCCGTGACCGGGTGGCGGTGAGCCGGTTCAGCTTCGAGATGGCCGACCCGAAGCACCTCGGCACCTGCTGGCCGCGGTCCGCAAGGTCGACGGCGTCTACGACGCCTACCGGGTCACCTCCGGCGCCTAGCCGCGTCATGCGCAACAGGCGGCCCCCCGATCAGGGAGGCCGCCTGTTCGCCTGCGTTGGGTCAGGACGCGTTGTCGACGACCGGTCCGACCGTCACCGTGCTGATCTTGACCGGCAGCTTCGGCGTGCCGTCGGTGCTCGCCGTCTGCGCGCCGGAGACGCCGGCATCGCCGACCTTCGTGACGACGTCCATGCCGCCGGTGACCGTGCCGATGACCGAGTACTGCGACGGCAGGTTCGACTGCATCGCGCCGGTGGACGGGTCGAGCTGCCCGGCGTGTCCTTCCAGACGATGAAGAACTGGCTGCCGTTGAGGTCCGGGTTGCCCGGGTTCGCCATCGCGACGATCGCCGGCCGGGTAGTTCGGCTGCTGGTCGGTCGGCAGGTTCTCGCTCGGCGAACGTGTAAGCCGGGCCGCCGTCGCCCTTGCCGCTCGGGTCGCCGCACTGCAGCACGAAGATGCCGCTGGTGACCAGCCGGTGGCAGGACGTGTTGTCGAAGAAGTTCTTGCCGGCCAGGTAGGCGAAGCTCGCCGCCGCGCACGGCGCCTTCGCCAGGTCCAGCGCGATCGTGATCTTGCCCTGGCTGGTGTTCATCACCATGTCACGGGTGCCCGAATGCGGCAGATCCGTCGTCGGCGGCGTGCCGCGTCTTGACCAGGTCCGGGTCGACGGGCGCGGTCGGCGTAGGCGAGGCGCCGGGCGACGGTGAGGCCGCCGGTGCCGGGTTCGGCGCCCACTTGCACGTCGCCGGCTCGACCGCGGCCGCCGCCGTCGGCTTCGGCGACTTGCCGCCCGCCGCGTTCACGATGAGCAGCGATCAAGCCGACGACGACGACCACGGCGAGCGCGCCGAGGAAGGCGTAGTTACGGCGCGTGCCGCCGCTGTTGCGCGTGGGTCTGGCGCGTCGACCATCTCGCGTTCGAGCCGGGCCCGCGCCGCCGCGCGCTGGCGCTCCTTGAGGGACGTCACGGTGGATCTCCTTACAACGAATATGGCAGGTCGGTGGGCTGGTCAGGATTTGCTGGACGCGGGCGTGCTCGGCGTCGGGGCGCGGCGAGCCGACGTCGCTGTGCCGTCGATCGGGCCGACGGTCACCGAGGTCGACGATCACCGAGTGCTTCGGCGGCTGACCGAGGTCTGCGCCTTGCCGCCGGAGGCTGGCCACGCCGGCCGCGGCGACCTTCTGCACGACGTCGAGGCCACCGGTGATCTTGCCGAAGACCGAGAAGTTCGGCGGGAGCGCGCTGTCCTTGTAGACGATCAGGAACTGGCTGCCGCCGCTGTCGGGCGTCACCTGCCCGGTGCTCTGATCGATGCTGGACGCCATCGCGAGCGTGCCGGCCGGGTAGATCACCGACGGGGTGGTGCCGGCGCTCGGGCTCGGCGTCGGCACGGGGGCCGGCGCGAAGTCGGTCGGCAGGTTCTCGTCCGGGAACGTGTAGGACGGGCCGCCGTCGCCCTTGCCGCTCGGGTCGCCGCACTCGAGCACGTACGGCCCGGCGGTGTCGAGGTCGCTGCACGTGGTGCCGTCGAAGAACTTGATGCCGGCCAGGAACGAGAAGCTCGCCACGGCGCACGGCGACTTCGCCTCGTCCAGTGAGGCGGTGATGGTGCCCGAGTTGAGCTTGATCGTCATCGTCGACGTTGCCCGACGACGGGAGCCCGGCGGTGACCGGAGGCACGCCCGTCGACTTGAGGTCCGCGTTCGTCGACGTGTCGACCGGGGTCCAGGTGCACGTCTGGGCGATCGCCTGCACCTGCGGCTTCGACTTCGACGTGATGCCGACCAGTTCGTGGCCCAGCCGACGGCGGCCAGCACGAGGAGGATCGCCAGACCGATGCCGATCTGGGACTGGCGCTGACGCTGGACGCGACCTTGTCGGCTCGCCGCGCCATCTGCCGGTCGATCTTGGCCCGGGCGAGCTTGCGCTCGCGGTCCTTGCTGGAAGCCACGGGTGCTCCCCCTCCACAGATTGTTGCCGCCGCGGTAGCGGCGACGTGACGAAGACGATCACGATGGGGTATGGCCCGACGTGTCGCGCGGCCACAACTCGCCAGAGTGTACGGGCAGACTCTGGAAAATGGATGTGCGAGGTCACGAACTGTGATCCAGGATTGTGGTGCTTGCCGGCCGTCCGCTTTATGACGTGCCGGGCGGCAACGCGTCACGGTACGGCGGCTAGGCTCATGCGCGCCACCCGGTCGATCGTCCGTCGGCCCGATCGCGACGTTATGGAGTGTTCGTGCTGGTCACCGGCTTTCCCGCAGACGCCTTCGGCACGAACTGCTATGTCGTCGCGCCCGGCGCGGGGGAGCAGTGCGTGATCATCGACCCGGGCATCGGGGTCGTCGACCAACTCGACGACGTGCTCGCCCAGCACCGCCTCACGCCCGCGGCCGTGCTGCTCACCCACGGCCACCTCGATCACACCTTCTCGGTCGCGCCGGTCTGCGACGCCCGCGGGATCTCGGCCTACCTGCACCCCGACGACCTCGAGATGCTGGCCGACCCGGAAAAGGGCCTGTCGATGAGCCTGAAGGAGCTTTTCGGCGGCCGGCTGACCTACAGCGCCCCGGAGTCCGTCATCGAGCTGAGCGACCGCCAGGAGGTCGAGATCGCGGGTCTCACCTTCACCGATCAACCACGCGCCGGGCCATACCGGCGGGTCGGTGATGTTCCAGAGCCCCGGGCCAGACGTCGAGCCGCTTGCTTCAGCGGCGACGTGCTGTTCGCGGGCTCGATCGGGCGCACCGACCTGCCGGGCGGAAGCATGGACGCGATGTGGGCGAGCCTGCGGGACAAGGTCCTGACGCTCCCCGACGAGACGATCGTGCTGCCCGGCCACGGCCCGCAGACGACCATCGGCCGCGAGCGCGCCAGCAACCCCTACCTGCGGGAAGCGGCGGCGTACGAGGCACCCAACAAAGGCTGGTAGGCAGAATGTCCACCAAAATCGCACCACTGTCCGGATTCCCCGAGTGGCTCCCGCCGCAGCGCATGATCGAGCAGCAGCTCATCGCCCGGCTGCAGCGCACCTTCGAGCTCTACGGCTTCTCCCCGCTGGAGACGCGGGCCGTGGAACCGCTCGACCAACTGCTGCGCAAGGGCGAGACCTCCAAGGAGGTGTACGTGCTGAGCCGGCTCCAGGCCGACGCCGCCGACACCTCGGATGCCTCGCTCGGGCTGCACTTCGACCTGACCGTACCGTTCGCTCGATATGTGCTTGAAAATGCCGGCAAGCTGCAGTTCCCGTTCCGGCGCTACCAGATCCAGAAGGTCTGGCGGGGTGAGCGGCCGCAGCACGGCCGCTACCGCGAGTTCACCCAGGCCGACATCGACATCGTCGGCCGGGACACGCTCGGCGTTCGACAGCGACGTGGAGATCCCGCTGGTCATCGGCGACGCGCTGCGCAGCCTGCCGATCCCGCCTGTCACGATCCAGATCAACAATCGCAAGCTGATGGAGGGTTTCTTCCGAGGCGTCGGCATCGCCGATACCGGAAGCCGCGATGCGCGCCGTGGACAAGCTCGACAAGATCGGTCCGGCCGGCCGTCGCGGAACTCCTGGTCGGCGGCCGGGCGCGACCGACGCACAGGCGAAGTCGTGCCTGCGCTGGTCGAGATCTCGTCGCCGGACGCCTCTTTCGCCGATGCCGTCCGCGCGCTCGGCGTCACGGACCCGCTGCTCGACGAGGGTCTTGACGAACTGGTGCGGGTGATCGAGACGGCGGCGGAACACGCGCCCGGGCTCGCGGTGGCCCAGCTCAAGATCGCGCGCGGGCTCGACTACTACACGGGCACGGTCTACGAGACGACCATGCACGGGTACGAGTCCGCCGGCTCGATCTGCTCCGGTGGCCGCTACGACAACCTGGCGTCGTCGGGTTCGTCGGTGTTCCCGGGCGTCGGCATCTCCATCGGGGTGTCGCGGATCCTTGGGCTGCTGTTCGGTGCCGAGGCGCTGACGGTGTCGCGGTCGGTGCCGACGTGTGTGCTGGTCGCGCTGCCCGACGACGAGTCGCGACCGGCGTGCATGCGGATCGCGTCGGCGCTGCGATCGCGGGGGATCGCCGACCGAGGTGGCCCCGGAGCCGGCGAAGTTCGGCAAGCAGATCCGGTACGCCGACCGCCGCGGTATCCCGTTCGTCTGGTTCCCCGATGCCGAAGGCGATTCCGTCAAGGACATCCGCAGCGGCGACCAGGCGCCCGCTGACGCGACCACATGGTGCCCCCGGAGTCCGACCTGCGTCCCGAAATCGGATAAAAGTTGACCTTGGCGAGAAACTGCACCTCTGGCAACAGTTTCTCGCCAAGGTCAGGTTGAGGGGCGCCAGCCAGCCTCCAGGAGGGCACGGCGGAGGCGGGCGATCACCCGATCCGGATCATCACGAACCGCCCACGCGGGGAATCGCAGAATCTGCCCGCCCGGGCGCCACATGTCGTTCTGCCGCTGCATATCCGCCCACCACTGCACCGGATCGATGTGCTGGCCCCCGTCGATCTCGACGTGCACCCGCCACTCCTCGAAGTCAGCGTCGCGGTAGCGGCGACGCCCGCTCGCATCGGTGACCACCGTTTGCCGGGCCGGCGTCGGCAGGTGACCGCGACGGCACAGGTTCACGAAGTCGATTTCGGATATTGATTCCGATCCGCCGGCGGCGTCGTGCGCTGTCTCGGTGATCAGTCGATGACGCGGCATCGTGGTGAAACGGGCCAGGACATCGCTGATTTCGGCCAACGTCACCAGTCGCTGCTGGAAAGCCGCCGCCACGATGGCTCGGGCGCGGTCGGTCGACGGTGCCCACTGTGCCGCGTCGACCACCGACCGGGCCGGCGCCGTGCGTGGCGGAAATCCGCTGAGGTAGTCGCGTCGGGGCAGCGCGATGGTGCGATGGACCACGACGCCGCGCGGTGGCTTGGTGGCTTTGACATGGTCAGGCGTCAGGATATGGATCGAATGGCTCGGATATCCGCGCATGCCGGAGCGCTCAAGTGCGGAGAGCCCTGCGAGCGCCGCCATCCGGCCGTTGCCGCCTGCGAAGATGCCGATCCAGCGTCGCTGCGAGTCGGTGATGGGCCCGTTATGTGTCACCAGGATGCCGCGATGCACCTGCTGCCATCGCCCGGATGCGAGTCTGTGCCGCACAGCGCCCTCGGACAGGCACTGGAGCGCCTGCGACCGCGTGACGACACCGTCTTGCATCGTCAAGATCGGACCGAGCGCCTGTTCGCTCCCGTCGCCCACCGCGTCATCGTCGCCACGTCCGCCGGATCCCGCCACCCTTGGCGGCATACCTGTGGATAACTCTTGACCTTGGCGAAAAACTGCACCCCTGGCAGCAGTTTCTCGCCAAGGTCAACAGTCGCGCGTCAAGCCCTGTTGACGGACGAAGCTCGTCAAGGTAGGTTGACGGGCATGACGATGCTTGCCGTAGACGGCGCTCAGATCTACTACGAGGTGCGGGGGAGCGGGCCGCTGCTCCTGCTCGTGTCGGGTGGCAACGGAGACGCGGGGCCCTACGCGCCGGTCGCCCACGCTCTCGCCGACCGCTTCACCGTGGTCGCCTACGACCGCCGCGGCTTCGCCCGCAGCCCGCTTGATGTCGGTGTCGATCCCGGCGTCGGGCGGCTCGAAGCCGACGTCGACGACGCGATCGCCCTCATCGACGCGATCGCCGGCCCCGACGCCCGAGCGGACGTGTTCGGCTCCAGTTCCGGTGCGATCGTCGCGTTGCACCTGCTCGCCCGGCATCCAGACCGCGTCGGGAAGCTCATCGCCCACGAACCGCCGCTCGTCGGGCTGCTGCCGGAGCGGGAGGGCTGGCCGGCCTTCTTCGACCGCGTCGTCGAGGTCTACCACGCCGACGGGCAGGACGTCGCGATGAACCGATTCGGTCCACGGATCGGCATGCCCGAGCAGGGCTCGCAGGATTTCAGCCAATTTCCGCCGGCCGTGATCGAGATGATGCGGCGGATGCATGCCAACCAGCGGTTCTGGCTGGAGTACGAGGTGCGGCAGTACCCGGCGAGGACACCTGACCTCGATGCCCTGAAAGCCCACCGCGATCAGCTCGTGCTGGCCGGGGGCTCGGAGTCGCGGAGCTTCATGCCGTACCGGCCAAATCTCGTGCTCGCGGGTCTTCTGGGTTTGACCGTCGTTGACTTTCCGGGCGACCACATCGGCTACGTCACCGCACGCGAGGCATTTCCGCCGGTTCTTGCGCGGGTTCTGGGCGCGGCGGGGTAGCGCGATTCGGTGCCGGGCGCGCCTGCGAGAATGTCTGACGGCCCTCGCGGGTCGTGACCCAGCAGATGTGAGGAGCGCACGTGATCCGAACCCATGAAGCCGGCAGCCTTCGATCGGCCGACGCCGGCACGACGGTGACCCTCGCCGGTTGGGTGGCCCGCCGGCGCGACCACGGCGGCGTGATCTTCGTCGACCTGCGCGACGGTTCCGGCATCGTGCAGGTCGTGTTCCGCGAAGAACTGGAAGCCGCGCACGCGCTCCGCAACGAGTTCTGCGTCAAGGTCACCGGCACCGTCGGGCGCCGTCCGGAGGGCAACGACAACCCGGAGCTGCCGACCGGCGAGATCGAGGTGACCGCCGACGAGCTGGTGATTCTCTCCGAGGCCGCCCCGCTGCCGATCCCGGTCGACGACAACATCGAGGCCGGCGACGACATCCGCCTCCGTTACCGCTACCTCGACCTGCGCCGCAGCGGCCCGCACCGCAACCTCAAGCTCCGCAGCAACGCCAACAAGATCGCGCGCGCGCGTCCTCGACGAGCACGACTTCAACGAGATCGAGACGCCGACGCTCACCCGGTCGACGCCGGAGGGCGCGCGCGATTTCCTCGTGCCGGTGCGTTTGCAACCCGGCACGTGGTACGCGCTTCCCCAGAGCCCGCAGCTCTTCAAGCAGCTGCTGATGGTGGCCGGCATGGAGCGCTACTACCAGATCGCGCGCTGCTACCGCGACGAAGACTTCCGGGCCGACCGCCAGCCCGAGTTCACGCAGCTCGACATCGAGATGTCCTTCATCACGCAAGACGACATCATCGAGCTCGGCGAGGAGATCGTCGGCGCGCTGTGGGGCGAGCTGGCCGACTTCGTGCTGCCCCGCGCCGGTGCCCCGCATCACCTGGACCGAGGCGATGGAGCGCTACGGCTCCGACAAGCCCGACCTTCGTTACGGCGTCGAGTTGACAGACCTCACGACCTATTTGACGGGTACGGAATTCCGCGTGTTCGCCGGCGCGATCGAGGCCGGTGGCTACGTCGGCGCGGTCGTGATGCCCGGCGGCGCGGCGCAGACCCGCAAGGAACTCGACGGCTGGCAGGACTGGGCGAAGGCCCGTGGCGCCCGCGGCCTCGCGTACGTCGTGCTCGACGCGGAAACCGGCGAGGCCCGCGGTCCGGTGGCGAAGAACCTTTCCGCCGACCACCTGGCGGGTCTGGCCGACGTCGTTGGCGCCAAGCCCGGCGACGCGGTGTTCTTCGCCGCCGCGCACCGTCGTCGCGAGGCGCAGGAGCTGCTCGGTGCCGCGCGTATCGAGATCGCCAAGCGGGCCGGGCTCATCGACGAGAGCGCCTGGGCGTTCTGCTGGGTCATCGACGCGCCGATGTTCGAGCCGGCCATCGACGACAACGGCAACCAGCTCGGCTGGACGGCCGTGCACCACCCGTTCACGTCCCCGAACGGCGACTGGATCGACAACTTCGAGTCGTCGCCGGGCGAAGCGCTCGCGTACGCGTACGACATCGTCTGCAACGGCAACGAGATCGGCGGCGGCTCGATCCGTATCCACCAGGGCGACGTCCAGCGACGGGTGTTCACGACCCTCGGGATCTCCGAAGCCGAGGCGGCCGACAAGTTCGGCTTCCTGCTCGACGCGTTCAAGTTCGGCCCGCCCCCGCACGGCGGCATCGCGCTCGGCTGGGACCGCGTCTGCATGCTGCTCGCAGGCGAGACGTCGATCCGCGAGGTGATCGCGTTCCCGAAGACGCGCGGCGGGTTCGACCCGTTGACGCAGGCACCGACGCCGATCACCGCCGAGCAGCGCAAGGAGGCGGGCATCGACGCCAAACCGAAGCCCGCCGCCGGTACGGCCGAGCCGGCTCCCGCCTCGGCGTGACCCTCCTCGTCACGGGCGCCAGCGGATACCTCGGCCGGCACCTCTGCCGGCGGGCGCTGGCGCTCGGGACACCGGTCGTCGGCACGTACATGTCGCGACCGCTCGACCTTCCGGGCGTCACGTGGCATCAGCTCGACGTGACGTCGCCCTCCGCCGTCGACGCGCTCGTGCGGTCGGTGGCACCCAGTGCGGTGATCCACACCGCCTTCGCGCTCGCCCCGTCGCAGGCGACCGACACGGCGATCAACTGGGCCGTGAACGCGGTCGGCGCCGTCAACGTCGCCCGGGCCGTGGCCGCCACGGGTGCTCGGTTCGTGCAGCTGTCCAGCGACGCCGTGCATCGGGGCCGGGAAAAGCCGTTCACCGAAGCCGACGCGCCGAGTCCCGTCTACCCGTACGGTGCCGCGAAAGCCGCTGCCGAGTTGGCGGTTTCCGCACTCGTACCGTCCGCCGTGCTGGCCCGTGTCTCTTTGATCAATTCCGATGTCGCAGCCGGTGGTGAGCTGACCGAGCGGGATCGGTTCATGATCGATCTGTGCGCCGGACGCGCGTCGGGTGTGCTGTTCACCGACGACGTGCGCTGCCCGATCGCCGTCACGGACCTGGCCGCCGCGTTGATCGAGCTCGCGTTCGGTGACTTCGCCGGGGTGATCAACCTCGGTGGCGCGGACGCGGTCAGCTTCTACGATCTCGGCGTGCTCGTCGCCCTCGCGCACGGGTTCGACCCGGCGGCGGTGCCGTCGAGCACGATCGCGGCGGCGGGCGTGACCCGGCCGGGCAACGTGGTGCTCGACATCTCGCTGGCGGCGTCAATCTTGCGGACACGGTTGCGGGGAATCCGAGAGGTTTTCGCCCCGATAGGGTGATAGGGGCATGGGGCCCTTCCGGGTATAGTTGTCCATGCCGGGAAGCGGTTTTCCCGGTGCTGGGAAACGTCTTTGACGAACTCACCGCCGGTCCACACGTGTCCATCGTGGGCCGTGTCTTGTCGGTCATGGGGCCGCCGCAGCCCACCAATGATCGGCCAGACACGACCCCTCGGTTCTGAGCTGCTGTCTCAGGCGGGCGCACGCGTGCAAACCGGCGGGATTTAGATGCCGGCTGACCTCATCGGATCTTCGAAGGGACCAGCAGTGCCACAATCGTCCCGCAGTTTGGAAGATCAGCGGACGCTGGAACGAATGCACCACGAGTTGCAGCACGAGCGAGCTGATCAAATGCAGACCGTATTGAACACGTCCGTTCGACTCTCCGGTTCGCTCACGGTTCAGGTCGCCGAGACCAACGAACGGATCGGCAAGCTGGAGGACTCGACAAACGCGCGTTTCGACAATCTCCAGGAGCGCATCGCCCAGCTGGAGAGTTCGACGAACGCGCGTTTCGACAAGGTCGACGCCCGTTTCGACAAAGTCGACGCCCGCTTCGACCGGCTTGCGGAAAAGGTCGAGGTGATGGACAAGACCTTGCAGGAGATGGGCACGACCGTGCAAGGGCTGAGCAAGAACATGGAGGAGATGGGCAAAGAGGTGCGACACAGCGCCAGCCGCATCGAATACATGATCGGGCTCGTCGTTCGCGATGAGATGAAGGCCCCTCCCGCCGGCATCTCGGTCATATAACGCGACGGCGGCAGACGCTCCCGGACAATTCGTGCGAGTCCGGGGGCGTCGCTACCGCCCGACGTTGCTCAGAGTGACGGTTGTCGGGGTGGGCCGGTACTGTTCCGTGGATGGACGCCGACGGCTTGTTCGCGCTCGACGATGCCGATGCCACAACGGCATCCGGCCGCACCGGTGCGCCCCAGCACTCGTCCCTGCCGAAGGAGACCGCGATCGGCTTCGACACGGTGCGCGCTGATGCGCCGCTGGCCGTCCGCATGCGTCCGCAGACCGTCACCGAACTCGTCGGCCAAGACCATCTGCTGGCTCCGGGTGCGCCGCTGCGGCAACTGGTCGGAGAGCACCACTCCGATCTCGGTGATCATGTGGGGTCCGCCCGGCACCGGCAAGACGACGATCGCCCACCTCGTCGCGACCGCCACCAACCGGGAGTTCGTGGCGCTGTCGGCTCTCAACGCCGGCGTGAAAGACGTCCGCGCCGTGATCGACAAGGCTCGCGTGGCTCGACGCCGGGGCGACCCGCCGACGGTCCTGTTCATCGACGAGGTGCACCGGTTCTCCAAGACCCAGCAGGATTCGCTGCTGGCCGCCGTCGAGGACCGCACCGTCACGCTGCTCGCCGCGACGACGGAGAACCCCTACTTCTCAGTGATCTCGCCGCTGTTGTCCCGATGCGTGCTCCTCACGCTCAAGGCGCTCGACGAAAGCGCGGTCCGCGATCTGATCCGCCGCGCGATCACCGACGAACGCGGCCTCGGCGGTTCCGTGACGCTCGCCGAGCGCGGCCGAGGACCACATGGTGCGGCTCGCGGCCGGCGACGTCCGAAAGGCGCTGACGGCGCTCGAAGCGGCGGCGGCGTCCGCGGTCGCGCAGGGCGTCACCGAGATCGACCTCGCCACAGCCGAACGCGCCGTCGACGTCGCCGCCGTGCGTTATGACCGTGACGGCGACGAGCACTACGACGTCATCAGCGCGTTCATCAAGAGCATGCGGGGCTCCGACGTCGACGCGGCATTGCATTACCTCGCGCGGATGCTCGTGGCCGGCGAAGACGCCCGGTTCATTGCCCGCCGGTTGGTCATCTTCGCGAGCGAAGACGTCGGCATGGCCGACCCGACCGCGCTGCAGACCGCGACCGCGGCCGCCCAGGCCGTGCAGATGATCGGCCTGCCCGAGGCGCAGATCAATCTGGCCCACGCCGTGATCCACTGCGCGACCGCACCGAAGTCCAACGGCGTCATCGTGGCGATCGGTGAGGCACTCGCCGACGTTCGTGCGGGCGCGGCCGGACCGGTGCCGAGGCATCTGCGTGACGCGCATTACCCGGGTGCCAAAGGCCTCGGCCACGGCGCCGGATACGCCTATCCCGCATGACAGCGCGAACGGCGTGGTCAAACAGCAGTACCCGCCCGACGACGTGGTGGGCCGCGACTACTACCGTCCCCGCGGGCTCGGGGCCGAACGCACTATGGGCGAACGGCTGACTCGGCTTCGCTCGGTGGTTCGGGGCACAATCGTCCCGGACAGTGAAACCCCCTCACTGTCCGATGATCAGAGCAACGATCGGAAGGACCGGGTATGACACCCCCACAGCGCGGTCCCGTGCCGGACGACTCCGGCCGGACTCCGCCGACCCCACGGGGCCGGTGGCGTGGCCGTGGCCGCGACGACGTGTCAGTGCCCGAGGAGGAGACCGGCTGGATCTCGGATCTGCGCCAGTCGAAGCAGAGCGGGGGAGCGCTCAGCCCCGACGGGCCCGCTCCGCGTGACGGCCGGCCCGGTGATCCCGCCGCTGTCGATCCGCGCCGCGGTGGCCGCGGGCCGATCGCGCGCGATGGTGGCCGCGGCCGGGGCACGCCTCCCGGCGCGCCGGGAGTTCCCGGTGGGCCTGGAACTCCCGGTGCGCCGGGTGCTCCCGGCCGTCCGTCCGGCCAGGGTCGTGAGGGTGCGCAGGGTCCCGGTGCGGTCGGTCCCGGTGGTGCGCCCGGAGCCGGCGGTGCCCCTGGAAATGGCGGCGCGCCGGGGACTGGCGGTGCGCCCGGAGTCGGTTTCGGTCCCGGTCTCGGCGGTTCCGGAGCGGGTGCTGCCGCGCCTGGCGGCCCGGCGCGCGCCGCTGGAGCCGGCGGATTCGGTCGTGACGGCGCACCCGGTCGTCAGGGTCCGCCTCCGCGCGATCTCGACGGCCGTGCCGGTGCGCCCGGTCGTGATCCGCTGGGCCGTGATGCCTCCGGCCGCGACATTTCAGGCCGCGAAGGTCCGGGACGTGACGTGCCCGGTCGTGATGTGCCGACTCGTGACATGCCCGGTCGCGACGTCCCCGGTCGCGAGGTCCCCGGGCGTGACGTGCCCGGTCGTGATGTGCCGGGCCGCGATGCACCCGGTCGTGATGCGCCAGGCCGCGATGTCCCGGGTCGTGATCCCGGCCGTGACGCACAGGGCCGGGACATGCCCGGTCGCGACGTCCCCGGGCGTGATGCTCCGGCACGCGACGGCTCCGGCCGCGACAGCCTGGGCCTGCGGGCAGGTGCCGCGGCCGCTCGGGCCGGCGCCTCCCGGCTCGCCGACGGGCTGCGGAGCCCGCGTGCGGCCGATCCGGACCCGTCCGGGCCGCGGCGTCGCTTCGGCCGCTCCGGTGATTCGGGTGCGACGCCACCGGTCTCCGGTCCGGCACACGGCGCCTCCGACCCAGAGGTGCCGGGTCGCGGCGACGCTCCCGAACCCACCCGGGCGGCCGACGCGGGTCGGGGCAGATTCAGCGGCTTCGGGCTGAGCAACGCCGAAGGCGGCCTGCGGATCCCGGGTCGTCGTACGCCGTCGCCCCGGCCGAGCAGCGACTCCGACGGTGTCCACGGCGACAGCGGTCAGTTCCCGAAACCGAGCCGCCGCCGCGGTTACTCCGGCGTCGAACCGGGTGCGACGCCCGCGCCGGTCGTGTCGCCGGCACCGGCGTCCGACGAACCCAGCCTGGACCGTCTCCGCGACGAACCGAAACTCGGTGATCTGCTGCGAGGTGCTCGGCCCGAGACCGACGCCCCCCGCTCGGATTCCACCCGACCCGACCCGCTGCGCTCGGATGTGTCGCGCCCGGAGTCGTCCCGGCCCGATGCCGGCCCCGCCGACACGGGTCGGGTCGACGGTCTACACGCTGACAGCACTCGCTCCGAGACTCCCCGCGTGGATCCGCCGCGGGCTGACCCGGCACGTGGCGGGCGGTTCGGCCGGTCACGCGCGGAGGGCAGGGCCGCTGACGACACCCGTGGTCGCGGCACCGGCGGTCTCGGCGACGGCCCCGGCGCGGCCCCGGTTGACGGCCCACGCGACAGCGCCATCGATGGACGCCCCGGCCGACGGCTGCGAGCCATGCGTGGTGCCGTCGATCCGACCGCGATGCCGGCAGCCGGCCAGCCCGGTGCACCACGCGGTCCGCAGGCACCCGGCGCACCCCAGGGTCTGGCCGGCGGGACGACGCCGCCCCGGCAGCAACCATCCGCCCCACGTCCGACCGGTACGCCGGCTGCGGGCGCCGGCCCGGCCGCAGGCGGCGGCCCGTCGGGTGGCCCCGGCACGCCACCGATTCCGTCCACGGGCGTCGGCCGCCGCCCCGGTTCGACCGGGGGCCGGCGCCCGACGGCCGCGATGCCCCCCGCTCCGGGCACGTCGACAGCCCCCGGCGCCCCCGGCGCCCCCGGCGCACCAGGCGCACCAGGCGTTCTCGGTCCGGCTGGTCCCGGCGTCGGCGGCGCGAATCCCGGCCGTCCGGGTGCTCGTCCGCCCGCAGCCGGTCCGGCCGACCCGCGTCCGGGCGTCACGCGTCCCACCGGTTTGCGCCCGGGCGTCCGTCCGCCGGGCTCCGGCACAGCGGGTCCGTCGGACGCGAACCCGAGCGGCCCGCACCCGACCGGTCTACGGCCGGGCGTGCGGCCCACCGGCCCGGGCGGCGCGGCCGACCCCCAACCGGCGGGACCACACGTCACCGGTTCGCGCGCGGCAGGTCTTGCCGCCGCGTCCGCCGGAGTGGCCGGAGCGCCACCGCGCACGCCCGCACCGCCGGTCCCGACACCGGCTCGGATCATCCCGCCCACCGGCGGCCCGGGCCTGAAGCCGCCCACCGTCCGCGGCCCGAGCGGCCCCGGAGTCACCGCCCCCGGCGCGCCCGGTCCCGGCCTCGGCGCCCCCGGCACCCCCGCCGGTCTCGGCCAGGCGCCGACGATCGGCGGTCACGCTCCGGCGATGAGCGGCTCCGCACCGGCAATCGGCGGCTTCGAGACGCCGGCCCGGGAGACGGCGACCGCTCGGGCGTCCGTCGCCCCGGCTGGCCGTACCCGTGACGACGATCTTGATTTTGATCCGCTCTCGGCGCCGTTGCCGACCGCGAACATGGTGCACCGGCCGGCGAGCCGGGGTGTCGTGTTGACGCTCGCCGGCATCATCGTCGCGCTGCTGGTCGTGTTGCCGATCGTGCTCGCGGCCAGTGAGGGTTCGAGCGGTCCGGCGTTCGGCATGATGGACCAGCTCGCGGTGCCGGCATGGGCTTCGCAGGCGCCGCACGACGCGACGATCGGCAGCCGGTGGTGCATTGGCGAATGCCAGGTGAGCGAGCGGGACGCGAGTTCCACGCACCCGGTCGCGACGACGGAGAGCGCCTACGTCGATCAGCTGCGCGCCGCCGGATGGACGCCCGCGGCCACGAGCGCGTGCACCTCGAAGGTCGCCGGCTCCTACACGTGCTGGCTGTTTGACCAACACGAACTTGATCTATGGGTCCGCCCGTCGACATGCACAGCACCGCCACCGCCCGCCACCGAGACCGGCATCCCGGATCCGACGCTGAGCGCCCCGCCGAAGTCGGGTTCGTGTGTGCCGACGTCCGTGCAGATCAAGGTGTTCGACAAAATCGAGCGGGCCCAGGTGCAGGGAGCGACGTAAGCGGGCCACGGAGGCGACGGCGGTTAGGCCGGCGATCATCGGGGTAACGACGCCGTGTGACCAGCCATGCTGCGCGATTAATGCGCCGTTTGGTGCGACCATGGGTGTCCACAGTGTGCCTAGTAGTCACAGACGGTAGGGTCTGCACATTGTTGCGCCGTCCAGATGCGACGCGCGCGATTCAAGGAGGATGACGTGTCCGGAGGCGCGATCGCGGCCCTGATTGCGGCCGGTGCGTTTGCGATGTTGGTGCTCGTGCTGTGCATCCCGATCTACCGGCTGCGGCACACCGTCGACGCGGCGACGCGCGCGATCAACGATCTCAACGCGCAGGCGAAGCCGATTCTCGGCAACGTCAACGAGAGCGTCGGCAACGTGAACACCGCCCTGACGCAGGTGCACACCACGCTCGACGGCGTCAACCACCAGCTCCTGCGGGTCGACACGATCACCGGTCACGCCGCGACCGTGTCGGCGAACGTGGCCAACCTCGCGACGGTCGTCACGTCCGCCGCCGCGAACCCGCTCGTCAAGGTCGCCGCGTTCAGCTACGGCGTGCGCCGGGCCACGAACCTGCGGCGGCACGCCGACGAGGAGCGCACGGTCCGGGCCACGCTGAAAGAGCAAGAGGCCGCGGCGAAGGCGGAGCGGAAAATGGCGCGTCGCTCTGGGCGTTGAGTCCGGGCTCATTGACGCGCACCACAGCCGGACGCCCTTGATCATTGAGGGGCGTCCGGCATCACGATCGCAGGGGGTTAACACACCATGAGACGATTGTTGTGGCTGGGCGTCGGTCTGGCCGTCGGGGCGCTGGCCGTGCGCGCGGTGACCAAGAAGGCGCAGCAGTTCACGCCGGCTGGTCTAGCCGACACCGCACGGAAATCCGCTGGAGGGCTCGCGGGCGGAGTGCGTAGCTTTATCGATGACGTACGCGACGGGATGTACGAGCGCGAGGCTCAGATCGAGGCCGCGTTCGTCGACGGCGAAGCCATAGGCGACCCGGACAGTCTGGGCGAGTTTTATGTGGAAAGGTAATTACCGCTGATGAGAACCGCGGAAGTGAAGCGACGCTTCCTGGCCCACTTCGAGGCGAACGGACACACGGTGGTGCCGAGCGCACCGCTGCCCGCGATCGATGACCCGAACCTGTTGTTCATCAACGCCGGCATGGTCCAGTTCGTCCCGTATTTCCTGGGTCAGCGGCCCGCTCCGTTTCCGCGAGCCGTCAGCGTGCAGAAATGCCTCCGCACGCCCGACATCGACGAGGTCGGCAAGACGAGCCGGCATGGCACGTTCTTCCAGATGAACGGCAACTTCTCGTTCGGCGACTACTTCAAGGAAGAGGCGATCAAGCTCGCCTGGGAGTTGTCGACGAACTCGATCGACGACGGCGGCTACGGCCTCGACCCGGAGCGTCTCTGGGCGACCGTCTACCTCGACGACGACGAGGCGATCGACATCTGGCGCCGCACCGGGATGCCGCTGGAGCGCATCGTGCGCCGGGGCAAGACCGACAACTACTGGTCGATGGGCATTCCCGGCCCGTCCGGCCCCTGCTCCGAGATCTACTACGACCGCGGCCCGGAATATGGTCGCGAGGGCGGCCCCGAGGTCGACGAAGACCGTTACATGGAGTTCTGGAACAACGTCTTCATGCAGAACGAGATGGGCACGTTCCGCACGAAGGAAGACTTCGACATCGTCGGCCCGCTGCCGAAGAAGAACATCGACACCGGCATGGGCCTGGAGCGGATCACGTCGCTCCTGCAGAATGTCGACAACATCTACGAGATCGACGAGATCCGGCCGATCCTCGACAAGGCGATCGAGATGACCGGCAAGAGCTACGACGCCGGCCCCTCGCACATCGCGGCCGAGTCGCCGCCCGACGACGTCCGGCTCCGGGTCATCGCGGACCACGTCCGCACCGGCCTGATGCTGATCTCCGACGGTGTCACGCCCGGCAACGACGGCCGCGGTTATGTGCTGCGCCGCATCCTGCGCCGCGCGATCCGGGCCATGCGCCTGTTGGGCTGGGAGGAGCCGGCGCTGCCACTGCTGCTCCCGGTCGCGCGGGATTGCATGTCTCCGTCGTACCCCGAGGTCGAGACCGATTTCGAGCGCATCTCGCAGTACGCGTACGGCGAGGAGGAGGCGTTCCTCTCCACGCTCGGCAAGGGCACCACGATCCTCGACACCGCGATCGCGGAGACGAAGACGGCGGGTGGCTCGTCGCTCGGTGGCGACAAGGCGTTCGCGCTGCACGACACCTACGGTTTTCCGATCGACCTGACGCTGGAGATCGCGGCCGAAGCGGGTCTGTCGGTCGACCAGGGCGAGTTCCGCCGCCTGATGACCGAGCAGCGCACCCGGGCGAAAGCCGACGCGAAGGCGCGCAAGACCGGCCACACCGACCTGTCGGCCTATCGCGCGGTGCTCGACGCGGGTGGCCCGGTCGAGTTCACCGGCTACGCGGAGACCACGCGGGAGTCACGCGTACGCGCGCTGCTCTCCGGCGGCAACGGGCTCGCGGCGGCGGGGGAGGGCGACACGATCGAGGTCGTGCTCGACGCGACCCCGTTCTACGCCGAGGGCGGCGGTCAGCAGCCCGACCTCGGGTTCATCACGATCGGCGAGGGCCGCTTCGAGGTGCTCGACGTGCAGCAGCCGATGCCGGGCGTGATCGTGCACCGTGGCCGCGTCGTCTCCGGTGAGATCCGGGTCGGTGAGGACGGTCTCGCCGAGATCGACGTCAAGCGGCGCCGGGCGATCTCGCGCGCGCACACGGCGACGCACCTCGTGCATCAGACGATGCGCGACTTCCTCGGCGAGTCGGCGACGCAGGCGGGCTCGCTCAACGCGCCAGGCCGGCTGCGCTTTGACTTCAACACCCCGCAGGCGGTGCCGGCGAGCGTGCTGCAAGACGTCGAGCAGCAGGTCAACGAGGTGCTCATGAGCGACCTCGAGGTGCACGCGTTCATCACGTCGCAGGCCGAGGCGCGCCGGATCGGGGCGATGGCGCTGTTCGGCGAGAAGTACGGCGAACAGGTCCGTGTCGTCGAAGTCGGTGACTACGCCCGCGAACTCTGCGGCGGCACCCACGCGGCTCGCTCCGGCCAACTCGGTCTGGTGAAGATTCTCAGCGAGGCGGGCATCGGCTCCGGCGTACGCCGTGTCGAAGCGCTCGTCGGCATGGACGCGTTCGGCTTCCTCGCGAAGGAGCACCTGCTGGTGTCGCGGCTCGCCGAGTTCTATCGGGTGCCGTCCGAGCAGGTAGGTGACCGCGTCTTCGGCACGATCGAGTCATTGCGCGATGCCGAGAAGGAACTCGAGAAGATGCGGGCGCAGATGGTGCTCGGTGGCGCGGCCGCGTTCGCGGAGGGCGCGCGTGACATCGCGGGCTTCGCCTACGTCGGAATCGAAGCGCCCGAGGGTGCGGCCGGCAACGACGTACGCACCCTTGCGCAGGAGATCAGCGGTCGCATTCCGGCGTCACGGCCGGCCGTGGTCGCGGTGACGGCCGTGTCCGGTGGCAAGGCGTCCCTGGTCGTGACGGTCAACGGGGCAGGCCGCGACCGGGGTCTGTCGGCGGCCGATCTCGTCAAGGGCGCTCTGTCCGGGCGGGGCGGTGGCAACACCGAACTGGCGCAGGGCGGTGGCCTCGCGGCCGGCGACGCGCCCGGTCTCTTGATCGCGGTCGAAACAGCCATCGCGAAGGCGTGACAGATCGCGACGGCGTGACGGTCAGATAGCGGGAACGAAGCCGGCGGCATCGGATGCCGCCGGCTTCAACCAGAGGGAGTGTTTTGCCGGACTTCATCCGCGGCGTGCGGCTCGGTGTCGACATTGGTCAGGTCCGCGTCGGCATCGCGATCAGCGACCCGGACGGCATCCTCGCGTCACCCTTAGTCACGCTGCCCCGCGATCTGAGTGCCAATCCCGAACGACTCCCGTCCGATATAACCGAAATAGCGCGCCTTGTCCGGCAGCATGAGTGCGTTGGCGTCGTCGTGGGTCTACCGTTGCGTCTGTCCGGCCAGGAAGGCCCTGCGTCCTCTGGCGCCCGCGCTTACGCTGCGCTACTTGCAGAGGCCGTTCGGCCAGTGCCAATTTGGCTGTCCGATGAGAGGATGTCGACGGTGGTCGCCTCGCGCAGGCTGTCCGAACGGGGCGTGAAAGGAAAGCGCCAGCGGGCGGTCGTCGACCAGGCGGCGGCGGTGGAGATCCTGCAGGGCTGGCTTGAAGCACACCGGAGGCAGGTGCGATGACCGACGAGCGCGATACGTCATTTTTTGACGACGGGTCCCCTCGACCACGACGCAGGCACCCGGCGGTCGACCGGGGGCATTCCGTGATCCGAGACCAGCAGGCCGGCGGCGGGTGGCCTGACGACCCGTACGCGGCCGATCCCGCCCGCTACGCCGAGCCGTACCCGGAATCGCAGTACTCGCAGCCCGGCCACTACTCCGATCCGGCCTACCCGCCGCAGTACGACAACGGCGGTTACGGCGACGGCTACCCCGACGAGCAGTACGGCGGCCCGGCCCGTTACGACCAGTCGCCACGGGAGCCCGGCTATCCACCGGCCGGCTACCCCAGCGGTGCGCCGGGCGGCGGCGGTTACGGTCCCCCGGCCGACCCACGTGCCCCGGGCGGCTACGGTCCGACGCAGTCCTACCCCGACCCGTACGCGCAGGATCCCTTCCGCGCGGGCGGCGCACCGGCCGGCGGATACCCGGGCAGCTTCATCGAACACGGCTTCGACGAGTCGTCGACCGCTCCGACCGGCCGACGCGACACCGATGGCCGGGGCCGTCGTGACACCGACGGTCGGGGTCGTCAGCCCACCGACGGCCGCGGCCGGCCGCCCTTCGACGACCGTGGCCGCGGCGCGACCGACGGACGCGGGCGCACCATGCCGCGCGCGAACGGATACGCGGGGGCGCCGCCACATCCGGGCCAGGATTACCCCACGAACGGACGAGGCATGCGAGACACGGACGGTCGCGGGAGACCGCGCGGATTCGCGGATTTGGCCGGCCCGGAGCGGGGTGGCGGTTACGGCGACGACTATTCCGACGCCCCCATCGACGCGACGTTCGGCGCGGAGAAGCCACGCCGGAAAGGCCGCTCGCTCGTCACCCTGATCGTGGTGCTGGTGATGCTCGCCGCGATCGGCGGTGTCGGCGCCGTCGGCTACAAGTATGTGAAAAGCCACTTCTCCACGCCCGACTACACCGGCAACGGCACCGGCACGGTCTCGGTCATCGTCGCGAAGGGCGACAGCGCCACCCAGATCGGCAACACGCTCGTCAAAGCCGGCGTCGTGAAGAGCACGAAGGCGTTCATCAACGCGGCCGAGGCCGACGCGAAGAGCAAGAACATTCAGGTGGGTACCTACTCGCTGCACAAGCAGATGAGTGCGAAGAACGCCCTGCTCATGCTGGAAGCCGTCGGATCCGACGGGCAGCCGCTCAACGCGCTCGTCCTCAAGGTGACGATCCCCGAGGGCGACATCTCGCTGCAGATCTACGCGCTGCTGTCGGCCAAGACGCACATCCCGGTCGCAGACTTCAAGGCGGCCGCTGCCGATCCGGTCGCGCTCGGTGTCAGCGCGTCGTGGTTCACCGCCCACCGCGGAGACGGCCGCAAGTCGCTGAAGTCGATCGAGGGCTTCCTGTTCCCGGCGACCTATACGTTCTCGCCCGGCGAGACGGCGAAGCAGATGCTCACGGACATGGTCAGCAAGTTCAACAGTGAGATCGGCCCGAGTGGCGTCAATCTGATGTCGGTCGCGGCCGGCACGCTGCACATCTCGCCCTACGAGGTGCTGATCGCGGCGTCGATCGCGCAGGTCGAAGGCGTCGCGCCGGGGGACATGGCCGGGATCACCCGGGTGCTCTACAACCGGGTCTACAAGGACTTCCCGGGTCACAAGCTCGAGATCGACAGCTCGGTCAACTACTACCTCCGCATCGAGGGCAAGGCTCCGAAGGACTCGAGCCAGCTGACCCAGTCGCAGCTGCATGATCCGAAGGACCCGTACAACACCCACGACGTCGGCGGCTTCCCTCCGGGCGCGATCAGCAACCCGGGCCTGTCCGCGCTCAAGGCAGCCGTCACGCCCAACCCGGCTCAGGCGCTCGACTACTACTTCCAGTCCCTTCCGCCGAGCACGAAGGTTGTGTTCGCGAAGACGTGCAAGGAGGCTGGACAGCAGCGCGGCGTCGCCGACTGTACGCATTGATGAGGGCCGCGGTGCTCGGCAAACCGATCGGGCACTCGTTGTCACCGGTGCTCCACAACGCCGGGTACGCCGCCGCGGGGCTGAGCGGCTGGTCGTACACGGCGATCGAATGCGCCGAGGCGGAGCTGGCCGATCTGGTCGGTCAGCTCGACCCCGTGTGGGTCGGATTGTCGCTGACGATGCCGCTGAAAGAGGTCGCCCTGGTGGTCGCCGACGAGGTGGCTCCGCGGGCGGCGGCGATCGGCGCGGCGAACACGCTGCTCCGGCTCCCGGGCGGCGGATGGCGGGCCGATAACACCGACGCGCCCGGCATGGTCGACGCGCTGCTGGCCGCCGGTGTCGGCGAGGTCGAGTCGATCGCGGTGCTCGGTGCCGGTGGCACGGCCCGGGCCGCGGTGGCGGCGGCCGGAGTGCTCGGAGTGCGTGACGTCCGGGTGTACGCGCGCCGGGAGGCGGCCGTCGACGAGATGCGCAGCGCGGCGGAGATGCTCGACGTCGCGCTCGACTACGCCTCCTGGGCCGCCGCGGACGGCTGTGGCTCGGCTGACCTGGTCGTGTCGACGGTGCCGAAGGGTGTCGCGGACTCGCTTCGACCGGCGTGGCGCCGGGGAGCGGTGCTGTTCGACGCCGTCTACGACCCGTGGCCGACGCCGCTAGCCGCCGGGGCGATCGACGCGGGCGTGACGATCGTGTCGGGACTCGACCTGCTGTTGCACCAGGCGGCCCTACAGTTCCAGATGTTCACGGGCGTACCCGCACCGATCGCCGCCATGGCCGACGCACTGCGCGAGGCCGCGGCCCGGCGCTAACGGTGCGACCGGTCCTAAAACCGGCACCGCACCGCGAGAGTGCCGTCGGCGCGCCGAATTACGCCACGGTCTGGGACACCGGCGATGGCGATCGTCGATCCGGCCGCGCACCGTGCCAGACTGGTCGTCGTGTTGCGTTGGTTGACAGCGGGCGAGTCGCACGGCCCCGCACTGGTCGCGATGCTCGACGGCGTCCCTGCCGGCGTCGAGATCACGAGCGCGGAGATCGCGCGCGAGCTGGCGCGCCGGCGCCTCGGCTACGGCCGCGGCGCGCGGATGGCGTTCGAGCAGGACGAGGTCGAGATCATCGGCGGCATCCGGCACGGCGTCACGCTCGGCAGCCCGGTCGCGATCCGGATCGCCAACAGCGAGTGGCCCAAGTGGCAGACGGTGATGTCGGCCGACCCGGTCGACCCCGACGAGCTCGCCGCCCAGGCGCGCAACGCGCCGCTTGACCCGTCCCCGGCCCGGCCACGCCGACCTCGCCGGCATGCAGAAGTACGGCCACGCCGACGCCCGGCCGATCCTGGAGCGCGCGAGCGCCCGCGAGACGGCGGCGCGCTGTGCCGTCGGCGCGGTCGCGAAGGCCCTGCTCGCGCAGGCGCTCGGCATCGAGATCCTGTCTCGCACGTGGTCGAGCTGGGCACGGTCGCCGCCAAGCCCGGGCTCCAACCGGTGCCCGGCGACACCGAGCGCACTCGACGCCGACCCGCTGCGCTGCCTCGACCCGGAGGCCAGCGCGCGGATGGTCGCCGAGGTCGACGCCGCGAAGAAGGACGCCGACACGCTCGGTGGCATCGTCGAGGTGCTGGCCTACGGCGTGCCGCCCGGCCTCGGCACGCACACCCAGTGGGACCGCAAGCTCGACTCCCGGCTCGCGGCGGCGCTGATGTCGATCCAGGCCATCAAGGGCGTCGAGATCGGCGACGCGTTCACGCAGGCGCGCTCGCGGGGCTCGGTCGCGCACGACGAGATCGTCCCGACCGCGACCGGTGTGCGCCGGCTGACCGATCGGGCCGGCGGTCTGGAGGGCGGCATGACGAGCGGAGAGCCGCTGCGGGTACGCGCCGCGATGAAGCCGATCTCGTCGCTCAACCGCGCGCTGTCCACTGTGGACGTCGCGACCGGCGAGGCGGCGACCGCGATCAACCAGCGCTCCGACGTGTGTGCGGTGCCGGCCGCCGCGGTCGTCGCCGAGTCGATGGTCGCGCTCGTGCTGGCCGAGGCCGCGACCGAGAAGTTCGGCGGCGACTCGGTCGCCGAGATCCGGCGCAACCTCGCCGGCTACCTCGAGAACCTGGTGATCCGGTGATTGTGAGCCCGGTGAGGCGTATGAGCCCGGTCTGCGTGCTCGTCGGGCCGCCGGGCGCCGGCAAGACGACGGTCGGCGAGCTCGTCGCGCCGTGCTCGGGCGTGCCGTTCCACGACACCGACGCCGACGATCGAGGCGATCGCCGGCAAGCCGATCCCGGAGATCTTCATCGACGACGGCGAGGACGCACTTCCGCGCGCTCGAAGCGGCCGCGGTCGCCGAGGGCCTCGCTGAGATTCGACGGCGTGCTGGCGCTCGGCGGTGGCGCGATCCTGGCCGAGGAGAACCGGGCCCTGCTGCCGGGACCAGGTCGTCGTCTACCTGTCGGTCGAGCTGGCCGACGCGATCAAGCGCGTCGGGCTCGGCGCCGGCCGGCCGCTGCTGACGTCAACCCGCGCGCCACCCTGCGACACCTGCTCGACCAGCGCCGCCCGCTCTACGAGGAGGTCGCGACGCATCACGGTCGCCGACCGACGAGCCTCGACCGGAGGACGTCGCCGACGAGCCGTCATCGCTGACGTTGTCGGCCGTCCGCATGGACCGCCGTGACCCGGATCGCCGTCGGTGGCGACGATCCCGTACGACGTGCTCGTCGGGCGCGACCTGCTGGGCGAGGTTGCCGGCGTCTGCTCGCGGGCGCGTCGCAGGCCGCCGTCTTCTTCGCCGCGCCGCTGCTCGGCCTCGCCGGTCGAGTCGCCGACGTGCTGCGCGCGGCCGGCATCGCCGCCGCTGCCGATCGAGGTGCCCGACGCCGAGGCCGGCAAGTCGATCGAGGTCGCCGCGCGGTGCTGGGACCGCTCGGCGCGGCCGGGTTCACCCGCACCGACGCCGTCGTCGGCGTCGGCGGCGGCGCGGTGACCGACCTGGCCGGGTTCGTCGCCGCGTGCTGGCTGCGCGGCGTCCGCGTCGGTGCAGGTGCCGACGTCGCTGCTCGGCATGGTCGACGCGGCGGTCGGCGGCAAGACCGGCGTGAACACCGCCGCCGGCAAGAACCTGGTCGGCGCGTTCCACCCGCCGGCCGGCGTGCTCTGCGACCTGACACCCTGGCCACGCTGCCGCCGGCCGACCTCGTCGCCGGCCTGGCCGAGGTGGTCAAGTGCGGCTTCATCGCCGACCCGGCGATCCTCGACGCTGATCGAGGCCGACCCGGCGGCGGCCGCGACCCGAGCCGGGCGCGACGCCGTCCGCGACCTCATCGAACGCGTCGATCGCGGTCAAGGCGCGAGTGGTCTCCGAGGATCTGCGCGAGTCGGGCCTGCGCGAGATCCTCAACTACGGCCACACGCTGGGCCACGCGATCGAGAAGCGCGAGCGCTACCGCTGGCGGCACGGCGACGCGATCTCGGTCGGGCTGGTCTTCGCGGCCGAGCTGGGCCGGCTCGCCGGCCGCCTCGACGACGCGACGGCCGCACCGGCACCGGCGAGTCCTGACGTCGCTCGGCCTGCCGGTCGCCGTACCCGGCGAGTCGGCGTGGCCGGAGCTGCGCGACGCGATGCGGGTCGACAAGAAGACCCGCGGCTCGCACGCTGCGCTTCGTCGTGCTCGACGGGCTGGCGAAACCAGGCATCCTGGCCGGCCCCGACGACGACATGCTGCGCGCGGCCTACGCGGCGGTCGCGATCTCGGGCGAATGATCGACCCGACCCGACCCACCCGGCCCGGCGCCAGGTGTGGTGCGGGATCGGGTGCTGTCGCTGCGCTGCCTCCGCAGGGAGCAGAGCGACAGCACCGGGCAGTCGATATCGCCGGGCGATGTCGTCGGAAAGCGATGTCTGACGCTCAATCCTCAGCCGGGATCATGGACGCGTCGATCAGCAGGTGCGCCAGTGCCGTCGGCTCGCTGAACATCGGCCAATGCCCGGTCGGCAGCGGCAGCAGCGTCGCGTCACGCAGACCGGCGAAGAACGGGTTGCCGGCCTGACCAGGCCCCGGACGGCGTCGACCGGAAACGTGCAGCAGATCGCCGTGCGGGGGACCCGCTCCCGGCACCGGTCAGCGACAGTGGCTGGGTCATCGTCGCGTACGGGTGATCGGTGGCCAGGTCACGCATCGTCTCCAGCGCGTTGTCGTCGAGCCCGGCGAGGTTGACCGGATCGGCCTCGGGATCGAACTCGGAGGGCGCCAACCGCCAGCCGTCGCCGTCGCGGGCGACCTCGAGCGCGGTCAGGGCCCGGGCTTCCGGTGGCGCGAACTCTGATGACGAGACGCCGTCGGGAGCGGGGCCGCTGTCGACGTAGACCACCCGAGCGACCCGGTCGGGCCGCCGGTCGGCCGCCCCGGTGACCACGATGCCGGCGTAGCTATGGCCGACGAGCACCACATCGCGCAGATCGCCGTCATCGAGCACGGACGTGACATCGGCGATGTGGGTGTCGAGATCGACGTCGGGCCCGGCGGCGTCGGCGCGATCAGCCAGCCCGGTGAGCGTGACCGGCAGCGCGGTGTGGCCGAATTCGCGCAGCGTGGGCGTTACCTCTTGCCAGGCCCACGCGCCGAGCCAGGCCCCGGGCACTAAAACGAATGTCGTCATGCCTCCGACCGTAAGACACGGGTCTGACACCCACTATCGTTTCCGGGGTGACCAACGTTTATGTCTTCAACGGGCCGAACCTCGGCCGCCTCGGCACCCGGCAGACCGACGTCTACGGTCTGACCAGCTACGCCGACCTCGTGGCGAGCTGCGAAGCGGCCGGCCTGGACCTCGGGCTCGCGGTCGTGGCCCGCCAGACGGACGCGGAAGCCGAGATGCTGGGGTGGCTGCAGGCGGCGGCTGACCAGCGGGCCCCGGTCGTGCTGAACCCGGGCGCGTGGTCGCATTACTCGTACGCGTTGCGTGACGCCTGCGCCATGCTGACGGCACCGCTCGTCGAGGTGCACATCTCGAACATTCACGCGCGGGAAGAGTTCCGGCATCAGTCGGTCATCTCCGCTGTGGCCACCGGCGTGATCTGTGGCCTGGGCGTGGACGGTTACCGGCTGGCCCTGCAGCACATCGCGCACCTGACGCAGCGGGACGTCTGAGCGAAATTCGCGTGCGCGCGCACCGGGCCCGCATGGCACTGTCGCCGCGTGGACATTCGGGGGCTCGATCCGCACGACGAAACCGCCGCCAGAGCGTGGTACGCCGCGCTTTACGCCGGTGCCACCGCCGGCCGCGTCATGCCGGCCGTGATCGGTGAGGACAAGCAGCTCGCGTTGTTGCGTACCAATGACAGCAATACGGTTATGGACCGTCGTGCTTTCGGCGCCTGGCGCGGCGACACCTGCCTGGGCACGGCGACGCTCGCCATGCCACGCGTCGACAACCTGCACTCGGCCAACATCGACATCAACGTGCGGCCCGAACACCGTCGTCAGGGCGTCGGTGCGGCGCTGTTCGACCACGCGCACGCCGTGGCGCGGGCGGCCGGGCGCACGACGCTGCACGGCGAGGTGGGCGTGCCGCCGCAAGAGGCACTCGCCGACTCGGTCACCGGGCGCTTCGTGCTGGCCCGAGGTTTCCACAGTGTCCTGGTGATGTTCCGGCTCGTGCTCGACCTGCCGGTGCCCGAGGCACGCCTCACCGAACTCGAAGCCCTGGCCGGGCCGGCCGCGACCGGCTATCGGGTGGTGTCGTGGCTGGGCGTGACGCCGGCGCGATGGTTGCCCGCGATCGCGGAGATGCACACGTTGATGGGTTATGACGAGCCGATGGGCGAGGTCGACTGGGAACCCGTCGTGCACGACCCCGAGCGAATCGTGGCGACCCAGACTCGGATGGCGGGCCAGGGGTTCGGTTTGCTGACGACGCTCGTTCTCGACGCGGACGAGGCCCCGGTCGGCTACACCTACCTGCTCGTCTCCGGCACCGACGCGTTGCAGGACGACACGTTCGTGCTGCGCGCGCATCGTGGTCACCGGCTCGGGATCCTGGCCAAGGCGGCCAATCTGCGGCTCCTGGCGAAGCATTTTCCGGAGGCGACCAACGTGCAGACGCAGACCGCCGACGTCAACGGTTCGATGCGGGCGATCAATGACCGCTTCGGCTTTCGTCACGTCGAGACGATGCATGAGGTCGACCTGGTCGAGGGGTCCTGATCGGACGGCGGCGCCGGTCGCGTCAATCGGTCAGGGCATCGTCCGCGAACGCGATGAGCTGCGTCAACAGTGGACGCCACCGCGTCATCACGTCGTCGGGTGAGCCGCCCACGTCGTAGACGGCCGAACCGGCTTTGCCACCGTCGACGAAACCGGCCGCGACCCGCGGACCGAACCAGCAGTATTTCGCGGCGGCCGCCGTCCCGACCGCGCGCCGGACCTCCGCGAAGTCTCGATCGACGCCGGTGGCGTAGCCGGTGATGACGGCGTCGATGACCTCGGTCATCAGCGAGATGTCGACCAGGCCGTCGGCGAACGCGTCGAAGACGAGGTTTCCGATGTCCTCGCCGATCGCGCCGCCTCCGATGAACGACCAGTCGAGCAGCACCGGACCCGACTCGCTCCAGATCAGGTTCGCCGGCCAGACGTCCAGATGCGCGATCGTCTGCGGGAGGCGTTCCACCCGGTCGATCAGGGCGACCCGGCGAGCCCACAGCCCGGCCAGTGCCGCCCGCAACGGGGCCGGCCAGACGGTCGAAAGCCGATCATCGGTCCACGCCACCGTGGTCGGCACCGGCCGGGTCACGACGAACTGCCGCAACCAACCCCGGGACAGCCACGCGTACGGCATCGGCGCGCCGACCCATCGCGCCTGCGCGGCACCGAGGCGGGTCGCGAAATCGTGCCATTCGTCGACCGTCCAGGCACCGCCGGGGCGCCCGTTGACGTCTTCGAGCCGCACCGCGAGCGCGCCGTCGGCCAACGTGCTGACGTCGATCAGACGCGGTGGCCGCAGACCCTGGTCGGCGTAGACGGCGGCCGCGAAACCGCTCTCGTACGCCAGGGCTTCCCGGCGCCAGTAGTTCCAGTGGCCCGGGTCGTCGCTGGAGATCCACGCGGCGGCGACGGCGGGCGGGACATCGGTCGGCGGCTCCGCGCTCGGTGGGGCCGCGATCTTCACGATCGAGCTGGCGCCGCTAGCCTCCGTGACCCGCCAGATGCCTCCGGTTGCCGCGTTCGTGCCGTTGTGCGTCAACATCGCACTGGTTGCACCGGGACCGACGATTTCGCTGGGTGGCAGTCGCACGCAGCCACAGTAGTCGGCCGGTACGAGTCGATGCCGCCGATGAGCCGGTGACCCATTTGCTCCGGGAGATCGAAGGTTGACGCTTGCCTGCGAATATCGCGGCGCACCCACGTCGGCATAGTGGCCGCCCGCGCCGGTAGACTTGCCGGGTCCCATCACCAATGTGAAGATCAAGGCAGGTCATGGCCACGCACGAACGACCTCAAGAACGGTTTGGTCCTCAACCTCGACGGGGATCTCTGGACCGTCGTCGAGTTCCAGCACGTCAAGCCCGGCAAGGGCGGCGCGTTCGTGCGCACCACGCTGAAGAACGTGCTCTCCGGCAAGGTGGTCGACAAGACCTTCAACGCCGGCACCAAGGTCGAGACCGCCACGCGTCGACAAGCGCACCATGCAGTACCTCTACGCCGACGGCGACGACTACGTCTTCATGGACCTCAGCAACGTACGAGCAGATGCAGGTGCCGCGGCTCACCGTCGGCGACGACGCGAACTACCTGCTGCCCGAGGCCGAGGCGACCGTCGCCATGCACGAGGGCGTCCCGCTCTACATCGAGCTGCCGACCAGCGTCGTGCTGGAGATCACCTACACCGAGCCGGGCCTGCAGGGCGACCGCTCGACCGGCGGCAACAAGCCGGCCACGCGTGGAGACCGGCGCGACCGTCAAGGTGCCGCTGTTCATCACCACCGGCGAGAAGATCAAGGTCGACACCCGCGACGGCCGCTACCTCGGCCGTCGTCTGCCTGACTGCCACGATGGCCGAGGGATCCGAGACGTCCAACATGCCGGCCCGCCGCAAGGCGCGCAAGCGTGCGCTGGACGTGCTCTACGAGGCCGACCTGCGCGGCGCGCCGATCCCGGCGACGCTCGCCGAGCTCGCTGGGCCGGATCGAGCCGCCGCCGCCCGCGCACCTGGCCTACGCGGTCGCGCTGGTCGAGGGCGTCGCGGCGCACCCCGACCGGATCGACGAGCTGATCGTCGAGCTACGCCGAGGGCTGGACGCTGGAGCGGATGCCGGTGGTCGACCGCAACCTGGCCCGGATCGCGGTCTACGAGCTGCTCTACGTCGACGAGATCGACGACGCGGTGGCGATCAGCGAGGCGGTCGAGCTGGCCGAGCAGATGTCCACCGACGACTCGCCGCGCTTCCTCAACGGCGTCCTCGGCCGGATCGCGGAGTACACGACCCACTGAGCCCGACCAACGTGACCTTGGCGAGAACTGCAGCGCTGGCTGCAGGAACTCGCCGAGGTCACGAGTGTCTCGGGTCTAGGAGAACAGCGCCCGCACGTCGGTCGACCAGCACGCCGTGCTCGGTGAGGCGCTCGACCAGGCCGGCCGGGGAGAAGTCGTAGACGATCGCCAGCGCGCGCAGGTCGTCGGCGCGGATCGAGAGCACCCGGCCGTTGTAGTCGCCGCGCTGCTGCTGGATCGCGCGGGCGTACTTGGCGACGAAGCAGCAGGTCCTCGTCGGTCTGGTCGTAGAGCTTCTCCAGGTCGAGCACGATCTTGCCGGCGGACTCGTGCCGGACGCCGCTGCCCTCGGGCAGCAGCTCGGCCACCGGTACCCGGTAGAAGTCGGCCAGCTCGGCCAGGCGGGACACGGTCACGGCGCGGTCGCCACGCTCGTACGAGCCGACCACGACGGCCTTCCAGCGGCCGTTGGACTTCTCCTCGACGCCCTGCAGGGACAGGCCCTGCTGCTGGCGGATGGAGCGCAGCCGCGCACCGAGGGACTTGGCGTAGTCAGACGGCATTGGAACACTCCCAGTCACAGGGCCCGCAGGCTCTCCCCAGCGATCGCTACGGAGCGTGACGGTACTGCCCGGATGACGCGGGGTCAAGTGTTGTTACCTACCCGTTTCGGTGACGATCGTCGAAAGCGCGGGTTATATCTCGCGCCGGCCGGGCGTGCCGCCGCTGTGAATAGGCTGGCTGATCAGGCTCCCGACCAGGTACAGTCACCGACGTCCTTTAACGACCCGTCCCGTGAGGCGGGGAAGGAGGTCCGCTGTGGCGTATCCAGATATGACAACGTCGACCGCATCAGATCAGTTCACAGGTCACCAAACCACGCAGATCCCCCGGCGAAGGTCATTCTGACGGCCGCGGACATCTCCCGCATCGTCGACCGCATCGCCCACCAGATCCTCGAGAAGACCGAGGGCGCGCGCGACACCATCCTGCTCGGCATCCCCGACCCGGGGCGTTCCGCTCGCCCAGCGGCTGGCCGCGCGGATCCACGCCTTCGAGGGCATCGAGGTGCCGGTCGGCGCCCTCGACGTCACCCTCTACCGCGACGACCTGCGGATGCGCGGCGCCCGGCGATCGGCCGCACCGACCTGCCCACGGGCGGCGTCGACGGCAAGCGGGTCATCCTCGTCGACGACGTGCTCTTCTCCGGCCGCACCGTGCGGGCCGCGCTCGACGCGCTGGGCGACCTCGGCCGGCCTCGGCTGCGTGCAGCTCGCGGTGCTGGTCGACCGCGGCCACCGGGAGCTGCCGATCCGCGCCGACTACGTCGGCAAGAACATCCCGACCGCGCTGGCGGAAGCGGTGCGGGTGTGCTCACCGAGACCGACGGTGCCGACGAGTGCAGCTTGCACGGGTACGGGAGGCGACGCATGGCGAGCTTGTCGAGCGACGTGTTCAGCATGGCCGCGCCCTGCGAAGCGGGGCAGGAATGAGCGAGCTTGCGTAGCGAACATGATTCAGCACCTGCTCTGCGGCGGCGGCCAGACCTGGACTGCCGGGCGACGCCGCCACCGCAGCGTCCTCGACACCGCGACCGAGATGGCCGCGGTCTGGCCGGCCGCGAGGTCAAGAAGCTGCCGACGCTGCGCGGGCGCACCGTGGTCAACCTGTTCTACGAGGACTCCACCCGGACCCGGATCTCGTTCGAGGCGGCCGCGAAGCGGCTGTCCGCCGACGTCATCAACTTCTCGGCCAAGGGATCCAGCGTCTCCAAGGGCGAGAGCCTCAAGGACACCGCGCTGACCCTGCAGGCGATGGGCGCCGACGCGGTGGTGATCCGGCACCCGGCCTCGGGCGCGCCGCACCGGCTGGCCAGCTGGATCGACGGCAGCGTGGTCAACGCCGGCGACGGCACCCACGAGCACCCGACCCAGGCGCTGCTCGACGCGTACACGATGCGCTCGCGGCTCGGCCGGCTCGCCGGGCTGAACGTGGCGATCGTCGGCGACGTGCTGCACAGCCGGGTGGCCCGCTCCAACGTGCTGCTGCTGCACACGCTCGGCGCGAAGGTGACCCTGGTCGCGCCGCCCACGCTGCTGCCCGTCGGGGTCGGCGCCTGGCCGGCCGACGACGTCCTACGACCTGGACGCCGCGCTGCCCGACGCCGACGTGGTGATGATGCTGCGGGTGCAGCGGGAGCGGATGGAACGACTCCTTCTTCCCGTCCGAGCGCGAGTACGCCCGCCGGTACGGGCTCGACGCGGCCCGGCTGCGCCGCATGCCCGAGCACGCGATCGTCATGCATCCCGGCCCGATGAACCGGGGCATGGAGATCACCGCCGAGGTCGCCGACTCGCCCCGCTCCACCATCGTCGAACAGGTCGCCAACGGCGTCTCCGTCCGGATGGCCGTGCTCTACCTGCTGCTGGGGGGATTGACGAAGTGAGCTTCCACCTGTCAAGAACGTGTCGCATCGTCGGCGGCGCACCGACCGACCTGCTGATCCGCGACGGCGTCGTCGCCGGAGATCGGCCCGGATCTGGTCGCGCCCGGGGCCGAGGTCATCGACGGCACCGGCCTGGTCGCCCTGCCGGGCCTGGTCGACCTGCACACGCACCTGCGCGAACCGGGCCGGGAGGACGCCGAGACGGTGCAGACCGGCTCCCGGGCGGCGGCGCTCGGCGGCTACACGGCGGTCTGCGCGATGGCCAACACCTCCCCGGTCGCCGACACGGCCGGCGTGGTCGAGCAGGTCTGGCGGCTCGGCCGCGAGGCCGGCCTGGTCGACGTGCAGCCGATCGGCGCGGTCACCGTCGGGCTGGCCGGCGAGACGCTGGCCGAGCTCGGCGCGATGGCGACGTCCGCGGCCCAGGTGCGGATCTTCTCCGACGACGGGCACTGCGTCGCGCGACCCGCGGCTGATGCGCCGGGCGCTGGAGTACGTGAAGGCGTTCGACGGGGTGATCGCCCAGCACGCCGAGGAGCCCCGGCTGACCGACGGGCGCGCAGATGCACGAGGGCGAGGTCTCGGCCCGGCTCGGGCTGACCGGCTGGCCGGCGGTCGCCGAGGAGGCGATCATCGCCCGGGACGCGCTGCTGGCCGAGCACGTCGGCGCCCGGCTGCACATCTGCCACGTGTCCACCGCCGGCAGCGTGGAGATCCTCCGCTGGGCGAAGGCGCGCGGCATCCGCATCACCGCCGAGGTCACGCCGCACCACCTGCTGCTGACCGACGTGTGGGCCGAGAGCTACGACCCGGTCTTCAAGGTCAACCCGCCGCTGCGGACCGAGGCCGACGTCGCGGCGCTGCGCGCGGGACTGGTCGAGGGCGTGATCGACGTGGTCGCCACCGACCACGCCCCGCACGCGGTCGAGGACAAGGAATGCGAGTGGGACGTACGCCCGGCCCGGCATGCTCGGGCTGGAGACGGCGCTCTCGATCGTGGCCCAGACGTGTCTCGGTGACGGTCGGCTCGACTGGGACGGCATCGCTGAGCGGATGTCGCGTACCCCCGCCCGCATCGCCGGGCTTGACGAGCACGGCCACGACCCGGCCCCGGGGGTGCCGGCGAACCTGACGCTGGTCGACCCGGCGTTCCGCGTGGACAGTGCGAGCCGGCGGAGCTGGCCAGCCAGAGCCGCAACACCCCGTACGCCGGGCGGGAACTGCCGGTCCGCGTCGTCGCCACGTTCCTGCGGGGTGTCCCGACGGTGCTCGACGGAAAGCTGGTGTCATCGTGAGGCGGGAAGCGCTGCTCGTTCTGGAAGACGGCCGGACCTTCACCGGTGAGGCGTACGGCAGCGTCGGCGAGACCTTCGGCGAGGCCGTGTTCACCACCGCGATGACCGGCTACCAGGAGACGCTGACCGACCCGTCCTACCACCGGCAGGTCGTGGTGCAGACCGCGCCGCACATCGGCAACACCGGCGTCAACGACGAGGACGACGAGTCCAACCGGATCTGGGTCGCCGGCTACGTCGTCCGCGACCCGGCCCGCCGCCCCTCCAACTGGCGCGCGACCGGCGGCCTGGAGGACCGGCTCGCGAGCCGAGGGTGTCGTCGGCATCTGCGGCATCGACACCCGGGCGCTGACCCGGCACCTGCGGGAGCGCGGCGCCATGCGGGTCGGGTGTGTCCAGTGTGGAGAGCGATCCGGAGGCGCTGCGCAAGCGCGTGCTGGAATCGCCGGCGATGCTCGGCGCCGACCTTTCCGCCGAGGTCAGCACGCCGGCCGCGTACGTCGGTGCCGGCCGAGGGCGAGCACCGGTTCACCGTGGCCGCGCTCGACCTCGGCATCAAGCGCAACGTGCCCCGGCGGCTGGCCGCACGCGGCGTCACGACGCACGTGCTGCCGGCCAACTCCACCATTGACGACCTGCTAGCGACCGGTGCCGGACGCGGTCTTCTTCTCGCCCGGCCCCGGTGACCCGGCCACGGCCGACCACCCGGTCGCGCTCGCCCGCGAGGTGATGACACGGCGCATTCCGCTGTTCGGCATCTGCTTCGGCAGCCAGATTCTCGGGCGGGCGCTCGGTTTCTCGACGTACAAGCTCGCGTACGGGCACCGAGGCATCAACCAGCCGGTGCTCGACCGCGCCACGGGCAAGGTCGAGGTCACCTCGCACAACCACGGTTTCGCGGTGCGGGCGCCGATCGATGAGGCCGTCAGCACGCCGTTCGGTGAGGTCGAAGTCAGTCACGTCTGCCTGAACGACGGTGTCGTCGAAGGTCTGCGGGCGCGCGACGTGCCGGCGTTCACCGTGCAGTACCACCCGGAGGCGGCAGCCGGGCCGCACGACGCCGACTACCTGTTCGACCGCTTCGTCGAACTCATCTCGCGGAAGGCGGTCTGACCGATGCCCAAACGCACCGATCTGCGGCACGTGATGGTCATCGGCTCCGGGCCGATCGTGATCGGGCAGGCCTGCGAGTTCGACTACTCGGGCACCCAGGCCTGCCGGGTGCTGCGCGAGGAGGGGCTGCGCGTCTCGCTGGTCAACTCGAACCCGGCCACGATCATGACGGACCCCGAGTTCGCCGACGCGACGTACGTCGAGCCGATCACCCCGGAGTACGTCGAGCAGGTCATCGCGCGGGAACGCCCGGACGCGATCCTGGCGACGCTCGGCGGCCAGACCGCGCTGAACACGGCGGTCGCGCTGCATGAGGCGGGGGTGCTGGAGAAGTACAACGTCGAGCTGATCGGCGCGAACATCGACGCGATCCGCAAAGGCGAGGACCGGCAGTTGTTCAAGGACATCGTCGCATCCGCCGGTGCTCGCATCGGCTTTAGCAATGGAGCGGGTGCGCTCGTCAGCGGCGGTTCTTCCGCCGACCTGGTGCCGCGCTCGCGCGTGTGCCACACGATGGACGAGGTCCGCGAGGCCGTCGCCGAGCTCGGGCTGCCCGTCGTGATCCGTCCGTCGTTCACCATGGGCGGCCTCGGCTCCGGCATGGCGCACACCGACGCCGACCTCGATCGTCTCGCCGGCACCGGCCTCGCCGCGTCGCCGGTGCACGAAGTGCTCATCGAGGAGAGCGTGCTCGGCTGGAAAGAGTTCGAGCTGGAACTGATGCGCGACAAGCACGACAACGTCGTGGTCGTCTGCTCGATCGAGAACATCGACGCGATGGGCGTGCACACCGGCGACTCGGTCACGGTGGCCCCCGCGATGACGCTGACCGACCGTGAGTACCAGGCCATGCGCGACCTCGGCATCGCGGTGCTGCGCGAGGTCGGCGTCGACACCGGCGGCTGCAACATCCAGTTCGCGATCGAGCCGGGTACGGGTCGGCTCGTCGTCATCGAGATGAACCCGCGGGTTTCCCGCTCCTCGGCGCTGGCGTCGAAGGCGACCGGCTTCCCGATCGCGAAGATCGCCGCGAAGCTCGCCATCGGCTACACGCTCGACGAGATCTCCAACGACATCACGCGCAAGACCCCGGCCGCGTTCGAGCCGTCGCTCGACTACGTCGTGGTGAAGGTGCCGCGGTTCGCGTTCGAGAAGTTCCCCGGCGCCGACCAGGAGCTCACGACCACGATGAAGTCGGTCGGCGAGGCGATGTCGATGGGCCGCAACTTCGCCGAGGCGCTCGGCAAGGCGCTGCGGTCGATGGAGACGTCGGCGGCCGGCTTCTGGACGCAGGGCGATCCGGCCGGCGCGACCGTCGACCAGACCCTCGCGGCGCTGCGGGTGCCGCACGACGGTCGGCTCTACACGGTCGAGCGGGCTCTGCGCCTGGGTGCGTCGGTCGGTGCCGTCGCCGAGGCGTCCGGGATCGATCCGTGGTTCCTCGACGAGATCGCCGCGCTGGTCGAGCTGCGCGCCTCGATCGTGGACGCCGCTGTGCTCGACGAGCCGCTGCTGCGCCGGGCGAAACGGTCCGGGCTGTCCGACCGGCAGATCGCGGCGCTGCGGCCCGAATTCGCGGGCGAGGACGGTGTGCGCACGCTGCGGCACCGGCTCGGGCTGCGGCCCGTCTACAAGACCGTGGACACCTGCGCGGCGGAGTTCGCGGCGAACACGCCGTACCACTACTCGACCTATGATCTGGAATCTGAAGTCGAGCCCTCCGACCGGCCGAAGGTGCTGATCCTGGGCTCCGGGCCGAACCGGATCGGGCAGGGCATCGAGTTCGACTACTCGTGCGTGCACGCTGTGCTGGCGCTGCGAAGCAAGCCAGTTCAAGCTGGCTCAGCCAGGCCTTCCGGTTCCGGTGCCGAAGGCGCCGGTTACGAGACCGTGATGGTCAACTGCAACCCGGAGACCGTTTCGACCGACTACGACACCGCCGACCGGCTCTACTTCGAGCCGCTGACCTTCGAAGACGTGATCGAGGTGTGGCACGCGGAGCACACGTCCGGGCGTAACGCCGGCGGCCCGGGCGTCGTCGGCGTCATCGTGCAACTGGGCGGGCAGACGCCGCTCGGGCTCGCGCAGCGGCTGAAAGACGCCGGCGTGCCGATCGTGGGCACCTCGCCGGAGAGCATCCACCTCGCCGAGGACCGCGGCGCGTTCGGCGGTGCTGCTCGGGCAGGAGGGGCTGCTGGCGCCGGCGCACGGCACCGCGACCAGCTATCGCGCAAGCGAAGACGGATCGCCGACGAGATCGGATATCCGGTGCTGGTGCGGCCGTCCTATGTGCTCGGTGGCCGGGGCATGGAGATCGTGTACGACGACGACACGCTCCGCGACTACATCGGCCGGGCCACCGAGATCTCGCCGTCGCATCCGGTGCTGGTCGACCGGTTCCTCGACGACGCGATCGAGATCGACGTGGACGCGCTCTGCGATGCCACCGGTGACGTCTACATCGGCGGCGTCATGGAGCACATCGAGGAGGCGGGCGTGCACTCCGGCGACTCGTCGTGCGCGCTGCCGCCGATCACGCTGGGCGCCGGGCACATCGCGAGGTGCGCCGTTACACCGAATCGCTGGCCCGTGGCATCGGCGTACGAGGTCTCATCAACGTGCAGTACGCGCTGAAAGACGACCTGCTCTACGTGCTGGAGGCGAACCCGCGCGCGAGCGCGGACGGTGCCGTTCGTGTCGAAGGCGACGGCGGTGCCGCTGGCGAAGGCGGCCGCCCGGATCATGCTCGGCGCCACGATCGCCGAACTGCGGGCCGAGGGCATGCTCATGGCGACCGGCGACGGTGCCGAGCTGCCGGAAGGCGCGCCGATCGCGGTCAAGGAGGCGGTGCTGCCCTTCAAGCGGTTCCGCACGCCGGCCGGCAAGGGCGTCGACTCGCTGCTCGGCCCGGAGATGAAGTCGACCGGCGAGGTCATGGGCATCGACACGAGCTTCGGGCACGCGTTCGCGAAGTCGCAGGCGGCCGCGTACGGGTCGCTGCCCACGAGCGGCAAGATCTTCGTCTCGGTCGCGAACCGGGACAAGCGCAACATGATCTTCCCGATCAAGCGGCTGGCCGACCTGGGCTTCGAGATCGTGGCGACGGTCGGCACCGGCGCGGTGCTGCGGCGGCACGGCATCGAATGCGAGATCATCCGCAAGCACTTCGAGACGGTCGCGCCGGGGGAGCCGGGCTACGGCATGTCCGCGGTCGAACTGATCTCGTCCGGCGAAGTGCGGCTGGTGATCAACACCCCCCAAGGATCAGGAGCCGGAGCCCGACTCGACGGGTACGAGATCCGCAGCGCCGCCGTTACCGCCGACATCCCGTGCATCACCACCGTGCCGGGAGCCGCGGCGGCCGTGATGGGCATCGAGGCCACGATCCGGGGCGAGATGACCGTACGCCCGCTCCAGGAGTTCCACGCGGCCATGCGCGGCAGCGAAGCGGCGTCGTCGTGACGGTGCTCTACGAGCGGGTCGCGCGGCCGGCGCTGTTCCGGCTCGGCGGCGGTGATGCCGAGGTCGCGCACGAGACGACGCTGCGAGCGCTGGCGCGACTGTCCCGGCATAGAACCGCCGTCACCGCGCTGAAAACCGTCACGGGCGGGCCTCGCACCGATCCGACGACCGTGTTCGGGGTGCGGTTTCCCGAACCCGCGTCGGGCTGGCCGCCGGCATGGACAAGGACGGGCGGGCGCTGCCCGCGTGGCCGGCGCTCGGTTTCGGCTTCGTCGAGGTCGGCACCGTCACCGCGCACGCGCAGCCCGGCAACGAGCGGCCACGGCTGTTCCGGCTGCGGGAATCCGGCGCGATCATCAACCGGATGGGCTTCAACAACGCCGGTGCCGAAGCGCTCGCGGCGCGGCTGGCCGCGCTCGGCCCGCTGCCGGTGCCGCTCGGCATCAGCCTCGGCAAGTCGAAGGTCACGCCGATCGAAGACGCGGTCGACGACTACGTGACCTCGCTGCGGGCGCTACGGGGATACGGCGACTACTTCGCGGTCAACGTCAGCTCGCCGAACACTCCGGGCCTGCGATCGTTGCAGGACGCGGGAGCGCTGGGTGCGCTGCTCACAGCCCTCCGGCGCGAGCTCGCCGCCACGGACGCCGGCGCCGGCCGTACCCCGAAAATGCTCGTGAAGATCGCTCCTGACCTGGACGATTCGGCGATCGCCGAACTCGTCGGCGTCGCCCTTGCCGCCGGCGTCGCCGGCCTGATCGCGACGAACACGACGCTGGCGCGTTACGGCCTGGTGGGCTCGGACCGGGCCCGCGCGGGCGAGACCGGCGGCCTGTCCGGGCAGCCGCTGGCGCAGCGGGCTCGCGAGGTCGTCGCCTTCGTGCACAAGGAGACGGGCGGTGACCTGCCGATCATCGGCGTCGGCGGCATCTCCAGCGTGGCCGACGCGACCGCGATGTTCGACGCGGGCGCGAGCCTCATCCAGCTCTACACCGGCCTGATCTACCACGGGCCGGGCCTCGTGAAACGGATCGCCGCACCATGACCGACCTGCTGGACCTCGACCGCAAACACGTCTGGCACCCGTACGCGCCGATGCCGGGCACGCTGGAACCGCTGCTCGTCGAGAGCGCCGAGGGCACCCGGATCCGGCTCGCCGACGGCCGCGAGCTCGTCGACGGCATGTCCTCGTGGTGGGCGGCGATTCACGGCTACCGGCACCCGGTGCTCGACGCGGCCGTCACGGCACAGCTCGGTTCCATGAGCCATGTGATGTTCGGCGGGTTGACGAACGAACCCGCGATCCGCCTGTGCCAGACGCTCGTCGAGATCACGCCGAGCGGCCTGGAACACGTGTTCCTGAGCGATTCCGGCTCCGTGAGCGTCGAGGTCGCGATCAAGATGTGCCTGCAGTACTGGCGGTCGCGCGACCGGCCCGGCAAACGGCGGCTCCTGACGTGGCGTGGCGGATATCACGGCGACACCTTCCACCCGATGAGCGTCTGCGACCCCGACGGGGGCATGCACGCGCTGTGGACGGGCGTGCTGCCCGAGCAGCTGTTCCTGCCGATGCCGCCGGCCGGCTTCGACGCGCCGATCGACGAGTCCTATGTGGATCTGATCGAGGCGACGGTGACGCGGCACGCCGACGAGTTGGCCGCTGTGATCGTCGAGCCGGTCGTGCAGGGCGCGGGTGGCATGCGGTTCCACCATCCGACGTACGTCGC
Organism: uncultured Actinomycetota bacterium; assembly: GCA_963797605.1. Lineage (GTDB taxonomy): Bacteria > Actinomycetota > Actinomycetes > Mycobacteriales > Micromonosporaceae > DASQPR01. The sequence goes on along the minus strand of CAWCPX010000017.1, from coordinate 92,881 downwards.
GGCGCTGCGGGCCGCCTGTGACCGGCACGACGTGCTGCTGGTGTTCGACGAGATCGCGACCGGGTTCGGGCGCACCGGTGCCCTGTTCGCCGCCGACCACGCCGGCGTGCGCCCCGATGTGATGTGCGTCGGCAAGGCGCTGACCGGTGGTTATCTCAGCCTGGCCGCGACGCTGTGCACCGCCGAGATCGCGGACGGCATCTCCCGGGGCGCGCTGCCGGTGCTCGCGCACGGACCGACGTTCATGGGAAACCCGCTGGCCTGCGCGGTCGCGAACGCGTCGATCGCGCTCGCCCGCACCGAGGCGACCGCGGCGTCGGTGCGGCGGATCGCGAGCGGCTTGCGCTCCGGGCTGGCGTGCGCCACCTCGGTGCCGGGCGTGACGGACGTACGCGTGCTGGGCGCGATCGGGGTGGTGCAGTTGGACCGGCCGGTCGACATGGCGGCCGCGACCGACGCGGCGGTGGCGCACGGCGTGTGGCTGCGGCCGTTCCGAGACCTGATCTACGCGATGCCGCCCTACGTGTCGACGGACACGGACGTGTCTGCGATCAGCGCCGCGATCGTGGCCGCAGCCGCCGCGTCGACACGCCAATGACCATCCAGATGGACGAGGAAGGAGACTGATCGTGGAAGCATTCGGCAGTCGGTTGCGCGCGGCGATGGCCAAACGAGGCCCGCTTTGCGTCGGGCTGGACCCGCACGCGGAGCTTTTGGCCCGGTGGGGGCTCCCTGACGACGTCGAGGGCCTGGAACGCTTCAGCCGGACGGTGGTGGAGGCGGTAGCCGATCGGGTGGCCGTGGTGAAGCCTCAGTCCGCGTTTTTCGAGCGATTCGGGGCACGTGGCATCGCAGTTTTAGAGTCAACTATCCGACAGTTACGGGATGCCGAAACTCTCGTCCTTCTGGATGTGAAACGGGGCGACATCGGGTCGACGGCGGCCGCGTACGCGAGCGCATACCTTGATCCATCGAGCCCGATCTATGTCGATGCGATGACCGCGAGTCCGTTTCTCGGCTTCGGCTCGCTCCGTCCGATGCTCGACACGGCGGTCGAAAACGGCGGCGGGGTGTTCGTGATCGCGTTGACCTCGAACCCCGAGGGCGCCTCCGTGCAACATGCAAAAAGCACCGACGGCCGCACCGTCGCACAGGTGATCGTCGACGAGATTGCCCAGGTCAACGCGGGTGTGAAGCCGATGGGAAGCATCGGAGCCGTGATCGGGGCGACCGTCGGCGAAACTGGACATGATCTTACGAATATCAATGGCCCGATCCTCGCTCCGGGTCTCGGTGCGCAGGGTGCGAAGGCCGCCGACCTGCGGACGGTTTTCGGCGACGACCTGTCTCGGGTGCTTCCGTCTTACTCGCGAGAAATTCTCAGCGCGGGTCCTTCGGTGGCAGGTTTGCGGGACGCGACTGAACGGGCATTAAGCGCTTGTCGGGAGGTAATTTCCACGGACGGCTGACAGACCGAACCGCCCGGCGTTGCCGAAACCGCCGCTGACCGCTAGTTTTCGCGAGGCGTCGGAGTCACTCCCGCACCATGTGCCACACCCTGCAATGGCGGCCACGATGGCCGCCCGAGATAAGACCTGAGGAGGATTTGTGCCGCTTCCCACACTCACGCCGGAGCAGCGCGCCGCCGCACTGGCGAAGGCCGCTGAGGTCCGCAAGGCTCGCGCGGAGCTGAAAGAGCAGCTCAAGGCGGGTAAGACCACGCTGCCGGCCGTTCTTGACCGTGCAGAGACCGATGATGTTGTCGGCAAGCTGAAGGTCTCCGCGGTTCTGCAGTCGCTGCCGGGCATCGGCAAGATCCGCGCGACGCAGATCATGGAGAAGCTGAAGATCGCTGACAGCCGCCGTCTTCGGGGCCTGGGCGACCAGCAGCGTAAGGCCCTGCTCGGTGAGTTCGCCGCGTCGAACTGAGGTTGGCAGGGTAGAAACAAACAGTGAACCCAGAACGCACGCGCCCGGTGAAGTCTCGGCTCACGGTCCTGTCCGGCCCCTCCGGGGTCGGTAAGGATGCCGTGATCGAAGCGATCCGGGCGCGTGCGCCCTGGATCTGGCTCTCGGTGTCGATGACGACGCGCAAGAAGCGCGACTACGAAGTCGATCAAAAACATTACTTCTTCTGCGACCGGACCCAGTTCGAACGGCAGATCCAGCTCGGCAACCTGCTCGAATGGGCCGAGTTCGCCGGAAACCTCTACGGCACGCCCCGCCTGGCGGTGGAAAACCACCTCGCGCTCGGCATGCCGGTGCTGTTGAAGATCGATCTGCAGGGCGCCCGGCAGGTGCGGGCGGCGATGCCCGAGGCACAGTTCGTCTTCCTCGCCCCGCCCAGCGTCGAGGAACTCAAGCGCCGTCTGGTCGGTCGCGGCACCGAAGACGCCGAGACGATCGCCCGTCGCATGGAGCACGCCGACGAGGAACTCGCGGCCGAGCGCGAATTCGACATTACGGTCGTCAACGACTCAATCGATCGCGCCGCCGATGAGTTGGTAGGATTGCTCGGTTCTCATCCGATTTCTTTGGACCGCGAGGTCGTTCACTAACTCCGCGGTCCGATTCTCACCACCGTTAGGTTGCCGCAGTGACTGTTGCCAGCCCAGAAGGCATCACCAACCCGCCGATCGACGAGCTGCTCGACCGCACCACGTCGAAGTACGCGCTGGTGATCTTCGCCGCGAAGCGGGCACGCCAGATCAACGCCTACTACAGCCAGCTCGGCGAGGGCCTCCTCGAATACGTCGGCCCCCTGGTGGAGACGACGCCGCAGGAGAAGCCGCTGTCGATCGCGATGCGCGAAATCAACTCCGGCCTGCTCACGGCCGAGCCCACCGAGGGCTGAGACGGCCGTGACGGCCCGGCCACGTCGGGTGATCCTTGGCGTGGCCGGTGGCATCGCCGCCTACAAGGCGTGCGAGCTGCTGCGTCTGCTCACCGAGTCCGGGCATGACGTCCGGGTCGTGCCGACGGCGTCCGCGCTGAAGTTCGTCGGCGCGCCGACCTGGGCCGCGCTGTCCGGTCACCCGGTGCACGACGACGTCTGGTCCGACGCCCACGAGGTGCCGCACGTCACGCTCGGCCGCTCGGCCGACCTCGTGGTCGTGGCGCCGGCCACCGCCGACCTGCTGGCCAAGGCCGCCCATGGCCTCGCCGACGACCTGCTCACCAACACGCTGCTGACGGCGCGGTGCCCGATCGTGTTCGCCCCGGCGATGCACACCGAGATGTGGGAGCACCCCGCGACCGTCGCCAACGTCGCCACGCTGCGTTCCCGGGGCGTCGTCGTGCTCGAGCCCGCCGTCGGCCGCCTCACCGGCGCCGACACGGGCAAGGGGCGGCTGCCCGAGCCGGCGGAGATCTTCGAGGTCGCCCGGCGCCTGGTGAGCCGTGGAGCGACCACCCCCGACCTGGCCGGCCGGCACGTCGTCGTGACCGCCGGCGGCACCCGGGAGCCGCTCGACCCGGTCCGCTTCCTGGGCAACCGGTCCTCGGGCAAGCAGGGCTACGCGTTCGCCCGCACCGCCGTGGCCCGGGGCGCCCGCGTGACGCTGATCTCCGCCAACGTCTCGCTTGCCCGACCCGGCCGGCGCCGATCTGATCCGTGTCGGCACCACCGAGGAGCTGCGCAAGGCCACTGTCGAGGCGGGCGCGGGACGCCGATGTCGTGGTGATGGCGGCGGCCCCGGCCGACTTCCGGCCCGCCGTCTACGCGACGTCGAAGATCAAGAAATCCGCCACGGGTACGCCCGATCCGATCGAACTCGCGGTGAACCCCGACATCGCGGCGGAAATCGGGGCCCGGAAGCGACCCGGGCAGCTGCTTGGTGGCGTTCGCGGCCGAGACCGATGACGCGATCACGCACGGCCGCGACAAGCTTGCTGCGCAAGCGCGCCGATCTGATCGTCGTCAATGAGGTCGGGGTCGACAAGGCGTTCGGCACCGACACCAACGCCGCCACGGTTCTCGGCGCCGACGGGTCCACCACCGATCTCGGCACCCAGCCGAAAGACGACCTCGCCGACGCTGTTTGGGACCTCGTCGTGGCTCGACTGGGGCCGTAGCGTGGGTCGTCTGGGCCGTAGCTTTCCGCGGTGCTGCGTCTCTATGGCAGAATTCCGCTGAAGCTCGCCTGATTCGTGTTTTGCCAGATTGGTTTCCCGAGATTGATTTACCGAGATCTGTCCACGAGATCGATTCGGTGAGATCGGTTTTCGGCGGGATCGACGACTTTGGAAAAATCACCCCGTGAAGGAGCACCGTGGCACGCCGTCTGTTTACTTCCGAGTCGGTCACTGAGGGCCACCCGGACAAGATCGCCGACCAGATCAGCGACGGCGTCCTCGACGCCCTGCTCGCCGAAGACCCCCGCAGCCGCGTGGCGGTCGAGACGCTGATCACTACCGGCCAGGTGCACGTGGCCGGCGAGGTGACCACGAAGGCGTACGTCGACATCAACACGATCGTCCGCGAGACCATCCTGCGGATCGGCTACGACTCGTCGAAGAAGGGCTTCGACGGCGCGTCCTGTGGCGTCAACATCGCCATCGGCTCGCAGTCGCCCGACATCGCCCAGGGCGTCGACTCGGCGATCGAGCTGCGCACCGGTGACTCCGAGCACGCGCTCGACTCGCAGGGCGCCGGCGACCAGGGCATGATGTTCGGCTTCGCCTGCTCCGAGACGCCCGAGCTGATGCCGCTGCCGATCGCGCTCGCGCACCGGCTCGCCCGTCGCCTGTCCGCCGTCCGCAAAGACGGCACGGTGCCCTACCTGCGGCCCGACGGCAAGACCCAGGTCACCATCGAATACGAAGGCCTGCGCCCGGTGCGGCTCAACACGGTCGTCGTGTCGTCGCAGCACGCGCCCGACATCTCGCTCGAGTCGCTGCTCACGCCCGATGTCCGCGAGCACGTCATCGCGCCGGAGCTGGAGAGCCTCGGCCTCGAGACCGAGGGCTACCGGCTGCTGGTCAACCCGACCGGCCGCTTCGAGATCGGTGGCCCGATGGGCGACGCCGGCCTCACCGGTCGCAAGATCATCGTTGACACCTACGGCGGCTACGCCCGTCACGGTGGCGGCGCGTTCTCCGGCAAGGACCCGTCGAAGGTCGACCGCTCGGCCGCGTACGCGATGCGCTGGGTCGCCAAGAACGTGGTCGCCGCCGGTCTGGCCGAGCGCTGCGAGACCCAGGTCGCGTACGCGATCGGCAAGGCGCACCCGGTGAGCGTGTTCGTCGAGACGTTCGGCACCGAGACGGTCCCGGTCGCCGCGATCGAGAAGGCCATCAACGAGGTCTTCGACCTCCGGCCGGCCGCGATCATCCGTGACCTCGACCTGCTCCGCCCGATCTACCAGCAGACGGCGGCCTACGGTCACTTCGGCCGCGAGCTGCCCGACCTCACGTGGGAGCGCACCGACCGCGTCGCCGACCTGAAGTCCGCCGCGGGCGCGTGACGTCCCCGCCCTTCAAGATCCCCGGTTCATACGGGTTGTCGTGGTCAAACTTGGCGATGAGACCACCACAAGTCGTACGGACCGGGGATCGGGTGTGGGGCTGGTAGAACTGACGCCGTGACGCCCCGACCTCGCACCGCGCCTCGACCGGCTTCCCGGTCGTCACGGGCCTCGACGCGTGAACCGGCGGCCGAGCTGCCGATCGCCCGGATCTGCGTCGACGTCGGGCTGGCCCACCTCGACCGACCCTTCGACTACCTCGTGTCCGACCGATCTCGCCGAGGCGGCGCAGCCCGGGGTCCGGGTGCGAGTGCGGTTCTCCGGGCAGCTTCTCGACGGTGTCGTTCTCGAACGGTCGGCCGCCTCGGAGCACGGCGGCCGGCTCGCCTACGTCGAAAAGGTCGTGTCGCCCGAGGTCGTGCTGCACGCCGACGTGGCCCGGCTGGCGCGCGCCGTCGCCGACCGTTACGCCGGCACGCTCGCCGACGTGCTGCGGCTGGCCGTGCCGCCCCGTCACGCCCGGGCCGAAGCGACCGCGAAGGTCAAGGTCCCGGCAGGCGACTCGACCGCGCTACCCGACGCCGAGCCCGCCCCAACCGTCACCCACAGCCTCGACGACCTCGCCGCTCGCTGGCGGCCGTACCAGGCCGGACCCGCGTTCCTGCACGCTCTCGCCGAAGGCCGGACCGCCCGGGCCGTCTGGACCGCCATGCCGGGCGACGACTGGCCGGCACGCATCGCCGAAGCCGTCGCCGCCACCGCACGCAGCGGTCGCGGCGCCCTCGTCGTCGTCGCGGACGGCCGTGACCTCGATCGGGTCGACGCGGCCCTCACCATGCTGCTCGGCCCCGGCAGCCACGTCGCCCTGTCGGCGGCGGCCGGGCCGGCGGAGCGCTACCGGCGGTTCCTCGCCGCCGCCCGAGGTCGACGTCCGCGTGGTCATCGGCACCCGGGCCGCGATGTTCGCGCCGGTCACGGACCTCGGGCTCGTCGTCATCTGGGACGACGGCGACGACCTGCACTCCGAACCCCGAGCGCCCTACCCGCACGCCCGGGAGGTGCTGCTGACCCGGGCGCAGCAGGGCGACGCGTCCGTGCTGATCGGCGGTTACGGCCGCACCGTCGAGGCGGCGCAACTCGTCGACAACGGGTGGGCCCGCGAGATCGTCGGCGCCCGCGACGCCGTGCGGGCGTGCGCGCCGCTGGTCACGGCCGTCGGCGACGACATGCGCGATCCGGAGGCGGCGGCGGCCCGGATGCCCAGCGTCGCGTGGCGGGCCGCCCGGGACGCGCTGGCCGCGGATACGCCGGTGCTGGTGCAGGTGCCGCGCCGGGGTTACCTGCCGTCGGTGGCGTGCGCGACATGCCGCACGCCGGCGCGGTGCCCGTCGTGCCAGGGCCCGCTGAGCCTCGGCACCTCCGGCGGGCAGGCGACGTGCCGGTGGTGCGCCCGTGTCGCCGGTGGCTGGGCCTGCGCGCACTGCGGCGGCCCGTAGCCTGCGGGCATCGGTCGTCGGCGCCCGGCGGACAGCGGAGGAACTGGGGCGCGTCTTCACGGACGTACCGGTGTGGACGTCGGGGCGCGACGGCGTACTGGCGACGGTGGAGGCGACGGCGGGGCTGGTCATCGCGACGCCGGGCGCGGAACCGGTCGCCCGCGGCGGTGGCTACGGCGCCGTTCTGCTGCTGGACACGTGGGCGCTGCTGACCCGGGCCGATCTGCGGGCGGGCGAGGAGACGCTGCGCCGATGGCTCGCGGCCGCTGCGCTCGCGTTGCCGGCCACCCGCGGCGGGAAGGTCGTGGTCGTGGCCGACGGCGGGCTCGCCGCGGTGCAGGCGCTCGTGCGGTTCGATCCGGGCTGGCTGGCCGCGCGCGACCTCGCCGAGCGGCGCGAACTCGGGTTCCCGCCGGCGGTGCGGATGGCCTCGCTGACCGGGACCCCCGCCGCCGTGACCGAGTTGCTGGAGGCCACCCGCCTGCCCGAGGGCGCCGAGGTGCTCGGACCCGTGCCGGCGCAGGGGGAGCTGGAACGTTTCCTGGTCCGGGTGCACCGGGGCGCCGGCCGGGCGCTCGCGGACGCGTTACGGGAGGCGCAGGGGGTCCGGAGCGCACGGAAGGCGGCCGAAACCGTACGCGTCCAGATCGATCCGCTGGAGCTTCTGTAAACGCGAAACGCTTGGCAGGATGGCCGCATGACCCCCGCCGACGAAGACGCGCTCGAAGCGGTGCAGGAGCTGATCGGCACCGAAGCCGGTCGCGCCGATCCCTACCCGCTCTACGAACGGATACGTGCGGCGGGCTCGGTGGTCCGCACGGACGAGGTCCTGATCGTGGTCGGCCACGCCGAGATCGATCGGGTGCTGCGTGATCCTCGTCTCCTCGTGCAGGACGCGCCGTACTTCGACGAGCACTGGCCGAACTGGCGCGAGCACTCGTCGCTGCGGGCGCTGGCATCGTCCATCCTGGAGACGAACGCGCCCGACCACACGCGGGTCCGCCGGCTGATGAGCGCGACCTTCAGCCCGCGGCGGCTCGGCATCCTGGAGACGGTGATCGAGGGCCTGGTCACCGAGCTGCTCGACCGGGTCGAGGCCGAGGGCACGGTCGACTTCATGGAGGCGTTCGCGTACCCGCTGCCGGTGAATGTGATCTGTGCACTTCTGGGTGTGCCGGCCGACGATCGGGCCTGGTTCCGGCCCGTCGCGGGCGACCTGACCGCGACTTTGGAGCCGGTGCTGACCGGTAACGTTGAGCCGGCCGACCGCGCCAGCGACGAGTTGCGCGCTTACTTCCGCGATCTGATCGCCGCCAAGCGGCGAATGCCCGGCGATGACCTGACCAGCGCACTCGTCGCCCAGCACGACGCCGATCCGACGACGTTGAGCGAGGAGGAATTGCTGTCGAACCTGATGCTGTTGCTCGTGGCCGGGTTCGAGACGACGACGAACCTGCTCGGCAACGGGCTCGACGCGCTGCTCCGGCATCCGGTCGCGGCCGCGTCGCTCCGGCAGATGCCGAAGCTCGCGGGCGACCACGTCGAGGAGGTGCTGCGCTACGACTCGCCGGTGCAGTTCACGCTGCGGATGGTCCGGACCCCGACGGAGTTGTTCGGCGCCACCGTGCCGCCGGGCGCCGACGTGTACCTGCTGATCGGGGCCGGAAACCGGGACCCGGGCCGGTTCGACCACGCTGACCGCTTCGACCCCTTCCGCGCCGACAACGCCCCGCTGTCGTTCGGCGGTGGCGCGCACTACTGCATCGGCAACGCGCTCGCCCGGATGGAGGCGAAGGTCGCGTTCCCGATGATCCTTGCGCGCTTTCCGGACCTGGCCGCGGCCGGCGCGCCGACCCGCCGAGACCGTCTGACCCTTCGCGGATACGCGACGCTGCCGGTGTCGGTCCGATGACATTCGTCGCCGCGGAGATCGCCCGTAGAATGGTCGGGTGACTGTCACCCCCATCCGCATTTTCGGCGATCCGGTGCTCCGATCGCCGGCCGATCCGGTCGTCGATTTCGACAAGGAACTCCGTGGGCTCGTGTCCGATTTGACCGACACGTTGCTCGACGCGGGCGGCGCCGGCCTGGCCGCTCCGCAGATCGGCGTCCCGATGCGGGTCTTCGTGTTCGACGTCGACGAGGTGCTCGGCCACCTGATCAACCCGATTCTGCACTTTCCCGACGAGGAGGAGCAGGACGGGCAGGAGGGCTGCCTCTCGATCCCGGGTCTCTACTTCGACACCAAGCGCCGCCAGAACGTGGTCGCGAAGGGCTTCAACTCCTACGGTGACCCGCTGCAGATCGTCGGCAGCGGCATGATGGCCCGCTGCGTGCAGCATGAGACCGATCATCTCGACGGCGTGCTGTTCCTCGACCGCCTCGATTCCGACACGCGCAAGCAGGCGATGAAGGAGATCCGCGCCGCTGAGTGGTACGGCGAGACGCCCCCCGTCGTCAAGATCAGTCCGCACGGCGCCTTCGGCCTCGACCCCGGGCGACGCATCTGATGCGGCTCGTCTTCGCGGGCACGCCGGCCCCCGCGGTCCCGGCGCTCGACGCGCTCGCGAGTTCCAGCCACGAGATCGTGGCCGTCGTCACCCGTCCCGACGCCGAAGCCGGCCGCGGTCGGCAGGTTCGACGCTCGCCCGTGGGTGCCTGGGCCGACGAACGCGGCATCGAGGTGCTGACCCCGGCGCGTCCGCGCGAGCCCGAGTTCCAGGCGCGGCTGCGCGAGATCGCGCCCGACTGCGTCCCGATCGTGGCCTACGGCGCGCTGGTGCCGGCTGACGCGCTCGCGATCCCGAAGCACGGCTGGATCAACGTGCACTTCTCGCTGCTGCCGGCCTGGCGTGGCGCGGCCCCGGTGCAACACGCGGTGCTGCACGGCGACGAGGTGACCGGCGCGTCCGTGTTCCAGCTCGAGGCGGGTCTCGACACCGGTCCGGTCTTCGGCACGGTCGTCGAGCACATTCGGCCGACCGACACGTCGGGCGACCTGCTCGCGCGGCTCTCGGTCTCGGGCGCGGAACTGCTCGTGCGGGTGCTCGACGCGATCGAGGCCGGCACGGTGACCGCGGTGCCGCAACCGGCCGACGGTGTCTCGCTGGCCCCGAAGGTGCCGGTCGAAGACGCACAGGTGCGGTGGCGCGATCCGGCCTTCGCGGTCGACCGTCGCGTCCGCGCCTGCACGCCCGACCCCGGCGCCTGGACGACGCTGCGCGGCGAAAGAATCAAGATCGGGCCGGTCCGCCTGCTGAACGACCCCGGGCAACCAGCGCGTCCGCGCTTGGCGCCGGGTCAGATCCTGGTGGAGCGAAATTCAGTGTTAGTGGGTACGGGCACGGAGCCGGTGCAACTCGGCGAGATCCGGGCGGCCGGCAAGAAACCGATGATGGCGCCGGACTGGGCCCGTGGTGCCCGGCTCGAACCGTCCGACGTGCTCGGTGCCCCGCACGGCGCTGGCGGTGCGGTGTGACGCGCGCGGCCGGTGAACCTTCGGCGAAGCGCTATCCCTCTGCTGCCTCCGGCGATAGCAGGGCGACAGCACCCAACACGACATCCGGCCCGGCCGGCGGCGGTCGCCGTGAGTCCGGTGGGCCGGGCAACTCGACCGGCTACCGGCTGCAGCGGCCCAACCGCGGCAAGCCCGATCCGGTCGACGCGGCGCGCCGGGCGGCGTACGACGCCGTGGCCGCGGTGCATCGCGACGACGCGTACGCGAACCTGGCCCTGCCGTCGATCCTGCGGGACGCCGAGTTGCACGGGCGCGACGCGGCTTTCGCGACCGAACTCACGTACGGCACGCTGCGCGCGGTCGGCACGCTGGACGCCATCATCGCCATCGCCGCAGACCGGGGCGTCGACCGCATCGATCCGCCGGCCCGCGACGCGCTGCGACTGGGCGTCTACCAGCTTCTGTACACGAGGGTGCCTCCGCACGCCGCCGTCAACGCGACCGTCGACCTGGTGCGGTCGGTCGCGAGTGAGGGCGCGGCCGGGTTCGCGAACGCGGTGCTCCGGCAGGTGACGGCGAAGCCGCTGGAGGAGTGGCTGACGATCGTCGCGCCCGACGAGGCCGCGGATCGCGTCGGCTATCTCGCGGTCACGCAGCACCATCCGGAGTGGATAGTCCGGGCGTTCGCGGAGGCGTTGCGGGGCGACCTCGACGAGACCGAGGCGCTTCTCGTCGAAGACAACGAGCGGCCGATCGTCCACCTGTGCGCGCGTCCGGGCCGGATCGACGCGATCGACCTCGCCGATCAGGCCGACGGTGCCCCCGGCGCGTTCTCGCCGTACGCCGTCTATCTGGAGGGCGGCGGGTCGCCGGCGAACATCCCGGCGGTCGTACACGCCGACGCGCACGTGCAGGACGAAGGATCGCAGCTGGTCGCGATGGCACTCGCGAACGCGCCGATCGACGGCGCCGACGAGCGGTGGCTCGACCTGTGCGCCGGCCCCGGCGGCAAGGCGGCGCTGCTCGGCTCGGTCGCGGCGCAGCGCGGTGCCCGGATGACGGCGGTCGAGATCACGCCGCACCGGGCCACCCTGATCGAGAAGACGACACGAGGGCTGCCGGTGCAGGTCGTCTGCGCCGACGGCCGCGACGTCGGCACCATCGCCGAGCTTCCGGCCGGCGGGTTCGACCGGGTCCTCGTCGATGCCCCGTGCTCCGGGCTCGGATCGTTGCGGCGACGGCCGGAGGCGCGCTGGCGGCGTACCCCCGGCGATCTCCCGCCGTTGACCAAACTGCAGCGTGAGCTGCTGGCGGCCGCGATCCGGGCGGTGCGACCGGGTGGCGTCGTCGCCTATGTGACCTGCTCGCCGCATATCGCGGAGACGCAGGTGACCGTGACCGAGTCGGCGCGCCGCTCGCCGCACCCGGTGGAGTTGCTCGACGCCCGGCCGTTGCTGCCCGACGGCATGCGCGGGCTCGGCACCGGCCCCACCGTGCAGTTGTGGCCGCACCGGCACGGCACGGACGCGATGTTCCTGGCGTTGCTGCGTCGAACCAGCTAGGGCTCTGGCGGTCATCGGACTCATCGGAGCGCGCACGGTGTGCGGTGCTTAGACTGGCACGGTGACCGCGCCGAGCTTCATCATCGCGCCCAGCCTGCTCGCCGCTGACTTCGCCCGCCTCGGCGACGAGGCCAACGCCGTCGCCGGTGAGGCCGACTGGCTGCACGTCGACGTGATGGACAACCACTACGTGCCCAACCTGACCATCGGGCTGCCAGTGGTGACGAGCCTGCGCAAAGCGACGTCGCTGCCGTTTGACTGTCACCTGATGATCGAGGATCCCGACCGCTGGGCCGATGGGTTATGCCGAGGCCGGCGCGTACAACGTCACGTTCCACGTCGAGACCGCCGACGACCCGGTCGCGCTCGCGCGCAATCTGCGGGCGGCCGGCACGAAGGCCGGGCTCGCGATCGACCGGGACACCCCGGTCGAGCCGTACCTGGAGATTCTGCCGCACTTCGACACGCTGCTGATCATGACGATCAAGGCCGGTTTCGGCGGGCAGGCGTTCATGCCGGAGATGCTGGAGAAGGTGCGCGTGGCGCGCCGCCACGCCAACGCCGGCCACCTGGAGCTGCGGCTCGAGGTCGACGGCGGCATCGACGAGCACACCATCATCGAGGCCGCGTTCGCCGGCGCCGACGCGTTCGTGGCCGGCACCGCCGTCTACGGCGCGGCTCGACCCGGCCGCCGCGGTGCGGAGCCTGCGCGCGCCGGGCGGAGGCCACGCTCGCGGTCATGACGTCGCCGCCACCGGAACGCGATCTGATCCTCGTCGTCGACGACGACGCGGACATCGCCGCGGTTCGTGCAGGTCAACCTGGAGGCCGAGGGTTTCGAGGTGATCGTGGCGAACGACGGCGATCCGGCGCTCGCGCTCGTGCACGACCACCGGCCCGACCTCGCCGTGCGTCGACCTGATGATGCCCGGCATCGACGGCCTCGAGCTGACCCGGCGGCTGCGGGCCAACCCGACCACGCCGGCGATGCCGATCATCATGCTGACCGCCAAGGGCTTGACGGTCGACAAGGTGATCGGCCTGACCGCCGGTGCCGACGACTACATGGTCAAGCCGTTCGACACGATGGAACTGGTCGCGCGCATCCGGTCGACGCTGCGGCGCACCAAAGAGTTCCGCGAGTCGTCGCCGCTGACCGGGCTGCCCGGCAACACCCGCATCCTGCACGAGATCGACGCACCGCGGTGCCCGGCGGCGAAGACCTCGCCGTCGGGCACGTCGACATCGACAGATTCAAGACCGTCAACGACGTGTACGGTTTCGGCCGCGGCGACGAGTTCATCGTGGCGCTGGCGAGCGCGATCGAGTCCGCGGTCAGCGATCGAGCATCGGGGCCGCCGGCGTTCGTCGGCCACGTCGGCGGCGACGACTTCGTGATCGTGTGCACGCCCGATCAGGTCCGCACGCTCACCGAACGCGCGGTCAGCGCGTTCGAGAGGCCGCCGACGCGCTCTACGACCCAGTACGACCGCGCCCGCGGCTACGTCGAGAAGGCCGACCGGCGCGGGCGAGATGCAGCGTGCCGACCTGGTCACGATCTCCATCGGCGTCGCCCTGTCGACGAACCGGTCCTACACGACCGCCCGCGAGATCGTGGCCGCCGCGTCCGAGATGAAGACGGTGGCCAAGTCCCAGCCCGGCTCGTACGTCGCGATCGACCGCCGCTCCCTGAAGCCGAGAGCGCCGAAGACGCGCCGATGGCATCGCGCCGGTGCCGACGCCCGCCGGTGTGATGAGCGGCGTGTGACGTGGCTCTCCCGAGTTGACCCGTATCCTGGCCGATCTCGATCGTGGAAGACTGGACGATAGTACCCACCACGCGCTGGCGGGATCGGTGAAACTCCGAACCGGCGGTGATCCGGCGGCTCCCACGACTGACGGTAAGCCCGCGACCCGGCGACGTCCGGACGTCGGCGGTGGACCCGGTGAGACTCCGGGGCCGACGGTCAAAGTCCGGATGGGAGACAGCGCGCGGGCATCGGTCGCCGCTTGTCGTGGCGCCCGATCATCGGGTCGTGGCGTCGCGCCCATACGGGCACAATCGTCGCGCCTCGCGTGCACCCCGCCGAACTCCTGCCCCGTCCGCGCGATCACCGGGTTGACGGCGATCGCGGAGAGGGGCGCCGACGGATGGGCGACCCCACCGAAGAGTTCGAGTCGGCGATGCGCCGTGCCGTCGCGCTCGCCGCGACCGGTCTCGGCGCGACCAGCCCCAACCCGAGCGTCGGCGCTGTCATCCTCGCCGCCGCCGGCGTGACCGTCGGCGAGGGCCACACCGCAGTCCGGCCGGCGGCCCGCACGCCGAGATCGTCGCGCTGGCGCCAGCCGGCGAGCGGGCCCGGGGCGGCACCGCCGTCGTCACCCTGGAGCCCTGCAACCACACCGGTCGCACCGGCCCCTGCACCGACGCGCTGATCGCCGCCGGCATCGCCCGGGTGGTCGTCGCGGTCCCCGACCCGAACCCGGTCGCCGCGGGTGGCCTGGCGAGACTCGCCGCGGCCGGTGTCGAGACGCACCTGTTCCCCGACGACGCGGAGCTAGCGGATTCCGTCACGGAGCGGCCGCGTCACGGCCTGCGCTACTGGCTGACCGTCGATCCGGCGCGAGCGGCCCTACCTGATCTGGAAGTACGCCGCCACGCTCGACGGTCGCAGCGCCGCCGCCGACGGCACCAGCAAATGGATCACCTCGCGAGACGGCGCGGGCCGACGTGCACGCCTTCGCGCCACCGTGGACGCCGTCATCGCCGGGCGTCGGCACGGTGCTCGCCGACGACGCCCAGCTGACCGTGCGGTCGCCCGCGGTCTGACCCGGCAACCGCTGCGCGTCGTGGTCGACAGCAACGGGCGTACGCCCACCGACGCCCGGGTCCGGGACGCGCCGCGCCGACCTGCATCGCCACGGCGGCCGACGGTCGGCTCGACCGATAGCGGCCAGGTCGACCTGCGCGCGCTGCTGGCCGAGTTGTACCAGCGCGGCGTGCGCGGCGCGCTGCTGGAGGGCGGCCCGACCCTCGCCGGCGCGTTCCTGCGCGCCGGTCTCGTCGACGAGGTCGTCGGCTACGTCGCCCCGAAACTGCTCGGCGCGGGCCCGGCCGCGCTCGGGGACCCCGGCGTCACCGCCATCGGCGATGCCCTGGACCTGGGTTCACGTCGGTCGAATGGCTCCCCGCCGACCGGATCGGCACCCGGCCGAACACGGCGACATCAAGGTCACCGCGCTGCTCGACTGCGGGCACGACGGCGGCCACGGAGATGTTACACCGCGGAAATTCGTACCAGGGAAAGGAGCTTGATCGTGTTCACCGGAATCATCGAGGAGCTGGGCGAGATCGCCGCGCTGGACGACCTGGGGACGCCGCCCGGATCAGCGGTGCGCGGCAACCTGGTCACCGCCGACGCGAAGCACGGCGACTCGATCGCGGTCAACGGCGTCTGCCTGACCGTCGTCGACGTCGACGCCGGAGCCTTCACCGCGGACGTGATGAAGGAGACGCTGGACCGCTCCTCGCTGGGCGCGCTCGCCGTCGGTGACCCGGTCAACCTGGAACGCGCCGCGACGCTCGCACCCGCCTCGGCGGCCACATGGTGCAGGGCCACGTCGACGGCGTCGGGGCTGATCGCTCGACCGGACAGCCGGCCGAGCAGTGGGAGATCGTCACCATCTCGCTGCCGCCGCAGCTGGCGCGGTACGTGGTCGAGAAGGGCTCGATCACCGTCGACGGCGTCTCGCTCACCGTGACCGCGTGACGGCGACGCAGGGTCCGGCGACAGCGTGACGGATAGCACATTCTCGGTGAGCTTGATCCCGACCACGCTGGCGCTGACCACCTTGGGCACCAAGGGCGTCGGCGTCCCGGTCAACCTCGAGGTCGACGTGATCGCGAAGTACGTCGAGAAGCTGCTGGCGAGGCCGCTCGTGAGTGACAACATTCGGCTACGGTCGAGCAGGCGATCAAGGACATCGCCGCGGGACGGCCGGTCGTCGTCGTCGATGACGAGGACCGCGAGAACGAGGGCGACCTGATCTTCGCCGCCGACAAGGTCGACGCCGGAGCTGGTCGCGTTCATGGTGCGCCGAGTGCCTGCGGCCTGATCTGCGTCGCCGATCGGAGGGCGAGACGCTCGACCGGCTGCACTGCCGCCGATGTACCGCACCAACACAGGAGCGGCACGGCACGGCGTACACGGTCTCGGTCGACGCTCGGGAGGGCGTGACGACCGGCATCTCCGCGCGCGACCGTGCCCAGACCATCCAGGTCCTGCTCGATCCCGACGTCGAGCCGCAGCGACCTGTCCCGGCCCGGCCACGTCTTCCCGCTGCGCGCGCAAGGTCGGTGGCGTGCTGCGCCGCGCCGGCCACACCGAGGCGGCCGTCGACCTGGCCCGGCTCGCCGGCCTCACCCCGGCCGGCGTGATCTGCGAGATCGTGAACGACGACGGCACCATGCTGCGGCTGCCCGACCTGGAAGTGTTCGCCGCCGAGCACGGGCTCACGCTGATCTCGATCGCCGACCTGATCGCCTACCGGCGCCGCACGGAGAAGCAGGTCGAGCGCGTCGCCGAAACCCGGATGCCGACCGACCACGGCAACTTCCGCGCGTACGGCTACCGCGCCACCCTCGACGGCACCGAGCACGTCGCGCTGGTCGCCGGCGACATCGGCGACGGCATGGACGTGCTGGTCCGGGTGCACTCCGAGTGCCTGACCGGCGACGTCTTCGGTTCGGTGCGCTGCGACTGCGGCCCGCAGCTGCAGACGCGCACTGGCTCGGGTCGCGCGAGGAGGGCCGCGGCGTCGTGCTCTACATGCGCGGTCACGAGGGTCGCGGCATCGGCCTGATGCACAAGCTGCAGGCCTACCAGCTGCAGGACGAAGGCCGCGACACCGTCGACGCCAACCTCGACCTCGGCCTGCCCGCCGACGCCCGCGACTACGGCACCGGCGCGCAGATCCTCTACGACCTCGGCGTCCGCACGATGCGGCTGCTCACCAACAACCCGGCCAAGCGCGCCGGCCTCGAGGGCTACGGCCTGGAAGTGACCGGCCGCGAGCCGATGCCGGTGCGTGTGCACGACGAAAACGTCCGCTACCTGCGCACCAAGCGGGACCGCATGGGGCACCTCCTCGACGGGCTCGACCCGATCACGGAGGGACAGGCCTGATGGCAGGTTTCGGCGCGCCGGAGAAATCCACGGTCGACGCTCAGCGGGACTGCGGCTCGGTGTCGCCGTCACCCGGTGGCACGACGACCTGACCGAGCGGATGCTCGACCAGGCACTGCGCGGCCGCGAAGGCCTGCGGCGTCGACGACGTGGTCGTGTCGCACGTCGCCGGATCCGTCGAGCTGCCGGTGGTGGCGCAGGCGCTCGCCCGGACGTGCGACGCGGTGGTCGCGCTCGGCGTCGTGATCCGCGGCGACACCGCCCACTTCGAGTACGTCTGCCACTCCGTCACCGACGGCCTCACCCGGGTCGCGCTCGACGAGTCGACGCCGGTCGCCCACGGCGTGCTGACCGTCGACACGCTCGAGCAGGCCCGTGACCGGGCCGGTTTCCCCGACTCCAGTGAGGACAAGGGCTGGGCATCGGTGGTGGCCGCGCTCGGCGCCGCGCTCGCGATCCGGGCGATCACGCCCCGCCGTCAGTCGGTCGGTTTCGGCGCGGCCGGACGGTAGGGCGCTTCGGCGCTCGGGATCGCGAGGTTCGCCCGGCGGCGTGGTTGTACCCGGTGAGGAATGCCGTTGATCTTCGGGTTTTCGTCCACAGGGTGGACGATGCGGTGTGCCGGGTCGCCGAATGCGCGAGGACCGGCAAGACTCGACGCTTGTGAAGACCTTCGAAGACCTCTACGGCGAGCTGCGCGCGAAGGCCGCGGTCCGGGCACCGGGGTCCGGCACGGTGGCGCTGCTCGACGCGGGTGTGCACGCGATCGGCAAGAAAGTCGTCGAGGAGGCGGCCGAGTCCTGGATGGCGGCCGAGCATGAGAGCCCTGCGCGGGCCGCGGAGGAGATCTCCCAGCTGCTCTACCACGCGCAGGTCCTGATGATCGCGCTCGATCTCGACCTTGACGACGTCTACCGCCACCTGTGAGGCCTCACCATGCTGCGCATCGCCATCCCGAATAAAGGCACCCTGGCCGGTCCGGCCTCCAAAATGCTGATCGAAGCCGGCTACCGGCAGCGCACCGACGACCGCGACCTCGTCTGCCGCGACGAGGCCAACGGAGTCGAGTTCTTCTACCTGCGGCCCCGTGACATCGCGACCTACGTCGGCTCCGGCGATCTCGACCTCGGTGTGACCGGCCGCGACCTGCTGATCGACGCCGGCGCCGACGCGGTTGAGGTGCTCGATCTCGACTTCGGCGCCGCGACCTTCCGGTTCGCCGCCCCGATCAACTCGATGACCTCGGTCGACGAGATCTCCGGACACCGCATCGCCACCGCCTACCCGGGCGTGCTCGAGCGTTATCTCGCCGACAACGGCATCGAGGCGAGCGTCGTGCGGCTCGACGGCGCCGTGGAGAACGCGGTGCGCCTCGGCGTGGCCGACATCATCGCCGACGTCGTCGCGACCGGTGCCACGCTGCGGCAGGCCGGGCTCGCGACGGTCGGCAAGCCGATCCTGGAAACGACCGCGCTGCTGATCGGCCGCGAGGGCGCCGCCGACCGGCCCGGTGTCGTGCAGTTGCTGCGGCGGCTCCAAGGTGTGCTGGTCGCGCGGCGATACGTGATGCTCGCGTACGACGTCCGCGCCGACAGCCTCGACGCCGCCGTCGCGCTGACGCCGGGCATCGAGTCGCCGACGGTCTCGCCGCTACATCGGGAAGGCTGGGTCGCCGTCCAGGCGATGGTGCTGCGAGCGGACGTACACCGGATCATGGATGAGTTGTACGAGGTCGGAGCGCGCGCGATCCTCGTGACCGATGTGTTGGCCTGCCGGTTGTAGCGGTCGTTTTTTCGGGCACGTGCTGAGGTCGGGTGGCTTCGGTGTCGTCGATTGCGAGTCGGCGGCGGGATTATGCGCGGCTTGTATTCGCGCAACCGTGCCGTGATGACCCCTGCTGCTCTTAGCGGACCGAGAACACCGGACCTCGGGGCGTGAACGGCAACCGGGCACCAGCCGGCATCAGGTACGCGTGCTCGCGCCGTACCCGTACCACGTCGCATTCCCCGTCGGTGATCACCAGAATCGGCGCCGTCGCCGGGAAGTCGGCGGCGCCGTTCCAGCAGGTCGATGCCCGGCTGCAGCACGGTGCCGCCGCGACCGCGTACCGTCACGCGCCCGGCGATCTGCTCCACCGGCAGATACCCCGCGTCGTACGGGTACGCGTCGCAGAACACCACCCGCGCCGCCGGTACGTCTCGGGCCGCGGCGTACGAGGCGATCGCGCCGAGCGCCTTGCCGAGCAGTTTCCGGTCCATCGAGCCGGAGGTGTCCAGCACCACGCCGAACGTGCACCGCTCCACGAGCTCGTCCGGCCAGCGCCACCCGGGTCGCGGGATGTCCGGCGTGGTCGCCTGGCGGCGGGACGGCCGGGCGTAGGACCGGATGCGCTGCGGCGACGGCACGAACTCGTCGAACCAGCGGGCCAGCCGCGCGTCCCACGGCAGCGGCGGCTGCTCGAGCACCCGGATCTCCTCGGCCAGCCCGCCCGGCAGCAGCCCCGCTCGTCGCGCTGGTGGTAGGCGTAGCCGGAGAGCAGCGCGCGCCGGTAGAAGTCGTCCAGGTCGACGCCGCGACCGGGCGCACCGGCCCAGGGCAGCGGCTCGCCGAGCACGTCGCCGAGCCCGCGTCCGCGCAGCGTGGCGAGCTTGCGCATCCGGCGCAGATCGGTGGCGATCCGGTCGTAGACGGCCTCGGCGGACAGGCCGGCGAGCTCCGGATCGTAGAGCAGGCCGTCGGGCATCTCGCCGACGGCCATCTCCACCAGCCAGCCGTTGATGACGTAGTCGCAGGCGACGTTCCACAGGTACGGGTCCCGCCGCGCCGACCCGGTCGCCGTGGCGCAGCGCGGCGTGCAGCATCTCGTGGGCCAGCACGAAGCGCCACTGCTCGGTCGCTCAGGTGGCCAGCGGGTTGATGTAGATCTCGGCGGCGTCGGCGGCCACTGCGGCGACCGAGATCTGCCACGACCGGGCGAGGTCCGCGTCGGCGACGATGGTGAACCGGGCCGCGAGGCCGCCGAGCAGCGGGTACGAGGAGAGGAACCAGCTCAGCGCCCGGTCCCACGGCTTCCGGACGGCCCGGCCGTCGGTGAGCGAGGTGCGGGCTCCGCCGGCGACGTCGACGGCGGCGCTCGCGGCGTTGGCGAGTCCGATCGCGAACGCGGCCGGCCAGTCCGGTGCGCCACCGACATGCGGCGGCTGTTCCGGGATGATGTCGCCGGCCACGCCGCCGGTGCCGCAGTGCGCGTACTGCTCCGGTACGCCCTGCTCGCGCCACTGCCGGGCGAGCACGGTCCTCGTCCGGCGTCGGCAGTTCCCGGGGCACGTGCTGCGGCTCGACGCCGAGCTTGACGGCGCGCTGGAACCGGGTGACGGCGACGCAGGCGGCGGCGTCGCTCGCGGCATCGTGCGTCGTGTCGTCGCCGAGGTGCCCGAAGCCGAGGTGCAGCAGGCAGTGCGCGATGACCCAGGTCCACTCGCCGGCGTCGAGGCGGTGCGCGCGACTCGCCCGGATCGTGCCGTCGCCGTGAACCCAGGCGATCGCGTGGTTCATGACCAGGGCGCCGTCGTGCTGGAGTGTCGCGGAGAGCCGGGCCCAGGCGCCGGACGGCCGGTGTGCCGAGCCCATCGGCACGAACATCGGATGCCGGCTGAGCCCCTTCCAGGCGGTGTCGAACGCGGCGACGTTCGGATCGACCGGTGCCTTCGTCTGCGCCATCGGTTAGGCCGTGTCCTGTCGGTCATGGTGAGGCGAGGCGGATTCCAGGCGGCGATCCGGCAAGCTCGCAGCGGTCCTGAATACCGCGTTTGTATTCAGGATCTGCGAGAGCGCCGCAGGTCGTCGTCTCGGGCCGCCGCTGGCCGCCACTGATCGGCAGGACACGGCCTATACCCGGGCCGCGACGAGGCGGGGCAGGTCCCGGCTGACCTCGACCAGGAACCAGCTCGGCAGCACCGGCGCGCCGTCGGTCGTCGGTCGCGATCACGAGTTGCGCGCACTCCAGCGAGATCTCGGCCAGCTCGATCGAGCAGCGCCTTGGCCCGGTGGGCGAACTGCCGCACGGTCGGGGAGGCGTGCGTCTTGTCGGCCGGCAGGTCCTTGACCAGGCGGGCGCGGAACGTCTCGGCGAGGAAGTAGAGCAGATCACGGTCAGCTGGGCGCGGACGGCCAGCCGGCGTCGCCCCGGATCACCGCGTCGAGGCCGTACCGGTGCCGAACGATCTTGACGTAGCCGCCGAACGCGGACGCGTGCCCGGGGCTCAGCGTGCCGGCGGCGAGCAGGCGGATCGTTTCCTCGTCGACGTGCCGCCGCCGATAGGAGTGCAGCGCGTCGGAGAGCATGTGCCAGCTGCGGGGCGTCGAGAAGACCTCCTCGACCTTCGGCGGGTTGACCCACAGGTGGTCCGGGCGCTCGGTGAGGTAGTCGACGATCCACGGGTGGATGCCCGCGCTCGCCGCCCATGCCAGCCAGTCCTCGACGCCGGCCCGCAGGTGTACGTGCACGAGCCGGTTGACCAGCGCGGACGCCATCGGCCGGGCGAGCGCGTTGTCCGTGGAACGGTTGCCGGCGCCGATGACGATCGAGCCGGCGGGCAGCTCGTAGGCGCCGATCCGGCGGTCGAGGATCAGCGAGTAGAACGCCTTCTGCACCTCGGGCGTGGACGCGTTCAGCTCGTCGAGGAACAGGCAGTACGGCTCGTCACGGGCGATCGTCTCGGGCGGCGCGAACCGGCTGCGGCCGTCGCGGAGTCTCCGGGACGCCGATCAGGTCCTCGGCGGCGAGCTGGGTGCCCACGCAGCGTGACGCAGTCGAGGCCGAGCGAGGCCGCGAAGTCGCGCACCAGCGACGACTTGCCGATGCCGGGCGCACCCCAGACGAAGACCGGCCGCACCACCGCGACGTGCAGAAGCAGGTCGGGTAGTTGGCTCGGGGTCACGGTGATCGGAGATTGCACCCGACCATGGTCGCTTGCCGGCGCCAGCGGCGCACCCGAGTTATGCCCGGTCGCGGTTATGCCCGGTCGCGGTTATGCCCAGTCGCGCAACAGCTTCTCCACCACGTCGGCGGTGTCCTTCCAGCCGTGGACCGCGATGCTTTCGATGCCCATGTCCATCACCGGCCGGTCGTTGCCGCCCTCGTCGAGACGGTCGCCGACGAACAGGATCTGGTCCATCGTCAGGTCGTTGTACTGCATCAGCTTCCGCATGCCGTACGCCTTGTCGATGCCACGGCGGGTGATGTCGACCGAGGTGGAGCCGCCGCCGCGGACCTCGAACTCGGGCAGCCGCCCGGCCACGTAGTCGCGCAGCGCCCGCTTCTTCGCGCCGTCCGGGTCCCAGGCGTACTTCGCCTCCGGCGGCGCGGTCTGCCCGAGCGCCGAGAACGTGATCTGGCTGCCGCGGTCTTCGATGATGTCGCCCCACGGCTTCGGCTCCCAGAGCCCGAGTTCGTGCGCGCCCTCGGTGACGGCGTCGATCGCGCGCTTCTTGTCGGCCTCGGAGAAGTCTTCCGCGTAGATCTCGCGCCAGTCGCCGCGCTCGAAGCGGTAGTAGCGGGTGCCGCACGTCGGCATCAGGTGCAGCCGGGCGCGGCGGGCGTCGTCGATCTCGAGGAAGTCGAGCACCTGGCGGTGGAACTGCTCGGCGGTGCCGCCGGAGATGATGCAGACGTCGGTCTCGGTCAGCAGGTCGGCGAGCAGCGCGGCCATCCGCGGATCGATCTTCGACTTCGAGACGGTCAGGGTGTCATCCAGGTCGAATGCGACGACGCGGGGCTTCAAGTCAGGTCCTCCAGGGTGCGGGCGAGGCGTGGTGCTCGGCCGTTCACGGTAACCCAGACCGCAAGCTCCCGACCGCGCGAGCGGCGGCCCGCCGTGAGCGAACCGGTCGGCGAGCGACGGCCTACCCGCGGCGAGGGGCCGGCTAGTGGGTCAGCCACGGAGTCGGCGAGCCGCGGCGTGCCCTGACGCTGATCCCACAGGTCGCGGTGGCAGACTCAGGTCTCGTGACCGAGACTCCGCAGACCGACGTGCCACACCAGGCGGATCCCACGCCGGTGTCGGCCGTCCCCGCCGCGTCGCCCCTGCCTGACGCGGCCGCCGTGCTGCCGTCAGTGCCGACGACCGTGGTCGCCCAGGCGCAGAAGGCCCGCCGGATCGCTTACATCGCGGCCGGCGCCGTCGTGCTCGTGTTCGTGGCGGTGGCGTTCACGCTCCACGGCAAGACCGAGAGCGGCAAGAGCGTGTTCCACACCGAAGATCAGATCGCCATGATCATCCTGGGGTTGGCGTGCGCCGTGGGGATCCTCTGGTTCACCCGCCCCCGCCTCGTCGCGGACGCTGCCGGGCTCCGCGTCCGCAACCTCCTGGGCTGGATCGACGTCCCGTGGGAGATGGTGGCTTCGGTCCGGTTCGACCGCGGATCGCCGTGGGTCAGCCTGGAACTGCGCGACGACGACCTGATCGCGGTGATGGCGATCCAGGCGGCGGACAAGGAATACGCCGTGGCTGCGGTGCGCTCGCTGCGGACGATGCTGGCCGCCAGCCGGACCGTGGCTGCCGTCTGACGTCGGCGGCCGTCGGGGTCCGGCGGCTAACTGAGGCGATCTTGGTTATTCGTGGTCGTCCCTGCCGCCTTGGGTCGGCACGGTTGGCTTGGGTCGGCACCGTTGGCTCGGACGCGTCCACGGTTCGCTCGGAGGCGTGCAGGGTTGGCTCGGAGGCCTGGGCGCGGGGATCGCGGAATGGTGCGGCCCGCAAACGTGTTACTCTATGTAAGTCGACCAAACTGTGTTCAGCGTGCCTGTCAAACGGCAAGTCGTTCGCAGTCCCCAAGCGGAGCACCCGCTCCCACCCGAGTGACACCAATGTTGCCGGGTCCGGTCCCACCGAGCGCACGCTCGCGTGGTTGCGCCCGACGCCAGCGATGGCTGAGGGGCCGCAGAAGACCGGTCGAGCGGGCCTTGGCACTCGTTGCCTGGGCCCGAACGTTTTTGGGTCGGTCGCCTGAAAAGAACCGACTCGAGGAGGCCCCATCAGCGTCGAACCACGCATCAACGACCAAATCCGTTCCCGTGAGGTCCGCCTTGTCGGCCCGGAGGGTGAGCAGGTGGGCATCGTCCCGCTGGAGCGAGCCCTGCAGCTGGCTGCGGACGTGGATCTGGATCTGGTCGAGGTCGCGCCCATGGCCCGTCCCCCGGTGTGCAAACTCATGGACTTTGGAAAGTTCAAGTATGAGAGCGCGCTGAAGGCACGTGAGGCCAGGCGTAACCAGCAACAGACCGTCATCAAGGAAATGAAGCTCCGGCCGAAGATCGACTCGCACGACTACGAGACCAAAAAGGGTCACGTCATGCGGTTCCTGAAAGCGGGAGACAAAGTCAAGGTCACGATCATGTTCCGCGGCCGCGAGCAGAGCCGTCCCGAGCTGGGATACCGCCTGCTGCGCAAGCTCGAGGAAGAGATCCAGGAGCTTGGCTTCGTCGAGGCTTCGCCGAAGCAAGACGGCCGTAACATGATCATGGTGATCGCCCCGCACCGGACGACCAAGATCGCCGCTCGCGGTGGAGCCGAAGACGCTCCGCTCGACGAGACGGTTGTCGAGGCCGGCGCGGGCGACCAATAGGGAGACGTTGAGAAATGCCGAAGATGAAGAGCCACACCGGTATGGGCAAGCGCGTCAAGGTCACCGGCACCGGCAAGCTCATGGCCGAGCCCGCGGGCAAGCGTCACCGCCTCGAGGTCAAGTCCTCGCGCGAGACGCGTCGCCTCTCGGGCAACGTGGAGATCGCCAAAGCTGATATGCCCCGCGTGAAGAAGATGCTCGGCCGCTAAAGCGCGCCACCGACGAGAAGGAGACTGACGTGGCACGCGTCAAGAGGGCGGTCAACGCCCAGAAGAAGCGCCGTACCGTCCTGGAGAGCGCCAGCGGCTACCGCGGCCAGCGCTCGCGCCTGTACCGCAAGGCCAAGGAGCAGATGCTGCACTCGATGCAGTATGCGTACCGTGACCGCCGTGACCGCAAGGGCGATTTCCGCCAGCTGTGGATCACGCGCATCAACGCGGCCGCGCGCCTGAACGGCATGACGTACAACCGGATGATCCAGGGTCTGAAGCTGGCCGGTGTCGAGGTAGACCGCAAGATCCTCGCGGACATGGCCGTCAATGACGCGCCGTCGTTCGCGGCCATCGTCGAGATCGCCCGCGCGGCTGTTCTCGCCGAGGGCATCGGTGGCGCCGCGGCTCAGGCCGCCTGAGCCAACCGGCCCGCATCGCAGCATGAAGCAGCCCGGGGTGGATCCGTTTACGCAGCGGACCCCCCGGGTTGTTGCTGCCCGGCGCCTGCAACGCCGCCGCGACCGCGACGAGACGAACCTGTTTCTCGCCGAGGGCCCGCAGGCTGTGCGCGAAGCGCTGCGGAGCACGTCGGTGGTCGAGGTGTTCGCGACCGAGGCGGCATACGAGCGAAATCAAGATCTTTTTTCACTGGTACGGGAATCCGAAACGCCGCTGTCCTTCGTGACTGGCGACGGGCTGACGTCACTGGCGGAAACCGTCACGCCACAGGGTGTCGTCGCGGTGTGCCGTCACCTCGACATCAGCCTGTCCGACGCGCTGACGCGCCGTCCGAAACTCGTCGCCGTACTGGCGGGAATCCGCGATCCGGGTAACGCCGGCACGGTTCTGCGCACCGCCGACGCGGCCGGCGCCGACGCCGTGGTGTTCGCTGGTGAGACGGTCGACCCGTACAACGGGAAATGCGTACGCGCGAGTGCCGGCAGTCTCTTCCACGTCAACGTCGTCCGGGCCGGCGATCCGCACGCCGTGGTCACGAAGCTGCGCGATGCCGGGTTGACCGTGCTCGCCGCCGACGGATACGGACCGATCGACCTCGACACGCTCGCCGACGACGGTGCCCTGGTGCCGCCGACCGCGTGGATGTTCGGTTCCGAGGCGCACGGGCTCCCGTCCGACCTCGCCGAGACCGCCGACGCCCGGGTGCGAGTGCCGATCCACGGGCGGGCCGAGAGCCTGAACCTCGCTGCAGCCGCGGCCGTTTGCCTGTACGCTTCCGCACGTGCGCAGCGAACCTGATTCCGTCTCCTTTATCGAGCCCGCCGGTGCCGGTGGGCTCATGCGAGACTGACGTTCGCGTCACTGCTCCCTGAGGCTCCCCGCGCCGGCGGGCTGCGGCCGTGCCGTGCCCTCATGACGGGTGTGCGATGCCGCGCCCCGTAGACTTTGCCGGTTGACGATCGGGAGACCCCATGACATATCGCAATGATCCGTACGATCCGAAGCAGGTCGCCCTGCTCGATCCGGCCGCGCTCGACGACGCCGCCGCGGAGGCCGAGAAGGCGTTCGCATCCGCGTCCGACCTCGACGCGCTGCAGGCGCTCAAGCCGCTCCACCTGGGCGACCGCGCGCCGGTGTCGCTGGCCCGCCGGGAGATCGGCGCGCTGCCGCCGCACGCGAAGGCCGACGCCGGGGCCCGGGTCAACGCGACCCGCACCGTGATCCAGTCGGCGTTCGACGCCCGTCGCGTCACGCTCGCCGCCGAGGCCGCGCAGCGGGTGCTCGCCGAGGAGCGCGTCGACGTGACGCTGCCGACCGATCGGCACCCGCGTGGCGCCCGGCACCCGCTGACGACGCTGATGGAAGACATCGGCGAGCTGTTCATCGGCATGGGCTTCGAGGTCGCCGAGGGGCCGGAACTCGAGTCGGAGTGGCACAACTTCGACGCGCTGAACTTCGTCCCGGATCACCCCGCCCGCACCATGATGGATACTTTTTACATTGCCACCGCTGCGCTCGGCTCGGGCGCCGTTGACAGTGGACTTGTGCTGCGCACTCATACCTCTCCTGTGCAGGCCCGCACGATGCTGAGCACGACGCCGCCGATCGCGATCGTGTGCCCCGGCCGGGTCTACCGCACCGACGAACTCGACGCGACCCACTCGCCGGTCTTCCACCAGGTCGAAGGGCTCGTCATCGACAAGGGCATCACGATGGCGCACCTCAAGGGCACCCTCGACTACTTCGCGAAGGCCATGCTCGGGCCCGACGCGAAGACGCGGTGGCGGCCGTCCTACTTCCCGTTCACCGAGCCGTCCGCCGAGTTCGACGTGTGGTTCCCGCAGCACCGTGACGGGCCGCGCTGGGTCGAATGGGGCGGCTGCGGCATGGTCAACCCGCACGTGCTGATCGCGACCGGCATCGACCCGGAGGTCTACAGCGGCTTCGCGTTCGGCATGGGCGTCGACCGCACCCTGATGGTGCGCAACGGTGTCAGCGACATGCGCGAGATGGCCGAAGGCGACGTGCGGTTCAGCCGCACGTTCGGGATGGGGGAGTAACCCGATGCGCGTTTCACTGTCATGGCTGCGCGAGTACGTCGATGCGCCCGTCGATCCGGCGCTGCTGGAGAAGGCGCTGGTCCGCGTCGGTCTCGAAGTCGAAGAGATGATCTCGCTCGGCGACAACGTCACCGGGCCGCTCGTCGTCGGCAAGGTGCTGGCCATCGAGGAACTGACGGAGTTCAAGAAGCCGATCCGGCACTGCCAGGTCGACGTCGGCAATCCGGAGCCCCAGTCGATCGTCTGCGGGGCGCGCAACTTCGCCGAGGGCGATCTGGTCGTCGTGGCATTGCCCGGTTCCGTGCTGCCCGGCGGCTTCGCGATCGCGGAACGCAAGACCTACGGGCGTACGTCCGCCGGCATGATCTGCTCCGCCCGCGAACTCGGCCTCGGTGACGACCACTCCGGCATCATGGTGCTGCCGCCGGCGACCGCAGCGCTTCCGGGCGCCGACGCGCGGCCGGTGATCGGGCTCGACGAGATCGTCATCGAACTCGCGATCACGCCCGACCGGGGTTACTGCTTCTCCGCCCGCGGCATCGCCCGGGAGTTGGCGCACGCGCTCGATCTGCCGTTCACCGACCCGGCGAGCCTGGTCAAGCCGCTGGTGCCGGCACCTGGCGGTTACGAGGTCCGGGTCGAGGACGCGCAGGGCTGCGACCGGTTCAGCGCCGTCGCGGTGCGCGGTGTCGATCCGTCCGCGCCGAGCCCGGCGTGGATGACGCAGCGGCTGATCCACGCCGGCATGCGGCCGATCTCGTTGCTCGTCGACATCACGAACTACGTCATGCTCGACCTCGGGCAGCCGATGCACGCGTTCGACCTCGACCGGCTGCAGGGCCCGCTGGTCGTCCGTCGTGCCGTCGGCGGCGAGACGCTGTCCACACTGGATGGCACCGTGCGGAAGCTCGACGGCGCCGACCTCGTGATCGCCGACGACTCCGGCGTCATCTCGCTCGCGGCCGTGATGGGCGGCGCGTCCACCGAGATCAGCGACACCACGACCGCCGTGCTGTTCGAGGCGGCGCATTGGGCCCCGCTGTCGGTCGCGCACACCGCCCGCCGGCACAAGCTGCCGTCGGAGGCGTCCCGCCGCTTCGAGCGTGGCGTCGACCCGGAGCTGACCCTGGTCGCGGCCGCGCGAGCGGTTGAGCTGCTGGTGCAGCACGGCGGCGGCACCGTCGATAGTGGAGTCACCGACGTCAACACCGTCGCGCCGCGCCCGGAGATCGCGATGCGGGTCGACCACCCCTCGCGGGTGTCCGGCGTGACCTATTCCCGCGAGCAGACGGCGGGTCTGCTCACGGACCTCGGGTGCGCGGTCATCGAGGACGGCGACGTGCTCCGGGTGACACCGCCGACGTGGCGACCCGACCTGACCGAGCCGATCGAGCTGGTCGAGGACGTGATCCGGCTCGCGAGCTACGACGACATCCCGAGTGTGCTGCCGCCGCTGCGACCCGGTCGCGGTCGCACCGCCACGCAGAAACGCCGCCGCTCGGTCGGGCACGCGCTCGCCGAGGCCGGCTACGTCGAGGTGCTGTGCTACCCGTTCCTCGCGCCGGAGGTCTTCGACCAGCTCGGCCTGCCCGCCGACGATGAGCGGCGCCTCGCCATGCGGATCGCGAACCCGCTCAACGACGAAGAGCCGTTGATGCGGACGACGCTCCTGCCACCGTTGCTCGCGACCCTGCGCCGCAACCTCGGCCGGGGCCACCGTGACCTCGCGCTCTTCGAGGTGAGCCTGGTCTTCCAGCCGTCGCCGGAGCAGCCGAAGCCGCCGGTCGTCGGCGTCGAACACCGGCCCTCCGACGAGCAGTTGGCCGCGATCGACGCCGCGCTGCCGGCCCAGCCGTGGCACGTCGCCGCGGTGCTGACCGGCACCCGCGATCCGGGCGGCTGGTGGGGTGCCGCCCGCCCGGCCGACTGGTCGGACGCGGTCGAGGCGGCGCGGGTGGTCGTGGAGTCGGCGGGTGCGACGGCGACGGTCCGCCAAACCGTACGCGCCCCGTGGCACCCCGGCCGCTGCGCCGAGATCCTGGTCGGTGCCACGGTCGTCGGCTACGCCGGTGAGTTGCACCCGGAGGTCTGCGCCGCGCTCGAAGTCCCGGAGCGTACGTGTGCGATGGAGGTCTCCCTCGACGCGATCCCGCTTCCGGGCGTCCGGATGGCGGTGCCGATGTCCAACTACCCGACCGCGCTCATCGACGTGGCCCTCGTGGTGGACGCGTCTGTCGCGGCGGGCGACGTCGAGGCCGCGATCGTCGAGGGTGCCGGGCCGCTGTTGGAGAGCGTGCGGCTGTTCGACGTCTACACGGCGGACGCGCTCGGCGCCGGGAAGAAGTCGCTGGCGTTCAAGCTGACGTTCCGGGCCCCCGATCGCACGCTGACCGGTGAAGAGGCGGTCGCGGCCAGGGACGCGGCGGTCGCCGTCACGGCGGCGCGGTTCCAGGCGACGCTGCGCGGGGCCTGAGCGACGCTCGATCGTGCCGAACTGCGGTGGCTCCGGCCGCCGCGGCTCGGCACGATCGGTCGCGGCGCGCTCACCTCGGCGGATTACGGTCCGGCACCGGGCACCTGCACGGGGTTGCGGGGAAACGGGTTCAGCGGGTTAGCTGTCGGGTGTGCACGAGCGCATCGAGGCGACCCTGCTGATTCCGGGGCGCGGTGACCCCATCGGCGATGGTGTGGTCGTGCTCGACGGCTCGCGGATCGCCTATGCCGGCCCGGCCGCGGGCGCGCCGGCGACACCGGGTGCCACCGTCGTGCGCGCCGAAACCGTGATGCCCGGTCTGTGGGATTGTCACGTACACATCATGGGCAGTCGGTCTCTTGATCTTGACCGGCTCGTGCAGGAACCGGCACCGCTGCGCGCCGTGCGGTCCGTCAAGGACATGAGCGCCGCGCTCGACCTCGGCGTCACCAGCGTCCGCGAGCTCGGCGGTCTCGGCCTGCACCTCGCCCGCGCCATCGCCGAGGGTGTCATCGAAGGTCCCACGATCTACGCGGCCGGCGCGATTCTCTCGACCACCGGCGGCCACGGCGACCGCCACAGCTTTCCCCTCGACTGGGTCACCGCGTTCAGCCACGACACGGGTGAGTCCCGGCTCGCCGACGGCCCGGCCGACTGCGCCAAGGCGACCCGGGAGCAGCTGCGTCGCGACGCCAAGGTGATCAAGGTGTGCGCGTCCGGCGGTGTGTTGTCCGAGGTCGACCATCCGTTGCACCAGCAGTTCACCGATGCCGAGTTGCGCGCGATCGTCGAGGTCGCGGGCATGACCGATCGCAGCGTGGCGGCTCACTGCCACGGCAAGGCCGGCATCATGGCGGCGCTGGAGGCGGGTGTGCGCACGATCGAGCACGGCACCTATCTCGACGCCGAGTGCGCCGCGGCGATGCGGGAGACCGGCGCGATCCTCGTGCCCACCCGCACCATCGTCGAAGAGATCCGGGAGAGCCGGGCCGCGCCGGCTTACGCGCAGGTCAAGCTCGACGCGTTGGCCCAGACGCATGCCGCGATGGTGACCCTCGCGCACGAGGCCGGGGTGACGATCGCGATGGGCACCGACATCGGCCTCAGCGTCGGTCAGGGTCCGGCGTCGTGGGGCCGCAACGGTCGGGAGCTGACGCTGCTGGCCGCCGGCGGGCTAACGCCGCTTCAGGTCATCGAGGCGGCGACGGCCACCGGTCCCGAGACGTTGGGGCGCCTCGCACCGAGGTCGGGGCAGCTGCGAGTAGGGTACGACGCCGATGTAGTCACACTCGACGTGAACCCGCTGGCAGATCTGTCCGTCTTTGCCAGTGCGGCCCATGTCACCGGGGTGTGGCAGTCGGGCCGACGGGTCAGAGACTCACACACGAGCAGAGACTCACATAAGAGCGAGGTCACAGGCTGAGGCCTGACGCGCCGGAGACACGCCGGCGCGGCGTCACGAGGTCTCGGGGGAGGGGACGATGGTGGCACTGTCAGCGCAGCGACCTGCTGAGCCGTCGCCGTCTGCCCGGCGGCCCGCGCGACCGGCCATTCCGCGCCAGCGCAACAACCCGCCGGTCGGCCGGATCGAAGTCGTCCGTCACATCAACGACCTGCTCGCCATGGGCGGCAGCGTGCTGTTGCGTGGCCCGGCCGGCATCGGCAAGTCCACCGTGCTCGACTCGTTGGCGTTCGAGCGCCGCGACGCCCTCGTGCTGCGCGTCGCCGCCGCCGAAGTCGAGTCCGGTCTGCCCTACCTGACCCTGGTCGACCTCTTCGGCACGGTGCTGGCCGACCACGGTGTGGTGTTGCGCGGGCATTTGCGTGCCGCGCTCGACGCGGCGCTGTTGCGCAGCGCCGCCCCGACCACGGCGCAAGACGAGTTGGCGGTCCGCCTGGCGGTGCTGGAGCTGCTGCGAGCGCTCGCCGCCCGGCATCCGGTGCTTCTCGTGATCGACGACCTGCCCTGGGTCGACGAACCGAGCGCGGGCGTGCTGCAGTTCGTCGCGCGGCGGCTCGAAGGCGTACCGGTGCAGATGATCGCGGCCGCGCGCGTCAACGGCGATGAGGTGATCGGCCGGGTCGACCTGTGCCCGCCGCCGTGTCACGAGCTGACGCTGCCGCCGCTCGGTGCCGACGACGTCGCCGATCTGCTGCGAGCGCGGTTCGGCGAGCGACTCAACCGATCGGCGATCCTGCGCGTACACGGCGCGTGCGGTGGCAACCCGCTCTACGCGCTTGAACTCGGGCGGGCCGTGGCCGAACGCGGCGAGCCGATCACGCCGGAAGAGCCGCTGCCGGTGCCCGATCGCCTGCGTGGCCTGATGACCGCGCGCATCGCCGCCCTGCCGGAGGCGACTCGCGACGCGCTTGTGGTGGCCGCCGCGGCCGCCCGGCCCAGCCGCGACGTGCTCGACCGCGCCGGCGCGCTGCAGCCCGGGGTGCTGCTCTCCGCGATCGACAGCGGGGTGGCCACGCTCGCGAGTGACGGCGCGGTGCGGTTCACGCATCCGCTGCTGCGCGAGATGGTCTACGCGGACGCCGACGTGGCCGTGCGCGCCCGGGCCCACGAACGGCTCGCGGACGCCGTCGACGACCCGGTCGAGCGGGCCCGGCACCTCGCGTTCGCGCGCCTGGAACCCGACGAGACGCTGGCCGCGACGCTGGAGGGCGCGGCCACGGTGGCCCGCCATCGCGGCGCGCCCGCCGTCGCCGCCGACCTCGCGCAACTGGCCGCCGACCGGAGTCCGGACGCGTCCGCCGGCGCCACCCGCCGCTTCGCCGCCGCCCGTTACGCGACCGAGGCCGGCATGCTCGACGAGGCGCGGCGGCTCGCGATCGACGCGCTGAAATCGGCGACCGATCCGACCGTGCGGGTCCGGCTGAACCTGCTGCTCGTCGACGTGTCCGGGCAGGACCAGTCGCAGGCCGGGCCGCTGCTCGACGCCGCGTACGTCGCCGCGGGTTCCGATCCGGCGCTGGCCGCGAAGGTCCGGATCTACCGGGCCGACAAGGCGCTCTATGACAACGACATCCGCACCGCCATGGCCGAATTCGAGTGGGCGCTGCACCTCGCGCAGGTCGCCGGCGACACCGAAAGCCTCGTCGACGCGATGACGATGCTCGGTTCGATCCGCCCGGGTGGCGACGACGCGAGCCGTGACGAGACGTGGGCGGAGGCGGCTGCGCTGTCGCGTACGCTGCCGCTCACGAAAGTGATCTTGAAGGTCCGCACCTACCACGCCACCGCGATGGTGCGGCAGGGCAACGTCGAGACGGCGATCGCCGACCTGGAGGAGATGCGCGCCGCCGTGGAGCGGGGCGGTTCCGTCAGCGATCTGGCCAGCCTGCTGCTCGCCGTCACGTCCGCCTACCTGCGCGCGGGGCGGTTCCCCGACGCGCTCGCCTCCGGCCGGGCCTGCCTGCGGATCGTCTCCGACATCGATCTGACGCCCGGGCCGGGCCTGCTGATCGCCGCGATCGCGGAGCTGCACGGCGGCACGCTCGTGGCCGCCGCCGCCAACGCCGACGCCGCGGTGGCCGCCTGCCGTGCCGCCGGCGACGAGGACTTTCTCCGGATGGCGCTGGCCACGCAGGGGCAGATCCTGCTGCTGCAGGGCGATCCGGTCGGCGCGGTCGAGCCGATGCGCGTGTCGTACGAGATCGAGAAGCGGCGCGACCTCCTCGACCCCGGCACCTACATGTGGCACGCCGACTTCATCGAGGCGCTGGTCGGGGCGGGGGCCCGGGCCGAGGCCGCTCGCGTGCTGATCGAGCTCACGGCGAAGACCGACGAACTCGGCCGCGACTTCGCCCGGCTCGGCCTGGCGCGCGCGAGCGGCCTGCTGACCGCTGCCGACGGCGATCCGCGAGGTGGCGCCGCCGAAATCGCGGACGCGATCGCGACCTGGTCCCGGCATCCGTTCCCGCACGAGACCGCCCGGGCCTGGCACTCGCTCGGCACGGTCGAGCGGCGCGCGCACCGCCGCGGTGCGGCGCGGGAGGCTTTCGCCGAGGCCGCCCGGCGTTACGAAATGCTCGGCGCGGCGCCGTGGTTCGCGGCCGCCGACGGTGAGCTGTCGAAACTCAACGGGCCGCGGGGCATGGGCCTGTCGGAAACCGAGCAGCGCATCGTCGACCTGGTCCGCCGGGGTTCGACGAACCGCGAAATCGCGCGGGCGACGTTCCTGTCGGTGAAGGCGATCGAGGCGAACCTGACGCGTCTCTACCGGCGCTTCGGGGTCCGCAACCGCGATCAGCTCAGCCGGGCGATCACGGAGCTGTCGAGCGACTAGAAGATCGGGACAAGTGCGCTCGGGTGGCTGCCTCGATTGACGGGAGACGGCCGTGGAAGCGCAGTTCGCCCTCTCAGCCGGCCGGCGCGCTGCTGATCGCGTGCGCCTTCCCGAGCTTGGAGTTGTTCACGTCGAGCGTCAGCGAATCGTTGTTGAGGCGGGCCTTGACGAGCGTCACGCCGGGCGTCGTGGTCGTGTCGTCGGAGAGCATCCACGACGTGGGAGTGGTCATGTTCCGGACGCGACTGGCCGTGTCGCCGGTCGACAGGATCTCCATGCGCTGCACGTTGCCGTCGAACCATGCCTGGAGGAACGCCCCGACCTGGCTGTCGGCCGACGTGCCGAACTGGGTGCGGTCGATGAAGACGTTGTTCACGGCCTGGGGCTTGCCGAAGTAGGTCGGATTCACGCCGATGCTGAGGCGATCGCCGTTGTCGTTGTCGAAAAGGCAGGCGTAGTTGCCGCCGTCGGAGTCGCACCTATAGAAGTGCCAGTGCGTGTTCGGATGGCCGAGGTTCGCGAAGTTGCTGAGCGTGGCGGGGAGCGCGAAGTCGCGGAGCAGTGACTGGTTGCCGGCGACGTACGCGGCCAGGGCGGCGGTGGCGTAGGCACGTTGATTCTTCGGGTACGTGACCTTGGTGGGCTTGGGCGTGCCGCCTGTCGTCGGTGTCGGCGTGGCCGTCGTCGGTGTGGTGGCTGTCACCGACGTCGGGGCGCCGCTGGCGGTTATCGGCGACGTGGTGCCGCCGGACGGCAGCACGGTCTCGGCGCTCGCGTTGACGGCGCTGATGCCCGCGGAGCCGTTGTGGGACTTCGATCCGCAACCGGACAGGGCTGCCAGCACGAGCACCATTGCGGGGATGGCGAGAGTTCGGGTGCGCATCGGCCGGTCCGATCGTCGGGTCTGGAGACCTTTTTCAGATGCGCTCGACGGTACGCACAGACGTCGATGCCGGGCCGCTGCCTGTCGCAATCCCGACATCCGCCACGTTTAGATCCCGGCATGCGGTAGATCACGTCTCGATCGTTGCCGCCGATCTTTGCATGATGATACGTTCGACTGCATAGAGATGCGGAAGGGCTGAATCATGGGTGTACGGATCGCGGTCGCGGGTGCCACCGGTTATGCCGGCGGTGAGCTGCTGCGCCTGCTCGCGTCCCACCCCGATGTCGAGATCACCGCCGCCACCGGTCACTCGACGGTCGGCGGGGTGCTGGGCGACGTCCACCCCCATCTGCGCTCGCTGGCCAACCTGCCGGTGACGGCGACCGATCCGAGCAGCCTCGCTGGTGCCGACCTTGTCTTCCTCGCCCTCCCGCACGGTGAGTCGGCGGCGGTCGCGGCCGCGCTGCCCGGCGGCGTCAAGGTCGTCGACCTCGGTGCGGATCATCGGCTGCGCGATGCCGCCGCGTGGACCCGCTACTACGGCGGCACCCACGCCGGCGCCTGGACTTACGGCATGCCGGAGCTGCCCGGGGCCCGCGACGCGATCGCGACCGCCGACCGGGTGGCCGCGCCGGGCTGCTACGCGACCGCTATCACGCTGGCCCTCGCTCCGCTGATCGCGGCCGGCGTGGTTGATCCCGACGACGTGGTCGTCGTGGCGGCTTCCGGCACGTCCGGCGCCGGGCGGTCGGTCAAGACGCATCTGTTGGGCAGCGAGGTGATGGGCGACGTCAGCGTCTACAAGGTCGGGGCGCACCAGCACGTGCCCGAGATCAAACAGGCGACCGGTGCCCGCACGCTGTCGATGACACCGCTCCTCGCTCCGATGCCACGGGGCATCCTCGCCACCGTCACGGCGCGCCCGACCGGCACCGGTGACGCCAGCGCAGCGCTGGCCACGGCGTACGCGGACGAGCCGTTCGTGCACGTGCTCAAGGCCGGCGCGTGGCCCCGGACGTCGTCCACCGCTGGCACCAACGCCTGCCTGCTCCAGGCCACGATCGACGTCGACTCCGGCCGGGTCGTGGTCGTGAGCGCGATCGACAACCTCGGCAAGGGCGCGGCCGGCCAGGCGCTGCAGTGCGCCAACCTGATGCTGGGCCTGCCCGAGACGACCGGCCTCACGATCAACGGGACCGCACCGTGACTGGCGCTTCAGCGGGCGCCGCTACCGTGGACATCGTTGTCGTGAAATACGGCGGCCACGCGATGGCACAGCCCGCCGCGTTCGCCGCCGGCATCG
Organism: uncultured Actinomycetota bacterium; assembly: GCA_963797605.1. Classification (GTDB taxonomy): domain Bacteria; phylum Actinomycetota; class Actinomycetes; order Mycobacteriales; family Micromonosporaceae; genus DASQPR01. The sequence continues at coordinate 56,401 of CAWCPX010000017.1, read as the reverse complement.
TCGCGCTGCAGGCCGCCGGCCTCGCACCCGGTCGTCGTGCACGGCGGCGGCCCGCAGATCAGCGCGATGCTCGCCCGGTCGGCATCGCCTCGCGAGTTCCGCGGCGGCCTGCGGGTCACCACGCCGGAGGCGATGGACATCGTCCGGATGGTGCTCGTCGGCCAGGTCGGCCGCGACGTCGTCGGCGCCGATCAACGCGGCACGGCGGCTCAGCCGTCGGCCTCTCCGGCGAAGACGCCGGGCTGCTCACCGCCGTCCGCCGCCCGGCTCTGATCGACGGCAGCCGAGTCGACCTCGGCGCTCGTCGGCGACGTCGCGGCCGTCGACGCCGGCGATCGTGCACGAACTGCTCGCCGCCGGCCGGATCCCGGTGATCGCGACCGTCGCGCCGGACGCGCGACGGCGTGCTGCACAACCTCAACGCGGACACGGCGCGCCGCCGCCCTCGCGATCGCCCTCGGTGCGCGCAAGCTGGTCGATGCTCACCGACGTCCCCGGCCTCTACCGCGCGTGGCCCGACCCGGCCAGCGCTGATCGCCGACGATCGGCGCCGACGAGCTGGACGCAGCTGATGCCGACCCTGGACGGCGGGCATGGTGCCCAAGATGGAGGCCTGCCTGCGCGCGGTGCGCGGCGGCGTGCCGGCACGCGCACGTCGTCGACGGCCGCGACGCGTCCTGGCCCGACGTCTGCACCGGCGCGAGCGCGCACGGCACCACGATCACGCAGCGCGACGGCGGTGGCGGCGATGAGCGCGCTGCAGCGACCGGCTGGAGCGCAGGCCGATGATGCCAACGTACGGCACGCCGCCGCTCGCCCTGGTCCGCGGCGAGCGGCGCCGTGGTCACCGACGACGCCGGCAAGTCCTATGTGGACATGCTCGGCGGCATCGCGGTCAACGCGCTCGGCCACGCCCACCCGGCCGTCGTCGACGCGGTCACCGAGCAGATCGCCACGCTCGGCCACGTCTCCAACCTCTACGTCGCCGAGCCGCCGGTCGCGCTCGCCGAGCTGCTGCTCGCCCTCGCCGGCCGCGCCGGGCGGGTCTACTTCGGCAACTCCGGCGCGGAGGCGAACGAGGCCGCGTTCAAGCTCGTCCCGGCGCACCGGCCGCACGCACGTCGTCGCCGCGGTCGGCGGCTTCCACGGCCGGACCATGGGCGCGCTCGCGCTGACCGGGCAGCCGGCGAAGTCGCGACCCGTTCCTGCCGCTGCCCGGCCCGGCGTCACCCACGTGCCGTACGGCGACGTCGACGGCCCTCGCGGCCGCGGTCACCGACGAGACCGCGATGGTGCATCCTGGAGCCGATCCAGGGCGAGAACGGCGTCGTCGTGCCGCCGCGCCGGCTACCTCGCCGCGGCCCGCGCGATCACCACGAAGCACGGCGCGCTGCTCGCGCTCGACGAGGTGCAGACCGGCATCGGCCGCACCGGCCACTGGTTCGCCCACCAGGCCGACGGCGTCGAGCCCGACATCGTCACGCTCGCCAAGGGCCTCGGCGGCGGGCTGCCGATCGGCGCCTGCGTCGCCTTCGGCGACGGCCGCCGACGCTGCTCGGGCCCGGGCTCGCACGGCTCCACGTTCGGCGGCAACCCGGTCAGCTGCGCCGCCGCGCTCGCGGTGCTGCGCACGATCGCCCGCGACGGCCTGCTCGACCACGTCAAGCGGGTCGGCGAGCGGCTGCGCGGCGGCATCGAGGCGCTCGGCCAGCCCGCTGGTCGCCGAGGTCCGCGGCGCCGGCCTGCTGCTCGGCATCGTGCTCACCGAGCCGGTCGCCGCGGCGACGTCGCGCGACGCGCTGCGGCGACGCCGGCTTCCTGGCCAACGCGCCGCAGCCCGACGTGATCCGGCTCGCGCCGCCGCTGATCCTGTCGGCGGAGCAGGCCGACGCGTTCGTCGCGGCCCTCGGCGTGACCCGTCGACGCGCATGAAGGAGGACGATCATGCGGCACTTCCTGCGTGACGACGACCTGAGCCCGGCCGAGCAGGCCGCGGTGCTCGACGCCGCGGAGGCGATGGCCGCCGCGCCGTTGCGCGCACCAGCCGCTCGCCGGGCCCGCGCTCGGTCGCGGTCATCTTCGAGAAGCCGTCGCTGCGCACCCGGGTCTCGCTTCGAGGTCGGCATCGCCGAACTCGGCGGCCACGCCGGTCATCCTCGACGCGCGACCACACGCACTTCGGCCGGGGCGAGACGATCGAGGACGCCGGCCGGGTGCTGTCCGGCTACGTCGACGCGATCGTCATGCGCACCTTCGACGACGACCGGCTCGCCGCGCTGGCCAGCGCCGCGTCGGTCCCGGTCGTCAACGCGCTCACCGACGGCTTCCACCCGTGCCAGCTGCTCGCCGACCTGCTGACGATCCGGCAGCGCTCGGCGGCACGCACGGGCGCACGCTCGCCTACGTCGGCGACGGCGCGAACAACATGGCCCACTCGTACGCGCTGGCCGGCGCCGCCGCCGGGATGCACGTCCGGATCGGCGGCCCCGGCCGGCTTCCAGCCCGACCCGGCGCGTGATCGCGCGCGGCCCGGGCGATCGCGTCGTCGACCGGCGGCTGGGTGACGCGTCACCGACGACCCGTACGCGGCGGTCGAGGGCGCCGACGTGGTCGCCACCGACACCTGGACGTCGATGGGGCAGGAGACCACGGCGGAGCGGCTCGCCGCGTTCCCGCCGTACCAGGTGAACAGCGATCTGCTCGCTGCTTGCCGCCCCGGACGCGATCGTGCTGCACTGCCTGCCCGCGCACCGGGGCGAGGAGATCACCGCCGAGGTGCTCGACGGGCCGCAGAGCGTCGCGTTCCAGCAGGCCGCCAACCGGCTGCCGGCGCAGAAGGCGCTGCTCGCGTGGCTGCTGCAGCACGTCGACGGAGTGCCGGTCGGCACGGTCGCGTCGCGGATCACCAAGACGGCTGCCGTTAGTAGGTTCGGCGGCATGACCGGCTCCGCATCGACGCCAGACGACCGCCCGGCACGCGCGCATCGTCGACGCTGATCCGCACCCGGCCGATCCGCGCGCAGACCGAGCTGGCCGACCTGCTCGCCGCCGACGGCGTCCAGGTCACCCAGGCGACGCTCTCGCGCGACCTGGAGGAGCTGGGCGCGGTCAAGGTGCGCGGCGCCGACGGGCCGGGCAGCTACATGATCCCGGAGGACGGCAACGCGGCGCTGCGCCCGGCCGAGGCCGCCCCGGCCCGCCTGCACCGGCTGCTGCGCGGAGCTGCTCACCGGCGCCGACGCCAGCGGCAACCTGGTCGTGCTGCGCACCCCGCCGGGCGCGGCCCAGTTCCTGGCCAGCGCGATCGACCGCTCGGGGCTGCCGGACGTCGTCGGCACGATCGCCGGCGACGACACGATCCTGGTCGTCGCGCGCGAGCCGGCACGCCATGCGAGCACGGCCGGCCGCGATCTGGCGGCGAAGTTCTCCGACTGGGCCGGCGCGACGCGGCCACGGCTGACACGATGAGGGAAGCATCACATGACCGAGCGGGTCGTTCTCGCCTACTCCGGCGGCCTGGACACCTCCGTCGCCATCCCGTACCTCGCCGAGCGCACCGGCGCCGAGGTGATCGCGGTCGCGGTCGACGTCGGCCAGGGCGGCGAGGACATGGACGTCATCCGCAAGCGGGCGCTCGCCTGCGGCGCGGTCGAGGCCGAGGTCGTCGACGCCCGCGAGGAGTTCGCCGCCGACTACTGCCTCCCGGCGATCCAGGCCAACGCGCTCTACATGGACCGCTACCCGCTGGTCTCGGCGCTGTCCCGGCCGCTGATCGTCAAGCACCTGGTGGCGGCGGCGCAGCGGCACGGCGGCACGATCGTCTCGCACGGCTGCACCGGCAAGGGCAACGACCAGGTCCGCTTCGAGGTCGGCATCGGCGCGCTCGCGCCCGACCTCAAGGTGCGTCGCCCCGGCCCGCGACTACGCGTGGACCCGGGACAAGGCGATCGCGTACGCCGAGGAGAAGGGCCTGCCGATCGACGTGACGCACGCGGTCGCCGTACTCGATCGACCAGAACGTCTGGGGCCGCGCCGTCGAGACCGGGTTCCTCGAGGACATCTGGAACGCGCCGATCGAGGACCTCTACTCGTACACCGCAGACCCGGCCGCCGCCGCGCGACCCCGACGAGGTCGTCATCACCTTCGACGCAGGGCGTCCCGGTCGCGATCGACGGCGAGACGGTCACGCCGTTCCAGGCCATCGTCGCAGATGAACCGCGCGCGCCGGCGCCCAGGGCGTCGGCCGGCTCGACATGGTCGAGGACCGGCTCGTCGGCATCAAGAGCCGCGAGGTCTACGAGGCCCCGGGCGCGATCGCGCTGATCACCGCGCACCAGGAGCTGGAGAACGTCACCGTCGAGCGCGACCTGGCCCGGTTCAAGCGCAGCGTCGACCAGCGCTGGGGCGAGCTGGTCTACGACGGCCTGTGGTTCTCGCCGCTGAAGCAGTCGCTGGACGCGTTCATCGCCGACACCCAGAAGTACGTCACCGGCGACATCCGGATGACGCTGCACGGCGGCCGGGCCATCGTCACCGGCCGGCGCTCGGAGGCGTCGCTCTACGACTTCAGCCTCGCCACCTACGACGAGGGCGACATGTTCGACCAGTCGCTCGCGAAGGGCTTCGTCGAGCTCTGGGGCCTGCCGTCGCGGCTCGCGTCCGCGCGCGACGCCCGGCTGGCCTGACTGCATCCGTGGGGTCGGGCGACCGCTCGGCCCCACGATCCATGACCGACCGAGAGCGATAGGCCACACTGTGACCGTGGATCAGCAAGAGCAGACCGGAACGACGAGCCTCTGGGGCGGCCGGTTCGCGGGGCGGCCCGGCCGAGGCGCTGGCCCGGCTGAGCGTGAGCGTCCAGTTCGACTGGCGCCTCGCGCCCTACGACCTCGCCGCCTCCCGGGCCCACGCCCGCGTGCTCGCCCGCGCCGGCCTGCTCGACGCCGACGAGCTCGGCCGCATGCTGGCCGCGCTCGACGATCTCGAAGCCGCGTGCGCGTCCGGCGAGTTCCGGCCGACGCATCGACGACGAGGACGTGCACACCGCGCTCGAACGCGGGCTGCTCGAGCGCCTCGGCGCGCTCGGCGGCAAGCTGCGCGCCGGCCGCTCCCGCAACGACCAGGTCGCCACCGACCTGCGGCTGTACCTGCGCGACCACGCCCGCGGCGTGGCCGGCCGCGTCGTCGACCTGCGCCGACGCGCTCGCCGACAGGCCGCGCCGCACGTGCGACACGCCCGGCGCCGGGCATGACGCACCTGCAGCACGCCCAGCCGGTGTCGTTCGGGCACCAGCTGCTCGCCCACGTCCAGCCGCTGCTGCGCGACCTCGACCGGCTGCGCGACTGGGACCGCCGCACCGCCGTCTCGCCGCTCGGCTCCGGCGCGCTCGCCGGCACTCGCTGCCGCTGGACCCGGATGCAGGTCGCGACGGAGCTCGGGCTTCACCGCCGCCGCGCCGAACTCGATCGACGCCGTCGCCGACCGTGACTTCGTCGCCGAGTTCCTCTTCGTCGCCGCGCTGATCGGCGTGCACCTCTGCCGCCTCGGCGAGGAGATCGTGCTCTGGACCACGCCGGAGTTCGGCTGGGTCGAGCTCGACGACGCGTTCGCCACCGGCTCCTCGATCATGCCGCAGAAGAAGAACCCCGACATCGCCGAGCTGGCCCGCGGCAAGTCCGGCCGGCTCATCGGCGGCCTGGTCACCGTGCTGACCATGCTCAAGGGCCTGCCGCTCGCGTACGACCGCGACATGCAGGAGGACAAGGAGCCGGTCTTCGACGCCGTCGACACGCTCGAACTCGTGCTGCCCGCGCTGGCCGGCATGATCTCCACGATGACCGTTCGCGCCGACCGGCTGGCCGCGGCGGCACCGGTCGGCTACACGCTCGCGACCGAGGTGGCCGACTGGCTGGTCCGCCGGGGCGTCCCGTTCCGCGACGCGCACGAGATCACCGGCAAGCTCGTGGCGACGTGCGCCGGCCGTGGCATGCGCGCTCGACGAGGTGTCCGACGCCGACCTCGCCGGGATCTCGCCGCACCTGACGCCCGGAGGTCCGCGCCGTGCTGACGGTCGAGGGCGCGCTCGGCGTCCCGCACGACCTACGGCTCGACCGGCCCCGGCCCGGTCGCCGACCAGCTGGCGAGCGTCAACGGCCAGCTGGACCAGTGGCGCACGTGGACCGACGAGTCCGTGGTGCCCCGCTGACCGGGGGATGCGAAGATCGATAGACCATGGCCAGATCACGACGCGGGTACGCGTGGCTGAAAGCGCCTGCCTCGGCGGTGGCCGAAACGGCGCAGACGCTGCTCGGGTGGCAGTTATCAGCCCACGGAGTGACGATCCGGCTGACCGAGGTCGAGGCCTATTCCGGATTTGCCAAGGACCCGGCCTCGCACTCGTTTCGCGGTCGCACGAAACGCAACGCGATCATGTTCGGGCCGGCCGGATTCGCCTACGTCTACTTCACGTACGGCATGCACTGGTGCCTGAACGTCGTCACGGGCGAAGAGGGCGCGTCGTCGGCCGTGCTGCTGCGCGCCGGCGCCGTGATCTCGGGCACGGACAAGGCCCGGGAGCGCCGCGGCGCCGCCGTCACGGACCGTGACCTCGCCCGCGGCCCGGCCAGGCTCGCCTCCGCGCTCGGAGTCGACGGCAGCGTGTGGGGTACGTCGATGATCGACGGCACCGGGCCGCTGCTGCTGCGGCCACCCGCCTCCCCGGTCGATCCGGCGGAGATCCGCAAGGGGCCGAGAGTCGGTGTGACCAGCGCGTTCGACGTGGAATGGCGGTTCTGGCTGGCCGACGATCCGTCCGTCAGCGCGTATCGTCGGCATGTCCCGAAGCACCTGACCTTGGCGAAACTGTCGCCGGGAGTGCAGTTTTTCGACACGGTCGGCGTGACCAACCGGAACGCTGTCCCGCTACCGGTGTACGGGCCGGTGGTCCGCTTTCCGGGTGGACAAGTTCGAGGGAGTCGACGCCTAGTACTCCAGCCCGGGTTCGTTACGTAGACCGTTGGCTATGAGTTGGGCGGTCGGATCGCAGGTTGGTCGTTTCGGCGTCGAGGGCTCGGGCGGTGAGGAGGGGCTGGAAGAACGAGCTCGCTTCGGGCGGTATCCATGTAGGCCGATCGAATCCCGCCTGCATTGCGAGTGTGGCCAGTTGCTGGCTGCTGATCGCCCAGTAGGTGGACCGCCGTACTGCGACACTCCAGTCGTCGCCGTTCGGGGTGAGCTGGAAGTGTTCCAGGTCGTAGCGCTCACCGTCGGCATGCCAGTTCCACAGTTGAAAGGTGACGGTGCGTTTGGTGCCCGTCCCGTGTAGCTGCGGTGTGGTCGAGGTGGGATGGGTTTCGCGGATTTGATCGTAGGGACGGGTGCTGATGAGCAGGAGGCCTTCGCTACGCAGCACACGACGCATTTCATCTAGTGCGGTGCGCAGGTGTTCGGCAGTGATCAGGTGGGGTAAGGAGTTGTCTGCGCACAGGACAACGTCGAAGGTGGCGTCCTGGAATGGTAAGGACCGCATGTCGGCCATCCGTGTGGGTATTGCTACGCCGCGTAGGGCTGCCTCGCGTGCCGCGCGCTCGATCGCGATCGCGCTAATGTCGGAGCCGATGACGCTGTGCCCCTGCAGCGCCAGCCCGATGGCCTGGGTGCCGATCCCGCACGCGCAATCCAACACGGTGGCAGGTCTTGGACCCAGCGCCGAGCGGATGACTGCGTCCAATGCCTTGCCCTGCCGTGCCACCGCGCTGTTCCAGTCGCTGTAGATGAGGTGATAGTCCGCAGCCAACTGGTCGTAGAACCGTGCCACCGAACCGTCGCCCATACTGTCCACGCCATTACTCCAGTTCAGGTTGTGACTGTAGAAGGATTGTCGACGAGATGCGCGGCCGCCATGGCGTCTGAGGGTATAGGCGGGCAGCCTTCACGGCCACCAACACGCCGCCCATCCAGCGCGACCAATTCATCGGTGTACGTCTACATAACGTTCCCGGGCTGGATTATTAGTGCGGAAACTTCGTGATGAACGCCGAATGAGCGTGGAGAGCGGAAACGCGCCCTGTCTGTCGGTGCGCATACTGTCGAGTTTGATCATGAGCCATTGATACGGTGCCTGGGTGCTGCTGCGCTATAACTACCGCGTCTACCCGACGCCGATCAAGCAGCAGTCGCTGGCGCGGGCGTTCGGGTGTGCCCGGGTGGTGTTCAACGACGGGTTGCGCGCACGCCGGACGGCGCGGGAGAACGGCGAGAAGTATCTGTCGGACGGGGAGCTGTCCAGGCGGTTCGATCGGCGTGCAAGGCCACGCCGGAGCGGGCGTGGCTGGGTGAGGTGTCGGCGGTCGTGTTGCAGCAGGCCCTGGCGGACCTGAACACCGCGTACCGGAACTTCTTCACCTCGGTGTCCGGCAAGCGCAAGGGTCGCAGGGTCGGCGCCGCCCCGGTTCCGGTCCCGTAAGGACAACCGGCAGGCGATCCGGTTCACCAAGCAACGCCCGGTTCACGGTGCTGGACAACGGGCGGCTGAGGCTGCCGAAGATCGGCGACGTGCCGGTGCGCTGGTCCCGGCAGCTGCCGGCCGAACCCACCTCGGTCACGATCATCAAGGACGCGGCCGGCCGGTACTTCGCCTCGTTCGTCGTACAGACCACCGACGAGACCCTGCCGCCGGTCGACTCCGAGGTGGGTATCGACCTGGGGCTGACGCACTTCGCGGTCCTGTCCGACGGCACGAAGGTCGCGGCGCCGAAGTTCCTGCGCCGCGCGGCCCGCAAGCTGCGCCGGTTGCAGCAGGACTCTGGCCCGCAAGCAGCGGGGCAGCGCAGAACCGCAAGAAGGCCGTCGTCAAGGTGGCGAAGGCGCACGCCCAGGTGGCCGACACCCGGCGGGACTGGCAGCACAAGCTGTCCACGGCGATCATCCGCGATAACCAAGCGGTGTACGTCGAGGACTTGTGCGTGGCCGGTCTCGGCCGGACCCGGCTCGCCAAATCTGTGCACGACGCCGGCTGGGCCGCCTTCACCGCACATGCTGGAGTACAAGGCCGCCCGGTACGGGCGCACCTTCGCCCGGGTGGACCGGTTCTTCCCGTCCACCCGCATGTGCTCCGCCTGCGGCCGGATCAACGAGAAGATGCCGCTGAACGTCCGGTCGTGGAACTGCCCGTGCGGAGCCGTCCACGACCGGGACGTCAACGCGGCCATCAACATACTCGCGGCGGGACGCGCCGAGAGCCTAAACGACCGTGGAGCGCAGGTAAGACCACCAGCGATGGTGGCACCGCGCGGCGAAGCGGTAATCCACCCGCACGCCGCGTGTTCCACGCGCAGCGTGGAGGGAATCTCCGTCCTTCAGGGCGGAGAGAACGTCAAGTGTCTTACCCGACAAGGTGCCGCTCATGCACCACGACCTGGGAGGGACAAACCACCGTTGATCCCTCCCAATTCGCGGCGAGCGTCAGGGCAACGTCCCGGGGTTCGCGCCGTGGCTGCCAGCTGCACCGACGTGAGAGGCTGGGCCGTGAGGCGGGCCTTGCGCGGCGATGGCGCGTACTTCCGCCTGCGTTTCGATGACAATGACGGGGTGGCTGGTGCCGAAAAGCGCGAAAAAGCTGGTGCGCAACTCACGCACGCGTACGCGAGCCTGATCCGCAAGGACCCCGCGCTCCGGGATCTCGCCCGGGTGCACGGGCACCCGGACCCCTTCGGCTGGAACGACGGCGGCCGCACCGGCTCCAGCAAGTTCGCGGCGCTCGTGCTCCACATCGCGAGCCAGCAGATCTCGACGGCGGTCGCCCTGTCGCTCTACGACCGTCTGCGCGCGGGTCTCGGCCGCCGTCCGGACCCGGCCGGCATCGTCGGGTTAGGCGCGGACGGGTTGTTCTCATTCGGGTTTTCGCACGCGAAGTCGTCCTACCTGGTCGGGCTCGCCGAGGCGCAGCTGTCCGGTCAAATCGACGTCGAACACCTCGATGGGCTCAGCGATGACGAGGTCTTCACGATGCTGACGGCGGTGCGAGGCATCGGACGCTGGTCGGCGGAGATGTTCATGATCTTTCAGCTGCACCGGGTCGACGTGCTGCCCTCCGGTGATCTCGGCATCCGGCAGGCCGTCGGCAAGGTATGGAAGTTGCCGGCCGTGCCGTCGATCAAGGAAGTGCAGGAGCGTGGCGCCGCCTGGTCGCCGTGGCGCACATACGCTGCCGCGCTGCTCTGGGCCTCAATCGGAGTTGTTTGACCAGCCCGGACCGTATTTCGATGACAATGGCGGTGTGTCCGGTGCCGAGAAAGCCAATGCACAGCTTGTGCACGCGTACGCGAGCCTGATCCGCAAAGATCCGGCGCTCCGCGATCTCGCCCGGCTCCACGGGCACCCGGATCCGTTCCACTGGCCGGACATGAAACGAGCCGGTGACACGAAATTCTCCGCGCTCATCTTCCACATCGCCGGTCAGCAGATCTCGACGAACGTCGCGATGCTCATGTTCGACCGCATCCACGCCGCGATCGGCCGGCTGCCCGACCCACCCGGGATCATCGCGCTCGGCCGGCCGGGCCTCATCGCGTGCGGCGCGTCCCGAGCCAAAGCCGACTACATGACCGGACTCGCCGACATGCAGCGCTCCGGCGCCATCGACGTCGAACACCTCGACCACCTGACCGACACCGAGGCGTTCACCACGTTGACCTCGGTCCGTGGCATCGGTCGCTGGGTCGCCGACCTGTTCATGATCTTCCAGCTGCACCGGGTCGACATCCTCCCAGCCGGTGACCTGGGCATCCGCCGAGCCGTACGCCGGGCATGGAGCGAGGCCGACGTCCCGACGATCAAGCAGGTCGACGAGCGCGGCGCCGCGTGGGCACCCTGGCGGACCTACGCGGCGGCGCTGCTCTGGGAGTCGGTCCGGCCGAGCCAACCGGAAACGGTCAGCTCGTCGACGTAGGCGCCGGCGTCACGGGCACGGGCGTCGATTGGTTGGTCCCACCGGGCTGGTTGAACGGTCCGCCGGGCCGTTGTCCCGGTCCGAACTGCCGCGGCCACTGCTGGCCCCCGTGATCGAATCGCTGGAACCGACCGTGGTCATCGCCCCGGCCGACGTGATCGGAGACGGCCACGAGACCGCCGCAGACGGCGGCGCCGATGATCAGACCGATCAATCCGGCGACGAGGTAACCCCACCAGGGACCACGGCGCCAGGCGCTCGGCGGTCGACTGGCCGCGGGTGCGTTCGGGTATGCCGGAGCGTCGGCGTATGGGGCCGCGCCCGGGTAGGCCGCGCCAGGGTACGGGTTGGCCTGGGCGGTGACGGGCGGAGCCGCAGGTGGTGGCGCCACCGGTGGTGCCGCCGCGGGCCATGCGGCGGGCGGTGCCGTTGGTGGAGTTGCGGGCGGCGGGGCGGCGGCGGGCGGTGGAGTCGCCACCGGAGGCGCGGGAATCGGTTCGGTCACGGCGGTCGGCTCGGCGGGCTCGGGTGTGATCGGATCTTCCGGCATGACGTGCCTCCTGGTCACCTTCGATGCGACGGTATCTATCGAGCATGCAGCGCCAACCTCGGAGTTACCCCGGAACCGGATGGGCGTACCCATCGAAACCGGATGTTGGTCTTGACCTTGCATGGTGAACAATCGACCGTGTGAACCTTCTTGACGACCTCCAGTGGCGCGGCCTGATCCAGGACTCGACCGACCTCACCGAACTGCACAAACTTCTCGGCGGTGCGCCGGCCACGTTCTATGTCGGATTCGACCCGACCGGCGCCAGCCTGCACGTGGGGCACCTGGTGCAGGTGTTGACGGCGCGGCGGCTGCAACTGGCGGGGCATCGACCGCTACTGCTCGTCGGCGGGGCCACCGGCATGATCGGCGACCCCCGCGAGGTCGGCGAACGCGTGCTCAACAGCACCGAGGTCGTCACCGGATGGGTGGAAAACATCCGCTCACAACTGTCGCCGTTCATGAGTTACGAAGGCGCCAACGCGGCGACGCTCGTCAACAACCTCGACTGGACCGGCCAGATCTCCGCGCTCGACTTCCTGCGCGAGGTCGGCAAACACTTCCCGGTCAGCAAGATGCTCGCGCGCGAGGTGGTCAAGGCGCGACTCGAAAGCGGCATCAGCTTCACCGAGTTCAGTTACCAACTGCTACAGGCGAATGACTTTTTCGAGCTTCATCGCCGGTACGGGTGCCAGCTCCAATTCGGCGGCTCCGACCAGTGGGGCAACATCACCGCCGGCATCGACTTCATCCGGCGCCGTGGTGCCGGACCGGTGCAGGCGTTCTCGACACCGCTCGTGACCAAGTCCGACGGCACGAAGTTCGGCAAGAGCGAGGGCAACGCGATCTGGCTCGATCCGGAGCTGACCAGTCCCTACGAGTTCTACCAGTTCTGGTTCAACACCGATGACCGCGACGTGGCCCGCTACCTGCGCTACTTCAGCTTCCGCTCGCAGGAGGAGCTGCTGGAGCTCGAGAAGTCGACGGCGGAGCGTCCGGGTGCCCGGGAAGCCCAGCGTGCACTCGCTGGCGACCTGACCACCCTCGTCCACGGGGCCGCGGAGACCGAACAGGTGATCGCGGCCTCGCAGGCACTGTTCGGTCGTGGTGCGCTGGAAAGCCTCGGTGCCGGCACGCTGCGGGCCGCGCTCGCCGAGACCGGGTTGTTGCAGGTGGCGGGTGAAATGCCGACCGTGGCCGTGCTCCTGAAGGAGTCCGGGCTGGTGGCGAGCATGAACGAGGCCCGTCGTGCGATTGCCGAAGGTGGCGCCTACGTCAACAACGTCAGGGTCACGGATCCGGAGTCCGTGATGGGTGCGCCGGACCTGTTGCACGGAAAGTTTTTGGTGTTGCGGCGAGGCAAGAAGACGATCGCCGGCGTCGAGGTAGCGTTCTGACCTGCGTATTCGATCAAATGCAGGCCCATTCCACGCGTACCTCGCAATGACGACGGCGCATGTTGTGACCGGCGCCATGTGATCTCGATTTGCATGGCCGCCGGGGAGCGGGTAACTTTCTCCAAGTCAGAGCGACATGGCGACGCGAAAACGGCGCCGGTTGGCTGACGACCGAGATAGAAACTGTGGGCGGCGCGACACGGCGAGCGATTTGGCTGTGCGGCACTGACCGGGTAGAGTCTCACGAGGCAGTGCGGCGCAGCCGCGCTTCCCAAATCTTCTGAAGTTAGACAGCAATTGCTGGCGGCTTCAGGCACTGGAAATAAATGAGCAGGGCTCGGCGATATCGGATTTAGTCCGGATTTGACGACGCGAAACTGGTCATGTAAGTTTGAACGGTTGCCCCGATTGCCTGTCGCACAGTTGTGCGGCCGGAATTCGGTGTGTGGTTGTTCTTTGAGAACTCAACAGGGTGCTATTGAAAAGCCAGTGCCATGTAATGGCATATTGATACCCCGTGCCACTTCGGTGGTTTGGGATTCCTTTGGTAAAGAAACAACAGCCAGATTTGTTGTTTTGTTTGCTGGGAGGATTTTTCAACACAGTTTTTTGTTGGAGAGTTTGATCCTGGCTCAGGACGAACGCTGGCGGCGTGCTTAACACATGCAAGTCGAGCGGAAAGGCCCTTCGGGGTACTCGAGCGGCGAACGGGTGAGTAACACGTGAGTAACCTGCCCTTGGCTTTGGGATAACCCTCGGAAACGGGGGCTAATACCGGATATTCACATTTGGCGGCATCGTTGGGTGTGGAAAGTTTTTCGGCCAGGGATGGGCTCGCGGCCTATCAGCTTGTTGGTGGGGTAATGGCCTACCAAGGCGACGACGGGTAGCCGGCCTGAGAGGGCGACCGGCCACACTGGGACTGAGACACGGCCCAGACTCCTACGGGAGGCAGCAGTGGGGAATATTGCACAATGGGCGGAAGCCTGATGCAGCGACGCCGCGTGAGGGATGACGGCCTTCGGGTTGTAAACCTCTTTCAGCAGGGACGAAGCGAGAGTGACGGTACCTGCAGAAGAAGCGCCGGCCAACTACGTGCCAGCAGCCGCGGTAAGACGTAGGGCGCGAGCGTTGTCCGGAATTATTGGGCGTAAAGAGCTCGTAGGCGGCTTGTTGCGTCGGCTGTGAAAACCCGCGGCTCAACCGCGGGCTTGCAGCCGATACGGGCAGGCTAGAATTCGGTAGGGGAGACTGGAATTCCTGGTGTAGCGGTGAAATGCGCAGATATCAGGAGGAACACCGGTGGCGAAGGCGGGTCTCTGGGCCGATATTGACGCTGAGGAGCGAAAGCGTGGGGAGCGAACAGGATTAGATACCCTGGTAGTCCACGCTGTAAACGTTGGGCGCTAGGTGTGGGGGACCTCTCCGGTTCTCTGTGCCGCAGCTAACGCATTAAGCGCCCCGCCTGGGGAGTACGGCCGCAAGGCTAAAACTCAAAGGAATTGACGGGGGCCCGCACAAGCGGCGGAGCATGCGGATTAATTCGATGCAACGCGAAGAACCTTACCTGGGTTTGACATGGCCGCAAAACTGTCAGAGATGGCAGGTCCTTCGGGGGCGGTCACAGGTGGTGCATGGCTGTCGTCAGCTCGTGTCGTGAGATGTTGGGTTAAGTCCCGCAACGAGCGCAACCCTCGTTCGATGTTGCCAGCGGGTTATGCCGGGGACTCATCGAAGACTGCCGGGGTCAACTCGGAGGAAGGTGGGGATGACGTCAAGTCATCATGCCCCTTATGTCCAGGGCTTCACGCATGCTACAATGGCCGGTACAAAGGGCTGCGATGCCGTAAGGTGGAGCGAATCCCAAAAAGCCGGTCTCAGTTCGGATCGGGGTCTGCAACTCGACCCCGTGAAGTCGGAGTCGCTAGTAATCGCAGATCAGCATTGCTGCGGTGAATACGTTCCCGGGCCTTGTACACACCGCCCGTCACGTCACGAAAGTCGGCAACACCCGAAGCCCATGGCCTAACCCCTTGTGGGAGGGAGTGGTCGAAGGTGGGGCTGGCGATTGGGACGAAGTCGTAACAAGGTAGCCGTACCGGAAGGTGCGGCTGGATCACCTCCTTTCTAAGGAGCACTCACCACACTGGAGACGGTGTGGTCAGAGAAGCCCGTCAGACACCGAATGTGTGTCTCGGGTGCTCATGGGCGGAGACACTGGCCAATTCATTGTTCGGTTGTTACCGGGCTTAGTACTGCTGGTTCGCCGGCGTGGAACAGCGTGAAGGTGACGTCGCCGGATGGTGGGTGACAAATCGATGGCATCCTGTTGGGTCCTGAAAGAACAACACCGGTGACGGGGTTGTTTTTCAGCACAGGCCTTCCTAATGACCAAACCAGCTGCGTGGCCCGGGTTCGGGTGGTGGTGTTGGTGGTTGTGTTCCGGGGGGTTTCTGTCTGTTGTTTGAGAATTGCACAGTGGACGCGAGCATCTTTGTGGTCAAGTTTTTAAGGGCAAACGGTGGATGCCTTGGCACGAGGAGCCGATGAAGGACGTGGGAGGCCGCGATAGGCCTGGGGGAGCTGTCAACCTAGCTGTGATCCCAGGGTGTCCGAATGGGGGAACCCGGCATCAGTCATGTGGTGTCACCTGCACCTGAACACATAGGGTGTGTGGAGGGAACGCGGGGAAGTGAAACATCTCAGTACCCGCAGGAAGAGAAAACAATAGTGATTCCGTGAGTAGTGGCGAGCGAAAGCGGATCGAGCCTAAACCGTGCGCGTGTGATACCTGTCAGGGGTTGCGTGTGCGGGGTTGTGGGACCACGCTGATCGGGCTGACACCCGGTCGAGGAGTTATCAAGTTTGTGGTTAGCGGAAGTCGTTGGGAAGCGGCACCGTAGACGGTGAGAGTCCGGTATGCGAAAACTGCAAACCTTCTGTGTGTGTTCCCGAGTAGCAGCGGACCCCTGAAATCTGCTGTGAATCTGCCAGGACCACCTGGTAAGGCTAAATACTACCTCGTGACCGATAGCGGACTAGTACCGTGAGGGAAAGGTGAAAAGTACCCCGGGAGGGGAGTGAAATAGTACCTGAAACCGTTTGCCTACAATCCGTCGGAGCCTGGCAGGCATTTATGTCTGGGTGGGTGACGGCGTGCCTTTTGAAGAATGAGCCTGCGAGTTAGTGGCATGTGGCGAGGTTAACCCGTGTGGGGGAGCCGTAGCGAAAGCGAGTCTGAACAGGGCGTTCAGTCGCATGCTCTAGACCCGAAGCGGAGTGATCTAGCCATGGGCAGGCTGAAGCGCGGGTAAGACCGCGTGGAGGGCCGAACCCACCAACGTTGAAAAGTTGGGGGATGACCTGTGGTTAGGGGTGAAAGGCCAATCAAACTCCGTGATAGCTGGTTCTCCCCGAAATGCATTTAGGTGCAGCGTGACGTGTTTCTTGCCGGAGGTAGAGCACTGGATGGCCTAGGGGGCCCACAAGCTTACTGAAGTCAGCTAAACTCCGAATGCCGGTAAGTGAGAGCGTTGCAGTGAGACTGCGGGGGATAAGCTTCGTAGTCGAGAGGGAAACAGCCCAGATCACCAGCTAAGGCCCCTAAGCGTGTGCTAAGTGGAAAAGGATGTGGGATCGCATAGACAACCAGGAGGTTGGCTTAGAAGCAGCCACCCTTGAAAGAGTGCGTAATAGCTCACTGGTCAAGTGGTTCCGCGCCGACAATGTAGCGGGGCTCAAGTACACCGCCGAAGCTGTGGCATTCACACAATAACCCGGCTTGGTCATTTGTTGGCCTGGTCTAGGTGTGTGGATGGGTAGGGGAGCGTCGTGCGGCGGGTGAAGCAGCAGAGTGATCTAGCTGTGGACGCCGTACGAGTGAGAATGCAGGCATGAGTAGCGAAAGAAGGGTGAGAAACCCTTCCGCCGGATGACCAAGGGTTCCAGGGGCAGGCTAATCCGCCCTGGGTGAGTCGGGACCTAAGGCGAGGCCGAGAGGCGTAGTCGATGGACAACGGGTTGATATTCCCGTACCCGCGAAGGAGCGCCCACGATGAACCTCACTGTACTAACCTCCTGCTGAGTCTTGATCCTTTCGGGGTGATGGGTGATGTGGTTGGGATCTTGGTGGGTAGTAGTTGAGCGATGGGGTGACGCAGGAAGGTAGCTGAACCCGGCCGGTGGTTGTGCCGGGGTAAGCGTGTAGCCCGCACCATAGGCAAATCCGTGGTGCATGAGGGTGAGACGTGATGCCGAGCCGATTTAGGTGAAGTCAGTGATCCTATGCTGCCGAGAAAAGCCTCTAGCGAGCTTCAAGCGGCCCGTACCCCAAACCGACACAGGTGGTCAGGTAGAGAATACCGAGGCGATCGGGCGAACTATGGTTAAGGAACTCGGCAAATTACCCCCGTAACTTCGGGATAAGGGGGGCCACAATCCGTGAAATCCTTTTCGGGTGGAGCGGGAGGTGGCCGCAGAGACCAGGGGGAAGCGACTGTTTACTAAAAACACAGGTCCATGCAAAGTCGTAAGACGACGTATATGGACTGACGCCTGCCCGGTGCTGGAACGTTAAGGGGACCGGTTAGCCTTTCGGGGCGAGGCTGAGAACTTAAGCGCCAGTAAACGGCGGTGGTAACTATAACCATCCTAAGGTAGCGAAATTCCTTGTCGGGTAAGTTCCGACCTGCACGAATGGCGTAACGACTTCCCTACTGTCTCAACCATAGGCCCGGCGAAATTGCATTACGAGTAAAGATGCTCGTTACGCGCGGCAGGACGGAAAGACCCCGGGACCTTTACTATAGCTTGACATTGGTATCTGAATGTAATTGTGTAGGATAGGTGGGAGACTGTGAAGCTCACACGCCAGTGTGGGTGGAGTCAACGTTGAAATACCACTCTGTTGGATTTGGGTATCTAACCTAGGACCGTTATCCGGTTCAGGGACAGTGTCTGGTGGGTAGTTTAACTGGGGCGGTTGCCTCCTAAAATGTAACGGAGGCGCCCAAAGGTTCCCTCAGCCTGGTTGGCAATCAGGTGTTGAGTGCAAGTGCACAAGGGAGCTTGACTGTGAGACTGACAAGTCGAGCAGGGACGAAAGTCGGGACTAGTGATCCGGCACTGGCAAGTGGAAGCGGTGTCGCTCAACGGATAAAAGGTACCCCGGGGATAACAGGCTGATCTTCCCCAAGAGTCCATATCGACGGGATGGTTTGGCACCTCGATGTCGGCTCGTCGCATCCTGGGGCTGGAGTAGGTCCCAAGGGTTGGGCTGTTCGCCCATTAAAGCGGTACGCGAGCTGGGTTTAGAACGTCGTGAGACAGTTCGGTCCCTATCCGCCGTGCGCGTAGGATACTTGAGAAGGGCTGTCCCTAGTACGAGAGGACCGGGACGGACGAACCTCTGGTGTGCCAGTTGTTCCGCCAGGAGCACGGCTGGTTAGCTACGTTCGGAAGGGATAACCGCTGAAAGCATCTAAGCGGGAAGCCTGCTTCAAGATGAGGTATCCCACCCCATGTGGGTTAAGGCCCCCAGCCAGACGACTGGGTTGATAGGCCAGAAATGTAAGCACAGTAATGTGTTCAGTTGACTGGTACTAATAGGCCGAGGACTTGACCTACAAACATGCTACGCGTCCACTGTGCAACTCCCAGACAACAGCCAACCCCCCAGGCATCATCCGGGGGTGTGTGTGGTTGTGTGTTTGATAGAGTTACGGTGATCATAGCGGCAGGGAAACGCCCGGTAACATTCCGAACCCGGAAGCTAAGCCTGCCAGCGCCGATGGTACTGCACTCGCGAGGGTGTGGGAGAGTAGGACGTCGCCGGACAAACCTTCCAGTTGGGGGCCGCCTGTAGGCGGCCCCCAACTGCGTTTGCCGTCCGTGACTTCGTCATGGGCGCGTCCACTGTGTGCCTGATTGATGTGTCGGCGGGTCAGCTTGACCCAGCCGAGCCAGCTTTACCCAACGTGTGTTCGCATTACCCCGCGTTTGCGCCTCCGCTGCCATTCG
The DNA here is from genome assembly GCA_963797605.1 of uncultured Actinomycetota bacterium. GTDB lineage: Bacteria > Actinomycetota > Actinomycetes > Mycobacteriales > Micromonosporaceae > DASQPR01. The sequence continues at coordinate 37,486 of CAWCPX010000017.1, read as the reverse complement.
CCATTTGGAAGGATGTAGATCGTGAGTGCTGCTACGCCGGACGACGGCCACCGCGACAAGCGACATGGGCGCGATGGCGCCCCCGACAAGGCCCGTGGCGCCGGCGGCGACCGCGGTCAGGACCGGAACCAGGACCGCGGTGCGGCCCGGCACGACGGACACCGCGGCACGGGCGGCGACCGTGGCGGGTTCCGCAGTAGCCCGTCGGGTTCCTACCGCGACGATCGGCCACGCACCGGGGGCGGCACCCCACGCGACGACCGCCAGCGCACCGGTGGCTACCAGCAGCGCGACGATCGGCCACGGACCGGGGGCACCCCACGCGACGACCGCCCGCGGACCGGGGGCTACCAGTCACGCGATGACCGTCCGCGCGAGAGCTTCCGCAGCGGAGATGACCGTCCGCGCACCGGTGGCTTCCAGCGTGATGACCGTCCCCGCACCGGGGGATTCCCCTCCCGTGACGACCGTCCGCGCGACGGCATCCGTGGCGACGACCGTCCGCGCACGAGCGGAAATCAGCGCGATGATCGTCCGCGCACCGGTGGCTACCAGTCCCGCGATGATCGGCCGCGCACGGGTGGTTACCAGCAGCGTGACGACCGTCCCCGCACCGGAGGGTTCGCCGGCCGTGACGATCGGCCGCGCACGGGTGGCTACCAGCAGCGTGACGACCGTCCCCGCACCGGCGGGGCACCACGTGACGACCGTCCCCGCACGGGTGGCTACCAGCAGCGTGACGACCGTCCCCGCACCGGCGGGTCACCAGGCGACGACCGTCCCCGCACGGGTGGATACCAGTCCCGCGATGATCGCCCGCGCGCGGGTGGTTACCAGCAGCGTGACGACCGTCCGCGCACCGGAGGGTTCGCCGGCCGTGACGATCGCCCGCGCTCCGGTGGATATCAGCGCGACGACCGGCCCCGGACTGGCGGCTTCCAACGCGATGATCGTCCGCGCACCGGCTCCTACCAGCCGCGCGACGACCGCCCCCGCGACGACCGTTCCCGTGACGATCGTCCGCGCACGGGTGGTTACCAGCAGCGTGACGATCGCCCGCGTACCGAGGGCTTCCAGCGTGACGACCGTCCGCGCACCGGAGCACCCGCCCGCGACGATCGTCCCCGCACCGGTGGCTACCAGCGCGACGACCGTCCCCGCACGGGCGGCTTCCAGCGCGACGACCGCCCCCGCACGGGCGGCTTCCAGCGTGATGACCGTCCGCGCACCGGAGCACCCGCCCGCGACGATCGTCCCCGCACCGGTGGCTACCAGCGCGACGACCGCCCTCGCACCGGTGGCTTGCAGCGTGACGACCGTCCCCGCAACACCGGTTTCGTGCGCGATGACCGCACCGCGCGTCCGCCGGCACGTGCCTCGGACGATGCCGAGGGTCGTCCGACGCATGACGAAGGTCCCGCGATCCCCGATGACGTGACGGCCGACGAGCTCGACTCGAGCGTTCGTGACGAATTGCGGGCGTTGGCCCGAGGCGTCGCCGACACGGTGGCCCGGCGCCTCGTGATGGCCGGCCAGCTCTTCGAAGAGGAGCCGGAACTGGCCCTCGCGCACGCCATCGCGGCTCGGCGTCTCGCGTCGCGGATCGCCGTGGTCCGGGAGGCCGTTGGCATCGCCGCCTACCACGCCGGGGAGTGGCAGACCGCGGTGTCCGAGATCCGTACCTACCACCGGATGAGCGGTAAGCAGACGCACCTGGCGATCCTCGCCGACTGCGAGCGTGCACTGGGCCGTCCGGAGAAGGCGATCGACATCTTCCGGTCGGCCGGCGGAAAGCTGGACTCGGCCGAGGCGATCGAGCTGCTGATCGTGGCGGCGGGTGCGCGCCGGGACATGGGCCAGAACGAAGCCGCGTCTCGATGCTGCAGATCCGTGAGCTGACCGCGGACGCGCCGTGGGCGGCCCGGTTGCGGTACGCGTACGCCGACGCGCTGTTCGAGGTGGACGCCGCGAGGAAGCGCGGGAGTGGTTCGCGCGCGCGCTGGAGGTTGACCCGGACGGCGACACCGACGCGGCTGACCGGCTGCTCGACCTCGACGGCATCGTGCTCGAAGAGGCCGACGAGGCCGACGATCCGGAACTCGGATTGGCGCTGGCGCACGGTGAGATGGACGATCGGGCCGAAGCGGAGGCCCGGGTCGGCGAGACGCGCGACTCGGTCGACGTCGTCGTCAACGATGAAGACGATGACAACGACGACGATGACGACCTCGACGAACGACGACGAAGACGACGAAGACGACGAAGACGACGACGACGACGACGACCTCGACGACGAGGACGACGACGACGACGAGGATGACCTCGACCCGGTCGAAGACGACCAGAACGACGACGACTTCGACGTGGTTGACGACGACGCGGACGACGGCCGATGATGAGGACGACGAGTGGGAGGACTACGAACCGGTAGCGCCCGCACCCGGCAGCGCGCCGTCACCGTCAACGGACCCGTTCACGCCAATCGTCGCCGAGGCGCGCGACTCCGAGAGAGGTTCCGCCGAGTGAGAGATGTCGACAGCCTTGTCGACGCGTACGACCTTTTCATCTTTGACCTCGACGGTGTCGTCGTTCTCGGCCATGAGCCGGTCGACGGCGCCGTCGAGGCGCTTAACGCGCTGATCAAGGGTGGTTCACGGGTCGCGTACGCGACGAACAACGCATCCCGGCGAGCAGTCGAAGTCGCCGAGTTGTTGGTGGGAATCGGCATCGCCGCCCAGTCGGCCGAGGTGGTGACGTCGGCGCAGGCGTCCGCCCGGTTGCTCGCGGACCAGCTGGAGCCGGGCGACGCCGTGCTGGTCGTCGGCGGACCGGCGCTCACCGCCGAAATCATGGAGGTCGGGCTCCGGCCGGTCACGTCGGCGGACGACCATCCGAAAGCTGTCGTGCAGGGCTACGCGCGGGAGGTCGGCTGGCCGCATCTCGCCGAGGCCTGCGTGGCGGTCCGGGCGGGCGCGTCCTGGGTCGCCACGAACGCAGACAGGACGCTTCCCTCGCCCCGCGGCGAGTTGCCCGGCAACGGATCTCTCGTGGCCGCGCTGGCGACGGCGCTCGACCGGCAGCCCGACACGATCGTGGGCAAACCGGCGCCGGCGCTGTTCCGGAGCGCGGCCGACAAGGTTGGCGCGAAACGGCCGGTGGTGATCGGCGATCGGCTCGACACCGACATCGAGGGTGCCGTCAACGCGCCGGATGGACTCGCTGCTCGTGCTGACCGGCGTCTCCACGCCCGCCGACCTGCTCGCGGCACCGGCGAGCGACCGGCCGACGTGGGTGTCACGGGACCTGGGCGGGCTCGCGGGCGGCGCGGTACGCGTACCCGTGGCAGTGGAAGAAGATCTTGATCTTGGGGGTTGGCACGTCCATCGCGACGGCGTCGACCTGACGATCGACGGGGCCGGGTCGCCCGTGGCCGCGCTGGCCGCCCTGGCCGCGATGGCTGTGGGCGGGCGGGAACGGCACGATTTCGGGCACCAGCGAGGCGGCCACGAAAGTGCTGACGGAGCTGCGCATCGGCGCCTAGCCGCGCGGTCGGATGCGAGCCGGCTACAGCAGTTTGCGGAGTTTCAGCATGTCGAACATGTTCGCGTCGACCTTGAGCCGGCCGCCCATGAACGCCTTCGTGAAATCGAGCTTGCCGTCGACCAGGGCCACCAGATCGTCGCTGTCGGCGGTCAGGCGGATCTTCGCGCCCGGGTCGTCGCCGTCGGTCATGCCAACGAGGCGGCCGTCGGCCAGCCGGCCGTGAAACGAGACACCGAGGTCACGCACCGTGCACGCCAGCGGCCGGTCGAGATCGATCTTGGCGGACGTCTCGTCGGCGTTCGCATCGAGGCGGGCGGCGAGAGTCGTGAGCGCGGCGCGGCACTCGTCCACTGTGGCCATTGATCTCCCTCAGTCAGCGTCGCCGGAACGATACACGGCGGCGGACACGCAGCGTGCGGCCCCATATCGGAACGGAACCGCGCGGCATCGACGGTACCGCACTCGCCGTGTCGTCGCGGCCTTGTAGCGTGGTGCCCTGGGATACTTCTGCCGACAACTGGCGTGAGGAGACATTGGTGGCACAACAGGACGCATGGCGGGCCTACTACGAGCTGGCGCTCGGGCTGACTGAGACCTCCCGCAAGAAGGCCTTGAAGATCGCACAACGGGTCGCGGGCAAGGGCGGCGCGACCGCCGAACAGCTGCAGTCACTCGCCGACGATCTCGTGAGCGCGGGCGCGGCCAATCGCGAGGCGATGGCTCGCATGATCAAGGTAGAACTCGACCGCACCCTCGGTCGGGTCGGGCTGGCGACGATGGACGAGGTCAACGATCTGACCAAGCGCGTCCACGAACTCGAGCGTGAACTGCGGGCGGCCGGTTCCGGTGGCGCCGCGACGACGACGGCCACGGCTGCGACGGCGACCCCAGCGGCGCCGGAAGCGGCGTCGAAGCCGGCCGCGGCGAGCAAGACGGCGGTGGCGCGCAAGACGGTCGCGAAGAAGACCGTGGCGACCAAGACCGCCGACCGGCGACCAAGACCGCCCCGGCGACGCCAAGACCGCCGCGGCGAGCAAGACGACTTCGGCAGGCAAGACGACTCCGGCGACGAAGGGGGCGCCCCCGGCGAAGACGGCGTCGCAGCCGGCAACGTCGTCGGTGCCCGACAAGCCCGCGTCCGCTCCGGCGAAGGCGGCCACGAGTCCGTCAGCCGCGACCAAGACGACCGCCACCAAGGCGCCGGCGAAGACGTCGGGGCCCGCGAAGACGGCCGGTAAGAAGGCCGCGGCGAAGTCGCCGGCGAAGACCGCGAAGGCGACGGCCAAGAAGACCGGAGCCAAGTCAACGGCGAAGAAGTCCGCCACGGGTACGGGTAGCGGCGGCTCCTCGTGACCGAGCCGACATTCGGGCGACCCGTGGCACCGCACACCGGTGTCACGGGGCCGGCCGACGGTCCGATCGACGGCGAGTTCGGTGACGACGACGTGGTCGCCGACGACTTCGACGATGACGACTTCAATGACGACGACGCCTTGATCGACGAGGAAGCGTTCGAGCCCGACGCGGCCTTCCAGGCACACCTCGCCGCGGCCCTGGCGCGGATCGACGAGGTGCGCGGGCCGGCTGCCGGCCGAGCAGGTCGCGGCGTTCGCCGAGGCGCAGCAGACGTTGCAGGCGACCCTCGCCCGCATCGACACCAACTGACCGGTCGATCCGACACGATGGCGCGCCGCATCCGGCTCGATGCCGAACTCGTCCGGCGGGGTCTCGCCCGGTCCCGGGAGCAGGCGGCCGAACTGGTCGCCGCGGGCCGGGTCGAGGTGCGCGGCACGGTCGCGGGCAAGGTCGCGGCGATGGTCGACCCGGCCGACCCGGTGCTGGTCCGTGGCGGCGATCCGACGACGGAGTACGTCTCGCGGGGCGGGCACAAGCTGGCCGGCGCGCTGGCCGCGTTCATGCCGCCGGGGCTGGTCGTCGCGGGCCGGCGTTGCCTCGACGCGGGCGCGTCCACCGGCGGCTTCACCGACGTGCTGCTGCGCGGCGGTGCCCGGGAGGTCGTCGCGGTCGACGTCGGGTACGGGCAGCTCGCCTGGCCGATCCGCACCGACGAGCGGGTACGCGTGCATGACCGTACCAACGTGCGCACGCTGACCCCGGACGACATCGGCGGCGTCGGCGGACCTGATCGTCGCCGACCTGTCGTTCATCTCGCTGCGACTGGTGCTCGACGCGCTCGTCGTCGTGCCTGGCCCCCGACGGCGACCTGGTGCCGATGGTCAAGCCGCAGTTCGAGGTCGGCCGGGAGCGGGTCGGCTCGGGCGGCGTCGTGCGCGATCCCGGCGCTGCGCGCCGACGCGGTGCTCGCCGTGGCCGGCGAGGCGGCCCAGCGCGGGCTCGGCGTGGCCGGGGTGGTGACCAGCCCGCTGCCGGGTCCCTCAGGCAACGTGGAATTCTTCCTGTGGTTGCGGCGCGGCGAATCCGTCGTCGACGCCGGACGAGATCCGGCGGGTGGTCGAGGCCGGCGTGACCAGTGGGGAGACACCGTGACGCGTGCCGCGCTGCTGGTGACGCACACCGGCCGCAAGGACAGCACCGAGCACGCCCGGGCGGTGGCCGCGCGACCTGATCGACGGCGGGTTTCGACGGTGCGGGTGATCGCCGAGGAGGCCGAGCGACCTGGCGATCCCCGGGGCGGTCCCGGTGGCGGCGCGGACGCGGCCGAGGGCGTCGAGATCGTCTGCGCGCTCGGCGGCGACGGCACCCTGCTGCGCGCCGCCGAGCTGGCGCGGCCGGCCAAGGCGCCGCTGTTCGGCATCAACCTCGGCCAGGTCGGGTTCCTCGCCGAGGCCGAGATCGCCGACCTCGACGAGGCCGTCCGCGACCTGGTCGCCCGCGACTACACGGTCGACGAGCGGCTCACCGTCGACGTGACCGTCGAGCACGGCGGCGAGGTCGTCGGCGAGTCGTGGGCGCTCAACGAGGTCACCGTGGAGAAGGGCGACCGGGAGCGCATGCTCGAGCTGCTGGTCGAGGTCGACGGGCGGGCGCTGTCGCGGTACGGCTGCGACGGCGTCGTCTGCGCGACGCCGACCGGCTCGACGGCGTACGCGTTCTCCGCCGGTGGGCCGGTGGTCTGGCCGGAGGTCGAGGCGCTGCTGCTGGTGCCGATCAGCGCGCACGCGCTGTTCAGCCGGGCGCTGGTGACCGCGCCGACCTCGACGATCACGGTCACCGTCGACCCGTACGGGCCGGGCGCCGTCGTGAGCTGCGACGGCCGGCGGAGTCATCGAGTGGCGCCGGGAGCCACGGCCACCGTGCGCCGGGGCGCGCTGCCGGTCCGGGTGGTGCGCCTGCAGCCGCGCCCGTTCACCGACCGGCTGGTGGCGAAGTTCGCGCTGCCGGTCGACGGCTGGCGGAATCGAGCAAACGGCACGAACTGAGATTTCCGCAGGCCACGGGCTGTTTCGGGTGCGGTCGGCGCGTCGTGGAGCTTTCCGTCTGTCGTACCGGGCGTCTACTGTCTTGAGCTGTGCTGGAGGAGTTGCGCATCACCGGGCTCGGCGTCATCGAAGACACCACGCTGCCGCTGACCCGGGGATGAACGTCATCACCGGTGAGACCGGCGCCGGCAAGACGATGGTCGTGACGGGCCTCGGCCTGCTGTTCGGCGGCCGCGCCGACGCGGCTCGGGTGCGCGCCGATCCGGGCCGGGCCATCGTCGAGGGGCGGCGTGCGGCTCGCCCGCCGACATCGCGGCCGACGGTGATGGCGCGCATCGTCGACGCCGGCGCCGAGGTCGACAGCGACGGCAGCTGCTGCTGTCGCGCACGGTGACGGTCGAGGGCCGCTCCCGGGCGCATGTCGGCGGCCGGGCGGTGCCGGTGTCGATGCTGGCCGAGATCGGCGAGCACGTGCTGGCCGTGCACGGCCAGTCCGACCAGTTGCGGCTGCTGCGCCCGGCCGAGCAGCGCGCCTCGCTCGACCGCTTCGCCGGGCGCCGACCACGAGAAGCTGCTGGCGGCGATGCGGGAGCTGTTCACCAGCTGGCGCGCGGTCGCCGACGACCTCGACGACCGGCGCCGCCATGCCCGCGAGCGCAACCAGGAGTCCGACCTGCTGCGGCTCGGGCCTCGACGAGATCACCCGGGTCGACCCGCAGCCCGGCGAGGACGAGTTGCTGCGCGAGGAGGCGCAGCGGCTCGAGCACGCCGAGGGCCTGCGGTCGGCGGCCCAGGCGGCGCACCTCGCGCTCGGCGGGCGGCGCCGACGCGGGCGACGACACTCCCGACGCCGACGCGCTGCTGACCGCGGCCCGCCGCACGCTGGAGTCGCAGTCGGGCGTCGACCGGGTGCTGGGCGACCTGGCCGCCCGGATCGCCGAGGCGTCCACGCTCGTCGCCGACATCACCGCCGAGCTCGGCGGCTACCTGGCCAGTCTCGACGCCGACCCCGACCGGCTGCAGGCGATCTACGAGCGCCGGGCCGCGCTGCGCGCGCTCACCCGCAAGTACGCCGAAGACGTCGACGGCGTGATCGCCTGGGCCGACCACGCCCGGACCCGCCTGGCCGAGCTGGACACCTCCGACGACCTGCTCGAGGAGCTCGACCGGGAGCGGCATCCGGCTGGCCGGCGAGGTCGCCGTGCTCGCGGCCGATCTGTCCAAGGCGCGGTCGGCGGCGGCGGTGCGGTTCGCCGCACGACGTGACCGTGGAGCTGGCCGGGCTGGCGATGCCGCACGCGCGCATCGAGGTCGTGGTCGCGCCGCAGGTCCCGGCCGGGGCGAGCCGACGCTCACGGTCGCGCGGCGTCGAGTGCGGCGTCGGGCCGGACGGTGCCGACGAGGTCGAGCTGCGCCTGGTCGCCGCACCCGGGCGCGCCCGGCGCTGCCGCTGCAGAAGGGCGCGTCCGGCGGCGAGCTGTCCCGGGTGATGCTCGCCATCGAGGTGGTGTTCGCCGGGTCCGGCGGCCCGCCCACGCTGGTCTTCGACGAGGTCGACGCGGGTGTCGGCGGTCAGGCCGCGGTCGAGATCGGCAGGCGGCTGGCCCGGCTCGCCCGCGCGCCACCAGGTGCTCGTCGTGACGCACCTGCCGCAGGTGGCCGCGTTCGCCGACCAGCACCTGGTGGTCGCGAAGGACACCAGCGGCGCGGTCACCACCAGCGGGGTGCGCGCGGTCGCCGACACCGAGCGGTCCCGGGAACTGGCCCGGATGCTCGCCGGCCTGCCCGACTCGGATCTGGGCATCGCGCACGCCGAGGAGCTGCTGGCGGTGGCGCAGACGGGAGAAAAGCGGGACGGGCGCGCACTGACCCGTCGGTGACGGCATCGGCGACAATTGACTCGAGCAGGTATTGATTCCAGCGGGCAGCCAAAGCATGTCGTGTCGGGCGCCCGTGTCCGGGCGTGCCAGGATGGTTGACGATGCGTCTACCAACCTTGCGCCGCACCCGGGCCGCCGAGCCGGGCAGTCGTCAGCGGCACCGTACGGCTCGACCGGCGCACCAAGCGCCTGGTCGGTCGGCTGCGCCCGGGCGACATCGCGGTCATCGACCACGTCGACCTCGACCGGGTCGCCGCCGACTCGCTGGTCGCCGGCCGGGGTGGCCGCCGTGCTCAACGCGAAGCCGTCGATCTCCGGCCGCTACCCGAACCTCGGGCCGGAGGCGCTGATCAAGGCCGGCATCGCGCTGCTCGACGACCTCGGCGAGGACGTCTTCCGCCAGCTGCGCGAGGGCGACTTCGGTCCGGATCGACGGCGACGCGCGTCTTCGTCGGCGAGGAGCAAGATCGCCAGCGGGCAGCGGCAGGACGCCGACACGGTCGACCGGGCGATGGCCGACGCGCGCGAGGGCCTGTCGGTGCAGCTCGAGGCGTTCGCCGCGAACACCATGGAGTACCTCAAGCAGGAGAAGGACCTCCTGCTCGACGGCATCGGCGTGCCCGAGGTCGACACGAAGATCGCCGGGCGGCACTGCCTGATCGTGGTGCGCGGCTACGACTACAAGGCCGACCTCGACGTGCTGCGGCCGTACATCCGCGAGTTCAAGCCGGTGCTGATCGGTGTCGACGGCGGCGCCGACGCGCTGGTCGAGGCCGGGTACACGCCCGACATGATCATCGGCGACATGGACTCGGTCACCGACGACGTGCTGCGCTGCGGCGCCGAGATCATCGTGCACGCGTACCCCGACGGGCGCGCCCCGGGCCTGGCCCGGGTGCAGCAGCTCGGCGTGGCCGCGCTGACCTTCCCGGCCGCGGCGACCAGCGAGGACATCGCGATGCTGCTCGCCGACGAGAAGGGCGCCACGCATGATCGTGGCGGTCGGCACGCACGACACGCTGGTCGAGTTCCTCGACAAGGGCCGCGGCGGCATGGCCTCCACGTTCCTGACCCGGCTCAAGCTCGGCGGCAAGCTGGTCGACGCGAAGGGCGTCAGCCGGCTGTACCGGCAGTCGCATCTCCGGCTCGGCCGTGCTGCTGCTGGTGCTGACGGCGATCGCGCGCGATGGCGGCGGCGGTCGCGGTCTCCACGGTCGGCCGGGCGTACGTCGGCGTGCTCGCCGAGTGGTGGGACAACCTGATCTTCTCGATCCAAAGGCTGTTCTCGTGATCAATTTCCGGTACCACGTCGTCTCGCTGACGGCGGTCTTCCTGGCGCTGGCCATCGGCCTCATCGTCGGCACCGCGGCGCTCAACGGGCCGGTCGCCGACGAGCTGCAGCACCAGGTCACGCAGATCTCCCGCAGAACAGCCAGTACCGCGACCAGGTCGACAGCCTCGAGTACGAGGTCGGGCAGAAGGAGCAGTTCGCCACCGAGGTCGCCCCGATGCTGCTGGCCGGCAAGCTCACCGGCCGGCGGGTGCTCGTGCTGTCCATGCAGCAGTCCGCCAAGTACGTCGACGACGTGCTCGCCGACCTCGCGCTGGCCGGGCGCGAAGGTGACCGGCCAGGTCGAGATCGAGGACAGGTTCGTCAAGCCGGCCAACAGCAGCCGCTGCTCGACCTCGCCGAGACGCTCGGTCAGCTCCACCTCGATCACCGGCCTGCCGGCGAACAGCGACGGCGTCGAGACCTCCAGCGCGCTGCTCGCCGCGGTGCTGATGGACCACTCGCCGAGCGTCATCGGCACCACCGCGCGACGGTGCTGAGCGCGTACCAGCGGCCGGTACATCTTCGTCACCGGCGGCCCCACCGGATCACGGTCCCCGGCCGAGGCGGTCGTGGTGGTCGCCGCCCCGCCCTACAGCGACCAGGACGCGGCCGCAGGAGAACCCGAACATGGTCACGATGATCGACCAGTTCGACAAGCCCGGCCCGATCGTGGTCGGCGCCCCCGGCAACGGCCGGCAGGGCAACGTGATCAGCGCCGTCACCGGCGACGCGGCGCTGTCCAAGACCGTCTCGACCGTCGACAACGTCGACACCCCGCAGGGCCGCATCGCCGCCATGCTGGCCCTCAACGAACAGATGGTCTACCCGCAAGGCCGGCCACTACGGCCTCGCGTCCAGCGCCAACGTCGCTGCTGCCGAAGCTGCCGCCAGTGAGGAGCCGGTGCCGCTCGCCGGCGCCGGCTGCTCGTCGGCGCTCGGCGCGCTCGCCGCCCGGGCGCCCTGCCGCCGGTCCGCGACCTCGCCCCGCCACCAGCAGCTCGACCGCACCAACTTCCACGGCCGCACCGTCAGCCTCGCCGGCGGGCCCGGCGCTGGCCGCCGCCGCGACCGCGACGGCCGCGCTCGGCGCCGGCAGCCGGCCCGCTCGCCGCGGCGGCGCTGCTCGCCGGCGGGGCGCCGGCGCCGTCGGCCTCTATGACGACATCGTCGGCGCCCGGCCCGAGCAGAAGGCCGCCAAGGGCTTCCGCGGCCACCTGTCTGCGGCGCTGCGCGACGGCCGGGTCACCAGCGGCATGGTCAAGATCGTCGGGGTCGGCGCCGCCGCGTTCGGCGCGCGCCCTGGTCGACGCCGACGAGCCGGGCCGCCGGCTCGCCGGCGCGCAGCGGCCGCCGGCCGGCTCGTCAACGTCGTGCTCGGCGCCGGCGTGATCGCCGGCACCGCCAACCTGGTCAACCTGCTCGACCTGCGCCCCGGCCGGGCGCTCAAGGCCGGCACGCTGATCGTCGCCCCGCTGCTCGCCGGCGGCCGCGCCGGCGGCCTGGTCGCCGGGCCGGCCGGCGCCGCGGCCGGGCTGCTCCCCGCCGACCTCGACGAGGAGATCATGCTCGGCGACGCCGGAGCCAACGCGCTGCGGCGCGCTGCTCGGCCTGGCCGCCGCACCCGTACCGGTGCCGATGGGGCGCGGCCGGCGCTGCTCGCCGGCATCGCGGCGCTCACCGCCGCCAGCGAGAAGGTCAGCTTCACCAAGGTGATCGAGTCGACGCCCGGCCTGCGCGAACTCGACGCGCTCGGTAGACGTAGCGATCATGTCGCCACCCGCGCGTCCGAGCGCCCCCGCTTCCTCGGCTGACGCCGTCGGTGGCCACCGACGCGCCGGCCACCCCCGCGCGCGTGGGCCGGACGCCGGCTCGCCAGCGCCGCCGCGCTGATCGCCGTGCTCACCGTGCGCTGAGCCGGCTCGTCGGCTTCGGCCGCACCCTGGTGCTCGGCAGGGTGGCCAGGCCCGGTCTGTGCCAGGCGTACCTGACCGCGAACACGATCCCCAACATCATCTTCGAGATCGTCGCCGGTGGGGCGCTGGCGAGCCTGGTGGTGCCGCTGGTCGCCGGCGCGATCGCCGCGCGACGACCGGCGGGGCGTCGGCCGGACCGCCTCCGCGCTGCTCACGCTGGGTGCTCGCGATCCTCGTGCCGCTGGCGGTGCTGGTCGCGGTCTTCGCGCATCCCGATCGTCTCGCTGCTGCTCGCGCCGACCGGTCGGAAACCTGGCCGGCCACGACAGCCGTCGGTACCCGGATGCTGCGCGTCTTCGCACCGCAGATCCCGCTGTACGGCATCGGCATCGTGCTGACCGGGCTGCTCCAGGCGCACCGCCGCTTCGCCTGGCCGGTGCTCGCCCCGCTGCTGTCCAGCGTCGTGGTGATCGCGACGTACGCCCTCTACGGCGCCGTGGAACCGGACCCGACATCCCCGGCGTCAGCCAGGGCGGCCAGCTGATCCTCGCGGTCGGCACCACGCTCGGCGTGGTCGTGCTGTCGCTGTGCCTGGTGATCCCGGTACGCGGGCTCGGCCTGTCGTGCCGGCCGAGTTTCCGCTTCCCCGACGATGCGCGGCGCACCGTGGGCCCGCTGGCGGCCGTCGGCGTGATCACCGTCGCCGCGCAGCAGCTGACGCTCGCGGTCGCCGTCCGGTTGGCGAACGAGGCCGACAAAGTCTCGCTGTTCACGTTCACCCTCGCCCAGACGATCTACCTGGTGCCCTGGGCGGTGCTCGCGGTACCGGTGGCGACCTCGGTCTATCCAGCCCTGGCCACGACCGCACGCGACCGGCGACGAGCCAGGGTTACCGGCGGATGCTCGCCGCCTCGACCCGGGCGTGCTGCTGCTGTCGGCGTTCGGCGCGGCCGCGCTGATCGCCGCCGCGACACCGATCGGGCGCCTGTTCGCGGCCGCGTCCCGCAGCGCCGACCCGAACCCGGTCACGCTCGCCGCCGCCGTCATCGCGTTCGCGCCCGGCCTGATCGGCTACGGCCTGTTCGCGCTGCACTCCCGGGCGCTCTACGCCCGGAGCCAGAACCGGTACGCGGCCGTCGCCACCGTGATCGGCTGGGGCACCGTGATCGCGGCGTCGTACGTGTTCGCGGCGTGGCGGCCACGCTCCGAGCGGGTTCCGGCGCTGGGCGCGGCGAACTCGGTCGGCATGACGGTGCTCGCGGCCGTGCTGATCCTCATGATCGTGCGGCGCGTCGGTGCCGGAGCGCTCACCGGCACCGGCCGGGCCCTTCTGGCCGCCCTCGTGGCCGGCGGTGCCGCCGCGGCGGCCGGGATCGCGGTGCGCGCGCCGCTGCCGGGTGCCCCGGGTCCACTCGGTGACGTCGGTCAGGGCATGCTGTCCGGAGCCGTGGCCGTCGTCGTGTTCGCCGCCGTCGCGGCCGTCATCGACCGACACGATGTGCGTCCTCTCGCGACGCGGCTCGTGCGTATGGCCGGACTGGCCCGCGGGCCGCGTCCGGACGGCGACAATGAAGACCCACGCGAACGGGAGGTGTCGTGAGCGAGATCCGCGTCGCCGTCGTGCTCGCGTCCAGCACGGGTGGCATCGGCCGCCACGTCGCGTCGCTGGTCGAAGGTCTGGTCGCGCACGGTGAGATCGTCACGGTCTACGCCCCCGAGGCCACGAACCGCCAATTCGGCTTCGAAGCGCTCGGTGCCCGGTTCGTCCCGATCGAGATCCCGGCGAGCCCGCAGCCCGGCGACATCCGGACCGTGCGCAAGCTCCGCCGGGCGCTGTCGAGCGACGGCGCCGACGTCGTGCACGCTCACGGCCTGCGCGCGGGCCTGGTCGCCGGATGGGCCCGGCCGGAGGGCGTGCCGCTCGTCGTGACCTGGCACAACGCCGTCCTCGCCGGTGGTCTCCGGGCGCGGGCCTACCACCTGCTCGAACGCCGGGTGGCCCGGATCGCCGACGTGACCCTCGGTGCCTCCGCCGACCTCGTCGAGCGGGCCCGGGCGCTCGGCGCGACCGACGTACGGCTCGGTGCCGTGGCCGCGCCGACGCTGGACGGCCCGGCCCGCACTCCCGCCGACGTCCGGGCGGAACTCGCGATCCCGGCCGACGCGCCGCTCGTGCTGTCGGTTGGTCGGCTGCACCCGCAAAAGGGTTACGAGACGCTGATCGCGGCGGCGGCGAAGTGGCGGGATCGCCGGCCGACGCCGATCGTCGCGATCGCTGGCAGCGGCCCCGCTTTTCTCACGCTGACGACGCAGATCTCCGAGAGTGGCGCGCCGGTGATCCTGCTCGGCCACCGGACGGACGTGGCCGACCTGCTCAGCGCCGCCACGATCGGTGTCGTCTCGAGTGTCTGGGAGGCGCGGCAACTGTTCGCCCAGGAGGCGCTGCGAGCCGGGCTGCCGCTGATCAGCACGGCCGTTGGCGGTCTGCCGGAACTCCTCGGGGACGGTGCCGTCATGATCCAGGCCGGTGACGTCGCCGCGCTGCACGACGCCGTCCTCGAACTTCTCGACGATCCGGAGCGCCGGGCCGCGCTCACGAAAGCCGGTTACGCCCAGGCCGCCGCGTGGCCGTCCGATGTGGACACGATCACCCAGGTCACCGGCGTCTACCGGGAACTGATCGAGGCGGCACCCGCGAGCGCTCCGGCGATGGAGACGGCGGCAGAAACCGACGAGCCGGCCTGATGGTCCCGTTTCGCCGCTTCGCGCCCGCCGTCGTCGCCGTCGTGGTCGCGATCGCTGCGATCGCGGGCCTGACGTGGCGCCCGAGCACCGTGTCGTCGGCACACCGCGCCGACTACGTCATCATCGCCGGAGCCGCCGGTCTGCGCTGGGACGACGTCAGCCCGACGAACACGCCGACGCTGTGGGCGCTCGCCGGCAAGGACTCGATCGCGGCGCTGTCGGTGCGTTCGGCACACGATCCGACGTGCCCGCTCGACGGCTGGCTCACCCTCGGTGCCGGCAACTTCGCCCGCCGCACCGACGTCAACAGCCCCGATGACGTCGACACCCGCTGCGCCGAAAAGGCACCCGTGTCCAGCCCGGACGGCTTCGGCGCGACCGTCAACGATCAGACCGGTATCGTCAACTACAACAAAACCCTGACGTACGGCGCGCAGCCCGGTGCCCTGGCCGAATCGGTTCGCTGCACGGTCGCCGTCGGCCCCGACGCCGCCGTCGCCGCCGCGAGACCGTACGCCCGCGTCGACCGCTACACGCAGTCGCTGCCCGCGGATCCGACGAAGCTGCTGAGCCAGTGCACGCTCTCGATCGTGGACCTCGGGACCGTCGACGCCACGAACCCGGCGGACCGGGCCGCCCAGGCGCACGCCGTCGACGCCACGCTCAGCCGGGTGCTCGCGGCGCGTCCGGATCGGTCGCTCGTCCTCGTCGCGGGCCTCGCTGACACGCACGCACCGTCGCGACTGCACGTGGCGATCGCCGACGGGCCCGGCTATAACGGTGGCTGGCTGACCTCCTCCGGCACCGGTCGGGCCGGCTACCTCCAACTCGTCGACCTCGCCCCGACCGCACTCGCTGCACTCGGCCGTCCGATGCCCACGAAGCTGTTCGCCGGTTCGCAGGCGCAACGCGTGGGTGCCAGACCGGCGGATCCGGCCAATGCCATCGCCCGGCTCGCGGACGCCGATCTGGAGGCGTCGGTCCAGCACCGCGTCACCGGATGGTTTTTCGGGGTGCTCGTGGTCGCGGAACTCCTGCTGCTCCTCGGGGCGATCCCGCTGCTGCGCCGGGCCCGACGCTCCGCCGAACCGCACGGCCCCGAGCCGGTCTCGCCGCGCATCGTGCGCGCCGTCGAGGCGCTGTGCGTGGCCGCCGCCGTCACGATTCCGGCCGCTCTGCTGACCGACATCGTGCCCTGGTGGCGCGTCGGGTGGTCGCCTGCCCTCTTTGCCCTGATCGGCGCGTTCGTCGCGGCCGTCGCGGTCGCGGTCATCATGACCGAACCGTGGCGACCGCTGCTGAGCCGCTACCGCCGCCGACCGGCCGGCGAGCACGCGCCGCACACGTCCGGGGGCGCGCTCGCACCGCTCACGGCCGCGTCCGCCGTCATCGTGGCCACCATCGGCATCGACGTGCTCTCCGGCTCCCGGCTGCAGCTCAACGGGATCGCCGGCTACTCGGCCGCGGCGAGCACCCGCTACGCCGGCATCGGCGCGGTCGGGCTCGGCGCCTTCATCGCGGGCATCCTGATGTTCGCCGCCTGCATCGCCCAATACGTTCCCGCCCGGCGTTGGCGGCCCGCGATCGTCGCGGCCATCGGGGGTCTCGGCGTGGTCGTCGTCGGCTCGCCGCACCTCGGCGCCGACGCCGGTGGCGCGCTCGCGCTGACCGCCGGCGTATGCGTCGCCGCCGCGATCGCGACCGGCGGGTGGCTCACCTTCACGAGACTGGCGTGGGCGACGCTCGCCGGTCTCGTGGTGCTGATCGGGTTCGCCGTGCTCGACCTGCGTCAGCCGGTCGCCCAGCGCGGATCGGTCGGCCAGTTCCTGACCCAATTGCACGCGGGTACGGCCGGCAGCGCGATGCACCGAGCCACCGTCAACGACGTGGTGACGACGCTGACCAACCCGCTGAGCCTGCTCGTGCTCTTCTCGATCCTCTTCACGGTGCTCGTCCTCGCCCGGTCCTGGGGCGGCCTGATGCGGCTCTTCGGGTTGTATCCGGCCGTCCGGGGCGCGATGACCGGCATGGGCGTGGCCTCGATCATCGCCGGCCTCATCGACGGCGCCGGCTTCGAGACGGCGGGCGCGGCTGCGTCGGTCGCGCTACCACTGGTGACGCTGGCCGCGTTGCGGGTGCTCGACCACGCCGACGACCGCACGGTGGCCCGCCGCCTCCGCGAGGAGGAGCCGATCCCGGCGCTGTAGCTCGGCGTTGCCCCGGTGCTGCGGCGTCGGGCGGCTCCCTGCCGCTGCTGCGGCGTGCGGCGGCGGGCGACTGCTGCGGCTGGCGGTTGCTGCGTCGGGCGGCGGCTGCGGCGGGGTGGCTGCCGTGGCGTCGGGCGGCGCTGCGGCGTCGGGCGGCGCTCGAACAGATCGTGGCGAATTTCCGTTCGATATTCGTCGAACTTCCCACGATCTTCCGGGCCGCCATGATCGTGTCGGGTGCCTCGCGGACCGCCTCACCCAGCGTCATGTAGGGCTGTGTGCGAGATATGGTGCTCGGGCCGCTTTGCTCTGCTCACCCAGAGGCCACAGACACGCTCCGTCACCCCGACCCCGGAGGCCGCAGCCGGGTCGAATCCCGTATCCACTGGTCAAGCCGGTGATGCCGCGAGGTGAGCAGAGCAAAGCCTCGCGACACCATCCACCCGGCTCGCGAGCAACGGTCACGGTAGGTGACGAGACGATGAGTTACGCAACGTGATCACAACGAGTCTCCGCACCCGTGGATCATGGGATTCTGCGCCTCGACCGGCCATCCACCGTCCCCCGAAACCGTCGCGGCATGAAGAGGGCAGGCGTCCTTCCGGAAGCGGGGGTGGTGCGGGCCGCATATGATGGTGACGTCGCACACATGTACGTCGTACCAGTCGGACGTTTGTGCGTTTAGTACCGGTGTATCGCAGGTGTCGAGATGGAGCGGTGACCACGACGTGTTACCGTGAAATCCCGTGGAGGGTTTGATCGTTTTTGACGATCGGCTCCCGCTGGCCGGATAGACACTGGTCAGCCCGTCACGACCACGGGAGCATGCATTGGCGCCATCGGCCAGGACGACGAAACACATCTTCGTGACCGGAGGCGTTGCCTCCTCACTCGGCAAGGGTCTCACGGCCTCCAGCCTCGGCAGCCTGTTGATCGCTCGCGGGCTGCGCGTGGTCATGCAAAAGCTCGACCCCTACCTCAATGTCGATCCCGGCACGATGAACCCGTTCCAGCACGGGGAAGTCTTCGTGACCGAAGACGGGGCCGAGACAGACCTCGACGTCGGGCACTACGAGCGCTTCCTCGACAAGGATCTGTCGGGCAAGGCCAACGTGACCACCGGCCAGATCTACTCCGAGGTCATCGCCAAGGAGCGGCGCGGCGAATACCTCGGCGACACGGTGCAGGTCATCCCGCACATCACCAACGAGATCAAAGCCAGGATCAGGGCCATGGCCGACGCGGACGATGACGGCCGCGCGCCCGACGTCGTGATCACCGAGGTCGGCGGCACCGTGGGTGACATCGAGTCGCTTCCGTTCCTGGAGGCGATCCGGCAGGTGCGGCACGACATCGGCCGCGACAACTGCTTCTACCTGCACGTGTCGCTCGTGCCCTACCTGGCGCCGTCGGGTGAACTCAAGACGAAGCCGACGCAGCACTCGGTCGCGGCACTGCGCAACATCGGCATCCAGCCCGACGCGCTCGTGTGCCGCTCCGATCGCGAGATCCCCGATTCGCTCAAGCACAAGCTGTCGCTCTACTGCGACGTCGACCGCGAGGCCGTGGTGGCCGCGCCGGACGCGCCGAGCATCTACGACATCCCGAAGGTGCTGCACCGCGAAGGCCTGGACGCGTACGTCGTGCGCCGGCTCGGCCTCTCCTTCCGTGACGTCGACTGGACCCGGTGGGACGATCTGCTCGAACGCGTACACAGTCCGAAACACGCTGTCACGATCGCGATCGTCGGCAAGTACGTCGATCTGCCGGACGCGTACCTCTCGGTTTCCGAAGCCGTGCGCGCCGCCGGTTTCTCGCACCGCGCTCGCGTCACGCTCAAGTGGGTTCCGAGCGACGACTGCATCAGCGCGTCCGGCGCGGCCGCGGCACTGTCCGGAGTAGACGGTGTCGTCATCCCGGGCGGCTTCGGCGTACGCGGGATCGAAGGCAAGATCGGCGCCATCCGGTACGCCCGCGAGAACCGTATCCCGACGCTCGGCCTCTGCTTGGGCCTGCAGTGCATGACCATCGAAGTGGCCCGGCACCTGGGCGGTCTCGAAGGCGCCAACTCCGTCGAGTTCGATCCCGACGCGGCGCACCCGATCATCGCGACCATGGCCGACCAGACCGACATCGTGGCCGGGCGCGGCGACATGGGGGGCACCATGCGGCTCGGCTCCTACCCGGCCGTGCTGACCGACGGCTCCCTGATCGCGGAGGCGTACGGCAAGACCGAGGTCGACGAGCGGCACCGCCACCGCTACGAGGTGAACAACGCCTACCGGGACGCGCTGACCAAGGCGGGCCTGCGGATCTCCGGTGTCTCGCCCGACGGCCACCTGGTCGAGTTCATCGAGCTCGACCGTTCACTTCACCCGTACTTCGTGGCCACCCAGGCGCACCCGGAACTCAAGAGCCGGCCGACCCGTTCGCACCCGCTCTTCGACGGCCTCGTGCAGGCGGCGATGGCCTACAACGACGAGGGCAAGCTCCCGGTCGAGGTCGACGTGGTGTCAGCATGAGCGAGCTTGTCGGAGCGAACAGCGGGTCCGCGCCCCCCGAGGCGGGGGCGGACGTGATCGTCAGCCACGAGTACGCCGTCCGCGCCGAGCATGAACGCTTCTCCGGGCACGTCTTCTCGATCGTGACCGACGAGGTCGAGATGCCAGGCGGCGGCGTGGCCAACCGCGACTACATGCGGCACGTCGGAGCCGTCGGCGTGGTCGCGATCGATGACGCCGGGCAGGTCGTGCTGGTCCGGCAGTACCGGCACCCGGTGCGCTCCTTCCTCTGGGAGCTGCCGGCCGGTCTGATCGACATCGCGGGGGAGCCGCTCGAACACGCGGCCGCCCGGGAACTCGCCGAGGAGGCCGATCTCGTCGCCGCCGAG
Organism: uncultured Actinomycetota bacterium; assembly: GCA_963797605.1. GTDB lineage: Bacteria > Actinomycetota > Actinomycetes > Mycobacteriales > Micromonosporaceae > DASQPR01. Next base: position 17,574 of record CAWCPX010000017.1, on the reverse strand, counting down.
TGGCAGCTGCTCGCCGACATCTTCACGACACCCGGTGCCTCCAACGAGGTCATCCGGCTGTTCGTGGCACGCGGGCTGACCGACGTGCCGGTCGCCGATCGCTACCGCCGTGAAGACGAGGAAGCCGAGCTGACGACCCGCCGGGTGCCGCTCGACGACGCGCTCGACATGGTCTTCCGCGGCGAGATCACCAACGGTCCGGCCGTCGCCGGGTTGATGGCCGCAGCCCGCCTACGGGACCGCGGCTGGCCGGCGACCCTCCCGATCGACACGCCGCTGCCGAAGCGGTCCTGACGACCCCGCGGGCGCCACTTGACCTTGGCGCCAAACTGCTACCCAGGCTGCAGTTTCTCGCCAAGGTCACGGCTCCTCGCCACGGTCACGGCAGCCCGGGCGGCTGGGCCCGCCGGGAGGCGTACCCGTGAAATGGTCTTGACAGGTTGTCAGGTAATGGTCGGGACGCCTGGCGAGTTGATGGTTTCGGCGATCTTCGTGCCGGAAATAGACTCCCCAGGGCTGTTCACGTGGTCCGCCAGCGCAACGACGCGCCGGGGCGTGACGCCGTCGAACTGAGGGGTCATTGTGAAGGTCGGAATTCCCCGCGAGGTCAAGAACAACGAGTTCCGGGTCGCGATCACGCCCGCCGGGGTGCACGAGTTGGTGCGCCACGATCACGACGTCTTCGTCGAGGCCGGCGCCGGTCTTGGGTCGTCGATCACGGACGAGGAGTTCGCCCACGCCGGCGCGAAGATCCTCGGCCACGCCGACGAGGTGTGGGGCACCGCTGACCTGGTGCTGAAGGTCAAGGAACCGATCGCCGAGGAATACCACCGCATGCGCGAGGGCCAGACCCTCTTCACCTACCTGCACCTCGCCGCCTCCCGGGCCACCACCGACGCGCTGATCGACCGCAAGGTCACCGGCATCGCCTACGAGACCGTCGAGCTGCCCGACCGCAGCCTGCCGCTCCTCGCGCCGATGTCCGAGGTCGCCGGCCGGCTCGCGCCGCAGGTCGGCGCCTACCACCTGATGCGTCCGGCCGGCGGCCGTGGCGTGCTCATGGGCGGCGTGCCCGGCGTGCACCCGGCCAACGTCGTCGTCATCGGCGGCGGCGTCTCCGGCCAGAACGCGACCACGATCGCGCTCGGCATGCAGGCCGACGTGACGCTCCTGGACAAGAGCATCAACAAACTCCGTCAACTCGACGCGATCTACCAGGGCAAGCTCAAGACCGTTGCCTCCAACGCGTACGAGATCGAGAAGGCCGTGCTCCAGGCCGACCTGGTCATCGGCGCGGTGCTCGTGCCCGGTGCCAAGGCCCCGACGCTGATCTCCAACGAACTCGTCTCCCGCATGAAGCCGGGCAGCGTGCTCGTCGACATCTCGATCGACCAGGGCGGCTGCTTCGAGGATTCGCGGCCGACCACGCACGCCGACCCCGTCTACACGGTGCACAACAGCGTCTTCTACTGCGTCGCGAACATGCCCGGCGCGGTGCCGCACACCAGCACGTACGCGCTGACGAACGTCACCCTGCCCTACGCCGTCGAGCTGGCGAACCGCGGCTGGCGCGAGGCGCTGAAGAAGGACAAGGCCCTCGCGCTCGGCCTCAACACGTTCGGCGGCGAGGTCACCTACGGCCCGGTCGCGGAGGCGCACGGCATGGCGCACGTCGACATCTCCGAGGTGCTGTACTAGACCGCGTGACGACTGACGAGACGGCGGTGGGTGCCCAGCCCGCCGCCGTTCTCGTGCGTGCCGCCGGTGCCTACCTCGACCACCTGACCGTCGAACGCGCCCTGTCCGCGCACACGTTGTCGGCCTACCGCCGTGACCTCGACCGCTATCTCGCTTACCTGGCCGACCATCGGGTCACGCAGCTCGCCGACATCACCCCGCGCGAGGTCGCGTCCTACCTGGCCACGATGCGTGAGGGCACGGCCGCGCATCCGCCGCTGGCCGCGAGGTCCGCGGCGCGCTCGATCAGCGCGGTGCGTGGATTACACCGTTTCGCGGTACGCGAAGGCCTCACGCCCCACGACCCGAGCCGTGACGTCACCCCGCCCGTGGCCCCGAAACGGCTCCCGAAGGCGCTGCCCGTCGACGATGTCACGCGGCTGCTCGGCGCCACGGGGGCGACCGATGATCCGCTGCTGCTGCGGGACAAGGCACTGCTCGAATTCCTCTACGGCACCGGCGCCCGGATCTCCGAAGCGCTCGGCGCCGCCCGCGACGATCTCGATCTCGTCGACGGCACGGTGATCCTGCACGGCAAGGGTGGCAAGACGCGGCTCGTGCCGATCGGCGGGTACGCGTCCGCCGCCCTGGAGGCCTACCTGATCCGAGCCCGGCCCACTCTGGCGGCGACCGGCCGGGGCACGCCCGCGATCTTTCTCAACGCGCGTGGGGGAGTGCTGTCGCGCCAGTCCGCGTGGACCATCCTGCGCAAGGCGGCCGAGACGGCGGGCCTGGACCCGGCCCGGATCTCCCCGCACACGCTGCGCCACTCCTACGCGACGCATCTGCTCGACGGTGGCGCCGACGTGCGGGTCGTGCAGGAACTGCTGGGCCACGCCTCCGTCACGACGACACAGGTCTACACGCTCGTGACGGTCGACCATCTCCGCGAGGTGTACGCGCTCGCACACCCTCGGGCGCGCTGACCCCTGCTGATTGTGCCGATCCACGGCGGCGTCGGCGACCACGAATCGGCACGCTGACCGGCTTTCCGTCAGCGGGGCTGGTAACCCCATGATTCGTCGGGATAGCCGCCGTAACCGTCGCCCTGCCAGCCGTCGATCGCGCCGGGCTCGTCAGCGGGATCGCCGGTGGCGCCGTGCCGCCCGGCCCGCTCGGTCATCGACTCCTCGTAGGGTGCGCGCTGCGCCGGTGCGGGAGGTTCGGCGACCTCACCCCACCGAGGGTCCTGCGCACCGAAGCCGTGGCCGGGGTCGTAGCCGCTTCCGTTGCCGGGCGCGTAGCCGTTGGCACCGGCCGCGTATCCGTTGTCGACGACCCCGCCGGCCGGATATCCGAAGCGGTCGTAGCCGTTCGCGTCGTATCCGTTGGCGTCGTAGCCCCGTGTCGGCGCGGGAGCGTCGTAACCGCCCGCGTCGCCGGCATAACCCTGGCCGGCGCCGTAACCCTGCGGGGCGCCGTAACCCGGACCCGGTTCATAACTCTGACCCGGCTCGTAGGCGGCCGGCTCGTAGGCCGGGGCACCGTAGCCGGAAGCGCCGCCGTACGCGGGCGGACGGACCTCCGGCGGACCGCTGTAACCGGCGCGCCGTGCACCCCGGTCTTCGGGCGGGTAGGTGTAGGTCGTCGCCGCGTACGGGTCACCGTAGGGGGCCGCGTAACCGGGGGAGCGCTCGGGCGCGAGATCGCCGTAGACCAGCGCGGTCGCGTCGGCCGGTGCGCCCCCGCCGTAGCCGCCGACATCGCGGTAACCCGTCTGGCGATGCGGCAGCGGACCACCGCCGTAGGCGCCGGAGATCGGTGCGGCTCCGTCGTCGTCATCTTCCCGTCGCCGCCGGCGCAGCAGCACCATCGTGACGAGGCCGGCGACCGCGAACGCGACGACCAGGCCGAAGCCGACGAGAAGGAAGTTGCTGCCGTGGCTCTGCGGTGGGTTCGACGACGCGTCGACGTTCTGGGCGGCGACACTCGAGCCGCCGGACGGGGTGGCGATGCCGCCGATGCCCGCGATCTCGGACGGGGCGCCGGCGCTCGCCGGAGCCGACGGCGTCGCGGTCGTCGACGTGGTCGCTGTCGGGGTCGGCGGCGGGGTGGCGCCCGCCGTGAACGCGAAGCCGTTGCCGCTCACCGTGACGCTCGGGTCATCGCACGAGGCCAGGCCGGTCTGGATGAGCGAGACGTACCGCCCCGGCCATGCTCCGGTCTTGAAGGTGACGCGCAGCTTCAGGGTCTTCGACGCGTGCCCGGCGAGCGCGAACGTCTTACCCTGTGCCGTCCACCCGTCGTTGTGCCACGACAGCGGCAGGTTGACGTACGAGCCGCCGCTGAGGCTCGCCGCGACCACGGGAGCCGTGTGCGGCGTCGACCTGGTGGGATTGGGCGCGATCGCGAACAGGTACGCCACATCGGAGAACGACAACCCGAGCGTGTTGCGAATCGTCACCGTGTCCGTCGCCGACTGGCCGGCCGCCGGGACGGTCAGCACGCCGCCCGTCGACGACGCCGCGATCTTGCCGGCACCGCAGCCGGGTTTGCCTCCGCCGGGATTCGCCGGCGCTGTCGTCGGCGTCGACGCGGGGGTCGTCGGCGGTGTTGAGGGCGGCGTGCTCGGGGGTCCACTGGGGTCGCCCGACGCCAACGCGGCGGCGGGTGACGATCCGATCACGTTCGGTGATGAGGCCAATGCGCTGCCGACGAAAGGGGTCGCCAGAAGCACGCCCGTGAGGGCGCCAACCAGCATCGTGCGTGTGCGCATGTTCATTACTCCCCGTATCGGCACGGAGTGGCGCCCAGACGGTATCAGTCCAGCGCTGACAACGCGATTGGCCGTCGCGCCCTGTAATCAGAGCGGAACGGGCCGGGTGCCTCGCGGCCTGCGTCGACCTGCATCGATGTCCGAAAGGCCAAAATCCGCAGTGTTAGCCTTCGGACAGCGTTCACCGGAACGGTCTTGACTGACGGTAATCGTCGGGCCGACACGTTCGGGTGGCCGGGAAGGTGGTCGCCGAATGCCCATTACCAACACGCCGAGTGCTCTTCCGCGTGCGACGCGCCGGGTGGCGTACAGTCGGTCAGCGGCGTGTGCGGCGCTCGGCAACTATTTCGTGTGGTCGCGACGAAGCACGCGATGACGGCGCCACCGGACGTCGGGTGTCGTCGGGAGGGGCGTAACGACTAATGGCTGGCATCGACGAGCGCGCGGAGAGCTGGACGACTTCGCTGCGCGCGGAGCAGTCCGCTTTCGACCTCGGCGCGGAACTCGGCCCGGCCGACCCCACGGCGTTCACGGCCCGCAAGCCCATCGACCAACCCATGCCGTTGGAGAAGCACGGCCCGGCACGCATCCTCGCCGTCGCCAACCAGAAGGGCGGCGTCGGCAAGACCACCACGACGATCAACCTCGGTGCGGCCCTGGCCGAATACGGGCGGCGGGTGCTGCTCGTCGACTTCGATCCGCAGGGCGCGCTGTCGGTCGGCCTCGGTATCAATGCGAACCTGCTCGATATGTCGATCTACAACCTGCTGATGCGCGACGACGTGACGATCCAGGACATCCTGATCAAGACGAACGTCGACGGTCTGCACATCCTGCCGGCCAACATCGACCTGTCCGCGGCCGAGATCCAGCTCGTCAACGAGGTCGCGCGCGAGATGGCGCTGGCCCGGCTGCTGCGGCCGGTGCTCAAGGAATACGACTTCATCCTGATCGACTGCCAGCCGTCGCTCGGCCTGCTCGCGTTGAACGCGCTGACCTGCGCCCACGGCGTGCTGATCCCGCTGGAATGCGAGTTCTTCAGCCTCCGCGGCGTCGCGCTGCTCCTCGACACGATCGACAAGGTGCGCGAGCGCCTCAACTTCGACCTCGAACTCGAAGGCATCCTCGCGACGATGTACGACAGCCGCACCACGCACTGCCGCCAGGTGCTGCAGCGCGTCGTGGAGGCGTTCGGCGACAAGGTCTATCAGACAGTGATCACGAAGACCGTCAAGTTCCCCGAGTCGACTGTCGCCGGTGCCCCGATCACCACGCTGGACCCGGCGTCCTCGGGTGCCCGCAACTACCGCCAGCTCGCCCGCGAAGTGATCGCGCAGCAGACCGAACGAGAGAACGCCTGATCAACCGGCCGGCGGCGCGGCCCGGGTGGAGCCCGACCTGCCCCGCGTCACGGTGAGCTACCGTCACGGGGTGAGTGTGTCCACTGCCTTCGACGCCGGCGCCGACGATCCGGCCGCCGCCACGGGTGATCCGACGGCCGACGCCGGCACCGAGGTGACCGTTGGCGAGGTCGTCGTCGACGTGCTCGACGGCGCGCTCGCCGAAGCCGACATTCAGCTCGAAACGCCATTGATCGGCTTCCAGGTCCGACTCGCGAACTTCTCCGGCCCGTTCGACCTGCTGCTGCAGCTGATCGGCAAGCACAAACTCGACGTGACCGAGGTCGCGCTGCACACCGTGACCGACGAGTTCATCGCGTACATCCGCGCGATGGGCGACGCCTGGGACCTCGACGAGGCGAGCGAGTTCCTTGTGATCGCGGCCACGCTGCTCGACCTGAAAGCGGCACGCCTGCTCCCGTCCGCGAACGTCGAAGACGAGGAAGACCTGGCCCTCCTGGAGGCCCGCGACCTGCTGTTCGCGCGGCTCCTGCAATACAAGGCCTACAAGGAGGCGGCCGCGTTCCTGCAGACGCTCGAGGGCACCGGCGCCCGGCGGTTCGCCCGAGCGGTCGCGCTGGAGCCGCAGTTCGCCGACGCGCTGCCCGAACTCGTGCTCGGCATCGGCCCGCAGCGTCTCGCCGCGCTCGCGATCAAGGCGATGACGCCGAAGGTCGTACCGACGGTGCACACGGAACACGTGCACATGGAGCGCGTCAGCGTGCGGGAACACGCCGCCATGATCCGGGACGCGCTGGTCCGGCAGGGCACCGCGACGTTCCGCGGCCTGTGCTCCGACTGCCAGTCGACGCTCGAGGTGGTGGCACGGTTCCTGGCGCTGCTGGAGCTCTATCGCGAGGGTCTGGTGAGCTTCGATCAGGTGCAGGCGCTGGGCGAGCTGACCGTCCGCTGGACCGGAGCCGCCGACGCGCCACTGGACCTGCAGGTCGACGAATACGTGGGCGCCCCGGAACCGGTGGCCGCGACGGACGGCTCGCGGTCGGAAGCAGACCCGGACGCCGGCGATGACGACGACGATGATCAAGACACGGATCTCGGTACGGCTGACGCCACCGCGGGCGAAACTGAGGCAGACGCGGTAGGGGCGCGCGACGACGTTACCGAGATGGAAGAGGATTTGACGTGAACGAGGACGAACTCTCCAACTCACTCGCCTCGTGGGTGCCGCCGTGGCAGCGGCCGGCCACCCCGGCGACCCCGGCCGAGAATTCGGCCCCGGCTGGCGCGACCGAGCAGGAGGCTTCGGCGGACGGTCGACGTCTCGGCGGACGAGCTGGCTACGGCCGTGGAGTCGGCTGAGGCGGAGATCGTGGCCGAGGAGCAACCGGCCGGAGGATCGGAGGACGCCGAGCAGGCGGCCGATGAGGTGCGCGAGATCGACGTCGAGGCCGTGGCCGATGAGGTGCGCGAGATCGACGTCGAGGCCGTGGCCGATGAGGTGCGCGAGATTGACGTCGAGGCCGTGGCCGATGAAGCCGACGCGGATCTCGGGGTCGACGCGGACGCTGATGTCGACGGCGACATCGAGGTTGCGTTCGCCGCTCTCGTTGATGACGACTCCCACGGTGATCGCGTCAGCGACGCCGAGGCGGATCGGGCCGTCGACGTCACCGCCACCGACCCCGATCGCGACCTCGACGTCCTCGCGGCCGTTGAGGATCAACCCGCCGCCGAGCCCGTCCGGGAGACCGGCGAATCGATCATGGCGGAAGCCGGTCGCTCCGGCCCGGTCGAGCCCGGCGACGACGAGTCGGACGAGAACGACGGTGCCGAGACGACCCGGCGGCCCGAGCGCGAGAAGCCGGAACGCGAGTGGCAGCAGCCGGAAACGGACACGCTCGCCACGGTTCCCGGCGGAAGTGACGGGTCCGATTTCGGCGCATCGGTTGGCGCTTCGCTGCCGCCCCGAGCCACGGACGCCGACGACGGCCGTACCCATGTCGACGTTGATGTTGACGTTGAACCGAGTTCCGGCCCGGACAACCTGCCGGCGGCGCTGGAGGCGATCCTGCTCGTGGTCGACGAGCCGGTCAGTGACGACGTGCTGGCCGAGGTCGTGGACGTGCCGACCGCCGACGTGACGGCCGCGTTGATCGCGTTGGCGGCGGAGTACACGGAGACGGGCCGCGGTTTCGATCTCCGCCGGGCCGCCGGCGGCTGGCGGCTGTACACCCGGGGTGACTATTCCTCCTATGTGGAGCGGTTCGTGCTCGACGGGCAGTCGGTGCGGCTCACCCAGGCCGCGCTGGAGACGCTCGCGGTGATCGCCTACCGGCAGCCGGTCACTCGTTCGCGCATGTCGGCCATCCGAGGTGTGAACTGTGACGGTGTCGTGCGTACCCTTACTACGCGCGGTCTCGTCGAGGAATGCGGCACTCAGCCCGAATCCGGGGCATTTCTCTACCGCACGACGCCGCTGTTCCTGGAGAAGCTCGGTCTCGACTCGCTCGACGAGTTGCCGCCGCTCGCTCCGTTCCTGCCCGACGATGTGAATGGATTTATCGATGCCTAAGCCCGCCAGCTCCTCGGGCCGCTCCACCTCGGGCAGTTCTGCCGCCAAATCCGCCAGCACGGCCGCGAAGAAAGCGGCCAAGGTCGGCTTGCGGGCCGACGGCACGCCCAGGCGCGTGCCGACCAAGGGCCTCTCAGCGGTACGCGCTCCGCGACGCGCCGCGGCCGACGGGGGCACCCCGAGGGCAGCGGCGCCCCAGCGAGCCGCGTCGTCGGGATCGTTCACGGGAGCCAGCTCGCTGCGATCGAAGTCGGCCGCCCCGCCGCGCTACGGCGCACCAGCGGGTTTCGGCGGTAATCGATCAGCGGGTTCCGGCACGTCCCGAGCCGCGGGCTCGGGTGCGTCCCGGGCGGGCGGTGCGGCCGGGTCCCGGGCGACGGGTTCCGGCGGTGCGCGCGCGGCGGCCTCTGGCGCGCCTCGGGCCGGCGGTGCGGCTGGATCGCGCTCGACCGGATCGGCGACACCTCGCACGGCCGGGTCGGCCGCGCGGGCCGGCACCGGGCGCCCTCGCGCGGCTTCGACGACGCGAGCCGAGGCACCTCGCGCGGCGGCCCAGAGCACGTCGCGCGACGCCGAACCCCGGGTCACCAAACGTGCCACCACCGCTCGGCCCGCTGCCGGGCGATCGGCGACCCCCCGCGCCACCGCGACACTCGGTGGATCCGGCACCCGGGCACCACGTCCGACCGCGGCCGCGCCCGTGCGCAAGGCCCGGCCGACGTCCGACGCGCCGATCCGGAAACCGCGCACGAACGACGACGGAGTCAACCCGTCCGGCATCGCCACCGGCGACCCCGGCGAGCTGGAGCGCCTGCAGAAGGTGCTGGCCACGGCCGGCGTCGGATCGCGCCGCGCGTCCGAGGAACTCATCGCCGCCGGCCGCGTCAGCGTCAACGGGCGCGTCGCCGACCTCGGCGACAAGGTCGACGCGATCAACGACGAGATCTACGTCGACGGCGAACGCGTCATCACCGACGCCGACCGTGTCTACCTGGCGATCAACAAGCCGGCCGGAGTCGTGTCGACCATGGCCGACGAGAAGGGCCGCGCGGCGCTCGCGGACTTCCTCGGCAACGTGGCACAGCGCGTCTACCACGTCGGGCGGCTCGACGCCGAGACCGAGGGCCTGATGCTGCTCACCAACGACGGCACGCTCGCGCACAAGCTGATGCACCCGTCGTACGGCGTGCAGAAGACGTACCTCGCCGAGGTGCCCGGCCCGCTCCGCAACGGCGTGAAGAAGCAGCTCACCGACGGTGTCGAGCTCGAAGACGGGCCGGCTCGCGTCGACTCGTTCCGCGTGGTGGACTCCAACGGCGGCCGGGTGCTCGTGGAACTCGTGTTGCACGAGGGGCGCAAGCACATCGTCCGGCGGCTGCTGGCCGAGGTCGGCTACCCCGTGGTGCGCCTCGTACGCACGCAGATCGGCCCGATCAAGATCGGCGACTTGAAGTCCGGCCGCACCCGGCGTCTGACGCGCGGCGAGATCGCGGCGCTGTTCAAGGCCGTCGAGGACTGATCTTTTCGGTGGCACGGTGCCGGTTCGGACGCTGTGGCCGAGCACGGAACGGACGCGCCGCCAGGGTTGTCGTCGGACGGCCGTACCCATGTGCACGTTGACGATTTTGACCTGGGGTTTGACGTGTGCTGCGTCGCTTCGATCGACCGCGCTCGCGTTGTGATCATGAGGACCCGGCAGAATGGTGGGATCGGGACATTCGGTGGTTCCGGTGGCGTTGGTGTGTGCGGTGATTTCGTGGAGGCAATGGTGACCGGGCAGTTCTCCGAGCGTGACGTGTGCGTCGTGGCGATTGACGGGCCGTCGGGCTCGGGCAAGTCGACGGTGTCGCGCCGGCTCGCAGCCGCCATCGACGCGCGGTATTTGGACACGGGCGCCATGTATCGCGCGGTGACCTGGGCGGTCCTCGATGCCGGTGCCGACCCGCAGGACGCCGGCGCCGTCGCCGCCGTCGCCGACAAGGTCACCCTGACCAGCGGCATCGACCCGGAGTCGCCGCACATCAGCGTCGACGGCCGCCCGCTCGACCGCGAGATCCGGGGCGCCGACGTGACCTCGCGCCGTCTCCGCCGTCGCCGCCGTCCCCGCCGTGCGGACCCTGCTCGTCGCCCAGCAACGGGAGATCATCCACGCGGCCGGGCGCATCGTCGTCGAGGGCCGTGACATCGCCTCCGTCGTCGCTCCCGACGCCGACCTCAAGGTCTACCTCACCGCCTCCGAGGCCGAACGCGCTCGCCGCCGCAGCACCGAACAGGTCGGGGGAGCCGCCACCGCCGCCGACATCGCCGCCACCCAGGCCGCCCTGGCGCGCCGAGACACGCTGGACAGCACGCGGAAAACGCCACCGGCCCGCCGCTCGGACGACGCGATCGAAGTGGACACGACCGGTCTCGACATCGCCGGCGTCGTAGCGGTTTTGCGCTCGATGCTCGAAGACTCGACGCTGTCGGGAGACACGCAATGACGGATACCGATTACATCGATTTCGACCCGGACGACTTCGACCCCGACGACTTCGAAGACGTCGCGCAGAACGCCGACGGCACCCCGCAGGCCGACACCGGCCCGATGCCCGTGCTCGCCGTCGTCGGCCGGCCGAACGTCGGCAAGTCCACCCTGGTCAACCGCATCATCGGGCGGCGCCAGGCGGTCGTCGAAGACATCCCCGGCGTCACCCGTGACCGCGTCGCCTACGACGCCGACTGGGCCGGCCGCCGCTTCATCGTCGTCGACACCGGCGGCTGGCTACCCGACGCGAAGGACCGCGCCGCCCAGATCGCGGCCCAGGCCGAGATGGCCGTGCAGACCGCCGACGTCGTGCTCTTCGTCGTCGACACCGTCGTCGGGTCGACCGACGAAGACGAAGCCGCCGTCCGCATGCTGCGCCGTTCCGCGAAGCCGGTGATCCTCGTCGCCAACAAGGCCGACAACAACGCGCTCGAAGTCGAGGCCACCGCGCTGTGGGGCCTGGGTCTGGGCGAGCCGTAGCCGGTTTCCGCGCTCCACGGCCGCGGATCGGGCGACCTGCTCGACGCCGTGCTCGCCGCCTTCCCCGAACCGGCCCCGCGCGAACGCTTCGGCGGCCCCGTGGCCCGCGCCGGGTCGCGCTCGTCGGGCGGCCCAACGTCGGCAAGTCGAGCCTGCTCAACCGCCTCGCGAAGGAAGACCGCGTCGTGGTCGACGCCGTCGCCGGCACCACCGTCGACCCGGTCGACACCCTGATCGAACTCGGCGGCGAGGTGTGGCAGTTCGTCGACACCGCGGGCCTGCGCAAAAAAGCCAACCAGGCCAGCGGTACGGAGTACTACGCCTCCCTCCGCACCGCCGCCGCGATCGACGCCGCCGAGGTCGCCGTGGTGCTCCTCGACGCCGCCGAACCGATCAGCGAGCAGGACCAGCGAGTGCTCTCGATGGTCGCCGACGCCGGCCGCGCGCTGGTGCATCGCGTTCAACAAATGGGACCTCGTCGACGACGACCGCCGCTACTACCTCGACAAAGAGATCGACCGCGAGCTCAAGCGCATCCCGTGGGCGATCCGGGTCAACATCTCGGCGAAAAGCGGCCGGGCCGTGGAGAAAATCGGACCGGCGCTGCGTACGGCCCTCGAAAACTGGGGCCGCCGGGTGCCGACCGGCCAGCTGAACCAGTGGATCACCGCACTCGTGCAGCAGACCCCGCACCCGATTCGCGCCGGACGGGCACCGCGGGTGCTGTTCGCGACGCAGGCCGGCGTGTGCCCGCCGAAGTTCGTGCTGTTCACGTCCGGTTTGCTGGACCCCGGGTACGTGCGGTTCGTCGAGCGGAAACTCCGCGAAGAGTTCGAGTTCACGGGTACGCCGGTGCAGGTTTCGGTGCGGCCCAGGAAGAAGCCCGGACGGTAAGTGTCGTCGGTTGGGCTGTTGCGGGTGTTGGGGTCGGGATGCGCTACGCTGTACCGGCTGCCGTGATCCGGTTCGGTTCGGGCTGGGTTTTGGTGGCATCGGGACGTAGCGCAGCTTGGTAGCGCACTTGACTGGGGGTCAAGGGGTCGCAGGTTCAAATCCTGTCGTCCCGACAGCGGGAGGGTTTTCGCGGGTCACAACCTGTGGAGGCCCTCCATTTTGCATGTAAGGCCGGTTGTCCGGGTCGAGCACGCCGCTCTCCGACCTTTTGAGCCGGCAGGAAAAAATGATCTTCAAAATCGAATAATTGACGGCGGGATTCTCCCGAATCTGGGCCAGTTACCTCCGCGACTGGGACCGGTCCCTGCGCGCCGCGAACTACCCCGAGACCACCCGCTACAACTCGAGATTGCTGCTGTCGGACGGTGAATGCCTCGGCCGACCGGTCGGTAATCTTGAGGTTGGCGTGTCGGCGGATGCGCCGGGACCGGCAACAAGGTAGATAGTCAACATCTGCTAACCGGGGTGCGAGCGGCTGAGCGGTGTCATGCGCGCATGACGGAGGCGATGGGCATGTTAGCTGATTTCCATGCGGGCACGATGCCTCCGCAGGCGCCGGCGATTATTCCGGCGACAATGCCGAGTCCGGCAGCGGCGATGGGGAACGGTGCGGTGGTCTGGTCTTTGATCGTGGCGGTCATGATCGGTGTGTAGGCGGCGAGGCTGATGCAGATCGCGATGAACGATCCGGCGATGCCGATGATGATGGATTCGGCAAGGACGAGTACCGCGACATCGAACTTTGTTGCGCCGAGGGACCGGCGAAGGGCGAGTTCATCGCTCCGTTCTTTCAGGGTCGCAAGTCCGATGTTGAGAACACCCATTGCTCCGACCAGAAGCATGATGATCCCGACCCCGAAAAAGGCGGCCTCGACGATCCCGAGCGTCGCGTCGATCTCGTTGATCACGTTGATCGGGGCGAAGTCCATGGTGGGTAGTTGTTCGAAGTATGTTTGTTGCTTCAGCCAATTCATGCTTTGCGTGCTGTCGCCGGAGGGTTCTCGGACGAACAGGACGACAGTTGATGCTGATGCGGAGCCGGCTTCGCGGGCGAGCGCTGTCCAGCTGAGATATGCGTGCGGGGCGGGGTCGCCGGTCGTCAACGACGCCGAGGACTTGTGCCCGATGGGGGTGGTCGCCGGGCGTTACTGTCCAGGGCGATTGCGTAGTGGGGTGACAGGGTTCTGAGCTGGTGAGATGTGGAGTGAATGGCCTCTATGGAGGCGGAAGGAGCGGGTGAGATCGCATCGGTGAGTCAAGTCGGCATGGGGCGCGGCGCCGGAATTGCTTCCGGTCCGTTTCCCCATGCCGCTCGCCGAACCCGCCGTACCAGTCTCCCGGTAACGGGCTCTCCACGGAGTCTGCCGTTGGTTTCAGACAGCAGTAGCCCAGGGGCTGGGGATCTTGTCGCCCCGGTACTGGTACCGGGTGACCGGTACCTTCGCCAGGTTGAACAACTCGATCCCGTCCGCGGTCACCGGTTTCCATCGCCCGCTTGGGGTGGTGAAATGGCGGCGGACGTCTTTCCACTTCCAGCGGTTCCGTTGGCTCAGCCACCGAATCACCCGTTGCCAAACGAATCTGGCGAGGGTGGATAAGGTGTGTTTGCCGACGGCGTGCCGGAAGTAGTTGGCCCAGCCGCGCGTGACCTGGTTCAATCTGGTCAGCACGAACCCGGGGTTGCGCTGCGTGGTCCGGTTCGTCAAAGCCCGGACCTTGTCCTTCAGCGACCGGACCGGACGGTCGGCGATGAAGGTGTAGACATACCAATTCCTCGTGCCGTATTTGGAGCGCCACTGGATGCGGAACCCCAAGAAGTCGAACCCGTCACTCATGTGCACGATCCTGGTCTTGGCCGTTGACAGCCGTAACCCGAGTGGTTCGAGCACCTGTGTGACGTGTTCCCGCAACGCCTCGACATCACTGCGGGCGCCATGCACGAGAACGACGAAGTCGTCGCAGTAACGTACGACTCGCCATGTCGGCTGGCCCCTGCCGCGACGTCCGGCACGACGGCTGGGTGTGCTCATCGTTCCACCAGGCTGCCATGGCCCGTGCAGATCTTCGTCCAGCGCCGTCATGGCTATGTTGAAGATCAACGGGGACAGGATCCCGCCCTGCGGCGTGCCGGTGTGACTGTCGCGAACCTCGCCCAACTCCGTCAGTATCCCGGCCTTGAGGAACGCCTTCACCAGCAACAGCACGTGCTTGTCCTTGATCCGCTGCCGCACCCGCTGCATGAGCGCGGAGTGCGACACCCGGTCGAAGGCCGCCTCGATGTCCGCGTCCAGGACCCACTGATAACCATGGGTGCCGTAGAAGTGGATCTCGGCGATTGCGTCGTGAGCCCGTCTGCGGGGCCGAAACCCGTACGAGACCGGCAGAAAATCGGCCTCGAAGATGGGCTCCAGCACCAGTTTCAGCGCGGCCTGGACCACCCGGTCCGCAATCACCGGTATCCCGAGTTTGCGGACCTTCCCTGAACCGCCCGGCTTGGGAATGGTGCGCTCCCGCACCGGCAACGGCCGAAACGTTCCCTCCCGCAACCGGACTCGCAGGTCGGCAAGAAACCCCACCACCCCGATCTTCTCTTCCACCAACGCAACGGTCACACCGTCCACGCCGGGTGTGTTCGCGCCATGGTTGCCCGCGACCCGGTCGAACGCCACGCTGAGCGTCGCCGGGTCGCACACAAGGTTGAATACGTCATCGAAACGGCGGCCGTCATCGGCCACCGCCCAACGGTGAAGCTTGGCCTGCATCTCCGATACCCGCCGGACCGGCCCCACCGCAACCGGATCCGAGCTGGCACCGGTATTCACCGGCGCGTCTTTCGGCACTGCAGTCTCCCCGCTCCTCGACTTCCGCTGCCGTCCTTCCCCATGTGACCGGCTTTCCCGGCCTCGGAGTACTACGACGGCTCCGCCCCGTCCCGGTCCGTTCGGCCGACGATGGACCCAGCCCATGACCATTCGCGCCGGATGCGCGGCGGCGGGCAGGACCGAGACGGTTCCCGTGTTCACTGTGGTTCGCTCGACGAAGGAGGAGCCCGACTTTGCCCCTGCGGCCTCGCCACGAGTACGCCGCAGACCTTCCTCGTGGCCTCCCGACCAGCCCATGAACACCAGCCCAGGAGTTCTCCACCCCGCCATGGGGGGATGCGCACCGCGCCCGGCCCGTATCCTCCAGGTTTGAGCCGGTAGACGAATTGAGGGACGTAAAACGCCGGTTCCTCGCGTACTCCTTTCCGTCTCGCTTGCCGGACCCACACCATCTGGCGGTACTGGCATGCCCCGGCTTTGTCAGGGCCGCTTGCCGCCCTCCCCGGCATCTCCCGGATCAGGCTTCCCTCAGCTTCAACCGACTCGCTGCGACAAGACGGCGGCGATGGTCTCGCACCACCGCACGAACCAACAGCACCTCACGGCGCACTCATGGAGTTCTCTACGCTTCACGACACCCCGAGGACCTCACCCGCCGATGGCATCATCCCTCATCACCGCACTGGCTGTAACAACCTCCGACACCGATACTCGACCAGCCCCGGTCACCGATAGTGAACGACAGGGTCTCCTGGACGCCTTGTCGCAGGTGCCGGATCCCCGTGATCCGCGCGGCGTGCGTTACCCGCTGCCGGCGCTGCTGAGCGTCGCGGTCTGCGCGGTACTGGCCGGCGCATCCTCGTTCGCGGCGATCACCGATTGGTTGCACGACCTCGACGAGCACGCCCGCGACCGGCTCGGCTTCGACCGGGTGGTACCGGTCGGCACGACGGTGTGGCGGCTGTTGACCCGCCTGGACGCCACCCAGTTGACCACCGTCCTGGCCCGGTGGCTGCACACCCGCAACCACCCGCCGTCTCCGGCCCGGCCGCGCCGATACCGCACGGTCATCGCGGTCGATGGCAAAACCCTGCGGGGAGCCCGCCGCGATGACGGCCGTCAGGTGCATCTGCTGTCCGCCCTGGACACCAGCACCGGCATCGTCCTGGCCCAGATCACCATCGAGGCGAAGTCCAACGAAATCCCCGCGTTCACCCCGCTGCTCGACGCGGTCACCGCGGTCCTGGGCAGCCTGGACGGGATCCTGTTCGTCGCCGACGCCCTGCACACCCAGACCGGCCACGCCCACGAAGTCGCCGCCCGCGGCGCCCACCTGATGACCACCGTGAAAGGTAACCAGCCAACCCTTTTCGCCCAGCTCAAACGCCTTCCCTGGGCACAGATCCCCGCCGGGAACCGCACCCGCGACACCGGCCACGGCCGCCGCGAGACCCGCACCGTCAAAGCCGTCACCCTGCACACCCCCGGCGGCATCACCTTCCCGCACGCCCAACAAGCCGTCCGGATCACCCGCACCCGCACCACCGCCACCACCGGCAAAACCAGCCGGGAAACGGCCTACCTCACCATGTCGCTGCCCGCCGGGCATGCCCTGCCCGCCGACCTACAAGACTGGGCCCGCCGCGAATGGCTGATCGAAAACCAGATCCACCACGTCCGCGACGTCACGTTCCGTGAAGACCTGCACCAAGCCCGGACCGGCACCGGACCCGCGATCCTCGCAACCCTGCGTAACACCGCGATCGGCTACCACCGCACCAACGGCGACACCAACATCGCCCGCGCCACCCGCCGCGCGAACCGCCGCCCCCACGACCTCATCCAAGCCGTGACCAGCCATTACCCGAGAACGCAATGCGGACCCGCAGCCCCGGGGATCATCGGGTGGGATTCAACGATTGGTTGTTGATTTCCTGTGCTGCCGGTATCGGTTTCGTGAGCAGTTAGTCCTTGAGGTCCTGCTGCGGGGTCAGTCATTCCTGGGATAGTTTTTCCAAGACGAGTTGCGGGCGAGCGTGGCAACAGCGGCCGTAGTAAAGCGGCGCCGACCAGCCCTGCTGCCGTCAATTGGGCGACTGGGCTAGAGGAGGCGTTGGAGGATATTGATGTGATGCTGGTGAGATTCCGACCGTCTTCATCCATGTTTGCGGCGATCGCAGAATCCGCGTCCTTGTGACGATCCAGAGCACCTGGCTGGGTCGCAGCAGAAAGGCGCCCCGGCAATATCGAATCCGATAATTGCGGCGTGCCAGTCTTTCCTATGTGGCCGGTCCTTGCAATTGAGGAAGACGGGACAACTGAGGGGCAGCGGGTCCAAGTCCAGCGTGCGGACCGGTTGAAGGATGGTTGGCTGGATCAGGCGGCGGCCGTTCTCAAAGATTGTC
>CAWCPX010000016.1:0-333096 GCA_963797605.1 uncultured Actinomycetota bacterium | reverse complement strand
TCGGTTTCACGCTGCTGTGGGATGAGAGGCGCTCTGCCGAGCCACAACAGGTCTATGTCCGATTGCCCTAGCCCATGTTGCCTGATTTCAGCCTCTAGCTGCGGTAGCTGTACCTGGCAGCTGGTTCCGGCTCTGGATGGCCGAAGAAAGACACCCGGTACGAAACCTTCGTAACCTTCGCGTGACCCGGTCCACCGTTGTAAAAGTAGAGGCTCCAACGGTGGTCGTTGAGAGGTTTCTTCGATCCACGCGTAGCCGAAGTGGGGTCGGACCGTTCGTACGAATTGTGCTCGGGCACATGAGGCCACCGAAGACCGCGACAAGATTCGCGGTCGTCGCCAGGTCGATGACAGATAGTCGCCATGGCAGGCGTTAGCGGCACGGTCGCATTCGCCGATGGCTTCCCAGATGAAATTCAGCGCAAGAACGACCAAGGCGGCCGCCGGAAGCGTCACCAAAATAGTGTGATCGCTTGATGACGTGCCAGTGTTGCTCCTTGCCGACGGCGTTCCCGGACCACCAGTGCCTTACAACTTCAGTGTCGTCAGATTTCGCCACACGCTCCAGCCTCCCGGCCCCCTGAACATCCAGCGTATAGACGCTCGGCGACGCTCCATGGATCAGAGGTGCGGGGCGGGCCGACAAGCACCGATACCGCTCAAAGGCCACGGCGTCTTCCTCATCTTCCGGCGGACCTACCGCCGGGCGCGCATTGATCTAGGCATTTGTTGCCCGCGTGCGGTGGATGCCTGCATTCGCGGGCCGGTGACAGCTTGGCCCGCGAACGCCTCCTTCGCCGGCGTGGTCGTAGACAACGCCGCCGCGATGCGTCTTGTCGGTGACAGGGCTTTGAACCCAGTGATGATCGACTGCATCGAGCTGGGTAGCGTGCCGGGATGAGTGCTTGGCCTGATCTGGGCACGTGGCCGCAGGACATTGACGGCGGCGTGATTGGTGCCGATGTCGGTTGATGTCGTCGAATCTGGGCAGGGCAAGAACTTTCGGTGGTACGGATCCCAACTGGTGTTGATCTCGTCCTTCAGCCGGCCTGGTACGTCGTTCTTGTGGCATCGGTGAGGTATACGGGACCTCGATCGCACCTTCCGATATCCGCGGTGCGAGCAGGATCGCTGCGGCGCGCAAGACGATCACGATCACGGCGTCATCGGATCTGGTGATGGTTTCGATCGTCGCGATCACAGGTTCCCGGAAGGCGCCCACCCCGTTTCCGGGGTGGGTCGGGGCATCGGGGGCGCACGAGCGCATCCGCGCCAAAGCGGGGTGAGTCTCACCGGCATCGCCGAGATCCCCGACGGTCCGTCCGTGCACCTGGTCACCGTCGCGGCCGGATCCACCCACATCGCGACCGACCCGTGGGGGCACACGGTTTACGGCGTCCTGTCCGGCGACGGGTGGACCCGCTCCGGGACGAAGCGGTCCGCGCTCGCCCGGTTCACTGTGGCCCCCCCGAGACGACGTGGCCATCGAGGCGACTACCACGGTCCAGTTGATACGCGTCGCCGCGGACTGGACGGCGATCATCGAGCCGTGGTTCAACCCGGCGGCGTGGCAACGCATTCGAGCCGCACCCAGATCTCGGAACGGGCGATTACGGCGACCGGCGTTATCCCCACGCCCTCGACTCTCGTGACCCCGCTGGCAGGAGCCGTCCGGTCATGGCGGCAGGCAGGCTGCTGTCGCCCAGGAACGCACGACGAGCCGCGCCGGGCTGCCGCGTGCACGCCGGCCTCGGATCGGGGCGCACGTCGAAGAGGCTTTGTTGCGTCGGCCGCCGTGGATGATGTTGGCGGCCGGTGACGGTGCGGTCGAGGTCGGCGAAGAGGAGGGTGTAGGTGTCGGAGGTGATGACGATGGAGGAGTGGCCGAGGATTTCCTGGATGGTTTTCATGTCGGCGCCGGCGAGTTTGAGGTAGGTGGCGGCGCAGTGGCGTAGGTCGTGGAAGCCGGATCGGTGGCAGGCCGGCGTCGCGGCGAGGAGTTCGAACCGTTCGGAGACGCAGTTCGGGGTGCCAGGGCTGGCCGTCGGGTTTGACGAACAGCAACCCGGTGTCGGGCCATGTCGGTCCGGCGGCGAGTTGCCATCGGTGCGCGCATGGCCAGGTAGTCGCGCAGGATCGCGACGGTGTGCTTGTCGATCGGCAGGATCCGGTCCCCGGCGGCGGATTTCGACCTTCCGTTCGATCGGCTTGTAGCCGACGGAGGTGCGTTGCTGGACGATGGTGATGATGTTGGGGTCGAGGTCGATGTCGATGTCGCGCAGGCCGCAGGCTTCGCCGCGGCGTAGTCCCCAGACGGCGACGAGGCTGAACAGGGCGTAGAGCATGATGTCGTGGCCTTCGGCGTAGTCGAGGAACTCGCTGGCCTGGTCGGGCGCCACACCATGACCGGGCCGGGATCTGCGCCGGTGGCTCTCCAGCTCGTGACGGCTTTGGCGGTCCAGACCCGGGCCCGGGGTCGGTCGCCGGTGGGCATGTCGACCGCGGTCGCCGCGTTGAAGTCGATGAGCTTGTAGGTGCTTGATGGCGTCGTTGAGGGCCTTGCGCAGGGTGGCGCGGATACGGTGTTTGGTGGCCGGCCCGACGGGCCGCTTGCCCCGCACCGACGCGCGGACAGCCGGGTCGGGGCTGGTGCGGGCGTCGAGGATCGCGCTGGTTGGCGGCGTCGATCGCGGTGAACATGTCCTGGATGTGGACGGGTCGCAGGGCTGTCGATGCCGATGTGGCCGAGGTGGGGTTTGAGGTGGACGCGGATGTGGTCGGCGTAGGACGTGATGGTGCCGGGTGAGAGTCCGCGCGCCGGCGAGCCAGTCGTCGAGGTAGTCGGCGACGGTGAGTTGAGCGCCGTTGATGTAGCCGGCGCGCAGTTTGCGCAGCGACCGTCTTTCGGGGTGGGTAGCGGTTTGCCGCGGCGGCAGCTCGTGCGAGCAGTCGCGCGATGCGCAGGGTGAGTTCCTGGTCTTTGGGGGCGAGGTCGAGCAGGGCGCGGGCGTCGTCGAGGACCTTCTGGGCGTCCTCGCTGCGGGTGAACCCGGAGCGGCGGAACTGACGGCGCGGGCTCTTGGTCGGGGCGGGGAGTTCGAGTTGCAGGCACCACACGCCGTGGGTGGCCGACCATGCGCCGCCGGCGCGCGGCGTAGCTTGCGGGCATCTGCTGCCGAGTCGTTTGCCGGTGTCGGGGTCTTTGCAGGGGCATTGTTTGCGAGATCGTCCCTGCGGTCATGGTCGTGTCCGTTCGTGAGTCGGGCCGCGGTGTGCGGGCCCTGCGGATTTCGTGTCGGTGACGATGCACGCGTGGACCGGCGCGCCGGTCAAGTCGCGGTCGGCGCCGGGTCGGGTTCGAGCGGGATGTGCAGGGCGGCCAGGAGCGCGGCGACCGGGACCCGGTAGCGGTTGCCGGCCCGGATGCACCGGGACCGGGAACGCGTCGCGGCGGCGAGGTCGTAGGCGATGGAGCGGGACAGGCCGAGGATCGGCCCGGCGGTGGCATGTCGGTGACCGCGCCGAGCGCCCGGATGCGTGCCGGTGTCCATGGGTCGGGCACAAGATCGGGTCGTGCGCGTTCTGTTCGGTGTTGGGTTGGTGGTCGGTGGCATGGCGGACTCGTTCGATAGGGGTGGTGGTTTGTTTGCGGTCTGGGAGCCGGTGCCGGCTCGGGCTGCCGTCGGCTGCGGAGTGGACCGGCTCGGGTTCTGGGATCATGGGCGGGTGGTTGTCAGTCGAGGGGAGCGTGCTCGCCTACGTGCGGTGTGGGAGCTGAACTGGCCAGGTTCGCGTCCCGCGGCCGATGAGCTGAAGAGCCTGTTCCCGGACCGCTGGGTCAGGTTCCACAGCCTGCCCGGGTCGAAGCGATACGCCGACACGGAGGCCGAGTACGAGATCCTGATGGATCGGCACCACACGGTAGTTGTCGAACTCGCCGGACCGGCGTACGGCGCGACGGACGCACTCATCCACCATGTCCGGGTCGTGGTCGGACCGGCCGGCCAGGCGCACCCGAGCTGTCGCGGCTACAGCCCGGCGCGAAACACTGGGCGTCGTTCGTGTCCGACGACTCTGACCCCGAGGCCGTCATCTGGTGGCACGCGTACCTGAGTGGCTACCTCTTACCGCGGACGGGCTTGATCCGCTGCCTGGTCGTCGCCGACGACAGGACCTGGGGTGTCGTGATCGCTCCAGGCAGCCTTGAGTGGCTTTATCACCCGTACGACGGCGGTGCGGATGTCCTCCTGCCGTCGGCCGCTCTCCGGGACGAACTCGCCGCAGCACACCACGATTGGCTGTCGCCTCATCCTGGCGGCCTGTGACTGCCGCAGGGCTGACGGGGCGGCTAGAGCGGCGACCCGCTCCACCTCGTACGGGTTTTCGACAGCACCGCCCTCCGCTACGCCAACAACGCCAAGAAGCTGGCGAATCCGCCGCGAAGGCAAGGCCGGCGCTGCGGGCTAACTCTGGCGCCGCCTGGGCTCTTTGGCCCATGGTCGGCGACGGTTGTGATCTTGTCGGTCCGGATGTCCCAACTCGCACCGTCATAGTCGGTCCCATGTCCTACGTTGAACTGCCTGTCTGCTCATACACCGCTGGAGGCTGCATGTCGTGAGCGCACTGCCCGTCGATGGCCGCTGGTTGACCGGCTCGTGACCCTCGCGGACGGGCCGTGGGACCGTGCGACTGTGGATCGCCGGCTGATCGAGTGGGACCTCGCCCGCCCGGTGAACAGATCCGCTGGAAGGGTGGACCCGGTTGGCCCCAGACCGGCCGCGACGCCATAGGTGAGACCGGCTGGCGACTGGAGCTGGGCGCCGCGCCACCCGATCCCACGTGTTCGTACGCCTGCCGTGTGCGCTTTTCTGGCCTCGTTCGGCCGAACCGAAACCGACGCCGCTCACGAGCCCGACGAACTCGACCGCTACACCGGGGCCTGGACCTACCACGCGGGGGCCACCCGCGCCGACTTCCACGCCGAGCGGGACCGCATCGCCACGCTGGCCACCGACCGGCTGGGCGCACCCGACACGGTCCGGGCCGGCGACTTCGACACATGGCGGGCGGTCTGGTCGCGCGGGGAACGGTCGCTGCTGGTCGAAACCACCGACGATATCAACAGCTACTCCTCGTTCGACCTGCTCGCCGTTCAGGTCCGCCGGTCCGGCCCCGGCCTCCTCACGCCGGGCGAATACCCGCAACCCGGAAGCACTGCAGCACGCTTCAAGGTCGCGGTCCAAACAAACGTCACTGGGAATCGACCAAATGGGTTTGACCCGTCTTTGTCGAGGATCTGGTGTCCGCCGCAGAAGTTAGTCGATCTCGGCGTTGGCGATGAGTCGCGCGAGCAGCGAGCGATCGTGGAATGCGGCGTGCAGGCGTTCGGCCAGCCGGCGAAGGGCTGTCGGGTCGGCGCTGCCGGCCACGAAAGTGCCGCCCTCGGAGCTGAACCAGATCGGCTCGGCCAGGTCAGGCATCTCGGTGTGGGTCAGCCACCATGCGAGGCTTTCCCACCCGTGTCCGTTGCTTTCGGCGTCGAGTTCCTCGAAGACGTCTTCGACCTGCTCCATGTCGCCGTCGAAGAGCCACAGCTCGTGCGCTCCGTCGTCTCGGGCGTGGATGCGAAACGGAGCCAGCGAGAGGTCCTCGGTCACGCACGCATCGTATTGGCGGACCGGGATCCTGCAGTCGATCCTGTGGCAGGCCGGTGAGCTGCCAGCAAAGCCACTCATCGCGCATCCGCGGCGCTCTACCGCACACTGATCCCGATCCACTCTAGAGTTCGTCGTGATCATGCTTCAGTTTTTCTGAACGTCTGGACTTCCACCGCATATCGATTGCTAACGTCATCCGCCCAATCGACCCCACGACATACCGCCTGCTCGTCGACTGGCTTGACCATCGGCGACGACACTGGCCAACCACCGCCAACCGGCATCTGGTCATCAGCCGCGAAAGCGCCATGCGCCGCGGCCCGGTCAGTGCGACGTGGATCCTCGACTTCCGCACCGGGCACCCACCCTTGAACAACTACGCATCGACCGCCAACTCGCCGAAGCCATCACCAGCGGCGGCGACCCGCTCCATCTCGTGGAGGTATTCGGCAACGACCCCACGACAGCCATTCGCTACGCCACAAACGCCTGCCAACTCCTGACTACCACCGTCGAGCAACCACCGGTCCCGTGAGTTCGGGCAGCTCAGCGACCGGCCTCGACCGCCGTTCTACGGCTCGGCACCAGTCGACGGCGAGATCAGCAACGCGGTTGCCGCCCGCAGCTCGGTCTCGAAGTCGGCCAAATAGTGTGCGCTGGCCTCGTCGTTGGCCACCCGACGCGCAAGGAAGTGAGTAGCTCCGCGTCGCCAGCGACCGCCGCCGAACGCGGCGGCCTGCAGTGGACCAGTTCCCTGAGGAAGCACGGGCCGGAATCGGCCCCACCACCCCGGGCGGGGGTCGCCCAGGTAGATCTCCTGTGCCCATAGAACGAACTCGTCCAGCCCTGAAGGACGCATCAGAAAATCCACCACCGGACCGGAAACATCCTCGACAAGATCCGATGGCAGCTCGTCGCCCGAGCGCGGTCTCGGATACCAGTTCTGACCGCTGGTAGTGGACGGCACGCCCCACAATGCGTCATGCCTGACCTGCGTGCACCGGTCAGGTAGTCCCGACAAAGCCACCGTGGCCAGCACCTGCACGCGCGGCGTGGCCGCCGCCAACCCGTAGAACTTGACCCTACGAACAAGACCGCCGTCGGTACGCTCACTGGTGGTGCTGTGATGGTCGAACCCCAAGACCTAAAACCGCACGGTGAAGACGGTTCGCGATCCGTCCGACGGTCCAGTACTCCGGCACTGGCCGATTATCGGCCATCCGTCCGTCGTCTGGGGCGCGGCCACGAGCCCAGCGTCACATGTTCCACGTCAAGGGATGCCTCGCCTTTGGGGAAGCCCGCCGAAAGCTACCCTCACATGCATAATCAATCCGCCGATCCCGCGACTCTCGTAGCGAACCCTTCAGTTCAATCGAACTGCTGGACTTCAGTACGACATCGCTCGGGTTCGGCCCCGGCGCTGTCGACGCGGTGGTTGCCGCAGGTGCGGATTCCCGGTTTCTGCCCGAATTTGGCGTTTCGACGTGACTTCGGGATTCCTGAAGCGTTTGCCTTGGTGTTGACCCTTCGGCGAGTTC
The DNA here is from genome assembly GCA_963797605.1 of uncultured Actinomycetota bacterium. Classification (GTDB taxonomy): domain Bacteria; phylum Actinomycetota; class Actinomycetes; order Mycobacteriales; family Micromonosporaceae; genus DASQPR01. The sequence goes on along the minus strand of CAWCPX010000016.1, from coordinate 325,902 downwards.
GGAAGGTGAGGGGCTCGGGTTGGCGCTGGCGGTGGTGCACGACCTGCGGGAGCACCGGGGCTCGCGTCGGTCGAGGAGCTGGAGGATTTCGAGACCGACGTGCTGGCCGGGTTCGTGCTCGCGCGGGCGTCGGCCGGGCTGGCCGACCGACGATCCGCGGTGATGTGAGCCATCTGGACCAGATGCGGGCCTGGTTCGGTCGACCGTTGTGGGAGATGGAGCCTGCCGACGCCGATGGCTACTTCGGCCGGGTGCTGCGCGGCGCGCCGAGTGGCACGCGCTGGCCCGGGCGCAGGCGCTGACGACGTACTTCGAGTTCCTGGAGTTGCGGCACAAGGTCGAGCTGCATGCGATGACCGGCCGGGTGGTTGAGTGCCCGATGGATGAGATGAACCGGCCGCGCGGGCGCAAGGACGCCAGGCTGCGGATCCCGCCGTCGCGAGGCGGAGATGGCGCGGCTGTTCGCCGGCTGGGTCGGCGAGCTGGTCGACTGCCGCAAGTTCGCGCCGACGGCCCGCAACTACGCCGCGGCGCGGTTGATGGCCGAGGTCGGGTTGCGGGTCAACGAGGCCGCATCCTGGACCTGGACGACATCAAGTGGGATCTGGGCCCGTTCGGCAAGCTGCATGTGCGCCACGGCAAGGGATCGCGCGGCTCGGGGCCGCGGGAGCGGATGGTGCCGTTGATCAACAACGCCGGTACGGACGCTGCGCTGGTTCATCGAGGACGTGTGGGGCCAGTTCGACGACGACCACACCCGGCCGGGTGCGCCGCTGTTCCCGTCCGAGCGCACCAACGCCGACGGATCCTGCCGCCGCGTCGGCTACGACGCGTTGCGGGCAGGGCCTGGCCGCGGCCGCGAGCAGCACCTGCCCGGCTGGGCGCACAGCTGACCCCGCACGTGCTGCGGCACTTCTGCGCCTCGCAGCTGTACCTGTGCGGGGTGGACCTGATCTCGATCCAGGAGATGCTCGGCCACTCCTGGGTCGCCACCACGATGCGGTACGTCCACGTGCACCGCACCCGGATCGAGGAGGCCTGGCTGGCCGGGCAGCAGCGCGCCGCCGGGCGGCTGGAAGGACTGATCTGAATGCGGTGGAACCTGCGGCTGGCCGCGGCGAACCGCGGCATCTGGAAGGCGTCGGAGCTGCAGCGGATGCTGGCCGAGCACGGCCTGGTGATCTCCGCCGGCAAGATGTCCGGGCTGTGGTCCGGCCAGCCGGCGTCGCTCAAGCTCGACGACCTGGACGTGATCTGCGCCGTGCTCGGCTGCCCGTCGGCGAGCTGCTGATCCCCGAGCCGGACAAGGTCGCCCGGCCCGGTCGGCGCCGACCAGCCCGACCGCCGCGGCCGGTGCTCCGGCCCGCACGGTCGTGCCCCGGCGCCGCGACGGCCGGTCCGCTGCCGCCTGGCCGATGGCCGCCGGATCCGAGCGGCAGCCGCGTGCGCGGACCGTCAGGCCAGCTGCGCAGGCTGTCTGGCCTGGGGATCCTGACGTACGCCCAGGGCATCGTGCCGGCCTGCTACAACTTCGCCGCGCCGCCGCCGGCACCAGTCGGCGACTGCGGCGCCTGCCGGCGGCGGCTGCCGCTGAAGAAGGGCTACTGCCGGCTGTGCTGGTGCCAGGCCCGCGCTGACCGCGCCAGCGGCCGGCACGCCGCGCCGGCAATGACTCCCTGCTGCACCTGCCCGCCAGGTCCGGCACCACCAGCTGTTCTTCGCCGGCATGCCCGGCCCCGCGACCTGGTCGCCCCGGCGACGCGCGGCAGCCTGGCGCCGGGTCCGGTTGCCGGGAACGCGGTCGACCGCATGCAAGCCCGCGCCGGTCGCGGTCCGCCCGGCCTGGCCCGTGGGTCCAGCCGCCGCTGTTCGACGACGCCCGCCCGCGACTACCGCCGGGCGCTATCGACCTGCGCCGGGACCCGCGCCGGACAACCCGTGGCTGGCCTGGGCGCCTGCACCTGGCACACACCACGGCCGAGCCCGCGGCTGGGAGCGCGACCATGCGGCGCGGCATGCAACGCACGCTGGTCATGCTGCTGGCCGGCTACGCCGAGCGGCGAGCGGATCCGCGCCAGTCGGACTTCCGCGACGTCGCTCGATGGCACAGGCGCCAGCATCGACCCGGACCATGCAGCTCCTCGCCGCGATGGGTATCCTGGACGACGACCGGCCCACGAGCCTTCGACCGCTGGCTGGCCGGCAAGCTCGCCGGCCTCGCCCCGACGAATCACCGACGAGGCAGGGCGCTGGGCGTCGCGCTGCACGACGGCGCCCCGCGCCCGGCGCCCCGCACGCACAGCCTACGGCCTACCTCACCGCCGTCCGCCCAGCCCTGCTGGCCTGGTCGGCCGCTACGACCACCTGCGTGAGGTCACCCGCGAGCGACGTCCGCGCCTACCTCGACGGCGCTGCGCGGCCAGCAGCGCCACACGCGCTGACCGCGCTGCGGTCCCTGTTCACCTGGGCCAAGACGCAACGGAGTGATCTTCCGCAACCCGGCGGCCCGGCTGCGCGCCGGCGCGGCGCGAGCGACCGGCGTCTGGCAGCCGCTGCGCCGCCGACGGAGATCGCCGGCACCATCGCAGCCGCCACCACCCCGCACGCCCGGCTGCTGGTCGCGCTGGCCGCCGTCCACGCCGCCCGGCCCGGCCAGATCCGCGCCATGCAGCTCGGCGACGTCGACCTGGGCAACCGCCGACATCACCATCGCCGGACGCGACCCGCCCGCTGGACGACCTCACCCACCAGGTCCTGATCGACTGGCTCGACCACCGGCGGCAGCGCTGGCCGAACACGGCCAACCCGCATCTGCTCATCAGCTTCGCGACAGCGCCCTGGCACCTGCGGCCTGTCAGCCACGCCCTGCTGGCCCCAGCACTGCGCGGACTGCCCGGCACCCTCGACCGGCTGCGCATCGACCGCCAGCTCGAGGAAGCCCTCATCGCCGACGGCGACCCGCTCCACCTCGCTTCCGTGTTCGGCATCAGCCGACACCGCAGCGATCCGCTACGCGACCAACGCCCGCCAACTCCTCCACACACCTCATGCGACCCGCCCCCCGGATTCGCCCTGAACCGAGGTGTCCACATGCGAGGATGGACCGGACCCCGGCCCGGGTTCCTGTTGAGAACACTTGGGTTCGCCGGAACTCCAGCGGGATCCGGCCTTTTGGAGCACGAGGACGTCCTCGTGGGTGATCAGGTGCATCGGGATGCCTTGGCCGCGGGCCTTGCGGACCTGCTGGAGTTGGAAGAACGACGGCCGGGCCAGCAGTTCGCCGTCGCGGACCGCGGCCAGCAGCGCGACGCACCGCTCCAGCAGGACGAACCCGGCGGCGGCGCCGGCGCCGACGACCGCCGAGGGCAGGTCGACGAGTTCGCCGTGTTTGCGCCACGGCCGGGCGGTGACGACGACGACGCCGCCGGGGCGCAGCAGGGTGTGGCAGCCGGCGCAGGATGTCGGTGAACCCGTCGACGAGGCCGGGCAGGTCGCGGTAGGCGAGGTTGCCCTTGTCCTCGCCGTAGAGGTTGTCGGACTTGATCACCCCGGCGTCGGCGGTCGGGCGGACCTGGCCGTGCACGGTCGGCCCGTACGGCGGTGAGGTGACGATCAGCGCGAACCGGCCGTGCACGGCGGCGGGCAGGATCTGGGTGATCCGGGTGGCGTCGCCGCGGACCACCGCGCCGCGCCCGGTGGCGCCCTGGGCGCGGGCGTGGGCGATGTTCGCGTCGGCGATGTCCGACCATCGGGATTCGTACTCGACGCCGATCGCGTCCCGGCCGAGGTGCATGGCCTCGACGAGGGTGGTGCCGATCCCGGACATCGGGTCGACGACCAGGTCGCCCGGGTGCGGTGTAGGCGCGGATCGCGTGCGCGGCGATCGCCGGCAGCATCCGCGCCGGGTGCGCGGTCGACTCCGGCAGGTAGCGGCCGCGGCGCTGGGACGGGCCCGGCGTCTGGGCGGTCGCCCACACCGACAGGCCGACCTGGTGGTCGTCGTCAGTGCGCTGCCGGGTGATGTGGGCGGTGGTCAGTCATCGGCGACCACCGCCGCGGTGCGGTGAAGACGACGATGTCGGTCGTGGATGTTGACGTGCCCGACGCCGCGGCCGCGAGCGTCGGCGAGGTCGTCGTCGGTGGCGTAGTAGACGAACCGGTCGGCGCCGGTGTCGGCGCGGACGGCGACGATGTGCTGGAGGTAGCGCAGCCCCGCGGCGCGGGCGGCGGCGACCAGGGCGGTGTACTCGCCGCCGCTGTCGGCCGGCGGCGACGAACGCGACGCAGCCGCCCGGTCGCAGCACTGCGATCGGCGGCGGTCATCAGATCGGTGAGCCGGTCGGTGTTGGCCGGCTCGTCGCGCGTGCAGCGGCCAGACCGCGACCAGCAGGCTCGGTGCCCGCTGTCGGTGCGGCCGTGGTGCGGGCGGGGCGTCGTCGATGGTGCCGGCGGGCCGGTCGGGGTCGCGCAGGTCGTCGCCGAACCAGTCGGTGATCTCCGGCGGCTCTCCGCGCCGCGTCGCGCCGCGCCGCGGCCGGCCGCCGGTCGGCCGGCGGCGGGGTGGTGGCGATGACGACGATGGTGCGGCGGTCGGTGAACACGGCGCGCACGTGGGTGCGGCCACCGGCGGCGGCGAGTCGCGGCGACGGCCGGGCTGTCGGTGAGGTCGACGATGGTGTCGCCGGGTTCGGTGTAGGCGGCGAGCAGCCGGTAGGCCAGCCGCTGGGTGATGGGCGCCTGGTCGTCGCCGGCCGGGGTGCGCCAGACCGTGATCGGGACCGGCGGCTCGCCGGGCACCAGGTCGATCATGGGGTTGTCGCCGGGTGCTCCGGCGGGGTGCGTGTGGTGTGTGGGTCATCGTGGATGGGCTCCACGCCCCGCATGACGCGCTGACCTACCCAATACCGGTTCTGCCATCGCCGGCGAACACCCACCGCCGATGACACCGGCTACGGTGGCGATGACAGTCCACAATTGTCCCGATTTTGTGGACACAGCTGTGCCGCCGGCGATGAGGCTTTGCAACCTCATCGCGTGAAGGTCACAGATTGTTGGACAGGGATCAATGAGGAAACTGGCACGCCTGCGCGGGCAACCGGACTTACCCGTTAACGGGTGATTGGTCGAGCTGCCTTTGTCGTATCGACATCCCTCGCCTCGCTACTCGGTCGCACGTGGTTGTGGCTTCGTGGCCGAGTGCCGGGCGCTCAAGCGAAGAGGTGGCGGGCTGGCGGGTCCCGTCTAGTGCGGTGACCACTAACGTTCGGCGTGTTGGCCGAGAACATCAACTCAGCTCAACCCATCGGCAGGACCCGGTGATGGTTCGTGGTCGGAGCCACCGTCGGCACTGATCAGCCAAGCCCGGTGCTCCGGGTCGGCGCCGGTCCGGAACGCGTCGATGCGGCGGTTTGTACTTCGGCACGGCCAGGACGTGGCGTCGTTCTCCTATGCTGAGCCGAATCTGACCGACGTCTCATCCGCAAGGGAGTTCCCCATCAACCGGATCACCTCCCGCATAGCGATCACCGTTGCGGTCGCGCTACTTCTGGCCGGCTGCGGCTCGCGGCACGCCGGCTCGCCTCAAGCGCTTCCCCGGTTGCCTACGCCTGCGGCGGGCGATACCGCGGGCCAGATTATGTCTGTCACCGGCCAGGGTTTCATCGTCTGTGGCGTTGGTCAGAGTGCGCCGATCCCGTACACGGTGACGGTCTGTGGGGACCTGGCCAAGGCCCGCGCCGTGCTCGACGCCCGCTTCCCCGGCCAGACCGCGGAGGTCGCCTACGCGCCGGACGATGGCGGGCCGCATACCCCGCAGCAACTGGTCGTGCAGTACTGGATCATGCGCACCACTGGTGCTGGATTCACCATCACCGAGAGCCAGATCACCGACAGCGGCATCATCGATGTCGGCGTCGACGGAGAGCTGGACAAGGCCCGTGCGGTGCTGGACCGGCGGTTCCCGGGATGGACGCGGGTGCACGCGGAATCGGCCGGCATTCCGCTCTGAGTCGGCCACGGCGCGGCCCTAAGTCCTTACCGGTCCCCTATGCAAACGGTCATTGCGGGGCCATATCAGTGCTCTGACGCCGGGTCCTGCGGATGGGTTGAGCTGGGTTGATGTTCTCGGCCAACGTGGCGAACGTTAGTGGTCACCGCCTGGCGGCGGTACAAAGGTTCTGACGCCGGTCTGCGGCTGACCGCCGGCGGTTCGGTGTTCGTGTACACCGGCGACACCGGGCCAAATCCTGAGGTCGCCGAACTGGCCTCCGACGCTGACCTGTTCCTGGCCGAGGCGACCTATATCGACGAGGTACCCGAGGATTCCCGACCTTTTCTCAGCCACGCCCGCCAGGTAGGCCAGGATGCGGCCCACGCGAACGTACGGCGGTTGCTGCTCACACATCTGTGGCCCGGCACCGACCCGCAGGCCGCCCGAACCGCCGCCGCGCAGGCCTACCACGGTGAGATCGGGGTTGCCACCGCCGACCTTGAGGTCGACCTGACGGCGTACCTGTCCTGACTCACCCAATACCGGTTCTGCCATCGCCGGCGAGCACCCACCGCCGATGACACCAGCCGTTGCGGCGATGACAGTCCGCCAACGCGCGCCATGTCATGACTACGTTCCGGGCGGCGGTGACCGGGATTGCGGGTCGGCGCCACCGGGTGACCCAGGGTCGGCTGGGGTTCGGATTCCGGCCATCACGATCGGGATGCCGGGCCACCGGCTGTCAATCGGCGGCCCGCGGTCATCCGAATGCGCGGTAATGGCGACATCGACAACGAGGTCCTACTCCAGATCTGGCCCCGACGACCCGGCTGCGTGGCATTCGCGCCAGGCCCTCCGCTCATGCAGGCGGCGCCGCTGTAGGCGTATTCAAAATGCCGGTGATGGTGACCGGTTCCACCGGTTCAGATGTCGGGGTTATGTGGTTGGCGGCCCATCGTGTCCAGTCGGCGAGGTCGGTGATAGCGGGGCCGCGTGTGGCGATCCGAGCCCCGGCGAGGGCGGGTGGGAAGGCGTCCCGGTCGCGGAGGCGCTTCCATACGGTTGGTCCGGCGATGAGTACTCGTAGCCGTTTCAGGTCGGCGATGGGGAGGACGTCGGCGTCGATATTCCCGACGGATAGTCGGATGAGCCCGTCAATATGGGCCAGAACGGTGGTGTCGATGCCGACGTCGGCGCCCACCGTCAGGCTCCACAGGGTCGGGTGGCGGGTCAGCCCGGTCAGATCGACGTCACCGTCGCCGATCTCGATGGCCTCGACCGGAACATCGGCCGGCAGCCGGCCGGTGACCGTCGATGCGCGAAGGATCTTGACCTCGCGGAGATGGGATAGACCAGCGAGGTCGTCGAGGTCGACCGGGCCGCGGCCGATGAGGTCCATAGCGCCGAGGATGAGCAGCGATTGCACCCGGTCCGGTTCGGCCAACTCCGCGACCGTCTCCGCCAGCGTCCGGCCGTCGAGGATGACGCGGGCCTCGTGCCGGCCGATAGCCCGATTCTCATCGAATTCGAACGGCGGCCACGGGTTGTCATCCGTTTGGGCGTCGGTTGGCCATGGCTCGACGTCGCGCAGCGACTCGACGACGCGGCGCAGCCGGGCCAGCACCGACGCGCCGAGATAGTCGAATGGGCCGTAGACGTCTCGACCGTAGGACAGGATCTGCCCGTGGCTGCCGCGGTCGGTGGGATCGAGATCGACGAAGGCGTTGTTCATGCCGAAGTCGCGGGCGAAGGTGACCCACCAGTCACTGCCGGACAATCGGCGTGCGTGCCCGAACGGTTCGGTGTCGAACACGACAGGCTCGGTGGTGAACAGATCGTCGTACCAGCCGTAGGAGCCGGGGCGGCCGTCCAGATAGATGTCCGCGACCTCGGTCAGCGGCAGCATGCACCAGCGTCCGAGAAGGCCGATCTCCGGATCCATCCGCGTCATCCGGTACAGCGCTCGGAGATCCTCCGGCAGGCGCAGCCCCATCCGTGCCTCCGCCGCGACGATCTCGGATTCACTGAGACCGGGTTCGAACTCGGGCACCGTGTGGCGGATGGCAATGTAACGGGCGACGAACTCGGCGAAGAGTTCCGCCACGGTGTCGAGGGCCGTCGGGTCGGTCGGCCGATCGGACGGCTCCGCGGCGACAGGTCGCGGCAGCCCCGGCAACGGATGGTGCGGGTAGCGGTACTCGGGATCGGCGACGATACGGCCGGGTTGTTCATCGGGCCGTCCGTAGAGCGTGATGTGGTACCGGTCGCCAGGACGGATGGTCGCCTCGACGCAGACCGATCCAGAAACGATTCTCATGGCCTCGACGAGGCCCGTGGTCGCCTGAAAGAACTCCCACCCCGAACTGCGGTCATGTGGTGGTTGCTCGTACCAGCAGGAGCCCCCACGGGAAGCCGTAAACCGCCACCGCGACGCCTCGTGCGGCCATCGCGCCGCAGCGGCCTCAGCAAACCGTTGCGCCGCATCGTCGATCTCCACCGACACACTGTGCCGCGGTCGAATGTTTCGCGCAACGCACCGCCCGGCGGCGCCGAGGTCTCGACTGGCGTGACTGAAGGACGTGCCATGGGCCACCGAGGAACTCGTGCCGTCCGCGTGCAGACTCGCGGCCCCTGCGGACAAGTCCGAGTGAGATAGCCCCCTCGGGTTCGGTTGGACGGACGCGAAGGAAGGGTGCGCCCTGATCTTTGATGATCGGACACGATGTCCTCGGACCGTCGCCTACGACCGAGTGACCGGCTGCCCCGCTATCCGGCCGTGGGAGGAGGGCGTTCGGCCGCCGAGGTAAGCAGGTCTGATGTTGCGGAGCGGGTGATCTGCAGGACGGTGTCGGTGGGCTTGCCGGCGACTATCAGCCGGAGGCAGGGCGCGTTCGGGAGAATGGCTGTGGCGGCGATGTCCCGCAGCCGGTCTGGGCCGTTGGACCACCACTGGCGAGGGCTGCGCCGATCAGGTCGGTGTCGAACTCGAACCGCACGTGGATGTCCAGGTCATTCCAGATCAGGTCGTCTCCGATGCGCTCAGGCTCACCGGTGTCTGACCGCGTTGGCGCACGGTCGTCGTCGTTGATCGGGTCAACTGGTGCCACCACATGCGTCGGCGGATGAGTTCCTCTGCCCGGTGCGGCTTCGCGGTGGCTGACCAGGTCACTCGCGCGCCAGCGACCGTGGCCGACAGGTCGCCGCCGCGGCAGGATGCTGCGCCGCGCGCACCGCAGCAGAAGCGCGCGCTCCAGGCCGCTGAAGGCGCGGCGAGGTCCTAGGCCTGTGCGCCATGCTCCACAAGCCGTGACGGCGGTGAGGCTATTGGAGGCTGCGGCGGCGCAAGCGCTCGGCTACCGGCTCCGGGTCGATGTCGCGGGGCAGGAAGATCAGCCGATCATGGAGCATGTCCATGCGTGCGGGATTAAGGCTGTCGCAGGCGATCAACATGTCCTCGGCCGAGGTGAACCCGCTCCGGACACTGCGCATGGTGATTACCTCGGCGGCCGTGGCCGGGTGCATTTCCAGCTCGGAGATCAGATGTTCGACGGGGACGTGGTTGACGTCGATCAATCCGCCGTCGTCGTAGGAACGGTGCAGATCGGGCCGGCCGATGCGCAGCTCCGCGGCCAAAGGGAGATCCTCCTCCACGATCCGCCGGGCGTCGCGCCGCCGCGCGATCGTCATCTGCGCGGCGACCACGGCACCGTCAAAGCGGTTCCCGGGCTCTAGGGGTATCCATGGTTCTTGCTCCGCGGTCGGCCGCTTCCGGTCGCGGTAGCGGGAGGTCAGGTACGCCGCGTGCACCGTTCCGCCGACCCAGCTCACGAGCGTGTAGGCGGCGACGGTCACGCCATTGACCTGCGCGGCCGAGGCATCCACGACGAAGCCTATGTCGAGTGCCAGGTACGCGGAGGCGGCGATCAGAGTGGCTCGACTGCGCAACACGAGTCCGGCATAAAAGACAATCAGGAAGGTCAGGTAACCGACGGATGTCAGCGGGACGAGGAACCACCACAGTGCCCGTAGGCCCGGACCCCGCTGCACCTCATCGGATCTCACACCCGCAGGGTAGACGAGGATTGCCAAACTCGTCCGCGCCGATCGCCGCACGCGGATAGCTAAGCGGAGCGTTCTGACACCTTCGCCTAACGGCTGGAGATCTGTACACGCACGTGGTGCCGTCGAGGCGCTCGGCGTAGATTCCGCTTGTGGTCGAACGGTGGCAACTGACGCTGACCATAGACATCGCGCTGCAAGTCAGGCAGCGGCGGGCTGAAGGCTACACATGGCGGGCCGTCGCCGTGGCCGCAGACGACGCGTGGGGCACACAATCCGGCGGCAACCAGCTGTTCGGTAAAGAGTTGTGCCTTAGTGACGCAGCGTCCGCACGGAGTGTCCCAGGAACCTCAGGCAACGTGACCGGACGTATCGACGCTGTCGGCTATCTCCACCCCAGGGCGGGTGCCACGTGGGTCAGGATGGATTCGATGACGTGAGCGTTGTACGCGACGCCGAGTTGGTTGGGGATGGTAAGCAGCAGGGTGTCTGCTGCCGCGATCGCCTCGTCGGCGCGTAGGTGCTCGATCAGCTTGTCGGGTTCCGCGGCGTAGGAGCGGCCGAAGATGGCCCGGGTGTTCGCGTCGATCCAGCCGACCTGGTCGGCGCTGTTGCGGTCCTGTCCGAAGAAAGTGTGGTCCTGCTCGTCGATGAGCGGGAAGATGGACCGGCTGACGGAGATCCGTGGCTCGTGGGACCATCCCGCTTCGGTCCATGCGTGACGGAACGCGGCGATTTGTTTGCGCTGTTGGATGTGGAGCGGTTCGCCGGTCTCGTCGTCTTTCAAGGTTGAACTCATCAGGTTCATGCCCAGGTTGGCTGCCCATACAGCGGTGGCGTCGGAACTCGCGCCCCACCAGATGCGGTCGCGCAAGCCGTCGCTGTGCGGTTCGATCCGCAGCAGCCCTGGCGGGTTGGCGAACATCGGCCGCGGGTTGGGTGCGGCGAACCCGTCGCCCTTGATGGTTTGGAGGAAGGTTTCGGTGTGGCGGCGGGCCATATCGGTCCCGGTCTCGCCGTCGGCGGGCTGGTAGCCGAAGTAACGCCAGCCATCGACCACCTGCTCGGGTGAGCCCCGGCTGATCCCCAGCTGTAGCCGGCCGTCGGAGATCAGGTCTGCGGCGCCGGCGTCCTCGGCCATGTAGAGCGGGTTCTCGTACCGCATGTCGATGACCGCGGTGCCGATCTCGATCCGGCTGGTCCGCGCACCGATCGCTGCGAGCAGTGGGAACGGCGAACCGGCTTGTCGGGCGAAATGGTGCACCCGGAAGTACGCCCCATCGGCCCCAAGTTCCTCTGTGGCCACGGCGAGGTCAATCGACTGGTGCAAGAAGTCCGATGCCGACCGGGTTTGTGAGTGCGGCGACGCGGACCAGTGTCCGAACGACAGGAATCCGATCTTCTTCACAGCTGACCCAACATCCACACTGTGCTGCGGCATTCCGCCATTATCCGAGAAACGGGCGGCGGTCGCTGGCCGTCCTTCCTTTTAGGGTCAAGTGCATGAGGTTGTCGGGTACGCGAGCGCTACTTGTGTTGTGGGACATCGACGGCACGCTGATCCACAACGGTGGCGTGAGCAAGATGGCCTACGCCCGGGGATATGAACTGCTGACGGGCCACGCCCCGACGCTGCCGGTGATCACTGACGGTCAGACGGATGTGGGCATCATGAGGTCGCTTCTCAACCGTCACGGCCTCGCCGCGACCCCCGATCTCTTGGCAAGAGTCGTGGAGGTCATGCCGCAGGCGTTGGCCGGTCTCGTCCCCGAACTTCGGTCACGGGGGCGCGCGAAAGCCGGAGCGAAGAGCGCGATCACCGCCCTGCGGCAGGAACCGGACGTCATTCAGTCCGTGCTGACAGGCAATGTCGCAGCGAACGGGTACGCGAAGCTCGCCACGTTCGGGCTTGATGTCGGGCTTGACTTCGAGGTAGGCGGCTACGGATCCGATCATGAGGTCCGTGCCGAGCTGGTCGCGGCCGCCCGAGCGAAGGTCCTGACGAAATACCGGGTGGACGTTTGCGTGCATCACGTCGTCCTGATCGGGGACACGCCTCGTGATGTTGAAGCCGCACGCCTCAGCGGGGCGTTCAGCTTCGGGGTCGCCAGCGGTGAGTTCGACAGTTCTCGTCTCGAGGCCGAAGGAGCGGACGCCGTTCTCCCGGATCTGACTGATACCGCATTGGTGGTGGCCACGGTTCTAGCTGCTCGTCGTGGTACCCGCTGAGATGGATTCGAACGGCAGGGGCTCACGACCTCGCTCGCCTCGCTCGGCGGCGCCCGCCCATTCCCCGGCACACCCGCGACTGCACCGCACGCCGCATCACATGCGATCTTCGGCTCGGGCCAACGACACCACCCGACCGGGCCGTTCAGTGGCCTGGCTGCGATACCGCGGTCTCTCGGACCCCGGACCGGGACGATGCGCGCCGATGACCGGGTCCGTTAGGAATTCAGGACAGACTCTATTTCGAGCCCGGGATGAGTTGGCTGCTTTGCCGCAGTCACCGCCGAACGGGGTAGACAGATCGGCGACTTAGCCCGAGACTGCCTACGTGAAACGCGTGACCTCGGTGTTTTGTGATCGTTTTCTGTCCAACCAGGGCTCCGACTCATCGTCGTGAGCGGGCCTGGACCGAGATCTATCGGTCTGTCGTGCCGCGGCCACGCTGTGGGGCGCTGAAGGTCTTCCAACGAAGCGGCGCCGCGCCGCGACCCATCCATTCCGTCAACTTCCGAGGAATCCATGTCCATATCACCCCTGTCATCGCCGGTCGCCGAGCCGGCACGATCCAAAGGCAACGGCCCGGCGTGGAACACCGTCGCCGCCGCTGGCGTCGGTGTGCTCGTGTTGCTGTATATCGCGGCTACTGCCAGCCAGATCGTGTGGGCGCGTCAGGGCGCCGCGGACGCCACGACGCTCGGGACGCTTATCTCCACCAGCGCCTCACGTGACGCGTTGAGCGCTTTTCAAACGACACTCGACGCGCACATCACCGCTATGCACACGATGTCGACGCTGTACCAGGCGGCATTCTGGGTCATGTTCATCGCGTTTTTCGGCTGGCAGGCGATCCTTCGGTCCCGGCTCAGGGCGCTCGGCCGGTCATTCGACCGGCGCAGCATGACCGCCTGGCGGGTGTGGCGGGTCGGTCTAATCGTCTCGATCATCATGATTTTTGTTGCCCAGGGCAGCGCGCCGACGACCCCTCAGGCAATCGCATCGAGCTATCACAGGCTGATGATCTACTACGCGGTGCGGGCCGTAGTCGGCGCCGCCTACCTGTGGGTCGTCTACAGCGTGTGGCGGTCCGCCAAAAACGAGTTCGCCGCGGCGCGTTCCATCCCAGTTGGGCCTGTCCCGGCTGGTTCGTGGATTCCGCCCGAATACCCGCCTGTGCCGCAGGGCTACCCGGCCGTTCCGCAGACCGAGCCGCACGCGACCCCGGCACAGTCGCCGTATCCGTCCGAGCCGAGTCCATGGGCGCCGCCGGCCGCCGAATCAGCGCAGGCCTAACCCCAAAACACACACGGCCACCGGGCACCCAATCACGCCCGACCGCCACGACCCAACGGCCTCGCAACGCCCGATGGCACGATAGAGAGCTGCTACCGATCGCATAGGTATGGCCGAGCCGCACGGCTCGGCCATACCTATGCGAGGGCAGGTCGCGCCCGAAGTCCGGGTCGATCAACGCTAGCCTGGACGATCTGCCACAGTTGCGCGCCTACGGCGCGTCGACCACGGCTGCCGGCCATGCGGTGTCAACACATGCGTCAGGCGATTCTCCGAGCGGTCGGATCGGGCGTCGCCGGGCTCGTAGTTGCCTCCGCGATCTTCCAAGGCGTGCGTTGGCGCAGGTCGCGCGTTCGTACGCCGCAGGACTGATTCCGCTAGCCACAAGACGGGTCGCCCCAACTCGTACTGACCAGGCCGTCACCACGATCACTCCAGTATTGCGCCAGGGTTTCGTCGTCTCCGTACGCGTCCAGGTGGCCGATCGGGTTCGCGATCGAATGTGGCAGCGAGCCGTCGACGACGACCGTGACGACGACGTACGAGTAACACGAACCCGCCGGTCGTTTAGCGGCTGCCATCGTGGCGGACGGATGCGCGGGGATCCTCGCTGACGCCCATCTGCTGGGTGTTCGGGGGGCAGACCATCACGTCCTGGAGGCGGACCTCCGGGATGTCCCCCGTGATGGATTTGACTGCCACTCGTCCTCCCTTGGTATGGCCGCCACGATCCCCGCGGTTGCCCGTACACAGACACGTGGATCCGACGGAAAGGTTGCGGAGACGGTGAAATAACTTCGGCGCGGATGGACGTACCCGGCGAAGGACGTAAAAGGTGTTGCGTTTTCCGGCGGCGCCACGCGAGGCTGCCGATGTGCGGACGCATGCCGGTGAGCTGACCCTGAGCGACGAAACCGCCCGTGACCTGGTCATCGCGCGGTTCCCGGAGTGGCGAAGCCGGCCGGTCCGGCGGATCGCGTCACGAGGCACGGTCAACGCGATCTTCCGCGTCGGCGACAAGTTCACGGCTCGGTTTCCGCTGGTCGGAGACGATCCCGAGGCGACACGACGTTCGCTGGAATCGGACGCGGACGCGGCCCGATCGCTGCTCGGCCGGACCCGGTTTCCGATGCCCGAGCCCGTCGCGATCGGTGAGCCCGGGCCGGGATATCCGCTGCCGTGGTCGGTGCAGACGTGGGTGCCGGGCATGCCCGCGACCGAGGCCGACCCAGGCGATTCGGACGGGTTCGCCGAAGACGTCGCCGAGTTCATCACGGACGTGCGCGCGATCGACACCGGTGGTAGGAGCTTCGACGGCCGGGGCCGAGGCGGTGAACTGCGTGCTCACGACGAGTGGGTGGAGACCTGCCTGCGGCGCAGCGAGGGCCTGCTCGATGTGCCTCGGTTGCGTCTCGCCTGGCGGGACATGCGCGATCTGCCACGTGGCGACGCACCCGATCTCACGTCGCACGGAGATTTGATGCCCGGCAATGTCCTGGTTTCAGCAGGGCGGCTGGCCGGCGTTCTCGATGTCGGGGGCGTCGGTCCGGCCGATCCGGCACTCGATCTGGTCGGGGCCTGGCACCTGCTCGAACACGGTCCACGGCAGATTATGCGTACGCGTCTGCGCTGCGAAGATCTCGAATGGGCTCGCGGGCGGGCGTGGGCCTTCGAGCAGGCCATCGGCCTCGTTTGGTATTACGTGGACACGTTTCCGCAGATGAGCCACATCGGCCGCCGCACGTTGGCCCGCATCATGGCCGACGCGCTACCGACGTGACGCCAGATATTTCGCGAGGTGATCGGTCACTTCCCGGGCGTCGTCTTCGATGCCGTGGATGAAGGTGGACTTGCGGCGCCGCAACACCGGCAAACCCAGCGCGTACAGCCCCGGGCTGTCGACGACGCCACCGTCATGGCGCAGGCGGCCCTTCGGGTCGACGACGGGCACGTCCAACCAGGCGTATTCCGGCCGGAAACCCGTCGCCCAAACGATCGTGCGGATCTCACCGCTGCGCAGGTCGAGTTGCAGCCGCGTCGATTCCGGCACGCGAGTCGGCGGAAACGGGTCGGGGGCCCGATTTCGACATCGCGCCCGCCGGCCCATTCGTCGAACGTGTCGAGCAGGCGGTCCATCTTCAGGTCGGCGAGCGAGAGCACGTTACGCAGGCCGCCGGAGAACAGCGCGCGCCCGTCCCGGATGGCGGCCAGGCGGCCGACCAGCTCGACGCCCATCGCGGTGAGCGCGTTGAGATCGACGTGTCGCGTTCGGGAGTGCCGGCCAGTTGCGGCGACGGCAGCCGGCGGGCCCGGGTGAGGTCGTCGACCTCGTCGTAGCGCTGGTCCCACACCCCGGACGCGTCCATCCACCAGAGCACGTCGCGGCCGCGATAGATGCGCGGCAGTCGGACGTGCTCGCCGACCGAGAGGGTCACCGGCCGGCCCGATCGCTGCAGCTCGGTCGCGAGTTGCACGCCGGTCGCCGACGCACCGACGACGAGCACGCCACCGTCGGGGAGCTGTGCCGGGTTGCGGTAGTCGAACGGCGTCAGTTGCCGGACGTCCGCCGGCACCGCGTCGGCGAACTGCGGCACGGTCGGCCGGTTGCAGGCGCCGCTCGCGATGACCACCGTCCGGCCCGGATCTCACCGTGATTCGTGGTCACCACGTATGCCGTCGTCGGAGCGCCGCAGCGAGGTCACGTCGGTGCCGGTCCGCACCGGGGCGTCGGAGACGGTGGCGAAGCGCTCGATGAACTCGACCACTTCGCCCATCGTCATGTAGCCGTCGGGATCCGGGCCTTCGTAGCGGTGGCCGGGCAGACGGGTCTGCCAGTTCGGCGTCAGCAGGCGCAGTGACTCCCAGCGTTCGCGCCGCCACGAGTTCGCCACCTCGCCGCGTTCGAGCACGACATGGTCGATCGAATGGTCGCGTGAGAAACGTGGCTCGCGGCGAGGCCGGCATGCCCGGCGCCGATGACGACCGTGGTGGCGCGCTCGATGTGTCGGCCCTCCTCAGGCGACCGCGACGGTGACGTTCGTGGGGTTCGTCAGCGCGTCGAACACGGCAGAACGCTTCTGCGACTGGGCCACCAGCGCTTCGATCTCCTGCTTCGAGGCGTCCGCGTCGATCGTGAAGGTCACCTGGATGTCGTTGAAGCCGTTGCGCACGTCGCTGTCGACACCGAGGATGCCACGGATATCGTGCTCACCCTCGACCGTCGCCTCGACCGAGCGCAGCTGGATGCCACGGTTCTGCGCGACCGATGCCACGCCAGCGCTCAGGCAGCTCGCCAGGCCGACGAGGAGGTATTCGATCGGGGTGATGCCGTTGTCCTCGGCCGCGAAGACCTCGGGGTGGTCGGCGTCGAACACCGATTCGGTCTTGTGGCTTTGCTCGTGCGCCGAGGCCGAAGAAGTTCTGGATCGTGGTGGTGCTGTGCACGCCCTTTTGCCACTTGGACGAAGCCCGCCACGTGAACTGGGCCGCCTCCGGTGCGCCCCGGAGCACCTCGCGCGCGTCGAGCAGTGCCTGAACGTTGACGCCGTTATCGATGGCAGTAGTCACGTCGCATCACGCCTCTCGATCAAGTTATTGATATTCCCTATCGGGATGCTCGACATTACACTGGCAGCCCAGACGGAGGCTAGCTATGCTCGCGCCATGCCTCCAGCCTCGACGTCTTCACCATCGAAGCTTGCGGCCGGCTCGGTCGGCACCATCGAAACACAGTATCTCGATCTGTCGGAGCCGGTGCGGCTCGACTGCGGGCGAGAACTTCACCCCATCCGCGTGGCGTACGAGACCTACGGCACCCTGTCGCCCGAGCGTGACAACGTTGTGCTCGTCTGCCATGCGCTCAGCGGCGACGCGCACGCGGCCGGGTTTGCGAAGACGCCGCCGGCGAGCAGCACCCGCGACGGTTTCGCAGCCGAGGATCGCGACGGTGTGGCCGGCAAGGGTCTCGGCTGGTGGGACGGCATGATCGGGCCCGGCAAGGCGTTCGACACCGATCGGTTCTTCGTCGTGTCCACGAACCTGCTCGGCGGTTGCCGCGGCACCACCGGGCCCTCGTCGATCAATCCGGCGACCGGCCAGCCCTACGGATCGGATTTCCCGGTCATCACGGTCGCCGACATGGTCCGCGTCGAACGGGCGTTCTTGAGCGCGCTCGGCATCGACCGGCTCGCCGCTGTAGCCGGTGGTTCGCTCGGCGGCATGCAGGCACTGGAGTGGGCGATCCAGTTCCCGGACCAGGTTGACGCGGTCGTGGCGATCGCGAGCACGCACGGGCTGCATCCACAGGGCCTCGCCTGGAACGCGATCGCACGCGAAGCGATCATGCGCGACGAGGCATGGCAGGGCGGCCACTTCTACGGCACCGGCCGCGCGCCGGACGCGGGCATGGGCGTGGCCCGCATGGTCGGTCACATCACCTACCTCTCGGCGCCAGCGATGACCGATCGCTTTGGTCGCCGGTTGCAGTTCGCCGACGACATCCGTTACACGCTGACCGAGCCGGAGTTCGAGGTCGAGAGCTACCTTCGGCACCAGGCCAACTCGTTCGTCGGCCGGTTCGACGCGAACACCTACCTCTACATGTCCCGCGCGCTGACCTACTTCGACCTCGCGCGCGAGCACGGCGAAGGGTCGCTCGCACAAGCTTTCCAAGACATTTCAGCGCGAACGCTGCTGATCGCGTTCAGTTCCGATTGGCTCTACCCGCCGGCCGGGTCGATGGAGATCGAAGCCGCGCTGCGCGCCAACGGTAAGCCGGTCGAATTCCACCTGATCGAGGCGCCGTATGGTCACGATTGCTTCCTGATCGAGGAGGCCCGGCAGACGCCGATCATCCGTCGTTTCCTGGGGGAAGAGCGCGGCGACGCCGCCACCGATGCCGACGCCGTGGCCGGCGAGTAACGAGGAAGAGGATTTCGTGACCGACCAGCCAATCCGACCCGAGCAAGATCACGCGTTCGGATTCGAGACCCGGCAACTGCACGCCGGCCAGCGGCCCGATCCGAACACCGGTGCCAGGGCGGTGCCGATCTTCCAGACGACGAGCTACGTCTTCGAAGATCCGGAATCCGCGGCGGCGTACTTCAACCTCCAGGAATACGGCAACACGTACTCGCGGATCATGAACCCGACGACCGCGGTGTTCGAGGAGCGCGTGGCCAACCTCGAAGGCGGCTCCGGCGCGGTGGCGTTCGCCAGCGGGATCGCCGCCCAGGCCGCCGCGCTTTTCACGCTGCTGGAGCCGGGCGACCACGTGGTGGCGTCGTCGGCACTCTACGGCGGCACGGTCAACCAGTTCAAACACCTGCTGCGCAAGATGAACGTCGAGCTGACCTGGGTCGACCCCGACGACCCCGGCGCGTGGCGGAAGGCCGTGCGCGCGAACACCAAAGCCTTTTTCGCCGAGACGATCGGCAACCCGGCCGGCAACGTGCTCGACATCGAAGCCGTGGCCACGATCGCACACGAGCACGAGTTGCCGCTGGTCGTGGACAACACGTTCGCCACGCCGTACCTGTGTCGCCCGATCGAATGGGGTGCCGACATCGTGGTGCACTCCGCCACGAAGTTCATCGGCGGTCACGGCACGAGCATCGGCGGCGTCGTCGTGGAAGCGGGCACGTTCGACTGGTCCAACGGACGGTTCCCGGTCGTCGCGGATCCGTCGCCGGCCTACCACGGCCTGCAGTTCCACGAGACCTTCGGCACGTACGGCTACCTGATGAAACTCCGCGCCGAGACGCTGCGTGATCTTGGCGCCGCCCTGGCACCGTTCAACGCGTTCATGTTCCTGCAAGGGCTTGAGACGCTGTCGCTCCGGATGGAACGCCACGTCAACAACGCGATGGCGGTCGCCAGTTTCCTCGAGTCGCACGAGATGGCGTCGAACGTGACCTACCCCGGCCTCCCGACCAGCAAATATCGGCCGCTGGTGGAGAAATACCTGCCGCGAGGCGCGGGCGCCGTGTTCTCCTTCGACTGCGCGGGCGGCCGGGCCGGCGGCGAGAACCTGATCCGCGGCGTGTCACTCTGGTCCCATCTGGCCAACGTCGGCGATGCGAAGAGCCTGATCATCCAGCCCGCGAGTACCACACACCGTCAGCTGAGCGACGACGAACTGCGAGCGGCCGGCGTCGCTCCGGGCACCGTCCGGCTGTCGGTCGGCACGGAATCGGTCGAAGACCTGATCTGGGACCTGGAACAAGGTTTCGCCCACGTCGCCGCGGCAGCGGAAAAGGGGTAACGACGGCATGGAAGATCTCGCCAAATACCAGGACTCGCTGGCCATTCAGCGCGTGCTCAACACCGCGAAGACGATCGCGATCGTCGGCCTGTCCAACAACGAACTGCGAGCCAGCTACTTCGTCGGTTACTACCTCAAGCGACACGGGTACACCGTGATCCCGGTCAACCCCCGGGAGTCGCAGATCCTCGGCGAGACGTGTTACCCGAGCCTGCTCGACGTACCCGTACCCGTGGATGTCGTGAACGTCTTCCGCGCACCCGACGCGCTGCCCGGGATCGCACGCGACGCCGTGACGATCGGCGCGAGTGCCCTGTGGTGCCAGTTCGGCGTGATCAACGAGGAGGGCGCGCGGATCGCCGAAGATGGTGGCCTGACGGTGATCATGGACCGGTGTTTCAAGATCGAGCACGCCCGGTACGTCGGCCGGATGCACTGGCTCGGCTTCAACACGCAGCGGATCACGTCGGTGCGCACCGGCATCCAGTAAGCGGCTTTACAAGGCGGCGGCGCGCATCTCCCGTTCGAGGAACGCGATGATCACCGGCCGCTCGACGCCCACGCCTCGCCGAGCGATTTTGGGCCCGATTGTCGCGACCGCATCACCTCATCCATCGCGGTTTCGTTGAAACCCGGAAGATACTTGAGGGCCGCTCTATCCGTCGTGGATTGAGTCGAGCACTAATGAGCGCAGGCAGGAGGCCTAATGGCAAAGGCTGCCCTGGGATATCTAGTGCTGCAGTGCGGGCTGTATCCGGACTGGTAATCTGCGATTGAAGGCGTCTGACCGATGCCAAACCAGTGCCTGCTCGTGTTCCATCTGACTGATGATCCCTGTCCGGGGTCAGAAGTCTCTTCATTTTCCGGCGGAGGAAATGTGCCCGACACATTAGTTGCCCTGGGTGACGTGCCCACCGTTGTGTCGGAGCCGATCTCGCGCCTTCGGCTGACACAGGCCGATGCCGTTTCGATTCGGTCGCTCGCGCAGCGGATGCTCGACGAGACGGCCGGTCACAGTATCAAGTCGCAGCTGCAACGCTTCGCGGTTGGTTCTCATGAGCTACCCATGTCTGTCCGTCAGGCACTCGTCGATCTGCGGCTTTCCGACACGCACGCCGGCGGACTGGTTCTGTCCGGCCTATCGTTGATCGATTCGGAGTTGGGACCGACGCCGTCCGATGGCTCGGTTGAACGCACCGCCGAGGTTGCGTTGGTCGACGCGATGCTGCTCCTGATCGCCTCACTCATGGGTGATCCCATATCGCACGCCGGAATCGACGACGGCAGGCTCATTCGCAACGTGTGCCCGATGCCTGGTCGAGAAGCCACTCAACTTGGATCGAGTTCGACGAGCGAGTTGACCTGGCATGTCGAAGACGCCTTTCATGATTTCCGCGCTGACTGGTTATTCCTCTTTTGCCTGCGGAACCCGCAGGGCACGACGACGAGTTTCGCCCGCCTGAGCGATGTTCCGCTGAGTGATGAGACGGCCTCGATGCTGTTCCAGGAGCGTTTCCTGATCTCGCCCGACTCATCGCATCTGGGTGGCGAGGCAGTGCCCCCCGACCAGCGCATCGCCGTGCTCAGTGGCGATCCCGCAGCGCCGTTCCTGCGGCTCGATCCGGCATTCATGTCAAAGCCCCACGACGACGACGAAGCATGGCGGGCGCTGACGACGTTTATCGAGGCGATCGATCGTGAACTTGGGTTCGTCGTGCTCAGGCCAGGCGATCTGTTCATCATCGACAACTATCGCTCGGTGCACGGGCGGCGGCCGTTCCAAGCGAAATACAAGGGCGAGGATCGCTGGCTCCGGGTAGCGCACACGACCGCGGATCTGCGGAAGTCGGCGGGTAAGCGAACCGGTTTGCATGGTCGCGCGCTCGTCGAACAGCTCTGAATCGTCAGCTTCTCAGCTACGTCCGGCTCAGTTGTGTTCGGCTCAGCTGTGTTCAGCGACGTCCCACAATTCCTGAAACCGGAGCAGGCGGTTCTGCACGACGTCGGGATCGAGCACCAGCCGAGTGGTGAGCGCGCCTGACTCCTCGCGCCGGGTCACTGGCGCCGTTTCGTGGGAGATAGCGGAGTCGAACAGGACAAAGTCGGCGATGGAACCATCCGGAGGAGTCGGGCCGATGCCGAACAGTCCAATCTCCACACCGATATTGCGCTGCATAGCGAGGATTCGCTTCACCTGGTCGCTGCCCATCAGGTCGGGCGTCTCGAATATGAACACGCGCCGGATCTTCACGCCGCGCCGGATCGCGGCCCGCTGTAGGTCGAGGTACCGGGCCGCGAGGTCGGTCAGCCAGAACCCGGTCTCCAGGCCGCTCATGGCCGTCCAACTCGTCGCCATGATTGATTCGCGAGCATGCCGCGTCAACGCCAACAAATACTCGCGGTCTTCGCCCTCGTAAAACAGTTCGTGGCCGCCGGCAAGGGACTGGAGAATGCCGGAGACGCGTTCGACCTCGCTGGTGGCCAACTCGCGCACCAGCGAGCCGTTGAGACCGGTAAAGCGGCCGGCTCGGCGGATCGCCTGTTTCAGTACCTCGGTGTCCAGCGCGGATTTCTCGATCTCCTCACGGAGTTCGGCCGCCTCGTTGACGCCGGCGAAGCCGCGTTGGATCGCGACGTCCAGTTCGTTCAAGATCTGGCGTTGATAGCCCTCGAACGTGCTGAGCTTGTGTTCGAATTCAGCCAGGTATTGGACGATGAGCGTCACGCCACCGGTGATCACGGTCAGCAGCATTTGATCGGCGAGGGATACGTGCAGCACATTGTCGAGCAACGCGGATCCGGAGAAGGCCACGAACCCGGTCAGTATCGTCCAGCCAATCTTGCGAACGGTCGACTGGTTGGCTGTCGGCTCGCCGTAACGGTATCCGCTCACTCAGGCCTCGTTTCCCCACGACGTCGCCTTACCCGATCACTTGCCAATCCATCGATGGTAATCAGTCAAACTGCTCGCCTGCCAGGCTTGCGATCGCTCCGACTTTGCTTGAGTTCTGACGGACTGCGTTCTCTGGCACACGAAAACCGGACTGGTTGGCGAGTCCCACCATCGCCAACCAGTCCGGATCCTCAGAAATCCGTGCCGACGTAGTTCGTCAGAAACGCCACCGCGTCTGGCTGAACGGGTTGCTCTTTCCGAATCCGAACGCGGTCACCGGCGCGATCCGGAATACCGGCGTCTCTCCATTGCGGATCGCGTCAGCGAGACCGAACCACGTGCCGTCGGGTGCCGTGAAGTGCTCGCCGTACTTCGTCTCGTATGTTTCGGCGATGTCGCGAAGCGCTGCGTCGTCACGTACCACGGCGGCTTCTCCTTCCAGCACGATATCGAGGCCGGAGAGCGCGTTGGAGCCCGTGGTGACCACACAGTTCGCGTTCGCCGCGAGATTCTTGGCCTTTCGCTCGGCCGCACCGGTGCAGAAATACATCGCATCCCGCAGCCAGACGCCCAGGAGTGGCGTGACGTGCGGACGCCCGTCGGGTCGTACGGTCGTCAACCAGTAGACCTCGGCGTCGCGCAGCGCGTCGCGGCCGGTCGCCCAGGGTGTCGGCGTCGCGTCTGGGCTGCTGAACCCGGCGCACAATTCGGTGACCGGCTCGGTTTGGTCGGATATCCGGACGTCCATGGTTTGCTCCCCCATCGTGATCGCGGATTTTCCCCAGGCTACGTCCGACTCCGTCTCGCCGCAGCGCCGTGACTCGGGCAGTCACACCGCCGCGTTCGCGTACTCGTAACCGGGGATCCGAGCCATGATGCGGGCGAATTCCTTATCGTCGGAGATCGCCTGGAAATCGTGGCGGGGCGTGTAGTGCGCTTCGAGTGCGCGCGCCTCCTCGTCGGTCAGGTCGATGTCGAGTGATGCCACCGCGTCGTCGATCTGCGCGGTGCTGTTCGCTCCGACGAGCGGCGCGGCGACCACCGGATTGCGGCGCAACCACGCCAGCGCGATCTGGGCCCGGCTGACATCGAGAGCCGTCGCGACCGCGCCCACGGCGTCAACGGTCGCCCGATCGCTGTCGACGTCGCGGTAGAGCAGGTCCGCGTACCCGCCGTCGGTCGCGGATCGGGTGGTCGGCTCGGCCCACGGGCGGGCGAGGCGCCCTCGCGCGAGGGGGCTCCACACGATGGTGCTCACGCCCTCGTCGGCACACAGCGGCAGCATCTCGCGTTCCTCCTCGCGGGCGAGCAGGTTGTAGTGGTCCTGCATGGAGACGAACCGCGCCCAGCCGTGTTGCCGCTGCAGATGGAGCGCCTTGCTGAACTCCCAGGCGTGCATCGACGACGCGCCGAGGTAGCGGGCTTTGCCGGCCTTGACGACATCGTGCAGCGCTTCCAGGGTCTCCTCGATCGGCGTCGCGTTGTCGAGCCGGTGGATCTGGTAGAGGTCGACGTAGTCGGTGCCGAGGCGCCGCAGGCTGTGGTCGATCTCCGTCATGATCGCCTTGCGGGACAGGCCCTTCCCGTTGGGTCCGGGACGCATCACGTGGCGCACCTTCGTGGCGATGACCACGTCGTCACGGTCGGCGAAGTCAGCCAGCGCCCGACCGAGGATCTCCTCGCTGGAACCCTGCGAGTACATGTTGGCGGTGTCGAAGAAGTTGATGCCGGCGTCGAGCGCGTGCTTGATCAACGGCCGGCTGTCGGCCTCACCGAGCGACCACACCGGGTGCCCACGGTCGGGTTCGCCGTACGTCATCGCGCCGATGGCGATCGGGGAGACGTCCAATCCGGTGTTGCCGAGCTTGATGTAGCGCATGACGGCTCCTATAGTTGCGAGCGAAGCGGAGAGTTCTCCGGACTCGGTCGACCGTAGCGGAGAATTCTCCGTTTGACAACGCGGGGAGGCGTCTTGGCTGCCACGGGGCCTGAATCCATGCGGTCGGACGCGCAGCAAAACCGTGACCGCATCCTGCGTGCCGCCCATGACGCGTTCGCCGAGTCCGCCGACGCCTCGCTCAATTCGATCGGCAAGCGGGCCGGCGTCGGCGCGGGCACGCTCTACCGGCATTTCCCGACACGCGAGGCCCTGATCCTGGCCGTCTACCAGCACGATGTGCAGAGACTCGTCGACTCGGTGCCTGATCTGCTGGCCGCGCACGCGCCACTTTCCGCGTTTCGGGTCTGGTTCGAACGGCTGGCCGACTACATCCGGATCAAGCACGGGCTCGGTGACGCTCTCAATACGGCGGCCGCGCAGGGCATCGTCAACGACACGTACGCGCCGGTCACTCGGGCCATCGGCGAGTTGCTGGCCGCGTGCGAGGCGGCCGGCGCCGTGCGGCCTGGATTGGACCCGGGCGACGTGCTGCTGCTGATGGGGTTCCTGTGGCGCGTCGCTCCGGATGACGAGGGACGAAAGCAGGGGGCGCGGCTGTTCGACGTGGTCGTCGCCGGATTCCAGCCGGCCGGGTAGCCGGGCCTATCGATATACGGCAAGGGCGACGGTCCCGATTGCTAGCGTGGGACAAATCGACCACTCCTGAAGGAGTCCGGCATGTCCCACCACCTTGACACGCCCCTGGCACGCCAAAACGGCCAGCTGTACATCGACGACATGTACGTCTTTCCGGGCGACCGCAGCACCGTCTTCATCATGAACGTGAACTCGACGGTCACCGGCCCGGACGTGCAGCCCGGTTTCCACCACGAAGCCCGCTACGAATTCCGGGTCCACGTGGACGGTGCCGATTTCGAGACCCTGACCTACCGGGTGACCTTTGGCGAAGCGGATTCCGACGGCAAGCAGCCGCTCCAGCTGTACGCCCTCACGGCGGGCGACGCCCGTGGCGACGACGGGGTCGGGACGCTGATCGTGGAAGGGCGCACCGGTGAGACCGCTTCCCACGCGGATACCCGCGTCTGGGCCGGGCGTATCAGCGATCCGTTCTACATCGACCTCGCGCAACTGACCACGATCAACTCGGCGATCAAGAACGGCACGGCCGTCGACGGCTCCGCCTGGCGGCCGCAGGACGCCACGAACAGCTTCGCGAACACGACCGTCCAGTCCATCGTGATCGAGGTGTCCCACCCGCACCCGCTGCTCGGCCCGGGCCTGCACATCGGTGTTTGGTGCGCCACGAAACTCGCGACGGACGCGGGTGGCTGGCGGCAGATCAACCGTTTCGGGCACCCGATGATGTGGCCGATCTTCTGGCCGGATGACACCGACTTCTCGAACCCGGCCAACGACCGGCACCCGTCCACCGATTACGCCGCCGATGGCACGCCGATCGGGAATCAGATCGCGGCGGTCGTCGGAGCGCTCGGCACCGTCGAGGATCCGCAGGCGTACGCGCAGACGGTGGCCCGGGTGCTGTTCCCGGACGTCATGCCGTACGTCATCGGCACACCGGCCAGCTACGGCTTCGCCGGCATCAACGGCAGAACGCTGGCGGACAACGCGCCTGAGGTCATGTTCTCGCTGGTGCTCGGCACGGGAACCACATCGGGCCTGACACCGGCCGGCACCAAGCAGTGGCGCAGCGACACGTTCCCATACGTCGTCCCGGCTTAAGGGTCTGTCGCAAAGCCGCCGTTCGGCTGCGCCGCGACCCGGACACCGACCGGCGGCGTTTGATCTTCACCCGGATGCAAACGCGGTATCCAGGCAAAGATCAAGCCTTGCCGGATCGGAGCCCGGATCACGGCTCGCTCGAACGGACTTTTCAGACAGACCCTAACGACCCTGGCGGCGGGGAGGGTAACCCTCTCGGCGCACTGTCGCCTTCTTGCCCTTGATGGTGCTGTGGCGCAGCGCTTCGATCACCTCGTCGGCGGCTGACGACGGCACCTCGACGAGCGAGAACCGGTCGGCGATCTCGATCGCCCCGATGTCGCGACCGCTGAGCCGAGACTCGTTGGCGATCGCGCCGACCAGGTCTTGCGGGCGGATGCCGGAGCGCCGCCCGACGCCGAAGAACAGCCGGGTCGTGTCGCCATCGGAACGTGTGCCCGCGCCGGCCGTCTCGGCGTCTCGGGTTCGGAGCGCTGCGGCTTGCGGATGATCGCGTCGGAGTGATCGGGGATCTCCTGCTCGTCGAGTTCGCCGCCGCTGGACTCGTGCGCCAGTTTCACCGCCGCGAGCGCGACGTCCATGATGTCGAACTCGTCGGCGAGCGACTCGACCACGACCCGGAAGCGGTCGAGGTCGACGTCGTCGACGAGGCTCTCCTGCAGCGCCGCACGCGTCAGCTCCAGTCGGCGGCTGCGCAGGTCGGCGACGGT
This sequence comes from uncultured Actinomycetota bacterium, assembly GCA_963797605.1. Taxonomy (GTDB): domain Bacteria; phylum Actinomycetota; class Actinomycetes; order Mycobacteriales; family Micromonosporaceae; genus DASQPR01. The sequence continues at coordinate 298,830 of CAWCPX010000016.1, read as the reverse complement.
CGGGCACCTTCTCGATCGTGATCCGCTGCTTCGTCAGCTGCTCGATCGTCTTGAGCATGCGGTGCTCGCGTGGCTCGGCCAGAGTGATCGCCACGCCTTCGCGACCGGCGCGGCCGACCCGGCCGATGCGGTGCACGTAGGCCTCGGCGGCCGACGGCACGTTGTAGTTGACCACGTGGGTGAGCTGGTCGATGTCGAGCCCGCGGGCGGCGACGTCGGTGGCGATCAGCAGGTCGGCGGTGCCGCTGCGAAGCCGGCCCATGACCCGGTCGCGCTGGTCCTGGCTCATGCCGCCGTGCAGCGCCTCGGCCCGGTAGCCGCGACCGTTGAGCGTCTCGGTCAGCTCGTCGACCTCTTCGCGCGTGCGGCAGAACACGATCGCGGCCGTCGGTGATTCGACGTCGAGCATGCGGCCGAGCGCGGCGGGCTTGTGCGGCCGGGCGACGATGTACGCGCTCTGCCGGACCTGCGGCGCCTCGCCCGCCGGCGCCTGCTGCCGGCCGATCTCGATGCGGACCGGGTCACGCAGGTAGCGGCGGGCGATGCGCGTCGATGCGCGCGGGCATGCGTCGCCGAGAACAGCACGGTCTGCCGCTGCTCGTCGGTCTCGTCGAGGATCGCCTCGATGTCCTCGGCGAAGCCCATGTCGAGCATCTCGTCGGCCTCGTCGAGCACGACCGTCTCGCACTTCACGCAGGTCGAGGCGTGCCACGGCTGATGTGGTCGAGCGCGCGGCCAGGCGTGGCGACCACGACGTCGACGCCGCGGTCGCAGCGCCTCCAGCTGCCGGCCGATCGGCTGCCCGCCGTAGATCGGCAGGACGCGTGCGCCGAGCGCCCGGCCGTAGCGGTGGAACGCCTCGGAGACCTGCACGGCCAGCTCGCGCGTTGGCACGAGCACCAACGCCGCCGGGTCCGTCGCCGCGCTCGCCGGCGGCCAGCCGCTGCAGGATCGGCAGCGCGAACGCCGCCGTCTTGCCCGTGCCGGTGGCCGCCTGCCCGAGCAGGTCGCGCCCGGCGAGCAGCGGCGGAATCGCCTCGCGCTGGATCGGCGTCGGCTCCTCGTAGCCCAGGGCGGACAGTGCCGTCAGAAGTTCGGTGCGCAGCGCCAGACCGGTGAAGGAGGCACCTTCCGGCGACGACTGCATCCTGATCAGCTCCGGTCCTTAGACATCACGCGAGACATCACACACTTATCCCCATTGTCCCAGGCCGGAACGTCGTGTCGCGGGCCGGTCCAGCAGATCAAGGAAATAACGGCCGGAAGATCGCGAACTTCTCCGCATCGGTACGCGTCCTGCGCGGGGGTAGCATCTGTCGTTGTCGATGCCTGAGGAGTGTCATGAAGCCGAAACATTCAATCCGCGCGACGCTGTCCACCTTGACGCCCGCGCTCGCGGCCGCCGTGCTGGTCACAGGGCTGAGCGCGTTCGCGACGACGTCTGCAGCCGCGGCGGCGACGCCGACCGTCGTGACGATCACGCAGGCGACGACCGGCACCACGCTGGGCCCGACGTCGCTCGGCCTCTCGTTCGAGGCGTCCGATCTCGCGCTGTCCGCGTTCACGTCGGGCAACCTCGCCTCTTACCTGAAGACGCTCGGCTCCTCGACCATTCGCATCGGCGGCAACACCGTCGACCAGACCTACTGGACGTCGACCGGCGAGACGCCGCCGTCCTGGTCGATCGCCACCATAACCCCGGCCGCGCTGACCGCGCTCAACACGCTGGCGAAGGCCTCTGGCTGGAAGGTCATTCTCGGCGTCAACCTCAAGCACTACGACCCGGCCCGAGCCGCTGACGAGGCGAAGCACGCCGTGGCGGCGCTCGGCTCGTCGCTGCAGGCGATCGAGATCGGCAACGAACCCGACCTGTACTCGCAGTACTCGGGCAACTCCGCGCAATACCTGACCGACTTCCAGGCCTACGTCACCGCGATCACCGGCGCGCGCCGGGTGTGCCGATCGAAGGCACCGACGCGACGTCCGCGACCAGTTCGCTGCAGAACGCGTTCGTGACGGCGCAGGCCGCTCGGTCGACGCCGCAGATCACCGAGCTGACGAACCACTACTACCCGCTCGTGTCGACGACCTGCGGAGGCAGCCCCACGATCAGTGCGCTGCTCGGTACGTCTGCCCGCAACAGCGAGACCGCCGCTGCCGACGCGGCGACGAGTGCGGCTGCCCGGCTCGGCGTTCCGGCCGTGCTCGACGAGGGCAACAACGTGGTCTGCGAGGGACAACAGGGCGTCAGCGATGTGTTCGCCGCGGCTCTGTGGGAGATCGACGAGCAACTGGACATGGCCCGCGAGGGTGTTCGCGGCGACTACATGCACGGCACGGTGCTGCAATGCGACACGGCAAAGCCGCTGTTCATGTACTACACGCCGCTGTGTGCCCCGACCGCCGCCGCCGCGAGCGCCGGACAGCTGGCGGCGCAGCCGGAGTTCTACGGGCTGGCCGCCGTCCATCAGATCGGCAGCGGCAACTTCCTGCAGCTCAGCAACCCGGCGTGGGCGACCGTCCGCGCGTACGCGGTGCATCACGCCGACGGCACCATGACCGTCGTGCTCGACAACGTGCAGGACCCGGCCGGCAACGGTGCGACGACGCTGCAACTGGCGCTCGGCGCGTCGTTCGGCTCGGCCGAGCAGGTCAACCTCACCGCGAGCGGCCTGAGCGCCACGACCGGCATCACGCTCGGCGGCCAGACGGTGCAGGCCGACGGCACCCTGGCGGCACCGCATCAGACCGCGGTCAGCGTGGGTGGCTCGACGGTGACGGTCACGGTGCCGGCCGGCAGCGCCGAATTCCTGACGTTCACGCCCGGGAGCGGCCCGGCCCCGACGACCGTCGTCGGTGGGCTGTCGGGTAAGTGCTTGAGCGTGACCGGTGGATCGACCGCGGACGGCGCGACGGCCGACATCTTCACGTGCAACGGCTCAACCAGCCAGAACTGGACGTTCACCGGCAGCACGATCGTCGGTGGACTCTCCGGCAAGTGTTTGACCGTGACCGGCGGATCCACCGCGAACTTCGCCGGTGTCAGCATCGCCACCTGCACCGGCGCCGCGGATCAGCAGTGGTTCGCGGGCACGGGTGGCACGATCGTCGGCGTACCGTCCGGCAAATGCCTCAGCGTGCTGGGCGCGGCGACGACAGACGGTGCCACCGCCGAGATCTACACGTGCAACGGCAGCGGCAGCGAGTCCTGGTCACACCGCTGAATTCGCCTCACACAGCGGAGTTCGCTCACACAGCGGAGTTCCAGCCGATCCCGTACGCGTAGGAGCGCTCCAATCCTTCGAAGTCCTGCACGACTTCGCCGGCGCCGTCTAATCCCAGGGCGGCGTCGGAGTGTGCCTGCGGATTGTTGACGGAGTCGGGCCACGCGTGCTCGAACCGCCACACCATGTCGGGCACGCGATCGGGGTCGAAGCGCACCCGCAGCCGGAAGAAGTCGATGTCGACCATCGGCACCAGCGCGTAGTGCCGCATAACCTCGCCGGCAGACGGTCGCAGAATGATCGAGTAGGTGTGCTTCTCGTCCTGGGCGAGCGGCCGTGGCAGCTTGAGGAGCACACCGAAGTGCCGTCCGCTCTCGCAGGTGATCGACAGGATGCGGGCGCCGTGAGCGATCTCGGCGTGCAGGTCGCCGGGGCCGACGTCGTCGAGGCGATCGGCCGGCACGCTGAACTTGATCAGGATCTGATCGAGCCCGGCGCGGCGCGCGACGATCGTGCGGGCCTCGGTGACCTCAGGGCTGACCAGGTCCAGGCGGAGCAGCGATTCGAGGCGGGCGACATCCCACCCTTTCGTCGGATCGTGTTCGCCGCCGTCGGCCTGTTCGGCCAGCGCCGTGGCGACCAGGCGGCTGAACGCGGCGACGATCCGTCGACGTGCCGTGCGGTCCGACGTTTTGAGACGGTCGGCGATGTCCGCGATGCGGTCGGTCAGGAAGCGGCGCTGCACATGCGCGGACGTCGTGCCCAGCGCGATGCCGATGATGTCCTTCTCCTCGGCCGGGAAGGTCAAGGTCAGTCGCGCGAGCGTGGCCTCGATCTTGCGCCGAGCAGCCCGGTCGTCATCCTTCTCGACGATGCCGCATAGCGTGACCAGCCCCGGCCCGACCTGTTTGCGAAGACGAACCGTTTCCAGCCCCCACCCGCGTCGAAGCCGTACGAATTCCGTCATCAGCGCGCGTTCGGTCAGCGTCACCCGGCCCCCTCAAGGCGAGTAAACGTGCGGACGACCTGACATTCGCACGGCTCGCCGGGAGCCGCCACCGCTTAAGCGCCTGTTTCGCAAGCCGATCGAGCGAGGCGATCGACGGTTTCGCGAAACAGGCGCCTGTGCGAACGATCCGCCTCGCGGCTCGCTCGAATGACCGCCGGATCAGGCAGTTACGCGGATTGGGCGAGGTCGCCGTCCCCGGCCTCGCCGACGATGCTGAAGTATCGCGGCCACGACCCGGCGAACCTGCGAATCGTCGGCCATGAGCTCCTGGATGTGCCGGTGGTCCTCGGGCATGCCGTGCGGTGGACGGTCGATGTCGTCGGCGCCGACATCGCCCGCGAACGTCGCTCGTACGACTTGGACGATAAGTGCCACCGGTTCCTGTTCCTGCCGCAGACCGGTTCGGATCGCCTCGATGGCCGCGTGCGCGAGGTCGCTCAGGTGACCGTCGGCCACTTCGTCGCGCGTCACGAAGAGAAACGGCCGCAAATCCTCCGCACGACCGGTCGACGACGCGGGCGAACCGAGCACGGAAGTCTGTTTCCGGCTCAGGGGACGTTCGACGTACGAGAGATACCACTGCTCACGCGTACGCATGGCATCGATCACGGTCTTGATGTCCGCTCTGACCTCGGTCAGTTCGCTGACGCCGTCGAGCCCGCAGACGTCCGAACGGCGCACCGCCCAGGCGTGCAACGGCCACACCTCGAGGCCGGCCGTCATCTCGACCCCGGCCCACGTGAGAATCTGCTTCGCGAGATCGACCAGCCACGGATCGTCGGCTAAGGCGGCCGCGAGCCAACCGGGCACACGTGGCCGTTGCAGCGCACCCCGCTCGCCGCGCCGCCGACGGTAGCCGTCGATCGTGGCGACCGTGATGTGCGATGTGATGAACGCTTCCAGGCTGCGGACCCGTTGGCTGGCACGTGCGAACAGATCGTCCACAACGGACTCGACGTCGTTGTGGAAGTGATCGAGGCATTCGCCCGCGAGCCGGGTAACCGATGTCGCGCAGGCCATGTGACCTCGCCGGATCTCGATAGCGCGGGTGAGCCGCCGAAAGACGATGGGCCAGACCACGCGGTACGCCGCCTGGTAGAGCGCGGCGCGGACCGGCTCGGGCGCGGAGCGATAGGTGTCGCTGAGTAGGCCGCGCGAGGCGAGGTCGCGCAGCATGCGGTCGCCGTCGTCATCGCGAATCGGTTCCTCGGGATGGGAGGGCGTTAGCACGGGCATGGGTAACTCCGACCGACGAATGGACCCGTGATCAGCGACCACGAGACCATTAATCGTTGTCGTCACCGCGGCCGGCGCTGTCCACTCAGATGCCCGACTATCCGGACACTGGCCACCGCAGTGGCCAACTGGCCACATCGTTGACATGTGCCCCAGCGGCCTCGATTCGCCGCAGCTGTATCCGGCCCGCACGTGTCCGGCGCCGAGCATGTCGAGACCTGACGGACCGAGCGCTCAGTCGCGGTTGAGCCGTCGGTGCCAGCGGATAAAACACATCAAAGCTGGCCATAAGATCAAAGCTTCCTATAATGGAATTCGCATTCAGGTGTGCTGACCCGAGGGGGTAACGCCGTGACGCAGCAAACGCTGCCGGCCCGGCTACACGCTGCGAGCGGGTCGAGCGAGGCCCAAGACGCGGTCGAGGCGGGCACGGCGGCCGCGCGCGAAGCGCTGGCCGGCCTCGGCTCCGAAACACCAGACATGATCATCGTGTACGCATCCGTCCGCTACGACCTACCGACGTTGATCAGCACGATCCGCGCGGTGACCGGCGAGGCGCCGCTGGTCGGCGAGACGACGTCGGGGCACTTCGGCGACGGTCATCTCACCGAGCCCGCGAGCGGCGTGTCCGTGCTGGCGATGACGGCCGGCCCCTACCGGTTCGGCGTCGCGTCGGTCGAGAACCTGGCCTCGATTGGCACCGAGGCGGCGGGCATGGAATTGGCTCGTGCGTCCCGGGCGGCGCTGGAGCCACATCAGCCAGCACACGCCACGCTGCTCATCTTCGTCGACGGTCTCGCAGCCGGGCCGCAGGAACTGGTGGGCGGTCTGCATCGCGTGACCGGCGCCGCTGTCCCGGTGATCGGCGGTGGCGCGGGCGACGACCGGCACCTGACGCGCACGTTCGTCTTCCACGACGACCGCGTGCTGAGCGATGGAGCCGTCGCGGTCTGGATCGGGTCCGACGAACCGGTGCCCGTCACGGTTGGCCACGGATGGCACGCGCTCGGGTTGCCGCTGCTCGTGACGAAGACCGACGGCCGCATCGTGAAGGAGATCGCCGGAAAACCAGCCCGCGACGTCTTCGAGGCGCATATCCGCCAGGGCAACGTCGACGAACTCGACAAGGTCCGGCCGGGCGGCTTCTACTCGACGCACGCGTTCGGCCTGATTGAGCCGGATGGCGATCACCTCATCCGCGGCGTCTTCATGGACGACAACAAGATGATCAACACGTTCGATCCGTTGCCCGTCTATTCGGCCATTCAGATCGTCGCGGCCGACGGCGACAGCCTGTTGACCGTGAGCCAGGAGGTAGCCGAGCGCGCCGTCGCCGGTCGGGAGGCCGCGGTGCTGCTGGTGTTCAGCTGCATTGCCCGCCTCGACGTGCTGCAGGAGCGCGGTGGCGAGGAAGCCGCCCGGATCCAGGCCGGGGCGGGCTCGGTGCCGACGTTCGGCGCGTACACGTACGGCGAGTTCGCCCGCACGACGAGCGTGGCCGGCTACCACAACGCGACCGTCGCCGCGATCGCGCTGTGAGCCGCGTATGACCGGGTCCGAACCGGATGACGCCGCCCGGCTGGCACCTTCGCCGGACGACATCCGCGGGCTGACCATCGAGTTGCACGAGGCCACGGCGGCGGCGCGGAACGCGTACCGGGATACGGGTCGGTTGATCCGGCTCCTCGCCGTGCTCAGTGACCCGTCCGCGCCCGACGAACTGCTGGAGCGCGCGTTGGCGGTGCTCTCCGAATCCTTCAACGCGGACGTGGTCTGCGTCGTCAGCGTGGTGAGCGATCGTTACCTGGTCACGAGCGATCGGGGCCTTCCGGAAGACGATCGGTCCTATCGGGACGGTTGGACCCTCGGCGAAGCCGCTGCCGCCGCTGTCGCGGGCCGGCAACCCGTGGCGATTCGCATCGAGCCGAGCAGCCCGGACGTGCCGGCGTCCATCGCCGACCTTCATCTGCGTACGGCGGCGTTCGTGCCGATGTCGGCGAACTCCGAGCCGTCCGACGAAATGCTGGTGCTCTATCGCAGCAGCGGCGAGCCGTTCGCCGACACGGACCTGCACGTCCTGGCCTCGGTCGCGTACCGGCTGCGCATCGCGGCGCAAGACCGAGAGCGGGCGAAGGCGATCGAACGGCTCGCGCAATCCGGGCAGTTACTCGCGCCCCATCTGGAGGTCGAGTCGCTGATCTCGAACGCCGCCGAACTGATCCAGCGACTGACGGCCGCCGACGACGCGTGGATTCTGGACATCGTCGGCACCCGTGCCGTGCTCCGGGCTCATCACGGCCAGGCGCCGCCGCAGTCGACCGCGCTAGCTGGCCGACCGGTGACGAAACTGCGGGCCTGGCCGACGGCCGTGGCCGGTCAACCGTGGTCGACAACGGCTGCGACCTGGTCCGACACCGGTCCGCACACCGTGCTCAGCATTCCGGTGATGCGTGACGGCGAGCCGATTTACCTGATCTACGTCTCGCGGAACGGTCCGCGCCCGTTCGGTGCCGAGATCACCGAGATCGCCACGATCTTCGCTAGCAACCTCGGCACCGCGTTGGAGAACGCCGAGCTCTACCACGAACTGCGGCGGCAGGCGGCCCGGGACCCGCTCACCGGCCTCGCCAATCGGGAACGCGCCCGGCAGCGGCTCGAACACGTCCTGACCGCCGGTCCGTCCCCCTATATCGGGCTGCTCTTCTGCGATCTCGACGGGTTCAAGGCCGTCAATGACCGGTTGGGCCATGAGGCCGGCGACGAACTGCTCAAACTGGTGGCGGCCCGGTTGCAGATGGCACTTCGGACCGGGGACCTGCTGGCGCGTTTCGGCGGTGACGAGTTCGTGGCGGTGCTGAGCGGCGTCGAAAATCTTGACGAGGTCTCCGACATCGGGCGCAGCCTGGTGGACGTGCTGGCCGAACCGTTCACGCTGGACACCGAACGCGTGACCGTCTCGGCGAGCATCGGCGGGGTGCTCGGAGCCCGCGGCGAGACGACGGCGGGCACCATGCTGCGCGACGCGGACGCGGCCATGTACGTCGCCAAATCGCGGGGCACCGGAGTGGTCGAAGTCTTCGACGACGCGGCGTCGCACCGGTCGCTGGATCGGCTCAGCATCCGTTCGGAACTCGTGCGAGCACTCGACCGGCGTGAGTTCGAGGTGCTCTACCAGCCGATCGTCGAACTCGACACGGCCCGGCCGGTGGGCTTCGAGGCGCTGCTGCGGTGGACGCATCCCGAGCGCGGTCCGATTCCACCCGATGTCTTCATTCCGCTCGCGGAGGAGACCGGCAAGATCGTCTCCATCGGTACGTGGGTCCTGGAGCAGGCCTGCCAGCAGCTCGCGGACTGGCAACGGCTGCCCGGCTGGAATCTGCTGAACCTCAACGTGAATCTCTCGGCGGCGCAACTGTGCGAGCCGAACGTCACGGAGCAGGTGTCCTCGATGATGCGACGCGTCGGCGTGAACCCGCACGACGTGTGGTTGGAGGTCACCGAGAAGCGGCACGCGGGCGACGATGTCACCGATGCGACGCAGAGCCTGCGCGGCATCGGTGTGCATTTCGCGCTCGACGATTTCGGCAGCTATTACTCGAACCTCGCCTACCTCAAGCAGTTTCCGGCCGAATGCTTGAAGATTGACGGCTCCTTCATCGACGGCGTCGCCACCGAAGGCACGGATCGGAGCATCGTGCTGGCGATCCTGGCAATGGCGAAATCACTTGATCTGGAAGTCGTCGCCGAGGGCGTGGAGACGGCAGCCCAACGTGACACGCTGATCGCGCTGGGATGCCGTCTCGGGCAGGGCTATCTCTACGCGCCCGCCCTGACCGCGAAGGCCGCGACGGCCCTGTTGCGGGACGTCGCTTCGCGCGATGGGCTAGCAGTTGACGTAGCTGGCGACGCTCTTCCAGGTGCATGTGTCAGTGTTCGAGGTCGTTGACGGCTTCCGCAGGTACGCCTCGTCGCCGGTGTTGTTCCAGATGTAGTTCCCCGAGCCCCAGTAGCGGTTCGTGCTCGTGTTCGTGCCCTTACCGGTGTGGATCGTGACCGATTTGCCGGCACCGAGGCTGAACGTGCTGAACGTGTAGACATGCTTGGAACGGTCACGCAGCGTCCAGCCAGTGAGCTTGATCGTCGCTTTCGTGGTGTTCTTCAGCACGACGTACTCGGCGTTGAGACTGGTGTTGCTGCGGGTGTCGGTGCCGGGAGAGTTCGCGTAGACCTTCGTAATTTCGACGCTGGGCGTCGCGGCCTGCGCCACGGTCGCGGGCAGGATTGTCGCGCACAGGGCCAGGGCACTCACGACGAGAAGGCGACGCATCATCGGTTCAGGAGTCCTTTGTTTCGGGGAAGGGGAATGGGTCCGCTGAACGGCTCAGCGAATTGGTTCGATGAAATGGCTTGGTCGAATGGCTTGGTCGAATGGCTCAGGTGGATTGTTTCGCCGACATTAACCGTTGCTAGCCGACCATGTCCGATAACCGCCGTCCATGGGCCGAACGGGCGCGGCGGCGACGCGCCGGCAGGACTGACCGAATGGCCTAATCACTCCAGAGACTTCGGTTGGTTTCCGGGAGCCGGCTCGTCAGCGGTCATTACGGGACAGCGCGAAGCAACGACGAGTCGTCCTACATCACCGCGTACCCGGACGGGCAGACGGTGCCGACCGTGTCGAACATCAACGTCGCGAAGGGCCAGACGCTGCCGAACCTGGCGACCGTGCCGGTCGTCGACGGAAAGGTCGACTTCCGGAACGCCACCGGCAACCAGGACCTAGACCGGCAGATCGAAGTCCATGACGGTTTCCACGTACGTCTTGCCTTGATGGGCCGTGAACACGATCGCGAACGAGTGCCCGTTCTCGCACTCGGTCATCAGCGCGACCCGGTGCCGCCGCCCGGTGTCCGTCTTCAAACCGACCGGCACCGGCGTATCCGCGTGCGTGATCACCTGACCCGTGACCGCGTCGACCGTGATCGCGTTCGGTTCCCGGCCCTCGTCGTGCGCGGCCACGCGTACGCCGTTGACCCGGGTGTATTCGTAGCCGCATTCCGGGCACAGGAGCATCAGCTCTTGATCGATCGTGATGGTGCTGTCGGCCATGCTGAAATCCTTGCACCTGGCAGCCCCTACAGTTGCCAGGCATGAAGATCTGCGTGGTTGGCGCCGGAGCGGTCGGCGGACTCATCGGCACCCGGCTCGCGCTGGCCGGCTTCGAGACGAGCGCGGTCGCCCGTGGCGAGACCCTGGCCGCATTGCGCACGCGCGGATGGCGGCTGGCCTCGGGGGAGCACGCGCCGGTGCGGGCCACCGATGATCCGACCGACATCGGGCCACAGGACCTGGTCGTGCTCGCGGTCAAGGCGCCAGCGCTCGCCGGGGTGGCGCCGCTCGTGGGTCCGTTGCTGGGCGAGCGCACCGTGGTCGTACCGGCGATGAATGGTGTGCCTTGGTGGTTTATGGCCGACCACCCGCTGCGCGCGGTCGATCCCGATGGTGTGATCGCGGCGTCGATCCCACGCCGGCACGTGCTGGGCTGCGTGGTGCACTTCGCGAGCATGGTGCCCGAACCCGGCGTGGTGCGTCTGACCAGCGGCAACGGTCTAATCGTTGGCGAACCTGACGGAGGTGTCTCGGAGCGGGCGCAGGCGGTGATCGACACCCTGGTCACGGCGGGATTCGAGGCACGCCTGAGCCCGGACGTGCGGACCGACATCTGGTACAAGCTGTGGGGCAACATGACCATGAACCCGATTTCGGCGCTGACGGGTGCGACCGCTGACCGGATTCTCGACGATCCGCTCGTCAACGCGTTCTGTCTCGCGGTGATGGCCGAGGCGGCGTTGGTCGGGGCGGAAATCGGCTGCCCGATCGCGGAGAGCGGCGTCGATCGCATGGCGGTGACGCGGCGGTTGGGTGCCTTCAAGACCTCGATGCTGCAGGACGCCGAGGCGGGGCGCCTGATTGAGCTGGACGCGCTGGTCACCGTGGTTCGGGAGATTGCCCAACGGGTCGGAATCGAGACGCCGTCGGTGGACACGTTGCTCGGTCTGACCCGCCTGGCGGCCCGGGTGCGCGGCCTTTATCCGGTCGAAATGTGATTTCCGGCCGGGCCGTTAGTGGCCGATTCCGGCCGATTCCGGCCGAGCCGATTCCGGCCGAGCTGGTTTCCGAGGAGCTGGTTTCCCAGGAACTGGTTTCCGGCCGAGCTGATTTCGGTGGCGCGCCGAGAGGGGGCCGGCCCGGTGGCCGGCCGCTCTCTTCCGCGTATCTCGCCGAAATTCTGGAAAGCCGAAATTCTGGAAAGCGGAGTTCAGGCGCCGCGTTCCCGCACGTGCAGGTGCCCGCCGGAGGCGTCGATGTGGTCGGCGTGGTCGTCGTCGAACCACACGCCGCCGTCGCCCAGGTAGCGGAACCGGTGCGTGCCGGGGCCGAGCGTCACCGTGACCGAGTGGCTGCCGTCGCGGCGTCGCTGCAGCTCGTGACGGCCGGGCTCCCAGTTGTTGAAGCTGCCCACGACGCTGACGGGGCTGGCGGGGACGGTGGGGGGCAACTGAAAGGTGATGCGGGTCTTGGTGCCGAACAGGCGACTGCGTTTGATCACGGAAAAGTTCCTTGTCTCGGGTGGTAGGCGCCTCCGATGTGGTGGCGCACCCGGACCAACGATCAAGGCATGTGTCGAGGTTACGGCGTTTGTCAGACTATGTGAGCATTAGCAGCAAATAAGACTAGCGCCACTGCGGCTCCGGCTCCCGAATGATCTCCACCGGCTTCGGCGCGGGCGCAGGCGGGCGCGTTTCCGCTCGATTGGCGCGAACCCGCGCGGTCGGACGTGATGCCACCGGTCGCGCCAGCGCATAAGCGTTCGCCACGGGACCGCTGTGCAACTCGCACAATTCGATCTCTCGGGCGAGCCCATCGGGGCCGGTGATCACCCAGGTGTGCGCGGATTCGCTGCCGCATCGATCACATGAACGCACTTCAACCGCTTTTCGTGCCATCCCGAAAGCCTATCCGGCCGATGTTAAAAACAAAGACACACAGTGATCAAAACCATCATGCTCCACCGGTACGCCGGCTCCGCAGCCCTATCTGACTCCGCCCATCCCAACCGTGCCGAATCCGAGCCACGCCGAAATGTGAACTACACATACCTCGGTCTCGATCTATGAGCGTGCCTCGGATACCTTGCGCGCATGGCATATCGGGTGCACGAGGTGACCGCGAAGGGCAGTCTGGCATTTCAGGCACTGGCACCGGGCACGGGTGAGCCTGTCCTGATCACGGTGCACACCGGCGAGGCGGTCATCGCACCCGATTCCGGCCCGATCACGATGCGCCGGGGTGCCGACAATGCCGAGCCCGCCCGCATCTTCGTGCCGAACGTGGCGCCGCTGACCGGTGCCGAACGCGTACCCGAGGTGCTGGCGGAGATGTACCTCTGTGGCGTCGTTGATCCGGGTGTTTCCGGGATCGAGACCAACTCCGGCATCAGCGACGTGACCGCCGACTATGCCCCGGACCCGCGCGGTGGCCCGGCGCGATGGTTGGCCGTCGGGTTTACGTGCCGTGCGGCCAGGGGCATCCGGGTCGGATATCGGGTGACAGTCAGCAAGCCGGTCGCGTAGCGGTTGGCGGGCGAGAGTTCCGCAGTGATTTGCCAGTGATCGAGCAGTGAGTGAATTGTCCGTGCGTGGATTCGGAGTGGGTGGCATGAATCGCAAGGCTGGCCGGCGCCATTTGTCGATCGTCGTCGTGGCGACGTCTCTCGCGGTCGCATCCGCGTGTTCGTCTCAGTCCGGCTCCGCATCGACCCCCGATGCCGGCGCGCATCCGTCCGCGTCGGCGGCGGGCCCGGCAGCGGGCGGCCCGCCGTCGACCGCGCCGATCGAGATCGCCGGCAAACTCAGCCTGAGCGACGGGCACGCCGACGTCACGGCCGGTGGCACGAACATCCACCTCGCGACGACGGTGACCGATGCGAGCTGGTCACCCGACGGTTCGCGCATCGCGTACGTGGACAGCCATGGCAACATCGCGACCGCGCGGTCCGATGGATCTGATGTCAGGGTTCTGACCAAGACCGACGCGACTGTGAAGCGTGCGCAGCCCACGTGGACGAACGGCGCCGAAGTCATGTTCTCCGAGCGCGCCAAGAACGGCGTGTGGCGGCTGAAGAGCGTGGTCGCCGGCACCCCCGCGCTGGGCGACATCACGACCCCGGAAGGTGATTTCGGGTTCGACAACTCCGGCCACGATCGCGCCCCGACCAGCGCGTTCATCCGGCCCGACGGTGCTAACGACGGTGTGGACGTCCTCGCCTACGAGCACGACGCGACCAAGGGTCCGCAGGTGTGGATCGTCGACCGCAATCAGCGTTCACCGGAAGCGAAAGAGCTGGTTGCGGGCTCGGACCCGGCGTTGTCCGCGGACGGCTCCGAGCTGGCCTACGTCGGTAAGAACGGTCAGCTCTACGTCACGTCGGTTGCCAAGGCGAGCGCGGCGTCGTCCCGGCAGATCACCTTCGGGATCAAGGGAATCACCCGTCCCGCGTGGTCGTTCGACGGCACTCGGATCGCGTTCGGCACGCCCACCGATGTCGAGTCGGTCTCGACGAAGTTGGCAGCGGGCGTGACGACGAATCCGTCCACCGTGGAGTCCACGAAAGCGGGCGTGCCGGCATACGTACCGGTGGCGCGTGACGAGGTTGTGCGCTTCACCGGCGACGACCCGATAGCCGACTCGATCGCGGTGTCCAAGCGTCTGTGGAACCTGCACAACGTGAAGGTCAACGTGCAGTCGCAGGCCGATCTGACGATTCCGTCCGAGGTCACGCTCGTCAGCACCGCTGATCCGACCAGCTTGGCCAACATCGCCGATGTCATGGGCAACGGGCCGGTGCTCTTCACCGACGGCAAGACGCTCGACCCGACCACGGCCGCCGAGATCAAACGCGCGCTCGGCACCTCCGGCCAGGGCGGCCCGCAGCTCTCGGTCCGGCTGTTCGGCGCGACCGGTGTCATCGCCGCACCCATCGAGCAGTCGGTGAAGGCGCTCGGCTATTCGGTGTCACGGATCAAGGCAGCCGCGCCGAGGATGAGCAGTGCGACCTATCTGATCGCCTCGGACACCGACCAGGCCGTGCTGGGGAACCTCGGCCACCTCAGCCGCGACTTCACCGTCATCCGGGTGCACGGCTCCTCACTGTCAAGTGCGCAGAAGGCGCTCATCCGAGCCGAGGACAGCCAGCCGGTCACCGTCTACACCGCCGGCTCGGCTGCCCGGACCGCCGTCCAGGCCTCGTGGTCCGGCAAGCCGAAGATCAAGATCATACCCGTGTCGACAGTGGACGAGTCGGTCGCGCTGGCGTCCCACTACCACTCCGGAGTCGCGTTCGTGACGGCCGGCGATTGGAAGGGAATGGTGCTGGCGGCACAGTTCGCCAGCGAGGACACGGTGATGGTCGTCGACAAGGGTGCCACCCTGACACCCGGAGTGACGGCGTGGCTCGAAGCCAACGGGCCGACGCTCGCGGAGGTCTACCCGTTCGGCAACATCACGACGATGCCGGTCGCGCTCGTCGACTCGGCGGCGGCGGCGGTCAGCGGGCCGGCCGGGTCGATCGTCGATCCGACGTAGTTGTTTGGTCTATAGGTATCGCCGGGCTCGCTCGACGGCGGCGGTTTCGTTGTCGAGGAGCCAGGCCGGTGCCTGCGCGTTTGGCTCTGCCTGTGCGTTTGGCTCTGCTCGTGCGTTTGGCTGTGCCTGCGCGTTGGTTAGCAGGTCTCTTAGCGTGTCGATCTGATCTTCACCCAGGTGGTGTGCGGTGAACGAGAGGAGACCGGCGAACCGGAAGGAGACGACGTCGCTGAGCTGGAACTCGTACGACCGGAATCCGGCCACGGCGCCACCGATCCCGTCGATTTCGCCGCGCTGATCGCCACGTGACGCCGTGAAGTCCGGAATCGCGACGTCCTGGCCGCGGCGGGCGTTGGGCCGGGCCAGGTAGGGGCACACGATCGCGGAGTAGAGCATGCATTCGCGGTGACCCGGTGGTTCGACCGTCGGGGCCGCGTTGACGTAACGATGGGCTCGCTCTTTTCGCGCGTCTGGCTCCGTCTGCGCGTCTGGCCCTCTCCGTGCGTCTGGATGCTTTTGCGCGTCTGCCTCCTTTTGCGCGTCTGCCTGGTTTTGTACGTCTGGCTCTTTTTGTGAGGCCTGCTCGGCGCCTTTGGCCGAGTTGATCATCGCTGTGGCCTCCATCGCGGAGACGACTCGCCACGCCTCCCCGGGGACCAGCGGGGTGCCGCAGATGGCGCATCGGCGTTCCACCGCGCAGATCAGGACGCGCTCCGTGCTCGTGAAACCGAACTTCGGCAGGCCTTCTTGCCACGGAGTGATCGCGAGCACCGGGTAGCCGCGGGCATCACGGGGTCGGGCCGCGACCGTCGCCGGCATCGGAACCTCGCTGAGCAACACGAGGACATCTAAGCATTCGGCCGCCGGTCCTTTAGGTCGGCAGCCCGGGGCGGCGCTCGCATGCGCCGGTCCTTTACGTGGGCAGCCCGGGGCGGCGCCCGCATAGCGTGACCGGATCGTTCCGGATCGCGGCCCGATGATGCCTCGCGTATCCGTGTCGTGGCAGGTCACTATGGGCGTATGAAGAGAGCGCTGATCGTCATCGACGTCCAGGAATCGTTCCGCCAGCGGGAGAGTTGGCAGGCGATCAACAACCCCCAGGTCGCCCAGCAGGTCAGCCGGCTCGTCGACGCCACCCGCGCGGCCGGTGACCTCGTCGTCTGGGTGCTGCACAGCGAACCGGGCTCGGGCGGGCCGTTCGATCCCGCATCGGGCCACGTGCGGTTGATGGAGGGCCTGGCGCCGGTTGCCGGTGAGCCGACCGTCACGAAGACCAGCCACAACGCGTTCACGACAACGAACCTGCAGCAGACGCTGGTCGGCCACGGTGTCGAGACAGTGATGATTTGCGGCATCCGTACCGAACAATGCTGCGAGACGACCGCACGGGTCGCATCCGACCTCGGTTACCAGGTCGTCTTCGTGACCGACGCGACCGCCACGAACCCCATCGAGCACTGGCAGGCGCCGGCCGGGCGTTCGCTCGCCGAGATCGCCGCCGATCCGCGTACGCTTTCGGCCGCCGACGTGGTCGCACGCACCGAATACGCGCTCGCCGGCCGGTTCGCGACCATCAGCAGTGTGGCGGAGCTGACCGGAGCGTGACCCGTGTTGTCTTCCTGCTCGCCCAGCAACTGCACCTGCTGGACCTCGCCGGCCCGACCCAGGTCTTCTCGACCGCGACCGACTACGGGCACGAGTACGCACTGCATTACGTCGGCGAGCAGGAAGACATCGCCACCCACCAGGGTGTGACCCTGAAAGCCGGCACGTCGTGGCCGGAACTGTCGGCCGATGATTTGATCGTCGTGCCCGGGTGGCGTTCACAGCCGCGGGGCCACGAAAGCCGATTCACCGAACGTACGCTCCACCATCTCATCGACCACCACGCGCGCGGCGGCACGATCGCGAGCGTCTGTTCCGGCGCGTTCGCTCTCGGTCAGGCAGGTCTCCTGACGGGCTGCCGCGCCACCACGCATCACGAGTTGCAAGACGAGTTGGCTCGGCGCTATCCGGGCGCCACGGTCGTCCGCGATGTCCTTTACGTCGTAGACGGTCGGATCATCACGTCCGCCGGCATCGCAAGTGGTCTTGACCTGGCTCTGCATCTCATCGCTGTACGTCACGGCCCGGCAGCGGCTGCTCGCGTCGCCCGGCAGATGGTCGTGTTCACCCGGCGCAACGGCCACGAACAGCAGGCCAGCGCCATGATGAGGCATCGGTCGCACATCAGCGACGTGGTGCACCGGGTTCAGGACGAAATCGACAGCCGTTTCACCGAACGCCTGCCCGTGGCCGCGCTCGCCGCCGAAGCCGCAGTCAGCGAACGTACCCTGACCAGGCTCTTCACCGAGACGATCGGTCTGACACCACTCCGGTATCAGCAGGTGCTGCGGGTCGAGAGGGCCGAGCATCTCATTGGCCACGGCGCGACGGTTGAGGCGGCGGCGCGAGCGGTGGGCTTCGAAGATGCGCGGATGTTGCGTCGACTGCGAGCCCGGGCGGCGTAACTTGTCCACAGGTTGTGGATGGCACATGTGTACGACGATCCTGTTTCAAGACGCTTCTATGTGTGGGTGCTCGGCTCGGTTGGTGCCGGCTAGGTTTGGCGTTGATGATCACGCGATGATTGTTCAAGTCTGACCGCTGTGCCGGCATCGCGCCGATCCCGGTCGGCGGCGGTCGCACCGACCGCTACCACCTCAACTGCGGCGGCGACCGTGCCTTCAACGGTGCTCTGCACACCATCGCGATCCGCCGCCGATGCGCCGATCCCGTGACCAGCGGCTTGTGACCCGGTGACGCGTCGAAGGCGAGCCAACCGCTGGTTGCTGCGTTACATCACCCGGCTGCTCGACTGGATCATGAAAACTCACGCCGTGCCCACGTGACAAGACAACTCAAGAATTTTCTTTGGCGGAGATCAACTTCGATGCTTTGTTGTCGTACGCGGGTGGATCTTGACGGGTTTGTGTGGGTGCCGGTTATGGTCGGGTACTCGTGTTTGTGTTGGTGTTGCGGTGTTTGGGCTGCTCTGGGCGTGTCGTGCAGGACGCGCACGTGCGGGCTCCTAGGTTCGGGGTTATCTAAGCCGTCCGATCCGAGGAGACGCACGTGCGCGTCACTACTGCATTTAACCGTGTTCTGAACCTGCCGGGCGCATGCGTCGCGTCCGTGTCGTTCACCGGCGACGGGATCGAGGTCGGGCTGCGGCGGCGCAGCCGCCGGTGGCGGTGTCCGTGTGGGTGGTCCACCAGGGCGCGGTATGACAGTTCCCGGCGCCGGTGGCGGCATCTGGACTTCGGGGCGTGCAAGGTGTGGCTGGTCGCCGATGTGCACCGGGTCGACTGCCGGTCCTGCGGCCGGGTCCGCACCGAGCAGGTGCCGTGGGCGCGTCCCGGGGCCCGGCATTCCCCGGATTTCGAAGACTTGTTGGCCTGGTTGGCGCAGCGGATGGACAAGACCAGCGTCGCCGGGCTGCTGCGCTGCTCCTGGGAGGCCGTCGACCACATCGTCGGCCGCGTCGTCGCCGACCACATCGACGATTCCCGCCTCGATGACCTGTACCGCATCGGGGTCGACGAGATCTCCTACCGGCGCGGGCACCAGTATCTGACGATCGTGGCCAACCACGACACCGGCCCCGTGGTCTGGGTCGGCAAGGACCGCACCAAAGAATCCTTCGGCAGATTCTTCACCGCCCTCGGGGCCGAACGGGCACAGCGCATCGAGGCGATCACCTTCGATGCCAGCAGTATCTACATGCCCGTGGCCCGCGACCAGGCCCCGCACGCCACGCTGTGCCTGGACCCGTTCCACGTCATCACATGGGCCGGCGAGGCCCTCGAGCACGTCTTCAGCGCCAACCGGCCTGACCTTCCCAACTAGGCCGGCTACCGACCCAGCCGCCGATCCACTGGCGCCGCGCCCGATACATGCTGCGCGTGGCCGCCGAGAAACTCAAACCCGACCAACATGACTTCGTCCCGGCTGCGCCGCCACCGCTACCGGCTCTTTCGCGCCTGGGAACTCAAAGAACAACTCCGTGACCTCTACCGCATCGTCGCTCCGACGACGCCGCCGACTACCTCAAACCTGGATCACCCGGGCGCTGCGCAGCCGCATCACCGGATTCCGTAACCTCGCCCGCCGGCTACGCAAACACTTCGACGCGATCATCGCCTCCGTCCACCTCGGACTCTCGAACTCCCGGCTGGAAGGCATCAACGCCAAAATCCGGGTCATCCAACGCCGCGGCTACGGACACCCGAACCCAGACTCACTCGCCGCGATGATCTACCTCTGCCTCGGCGGAATCACCATCACCCTGCACCACACAAAGGTGAGGAGGGGTACGTGCGTGCGAAAATGAACGTGTGAACGAGATGATCGGGCAGGCGGCGGTGGCTGTGGCTGCTGTGCTTGATCAGTCTCCGTGGGCTCTGGGCAGTGTTGACATCGTCGACCGGTTGGCCGGGTTGGAGGACATCGCGACGTCGGTTCGGGTGGCTCAGGCGAGGTTGGTGCATGAGTTGGCGGGGCGGGATTGGCCGCGGATGCACGGGTCGACCTCGACGGCGAATTTCCTGCGGGATTTTCTGCGGATCAGTGGTTCGGCGGCGGATCGGTTGGTGAAGCTCGGGGCGATGCTCGATCGTCGGGAGGCGATGGGTGCGGCGATGTCGGCCGGGTCGCAGGCGGTGGCGTTGGCCGGGCCGTTGGGCGACCTGGTCTCCGAAGCCGCCGCCGCCGACGTAGCGCCGGGTTCGGCTGAAACGGCGCCGGCGGAGGCGGACTCCGGCGGAGCGACAACCGCGACAGAGGCGCACGCGGGCGAAGCGATGACAACGGCAGAAACGGGTGCCGGCTCAGGTGAAGCCACGACCGCGACAGGGGCCGACTCGGGCGCGGCGGCGACCGCCGGGGAGGCTGGCTCGGGCGCGGCGGCGACCGCGCCGGATTCCGACTCCGCAGCCGCTGGCTCCGACGCTGATGGTCTGGGCGATGACCGCGACGACGGTGACGCGGCGAGCGTCGCGAAGCCGGTCGTGGGGATCGCGGTGAACCCGGAGCAGGCGATAGTCATCGGGGCCATCATGAAAAACCTGCCGCATGACCTCGACCCGAAACTCGTCGACACCTGCGAAGCCGAACTGATCAAACTCGCCGCCGTCTACGAACCCACCCTGCTACGCCATCAGGGCGAGAAGATCCTGGACTACATCGCCCCCGAAATCGCCGACGAAGCCCTCGAAGCCAAACTCAACCGCGAAGAAGCCGCCGCCCGCCGCAAACGCGCATTCTCGATCCGCGACAACGGCAACGGCTCCCACAGCATCTGGGGTCACCTCGACACCGAGAGCGCCACCATCCTGAAGTCCGCGATCGACCCGCTGGCCAAACCCATCCCCGCCGGCACAGACGCCGAACGCGACCAGCGGCTGCCCGAACAACGCCGCGCCGACGCCCTCATCGACGTGTGCCGGCTCGCCCTGCAAGCAGATACGTTGCCGGACAACGGCGGCCAACGCCCGCAACTGAACGTGACCGTCAAATACGACATCCTGACCAAGGAACTCTCAGCCGGAACCCTGGACATCGGCGGCCAACTCTCACCCACCACGGTCCGGCGGCTGGCCTGCGACGCCCTGATCCTGCCCGCGGTCCTGGGCAACCGGGGCGAAGTCCTCGACCTCGGCCGGCAACGACGCCTCTACACCGGAGCCGTCCGCCGGGCGATCATCCTGCGGGACGGCGGCTGCGCCTTCCCCGGCTGCGACCGCCCACCCACCTGGTGCCAAGTCCACCACTGGAAGCCGTGGCACACAGGCGGAACGACCTGCGCCGCTGACGGACTCCTGCTCTGCTCGCACCACCATCACACCGTGCACCTACCGGGCGGGTGGGAGATCATCCGCGACACCGACGGACAGTTCTCCTTCAAACCACCGCGGTACGTGGACCCGGACCAACGACCACAACGCAACCGCTACCACACGAAGACATAGACCAACCCAAGCACAAGATCACACTGTTACGTCAGCATCTCGAGATCGCGGAGACTGGTGGCATTCGGGCTGATCGTCAATCGGATCGCGGTGACGATCAGCCACGCGAGTACCTCGGCGAGCACGACGCGTTCGAGGATCGCGGTTGGAGTCGCTCGGCCGAGCGCGAGCAGGCAGACTCCGAGCGCGACCAGTGCCGGACCGGTCAGGATGAAGCCGACCCGGGCGCACCATCGCATCGGGCCGTCGGCAGAGGTCGCCGCAATCACGAGCATCGCCACAGCTGCGAGTCCGATGGCGAGCGAACTCGCGCTCGCGTGCAGGAGATCCATGGCGGTTGTGTGTTCGTAGGGCGGCAGTGGGCATCCCGCCGTGCATGACACCGATGCCGAGACGGCGCCGAGGCCACCGGCGACGACGAGAAGCCCCGCGACCAGAAGCCCCGCGACCAGAAGCCCTGAAGCGAGGATCTGTGAAGCGAGGAGCCGTGAGCCGACAGGCCTGGTGATCGAGAACCCGGCGGGGTGATATCCGGAGGGTGGAGGTGCGCCCGCCCACACGACGCCGACGAGCACGAGTGCGACGCTCACGGCGAAGATGCCAGAGCGATAGACCCATTCCCTCGGGTACGTCGTGACGCCGGCTTCGCTCACGTATCCGCTGGTCCACGGGTGCCGCATGCCGGCTAAGGCGACAACGACGAGAATTCCAGCGGCGACCGCCAACCCGGACGCGACTGCTGCGGCGCAGCGTGCCCAGGCGTCCCGCATGATCCGTCCAGCCTAACCGACCTGCGCATACCTGGCCGGACCTCGGATGACCTTGCCGGACTCCGGGCCCACAACGGGCGCAGCATTCGACCCGTGACCTCGTCGCGACCGATCGTCATCACGGGCGGCATTTCGAGCATCGGTCTCGCGGTGGCCATCGAGTTGGCGGCGCGTGGTCATGGCAGCGCGTGGCTGGCTCGACGTCGATCGGCCGGGCGCGATGTTCTTCGCAATCGGGATCGTTGGCTTGCCTACGGCGCTAGCAAGCGGGCGAACGCGGTCGAGTCGGCGTGCCGGTGGGCGGGCAAGGGCCGACCCGGGTCGGGCCGAGCGTCTCTGGGAGGCGAGCCTGACCACGGTCAGACCCACCTCCCGAGAAGACTCATCTCCCAAAAAACAACGCCGCCTCAAGGAACAACGCCGCCTCAAGAAACAGAGCCGCCCTGAAGAACAACGCTCGCTGAGGAACAACGCTCGCTGAGGAACAACGCCGCCCCAAGAAACAGAGTCGCCCTGAGAGACAAACAAACAGACGACTACTCAGCCGACGACTCGGCCCACAGATTGATGTCGCTGTCGTTCGCGTACCGGTCGATCTCGGCCAGTTCAGCCTCGGTGAAATCGAGGTTGTCGAGGGAGCCGACGTTGTCTTCGAGTTGCGCGATGCTGCTGACGCCGACGAGCACCGACGTCATCCGCGGGTCACGGAGGGCCCAGGCGATCGCCAGTTGCGACAGACTCTGGCCGCGGCGTTTCGCGATTTGGTTCAGGGCGCGTACCCGGTGCAGATTCTGATCTGTCAGTTGGTCCTTGCTCAGTGCGCCGCCGGTCGCGATGCGGGAGTCCTCCGGGATTCCGTTGAGGTAACGGTCGGTGAGCAGGCCTTGCGCCAGCGGCGAGAACGCGATGCATCCGGCGCCGACCTGCTCAAGCGTGCCGAGGAGGTCCTGCTCCTCGGTCCAGCGGTTGAGCATCGAGTAGGACGGCTGGTGGATCAGCAGCGGCGTGCCGAGGTCGTGCAGAATCGCCGCGGCTTCCGCGGTTTTCTCTGCCGAGTATGAGGAGATGCCGACGTAGAGCGCCTTGCCGGCTCGCACGGCGGAATCGAGCGCGCCCATGGTCTCTTCGAGTGGTGTGTCTGGGTCGTGCCGGTGCGAGTAGAAGATGTCGACGTAGTCGAGGCCCATCCGCTTCAGCGACTGGTCGAGCGAGGCCAGCAGGTATTTGCGGGAGCCACGGTCGCCATAGGGACCTGGCCACATGTCCCAACCGGCCTTCGTCGAGATCACGAGCTCATCGCGGTACGGGTCGAGGTCGGCGCGCAGGATCCGCCCGAAGTTGGACTCGGCCGAACCGTAGGGCGGCCCGTAGTTGTTCGCCAGGTCGAAATGCGTGATGCCGAGGTCGAACGCTCGGCGGCAGATGTCGCGTTGCGTCTCCCAGGGGCGCGTGTTTCCGAAGTTGTGCCACAGGCCGAGCGAGATCGCCGGCAGGTCGAGGCCGCTGCGTCCACTGCGGCGGTAGGTCATGGTGTCGTACCGCTGCTCGGAAGGTAGATAGGTCACGTGGCCAATGCTATGCGCCGAGGAAGAGTCACGTTGTGGCAAGGCGCACGGTCGTTCAGGAGCACGGGCTCAGCGATCACGGGCTCAGCGATCACGGGCTCAGCGATCACGGGCTCAGCGATCACGGCTGTAGCTATCTGCGCCACCACGGCTTTGCGCGCGTCATCCGAATCGCGCCGGCCGGATCGACCAGTTCGGCACGCATGCGGTTCACGTCGCCGACGTATTGACCCGACCACAGTAGGCGTTCGGCCTGTCGGGCCCGATGCATGTCGCCGCCGTCGACGGCCGGAAGGATCACGTCGAGAAAGGAGTCGTCCGGCGTCGACAGTTCGACCGCGGGCAGCAGCCTGGAACGGCCGGCCAGCACTTCGCCGAGGGAGTCGTACCACGATGTGACGCGTTGGGTCTGGCCGACGAGAAGGCCGGCGGGTGTGGCGAGCTGCCGATCGGTGTGCGCCGGCAGCGTCAGGTGCAGCTGGCTCACGGCTGTGCCGGCCAACCGCAGCCGGGCAGCGCCGTTGGTGAGTGTCGTGATGCTTTCCAGCGGTACGTTTTTCGCCCCGCGTTCCCCGAGGTACTGCCGCAGCGCGTCGTCGAGCCGGAAGTACGAGCCCTGGGCGGTCTCGTGCTCGTCCGGCGCGGAGAGCCGTCGCCCGGTCAGGTATTCGACGGACTCCCGCAGGTAGGTGGCGCCGTCCTCGTACGCGTCCGACAATGCTTCGCCGAGCACCGCACCGGCTCCACGTGGCCAGAAGAGAGCCCCGGCGACCAGGCTGGCGAGGCATCCGAGCGCGATGTCCTCGATCCGGAGCACGCCGATCTGCCAGCCCTTCGGCGCGATGATGTTGAACAGGATGATCACTGTGACGGTGAACGCGGCCTGCCCGACGGCGAACGAGATCACCTCCGGTGTGAACGCGGCCACGAAGATCGAGATCGGCAGCAGAAACCAGAGGATCGTCGGGTCGGTGCCGATGCCCACGATGATCCCGCCGCCGATGAAGATGCCGATCACGGTGCCCAGCAGGGCTCGGAGCGCGGTCGCTCCGGTGGAGAGCGCGTTGGACCGCAGCACCGACAGCGCGCCCAGCACGATCCAGAAGCCCTGCTGCTGCGCGGTGAGGCGGGCGATCAAAACCGCCAGAGCCAGACCGACCGCGCCCCGTACGCTGTTCTGCAGCCACGCCGAATGCCAGTCGAGGTGCCCGACGGCGATGCGCTCGGCGGCTTCGGCTTCGCCGAACTCGAGCCCCTTCGGGCGCCGTCCGAGCAGGCGAGCCAGCCAAGGCCGGGAGTCGGCCGCGGCGATGCCCGCGACGGTGGTCGCCGCCAGTTCGACGACGTAGCCGAGCTCATGTGCCGCGTAGAGCGGGCGGTCGAACTCGCCGGGCACGCCCGATCCCCGCGGGATCGAGTCCCCGCCGGAACCGCTGGTCACCCGGCTTGATCCGCGCAGCTCGTTCAAGGTTTCCTGGGACACGGCCCTGCGTGCGTCCGAAAGAGCCTGGATCCGCTCGGTCAACTTGTCACACAGCATCCGGCTCGGGCCACCACCGTTGTGCTGGAGCACCTTCGCGCAAGCTTGCATGGCGTCGGCGGAAGCGGCGCGCAGCCGTTGGCCCTCCATCGGCCAGTCCGCCGGCGCGTCGGAGCACGCGTTGATGACCGTCGTCATGAGCCATTCGATCTCGTCGACCAGCGACATGAGCAACCGGCTGCCGGTGCTGAGCGCGACCGGACGGGACGCGGACGCTCCGAAGGCGGCTCGCAATTGTTTGACCGCGGTCGTAACCGCCACCCGCGAGTCGCCGGCGTCCGGCAGCGGCTGCTCCAACGCCAGCATCCCGGCCAGGGCACTGCACGCGGCGGCGGCGGAGGTCCGAAGTTTGTTCTGCTCCTGCGGCGGCCAGACGAACAGTGCGACCGGCACCGAGATGCCGGCCGCGATCGCCCATCCGAGCAGGCGGTGCGGAATCGCGGCCGGCGTGCCCGGCAGCATTACCGGCAGGATGAACAGCAGCAGCGCGGCCCGGCTCGCGCTCGCGGTGACCGAGCTGATCACGCCAGCGAAGAGAATGATGAACGCGACCACCGCCATGCTGGCCACGGCGAGCCACGACGGTTTCGCGGCGTATGTGCCGGCCGTGATCAGCACGACGCCGGTGGCGGCCAGAAGCGCGAATTCGCCAGCTCGCGCCGAGCGGTTGCCCGGGAATTCGACGAACAGCAGCAACGCGAACGACCCGAATGCCGCGAACGTGGCGGTCTGCGGATTGCCGACGACTTCCATGCCGATCGCGAAGTTCAGCGGGACGATGACAGCGGCGCGCACGGCTCGCCGCAGGCTGTATCCGCTCACGAGCCATTTGCGCAGCCACGTCGTGGACCGGTCGTAGACGGCCGCCGTCGTCGTCATAGGCGGCCGGGCGTCGTGCTCGTGCGGACGGTCGTCGGCTCTGCGGACGTCATCGGCTAGTGCACGTGTCGTTGCCAGTCGGCGGGTACGCGCTCGTGCGGACCCGGCACCGTTTGATCGATCGGGTGATGTTGCGGATCGGGGAGCCGCGGACCGTCGTAGTAGTCCTCGGTCTGGTAGTTCCAGAACCAGGACTCGCCCGGTTCGAACGACTGCACGATGGCGTGACCCGTGTCAGCCGCGTGGGCGCTCGCGTGTTGCGACGGTGACGAGTCACAGCAGCCGATGTGCCCGCACTGTGCGCAGCGACGGAGGTGCACCCACCAGCCGCTGGTCGCCTCGCACTCGACACAGCCGGGGCCGCTCGGTGCTGCTGCCTGGTCGATGTGGCTCGACGCGCTATCTGGTTTGCTCATCGCGACTCCTCGGTTTCAGTAATCGCCCATCGGTCACAATCGCCACGAATCACCGATCATCCAGTGATCGCAGGTGACCAGGGATCACCGGATCATCCAGGCCAACACTAAAGGATCGAGCACAATTCCGACCACGCCCTCGCAGATCAGGTCCGCCATCCGGCAGACCATGATCATGTAGCCGCGATCAGGCGCGGGCAAGATCGGTCACCGGCAAGATCGGTCACCCGCAGGACGGGTCACGGGCAAAACGGGTCACCGGCAAGATCGGCCAGGGGCAAGATCGGTCACCCGCCCCAGATGTCCTCGATGAAACGACCGTCACGGCGAAGATCGGCCAGCCACGCCGCGCCTTCGCTCGCGGACGCGCCGGTCTTGGCCGCGAAGATGTCGACCAGCGTGTCGCGGACCTCGGGCGCCATGGTCTTCGCGTTCCCACAGACGAAGATCGAGGCGTTGCGGCCGATCAGGTTCCAGACGTCGTCCGCCTGTGCTTTCAGGCAGTGCTGCACGTAGCGCAGTCCACCCTGCGGCGCGCGGGAGAACACGGCCGAAACCTGAGAAACACCGGATTCGGCGTACCCGCGCAACTCGTCCTCGTACAGGTAGTCGACGGCGGCGTCCCGGCAACCGAACAGCAGGAGCGATTCGCCGACGGGTACGCCCTGATCCTTGAGTGCCGCGCGTTCCTGCAGGAAGCCGCGGAAGGGGGCGAGCCCGGTACCGGCACCGATCATGATCATCGGGGTGTGCGGGTTCTCCGGCGGCCGGAAGCCGTTCGTGGGTTGGCGTACGAAGACGAAGACCGTGCTGTTGTCCGGACTCTGGGCCAGGTGCCCGGAGCAGACGCCGGTGAAGACCCCGTCGCCGGAACGCGCCGCGCCGCTCAGTACGCCGGTCGTGATGCTCGCGACCTCGGGGCTGACCAGTGGCGATGAGGAGATCGAGTAATACCGGGGCCGCAGCGGCGGGAGCAGTGCGAGGAACACGTCGAAGGGCATCTCGCAGGACGGGTTCGCCTGCAGCAGGTCGAGCATCGAAATGTTGGGTCCCAGCACCCGTTGCCGGTAGTTGTCGTCGACGAGCAGGTCCGCGAGATCCCCGCGTTCGGCCGGATCGGTGGTGTAGCCGACCATCGCCTCGATGTCGCCGCGGGTCGCCGGGTCCTGCAGCTCCACGCAGCTTCCGAGCACGCCGAGAAGCGGCGCCGGTTCATCCGTGGGCAGGTGGGTGAGGTTGCCGCTGTTGGCCACGATCGTGACGTACATGCCGGCATCGAGTTTGAAGTGCCGCATCACCCGCCGGATCGTCTCCACGTCGTTGCGCGGCAGCACGCCGAGGTGATCACCGGCGTGGTAACTCATGCCGGACGGCAGCGCGATCTCGATGTGGCGGGTGAGCGCTCGCCGTCGCCGTGCAGCAGTTCTCGGTTCGCACGGATCATCGCGGGCTGGGCCCGGTAGGACATGATCACCGGGTTCGTGACCTGCCGGTTGACGACCGAGATCGCGAGCCGAGGGCCGGCGTTGCGGGTTCGGCCACGTCGGCGGGCAGATCGAGCGCGTTCGCGATGTCGCTCCACAGACCCTTCGTGCCACTCGCGGTACTCGCGTCGAAATCGCTCCCGCGCGTCGCCCTCGCCTCTCGGATGCACCCGGTTCGCCCCGTGGGCGTCGAGTTCCTGTCGATCAGCGTGGGCACGGCCTGGTAGGTGGCCGCCCATTCGGAGTTGCCGCAGCCGAAGACCGAGTACGCGACGCCCGCCCAGGAGTCGTTGGCGGTTTCGGATCGCGTACCCATGTGACGAATTTACTGGCGTTGTCCGGCGGCGTGCCGTTGTAGGACGAGCAGACGATCAGCGCGGCGCCGCTCGGCCGACATCTTGCTGATGTGGTCATCGAGCGGCGCCGAGCGTCACGTCGAATCCGCGATCCGCTGCCCTCTTGCGCGAGTTTCGTCGCGAGGCCCTCCGCCGTGCCGAGGTTGGAGCCGAAAAGCACGCGTCAACGGGGTGCTATGGCGGGCCGCGGTGACCCGGGCCGCGGGTTCCGGACTGCTCAGACCTTGGCCGCCACGTAGCGGCGAGGCGCGGCGCCGGCTGCGGGAGCCCGATCGAGCGGCCGGTTCTTGCGCGGCCGCACCTGGATCCGCATCTCGTCGGGCTTCACGGTCAGAGTCGTCTTCGTCTTCAGCTCGTAGTGCGCGTAGTCGACGAACTCGAACCGCTGCAGCACCATCCCGAGCACCAGCACGGCCTCCTGCAGCGCGAACTGCCGGCCGATGCACGCGCGCTGCCCGGTGCCGAACGGCTTGTACGCGTTCGGCGGCAGCGGCTCGCAGCTTCGCCGGTGCCATCCGGTCCGGGTTGAACTCCTCGGCGTCGGCACCCCAGACGCCGTGTCGCGGTGCAGCATCGGGTGTCAGCACCGTGATCGCGGTGCCTTTCGGGATCGCGTACCGGCCGCCGAGCACCACGTCCTCGTACGGCTGCCGGGTGAACGCCGGAGCCGTCGGCCACAGCCGCAGCGTCTCGTCGAGGATCTGGCGGACGTAGGTCAGCTGGTGGATCTGGTCGTACGTCGGCTCCTTCGTGCCACCGAAGCATCCGGTCCACCTCGTCGTACGCCTTCGTCAGCACGTCCGGGTTCTTCATCAGGTAGTAGACGGCGAAGGACAGCAGTCCGCTGGTGGTCTCGTGTCCGGCGATCAGGAACGTGATGCACTGCGCCCGGATGTTCTCGTCGGGCAGCCGTTTGCCGGTCTGCTTGTCGACGCCGGTCAGCATCCGGCCGAGCAGGTCGTTGTTGGCCGCCTCGGCACCCTCGGCTCGGCGTTCGGCCACGAGGTTGTCGACCAGCCCTTCGGTGAACGCCTGGTCCTCTTCGAGCTGCCGCTGCGCGCGTACCTTCAAACGCGTTTGAAATCTCAGCTGCCGCAGGCGGGCCTGCGATTCAGTCGAGCATCCGCACCATCGCGGCCGACGAACGGGTGCGGGGTGTCGCGATAGAAGGAGTTGAAGCGGTAGCCGAAGCCGCACAGCGCGATCGTGTCGAGCGTCAGGCGGGTCATGTCCGCCGGCACGTCGACGTCTTCGTCCGGGTTCAGTCGCTCCCACTTGTCCATGAGCTGATCGGCGATGTCGACCATCATCGGGGTGTAGGCGCGCATCGCGTCGAGGCTGAACGGCGCCATCAGGATGTTGTGCGCGCGATGCCACAGCGGGTCGTCGGTCTCCGCCGTGAACAGCCCCACGCTCGCCGAGCCTTTGCGCAGTCCGGCCAAGCCGCCGCCGACCTTCTTGTCGAATTTTGCGTCGTCGCAGATCTCGTTGACCACCTCGACGCCCGACGCGATCACGCGGGTGCCGCCCGGGGTGGCGAGGCGGAACATCGGACCGTACTCACGGCTCAGCTTGATCAGGCTCTCGATCGGATTGTGGCTGTCGATGTCGAAGATGTTGCCAACCAGCGGCAGACCACGAGGTCCCGGCAGCGCATCGATAGAGATGGGCTCGGTCATAGTCGCTCACTCCTCCGCTGTTGGCTCTGGTCCGTCGTCAGATCTGGTCCGTCGTCGGCTCTGGGTCATGCGCTGGACTCGCTCGGGCGCACCGCGACCTGGGCCTCGGCGTGCCTTGCCGCCGCCGACATGCGCTCGACGTCGCCGGATCGCACGATCAACAGCACGCTGGTCAGCACCGTCCAGGCCGGGAACACAAGGATCAACACCGGGTGAAGAGTCGTGCTGACCAGCAGAAACGTGGCCGCGACATAACTGACGATCGCGAGCCAGGTCGACATGAGGCCGGCTTTGCGCGCGAGCGTGGTGGTCGAGAACATGAACATGCCCGCCGCGCGCACGCTGTAGACGAAGACGAGGCCGTAGCCGACGCCGGTCAGAGCACGAGCAACGTCTGGCGGCGGTACGGCTGCCGACGACAGGTCCACGATCAGCGCGGGCGCGCCGACCGCCGCCGCACCGGTGAAGATCATCGCGACGAAGATCAGGCCCGAGCCCAGGTTCAGCCACCGGTGAACGACGGAGTTGCTCCGGTGGAGGACGTCGTCGAGAAGCGTCCGCATCGTCGCCATGTGCCACATGAAGGCGATGCCGGCGAACGGCACGATATAGAGGCCGACCGTGACGAGGACGTCGCCGTTGCTCCGGCTGTAGAAGCGGGAGTAATCCTGATCGGAGACACCGAGCCCGGGCGCGTGATGCACCAGCAGAAGTGCCGCGATCAGAAGCCCAGCGAAGATCAAGCCCGAGATCCCACTCATCCGCGCTGCCGACTTCATCCGCGCGCCTCCCCGGGCGCGAAAGATGATGCCCGAGCCGGCATGGACGCGCCTTCTTCACCCGCCGACGACGTCAACGCTTCCGTTGCCGAGCGCCCCGGCGGGGATCTCGGTGTCGGAAAATCGTTGAGGCTTCGTCGAAAGGCTAATTTGCGCAGGGTGCTAATGCGGCCTTAATCACACAATTCGCCCGCCAACGCAGGAGCGGCACCGGAGATCCTGTCCCGTCGCTACACCCGAGCGGCCACATACAAGCTCTGTGCCCCGCGGCCGAAGCGCCCCGACGTGTCGTAGAGCGCCGTCTCCGCGAAGCCGATCCCGTCCGCGTCGATCGTGGTCACGGCGTCGAGGCAGACCCACTCGCCGACCGGGTAGCGATGCAGGTGCACGGTCAGTTCGGGATTCACGAACAGGTGGGTACGCGTGCTGAGCACCTGACTCACGCCGTTGCCGGAATCAGCGGCGGTCAGCACCCGGGACAGGGGATCGATCGGCTGCCCGGCGACGAGCGGTTGACGCATCCGGAACCAGACCGCGGCCGGCCCGGGCTCGTGGAAGGACCCTTCGGCGTAACGAGTCTCCATGGCCGTGTGATAGCCGACGTCGAACGGGAACGGCGTCAACGTCGCGTCGAGCGTGCCGGGGTCGGGCAGCGTCCGTGCCGGCGGCGGGTAGTCCTCGGCGGTGCCGGGTGCGACCCGGACGCGGACGGCTTCGGCCCGCATCAGGACGCGTCCGGCTGCCCCGTCGCCGTCCACCGCGGCGAGCGTCGCCGTGACGATCTCGATGCCTCGACCCCCGTGCGCGATCTCCGTCCGCACTTCCAGCGTCGCGATCGGAACCGGGCGTGTGATCGTGAACGAAATCCGGGCGACCCGCATGTCCGCGCGGGCCTCGTCCCGGTGTTCGATCGCGTAGCCGAGCAGCGCCGAGGGCGGGCCGGCGTGCTGGGCCTTCGCGTCCCAGGGCCCCCGGGTCAGTTCGGTCGCGATGAATCGGTTCGCGCCGTCCGGCAGATAGAAAGCGCCGGGTTCGGGAAAAGCGGAGTCGACCATGCAGGCATTGTGCGCGACCGGTCGCCGCCAGCGGCAGCCGCCGCCACCGCAGCCGCCGCCACCACAGTCGCCGTCAGTCGCCGACGGCCACGCTCACCGGCGGCTTCGGTGCCATCGCGGCCGAGACCTGTGCGGCGCTTGCCCGAGCCCGCGCGCTCGACGAGAAGTAGCCGAGCACGAGCACGACGAGGCCGCAGGCCGTGATCACCCACCAGCCGACGTGGCTCGCGGCGGCGAACGAGGTCTTGAAGTCGCCGTGCATCGACGACACCACCACCGAGCCGATGACCGCGACGCCGAGCGACTGCCCGACCTGGCGGCTCGTCGACGCGACCGCGGCCGCGACGCCCGCCTGGCTGATCGGCATGCCGGAGACGGCCGTGTTCGTGATCGGCGCGTTCAACATGCCGAACCCGAGGCCGAAGATCGTGTAGGTCGCCAGCAGCCACCAGATGGACGTGGTGTTGGTGAGGTTGGTGAGCATGAACCCGGCCGCGGTCATGGTGACGCCCGCGATCGCGAGGGGCAGACGGGTGCCTCGGCGGCCGACGATCCGGCCGGAAATCGGCGCGAAGATCACCGTCATCACCGCGAACGGCAGCGCGCTCAGACCGGCGTCGAGTGGCGAGAAACCACGGACGTTTTGGAGATAGAGGGTGTTGAGAAGCAGAAAACCAGCGAGCGCGGCGAATCCGCACAGCGCGATGATGGTGGCGCCGGAGAACGGCACGCTCTTGAAGAAGCGTGGATCGATCAGCGGCTCGACGCGCCGGCTTTCGTACCACACCAGGGTGACCAGGGAAGCGATCGCGACGACGAAGAGCCCGACGATGAGCGGCGATCCCCAGCCGTGACTCGGCCCCTCGATGATCGCGTAGACCAAGCTGGCGAGCAGCAGCAGCACGAGGATCTGACCGAAGGGGTCGACGCGGCGTGGATGCTCGGCACGGGACTCCGGCACGTAACGCGCGGTCAAGATCAGAGCGACCAGGCCGACAGGTACGTTGATCCAGAAGATCGAGCGCCATCCGATCGAGTCGACGAGGGCGCCACCGACGATCGGGCCGAGTGCCAGGCTGATGCCGACGACGCCGCCCCAGATGCCGATCGCCTGGGCGCGCTCGCGTCGATCGGTAAAGGTGTTTGTGATGATGGACATAGCGACCGGGTTCAGCATCGAACCGCCGACGGCCTGAACCATCCGAAACACGACAAGCCACCCCAGGCCGGGCGCCACGCTACACAGCAGCGAACCCAGCGAGAAGACGATCAGGCCGGTCTGGAACGTGCGGCGACGGCCGAATCGGTCGCCCGTCGAGCCCGACAACAGCAACAGGCTGGCGAGCACCAGGGTGTAGGCGTCAACGGTCCATTGCAGGCCGGAAACCGAGGCATGGAGGTCTTTCTGGATCGACGGGAGGGCGACGTTCACGATCGTGTTGTCGAGCCCGACGATCAAAAGACTCATGCAGCAGATCGCCAGCACGAGTACGCGTCGCTGGCGGGTCATTTCGGCCATGCCACATTCTTACCTCGCGCCAAGACGATTACCCCGCGCCGGAGGTAAGCGGGGTGGCATCGGTCTCCCGCTCTGACCTGCACGCACCCGAGTGGCCACAGTCCGCGCGAGTCGCCGCCAGCCCGGAGTGCCGGGGTGGCCACGAAGCGTCAATGCGTGGCTGGCCACGAAGCGTACGCATGCGGCAATATCTTCGTTGTGGATGGACAAGTGAGGCGGCGGCTCACCGTCTTGCTCGTGGAAGACGACGCGGGCGACGCGTTCCTTGTCAGTGAGCTGCTCAACGAGGTCGACGCACCGATCGAGTTGGAGGTCGTGGCGACGCTCGCGCATGCCAAGGAGAAACTCGACGAGGCCGACTGTGCCTTGATCGATCTCGAGCTGCCGGACGCCTCCGGGCTGGCCGCGCTGCAGCAATTGCGGTCCGCCCGTCCGCGGATGGCGATCGTGGTGTTGACCGGCACCACCGACGAATACCTCGGCGAACTCGCGCTCGCCAACGGCGCCCAGGACTATCTCGTCAAAGGACAGATCGACGGCGTGCTGCTGGAGCGCGCGATCCGTTACGCGGTCGAGCGGCGGCGGGCGGAGGAGACGAAGCTGCAACTGCGGGAGGCCGGTCTGCATCAGGCCGAGTCCGCCCGCTTGGAACGCGGCCTGCTGCCCCGGCCGCTCGTCGACAATCTCCCCGTCGCGCTCTACGCGCTCTACCGGCCGGGCCGCGAGATGGGTCTGCTGAGCGCCGACTTCTACGACGTCGTGCAGACCGGTCCGCAGGAGCTGTTCGCGCTCGTGGGCGACGTGTGCGGGCACGCGGCCGAGGAGGCCGCGCTCGGCGTCGAGCTGCGGGTGGCATGGCGGGCCTTGACGCTCGCCGGAGTCGACGAGGCGCTGGTGTTGCAGACCCTTGACCGGCTTCTCGTGAGCGAACGCCGCAACGCCGAGATCTTCGCGACGCTCGCGACCGCGCACATCGACATGACCACGCGGATCGCGCGCGTCCGCACCGTCGGGCACCCGCCACCGTTGCTGATCACCGGTCCGACGGCCGCGCCGATCGACGTGAAGCCGTCGGCGCTGCTGGGATTAGTCGTGAGGAGCACCAACGACGCCACCGAGATCGAGTTGCCGGCGACGTCCTGGGCGATTCTCCTTTATACCGATGGCCTGATCGACGGACGCGACGGTGAGGGCCGCCTCGATCTCGACGGCCTGACCGGCCTCGTCCAGCAGTATGTTTCGTCCGGCGAACCGGTCGCCGCGTTGCCGGCTTGGCTGGTCGAGCAAGCCGAGACGCGCAACGGCGGCCCGCTGGCCGATGACGTCGCGATGCTGTTGCTGACGGGCGACGCGCGCTAATGCCACGTGCTTCGTCACCCGTTCCGCGGAAGGCTCACATCATGGGTAAACCGTCGCGATGGTCGCTCACCACGCGCATCACGGCGCTGACGGCGTCAGTCGCTCTGCTGCTCACCGTCGTGGCGGTCGGGGCCGCTCTGACGGCGAACACCAACAATCAGTACGTCCACACCGTGTTCGACGAGGTCGCACCGCTGCGAACGGACAGCGAGGAGATGCTTGTCGCGGTGCTCAACCAGGAGACAGGCATCCGCGGGTACGCGCTCGACGGCGACCCGTCCGGCCTGGCCCCGTACATCGACGGTGTCGCCAGCCAGCGCGCCCTGACCGCCGACATGATGCCGCGTGTCGGTGAGCACTCGACCGTCGCCGACGACATGCGCGCCGTCAACGCCCGGGTCGACGAGTGGCGGACCGTGATTGCCGACCCCGTGATCGCGAAGGTTCAGGCCGGTGACACCGCCGGGGCACGGGCGCTCCTCGATTCCACGTCGAAGGCGCATTTCGACACCGTCCGCGCGGCCGTTGACAAGCTCCAAGCCGACGTCCTCAATCTCCGCAACTCGGCCGTCGACGACCTCCAGCGCTCCAGCAACCAGATCGTGTGGGAGCTGATCGTCGCCGCGATCATCGTGGTCGTCGGCGGCGTCCTGCTTGCCTATCTGCTGCGGCGCCTGGTCACCAAGCCGGTCGACACGCTGGCCGCGAGCGTCCGTGTGGTGGCCGCGGGTGACTACGCGGCCGTTATCGACACGTCCGGGCCGCCAGAACTCGCCCGGCTCGGTCACGACGTTGACGAGATGCGGCAGCGCATCGTGTCCGACCTCCGGTTCGTGCAGCAGGCCAGCGACTCCGTGGCGGAGGCGAACGCCCGACTGGAACAGCATGCCGCCGAGTTGACGCGCTCCAACGAAGATCTGGAACAGTTCGCGTACGTCGCGTCCCACGATCTGCAGGAGCCGCTGCGGAAGGTGGCGAGCTTCTGCCAGTTGCTGCAGCGGCGTTATGCAGGCCAGCTCGACGAACGGGCCGACCAGTACATCTCGTTCGCCGTCGACGGCGCGCACCGCATGCAGCGGCTCATCAACGATCTGCTGAAGTTCTCCCGGATCGGCCGGGCCACCTCCGAGTTCACCAGCGTCGACCTGAACGCGGTGGTGGCCGCGGTCGCGTCGGCGACCCAGACGACCGTGCAGGCGACCGGCGGCGCGATCACCTGGTCCGATCTGCCGATCGTGCAGGGCGACGAGTCGCTTCTCGTGGCGCTGTTCACCAACCTCGTCAGCAACTCCGTGAAGTTCCGCAGGCCGGGGGAGCCGATCCGGATCGAGATCACGAGCCGGCCGGTGGAGGGCGGCTGGGAGATCTCCTGCGTCGACAACGGCATCGGCATCGAGTCCGAGTACGTAGACAAGATCTTCGTCATCTTCCAGCGTCTGCATTCCCGGGAGGCCTACCCCGGCACCGGCATCGGTCTCGCGATCGCCAAGCGCATCGTCGACTTCCACGAGGGCCGGATCTGGGCCGATACCGACGTCGAACAGGGCGCGACGATCCGGGTCATGCTGCCCAATCGGGCCGCCGCTCCGGCGGAACTCGAATCAGCGCCCGCGAGCGGCCAGGCGCGCGGCGACACCGTCAATCCCGCTGGTAAGTCGGCTGCAGACCCGGCCACCGGCCCGGTCGTCGGCGCCGCACCGATCGGATAAGCTCCGTCGCACGATCGACCGCCACGATCAGAGACTCCCAGGTTCTAAGGACTCGCGGGTTCTCAAGACTCCCAGTTCTAAAGATCGTTCGAGCACGACTAGGGACGAGGTGCCTCATGATCGCGTACGACACCCCGATCGAAGTCCTTCTGGTCGAAGACGATCCAGGTGACGTGTTGATGACCCGTGAGGCACTTGCCGAGCGCGCCAATTCCAGCCGGCTCAACGTCGTCGGCGACGGTGTCGAAGCGCTGGCTTACGTTCGCCGCGAGGGCGTCTTCGGCGACGCGGTGCGGCCCGATCTGGTGGTGCTCGACCTCAATCTCCCCCGGCGCAGTGGCCGCGAAGTGCTCGCCGATATGAAGTCCGATCCGGCGTTGCGTGACATTCCGATTGTTGTGCTGACGACGTCGTCGTCCGAGTCCGATGTGCTCGACAGCTACCAGTTGCACGCCAATGCGTTCGTCACGAAACCGGTTGATTACGACTCGTTTGTCACGGCCGTACAGCAGATTGACGATTTCTTCACTCGCCTGGTCCGGCTACCGCACCGGTCCGGGATATAGAGCCCGATTATTCGCACGCACGCGAGAGGCCACCGGGATTCCGGTGGCCTCTCGCTTCATTGCTGACGCTATTTCGTAGATTTCCTCGGGTCCGTACCGTTGATCGGCGATCCCACATGGGCGGGCGTCTGCGTAGCCGGCGGCGCGGTCGTGGCGGACGCGGCCGTCGGTCGCCCCGATGGGTGCGCACGACGCGTCGCTGCCTCGACCGATTCCGGCGTGGCCTGCTTCGCGATCGGCACGGGAGTGGGTGACATCGTGCCGGCGGGAGTCGCCGGCACCGGGTGGATCGGGTTGGACGGCCGAACCGTCACCTGTTGGGCTCGGTGGATCAAGCGGGCGCCCGCCGCACCGGCGACCGCTCCGATTCCCGCGCTGGCGACGGTGGCGAGAATTCCCCACCGCCGGCGTCGCTTGCTGCGCCCGGTGATGGCGTCGCGGGCTTCGCGGGCTCGCTTCGCCGTCTCCCGGCGGCCGCTGGTGATAGTCCGTGCTGCGCCTTCGGCCGCGTCGTGCCCTCGGTCGAGCGCGTCGGCGAGCGTCGACTCGACGTCGCGCCACGCGCCGCGAGCCTTTTTGGCAGCCGTTCGTCCGTTGGTCTTGAGGCTATGCGGTGCCTTGCGGGCCACGGTGGCCTCCTTTCCGGTTGGTGATTCGGACTTACGGTTCTCGCATGCCCGGTCGGCTTGAGGGATAAACCCGGCAGAGCGTCGCAGCATGGTGGATAACTCGGTGGATAACTCGGGTGGGGATGAGGAGCGTGGGGGTTACTTCGAGGGCTGGGGGGCGGTGCACTTGATCTTGGGGTTGATGCCGACGTAGTTCAGCGGGCCGGCGAGCACGGTGACGATTGTGTCGCTACCTTTTTCACAGCTCGTGCTGGAGCTGTTGAAGTATCCGCGTTGACCGGCGGCGATCGCACCGATGATCAACCAAATTACGAGAACCACAGCGCCGATGCGCATGGCTTCCTCCCTTGACGTTAATGCGGTCCCGGCGGGGCGCACGTCGTCATTTCCCTTTCGTAGCAACGCCGAAACCCGCAATGTGTGTCACTCTCACGCCATCCCGGGGGCGGGCAACGCTTCCGGCCGATGCGCTGGTCCCACGCGGATATCCGACCGCGGTTTTTCGTCGGGCCGCCGTCGTGGCACAGTCCATCTATGACGCGCGAGTCCCTTGCCGCCAGCACGGCGCCGGTTACCGACCTCGATTGGGCCGCCCGTGTGCAGCGACTCGAAGCCGAGGTCGCCGGGCTGCGTCGCGCCATGGCCAGCCGCGGCGTCATCGAACAGGCGAAAGGGCTGCTCGCGGAGCGCCTCGGCATCACGCCGGACCTCGCCTTCGACCACATGTCCCGCACGTCACAGCAGACCAACGTGCGTCTCGCCACGGTCGCGGCCGAGTTGGTCGCCGGCGCGGCCGGCGAACCGGGTGGCGAACACAGCGGCGCCGCGGTCGACGATGGCACCGCCGGTGACGACGTCAAAACCGACAATGCCGCCACGGGTACGTCTAACCGGGCGACCCCCGCGACAGGATCCGTGATCGCGGCCGATCCGATCCTCGATGCCAGCTTCGGGCCCGCGCTGCTTCTCGCTCCCGTCCGCGCGGAAACCGGCACGGTCACCGATTTCGTCATCGAATACGCGAGCGCCGACGTGCCGAGCACGCCCGCGGTTCCGAGCAGTGCGCTGATCGGGCGGCGGCTTCTCGACGCGTACCCGCATCTGATGCCGTCCGGGGTGTTCGCTGACTATGTGCAGACGCTGGCGACCGGCATGCCACTCGACCGGCCGGAATCCGACGAGACGGTCATCGTCGACGGGTCCCCGCTGCTCATCACGGTCAGCCGCCGCGCCGCTCGGCTCGACTTCCAGGGTTCTGATCCACGGCTACTCGTCGCGTGGCGGCGGGAAGACGAGGCTGTCCGTCGCGAGGAGCAGATGCGGCGGATGGAGGTGCTCGGCAACATCGGATGGGCCGAGTGGGACCTCGTCGGACATCACACGTACTGGTCGGATGGCTCGTTTCGGATCCTCGGCGGCAAGAAGCCGGTCGAGTTCGACGCCCTACCGACAATCGCCCACCCCGACGATCGCGGCATCGTCGACCAGATCGTGCAGAGCGTCCGGGCCGGTTCGCCGCACCGGGCCGAGTTCCGTGCCGTGCGGGGTGGCGACGAGATTCGCCTCCGCATCGGCGTAGAGCCCCGGCTTTCCGACGAAAACCAGGTCGTCGGCGCCGTCGGAGTCATCGCCGACATCACCGAGACCTGGCTCGCCGACCAGCGCAGCAACCGCGTCCAGGCGCAGTTGGCTGAGCAGCGGTTGCGCCTCGGGGCCGAGCAGCACTTCACGCGGGAACTGCGGCACGTGCTCTACCCCGGTGCCGTGCCCGACGTGGTGACCGAAACCGTGCGCCTCCGGGGCCGGCACGCGGCGCCCGCTGACGATCGGCAGTTCCGCGGCGACTTCTACGACGCCACGGCGCTGCCCGACGGCCACGTCCTGCTCGCGATCGGTGACAGTTTCGGCGTCGGAGTGCAGGCCGGTGACGCGCTGGCTCGGCTGCTGCATCCGATGCGTACGCTCGGCCGGGCCGGTGTCTCGCCTGCCGCGATCCTCGATCTGATCAACACGGACCTGCACACGCTCGACGTGCCGCCGCTGGCCAGCGTCATCGTCGGCCGCTTCTGCCCGGTCGACGGCGTGCTGATCTGGGCGCAGGCGGGCCACCTTCCGCCGGTCCGGCTGCGCGGAACGCACACCGAACTGCTCGCGCGGCCGGTTGGCCCGCTGCTGGGACTGGTGCCCGGAGCGCCGTACGAGCAGCAGCGATCCTCCGTGGAAGCGGGCGATCTGGTCGTCTGGTGCACTGACGGCTTCGCGAACACTCGGGAGGATCCGGCCGGCGATCCGTGGCCACGGTTGCGTCGCCGGCTGGCCGCCGCGCGGGCGAGCGGGGGACTCGACGCGGTGCTGGATCTCTGCGGCGAGTCCGAACTCGGCGACGAGGCGTGCATGCTGGCGCTCGACGTGGTCTCGGGGAGCGCGGACGGCGAACGCTGTCAGGCCCCAGGATGTTCGACGTAACGATGTGCGGCGTAACGATGCGCGGCGTAACGATGCGCGGCGTAACGATGCGCGGCGTGACGAGGTGTGGTGTGACCCGGGACCGCGAGTCAGCCGGCGGTGGCCTCGGCGCGAGTCGCGTAGATCGTGATCACCTGGTTGATGCCGGAGAGTTGCAGCAGATCGTCGATGCGGCGACGAGGTGCGGCCAGTGAGAACGCCGCCCCGTTGGTCATCGCCTGCCGGTGCAGGCCGACAAACGCCCCCAAACCGGTCGAGTCACAGAACATCAACTCCGACAGGTCGAGCACCACACGCGCGCCACTCTGGAGCCGGACGCCGACGGCTTCCTTCAGCGACGAGATCGTGGCCAGATCAAGCTCACCGCCCACGGCGAACACGACTGTCCCGGGCGACGCATCCGGGACTTCCTGCACGCTCAGTGTCGATCTGGCTTCGGTCACCGCTACGTTATAGCGCATCCACGCTGGCGTGCGACAGCCGATGTGTGATCCGGCCCGAATTGGGTAGACACGACATTGACGCACCGTTGAATTGTCCGGGAGGCGCACATGCGTGATCTGCTGATCTCCGTGGGCATAGCGAGCAGGGTGATCGCGTGAGCGAGCTTGTCGGAGCGAACAGTGTTGGGGCATGTCCG
Source organism: uncultured Actinomycetota bacterium (assembly GCA_963797605.1). GTDB lineage: Bacteria > Actinomycetota > Actinomycetes > Mycobacteriales > Micromonosporaceae > DASQPR01. Next base: position 258,297 of record CAWCPX010000016.1, on the reverse strand, counting down.
CGCCTTGCGGAGCGGGGGCGGGCATGAGCGAGCTTGTCGGAGCAACAGTGTTGGGGCATGTCCGCGCCTTGCGGAGCGGGGGCGGGCTGCGAGCTTGCGACGAACAGTTAGCATGTCCGCGCCTTGCGGAGCGGGGGCGACATGAGCACGCTCATCTGCCAGGTGAACAGTCGCCTGCCCGTCGGTCTCGTCGCGCTCTACGGCACGCTGGACCGTTCGTCGTCACCGCGGATGATGGTGACGCTCCGGGACTGTCTGGCCGAGGCGCCGACGGTGCTCCTGCTCGACGTCGAACACCTCGTCATCGATGCGCCGTCCGCGTTCGCGCCGCTGGTTGGCCTCGTTGATGAAACGCGAACGTGGCCGGGCGCGCGGTTCGGGTTGTGCGGCGCTTCGCCGGCGATCACGGATCTGCTCGTCGCGACCACAACGGGAAGCAGCGTGTTCGACCTCCACCCGAACGTCAGCGCCGGCACCGATTTCGCCCGCCACGTGCCCGTGCCGCCGCGCCGATCCCTCGGGCTGCGCCCGGACGCGAACGCGCCCGCGGCGGCTCGCGAGTTCGCCCACGACGTCTGCGCGGAATGGGGTCTCGACAAGGTCGCCACGCTCGCGGAACTGGTCGCGTCGGAGTTGGTGACAAACGCCGTCGTCCACGCCCGGACGCACGTCGACATGACCATGAGGTTGACCGACGACACCTTGAGCGTGGCCGTCCGCGACGGCGATCCCCGTCCGATGTTCCGGCCTTCCGAATCGGGCATCGAGGAGGTCACGTCCGAGCATGGACGCGGCCTGCTGCTCCTGGACGCGATGGCGGACGCGTGGGGTACGCATCCGACCGCTGACGGAAAGGTCGTCTGGGCCAGCATCGGCGTATCGGTGTCGCACCGCCGCCGTTAAAACGCATCCATACCTGACGCCGTGGGCGGATCGTCCGTCTTGACAGCGTGGTATCCGACGTTAAGGTGGAAGTTACGCGGCATGCCGCGCTGCTTGCTCGAGAAAACGGGTAAGCAGGTCGTGCTTATGTTGGCATCGGATCGGTCTGAGACGCGGGCACCTACGCGCATCTTCCGTGATGTCACGGCACGCGGAGTTCATCATGAGTGTCACCACCAGTTCGACCCGCACCTCTTCGGTTCTCACCGGTTCTCAGCACGTCGTGACGACCCATCCGGAAACGGACGACGTCGCCACCAGATCGTCAGAGCTCGACGGCTATGTGGCCGCGAGACTGGCCACGATGTCGGAGTTGCCCGTCGGTGACTCTCAGCGCAACCGTCTTCGCGACGAGGTCATCTGCGCCTGCCTTCCCGTGGTTCGCCGGCTCGCCGGTCGTTTCTTCGGGCGTGGCGAAAGCACCGAAGACCTCGTCCAGGTCGCGACGATCGGGCTGATCAAGGCCGTCGACCGGTTCGACCCGAGCCGCGAGACACAGTTCCTCAGTTACGCCACGCCGACGATCCTCGGCGAGATCAAGCGTCACTTCCGTGACAAGGGTTGGAGCGTTCGGGTCTCGCGCCCGATGCAGGAGCTCTACCTCTCGATCACTCGACTTCTGCCCGACCTGTCACAGGAGTTGGGCCGGTCTCCTCACGTCTCCGACCTCGCGGAGCGCCTTGGCGTGCCGGAGGAAGACATCGTGCGTGGCCTCGAGTGCGGGCAGGCGTACACCGCCCGGTCGCTCTCAGCCCCCATCGGTGGCGACGACGGCGGCGCGGTGTTGGCCGACCTTCTTGGTGGCGACGACGAGCGGATGGAGTCGGTCGCTGACCGGGAGACGCTCCGCAAGCTGCTCACCGAGGTCCCGGAGCGGGAGCGCAACATTCTCGCGCTGCGGTTCTTCGCCAACCTGACGCAGAGCGAGATCGCCGAGCGCATCGGTGTCTCGCAGATGCACGTCTCCCGGCTGCTCACCCGCACGCTGGCCGATCTGCGGACGCGTCTACTCGCGGATTAAGCGCACAGGGAGTTCCACGTGATGGGGGTGCGGATTTCCGTACCCCCATCACGCTTGTTTCTCTTCGACCATCGCCGCCATGGCTTTGTCTTCCGGCTGCGGCTTGAACAGCACGTCGACACCGATCTCGCTGTCCGGCCGGCGCATCGTGGTCGCGGCGTAGGCGCGGTAGGCCCGGCGGTCGCCCCGGGTGAGCGGCGGCGGTGCCACACTCCGGGGCCACAGGCGGCGTGCGCGCACCACGTCGGCCTCGACCGCGTAGAGCGTGAGCCGAGCCTGCAGGTGCAGCCACGCGAGCAGGCCCAGCACGACGCCGAACGTGCCGTAGAGCGCCTGCTGGTGGTGGATCTGGTGGGCGATGAGCAGCGACACGCCGGCGAGCAACACCTGCCACCCCAGCGCCGCGATGATCGCCGACCGGCGGAACTCACGAACGCTGACCTCCCACGCGGTTCCCAGCCGGAACGCGAGCAGGAAGCCGCCGATGTTGATGGCGGCCGACGCCGCGATCGCGCCGACTCGGGCCGCAACCCCCAGCGAGTTGTTCGCGCTGCCGACACCCGATAGCAGGCCGGTCGCGAGGATCGACGTGCCCATCACCACGAGCAGGCCGACACTGCGAAGGATCGTGCCCCAGGCGCTCGGCCGCTTGATAAACGGCACGTTCCACACGGTGTTGAACGCGGTCTGGGTGGCCCGGGCGACACCCTGGGCACCCCAGAAGCTGATGACGAGGGAGACGGCGAGCGCGTACCAGTGGCCGGCCAGGTCTGGGGTTTTCAGCTCTTCGCCGATCACCGGGAAGTCGACGAGTGCCGAGTGGAGCAGGGTCTGCTGCAGGTGCGGGTGGTCCTGAAGGACGTAGCCGAGGATGGTCGTGAACACGAGCAGCAGCGGGAACAGGGACACGAAGGCGTAGTAGGCCATCAGCGCGGCCGCGTTGCCCGCCTGGTCGTCGTCGAACTTCTTCATGACGGCGTAGGGGTACGCCAGCCACGAAAGCCGCTGCTGAAAGCGGTCGAGTCGGCGGGTGAGCCGGTCCCAGGTATTCACACCGAGAAAGTACCCGGGCGAGGAGCCCGCCAATCGCTGACGCCACACCCGATGCGGTGTCATATAGGCGGCGATTGAAGCGTGATGCAAGCGGGTACATGTGGCTCGGCACCACATTCACGCCCCTCGGAGGAAATCATGCTCGCACTTATCGCAGCGATCCTGTTCGCGCTCGCGCTGTTGGAAGAGCTTTTCAAGCACACCTTCGGCTCGATCGGCGTCGGCACGCTGGAGGCGGCCGGGCTCATGCTCTTCGCGCTCCACTTCGCCTACACCCGCAGTTGGAACGGAAGACGCTAGTCATCGCCCGCGAACTCCCGTGACGCTCGCACCCGAGCATCGCGGGAGTTCGCGCTTTCGCCCCGTTGGCCTCATCCCCCTTGGACGGACCATGGTCTCCATCGACCGCGTGCCCCGGACGGCCGGTGAATCGCGTTGGCCGGCGGCGCTCGCGACGCTGCTCGCCGTCGGGCTCTACGGCGCACTCCCGAACGGTCTACTCGTCGGCCCCCGATACATCATTCCCGCGATCGAACTGGTGATGCTGGCGATCGTGGTGATCGAGAATCCAACGCGGATGACGAAGCAGACACGTCGTAGCCGGGTCGGCGCGCTCGCTCTGACCTACCTCATCATGTTCTCGAACCTCATCGCGCTCGTGCTTCTCTTGCACCGCCTGGTTTCCCAGGGTTCGGACAGCGGCGGGGAACTGCTGCTCGCGGCCCTGCAGGTATGGCTCACGAACGTCGTCGTCTTCGCGCTGGCGTTCTGGGAACTCGATCGCGGCGGCCCCGTCGTGCGGCACCACAATGCCCGGGTCTCGCTGCCGATCGCGGACTTCCGGTTTCCGCAGGACGAGGACCGCGACACGATCATCGAGGTGTCGAAGGGCGCCAGCGTCAACTCGGGGTGGCTGCCGCACTTCATCGACTACCTGTACGTCTCGTTGACGAACTCCTCGGCGTTCAGCCCGACCGACACGATGCCGTTGTCGTCGAGAGCGAAGATCCTCATGGGTACGGAATCCGCGATGGCCCTGATCACCTCCGTGGTCGTGATCGCGAAGGGCGTCGGTTCGTTGCACTGACGCGGACGGACCATCTGGTGCGCACGCCAAGGGCCGGTGACCTCGGGTCACCGGCCCTTTCGTTATCTGTTGTGGGATCTGGCAGCTTAGTCGGATCTGGCAGCTTAGTCGGATCTGGCAGCTCAGACGGGTCGGACCGCTTAGACGCCGGTCAGTGACGTAACCATGTCGCGGTAACCACGCATCGCGGCCCGGAGAACCTCCGTGTCCGGCGCGCCGTCACCTTGCCACGAGCCGAGTTCGGCCTGACGGGCCCGCAGCGCCTCGATGTGGCTCTCGAGGGCTTCGCTCGCAATCGATCGCGCCGCCTCGGTAGCCGCGTGCGGGTCGTCGATGAAGCTCAGTTGCGCCTGCTGCCAGCGCTCGTGGATCGCGGTCGCGTCGAGCGAGGGAGCCATCGTCTCGGGCATCGGCGCATCGCCCGGGCGCATGCCGCTCGTGACCGCCACCGGTTCGACGATGTGGCCGTCGATGACCGGCTCGCCGTCGACGGTGGTGTCCGTGAGTGCCGGACTGGCGCAGTTGTCCTCGTCGACCTCATCGGCCACGACGACGTCTTCCGTCATCACGCCCGGGTCGACCGTGGTGACGTCGCCGGCCTCTTCCGCGGCTTCGGCGTCGATGGCCGCTTCGGTTTCCGCGTCGACGTCACCGACTTCGTCGGCCTCGTCGTCGGCCTCGTCGTCGCCCTCGTCGTCGGTGTCGAATTCGTTGTCGTCATCCGCGTCGTGCGTGGTGGAGTTATCGATGTCGGCGTCGTCGACGACCAGGGTCTCGTCGCCGTTCGGAGCGATCGCCGCTGGTTCGATCACGGCCTCGTCCGCGTTGTCGTCATCGGCATCGGCGTCCGCGTTGGCATCGGCGTCCGCGTCGGCACCGGCGTCGGCGTCGGCGTCGAGCGCTACCGGCTCGCCGACGCCATCCTCCGAGGCTTCGTCGTCGCCGTCGTCCGCGTTGTCATCGGCATCGTCGTCGTCGCTGGTCAGTGCGACCGGTGCGTCGTCGTCGAGATCGTCCGTGTCATCGCCGTCCGTGTCGTCATCGTCGTCGCTCAGGACGAGCGTGTCGGCACCGTCCGCGCGAGCCTCGGCGTCGTCGTCCACGTCGTCGTCCGCATCTTCGTCTTCCACCGCATCGTCATCGGCGTCATCGTCATCGGCCACGTCGGCTTGGTCCGTCTCGTCAACCGTGTCAACCGAGGCGTCGGCGTCCGCGGCCGTCTCCGCGTCCGCGACATCGGCAGAGTCAACTGCCGACTCGCCGGCTGTTTCGTCGGCTACGTGCTCGGCGCGGGCCGTGTCGTCATCGACGGCTGGTCCGTCGACGACGTCGGGGTTGTGCGCGGCCCAGGAGGCATCGTTGGTCACGGCCGGTTGGTTTGGGACTTCGTTACCGAGTCGCTCGCGCTCGCCATCGGTAAACGTCGGGTAGGTCATCGGCGATTCTCCTCGCTGGTCTGTGGGGTGTCGGGCACGAGCGTCGGCTCGCGGTCGGTGATGAGGTCGGTGGCGGGCGCCGGGTCGGTCTCCGGCGGGTCAACGACCGTGGCACTGGCGTCGGTGGTCTCGGGGGAGCGGGCGTCGGCGGCTTCGACCTCAGCCGCGTCGGCGGTGTTAGCGGTGTCGGTTGCGGTCTCCGACATGACGGCACCCGGCGTGACAGTGTCGGGCGTGACAGTGTCGGGCGTGACGGCGTCGGGATCGGCGATGTCGGTGTGCGAGACGGCGACACCCGTGTCCGAGCCGACGGCGACGGTGGCCGGGGTCAGCGTCGGCATCGAGCCCGTGGGGCCGGTCAGCGCCGACGACGTCGTGTTGAGTCGCGGGTCGCCCAGCAGATCGGCGACGAGTGCGCGGTAGTTGACGAGGGCCTGCCGCAACTCTTCGGTCGTCGCGTGCCCCGCGTCGTTGCGGACGCTGACGTCGTGGGCATCGCGATAGTGATTCAGCACGCGCGCGTGCTCGACCGACAGGTGCGCGAGCCGGTCGTTGTAGTCGACGACGGGGTAACCCCGGTCGGCGACGATGCGGGAGACGAGCTTGTCGGCCGCGTGGACAGCGGCCGCGGGATCGTTGACGAACTCGCCCTGCACGTCGGTCCAGTTCTGGGCGAACTGAGCCTTGGCTTCGGGGGACAGCTCGGTCAACGGCAGTTCGGCGTGGCGGCGCTCGCGTTGACGCAGTTCCGTTTCGGCCGCGGCCCGGCCACCTTTGTCGGCGACGACGCGGTCGTACTCATCGCCGAAGCGCTCTTTGAGCGCGCGCCGACCGAGGACGATCCGGGCGGTGGCGGCGACGAACACGGCGACCACGATCACCGCGATGATGATGACAACGATGTCTGTCGTACTCATAGGGATAGACCTCCTTCTCGGACGTTTATTCCCCTGTAAAGGCATCCTTACACCGTGCGAACGCCGGTGCCTACGGCGAATTCGTGCCAGGAAAATTCCCATCGCCGACAACGCAAGGGGCCCGGTCCACGTGGTGTGGATCGAGCCCCTTTGCGGTGCGGCTTCAGGCTTTCGCGAGGTGCCGCGGCACGTGTGACAACCTCAGGCGGTGGTGGGGTAGCCCGCGTCCGCGAGCACGCCATCGATGTCGGCCTGTGCCTTCTCGGTGCGGCTGTGCTCCAACTTCTCGGTGACCGCCGCCCGGCCGTTCGCGTAAAATCGACCGGCCTGGCTTTGTACGGTTTCGATCGCGCTCTGCACAGTCGGGTCGCTCTTGACCTTGTTCACGGTTTCCATGAGCTGGTCGTAACGCTGACGTCCCGCCTTCGTGCCGAGTACGTAGCCGGCGGCGAGACCACCGGCCAACCACAACTTGCCTGACATGGCATCCCACTTCCGTAGACGATGGTTAATGACCGCATACCCGAGAGGGTGGCGGCTCAACCATGTATGTCACGAACCGTGGGGCGGCACACACGCAACAGCGAGGCCCCGGAGTGCGGTCCGGGGCCTCGCTGACTTGCGGGGAGGGGCTTGTTGGTGCGGGTAGTCAAGCGCGGGTCAGGCACGCGCTCGATTACCGGTGACCAGGCGCACCAGGAAGATCAGCACGACCGCGCCGATGATGGCGGTTACCCACGTGCTCAGGTTGAAGAACGAGTTGAGGCTGTGGATGTGGAAGAGCGCCTTGGCCAGGAAGCCACCCAGCAACGCACCCACGATGCCGATGACCGTGGCCCAGAGGATGCCGGTCCGGCCGCCGGTCAGGGTTTCCGCGATCAGTCCCGCGATCGCGCCCAACACGATCCAAGCGATGATTCCCATGTTGCTCTCCTTCATCGTCCGCGCCCGCAGGGGTGGGCGATCGGCTGACCTGACATTGCCCGCTCGCCACGACCGCGAAACGTCGTTGGCACATCCGTATGTCGGGAAGATCGTCGGCGGAAACATTGCGCGGTTAACATGCAGGCGCTTTCATCCGTCAGAGAGGTGAACCGCGTATGTCCGAGCCAGGTGCGACCGGGACCATCGAGGTCCCGGCCGATGTGAGGGAAGGCACGTACGGCAGCAGAGTCGCCGCCATTGAGCCTGGGGGCGCCGGGTTTATCCCGCTGTCCGAGCGGCATGGCACGCCGTTGCAACAGTTTTGGACGTGGATGTCGCCGAACATGGAGTTCGCCACGATTTTCGTCGGCGTGATCGGTGTCTGGTTCTTCGGGCTGTCGTTCTGGGCGGCGACGGCGGCGATCGTGCTGGGAACGGCACTCGGCAGTGTGTCGATGGGCGCGCTCGCGGCCCGCGGCCCGCTCTTCGGGGTGCCGCAGATGATCCTGTCCCGGATCAGCTTCGGGTTCCTCGGCAACATCTTGCCGGCCGGCATCAACGCGCTCGTCGCGGGCGTCGGCTGGTTCGCCGTCAACAGCGTCAGTGGCGCCTTCGCCCTGGACACGCTGACCGGGCTCAACGCGAAGGCGAGCCTCGGCATCATCGTGCTGCTGCAGATCGCGGTCGCGTTCTTCGGTCACAATCTGGTGCACGCGTTCGAGCAGTACGCGTTCCCCATCCTCGCGGTGATCTTCCTGATCGCGTCCGTCGTCATCCTGTCGAAGCTCCACCCGGGTTCCGTGCACAACACGGGTGGCATCGGCGGCTTCCTGGTGACGTTCGGCGCCTCGTTCGGGTACGCCGCCGGCTGGAACCCGTACGCGAGCGACTACACCCGCTACCTGTCCCCGGCCGTCGACCGCAGGCGTACCGGTCTCTGGGCCGGCCTCGGGGTCTTCGTGTCCTGCGTGGTGCTCGAGGTCGTCGGCGCGGCGGCCGGCACGATGACGAGCATCGACAAGTACATCGCCAACCCGACCGACGGCTTCACGAGCAACCTGCCGACGTGGATCGGGAAGCTGACGCTGCTCGCGATCGCGCTCGGTGCCATCTGTGCCAACGCGCTCAACGTCTACTCCGGATCGATGTCGTTCCTCGCGCTCGGCATCAACCTGCCACTGGCGTTGCGACGGGCGATCGTGGCGATCGTGTTCGGTGTCGCGGGCTTCTTCCTGGCCTACTCCGGGCTGCACGACGCCGGCGAGAAATACAACAACTTCCTGCTGGTGATCGCGTACTGGATCGGGCCGTGGCTCGGTGTCTACTTCACCGACCAGATCCTGCGAAGGGGCAGGCGGGTCGACGGCTTCCTCTTCGACAAGCGGCACAACCCGTGGGCCGGATTCGCCGCGATGGCGATCGCGATGGTGGTGTCGATCTACTTCTTCTCCGACCAGACCGAATACGTGGCTTGGGTGCCGAACCATCACCCGAAGTTCGGCGACCTGACCTTCGAGGTCGGGATCGTGCTCGCGGCCGGTCTCTACGCTCTGTTCTTCATGCTGCAGGGCGGCGCCGATCGCGAGGAGACGCTGGTGATCCCGGAGGAGGCTGCGCCGGAGGAGATCACGCCGGCAGAGGTGTAAGTCGCCGCGATGTAGCTGACGGAAAACCCCCCGGAGCCGGTCATGTTCGCAGGAACGTGACCGGCTCTTCCGTGCCATCCCAGATGACGGTGTGCGCGGCTGGTGTCGCCCGGGCCACGACCTGGCCGCCGCGAAGCACGAGCGTGCGCGGGGCGACCAGGCGGAGCGCGTCCGCTTCCGTGGGCGCGTTGAAGACGACGAGATCGGCCGGGCCACCAACCCGCAAGCCATAGTCGGGTACGCCGAGTGCCGCCGCCGGATTAACGGTGATCATCTCGATGAGCCGGCGCAATTCCTCGTCGCCGGACATCTGCCCGAGATGCGCGAGCACGAACGCGGCTTGCAGCGGATCTCCATACCCGAGCGGGTACCACGGATCCATGACCGAATCGTGGCCGACGCAGACGTTCACGCCCGCCGCCTGCAACTGTTTGACGCGGGTGTGCCCCCGTCGGATCGGTCCGGTGTCGAAACGGCCCTGCAGCACCGCGTTGTCGAGCGGATTCGTGACCATGTGTAGGCCGGCGCGGGCGATGTTATTGATCAGCCGGTACGCGTACGCCGCGTTGTACGAGTGCATCGCGGTCGTGTGGCTCGCCGTCACCCGGCCGGACATGCCGCGGCGAATCGTCTCGGCCGCCATCACCTCGACGAATCGGGAGTGCTCGTCGTCGGTCTCGTCGCAGTGGATGTCGACACGCAGCCCGTGCTCCTCGGCGAGCGCCATCGCGAACCGGACCGACTCGACACCGTCTTCCCGGGTCAGTTCGTAGTGCGGGATCGCGCCGATGACGTCCGCGCCGAGGTCGACGGCTTCGCGCATCAGGTCCATGCCGCCGTCGAACCCGAGGATGCCCTGCTGTGGGAACGCGACGAGTTGCAGGTCGATCAGGCCCCGGACCTCTTCCCGGAGATCGACGAGCGCGCGGAGGGCCCGCAACTCCGGATCGCACACGTCGACGTGGCTCCGGACGTGCTGCACGCCGCAAGCGAGCTGCCACCGAAGGATCTGACGTACCCGTGACTGCACGTCTTCGTAGTTGAGGTCGTTGACCCGCTCGGCCCAGACCGCGATGCCTTCGAACAGCGAGCCGGAGACGTTGGGCCGGGGCTGTCCGACCGTGAGCACCGCGTCGAGGTGGATGTGCGGCTCGACGAGCGGTGGCGTGACCAGGCGGCCGCCGAGATCGATCTCCTCGCGGGCGGTCGTGCTCGGGTCGGTGGCGACGATGCGCCCGGCGTCGATGCCGATGTCGGCGATCGAGGCGGAGCCGGCGATGTTGGCGTTGCGCAAAAGAAGATCGATCACGCCGCCATCATCGCCCGCCGTGGGTGGCCACGGAAACATGTCGCCACCCACGGATCGCTGTGGCCTAACCGACGAGCGGCATGACCATCGTCGGCTGGACCGGTTCGGCGTCGGGTCGGAGGCGTTGCACGGCGGTGCCGAGCGCGAAGAACTCCAGCGCGTGCTCGCCCCACTGCCACGCGGACTCGGTGACGCTCACGCCCACGACGCCGTCCGCACCGACCTGCTGACCTTCATATTGCATACGGGCCATCGCAATCTCGCGAGCGTCGTACGCCGCCTGGCTGAACAGCGTCATCTCCATGTTCTGCCCCGACTGCTGCAGCATCTGGCGGAACGACATGTGCGCGATGTGGTAGACGCAGGTGCCGAGAACCAGCGAACGCGGGATCCAGCCGTGGTGCCAGAGCGTCCAGAAGTCCTGCCCCGACAGGTGCGAGGTGAACGGGCGCCCGGCCGGCGTGCGGTAGCTCTTGCCGTCGGTCGACTTGATCGCGGTGCCGACGGCGATGAACTCCAGCACGTCGCCGGCGAAGACGTACCCGAGGGAGCGCAGTTGCACTCCGACGACGCCGTCGGCGCCGAGCGCGTCCGCTTCGGCTTCCATGCGGGCCATCGCGAGTTCGCGGCACGTGTACATCGCCTGGCTGAGCACCGTGAGTTCCTGGCTGACCTTCCACGAGGACGGCTGGATGCCCACGTGGTAGAAGCAGGAACCCATGACCATGCCGACCGGCTCGAACCCGGTCTGCTGGGTCAGCACAAACTCGTTGACGGACAGATCAGACGTGAAGAACTGCTTGCCGCCCTGCTGTGAACCGGCGAGTCGGTTCGACGCGCTGGCCGGGAGGGGCTGCTGTTGCTGCGAGACCGGCAAGGACATGTCGGGGGCTCCTTCGCTGGCGAAACGTGACGTCGCTCGAACGTGGGGTTGCTCGAAACGAAATGCTGGCTTCCGCAGCGTAGGTGCGACGTCCCGCGACAATGTCGGTCTGTCGGCCACTTGACCCGGCGGGTTGGCTGACCTGTCCCGAGTGCGTCTCAGGATTTGACGTTGATCGTGACCGTCCAGGCGATGATCGCGTGGCAGCTGATCGTGCCGGGCGACGATGGGCAGGCACGATGCGCCGACGTGATAGTGGCGGTGCCGACCGAGGTCGCGGCGAACGTCGCCTTCTGGCTGCCGCTTGCGTGGCTCGGTGGGGTGCCCTTCTGCTTGAGCACGTCGCCGCCGACGTCCGGTGGCTGCCAGCGCGAGCCGTCGGTCGAGGTCAGGTCCACGATGACGGTGCCGCCGACGCCCACGCAGACGGTCTTGTCGCCGTCGTCGGGCGTGATGGTCAGCGTCATCGGGCAACCCGAGGAGTTGGTCGCCGTCGGCGTGGGTGCGGCCGCCCCGGAGCCCGGGCTGCTGGTGCCCGTCGTGCTGTTCGCGCAGCCGGCGACCGCGAGGGCAAGACCGACGAGCAGGACCGCTATGCGTGTACGAGGCGTCATGACAATGGGACGCGTACCGCACCGGACTGGTTCCCGCCGACGCCGTCCGTTCCCGTCAGACCGACATCGTCGACAGAGAACACGGTCGCGAGCGAACGGTCTTCCGCACCCGTGAAAGTGATCGTCACACTTTGCCCCATGTAGGCGGACATGTCCACGCTGACCAGCGCGTACCCACCGTGGTCGAGGTTGGAGGTCGTCGCGAGCGTGGCGCCGTTGACGCTGAACTTCAGCGTGTCATAGGCCACCGAACCGGTGATCTCGGCGGTCATCACGCGCACCCAGTAGGTCAGCGTGGCCCCGCCGCACCCGCTCGGCACCGTGACGAGCTGGCTCATCGTGTCGGTGTGCAGGCGGCCGAAGCCGTCGAAGCGGGCCAGGTGCGTGCCGATATGCGCTGGAAGGAACGGGGTCTGCGACACGATCACGCCCGGCGCGACGATCCACGGCGGCCCCGACGAGCCCTCAAAGCCGCCATCGCGCACCGCGTTGACGACCGGACAGGCGGGCGTCGGAGTCGGCGTCGGGCTCGGCGGGGTCCGTGTTGGTGTCGGCGTCGGCGTTGGGGTGGGACTCGGGGCCGGGGTCGGTGCCGCGCCGCCGGCTGAGAACGCGCCGACGCCGTTCGGGGTGCCAAGACCGGTCGGGCCGTCCCAGCCGATGCCCGCGCGGCACAGCACCGAACCGCAGCTGCCGTTGTCACCGGATACGACATCGAAGAGCGAAGCAGCATGCGCATACGGGTACGAAGCCGGGTAGTCGCCGGCTCCCGGGGTGCCCGCGAGCGCGTAGACGGCCGCGATGATCGGCGATGCGGCGCTGGTGCCACCGTAGACCGACCAGCCTCCGCCGCCGTACGTCTGGTAGACCGCGACGCCGGTGCCCGGATCGGCAACCGCGGACACGTCCGCTTCGGCCCGGCGGTCGCACCCGGTCGTGACCGACTGCCACGCGGGCCGGGGCTCGTACGCGGAGCATCCCGAACCGGCCTCGGCCCAGGCGGTCTCGGACCACCCGCGAGCGTTCGAGGCCCGGCTCAGCGAGGTGCCACCGACGGCCGTGACGTACTGCGAGGAGGCCGGGAACGCGGTGCCGTAGCCGTCGTCGCCGGTGCTCGCGGTGATCACGACGCCCGGGTGGTTGAGGTATTGCGAGTCGATCGCGATCTGTGAGGCGGATTCGTAGTCGCCCCAGCTGTTGTTGACGAATTTCGCGCCCATCGAGACGGCTCGGTTGATCGCCCGGAACAGGTCGGAGTCGTTGTTGGACGACGCCTCGACGAGCAGGATGTGGCAGCTCGGGCAGATCGCGGACACCATGTCCAGGTCGAGCGAGATCTCACCGGACCATCCCGAGTTGGCCGACGGCAGCGGGCTCGATCCACCGTTCTGGTTGACCTTCCGGAAGCAGCCGTTGGCCGTGGTGCAGGCGGCCAGGCCGAAATTCGACCGGTAGACGCCAAGGTCGGACTCGGCTCGCGGGTCGTCGTACGCGTCCGTAATCGCGATCGTGACGCCGTCGCCACCGGCCGGAATCCCGTAGGCGGACTGCAGATCGGCGGGCCCGTACCCGTCTGGCGTGGCCGGCTGGGCCGCTCCGGCATTGCCCGGGCCGGTGCCGCCCGCTCCGGCTTTGCCCGAGTAGCCGTCGGCTGTCGGGCCGACCCGCAGTGCCATGCATGCCATCCGGCCCGGCTGGGTGACCGGAGAGCAGACGCGCTCCACGTCGAGGGTGGTTCGGGAGTCAGCGGGCCGGGCCGCGTCGGACGGTGGACTGCTCTCGTTGCCGTGCATCGTAGGGGCGCTCGCGGCCACGAGACCGGAGACGAGTAGGGCGGTATATACGGCAAAGCGCATGACGCCTCCTATGTCCGGTAACAAGTCTTATCGGAAGCACGACGACGTATCAATAGAAATGGGATTATTCGATCGACCGGAAACGCGCGGTATGGGCCGGATCCGGGCTCGGGGTCGGCCCGTATCATCGGGAGATGCCCAGCGATGCCGCCGAGATCTCCAGCCAATACGACCCCGCCCAGGTGGAAGACGTCCTCTACCGGCGCTGGGTGGATCGCGGCTACTTCACCGCCGACGCGGCCAGCGACAAGACGCCGTTCAGCCTCGTCATCCCGCCGCCCAACGTGACCGGTTCGCTGCACCTCGGCCACGCGCTCGAGCAGACGATGATGGACGCGCTGCTGCGCCGCCGCCGGATGCAGGGCCTCGAGGTGCTGTGGCTTCCGGGCATGGACCACGCCGGCATCGCCACCCAGGTGCTCGTCGAGAAGCACCTGGCCGCCACCGAGGGCAAGTCCCGCCACGACATCGGCCGCGAGGCGTTCGTCGAGCGCGTGTGGCAGTGGAAGGCCGAATACGGCGGCAAGATCCTCGGGCAGATGCGGCGCCTCGGAGCCGGCGTCGACTGGTCACGAGAGCGCTTCACGATGGACGAGGGCCTCTCGAAGTCGGTGCAGACCATCTTCAAGCGGCTCTACGAAGACGGTCTGATCTACCGGGCCGAACGCATCATCAACTGGTGCCCGACAGACCACACCGCGCTTTCCGACATCGAGGTCGACCACGCCGACGATGACGGCGAGCTCATCTCGATCCGCTACGGCGAGGGCGACCGCTCGATCGTCGTGGCGACCACGCGCGTCGAGACGATGCTCGGCGACACGGCGATCGCGGTGCACCCCGACGACGAGCGTTACCGGCACATGGTCGGCACCGAGATCGAGTTGCCGCTCGTCAACCGGATGATCCCGGTCGTCGCCGACGCCCACGTCGATCCGGCGTTCGGCACCGGCGCGGTGAAGGTCACGCCGGCCCACGACCCCAACGACTTCGAGATCGGGCAGCGGCACTCGCTTCCGATGATCTCCATTATGGACGAAGCGGCCCGCATCACGGTCGACGGCCAATATCTCGGGCTCAGCCGGGAAGACGCCCGGCACGCGATCACGACCGACCTTCGCGAAGAGGGCCGGATCGTCGCGGAAAAGCGACCGTACACACACTCGGTCGGGCACTGCTCCCGCTGCGACACGGTGATCGAGCCGCGGCTGTCGCTGCAGTGGTTCGTGCGCGTGGAAAAGCTCGCTCAGGCGGCCGGTGACGCGGTGCGTGACGGCCGGGTCGAGATCGTGCCCGCGTCGCTGCGGCAGCGCTACTTCGACTGGGTCGACAACATGCACGACTGGTGCATCAGCCGCCAGTTGTGGTGGGGCCACCGGATTCCGGTGTGGTATTCGCCGGACGGCGCCGACATGGTGTGTGTCGGCCCGGGCGAGACGCCGCCGGTCGGTTGGACCCAGGACTCCGACGTGCTCGACACGTGGTTCTCGTCGGCGCTGTGGCCGTTCTCGACGATGGGCTGGCCGGAGAAGACGGCCGACCTGGCGAAGTTCTATCCGACGTCGCTCCTGGTCACCGGCTACGACATCCTGTTCTTCTGGGTCGTGCGGATGATGCTGTTCGGGCTCTACGCGATGGACGGAGAGGTGCCCTTCCGGACCGTCATGCTGCACGGGCTCGTGCGCGACAAGTTCGGCAAGAAGATGAGCAAGTCGCGCGGCAACACGGTGGACCCGCTGGAGTGGATGGACGCGTACGGGTCCGACGCGCTCCGTTTCTCGCTGGCACGCGGCGCGAACCCGGGAGCCGACCAGCCCGCCAACGAGGAATGGGTCGGTGCCGCCCGCAACTTCTGCAACAAACTGTGGAACGCGGCTCGCTTCGCGATGATCAACGGCGCCACGGTCGACGGCGATTTGCCCACCGATCTGGTGCCGGTCGACCGCTGGATCGTCGCCCGCATGGACGAAGTCGTGGCCGAGGTCGACGCGCACATCGAGGCGTACGAGTTCGCCAAGGCGACCGCAGCGCTCTACCACTTCGTGTGGGACGAGTTCTGCGACTGGTACCTCGAGCTGGCGAAGGTCGCGCTCGCCGGTCCCGGCGCCCCGGCCACCCGCCGAGTGCTCGGCCACGTGCTAGACACCGTGCTGCGGTTGCTGCACCCGTTCATTCCGTTCGTGACCGAAACCCTCTGGACGACGCTGACCGGCGGCGAATCGCTCGTGATCGCCGCGTGGCCGACGTCCGATCCGTCCCGTCGCGACGCCGCTGCCGAGACCGAGATCGCGTCGCTGCAAGCGGTGGTGACCGAGGTGCGGCGCTTCCGCAGCGACCAGGGAGTGCGGCCCGGGCAGCGGGTGCCGGCGCGCGTCGACGGTCTGGTCGGTGCCGGCCTGGCCGCTCACGAGCCGGCGATCCGGATGCTGGCCCGACTCGAAGCACCGGCCGACGGGTTCACGCCGACGGCCACGCTCGCGATCGCCAACGGCGTCTCCGTCGAACTCGATCTCTCCGGCACGATCGATGTCGCCGCCGAGACCGCGCGCCTGCAGCGGGACCTTTTCGCGGCCGAGAAGGAGAAGGTGCAGACGGCGGCGAAGCTCGACAACGCGGACTTCCTGGCCAAGGCGCCCGACGCGGTCGTCGCGAAGATCCGCGACCGGGCCGCCGCCGCGGACGCCGATATCGCCCGCATCACCGCGCAGATCGCCGCGCTGAAGGGTTAGCGGCCGCTTCGCAAAAGATCATCGCGGCGAGTTCTGGTGGGTATGACCTCGGAACTCGCCACGATCTTTTGCTGACTACCCGTGGTAGGTGTGCGCGGCGCCGTAGATGACGCCGACCGCGATCAAGACGGAGACGACGGCCGCGATCACGTTGCGGACCTCGACGTGGCGGGTCGGCTTCGCCTCCGGATCGGGCTTCACGAACTCTTTCGCGTTGTCGATCGCGTGCACGAGCACGTCCGCGGCCTCGATGTGACCGAGTCTCTTCGAGCCGGCGCCGCTCGTGAACGCCGTCACGGGCAGACTCTTGTCATCGGTCGTGTTGATCGTGAGACCGATGCGGTGCTGCCGAACCTCGTCGATGGCCGCGTAGGGCACGTCGTAGGCGACGAAGGAGTTGTGCACGCCCACGCTCTTGTCCGCGACGACGACATGCGGCCACACGCCGGCGATCAGGGCGAACATGACGAGCGGGAGCGCGGACGCGGCCGGTGACAGGAACGGGAAGACGCCGTGCCCGAATTCTCCTGGTGTCAGCAGGATTGCCGCTCCCACCACGATGCCGATCAGCACGTATGCCGAGATGACGGTGGTCCGGCGGCGGAACACCTGGGCACTGCGTGGCTCGCGATCGGTCGGCGTCAACGGTCCGGACATGCGAGGAAGCGTAGCCGAGAACCCGCGGGCGGCGCTGGCGTGATCTTGGAGAGTTTGCGGCGAATATTGGTCGAAACCCGCCACGATCATTGGGCAACCGCTGCGCCAAGGCTGCGACGGCACGGCAGGAAGCGTCGGGCAGGATGGCGGCATGGATTTGGTCAGCATCGCCGACGTCCGGGCCGCGGCCGCCAACATCGAGGGCGTCGCGGTGCGTACGCCGCTCCTGCCCTGCCCGTGGGCGCCCGCTCCGATCGGTGGAGGGCTCTGGCTCAAGCCCGAAAGCCTCCAGCCGATCGGCGTATTCAAGCTCCGCGGGGCCTTCCACGCGCTCGCCGTGATGACGCCGGAAGTCCGAACGCGGGGCGTCGTCACGCACTCGTCCGGCAATCACGGTCGAGCGCTCGCGTTCGCCGCGGCGCGCTTCGGCGTCCCGGCGGTGGTAGTGATGCCGGTAAGCGCGCCCGAGGTGAAGGTCGCGGCCGTGACGGCGCTCGGAGCCGACGTCGTGATGGTCGAGCCGGCCGAACGGCTGTCGAGGATGGCGGCGATTGCCGAGGAGCGCGGCATGACGGAGGTGCCGCCGTTCGATCATCGGGACGTGATCGCGGGTCAGGGCACCGTCGGGCTGGAGATCGTCGAGGACATGAGTGATGTCGAGGTCGTCCTGGTGCCGATCGGTGGGGGCGGGCTCGCCTCAGGTGTCGCGACGGCGATCAAAGCGCTGAAACCGTCGGTCGCCGTGATCGGCGTGGAGCCGGAGTTGGCCGCCGAGACGCAGGAGAGCCTTCGTGCCGGCGAGTTGCGGACATGGCCGTTGGAGAAGACCTACCGGACGATGGCCGACGGGGTTCGCACTTCGCCTTCGGCACTTACATTCGCCCACCTCAAGGCGCGGCTGGACGACATCGTCACGGTTTCCGAGGATCAGATCGCGACCACCGTCGGCCTGCTGGCCCGCGAGGCCAACCTGGTCGCGGAGCCGAGCGGTGCGTTGGCGCCGGCCGCCTACCTCTTCCCGTCGCGGCAGCTGCCGGTCGGACGTACCGTCGCGATCATCTCCGGCGGCAACCTCGACCCGGCGCTGCTCGCCGACCTCATCCGCCACGAAGCGTAGGGGCGTGCGTCGGCGTGAGCAGAGCAGGGGGCGTGCTGGGTGAGCCGAGCCGGCCTCCGCTGAGCAGAGCAAGGCGTGGCCTCGGGTCAGCAGCGGGGCTGGCCTCGGCGTGAGCGAGCAAGCTCAGCGGCGGTCGGCTCGCAACGAGGCGTCCAAGACCTCGATCGTGTGCCGGGCGGTTATGTCCGATCCGGCCGCCCGGAGTGAGTTCTCCATCTGCAGCAGGCAGCCCGGATTGCCGGCGGCCACGACCGTCGCGCCCGTCCCGATGATCGCGGTCGCTTTGCGGGCACCCAGTTCTGTCGGCCGTCGCGGGTTGGGTCAGGTTGTAGGTGCCGGCCGACCCGCAGCAGCGGCCGCCGTCGGACAGTTCGACGACGCGCAGCTCGGGGATGCCGTCGAGCAGGGACCGTGGCTGCCGCGTGATGCCCTGACCGTTGGCCAGGTGGCACGCGTCGTGATAAGCGAGCGTGATCGGCACCGGATGCCGAGGCGCGACCGGCCCGATCTCGGCCAGGAACTCGGTCACGTCACGGACCTTGTCGGCCAGTTCGGCGGCGGCCCGGGCCCATCGCGGATCGTCGGCGAGCAAGCGCGCGTAGCCCTTCATCGCCGAACCGCAACCGGCCACGTCGGTGATCAGCACGTCGACGCTGGCCCGGGTGAAGGTCGCGACCAACCGCCGGGCCAGCCGCTTCGCCTCCTTCGCCCGGCCGGCGTGCAGCGACAGCGCGCCACAGCACCCCTGCCCCCGCGGGACGACCACCTCGCACCCTTCGAGCGCGAGCACCCGGGCCGTCGCGGCGGAGACGTGCCGGAAGAACACCGACTGGGCGCAGCCGGTCAGCAGCCCGACGACGGCCCGGCGTGGTCCGCGCGCGCGCACCCGCGGCGGCAACGCCCGCGCCTTCTCGGGTCGGGGCGGCACCAGACCCGGCCGCGGCCGTCAGCATCGGATCCAGATGGGTCAGACCCGGAAACATTTGCAACGGTACGGGTGCCACGCGCAGCCGCGCCGGATGGGGGAGCACCGAGAAAAGGGCCGCGCGCGTGGCTCGATCTCGGGCCGGCCGGGCATCGGCGACGATCTCTCGGGCCGCCTCGATGATCGGCTCGTACCGCACGCCCGACGGGCACGCCGGCACGCACGCGAGGCAGCCGAGGCAGGTGTCGATCGGCCCGGCGATCTCGCCGGGCGTCGCGTCTTCCGTCGAGAAGTTGGCGCAGCAGATGGATGCGGCCTCGTGGCGAGTGCGCCTCCTCGCCGGTGAGCTGGTAGGTCGGGCACGCGGGCAGGCAGAAGCCACAGTGGACGCATGCGTCCGTCAGTGCGCGCAGGTCGTCGGCCATCAGATGCCACCGACGAAACGGCCGGGCGAGAGCCGCCCGGACGGATCGAACCGGTCCTTGACCGAACGCATCAGCTCCAGGCCGCCGACCGGCCCCCACATGTCGACCTGCTCCCGGATCACCGCCGGCGCGGTGAGGACGACGCACGTGCCGCCGCGGGCCATGAGCGTGGTGCGGGCGGCGTCGATGGCGAGCATCGGCCGACTCGACCGGCAACGTGCGCGAAGCAGACGCCGACGCCGGCGCTACCACGCACCGGCACGGGCGAGCCGATCGCGTCGCGCAGTGCGTAGATGACGGCGTGCAGATCGGCGACCGGCGCCGCGAGCTTGATCGCGACGTCGTCGGGGCCGAACGGGTACGTGCCCCACCAGCGGGGAGCCTCGGGCGAGACGGTGACGTCCTGCGTCCCGAGGAGCCGGACCGTGTCGCGGCTCCGGGTGCTCGACACCGGCCTCCGAACCCTCCAGCAGCACCGCCAATTCGCCGCGGCCGGCAGCCGGGAAGGTCGACCTCGATCGCTGTCGGTTCCAGCCGGCTCGCCAGCAGGTCGTCGACCAGGTCGTTGACTTCCAGGGGCGTGTGAACCGGCCGGATCACCCAGGTCGCGAGCGGCCGGCAGCGGTTGCAGACGCATCGTCGCGCTCGTGATCAACGCGAGGGTGCCGAACGAGCCGCAGATGAGTTTGCCGAGGTCGTACCCGGCGACGTTCTTGACGACCCGGCCGCCCGAGTGCGCGATCGTGCCGTCGGCGGTGACGAACTCCATGCCGAGCAACTGATCGCGGGGCGAGCCGTGGCGCATGCGCAGCGGACCAGCCTCGCCGGTCGCCAGCAGGCCGCCGATGGTGGCGTCGACCGAACCCGGGATCGATCGCGAGGCGTTGGCCGGTCGCCGGCGAGCAGCGTCTGCACCGTGCGCA
Organism: uncultured Actinomycetota bacterium; assembly: GCA_963797605.1. Lineage (GTDB taxonomy): Bacteria > Actinomycetota > Actinomycetes > Mycobacteriales > Micromonosporaceae > DASQPR01. The sequence continues at coordinate 237,833 of CAWCPX010000016.1, read as the reverse complement.
CCTGGGTGCCCGCGCCGATCGTCGCGACCAGATCGTCGGCGTAATGCTGGTAGATGCCGGTCAGCCGCGCGGTGTCCACGATGACGTCGACGCGCGTGCCGGCGGGGATCCCCAGTGGAGCTTCGTGCCCTCGCCGCGCGGTACGACGACCAGATCGAATTCGGCGACCGTCTTCATCAGCGCGGCCAGCGTCTCCGCGTCTCCGGGCGCGACCACGAAGGACGGCGCGACGCCGGCAACCGTGTCGGCGGGCCGTCGCGGGGCGTACGGCGTCGGTGCCACCGCATCACCGAGCGCGCGAATAACCTCCGGACCTCGGAGGTCGTCACCACACCTCGGCGTCACCTCGGAGATATTGGGACCGGTCAGACGACGGCCGGCGCCGCGGTTCCCCACACATCCGTGGTGTCGGAAAAACCTTGCCGGGATTGGCGAGCCCGTCGGGATCGAACGCGCACCGCAGCGTGTTCATCATGTCGAGGTCGGCCGGCGCTGAACATCGTCGCCATGTGCGACGCCTTCTCCACGCCGACGCCGTGCTCGCCGGTGATCGAGCCGCCGTGCGCGACGCAGCGGTCGAGGATCGTGTTGGAGACGTGCTCGGCCGCTTCGAGCGCGCCGGGCTGGGTGCCGTCGAAGAGCACGAGCGGGTGCAGGTTGCCGTCGCCGGCGTGGAAGACGTTGGCCACCCGCACGCCGTGGTCGGCCGCGAGTTGCTCGATCTCGCCGAGCATCGTCGCCAACGCGGTGCGGGGCACGACGCCGTCTTGCACGATGTAGTCGGCGCTGATCCGGCCGACCGCGGCGAACGCCGACTTGCGGCCCCGCCAGAGCGTCGCGCGCTCGGCGGCATCTTCGGCCGTGCGGACCTCGAAGGCGCCGTTGGCTCGGCACAGCTCCTCGACCGCCGCGTGTTCGGCCGCGACCTCGTCGGCCGGACCGTCGACCTCGACGATCAGCACCGCGCCGGCACCGGCCGGGTAGCCGCAGTCGACCGCCTTCTCGGCCGCGGTGATCGCGAGCGCGTCCATGATCTCGGCGGCGGCCGGGGTGAGACCGGCGGCGATGATCGCGGCCACGGCCTGCCCGGCCTGCTCGATCGTGTCGAACGCGGCCAGCACGGTGATCACGGCCTCGGGTTTGCGCAGGAGCCGGACGATGACCTTCGTCGCGATGCCGAGGGTGCCTTCGGAACCGATGAACACGCCGGTCAGGTCGTAACCCGGGGCCTCGGCGGCCTTGCCGGCACCGATCGTGATCAGCTCGCCGTCAGGGGTGCAGACCTCTAAGCCGGTGACGTGGTGCACCGTGAAGCCGTATTTCAGGCAGTGCGCGCCGCCGGAGTTTTCCGCGACGTTGCCGCCGATCGAGCAGATCTGCTGGCTGGACGGGTCGGGCGCGTAATAGAGGCCGTCGCCGGCGACGGCGGCGCTGATGGCGGCGTTGATGACGCCCGGCTCGACGACCGCCCGTCGGTTGGCCAGATCGAGCTCCGATGATGCGGTTGAGCTTCGCCGTCACGATCAGCGCGCCGACCGTGAGATCGGCATGGCGCCGCCGGACAGGCCGGTGCCGGAGCCACGCGCCACGAACGGCACTCCGGCGTCGCGGCACGCCCGTACGCATTTCTGCACCTCGGATCGCTGTCGGGCAGGAGCACCACGCCGGGAACGGCTCGGTAGGCGGTGAGGCCGTCGCATTCGTAGGTGCGCAGGATCGCCGGATCGGTGATGACCGCGCGGCGTCGCCGAGCTCCGCGCGCAACCGCCGCACGAGCGGATCGAGCGCAGACGGCATCGGAACTCCAGACGCTATGTCAGTTTCCACAACCCAAATGGGCGAGTCGAACTCACATTCATCTTATGGCCGATCACCGTCAGCCGCCGTCACACGAGTGTGCGATCACCGCGTTTCCTCGGATGATCGTGCGCTCATATTCCGGTCGCGGCCGGCCGTCACTTCCGGTCTGCGGTCCGCGACGTATGCCGTCGCTCAGCGCAACGAGTTCGACGAGGAAATGTCAGCCGATCGGCCGCTGCCGCCGCGTTGTCGATGAGATCATGGCCGGCGTCGTAGTCCTTGCGGCTGACCGTGCCCGCCGCGTATTTCGTCAGTTCGGCGCGCTGCGCGTCGGGGATGTTCGGGTCCTGCCGGCCGTACTGGATCAGGATTTCGCGCCGGCCGGGCATCGCGACATATCGGAACCCGTCCAGCGTGGTCGCCACCGACAGGTAAGCCTGTGCCGACGCGTCGGTCATGGAGCGTCCGGCGGTGTCGAGCATGTCCGACGACATCCGGCTCCAGCCGCAGACGATCGCGACGGCGGCCAGGCGGGATTCGGCGCCGGTCATGATCGCGGCCAGTTCGGCTCCCCAGCTGTGGCCGACGAACGCGAGGCGATGCGCGTCCACGTCAGAGCGGCGTACCAGCAGGTCCAGCGCCCGCCGTTCGGCGATCACGGCATCCATGACGTAGGCGATGTCGGTCTTCGCGTCGCCGGTCATGGTGATCGGGATGTCCGGGAGGATCGCGACGGCGCCCCGCCGCACGATGGCCAGCGCGTCGGCGAGGAAGGCGTCCGGGTCGGGGGCACTGCCGTGCGCGAACACGACGCCGGGCTCACGGCCACGGGCGTCAGTGCGAAAGACGATTTCTCGTGCTCGTGCTCGTGCTCGTGCTGGCCGGCGTGGCGCGTCGCAGGCGCCGGTCGTCAGTAGCAGCAGGGCCGCAGCTACGACTGCGGCGGCTAGCAGGGGTTTCGTCGATCTTCGTGAATGCGACATGGGTTGACGCTAATCAGTTCCATTCGGCGAGTAAACGGTGACGACCCTTGCTCTGGCCCGTGGGCGGCTCGGTTGACCGGCGCTGTGAGTGCGCGGTTGCCCGTCTGGGCAGGTGGCCCCGTATGCCGAACGCGTACCTGTGAAACGGTGTTGATCTAAAGTTCTGCCAATTGCTTCCGGACTGGCAGAAACGGTGGTTCCTGCTGCTAGTTTGGGAGCAACTGGTAGGAGGTTGGTATGCGGGTTCCCGATGCGCCGCCGATCCTGAGCGCGCTCGCGGTTGGCGGCGCCGCGGTTGATGGCACCGAGGTTGACGGGTCGGCGGTTGATGGCGTGGCGGTTGATGGGTCGGCGGGTGGTGGTTCAGCCGCGCTCGCCGATCAGCGTCTCATTGGGTTGCTGCTCGCCGCTGTCGATCCGCCGGGTTATCCACATTGGGACGAGCTTCGGCGGCAGGCACCGCCGGCCGGCGTGAGTGTCGAGGAGTGGTGGCTCACCACGAAGATCCGGCGACGGGCGACTCGGCGCGACACCGGGCTCGTCGATCCCGGCGGGCGACCCTTCACCTACACGCTGCCCGATGAGGTGCTGCGCGAGATCGAGTTCGTCGCGTCCACCGGCAGCGGGCAGATCAGCCTCTCCGAGGAGGTCGCCAACCCGGCCACCCGTGATCGTTATCTGGTCAACTCGCTGATCGAGGAGTCGATCCGGTCCAGTCAGCTCGAAGGCGCCGCGACCACCCGCATGGTCGCGAAAGACATGATCAGGTCCGGGCGGCCGCCGCGCGACAAGTCGGAGCGCATGATCGCCAACAACTTCGCGGCCATGCGACATGTCGGCGAGTTGCGGTCGGAGCCGCTGACGCCGGAGTTGATCTGTGAATTGCATCGCATCGTGACGGCGGGCACGCTCGACGATCCCGAGGCGGCCGGGCGGTTCCAGCGGGCCGACGAAGATCGGGTCGGGATCTACGCCGTCGGCGAGGCAAACGACGACGACGTGCTCTATCAACCGCCACCGGCGGCGCTGCTGCCAGCACGGATCGACGCGCTGTGCGAGTTCGCCAACGCGCCCGCCGACGCCGGCCCGTCCTACCTTCCGCCGGTGCTCCGCGCGATCACGCTGCATTTCATGCTCGGTTACGAGCACCCGTTCGTCGACGGCAACGGGCGCACCGCGCGGGCACTGTTCTACTGGTCGATGCTGCGGCACGGTTACTGGCTGACCGAATATCTGTCGATTTCCCGCGTTCTGCGACGTTCCCCGGGTGGTTACGCCCGCGCCTACCTGCACACCGAGACCGACGAAAACGACCTCACCTACTTCTTCCTGCATCAACTCGGCGTGCTGCACGAGGCGTTCGACGGTCTCACGGTCTATCTCGAACGCAAGATGCACGAGGTCAGAGCTATTCGGGAGCAGATCGGGCCGGTCGACGCGGAACTCAACCATCGGCAACTGGCGCTGTTGCGGCACGCGCTGACCCACCGATCCGGGCAGTACACCGTCGAGTCCCACCGCTCCTCGCATCGCGTCGTCACCGAGACCGCCCGGCAGGATCTGGTCGGCCTGGAACAGCTCGGTCTCCTGGTGAAGCGGAAGATCGGAAAGCGGTTCGTCTTCGCTGCGGGCATCCGATCTCGCCCAACGGGTCGACGCACTTCGGCCCGACGGCCGGTAACGTGGGGCAGCGTGACCGTCATTGAAGACACGGGCGCGGCCCGGCCGCCCATCGCGAAGCGCGTTCCTTCCGAGCGCACCCACCACGGCGACACATTCGTCGACGACTATGCGTGGCTCGCCCACAAAGACGATCCCGACACTCTGACCTACCTGAAGGCGGAGAACGCGTACGCGGACGCCGCCACCGAGCACCTCGCCGGTCTGCGGGAGCAGCTGTTCGGCGAGATCAAGCAGCGCACCCTGGAAACGGATCTGTCGCTGCCCGTCCGCAAGGGCGCTTACTGGTATTACACGCGCACGATCGAGGGCGAACAGTACGGCGTGCAGTGCCGCGTGCTGGCCACCCCGGGCGTGGAGACGCCGCCTGCGACCACTGAGGGCAAGCCGCTCGACGGCGAAGAGGTCCTGCTCGACGGCAACGCGGTCGCGGCCGGCCACGATTTCTTCTCGCTGGGCACGTTCGACGTGAGTCCCGACGGCACGTGGCTCGCCTACTCGACCGATTTCGAGGGCGACGAGCGCTTCACCGTGCACTTCCGGAACCTCACCACGGGCGAGGAGCTGGCCGATCAGATCGTCGACACCGGCTACAACTCGGCCTGGTCGACGGACGCGTCCGTGTTCTTCTACACGACGATGGACGAAGCATGGCGCTCCGACAAGGTCTGGCGGCACGTGATCGGCACCCCCGTCGACCAGGACGCGGTCGTGCTCCACGAGGAGAACCAGCGGTTCAGCGTCGGCGTCGGCCTGACCCGGTCGGAGAAGTTCATCCTGATCGTATCGTCCAGCAAGATCACGTCCGAGTTCGCGACGATCCCGGCCGACGCTCCGATGTCCGACCCGGCCCTGATCGCGGCGCGTCGCGAGGGCGTCGAATACCAGGTCGAGCACCAGGGCGACCGGTTCCTGATCCTGCACAACGACGGCGCGGAAGACTTCGAGCTGGCCGAGGCTCCGATCGAGCACCCGAGCGCGTGGAGTCCGCTGATCCCGCACGAGCCGGGCACGCGCCTGCTCGACGTCGACCCGTTCGCCGACCACATCGTCGTCTCGCTCCGCCGCGACGGTCTGACCGGGCTTCGCGTGATCGCGACAGGCACGGGCGAGGCGTTCGACATCGAGTTCCCCGAGCCGATCTACTCCGTCGGCATGGACGCGAACGAGGAATACGTCACGTCGACGTTCCGCCTCGGCTACACCTCGATGGTCACGCCCTCCTCGATCTACGCTGCGACCTCGCGACCGGCGTGTTGACGCTGCTCAAGCAGAAGCCGGTGCTGCCCGACGCCGCCGGCCGCGCGTACGACCCCGCCGACTACGAGCAGCACCGCGAATGGGCGATCGCGCCCGACGGCACCCGGGTGCCGATGTCGATCGTGGCTCGGAAGGGCACCCCGAGAGACGGTTCCGCGCCGATGGTCATGTATGGCTACGGCTCGTACGAGATCCCGACCGACCCGTACTTCTCGGTGCCACGGCTCTCGCTGATGGACCGTGGCATGGTGTTCGCCATCGCCCACATCCGTGGCGGCGGTGAGATGGGCCGGCGGTGGTACGACGACGGCAAGCTGCTCGCGAAGAAGAACACGTTCACCGACTTCGTCGCGTGTGCCGAGCACGCCGTGAAAACCGGGTGGACCAGCTCGGATCGGCTCGTGGGCCGTGGTGGCTCGGCCGGTGGCCTGCTCGTGGGCGCCGTGGCGAACATCGCACCGGAGGCGTTCGCCGGGATCATCGCGGAGGTGCCGTTCGTCGACGCGCTGACGACGATCCTCGACCCGTCCCTTCCGCTGACTGTCGGCGAGTGGGACGAATGGGGCAACCCGCTCGATGACCCGACCGTGTACGCCTACATGAAGTCCTACACGCCCTACGAGAACGTCGCCGATCTGCCGTACCCGTCGCTGCTCGTGATGACCGGCTTGAACGACACGCGTGTGAGTCTACACCGAGCCGGCGAAGTGGGTGGCCCGGCTGCGGGTTGTCGCGCCGCAGGCGAAGGTGCTGCTGAAGACGGAGATGGGTGCCGGGCACGGTGGGCCGAGCGGGCGTTACGACTCGTGGAAGGAAGAGGCCTTCATCCTGTCGTGGGTGCTGGATCTCGTCGGGCTCGCTGACGCGAAACCGTAAGTCACGTGACTGTCGGTCATAGCTCAGGCTGGCTGGCATAACGGGTTCGGGATGCTTTGCTCTGCTCACCTATAGGCCACGCGTACGCGGGGTGACGGCTCGACTCGGCGCAGGATCTGTTCGGTCTTTGAGAACTGCAGGTCGTCGCGGTGTTGCCGTCGGGTGAGCAGAGCAAAGCTCCCCGGACCCACATCGACCGGGCGCGACAAGCGTGACGGAGAGTAATCCGACGAGGCGTCACTCAGCGTGAGTAACACGGGAGCGCGGCGCCTTCGCGAAACCCCAGGGGCCGGCGTTCAGACGGCATTGACATACTGGGCGGGCTGTGAGAGACGACGAACCAGCCGAGGCCGGCACCTACCCCGCCGACGCCCCCGCTTCCGAGGCCCTGTTCGACCGCGCCCGCGCTGTGACGCCGGGCGGGGTCAACTCCCCTGTCCGCGCCTTCCGAGCCGTCGGCGGCGCGCCACGATTCATGGTCAGCGGCGAGGGCTGCTGGCTCACCGACGCCGACGGTCGGCGCTATGTGGACCTCGTGTGCTCGTGGGGCCCGCTGATCCACGGGCATGCGCATCCGGCCGTTGTCGACGCGATCACCGCAGCGGCAGCCCGTGGCACGAGCTTCGGCACGCCGACGCCCGGTGAGGTCGACCTGGCTGAGGAGATCGTCGCGCGCACGCCGGTCGAGGCGGTGCGCCTGGTCAGCTCGGGCACCGAAGCGACGATGTCGGCGATCCGGTTGGCACGGGGCTTCACCGGTCGTTCGAAGATCGTGAAGTTCGCCGGTTGCTACCACGGCCACGTCGACGCGCTGCTCGCCGCGGCCGGGTCCGGGGTCGCGACGCTCGGGCTGCCCGATTCGCCCGGTGTCACGGGAGCGTCGGCCAGCGAGACGATCGTGCTGCCCTACAACGACGTCGACGCGCTGCGGATCGCGTTCGAAAACGAGGGCTCCGACATCGCCGCGATCATCACCGAGGCCGCGGCCGGCAACATGGGCGTCGTGGCGCCTCGGGACGGCTTCAACCAGGCGCTCGCCGAAATCGCGCACCGGCACGGCTCGTTGCTCATCGTCGACGAGGTCATGACGGGCTTCCGGGTGTCGCGCAGCGGGTGGTCCGCCCTCGATCCGGTCGACGCGGACCTCTACACGTTCGGCAAGGTGATGGGCGGCGGCCTGCCCGCGGCGGCGTTCGGCGGTCGTGCCGACATCATGAACCGGCTCGCCCCGGCCGGCCCGGTCTACCAGGCAGGCACGCTCTCCGGAAACCCGCTCGCCTGTGCCGCCGGGCTCACATCGCTGCGGCTCGCGACGCCCGACGTCTACGCCCGTCTCGACCGCACCGCGAGCACGATCGGCACGCTGGCGTCCGAGGCGCTGGCGTCCGAGGGCGTCCCGCACCGGCTCGCCACCGCCGGCAGCATGTTCTCGATCTTCTTCACCGACGCTGACGTGCGCGACTACGACACCGCGAAAACCCAGGACGTCGACGCGTTCCGCCGGTTCTTCCACGCGATGCTCGCCGGTGGCGTCTACCTGCCGCCGAGCGCCTACGAGTCGTGGTTTGTGTCGACAGCGATCGACGACGAGGCCATGGACCGGATCGCGGCGACATTGCCGGTGGCGGCGCGGGCGGCAGCGACGAAGGACAGGGCATGACCGAAACGATCGTGCACATGCTGCGCCACGGTGAGGTCTATAACCCGACCAAGGTGCTTTACGGCCGCCTGCCCGGCTTCCGGCTCTCGGAACTCGGCGTGCAGATGGCGAAGGCGAGCGCCGAATATCTCGCCGGCCATGACGTGACCTACGTCGTCGCGAGCCCGCTGGAGCGCGCGCAGCAGACGGCCGAGCCGTTCGCGGCCGAGTTCGGGCTGCCGATCGCGATCGACGACCACCTGATCGAGAGCACGAACTTCTTCGAGGGCAAACGGGTCTCGGTCGGGGACGGCGCGCTCCGCGATCCGCGCAACTGGTGGGTGCTGCGCGATCCGATCACGCCGTCGTGGGGTGAACCGCACCGAGCCATCGCTCAACGCATGTTCGTCGCGCTCGAAGCCGCCCGGGAGCAGGCCGAGGGCCACGAGGCGCTGTGCGTGTCACACCAGCTCCCGATCTGGATCCTGCGGCGGTTCATGGAGAAGCAGCGCCTCTGGGGCGATCCGCGCAAGCGGCAATGCGGGCTCGCGAGCCTCACGTCCTTCCACTTCAGCGGCACCCGGCTGACCGGCGTCGGATACACCGAACCGGCCGCTCACCTGGTCGCCAAGTCGCCCTCCGCCCGCACCGCCAAGGGCGCGTGATGCGCGCACGACGCTGGCACGCCGTCGCGCTGACGGTTGTCGCCGCGTTGGCGCTCACCGCGTGTTCCTCGGGTACGTCTGCCGGCGCCGACGCGGCTTCCCAGATGTTTGCCACCGGAAAACGCACCGCGGCACCGGCGGTCACGGGCACGCTGCTCGACGGCACCACGTTCGACCTGAGTGCCGATCGGGGCCACATCGTCGTCGTGAACTTCTGGGGATCGTGGTGCGCACCGTGCCGCTCTGAAGCCGCCGACCTGCAAAGCGTCTACGCATCCGGGGCGGCGGATTTCATCGGCGTCAACGTGCGTGACGATCGCGATGCCGCGGCCGCGTACGTTTCCGCACATCAGATCACGTACCCGAGCATCTTCGATCCGTCCGGCCGGGTGGCGCTGGCCTTCCGCAACGTGCCGCCGTCGTCCGTGCCCGCCACGATCGTGATCGACGCCGACGGAAAGATCGCCGGCATTCACTTCGGCTCGATCACGACGGCGGACTTGACGAAGATGATCGACGGGGCATCGTCATGAGTCCCGCCGAGGCATCGTCATGAGTTTCGCCGGGATCGCGACCAACGGACCGCTCGTGCTCGCCGTCGGCGTCTCCGCGACGGCGGGGCTCGTCAGTTTCCTGTCGCCGTGCGTGTTGCCACTGGTCCCCGGTTATCTCTCCTACGTGACCGGCCTCGCCGGCGCCGATCTCGATGCCACGGCACGCACGTCGGAAGACCCGACAGGCATTACTCCGTCACGGGTACGTGGTCGGATCGTGCTCGGCTCGTTGCTCTTCATCGCCGGCTTCACGGTCGTATTTACGCTGCTCAGCGTCGTCGCGGGCGGCATCGGACGGGCGCTGCTGAGTCACGAACGCACGCTCGAGATCGTGATCGGCGCCATTGTCGTGGTGATGGGCATCGCGTTCCTCGGTTTCATCCCCGGCATGCAGCGCGAATTCCGGATCCAGCGTCTTCCGGCAGCCGGCCTCGCCGGTGCGCCCATTCTCGGAGCCGTCTTCGCGCTGTCGTGGGTTCCCTGCATCGGGCCGACGCTCGGCGCCGTGCTCGGGCTCTCGATGATCAGCGGGCAGGACGGTCGGGCGATCACGCTGTCGGTCGCGTACTGCCTCGGCCTCGGGCTTCCGTTCCTGATCTTCGGTCTCGGGTTCCGGCGGCTCCTCGGCGTCTTCCGGGTGATCCGGCGCAACAGCCGGTGGGTGACCCGGGCCGGCGGCGCGTTGCTGATCATCATCGGCGTGGCCCTGGTAACCGGCGGCTGGACTGATTTCCTCGACTGGCTCCGCGCCACGGTCGGCGTCGGCACGGTGGGTGTCTGATGACCGACGTGGATTCCCGCACCGAGACCGAGCCCGACTGGGTGCCGCCGGAAGACCGGATCGACACACCCGATACGCGTACCCACCAAAGCCCGATCTTCTGGCTCGTGGGTCGGGTAAGGCGGCTATGGCGCGCGCTGACCAGCATGCGCACCGCGTTGATCCTGCTCTTCCTGCTCGCCGTCGCGGCGATCCCGGGCTCGTTGCTGCCGCAGACCACGATCAACACCGACGTGCCGGTCGTGCAGGCCTACAAGCTGCACCATCCGAAGATCGCGCCCTTCCTCACCGAGATTGGCGCGTTCCACGTCTTCTCGTCGCCGTGGTTCTCGGCGATCTACCTGCTGCTGTTCATCTCGCTGGTCGGCTGCCTCTTCCCGCGGTTGCGCGTCTACTACACGGCACTGCGGCGGGTGCCTCCGGACGCGCCCGCGCGATTGCAGCGGATGCCGGTCAACGCGCCGTCGATCGCGTTCGCTGAGGCGCCCGAGGCAGTGGGCTCGCGGTTGCGCGCCGTGCTGCGGTCGCGGCGTTACCGCACCGTCGTGCGTTCGCACCCGGACGGCTCGGTCACGGTCTCGGCCGAGAAGGGCTACCTCAAAGAGGCCGGTAACCTGCTGTTTCACTTCTCGCTGCTGGCGATTCTCATCGGGGTCGCGTTCGGGTCGTGGTACGGCTGGCAGGGCGACCGCATTCTCGTCTCGGGCGCTGACACCGCGTTCTGCAACACGCCCAGTCAACTCGATGACCTGCATCTGGGCGCGCGCGTGACCGGCTCGACGCTGGAACCGTTCTGTCTCACGCTCGATCAGTTCGACGCGACCTACGACGCGAGCGGGCACCCGCTGACCTTCGCCGCCGAAACCAGTTACTCGCTGGGCTCCTCGTCGAAGCTGACGCCGAAGACCATCAAGGTCAACGATCCACTGCGGTTGCCGAGCGCGAACGTCTACCTGCTCGGTCACGGGTACGCGCCGATCGTGAAGTTCACCGACAAGTACGGGCACAGCGAAACGAAGATCGCACCGTTCAACACCGATGGTGACCTGGGCGATACGAGTGACGGCGGCATCGCGTTCCCGGACTCGAACGTCAACCCGGCGACGGGCACCAACATGGATCCGAAGCACTTCAAGCCGCAGCAGATCGGCTTCGCGGGTGTCTACCTGCCGACCGCGCCGACCGACGGGACCACCGCGTCGACCTTCCCGGCTGAGCGGAACCCGGAACTGTTCCTGACCGCGTACGTCGGCGACCTCGGGCTGGACAGCGGCATTCCGCAGTCGGTCTACACGCTCGACCAGCATCAGATCGACTCCGGCGCGTTGAAGGTGCTGCCGTCGGCGAGCAATCCCAATCCACACCTACCGATCAAGCTGAAGGTCGGCGAGACTGCCAAACTCAGCGACGGATCCACGGTGCAGTTCCTCGGCACGCGCCAGTGGGCGTCGCTGTCGATTCGCGACAACCCGGGGGAGCGGGTCGTGCTCGTCGGTGCGTTGCTGCTGGTCGCGGGCCTGCTCGGGTCGCTGACCGGGCGGCGGCGCCGGGTGTGGTTCCGGGTCGTCGCGACGGACACGGGTTCCGAGGCGGCCGCCGGAGGACTCGCCCGCGCCGAGTATGCGAGCTTCCCCGCCGAGTTCGATGCGATAGTCAAGGCTGCCGGGGTCAACGCGGCCGGAATCGATGCCCCGAAAATCAAGGCCGCCCCACTCAACGACGCTTCCGGCAAGGCCGCCCCCGAAGAGAGGACTGCTCGTGGCAACGCTCTCCCATAACCTGCTGGTCGCCGCGATCGTGAGCTACCTGTTCGCGATGATGTGCTACGCCGCCGAGTACGCCTTCGGAGCCCAGGGCGCGATTGCCCGAGTTGCCCAGGCGCAGTCGTCGAAGGTGCTAGTCGGCGCCGGCGCCCCGATCAGCGACGACATCGACTTCCCAGGGCTCAGGCCGGAACCCGTGGCTCCCGACCGCCTTGGTCGCTATGCCCCGGTGGCCGGCCGGGTCGCGGTGATCCTGACCGCCGTCGGGCTCGTCGCCCACATCGCGTGCCTGGTCACCCGCGGTTTCGCCGCGCACCGGGTGCCGTGGGGCAACATGTACGAGTTCATCATCGCGGTCACGCTCGTCGCGTCGATCGGATGGCTCGGCCTGGTGACCCGGCGGCCATCGGTGCGACCGCTCGGACTCTTCGTGACGTTCGTGCTGGTGGCTCTGCTCGGACTCGACGACACCGTGCTCTACACGAAGATCTCGCCGCTGTCGCCGGCGCTGAACTCGTACTGGTTGAAGATCCACGTGACGCTGGCGATCACGGCGTCCGGCATCCTGATGATCGGCTTCTGCGCGGCGGCTCTGCACCTCGTGCGGGCGGGCTACGAGAAGCGGGTCGCCGAGGAGCGGCCGATCGGTTACCCGTACACGCTCGGGCCGCGCCTGCCGGGTGCCGACAGTCTGGAACGGCTGACCTTCCGGATCCATGCGTTCGCGTTCCCGATCTGGACGCTCGCGATCATCTGCGGTGCGATCTGGGCGGAGTCGGCGTGGGGCCGTTACTGGGGCTGGGACCCGAAGGAGACGTGGGCGTTCATCGCGTGGGTCGCGTACGCCTGCTACCTGCACGCTCGTGCGACTCCGAGCGTGAAACGGACGACGGCGAGCGCGCTGGCTCTCACCGGTTGGGGCGTCATGATGGTGAACTTGTTCCTGGTGAACATCTTCGTGTCGGGCCTTCACTCGTACGCCGGGGTCAAGTAGTCGGTCGTGCGGAGTTGTGGTGGCTATAACCGCCGCAGCCTCGCACGATCCACCGCGGCCGCCACGAATCGGCGCGGTCACCTGTGCGGCCGCCAGCCGCGTTCGATCAGAGCGTCCTGAATCTGGGCAATGACCTTTTTTCGATCATTTCGTATTGCCCAAGCCGGGAAGCGCAGAACCCGGTCGCCGGCGATCCAGATCGCGTTCTGCCGCTGCATATCCGCCCAGTAGGCGGCCGGATCCAGGTGCTGGCCGCCGTCGATTTCGACGTGGAGCCCGAACTCCTCGAAGTACGCGTCCCGGTAGCGGCGCCGACCGTCGACATCACGTATGGCGGTCTGCCCGGTCGGTGTCGGCAGCCAGCCCTCGCGGCACAGGTCCAGGAATTCCAGCTCGGAGATCGACTCGAATCCGCCCGCGGCGTCGAGTGCTGTCTGGCCGATCAGTCGGTGGCGCCGCACCGTCGGCAGGCGTGACAGCACATCCTGCATGGCCGGCAGGGTGACCAGCCGCTGCTGGAAGGCGGCTGCGACCAGCGCTCGAGCCCCATCGGTCGAGACGGCCCAACTCGCCGCGTCGACGACCGACCGCGCCGGTGTCGTGCATGGCGGGAAGGTGTGCCGATAATCCGTGGCCGGCAGATGGCGAGTGCGGTGCGCGACGACTCCCGGCGGCGGATCGGTCTCCATGCGCCGCGCGGGAATCATGATGTGGATCCGGGTGGCCGGATAACCACGCATGCCCAATTCCTCCAGCGCGGACGGGCCGGCCAGGGGCGCCATCCGGCCGTTTCCGCCGGCGAAGACGGCTACCCACCGGCGTTGACGGGTCGTGACCGGGCCATTGTGGGCGATGAATATGCCACGGTGCGCTCGTTGCCAGCGACCGGCGTCGAGCCGATGCCGCAGCGTCGCGCGGGTCATGAGAGCGGTCGCCTGTGCGTAGGTGATGACGTTGTCCTGAGCGCGGAGTAGTTGACCGAGATCCCCGTTGTCACGATTCACAGTTGTCGAGCCTTCCGCGTCGCAGCGGTGGGCGACATGCCGGACCGATCGCCTGTGGATAACTTCGGTGGATCGTGACGACCTGTGGTCGCTGCGGGTCGATCGTGCCGACTCAAGGCGGCGGTGACCGCCACGAGTCGGCACAATCAACGTCGGCCGCCACGAGTCGGCACGATCAGCGGTGGTCGCCACGAGTCGGCACATGCCTGTCGCAGCCACCGACGGCGGCCGCCATGAGTCGGCACGATGAACGGTGGCCGCCATCAGTCGGCACAACCGACGGTGGCCGCCATCAGTCGGCACGATCAGCGGCGGCCGTCACCAGTGGATCGTGGCGACGTGTGGTCGCTGCGCGTCGATCGTGTCGACTCAAGGCGGCAGGGGCCGCCATAGGTCGGCACAACCGACGGCGGCCGCCACGAGTCGGCACAATCAACGGCGGCCGTCACCGGTGGATCGTGGCGACGTGTGGTCGCTGCGGGTCGATCGTGCCGACTCAAGGCGGTGGTGGCCGCTGTAAGTCGGCACGACCGATGGTGGTCGCCACAGGTCGGCACGATCAGCGGCGGCCGTCACCAGTGGATCGTGACGACGTGTGGTCGCTGCGGGTCGATCGTGCCGACTCAAGGCGGTGGTGGCCGCCCCAAGTCGGCACGATCAACGGTGGCCGCCATAGGTCGGCACAACCGGCGGTGGCCGCCACAGGTCGACTGCGGGTCGATCGTGCCGACTCAAGGCGGTGGTGGCCGCCACGCCGCCACGATCGGCGTCGGCCGCCACGAGTCGGCACAACCAGCGGCGGCCGCCACGAGTCGGCACAACCAGCGGCGGCCACCACGAGTCGGCACAACCGACGGCGGCCGCCACGAGTCGGCACAACCGACGGCGGCCGCCACGAGTCGGCACAACCGACGGCGGCCGCCACAAGCCGCCACAATCGGCGTCGGCCGCCACGGTCGGCACGATCAACGGTGGCCGCCACAAGCCGGCACGATCGGCGTCGGCCGACGCCGGGGGCGACTACGTCGGTGTGAGCCCGGCCACCGGCGGGCGCGGCGTAACGTGCCGGGATATGAGCGCACCAATGCCGCGCCGACCACGAGTCGGGCACATCCAGTTCCTTAACTGCCTCCCGATCTACTGGGGGCTGATGCGGTCCGGCGCGCTTCTCGACTTCGACCTGCACAAGGACACGCCCGACCAGCTGAACGCGGCCCTCGTCGCCGGCGACCTTGACGTCGGCCCGATCTCGCTCGTCGAATATCTGCGGCACGCCGACAAGCTGCTGCTTTTGCCGGATCTCGCGGTCGGCAGCGACGGGCCGGTGCTGTCGGTCAACCTGGTGTCGACGAAGCCGCTCGCCGAGGTCCGCAAGGTCGCGCTCGGGTCCACGAGCCGCACCGGCGTGCTGCTGGCGCAGATGCTGCTCGCGGAGCGTTACGGCGTCGAGCCGGAGTTCTTCCGCTGCCCGCCGGACCTGACCGAGATGCTGCTCGAAGCGGACGCGGCAGTGGTCATCGGTGACGTGGCGCTGCGCGCGCTCTACGAGGCCCCGGCACGTGGATTGACTGTGACCGACCTCGGCCAGGCGTGGCGCGAGTGGAGCGGCCTGCCGATGGTCTTCGCGGTCTGGGCGGTGCGCCGCGAGTTCGCCGAGACGCACCCCGGCCAGGTGAAAGACGTCCACGAGGCGTTCCTGCGGTCACGCGATCTGTGCCTCGACGAACTCGACGAAGCCGCCGAGGCCGCTGCCCGGTGGGAGACGTTCGACGCGGCCACGCTCGCGTCCTATTTCCGGGCGCTCGACTTCTCCCTGGGTGAGCGGCAGATCGAGGGCGTACGCGAGTTCGCTGCCCGGGCCGCCGCCGCCGGCCAGGCGCCTCCGTTGCCGGCCGGCGGCCCGGAGTTCGTCAGCCGTTAAGGGAGCGTGGCATCACCATCAGCGTGTTGTCGTGTGCCGGCGCGGCGAATTCGGGTGCCAGGACGTCTTTCGGGTAGCCGCCGTACTTCGCGGAGTACGCGGCGTCGATGGCGGCGTCCTTCGAGTGGTCGGTCATCGGTTTCATCGTCACCGGCATGCGTCCGCTGGGCGTGACGATCGAGGCGCCGCCTTCCCGCATGACGTCCTGGTACCACAGTGCGCCGGATCCGTTCACGCTCCGCACGTACGGCACGCCGTCCACCGTGACCGCCCAGAGCGCCGTTTCGTGATCTTTTCCGCTGGCACGCTTGGTGGCGATCGTCACGGTGTCGGCGTCGCGCAGGTAGTCGGCGATGTTGTCCGGAGCCATATTGTTGGCAGCCATCAGGAAACTCCCCGTCTCATGGTTACGGTTCATGGATACGGCCAAGGTCCCAGTCTGCTCCGAAACGCGCCGCCGATCAGGAAGATCTACGCATCCTGAGGGCATATATGTGACAGTGATGTTGCGCCACGTGGTCTCGGCTGTAACACTTGGTACGTGTATGGCAACGACTTCACGGTTCCCGAGGGGCAGAGCCTCCTCGATCAGGTAGCCGACGCTGAACGTGCCCTCGTGCAGGCCGCGTCGACGCCCGCCGCGCGCGCGTCCGCGGTCCAAGCCCAGGAATACTTCGATGAGATCGTCGCCGCGGAACAGAAGATCGAGCCGCGCGACTGGATGCCCGAGGCCTACCGCAAGACCCTGATCCGGCAGATCGCGCAGCACGCGCACTCCGAGATCATCGGCATGCAGCCGGAGAGCAACTGGATCACGCGCGCACCCACGCTCAAGCGCAAGGCGATCCTGCTCGCGAAGGTTCAAGACGAGGCCGGCCACGGCCTCTACCTCTACGCCGCCGCCGAGACGCTCGGCATCTCGCGCGACGAACTCGTCGACATGCTGATCGACGGCCGCCAGAAATACTCCTCGATCTTCAACTACCCCACCCTGACCTGGGCTGACGCCGGTGCGATCGGCTGGCTCGTCGACGGTGCGGCGATCGTCAACCAGGTGCCACTGTGTCGCTGCTCCTACGGGCCCTACGCGCGCGCGATGATCCGCGTCTGCAAGGAGGAGTCCTTCCACCAGCGGCAGGGCTTCGAGATCCTGAACACGCTCGCGCACGGCACACCCGAGCAGCGCGCGATGGCGCAAGACGCGGTCAACCGTTGGTGGTACCCATCACTTGCGATGTTCGGACCGCCCGACGCCGACTCGACGCACTCCGATCAGTCGATGGCGTGGAAGATCAAGCGGTTCTCCAATGATGATCTTCGCCAGCGCTTCGTCGACATGTGCGTCCAGCAGGCGCGCGTGCTCACGCTCGACATCCCCGACCCCGATCTGCGCCTCAACCCGGAGACCGGCACGCACGACTACACCCAGCCCGACTATGACGAGCTCATGGCCGTGATCAAGGGCAACGGGCCGTGCAACCGGGCGCGCATCGCGAACCGGAAGCGCGCGCACGACGAGGGCGCCTGGGTTCGCGAGGCGGCGGCGGCTTACGCCCAAAAACAATATGATCTCTCATTGGTACGGCAGGCCGAACCGGTCTCCGTGGCATGACGCGGGGGCGCATGTGACGAGTCAACTCTGGGAAGTTTTCGTCCGACCGAGGCGAGGTCTGTCGCACACGCATGTCGGCAGCCTGCACGCGCCCGACGCCGAGATGGCGCTGCGTAACGCGCGTGACGTCTACACGCGGCGGCAGGAAGGCGTGTCGATCTGGGTTGTGCCCGCCGCGGCGATCACCGCGTCGAGCCCCGACGAGAAGGACGCGTTCTTCGACCCGGCCGCCGACAAGGTCTACCGGCACCCGACGTTCTACGACGTGCCGGAAGGCGCGGGCCACATCTGATGGCCGAGCGTCAGCGAGGCCACCGTGCCACAGCAGTCTCGGGGCCAGCGAAGCGGGGGCGACGATAATGGCCGATCAGCTCTTCGAATACCTGCTGCGCCTGGGTGACGATGCGCTTGTGGAAGCCCAGCGTCTCGGCGAGTGGGCGGCGCGTGCTCCGGAGATGGAAGAGGACATCGCGCTGGCCAACATCGCACTCGACCAACTCGGCGCGGCCCGCATGTTCCTCACCTATGCCGGTGAGGTCGAGGGCGCCGGGCGCGATGAAGACGCCCTGGCCTATCTCCGGAGCGACGCCGACTACCGCAACGCGCAGCTGGTCGAGCTGGCCGACGACGCGGGCCCGGTCGGGCGCGACTTCGCCACCGCGATCGCGAAGCTGCTGTTCCTCTCGGCCTGGCAATACCTGGTCTACGAAAAGCTGCGCGGCGGTGCCGACGACCGGCTCGCCGCAATCGCCGCGAAAACCGTGAAGGAGTCGGCCTACCACCTGGATCACAGTTCCCTGTGGACGGTGCGGCTCGGCGGCGGCACCCACGAGTCGCATCGGCGCATGGCGGCGGCGGTCGAAGCGGTATGGCCCTACACGCACGAGTTCTTCGAGGTCGACGACACCCTGGCGGCTCTGATCGCGAGCGGCGTCGCGGTTGACCCGGCTGCCGTGCGTGACCAGTGGCTCGACATCGTCCACGGCGTGCTGCGTTCGGCCGAGATCGAGATCCCCGCGACGACGTGGCACCCGACCGGTGGCCGGCAAGGACGTCATACCGAAGCGCTGTCCTACCTGCTCGCCGAGATGCAGGTGCTGCACCGCGCGCACCCGGGTGCGACATGGTGACCGCGGTTTCCGTCGCCGAGGTCCGCGCTGCCGTGGCCGCCGTCGTCGACCCGGAGATCCGCGTGGTCACAATCGACGACCTGGGCATCCTGCGCGACGTCGAGATCGCGGGCGACCGCGCCGTCGTCACGATCACGCCGACCTATAGCGGCTGTCCGGCGATGGACGTGATCCGCGCCGACGTGGCCGACGCCGCTCGGGCCGCCGGTGCCACCGACGTCGAGGTGCGCACGGTGCTGAGCCCGGCGTGGAGCACGGACGACATCACCGAGCGCGGCCGAGCGAAGCTGTCGAGAGCCGGCATCGCACCGCCGTCCGCCGCCGGCCCGGTGCTGCTCACGATCGGCCGCCGACCGGGTGCCGGGCCGGCGTGCCCGCGGTGCGGATCGGCCCAGACCACCGAGCTTTCCCACTTCGGCTCCACCGCGTGCAAGTCGTTGTGGCGTTGCGAGTCGTGCCGAGAGCCGTTCGACCAGATCAAGGCCTTTTGATGAGCGTGACGATCAGCCGTCCGGTGCGCCGCCGCCCGACGTTTCACCCGCTCACGGTCGCCGCGATCGAGGCACTGACCGACGAGGCCGTCGTGGTGACGTTCGAGGTGCCGCCGGAGCTGCGTGCGGACTTCTCCTTCCGGGCCGGGCAGCACCTGACCGTGCGGCGGATCGTCGGGGACGAAGACGTACGCCGGTCCTACTCGATCTGTTCCACGCCGGCCGAACTCGCTTCGACCGGGCAACTGCGCATCGGCGTGAAGGCGGTCAGCGGCGGCGCGTTCAGCCAGTTCGCGACGAGGGAGCTGGGTGCGGGGCACACGGTGGACGTGATGCCGCCGCTCGGCCACTTCACGTCTGAGTTCGCGCCGGATCGCACGCGTCACTACGTCGCCGTCGCGGCCGGATCGGGCATCACGCCGATCCTCTCGCTGATCGCGACCGCGCTGGCGACCGAACCCGAGAGCACGTTCACGCTGGTCTACGGCAACCGCTTCGCCCGCTCCGTGATGTTCGCCGAGGAGTTGGCCGACCTCAAAGACCGGTTCCCCACCCGGCTGCAACTCCTGCACGTGCTCTCCCGGGAGCCGCAGGACGCCGACGTGCTCAGCGGCCGTGTCGATGCCCGGCGGTTCGCCCGCCTGATCGAGGCCGGTCTGGTCGACGCCGGTGCCGACGAATGGTTCCTCTGCGGGCCGTACGGGATGGTCACGGACGTCCGGAACGCGCTTGCCGACCGGGGGGTGCCGGACTCGGCCGTGCGTACGGAGCTGTTCCACGTGGCCGACGCCCCGCCGAACGAGCCCCGCACCGAGACGGTGGCCGACGACGCGCCCGGGGCCGACAGCGCGGCCGTCACGATCCTGCTCGACGGGCGGGCTTCGAGCTTCACGATGCGTCGTGACGAGCGTGTTCTCGACGCGGCGCTCAAGATCCGATCGGAACTGCCCTACGCTTGCAAAGGCGGCGTCTGCTCCACATGTCGGGCAAAAGTGACGACTGGCCGGGTCGAGATGGCGCGTAACTACGCCCTCGAACCCGACGAGCTCGCCGCCGGTTACGTGCTGACCTGCCAGGCGAGTCCGGTCACCGACGAAGTAACCGTGGATTACGACGGATAACTGACCCATCCGGCGGCCTTCCGGCAACGAATACAGCTCGTCACGGGGAAACCGACGACGCGGAGGCCGCTTACATGACCACGAGGAACGACCCGGGTGAGGTGCCCGGCCGACCACGGCTCGAATCCGTGCCCGTGGGCGGCGTTCCCGACGCGGACGAGTTGCTTTCCCGCACGTCGCACGGCGATGAACGCGCCTTCGAGCAGCTCTACGAGTTCGTCGCCCCCCGCGTATTCGGCCTCGCCCGACGTATCCTTCGAGACCCGGCGCAAGCCGAGGAGGTCGCGCAGGAGGTGCTCGTCGAGGTCTGGCGTAACGCCATGCGCTACGACCCCGATAAGGGCTCGGCGACGAGTTGGATCTTCACGATCACTCACCGGCGCGCGGTCGATCGGGTTCGGTCGGAGCAGGCCGGGACGGATCGGCTTCGACGGGTCGCCACGATCGAGACGCCGTACGACGACGTGGTCGAGGAGGCGACGGCCCATCTCGATCAGCTGCAGGTCCGGCGATGCCTCAAGGGGCTCACCGAGGTGCAGCGCGAAGCGATCACGATGGCGTACTACGGCGGCTACACCTATCGGGAGGTGGCGTCACTGCTGAAAGTCGGTCTTCCGGCCGTGAAAACGCGAATGCGCGATGGGTTGATCCGGCTGCGCGACTGTCTGGGGGTGACGGTGTGAGCACCGATATCCACGCATTGGCCGGCGCTTACGCCCTGGACGCCGTCTCCGATATCGAGCGAGCCCAGTTCGACCGCCACGTCGCCGAGTGCGACTCCTGCGCGCAAGAGCTGGCCGAGCTGCGAGAGACGGTCACGAGGCTGTCGCACGTCAGCGTGGCTACGCCGCCGCCTGGTCTGAAGCGGGCCGTGATGGCGGAGGTCGCGCGTACGCGTCAGATCCCGCCGGGGCGCCTCCGGACCTCCACGGGCCGCCGTGGCAATCGCCGCGATTGGCGCGTCTGGGTCGGAGCCGCGGCGGCAGCCGTGATCATCGCGGTCGGGGCGGGAATCGGCGGTTACTCCATCTCGAATCAGCGGGTCGATTCGGCCCGTTCGGAAGCCGCGGCGGCGCAGGCCCGGCAGGCGGAGATCTCGACGATCATGTCCGCGCCGGACGCCCGGCTGAAGATCGTCACCATGGCGGCGAGCGGTTCGCAGGTGACGCTCGTGATTTCCGACCATCTCAACGAGGGCGTCGCGGTGCTGTCGCACATGCCGGCGTTGCACCCCGACCAGGCCTATCAGCTGTGGGTCATCCACGGCACCAAGCCGGTGCCGGCGGGCGTGCTAGCGGCCGGTGCGATCAACGGCACCAAGATCTTTACCGACGTGGCCGGTGCCGGCGAGTTCGGCATCAGCCTCGAACACGCGGGTGGCGCGTCGAGCCCGCAGGTGCCTCTCGTGGCGTCATTCCCGATCTGACGCCACGAGGGACGGACGTGGCCGGTGCTCCGCAGGGCACCGGCCACCTCCCGTATGTCTCCAGCTACACGCGAAGCGCCGGCATGCGGTGAGCACGAAAGCGCATCATGTGCACGGCCACGCTCGGACGGCCGTACCTGTGAAGAGGACTTAAAGGGTTGTGATCTTTCGCAGTTCGTCGAGATCGTCGGCGGACGGTGTCCATGCGGCGGCGGCGACGTTGGCCGCGACCTGCTCCGGCTTCGTCGCTCCGGCGATGACCGACGTGACCGCCGGTTGCGCTGCCAGGCCGCCGATCGCCACGTCGAGAATGCTGACGCCGCGGGCTTTCGCGAACGC
The DNA here is from genome assembly GCA_963797605.1 of uncultured Actinomycetota bacterium. Classification (GTDB taxonomy): domain Bacteria; phylum Actinomycetota; class Actinomycetes; order Mycobacteriales; family Micromonosporaceae; genus DASQPR01. Next base: position 215,794 of record CAWCPX010000016.1, on the reverse strand, counting down.
GTGGATGGCTTCGATCGTGGCCCACGGGGCGGCGGCGAGCCGATGCGCGAACCGCTCCTCGGAGAGGCGGCCACCCGCGGGCGGCGCGGTGTCGCGGGCGTATTTGCCGGTCAACAGGCCGCTGGAGAGCGGGAAGAACGGCAGCATGCCCAGGCCGAACCGCTCGCACGCGGGGATGACCTCGGTCTCGATCCCCCGCTTGAGCCAGCTGTATTCGTTCTGCGCGCTGATGAACGGCGTGCGCCCGGTCGTGCGGGCGCTCCAATCGGCGTCGGCGATCTGCCACCCGCTGAAGTTGGAGTTGCCCAGGTAGCGCACCTTGCCGGCGGTCACGAGGTCGTCAAGTGCGGAGAGCGTCTCGTCGATCGGGGTGGCCGCGTCGGGCGTGTGGATCTGGTAGAGGTCGATGTAGTCGGTGTCGAGCCGGCGCAGCGAGGCCTCGACGGCGCGCGCGATGTAGGAGCGGGAGCCCCGCGCGCCGTGGTCCGGCCCGTTGGCGCCCTGCATGTCCATGCCGAACTTCGTGGCGATCACGATGTCGTCGCGGCGGCCCTTGAGCGCCTTGCCGAGCGCGAGTTCGGAGCCACCGGCGGGGTTGCCGTAGATGTCGGCGGTGTCGAAGAAGTTGATGCCGTGGTCGATGGCGGCGTCGACGACCGCTTTCGTGCCGGCGTCGTCGACCTTGCGACCGAAATTGTTGGAGCCGATTCCCACGACCGAGACAACGAGCCCGGAATTTCCTAACCGACGGAAGCGCATATCTGCCATGGCACCGACCTTAGAGTGCCAGCCTGGAGCCGGTATGGCGGCCCTCGCGCCATCTCGTCACCGTGCACTGGTGCCGCTGGCCGATACCGCGAGGTTCGATCGCCCTCTATGGTCCGCTCTGTGACGACTCACCGGCAGCCGTTCGACCAACCGGCGCTCACTCCGGCGTGGACCCGCTTCGCGACCTGGGCACTGCTGATCCTCGGGGTGGCGACGTTCGTGACCGCGACCGTCATCGCGGCCTACACCTCGACCGACAGCGGCATGCACGTCACGGTGTTGCCGGTGGTGCTGTTCGTCGTCGGTGTCGCGGCCGCGGTGACCGGTCTCGTGTGGGACGGCCGCCTCGGTCGACGTGATGCCGAGGCCGCCATCAACGGCACGATCGGGCAGCGGCTCGAAGTCGTCGCCTCCGCGCTCGGTGACGCCACCACGGTGATGGCCGAGTTGCAGGCCCAACTGGCGGCCGAGGTGGCCGCGTTCGACCGGTTCTACGCCGAGAACGAGGACCTGATCACGCGTGGTGACCTGCATCGGAAAGAGGCGAAGGCGGTCTCCGACCTGGTCGCGGCGACTATGGAGAGCGCGCAGGTGACGTTGGCGAAGTCACATCGCCGGAGTCAGTGGCTGTTCTTCGCGCTCGGTGTGCTGGTCGGGATACCAGTGGTGCTGTTGCTGTCGCAGTTCGGCTGAGGTCTTGCGGCGCTGGGGCTCGCCGCGGCCGGGGTGCCCGCCGGTACGCTCGGGGGGTGACGACGAACAGCGAGATCGACGGCATCCTGGCGCGCGCGGCCGACGGTGGGCGCATCAGCCCCGAGGAAGCCCTGGTCCTCTACACCGACGCGCCCTTTCACGCTCTCGGCGAGGCGGCCGATGCGGTGCGCCGGCGCCGCTACCCCGACGGCATCGTCACCTACATCATCGATCGCAACATCAACTACACGAACGTCTGCGTGACGGCGTGCAAGTTCTGCGCGTTCTATCGCGCGCCCAAGCACAGCGAGGGCTGGTCGCACCCGATGGAGGAGATCCTGCGGCGCTGCGGCGAGGCGGTCGACCTCGGCGCGACGCAGGTCATGTTGCAGGGCGGCCACCACCCCGACTTCGGCGTGGAATATTACGAAGAGCTGTTCAGCACCGTCAAGGGCGCCTACCCCGGCCTCGTGATCCACTCGATCGGCCCGAGCGAGATCCTGCACATGTCGAAGGTGTCGGGCACGTCGATCGCCGAGGCGGTGGCGCGCATCAAGGCGGCCGGACTCGACTCGATCGCCGGCGCCGGTGCCGAGATGCTGCCGGCCCGCCCGCGCACGGCGATCGCGCCGCTCAAGGAGTCCGGCGAGCGGTGGCTCGAAGTGATGGAGACGGCTCACGGCCAGGGCATCGAGTCAACGGCAACCATGATGATGGGCACGGGTGAGACTAACGCGGAGCGCATCGAGCACATGCGCATGATCCGTGACGTGCAGGACCGCACCGGTGGTTTCCGCTCCTTCATCCCGTGGACCTACCAGGCGGAGAACAACCACCTCAAGGGCCGCACGCAGGCGACGTCACTCGAATACCTCCGTCTGATCGCGGTCGCCCGGCTGTTCTTCGACAACGTCAACCACCTGCAGGCCTCGTGGCTGACGACCGGCAAGGACATCGGACAGATCGCGCTGCACATGGGCGTCGACGACCTCGGCTCGATCATGCTCGAGGAGAACGTGATCTCCAGCGCGGGCGCGAAGCACCGTTCCAACCTGCACGAGCTGATCTGGATGATCCGCTCCGCCGGCCGCATTCCGGCGCAGCGCGACACGCTCTACCGGCACATGGCCGTGCACTACACCGAGGCCGACGATCCGACCGACGAGCGCGTGGTCTCGCACTTCTCGTCGATCGCGCTGCCCGGTGGCGGTGCCGGCGGTCGCACGGCGCTGGCGGTCGTCGAGTCGTAGCCTTTGTGGATCGTTTTGTGGTTCGTGACGAATCATGGTCGCTCCAGCGACCATGGGTCGTCACGGTTGGCTCGGTGGACCGGCCCCCGCGCGACCGGCGACCCGCGTCCGCTGGCAAAGTAACCGGCGTGAGCCTGCCGACCGCATCTGAGCCCGTGGCTTCCGAGCCCCGCGCATCGGGCACCCGCGCCCAATTGGACAAGCAGCCGGGCGAGGTGGCCGCGATGTTCGACGGCGTCGCCGAGCGCTACGACCGCACCAACACGATCCTGTCCTTCGGCCGTGACCGGGCCTGGCGCAAGTCGACTCGCGACGCGCTCGCGCTGTTGCCCGGCGACACGGTGCTCGACCTCGGCGCCGGCACCGGCGTCTCGACCGAGGAACTCGCGCGCTCCGGGGCGACCGTGGTCGGCGTCGACATCTCGCAGGGCATGCTGCGCGCCGGCAAGAAGGTGCGACCCGAGACGACGCTGCTCGCCGGCGACGCGCTCGCGCTGCCGTTTCGGGACGGCGTCCTTCGACGCCGTGACGATCTCGTTCGGGCTGCGCAACGTGCATGACACGGCCGCCGCGCTGCGGGAGATGGCGAGAGTCACAAAGCCGGGCGGACGGCTGGTCGTCTGCGAGTTTTCCCACCCCACCAACGGCCTCTTCCGCCACACCTATCTCGTTTACCTCATGGGCACCCTGCCGAGTGTCGCCCGACGAGTCTCGTCCAACCCGGACGCGTACGTTTACCTCGCCGAATCGATCCGGGCGTGGCCGGATCAGGCCGGTTTGGCCGCGAAAATCGGCGCAAACGGCTGGGAGCAGGTCGGTTGGCGCAATCTGACGGGCGGTGTCGTGGCCTTGCACCGCGCGATCCGTACCGATTCTCAGGTTAGGCCGCCCTCGCCGCCAGGTGCGCCGGAGGCCAGTTCTACACTGCTCGACGAGCAGACTTTGTGAAGACTTTCACGAGCGCCTTGACAGGCGTACAGGCTGGCACGACGTAAGGCGGTGAACACATGGAGACCAGGGAAGCTGACGTGATCGTCGTCGGCGCCGGGCCGGGTGGTTCCGCCGCCGCCTTCCACCTCGCACGGCACGGTCTGCGAGTGGAACTGCTGGAGAAGAGCGAGTTCCCCCGTGAGAAGGTCTGTGGCGACGGGCTCACCCCCCGATCGGTGACCCAGCTCATCAAAATGGGCGTCGACACCAACGGTGACGGCTGGATGCACAACAAGGGCCTGCGGGTCATCGGCGGCGGCATCCGCATGGAGCTGCCCTGGCCGGAGCTGTCGAGCCACCCCAACTACGGCCTCACGCGCACGCGGATGGACTTCGACCAGATCCTGGCCGAGGCTGCCGTGGCCGCCGGTGCCATCCTGCGGACCAGCACAAACGTGTCCGGCCCGATCGTCGACGGCTCCGGCCGGGTGATCGGTGTCAACGCGGTGGTCGGCCCCGACAAGGAGCCGATCGAATACCGGGCACCCCTGGTCGTCGCGGCCGACGGCGTGTCCGCCCGGTTCGCCCTGGCGATGGGCGTCGGCAAGCGCGAAGACCGGCCGATCGGTGTCGCGGTCCGGCGTTACTACCACTCGCCGGTCAAGCACGACGATGACTTCCTTGAGTCGTGGCTCGAGCTCCGCTCGAAAGAGGGCGGCGATACCCTGCTGCCCGGCTACGGGTGGATCTTCGGCATGGGCGATGGGCGGGTCAACGTCGGTCTCGGCGTGCTCAACTCGTCGTCCGCGTTCGGCAAGACCAACTACCGCACGATGCTCACCGACTGGCTCTCCACGACGCCGCCCGAGTGGGGTATGAACGACGAGGCCAACGCCGACGGCCCGATCATGGGCGCGGCGCTGCCGATGGGCTTCAACCGGGTGCCGCACTACCAGCGGGGCGTGCTCCTCGTCGGAGACTCGGGCGGCATGGTCAACCCGTTCAACGGCGAAGGCATCGCGTACGCGATGGAGTCCGGCGAGATGGCCGCCGAGGTCATCGTGCAGGCGCTCGCCCGCCCGGCCGGACCGATGCGCGAACGCGCGCTGGCGCAGTACCCGGCCGCGCTCAAAGCCAGGTTCGGCGGTTATTACCGGCTTGGCGGCTGGTTCGTCAAGCTGATCGGCAACCCCCACGTGATGCGGGTTGCCACGAAACACGGCATGCCGCACCCGACACTGATGCGGTTCGTTTTGAAGTTGCTGGCCAATCTCACCGACCCTCGTGACGGCGACGCCATGGATCGGATCATCAACACCCTGACCAAGGTGGCGCCCGCGGTTTGACGCGGATCTCGCTATCGCAATACATCGCTAGAGAAGGACGGAGTCGGACGGAAGATGTCGCTTTCGGCATGGGTTCCCATCTTGGGCCTGTTCGGCCTGGCGCTGCTGTTCGCGCTCGGGTCGGTCTCGGCCGCCCCGTTCGTCGGGCCGCGTCGCTTTAACCGGGCGAAGCTCGACGCGTACGAGTGCGGCATCGAACCGACACCGCAGCCCGTGGGCGGCGGCCGCATCCCGGTGAAGTTCTTCCTCGTCGCGATGCTTTTCATCGTCTTCGATATCGAGACGATCTTCCTTTACCCGTGGGCCGTGTCCTTCAAGATGCTGGGCACCTTCGGGTTCTTCGAAATGCTGACGTTCATCGGCACCGTGGGTGTGGTTTACGCCTACGTGTGGCGGCGCGGCGGTCTGGATTGGGACTGACAGATGGGTATCGAAGAGAAAGTTCCATCAGGAGTTCTGCTCACCTCCGTCGAGAAGCTGGTCAACTGGTCGCGTAAGTCGAGCTTCTGGCCGGCCACGTTCGGTCTGGCGTGCTGCGCGATCGAGATGATGGCGACCGGAGCGGCGCGTTACGACCTGGCCCGCTTCGGCATGGAGGTCTTCCGGGCCTCGCCCCGCCAGGCCGACCTCATGATCGTGGCCGGGCGCGTCAGCCAGAAGATGGCTCCCGTGCTCCGCCAGATCTACGACCAGATGCCCGACCCGAAGTGGGTGCTGTCGATGGGTGTCTGCGCCTCGTCCGGCGGCATGTTCAACAACTACGCGATCGTGCAGGGCGTCGACCACGTGGTGCCCGTCGATATGTACCTCCCGGGATGCCCGCCCCGGCCGGAAATGCTCATCGACGCGATTCTCAAGCTGCACGAGAAGGTCATGGCCGAGCCGCTGGGCAACCGCCGGGTCAAGGCGATCGAGGCCCGCGAAGCCCGCGAGGGTGCCCCCGTGGTGGCGGCCGGCGCGATGCCGTCGAGCTACCGCTTCGACGCCACCCGCAAGGCCGAGTGGATCCAGGCGGTCTCGGAGGGCCGCGAGGAGCAACTGCGGATCGAGAACTGGATGAAGGACGTGGCGGCGGCGCATGGCAAGGGAGGCCCCCGTGGCTGAGGACAGGGCATGTTCGGCGTCGAGGGCACCGGTGACACCTCGGGCTTCGGCGGCCTCGTCCGCCGGCGCACCACCGAGTTGGACTCGCCGCAGCCGTACGGCGGTTACTACGACGAGATCGTCGACGCGCTGGAGGAGTCGTTCGCCGGCTTCCACGATGCCGTCGAGAAGGTCGTCGTCGACCGTGGCGAGCTGACGCTGCACATCGCGCCGGAGCACATCGCCGAGGTCTGCCAGACGATGCGCGACGACGAATCGCTGCGCTTCGAGCTGTGCTCCTCCGTCTCCGGCGTCGACTACCTCGGCAAAGACGAGCGACGGCTGCACGCGGTCTACCACCTGACCTCGCTGACCTACCGGCGGCGGATCCGGCTCGAAGCCGCGGTCACCGCCGACGACCCGCACCTGCCCAGCGTCACCAGCGTCTACCCGACGGCCGACTGGCAGGAACGCGAGACGTACGACATGTTCGGCATCATCTTCGACGGCCACCCGGGCCTGACCCGCATCCTCATGCCGGACGACTGGGAAGGGCACCCGCAGCGCAAGGACTATCCGCTCGGCGGCATCCCGGTCGAATACAAGGGCGCGGAGATCCCGCCGCCGGACGAGCGGCGGTCTTACCAATGACCTCTACAGACTCGTACGCCGAGGCACGCGAGACCACCGAAGGCCGGGTCTTCACCGTCACCGGTGGCGACTGGGACACGGTGCTCGGTAGCGGCGACGACCCGATTCACGACGAGCGCATCGTCGTCAACATGGGCCCGCAGCACCCGTCCACGCACGGCGTGCTCCGGCTGGTGCTCGAACTCGAGGGTGAGACGGTCACCGAGGCCCGCACGGTCGTCGGCTACCTGCACACCGGCATCGAGAAGAACCTCGAGTTCCGCAACTGGACGCAGGGCACCACGTTCGTCACCCGGATGGACTACCTCGCCCCGATCTTCAACGAGACCGGCTACTGCCTCGCGGTGGAGAAGCTGCTCGGCATCGAAGACCAGATCACCGAGCGCGCCCGCACGATCCGCGTGCTGATGATGGAGCTCAACCGGATCGCCTCCCACCTCGTCTGGCTCGCCACGACGGGCATGGAGCTCGGCGCGCTGTCGATGATGATCTACGGCTTCCGCGAGCGCGAGTTCATCCTCGACATCTTCGAGATGATCACCGGGCTCCGGATGAACATGGCGTACGTGCGCCCGGGCGGTGTCTCGCAGGACGTCCCCGACGCCGCGATCCGGAAGATCCACGAGTTCCTGGGCTTCATGCCCGACCGGTTGAAGACCTACGAGGACCTGCTCTCCGGCAGCCCGATCTGGACCCGCCGCACCCAGGGCGTCGCCGTGCTCGACGTGCAGGGCTGCCTCGCGCTCGGCATCACCGGCCCGGTGCTCCGCAGTGCCGGCCTCCCGTGGGACCTCCGCAAGACGATGCCGTACGCCGGCTACGACGACATACGACTTCGACGTGGTCACGAGCACCGACGCCGACGTGTGGGGCCGCTACCAGGTGCGCCTCGGCGAGATGCGCGAGTCGCTGAAGATCGTTGCAGCAGGCCCTCGACCGGCTCCAGCCCGGCCCGGTCATGGTCGAGGACCGGAAGATCGCCTGGCCGGCGCAGCTCGCGCTCGGCAAGGACGGCCTGGGCAACTCGCTCGATCACATCGCGAAGATCATGGGTCAGTCGATGGAGTCGCTGATCCACCACTTCAAGCTCGTGACCGAGGGTTTCCGGGTGCCGGCCGGCCAGGTCTACGTGCAGATCGAGTCTCCCCGGGGCGAACTCGGCGTGCACGCGGTCTCCGACGGCGGCACGCGGCCCTACCGGGTGCACTACCGCGAACCCAGTTTCATCAACCTGCAGGCCATCCCCGCGATGGCCGAGGGTGGACTGCTAGCCGATGTCATCGCCGGGGGCGCTTCGCTCGACCCCGTCATGGGTGGGTGTGATCGATAAATGGAATTTTCAGTGACGACCCGCAAGCGGGCCGCCGAGATCATCGCGCGCTACCCGGAAGGCCAGGCAGCGCTCCGCGCTGCTGCCGCTGCTGCACCTGGTGCAGTCCGAGGAGGGCCGCGTCAGCCCGGCCGGCGTCGGTTTCTGTGCCGAGCAGCTCGGGCATGACCAAGGCCGAGGTCGGCGCGGTCGCGACGTTCTACACGATGTACAAGCGCCGGCCCACCGGCGACTACCTGGTCAGCGTCTGCACCAACACGCTCTGCGACGTGCTCGGCGGCGGCGAGATCTTCGAGACGCTCTCCGCGGAGCTGGGCGTCGGGCACGACGAGACCACCGCCGACGGGAAGATCACGCTGGAGCACGCGGAGTGCCTCGCCGCCTGCGACTACGCCCCGGTCGTGACCGTCAACTACGACTTCTACGACAACCAGACGCCCGCCTCCGCGATCGAGCTGGTCGGCGCGTTGCAGGCCGGGCGAGCGTCCCCAGCCGACACGCGGGCCGCGGCTGTGCACGCTCAAGGAGATGGCGGTGCAGCTGGCCGGCTTCGCCGACGATCGCGAAGGCGCGGTCGCGGAAGGACTGCCGGGCGCGCCCACGCTGCGCGGACTGCGCCTGGCCGCAGGAGCACGGCATCTCGGTGCCGAGCTACGACCCGAACGGCGATCCCCACCGCGCCGAAGCAAGGAGGAAAGAAATGACCGCCCCGTCACGCCGAGACGCTCGCCAAGCTCACCCCGGTGCTGACCAGGCGCTGGGCGCACGCCCGACGCCTGGAAGCTCGACGTCTACGAGCGCATCGAGGGCTACCTCGCGCTCAGCAAGGCGCTCAAGGCGCACCCGACGACCTGATCGCGCTGATCAAGGACTCCGGCCTGCGCGGGCGCGGCGGCGCCGGCTTCCCGACCGGCATGAAGTGGGGCTTCATCCCGCAGAACGACGGCAAGCCGCACTACCTCGTGGTCAACGCCGACGAGGGCGAGCCGGGCACCTGCAAGGACCTGCCGCTGATGACGAACGACCCGCACGCGCTGATCGAGGGCGTCATCATCGCCTGCTACGCGATCCGCTCGCAACCACGCGTTCATCTACATCCGGGGCGAGGCGGTGCACGCCGCCCGGCGGCTGCGCGCCGCCGTCGACGCACGCCTACGCAAGGCCGGTTACCTCGGCAAGAACATCCTCGGCTCCGGCTTCGACCTGGACATCGTGGTGCACTCCGGCGCCGGCGCCTACATCTGCGGCGAGGAGACGGCGCTGCTGGACTCGCTGGAGGGCTTCGCGCGGCCAGCCCCGGCTGCGCCCGCCGTTCCCGGCCACGCACGGCCTCTACGCCTGCCCGACCGTCGTCAACAACGTCGGCACGATCTCCAGCGTGCCGCACGATCGTGCTCGCCGGCGCGGCCTGGTGGAAGTCGATGGGCACGGAGAAGTCGTCCGGCCCGATGATCTACTCGCTCTCCGGCCGGATCGCCAACCCGGGCCAGTACGAATGCGGCCTCGGCATCACCCTGCGGGAGCTGATCGAGCTGGCCGGCGGCATGCTGCCCGGCCACAAGCTGAAGTTCTGGACGCCGGGCGGCTCGTCGACGCCGCTGCTGACCGCCGAGCACATGGACGTGCCGCTCGACTTCGAGGGCGTCGCGGCGGCCGGCTCGATCCTCGGCACCACGGCGACGCAGATCTTCTCCGACCAGGACGACGTGGTCTACGCGACGTACAAGTGGCTGGAGTTCTACCACCACGAGTCGTGCGGCAAGTGCACGCCGTGCCGCGAGGGCAACTACTGGATCGTCCGGATCCTACCGGCGGATCCTCGCCGGTGAGGGCACGCCCGAGGACCTGGACACGCTGCTGGACACCTGCGACAACATCCTCGGCCGCTCGTTCTGCGGCCTCGGCGACGGCGCGCCAGCCCGGTGATGTCGTCGATGCAGTACTTCAAACAGGACTACCTGGACTACATCGAGGGCCGGACCGCGCCGAAGTTGCGTAGTGGCGAGCTGGTGGGAGCGCACTGATGTCACAACAAGTCGAACCCGTCGGTCGACACGGTCAAGCTGACGATCGACGGGATCGAGGTGACCGCGCCGAAGGGCGAGCTGGTCATCCGTACGGCCGAGCGGATGGGCATCGCGATCCCCCGGTTCTGCGACCACCCGCTGCTCGCGCCGGCCGGCGCCTGCCGGCAGTGCCTGGTCGACGTGGAGGGCCAGCGCAAGCCGGTCGCCTCGTGCACGCAGACGGTGGCCGACGGCATGGTCGTCAAGACGCACCTGACCTCGCCGGTGGCCGCGAAGGCGCAGGCCGGCGTCATGGAACTGCTGCTGATGAACCACCCGCTCGACTGCCCGATGTGCGACAAGGGCGGCGAGTGCCCGCTGCAGAACCAGGCGATGTCGACCGGCCGCACCGACTCCCGCTTCCACGAGCAGAAGCGCACGTACGAGAAGCCGATCAACATCTCGTCGCAGGTGCTGCTCGACCGCGAGCGCTGCGTCCTCTGCCAGCGCTGCACCCGGTTCTCCGAGGAGATCGCCGGAGACAAGTTCATCGACCTGATGGAGCGCTCGTCGGCGGAGCAGATCGGCGTCTACCGTGACGCCGCGTTCGAGAACCCGCGCGGCCACGACACGATCGACGAGACCGCCTACCCCGAGGATCCGGCCGGCATCCGGCGACGTCGAGTTCAACTCCTACTTCTCCGGCAACACCGTGCAGATCTGCCCGGTCGGCGCGCTGACCGGCGCGCAGTACCGGTTCCGGGCCCGCCCGTTCGACCTGGTCTCCACGCCGAGCGCCTGCGAGCACTGCGCGGCCGGCTGCGCGCAGCGCACCGACCACCGGCGCGGCAAGGTGATGCGCCGCCTGGCCGGCAACGACCCGCAGGTCAACGAAGAGTGGAACTGCGACAAGGGCCGTTGGGGCTTCCAGTACGCGACCGCGTTCGACCGGATGCAGCACCCGCTCGTGCGCGACGAGAAGACCGGCGAACTGCGCGAGGCATCCTGGCCGGAGGCGCTGCTCGTCGGCGGCCGAGGGGCTGCGGCGCGCCATGACGCGCAGCGGCGTCGGCGTGCTGACCGGCGGCCGGCTGACCGTCGAGGACGCCTACGCGTACGCGAAGTTCGCCCGGGTCGGTGCTCGGCACCAACGACATCGACTTCCGGGCCCGGCCGGTCTCCGACGAGGAGACCGCAGTTCCTCGCCTCCAACGTGGTCGGCGTCGGCGACGTGACCTACGCCGACGTCGACAACGCGACCGCGGTCGTCATCGCCGGGCTGGAGCCGGAGGAGGAGTGCCCGATCCTGTTCCTGCGGCTCCGCAAGGCAGGTGACGGCCCGCAAGCTGCCGGTGCTACGCGGTCGCGCCGTTCCTCTCGCGCGGCTTCGAGAAGCTCGCCGCGACGCTCGTCGTCACCGTGCCGGGCCGGGAGGCGGAGGCGCTGGCGACCGACGCCGACCGTCGCCGCGCCGCTCGCCACCGAGCGGCCGCTGCTGATCGTCGGTGAGCGGCTCGCGACGGCGCCCCGCGCGCTGTCCGCCGCCGCGGCGCTCGCCACCCGCACCGGGCGAAGCTCGCCTGGGTGCCCCGGCGTGCCGGCGACCGTGGCGCGGTCGAAGCCGGCTGCCTGCCCAACCTGCTGCCCGGTGGCCGTCCGGTCACCGAGGCCGCGGCCGCGCGCCGAGATGGCCGCCGAGTGGGACCTGGCCGCGGGTGTGCTGCCGAGCACGCCCGGGCCGCGACACCGACGGCATCGTCGCCGCCGCCGCCAACGGCCGGCTCGGCCGCGCTGATCGTCGGCCGGCGTCGACCCGGCCGACCTGGCCGATCCCGCGGCTCGCCGAGGACGCGCTGGACAAGGTCGACTTCCTGGTCAGCCTCGAGGTGCGGATGCTCCGCCGTGACCCGCCGGGCCGACGTCGTCTTCCCGGTCGCCCCGGTGGCCGAGAAGGCCGGCACCTTCGTCGACTGGGAGGGCCGTACGCGTACCTTCGACGCGGTGCTGCTCCACCGACGGCGATGTCCGACGCCCGGGTGCTCGACGCGCTGGCCAAGGAGTTCGACGTCGAACTCGGCTGCGGCGACGCCGACGAAGATCCGCCGCGAGATCGGCGCTCACGCCGCCGACCCGGGCGCCGCGACCCGGTGCCCCGGCCGCGTCCGCTGTCGCCGCCACCGATCCCCGGCCCGGGCGAGGCGATCCTCGCCACCTGGCACCAACTGATCGACCTCGGCAGCCTCACCGACGGCGACGAGCACCTCGCCGGCACCGCCCGCCCGCCGGTGGTCCGGCTCGGCAAGGCGCTCGCCGGTCAGATCGGCGTCGCCGACGGGGACGCGGTCACGGTCGGCACCGAACGTGGCGCGATCACGCTGCCGGCGGCTGTCACCGACATGGCCGACCGGGTCGTCTGGTTGCCGACGAACTCGCCCGGCGCCACCGTCCGTCGCACCCTCGGCGTCACCGCCGGCGCGGTCGTGTCACGGTGACGTCCGGTCGCGCGCGCGGCGATCCAACGGAGGAGCGAAGTGAACCCGACCCTGGACACTTCGGCCACGACACGTGGTGGCTGGTGATCATCAAGATCCTTTTCGTGTTCGTGTTCCTCGTCGTGATGACGCTGTTCGCGATCTGGTACGAGCGCCGCGTCGTGGCCCGGATGCAGGTGCGCCCGGGCCCGAACCGGGTCGGCCCGTTCGGCCTGCTGCAGTCGCTGGCCGACGGCCTGAAGCTGGCGTTCAAGGAAGACATCATGCCGACGCTCGCCGACAAGGCGGTCTTCTTCTTCGCGCCGGTGATCTCGACGATCGCGCGTTCACCGCGTTCTCGGTGATCCCGTTCGGCCCGGTCGTGTCGATCTTCGGCCACCACACGCCGTTGCAGCTCACCGACGTGTCGGTGGCGGTGCTGGTGGTGCTCGCCTGCTCGGCGATGGGCGTCTACGGCATCGTGCTCGGCGGGTACGCCTCCGGGTCGACGTACCCGCTGCTGGGCGGTCTTGCGGTCGGCCGCGCAGGTGATCTCGTACGAGGTCGCGATGGGCCTGTCGATCGTCGCCGTCTTCATGACCGCCGGGCACCATGTCGACCAGTGGCATCGTCGCCGCCCAGGCGCACGGGCACGCAGGTCAGACCTTCGTCGGCTGGCACTTCACCCGGCGCCGGGCTGGTACGCGATCCTGCTGCTGCCGAGCCTGCTCATCTACTTCGTCTCGGCGGTCGGCGAGACCAACCGGGCCCCGTTCGACCTCCCCGAGGCCGAGTCGGAGCTGGTCGGCGGCTTCCACACCGAGTACTCGTCGCTGAAGTTCGCGCTGTTCTTCCTCGCCGAGTACATCAACATGGTCACCGTCTCCGGGCCTGTGCGCGACGCTGTTCCTCGGCGGCTGGCGCGCCCCGTGGCCGATCTCGCTGTGGCACGGCGCCAACCACGGCTGGTGGCCGGTGCTCTGGTTCACCGATCAAGGTGCTGATCCTGCTGTTCGTCTTCGTGTGGCTGCGCGGCACGCATGCCGCGGTCTGCGCTACGACCAGTTCATGCGGTTCGGCTGGAAGGTGCTGATCCCGATCAGCCTGGTCTGGATCCTGGCGCTCGCCGGCATCCGGCTGATGCAGGCGTCGAACCTCACCGCACCGCGCAGCACGGTCGCGGTCATCATCGTCGGGGTGCTGGTGCTCGCTGCTGCTCGCGCTCGCCGTTCCTGCTCGCGCCGCAGAAGCCGCCGCCGCAGCCGCCCGGGCGAGGTCGCCGCCGCAGGAGGGCGGCTTCCCGGTGCCGCCGATGGACCTGGTGGTCCCGCCGTCGCCGCGGCTGCGACGCGTTGAGGGCGGCCGGGCGATGGCGACCGACCCGCCGGTGACGAGTCGGGAGTCGCCGACGGCGACGACGACACGACCGAGAGTGAGGTGTAGACCGTGGGAGCCTTCAAGGGCTTCGGGGTGACCTTCGCGCACATGTTCAAGAAGGTCGTCACCGAGGAGTACCCGGAGCAGCGTGCCCGCCACCGGCGCCGCGGTACCACGGCCGGCACATCCTCAACCGTCACCCGGACGGCCTGGAGAAGTGCATCGGCTGCGAGCTGTGCGCCTGGGCCTGCCCGGCCGACGCGATCTACGTCGAGGGCGGCGACAACACCGAGGAGCAGCGCTTCTCCCCCGGCGAGCGGTACGCCAGCGTCTACCAGATCAACTACGGCCGCTGCATCTTCTGCGGGCTGTGCATCGAGGCCTGCCCGACCCGGTCGCTGACCATGAGCAACGAGTACGAACTCGCCCGGGACAACCGCCGGGACCTGATCTTCACCAAGGAGCAGCTGCTCGCGCCGCTGCTGCCGGGCATGGAGCAGCCGCCGCACGCGATGCGCCTGGGTGAGACCGAGAAGGACTACTACATCGGCGCGCTCACCAACCCGGGCACTCAGCGCCGGGGCGGAGCATTCGCGCCGGGGAGGCACACTCGTGACCGGTACCAGCATGCTGCTCGCGGCGGGCAACGCGCACGTCTCCGGCGGCGAGACCGTGGATCTTCTGGATCCTCGCGCCCGCTCGCGCTGATCGGCGCGCTGGGCATGGTGCTGGCCCGCAACGCGATCCACTCCGCGCTGTTCCTGGTGCATGACCATGCTCTCGCTCGGCGTGTTCTACATCCTGCAGGCCGGGCCGTTCATCGGCCTGGTGCAGATCATCGTGTACACCGGCGCGATCATGATGCTGTTCCTGTTCGTGCTGATGCTGGTCGGCCGGGACGCCTCCGACTCGATCATCGAGACGCTGCGCGGCCAGCGGGTCGCCGCGGTGCTGCTCGGCCTCGGCCTGGCCGGTCTGCTCTGCACCGGCCTCTACCGGGCGCTGCAGCGACGTCAAGCCGCGGTCGGGCCTGGACGCCGGCGAACGCGGCAACGGCGGCAACGTCCAGGGCATCGCGCGACCTGCTGTTCACCAAGTACGTCTTCGCGTTCGAGGTCACCTCGGCGCTGCTGATCACGGCCGCGCTCGGCGCGATGGTCCTGGCCCACGTCGCAGCGCCAGCAAGGGCGACCGGCCTCAGCCAGCCGGAGATGATGCGGGCCCGCTTCGCGCCCGGGCAACTACCCGGCGCCCAAGCCCGGCCCGGGCGTGTTCGCCCTGTCCGACTCGGTCGCCACCGCCGGGCCGCCTGCCCGACGGCACCGCCGCCGAGCGCAGCATCTCGGCGATCCTGCCGATGCGCGAACTCACCGACGCACGAGGCCGAGCCGAAGGGCACGCTGACCGGAGGTCCGGAACTGATGACACCGATGTACTACGTCGTGCTCGCGGCGGCCCTGTTCACCATCGGCGCCGTCGGCGTGCTGATCCGGCGCAACGCGATCGTGCTGTTCATGTGCGTCGAGCTGATGCTCAACGCGGCGAACCTGGCGCTGGTCACCTTCTCCCGGATCAACGGCACGCTGGACGGCCAGGTCATCGCGTTCTTCGCGATGGTCGTCGCGGCCGCCGAGGTCGTGGTCGGCCTCGCCATCATCATGTCGATCTTCCGTACCCGACGCTCGGCCAGCGTCGACGACGCGAACCTGCTGAAGTACTGAGGGCGAGATGTCTACCTACTCGTACGCGTTCGCCGACGTCGTCACGTACGCGCCGGCGCACCGGCACGCTGTCGGCAGTTCTGGCTGCTCATCGCGATCCCGCTGGCGAGCGCGGCCATCCTGCTGCTGCTCGGCAAGCGGGCCGACAAGTGGGGTCACTGGCTCGGCGTGCTGCGCATCGTGCTCGCGTCGTTCGTGCTCGGCCTGATCTACTTCTTCTCGCTGCGCGACCTGCTCCGGACGACCGCAGCGCGCGAGACTGACGCTGTGGACCTTCATCCCGGTCGGCAACTTCAAGGTCGCACTTCGGGTTCCTGTTCGACCCGCTGTCCGCGATCTTCGTCCTGCTGATCACCGGCGTCGGCCTCCTGATCCACGTCTACGCGGTCGGGTACATGGAGCACGACCCGGGTCGCCGCCGCTTCTTCGGCTACTTCAACCTGTTCGTCGCCGCGATGCTGCAGCTGGTGCTCGGCGAACAACTACGTGATGCTCTACCTCGGCTGGGAGGGCGTCGGCCTCGCGTCGTACCTGCTGATCTCCGTTCTGGTTCAACCGGCCCGAGCGCGGCCACCGCCGGCAAGAAGGCGTTCATCATGAACCGCGTCGGTGACGCGGGCCTGGCGCTCGCCATCTTCCTGATGTTCGCCACGCTCGGCTCGGTCAGCTTCAGCGGCGTGTTCAGCGCGGTCGGCAGGCTGTCGCACGACGCGGTCGCTCGCGATCGGCCTGCTGCTGCTGCTCGGCGCCTGCGGCAAGTCCGGCCAGTTCCCGCTGCAGGCCTGGTTGCCCGACGCGATGGAGGGCCCGACCCCGGTCTCCGCCCTGATCCACGCGGCGACCATGGTGACCGCCGGCGTCTACCTGATCGCCCGGTCCGCGCCGATCTTCAACGCCAGCCCGACCGCGCAGACCTTCGTCGTCGCGATCGGCGCGTTCACGCTGGTGCATCGGGGCGATCATCGGCTGCGCCAAGGACGACATCAAGCGGGTGCTGGCCTACTCGACGGTGTCGCAGATCGGCTACATGTTCCTCGGCGTCGGGCTCGGCGGCGGCGCGTACGCGCTGGCCCTGATCCACCTGCTCGCGCACGGCTTCTTCAAGGCCGGCATGTTCCTCGGCGCCGGCTCGGTCATGCACGGCATGAACGACCAGGTCGACATCCGCCGCTTCGGCGGCCTGTGGAAGTACATGAAGCTGACCTGGATCACGTTCGGCCTCGGGCTGCCTGGCCATCATCGGCATCCCGCCGCTGTCCGGCTTCTTCACCAAGGACCCGATCATCGTGGCCGCGTTCAACCGCCCCGGCTGGACCGGCTGGCTCTTCGGCACCGCCGCGCTGCTCGGCGCCGGGCGTGACCGCGTTCTACATGACCCGGCTGTTCGTGCTGACCTTCCACGGCCCGAAGCGGTGGACCGAGGACATCGAGCACCCGCACGAGTCGCCGCCGGTCATGACGATCCCGCTGATCCTGCTGGCCCTCGGCTCGGTCGTCGCCGGTTTGCTGATGAAGACGTCGGTCGTCACCTGGCTGACGCCGGTCGCCGGTCGGCGGCGCGCCGACGAGAGCGCAGCCGCACATGTCGGACCTGACCGTACCATCGCTGCTCACGCTGGTGCTGGTCGCTGCTCGGCGTGGGCCTGGGCTGGGTGCTGTTCCGCAACGGCACCGCGCTGCAGGAGCAGCCGGCCGGGCCGGTGGTCACCGCGGCGCGCGCGCAACCTCTACGGCGACGCGCTCAACGAGACGGTCTTCGAGAAGCCCGGCATCTACCTCACCCGGGCGCTGGTCTACTTCGACAACCGAGGCCTCGACGGCGTGGTCAACGGGCTCGCCGCCCTGGTCGGCGGCGGCTCGGGCCGGCTGCGCCGGGCGCAGACCGGCTTCGTCCGCACGTACGCGCTGTCCATCCTCGGCGGTGCGCTGCTCGTGGTCGCCGCGATGCTGGCGGTGGCGGTCGGATGAGCACGCTGACCTCGCATCCACGCCGCCGGGCTACCACGCTGTGTACAACGAAAGGCCGCATGATGCACGGATTCCCGTACCTGAGCGTGCTGACGGTGGCGCCGCTGGTCGGCGCGCTGGTCGTCGCGTTCGTGCCGCGGCGCAGGCCGCAGCTGGCCAAGTCGCTCGCGTTCGCTCTGGTCGCTCGCGGTGCTCGGCTTCTCGGTATCGCGATGTGGGTCGCGTTCAACGCCGGCGGGCCCGGTTCCAGTTCCGCGAGTCCTACGCCTGGATCCCGTTCTGGGGCGCCCGGTTCACGCTGCAGGCCGACGGCATCGCGCTGGTGCATGATCATGCTGATCGCGGTGCTCGTGCCGCTGGTGATCCTCGCCTCCTGGCACGACGCGGAGGAGAGCCGGCGCAGCGTGCCGGCCTACTTCGCGCTGCTGCTGGCGCTCGAGTGCACGATGATCGGCGTCTTCGCCGCCGCGCGACGTGTTCCTGTTCTACGTCTTCTTCGAGGTCATGCTCGTCCCGATGTACTTCCTCATCGGCTCGTACGGCGGCGCCCGCCGCCAGTACGCCGCCGTGAAGTTCTTCCTCTACTCGCTGGTCGGCGGCCTGTTCATGCTGGCCGCGGTGATCGGCCTGTGGGTCGTCGGGCGCAACCAGTTCGGCATCGGCACCTTCGACTGGCAGCAGCTGACCCACGCTGTCACATGTCCACCGGCGGCGGAGCGCTGGCTGTTCCTCGGCTTCTTCCTCGCCTTCGCGATCAAGGCGCCGTTCTTCCCGTTCCACACCTGGCTGCCGGACGCCGGTGGCGCCGCGCCGGCCGGCGCCGGCGGCGCTGCTCGTCGGCGTGCTGGACAAGGTCGGCACCTTCGGCATCCTGCGCTACTGCCTGCCGCTGTTCCCGCACGCGTCGCGCTACTTCGCCCCGCTCGGGCTGGCGCTCGCGCTGGTCGGCATCATCTACGGCGCGCTGCTCGCGGTCGGCCAGAACGACCTCAAGCGGCTGGTGTCGTACACCTCGATCGCGCACTTCGGCTTCATCGGCATCGGCATCTTCGCCTTCACCACCCAGGCCGGCACCGGCGCGGTGCTCTACATGGTCAACCACGGCCTCGCCACCGGCCTGCTGTTCCTGGTCGTCGGCATGCTGGTCACCCGGCGCGGCTCGGCGCTGGTCGGCGACTTCGGCGGCGCCGGCAAGCTGCTGCCGGTGCTCGCCGGCGTGCTTCTTCATCGCCGGCCTCGCCTCGCTGGCGCTGCCCGGCACCGTCGCCGTTCATCAGCGAGTTCCTGGTGCTGATCGGCACCTTCACGGTGAACAAGACGGTCGCGGTGATCGCGACCGTCGGCATCATCCTGGCCGCCGCGTACGTGCTGTGGATGGTGCAGCGCACCACCCAGGGCACGCTGAACCCGGCGCTGGAGAAGGTCGACGCCGATGCGCAAGGACCTCACGCCGCGCGAGGTCGTCGTGGTCGCGCCGCTGATCGCGCTGATCCTGCTGCTCGGCTTCTACCCGAAGCCGGTGCATCGACGTCATCAACCCCGCCGTCAAGGCCACCCTGCACGACATCGGCACGACCGACCCGGCACCGACCGCGCACGCAACCGGAGGCGGCAAGTGAACCTCGCCATGCCGGCGCTGGCCGATCCACGAACGTTCGTGCTGCCGCACCTGGACTACACGGCGCTGCGCCGATGCTGATCCTGCTCGGCGCGGCCATCGTCGGCGTGCTCGTCGAGGCGTTCGTGCCCGCGCGGCAGCGGCAGGCCGTCCAGTTGCTGCTGGCGGTCGTCGCGTCTGTCGCCGCGCTCGTCGTTCGTGATCGGCTCGCGCAGCGACTTCACGCCGACCCACCGCGGCACGCATCACCGCCGACCGGCGCGGTCGCGATCGACGGCCCGGCGCTGTTCCTGCAGGGCGCGCTGCTCGTGCTCGGCGCTGGTGGCGCTGCTGCTGGTCGCCGAGCGCTCGCTGGAGCGCGGCGGCCCGTTCGTCGCCTCGGCCGCGGTCACCGCCGGCACCGAGGCCGACCGCGCGCAGGCCCGCCGGGCGGCCGGCGGCACCGACGTGTACCCGCTGATGCTGTTCGCGCTCGGCGGCATGATGCTCTTCGTCTCGGCCAACGACCTGCTGACGATGTTCGTCGCGCTGGAGGTCTTCTCGCTGCCGCTCTACCTGATGTGCGCGCTGGCCCGCCGCCGCCGGCTGCTCTCGCAGGAAGCCGCGATGAAGTACTTCCTGCTCGGCGCGTTCGCCTCGGCGTTCTTCCTGTTCGGCATCGCGCTGATCTACGGCTTCGCCGGCGCGGTCGACTTCGGCGGCATCCACGCCGCGATCCTCGACTCGGCGAACAGCCAGACGCTGCTCTTCGCCGGCATCGCGCTGGTCGCGGTCGGCCTGCTGTTCAAGGCCGCCGCGGTGCCGTTCCACGTGTGGACGCCCGACGTCTACCAGGGCGCGCCGACGCCGGTCACCGCGTTCATGGCCGCCTGCACGAAGGTCGCCGCGTTCGGCGGCCTGCTGCGGGTGCTGTACGTCGCGTTCGACCGGGCCAGCTGGGACTTCAAGGTCGTCATCGGCGTGATCGCGGTGCTGACGATGCTGGTCGGCTCGATCCTCGCGGTCACCCAGACCGACATCAAGCGGCTGCTCGCCTACTCGTCGATCGCGAACGCCGGCTACCTGCTGGTCGGCGTGCTCGCGCGTTCAGCCGCGACGGCCTCAGCTCGCACGATGTTCTACCTGGTCGCGTACGGCTTCACGGTGATCGCCGCGTTCGGCGTCGTCACGCTGGTGCGCGACGCCGACGGCGAGGCGACCCACCTGTCCCGCTGGGCCGGGCTGGGCCGCCGCTCGCCGCTGCTACGCCGGCCTGTTCACGTTCCTGATGCTCGCGTTCGCCGGCATCCCGCTGACCGTCCGGCTTCACCGCGCAAGTTCGCGGTCTTCTCGGCGGCGCAGGGCCGGCGGGCAGACCTGGCTGGTCATCGTCGGTGTGATCACCAGCATGATCCTGGCCTTCCCGTACCTGCGGGTGGTCGTGATGATGTGGCTCTCCGAGCCGGGCGAGTACGACGCCGACCGTGTCCATCCCCGGCGCGCTGACCTCGGCGGCGCTGATGCGTCGGCGCGCTCGCCACGCTGATCCTGGGCGTGGCGCCGACGCCGGTGCTCCACCTCGCACAGCAAGCGGCGCAGTTCCTGCGCTAACGCCCGTCGATACCGGCAAGTCGACTCGCGCGGCCGCCGTACTCGGTGACCGCGCGAGTCGTGTCTGGGGGCCGGATCAGTGTGCGTAATCCCTGCCGGACGGGGTCGACAGCACCCGTACGCGCGAGGTATGGCATCGTTGTGTCCGTGGTAAGCACATCTGCCGGTTCCCTGGGCATCGACATCGCCGACCCGGCGCTGGAGGCGAGCATCCTCGCGACGCTCGACGACGTCGAGACGACGCTGCACGTGTCGTGCACAGCGAGCACCCGCTGATCGCGGAGGCGGCGCGTGCACCTGGTCGACGCGGGCGGCAAGCGGTTCCGGCCGCTGCTGGTGGCGCTGCGGCGCAGTTCGGCAGCACACCGACGCCGCGCCGAGGTGCGTCGACGCGGCGAATCGTGGTGGAGCTCACGCACCTGGCCACGCTCTACCACGACGACGTGATGGACGAGGCGGCCGTCCGCCGGGGCGCGCCGTCGGCGCAACTCCCGCTGGACGAACTCGGTCGCCATCCTGGTCGGCGACTACCTGTTCGCCCGGGCCGCGAGCGTCGCGGCCGACCTCGGTGACGAGGCTGTGAAGATCCAGGTCGGAGACGTTCGCCCGGCTCGTGCACGGCCAGATCGCCGAGACCGTCGGCCCGCGCCCGGCGACGACCCGGTCGAGCACTACCTGCAGGTCCTCGCGGACAAGACCGGATCGCTGATCGCCACGTCGGCCCGGTTCGGTGGCATGTTCGGCGGTGCCGCGCCGGCGCACAGTCGAGGCGCTCGCGCGATTACGGCGAGACGATCGGCGTCGCGTTCCAGCTCTCCGACGACCTGCTCGACATCGCCTCCGAGTCGACGCAGTCCGGCAAGACCCCCGGCACCGACCTGCGCGAGGGCGTACCGACGCTGCCGGTGCTCTACGCGCTCGCCGGCGACGACGCCGATCCCGACGCGGTCCGGCTGCGCGAGATCCTGGCCGCCGGCCCGGTCACCGACGACGCCGTGCACGCCGAGGCGCTGGGGCTGCTGCGCGAGTCGACCGCGTTCAAGCAGGCCCGCGCGACGGTCCGGTCCTACGCCGAGACCGGCCCGCGCCCAACTCGTCGGGCTGCCCGACGGATCCGGCACGCCGCGCCCTCGAATCGCTGTGCGACTTCATCGCCGACCGCACCAGCTGAACGCCGTCGATCGCTGACACGCCGACCGCACGGCTGAGCCGTGCCTTACCGTCCATTGTGGCTCCCGGCCGCCGAACTGGCGATCTGGGGATCATCCGTACGGAATCGAGCGAGCGCCAATAGGACGTTGGCAAACGTGTCGGTATTTCATATGGTGAACCTCCGACACTCGGATTATCACGGCGTAAACACCGGAGACACTGTGCGTGATCCTCAGGCAGAGCCGGCGGACCTGATCCGCAGTGTCTCGCGTGCCTTACGGGTGCTGGAGTCGGTCGGTGGCACGCCGCGGGGTCTGACCGTGAAACAGATCGCCCGCCGGTGCGAGTTGACCGTGGCCACGACCTATCACCTCGTCCGCACGCTGGCCTATGAGGGCTATGTGATCCGCCGCGACGACGGCACCTACGGCGTGGGGCTGGAGGTCTCCGATCGCTACCGTGAGCTGGTCGACGCGTTCCGGGCGCCGCAGAGCGTGCTGCGAGCGGCTGCGGCGGGCCGTGCACGACACGCGGTTACAGCCATTACATCGGGCGGTTCGTCAACGGCCGGATCGCGCTGACCGCGGTCGCCGAGGGTCCGCGTTCCCCCTATCTGGAAGATCTCGTCCTGGGTTTCGACGACGGCGCCCACGCGACCGCGCTGGGCAAGGCCCTGCTGGCCACGATGCGGCCGGAGGAGCGCCAGCGTTACGTGCGGGAGGCGGGCATGCGGCTCTACACCCGCTCGACGCTCGATTCGCCCGGAGGCGCTGGAGGCCGACCTCGCCATCGGCGAGCGCCGTGGCATGCAGCTGGAGCTCGGCCAGTATCGCGAGCGGTGTCGGTTGTGCGCAGTCGTGGTCCGTTATCGCCGACCGAGACCCGGAACGCCGGATGGTGATCGCGATCGCGGCGCCGCTCGATGAGATGACGACATCGGCCAACGCTTCCGTACCCGGCTGACGGAGATGGCCACGGAGATACGTGACCTGCCGCCCTTGAACCGCCGATGCCACCGCCGTCCGTGAACGTGGGTAGGAACCTGCCCACGGGCGGGCATGGACGTGAGGGCACTGGAGGCTCGACCCGTGGGCGTTGCCGACGAAGAACTCGTGCGGGCGTTGTGCGAAGAGCACGGTGACGCGCTGTTCGCGCACGCGCTGCGGCTGGTCGGCGGTGATCGGCAGCGGGCCGAGGATCTGGTGCAGGAGACACTGGTGCGGGCGTGGCGGCATCCCGACCTGCTGGACCCCGATCGCGGCTCGGTGCGGGCGTGGCTGTTCACGACCGCCCGGAACCTGTCGATCGACGCTTGGCGGCGCCGGTCCAGCCGGGTCGACCGAGGTGATCACCGACACGCTGCCGGAGCCGCCGACGCGTCGACGAGGCCGACCGCGCCGTCGAGGCCTGGCTCATCGCCGAGGCGCTTGACCGGCTGACGCCGAGCCATCGGCAGGTGCTCGTCGAATGCTTCTACCGGGGCCGATCGGTGGCCGACGCCGCCGTACGCCTGGGGGTACCGCCCGGAACGATCAAGTCACGGACCCACTACGCGCTGCGCGCGTTGCGTCTCGTGCTGACCGAGATGGGGGTGACGCAGTGACCTGTCCGCAGCTTGTCGACTCCGGTGTTTACGTGCTCGGCGCGCTGTCTCCCGTCGCAGCGGGTCGGGTTCGAGCAACACATGGCCACGTGCGCCGAATGCCAGGCCGAAGTCAACGATCTCGCGGTGCTGCCGGGTCTGCTCGGCCGGCTCGACGAGCCGACGGTCGGTCGCGGCCGCCGAGTTGCCGCAGCCGTCGACCGTCCTCACGGGCACGATCGCGCCAGGTCCGTCGGCAGCGTCGTGGTCGTCGCGTGGTCGCGCTCGTCGGCCGGGTTCGCGGTCGCGTGTCTCGCGCTGGTCATCGGGCTCGTGATGCCGCAGTTCGGTGACGGTCAGCGGCCACGGTCAGCGCCGGTCGCGTTGCACGCCGATGCAGTCGGTCAGCAACGAGCACACCCTCGTCACCGCGCAGGTCGGCGTTCACGCCGGTCTCCGGTGGCGGTGGCGGCACCCAGATCGAGGTGAAGTGCCAGTACGGGGCCGTCCCGCCCGGATCGGCGTACGCGGGCGCGCATAAGTTCGAGCTCTTCGTCTACCCGCGCAACGGTTCCCCGGCCGAGCAGGTGAGCGCGTGGACCGCCGGCCCGGGCACCTCGATCCAGCGCATCGGCGACACGGCGTGGAGTCTCGACAAGATGGCCCGGATCGAATTGCGCAGCGCTGACGGAGAACCGTTGCTCGTCTACAACCTGACCTGATCGGTCGCCAGCTGTTCCGTGGGGACCTGAGCCGGGGTGGTGACCGGTCCGGCGGTGCGACTCTGCCGCGCGTGCTGGACCGCGTCCCATGTGAAGACGATCAGCGCGATCCACACCAGGCAGAAGCCCGCGAGCTCGGCTGGTGGCATCGTCTCGTGGAAGATGAAGACACCCGAGAGCAGTTGCAGGATCGGCGCCACGTACTGCAGCATGCCGAGGCTCGTCATCGGGATCCGGTTCGCGGCGTCGGCGAACAGCAGCAGCGGCAGCGGCGGTCGCGAGCCCGGCGGCGATCAGCAGGATCGTGTGCAGCGTGGAGACCGACGTGAAGGTGGAGCGTCCCTGTGCCGTCAGCACGGTCAGGTAGGCGAGCGCGGGTAGCGCCAGCACCGACGACTCGACGAGCAAACCATCGGTCGGCGGCAGTCCGAGCCGCTTCTTGACTAGCCCGTAGGACCCGAACGAGACGGCGAGCGTGAGCGCGATCCACGGAAGGCGGCCGTAGTCGATGGCGATCACCGCGACGGCCAAGCCGCCGAGTCCGATCGCGACCCACTGCGCCCGGCGAAGGCGTTCCTTGAAGATCATGACGCCGAACAGCACCGAGATCAGCGGATTGATGAAGTAGCCGAGCGACGTCTCGATCACCTGGTTGGTGTTGACGCCGTAGATGTAGACGAACCAGTTGATCGCGATCAGGGTCGCGGCGAGCGCGACGCCGGCGAGGGTCTTCGGGCGATGCCGCAGGTCGGCGATGCGCTGCCACCGTCGGAGACCGGTCGTGATCACGGCGACGCAGACGACCGACCAGATCACGCGATGGGCCAGGATCTCGGTCGGGCCGGCCGGAAGCAGATGGTGGAAATAGATGGGAAAGAAGCCCCACATCACATATGCGCCGAACCCCGAAACATATCCACGCCGCTCGCCCATGGCCACACCGTAAGGGTCGGCTCGCGCGGGGTTCGCCCCGGTGCACACCCGGAGCGAACCCCGGCGCCGTCAGCTCTTGTCGTCGGGCACGACCAGGCCGATCGCCCAGCCGATCACACCGACGATCAGCGCGCCGAGCACAGCGCTGGGCCAGAAGTTGTCAACGTGGAACGGCAGGTTGAGGCCACCCGCGATCCAGCTCGTCAGCATGAACAGCAGCCCGTTGACGATCAGTGAGATCAGGCCGAGGGTCAGCACGTAGAACGCGCAGCCGATCGTCTTGATGATCGGCAGCAGGATCATGTTGATGACGCCGAAGATCGCGGCGATCACGATGAGGGTGAGGATCTTCTTGACGGTGGAGTCCGCGGTCACGTGCACACCGGAGACGATCAGTGTGGTTATCCATAGGGATACCGCGCTGATGGCGAGCCGAATGAGGTAGGACATGCGCGGCATCCTTTCACGTCCGGAGCGCACCAGCCAGGCCTGATCGGGCTCGGACAGAGTCGGGGAGCAGAGCCCATCGCACCGCGCCGTCGCCGATCAGCGCGACCATGCCGGGCTCGATCCGGGTCAGCCAAGCCGACATCCGGTCCGACAGCCCCAGCGCGCCGGCGACCACGGTGGCCGCGTCGGCCGACAACACTTGGCAGATAACGAGATCCGCCCTAGTGAGAGCGCCGGCGTGGGTCGCGGTGGGTGAGTCCACAACGGAGATCCACATGGGTACGGGTGCGTAGGGTCCCGTCGCGGCTGGTCCGGTCCGCGAACCGTTGCGCACCGGAATCCCCACCGCGCTCGCGCAATCGGTGATGACCCGTGCCGCCGAATCACCGCCGACCACCACGATGTTGATCGGATCGACTCGGTCGGCCGGGATCGTCAGGAAGACCGCGTCCCCGTTGCGGTCCTGGCCGATCTGGACCCCGTACGGCGGGAGCCTCACGGCGCGGCGGCCGTTTGAGTCCCCCGGGGCGGCGCGCCGAGTGCTGACCGGCACCCGGGCGATCGGGAGCGTGGCGCGGAGCCCGTCGAGGTGCTGCCCGTCGAGCCGGACGGCGGTGCCGGTGGTCTCGACGCGACCGACGACCCGGCGGAGGGTGGTGGCGCTGTCCGCGGCGACCCGGACGACGGCATCGCGGCCGGACCATGTCAGCCAGGTCGCGGCATCGGGGGAGTCGGTCAGCCGGGCCAGCGCGTCGCTCGTCATGCCGGTCGGTGGCAGCGTGACCTGCAGCGTGACCTGACTGGTGGCGCCGACCCGGAGTTGGTCCCGCGCTTCCCGGACGCTCCCGTCGACCGGCATCAGATCGGTCAGCGCCGCTCCGGTCAGGCGTTCGTGGGGGGTGCCGGCGCGATCGAGCCTGCGTTCGACCTTCGCGACGACGGCTCCGAGGGTAGCCCGGAGCGTGGTGGCTTCCCAGGCGATGCCGTCACCGCCCACGCGTACGGCCAGCATCGCGCATCGTCGGGCGGCCACGGTCTGTACCAGTACCTGGAGTCGGATTTCGGGACCGGTCGCGTGTGCCATCGGCGGCCAGGCGTCGATGTCGGGCAGGGTTGTGGGCGCCGTCGTGACGACCGCTGTCGTGTTTCCCAGGGTGAGCACCGCGACGAGGCCGTGACGGTCGACCAGGACGTCGCTGCTCGTGCGGCTGTTGCATGCGGAGCGGGCAGCGGCGTTGCCGTCTCCGGCGATGGCGATGGCGTGGCGCCGGTGCTGGCCGCTTCGGGGAAGTCGGCGAGTCGCGGCCGCCGGAAGCGTCGCAGCGCGGCGCCGGTGCGCGTGCGGGAACCCTGCCAGACGATCGTGACCGTGACGGCGATCAACGCCGCCGCGAGCGCCACACGATCGGTCACGACGTTGCCGACGACGGTCAGCGCGACGGCGAGGCCGAGGAATTCGGCGATGAGCAGACCGGCGATGCGTGCCGGAGTGCGCTCACCTGCTCGACCCATCGAACCCTCCGAGCGTCGATCAGCGGTCAGCCGATGACATTGACCTGGGCCAGTATAGGCGAGCTTCACTACGAGGGCCCGGAGCGGCTATCGTCTCCCTCGACGATGTGCACGGAGGGTGGGCGGATGGTGTCTCGGCGTGACGATCTGCGGGCGCATCGTCTGCGGATGCAGCGGATCACCGCCGCCGTCCTGACCGGCCGCACGGACCCGTCGCTCGGCCGCCCTCCCACCGGCACGGCGGCGCTGATCGGTGGCTCGGTCACCGCGGCTGCTCTGGCGACTGTCGCGCTTTACGCCGTCCTGACCGGCGGCAGCGCCTGGCGTCACGGCGGTTCTGTGATCGTGGAGAAGGAGACCGGCACGCGATTGGTGCTGGTCGGTGGCGTGCTGCACCCGGTGCTGAATTACGCGTCGGCGCGACTCGTGCTCGGGTCAGCCGATCCACCGATCGCGGTCGTGCCCCACACCGCCCTCGCCTCGACGACGCACGGTCCGACGATCGGCATCTCCGGAGCGCCGGACGTGATTCCGGCCGCTTCCGCTCTCGACGCCGATCCGTGGACGGTTTGTTCCGTGCCCGGGTCGGGCGGTTCCGTGGTGGTCGTCGGCGTGGCCGCGGCGCGGGCCGTGGCCGGTGGCCGGAACCTGGGCACCTCGGTGCTGCCCGTGACCGATGGCGACGGGGGGACGTACCTCATCGCCGGGCTGCGGCTGGCACGCGTCGTCGGCGCGAGCGCGGTGTTCGCGGCTATGCGTTGGCGTGACGAGCCGGGCGTGGCCGTCGGTGACGGGGTGCTGGGCCTGCTCCCGGTGGCTCCCGAGGTCTCGGCCGACCGGTTGCCGGTGAAGTCGGCCCGCCTGCTCGCGGCCGATCCCGACTCGACGGTCTGCGTGCGGGTCTCCACTGAGGCGGCGGCGTCCGCGGTCACGGTCGGGGCGAAGGTCCGCGCGTCGGCCGGGTCTCGGGTGGTCGTGACGAGCGGTCGAGGCGTGCTGGTGCGGAGCGTCACCGATACCGGCGCTCCGGGTCCGCTCTACCTGCTCACCGATGCCGGGCGATGCTTCCCGATCGCGGACACGGGCGCGCTGACGAGTCTCGGTTACGCGTCCGCGCCGGTGGTGACTATGCCGTCGGCCGTCGTCGCGCTACTGGCGCGCGGTCCGACGCTCAGCCGTACGGCCGCGTTGACGGTCGCGGCGGGCGGGTCGAAATGACGCCATTGCCGGAAGTTATCCACAGCTCGAACGTGACCATGGCGTCGGCGGTTCCTTCGTCGATACGGTCGATGAAGTGTCCCGATGGCGAGTGCGAGACAAGACGAGCGAAAGAGAAGAGGTGACGTCTTTCGTGAACACGACGGAAGCGCAAGCGGCTGTCATGACCCACACGGCAGACCGGTTCGATGAGGTGAGCGGCATGCTGGAAAGCACGCTGCGGCGGCTGATGACCGAGCTCGACGTGCTGCGCACCCAGTGGCAGGGTGCCGGTGGGCGCTCCTTCGACGAGGTGCGGGTGGCGTGGGCGCACGACCAGGAGCAGCTTCGCACCGCCTTGAGCGAGACGGCCGCCGCCATTCGCCGATCGGCCCGGCAATACGACGCGGCCGACAGTGGCGCGTCCGCCCGCCTGGCACCCATGCGCGCCACCTCGATCACGCTGCCGCTTTGACAACTCCGGAGGTTTCCCCATGAACGACGACCTTCTGGTCGTGAACTTCGCCGCACTCGAGCAGGCGAGCGCCGACATCTCGCACGCGATGGGTGCGCTGGAGACCCAGCTCGATCAGCTCGAACGCGATGCGGCGCCGCTCGTCGCTCAATGGAGCGGCGCCGCCCGTGATGCTTACGACCAACGTGCGACCGCATGGCGGGCCGCCGCGACCGATCTCTCCGGCATACTGCGGTCGATCAAGAGCGCGATCGACGAATCCGCCGCCGATTACCTCGCGACGGAGCGTCACAACGCGATGCTTTTCGAGTGACCGCGACGATGGTGCGGGCATCGCGACGCCGACATCGGGTCGCGGTGCCCGGGCGATGAGTGGGCGTTCGGAAGCGACCGGAGACAGACCGGCGAAAAGATCCTCGGGCCACACCCGCCCGCCCGCCGTACGATCTGTGGGAAGGCATCGGCGTGGTAGTCGGCGAACCGGCGTAAGCCGCATACGCTGGGATGGATCGGATCGTAACCGTCCGGAGGCTGACGGTAAGGTACGGACGACTTATAGGTTGAGGCGAGCGGATGTGGGGAAGAGAGGTGGCCTGTGACTGAGTGGGAACCGGCCACAGAGGCGGAAGCCGCGATGCGCGACGCCCTCCGCACCTCCGACCAAGAGCTCTACTTCCGCATTCTCGCGCGCACCGAGCTGTTACTCCCCGTTTCCGCCGACGCGCTCGCCGGTCGCACCGCGATGGGCTGGGGCACGTGGAACTCCGGCGGTCGCACGCACGTGCTGTCTTTCACATCCACCGAGGCGATGCGGCTCTGCCTCGCTGAAAACGCCGGTTCCGCCCGCAAGATCGCGTTCCATGAGCTCGCCGACGCGTGGCCCAATCACGAATGGTGGCTGGCGGTCAACCCCGGTCTTCCGATCGAGGGTTATCTGCCGCCGTGGTTCGTCGGCCAACTGTCGCGCGGTGACGTCCGCCTCCCGGGTGGCAATCCGCACAGCCGCCGCCCCGGCGTCGATCGACGCGTGCCCGCCACGCCGCCGCCACCGCCCGCCGCGGCGCCACGCCAGGCAGCCGCCGAGCCGCTGGAGCCAGATGACGTCCTCGACGCGGTCGTCGTCGATGG
The DNA here is from genome assembly GCA_963797605.1 of uncultured Actinomycetota bacterium. GTDB lineage: Bacteria > Actinomycetota > Actinomycetes > Mycobacteriales > Micromonosporaceae > DASQPR01. The sequence continues at coordinate 185,841 of CAWCPX010000016.1, read as the reverse complement.
TCCCGAGCCCTCGTCCGCCGGCAACCGCCCAGCGGAGAGTTTCCGGAGCGAGACCGTCGGTTCGTCAGGCGCGAACCGGCGAACGAGCCACGCCGGTGGCCGCACGACCGGTAGCCGGGACCCGATTCGCCGGCTGCGTCGTTACGAAGCCAGCATCATCGACGCGACGGTGATCGACGCCGAGATCATCGAGTCGACCGTGATAGGTGCCTCCGCGATGGAAGCGATGGTCGTCGACGCGACCGTCGTCGAGTCGCGGGGCGGTGGCGCGGCCGACACGGCAGATCCCGACATCATCGACGCGACCGTCGTCACCACCGGCGAGTTCCGGGCGGTTGGTCGCGCGGCCAACGATTCCGGGCGTGCTTCGGTGCCCAAGGCTCCGATGGTCGCCGCCGCGACCGGTGCCCGTCGCCGTGCCGCGGCCGCGAAGCAGAACCAGGCCACCCCCGACGCGTCCAGCCTGACCGCGTCCGCCAAACCGAGCTTCGTCCCGGCCAACGAGGTCGAGGCCAACCTTCTCGCCGCCGCCACGAGCGGGCAGACCGACAACTTCCTGTCGACGCTGCTGTTGGCGAAGGTGCTGATCCCGATACCGACGGGGGAGTCCACCGACGCCCGGCCGGAGGATCCGTCCTTTCCGTGGCGTCGCGAGGTGGTCGACGGCCAGGCCTACGTGGTGGTGTTCACCTCGCCCGAGCGCATGAAGGAGTTCATGGGCGACGGCGTCGCGGCCGTGACCGCGAAGTTCGTCCAGCTCATCCGAGTGTGGCCCGACATCAAGTGGAAGTTCGCCGTCAACCCGGGCGCTCCGGTCGGGGCCACGTTGCCCGGCATTCAGGTCAAGGCGCTCGCCGCGTGGGCTGCCGACGTCGGACTGACGGCCGATGAGCCCGATGCCGAGCCCGAGGAGGCGGCTCCCAGCGGCCCGGCGCCGTCGACGAGCACGATCATCATGCAGAAGCCGATCGCACCGTCTCAGGTCGACTACTACCTCGAACGCGGTTACGACCGGGCGTCGGGGTTCGTCCACCGGGCCGCGGAGATAGCCCATTTGCGCACGCCCGAGGAGCTTTACTCGACCCTCGGGCTGTCCTACACGGGCTCGCCGTTCGTGCGCAACGCGGCCGACATCTATGTGCTGCGATGGGCGGCGCACCGAGGTGACCTTTACCGGATCCCGTATGGCGGTCAGCACGAAGCCGGCATGCGTGCCATGCAGGGCTGGATGATCGAGCGAGCGCCGTTCCGTGGCAACGGCTTCGCGCCGGCCGAGCGCGGAGAGGTCATCGCCGAGTTCAAGGTCGACAGCATCCGGCTGCCGCACGGAGCGCAGATGTGGCGGCTGACAAGCACGGGCGAGAGGATGCTCGTCGCCGTGCTCGACGCCGACGAGTGCACCTGGCGGTCCGCTAGCGAGGTCGGAGCCACCGCCGATTGGGATTCGAGCGCGCCGGCGGCGATCGCGGGCACGCTGCCGGCACCGGTCGCGCGGCCACCGGCTCCGCCCGCGCCGACATCACGGCATGCCTCCCGGTCCTATGTGCCGGCCACCGCCGACCCGGCAGATGATCCGCTCGACCCTCGTTGGCGTGGGCGGCCGGCAGCACGAGCCAGTTCGGAGTGGAGCGCGTCCCGGGTGGGTGAGCGTTGATGCGTGACGGCTACCAGGCGACCTATCGTGGCGTCACCTACGAGGCCAGCCCTGACGGTGACACCTACCGCCTCTACTCGACCGAGCCCGCCGAGGGCTTCACCCGCATCAACGACCGCCGTTACCGCCTGGTCGTCCCGGCGACCGATGTAGACCACTTTTGCTATGTCCGCACCACGTGCACATGGCGCGAGGAGCCGTTCATCGTGCTCGGCGAGCATGACGGTTGGCTCCGAGTCGAATACACGGGTGGGAAGTCACCCGTCGCGGCCACGTTGGGGCTGGAAGAATTCGACTTCGGGGTCTATCAGGGATGGGCGCCCGCGTCCGAGGTCATCGACCTCCACGAATACCGGGTCTAGCGCCGACGGCGTCAGCTCTTGATCCATTCGAGGATCGCGCCGGTGACCAGTTCCGGCGACTCGACGTGCGGAAAGTGACCGACCTCGTCGATTAGGCGCCACTCGTAGCGTGCGATGACGTAACGGCTCGAACCCTGGGCCGTCCTCGGAAGCACAGCCGGGTCCAGCGCGCCGTGCAGTTGCAGCGTCGGCGTCACGATCGGCTGCTGGAGCGCCTTCACGAATCGGTAACCGTGCAGGCGCAGCGCCGACCGGAACGCCCACCGGTAAGACTCCAGGGCGCAGAACGCGGTCTGTGGAATCTGCATCGCCGTCCGGCAAATGCGCTCGTACGCGGCGAAGTCTGGGCCGTTGACCCATGCCGGACCACCCCAGTCGCGCAGGAACTGCCCGACCATCACCGCGTCGTCGCGAGTGATCACGTGCTCGTAGCGTGGAATCTGGAACTTCAGCACCGGCGTCGCCGAAGCCGACTGACCGCGAGGGTCAGTGAGCAGCGCGGACCGCAGCCGCAGCGGGTGCGCGGCACCGGCGACGACGAGCTTGCGCACCATTTTGGGATGGAAAGCGGCGGTCGTCCAAGCCATCATGCCGCCATAACCCGCGCCCACGATGTCGGCCGACCGCTCCCCGAGCGCCCGGATCAGCCCCGTGACATCGGCGGCCATGGTGTAGCCGTCATAACCGCGGGGCGGCTTGTCGGTCGCGCCGTAGCCCCGCATGTCGACCGCGACGGCCCGGTAGCCGGCGTCGGCCAGCGCGCGCAACTGATGGTGCCACGCCCACCAGAACTCGGGGAAGCCGTGCAGAAGCAGTACGAGCGGGCCGGTGCCGGCTTCGACGACGTGGAAGCGGCTGCCGTTGGCCGCGATGAAGCGGTGGGCCCAGGGCCCCTCGATGAGCACGCAGGACTCGTCGATCGCCGCCGAGGGTTCGCTCATAGCGGCGCCGGGGGTTCGCTCATAACAGCAGAGTAGGGCCTACCGGTCTGGACGTTGACACGGCACCGGTTCGACGCGCTCGCGTACGGTCATCCGGCCTGGATCGCCTTCGCCCGGCGCCGCAGTGCGAACGCTCCGACCAGCGCGGAGATCAGCGACCCGGCCAGCACAGCGATCTTGATCCGATCCGCCTGCGCCGCCGCTCATTTTCGCGATTCGGACAACGTGACGGTACGGAACCGGAAAACAGACAGCCGCCCCGACGACCCGAAGATCGTGGGACGGCTGTCGAGGCGACTGACTAGTCCTCGTCGGCCTTGCTGGTGGACATGCCCTTCGAGATCAGATCCATGACCGTCGAGTCCTGCAGCGTCGTGACGTCACCAAGCGAACGGTGCTCGGCCACGTCACGCAGCAGGCGCCGCATGATCTTGCCGGAACGGGTCTTCGGAAGCTCCGGAACCAGCATGATCTGGCGCGGCTTCGCGATCGGCCCGAGCGTCTTCGAGACGTGGTTTCGCAGCTCTTCGACGAGATCGTCGGTCACGACGGTGGTGCCGCGGAGCATCACGAACGCCACGATCGCCTGCCCGGTCGTGGGGTCGGTGGCGCCGACGACCGCCGACTCGGCGACCTTCGGGTGCGAGACGAGCGCCGACTCGACCTCGGTCGTGGAGATGTTGTGACCGGAGATGAGCATCACGTCGTCGACCCGGCCCAGGAGCCACAAATCACCGTCGGAGTCGCGCTTGGCGCCGTCACCCGCGAAGTAGATCCACGGATCGCCGGGCTGGCCCTCGGCCGAACCGGCGCCGAACCGGCTCCAGTAGGTGTCGAGGAACCGCTTGTCGTCGCCCCAGACCGTGCGGAGCATGCCCGGCCACGGCTCGCGCAACACGAGGTAACCGCCGCCGCCGTTGGGCACCGAGGTCGCGGTGTCGTCGACGACGTCGGCCACGATGCCCGGCAGCGGACGTGTGGCCGAACCGGGCTTGGTCGAGGTGACGCCGGGCAGCGGGCTGATCATGATGCCACCGGTTTCGGTCTGCCACCAGGTGTCGACGACAGGGCAGTTGTCGTGGCCGATGTTGAGCCTGTACCACATCCAGGCCTCGGGGTTGATCGGCTCACCGACCGAGCCCAACAGGCGCAGCGACGACAGATCATGCGAAGCCGGGAACTCATCGCCCCACTTCATCATCGTGCGGATGAGCGTCGGCGCTGTGTAGAGGATCGTCACACCGTATTTCTCGACGATCGACCAGAGACGGTCCTTCGCCGGGGTGTCGGGCGTGCCCTCATACATCACCTGCGTCGCTCCATTGGAGAGCGGACCGTAAACGATGTAGGAGTGGCCGGTGACCCAGCCGATGTCAGCCGTACACCAGAAGATGTCGGTGTCGGGTTTGTGGTCGAAGACCGCGTTGAACGTGTAGCTCGCGTGCGTGAGGTAGCCGCCCGTGGTGTGCAGGATGCCCTTGGGCTTCGCCGTTGTGCCGCTCGTGTAGAGGATGAAGAGCGGGTGCTCGGCGTCGAACGGCTGCGCCACGTGATCGGTGCTCGCCGACTCGACGACCTCGTGCCACCAGACGTCGCGACCGGCGGTCCAGTCGACGTCCTGGCCGGTGCGTCGCACCACGAGCACGTGCTCGATGCTCGGGCAGCGGAGCACGGCTTCGTCGACGATCGGCTTGAGGCCCGAGGGGGCACCCCGCCGGAACCCGCCGTCGGCGGTGATCACGAGCTTCGCGTCGGCGTCCTGAATGCGGCCGGAGAGCGAATCGGCCGAGAACCCGCCGAAGACAACGCTGTGCGCGGCACCGATGCGGGCGCAGGCGAGCATGGCGACGGCCGCTTCCGGGATCATCGGCATGTAGATCGCGACCCGGTCGCCCGCCTCGATGCCGAGGTCGATCAGCGCGTTGGCCGCCTGACAAACCGATTGCTTGAGGTCGTCGTAGGTGATCGTGCGGGTGTCGCCGGGCTCGCCTTCCCAGTGGATCGCGACCTTGCTGCCGCGACCCGCCTCGATGTGCCGGTCGAGGCAGTTGTAGGCCACGTTGAGCTGGCCACCGACGAACCACTTGGCAAACGGCGGGTTGGACCAGTCGAGGACCTGATCCCACGGTTTCGACCAACTCAGGCGACCGGCCTGCGTCTCCCAGAAACCGAGTCGGTCGTCGGCGGCCACGTCGTAGGCTTCGGCCGTCACATTCGCTTGGGCTGCCAGTGCCGCTGGTGGATCGAAGCGGCGCTCTTCGCGCAGCAGGTTCTCCAACGTCGATTCGCTCATGAGCGCGCTCCCAGTAAAGAAATGTGTCGTTAACATCGCACGCTAGTCGGACTGAGGCCAGCGCGGAATGGTTCAGGTCGGAGAGGTCGTGCTCATATCTTGCCGTTTCGGCGGCATTACGAACAGCCCCGCGCACGATTCCGCGCAAAATTTGCGCGAAGACCAAGATGCGTCGGCCGGTACGGTTACCGACGTGACCGATCCGCTCGCCGCACTCCTTGACCTCGCCGACGTCCGGCCCGCGCTCGCCGACGCTCGGGCCGCGGCGGATCTGGCGCTCCGTCACCCGGCCCTGCGCCGATCCGGTGGAGCCGTCGCGGCCGAGGTGGGGCTCCGTTCCGCCGTGGCGAGCGCCGCGCTGGAAGATCACGCGTACGACGTCGAAGAGGTTCGGGACGGTCTCGTCACCGATCCGGTCGTGCAGGGCGCGCTGCGAGTTAGCCGGTCGCTCGACGGCCTGTCCGGGCAGTGGCTTCGGGCACCCCGGCAGGTGCTCGCCCGGCTACACGTGCTCGCGTCCCGGGGCACGATTTCCGACGACGAACTTGGCAGACCCCGGGTCGATCCGGTGATCTCGGCGAGGCTCGACGCGTTGGCGGGTCTTGTCGTCGACGGCGCGCGCGATTCGGAACGTTCGACCCTTCTCCTCGCGGCCATCGTGCACGGCGAGTTGCTCGCACTCGCGCCGTTCGCCGGACCGTCTGGTGTGGTGGCTCGCGGAGCCGCCCGGCTGGCCCTGGTCGCCGGCGGTCTCGATCCCCGCGGCCTGCTCGGTGTCGACATCGGACACCTGGCCAGGCGGCCGGAGTACGTCGGAGCGGCGGGAGCGTTCGCGACCGGTACGCCCGACGGCGTCCGGTCTTGGTTGAAGCACTACGCGACGGCGGTCACCCTGGCCGCTGCCGAGGTGACCGCCGTAGGCGACGAGATCGTGGCTCAGGGTTCTTAACGGCCCAGTACGTCGTCGCTGGTCAGCGTCGGTGTGGTCAGTGACGCGGGAGCGGAATACGGTGGCGGTGTCGCGGCCGCCTGGTTCGGGCTGGGCTGGTTGGGGATCTGCTGGTTCGGGCTGGGCTGGCCAGGGGCCTGCTGGTTGGGCACGATCCAGGGCGTGGTCGGCACCTGGTTCTGCGGCTGCCCGGGAGCCGGCGGCCAGGTCGGCGGCTGCTGTCCCATGGCCGGTGCCTTCGGCTGCGACGCCCGGCTTCGGACCGCGTTGACTACCAGCACGACCGGCACGACGAATGCCTGGAAAAAGACGAAGTACGAGTCACCTGTGAAGAACAGCCCGAGGTAGAGGCCGTAGCCGACGAAACCGGCGCCGAAGATCAGGTTAACGGCGCGTACGCCCTTGGTGGCCCGACCGAAACCGCTCGCGCCGAGGCCGATCATGATGATGCCGCTGACGATCAGCAGGATCCAGTAGAAGTCGAAAAGTCCCATTAATGCTCCTGCGTAAGGGGTAGATCACGAACGGACGCGTGACGCTAGCAGGAGCCCGCGATCCGTCGCTGCCCTGAAGTCCGGCTGCCGTCAGGGCTTGAGCCTCGCCACGACGTCACTGGCCGGCAGCGTGCGGTCGACCGTCTCCGGATCGTCGGACGCCAGAGGTCTCCGGCTGATCTCGGCGTAGATCTCAGCGAAGGCGGCGAACAACTCCGGCGGGAGGCCGGCGCCGGCCTGAGTTTGCGAGATCTCGCGCATCTCGCCGACGTAGCGGTGGGCCTTCGTCGCCGCGAGCGCAACGCTGCCAACGAGGTCGTAGCCGGCGCCGCGGAGGTCAGCGAGCACCGGATCGAGCACGTCGTAGTGGTCGGCCGAGCGCATCGCCTGCGCGAACAGGCCGACGAGACCCTTGTAAACACTCGCCGTCGACATCTTCAGCGCGCTCGCGGCACCGGCGTGCGCGCCCAGGTCGATCGGGGTCACATGGCGCCACGGCAGCGTGACGAACTCGGCGGCGCGCGGGCCGGCGAAGTAGAGGCGAGCGCCCGGATGATCGGTCGGCGGTGGCCCCGAGATGGAACCGTCCACAAAGTGCAGTGGAGCCAGGGCCTCCGCCACGGACGCTGCGGTTTGCGGTGCGATGGCGTTCATGTCAGCGACGAGCGGTCGCGCGCCGGAACGTCGAGCGGCATCACTCAGTGCCCGGGCAGCGTCGACGGCCGCGCCGGGCGGTGTCACGACCAGGATGTGGCTGGCCGTATCCATCAAGGTCTCCAGGTCTGGAACCAGCTCGAGCCCGGCGGCCTCGACGAGCCGCGCGGTGCGAGGCGATCGGCCGGCCAACGTGGTGATGACGCGCGCGCCGCCCTCCCGCAGCACCGAGCCGAGCGCGGAGCCCATGTTGCCGGCGCCGACCAACCCCACGCAGTGCGACGGCGCCTCTGCCTGAGGCGCCGTCATCACACGTCCATCCTGGTTACCAAGCGTGCACCTTAATCGTCGCCAGCGGACCTCGCGGTATCGCTGTAACGTGCCTCGCGCGGCTGATCGCACGTGGGTTCCAAGTGGCCGTGCCGGCAGCCCGCCAACCGAACAAGCAGCTCGCGGTGCTCCACCACTCTTTTTACGCCGGTTTGGCCAAGGTCGCCAGGGGGCCGCGGTAAATCCCCGCCCGATCGGGGGCGCGGCGCCACGATCAGACCGCCGTCGCCAGTCGGGTGCGGCGATAGCGTCCGTACCAGGCGAGTCCGACGGCGATGGCGACTCCGATCCCGAGTGCGGCCGCGGCGACCGGCACGGCGGGCCGATCGCGGATGCGCCGGGAGAGCGGGATCGGGTTGCGGAACTCGAGCGTTGGCCAGCCGCGATCAGTAGCGATCTTGCGAAGGGTGCGTCCAGGATTCACCGCGGACGGGTGCCCGACCGCTTCGAGTAACGGCAGATCGGACGTCGAGTCGGAGTACGCGTAACACTCGGACAAGTCGTAACCGCGTGCGGCCGCGAGGGATCGCACCGCGTTGAGCTTGTTGACACCGGCGGCGAAGAATTCGACCTCACCGGCGTAGCGACCGTCTTTGACCACCATGCGGGTGGCGATGACATCGTGAATCCCGAGCAGGGCCCCGATGGGTCGCACCATTTCCTCGCCCGACGCGGAGACCAGCACGACATCGCGTCCGGCGCGTTGGTGCTCCTCGATCAGGGCAGCGGCTTCGGCATAGATATACGGGTTGATCAGCTCTTCCAGCGTCTCCCGGACGATCTGATTAACCTGCTCGACGGACCAGCCTTTACACAGCGTGGCCATGTAGTCACGGATTCGTGCGATTTGTGGATCGTCGGCCTTACCCATCTTGAAACTGAGCTGCGCATACGCCGCTTTCACGACATCACGCCGGGTAATCAGGCCGTCGCGATAAAACGGTCGGCCGAAAGCCAGCGCGCTCGACTTCGCGATCACGGTCTTATCTAGGTCAAAAAAGGCAGCACCATGGCCCACGGCCGGAAAGTCTAGCCCCTAGCGGCCACGATGGCGGCCGCATGCCGTGATCAAGGAGTCCGCGCTGAGTTACCGCCGAAAGCGTGCTGCCAAAATCTGATACTTCTGTCGCACGGTTTGGGCACTGGAGGCCTCGACGTGCCCGAAAAAGTCAGGCATGCTTGCGAGTAACAACGAGGTTTCATGTCCTCGAAAACTCTCGGCGGTTCTTGCGCCCCCCGCATGACCGCTGGGCGGTTCGGCTCACCCCCCCGGAGCCGGGCCCCGACGACCCCCGCCACCCCCCGGCGGGGGTCGTCTCATTTGCCTCTATGCGCTCTCACCAGCGGTGTCATAAGTAAGGTATGGCTGGAAAGATGTCCTCGGCCGGACGCATCACCATCAACAACGCGCGTTTCTGACCGAGCCGTGGCCCGACTTTCGCTGCCTCGTACAAACGATCATCCGTGGCTTCGTCGCCGATTTCTCGGCGTAGGTCGGATTCATGCGATTCCCACAGCGCATAAAGACGACGCCAATGTTTTTCGTAATCCGGGTTGACGAGCGTCTGTTCAATTTCCAGGCCGGCGTCCGCGGCCAAACTGTGCCAACTGCCGGGGCCCGCCGGCCGTTCGACAGCGGTGATGACCGCGCGGCCCGTGGGCGCCAGGATCCGCCGTATTTCGCGCAACGCTTCCAGTCGATCAGGGGCGAATGGCAACGCGTCGATACTCACGACGCCGGCCGCGCATCCGTCATCCAAACCGGTGTCCTGGAACGTGGCCTGACGGATATCCGCGCGGTCAGGGGCGAGAAAGTCGGGGACACGCTGCCTGGCCGCCGTGACCGCGACGGTGCTGAAATCGATCGCCACCAGGCGCGCGGACATCGCTCGCGCGAGCCAGAGGCCGGGGCCGCCGCGGCCACAGCCGAGGTCGACGAGCAGCGAATCCGGAGCCAGCCGGAGCGACGCGACCGTTTGGGCCAGAACCCACCAGGAACACGAGCTGAACGGCTGAACCTCCACCGGGTACTGATCACCAAATGCTTCCGCCCACAGATCGATCATCAACGGGCTGGGATGAGCCGCATGGGCGTCGTCATAATCTTCAGCGGTTACGCCAACCGCCACGGCTACTGCGTCTGCCATGGCGACATTCTGCGATAGACCTTCACATGTGTACGCAGCGGTATGTCTTTCCCAGCGGATATCGCGCCCGGCAATTGAGGTTAGCGACAGATGCGCAGATCAGCGAACCGAAGCGGCGTTGCATACCCGTCTCGCGCTATGACGTTGATCTGACTTTGGATTCGCGTGGTTACTTTCCGCATTGATCAGCGCTGAAGTCGACTCGGATCGGTTTCCCACCACGGCCGCTCCATCCCGTCGTCGAATGTCTCGACGGGCCCGCTCGACGGCGTGCGTTGCGCGGTGAGACGTTGCTGCGCGGCGAGCGCGTCGAGTTCGCGGTCGACTTCCACGGATTTGCGCTCGTCATCGCTGATCATCTTGCGGAACAGCGCACCGAGGAACGGCAGGCCGGACAGGTCGCCGATGATCCAGAACGCGGCGCCGCCGAGTTGCTGATCGGTGAGCGGCGTCGGGCCCCAGTCGCGGACGGCCTGGTAATGCTCCAGCCCGATCACGTGGTGGCCGAGCATCAGCAGCAGGCCGAGGCCGCCGTCGAAGATGACCTCCGCGAACGTGATCCACATGGAGACCAATGCCGGGTAGGTGCGAGGCACCGGATCGACTTGCAGCCTGGTCCAGTAGTAAGCCCAGCCGACGCCGACCAGCCAGAGATGCGTGATCGCACCGGCCGCGCCGCCACGCAGAACCGCGTCGAACCACGGCGTGAAGAACAACGCGAACGGCGTTGCCAGCAGCGCGATCGAGATCACCGCGGGAAACGTGATGAGCTGCGCCAACCGGCTGTGGCCGAGCACGCGCACCCGCGTCGCGGCAGCCGGCGTGAGGGCGCGCATGAGCAGCGTGAACGGCATCCCCAAGGCCAGGAACAACGGCGTGATCATCAGGAGCACGACCGTCTGTGCCGCGCGGATCCAGAAAAGCGTGGTGTCGTAGGCGCCGACGAACGACATCGTCAGGAGCACCCATGTGCCGAGCCCGCCGCCGAGGAAGAACACCGTGCGGGCGATCGGCCAGTGCCCGACCCGGATTATGCCGTAGACGTAGGCCACGGCCAGCAGGACGACGGCGACGGCGACCGCCGGCTCGAGGGTCCAGGCAGTCACCGCGTGCGCGGCGGTCAATGGGGGAAGTGCGGCGATTGGCACGCGGACAGGATACGCCGCCGGCTTCGAAGAACAGCGTTTCACCATCACACGGGTACGCCGTGACCTGCGCAACCGTGGTCCCCCTTATCCACAAGCACCCTCGCTGTCCACCGATCGAGCGGTCGGTGGTTTCGGGCCGCGATCGCTGCGGGGCACCGTATGCGAGTCCGCGTCGATAGGAGGTTCGCGATGGTGGCCCGACCGCATGACGTCTCGCGACGTCGTAATCCGTTGATCGTCACGGGCGATCCAGTGCTCCTGGAAGAGCTGTTGCGCCTCACGGCCGACGTCGGCCTCATCGCCGATGTGGCGCCCGATCCCGCTGCCGCACGCGGGTGGTTCGATCGGGCGACTCTCGTGCTCATCGGGGTCGACGTCGCCGAGTCGTGTGCCCGAGCCGGCCTGCGACATCGGCCCAACGTCATCCTCGTCGGGTGGTCGACCGAGGAGGTGCCTGCCGGGCAGGGCCCGCCCAACCTCCGCGTCGCCGAACGGCTCGGAGCGGCCCATGTGGCGATGCTGCCGGCGGCTGAGCCATGGGTGATGGAGCAGCTCGCGCACGTCGACGAAGAGGCCGTCGGTCACGTCGTCGCGGTGCTCGGGGGGCGGGGTGGCGCCGGCGCGTCCGTGCTCGCCGGAGGTCTCGCGGTCACGGGCGCACGGCGCGGGCTGGCGTCCCTTCTCGTCGACGCCGATCCGCTCGGTGGCGGCGTCGACCTGGTGCTCGGCTGGGAGCATCGGCAGGGGCTGCGTTGGCCGGCACTATCGGGGGCGGGCGGGCGCGTGCATCCGTCCACGCTGGTCGACGCACTGCCCGGGCACGGTGATCTCGTCGTGCTCTCGTGGGATCGGGGCGAGCCTCAGGTCGCGTCCGTCGAGGCGATGGGCGCCGCCATCGACGCCGGGCGCCGAGGTCGCGACCTCGTGGTCATCGACCTGCCACGGCGCCTCGATGAGCCGGCGATCGTGGCGCTCCGGGCGGCCGACCGGTCCTATCTCGTCGTGCCTGCCGAACTGCGGGCCTGCGCCGCGGCCGCCCGGGTGGCAGCGACCGCGCTTCCGCACAGCCCCGGCCTGTCCGTCGTGGTCCGCCATCCCGGTCCGGCCGGGTTGCGCGTGGCCGAGGTCGTCAAGGCCGTCCGGCTGCCGCTCGCCGGCACGTTTCGGCGGGAGTCCGCGGTGAGCGCGGCTCTCGAGCGCGGTGAGCCACCCGCGAGCAGCGGCCGAGGATCGTTGGCGGCGCTGTGCGACAAACTGCTGGCCGAGTTCGGCCGCCGAGCCGAGCAGGTGGCGGCATGACCGCCGACCCGTCCGGCACGGTCGGTGACGAACCGGCGTTCGCGCCGCTCGTGCCCGGCTTCGTCGCGGCGCTCGGCACTGCGTCACCGGCCCGGCACGCGTCGCCGGCAGCGCCTCCGATCGCCGCTGAATCGGCGCCCTCTCAGCGTCGATTCGCGGCACCGGTCGCGTCCGGTCGCCGTCCGATGCTGGCGGCGGTCCCCACCGGCATCGGCGCGCGAGGGCTCGACGAGATGCCGGGGGCCGGTGCGCTGACGCCGCTGCTACTCGACCCGAGCGTCACCGACGTCCTGGTGAATCGGGGCGAAGTCTGGGTCGATCGCGGCCGCGGTCTCGTCCGGGTCGACGTGACCGTCGGCTCGCCGGCCGAAGTCCGTCGGCTGGCGCAGCGTCTCGCGAGCGCATGCGGTCGCCGTCTCGACGAAGCGTGTCCTTTCGTCGATGCCCGGTTGGCCGACGGCACCCGGCTCCACGCGGTGTTGCCGCCGGTGGCCACCGACGGGCCGTACCTTTCTTTGCGGACCTTTCGGCATCGAGCCTTCACGTTGGCCGATCTCGTCGCGTGCGGCACGACGAGCGATTCGGGCGCCGATCTCCTCGCCGCGATCGTCGCCGCCCGCCTGTCCTACCTCGTCAGCGGTGGCACGGGCGCGGGCAAGACAACCGTCCTGGGGACGATGCTCGGCCTGGTGCCGCATAGCGAGCGCATCGTGGTCGTCGAAGACTCCCCCGAGCTGCGGCCCGATCATCCGCACGCGATCCGTCTGTCGACGCGTACGGCCAACGTCGAGGGCGCGGGCATCGTGACGTTGCGAGACCTGCTGCGGCAGGCACTCCGGATGCGGCCCGACCGGCTCGTCGTCGGCGAGTGCCGTGGCGTCGAAGTGATCGATCTGCTCGGGGCGCTGAACACGGGCCACGAGGGCGGCGCGGGCACGCTGCACGCCAACACGGCTGCCGACACGCCGGCGCGGCTGGAGGCGCTTGGGCTGTTGAGCGGGGTGCCTCGGGCGGCCGTACACGCCCAGATCGCGGCCGCCTTGCAAGTCGTCGTACACATGCGGCGGCTCGCTTCGGGACGCGTACTCGACGAGATCGTGGTGCTGCGTCCGAGCGGTCCGGACCAGGCGGTGTCCGCTGTCACGGCGTGGCATCGGCTGGGCGGGGCCCGTCCCGGCGCGCATCGTGCTGGCCGACCTGATGACTCAGCGCGGCGTCCGGCCGCCGGCCGCGCTCCTGGCGGTCGATGATGCGATCGTCTGCGCTCCGGTCGCGGCGACGCTACGGCTGCGCCGCCTGACGGGCGAGAGGACACGTAGCCCGAGGCGGTCCGACCGCGTGTGGCGGCACGTCGACCGGCATCCGCGCGCCGCCGCCGGGCTGGCGGGCGTCGTCGCGGCCGGGGCGACGTGGCCATGGGCGGCCGGTGGCCGCGTGCGTCGCAGCGGTCTACGCCGCCGTCGCGACACTCCTGGTCGCCGGACGTCGGCGAGAGGTCGCGAGAGTGGCGGGCGTCGACGCCGCCGATGGACGCGTTCGCCGTGCTGACCGCGCATCTGAGGTCGGGCGGGGACGTCGGTCGCGGCGACCGCGGCGGTGCTGCCGGGCATGCGGGTCTCCGGCGCGGTCGGCCGGCGACTGGCTGACCGCGTCACTGCCGCCTGCCGCGTCGCCGAGGTCACCGGCGCCCGCCTCGCCGACCTGCTCGACCGGCTGGAGGCCGACGCGCGAGCGACGGCCGGCTGCGCATGATCGCGGCAGCGCAGGCCGGGGGTGCCCAAGCGACGGCATGGCTGCTCGCGGCACTGCCGATCGGCGGCATCGCGCTCGGCTTCGGCATCGGCGTCGACCCGCTGCACGTGCTCCTGCGCACGCGGGTCGGCGTCCTCTGTGTGAGCCTGGCGATGGCGTTCCAGCTGGCCGGGCTGACCTGGTCTGGCCGCCTGGTCAACGGCGACTCGGGCCGCGTCGTGAAGCGGGCGTGGGCCGGCGGAGTCGCCGGGGGCGTCGTGGCGTGGGTATTCATCGGCGGCCGGCCCGGTGTCGTCGCCGGCTTGATCGCAGCGGTCGTGATCGCGCGGGTGCTTCGCCGGCTCGAGCCCGCCTCCGCACGAGCACGCCGCGACCAGGCGCTCGCGGATCTCCCCTTCGCGGCCGATCTGCTGGCCGGCGCCCTGCGGTCGGGAGCGCCGACGGAGCGGGCCGCCCGCGTCGTCGGCACCGCGCTGACCGGCCCGATCGGCCGGCAACTGGTCGGGGTCGCCGACGGCTTGAAGTTGGGCCTCGATCCGGCCGACGCCTGGTCGACGATGCGCGTCGTGCCGGAGGCGGTCCGCCTGGCGGACGCGGTCGTGGGCAGCGCCGACAGCGGAGCGGCGGTCGCCGGGGCGCTGGAGCGGCTGGCCGATGGTCTGCGGGTCGCGGCGGCCGCACGCGTCGAGTCGTCGGCGCAGCGCCTCGGCGTGCTGATGGTGCTCCCACTCGGGCTCTGCTTCCTGCCCGCTTTTGTCTTCGCCGGCATCGCGCCGGTGATCGTCGCCGTGCTCGGTGGCGTCTTGCGATGAGTCAGCCTGCGATGAATCAGGCCGGAAGCACCCGACGGTGGGCGGCGGGTCGAGGAAAGGGCAAGAGGATGAGGGGGAACGGATGACGAGTCTGTTGCGACGACTGGTTCCGGCGCGCCGGTGGGCGCTGGCGGGCTGGGACGCCGGTATGACCACGGCGGAGTACGCCGTCGGCACGCTCGCGGCGGTCGCGTTCGCGGGAGTGTTGCTGAAGGTGCTGACGTCCGGTGGTGTGCAATCGGCACTGTCCTCGATCGTGATGAGGGCGCTGAAGTGATCGCGCGTCGGTGGCGCAGGGCTGACTCGGTGGCCGACGGAGGGGCGGTCACCGCGGAGTTCGCCGTAGCCCTACCCGCGCTGGTGCTCCTGCTCGGGTTCGGGCTCGGCGCCATCGACGCGACGCTGGACAAGCTGCGATGTGTCGACGTCGCCCGCGACGTGGCGTTGGCACAGGCTCGCGGCGCAGACGGAGTGACGGCCGGTCGCGTTCGTGCCCCAGCGGGCGCGGCCGTCACCGTCACGACGTCGGGCGGTGTGGTCCGGGTGACCGTGACAATGACGTCACGGCCACTCGGGCCGCATCTGCCCGGGGTAGGCATCACGTCAACGGCCGTGGCGATGATCGAACCTGGCGCCGCGTCGTGATGCCGCCGGCTCAGGGCCGCGATCGAGCGCCGCGACCGAACGGCGACGCTCAAGGGTCGGGATCGCGAGACCGCGATCGAGGGTCGCGATCAGACGGCGACGCTCAGGGGCCGGGATCGAGAGACCGCGATGTCGCGCCGCGATCGATGGGCAGCGACCCATCTACGTCACGCGGTCGCCGTCCCGCGGTTTCGCCAGGCCGCGACCGAGCGACTACGTCGTCGCATCGTGACCGTGGGTCGGCGTCGATCTGGGTGCTCGCAGCCGGTCTCGTGTTCGTGTCGTTCGCGACCACGGTGGTCCTGGCCGGTTCGGCCACGATCGCCAGGCATCGGGCCCAGGCGGCGGCCGACCTCGGCGCGCTCGCGGGCGCTGTCGACGTGATGATCGATCCGGCCGGTGCGTGCGCGACCGCGGCCACGGTCGTGAGCGACAACGGTGCCGAGATGACGGCCTGCCGGGTCGACGGTCTCGACATCGTCGTCACCGCGAGCGCGCCGGTCGCGGGCGCGATGGCAGGGATCGGCCCAGCGGTCGCCGTGGCCCGCGCCGGCCCGATGCAGACGATCCTGGCGGGCGGTCAGACGGTGACAGCGGCCAACGGCGCCGCTGGCGGCGAGCGCCAACGCCGCCAGCACCGCGTCCAGGACCAGGACGGCTTCGGCCTTCGCGAGGGGCTCGTTCCCGTTGCCGCATTTCGGCGACTGCACGCATGACGGGCAACCGCGATCGCAGCCGCACGACGCCACGGCGTCCCGGGTCGCGGTCAACCACTCGGACGCCACATGAAACGCCCGCTCGGAGAACCCGGCTCCGCCGGGATGGCCGTCGTAGACGAAGACGGTCGGTGCCTCCGTGTCCGGGTGCAGCGCCGTCGACAGACCGCCGATGTCCCAGCGGTCGCAGGTCGCCACGAGCGGCAGCAGCCCGATCGCCGCGTGCTCGGCCGCGTGCAGGGCTCCCGGCACGTCGGCCGGGGCGATGCCGGCGTCGGTCAACGCGTTCGGCGAGATCGTCCACCAGACGGCGGTCGTGAGCAGTTGCCGGGGCGGCAAGTCGAGGGGTCGGGTATCGATCACCTCACCGGTCGAGATGCGCCGCCGCTGGTAGCTGACGACCTGGTTGGTCACGTCGACGGTGCCGAGATAGAGCCCGATCGGGCCCGCGTCGACGACGTGCGTGACCGACTCCACGGTCAGCGAGGTGATGTCACGGGCGTGGGTCGACCAGTCGGGTTCCTCGGCGTGCACGAGCGCGACCCGGTCTTCGAGGTCGAGGTGGTCGACGACGTAGGAGTTGCCCTGGTGCAGGTGCACCGCCCCGTCGTGTACCTGTCCGTGGGCGGCCCCGGCGTCGACGGTGCCGAGGAGACGTCCGGTCGATGCTTCGACGATCGAGATCGGGGCGCCACCGGTGCCGCGCAGGTCGACGTCCGGCCGGCCGTCGCGGGCCCAGTACCATCCGGTCGGACGCCGGCGCAGCGCTCCGACCGACGTCAGGCCCTCGATCGTCGACGCGGCCGTCGGGCCGAAAAGACTCAGGTCGGCCTCGGTCAGGGGCAACTCGCTGGCCGCGCAGCACAGGTGGGGGGCGAGCACGTACGGGTTCGACGGGTCGAGCACGGTCGCCTCGATCGGCCGGCCGAAAAGCGCTTCGGGATGGTGGACGAGGTAGGTGTCCAGCGGGTCGTCGCGGGCGATGAAGATGCAGAGGGCATCGCGCCCGGCCCGACCGGCTCGACCCGCCTGTTGCCACATCGAGGCGAGCGTGCCCGGGTAACCGGCGAGCAGCACCGCGTCCAGCCCGACGAGGTCCACGCCGAGTTCCAGCGCGTTGGTCGACGACAGGCCGAGCAGCGCACCGGAGAGCAGGGCCCGCTCGATTTCGCGACGCTCCTCCCGCAGATAACCGGCCCGGTAGGCGGCGACGCGATCGACGAGTTCCGGCACCGACTCGCCGAGCCAGCGCTTGGCCATCGTCGCCACGAGTTCTGCGCCGCGCCGCGACCGGATGAACGCGAGCGTGCGGGCGCCGTGCGCGATCGAGTCCGCCAGCAGGTCAGCCGTCTGGCGCAGGGCCGAGACCCGCACTTTCACGACGCCGTCCGGTGCCTCGTCGTCGGAGAACGTCATCAGGGGCGGCTCCCACAGCCCGAAGGTGATCCCGCCGCGGGGCGAGCCGTCCTCGGTGACGGCGGTGACCGGGAGACCGATCAGACGACCGGCGGTCGTGGCCGGGTCACCGACGGTCGCGGACGCGAGCACGAACACCGGCGTCGACCCGTAACGGGCGCAGATCCGTCGCAGCCGGCGGATCACCTGGGCGACGTGCGAACCGAAGACGCCACGGTAGACGTGGCACTCGTCGATGACGACGTACCGCAGCCGGCGCAGGAAGGCCTGCCATGCCGCGTGACGGGGGAGCACACCGCGATGCAGCATGTCCGGGTTGGTCAGGATGAGGCGGGCGTTTGCTCGGACCCACTCCCGCTCCTCCCGGGGAGTGTCGCCGTCGAAGAGCGCCGGGCGTACGTCGGCCGGAGCCAATTCCGCGAGCGCGCGTAGCTGGTCGGCGGCCAGAGCCTTCGTCGGGGCGATGTAGAGCGCCGTCGCTCGTGCCTCGGCGGACAGAGCCGTCAGCACCGGTAGCTGGTAGGCCATGGACTTGCCGGAACCGGTACCGGTCGACACGACGACGTGGCTGCCTCCGTGAGCGAGGTCAGCGGCTGCGGCCTGATGCGTCCACGGGCGCTCGACGCCGCGCGAGGCGAACGCGTCCCGCAGGCTTTCCGGCGCCCACGACGGCCAGTCCGCATACGCGCCCGCCCGGGCCGCCACCCGCTCGGTATGCGTGAGGCAATCGCCGCCTCGGGTCAGGCGGCGTAGCAGTTCCTCCGGGTCCGGGCTTCCGGTCACGCTCCGCACTGTCCCACTGACCGGCGGCCAGGTTCAACTTCAAGCACGAGAGAGGTGCTCCCGAACGACTGCTTGAAAACAGGCCCAGATCCGGCGTCGCCGTAAGGATGCCGCAAGTGGTTAGATTCCACCCGGGGGGAAGGTACGCCTACCCGTGAGGAGGTCGCATGGATCTGTCACTGTCCGCCCGCAGTGTCGCCGATCGCACGGTGCTCGAAGTTGGTGGCGAGATCGATGTGTACACCGCCCCCGCGCTCCGCACGAAGATCATTTCGCTGGTCGATGACGGCACGAAGGTCCTGATCGTCGACCTGACCCACGTCGAGTTCCTCGATTCCACCGGCCTCGGCGTGCTGGTCGGTGCGTTGAAGCGGCTCCGAGGCGTCGGCGGCGAGTTGGCGATCGTCTGCGACCAGGAGCGTTTGCTGAAGATCTTCCGGATAACCGGCCTCGATCGCGTTTTCACGCTGCACAGCTCGGTCGAGTCGGCCTCGGCCTCAACGAACCCGGCCGGCTGAGGTCGTCCAGATGGCGACGGTCCGTCTGTCGTTTTCGCCGTTCCCGGCCCACGTGCGCACCGCGCGCCTGGTCGGAGTCGCCGTCGCGCGCCGGGCGGGTGTCGCTGACGCCGCGCTCGATGAGGTTCGACTCGCGATCGGCGAGGCGTGCTCGCGCGCGGTCGCGCTCCATCGGCGCCACGAGTTGACTGATCTGATCGAGGTCGAGCTTCAGGACGCGGCCCGATTCACCGTCCGCGTGACCGATCGGGCCCCGGCCGCGGCGACGCTCGTGGCCGCACCGGCTTCCGGCTCGGTCGCCGCGTCGGTCGCGCTTCTCGAGCCGTCCGAAGAACCGGCAGACATCGACGCGCCTGATTTGGACGCGATCAGCGAAGAAGACGTGGCCGTCGGCATGGGTCTGACGCTGCTGGCGGGTCTCGTCGACGACGTGACGGTGCGCCCAGCGGCCGTCGGCGCCGGCACTGAGGTGGAAATGTCCTGGCCAACAGGGTTGCGGGCATAACACGGCCGGTCTGATCTCGGCGACACGGGGCGTACTGCGTGTGACCACGCCCACCTGATACCGCTACAGTACCCGGGTCATCTACAACATCCCTGGTCCGCTGTTCGTGCCTGCCGTTTGGCTCGGCACCAATAGGGACAAAGGGATGCGGTAACTCCCCGCGTGGAGAAACGCCGCGGTCGGGCTGGCCAAGCGCCGGCCGCGGCGAAAAATATCGGTTACAGGAGGACACAGATGTCCGGGATGAAACTCGCCGACGGCGAGCTGTCCCTGACCGGTACCAACGTCACGTACGTCATCGTCGCAATGGCGATCGCGCTCGTGGCATTGGGATTCGCGGCCGGCCTTGTCAAGGCGGTTCTCGGCACCGGTACGGGTACGAAGAAAATGCAAGAGATCGCCGAGGCGGTCCAGGAAGGCGCGAGTGCCTACCTGTTCCGGCAGTTCAAGACCCTCGGCATATTCGGCGTCATCGCTGCCGCCCTGCTCCTTCTGCTGCCGGTTACCGAAGGCGGCTGGGACGTTCGGATCGGTCGTACCATCTTCTTCGTCGTGGGCGCGCTGTTCAGCTCGTTCATCGGCGGGGCCGGTATGTGGATGGCGACCCGCGCCAACCTGCGGGTGGCCGCGGCCGCCAACACGGGTGAGGGCAGCCGCGAGCGCGCGATGCAGATCGCGTTCCGCACGGGTGGTGTCGTCGGGTTCTTCACCGTCGGCCTCGGCCTGTTCGGTGCGGCGCTCGTCGTCCTCATCTACAAGGGCAACGCTCCGACCGTGCTGGAAGGCTTCGGTTTCGGCGCGGCGCTGCTCGCCATGTTCATGCGTGTCGGTGGCGGCATCTTCACGAAGGCGGCCGACGTCGGCGCCGACCTCGTCGGCAAGATCGAGCAGGGCATCCCGGAGGACGACCCGCGTAACGCGGCGACCATCGCGGACAACGTCGGTGACAACGTCGGCGACTGTGCCGGCATGGCCGCCGACCTGTTCGAGTCGTACGCCGTCATGCTGGTGGCCGCGCTCATCCTGGGCAAGGCCGCGTTCGGCGAGCAGGGTCTGGTCTTCCCCCTGATCGTGCCGACGATCGGTGTCATCACGGCCATCATCGGTGTCTTCATCACGCGGCTGCGCAAGTCCGACCGCAACGGCCTGACCGCGATCAACCGCGCGTTCTACATCTCCGCCGCGATCTCGGCCATCCTCGTCGCGATCGCCACGTGGGTGTACCTGCCCTCGTCGTTCTCGAAGCTGACTGACTCCACGATCGCGAGCAACAGCCACAACCCGCGGGTGATCGCGATCGTGGCCGTCGTCATCGGCATCGTGCTCGCCGGCGTGATCCAGGCCCTGACCGGTTACTTCACCGAGACGAGCCGTAAGCCGGTCAAGGACATCGGCAAGGCGTCCGAAACCGGTGCGGCCACGGTCGTGCTCGCCGGCATCTCGGTCGGGTTCGAGTCGGCCGTCTACTCGGCGCTCGTCATCGGTGCCGGTGTCTACGGCGCGTACCTGCTCGGCGGCGGTTCGATCGTGCTGTCGCTCTTCGCGGTCGCGCTCGCCGGTACCGGCCTGCTGACCACCGTCGGCGTCATCGTCGCCATGGACACGTTCGGTCCGATCTCCGACAACGCCCAGGGCATCGCGGAGATGTCCGGCGACATCGATGAGGCGGGCGCGCGCGTGCTCACCGACCTCGACGCCGTCGGCAACACGACCAAGGCGATCACCAAGGGCATCGCGATCGCGACGGCCGTGCTGGCCGCGACGGCGCTGTTCGGCTCCTACACGGACACGGTCGGGACGGCGCTCGTCAAGGCCAAGTCCACGCTGCAGATCGACAACATCCTGAACGTGTCGAACCCGGCCAACCTGGTTGGTCTGCTGCTCGGCGCGGCGGTCGTCTTCCTCTTCTCCGGCCTGGCCATCAACGCGGTCTCGCGTTCGGCCATGGCCGTCGTGTTCGAGGTGCGGCGTCAGTTCCGGGAGTTCCCGGGGATCATGGATGGCACTCAGCGTCCGGAGTACGGCAAGGTCGTCGACATCTGCACGCGGGACGCCCAGCGTGAACTGATCACACCGGGTCTGCTCGCGGTGTTGGCGCCGATCGCGGTCGGCTTCGGCCTCGGTGTCGGCCCGCTCGCGAGCTACCTCGCGGGCGCGATCGGTGCCGGCACGCTGATGGCGCTGTTCCTGGCGAACTCCGGTGGTGCCTGGGACAACGCGAAGAAGATGGTCGAGGACGGCGCGCACGGCGGCAAGGGTTCGGCGGCGCACGAAGCGACGATCATCGGTGACACCGTCGGTGACCCGTTCAAGGACACCGCCGGTCCGGCCATCAACCCGTTGATCAAGGTCATGAACCTGGTGTCGCTGCTCATCGCGCCAGCCGTGGTCATGTGGTCAACCGGCAATGACAAGAACACGACGCTCCGCATCGTGATCGCGCTCATCGCCGTCGCCATCCTGGTCACGACGATCACGATCAGCAAGCGCAAGCCGATGGCGATCGACCCGTCGACCGAGGGAGACGGTGGCTCCACGGCCGTCGCCACTCAGTCGGACGGCCCGGGAAAAGCCGGTAGCCCCTCCTCCACGACGGAGGCCGAGAAGGTCGAGGTCTAACGTTTAGCTCCACCCGGGGCTGAACACGTCGGCGCCGGCATCGCGAACGCGATGCCGGCGCCGATTGCCGTATCCGGTGGGTCTGAGTTTCTACCTCTACTGCCGCGGCATCGGCCGGGTCGGGTCGATCGGCGGGCGCACCGGCGGGAACGACTCGGTCGGCGGGTGGGCCGGAACGGCGGTGGTCGGAGCCGTATAGCCGGCGTGGTTCCCGTACGTCTGCTGCTGCGGGTACGCCTGACCGCCACCGTACGTCGCCGGCGAACCGTAGCCACCCGGCGCCGCGACCGGCTCGTACGGCTGCTCCCACTCCGGCGCAGCGTGCTGGTTGCCGCGTTTCCACAGGAGCGTGCCGATCGCGCCGATGCCTCCAATGAGCAGCAGCCCACCGATCATGTACGCGATCCAGCCGCCCGAGCCACCGCCGCTCCCGGCGGCACCCGCGGCCGCGACGGACTGCCCGACCGCCGTCGAGGGCTGCGAGACCACCGTCGGAGTCGGTGTGGCGGCCGGCGTCGGCGTGGGTGCCTGGGCCTTCGTGGGCGTTGGCGTCACCGTGCCCGCGGCTCCGGCGACCGTCATGGTGAACGGGCCGGCCTGCGCGAGTTGCTGCGTGGTCGTGTGACGCCCGTCGTCGAAGCGTCCGCTCATCGTGAACAGCATTTGGACGGCCTGCGAGTGCACGTGGGAGCCGAACGCGATGCGGTATTGCGACGTGATCGAACCGTTAGAGCCGCCGTTGCCGTCGATCGCGAAGGTGTCGATGCCGACGAGCTTCCCGTTGTGGCGGCCGACGGAGATCGAGCGCCATCGGCCGTCGCGCATGCGGGCCATCTGGACCTGTCCGCTGGAAAGATCTTCACCCGCGAACATGAAGGTGGCCGTCACCGACTTGACCTTGATCCCGTTGGACCCGCTGTAGCTCATCGTCGTGTTGAAGAACTGGGGGTCGGCACCTGCCGTGAACTGCGATGGAAAGCCCGAGACGGTCGCCTGACAGCACGGGTCGGCGGCTGTCGCGGCTGACGCGGGGACCCAGATCGCCAACCCGATCATCGTCGCCAGGATGGTGCGAAGAATCGCCCGACGCGGCATCTGTGAAGTTCCTCTACATCATGAGCCGGCGCCTCACCGACAAATCGCCCCGACGGTACGTCGCCGCGTTCCGGCAGGCAAGCCATCGCCGGTCTGGCGCTGGTCACCCGTACCCGCAATGGCACGGTTCGGTTCGCTCGGAGGATGAGTGTGTCGGTCTGGGGCATTACAGTGACCGGCATGCGTCGCGCTCTGGTGGCCGGCCTCGTCGCCGTCGTTGCATCGTTGTCTCTGGCCGCGTGCAGCGGGTCCATCGCACCGACCACCTGGGCCACGTCCGTGTGCCAGTCGCTCACGCCCTGGCGGGCCTCGATCGCGACCCTCAACCAGAATGCGCAGTCCGCGATGGCGACGGCGAAGACCCCGACCCAGACCCGCGCCCACATGCATGATCTGCTCGCCGGCGCGCAGCAGGCCAGCGAGAAGGCCCGCGCGGCGGTGGCGGCGGCCGGCGTGCCCGACGTGCAGGGCGGCGCGGTGATCGAGAAGCGGTTCGTGACCGCGCTGGCCGCCGTGCGCGACGCCTACGCGCGAGCCGATCACGCGATCGCGGCGCTGCCCATGACCGACGCCAGCACCTTCTATTCCGGTGTCGCCGCGGCCATGACCACGCTCAACGCGGACTACGCGAAATCCGGGGTCGACACGAGCGCCCTCGCGTCACCGGAGTTACAGACCGACTTCGCCAAGGTGTCCGCGTGTCGGTGACCCGGCAGCTCTCACTCTTCGGCGTCGAGGCCGGGCCGCCGGGCCCTGACGACCTCGCCGGCCTGCTCGCCGGCCCCGGTCAGGTGGTCCGCATGGGTGGCACCGCGCGCGTGAGCGTCGTCGTGGAGGATCGGTGGCGGGCGGTAGCGCTGGTCGCCGAGATGCGGGCCCGCGGTCTAGCGGCCACGTGCGTGGCCACGGTCGAGGAGCATTTGGGGGTACGCACCCCGTACAGCACCGCTCTCGCCGGCCTGGCGACCGCGTGGCTCCACGGCGCCGTGAAACTGCCGCCGCCCGGGTTCGCCCTCGAAGGTCGCCGCCTGCGGATGTGGATGATGGCGGCGGGCTACCGAGATCCACTGGCGGTCACGCTGCGCATCGGCCGCTGCGAAGATCCGGTGGCCCGCACCCTCCAGCGAGCGCTCGCGACGCTCGGGCTCCCGTCCGAGATCGTCGCGCCCGCCGGTCGTGGCGCCGGGCCGTCGTTGCGGATCACCGGCCGCCGGCGCGTCAGCCGGTTGGCGGAACTGATCGGTGATCCACCCCCAGCAGCCCCACCAGAAACATGGCCGTAACCCCCACAGGGGGACTTGACGACACACGCGGCGCGCAGTGATACGAGTCACCGTCACCGATGGGTGTACCGTGGCGCCCGTCCACCGCCCGCATCATGACGGAGAGTGGACCATGGTGGGGTTATCGTCGAGTGAGCGTTCCGACGATGCAGCGGCGCCGCCCCGCAGGCCGTTCGTGCCTGCGGCGGTCGCCAAGTCGAGCGAAACATAGGGAGTGTCGTGCCGGGTTCCGTGAAACGTCTGGTCATCGTCGAGTCTCCGGCGAAGGCAAAGACGATCTCCGGCTATCTCGGGCCGGACTACGTCGTTGAGGCGAGCTTCGGCCACGTGCGCGATCTTCCGCGCAATGCCGCCGACGTGCCCGCCAAATATAAGGGTGAGCCGTGGGCGCGTCTGGGCGTCGACGTCGACCATGGTTTCAACGCGCTCTACGTCGTCAGCCACGACCGCAGGGCCCAGATCGCGAAGCTCACGAAGTTGGCCAAAGAGGTCGACGAGATCTATCTAGCCACAGATGAGGACCGCGAGGGCGAGGCGATCGCCTGGCACCTGCTCGAGACCATCAAGCCCAAGGTCCCGGTCAAGCGGATGGTCTTCCACGAGATCACGAAGCCGGCGATCCAGGCGGCTGTCGCGAGCCCTCGCGAGATCGACCGAGCGCTGGTCGACGCGCAGGAGGCCCGGCGCATCCTCGACCGTCTCTACGGTTACGAGGTCTCGCCGGTGCTGTGGAAGAAGGTCATGCCGCGGCTCTCGGCCGGTCGCGTGCAGTCCGTCGCGACCCGCATCGTCGTCGAGCGCGAGAAGCAGCGGATGGCGTTCCGCACCGCCGACTACTGGGACATTTCCGCGACGCTGGCCACGCTCGGCGCGCCCGCGAAGGAGGGCGACCCGCGCACCTTCACGGCCACCCTGATCGCTCTCGACGGTGACCGGATCGCCAGCGGTCGCGACTTCGAGCCGACCACCGGCAAGGCCAAGGGCAACGTCGTCCACCTCGACGAGGACGGTGCCCGAGGGCTGGCGGCCCGGCTGGGCGGCCAGCCGTTCACGGTGACGCGGGTGGAGGAGAAGCCGTACCGGCGCCGGCCGTACGCGCCCTTCATCACGTCCACGCTGCAGCAGGAAGCCGCCCGGAAGATGCGCTTCTCGTCGTCGCAGACGATGCGTACCGCCCAGCGGCTGTATGAGAACGGATATATCACCTATATGCGTACGGACTCGGTGAACCTCTCCGAGTCCGCGATCACCGCTGCCCGGGCGCAGATCCGGGAACTGTACGGGGACGCGAGCGTGCCGCCGCAGCCCCGGCACTACACCAGCAAGGTCAAGAACGCCCAGGAGGCGCACGAGGCCATCCGGCCGGCCGGCGACAGCTTCCGCACGCCGGGTGAGGTCGCGGGCGAGCTGTCGACCGAGGAGTTCCGCCTCTACGAGCTGATCTGGCGCCGCACCGTGGCCTCGCAGATGACCGACGCGATCGGCTCATCGGTCTCGGTCCGGATCCGGGCCGTCTCGACGACCCGGGAAGAGGTCGACTTCGGCGCGAGCGGCAAGACGATCACCGACCCCGGTTTCCTGCGGGCCTACGTAGAGTCGTCCGACGATGAGGACGCCGAGGCCGAGGACGCCGAGCGCCGCCTGCCGGGCCTCACGAAAGACCAGGCCCTGCGCGCGGACGCGTTGAACGCGCTCGGTCACTCGACCCAGCCGCCCGCGCGTTACACCGAGGCTTCGCTGGTCAAGGCGATGGAAGAGCTGGGCATCGGTCGCCCGTCGACCTACTCGTCGATCCTCGGCACGATCCAGGACCGCGGCTACGTCTTCAAGCGCGGGCAGGCCTTGGTGCCGTCGTTCACCGCGTTCGCCGTCACGAACCTGCTGGAACAGCACTTCACGCAGCTCGTCGACTACCAGTTCACGGCGACGATGGAAGACGAACTCGACGATGTCGCCGGCGGTGCCGCGCAGGCGGTCGACTTCCTGACCTCGTTCTACTTCGGCGGCACGATGGGCGAGACGGGTTCGGTCGCGCGGTCGGGCGGCCTGAAGAAGATGGTCACCGACAATCTCGGCGAGATCGACGCGCGCGGCATCAACTCGATCCAACTGTTCACCGACGAAGACAACCGCGACGTCGTGGTCCGCGTCGGTAAATACGGTCCCTACCTGCAGCGCACTCCTCACGGCGTCACCGAGCCGACCGAAGAGGGCACCCCGCCCGGCGACCGCGTCTCGCTGCCGGAGGGAATCGCGCCCGACGAACTGACGCCTGACAAGGTCGCCGAGTTCTTCCTCGGCGGCGGCGGCGAGCGCAAGCTCGGCGAGCACCCCGAGACCGGCGAGCCGATCGTGGTGAAGTCGGGCCGCTACGGTCCCTACGTCTCCAGCGGCGAGCGCAACTCGTCGTTGCTGTCGACGATGGCCCCCGACTCGGTGTCGCTCGACGACGCGCTGAAACTGCTGTCGCTGCCGCGTTCGATCGGCAACGACGCCGAGGGCGTGGAGATCATCGCGTCCGGTGGTCGCTACGGCCCCTACATCAAGCGCGGCGACGACACCCGGTCGCTGGCGAGCGAGGATCAGCTCTTCACGGTCACGTTGCAGGAGGCGCTGGAACTTCTCGCCCAGCCGAAGCTCCGGGGTCGTCAGGCTGCCCGGCCGCCGCTGCGCGACCTCGGTGTCGACCCGCTGACCGAGAAGGCGGTGGTCATCAAGGAGGGCCGGTTCGGGCCCTATGTGACCGACGGCGAATCCAACGCCTCGCTGCGCCGTGGGCAGACGCCGGAGACGATGACGATCGAGGTCGCGTCCGACATGCTGTCGGAGAAGCGCGCCGCCGGTCCGGCTCCGAAGAAGGCAGCCAAGCGGGCGCCGGCGAAGGCCTCGGGCACGAAGACGGCCGCGAAGAAGGCGCCGGCGAAGAAGGCCACCACGGCCGCGTCCGCCGGTGCGAAGAAGACGGCGGCCAAGAAGACCGGGGCGAAGAAGACGTCCGCGGCCGCGAAGAAGACGACGACGTCCTCGACGAGCGCGGTGAAGAAAGCGGCTCCGAAGAAGGCAGCGCCGAAGAAGGCGAACACGTAGCCGGCATCAGACGGCCACCGGTGTCATCGCCGGTGGCACGGCCGCTGCCGCCCGTTCGGCCCTGGCTGCGCGTAGCAGCGGTCCGGCGAACACGGCGGTCAGCGCGAGCGCCAGGACGCCCGTTCCGACCATGATCTCGCGCGTACCGGCGACGGACAGCACCAGACCGGCGGCGACATAGCCGACCGCGATCGCCGCGTTCATCGAGCCCATGACGACGGCGTTCGCGTGGCCGCGCGTCGCGGCCGGTGCGCGTCGGCCGAGCAGGACGCCGAGCGCCACGTTCTCGCCGCCGTTCGTGAAGCCGCCAACGATCCAGAGCGGGACCATCCAGAGCGCGCCGGGTACGGTCCCGGCCACCCCGGCGACGATGACCGTGCCGGTGAGCAGGCCGAGCATCCATCGGGCCAGCCGTCCGTCGTCGGGTTTGCGCCGCCCGAAGAACGCGGCTCCGAGCACGATTCCGGCCAGCCACATCGCGGTGATCAGGCCGAACACGGTCGTGGACGCGTGCAACGTCTGCCGGATGAAGAAGACCTCGACGACGTCGATCGCGCTGATCGCTCCCACCACGGCCGCGAACAGGATGAGCAGCGGCCGGATCAGCGGATCGCGGCCGATCGACCACGCCGGCGCGTCCACCAATTCCGTGACCTGCGCTGTCTCCGTGTTGGCCACCCCACCCCGGCGACGGGTACGCAACGCGAGTCCGGCGACCGGGATCACGAGGTACGTGGCGGCGTCGATGAGCAGCGGGGTCCGGAAGCCGTACGCGCCGACGAGGACGCCGCTGAGCACCGGTGCGATCAGCATGCCGACGCTGCTGGCCGTCTGCCCGATCGCACCCGCCTTCCCGAGATTGTCCCGGCCGACCATGGCCGGCGTCAGCGCGCTCAGCGTCGGGCTGGTGATCGCGAGCCCGGCACCGAGCACGGCGACCAGCGTGATGATCGCCCAGAACGACGTGACGTACGCGAGCCCCGAGCACGCGACGACCTGCGCCAACCCGACCGTGATCAGGATATGACGGCTGTCGAAGCGATCAGCGATCCGGCCGGAGACCCGCGTCAGCAGGACCGGGGGCACCGCCGCGGCCAGGAGCAGGGCGCTGACCACGAACCCGGCGTGGCTGACCGCGCGGGCCTGCAACGCGAGCACCAGCGAGGTCGCGGCGAGCATGTCGCCGCAGCTGGAAACCGCGCGGGCACCCGCGGATATGTAGACGTCGGACCAACGAGGACCGACGGGCGCATCAGTTGTGAAAGACATACTGTGAAGCTAATGCTTCATATCTCTTTCACGCAAGCGGATCGTCGGTCGGAAACGCGCGCAGGAACCAGATGGACGCGCGCGCGTCCGCCGGCGGATCGACACGGTTCGGGCGCCGGTATGGCTCCAGGAGCGCCGTGATCTGGTGCCCGATGTCAACCATCTCAGCATCGGTGACCATCAGGCTGCTCTCCAGGAAGACCCCGGTGTCGAGCCACCCCGGCTCCTCCGACCGCGCCAGCCACCGGCGCAACTCCACGTCCTCGTAGGCGATGAACGCCTCCAGAAGCTGACGGGAGGTCGCCCTGCTCTCCGGCGTACCGTGATCAAGCATTTCGATCTCGTAGCCCCGGTGCACCGACTGCCACAGCCGTTCCCGACCGTCGCCCCGGCTCTCCGCGGTCTCGATCAGACCCGCTCGTTCGAGGTTGCGCAGGTGATAGCTCATCGCGCTCGGGGTCAGCCCGGCGATCGTGGCGAGGTCGGTCGCGGTCGCCGGCCCGACCTTCATCAGGTGCTGCAGCGCCGCCATCCGAGCGGGATGGGCCATGGCCCGAAGGCTCGTCGCGTCCTGGATGGTGGTCCGAGGGGATTCGGGTGACGAACTCATGACGTCGATTCTGCCGCCCGCGACCGGCCGGGCTAAATTCGCGCGCCGTCGCCGCGAGCGGCGAGTAGCATGGCTGATTCCGCGTGCCACCGCGAGTGACTACGCCGCGCGAGGGCACAGCCGGTACGACGACCGTCACCAACGCGGTCCCGTCGAGCGCCGGGCGGCCTGTGGTTGCCGATGCAAATCGAAGGTTTCATCCGCGAGGTGACTGCTCAGCCATGTCCACCGTACCCACCGATCTCGATCATGAATTAGTCGTCGAACGCGCCCACCTCGTCGCCTCTCGCGCGGCGCTGGCCCGCATGCGAGCCCGGGCCGAGGAACTGTTCGCGGGCGGCGACAAGGTCGCGGGCGATCCGTTCGCGGCCGAAAGCCTCGGGCGCCAACTCGCCCGCCGGATCGCCGAACTCGCCGATGACCCGGCCGCACCGCTGTTCTTCGGGCGACTCGACTTCGGCACGGCGCTCGATGAGCACGCCGGCAACACCTACCACGTCGGCCGTCGGCACGTCGTCGACGACCTCGGCGAGCCGATGATCCTCGACTGGCGGGCGCCGATCTCGCGATCCTTCTACCGCGCGAGCGTGCGCGACCCGCAGGGCGTTGCGATCCGGCGGCGGTTCGGCTGGGGTTCGGCGGCGTCGGGCACCGCGCAACTCACGAGCTTCGAAGACGAGCACCTCGAACGCGGGGAAGAGCTCGGCACCAGCTCCAAGATCCTGACGAGCGAGATCGAGCGTCCGCGCGTCGGCCCGATGCGGGACATCGTCGCCACGATCCAGCCGGAACAGGACGAACTCGTCCGCGCCGACCTCGACGCCTCGATGTGCGTACAGGGCGCGCCGGGCACCGGAAAGACGGCCGTCGGGCTGCACCGAGCCGCGTACCTGCTCTACGTGCACCGGGAGCGGCTTCGCCGGGCGGGCGTGCTGATCCTCGGGCCGAACCAGGCGTTCCTGCACTACATCGCGGCCGTGCTGCCCGCGCTCGGCGAGATCGACGTGACCCAGTCCACCGTGGAGGGACTGTTGCCGACGGTCACGACCGGCACGGACACGGTCCCGGCGGCCACGGTGAAGCACGACGTACGCATGGCCGAGGTGCTTCGCCGCGCGCTTGCGGCCCGGATCGGCAAGCCGGCGGCGCCGATGGAGGTCCCGGACGGCTCGCATCGGTGGCGGATCTCGATCGACGCGTTGCGCCGGATCGTCGACGACGTCCGCCGCGAGGACCCGCCGTACGCGCTCGGCCGGGAACGCGTACGGTCGCGGGTCGTCTCGATGCTGCAGCGGCAGTCGGAGGCCCGGCGCGCCGAGTCACCGAGCGACGCCTGGCTGCGGAAGATGGGCAGGTCGTCGCAGGTCACCGGCTTCCTCGACGCGTCCTGGCCGGCCGTGACACCGGAAGCGCTCGTGTTTTCGCTGCTCAGCGACCCGGACGCGTTGGCGGAGGCGGCCGAGGGCGTGCTGACGGCCGACGAGCAAGCCTCGATCCTGTGGCCGAAGCCGCCCCGATCGGTGCGCGCGGCGAAATGGTCGGCGGCCGACGCCGTGCTCCTCGACGAGGCATCTGGGCTGCTCGAACGCCCCGGTGGCTTCGGCCACGTCGTGATCGACGAGGCGCAGGACCTCTCGCCGATGCAGTGCCGGGCGATCGCGCGACGATGCGAGCACGGCTCGGTCACGCTGCTCGGCGACCTGGCCCAGGGCACCTCGCCGTGGGCCGCTCGCGACTGGCGCGACACGCTCGGACATCTCGGCAAGCCGGACGCACCGGTGGTGCCGCTGACGATGGGCTTCCGGGTGCCGGAGTCGATCCTCGCGCTCGCCAACCGGCTGCTGCCCGCGCTCGATGTCGCGGTGCCGCCGGCGCAATCGCTGCGCCACGACGGCTCGCTGACCGTTCGCGCCGTGACCGACCTCGCCGATGCCGTGGTCGCCGAGGTGGGGGCGGCGCTGGCGTACGACGGCTCGGTCGGCGTGATCGTGGCCGATGCGGCCGTGCCGGCGATGGCGCAGGCGCTCACGTCCGCCGGGATCGCCTTCGGTGGCACCGACGCCGACGAGCGGGTCAGCGTGCTGCCGGCCTCGGTCGCGAAGGGTCTCGAATACGACCACGTGATCATCGTCGAACCGGCCGAGATCGTCGCGGCCGAACCACGGGGTCTCAACCGGCTCTACGTCGTGCTGACCCGCGCGGTCTCGCGGCTCGCGATCGTCCACAGTGCACCGATGCCACCCCAGCTGGGTTAGCCGTTTCTTAACGTACTGCGTCCCGAGCGACCAAGATTCGCCGATCGAAGGCCCGATAACTGGCAAGTGGATCGTGGTGCGTTGTGGTGGTCGGGGCAACCGTGAATCGGCACGGTCGAATCGCAACCCACCCGGTTAGCCGCGAATCGGCACGATCAGCGGCCCGTTCTCGCCGGCGATCACCCGTACCCGTGCGTGGTAATGGTCTTCCAGCAGTTGCTCGGTCAGCACCTCGTGCGGCGAGCCGGCCGCGACGACACGGCCACCGGCGAGCATGACCATGCGATCCGCGTACTCACCGGCGATCGACAGGTCGTGCATCGTCGAGAGCACGGTGAGGTCACCGTCTTTGCGCAGGCCGTCGACGAGATCGAGCACGTCTTGCTGGTGGCCGATGTCGAGCGCGGATGTCGGCTCGTCGAGCAGCAGCAGGCTGGCACCCTGAGCGAGCGCGCGGGCGAGAAAGACGCGTTGCCGCTCGCC
The DNA here is from genome assembly GCA_963797605.1 of uncultured Actinomycetota bacterium. Lineage (GTDB taxonomy): Bacteria > Actinomycetota > Actinomycetes > Mycobacteriales > Micromonosporaceae > DASQPR01. The sequence goes on along the minus strand of CAWCPX010000016.1, from coordinate 153,722 downwards.
GCCGGACAGCGTGTCCAGCCGGCGGCCGGAGAACCCGTGCAGGTCGAGCCGGTCGAGCACGGCGGCGACCGCGCTCAGGTCACGAGCAGATTCACGACCCAAAGCGGACATATAGGGGGTACGGCCGAGCAGCACGTAATCCAGCACTGCCATGCCTGCGGGGACGATCGGGTCCTGCATGACCATCGCGACGCGCTGTGCCCGGACCCGCCGTTTCATGTCGGCCAGTGGCTGCCCGAAGAGGTCGATCCGGCCGGTGAACGGCAGTAGCCCCGCGATCGCCCGCAACAGTGTGGACTTGCCGGCGCCGTTCGGCCCGATGATCGTCAGCCATTCACCGGCGGCCGCGTCGAGGCTTACGCCGCGCACGATCTCGGTGTGGTCGAGCGTGACCCCGACCTCGCGCACGCTGACCGCCGTCGTCATCGCAGCTGCTTGGAGGTTCGGAGGATCAGGATGAAGAACGGCGCTCCGAAAAACGCGGTAACGACGCCGATCGGGATCTCGTCCGGCGCGAGCAGCGTGCGCGCGCCGAGGTCGGTCAGCGCGAGGAAGGCAGCTCCGAAGAGGGCTGACAGCGGCAGGATCACGCGGTAACTCGTGCCGACCATGAGCCGGATCGTGTGTGGCACGATGATGCCGACGAAACCGATCAGGCCGGACACGGAGACGGCCGCGGCGGTGCCGAGTGACGCCGCGATGATCAGAATCAGCCGGGTACGGCGAGGGTTCGCACCGAGACTCGTCGCCTCCTCGTCACCGACCGACATCACATCGAGTTGCCGTCGCTGCGAGATCATCACGATGCCCGTGACCAGCGCGTACGGCAGGAGTAGCAGCACATCGTGCCAACCGGCGGTGGTCAACCGGCCGAGGATCCAGGAGTAGACCTCGCGGATCGTTTCGACGTACCGCTGCTGCACATAGCTCTGCCCGGCGGCGAGGAACGCGGACACCGCGACGCCGGCGAGGACGAGTGTGGCCGGGGTGCGGTTGCGACCGCCCGCGGCACCGAGCAGGAACGTCAACGACACCGCGACCAGCGCCCCGGCGAACGCGAAGAACGGCACGCCGAGCGGTGTGCCGGCCCCACCCGCGCCGGGCAGGTTTCCGAACGCGTGCCGGTACGCGATCGCCGCCGTCGCACCGAGCCCGGCCCCGGCCGCCACCCCGAGTAGGTACGGGTCGGCGAGCGGGTTCCGAAAGACGCCCTGGTAGCTGGCCCCGGAGAGCGCCAGCATCGCCCCGACCAGCAGGCCGAGGCAGACCCGGGGGAGCCGCAGTTGCGTGACGATCGCGGCTTCCGGCACGGACAGGCCACTGTGCAGGTGTACGCCCGGGATCAGGTCGAGCAGTTCGATGAAGACGCCGATCGGATTGATCCGTACCGGGTCCGATCGCGAGCCCGGCCACCGCGGCGACGATCACCGCGACGATGCCGGCGACGAGCCAGCGCACCTTCAGGCGCGCCGGCTCGGTGCTGCTCGCGGCGACCGACGTCGTGGTGGCCATGCGGGTCACGAAGCGGGGATCTTCGCTGCCTCAGCGAGGACGGACTGGAGCAGCGCCGGCACGCGAGTGCCCCACTGCGAAGCGATGTCGTCGTTGAGCGCCAGGACGTGGCCGCTCTTCACGGCGGTCAGCGTCGACCAACCCGGCCGGGTGGACACGGTGGCGAGGGACTGCTTGCAGCAGACCGTGTCGGCCAGCAGGACCATGTCCGGGTTGGCTTTGATGATCGTCTCGGCCGAGAGCTGCGGATAACCGAACGCCTTGCCACTGACGTCGGATGGATCCGCGATGTTCGTCAGGCGTGCCATCGCCAGCACCGATCCGATGAACGTCTTCGACGTGACCGAGTAGAACGTCGGGTCGAGTTCGTAGTAGTAGCTCAGCGGCTTCGCGCGCGTGGGGAGGTTCGCGAGGTCGGCGGCGATCGCGGCCTTCTCATCCGCGACGACCTTCGTGGCGCCGGTCACGTTGTCGGTCAGCGCGCCGAGCGCCGTCTCCTGCTTGTAGGTGTCGTCGAGCGTGACGGCCGCGGCAGCGACGTAGACCGGGATCTTCAGCGCGGTCAGCTGCTCCTGGATCTTGTCGGTGTCGCTCGCGATCACGACGAGGTCCGGGCTCAGCGCGGCGATGGACTCGGCGTTGGGCTTGTAGGCGTCGATGTTCGCCGGCGGCGTCTGCGCCGGTGCCTGCGCGCCGAAGTAGTCGGAGTTCTTGTCGACGGCGATCACCTGCGAGCCGGCGCCGATCGAGAACAGCATGTCGGTGGCGGTCGGTGACAGCGAGACGATGTGCATCGGCTTCGCCGCGACGGTGGTGCCGTCCTGCGTGACCGGGAACGTCTCGCCGGCTGTGGGTGTCGTCGACGCGGGCGGGGTGGCCGTGGTCTTGCTGCTGGACGCGCAACCAGCGAGCGCGAGAGCGGCAACGGTGAGAGCCGCGAGGGCTGCGGGCACGGGTCTGGACATAATTCCTCCTGTCGGCCGAGGTTTCTAGGTGCTTCGCCGACCGGGAGGGTGCCCCTGCCCGCGAGGCGCCCCTCCTCGAGAGCGCAATTCGCGACCGCTAGCAGGCGACCTGGCTTGTCCCCGTCGTCGCGTCGGAACGCGTCAAGGGGCATCACAGTTGCGGGACAGCGCCGGAGTCACACCGGCTTCGCTGCGAAGCGGTCACGTGACTCTATCTCACGATGCCCGTGAGCCGAGCGGGGCAAGGGCTGAGCTGCGCGGAAGCTACTCGTCGTCGCCGGCGAGGGCGGACCGAAGCCGCTCCTTTTCGAGCCGGCGCGCTGACATCGATCGCTCCAGCGTGCCCGCGACCTCGTTGCGCCAGCCCCGGAGTAGGAAGAGCGACGCGATGCTCGTCACGACAGCGGAGATGAGCAGTTGCAGCAGGAGATCATGCAGCGGGATGAGCGCGAACGCGACGACGACGAACATCCCGACGCGCGCCAGCGTGTATTTGACCATCGGAGGGAACTTCACGGGTCGTTACCTTTCCCCAAGTCGGCTGACAACGAATCGGATGCCGAAGAACCAGACGAGCGCGTAGATGACGCCGGCGAGCGCGACGCTGATCGCGCCGGCGAACACGGCGGGGAGGTCGATGCGACCGCCGAGCGCGGAGCCGGCGAGGATGCCCAACACCGCTCCCACGAACGCGACCGCGATCCGCAGCGGTGCGCCCTTCCAGCTCCGGAAATCTTCCACGAACATGAAGACGAGCAGGATGCCGGCGAGCCAACCGGAGACGTGGCCGAACCTGCCGATATTGAAGAGCGAGACGAGGCCGTCGATCGCGACCAGCACGATCGTGCCCACGACCAGGTAGAAGAAGACGCCGCCGAGCATGTCGGGCAATTGCGCGATGCGGCCGTCGGCGTCACGGCGCGGGAAGTTGGCCGCCCGCGCGGATGATGGCTTCGACGGCGGCTCGGGCTTGGGCGAGCGCGGTGGGTTCGCCGGTGACATCACGATCGCGATCTCACGGCGGCGAACCCATCACGCCCACACGCGTCCACTACGCCCAGACCTGCTGCGGCTCGGAACGGCGCTCGGCCAGCGAGACCGGCGCGTCGTATTCGCGGACGACTTCGTAGCGCGTGTTGCGCTCGACCGGCCGGAAACCCGCGTCCTGGATCAGGGTCAGCAGATCCTCGCGGTGCATCGTCTGCGGCGTGCCGTACGCGTCGGCATCGTGTGTGATCTTGTATTCGACAACCGAACCGTCGAGGTCGTCGACGCCGAAGTTGAGCGACATCTGTGCCACCGACACGCCGTGCATCACCCAGAAGCATTTGACGTGCGGGAAGTTGTCGAGCATGAGCCGGGAGACCGCGAACGTCTTCAACGACTCGGCCGGGCTCGCCATCGTCGTGCGAGCCTGCAGCCGGTTGCGCACGATGCCGTCTTTCGAGTCGACGAAGTCGTGCTGGTAGCGCAGCGGGATGAAGACGGCGAAGCCACCGGTCTCGTCTTGCAGCTCACGCAGGCGCATCACGTGATCGACGCGGTGCCGTGGCTCTTCGATGTGCCCGTAGAGCATGGTGGCGGGCGTCTTGAGGCCCTTGCTGTGTGCGAGGCGGTGAATGCGTGACCAGTCTTCCCAGTGGGTGTTGTGGTCGACGATGTGCTGCCGCACCTCCCAGTCGAAGATCTCGGCTCCACCGCCGGTCAGCGACTCGAGCCCGGCGTCGATCAACTCGTCGAGGATCTCGCTGGCGCCGAGGCCGGAGATCTTCTCGAACCATTGCACCTCGGTCGCGGTGAACGCCTTGAGCTTCACATTGGGCAGCGCGGTCTTCAACTCGCGAAGCACGCGCGGGTAATACTTCCACGGCAGCGTCGGGTGCAGACCGTTGACGATGTGCAGCTCGGTGAGCTGCTCGCCTTCCATCTGCTTCGCCAGGCGCACGGCTTCCTCAACCCGCATCGTGTAGGCGTCTTTCTCGCCCGGCTTGCGCTGGAAGGAGCAGTATGCGCAGCTGGCCGAACACACGTTGGTCAGGTTGAGATGGCGGTTGACGTTGAACATCACGCGGTCGCCGTTGAGTTCGGTGCGCTTGTGGTGGGCCAGCCGACCCAGCCACGCCAAGTCGTCGGACGCGTAGAGCGCCTCACCGTCTTCGCGGGTCAGCCGCACTCCCTCGTAGACCTTGGCCTCGAGTTCACGCTTGAGCCCCGCGTCCATGCCTGCCATCGTCACGCCCGCCACCTCCCTTTCATTCGCAACAGAGCCTACCGCCGAGTGCCGAACAGACTCCGGGCGAGAGGTGACCGGTCACCTTTGGCGAGATCATCGGTCACTCGGCGTATCCCGAGACTTCACCCTTCATGGCGATCTGAGACCGCTCTACGTAGTGACAGGTGTGACCGAAGTGAGGTAGTAAAAGCAGAGGTGCCAATGATGACGGGTGGGTCGAGAAGCGCGTGGTGGGTCGGGAGCGAACAAAAAGGGCATGGCGGCCGATAGTCGCTATCGCCGCTTGCACCGCTATTTGCGTGTTTGTCGCCAGACCCGCTGACGCGTCGCCGGTGCCGGCCCGGCCGGTCGTCGCCGCGTCGCCGACACCCTCGCCGGGAGCCACGGCTTCTCCGCTGGCGCTGCAGATCCTTCAGGAGGAAGCGTCGCTGGAGGCCCTTGGCCAGCAGGTCCAGGCGATGCAGGAATCGGTCGAGGCCGACGTCCAATTGACGGGCAACGCCTACACGGTCTGGCAAAACGCCGTCTCCGAACAGACCCGCGCACAGCAGGCGGTCAACCGGGCCGCGACCGACATGTATGAAAACTCACAGGGTCTCGGGCCCTACAGTCCGCTCGGCGACACGATCAACGGGCTCGGCTTGCTCGTCCCGGGCATGGGTGCGGCGCCGTCCGATGGTGAGGCCGCCGCGGTCGCGCTCACCCAGGCCCGCCTCGCCGTCGCCAAGGCCCAGGCGAAATACAATGCAGCTCTCGACGCGCAACTCGCGCTGTCGACGCAGCGAGACACGATGCAAACCTCGTTCACCACGCGGACGGTCGCGCTCAACAAACTGAAGGTCACCAACCAGGTCGCCATCGCCGCCGCGCTCGCCGTGCAGGACTCCGCCGACACGAAGACGGGCGAGTCGCTCAACCTCGGGAAAAACGCGAACGGCCAGGCCGCCAACCCGAAGGCGCTCGAAGCCGTGCAATTCGCGTTGAAGCAGCTCGGCAAGCCGTACGTGTTCGGAGCCGAAGGCCCCGACAGCTATGACTGCTCCGGTCTGACCTGGGCTTCCTACCGCTCGGTCGGCGTGACGATTCCACGGATCGCCGACTACCAGGAACACGCGCTCACCCGGGTCAGCGTGAGCGAGCTGTTGCCCGGTGACCTGCTGTTCTTCAGCGGCACCAACGGCACCAGCTGGACTTCGGTGTCGCACGTCGGCATGTACCTCGGCGGCAACAAGATGATCGAGGCACCGACGTCCGGCGAAAATGTCAAGATCGCCGGGATCTGGTGGAGCCACTTCTTCAGCGCCGGTCGCGTGCTGCCGGCCATCCCCGCGCCGCCGCAGACGCCACCGGCCACGCCGCCGACGCCACCCAAGTCGACCCCGACGCCGACTCCCACACCAACGCCAACGCCGCCGAAGCCACCGGTTTCGCCGTCGCCGCCTCCGACGAGCCCGACCGCGCCTCCGACGACGCCATCATCGCCGCCGTCGACACCTCCATCGACCCCGAGCGACCCGCCATCGACTCCACCGCCGTCGACCGCACCACCGACCCAGGCCCCGAGCCCGAGCGATCCGTCGGATGAGCCTTCATCGAGTGCACCTTCGGTTACACCGAGTGGGGATCCGACCGCTAGCGCGACGTGATTGCGCATGGGTAGTCGCCTTTGGCGTAGCCGGACTGTGCGTTTGAGCGTTGATATGGCACCGTGAGCGTGGGCAATGCCGTGAGCGTGGGTAGACGACGCCTGAGTCAGACCGGCCAAAAGCGCCGTAGGGAGGCAGCGAATGGACGAGCGCGCGTCGGATCGGGACTACGACTCCGAGACGCCGGAGCGCCCCGTCGTGGCGTCCGGGCGGGCTAGCGTGACACCGGGCCGCGCGAGCGTGCCGGACTCGCTTCGGATGACGCCCGGGCCCGATGCGGTGATGCCGCGCGGTGCCGCGGTCTATCGCGCCAGCGTGGCGCCGCAGGCCCCCGACTGGACGGATGATCCGGCGCCACACATCCCGGCTCCTCGCGCAGGTCAATTCGCCGATGATCCGGCCGTCGCTCCGGAGCCGTCGCTGCCGCCACGCCAAGGCCGCCGCGAGCAGGCCTGGCTCGGTCTCCTCGGTCCGGCCGATCAGGACCCGCCCGTCCCTGAGCCTCCGGCACCGACGCCGGCGCCGTACGTTGACGAGGCCGCGGCCGTTGATCCGCTGCCCCGGCGCATCGCTCGCAACGGTGCCGACGCGCCCTGGGCCTCGTTCGCGCAGGGCGGTTCCGAGCCCGACGAGGGTTCGCCCTGGTCCGCGTTTGGTGGCGGCTCCGCGCCCGGCGCGAGCGAATCGGTGTCGCCCGCACCCGACGCGGCGTGGCAGACGCCGGCGTCGTCGTGGCAGACCCCCGAACAGCGGCCGCCATCGGATCCGTCATGGCTGGCCCAGGAGCAGCGGCAGGCGTCGGAAGCGTCCCGGCCGGCTCCCGACCAGGTCTGGCAGCCTGCGGAGACGGCGCGCTCGCGAGACGACGACCGGCGCCCGTCGCAGGCCGACGTCGCCGCGTCCGACCCGGTCAGTCCCGCACGGCCAACCAATGGAGCGCCTTATCGGGTACGCGCGACCGCGCAGGTGCCCGCCGCCTCCCTGGCAACTCCGTCGCTCGCCGATTTCGCCGACCCGGACGCCGTCGCTTCGCCTCAACCAGCGCCGATGGTCACGCCGGTCTCGTCGCTGCCCGACTTCCGGGCACCGGAACCGGCCGCTGCGGACTCCGAGTTGCCGGTGTCGGGCCAGCCCGCGTCGCGCGAGCCGGAGTCGCCCGAGCCCACGTCATACGCGTTTGCCCAGCATGATGCCGCTCTACTCGACTCCATCCGCGCGGAGACCGCGGTCGCGGAAGCCGTCCGGGCCGAAGCCGCGCGAGCGGAAGAAGCGCGTGCCGAAGCTGCGCGTGCCGAGGCCGCGCGAGCTGAAGAGGAGCGCATCGAAGCCACGCGTGCTGAGGCCGCGCGTTTCGAGGCCGCGCGCGCTGAGGAGGATCGCGTCGAGGCCGCGCGTGCTGAGGCCGCGCGTTTCGAGGCAGCGCGAGCTGAAGAGGAGCGCGTCGAAGCGGCGCGTGCTGAGGCCGCGCGTTTCGAGGCAGCGCGAGCTGAAGAGGAGCGTTTCGAGGCGGCGCGTGCCGAAATGGCGCGCGCGGAAGAAGCCCGAGCGGAAGCTGCTCGGTTTGATGCTGCTCAGCACGAAGCCACTCGGTTTGACGGCGCTCAGCGCGAAGCTGCTCGGTTTGACGCTGCTCAGGGCGACGCCGCGCGATTCGACGCCGCGCGAGCGGCGGATGCCCGGGCCCAGGCTGAGCGCGCGGAAGCTGTCCGCGCGGAAGCTGAGGCGGTTCGTCATTATCCGGAGCCGTCCGATCTGCCGGAACCCCCCGCATATTCGCCGCGGCCGGACGAGCGCCGCGAACCTCTTCACCCGCAACAGCCGCTGATGCGCACCGAAGCCGCCGGTTACGAAGACGCAGACCCAGCCCCCGGTCGCTCGACGCTCTTCGAGGCCCCGGACGTGCCGGACATCATCGAGCTTCCGTCGCGCCGGGCCCGGTCACTGAACATCGACGGGTTGCCGTCGGCCGTGGAGCCGCCGATCCCGCCGCTGCCACCGGCGCCCCCGGAGCCGCCGCCGCCTGCCGAGCCCCGTCCGTTGCCGCCGATGCCCGAGCCGACGCCCTTCCCGCCGCCGGTGCCGGACCCGTACCCGGCGCCACAGCCCCCGCAGCCGCCGTATCCGGAACCCCCGTATCCGGAACCCCCACAGCCCCAGCCGCCGGCGCCCGACCCGATACCGTTCCCGCCGCCGTCGATGCCCAGTAACGGACCGGTCGACAACGACTGGTCCCGGGGCACGTCCTACAGCGACCGCCCGGGTGACGGCCCGTCTGGTGGCGGCTCGTCGGGTGGCATCGCGCCGAGTCGCGGCCCGTCCGAGTGGGAGCCCGCGCCGGAGCGTACGTCGCACGTCGACATCATGGAGCCGGAAGATCGGCCGGTGCGCGCGGAAGTGGTTCGGCGCTCCGACGCCGCCCTCCGAGCGCAAATCTCGGCCCGTCTCGATCAGGCGGCTCGCTCGGAGGTCCTGACCCGGTCCGGCGGCTCGCGGCGCGCTGAGCCGGCCGTCTACCGAGGCTTCACCGAACCGGAAGCGACCGGCCCTTACCCTGATGAGGACGCGTCCGGTGGCCACAGCGCGATGCCGAACGGCTCGTCGCTGCACGGTTCGGTCGGCAACGGTTCGGTCGTCAACGGGTCCACGATCAACGGACCTGCGGTTAACGGGTCCTCGATCAACGGTTCCGCCACGAACGGCTCCGTGATCAACGGCTCCCGACCGAACGGCTCCGCGTACGGGTCTCCGACGGACGCGCCACCGGCCAACGGCTCGACGTACAACGGTTCGGGTTCGAACGGAGTGGCTCCCGTCCGTGGGATGGCCGCGTTCCGGGCCGAGGTGCCACAGATCGCCCGGGCACGGGAGCAAGAGGACCTGGACCGGCCGATCGTGGCCCCGCGCGCGATCATGCCGCCGTTGCCCGGTTCTGTGTCGACGCCGAGCACACCCGCTCCGGCCAGCGCTTCCGCCACCATCATCGAGGCCGGCGGACCCGAGTCGGCCACCTCCGCGGAGCCACCGGGGTCCGGCCAGACCGCCGTCTACTCGAACGAGGACTGGCGCAGCACGGTCCGGGGCTCCACCATGGTCGCGGCCGAATCCGCCGGCACCGTCTATCGCGACGCGTCCACGACCGAGGAAGAAGAGGACGAGGAGCCGATTTCGACCGCACAGCGTCTGCTGCGAATCGGGGTCGTGGCCGCGCTGCTCGGCATCCTCGTGATCGCCTTCCTCTACGGCCCGGCGATCAGCGTCTGGCTCAACAGCTGACGGTGGGTGTTCGCTCCGGGCACCCGTACCATGGAGTGAAGAAGTTGATCCGCGTCGACATGTGGGCCCGCTCACCGACCGAGCGCCGTTGACCTTCAGTGCGGTAGACTTTGTTTATTCATTCATCGGCGCGCCCATGAGGGGCGTGCTTAAGGGCGTACTTCCGGGCGAGTGTGTGACGGGATTCATATCCGTCGCAAGGGCCATACGCGAAGCTGCGCCCAACCCCGGAAGGTTTAACCCATTCAATGACGCTGCACCCTGCCCGCGACGCGTTCGTGGACGCCAGTTCGTTCCCCTCTCTTTTTGAATCCCAGCCCGAAGCGGAATCCCAGGCCGAAGCGGAATCCTCGCCGGTGACCGACGCTCAGCCGATCGACGCCCAGCAGGTGGCCGAACCCCAGCAGGTGGCCGACGCCCAGCCCGAGGTCGCCATCGAGATCGAGACCCCGTCGGTAGAGGTCGAGCCCGAGATCAGCGTGACCTTCGCCGACCTCGGCGTGCCGCAGCGCCTCGTGGCGACGCTGGCCCGCGAGAACATCAGCGCACCGTTCCCGATCCAGGCCGCGACCATTCCCGACGCGATCAACGGACGCGACGTGCTCGGCCGCGGTCAGACCGGTTCGGGCAAGACCCTCGCGTTCGGCATCCCGCTGCTCATCCGGGTCGCCGACAGTGGCAAGGCCGCTCCGACCAAGCCGAAGGCGCTGATCCTGGTGCCGACGCGCGAACTCGCGATGCAGGTCAACGACGCGATCACACCGCTTGCGCGCGCGCTCGGCCTGTTCAGCCGCACCGCGGTCGGTGGCACCGCCTATGACAAGCAGATCCGTGATCTCCGCCGCGGTGTCGACATCATGGTCGCGACGCCGGGTCGCCTCACTGACCTGATCGAGCGTGGCGAGATGTCGCTGGACGCGATCGAGATCACCGTGCTCGACGAGGCCGACCAGATGGCCGACATGGGCTTCCTGCCGGACGTGACGGCGCTGCTGGAGCAGACGCCGGAGGCCGGTCAGCGCATGCTGTTCTCGGCCACGCTCGACGGCGACGTCGACTCCCTGGTCAAGCGCTTCCTGCACGACCCGGTCACGCACTCGGTCGACCCGGCCAGCGACTCGGTGTCCACGATGGAGCACCACCTGCTGCTGATCCCGCCGCGTGAGAAGAACGACATCATCAACGCGATCGGCGCCCGAGAGGGCCGCACGATCATGTTCGTCCGCACGCAGATGGCCGTTGACCGGCTCGCCGATCAGCTACTCGCCGTCGGCGTCCGCGCGAGTGGCCTGCACGGTGGCAAGACTCAGCGGGTCCGCACCCGCACGCTGGCCGAGTTCCGTGAGGGCCGGGTCAACGTGCTCGTCGCGACCGATGTCGCCGCCCGTGGCATCCACGTCGACGGCATCTCGCTGGTCGTGCACATCGACCCGCCGAAGGACTCGAAGGACTATCTGCACCGTGCCGGTCGCACGGCGCGCGCGGGTGAGTCCGGCACGGTGGCCACGCTGGTGATGCCGCGTCAGCGTCGCTCGACCTATTCGATGCTCGAGCGCGCCGGTGTCATGCCGGAGCGCACCGAGGTCACGCTCGGTTCGGCCGAGTTGGCCAAGGTCACCGGCGCGCGTACGCCGAGTGGCATCCCGGTCCGCATCGAAGAGCCGTCGGCTCCCCGTGGTCGCGGTGGCTACGGTGACCGTGATCGTGGCGGATACGGTGACCGCCCGGCCCGGCCGCACCGCACCTTCCACGGTGACCGTCGTGACGACCGTCCGCAGAGCGGTGACCGCCGGCCGCCGTACCGTGCGCAGGGCGACCGTCCGTCGACCGATCGTGCGGCCACGGACCGACCGCGTCCGTCGACCGACCGGCCCGCTGCCGACCGTCCGTGGGCCGACCGTCGGCGTGATGACCGGCCGCGTGCCGACCGTCCGTTCGTGCACCGTGAAGATCGCGGACCGCGTACGTTCAGCCGCTAAAAGAAAGCGCACCTTCAGCCGCTGAAGAGCAGCCCGGTCAAGTCCAGAAAAGGGGTCTGACCGGGCTGTTTTACGCGTGGAAGAGAATGTTTTTCGCGAATCATACCGGCCCCGCGCGCTCAGCGTCCGATTTCTCCGTTCCTGGGATAGCTCTCCTCGGCGAGTGTTTAATGGGGATACGTCCCATTAGAGGCTTAGTTGCAGGTCAACGACCATCTGCAGCGGTCTCGCAGACGCAAGGAGGGGTCGTGGACACTGGAGATCGTCTGCTGACGCCGGGCGAAGTGGCCGCGCTGTTCCGCGTCGACCCTAAAACGGTGACTCGGTGGGCAGCGGCAGGCCGTATCGGCAGCATCCGCACGCCCGGCGGCCACCGTCGTTTCCGCGAATCCGAGGTCCGAGCCCTGCTCGAGGGCGAAGGGCTGGCCGGTTTTGAGGACGACGCGCCGCCGGCACATCCGACGAACGGGCACAGGCCGCAATAACAGATCATTGTCCGGTGGTGCGGCCTGAGCCCAACTCGCCGCGCCACCGTTCGAACAGGGAGTGCTTGACGCCGACCGCGTCGAGCACCTTTCCCGCGATGAAGTCGACGAGTTGGGCGGAGCTGGCGCGTGCGCCGGCGGCGTAGAAACCGGGGCTCGCGGGTAGCACGACCGCACCCGCGTCGATCAGGGCGATCAGATGGGTCAGATGGCTTCGGGAGACGGGCGTTTCCCGGGGTACGACGACCACTGGTCGCCTTTCCTTCAGATTGACCTCGGCCGCGCGCTGTAGCAGGTCCTTCGAGAGACCGATCGCGATGCCGGCGCAGGCTGCCGTGCTCGCCGGCACGATGAGCATGCCCGCCGCCGGATAGGAACCGCTGCTCGGCCCGGCCGCGAGGTCGCCCGCCGGCCAGTACGTGACGTCCGCGATGTCGGTCTCGATGCCGAGCCAGCCGGAGAGGTCGTCACGCCAGTGCGTGTCCCGGAAGGGCGCGCCGGTCTCGTCGAGGATCGTCAGCCGGGCCGCCCGGGAGACGACGAGATCGACGGGGTGGCCGCCCTCGATCAGAGCTCGGAGCACGGCGGCGGCATAGGGCGTGCCGGACGCTCCGGAGACGCCGACGACCCACGGTGTACGCATGATCACATTTTCGCACGATCTTTCATCGGGAAACTGTTGCGTTCGAGGATCCCATCGGACAAGATCAATGCGTCAAAACTAGATAAGAGGAACCGGCAACAGGCGCGGATGGGGCTGCGGCTGGCCATGGCCAGCGCTTCGCGGCGTTGTCGTCGTCGCCAATGCACAAGCAGTATTGCCAACTCCTCCGCCTTGCGACCCGTCGACCGTGGCCAGCCTCGCACCCATCGCACCTATTGCCGGTCCCTCATGCACACTTCTTACGGACACAGACATGCGGCGCTGGGGAGGCTGACATGCGGGGGGCCGTTGGCGGTCTGTTATGTCCTATGGAGTCGATCGTCGGAGCTGACGTCGATGACGTTCACGCACGGTCGATGGAGTGGGCTTCGAGCATCGGGTTGACGCCCAGTGAGCGCATCCGGGCGCGGCTTGACGCGGCGCGGTTCGCCGAGCTGGCCTCCCGCGCCTATCCACACGCCACCCTCGACGATCGGGTTTTGATCACCGGCTGGTTGATCTACATCGCGGTGCTCGACGATCTCTATGATGTGCGGGCCGCCCCGGAGTTGCCGGCGGTGCGTGCCGAGTTCCGCGCGATCAACTCCTACCTCCACGGTGGCCGGTTCCCGCGGATGCGGTTCTGGCGGCGTGACGGCCGGGCCGGCCTCGACGCGACGGCGCCGCTGACGGTCGCGCTCGGTGACCTGTGGGTGCGCACGGCGGAACAGATGCCGCACTCGTGGCAGGCCCGTTTCGGCTACAGCATGGCGACGTTCCTCGACGGCGTCTGCACGGAGCTGAAATACCGCGCCGCGTCCCGGCTGCCGTCCCTCGACGAATATCTCCAGCTCCGGCGAGCCACGTCCGCGTGCGGTCTGCTGTTCGACCTGATCCAACTCGGCACGCACGAGCCACTGGCCGACGCGGTGCACTTCCATCCGAGCGTCGAGGCACTGCGTACGACCGCCGGTGACGTGGTCGCGTGGATCAACGACCTCGCCTCGATGGAGAAGGAGGAGGCCGCCGGTGCCGACCACAACCTCGTGCTCGTGCTGCGGCGCACCGGTGGCCTCTCCACCCCGCTCGCCCGGGCGGTCGCGACGGACATGGTCAACGACGGCATCCGCCGGCTGTGGTACGACGCGGACGCGCTGCCCGACCTCGCCGTCGGCCTGACCGATTACGTGCAGGGGTTCAAGACGTGGGTGCGGGCGAACATTGACTGGTCCGCTGCGAGCGGTCGCTACCGCCCGCCGTCAGCGCAGATGGAGCCGTGACACCAGGTCGATCAGCGCGAACGCGAACAACGCGATCCCGACGAAGCCGTTGGCCTGGAAGAACGCGCGGTTGACCCGGGACAGGTCGGTCGGCTTGACGATCGCGTGCTCGTACGCGAACGCGACCGCTGTCACGGCGAGCCCGATCCACCACGGCCAGCCGAAGCCGACGAGCTGCCCGAACCAGACGAACAACGCGAACGTGACGACGTGCGCCACCGTGGAGGCGTAGAGCGCGAACCGTACGCCGTACCGTGCCGGGACGCTGTGCACGCCGATCTCCCGGTCGACGTCGATGTCCTGGCAGGCGTAGATCAGGTCGAAGCCGCCGATCCACAGGCCGACAGCGGCACCGAGCACCCAGGCCGGCCCGGATCCGGCGAGCGTGCCGGTGACCGCGATCCACGCTCCGACCGGGCCGATCATCTGAGCGATGCCGAGGATCGCGTGCGGCCAGTTGGTGAAGCGCTTCGCGTACGGGTAGACGACGAGCGGCACGACCGCGAGCGGCGCCAGCGCGAGACACAGCGGGTTGAGGAGTGCCGCGGCACCGAGGAACACGACGATCGCCGCAGCGGCACCGAGCCACGCGGTCCGGACGCTGACTACGCCGGTGACCAGTTCCCGCCCGGCCGTACGCGGGTTCCGGGCGTCGATGTGCCGGTCGAGGATCCGATTGGCGGCCATCGCGAACGTCCGCGCGCCGACCATCGCGATCGTGATGAGCAGCAGCTTCGCCCAGTTGACGTGCGGCACCATCGCGGTCAACGCGGCCATGTAGGCGAACGGCAGCGCGAAGATGCTGTGCTCCACCTTGACGAGCCCGAGAAACGCTTTGACCGGGTTCGGAGTTGCCGCCGCCGGCACGGTAATCGTCACAGCCCGTACTCCGCCCATCGTCTGTTCACGGTGTCCACAACCGACGGTGACATCACCATCTCTTCCGGCCAGCCGCGGTGATAACCCTCGGCCCGCGTCTTGCGTGTCGCGTCAATGCCCGCCTTGCCACCCCAGAACTGCTGGTACGACGCGTGATCGAGGTGATCGACCGGCCCGGACGTGACGACGAGATCGTGCGCGTAATCGACGTTACCGAACGCCCGGAACGCGACCTCGGCATAGTCGTGCGGGTCACAGTCGGCGTCGACCACGACCACGAGTTTCGTCAGCGACAGCAGGTGGGCGCCCCAGACCGCGCTCATCACCTTCTGCGCGTGCTTCGGATAGCGCTTGTCGATCGACACGATCAGGCAGTTGTGGAACACGCCCGGTTCCGGCAGCGCCATGTCGTGGATGTCCGGAACCAGCATCTTGATCAGCGGCAGGAAGATGCGCTCGGTGGCGTGGCCGATCGGGCCGTCCTCCTGCGGCGGCTTCGACGTGATGATCGAGTGGTAGATCGGATCGCGCTGCGTCGTGATCGCTTCGATGTGCAGCACCGGGAACGGCTCGACCGGCGTGTAGAAGCCGGTGTGGTCGCCGAAGGGGCCCTCGGGAGCGCGTTCGCCCGGCTCGACGTACCCCTCTAAAACGATTTGGGCATGTGCCGGCACCTGCAACGGCACCGTGAGGCAGTCGACCATCTCGACCCGTTCGCCGCGCAGGAACCCGGCGAACAGGTATTCGTCGATGTCACCGGGCAGCGGCGCGGTCGCGGCGTAACTGACGACCGGGTCGCAGCCGATCGCGATCGCGACGGGAAGGCGCTGGCCGAGGCGTTCGGCGACGGCGTGGTGGGCGGTCGAGTCCTTGTGGATCTGCCAGTGCATGCCGAGCGTGTTCTTCGAGTGCTGCTGCAACCGGTAGAGGCCGAGGTTGCGCTTGCCGGTCTCGGGATGCTTCGTGTGGGTTAAGCCGTAGTTGTGGTAAATGCCGCCGTCGTCAGGCCAGACCCAAACCCCGGGCAACCGGTCGAGGTCCACGTCGGCGCCGCGGTAGACGACCTCCTGGCAGGGCGCACCCTTGACCTTTTTCGGCGGTACGGCTTTCAGCTGCATCAACTTGCTCAAACCGTCTCGGATGCCGGCCCAGCCCGGGGTCAGATCCGGCTTGATCAGCTCACCGATCCGGGCACCGATCTCCTCGACGTCGTCGACCCCGAGCGCCATCGCCATCCGCTTGTCGGTGCCGAAGAGGTTGATCGCGAGGGGCATGTCGCCGCGGGTCGGCTTCTCGAAGAGCAGCGCCGGGCCCTTGGCCCTGACCGTCCGCGTCACGATCTCGCTGATCTCGAGCGTCGGGTCGACCGGCACCGTGACACGCTTCAACTCGCCGGCACGCTCGAGCGCGACGAGGAAGTCTTTGAGGTCTTCGTAGGGAAAGCCGCGCGCCGCCATGGTCGTTAGTCTCGCAACCGGCTGCCGCCACACACGTCCCGGGGCCGCTCAGTCGCCGAAGATCCGCCGCGTGTAGTCGTTCGCGAAGATCCGGTCGGGGTCGAGCCGATCGCGTACGGCCAGGAAGTCGTCGAACTTCGGATAGACGGCTCGGAGCGATTCGGCGTCGCGCCAGTGCAGTTTGCCCCAGTGCGGCCGGCCGCCGAGTCCTGTCGTGACCTTCTCGAAGGCCCGCATGTATGGCTCGTAAGGCATGCCGACGAACTGGTGGATCGCGATGTACGCGCTTTCCCGGCCGTGTCCGTGCGAGAGCCAGATGTCGTCGGCGGCGGTGAACCGGATCTCGACCGGGAACGCGATCTTGAATGGCAGCCCGTCGACGATCTTCCGGAGTGCCGCGAACGCCTCCGGTAGCGCCTCGCGGGGCAGGCCGTACTCCATCTCCGTGAACCGGACCCGGCGCGGCGTGCAGAAGACCCGGTCGGACCGGTCGGTGTAGACCCGGGCGGACAGGGCCCGAGCGGCGACGCGGCTGATCCCGGGCACGAGCGCCGGCATCGCGCGCCCGATCCGGCAGACGCCGCCGAAGACGGTGTTCGGCAGGAATTCGTCGTCGAGCCAGCCCTTGATGGTCGGCAGCGGCTGGTCGGCCACCGGCACCCGGTTATTGCGCTTGAGTTGCACCCGGTCGGTGTAGGGAAACCAGTACATCTCGAAGTGGTCGTTGTCGGCGATGAGCGATTCCAGGTCGCCGAACGCGTCGCGCAGCAGCCCCGGGCGCTCGTCGGCGCGGAGCGTGAACGCGTCGACGCATTGCAATGTGACATCGATGATGATGCCGAGCGCGCCGACTCCGACGCGCGCTGCCGCAAACACGTCGGCGTGCTCGGTCGCCGAACACCGAATGACGTCGCCGGTGCCCGTGGCGATAGTCAATCCAACCACGAACGTCGATAGGCAACCGAGTTCCGCTCCGGTACCGTGCGTGCCCGTGGAGATCGCGCCGGAGATCGTTTGTACATCGATATCGCCCAGGTTCGCGAGGGCCAGATCGTTCGCGGCGAGCAGGTCGTTGAGGGCGTGCAGGCGCATGCCGGCGCCGACCGTGACCTGTTTGCGCTCCCGATCAACGGCGATCAGATCGGCCAGATTATCGAGATGCACGCGTACGCCGTCGGTCACCGCCGCCGCCGTAAAGGAGTGGCCAGCGCCGATGGCCTTGATCGTGGAACCGGCCGCCGCAGCCGCCGCGATCGTGGCGCGGACCTCGTCCGGGTTGCCCGGTCGAGCCACCTGCGACGCGGTCACCCGCTGATTTCCGGCCCAGTTCGACCACGCATTGCCGGCCTGTCCGCCAGGTGAGGTCAGACGGGCCGAGTCGGGTGCGGGGGCGCTCATTCGGTGGAACCTCCATGGGCCGGAAGAATTCTAATGTGAGTACGCCTCGCGTACATAGATGTCAAGTACGCCAGTGGCGTTGTCGCTCCGCGCTCGTTGGATCAGTAGAACTTTTCAACGCCAGCCTCGGAGACGGTTTCTTTGACCTCTGCGTGGCTGCCGCACAACAGGAGTGGCACGTGACAACTCAGGCTTCCCACGCGACTCTGCCGGTTCAACCGGCCGTCGCTGGAACCCCGCCCGACGCGGCGCCCGCCGCCTCGGGCGACACAGCGAGCGACGTCGGCGTTACCTCCGGCGCCGCGGTCGCCCACACGACGGTCGACGCGGCCCCCGATGCCGTATCGGCTGAGAGCGCGGCACCGAGCGGCCCACTCCGGCGGGTGCCGGTGCAGGGTCGGAGCGTAGCGCGAGTCGCGCGAATGCTCGACGCATGCGCCGAACTCGTCGACGAGATGGGTTATGAGGCGCTCACGACCACGTTGCTCGCCGAACGGGCCGGAGTCGCCATCGGCTCGATCTACCAGTTCTTCCCGGACAAGCGCGCAGTGGTGCAGGCATTGACACTGCGGAACCTCGAGGCCTACCTGAGCCGGATCACGGCCCGGTTCGCCGACTCGCAGTTCTCCCATTGGTGGGACGGGGTCGACGCGGCCATCGACGAATACATCCAGATGCATCGCGAGGTGCCGGGATTCAAGACGCTGCACTTCGGCGACGTTGTCGACGTCCATCTGCTCGACGAGGACAAAGACAACAACGAAGTGATCGCGGAAGCGCTGACGGCTCTGCTCAACGACGCGTTCAGCAACCTGTCGAGCCGGGCCGACATCGACTTCCCGATCGCGATGGCCGTGGAGACCGCGGACGCGCTGATCAAGCTCGCGTTCCGTCGTGACCCACACGGCGACGAAAGGGTCCTGGCTGAGGCGAAATCGCTGATCCGGGATTATCTGCAACAGCACGTGCACGTCTGAGCACTCCGCTCACCGCTCCCGCCGGACGGTTAGAGGAACGTTTTTTGCTCACCCCGATAGGTCAGCGCTTCCCCGGTGATCCGGTCACCGTCGATGAGCTGCAGATTGTCCACGTGTTCGCAGAGTTCGCCCGCCTTCGCATGGCGGAACCAGACCCGGTCGCCGATCCGTAACGTATCGGCGACCGGGCCGGTGAGCGGCGTCTGCACCTCGCCGGTGCCCTCGGTCTTGATCAGGCCGAGGCCGGCGGGGAGCACGGGGCTGGGCAGCCGGGCGACGCCCGCTTCGCCCGAGGCGACCCAGCCACCGCCGAGCACGGTCACGATGTGGGCTGCCGGCCGGCGCACGACGGACAATGCGAAATACGCGGACGGTACGGGTCGCCATGCGCTGTATCCGTCGAAAAGCGTCGGCCCGTAGAGCCCCGAACCCGCGGTGACCTCGGTGACTGACGGGTCAGCGGCGGTCTCGGCGATGCTGCCGGTGCCGCCACCGTTGACGAACTCCAGGTCGGCGTGCTGCCGAACGGCGGCCACCACAGCGCCTCGCCGGGCGATGATCTCCGGCAGTGACCGGCGCTGCATCACCCGAATCGCGGCGCCACGCAGCGCCCGCCCGGGCGGCGCGTCACCGAGACCGGCGATTTGTGCCTCGTAGGACATGACGGCGACCAGCCGGAACCCGGCCCGCTCCGAGATCGCGGCGGCCAGCGCGGCCGCCTGAGCCGGCGAGTGGATCGGGGATCGGCGTACGCCCACGTGCAGCTTCCCGCCGGCCGGTTTCCACGACGCGTCGAGGTCGATGCACAGCCGGATCTGCTCGCGTTCGCGCGGCGGCACCGCGGCGTCGATGAAGTCGAGCTGTTCGACGCCGTCGACCATGATCGTGATCGTGGCCGCGAGTGCTGGATCGGTCGCCATCCGCCGGAGCGCGGCCCGATCGGCGGACGGGTACGCCACCAGGACGTCGTCGCACGTGCCACCCTCGACCAGCCAGATCGCCTCAGGGATCGTGAAGGCCATGACGCCGTGCCAGCCGGGCCGGTCGAGGGCACGGCGGATCAGGTCGCGGCTCCGCAGGGACTTGCTGGCGATGCGGATCGGCACGCCGGCGGCCCGCTTTTCCAGCGCCGCCGCGTTCGCGTCGAATGCGGCAAGATCGATGATCGCGAACGGCGGATCCAGGGCCGAAGTCGCGGCGTCGAACCGGCCGCGACGTGCTTCCGCGGCCTCCACCAGGTGATCATCGTTAGCGTGGGGCACGGCGCAACCATAGTCGCGGTACACCCGCCTGCGGAACCTTCGCTTGACGGCTTTCATGGAGTTGTCCGCCGCCGCGTCTACAGTGGGTAAGTCAGCGGCCGGCGGCACCGTGGAAGCCGGCTGTCCATGGTTTGCGGGTGGGGAGAAGCCAGGGGTGGAAGCGGTGCAGCCAGCCGGTGCTACCCACGAGGATGGGACCGGTTTCGGCCCGGTGCGGGCCGTGTTGCAGATTCGGGCGTTTCGTCGGTTGTGGGCCGTTCTCGGGCTTTCGTCCCTTGGTGACTGGCTCGGCTTGCTGGCCACCTCGACGTTCGCCGCCCAGCAGGTCAGCGGCGACGCGGCGAAGGGTGCGGCGTTCGGTGGTGTGATCGCCGTGCGCATGCTGCCGGCGCTGGTGCTGGGCCCGGTCGCGGGCGTCATCGCCGACCGGTGGGACCGCCGCTACACGATGGTCATCTGCGACGTCGCGCGGTTCGTCCTGTTCGCGTCGATCCCGTTCGTGAGCGTGCTGACCAGCGATCCGGCCGTGATCGTGGCCTGGGCCGCGGTCGCCACCTTCATCATCGAGACGTTGCAGATGGTCTGGGCGCCGGCCAAGGAATCGTCGGTGCCCAACCTGATCCCACACGGCCGGTTGGAAGCCGCCAACCAGCTCACGCTCGCCACGACCTACGGCATCGCGCCGATCTCCGCCGTCGCGGTGCTCGCCGGGCTCACCTGGATCGTCGGCGGCATCCACCACACGTCGCCCACCAGCGCGTTCAACGCCACCCACATCGCGCTCTACTTCAACGCGCTGACGTTCCTCGCGACCGCGCTCGTCGTCTTCTTCGGCATCAAGGAGATCAGCGGCCGGGCGGTGGAGCGGCCGGCCAAGAAGCCGGGGCTGCTGCGCGAGTTCGTGACAGGTTGGGCCTACGTGGCGCGGACCCGGCTCGTCCGGGGTCTGGTGCTCGGCATCCTCGGCGCCTTCGCGGGAGCCGGGGTGGTCGTCGGCACCGCGCAGTTCTATGCCCGCTCGCTCGGCGGCGGCGACCTCGCCTTCTACATCCTCTTCGGCTGCATCTTCATCGGCCTCTCGATCGGCATCGTGGCCGGTCCACGCATCGTCGGGGCACTGTCGAGGCGGCGGTGGTTCGGCTTGTCGATCATCCTCGCCGCGCTGTCAGTGACCGTGCTCGCGTTCGCGTGGCACCTGGTGATCGGTGTGGTCGGCGCGCTCCTCGTGGGCGTCGGCGCGGGCATGGCCTTCCTTTCCGGCACGACGCTGCTCGGCACCGAGGTCACCGACGACGTCCGTGGCCGGGTGTTCGCGTTCATCCAGACCGGCACCCAGGTCACGCTGCTGCTGACGATCTCGCTCTCCAGTTTCCTCGTCGGCATCGGCGGTTCCCGGCGCCTTCTCGGGTTCACCGTGTCGACGACGCGTCCGCTCCTGCTCGCCGCCGGCGTTTTCGGCATCGTGGCGGGTCTCGGCGCGCTCCGGCAGATGGACGATAAACCCGGAGTCTCCCTGTTCGCCGACATCATCGCGTCGCTCCGCGGCGAACCGCTCGGCGTCCCGACCGCCGGCGCGCCGCTGCCGCACCTGGTCGACGGCGGCCGTCCGCTCGATGGCCCGGGCCGTTTCATCGTCTTCGAGGGTGGCGAGGGAGCCGGCAAGTCGACGCAGGTCCGGCGGCTCGCCGCGGCACTTGAGGCCTACGGCAGAGCCGTCCTGGTCACACGGGAGCCGGGCGCGACGCAGGTCGGGCGGCAGATCCGGAGTCTCGTGCTCGACCACGCGTCAGCCGAGGACGGTCCGCCCCTGACGCCCCGTGCCGAAGCCCTGCTGTACGCCGCCGATCGCGCCCACCACGTAGCCACCGTGATCGATCCGGCGTTGAAGCGTGGCACCGTCGTCATCTCCGACCGCTACATCGACTCCTCGCTGGCCTATCAGGGAGCCGGCCGCACGCTGCCGCTGGAGGAGATCCGGTGGCTCTCCCGATGGGCGACTGACGGTCTGCGACCCGATCTGGTGGTGTTGCTCGACATCGATCCGACCGAGGGTTTGCAGCGCGTCGCCGACCGGGGCGGTGCCGATCGGCTGGAGGCCGAGCCGACCGCCTTCCACCAGCGCGTCCGGCGTGGCTTTCTCGATCTCGCCGCCGCCGATCCGGCCCGTTACCTCGTCGTCAACGCCGCCGATCCAGTCGACGTGATCGCGTTCGCGGTCCGGGAGCGGGTGCACGCGTTGCTCCCGCCGGTAACCGGACCGACCAGCCACGCCGGGCACGGCGGCGCGTTCGGTGGGGTGACCGTCGATGAGGCCCGAGCGACCTCTAACGGCGCGATAGGTTTGGAGGCAGGTGCCAACGGCCACGGCCCGCAGGTTGCCGCCCCTGAGGTTGCTGGCCCTGAGGTTGCCGGCCCTGAGGTTGCTGGCCCGAAGGCTGCCGGTCCGATCGATGACGGCCAGGCCACGGCATCCGAGCCAGACGACCACGCTCCGATCGACAGTGAGGCCCGTGCATGACGACAGCGGTGAGCGGCGGTGTGTTCGGCCTGCTCGTCGGCCAGGCTGACGCGGTCGAAACGCTGACGCGCGCGGTCGCCGCCGCCGACGACATCGTCCGGGCCGCAGCCGGCGACGAGTCCCCGGCGGCCGGCGCCAACGGAGCGATGACGCACGCGTGGCTCTTCACGGGGCCGGCCGGGTCCGGGCGTTCGGTCGCGGCGCGCGCGTTCGCGGCTGCCCTGCAGTGTGCCGACGGTGGCTGCGGGCACTGCGCGGCATGCCACACCGCGCTCGCCGGCACGCACGCCGACGTGCGCTTCGTGGTCCCGGAGGGCATCACGATCGGCGTCGCCGAAATGCGCGCCCTCGTGATGCGGGCACAGACCTCGCCGACCCTGGGCCGCTGGCAGGTGCTGCTGGTGGAAGACGCCGACCGGTTGACCGAACAGGCCGGTAACGCGTTGCTCAAGGCGATCGAGGAGCCACCGCCCCGCACGGTTTTCCTGCTGTGCACCCCGTCGACCCACCCCGACGACATCTCCGTGACGATCCGGTCGCGCTGCCGGCTGGTGGCGCTCGGTCAGCCGTCGGCCGAGGCGGTGGCGTCGGTGCTGATCGACCGCGACGGCACCGATCCCGACCGGGCAGCCTGGGCGGCGGCAGCGGCGCAGGGCCACGTCGGCCGGGCGCGCCGGCTGGCCCGTGACCCGGAGGCTCGTGCCCGCCGCGAGGCTGTCCTCGGCATTCCTCGCAAACTCACCGGCATCGGCGCGTGCTTCGACGCCGCGTCGGCGCTCATCGCGGCCGCCGAAGCCGAAGCGGCGGCATCTGTGTCCGAAATGGACACGTCCGAGCGTGCCGAACTCGAGACGGCACTGGGTGCCGGCGGCACCGGAAAGGGTTCGACCGGGGCGATGCGCGGATCGGCGGGTGTGCTGAAAGATCTCGAACGCCGGCAGAAGTCCCGCGCCACCCGAGCCCAGCGTGACGCGCTCGATCGGGCGCTCATCGACCTGGCCGGCTTCTACCGCGACGTGCTGGTGCGCCGCTTCGACGCGCCGGTGGCCGCCGTGCACGGTGACACGGCCGAGATGGCGGCGACCGCGGCGTCACGGTGGAGCTCGGAGAGCACGCTGCGGCGGCTGCAGGCGATCATCGAGTGCCGTGAAGCCATCGAGCTCAACGTGAAGCCGCGCATCGCGGTCGAAGCGATGATGCTCGCTCTCTGGCAGGGCTAACACCGACTTCGCGCAGCGTTGGCGCCTTCTGTTCGGCCGGACACCTGACTGGATATGTAGCCGGATCAACACCTGGTTCGCGGCTCGTTCGACCTAACTTCGCGACCCGTGCTTAGTTATCCACAGGCTCCAATTCACTCTTCCCTGTCGATGTCCGCGTGCCCTACTGTGCGATGCGGGAGGGCGATGCGGGTGGCGCGCGAGATCGACGAGATGTTCATCGAAGAAGCCATCGAGCGCTATCAGCGCATTGATGAGCGGCTGGCTGAGTTCACGAAAGCCAGCGCGAGCATGGAGGTGACGGTCCGCTCGCCCGACGGTCTCGTCTCGGTGCTGGTCGGCGTCGATGGTGAGATCCGTGACGTCGAGATCGATGAGCGGCTGCTTGAGGAGTCGAGCGCTGATGTCTCGCGGTCGGTGCGTCTCGCGGTGACCGCTGCGGCCGACGCCGTCCGGTGGGCCCGCGAAAAGCTGCGAGCGGAGACGTTCGCCGACTATGACCCCGTGGGGAGGTTGTGATGGAGCTCGACGACGTGGCCCGTCGCCTCGACGACGCGAGCGCCGACGTGACCGCTTCCGGCACCCGGCTGTCCAGCGTGTCGCCGTCGATTCGCGATTTCGGCGGTGAGGCGGTCGGGCCGCTCGGCGATCTGGGCGGCGCGTTGCACAGCCAGATCGGCGTCGCGCTCGGGGCCCGGGCCGACGAGGCGCACGCCCTCGGTTCCGCGATGACTGATCTGGCCGTGTCCCTGCGAGCGTCGGCGTCTGGTTACCGTGACGTCGACTCGACCCGCGGCCGCTCGTCGAGCTTCGGCGGTGCCTGATGGATTTACTCGATCGGGTGATGCCACCGGCGACCGATTTACTCGGTCACGTCGATGACCTGCTGACGAGGCACGGCGCGCCGCCGGCGCATCCGGTCTGGGCGCTGATGCGCCGCGTCGGAGCCCTGCCAGGTGACGCATTGGCACAGGTCGCGGCACTCGCCCCGAGCGAGATGCGCGCTGACGCGGGCCCGATCGCCGCATCGGAAGCCGATGTCCGCACCGTTGTCGCCCAGGTGCCGTCGATTCTTTCCGGTCACGGGGTGGCGGCCTCGGCCTATGCGAGCCGATGGGCCGACCTGTCGGGTCAGATCATCGACGACCACGACGGCTTGACTGCCCGCCTCGCCGCCACGGCCCACTACCTGGAAGACGTCGCCGAGTGGGCGGCGAGCACCCGGCACACGCTGGCGGTGGAGGTCGGCGCCTGCCTCGGGTCGGCCCAAGCGGTCACGGTGCGCGCCGCGATCGGGAGCGACCTCGATCCGGCCGTGATCCTGGCCGCCGCCGACATCGCCGCGCACGTGCTCGACCCCGTCGCCCGCGCGATCGAGGCCGGCTGGGCGGTGCAACAGCGCTGGGCCGAGATCCGGGTGCGGGTGCCGCTCCGGGCCACGACCCCGATCACTGTCGACCTAACGGGTCACATCGAGGCGCGCTGACTGCGTGTTCCGGCGTTGGATCGGGCATGAAACTCAGTTTCGGGGTGGGTTTCGGGGTGCCCAGGTTTCGGGGCACGTCAATGTTGACGCGGGCATGGCGGTGGGCTTCGCGTTCAAGGGTTTCGAGGCTGAGTTTCGGACGGCCGGACCATTGGAAGCGCGACGCGCCGGGGCGACACGCCGAGGCGGTCGGATTTCCGACGTCAAGGTTGGTTTGGCGCCTCTCCGACGACAGTGGCGTCAGAAATCCGACGGTGGGCGTGTCGACACGCGACAGATCCGGCGCGGGTCGACTTGGCGGTCGGCACCTGGTCGCTGATCTTGTCGAATCCCGGGTTTTCGGGCGACATTGCCGGGTTGTTTGCCGCCTCATTCCAGAGCACTCGGCTTGCGTGCAAACGTGAAGGTTGCGCAGGGCTCAAGGTGTTCGGCTCCCGGGCAAACGTGAAGGTTGCGCAGGGTTCAGGGTGTTCGGGTTCCGGGGAAACGTGAAGGCGGCGAGGCGCTCAAGGTGTTCGGCCCGGGGAAACGTGGGCCGCGAGGTGCTCGTGGTGCCGACGCTCCGGGTAAGCGTGAAGGTTGCGAGGAGCTTGTGGTGCCGGGTTTTCGGGCGGCCGGACCGTTCGAAGCGTGACACGCCGGGGCGACACGCCGAGGCGGTCGGATTTCCGACGTCAGCGTTGGTTCGGCGCCTCTCGGACGACGGTGGCGTCGGAAATCCGATGGAGGGCGTGTCGACACGCGACAGATCCGGCGCGGGTCGACTTGACGATCGCCGCCTGGCGGCTGATCTTGTCGAATCCCGGGTTTCGCGCGACATTCCCGGGCTGTTCGCCGCCTCATTCTCGAGACGTTCGGCTTCCAGGCAAACGTGAACGTTGCTCAAGGCGCTCGGCTTCCAGGCAAACGTGAAGGCGGCGAGGCGCTCGACACGGTCAGCTTCCGGGCAACGTGAAGGTTGCGAAGGGCTCAAGGCGGTCGACTTGACGGCAAACGTGAACGTTGCGAGCCCTCGTGGTGCCGAGCCTCCGGGTGGCCGGAGCGTTCGAAGCGCGACACGCCGGGGGCAACACGCCGTCGCGGTCGGAGTTCCGACGTCACGGCTGATCTGGCGCCT
The DNA here is from genome assembly GCA_963797605.1 of uncultured Actinomycetota bacterium. Taxonomy (GTDB): domain Bacteria; phylum Actinomycetota; class Actinomycetes; order Mycobacteriales; family Micromonosporaceae; genus DASQPR01. The sequence continues at coordinate 127,392 of CAWCPX010000016.1, read as the reverse complement.
CTTCGGGCGGCCGAACCGTTCGAGGCGTGACACGCCGGGGCGACACGCCGAGGCGGTCGGATTTCCGACGTCAAGGTGGTTTGGCGCCCCTCTCGACGACAGTGGCGTCAGAAATCCGACGGCGGGCGTGTCGACACGCGACAAATCCGGCGCTGGTCGACTGACCCTGCGGGCTCCGGGCGATATTCCCGAATTGTTCGCGGCTTCTCCCGCCCATGTGATCATCGACCGAACACCCACGGCGGCTCGATATCGACGGAAATCAGTCGCACCGTCAACGGATCTTGGAACCCTGCATCCCGGGACGGGTGATGTGATTCCGCGAACCGCCGTACCCACCGGATCGTGGAACCGGCTTCCCTGGGCGCTCTGGTCTCACGGTCTGCCGAATCCATCGGATCATGAACCGCGTGACCCCGGGCATTCGGTTCCACGATCTGCGGCATCCACCGGATCGTGGAACCAACGGACCCTTACCGGGACACTCCATAACCCACCGGATCGGGAAACCGACCCGCCATCCCGGAGCGCTGTGGTTCCACGATCGGCACGCCAGCCGAATCGCGGAACCGTATGACTCGCAGCCTCCCCGCCGGGGCCGACGTATTCGAGTGTGGATGCGCCAACGGCGCCAGGCGGAAGCTTTCGCTTCACGTCCGGCGCCGTGGCTCCTGCACCCCCCGCAGGCTTTTTGTCTCACCCGTACCGTGAGGCTCGGGTTCTTGACATGGGAAACTCTAGCGCAATTTGTCCGATTAGTCCCACGAAACTTCGCGCGTGTCACGATGAGGTTCGGCGCCGGGAAACCACGAGCAGGAATCGTCCGCCGGCGAGGATCAGGATGCCGGCCGCGATGAACCAAGCGCTCCGCGATCCCGTGAGCGGCAGGTTCGCGGCGACGGTCACTGGGCTCGGGGGCGTCGACCTGCTCGGGGGCGTCGACGTGCTCGGGGAAGTCGACGTGCCCGCTGTCGGCACGACCGGGTTCGCCGACGGGCTGACGGTCGGGCTCGCGCTCTTCACCGGCACCCGATGATCACGTGCCGACGCGGCCACGGACAGCACGCCGATGCCCAGATCCAGCACGGGAGTCGCGTTCTTCACCGCGTGCGCCACGATGCCGTCGCTCATGTCGCCGGGCACGAGAAGCACCTGTACGCGTAGTGAGGCGGCCGTGCCGGAGACCGAATCCGCGCTGACGTGTGTCGTCGCGGCACCGACCGTCAGCCGGAGTTCGAGCTGGGTCCCGAGCGGCGGCAGCACCGACGCGACCGGCAACCCGAGTGATCCCAGCAACGCGGCTACCGCTCCGGCCGCGGACGGCGTGACGACGTCGATGTTCGTGTGCACGCCGTCCAGGTGGGCCGAGATCCCGCCGGGCAGCGTGACGTCGAGGACCGGCGACGTGTAGATGACGTACGAGGTCGCCGCGTTGCCGGTCGCGACCCCGATCAGCGTCGGCTCCGTGATGACCTTGACGCCGATCGCGGCCCGGGTGCCATCGAAGAGACGCATGTCGGCGAGCCCGACGGCGGCCGTGGCGGCGGTCGAAAGATGGTGACCGTCATCGAGAAGCGTGGCGCCGGAGCCGCTGTTCAGATTGTCGTTCAGCGCGAGCAGGCTGTGGCCGGCGGATCCGGGCAGCACGGCGGCATCGGCGAGGGCGGCGTTCGCGCTGGCCCGGGCGCACGTAAACGACCCGGCCGGCCGACGCCTCGACGCGACCGACGCCGAGGTTCAGCAGGCCGGTGTCGAGCGCGACCAGCGAATGCTCGTCCGGGATCGGTTCCGGCGGCGGTGCGGTCTGCTGGGCCTCGGCGTTCAGGAGGGCGGGCGGCACGGTGATGCCGGCCATGCGAGCACTCAGATATCTCGCCGTACCGGTCGCCTGATCCGGCCGTGGACCTGCCACGACGGCGCTGGTGTGCCCGATGGTGATGTCGGCGACCGGCCCCCTGCCACGAGACCGATGACGCCGGCGTCGAGCGCTGCGACCCGCAGCAGATCGGAGGAGGCGGACGCGGAGTGACCGAGCGGTACGCAGTGGGACGCGGCATCGGCGGAGGTCGGGGCGAGGATCAGGCCGGGGGTGAGCGTGATGCCGAGCGTTGTCGCGGCGGCGAGTACGGCGAGTCGGCGGGGCCGCGATTTCGGTTGTCGGGCATGCGGAATTCGTTTGTTCGGCATTGATTCCTCCGGTAGACCGTGGGGGCGTCGCCGCTGGGGTGATCAGGACGGCGGCGAGGATGAGGTGCCTACGCCGACGCAACGAGGCCCGGGAAACCGCAGTTACGGCGCGCCAAAAGACGTCAAACGTACGCACACCGGCAAATAGTCCGAATACCTAGCATTTTCCGGTGCTTCAAGTTCTCGGCCAGCACTACTACAGTGAGCCGCATGGGCATGCTGTGCGCGGTCAGCTTCAACCGGTACGGCCGTCTCTTCTACTTCGATCCCGGCTCGCACCAGTTCGGCGTGGGTGACCGTGTGCTCGTGCCGACCGACGACGGCCCCGAGGTCGCCGAGTGCGTCTGGGCACCGCAGTGGGTCAGCGAGGAGACCGACGGGTTCCCGCTGTTGATCGGGCCGGCTGACGACGGCGACATGGCTCGCGATCAGGTGCAACGGGAGCGTAAGGCGGCCGCGAAGGTGGCGGCGAAGCAGCTGATTCGTGACCACGAACTGCCGATGAAGGTCGTGGCGGTCGATCACGTCGTCGACGCCGAAGGTTCCTCCGGTGGGCGCACCACGATCTACTTCACCGCGCCGCATCGAGTCGACTTCCGGGCGCTCGTGCGTGACCTCGGCGCCACCCTGCATTGCCGTGTCGAGCTGCGGCAACTCGCCGCGCGTGACTCGGCCCGGGTGCAGGGCGGCATCGGCTCGTGCGGTCGCGACCTCTGCTGCGCCACGTTCCTCACCGACTTCGAGCCGGTGAGCATCCGCATGGCCAAAGATCAGGATCTGCCACTCAACCCGCTGCGCATCTCGGGGGCGTGCGGGCGCCTGATGTGCTGCCTGAAATACGAGCACCCGCTCTACCAGCAGTTCCAGGCGACCGCACCGGCGATCGGTGAGCGCGTCACGACGCCCGAGGGCGCCGGCCGGGTCGTCGGTCACAGCGTGCCGCGCGATGCCGTCGTCGTCCGGATGGACGCCGACGGCTCGCGCTGTTCGTGCAGCCGGGCCTCGGTGTGTGGCTCCCGGCAGGCGTACGCCGCGAAGTACGAAGGCTCAGCCGACGGTGATGGGAGCCTCGGCTAGCGCGTACGCGATCGGCTTCGCCGGTTCGAGCCACGGCGCGGTCGGAGCGGCATCCGGTGTGGCCCGCCATTTCCGTGACACCTTCGCCACCGCGATCGGGTAGATCGTCAGCCGTCCATCGGTCGAGATGTGCAGCCGCAGGAAGCTCTTCGAGTCGATGATCGACTGGCCGGAGAACAACTCGTTGACGTTGACCCCGAACGCGCTCGCGATCAGCAGGTAGGCGCAGAAGAGCAGCGTGGCGGCGATTCCGACGACCGCGAAGTACACCAGTGTCGCCGGAATCGGCCACGGCCAGCGCGTGTGTACGAGCGGGAGTTCATACCACGCCCAGGTGCCGAGCACTCCGAGCCCGATCTGTAGCAGCCCGTGCGTGGCTCCGAGGAGTGTGCGACGAAGCCGGTGTAGCGAGCCGTCGGTCGGCGACCTCGCGAACAACACGGCACCCGCGAAGATCAGCAGCCCGAGCAGGGCCACCGGCAGGTCGATCCACCGATGTGCCGTGCGGCTGAGCGGTTCGAAGAGGCCCAGCAGCGCGAACATGAACGCGGTGTGCAGGCCGCCGAGGAGCCCGATGAAGCCGACGTTGCGTGTGGGGACTCGGAAGAAAACCCCGCTGGCGTACGCCCTTGACTGTTTCTTCGTCGGGAACGTCTGCTTCAGGTCGTAGTTCCGGGTCGGTTCGGAGAGCTTGTGCGTGCGGGAAGCCGGCGGTGGCACCGGGATCTGCTTGGGCATCCGGTGCGTCGGATAGAGGTAGGCACCACCGCCTCCACAGTGGATTAGCTGCCGGTCGCTGTCGGACCCTTCGTACCGTGCGTAATGGTGTAGATCTCCCGACAGCATCACCTTCACTTCGGCGCCGGTCGGGTTGATCACGGTGCGCACGAAGTAATCGATGGTGTCGTAGCTGCCCGGGTCGTCGACGGCCTCGACCCAACTCGGCGTCGGTGAGCAGAGGATCACCTTGTCGCCGGCCCGGATGTGGGACGCGGCCTCGTGGAAATAGGTCAGCTGCGGATCGTCGATGTAGGCGCCGAACTGCGTGTCGATCGCGAGCAACCACCAACCCTGCGGCAGCCGAAGCGCGAAGTAACTGCGGGCCTGCGCGCTGAGCCACCCTCCGATGTGGTCTTTGCCGCCCTTCGCGAACCGGCGCATGAAAGAGGTAAGCCCGTCGTACCAGTCGTGATTGCCGGGCAGGGCGTAGAGCGTCGGGCGCGGGGAATCCGTTGGTGGCAACGGCATCGCGGCCTCGTATGGCCCCTTGGTCTTGCTTTCGTAACGGGACTCGCTCGGCGTCGGATAGATCTCGTCGCCACCCATCATGAGGAATCGGCCTCGTGGCAGCGCCGCGCCGTCGACGACGAGGTGGCCCTGGGCGAGCAGGTAGGCCATCGTGTAGGTCGCGTTGAAGCCGTCGCCGAGGTCGGCCACGAAGTCGAACCAGACTTCCGATCCGTCGCCGCGCTCGTCATAGATGTCGCAGGGCAACGAAACCTGGAGGTCACGCTTGTCAAGGTATTGGCCGAACACGTCCGAGAGCACCACCTGACCGGCGGTGTTGACGAGCATGGTCGGGCTCAGCCAGCGCACCGGAGCGGCTTTGGCGAACCCGAGCTCGTTGTCGTCATCGGAACGTGGGCGATGGGGGGTGTCGCTTACGGTCATGAATCGCCACGCTAGCGCGCAAACCCCGGAAAAGCTCCCCCTGCACGGGTGTGATCATGCGGTACGACCCGACTAGTCTGCATCCATGACCGGCGAGCTCGAACTCAATTCACGTCTCCTCATGGCAGATGCCGACCGCGAGCGCGCGGTGGCACGCCTGCACACGGCCGTCAGCGAGGGTCGGCTGACGTTAAACGAGTTCGAGGAGCGCATGTCGGGCGTGCTCGCGTCACGCACCTTCGCCGACGTGACCCCGTTCCTCGTCGATCTGCCCGATCCGCCCGAACTCGCCGCAGCCGATGGATTTGACGGTGCGCGGTTCGAGCATCGTGCGCACCGGCCGGTGGGCGGTGCCGCCGAAGATGCGCATCAAGGCCACCGGCTCCTCGATCGTGCTCAACTTCACCGAGGCGCAGTTGTCGAGCACAGTCGTCCACATCGAAGTCGAATTTCGTGGCAGTTCGATGCGCCTGATGGTGCCGGAGGGCTCGTCGGTCGACGCGAGCGCGGTGACGATGGGGGCCAGCTCGGTGCGCACGCGTCATCTCAGCGGGCAACCCGCGGCCGGCGCCACCCATTACGTCGTGACCGGCACGATCGCGGGCAGCTCGATCAAGGCCCACCCGCCGACGCGATGGTTCTGGCGCCGCCGCGCCCGACGAGCCTGAAACGCGGCGTCGATCAGATCGTCACGGATTCGGTCAGCGGGATCCGCGCGTAGTCGGTCTCGCCCTTCATGCCGAGCCAGCTGTCCATGCCGGCGAGTCCTCTCTCGCTGAGCATCGCGTCGTGGATCGGAAACGCCCGCGTCGGCTTCACGCCACGGACGAAGTCGATCGCTTCGGCGAGCTTGAACCACGGCCCGGAGAGCGGCACGAGCAGCGTCTCGATCTCGGCATCGGGCACGAAGAACGAGTCGCCGGGGTGGTAGACGGCGCCGTCGATGATGTAGCCGAGGTTGGCGCAGCCCGGCAGGCCGTCGTAGATGTCGGCGTGCCGGCCGCCGACCGCGCGCACGGAGAACCCGGCCGCCTCGAACGTGTCGCCGAGCGCGACGGTCCGTGTGCTCACGCCGGCCTCGGCCAGCTTGTCGGCGATCGTCGCGGGGGCGTAGACAACCACGTCACCGGCCTGGGCGAGCCGTTCGACGTCGACATGATCGAAGTGTTCGTGGGTGACCAGCACCTCCGACACACCGTCGAAGGCGGCCGTCTCCGCCCAGATCCCCGGGTCGACGAGCAGCACGCGCCCGCTGTCTTCCAGGCGGACGCAGGCATGGGTGTACTTGATCAGATCCATGATCCCAGCCTACGCGCGCGCCCGGCCGCCAATCCGCCCCGCGCGACCTCAGACCACCCGCTGCGCCAGCTCCAGCCGCGTCTGGGCGAGCGAGGCGAGCAGCACCGCGCCGTCGGGCACGACGGCGTCGTCGAACTGCGCGTACGGCGAGTGGTTGTTGGGCGCGGTGGCCGGATCATGACCGACCGGGCAGGCGCCGAGGTTCAGGTAGGCACCGGGCACCTTCTCCAGCACGTAGGCGAAGTCTTCCGAGCCGGCGCCCGGATTGTCCAGCCACTCGAAGCGATCGTCGCCGAACACGCTCGCGACCACCCCGGCCGCGAACAGCGCCTCGTCGTTGTCGTTGACGGTGACCGGGTAACCCCATTCGTAGAGCACGTCGACATCGAGACCGTGCGCCGCCGCGACGCCCTGGATCACCTGCGGCAGGCTCGTGCTCAGCTGGGCGCGCGCGTCGTGGGAGAAGGACCGCACGGTCGCGTCGAACATCGCGCTCGCCGGGATCACGTTGTCGACCGTGCCCGCGTGGAAGGTGCCGACCGTGACCACGACCGGGTCGAAGATGTCGAACGCGCGGGTCACGTGCGTCTCCAGCGCCAGCACCATCTCGCACGCGACCGGGATCGGGTCTTTCGCCCGGTGCGGCGCCGATCCGTGCCCGCCGGCGCCCCGCACCACGACCCGCAACTGGTCGGAGGCGGCCATGAACGCGCCGCGCCGGGTGGTGATCAACCCGTTGCGATCCTGAGCAGACAGAACATGCAGCGTGTACGCCGCGATCGGCGGTTCCCCGGCGGCATCGAGCAGCCCTTCGTCGATCATCGGCTCCGCTCCGCCCGGGCCCTCCTCGCCCGGCTGGAACATGAAGATGACGCTGCCCGGCAACGTCTCCCGGACGCCCGCGAGCAGCCGAGCCGCCCCGACGAGACCGGCCACGTGCAGATCGTGTCCGCACGCGTGCATCGCCCCCGCGACCTCGGACGTGTAGTCGAGATCGGTCAGCTCCTGCACCGGCAGCGCGTCCATGTCGCCGCGCAGCAGCACGGACGGGCCCGGCCGGCCGCCACGGAGCACGGCCACGACCGACGAGAGGTTGTCGCCGAGGGTGATCTCGAGCGGCAGACCCTCAAGAGCGGTCAAAATCCTCTGCTGGGTACGCGGCAGATGCATCCCGATTTCGGGGTGCCGATGCAGGTCGCGACGCAGCGAGATGAGGTCGTCACGGAAGGATTCAATGGCGGCGCGGAACGTCATCCGGTCACCCTAGCCGCAGGTCGGGCACCGTTGATAGGTTTGCACCACGAGTGCAGAAACAATGTTCATGTGCTTGCGTCCCGGAGGCGTTGATGGCTGAGCCAACCGAAATTTCCGACGAGTCAGGCGTCCGCTCCCTGGTGAAGTCGTTTCTGGCGGCCCACGACCCGGTGGCCACCGGCCGCCTCGAGTTCCTGCGGGCCCGGTTCGACGCCGGGCTGGCGTGGGTGCACTTTCCCGAAGGGCTCGGTGGCCTGGGGCTCTCGCGCACGCTGCAACCGATCGTGCAGGCCGAATTCGACGCGGTCGACGCACCGGACAACAACCCGCGGGGCAACGGCATCGGTCTCGGCATGGCCGCACCGACGATCCTGCGCCACGGCACGCCGGCGCAACGCGTTCGATATCTTCGTCCACTCTGGACCGGCGAGGAGATCTGGTGCCAGCTCTTCAGCGAACCGGGTGCCGGTTCCGATCTGGCCGGCCTCGCGATGCGGGCGGTCCGCGACGGTGACGACTGGATCGTCAACGGCCAGAAGGTCTGGACGTCGATGGCTCACGAGGCAGATCGCGCGATCCTCGTCGCCCGCAGCAACCCTGACGTGCCGAAGCACCAGGGCATGACCTATTTCATCGTCGACATGCACGCGCCCGGCGTCGAGGTGCGGCCGTTGCGCCAGGCCACCGGCGAGGCGGAGTTCAACGAGGTGTTCTTCACCGACGTGCGCATCCCCGACGCCGACCGTCTCGGCGAGGTCGGTGACGGCTGGGGGGTCGCGCGCACGACCCTGATGAACGAACGCGTCTCGATCGGTGGCGGCATCGCGCCCCGTGAGAGCGGCATGATCGGCGTGCTGACCGAAGCCTGGCGCAGCCGGCCCGAGGTGCGTACCCATGCCGCGCGGGACGCGCTCTTGCAGTTTTGGGTGCAGGCCGAGGCGGCCCGGTTGACCGGCATCCGGCTCACGCAGGCGCTGTCGGCCGGGCAGCCGGGTCCGGAAGGGTCGGCGGCCAAACTCGTCTTCGCCCGGCTCAACCAGCAGATGTCCGGTCTGGAGATGGAACTTCTCGGCGAAGAGGGCCTGCGGCACGATCAGTGGACGATGCGCCAGGGCTCGATCGTCGACTTCTTCGCCCGCTCGGCCGGCCACCGCTACCTGCGCGCCAAGGGCAACTCCATCGAGGGCGGCACGTCGGAGATCCTGCGCAACATCATTTCCGAGCGGGTTCTCGGGCTCCCCTCGGAACCGCGGACCGACAAAGACGTCGCGTGGAAGGACCTGCCGAAATGAGCGAGCTTGTCGTAGCGAACCATGTGGCCGCGTGGCCGCGCCGCGCGAAGCGGGGGCGGAGATGACCGACCTGCTCTATTCCGAGGTTGAGGAAGATCTGCGCGCGTCGGTCCGATCGCTGCTCGGCGATCGCAGCTCGCCGAGCCGGGTGCTGTCGCGCATCGAGAGCGCCGAGACCGCCGACGTGGGTCTGTGGCGTGCGCTCGCGGTCGACCTCGGTCTGGCCGGCCTGATCGTCCCGGAAAAGCTCGGCGGAGCCGGCGCCGGTGCTCGCGAAGCCGCCGTCGTCCTGGAGGAATTGGGCCGCGCGGTCGCGCCAGTGCCGTTCCTCGGGAGCGCGGTCGTCGCGACCACGCTGCTGCTCGGCTGCGACGGCGTCGACGATCTCGTCGGGGAGTTGGCGCGTGGCGAGCGCACGGCGGCCCTCGCGATCCCGTTTTCCACGGCACCGGGCGTCGCGAACATCAGTGTCATGGCAGACTCCGACGACCTGCTGGTCGGCACGGTTACCAGCGTGGCCGACGCACTGGTCGCCGATGTGCTGTTGGTGCCGACCGATCGCGGACTCTTCCAGATCGACACGGCAGCGCTCGGTGTCACGGTCACGCCGGTGGTCTCGTTCGACATGACGCGTCAGCTCGTCGACATCACGTTCACCGGTGCCGCCGGCGCGCTTGTCGCAGGTGGCGAGGCCACAGCGCTCGCGGTGTCACACGCGCTGACGGTCGGGGCGGCGCTGCTGGCCTCCGAGCAATATGGCGTCGCCGCGTGGTGCCTCGACGAGACCGTCGACTACATGAAGACGCGCTACCAGTTCGGCCGGCAGATCGGATCGTTTCAGGCGCTCAAACACCGCATCGCCGACGTGTGGGTCGACGTGACCCAGGCTCGCGCGGTAGCTCGCTACGCCGCCGACTGCGTCGCGATCGACGATGCCGACCTGCCGGTGGCCGCGGCGGTGGCACAGGCGTTCAATTCCGGCGTGGCCGTACGCACCGCTGAGGAGTGCCTGCAACTGCACGGCGGCATCGGGTTCACGTGGGAACATCCGATCCATCTCTACCTCAAACGGTCCAAGTCCGCGTCGATCGCGTTCGGCACGGCGGCCGCGCATCGGGAAGCTCTGGGCATCGCGGTCAACCTGCTTCCGCCGGTGTAGCCGGCTCGGTGGCGGTGCCGATGCGGCAAGATGGGCTGGTGCGCGTCCGACCGGTGTCCATGCCGTTGCTTCTCGACGAGGTCGCGGCCACGCTCATCGGTCGCGACGACGGTCGGCAGCGCGTCGCTATCGACGGCGCTGCCGGGCTGGCTCCGGGCGAGTTCGGCGCCGCGCTCGCCGGGACGCTGCACGATCGGGGCCACGCGGCGCTGCACATCTCGACCGGCGACTTCCTGCTGCCGGCCTCCCAGCGCTTCGAGTTCGGCAAGACCGACGTCGAGTCGTTCTATCTCGCCTGGCGCGACGAGCGCGGGCTGCGCCGCGAAGTGCTCGATCCGGCCGCACCCGACGGCAGCGGACGCGTGCTGCCGGCGTTGTGGCGCGTCGACGTCGATCGGTCGGCCCGCGCCGATTACGTCACCGTGCCACCGGCCGGCATCGTGGTCGTGAGCGGCCCGTTCCTGCTCGGAAGCGGGTTGCCCTTCGAGTTCACGGTGCATCTCGAGAGCACCGCGGCGGCGCTGGCCAGGCGTACGCCACCGGACCTGGCATGGACGCTGCCGGCCTACGAGCGCTACGACCGGGAAGTCGACCCGAGCGCGTTCGCCGACGTGGTCGTGCGGCTGGAAGATCCACGCCGCCCGGCCATCGTCGAACGCTGACACCTGACGTTACGCGGGAAGCACGGCCTCAATCGCGGCCCGCAGCGCCGGGTCTTCCGGCGTGGTGCCCGGCCGGAACCGACCGACGATCTCGCCGGACGGCGCGACCAGGAACTTCTCGAAGTTCCACTGGATGTCGCCGGCCTCACCCGCGGCATCGGGCACGGTGGTCAGCGCCTCGTAGATCGGGTGCCGGCCGTCGCCATTGACCTCGATCTTCTCGAACAGCGGGAAGGTCACGCCGTATGTCGTCGAGCAGAACTCGACGATCTCCTCGGCCGTGCCGGGCTCCTGGCCGCCGAACTGGTTGCACGGGAAACCGAGAACCGAGAAGCCCCGGCCGGCGAATTCCTCGTGGAGCTGCTCAAGCCCGGTGTACTGCGGGGTGAGGCCGCACTTCGAGGCGACGTTGACGAGCAGCAGCGCCTTGCCGGCGTGGTCGCCGAGCGTCGCCGGGTCGCCGGCCAGGGTGTTGACCGGAATTTCGTGGATCTTCACAGACGGGTCCTTCCAGGTATGTTTGCTCCCAGATTACGTCGGGCCGACCCAGCCGCGGTGCCGGGTAATCTCGATGTCGTGACCGTCGAAGCCCAGCAGATCCGTACGTTCCATCCTCGGCGCGGCCGGATGGGCACCACGCAGGCCGGCGCGCTCGCCCGGCTGTGGGCGACGCGGGGGCTCGACATCGACACCGAGACCGTCCTCGACGCGGAGGCGATGTTCGGCCGCCGGGCGCCGCTCGTGCTGGAGATCGGCAGCGGCATGGGCGACGCCACGATCATCATGGCCGCTGCCGATCCAGAGCGTGACTACCTCGCGGTCGACGTCCACACCCCGGGGCTCGGCAACCTGCTCGCCCAGGCGGAGGCACTCGGGCTCGACAATGTCCGCGCCGGTCGCGGTGACGCGGTCGAACTGCTCCGGCACGGCATCGCCTCGGCGTCGTTGGCCGCGATCCACATCTTCTTCCCGGACCCGTGGCCGAAGGCGCGGCACCACAAACGCCGGATCGTGTCGCCGGAGATCGTCGCGTTGATGCGTGATCGGCTGGTCGTTGGCGGTCTGTTGCACACGGCCACCGACTGGTCCGACTATGCCGAGCAGATGTTGGAGGTGCTGAGCGTCGACCCCGGCCTGCGCAACCTCCACGATGGCTTCGCGCCCCGGCCGGCACTGCGGCCCGTGACGAAATATGAACGGCGAGGAGTCGACGCCGGGCGGGTCATCAGAGATTGCGTCTTCACACGTACCGGATAGATGTCTGCAAAAGCTCTGAGGCTTTTGTTCATGTCACCGCTACGGCCAGGTCACCCAGATGCGCGAATCTATGAGCCGAACGGCTATCGATTCCTGCGAAGAGGGGACCTTGCGTGACCCTGGCCCGGTTCACGATCTACGTCGCGCCCAGCCGAGGTCGCCCTGGACACCCTCTCACCTGCGGCGAGTCGCATGACGGCGCCGATTTACGGTGGCGTTTGCTCGCTGCCAACAATCGCGACGTCGCTCGTTCCGCCGTGGGCTTCACCGACGTGCCGGCGTGTGTCAGCGCGATCGAACAGCTCCAGCGAGAGGTGAGCACGGGTGTCCTGTTGGCGACGCGATCGGGGCGTGCCGACTGGTCGTGGCGCTGGCGGATCGGCGGGATCGATGTCGCCACGTCGAGCCGCACCTATCAGCGGCGGCTCCAGTGCGAGGCGGCGTGTGCCCTTTTCATCGACCTCGTTCCGGACGCCACGCTGGTAGAAGTACGTGCTTCCGCGCAGGTCGTGCCCAATAGCCGACATCGGGACGGCCACCGGATCGTTAGTCCCCAATATGGAACGCAGCGTGGGTGAATCGCCTTCCTCGCGTGTCCGGGCGGCCCTCCACGGGCTCGCTGGACCGCTGGAAGTCGGTGCAGTCGCGGTGGCCGTGATCGTCACATGGCGGCTCACTCTCGGCTGGAACTGGTCGGCTGTGCCGACCTCGGATCCGTTTCGGCACACGGCGCCACAGTCGGGTGTCGACTGGGTGGTGTTCGCCATCGTCGTCATGGCCGGCGTCGGGTGGTTGGGCGCGCGCGGTCGGGCGGTGGCGGGCACGGTCGCGATCTGCGCCCCGATCGTGCTGCTGTCGGGCTGGCGCATGGCCGCGTCCGGCGTGATCGAGTGGCCCATCAGTCTGGCCTCGCTCGTGTTCTCGCTGACCATCGCGTGCATGATCGCGGCCGCGCTGGGAGCCCTCTGCCGGTGGCGCGTCATCACGGGAGGCCGACGGTCGACGGATGAGTCGGACAGGCCTCTGGTGAGTCGGAAAGCTGGCGTTTAACTATCGGATCGACGACAGGTCGGACGGCGCCACGGCGATACGGTGCGCTACGTCTTGTCGAGCACGACCGGCTGCGATGTCGGGCGATCCGTCGGGGGTGGACCTATGGTCCGGAAGATCTTCATCGCGAGCATCGCCGTCGCGACTGTGCTAGCCGTCGCGTCCTGCAGCTCCTCGACGAGTGGCGGCGGTGCCTCCGGCCTGCAGAACGTGAGCGCGTCTCCGATTTATACGGCGACCTCGACTCCGACACCCGAGGCGACGGTCACCGTCCCGCCGACACCGACCCCCACCGCGACGGCCGCCGCCGCCAAGCCCTGCGCGAACGCGAATCTGAAGGTGGCCGCGTCCGGACCCGACGACGGTGCTGCCGGCACGATCGTGCAGCGGTTCCTGATCACGAACACGTCGTCGAAGGCGTGCACGCTCAAGGGTCGCCCGGGCATCTCGCCGTTCGGCCTGATGACCCAGGGCACGACGAAGGTCGAGGCGAACCTCGACATCAAGGTCGGCCCGATCCCGGCCGACTTCGGCGACCTCGGCGGCGCCGGCACGCTCCAGCCGGTGGCGCCCAGCGGCACGGCCGTGTTCTTCCTGAAATGGAGTCAGGTGCCGGTGAACGACGCGAAGTGCCCGAACGCCGACGGCTTCGAGTTCCAGCCACCGCAGGGCGCCAGCGACAACTACAAGACGGTCACCTACAAGTTCACGCCGTGCGGCACCGCGATGCAGGTCTCGAACGTGTTGCCGGTGTCGGTCGGCTCCTGACAGCGAGCCGACTAAAGATCAACGCCCGGCCTGTCGGTGATCGACGGGCCGGGCGTTTGTGCTGCGTGGTGCTGGCGGAGGATACGAGATTCGAACTCGTGAGGGTTTTATCCCAACACGCTTTCCAAGCGTGCGCCCTAGGCCACTAGGCGAATCCTCCGTGGGTGAGGATACAGACTCACCGGCGGGGCGCCACGGCACCTCCCATCGATGGTGCGGCGCGCCCAGGTGCCACGGCGATAACCAAGATCATGGTGGTACGGATTCCGGGTCGGGTACAGTAGCCCTACCCCTCGTGCGGCGTGCATCTCGTGAACCTCCCCAGGGCCGGAAGGCAGCAAGGATAAGCGAGCTCTGACGGGTGCACGAGGGGCCTTTCTTGCCCCGATGTGACTCGTGTCGCAATCGACGCACCGGTGTGGCGGTCCCCGGACGCGATCTCGCCGGTTGTCGTACGCGCGTGAGAAGCTTGTTCGGCTGGCTCGACCGAAGGCCGGCTCGGTTCACGGCTGACCGCGTCGAGGCTGACCCGGTCGGCGGCAGCCTCGCGAAGCGGCGGAAGGAGAGCGACATGGCGCTGGCGCTCTATCGCAAATACCGGCCGCGCACGTTTGCCGAGATCATCGGCCAGGAGCACGTCACCGAGCCGCTCAGCCAGGCGCTGCGCTCCGATCGCCTGCACCACGCCTACCTCTTCTCCGGCCCCCGCGGCTGTGGCAAGACCAGCAGTGCCCGCATCCTGGCCCGATCGCTGAACTGTGAAAAGGGCCCCACGCCCGAGCCCTGCGGCGAGTGCGAGTCGTGCCGGGCACTCGCCCCCGACGGCCCCGGGTCGATCGACGTCATCGAGATCGACGCGGCCAGCCACGGTGGCGTCGACGATGCCCGTGATCTGCGCGAGCGGGCGTTCTTCGCACCGGTGTCGAGCCGTTTCAAGATCTACGTCATCGACGAGGCTCACATGGTCTCGTCGGCCGGCTTCAACGCGCTGCTCAAGCTCGTCGAAGAGCCACCCGAATACGTGAAGTTCGTGTTCGCGACGACCGAGCCCGAAAAGGTGCTCGGCACGATCAAGTCGCGTACGCATCACTACCCGTTCCGGCTCATCCCGCCGGGCGTGCTGCGGCCCTATCTCGAGCAGATGTGCGTGGCCGAGGGCGTCGCCGTCGAGCCGGCCGTCTTCCCGCTCGTCGTGCGCGCCGGAGGCGGGTCCGCCCGTGACTCGCTGTCGGTGCTCGATCAGCTGATTGCCGGTGCCGGGCCCGAGGGTGTGAAGTATTCGCGTGCCGTCGCCCTGCTCGGTGTCACCGATGTCGCGCTGATCGACGAGGTCTGCGACGCGCTCGCCGCTGGCGATGGCCGGGCCGTCTACACGACGATCGATCGGGTCGCCGAAGCCGGGCACGATGCCCGCCGGTTCGCCGGCGACCTGCTCGAACGCCTTCGTGACCTGATCGTCTTGCAGCACGTGCCCGACGCGGTCTCGAAGGGCCTGCTCGACGGCGCCGACGACGAACTCGAGCGCATGGCCGCGCAGGCGTCGCAGTTCGGCCCGGCGACGCTCTCCCGCATGGCCGACATCGTGCACACCGGGCTCACCGATATGCGTGGCACGACAGCGCCCCGCCTGGTCCTTGAGTTGATCACCGCGCGCATGCTCCTGCCCGGCTCCGACGACTCGACGTCGGCGCTGCTGGCCCGCATGGAGCGGATGGAACGTCGGCTGACGGTCTCGGGCGGCGGTGAGGCGATGGCTGGCGGCGAACCGGCACCCCCGCGTCCGCCCGTAGCCATTCCCCGCGCGACCCCGGGCCCTGCCGCGACCACGAGCCCCGCCGTAGCCACGAGCCCCGCCGTAGCCACGAGCCCTGCCGGAGCCGCGGGCCCCGCGCCCACGGCTGCTCGCCCCGCCGCTCCGACCGCGACCTCCCACGAGGATTCGCCGCCGTGGGAGGTCGAGCCGTCGGCCGTTCCCGCTCGTGCGGCGGCGTCCCAGCCCGCTACCACAGATCCGGCTGGCAACCCCGCGTCGGCGAATGCTGCCGATCACCTGCGTGACGGGTCGTCCGATTCCGGAAGTTCGCAGACCTCCGCGGCGCCGGTCCGGCGGCCCGACGGGCCGCCCGGCGAGATCGACGCCGCCGGTGTCCGCCGCATCTGGGAAGAAGTCATCGCCATGGTGCGACGGAAGAGCCCGCGTGCCGGCGCGATCGTCCGAGAGGCGACCGTACGTGACGTCGAGGGTGACGTACTGGTGTTGACATTCCAGCACGCGTTCCACGCCGAGGCCGTCTCCGCGTCCCCGGGAATGCTGCTCGACGCCGTCTATGAGGTGCTCGGCGGGCGTTGGCGGGTGCGCTGCGAGGTCACCGGGCAGTCGACCCAGTCGCCGACGGTCGGGTCCAGCACGCCTCGGGGCGGCGGTCGTCCGGCCGCGCCGAGTCCGGTTCAGCCTCCTGCGGTGGCCACGCCGCCGATTGCTCGTTCCGAAGCCGGTGGCGACGGGGGCGGTCGGCCGGCGGGCACGATGTCCAGCGCCGGGTCCGCGCATAACGGCTCGTCAGATCTCGGCGACGCGTCGGCGTCAGGCAACGGCGACTCGGCCGCGTCGAGGCCGGGAAACGAGCCGGCCAGCCGCGGGCCCGGGATAGCTGAGGCGAGTCAACGGTCGTCCGGCGGTGGGACCGCCACCATGACCCGGGAGACGGCGAGCCGCGTCGTGTCGCCGAGCGCCACCAACAGGTCGGCAGCTCCAGCCGACCAGCCACGTGCCCGGGTCACCACCCAGCCGCCGGCCGTGGTGGTCGACGACGAAGAAGAAGACTGGCCGACGACGGCGACGCTCGGTGGCAGCGGTGCCGACGGTGGTGTGGCGCCGGTCGCGTCCATCGTCGAGGCGGCTCCGTCCGCGCCCGCCGCCCGACGTGGCGGCTCGGCAGCCACATCGGCAGCGGCTCCCGCACCGGTGTCGCCGCGCGAGCAGGCACGAGCGGCCGCGACCAATCGCGCGGGAGTCTCCGGGCGCCCAGGGTCGGCGGCACCGGCCGGGCCGGCCGGGCGCGATGACGCCTGGGCGGGCAGCAGCGGTGAGGAGCCGCCTTATGATCCGGAGTTCGACGCGCCGGTCGTTGCGGCGGCGACCGCGGATGTGGCTGCCACGGCCCACGTCGGGTTCGATCCCGGCGACGAGCCCGTCGACGACGATGACCCCGGAAGTCGGCAGACGAGCGAACAGCAGGCGCTCGACCTGCTCCGCAACTCCCTCGGTGCCGAGCGCATCAGCGAATAGCGCGACTCGGCGCTTCGGGCCGGCAGGGACCCGGGGTGAGCTTGGCGGCGCCACGGCCTGGATGTGCCATCTGATGTCACGGCGGGTTTCGGACGGCCGTACCTGTGGCGAAGGAAAGCTTTGATCTGTCCGCCGCGCCACGCGGCCGCTCTGGTGGGCGGTCCGGTCGAGGCAACAGCTACGCTGGGCGGCGAGACGTCCCACACGTGAGGAGATCGACCGTGCGACCCGGTGGACAGCCGAACATGCAGCAGCTGATGAAGCAGGCGCAGAAGATGCAGCAGCAGATGGCGGCCGTGCAGGCGGAGCTGGCTGACGCCGAGATCATCGGTGACGCGGGTAACGGTCTGGTGTCGGTGACCGTCGATGGTGGCGGCAACGTGAAGTTCATCAAGATCGATCCGGCTGTGGTTGACCCCGACGACATCGAGACGCTCGAAGATCTGCTGATGGCGGCGTTCAACAACGCGGCCGACGCGGCCCGAGAGCTGACCGAGCAGAAGATGGGTCCCGTCACGGGCGGGCTCGGCGGCTTCGGCCTGCCGGGTCTGTAGATCCAACGATGTTCGAGGGCGCGCTGCAAGACCTGATCGACGAGCTTGGTCGGTTGCCGGGCATCGGTCCGAAAAGCGCCCAACGGATCGCGTTTCATGTGCTGTCCGCCGACCCGATCGATGTGAAGCGCCTGTCCGTGGTGCTGGCCCGGGTGAAGGACGAAGTGCGGTTCTGCGTGACCTGCTTCAACGTCGCCGAGCAGGAGCAGTGCCGGATTTGTCGTGACACGCGTCGGTCCGAAGAGGCGATCTGTGTCGTCGAGGAACCCAAGGACGTCGTCGCGATCGAGAAGACCGGCGAGTTCCGGGGCCGTTATCACGTGCTCGGCGGGGCGATAAATCCGTTAGAGGGCATTGGTCCGGATAGCCTCCGGATCCGTGAGTTGATGAGCCGCCTGTCCTCCGGCGCCATCACCGAACTCATCCTCGCGACCGATCCCAATACGGAGGGTGAGGCGACGGCTACCTATCTGGCGCTGCTCGTCAAGCCGATGGGCATCTCGGTCACGCGGCTCGCGAGCGGGCTGCCGGTCGGTGGCGACCTGGAGTACGCCGACGAGATCACGCTCGGTCGGGCATTCGAGGGTCGGCGCCAACTCTAGGCGCTGCCCCAAAATCTGGTCCAGCGGCCGGCCCGAGAGACCAAACCCGGGCAGGTCGCGACACGGTTTGACAACAGTCGGGCATCGACTTGTGCCGTTGCCGTGATCATCGGGCCGGCAGCCCCTCGACCCTCTTATTTGGGCAGCTCAGCTCGTCCCGTCCTCGAAGTAGCACGTGAAACGCCCCTGCACAGGGGCCGTCGTATAACGCCTTAGTCACGTTGCGGCGAGTCTTTGGTTACATACCCAACCTCCCCTTGACCCCACCCTTGCTGACGGTGCACTGTGCACTGCAGCGGTGCGCAATGCGCGACCGCTGTGGCGGCTGTCCGGCCGATGGTTTCTAGGACCATCAGTTGGCAGTCGACATCCGTGCAGGTAGAGCTAATCGGCTGCTTCGCGACGGGTCCCTTCGGCGGCTGGTTTCTTCCGGCCCCGTGAGTGGCCCGGTGCGCTAGTCGGCGAAGAGGGGTGGCAGCGTTCATGGCAACGCAACCGGACACGTCCACCGTCCAGGAGGTCGTCGTCGCGCCTCCGGAGGAGGAAGCGCCACAACGCGCGGCGATTGAGGGCCGATCGCTCGGCCGAATCGCCTGGAGCCGCCTCAAGAAGGACAAAATCGCCATGGGCGGCGGCATCTTTGTCGTGTTGCTGTTGCTGCTGGCCGCGTTCGCCCAATGGCCGTTCGGCGGCATCATCGGTCTCGTCGCGCACCCGGTGAACGACTACCACCAGAACGCGATCGACGCGAACCTCGGCGGCATCCCGCCCATTGGCACGTTCGGCGGCATCAGCCGCCACTTCCTGTTCGGCGTGCAGCCCGTCACCGGCCGCGACCTGTTCAGCCAGATTTTGGCCGGGGCCTGGGTCTCGCTCGTGGTGGCGTTCCTCGCGACCATCCTGTCCGTGGTGATCGGCGTGACCGCCGGCGTCACCGCGGGTTACTTCGGTGGCTGGATCGACTCGCTGATCAGCCGCACGATGGACCTCTTCCTCGCGTTCCCGCTGCTGCTCTTCGCGATCGCGTTGATCTGACATCCTTCCGCACGGCCTGACCGTCCGGCTTCTGGTGATGGTCGGCGTCATCGGTGGTTTCAGTTGGCCCTACATCGGCCGTATCGTCCGTGGCCAGACGCTGTCCCTGCGCGAGCGTGAGTTCGTCGAGTCGGCTCGCAGCATCGGTTCCGGCAGCATTCGCATCCTGGTCAAGGAGCTTCTGCCCAACCTCGTCGCACCGATCCTCGTCTACTCGACGCTGATCATCCCGACGAACATTCTCTTCGAGGCCGCTCTGTCGTTCCTCGGCGTCGGTGTCCCGCCGCCCCAGCCGTCATGGGGCGCCCTGCTTTCGGACGCTGTCCACTTCTACCAGTACGACCCGATGTACATGATCATCCCTGGTTCGGCGATCTTCCTCACCGTGCTCGCGTTCAACCTGCTCGGTGACGGACTTCGGGATGCCCTCGACCCCAAGGCCAACAGATGACCTCGCCGGTATCCGCCGGTGCCGGTCAGGTCTTGTTTCCTCCGACTACCACCCCCTGCGATTCCGCTCCCGCGGAACCGCGCCAACAAAGGAGGCACCTCGTAGTGAAAGCCAGAACTGGGGCATTAGTGGCCGGAACGGCCGTGCTTGCCCTGGCGCTCGCCGCTTGCAGCAGTAGCAAGTCGACGAACACGCCTACCAAGCCGACGTCTAGCGGCTTCAACGCCGCCGTGACGTCCATCGTCAACCCGTCGACCGCCAAGGGTGGCACGCTGAAGCTCGCGAACTCCGCGGACTTCGACTCCCTTGACCCGGCCGAGCAGTACTACGCCTGGGTGTGGAACTTCTCGCGCTACTACAACCGCACGCTGGTGACGGCGAGTGCGGCCGTGGGTCTCGGTGGCGACAAGCTCGTCAACGACCTCGCGGCTAGCCAGGACATCAGCGCCGATAAGCTGACCTACACGTACAAGTTGAAGCCGGGCCTGAAGTACGAAGATGGCAGCCCCATCAAGGCCGGCGACATCAAGTACGGCATCGAGCGTCAGTTCGCCACCGACATCATCACCGGTGGTCCGACGTACATGCAGACGTTCCTCGATGAGGGCCAGAAGTACCCTGGCCCGTACAAGGACAAGGACCCGGCGGGTCTGAAGTCGATCACGGTTCCGGACGACAACACGATCGTGTTCAAGCTCGCGTCGCCGTTCGCCGACTTCCCGTACCTGCTGGCCATGCCGGGCGCTGGCCCGGTTCCGGCCGCGCAGGACACCGGCGCGAAGTACCGTAACCACCCGGTCTCGTCCGGCCCGTACAAGCTGCAGAGCTACGCGCCTGGCAAGAGCGCGGTGTTCGTCCGTAACACCAACTGGGACGCGAGCACCGACCCGGTCCGCAAGGCCCTTCCGGACGAGATCGACATCGCTCTCGGCGTGGACGCGAACACCATCGACAACGAGCTCATGTCGGGCCAGCTCGACCTGGACACGTCCCAGACCGGTGTGCAGTCGGCCGCGCAGACGAAGATCCTGCTCGACCCGAAGCTGAAGGCAAACGCGGACGAGCCGAACACCGGCTTCATCCGTTACTTCGCCATCAACCAGCAGGTCAAGCCGTTCGACAACATCCACTGCCGCAACGCCGTGGAGTACGCGACGGACAAGGTTGCCCTGCAGACCGCGCGTGGTGGTAAGGACGCTGGTGGCGACATCGCCACGGGCATGCTGCCGCCGAACATCGCGGGTTACGACCCGTCGCTGACGCCGTTCACCGGCAAGAGCGGAAACCCGGACATCGCCAAGGCCAAGTCCGAGCTCGCCGCCTGTGGCCAGCCGAACGGTTTCAAGACGAACCTCGCGACCTCGAACTCGGGCAAGGGCCCGATCGTTGCTCAGGCTCTGCAGGAAGCGCTGCAGAAGGTCGGCATCAACGCCACCATCGACGCCAGTGACGCCTCGAACTACTACAGCGCGACCGTCGGTACGCCGTCGAACGCTCTGAAGAAGGGCTATGGCCTCATCAGCGCTGGCTGGGGTGCCGACTTCCCGACCGGTTACGGCTTCCTGGACGTCATCGCCGATGGCACCAAGATCATCCCGACCGGTGGCAACGTGGACACCGCCATGCTGAACGACCCGACCATCAACGCGGCGATCGTTGCGGCGACGGCCGAGTCCGACCCGACGAAGGCTGCTGCCGACTGGGGTCAGATCAACAAGCAGGTCATGGACACGGCGACCTACCTGCCGTACGTCTACGACAAGGCACTGAACTACCGCAACCCGCAGATGACGAACGTGTTCATCAACGGTTACTACGGCATGGTCGAGTTCTCGGCCCTGGGCGTTTCCGGTAGCTGAAGTTAGTAATGCTCGATAGGCCGAACTGCCCGTAACTAGCTCGCAAAGGCAGGTGAAGGCCAAAGCAACGGCCGGTGGGGTGCCTCGCATCCCACCGGCCAGCGCGAGGCCCCCGACGTGATCAATTACATTCTCCGTCGTCTGGTTACGTCGGTGGTGCTGCTCTTCCTGGTCAGCATCGTGACGTTTGGCATCTTCTTCTTGATTCCGAAGGTGACCGGTGCCAACCCAGCTCAGTACTATGCCGGCCGCGTTACGACGCCTGCCGCCGTACAGGGCATTTCCATCAAACTCGGTCTTGACAAGCCGATTTATGAGCAATACGGGCTCTTCGTCAAGGGGATCTTCGTCGGCCGCGATTACAACAGCGGCCCGGACGTCACCCACTGCAGCGCGCCCTGCCTCGGTTACTCCTTCGTGACCGACCAGGAGGTGTGGCCGCTGCTGCTCAACAGACTTCCAGTGACCATCTCGCTGGCAATCGGCGCCGCTGTCCTCTGGTTAGTCGGCGGTGTTGCCGCCGGTGTGATCTCGGCGCTACGACGTGGCACATGGATTGACCGCGCCGTCATGATTGGCGCGCTCGCGGGTGTATCCATGCCCATCTTCTTCACGGGTCAGATCGCGCAGCTGCTGTTCGTGTTCCAGCTGCATTGGTTCCAACCCGCGCACTACACACCGTTCGCCTCCAATCCATGGAGTTGGGCCACCGGCCTGTTCCTGGCCTGGGTGACGCTGGCATGGCTCTATGCCGCGACGTACGCTCGACTGACTCGGGCCACGATGCTCGAGACACTTGGCGAGGATTACGTGCGCACCGCGCGAGCCAAGGGTCTTCGAGAACGCGTGGTGCTCAGACGGCACGCCATGCGCTCGGTGATGACGCCGATCGTCACCGTCTTCGGCCTCGACCTCGGTGGTCTCCTCGGCGGCGCCATCCTCACCGAGCAGGTGTTCAGCCTTCCTGGCCTGGGTAAACTTGCCGTTGAGGCCATCGGTCGACTCGACCTGCCGATCATTCTCGGCGTGACGCATGCTCGCGGGCTTCTTCATCATCATGGCGAACTTCCTCGTGGACCTGCTCTACGCGGTCATCGACCCGCGGGTGCGGCTCGCATGAGTGGCAACGATCGGCACCCCCCGAAAGGAAATGCCATGACTACCGGCACGCTCGCGCTCGACGACCCCACGATGAACGCCGTCCAGCCCAAGGCGTTCCTCGACGTGCGCGATCTGTACGTGCAGTTCGCGACCGAGGACGGCACCGTGAAGGCCGTCGACGGGCTCTCCTTCGATCTCGACCGGGGCAAGACGCTCGGCATCGTCGGCGAGTCCGGGCTCCGGCAAGTCGGTCACCAACCTGGCCATCCTGGGCCTGCACAACCCGCGGCAACACCACCATCATCCGGCGAGATCTGGCTCGACGGCGCAGGAACTGGCCGGCGCCTCGCGAGCGACGTGCGCGAGCTGCGCGGCAAGAAGATGGCGATGGTCTTCCAGGACCCGCTGACCGCGCTGCACCCGTACTACACGGTCGGCGCGCAGATCGCCGAGGCCTACATGATGCACAACGGGGCCTCGCAAGACGGAGGCCCGCAAGCGGGCGATCGAGATGCTCGGCCGGGTCGGCATCCCGCAGCCGCAGACCCGGGTGGACGACTACCCGCACCAGTTCTCCGGCGGTATGCGGCAGCGCGCGATGATCGCGATGTCGCTGGTCTGCGACCCGGAGCTGCTGATCGCGGACGAGCCGACCACCGCGCTCGACGTGACCGTGCAGGCGCAGATCCTCGACCTGCTCCAGGACCTCCAGCAGGAGTCCGGCACCGCGATCATCCTGATCACGCACGACCTGGGCGTGGTCGCCGACCTCGCCGACGACATCCTGGTGATGTACGCCGGCCGTGCATGGAGCACGGCGCGGCGCGGGACGATCCTCAAGACGCCCCGAGCACCCGTACGCGTGGGGTCTGCTCGGCTCGATCCCGCGGCTGTCGACCGTCGGTGCACGTGCGGCTGCATGCCGATCCCGGGCTCGCCGCCGAGCCTGATCAACCTGCCGGCCGGCTGCCCGTTCCACCCCCGGTGCGCGTTCACGGCCGGTCACGACGGCATCCCGTGCACGACCGAGCGTGCCCGAGCTGCTGCGCCGACGGCCGCGACCCGCCGCGTGCCACCTGCCGCCGGCCGACCAGAAGCAGATCTTCGACCGAGCAGATCCAGCCGCGGCTGTAGCGCCAGGAGTCGAGGAACCAGCATGAGTCACCACCAGGAGTCCCTGGACGAGCCCCGCGCCGCGCCGACCGCTGCTCGAGCCGGAGAACCTCCTCGAGGTCTCCGGGCTCCAGAAGCACTTCCCGATCAGCCGCGGCGTCGTCTTCCAGCGCACAGGTCGGCGCCGTCCGCGCGGTCGACGGCATCGACTTCTCACGTGCGCGCCGGCGAGACGCTGGGCATGGTCGGCGAGTCCGGCTGCGGCAAGTCCACCACCGGCCGCCTGGTGACCCGGCTGCTGGAGCCGACCGGCGGCCAGGTCGTCGTTCGAGGGCCGCGACATCACGCACCTGTCAGTCGCGGGCAGCTGCGCGCCGATCCGGCGCGAGATCCAGATGATCTTCCAGGACCCGTACTCGTCGCTGAACCCGCGGCAGACGGTCGGCACGATCGTCTCCGCGCCGATGCAGATCCAGAACATCCCGACGCCGCAGGGCGCGCAAGCGGGCCGTGCAGGAGCTGCTGGAGCTCGTCGGCCTCAACCCGGAGCACTACAACCGCTACCCGCACGAGTTCTCCGGCGGCCAGCGGCAGCGCATCGGCATCGCCCGGGCGCTCGCGCTCGAGCCGAAGCTGATCGTCGCCGACGAGCCGGTCTCCGCGCTCGACGTGTCGATCCAGGCGCAGGTCGTCAACCTGCTCGAGGACCTGCAGCAGGAACTCGGCCTGACCTACCTGTTCATCGCGCACGACCTGTCGGTGGTGCGGCACTTCTCGCGACCGCGTCGCGGTCATGTACCTCGGCAAGATCGTGGAGATCGGCGACCGCGACACGCTCTACGCTGCACCCGCGGCACCCGTACACCCATCGCGCTGCTGTCGGCGGTGCCGGTGCCCGACCCGGACCGCCGGACAAGGCGCAGCGCGAGCGCATCCTGCTGGCCGGCGACGTGCCGTCGCCCGATCAACCCGCCGTCCGGCTGCCGGTTCCGCACCCGCTGCTGGAAGGCGCAGGACATCTGCGCGAACGAGGAGCCGCCGCTGCTGCAGATCGCGCCGGGGCACCAGACCGCCTGCCACTTCCCGATGGCCGACGGCGAGCTGCCGACCCGGGCGAAGCTTGAAGAGGTCGCCGTGGCGTACGAGGCCGCCGAAGAGGGCCAGCCTCTGATCTAGCCAATCAACGGGGTCTGTTTCCGGGCCCCTGCACCCATATAGAAAGAGAGCGCCGCCGACCCGATGAGGGCCGGCGGCGCTTTCGTATCTGCTGCGTCAGCGGCGGTTGACCGCGCTCGTGACGGCCCGCAGGGAGGCCGTGACGATGTTCGCGTCGACGCCGACACCCCAGCGGGTCTCCCCGTCGACCTCGCACTCGACGTAGGCCGCGGCCTTCGCGTCACCACCGGCGGACAGCGCGTGCTCGGCATAGTCGAGCACCCGGACGGTGATGTCGAAGTCCGTCAAGGCGTGCGTCAGCGCGTCGATCGGGCCGTTGCCGATGCCGGTCAGCACGGTCGGCTTCGCGTCGACGGCACCCGACAGCGTGATCTCGACCTTGTCTTCCACGGTGGACGTGGCGTAGCTCGAGAAGGCGAAACGCGGATCGCGCTGGTGACCGTTGAGGTATTCGGTCGCGAAGATCTCCCACATCATCTCCGGCGAGACCTCGCCACCCTCACCGTCGGTGTGCCGCTGCACGACACCGGAGAACTCGATCTGCAGGCGACGCGGGAGTTCGAGCTGGTGCTCGGTCTTCATGATGTAGGCCACGCCGCCCTTGCCGGACTGCGAGTTGACCCGGATCACGGCTTCGTAGCTGCGACCGATGTCGTGCGGGTCGATCGGCAGGTAAGGCACCGCCCACGGACCGGTCTCGACCGGCACGCCAGAGGTGACCGAAGCGGCGGTCAGCGCGTCGAAACCCTTGTTGATCGCGTCCTGGTGCGAGCCGGAGAACGCGGTGAAGACGAGATCGCCCGCGTACGGGTGGCGTTCGTGCACCGGCAGCTGATTGCAGTACTCGACGGTGCGGCGTACCTCGTCGATGTTGTTGAACTTGATCTGCGGGTCGATGCCCTGGCTGAACAGGTTGAGCCCCAGCGTGACCAGGTCGACATTGCCCGTGCGCTCGCCGTTGCCGAACAGGCAGCCCTCGACGCGGTCGGCGCCGGCCAGGACGCCCAGCTCGGCGGCCGCGACACCGGTGCCACGGTCATTGTGCGGGTGGAGGCTCAGCACGACCGAGTCGCGTCGGGGCAGGTGGCGCGACATCCACTCGATCGAGTCGGCGTAGACGTTGGGCGTGGCCATCTCGACGGTCGCGGGGAGGTTGATGATCAACGGACGGTCGGGCGTCGGGTCGATCACGTCGATCACGCGGGAGCAGACTTCCAGCGCGTATTCGAGTTCGGTGCCGGTGTAACTCTCCGGCGAGTACTCGTAGAAGACCTCGGTGTCGGGAGTGATCATGTCAGCGTACTTCCGGCAGAGCCGGGCGCCCTGCGTCGCGATGTCGGTGATGCCGTCGCGGTCGAGCCCGAAGACCACCCGGCGCTGCAGCGTCGACGTCGAGTTGTAGAAGTGGACGATCGCTCGCTTCGCGCCGCGGATCGACTCGAACGTGCGCTCGATCAGGTGCTCCCGGCACTGCGTCAGGACCTGGATCGTGACGTCGTCGGGGATCAGGTCCTGCTCGATCAACTGGCGGACGAAGTCGAAATCGGTCTGGCTCGCAGACGGGAAACCGACCTCGATCTCCTTGTAGCCCATGGAAACGAGCAGCGAGAACATGCGTCGCTTGCGCTCGGGGGACATCGGGTCGATCAGGGCCTGATTGCCATCGCGAAGATCAACGGCACACCAGCGGGGCGCGGCTTCCAGCCGACGGCTCGGCCACTGGCGGTCGGGCAGATCAACATCGAACTCTCGGTGGTACGGCTGATAGCGGTGAAACGGCATCTCGCTGGCCCGTTGGCGGGCGATGGGATCTTCCTGGGACGCGACTACGGACATTTTGCCTACCTGCTTACGTGAAACGAAGCGGTCATGTGTGGTGTGGCGAGCCCGGAGAGCGACTGCGATGTCGCCGGGACTTCGGGGTGGGCTGCGGATCGCGCGGAAACGACGATCGGCACGGCACTCGTGCTTAGGCGGCGCGCGCAGAACCCCGCGCCGGGGTGCCGCACAAATGGGCCCCGTCGCGGCAGCGAAGGAGAATAAACGCCAGCCACATGACCCGCTCTACGCTACGTGATCGAGTGGTGCCTTGGCTAGTTGCGCTGCTTGTGTCTCTTATGTTGGGAGTGTCCCGTTGACCTTGACGAAAAAGCGCTGCCCAAGCGGCATCAATTCGCCAAGGTCAACTGGTGGTCTGCGTCAGCGGGGCCGCCGGGCCGGACGTCACCGGAGCCGGGAGGCTGTCGGCGGGTGGGGCCGCCGCCGGGGTGCCGATCAGGGTCAGCGTGCCGATGGCGAGCCGGGCCGCCGTCAATGTGCCGTCCGGCAGGAAACAGAAGATGCCCGGCTCGACTACCGGGGCCAGCGAGGCCGCGCTCGGTTCGACCGAGAAACACGTGCCGCTCGCGCCACGGAGCTTGGTCGCGGCGAAGACCGAGATGGGGGCGTTTCGGTTGCTGAGCACCGTCAGCCAATCGGTGAACGGGTGCTCGACGACAGGGTCGTACGCCGCGGGAATGTCGGTGGGACCGTTTGCGATCTTGACGCACGCCGGTGCCGCGAACGGTGGCGGGCCGGTGGGGCTGCTCGATGGGCTCGGAGAGCCGGTGGGCGTCCGCGTCGATTTCACGGTAGAAAGGGAGGTCGCCGGGCCGCCGAGGACGCACTGGTAGGTCGTGCCTTTCGCGGTGCCGACCATCGACACGTCGGCGCCACCGCTCAGCGCGCCGCCCGGCACGTTGACACTCCACGAGCCGTCGGTCGCGACCGAAGCCACGATCGTGCGGTCAGCCCGCCCCGACGTCTTGAGCGTGTAACCGGCCACGAACGTGCGGTCCTGTGCCGCGGCCGCGAGCCCGGCCAGTTGACCCGCCGGATCGGTCGGTATGGTCGGGACGCTCGTCGGCGACGGGCTGCCGATCTGCGGAGGCCGGCCGGTTCCGCAGGCGGTGAGTGTGAGGCTTGACGCCGACACAACGAGTGTGAGTGCCATCACCGCGATGACGCGGCCAGGAAACGTCATAGGCACAGGCACACGGTCATTCTTGACCACCGGGCGGCCGGATGGTGGGATCGACGCTCCGGCCCTGACATGGGCGCCGGTAGCCTGAGATGCGCACGATCGGCGACGCTGCCGATGCGGGAATCGTTGGCTCGTCGTTGGAGGCTGTTCGTGGCACTCGTCGTACAGAAATACGGCGGATCCTCCGTGGCGGATGCCGAGCGGATCAAACGGGTCGCGGAGCGCATCGTCGCCACGCGCAAAGCCGGTAACGATGTTGTCGTGGTCGTGTCCGCGATGGGCGACACCACCGACAATCTGCTCGACCTCGCCCATCAGGTGAGTCCGCTTCCGCCCGGTCGCGAGATGGACATGCTGCTGACCGCTGGTGAGCGCATCTCGATGTCGCTCCTCGCCATGGCTATTCACAATCTGGGCTTCGAGGCCCGCTCCTATACCGGCTCGCAGGCGGGCGTCATCACGACATCGTCGCATGGCCGCGCTCGCATCATCGATGTCACGCCGGGCCGGCTGCGTTCGGCTCTCGACGAGGGTTCGATCGTGATCGTCGCCGGGTTCCAGGGCGTTGCCCAGGACACGAAAGACATCACGACGCTGGGCCGTGGCGGCTCCGACACCACCGCGGTCGCGGTCGCCGCCGCGCTCAACGCCGATGTCTGCGAGATCTATACCGATGTCGACGGCGTCTTCACGGCCGACCCGCGCATCGTGTCGAACGCGCGGCAGATTCAGACCATCACATACGAAGAAATGCTGGAACTCGCCGCGTGTGGCGCCAAGGTGCTCATGTTGCGATGCGTCGAGTACGCACGCCGTTTCAACTTGCCGATTCACGTGCGCTCGTCCTATTCACACAAGCCCGGCACGATCGTGACCGGTTCGATGGAGGATCACGTGGAGCAAGCGCTCATCACCGGTGTCGCGCACGACCGCAGCGAAGCGAAGATCACGGTTGTTGGCGTGCCCGATGAGCCCGGCCAGGCCGCGATGCTGTTCGAGACGGTCGCCCTGGCCGAGACGAACCTCGACATGATCGTGCAGAACATCTCCACCGAGGGCTCCGGCCGCACCGACATCTCGTTCACGCTCCCGACCAGCGACGGCCCGACCGCCATGGCCGCGCTCGGCAAGGTGCAGGAGAAGCTCGGCTTCAAAGCACTCCTCTTCGACGACCACATCGGTAAGGTGTCGCTTGTCGGTGCCGGCATGCGGTCACACCCGGGTGTGGCGGCGAAGTTCTTCGGTGCGCTCGCCGAGGCCGGCGTCAACATCGAGATGATCTCGACGTCCGAGATCCGGGTTTCGGTGGTTTGCCGGGACACAGATCTGGACGCGGCGGTCCGGGCCGTACATGCTGCATTTGGTCTCAGCAGCGACGAAGAGGCCGTGGTCTACGGCGGGACAGGGCGGTAAATCCATAATGTCTGATATGCCTACGCTGGCAGTCGTCGGTGCGACCGGCGCTGTCGGCACGGTGATGTGTGAGCTGTTGTCCTCGCGGAAAAACGTCTGGGGCGAGATCCGTCTCATCGCTTCCGCGCGGTCGGCCGGCAAGACGATCGTCGTCCGGGGCGAGGAGTTGACGGTGCAGGCGCTCGCGCCCGAGGCCTTCGACGGCGTCGATGTCGCGATGTTCGACGTGCCTGACGAGGTTTCCGCCGAGTGGGCACCGATCGCGGCCTCGCGCGGTGCCGTGGCGGTCGACAACTCGGGCGCCTTCCGGATGGACCCCGACGTGCCGCTCGTCGTGCCGGAAATCAACCCGGAGCAGGCTCGCAAGCGCCCGAAGGGCATCATCGCGAACGCCAACTGCACCACGCTCGCCATGATTGTCGCGATCGCCCCGCTGCACCGCGAGTACGGTCTGCGTGAGCTCGTGCTCGCGTCCTACCAAGCGGTTTCCGGCGCCGGCAAGGTCGGCGTCGACACGCTGCTCAGCCAGATCGCGCAGGTGGCCGCCGGTGATTCGAGCCTCGGCTCCCGCACCGGTAACGTCCGACAGGCCGTCGGCGACAACCTCGGGCCGTTCCCGGCGCCGCTCGCACTCAACGTCGTGCCGTGGGCCGGCTCGGTGCGCGATGGCGGTTGGTCCTCCGAAGAGCTGAAGATGCGCAACGAATCCCGCAAGATCCTGGGCCTGCCCGACCTCAAAGTCTCCGCGACATGCGTGCGGGTCCCGGTCGTCACCGGGCACTCGGTCGCGATCCACGCCGTGTTCGGGTCCGAGGTCGAGGCCGACGGTGCCCGTGAGGTGCTGCGCAACGCGCCAGGCGTGATCCTGGTCGACGACCCGGGCGCGGGCGAGTTCCCGATGCCGATCGACGCCGTCGGCACGGATCCGGCGTGGGTCGGTCGCATCCGGCGCTCCATCGACGATCCGCGCGCGCTCGACCTGTTCGTGACGGGTGACAACCTGCGCAAGGGCGCCGCCCTCAACACCGCGCAGATCGCCGAACTGCTCGCCTCGGAACTCGTGGCTCGCTGACGTCGTCGACGTGACCGGCAGCGTGGAAGTCGAGCCCGTCACGCGTACGGCTCCTCGGCCGCTGCGCGGCGTGATCCTGACACAGCAGTGGCGCGAACTCACCTTCCTGCACTGGCCGGTCGCGCCGGAGCGGGTCGCGCCACTGCTGCCATCGGGTGTCGCGCCCGACACGATCGGCGGGGTCACGTGGGTCGGGCTCGTCGCGTTTCGCATGTGGCGTATCGGTCTCGGCCGCACCCCCGGCCTGCCGTACCTCGGCACGTTCCCGGAAACCAACGTGCGGCTCTACTCGCGCGATCGGCAAGGGCGCCGGGGTGTCGTCTTCCGGTCGCTGGAGGCCACGCGGCTGCTGCCGGTGATCGTGGCGCGTTCGCTGTTCTCGTTGCCGTACATGTGGTCGCGGATGACCATCGAGCACACCGGTGACGACATCACGTACGTGTCGCGACGGCTGCGTAGGAGTGGACCCCGGTCTCGTCTGTCGGTCCGTGTCGGTGAGCCGATCGCCGAACCCACGGCGCTCGAAGACTTCCTGACCGCCCGTTGGGGCCTGCATGTGGGCTGGCACGGCCGCACGCTCTTCCTGCCGAACGACCACCCCGCGTGGCCGTTGCACCGGGCCGAGGTGCGAGACCTCGACGACGAACTCGTACGCGCGGCGGGCCTGTCCGGTCTCGACGGTCCGCCGGCGAGTGTGTTGTATTCGCCGGGCGTACCCGTGAGATTCGGTCGGCCCGCTGCGGCCTGAGCCGTTACGCCGCGAGGTGCACGCGGTCGCGTCCACTGCGTTTGGCCAGGTATAGCGCAGCGTCGGCGCGCCCGAGCGTGTCCTGTGCGGTCTCACCGGGCTGCCGCACCGCGACGCCGACGCTGATCGTCTGCTGCACCGACCGGGCGGCCGTCACGAGCCGTTCCGCGACTCCGACCGCTTCGTCGTCGCGTTGCACGTCGAGAACGGCCGCGAACTCGTCGCCGCCGATCCGAAACAGCTCGTCGCCGGCGCGCAACGCGGTCGATAGGGCCTGAGCGAGGTCGACGAGGGCCCGATCGCCCGCCTGGTGGCCGTAGGTGTCGTTGATGTTCTTGAAGCTGTCGATGTCGATCGCGAACACCGCGGTGCGCTCGGGCGTCGCCCGGCCGAGCCGTTCGCCGAACGCGGTCTGGTGGCGCAGACCGGTCAGTGGGTCGGAGGCCGCGAGCCGATGCAGGTATTCCACGGTGCGGAGCCGTTCGCGGCTGCTCCATGCCTGGGCGCCGAGCAGGCTGAGCAGGTTGACCGTCTCCGGATCGGGGCGCGAGGCCTTGGTGTCGGCCACGAGCAGCACGCCCTGGTTCGGCGAGTTGAGCCCGACTGGCACCGCGATCAACGTGCGGACGCCGAGCGCGGTGAGCACTTCGAAACCCGCCGTGTTGTAGGCGGCCGGGTCGCCGAGGGTGAACGACGCGCCGTGTTGACGCGCCCGGGTCACGAAGATCTCGAGCTCCTGCCACGGGACTTCGGCGATGCTCAGCGCGAGGGCCGTCGGGTTGTCGAGATCGATGTTGATTTCGATGTAGTCGGGCTGTGTCAGCAGCAGGACGGCGGTGTCGAGCCCGGCGACGTCACAGGCTGCCGTCAGTGAGTAGGCCAGCAACTCGGGTTCGGACGGTGCGGTGGTCAGGGCGAGGCCGTGCCGCAATAGCTTCTCACTGCGGCTCTCGGCCGGTGGCCCCGACAACTCCTTGACGCGGTCCCCGACGGCGCCGGCGATGCGCTCCGCGGTCGGAACCCAGGTGGCCAGGTCGACCGGGGTCGGGTGTTCAAAATTGAGCACGCCGACCGGGCAGCCGTCGGTGCCGAGGACGGGCACGCAGACATTGAGCGCGACGGGCGGACCGAGCGAGATGTAGTCGGGATCGTGCGTGATGTCGGTCACGACCTCGGGGCGGCCGGACGCGTAGACGCGACCGACGACGCCCGCGCCCGGTGCGACCATCGCGAACACCTGCCAGCTGCCCGTTGCCGCGACACAACGGAGCTGGTCGCGCACGGGAAGCAGCACGGCGCTCATGGCATCGGTGTGGGGCGCGAGCGCGTCAAGGGCACCCTGGCAGGCCTCGACGACTGTCGTGGCACGGCGCAAGGCTGCCACAACATCGACAACGGCATGATTCCAAGGCACAGAAGGTGGTCCCTATGAGTAGATGCGCCAGCCCCGGCACTCCGCCAGGCTACCGGGGCTCCTCGCTCTATTGCCACTAATTGTGATGAATGGTCATGTTATGCATATTGTCTGCTACGACACGTCGCTGCCATGTCGAAACCGACGTGGCCGCGACCATGTAGCGCGAGATCTTCCTCAGGTGGCGATCGGGCCTCAGAGGAGCCGGGCGACCTGCAGCAGGTTGACCGCGTCGGTACCGTCGCCCAGATCGGCGAGCGCGAGCGGGTAGGGCCGGAGCGTGCTGAGCGCGGGCTGCTTGCCGGCCGCGACGGAGCCGACGATCAGCGGATATTCGAAACTGCCCGAAGACGCGATGATCTGCTGACCCTTCGCGCTCACCAGGAACGCCAGGAACTTCTGCGCCTCCACCTGCCGCTTGCTCGACTTCAAGATGCCGGCCGGCGAGATGTCGACGATGTAACCCGGGTCGAGCTTGGCGAACGGTGCGATCGCGGCCCGCGCCGTGGCGCCACCGAGCTGGTCCCGCATCTGGTACCACGAATAGCTGTCGATGACCCCGAGCAAAGCGTCGCCGGAGTTGACCTTCTCGATCAGCGTGGCGTTGTCCGGGTAGGTGTGGCCGACGGCGTTGGCTTTCACGGAGTTGAGCCAATCCAGTGTGGACTGCTCACCCTTCGCTTTCAGCACGGACGTCACCACGGGCTGGAAGTCCGTCGCGCTGGGCGCGAGCGCGACCTTGTTCTTCCACTGGTCGTCTTCGAGATCGATGACGGATTTGGGGAGCTGGCTCGGCTTCAACCTTGAACGGTCGTAGACCATCACGCTGACGCGGGCGGAGACGCCGACCCAGGACCCGGTCGGTGAGCTGTATTTGGGCGGAATCGCGCCGAGCGTCGGCTTCGACACCGACGTGAGCAATCCCTTGCCGGCCAGTTCCTCCAGCGCGGGCGAGTTGCTGGCATAGAAGACGTCGGCCTTGGGCGCCTCCGCTTCCTGCTCGATCTGTTGCGCTAGCGCGGTTTCGGCACCCGAGTGCACGGTGACCTTGATGCCGGTCTGGGCGGTGAACGCGGCCACGAGCGCGGTGGTGGTCGCGGCGTCCTGCCCGCTGTAGAGCGTGATCGGCAGGTTCGTCGGCGTGGCCTTGGGCTTGGAGTCCGAGCATCCGCTGACCGCCGTCGCGCTGACCGTCACGAGTGCGAACACGGCCGCGGTCTTTCGTCCAAACCTCACGCGTTCGTCTCCCCGCACCTCAGTGGTTCGCTTTCCACAGGCATCCTGGCAGAACTCGCTGAGCCGGGCAAACATCGATGGGCTACTGTCCGTGAAGATTCACCCGTTCTGTCCGGCCGGAACAGCGGCAGTCCGCAACACGACAGAACCTTTTCTCCGAATGAGGTTGATTTGTCCGCCGCAAAATCATGGCCAAACGTGACCCGCGACGTGCGGCGCGAACGGTATCGCCGATCGTGTCCATCGCCTTCGCGGTCCGGCGAACGCCGCAGGACGGGACGGGACGGGACGCGGTCTGACGGCGGCGAACGCAGGAAGGGCACGCCCACGAGTGGACGTGCCCTTCGCGCCTCTGTCGGGGTGGCCGGATTCGAACCGACGACCTCTGCGTCCCGAACGCAGCGCGCTACCAAGCTGCGCTACACCCCGAGGCGTGCCGGGCAATACTAGCTGACTGATCCC
The DNA here is from genome assembly GCA_963797605.1 of uncultured Actinomycetota bacterium. Lineage (GTDB taxonomy): Bacteria > Actinomycetota > Actinomycetes > Mycobacteriales > Micromonosporaceae > DASQPR01. The sequence continues at coordinate 93,169 of CAWCPX010000016.1, read as the reverse complement.
GCGTGGCAAATCCCGGCCCGCGAGTCGGGCCGGATCGGCTGCGGATCAGCGCGGGATCAGCGTCAGCAGACTCGCCTCTGGCGGGCATGCGAACCGGATCGGAGCGGTCGGGTGGGTGCCCAGACCGGCGGTGACATGCAGCCAGGTGCCCCGATCGGGCGTCGGCCACCGGTGCAGGCCACGAGCCATGCTCCGATCGAGGCCGCAGTTGGTCAGCAGGGCACCGTAAACCGGCACGCGGACCTGGCCGCCATGCGTGTGTCCGGCCAGGACCAGCTCGAACCCGTCCGCGGCCATGTCATCGATCACGCGGGGTTCGGGCGAGTGCGTCAGCCCCAGGTGCAGGTCGGCGGCGGCATCGATCGGCCCGGCCACGGACGCGTAGTCGTCGCGACCGATGTGCGGATCGTCGACGCCGACGATCTCGACCGAGCGGCCGCCGGCCTTCACGGTCGTGCGGGCGTTGTTCAGGTCGGCCCAGCCGGAGGAGACGAACAGCGACCGCAGGTCTTCGTACGGCAGGTCGACACCCTGTACGTAGTCTTTGTCCCGGTTGAAGTAGCCGAGCGGGTTCTTGAAAACCGGTCCACGGTAGTCGTTGGACCCGAAGACGAACGCGCCCGGCCGGTCGAGCAGTGGCTGCAACGCCTTCGCCACGCCCGGCACGGCATCGGGGTGGGCTATGTTGTCGCCGGTCACGATCACGAGGTCGGGATCGGTGCCGACCAGTTCACGTACCCACTGCTGCTTGCGATTTTGATGTGGGGTCATGTGCAGGTCGGAGATGTGCAGCACCCGCAGCGGCTCGGCATCGGGCCCGAGCGCCGGCACGTCGAAGCGCCGCAGGGTGAACATGTTTCGTTCGATCAGCGCCGCGTACGCGAGCGTGGCGGCCCCGACCGTGAGCGTCGTCGTGGCGACGGCCCGGAAAGTCGATGCTCCCCGGAAAACTGAACGCGTACCCATGCCGCCCAGAGTAGTTTCGTGCCATGACCTCCACCCAACCACCCACGACAACGTTCAAAGATCGCCTGGAGGCGGACCTGCGGGCCTCGATGAAAGCCCGTGACGAGCTGGTCACCTCCACACTCCGGATGGCCATCGCGGCTGTGCGGACCGAGGAGGTCTCCGGCAAGACCGCGCGCACCCTCAGCGACGACGAGGTGCTCGCGGTGCTCAAGCGCGAGACGAAGAAGCGCCGCGAGGCCGCTACCGCTTTCGCCGATGCCGGCCGAGCCGAGCAGGCCGAACGGGAGCGGGCCGAAGAGGGCGTGCTCAACGCCTACCTGCCGGTGCAATTGTCCGATGATGAGCTGACCGCGATCGTGACCGAAGCGCTCGGCACCGTCGACGCCACCGGAAAGCAGGCCCTCGGCCAGGCGATGAAGGCAAGTAACGCCCTGGTCGCCGGTCGGGCCGAAGGCGGTCGCGTCGCCGCCGAGGTGCGGCGCCAACTCGACATCTGAACACAAACGACGGCGGGCCGACGCGTGAGATCGCGTCGGCCCGTTTTCCGTCTGTCGTTACTGATCAGTCGGTGAGCAGAACAGCGCCGGAAGACACGGCAGGATGTTGCCGTTGCCGCCGCCTCCGCCGCCCCCGCCTGGGCCGCCGCCGCCAGGGCCGCCCCCGCCTGGGCCGCCCCCGCCTGGGCCGCCGGGCGTGCCCGGGCTGCCGGACGGGTTCGGGTTCGGCTTGCCCTTGCCGTTGCTCAGGTAGAGCGCGACGACGGCGCCCTCGGTGGTCGTCCCGGACGGATCGGAGCTGTCGACGGTGCCGGGCGGGCAGGCCGAGGCGATCCGCGTGCTCATGACGATGTATTTCAGGCCCTTGCTGCGCAGCTGGGACTCGGCCGAGCTGACGGAGTCGCACTTGAAGGCCGGGATGCCGACGTGGCCGGGGTTCGACAGTGAGCTCGGTGGATCGGGCCAGCTCAGCTTGGGTTTACCCGCCATCGCCGAGGCCAGCGTATGCGCGACCGCGTTGTTGGACGCGCTCGGCTTCACCGTGTAGCCGCCGTTGGGGTGCGAGTAGTCGGGGTCGGTCAGGATGCCGGCGATCGTCAGCTGCGGCGTCATGGCGATCAGCGCGTGCGACTCGCCACCGTCGTTCGTGCCGGTCTTGCCGGCGACCGGGCGGCCACCCATGATGTTCGCGGTGTTCGAGGCCGTGCCACCGGCGCATTCGGGTGCCTGGTTGCCGGTGGGGCACCGGGCGGCGTTGACGGCGGCGTGCGCGACGTCCGGGTCAATCGCCTGGTGGCACTGCGGCTGCGCGACGTCGAGCTTCTGACCCTGCTGGTCGGTGATGGAAAGCACCGGGGTCGGGGTGCAGTAGAGACCGTTGTCGTCGACGGCCGCGTACGCCGCCGCCATCTCCAGCGGGTTCGACGGGCTGGTGCCGAGCGTGAACGAGTCACCAGGGTAGAAACCCTTGGCGAAGCCGATGCCGAGGCTCTTGGCGACGTTCATCGCCTTCCGCGCTCCACTGGACGTGTCGTCGTTCATCCGGTCTTCGAGCGGCACGAAGTAGGTGTTGATCGACTGCCCGAATCCGGTCCACATGTTCTTCGGTCCGTGCTCCGAGAGTGTCGAGTTGTGCGGGCAGTAGAAGCCGCCGCACCCCTTCGGGTCCTTCTCCACGTCTTCCGAGATGTACTTGTACGTGGTGTTGATCGTGTACGACAGCGGCAGCCCGTATTGCAGCGCCGCGATCATCGTGAACATCTTGAAGGACGAACCGAACTGGAACCCGTCGGTGTTGCTGCCATCACCGGCGGCCAGCGGGAGCGTCGTGTTCGGATAGTTGCCCTTGATGCCGGCGCTGCGTTTGGCCGGGTTGCTCGACTGCCCGTTCTTCGAGTCGTCGTTGCTGTATTTGCGGTTGACCGACATCAGCGTGACGTGGCCGGTGCCGGGTTCGACGCTGGCCAGCACGAGCGCGTCCTTGCCACCGTGGGTGTCCGCGTTAGAGCCGTATTTCGCGACGTTCTTGTCCGCGGCCGCCTGATCCGTCACGTTCAGCGTCGTGATGATCTTGTAGCCGCCGGTCTCGAGCTGGTTCTCGCGGGTGAACTGATCCGCGCCGAACGCGGGCTGGCTGAGCCACCAGCGCTCGACGTAGTCGCAGAAGAAGCCCCACTTGATGTTGATCGAGTTGACGCAGCCGTTCGCGGGGTTGTGCAGGTGCAGGCCCAGTGGCGCGGCGATCGCGTCCGTGTACTGCGCCGGGGTGATGTCGCCGGCCTTCTCCATGTTGATCAGCACGTGCGTGTTGCGGCGGTCGAGCGCCTTCTGCGGGTAGATCGTCGGGTCGTCGGTCGACGGCGCCTGGACCATGCCGGCGAGCATCGCGGCCTCGGAGAGCGTCAGGTCGATCGGGTCGATGCCGAAGTAGATGTGGCTCGCGGCGTAGATGCCGTACGCCTGGTGGCCGAACGGCGCGATGTTGAGGTAACGGCGGAGGATCTCCTGCTTCGCCGCGTGTGCGTCTCCGTTGAACTGCTGGGTGAGCTGCTGTTCGACGGCGATGGCGAGGTGCATCTCGCGGATCTTGCGAGCCGGGGTGTCAACGGTCGCGTCGAGCACCTCTTGCGGTGTCGTCGCCGAGTAGGACGTGGCCTGGCGAACGTACTGCATGGTCAGCGTCGAGGCGCCCTGCTGGTTGCCACCGGAGTTGTTCTGCACCAGCGCGCGAGCGACACCCTGCACGTCGACGCCGTGGTGATCGTAGAAACGGGTGTCTTCGGAGGCGACGATCGCCTGGAGCATGACCGGCGCGATCTGGTCGATCGAGACGTCACGGCGGTCTTCGTCGAAAATCGACGTGATGAGTGTTTTGCCGTCGGACGCGTAGACGTTGGTGATCTGCGGTGCCTGGGGGACCTGCAGCACTGACGGCAGGTTGTCGAATCCTTCGGCGCCCGCCTTGGCGGCGAGGCCGGTCATCGCGACCGCGGGGAAGGCGGCCGCGGCGACCACGAGACCGGCGAGAAGGCCGCAGATGACGAGTGCGGCCGCGTTCGAGGCAAGGCTGTGGTCGTGCTTGCGCATCCAGTTCACCGGCCCACTGTAAGGGATGAAACATAGAGCCCAAGTCTCACGCGAGCCCCGCTCGTTGCCCTAAACGTGGTCCGGAAACGCTGAGGTATTTTCGCTAGCGGATATTCATGGGTGGTTATCTCACTGTGTGTCCGGTTTAGCGAATTTCGCCGACAACGTTGCGTAATCGTATGACTACGGAGCATGATGATTCGGCGTGGTAGCGCACGTAACTCTCGAACCTGAGAGTTTTGCTAACTCTGCGTTTCGCTGCTCGAAGACTGATATATCCGCCCGCACCGACAGCGAGTTACTCGGGGGCCGTCGGCGTGAAGGGTATTCAGCGAAGCGGTCGACAACACAGGGGATGGCACCGGGGGAACAGCCAGACGGGGAAGCTATAGGGGGGACGGCGACAGATGGGGATGGTTACAGATTGGCCTAGTTCGGCGGCGTGTCGCAATGGGGATCCAGACGCCCTGTTCGTACAAGGCGCCGAACAGAACGTTGCGAAGCGGATTTGCCGCAGCTGCCCGGTCCGGTACGAGTGCCTCGCGGACGCACTCGACAACCGAATCGAGTTCGGAGTATGGGGTGGTATGACCGAACGCGAGCGCCGTGCCCTGTTGCGTCGGCACCCACAGGTAGCCAGCTGGCGCAGGACGTTCGAGGCTGCACTCGTCAAAGAGGGCGCCAAGGACCGGGAGCTAGTTTCCGTGACCTGATGTGTTTTTGGTTCTTGCGGCGGTTCAGCCGTCTGATCGAGCGAATGCGGTACCAACGTCACGCAGCCCGTCGATGTCATGGACATCGGCGGGCTGCGCCGCTATGGCGATCACCGGCACGCCCGGGTGGGCTTTTGTGAACTGCTGGGCGACGGCGGCCTCCCGCACGACCTGTTCGGTCAGCGCGGCGTGGATGCGCAGCGCGTCCGCCGCGCCATGATGATCATCGGTCTGGTCGAGTTCGGCCGCCGCGGCCAGCGCCGCCTCGCCGGTCAGAGAGCCCGCGAGCACCTGATGGGTGCGGTTGAGCACCAACCCGGCCAGCGGCATCCGCTCTCGCGCCAGCCGCCCCGCGAAATAACCCGCCTCCCGGATCGCGTCGGGTTCCGGCGCGGCCACGACCAGGAAGGCCGTCTCCGGCGCCTGCAGGATCCGGTAGGTCTTGTCGGCTCGCTCGCGGAACCCGCCGAACGTCGAGTCCAGCGCCGCGATGAAGCCGGAGAGATCGCTGAGGAGCTGGCCGCCGAGGATTTTCTGCACCGCCCGAGAGAACACCCCGAACGACGCTGTGACGAGGTTGAACATGCTGCGGCCGCCGGCCCGGGCCGGCGCCATGAGGATCCGCAGCATGCGTCCGTCGAGGAATCGGGACAGGCGCGCGGGCGCGTCCAGGAAGTCGAGCGCCGATCGGGACGGCGGTGTGTCGACGACGATCAGATCCCACTCATCGCGGGACCGCAGTTGCCCCAGCTTCTCCATCGCCATGTATTCCTGCGTGCCCGAGAAGGTGGAGCTCATCGCCTGGTAGAACGGGTTCGCGAAGATCTCCTCGGCCCGTTTGGTGTCGGTGTGGGTGAGCACGACCTCGTCGAAGGTGCGCTTCATGTCCAGCATCATGGCCGACAGTTCGCCGCCGTTGCCGCCGTTGAAGCCCTTCACCACGCGGGGCGTGTTCGACAATTCGGTCAGCCCCAGGGCCTGCGCAAGCCGCCGTGCCGGGTCGATCGTCAGCACCACGGTGCGCCGGCCGTGCACCTCGGCCGCGCGGAGACCGAGCGCAGCGGCGGTGGTGGTCTTGCCCACACCACCGGACCCACAGCAGACGACGATCCTGATGGAACGGTCGGCGAGGACCGCGTCGACGTCGAGGGTGCGCGGATACGGGGTGGCGGCGTGCTCGGATGCTGATCCCACCGGTTGAGCGTATCCGTTGATCAGCCGACGTTCGCGCCGGTCAGGTGAGCAGCGAGGCGGTCGAGGGCGGCCCGATCGACTCCACCGGGCAGAAACGGAAGTTCGATCATGGGACGGCCGATCTCGGCGAGGTCGGTCCGAAGCGAACGCTCCAACTCCTGTCGGACCAGGTAGTCCTTCGTCTCCTGCACCAGCCCGGCGACCGTGGCCCGGTCGGCGGGCAGACCGGCGGCGGCCAGGCCACGCCTCATCTCGGCGGCGGTCGCGCGGCCCTCCGTGTGCAGTGGCGCCCTGGTCGCGTTGACGATGATGCGGCCGATCGGGATGCCGAGCGCGCTGAGTTCGGCGACCGCGTCCGCGGTCTCCTGCACCGGCATCTCTTCGAGCAGCGTGACGATGTGCACGGACGTGATCGGGGACCGCAGCACGGCCGCGACGCCATCGCTCTGCGTCTTGATCGGACCGACCTTCGCCAGCCGTGCCGTCTCCGCGGTCACGTTCAGAAACCGTCCGATCCGTCCGGTCGGCGGCGCATCCAGCACGACGGCGTCATAAACCCGCTTGCCGTTCTCGGTACGGGTCGTGGCTTCCTTGATCTTGCCGGTGAGCAGTACGTCACGGATGCCCGGCGCGATGGTGGTGGCGAAGTCGATCGCGCCCACCTTCTGCAGGGCGCGGCCCGCGATGCCGAGCTTGTAGAACATGTCGAGGTATTCGAGCATCGCCTCTTCGGGATCGACGGCGAGCGCTCGCACCTCACCGCGAGCGGAGGCCGGTTTGCCGCTGGCGACCTTGCGTTCCTCGTAGGGCAGCGGACCGACGCCGAACAACGGCGCGATGCCCTGCCTCGCCTCGACCTCGATCAGGAGCGTGCGCCGACCCGCCCCGGCCAGTGCGATCGCTAGCGCACCGGCGACCGTGGTCTTGCCGGTCCCGCCTTTTCCCGTCACGACGTGCAGCCGAGCCGGCCATTGGTCACCCACGTCCGCAGGGTACCTACTGGGTGGTCTTGACTTCGCAGACCCACCAGCCGTTGCTCTGCAAAGTGGTGAACGTGAGGTTTTCCGACGACTGTTTTTCGTCGCCCGTGGTCATCGTCACAGTGGTGGTGACAGTCGCTTCCTTGGTCGTCTGGTTCGCGACGTCCGGATCACTCCAGCTGTAGGCCGGGTTGCGGTAGGTCGAGTCGGCCGTCTTCAGTTCGTTGATCTTCGACGTGAGCTGACCCTTGTTGTTCGACTGGGCGCAGACGTACTTCTCCGCCTCGGTGACGTCGCGATGGGTGTAGACGGCGGTCATGAACGCGGTGACGGCGGATTTCGGATCGGCTTGGCCGGTGCCGCTCTGCTTCTTGGAGACGACGTAGGCGGTCGTGCCGACGCCGGCGCACAGCACGAGCAGGCCGACCAGGACGAGGGACACGATCAGGAAGGTGCGGCGCTTGCGCTTGGGCGGCGGTGGGACGGCGCCTGGCGGCATGCCGAAGGGCTGACCGGCAAAAGGCTGTCCCGGGTACGGCTGACCGGGAATCGGCTGCCCGGGGTAGGGCTGGTTCGGGAACGGTTGCCCGGGGATCGGTTGCGTCGGGTACGGCTGGTTCGGGAAGGGCTGCCCGGGGTAGGGCTGGCCCGCGACCGGTTGGCCCGTGACAGGTTGGCCCGTTACCGGCTGGGCCGGGTAGGGCTGCGCCGTGACCGGTTGGTTCGGAAACGGCTGCCCCGCGTATGGCTGGCCTTGCAACGGCTGCCCCGGGAACGCGGGCTGCCCCGGGTAGGGCTGACCCGGGAGCACGGGCTGGCCTTGGAACGCGGGCTGGCCCGGGTACGGCTGGCCGGCCGGCGGCTGGGTCGGAATGGTCGCGTGAGCCGGTTCCGGGATCGTTTCGTCGACCGTCGGCACCTCCGCGCGGGTCGCCTCGGGCGTCGGCTGAGTTTCCGGCTGGACAGTCGGCTCTTCAGTCGGCTCTGTAGACGGATCTGTCATCGTCCTGGTGCTCCCCGTCAGTGCTGGGCGGTGCTGTGACGGCACAGGTTAGCCCGAGCGGCTCGTTCTTGGGTACCCGCTTCGCTTCGATATGGTGCTGGCATGCAGAAGTGGGAGTACGTGACGGTCCCGCTGCTCGTTCACGCGACGAAGCAGATCCTTGATAACTGGGGCGATGACGGGTGGGAACTCGTAGCCGTCGTGCCGGGCGCGAACCCGGAGCAACTGGTGGCCTACATGAAGAGGCCGAAGAGCTCATGACGGAACCGTTGAAGGTCCTGGCCGACCTCGGGTTGGAGCTGCCCACGGTGACGGTGCCGCTCGGTGCCTACGTGCCGGCCCTCCGCTCGGGCAACTACGTCTACGTCTCCGGTCAGCTGCCCATGGTCGACGGAAAGCTGCTGGCCACCGGCAAGGTCGGCGCTGACGTGACCCCCGACGAGGCGAAGCAGCTCGCGGCCCGCTGTGCCCTGAACGCGCTCGCCGCCGTCGACTCCGTGGTCGGTCTGGCCAACGTCGTACGCGTCGTCAAGGTCGTCGGTTTTGTCGCGTCAGCCGAGGGCTTCACCGGCCAGCCGGGTGTGCTGAACGGCGCGTCGGAGCTTTTCGGTGCCGTCTTCGGCGACGCCGGTCGGCACGTCCGCAGCGCCGTCGGCGTCGCCGAGCTGCCGATGGGCGCTCCGGTCGAGGTCGAAGTGGTCGTCGAGGTCTCCGCCTGACGTGGTTCCGCCTTGCTCTGCTCACGTCCCGGCCACACCCGCGTCGCCATCTCACCGAGGCGGATGTGGCCTATGAGGAAGCAGAGCAAGGCGGAAACTCGCGATCGACGGCAATGATCACGGCCCGGATAAATCTTGAGACCGTATTCAGGTCTGGCAGCGTGGCGGTGTCAAGATGGGCGCTATGCCAGTCGCGCAGCCACCCTCGTGGGCGAAGCTCGTCCTCGCGCCGAACCCGGGTCCGATGACGCTCGACGGCACCAATTCCTGGGTCCTTCGCGCTCCCGGCTCGAAGCGGCTGCGTGGTCGTCGACCCGGGCCCGGCTGATCCCGGCCACCTCGCCGCGCTTGCCGCGGCAGGGTCCGGTGGAGCGCGTCCTGATCACCCACGGCCACCTCGATCACGTCGGTGGCCTCGACGATTTCGTGAAGATGACCGGTGGCGCGCCGGTCGCGGCCGGGTCCGATCGCTGGTCGCACGGCGCCGCTCCGGTCCGTGACGGTGACCGGCTCGAGCTGGCCGGGTTGTCGATCACGGTGCTGGCCACGCCCGGGCACACGGCCGATTCGCTCTGCTTCCTCGTCGACGGGCCCGACGGCGACCCGGGCCGTGCTGACCGGGGACACGATCCTCGGCCGCGGCACCACCGTGGTCGCGTGGCCCGACGGCGACCTCGGCGCATATCTGGCCAGCCTCGACGGCTCAGCGGGCTCGTCTCCGTCCCCGTGTTGCCTGGTCATGGCCCTGTTCTTGCCGATTGTGGCGCGATCGCCACCGCCTACCGCGCCCACCGCGAGGATCGGCTCGCGCAGGTGCGGTCTGCCCTCGCGGGCGGTGCCACCACACCGGCCGAGGTCGTCGCGGTCGTCTATCCCGACCTCGATCCGGTGCTCGTGCCGGCCGCCGAGTGGACGGTGCGGGCCGCTCTCGCCTACCTCGATCCCGATCATGTGGGCCTGTCATGACCTGCCCCGTCTGCGGCACAGTCACGATTCCCGGAGCGCGTTTCTGCCACAACTGCGGCACCCAGCTGCTCGCGATCGCGGGTCCGGTCGCCGAGCGTCGCATCGTCACGGTGCTGTTCGGTGACCTCTCCGACTTCACGGCCTGGTCGGAAGACCTTGATCCGGAGCGCGTCGGCGCCGTCACCGACCGGGTGATGGCCGCGCTGGCCGGCGCCGTCAAGACGTTCGGCGGTCACGTCGACAAGCTGACCGGCGACGGGATCATGGCGCTGTTCGGTGCGCCGGTCGCCCACGAGGACGACATCGAGCGGGCGGTGCGGGCCGCGCTGTCGATGCAGCGCGCGGTGCGACGGGTGCTCGACGACGAACGCGGCGGCGGCGCTCCCTCCGGTCTGCGCATCGGCATCAACACCGGCGAAGTGCTCGCGGGCGTGCAGGCCGGCCTGGAATACACCGTGATCGGCGACGCTGTGAACACGGCCGCGCGGCTGGCCGACGCCGCCGCGATCGGCACCATCTACGCCGGCGAGCGCACCGCGTCGTCGACCCGCCGAGTCGCGTCCTGGCGTGCGCTGCGGCCGATGCGGCTCAAGGGCAAACGCGCGCCGGTCGAGACGTTTGAGCTGTTGGGCCTGCTGGACGCGCCCGGCACCCGCTCCGGCATGGGCGACGAGGCGCCGTTCGTCGGCCGCGAGACCGAGCTGGCCTGGGTCGCCAGCCGTCTCGCCGAGGTCGACGACAGCGGCGAGCCACGGGTGCTGCTGCTGACCGCCGAGGCAGGTCTCGGGAAGACGCGGTTCGCCGCTCAGGTGCAGCGCTACGCGGCGGGCTACGACGCCAGCGCGCGCTTATCGCCGGTGCGGGCGCGCGGGTGTTGGCAGTGCAATGCGCCGCGTACGGCGAGCGGCGCCGCCTCGGCCCGTTGACCGACCTCGTCCGGGTCGCGATCGGCCTGCCTACCGAGGTCGGATCGGGCGTCTCCCGGGCGGCTGATCGAGGAACGGCTGAACCGGCTCGCGACGCGACTCGGCTGGGCGCCCGGCAGCTCGCAAGATCGATCTGCTGACGGCCGCGCTCGTGGCGGGCGAGGTCGGCCCGGATCGCGATGGGTCGATTTCCGGTCCGTGGCGCGGCGACCCCGACGGGTTCGACGTCGAAGCGGTGCCGAGCGTGATCGCCGAGTTGCTGACCGGTCTCGCCCGGGAGACGCCGGTGCTCGTCATCGTCGATGACCTGCACGACGCCACCGCGGAGACGATCGACGCGCTCGGCGCGATGCTGTCCAAAATCGAGGGTGCGATCCTGGTGCTGCTGCTCGGCCGGCCGGAACTCGTGCGCACGGCCGGCGCGCTGACGCGGGTCGCCGACGCCGAGGTCTCCAACCTGCCGGCGCTGCGTGGCGCCGACGTCGCTCGTCTGCTCACGGCCTATCTCGGCGGCGGACGGCTGAGCGCGCCCGACACCGACCGGCTGCTCGCGACGGCGCAGGGAAATCCGTTCTACCTCGCCGAACTCGTCGCGCTGCTGATCGAGCGCGGGGCGCTGACCTCCACCCCGACGACGCCACCGACATGGCACCTGGCCGACGGTTCGCTCGGCGGCGCGCTGCTCTCCCGTGACCTCGCGGCGGTGCTCGCCGCGCGTATCGACGCGCTTCCCGCCGACGCCCGAGACGCATTGCGTGACGCGACCGTGATCGGCGAGACCGTGCCGGCCGGGGCGCTGGAAGCGTTGCGGGAGCGCCGCGCCGAGTGCCGTCGAGCGGTCGCCCGCGCTGGTCGCCGTCGAACTCGAACGCGCCGTCGAAGAACTCCTGTCGCGCCGCATGCTTCGCCGCATTCGGGGCGGCTTCGCGTTCGTGACACCGCTGCTGCGTGAGGCGGTCTACGCGGGCATCGGAAAGGCAGACCTAGCCGACCGGCACGCGTACGTGGCCCGGTGGGCCGCCTCCGGTCCGACGCCACCGCCCGCGATCGACGTGGACGGGTTCATCGCCGATCACGTCGAGATGGCGGTGTCGACGGCGGACACGGTCGGTCTGCGCCCCGATGCTCCGGCGCGGTCGGTCGCGCCGCTAGGGGTCGCGGCTCTTGGCCGGCTGGCCCGGCGGGCGATCAACACCGGCGAACCGGCTCAGGCCGTGCGTTACGCCGAGCGGGCAGGCGCCCTGACCGGCGACGTGATCCCACTCTCCGACCGGCTGGTTTACGCCCGGGCGCAATTGCAGCTCGGCCGGCCCGCCGACGCGCTCGTGCAAGCCGAGAAGATGATGGCGGACGCGGGCGACGACGATTTCCACCGAGCCGCCGCGATGCTCCTGGCCGGTCGGGCCTACCGGCTGCTCGGCGACCTCGATCGGGCGCTGCTGTCGTGGCACGAGGCGCTCGAAGTCGGCATCGGCCGGCGGCTACGCGAACGTCACCGCGGAAGCGATGCGGCGGCTCGGCATGGCCGACTTCCTGGCCGGGCGCCTGGCCGAGGCCGGAAGCCGGCTCGCGCAGGCCTACCAGGTCGCGGTCGCCGATCGGGACCCGCGCAGCCAGGCGTGGTCGCTGCAGAACCTGGCGTGGGTCGCGACGACCCGGGGCGACTTCGCCGGCGCCGATGCCACGCTCGGCCGAGCCGCGCGTCTCTTCGCCGAGCAGCACGATCCCGTCGGCCGGGCCTGGCTGCGGGGCACCACCGCGTTCGCGCGGATGCTCGCCGGGCGGCTGGCCGAGGCAGAGCGGCTGGCCCGGGTGTTCCTGCCGTTCGGCGAGCGCGTCGGCGACCAGTGGGCCGTCGGCGACGCTGCGGGCGGTCGAGGCGTACGCCGCCGCGGAACTCGGCTCGCTGGCTCCGGCCGACCGGGCCGCCCGCCGGGCCTACGGCGAGTTCGCGGCCACGTCCGACGACTGGGGCCGTGGGTTCGCGCTGGTCGTCCGCGGTGTGATCGCGCGCGGCGTGGCCGAACCCGTACACGCCATCGACCTGCTGACCGAAGCACTCGAATACGGCGAGCGCACCCACCATCCGCTCCTGATCGGCATGGCGCGCACGATCCGGGGCTTCACGAACCTCGACCGGGGCGAACCGGCGTCGGCCGAAGCGGACGCGCGAGCCGTCCTCGACATCGTGGAGCCGCAGAACGTGCTCGAACCGGCGCAGGTCGGGCCACGGGTGCTCTTCGCGGCCGCCCGGCTCGCGCTCGGTGACACGTCGACCGCGCTGCATCATCTCCGGCCGGTGGCCGCCGCCTCGCCGGCGCCGTCGCTGCTGCTGTCCCGCCGGATGGCCGAGCGCGATCTACTCGTCGGCGCTGCTGGCGGACGGCCAGCACGAAGCCGCCGTCGACGCCGCCCAGCAGGCGATCGCGGCGCCCGGAGAGGACGTCCGGAGCGCGTACGCGGCGCGGGCTGCACTGGCTCGCGCCCTGGCGGCTGACGGTCTGCACGGCGAGGCGGAGATCGCGGCGCGGGAGGCGGTCGGGGAGGCGTACGCGACCGAGCAGACGAGCGAACGCGCGGCCGCCGATGTCCTGCTGAAATCGTTGGGCTAATCCACGCCGCTTCGCTACCGTCCAGACGTGACCGAGACGTTGCCCGGGCGGGCGTGGCTGATCGTGATCGGTTCGTTCGTCTCGTCGGTCGGAGACCGGTTCGCCGCGATCGCGTTCGCGCTGTACGCCGTCTCGATCCACTCAACGGTGCTGGTCGCCGCCGTGCTCGCCGCCGAACTCGTACCCGGTCTGCTGTTCGGGCTCGTGGGCGGCGTCGTCACCGACCGGTACGCGCACGCCTGGTGGTGGCCGGTGGCGCTCTGCGCCCAAGCCGTCTGCTTCGTGGCGCTAGCGGGCACGGTCAGCCCGACGTCGATTGTGGTCTTCGTCGCGTTGTCGAGCCTCGTGGCCGCGATGCTCGGGCCGGTCGGCGCGGTGATCCTGCGCGAGGTGGCGGGCGTGTCCGGGCAGGCCGCGGCGGTACGCCGGTCGGCCGCGCTGAGCGGAGTCGCGTCGGTGGTCGGCACGCTGGGCGCCGGGGCCGCGTACGCGATCGGGTTGCCGACGTTGATGATCGTGAACGCCGGTTCGTTCGCCGTGCTGGCCGTGGCCGGGTGGGGCGCCGCTCACGGCGTGCGGCTCGGTGGCGCGCCGGCCGTGCCCGGGTTCCGGGCGGTTCTCCGCGATGCCACCGTTGGGTTTCGGCGCCTCGTGTCGGCCGATGTCTTCGGACGGGCCGGATTCGCGCTGGTCGGCGTGGTCATGGTCGGTACATCGCTCGAAGGCGTCGTCGGTGTCTTCTACTTCCGAGACCGGCTCGCGATGTCGGCGACGGTCTACACGGTCGTGATCGCGGCGTGGTCGGTCGGCATGATCGCTGGCGCCTCGGTGCCGATCGCGCCCAGGCATGCGATGGTGGCCTTTCCGATCAGCGCGGTCGCGATGGGAGCCGCGATCGCGGCACCGGCGATCGTCCCGTACCCGCTGATCCCGCTCGTCGGTTTTGTCATCGGTGGTTTTGGCAACGGCGTCTTCAACTCGTCGCTCGGCATCGTGATCTACGGGCGGGTCGCCGCGGCCGAGCAGGGCCGGGCGTGGGCGGCGTTCGGCCTGGTGGCATCGGTCACAGTGCTCGCCGGATATCTCGGCGGAGCGCTCGCGGGCGCCGACAACGCCCGGTGGCTGATGCTCGCCGCCGGCCTGCTGCCGATCGTCGCGAGCCTGGTCACGTGGCTGGTGCCGGCCCGCGCCACAGTGGCCGGGCCCACGCCGGAACTCGCGTAACAACCTGACATCGGGTACCCGATCGGGCCCGTGCACTGGCATACCCTGTGACGCGTGACGACGCCATCGCCCTCCGTGCCAGCGTCGCCGCGCGTGCCGACCGTGCCCGGCCTGACCGGTCTGGTGGTGTTGGCGCGGGGAGGCTACGCGACCGTCTATCAGGCTCGGCAGGTATCGGTCGGGCGGCCCGTCGCGGTGAAGGTCGAGCATCGGGCCCTCGACAGCGAAGACGATCAGCGGCGGTTTCTCCGTGAGGCGCACGCTGCCGGTCAGATGTCTGGCCACCCGCACGTCGTCGACCTTTTCGACGTCGGCGTAACGGCCGACAAGCACCCATACCTGATCATGGAGTTGTGCGCCGGGACGTACGCCGACCGCATGACCCGGGCGCCGTTGCCACCGACCGAGGTGCGCGACATCGGCGTCAAGATCGCCGACGCCCTCGCCGACGCGCACGCGCTCGGAGTGCTGCACCGCGACGTGAAACCGGCCAACATCCTGCATTCGCGATTCGGTGAGCCGGCGCTGGCAGATTTCGGACTGGCCGTCATCGCCGAGAGCCGCGATCCGTCGTGGGCCCTTGACGTGCTCACTCCCGCCTACGCGCCGCCCGAACTCTTCCGTCACGGCACGCCGCCGTCCGCTGCCGCCGATGTCTACGCGCTGGCCGCGTCGCTCTACGCGATGCTGCGCGGCGCGCCGCCGAGATGGCGCGAGCAGACGGTGCCGAGCCTGCTCGCGCTCATCGAACTGTTCCGCGAGCCGATTCCGGACCTGCCCGGCGTCGGCATCGGGCTCCTCGACGTGCTGCGCGCCGGCATGGACAACGACGCCGACCGCCGCCCCGACGCCGGAAAGTTCCGCGACCAGTTGGCCGCCCTCTCGCTGGCCGACCTCGGCGTCGCGACGACGTCGGTGTTCGCCCAGCAGCGCGCGACCGTTGACGACGCCACGGTCAACTGGGCGTCGGAGACACAGGCCGCGCCGCCGCCCAACGGTCAGTAGGACTTCTCCTGGCCGAGCACGTGCTGCGCGACGAAGTTGAGGATCATCTCGCGGGACACCGGCGCGATCCGGCCGGCCCGGACGCCGCCGAGCAGCGTCGCCACGCCGTACTCGGTGGTCATGCCGTTGCCGCCGTGCACCTGGATCGCGGTGTCGACCGCCAGCGCGGCCGCGTCGGCCGCCGAAGTACTTCGCCATGTTCGCGGCGACGCCCGCCTCGACGTCGCGGCCCTCGTCGTAGAGGGCCGCGGCCTTCTGGACCATCAGCCGGGCCAGCTCGATCTGGATCTGCGCGTGCGCCAGCGGATGCGAGACGCCCTGGTGCGAACCGATCGTGCGGCCCCAGACCGACCGCTGTGCCGTGTAGGCGGCGGCTCGGGAGAGCGCGTAGCGGCCGGTGCCCGTGCTCATCGCCGCGACCGTGATGCGCTCCGGGTTCAGCCCGGCTGAACAGCGCCGGCAGGCCCGAGTCGCCGTCGCCGATCAGCGCGTCGGCCGGCACGCCGGACATCGTCGAGGTAGAGCATCCACTGGTTCTCCGGCGACACGATCTCCATGTCGAGCTTTGACGTGGTCATGCCCGCGGCGTCGGTCGGCACGAGGAACAGCGCGGGCGCGAGCTTGCCCGCGGCGTTATCCGCGGTACGCGCCACGACGAGCACGTACGCCGCCTCGTCGACGCCGGAGATGAAGCACTTGCGCCCGGAGAGCATCCAGTCGTCGCCGTCGCGCCGGGCGGTCGTGCCC
Source organism: uncultured Actinomycetota bacterium (assembly GCA_963797605.1). GTDB lineage: Bacteria > Actinomycetota > Actinomycetes > Mycobacteriales > Micromonosporaceae > DASQPR01. The sequence goes on along the minus strand of CAWCPX010000016.1, from coordinate 77,028 downwards.
AGCCGGTGCGAGTTGGATGCCGGCCTCGGGTTCGGTGATCGCGAACGCCACCTTCAACGTGCCGTCGGCGAAGCCGGGCAGGAGCTTGCTTCCGCTGTGCGGCAGTGCCGTGCCGGGCGATGATCGTGGCGACGATCGCCGGTGACACGACGAGCAGCAGCAGCGGGCAGCCCGCCGCGGCCAACTCCTCGCATGACGATCGCGAGTTCGGTGATGCCGCCGCCGCCACCGCCGTACTCGGTCGGGCACGCTGACGCCGAGGTAGCCGAGCTTGCCGGCCTCGGCCCACAGTTCGGTCGTGTGGCCGCCGGTCTTCGCCTTCTCGACGTAGTAGCGGTGGCCGTATTTCGCGCCCAGTTCGGCGACGGCGGCCCGCAGCGCGGCTTGTTCGGTGGTTTCGTCAAACGCGGCCATGAGGGGTGGCCTCTCTGTCGAGTAGGCGGCCCGTTAGTCGGGGGTGATCACCGCAAGGACGGTGCCCGTGTCGACCTGCGCACCACTGGAGACGGTGACCGAGGCGACGACGCCGGAGGACGGCGCGTGCACGGCGTGTTCCATCTTCATCGCTTCGAGGGTGAGCAGCAGATCACCGGCGGCGACCCGCTGACCAGGCACGACGAGCACGCGGCCGATCGACGCCGGGCAAGGGGGCCACCAGCGATCCTTCCGCGTGCTCGTGCGAGTCGGGCACGCGGGAACCGCGGCAACTCGACGAGCGTGACCGAGCCTTCGGTGCTGTCCACGTAGGACACGTCGCCGACTCGGTTGACCATGAAATCGACGCGGATGCCGGCGACGTCGAGGCTGACCTGCTCGTGGGTGGCCGAGACCACGGCGACGGGCGGATGAGCGTCGGGATCGGCGAGATCGAGCATGCCGGGCATGCCGGCGTCATCCCGATCGACGCCGCGAACCGACCAGGACGCGAGGTTGCTGGCGCGATCGAAGCGGTACGTCGACCTCCACCGTGCCGGAGGGGCCGTCGTACGCCACGACCTGCGGCACCCCGCCGACGTTGCGCCAGCCGCTCGGCGCCGTGGAACCGCTGGCCGCCCGACGGGCCGCGGCTCCGGCGAGCGCGGCGGCGAGACACGACAGCTTCGCGGTGTCCATCGACGAGACCAATGGCGCGAACACCTCCGGGTGCCGGTCCAGGAAGCTCGTGTCGATGCCGCCGGATCGGAAGGATGGGTGCCGCAGGACGCGTACGAGCAGGTCCCGGTTGGTCACGACACCGTGGATCTGGGCCCGCGCGAGCGTGGAGGCGAGCAGCCGCGCGGCCTCGTGCCGGGTCGGCGCCCACGCGATGACTTTGGCCAGCATCGGGTCGTAGTGGACGCCGACGACGCAACCGTCGGTGACGCCGGAATCCAAGCGCAGGCCGGGTGCCATCAGCGGGCCGGAACTCCGCGTCGACGCCGGGCACCCGGAAACGGTGCAGCGTGCCGGTGGACGGCAGCCAAGCGAGCGCCGGGTCCTCCGCGTACAGGCGGGCCTCGATGGCGTGACCGCGCAGTGGCGGCGCGCTCTCGAACGGCAGCGGACCGCCCTCGGCCACGATGATCTGCAACCGGACCAGGTCGAGCATGCCGATGACGCACTCGGTGACCGCGTGCTCGACCTGCAGACGGGTGTTCATCTCGAGGAAGAAGAACTCGCCGGACGGCGCGACCAGGAACTCGACCGTGCCGGCGCCGATGTAACCGACGGCCTGCGCGACCGCGATCGCCGCGTCGCAGAGCTGGCCCGCATGTTCTGCGTGACCGCGGGCGACGGGGTCTCCTCGATGATCTTCTGCTGCCGCCGCTGGATCGAACACTCGCGCTCGCCGAACGTGACGACGTTGCCGTCGCGGTCGGCCATGACCTGCACTTCGATGTGGCGGGCGCGGTCGACGTACGCGCTCGCAGAAGATGGTGCCGTCGCCGAACGCCGCGGCCGCCTCGCGCCGGGCCGATGCCACGGCTTCGGCCAGGGAGTCGCGGTCGCGGACGATCCGCATGCCGCGCCCGCCGCCGCCGGCCGACGCCTTGACCATGACCGGGAACTCGGTCGACGTCAGCCGGGTCGATCCAGCGTCGCGCAGCAACGGGATGCCGGCCTCGGCCATGCGTGCCTTGGCCTCCAGCTTCGAGCCCATCATCGCGATCGTCTTCGCGTGCGGGCCGACCCAGGTCAGACCGGCGTCGGTGACGGCTTCGGCGAAGTCGGCCCGCTCCGAGAGGAAGCCGTAGCCCGGGTGCACCGCGTCCGCGCCCGCCTTCCGGGCGGCGTTGACGAGCAGATCGCCGCGCAGGTAGGTCGCGGTCGCGGCGTTGCCCGGCAGGTGCACGGCGTAGTCGGCCTCTGCGACGTGCGGCGAGCGCTCGTCGGCGTCGGAGTAGACGGCGACCGTCTCGATGCCCATCGAGCGGCAGGTGGCGAAGATGCGTCGGGCGATCTCGCCGCGGTTCGCGACCAGTAGTCGGCGAATCATGTCGTCCTCATCTCAGTGGAGCGGGATCTCAGAGCAACGGGGTGTGCGGACGAGCCGGTCACAGACGGAAGACGCCGAAGCCGTCGGCGCCCTTGACGGGGCCGCTGTGGATCGCGGACAGGCAGATGCCGAGGATCGTGCGGGTGTCGCGCGGGTCGATGACGCCGTCGTCGTAGAGCCGGCCGGAGAGGTAGAGCGCGGCCGACTGCTCCTCGATCTGCGCGGTCGACCATCGCTCGCATCGCGGCGTCGGAGTCGTCGTCGAACTCGCGGCCGGTCGCCGCGGCGGCCTGCCGGGCGATGATCGACAGCACGCCGGCGAGCTGCGCCGAGCCCATCACCGCGACCGCGCGTTGGGCCACGTGAACAGGAACCGCGGCTCGAACGCCCGGCCGCACATGCCGTAGTTGCCGGCGCCGTAGGACGCGCCGATGTTGATCGTGATGTGCGGGACCTTCGAGTTCGAGACCGCGTTGATCATCATGGCGCCGTGCTTGATGATGCCCTCCTGCTCGTACTGCGGCCGACCATGTAGCCGGTCGTGTTCTGCAGGAACAGCAGCGGCGTGTCGGACGCGTTGGCCAGCTGGATGAACTGCGCCGCCTTCTGCGCCTCCTCGGAGAACAGCACGCCGCGGGCGTTCGCCAGGATGCCGATCGGGTAGCCGTGGAGCTGCGCCCAGCCGGTCACCAGCGTCGCGCCGTAGAGCGGCTTGAACTCGTCGAACTCGCTGCCGTCGACGACCCGGGCCAGGATCTCGCGGGGATCGAACGGCACCCGCAGGTCGGCCGACGCGATCGCCGAGCAGCTCCTCGGCGTCGTACTTGGGTTCGGCGCCGGCGCGGCCGTGGCGCCGGGCCGAGCTTGCGCCAGTTGAGGCGGGACGACGTCATCGCGGGCCAGCCGGATCGCGTCGCGCTCGTCGGCGGCCAGGAAGTCGGCCAGGCCCGGACTGCGTGCGTGCATCGTCGCGCCGCCGAGCGACTCGTCGTCGGTCTCCTCGCCGGTCGCCATCTTCACCAGCGGCGGGCCGGCGAGGTAGACGCTTGGCCTGGTTCTTCACGAAGATCGTGTAGTCGGACATGCCCGGCAGGTAGGCGCCGCCGGCGGTCGCGTTGCCGAAGACGACCGCGATCGTCGGGATGCGTTCGGCGCTGGCACCGGGTCAGGTCGCGGAAGACACGGCCGCCGGGGATGAAGATCTCCGCCTGGGACGGCAGATCGGCGCCGCCCGACTCGACCAGGTTGATCAGCGGCAGCCGGTTCGCCGCGCGCGATCTCGCCGAGCCGGTGGCTCTTCTTGAGCGTGTACGGGTTGACCGAGCCGCCGCGAACCGTCGGATCGTTGGCGATGATCATGCACTCGACGCCCTCGACCACGCCGATGCCGCCGACGAGCGATGCCGCCGACCGGGTAGTCGGTGGCGAACCCGGCCACCGCGCACAGCTCCAGGAACGGCGTGTCGCGGTCGACCAGCAACTCGATGCGCTCGCGAGGAAGCAGCCGGCCGCGGGCGTGATGCCGTGTCACGTACTTCTCGCCACCGCCCGATCGCGCGGTGATCAGCGCCTCGTTCAATTCGTTCAGCCGCTCCATCATGGCGCCACGATTGTCCATATAGGACGGGCCACGCGGGTCGACGGCCGTACTCAAGATCGGCATTTGGTTCCTCGCCTTTCGGGGGTGCATCTGCGGGCAGTGAGCACGAATTCGCGATCATGGTGCGGGCGAACGCACATCACCCGTCGAGCCGTCTGCCACCTGGGGTAACGAGCCGTGACCGGCCGCGACACGCATAACCGGGCGGCCGGAGGTCGAGCCGCAGGTCATAGTAAGTATGTCTAAAACATGACATCTCGCATCACGACCCGAGACGTAACCCATTTCCGCCGCGCAGCGACGCCGCGACGTGATGGGCTCGGCAAACCCGCTCATAAGACCGGTTGCATCGGCGCGCGGGCCCGGCCGGGTGCGCCGGCGAACGTCTGCGTCACGTCGAGCCATTCGTCGGCGACCGGGCCGGTGGCCTTCAAGTCGACGTCGTCGCGGTGCCGTCGATGCGTCGCCACGAGGCAGAAGTCGAGCGCGGGACCGGTCACGATGTCGGTCGCGTCATCGGGCCCGTAAGTCCAGGTGGTGCCGTCGGGAGCGGCCAGTTCGAGTCGGATCGGCACGTCAGGGGCGGTGCGCCCGTGTGCCTCGAAGCTGAACGCGATCGTGCGGTTCGCCAGGTGGACGACGTGCCGGAGACGAGCTGTCGGCGTACGCGTGATCTCCAAGGTGTCGATGATGTCTTGCCCGTGGGCCCACGTCTCCATGATCCGGCCGGTCGCCATCGACACCGGTGACATGTTCGTGCCGAACCAGGGGAGTTTCGCCGTCGGCGGCGCCGCCACGAGCGCCTCTCGCAGCGACGACCGCCCGGCACGCCAGCGAGCCAGCATCTCCGGAGCCGACCCGATCCCTTCGGCCGCGGCCCGGTCGACGAAGCTGTCGGGCTCGGCGAGGAGACGTGTCAACGCGGCGACGAACAGGCGGCCATCGGTCGCGGAGAGGTGAGCGACCTCATCGGTCCAGGCCAGGTGAGCGATCTGGTGCGCGATGGTCCAGCCTTCGGCCGGAGTCGGAAGGGCCCAGGCGTCGTCAGCTAGGCCGGCGACGAGCATGTCCAACTCGGCGGATTCGGCGTCAAGGTCGGCGAGGACTTCGGCGATGTCTGGCATGGATCACTCCTCCATCGGGCGGTGGCCGTCGAGCACGACTTCGAGGTGCTGGCTCCAGCCTCGAGCACGGCGCCGCGCCGGCCGAGTCGTCGCTGAGCAGATTGGCGATCCCCAAGCCACGCATGAGTTCCAGGGTGGCTTGGATGGTTTCGCGGACCTCGGCCCGACCGTCGTCGGCATCGAGCAGATCGACGGCGAGTCGATACAGCTCACGGCCGATCGTGGCCTCCAGCGGCTCAAGTGCCTCCCGCAGCGCGTCGTCGGTGCGGGCGGCCACCCAGACCTCGATCGCGGCGGTGAACAGCGGACCGGTGAACGAGGCGGCCAGAAGGTCGACGACCCGCTCGATGCGGTCGGGGGCATGCGGGGGCAGTGCCGCCGCCTCGGCTCGCATCTCGTCGGCCCGGCGCGACGTGAGGTGTTCGACGGCCGCCGCGACGAGCCGCGCCTTCGTCGGATAGTGATGGAGCTGCGCTCCTCGTGAGACGCCGGCCATCTCGGCGATGACGGTCGTGGTCGCGCCGGACCAGCCGTTTTCGACCAGGGCCTCGATCGTCGCGTCGAGAAGTCGCTGCTGGGTAACTCGACTGCGCTCTTGTTGAGATCGGTTCGCTAACGCCGGTGCGGTCACTCCTGCAGCCTGCCGGAGCCAAAACAAACAGTCAAGACTGCATGTTTTTAGACGGTACGCAACCGGATTGACGAAACTGCGGGCTTGGATGCCGGTGGATCGGCGGAAACCTGAGCGAGCGTTATGTCCTAACCGACATGGCGATATGCCGCGGCACATACCTCTCGCCAAACGTGTTGCCGCCCGAGCCGCAGGCGCACTCGAAGGACGGGCACATCGACGTCATACGACCCGTCGCAGCGCGCGACGAGTCGTATGAATCAGTCAGGGAACGGCGGCTACACCCGCGCCCGGCGGGCCAACCGCTCCGGGTCGAGCACGATCACGCTCTTGCCGTCGAGCCGCAGCCAGCCCCGCGAGGCGAAGTCGGCGAGCGCCTTGTTGACCGTCTCGCGCGAGGCGCCGACGAGTTGCGCCAGCTCCTCCTGCGTGAGGTCGTGGGTCACGCGGAGCACGCCGCCGTCACGGGAGCCGAACTGGCCGGCCATCTGCAGCAGGTTCTTCGCCACCCGGCCGGGACGTCGGTGAAGATCAGGTCGGCGAGCGCGTTGTTGGTGCGGCGCAGCCGGCGGGCGAGCACGCGCAGCAGCTGCTCGGCGATCTCCGGCCGGTTGTTGAGCCACGGTCGCAGCGCCTGCTTGCGAAGCCGGGCGACCCGCGAGTCGATCACGGCGGTCGCCGTGGCGGTGCGCGGCCCCGGGTCGAACAGGGACAACTCGCCCAGCATGTCGGACGGCCCGATCAGCGCGATCAGGTTCTGCCGGCCGTCAGCCGCGCGCCGCCCGAGCTTGATCTTGCCGCTCATGATGATGTACAGGCTGTCGCCAGGCTCGCCCTCGTTGAAGACCACGTCGCCCTTGCGGACGTCGATGACCTCCATGTCCTTGGCGAGCGCCTCGGCCGCTTCCGGGTCAACGCCCTGGAAAATGCCGCTCCGGGCTAGCACCTCATCCATCGCGTTACCCTCTCTCGACCGATCCGTCGGCCCCGACCCACGCGTCCGGCGCGCAAAGTCAGTCTAGGCACACGAAGGTTACAACCGGGCGTGCACCCGGCAGAAGATCGCCTAGCCGCCGCGCAGGGCGGGCTCACGCCACCATATAGGGACCCGGCACCATGGTTGACGTGCAGCCCTACTTGATCGATCGGCTTGAAGCCGGTCACCGCATGCCGGTGCTGGTCTGGCGGCTCGCGACTCCGCTGCTCGCGATCTCGTCCGCACCGCTCGGCGGCGGCATCGGCGTGCGCTCGTGGGCGTCAACGCAACCGTACCCATGTCGTATTTCCGCGACGATCCGGACGCCCACCTGGCCGAGATCGCGGCGGCACTGGAGCTCCCCGGCCCTGGCGTCGGCCTGATGACCGGCGTCGACGTGGCCGAGCGCGTGATCCGGACCGACGCGGGCGTCGAGGCCGTCGCCACCGTCGGGTCTCGGTGCACCGGCGTGGGCCGCGGCGCCCGACGGCGACCTGCGGCGAATGCCATCAAAAGCGTTCAACCAGGAACAATCAATGTGGTGGTACGCGTCCCCGTGCGCCTGTCCGAGGCCGCCCTGGTCAACGCGGTCGCCACCGTGGCCGAGGCGAAGGCGCAGGCGCTGTGGGAGATCGGGGTCGAAGCGACCGGCACGGCCAGCGACGCCACCTGCGTCTCGTGCGCGCCCGACGGGCCGGCCGAACCCTACGGCGGACCGCGGTCCGATCTGGGGCGCCCGGATCGCCCGAGCCGCGTACGCGGCCGTCCGTGACGGTGGCCTCGCCTGGCTCGACGGCGGCACGGCATGGTCGGACGCCGCCCGGAAACGCCGCCTCGACCTGACGGCGGCCACGCGGTTGTCACAGGTTCGACGTAGGCTCGCGGACGTGACGGAGACGGCTCTGGGCCTGGTGCGGCGTGCCCGCAGGATGGCCCGCGAACTCGCCCTGACCCATCCCGATGCGCACATCGAGCTCGACTTCACCACGCCGCTCGAGTTGATCGTGGCGACGATCCTGTCCGCGCAGAGCACCGACAAGGGGGTCAACCTGGTCACCCCGAAGGTGTTCGCGCGCTACCCGACCGCCGCCGCCTACGCCGGCGCCGACCGCGCCGAGATGGAAGAGTTGATCAAGCCGACCGGCTTCTTCCGCAACAAGACGTCGTCGCTGATCGGTCTCGGCGAGGCGCTCGTGGCCCGGTTCGACGGCGAGGTGCCGCGCAGCTCGACCGATCTCGTCACCCTGCCCGGTGTCGGGCGCAAGACGGCCAACGTGGTGCTCGGCAACGCGTTCGGCATTCCGGGCATCACCGTCGACACGCACTTCGGCCGGCTCGTGCGGCGCTGGCGATGGACCGAGGAAGACGACCCGGTCAAGGTCGAGCACGCGATCGGGGCCGCTGTTCGAGCGCCGCGACTGGACCATGCTGTCGCACCGGGTGATCTTCCACGGCCGCCGGGTCTGCCACGCCCGACAAAGCCGGCCTGCGGTGCATGCACGCTGGCGAAGATGTGCCCGTCCTACGGCATCGGCGAGACCAACCCGCAGGCGGCGGCGAAGTTGCTGAAGGGCCCGCGCGTCGCCGAACTCGCCGCGCGCGCCGGCGTCGAGTGGTGAAGGCCGAGGTGAAGAGGGCCGCGTTCGGGCTCGCCATCGTGCTCGTGACGGTGTTGCTGCTCGGTGGCGTTTGCCGCGTGCTCGTCGTCCGCGTCGCCGAAGGCCGGCACGTGCCTGAGCGCCCCGGCCCGGCCGCGGTTCGCCCGTGACGCCCGCGTCCGGAGAGTCGCCGGCTCCCGGCGAGTCCCCATCGACGGGAAAACCGCCGTCGGGCATGCAGGTCGTGTCGGCTGGGAAGCCGCGGCTCGTGCCGAGCGTGCCCGTCCCGTGCTTCGACGGCAGCGGCGACGTGCGGCTCGACGGCGTCACCCGGCCGACCGTGATCAGCCTGTGGGCCAGTTGGTGCCAGCCGTGCCAGGCGCGAGATGCCGCGCGTGGCCGCCTTCGCGACGGCGGCTCACTCGACGGTCGACGTGATCGGCGTCGATACCGCGGACACGCGTACCGGTGGCCGATCGCATGATCTCCGAATTTGATCTTTCCTTCCCGCTGCTCTTCGACGAGGACAAGCGGCTCGCCAACGCATTGGGCGACACCGCGCTGCCGGCCGACGTTGTTCGTGGCGCCGGGCGGGCAGATCCGGGCGATCTACACCGGCGACGCGCTCAACGCCACGACCCTTCGCACCTGGACCGCGCAATACCTCGGCGTGCGGGTCGGCTGATGGTCGAGACCTTTCCCGACTGGTGGACGCCTTTTCGCGACCGAGTCACCTCAGCCCGCACCGAAGACTTCACGCGCCTGACCACCCCGCCGGAGGGTGGCCGGCCCAGTGCCGTGCTCGTGCTGTTCGCCGAGGAGACGCCCGGCGATCCCGACGTGCTCGTGCTGCAACGCGCCGCGCGACATGCGCACGCACGCGGGCCAACCGGCGTTTCCCGGGCGGAGCCGCCGACCCCGGCGAGACCGATCCGGTCGACACGGCGCTGCGCGAGGCGGCCGAGGAGGTCGGGCTCGACCCGACGTCGGTCGACGTGCAGGGGCTGCTGCCGCCGCTGTTCATCCCGGTCAGCGGGTTCGTCGTCACCCCGGTGCTCGCCTGGTGGCGCAAGCCGCATCCGGTCGGGCCGGTCGACGTCGCCGAGGTCGACGAGCGTTCACCGGGTACGCATCGCGGACCTCGTCGATCCGCGCAACCGGGTTCGGGTGCGGCATCCGAGTGGCTGGGTCGGTCCGGCCTTCCACGCCGGCGACATGTTGATTTGGGGGTTCACGGCCGGCATCCTGTACGGCGCTGCTCGACATGGGTGGCTGGTCCGTGCCGTGGGCCTCGACCGCGCCGCCCGAACCGCTTCCGTCCTAGGGTCTGTCGGGCGGACCAGACCGAGACTCGCCGTCAGTTCTGGGATTGGCACCGTACCCTGAACGGGTGCCCGGCAGCCTCGTCGACGTTGTGCTGATATTCCTCATCGCGATTTTCGCGATCAACGGGTATCGGCAGGGCTTCGTGGTTGGTCTGCTCTCTTTTGTCGGCTTTTTCGGCGGCGCCGCGATCGGTCTGCAACTCGGGCCTCTCATCGCCGGCCTGTTCGTGGCCGAAATGCCGCGGCTTATCGTCTCGCTCGTCACCGTCTTCGGGCTCGCGTTGATCGGGCAAGCGCTCGCCAACTGGGTCGGCGTGCGGCTACGTGGCGGGATCCACAACCGCACCGGTCAGACCCTCGACGACGTCGGCGGCGCGCTCGTCTCCGTGGTCGCGCTCCTGATCGTCGCGTGGCTCGTCGCGGCCCCGCTCGGATCGTCGAGCCTGCCCGGCCTGGCGCGCGCGGTCCGGACGAGCACCGTCCTGCATGGCGTCAACACGGTGATGCCGCAGCAGGCGCAGGCGCTCTCGAATGAACTCCGTACGACGGTCGACACGAGCGGCTTCCCGAACGTGTTCGGCGCGCTGATCCCGACCAACGTACGGTCGGTGCCCGCCCCCAATCCGAAACTGGCCGACGTCCGCGATCGTGATCTCGTCGCAACGGTCGGTCGTGAAGATCGAGGGCAGTGCGCCGTCATGCGATCGTCGGATCGAGGGTTCGGGGTTCGTGTTCGCACCCGGGCGCGTGCTGACGAACGCGCACGTGGTCGCCGGCACCCGCAGCCTCAACGTGCTGACGGAGGACGGCGAGGAGCTTCCGGGCACCGTCGTGCTGTTCGACCCGGAACGCGACCTCGCCGTGATCAAGGTGCCCGGCCTGTCCGCGCCGACGATGTCGTTCGCCGGTTCGAAAGCGAAGACCGACTCAGACGCGATCGTGCTCGGTTACCCGCTCGACGGGCCCTATGACGCGGAATCGGCCCGTATCCGTGACGTCCGCCCGATCCAGGGTCCGGACATCTACAACGATCAGACCGTGACCCGTGAGATCTACACGATCCGTGGCCTCGTCCGCAGTGGCAACTCTGGCGGTCCGCTCATCACGTCCGAACGGCACGGTGCTCGGCATCGTCTTCGCTGCTGCCGCCGACGATCCGCAGGTGGGCTTCGCGTTGACGGCGGCCGAGGCCGCGCCGGATGTCAACGCGGGCCGGTCGGCCGATGATCGGGTCGCCACCGGGTCCTGCACCGATTGACGCGCTTTACGGCGTCGGCGGCAGGTAGGCGATCTGCACGAGCCGGGACCCGTCCCGCCGGTTGACGAGATTCGCCCGCCCCGGCGGCATGGGTTGCGGCTTCGTGGCACCGATCAGCGCTCCCTCATCGCGGTCACCGGACAGGATGATGCCGGGAGTTGCGAGTTCCCGAAGGCGACCGAGCATCGGCTCGAACATGGCCCGCCCCGCGCCGCCGCTTCGGCGGGCGAGCACGACGTGCAGACCGACGTCACGAGCCTGCGGCAGGAATTCCAGCAACGGTGCCAACGGGTTCGGGCCGCCCGCCGTCACCAGGTCCAGGTCGTCGACGAGCACGAAGCACTCCGGCCCGGTCCACCACGAGCGCGCGCGGAGTTGCCGGGGCGTCACGTCGGGGCCGGGCAGACGGCCGCGCATGTAACCCGCGACGGACGTGATGAGTTCGGTTGCCGGGCCGGCGGAGGTCGCGTACCCGATGAGGTGTTCGCCGTCGAGTTCGCCGAGCAGGCTGCGGCGGTAGTCGACGACGACCAGCCGGGCCTCTTCGGGCACGAACCGTCGCATGACCGAGGCGGCGAGCGCCCGCAGCACGGACGACTTCCCGCTACCGGCATCGCCGAAGACGAGCAGGTGCGGGTCGGCCGCGAAGTCGACGCTGATCGGCTGTAGATCGGCCTCGGCGACGCCGACCGGAATCGTCAGGCGCTCGGCGATCGTGGCGCCGGAGGCGGGCCGGTCGATTTCGTCGAACGGCACCAGGTCGGGCAGTTCGCGTACGGCTGGCGCGGGTGGTCCGGACCACGCCGCGCCGATGGCCTTCACGACATCGTCGGTCGACGCGCCGCCGGAGAGCACCGGGGAGACGGCGAGGAAGTGGCGGCCGTCAGCGGTGAGACCGCGGCCCGCCGCGTGTTTCGGCACGTCCGTGGCCGCCTTGCGGGAGACGTACGATTCGCCGGGGTCGCCGAGGCGCAACTCCAGTCGAGAGACGAGCAGGTCCCGGAGTGCCGGTCGGAAATCGGACCAGCGGCCGGCCGTGATCACGAGGTGTACGCCGTACGACAGGCCGCGCGTCGCGATGTCGGTGATCACCGGTTCCAGATCGTCGAAGTCGGTCCGCACCGTCGACCAGCCGTCGATCACGAGGAACACATCGCCGTGCGGATCGAGCGAACGGCTGCCGCGCGCCCGGGCGATCGAGTCGATGCCGGCCGCGGCGAACCGGCTCTCCCGTGCCGTGAGCAGGGTCCGAACCTCGCCGATCGTGCGGCGGACCGCCTCGGGTGCGAGCCGCCCGGCGACGCCGCCGACGTGCGGAAGCTCGCGCAGACCGCCGAGTCCACCGCCACCGAAGTCGAGGCAATAGCACGTGGCCTCGCGTGGCGTATGGGTCAGGGCGAGCGCGCAGACGATTGACCGGACGAGTTCGGACTTGCCGGCCTGTGGACCGCCGACAACCGCGACGTGACCGGCATCCGCCGACATCGTCAGCCACAGCGGATCCCGGCGCTGCTCGAACGGCCGGTCGACGATGCCGACGGGGATTCGCAGGGCGCCGTGCAACGAACCGTCGACGGCGGACAGCCCGCGCGTGAGGTCGAGCGCGATCGGTCCGAGGACGGCGTCCAGCGGTTCCGATGTCGACAGCGGTGGCAACCAGACGCGATGCGCTGGTGCGCCCGAACCGTGCATCGCGGCCGTCAACACATCGAGAAGGCTCGGCAGCGATCGACTCTCCGGAGCCGGCCGCGTGGCGACGACGGGCGGCGCCGCGGACACGGCCGGAAACGGCACGATGGACCAGCCGGTCGCCGCCTTCGGCTCGGGTGCCGCGACCACGGCCGGCGGTTCGTAAGGCCCCGAGACGTACGCGGCCGTGAACCGGACCAGCGGTTCGGTGCCGAACTTCAGGTAGCCGTGGCCGGGTGTTCGGGGCAACTCGTACGCGTCCGGAACCCCGAGAACCGCCCGGGACTCCATCGCGGAGAACGTACGCAGCCCGATCCGGTACGACAGGTGCGTATCGAGGCCCCGGAGCCGACCCTCCTCCAGGCGCTGGGACGCGAGGAGCAGGTGTACGCCAAGCGACCGGCCCAGCCGTCCGATCGCGACGAAGAGGTCGATGAACTCCGGTTTCGCCGACAGCAGCTCGGAGAACTCGTCGCAGATCACGAGCAGCGCGGGCAGCCCCGGCAACGTCGGGTCGAGCGCGCGAGCGCGGTCGTAGTCGTGCACCGAGGCCAGGTTTCCCGAGCGTCGCAGGATTTCCTGCCGCCGCACCAGCTCGCCGTTCAGCGCGTCGGTCATGCGGTCGACCAGCGGAAGCTCGTCGGCGAGGTTCGTGATCACGGCGGACGTGTGCGGCAGCCGGTCGAGCAGGCCGAACGTCGCACCGCCCTTGAAGTCGATCAGCACGAAGTTGAGCGCGTCCGGCTCGTGCGTCGCGGCCAGGGCCAGCACCAACGTACGCAGTAGCTCGGACTTGCCGGACCCGGTCGCGCCGATCACCAACCCGTGTGGACCCATGCCGTCGCGGGCGGCTTCCTTCAGGTCGAGCAGCAGTGGCGCGCCGTCCGCGCGGCGACCGATCGGCACCCGGAGCCGTTCCGCCGGGGTGCGAGGCGCGCGGGCCGTGATCGGTTCGGATGCGTCCGTGATGCCGAGCAGATCGTCGAGGCCGATGCCACCGGCGCGGGTGGACGCGGCCGGGCGGGCGTCGATTCCGAGTCGGTGCGGCGCCAGCGCGCGCGCGAAGGCTTCGGCCTCCGGTATCGACAGCGTGTCGGCCAAGCCGACGTCGACGGGCGTCTCCAACCGGCGATCGGCGTGCACGGTCAGGGTGATCTCGTGTGGCTTCGGTGCCACGATCGCGTCGGCGCCCACCTCGATGACGCAACACCCGGCGAGGCCGGCGCTCAGGAGCCGGGTCGGCCCCGTCTTGTCGCCGCCGTCAACGATCACGATCAGCTGTGGCAGCGTGCGGACGGCCGGCACGCTCGATTCGCCGGCGCGGGTTCGCTCCGGTCGGCGGCCGTGCGCGGCCTCCGGCGAGGGCACGAGCGGCACGAACGGCGTCCGCCCGGAGACGATCGGGGCCAGCAGCGCTTCCAGATCCGTGGCCGACGTGCTGACCAGGCGCAGCGGTCCGCTCGCGTCGACGCGGTCACCGTGCTGCGCGTGCGGCAGCCACTTCAGGAAGCTCCACGCACGTTGGCTATCGGCTCCGACGCATGCGGCGATCACGAGGTCGTCGGGCCCGTGCGCCCACGCGAGTTGAGCGATCATGGCGCGGACGAGGCCCGCGTCGTTGACCCGGACGCGGGAGAACCCGGTTAACGCGAGCGCCACCGGCAGAGCGGGCACGGTCGCGTACCTGTCGATGAAGTCGCGTAGCGCGGTGGCCGCGACCGGATCGGGTTCGTCCGGGGCACCGATCGGCGGCACCAGCGGCGTAGCCAGGTCTTGCGCGCCCACACCGACTCGGACCACCCCGAAATCCGCGTCCGCGCCGCGCCGCTCCCAGATCCGAGCGCCGCTGACGAGTGACCACAGTTCGGTCGGTGCCGGATGCCGATGCATCATCGCGGCGCGCTGCTCGACCACGTTCGCGCGCACCTGTTTCCGGACGGTGCCGAGCGAACGCAGGAAGTCGTGATGGGCCGCCGCCACGTCGGTGCGGGCTCGGCGGCCGGGGCCACCGCCGAACGATGTCGCCAGCATGCCGAGCGACGACAGCCCGAACACGCCACCGACCACGTAGGAGTAGGTGCCGCCCTGTTTGCCCGCGAACAACAGCGCGGTCGCGAACGTGCCCGCGAGCATCGGCAGTGCCATCAACGTGTGCGTCCAGCGGGAGCCGGCCGCTCGGAGTGGCGGCGGCGCTGGCAGCACGACATCGCCGGAGGGGATCGCGGGAGCCGGAACGCGAGGCTCCGGGCGTACGACGACCGAAGTCACCCCGCCGATGTTATGGCGTCCCGGCCGCGCGCGGTATCCCATACCCATCAAAGTTCTTCACTCTTTCCGCGCCGCTCCCGCCGTGATAAGAACGTGCGGTGCCCCCGACGTCGAGCGGTCTCGCCCGCATCACGGTGACCGTCGCCGGCCGCCGTCTCGACCTCGCGGTGCCCGACGACGTGCTGCTCGCGGAGTTGCTGCCCGAGTTGGTGCGCCAGGCCGACCCGGCGGGCGACCTCGGCACCGCGCACGGCGGCTGGGTGCTGCGGCGGCTCGACGGCGAAGTCCTGTCAAATGCCAAAACCTTGCGTTCACAGGGGGTACGCGACGGGCACGCGGTCGTGGTGGCCCGTGCCGATGAAACGTGGCCGGAGCCGGAGTACGACGACATCGTCGAGGCCATCGCGGCGAACGGTCGACTCGGTCTGCCGTGGAGCCCGGCCGCGTCACGGCGTACGGCGATCGGTGCCGGATCGTTCGCGCTGCTTGCCGGAGCGGCGGTCCTCGCGACGACGAGCGAGCGGCCGACGATCGGCGCCGGGCTCGCGCTCGGGCTGACCGCCGTGCTGCTCGGTGGCGGTGCGGTAGCCGCCCGTTCGCTCCGTGATGCCGGGATCGCCGTCGCGCTCGGCGCCGTCTCGATGGCGTACGCGTTCGCGACCGGCGTGCTCGTCGGCGGTTCGATCGCCGCCGAGTTGATCGCCGGATCCATCGCCCTGACGATCGCCGGGTGCACCGCGCTCGCCGTCGTCGGCACCGTCAGCCCGCTGTTCGTCACGGGTATCACGGCCGGGCTCGCGGGCGTCATCGGTGGCGTGGCGGCCCGAGCCGGAAGCGCGCCGGTCGGAGGCGCCGTCGTGCTCGGATGCGTCGCGTTCGGGGCGGGTCTCGTGCCGGCGGTGTCGCTTCGGCTTGGCGGGCTGGCACGGGGCGACGTGGATCGGTTGGTGGCCGCGGTCTCGCGTACCGACCAGTGGATCGTCGGGTTGCATCTCGGTGGAGCGCTCGCCGTCGGCGTGGCCGGGGCGGTCGCCGTGGCCGATGGCAACGCATGGTCGAGGCTGCTCGTGGCGGTCTGCGCGGGGGCGCTAGGCCTGCGGGCCCGGGCATACGCGGCGGTGCGGCAGCGACTCGCCGTGCTCGTCGCCGCCATCGCGTGCGCGTTGCCGCTGGTCGTCGGCGCCGCCTGGGCCGGCCCGGATCGGCCGGCGCTGGCGGGCGTGCTGGCGATCGTCGGTGTGTTGATCATGTTGTGGACGGCGGCGACGGACCGTGCACCGTACCTGTCGCGCGTCGGCGACGCTCTGGAGATCGTGTGTGTCGCCGCCGTGCTGCCGCTGCTGTGCGGTGCGCTGGGGCTGTACACGAAACTGCGCGGCCTCTCGTAGCGACCGCGCAGTTTTAGTAGTTGTTTCAGCTGGTCAGTAGTGCTCCGGCGGCACGATGGGGGCGACGCCCGGGTCATGATAGGCGCCAGATGCGATCGCCTCGGCGTAACGCTGGCGGGACCGCTCGATCTCGGCTTCGGCCTCGGCCCGCCCGACCCAGGAGGCGCCCTCGACGCTCTTGCCGGGCTCAAGGTCCTTGTAGACCTCAAAGAAGTGCTGGATTTCGAGACGATCGAACTTGCTCACGTGGTCGATGTCGCGGAGGTGCTCCTGGCGCGGGTCATAGGCGGGCACGCACAGCAGCTTGTCGTCGCCGCCCTTTTCGTCGGTCATGCGGAACATGCCGATCGTGCGGCACCGGATCAGGCAGCCGGGGAACGTGGGTTCCTGCACGAGCACGAGCGCGTCGAGCGGGTCGCCGTCCTCACCGAGGGTTTTCTCCACGAAGCCGTAGTCAGCGGGGTATTGGGTCGAGGTGAACAGCGTCCGGTCTAGGCGAATTCGCCCGGTCGCGTGATCAACTTCGTACTTGTTGCGATGCCCCTTCGGGATCTCAACCGTGACGTCGAAGTCCATGCTCGCGCCGCTCCTCATAATTAGGTTCGCGTTCTCGGCGGGCGCCAGAGCGACCGATGTCGCTAGTCTCGCGTAGCAAGCATGCGAATCGGACGGAGGGGCGCCGTGGAGAGGCACGTTTCACACTACGGCGCGGTGCCGCTACGGGACGGGGGTTCGGCACGTGTCTGAGGGGCTCACGACGCGCGAGGCTGTGACTATGGCTTCGTTTTCGCCGGCCGGAACCGATGGTGGCGGGGAGATGTCAGAATTGTCCGTGGCCAACGTTCTCCCCCCGGAACCCGAGGCAGACCCCGACGCCGACGCCTCTCCAGCCGCGACGGGCGAGACAGGCGACGGCTCGGCGGAGAGTCGGACCGACGCCGCGGATGCAGACGCCGGCTCGTCGCGCGACAGCGGTCCCCGGCTGCATCAACCTAAGGCGACCATGCATTCCGGGCGGGCCAGCGTCGCGCCGGTGCCGCACAATTTCGACGACGAGCCGGATCCGCTCGTGACGGCCGAAGACGTCCCCCAAAGTGTGACCAGCATCACTTCGGCGCCGGCCAAGGAGGCGCCAAAGGCGCCGAGGCTCACGCCGGCGTCGCAGCTCAAGCCGCAGGGCGCGGTCGGTGTGTCAGCACGGGCTCGGGTCGCCCTGCCCGACCCCAATTCGGCTCCGTTCGATCACTACGGGCCGGTGGAACCACCGGCGCCGGTTCGGCCGTCGCCCGCGGCCGCTCGACCGACGTCAGCGCCGGTGAGCGCGTCCCAGTCGGCGCCGGTAAGTGCCGCTCATCCCGCGCCGGTCAGCCCGCCGCCCGCTCCAGTCATCACGCCTCCGGTAGCCGCGCCGACAGATGCGGCGCTGACCGGTGCGGCCTCGACCGCTGCGGCACCAGCGCCAGCCGTTGCGCCGCCCGCCGCGACACCATCGGTCGTCAATCCGGAGCCCTCGACCGCCTCGGCCCCCAGCGCGCCAGCCCGATTGACGCCGCCGTCGGCGACGACCGCCCGTGGTGCCGCTGTCGCTCCGGCTCCGGCGTACAAGCCGGTCGATGTGCCGCCACCTGCGCCGTCGGCTGCTCCGACGCCCGCTGCTCCGACGCCCGCTGCTCCGCCGACCGGTCCGACGCCGGCGCGGATTCAGTCGCCGGCGCCGCCGCATTCACCTCCGCCGACGTTCACTCCGGCCGAGACGTACACACCAGCCGAGACGTACACGCCGGCCGAGACATACACGCCCGCAGAGACGTACACGCCCGCGGAGACGTATTACCCGACCCCCGACGCCCCTTACCCGCAAGCCGCCGCTCCGCCCGCGCCTCCATCGGCACCGCCGTCCGTAGGTCCGCCGGCCGGATATGCGCGGGTCTCGACCACCCCGATCTGGGGTGACTTCGCCCCTCCCGCGCCACAGACGCCCGCACCCACGGATCCGGTCCCACCCTTCACCCCGTCGCGATCCGTCCCTGAGGCCACCCCACCGGCCACGTACGGCACGGCGTACGGGTCACCGGCGTCTCCATCCCAGACCAGCCAGCCAGCCCAGAGCAGCCGGCCCGGACAGACCGGCCAACCGGGACAGACCTGGTCCGGCCATCTGTCGCCGAGCCCGACGCGGCCCGAACAGACCGGCGCGAACGCGCCCGTTGGCACGCCGCAGACTCGGCCGCCCCGACCCACCCCTGTTCCGGAGCGCCCGGTTTCGCCGGCGCCGACCTACCGGCCGTCCGAGACGTACCAGCCGGATCAACCGTCGGCGGCGAGGCTGGAGCGCCCGGATCGCCGGCCCGACGCCCGGCCCGCCAAGATCGCCTCGAAGCTCGACGCGCCGGCACGTTTCAAGCGTCGCCGCCTGGTCGTGATCGCCGGCGCCGTCGTCATCGCGCTCGTCATCGCCGGAGTCACCGTGTTCGCGCTCCGCCCGTCCGCGCCGACCGGCCCGCGTACGGCCGCGGCGCCGAAGATCAACGCGGCCGGCGCGGTGCTCGACGGCGCCACGACCGGCGCGCCGATGCCCACCACCGCCGGTCTCGCAGCCGCGCTCGCCGGTCCGCTGAAAGCGGCGAACCTCGGCACGCACGTGACGGCCGAGGTGATGGACATGGCCACCGGTCAGGTGCTCTTTGGGAAGGACCGGTTCGGCCCGACCACGCCGGCATCCTCGATGAAGCTCGCGACCACGCTCGCCGTGCTGGCCACCCGTGGCCCGAATTACCGGATCACCACGAACGTCGTCGCCGGGCCCGAGCCGGGCGAAGTCGTCCTCGTGGGCGCCGGCGATCCGACCCTCGGCGCGGGTGCGAACCCGACCTATCCCGAGTCCGGTCGCCTCGATCTGCTCGCCGCCCAGGTCAAAAAGGCTCTCGGTAACGTCAAGCCGACGAAGGTCATCCTGGACGACTCGCTCTACACCGGTTCGCCCGTCGGCCCGGGATGGCAGAAGGCCGACATCCTCAGCAACTACCTGACCTCGGTGTACGCGATCGAGTCCGACGGCGGCCGGGTCAATCCGCTCAAGAAGGGCGACAGCAAGCGGTACGTCGACAGCGCCAGCGGTGCCGGAAAGGTGTTCGCGCGCTACCTCGGCGTGCCGTCGTCCGCCGTCGTCAACGGTGTCGCCCCGAGCGCACCGAGCGACGGCTCACCGGCCACCACTCCGGGTGCGGTACTCGGAAGCGTGGAGTCGGCGCCACTCGTACGCATCATTGAAACGATGCTGTCCAACAGCGACAACATGCTGGCCGAGGCGATGGCACGACAGGTCGCGATCGCCACCGGGCTGCCGCCGTCGTTCGCGGGAGCGGCGAAGGCTGTGACGATCGAGCTGACGAAGCTGGGCATGCCGATGCAGGGCGTACACATCGTCGACGGCAGCGGCATCTCGCACCAGAACCGGCTCACCCCGGCGTTGCTGGCCAGCGTGCTCTCGTACGCGTCGCAGCCGTCCCATCCGCAGTTCCACGCGATGTTCACCGGCATGCCGGTCGCGGGTTACAGCGGCACGCTTGAGCACCGGTTCGTGGCGACGGCGACCAGGGGCGCGGACGGCATGCTCCGGGCGAAGACCGGCACCCTCGACGGTGTCAGTGCGCTCGCCGGGTTCGTGATCGACGCGTCCGGGCGTGCCCTGGTGTTCGTCGTGCTGCTCGACAAGACGCCGTTCGTCGGCGCACCGGCCGCTCTCGACGTGATCGGCGCGAAACTCCGGACATGTGGCTGCGGCAGCCCGCCCCGGTAGCCGGCACGCTGAGGCGGACGAAAGTGACGGGTGGTTCTAAAGAGGGTTGGGCGTGCCGCAGCCGGGTACGGTGGAGTGATGGCGCAGTTTGTTGATTGGGATCTTGCCGTTGTCACAGCTAAAACCCTCGGCAAGGGCGGACCGGAGATCACACTGACCGATGCCGCCGAGGTCGTCGCCGAGTTGCGCCGTCTGACCGACGAGGCCGCCGGACACGTCAACGAGTTCAGCCGGTTGACGCCGCAGGTGGCGCATCATCCGGTCAAAGTGGTCGATCGGGGCGACTGGGCCTCGGTCAACATCGACGGGCTCAAGCAGGTCATCACGCCGCTCGCGACCAAGCTGACAAAAGGTCAGGAGCCCACCGGCCTGGCCGCGATGATCGGGCCGCGGCTGACCGGCGTCCAGGCCGGCACGGTGCTCGCCTATCTCTCCGGTCGCGTCCTCGGCCAGTTCGAGGTTTTCTCCTCCGACCCCGGCGAGTTGATGCTGGTCGCTCCGAACATCGTCGAGGTCGAGCGAAAGATCGAGGCGGTTCCCCGCGACTTCCGGCTGTGGGTCTGCCTGCACGAGGTCACGCACCGCACCCAGTTCACCGCCGTCCCGTGGATGCGCGGTTACTTCCTCGGCCAGGTTCAGGCGTTCGCCGATGCGGCCGACGGCGGCGGCGAGCCGTTCGCCGACCGGCTCAAGCGGGCCCTGACCTCCCTCGCCGACTCTGTCCGCAACCCGGACTCTCGGGCCTCGGTGCTCGACATCGTGCAGACGCCGGCACAGAAGGCGATCATCGATCGGCTGACCGGGCTGATGACGCTGCTCGAAGGGCACGCCGAGTTCGTCATGGACGGCGTCGGCCCCGAGGTCGTGCCCACCGTCGGCGAAATCCGCGCCCGCTTCAACGACCGTCGGGCCGGCCGCCACAACCCGATCGAGCGAGTCGTCCGCCGTCTGCTGGGCGTCGAGTTGAAGATGCGGCAGTACGCGGAGGGCCACAAGTTCGTGTCCGCCGTCGTCGACCGCGTCGGAATCGACGGCTTCAACCGGATCTGGGAGTCGCCGGAGACGCTGCCGCAGACCGCCGAGATCGCCGACCCGGACGCCTGGGTCGCTCGCGTACACGGCTGATCCGCGGTGGCTGCTCTGGCGCCGTCGGTCGCGGCTACGCGCTCCGCCGTCCGCGACCTGATCTCGGCCGAGCCCGAGGGCAGCCTGGTCCTGGTCGCGTGCTCGGGTGGCGCCGATTCGCTGGCCCTCGCGACCGCGACCGCGTTCGTGGCACCCCGCATCGGCCTGCGCGCCGGGCTCGTCACGGTCGATCACGGTCTCCAGAGCGGTTCCGGCGAACGGGCGGAAGACCTGGTCAAATGGGCGGCCGCGGCCGATCTCGACCCGGCCGTCGCGATCTGTGTCGACGCGGCCGCCACGGGTGACGGCCCGGAAGCAGCGGCGCGCACCGCCCGATATCAAGCTCTCGCGTCCGTCGCCAACGAGTCGAGCGCGTCCGCCATCCTGCTCGGGCACACCCGCGATGACCAGGCCGAAACCGTCCTGCTGGCGCTCTCGCGCGGCTCCGGCCCCCGTGGCATCGCCGGCATGCCCGCTCGCCGATCGATGCACGGCGTGACCTTCCTTCGCCCGTTCCTCGACATCTCGCGCGAACAGACGCTCGCCGCCTGCGTCGCGCTCGGTGAGGCGGTGTGGGACGACCCCCACAACCACAACCCCACCTTCACACGGGTACGGGTACGCGACGCGATGCCAACGCTGGTCGGCGCGCTCGGTGCCGACGTGGTCGCGAATTTGGCCCGCACGGCGGCGCTGGTCGCGCACGATGTCACGGCGCTCGACGAGATCGCGGCGGCGGCGACCGCTGACATCGTGGCGCCGGACGGATCCGCGACGTGTGCGGCCCTCGCGGTTTTGCCGCCGGCCATCCGTACCCGCGTGATCCGCTCCTTCGCTCTGGGTTTGGGCACTTCCGGCGGGGCCCTCTCGCGCTCGCACATCGCGGCCCTCGACGCGCTCGTGATGGCGTGGCGCGGCCAGGGTCCGGTCTCGCTCCCGGGCGGTCTACGAGTGGAGCGACGCGACGGCCGGCTGATCGTGGTCGGGTAGGTCGGGTAGGGGTCGGCAAGGGTGGTGGGGCGCGCCCGCGCAGGATGAAATGGGTCTGTGCCAGATTCCAAGCTTGCTCGCAAACCCGTTTTCGCCCCTCGCGGCATGGTCGCGACCAGTCAGCCGTTGGCCTCGTCGGCCGGTCTCGCCGTGCTCCGCGCCGGTGGAAACGCCGTCGATGCCGCCATCGCCACCGCGATCGCGCTGACGGTCACCCAGCCGGGCTCGAACGACATCGGCGGCGACCTGTTCGCGATCGTGTGGGACGGTTCCCGCCTGCACGGGCTGAACGCCTCGGGTCGCTCGCCAGCCGCGCTGACCAGGCAGATCGCCGCCGGTGACGGTGCCACGTCGATGCCGACACACGGCTGGTTGCCGGTGACCGTGCCAGGAGCACCCGGTGGCTGGCGTGACCTGCACGAGCGCTTCGGTTCGGTGCCGTTCGAGTCGCTGTTCGCCGATGCCGTCTACTTCGCCGAGCACGGTTATCCGGTCGCGCAGCGGCTCGCTCACCACTGGGGTTATTCGGCACAGATGCACCACACGCTGCGGGGTTCCGAGTTCGACGAGTGGTCCCGGGTTTTCACGATCGACGGCCGGGCGCCACGGGTGGGCGAGCGGTGGGCCAATCCCGACGCCGCCCGCACGCTGCGGCTGATCGCGGCGACCGGTGCCGAGGCGTTCTACCGGGGCGAGATCGCGCAGGCGCTGGCCGGGCATGCCACCGCGACCGGCGGGCTCCTCACGCTGGAAGACCTGGTGGCGCACGAGTCGACCTGGGTGGACCCGATCAGCGTGCGATACCGCGATCACGAGGTCTGGGAGCTGCCGCCCAACGGTCAGGGCATCGCGGCGCTGATGGCGTTGGCGATCCTTGACGGCTTCGACGTCGATAGCGCTTCCCCCGAGCACCGGGCGCATTGGCAGATCGAAGCGATGAAACTGGCGTTCGCGGACGCGCACGCCTACGTCGCCGATCCCGACGTCGCGCCGGTCCCGGTTGCCGGGCTGCTCGACCCGACATACGCGAGGGCGCGCAGGGCGCTCATCACCGATCGAGCCGGCACGCCCGACCCGGGAGATCCGATGCGGGGCGGCACCGTCTACCTCGCCACGGCCGATGACACCGGCATGATGGTCAGCCTGATCCAGTCCAACTACATGGGCTTCGGCTCGCACGTCGTGCTGCCCGGTTACGGTTTCGGCCTGCAAAACCGGGGGGCCGGCTTCTCGCTCGATCCCGCACACCCCAACGTTGTCGCGGGTGGCAAGCGGCCGTTCCACACCATCATTCCGGGCTTTCTGACGCGGGGTGGCGACGCGGTCGGCCCGTTTGGCGTGATGGGTGGCCACATGCAGCCGCAGGGGCACGTGCAGGTCGTGATGTCCACGGTGGACGACCGTCTCGATCCGCAGGCGGCGTTGGACGCACCGCGGTGGTATTGGGACGCCGGGCGCGTATTGGAGTTCGAGTCCGGCTTCGACCCGGCGCTCGTCGATGGGTTGACGGCACGGGGGCACGAGATTTCGGTGCGGGATTCGGCGGTTTTCGGCTACGGCCAAGCGATTTGGCGGTTGCCGGACGGTGCCGGTTATGTCGCCGGATCGGAGCCGCGCGCCGACGGCAGCGCGATGGGGTATTGAGTCTCAGCGATCAAGTTAGGAAACCTGCATCAATTGTAAGGACTATTGACAGATAACTGATCGCTCCGCGAGTGTGTGCCTATCGCATGGTCGGCGAGGACGCGAGCCGACTCCCTCGAAAGGAGCGTTCATGCTCTCTGTCAATAAACGTCTGGCCGGCCTGGCCACGCTGGTGGTCGGTGCCGGTCTCGTCGTAGCCGGACCCGGCTCCGCGCAGGCCGCGCCCGCCCACAACAGCGGTGCGCCGGCGAGCGTCGTCTCGGCGTACTTCGCCGACTGGGACGTCTACGGTCGTGGCTACCACGTCAAGGACATTCCGGCGACGAAGCTCAACGTCATCCAGTACGCCTTCGGGGTGCCGTCGTTCGACCCGACCACCGGTGCGGTTGGCTGCGGCATCCTCGACCCGTGGGCCGACTACCAGCAGCCATACACGGCCGACCTGACCGTGAACGGCGTCGCTGACGATTCGGCCGACCCGAACCAGCACCTCTACGGCAGCTTCCACCAGCTGCAGGAGCTGAAGGCGGCGCACCCGAACCTGAAGGTCGAGATCTCGCTCGGCGGCTGGACGAAGTCGACCTGGTTCTCGCAGCTCGCGGCGACCCCGGCGCGTCGGACCGCGTTCGTGTCCGCCTGCATCGACACGTTCATCAAGGGCAACCTGCCGGGCAACAGCTGGCCGGCCGGCGCCGGTGGCGACGGTGCGGCGGCGGGTCTGTTCGACGGCATCGACATCGACTGGGAGTACCCCACCGCGGTGGCCGGCGGCAACGTGGGCGTCAGCCCGGCCGACCGGCACAACGCCACGCTGCTGGCGGCCGAGTTCCGCAAGCAACTCGACGCGTACGGTGCGACGACCGGCAAGCACTACCTGCTGACGGCGGCGCTTCCGGCGGCCGCGAGCGCCACGAAGTACTACGAGATCGGCGCGATCTCGCAGTACTTCGACTGGGACAACGTCATGGCGTACGACTACAACGTGCCCGGTGGCACTGTGGCCGGCCCGGACTCCCTGTTCAGCTTCGACCCGCGTGACCCGGGTGCCAGTGACTGGTCGTGGAACGTCGTCGGCACGGTCGGGCGCTACCTGCTGAACGGCGTACCCGCGTCGAAGATCGTCGTCGGTGTGCCGTTCTACGGCAACCAGTACCTGAACACCGGCACGAAGAACCACGGTCTCTACACGTCGTTCGACAGCACCGGCCTCGACCCGAACAGCCTCACGGCCGACTCGGCGCCGCAGCCGACCTACCACGAGCTGGTCGACCTGTCCGGTGAGGTCAGTGCCGACGGCAAGACCGGTGGCAACGGCTACACCGAATACTGGGACGCGCCCGGCGGCGAGCCGTACCTGTCTAGCCCGGCAGCGTCGCACCCGACCCTCACGACCGGCCCGGCCACCGTGCCGACCGTGGTGACGTTCGAAAGCCCGCAGTCGATCAGCGAGCGTACGGTCCTCATCAAGGCGCTGCACTTGCGCGGTGCGATGGCCTGGGAACTCAGCCAGGACTCGGACTCGCACGCGCTGATCGGTGCGTTGTCTCCGCTGCTGTAAGGCATGAAAAAGTGGCGCCGGCCCCGGTGGGGTCGGCGCCACTTTCGCGTTCGTCAGGAAATCAGCTGCCAGAGCGCCGGCACGTTCGGCGGCTCCCATCCGACCAACGACGTGTGGGCCTGGATGCACTTGTAGGTGTGACCGTTGTACGTGACGATGTCGCCGATCGCGTACGCGTGGTTCGCCACCCACGTTCCGGTGTTGCCGGGGTTCGTGGGCGTCGGGGTGGGCGTCGGCGTCGGGGTGTGCGACGGCGGCGCGGTCGTCGGCGGGGTCGTGGGTCCGCCGCTGCAGGCGCCGTTATCGGTCCAGACGCCCTGGCCGTTGTTGCCCGGGATATCGCCCTGGGTCCACCACTTCGCCGTCCACAAGTGACCGCCGTAGGAAACCTGCTGGCCTCCGACGTATGCCGTCGTGGAGACCCACGCGGCAGCGGTGCACGTGCCCGGCGGCGGCGTGGTCGGCGGGTTGGTCGGCTGCGTCGTGGGCGGCGTGGCCCCGGCGAACTGCGTCGTGTACTTCGTGAAGTCCCACGCGCCCTGCGCCACGCTGCTGCACGTGCCGGAGGTGGTGCCGTTGTTGTCCGGCGGCGAGCACTGCCGGTCGCGGTTGACGGCCCAGAACGTGTAACGGCTGAGCCCGTGGCTGGTCGCGTAGCTGAGCACGTTCGCGAAGTCCGTCTGGGTGAAGATCTCACCGGTGTCGGAGCGGCCGTTCATCAGCGAGACGCCCTCGTGGTTGTAGGCCGTCGTGCTGCTCCATCCGAACGTGTTCACGAGCAGCGTGTGGAACTGCTCCAACGCCGAGATCTGCGACGCGGACCCGTTGAAGCCACCGTCGAACGGCATGATCGCGAAGTTCGCCGGCGTGAAGTTGATGGCCTTCGCCGTGTTCAGCACGTTCTGGCCGAAGTAGCCGGTGCCGCTGGTCGTGCCCGGCACCGTGATCGACACGTAGAGGCCGGGGTTGTTCTGCTGCAGGATCTGCGCCGCGCCGATCTCGTAGTTGATCGCCGTCGTGTTCTCGTACTCCGGCTCTTCGAGGTCGAGATCAATGGCCTTCAGAGCATATTTCGAGATCACTTGTTGGTACGCGGCCGCGGTCGCCGCCGCCGAACTGCAGACCTGGCCGAGTTTCGTGCCGCCGTAGCCGCCCGTGGAGACGGACACGTCGCCGCCGGAGGCGCGGATCGTCGAGATCAGGCTCGCGACGGCGGTGTCGGACGAGACCGGAGCGGTGCCGCCCCACGTCGGCGAGCAGCCACCACCGTTGGGCGCGAGGATGAACGCCAGCTCGAACGCCTTCTGTCCGGTCGCCGACATCACGGCGGACATGTCGGGCGGGTTGTTGTCGAGCGGCATGACGTACGGGGCGGACCCGTACCAGTTGCTGGTGAGCGTGGCGGCCTGGGCGGGCGAGCCGAGCGTAACGGCGGCGATGGCGCCACCGCTGACCGCGATCAGTGCCGCGCTGGCCAAAGCCAGTAGACGTTTGCGTGGCATGCGTTTCCTTTCTACTAACAATCAGGAAACTTTCTTGTCAGTAGAGATATATAGCAGTCACTTGGACGTTCGGCTATACCTCACCGGGCGAAATGGCCCATCGTCGATGCCCGAATCGTCAATCGTGCGCGATGCCGTGGGGTTCGAGCAGTCAGCGTGCGCGGAAGGTCGTGCGGTAGCCGTGCGGCGTCGCACCGAGGCGGCGGCTGAAGTGGTGCCGGAGGGTGGCGGCGTCGCCGAAACCCGCGTGTGCCGCCACCGAGTCGATCGCGAGGTCGGTCTCTTCGAGCAATCGCCGGGCCAGCAGGACGCGTTGCGCGGTCATCCAATCGTGCGGGGTGGCTCCCACCTCGGCGCGAAATCTGCGGGCAAAGGTGCGCGGAGCCATGTGCGACCGGGCGGCGAGATCGTCCACCGTGATCGGTTGGTCGAGATGCTCGACGACCCAGCTCAGAAGCGGATCGAGGGACGCGCTCGCGGCATCGCCGGTGGTGACTCGTGGCAACGGTGCCTCGACGTATTGGGCCTGGCCGCCGTCGCGATGGGGCGGGACGACCATCCGCCGCGCCATCGCCGTCGCGACCGCCGAGCCGTGCAACTTCCGCACCAGGTGGAGGCACAGGTCGATGCCGGCGGCGGTGCCCGCGCTCGTGAGCACGCGGTCGTCCTCCATGTAGAGGGCGTTCAGTGCCACCTGAGCCTTGGGGTAGCGGCTCGCCAACTCGTCGGCGTAGCGCCAGTGCGTGGTGCACCGCCGCCCGTCGAGCAAGCCGGCCGCGGCGAGCACGAACGCGCCGGAGCAGACGCTCAGCACGTACGCCCCCCGGTCGTGGGCGGCTTGAAGTGCGTCGACGACGACCCGTGGCGGCGGCAGATCGATCGGGTGCGCCGGAACCGCCACGAGATCGGCCTGGGCCACCACGTCGAACGAGGCCGTGGGCACGATCGCGAACCCGGAGCGGGTCATGACCGGCGCGTTGTCGGGCGTCACGAGATGGAACGTGTAGCCGGGGAATCCGTCGTCGGTGCGGTCGGTGCCGAACACCTCGCACAGCACGCCGAGCTCGAACGCGGCGATCTCGTCAAGGGCGATGACGACGACGTTTTTCACCATCCACGGACCCTACCTCCAACTTGGCAGAAAATCGACGCATGGCGGCATATCTGCCACTGGTCGCTCCCGAACCGTGCGCCCACACTGATACCAGAAGCAATCACCCCAACCTCCGAAGCCGCCACAAACCGGCAGAAAGCCAGGCCCTGCCATGTACGCCTTCCTGTTCATAGCGATCTTCGCCACCCTCCTAGGCGCCGCTTCCCAGGCAGGCTGGAGCGTAGACAGCCGCTACCCCCACCACCGGTGACCGCCGTCGCGCGTTCGACTCCGTGGCAGCGACGCTGCCACAGCGGTTTTCGGCTGCCACGGCCCTCGGGATGATGCAAAGGCTAATGATCGTGGCCTCTTTACGAGTGACCCCGTGAGGGCGGTGTGGCGGCTCCTTCCCACGGTGGATCAAGCTTGACCGCCGCCGTGGGCAGGAGCCGCCACACAGCCCTCACCTCGGACCACCCAAAGCAGCCGCAACCCACTAACCACTTACTCTTACCGAATGGGCGAAAACGACAAGACCAAACCCTGGTACGACGCCGACATCCAACACGTGATCATCACCGAGGACCAGATCCGCGAGAAGATCGACGAGATGGCCCGCAAGATCGCCACCGACTACGCACATGTCGACAGCATCGTGTTGGTCTGCATCCTGAAGGGCGCCGTGATGTTCATGGCGGACTTCGCCCGCGCCATGGGTGTCGAGGGGCGCCCGGTGGAACTCGAGTTCATGGCGATCTCGTCGTACGGCCAGCGCGCCACCTCCTCCGGCGTCGTACGCATCCTGAAAGATCTTGACCGTGACATCGCCCGGAAGCACGTGATCGTCGTCGAGGACATCGTCGACTCGGGACTGACCCTTTCGTGGTTGCTGAAATACCTGGAGAGCCGATCGGCCGCGTCGGTCGAGGTCGTGGCGTTACTCCGCAAGCCGGACGCGATCAAGGTGCAGGTGCCGGTGAAATACGTCGGATTCGACATTCCGAACGAGTTCGTCGTCGGTTATGGCCTCGACTTCGCGGAGCGTTACCGGGAACTGCCGTATGTCGGCATCCTCAAGCCGGCCGTGTACGCCCGCGTCTAGCCCGGCCGTCCCGAGGTGACGGACGTCTCCGCAGGCCATCGGCGTACACCGGCGTAAATCCGCATTGAAGATCATGAAGCCGACTCGGTAGCGGGAGGTTCGCGCAGAGCGAACCTCGATTTGTCCGCTTTGTGGGTTGAAAGCGTTATGCCGTAACGCGGCACTCAGACTCACGGTGTACCTTCAAATAGCCGAGGCTGCACTCGCGTTTCGGCCATCTCGGCGCACCTGTCGGCCCCGCCGACACCAGGACTCACGGATCTGGAGGAGCTGGGCGTTTCGGCGTCCCAAAATCAAGTATGGAACGTAACCGTTTCTTGCGCCGACCGACGATCTGGGTCATGCTCGTCGTCGCTGCGGCGATCTTGCTCAGCTTTCTTCTCACCGGTGGCCCGAGCTACACGACCGCGAAGACCACGGACGTGCTTGCTCAGATCTCCGCGAACAACGTCTCGTCGGCGGTGATCGAGGATAAAGAGCAAACTGTCCAGCTGAACCTCGTGAACAGCGTGAAGATCGACGGCAACAGCACCAAGAAGATCCAGGCGCAGTTCCCGTCGTCCACGATCCACGAGGTCTTCGACAAGCTCACAGCGGCTCAGCAGGCCAACCCCGCGACCTTCAAGACCATCGACACGAAGGTCACGAAGGAGAGCGTCCTCCTCACGGTGCTCTTCAACTTCCTGCCGATCCTCGCGGTCGTGATCCTGCTGATCTTCTTCATGTCGCAGGCCCAGGGCGGCGGTTCCCGTGTGCTCAACTTCGGCAAGTCCAAGGCGAAACTGATCTCCAAGGACACACCGAAGACGACATTCGCGGACGTTGCCGGCTCCGACGAGGCCGTCGAGGAACTCGAAGAGATCAAGGACTTCCTCCAGAACCCGGCGAAATACCAGGCACTCGGTGCCAAGATCCCGAAGGGCGTGCTGCTGTTCGGCCCGCCCGGCACCGGAAAGACGCTTCTCGCGCGGGCTGTGGCCGGTGAGGCGGGCGTCCCGTTCTACACGATCTCCGGCTCGGACTTCGTGGAGATGTTCGTCGGTGTCGGCGCGTCCCGCGTGCGCGACCTCTTCCAGCAGGCCAAGGAGAACGCGCCCGCGATCGTGTTCGTCGACGAGATCGATGCCGTGGGTCGTCACCGTGGTGCCGGTCTCGGTGGTGGTCACGACGAGCGTGAGCAGACCTTGAACCAGCTGCTCGTCGAGATGGACGGCTTCGACACCAAGGGCGGCGTGATCCTGATCGCCGCCACGAACCGCCCCGACATTCTCGACCCGGCGCTGCTGCGTCCCGGCCGGTTCGACCGCCAGATCGCGGTCGACACGCCCGACATGGAAGGTCGCAAGGCCATCCTGCGGGTGCACGCGAAGGGCAAGCCGTTCACGCCCGACGTCGACCTCGACTCGGTCGCTCGCCGGACTCCTGGCTTCACCGGTGCCGACCTCGCGAACGTCATCAACGAGTCGGCTCTGCTCACCGCGCGCAGCGAGAAGCGGGCCATCTCGAACGAGTCGCTCGAAGAGTCGATCGACCGTGTCGTGGCCGGTCCGGCCCGCCGCAGTCGGGTCATGAGCGACCGCGAGAAGAAGATCACGGCCTACCACGAGGGCGGTCACGCGCTGGTTGCGTGGGCACTTCCGCACTCGGCGCCGGTGCACAAGGTGACGATCCTGTCGCGGGCCCGTTCGCTGGGTCACACGCTGGTGCTGCCGACCGAGGACAAGTACACGCAGACGCGCGCCGAGCTGATCGACACGCTCGCGTACGCCCTGGGTGGCCGCGCTGCCGAGGAACTCGTCTACCACGAGCCCACGACCGGCGCCGGCAACGACATCGAGAAGGCCACCGCGATCGCCCGAGCGATGATCACGGAGTACGGCATGAGCTCCAAGCTCGGCGCCGTGAAGTATGGCCAGAACGACGGCGAGCCGTTCCTCGGCCGCACCATGGGACACCAGCGCGACTACTCC
Organism: uncultured Actinomycetota bacterium; assembly: GCA_963797605.1. GTDB lineage: Bacteria > Actinomycetota > Actinomycetes > Mycobacteriales > Micromonosporaceae > DASQPR01. The sequence goes on along the minus strand of CAWCPX010000016.1, from coordinate 45,912 downwards.
GAATCGGTCTCCGCGGAGATCGACGCGGAGGTGCGCGGCCTGATCGAGGTCGCTCACGATGAGGCCTGGGAGATCTTGGTCGAATACCGCGACGTGCTCGACAACATCGTCTTGGAACTCATCGAGAAAGAGACGATCACGCAGGCCGACATGGCTCGCATCGCGGCCCGTGTGGTCAAGCGCCCGCCGATGGCGCCGTTTGGCACCTTCGGCAAGCGGAAGGTCTCCGACCAGCCGCCGGTGCTCACGCCGGCCGAGATCGACGCGCAGGCGCAAGCCGGTGCCAACGGCGTGCTGACGGGCATGGGTGGCGGCAGCAACACCTTCGAAGACGGCGGCTCACACTGAGCGGCTCCATCGACGACGACGGCGGCGAGGCAGCGGGCAAAGGGCTCGACTACCTCGCCGCCCGTCTCGTCAACGGTCACCTCTCCGGAGGCCCGGTCAGCGACGTGGTCGACCTGAAACGGATCGAGCACGCGGTGCGGGAGATCCTCATCGCGGTCGGCGAGGACCCGGATCGAGACGGTCTCATCCGCACCCCGGCTCGGGTCGCCCAGGCGTACGCCGAGATGTTCGCGGGTCTCCGAGTCGAACCGGCAGACGTCCTGGCGACGACGTTCGAGGCGGCGCACGAGGAACTGGTACTCGTCCGCGACATCGAAGTGTTCTCGCTCTGCGAGCACCATCTGCTGCCCTTCCACGGCGTGGCCCACATCGGTTACATCCCCGGGTTGGATGGACGTATCGCCGGCCTCTCGAAGCTCGCTCGGCTCGTCGAAGTCTTCAGCCGGCGGCCGCAGGTGCAGGAACGATTGACGTCGCAGATCGCCGATCTGCTCTCGGAGAAGCTCAACGCCCGCGGCGTGATCGTGGTGCTCGAGTGTGAGCATCTGTGCATGGAGATGCGTGGAATCCGGAAGACCGGTTCGCGCACCATTACGTCGGCCGTTCGCGGATCGTTCCAGCAGGATCCGAAGACGCGCGCTGAAGCGATGAGCTTCATCACTCGTCGCTGACTGCGGGTGTTGCTGCTCGGGGCGGGAACCCGCTGATACGTCGTTCGCCGTCACGCGTGTGGCACCGGCACGCGTGGCGTGCTGTGGAGCGGCGCGGGCCATGGGATCGGCGGAGGATCGAACGGCACCGCTGGCATCGACGGTGCGTGGCGGAGCACCCCAAGCCGATTGACCGCGTCGTTGGACGCCGCGAATCCGGCGGTGACCAGATCGATGACGTTGGCGGCGATGCGAATGGCCGCCATCAGCGTCTTCGCGAAATTCCGGATCTTCACGCCGATGTCGTAGATGTCGAACAAGCCGAACGTCGCGGCGTCCAAGACGCCGTCGAACGCCTGGTCGATCAGCGACGTGATGACCATCTCGATGAGGTTCGCGTTGTCCTGGACACCGTAGGCGACCTCGCGGTATGCCGTCGCCAGCTCGTTTAGCGTCGTCGGCGCCTTCGACAGCGTGAACGCGAAACTCTCCAGATTGAGCACGGCCATGCCGGCGACATTGCCGGTCCACACGAGCGGCACGGAGGCCTTCGCGTCAAGCACGGCGCCGGAGGCGGCACCAGCCATGATGCCGACATTTCCGAAGACCTCGGCGCAGCGCAGCAGGCCGGCCCAATCGCCGACGAACGGCTCCACGAGCATTTCGAACGGATCGTAAGGCCGGTCAAGAACGCCGAGGTGAGCCGCGATCTCACTGAGTTTCCAGATCGCGTCGCGGGCCATGCTGGTGGGGCTGAGCGCGTCGAACCAACTCGGCTGATAGGGCATGTCATCGTAGTGATCGCCGGGCGGCATGAGCGCGGCCGTCGGATTGCGCCTGTCGTCGAAGATGCTGGCGCCGAAACCTCGCTCAGTGGCCGTGATCGGGGGCGTCGCCGACATGCCCGGCGGCGCGCCAGGGACAGCCGCGTCAGCTCTAGCGGACGCTCGCGCGTCGGAGTGGCGGTAGGCATCGATGACGGCACGCACGCGCATGCTGTCGGCCGCCGCGTAACTGTCGCCCACGTCATAGAGGAACGTGACGATGTCGGAGATGACCCGTTGGTGGACTCCGAGCACGTTGGCCAGCCCGGCGCCGTCATGCAGCTTCGTCTCCGTCGAGACGTAGACGGCGGTCTGGACGAGGTCGCGCTTTCGGCGGTCGAGGAAGGGCGGCAGGCCGGCGAGGGCTTTCGGGTTCACGCTGAACGTCACGGTGCCTCCATCGGCGCGCGGTGGGCTTACCCATCCCATGCAACGCGAATCGACCGAGCCACGACAGTGCTGGCGACCGGGCTGTGGAAAAAGCCCGGCATACCAGACATGATCATCCAGATTTTGGGATCGGCCGAGATCTAGATGATCGAGTGATAGGCCTGAGCAGCCTCGACGCCGCTCATCGCGAGCGTCCGCGCCTCCGTCAGCTTTTCCTTCGCGTCCTCGAATCGGATGATCGCCTCGGCCGCGCGCGGATGCCCGCTCCCGGCCGTGATCAACCGCAGTCGGGTCAGCGCCTCGTCGATGCTGTCAATCACGCCACGGATGCCGACGATCGCGCGATCCACCTCGTCGACAGACGCGGCGACATGCATTTTCACTTCTTCGACGCCGGGCATGCTGGTCTCCTCGTGGCCAGGGATTAAAAGATCGAAAGCACGAGCCCGATCGCCAGCGGTACGACGCAGATCGCGGCGCCCACGAAGACACCACGATGTTTGCGCCCGTCCGGCCCCGGGCCGAAGAGCATGCCGGCGCTGATCAGACCGAGCAGATACGCACCGAAGGGCACCACGAGGTCGAATAACAGCGCGACGTCGCTGCCTCGCGTGGAGTCGCCGGCGAAGTCGTTGACGAACACGAGCGCGACGACGGCGAGAACCGCGTACCAGAGATACGGCAATGCCGCCCGGACGCGTGGAGGCCAGCCCGGAAGCATGCCCGACTGGGTCCGGGACTCGGACAGATCGGTGAGGGTGGCGTCGGCCGCGTCCAAGGTGGCCCAGGCGCCGCGCAGCGCCGCGCTGATTCCGGGCGTGGGATCGACGACGCCTGCCCGCACCAGCATCGCGGCCGCCCGCCGATCCAACTCGTGTGGCTCGATGACGGGAAGCGGCCGGCCGGCCCGGGTGGCCACGCCGGCGATGCGTTCCCGCTGGATGCCGATCCGGTGACGCACACCGGCCAACTCGGATCGTGCTGTCTGGACCGAGCGCTCCTGGTCAGCGACGGCTGCAGCGGCGTCGCGACGGACGTCGTCCAGTTGTCCGATCGCCGCAAGGTAGTCGTCCCAGGCTGTCATCGTGGCACGTCCGCGTCATCTTGCTGGGCTTGCTGTTGGGCTTGCGCAGGCGGCGCTTGACGGGCGAAGGGCACGATCACCTCGGTACGGGACACGTGCCGGTCGTGGAGCAGCGCCCGGTTGGGCCCCGGGCGCCAGTCGAGATCCGTCTCGCCGAGGAACAGCGCGGCATCGGTCGCGGGCACGTTCAGCAGGACGATGCCCGCCACGTCGTCGCGGCCGCTGGAGCCGCCGGTGTCCTCACCGAACCGTCGGAGGCCACGCCACCAACCGAGCACGTGGGTACGGCCGGCCGGGCCGTCTCGGAGGATCCGACGGAGATCCGCGCCGACGCCGTCCATCCCGAAGCCGATCACGTAGGTGTCCTCGTCAGCCGTTTCCAGCGCTCCGCGAAGGCCGCGCGCGTCTACGACGTCCACCGTGTGCCCCGCCGTCGTCAGGTGCTCGACCAGAGCGGCACCGATGTCGTCGGACGCGGCCACCAGCGGTGCGACCACGAACCGGACCGAACCGGGGTCGTGCTGAGCCCCAAGCGAACGGGCGGCGGCGTCGAGCACATCCGCGCCTGTCTCGCTCGGCCCGATCACGGCCAGGTGACGGCCGGGTGTCGAGTCCAGCGTGAACGTCGCCGTGGTCATCGGGACGTCGATCGCCCGCCCGAGATAGGCGGCCGGCCGCCGCGACTTCGGAATCTTCGTCGGCAGGTGGATCGGTGCGAACCCTTCGAACACGTGCGGCGGCTGCGCTCCGGCCGGCCGGGCGAGCCACAGTCGCCGCCGGAGGGTGGCGAGCGTCTTCGGCTCCGCATGCGGATCCGGGAAGTCGACGAGGCGTTCGTGGGCGCGCGAGGCACCGATCGGACCACCGAGCCCGCCCGCCGTGTTGATGATCGCCGTGCCCAGGCGCAGCGCGTCGGCCGCGTTGTTGCGACTATCGAGCACGTCGCCGCCGCCCGGCAACGCGATGCGCACCGGGAACTGGCCGAAGATCGAGTCTCGCTTCGTGTACAGGGCTTCGACACCACGGAGCGTCTGACTCGCCAGGATCAGGTGGATGCCGTACGAGCGACCCTTCCGTGCCACCGATTCGAGCAGCGCGACGGCCGTACGTGCCACTCGATCATCGCCGCCGAGTAGTACCTGGAACTCATCGATGACACAGACGATCCGCGGGATCCGCACCGTCTCCCGCAGGTCGGCGAACCGGGTGACGCCCGCGTCCTTGTAGAGCACCGAACGCCGGGTCATTTCCGCGTCGAGTTCCCGCAGCACCGCGAGCCCATAGGAGCGGTCCGACTCGATGCCGACGGCGCGGGCATGCGGAATCCATGACGGCTCACGTTCGGTCGGCGTGAACTCGCGGAACGACACGCCTTCCTTGAAGTCGAGCAGGTAGAGCGTGAGATCGTCGGGAGAGTAGCGACAGCACAGTCCGTATAGGACATCGATGAGCAGCGCGGTCTTGCCGGCACCCGAACGCCCGCCGATCAACCAGTGTGGCGTGAGATCGTTGAGCCGCAGCGTCAGCGGGGCATGACCGGTGAGCCCGATCGTCGTAACGAGGCCGTCGCTGGCATCACTTTGCCAGGTTTCGGTGGGCAGCAGATCCGTCAGTCGCAGGGTCGCCGCGTTCTGGGCTTGCGTGCCAACGGTCTGGCAGATCGCGTCGATGAGCGTGGCCGGCGGGTCCCGGTCGAGTTGGACCGGCGAGTTCAGCCACCCCTGCGCACCGAAGCGGCCGCCGGGCGGGTCGCCCACCATCGTCGCCGCGCCGTGAAACCGGATGTGTGTGGTGTTCGCCAACGGTCGAGCGCCATCGGGCCAGTCGCCGATCACCAGGTGAAGCCGGGATTCCGGCCCGGTGGTCGCGAGCGCCTCGATGCGCGCCATGTCGGTGTCGTCGGTTCCGTCGGGGCGGCCCGCTATCACGATCAGCAGGCTGTGGCCGGGTGGCGCCGGGACGCGTACCCATTGTTCGGCCTCGCTGAGCACGCCGCGGAGACCCGCGAGGTCCGGAACCGGCGGCGGCATCAGGCGTCCGTCGAACAGCGGCCGGAACGATGTGAACGCGATGCCGGTCGGGTCAACGGCGCGGACCCGCAGCGCACCCGGAAGCGTCGCGGCGATCAGGCGCAGGAGCACATTGCGGAGCAGTCCAGTGGTACGCAGGTCGTGACGGGCGGCATCGACAGCGAGATGACCAACACCGATCAGCGGGACGATAACCGGAAACGGTGTGTTCGGGAGGGGCGATGCGAGGCCGACGCGTACCGGCATCATGCCGTCGGGTTGAGTGCCGGTGGGTAGCTTCGTGGACGCGTCGATCGTCGCACCGAGCCAGCCCGGAGCCGCGACCGTGGCGAGGTTGGCCAAGTTCGTGACGATTGCACGCTGTCTGGCTACGAGTGGGGGTGGGGCGACTCCCGGCATGAACCGATCCAGGGCCTCACCCGCGGCCGCGGCCGTCGCCACCGCTTGCCGATGCAGGGTCGCGGCGCGTTCGATGCCGTTCTTGACGCGAGCCAAGCTGTCACCTCCTCGACGCTGCAGCGATGTTCACTCGATTATCCTGCGGAAGCTCGCATTTCCGTCTGTCATCAGCCGCAGGTGATCGGTGGGACACGGCCTAGACGGTAGCCCAGGACGGCGACATCTAGGGCGTTCGCGGCTCGGCGGTTCCGGTGAGAAATCTTGGCGGTGCGCGGAGAAGCCATCGGTGACCGTGGTTCGTTAGGCTCTCGGGTGTGGACCCTTCGTCGGCTAATGACCCGCGTGCGAATGATCCCTCGGGTACGCCGGCGGTCGGACCCGGTCCGGTTCCGTACGTGCCGTCGCAGCCGGGGTCCGAAGTCCGACCGGTCCCGACGGTTCCGGTTGGGACGCGCCCCCGGTTTGGGAAGAGCCGGGTTGGTGCCCCGCGCAATCTGCGGGTGGTCCAAGCGTTGGTAGCGCCGCAGGGTTCCATCGGGGCCGCACGGTTCCGTGGGGGTTCCGCAATCGATTCAGTATTCGGGGCCTCCTTATCCGCATCCGATGCAGCCATTGGTGCCGTCGCGGGCACCGGCGAGGGTGGGTCGAGGTGCGCGGGCCGTCGCCGTGGCCGGTGCGAATCGCGATCATCGTCGGAGTGCTGGCATTGGTGTGCGTGGGTGGGTTGGGTGTGGCCTACCACCTGTACGACAAGGCAACGGCCCCGAACCGAAGCGCCCCTGACGTCGTCGTGGACAACTATCTTCAGCGCCTATCTCGTTGATCGGAACGATACCGCAGCCAGCGGTCTATGCGTGTGCGGATCAGAGTCAGGGCTGGCCAACTTCGAGCGTTTCGAGACAGTCTTGGCTAGCTTCGATCGAGGTCTAGCGTCTCGGTGGATGGTCTGAGTCGTTGACGAGGACATTCCTCGTCGCGGCGTGGCGTAACTGTGCCGCCTGCCGCTGCATCAACTCTTGACGTTGGAGGGGGAGCTCAAGATGAGACCGTGTCGTGGATCGTTCGAACTCATGATCAGTCCGGTGATTGGTGTGTGTGCGGTGCAACGCGAGATTAGCTAGATCTATTCGGCCCAGAGTAAGTAGATCGGGACCTCACGGGTTCGAGGTGGTTTGCCGGTCCAGCCCCATCGATACCAATCGAGTTCCGACGACACGCGAACACAGATGTCGCCCTCGGTGTTCTGATATGGCTCGGTCACCGCGCGCAGGTCGCGCAGCGCGGACGTCGGATCCGCTTGGACGAGCCGTCGACCGGTCAGGGCCGGCATATCGCGGACCGGGATGGGATCCCTCCTCGGTGGGGCGTCGAGAGAAACCAGGCGTCCGACGATGTCCCGCGGCTGGGGGTCCGGTGTCGTTCCTGTCGTTTCCACGATTTCAACCCACACGCGATCGATCGGGACGAGCGGGGCGAACACCTCGATCTGCTCGGCCTCCGCGCGGTACCACTCGTGTTCCGGCAGTACCGGTACGTAGGTCCGACTGGCCTGCACAACGGCGGCATCGCCGCGGAGGTCGCCGCGCCACCCGAAACCCGGAAGCCCGATCAGGAGGCGGCGACCACGGAGATCAGTACGCCCGCTCGCGGGGACCGGCATCACCGGGGACGGCGTGACGGGACCGATGGCGGCGGGCATCCAGTCGAGTGGCTCGGTCATACCGACGTTCCCCATCAGTTGACCCGCCACGACCTGCGCACCGACGGCACGGGCGGGATTCTCTGTGACAGTACCGGGTTGCGGCGCAATCGTCGTGGCGCGTCGCCGCACGGCGATTCACGTTAAGCGCATAGCGACAGAGGGAGCTTCTGGATCGCCTTTCACGCGTTGGTGCCAGCTCAGCCGTTAACCGTGCTCGACTCCGGTCGGTGAGCGGGCCGGCTTGTCGGCGTGTCCGCAGGTGGAGAGCTTTCCGGCCGATAGATGCTGTACCCCGAGGGCGAGTCCGGGACGTCAGGGTCGGTCCAATCGCCGGCCGGTCGGCGGCGAGTACCGGCCTCCGCCGAGCTGTTACCGGCGGGCGCGGCGGCTGGGGCCGGAGCGGAGTCCTCGGTACGTGACTCGGGGCGCAACGTGCGTGAGCCGGCGTCGACCGTTCCGCCGCGGCCCAGCCGGGGCTCGGCCGTCCCGCCGGCCGTGACAACGTCGAGACGAGCGGCCTCGCGGGCATCACGGAAGAACCGCCGATGCCAACTGCCGACGGAAGTCACGGCGGCCGTCGAGTCCTTGCCGCCCAATTGGGTGATGCGCCGGTACGGCCGCAGGAGGAGCCATCCGACGACGCCGACGAGCCACATCAGGACAACTTGAAGCCAACCCGGCAGGGTCGTTGTACTCATGATCAGGTCGACCGCGTACAGGTAAACCGCCGCGCCGGTCCCGAAAATGATGATGTTGAAGACGGCGGCGATAACGGCGTTCGCCAGTCGGCGTAATCCGGAACTGGCTGGACGAAGCAGGCCGAGCGTGCCGAGGATCGGTGCCGCGATCACGGCCCAGCGGAAGATGAGGAAGCCGATGAGAACCAGAATCGATGCGGTGATGTCGAACATCGAGAAGAAGAGCGACGACAGGATCGCGATGAATCCGGCGCCGACCCGGTCCATGCCCTGGTCGCCCTTGAGATAGCTGTACGCCTGCGGATCCTCGGTCTTGATCTGCTCGGCGACCTTCGTCCACTCCAGTTGTTTTGCAGCGATTGTGGCGTCTCGCGTGGCGGGATTCTGCCTGAATCTGCTGTGCCTCATCCCATGTGAGCGATTTTGCGTCGTAGAGAACGCGTCCGTACTTCTGCGCGGTCGGACTATCGGCCGATCCGAGTAGACCCGCGAAGCCAGTTGCGATAAATCAAGTTCTCCGTCGCGGTATCGCTGGCGCGAACGGCAGGCTGTCGCTGGTCGACGCAGGCAGACTTGTCCGGTCAGCTGACACTGACTCAACGGCGTGCTCTCGGACTCCGGCCCGATCGCGCCGTGTACGACGTTCAAGCCGCCCACCAACGCCGAGTCCGCCACATGCGCAGACCGAACCGGCCAGGCCGCGATCGCCGTCACGATCACCATCACGAAGATGGCCCAGCCGGCGGTCGTCATCGCGCTACTCATGTCGGCTTGCCGAGATCGCCACATGAGGTAGAGCCCGACCACCCCAAGCGTGATCGAACCGAACACCGTGAACACCTTCGCGTACAGGGATTTCGTCGCCTTGTCGACGAGCGGATCGGCCCAGCCCCACATGCTCTGCGGATCCCACGCCCGCTCTCGGAGCGCGTCCGACGCCCCGACCACCGACGTCGCGATCATGAACTCACCGTTCGCGATCGTGTCCTCGAACGAACTCGCCGGATGGGTCAGTGGCGATACGCAGCCGACGTCGTACGTCGTGTAGTCGTAGCCGGCGTACCCGTAGAGGCTGTAAAGGCCCTTGGGTCCGTTTTCCTTCGATGACGCGGGTTCGGACGCGAACCAGCCGGGCATGCCGGAGTCCGGGGTCTCCGGTACCGGTGCGGACAGGCATTGCAGCCGATCCGACGTGAGGCCCTTCAGCTTGCTGACGCACGTCGTGAAGTTCGTCGGCGACTGCCACTGCTGCACCGTGCACTGACCTGGGAGGGCCGGTGCCAGCGCGGGCGCGGCGGCGCTAGGCGACGGATCGAACAACACACCGAGCGCGAGCACCATAACCGTCGCTATGAACGCGACAAAGCGCTCGCCGGCTCGAGAGCCAGCCTTGCGTGAGGGCATCACGCCTCCGCATCGAGGGGGGTAGGTGCGGTGGGTCCTGCAGCTGTCGGGGTCGTATCGAGATAGGTAAGCAGTTCCGGCACGTACGAGACGTCGACGCGAATCTTCTGCACGCGCCCGTCAACGTCACGCATGACGAATTCGCGGAAGCCCAGTCGTGCCGACGATCCGGTGTCCGCGGCGGACAGGGAGGCGAGGGTCTCCTCGTATCCGACATCGGTCGGCACCCGGAGCAGCCGGAGAGCTTCGGCGGCGATGTCCGGATCGGACGCGATCCGGCCGACGAACACCGAGGACACCAGGTTCTGTACGTCGAGGCCGAGGATGTCCTGGGGGTTCTGTGATGCCACGAGGGCGGCCAGGTTCCACTTACGACTGTCTCGGGCCAGACGCACGAGGAACGACCGCCCGGACCGCCAGCCTTCCATGAAGTGGCCTTCGTCGAGGCCGACGAGTTTCCGGGTGTTCATGTTGCCGCCGTAGCACCGGCGGACCGCCAGCCGGTGCGCCGTGTGCAGCATCGGCAGCGCCAGCGACTCTTCGGCGGACCAGTATTCGCGTTCGATTTTGAGGTCGGGCAGCCGCAGGCCCGCCATCGTGATCACGGTGAGCGCGGCGTCGGCACCGAGCAGGCCGGGCGGCGGCGTGCCGAAGAACAGCATCGCGAGCGGCATTTCGGCGGTGTCCATGAGCAGGTGCGCGAGTTCTGTCGCGGCCGATTCGCCCATGCCGTTGAGGCACGCGACGATGTCGTCGAGCGTCGAGGTCTCCTCGGCCGCGACCGTTCGCACCGCGTGCCGCAGCATCGTGGCCGTGGACGCCTCGCGGGCCACCTGTGCCGGCACTAGCATCGAGCAGATGTCCTGGACCAGCATGCGGCGTTCGGCCCGCGCGTTGGACAGGGCGATCTCGAATTCGCGTTCGCCGGTCGGACCGCTCGTGAAGTGCATCCGCAGCGGCGTCGGGATCAGCGCGTACGGGGCGAGGGTGCCCTGCTCCGAACCGGTCAGGTTGATCACTCGGGAGTACGGCGCGAGTTCCGGCATCGCGGCGAGCCGGGCCAGCGGACCGGACGGGTCGAGCAGCGTCACCTGCACGCCGCGCCGGGCGGCCAGGTAGCCGAGCGCGCCGAGGAGCGTCGACTTGCCGCCGCCCGGCTCGGCCACGAACACCGCGAGACCGGAGCGTTCCCGGATCTCCATCGGGAAGTGCAGGTCGAGGAAGACCGGCCGGCGACAGGTGCCGGCCGTGCGCCCGATCAGGTCGCCCCGCCGGTCGCCGACGTTCGACGCGGCCTGGGGCAGCGCGGCCGCGAGCAACTTGGCCGGCATGCGGCGCACGTAGCCGGTGTTCGCGATCGGTTCGCCGGGGATGAACTCGCGCGCGAGCATGTCCTGGTTCTTCGGGTGCTGCAGCGCGACACGGAGTTCACGGGAGTAGAGCGCGGTCAAGCCGGCGGGCGCGTTCGAGACACTCCTCGCGATCGGCTCCGCTGACGGCGATGCGGTGCCACCCGTGCGCTCGGGACGAGTCCACCGGGAGGCCGGTCGTCATCTCGTCGCCGATCCGCAGCGCGCGCTGGGCCAGCCGTTCGAGCTCCGGTGGGGCGTCCATGCCGTGCTCGGCGTAGTCGAGTTGCTGCGAACGGATCATGCGGAGACGGTGTTCGAGGTTCCGGAACGAGTCGTTGGGGCCGAGGATGTCGACGCGGGAGGACAGTTCCATCGGCCATGGCAGCCGCTCGTGGAAGTGCATCCATGGCTCGTGTCGCTCCGGGATCTCCAGCGGCTCCATCCGCCCGACGGCGAGCACGGCGACGTGCCGCTCCTCGCCGGTCAGCCGGTTGACGAGCTTGACGGTCGACCCGTACGGCGTGCGGAAGCGCTCGATCTGCTCGGTGATCGCCAGTAGGTCGCCCCGCTCCCAGGCCCCGTGTGACAGCGGCGAGAGCTGCGGCGGCGCCATGCCGAGCGCGACCGAACGGTAGAGCAGCCACTCCAATTCGGCGGCCGTCGAACGTTCGCCGCGCATGCCGAACGCGCCGAGCACCTCGTCGAACTGCTCGACGGTGCGGGCCATGCGTTTGCGTTCGGCTTCGGGCACGCCGCGGCCGAACAGGTGCGAGATGCGTTCGGACATCGTGGATCCGAGCGACCGGCGGGCGAACGTGACGCCGAGGTAGGTCTGGCCTTCGGAGTGGTTGACCTTGCGCAGGTAGTGCTGCGCCGCGACGACGTGGTCCGACCACGACGACGCACCCTCCACCGTGGGCAGCGGCGACGGCGTGTTCGCGTCCATCGTGCGGGCCCAGTCGTCGGCGGCGAACGGCTTCGTCGTGCGCCGCAGGTGCAGCCGGAACCCGGCGAGCCCGGCGTATTGCTCGGCGATCGCGGAGAGCAGCGTCTCCCGCTCGGCGTCGGGCCGGAACGCCCAGCGCACCTCGGGCAGCGTGTACCAGGCGGTGACCGTGTTGGGCGTGAAGGTCAGGTGGCCGGCGATCTCGGTGATCGCGAGGTCGACGGACGGGTCGCGCTCTTTGTGCTTCGGTCGGGCGGTGCGGGGGCCGGACGATCGCGGCGCAGCGGAACGGGACCCGGCCGACCGTGACGGCGCCGAACGCGATGAGGAAGGGCGGGCGGCGGGAGTGCGCGTAGCGGGCTCGCGGACCGGCGCCGATCGCTCGGGCGCGACCGGTGCTGCCGGCGGCACGGGTGCAGAGGCGACGCGATCGGGCAGGTCGCCGTAACTCGTCGTCGGTCAGCCAGTCGGGATCGTCATCGTCGTCCGACCCGGAAGCGCGGGCGGTGGCGGCGCGACCGTGGGCACGACGGCGGACCTGCGGGCCGGACGCGCCGACCACGGACGCGGCAGGCGGAGCCGGAACCACGGCCGTCGAAGGCACGTCATCGTCGTCATCGGTGCTGACCAGGTCGAGGAAGGGCGACGAGATCTCGTCCCAGTCGGGTTCCCGCGCAGTACGCGCCGGTGGCGGCGGAAACATGTGCGTCACTGGACGCCGCTCGGGTCGCCAACGGCCGAGGCGCCTGAAACACCGCGACCGCGCCTTGAGGCACGGTGCTGATTTCAACGCCATCGATGTCCGACGGGTCGTCGGGCTCACGCGAGCGGGGTGGCGTCGGGCTCACGACGTGCTCCGACGCGCGCTCGGCTGGTGCCGCGGTGGCGGGGCGTCGAGCCGTGTCACCGTGCCGCCCGCGCGGCCGGGAGGACCTGATCGTATCGGCCTTCCGACGGACGCGCCGAATCTTCGAGCCGCCGACGAGAGCGTCGCGCACCAGCACCTTGGAGGCCACCAAGCGCGCTTCGCGCTGTTCGTTGATCGGTTCCCGGGCGGTGCGCCAGTCGGTCAGGGCGGTGCGGATCACCATGCGAGCCGGTCGATCGGGGTCGACGTGCCGGAAGATGAACGATGTCGCGACGATCGCCAGGGCAATCTCCCATGCCGGAAACAGGTCGAAGTGCAGCGTGAATAGATAGTGGACGAACATGAACAGCGGAACTAAAACCACGAAGACGCCATATTGGGCGTACGACAGTTGGATCGGCAGCGTGTAGCCGGGTGGCCCCAGATAGACCAGTCGGGCCCGATATATGTCGTCGTCTGTGCGCAGCCGCATGTCGGTCTACTTGAAAGCCAGGCCGATGAGATAGTCCCCGACGAAGAACAGCGAGACTGCGCCCGCGATGAACGCCAAGCCGATGATGGCGATGGCCGACGATGTCAGCACGCGGGACAGCTCGCCCTTGCCGGCCCGGCCGAGAAAGATGACGCCGAGCACGGCCAGCAGAATCGGCGCGATCTTGCTGGCGAAGAACGAGACGATGCCCTGGGTGTTGACGTCGGTCGGGGTGGGTGCCGGACTGGGCGCAGCCTGCACCCCGTGCGCCACGAACGTGTGCACGAGATGACTCACGGTAATCAAGAGCATCTATATCCTTCCCGCACGCCGTGCGATCTCCGTCGTGTGGGTATCGATCCGTTGTCAGCGTCGGTGAATATTGCAGAGCGTACGTTGCCGTCCCCTAGCCGACAAGGAGCGTGCCTTCGTGGTGGATGTCCGGAGCATCTCCGAACGTATGCTCAGCAGCCGGTTCGGGTAGATCCGCAGCCAGGCCGTCACCCCGTAGTGCGAACGTGCTTCACGTACGACATGAGCTGTTAAATACGTCTTTGATTTGCAAATCAGACAGGCAGGTTTCTCGCGTGTCGGTGGGGGCCACTAAGGTGACTCGAGTGACGCACGAATTGTTGCGACGACCACGGGGCGTGCCTGTTGTCATGGGCGTCCTCAACGTCACGCCCGATTCGTTCTCCGACGGCGGCCGATACTCCGATCGGGCCGACGCGGTCGCGCACGCGCATCGCATCTGGGCCGAGGGCGCCGACGTGATCGACGTCGGCGGCGAGTCCACCCGTCCGGGCGCCGGCCGGGTCGACGCCGACACCGAGATCGAGCGGGTCGTCCCGGTCGATTCGCGAGCTGGCCGCCGCCGGCATCGCCGTGAGCATCGACACCACCCGGGCGGCGGTCGCCGAGGCGGCGCTGGAGGCCGGCGCCATGATCGTCAACGACGTCTCCGGTGGCCTGGCCGACCCGCACATGGCCAAGATCGTCGCCGAAGCCGGCTGCCCGTGGGTGCTGATGCACTGGCGCGGCCATTCGCGGGAGATGGCACAACTGGCGACCTACTACGACGTGGTGGCCGAGGTCCGCGCGGAACTGCGCGATCGGGTCGACGCCGCGATCGCCGCCGGGGTCGACGAGAGCCAACATCGTGGTCGACCCGGGCCTCGGCTTCGCCAAGACCGCCGAGCACAACTGGCAGCTCAGCGCCCACCTCGACCAGATCATCGCGCTGGGGTTCCCGGTGCTGTTCGGCGCGAGCCGCAAGTCCTACCTGGGCGCGCTGCTCGCGGCGTCCAGACGGCACACCCAGGCCCGGTCGACCAGCGGGAAGCGGCCACGCTCGCGACGACGGTGCTGGCGGTCGACGCCGGCGTCTGGGGCGTGCGGGTGCACGAGGTCGGCGCCCACCGTCGACGCGATCCGGGTCTGGGCGGCCACGAGGGCGCACCGATGAGCCGACCGCATCATCCTCGCCGGCCTGACGGCTCGCGGCCACCATGGCGTCTACGACTTCGAGCGCGAAGCCGGCCAGGAGTTCGTCGTCGACGTCGTCCTCGAGCTCGATCTCGCGCCGGCCGCCGCCACCGACGACGTCGCCGACACCGTGCACTACGGCGAGCTCGCGAACCGCCTGGTCGAAGATCGTCACCGGCCCACCGGTCAATCTGATCGAGACGCTGGCCGACCGTCTCGCCGCGGCGTGCCTCGACGATCCGCGCGTCGCGGCGACCACGGTCACCGTGCACAAGCCGCAGGCGCCGATCCAGCACCAGTTCGGCGACGTGGCGGTCACGCATCCATCAGATCCCGTCCGCTCTCGCTCGGCGGCAGGCGCATGACCCGCGCACTGCTGTCGTCTCGGCAGCAACCTCGGCGATCGATTCGCGAACCTGCGGTCGGCGGCGACCGGCCTCGGTGACGAGTTGATGCTGGTCTCCGGCGTCTACGAGACGCCGCCGTGGGGCGACCCCGACCAGAACGACTACCTCAACGCGGCCGCCGTCGTGGTGGGGTCAGGGTGCCGCCGCGCACTGGCTCGACCGCGCCCACGAATTGGAGCGGGCCGCCCGCCGCGAACGCGACCCGGAGCGCCCGTTCGGCCCGCGCACGCTCGACGTCGACGTGATCATGGTGTGGTCCGACGACGGGCTCCCGGTGATCTCCGCCGATCCCGTGCTGACGTTGCCGCACCCACGGGCACACCTGCGGGCGTTCGTGCTGCGTCCCGTGGCTCGACATCCAGCCCTACGCGCAATTGCCGGCGCTACGGCTGGGTGACCGATCTGATCCGCGTCCCCGGCGCTCGCCGCACGACCTGGCCGCCATGAAACCCCGCCCCGATCTCTCCTTGGAGCCGTGACGTGAGTTCGAATCCGCAGGGCACGCAGCAGAACGCCCCGGCACCGGTCCGCGACTGCGGCCGACGAACCCGGCGACGCTGATCGTCGCGGCGCTGGTCGCGGCGGCGCTCGGCTGGCTGATCATCGCCCGCAACTACGGCGACTTTCCCGAACCTCACCTGGCTGCCGGCCATCATCACCGGTGGCCTCGGGCCTCTTGGAGATCATCGCGGCGGTGGCGACGAAGGCGCGCATCGACCGCAGGCCGGGCACCATGCCGGTCGACCCGCTGACCGTCGTGCGCTACGTCGTGCTGGCCAAGGCGTCCGTCGGTCGTCGGCGCGCTCTTCGCCGGCTTCTTCGGCGCCGTCGGGATCTGGCTGCTCGGTCAGTCGCGGGTCGGCTCGCGGCGGCCGGCACCGATCTGCCGCCGGCGATCGGCGGGTTCTTCGGCGCGCTGGTGCTGCTGGCCGGCGCGCTGTTGCTGGAGCGTGCCTGCCGGGTGCCGCCCCAGCCCGAAGACGACGACGACCGGCGAATAGTCGCGTCAGCCTCTTCCGGCGAGCCGGTAGTCCGGGTACGGTCGGGCACCGTACGGAATGCTGTGCGGAGGCGCTCAACGGGCTGGTTTCGCAAGGTCCGATCGAGCCGTACAAATTCCAGACGTGTTGGCGCTGCCTCGCCCGATTGGCTTGACGCGGCAAAACCGGGAGGCGCTCAGCCATGACCAATGCAAGTTCCGACCGCCCGACCGGAGTCGCTGGGCGAGGGCTTCCGGGTCGAACCGGAGTTCCGGCAGGCATCGGGGTCACCCGAGGGATTCCCCGAGTCGGACGTAGCGGCGGAGGACCCTTATGCGGCATTCGCCACATCGCCCTGGCCTCGCCACGGCCACCGGTGCCCCGCGCGGTGACCGCCGCCGAGCTCGACGGTGTCTTCGACGACCCGATCCACGGCGAGCCGGGCCGCGACCGGTTCGCCGTCCACGTGGCCTGGGAGATCGTGCTGCTGGTGGCGGCGGTCGCGATGGCGCTGCAGCTCAACCACTCCGCAGTCCGGCGTCGTTGAGCGGCGTCAATCTGCGCTCGCTCATGGTCAGCGCGACGATCTTCGGCCTGCTCGGGCTCGGTGCCGGCCTCACGATGCGCGCCGGCGCCGTCAACCTCGCCGTCGGTCCGATCATGGTGGTGTCCGGCGCTCTACTTCGGCGCGCACGCGAACAAGGGCTTCTATCCGGCCGCCGGCACCGCGCTCGTGATCGCGCTCATCTGCGGCCTGGCCATCGCGCTCGTCGTGAGCGGTGTTCCACGTGCCCGGTTGGGCGGCCAGCCTCGGTGCGCTGTTCGGCATCCAGGTCTGGATCTCGTTCCTGCCCGCCTCGAGTTCGCTGACGACCCGCTACGACGCCGCCGGTCAGGGCTACTACTGGTTCGGCGGCTTCGCGCTTCTCGCCGTGATCGGCGGCGCTCTCGGCGCGTGTCCGGCGGATTCGTCGCGCGATCGGCCGCAACCGGCCGGTCACTGACCCGGCTGACCGCCGCGGCACTCCCGCCGCCGTCATCACCGGCCTCGCGATCGTGGCGTCCGCGCTGATGGCCGGGCTCGCGGGCATCGGCGCGACGATGCAGTCCGGCAGCGCGTCGGCGGACGACGGCCTCATCGCGACCGGCATCGGCGTCGGGATCGCGCTGCTCGCCGGCACCAGCGCCTTCGGCCGCCGCGGCGGCATCTTCGGCACGCTGCTTCGCGACCGCCCTGTTCGCGCTCGCCGATCGGTACGTGATCGCGCATGCGTGGCGGGCCGGCGAGGTCATGGTGATCGCGATCATGCTCGGCGTCGGCGTCCTCGTGACCCGGCTCGTCGAGACGGCCGGCCGACCGTCGCGCGGCGGTGGTTCCGACGGTCCGGCACCACGCTGGCTCAACCGCCAGCAGGGCAGCTGGGCCAACCAGTTGCCCGCGCGATCAACGGACCCGACGTGGGTCGACGCCAGCGATGAGCGGTGGGGTGCGCCGCTGAGCACCTGCCCTCGGCGGCCGTGACGCGCGGTGCCGGTACCCTGTGGGCCATGACGACCGAGCCCACTGACGCCGACCCGACCCTGGCCACCCTCGACGCGCTGCCGACCGAGGAGCTGCGCGAGCGGGCGTTCAAGCTCGCCTGGGAGCGTCACGACATGGGCTTCTTCGTCAACATCATCCGGCGACCTGCCGCACGCCTCCGGCGCGGAAGACGTCGACGGGTCGCTGGGTTCGTTCGGCGCCGAGCTGAGCGACCTCTACTCGATGTGGCGCGAGTTCACCGGCCACGGTTACGGCGAGTCCGAGCCGCTGATCCGGGCGGCGTTCATCGACTATCTGCTGAAAAAGGTCAGTCGACCGCAAAACACAAAGACGATTGACACGGGTGTACGCCTTCTCCACGATCGCCGCATGGCATTCACCCGCGTCCGTTCGGCGGCCGGCAATCGCGACGATCACGGCGCTGATCCTCGTCCTCGCGTTCGGCAACCCGTCCTACGTCGACTGGGCCGAGAAGCACGCCGGTCGACGAACGTGGTCGACGCGTTCCTCGGCGATGCTCGCGTGGCCGTCATGGCGGTTCAGCTCCGACGCGTTCGATCAGGATCTGTCGCCGCAAGATCTCAAAGCGGTCCTCGTCGTCGTCCTCGCCGGCGTGTTCGTCACGCTCCTCGGCCGGTCCGGTCTGACCGGCTTCCGCGGCACGCTGAGCCACTTCCTGCACGGTTGGGGCGCGTACATGTTCGCGGGCGGCGTTCGCGGGCCTGCTGAGCGCGTTCATCGTCGAGAACGCGACCGGCATCGGCGCGCTGGAAACCGCGATCGGCGGCGCCGGTTACGGACTCCTCGTCGGCTGGATCGTCGGCCTGACCACGCTGGCGGCCGACGGCGGCTAGGCTCGCAACGCCGCCGTCGGGCTGTCCAGGGCCTGGCTCGCGGCTCGCTCGATCGGACTTTTCAGACCGGCGCTAATCGCGGCTCGGGTCGTCGATTTCGGCGATGTCACCGGCGGTCAGCACACCGGCGATCGTGTCGTCGTCGGTGACCGCGACCCAGCCGCGTCCGCCGTCGAGCAGCGCGGCCAGCGCGTCCCGCAGCGTCGCCGTCGACGCGGCACCGACGGGCCGGCCGCCGCATTGTCCACAGTGGACGCGGCGCGCAGGCGCTTCGGGTCGATGTCCGTGACCTGCAGCCGCTTGATGCTGCGGTCGGCGCCGACGAACTCGACGACGAACGCGTTCGCCGGCTTGCCCAGCAGTTCGGCCGGGGTCGCGTACTGCTCGAGCACGCCGCCCTCGGACAGCATCGCGATCCGGTCCGCGAGCCGGACCGCCTCGTCGAGGTCGTGCGTGACCAGCACGATCGTCTTGCGGACCTCCCGTTGCAGCCGGAGGAACTCGTCCTGCAGGCGGACGCCGCACGATCGGGTCGACCGCGGAGAACGGCTCGTCCATCAGCAGCACGACCGGGTCGGCGGCGAGCGCCCGGGCCACCCCGACCCGCTGCTGCTGCCCGCCGGACAGCTCGCGCGGGTAGCGGTTGCGCGTACCGGGCCGGGTCCAGGCCGACGAGTTCGAGCAGTTCCCGGCTGCGGGCGCGGATCTTCGCCTTCGGCCAGCCGAGCAGCTGCGGCACGGTGCCGACGTTCTTCTCGATCGTCTGGTGCGGGAAGAGTCCGACGTTCTGGATGACGTACCCGATGCGGCGGCGCAGATCCACCGGCGTTGCCGTCGTTGACGTCCTCGCCGTCGATCAGGATCCGGCCGGTGGTCGGCTCGATCAGCCGGTTGATCATCCGGAGCACGGTCGACTTGCCGCAGCCGGACGGGCCGATGAGCACCACCAGGTCGCCCGCGGGCACCTCGAGGGACAGCGCGCCGACCGCCACGGTGCCGTCGTCGTAGCGCTTGCCGACGGCCGTCGAGCGTGATCGTCGCGGCGGTCGCCGACGGCCGGGGTACGGTCCACGTATGTCCTTCCTCGGGTCTGTGTCGGCCACAGTCTTGGCCGACCCGGCGGCCGCGCCCAATCCGTGGTTCTCGTGGAGCTATGTCACGCAGAACTCCGACACTATCCTGGACCGCGCTGCGCTATCACGTCACCGTCACCGCGGAGGCGGTGGGCTTCGCGATCCTGGTCGCCGTGCCGCTGGCCGTGCTCGCGCACTGGTTCCGGCCGCTGGCCGTCGCCGATTCTCGGCATTCTCCGGCGTGCTCTACACGATCCCGTCGCTGGCCCTGTTCGCGTTCCTGGCGCCGTTCACGGCGGCACCGGCACCACGACGTTGCTGATCGGTCTGGTGCTCTACGCGCTGCTGCTCATCATCCGCAACACGCTCACCGGGTCTGCAGGCAGTGCCGGCCGAGGTGCTCGACGCCGCCGCCGGCATGGGGTACGGCCGGTTCGGCCGGCTGTGGCGGGTCGAGTTGCCGCTCGCGCTGCCCGGCATCATGACCGGCATCCGGCTGGCCACGGTATCCACGGTCGCGCTGGTCACCGTCGGCGTGGTGATCGGGCAGGGCGGCCTCGGCCAGCTCATCATCGGCGGGCTCCGCAACAACTTCTACCAGGCCGAGATCCTGACCGGCATGGTGCTCTGCGTCGCGCTCGGCCTGGCGCTCGACCTGATGCTCGCGGGCATCGGGTGGCTGATCACGCCGTGGACGTGGCGGGGTCGGCGCGCGATGAACTACATCCACCAGGCCGTCATCTGGCTGAACGACCCGCTGAACTGGACCAATCCCGGCGGCGTCCTGGACCCGGCTCGGCCAGCACCTGGACATCTCGGTCGGCGCGGTCGCGCTCGGCCTGCCTGATCGCGCTGCCGCTCGGCATCTGGTTCGGGCACACCGGCCGCGGCGGCGGCGCGTGTGGTCGCGGTGTCCAACATGACCCGGGCGATCCCGACGGTGGCCCTGCTGACCGTGCTCTACGTCGCCACGGACTCGGCTCAGCACCGCATCGGAGATCCTCTGCGCTGGCCATCTTCGCGATCCCGCCGATGCTGGCGAACGCGTACACCGGCATGCGCGAGGTCGACCCGGAGGCGCAGCGACGCGGCCCGCGGCATGGGCATGTCCGGCTGGCAGCGTGCTGCGCCGGGTCGAGTTACCGCTGGCGTTGCCCTACCTGCTGACCGGGCTTCCGCACGCGCGCCGTGCAGGTCATCGCGACCGCGACGCTGGCCGCGCTCGTCGGTGGCGGCGGGCTCGGCGCCGACCATCAACGAGCCGGGTTCGGCATGACGATCGCGGCCGGCGGCGGCCAGATCCTCGCCGGCGGGTTCCTGGTCGCGCGTGCTCGCCCTGCTCGTCAACGCGCTGATCTTCGGTATTGGCCTGGTTCGTCGACCCCGAAGCCGCTGCGCCGCGTCGATCTGGTTCGTCGCCGGTAGCGCTGCGCCCGCAGACGCACCTGAGCCTGCCGCATTTCGCGCCTACCGAAACCGGACGTCGAGCGGCGACATTGGTGACGGAGCGGTGACAATTTCGGGTCATTCGCTTGCCGGTCCGTCGCGGGCGCGGTTGGCTAGATTTTTAGCGGGCGGTGATCCGGGCCGGAAGGCGAGACCGCCCGTCGGACACGCGGCCGACCATCGTGGTCGCGCCGGGACACGGAAGGCGGGGCACGTTCGACATGCGTACTCTTTCGCGCTCTGCCGCGCTCGCGGCAGGTCTAGCTATCGCGGCCATCGGTCCTGGTGCGCTGCGGCAGCTCCGGTTCTTCCGGCACGAAGCCGGCGACGGCGGCGACCGGTGTCCGGCGTGTGCCCCGATCGCCGACAGCAGCTGGTGGCGCTGACCGACGACAAGCACCTTCAGTCGACCGACAACATCGTCCCGGCGCATCAACGTGAAGGCGGCAACAACCCGGCGCTGCTCGCCGCGCTCAACGCGGTGTCGGCCGTCGCTCGACACGCCGAAGCTGTCGAGCTGAACAAGACGGTCGACGTCGACCGCAAGACGCCCGCAGGTCGCCGCCGCGGCGTTCGCGCAGGCGAACAACCTCACCGCCGGCCTCGCCAAGGGGCCCGGGCGGCAAGATCATTGTCGGCGCGGCGAACTTCAGCGAGAACCAGGAGATCGCGGAGCTCTACAAGATCGTGCTGACGGCGGCCGGGTTACAACGTCACCGTGCAGACGATCGGCAACCGCGAGCTCTACGAGCCCCAGCTGGAGAAGAACAAGATCCAGGTCGTGCCCGGAGTACGCGGCGACGCTCGACCGAGTTCCTCAACACGAAGCAGAACGGCGCCAACGCGGCACCGGCGGCGTCCAGCGACCTGAACAAGACGTGGCCGCGCTGACCGACGCTCGGTGCGAAGGGCAACCTGGTCTTCGGCACGCCCTCGCCGGCCGCCGACGAAAACGCGTTCGCGGTCACGAAGGCGGTCGCCGACGAAGTACAACCTGAACACGCTGTCAGACTTCGCGGCGAAGTGCTCCGGTTCGGCGACCGTGCTGGCCGGTCCGCCGGAGTGCCCGCGACCGGCCGTTCTGCCAGCCGGGTCTGGAGAAGACGTACGGCATCAAGTTCGGCAACTTCATGCAGGCCGACGCCGGTGGCCCGATCACCAAGTCGGCGCTGACGACCGGCAAGGCCACGATCGGCCTGGTCTTCTCCTCGGACAGTGCTCTCGCAGGTAGCTGACCCACCGCACGGAGTAACGGTCTCGCCGCCTCTTTCCGCACATGTCGGAAATAGGCGGCGGGACCGTTTGCTTGATCGTCCGATAGGACGACCCAGCCATTCCGATTCGGCCCAACTCTGAGTAACCTCTACAACCATGCCAGCCCCGGAAAATGTCGATGCCCGGGCTCGACTCCTCGGCTATGCACGTTGGGTCGCCATCGGTCTCGCCAGCCTTGCCGCGTTGATTATCGCGGCCTTCAGTGGCGCCGCCGCGCTGCGGATCGCGGCGTTCATGGCCGTCGTCGCGGTCGTGCTCGTCGTCCTGTCGATCACGTTGAACGGCGCCTCCACGACGAAGCTTCATCTCGAAGAGACCCTTCTCGACGAGATCGACATGCTGCGGGAAGACGTCCGCGCCGACATCACGACGGCGGCCCGGGCCACCCACAAGGCGCTCGCGGAACGCGTCGCCCACCTGCACGAAAACGTCGAACAGGTGCGCCGTCAGGCCGAGGAGCGGGCGCTGGGCGAGGCCCGCGTGGCCCGGCCGGCGGTCGCCGCGCCGCCCCCTCGCCGAGCCATCGGTGGCGCCGGCGTGCCGGTCGTGCACACCGAGACCGTCCACGTCACCACACAGACCTACGTCGACCCGGTCGATGACCCGCGTGCCGCCGGATTCGTGCGTCCGACCACCCGCCGGCCCGAGCGGGAGGACTTCGCCGAGCCGATGCGGGTCGCCCCGACCAGGGTCGTAGCGACATGGGCCGGTCTGACATGGGCCGCTCTGACATGAGCCGGCCTGACATGGGTCGCGACGGCCACGCCGACATGGGCCGGCCCGACGGCGGGCGCGGTGACGTGAACCGGATCAGCATTCCCCGCGACGGCATGTCACGCGACGGCCGCGCCGACTACGGTGCCGATCGCATCCGCGGCCGTGAGCCGCAGGCGATCGAAGAGGCCGGTCGACGGGGTCGCGACGACGACGCCTCAGGCTGGCACGACCGTTCCGATCGGGACCGACCCGACCGAGACCGACCCGACCGAGACCGTTCCGATCGCGCCGACGCCGACCGCGGCTCGCACGACCGGTCGGACAGCCCCAGTTCCGGTCGGCGGCCGATCCGTGATCCTCGCGAAGACTCGTGGGCCGAGCAGCGCATGCGCGATCTGGTGGCACCTCGCGTCCCGGACCCGATCGAGGATTCCGTCGACCGCGGATGGCATGGCGGTCGAGATGACGACCCCAGCGACGACGACCGCTGGGCGGCGATGCGTTCCGGCGACCGATGGGCCGAGGTCCGCACCGACGAGCGCGGTCGCGAACTCCGCATGGGCGAGCGTCGCACGGCCGTCCGCGCCGACGAGACCGGCACCCAGATGCGCATCGTCGACCGGTGGTCATCGGTGCGGCAGGAAAACGTCCCGTACGCCGACAGTTACGAGTCACCCGCGCAGCACGGCTCGACCGGAGGCCACGGTAGCGGCTCCGACGCGTCCGACGGCTGGCGAGACGCCTCGTTCCGTGGTGGCGTCGACAACACCGGCGAGACCCGCAGCGAACGCCGCCGGCGGGAAGAGGCGGAGCGTGGGCGTCCCGCCCTGCCCTCGTCCGGCCCCGAATCGGCCGCCGGCTGGGTCCGCGGTCACGGCGATGACAGCCGTGCCGACCGCCGCGACGACCGATCCGATGACCCCCGAGCCGGCACGCGTGCGAGCCTGTCCCGCGCGGATCGATCGCCTCGCGACATCTCCGGGGAGGTCGTCCGCCGGGCCGGTGCCACCGATCAACCGGCACCGCGCCGAGCCGACCACGGCTGGTCCGAGCCACAGCGGGCGGCGGCGGAGCCGCGTTCGGCACACCGCTCCTCCGACACCGGCGGCCGTGCAGCCGAACGTACGCCCGAGGCCCGGAGCGATCGGCGCCCGACGGGTTCTCGCCCGGCCGAGGGTCGCCGTGCTGACGGTGGCGGCGACGATCGCTGGGGCGGCCGTTCCGAGGCGCCGGAGAGCGGTCGCGCGCGCGACCACGGTGACGACCGCTACGGTGCCCGTCCGAGCCACGGTGGCCGGGAGGCCCGCGACGACAACCGATGGGAACGCGAGCCGAGCGGCGGCCGGTCGGCCGTACGCCCGCGGCTTGAGTTCGACGACACGGACGACCGCTGGCGGTAGCCGCAGCCGGCTACTTGTCGATGTCGCCGACGACGAAGAACATCGAGCCCAGGATCGGCGACCAGGTCGCGGCACCAGGTGCCGGGGAGCAGGGTCGACAGCGCCTGCACGTTGGCGTACGACGCGGTGCGCATCTTCATCCGCCACGGCGTCTTCTCGCCCCGTGACACCAGGTAGTAGCCGTTGATGCCGAGCGGGTTCTCGGTCCACGCGTACGTGTGACCCTCGGGCGCCTTGACGACCTTCGGCAGCCGCACGTTGACCGGGCCGGAGATCTTGTCGACCTCGCAGCAGGCATTGCTCGGCCAGGTCGAGCGAGACGTACACCTGGTCGAGCATCACCGAGAAGCGGGCGTGGCAGTCGCCGGCGGTCCGGGTCACCACCGGCACCGTCAGCTGCCCGTACGCGAGGTAGGGCTCGTCGCGCCGCAGATCGAAGTCGAGGCCGGATGCCCGCGCGACCGGTCCGGAGGCGCCGTAGGAAGCCGCGGTCGCTGCCGGAAGCACGCCGATCCCGACTCGTACGGGCCAGGAAGATCTCGTTGTTCCGGATCAGATTGTCGAGGTCGGGCATGCGGCGCCGCACCTCACCGATGGCGGCCCGGGCCCGCGCGGTCCACCCGGCCGGCACCTCTTCCTTCAGCCCGCCGACCCGGTTGAACATGTAGTGCATCCGCCCGCCGGACGCCTCCTCCATCACCGCCTGCAGCGTCTCGCGCTCCCGGAACGCGTAGAAGACGGGCGTGATCGCGCCGATCTCCAGCGGGTACGAGCCGAGGAACATCAGGTGGTTGAGCACCCGGTTGAGTTCGGCGAGCGCGGTGCGGAGCCAGGTCGCGCGCTCCGGCACCTCGATGCCCATCAGCCGTTCGACCGCGAGCGCGACCCCGAGTTCGTTGGCGAACGCCGACAGCCAGTCGTGCCGGTTCGCGAGCACCAGGATCTGCCGATAGTCGCGCACCTCGAAGAGCTTTTCGGCGCCACGGTGCATGTAGCCGATGATCGGCTCGGCGCTGACCACCCGCTCGCCGTCGAGCACGAGCCGCAGCCGCAGCACGCCGTGCGTCGACGGATGCTGGGGTCCGATGTTGAGCACCATGTCGGCGGTGTCCAGACCCGCGCCGGTC
Source organism: uncultured Actinomycetota bacterium (assembly GCA_963797605.1). GTDB lineage: Bacteria > Actinomycetota > Actinomycetes > Mycobacteriales > Micromonosporaceae > DASQPR01. Next base: position 20,438 of record CAWCPX010000016.1, on the reverse strand, counting down.
CCGACGGTCACCTCACGCAGGTTGTTCATCGCACCATCCTATGGTCAGGCCACCAACGGGCTGACAGATCCAGAAGTGGCCGCCGAGCCCGGCCGGCTCGGTGAGTTCGGTGGCCGCTGACGCGGTCGCCAGCGCCCGCACGTAGCGCGCCCGGGTCACGTTGCGCCAGTGCGAGGTCCGGCCGGCGCCCGCTGACGCCGAGGCGCACGGAGCGCGTCGGCTTGCCGTCCCCATGTGGGCGGTTGACCTGCGACTGCGGACCCGGCGGCGGCGACGCTGTCGATGGCGACATGGGCGGTCAGATCAACGGATGTGTCGGGTACCGGTGCCGTCTCGCGCCCGTCGCGGAAACCGGTCAGCGTGCCGAGCGGTGGTCGCGTGTCGCGCAGGTGGCCGTAGTCGACCGCGAGCGCGAGGCCGCCCGAGAGGCAGGCGACCGCGTCGGCCCAGGCGGCGTCGCGGGCGCGGCCGATCTCGGCCCGGAACCCGTCCGGCCACCAGGCGTCGAGCCAGGCCCGGTCGTCGTCGTCGGGGGCATCGCCCAGGGATTCGGTGCCGTCGTCGGCCACCATGACGTAGCGCCAATCGCCGGCGGCGTCGCGCTCGACGATGTCCAGCGGCACGTTGTCGAGCCATTCCGTCGCGATCAGCAGGCCGGTGATGTCCTTCGGAGGCGTCGGCAGCCAGGCGATCGCGGGATCGAGGCCATCGGGGCGCGGCGCGATCTCGACGGCGACGGGCGCGAGCCGCTCGCGCACCGGCTGTGGCGCCCGGGTGAGCAGAGCGGAGATCAGTTCGCCCCGACCGGCGCCCACGTCGACGACGTCGAGCGTCGCCGGATGCCCGAGCGCCTCGTCGACCGTCAGCAGCACGCCGGAGCAGCGCATCCGCGAACGCGGGCCCGGTGAGCGCGCTCGTGCGGAAATGATCGGCCGGCGCCTCTCGGCCGGAAAAACCCGGCCGGCCCGTAGAGCGCGGCCGCATCGCGTCCCGCCATCGCCGCACCGGCCAAACCTCGTTTCAAACCCGAATCGACTGCGAAGTGAAAGTGTTCACAAGCCCTGTTTGGCGCCGTCACGGGGCCGTCATACTTAATCCCGACCGGTACCCCATCGAAGAGGACTGGATCGTGGCTATGACTGCTTCTGTGCGCAGCACGCGCGGCGTGGTGGTTTCTCCCGTTTCGCCGGCGCCCGGCGCCCTCCACGCGCCCGTGCCCGCCGCCAACGTTAACTCCCTCACCATCGGCATCGTCGGTGCCGGCCGAGTCGGCACCGCTCTCGGCGCGGCGTTCGCTGCGGCCGGGCACCGGATCACCGGAGCCAGCGGCCGATCCGAGACGGCAGCCGACCGGATCGCGGGTTTCCTGCCCGGCGTTGCGCATCGACGCGCCGAAGACGTCGTCCGCCACGCTGATCTGGTGATCTTCGCCGTGCCCGACGACGCGCTCGCGCCACTGGTCGCGCACCTGGGCGAGTCCGGAGCGTTCCGGCCCGGCGTGATCGTCGCGCACACGTCCGGATCGCATGGCATCGGCATCCTGCACCCGGCGACGGCCCGGGGTGCCCTCCCGCTCGCGCTGCACCCGGCCATGACCTTCACCGGCCAGGCTGACGACATCGAGCGCCTCGCCGCCGGCATCTCCTTCGGCGTGACCGCGCCCGACGAGTTGAAACCGCTGGCCACCGCCCTGGTCGCGGAGCTTGGCGGGTCGCCGGAGTGGATCCCCGACGATCGGCGCGCGCTCTACCACACGGCGTTGGCCCACGGCGCCAACCATCTCGTCACGCTGGTAAACGAGGCGATGGACCGCCTGCGTGACGCCGGTGTGACCCATCCCGAGCTCATGCTGAGCCCGCTCCTGCACGCCGCGCTCGACAACACGCTTGCGATGGGCGACGCGGCACTGACCGGTCCGGTCTCCCGTGGCGACGCCGGCACCGTGGCGAAGCATCTCGACACGCTGGCCGCTGTCGCGCCGAACTCGGTGCCCAGTTACCTCGCCCTGGCCCGCCGCACCGCCGATCGTGCGATCGCGGCCGGCCGCCTCACCCCTGCCGACGCCGAACCCCTGCTCGGGGTGCTGGCCAGCCGTCCTGCGGAGTTCTAAATGATTATCACGGGCACGCGCGCGGAACTCCGGCTCGCCCGCGAAAAGCTCGACGGGTCGGTCGGCGTCGTGATGACCATGGGCGCGCTGCACGAGGGGCACGAGGCGCTTATCGAGGCCGCCCGCCAGCAGGCCGATCACGTCATCGTCACCATCTTCGTGAACCCGCTGCAGTTCGGGCCCAACGAGGACTTCGACCGCTATCCGCGCACGTTCGACGACGACGTGGCACGTTGCGAGCGCCTCGGCGTCGACCTGATCTTCGCGCCGACCCGTGAGGTGATGTACCCGGCCGGCCAGCCGCAGGTCCGGCTCGATCCCGGCCCGCGCGGCGAGATCCTGGAGGGCGCGAGCCGGCCCGGGTTTTTCCACGGCGTGCTCACCGTCGTCATGAAGCTGTTGCAGCTCACGCGACCCGATGTCGCGTTCTTCGGCGAGAAGGACTTCCAACAACTCGCGCTGATCACGCAGATGGTCGCCGACCTCGACGTGCCGACGCGGATCATCGGTGTGCCGATCAACCGGGAGCCCGATGGCCTCGCCCGATCGAGTCGCAACCGTTACCTCGCCGGCCCGGCCCGCGACGCCGCGCTCGCGCTCGCCACGGCACTGCGAGCGGGCATCGACGCCGCCGGGCGAGGGCTGGGCGCCGAGGGCACGGTGCGAGAGGCCAAAAGTGCGTTCGCCGCCATGGGTACGGCCGCGGTGCGACTCGATTATCTGGTGCTGACCGCTCCTGACCTTGGCCCGGCACCGGCGAGTGGGCCGGCGCGGCTGCTGATCGCGGCGTGGGTCGGCGACACCCGGCTGATCGACAACATGGCCGTCGAGCTGTAGCCGACCTGCGGTTCGGCGGGGAGTTTTTTGGCCGGGCAGCGGCCCCCAAACGATGTTCGACATGTCGTATGCTGCGCATTCAATCGACCCTGGGGAGGGCTCGCGGATGCGCCGCTTTGCTGCTGTGGCGGTCATCGCCGTTGTTTCGGCGTTGGCTCTCAGCGCGTGTTCGCTGCCCGCCGGCATTGACGGCAACCTCGTCAACAGCTGGTCCGCGGCACCCGCGCCGAAGGGCACGTTGCCGGTCGCCGGCGACTGCTACGACGACGATGGCAGCAACATGCTCGACAACCCTCCGGTGAGCTGCACGTCGTCACACGTCCTCGACGTCGCCTACGTCGGCACGTTCACCGGCGCCGACGCGGCCCGCGTGACCCCGCCGGCGGTCGGCTCGCCGCAGCAGCGGGCGGCGTACGCGAAATGCCAGGCGCCCACCGCTACGTTCCTGGGCGCCGACTGGCACAGCGGCATGGTGCAGCTCAGCGTCTCGCTTCCGGACGAAGCCGGGTGGACCGGCGGTGCTCGGTGGTTCCGTTGCGACGTCTCGATTCTCGACTACCCCGACGGCGACACGACGTCGTACAGCATCGCGTTGAAGGGCTCCCTCAAGACCGACACGGCCGCTTCGCTGCGATGCGTCGTATGGAAAGACCACAAGACGTACATCACCAACCTGGCCAAGTCGACCTGTGCCAAACCGTTCAACGGTGAGTACGCCGGCTTCTTCACCGCGCCGAACACCGCGTTCCCGTCGACCGACAAGAAGGAATCGCAAATCGGGCAAGACGGCTGCGAGGGCGTGGTCGCGCATTTCCTCGGCTTCTCCGGCCACTCCGACGAAAGCCAGTACGTCGGTTGGGTCAGTCTGCACTTCGACGAGGACCGCTGGAACAGTGGCGACCGCACGATCCGTTGCTTCGCCTCGGCGTTCACGAGCGATGGCAAGTTCACGCAGAGCGTTAAGGGCATCGGTGCCAAAAAACCCAAGGGCTAGAAGCGTATTCGTCGTCGCGATCATCGCCGTGCTCGCCCTCGCGGGCTGTTCGCTGCCCGCGGGCGTCGACGGCAACCTGACCGACGACTGGGCCGCCGTTTCCGCACCGTCGCAACCGGTGCCCGTGGTCGGCGGCTGCTACGACTCGTTCGTGCCGGACCTGGTCGACAATCCGGCGCTGCCATGCACTCAGTCGCACAGCGTCGAGGTAGTGCACGTGGGCACGTTCACCGGCGCTACTGCGGCCCGGCTGACGCCTCCGCCTGCCGGCTCCGCACTGATGAAGGCCGCGTACGCGAGTTGCCAGAAGCCGGTAACGGCGTTTCTCGGCGGCGAGTGGCACGGCGCGCTCGTGCAGTCCGATGTGGTGGTTCCCGACGCGTCCGGGTGGACCGGGGGCGCCCGTTGGTATCTGTGCGTCCTGAGTCGCATCTTCGCGGTCGACGACCGGAATCCGACGCACTCCGACACATCGCTCAAGGGCGCGTTGGCGCACCCGTCGGCCGATGCGATCCATTGCGTCCGTTGGAACGACGTCAATTCCTCGGTCAATGATGTGACCCTCACGGGTTGCTCTGCCTGGTTCAACGGCGAGTACGCCGGGATCTACACGGCGCCAAACGAAACCTGGCCGACCGACAAGAAAAAACGGGAGACGCTCGCCCTCGACGGGTGCGAGGGCGTGGTCGCGCATTACCTCGGTTTCTCGGGAAGCACCGACGAGAGCGACTGGGTCGGCTACCTCGCGTTCTATTTCGATCAGGAACGGTGGGACCTGGGCGATCGATCCGTCCGGTGCTTCACCTACCGCAGCAAGGGCGGCCGATTCGTCGCCACCGCCAAGGGTCTTCGCGGCGCGAAGCCGAAGGGTTGAGGCACATGAGTCGTCGCCTGATGCCGGTCGCTGTCGCGGTGCTCGTGCTGGCGGTCATCGCCACCGCACTGTGGTGGTTCAACCGTTCCACCGCGATCCCGTCCGCGTTGCCGAAGTCGGCTCCGGCCGTCGGTTCGTGCTGGGACGTCGACGCCCACGTGATATCCGACACGCTGCCCTGGCCGGGTGACCCGGTCGCGTGCACGGCTCCGCATACGGCCGAGATCTTCTATACCGGCCAGGTCGATCACGCCCTGCTCAAGGCGGCGAAAACCGCGAAAGGATCCGCCGCGCAGGTCAACGACGTACTGATCCAGGCCGAGGCTCGGTCCGGCTGCAGTGGTCACGTCGCGGCCTATCTCGGCGGGCCGTGGCGGGGCGCTCAGGTTTCGCTGATCCCGACGTTCCTCACGCCGAAGGCCGACGGCTTCTTCGCCTGCACGTTGGCACAGGTCAGCGACCCGGGCGGCACGCACATCGTGACTCGGTCGGCCTCGCTGAAAGGCGCTGTGACGGATCCGAAGGCGGCCGACATCACGATCGATTGCTACGCGGACGCGGCCGACGGCGCACCCTCGTTCACCCCCTGCGCCGAAGCCCACTCGGGCGAGTACGTCGGCACGTTCACCGTGACCCCGCTCGGGGCGCCGTACAACGGTGCCGAACTCCAGACCACCGTCACGCAGGGGTGCCAGTCGCTCGTCGACCGGTTCGTCGGGCTGCCGGCCGGCGCCAAGAGCCGCACCGACCTGCGGGCGTCGTACGTCGGTCCGACCAGTTCGCTCACGTGGGTCGGCAGCGATCAGTCGTTCGCGTGCTACGCGTCGACATCGACGCCGATCCGTGGCTCCATCAAGGGTCTGGGGACCGCCGGTCTGCCGCGCTGACCGCGTGTTTGACTAGAGGCATGTCCGCCTCACGCGACCTCGCTGAGCTGCCCACCGTCCCCTCCCGACTGCTCGGACCGGCTCCGGGCTGGTCCGAGACGACCGATGTCGTGGTGATCGGCTCCGGGGTGGCCGGCCTGACCGCCGCGCTTCATCTCCGCGAAGCCGGCCTGCATGTGACAGTCGTCACCAAGGTCAACATCGACGACGGTTCGACGCGGTGGGCGCAGGGTGGCATCGCCGCGGTGCTCGACCCGGTGGACACGCCCGCCGCCCACGCCGCTGACACCCTGGTCGCCGGGGTCGGGCTGTGCGATCCGGCCGCCGTCGAAGTGCTCGTGACCGAGGGCCCACTCCGGGTGCGCGAGTTGATGCGCATGGGCGCCGAGTTCGACCGGCACGCCGACGGCTCGCTCATGCTGACCCGCGAAGGCGGTCACCACGCGAACCGCATCGTGCACGCCGGTGGCGACGCGACCGGCGCCGAAGTCCAGCGAGCGCTGCACGCCGCCGTCATGCGCGACCCGTGGATCCGCCTCGTCGAACACGCGCTCGTGCTCGACCTGCTCCGGGCGGCCGACGGCCGGGCCTGCGGCGTCACGTTGCACGTGCTCGGCGAGGGCACCGACGACGGTGTCGGGGCGATCCTGGCCCGCGCGGTGGTGCTCGCGACCGGTGGCATGGGCCAGGTCTACGCGACGACGACGAACCCGGCGGTCTCCACCGGCGACGGGGTGGCGCTCGCGCTCCGGGCCGGTGCCGTGGTCACCGACGTCGAGTTCGTGCAGTTCCACCCGACCGCGTTGATGGTGCCGATCGGCCCCGGTGGCGAGCGGGCCGCCCAGCAGCCGCTCGTCTCCGAGGCGATGCGGGGCGAGGGCGCGCACCTGATCGACGCCGACGGCAAGCGCTTCATGGTCGGTCAGCACGAACTCGCCGAATTGGCGCCGCGCGACGTCGTGGCCAAAGGCATCCACCGGGTGCTGCTCGCGACCGGCACCGACCACGTCTTCCTCGACGCCCGCCACATCCCGAACCTGGCCGAGCGCTTCCCCACGATCACCGCCTCGTGCCTGGCCGCCGGCATCGATCCCACGGTCGACCTGATCCCGGTCGCGCCCGCCGCGCACTACGCCAGCGGCGGCGTCCGGACAAACCTTCAAGGCCAAACCTCCATCCCCGGCCTGTACGCGTGTGGAGAAGTCGCCTGCACGGGCGTCCACGGCGCGAACCGGCTCGCGTCCAACTCTCTTCTGGAAGGGCTCGTGTTCGCCCGCCGGATCGCCGAGGACATCGCCCGTGAGTTGCCCGAGCACGCTGACCCGGTCGCGTCCGACGCTCCGGCCTGGGCTCTCGACGACGCGATCCGGGAGCCGCTACAGCGCGCGATGACCCGAGGAGCCGGCGTGCTGCGGTCGGCCGCGTCGCTCGCCGAGACAGCGGCGCAGCTCACGGCGCTCGGCGAGCGGCACGCGCCGGCTAACACGGCGACGTGGGAGGCGGCGAACCTGCTCACGGTCGCGTCGGCGCTGGTCGCGGCGGCGTCGCTGCGCTCCGAGACCCGCGGCTGCCACTGGCGCGAAGATTTCCCCGATGCCGATCCCGTCTGGCTGGGCCACCTGCTGGCCGGCGTGGACGCGAGCGGCACGGTCACCGAAGCCTGGGAGGCGCTGGCATGACGATCGAGGAGACCCTGCGCAGGGAAGGGCTCGATCCGGCGTACGTGGACCGGGTCGTCCGTAACGCGCTCGCCGAAGACCTCGGTGGCCCCGACGGCGTCGACGTCACGAGCGTGGCGACGATCCCGGCCGACCAGACCGATGTCGCTGACCTGGTGGCGCGCGCCGGCGGAGTGGTCGCCGGACTCGCGGTGGCAGCGGCGGTTTTCGGCGCAGCCGATTCGCGTACCCGTGTGGTCATGGGGGTTAAGGATGGGGCCCGAGTCGCGCGAGGCGACGTGCTGGCGACAGTCTCCGGCCCGACCCAGGGTCTGCTGACCGCCGAGCGCACCGCCCTGAACTTCCTGTGCCGCATGTCCGGTGTCGCCACGCACACCCGGCGCTGGGCGGACGCGCTCGCCGGCACCGGCGCGACCGTGCTGGACACCCGCAAGACCACGCCGGGCCTGCGTGCCTTGGAGAAATACGCGGTCCGGGCCGGCGGCGGCACCAACAAGCGCATGGGCCTGTACGACGTCGCCATGATCAAGGACAACCACAAACTCGCCGCCGGATCGATCACGGCGGCGTACCAGCGGGTGCGCGAGATGTTCCCGGCCGTCCCGGTGCAGGTGGAGGTCGAAACCGTGGCCGAGGCGGTGGAGGCCGTCGACGCCGGGGCGACCTTCCTGCTGTGCGACAACATGAAGCCCGACCTGCTGCGAGAGGTCGTCATGGCGGTCGACGGGCGGGCCGAGTTGGAGGCGACAGGCAATCTGACCCTTGACGTCGCGCGGGCCTACGGCGAGACCGGCGTCAATTATCTTTCCGTCGGCGGGCTGACCCACTCGTCGCCGATCCTCGATATTGCGCTCGATCTGCGTCCTCGCAGCGCCGGTTAGGCTTGGCACCGTGCTGCTCTGCATCGATATCGGAAACACGAACACCGTGCTCGCCACGTTCGAGGGCGAGAAGGTCGTGCACTCCTGGCGGGTCAAGACCGATGCCCGCTCCACCGCCGACGAACTCGGCCTGATGTTCCGGGGTCTGCTCGCGGCCGACAACGTCGCGCTGACCGGCATCGCCGCCTGTTCGACGGTGCCGGCCTCGCTGCGGTCGCTGCGGTCCATGCTCGATCGCTACTACCCGTCGGTGCCCACGGTGATCGTCGAGCCGGGCATCCGCACCGGCGTGCAGCTCGCGATCGACAACCCGAAAGAGGTCGGCGCCGACCGCGTCGTCAACACGCTCGCGGCCTACACGCTGTTCGGCGGGCCCGCGATCGTGGTCGACTTCGGCACGTCGACCAACTTCGACGTGGTGTCGGCCCGCGGTGAGTTTCTCGGCGGGGTGCTGGCTCCCGGCATCGAGATCTCCGTCGACGCGCTCGCCGCCCGGGCCGCCCAGCTGCGCAAAGTCGAGCTGATCAGGCCACCGCGCGTCATTGGCAAAAACACGGTCGAATGCCTTCAATCAGGTGTCGTGTACGGCTTCGCCGGCCAGGTCGACGGCATCGTCCGGGCGATCATCGATGAGCTGGGTCCGGTGAACGCGGTGGTGGCGACCGGTGGCCTCGCCCGGGTCGTGCTCGACGAGTGCGCGACGGTCACCCACCACGAGCCCTGGTTGACGCTGATCGGGCTGCGGCTCGTCTACGAGCGCAACGCCTAGGTCTGTCTCAAAGTCGCGCGGCGCAGCCGAACGGCAGCCTTGAGACAGACCCCAGACGCTAGAGACGCGTGGCCCGGTAGCACACCGTCGTGTACGGCACGTCGAATGTGGACGGAAGCGTCTCGGCGAGCGCCCGCACGTCGGCCGAGACCGTCCGCTGCCGCTCCGGCGTCGCGGTCAGGTAGTAGGACCGCGAGGCGAGCAACGCGACCAGACTGTCGGCCGTCATCGGCACGCTCTGGTGGAAGATCTGCCGCTCGACCGGGCCGAAACCGGAGCCGAAATCGGGGTCGACAAGCCAGCCGTTGTGGCTGTCGGTCTGTCGGTCGTCGACGATTCGCGTGTACTCGGCCACCCATTCCACGCTCTCGTCGCGGATGTTCCAGATCGGGCCGAAGACGCCGCCGCTGCGCACGACCCGAGCGGCCTCCGCGTGTGCCTTTTCCGGATCGAACCAGTGGTACGCCTGCCCGGCCACGACCGCGTCCACGGATGCGTCGGCCACCGGAATGTCCTCCGCGGAGCCGGCGCTCGCGGTGAGCCCGGGCGTCGCGGCCGCCAACTGCTCCCGCATCAGGGGATCGGGCTCGACCGGAATCACCGTGGTGCCGTCGATCCCGCGGATGACCCGGGTGAGGAGGCCGGTGCCGGCCCCGAGGTCAACGACGGTCCCGCCGGCGGCCGGGCCGAGCAGCCAGCGGACCGCGTCGGCCGGGTAGCTGGGGCGAATGCGGTCGTAGTGGGCGGCCGCCTGGCCGAAGGACAGAGCCTGCTTCTCGTCATGATTGTCGGTCACGTCCCGGCAGCCTAATCGAAGCGCGACACGGTATGGGGGTCCAGTAGGCTCGGTCACAAATCATCCGTAATTCCGCACGCAAAGGATGCCTCCAGTGAGTGACCCGTCAGCGCGCCCGGCCGTGGCCCCGCCCTCGGAAGAGGAAGACCTTCCCGAGCAGATGCGGATCCGGCGCGACAAGCGGGCCCGGATGCTCGCCGATGGAATTTCGCCTTACCCGGTCGTATTCGATCGCACCGATTCGCTCAGCGACGTACGCATCCGATATGCCGATCTGGCCACTGATTCGGCGTCCGGAGACCACGTCGGCGTGACCGGCCGGGTCATGTTCATCCGCAACTCCGGAAAGCTATGTTTCGCTACCTTGCGTGAGGGCGACGGCACCGAACTGCAGGCGATGCTGTCGCTTGACCGAGTTGGTCCCGAGCGTCTCGAAGACTGGAAGCGTCTGGTCGACCTCGGTGACCATGTCGGCATTACCGGTGAAGTGATTAGCTCACGCCGTGGCGAGTTGTCGGTACTCGCCGATGAATGGACGATGACCGCGAAGTCGCTGCGGCCACTTCCGGTCGCGCACCGTCCATTGAGCGAGGAGACACGCGTCCGGCAACGGTATGTCGACCTCATCATGCGGCCGCAGGCGCGCGACGTCGTACGTATGCGGGCGGCCGTGATCCGCGATCTTCGGAACGGTTTTGCCGAGCGCGACTTCATCGAGGTCGAAACGCCGATGCTGCAACTGGTGCACGGCGGAGCGGCGGCCCGGCCGTTTGTCACGCACAGCAATGCCCTCGCTACTGATTTGTATCTGCGAATTGCGCCGGAACTATTTCTCAAGCGCGCCGTCGTCGGTGGAATCGAACGGGTCTTCGAGATCAACCGGAACTTCCGGAACGAAGGTGTCGACTCGTCGCATTCGCCGGAGTTCGCGATGCTCGAGGCTTATCAGGCGTACGGCGACTACAACACGTTCGCCGCGCTCGCCCGTGATCTCGTGCAGAGCGCGGCCGTCGCGATCTCGGGCAGTCACGTGGTGACCCTGGCCGACGGCACCGAGTACGACGTCGGTGGACAGTGGCGGGAGGTCACCTTTTACGGCGTCCTGTCCGAGGCGCTGGGTGAGCCGGTCTCCACCGCCACGCCGCTCGCCACGCTCGTCCAATACGCCGAAAAGCATTCGATTTCCGTCGATGCCCGATGGGGCCCCGGCAAGCTCGCCGAAGAGATTTTCGACGAGCTGGTCGTGCCCACCCTCTCACGCGCCGACGTTTGTGCGCGATTACCCGGTGGAGACCTCGCCGTTGACGCGCGAACACCGGACCGAGCCGGGTGTGGCGGAAAAGTGGGATCTTTATATACGCGGAGTAGAGCTGGGAACTGCGTACAGCGAGCTTGTCGACCCGGTTGTGCAGCGTGAGCGATTCGAGGCGCAAGCGCGACTCGCCGCCGCCGGTGATGTCGAAGCGATGGCGATAGATGAAGATTTCCTGAGAGCGATGGAGTATGGCATGCCGCCGAGCGGCGGAATGGGCATGGGGATCGATAGGTTACTCATGGCACTTACCGGACTCGGCATTCGCGAGACGATCCTTTTTCCGCTGACGCGTCCGGAGTAGTGAGACGGGAGTCGGCACGACGATAAGTAGCGGCGTCGTGCCTCGATTTATCGAGACGTTGACTTGCGGCCGTTGTCGTGGGTTATTGTTTTTCCATTCGGCGCGCTGCGCTGTTATTGGGAAAGGAACACGTTCGTGGCGAGACGGGAAATTGTCGTCCTGGAGGACGACCTGGATGGTGGCGAGGCGGACGAGACCGTCAAGTTCGGTCTCGACGGCACGTCGTACGAGATTGACCTCTCGCAAGCCAATGCGGCGAAGTTGCGAGAGGCGATCTCGGTTTATGTGGCCGGTGCGCGAAAGGCCACTCGGAGTGGCGTTGTGACGGGCAGCCGCGTCGCACCGCGCGCGCGAGGCGCCGCCACGGCCGACCGCGATCAGAACAAGGCAGTGCGCGCTTGGGCGAAGCGCAAGGGTCGGAACATTTCCGAGCGGGGCCGCATCCCGCAGAGCATCGTCGACGAATACAACGCGGCGGCCGGCCGCTAGTACGAGTCGCACCGCTCACAAGGCCGCCTCCCGCCAGAGGCGGCCTTAGCCCTGTAAACCCCCAGTTGCCCTTCTCAGTCGCCCCCGCGCTCGCCCCCGCCCCCGCCCCGGCCCCCGCCCCCGCCCCACGTCCACCTCCCCGCTCCCCGCTCCCCGCGCCCCCGCCCCCGCCCCCCCGCCCTGTGCCCCGCCACGAGCGAAGCGAGTAGGCGCCCCACCGATCCCGACATAGGGCCCATTCAACCCACACGGCCCCGCCAGGAGCGAAGCGAGTAGGCGCCCCCCTCCCGACACCACGGCCACTCGGGATGATCAAAAGGTCTTCTCGTACCCGACATATATCCCTTTGACGCACATCAACCACAAAGTGGGTTGCTGAGGGCTGCCCGACCACGGCGTAGATCAAGCCTGACCGCTGCGCAGTGATCGGGCAGCCCTCAGCAACCCACACCCAAAAACACAGTGTTCGCTCTGCGCGTAGTCCAAAACTCGCCGGAACACCTCACGCACGCGCATCGTTGAGGCAAAACAGCGAGCTGACCAGCCAATCCTGGGGGTTTCGACCGATAAGCGCTTCACGCCGCGCCTCGTTCGTCAGGCTTCACCAGGGGCGGCCTGTCGGTCCGCGGCGATAGAGTAATGACACGGATGCCCACTTCGGTGACCGGCAGCTGTGCGGAGCGGCGGGTATGGCGGAAGCCGCGTGGCAGGTGAGGAGCGTAGGGAATGTTCGAGCGGTTCACCGACCGAGCGCGGCGTGTGGTCGTCCTGGCCCAAGAAGAAGCCAGGATGCTCAACCACAACTACATCGGCACCGAGCACATCCTGCTCGGGCTCATTCATGAGGGCGAGGGTGTTGCCGCCAAGGCTCTGGAGAGTCTTGGCATCTCGCTAGAGGGTGTGCGTCAGCAGGTCGAAGAGATCATCGGCCAGGGCCAGCAGGCGCCGAGCGGGCACATCCCGTTCACGCCGCGGGCGAAGAAGGTGCTTGAGCTGTCGCTTCGTGAGGCGCTGCAGCTCGGCCACAACTACATCGGCACGGAGCACATCCTGCTCGGCCTGATTCGCGAGGGTGAGGGCGTCGCCGCCCAGGTTCTCGTGAAGCTCGGCGCTGACCTCAACCGGGTCCGCCAGCAGGTCATTCAGTTGCTCTCCGGCTACCAGGGCAAGGAGCCGGCCGCGGCCGGAGCCGCCCCGGGTGAGGCAGCGCCGTCGACGAGTCTCGTGCTCGATCAGTTCGGCCGCAACCTCACACAGGCTGCGCGAGAGGGCAAGCTCGACCCGGTCATCGGTCGCCAGAAGGAGATCGAGCGGGTCATGCAGGTGCTGTCGCGCCGCACCAAGAACAACCCGGTGCTGATCGGCGAGCCCGGCGTCGGCAAGACGGCCGTCGTCGAGGGCCTGGCTCAGCACATCGTCATCTGTGTGACGATTTCCTCCTGTTCAGGCTGTTCCATGTCCATCCCTACCGAGTGTAACGGGTAATCGGGCGGTGATGAGGCGGGCGACGAGCATCAGGGCGAATGCGATGACGATGAGCGTGAGCGCCGAGCCCCAGGCACGGTCCTGTGCGCCGATGAAGGGCTGCGTCGCGTTGCCGAAGATCTGCGTGGACAAAGCGGTGTTCGGGCCGCTGAACAGGTTCGTGTTGGTCGATTCGACGGTGAGGATAGTGAACAGCAGCGGGGCCGTCTCGCCGGCGGCGCGGGCGATGGCGAGCAGAGCGCCAGAGACGATTCCGCCAACCGCGGCGGGCAGCACGACCGTCAGCGTCACGCGGGCCTTGGTGGCCCCGAGAGCGTAGCTCGCCTCCCTGAGCTGATCCGGGACCAGCCGAAGCATCTCGTAAGAGGAACGGATCACTACGGGCAGCATCAGGCAGCCGAGGGCGAAGGCGCCCGCTAGGCCCGAATACCCGAAGTGCACCACCCAGATGGTGAAGATGAAGAGCCCCATGACGATAGACGGCACGCCCGTCATCACGTCGGAAAAGAAGGATATGACCGACGCCAGCAGGCGATTCCTGTCACCGTACTCGCTGATGTAGACGGCGCCGAGCACACCAAGCGGTATGGCCATCAGTGCGGCGAAGCCAGTGGTAATCAGCGTGCCGACGACCGCCGCGCCCATGCCGCCGATCGTCACGGGCAGCACATTGGGCGGGATGGTGCCATTGGTTATGAACTGCCAACTGATCGCCGAAGCGCCCTTCGAGATCACCGTGAACAGGACAAAGCCGAGCGGGATCACCATGGAGGCGAAGGCAACCCACATCGCGATAAGCGAGATCTGGTTCTTGACGCGCCGCCATCCCCCCGCCTCGCGCAGGTCAATTGCCGGCTGCGTGGTGGCTGTCATCAGGCCCCCCTCATGCGCCGCGCGTTCCGCTGCACGACGGAGCGGGCGGTCAGGTTGACGATGATCGTGAGCAGGAACAGCAGGACACCAAGGCCGATCAGCGCAGAACGCTGAACGCCCGAGGCCTCGCCGAACTGGTTCGCGATGACGGCGGGCATGGAGTAGCCGGGGAAAAACAGGTGCGAGGTGACCGTTGCCGACGACCCGATCACGAGCGCGGCCGCGATCGTCTCCCCCATGGCCCGGCCGAGACCGAGCAGCATCGCCCCGACAACGCCCGTCTGGCTGTGCGGCCAGACCGCGCCACGGATCATTTCCCAGCGAGTGGCGCCAAGCGCGTAGGCGCCCTCCTTGTCCGATGTCGGCACGGTGGCGATGACCTCACGGGAGATCGACGTTACGATCGGCGTGATCATGATGGCCAGGATGAGGCCGGTGGTGAAGAACGACGCACCGTCGACCCCCTGACCACCGAACAGCGAGTCGAGTACCGGGATGCCGTTCACGGCTGAGGCGATCGAGGCGTAGATCGGCTGGAGCCATGGCGCCAGCACGATGATGCCCCACAAGCCCCAGACGACGGACGGGACCACGGCGAGCAGGTCAATCACGTAGACGATGGGTCGTGCCCAGCGGCTCGGCACGACCTCCGTCAGCAGCAGGGCGATGCCGACGCTGATCGGGAACGCGATTACGACCGCGATCACCGAGGTGATGACCGTGCCGTAGACGAAGGCCATCGGGCCGAACTTGTCATGCGCCGGATCCCAGTCGGCGGAGAAGATGCCTGACCAGCCCGCCGTGGTGAACCAGCTCACGGACTGCTGGCTCATGGTGACGGCGATGAGCACGAGGATTATCAGGACAAGCAGGCCGGCGGCTAGCGTAAGGATCTGGAAGGCGCGGTCCCCGAGCGGTCGGCGCGTCGACAGCCGGGAGGCGGACCCGGCCGGGGTGGCCGGATCCGCCTGCGCTGTGACGCTCACGCCGACAGCCCGATCATGGTCAGGTCTGGCTGCGTCATGGCGGTCGTCCTTATGAAGTGATCTGGCTTAGCTGCGCCACAGCCTTCGAGTCGATGCTAGACGGCATCGGCGCGTAGAAGATCTGCGTGAGGAGTTTCTGCCCGTCTCCGAGCAGGTAGCTGATGTAGGCCTTGAGCAGAGCCACATCGTTGGCGTTGGGCTGCTTCGCGTAGACGAGTACCCAGGACTGGGCGGTAATCGGGTAGGAGCTTGCGCCGGACGCCCAGACCGAGCTGAAGGTGAGGTCGGGGCTGACCACCGATCCGTCGCCCGCCGCGGACGCGCCGCTCACCGAAGGCGCGACGAAGGCGCCAGACTTGTTCTGCACCAAGGCGGCGGACAGGCCGGAAGCCTGCGCGGTGGCGAAGTCGTTGTACCCGATGGCGCCAGCGGTGGACTTGACGACCGATGCCACCCCCCCGTTCCCGTTGGCGGCGTGAGCGGTCGATGGCCACTTCACGGTTGAGGCGTTGCCGAGCGTCCACGTCGACCCCGCGCCTTCCTGAAGGAACGTCGCGAAGTTCTGCGTGGTGCCGGAGGAGTCCGAGCGGACCGCGGTGGTGATCGCCGTGGACGGGAGGTTAACACCGGGGTTGAGTGACTTGATCGCTGGATCGTTCCAGGTCTTGATCTGGCCCTGGAAGATCTCCGCGATGACCTTCGGCGTCAGCTTCAGGTTGCTTACACCCGAGAGGTTGTAGGTCACCGCGATCGGGCTGAACAGGATGGGGAAGTACAAGACCTTCTTCCCCTTGAAGTCCGCCGTCTCAGTGGCCGGGATCGGCGAGTCGGAGCCGGCGAAGTTGACCGTACCTGCGGCGAGGTTCGCCCGGCCGGTGCCTGAGCCGACGCCACTGTAGTTGACGGTGATCTTGGGGCTAATCGACTTGAACGCCGAGATGGCAGCCTGCTGGAAGGTGAGCTGGAGCGTCGAGCCGCTGCCGTTGATCGTGCCGCTTGCGGAGGAGGCGCCCGACGTGGAGCCGCCGCCGGAGCTCGCCGTGGAGGTGCCGGTGGCGCCCGGTGCCGACGAGCTAGACGAGGAGGAGCTTGACGAAGAGCAGGCGGCCAGGGCCAGTGCCGCGAGCACGGCACCCCCGGCCACCACGGCCTGCTTGCTGCCTCGGAGCTGCATAAGAGGGTTCTCCTTGTAATTGAAGCGCATCGGGCGATCCCAGTCTGATCGATCTGCGTGACCGCAAATGGATGTGCAACGCGTTCAGTGATAGGTGGCGGAAGTAGCATGCAGTGACATCGAGATGGACGTGAGGCGGACTCTAGGTTAACTTCTGGTGACTTGGCTCATCTGCGGGATTGCGGCCTCGTGTTCCCATTGTCACTGTACGGAGTCATCTGCGCGTCATTTCCGGTTATGTACGATCTTTATCTCTGTGTAATGATTGGCCGTTTGCGACCGAAATGACCGGACAAGCAGTGGCTAACGCCGCAGGTGAGCAGGTCTTGACCAGCCAATTGAGTGTTCGTTCCCGTCGATCATCGCACCCCTGCGGCGGCGCGCCGTGCCGGGGCTGGGCGGGTGCGGCCGCGGCATGCGGCAACCGCCGCGCCCATGGCGCCCGGCGGATGCGCCGGCCTCAATATGATTTACCTACATGACATTTAGAAGATTACTTTCATTCCTCTTCAATTCAACTGAAGTTTACCTTCACTGAATATCAATTAGGCGGACGTGACAGGGCTATCCATTCGTTTTGCCGACTGGAGGCGCGGACAAGCCATGTGGGAAGCAGAGCCAGCCAGGCGGTCTGGCGTGGCCGCCCTCGACCCGGCCAGCGATGGCCGGCTGGCAGACGTTCCACAGGGCGGATGACGGCCGTTCCGGGGGGAAACGGCGGCGCGGCGGGTGCCCGTGGCCATGGCGGTCATGTCCAGGCAAGCAGCACGGAGGTCGAGGCGGCGGTGCCGCCGCAGCGGGCGGCAAGCGGCGTGCTCGCGGACCGGATGGCCGCCGCGCTTGTGCATCGCGAGCCGGGCTGGCAGCTGCCACGGCGCAGCGCGCTCGCCCGCAGGTACAACGTCAGCATGGCCGAGATCGACGTGGCCATCGGCGAGCTCGCCCGCCGCTCGCTGATCCGCAGGCTGCCAGACGGGCAGTTGTACCGGGCGAGCCCCGCCGAGTACCTGATACCGCTCGAGGGCGTCGCCGGGCTCAGCACCAGGCTCGATCCGATGGGCGGCGAGATCATCTGCACCGCGAGGCACGTGTCGCTGCGCGCCGCGCCGCAGGACGTCGCCTGGTCGCTCGCCGTCGCGGGGGAGGCCCCGGTCCGCATCGTCCGCTGCGCGTGGGCGGTGGGTGCCGAGCCTGTCGCCATCTCCACGGCGTACGTCCCCGGCGGCGCCGCCGATTACGTGACCGATGAGCCGGACACGTTCGAGGACGCGCTGCGCACCCCGCCGGGCGGCCTTTCCGCGATCGAGCGGGTGCACGCCCGTGCGGTCGACCTCGAGCTCGCGCCGCCGCAGCCGTCGATCGCCCGCAGCCTGCGGCTGATGCCGGGCCAGGCGGCGATCGCCGTGACCATCAGGTTCGATGACCAGGCCACCGGTGTCCCGGCCGGCCTGACGATGGTCACCATGAAACCGCATCACTTCCGCGTGGTGATCCAGGCGGGCGACGCGCTCCCCCGCCCGCCCCACCGCCGGAGTGAGAGCGGATTCCTGCGGACCGTGCGGTCACAGGCGCGAGGCGCCGCAAAGTCTGCCGCGCGCAAGGCGGCCGGCCGAAGAGCGGCGCTAGTCTGCGGCCACGACCCGCGGCTACACCCCGGCGGCTACACCCCGGCGCCACGCCCAGCTGCCATCCCGGCGGCCATACCCCGCGGCCACACCCCATTGGCCTCGGCAGCCCCGACCGCATCGCCGCGACTCGCTCGCCCCGGGCCCCTTCGCATGATGTGAGTGCGTTCCGTCGAACTGGCAAGCCGGTCGGTATCGACACGGATCGTGATTAATTGGCAACATAGAGTCATGACACTCGGGCTGCTGCCAGGGACGGGCCGGTGCCGCGGCGCGGTCGCCAGCTGATTCCGGCCGGCCTTCCCCGGCGCGGCGAGGTGCTCGCGGTGTTCGCCCTGACGATCGTGGCGCGGCCACCTCGTGTTCGCCCCGGTGACGCTCGTCGTCGCGGTGGTGCTCGCGGCGGCCGGCCAGGCGAGCCGGTGGCGGCTGTGGTGGCTGCTGCTCCCGCGGGCGCCGGCGTTGCCTGGCTGATCGCGACCGGACCTGGCGCCGCCCTGGCCGGCTTCACCGCCTGGCCGTCGGGCATCCTCGGCTCGCTGCACGGGCATCTGGCCGGGCCTCCTGCCGCCCATCAGGGACATCCGTCCGCGGGGCTCCGCGCCGCCTGGTCCTGGCTGCCCGGCAACTCCCCGTCGCGCTCATCTGCGGTGCGGCCGAGGCAGCCGTCCTCGGCTGGCTCGTCTGGCTGCACACCGACGAGTGGGCGGTACCCGCGCCACGTCCCGGTGCGCTCGCCGCGGTGCGCGGCCGGCTGGCGGGCGCCGCGATCCGCGCCGGCGCCGTGCTCACCAGGGACGGCTGCGCCCTCGGCGTCGTGCCCGCCACCGGCGCCGTCGCAGAACTGAGCTGGGCGGAGATGTCCGGCGGCCTGCTCATCACCGGCGACGATCCCCGGGATGTCACGCTGGCCAGCCTCCAGGTGGTGCACGCCGCGCTGCGCCGCCGCAAACCGCTGATCGTCATCGGCCCCGGCGACGGCGGCCGACCCCGAGCGACGCGGCAGGCCTGGGCCGCGCGCTGACGGCCGCCTGCCTGGCTACGGGCACACCGCTGCGCACCGGCGGCGCTGCCGCGTCCGCAGCGGCCGGGACGGTCCTGAGGTCAGTTCTCGCGGTGCCTTGGGACGATTCCGCTGTCGGCACGCGGCTGCAAACGGACGCGTTCTGCTGCCGCTCGTGCCGAGCGCGGCGGCGCCGGTGCCGCTGACGCGGTGGTGCCGCGTCCAGGGCGGATACGGCGACCGGAACGGGCGGCGCGAGCGCGAGCGGGCTGTGGGGCCGGGCGCGAGAGGGCCCACCCGGGGCCCGCACGCGGTCAGGACCGCCGTCGACCCGCATCAGGTGATCATGGAGCGCTCGGCCGCCTGGCTGCCCGCGGACACACCAGAGACGGCCGCCTGGGCCTGCGCCGATCTGACGGCACTCGTACAGCACCTGCGCGCGATCGGCGTCGACGGCGACGGCCTCGTCTGGATCCCCCGCGGTGAACTTGTCACCGAGGAAGACCTCGCAACCTTGCTGCGCGACGCGCCAGCCGCGGGACTCCCGCTGCTGATCGGCGTCACGTCGCCACGCCGCGGCGAACCTTGCCGTACTGGCCGGCGCAACGCTCATCCACCGCATCGCGGACCCCGCCCTGGCGTCCCGCCTGGCGGAGCTGACCGGCACCCGGATGGTGCCCGCGCCGGCCGCCGCGGCACTCGCTGGCGTGGCCGGAGCGCCAGCGGGCTCGTGGTCGCCACCAGGCATGCCCACGATGCCCGCCTTCCCCGCGCCGCCCGCTACGGCCATGCCTGCCGCAGCTTCCGCGCAGTCAGTCGGGACAGCACTGCCCGGCGTGCCTGCGATGCAGGGGACAGACCTCGTGCGCTGCCCAGTGATTCCGCCGCGGACGCTGCACGCACTGCGGCGCTGGGAGTTCGTCCTCGCGGTGAATGTCCCGCGCAGGCGCATGATTGCGCTCGGCCGGCTGATTCCCGCGCGCCTCCCACGCCGGGCGGAGCCGCCGCACCGGGACAAGCCGCCATACCCGGAGGCGCCGCCATACCGAGAGGTCTCGCCGGACCAGGAGTCGCCGCCATACCGAGAGGCGACGCCGTATCGGAACCGTCGGCATACCCGGAGGCGCCGCCGGATCGGGAGGCGCCGCCGTATCGGGAGGCGTCGCCATATCAGGCGTCACAGCGCGACGAGCCGCTGTATCGGGAGGCGCCGCTGCGCTGGACAGCGCCGGGGGTGGACGGACGATGACGGATCCGCTCTACCTCGGCTGGCAGTACGCCACCACGCACGCCGATCCCGGGCCGCCGCCGCGCCCGCCCGCGCCGTCGGCCCCTCTCGGTCCGGTCAGCCTGGCCGGCG
>CAWCPX010000015.1:0-123936 GCA_963797605.1 uncultured Actinomycetota bacterium | reverse complement strand
TCGAGTTGACGACGGGGACCCGGTCACCGAGCACGTGCGAGCGGCGGAACGCGGGCTGCAGGCGATGCTCGTGGAGGCCCAGAAGACATGGCAGGCACGCGCTGATGCCGCAGGTGACCGTCAGGGCCGGCCGGGCTGGCGCGCATTTGAGGACGCGTTTCCCACGTTCTACCAGTTCACGAACCGGCCGCGATGACGGCGGCGATCATGCCCCAGCTGGTGTGCGAGGCATGATCGTGTTCATGCGGAATCGGACCGCATGTGAAGGCGGCGTGACGAACGCATGGTCAGACACGCGATGAGCACGCGAGACTTCGCGTGCTCATCGCTTCGATGCGAACAAAGCAAGCCGTCAGCGGGGCGGTTGGGCCCAACGCGCGACTTCGTCTTCGTCTTCGTCGTCAGACTCATCGTCTTCGTCGTCGTCGAACTCGTCCAGGTCGTCGAACTCGTCATTCGACGTACCAGTGCCAAGCTCGCGCTGCAACGCCGCGAGGTCTGTGGTGGGGGAGTGATACTTCAACTCCCGGGCCACCTTTGTCTGCTTGGCCTTAGCACGGCCGCGCCCCATGGCTCGACCCCCTCGCACAGAATTACGGGGCAGCCCAATCCAGGCGGGCCCCGATGACGTTAGGCATCTCTCGTGGCTCATACGGTACATGTCGAGGACGGGATTCGACACCTCGGCCCACCGTCTTCGCGGTCCTTACGTGGCAGGCGCCACAGCGACGGCGACGTGGTGACCGGTTCATAACGTTTGTCATGAATTAACGATGATGGCTTCTGCTACTGGTGGAAGGTCGCTGACCGGATTGCCCTCTTTAAACGACATCGCGAACAACTCGGTGGCTTTCTCCACGATGTCGTGGCGCTCGGTGAGGCGAGACTTGTAGAGCAGGCCGTTGCGGAGCACGAACTCGAGCACATAGGGCTGGTCGGCCACCGCGAAGTCGAGGCTCTCCAGTTCGGAGATGCGGGGCCCACGGTTGGTTCGAAGACCGTCGAGCGTCTCGCGTTCGATCCACCGGATGTTGTCCTCGCCGAGCAGCCGCGCCTGCGTCCGGATGATCGGGGCCATGTCGGCCAGGCCAGCGGCGTCCTCTACGACGAAGACTCGCTTGATCGGCTCGCGTACGCCGATGCGATAGAGCTCCGTGTGCAACCGCTGGACGGCGTCGGAAATGGCCCGGCCGCTCCGGGTGCCCCAGAGGTCGCGTGCCGAACTCAGAGCGTGCCAGCTACTGGATTTCTGCAGACAGTCCTGCCAGAGCGCCACGCTGCTGTCTGGGCTCACCTCGAACGTCGTCTGGTCGACCTGCGTGGCGCGGTCGGCCCACGTGAGTTTCAGCAACTCGAAGGCGCGGCCGCTCAATTTCGTGTATTCCTGCACGTCACGGATTGACCGCTGGATCTCCTCGACGCCCTCTGCCATCCGGTTGAAGAGGAAATAGCGCTCGAAGATGAGGTCGACGATGAAGATGCCGATGGCGGCGCCGATATATTTGACGCTATCTTGGGCGAACTGACCCCAGATCAGCACGCCCAAGGCGCACAGAAGCACCGCGACACCGACTAATGGCTTCGCCCGCTGCATCCACGATATATAGCACCCGGGGTGTCGCAATCGACAGATCTTGACTTCGCACTAGGTGAACTCTAAAGAGCGTCACAATGTAATACAAAAGTGGTGGCCGCTCGCAATTGGCGCGCGACCACCACTCGGGAATTGCTTTATTTCTCGCTTCGATTAACGCACACTACACCCGGATCGAGCGGAGCCGGCCGATGTCCGCGATCCGGCGCTCAGCCAGCCGGTCCGCCGCGATCGCCGGTGGCACTCCTTCGGCCGCCGCCATCTCGAGCAGTTCTTTCATCGTGTCGTAGATCTTGGTGGCACGAAGCTTCGCCCGGTTGAAGTTGAAGCCCTCGATCTCGTCGGCAACCTGGATGACGCCGCCGGCATTGACCACGTAATCGGGCGCGTAGAGAATGCCGCGATCCTGCAGCACCTTGTCGATGCCGGGGTGCGCGAGTTGGTTGTTGGCCGCGCCCGCGACGAGTTTCGCGGTGAGCAGGGGCACGCTTTCGTCGCTCAACGCGCCGCCGAGCGCGCACGGGGCGTAAACGTCGATCTGCTCGTCAGCGATCAGCGTGGTGACATCGTCGACGATGTCGATTTCCGGATGGAGGTCACGGGCCCACGCGACCGCCTTTTCGGACACGTCGGTGGCGACCACGCTCGCGCCGTCGGCGACGATGTGTTCGGCCAGGTAACGGCCGACTTTGCCGAGCCCGGCGATGCCGACGCGGCGGCCGGCGAGGGAGGGTGAACCGAAGACGTGCTCGGCGCCGGCGCGCATGCCCTGGAACACGCCCCAGGCGGTCAGCACGGAACTGTCACCGGCGCCGCCGTTCTCCACGCTGCGACCGGTCACGTGCCGGGTTTCGCGGGCGACGATGTCCATATCGTGCACGTACGTGCCGACATCGCACGCCGTGATGTAACGACCGTTGAGCGACTCGATCATGCGACCGTACGCGCGGAGCAACGCCTCGGTCTTGATCTTCTCGGGATCGCCCCAGATCACGGCCTTGCCGCCGCCGAGATCGAGCCCGGCGAGCGCGTTCTTGTATGCCATGCCACGGGAGAGATCGAGCACGTCGTGGAGGGCGTCGTCTTCGGAAACGTACGGGTAGAAGCGGGTCCCGCCGAGCGCCGGACCCGAGGGCGGTCGAATAGATCCCGATGATCGCCCGGAGGCCGGACGGCTTGTCGTGACAGAAAACGACCTGTTCGTGCCCGGTGTCGCTGGTGAATACACCCATCTGTTTGCTCCTGATTTCCTCGGAACGCGTCTCCTCGTGGGGTCGCGCCCATCTTGTCCGTCCAGCGGGGTATGCCGGACAGGTCGAGCCTATCCGGCACCACGGGTGGGCGTATTTGCACATCTGGCCGAGGGTCGGCGGTGTCATCCGGGCCGTTCGCGTGGCACGATCCGAACGTGCCCTCCAACTTTGCCGCTTATCTGCGCGTGTACGAGCCGCTGACAGCATTTGACCGTGAGCGGCAGGTTTACTGGCGCCGTTACGTGCGTGAGGGCCGTGCGATCGCCCCGCTGGAGGGGCCGGGCAAGCAACGCACCGCGGTGTTGGAGGCCCTGGGCGCCGGCTGGACCCGTCTTCCCGATCTGCCGGAGGACGCCTACGTGCTGGAGGCCGACGACACGCTCCTGGTGTGCCCGTGGAACCTGCGCTTCCGGGTCGCCGAGGCGGCACTCACCGCCCGCGACGGCGTGCCCCAGGTGCTCGCGGACGCGTTCGTGCCGTCGGTGCTCGCCGGGCTGGCCAAGACGGTCGTCGACGACTGGCGCAGCGGCTCCCAGGTGCTCGAGCGCGGCATGCCACGGGTGCACGAGCAGATCGCGACGTGGGGCATCCCACTGCGATGGTTCGTCTTCATCGATTTGTCCGAGCGAGAACTCGTGCTCGAACCCGGAAACCGGATCCTCCGCTACCGCACCGAGATCTCCAAGGCCCGCCGCCGCGCGCACCGGGCACATTCTGTCTTGAAGAAGACACTCGGTGACGTTCCGGTAACCCGGGCGGTCGAAGAAAGTTCGCGATGGTTGGAGGAATTCCACCCGCGCTCGATCGTGGAGCTGGACTACGGAGGTCTTGTCGGACTGTTGCCAGATGAGACCTTAAAGACGGATGATTCCCCGGGGTTAGTGGCGGCCGGTTTGACTGCTTTATCCCGAGGTGAGTCAGATGCCGCAGCTGAGACCTATGAGCAGATTGTGGTGAGATGGCGGGCCGTTCAGTTACTCGAAAGGAGTAACTAGAGTCGAAGACGCTTCGTGTTCGATCATCAACTGAGCGTGACTAAGGGCCCAAATAAGACATCATGTGTCCCCAAGAATCGTGAAAAATCGGGCATTCATCGTCCTTCCGTCTATGTACGTCCAGCCGTTCGGTCCATGTCGGACATCGGGGACTAGCCGGACTATGGAAACGCGCTGGCCGGAGGGACCCCGGCCTTCGTTTTTAGGCATATATGACAGGAGTGACCGATGGCATCGCGTACGCACGAGCCAGAGCCCTTGCTGACCCCGGCCGAGGTGGCGTCGATGTTCCGCGTCGACCCGAAGACGGTTACCCGGTGGGCGAAAGCTGGCAAATTAAGCGCAATTCGCACTCTTGGCGGCCACCGTCGTTATCGTGAGTCCGAGGTTCGGGCCCTTCTCCAGGGTCAGATTCCTCAGCAGCGTCAGGGCGACTGAACAGACCCGCAACACCCCCGAAGAAACGCGCTACCCCCGCTTCACAGCAATCTCGCTACACCCCCGAATACTGCTAGACCCCCAAAAAAGCAAAGACATTGCACTTCGCAAAGGGTACGTGCCACGGCGCGTGCCCTTTGTCGTGTGCTGATGGCAGACGGATCGCATGAGAAACCTGACGGACCGGCGCATGCGGATCGGCCAATCGCGTGATGGGCCAAGATCGGGTGTTCTTGGCGGTAACGTGAGGTATGGGCAACGGACGGCGCCGGCTGCTCCATAACCTTTGGGGAAGCACAGCTGTCGCCGGCGCCGTCGCCATCATCGGGCTCGGTCTGCCCGCGATCAACAGCGAGGTGCCCGCGGTCCGCCCGGTCTCGGCCGAGCGGCCCTACACCGTCGGCGCCGGTGTGACCGTGGTCCCTCCGCCCGACACCAGCCTCGACGCCACGCAGACCCGGCCCGGCCCGACCGCCGGCGCGGCGCTGTTCGAAGTCGGCGGTGTCCGCTACGCGATCGTTGTGAGCCCGTTCTCCGGACACGCTGGCCGAGGCGACCGCGAAATTGCGCAAAGAAGATCATGGGTACGCGTGGCTACCAGGTCACCAGCCCGGAAAGCGTCGATCTCGACAACGTGCCGGAGTGGTCGGCCGGCAGGGCATGTACGCCTCGTCCCGGACGCGACGGCCACTACGCGGTCTTCCTGTCCCACGGTGTCGACGTCGAGATCACCGTGGCCGGAAACTCCCTGGACCTGCGGCCCGTGCTACCCGACGATCGAGCGCAGCCTGCGGAGCGTCTCGTTCGGCGCACCGTGAGCCACACCCAGCGCGGCGGCCGGCCGAAGGTCGTGGTCGGACATGGACCCGACGCCCGCGGTGCCAGCAGCGCGCCGGTGCGCCCGACTCCGGTCGGCACCACCCAGCGCGCCTCACTCACGTTGCCCGCCTTCTGGATGCTGATCGCGCTGCTGTCCTTCGGCGCGTTTCGCGTCGCGTCCCTGGTCGGCACCGCTTTCACGGCTTATCCGGTCGCCACGGTCGTCGCGCTGGTGCTGTTCACGCTCTACGCCGTACCTTTCGTCATCTTCGCGCGAAGCGTTGATTTTCTGGAACGGGAACCGATTCTGCTGGTAGCGGCCGCGCTCGGCTGGGGCGGACTGGTCGCGACCACGACCGCGATCACCGGCAACAGCGCTGTCTACGACCTGCTCGCGAAGCTGGTTTCACCCTCGTTCGCGGCCACGTGGGGGCCGGCCATCTCGGCACCGGCCATCGAAGAGGTGCTGAAGACGCTCGGTGTCGTGGTCATCGCGCTGGTGGCCCGCAAGCAGATCAACAGCGTGGTGGACGGTGCCGTCTACGGCGCCTTCGTCGGCCTCGGCTTCCAGGTCGTCGAGGACTTCATCTATGCCGTGAACGCCGTCGGCATCGCCGGTCGTGGCGACAACGTCGGCCCCGTGATCGTCACGTTCTTCCTGCGGGGGTTCCTGGCCGGGCTGTGGAGCCACACGCTCTTCTCGGCGGTCGCCGGCGCCGGCGTCGCCTACTTCGTGGTGCGCCAGAACCGGTCGCTCCCCCGGCGGATTTCGGTCGCGGTCGGCTGCCTCGCGGGCGCGTGGCTCTTCCACTTCGTGTGGAATTCGCCGCTACTCGCGGACGGATTCGGTTACGGCGGCTTCGGCGTGCTGCTGGCGCTGCTCGTGAAGGGCATTCCGCTGCTGTTCATGGGCCTTCTGCTGCTGCGTACGGCGGGCGGGCGCGAAGCAGATTTCTATCTCGGCGAACTCGTCGGCGATCCGGAGATCGCGACCGCGAAGGAGCTGGCGGCGCTGCGCACCGGCCGGCGGCGGATGGCGGCTCGCAAGTACGCGTACGCGAGGTGCGGGCGGGCCGGGCGGCGGGCGGTGCGGACCCTCCAGCGGGCTCAGGCGGCGTTGGCGGTCGAACTGTCCCGGGAGGGTAACCAGGTGCGCGCGCTGCGCGAGGCGGTGCTCGTGCAGCGCGCCAGGCTGATCTCGTTGCGGCACCCGGAGGCGTCCGCGCCGCCCGATCGCAAGTCGGCCTGGGGTGGCCTCGTCGTCGGCGCCGCGACCTGTGCTGCCGTGGCGATCGCGGTGGCCATCGCGATCAACGCCCTCGGCGGAAGTTAGCGCTTACGACGTGCGGAACTGCAGATGGTCGGCTGCCATCGCCGAGATCACGCCGGTCGTCTCCTCATATCCGAGCAGAAGCACCGAGTCGGTCTGGAACGCGCCGATGTCGTGCGCGATCCGGCTGAACGTGGAGGTGTTGTCGGCCTTCGGATCGGCCGAGTATTCCGCCGTCTGCAGATCCTCGCTCGGCAGCCCGCCGGTGATCAGGGCCGTCTTGACGTCTTTCTCCAGGCCGGTGCCGTAGCTGTCGTTACGGGCGACGATGAACACCCGCTGGGCGCCGCTGCGCATGATGACGTCCGCGATGGCCTGGGCCTGCAGGATGTCTGACGGCGCGGTGCGGAAGAACATGCCGTGGTCGTCGATCGTGCTCAGCGCGGCGGACGTGGCCGACGGCGAGAAGATGACGACGCCCGCGGCGACACCGATCGGCACCACCGCGGCCGCGGCGCCGGAGAAGCTCGGGCCGATGATGACGTTGGCACCGGCACTGATCAGGGCCTTAGCTCCGTTGGTCGCCTTCGTGACGTCGGTGCCGTCGTCCTGCGTCTCGCTGATCACCGATTTGCCGAGCACCCCGCCGACCGCGTTGATCTCGCGGATCGCGAGCTTGGCCGCCGCGAAGATCGGCTTCCCGTTTTCGGCCAGGCCACCCGTCTTCGGCAGCAGCATCCCGATGTTGAGCGCCGGACCGTGATAGTTGGCCGCGGGCTTGCCGGGCGAGGGCGACTTCGTCGTGGTGGCGGTTGCCGGGTCGCCGGCGTTGACGTACTCGGTCTTCTGCGCGTCGATCTGGTTCTGCGATCCGAAGTGCTGGGTGCCGTATGTGCCGGTGGACGGCTCGCCGACGGACGTGAACCCGGTGTCGATCGTGACCCCGCGGTAGGCGATGTCCTTGCCGGCGGCGATCGCGGTCAGGCATTT
This sequence comes from uncultured Actinomycetota bacterium, assembly GCA_963797605.1. Classification (GTDB taxonomy): domain Bacteria; phylum Actinomycetota; class Actinomycetes; order Mycobacteriales; family Micromonosporaceae; genus DASQPR01. The sequence goes on along the minus strand of CAWCPX010000015.1, from coordinate 116,577 downwards.
CGCGTACGTGTTGCACTCGACGCCGCCCGGGTCCAGAGTCGTGACCCCGTCGATGTATTTCGCGATCGTGGTGCCCTCGGTCGAGCCGGCGACCTGGGCGGCGAGCGCGGCGATCATCACGGCGTCGTAGGCCTGGCCGGAGTAGGTGAAGTCGTCAATGCTCGGATCGACCGATTTGACCCGCTGCTCGAACTCGGCGCTGAACGGCATCAGCGGCGCCGTGCCCGACATGCCGGCCAGCTCACCGGGCGTCTTCACCTCGGTGCCGAACGAGTTGCTCATGATGCCGTCGGTGCCGAACAATGCGATGCCCCGCGTCGACGTGCTGGCGTTGGAAGCACTCGAAGAGCATGCCGACGTGGCGAGCACGGCGGCGGCCGTGGCGAGCGCGGCCATGATTCTGAGCCTGCGAGCGTGCATCGGGTGCTCCTAACGGCGGTGCTAACAACCGAACGTCTTGATTTCAGACACGGTGAGTGAGTTTGTTTCTAGGTGTTCCGGGCTGCACATTAGCGTGCTTTCGTGCTCAGGTGTGATGGCGGTCGTGGCGAATATGCACCGGCCGCCGGTACCGTGCCCGGATGGACTCCAGCACACTTGCCGACACCCTGTCCGCGACGGCCGGCACGCTCGCCGAGCGGATGGGGATCGTCATCGTCGAGGCGTCGCCGACGCGCGTGGTGGGCACGATGCCGGTCGAGGGCAACACCCAGCCGTACGGCCTGCTCCACGGCGGTGCGTCCTGCGTGCTCGCGGAGACGCTGGGATCGATCGGGGCGGCTCTGCACGCGATGGAGAAGCACGGCGGGATCACCGTCGGCGTCGATATCAGCGCCACCCACCACAAGGGCGTTCGCTCCGGAATCGTCACCGGTGTCGCGACGCCGCTGCATCGAGGCGGCAGCGTGGCCACCTATGAAATCGTGATCACTGACGCCACCGGGGACCGGGTCTGCACCGCGCGCCTCACCTGCATGTTGCGGAGGCCGTCCTGACCGGGTGTTTCTCTCGATTTCATCGGTTCGCCTTGACCCGCTGCCCTACCGTAAGCCTGTGACCAGCCACCCCTTCGACGCGTACGACGACACGGCGCTGCTTCTGCACTCCGCCGTTGCCGGAGACGCGGACGCGATCGCCGGCCGGTTTACCGACATGTCGGGCAGCGACGAAGTGACGCACGCCTATCAGGTTGCGGTGTGTCTCGTGGCGACGATGATGGGCGACCAGATTCCGGGCGGCGGGGCGGCACTGGAGTTTCCGGACATCGATCAGGCGACGTACGACGCCCGGTGGGTGGCCCGATTCGTCAGCGCGTACGCGAACGCCGATGGCCCGACCGGCGAGGCCCTGTTCGGCGCGGCCGTGGCCGATGGGCAGCTGCCGGTCTGCATGATGACGCTCACCGGCTCGACCCTCGCCACGCTGAGGCGCCGCACCTCCGGCTGAGGTGAGGAGGCCCGTCCCGAGCGCCGGAGTCTCTCGGTGTCGGTGGGCCGTGATAGATCTAACGGCATGTCCGACGTGATGCTCGACAAGGTCCGCAAGCTGCTCGCGAAGGCCGAAGATCCGGCCTGCACGCCGGCCGAGGCGGAGGCGTTCAACACCAAGGCCGCCGAGTTGATCGCGAAATACGGTGTCGACCGCGCGATGCTCGCGGAAAGCGATCCGACCAGCGATGTCGTCGGCGATCGGGTCATCGATCTCCTCGCGCCCTATGCGTTGGACAAGTGCGCGTTGCTCTCTGGCGTCGCGTCGGCGCTGCGGTGCAAAGCCGTGCAGCGGCAGTCGCGCATCGCGGGCCGCAAAGACTTCTCGATGCATCTGTTCGGCTTCGCGAGTGATCTCGACCGCGCCGAGCTGCTTTACACGTCGCTGCTCGTGCAGGCGAGTCAGTCATTGGCCGTCCAAGCCGTGCCGGCGTGGGAAAACGTGGCGGCCTACCGCCGATCGTGGCTGGCCGGCTTCACGTTCGCCGTCGTGACGCGGCTGCGGGCGGCCGAGGCTCGGGCGGCCGAGGCCCCCGAGGCGGCAGCGGGTCCGGGTGGTCGCTCGGTCGCGTTGGTGCTCGCCGATCGCAGTCAGCATGTGTCTCAGCGAGTCTCCGAGACCTATCCGCAACTGCGATTCGTCGGCCCGCGCAGGTTGGCCGGCAGTGGCCGTCGTGAGGGCTACGTGGCCGGGCAGAAAGCCGACCTGGGTGGCGAGAGGCTGACGCAGAAGCCGCGACGTTCGGTGCGGTCGGGCGGCTGAGGAAGCAGCCGTCAGAGGCGACCGGAAACCGTTTCCGGCCGCCGCTGAGGAGCGCGTCAGACCCGGTGCACCTGGCGCATCTCGCCGCCGTGGTGCGAGCACGCGCCCCGAATCCCGCCCGACATCGAGTAGGTCCCGTCCTTGCATTCGTCCATATATCCCTTGCCGTTCGGGAAATTGGGAATGCAGTCGAAGACACCGCAGACGCCGCTCGGCAAGTCGGATTGGTGAATGGCGCTGCCGCCGCTGCAGTCGGTGAAGTGCCACGGATTCGCCGGAGCACCGCACAGCGCGAATGGCTTCGTCGTGGGTTTCGGCTTGGGTTTCGATGAGGGCTTCGGAGTCGGCTTGTGCGTTGCCGGCGGCTTGGGTGTGCTCGCCGACGTGGCAGTCGCGGTAGCGGCCCCAACAGCGTGCGGCGACGGCGAATTGGCCGGAGCAAAACCAGCCCCGCCGGCAGCCGCCGAGGGCGCGGCATCCTTATCCGCCGTTTGTTTCGACGCGTTCGAGGTGCCGGAGAGAAGACCGGCGAGCAGCAGGCCGGAGCAGACCGCGGCCATCGCGACGCCGCCGATGATCCAGCCCTTGCGCACGCGACGGGGCGGCGGAGGCGGTTGATATGCGGGCATCGGTTCGGTGTGGCCGTACGGTGGTGGATCGTCATATGGATTCACGTCCATAGGGTCCCGATGTGCGGCGCCCACGTCATGACTCGTTACGGCAGAACAGCGGCCTATGCGGTCGCGGTTCGATGACGATTTATCGCGTCCGGCCAGCGATGTCCCGGCGGCTGACTGATTTCGGCTTACCCCGAAGGAACCTCATGTCCGATATCCGCTGGTCAGGCCTGGCTGCCTAGAAGAACTCGTCGAGAAGCCGATAAAAAGCCAGCAGATCCGGATCGGCCGCAGTCATCGACGGTGTGCCGGCTACGTAACGGCGCAGGAACCGATCCGCGTCCGCGTCGCCGAATTGGCCGTTCAACTCGTGCCGGATGCTCCGTGTCATCAGCGCCAGGTCTTGGTGCCGATCGGCGATGCCGGCCCGGCCGACGTCGATCACGCCGGTGACGTCGTGGGTCGACGTACCCAGCACAATGTTTGGCAGGCAGAAGTCGCCGTGGCAGACGACGAGATCCTCGGCGGCCGGCCTGGTCTCGCGGAGCACGTCGACGAGCTGCTCGATGGTCCAGCCGGAGCGCTCCTCGTCGAGATCTTTGAGGTCGACGATGCCGGTCTCGGCCGCATGCAGCGCCTCCGGCACGGTCACGGCCAGGCTCCGGTCGAAGGGGCACGCTGAGATCGGCAACGCGTGCAGCGCGAGCGCGACGTCGGCCAGCGCGTCGATCACCGCACCGCGTTCGCTTTCCGGCCAGATATCCGCAGCGGTACGCCCTTCGACGGCAGCCGTCACGAGCCACGCGAATTGCGCGTCCGCGTCCACGTCGATGACTTCCGGTGTCGGTATGCCCCAGCTCGCGAGCCAGCGCAGCCGGTCGGCCTCGGCGGCGAGGCTGGTACCCGAGTCACGATGCTCGGCGTGCTCGGTAGTCTTCACGTAGACCGGCGGCGACCCTTCGATTCGCCAGACCCGCGCCCCCGACAGCCCGAGGGTTACAGGCGTCCATGAGCGGCCTCGGTATCGACGCCGCAATGAGTCGAGCACGCAGACATTGTCCCGCGATGTGGCCGTTTCCTCGCCGAAAGTCGTGAGTGCGACGGCGTTCTTCAGGCAAACGAGTGAGCACACGTCGTAGGCCCTGTCTCAAAGCTGCCGTTCGGCTGCGCCGTGACCCAGACGCCGACCGGCGGCGTTTGATCTTTGCCTGGATACAAGCGCTGTGTCCAGGCAAAGGTCAAGCCTTGTTGGATCGGCGCCTGGCTCGCGGCTCGCTCAAACGGACTCGAGACAGGGCCTAATGTGGCGGATCGTCTCGGGGTGGCAGCGCTTCGTGGCGGTGCCGGTCCGGATTCGCGACCGGCGTCGCCGCCTCTCCGGCCAGCCGAGCCTCGGTCGGAGTCGGGATTCCGGTCGACTCGTGCGGCTCCGAGGCTGGTGCCTTCTTCGCGGCTCGTCGCTTTACGCCATGGCAGGATGCCGTCGATCTCCACTTGGAGCGAGAAGCTGAGGAACGTGCGGATCAGCACCACGATGCCCAGGACGCAGCACGTTTTCCAAGGTCGGGGCGACGGCCACGGTGCGGATCAGGTCGGCGGCGACCAGGATTTCGAGTGCGAGGAGCAGCGCGGCGCCGAACGTACGCCGCAGCGACTCGTAACTCTTGGCGCCGCGCCGAGTGGCCCGCCATGTGAGCCATGACCTGGTGGCCGACCAGATCATGCCGCCGACGAGCACCGCGGCGCCCAATGCCTCAAAGGCCCGGGCGACGTCGTCCATGACGGACGCGAAACTCATGCCGGCACCATGATCAAATGGTGGCATAGCTCGCCGTCGCCGGGAGCCGGATCCGCATTTCTGCCGCGATGCCGATCGCTTGCGCGCCGTGAACTCGACCGCCATCAAGTGTGCGGATTCCCGTGCATGTTTATGCATTTTCAAATGTGAAGTTGATTGTTAATCTGCACCCGCCCTCCAGAGCTCCTGTCGCTTGCTCGGGAGCGGGGCGCATTCAACGGGGAGTCTCATGTCGCCACAATCATCTCCACGGTCGCGCGTGCCCGCGCGCGGTCGCATGATCAGCGCCGTCGCCACGGCGGCCATTGCGTTTGCACTGGTCGTCGGGCAGGCGGGCGTGTCGTACGCATCAGCGAAGCCGGCTCCGTCGGGATCGTCCACGGTGCCGAAGGCGGCTCCGGCCGGCTCCGCGACGCCATCGAAGTCCGCTGCCGCGGCCACCCCCACACCGAAATCGTTCGCGAAGCCCGCGGCCAACGCTCCGACAGCCCAGCAGCAGCGGGCGAAGGCCGGCAAGGCAGCGCTCGCGTCGACCAACGTCGCCGACACGTGTTCCGGCGCGATTCAGCCGACCACCGTCTACCCGTGCGCCAACCTCGATGCCGGCGCCACCGATACCTTCACGCTGGCCGTACCGCATGCCAACGATCTGGTCTTTCTGGTCGTGACCGCGACGGACGGCGAACAACTCCCAGTCACGATGACCGCGCCCGACGCGAGCTCGGTCACGTGCCAGCTCAACAACGGCTTCCCGGGGCCCTATCAGTGCGCTACCGGCGCCGCGGGCAGCTACACGCTGCAGATCGCCGATGCCGGCACCGCGGTCGGATTCACGGTGTCCTACGTGCCGCTGCTGTTCGACACGGCGTGCACCGCGATCACGACCGCTGACCTGTCGTTCACGGCACCGAACCACACCGGTTCGCTCGCTGCCGGTGCGGTTGGCGACTGCTTCAGCCTCAACCAGCCGGCTGGCACGGTGCTGCAGAACCTGACGTTCACCTACCAGATCGCGGCTTCGGTCTTCGACTCGACCGGTGCCCAGATCTGCGGCGCGAACAGCAACTGCACGCTGACCGGCACCGGCCCCTATCGGGTGCTCGTCGCCGAGGTGTACGCGGACGCGATGGACTACCGCTGGCAGTTCGATCGCCTCTCGAACCCGACCGGCTGCCTCGCCCAACCGACGCTGTCGTACGGCCGGGTGCCGGTCTCGACGTCGACTGACCTCTGCCGCGCGTTGGACGCGCCGACGGCCGGCGACTATCAGGTCGGCGCCGTGACACCCGACGGCGGCAACATGTCGGGCACCGTCTACGACGCGACCGGCACGCAGATCTGCCAGGTCGGATTGACGGTGTGCACGTTGCCCGCCGGTCTCAGTTACCTGATCGTCGACCAGTACACGAGCCCGCTAGCCGCCTTCGGTGTCGTCTTTTTCGCGGTGACCGAGACCAGCGGTTGCACCCCGATCAACGACACCGGATTCGCGTCCGGCGCGGTGACCGGCAGCTTCATCGGCGCGGGTGAGCAGATCTGCCTGACCCTTCCGACCGCTTCCGGCAAGGCGGTGACGGTCCTCAACGGCCTGACCGCCAACGTGGTCGCGCCCTACGTGCAGGTGGTCGACGCGAGCGGCGCGCAGATGTGCAACAACTTCGACTTCGGCTACGGCATCTGCACGCTTTCCGGCACGGCGCCGTTCCGCGTGCTGCTCTCCAACGAGGTGACCGGCGCCTACAACATCATGGCGCAGCGCACCGACTCGGCGGCCGGATGTCTCGCCTGGCCGCAGTCCGGTTTCGACGGCTCCTACGGCGTGTCGGTCGCGCTGACCGCCAGCGCGCGGGCGAAGTGCCTGAGCATCCCGGCCGGTCAGCACTCGACCGGTGAGATGATCGACTACTCGAACACCGCGAACGTCGTCAACGCGAGCGTCGCCATCATCGGACCGGCCGGAAACACGGTCTGCACGGGCAACAGCACGGCCGTCTGCGCGTTGACGGCCGGCACGAGCTACACGGCGCTGCTGGTCGGCTCCGAGGCGGACACCTACCACCTGGTCCGTCGGGACATCTCGCAGACGGCCACGTGCGCGGCTCCGGTCTCGACGACGCCCGGTGGCGCGTCCACCCAGACGATGTTGACCTCCGACCTCGATGCCCGCTGCTACCGGGTGACCGCGGCCGCCGGTGACAAGCTGATGATGGGCGTACGCGCGGTCGGTGTCGGATCGTCGGGAGCGATTCTCGAGGTGGCCGACGGCTCCGGGCACATCGTCTGCCGCCAGTTCGGCGTCCCGTGCCGGGTCAGTGGCAGCACGACGTACCAGGTGATCGTGATCGCGTCGGGTTATGCCGGTACGTCGATCCAGGCCAGCACCGATATCTGGTTGGTCGGCTCGGCTACCGACTGGTCGTCGACCTGCAAGGCGCACACGCTCTCGATGGGCGGGTTCGCGCCGATCACGGACACGCTCACCGAGTCGCACACCGGCTACTGCGCGGTCGTGCCCATCAAGCCGTCGCAGGCGATGGGCGTGTTTGGTGCGAGTTCGGCCACGTCCGGCGGGTTTCCGTGGGTGAGCATGTACGGCACCGACAACTGGACGTCCTTCGGTTACTGCAACAACCTGAACTCGGGCGATCTGGCCGACCTGTGCTCGATCCCGTCGTCCGCCACCGCGGGCCAGGCCGTCATGCTCGTCTTTCCGTACGACAACGCGGCATTGCCGCTGGCGCTGACGATGCAGGGTGTCTGCGCGCAGTCGTGCACTCCCGCGACGCCCGCGCCGACCATGACCTCGGTGACTCCAGCAACCGGTCAGTCCGGGTCGACGATCCGGATGGTCGTCAAGGGCACCGGCCTCAACATGGGTGATCAGGTCCGGTTGACCGACAACGGATCGCCGATGGGCAACGGCTACATGAGTTCCCCCGTGACAGCCAGCGCGGACGGGACCTCCCTGACGATCGACTTCTTCCCGTACGCGGTCGATGCCGGTGCCTACGACATCACCCTGATCGCGCCGGGCACCAATGGTTGGGCCGGGGGTCCGTCGGTGACGCTGCCGCAGGCCTTCACGGTGACCGCGGCCGCACCCGCGGTGAACGGCGACCTCTTCGAACCGTTGTCGCCGACCCGGATCCTCGACACGCGCAGCGGGCTCGGCGCTCCGAAGGCGCGCGTCGGCGCCGGTGGCACGGTGAAGCTGCAGGTTGACGGCGCGGGCGGGGTGCCGACGAGTGGCGTGACGGCGGTCGTGCTGAACGTGACTGCCGTCAACGCGTCAGCCGCGACCTACATCTCGGTCTACCCCGACGGAGAACCCGTGCCGGCGTCGTCGAACCTCAACGTCGCCCAAGGTCAAACCCTTCCAAACCTTGTCACAGTACGCGTCGTGAACGGCATCGTGGACATCAACAACCACGCCGGCAACGTGGACCTGCTTGCCGATGTGGTCGGCTACTACGACAACGAGGGTTCCGGTTCGGCGCTCAACACCACCGGTCCGCAGCGGATTCTCGACACCCGAAGCAGCAACCAGCGGTTGGGTGCCGGTGGGACGGTGTCGTTGCAGGTGGCCGGTGTCGGTGGAGTGCCGGCGTACGGGGTGACCGCGGTCGTGCTGAACGTGACCGCCGTGAACCCGTCGGCCGCGAGCTACGTGACGGTCTACCCGGACAGCCACCCGCTGCCGAACGTCTCGAACCTCAACTTCGTGGCCGGTCAGACGATCGCGAACCTGGTGATCGTGCCGGTCTACGACGGGAAGATCGATCTGCGGAACGCGAACGGCAACGTCGATCTGCTCGCGGACGTCACCGGTTACTACGCGACCGGGGGCTCCGGGTTCCAGGCGACCGGCCCGACCCGGCTGCTCGACACCCGCAACGGCACCGGCGGTCACACGGGCGCGGTCGGTCCGGGCGGCATCGTGACCCTGACCGTGGCCGGCGTGCAGGGCATCCCCGCCACCGGCGTGACCGCGGTCGTGCTGAACGTGACCGTCACCGGGCCGACCGCGTCGAGTTGGCTGACGGTCTACCCGGATGGTCAGCCGCTGCCGGGCGTCTCGAACCTGAACTTCGGGCCGGGGCAGACGCTGGCGAACCTGGTGATCGTGCCGGTCATCAACGGGAAGATCGATTTCCGTAACGCGAACGGCAGTACGCAGATTCTCGCCGACGTGGCTGGCTACTTCACCAGCTAGACGGGCGGCGGCCCGGCTTTCCGCACGGGATGGCCGGGCCGCCGATGCCTCTCATGATCCACTGCACCACTAACCACTCCGGATCATGAAATTCTTGCGATCCAGGCCCCGGAAATGCAAAACGACCACCCACGTTTCCGCTGGTGGTCGCTGCTATGGCCCGGCGAGGACCATGTGGCCAGGGGCGGGGTCGAACCGCCGACCTTCCGATTTTCAGTCGGACGCTCGTACCAACTGAGCTACCTGGCCCTGCTCTTACGAACTTACTCGAAAAGCGGTCCTGACGGGACTTGAACCCGCGACCTCCGCCTTGACAGGGCGGCGAGCACTCCAACTGCTCCACAGGACCTTGCGTGAATCTTAACCAGCCGCGTCAGCTTACAACGTGACTTGCCGTGCCCCCAACGGGATTCGAACCCGTGCTACCGCCTTGAAAGGGCGGCGTCCTAGGCCTCTAGACGATGAGGGCAGCTCCGCCATCATCGCACACGTGCGACTGAGGCGGTTGTAGGGCACTTGCAGCTCTCATCCGGCCCCGCCGGAGGCTTGCACAGCATACGCGATAGGCGACGCCCCGACCAAACTGCCACGCGGCCGGGGCGAAATCGCAGGCAGTGCCGCTGCGGAAGCGCCGCCACGAGCTACGGAACCAGCGCGACGACGCCGGCCAACCAGGGCGCGAACGCGTCCGGATCGGCGCTCAGGGCCCGGAGCAGGTCGCGCCGTGTGATCCATCGCACGTCGGAGACCTCAGCGGGGTCGGGGTCCAGCGGATGATCCGTGGCGACCGAGCCGATCAAGACGTGGTCGAACTCATGCTCGACACGGCCGGTCGCGAGGTCGGCGGCGCGGTACGCGTACACCCCCAGCTCGGTCAGCGGCACTGGCGGTGAGCCGAGCTCCTCGTCCAGGCGCGCGACGGCGGCCTCAGCGACCGGCACGCCCGGGCCGGGGTGACCGCAGCACGCGTTGGCCCAGCGCGCCGGCGAACCGGGTCTTCACCGCGGCACGTTGCTGCAGCAGGATGCGGCCGTCGGGGTCGACGAGGATCACCGAGAACGCCCGGTGCAGCTGGCCCGGCGACGTGTGCGCGGCGTCGACGGTGGCGCTGCCGATCGGCGGCCCGTTCTCGTCGACGAGTTCGACGAGGTGCGCTTCGCGGACGTTCATGGATCACCGTCCGGTGATCCGCTGGGCCGCCAGCTTGCCGGAAATCAACACCATTGGCACGCCGACGCCCGGCTGCGTTCCAGATCCGACGAACACCACATTAGACAGGCCGGGATGCAGGTTGCCAGGCCGGAACGGCCCGGTCTGCCAGAACGTGTGCGCGCTCGCGAACGGTGTGCCGGCGGCGAGCCCGGACGTCGGCCCAGTCGGCCGGCGTCACGACGTGCGAGAGGTCGATGCCGGCGCCGAAGTCGTAGTAGCCGCGGGCCTCCAGGGTCGCGACGAGTTCGCCCGCGTAGCGCGGGCCAGGCCGTCGCGCCAGCGCAGGTCGCCGACGGCGCAGGTTCGGCGCGGGTGCGAGCACGTAGTAGATCTCCCGGCCGGTCGGGGCCAGCGTCGGGTCGGTCCGCGTCGGGTTCGTGACCAGCAGCGACGGGTCGCGTCATCAGCTCGCCGCGGCCGGATGACCTCGTCGAAGGTGCCGCGCCACGCCGAGCCGAAGTGGATGTTGTGGTGCGCGATCTTCGAGTACCGCTGGTTGGAGCCGACGTGCAGCACCACGGCGGACGGCGAGTGGCGCAGCCGGCTGCACCCGGCGCGGGCGTCTTCGGCAGCAGGTCGCGGTAGGCCACCGGCAGGTCCGGGTTGAGCACGACGACGTCGGCCGGGATCCGCTCGCCGGTCGGCGGTGGTGCACCGCGGTGGCCCGGCCGGCCGCGCACCTCGACGCCGGTGACCGTCGTGTCGTACCGGAAGCGTGACGCCGTGCTTCTCGGCGGCGCCGGCGAGCGCCAGCGGCACCGCGTGGATGCCGCCGCGCGGGAAGTAGACGCCCGGCGACCGAGTCGAGGTAGGCGATGACCGCGTAGATCGCGAGCGCCTGGTGCGGCGCGACCCCGGCGTACATGGACTGGAAGCGAGAAGACCCGCCGGGTGCGCGGGATCCGCGAAGAACTGTGCGATCTTGGTGTCGAGCCGGCGGAAGCCGCCGGTGCCGAGCAGCCGGAGCAGGTTTCCGGTGAGCAGGTCGCGGGGCGGTCCATGTTGCGGTCGATGAAGTCGTCCCGCTGCAGGTGCCACAGCCGCGCGGCGAAGTCGACGAAGCGCAGGTAGCCGTCGGCCTCGCGCGGGCCGCAGACCCGGGAGATCTCGCCGGCCATCCGGGCGGTGTCGGCGATGACGTCGAGGGTCGAGCCGTCGGGGAAGTGCGCCCGGTAGGCCGGGTCGAGCCGGATCAGGTCGAGCCAGTCGGCCATGCTCCTCGCCGACCGCGGCGAGCGCCTCTGCGAGCAGATCCGGCATGGTCAGCACGGTCGGGCCGGTGTCGAACTCGTAGCCGCCGATCGACAGCCGCCCGGCGCGGCCGCCCGGGACCGACTCCCGCTCCAGGACGGTGACCTCGCGGCCGGTCGCGGCCAGGTGCAGCGCGCAGGCGAGGCCGCCCAGCCCGGCGCCGACGATGACGACCCGATCGGTCGGCCCGGTGACCGTCCGCACTGCGACTCCCCTTTCGCCTGGCCGCTCGCCGAGCCCCTGCCAATCATGCCTGTCGCGCGTGGCGCGGCGAGCCCAGCCGTGCCCGGCGCGCCTGAAATGTCGGATATCTGTCCCGTTGGACGCTGTCGGATGCCGTTGCACGTCGGCGCCCGGCGATCGAGGCACTCGCGGGTCGGCGAAGATTTACGGCGTGGAGAGCCTCGCCGACGTCGTACGAGCGCTGCCGGGACCTGCACCGGCGGCACGGCCGGAGCTACTATCTCGCGACCCGGCTGCTGCCCGTCGTGGAAGCGCCGGCATGTGCACGCCCTCTACGGATTCGCCCGGTACGCCGACGAGATCGTCGACCGGTTCGACGGCACCGACACCGACGAGCGCGAGCGGCGCTGGACGTCGTGGGCCGCCACGTTCACCGACGGGCTGGCCGGCGCCCCGTCGACGATCCGGTCCTGCCGGCCGTCCTGCACACCATCGAGGTCTTCCAGCTCGACCGGGCCGACTTCGCGCTGTTCCTGCGCTCGATGGGGATGGACCTGACGGTCACCGCCTACGCGACCTACGCCGATCTGCTCGACTACATGGAAGGTTCGGCGGCCGTGATCGGCGCGATGATGCTGCCGGTGCTGGGCAGCCGCCGACCCGGGCGCCGGCGCTGGAGCCGGCCCGCGAACTCGGGCGCGCGTTCCAGCTGACGAACTTCATCCGCGACGTCGCCGAAGACCTCCGACGCGGCCGGGTCTACCTGCCCAGGCCGAGTCTCGAGCGCGTACGGCGTGACCCGGAGAACCTCGCCGGCGCGGCCGCTGCCGGTCGCCACGCCCGCGTCAGGAGCTGATCGCGTTCGAGATCGAGTCGGGCCCGAGCCCATTACCGTGCCGCGTCACCCGGCATCGCGTATGCTCGAACCCGTCCTCACAGATCTGCATGGCGCAGCGTACGGGCTGTACTCAGGGATCCTCGACGAGATCGAGAGCAGCGACTACGAGGTGTTCCGGCGGCGGGCCGTCGTGCCGCGCCGGCGCAGCACGCTGTTGCTGCCAGCGTGCGTGGCCGGGCTCGCGCCGAACGGAGCCTCGGTCTCGCTAACCCGCATCGAATTCGGCGGAATCATGTGCAACGCGTCGCGATATGTTCTGGGGGACGATCTCGGCATCATTCTCTTATGCGAAGACCGCCGTCGGTTTTGCCGCCTCGTCGACCGGGGCCGGTGTCGCCGCCAGTCTCGCGCGAGCAGCCGCCGGCGGCGCGTCGTCGCGGTGGCCACCAACGGCCGCGCACCCCAACAGCGGCGTTCGTGCCCAGGCAGTTCACTGTGCTCGGCGCGGGCGACGTGCTGCTGCATCCGGTCTCTGGGCGCAGGGCCGCGCGCGACGCGTACGCCAACCATCAGACCGGCTTCGACTTCGATCCGATCTTCGCCTCGGCCGAGCCGCGCATTCAAGGCCGCGATCTCGCGATCTGTCACATGGAGACGCCGCTACGGCGAAGTCCGGTGGGCCCTCACACGGGCTACCCGATCTTCGAGGTGCCGCCCGCGATCGCGAAGACGCTGCACGATGTCGGCTACGACTCCTGCTCGACCGCGTCGAACCACTCGCTCGACGGTGGTGAGGCCGGTATCGACCGTACGCTCAACGCGCTCGACGCGGCCGGCGTCAAGCACGCCGGCACCGCGCGGCTCGGCCGCCGAGGCGGCGACACCGGACATGCTCACCGCGAACGGCGTCACGGTCGCCCAACTCTCGTACGCGTTCGGCTTCAACGGTTTGATCCGCCCGCCGGCAAAGCCGTGGCTGGCGAACCTGATCGATGTCCCGGACATCCTCGCCGCCGCGCATGCGACGCCAAGGCGAGCCGGCGCTGACGTGGTGATCGTGAGCCTGCACTTCGGCACCGAGTACCAGAAGGCGCCGAACGCGCAGCAGCTAGCCGGTCGCCAAAGCGCTGCTCGCCTCGCCCGACGTCGACCTGATCCTCGGATGCCACGCCCACGTGGTGCAGCCGTTCCAGCAGATCAACGGCAAGTGGGTCGTGTACGGCATGGGCAACCAGATCGCTACGCAGCGTTCAGCAAGCCCGACGATGGACGGCGTCATGCCGAGAGTTCACGTTCACCGAGCAGCCGCCGCATCACTTCGTGGTCACGAAGGCCGAGGCGATCCCGACGTACGATGGATCTGGCGCATCCCGCAGCGGCTCATCGATCTTCCGGCGAGCGCTCGGCGAAGCCGGGCCTGAGCGCGGCCAAGAAGGCGCTCTACCAGGCCTCGTGGAACCGCACAGCGAAGACGGTCAAATCGATGGGCGGCGCCAAGGACGGTCTGATGGTCGCTGCGGCGCCGGTCAGTAACGGCAGCTACGAGATGGCCTGCCACCAGCCGTCGACCGACGGCGGATCGTCGACGTCGATGGCTCGCCCGGCCGCGGCACCGCGAGCGTCACGCCCCGGTCCTTCGCCTCACGCCAGACCCGGTCGACCGGCTCGCCCCACGGGTGGAACGCCAGCGTGAACGTGCCCCAGTGCACCGGGATCATCACGCCGTGATCGGCCTGGCCACCCTGCACGTCGACGTGGGCGGCGATGCCCTCCTCCGGGCGTCATGTGGATGTCCGGCCACGCGGTGTCGTACGCGCCGATCTGGATCGAGCGTCGCGTCGAACGGGCCGTACTCGCGCGCCGATGCGTTCGAAGCCGGCGAAGTAGCCGGTGTCGCCGCTGTAGAAGACCTTGCGCGTCGGCCCGGCGACCACCCACGAGCTCCAGAGCGTGTAGTTGCGCTTGGTCATCGTGCGGCCGGAGAAGTGCTGCGCCGGCGTCGACGGTCAGAGTGAGGTCGCCGACCGTCGGTGCTGCTCATCCCAGTCGAGCTCGACGATGCGGTCGGCCGGCACCTTCCAGCGCTCCAGGTGCGCGCCGACACCGATCGGCACGATGAACGGGGCGTCGTGGAGCCGGACCAGCTCGAGGATCGTCTTCATGTCGAGGTGGTCGTAGTGGTCGTGCGAGATCACGATCGGCGTCGAGCGGGGCAACTCCTCGAGCGCGATCGGCGGCTGGTGCAGGCGCCGCGGGCCGGCGAGGCGCGACGGCGAGCAGCGGTCGCTCCAGATCGGGTCGATGCAGCACCCGGCTGCCGTCGATCTCGACCAGCGAGGAGGCGTGGCCGTACCACGTGATGTGCAGGCTGCCCGGCGCCGCGGTGGCCGCGAAGCCGTCGGCGGACCAGCGGGATCGGGCTATGCGGGTGCCGGATCTCGCCGCCGAAGAAGAACTCCCGGACGCGGTGCCGTTCGTCTTCGGGCGCCACGATCGTCGGCGTGTGATTCGGGTTGTGGAACGCGCCGTCACGGAACTGTGGCGACTGGCGCACACGCTCGGCCCGCCTGCCCTTTGGCTGGGAACCGTAGGCGGCCGGAATATCCTTGGCCGCCCACGCGAGGCCCCCGACCACGGCGGCGAGCGCGAGCAATGTCTTTTTCTTCCGCATTACGTGTGACCCTTCGTCGTGCCGCCGCAGGCTCCGTGGCACTCCGGCACTCAGGGTGAATCTTACGTCGGCACGACTCAACTCTTGCTCGGGTCGAATGGCGCGCCGGTTAAATGTCCGGGTTGTGTCTCTGTCACCGGGTGCGCGCCGGCGATGAACTCGCCCACCGCGTCGCCGTGGATCACCCGAATCGGGATCGTCTCGCCGGGGCGGAGGCGGGCCAGCGCGTCGGGTCGAAGGACGCCGGACGAATGCGCCGCGGCCAGCACGACGTTGCCGAACCGGCGGCCGCGGAGCATGCCCGACTCGGCGATGATGCACAGATCGGGAAACGCGCCCCGGACGGTGGCCGCCTGCACCCGGCTGAACGCGAGCACCGGCAGGTCGGTGATGTTGACCACGTACGTGCCGGTCTTGCGGAGCACCCGGGCCACCTGCGCCACGAACTCGATGCTCGTCAGCTCGTGTCGGCATCGCGGCACCCTCGTACGCGTCGAGGATCACCAGGTCGTACGTGTTTCCCCGGGCGGACTCGATGGCCGTCCGCGCGTCGGCGATCTGGATCTCGACGCCGGAGTCGGCCGGGAGTGGCAGGGTTTGGTGCACGAGGAGGGCGAGCGCCGAGTCACGTTCGATGACGAGCTGCTTCGAGCCGGGACGGGTCGCGACGATATAGCGGGCTATCGACATCGCTCCGCCGCCGAGGTGCAGCGCGCGGATCGGCTTTCCGGGCTTCGCGGCGGCGTCGATGATCGAGGCGACGCGACGGACGTACTCGAATTCGAGGTGGGTCGGGTCGTCGAGGTCTACGTACGACTGGGCCACGTCGTCGACGAGCAACATCCAGCCTCGGGGCCGTTTCGGATCGGGCACCAGATCGGCGGTGCCGAACTCGATGGGCTCGGATCGGGCGACACGGAAGCGATCCGACACGGTCATGCCAGCAACGCTAGTCCTTCGTCACAGCCGGTCTGGGCCGGACCGGGCAGACGCACGGATGCCCGGGACCGCGATGGCCCCGGGCATCGGAGGACGTCAGGCCGGGTCGACGACCTGCGGCTGCGGCACGCCGGGCTGGGCAGGGATCTGGACGGCCGGGGCCTGCGGGAGCGCGGCCAGAAGCTGGTCGAGCTCGTTACGCCAGTAGCGGTGGATGTTCAGGCGGGTCGGCTTGGCGCCGCCGGGGAACAGCACGTACATCGAGCTCCACACGGCCGCGCGCTTGACCTGGGAGACCGGGAAGGCGTCGCGGGGGAACGCGTACACGACGTCGCCGGGGCGGTTCGAGAACCGGTTCGCGGTGTTGACGACGATCGACGTGTTCGTCAGCGTCAGGAAGTAGAACTTCCGCGTCAGGGCGACCACGAGGCCAACGATCGGGATCTCGTCGAGCAGGGCACCAAGCCACGGGCTCGGGCCGGTCTCCACGTGCACGCAGGCGATGAACGTCTCCCCGGGCGGGGCGCTCTGCGACAGCTTCGCGATGACCTGTTCTTTTTGTTTGGCGCGACGGATTGCCATGGATCAGTCCTTCGTTGATATGTCGGTCATCGCCTAGGTCGCGATGAAATCCGCCGACGTTAGCACCCGGTCGGGCATGGTGATAAGGGCCAAATCGACAAACCTTCGGTGTCTGGTACGGCAACGCCGCCAGAATTGCCCGTCAGCTCCAAATGGCTTGAGCGACCGCGAATCCGACGAACGCGGCGCCCAGGCCGGTGACCAGGCTCGCGACGGCGTTCGCCGCGGCATAGAAATGCGACCGCTCCTGCACGAGCCGTACCGTTTCGAATCCGAACGTCGAATAGGTCGTCAGAGCGCCGCAGAAGCCCGTACCGAGGAGGGCGGTGACCTGTGCGGAAACGCCATCCGCCCGGGCGCCGCCGATCAGAAATCCCAGCAGCAGCGAGCCGGCGACGTTAACCGCGAAGGTGCCCCACGGGAAAACCGAGTCGTGCCGGCGTTGCAGGGTGCGATCGGTCAGATAACGAAGCGGCGCACCGATCGCGGCGCCGATCGCGACCAGGAACACGGTCACTCGGCGGCGCGCCCGACGTAACGGACGACCTCGACCGGATCGACGGTCACCAAGCCTTCGGAGACAAGCTCCTCGAGCTGTGGCAGGAAGGCGCGGATCTTCTCGTCGGTGTCGACGATGGTGATGGCGATCGGCAAGTCCTCTGACAACGACAGCATCCGGTTGGTATGAATCAGCGAGGAGGCGCCGAAGCCCTCGATGCCGCGCATGACGTTGGCACCGGCCAGACCCGCCGCCAGCGCCCGGTGGACGATTTCCGAGTACAGGGGCTTGTGGTGCCACCTGTCGAACTCGCCGACGTAGATCGTCAGCCGGGTAGCCGTGCCTTCCAGCTTCATGCAACCCCCCCTGCTTTCATCCGGTGCCTGCCGAGCAGCCAACGAGTCGCCGAACTGCCGAGGTACACCGCGACGATGGCAACGATGAACGTACCTACAAAGTAGGCCATAGCGGTCCCTGCTTCTCCGGCGTTCGTCAGCCGAACGGTATCGACGGCGTACGTCGAGAAGGTGGTGAATCCGCCCAGCACGCCGGTGCCGAGAAAGGGCCGGATGAGCGGCCGCCCGGTCCACAGCTCCGCGACGAACACCATCAGGACACCGATCAGCAGGCATCCGCTCACGTTGATGGCGAACGTCGTCCAGGGAAAGCCGGTAGGTGTCGGGAACACCAGTCCGAGACCGTAACGGCCAACGGCGCCGATCACCCCGCCGAGCGAGATGACCGCGAGAATCCGCCCTTGGCCGCTCATGGTCGCTGATCTTACGGCGCCGATTCGGGCTCGCGTCCTACGGCGTGATGCGGTGCAGGTCCCGAGGGAACAACGCGGTCTGGCGCACGTTCGGCACGTCGAGCAGCCGCGCGAGGAAGCGTTCCAGCCCGAACGCGAAGCCGCCGTGCGGTGGCATGCCGTGCCGCATCGCGTCGAGATAACCGGCGTAGGGCGTCAGGTCGGTCTGACCGCGTTCGGCCAGCACGCTGACATAGTCCGCGTAGCGATGGAGGCGCTGGGCCCCGCTGACCAGTTCCAACCCACGGAAGATCAGGTCAAAGGCGCGAGAATATCCCGGACGGTACGGGTCCGGATGCGTATAGAACGCTCGTGCCGCCGTCGGGTATCCCTCGACGAACACGAAGTCGGACGCGTGCTCCCGCAGTGCCCATTCGCCCAGCCAACGTTCGTGCGCCGGCGCCAGGTCGGGCTCGCCGGTCACGTCCTCGCCGGTGTCCTTGCTGATCATCTCGAGCGCGTCGGCGAAGTGGACGATGGGAGCCTCGGCCGGGAGCAACGGCATCTGTACGCCGAGCAGCGCCACGTCGGCGGCGGCGCGGGTCGCGACGGACTCCAGCATGCCGCCGACCGCCGCCTGACATGCCGCGATCACCTCCCGATGGTCGTCGACGAACCCGAGTTCGGCGTCGAGAGAGACGTACGAGGCGAGATGGCGGGCGGTGTCACTCGGTTCGGCGCGGAAGACCGGCCCGACCTCGTAGACCCGTTCGAAGACGCCGACCATGATCTGTTTGTAGAACTGCGGCGACTGAGCCAGATAGGCGGTGCGGCCGAAGTAGTCGAGCTTGAAGACGTTCGCGCCGCTCTCGGTAGCCGTACCCACAATCTTCGGGGTCTGGATTTCCACGAATGCGCGTTCGTCGAGCGCTCGGCGGAAACCGGCCACCGCGGCGGCCCCGATTCGGTGCGTGGCCGCGAGCCGTGGATGCCGCAGCGCGACCGGTGCGTGGTCGAGCATCGTCGGCAGCGTGACCTTGAGTTCCGGCCGGTAGAGGTCGAACGGCGGCGGCTCGGCCGGGTCG
The DNA here is from genome assembly GCA_963797605.1 of uncultured Actinomycetota bacterium. Lineage (GTDB taxonomy): Bacteria > Actinomycetota > Actinomycetes > Mycobacteriales > Micromonosporaceae > DASQPR01. The sequence goes on along the minus strand of CAWCPX010000015.1, from coordinate 97,691 downwards.
GTGAGCGCTTCGATCGCCGGTTCGTGGATCTCGACGCCGCCGGGCGCCTCGGGCACAGCGGACACGATGCCGGTGATCGCCACCACGGTCTCTTCCGGCAGCGCTTCGAGGTGTGCACGGGTGGCCGGGTCGGTGACGACGATCTGGGTGAGCCCACCAGCGTCGCGCAGGATCAGGAACGCGACCGATTTCAGCAGCCGGCGGCGATGAATCCAGCCCGCGACGCGGACGGTTTCGCCAATGTGGGCGTGGAGCTGGGACGACAGGATGCGTTGCATGGCTTGGGCCTCCTCTGGTGTCGCAACGCGATCCCCAGAGAGGTGTGGGCGAGCGGGATCCTCGCGGTGCCACCACACCTTCACCGTGCCGTTGCCGGCGCGGCCTCAAAACCCGTGACGTGGGCGAACCGGCGGAGTTCTACTGAGCCCTCGGGGAGGGCTGTTCTTCCCCGCAGCTCAGGAGGGTCTTGGCGCCCCGGCCGGAGGCCACCTTCGCAGCTGCCGGTGGCTCTCTCCGACTCCGGTGGTCGAGGCGTTACTCGTCTCCGTCGTCGCTGTTGGCTACGGAGCCTACTCCCCCGCAGCAGGGTCATCATCCGGAATATCCGGCCTCGCACGCGGCGAAGCCCGGACCAACGTGATGCGTCAGTCCGGGCTTCCGGTGTTTACCTGTCTGCCGCTGGATCAGCCTTTGTAGTAGCCGGCGAGGTCAGCGAGGATCTGGATGGTGCCGGCGCTGCCGTTGAAGAAGGAGATCTTCCCGTTGGTGACGGGGACGATGACCAGGTTCGGGATGGTTTCGCCGGCGGTGAAGTTGAGGTTGGACACGGTCGGTTGGGTCTGGCCGTTGGGGAACACGGTCAGGAACCCTGATTTGGTGGGGCTGGTGACGGTGACGTTGAGGACGACGGCGGTGACGCCGCTGGCCGGGACACCGTTGGAGCCGGTGACGGTCAGGTTGAGCGTGGCACCCGCAGCAACGGGTGTGGTGGACCGAGTATCGAGGACCCGGACCGGACCAGCCGGCGTGTACGTCGCGGTGGCGTTGCTGCTGTAGTAGCCGGCGAGGTCAGCGAGGATCTGGATGGTGCCGGCGCTGCCGTTGAAGAAGGAGATCTTCCCGTTGGTGACGGGGACGATGACCAGGTTCGGGATGGTTTCGCCGGCGGTGAAGTTGAGGTTGGACACGGTCGGTTGGGTCTGGCCGTTGGGGAACACGGTCAGGAACCCTGATTTGGTGGGGCTGGTGACGGTGACGTTGAGGACGACGGCGGTGACGCCGCTGGCCGGGACACCGTTGGAGCCGGTGACGGTCAGGTTGAGCGTGGCACCCGCAGCAACGGGTGTGGTGGACCGAGTATCGAGGACCCGGACCGGACCAGCCGGCGCGTATTTCGAGCCGCCGTTGCTGCTGTAGTAGCCGGCGAGGTCAGCGAGGATCTGGATGGTGCCGGCGCTGCCGTTGAAGAAGGAGATCTTCCCGTTGGTGACGGGGACGATGACCAGGTTCGGGATGGTTTCGCCGGCGGTGAAGTTGAGGTTGGACACGGTCGGTTGGGTCTGGCCGTTGGGGAACACGGTCAGGAACCCTGATTTGGTGGGGCTGGTGACGGTGACGTTGAGGACGACGGCGGTGACGCCGCTGGCCGGGACACCGTTGGAGCCGGTGACGGTCAGGTTGAGCGTGGCACCCGCAGCAACGGGTGTGGTGGACCGAGTATCGAGGACCCGGACCGGACCAGCCGGCGTGTACGTGCCGCTCGGGAGGATGACCGGCGGTATGAACTCGTATGCGCCGATATCGTCGAAGGTGCGTGATCCGATGCCGGTGTCGGCCACGGACGGGTCATCGACCCTGCTGGCGCCGGTGATGTCGGTGGAGGGTTCACCCGACACGCCGGAGTTCGCGGCGTCGATCGCCGGTGAGTTGGGCAGCAGGGAGAAGCCGCCCGTTCCGGCTGCCGTGAATTTCGGGTCCGCTTGGATCCCGCGAGCCTCCTGGCCGGTCGCCGTCTTCATAGCCGCGAGCGAGGTGTACGGGACACCGGCGAAGCCGTACATCGTGCCGGCTTTCGAGAGGTAGACGAGGTTGTTGTCGACCGTGACGCCGGTGAAGGCCGTGTCCCAGATACCGATGTTGCCGGCGTGTCGCGCGCATGCGATTCCTGCATATGCCGGGTACACCGCGTTGTCGACGGCGATGTTGTTCTCGACCGTGTAGCCGCTGGACGCGCCCTCGACATTGATGCCGGTCGTGCAGTTGTGATAGACGGTGTTGCCGATGATCCGACCGTTGGCTACACCCATGTTGTCGATGCCGTGGTCACCGTTGTTGTACGACACGTTCGAGACCACCAGCGTGTTGTCGCCGGTCGGGTAAACCTGGATGCCGGAGTCTTCGTTGTCGTGCACGACGTTGCCGACGACAGTGTTGCCCGGCCCGGTGACGAGGATGCCGTTCGCGTTGCGCTGCCAACCCTCGGCGTTGCCGCTCGCCTCGTTGTAGCTGATCGTGTTGCCCGTCGACGTGCCGAACAGGTTGATGCCGTGGTCACTGTTGTTGTCCGACGTGTTCCCGGTGACGAGGGAGTTCGACGTGCTAGCCAGCTCGATGCCGGAGGCCGTCTGGAGCTGCACCGGGTGGCCGCTCTGCGACACCTTGTTGCTGTCGACCGTGATATTCGACGCGTTGTTGAGGTAGATGCCGTAAGAGGTAGTCCCGGTGATCGTGAAGCCCTGGATCGTGATGTAACTCTTGCCTGAGACGAAGAAGCCGTCCGCCGCTCCCGTGAGCGTGACCGTGCTGCTTGTCTCCGGCTTGAACACGATCGGCTGCCCCGCGACGCCGGAGTTGGCGACGGTTACCTTCTCGCTGTAGGTGCCGCCGGCGACGAGAACGGTCTGGCCGGCGGTCGCGACCGTCGCGGCCTTGTTGATCGTGCAGTACGGCACCGCCTGGGTGCCGATGCCGGCGTCGCTACATCCGGTAGCGGCGCTGACGTAGAGGGTGTTGGCGACCGCGTATGCGCCTGAGAACGTCACCAGTGCGGTGATTGTGGCCGCACCCGCAACGACCACCGAGGTGCCGATGCGGACCAGTCGGCGTCGAGGCGGCGGGCGGTGGGCGCCTCTGTTCGTTTTCATGGGGGCGGTCCTCTCGAAGTTGGGGGTCAGTGGGTCTCGTGGACCCGCAGGGCATGCCGGCACGAGGTCATGATGGGGGAATCTATTGCGGGCGGCGCCACGTGCAAAGGTGCATCGAGGGTTGTCTTTCGTGGTAACGAGGGATTGCAATTCGGCTGACATCCGGCGATTCAGGCGTTCACTGGCACTTGGCATTTGGCCACATTGTCCGGCCAAATGCCATTTGCTTTCGCCAATGCAATGTTTTCCCAGCTAGGAGCCCATGCCCGCATTTGGCGGTGACGTGGAGTTGCGCCACGATTGCGGTTGGTGAGCGCTTGCTGTGAGATTGCTCAGCTGCGAGTCGATTGTGAGACCGGGAATGGATAAGCGCCAGCCTTCGGATGGGTGTTGTCGTGGGCCGGACAGGACACCACGCGGTGCCGAAGTAATGCGGTCAATAGCGGAATGGCTAAACGAGCCCTCGATTATCCCTATGCCCATTACTTCGGGGTCGGCAGCTCGTTTGTCTCATGCGCATCGTGTCGTCCGTGGCGGCGGGTCATCGGCGACGTCACGGTGGGCGCCGTCGGCACACCGCGCCGCGGCTACGCGCGGCCCCCCGAAGCGTTGGTCCGCGCGCCGAAACGCAAGCCGTCCATCAGCAGATCGAGCAGGCGCCGGGCCTGGTCGCGTTGCGCGGGCTCGCCGGCCGCGAGCGAGACACCGCTGAGGCTCGCGAGCACGTCGCTCGGGTCGATGTCGGAGCGCACCGCACCGACCGTGGCACCGGCCCGGATCAGGGTCGAGATCGCATCGAGCAGCCGGCCGCGACTCTCGGCGAACGGATTTCCGCCGGAGGCGATCAGCGCGCGCAACGCGTCGGCCATGCCCCGCTTCGTCGTCATGTAATCGACGAACAGATCCATCCAGGCGCGCATCGCGACGTCGACGGGCTGGGTGTCGAGGAGGTCGGACACGGAATCGCAGAGCCGGGCCAGCTCGTTGCGATAGGCCGCGTCGACGAGGGCCTCGCGCGTCGGGAAGTGCCGGTAGAGCGTGCCGATGCCGACGCCGGCGTCTTTCGCGATCGAGTCGAGTGTCACGTCGGGCCCATCGTGCGCGAACGCCCGGGCGGCAGCCTCCAGCAGCTGCTCGCGGTTGCGCTGCGCGTCCGCGCGTAACGGACGGGCACTCGGGGCCGACATGACTACTCCTTAGTGATGTGGGGAACAGTTCTCAGGATACGTGAGCGTTTGCAAGCGGAGGAACCTCCAGTTATCGTGGTACGAGTAATGGAGGAGCCTCCGTTTAGGATAGCGCTCCGAGCCACCATCTTCGAGCGGGACAGGAAAGATCATGACTTCGAGTAATCCGATCATCACGCCGTTCTCTGCTCAGTCGACGGCCGAGCAGGTGATCGAAGGGATCGATCTGACCGGCCAGCGGATCATCGTGACCGGCGGTGCGTCCGGAATCGGCATCGAGACAGCGCGAGCGTTCGCCGGCGCGGGCGCCGAGGTCACGCTGGCCGTCCGCAACCTCGAAGCGGGCGAGGCCACGGCTGCGGGCATCATCGCGACGACGGGCAACAAGCAGATCTTCGTCGCCCCGCTCGATCTGGCCGACCAGGCGTCGGTCGCGGCGTTCGTGGACGCGTGGGATGGTCCGCTGAACGTGCTCGTCAACAACGCCGGCGTGATGGCGTCGCCGTTGATGCGCACGCCGGAGGGCTGGGAGATGCAGTTCGCCACGAACCACCTCGGCCACTTCGCGCTCGCGACCGGCCTCCACGACTCGCTCGTGATCGCCGGTGGGGCCCGGATCGTCTCGGTGAGTTCCAGCGCGCACCTCCGGTCACCGGTCGTCTTCGACGACATTCACTTCAACGAGCGCGAATACGAGCCCTGGTCCGCGTACGGCCAGTCGAAGACCGCCAACGTGCTGTTCGCCGTCGAGGCGACGAAGCGTTGGGCCGACGATGGGATCACCGTGAACGCCCTGATGCCGGGCGGCATCCGCACCAACCTCCAGCGTTACGTCTCCGAGGAAGACCTCGATCGCATGCGTGCCGCGAGTGGCGGTTCCGCGGCACCGTCGTGGAAGACGCCGGAGCAGGGCGCTGCCACATCGGTGCTGGTGGCCACGTCGCCGCTGCTCAATGGCGTTGGCGGCCGCTACTTCGAGGACTGCAACGAGGCCGGGCTCAACCAGCCCGGAACGCGGACCGGAGTCGCGGCGTACGCGCTCGACCCCGAGGCCGCGGCACGGCTGTGGCAGGTTTCGCTGGACACGATCGGCTAAGGCCTCGCAGAGAATTAACTAGCCTTTTGGATCTTGGCGAGTAGGTGTGTGAGTGGCATCGGCGTGGGGTTCGGTTCGATGGTGGTTGCGTCGGTGTTGAGGTCTTTGCGGGTTTCGGCGATGATTCGCCGGATGGTGCTTCGGCTGCAGCCGAAGAGGTGGGCCAGGGTGTCGTGGCGTAGGGATAGTCGCAGGTGCAGGACGGTGGCCAGGACGCGGTGGGTGTAGGTCAGGTGTCTGGGGCGGCCGTGTCGTGGGGCGTGGGGTTGACCGTCGAGACGGTGAGCGCGTGGTCCGGCTTCGATGCGCGCGTCGTGGAGTGCTTGGAGTGCGGTGGTCAGGGCCCGCAGGTCGTGTCTGGTCATGCCGGTCAGGCTGGGGTGGGACAGGCTTTGGAGGTCTGCGGTGGCCGCGGTGATCGGGCCCTGGTCGCTGACGGTTTGGGCTTCGGAGTCGGTGTACTCGGGATGCAGGGTGTAGTTCCAGTCGCCGTGGAAGGTGTGTCGGGTGACGGGTAGGGCCGCCATCTGGGCGTCGCTGATTTTGATCCCGGTCGGGTAGGTGCCGGTGTCGAGTTCGGCGTGGACGCTCAGGCCGGTGCGGGTGGTGGTCGCGGCGATCAGGTTGACCACGACCTCGTGGCTGGTCAGGGGTCGGCCGCGCCAGTTCATGGTGATGTGGGAGAACAGCCGGTGTTCGATCTGGTTCCATTTCGAGGTGCCGGGCGGGAGGTGGCAGACGGTGATCGCCAGTCCGGCCTCGGCGGCCAGGGCGGCGAGTTCGGTCTTCCAGGCGCGGCTGCGGTAGCCGTTGGATCCGCCCGCGTCGGCGGTGATCAGTAGCCGATCGGCGTGCGGGTAGACGCGCGTGCCCGCCGTCTGCCACCAGCGGCGGATCGACGCCACGGCGAACACCGCGGTGTCGTGGTCGGTGCCGACGTTCACCCAGCCGGTGTTCGCGGCGATGTCGTAGATGCCGTACGGAACGCCTTGCCGAGCTCCGTCGCTGGGAAAGTCGTGGACGTTGACTTGCTCCGGGTCACCTCCGGCCGCCACTGGGCGCCCGCGTTCTCGAACTGCCCGACCAACTCCTTCTTCTTGGTGTCGACGCTGATCACCGGCTGCCCGCGCCCTGGATAGACGCGGGCGGTCTCGTTGAGATACCGGAACTGGGCGTCACGGTCCGGATGCCGGGTGCCCTCGACGGTTTTGGCGTTGCCCTGCAGGCTGAAACCCTCCGCCCGGAGCAGGTCAGCGACGGTGTCCGCACCAATGCGGTGGCCCTGGGCGGTCAACTCATCCGCGAGCCGGCGGGTGGACTTGATCGTCCACCGCAGCGGTGACATCGGATCGCCCCGCTCGTCCGGCTCGACCAGCGCCAGCAACGCCGCCCCCAGATCCGGATTCGTCTCGGTCAACCGTTTACGACCCGCGCCGGCCGCCGGACCCGCCCGAGCGGATGACCACCTGAAGCCAGGTCACGAACCCCGCGGGCTACCGTCGCCTCTCCGACGCCGGCGCTGCGGGCGACCAGACGGATACCACCATGACCCAGCGCCTGCGCCTCGGCACCCATCAACAGACGTCGCTGACGCTCGTCCAGATGCGGGAACAGCACCGCGAACTTCCGCGTCAACGACGCCTCGGAACCGTCCACTGTGCCCACTGCATCACCATGCCAGCAGGACACGAAAACATCCACTAATCCCTCTGCGAGGCCTAAGTGCCCGTTCCTGAACTTATGGTCTGGTGGCGAGGCGTCCGGCTGGTGATGCGGATCATGGCCCAGCAGACCATGGCTTCGTGATGGGCGGGCAGGGCTTCGTAGTCGCGGGCGCAGCGACGGTGTCGGGTGATCCAGGCCAGCGTCCGCTCCACCACCCACCGCCGCGGTAGCACGACGAACCCGACCTGGTCGTCGCTGCGTTTGACGATCTGAACCCGCAGGTGCAACGTATCCCGGGCCCAGTCCAGGAGCTTGCCGGCGTAGCCGCCATCCGCCCAGACCAGCCGCACCCGCTCACAGGCGGCGGCCATCTTGGCCAGCAGCGGCCGGGCACCGTCGCGGTCCTGGACGCTGGCCGCGGTGACCAGCACACAAATCAGCAGACCGACGGTGTCCACGGCGATGTGCCGTTTACGGCCGTTGATCTTCTTGCCCGCGTCGTAATCCGCGGCTGCCACGCCACACCGTCTCTGCGGCTTTGACCGATTGCGAGTCGATGACCGCCGCCGTCGGTGTCGCCGTCCGCCCCCTCGGCGAGCCGGACCCGTTCACGCAGCCGGTCCAGCACCTGGGTGGTGATCCCGCCGGCTTGCCAGCCGGCGAAGAAGTTGTACACGGTGGACCACGGTGGGAAATCCGCTGGTAGGGCCCGCCATTTGATGCCGTTGTCGACCAGGTAGAAGATCGCGTCCACGATCGTGCGCCGGCAGTGCTCCTCCGGCCGCCCGCCGGCCACGCCCAGCCAGGCCGGGTCCGGTAATAGCGGGTCGATGACCGCCCACTGCGCATCGGTCATATCCGACGGATACCGACGTCTGCGCAGCACACCATCGCGGTGCACGGCGGAAAGGACAACAAAAACGGCCCGGGGCAGACTCCTGGCCGGGTATGCGGCACGATAGCAACGGAACTCCTGGCAGAACGGCGTCTAGACACCGCTCGATCTACCAGGAGTTCCCTGCATCTACAGCCCGACACGCCGAACACGAACCAAGTTCAGGAACGGGCACTAAGGGTCGCCCGCTACGCGATGAGCGGTCGGAGGTGCTCGGCGACGAACCGGACGAAGCCCTCCGGGTCGGCTTCGTCGGCCGTGGGCTGCACGACAACGGTGGTCGCGCCGGCGTTGACCCACGCTTGCAGCCCGGCGGCAATCTCGGCGGCGTCACCCCCGACGCCAAACGGTGCGTCGTCGGGCACGCCGAAGTAGGTCTTGTCGGCGTGGAGCCGTGCAGCCGCCCCGGAGCCGATCGCGATCGGGACGTACACCGTGATGCTGTGTGGATCTGTGCGGCCGGTGGCCTCGCGCCCTTCATTGATGAGCGCGATCGCGGCGCGGACCTGATCAGGAGTGCTGCCGCCGGTCAGAATCGTGCCGTCGGCGACCTCGCCGGCGAGCCGCAGCGTGTTGGGGCCCTCGGCCGCGCTGAGAATCGCCGGCGCGACCGCTGGCGGCCAGTCGAGCGCCACGTCACGCAGCCGAATATAGCGCCCTTCGACGGTCAGCCGTTCGCCCCGGAGCAGGGCTCGCAGGGCAGTCGTGTATTCGCGCAGCAGCCCGAGCGGTGAAGCCGCCTTCGCACCGACCTGGTCCATCCAGTCGATGACGCCGTGGCCGATGCCGATGATGGCGCGGTCGGGGAACATGCGGGTGAGGGTGGCGACTTCCATCGCGGTGAGAGCGACGTTGCGCAGCGGCACCGGGAGGACGCCGACGCCTACCTGGAGGCGGTCGGTGACGGCGAGAGCGGCGGTCACCATGGAGATTCCGGCTTCTTTGAAGCAGTCTTCCCAGAGCCACAGCTGCTCCAGGCCCGCGTCTTCGGCGGTGCGGGCGACGCTGCGGAGGCGTTCCGGCGGGTAGGACGGGAGGAATACGGCGCCGAGGGTGGTCATCGGTTCATCATGCCGGAGAGGTCCGACAGAAACAGGCTTCGAGCCTCTCCGGGCTATCGGGAGCCGCCGGGCTGGTAGGCCTGAAGAATGACCGAGCCCACCGCGAGCGCGCGGCGTGATCTTCGGACTACGCATCCGGTCTCAGCCGCAGAAGGCCTGGACCTTAACCGAGCGAGGCACGTAGCCAGCCCACGTCGAACTTGATGTCACTGGGTTCCGTGCGGCGATCACTCATGGTCAGAATCGGTGCTCGGCATAGACGGTGAGTCCATGTGAGCACGCGGGCTAGGTAGCGCGGACTGTCGATTCTGTCCTGGCAGATGCGTGACGGCAATGAACGCGTACACGCCCATCGCCGCGCCGAGGATAGACGGACCCAACCGGTGTAGGTCAGATCCGCCGTTCACAGACTCCAACAAGTTGGCCAGCACGAAAACGATCGCGCCTCCGACGAGTACGGCGACAACCCGGTGGCGGGGGGCGGTACGTTCGCTGTCTCGCCCGTTCAACTCATAGATCGTCAACACGCCAGCCATCAAGGTGGCGAACAACAACGGATGCTCGATATTTAGGCCGATGAGCCGCTCCGCGCATACGCCCGCGCAGCACACCACCAGGTCAAAGGCGAGCAATTCGATGCCGCTGCGCCACGGCACGGGACCACCGGCGGCAGCGGAGCGAAGCTGCATATGCCGATGCAACGGCGGCCTCATGCCGGCGCAGCCTACAGCCCTGCGCGCAATCGCGTAACGGGCGCGGGGCGTCGTCCCGTATCTCGTGGTGAGCAACCCCAATCGCCCGTTCCCCAACGGAGTGATCATCCTGCTGTCTGCCCGTCTGGCGAGGACTGCCCTTGACCCTTGTCGGCTCTTCGCTACGACCCTGATCAGCAACGGTGTCGAGCCCCAGCAGGTCCAACGGGCGCTGCGGTACGCGTTGGAGGCCTACGTCTACTGGCTACCGAAGAAGGACCGCCAATTCTGTGTAACAGGCAGAGTCCTCGGCCGTGCCGTCCAACATCAACGAACTAGCTTCTAACGCCAAGATCGAGTCTAGGTTGTGCCCTTAGCATGCCTAATGATCTTGGCTTCACTCCCACACTGGTGGGCCTATGCTTTGGAGCCGACGAGGGGACTTGAACCCCTAACCTTTCGATTACAAGTCGAGTGCGCTACCAATTGCGCCACGTCGGCGTGCTGTTGCGATCGTACTGGGCGCCTACATCTTGCCGCCGCTCAGTATCCACGAAATCCGTACCGCCATATCATCGCAAACCCTCACAAACATGAAACTTCACCCTCGGATGGGTTGGCAACGCCTCCGCGAGCGCCTACGGTGACCACACCAGCCCGGTTTCGGGGTGGCACCCTTTTACTCGGATCGTCCGGCACGTTCCTGCCGGTGAGAGGTGGCTTTGCCATGGCAACAGTTTCCTATCGGAAGGCGTCCCGGATCTATCCGGGCACCGAGCGCCCCGCGGTCGACCAGCTCGATCTTGAGGTGCAAGACGGCGAGTTCCTGGTCCTTGTCGGCCCGTCGGGCTGCGGCAAGTCGACCAGCCTCCGGATGCTCGCCGGTCTCGAAGACGTCGACAACGGCTCGATTTTCATCGACGACCGCGACGTGACCGACCTTCCCCCGAAGTCCCGCGACATCGCGATGGTCTTCCAGAACTACGCGCTCTACCCCCACATGACGGTCTACGACAACATGGCCTTCGCCCTGAAGCTTCGCAAGACGCCGAAGGCTGAGATCGAGGAGTCGGTCAAGCGCGCCGCCGCCATGCTCCAGTTGGAGGACTACCTCCAGCGCAAGCCGAAGGCCCTCTCCGGTGGTCAGCGCCAGCGCGTTGCCATGGGTCGCGCGATCGTCCGCAAGCCGCAGGTCTTCCTGATGGACGAGCCGCTTTCCAACCTCGACGCCAAGCTGCGCGTACAGACGCGTTCGCAGATCGCCACGTTGCAGGCCCAGCTCGGCATCACCACGGTTTACGTCACGCACGACCAGGTCGAGGCCATGACCATGGGTCACCGGGTCGCCGTGCTCCTCGACGGTGTGCTGCAGCAGTGCGACACGCCGCGGGCGCTCTACGACACCCCGGCCAACGTGTTCGTCGCCGGCTTCATCGGTTCGCCGGCCATGAACATCAAGACGGTCAAGGTCGTCGACGGCGGGGCGCAGTTCGGCTCGATCGTGCTGCCGCTCGACCGCGACCAACTCGCGGCGGCTAACGCTGACGGCAGCGGCGGCCGGGTCACGGTCGGGTTCCGGCCCGAGGACAGCGACCTGGTCGGCGAGAGCGAAGGCGGCATTCCCGTCAACGTCGAGCTGGTCGAAGAGCTGGGCTCCGACGCTTACGTCTACGGCAGTGCGGCTGTCGACGGCTCCGAGGAGCGCATCGTCGTCCGCACCGTTGGTCGCAACACTCCGCACATGGGCGACACGGTCTACGTGAAGCCGCGTATCGGTTCGCACCACGCGTTCCACGCGGAGTCGGGCGTCCGGCTGTAAATGGCATCAGTAAGCGGGCCGCACCGGGTGACCGATGCGGCCCGCTTTATCGTCAACGCATGAATGTGCTCGTCACTGGCGCTGCCGGCTCGGTCGGCCGCATCCTCGCGGCGCCGTTGCTCGCCGGCGGCCACACGGTTGTCCGCACCGATCTGCACCCCGACGGCGAGATCAGCCGGCTCGACGTGACAGATGCGGAGGCCGTCGCGACGGCGTGCGAGGGCATGGACGCGATCGTGCACCTCGGCGGTGTCCCGAGCGAGTCCACGTTCGAAAAGATCAATGAAATCAATGTTGTGGGTACGCATAACGTGCTCATGGGCGCCGTCGCGGCCGGCGTCGGCCGGGTGATCCTGGCGTCGAGCAACCACTCCGTCGGGTTCTATCGCCGCAGTGATCTGCCGCCCGGCGCCGTGGAGATGCCCGACCCGCCGACGCCTCGACCGGACACCTACTACGGCTGGAGCAAGGCCGCCACCGAGTCCCTGGCCTCGCTGTTCCACGAGCGCTTCGGCCTCGGCGTCATCGTGCTGCGCATCGGCTCGTGCTACGAGGAGCCCACGTCGACCCGCATGCTCGCGACCTGGCTGTCGCCGCTCGACGCGGGCCGCCTCGTGAACGCGTGTCTCGCGTTGCCCGAGGTCGGCTTCCACACCGCGTGGGCCGTCTCCGACAACACGCGCCGCTGGTGGTCGCTGGCGGGAGCGGAGGCGCTCGGATACCGTCCAGCCGACGATGCCGAGCGCTTCGCGAAAGACCTCATCGACACGTACGGCGAGCCGGACCCCACCGATCCCGTGCACGACTACGTCGGTGGACAGTTCGTGGTGGCGCCGTTGGGCGTACCGATGAAGTAGTGACAGCAAGAGGGCCCGGATCTCGCCGGGCCCTCTTACATGACCGAAACCGTTACGGGATCAGCGATCCCACGACCGGCAACCCGGTGATGCCCGACAGCGGCACCGGAAGCGAGTTGATCAGGCCGCCGCCGCCACCGAGCATGGAACCGACAACCGGGAGGTTGCCGGCGAGGCCACCCACGAGCGGAAGGCCCCCGACCAGGCCGCCGACGACCGGAAGACCTTCGGTCACGGCCGCATGCCGGCCGACGGTTGCGCTTTCGGGCTTGGCTCCGACGAATCCACCGGCCTGACCGGCCGCGACCGGGCGTACGTCCGCCGTCGGGGCGGAACGATCCGGCGACGCCGGCGCGGCAGCCGGTGCGACCGTGGTCGGTGCGACGTTCGACGTACCGGTGGAGCCGGCTGGCGTGGTCACGTCCGGCGTGGTGACCGTGCTGTTCAGGTCACTCGCGACCGGCAGCGCGCTCGTGACCGCGCCGACGACCGGCAGGTTGTTGGTGACGGCGCCGGTCGAGGTGGTCGCGGCGGTCGTGATGTCGCCGGCCGAGGGCAGCTCGCTCGCGAGACCGCCAACGATCGGCAGGTTTCCGACCAGGCCGCCGACGGCCGGGATGCCCGCGAGGGAACCGGCGTCGCTGCCCGTGCCGCCTGCGAGACCGCCGACGAGCGGCAGGTTTCCGAGCAGGCCGCCGACGACCGGAAGGTTCCCGACGAGGCCGCCGACGACCGGAAGACCCTCGGTCGTTGCGCCGCCGAGGCCGCCGGTGAGCCCGCCGACCAACGGCAGGTTCTGGATGAGGCCACCCACGATGGGGATACCGCTGATGCCGCTGCTACCGCCACCGAGCAGGCCGCCGACGACGGGAAGGCCGCCGACCAGACCGCCCGCGACCGGGAGGCTACTGACCAGGCCGCCGACGATCGGCAGGCCCTCGGCGGTGGCCGACTCGTCGGTGCCGGTCAGCCCCCCGAGAAGGTCGTCACCCGGCGCGATGCCGGCCCGCGCGCCGGCGGACTTGCCCGCCGAGCCGCTGGACTTGTCGCCGACGAGGGGGAGGTTGCCCGCGAGGCCGCCGACCACGGGCAAGCTGCCCGCGAGGCCCCCGACCGCCGGAAGACCGCCGGCGAGCCCGCCGACGACCGGCAGGCTGCCCGCGAGCCCGCCGACGCTGGGAAGGCTGTCGGTCAGGCCGCCAACGCCGGGCAGGCTGTCGGTGAGGCCACCCACGACGGGAAGGCTGTTCGTCAGAGCGCCGACATCGGGAATGCCGTTCGCGTCCGACCGGGTGAGCCCGCCGACGACCGGCAGGTCGTCCGACGAGACCGCCGACGACCGGCAAGCCACTGACACCGCTGCTGCCGCCGCCGACCAGGCCGCCGACGACGGGAAGCCCGCCGACGAGACCGCCCGCGACGGGCAGGCTGCTGACGAGGCCGCCGACGACCGGCAGGCCCTCGGCAACGGGCTGACCCTCGATCCATTGGCCGTCACTCGCCTCGGCCGACTGCGGGCCCGTGAGGCCGCCGACGACCGGAAGGCTGCTCGTCAAGCCGCCGACGAGCGGGAGGCCACCGGTGAGACCGCCGACGACGGGAAGGCCGCCGCCGGAACCGAGCAGGGAACCGACGACCGGCAGGTTTCCGACCGGGCCGCCGCCGCCTAGCAGCGAGCCGACGACGGGCAAGCCGCCGACGACGGGCAGGCCTTCCGTCGTGGGCGCGGACTTCTGGCCGACGAGCGTGGAGGAGACGTCGGAGGCGAGGTTGTGTACGCCCGAGGTCGGCGACTGGAAGCCGGCAGCGGTCGTGGTCGCGTCGGAGATCGTGTTCGTCACGTCGTTCGCGGCGCCGAACGCGGCCGAGGTGACCGGGCCGACGACGCCGGGTGGCACGATGCCCGCCAGCGGAAGCACGCTGAGCACGTCCGGCAGCTTGCCGTTCAGGAACACGTCCTGCGGCGCGCCGTTCTTCGTGAGCGTGTGCGCGGTGACGCCGATGCGCCCGTCGTTCGGCTGGAGCGCGAGCGGCCCGTCTGGCACGAGGCCGGTGTCGACGCGAGTGCCGGGCACGTCCAGCGAGAGGCCGAGGTTTGTCGTGCCCAACGGAGTGAACAGATTATGGAGTGCGTCGCTCGCCTGGGCGGCGGCGTTGGTGGAACCGTCGGCCTGGGCGGCACCGCCTACCAGCAGCAATACGCCGCTAGCAAGGCCAACCGTACCCGCGGCACGGCGTAACCACTTATTCATTGTCAATCCATCCGGTCGCTTATCGCCAACCCTCATGGTTTGGCGAGCACGAACGGTTCAACGAGGAGTGCACCGGATCGTTCCGGACTTAACAGGCGAAACTATCCAAGGGTCGTCAGGTACGCGCGCCGTCCGTACGATCAACGCTTGTGACGCGCCCACTGGAATCCGCTGGTGCAACGGAAGCGAGAATTCCTTCACAGCGCGCCATCGTCGACGAGGCCGAGCGCTCCGGCGCCACGGGTCGCCAGTTCATCGTCTGCGGCGACACAACTCTCGCGTACCGGCTGGTCGAAGAGCTCTCGATGCGTTACCGAGCCGACGTGACCGTGATTCTGGCCGACCCTGCGTCGGGCCACGGTCCGAGCATCGCGCGCATGAACCGCGTTCGCATCGTGCGTGCCGACCAACCTGACGCGGACGCGTTTCGGGCCGCGGGTCTGACCACCGCCGACGCGGTCGCGCTGGTGAGCCGTGACGACGTGGGCAACGTCTACGCGGCACTGCAAGCCCAAGAGATTTGCCCAGGGGTACGCGTGATCCTCCGCGTCCACAACTCGACGCTCGTGCGACGGCTCGGCGAACTCTTCGAAGACGCACAGGTTCTGTCCGATGTGGAGATTGCGGCACCCGCGTTCGTGGCCGCGTCCCTCGGCGTCATCGATCCGACGGTGGTGCCGATCGGGCCGAACGTCGCCAGGGTGGTCCGGCGCAGCCAGGTCGGCGACCGCACCATCGTCTGTGGACTCGCGGTCATCGACGGGGTGCCGTCACCGGTGCTCCTGCCCGACGATGAGGACAGTGCCGACCTGGTGCTCGTGTTCGACAACGAGGTCGCCGCCGAGCCGAAGCCGGTGCACACGCCTCGTCGCCGCGTGCGCCGGATCTATCACAACGTGCGGCGTGGGCTCTTCGGCGAGAATGCGGTGCCGCTCGTGAGCCGCGGGCTGCTGCTGATCCTCGGGTTGCTCAGCCTCATCGTGCTCAGCGGCATGGTGCTCTTCTGGCTCATCAACCCGGACCCGCACGTGTCCCTGCCGGAATCCGCCTACCTGATGCTGTTCACGTCGGTCGGCGCCGGCAACGCCGATCTCTCGCTGCCTCCGCTCGCGCAGATCGTGCAGACCACGGTCACGCTCGCCGGCGTCGCGATGATCCCGCTGGTGTCGGCCGCGATCGTGCAGGCCGGCGTACACGCTCGGCTCGCGCTGTCGCCCGGGGCCCTGGACGCGCCGGAAAGCGACCACGTTGTCGTCGTCGGCCTCGGCAATCTGGGCACGAACGTGCTGCGCACGCTGCACGAGCGCGGCCGGGAAGTGGTCGCGGTCGACCACGTGGAAAATCCGGTCGGCGCGCAATACCTGCGAGAGAACCGGATTCACTTCGTGGTGGGCGACGCCCGCCGAGAAAGCACGCTGCGCCGCGCGAATGTCAGCAACGCGTCCGCGCTCGTCGTGCTCACGACCGACGACGTGATCAACCTCGAATACGCGCTTCAGGGCCGGGAACTCTGTGACGATCTGCGCGTCGTGCTGCGCCTGTTCGATGGCGATTTCGCCGATCGCGTCAACCGCACCTTCAACATCACCACCTCCCGCAGCGTCTCCTATCTGGCCGCACCGGCGTTCGCCGCAGCCATGTTCGGTCGCGAAGTCATCGGCACGATCCCGGTGCGACGGCGCGTGCTGCTGGTCGCCGAGGTGCCGGTCGTCGACGGCTCGTGGCTGGTCGGAAAGGCGATCACGGACGTGCATGACCCCGGCCAGATGCGTCTCCTCGCGATCCGGGACGCGCGCGGGCAGACGGTGCTCGCCCGCGATTGGGCGCGCGTGTTCGAAGCCGGAGACCGCCTCGTCGTGGTCGGCTCCCGGGTCGGTTTGTCACGAATCCTGGAACACAGCGAAGACGCGCCCATCGGCTAGGTCCGTCGTTACACCCTCCGGGCACGTAGAGACTCGGGAGGTGGCGCCATGCGGCGCACGATGGGCACGGTCGTCGGACTCGGCGTCATCATCGCGATGACGGGGGTCGCTTTCGCGTCCTCGTCGGCCGGCGCGAAATCGGCGGCGGAGGCGGGAGCGGTGGCATCGATCGGCTCGCCGCAGCTATCCGCCGAGCAGATCGGCCAGCTGCGGGCCGAGGCGGCGAACGGTCCGGAGACGGTCGGAACCGTCGATCACGTCACGAAGACGCTCAGCGACGCCGGATCCACGTCGGTGGCGCTGCGCTATCCGGGCGCGTCCTACGTGAAGGTGCACTTCTCCCGGCTGCTGATGGCACCGGGCGACTATCTGACGCTCGGGGACGCGAAACACAGCGAGTCGTACACGTACCACGCGAAAAGCTCTATGGGTTTGACCGATCTCTTGACCGGTGACGCTGACCGCTGGGGCATGTCGATCGACGGCGACACCGCGATCGTCACGCTGCACCACGGCACCGAGTCGACGACCACGGACACAGTCGGCCTCGGGGCCGTGCTCACGCCGTCGGACGTCGTGATCGACGAGGTGGCGCACGGGTTCACGCCGGCGGAGCGCCGCAGGCAGCAGGACGCGGATGACGCGTCGCGTGACAAAGCGATCAAGGCGGTCGCGGCGGCCGAGGGTCAGGATCCGCGCACCGAGACCGTGTGTGGCAGCGACGATTCGGTCGACGCGGTTTGCTACAAATCCTCGGACCCGGTCGCCTACAAGGCCTCGAAGGCCGTCGCCCGGCTGCTGATCAACGGCACCGAGTTGTGCACCGCGTGGCGGGTCGGCCCGACCGACCGGCTCTTGACCGACCACCACTGCTTCACGACGCAAGCCGAGGCGCGCAACACGGAGGTCTGGTTCAACTACGAGTGCGCCGTGTGCGGCGGCTTCGACACGCTCGCGACGACGAAGGTGTGGGGCGATCACGTCTTCGCGACGAACGCGAACCTCGACTACACCCTTTTCAGCGTGTACGACTTCCCGCAGGTGCAGAAGTTCGGCTACCTGACGATCGACACGGCACCGGTGAAGGCGGGCACCGAGCTTTACATCCCGCAGCACCCGGAGGGCAACCCGACCGAGATCGCGATGGCGTCCGACCAGGATCACGGTGGCGACTGTGAGGTCGACGACCCGGCCGCCGACGGCTTCACGGCCGGCACCGACGTCTCCTACTACTGCGACACGCAGGGCGGCTCGTCCGGTTCGCCGGTGATCTCCCGCGTTACGAACAAGGTCATCGCGTTGCACCACTTCGGCGGCTGCCCGAACTCCGGTGTCCGGATGTCGCTGATCTACGCGCAGGTAAAGAAGTATCTCGGCTGAGCTAGCCTCTGGGTTTATGAATGAACGGAAGCGATCACGGGTACGGCCGGCCGGATGGTCGTTCGACGGCCTGCTCGTGGTCGCTTTCGTCGTCCTGACCTGGCTGCTGTGGAACCGGCACCTGCTCGGAATCGACCTGGCCGTGCGGAACTGGGCCGACGGGCACCGGCCACGGGTGCTCTACTGGCTGGCCCGGGCCGGTAACGAGTTCGGCCAGGGCGGCTTCTTCACCATCGTGTCGCTGCTGCTCGCCGCCTATATCGGCTGGAAGCGGCACTCGGTGCGGCCGGTGTTGCCGGTCGTGATGGCGTTCGCGCTGACGTTCATCTCGATCACGCTGCTAAAAGATTGGACAGATCGGGCCGCACCGCACGCGCTCGTGCCGCATCCGGAACGCTTCGGCAGCGGTGGCATCTCCTATCCGTCCGGGCACCTGGCGAACGCACTGGTCTGGTACGGCACGCTCGCGCTCCTGCTGTCGGTCTGGCTGCCGCGCCGATGGCTCTGGGTGATCCGGATCGTGCCGCCGGTCGTGCTCTGCGTCACCACGGTCTACCTGGGATTTCACTGGCTGAGCGACACCGTGGCGGGCGTGCTGCTCGGGCTGTTCCTGTGGCGGCTGATCGCACGCGTGCCGTGGGACGCGGTGCCGCTCGGCGGTTGGCTGACGCGGCGCGGCTGGGACAAACCGGTGTTCTCGCGTTGGGAAGCCGAGATGGTCACGTCGACGCCGGCGGCCGTTGATCAGCTGGTTTGATCGGCCGCCGAGGCGCCTGCGTTGATAGTGGCCCGGGTTCTGCGCGGCCGGGTTCTGCGCGCCAGCGTTCTGGGCGACCTACGTTCTGGCGGCTGGCGTTCCGGCGGCGGCCATTCTCTTATCGGGTGCCTGCGCTCCGGCGGCGGACATATCTCCTGTCGGCTGCTATTGCTCTGCTACCTCCGGAGGTAGCAGAGCAATACAGCCCGGCACAACTACAACCGCTCGCCGCCGCGGATCACCGATTGCACGCGCAGATCCCCGTCGAGCTGCAGAATGTCTGCTCGCAGCCCCGGCGCCAGCGCACCCCGATCGGTAAAACCAAGCGTCTCCGCGGGCGTGGTCGAAGCCGCCCGAGACGCGTCGACGATTGAACCCGTGACCCGGGCGGCTCGCCGGAAGGCGGCGTCCATCGTGAGCGTGCTGCCGGCGATGGCACCCTGGGTTCCGTCGGTCGTCGTGAGCCGCGCGACGCCGGAGGCTACGGATACGGCTTGGCCACCGAGCTCGTACGCGCCGTCGGGCATGCCGGTCGCCGTGATCGCGTCGGTGATCAGTGCCGCCCGCGAGTTTCCGACGACCCCGGTCGCGAACGACAGCGTCTCGTCGGCCATGTGTACGCCGTCCGCCACGAATTCGCAGACGATGCCGGGCGCGCCGAGGAGCGCGTACACGGGGCCGGGCGCGCGGTGGTGGGGTGGGCGCATGCCGTTGAAGACGTGCGTGCCGACACTCGCACCCGCCGTGATCGCGTCGAGCACCTGCGCGTACGTGGCGTCGGTGTGTCCGACGGCGGCGATCACGCCCTGCGCTGCGAGGAACGCGATCGCCTCCAGGGCGCCGGCGCGTTCGGGTGCGATCGTCATCATCCGGATGCCCCCGTCGGCGACGTCGATCAACCGCGTCAGCTCGTCGATCGACGGATCCCGCAGGAAGGCCGGGTTCTGCGCGCCGCAACAGGCTTCGGAGAGGTACGGGCCCTCGAAATGGATGCCGCCGATGACCCCCTCGGCCACCAGTGGCGCGTACGCCTTCGTCGCGTCCAGCATGACCGAGAACGGCGAGCTGACGAGGCTGGCCAGCAGCGTCGTGGTGCCGTGGCCGGCATGGAAGGCGGCACCGGCCCGGACGGCGGCGGCATCGCCGGTCGTGAACGTGTGACCCCCGCCGCCGTGACAATGCATGTCGACGAAGCCGGGCACGAACCACGGCGCGTCGGTGTCGATCGGGCCGGGCGTGACCGCCGCGATACGCGCGCCGTCGAGGTGGAGGGTCCCCTCGATGACGCCATCGGGCGTGACGATGCGGCCGGCAAGCTCGCTCATGCCCGCCCCCGCTTCGCAGGCGCGCGGACCTGCTGTTACATGGTTCGCTCCGGCAAGCTCGCTCATGCGACTCCTTCAATGGGTTTGGCGATCAAGTCGAGCGCGAGCAGAGCGGCGCCGAGGCAACCGGCTTCGTCACCGAGCGCCGCCCCGGTGACGGTCGGCATGGTCTGGAAGGTGAGTCGGGCGCGTACGGCTTCCGTCAGCGGCTCCAGCAGCATCGCTCCGGCCTCGGCGAGCCCGCCGCCAACGATGATCAAGTCGGGGTCGTAGAGCGTGATGCCGATGCGCAGGCCGTCAGCGAGGGCGTCGATCGTCTCCGACCAGATCTGTTCGGCCGCGGGTTCGTGCGCGGATGCGCGTACCACCACATCTCGTGCCGTCAGCTCTTCGATCCGTCAGCTCTTGATAACGACGCGCCACCGCCGACGCCGACGCGATCGCTTCGAGGCATCCGACCTGGCCGCAGCCGCATTTCGGGCCGCCGGGCCGCACCACGACGTGCCCGATCTCGCCGGACGCGCCGTGAGCCCCCGGGTCGGTGTGGCCGTTGATCACGTAGGCGGCCGCGATGCCGGTGCCGATCGGCACGAACCAGACACGATCGACCCCTTGACCAGCACCGAGACGGGCCTCGGCGACCGCGCCCGCACGCACGTCATGCCCGAGCGCGGCCGGGAGCCCGACGCGGTCACGGACGAGATCGCGGAGGGGCACGTCGCGAAAACCCACGTTCGCGGACCAAGCGGCGACGCCGTTGACCTCGTCGATCACGCCGGGCGCCACGATGCCGACCGCGATCGGAGTAAGATCGGCGGCTCGGGCGGTGTCGGCCAGCGCGGCGGCGATGCCCACGATGGTGTCGACGACCGCGTCCGGCCCGCGCTCGGCACCGGTTGGATGGCGTTCGACGTGGCGAATCGTTTGGTCCGCGTCGACGAGCGCGCACTTGATGCCGGTCCCGCCGATGTCGATCGCGATCACGACGTCATCCACGCGCGCTGCCTCCTTCTGCCACACCGCGGTCACATTCCGCGCACCCTACTCGACGAACTGCCCGATGTTTCGCGCATGATTGTGCACACATCACTCAGCTTTGGTGCAAGAGGAGTCACGTGGATCGCTACGCGCGGTGGAACGCCCTGCTCGAACTGCTGACGAACAGCGGTCGGGTCACGGTCGAGGACGCCTCCGACCGGCTGTGCGTCTCCCAGGCGACGATCCGCCGCGACTTCGATCAACTCGCCCAGCAGCAGATGATCACGCGTACGCGTGGCGGCGCGGTGGCGAACGGCGTCTCCTACGATCTGCCCCTGCGCTACAAAACCGCGAAGCATTCGGCGGAAAAGCAGCGCATCGGAGCTGCGGCCGCTGCGCTTGTCTCGCCCGGAATGGTCGTGGCGATCAACGGCGGCACGACGACGACCGAGGTCGCGCGGGCCCTGGCGGTGCGGCCCGAGCTGGCGACGACGCCCGACGGCGCACAGCTGACGGTCGTCACGAACGCGCTGAACATCGCGAACGAACTGCTCGTCCGCTCCCGGATGAAGATCGTGGTCACCGGCGGCGTGGTGCGGCCGCAGTCGTTCGAACTGGTCGGGCCGCTCGCCGGCGGCATCCTGCGCGAGGTCACGCTCGACATCGCGCTGCTCGGCGTGGACGCGCTCGACGTCGTGCTCGGCGCCGCCGCCCACCACGAGGGCGAGGCCGCGATGAACAACCTGATGGTCGCCCGGGCCCGCCGCGTCGTGATCATCGCGGACAGCTCGAAGCTCGGCCAGCACGCGTTCGCCCGCATCTGCCCGATCGAGCGCATCGACACCCTGGTGACCGACGGCGGCGCGACCGACGAGGTGCTGGCGCCGTTCGCCGAGGCCGGATTGACGATCGTGCGCGTCTGACTTCTTTGCGATCCGATCCCGACGTGCGCGCTCGGCGCCGTGTCAGCCGTTGCCTTTCGTTGGGTCGATGTAGTAGCCCTGCTCATCGACGATCAACTGCAACGTGCCGGTGCTGCCGTTGAAGGTCTGCATGCCCGCGTTGCTCCCGACCGTGGTCGCGTTCGCGATGGTTTGGTTGGCCACGAAGTTCAGCGTGGAGGAGTTGGGCGGAGCGGGCGCAACCGGGTAGACCGTCAGGTATCCCGACGATGTCTCCTGCGTCGCGGTGATGTTCAGGACGTACGCGGTCGGCACCGGACAGACCGGGCCGCAGACAGATGGCCACGCGGCGTACGTGTAGAACGCCTGGTGGGGCTCGATCGGGCCGTCGTCGTTGCCACGGGTGTCGATGGCGCGCTCCGGGCCGTAGGGAACGAATTGGCTGGTCGCCCCAGCCGATGCCGAACCGAACCATCCCGTGACGTCGCCGATCACGTGCGTGGTGCCGCTGCTGCCGTTGTAAATCTGGATCTTGCCATTGACGACAGGCACGATGACCTCGGCCGCCACCGTGGATCCGCTCGTATAGTTGAGGTTCGACGCGGTCGGCAGGGTGGTGCCGGCCGGGAAGACGGTCAGGTAGCCGGTGGAGGTCGCGCCCGTTGCGGTGACGTTCAGGATCGCTGCATGAGCACCAGCGGGCAGGGCCGAAGACATGTCGAGGGTGATCGTCGCTCCGGCCGCCAGCGGCGCCGTGGTGGGCACGCCGGTCGCGTGGCGGGTGTCGAGCACCCGAATAGGCGCGGTCGGGGCGAAGTTGTCTCCGGTCCCGCTGTAATAGCCCTCGAGGTCGGCGATCACGTACACGGTGCCTGCGCTGCTGTTGTGCACGACGATGGAGCCGTTTCCGAAGGGCACGGTGACGACGTTGGCCACGGTGGCGTGCGCCGCGAAGTTCATGTTCGAAGTTGCCGGCAGGGTCGTGCCGGCAGGGAAGACAGTCAACGATCCGGCGGCCGTTGGCTGCGTGGCGGTAACGTTCAACACCACGGCGGAAACCGCGGCCGCGGCGGGCATCCCGGTTGCGGACACCAAGATTGTGACGTCGCCGCCGGCTGCGACAGGCACGCTCGTGCGAGTGTCCAGCAGACGCGTGGGCGCCAACGAGGTGTAGACCGCCCCGACGGTCGTGCAGGTGTTCCCGCTGCTCGCCGTGAAGAATCGATTTGTCGTCTGCCATACGGACACGCAGTGGGTGCCGGCGCGCATGAACGTCACGGTCGTGCTCGTGCCGCGGGTGACCGCCCAATACTTGCCGTCGTCTCCACGGAATGCGTTGACCTGGTACGGGCCGTCGGTCGTCCAACTCGAAGAATCGGACGCGGACACACCCGTCGTCAACGGCGTGCCCGCAGCCTGCGGCACGATGTAACCGCCGAGGCCGGAAGCCGGGCCGAACAACTCCGATGCACCGCGGTCGGCGTGGCTGTTTCCGGTGCCCGTGTTGGACACGCCCGGATCATCGGCGCGGTACATGTCCATCTCGTCGGTCGCCAGTTCGCCCGGAGCGTTCGCGTCGGCGGAATCGATCGCCGGGGAGGTTGCCCTCTCCGTGAACAAAACCCCGCCCGGCACCGCTACCGCCGTGTTCAGTTGCGGATCTACGGCGAGGTCATGGCCGCCCTGGCCGGTGGCGGCGGTGAACGGCGCGAGCGTCGCGTACGTTGTGCTGCCCCAGGTGTACAGCGGGCCGGTGCTGCGCGGATCGATCAGGTTGTAGTCGGCCGTTGTCGTCGAGGCCGAGCCCGGCGCGACCGTGATGGCGGCCGGAGCGCCGGCACAGACGCTACCGCTGATGCCGCCGGTGGCAACGATGTCGTTCGCGATCGTCGCGTCCGTGGATGCTCCGGTCAGCGCGATCCCGACGCCGCAGGCGGTCATGATGGTGTTGCTGGTGACGGCGATGCCGGGGTCGTCGACCGCAGTCACCGCGGTCGCCGCCTTGGATAGTCCGGACAGCACGTTCGTGCTGATCACGACGCCCGGGATCTGGGGATCGACAGCGATGCCGACGCCCTTGGTGGGACGAACGTAGTCGCGGGTGATCGACACATTCGCCGACGCGCCGGTCACCGAAACCGTCGCAGCCGTCGCACTGCTGGTCATGGACGACGAGTCGACCGTGATGTCGGACGAGTCGCTGATCAGGACGGCCGGGCTGGCAACGGAGATCATCTCGAAGTTTTTGATGACGACGTGACTGACACCGGCGACCGCGAACACCGGGCCAGTCGGTGCGCCGACCTGCGTGTGACCGCCGGGCGCGTAGACACCGGCGATCGTGATCGGTGCGACCGCCGTGCCGGAACGCGGCAACGTCACGCTCTCGACGTATGTTCCCGGCTCGACAGTGACCGTGTCACCCGGCTGGGCCACGGCAACCGCGGCCGAGATCGTGCAGAACGGCGTCGCGACTGAGCCGTCGCCGGCCGTGGCGCAGTGAGAATCGACGTAACGGGTTGTGCCACCAACGGCGAACGCCGGCGCGGCAGCGCCCGCAACACCAGCCGCGCCTCCGGCTGCGAGCGCCAGCACGATGACGGCAGATTTTGCCAAAAATGGACGCACTACGCCTCATCCCCCGGTACCCGCCGCGCGGGTCGTCGGAAGTATAGAGGCGGCCGAACGCGAGTATCCACACGTAAATCGCGTTCGCCGTGGGTTGCCGAAAGCAGAGAACCTTCGGTTTGCCGAGGCCACACCCGGTTGATGCCATTCGTTGGTACGTCGTTCCGCCGCCGTCACCGATCATTGCCGAACCGAGCAGCGCAAACGCGAATCTCGTTGGTCATCGGCGGTCGGACGTTTGTCCGAGGGCGACGGTAGTCTTTCGGGCATGACCAGCGTGCTGCCCCGGGCCTCTGTCGAAGTTCTTGACGACGTCGTCGCAGCGGCCACCGACGAACAGGTCGCGTCCGGTGCCGCCGCCCTGACCGGCGCGGAGCTCGATGGTCTCGTGTTCGATGACCCCGACTTCGACGACGATCCCGAGTTCGCTGGGGCCAGCGTCAAAGCCCACGCCGAGGCACCGACCCGCGAACTGACCGAGCGACAACGCGGCATGCTCGTCTTCGAGCGCCTGTGGTGGCGGCATGCGGGGAGCAAGGAGCAGGCGATCCGCGAGCAGTTCGACTTATCGGCGACGCGTTATTACCAGATGCTCAATCGGCTCCTCGAGATGCCGGAGGCGCTGGCCTTCGACCCGCTGGTGGTCGGGCGGCTGCGTCGGCTGAGAGCCACCCGGTCCCGGGCCCGCATGGCCTCCTGACTCAGGCACTAACCGACGGAGTGCGTGCTCGCATAAGCAGCCAACGCCGCCACCTGGCCAGCGTCGAGTGACGGACGCACCCGAGCCCGCGCCGCCTCCACATCGGCAGCGCTGACCGTCGCCGCGTCCAACGACTTCCGCATCGCGGCCAGGGCCGCCTGCCGCACCAGCGCCGTGCAGTCCGCGGCCGAAAACCCTTCCAGCGAAGCACCGAGCGAGGCAATGTCCACACCGGAGTCCAGCGGCACCGACCGAGCCGCGGCCCGCAGGATCTCCGATCGCGCGGCGGCGTCCGGCGGGGGCACGTAGACGAGCCGCTCCAACCGCCCTGGCCGCAGCAACGCGGGGTCGACCAGGTCCGGGCGGTTCGTCGCGGCGACCACGACGACGTTGCGCAGCGGTTCGACACCGTCCAGTTCGGTCAGCAACGCGGCCACGACCCGATCCGTGGTGCCGCCGTCGGACGACTGCCCGCGCACCGGCGCCAGCGCGTCGACCTCATCGAGGAACACCAGCGTCGGCGCCGCATCGCGAGCGCGCCGGAACAAGGCTCGGACGGCCGCTTCGCTGTCACCGACCCACTTCGACAACAGCTCGGCACCCTTGACCGACAGCACGTTCGCCTTGCCGGTGCCGGCGATCGCTTTGACCAGGAAGGTCTTCCCGCAACCGGGCGGCCCGTAGAGCAGCACGCCGCGCGGCGGCTCGACGCCGAGTCGGGCGAACGTGTCCGGATAGGTCAGCGGCCACAGCACGGATTCGGTCAGCACCTCTTTGACGTCGACCATGTCACCGACGTCGTCGAGCGTCGTCTTCGCGAGTTCCAGCGTCGAGTCGCCGAGGCTGGTCGGACGGACGACTTCGAGGGCGGCGTTGAAGTCGGCGAGCGCCACCATCGGCGAGCCGGATTCGGTTTTCTGCCGGAGCGCCGCCCGTACGCCCGCCTCCCGGACCAGTGCGGCCAGGTCGGCGGTGACGAATCCGGGGGTCCGCCCGGCCACGTCGTCAAGATGCAGGTCTTCAGCGAGTGGCATCTGCCGGGTCAGCACGGCCAGCTGTTCCCGGCGGCCGGACGCGTCCGGCAGGGGAGCCGCGATCTCGTGGTCGAGCATCCCGGGCGCCCGCAAAGCTCGGATCGACCGCCTCCGGCCGCCCGGTCGTGCAGATCACGGCCACGCCGGCCCGCAGCATATCGGCTACCACCTGCCGGAACACGGTCGCCAGCGGGGCCGCGGCCTCATCGCGTGGCATCAGCGCCTCGATGTCGGAAATCAGGAGCACGCTCGGTCGGTGGGCCACCGCGGTGGACGCGGCAGCGCGCAGCCTGGTCGCGGCGTCGTTGTTGGTCAGCGCGGCGACCTCCGGAGCCCAGAGCGCCGTCACCGAGGCCGACACGGCGCCCGCCACCGCGCGCACCATCGCCGACTTGCCCGAGCCGTTCGGCCCGGTGACCAGCACGCCCAGGGAGATCGTCGTGCCGAGCTTGCCGAGCACCTCGGAGTGGTGGAAGCCGAGATCGAGGAGTTCGGTCAGCTCCCGCGCTTGCTTCCGGAGCCCGGGCAGGTCGTCGAGGCTCGGCACCGGCGGCACCACGGTGGCCGTGGCCGAGCTCTGGGTGGCGGAGTCGAGCGGAGCGCGTACCCGGAGGAGGGTTTCGGTGTTGTGGGTGCTCTGTCCGTCGCGCCAGCCGACCACGGTGTCCATCGTGACCAGGCCGGCGTGCTCCGGTTCGCACGCGATCACGGTGAGCAGTGCGGAGGTCCACGCGAAGCCGACCGTGTTGCGCAACGAGGCGCGGGCGGCTCGGATCAGCGGGCCGACGTTCGGTGGCGCGATCACGTCCTGCGGGAGCAGCGACACGTCGTCGCCCGCGCTCACCAGCTTGCCGAGGAGCGCGAATCGCAGCATGTCGGCGGAGACGACCGACTGCAGGTCGGGTGGACCGACCACGTCGACTCGGGTGGCAGCGACGACGGGGGCCGGCGCGACCTTCACCTCACCGCCGTCGCGCAGCCCGAGGTTGCCGAGGAGCAGATCGTCGGCGTAGAGCTGCGAGCGTGACGCGCCCGGCGCGGCGACGGCGACGAGACCGGCACTGACCCGGCGGCCCGTGAGCGTGACTGGATCACCCGTACGCAGCCCGAGCGCCATGATCACCTCGGGATGCAGCCGGACGATGCCGCGCCGGGCGTCGAGCGCGGCCGGACGGAGCGTGGCGGTCAGCGTCAACGTGGGAGCGGTCACCCGACCAGCCTAGCTATGGAAATCGAAGTGCATATAAAGCCTTCGGCGTACGACGGCGCGGTTCGGATACCTCGGTGGGCTGACGATCATCTCAGCAGCGCGACGTACCGTGATCGCATGTCTGACTCGACGCCCGGCCGGTCGCAACCGACGCCCGGCCGGCTCCGCCGCATGCTCCCGCACATCCGGTGGACCCGTCGCCGCGTCGTCACCTGGTCCGCGATCGGCGTCGTGGTGCTCGGCCTGCTCGTGTGGGCGGCGGTGCCGTCGAGTAAGGGCTACAGCACGTCGGCCCAGATGCTGCCCGTGATGACCGGCCCGGACGGCACCACCCCCGTGTCGCTCGACACGACGTTCTACGTGCCGAATTCGGCGAGCGCCGAACCACCCGGTGCCGGCCGTCCTGCTCGCGCACGGGTTCGGCGGCACCAAGGACAGCGTCACCGACCAGGCCAAAGACCTCGTCGATCACGGGTACGCCGTGATGACCTGGACCGCGGAGGGCTTCGGGCGCAGCGGCGGGCAGATCCACCTGGACAGCCCGGACTGGGAGGTCAAGGACGCCTCGCAGCTGATCGACTGGCTCGGCGCGCAGCCGGAGGTCGTGCAGGACGGACGCCAACGACCCGCGGGTCGCCGCCGTCGGTGGCTCCTACGGCGGCGGGCTGTCGCTCATGCTGGCCGGCCACGACAAGCGGGTCGACGCGATCGTCCCGATGATCACGTGGAACGACCTGTCGAAGGCGTTCCTGCCGTCGGCCACGGGTGGTTCCGCGGCCGACGGTGTCTTCAAGAAGGCGTGGGCCGGTCTGTTCTTCGGCAGCAGCGGCGCGTCGCTGACCTCGATCGCGGGGTCAGGGACAGGAGCAGGAACGGGCGCAGGTGCCGGCCCGACCGTGCCCGCGACCCCGCCGGCAAACCCCGCGTGCGGCCGTTTCGCCGCCGATGTGTGCGCGGCCTACCTCTCCATCGCCACGGACGGCAAGGCGAGCCCGGCCGCGATCGCGTTGCTGCAACGTTCGAGTCCGGAGTCGGTCATCAACCAGATCGACGCGCCGACGCTGCTCATCCAGGGTGAGGCCGACTCGCTGTTCCCGTTGTCCGAGGCGGACGCCAACGCGAAGGGCCTCGCGGCACACGGCACGACCGTTCGCGTCGCCTGGTACACCGGCGGTCACGACGGCGGCTCGGGACCGCAGGCCGACCAGGACCGGCTGAACAACCTCACCGACACGTGGCTCGACCGCTACCTGAAGCACGCCGGCCCGGTGCCGTCGGATTCGTTCACCTACTCGCGCATTGCCGGCCTCGACGCGAACAGTAACGGTCTCGTCGCGACCGCGTTCCAGGTGCCGAAATACCCTGGCCTCGGCGGGCAGGCCCGGACGAACGTCATAGTCGCCGGCCCGCCCCAGCCCGCAGCGAATCCGCCGTCGTCGACTCCGGCCGCGATCAGTTCGTTGCCGGGTACGGGTGGCGGCCTCGCGTCTTTCGTCAACGGGATCGTGTCCGAGGTGCCCGGCCAGCACGCCGACTTCTATTCCGCGAAGCTGGCGAAGGGCGTCGACGTCGTCGGCTCGCCCACGGTGCAGATCAAGGTGGCGTCGCCGACCGGATCCGCCGTCGTCTTCGTCAAACTGTACGACGTGGATCCCGGCTCGACGACCGGGCTGACGCTGCCGGACGGGCTGGTCGCGCCGGTGCGCCTCGCCAACCTCGGCACCACCATCGACACCGCTTCCCCCGTGACGGTCACGCTGCCCGCGATCGTCCACCGCTTCGAGGCGGGCCACCGGCTGCGGATCACCGTGGCCACCTCCGACCAGGCGTACGCGACACCGGCCGCAGCCGACCGTCTACACCGTCGGGATCGGCGACGGCACGGTGTCGCTGCCGACCGTGCACAGCACCCAACTGGCCGAAGCGGGCGCCGGCTGGTGGTGGGCGCTCGCGATCATCGTCGTCGTGCTCGCCATCGCGATCGCCCTGCTGATCTGGTGGAGTCGTCGTCGGGGCCACCGCGAGGCCGGCACGGTCCACCCGGAGTACGGCGACACCCCGCTGGTCGTACGTAATCTGCGGAAGGAGTACGGCGACTTCGTGGCGGTGGAGACGCTCGACCTCACCGTGACCCGGGGCCAGGTGCTGGGGCTCCTCGGGCCGAACGGTGCCGGCAAGACCACGACGTTGCGCGTGTTGATGGGCCTGACCCAGCCGACTCGCGGTGAGATCTACGTCTTCGGGCACCGGCTCGTGCCCGGATCTCCGGTGCTGTCTCGGCTGGGCGCGCTGGTGGAAGGTCCCGGGTTCCTGCCGCACCTGTCCGGCCGCGAGAACCTGCGGCTCTACTGGATGTCGACCGGGCGCCCGATCGAGGACGCACACATGAGTGAAGCCCTCGACATCGCTGGTCTCGGCAGCGCGATCGACCGGCGGGTGAAGACCTACAGCCACGGCATGCGGCAGCGGCTCGCGATCGCGCAGGCGATGCTGGGCCTGCCGGAACTGCTGGTGCTCGACGAACCGACGGACGGCCTCGATCCGCCGCAGATCGCGGAGATGCGACGGGTGCTGCGGCGGTACGCGACCGACGGCCGGGCCGTGCTCGTCTCCAGCCACCTGCTCGCCGAGGTGGAACAGACGTGTACGCACGTCGTTGTCATGCATAAGGGCGAGAAGGTGGCGGACGGCCCGGTCGACGACATCGTCGGTGACTCGCCGTCGGTGCAGTTCGACGTCTCCGACCTGCCCGGCGCGACCGCGGTGCTCGATGGCACTGGCGGGCGTGCGGACGTCGTGGCCGAAGGCACCGGGCTGGTCGTCGACATGAACGGCACGCCTCGCGCCGACGTGGTGGCCGCGCTGGTCAAGGCGGGCATCGGAGTCGATCGGGTGGCACCCCGGCGCCGGTTGGAAGACGCGTTCCTCTCGCTGGTCGGCGGGGACACCAAGGCAAGTGGGGAGCGGTAATGGCTGCGAGCACGATCGAGAGCCCGGCGGGTGCGGTGGGCTATCGCCCCGGCGCCACGCTCTCCTACGGCACCGAGATGCGGCGGCAGTTCGCGCGAAGGCGTACCCAGATAACGCTCGGTTTCATGGTTGCTCTGCCCTTGATCATTTTGATCGCGTTCGAGTTCGGCGGCAACAGCCGGCAGGACAGTGGCAACGAACGGGGTCAGTTCGCGGCGCTCGCGACGATCGCGACCAGCGGTGGCCTGAACTTCGCCCTTTTCACGCTGCTCGTCTCGGCGTCGTTCCTGCTCATCGTGGTCGTCGCACTGTTCTGCGGTGACACGGTCGCGAGCGAGGCGTCGCTGGGGGTCGCTGCGTTACCTGCTGGCGATCCCGGTGCCGCGGGCGCGCTGCTCGGCACGAAGCTGCTGGCCGCGCTCACCTACTGCGCGGTCGCGCTCGCGCTCCTGGTGGCAACGGCGCTGGCGGCCGGCACGCTGCGCTACGGCTGGCACCCGCTCAGCTCCAACGTCTCCGACGACATCGCGGCCACCCCGGCCCTGTGGCGGCTGCTCGGCATCGTCGCCTACATCGCGGTCAGCCTGCTCGTCGTCGCCGGCCTCGCGTTCCTGCTGTCGGTGTCGACGGACGCGCCGCTGGGAGCGGTCGGCGGCGCGGTGCTGCTGCAGATCCTGTCGAGCATCCTGGACCAGATCACGGCGCTCGGCTCGATCCGCGACTACCTGCCGACGCACTACGGGCAGGCGTGGCTGGGCCTGTTGTCGACGCCGATCCAGACCACAGACATGGTCAAAGGCACGATCGTTTCGCTCGGGTACGCGACGATCTTCTTCGGTCTGGCCTGGCTGCGGTTCAGCCGGAAAGACGTGGTCAGCTAGATGATCTAACGGTGACTATCCGTTACATTCGACGTCCCAAACGTGGCGACCCCGTACCTCACGCATAGTGATCCTGTCTTGAAGCGGGTAAATGGTTGCTGGCCGCTTTGCTCTGCTCACTCGACGGCAACACCACCGTGAACTGGTTATTTACGATCGGTCGCCGCGATCGACCGATCGCCTCGCGCACACAGGGTTACTGTGGCCTTGGCGTGAGCAGAGCAAAGCGCCCCGGACCCCATCTGCCACTCCGGGCCGAAACATCACTCACAGTATCGATGGCTAGATCGGTGAGAGCCTGGCCGGAAGCGGAGCGCCGCATACCAGCCGTCGGAAATGGAAAGGCTAGTCGCGGGGCACGGTGGCCATCGGCGGGCGGTCCGGCCACGTGGCCTGGTGGTCGACCGGGTTGATCGCGCCGGTCGCCGACCGCCGGAACTGCGTCAGCGTGCTCCACAGTGGAGGCTCCGGGTCGACCCGCGCCATCATCGTGGCGACGATCGTGGCCGCCATCCGGCCCAGAGCCGCCGTGTCCTGGTGCCCGTGCGTACGCGCACCGAGGTCGACCTGCGCGATCGACTCCAGTCCGAACTCGCGGGCGGTGTCGAGGACGAGACCGATCTCGACGCCGTAGCCCGCCGCGAACGGCAGCGCTTCGAGGAGTTCCCGGCGGGCCGCGTACTCGCCGGCCAGGGGCTGCACGATGCCGGCGAGGGTCGGGAAGAACGCGTTCAGCAACGGTCGCGCCGCGAGTTCGGTGACGCGCCCGCCACCCGCCGGCGATACGTCCAGCAGCGGCCGGTCGTAGAACGCCTTCACCAGACTGATCGTCTCGTCGGTCAGCAGCGGTCCGATGAGTCCGGTGACGAATGTGTTCCGGAAGTCGGTCAGATCGGCGTCGATGTAGACGAGGATGTCACCCGTGGTGACCGCGAGCGCCTTCCACAGCACCTCACCCTTCCCCGGCTGGGTGCCGTAGCCGGGGAGCACGTCATCGCGATGGTAGACGGTCGCGCCGGCTGCCGCGGCGGCTGCCGCAGTGCCGTCTTGGCTGCCCGAGTCGATCACCACGACCTCGTCGACCAGGCCGGTCTCGTCGCGAAGCTGGACAACGCCGGCCACGATCTCGCCGACCGTCGGTTCCTCGTCGAGGGCCGGCAGCACGACGCTGATCCGGGTCGCGCCTTTCGCCGACTGCAGCGCCGGCACCGGGAAGTCGGACCAGGTGGACGTGTACTGGGCGAACCACGCGGCGGCTTCGGGATGCATGATCTCCACGCTAGGCCATCGCCGGCCGGGCGGGCGGAAGAGTGGGCTACGCCACCGACCACAGGCTGGGACTGCGTGCCGGCGGGCGGGGCCGTCACGTTACGCTGCACAAACAACTGCATACCTCATCCAGAGGGGCTGAGGGATACGGCCCGTTGACGCCCCGGCAACCACCGCTCGATGCGGCAGGTGCCAATTCCGTCCGGATCCGCCGCTTTTGGCGCCCGGGAAGATGAGAGGACGTCTCTGCGATGACCGCGACCCTGCCCACGACAGACATCTATCCCTCGGCCGCTCGCGCCCTGCTCTGTCGGGCCTGTGGAGCCACCTTCCCCCTCGCCGCGCAGCACGCCTGCTTCGAGTGTTTCGGCCCGCTGGAAATCGCTTACGACGACGAGGCCATCGCCCGCGTCACCCGCGCTCAGATCGAGGCCGGCCCCGACAACATCTGGCGTTACGCCGCCCTGCTGCCCGTCGGGCAAGACCCCGACACCCGTGTCACCCTCAATCCCGGCTGCACCCCGTTGATCCGTGCCGACGCGCTCGCCGAGGCGGTCGGACTCCGGGCTCCGCTGTGGGTCAAAGACGATTCGGCCAACCCCACGCACTCGTTCAAGGACCGGGTCGTCTCGGTCGCCCTGACGGCCGCGAAGGGCCTCGGCTTCACTCGGTTCGCGTGCGCGTCCACGGGTAATCTCGCCAACTCGGTCGCGGCGCACGGTGCGCGCGCGGGCGTGCCGTCGATGGTGTTCATCCCCTCCGATCTCGAGCCGGGCAAGGTCGTCACGACGGCGGTCTACGGCGGCGACGTGGTCGCGATCGACGGGTCGTACGACGACGTCAACCGGCTGTGCTCGCAGTTGACGGAGACCGACGAGTTCGAAGACACGGCGTTCGTCAACGTCAACCTGCGGCCGTTCTACGCCGAGGGCTCGAAGACGCTGGGTTACGAAGTCGCCGAGCAACTGGGCTGGCGCATTCCGGCACAGGTCGTGATCCCGATGGCGTCCGGCGAGCTGCTGACCAAAGTGGACAAGGCGTTCGCGGAACTCGTCGCGATCGGCCTGGTCGAGGCGCCCGCCGACGGTTGGCGGGTGTTCGGCGCGCAGTCGGTGGGCTGCAATCCGATCGCGACCGCCCTTCGCGCGGGCGTCAACGACATCACGCCGGTCAAGCCCACGGGCATCGCGAAGTCGCTCAACATCGGTGACCCGGCGGCCGGCGTCTTCGCGCTGGAGACGATCCGGCGCACGGGTGGCTGGATCGATGACGCCGATGATGACGAGATCCGCGCCGGCATCGAGTTGCTCGCGGCCACGACCGGCGTGTTCGCCGAGACGGCGGGCGGTGTCACGGTCGCGGTGCTGGCGAAGTTGGTTGCGAGCGGCCAGCTCGATCCGGATCGCGAGACGGTCGTCTTCAACACCGGCGAAGGCCTCAAAACACTAGATGCCGTGGCAGATCGAGTAGGTCCGACATATCGGGTCAAGCCGTCCCTCGCTGCCGTCCGTGCAGCCGGATTGATTTCATGATTTTTTCCGAGTCCATATTACTCTCGGTAGTCGGTTCTCATCGACCGTAGTCGTTGCGCACACCAGGTGCGATACAGGTCCGCCTGAGTGGCAAAACTGGTTGCAACTTGCATGGGCGAATGCGAACACGCACCGTAGTTATGAACTGCCTGTGAGTTGTGCAAATGGGCCGACGAAAGCTTGACGCCGGGCCGAAGACCGCGCAGGATGCTGTCTGCGGGAGGACGTATCGCCGCTCGAATCCGACTCGTCGGAGGCCGAGCGACCCAGCGCCGGAGGCGTTGTGCGACACGTCCTCTCGACCAATTTTCCCTGGAAGATCGTCAGACGGTCAAGCCCTTGATCCCCTCGCGTGTCGGGCCGTGACCCTACGATCACGTGCCGGGACCGACGGTGCCGTCAGTGACCCCGGTCGATCTCACGAACCCCACGGGTAACGGATAACTATTCCCACACCATGGACCTCTAGAACCACAAATGTCGCAAATCGCCACAATAGGCAACTTTTGCCCCATACGCTCGAGTCTCAGAGCTGTGGGGGCGTGGTGATCATGTACGCATCGAACTCGGGAAAGACCGGCTGGCGCACCCGCATGCGCCAGACCGGCATCGCTGCGGTCGCGACGGTAGGCATGCTCGTCGTGGTCGGTGGCACCGGCAGCGGCATCGCGGTCGCGGCGCCGGCCCATGGACGGGGGCACGACGATCCAAACGTGACCGCGCCGGTGCCTAATGACGACAAGGTGGGAGGCCCTATCCACGCGGCGAACACGTTGGTGCCCGGTGGCCTTATGCGCCCGCGGTCGGCGAGTCCGCCGGCGGCGGGCTCGGGCACGCCGAAGACCTTCAAGGTGTACGCGACTCGCGAAGGGCTCGTGGGCCACTACACGGCGAACGGGCACAAGGTCATGACGAACGACCACTTCGTCTCGCTGCCGTCGGGCACCTCGCTGTCGGCCAAGGGCAAGAACGCCTACTCGGTGCGCGTGTGCTCGACGACGACGAAGCGGTGCGCGTACGAGCCCGTGTGGGACGTCGGTCCCTGGAACACCGGCGACGCGTACTGGAACATCAAACGCACCTCGTGGACGAAGCTGCCGACCGGCAAACCCGAGGCACAGGCCGCCTACGAGGACGGGTACAACGGCGGGAAGGACCAGTTCGGCCGCAAGGTGCGCAACCCGGCCGGCATCGATCTCGCCGACGGCACGATCCGTGCCGGCCTCGGCCTGTCCAGCAGCGGCTGGGTCAACGTGACGTACCTCTGGACCGGCGGTGGCATCCGGGGTCAGGTGCACACGAACGGCGGCAGCCTGAACGTGCGCAGCGGCACGAGCACCAGCCACTCGAAGGTCGGTGAGGCCGGCCCGTACGCGCAGTTACCCATCGACTGCCAGGTCAAGGGCCAGCTCATCACGACCGGCACGAGATCGTCGACGTGGTACCACATCGGCACCGGCAACTACGTCTCCGCGGCCTACGTCACCGTGCCGGCAGGCGTGACGATCAAGGCCTGCTGAAGAGTCTCCGCAGAGCCGGGCGCATCGGACGGGCCGCGTAACCGCCGTCGGTGAGCCCGGCTCCGCGTTCGAACCCGTTTCGGGCGCCGGAGGAGCCGGTCAGCGCGTAGGACCAGGCGCTGGCGGCGACGTAGACGGGCCAGAAGAGGAGGCCCCAGCGCGCGTACTGCTCCGTGTGCCGCGTCTCGTGCGCCAGCAGCGCCCGTTGCTCGGGCGCCAAGAGCCAGCCGGCTGACACGCGGCAGAAGATCACATCTCCCACCACAAAACATTTAGCCATCGGTACGGCGAGCCGATAGGGCGCCGCCACGATCGTGCCGTGCGGGCCGCGGCTGCGCCGGCAGTGGGCGGCCTGTGCCAATGCGATGCCGGCGACGGTCGTGCCGTTGACCCAATTCCAGCGGGATCTGGCGGCCGGACTTATTGTCATATCCGATGATCGCACCCGGTCGCGATCGTGACGTGAAGCGAGGCAAGATAGCGGCATGACTGCGACCCAGGATTCGGTGGACCACCCGCTCTTCATGAAGCACGCCGCCACGATCGAGCGTGCCCACGCTGCTATTGCCGATCGGGCGTACTGGTCGGCCTATCCGGAGTCACCGAGCCCGAGGCTCTACGGCGAGACGGCGGCGCCCGAGGGGCAAGCCGCGTTCGAGGCCTACCTCGGCCGTGACTTCCCGCTCGACCAGCCGGGCACCAACGGCCGCGTCGGTGCCGAGGCATCGCCGTTCGGAGTCGCGCTCGGCATCACGTACCCACATGGTGATGTTGATGTTTTGATCGCGGCAGCGCAGGCGGCGATGCCGTCGTGGCGCAACGCCGGCCCCGACACCCGCACCGCGGTCTGCGTCGAGATTCTGAACCGGCTGCACACGAACATCTTCGAGCTGGCCAACGCGGTGCACTTCACCACGGGCCAGGCGTTTGTGATGGCGTTCCAGGCCGGTGGCCCGCACGCGCTCGACCGCGCCCTCGAAGCGATCACCTACGCGCATGCCGAGATGACCCGCCACCCCGACACCGCCCAGTGGGAGAAGCCCGCCGGGCAGGCCGGGCCGCTGCGGATGAGCAAGACCTTCCACGTCGTGCCGCGTGGCATCGGGCTCGTGATCGGGTGCAACACCTTCCCGACGTGGAACTCCTACCCGGGCCTGTTCGCCTCGCTCGCGACCGGCAACGCGGTCATCGTCAAACCGCACCCGGGCGCCGTGCTGCCGCTGGCCATCACCGTGAAGTACGCGCGCGAGGTGCTGGCCGAGGCCGGCTTCGACCCCAACCTGGTGCTGCTCGCGCCGGAAGCACCCGGGGAGGCGCTCGCGTCCACGCTGGCGGTGCGGCCCGAGGTCAAGATCGTCGACTTCACCGGCTCGACAGGCTACGGCAACTGGCTCGAAGACAACGCGCGCCAGGCGTCCGTCTACACCGAGAAGGCCGGCGTCAACACGATCGTGGTCGACTCGACCGACGACTTCGCCGGCATGTGCCGCAACATCGCCTTCTCGCTGACGCTCTACAGCGGCCAGATGTGCACGACGCCGCAGAACATCTTCGTGCCGCGCGACGGCATCGACACCGAGTCCGGGCACATCAGCTTCGACGACGTGACCGCCGGCATCGCGGGCGCGGTCGCCAAGCTGGTCGGCGACGACGCCCGGGCGGTCGAGCTGACCGGCGCGATCGTCAGCGACTCGGTCGTGCAGCGCATCGAGGCCGCCCGGTCGCACGGGCAGGTGCTGCTCGACTCGCGCGAGGTGAAGCATCCGACCTACCCGGACGCGGTCGTTCGCACTCCGCTCCTGCTCGTCCAGGACGCGGCGAACGTCGGCACCTTCGACAGCGAGTGGTTCGGGCCGATCTCGTTCATCGTGGCGACCGACTCGACCGAGCAGAGCCTCGCGCTCTTCCGGAACATCGTCGGCCGCAAGGGCGCGTTGACAGCGGCGGTCTACTCGACGAGCGGCGCGGTGCTGGACGCGATGGAGGAGGCGACGCTCGATGTCGGCGTACACCTGTCCTGCAACCTGACCGGTGGCGTCTTCGTGAACCAGTCGGCCGCGTTCTCGGACTTCCACGCGAGTGGCGCCAACGCGGCGGCTAACGCGGCCCTGACCGACGGCGCCTACGTGTCGAACCGCTTCCGCATCGTGCAGTCGCGGCGCCACATCTGACGCGGGTGACCCGGCCGGCTCACGCTGGCCGGGTCATCACCTGCTCATGCAGGCTCGCGATCGTCGGGTGCGACACCAACCCGCCCTCCGGCCGGAAGCCCAGCTTCTCGTAGGCCCGGACGGCCCGGCCGTTCGTCGTGACCACTTCCAACTCGAGCGTCGGCCGGCCGGCTTCGCGGGACCATGCCGCGGCCGCCTCGACCATCGCCGAAAGCGTCGGGCCACCCCGGTGACTCGGGCTCACGTAAACGGCCACGAGCAGCGTACGGGCCGGGTCCGACGGGTGTTCGAAGGCGGCCGCCGATGCGACCAGACGGCCGCACGTCTCCGCCACGAACTGCGCGTTCTGCATGCCCGACGACGCCCGGGTGGCCCGCCCGACCCACTCCTCGTGCGGCATCTCGGCGGCCTGAGCGAGCGTGGTGATGAAGGCCAGCGGGGCATCGGCCAGCATCTCCAGCCGCAGTGCGCGGATCGCGCTGGCGTCGGTCGGGCGTACGCGTCGGATGATGAGGTCGTCGTCCACCCTGGTAGTCCTACCCTCCGTGGCCGTCGTGGACCATCGAATAACCACGTTTTGGTGGGCTGCGCGCTCTGAACGTTGGTGTTAACGTGCCGATTAGTCACCGGTATCGATCGAGCGACGTGAGGATGTGTGCAGGGTGGCCGAGGGCACAGTTAAGTGGTTCAACAGCGAAAAGGGCTATGGCTTCATCGCGGTCGACGGCGGTGACGACGTGTTCGTGCACTTCTCCGCGATCGACATGGATGGTTACAAAACGCTCAGTGACGGCCAACGGGTCGAATTCGAGATCGGACAGGGCCAGAAGGGTCCGCAGGCCGAAAAGGTCCGCCTCGTCGCCGTGTGAGCCCTTCCACGATCGACACCGATCACACGAAACGCCGTCCCGGATCGGGGCGGCGTTTCGCGCGTCCTGCCCACCGCTCTTCAGGGTGATCCGTCGCACGCCTCACCCCGGTAGGCGCTTGCACTCGTAGGGGGAGAGTGCTAAACAAGACATTGGCACTCGCGGTATGTGAGTGCCAATGGTCGGGGTCCGGTGTGGCCTCATGATCGCTAGATCACGGGGCAAGTCGTCGCGGGCTTTGTCCGGTTCCGGCCATCGGTGCTTCACGGCACCAGTGCGGTGCCACCCGGCATCGCGCGAATGAGGAATGCGTAACCGTGCGGACCGCGTCGCCTCTGCGAGACGATGCGCCGCGAGTGTCCAGGAGGACAACGCCGAATGGCCAAGATTATTGCGTTCGACGAGGAGGCGCGCCGCGGTCTCGAGCGGGGCATGAACATCCTCGCCGACGCCGTTAAGGTGACGCTCGGCCCGAAGGGCCGCAACGTCGTGCTCGAGAAGAAGTGGGGCGCCCCCACCATCACCAACGATGGTGTGAGCATCGCCAAGGAGATCGAGCTCGAGGACCCGTACGAGAAGATCGGCGCTGAGCTGGTCAAGGAGGTCGCCAAGAAGACCGACGACGTGGCCGGCGACGGCACGACGACGGCGACCGTCCTGGCCCAGGCTCTCGTCCGCGAAGGCCTGCGCAACGTCGCGGCCGGCGCGAACCCGATGGCCCTCAAGCGGGGCATCGAGGCGGCCGTCGCGGCCGTCGCCGAAGAGCTCGCCAAGATCTCCAAGGACGTGGAGACCAAAGAGCAGATCGCCTCGACCGCGTCGATCTCCGCCGCCGACTCGACCGTCGGCGACATCATCGCCGAGGCGATGGACAAGGTCGGCAAGGAAGGCGTCATCACCGTCGAGGAGAGCAACACCTTCGGCCTCGAGCTTGAGCTCACCGAGGGCATGCGCTTCGACAAGGGCTACATCTCGGCTTACTTCATGACCGACCCGGAGCGTATGGAGGCCGTCCTCGACGACCCCTACATCCTGATCGCCAACTACCAAGATCTCCGCGGTCAAGGACCTGCTGCCGATCCTCGAGAAGGTCATGCAGTCGGGCAAGCCGCTCGTCATCATCGCCGAGGACGTCGAGGGCGAGGCCCTGGCCACGCTGATCGTCAACAAGGTCCGTGGCACGTTCAAGTCGGTCGCCGTCAAGGCGCCGGGCTTCGGCGACCGCCGCAAGGCCATGCTGCAGGACATCGCGACCCTCACCGGCGCGCAGGTCATCAGCGAGGAGATCGGTCTCAAGCTCGAGAACGCCGGCCTCGACCTGCTGGGCAAGGCCCGCAAGGTGGTCATCACCAAGGACGAGACGACGATCGTCGACGGTGCCGGCGACGCCGACCAGATCCAGGGTCGCGTCAACCAGATCCGCGCCGAGATCGAGAAGTCCGACTCCGACTACGACCGCGAGAAGCTGCAGGAGCGCCTGGCGAAGCTCGCCGGCGGCGTCGCGGTCATCAAGGTCGGCGCGGCCACCGAGGTCGAGCTGAAGGAGCGCAAGCACCGCATCGAGGACGCCGTTCGCAACGCGAAGGCGGCCGTCGAAGAGGGCATCGTCCCCGGTGGTGGCGTCGCGCTGATGCAGGCCGGCAAGACCGCGTTCGACAAGCTGGACCTCGTCGGCGACGAGGCGACCGGTGCCAACATCGTCAAGGTCGCGCTCGACGCCCCGCTGCGGCAGATCGCCGTGAACGCGGGCCTCGAGGGTGGCGTCGTCGTGGAGAAGGTCCGCAACCTCCCGATCGGACACGGCCTCAACGCCGCGACCGGCGAGTACGTGGACATGCTCGCGGCCGGCATCCCGGACCCGACGAAGGTCGTGCGCTCTGCCCTGCAGAACGCCGCGTCCATCGCCGCGCTGTTCCTGACCACCGAGGCCGTCGTCGCCGACAAGCCCGAGAAGACGGCGGCTCCGGCCGGCGGCCCGGGCGGCGGCGGAGACATGGACTTCTAAGAAGTCTCTGCACCACAAAACGGGCGGGTCGCTTCGGCGGCCCGCCCGTTTTTCCGTCTGCGCGGTAGCCTCGCGGCGTGACGACAGAACTCGAAACCCGGATCCGTGTGCTCCTCGCCGACACGCCGGTGATCGACGGCCACAACGATCTTCCGTGGGAGATGCGGGATCGGGTGGCGTACAACCTGGATGACCTTGATCTGGCTGTTGACCAGACCGAGATCGGGCTGCACACCGACCTGGTACGCATGCGGGCCGGCGGTCTGGGCGCCCAGTTCTGGTCGGTGTTCGTGCCCGACACCCTCACCGGCGACTCCGCCGTCACCGCCACGCTCGAGCAGATCGACTTCGTGCACCGGCTCGTCGCGCGCTTTCCGGACCGGCTCGCGCTCGCCCGCACTGCCGACGATGTCGAGGAGGCGAGATCCGAGGCGCGTGTCGCCTCGCTGATCGGCATCGAGGGCGGCCACTCGATCAACAGCTCCCTGGGCACGCTGCGGATGATGCACGCGCTCGGTGTCCGCTACATGACGCTGACGCACAACCACAACACACCGTGGGCCGACAGCGCGACCGATGAGCCCGGAGTGGGCGGGTCTGTCGCCGTTCGGGCATGACGTCGTGCGCGAATGCAACCGGCTCGGCGTGATGGTCGACCTGTCGCACGTGGCCGCCACCACCATGCATGCCGCGCTCGACACCTCCACGGCGCCGGCGTTCTTCTCGCACTCCAGCGCTCGCGCGGTGACCGACCACCCGCGCAACGTGCCCGACGACGTGCTCCGGCGGGTACGCGAGACGAACGGCATCGTGATGGTCACGTTCGTGCCCGGGTTCGTCAACACGGAGTGCAGCGCCTGGATGTGGCAGATGATGGCCGCGATGACCGACCTGTACGGGTCGGATCCGAGCGACCGGGCCGCCTTCCGTGAGCGGTACGCCGCCTGGCTGCACGACCACCCGATCCCGCCGAGTTCCGTCACCGACGTGGCCGATCACGTGGAGCATGTGCGTGACGTCGCCGGCATCGACGCCGTGGGGCTCGGCGGCGATTTCGACGGCACCGGGGAGTTGCCGAGTGGCCTGGGCGACGTCTCCACCTACCCGACTCTGCTGGCCGAGCTGGCTCGCCGAGGCTGGTCGGACGCCGACCTCGGCAAGCTCACCTGGCACAACGCGCTGCGGGTCCTGCGGGAAACCGAGCGGATCGCTACATCGTCTCCAGCTCTCGACCCTTCGTCTCTTTGACGAATTTGAAGACGAAGAGCAGCGCGAGGAGCGCCATGGCCGCGTACAGCCCGTAGGAGAACACGAGGCTGAAATCGGCGAGTGACGGGAAGCTCACGGAAACGCCCCAGTTGGCGAGCCACTGGGCGGCCGCGGCGACGGCGAGTGCCGTGGCCCGGATCCGGTTGTTGAACATCTCGCCGAGCAGCACCCACACGACCGGGCCCCAGCTCAGCGCGAACGACAACACGTAGAGGTTGGCCGAGATCAGCGCGACCTTGCCGATGACGTTGCCGATGTGCAGATCGGTGCCGTGCCCGGTGGCCGTGGAGAAGCAGCCCGCCAGCACGCTCAGCGTCACAATCATGCCAGTCGCACCGATCATGAGTAGCGGCTTTCGGCCGATGCGGTCGATGAGCGCGATCGCGATGATGGTGCCGAGGATGTTCGTGAGGCTCGTAATGGTGCTGATGAGCAGCGAGTCGTTCTGGGAGAAGCCGACCGACTGCCACAGCGTCGCCGAGTAATAGAAGATCACGTTGATGCCGACGAACTGCTGGAAGACCGACAGCAGGATGCCGATCCAGACGATGGGCAGCAGGCCCAGGAAGGGCCCGCGCAGATCCGACAGCCGTACCTTGTCGCCCTGCAGCGTGCCCTCGATTTCCTTGACCCGTTCGTCGGCGTCGCCACCGATCATCTTGTCGATGACCGCCTTCGCCTCCGGGATCCGCTGCTTGCGGACGAGGTATCGCGGTGATTCCGGCAACGTGAGCGCGAGGATGCCGTAGATCAGCGCCGGAATCGCGGCTGACCCGTACATCCACCGCCACGCCTCGCCGTAGCCCCACAGCGTGTTCTGCGCTCCGCCGGCGGCCCGGGCCAGGAAGTAGGCCACGAGTTGGGAGGCGAAGATGCCGACCACGATTGCCATCTGCTGCAGGCTGCCGAGGCGTCCGCGCAGTTCGGAGGGTGCCACCTCGGCGATGTAGGCGGGCGCGATCACGCTGGCCGCGCCGACGGCCAAGCCGCCGAACACACGCCAGAACACCAGGCTCCAGGCATCGAACGCGTACGCCGATCCGAGCGCGCTGATCACGAAAATGGCGCCCGACCCGACCATCACCTTGATGCGTCCGATGCGGTCGGCGACCGGGCCGGCGAACCACGCGCCGACCGCGGATCCGAGCAGTGCCGAGGCCACGACGAAGCCGATCGCGCTGGTCGGTATGTGGAACTGCGCCTTTATCGCGTCAACGGTGCCGTTGACGATGGCGGTATCGAACCCGAAGAGGAAGCCGCCGAGCGCAGCCGTGGACGCCGCCAGGATGACGGCGCGGTGGTTGAACGGTTTCGCTGGCTTGGTTGCGGTTCCCGCGGTCATATAAGTAGTTTGTCGGAAACTTCGGCTTTCCGGGTGATTACCTCGCAGGTTACCCGTTGAGGGATCTCGCGGCCGCCACGGCTGCAATCGCGTTGACCAGGCCCGATCCGGTCTGGGCCGCGCCGTCACAGGATCCGCCACCCAGCGAGGCGGAGGACGGGTGCGCGGCCGTGGCCGTATCCCGCAGAATCTGCGCGGTCTTCGCCACGTCCCCGCGTAGCGTCGGGCTCACCGACCACATCAGCGCCACCACGCCCGCGACCTGGGGCGTCGCCATCGACGTGCCGTCGAGGGCACCGTACCCGCCGCCAGGGAGCGCGGAGACGACGCCGACACCGGGCGCCACGACGTCCGGTTTCTTCTCACGGGCGACGGGGCCGCGGCTGGAAAACGATGCCACGGTGCGGTCACGGTCGACGGCACCGACCGTGAACGTCGCCGCGTACGGGGCCGGGGCGTCGTCGATCGAGTGGCACCGGGGGCCTTCGTTACCGGCCGCGGCCACGAAGAAGATGCCGGCGGCGGTCAACGCGTCCACGGCCGGCCGCAGTGCGGTGCGGTCGCAGCCCTCCAGGGCCGGGCAGCCCCACGAGTTGGTCAGCACGTCGGCCGCCCGCGTCGGGTCGCCGTCGGTGAACGGATTTCCGCCGAACGGGAACGGCGCCAGCATGAACTGCAGGCAGTCGAGGTAGAAGGCGGGGTTGCCCATGTCCCGATCGAGGTTGACGCAGGCCATCCACTGCGCTCCGGGCGCAACGCCGATGCCACCGGTGCCCAGGGCCGATCCGATCGTGTGCGTCCCGTGTCCATTGTGGTCGACCGGCGTACGGGTGTGGTTCCACGGATCGGACCAGGAATCGTCGCCGCCCCGATAGCTCGCGCGCAGCGCCGGATGCGTACCGTCCACGCCTGTGTCGGAACCTCCGATCACGATGCCCTGACCGGTGTCGCCGGTGGCCCAGACCTGGTCGGCACCGATCAGCGCGATGTTCCACTCGGGGCCGGTCGGAGCCGGATCGTCGCCGGTCATCGGGCCGCCGGTGGAGGGAATCGGCCGCAATTTCGGGTTCAGCAGCACCCGGTCGACGTCGGAGCGCCGCGACAACCAGATGCGGGCCGCGATGCCGTCGTTACCTCGATGCCGTTGACCAGGTAATACGGCGTGAACGAGATGCCGTCCCGGGTCAGTTTCGCGCGCAGCGACGCCTGCGTCCGATCAGCGGTCGTGACCAGCCGGTCATAGGTCGCGCGCAGCCGGGCATCGCGATCCGGGATCTGCGCCAGCCCGGTCAGGTCCGCCTGTTGCTTCATCACCACGAACAGGCCCTCGCCGAAGAACCCCGGGTGCCCGGCCAGCGGATAGACCACGGCGCCGGCCGCGACGACGGTGGCCAGCGCGATCGGTGCGGCCAGCCGGCGCCAGCGCGTTTCAGCCTTTCCACGGGTACGGGTGACGACGGCCGTGACGCCGGCGACGATCGCGACACCGAGCGAGATACCGCCACCGACCAG
Source organism: uncultured Actinomycetota bacterium (assembly GCA_963797605.1). GTDB lineage: Bacteria > Actinomycetota > Actinomycetes > Mycobacteriales > Micromonosporaceae > DASQPR01. The sequence goes on along the minus strand of CAWCPX010000015.1, from coordinate 52,848 downwards.
CGTCCAGAACCCGACGTCGTGGAGACCGAGTGCCACCGTGGTCTCGTCGGCCTCCACGAAGGCGAGGGGTCCGAGCGCGGCGATCGCGAACAGCGGCGCGCCGCCCCGACCGGAAAGCGCGGCGGCGACGAACCCCAGCGGGGGCAGGAATGCCATCTCCGCCAGGTTCGGCCCGCTGCCGCCGATCGCCGCCGCCACCGGCATCAGAGCCGTCCCCGCCACAAGCCCGGCGGCGAGCGTCCGGCCAATTGTCCGAGCGCCGGCTGCGCGAGGCTCGACGAAGTACGGCCACAGCGGCCGGAGCACCTCGGCCGCCAGCCAGCCGACCGCGCCCGCCGCGGTGACCGCGACAACGGACTCGATCAGCCCGCCGAGCGCCCCGACCCACAGCCACGGCACCAACACCGCGACCCCGGCCGCCACCCCGTAAACAAGCTTCGGTTGATTTTTCGTCGAAACGCTCCGCGAAAGGGAGCCATGCCCGACCGTGGCATGACACGTCGCCGCGACCCCGGCCGCCACGATCGTCAGGACGGCGAAGTAGATGTCGCTCTGCTGAGCCGGCACGGCGCGCACCGATCCGACGATGCCGAGCACGAGCGCGGACAGCCCCCAGACCCGTCCGGTCACTCGCACGGCCGGGCGCCGCGCCAACGTGGCCAGCAGGATCGCGGGGAGCCCGGCGATGGCCGCGTTGAGCCAGACCGCGACCGGCCAGGCCCAGACCGGCATCGTCAACCCGCTGATGATCAGGAACTGCTCGATCGCCCACGTCACTGCCTGCAATAACACGGTCGATCCGACGATCCACACGCCGATGAGCACGGTGAGGACGATCTCGGTGCGACCGGGTCTCGGTGGGGCGGGCGTGGGTGGTCGCGGTCCGGCGTCGATCGCCATGGGGAAACCGTACGCGACCGCATGCGCAAGGATCGTGGAGATTTTGATCCCACCGAGGCGCAGAACTCTCCAAGATTCGGCGGTCGCGGATAACCTCGATGCGTGCGACGAGATCCCGCGGTTTCCCGCTTTGCTGCTGGCGCGCTGTCGCCCGAGCGGCGCGCTGCCGACCTCCGCCGGGCCCGGAGTGAGCGGTTCGACGTGCTCATCATCGGTGGCGGCGTGACCGGAGTGGGTGCCGCGCTTGATGCCGCCTCCCGAGGTCTGTCGGTCGCGCTCGTCGAGGCGCGTGACCTCGCCGCCGGCACGTCCAGCCGGTCGAGCAAGCTCATCCACGGTGGCCTGCGCTACCTGGAGCAGCTTGAGTTCGGCCTGGTCCACGAGGCCCTACGTGAACGCGGCCTGCTGACCACACGGCTCGCCCCGCATCTCGTGCGGCCGGTGCCGATCCTGGTCCCGCTGCCGGCCGTGCCGCCGTCGGGCATCACCGAGACGCTGAAAAGCCTGGGCCGTCGTGCCTGGCAACGCGGTTATCTCGGCGCCGGCGTCGCTCTCTACGACGTCTTCGCGGGCTTGGTCCGGGGCGGTCGCGGCATGCCGGTGCATCGCCACCTCAGTCGGGGCGCCACCCGTCGGCTCTTCCCGTCGCTGCGCGACGACATGGTCTCCGGCGCGATCCGTTACTACGACGGGCAGGTTGACGACGCGAGATACGTCGCGACGATGGCCCGCACGGCGGCGAGTCTCGGGGCGGTGGTGCTCACCAGCGCGTCCGCTGTCGGCGTCAACCGTGACGCCCGCGAGGTCACCGGCGCCCGCATCCGTGACATGGAGACGGGCGAGGAGTTCGACATCTCGGCTCGCACGGTCGTGGCCGCGACCGGCGTGTGGAGTGACGACGTCGCGGCGCTTCTCGGTGCCCCGAGCGTGCCCGTCCGGGCCGGTCTCCGGGTCCGCGCGAGCAAGGGCGTCCACCTGGTCGTGCCCCGTTCGGCGATCTCCGGCGACGCCGGCCTGATCCTGCGTACGCCCACGTCGGTGCTGTTCGTGCTGCCGTGGGGCGGTCACTGGATCATCGGCACGACCGACACCGACTGGACGCTCGATCGCGCCCACCCGGCCGCATCCGCCCGTGACATCGTCTACATCCTCGATCAACTCAATCGCTGGCTCGACCGGCCGGTTTCCGCGTCCGATATCGAGGGCGTCTACGCCGGCCTGCGCCCGCTGCTCTCCGGCGAAGACGAGAACACGTCCGGGCTGTCACGCGAGCACGCCGTCGTGGAGCCGATGCTCGGTTTGATGGTCGTGGCTGGTGGCAAATACACGACCTACCGCGTGATGGCCGCCGACGTGATCGACCGGGTCATGCGCCGGCTGGCCGGGCCGGGTCGCCCGACGAAATCGGTGCCGTCGGCGACAGATCAACTGCCACTTCTCGGCTCCGACGGGTACGCCGCCATGTGGACGAATCGCGCCGACATCGCTCGGCGTCACGGGATTTCCGTTGGCGTCCTGGAGCACCTGCTCGAACGCTACGGTTCCCTGGCGACTGAAGTGCTCGGCCTGGTCAACGCCGATCCGCTGCTCGGCACGGCCCTCACCGGCGCCCCGGAATATCTCGCGGCCGAAGTCGTCTACGCGTGCGCGGCCGAAGGTGCTCTTCACGTCGAAGACGTGCTAACTCGACGTACCCGGATATCGATCGAGACCTCGCACCGTGGCGCCGACAGCGCCGCCGCGACCGCGGAGCTGATGGCCCGAGTGCTCGGGTGGGACGCGACCACTCGCGATCGTGAGGTCGCGAACTACGTGGCCCGGGTCGAAGCGGAGCGCGAGTCGCAGCGCATGCCCGATGATCTCACCGCCGACGCGGCCCGGCTCGGTGCGCCCGAAGTGCGGATGGGTGCACCCGCTGCCAAGTAGGTTGGCGAGTCGACGCCTCGTGGCGACGGGGATAGCGTGGCGCACGTGATCTACGTGGACAATCCCGTGTGGCCCGGAAAGGGCCGTGCCGCGGGTCGGTTCTGGGCGCATCTGGTCAGCGACGTCTCCTACGACGAGCTGCACGCGTTCGCCGCCGTGCTCGGGGTGCCGTCGCGTGGTTTCGAGCGCGATCACTACGACATCCCGGCCGACCTCGTGCCGCGCGCGATCGAGTTGGGTGCCCAGCACGTGCCGGCGCGGGAAATCGTGCGCCGGTTGCTGGCTTCGGGTTTGCGGCGCCCGAAAAATCGCCCGATCTGAGACGCGTCAGATCAGCCAGACGCCGTCGCGCATGATCGTGCGGCCACGCAGCTCGTTTTCTTCTCGCCACGCCTGGATCGTCTGCGGTGTGATGCGGAAGAACAGGTAGGGCGTCGTTTCCAGACGCGCGTCCCAATGGCGAGCGGCGAACGCGTCACCCATTTCCGTCGGCACCGACTCGTGCGTGAAGACCTCGACCGTGCCATCGATCATCACGACATCACGGGTGCGGTCGAGGGACAGCCGCACCCGGGGCGCGACCGCGAGGTTCCGCCCGGTCGGTGCCTTCGCGGCCGTGGCCAGCGTGAGCGTAGCGCCGTCCCACGCGTAGGACAGCGGCACCAGGTAAGCGTTGGCCTCGCCGTCGGCCGTCGCGACCCAGCAGTCGATGTCGTCTTCGAGCCGGGCCAGGGTGTCGCGCTTGCGCTGTTCGGCGCTGCGCGGTTCGGGTACCTCGGTCACGGTGCTTCCGTCCTTCGCGCCAGCAGCGCGCACTCGGCTTCCATGTTGGCGCGGGCGCGTTGGTCCCACATGTCGTGTAACTGCGGCAGATGGTAGAGCACGTCGAGGCCGAGAAGCTGCCGCAGCACGCCGAGCCGGCCACTCCGGAACGCGTCGTCGGGCACGTGCGCGTACTCCTGGCGGATCGAGCGGCGGTAGACGTCGTAATCTGCCGGCGGCGCGGCCAGGATCGCCAGGTCGGCGTCGCAGAGCAGCGCGCCGTTGGCGTCGTCGTCGGCCACCTCGTGGGTGGTCGTCAACCACACCAGCCGGACGGCCTCCGCGACGCGTCCCGCTGAGACGCCGAGCGTCGGCAGCACCGAAGCGGCCAGTTCGGCACTGTGCATCTCGTTGTCGATCGCGGCCGGGTCGTAGACCGCGTCGTGGAACCAGGCGGCGAGCCGGACCGCGTCGGCGTCATCGGCCGCGTCGGCTTGACCATCCACAATCGACAGCATGTACGCGAGATGATCAACGGTGTGATAGTGCCGCTGCGGTTCGGCCCAGCGCGCGAGCAGATCCGAGCCGGCCGCGTCGACCTTCGCCTGCGGGGCGTGTTTCGGCAGCGTGGCCCGCCACCGGTCGAGAAGTGGTGACATCAGGCAGACAGCACGTCGTCAGCGTCGATGATCTTGTACGCGTAACCCTGCTCGGCCAGGAACCGCTGCCGATGCGCCGCGTACTCGGTGTCGATCGTGTCGCGGCTGACGACGGTATAGAAGTGCGCTTGCCTACCGTCGGCCTTCGGGCGCAACACCCGGCCGAGCCGCTGCGCTTCCTCCTGCCGCGATCCGAACGTGCCGGAGACCTGGATCGCGACCGCCGCCTCGGGCAGGTCGATCGAGAAGTTGCCCACCTTCGAGATGACCAACGTCTTGATCTCACCGGTCCGGAACGCCTCGAACAGCCGCTCCCGCTCCTTGTTCGTCGTCGCGCCCTGCACGATCGGCGCATCGAGATATTCACTCAACGCGTGCAACTGGTCGATGTAACCGCCGATCACGAGCACCTGGTCGTGTTCGTGTTTCGCGATCAGCGCGCGCACCACCGGCAGCTTCGTGCGCACTGTGGCCGCGATAGCGGTAACGCTCCTCGGGCTCGGCCGTCGCGTAGGCCATGCGCTCGTCATCGGTCAGCGTCACCCGCACCTCGGTGCAGTCGGCCGGTGCGATCCAGCCCTGGGCTTCGATGTCCTTCCAGGGCGCGTCGTAACGCTTCGGGCCGATCAGCGAGAACACGTCGCCCTCGCGACCGTCTTCGCGCACGAGCGTGGCCGTGAGCCCCAGCCGGCGACGGGCCTGCAGGTCGGCGGTGAAGCGGAAGATCGGGGCCGGCAGCAAGTGCACCTCGTCATAGATCACCAGGCCCCAGTCACGGGCGCCGAACACGTCGAGATGCGGGAAGACGCCACCGCGCCGGGTCGTCAGGACCTGGTAGGTCGCGATCGTGACCGGACGGATCTCCTTGCGCTCGCCGGAGTATTCACCGATCTCCTCCTCGGTGAGCGACGTCTTGGCGATCAGCTCCCGCTTCCACTGCCGGCCGGCCACCGTGTTGGTCACGAGGATCAGCGTGGTCGCGCCGGCTTCGGCCATCGCGGCCGCACCGACCATGGTCTTGCCGGCGCCGCACGGCAGCACGACCACGCCGGAACCGCCGGCCCAGAAGTGCTCGACCGCCTCGCGCTGGTAGGACCGGAGCGTCCAGCCGTTTTCGTCGAGTTTGATCTCGTGCGCCTCGCCGTCGACATAGCCCGCGAGGTCTTCGGCCGGCCACCCGATCTTCAGCAACGCCTGCTTGAGGTGCCCTCGCTCCGACGGGTGCACCGCAATCGTGTCGGGGTCGAGCTGGGCACCGAGCATGCCGGCGAGCTTCTTCGACTTCGAGACCTCGACGAGCACCATCCGATCGAGCGCCCGCAACACCAGGCCGTGGGCCGGATCATTGACGAGCTGGAGGCGACCGTAACGGTCCATGGTCTCGGCGACATCGACGAGGAGCGCGTGTGGCACCGGGTAACGCGAGTATTTGAGGAGCGCGTCGACCACGCTCTCGGCGTCATGACCGGCCGCGCGAGCGTTCCATAGCCCGAGCGGGGTCAACCGATAGGTGTGGACGTGTTCCGGAGACCGCTCCAACTCGGCGAACGGCGCGATGGCCATCCGGCACGCACGGGCATCAACGTGATCTACCTCGAGGAGCAGGGTCTTGTCGGACTGAACGATCAACGGGCCGCCGGTCAACTCGGTACCTTTCGGTGCGTTGCTGGGGGTTGCTTCCGCAGTCTCCCAGTGTCGCACGGGGGTCCGACCCTCCGGAGGTATCAGACCGGCCGTCCGGTTCTATGTGATGGCCGAACGAATGGGTCCGGAAACTCGTAGCAACCTTTCTCATCTGTACAGCGTCTTACCTAATGCACGGTGAAGAGGATGTCCGCTCGGCGTGTCGCCGCATGTCGATCCGCACACCATCCTCCGCGCCGGGCAGCGGTGCCAGGGCGCATGCGTTCGGGGCCGTGGCACCGAGGGGCGGGCGCGTTTGGGGGCGCGTCCGCCCCCGCCGCGGCACACGGGAGCGAGCGACCCGCCCGGCACCGCTGAGGGCGCGCGCTAATCGTCGACGACCGCCGCCGTGATGCGGTGCAGCGCGAACGTGTGCAGCATCTCCGTGCGCTCGTCCTCGGCCCGCAGATAGCCGGCGCCGATCGAGACCGGTCGCAGCAGCCGTGACGCGGTCGCGCCATGCGCGTCGACGTAACCCACCCAGACCCTCGCTTTGTCCCGGATCGCCTGTTGCAGCACGGCCATCGCCTGCGTGTGCGCCTGGGCGGCGGTCACGCCACTGTCGGCCGTGCGGACCGTCGACCGGCGCCCGGCGGCGCGGATCGAGCCGCCGAGTCACCGGCACGAAGCGCCTCGACCGCGGCGGCGAGCCGAGCCGGCGTGAGCGCGCGGCTGCTGTCCACGAACGCCGGCATCGACGTGCCCGGCGTCGTCGGCTGGGCCCGGAACGGCGCGTGGGCGCCCGACGACGATGGCACCGCCCGCGTCCTCCTGCACCGGCGCGAAACCGGCATCGCGGAGCGCGGTCATGGCCCGGCCGACGAGGAACGGCGACACGAGCACGGTCGGCGCCAGCGCCCGCAGCGACAGGTCGGTCGAGCCGCGCGTCGGCCGCGATCTCGGCCAGCAGCGCCGCGTCTTCGCTGCGCAGGTAGCAGCCAGCCGCACCCAGCCGCAGGCCGCCGTGACGCCGAGCGGTGTCGTCGATGAGGTAGGTCAGCGATTGCGGTACGCCGGTCCGGGACCGCTTCGCGAACAGTTTCTGCAGCTCGCCGGCGCTGTAGCCGGTGTCGAGCGCGTACCGGATGCGTTCCGGTGTGACCCGGTAGACGGACGCGCCCCCGGCCGACTCGCGCTCGGCGACGATCGCCAGTTCGGCGGCGAGATCCGGCTCCGGCGGCCCGGGCACGACCACGGTCAGGTCGGCCTGGATGAGCATGTGGTCGACGGGCGCCGGGAGCAGCGCGTCCAGGACGCCGACCGCCGGTGACGCGGGCGCGGTGTCGGGCCGGCTGAGGCCGAGCGGATCATCGTCGGGGTCCTGCGTGCCGGCCGCGACCGCCTCCGCGAGCAGCATCCGGCCGTAGTCGGTGAGCCCGCCGAGCCCGGTCAGACCGAGTTGCGCGGCTTCGGCGAGGGTCCACCGGACCGGCTCGGTCGCGGCCGTCTCGCCCGCGCCCGGCTGCCATGGCGAGCGGCGCGGCGCCCGCCAGTGCAGCGCTTCCAGCACCTCGGCGACCGACGGCGTCGCTCCCGGCGGCAGGTCGGCGAGGACGCCGAGCACCGCCGCTCGCAGCCGGGGGGCTCCGGTGCGTTCGAGTTCGGGGCCGAGCACGCTGACCGGGCGGTCCCGGTCGCTGGCGGTGGACCGGCGCGGCGTGGCGGGACCGGTCGCGTTCGTGCGGCGGCCGATGAGCCCGGGCTGGCGGTTCATGACGAGCCACGCGCGCGTCAGCCGGGCCCAGCGGTTGGCGGTCGATGCGGCCACCCACTGCTCGTAGGCGAGGGTCGTCAGGAACCGGATCTCGCCGGCCGCCCGAGCGCCACCGGCCAGCGCGCCGGCGTCGGCCTCGCCGATCAGTCCGGCGGTCGCGGCGACCTCGACGAGCACGGCAGCGGCCGGCTCCGGCACGTCGGCAGCTCGGGCCAGCCGGCGAAGATCACGGACACCGATGCCACCGGTACGCAGTGATCCGGCGGATTCCTCGGCGAGCGATTCCAGCAGGCTCTCGGTCTGCCGGACGACCTCCATCACCTGCCCGGCGCCGGCCGAGTCGATGGCCTTGATCGGTCGGGACGCGTCTCGGCGCCCACGGGCGGCTTCGGGTGCAGCGTGCCGAGCCGGCCGTCCCGGCGCAGCGCGAACGCGACCTCGCGGGGCAGCTCGACGGTGTCGGCAGTCGGTCGCCACGAGCAGATGGCTGGCGACCAGCGCGCCGACGGGCGATTCCGGATCGGTGATCGCCTCGCGGGACACGGTGCCGATCGGTGGCCCGGCGGCCAGTCGGTCGAGCACGGCCCGGCTGGCCGGCGAGGCGGCCAGGAGCGTGCGGCGCAGCCCGGCGGCATCGGCGGCGAGCGCGGCGGCGTCGGGGTCGAGCAGCTCGGCCGGGTGCCCGAGACCGGCCGGGTACGGCGAGCAGATCTCGTCGACGCTCGCGACGATCTGCAGGCTCGCTCGCAGTTCCGTACACGATGAACAGGTCCGTCAGCCGCGCGAGCGCTGCCCGCACCGCGGTCGGCGTCGGCCGGGGCGGCCCAGGCCACGACGGCTTCGGTCGAGGTCGTGCCCGGCTCGACGTCGATCGAGGCGCGGCTGAGCCGGCAGCGCGTCGAGGATCTCGAGCGTGAACAGGTCGAGGCCTTCGAGCGCGCGGGCGACCGACACGCGGGACTGAGCGCGGGCGGCCAGGGCGGTGATGTCGCTGGGCTGCGGCGTGAGCAGGTCAGGACGTCGAGCCAGGAAGCGCGGCCAGCGCGTCGTCGGGTAACGCGCGCAGGTGGTCGGTCAGAGAGCTGGTCATCGTCGTACAACGCTATCCGGCCGGACCGACATTTGCCGACGCGACGACGGTCCGAGTTCCGTTAGCGTGATCGCCCGGTGCGTTTGATCATGTTTGTTGGCAAGATCGGTCGGTTGTGGTGGGCGGCGGGCGGCCGGAGGCGGTGTGGAACACTTGCAGCATTCGGCTTCAGATGGAGGAGCGCACCATGGCGTCGACGACCAAGCACAACGATGATCGGCTGCCTGTCGTGCGGTCACGTGCCCAGGTGGTGGCCGAGGGCAAGCTGCCGTTGACCGAGCTGACCTTCGACCGGGCCGGCGCGGCCTCGCCGTTCGGTGACGATCTCGTCTTCCCGATGCCGATCTCCGAGCTGACCTACGTACACCCGCACCCCGACGCGGCGCCGCAGCACCTGTGACCGCAGCGAGGCCGGTTCTGACGGTCGGCTTCGATCTCGACATGACGCTGATCGACTCGCGGCCGGGCATCGCCGCCGTGTTGCGTGCGCTGTCCGCCGAGACGGGCGTCTTCATCGATGCCGACGCGGCGGTGAGCCGGCTCGGGCCGCCACTCAACCAGGAACTCGAGCTGTGGTTTCCGGCCGACCAGGTCGAGACGATGGCCGACCGCTACCGGGAGCTCTACCCGACCCTCGCGATCGACCTGGTTCCCGCTGATGCCGGGCGCGGCCGACGCGATCGCGGCGGTGCGCGCGGCCGGCGGCCGAGTCGTCGTGATCACCGCCAAGGCGGCGTGGAACGCGGCTCAGCACCTCGAGCACCTGGGCGTCCACGCCGACGAACTCGAAGGCTGGGCGTTCGGCGACGGGAAGCGGGACGCGCTGCGAAAACACGACGTGACGGTCTATGTGGGCGACTACACGGCGGACATGATCGCGGCGAAGGCAGCCGGTGAGGTTGTCGCCGTCGGCGTCGCCGACCGGCCCATGTTCCGAGGCCGACCTCGTCGCGGCCGGCGCCGACGTGGTGCTGCGCGACCTCGGCGCCTTACGGGCGTGGTTGACCGATTTCCTGGACTGAGGACTGGACTGGGAAGAGACCGGCAATGGACCGGTCTCTCTCATCGAAACCACTTGGGCCCGAGTCTTCGAGTCGCTAGCCTTGATGTCGCGAGCGACATGATCTTTCGAACGATGATCAACGCGGATGGGGTAGCGGTGCCGACGGGCCGAGTGAAGTGGTACGACACGGAGAAGGGCTTCGGCTTTGTCACCCGTGACGATGGCGGCGACGTGTTTGTGCACAAGGCCGCCCTTCCCGACGGCGTCGCGGAGCTCGCGCCAGGTCAGCGGGTCGACTTCAGCGTGGTCGAGAGCCGCAAGGGCAACCAGGCGCTCGCGCTCAAGGTGCTCGAAGCGCCGGCGTCCGTCGCCGAGCTGCGCCGCCGCCCGGCCGAGGAGCTGCACGGCCTGATCGAAGACATGATCAAGGTGCTCGAGTCGAAGCTGATGCCCGACCTGCAGCGGGGCCGCTACCCGGACAAGAAGACCGCGAAGACGATCGCCGAACTCATGCACGCCGTCGCCCGGGAGCTTGAGGTCTAGACCTTCCAGCTCGGCCGGCGGCAATCGGCGGCACGAGGCCCAGCGACGCGGCCCGGTCGAGGAGTGACCGGATCGCGGCGTAGCCGTCGTCGCCCAGCTCTTCGGTGAAGTCGTTGACGTAGAGGCCGATGTGCTGCGCCGACGACGTCGCTCTCCATCTCCTGCGCGTGCGCGAGCACGTAGGGCTCGCTCGCGGCCGGGTTCGCCCAGGCCTGTCGCACCGAATCACGGATCCACGCGGTCGCTTCGGCGGCGTCGACCCGACCGCGGCGGGCCAGGATCGCACCGAGCGGGATCGGCAGACCGGTGTCTTGCTCCCACCATTCGCCCAGGTCGACGAGCGCGGTCAGGCCGAACCGCGGGTAGGTGAACCGAGCCTCGTGGATCACCAGACCGGCGTCGAATCGCCCCTCGGCCACGCCCGGCATGATCTCGTGGAACGGCACCACCTCGATCTTCGGTGCCTCGACCTCGCGCGCCCACAGCCGGAAGAGCAGGTAGGCGGTCGTCCGGTCGCCGGGCACCGCGACGGTCTTGCCCACCAGTGACTCGGGTCCGGTTGGACCGTCGGCATCGCGGACGAGCACGAGCGGTCCGCAGCCCCGGCCGAGCGCACCGCCGCACGGCAGTAGCGCGTAGTCGTCCAGCAGCCACGGCAGCGCCGCGTAACTGACCTTGACCAGGTCGAACCGGCCGTCAAGCGCGGCTGTGTTGGTCACGTCGACGTCGGCGTAGGTCACGTCGAACTCAGGCGCACCGGCGACCTGCCCGTGCACGAGCGCGTGGAACGTGAAGGTGTCGTTCGGGCAGGGGGAGAAGGCGAGGGAGAGGCTCACACCTCCAACGTACCGACCACGGCTCCGACCGCCGACAGCGCCGCCAGCGCTTCGCCGATGCGCCACGCGGCCCGGTCACGTGGGCCGACCAGATTGGAGATCGCCCTCACCTCGGCAAACGGCACCTCGAAGAGGTCGGCGGCGGTCGCGGCACCGTAACCCTCCATCGCTTCGGCCGCGGCGTCGGGATGCGCCACGACGAGATCTTCGGCACGTCGCGCACTGCCGGTGACGGTGGACACGGTCAGGATCGCCCCCGCACGGGCTTCGGGCAGGCCCGGCGAGCAGCTCGTCGAACAGCCCGCTTATCGGTCTCGTAGCCGTTGCGACCGAAACCGAGGGTCTCCGACCGGCAGAAACCCCTCGGGCGATTCGGCGCCCAGGTCGGCGGCGACGCTCCGGGTGGCCGACGACGACCTCGCCGATCGCGGCCCGGCCGGCAAATCCACCGCCAATGCCCAGACAGATCACCCGATGGTACGGCCAGCCGCCCCCGAGACCGGCTGCCAACGTGGCTGCGGTGCCTGCCGCGGCGGCCGAGGGACCGACCCCGGCCGCGATGACGTCAACGCCCGTCGCCCGCTGTGACGCGCCGTGCCCGACGGTGCGTCCGACCGGACCGAGGCCGGCGAGCACGGCGTCACGTTCGGCGGCGACGGCCGTGACGACGAGGATGCGGGTCACGCGCGCGGCCTCATGTGGCACCGTCGGTCGGATGCTCGCTGGAGGTGGGCCGGTAGAGGTGGTAACTCGGGCGGTCAGAATCCCCGGTCGCGGGCACGGTGGCGGCCGTGGGCGGAGCGTCGGCGCTCGGCAGTGCCTTCGTGGGATCGGGCGTCGCGCCGCTGACCACACTGTTGGCGGCCCGGCGTCGACTCCACCGGGAACCCTGGCGCGTCGTCGGCACAGCCGGAGGCGACCCGGGGGCGGGAGCGACGACGGTCGTGGCGGGAGCCGCCGAGGTCGGGGCCGTCGTCACGAGGGCCGCTGGCGGACCGGTGAGCGCGGGTGCGGCGGTCGGCTGCGGCACGGTAGCTGGCGGGTGGGCCATCGTCGCGGCGTCGCTCGTCGGGATCAGTTGGACGGTGCCGGCTTCGCTATAGACCGTGCCGCGCAGCCGATCACGGCGCAGCTTCACGGCCACCACGACGGCCCGAAGTGCGAGCGAGGGCGACGCCGCCGGCGGCGATGCCGAGGCCGACCCGGCCGGGGAAGGGAAGCAGACCGAGCGCGCCACCGGCCACCCACGCGAGCATCAGCAGCGTCTCGGAGTGGGCGAACGCGCTGGCCCGGACTTCTTCCGGGGTCTGCTCCTGGATCGTCGCGTCGACGGCGAGCTTCGCCAGACCGCTGACGATCGATGTTGCCAGGCACAGCACGATGACGAGCCCGAGGCTGTAATGCAACGCCGCCACCGTCGCCGTGATCGCGACCACCACGATGCCGCCGGCCTGCAATAGCGTCGGCCGATGGATCTTCAACCGGCTGCCGATCGCGGTCGCGATGAACGTGCCGACGCCCAGGGCGCCGACGGCGAACGCCAGCGCTTTGGTCTGGGAGAGGTTCGCGCCGAGCAGGTTGGTCGTCAGGTCGTGGGAACGGATCGAGAAGGCCAGGAAGAGGGTGAGAAACCCGTACATCGCGCGGAGCCCGGCGCTGCCGGAGAGCACCGCGACGATCAACCGGCCGGAGAGAACCTTGACGCTGTCGCGGCCCGGCAGCTTGAAGACGCGTGGCAGCACCTCGGGTGGCGCAGAGTCGGCCTTGGCCGGAAGTCGCAGCGCCACGACGGTGCCGAGCACGAAGATGACGGCGGCGACCCGCAGCGGCCATTGCGGCCCGATCCAGAAGGCGGCGACGCCGAGCGGGGCGACCGCGGCGCCGGCCAGCGTGCCGAAGATCGAGGCGCGGGCACCCGCTTCGGACAGGCCGAGACCGGGCGGCAGCAACCGGGGCACCGCGGCGCTGCGAGCCACGCCGTAGGCACGGGAGAGCGCCAGCACGCCGAACGCGGCCGGGTAGAGCGCGAAGTCGTGTAGATGAGTCGGAGATCACCCACGCCAGGAACGCGCGCCCGAGCATCGAGACCGCCAGCGCGTATCTCCGGCCGTGGCGCAAACGGTCGAGCAGCGGACCGACGATCGGAGCGAGCAGCGCGAACGGCGCCATCGTGATGAGCAGGTAGAGCGCGACCCGGGCGCGCGCCTCACCGACGGGCACGCTGAAGAACACGGTGCCGGCCAGACCCATGGTGATCAGGGTGTCGCCGGCGCACGAGGCGGCGTGCAGGTCGAGCAGCCGCATCATGCCGACTTCGCCGCCGCCGCCCCGACTGCGGATCGAACCGACATTTCGGCCGACCCAGCGCCCGACGCGATTGCCGCCGCGCGCTGTCAAGCGGGCACCCTTGATCGTGGTGCCAACGGCGCGACCCGCGCTGTTCAAAACCGGCATGGCACCATCCTGGCGCATGGGTGCGACATCGCGCACCGGGTGTCCTGTCGATAGCGGCCTGTCCGTTACGCCACGGCTCGCCGCGCTGGGCGGGCCATGTGTCGGTGTGAATGCCGATAGGGGACAATGGCGGGGTGACCAGTGCCACGACCCTTCCCCGCGCCGCCGCCGCCCGGGCCAAGCCCGACCAGATCTGTGCGGACGCCGTCGATCTGGCGCGCGCGGCCGTGACCGAAGACGTCGCCGGTGCCTACATCGAGGCCGTAGCCGAGGGCGAGCGTGTCGTCACCCACTACTTCGAGTGCGACATGGCCGGTTATCGCGGGTGGCGTTGGGCTGTCACGGTTGCCCGCACTCCCCGGAGCAAGCACGTCACCGTTTCCGAGACGGTGCTGCTCCCCGGCCCCGACGCGCTGACCACGCCCGACTGGGTCCCGTGGAACGAGCGGTTGCAGCCGGGCGACCTGGGCGTGGGCGACCTCATGCCGACGCCGGCAGACGACGATCGGCTCGTCCCGGGCTACCTGCTGAGCGGCGACCCGGCCGTCGACGATGTCGTGTGGGAGCTGGGGCTCGGTCGCGTACGCGTGCTGTCCCGTGAGGGTCGCGTCGATGCCGCCGAGCGGTGGTACGACGGCGATCAGGGTCCGCAGGCCGCGATCACGCTCGCCGCGCCGGCCAACGCTCGATGCGTGTCGTGCGGGTTCTTCCTGCCGCTCGCCGGCTCGATGGGCGGCCTGTTCGGCGTCTGCGCCAACCTCTATTCGCCCGACGACGGTCGCGCGGTCTCCGGCGACCACGGTTGCGGCGCGCATTCCGAGGTGCTGGTGGAGACGGTTGTCGAGGTCGATGAGGCCCCGACCATCTACGACGACGCAGAGGTCGAGGCCGTCACCGAGCCGGAGTGACTGACTAGCCCTGTCTCAAAGCTGCCGTTCGGCTGCGCCGTGACTCAGACACCGACCGACGGCGTTTGATCTTTGCTTGGATACAAACCCGGTATCCAGGCAAAGATGAAGCCTTGCCGGATCGGCGCCTGGCTCACGGTTCGCTCGAACGGACTTCGAGACAGGCCTAGGCGAGCCGGGCTGACAGCGTGATCTCGACGGCCGCGAGTGCCTTGGAGACCGGGCAGTTCGCCTTCGCCGACTCTGCGAGCTTCTGGAACTCCTCCGCGCTGATCCCCGGCACGTCACCGACCGTGTCGAGATCGATCTTGGCGATGCCGAAGCCGGTCGGGCCGAGGTCGAGATGCACCGAGGCGTTCGTGGCGATCGACGTCGGCGTGAATCCCGCCTGACCCAGCGCGTTGGAGAGCGCCATCGAGAAGCAGCCCGCGTGGGCGGCCGCGATCAGCTCTTCCGGGTTGGTGCCGTCGCCGGATTCAAACCGGGAGACGAACGAGTAGGAGCCTTCGTAGGCTCCGGACCCCAGCCGCATCGTGCCGGAGCCTTCCTTGAGCGTGCCTTGCCATTGTGCTGATGAGGTTCGTGTAGGCATGCGCCAGACGCTAGCCGATGTCGCCGGTGCCCGCTTTGCCAAGCGCGGCGGCTCGCCGGATCCGGCGATGGCGGTCGTGCGTGATCATCGTCAACAACCCCGGGAAGCCGACGACGAAGCCGGCGAGGCAGATCCAGAGCCAGTTCGAGTGGCCGTGATCTTCGAGCGTGTGCCGGAACGGCAGCAACACCAGGCCGATGATCGCCCACAAGATCATCCCGCCGATCGCGAACGGCACCGTCGGCGGGTCGAGCGGGGTCAACTCCGGCAAGCCGGGCGCGATCGGCGTGGGGCTGTCGGTGTGCGGGGTGCTGGCGTCGTCGGACACGTGCGCAGCGTAAGCCACGGTGGCTCGGTGCTGCGCATCCGTGCCCGTACCGCCGCATGCTCGATGGCCTGGTGAGCCGCGTCACCGGAGATCTCGATGTCGTTAGCAATGCTTATTAGCTATGCTAATGATTGTGTCTGACCAGACGATAGTCGCGCGACGCGCGGCCGCAGCCGAGATCGCGACGCTGATGCGAGACGGCATCACCCGCCTCAATCGCCGGTTGCGTCAGGTTCGGCCGATCGGTGAGCTGACTCAGTCGCAATTATCCGCGCTGACGAGCCTCGAACTGGCCGGAGCGCTGACACCGCGCGATCTCGCCGACGTCGAGCGGGTGCAGCCACCCACGATGACGCGGGTGATCGCGAAGCTCGAAGGTCGCGGCCTGATCCAGCGCACGCCACACCCGACCGACGGTCGCCAGGTGATCCTTTCGCCGACGGCCGCCGGCCACGACGTCCTCGTCGAACACAGCCGCGCCCGAGACGAGTGGCTGACCACTCGCCTGATCGAGCTGCCAGACGAGGAGCAGGAGACATTGCACGTCGCCGCCGAAATATTGAAGCGGCTGGCACAGAACTGATCGAACGACGGTAGGGGGCGCAAACTCACGTGCGGGCACGGTGGCAAACGACATTCCGGGCATTAGCAGTACGCAATTTCCGTCTATTCGCGACCGGGCAGCTGATCTCGCTGCTCGGCGGCTGGATGCAGATCACCGCCCAAGACTGGCTGGTGCTCGAACTCTCGCACAACTCACCAACGGCGCTCGGCTTCGTGACAGCGCTGCAATTCCTGCCCGTGCTGCTGTTCTCGCTCCTCGGTGGCAAGCTCGCCGACCGGTTCGACAAGCGTCGCCTCCTGATCATCGCGAACTCCGCCTACCTCGTGCTCGCCGGAATCATGGGCGTCCTGATCGTCACGAACGTCGTCCAGCTCTGGTGCGTCTTCATCTTCGCGGCGCTCTACGGCGTGGTGAACTCGCTGGAGACCCCGACCCGGCAGGCGTTCGTCTCCGAGATGGTCGGCCGCGAGCTGCTGCCGAACGCGCTGGCCATGTCGGCGGCCACGTTCAACTCGGCCCGCATCATCGGCCCGGCGATCGGCGGCCTGATGATCCACGCCGTCGGCACCGGCCCGGCGTTCATCATCAACTCGATCACGTTCATCGGCCCGATCATCGCCGTCGCGCGCATGGCCCCGAGTCAGCTCTTCCGGGAACGCATCGCCGGCGGGGTAGCCGCGTCCGAGGCCCGCATCATCGACGGTCTGCGTTACGTGCGCGCCCGAGCCGACCTGATGATGCCGATGGTGCTGATGCTCGTCGTCGGCCTCGTCGCGTTCAACTTCCAGGTCACACTGCCGCTGCTGGCGAAGACCGTCTTCCACGCGCAAGCAGGTTCGTTCGGGCTGCTGACGACGGCGCTCGCCACAGGCGCGCTCGGCGGCGCGTTCGCCGGTAGCGCTCGCAAGGGTCGGCCCTCCCCATGGCTCGTGCTCGGAACGGCGACCGTCTTCACCGCGCTCGAGATCGTGGTCGGGTTCGCGCCCTCGTTCCTGGTGGCCGCGATCCTGCTGATCCCGACCGGGTTCTTCATGATCTTCTTTGCCCAGGCGGCCAATCAACGCGTCCAGATGGGCGTCTCGGCCGCCTTCCGGGGCCGGGTCATGGCGCTATACGTGCTCGTCTTCCTCGGCACGACCCCGATCGGCGCACCGCTGATCGGCTGGTGCTCGGCATCCTTCGGCGCCCGTTCCGGCATCTGGCTGGGTGGTTCCGTGGGTGTCGCGATGTCGGTGGCGGTCCTGGCGTACGAGCTGCGCCGCACCGGTGGCCGCCTGCTGATCGGTCGCAACCCGCTGCGGATCCACGTCACCACGCCCGAGACCTACCGCGCCGAGGGCCTGTCGGCCGAATCGTTGACCGCTGAGGCGCGCGACGTGCGACCGATGGCTGCTGACCAGCAAAACGTCGATTCCCGGACAGTCGACGCAGAGCACGCTGCGGCCGACCTCGACGAGATCGAAGAAGAAAAGGACGCCGTGCTTCAACGGTGACGGTCAACCCGAGCCCGCCGGAGGTTCGGCATAAATGTGGTAGCGATCACTGCCGGATCGGCATAGCGTGACTCTTTGTGGCTATCGTCCACGCTCTGTTGATTGTGCTAGCGCTTTTCGTGCTGGCGTCTCTGCCGTGCGTCGTGATCTTCGTGCTCTTCGCTGACTCGTTCCTGAACCCGATCAGCGGGAGAGCCCGGCGGCCGGCGCGTGGCGAGAGCCAGGCTCGGGCCACCTCCGAGGTCCCGGCGCAGCCGACCGGGCCGCCGTTGGAGCAGATCGCGGCCGACCTGCACCGGCTCGGCTCCGCACGATTGTCGTGCGTGCTCGGCTCCACCCGTTACAACGCGACGACGCGTGCCTACGATCATCGGCTCATGCACGCGTGCCGGGCGCTGGAGGTCGATGAGCACCTGTCCGAGGTAGAAGGCGTCGACCTCGATCTGGAGCGACTGCGAGTCGAAGGACAACTGATCGAGTCCGGGTTCGTGCTCACGCCCGATGGTTCCCGATCGGCGTGAGACTGTTCGTCGCTGTTTATCCGCCCGACCACGTGCTTGACGATCTGCAGTCGACGGTGGAGCGCCTGCACATAGCGTCCGGTCCCCGTCTGAACGACCGCGTGCTCTGGCACATCACGCTGGCATTTCTCGGTCAGGTCGCCGATGACGCCGCCAAAGACGTGTGCCGGGCGATGGAGCGAGCGGCCGAAGTGTCGAAGCCGTCGACGGTGCGCCTGGCCGGCGGCGGGCAGTTTGGCCGGGTCCGCAGCACTCTCGTCTACGCCGGGGTCGGCGGCGACGTCGCGTCACTGGAACGCATCGCGACCACGGTCCGGCGGGAGTTGCGCGCGATCGACGTGACTTATGACGAGCGCCGATTCAACCCGCACCTGACCCTGGCCCGGCCGGGCACCCGCGTGCCGGAGCCGCTGATCGCCCTCGACCTCGCGACGCTCGCGCTCTACCGGGGCCCACAGTGGACGATCCGGGAACTTTTCCTGGTCGCAAGCCATGACGGCCCGGTCAGGCGTTACGAGCCGATCCACCGGGCGGAGATCCTGGCAGGCGGGCGATGAAGAGCCCTCGACCGAAGGCCGGGTCCAGGAAGTCAACGCTGTCGCAGCCCGCTTCGGCGAACGCGCGCCGGAACTGCGCTCGCGAGAACATCGTCAACGTGTGCACGTCGGTGAACTGTGTGATCCCGTCGCGATCGCCGACGAGGTAGCGCATCGTCAGCACGGAGACGCGTTCGCCGGCCAGGCCAGAGTGCGACATGCGAAAGATCGAGCGCTCACGGGTACGGGTGAAGTCCGCGCCCACATGCCCGACGACGTACCGCTTCCGAGGCATCCACGGTTCGATGACGAGCACGCCGCCCGGCCGAAGATGAGCCGCCATCCGCCGGATCGCGCGCCGCAGACCCGCCACCGATCCGTCGTCCCCACCGGCGTACCCGATCGTCGAGAACATGCAGATCACGGCGTCGTACGCGCGACCCGTCGCCAACGTCAGCATCTCGCCGTCATGCACGGTGACGCCCGGAAGCCGTTCGCGCGCCACGGCCCGCATCGAGCCGGCCGGCTCGGCCCCCTCGACGTCCGGGAAGCGTTCGCGCAGATGCCGCAGGTGGGAGCCGGTGCCACAACCGACGTCGAGCAGGCTGACGGCGTGCGGTGCCCGGCTCAGGATCTCGCCGGCGATCGTCGTGCTTTCGGCGTCGTAGTCCTTGCCCCGGGCCGCGTAGAGATCGTCGTAGACGCTGGCGTGACCGGGCCCGTACGCCCCCCAGGTGCGGGAGTGCGGTGGCTCAGCTGCTCTCACGGGCGGCCGGTGCCGAGCCGAACAGCACATCGTCCCAGCTCGGGGAGCGCTTGCGTGGCTTCTCGGCACCTTCGGCCGGCTCCGTGGCCTCGCCCTCGGTGGCCGTGACCGCGCGACGCGGGCGCAGCACGGCGAGCGACGGCACCGCCGGCACTTCGAGCGGTGCATCGGGGTCGCCGTCGAACGCGCTGCCTCGCGGGCGGCCGACCGGTCGTGCTTTGGCGGCCGCGATGTCACCGGCTTCGGTGCCGAGCGGCCGGTCGAGGGTCGCGAGCAACGCGTCGCGACCGGCGCGCACGGGATCGACGCCGAGGCCGCGGCCGGGCCGGGTCTCACGTCGAGGGACATCGGCGCCCGGGCGCATCGGCTCGTGGCCGCCTCGCGCCGGTTCGGTGCGGGACAGGTCGCCACGGCTCGACTCGCCGCGAGCGGGCGGAGTCGCCGGACGGGTCTCGGCGGCGACGCCCGGAGGACGCTCGGCGCACAGGTAGTGAGCCATGTCGTCGTGCGGCGTGACGAGCTGACGGGCCTTGTCAAGCTCCCAGACAGCCTGAGCGGTCGCTTTTCCGCTGGGCCAGATCGCGATGATGCGCCAGCTACCGTCGTCGCGCCGGTAGGCGTCCCAGGAGATCTTCTCGGCGTCGACGCCGTGCTGCGCCAGGCGCGCGTCGACGACCTGCGCCAGCGTCGCGTTTTTCTCCTGGCCCTTGAGCTTGGTGCGACGGGCGTGCTGCGCGAGCATGGCCCGCTCCTGCAGCACCGGGCCGGCGTAACGCAGCACGCGGTCGACCGGCACACCGGCGATGCGCGCGACCTCGTCGGGCGACTCGCCGGTGCGGATCTTGGCTTGGATGTCACGGGGCGACAGCGCACCCGCCGGGTCGGCCGCGAGGGCCAGGGCAGCGCTGACGCCGCCGCCTCCGTCGTTGCGCATTGCCGCGGTGACCCGCTCGTCGAGGGGCAGCGCGAGAAGTCGGCCCACCTCGTCGGCGAGCACGAAAGCCTGGCCGTCCTCGGATAGGGCGACAAAGCGTACCGGCCGCATCGCGAACCTCCCCTCAGTGCCAACAGCCACGACTATCGGTCCACCGTACGCGTCATGGTCGCGTCGCGCAGGTAGGCCACGCCGTCGATGTCTCTACATGCGATCGATTACATAGTCAATACAGGCGGTCAGCGCCTCGACGTCGCTCGGATCGATGGCCGGGTACATCGCGATGCGCAGCTGGTTTCGGCCCAGCTTGCGGTAGGACTCGGTGTCGACGATGCCGTTGGCCCGCAGTGCCGCCGCGATCGCGTCGGCCTTGACATCTGCCGTGAAATCGATCGTGCCGACGACATTGGATCGCATTGTCGGATCGGTGACGAATGGCGTCGCGACGGGCGAGGCGTCGGCCCAGCCGTATAGCACGGCGGCGCTCTCGCCGGTGCGCTTCGCGGCCCACGCGAGGCCACCCTGCGCGTTCATCCAGTCGACTTGCTCGGCCATCAGGAAGATCGTGGCCAGCGCCGGGGTGTTGTAGGTCTGTTCGAGCCGCGAGTTGTCGATCGCGGTCACGAGATCGAGGAACGGTGGGATGTAGCGGCCGGACGCCTTGATTTCGGCGGCCCGGGCGAGCGCGGCCGGCGACATCGCGGCCAGCCAGAGGCCACCGTCGGACGCGAACGATTTCTGCGGTGCGAAGTAGTAGACATCGGTCTCGCGAAGGTCGACGTCGAGACCGCCGGCGCCAGACGTGCCGTCGTGCAGCATCAGCGCGCCCGGATCGGCGCCGACGACCCGGCGCACCGGCGCCATCACGCCGGTCGACGTCTCGTTGTGCGGTGCGCAGTAGGTGTCGATGCCGGCTTCGGCGAGCGGCTCGATCGCCGACCCGGGCGGCGCGGTGCGGACCGTGGGCTCGCCGACGAACGGAGCCGCGCGGACGCCGGCCGCGAACTTCGCGCTGAACTCGCCGAAGGATGTGAACTGCGCGCGCTCGCGGATCAGGCCGAACGTGGCGACGTCCCAGAACGCGGAGGCGCCGCCGTCACCGATGATGATCTCGTAACCCTCGGGCAGAGACGAGGAACTCGGCCAGCCCGCGGCGCATCCGGGCGACCTGATCGCGGACCGTGGCCTGCCGGTGTGAGGTGCCCAGGAACGACGTGCCGGTGGCGGCGAGCGCGGCTACGGCCTCGGGCCGGACCTTGCTCGGCCCTGATCCGAACCGGCCGTCGACGGGCTTCAAGGCCGCGGGAATCGTGATCACGGGCCTATTCTCCCACGACCGGGCAGAGGCTCCGCCACCGATAAACGCTGGCCGGAGATGCGGGCTGGACGCGGGCCCGACAACGAGTGCGAGCCGCGACCAACGCTTATGCGCTGGCCACGGCCCACACTGTTTCTTGGGAGAAACGCAGTAAAGCCTGTGAACTCAGGACAGATCAGTGCGAGATCGCGTCCCAGCCTTCGACATCGCTGGGCTTGCGAGGCGCGGGCCCAACATACCTCGCGGCCGGGCGCACGAGGCGCTGGAGCTTCTTCTGCTCCAGCACGTGCGCGCTCCACCCGGCCACGCGGGCACAGGTGAACATCGACGTGAACATGTGCGCGGGCACCTCGGCGAAGTCGAGCACGACGGCCGACCAGAACTCGACGTTGGTGGCGAGCACGCGGTCAGGCTTGCGCTCGCGCAGCGCGGCCAGAGCGGCCTTCTCCAGTGCGTCGGCGACCTCGTAACGCGGCGCGCCCAGCTCCTTGGCGGTGCGGCGCAACACGCGGGCACGCGGGTCTTCGGCGCGGTAGACGCGGTGGCCGAAGCCCATCAGGCGGTCACCACGGTCGAGCAGATCCCGGACGTATCCCTCGGCGTTTCCGCTCTTCTCGACCTCTTCGATCATGTGCAGCACGCGCGAGGGCGCGCCACCGTGCAACGGGCCGGAGAGCGCGCCGACGCCGGAGGAGATCGCCGCGGCCACGTCGGCGCCGGTGGAGGCGACGATGCGGGCGGTGAACGTGGACGCGTTGAGACCGTGTTCGGCCGCACTCATGAAGTAGGCGTCGACGGCCTTCACGTGGCGCGGGTCGGGCTCGCCGCGCCAGCGCCGCATGAAGCGCTCGACGATCGTGGTCGCCTTGTCGATCTCCTTCTGCGGCACGGCCGGCAGGCCGAGGCCGCGCGCACTCTGGGCGACGAAGGAGAGCGCGGTGACGCTCACCCGGGCCAGGTCTTCGCGAGCCTGTTCGTCGGAGATGTCCAGCAGTTGGCCGAGACCCCAGTAGGGCGCGAGCATGGCGACCGCGGACTGGACGTCGACCCGGATGTCGCCGGAGTGCACCGGCACCGGGAAGGGCTCGGCCGGCGGCAGGCCGGGGCCGAAGCGACCGTCGACGAGCAGGGCCCACACGTTGCCGAACGACACGTTGCCGATCAGATCTTCGATGTCGACACCGCGGTAGCGCAGCGCGCCGCCTTCCTTGTCGGGTTCGGCGATCTGCGTCTCGAAGGCGACGACACCTTCTAGACCAGGCTTGAAATCGGACATCTCTGTCTCCTGGACTGTGAACGAGCGGGCACCGGCGACCCGCCGGTAATAAGTCTCTCGCTGACATCTTGCCCGCTGCCGATACGGCGTGCGAGCCAACCGGCGTGTGGGTATGGCGACATTTCTGCGAGCCGAATCCCAGGTAGTGACCATGAACGGGGCTTGAGTGTGAACCGCGTGACATTGATTCGCGCAGGTCAGTACGCAGGTGAAGGATGGATCACGTGACGCACAACACATCGAATCGGGACACCGACGTCGCGCGGATGCGCCAGCCGTACGACCCACCCGACCGCGACAGCCTGCTCGAAGCCGACCTTCCGCCGCACTGGCTGCCGGTGTTCACAAGGTGGCTCGACGATGCGGTGGCGGCCGGCTTCCCGGAACCCAACGCGATGGTGGTCGCGAGCGCCGACGTGGACGGCCGACCGAGCGCGCGCACCGTGCTGCTCAAGGGCTTGGACGCGACCGGCTTCACCTTCTACACCAACTACACCTCGCGCAAGGGCATCGAATTTGCCGCGAACCCGGCCGCCAGCCTGGTCTTCCCGTGGTTTCCGATGCACCGCCAGGTCGTCGTCTGCGGATCGGTGGAACGCGTTGACCGGGCCACCACCGAGGCCTATTTCGCGTCCCGGCCGCGCGAATCCCAGCTCGGTGCGTGGGCAAGCCCACAGTCGCAGCGGGTCGCTTCCCGTACCGAATTGGACGCCGCGCTGGATATGGTGCGGGAACGCTTCGCCGACAATGAGTCGATTCCCGCACCGCCGCACTGGGGCGGTCTGCGCGTCCGTCCGGAGACCGTCGAGTTCTGGCACGGCCGGACGAGCCGCCTGCACGATCGACTGCGATACGCGCGCGTCGGCGACGAGTGGAGTGTGGAGAGGCTGGGCCCATGACGAGCACCGAGGAGACCGATCTGGTCTCCGTACATCCGGTGGGTCAGGCCACCTCACCGGACGGCGGTGTCACGGAACTGGTCGAGCCGCTCGAACCGGCGCCGCCGGCGGGCAAAGGGTGGCGGCGGGTGGCCATCGATACCCGTCCGCTGCGGCACCCGGCCTACCGCCGGATGTTCATCGGCTCCACGACCTCTTATTTCGGTGCCCAGTTCACGGCTATCGCGGTGCCACTGCAGGTGTACGCGATCACGAAGCAGGACGCCTGGGTCGGTTACGTCAGCATCGCCGGCCTGGTGCCGCTGCTGCTTTTCGCGCTGTGGGGCGGTGCGCTCGCCGATGTGCTCGACCGCCGCAAGCTCCTGCTGATCAGTTCCGCGCTGATGTGGGTGATGACGCTCGGGCTTTTCGCGCAGGCACTCGTACACGTGAACAGCCCTTGGCTCGTGCTCGGTCTGGTCGCCGTGCAGTCGGGAGCGGTCGCGGTGAGCATGCCGACGCGCTCGGCGATCGTGCCCCGGATCGTGCCCGCTGACGAGATCGCGCAGGCGAACACCCTCAACTACACGATATCCAATGTGGGCAGCGTGTTCGGTCCGCTCGTGGCCGCGCTCGTCATCGCGCAGTTCGGATTCGGGTGGGCGTACGCGGTCGACGCGCTGACGTTCACCGTCGCGATGTGGGCGGCGCTGCGGCTTCCGGAGATGCCACCGGCGGGCTCGGAGGCGAAGGTCGGCGAGCCGCGCCGGGGCGGTCTGGCCGATGTCATGTTCGGGCTCCGCTATCTCGCGAAGACGCCGGTGCTGTTGCTGTCGTTCGCGATCGACATCGTCGCGATGGTGCTGGCGATGCCGCGCGCGCTCTTCCCCGACGTCGCCGCGAACCGCTTCGCGACCTTCCACGGTGCCGCCGGATGGCTCTACAGCGCGATCGCGATCGGTTCGGTGCTGGCCGGCATCACGTCCGGCTGGGTCGCCCGGGTCAAGCGGCAGGGCGTGGCGCTCATCGGCGCCGTGATCGCGTGGGGCGTCGCCGTCGCGGTGGCCGGTCTCGCGCACAACCTGTGGCTCGCGGTGGCGCTGCTCGCTGTGGCCGGCGCGGCCGACCTGGTCAGCGCTGTCTACCGGCAGACGATGCTGCTGACGTACGCGCCCGACGAACTTCGCGGACGCATGCAGGGCGTGTTCACCGCGGTGGTCGCGGGCGGCCCCCGTCTGGGTGATCTTCGGGCCGGCCTGACCGCAGCCGCGTTCGGCACCACAGCGGCATGGGTCGGCGGCGGCATCGCCTGCGTGATCGTCGCGATCGTCGTCGGCGTGTCCTTCCCGGCGCTCGCGCCGCTACCGGGCGCAGGCGTCCGCGCCCGTGAGGTGACGCACCTGTTAACAACCCGGGGCGGCTGGGTTTCCGGATGCACTGGCGGCCACTGGCGTCCCTTCGTTAGGGTCGGGCGCATGCGAGAGATCAGTTCGCCCTCGGGCGCCCAGTGGGAGATCACCTCGGGCGAGCATCGCGCGACCGTGGTCGAGGTCGGCGGCGGACTGCGCAGCTACACGATCGGTGGCGAGCCGGTCATCGACGGCTACGAACTCGACGAGATATCGCCCGGTGGCGCGGGCCAGGTGCTCGCTCCGTGGCCCAACCGGATCCGTGACGGCCGTTACACGTTCGGCGGCGAGGCACGGCAGCTCGCGTTGACCGAGCCGGCGTCGCACAACGCGATTCACGGCCTCGTGCACTGGCTTCGCTGGCAGCCCGTCGACGTCACCGCCGACCGGGTCACGCTCGCGTGCGATCTGCCGCCACAGCCGGGTTACCCGTGGGCGCTGCACCTCGAGACCACATGGTCGATCGGGCCCGACGGTCTCCGAGCCGACCACTCCGCGCTTAACAACTCGACCGAGCCGTGCCCCTTCGGCCTCGGCACCCACCCCTACCTGATGATCTCCGGCGTCCCGGTCGATGATCTCCGCCTCGAGCTGCCCGCGCACAGCCGCCTGCTGACCGACTCCCGGCTGCTGCCGATGGGTGCGGCGAAGGTGGCCGGCGGCCCGTTCGACTACACCGAGGCGCGCCGGCTCGGCGAAGCGCAGCTCGACTCCGCCTTCGGTGATGTCGACCACGACAGCCACGGCGTCACCACGGCCCGGCTTTCCACGGCCGACGGGTCGCGCGGGCGCGAGTTGTGGGCCGATGGCGCGTTCTCGTGGTGGCAGGCGTTCACCGGCGACACCCTGCACGGCGAGCGGCACCGCCGGTCCGTCGCGATCGAGCCGATGACCTGCCCGCCCGACGCGTTCCGGTCCGGGCGCGACGTCGTGACCATCCAGCCCGGCGACACCTGGCTGGGCAGTTGGGGCATCCGCGCCGTCGGCGTGTGACGCGCGATCTGGGGAGAGATTAAAACCATGGAATTCGCCGATGTGGTACGTCGTCGGAAGATGGTCCGCACCTACGACGCCGACCGGCCGGTGCCGCCGGAGTTGATCGATCAGCTCCTCGAATACGCGATTCGGGCGCCGTCCGCCGGCTTCTCGCAGGGCTGGGGCTACCTGGTTCTGACCGACCCCGCCGATCGGGAGCGGTTCTGGCAGGCGACCACCGACGACGGAGCACGCCGACAGCTGGCTCGCCGGCATGTCGACGGCACCGGTGATCGTGGTCGCGCACTCGAACAAGAGCATCTACCTCGACCGGTACGCCGCCGCCGACAAGGGCTGGACCGACCGTGACGAGAACCGCTGGCCGGTGCCCTACTGGGACATCGACACCGGCATGGCGAGCCTGATGATGATGCTCGGTGCCGTCGACAGCGGGTTGGCGACGTGTTTCTTCGGAATTCCGCCGGCGAAAATGGGAACCTATCGGGCCGCGTTCGACGTCCCAGCGGAGTACACACCGATTGGCGCGCTCTCGATCGGTTACGCCGCTCCGGATCGCAAGTCGCCCTCGCTCAAACGCGGCCGGCGGCAGATCGCCGAGGTGGTACACCGGGGCCGCTGGCGTGCCGCCGATTCTGTGCCCGCTGGTGCTGCAGAGACTGACTAATCACGCAACAATCGGATATCACGGTTATAGCGGGCCAACTCTGCTCGACGGGCAGTGGCACGGGGTCGCTAGGCTTGGGAGGCCGCGCCCGCGGCATGCCAGGGGAGGGGAGCGACCAGCGTGATCTTCAAGGCTGTGTCGGACGGTCGGCCGTACCCGGATCATGGGCTGTCCCTCAAGCAGTGGTCGATGATTCCGCCGCGACCGGTCCGGCTCGACCAGATGGTCACCACGAAGCGTGAGCTGGGCCTCGACCGGCTGCTCGCGGAAGACTCGACGTTCTACGGCGACCTCTTCCCGCACGTTGTGCAGTGGGAGGGCGTGATGTACCTGGAGGATGGCCTGCACCGCGCGCTCCGGGCCGCTCTGCAGCAGCGCACCACGATCCACGCCCGAGTGCTGGGGCTTCCGGTTCCGGTAACCGCGGTGGGGACAGCTACCGTAAGCGAATGAGCGAGCTTGTCGGAGCGAATATGTTGCAGCTGAGAGACGACACCGAGCGCAGCGAGGTGTGGGCTCGATGAATCGCGCTCCGCTCGATCTGATCAACGTTGATCTGCTGCATTCCGACGAAGAACTCCAGATCCGCGCCGTCGTCCGCAAGGTCGTCGACGATCGGGTGCGCCCGTTCGTCGCCCAGTGGTACGAAGACGGTTACGTGCCGGCCCGTGACCTCGCGAAGGCGTTCGGCGAGATCGGTCTGCTCGGCATGCACCTGCGCGGCTACGGCTGCGCCGGCTCCACGTCGGTCGCCTACGGCTTGGCCTGCCTCGAACTCGAAGCCGCCGACTCGGGCGTACGCAGCCTCGTCAGCGTGCAGGGTTCGCTCGCGATGTTCGCCATCTGGAAATACGGCTCCGAGGAGCAGAAGACCGAGTGGCTGCCGCGCATGGCGACCGGCGACGCGATCGGATGCTTCGGCCTGACCGAGGCCGACCACGGTTCCGACCCGGCCTCGATGATCACTCGCGCCCGGCGTGACGGCGATGACTGGATCCTCACCGGCGGCAAGATGTGGATCACTAATGCCCCGATCGCAGACGTCGGCGTCATCTGGGCGCGCATCGATGAGGGCATCACCGGCTTCGTCGTACCCATGGACAGCCCTGGGGTTTCGGTTCGTGAAGTGACCCACAAGATGTCCCTCCGCGCGTCGGTGACCGGGGAGATCACGCTCGACGACGTGCGGCTTCCGGCCAGTGCCAAGCTGCCCGAGGCCCGTGGCCTGAAAGCGCCGCTGTCCTGCCTGACCGAGGCTCGCCTGGGCATCGTGTGGGGTTCGATCGGCGCGGCGCGCGACTGTCTACATACGGCGATCGACTACTCGATGACGCGCGAGCAGTTCGGCAAGCCGATCGGCGCGTTCCAGATCACCCAGGCGAAGCTCGCCGACATGACGCTGGAGCTGCAGAAGGGTTACCTGCTGGCGCTGCACATCAGTCGCCAGGCCGACGCCGGCCGGTTGACGCCGGAGCAGGTGAGTGTCGGCAAATTGAACAATGTCCGGGAATCGATCGCTATCGCACGACAGTGCCGGACGATTCTGGGCGCTAACGGCATCAGCGGTGAGTACCCGGTGATGCGGCACGCGAACAATCTGGAAAGCGTGCTCACGTATGAGGGCACGTCAGAGGTGCACCAGCTGATCGTCGGCCAGCAACTGACGGGCGTCTCTGCGTTCTCGTGATGCTTCTGTCGTAGGTTGGCCGTACCGTTGTTCGTATGTCGACGCCCCCAGGAACCTCGCCGACTCAATCACCTGAGCCGACCCAACCGACCATGCCAACGTCACCTCAAGACCCGACACAGCCAGTGTCCGAAGTCGATTCCGGCACCGGCTGGCCGGCCGGGTCCTCCGTGCCCACACAGGCCACTCCCAGTTCGACCGTGCGGTTGCCGGTCAGTCCGTCGGGCGATGACGACGGTGCCTCGCGCCGTCCCGGGTTTGTCGGTCGGCGCGTGGCGAAGTGGGGCCGCCGCGGGTTCTGGCTCGCTTCGCTCGCCGGCATCATCGTCGTGTTGTTGCTGCTCACGACGGTGCTGGGCAAGTGGCCGAGCCTGACCAACCCGTTCAAGACGAAGACGACCGACCGCAGCGGTCCGGTGCTGCTGCTCTCGATCCAGGATCTTGCCCGGTTCGAGGCGGCCAGCGGCAACTTCCAGGTCGTCGTCGACGTGCAGAAGGACAAGAGCTTCATTCCGGACATCATTTTCAGCCAGCGGTCGCTCTTCGTCGCCGCCGGCTCGGTCAACGCCTACGTCGACTTCAGCAACGTGGCGAAGGGCGACGTAGTCACGTCGGCCGACCGCAAGACGGTCACGATCAACCTCCCCGCACCCGAGCTCGACAAGCCGACGCTCGATCTGAGCCGGAGCTATGTCTATGCCGACGAGAGCGGTCTGATCAACAAGATCGGTGATCTCTTCGGCGGCGACGCCAATAAACAACAGGAGCTCTATCTCTTCGCGCAGCAGAAGATCGCCGCGGCCGCGGTCGACAGCCAGCTCGCGGATCGGGCCCAGACGAACACCCGGGCGATGCTGACCGGGCTGCTGCGATCCCTCGGATTCGTCACGATCACGGTCAATTTCGCGGCCTCACAGTAGGGCTCTCCGAGACGCCCGGATCTTCGATGTCATGGGAGATCCGGGCGTCCGGTCTGACGGCAGCCGGGGGCCGTCTCACGTGGCGAGATAGGCTGACCAGCGGAGCACAGCGACGTGACGCCGGCCGGGAGACCTCTTGATCAGCACCTTTGACCTGTTCAGCATCGGCATCGGGCCGTCGAGCTCGCACACCGTCGGGCCGATGCGGGCAGCTCGCACGTTCGCCGAGGGCCTCAAAGCCGACGGCCTGCTCCTGGGCACCACGCGCGTCCTGGCCGAACTCTTCGGGTCGCTCGGCGCCACCGGACGTGGCCACGGCAGCGACAAAGCGGTCATGCTCGGGCTTGCCGGCGAGGATCCGGAGACCGTCGACACGGCGACCACCACCGATCGCGTCGCGACGA
The DNA here is from genome assembly GCA_963797605.1 of uncultured Actinomycetota bacterium. Classification (GTDB taxonomy): domain Bacteria; phylum Actinomycetota; class Actinomycetes; order Mycobacteriales; family Micromonosporaceae; genus DASQPR01. Next base: position 23,083 of record CAWCPX010000015.1, on the reverse strand, counting down.
TCAAGTCACGGGCCGAGCTGTCGGTCCTCGGGAGCCACGACATCGAGTTCGAGCCCGGCCGTGACCTGATTCTGCACCGCCGTCGATCGCTACCGTTCCACCCCAATGGCATGACCTTCACCGCGTTCGCGGCCGATGGCACCGAGCTGCGGCAGCGCACCTATTACTCGGTCGGCGGCGGCTTCGTTGTCGACGAGACGGCGACCGGAGCCGATCGCATCAAGGCCGACGACACTCCGGTGGCCTACCCTTTCCGCACCAGTGGCGAGCTGCTGGCCCAGGCGGAGGGTGCGGGCCTTGCCATCTCCGGCATCATGCTGGCCAACGAGCGCTCGTGGCGAGCAGAAGCCGACATCCGCCGCGAGTTGCTGCACATCTGGCAGGTCATGCAGGACTGCGTCGCGCTGGGTTGCGGCGACCGACGGCGTGCTGCCCGGTGGTCTCAAAGTGCGTCGCCGGGCCGCCGAACTCAGTCGCACGCTGAGCGCCGAGCACTATGACGTCGACCCGCTCAAAGTGATGGACTGGGTGACCCTCTTCGCGCTCGCGGTCAACGAGGAAAATGCTGCCGGTGGCCGCGTGGTGACGGCGCCGACCAATGGCGCCGCCGGCATCATCCCGGCCGTGCTGCACTATTACACCCGGTTCGTCCCGGGCGCGAACGCCGACGGTGTCGTGCGATTCCTGCTCACGTCGGCGGCGATCGGCGTTCTTTTCAAGGAAAACGCCTCGATTTCTGGAGCCGAGGTCGGTTGCCAGGGCGAGGTCGGCTCCGCGTGCTCGATGGCGGCCGCCGGGCTGACCGAGGTGCTGGGTGGCACGCCGCGCCAGGTGGAAACGCAGCCGAGATCGCGATGGAGCACAACCTCGGGCTGACCTGCGATCCGGTCGGTGGGCTCGTGCAGATCCCGTGTATCGAGCGCAACGCGGTCGCGTCCATCAAGGCCATCACGGCGTCGCGTCTGGCACTGCGTGGCGACGGCGACCATTACGTGTCGCTCGACAAGGTCATCAAGACGATGCGCGAGACCGGCGCGGACATGAAAGTGAAGTACAAGGAGACCTCGCGCGGCGGACTCGCCGTCAACGTCATCGAATGCTGATGTCGTTGACTTGACCGATATATAGCTATTTGATCGCATCTAATCCACATCAGGCTTTGGCCGGGAGAAAAATGCGATCTCACAGATATCGACGAGTCACCGCTGCCGCCGTCATCGGGTTCGGCGCGCTACTGATCAGCACCGCGGCCGTGGCGTCGGCGCCAAGCGCACCGAGTCCGCGCGTCAGCCTGCCCGGCACAGTGCCGGCTTGGGCCCAGCCGGCGCACGCGACCGGTGACACGGCGCCGGGCGAGCGCATCACGATCAACGTCGGTCTCGCGCTGCGCGACGCCGCGTCCGCGCAGGCATTGGCGCTCGCTGTCGCCGATCCCGTGAGCAAGAGCTACGGCCACTATCTGACTCCGGCACAGTTCGACGCGGCGTACGCGCCAACCGCGGCCTCGGTGTCGCACGTCCGCGCGTTCCTGACCGCGAGCGGGCTCTCCGTAGGTGCCGTGGCCGATGGAAACCGGTGGATCGAGGCCACGGGTTCGGTCGCGCAGCTCGACAAGGCGTTCGCCACCACGGTCCGGGACTACACGTGGCGCGGCACCCAGCTGCACGCGCCCGCGACCACGATGTCGGTGCCGAGGGCCATCGCGCCGGACGTGCTGACGGTTACGGGTCTCGACGACAGCGGGCTGCTGCGGCACCCGTACAGCCGCCGGATCGTGCAAGACCACGCGCACGCGAGTCAGGCCGCTGGACACCCAGCGAAGCCGCCGAAGCCGTCCGAGTGCTCCGATTACTGGGGGCAGCACACGCAGACAGTGCCGGAGGCGTACGGGAAGACGAGGTTCCCGACCTTCAACTGCGGCTACACCCCGAGGCAGTTGCGAAGCGCGTACGGGTTGACCGGCACGGTGCGCAGTGGCATCGACGGCCACGGTGTCACGGTGGCGATCCTCGACGCGTACGCGTCCCCGACGATCCTCGCCGACGCGAACGCGTACGCGAAGGCGACCGGTGAACCGACGTTCGCGAAGAACCAGTTCACGCAGAAGACCTTCCCGCCGTTCACGATGCAGAAGGAGTGCGACGCGGCCGGATGGCACGACGAGCAGACGCTCGACGTCGAGGCGCTGCACAGCATGGCTCCGGGTGCGATGGTCCGACTACTTCGGCGCCGGCAACTGCGACACCGGCCTCGACACGGCGCTGAACTACGTCGTGCAGCATCACAGCGCCGACATCGTCAGCAACTCATACGGGTACGTCGGCGAAGACGTACCGGCGGCCGAAATGAAGCTCGACGAATCGCTGTTCACGCAGGCTGCCGCAGAGGGCATCGGGATCTACTTCTCGTCCGGAGACGCCGGCGACGAGGTGACGATCGGCAACACCACGTCGGCGCAGCCCGACTTCCCCGCGTCGGACCCGATGGTCACCGGCGTCGGCGGCACCAGCCTCGCGCTCACGTCGGGGGGCGCCAACAAATTCGAGACCGGTTGGGGGTCGGCACACGACGTCGTGGACTTCTCGGGCAAACCAGCGGAGTACACCGAAACGCTGCCGGGTGGGTTCATCTTCGGAGCCGGCGGTGGCACGAGCACGGTCTTCGCGCAGCCGGCCTACCAGCGGGGGATCGTGCCGGTCGCACTGTCGAAGCGCTACGGGAACCCGGCCGCGCGCGTCGTGCCGGATCTCGCCGCCGTCGCCGACCCGTACACGGGGTTCCTGTTCGGAGAGACGATCGACGGCACGTTCACGCTCGGCACGATCGGTGGCACGAGCCTGGCCTGCCCACTCATCGCCGGAGTGCAGGCGATCGCGAGCACAGGCCGCACGACCGCGATCGGCTTCGCGAACCCGCTGCTCTACTCCTTGCCCGCGCAGGCTTTCCGGGACATCAAGCCGAGCCGGGATCAGATCGCGGTCTCATCGCCGACGGGCGGATCGCTGACGACGTTCGACCACGATTCGTCGCTCGGAACATCGTTCGGGTTCGACGACGTGACCGGTCGCGGTACACCGATCGGCGCCGTCCTCACGGCAGCGGAACGCACTGCGAAGTAACGAACGGGTGTCGTGAAGGCCTCTGTCGTAGATCGATGGGGGCCTTCGCACGTCTCGGAAAATGGCCGAACAGCGGGTGGACAGTTGGTTTTCGGGTAACGACCTGATAGCAACCGGTCGTGAAATGGGTTTCGGCCACCTGTGATTGCGCTGAGTCGGTAGCATCGCGCGCGTGGTAGTCACGGTACCGACGACGGCGATCCCGCGCGTCGGGGCAGATGAGGCAGATCGCTCTTCCGGCGACGTCCCACCCCCGAGACCGGCGGGTCGCTTCACTCTTGCCCCGACCACGCTCGTGCGCACCGTCCGGCCGGAGGAATGCCTCTTCGGCATCTTCGCGGTTGCCCTGATTGTCACGGTTGCCGTCACGGGTGAGTTCGGCATCGTCGACCACCGTCTGTTCCTCGGTGGCCTGCGGTTCATCGGAATCGTGTTCGGCGTCGCGCTGCTGATTTTCATCCGAGGCTACCTCCGCGCGACGCGTACCCATGTGACGGTTTTGGGTCTCGATCGTGGTCGGGTCGCGGCCGGCCTGCGACTAGCCGCTCGCGGGACGCGCGAGTTCGGGCCGCTCTTCGCCACGCTCGCGCTCTACGAGGCGCTGCACGATCTGACGCCGGTGCTGCGCCCACACGTGGAAGACCACCTGCTCGTCGCGTCCGACCACGCGCTGTTCCACGTCGACGTGGGTGTCTGGCTCGACGCACACATCGGCTCGTCGGTGATGACGCACATCCTGACCTACTGCTACCTGAGTTACGCGGGCGCGTCGCCGGCCTATGCCGGTTACCAATACCTGCGGGGTCGTTTCCGCCAGTTCCACGACTTCGCGCTCGCGATCACGGTCACCGCGTTCATCGGTTTCAGCGGCTACCTGCTGCTGCCGGCCGTCGGCCCCTACGTTTACCAGCACGCGCTCTACCCGCACCCGCTGCCGGGCTGGGGCCACGGCGGCATCCTCGACATCATCTCCAAGCTCAAGGGCTCGGCGCGCGACGCGTTCCCGAGCCTGCACACGGCGATGACCACGGTCGTGCTCGGCATGATGTGGCGCGACGCGCGCAAGCTCTTCTGGGGCTACCTGCCGATCGCGCTCGGGCTCTATCTCTCCACGATGTACCTCCGCGTGCACTACGCGACGGACGTGCTCGCCGGCTTCGTCGTCGGCGCGGTCGCGCTCTACACCGCCCCCAAGATCAACATCTGGTGGTACGGGCGGCGTCGCGACGATCGAGCGGCGAGAGTGGTGCCGCGGCCGCGGAAAGCGGTGAAAGAAACGGCGAACGTCGGTTAGTTTCGCATCTCGGGGCGTTCCGTGTTCTTTGAAATCGCATGATCCGGAACGGTTAACGGTGTTCCCACCCCACAATGCCTTCGGGATCATGGCCGACCGCAGCGAGGCAGCCGCGCGGCGTCATGATCCGTAGGCTGCGCCCCATGTTTCGTCGGTTGTTCCCCGTGCCGCAGTTCGCCCTTGTTGATATCTACCCGGATCTCAAGCCGTTGCGCGACGCCGTGCTGGCGACTCGGTGGCTTGATGTCGTCGGATGCCTCGAGCAACTCGACCGCGATGGTGACGCGATCGTTGCTGTACGCATGATCGCGGAGATGCACGGCGTCGAAGACCTGCTGCGCGACGCTACTCAAACCGCCGACATCGCGCACTGGTTGCACGTGCTCCTCGGCGCCCGGATGATCAAGGTCGGACAGAAATCCCTCGTGCCGCGGGGGCAACGGCGGGTCTCCACATCGCAGCAGGTGAAGGCGCGCACGGAGTTCTGCGTCGCCGAAGGCCTCTTGGCACACGTCACGACGGCGGAGCCGATGAACGTCGTGGCGGCGACGCTCCGGCTGGAGGCCGCCACATGGCTCGGCTGCAACCTGGCGGAGGTGTCACCCCTTTACGACGCGGCTCGCAAGGCGCGTCCGAATCCGGTCTACGCCCAGCACATCTGATGCTGCGGGCGATGACGCGTGATGAGGATCTGACGTACGCCGAAATCCATGAGTTCGCGCTTGATTGTCTGGGTGACGCCCCCTATGGCGGTCTGCAGGGCGTGCTGGTCGCGGACGCCCATCTGCGGGAGTGGTCGGCGCTCGGCCCGGCCTACCGAGACGACTATTTCCAGCAGGAGACGGTGCTGGAGCGGCTGCGGAACGCGGCGAGCCGGTCGGTGGGGCATCCCGCGTTCGGGGAGCGGCACGGATGGGTCTGGGCACACAATGTCTTCGCGATGGCGTGGACCCTCGCCGGTGACAAGACGGCGGCGCGAGTTCACTTCGAGGCACTGGGCATGCGGGTGTCCCGCGATCCCTGGAATCTCCATCAGGACGTGGTTGTCGGATTCATGTCGGCTCGCACGGCCGCGCTGGGATGGTTCCGTTAACGGAAGGTTTTCGTGAATAAGGTGAGTTGCGTCCGCAGCTGACCGAAAAGTCACTTGCATTTGTCCGAATAACCGTGTGTATAGCGTTGACTGCGAAGAGTTGCTAGATACGCTCTGGCCATGGTTTTACTGAATGATTTTCTGCTCGCGTGGGTTGAGCGGTAGCCGCATGAACGTCGCGAAGCACGTCGGGGAAGTGCTCGCACGCCTGGGAGTCGACTACGTGTTCGGCGTGGTCGGCAGCGGCAACTTCCATGTCACCAACGCATTGATCGCCGGTGGAGCCCGGTTCGTGCCGGCCGCGCATGAGGGCGGTGCGGCGACCATGGCCGACGCGTACGCCCGGTCGTCGGGGCGCGTCGGGGTGCTCACGGTGCACCAGGGACCGGGGCTCACCAACGCACTGACTGGCATCGCCGAAGCCGCGAAGAGCCGCACGCCGTTGATCGTGCTCGCGCCCGAGGCCACGTCGCCACGATCGGACGTCGCCATCGACCTGCAGGGCGCCGCCTACGCGGTCGGTGCCGAATTCCACCGGGTGCGCGCGGAATCCACCACCGAAGACGTGATGACCGCGTGGCGGCTCGCGACCTTCGGGCTCGGCGGCACCGTCGTGCTCGGCCTGCCGCTCGACGAGATGATGGCCGAGGCGACCGTCACGCCCGTAGAAGCCGTCGAGGTCTCGGTGGCGGCGGACCCGACCGAACAGGGCCTGGCCGCCCTCGCGGACGCGCTGCGCCGAGCCGAACGACCGGTCTTCATCGCCGGACGCGGGGCGGCTCGGATGCCGTACGGGGCGACTCGATCGACGTTGACCCGGCTGGCCGACCGATGTGGTGCGCTGCTCGCGACGTCGGCCGCGGCGAAGGGTCTGTTCGCGGGCGAACCGTGGGACCTCGACGTCTCCGGCGCCTTCGCGTCACCGCTCGCGACCGAGTTGATCGCCGACGCGGACGTGATCGTGGCATGGGGCGCGACCCTGAACGCGTGGACCACTCGCCACGGCGCGCTGATCCCGAAAGACGCCACGGTGATCCGAGTGGACCATGACGTCACGGCGCTCGACGTGCCACTGGCCGCCGCGTGTGCCGAGGACATCAGCGTGCGCGGCGACGTGCGGAGGGTCGCCGAACTCGTCCTCGACCGGCTGACCGGGCATTCCGGCCCGGGTGGCGCACGATCGCGCTGGCCGAACGGATCCGATCGCAACGGTGGCGCGACGTGCCCTATGTCGACGACGGCATCGACGGTCGGATGGACGCCCGGACGCTGACGATCGCGCTCGACGATCTGCTGCCGTCTCGCCGGATCGTGGCCGTCGACTCCGGCAACTTCATGGGTTACCCGTCGATGTTCCTACGGGTTCCAGACGCGTCCGGATTTGTCATGACGCAGGCCTACCAGTCGATGGGGCTAGGGCTCGCGTCGGCGATCGGAGCGTCGCTCGCCCATTCCGACCGGCTCGCCGTGGCGGCACTCGGCGATGGCGGCTTCCTGATGTCGGTCGCGGAGTTGACGACGGTCGACCGGCTCAAACTGCCACTCGTCATCGTCGTCTACAACGACGCCGCGTCGGGCGCTGAGATGCATCACTTCGGTCCGGACGGATACCCGCTGGGCACGGTGCGTTTTCCGGAGCCGCACATCGCCGCGATCGCCACCGGGTTCGGGTGCGTCGGCGTGACCGTCCGCAGCGAAAGCGATCTGGCCGGCGTACGCGAGTGGCTGGCCGGCCCGCGCGACCGTCCGCTCGTGATCGACGCGAAAGTCGGCGCGACCCGTGGCGCCTGGTGGCTGGAAGAGGCGTTCCGCAGTCATTGATCGGGTGTGGGGCGGTGGATCGTGTCGATCCGTGGTGGCTGACGCCGCCGCGCCTCGGCACGATCCACCGCAGGTCAAAAACTATTTGACATCCGATGTATATGCGCGCCGGGGCAGCTATCGGATCACATTTATTTGCCGCGTCAAATAAACCAACATAGAGTGGTACGCATGACGATGCCAGCGCTCTATATCGGTCACGGTGCCCCGCCGCTCGTTGACGACGAGTTGTGGGTCAGCCAGCTCGCGGCCTGGTCGGCGGACCTGCCCCGGCCGACGGCGATCCTGGTCGTCTCGGCGCACTGGGAGTCCGCCCCGCTCACGATCGGCGCGACCGACACCGGGGTGCCGCTGACGTACGACTTCGGTGGCTTCCCCGAGCGGTTCTACCGCACGACGTACGCGTCGCCCGGCGCCCCAGATCTCGCGGCGCGCGTGAAGGCGCTGGTTTCCGACACGGAGTCCGTGGCCGAGCAGCCGCACCGTGGCCTCGACCACGGCGCATACGTGCCGCTCACGGTGATGTACCCGGATGCCGACGTGCCGGTGCTGCAGATTTCGATGCCAACGCTCGATCCCGAGAAGCTGCTGGCGCTCGGTCGGCGGCTCGCCCCGTTGCGCGACGAGGGCGTCCTGATCATCGGCAGCGGATTCCTGACGCACGGCCTGCCGTTCCTGCGTGACTTCCGGGTCGATCAACCGGCGCCGGGGTGGTCGAGCGAATTCGACGCGTGGACGAGTGAGGTGCTGGCCCGGGGTGCCGTCGACGAACTGGTCGACTTCCGGAACCTGGCGCCCGGCATGCCGTACGCGCATCCGACGATCGAGCATTTCGCCCCGATGTTCGTCACGCTCGGTGCCGCCGCCGACCCCGCTGCGCCGCCGGATCAGCGCATCGACGGTTTCTGGATCGGCCTGTCGAAGCGGTCGTTCCAGGTCGCATAGGCATGAAAAAGCCGCCACGACCCGAGTGGGTCGTGGCGGCTCGTTGTGATGAGGATCAGTTCGACGGACCCACGGTCAGCGTCGTGATCTTCGTGGTGAGCTTCGGGGCGCCGTCGCCGCCACCGCCGACCACGCCGGCCGCGCCGATCTTCTGGAGCACGTCGAGGCCCGTGGTGACCTTGCCGATCACGGCGTACGTCGGCGTCAGGCCGGCGCTGCTGTCCTTGAAGACAAGGAAGAACTGGCTGCTGCCGCTGCCGGGCTGGCCGGTGTTCGCCATCGCGACCACGCCGGCGCCGTAGCCCGTGCCCTGGGCGGTGGGCAGGTTCTCGTCGGGAATCGTGTAGCTCGGGCCGCCCGACCCGGAGCCGGTCGGGTCGCCGCACTGCAGCACGAAGATGCCGCCGTTGACGAGCCGGTGGCAGGTCGATCCGTTGAAGAACTTCTTCCCGGCCAGGTAGGCGAAGCTCGCCGCGGTGCACGGCGCGTGCGCGACGTCGAGCGTGATCACGATCTTGCCCTGGCTCGTGTTCATGGTCATCGCTTCGGTGCCCGTGGTCGGGTAACCGCTGGTCGGCGGGAGGCCCGTCTTCGTCAGGTTCGGGTTGCCGGAGGTGTCGGGCTTGAACGCGCACGATCCTGACGGCGCGGCCGGGGCGCTCGCGGCACCGGTGGCGCCGGACGTGGCGGCGGCAGCGGGCGGCGTCGAATGGGCCGAGGCCGCCGTCGTGGACTTGTCGCTGTTGCCACCGAACGCCACGTAGAGGAACGCGCCGATGACGACGATGGCCGCCACGACCGCGCCGACCCATGCGCGGCCCGCGCCGGGACGGGTTCCGTCTTCCTGAATCACCACGACAAGGCAGCCTTTCGCCGATGTGAGAGTCCGTCTACGACTCTCCGCCTCAGATACCGATCAACGGCGACCAGTCCAGCACGGCCCCGAATGGTTGTGCAAACCGCGGCCGAGACGGCTTCCCACCCGTTGACACCGGCCCAACGGGCGGCGATGCTAAGCAAGCGCTTAGTCAGCCGGGCCGAGGCGCCGTGAACCGTCAACGACGAGGGGCTTCATGGGCAGCACCTTCAGAATGTCCAGAATCTCTGGCAGCTATGTTCCGATGGGCCGGGGCGGCACACCGCCGCACAACCGCGCGACCGTCGGTTTCCCCGCGAGCGAGCACGCCGGTCATATGACCGTCGTTCCGTTCATACATGGAGGATTTTGAATATGAGTGGGGCGCAGAGATTCGCGGGCAAGGTCGCGATCGTCACCGGCGCGAGTCGCGGCATCGGCCTCGGCATCGCTGAGCGGATCGTCGCGGAGGGCGGCAAGGTGTGCGTCACCGCCCGTAAGCCCGAGGCGCTGGAGGCCGCCGTCGAAACGCTCGGCGGCAAGGAGTTCGCGCTGGGAGTGCCTGGCAAGGCCGATGACGTCGAGCATCAGGCCGCGACCGTGGCCGCGACGATCGCCGAGTTCGGCAGCGTCGACGTGCTGGTCAACAACACCGGCATCAACCCTGTGTTCGGCCCGATGATCGGCACCGACATGGCGGCGATCCGCAAGGTCTTCGAGGTCAACCTGTTCGCGGCGCTGAGCTGGGTGGGCCAGGTGCATGAGGCGTGGATGGACCGCAACGGCGGCGCCATCGTCAACGTCTCCTCGATCGCCGGCACGAAACCGGCTCCGGGCCTGGGCGCCTACGCGGTCAGCAAGGCCGCCCTGATCCACCTCACGTCGCAGCTTGCACTCGAGCTGAGCCCGACGATCCGGGTCAACGCGGTCGCGCCGGCCGTCGTGAAGACCCAGTTCGCCAGCGCGCTTTACGAAGGGCGCGAAGCCGATGTCGCGGCCGGCTATGCGTTGCAGCGCCTCGGCGTGCCGGCCGACGTGGCGAGCGCCGTCGCGTTCCTCGCGTCCGACGACTCCAGCTGGATCACCGGTCAGACGCTTCTGCTCGACGGCGGCATCACTTTGTTTGGAGGAGTCTGAATGAGCGAGCTTGTCCTAGCGAACAGTGATACAGCAGGGCCGCGCCCTGCGAAGCGGGGGCGGCCATGACAACGATGTTTGAGTCTCTTGACGACCTGCGGAAAGCCGCCGGCACCGATCTCGGTTACAGCGACTGGGTCACGATCGACCAGGAGCGCATCAACAAGTTCGCCGACGCGACGGGTGATCATCAGTGGATCCATGTCGACCCCGAGCGCGCGGCCGCCGGCCCGTTCTCCACGACGATCGCACACGGTTACCTCACGCTGTCGCTGCTGCCGATCCTCGTCGGTGACCGGATGAAGGTCAGCGGCATCTCGATGGCGGTCAACTACGGCGTCAACAAGGTGCGGTTTCCGGCTCCGGTGCCGGTCGACTCCCGGGTCCGGGGCCACGTCGAGATCGTGAGCGTCGACGACGTCGAGGGCGGCGTCCAGGTGCAGGCCCGCACGACGATCGAGCGCGAGGGTGGCGACAAGCCGGTCTGTGTCGCCGAGTCGGTCTCCCGGTTCTACGCATGACGGCCGGGCAGCCGCTGGAGCTTGCCGGCGCGGGCGTGGTGATCACCGGCGCCGGTGGCGGCATCGGAGCGGCCATGGCGACGCGATTCGCCGCGCTGGGTGCCCGGGTCGTCGTCAACGATCTCAACGCCGACGCGGTCGAGCAGGTCGCCGCGGCGATCGGCGGCCTCGCCGTGCCCGGTGACGCCGCCAGTGAGCAAGGCGCTGCCGCGCTCGTCGCGACCGCGCGCGGACACCTCGGCGAGATCGATCTCTTCTGCGCGAACGCGGGCGTCGGCACCGGCGGTGGCCCCGAGGCTCCCGAAGCCGCCTGGGACCTCGCGTGGCAGGTCAACGTCATGGCACACGTACGCGCCTCCCGGGAACTGCTGCCACGGTGGCTCGAACGCGGCCGGGGCCACTTCCTCTCGACCGTGTCGGCGGCCGGCATGCTGACCATGCTCGGCGCGGCGCCGTACTCCGTCACGAAGCACGGCGCGCTCGCGTTCGCCGAGTGGATGTCGATCACCTACGGGCACCGCGGCATCACGGTGCAGGCGTTATGCCCGCAAGGCGTCCGGACGGCGATGCTGGAAGCGTCCGGGGAAACGGGCAAGCTGGTGCTGGGCGCGGACGCGATCTCGCCGGAGCAACTGGCCGACGACGTGGTGGCGGCGCTCGGTGACGGCCGTTTCCTGATCCTGCCGCATCCCGAGGCGCACGATTACGCCGTACACCGCGCGACCGACCCCGACCGCTGGATCGGTGGCATGCGGAAGATGCAGCAGCAGGTGGAGGGGCTTCGCACATGAAAGCGTGGCGGGTACACGAGCTGGGCGAGCCGATCGACGTGATGCGGCTCGAATCCGATCTGCCGGAGCCGGAACCCGCTGACGGTCAGGTGCTCGTGCAGGTCAGCGCGGTCGCGTTGAACTTTCCTGACGCGCTCATGTGCCGGGGTCTCTACCAGGTCAAACCGCCGCTGCCGTTCACTCCCGGTGTCGAACTCTGCGGCCGGGTGGTGCGCGCCGGTGCCGGGTTCGAGGTGGGCGACCGTGTGCTCGGCACCCCGGCCGGCGGCGCGCTGTCGGAGCTGGCGGTGCTCAACGTCGGTGACGTGTTCGCGGCTCCCGGCCGGCTCGACGACGCGCAGGCGGCGGCGTTTCACATCGCGTACCAGACGGGATGGTTTGGTTTGCATCGTCGTGCCGCGCTGCAGGCCGGCGAGACGTTGCTCGTGCACGCTGGCGCCGGTGGTGTCGGCAGCGCCGCGATCCAGCTCGGGAAGGCAGCGGGCGCACGGGTCATCGCGGTGGTCGGCGGGCCGGCGAAGGTGAAGGTGGCCGAGGCGCTCGGTGCCGACATCGTCGTCGACCGGCGCACCGAGGACTTCGTCGCCGTTGTGAAAGACGCGACCGGTGGCCGTGGCGCCAACGTCATCTACGACTCGGTCGGCGGTGAGACGTTTACCCGGTCGACGAAATGCATCGCGTTCGAGGGCCGCCTGCTCGTGATCGGGTTCGCCGGTGGTGACATCGCTGCCGCGGTGACCTCGCACGCGCTGGTCAAGAACTATTCGATCGTCGGCCTGCACTGGGGTCTCTACAAGAAGATGGAGCCGGAGTCGCTGCAGCGGGCGCACGACGACTTGAGCGTGCTCGCCGAGGAGGGCGTCGCGGTGCCGCTGGTCAGCGCGAGGCTGCCGTTCGAGCAGGCCGCCGAGGGCATCACGGCACTCGCGGCCGGCGACACGACCGGCCGGGTCGTGGTGGAGCTGTGATTTCTCCTCCCGGCCTCGATCTCGACAAGCTGCGCGCCTACCTCGACGAGCATCACCCGGGGTTCGCCGACGGCGAACTGCACGCCGAGGTCATCGTGGGCGGAAAATCAAACCTGACCTATGTGTTGGGTACGTCTGACCGGACCTGGGTTCTTCGCCGCCCGCCGCTCGGCCACGTGCTCGCCACCGCGCACGACATGGCACGGGAGTATCGGGTCATGTCGGCGCTCGGCTCGACCGGCGTACCCGTGCCCGAGACGCATTTCTTCTGTGCCGATCCCGAGGTCATCGGGGCGCCGTTCTACGTCATGCAGCACGTCGACGGCACGGTCTACCGGCAGAAACGGGACACGGCGACGTTGACGCCGCAGCGGGCCGCGTCGATCGCGTACGCCCTCGTGGATGTGCTCGCCGATCTTCATGATGTCGACCCGTCGACGATCGGGCTCGGTGACTTCGGGCGGCCCGAGGGTTTCCTCAACCGGCAGGTGAAGCGCTGGCGGGCGCAGCTCGACGCGTCGCGGAGCCGGGAGTTGCCGGGCATCGACGAGCTCGCCGAAGCGCTCGCGGCGACGATGCCGACGAGCGGGGCACCGGCGATCGTGCACGGCGACTACCGCCTCGACAACGTGATCGTCGGCCCGGACGATCGGGTCGCCGCCGTGCTCGACTGGGAGATGGCGACCCTCGGCGATCCGCTGGCCGATCTCGGGCTGCTCCTCGTCTACTGGGGCTCGCTCAACCAGTTGCCGGCCCGCGCGTTGACCAGCGCGATCCAGCCTGCCGTCGGCTTTCCGAGCGGCGAGGAGCTGATCGCCCGCTACCAGACGCGGCGGCAGGTCGATCTGAGCCGGCTGAACTGGTACATCGCGTTCGGGTTCTTCAAGCTCGCGGTGATCTCCGAAGGCATCCACTTCCGGTTTACCGCAGGTCAGACCGTGGGCGCGGGGTTCGAGAAGATGGGCGAGATCGTGGTGCCGCTCGCCGAACTCGGCCATAAAGCTCTGTCGCAAGAGACGCTGTCCGGCGACGCTGCCGGCGACATCAAGGAGGCGTGATGGACTTCGAATTCGACGCGAAGACGCTGGAGGTGCGTACGCGTCTGCTCGACTTCATGGACACGTACGTCTATCCCGCCGAGCACACGTTCCACGAGCAGATCCGCGACGGCGAGCGCTGGACGACCCCGCCGATCATCCAGGAGCTGAAGGCCCGGGCGCGCGACGCCGGTCTGTGGAACCTGTTCCTGCCGCATGATCCGCGCGGTGCCGGCCTGACCAACCTAACAAACACCCCGTTGTCCTTAGGGTTGAAAAATCCTTCGGACACCTTCCGCAAATGTTCCATTTTTATTGTCACGTCGTACGTGACATCCGGAAATTCCCGATGAAACTCCTCCATCAATGCCAGCGCATGCTTGATCCCGTTAAAAAAATCCGGATCCCCAAACGAAATATGCCGCGCCCCCGCCGCCACCTGCTGCCGCACATCCGCCATCACCACATCGCGCTGCACAATTCGAAACACCCCGTCATACACCGGCACAATCGGACAGTGCCTGCACAAATGCTTGCACCCCCGACTCGCCTCCGTAGACCCCACCACCCGATGCCACCCGTCCGCCAAAACCAAGTGCGCATACTTCTCAATCCCCGGCATCTTCTCACGATCCGGCACCAAAAACTCCAACCTCTCCAACGAAATCTCCGACTTGCGGCTCGGCTGCCGCAAGATCGATCTGTATTGCGCCTTTTGTAAACGATCGGTTTTCAGCGCCGTTAATCTTTGTGGGTCGGACCTTCAGGTCCGACATTTCACCGCGATTAGGAAGGGGCTTCAGCCCCTCAACCCGCACCGCCAACTTCACCAATTCCCCTTCAAACTCCCCGCCCAAAATCGTCCCCACTCCCAGCCCGCGCAAATACTCAGCATTCATCGGCGCGTACAGCCCGTAGCAACAAACATGCGTCCGCGAATTCAACTCCCTCAACGTCGGAATCAACTTCGCCGCCAACCTCGTCGCCGTATGCATCGGCAAATAAATCCCAATCAACTCCGCCGCCCGCACCGCCCCTTCATCCAAACTCTCCCGCGTCAAATCCAAACAAACCACTTCATGCCCAGCCGCACGCAACCAGCTCGCCGGCGACACCACCCCAAACGGCTGCCGCCCCAACTCATACGTCGAAATCAGCACAATCTTCATCACTAAAGTATAGTCCCCCCTCAAACTCGCTAACACGACGGCTCTTGGGTGCCGCACCCTCAGCTTTCAGGGTGTGGGCTTAGACTCAACCTCGCCGACCCTCCGTCATATCACCACAAAATTTCAGAGCCTGTCATCCTGAGCGAAGCGAAGGATCCCAGACGTCAACCTCATCGCGATGTATCCAACGCCGTCTCTTCACACCAGTGCTAGAATCCCGCTGATCACAGCAGCAAAGGACCAACCACATGCCCTTCACTCGCCGCACATTCCTGAAATCCGCCGCCCTAACCACCGCCGCCGCATCTCTCTCCCCCGACGCTCGTCACGCTCTGCCACACTTCTCACCCGCCCATTTCGACTTCGTCTTCTTCACCGACACCCACATCCAGCCCGAACTCGACGCCCCCCACGGTTGCGACATGGCTTTCCGCAAAATCTCCACCGTCAACTCCGACTTCGCCATCATGGGCGGCGACCACGTCTTCGATGCCGTCAGCGTCGATCGCACTCGCGCCACCACCGTCTTCGACCTCTATCAAAAAACGCAGCAAACTCTCCAAATGCCGCTCCACCAGGTCATCGGCAATCACGACATTTTCGGCGTCAACACCGCCAGCGGCGCCTCCCCCTCTGACCCCGGCTACGGCAAAAAAATGTACGAAGACCGCCTCGGCAAAACCTACTACTCCTTCGACCACAAGGGCTGGCACTTCATCATCCTCGATTCCATCCAGCCCACCGACGACCGCCTTTGGGACGCGCGCATCGATCCCACCCAGCTCGCCTGGCTCAAAGACGATCTCCATCGCACCGCCCCAAACACACCCATCATCATCAGCGTCCACGTCCCGCTCGTCAGTGCCTACGCCACCTGGGGTCAGCCGGTCACGCCCGGCCAGAAATACAGCACTCTAACGGTAGGAAACGCTCCCGAAGTCTCGCCACTTTCGAAGGACACAACGTCGTGGCCGTTCTGCAAGGCCATCTTCACATCAACGAAACCGTCACCCTGCGCAACACCCAGTACATCACCGGCGGCGCCGTCTGCGGCAATTGGTGGAAGGGCCCTCGCATGGGCTTCCCCGAAGGCTTCACCGTAGTCAGCGCCCGCGCCAATTCCATCACCACCCGCTACGAACCCTACGGCTTCAAAGCCATCGCCTCCCCCGTCAACTCCTAACGCCTCGGTAGCGCCGGCATCTTGCCGGCGTTTTTGTGCTACACCGGCGCGACTTAGCAGCTGACAAGTACACACGCAGCACCCCAGCGCCCCAACTTGCCCCAGCGTCGACTCATCGCGCCAATCTCCGCGCCAATTTCGTTAGGCCACAGTCCGATCGATTAACCGCCAAACAAAAATACTTGTCATTCCGAGCGTAGCGAGGAATCTGCTTTTTGACGCCACACCAAAAACTCAGCCACGAGCAACTAACAACGAGTTGTCATTCCGACCGAAGCGAGCCGACGCCTTTTCTTCACGTTCGCTCCTGCGAACGTGTCGGCTCTCGCAGCGGAGGAACCCTGGCCTGATCTCAGCCCATCTCAACTCGACGACATTCACCCGAGATCCGATCCTCTCTTCGTCTTCCCTCTCAACTTTCAGCCATCGTCTGTCAAGTCTCTGCCTCACTCATCATGCGCCCCCAACCCCACCGGCGTAGCCGCCTCCGACCCACCCTTCACATAGTGCTCCCACCACGCCATCTGCCGTATCAACCTATCCTTTATATGCGACGGCGTCCGAAACTCATGATACTCGTCCGGATAAACCACCAGCTCCGTCTCCCGCCCCAGACTCTTCATCGCCTGATACATCTGCTCCCCGCCAATAATCGGCACATTCCAGTCAATCGCCCCGCCCATGAATAACGTCGGCGTCGTGATCTTCGCCACGTTGTAAAACGGCGACAATTTCTCCCACACCGCCCGATTCTCCTTCTCCCAAGGACGCCCCAACTCCGCCTCATAGTCCTTCTGATACTGATCGTGTCCGTAGAGCGTCGAGTTCAGCGCTTCTCCCGCTCCGAAATCGCTCCCTTGAACCGCGTCGTCTGCCATATAATAAAATCCGTCGAAATCGCTCCATACGAGTGCCCGCCAACTCCCAGCTTCTCCGGGTCCGCAATCCCCTGCGCGATCGCATAATCCACAATCGCCATGTCATCCTGAAAATCCTTATTCCCCCAATCCGCAAAAATCGCCTGCGCAAACTTCTGCCCGTACCCCGTCGACCCGCGCGGATTTGGCGTCACCACCACATACCCCGCCGCATTCAGCCACTGAATCTTCGCCTTAAACTCCGCATACCACGCCCACACCGGCCCGCCATGCGGAATCAAGATTGTCGGCGCGCGCTTCCCCGCCACATAATCCAGCGGCTTGTACAAATATCCCGCGACCGTCGTTCCATCCTTGCTCCTTAAGTGCACATACTCGCCCGGCGAAATCTTCAGCTGCGAAATCAGCGCATCCTTCGTATGCGTGATCCGCACCGGCTCGCTCCGCCACCGCATAAATCTCGCTGGGCCGGTCCATCCGATCGATCTGCGCCGCGATCTCGCCATCGCGCCCGACCGAATAGCTGTACACCATCACGCGCCCGCCCACCGGCCGCGTGACCTCTCCCCCATTCACCGAAATCTTGCAAACGTTCTGCGTCCCATCATCATCCGCAATAAAAAACACGCTCTGGCTGTCCGCCGAAAATTTCAAATCATCCGCATTCCGATCAAACTCCCGCGTCAAAACCTTCGCCGCCCCTCTGCCCGCCGCCGGCGAAATCCCCACATTCTTCGTCGCATACTCAAACAGCTTCGGCTCCGTCTGCGTCACATACGCGATCCACTTCCCGTCCGGCGACCACGCCGGCGAATGATCCTCCCCCGGATTCGTCGTGATCTGCGTCAGCTGCCCGCCCTTATCGGTGTTGTCCGCCGACACCACCCAAATATTTTCGTCGTAATTCCGGTCCGCATCCGCCGTCCGATTACTCGCAAACGCCAGCTTCGTCCCATCCGGCGACCACGCCGGCCCCGCATCGTCAAAATCCCCGCCCGTCACCTTCGTCATCTTCTTGCTCGCCAATTCAAACACATACAAATGCGTCCGCCGGTGATCCAGATATCCAACCTCGTCCGCCTTGAACTGCAACCTGTCAATCACCCAAGGCTTCGCCGCCTTCTTCTCCTTCTCGACTTTCTCCCCGCTCGCCTTCTCTTCCTCGCGATCCTTCGCCGACTCCAACTCCTCCCTCGAAGCATCCCGCATCACCAAACACAACCGCTTCCCATCCGGCGACCACACCAGCGAATCCACCGCCTGCGGAAAATCCTCAACTGCGTCACCTCGCCACCGAACCGTTTCAACAACCCAACCTGCGTCTCCCTCCCTTCCGCGCCGACAAAAACGCCAACCACTTCCCGTCCGGACTCCACTCCGGATGCCCCGACGAATCTCCCTCCGCCGTCAGCGCAATCGCATCCCCGCCCCCAAACGGCACCATCCAAATCCTCTGCTCATCCTCATCCTTCGCCAGCGACGACGTCGTCACCGTATACGCCACCCACTTCCCCTCCGGCGAAATCCGCGCCCCCTCCACCGGATGTATCGCAAACAAATCCTCCAACGTAATCGCCCTCAACCCACCGCCGTTCTGCGCCCACGCGGCTCCGCCACCAACACAAACCATCGCCAACACAATCACGCCGCTCACAATCCACCGTCGCATCATCTTCATCTCCAGAATTCAGAACCACAATCGCGCAAATCACTAAAAGCCGGGTGCCCCACCCTCGGTTCTCAGATGGTGGGTGTTTAGATTCAACTCCATCGAACCCAAGAATCTCTGCCGACCAACACCCAAAACAAAAGGTGTTGGGTGCCGCACCCTCAGTACTTAGAGGGTGCGGGTTTAGATTACAACTCTCACCTCAGCCCTATAATCTTCACCACCAAACACCTGAACGTGTCATCCCGACCGAAGTGAGCCGACGCCTTTTCTTTCCGCGTTCACTCCTCTGTGAACGCGTCGGCTCACGCAGTGGAGGGATCTTGGCTCGATCCCAGCCCATCTCAACTCGATGAGACTCGCCAACCAGCAAACTCGAAAAAATTCCCCGACCAATCAAACTCCACCCGCAATAGACGCAAACAAACGGCGAAGTCTAGCACACGCCTCTACTCAAAAATTTTTCCCCACCCCTCATTATTTTCTTGCGCACCACCACAGCTCTTGTATTCTTCAAATCGCGAACTGGCCAAGAACTCCACGCGCGCATAGCATCGCTTTAGGAGGACGGTTAGTAAAAATTGTCTACGTTATCCCTTCCCTCCCACCCTCCCCGCGCGGACCATCTCTCCATCCAAAAAAAATGTCGCCAAGCTCACGCTCTGGCCTCTCGTCGCTGCTACTTTCTTCATGGTCTCCGGCGGCACCGACGGCACCGAACAAATTATCTCCGGCGCCGGCTACGGTCACGGCATCCTGATCCTTCTTTTCCTCCCAGTCCTCTGGGTTTGCCGACCGCCTTCATGATCGGCGAACTTTCCAGCGCGCTGCCCTGTGAAGGCGGCTACTACGCGTGGGTCCGCCGCGGCCTTGGAAATTTCTGGGGATTTCAGGAAGCGTGGCTCTCCCTCGCCGCCAGCATTTTCGACATGGCGATTTATCCCACGCTCTTCGTCTTCTATCTTAAGCAGATGTCGCCCTGGTTCGCCGTCGCCAGTCACGGCGTTCTCGCCGGCGTTTTCGCTCGTCATCAGCTGCGCCGTTTTAAATCTCGCCGGCATCCGCGTCGTCGGCATCACGTCGCTCTGGCTTTTCTTCGCGCTCTCCGCGCCATTCGCCCTTCATCGTCGTGCTCTCGCCATTCAAACCTCGGAGCACTCGCCGAAGCGCACGCAGCCGCGCCCGTCGCTGGCACAAGCCTCGGCCTCCTCGGCGGCGTCCTCGTCGCGATGTGGAACTACATGGGCTGGGACAACGCCTCAACCATCGCGGGAGAAGTCGAAAAGCCTCAGCGCACCTACCCGCGCGCAATGATTGCCGCGGTCGTCCTCGTCTCACTCACGTACGTGCTCCCCTTCGTCGCCGTCTACTTCACCGGCGTCCCCGCTTCCGTCCTTCGCCGAAGACGGCTCCTGGCTACAATCGCCGCCACCGTCGGCGGAAAAATCCTCGGCTTCGAATGGCTTCGCTTCGCCATCGTTCTCGGCGGCATGATGAGTGCCTTCGGCATGTTCAACGCCCTCGTCATGAGCTACTCGCGTCTTCCGCTAGCCATGGCGCAAGACGGCATTCTCCCCGAAATTTTTCGCCAGGACCAACCAAAAAGTCCGGCGCCGCACTGGGTCTCCATCATCTTCCTCGCCAGCTGCTGGGCTCTCTGCCTCGGCCTCGGCTTTCAACGCCTCATCACGCTCGACATCATGCTCTACGGCGGCAGCCTCTCCCTCGAGTTCATCACTCTCATCGTCCTCCGCATCCGCGAGCCTCACCTCAAGCGCGAATTCAAAGTCCCCGGCGGCCTGGCCGGCGCCGCCACACTCGGCATCTTCCCGTTAGCCCTGCTCGCGCTAGCCATGGTCGAATCCGAACACGAATCCCATCCTCGGCATGAACGGCCTCCTCTTCGGCGTCATCATCATCGCCACCGGCATCCTCGGCTACGCCGCCACCAAAAAATTCCGCCATCCCGCGAACCATCCCGTCCGTCGCCGCAACCGCAACCCAACAACCCGCCACCGGCGACTAACCCACAGCTCTCGCCGCTTTTTCCCCTTGGTTGCATTTGGTAGGGGCCGGGGCTCGCTCCCGCCGGGCCACCGCGTTCTTGCCGAAAAAAACCTCCCCCGTAGCGCCGGCGTCCCCCGCCGGCATTTTTGACTTCTGACGACTCGCCCGACCCAACAGAACAAGTCCGACTCAAGTCCGCAAAATTGCGGTGCGCAGAGAATGTCCCCGTAGAAATCCACGCCCGTTCTCCTAGGCCCGTTTCGCAACTCAAGAAAATAACCAAAATTCAGTCATCTCTCTTGGCGACTTTGTCATCCTGAGCGCAGCGAAGGATTCCAGCCATAATCCCCTCCTCGGAGTCAGCTCCGTTCGCCTTCTGCGGCTGCCCCTCTCCCTTGGCTTTTGCCCGACGCTAACTCCCGTAGTTTCCGCACTTACGGATGTGCAAGATTCGGAAGGGACTTAAACTCGATTAGAATCAACACTTACGTAAAGCGTCGGGGGTGTCCCCACTCCTTCGCGAAACAAGGGGCTGTGCATCCCCCTCTCGCCCCCCACGACATTCCCGAACCGAGAGTGTTAAACAAACTGACAGTCGAGGGGGACTTCGGTCCCAAGGAGGCAGTTCCCATGAACACCAAATCACTTCGCGAAGGGCATATTGCTCACGGCAGGCTTGCTGGCGATCTCCGCATCGCCAATGCTGGCCAGCGCCGCCGCAATCCCGCAGGATGCCGGACAAACCCGCAGCCGCTCCGGTAGATCAAGGCCAAGCGGTCGCGTCCGGATCTCAACCTGACCGATGATCAGAAAGCGCAGATGAAGAAAATCCACGAAGACGCGAAATCTCAAATCGCCGCCGTGAATAACGACACTTCACTCAGTGCCGATCACAAGCAGGCCAAAATTCGCAGCTCATCCATATGAGCTCGCACAGGCAGATGGAGGCTCTCTTGACGCCTGAACAGCGCGAAACCCAAAAGGAATGGCGTAAAGCGCACCGCGGCCAGGAACCAGGAGGCACACAGCCCCCGGCCGCCAGCTAACTCCGGGTCGCTCGATGAATCAAATCGACCAGTCCGACCCTCCCAGCAACCCCGCTGAGCGAGCAACGACTGGTCAGCGAAGCAGGGGGCACGGCACCGCCGTGCCCCTCTTTGTTTTGAGGCCCGACAGCGACCGTCTCTCTTTCGCATCGGTTCGCGCATCGCGCATCAGAGATTCGCAGCGTGGTTTGTTATTCTGCTGGATGTGCCGATCAAGTCCCCGGAATCGAGTCTGCGCGCCGAGAATGTTGGCGCTTACGAATCGCAAAGTTCGCTGAGTCGTGCGCTATTGGCGGTCGGTGCGATCGCTGCAATCTTCGCGACCGGCTTCATCGCACACGCAAAACAAGCTCCCGCAGCACCCACATCAGCGCAGCCGACAAGCGTAGCGTCACCCGCACCACCGGCAGCACAAGCTGCCACCGCCGCAGCATCGCAATCTTCGCAACCTTCGGCACAAGCGCAGCGCCAAAGTTCCAGCATCGTAGTTCTCGACGCTGCCCACGGCGGCACCGACCTCGGCGCGCGCGGCGCCTCCGGCATCCGCGAGAGCGACTTAAATCTCTACTTCGCCGCACAAGTTAAAATCGCCCTCGAACAAAACGGCTTCCAGGTCATCCAAACGCGCCAAGGCAACGAAAATCCCAGCTTCGACGATCGCTCCGCCATGGCCAACGCCCAGCGCGGCGCCGTCTTCGTCTCGATGCACGTCGGCTCGACCGGACTGCCCGGCACCGCCCGCGTCTACGTCATGAGCGATCTTCCCTCCGCCGCCGAGACGAACGGCCTTATTCCTGGGATCGCGCGCAAGCTCCATTTCTCCCGCTCAGCCGCCGCTTCGGCGACATGGTGCAAGGCTTCCTCGGCGCAGCGCTTCAAAGGATTACCCGCTCAACGCGAAAGCTGCCTCCGTCCGCCAACTACGCACTACAGCCGCTCCGGCGATCGCCGTCGAAATCGCCAGTGTCGCCGTCGAGGATCGAAATATTTTGGACCGCATGGCCCCTGGCATCGCCGACGCCATCGCGCGCGGCTGCTCCGGCTTCCGTCCTCTTTACGTCGTCGCCGCCGTCAACCCAGGTGACCGCCCGTGAATCCCTCCGCTCGAACCCAAGATGGCGCGTCTACCTGATCGCGAATGTTGGCCATCGCCGTCTTCATCGCAGCACTCTACGTTCCGGTTCTGCGCCGTCGCTTGCATCAGGCAAAAGACGTCACTACCGTCAGCGAAGAGCAAGCTCGCCGCGAACTGACGCAGCCCCGTCTCCTGCAAGTCACAACGGCCCGGTGATGAAGGCAAAATTGTTCTGGTCCGCCGGCGCGCGCGACGGTTCGCTCATGCCAGTGAGCGTCGATTTGCCGCTCGCAATGGATCCCGCTCCCGCGCGCAAGCAAGTTAAGAACACGCTGCTCGCAGGTCCAATCGACGCCGAACTGCGCACCCTGCCACCAGATGCAGTCTTGCTCGCGTTCTACATGCTCCCCGACGGCACTGCCGTCGCCGATTTTTCGGTAAGCGATGGCGACCTCAACTCCATCGGGAATTCAA
>CAWCPX010000014.1:0-52552 GCA_963797605.1 uncultured Actinomycetota bacterium | reverse complement strand
ACCCCATCGGCATGATCTCGGTGTAGACGGTGTGGACGAGGGGGAAGCGGAGCAACGTTAGGGTCCGTCTACAAGTCCAGCACCTTGTATGACTCGAATTTCATCAAGGTCAGCTCGATCGGGAACTTGTATTTCGACGGTCCATAGGACACCAGCAATGTCAAAACGATCACGAGCTGGGCCCTCAACCACGACGGCGACCTCGTTTGCACGTCAGGTGCGATGTCGGGTATCCACTGCAACGTTAAGGTTCTCTACGCTGGAGTCACGAGCGCATACGGCGGTGTCTCACACCAAAACGTCGTACAGGCTGTGCTGACCAATTGCTCGAGCTGCACTGCCGCTGCGGCCGGCGACAGTGGTGGACCTGTTGTTACCAGCGCGGATGGCAGCTATGGGCCGAACATGCAGGCGCGTGGCGTCATCGGCGGCGCCTATGGGGCGACGGTGACGTGTGGCGCTGTGGCTGGGTCGACGACCTGCTATAACGGCCTCCAGTTCATCGGCATGTCGGCCATGATCAATACAATGGGTTTCGTACTCAATAGCTGAGCCAGCGGGGGCCAAAGAATGACTCGTAAGCTGAAGGTGTGCCTGTTCGCCGTCGCCCTGGCCATACTCGCCGGCTGCGCCTCGATGTCGCATCATGGTGCCATCGCGATGCCAGCGCCATTGCCAGACGATATCGAGGGTCAGATCATGTCCGTGACTGGCCCAGGTTTCACGATCTGCGCCGTGAACGCTGACACGCCGGACCATTCAGACCAATATGACGTGACCGTTTGTGGAAACGTCAGCAAGGCGCAGGCCGCCCTGCCGAGTCGCTTCGCCAAAAAGTGCACGCTACGGGCCTACCAAGCCGGTGACGGCGGTACCCACACACCCCAACAACTGGTGATCCAGTGGTGGGCCAACCGAACCACAGGACCTGCCTTCGTAGTCGTATCAACACGAATCACCGATGACGGCACGATTGATGTCGGTATCGATGGCGATCTAAAAGCGGCTAAGGACGTGCTAGATCGCCAATTCCCGGGCTGGACCAAAGTGCATGCCGAGGTGCCAGCTGGAAACCTCCCAGGGCCAAAGAAAAGTTAAGCCTACGGGTAATTACGACTGGAGCGGCTACCTGGAGAGTCCTAGCCTCCAGGTAGCCGCTGCGCGTGGACTGAGTGTTGGGACGAGATCTGGCTGTCGCTGGCAACCGTCGCGGTTCTGTCGATGTTGTATCCATGCGAATACGGCCGACTGCGTTCAGCCCTTGAGCAGTCAGGCAACATCGGCGATCACATCAGGTGGGAGGCGGCGTCGGAGGGTTCGTACGACCGCGTCGGCCGTCTCGCCGACAGCTGCGGTCGGCTGCTGGCCGACGGAGCATTAGGCAGGTGCAGATCCGGAATGGTCGGCCAGGAATGGTCGGCAGAACCCGTGAGAAGTTTCTGTACGTCTTCAAGACGGCCCTGACGGGCCGTGCGCGCCATCCGCCGCGCCGCCTTGCCGCTTCGCTCTCGGCGGCACGACGGCACTGCATCGGCGCGCGGAGCCAATGGACGTTCTCTTAACGTGACGAAGCCCCGGGATCCTGACCAGGACGCCCGGGGCTTCGCGATGAAGCGAGCTACGCAGGGTAACGAGTGGTGCGCTCCGAAGACGATGTGAGCACGTCAGCGCATAACTGAATGCTCAGTCCAGCGATCATGGCCCCACCTCCTCCACAGACACAAAAGACCAAGACAAAGCTTGCCACCGGCAGGATCACCGGCAGCCGCCCTTTCACCTTGTCGATCACCTTCGCGAACGTCGATTTGAACGTACCCGGAGCGACCGCACCACGTCCCCCTTGCGGGGTCAATGAATCCGAGCAGTTGAGGACTCGGAGATATCACGCTACTGGACCCGGGCAACAGAACGCCTCCGGCGGGGTCTCCGGCCCCGGCATGGTGACGGCAAAAACTGGGCTCGTGGGGTGGTTGCTCAGCCAACCCGCCCACCGACGACCAGGGCAAGCCGAGCAGATCGGCACCCGAGGCGCCAGCGAAGCGCGGGAGCGTCAAGGTTGACTTGTCATGGCGCCCGCCCCGGGCGCTGTGGAGGGGCGCCTGTCCGAGGCGAAAGCGATCGTTGCTGGGCCGTCTGTGGGCCGTCCGGGCCGTCGCTGGGCCGTCTAATGTCCACCAATGCCGACCAGCAGCACCCGACAACAACGGACAGACGGCCAGGTCAGCGAGGGTCGCAACGACCCGACCAGGTAGTCGACGGACGAGTTGGCCTGTACTCCGCATACAGGCCGTCCTCGGCGATCAGAGTGTCGTGGTCCCCGAAGGCGACGATCCGACCGCGATCCAGTATGTAGATACGGTCTGCGTGCCGGACGTTCGACAGCCGGTGGGTGATCAGGACGACGGTGCGGTCCGGGCGACGGCCGAGCTGCTGGAACATGGCGTGCTCGGCCCGGGCGTCGAGGGCCGCGGAGGGTTCATCACAGACCATCAAGCGGTGCGTCGCGGTAGAAGGCGCGGGCGGCGATAAGGCGCTGCCACTGGCCGCCGGACAGGTCGTGACCGTCGCGGAACTCCCGAGACAGCAGGTGTCGTAGCCGCGGGGCAGCTGTTGGATCACGTCGGTGCCGAATCGCGGGATCAAGCGCGCGATGCGCGCAGAGGCGAAGGTGACGATGGCGGCGGCGGGAAGGAAACCGCCCTGACTGACATCAATAACTGGAACGGGCGGTCGTGACCGACTGAGCGCCGCCTGCGTTCATGGCTTCGAGGCATGGCGGACACGTGCATGGGCCCGGTGGCAACACGGCGCTCGGGGCGGGAGCCGGGCGCGCCGGCTTGCCGACGGTGCGCAACAACAAGATGCCGGCTGCGGCCGCGGCCACGCCGGCGAGCGACGCGGAGTAGACCAGGGCGGTCGAGTGCAGCCCGTACGTCGTGGTCGCAACGCCGGCGATCAGCGCCGGAATGGCGAACGCAAGATAGGCCACGATGAAGATGGCCGCCAGCAGGCCGGCGCTCTCATCGGGTTTCGCCGTTGCCAGGGTCATGCGGAAACCGCCCAGGAAGGCCAGGCCGAAGCCCACTCCCGCAACCGCGGCACCGATGAGGAACGCGGCGGCGGTCGTCGTCGCGATCGCGCCGAAGGTTATGGCCATGCCCGCGAGCAAGGAGAGGCAGCCAGCCAGCATCGCCGACGCGGAGCTAATGCCTCGGAAAACAAACACCGCCGCGGCCCCCGTGCCGGACAGCAGGAAGATCACCAGCCCACCCCACAGCGGTTCCGAGAACCCGTCGCCTCGGCAGCCAGCGACGGCCCCAGCGACAGGTACAGACCGCCGAGCGCCCAGCTCGCAATGAAACTCGGAATGGCTGCGGCGAATGTTCCCCTTGACTGGCGCGGTACAGCGACCCTGGGGCCGCAGCGAGGCCAGGACAGCGGGGCGCCTAGTCCCGGGCTCCGCGATGGCCACGACAACGACGACGATGCCGGCGATGAATACGCCCAGCAGCGCCCACCAGATCAGGTGGGTCGGCGCCACGGCATACTGAACAAGCGCGCTGGTTATCAGCGCGCCCAGGGCCAGGCCCAGCGTTGCGAAGGCGCTCGTTACCACCGATGCCCGCTGGCTGCGAGGCGGCTGCAGGTCGATCAGCGCGGCACCGATCGCCCCGCTGCCCAGACCGGTCGCGATGCCCTGCAGCGATCTGGCCCCGTAAAGCGCCCCGATACCGTGCGCCATCAGAAAGACTGCGCACCCGGCAACGCTGAAGACCAACGCCGAGATGATCACTGGAATCCGGCCCAGATAATCCGACACCGACCCGAACAGCAGCAGTGTGACCAGGAGAACTAGGACGTAAACCGCGAACACCGCAGTCAGCGTGGTCGCCGAGAAGCGGAACTCCACCTGGTACACCCGGTATAACGGCGACGCGGCCGCCGATGCGAAGAACAACATCAGGAACAGTGCAGCCAGAATCCAGAACGCGACGGCTGCGGGCAACGTCCTACGCCCAAAATATCCCGTTCGTGGCTGAATGTCGCTCACCCTGAAACAGTACCCGCGCGGACCGTCGCCCAGTACAGGGAATGACCGACCGTCGTCGCGGCGGACCCGTCGTCGACCGGGGCGACCTCCTAGCGGCGGGCGTCGCACCGGTCGCCGTCGGCGTACGTCCAACGCTCGCGCTTGTCGGTCCACCGCCGGCACCAGCGCGAGGTTGTCGCCGCGAAGTGGCCGCCCCCGTCGACTTCGTTGAAGTACGTTGTGCGTATGGGCGAGCCGATGCGTTCGGCAGCAACCAGGTCTCGCCCAAGCATGGACCGCCTCACTATCTGTGACGCCGTGGCCGGTGAGCAGTCATCTCCGACCCCCTCGGCACCGTCGGCCGCCTGGCCAGGATCACGTCCTTCGGCGACTGTGGGCGCGCGCCGGGCAAATGGGAGTAGAAGTCGGACAAGTCCGGAAAGCCATGTGAGGAGACTCGCGGTGGAGATCACGGGAAAGACGGCGCTCGTAACCGGGGCCAATCGGGGGATCGGGCAGGCATTCACACGGGCACTGTTGGACCATGGTGCGGCCAAGGTGTATCCCGCGGTCCGCGACCCGGCGAGCGTACAGGACCCAGACGTGCTCCCGGTGCGTCTCAATGTGACCGACCCCGCCCAAGCGGCCGAGGCGGCGGAGCTCGCCGGCGACGTCGCGATCTTGATCAACAACGCTGGCGTCGGCGGGTATGGCACGCACCTCCTGGACGGAGATTTCACCGGGGCCCGCGAGGCGATGGACGTGAACTACTTCGGCACGTGGTTTGTCGCCCGGGCCTTCGCTCCGGTGCTGGCTCGCAACGGCGGTGGCGCGCTGGTCAACATGCTCTCGGTCGCCTCATGGGTCGGACGGCCCCAATTCCCCGGCTACGCGGGCTCGAAGGCCGCGCAATGGTCGCTGACCAACTCCCTGCGGGAGGGACTACGCGACCAGCGCACTTTGGTAGTCGGCGTGCACGCCGGCTTCGTGGACACCGACCTCAGCAAGCAGTTCGACGCGCCCAAGATCACACCGCGGGAGGTCGCGGAGCAGACCATGCAGGCGATTCTCGAGGAGCAGACAGAGGTCCTCGCCGACGAGCCTGCTCGGCGAATCAAGGCCTCTTTGGCCTAAAACCGCATCGGGCACCGCCTCAGCACTCTGGCAAAGGTCCTGCCATACACGCCCGGTGACCTCAGAGACCGAGCGATCGCCGGCATCCTGGCCGCCATCGAACCCACCAACGCATCCCACATCGGCCGCGGTTTGAGCGAGATCGCGATCGCCCGTCATCGCCGCTGCGCCCGCGACTACGAAGCGCTTCCGGCCCACCACGAAGCCATGGTCTGCTGGGCCATGATCCGTATCACCAGCCGACGCCTCACCACCAAAGTCAACCGACTGTAGATTTCGCAACGGCCTCTTTACGCCACACCGAGACATGCTTGGTGCTCTCGTGGACGAATGGTGAACGGTTCCAGTCGGACCAGCGATGTTCCAACACCATCCCGGCCATGCGAGCCATCAGGTCGAGTTCGCCCGGCCACACGTACCGGAACGGCACCGACGCGAACCGGCCCGTCTGCGGATAGGCGTAGTTGGAACTCAAGAATTGCGTTGCTGTGTCGTACAGGTCGAACGCCCACACGTCCGGACCGGTCTCGAACGGCACGGCTCGTTGGCCTGGAGGCAAGGTACGTAGCTCGGGCAGCATCGTTTCGATCACGAACCGGCCGCCCGGAGCCAGGTGAGCCGCCGCATTGGCGAAGCAGTCGACCTGCGCGTCCTGCGTGGTCAAATTCATGATCGTATTGAAGACCAGGTAGACCAGCGCGAATTCGCTATCGACCCGCGTGCTGGCCATGTTGCCGATGGTGACCGGGATCGCGGTACCGCCGGGCTTTCGGTGCAGCTGCGCCGCCATGTCAGCGGAGAACTCAATGCCGGTCACGGGTATGCCGCGTGCGACCAGCGGCAGCGCGATACGACCCGTGCCCACGGCGAACTCAAGGGCCGGTCCACCGGCTGCGAGTTCGGCCAGGACGCCGACGGTCTCGGCGATTACCTCAGGTTGGTACTCCGGCGCGTCGTCATCGTCGTACCCGGCTGCTACGTCCGCGTCGAAGTAGTTCTGGATGTCCGTCATGCCGGCGGACGCTATTGCGCGTGGTTAACGGCCGCAAGCCGATTTCGCGGCCCGCCGCGCCGATTCCCCGATCCACGTTCAGGAACGGGCACTCAGGTCCGCTCGCCTAGGCACCTGTCGATATGCCCATCTCGGTGCCGGATCGCTACGCGTTCTCAGGTGTTGATCTTGCCGAGTCCTGCCCACCATCCACTGCGTCGTGGGTCGTCGATGAAGTCTTGCGGGTCATCGGGGGCGGGGTGCCACTCGGTCATCCAGACGAGGCCAGGCTCTATCAGGGTGCATGGAGCGAAAAACTCGTGGATCTGCTCCCGGCTTCGTGCGCCCAGTGGCGTCGAGGTGTTCCGCCGGTAGAGGTCCTCGACGATCTGGTAGCTGTCCTCGCGGGTTCTGGTGACTTCCATGGTTTCGGAGGCGAGATGTGAGATGGCCAGGTAGCTGCCGGGTGGCAGCGCGGCGATCAGATGCGCGACCGATGTGTGCGCCCGCGCGTCATCGGGGACGAAGTGCAGGATTCCCATAAGGAGGAGCGCGATCGGCTGGTTGTGGTCGAGCACCGTGCGAACCTGCGGATGGTCCAGGATTGCCTGCGGGTCACGCAGGTCGCCCAGGATCGCGGTGGCGTGGTCGTTGCCGTCGAGGATGTCCAGGCTTTCGGCGACCGCGACCGGGTCGACATCGACGTAGACGACTCGGGATTCCGGATCGAGTTGTTGGGCGACCTCGTGCACATTGGACTGTGTCGGCATTCCGGAGCCAATGTCGAGGAACTGGTGTATCCCGATCCCGGTCAGGTAAGTCACCATGCGGCGCAGCGTGGCCCGGTTGGCCCGGACCGCCAACGGCACGACCGGGAACTGCTCCATGAGCTGGCGGGCCGCCTCCTGATCGGCGGGGAAGTTACGCAGACCGCCGAGCATGTAGTCATAAATCCTGGCGGCGGTCGCGGCCTTCTGGCTTCGTTCCCGCAACGTCTCGTCCACCGCGTCCCCCGCCTATCGCTGTTTCCCGGATCGGCGATATCACCGGGAAGGAAGCCTACCAGCCGTCATACGTCCGGTCGCGGCCCGAAAAGGGCCGATCTCGTGCTCGCTTCTTCGCGACCGGCGTCAAGGAGTCGCTGGTGCTGCGCGATGCGGCGGCGCTGACGACGTGGTCGCTCCCGCTGCGGCTGCGCGGCCTGACCACCTGTACGGGCGACGCCGGCGGGTTAATCATGGCGCTGGATCCTCAGATCGGGCCTCCATCCCGTCGATCGGTGTCAATTCGGCCAGGCCGGAAATGGTCAGCACCGGAGCGAGCAGTGGCGTCGCGACGATGCGAATGCGGCCGGCATGCCGAAACAGCGCGGCCAGCGCCGCGCTATCGAGGTATTCCACCGCCGTCAAGTCGACGGTCACGGGCCCGGGTTGGGGCGCGGCGATGAGCTCGGCGAGCGCGCCCGCCAATGCGTCGGCGTTGCTCTGGTCGATCTCGCCGATGGCCGTCAGCACGCTGCCGCCGTCTGGATCCTGGCCGGTGCGGATCGTTAGTGGAGTCATCACGGACTGGTCCTCGTGTGCAGGTCGACAGTGGTGCCGGTGGCGGAGCGGGTGACGATGACCTCGTGCATGAGAGCGCGCATCAGCATGAGTCCGCGCCCACGGTCCGACTGCGCCTGCGGCCGGGGCTCTTTCCAGACGCCGTTGTCCACGATGGTCAGATGGATCTCGTCGGGGGTGGCCGCGGCGCGAAGCCGGACCAGACCGGCGGTGGTCCGGGAGTGACCGTGCTCGACCGCGTTGGCGACGGCTTCCCCGGCCGCCACGAGAATGTTCTGCACCGTGGTGGTGTCGATGCCGGCCCGCTGCAGCCAGCCACGCAGCGCGGTACGCGCCGGGGCAAGGCTCTCCTTCTCCGCCGGGAGGTCGAGATCGAGCGGCGCCGGATGCCGGTAAACCAACAGGGCGACATCGTCCTCGAAACCTTTGGCGGGAGTGAGGCGTCGCATGATGCCACTGGCGAGGTCTTCCACCGAGGTGGTGCGCCCCTCCGCGAGGGCGGTGGCAGCGCGATGAATTCCGGCCGACAGCGGCTGGCGGCGTTGCTCGACGAGACCATCGGTGTAGAGCAACAACGTTGATCGAGGCGGCAGCGTATGCCGGGCTTCGGGCCGATCCTTGCCGGGCCGCACGCCGAGCACGACGGAGCGGCCGCCGTCTAGCAACGCGACCGCGCCGTCCGGACGCACGACCACGGCCGGCGGGTGCCCGGCGCTGGAATACACGAGTTCACCGGTGGCGGGGTCGAGTAACCCGCAGAAGACCGTGGCACACGCCGCACCCGGCAGCAGGGCCGCGAACCGGTCGAGCGCGGTCAGCGTCTGCGCCGCGCTGGTGTCCTGCAGCAGAAGGGCACGGCAGGCACTGCGGAGCTGCCCCATCACCGCCGCCGCGGCCAGACCATGCCCGACACAGTCGCCGACCACGATGCCGATCCGTTCGTCGGGAAGCTTGACGATGTCGTACCAGTCGCCGCCAACCTCCAGCGGACGGCTCGCCGGCTGGTAACGCACCGCGAAACCGGCCGGCAGGTCCGCCGGGCCGAGAATCGCGTGCTGCAAGGCGAGCGCCGTCTCCCGTTGCTGATCGATCTGGTGGATACGGTGCAGCGCCTGACTGAGGTGACCGGCCAGCAACGCGAGCAGCGTCCGATCATGATCGGTGAACGGACGCTGGTCGCCGCGCTCGATCCACGTCACCATCGTGCCGTTCGGGTGCTCCATCGCGACACCGGCTCCGGTGTGCTCGACGATCGGCGTGAGCAGCGGCTTGCGCGGCAGATCCGTCAGCGTCCGCCGGTGCGGACCCGGAAGGTCGGCCCAACGGCGAGCCGGTTCGGCGGCGGTCAGCGTCGGGGTGCCGGAGGCGTCGAGGATGGCTGCGAAGACGTACTCGGCATGCCACAGCTGCCGCAGTTCGTGCAGCGCGCCGTGAAGGGCGTCGGACAGATCGGACGCCTGCGACAGCCGCAGGCTCAGCGCCGCCAGCGCGCCGTCCCGCTGGATCGCGTTGTGCTCAGCGGTGACGTCGCGGAACGTGCCGACGGTGACATGGCGCCCGGTGTCCGGGTCCTGGACGTGGCTGAACATTGTCGTCGCCCAGAGCCGGCGGCCGTCCCGGTGCACGAACGGCAGCGTGAACGTGCCGTGCGCGTCGTTCACCAGCGACGCGAACGCCTCACTCGTCTGCTGGTATCCATCCGGATCGGTGTCGGGCGCCGGCCACCACGGATGCACCGGGCGGTACGGCAACTGGTCGGGCCCGTAGCCGGTGATGTCGGCGAACGCGGTATTGATCTCGATAACGGCGCCGTCGTGGTCGGCGACGAAGAACGCCTCCTGCAGTGAATCGACGAGTGCGGTCCGCCATCGGGCGTGGTGGGTGCGCAGCCGCGCCAGCTCGACATTCGCGCGCACCCGGGCCAGCAGTTCGGCGGCCGCGAACGGCTTGACGAGATAGTCGTCGGCGCCCGCGTCCAGACCCTCGATGGACGCCTCCTCGCCGGCGCGGGCCGACAGCAGGAGCACCGGCACACCGGCCGTGCGGGAGTCCTCGCGCAGCGCTCCGACGAGCTTCAGCCCGTCGAGCCGGGGCATCATCACGTCGCTGATCAGCAGGTCCGGGATCTCGGCGCGCGCGGCGTCCAGTGCCTTCTGGCCGTCCTCCACCGTGCGTACCTGATGACCGGCCGCGACAAGGAGCCGGACAAGGTACTCACGCATGTCCGCGTTGTCGTCGGCCACCAGGATCGTCGCCGGGCCGCCGGTCAGCGGTGAGCGAGCCGCTGCGGCCAGGTCAGCGTCGGGCACGCCGTCGAATGTCTGCTGGTCGGTCGGAAGCCAGCGCAACGCCTCGTGGACGAACGGGTCGGCGCTCGTCGACACCACGGCTGCCGTATCCGCCGGCGCCAGCGAATCGTCCGGCAGGTGGTCGGCGCCGAAGGGAAGCCGGATCGTGAACGTGGTGCCGTGCCCGCCTCGGCTGTCTGCGGTGATGTCGCCGCCATGCAGGCCGATGAGTTCCTTGACCAGCGCCAGGCCGATCCCGCTGCCCTCGTTGGAGCGCGATCGGGCGTTCTCGATGCGGTGGAAGCGTTCGAATAGTTTCGGTATCTCCGCGGCCGCTACCCCGATGCCGGTGTCCGCGACCGTGACGACCGCGTGGCCGGCTTCGGTGCGCACCGCCACCCGGATCGCACCGTCGAACGTGAACTTCAGAGCATTGCTGAGCAGGTTGAGGACGACCTTCTCCCACATGGCCCGGTCGACGTAGACGGGCTCAGGCAGCGTCGGGCAGTCGACCTCGAAAGCCAGGTCTGCCCGCTCCACGGCGGACCGGAACACACTGGCCAGTTCGGCGGTCACCGCGGCCAGGTCGACCGGCTCGTACCGGGCCTGCATTCGGCCCGCCTCGATGCGGGAGAAGTCCAACAGGGCGTTGACGAGCTTTCCCATCCGCAGCGCGTTGCGGTGAATAACGTCGAGCTCAGCGCGGACGGCGTCGTCGGCATCGACGAGCCGGCCCCGCAGTTCCTGCACCGGACCCATGATCAAGGTCAGCGGTGTGCGGAACTCGTGGCTGATGTTGGAGAAGAACGCGGTCTTGGCCCGGTCGAGTTCGGCCAGCTCCTCGGCCCGGCGCTGCTGCGCGTGATAGTGCCGCGCGCTGGCGACACCGGCGGCCACATGCGCCGCCGTCAGCTCGACGAAGCCCCGATAGCCGGCGTCTACCGGCCGGTACCGGTTCAGCGCGGCGACGAGGAACCCGTACGGGTGGCCGCCGCGGCGCAGCAACGGCAGCAGCAGCGCCTGCGCGGGCGGCTCGTTCCAATCGCCGCTCGGCAGGTCGGCGAACCGGTCGCCGTCGAGGTCCACCAGGATCGACTCACCGCCGGTGAGCATCGCGGCCGGCCACATCGGGTCCGGCGGATCGGCCGAGATCGTGGGGAGCCGCCGGGTGCCCCGCCGAGATGCCGCTCGCGGCGGCCAGCCGGGCAATGCCGTCGTCACCGGCCAGATAGAGCAGCGTGAACGGCAGGTCGCGCTGATTGCGGCTCAGCTGCGCGCTGGCAAACGCCAGCATCTCCTGCTCGGTACGCACGACGCTGGGATCAGAACCCAAGTCCCGCAGCATCGCCATCTGCCGCTGACCGATCACCCGGTCGGTGTCCTCGCTGACGACGCACAACATGCCGACCGATTTGCCGCTATCGTCCCGCAGTGGACTGTACGAGAACGTGTGGTAGGTCTCCTCCCGGTAACCCGACCGCTCCAGGAACAGCAACAACGCTTCGTCCCACGTCGCCACCCCGGTCGTCAGCACCCTCTCGATCCGGGGGCCGATGTCGTCCCAGATCTCCGCCCACACCTCGTGGGCCGGCCGACCCAACGCCCACGGATACTTCCGGCCGAGCGTATCTCGACGATATGCGGCATTACAGAAGAATGTCAGCTGAGGTCCCCAGGCCAACCACATGGGGAACCGCGAGGACAGCACGATGCCAACGGCGGTCAGAAGGCTCTGCGGCCAGCGCTCCGGTGGTCCGAGCGGCGTGGCCGCCCAGTCGACCTCGGCCAGATCGCGACCGACTTCACCCCCGGTGGCGAACAGCGCAACGCTCGGCGCCGGTCGGTCTTCATCGGCATCCATGGGCAGCCGCTCACCACCGTCAAACGA
Organism: uncultured Actinomycetota bacterium; assembly: GCA_963797605.1. Lineage (GTDB taxonomy): Bacteria > Actinomycetota > Actinomycetes > Mycobacteriales > Micromonosporaceae > DASQPR01. The sequence continues at coordinate 40,659 of CAWCPX010000014.1, read as the reverse complement.
GAAGGACAGTCGCGCTGCAAGCTGCGGACCTGGAACCGAGCGCCCGGGCACCTGACGGCGTCGACATCACCGCGACGATACCCGACCATGCCCTCCGCGCGCCGCCGGGCGCAGCAGCGCACTGCTCTGCGCCGTTACCGCCCGGGCCCCGCCACCACGACCGCGGTCAGGATCAAACCGTCGCGGACCAGCCATCGCCCGTGGAAGCGCACCGGAACCCGGCTCGGCACCGAGGCGACGACGATTTCGGCCTGGAACGTGCCGTCGAAACCGAACTCCACGCGCGCCTCCCGGAATTCGAGCGGCAGCCCGGCGAGTGGGTACCACGCCTTGTAGACCGATTCCTTCGCGCTGAACAACAGACGGTCCCAGTGCACCGACGGCCGATCTCGGTACGCGTCGGCCAGCGACGCGCGTTCGGCGCCGACGGTGATGAGGTCGAGCACGCCCGCGGGCACCGGGCCGTGCGGCTCCGCGTCGATGCCGACCGCGGCGAACTCGACCGAACGCGCGACCGCGGCACCCCGGTATCCGCGGCAGTGGGTGATGCTGCCGACGAAGCCGGGCGGCCATATCGGCTCTCGCTTCGGCCCGGCGAGAATCGGCCCGGGCGGGCAGCCCAGTGAACTCAATGCTTCCCGGGCGCAGCGGCGCGCGGTTGTGAACTCGAACCGGCGCCTGGCGCCGGAGTCTCGGACCAGAGTCGCCTCGGCGGCAAACAGGTCGGTGCCGATGTCGTCGTCGAACGCCTCGATGCCGGCGACACCGGCCGGCAGGAGCAGCTCGATCATCACGCACCCCCGAGGTCGATCGCGCTCAACCGGCAGCCTCGGAAACTATATGCACGACGGTGCCCGTCCAGGGATGGCCGCAGGCGTGGGAGACCTCTGGCGCGAACTGTGACCAGATGGTAGAAAAAAAATCGACAGTGATGATTGCTCCCATTCATCCATCGGGGTGGCTCGACCAAAGCCAGGCTCGACCGAACCCAAGAATGGAGCACGGTGACTTCCGCCGCGACTGCCGCAACCCCCTCACCGCGGCTGTCACAGGCCATGCGGGCGACCTTCGTGGTCTTCGCCGCCTGCGGATTCGCCCTCGCCAGTTTCGTCTCCCGAATCCCGCAACTGCGGGATAACCTGAATTTGAGTCCGGCCCGGCTCGGCGTCGTGCTGCTGACAGCGGCTGGTGGCTCGCTCGTGTCCCGGCTGTTCTCGCGCTACGTGATCACGAAACTCGGTCAGCGTGCCACCGTGACGGTCACGTCGATCGTGGCGGCGGCGGGCGTCGCGGGGATCGGGCTGAGCCACGTCGTCGGGCTGTGGGGTCTGGTCGGCGGCCTGCTCGTGCTCGGCCTCGCCACGTCGGTGTGGGACGTCGCGATGAACGTGCAGGCGGCCGGCGTCGAACGGGAATTGGGCCGCTCGGTGATGTCACGGTTCCACGCCGCCTTCAGCGTCGGCACGGTGACCGGTGCCCTCGTGGGTGTCGCCATGGTCGCGGCCGGCGTCGGCGTGCTGCCGCATCTCGTGTTCGCCGCAATCGTCACGGCGGTCAGCGTGCCGCTCGCCGCCCGGTTCTACCTGCCCGATCAGCACGACTGGACGCCGGACGAGCCCGCCGCGGTCACGGATAGCGACCGGCAGCCGGGTCGGAAGTCGGCGTGGCTCGAACCTCGCACCCTCCTCATCGGTCTGTTCGTGCTCGCGTTCGCGTTCGGCGAGGGGGCCGCGAACGACTGGATCAGCGTGGCTGTCATCGACGGTTATCACGCGCCGGCGGTGCTCGGCACGATCGCGTTCACGACGTTCCTGGTCGCGGTCACGGCCGCCCGGTGGTTCGGCTCGGGCCTGCTCGACAAATACGGCCGCGTCACCGTGCTGCGGACGTCCTGCGCCACGGTCATCGTCGGGCTCCTGATCTTCATTTTCGGACACAACGTCGCGGTCGCGTTCGCCGGCGTGATCCTGTGGGGAGCCGGGGTCGCGTTCGGATATCCGGTCGGCATCAGTGCCGGCGCCGACGACCCGCGCTACGCCACCGGTCGCGTGACCGTCATCTCCACCATCGGCAAGTTCGCCACGTTCGCCGGGCCGCCGTTGATCGGCCTGGTCGGCGGCCACGTCACCGTGCTGCGCGCCCTACTGATCGTGGCGGCGCTGCAGGCCGTCGCGGTGGTGATCGCATCGGCTACCCGCCCGCTGCGCGTGTCGGCGCCGGCGACGCCCGACGCGTTGGACGCCGCCGCCGCGGCTCAGGCGGCCCGGTGATACTCAGACCGGCCATGACCGTCGCCGAGGCGCGGGCATGGCTCGCCGAGGTGATGCCCGGCGATCGGCTGCGACTCGACGCCGTCGACGGAAGCCGGGTGGAGTGCACGGCCGGCCCCGACGGTCTGGAACACCGGCTCGGCGGCACGATCTCCGGGCCGGCGATGTTCTGGGCGGTCGACGCGGCCGGGTTCGTGGCCGTCAACGTGCTGGTCGGCCCGACTCCGGCGATGGTCCTGGCACACAGCAGCATCAGCTTCCTCGAATCACCGGAGCCCGGTGCGCTGCGCGTGACGGCCGAGGTCATCAAACTCGCGAGCCGGTCGGCCGTCGTGGAGGCTCGCGCGCACGACCACCGCGAGCGCCTCGTCGCCGTGTCGACGCTGCATTTCGCGTTGCCGTCCCGGGCCACGCGCGCTGCCCGGCTCGACGATCACCTCGACGGTGCGGTCGAGACTGCGGCGATATAGCTGCTGCGCTGCCACGGATATGTCGGCAGTGACATGACCGATCGACCCGCCGAGGCTGGAGTCGGCTCGTCGGCGGCCAGCGCACGCACGGCCGGATGCGCGGTGCTGGCCGCGAGCGCGGTCAGAGCGCCGACCGCCGCATCGGCGTCGGCTGCTTGGATCCAGACCGCGTGCTTCAGCCGGGCACGCCCCCCGGTCGCGGTCGACGCGAATGCCGGGAAGTCCGTGCCGGGCAACGTGGTCAGGTAATCGGCGTAGCCGCGTGCTACCGCCGCCAACGCCGCCGGGCTGGCCGCCGATACCAGGAATCCGTCCGCGGGACTGGTGTCCGGCACCGGTTCGGCCGGATGCGCCGGGGACAGCACCGCGAACGCGTTCGTGCCGCTCATGCCATAGGAGCTGGTCGATGCGCAAAGGCCGAGCCGGTCGCTCCACGGCAGCGACTGCGTCGGGATCTCGATGCCGGTGCCGGCCAGGTCGATGCGGGTGTTCAAGCTCCGGAAGTTGGCCTGCGGCGGGACGGTCCGATGCTGCAGACAGAGCACCGCCTTGGTCAGCCCGAGCACGCCGGCGGCCGATTCGGTGTGGCCGACGTTGCCTTTCACCGAGGCGACATATAGCGGCCGGCCGTCACGGCGACGCAGAGCCGCCGTGATCGCCTCCATCTCGGACGGGTCCCCCACCGGCGTGCCGGTGCCGTGTGCCTCGTGGTAGCCGATGTCCTGCGCGGAGATGCCGGCGGCGGCCAGCACCGTGTCGATGAGCCGGGCCTGTCCGGCCACGTTCGGGCTGGTGAACGTCGCCGTGCGGCCGTCGTGATTGATCCCCGTCCCCCGGATCACGGCGAGCACACGGTCTCGGTCGCGACGCGCGTCGGCCAGCCGTTTGAGCACGAGCATGCCGGCGCCCTCGCCGCGAACGAATCCGTTGGCGCCGTCGTCGAACGGCCGCGACCGGCCGTCGGGCGACAACGCGCCAGTCATGTAGACCGACCGGGTGGTGCTCGGGGCCAGGATCAGGTTGACGCCACCGGCGAGCGCCGTGTCACAGTCGCCGGCGGCGAGCGCGCGGCACGCGACGTGCACCGAGACCAGCGACGACGAGCAGGCGGTGTCAACGGCGAAGACCGGACCCTCCAGCCCAAGGGTGTACGCGATCCGCCCGGCCGAGAAGCTGTGCCCGGTGCCGATCGTCCAGTACGAGTTCGGCTCGCCCGACAACCACTGCCGGTAGTCGACGCCGGTGATCCCGACGAACAGGCCGGTGCTCGCGGCGACGTCGCCAACCCGGATCGCCGCGTGTTCCAGCGCCTCCCACGCGACTTCGAGCAGGAGCCGGTGCTGCGGGTCGACGCTGCGGGCCTCCTTCGGCGAGATGTCGAAAAAGCGTGGATCGAAGTCGAACGGCGCGTCGAGGTAGCCGCCTCGGGTCACCATGCCGTCCCAGTCCGTGCCGAACCTGGCCCGCCGGTCGTCCGGCAACTCGCCGGTCAGGTCGCGAGCGCCCACGATGGCGGACCAGTATGCGTCGAGGGTGGTGATGCCGCCCGGGGCGCGGACGGCCATCCCCACGACAGCGATCGGCGCCGTCACTACAGGATCCGGCGCATCCAGCCGTACGTGTCGGCCGTCCGGCCCCGCTGGATGTCCAGCAGATGATCGCGGAATCCCTGCGTGTGCTTGCCGGTGGTGCCGTCGCCGACCGTGGTCTCGAACTCCTCGCTCTTGAGCCCGAGAATCGGCGTGATCACAGCGGCGGTGCCGGCCGCGAACGCTTCGGTGATGGATCCGTCGGCGAGCCCGTCGCGGAGCTCATCCATGCTGATCAACCGTTCGACGGGCTCGAGGCCGTGCTCGGCGGCGAGCGTCAGGACGCTGTCGCGGGTCACACCGTCGAGGATCGTGCCGAGGCTCGGGGTGATCAGTTGCTGGTCGCGGGTCACGAAGAACACGTTCATGGTGCCCGACTCGTCGATGTAGCGGCGACCCTCACCACCGAGGTAGAGCACCTGCTCGCAGCCGTGTGCCTGCGCTTCGAGCTGCGGCGCGAGGCTGGAGGCGTAGTTGCCGCCGCACTTGGCCGCACCGGTGCCACCGGCCGAGGCCCGGCTGTACTGGGTGCTGATCCACAGCGTGACGCCGGTGACGCCGTTCGGGAAGTACGAGCCGGCCGGGCATGCCAGCACGCAGTAGGTGAACTCGCGAGCCGGACGCACACCGAGGAACGCCTCCGACGCGAACATGAACGGGCGCAGGTAGAGGCTCTGCTCGCCACCGAACGGGGGAACCCATGCCTCGTCGGCCCGGACCAGCGCGGCAGCGCTCTCGATGAACGTCTCCTCGTCGACGTCGGGCAGCACGAGCCGCACGGCAGACGAAGCGAACCGGCGAGCGTTGAGCTCCGGCCGGAAGAGCCAGACGCTGCCGTCAGCGTGCCGGAACGCCTTGAGCCCTTCGAGGATCTCCTGCGCGTAGTGGAGCACGGCGGCACCGGGGTGCATGGTGAACGGGGCGAGCGGGCGCACCTGGTGGTCATGCCATCCCTCCTCCGGCGTCCACATCATGGTGGCCATGTGGTCGGTGAAGTATCGCCCGAATCCGGGGTCGGCGAGGATCGTGGCGCGTTCCTCGGGTGGAATCGGGTGATCGGTGCGCGTCAACGGAAAGTTCGCAGTCATTGCAGTTCTCCTTGCGAGAAGGTATCGGTGAACACGGCCACGCAGTTCTGTCCGCCGAAGCCGAACGCGTTCGTCACGGCGGTCCGCACCGGCATCTCTCTCGCCTGATGAGGCACGTAGTCCAGGTCGCACTCCGGGTCGGGCTCGTGCAGGTTGATCGTCGGCGGCACGATCTGCTCCCGGATCGCCATGGCACACACCATGGAGCCGAGGGCACCGGCCGCACCGATCATGTGGCCGAGCATCGATTTGGGTGCGCTGACCGCGACACGGTCAGCGGCCTCGCCCAGTGCCGATCGGATCGCACCGGTCTCGGTCCGATCGTTGATCTTCGTCGAGGTGCCGTGGGCGCAGATGTAATCGACGGCGTCGGGGTGTACGCCGGACCGCTGGACGGCTTGTCGGATCGCCGTTGCGGCGTGCGCACCACCGGGTCTCGGTGCGCTCACGTGGAAGGCGTCACTGGTGAGCGCGCCCCCTGCGACGACAGCGTAATGGGTGGCTCCGCGGCGCCGGGCGTGCGCCGCCGACTCGAGGACCATGACGACCGCGCCCTCACCGAAGACGAAACCATCGCGGTCGGCGGAGAACGGGCGGCTGGCACCGGCCGGATCGTCGTTACGCATCGACATGGCACCCATGCTGACCAGGCCTGCGAACATCGCCGGGGTGATCGCCGCGTCGGTGCCGCCGCAGATGACCACGTCGGCCTCACCGCTGAGGATCATCCGGCGGGCGTCGAGCAGCGCGTAGAGCCCACTGGCGCAGGCGAGCGCGCTCGCGTTGACCGGCCCGTGCGCACCGATGTCGATCGCGATCTCGCACGCCGGCATGTTGGTCAGCGACGACGGCACGAAGTAGGCGCTGGGCGCGATGGGTTCGGAAAGCAGCAGGTCGCGGGTCACCGTCTCGATGGTGTCGAACCCGGCGACCGCGGCGTTCACCACGACGCCGACCCGCTCGGCGTTGTCGGCGTCGACGGTGAGCTGGGCGTCGGCGATCGCTTCCCGCCCGGCCACGACGGCGAACTGGCTGAACCGGGCCATCCGCCGCAGCCGTTTCGGGGTGAAATGGTCGGCGGGATCGAAGCCCTGCACTTCCGCGGCGATCCGCGTGGGCAACTCGCGGGCATCGAACGACGTGATCGGACCGACACCGGATTTGCCTGCCAGCAGGGCCTGCCACGTGCTGTCGCGGTCGAGCCCGAGCGGCGTGATCGCGCCGATGCCGGTGATGACGACATCGTTGCCTAGCACGGCATCGGCCTCCACAATCGCGCCACGGCTCTGCTCGTCACCTCACGGCTCGTCACCTGGTCACGGCCCGTCACCCGGTTAAGGCTCATCGCTTGTTGAACGCTCGTTAGGTGTCGAACAACCCATAACACCCTATCAGCCGATGCCGATGCGTGTAATCCATCCGCGGCTGTACTCGTCATGATCGTTGCCCGGGTCCGCGCGCCACGACGGCCATCGCCCGCCACGCGTCCGCGTCGGTCCCGGACTGTGGCGCCGTCTGGCAGATCACGTACTCCGCCGGCGCCGCCGCGCCCGGGTGGGACGGCAACGCGTCCAGGACACGACGGTGCAGATCATCGATCCCGATCGGGCCGGCCACGTACGCGATCAGACCTCGGTCCTCCTCGGGGAAGACGGCGGTGTCCGCTCCGGCGGCCGCCGATCGGACCAGGCCGGCGACATCGTCGGGGCGGACCCACCCGGCCGGCGTACGCACCCAGTCCGGGCCTCGACGGGCCGGTGCCATCCCGATACGGGACGCGATCTCGGACACGCGTACCTCGCCGGCGACCACGTCGCACAGCAGCGTCTCGATCCCGCGCAGGATCAGCTCGCCGAGCGCTCCCGGCAGATAGGCGGTGTCGACCATGACGACCAGGCGGGAGACGCGTTCGCCCTGGTTCGACACGGCCACGTAGTACTTCATGTCGCTCTTGGACAGCGAATGCAGCCGCGAATACTCGGAGTGGCGGCGCAGCCGGTCGAGATGGGCCGGCTCCAGATCGGGGCCGGCCGCCGGCCAGTCGTTGCCCCGGTGCCCGTTGTTGAAGTACGCCGACAGGTCGAACGACACGCCGCGACGCCGGCTCATCTCCGTGATCAGCGGGTGCAGCTGGAACGGGTCGTACTGCGTGCGCCGGTACGCGTCGAACGCGGCCCGGTGGATCTGACGTATCGCGGTGAGCAGGTCGGTGTCGGGCACCGGGAACGTCAGGAACGCGTCCTCGGCGTTGATCGCGATCATCTCGCGGCTGCGCCGGTCCAGCCGGTTCCCGGTGACCAGCTTGAACACGGCCGTGTCGTGGCCGTTGTAGGCCGTCAGAATGAGCGCGCTGAGGCTGAGCACGACGCTGGAGAACGACGTCCGCGTACGGGTGGCCAGACACGCCGCCGCCTCGGTGACCGCCGTCGAGTCCAGCACGTGCCGCTCCATCGGGAATTCGCCTGTCTCGGCGCGCGGCATGTCGAACATCGAGGCCGGCGCGGTCGACAGCAGCTCCTCCCAATGCCGCAGCGAACGCCGGCTCTGCTCCTGACCCGCCTCCGAGAGCTGAAACATCGCCTGGCCGATCGGCTGCATGACGTCTTCGTCCGCGGTCTTCGCCTCCGGCTCGCCACCGTCGACGTCTCCGCCGTCAGCGAGCGCGTCGAGCACCCGATCGACCAGGGTGGTGAACGACCAGCCGTCGAACGCGAGATGCGATCCGATGAGCGCGACCGCGGTGAGCCGGCCGGTGGTGTCGACGGCCGCCCCGACACGTAGCGGCCACTCGGTCGCGTGGTCGAACAGCGGGGCCGCCAGCGCGGCGGCGAGATCGTCGATCACCCGAGCCGGGTCACCGTCATCGTCGACGATCGTGACCCGGTGGGAGCCCGCCGCCAGCACCTCCTGCCGCGGGCCGTCCCCGTGGTCGACGTAGTGGCTGCGCAACGCCTGGTGCCGCTCGATCAGATCACGCAGGACCGAGACCAGGCGGCTCGGCGTCGTCGGAGCGGCCAGGACGAGCGGCCGGCTGATGTTGAACTGGTTGGCCTCCTTGCCGAACCACAGAATCGGCCCCCACATCACGCGCTGACCCCATGTCAGCGGCGCGGTCGCGTCCTCTCCGGCGGCGAAGGACACGGTGACGGACGCGGACCTCGTCCCGTCGGTCATGGTCACGTCAGTCACTCGGGTTCTCCATTCAGCGCGTGGATTTCGGGGTCAGGCGCAGCGGCAGGTGGTCGAGACCGCGGAACGCCGGGCTCGGGATCTTGACCAGGTCGCCGATGAGTTCGATGTCGTCGGTGCGTTCCAGCAGCATCCGCAGGAACGTCGTGGCCTGCAGCCGGGCCAGATGCGCGCCGACACAGGTGTGGATGCCGTCGCCGAAACCCAGGTGGCCGTCGGTGACGCGGTCGACGATGTACTGGTTCGGGTCCGGGAACTTGCGCGGGTCCCGGTTGCCGGCCGCGAACGACAGCTCCACCCGGGCGTTCTTCGGGATCAGCGTGTTGCCGACCATCACGTCCCGCGTCGCCGTCCGGAAGACGTTCTGCACCGGCGGATAGAACCGCGCGGTCTCCTCGATCGTCGGTCCGATCAGTTCCGGCCGCTGGCGAATCTTGCGAAGTTGATCGGGATGGTTCAGCAGCGCGTCCAGCATGTTGCCCAGAAAATGCGTCATCGTCTCCTGACCGCCGACCAGCAGCGTGAGGCACAGCCACATGATCTCGTTCTCGGTGACGCGTCCCTCCTCCTGCGCGAACAGCTTGGAGACCAGGTCGTTGCGGGGAGGCTGGGCGCGCCGCTCCTGGAGCAGCTTGCGCAGGAAACCGGACAGCCCCGCGACTCCGGACAGCGCCTGCTTCGCGGCCTTGACCCGCAGCACGGCCTCGTCCGGGTCATCCGGTTCGAGTTCGTCCGGCGGGCCGACCCGTGCGTTCGCGACGAAGCTTTCCAACACCCCCGCCGTGAGCTTCAGCGTCTTCAGGTCGTCGCTGGGCACGCCAACGATCGTGGTGATGATGCGTACCGGCTGCAAAATGATCGCCTGCTGCACGAGGTCGATCTCACCGATCGCGACGGCCTCGTCGAGGAGTTCGCCGCAGACCTTCTCGATGAACGGCGCCCACACGCGCACGCCCCGCGGCGAGAAGTCATGCCGGATCAGGCCGCGCAGCCGCGTGTGATCGGGTTGGTCGAGCCCGAACAGCACCGGCAGCGTCGAGCGGTGGTAGGCGATCCCCTCACCCGAGGACAGGGCCGCGTGATCCTTCGCCGCCACCCGGACGTGTTCCCACCGGTGCACCAGCCACATGTCCCGCTGCTCCAGGTAGAGCGGCTCGTCGAACCGCATCAGATCGGCGTACGCGGGATAGGGATTATCCATGGCACTCGGTGAGAACGGATCGAATTCTTCATCGGTACGCGTAGCACTGGTCATTGCCAGGTCCTCCCTGACTCGATGGGGTCGGCTCGTTGGAGTGCTGCTGGAACGCCGCCGCGGCCGCGTATCCCTCGTCGAAGGCCCGGACCGCGTCCAGCCCCGTGGTGTCCCGGGCGCCGCCGATGACGCGGAACCAGACGCCGGCGCCGCTCACCGTCTCGGCGAGATCCCGATTGGGCAGTTGCCCGGCGGCCACGACAACGGTGTCGGCCGGTACGAGTCGCGAACGCCCCTGCGCGTCGGCAAGCCGTACGCCGGCCGGCTGCACGCGCAGGTCATGAACGCCGGAAACGACACGTACGTGCTGCTCGCGCAGGGCGCCGAGGACCGTCCACCGGGTCGATCGCCCGATCCTCGGCCCGAGACGGTCGCCGCGATGCAGGATCGTCACCTCGATCGCCGGGTCTTGGGCGGCCTTGTGCGCCAGGTCCACCGCGATGCCACCCCCGCCGATGATCACGACGCGGCACCCGAGCGCACCGTCGGCGAACGCGGAGTCGTAGGCCAGCACGTGCGGCAGATCGGCGCCGGGCACGTCCACCGGCTTCGGCGTCACGCCGGTCGCGACGATCACCCCGTCGAAGCCGCCGAGCAGGTCGCGGTCGGTCGGCGCGATGGTCCTTCCGACCTGGATCACGCCGCCGAGACGGGTCAGCTCCGAGGAGAGGTAGCCGATCGCGTCCGCGTAATCGGCTTTGCCGGGAACCGTCCTGGCCAGCCGAAACTGGCCGCCGACCTCGGGATCGGCCTCGTAGACGGTCACCCGATGCCCGGCCAGCGCCAGTTCGTGAGCGCATTTCAGACCGGCCGGACCGGCACCGATCACGGCGACCGACCGCGCTCCCGACATCGTCGAGGCCGGCGGCGTGTGTTCGCGGCCGACCCGCGGATTGACCATGCAGGACACGAGGTCGTCGGTCAGCGAACGGTCGATGCACGCCTGGTTACAGGCCACGCAGATGTTCACCGGCAATCCGCGCCGGCCCCGGTCGATCAACGCCGGATCGGCGAGGAACGGGCGAGCCATGGACACGAAGTCCAGGTCGGTCTCCACCAGCACCGCCTCGGCCTGTGACAACCGGTTGATCCGGTTGCTGGCCATGACCGGCAGCGCACCGACGGCGGCCTTGATCGCCGCCGCGACGGGCACCCAGTGCCCGGGCGGCACCAGCGCCTGCACCGTGGGCGTCGTGGACTCGTGCCACCCGACGCCTACGTTGAGAGCATCCGCCCCGGCGGCGGCCAGCGCACGGGCGTACGCGAGCACGGTCGCCTGGTCGGTGCCGCCGTCCATCAGATCCGCGCCGGTCATCCGCAAGATCAGCGGGAAGTCGGCGCCGACCGCGGCCCGTACGGCTCGGACCACGGCGACACCGAAACGCATCCGGCGCTCCGGGTCCCCACCCCACTCGTCGTCGCGACGGTTCGTCAACGGCGAGAGGAATTGGTCGATGAGGTAGCCCTCCGACCCCATGATCTCCACGGCATGGAACCCGAGGTCGCGGGCGTACGCGGCCCCCCGGGCGAAGTCGGCCACCGTACGCTCGACGGCCTCACCGCTCATCGCTTCCGGGGTGCGTTTGGAGAACGGGCTGAACACGGCCGACGGGGCGACCGGGGGCGGGCCACCCGGTGCCGGTTTCGCGTACCGGCCCGCGTGGAACAGTTGCAGCGCCAGCAAGCCACCGGCCGCGCCGACCTCGCGGGCGACCCGGCCGAGACGTTCGCGGAACCGGGCGTCGTCGAGCAGACCGTAACCCGGGCCGCCGGCACCCGCTGGGCAGACCGCCGCCCCGCCGGTGACCATCAGCCCGGCGCCGCCCCGAACCCGTTCCAGATAGAACGCGGTCAGCGCTGAGCCGTCGTCGTCACGCGATTCCCAGCCCAGGTGCATCGCGCCCATGACGATGCGGTGCGGCACCGTCAGACCGCCGACGCGGCCGGCGCGCAACACATGTCCCAGGCTGGCGGTCATACCAACGGACCGCTCATATCCTGCGTGAACGGCGGCGCGACGATCGACAGACCACCGTCGACGATCAGTGTCTGACCGGTGATGTATTCGGCCGCCGGTGACAGCAGGAACGCGATGACGTCCGCGACCTCCTGAGCCGTACCCATGCGGCCTTTGGGAATTTTCGGCAGCACCGTGTCCAGGGCCGCCATCCCGGGCACGTTGTAGAAGTACTCCGACGACTCGGTCTCGATGACGCCGCCGTTGACCGCGTTGACGTTGATGCCACGCCCGCCGAACTCGACGGCCATGAAACGCACCCACGCCTCGATCGCCGCCTTGGCCGCGCCGAGATTCGCGTAGGTCGGGTAGGCGCGGATGCTGCCGTAGCTCGACAGCGCCACGATCCGGCCACCGCCGGTCATCAGCGGCACCGCGTGCTGGGCGCCGAGGACGAACGAACGGATGTTCATCGCGTACGAACGGTCCAGATGGTGTTGTTTGAGGTCGACGATGTTCTTGAACGAACTCGCGGCCGCGTTGCACACGAAGTAGTCGAGTTTCCCGTACTCCGCAGCCGCCGTGACGAACAGCCGCTCGATGTCCTCGGGTTGCTCGACGTCGGCGGCGACGGCGATCGCCTGCCCGCCGAGTTTGCGGATCTCCTCGCACGTCTCGTCGGCCAGATGCGCGTTCTTCTTGTAGTTGACCACGATCGACGCGCCGCCCCGGGCCAGCGTCAACGCCAGCGCCCGCCCGATGCCACGCGAACTACCGGTGATCAACGCGGTTTTGCCCTGGTAGCCGGTCATCGCCGGCCCGCCAGGATCTCGCGGGCGATGACCGTCTTCTGGATCTCGTTCGTGCCCTCTTCGAACCGCTGCGCTCGGGCGTCTCGATAGACCCGCTCGATCGCGTTGCCCTCCCAGAAACCGATCCCTCCGAACACCTGCAGCGACTTGTCGGTCACCCGGGTAAGCATGTCGACCGCGATCAGCTTCGCCATCGACGACAGGGCGCCGGCGCTGGCCCGCCCCGCCTCCCACTCCCGGGCCGCGTGCAGGGTCAACTGCCGGGCGGCCTCGATATCGGCGGCGTTCTCGGCGAGCGCGAACGCGATCGCCTGCCGGGCCGCGAGCGGCTTGCCGAAGGTGGTCCGGCGGCCGGCATGCTCGATCGCGAGTTCCTGCGCGCGGCGGGCCAGACCGACACACGTCATCGCCACACCGATGCGGCTCGGCGTGAGGAACCCGCCCAACGCGACCTCCAGCCCGGCGCCCTCCTCGCCGAGACGGTTCGCCACCGGCACCGGCGCCCGGTCGAAGATCAGGTGGGCGTGGTCGGTGCCCCGGACGCCCATCGTCTCGGACATCGGCTCCACACGTACGCCGTCGACCTGCCGGTCCACCATCAGCGCGATCGTGCCGTCCCTACCGGTCGTGCCTTCGAGCCGCGCGAACAGCAGCCAGTAGTCACAGCTCACGCCGAAGGTGATCAGGTGTTTCTCGCCGGACAGGTAGTAGGTGTCACCCTCCCGCACGACGCTCGTCCGCAGATCCGCGCCGGTGCCCGCGGTCGGCTCGGTCAGCGTGAACGCGACCCGCAGGTCCCCGGCGACCTGCGGCAGGACGAAACGTTTGCGCTGCTCGTCGGACGCGAACTGGTCCATCGAACGCCAGACCCCATTGGATACGTGGACGATCATCCGCAACGAGGCATGCGACATCGAGAACAGTTCCAGCAGCTCGAGATACTGGCTGAAGGACAGGCCGGCGCCACCGTACTCGGCGGGTGCCGCCAGCCGGAGATAACCCCGATCGCGCAGATCGGTCCACAGTTCCGGCGGAACCGTACGGGTGCGCTCGATCGCTTCCGCGTACGCCTCTCCGGGTCCGCGTACGAACGCGTCGACCTCGCGTACCAGTGTCGCGAACGCTGTGTCGTGGTCTTCGGTCACGTCTTCTTCCCGCCTGTCATCATCGAGAGTTGGTCGCGGAGAACGAACTTCTGCACCTTGCCGACGACGTTGCGGGGCAACTCGTCCACGGTTTCCAGGCGCTCCGGCCAATACTGCTTGGCGACCTTGTGCTCGTCGAGGAACCGCCGCATCTCCTCGAACGTGAACGGCGCGTTCGTCACCACGAAGGCGCACGCGCGTTCGCCCAGACGCGGATCCGGCATCGCCACCAGGGCAACGTCCCGTACGGCCGGATGGGTGTGCAGCAGCTGCTCCACCTGCGCGACCGGGATCTTCTCGCCACCGCGGTTGATGACGTCCTTCACCCGGCCGGTGATGCGCGCGTACCCGTCCGCGTCGATGATCGCGAGATCGCCGCTGCGGTACCAGCCATCGGGCGTCAGGGCCGCCGCCGTCCATTCCGGGTGATCCAGGTAGCCGACGAACAGGCAGTCGCTCGCGACCTCGAAGTTGCCTTCGGTCCCGGCCGGCAGCACGGCTCCGTCGTCGTCGGTCACCCGGATGCGTACGCCGCTCGGCGCCCGCCCGTCGGTGCCCCACGCGCGTTCGGGCTCGTCCATCGGCGATGACAGGGTGCCGAGGCACGATTCGGTGGAACCCCAGGCACCGCAGACGGACGCGTCCAGGACACGGGCGGCATGCGCGGCGAGCACGCGTGGCACCGCCGCGCCCGTGGCGACGAAGACGCGCAGCGCCTGCGGCGGCTCACCACCGCTCTCGACGGCGTCGACGAGGTCGGCGAGGAACGGTGTGGCGGCCTGGATGAACGTCGCTTCGGTGCGGTGCAGTGTCGCCAGCGCCAGATGGCCGTCCCAGACCGGTTGCAGCACCATCGGCGTGCCGAGCACGAAGCCGAGCCACATCCCGTAGAGGAAGCCGGTCTGGTGTGCCAACGGCGACGGGATGAACAGCCGGTCCCGGGCTGTCAGCCCGAGATGGCGGGCCTGCACGGTGGCGGCCCGGGTCAACGCGTCGGCCCGGTGCAGGACGCCTTTCGGCTCCCCGGATGTGCCGGAGGTGAACATCAACTGAGCGATCGCGTCAGGGCCGGGTGCACGGACCGCCAGCTCGCCGGCGTACGGACGGTGGCGGGCGACCGCGTCGTCGAACCGCTGCCACCGCGTGCCTGCCGAGGAGTCCGGCACCGACCCGGCACCACCGACGACCAGCACGTGCGCCAATTCCGGTGGATCCGACATGCCGAGCACGGCGGCGGTCTCCGCCACGTGGCGACGGCCACGGAACTCCTCGCAGATCACGAAGACGCGCGCGTGCGAGCGGCGCAGCAGATCGGCGACCTCGCGCTCCCGGAAGAACGGCATGACCGGGCAGCACACGGCTCCGATCCGCGTCGTGGCGAGGGCCAGCACGATGAACTCGACCCAGTTGGGCAGCTGCCAGGCGACCACGTCTCCGGTCGCGACGCCCAACTCGACCAGCAGCGACGCCGTGGCGTCGGCTCGCTCGTCCAGATCGCGCCAGGTCAGGGTGGTCCCGGGCCGGCCGGGCGACGGGACCTCGATCACGGCGTCCTGCTCCGGTCGCGCCTGGGCATGCCCGCGGACCAACTCCGTCGGCGTCACGGCGCCCAGGCGGCTCGGTTCCGACCGTGTGGCCGCCGACGCGAGATGCCCGCCGCGGGCGCGGTCGACGGACATGTTCATGCCGATCGAGTTCATCTGGTCGAGGAACTGCGGGAAGGAGATCCGGTGCGCGTTCGGATAGGTCAGGCGGCTCTCGCCGGTCGTGCGGGACGCCGCCACGGCGAGCGCCATGAGGACGCGGTGATCGTTGAACGACGACAGATCCGCTTCCCGCAACTGCCGCACGCCCTCGCAGACGAGCCGGTCGCCGTCGAGTCGCAGCCGCCCGCCCATCCGGTTGAGCTGCAGCATCGCCTTCACCCGATCGGACTCCTTGAGCCGGACGTGCGCCACGTGCTCGAGCACGGTGGTGCCCCGGGCGTGCGAGCCCAGGACGCTGAGCACCGGGAGCATGTCCGGCACGGTCTGGCAGTTCACCGTGACCGGGTCCAGCTGGAGGCCGTCGTGGGTGACCCGAACGCACCCGGTGACGGGGTCGCGGCGCAGGGGTACGCCCATCCGCGTCACGATGTCCAGCAGGTCGGCCTCGGGATGGTCCACCTGATCGGCGGGGACCGCCGGCAGCCCGCGAAACAGCACGTCGGACGGGTGCAGGGCGACGGCGGCCAGCCCGAACGCCGCGGCGCCGACATCGGGCGGTAGATGGATCTCCGCCGGGGTCGGGTGCTGCCCGGGCTCGATCTCGAACCGGCGACCACCCGCGCTGACCTCGACGCGCAGACCGAAGCGCCGCATCATCGAGATCGTTAAGTCTACATAGGACCGTTCGTTGAACGGGCCGACGACGTCAACGACGGTCGTGCCGGTCGCGAACGGGCTGACGAGCAGGAGACTGGAGATCCACTGTGAAAGCGTGCCGGGAATCTCCACGTGGCCCCCGGTCGGCGGGTGGGCCGCGATCCGGATCGGGAGCAGGCCGTTCGCGGACGTTATCCCGACGCCGATGCCGGCCAGCGCGTCCAACAGCGGACCGATCGGCCGGCGGCGGAAGTATTTCTGACCGGTGATCGTGACCGGGGACGTGGCAAGCGACGCGAGACCCGTGAGGAAATAGAGCGTCGTCCCGGAGCTGCCGACCGATACCTCCGACCGAATCGGCTGGTAACGGCCGCCGCGCACGACGAACGTGTCGCCTTCGACCGCGACGTATGTGCCGAGGTCGCGGAGGGCTTTGATGGTGTGCTTCACATGTTCGGCACCGCACGATCCGTGAACGCGGCTCGTCCCCTCGGCCAACGACGCCAGCATCAGCGCACGGTGGGTGTGGTATTTCGAGGCCGGGATGTCGAGCTCTCCCACGAGCGGTTCGCTTATTCCCTTGACGACAAGGCGCACGGTCCCTCCCCCACAGTATGTGTCAGCCGACAGCCGTGCCCTCGTGTCACGACACCGTCGCGGGCGGGCCCGGATCGACCCCGCCCAGCACGGCGTGCATCCCCCCGTCCGCGTAGACCACCTGCCCGGTGGTGCTGCGCGACAGGTCGGATAGGAGGAACAGAACCGCGCCCACCACCCGAGCCGGATCGGTGCGGTCCCAGCCCAGCGGTGCCCACCGCTCGTAGTAGTCGGCCAGCGCGGCGAAGGTGGGCACCCCCCGCGCCGAAACCGTCTCGATCGGCCCGGCGGCAACGAGGTTCACCCGGATCCCATGCCGCCCGAGGTGGGCCGCGAGATAGCGGGAAATGGCCTCCAGCGCCGACTTGAACACGCCCATCCAGCCGTACCCGGGGATGACACGGCTCGCGTCGACGGTCAGCCCGACGACCGCACCACCACCGGGCGCACGTTCCAGCAGCGGCGCCAGTGCCGTGGTGACGTGTTGGAACGAGTACGACGATGCCCGGAAACCGTCCAGCACACCGCCGGCCGGCGCCGTGATGAACCCCGGACCCAGCACGTCCGGTGGCGCAGCCGCGATGCTGTGCACCACCCCGTCCAGGTGCCCCCAGCGGCTCTCGATCTCGGCCGCCAGCGCACCGACACTCGCATCGGACATGACATCCAGATCGAGCACCACGGGCCGGGACGGCAGCAGATCGGCCACCTTCTCCGTGATGCGGGCGACCCGTCCGAAAGACGTGAGGATGACCTCACAACCCTCCCGCTGCAACGCGGCCGCGATGTGCCAGGCGATCGACTCGTTGTTGAGAACCCCGGTGACCAGAAAAGTGCGTTTCTCGAGCCCGAGCCCCGAGGTCAATGCGACACGCCCGCGACGATCCGCTCGACGAGCTGCCCGACCGTCACGTCCGCCAACTCGCTGCGCGGAATTTCGACCTTGTATTCGCGTACGACCATCGCCATCAGGTCGGCGACGTCCAGCGAGTCGATCTCGAGTTTGTCGAACTTCACGTCCGGGGTGATCGAATCCTCTTCGACGCCCAGGTCGATCAGCTCGGCGCGCAGGCGCTCCTCGACGGCGGACGCGGTGATGGGAGTCGTGGGAGAGGACATGAACGGGCTCCTTCTGTCGAAACGGGATCTGTCGAAATGGACGGGTCTGCGGGGCGGGGTCTAGGCGGCCATCGGCGCGAGGCGGCCGAAGCTCGGCGAGTGCAACTGGGCCCAGTACCACTGGCGCCAGTAGGTCTCCGCCAGGTCCAACCAGGTCTCCAGCCGGCCTGTGTCGTCGAGGAACCGGTTCATGCTGACCAGCAGCCAGCTGTAGACGCCCTGGCTGTCGCGACAATCCGAGCAGTTGCCGGACGTGCAGCAGAACTGCAGCGTCTTGTAGTCCGCGCCGTAGACGGCAAAACCGTCCAGTACCGGATTTCCGTTGCGGATCCGCTCGGCGTGGTCGGGGTGGTCGACGCTGATGCTCGGGCAGACGTCGTACCCGAACTCTCCGTCCCAGTGCGTACGCCCGGTGATCAGCGCCTCGATGAAGTACGGGTGACTGACGACCGTGTCCGGGTACAACTGCTTCACCCGCAATGCCTCGTCGAGGGTGCGCTTCTCGTTCTCGATCCGCAGCGGGTGATCACTGCCGTGCGCCGAGTAGAAGTTGAAGGTCACCTGGTTGCCGTTGTCCTGGATCGCACGGACCGTGGGCTCGACGTATTCCAGGCCGTCCTCGCTCAACGCGTACACGAAGATGACTCGCGGATCGTTGCGGTAGTGCCCGAGCGCGGTCTCGAACAGACCGGAGAACGCCTTGCCGTTGACGCGGTAGCCGCGCAGAGCGTCGTCGAGGGGACCGCCGCCGAACAGGCTGATGGCGACCGCGATGCCTTCCAGCCCCTGCCACGGAACCGGCCGGATCCCGTTCGTGGAGATCGTGATGAACGGAAGCCGGCCGACGAACGCCGCGATCCGCTCCGGCACCAGCGTCGGCTCGCCGCCGATCAGGGTCGCCTGGGTCACGCCGCGAGCGACGAGCGAGTCGACGAAACCGCGGATCACCGCCGGATCCGAGACGTCCTTGACCGCGCTGTCGAAGCCGCCTTCGAAGTACCAGCAGCCCTTGCACCGGATGTTGCACGCGGTCGTCAGGTGAACCTCGGTCGCGCTGACCCGCATGCCCATGTCCCGGACGGCGTCGAGCCGGGCGGCGAGATCGGGACGGCCGGCCAGCAGCGACTGCAACCGGGTCTTCGATTCCTTCCGGGACAGCGGACGGGGATTGATCGAAATAGGAACAGCCATCGGTGCTCGTCCTCTCAGATCGTCATTCGGGGACGACGAGTCCCAGCGCGTGGATGCGAGGTATCACCGTGTTCTGCCACTGCTCCAGCGCCTCGGCGTTAGTCGTCTTACGCAGCCCGTAGCGGACGGCCCGCTTCGAGCGCTCGGATTCCGGAGTGCCGAAGAGGTCCTTGAAGACGGGCCAGAGGCGGTCGAGAGCGACCTGCAACTGCTCGCGGCCCTCCTCGGTGGCTGCGAGGTTCCGGCACACCCGGGCACCGTGGGCGATGTGGATCTTCTCGTCGAGGATGATCGTCCGGACGGCGTCGGCCCACGGTTTGTAGCTGCCCTGGGCGAACTCCTTGATCATGATCAGGGCGCTCTCCTCGCCGATGTAGGAGTAGATGCCGCGCTCGGCCCAGGTGGTGCACTGGTGCAGGCGCTTGTCCGCGAAGAGCCGGCGTTCCTCGATCGACTGTGTTTCCATGGGCGACGTGTCGATGCCGAGGTCGGCCAGCACCCGCTTGCCGATCTTGTAGTGGTCGTACTCCTCGGCCGCGCGTTCGGCGCATACCTGGCGTTCCTCGGCGTTCGGTGCCATCGGCAGGAACATCATCGTGTAGTCGTCGCCACCGGAGAGCTCACCTTCGGTGTTGATCGAGATCTGGCTGATGAGCGCCTTCTGATAGCCCCGAGGCATCCGCTTGAACTCATCGGGCGTGCGAACAACGACTTCCTCGTCGTCAAGGATCTGAACGGTCATGCGAACCCCACCTCGCGTGAAAGAGGATCGCGGGTGCCGCCACGCCGTCATGGCGGTTCCGCCGACCCTGGTCAAGTGACTACGTCAGAAAATCGACGGCCTGCCTCTGCACTTCCGATCGCTGGATCTTCCCTAGGGGCGTACGTGGAAAGGCGTCGATGCCGATCTCTTTGAGTTCGATGAACCGGCGCGGCACCTTGAAGACGCTGAGGAGCTTCATCAGGACCGCGCGCCACGCGTCGGCGTCGGCCGCGGCGCCGGGCAGCAGGGTGTAGACCAGCACGATTTCGACGCCGGTCACCGCGTGAGGCAGGGCCGCGACCACGGCGTCCTCGATGCCGTCGAGCCGGGGCACGACGTTTTCGATCTCGGCCGGGTAGACATTTTCCCCGCTCACGATGACCATGCTGTCGATCCGGTCGACAATGGACAGCTCGCCGCGATCGTCGAGATGGCCGAGGTCGCCGCTGCGGACCCAACCGTCGTCGAGCCGTTTCGTGGTCAGCTCCGGAGCGGCTTCGTAGCGCGTGAACATGGCCGGGCCGCTGAGCAGGATCTCGCCGTTTTCGCCGGCCGGGAGGTCATGCCCGGCCGCGTCGACGACCCGGACCTTGGCGAACGCGACGGCCGGGCCGGCATTGCGGTCGTCACCGGGCTTACGCGACCGCGGCTCGACCGTCGTCAGCGATGTCATCTCTGTCATCCCGTAGACCTGGTAGACGGGGATGCCGAACGTGTCCTGGAAGCGGTGGATCAGCTCCCGCCCGAGTGCGGAGCCGCCGGCCAGGATGCCTTTGAGGCTGTTGACCTTCGGTCGCTCCGGCCGCTCGACGAGGTTGGCGAGGAACGCATTGACGACGAGCGTCCACGTGGGACGGTGCCGGTCGACGTAGAGCCAGAATCTCGCCATCGCGACTTCCGACCGTACGCAGACGGTGCGGCCACCGCTCCACAGCGGCGTGAGTGTGGGGAACCCCTGGCCGCCGGCGTGGAACAGCGGGACGACGTTGAGGAAGATGTCGTCGGGCCCGGCGTCGGCCCATTTCGCCATGGCGAGCGAGTTCGCGAGCAGGGCGCGGTGTGAGAGCACGACGCCCTTGGGTGTGCCGGTGGAACCCGAGGTGTAGACGATCTCCGCGTCCGACGCACCGCCGTCCGCGGGCGCGGCCAGCTCGCTGTGGGTGGTCGCGCCCAAGGCAAGGATTTCGGTGAGCAGCGCTTCCTCGTCGTCGATGGCGACCCAAGCCGGGCCCGGTGCCAGCTTCGCGGCCGTCGCGCTGGTGCCGAGGACTAGTGAGGGCTGCGCGTGCGCGAGAAGCGCGTCCAGCTCGGCCGGCCCGGACTTCGGGTTCAGCGGGACGAGCATGCGCTGTGCGGCGATGACGCCGATGAACAGCAGCGCTGCCAGCGACGAATTCCGCATGATGACGGAGACCCGGGCGCCGGGCGGCACGTCGTGTGCGTCGAGGAACGCCGCGCAGCCCTTGGTGAAGGTCAGCACGTCGGCGAAGCTGACGACACGCCCCTCGCTCTCGGGCACGAGGTAGGGCCGGTCACCGTATTCCTCGGCGGCGGCCGACACCAGGTCCAGAAGGTTCGTCGTGACCGCGAGATCTGGTTGGTGCAAAGGGTTAGGCGACCGCATGCGATTCGCCAGATAGCGCCGATCCCCGCACGACGTCACAGAGCCGGTTGACCGTGGGCGTGTCGAAGATGACGTCGACGACATCGACGCCGTATTCCGTCTCGACCCGGGTCACGATCTCGACCGCGGCGACGGAGTCCATCCCGAGTTCGACGAGATCCTCGTCAGGTCCGAGAGCGGAGCGGTTCAGGACGTCGGAGCAAATCGATGTCATCTGTATCTGCAGATCGGCACTCACCGAAGAACATCCCCCAGTCGGTCCACGGATGCCGCCGCCTCACAGCGCCAGCGTCCCCTCGTATCGTGGCTTGGCCAGAATATCGAGGACCGACGATGCCGTCCATCATTGATTTCAAGCTATCCACCTGCTAGGACGGGTGCATTGATCGTCGATCATGAATGCCATGACACACAGGGGCATCACCCCTACGACTCCCGCAGGTACGTCTCCAGTGAGGCGACCTTCGATGTCATCCCGTTCGTGACCCCGGGCCGCACGTCCGCTTTCAAGGTCATGCTGGCTCTCGGCGCAACCGCCAGGACGGCGTCCATCGCCTGCTTCACGACGCCCATGACCTCGTCCCACTCGCCCTCGATGAGAGTGAACATCGCATCCGTCTCGTTCGGCAGGCCGCTGGCGCGCACCACCCGGACGGCTTCGGCGACGGCACGGCCGACGTTCTCCCCGATGCCGAGCGGCGTGATCGAAAAGGCCACAATCATGCGAATTCCTTTCATGAACTCTCGTGACAAACTCCGCCGACCAGTGTGAACCTCTAAGATTCGGGTAGTCCCGGTGGGACAAAGGGGGTCACGCCATGGAAGAACACGCACCCACGCAGCCCAAGGAAGAAATCCAGAAAGACCACGAACTCGCGGGTGAAGAGGGCCTGGCCGACGTCGAGACCGGCTTGCAGCGCGAGATCGACAACCTCGCCGCCCGGTTCCCCGAACTCGATCGCGGCGAGATCGACAAAGAGGTTCGCGAGACCTACAACGAGCTGGAACGCAACGCCTCGATCCGCACGCACCTGTTCACCGTGACCGGTGCCCACGTCAGCGACGTCCTGCGCAACCGCGGCGCGCATTTCGAGCCCCGATCCGCGCGCACGTCCGACGCCACGGCCTGAGCCCGACGCAACCAGACCGAGCCCCGACGCTATTGCCGAAGCGCGAGGACGGCACCCGTCTGGCCGGGGAGATCCACGAAGCCGTCCGCCACCGCAAGATCGAGATCGGTGGCGAAGAGCACGAACCGATCGCGAGCATCCACACGTACGGGTGCCGAGCCGAAGTTCGCCGCGACCAGATGGCGGCCCCGCCGTACCAGCAGATGGTTGTCGCCCTGCTCGATCTTGATCTGATCCAGCCGGGGATCGCTGAGATCGGGCACCTGGCGGCGCAAGGTGATCAAACTCCGGTAGAACCGCAGCATGTCGGCGTGCTCGGCGCCGTCGAGTTCAGTCCAGTCGAGCCTGGAACGGTGGAACGTATCCGGATCTTGGGGGTCCGGCACGTCCTGCTCGGCCCAGCCGTGCCGGGAGAACTCGGCCCTGCGGCCCCGGCGCACGGCCTCACCCAGGTCCGCTTCGGGATGGCTGGTGAAAAACTGCCACGGCGTCGCGGCCGACCACTCTTCACCCATGAAGATCATCGGCGTGTACGCGCTCGTGAACAGGATCAACGCGCCGACTTTCAGCAGCCGCGACGCCACCGTGGCCGACAGCCGGTCCCCGGTCGCCCGATTGCCGATCTGATCATGATCCTGTAAATAAGCGACAAAACGGTAACCGGGAACCCGCTCGCGGTCGACCGGGCGGCCGTGCACGCGCTCACGGAACGCCGAATACGTGCCGGCGTGGAAAAACGCTTGGGTGAGGACGGTGGCGAGCGGGTCGAGGCCGCCGAAGTCCTCGTAGTAGCCCTGCCGCTCCCCCGTCAGCACGGCGTGGAGCGCGTGGTGCACGTCGTCGTCCCACTGGGCGGTCAGACCGAGGCCGCCCGCCTCCCTGGCGCTGACCAGCCGGGCGTCGTTGAGATCGGACTCCGCGATGAGCGTCAACGGTCGACCGACGTGAGTGGCGAGCGCGTCGACCTCGGTGGCGAGCTGTTCCAGGACGTGGATCGCCCGATGATCGACGAGGGCGTGCACGGCGTCCAGGCGCAGGCCGTCAGCGTGGTAGTCGCGCAGCCACATCAACGCGCTGTCGATGATGAACCGCCGGACCTCGTCGGACCCCGGGCCGTCGAGGTTGAGCGAGCGGCCCCAGCTGTTCGCGCCGTCGTTGAGGTAGGGCCCGAACATCGGCGCGTACGCCCCCGACGGGCCGAAATGGTTGTAGACGGCGTCGATGAGCACGCCGAGCCCGCGCGCATGGCAGGCGTCCACGAACCGTTTCAGGCCGTCGGGACCGCCGTAGGGATCGTGCGGGGCGTACCAGCCGACGCCGTCGTAGCCCCACCCGTGGTCACCGTTGAACGCGTTCACGGGCAGCAGTTCGATCAGGTCGATGCCGAGGTCGACGAGGTGGTCGAGACGATCGATCGCCGCGTCGAACGTGCCGGCGGCGGTGAACGTGCCGATGTGCAGCTCGTAGATGATCGCTCCGGGCAACGCGCGGCCGGTCCAGGACCCGTCGCCCCACTGGTACGCGGACTGGTCGTAGACGCGGCTCAGTCCGTGTACGCCGTCGGGCTGCCACGGCGAGCGCGGATCGGGCCGGGGCGTGTCATCGTCGCCGAGCAGGAAGCCGTAGTGGGAACCCGGGCCGGCCGACGGAACGTCAGCGTGCCACCAGCCGTCGGTGCCGCTCATCCCGATCGTCTCGCCGTCGACCCGCAGCGCGATCTTGTCGTGGGCGGGGGCCCAGACGGAGAACGCGGTCATCGGGCGGTCAGCAGTGCGACGGGGTACGTGCGGAGCAGGTCCGCGACCGGGATCGACGGGCCGTCGAAGCTTCGGCCGGAGATCGCGTCGATCCAGGAGCCGTCGGGCACGGGGATGACGTCGGTGTCGTGCCAGCCGCCGGCGCGCGCGAGGGCGACGGGCAGCCGGGTGGCGATCGTCATGGCGCCGCCGCGGTCGAAGCCGAGCACGTGGGCCGCGTTGGGACCGTGGGCCATCAGCGGCTGGTAGGAGGTGAACAGGTCGGGTTGGTCGCGTCGCAGCCGCAAAGCGCGTGTGGTGACCAGGAGCTTCGCGGCGCCGTCGCGGTCGATTGGCGGCAGCCACCCCTCGTCGATGCGGGTGAGCAGCTTGCGACGATGGGCGAAGTCGACGGGGCGCCGGTTGTCGGGGTCCACGAGCGAGTCCTCCCACAGCTCGGTGCCCTGATAGACGTCGGGGACGCCGGGCATGGTGAGCTGCACGAGTTTCTGACCGAGCGCGTTGCTCCAGCCGGGGCCGGTCAACCGGGCGGTGAACTCGTCGAGGCTGGCGCGCGTCTCCGGGTTGTCGAACATGGTGTCGATGACGTCGTGCATGGCCCGCTCGAAGGCGGTGTTCGGCCGCTCCCACGTGGTGCTGGTGGCGGCTTCACGCGCGGCCTTCTCGGCGTACGCGTGCAGGCGTTCGCGCCGGAGCGGCCAGGCGCCGACGGCCGTCTGCCACAGCAGGGCCTCGAAGTCCGGGTCGTCGAGCGGCGCCGCGGCCGTCCACCCGCGCGTACGCGTGGTGCCACTGCTCGGGGATCTCGGCGAGCACCGCGAGCCGGGCGCGTACGTCTTCGCCACGTTTGGTGTCGTGTGTGGACAACGCCGTCATGCTGTCGGGGTAGTCGGTGTCGCGTCGGCCGGCCGCCACGTGGAACTCCTCCGGAGCCACGCCGAAGCGGTCGGGTGCGCCGCCGACCTCGTTGAGCGCGATGAAACGGGTCCACCGGTAGTAGGCGGTGTCTTCGACGCCCTTGGCCATGACGGCGCCGGTGTACTGCTGGAACCGTTGCGCGAGTTCGTTGTCCGGGTCGGCGAGCAGCGGCACGAGCGCGTCGACGGCCTCCGGGTAACGGGTCCGGGAGGTGGCCAACGAACCGGCGAGGTCTTCGCGGCCCTCGGGAAGATAGGTGCGGTAGACCGGCATGTTCGTCGCGACGTCGGCGAGCGCTTCGCGGATACCGGGCGCCGGTGGGCGCGAGCCGGGTCAGGCGGGTCAGTTCGGTGGCGAGCAGCCCGGTGGCGGCGGCCGACTTGCCGGCGCGGACGGCCTCGGCGTACGGCGACGGTCGACTCGAATGACCCGGCCGCGGCGGTGTCGATGAACACGCCGTTGACCTCGCGCATCGCGTCGTAACCGGTGGTGCCGTCGACCGGCCAGTCGGCGGGCAACTCTTCCCGGAACTCGAGAATCTTCTCCACGATGAGCCACGTCATCGGCGCGGCGCCGCGGAGTTTGCGCAGGTAGGCACCGGGATCGGTGAGCCCGTCGGGGTGGTCGACGCGGATGCCGTCAACGAGTCCGTCGGCGACCCAGCGCAGGATTTCGCGGTGGGTCGCGTCGAAGACGGCCGGGTCTTCTACGCGTAGACCGGCGAGGTCGGAGATGGCGAAGAACCGGCGGTAGGTGAGCACGTCGTTGGCCCGCTGCCAGTGCACGAGGCGGTACGCCTGCCGGCGGTGTACGTCGATCGGGCTGCCCTCGCCGGTGCCGGGCGCGATCGGGTATCGGTGTTCGAAGTAGCGCAGTTCGTCGCCGACGACTTTGAGGTCGAACAGCGCCGCGCTCTCGTCGGCGAGCACCGGAATCATCAGCGGGCCACGGTTCCAGTCGATGTCGAACCAGGCCGCGTACGGGGATTCGGGCCCGTCCCGCAGCACGCTCCACCACGCGGGGTTCGCTTCCGGTGCGCGTACGCCGAGGTGGTTGGGCACGATGTCGACGACCAGCCCGAGTCCACGGCTTCGCAACGCGGCGACGAGGCGATCCAGCGCCTCCGGGCCGCCGAGTTCCGGATTGACGCGGGTGGGATCGACGACGTCGTAGCCGTGTTCGGATCCGGGCGTCGCGGTGAGGATCGGCGCGCTGTAGAGGTGGGTCACGCCGAGATCCGCGAGGTAGGGCGCGAGGTCGGCGGCGGTGTCCAGGTCGAATTGCGGCCGCACCTGGACCCGATATGTCGAGGTCGGCCGGTTGGCTGCGGCGGTCACTGGTCACGCTCCAACACGAGCAGGCACCGGTCCGGCACCCACAGACTCTCACCGGCCCCGGCTGCCGGCGGCTCGGCCGGAAGCGGCTGGCTGGTGTCGATGACGCACTGCCACTTGTCGCCGTAGTCGCCGGGCGGCATCGTGAACTGCCGCCAGTCAGGATTGGCGTTGAACAGCAGCAGGAAGGACGAGCCGGTGTGGCGTTCGCCGTGCGGGCCGCGTTCGCGGATGCCTTCGCCGTTGAGGAAGATCGTGACGGCGCGGCCGAGGTCGTGGTTCCAGTCGTCCTCGGTCATCGTGCGACCGTCGGGCGCGAACCAGGCGACGTCGGGCATCGGGGTGCCAGCCGCGTGCTTCACCGGTCGGCCGGTGAGGAAGCGGCGCCGCAGGAAGGCCCGGTTTCGAGACCGGAACGCGATCATGGACCGGGTGAACTCGAGCATGGTGGAGTCGACGTTCTCCCAGTCGACCCAGGTCAACTCGGAGTCGTGGCAGTACGCGTTGTTGTTGCCCCGCTGGGTGCGGCCGAGTTCGTCGCCGTGGCCGATCATCGGTACGCCGATCGACAGCATCAGCGTGGCCATGAAGTTGCGCCGCTGCCGGGCCCGTAGCGCCAGGATCTCCTCGTTGTCCGTGGGCCCTTCGAAGCCGCAGTTCCACGACCGGTTGTGGCTCTCGCCGTCGCGGTTGTCCTCGCCGTTGGCCTCGTTGTGCTTGTCGTTGTAGGCGACCAGGTCAGCCATCGTGAACCCGTCGTGGCAGGTGACGAAGTTGATGCTGGCCACCGGGCGGCGGCCGTCCTCCTTGTAGAGATCCGCCGACCCGGACAGGCGGCTCGCGAACTCGCCCAGCGTTTCGGCCTCGCCGCGCCAGAAGTCACGGGTCGTGTCGCGGTACTTGCCGTTCCACTCGGTCCACAAGGGAGGGAATCCGCCGACCTGGTAGCCGC
Organism: uncultured Actinomycetota bacterium; assembly: GCA_963797605.1. Lineage (GTDB taxonomy): Bacteria > Actinomycetota > Actinomycetes > Mycobacteriales > Micromonosporaceae > DASQPR01. The sequence continues at coordinate 13,136 of CAWCPX010000014.1, read as the reverse complement.
CCGGACCGATGTCCCACGGCTCGGCGATCAGCTTGACCGTGCTGATGACCGGGTCTTGCTGGATCACCTCGAAGAAGGTCGAGAGCCGGTCGACTTCGAAGAACTCGCGGGCGAGCGTGGCCGCCAGGTCGAACCGGAACCCGTCGATGTGCATCTCCTGCACCCAGTAGCGCAGCGAATCCATGATCAGCTGCAACATGTGCGGGCCGCGGGCGTTGAGGCTGTTACCCGTACCCGTGTAATCCATGTAGTGCTGTTGATCGTCGTCGACGAGGCGGTAGTAGGCGGCGTTGTCGATGCCGCGGAAGGACAACGTCGGGCCCAGGTGGTTGCCCTCGGCGGTGTGGTTGTAGACCACGTCGAGGATCACCTCGATGCCGGCCGTGTGCAGCGCCTTGACCATGGCGCGGAACTCCTGCACCTGCTGGCCGAGGTTCCCGCCGGAGCTGTAGCCGTGGTAGGGCGCGAAGAAGCCGATGGTGTTGTAGCCCCAGTAGTTGGACAGGCCCATGTCGACGAGACGTTGGTCGTGCACGAAATGGTGCACCGGCATCAGCTCTATCGCGGTGATGCCCAACGCGGTCAGGTAGTCGATGATCACCGGGTGGCCGATGCCGGCGTAGGTGCCGCGCAGGTGTTCGGGCACGTCCGGGTGGCGCATGGTCAGGCCCTTGACGTGGGCCTCGTAGATGATCGAGCGATGGTAGGGGATGTCGGGCGCCCGGTCGCCGCCCCAGTCGAAGAACGGGTTGACCACGACGGCCTTGGGCATGAACGGTGCCGAATCGGTCTCGGACTTCTCGTCGGGGTTGTCCATGTCGTAGCCGTAGAGCGACGGGTCCCACCGCACGTCGCTGTCGATCGCCTTCGCGTAGGGGTCCAGGAGCAGCTTGGCCGGGTTGCAGCGGTGGCCCGACTCGGGGTCGTAGGGTCCGTGCACGCGGTAGCCGTAGCGCTGACCCGGATCGATGCCGGGGACGTAACCGTGCCACACGTACGCGTCGCGTTCGGGCAGGTCGATCGACGTCTCGGTGCCATCGTCGGCGAACAGGCACAGCTCGACACGGTGCGCGACCTCGGAGAAGATCGCGAAGTTCGTGCCCGTGCCGTCATAGTTCGCGCCCAACGGATAGCGCTTTCCGGGCCAAACCTCTGGCTTGCCGGTCCAACCTTCCACGCGAAACACCTTTCCTCATACCGGGGTGGCGTGTCCGCAGGACGCGGTCACAACTCGCCCGCTAGCGAAGTACCCGCCTGCCTTTCCCCGTATGTACCCGCCGTACACCTGCGCTCCCTGTCCTGAAACTACCCGGCAGGGGTCGGTGTCACGATTGGGACCAGTTCGACGGCAGCGTGAACGTTCGGCGAACGAGCATGTCCGACAGCCCCAATCGACGCACGCACGGGTCAGCACAACCCCAAAGTGACCATATTTCGGGTATTTCACCGGTAGCGTCTTTTGGTATGGCTGATCAGCTGCCTGCCTCCGGGACCGGAGAGCCGCTCATGGCGTGGGTCGAGGCGCGCCTGGGCAAACAGCGGCAGTCCGCGATCGAATTCGACAACCCGCGGCTCGAGTACCGCCGGCTCTTCAGCGAACTCTGGGGCACCTTCCTACTCGTGCTCGCCGCGGCCGGCGGTGGCGTCATCGGCGCGACGGCGTACGGCGGCGGCCTCACCCTCGCGATGAAAGCGCTCGCGCCCGGAATCATGGTCATGGCGATCATCTTCTTCATGGGCACCATCTCCGGCGCCCACCTCAACCCCGCGGTCACGCTCGCCTTCGCCGTCCGCGGCAACTTCCCCTGGCTACGCGTGCCCGGTTACATCATCGCGCAACTGGCCGGGGCCCTGCTGGCCTCCCTCGTGTTGCAGTGGATGTTCGGCGGCATCATCCACGGCGCCACCCTGCCCGCGCCGCAGGTGGGCATATGGATCGCGATGTGGACCGAGGCACTCCTGACCCTCGGACTGGTCAGCGTCATCCTCGGCACCGCCTCCGGCGCGCGCAATGTCGGCGTCAACGGCGCCCTGGCCATCGGCGGCTACATCGGTCTCGTATCGGTCTGGGCGGCACCCGTCACCGGCGCCTCCATGAACCCGATCCGATCCTTCGCCCCGTTGCTGGTCGCCGGCAACCTCACGCACTACTGGATCTACCTGCTGGGTCCGCTCATCGGCGCGCTCGCGGCCGTGTCCTTCGAGTGGATCCTGCGCGGGAAGGCCACGACAGCCGGCGCCCAAGCGGCCCAGGGAGTTCTCAACCACGACGACACCACCGGCCTGTAAATCAGGCCGCCACAGAGATGAGATGCGGACGGTCATGACTTCAACAATCAGCACTGGTACGAAGCGGTCCCGGGCCCAGCAGATGAGCCGTAAGGACCGGGTGGCTCTCGGTCGCGACGCCCGGGCGCTGACGCCTCTGGAGTCGCACGCCGACTTCCAACCCGCGCGATCACGCAATCCGGTCAAACTGCTACTCGGGCAGGCCGAATCCCGCGTCCCCGAGCTGGTCCCGATCCGGCACGGACGGATGCTCGTGTCTCCATTCACGTACTACCGCGGTGCGGCGCTACCGATGGCGGCCGACCTGGCGACGACGCACGCCTCCGGACTGCGTACGCAACTGTGCGGCGACGCGCACCTGTCGAACTTCGGCGCGTTCGCCTCGCCCGAGCGCAACCTGATCTTCGACGTGAACGACTTCGACGAGACCCTGCCCGGCCCGTTCGAGTGGGACGTCAAGCGCCTCGCCGCGAGCTTCGCGGTCGCCGGCCGCGACAACGGCTACAGCGCCAAGATGCGCCGCAAACACGCCGTCGCGGTCGCCGAGAGCTACCGGGTCGCGATGCGCGATTTCTCCGACATGTCCATTCTCGACGTCTGGTACACCCACCTGGACGTCACCTCCGCGCTCAAGGAATTCCGGTCGGAGATCAAGGCTAAGCGCTTCAAGAAGACCGAAGCGATGGTGGCCAAGGCCCGCACCCACGACAGCACTCAGGCCGCCAGCAAGCTCACCACCATGATCGACGGACAGCGCCACATCATCAGCGACCCACCGACCGTGGTGCCGATCGAAGAGGTCTTCGACAACATCGAAGCCGACCAGATCTACGACCTGCTCCAGACCGTCGTCAGCAAATATCGCCGCAGCCTCCAGACCGACCGGCGGCACCTGCTCGACCAGTTCACCCTGGAACGAGTGGCCCGCAAAGTCGTCGGCGTCGGCAGCGTCGGCACCCGCGCCTGGATCATCCTCATGGACGGCGGCGACGGCGAGGAGCCGCTGTTCCTGCAGGCCAAAGAGGCCCAGGAATCCGTGCTCGCCGACTACTTGGGCCGCAGCCAGTACAACAACGAGGGCGAACGCGTCGTCGCCGGACAGCACCTGATGCAGGCCGAAGGCGACATCTTCCTCGGCTGGACCCGAGTTGCCGCACCGGACCAGGTCGAACGCGATTTCTACGTACGCCAGCTGCGCGACTGGAAGTTCTCCGTGCCCATCGAACTGATGCGACCCGAAGGCATGCTCGTCTACGCCCGCATGTGCGGCTGGACCCTGGCCCGGGCGCACGCCCGCTCGGGTGACCGGATCGCGCTGTCGGCCTACCTCGGTGGCACCGACAAATTCGACCAGGCGATCGCGGACTTCGCCGAGGTGTACGCCGACCAGAACGAGCGCGACTACGCCGCGCTGGCGGACGCCGTGAAACACAGCCGCGCCGAGGCGATCTACGGCGTGTGACCCGATCCGGGTCTCACCGAACCGGGGATTCGCACCGAACCGCAGCACGGCCCGCATCAAGGAGGGGTACACATGACCACGACAACGCAACCTCGACCTATGGCAGTAGGCGGCCTGCTGTTCGCGGCCACGATCATGATCCTCACCGGTCTGTTCCAGCTGTTCCAGGGCATCGCGGCGATCTCCAAGGACCACCTGTTCGTGGCGACGCCGAACTACCTGCTGCAGTTCAACACGACATCGTGGGGCTGGATCCACCTGGTCATCGGCGTCCTCGTCGCCGTCACCGGATTCTTCGTGCTGACCAACGCGCCGTGGGCCCGGATCATCGCCATCGGCCTGGTGGCGCTACAGGCGTTCAGCAACTTCTTCTTCGTGCCCTACTACCCGTTCTGGGCGCTGACTCTCGTGGCCATCGACATCTTCATCATCTGGGCCCTCGCGGTCGCGCCCGGGCGCTCGGCGACGCGGGGCGCGTACGACGAGCGGTGAGGCCCGGAATCACCACACCAACCTGATCTAAGGACCATCGCATGCCCGACTACACCGTCATCATCGAGGAACACGACGACGCCACCGACACCTGGCAGGCGCTCGCACCGGCCGAGAACATCACCACCGACGGCACGGCCGAAGAAGTCGGCCGGTGGCGGGCCGGCCACGACACCAACGACGCCGCCGGGCTGTGGCGGGTGCGGGTCTGGGAAGGCGCCGACGCCGACCAGAGCCAGCCCGCGGCCGCGTGCTCCGAACTCGAACGCTCCTGAACAGATCAGCAGCACACCGGCTCGGCCGCGATCCCCACCCGGGACCGCGGCCGTTGTCATGATCGGGCACCGTCCGCGACAAGGCCGCCCGGTCCGTTGATTTTCGTGGCTAACCAGTCAGTTTCGGCGATTGCCCGTTCACCGACGCAACGCTGGCGAACTACTGTCGGTGACGCTTGTGATCCACCGCCAGATCCCCTCGCCAGTCTGTTTGAGGTTCCGCAATGTCAACAACCGGCCAACCACAAGGATCCCGACAACGCCGTCCCGGGATCGTTGTGCGGACGATGCTGGCCATCCTCGTCCTTGTTCCGGTGTCGGTGCTGTTCGCGCAGTCCTGGCAGTCCGCGTCCGCGACGGTTTCCCGAACCACGGCCGAACGCGACGGCATCACCTTCCTGCGCGCGTTGCAGCCGGTCCTGGTCACGCTGACCGAGGACGAGACGCTCTCGGTGTCGGCGAAACCGGTCGACTTCACCGCCCTCGAAACCGGCCTCGACGCCGCGTCCGCCGCCGATCAGCGCTATGGCGACGAACTCCAGACGCACAGCCGTTGGACCAACTTCACCGCCGCCGTCACACACCTGCGGACCATACGGAAACCGTCGCCGATCACCGCGTACAACGCGTACGGTGCTGTCTCCGCCCTGCTTCTGGACGTGTACGAGCGCATCCGCGACCGGTCCGGCCTCGTCCGCGACCAGGAACCTGACATCTTCTTCCTCGAAGACGCCGCCGTGCGGGCACTACCCGCCTCGGTCGTCGGCGCCGGCCGCTACGGCGACTCGATCATCACCGAATTCACCAGTTCCGGACCCACCGTGCAGGCCGCCGCGCTGAACGTCTCGACCTACCGGACCCTGCTCGACCAGGACGCCCAAGAAGTCGAAGACGACGTGAGCGACGCGGTCGACGCGACGTCGAGCAGCAACCTCAGCAGCGCCCTCCTGGGAGCCATCGACGACTACGGCCGCAGCGTCGAATCGCTCGAACCGCAGGTGACCCAGGTGATCACCAAGGCCGACATCAGCAGCACGACCGGGGTGCCACCCGCCCAGGCCCGCGAGGAGACGACCGCCGTGGCCCTGTCAGCGGCGCTGTTCGACGAGATCGACACCCTGGTGGCCGCACGCGGCCACACGGCCACCAACCAGGAGTTCCTCGACATCGGATGCCTCGCCGCCGCGCTCATCCTGATCCTCGCCCTGCTGGCCGCCGATCGGCGCCGCACCGCGAAACGCGCCCCGGCTCCACCACCCACCCAGGCACCACCGGCATCCCCACCCGGCACCGACCGCCCTCGGTGGCGGCCACCACCGCGAACCGGCCGAGCAGCCTGGGCGACGCCCGACGCGGGAGCGTGTCGGTGTTCCTCAATAGGCTGCGTATCCGCGGAAAACTGATCGCGCTCATCGTCCTTCCGCTGCTCGTCATCGGCGGCATCGGCGCCTACCTCGCGATCAACCAGGCGGGACGCGCACGCGACGCGGGCAACACGGTGCGCTCCGTCGAGATCGCCAGCGGCATCGGCGTGATCCTCGCCGACCTGCAAACCGAACGCCTCGAAGTCGATCGGCTACCTGATCGACGAGGCGTCCCTCGGCGACGTCGAAGCCAGCGTCGCCCAGGTCGACGAGCAGGCCGCCGACCTCGATGCCCAATACGGCGAGGGCCTGCCCGCGGCCCTGCGCAGCGCGCTGGCGAACATCGCCGGTCTGACCTCCATGCGCGCGTCCGTCGCCGCGAAGACCACCACTCCGGCCGCCGTGATCGGCGCCTATCGCACAGTCACCCAACCGCTCATCGACGCGACCGCGCTCCTCGACAACATCGACACGAGCACCCCCGCCGGACGCGGCGTCATCGCGCTCGACGCGCTGATCCACATCGACGAACTGACCAACGAGAGCGCAGCCATCCTGCTCGAGATCGCCGGCGACAACGCCCGGACGACGGCACCCGTCGATGAGGACGCCCTCGCCGCGTACGCGTCCGACCGCAGCTCGATCGTCCTGCTGCTCCCCCGGTTCACCGCGTACGCCACCCCGGCCGAGGTCACGCTGCAGGACGTGGTCACCCAAGCGCTCGCCGACCGCGTCGGTTTCCAGTTCACCAGCACGACGGCGTCGGTCCTCGCCAGCGCCCTGCGGAGCCTGACGCCGCCGCTGCTCTTCCCGCAGATGCAGTCCTTCGTCGTGCTCGGCCGCTTCGCCGAACAGAAGACCGCCGCCGACGCGATCACCTCCGTGCAGTCGCAGCGCGACCGGGCCCTGCTCGCCGCCTACCTGACCGCCGCGTTCGGGCTGCTCATCGTCACCGGCGTCGCCGCGGCTGGTCTCGTGATCGCGCGATCGGTCGCGATCCCGTTGGCGCGGCTGACCGCCTCGACGAACCACGTGTCCCGACAGGCCGAACGCGAACTCGTCCGCGTCGCCGACGACGACGCTGAGACGAGCGAACCGATCCAGTTCGACCCGGTCCACGTCGCCTCCGACGACGAGATCGCCGAACTGGCCCAGGCGTTCGAACGCATCTCGCGCACCGCCGTGCAACTCGTCGGCCGGCAGGCCACAAGCCGCCGCAACGTGGCGCAGATGTTCGGCCACGTCGGCCGCCGCAGCCAGAACCTCGTCAGCCGCCAGATATCGCTCATCGATTCCCTGGAGAAGCAGGAACACGACAGCGGCCGGCTCGCGGACCTCTACCGGCTCGACCACCTGACCTCGCGGCTGCGGCGTAACGCCAGCAGCCTCGTCGCCCTCTCCGGCGCCACCGACCAGGGCGCCCACTTCGCGCCGCTGGCCATGGTCGACGTCATTCAACTCGCGCTCGCCGAAATCGAGGACTACGACCGCGTCGACATCGACGGTCCGATCGACCTGATGATCGCGCCCGGCGCCGTCAACGACGCCGTCCTGGTGGTGGCGGAACTGCTGGAGAACGCGACCTCGTTCTCGCCGCCACACACCCGCGTGACCGTCAGCGCCCAGCCGAATCCGGCCCGGATCATCATCACCGACCACGGCATCGGACTCTCACCGGAACGGATGGCGCGAGAGAGCGCCCGCCTCGCCGAACGCGAACGTCTCGACCTCGCGCCGACCGAAGTGCTCGGCCTGTTCGTGGTCGGCCGCCTGGCCCGCCGGCACGGTCTGCTCGTCGTGCTCACCGAGACGCCCGGCGGCGGCGTGACCGTCATCGTCGACATCGAAACGATCCTGGTCATCGGCGGCCCGGCGGCGATCGAAGCGCCCAAAGCGCTCGACCCGGCGCCCGGCACGGACGAGCCCGTCACCGATACGCCGATCCCGCGCATCGCCGACATGCGCATCGTCGACGCCGACGGCCTGCTCAACCTCGAAAGCATCCACCGAGCCAAGCGCGCGATCGAGTCCGGCCGGCCGTGGAAGGCCTTCGAACTCGAGCCGACCCGCGCGACGGTGACGGACGGCTCGCCGGACTCGCCGACCTGGGCGATGCTCGACACCACCACGCTGCCGATGCTCGTGGGCGCAGGCACCGAAACGACCTCCGGCGGCACAGCCCGGCGCACGATCGTCGCGGCCCGGCCCCGGACCCCGATACCCGTGGTCCCGGACGAACCGCCGGTGGTGCTCGCCAGCGGGTTGACCAAGCGCGTACCGGGGGCCACGATCCAGCCGGACCAACCCGTCGCGGCGAAACCGGCCGCACAGCCGCAGGACCCGGACGCGGTCTGGGACCTCGTCCAGCAGTTCGAATCCGGCGTGGCACGCGCCATGACCGAAGCTCCACCGGAACCGACCGAAGAGGGTGCGACACGATGACTGATCACGGGGTAACAGAGCAGCTCAGCTCGGCGGCGAAGTCGTTCAACTGGTTGCTGGATTCCTTCACGTCGAACACGGCGGGGGTACGCGAGACGGTGGCCGTCTCCTCGGACGGCCTGCTGATGGCGAAGTCCGCGGTCCAGGAGCACGCCGCCGCCGAACGCCTGGCCGCCGTGGTTTCGGGCTTGACGAGCCTGGCGGCCGGCGCGGCCACATGGCACGCGCTCGGCGTGCTCAATCGCGTCATCGTCGACATGACCGATGGCTATCTGCTGATCACGTCCATCGGCCCGGGCTCGGTGCTCGGCGTGATCGCGGAGCGGTCGGCGAACCTGGCGACGGTGGCGTACGAGATGACGCTGTTCTCGAACCGGGCCGGCAGCGCATTGACGCCGACCCTGATCATCGAGCTGAAGAACTCGGTCCAGGTCGTCTGAGCGAGTTACGGCGCGTGCGGCGGCATCGCGCGGGCGGCCCAGCCCCCGCACGCCGCCGCCGCGCCGATGGTGATCAGCGCACCCAGGATCAGGGCGGCTGACTCGCCGGGAGCCAGCAGGTGCAACTGGGACCCGACAGTCGCCGCGGCCACCGGCACTCCCAGTTGCGCCGCGGCGAGCCCGCTCAACGCGAACGGCTGACCGGTCAGGCGCATCGCCGCGTGCGCCAACACCGCCCCGACTCCGAGCACGGCGCCGAGCGCGATGAATGACGGCCGTTGACCCAGCTCACGGACGTCGAGCGAGGCACCCAGCCAGACGAAGAACAGGGGGCCGAGGAATCCGTCGGTCAACGCGAAGAGCTGCTTGGCCAACCGACGCGGCTCGCCGGCGGCCGAGACGGCGAGCCCGAAACAGAAACCCGCGAGCAGAATCGAGACGTGCGTGGTCACCGCGATCGCGGACAGGGCGAACAGGATCGTGAGATTGATCCGCAGCTCCAGGGCGAACTTGCGATCTTCGGAGACGCGGTGCGCTCGGCGTTGTGCTCCCGAGGTCACCGCGTAGTGCAGGCCCACGTACAGCAGCGCCGAGGCCGCGATCACGGCCAGCGCACCGAGCGCGGCGCGGTCGGCGTGGCCCGGATCGATCACGAGCGGCAGCGCCACGATGCACGCGGCGTCCGCGAGCGCGACCTGCGGTAGCAGTTCCAGCACCGGCACGCCCTGCAGCTTGAGCGAGTCGACGATGGGCAGCACGAGCGCGGCCGAGGACGACGCCATCAGGACCGCGTACAGCGCGGGGTGGCCGGTGTGGAACCCCCACGCGATGAGGTAACCGAGCGGCACCGCGACGGCGCCGACGCCGATCACCCTGGCTACCCCAGGGCGCAGCGCTCGCAGCAGGCGGCTGTCCCGCACCGGCACGCGGGAGCCGGCGACGAACATGACCAGGGCGAAGCCGATGTTGGCGAGGAAGGTGAAGGTCGGGTTCTGCGCGTGCACGATGTCGAAGCCGGTGCGGCCGAAGATGACGCCGGCCGTGAGTTCGCCCAGCAGGACGGGCAGGTGCCAGCGCTTGGGGCGGGCCAGCAGCGGGCCGAGGAGGCCGATGGCGGTGATGAGGGCGAGCATCCCGAAGCTCATCGGATCTCACCCCCCGCAAAGCCCGGCACCGTTCGTCGGTGCGCAGTTCATGATCCCGCAGATGGCAGGTGAGCGCCGAGCAGATGGCTTGACACGCTAACTTGGGGGCAACCCGAAGCAAAGGAGAGCGCCGTGGGCAAGGTGGTGATGTACAGCTCGGTGTCGGTGGACGGCTTCGTCGCGGACGAGAATGACCAGCCCGGACCGCTGTTCGACTGGTTGTCCAGCGGTGACGTCCCGTTGGACGAGAGCGGCGTGGTGAAGGTGTCGCAGACGTCCTACGACTACACCAGGCTGTACTGGGATCAGATCGGGGCGACAATCGTCGGCCGCCGCGTCTTCGACATGACGGACGGCTGGGACGGGAAGCCGCCGGGCGGGATCGACCACGTGGTCGTCGTGACGCACCGGCCGAAGCCCGAGGGCTGGGACCCCGAGGCGCCGTTTCACTTCGTCGACGGCGTCGAGGCAGCCGTGGCCAAGGCACAGGAGCTTGCGGGTGACCGCATCGTCGAGGTCGCCGCCGGCGACGTGGGCGGCCAGGTGCTTGCCGCGGGCCTGATCGACGAGGTGCGCATGGACGTCGTACCCGTCGTGTTCGGGTCCGGCAAGCGCTTCTTCGGGTCGGTCGACGCGCAGCACCTGTTGGAGGATCCTGACGCGGTGATTCGGAGCAACCGGGTGCTTCACCTGCGCTATCAGGTGCGCCGCTGACCGGTTTGAGCGCCCACGGTCCCGATCGACAGGTGCGGCCAGCCGCCGGTGACCGCTGTGACCTCATCGGACACCTCGCCGACCGACCGTCCGTCCGTATCGACGCGTACGTCGCCGAGGCCGTCGCGTTCCAGCGTTACGGCGTTGTCATGGGCCGTCTGCGCGAGCGCGGTCAACGTGGCGATGCTGCGACCACGCAGTTCGTCGCCGGGGACCGCAGCCCCTTCGCCACGCCCGCGTGCCAGGAGGCGGTCGAGCAGCGTTGCCGGGCCCGCGTGTAGCCGGCAGACGGTCATCGTCAATCCTGGCAGCCGGGTCGCGTACGCGTCGATGACGGACCGGCTGTCGACGCCGCCGGATACGACGAGGCAGCGGGCTCCGGCGGCCGCGAAGACCGGCCACATCGCACCGAGGTTCCGCGCCTTGATCCGGTGATTGTCAGGATCATCGGCCGGCACCGGGCGGGTGAAGCCGATCTGGTCGAGGTCGACGTAGGCGGCCTTGATGCCACCCATCATGACGCGTACGGCAACGTCGAAGCCGACGGACGACTTGCCGGACCCGCGCGAGCCGCAGATCCACAGTGCCGGCGTCAGCTCAGACATGGCCATCCACCGGCTTTCGCCAGCACCGCCGTGGCGACATCGGCAACGGACAGATCGTCGGTGTCGACGTACGCGTGGGCGAAATCGTGTTGATCCAGATCGTGTGCCTCCCGGATGAACTCGTCGACCGCGTCGACCTGCCATCCCCGCCCGATGACGCGGCGCCGCAGACCGTCGTCGGAGACGCGCAGGCGGACGAGCGTCAGCGCGGTGTCGGGGAGCTGGTCGGCGTGGAGCCGGACCACGTCGTGGGTGCCGATGCCGCCGGAAACGACGAGGCAGCGGGCTCCATCGTCGCGGAACCCGGGCCAGACCGCCGCCAGATTCGCCGCCTTCACCCGGTGGTTGTCGCGGTCGTCGGCGGGAGTCGGGTAGCACAGGCCCAGCTGGTCGAGGTCGACGTACGCGGTTTTGATCCCCGCGTCGGTGAGCCGCCCGAAGATCTCGAACGCGGTGGTTGTCTTGCCGACGCCGACGGGTCCGCATAGCCAGAGGAAAGGAATGGGGCCGTTGGTCACGCGGCGCAGCGTAGCGGGGCATTGGACCGGCCGCGACGGGGTTTCGCTTGCGAAGGTTGGCCCGGCAAGCGTCGTTGCGTCGGGGCATTGCTGGTGATCTCCCGGCTCCCATAGACTGACGTCATTATGTAGTCGGTCCATGACGCAGCGTAATCGCGCGGATCGGTCGTCCCGACAGCAAGGGAGAAACGCATGCCCCTAGCCCAGATGGAGACCATCCGCAGTGGCTGGCGCACCGGCGAACAGGCCGTTGACGGGTTCGACAACCCGGCCGGCCCCCTGTTCGTCGGCGGACCGACCGCGGAGTCGCAGCTCGTCGAAGCGGACTTCGCCCTCGGCACTCACTGCAGCAGCTGCACCGCTTCCCGTCCCGTGCTCTGCTGCTAGCCGCCGCAGGCCCGGCGGCGAGACCACTACGGGCTCTCGCCGCCGGGCTGGCTCCGCTTCACCCGAAGTCCGTCGGAAGCACCGCTCTGGAAGGCCCTCGTGGACTCAGCGATCAAGGACTCATCCATCAAGGAACACCACGACGCGGCCGGCGAGTTCGCACCCGCCGTGCGGCACCTCGTCGACCCGGCCATCGAGCGGCTCACGGAGCAACTCGGGCACGTCGGCGGCCTCGACGAAACCGCGCGCGCAGCGTTCACCGAAGGCGCTCGCCGCTCCGTCTACGGGTCGGTGCGGCTGAAGGTCAACCGCCTGCTGCTGCTCGAACTCCACGCCGCGCGCATGGCGGGCCGTCTCGCCGGTGACACACCCGCCCAGCGATGGACCGCCTTCCTCGACGGCACGACCGACCCGAGCTTCTGGGCCATGATCCACGAGACCTATCCGGCGCTGCGACCACGGCTTCGCCGCGTCATCGCGAACCGGTCCGCGGCCGTGCTGTCCCTCGCGCGCCGATTCGTCTCCGACCGGTCGCAGTTCGGCGCACTGCTCGACGGATCCACCGACGACCTGCTCGAGGTCCGGCTCGACGCCGGCGACAGTCACCGAGCCGGGCAGACCGTCGCCTGGCTGCAGTTCTCCAGCACCCACGGCACCCGTGAAATGCTCTACAAGCCGCGATCCCTCGACGTCGACCGCGCGCTGGAGCTCCTGCTGACCGACCTGGCACCCGACGGAGCACTGCGCGTTCCGCAGGTCATCGCCGCCGACGGCTACGGCTGGGCCCGGCAGGTGCCGCACACGTACTGCATCGACGACACCGAGGAGGCCCAGTTCTATCGGGCCATGGGCGGATGGCTCGCGATCATGCGACTGCTCGGCGGCAGCGATCTGCACGCGGAGAACGTCATCGCGGCCGGCCCGGTGCCGTACGTCGTCGACTGCGAGACGCTCTTCACGCCCGATCCCGACGTACCACCGTCGCCGTTGGGTCTCGCCTTTG
>CAWCPX010000013.1:0-316725 GCA_963797605.1 uncultured Actinomycetota bacterium | reverse complement strand
TCGACATGGCCAGGGCCGCGGTCGCGTACGCGTCGGCCACGGCGATGCTCGGCCCGGTCAGCGAGACGGAGCAGAGAAAGTCGGCGGGCAGGCCGGTGAACGGATCGATCACGTGGAGCCCGCGCTCGTAGGTGCCGGACGTCGCCACGGCCATGTCGGTTCCCGCGACGACCCAGGCGACTTTCAGACGCTCCCACGGGTGCGTGATGCCGATGCGCCAGAGCCCGCCGTCGGGACCGGTGCCACGCACGCGAACGTCGCCACCCGCATTGATGCAGTGGTTTCCGGCCCCGGCGGCGGCGAGGCGATCCGACGCCACTTCGACCGACCATCCCTTCACGTAGCCGGACGGATCGAGCCTTCCCGAGGCGTACGCGTCGAAATAGCCTCTGGTCTGGTCTTTCAGCTCTTCGCATGCGGCCATGACTCGCCGCAGATCGGCGGATGCGTCCGCGAGACCGAGTTCACCCCGGTCGACGCGCAAAACCTCGCTGTCGGGCCGGTAGGTGCTGAACCGGCGATCGACCTCGTGGAACCACGCGACCGTCTCGGCGAGCAGACTCTCCCCCGGACCGTCGAAATCGAGCACGTCGATGGTGATCGCGGTCCCCATGACCATCTCGACATGATGCAGCGACACCGGCACGGTCAGGTTTCCGCGCGGTCCGCTCGCGGTTGGCCGGCCTCGACCAGGGCGGCGAGTTTGCCGAGGGCCATCCGGGTGCCCGTCTCGTTGTCGGCGGCGGGCACCACATCGGGAATCCCGTCGTGCTGCACCAGCACATCGGTGCCACCGGCCGCATCGGCGAGAGTCGTGGTGATCGTCATCGTGCCGCCGAGCGCCGGGTCGGCGGCTTCGAATTCCAGAACTTCAACCACTTGTTCATCGGGTACGAGTGACACGAACCGACCGTGGTAGGTGTCCGTGCGGGCACCCGACTTGCCGATTTCCGCCTCGCCGGTCTCGGCGGGCGCGTCGTAGGTCAGCGAAACCCGAAAAGTGCCGCCCTCCCGCGCGTCGAACTCGTGCACGTGGCTGCTCATGCCGTCCGGAACCCGCCAGGCAGCGACCGCGTCCGCGCTGAGGAGGGCGCGGTAGACGGCGGCGCGCGGCGCGCGTACGTGGCCGGTGACCCGCGTCGAGTACATGCCCGTACCGTACCTCGGTCAGGCGACACTCTCTGACCGCGCCGCACTGGGTGACACCGACGCATCGCCGCTCAACCGGACCTCCCGACCTGCCCAACGCGCTCGCAGCCACCGGTCGTGACTGGCGACCACGATCGCGCCCGGACTCGCACCGAGGGCTTCCTCCAACTCGTCCGCGAGCCGGGGCGACAGGTGGTTCGTCGGTTCGTCGAGCAGCAGCAGTTCCGGCGGCCGAGCGACGAGCAGCGCGAGGGCAAGACGACGACGCTGGCCGACCGACAGGTCCTCCACCCGGCGGCCGAGGTCGCGCGGGCTCAGCAGACCGAGGGATCGCAGCGGTACGGCTTCGGCCCGGTCGGGTCCGAGCGCCTGCTCGTACGTCTCCCGTACGGTGCGGTCCGGCCGGTCGAACACGGTGTCCTGGGTGAGCAGGCCGATCGTCAGTCCCGGCCGCCGGCGCAGGTCGCCCGAGGCCCGCAGCCGGCCTGCGAGCACGGCGAGGAGCGTCGACTTGCCCGATCCGTTGTCGCCGGTTACGAGGAGCCGGTCGGCGGCCGTGATGTCGAGACGATCGAGGGTGAGCCGGCCGGGTACACGCGCGTCGCGCAGCGACAACAGGATCCCGTCGGTCGATGGCGCGGCGAGGCCGGTGGCTCGGAACCGCAGCGGTTCGCGCGGTTTGCGGACCTGGTCGCGTTCGAGTTCGTCGAGGCGGTGGGCAGCGTTGCGTACCCGGCGAGAGATCTGATTTTGAACTCGACCGCTCGTGTGGCCGTAGCCCATCTTCTCGTTGTCTCGCCTCGCCCGGCCCGGTGCGACCTGGTGTGCCGTGACCGCGACCGCGCGCCGCAGGTCGGCGAGTTCGTCCTGTTCCTCGGCAAAGCGGCGCTCCCAGCGTTCCCGTTCGGCTCGCTGGTGGGTCAGGTAGTCCGTGTAGGTGCCGCCGAACCGCGTCGGGCCGTCGACCGCCGGATCGAGGTCGATCAGGTCGGTGCCGACGGCGTCGAGGAACGCCCGATCGTGGCTGGCGATCACGACGACGCCGGGCAGGTTGCGCAGTTGCTCCTCGAGGAAGAGCGCGGCCGCGTCGTCGAGATGGTTCGTGGGCTCATCGAGCAGGAGTGCCGCAGGCCGCCGGACCAGCAGAGCGGCGAGGGCGAGTCGTCCGCGCTGGCCGCCGGAGAGCGACCCGAGCGTGCGGTCGTGCGGTATCTCGGCGAGACCTAGCCCGGCCAGGGTGATCTCCGCACGGCGGTCGGCGTCCCAGGCGTCGTGTTCGGTTGCCCGGTCAAGCCGGTCACCGTACTCGGTGAGGAGGTCGGCATAGGTCGGCTCGTCGGGCGCGGATTCGGTCGGGATGTCACCATGGGTTTCGGCCGAGACCTCGGTCAATGCGGCTGTGAGCCGGTCGAGTTCGGCGAGGTCGTGGCGAGCTTCCCGGAGGGCATCGTCGAGCACGTCGGCGATCGACGCGGACGGGTCGAACGGCATCTCCTGATGCAGGTAGCCGAGGTCATCCGGCCGATTGACGGTGCCGCTGTCGGGTTCGTCGGCGCCGGCGAGCAACCGCAGCAGGGTGGACTTGCCGGAGCCGTTCTCACCGATGAGCGCGATCCGGTGTCCGGGCGCGGCGGTCAGGGAGACGCCGTCGAGGACTCGTCGGTCACCGAACGAGCGGACGAGATCATGGGCGAGGAGAGCTGTTGAAGACATGGGGGCACCACCGACGGCTGAAAAAGGGGGGCGCCCGCCGGGCAAGGGCCTCGGTCGCGGGCGTCGGACGGTGTCAGTGGCTCACATCCCCTCTACCGTACCCAGGCGCGCCGACCGGCGGCAACGGAATTTTCTGCGGTGTCTTGGCCGGCATGTCGGGGCTTCTTCGGGGCATTCCACGAGGTCGGATTTCGGTGCCGAAATTTTCGAAAATTCTGGCGGTGTTCGGTAGTAGAACGCCCGACTCGTTCGTCATCCAGGTGACGAGCGGCATCCGCCGACCGCGTTTGTCAGTACGGTGGCCTGCGTGGCCACCGACGACATCGAGATGATCGTGATGGGAGCAACCTGATGAAATACCTGATGCTGGTGTGCACCGACCCCGACTACAAGCCCGGACAGGACGACGGCGCGCCCGATGTCGAGGACTGGGTCACCGAGATGGACGCCAAGGGCATCCGGCTGATCGGAAACCGGACCCGCCCGGCGAGCGACGCGACCACGGTCCGCGTACGCAACCGGGAGGTGTTGCTGACCGACGGCCCGTACGCGGAGACGAAAGATCAGATCGCCGGGTTCGACATCATCGACTGCGCCGACCTCGACCAGGCGATCGAGGTCGCTTCGAAGCACCCGATGGCGTGGGGCGGCATGATCGAACTGCGTCCGTTCTGGCCCGACGACGAGGACTGATGACGGAATCGGCCGTGACCCACTCGGTCAGCGACCGCATCGCCGGGCTCTACGCCGACGGTTGGAGCCGGATCGTGGCCACCATGATCCGGTTCACCGGCGGCGACTGGGACCTGGCCGAGGAGTGTGCGCAGGACGCGTTCACGCAGGCTTTGCAGAGGTGGCCCGCGGCCGGTGTGCCGGACCAGCCGCTGGCCTGGCTCACGACCACGGCTCGCAACCGTGCCATCGACCGGATCCGCCGCGCGTCGACCGAACGGGCCAAGCTGCGAGAGGCGGCCGCGATGGAACCGCCCCCCGCATATCTGAACGACAACGAGATTCCGGACGAGCGCCTGGAACTCATGTTCACCTGCTGCCACCCGTCCCTGAACATGGACGCCCAGGTCGCGCTGACGCTCCGCACGTTGGCCGGCATGAGCACCGCGGAGATCGCGCGAGCGTTCCTGGTGCCCGAACGCACGATGGGCCAGCGGCTGTTCCGGGCGAAACAGAAGGTGGCGCACGCCGGCATCCCGTTCCGGGTTCCGCCCGCGCATCTGTTGCCGGAACGACTCCCGGCCGTGTTGCACGTGCTCTACCTGCTTTTCAACGAGGGCTACGGGGACCCGGCGAAGACACGGCTCGCGCGGGAGGCGATCCGGCTCGCTCGCGTCCTGACGGCGCTGATGCCCGACGAGCCCGAAGCGGCGGGCATGCTCGCGTTGATGCTGCTGCACGATGCCCGACGGGACACCCGCGTGGACACGGCCGGCGACCTCGTCACCCTCGACGAACAGGACCGTTCGCGGTGGAATCAGGCGCAGATCGCCGACGGTGCCGCGATCCTGGAACGCGCGCTGCGCCGCCGCTGGGCCGGTTCGTCTGAGATCGGGCCGTTTCAGATCCAGGCGGCCATCGCGGCCTGTCACGCGACCGCGCCCGACGCGGCCGAGACCGATTGGCCGCAGATTGTCGGGTTGTACGACCAACTCGCGCGCATCGCCCCGAGCGCGATCGTGGATCTGAATCGCGCCGTGGCGATCGGCATGGCCGACGGCCCGGACGTCGCGTTGCCGCTGGTGGACGCGATCGCCGAAACAGGGCTGCTCGACGGCTACTACCTTCTCCACGCGACCCGCGCCGATCTGCTGCGCCGCGCTGGGCGTGGACCGGAAGCCGCCGATAGTTATCGGGCGGCCCTCGACCTCGCGCCGACCGAGGCGGAGCGCCGTTTTCTCGAGAAACGGTTGCGGTCGTTGTGAGCAGGGCGGGCATGTGTCCGGGTTCGTTTCGGGATTCGCGCTGACCTCGGAACACCGGCGCTCTTCGCGACGCGACGCGGTCAGGCGACGGGCGCACGTCCGGCGGCGCCGGTCGACCGGCCGGCCGGTGGATGACTCGTAGCTGTCGGCAATCCGTGTGCGAGGGATGCACTCACGACCGGATCATGAAGACCGTTGGCTTGTGCGGACCGTATCCGTAGGGTCTTCGCATGACTACCTACTCTCGGGCCGACGGGCTCGCCGGCAAGGTCGCGATCGTCACCGGAGCCGCGCAAGGCATCGGCCGGGGCATCAGCCAAGCCTTGACCGATCGTGGCGCCGCCGTGCTGCTCGTCGACCTGGCCGCGAACAACCTGGCCGCGACGACGAAGACCCTTGAGGAAGACGGCCGGCAGGTGTCCGCGCTCGTGGCCGACGTACGCGAGCGCGACGCCGCCGACCTCATCGCGCAGACCGCCGTGGATCGCTTCGGCCGGCTCGACATCCTGGTGAACAACGCGATCGCGACGCGTGCCGCGGCACCGTTGACCGAACACTCCGACGACGACTACGACCTGGTCTTCGAGACCGGTCCGCGGGCGACGTTCCGGCTGATGAAGGCGGCGTACCCGCATCTGGTCTCGGCCGGTGGCGGCTCCGTCATCAACCTCGGGTCGAGCGCCGGCACCGAGGGGCAGGCGGGCTGGGCGACGTACGGTGCGGCGAAGGAGGCCATCCGCGGCTTCACGAAGGTCGGTGCGACCGAGTGGGGCGGCGACAACGTACGCGTCAATGTGATCTGCCCGTTCGCCAATTCCGAAGGCGCGCAGATGTGGGAGCAGTACGACCCGGAGAGCTTCCACGCCGCGCTCGCCAAGGTGCCGATGCACCGGATCGGCGACACCAGAACCGACATCGGCGCGTTGGTCGCGTTCCTCAGCAGTGACGAGGCGACCTACATCACCGGCCAAACCATCATGATCGACGGCGGCTGGGGCATGCACCGCTAGGCCCAGTAAGCCCGGAAAGCCCGCTGGGACCGCCACGCCCGCTGAGCCCGGTAAGCCCACACAGCACGACCTGAGCGACCCGGCCGCGCAGCGCACGGCCGGGTCGCGTCGCACGCGGGCGCCGTCTCATCCGGCCAGGTGCTCCTGTTCGTGCGCGAGCAACCAGCGCTTCGCGTCGAGGCCGCCGCCGTAGCCCGTGAGCGAACCGTCGGCGCCGATCACCCGGTGGCACGGCACGATGATCGAGATCGGGTTGCGGCCGTTGGCGAGGCCGACCGCCCGCGACGCGCTGAGCGACCCGATCGCCGCGGCGACCTTGCCGTAACTGGCGGTTTCGCCGTAGGGGATGTCGAGCAGCGCGGCCCACACGCGCTGCTGGAACGCCGTGCCGACGCCCGCGAGCGGAAGGTCGAACGCGCGGCGCTCACCGGCGAAGTATTCGTCGAGTTGCGTTCGCACATCATCGAAGCGGCTGTCGTCGCGGTGCCACTGCGCGCGCAACGCGGTCGCGTGCCGCCCGGTGGGCAGGTAAAGCCCGACGAGAGCGTCGGAAATGTCGGCCCGGACGACCAGCAGATCGCCGAGCGGAGAAGGAACGTAGGAGTACATCATGCGTCCAGTCTCCCCAGCCGCAGGCCGGATTGCTGGCGGAAATCGGACTTCACGATCGGGTAGTACGGCGTCAGACCTCGCATCGTCGCAGCGGGTGAACGCGCGGCCGACGGGCTGCTTCCATCCGGCGCAAGGCACGGATACCGGGTCATGCTCCCGGACCGGAATTCAAGACAGAGCTTAGCGTCTCGGCGCGCCGAAACCGCTACCCCATTTTGACTCGTTCTACCAAGCGGATATGACCGGGATGATGTGCTCGCCGTACGCCGCGACGCGCTCCGGGCCGTCGGTGCCACGCAGCGATCCGGTGGCCACGGTGATGCCCAGGTCGTGCAGCGCCCGCAGCCGATCGAGCATCTCCGAAGCACCCTCGCCGCCAGCGCCCAACTCGTACGGCGTCATCGCGGTCTTCTCGATGGCGTCGTAGTCGCGGCCGAGGTTCGCGCAGTGTTCCCGCAGCACATCGAGTTTGTGCGCCAACTCGGGGCTGCTGAACAGGTTGCAGGCGTCGGCGTACTGCGCGACCATGCGCAACGTCTTCCGCTCACCGGAGCCACCGATCATGATGCGCGGCCGGGGCGAGCTGATCGGCTGCGGCGAGTTGAGCGTGCGATCGAGGTGGTAGTGCTTGCCGTGATAGGGCCCGTCCTCATCGCTCCACATCTGCAGGATGATCTGCAGAGCCTCTTCGAGCCGCTCGAATCGTTCGGCCGTCGGTGGGAACGCGAAGCCGAGACCGGCGGACTCGTCAGCGTTCCACGCGGCACCGAGACCGAGCATGGCCCGGCCGCCCGAGAGCACGTCGAGCGTGGTCATCGCCTTCGCCAGCAGGCCGGGCTCCCGGTAGGTGACGCCGGTCACGAGCGTGTTCAGCGTGATCGTCTTGGTGTGCGCGGCGAGGAAACCGAGCGCCGTGTAGGCCTCGAGCATCGCGTGCTCCGGCGGACCGATGTGCGCGATCTGCCAGAAGTGGTCCATCACGCTCAGACGGGTGAAGCCGGCCGCTTCGGCGTCGTGGGCGACGCGGATCAGCTTCGGTGCGAGTTCGGGGGTGCCGCCGGTCCAGGTGAAGTCGGAGACGTGGAGGCCGAGTTCCATGTGATAAACCTTTCGACATTGGCCGAGCGCAGGTGGTCGGGGGCGCGGCGCCCTGTCGGCAAGGCCGCGCACCCGACCCTTCCCACATTACCGGAGTATCCTCCGGTTTTGCCAACCCAGAATCTGGCCCCTAGCGGGTCGTAACCCAGCAGATATGAGGCCGACCGCCACACGGACCTACCCCCCGACGTAGACCCAGGCGCCGTGCTCGCGTGCGAACCGGCTGTTCTCGTGCTGGGTGCCCGGCTGGCCACGTAACCGGTAGTGGGCGTCGAACTCGACGGTGCCGGTCGTGTCGAACATACCGCCGCGCTCCGAGGCCAGCACGTCGAGGCGGATCCACCGACGCTCCGAATCGAGCACCAACCGCTCCGGCCGGGTGCCGGAGTGCCAGGTGCGCAGCAGGTAATCGGCGTCACCGACGGCGAAGGCGGCGAACCGTGACCGCATCAGCTGCTCCGCGGTCGCGGCGCCCTGCCGGCCCTGATGCAACGGCTCACAGCAGTCCGCGTACGGCCGGGCCGAACCGCACGGGCACCGAACCGTGGTGTCGTCGGCACCCCGACGTGGACGTTTAGGCACCGGCCCAGTATGCCCACGGGTCGAGCAGGCCCGGGATCACGGCTCACGATTCACGCCTTGCGGCCCACGCCGGCCATACATGAGCTGCGCCGCGGATCATCGACGAAGTCGGTCGGGTCGTCGGCCGCCGGGCGCCACTCGGGCAGCCACGACACGCCGGGATCGACCGTCTCCAGGCCCGCGAAGAAACGTTCGATCTGGGCACGCGTACGCGGACGAAAAGGTGTTGTGGTCTTCCGCTCGTAGGTGTCGCGAACGAACTCGAGATCGGTCTCGTCGACCTGCTGTTCGTCGATCGACACGTGCGACATCACCAGGTGGCTGCCGGGTGCGAGCCTGGCCAGCAGATAGGCGACCGAGTCGTAGGCCTGATCGTCGTCGGGCACGAAGTGCAGCACCGCGTTGAGCAGCAGCGCGACCGGTCGATCGAAATCGATCATGGCCTGGACCTTAGGGTTCGCCAGGATCGCGGCCGGCGCCCGGAGGTCGCCGAGGATCGCGGTGGTGTGCTCGCTGTCGTCGAGGATCTCCAGGCTCTCGGAGACGGCGACCGGGTCGAGGTCCACATAGACCACTCGCGCTTCGGGGACGACCTCGGCCGCGACCTCGTGCACGTTGCCCTCGGTCGGGATGCCGGAACCGATGTCGAGGAACTGGGTGACGCCCAGGCCGGCCACGTGACGCACGGCCCGGCGCAGGAAGGCGCGGTTATTGCGTGCCAGCGCGGGAGTCAGCGGAAATCGGACGAGCATCGCCTTCGCGGCCTCGCGATCGGCCGGGAAGTTGTGCGTGCCGCCGAGATAGAAGTCATAGATCCGGGCCGAGGTTGCCGGCTTCGGGCCAGCACTATCGAGAACACCAGCCACCGATGCCGTCCTTCGTGTCTAACCGGAACAGTTCTCGCACGATCGTACGCTCGCGGATCCCGCCGACCCGTTCGGCGGACAACCCTTGTCAACAACGCCGGTCACGAGCATTCTGCTTTCGATACAGGCACGTCGATCTCGGCGCGCGATCTCGGCGAGTCGCTGTCGACGAACCGATGTCGGCGAGGCACAACGAGGATGGGAGCGCGGCATGGCGTGGTCCGGCACGAAATGGAGAGCTGTGCTGCTCGACTTCCTCGAGCGGGCCGGTTGGTCGGCCGGTCAGGTCTTCTTCGCCACGGTCCTCGCGGGTGGCGGCACCGGAGCGGTCGTCGGCCTCCCGTGGAAGTACGCGTCGGTGCTCGCCGTCAGCGCGGGCCTCTCCTCCATCGTGTTGACGCTGGTGCAATACCTGGCCCGGTTCACGAACCTGTCGTTCTGGCCCGACCTGCTCGTCCGCCTGGCCAAGACGTTCGTCGGGTCCATCGCGGCGTCACTGACGGCCTCGTCCGCGTTCGACATCACGACCTTCCATTGGAGCAGCGCGCTCAACGTCGCGGCGATCGCCACCATCGGCGCGCTCGGCAAGGGTCTGCTGGCCCGTGGCCCGGCCGCGCCGGCCGTCGGAGCGCCCGCGGCCCCGCAACCCGGCGCCGTCGACGCGGAGCCGGCCGCTCCGGGCGGTGGTCCGAAGGCCGCGCCCGCGATCCCCGCCAGCCGGGTGTCGGCCGAGGCCCTGCGTCCGAACCCGTCCACGCTGCCGGACGTCACCTACATGGACGCCATTCAGCGGTAGGCGAGACAGCGGTAACACGGCCCTCGTCAGGCCGATTCGGGTTTCGGCTGGCCTCGGGACGCCGCGTGCCGGTAGCGATATCGAAACGCGCCGTACGCGAACGGCCCGGCCACGAGCGGCAGCCAGTAGGACGCGAGCCGGTAGGTCAGCGTCGCGAGGAACGCATTGGCGGCGCCGGTGCCGGCGAGCGTGAGGAGACCGGTGAGGCTGGCTTCCACGATGCCGAGGCCACCCGGCGTGATCGGGACCAGGCCGATGATGCCGGCGACGGCGTACGCCACGAGGATCAGCGACGGCCGGGGGTGGCTGCCGGTCGCGCGGACCGACGCCAGCAAGCACAGGTAGTCCAGCCCGAGCCGCCCGGCGGACAGCAGCACCGCCTGCCACCACTGTTTGCCGAGCACCGTGCGGATGTGGTCGCGTTGCGTGAGCAGCGTCTTCTCGAGGTCGGTGACCGGCGGACGGTGTCGCAGGATCGCGTTGCGCAGGCGCTGAACGACGTACGCGACCCAGCGCAGCGGTGCGTCGATGATCAGCACGGCGGCCGAGAACCCGGCGAAGAACACGAATCCGATCGAGCCGAGCACGGCGGCGTTGTACAAGCCGCGGTTGATCGGGGCGCCGATCAGGATCACGGGCAGCGCGAACACCGGTAACGCGAACAGCCCACCGACGCCGAGCAGCGAAAACGCGGTCAAACCACCGACCGTGTCAGCCGTGCTCGTGCCGCTGGTGGAGAGCATCCGAAACTGCACGGCCGCTCCGGCCGCGGCTCCCCCGGGCATGATCAGGCTGATCGAGTTCCCGGCCAGTTGCGACGTGATGACGGGGAACCAGGCCTTCGTGCGCAACGCGAGCCGCTGCAGGGCGAACGTACACATGAAATGCGCGGTTTCTGCTCCGACCGCGACCGCGAACCAGGCCGGCTCGAGCGATGTGAGCCGCGGCCACGACGCCAGCACGTCGGTGATCTTCGGAAACACCAGGTAGATCACGAGGCCTGCCAGCGCGACCACGATGGATCGCTTGACCACGGCCTTCCACGGAAAAGGGCGCGGCTCGTCATGCGGCGTGGGCACGGTCGACGCGGGCGCGGCGGGGACGTGGTGAGGCTCGGATCCCGCCGGACCGTCGCTGCCGCCCACCTGCACAGTCAACACCAGGCACACCGGGCACGGGGCTCAAGCCGGGAAGTCTCGGCCCCGGGAGCCGGTCAGCGCACGTGGTCGCAGGTCAGGTTCTCGTCGCCGTCGCTGCCGGGCACGAACAGCACCGGGAAATGGATGAGCAGCGACGACGAGTTGTCGGTGTCGAGCTGGTCGGGGACGCCGTCGAAGGTGAGTTTCGCGGTGAACGTGATCGAGTGAGCCGCGACGTCGGCCGCCGGCGCGGATATCTGGAAGCCGAACGGATAGGTGCCGGGCTTGAGAAGTCTCGCCGGCACGTTCTCCGACCCGGTCGGCACGCCGCCGCCGTTACTCGTCACGGTCGACTTGACGCTGCCGGTCTGGTGCAGCACGTTCGCGCTGATCGACTCGGCCGCGTAGACGCTGGCGACGCCGTGCGAGTCGACGAACCAGTGGCAGTCCGCATTGGACCATGCCACGGAGTAGTCGGTGTCATCGGGCGCCGCGCTCTTCGACGGCGCGGGTTTCGGCGACGACTTCGAGCTCGGGTGCGGCGTCTTCGTCGTGGCTCCGGCGCCTCCCGGCGTGGACCGGCTCGACGTCGAGGTCGGAGGTGTCGTGCTGCCAGGCCCCGAGCCGGGCGACACGACCGGGGCACCGGAACCGACCGCGCTCAGGCCGGAACTGTCGTGCCCGGTGGTGTGCGAGCAGGCGGTGAGCCCGGTGATCGTCAGCAGACCGACGATCGCCAGAAGAGAAGACCTGACATCGACACGTGTACGAACCATTCCCGCAAACTATTCCGGGCCGTCGCACGGCACACGTCGATGTCAGAACCCCGACAGGCCCACCGCGCACGCTGCGACCGACGCCGTCACGATTTCCGCCGCGTCCAACTCTGCACTCCGCAGTTCGCGCAGCCTACGGACGTGAACCGGGCCGATTTGCCGTCGGCGGACACCGTGATGGTGATCGACGCCGAGCCCGCCCTCCTGCCACACGTGGTGGCGTAGAGCGCGGTGGTGCCCGCGTATGCCCCGTCGCCACGGAAGGTCATCGTGATATCGGCCGGATCGCAGGTGCTGTGGCCGACGATCTGGCCCACGTACGACCCTTTCGACGCGACGAAGCGGTAGACGACACCTTTGCTGTTGACCCAGTCGCCCGTGAGCGCCTGCGCCGCCGGCGGACGGATCGTGGTCGTGCCCGCCGCGGCGCGCGAGCTGCCGGAACTCGTGCCCAGACCGCAGAAGCCGAGGACGATGAGGATGACCGCGAGGAGCACGCCGAGCGCGACCTTCCCGCCGCGACCGACCGAACTCGCCCTGGTCGCGACGTTGTAGCCGCAGTCGCCGCACACCCAACGGGGCCCGCTGAAGCGGCGGTTGAACGCCTTGCGGATGGCGAGGACCAGCACCAGCGCCACCAGCGAGATGACCAGCGACGTTCGCGCGATCGTCGGGATGCTTGGAAACGAACTCGTCATCCAGCGCCAGAGATGCAGCCCGACCAGGGCACCGAGCCAGTTGAGGACGAGAACCAGGACCGTGCCGCCGACGGCGAGGTACCCGATCATCAGGCAGCCGCCGGCGTCCTTCAGACCGTAGTTCGTCGAGGTGCAGGACGGGCATCTGGCGATCTCGTACTCCACGACCTCGCTCACGATCTCTCCTCCGCACCGGTCTCGCCGCCGCACACGCCTCGACGCGTTCTGACGGACAGCGCACCGGCGGGATCGGGCCACTCGCCGCATGAAATCCGCGCAACCTGGGCACATGGCAGCGGTATGACCTTGGCGACCAGAGGAGATTCACGTGAACGCGCCCTACGAGAACCCGGACGAGCACCTCAACGCGCTTCCCAGCATCGCGCCCGCCGTCGACGACCTGGTGCCGGCCGAGGCCGTGCCCGACTCGGTGGCCGGTTTGATGCCCGGCGCGCTCGATGACGCGTTCGACCCGTGGAATCACCACGAGGGCGCGGATCCCGATCCGGACGATATCGGCGGGTTCCACGTGGAGGCGTCGGACGGCAAGGTCGGTGTGGTCGACGCGGTCAGCCACAGCGTCGACGACGGACGGCTGCTCGTGGACATCGGACACCTTATATTCGGCCGTACGGTCGCGGTGCCGGCGACCAGCGTCGCCTCGATCGACCGGGACGCCCGCATCGTGCACCTCGACGTCACGAAAGAGGAGGTCAAGGCATGCCAGACCGTGTCGGACCCGGTGGCGGAAGCGAACGCGCAATCATGAGCTGATTTCGGCATCCGGGCGCCGCGCCGGATGCGGGTCCGTAATGTCCGGGATATGGCCGACGACATTCGCATGCTCGATTGGTGGGACGGACTCAGCGAACGCGAACAGCGCGAGTGGTGCGCGTCCACCGGGACCGGCAAGATCACGTCGGCGATGCTCGACGCGGTCCCGGTGGAACACCAGGGCAGCGGTCCGAACGAGTGGCTCACCCGACCGACCCAGGGCGGCCAGACCACGGGCGAGGGTGAACCGTGGCACCTCGCCTCGACGTTCAAGCGGTTCATCAACCGGCAGTGCCACCCGTAGCCGCGGTCATGCCATGTCAACCGCGATAAGCAATCATCCGGTGGTCCCGGTCGAGCGACGCTGGATGATCCTGATCGTGGTCGCGACCGCGCAACTGATGGTCGTGCTGGACTCGACGATCGTGAATATCGCGCTGCCGTCCGCCCAGCAGGCGCTCGGCTTCCCGAACAGCGACCGGCAGTGGATCGTCACGGCGTACGCACTCGCCTTCGGAAGCCTCCTGCTGGTCGGCGGCCGGATCGGCGACATCTTCAGCCGCAAACGGGTCTTCATCACGGGCCTGATCGGATTCGCGGGCTCATCGGCGCTCGGCGGGGCCGCGAACTCGTTCGGCATGCTGGTCACGGCGCGTACGCTCCAGGGCGCGTTCGGGGCGATCCTCGCGCCCGCCGCCCTCGGCACGCTCGTCAGCACCTTCCAGGACCCACGCGAGCGCGGCAAGGCGTTCGGGGTGTTCGGTTCCGTGGCGGCGGGCGGCGGCGCCGTGGGTCTGATCCTCGGCGGCGTCCTCACCGAATATCTCTCGTGGCGCTGGACCCTCTATGTCAATCTGGTGTTCGCCGCGATCGCCGTCGCCGGAGCGCTCGTCTACCTGCACCACAGCCGGCCGGCCGTACGGCCCCGGATGGACTGGCCCGGCGCGGTGCTGGCGTGCTCCGGCCTCTTCCTGATCGTCTTCGGCTTCTCCCACGCCGAGACGGCCGGTTGGACCGCGGCCCTGACCCTGGGCAGCCTGGCGCTCGGCGTCGTCTTGCTCGTCGGCTTCGTCGCGGCCGAACGTGGGTCGAGCCACCCGCTGCTGCCGCTGCGCGTGATCGTCGACCGGACCCGCGGCGGCTCGTACGCGGCCATCGGGCTGGCGGGCATCGCCGTCTTCGGGGTCTTCCTGTTTCTCACGTTCTATCTGCAACAGGTGAAGGCCTACAGCCCGGTGGTGTGTGGGCTGCTGTTCCTGCCGTTCGTCGGGTGCATCCTGATCAGCTCGAACGTCTCCAGCATCATCACTCTGCCGCGTTTCGGGCCACGCGTGCTGATCAGCGTCGGCATGCTGCTCGGCGCGGCGGCGATGGTCTACCTGACCCGGTTGACGGCGACGTCGAGTTACGTCGGCGGCGTCCTGCCAGCCATGATCGTGATGGGTCTGGGCTTCGGCATGATCTTCGCCCCGGCGATCAACACCGCGACCGCGGGCGTCCGGCGGGAAGACTCCGGCGTCGCGTCCGCGCTCGTCAACACGATGCAACAGGTCGGCGGCTCCATCGGTACGTCCGCGCTCAGCACGATCGCGCTCACCACGACGGCCACCTACCTGGCCACCCATCCGGCCGGCCCGCAGACGCAGGCCGTCGCCGCCACGCACGGGTACACCGCCGCGTTCGGCGTGGCGGCGGGGCTCCTCGGGGCCGGAGCGATCATCGTGTTCCTGCTCGTGCCGTCGAAGCACCGGGTCGAAGAACTCCGGAACGCCGTCACGATCCCCGAACCGCCACCGAAGCCGGCGCCGAAGGTGATCCCGGTGGCCCTGGTCTGTTGCTCGCCGGTCAGTAACCCGGTCCCGGACTCGGCCACGGCGCCGGCGGAACCCGCGACGTCGGCTCGGTGATCGACCCTAGACGGATCGGCCGGTGGAGGCGTCGGGAGGCGTACCCGTGGAAGGGGTTTCGGTCTCCAGGTCTTCGGGGTTGAACGGCTTCGGGTGACCGACCAGGACCGCGATCGACGCGAACAGGCCGGTGTCCCGGTCGCCGACGAGTTCCCACGCCCGCGAAATGCCCACGATCAACGACGTGACCAGCGCGTACGCGATCAGATGCATAGGTGAGTCGGTCCGCGCACCCGCGATGACGGCGATGCCGCTGACCAACTCGACGCCGAAGATGGCCGCGAGCAGCGCGAGCAGGCCGAACTGTCGGTAGCGCTCCAGGAACGTGTGCACGCTGGACTGGATGGATTTCACGGCGGCCGCGGTGAACAGGATCCCGATCACGCCGAGCGCCGCCGACGGGTAGCCGATGTTCGTGCCGGGCACGAGTCCGTACAGCGAGACCGCGAGCGCGTTGGTGAACGCGATCAGCGCGGCACTCGTGCGAACCTGGCGAATCGCCGGTGTCTTCAGGATCGCCGTCTGGCGCGGGGCGACGGACAACGCCACGAACAGCAGGCCGGTGAGGGCGGCGGCGGAACCCGCGAGCGCCGCGAGGAAGTCCCGCGAGATTCCATCGACCACGGCGTCACTATACGGCCGAGCAGTGGTGACCCCGGCCGTCCCTTCCGCGGCCGGGCGATGTATGTCAGCCTGACGGTGTGACGGCGGCCTACGGTTTCGGACTGGACACGGACCTGCGTCGAAGGCTTCGGGGCGACCCGCCGGCGGACGCCCTGCGGTGGGTGGAGACGCAGCTCAGTGTGCGGGTGATCGACGCTCGGGCGCTGGAGGGCGGCACGTCGTCGGCGGTGCACCTGCTCTCGCTGCGGACGCCGTCGGGTCTCGTGAGCGACGTGGTGCTGCGGCGCTACGTGCTCGACTGGGTCGCCGACGAGCCGGAAATCCCGGGCAACGAGGCGCTCGTGCTACGCCTGCTGGCCGGCGTGGACGGAGTGCCGGCACCCCGGGTGCTCGCCGCCGATCCCGACGGAAGCGCAACCGGAACGCCGACGATCGTGATGTCGGCGCTGCCGGGCGCCGTCGTGTGGCACCCGACCGATATGGAGGCGTGGCTGCGTGGCCTCGCCGGCATGCTGCCGCCGATCCACGCCGCACCCGTGTGGCCCGAGTTGAGCGGGTGGGCGACGTATCCGCCGGAGAGCCCGATGCCGCCACCATGGACGAAGCATCCGCGAGCGTGGGAGCTGGCCGTGGAACTCTACGAGGCACCGGTGCCGGCGAGCGAACGCGTCTTCGTGCACCGCGACTTCCACCCGGGCAACGTGCTGTGGGACGGCAGCCGGGTCACCGGCATCGTCGACTGGGTGTCGTCGTGCGCGGGGCCGCCCGAGGAGGACGTCGCGCACTGCCGGGTCAACCTCGTTCAGCATCACGGGCAGCAGGTCGCCGACCGGTTCCTGACCCAATGGCAGGAGGTCTCCGGTCGGGGTGACTTCGACCCCTACTGGGATCTGACGAACCCGCTGTCGATGGTGTCCGATGAGCCGGACGAGGCGATCGACGAGTTCGTCGCCGCTGCCGCGTCGCGCATTCGCTGAGGGTTATGCCTGGGAGCCAACCGCTGGCGGCTGGCGGCTGGCGGCTGGCGGCTGGCGGCTGGCGGCTGGCGGCTGGCGGCTGGCGGCTGGCGGCTGGCGGCTGGCGGCTGGCGGCTGGCGGCTGGCGGCTGGCGGGCTGGACCCTATGGCACGCGCGGTTTGCGGTCGGTGGGTCGCCGTGGTGGCATCGGTTCGGCCGGCCAGTCGCGCGGGCCGGACCAGAACGACGGCACCGCGTCGACGCGGCGGGCCAACTCGTAGACGATGTGCTCGTAATTGACGCGCCACCCGCGAAAGTGCGGCCACGCCTGCTCGATGCTGCGTTCGGTCGGGAAACCGGCGCTTTGCATGAGGGTGACGGCGCTTTCGAACTCCGGGTAGGTCAACTCGATCGGATCGTCGGGCATGGGGTCGGAGTCGTACGGAATTTGGTAGACGCGGGCGATGTCACGAAGCGCGGTGAAGCCGGCCCGAATCATGATCCGTGCCGGAGCCGCCGGCGGCGAGTTCGGCGCGAGCGCCATCAGCAGGGCGGCGCCGTCCATCACGGTCAACAGACTGATGATCCAACTGCGGTACGGGCGCGGCGATCGGAACAGCAGCAGCACCGGATAGTTCGCGTGCGACTCGCCCATGTCCGACGCGAGCCGCTCCCAACTCATGAAGAACTCCGAGAGCTGGTCGATCGTGTCGACCAGCGCGTGCCGGCACAGCAGCTCCGGACCCCACGGCGGCTCGCCGGCGCGTGATCGCAGAAGCGTGACCTCGATTTCCCGGCGGTTGTACGCGTCGTACAGCGTCGGCAGGTAGGCGATCTGCAACGCGATGATCAGCGGCCCGGTCGCGGCGGCGGCGAAGTCGACGACGGTCAGCGCACCGTGGGCGTGCGCGGAGAAGTCGGGCGTCAGCAGACTGGAGCCGCCGGACCGGATCGCCACCAGCAGAGACATGTGCGAGAAGCAGTACAGGAGCAGGCCGTAGGCCACGAAGAGGGACAGCAGCCAGCAGAGCAGCGTCTCCACCAGCACGAGCGGCGCGAGCCACGCCAGCATCCGGTCGCGGGCCTCGTAGGTGCGCCAGGGTGCGGCGATCTGGATCAGAATCCATCGGGTCGAGCGCCCGAGCAGGCGATACAGCATGGAGCTGGTGCCACGCGGCACGATCAGGGTGCGGAGCACGCTGCCGATGGTGAGCAGCAGAAGGAGCACACCCACAACGCCGCCCAGTACACGCACCACGTCATCCTCTATCGGCGCCCGACCGTGCTCCCAGCGCCGCGCCGACCGGCCGAGACGACGTTCGGGCACGTGGACCGTGTGTGGTCCGGGACCGTGGGTGATCCGGGAGAGCGGTTGGTCCGGGACGCTACGCGCGCTTGCGAACCCAGCGCCGGATCGACCTGATCGTGACCACGAGCAGCAGCAGGAAGATGCCGGCCCGCCAATCGTCGGCCTTGGTGTTCTCACCGGAGTAGGAGAACATCCCGTAGAAGAAGAAGGCGACGTCCACCACGAGCGTCACGAGCAGCACTTTCGTGTCGGTTCGCGGACCGCTCTGAGCCGGCGGCAGCGTATGCGTCGTGTTGTTGTTCGTGATGTTCTGGTTGCCGCCCTGATTCGCGTAGACGGTGCCGCCGGAATGCGGAGCGTTCGTCTGCGAGAACTGCTGAAACGGATTCTGGTTTCCGCCGGTGGAACTCATGCGCCATGCCTCGATCCCACGTTGATGTTCTGGTCGCCGTGCTGGTTGGCGTACACGACGCCGCCGCCGGAAGGGGTGTTGATCATGTGGTACTGGGCGCCGGAGGTCTGCTGCGGCACCTCCGGCGCGGGCGCTTGGGCCGCGTGCTCGTGCGGCGCGCCATCGGGCAGTACCAGCGTGGCCAGCACCTCGAACGCGAACGCGGCGGCGTGGCGGGCGGCCGGCATCTGGCGCTCCCGGTCGTTTTCCTCGGTCTTGTCGGACAGCAGATCCGAGATGCCCCGGACGACGAGCGTCGCCACGTCCTGATTGTGGTAGGCGCCGTGTAGGAAGCCGTAGCTCTCCATGTCGATCGCGAACGCGTCGCCGCAGTGGCTGGCGAGCAACGCGCCGGTGGCCGACCGGCCATGCGCGACCACTTTGCTGCCCGCCGCGATCGGTCGCACGAACGCGTTCGGACGTTGCCGCGGCGCTCCGTGGATGCGGTCCTGCCACCGCCCGTGACGCGCGACCGCCTGCGCACGCTGCACCAAGGCGAACGACGGCGCGACGGTACGAATCCACGGCGAGTATTCCTGCCCGGCGTCCTTACCGGTCTCGTAGTCGTAGACGGCGTCGGCGGCGACCACATCACCGTGCACGACGTCGCGCCGGCCACCGGCGATCCCGACGAAGATCGCGACCTCCGGCGCGAGGCTCGCGACCGCGCGTTCGAGGACCACGGCGGCGGACACGTTGCCCACGCCGACGAGGGCGACCGCGACCTCCCACGGCTGCACGCCGCGAAACGTGCCGATCTCGAAGATCAGGCCACGTTCCGTGCGCTCGGTCGTCGGCCGGGACAGATGCTCCAGCACGCTGGCGTGTTCCAGCTCAAGCGCGGTCAGGATCACGGCCCGACGGATGGTCTTCTTCGCGCTCCCGAACACCTGTCTCCCGTCCACGCGTCGCCGGAATTCATGCGTCGCCCGAACCCGGGCATTTCACTGACGCGGCGCCCACAATGCATAGTCGCGGCTCGCTGCGGAGCGCGTCATCGACTGAACGTGGACAGGTCGCGGCACCTGCGACGCGGCCCGGGAGGCTGATCGGCGACGCATTCCGCATTCCGCATTGCGACAGCGCGAAGTGGATGATGGGGATAGCGCGAAATCGGATCGCCGGGTCGAGTTTGTGTGGCCGCAGCCGCCCGAACTCGCCCCAGCGCGGAAAGTCGGGCGATCAGGCGCCGGTCAGGGTCACCGCGATGCCGACCACCGAGCGTTTACGCAGCCGCAGCACCTTCGTGAAAAAGTTGCCGAGACGCGACATGAGATATTTGCGCGCGATCAGAGCCCGGCCGGCTTCCGTCCGCGTCTCGTCGAGGAGCCTCGCGGTGCCCTCCGCGCTCGCCGCATCAGGTTTTATCCTGCCTCGGATGTCGCAGACGGTGACGACGACGCGGCCGTTGTTGCGGATCCGTTTGACCTTCCCGGCGTCGGCGTCGGACACCATGAAGATCTCGCCGTCGGTCATTACATGCCAGACCGGAGTCGCGACCGGCGTGCCGTCTTTGCGGAAGGTGGTGAGGCTGACGTAGCTGCTGCGGCCGATCTCGTCCACGACGGTCATCGGCCAAGCGTACCGACCGCGTCCATCACCCCTTGGCGCCAGCGCGCCGGATCGGTAGGCTCCGCCCATGACCGGGCCACTGACCACGAATCGCGAAATGAGCGAAGCCGAAGAGGCGCTTCGCATGGCCGGCGACGTGTCCGAGAGGCTGGTGGCCGAGGCTCGGCAGAAGGCCGTCGAGGTCGCCGCCGAAGCACGCACGAAGGCCGAAGAGGCCATCGCCGCGGGCCGGGCCAAAGCCGAGGAGATCGTTCGCGAGGCACGCACGACCGCCGATCGCGTCGCGCGGGAGAAGCACCAGGAGATCCTGGAGTCGCTTTCCGAGGGCCGTAAGCAACTGGAAGCGCGCTTCGCCGAGATGCAGACGCTCGAGCGCGAATACCGCACCCACCTGCTCGAATACATGGAAGGCCAGCTGGCGGTGCTCAAGTCCGGCGTCTTCAGTCGCGGGTCCGAGCCACCGAAGTAACCACGGCCGGCCGGCGCCGGAGAATGCCGTGACACCCGATCAGCCCTCCCGTCCTGTGAAAAGATAGGACAAAAGGGCTAAGGGGTGTACGTGTCGGTCGGTCGGGTGCCTCGAATCCTGCGCCGACCGGGCGACCCCGAATACCCCACCTTCGTCGAGCTGTTCTTCGACCTGGTCTTCATCTTCATTTTCAGCAGCCTCTCCGAAGAACTGCTGGTCGACCTCAGCGTGCGGACCGTTGTCCAGACGACGGTGCTGCTCCTGGCGGCGTGGTGGGTGTGGGTGCTCACGGCCTGGCTGACCGACCTCTTCAACCCGCAGCTGCCGATCATCCAGGGCCTCGTCATCGTCATCATGCTCGGCACGCTCGTGATGGGCGCGACGATCCCGGACGCGTTCGACGGCCGCGCACTGCTCTTCGTGCTCAGCTATTTCGCGATCCACCTGGCCCGCGACGGCGTTCTCATCCCCGGCACCCGCGTCAATCCGGCGATTCAGGCTCGGAGCGTCCGGGTATTCTTCTGGCTGCTCATCTCCGGGGTGCCGTGGCTGATCGGCGCGTTCGTGCACGGCAACGCTCGACTCGCACTATGGGCCGCCGCGGTCACGATCGACCTCGTCTCCGCACGCTTCGGCTGGCCGACACCGGGACTGGGCCGCACGAAGCTGACCAGCCGGATCTTCACCGGATCGCACCTGTCCGAACGCCACCGGCAGATCGTGATCATCGCGTTCGGCGAGCTGATCCTGACCGCCGGTATCGGGCTGGCCGCGAGCCACTTCCAGATGAACCGCGTGTTCGTATTCGTGCTCGCGTTCGCCAACTCGGTGCTGCTGTTCCAGCTCTACTTCCAGCAGATCCGCTGGCTGCTCGAGCCGGAGCGCACCCGCTGGGCCGAGCAGGTCGGACCGGGCACGTACACCTCGTACTGGCACCTGATCATGGTCGCCGGCGTCGTGGGTACGTCGGCCGGAATCAAATCGGTGACCGCCGAGCCGTTCGGGCACGCGCCGCTGATCCTCGTCATCGTCATCATGGCGTCGTCCGCGCTGTTCCTGCTGGGCAGTTCCCTGTTCGACCGGGTCGTCACCGGCCGGATCCCCTGGTCACGATTCGGCATGATGGTCGTGCTGCTCGCCGTGATCCCGGCCGTCCGTACCCTCACACCGCTCATGATCCTTCTGGTCGCCAACGTTCTGCTGCTGTTGACGCTGCTCGTCGAGGTTGCGGCGCGCCGCATCCGCCCGAACGCCGTCGCCGCGCCGGCAGCCGGCCCCCGCCCGTCGACCTGACCTCGGCCTTCGAGCGGGCCGATGAGCTCGGAGCGGGTCGGCGCCGCTCGATCCGCAGAGAGCCGATCCCGGCAGATCAGGCGCATTACGGTGGTGGTGAGGGGCGGGGGTGGGTGTGGAACAGTCGCGCGAACAGGCGTTCGATTCGATCCTGCGCACCCGCGCCGTCGAGTCTGTGTTCCAGCCGATCATCGAACTGGCGACCGGCCGGACGATCGCCTACGAGGCCCTGGCCCGAGGTCCGGTCGGCAGCGGGTTCGTCCATCCCGAGGCGATGTTCGCGCACGCGACGAAGGTCGGCAGGCTGCCGGAACTCGACTGGATCTGCCGCGCCGCCGCCTCCGACGCGGCGCTCGCGGGTGGCTTCCCGCCCGACGTGCCGCTGTTCATCAACGTGGAACCGGCCGCCTCGCGGACGCCGTGCCCCGAGGATCTCGCCGAGGTCGTCGGGGCCGCGCGGCAGCGATTGCAGGTCGTCGTCGAGGTCACCGAACGATCCCTGGACAGCGATCCGGCCGGGCTCCTCGCCGCCGTCGCGGAATTGCGCAGCCACGGCCACCGGATCGCGCTCGACGACGTCGGCAGCGACAACCTCAGCCAGAACCTGATGTCGCTGCTGCGCCCCGACGTCATCAAGCTCGATCGCCGGATCACCCAGGGTCGGATCTCACCCCACACGCTCGCCGTCGTCAACGCGGTCATGGCCGAGGCCGAACGGACCGGCGCGACGATTCTCGCCGAGGGCATCGAGTCCCGCGATCACGAGGCCGCGGCCGCGTCGATGGGTGCCGCGCTCGGTCAGGGCTGGCTCTACGGCCGCGCGGGCGCGCTTCCGAGCCGGTTTCCGCGGCCCACGACACAGATCCCGCGGCTGGCCGTGGCCGCCCCGAGCCGGGCGACCCCGTTCGAGGTGGCCCGCCGCCGGCGCGCACCCACGCCGGCGAGCGAGTTGATGCTGGCCGGGCTGAGCCGCCACATGGAGGACAAGGGCACGTCGGTGACCGTGCCGGCGGTGCTGCTGGCGACGTTCCGGCAGGCGGCGAACTTCGACGATCAATTGCGGCAACGGTACGCGAGACTCGCCGGCCGGGGCATCCTTACCGCTGTGTACGCCACCGACATGCCGGCCGACCCCGCACCGCATATCCGCGGCTGCACGCTTCAGCGCGACGATCCGATGGCACAGGAATGGAACATTGTCGTGCTGGGCAGCTATTTCGCCGGTGGTCTGTTCGCCCGGCCGCGCCGCCGGCCGCAGAGCCGGCACGACCGCTCCTTCGACGTGATCGTGACCTACGAACGAAATCTGATCCTCGAGGCGGCCCGCTCGCTGATCGGCCGGTTACCGCCGCTGCCCTGACGCCGCTGCCCTGATTTGCGTTCACGAAAGCGGCGATGGGGTTGCGGCGACCGTGACAACCCACAATCATTCGGACATGACGACCGCCCAGACGTACGCGGATTACGCCGCCCGCGAAGCACACGGAGTTTCGCCGACCTACGAGCGCCTGGCTCTCGCGATCTCGACCGACGCCGAGATGCTGGCCCTGCTCGACGACCTTCCGGCGACGAAACGCCAGCCGAACCTGCTCTTCAGCGCCGCGCGGTTTCTCGGTGGCCCGACCGACGACCCGCGCGCGTTCCGTGACTTCGCGGTGGCGAACTGGCCGCGCGTGGTCGCGCAACTCCGCACGCACACGACGCAGACCAACGAGGCCGGACGATGCGCCGCGCTGCTGCCGGTGCTCGCCATGTTGCCGCAGCCGCTGGCACTGATCGAGGTCGGAGCGTCGGCCGGGCTGTGCCTCTACCCCGACCGGTACGCCTACCGTTACGGCGATCACGAGGTCGGCGCCGGCACCCCGGTGATCGAGTGCGCGGCGACGGGAGTGCCACTGCCGGACGCGTTGCCCGAGGTGGTGTGGCGGGCCGGCCTGGACCTCAATCCCCTCGACGTCACCGACCCCGACGACGTCGCATGGCTGGACGCGTTGATCTGGCCGGAACACACCCACCGCCGCGACCGGTTGCGCGCCGCCGCCGCGGTGGCCGCCGCCGACCCGCCGTTGCTCGTGCGCGGCGACCTCGTCGACGACCTGCCGGCACTGGCCGCCCGCGCTCCGGCCGGCGCGACGCTCGTCGTCTTCCACACCTCCGTGCTGTTCTACGTGTCCGAGCCCCGCCGGGCCGCGTTCGTGGACGTGGTCAGCGCTCTGCCCGGGCACTGGCTCGCGAACGAGACGCTGGGCCTGCTCCCCTACGACACGCTGCCCGAGCCGACCGGAGACTCGCTGGTCAACGTGCTGGCACTCGACGGCACGCCGCTCGCCTGGACCCGACCGCACGGACAGGAGATCACCTGGTTCGCGTGATGCGAGCCGTCACGTGATGACAGGGGTCCGCGTCATGACGGCGGCCGGGGAATGCCGGCATTCGCGTGATGCCGGCGTTCGCGGAATGCCGGCATTCGCGATCACGCGTCTACCTCATGACGGCGTCACTCGCACGTCAGGCAGAACGTGTGCCCGGCCGGGTCGGCGAAGACGCGGAACGATGGACGCGCACCGGCCAGCCGCGTCGCGCCCAGCTCCAACGCGCGAGCCTCACCCGCGTCGAGGTCGTTGACCAGGATGTCGAGGTGCGCCTGCTGCGGGTGGGCAGGATCGGGCCACCGGGGCGCCCGATAGTCGCTGACCTGCTGGAACATCAGACTCTTGCCGCCGCCGGCGATGAGAGCGCCCTCGGGACCCTCATAGGTCACCTCCATGCCCGTCAACTCGGCGTAGAAACGGGCCAACGCCGGCGCGTCGGGCGCGTCGATCGTGGCCGCGAACAGGCCCATGACCGGCCCGACACCGTCGCGCTGGCACACATCGAACGGGTGGCCGGCCGGGTCGGCGAGCGTGATCCACGTCGGACCGGTGGCGAGCCGGGTGGCGCCGAGACCGACGGCCCTCTCGGCAGCCGCCTCGTGACCGTCGATCAGCAGGTCGAGGTGGAACTGCTGCGGGTGTGCCGGGTCCGGCCACTGTGGTGCGACGTGGTCGGGAGCCAGCTGGAAGGCGACCTCCTGACCGTCGCCTGTGCGCACGCTGATCCAGTCGGTGTCCTTCCGCACGATCTCCCAGCCGGTGAGCTCGGTGTAGAACGCGGCGAGCGCGTCGATGTCGGGCGCGTCCAGCGCCACGAGTTCCAGGCGTGCAGTCACAGTCATGGCGCCATCCTGCCCCGACCCCCCGACAAAAACGCCCGCCCGAGGACCGCGGCGACCCGGAATCCCAGGCGGCACGCGTTGGCGCGGCGATAACGTGAGCCATGCCGTTCGCGCGACTGCCCCGCCGAGCCAGGCCATGGGTCGCCAGCGGCATCGTGACCGCGATCGTGACCGCGGCCGCCGCGGTGACCACCGTCGTCGCCGTCCGCCCGCACCAGGCCGCGTTCTCCGGCCCGTTCGCGGATCAGAGCAGACCAGGTCCAGTTCTTCTGGTCCCCGGGTACGGCGGGCGGACGCGCGGCCTCGACGTCCTCGCCGATCGGTTGCGGGCCGCCGGTCGCACGGCCGTCGTGGTCTCCCCATCGGGCGACGGCACCGGTGACCTCGTCGCGCAGGCACGGGCGCTCGACGTTGCGGCGACCACCGCGATAACCGCCGGCGCACCGTCCGTGGACGTCATCGGCTACTCGGCCGGCGGCGTCGTCACGCGCATCTGGGTGGACGAGTTCGGCGGCGCACGGAAAGCCCGCCGCATCATCACGCTCGGATCGCCGCTCCACGGCGCGTTCATCGCGGGCGCGGCCGCCGTGATGGTCTCGAGCCTCTGCCCGGTCGCGTGCAAGCAACTCGCGCCCTACAGCGACCTGATCCACGATCTGAACAACAGCCGAATCCCGTCGCGGTTGCCGTGGTTGTCGATCTGGTCGGCCGACGATAAGACGGTCACGCCGCCGAGCTCGGCGCGGCTGCCGGGCGCGGTGAACGTACTCGCCCAGTCGGTGTGCCCTCGCGAGGCCATCTCGCATTCCGGCTTGCCGACGGATGCGCTGGTCGACGGCATGATCCTGACCGACCTCGCGGCGCCGACGCCACCCGGCGCACCGGGCCCGGCGGCGTGCGAAAGGCTGCGAGCAGTCGGAGCCGATCCGGTCGCGGTGCCGCTCAGGTAAGCGGGACCTCGACCGCCACGTCCGGGTTCGGGTAGTAGGCGGCCACGTCCTTCGCGCCGTACTTGCCCCGGAAATCGTCGACGACCCGCCGTACATCGGCCGGATCGGTAATCGGCACACCGGACGCGTGGTAGTCGGCTCCTGCGGCGGACAGACCCATCTCGGGCGTCGTCAGCAGGTTCTTGTACCACTGGCTGTCCGTACCCGTGACGGGTAGAAGGTAGAGCTTGTCGTCGTGCTGCACGAACCAGACAGGTCGGGTGCTCTCGCGACCGGTGACTCGGCCCTTGACCGCCAGTTCTATCTCGTTGGTCGTGCCGAGAGCCGCTTTGAAGTCACCCTGTGCCATCGTGTCGTCCTCCACGTCGATCGAGCGCCAAGCCAACACACCGCCGATGTCGAGTTTAGGGCGCTCGGACCGGCCGTGATGGTCAGACGAGCCCGTCCGGCCCGTCCAGGAACTCGGTCACGCGTGCCGTGAAGTGCTCCGGATACTGGAAATGCGATCCGTGGCCCGAGTCGGGATAGAGCAGGAGTTCGGCTCGGGGCAGATTCTGTTGCAGCAGGTACGAGTTGATCGTCGGCACGATGATGTCGTTGCTGCCGTTGACGACGAGCACCGGATGTGTGATCGCGCTCAGGTAGTCGAAATCGTCGGGTGGCCGGATGCCCCACTCGGCCCGGGCGGCCAGGTGCGCCGTGACGGTCTCCGGGTTGACCGGCACATCCCGGTCGTCTTCCCGACGGCTGCGCGTGCGCTCCAGGTAGCGACGGCCGGCCGCCTGACTCGGTTCCGACGGCGAGAAGAAGATCGGCAGCCACATCAGGTCCTGCGGGACCGGCTTCGCGGCGAAGAGCGCCGAGATCTCCGGCTTGCGCTCCAGCATGCCCTCGCCACCCCGCGGACCGCTGCCGGACAGCACCAGCCGGCGGACGAGTTCAGGGTGGTGCGAGGTTAGCTGCTGCGCGACGTGGCCGCCCATCGAGTGGCCGAAGAGGTCGATCTCGCTGAGACCGAGCGCGGTGATGAAGCGAACCGTGTCGCGGGCCATGCCGGCCACGGTGTCCGGCGCCGTGCCGGTGCTCAGCCCGACGCCGGTGTTGTCGAACAGGATCACCTCACGACCGGCGGCGAGCGCGTCCGTCACCGCCGGGTCGTACCCGTCGAGATTGCCCATGAAGAACTGCACGAACACGAGCGGACGACCGCCGCCGCCGCCGCCGAAGCGCCGATAGGCGAAGCGGATCCCGTCGACGTCGACGTACTGCGTGGGCGCGGTCGAAGCGCTCATGGTGGCCGTCCTTTCCGTCCGTCGTCAGACCGCGGTACGCCCGCCGTCCGCTGCGAAGATCGCTCCCGTCACGTAGCTGGCCCGGGGTGACGCCAGGAAGCCGATGACCTCGGCGATCTCGGCGACGTGGCCGCCGCGAGCCATCAGCGTGGTCGCACCGAGCGCCGCCGTCTGCTCGGACGGCTGCACCGAGGTGTAGATCGGGCCGGGGCTGATGGTGTTGACGCGGACGCCGGCCGGGCTGAACTCGGCCGCCCAGGAACGGGTGAACGAGGCCAACGATGCCTTCGTCGCGCTGTACGCGGCTCCGGCGGCGAGCCCGATCTGACCGGCCATGCTGCCGACGTTGATGATGCTGCCGCTGCCACGGGCGACCATGCCTGGTGCCAGCGCGGCCACGAGGAAATACGCGGAGCGGACGTTCCCGGCAAAAAGCGTGTCGAAGGTGGCGACATCGAGGTCGGCGGTCAGGCCGAACCAGGAGACGCCGGCATTGTTGACCAGGATGTCCACCGCACCGACGGCGTTGACGAGATCAGCGATGTCGGCCGGGTTCGTGAGGTCGGCCCGGACGAAGCGCGCCTTGCCACCGTCGGCGTGGATCGTCGCGACGACGGCCTCGCCCCTCGCGGCGTCACGGCCGTGCACGATCACCTCGGCACCCTGCCGGGCCAACTGCTCCGCCGCGGCCCGGCCGATGCCCGATGTCGCGCCGGTGACCAGCGCGGTCTGGCCTTCCAATTCTCGCTCGCTCATGATGTGCCTCTCCGAACGTCGATCGGCGCCCGTTGATCAAGCCGAGTTTTCGCAGCTCACTGGTTTTCTGCCAGGGACCAGTCGAACACGGCCGGCACGGTCACCACCATCGTTACAACATGTGGTGCCCGGGCGTGGGCAAAGCGGCGCCCGACCGCCCTCGCATCGTCAATGTGGGTGAGGCGGCGGTTCGGAAGAGGGGTCAATCGGGGCGCGGCCGGGCGTGCCACGCGTTCGACAGTTGCACCCGCGAGCGGACGTCCAGCTTCGCGAAGATCGACCGCAGGTGGGTGGCGACCGTGTTCGGCGAGATGCCGAGCGCGCGGGCTGCTCCACGGTTCGTGTGGCCCGCGATGATCATTTCGGTGACCGCCATCTCGGCGCCCGTCAGCGCCGCCCATCCGTGATCGGGCCGGCGAGTCTGGGCCGGTTGGGCCACCGTGACCCCGGCCCGGCGCAACGTCCGCGCCACCGCCGCCGCCTGGGCCGCCGCGCCGAGACCCGCGTACGCGCCCGACGCCCGCACCAGCGCGTCCACGCCCAACTCCCGGTCACCGCGGTCGAGCAGCAGCGATCCGTGGTCGGCGAGCGCGCTCGCGAGCAGCATCACCCGCGGCGACCGCTCCAGCCGCCCGACCGCCGCGCCCAGCATGCCGGCATCGCCCTCGACCAGGCCCCGGACCTGCAACGCGAGTCCGTCGAGACTGGCCACGCCCGGATTGCGTTCGGCGGCGAGAGCGGCCCGGGCGACCGTCTCCTCGGCGAACACGTCGTCGCCGGCCGCGATCGCGATCCCGGCGTGCACCCGCATCCACTCCGGCAGCCGCGGCCAGTAGCTCCGGGTGCTGGACGCGACCGTCATCACCGGCCGCACGATCGCGACAGCTCGCCCCGGATCGCCGGCGAGCGCCGCGAGCAGACTCCGGATGAGCATCAGGCGCGGCGTGCGAACCGCCCGCTCCGAGCGCTCGTCGCGTTCGGCTTCGGCCAGATGCGCCTGCGCGAACGCCATGTCACCCCGTTGAATCGCGGTCAAGATCAACACCATCGACGTCTCCAGCCGGTACGTCGCCGCGCCGAGCTCATCGCTGAGCCGTGCCAGCGTCCGTGCGCCCACGTCGAACCGGCCGAGCATGAAGTCCTGCCACATCTGTGCCTCGACGAGCGACGGCGCGATCGCGTAGCCGCGCTCCTCGGCGGCCCGGCCGGTGGCGTCGATGACCGACTGCGCCTCGTCGAACCGGTCGAGCAGCCGCAGCGCCGCCGTCTCCTGGGCGAGGTAGTGGTCCGCGCCCGACTGCCGCAGCGCCCGGAAGTGTGTGAGCGCGTCCTCGTGCCGCAGTTCGTTGCGAGCGACCTCGCCGAGCGCCTGCCGGGCCACGCGTTCGGCCGGTTGGTCGGCAAGCCGGCGGGCCTCGGTGAGCACCCGCGAGGCCGCGGCGTCGGCCGCCTGCGCCGTGCCGAGCCGCGTGTTGGCCAGTGCCCGGAACCCGGCCAGACGGGTTTGCGCGACCGG
Source organism: uncultured Actinomycetota bacterium (assembly GCA_963797605.1). Lineage (GTDB taxonomy): Bacteria > Actinomycetota > Actinomycetes > Mycobacteriales > Micromonosporaceae > DASQPR01. Next base: position 287,265 of record CAWCPX010000013.1, on the reverse strand, counting down.
TGAGAGACCGTCGACCGAGAGCGTGCTCTCCACACGGGCCAGGATCTCCGCCGGCAGCCCGGCCAGCCACAGCGCGCGGGCCGCGATCACCTGCAACCGGGCCCGCAGGTCCAGATCGCCGGGCTGTCGCAGCAGCGTGTCGACGACGCCGACGACATCGCCGGCGTGCTCGCTCAGGGAGAGCACATCGGCGTACTCCGCACCGACCTCGAGCCACCACGGGTGACCCGGCGGCAGCAGCGCGAACGCGGCACCCATCAGGTTGGCAGCCGGCTCCGGCAGCATCGGCAGGCACTCGGCCGCCGCCGCGCGCAGCACGGTCACCGCGCGTTCGTCGCCGATGCCGGCCGACGCCCGGATGTGCGGTGCCGCCGCGAGCGCGCCGTCACCCCGGGCCAGGAGGTGGTCGGCGATGCGGCGATGGAGGTCGATCCGGACGGCGGCCGGCGTCCCCGCGTACGTCGACTCGCGCAGCAGGTCGTGCCGGATCGTCAGGGTGGTGCCGCGTTCGGTCAGCAGCCCCGCGCGCACACCGTCGGCCGCCCAGCCCCCGAGCGCGTCGGGCGAGCCGCCCGCCAGCAGCGCACCGGCGTCGCTCACGTCGACCGGGCCTCCCCACACGGCGACGAGTTCCACGAGCGCTCGCGCGGACGGGTCGAGGCGGAGCAGACGGGCGCGTACGGCCGCGACGAGCGTCGCCGGTGCCATCGTGACGATCGGTTCGGCGCCCGGCACGAGGTGCGCGTCCGGCACGACGGCCGAGAGCGCGGCGGTCACGGTCGGCGCGAGCCCGGCGGCGTACTCGACCGCGAGAAACGGGTTGCCGCCGGCACCACGCAGCCGCCGTTGGGCTGCCGCATCGAGCGGGCGCCCGAGAACCGTCGCCGCGATGGCGTCGATGTCGTCGTCGGCCAGCGGGCCCAGCGCGATCACGTGCACCCGCTCCCCCGCCGGCGCGAGCCCCGACGACACCGCTGCGATCGGATCCCGACCGTCGCCCCGGGTGGCCAAGACCCAGATCACCGGCAGTCCGGCGGTGCGCCCCGCCAGCACCTGCACCGCGAACCGGCTGAGCGGATCGGTCCACTGGTAGTCGTCGACGACGATCAGGATCGGGACCGTCCGCGCGTGCTCGTCGAGGATGTCGGCGATCCGGTCGACTAGCCACAGCGGCTGGCTGTGCAGCGGCGCGAGCCCGGCGAACTCGGCGGCGGACAGCAGTGGGCGGGCGCCCGACCGCAGGGCCACGAGCAACGGCACTCCGGGCGCGATCTGACCGATCTCCTCCGCCTTGCCGACGCCGACGGCGTAACCGAGGGTGACCGCCTCCTCGGCGACGGCATCGAGGAACGCGGTTTTGCCGATGCCCGCCTCACCCGTCACCACCAGGGCGGCACCGTCGCCCCGATCGGCGGTCTCGCGAAGCACGGCGAGCGCTCGCGCGATGTCGGGCGCGCGCCCCCTGAGTTGAGCCATCGTCCCCCCGGCCCCGGCGAACACGACCCAACCCTATGCCGGTGCGCCGCGATTCCGGTCGAACATGAACGCCAGGCAAACCTCGAACCCGACGCAAGATCGGGCTATCCATACGGGGGAGGTACCATCGTCCGACCATCCTGATCGGCGCGCTGAGCCGCAGGAATACCCCGGTGGAGCATCCGGAACAATTCAGGAGGCACGGCACCATAATGACAGGATTCGCCACACGATCCTGGGAAGGCATCACCATCCCGGCGCCCGGCACCTACCTTCTCGACCAGGCGCACAAGCGGATCGGATTCCTGGCGCGACACATGATGGTCAGCCCGGTCCGTGGCGAATTCGGCGAGGCCGCCGCCCGGATCATCGTGGCCGAGGACCCGCTCGGCTCAGCGGTCTCGGCGACCATCCAGACCGCGAGCGTGATGACCGGCAACCCGGAGCGCGACGCGCATCTGAGCAGCGCCGACTTCCTCAACGTGCAGCACTACCCGGTGATGGAATACCGCAGCACCGGCGTCAAACGCCCCCAGGACACCGATCCGATCTTCCAGTGGGCCCACCTGCGCAGCAATCGCCTGGGCCGGCGCAATCACATCAACAACAGCCCGCAACCGGTCCGCGCGGTCACCCGGTTCGTGCTGACCGGCATGCTCACCGTGAAGGGCATCACCCGGCCGGTGGACCTGCAGGTCGAGTTCGGCGGCGCCCGGCGCGACCCGTACGGCCAGGACATCTTCGGTTTCAGCGCGACCGCCGAGATCGACCGCGAGGAGTACGGGCTCGTCTGGAACGTCGCGTTGGAGAGCGGCGGCTTCCTGGTCGGCAAGAACGTCCGCATCGAGATCGCCGGCGAGGCGATCCGCCAGGGCTGACGTCGGCGCCACGGTCCGCGTGATCATGGCTGGTGCTGACGCGCGCCCGATTTGTCGCGTGTCGACACGCCAACTCTCGGATTTCCGATGCCACCGTCAATACCGGGCGGCCGGAACCGCGCTCGCGTCGGAAATCCGAACCCATCGGCGTGTCGCCCAGGCGTGTCGCCCGGGCGGCGAAGCGGTCTAAACGCGCTCGACCGGGCGGATCACCCGTGATGTCGGGAGCGCGGCCGAGCCGTGGCGGAGCGTGTCCGGCCCGACCGGTCCGGTTTCGCCTCGTGGCGCCGGCAGCACCAACGGCGCTCGCGGCTCCGACGCCCCCGGCACGGAACCCACGGGTTCGGCCGTCGCCGCCTGGTCCGGGCCGCCCGGTGTCCGAGCCGAGCGGCGGAAGGCCCGCAGCGAGCCGAACGCGAGCGCGCCGATCGGAATCGGCAGCCAGTACGCGAGCACCCGCCACGTGAGAATGCCGAGCACGGCGGCGCTGCGCGGCGATCCGAACGCGATCAGCGCCGGGATCACCAGCGCCTCGGTAATGCCGAGACCGCTCGGGGTGATCGGCAGCCATGCCGCGAGCGCCTGCACCCCGAACACGACCGCGAGCGCTTCCAGGCCGACGTTCGCTCCGTAGGCCCGCAGCGACGCCCATAGCGCGATCGCGTCGAAAGCCCAGTTCGCCGCGGCCCACGACACCGTCATCAGCAGCGCCCGCCGGTCCTTGACCACCGATCGCAACTGTTCGACGAGGTGGCGGCGGTAAATGGCGGCGAGAAGTTGCGCGAGTTTCGGGCCGCACCAGGGCACCCGGCGCACCACGCGGCCGACGCCCCGACGCAATCCGACCCGGCGCACGCCGTAGACGATCAGGATGGACACGACCAGGATGATCACGGCGGCGATCGCGGGTACGACCTCCCACCGCGAGAACCCGGTGATCGCGAAGCCGACGGCGTACGAGACGAGCAGCAGCCCCTGGAGCACGACGGCGGACCCGAGACCCTGCGCCACCTTGGCGAACGCGGCCTCGGACGACGGCACCCCCTCGGCGATCAGCAGCCGCCAACTGAGCGCGGTGCCGGCCGCGCCGCCGTCGGGCAGGCAGTGCCCCAACGCGATGGCGCTGAGATCGATCCGCATGACGCGGTGCAGCGCCGGCCGGGTGCGGGGCGGGAGCATGGCCCGGGTGACCAGCGTATAGAAGCCCAGCGACGCGAGTTCGGCCGCGAGGGCCAGCACGATCCACGAGTTGCCGACGTGGAACAGCAGGTGGAGCGAGCCGAGCGACCCGTGCAACTGGGGCACGACCAGGAACCAGGTCACCAGCACGAGGGCGAGCACCTGAGCGAACATGCCGAGGCCACGCGCATGGCGGCGGAACCATGGGGGCGTTGGCGCGGCGATGGCCGTCATTGGCTGCTCATGACCTCGCTCCGTTCGTACCCGGCAGGTCCGGGGTCAAGATTTTGCCTTATCGGCACGGTCGTTGCCAACGCGCCTCCGCGACCGCTGCCGCCCTGCGATGGTAGAGGACAACATGCGCCAACCCCGGTAGATCATCAAGTCACGACTCAGACAACCTTCAAGTTGGCGGTACGCGCCCGGCTGTCTCAGCCTCGACCTCGATCTCGGAAGCGTAGATCCCGTTGGCAAACACGCCCGCGAGTTCGGCCGAGAACTCGCCCGCGACGGGAGCCGTGACAGCGGCCGCCGACCAGGCGACCGCGCGTACGAGCCGGGCCGGCCACGACTCGCGTGCCACCGTGCCGACCGCCAGCGCCGCCACGGCCGCGTCCCCGGCGCCGGTCGCGTTGCCGGGAAGGCGACCCGGCGGCCGGGCCGCCCAGGCGCGATCACCGGTCACCGCGACCAACCCGGCGCTCCCGAGCGAGACCACGACGTCCCGGGCGCCGGCGGCCTGAGCGCGCCGTGCCGCCACGATCGCGCTGCCGACGTCGATGACGGGCAGGCCGACCGCTGCGGCGAGTTCCTGCGCGTTCGGCTTCGTCACGGCGGGTCGGGCGGCCAGGCCGGCCCGGAGCGCGGCACCGTCGGCGTCGAGGATCACCGGCACGCCGGCCGCGTTCGCGAGGCCGATCAGGTCCCCGTAGGCGTGGGCCGGTACGCCGGGCGGCAGCGAACCGGCGAGCACGACAGCGTCTGCTTTACCCAGATATGACCGGTAGGTCGCGCGGAGCCGATCCCACTCCGGCACCGTCACGACCGGGCCCGGCTCCCACAGCCCGGTCGCGCCGACCTCGCCGGATCCCGCCGCGACGACCACCGTCCGACGCGTCGTGCCGGCGATCGTGGTCAGGTCGTGAGCCACGCCCGCCGCGGCCAGCAGCGATTCGACGATCACACCGGTCGCGCCCCCGATCAGGCCGAGCGCGCACACGTCGACACGGTTCGCGGCCAGCACGCGAGCCACGTTCACGCCCTTGCCACCCGCGCGCTCGGACACCGCGTCGACCCGGTTGACCCGCCCGGGCCCCAGCGGAGCGCGGAGGTGATAGGTGATGTCGAGGGCCGGGTTCGGCGTCACCGTGACGATCATGCGAACGCGCGGGCCAGGTCCGGTGGCAGCGGCGGTACGTCCACCACGGTGCCGCCGGCCCGCAGCGACTCGGTGGCGGCGTACCCGGTCGCGACGGCTTCCCGGGCGGCGACCGGCGACGTACGGGTCGGGCCGCCATGCCGGGCGTACCGCAGGAACTCGTCGATGATCCCGACGTCGGCTCCGCCGTGGCTGCTCGTCGTCCTCGGGCACGTCGATGGTGATGTCCGCGTCGGCCCGGTAGCCGGAGCGGCGAGCGTTCCACGCCTTCACGGTCGCGCCGTCTAAGTCGCCGAAGTTCTCCAGCCGCCCGTGGGTGCCGATGACCGTGTAGTTGCGCCAGTAGTCGGGCGTGTAGTGGCACTGCTGGTAGGTCGCGAGCACGCCGTTGTCGAGCCGCATGTTGACGACGCTGAGGTCTTCGACGTCGACCACCGGATGCAGGCCGCGGTGCCGGTCCGGTGGCCACGTGGCTTCGTCGAACCACTCCGGCATCAATGTCGTTGATCTGTCGGCGCGATCCGCGCCGGTGTAGACGCCGAGCGAGCCGAACGCGCTGACCGCCGTCGGTGTAACCGCCGGCCAGCCAGTGCACGATGTCGAGGTCGTGCGCGCCCTTCTGCAGCAGCAGGCCGGTGCTGCGGCGGCGATCGGCGTGCCAGTCCTTGAAGTAGTAGTCGCCGCCGTGACCGACGAAGTGGCGGCACCAGATCGACATGACCCGGCCGATCGCGCCGCTGCCGACGATGCTCGCGCATCGCGGTCACGAACGGTGCGTGCCGCAGGTTGTGCCCGACGTAGAGCCGGGTGCCGGTGTCGCGGGCGGTGGCCAGCACCCGGTCGGCGCCGGCGGTCGTGATGGCGAGCGGTTTCTCGACGAAGGTCGCGATGCCGGCGCGGAGCAGGTCGATCGCGATCGGCTCGTGCGTGTCGTCCGGCGAGAGAACCAGCGCGGCGTCGACGTCGGCGGCGGTCAGCGCTCGGTGGTCGGCGGTGCGCGTCGGCGCCGAACCTGGCCCGCACGTCGGTGAGGGCGTCGGGACGTGTGTCGACGCACGCCACGACGCGCGCACCGTGATCCGGCCGGTGCACGAGATCGGCCAGGTAGCCGCGCGCGCCCAGGCCGATCACGGCGATCCGCAGGTCAGACATGGATCGGCTCGGGACTCAGGAGGCGTAGCGTGTCCGCGACGACCTCGGCCATCGCCTGCCGGGCGGACGTGAGCGCGCGCCGGGGGTCGACGACGCCCGGTTCCCGCTCGAGGACCCCGCGCACGGCTGCCGTGTACGCGATGTTCAGCGCCGTCCCGATATTGATCTTCACGAGGCCGCCCGTGATCGCCCGCGTCAGCTCCGCGTCGGGCACTCCGGACGATCCGTGCAGCACGAGCGGCACCGGCACCTCGGCTCGGATCGCTCCGATCAGATCGTGATCGAGGTACGCCGACCGATCCGTCATCGCATGCGTAGACCCGACCGCCACGGCGAGCATGTCCACGCCGGTGGCTTTCGCGAACGCGCGGGCTTCGGCGGGATCGGTGCGTACGCCCGGCGTGTGCGCGTTGCCCTTGCCGCCGATCGCGCCGATCTCGCCTTCGAGCCACAGCCCGTGCGCGTGGCAGAAATCGGCTGCGGCCGCCGTCGCGGCGATGTTCCCGGCGTCAGTCGAGCACCGACGCGTCGAACATGACCGACCCGAACCCGCAGGCCGGCGCGGCGTGCAGCAGTTCGACGTCGGTGACGTGGTCGAGGTGCAGCGCGACCGGGCTCGGCGTCGCGGCGGCCAGTGACGCGGCGGCGGCGGCGAGAGGCGCGAGCCGGCCGCTGTGAAAGGCGACCGTGTTCTCGCTGATCTGCACGATGACCGGCCGTGCCGCGAGATGAGCACCGGCGATGATGGCCTCGGCGTGCTCCAGCGTGACGACGTTGAACGCCGCGACCCCGACGCCGGCCGCGGCCGCCTCCCGCACCAGGTACGCCGTCGGCGTCAGCACGAGGCGCTCCTCACCGGCGGCGACGTGAGCCGCCAGCTCGGCCGCGTCGGGTTGCGCCGCCGTGCCACCGGCCGCTCGCGTCGACAGCGATCCCGGCGGCGACCGCCATCTCGACGCATCGCTCCCGCTTGTGCCCGGCGAGGAACCCGGCCAGGAAACCGGCGTTGAAGCTGTCACCGGCGCCGATCGCGTCCACCGCGTCGACCGGGCGGCCTGGCACCGTGCATTCGCCGCCCGCCCACCACGCTCGGGCACCGTTGGCGCCGTCCTTGACCACGACCGTGGTGCCGTCTCCCGACGAGGGAGGCGGCCGCCGTCGCGGGATCCTCGATGCCGGTCACCGCCGCCAGTTCGGCGGCATTCGGAAGGAAGTAGTCAGTGTGGGCGAGCACGTCGCGTACGCCGGTCCACCGGCCGGCCGGGTCCCAGTTGGTGTCCAGCGACGTGGTCACGCCGGCGGCCCGGGCCCGGGCGAACACGTCAGCCAGGTCCGCCGCGAGCGCCGGTTGCAGGAAGAACGACGACACGTGGACGTGCGCAACGCCGCCGAACGTGACGTCTGAGCCGCGCAGCGCCGCGATGGCGCCGGTCATGGTCATGATCGCCCGGTCCTCGGGTCGCACGAGCACGACCGTGAGGCCGGTGGGCTCCGCCACTGTGCGGATCGCCGTCGTGTCGACGCCGCGACCGACCAGCGTCTCGCGGACGAACGCGCCGTAGACGTCGGCACCGACAGCGGCCAGAAGCCGGGTCGGGACGCCGAGCCGGGCCGTGCCGCACGCCGTGATCGCGGCCGAGCCCCCGAGCACCAGCGAGGCGAGGCTGAGCAACTGCTCGGCCTGACCCCACCTGGGCACGACGTCGCCGGTCAAGACGAGGTCCGGGTTGGCGTCGCCGACGACCAGCAGCCGTTTCAGGCCGGTCATCCCGTGCGCGCTCATCCCTTGAGCGCTCGTCATGTGAACGCTCATCCTTTGAGGCCCGAGAACGTCATGGTGGCGACGAACCGCTTCTGCGCCGCGATGAACGCGATGATGAGCGGCGCCGTGGCGATCACGTTGCCGGCCATGAGCAGTGACCACTGGGTGCGGCGGGTGCCCTGGAACATGGTCAGGCCGACCTGGAGCGTGTACCACTTCTCGTTGCTGATCGCGATGAGCGGCCAGACCAGGTCGTTCCACGAGTCGAGCAACGTGAACAGCGCCAGCGTCGCCAGCGCCGGTTTCGCCAGCGGCAGCACGATCCGGAAGAACCGCTGAAACGCGGACGCTCCGTCGATCGCGGCGGCCTCCTCGAGTTCGGCCGGCAGGGACAGGAAGAACTGGCGCATCAGGAAGATGCCGAACGCGGTCGCGAGCCACGGCACGAACGCGGCCGCGAGCGTGTCGACGATGCCGATCCGGGCGAACATGAGGTAGGTCGGGATCATCAGGAGCTGCGTCGGGATCATCACGGTCGCCACCATCAGGAAGAACCCGACGTTCTTGCCGGCGAACTTGAGCCGGGCGAAGCCGTAGCCCGCCGTCGAGCACAGCACGAGGTTCGCCACGACCGCGATGCCGGCAACGATGATCGTGTTGATCAGCCACCGGATGATGTGCGACTGGGCGAACAGCGCGACGTACCCCGAGATGTGCAGGTGGGTCGGGATGAACTTCGGCGGGAACCGGTTGATGTCGGCGTCGGACATGAACGAGGTCAGCACCATCTGCACGAGCGGCAGCACGAACAGCAGCGCCATCGGCATCAGCAACAGATGCCAGCCGCTGAACGGAAGCCGCCACCGACGGCGGGCCGGCGTGGTCTCAGTCGCCATCAGAACGCCTCGATCTTGGATCGCTTCGAGTACCAGAACATGCCGAGCGTCAGCAGCATGGTGAAGGCGAACAGCCCGTACGCGACGGCGGACCCGTACCCGTATCGCTGGGTCTGGAATGCCAGGTTGTACATGTAGTAGACGACCGTCTCGGTGGAGTCGAGCGGGCCGCCGCGGGTCGTGGTGTAGACGAGATCGAACAACTGGATCGCGGTGATCGACTGCCAGACGGCGGCGAAGACCGTGACCGGCCGCAGCTGTGGCAGCGTCACGTGCCAAAACGACCGGAAGCGACCGGCGCCGTCAACGGACGCGGCCTCGATCAGGTCCTTCGGGATGTCCTGCAACGCGGCGAGATAGATGACGGCCGTGAAGCCGACCTCGCCCCACAGCGCGATCACGCAGATCACCGTGAGGGCCTGGGTATGGCTCTCCAGGAACTGCTGGGTCGGCAGGTGCAGCCGGCGCAGCGTGTCGTTGGCGATGCCGAACTGCGGGTTGAACACGAACGACGCGAGGATGCCGGTGGCCGCGGCGGAGGCGACGTACGGCACGAAGACACAAGTCCGGTAGAAGCCGATGAACTTGATCTTCCGGTTCAACGCGACCGCGATCACCATGCCGAGCAGGATCGACGACGGCACGAAGAGCACCGTCAGCGTGATCGTGTGCCCGACGGCGGCGTGCAGTTCGGCGTCCTGCCCCATGGTCCGGTAGTTGCGCCAGCCGACGTTCACGGCCGGGGTGAAGCCGTTCCACTTCGTCCGCGAGATGAGGAACGCCCACGCCGCCGGGAAGATGGACAGGCCGATCACGATAAGCGTGGCCGGGCCGGCGAACGCCCATCCGGTGACCGTGCGCCGCAACCGGCCCCGCGGCCGCCGCCGGGCGGGTTGCGGCGGCGCCACCGACCGCGCCGGCGCGACGCGGTCGGTGGCCAGTCCGAATGTCATCGCCGCGCTACCCGTTCAGGGCCACGGTCGCCTGCTGAGCGGCCTTGTCGAGCGCGTGTTTCGGGGTGTCGGTGCCCTGCAGGACGGCCGAGATCGCCTTGCCGACGTCGTCCGAGATCTGCGGGTACGCCTCGATCGTCGGCCGTGCCTGCTTGGCGTTCGCGAGGTTGTCGAAGAACGTCTGCGCGCCCGGGTACTGCGCGACGTACGCCGTGAAGTCGGGCGTGGCCGCCTCCGAGGATCGCAGCGGCAGGTCACCCTCGGCGAGGTTCCACTTCGGATCGATGTCCTTGCTGGTCAGCCACTGGATGAAGGCGCGCGACGCACCGGCCCGGTTCGGGTCCGAGTGGTTGAAGAGCACCCAGACATCGGGCCCGGAGATCGTCTCGTGGTCGCCGTTGAACGCGGGCAGGTAGGTCACCCCGTAGTTCACCTTCGCGGTCGCGATGTCGGAAAGCGACCACGGGCCGGAGAGCATCATGCCGATCCGGTTCGCGTCGAAGAGCTGGCCGTACTTCAGATCGGTCTGGTCCAGGTACATCGATTTGTCGTCGACGGCCATCTGCCGCAGCGTCTCCAGGGCGGCGACACCCGCGGCGGAGTCGAAGGCGGGCTTGCCGTTTTTGTCGAGGATCTGGCCGCCGTGCTGCCACAGCAGCGGCCACAGATGCCACGTCGTGTCCTCGCTGCCGGAGACCGAGTACGCCGTGCCGAAGATGTTCCGCGACCGGTCCGTCAGCGCCTTCGCGGCGGTGCGGAAATCGTCCCAGGTCCAGTCGTTCGTCGGGTAGGCGAGGTGCGCCCGGTCGAACAGCGTCTTGTTGTAGATCAGCGCGAGGTTGTCGACCACGGCCGGGACGCCGATCACGCGCCCGGCCGGTGTGGCCGTGGTGCGCGCGGCGGCCGGAAACTCCGACCACGCCATCGCCGGATCCTTGACCCAGTCGGTCAGGTTCTGCGTCTTGCCGCTCGCTCCGAGCTGCCCGGCCCAACTTCCGTACGCGTAGGAGATGTCGGGGTAGTCACCGCTGGCGAACCCGGCCGACAGCTTCGTGAGCAGGTCGTCGGTCGTGGACGCGCCAGCCGACGTGTTGATCGTGATGTGCGGGTGCGACGCGTGGAACTCGCCGGCGAGCTTCTCCGAGAGCGCCTCGGCGTCGGCGTCCTGACCGGTCCACCAGGTGATGGTGACGTCTGCGTTCGGGTCGTAGCCGGCGGCGGCGTCCTTCTTGTCGTCAATGGCCTTGGCGCCGCGACAGGCGCTGGTCAGCAAAACGAGAGCGAGCGCGGCGGCGCCGATGACGCGGCGCCGGGTAACGGGCGAGCGGTGCATGGATCACCTCGGGGGGCGAGATGGGCAGGTAGCAAGGGGGTGTCTCAGCCGACGGGTGCGGCGTCGCGCGGCAGGATCACCGAGCGGGTCAGGAGGCGGGGCCGGTCCGGGTCGAGGCCGCGGTGTGCCGCGAGCGCGGTGGCGAATCGCTGGGCGAGGATCAGCCCGGCGAGTGGATCGAGGCTGTCGTGGTGCAGCGTGGCCCCGGTGGCGGCGACCGTGTCGGCCATGCCGTCCGGCAGCGTGCCGAAAACCCACACGAGGCTGCGCGGGCCGGCCACGGCCATCGGGCCATGGCGGAAATCCATCACCGGGTACGACTCCGACCACGCTTGCGCGGCCTCCCGGACCTTCAACGCGGCTTCATGCGCGATCCCGACCGTCCAGCCGTGGCCGAGGAACACGACGTGGTCGACATCGGCCGGATCGGCGGGGAGCTTCCCGTCGAGGGCAGCCCGCGCCGCTTCCGGCAGGTCCGCCGCCGCTCACCGAGCGCGGCGCGAGCGAGCGCGAGCACGGTGGTCGGGAAGCGGGTCTGCACGACGCTGCGTTCGTCGGCGAAGGCCAGCACCAGCGTCTCATCGCTGACGGCCTCGGCCGGGCTCGCTTCGACGGCCGTGATCGTCACCCGGCGGGTCCCGGCCGGGACGGCGGCGAGCGCGTCGAGCACCTCGGTCGTCGTGCCCGATCGGCAGAAGGCCACGACGCGGTCGTAGCGGCGAAGCCCGGCCGGCTCGGACGCGCAGCGGGCGTCGGTCTCCCCCAGCCCGGCTCGTTCGCGCAGCGCCGCGTAGCTCTGCGCGACGAACCAGGAGGTGCCGCAGCCGATCGCGAGCACGCTCTCCCCCGGCGCCGCGAGCGCGGACCGGACGTCGGCCACCAGGTCGGCCGAGCCGATCGCCCGCCGCCAGATCTCGGGCTGGCTGCCGATCTCATCTTCGGTGACGTTCATGGCGGGCAATCTATGCTCGTTTCTGTTCGCCTATCAATGGTTCGCGTCCAAGTGAACATTTCGCATTGCGCGTTTGGGTCGTCCTTAACGCGTGACCGGCTCGCGCAGCTCGGGCGCGATCAAGTCGCCGTGCGCCGCCGTCATGTCGTCGCAGAGCGCCCAGATCGCGTCCACCGTCAGCGAGGCGCCCGCGTTCGGGTCGACCTGCGCGGCCCGCCGGACAAGGCGGGGATCGCCGGTGACCGCGGCGCGCACCGTGAGGTGGCCGACCGAGGCGAAGCCCTGATTGACGGCCGCACACGCGAGCGGCAGGTCGCCGACGAACTCGGGGTGCACGCCTTGCTCGTCGACGACGCACGGCACCTCGACGGCGTAGTCGCGGGGCAGGTTCGTGACGAGGCCGGTGTTGCGTACGTTCGCGTGGATCAGGCGTACCGTGCCGGTTTCCAGGCTGTGAATGATCTGCGGCGCGTATTCGGTGGCGTCGCGCTCCATGTCCAGCGGCTCGCCGGCGGCCAGGGCGTCGCGCGTGCGTCGGTATTCGGCCAGGTTGTCGGCGCTGATGTTGACGTAGTCGCCGACCGGGATCCGGAGGCGTTCGATCTCGCTGTCATGGTGGAGATACCACGGGACGTATTCCGACGAGTGCTCGCTGGTCTCGGTCGGATAGAAGCCGAAAGAGCGATACATGTCCACGCGTACGCGTCTCCGTAACTCGGGATCGGCGGCGATTCGGGCGTCCAGCAACGGGTAGAGGTCTTCGCCGTCGCGCGTCCACCGCAGCAGCCACGACTGGTGATTGAGCCCCGCCGCCCGGTAGGAGACGCCCTCGAACGGCACGTCGATCACGCCGCACAGGTCCCGGACCGTCCAGTAGACCGAGTGGCAGAGGCCGACGACCTTGAGATCCGGCGCGATCGCCGCGAGGTAGCCGATGTTCATCGCCATCGGGTTGGTGTAGTTGAGCAGCCACGCCTCCGGGCATATCTCGCGCATGTCGGCCGCGATGCCGGCCAGCACCGGAAACGTACGCAGGCCACGGAAGATGCCGCCGATGCCGAGGGTGTCGCCGATCGTCTGCCGCAACCCGTACCGGGCCGGGATCTCGAAGTCTGTCAGCGTCGCGGCGTGCATGCCGACCTGGATCGAGTTGATGACGTAGTCGGCGCCGGCGAGCGCTTCGCGGCGGTCGAGGCTGGCCCGGATCGTCGGTGTCGCGCCGAGTTGGAGCGCGGTCTGCCGCGCGATGGCCTCGGCGGTGGCGAGCCGTTCCGGATGGATGTCATGCAGCGACAGGGTGACGTCGCGCAGTTCGGGGAAGCCGAGCAGGTCGGCGAGGAGTTCGCGGGTGAAGACGACGCTGCCCGCGCCGAGGAACGTGATCACAGCCATTGGCGGATTCTCCGGCCCGGCAGGACGCCGGCACAAGGATTTCTTTCCAATCACGCGCAAACGAACTATCGTGACTGCGCGTTTGTGACCGCCGTCCTCTCCATGATTCAGCGGAGGAGCCCCATGCCCCGCAGCACGTTGCGCCGCGCCGATCGCGTCTCCACCATCCTCGACCGCGTCTCCGTCGAGGGTTCCGTCGACGCGGGCGCCCTCGCCGAGGAGTTCGCGGTCTCCGTCGCCACGATCAGGCGCGACCTGCAGGCGCTCGAAGACCAGAAACTACTCGCGCGCACGCATGGCGGGGCGATCGCGGCCGACGTCAGCTACGAGTTGCCCGTCCGCTATCGCATCGGGCAACGCCGCGACGAAAAGCAGGCGATCGCCCGCACCGCGCTGTCCCGGCTGCCGCACGGACCATTGACCGTCGGGCTCACCGGCGGCACGACCACGCATGCGGTGGCCCGGCTCCTCGCCGACCGCTACGACCTGGCCGTCGTGACGAACGCGCTGAACATCGCGGCCGAACTCGCGCTCCGGCCTCGACTGCGGCTCGTGATGACCGGCGGTGTCTCACGGACGCAGTCCTACGAACTCGTCGGCCCGATCGCCGACCGCACGCTCGCCGGCCTGAACATCGAGATCGCGATCGTCGGCGTGGACGGCATCTCCGCGCGCACCGGCCTGACGACACATGACGACATCGAAGCGAACACGAACGCGACGATGATCCATCAAGCCGAGCGCGTGATCGTCGTCGCCGACGGATCCAAGGTCGGCCGCGTCTGCCTGGCCCGCATCTGCCCGCTCGCCGACATCGACGAGTTCGTCACTGACGACGACGCCGATCCGGCCGCGCTCGCCGCGATCGAGGCCGCCGGCGTGAAGGTCACGATCGCGCGGACGGTACGCGAGACGTAAACCGCGCGCGTTGAGAACGGCGCGAGGTGGAAACCGCGAGCCGCAAACCGCGCAAGGCGTGAACCGCGCGATCCGCAAACCGCGCAGGCGTAATCCGCGCGAGCCGTGAACCGCGCAGGGGTAAACCGCGCGAGCCGCAAACCGTGCAGGCGTAATCCGCGCGAGCCGTGAACCGCGCAGGCGTGAACCGCGCGAGGCGTGAACCGCGCGGACCGTAACTGCGCGCGCCACCGTGGACACGCATCGGTCGCAAACGCGCATCGAGAAATGTCCATTTGTGTCGCCGCGCTCGACGTACCGCGGTCGCGTTGGTTGAATCGCCTCACGGAGGCTGGCCGGTGACAGATCGCCCTCACACCGAGTGACGGAACTGCGCCGAGCCACGGAGCGGGCCGAGGGGCGCGCTGCGAGTGCGGAACAGCTTCCGGATCAGCGGAGGTCTGCCATGACACGTACCCGCGTAATCCGTCGGTTGTCGATGTTCGCCGGCGGCGCGATTCTGCTCGCCACGCTCAGTGCGGTGGCCGCGGCTCCGGCTTCGGCCACGCCCGCGCTTCCGACACCGGTCGCCTGCTCGAGTTGCTGGCATCCGGCTCTGCGTACCAGTTGGAACTGGGTGTTGTCGCAAGTCCCGACGGCGCCTTACCGGGCGGTGCAGATGTACGACGTCGACGGGTTCGACAACAGCCGCCGCCAACGTCGCGAACCTGCACGCCGCCGGCATCAAGGCCGTCTGTTACCTGTCGGCCGGCACCTACGAGAACTGGCGGCCCGACGCCGCCCAGTTCCCGGCCGCGATCCTCGGCAAGGGCAACGGCTGGCCCGGCGAGAAGTGGCTCGACGTGCGCGACGTGCAGAAAGCGAACAGCCCGCTCCGCGCGATCATGGACGCCCGCCTGGACATGTGTCACCAGAAGGGCTTCGACATGGTCGAGTTGGACAACGTCGACGGCTACACGAACAAGACCGGCTTCACGTTGAAGGCTGCCGACCAGGCTTCTACAACGCCACGCTCGCGAACGACTCGCACAGCCGGGGCCTGTCGGTGCTGCAGAAGAACGACAACGAGCAGATCCCGACGCTCATGCCGTACTTCGACGGCGCGCTGAACGAGCAGTGCAACCAGTACAAGGAATGCACGACCGCGCAGAACGGCTCCTACGGATACGACCAGTACGTCGCCGCGAACAAGCCGGTCTTCCAGGCCGAGTACAGCCTCGCGACGTCGAAGTTCTGCAGCGCGGACAACGCCGCGAACTTCAACGGCGTCAAGTTCAGCGTCGACCTGGACGACTCGACGTTCCAGCCCTGCCGCTAACCGATCACGTGGTGCGCGCCGGATCTCGACGCGCACCACGTACCGTCGGCTAAATGCGCATTTTGTCTCTCCGGCGCGGCGACCGCTGTAGCGTCGATCGTGCGGGCCTCACCGGCGGTGCTACGCGGCTGCCACCGTGGCCCTATCCGCGTGCACACGAGGGAGAGCATCCATGGCCAAGAACGATGACACCTTCATTTTCGTCGCCACCTATCCCAACGAAGCCGCCGCCCGCGACGACTACGAGATCGTCAAGGGTCTCCACGACAGCGGCCTGGTGGGCTCCTACGACTCAGCCGTCGTGACCAAGGACATCAGCGGCAAGGTGCACGAGAACAAGGACGAGACGGCGACCCGCCACGGCGCGTGGGGCGGCATCGCGGCCGGCGCGGCACTCGGCCTGATCTTCCCGCCGTCGATCCTGGCGAGCGCGGCCGTCGGCGGCGTGGTCGGCGGCGTAGGCGGCCACCTGCGCAAAGGCATGTCCCGCTCCGATGTCAAGGAACTCGGCAACTTCATCGATCCCGGCGAGGCCGGCTTGGTCGTCATCGGCGAATCCAAGGTCCGGCAGGCGATCGAGAAGGCCGTCACGAAGGCCGAGAAGGAGACGGCGGCCGAACTCGGCGTCTCCCCGAAGGACATCGACCGGGCCATGCAGGACGCCATGAAAGACCTGTAAAACAGCCGTGGTCGGGGCGAGGGCCGCCTCCTGGCGATCAGTCAGCTCGGCGGCCCGCCGCTGCTACTCCCCCGTCAGACCGTCGATCGATTCCCGGATCAGGTCGGCGTGGCCGTTGTGCCGCGCGTATTCCTCGATCATGTGCACCACGGTCCACCGCAGCGACGGCTGTTGCCGGTCGGCCGACGCACGCGACGGCCAAGCGCTCCATGCCACCGTCGGCCAGCGCCTTCGCGACCAGCGCGCGAGACACCTCGACCGATGCCTGCCAGCCGGCCAGGAGCTGCTCGGGCGTGTCGTCGACGGCCGAGTGCCACTCCCAGTCACGGTCGGCAGCCCAGTCGACGGAGGTCCACTGGTCGGCCCGGTCGCGCCCGTGCAGCGACCAGCTGAACCAGTGATCCTCGACGTAGGCCATGTGCTTCAGCATCCCGCCCAGCGTCATCGACGAGGCGCCGACGGTGGCTTGGAGCCCCTTCCGCGTCGAGCCCGGAACATTTCCATGCCAACGTCGCCCGCTGAAACTCCAGAAAGCCGAGGATGACGCCCGCCTCATCGGCCGCGATCGGCGGTTCGGGGCGGCCCTGCTCGTCGAAATCGGTCACGCGCTTACCTCCGGGGCTTGGTCTCGATCGGTCCGCACCGTACCGCGCGCCTACGACATGTTCTCAAGACCAGGCCGGGCAGAAATGTCTGCTGAAAGCCGAGGGCGACCAGCCCGGCCGACAGCGCGCCGACGAGCAGGCTGGCCCGGCCGTTGGTGCGCAGGTCGCCTGCCACTCCTTCCGGCCAGCCGCTCGTGCCAGCGTGGCTGAGCCGGTCGGACCTCCGCAGCCGGATCGGTCGTGGCACCGATTAGCAGGCCCAAGAGCAAGATCAACATCCTGACGCGGGTACGTCTGATCCGCATCCGTTCGCGATCGGCACCCACTGTTGATCGTCTGTGTTCGATGGTTTGGCCAAGGTAATGGCCCCCTCCGCTGGCCCCTCCCGGGACGGGTTTTCGTCGGTAGCGTCGACGGGGTGAAGGTCGTTGACGACGATGTGGTTGAGGCGATGCAGCGGGCTGCCCGGGCTGCCGCCGTGGCGTCCGCGACCTTGCTGACCTCGGTGGTGACGGTGGCTGCGGCGGCGGAGAAGGGGTATGACACGGACGAGGTCGCGGTCGCGTTGACGTGGACGCCGGGGCAGGCCCGGTGCCAGGTCCAGTTCGGGAAATACCTCACCACGGTGTTGCCGCAGGTGTTGGCGGCGTTTGCGGTCGGGGACATCGACTACCGGCGTGCGTGGCTGTTCTACGACCTGCTCGCCACCGTCGATGACACCCTCGCCGCCGCGATCGCCGCCACACTGCTGCCCGATGCCGGGGAATGGACGACCAGTCAGTTACGGGCCCGGATCCGCAAAGCCGTCCTGAAGGCCGACCCCGGTGGGGCGGCGCAGCGAACCTCGAAGAAGCTCGGGTCCCGCAGCATCGGCACCACCCCGGATGAGGACGGCACCTCCTCGCTCTACGGCATCCTGCTGCCGGCGGCTCGGGTGTCGGCGGCGTTCGAGCGGGTGGACGCGTTCGCTCGCGGGATCAAACTCACCGGCGATGCCCGCACGCTGGAGCAGTTGCGGGCGGACACGTTCCTGGACCTGCTCGAAGGCGTCGGCATCGGTGCCAGCCCGATCCACCGGGCCGGGGTCATCGAGTTGGTGGTGCCGTGGGACACCGCGACCGGTGCCGGCACCGAACCCGCCACCCTGGCCGGATACGGACCCGTCTCAGCCGACATCGCCCGGCAAATCCTGGCCTCGCAGGCGGCGGTGGCGCAGTGGCAGTTCAGCGCCGTCGGCCCCGGCGGAGAACTCCTCGCCCACGGGTTGCTGGGTGCTCGACCGACACCAGCCGCCGCGGGGATGGATGAACCCGGCGCGCCGGACGAACCCGGCGGGCGTGGCGGTTCACCGCGACCCACGCAACCCTGCGGCGATCGCGCACCAACGGCGCCGTCAGCCGCCGAGCCGTCGCCGCAACCTGCCTGCGCGCCCCGGCAACGAACCAGCGAGATCCGGCCGATGCCGCCCGTGGAAGCCGACCCGAACCGGCGCAGGCCCGGAGCCGCGTTAACCCGCTGGATCAGGGCCCGTGACCGCACCTGCCGCGCACCCGGCTGCAACCGCCGCGCCCGCTACGCCGACCTCGACCACACCATCCCGCACGCCAAAGGCGGTAAGACCGCGCACGACAACCTCGCCGTGCTGTGCCGCCACCATCACCGGCTCAAGGACGAAACGAAATGGGTGGTCACCCAGCCGACACCAGGTCATTTGATCTGGAAGTCCCCGACCGGGCACATCTACGAGACCGACCCGGAACCCCCATCGTTCTGACGGCCGCACGGAAAACCACAGCGTCCACCACCCCCCGATCACGACGCGGGGGCGGTGGACGCATGTGCGCGTCGGGATCCGTGAGCCCTTTCGACCAGGTAGAGACCGCGTTCCCCCGTTCGGAATAGCGCGCGGTCGGGACCCGGCAACCCCTTGACCACAGCGAAGCGTGTCAGCGGCCCTGATGAATCTGTGATGCGTTCCTGATGCGTACGGGTAAGCGCGGGCGGCGGCACACCAGTAGGATTACGTGCGCAACGGCCATCCATCGAGGAGCGCATGCGGTTTCGAGTGTTGGGCCCGGTCGCGGCCGATTTCGCCGGTCAGCCAGTGCCGACCGGGCGGCCGAGGCAACGGGCGATCCTCGGTTACCTGCTCCTCAACCGCAATACGCTGGTCACGACGGATCGGCTCGTCTCGGCGCTGTGGGAGGGCCAGGGTCCATCGACCGCCCGCAACCAGGTGCAGACGGACATGTCGATCCTGCGGCGGCTCATCGCCTCGGCCGGCGCCGGCGACCCGATCCAGACCAGGCCCACCGGATACACGATCACGCTGGATCCCGGTCAGCTCGACCTCGATGAGTTCACGGCACGAGCGCGTGAAGCACGGGCCACCACCGATCCGGCGACGTCGATCGCCATCCTCCGGCCGGCGCTCGAACTGTGGTCCGGCACATCACTGACTGGAATCAACGCCGCCTACGCCGCCTCGCACCGGGTTCACATCGAGGAACAGCGGGTCCAGGCGTACGAGCATCTGTTCGACCTCGAGCTCGGGCTCGGCCGGCACGCCGACGTGGCAGCCGAGCTGTTCGGGCTCGTCGACCGCTTTCCGTTGCGGGAACGCCTGACCGGGCAACTGATGCTGGCCCTGTACCGCAACGGCAACCATGTCGAGGCGCTGCGGGTCGCCCGCGATCTGCGCGTGACGCTGGTGGAACAGCACGGTCTCGATCCTGGGCACGCGTTGCGGGAGTTGGAGCAGGCGATCCTGCGATGCGACCCGGCGCTCGACCTCGCGGCCACCCCCGGCTCGATCCACACGACGGGCCTCACCGCGACCTCCGGCTCGATCCATGCGACCGGCCAGCGCGGGATCGATGCCGAGTCCGACGTGGACAGTGTTGTCACACCGGCGACGTTGCCTGCGGCTCCCGTCGGATTCATCGGTCGCGCTGCGGAAATCGCCGCGCTCGACGCGGTCGTGGGCTCAGACCGACGGGTGGTGGCGCTGTCGGGCGAGGGTGGCATCGGCAAGACGGCGCTGGTCACGTACTGGGGTCAGCGGTCCCGGTCGATGTTTCCGAGCGGCCAGCTCTACGTGAACCTGCGCGGGTTCGCCGGCGGCGCGCCGATGACACCGCTGAGGGCGCTCGGTGTGCTGCTGCAGGGTCTCGGCGTCGCACCCCGCCGGACCCCGGTCGACATCGACGCCGCGTCGGCGTTGTTCCGCACGCTGACGGCCGATCTTCGGCTGCTGGTCGTGCTGGACAACGCGCAGGACACGGCGCAGGTCCGGCCGCTGTTGCCGGGTGGCGGCGGGTGCCTCACGATCATCACGAGCCGCAGCGAGATGCCGGGACTCGTCGCGCGCGAGGGCGCCCGGCCGATGAGGCTGACCGTGCTGACCGCCGACGAGTCCACACGCCTGCTCGGATCGCTGCTCGATCGTCGCGCCCCAACCGAGATCCCGGCACGGCATGACGTCGAGGAACTGCTGGGGATCGAAGAACTGGCTCGGCTGTGCGCGCACCTGCCACTCGCGATCCGGATCGCGGCCGCCAACCTCACCGAGCGCCGCGACCGTACGATCGCGGGTTACGTCGAGGCGCTGCGTACCGGTGACCGCCTCTCGGCTTTGCAGGTGCCCGACGATCCCGAGTGTGCGGTGCGCGCGGCGTTCGATCTGACCTACCACACGCTCGACGCCGGGCCGCGCCGCCTGCTACGTCTCATCGGTGCCGCACCTGGTCATGACCTGTCGACGGCGGCGATCGCCGAGTTGGCCGGCCGCGCGTACACGACCGACCTGCGGATCCTGTCGCGGCACCACCTGGTCGACGAACACGCGCCGGGCCGATATTCCGTCCACGACCTTTTAGCCGTGTACGCGACGGAGCAGTCGATCGCCGTGGACTCGCCGGCTGACCGCGCTGCCATGGTCGCCCGGCTGCTCCGGCACTATCTGGCTCGCGCCCGGGCTGCCGCCGCGATGGCGTACCCACATGCCGCTTGTCTTGAACCCGCGCGGCCGCCTGCCGGCGCGGTCGCCAGCTTTTCGGAGGCGGGCGCCGCGATGGCGTGGTTGGAGGCCGAGCGCGACAACCTGGTGGCGATCATCGTCGAACCGCCGGCAGGCGCCACCGAGTTCGCCTGGCTGCTCGCGGACCAGTTGCGCGGGTTCTTCGCATTGCGGCGCTACGACGACGACTGGCTGCGCACGGCCACCGCTGCCCGAGCGGCCGCGCGCGCGAGCGGTGACGACACCGGGATCGCGGCCGCCGAACTCAGCCTCGGCTGGGCACTTCGGTCCACGGCGGGATACGACCGGGCGATGCGGCACCTGATTGCCGCGCAGCAGGCCGCCGCCGGGATCGGCTGGCGGCACGGCGAGATGACCGCCCTGATCTATCTGGGCATCGTGCATTCCGACCTGGGCCAGCCCGCGGAAGGGTTGCGCTATGCGCAGCGCGCGCTGGACATCACGGACGGGCTCACGCCGATGGCCGAGGCGCTGATCCGGAACAACCGGGGCGTCATGTACCTCAATTGCGGTCGGTTGGACGCCGCCGTCTCCGAGTTCGGCCGGACTGCCCAAATAATGCGCGACTACGGTTCGCTCTCGGGGCAGGGCATGGCGCTGACCAACCGGGGCTACGGCCGCACGCTGTTGGGCCAGTACGCCGAGGCGCGCCGCGATCTGGCGCACGGTCTGGTCCTGACCCGCCGCGCCGGCGACCGGACCGGCGCGAGCCTGGCCATCACGACACTGGCTCACTTACACCTCCGTCGTCGGCAGACGCGGCTGGCCGGCCGATTCGCCGGAATCGGGGTCGGCCTGGCACGCGACATCGGTGACCCGTTCAACCAGGCGTACGCGCTTACCGTCGCCGCCGAGGCACGCCGAACCGCAGCCGACCCGGCCGGCGCGCTGGAACTCGGGACCGCGGCGCTCGCGATCGCGCGTGGCATCAGCAACCTTCAGTACGAGATCGAGACGCTGCTGACGCTCGGCCGGGCGGCGCGTGACCTCGACCAGCTCGATGACGCGTACGCGTGGCTCACGGAGGCGCTGCACATCGCCGAGCGCGGCGGTTACCGCGTGTGCGAAGCGAAGGCGCTGGCAGCGCTCGTGACGATCACGGCGCACCGGGACCCGCCCAACGCCGCGTACCACGCCGGGCGGGCTCTCGCCCTGGCGACCGCGACCGGGTACCACTTCGATCCGGCGGAGGCGGAGCAGCTCACGGCGGCGGTCGCGCCAGGTTTCCGCGCGGCTGCCTCGGTGGGTGCCGGCCCGCTGATCATCAAGCCCGACAACACGTAATCCGGACACTAGGGAACAGATTCGGTCTTAAGATGAGATTCCAGATTCATCGGGACAGGAGATAGGCCGTGTCTGTAGATTCGAAGCCGACATCGAACGCCACCATCGTGCTGGTCCACGGTGCCTGGGCCGACGGCTCATCGTGGAACGGCGTGACACCCCACCTGCTCGCCGATGGCTACACGGTGCGCGTCCCACCGAACCTGCTCCGGTCGCTCACCAACGACGCCGCGAACGTCACGAGCTTCCTGTCGACGATCAGCGGGCCGATCGTGCTGGTGGGGCACTCCTACGGCGGTGGTGTCATCACGAACGCGGCCACGGGCAACAGCAACGTCAAGGCCCTCGTCTACGTGGACGCGTTCGCACCCGAGGAGGGTGAGACCATCTTCCCGCTCGCCGGCGCCGACTCGGCCCTGGCCGGCGACCCGCAGACCCTCTTCGACTTCGTGCCCTACCCGGGCGCGCCCCAAGGCGACGCCGACCTGTTCCTGAAGCAGAACGTGTTCACGGACAAGTTCGCTAACGGCGTCCAGCCCGCGACCGTCGCGCTTCTCTACGCGGCCCAGCGCCCCTGGGCGTTCAGCGCCGGTGGCATTCCGTCGGGTGCGCCGGCCTGGAAGACGATCCCGTCGTGGTGGGCACTCGGCACGGCCGACAACATCATCACGCCGGCGTCGCAACGCAGCATGGCTGAACGCGCCAAAGCGAAAATCACCGAGGTCGACGCGGGCCACCTGTCGATGGTCAGCCACCCCGAGGTCATCCTCGAAGTCATTCGCCGGGCGGCCAGCGAGACGTTGTAACCGCGTTCACCGGGTCGCCGGTCCGTTGTTCGTGATGTGCTGCTGCCCGTCCTGGACGGCGTAGACGACGCCGTGGTCGGTCGCGACGATCTGCTGATGGTGGACGGTTATGCGCGCGCCCGCGATCAGCTTCGCCAGCTCGGAGCGCGCCTCCGGATATGCCTTGAGCAAGTCACTTAACCGGACTCGCCACGCGTCGGCGATCTGTGGCCGCCACTGGTCCCCGGCCCTCACGGTGACGGCCGCCGCGTCGTCGTCGAGCTGCCGGAGCAATTGGCGACCGCGCTCGGGTCCACCGTGGGCGAAGAGCGAGGCGCAGCGGGCGCGGACGGCGTTCCAGCCATCGGTCGCCATCGCCTGCGCCAACGCTGACCCGCCGGACATCGCCATCGACGTGATCCAGTCGGTCGTCATGAGCCCCCTCCCGCTTCACGTTCGAGCGCTTCACGTTCGAGAGATACATGACGGACGGGCGATCAGTAGCCGTGACCGCCGTGCGTCTGGTGCCGCAGCACGCCGTTGACGAGTTCCCAACCGGCCGGCAGCGACGCCGGCTTGCCCTTGATCCCGGAGGAGATCACACCGTCGAGCGTGGCACCGGCGAGACGGGCGCCGCCGAGGTTCGCGTTGGTGAGGTTCGCGCCGGTCAGGTTGGCGCCACCGAAGCGGGTGTCCTGGAGTTCGGCCGAGGTGAGCACGGCGCCGGGCAAGTCGGCGCCGGTCAGGTCCGCGCCGTTCAGCACGGCCCGGGTCAGGTCGGCGCGTGCGAGCTTCGTGCGGATCAAGATGCCGGACGTGAAGTCGACGTTCGTGAGCGTCCCGCGCGTGAGGTCCGCGTCGGTGAACACCACATGCAGCCCGAACGCGTGGTCGAGGTTCGCCTGGATCATGTGTGCCTTGGTGAACGTGGCCCGGTTCAGATCGGTACGCGCCAAGTCGGCCCGCAGCATCACGGCATCGTCGAAGTCGGTCGACCGCGGATTCGCGCGGGTGAGGTCGGCGTCGGTCAGGTCCGCGTGCACGAACTTCGCACTGGCGAGCCAGGCATAGGTGAGGTCGGCGTGCACGAGCGTCGCCTCGGTGAGGTCCGATCCGATCAGGAAGGCTGAGTGGAAGTTCGCGTAACTCAGATCGGTGTCCGTGTACGACTGTCCATTGAGTTCCAGCGAGGCGCACTCGGTGTGATGTGCCGGCGTCGGATCCGCGACCACCACGCAGGGGCCGGGCTTGGCTGAATATCCCGACGCGGCCACGGCGGCACCCGCTATCGACAGCACGGCCACGGCTGACACCGGCATGATCCATTTCGCGTATCTCACGGCAGCTGTCCCCCTGTCGACGAGGCGCCGCAGGTCGGCACGTCGCATCGCGGACAACTATCCTTTACTGGCAAATCATGGCAAATGCGACGCGCCGTGCGATCGGTCCGCGTTCGTCCACCGGCCGATGTGCGGGACAATGTCATCATGGTGCAGGCCACGCACGAAGTCGTCATCGACCGACCCATCGCCGAGGTGTTCGCGTTCCTCGCCGACGGCCTCAACGATCCGCGATGGCGCGACGGCATCGAGGAGATCCAACGCACGTCCGAGAGCACCGGCATGGGCGCCACCTACCGGCAGACCGTCCGCGGCCCCGGCAGCAGCCGTGTGCCCAGCGACTACGTGATCGACGAGTACGAGCCACCGAACCGGCTCGGCTCCCGGGTCACCGCGGGTCCGGTGCGTCCGACGAGCCGGTTCGAGCTGACCGAAACCGGGCCGTCGAGCACCACCGTCCGCTCCACGCTCGAGGTCGATCCGACCGGCGCGATGCGGTTCATGGCGAGCCTGATCGCCAAGGAATTCGAGAAAGAGGTGCGCCAGATCGACCGCCTCAAGCAGGTCCTGGAGCAGCCCGCCGAGTAGTGACGGGAAACGCGGCGCCACGGACGAGCCGTGGCGCCGCGAGATACCCGCTAGCCGCAGTGGCTGAAGGCGCTCGTCCACGTGCTCGTCTTGTACGTGCCGCCCCACTTCACGCAGGCGCTCGGCGCGTTCTCGACGACCGGCCCGGCGTACCAGTCATAGTTGTGCGCGTCACTGCCGGAGCCGCCGCCTTGCACGGCCAGCGTCGCGTTCATCGGAACCGAACCGGTGTCCGCCGTCGCGAGCGTGACCACGCAGTTGTTGCCGTTGGCGGCGTTGTAGAGAAGGTAGATCGTCGCCCCGGTGAGCGGATGCGAGTCGACGACGGCGTATCCGGTGCCGCAGACCTGCGTCGGTGTGTACGGGTTCGCCGGCGGAGCACTGCCCAACGGCGCGTCGATCGAGGTGATGTAGTAATTCTCGGACGTCGCGAACGAGCCGACCGACGCCTGCGACGCCGGGATGGTCTCCTCGACGACCGACGACGACAGCGTGAACGCCTCGCCGTTACCCGTGCCGCCCCAGTTTCCGTTCGCCACCACGAAGGAACCGTTCGCGTTGACGCTGACCACCAGCGCGACGTGGTCGGCGTACGCGCCCGGGCTGGACGCGAACGTCACGGCGTCACCGGGCGCGACCGTGCTCACCGAGGTGCCGTTGGTGCGGCCGTAGGTGCGGAAGCTCTCCGCGGCCGACGTCAGCCCGGTCGTGTTGAGCCCCGAGTTGCCCCAGACCCAGCGAGCGAAGTCGGCGCACCACGATTCCGGACCGTTCGGCACGCCGGAGCCGCCGCCGGTGCAACTGCCGTCGAACTGGCTGCCGCCGAGCGTGTTCGTCGTCGGGTGGTTCGCGCAGGTGCCGGCCGACTTGCCGACGTTCGCCGCCGCCAGGGTGGCCGCGCTTGCCGCCGACGCGTTCGCCGGTGCCGCGCTCACGAGCAGGGACATCGCCGAGGCGGCCAGGATCGCACCGGCGGCGACGGCGCCGCGTACGCGGGTCAGCATCGCACGCTCGTGGAGACCCAGCCGACGACCGGCTCGAACGGATCGCTGCCGTACATGCCGGACGCCTCGGTGCAGTCGGCCAGCGTGTTCGTACCCAGGGACCAGGTCTCGACCTTCTTCGTGCTGCACTGCACGCCCTGCAGATCGTGCTCCCCCGTGCCGGACGCGTTCACGGTCGAAACCGCCGCGCAGACACTCCACGAGCTGTGGGAGTCGCGATAGCCCTCCCAGACGTACACGTAACCCCAGTTCTTGCCACAGCCTTTGAACTGCTTGACCGACGCGAACGTCTGGCCGCTGACGGTCAGGTAGGCGGTGGACCCGATCTGCACCGTGCTGGAGCAGCTCGGGGCTGATTCGGCGTAGGCGGGCGAGCCGAGCGCGACGAACGCGGCCGCGCCCATCGCGGTGGCGGCCAGGAAACCGCCGACTTTGCTTCTGTTCATGAGGAATGCCTTTCTCATCATTGCGATGCCGCTCGGGGCAAACAGATGCCGCTCGGGCATACAGATGCGGCTCAGTCGGATGCGCCGCTTGCGGCGCGGAGGACAGCACGCGGCCCCCGGCGTGATGAGCGGTTACGCCGGGGGCCGGAGGGCCGGGTGGGCTAGTGGTTGGCCTTGAACCAGGGTTGCGCCCAGCCGAGGTACGGCTTGCCCCACTGGCTCTTGATCTTCGCGATCGTGGTCACCGTCAGGGTGCCGTTGCCACCGATGTCGTTCGAGACGAAGTTGCCGCCGCCAATCGAGATCATGACGTGGCCGTCGCCGCCGGAGAAGAACGCGAGCCCACCCGCCGGCACGTTGGTGTCACCGGCGTGCTTGTACCCGGACGGGATCTGGGTCCAGTGGATGTATGCGGTCTCCGAACCGGAGAAGGAGAACCCGTACGCCAGCGCGACAACGTGATCACACGCCCGGTAATACTCATCGTGGTAGGTCGTCGTCTCGTGCGACTTCGCCCACGCGACGGCCGTGGTGCAGCTGTTCGGGTCGCCGAGGCCGCTCGTCGAGCACACCGACGCCGAGCCGCTGCACAGCGGTGCGACGAGACCGTCCGCGCCGGTGTAGACGTACGTGTCCGAGACGTAGCCGTTGGACACGTGGTCCCAGATGTCACCGGTGCCGTACAGGCCGGTCACGGTATCGCCATAGGTCTGGCAGTTGAACGAGATGCTCGTGCCGCTCGCGATCGAGCCGACGACGCTCGACGACGTGTGCGGACCGGAGCGCACGTTGACGGCCTCGCCGGACGACGTGTGCACCGTGCCCGAGGCCGCGAACGCGGTGCCGGCGGCGACAGTGACGACGGCCGTGACCACGGCGCCGAACATGCCGGCCCGGGTCAGCAGCCGCCGCGCGCGCGACCGGCCGATCAGTGATGTTGTCATGGAACCTCCCCTGAACACCGAGCCGGCACGGCGCCGGCACTCGGTTGTTGCGGGTCGAGATTCGCAGACAGCGCTCACGCGACGATCACGTCGCGATCACGCGGAGCGGAATCAGCTGGCCACGGCGACGGCGGATTCGGTCAGGCGGGCCCGGACCTGATCGGCTTCGGCGTCGTCGAGATCGATGAAGATCTCCAGCGCTCGCGCCCACGACTCGCGAGCGGCGGCACTGAGATCGATGGCGGCCTGATGCCGGCCGAGCATGTGCAGCGTGCGCGCGACGCCGTGCCGGTTGCCGACCTCGGTGTGCAACCGGATCGCGGCGGCGAAGCTCGCGGTCGCCAGCTCCCGGTCGCCGACGCGCATGTAGACCTCGCCGAGATTGGCGAGCGCGATCGCCTCGCAGTAGCGGTCGCCGACCTCCCGATAGGCCGCGAGCGCCTGATGGTTGTGCGCGATCGCGTCCTGCGGCCGGCCGAGTTCGAGGTAGCACAGCGCCATGTTCCCGAGCGCGAGGCCGGTGCGCTGCCGGTTGCCGAGCCGTTCGTTGAAGGTCCGGAGTTCGGCGAAACTGCGCAGAGCGTCAGAGAATATGCCCGTTTCCGCGTACGCGATGGAGAGGCTGTTCAGTGTCTGCGATTCCCGTTCGGTGTCTCCGGCCGCCCGGAGATGCTCCAACGCCTGCCGGTAGTGGTCGATGGCGTCGTCGTACTGCTGGCTCTCGCAGAGCGCGGTGCCGAGACTGGCGAGCATGGCGCCCTCGGCCCGGCGGTCTCCGCTGAGCCGGGCACAGTCAACCCGATTTCGCTGGTGGCGAGCCAGTCGTCGCGGCGCTTCACGATGTAGTAGAACGACCAGAGCGTCAGCGCGAGCCGCCACGCGTGCCCGAACTGGTTGTTGACGGCACAGACGCGGACCGCTGAGATCAGGTTTGCCTGTTCGTTTTGACACCACCGCAGGGCGGCGCCGTAGTCGTCGAACGTGAGCGGTTGACGCCCGGCTCGATCGGTTCGAGTGGCACCGGGATGCGGTGCGGGCGCAGGTGCGTGTCGGCGTTGACGGCACTGTGGAAATACCACGTCAGGAGGCGACGGATCGCGGCCTCCCGCTCGGCGGCCGGGTCTTCGAGGTCGCGCGCTCCCGGGCGAAGACCGCGAGCAGATCGTGCAGCCGGTACCGTTCCGGGCCCGGATTCTGCAGCAGATGCGCCTCGACCAGGGCTTCCAGGCCGCGTCGACCGCGTCGAGCGGGCGGCCCATCAACGCGCTCACCGCCGGTGCGTCGAGATCCGGCCCGGCCATAGGCCGATGCGGCGGAACGCTTCGGCGGCGTGGGCGCCTTCGGTAGGCGGGTGTAGCCGATCGTGAAGGTAGCGCGTACCCCCAAGTCGTCTGCCTGCAGTTGATCTAATCGCGCCGTCGCATCGGCGAGCCGGTCGGCCAGCGTGCGGATCGTGCGGCCCGGACGCCCGGCCACGCGGGCCGCGGCGATGCGGATGGCCAACGGAAGACCGGCGCAGCAGCGTAGCACCGCGGTGACGGCGTCGGGCTCGGTCGTGACCCGGTCGACGCCGACGAGGCGGGTGAACAGCTTGCTCGCCGCCGCGACGTCGAGCATGTCCAGGCTGATCCGGCGTCCGGCCGGCAATGTGGTCAGGTTGCCCCGGCTGGTGATGATGACCGCGCACGTCGCGAACCGGGCAGCAGCGGCCGCACGTGCGCGGTGTCCCTGGCGTCGTCGAGCACGATGAGCACCCGGCGGTCGGCGAGGACGCTGCGGTAGAGGTTGCCGCGCTCGGCCGGGTCGACCGGCACACGATCGGGGCCGACACCGAGGTCGCGGAGCAGCCGGGCGACGATCACGTCGGCGGTTTCGGGGCTGTCACCGGTGCCGCGGAGATTGACGTAGAGCTGTCCATCAGGAAACCGGTCGCGCAGGCGGTGCGCCACGTGGACGGCGAGCGTCGTCTTGCCCACGCCGCCGGAGCCCGTGATCACGGCGACGGCTGCCGCTCCGGGTTGAGCCTCGCCTGATCGTCGATGGCGGCGCGGATGGCGGCGATCTCGGCGGACCGGCCGGTCAGATCCGGAATGTCGCTCGGCAGCTGACCCGGGGTGATCGAGGGGCCGCGGCCGGCGGTCGGGCGGGGTCGGCGGTGTGACCGCGGGTGCGTCGGCGGTCAGTATCATCTGCTGCATCTGCCGGAGGCCCGGCCCGGGTTCGATGCCGAGTTCGCTGACCAGCACGTGCTCGCGCCTCGTGGAACGCCGCGAGCGCGTCCGCACGACGGCCCGCGCGGAACAACGCGGTCATCAACTGCTCGCGCGGACGCTCCCGCAACGGATGCGCGGCCACCAACTGCTGGATGTCGCCGAGGATCTGGGCGTGCCGGCCGCTCTCGAGTTCAGCCTCGACGCACACCTCCCACGTGCGCGCCTCCATCTCGGCGAACCGCTGCTCGGCGTCATGCCGCAGCCGGCTCGACGGGATGTCGACCAACGGCTCTCCACGACGCAACGCCAGCGCCGGCCGCAGTTCCGTGATGCGGCCATGTCGGCGTCACCCCGCTCGGCGGCGGAGGCGCCACGGTCGTGCCAGCGCCGCGAACATGGTGAGGTCGAATTCGTCCATGGCGACGTCGATGACGTAACCCGCGGGGCGGTGCGGACGCGATCACCGAGTGGGCCGAGCGCCTGCCGCAGCCGGCCGAGGTAGGTGTTGAGCGCGGCCCGGGCCTTGCGTGGCGGATCCGTCTCCCAGACCAGATCCGCGAGTTCGTCGGCGGACACGACATGCGGCGCGCGGACGAGGAGCGCTGCCAGGATCACGCGGAGTTTCGCGGCGGTGATCGGCCGGGACTGCTGACCATCGTGGACGATCAGCGGACCGAGCAGGCCGAACCGGACCATCGTTACGTTGCACCTCCGGCGGCGCGCCGGCCGCATCAAACCATCACCCCGGAGCCGATAGTCTTTCATGGGTTTCGATGCTTTCGGGAGTCCGCGTCACTGGCACAATCGTGAACCAAATCACCCCGATCAGACGGGTACGGTTTCGGGCGGTTCGGTCCCACGACCGGCGGCGGTTCCCGGATCGGAAACGGCCGCCGGCGCGAAAAGCCGGTGGGAGCCCCGGGAACCGATCCCAGAACTCCCACCGGTGCTTACCTCCCAGGTGTTACGGCGCTGGGTGTGCCGTGGCCGTCGGGCGGCCGTAGCCGCCGCCTTCACCGCTGGCCTTGACCGGGATCGTGAGCCTCGACGGTGCCGAGACGACCCGGTGGCCGCTGGACGGCGTACCCGTCGCCGTCGCCGAGTCGGTGATCGAGCCGTGGTAGACATCGGCCTTCGACACGGTGTACGTCGCCGTACACGTCATGTGCGCGCCGGCCGCGAGCGTCGCCTTCGGACACGTGAGGTGGCCGAGGCCGGAAGCCTTCGACGGCGCGGCCGGGGTGTCGGTCACCTTCACACGGTTCAGTGCGCCCCTGCCGGTGTTGGTGACCAGGAACGTGTACCTCACCTTCTGCCCGGCCTTCGTGACGGACGTCGTCGTCGATCGCTTGTGGACGGTGATCGACGTGGTGACCGGGGTGATCGCCGTGACGGTCGCCGAGGCCGGATCGGACATCACGGAAGCGGGGACCGGCTGACCGGCCGGCACCGGAGGCGTACCCGTGACGCTCGCGGTGTTCGTGACCTTCTTCTCAGCGATGTCGGCCCCGGTCACGGTGTACGTCGCGGAGCAGATCGTCTGCCCGCCTCGCGGCAGCGTGACCGAGCCGTTGGGAACGGCCGGGGTCCCGCAGGTGATGGTGCCGAGCGCGCCGGAGCCCGAGAACGCCGTGTCGTGCACCGCGACCTCGTCGAGCGCGGTGTCGCCGGTGTTCGTGACGATGAACGAGTAGGTCACGACGTCACCGGCCGCGTGCACGACCGACGGGTTGGCCGACTTCGCGATGCCGATCGCCGGCTGGTCGACCGGGATGCTGACCGTCGAGTCCGGCGAGACCGGACTCGGGCCGGCCGGCGTGGTGCCGGTCGCGGACGCCGTGTCAGCCAGCGTCGTCAAGGCGAGGTCAGCTGGCGCGACCGTGTACGTGGCCTGACAGGTGACCTCGGTGCCGGGTTCCAGGGTGATGGACCCGTTGGGCGTGTTCGTCGGACCGCACGTGATCGGGCCGAGGTTCGCGGCCACGGCCGGAACGGTCGGCGTGTCCGTCACCGTGATGTGGGTGAGCGTCCAGGCACCGGTGTTGACGACCTGGAAGGTGTACGGCACCTGCTGGCCGGCGCCGGTGATCACGGTGGCCGACGTGGCCGTGGTGAACGCGAGCGACGAGGTCAGCCCGGCGGCCGGCACCGTGACACCGGACGGGTCCGAGGCGATGGCCGACCCGGACGGCGGCGTGCCGTGCGCGGTCGCGGTGTCGCTGACGGAACCGTGATCGAGGTCGGCCTGCGTCACCGTGTAGATCGCGGTGCAGGTGGTGGACGCGCCCGGTGTCAGCGTCGTCACCGGGCAGGTGATGGCGCTCAGGCCCGAGCCCAGCGACGGCGCGGTCTGCGCGTCCGTGACGCTGACCGACGTCAGGGTCAGGCCCCCGGTGTTGACGACGAGGAACGAGTAGGGCACGTGCTCGCCGAGCAGGTTGATGCGCCGGTGTGGTGGTGGACTTGACCAGCTCGATCGACGCGACGAGCGCGGCACTCGAAATGGTCAGCGCGGACGGGCCCGAGGCGACGGCCGGCCCGGACGGTGGCGTGCCGTGCGCGGTCGCGGTGTCGGTGACGGAGCCGTGGTCGAGATCGGCCTGCGTCACCGTGTACGTGGCGGTGCAGGTCATGGTGGCGCCCGGTGCCAGCGCGGTGACCGGGCACGTGATCGCGCTGAGGCCCGAGTCGAGCGACGGCGCGGTATGTGCGTCCGTGACGCTCACCGACGTCAGCGCGAGACCGCCGGTGTTGACGACCTCGAACGAGTAGGGCACGTGCTGGCCGACCGTGCTGATCGCGGTCGTGGTGGTGGTCTTGATGACCGACACCGCCGGGGTCAGCGCGGTGGCCGGGATCGTGACCGTGCTCGGGTCGGAGTTGACCGGGTTGCCCCGGTCCGGGGTGCCGTGCGCGACCCCGCTGTCGGCGAGAGATCCGTGGTCGAGGACGGCCTGCGTCACCGTGTACGTGGCGGTGCAGGTCGTGGACGCGCCCGGGGTCAGCGAGCTGTCAGCGCAGCTGATCGGGCCGAGGTCGGTGTTCGACGACGGCGCGGTCTGGGTGTCGGTGACATTCACCGAGGTCAGGGTCAGGCCGCCGGTGTTGATGACCTGGAACGTGTAGGGCACGTGCTGGCCGACCGCGGTGATCGAGGTCGTGGTCGACGACTTGATCAGGGAGACGTCCGCGGCGAGGGTGGCCGCCGCGATCGACAGCCCGCTGACACCGGAGTCGACGACCGGGCCGCCCGGTGGCGTGCCGTGCGCGAACGCGAGGTCGGTGACGGAACCCTCGTCCAGGTCGGCCTGCGTGACGACGTACGTCGCGGTGCAGGTCGTCGACGCGCCCGGTGCCAGCGTGGTGGTCGCGCAGGAGATCGCGCCGAGGCTGCTGTCCAGCGACGGCGGGACCTGCGAGTCGGTCACGCTGATGTTGGTGAGCGTCCAGCCACCGGTGTTCGTCACGCGGTACTGGTACGGCACCGCCTGGCCGGCCGTGGCGATGATGGTCGTCGTCGACGACTTGGTCAGCGCGATCGACGACCGGATGTTCGCCGCCGGCAGGCTCAAGGTGGACGGGTTCGAGGCGATGGCCGGCCCGGTCGGTGGCGTACCGTGCGCGATCGCGCTGTCGGCGACCGAGCCGTGGTCGAGGTCGGCCTGCGTCACCGTGTACGTCGCCGTGCAGGTGGTGGAGGCGCCCGGCGTGAGCGTGGTTTGCGGGCACGTGATCGGGCCGAGGTTCGTGTTGCTCGACGGCGCCGTCTGCGTGTCCGTGATGGCCACGGCGGTGATCGTGAGGCCACCGGTGTTGACGACCTGGAACGAGTACGGCACCTGCTGACCGGCCGCGGTCACCGACGCCGTCGACGTCGACTTGATCAGGGTCAGCGCGGGCGGCGTGGGGATCGCCGTGATCGTCAGAGTGGACGGGGTCGACGTGACGGCCGGGCCGCTCGGCGGCGTGCCGGACGCGATCGCGCTGTCGGCGACCGAGCCGTGGTCGATGTCGGCCTGCGTCACCGTGTACGTCGCGGTGCAGTTCGTGGTGGCACCTGCCGCGAGCGTGGTCTGCGGGCACGTGATCGCGCCGAGGTTCGCGTTGCTCGACGGCGCCGTCTGGGTCTCGGTGATGCTCACGGCGGTCAGCGTGACGCCGCCGGTGTTCTGCACCAGGAAGCGGTAGGGCACCTGCTGGCCGGCCGCCGAGACGGTCGTCGTCGTGGTCGACTTGATCAGCGAGATCGCCGGCGGGGCGACGATGACGACCGGGATCGACAGCGGCGACGGGGTGGACGTGACCGTGGTGCCGCCCGGCAGCGAGCCGGTCGCGGTCGCGCTACCGGCGACCGAGCCCGCCGTGATGTCGGCCTGCGTCACCGTGTCCGTCGCGGTGCAGGTCGTGCTCGCGTTCGGCGCCAGCGTGGTCACCTGGCAGGTGATCGGGCCCAGGTTCGCGTTCACCGACGGTGCCGTCTGCGTGTCGGTCACGTGCACGCCGGTCAACGTCACGCCACCCGAGTTCACGATGAGGAACGAGTACGGCACCTGCTGGCCGGCCGCGGTGATCGACGTCGTGGTCGACGACTTGATCACGGAGATGCCGGGGAGGGACGCGGCCACCGGCATCGAACTCGTCGACGGCTGCGACCTGACCGGGCCACCGGACGGCGGTGTGCCCGACGCGGTGGCGCTGTCGTTGACCGAACCACTGCTGATGTCCGCCGCCGTGACGGTGTAGGTGCCGGTGCAGATGGTGGACGCGCCCGGCACGAGACTGGTGGCCGGGCAGGTGATCCCGATCGCCGGGGGGTCGGTGACCGAGACGCTGTTCAGGGTCAGGCCGCCGGTGTTGGTGACCTGGAACGTGAAGGGCACCTGCTGGCCGGCCGTCGTGACGGTGGTCGTCGGGGACGCCTTCACCAGCGATATCGACGCGTTCAGGCCGGTGACCGGGATCGTCAGCTTCGACTGCCCCGATGTCACCGTGCTGCCGCCGCTGGGCGTGCCGCTCGCCGTCGTCGTGGCCGCGACCGATCCGTTCTCGATGTCGCCCTGCGTGACGATGTAGGTGGCGCTACACGTCGTGGACGCGCCCGCCGCCAGGGTGGTGACCGGGCACGTGATCGCGCTGAGATTCGCGTTGCTCGACGGCGCGGTCTGCGTGTCGGTCACGGCCACGCCGCTCAAAGACGTGCCGCCGGTGTTGGTGACCATGTACCGGTACGGCACCTGCTGGCCGGCGGTCGTGATCGAGGTCGTGGTCGACGACTTCACCACGGAGATCGCGGCCGCCGCCGTGCTGGTGCACGAGAGCGTGGTGCTGAAGGGGAAGTAGTGGTCCTCGCCGCCCTCGTGGTCGTACGTCTTCGCGACGATGCTGCCCTCGGTGTTCGAGGCCGAGTTGTCGCTCAGGGTCGCGTTCGGGGCGTAGATCGACGACTCGATCGTCTGCGCGCCCGCGACGATCGACAGCGCCGCCGGGTTGGCCAGGGAGCCGGTGTTCCAGAAGTTGAACAGCACGAACTCGGCCTGCGGGCCACTGATGCCGGAGAAGTTCGGCGAGTTCCACGCGTACCCGCCGCCGCCGGTGTCGACGTTGACCAGCAGCGGCGTGGACGCGCTCGGCTGGTTGCGGAACGTGATGGTCTGGATGTTGTTCAGGTTCGCGCCGCTGATGTTGAGCACGTTGGTGACGCCGGACGTCAGCGTGATGTAGGCACCGGTGGCAGGCGGGAGCGTGGCCGGCAGCGGATTGCCGTTCGCGTCCTGCAGCGTCAGCGTGTTGTTGCACGTGCCCAGGCTGGCCGACGTGTCGCGGAACGACGTGAACGCGTTCGCGAAGTTGATCGGCGATGTCGGTCCGACGCTGGCGACCGGCTGCCGCGTGTTCAGCTGGACGCTCGGGGTCGCGTTGTAGTCGTTGCTGGGCAGCACGCGCGTGTTCACCGAGACGTTGTTGTCGTCGGTGTTGCGCACGAACGTGCCGGTGAGGTCGCCGATCTTCACGTACGCCTGCGACTGCACCTGCAGCGTGCCCGAACTGCCGCCGAAGTCGACGTGGCCCCCGACGACCAGGGCGGTCGGCCGCGCGTCGCCCGGCACCGTGAACTGCAGCGAGCTGGCGTTGTCGCCGATCTGGTAGCCGCCGAAGCTCAGGTTGCCACCGACGGCCATCGTGCCTTGGCTCTCGTTCGTGACGACCTTGGCGTTGCCCTCGGTCATCACGCCGAACGTCAGGGCGGCCGACAGCGGATCGACAGGGCCGACCGTGACGGCAGGGGCGAGCGCCGGCCGGGCGGCCGGGGACGCGCCTGCGGGGATTTGTATCCACGTACTCGTCGCCACCATGCTCACGATCGTGGCGATAGTCAGAGCGCCATATCTCCCTGCCGCACGCGTTACGCGCATTTTATCCCCTTTTGACTGTTGTTCGGGGAAGTTATATGACCTTTTGCGCGATTGATGATCTAACACGTAGATGTAGCACGTTAGGGTGAATCGCGGCGTGTCGCCGCAGATCACAGCAGGTGCGGGATGCATCGAGCACAGGCGGAGCCGGCCGAAAGCCGCTCAGAACGCCAAGAACTTCGGATGGTGCGAGCTATGGGGTCATGCCCATAGCTGAGAGCCCCATAACCCGCAAGATCCGGAGATCTTGGGGTATCGGGGCTCAACCGGCGAGTTAGCGCGTTAGACGCACTCGCGGCAGATCAGCTCGCCGGCGCGCTCGATCGCGAGCTGGCTGCGGTGGTGCACCAGGAAACAGCGCGAGCAACGGAACTCGTCGAGGCGCATCGGCACGACCGCCACGCTGAGTTCCTCGTCGAGCAGTTCGCCGGCCGGCAGTTCGAAGACGTCTGCCGTGTCATCGACGTCGACCACGGCCGACTGCGCGGCGTCACGACGCGCGGTCAGGTCTTCGATGCTGTCTTCGGCAAGTTCTACGCCGCCGCCGCGCGGGGCGTCATAATCGGTAGCCATCAGTGCCACACTCCCATCGGATTCCCGGTGCATCACGCACGCTGGTCAGGCTGTCACCAGCCGTAACGCACCGGACGCGGAATGTTATCTCCGTCAGGTGCGATCGCCAACTATTTGAGACGTTCGCCGACGTGACACGCACGACACCTGAGCGAGGGAGACGGCGCGCTCGCAGTGTAGATCATTTGGCGCCCGAAGCCGCAGACCCGAACGCTGTCAGAAACCGGTCTCGGAACGCGTTCATCGGCCAGACCGGCGCCTGCGGGCTCGGGAGCATCCCGGCGTGCCAGTTCCACCCGGCGATCCGCGACATCACGGACGGATCGCGAGCGATGATCGTGATCGGGACGTCGTGGTCGGCACCTTGACCGGACACGATCGTGGCGGGTTGGTGATCTCCGAGCACGATCAACACCAGGTTCTTGTCGGTGGACGTCTTCGCGAACGAGATCAGGGAGTTCAGCGAGTACTGGATCGACTGCCCGTACGCGTCCCGGACGTCGCTCGCGTGCTGCCACAGCTTCGTCGGCGACTGGCCTTCGGCCGGCATCCCGTCGAAGATCGAACCGTCACCGACCTGGCCGGGGTCGACTATCCGTGGCAGCGGCGCCCACGGCGTGTGACTCGACACGAGGTCGATCTCCCCCATCACCGGCGCGTGACCGGGCTTGGAGAGCTCGAGGCGGTCGAACGCGGACAGGATGTACTGGTCGGGCATCGAGGCGTAGCTGAAATTCGGACCCTTGTAGCCGACGTTGTGATCGTCGTAGATCGTGTCGTAGTGGTAGAAGGACGTACCCTCCGGCCAGACCTTCTCATTGGACGGCACGTCGGCGACCGTCCGCCAGCCGGCCCGCTTGAAGGCGTCGCTGAGCGTGAACCGGTCGGTCTCCATCAGGTCGTTGTAGGTCTGCTGGTTGTCGATCCGCAGGCCGGACTGCAGCGTGGAGTGGGCCAACCAGCTGATGCCACCGAACGTCGGTGACGTGAGGAACGCGCTGCGGGAGGAGTAACCGGCCGCGGCCAGTTGGGCCGTGCCGGCGTTCAGCACCGCGTCGACCTGCGGCGAGAACGACGAGCCCTGCACCGCGACCCGTCCGTAGCTCTCCACGAACGCGATCACGACGTCTTTTCCCCGCAGGCCGGTCAGCAGGTTCGCGCCGGCCGTGTTCTGGAACGGATCGTCGGCGGACTCGCGGGCCAGCGTCTGCTTGTCGTCCAGACCGGCGTGCACCGCCTGCACCTGGTCATATGCCAGCCCGGCGGCGCTCGACGACGCGACCGGCGCGCCCGTGACGAATTGCGCGCCGAACACCGCGCAGAGCACCCAGACCAGACCGAAGGCGGTGACGGTACGCAGCGACGTGACGCGGTGCCGGGAGGCGAGCCGGGCCAGGCGTACCAGTGCCAGCGGGGTGAACACGAGCACCGCGGCGCCGAGCACGGCCGCCGCTGTCAGGAACAGGACCGCCTTGGTCCGCCCGATCGAGACGCTGAGCAGGCCCTCGGCCGACTGGAAGTAACTCCAGTCGGCGGTGGGGTTGAAGGGCCGGTTGATGGCCTCGAAGAACCCCATGTCGACGATCTTCACGACCGTCAGCAGGCCGAGGACCGTGCCGACGAGCGCCGCGACGATCCACCGGGCCCGGTTCGGCAGCACCACGAGTACGGCGACCAGGACGAGGCCCTCGATCGGGATCCGGATGAATGCGACGACGCCGAAGCTGCTGATCTCGTTCGGGCCGACGAGCGCGAACCATACGAGCAACAGGGCCAGCACGGTGACGACGGCGGACGCGACCCGGCGGACCCGCCCGCGGGCCGGCTTCGGCGCGGCCGTCGTCATGGCGGCCGGATCTGCTCCATCCAGCACAGACTCCGCCGGCGTCGACTCATCTGGCATCGACTCATCCGACCTCGGTGTGCGATGAAAGCGCGTGAACAGCGACAACCCGTCTACCCCCCGTCCGGCGTCTCTGCGCTACCAACACGGTTGCCAGCGGCGTCTGGTTCACGACGGGGTTCCGGTGCCGCCACAGCCACCACACGTCGCGGCCGAACGACTCGATGAGCAGCGCCAACGCGCCGGCCACCAGCAGCGCGATCCACGGCTCGGGCACGGCGGCGGTGACCGCGAGCGCCAGCACGATGCCCTGTGCCGCCGCGACCACCTTCCGCCAGTAGCGCGCGGGCAGCGAGCCCCGCATCCACGGCAGCGTCCAGCTGGCCCCGACGAACGCGTACCGGGCCGCCCCGATCGCGAGCACCCACCAACCGACGCTCCGGGCGACGTACAGGCTGAGCACGAAGATCAGAAACGCGTCGACCTCCATGTCGAAACGCGCGCCGAGCCGGGACGCGGTTGCGGTGCGGCGGGCCACCCAGCCGTCGACACCGTCCAGGATCAGGGCCACGACGGTCAGCGCGACCAGGGTCGGCACGGGTGCCGGGCGGGCGAACGAGTCGGCCGTCAGCGCGGCAACGGCGCACACGAGCGTGGCCCGGGTGAGCGTGACCCGATCCGCCGGCCCGAGCGCGCCCGCGCCCAAGCGGGCGAGCCCGTACCCGAGCGTGACGTTCATGATCACCCCGCACGTGACACCGACAACCCACCCCGGCCCGCGTACGCCGACGGCGGCGGTGAGCGTGGCCAGCAGCACGAGTTGGGCGATCAGCCCGACCGCCGGGCCCGTTCGAACCCTACGCACCATGCCTCCGTGTCTATGGTTGTCAGGAGATCCGGAACGCGGATCACAGCACTTGGACGACAGCACTCCGACGACAGCACTCGATGACCGGCGCTTGACCGCCTTTGACTTGACTACCTGGGCTTGTAGAACAGAACACGAAAATTT
This sequence comes from uncultured Actinomycetota bacterium, assembly GCA_963797605.1. Taxonomy (GTDB): domain Bacteria; phylum Actinomycetota; class Actinomycetes; order Mycobacteriales; family Micromonosporaceae; genus DASQPR01. The sequence goes on along the minus strand of CAWCPX010000013.1, from coordinate 247,910 downwards.
GGTTGGTCCGGTTCACTTCGGGGGCCTGAGGAGGGCGGAGCCGGTGTCGAGTGAGGAGCGCGCGTTCTGGTTGCGCGAGCCCGGGATGGGCGAGATCCGGCCGGTCGTGGTGCCCGCACCGGGGCCTGGCGACGTCCGCGTCCGGACGCTGCGTTCGGGCATCAGCCGGGGCACCGAAACGCTGGTATTCCGCGGCGGCGTCCCGGCGAGCCAGCACGACATCATGCGTGCGCCATTTCAGGACGGCGACTTCCCCGGGCCGGTAAAATACGGCTACCTCAGCGTCGGCGTGGTCGAACACGGGCCGCTCGACCTGCTCGGCCGCACGGTTTTCTGCCTCTACCCACATCAGACCGCCTACGTGGTGCCCGCGTCCGCCGTGACCGTGGTGCCCGATGGGGTTCCGCCGGCCCGGGCCGTGCTCGCGGGCACCGTCGAGACGGCCGTCAACGCGCTGTGGGACGCCGCTCCGCTGATCGGTGACCGGGTCACCGTCGTCGGCGCGGGTATGGTCGGCTGCGCCGTGGCCCGCCTGCTCAGCCGCTTTCCGGGCGTGCGGGTCACGCTCGTCGACGTCGATCCCGGCCGAGCCGCCGTCGCCGCCGCGCTCGGGGTCGACTTCGCGCTGCCCGCCGCCGCGACCGATGGCCGTGACCTGGTCGTGCACACGAGCGCCACGGCCGCCGGCCTGCAACTGTCGCTCGACCTGCTGGCGCCGGAAGCCACGGTCGTCGACCTCAGCTGGTACGGCGACGCCGACGTACGCCTTTCCCTGGGCGGCGCCTTCCACAGTGGACGGCTGCGCATCCGGGCCAGCCAGGTCGGCACCGTCTCCCCCGCCCGCAGCGGCAGCCGCACCTTCGCCGACCGGCTCGCGCTCGCGCTCGACCTTCTGCGTGATCCGGCGTTCGACACGCTGATCACCGGCTCGTCACCGTTCGACGACCTGCCCACAGTCATGGCGCTGCTCGCGGACGGCAGCCTGCCCGCGCTCTGTCACAGCATCACCTACGGCGAGGAGTAGACCGTTGTTCAGCGTGACCGTACGCGACCACATGATGATCGCCCACAGCTTCCAGGGCGAGGTGTTCGGGCCGGCACAGCGCCTGCACGGCGCGACCTTCGTCGTGGACGCGACGTTTCGGCGGCAGAAGCTCGACGCCGACAACATCGTGGTCGACATCGGCCGGGCGTCCGAGGAGCTGCACTCGGTGCTGGGTGAGCTGACCTACCGCAACCTCGACGACGAACCCGCGCTGACCGGCATGAACACGTCCACCGAGGCGCTGGCGCAGATCGTCGCGGACCGCCTCGCCGAGCGCATCCAGGCGGGCCGGTTCGGCAAGGGCGCGCAAGGGCTCGCCGGCATCGTGGTCACTCTGCACGAATCCCACATCGCGTGGGCGACCTACGAGCGAGACCTGTGACCGACGTCCACGTGATCGTGCCGGCCGAGATCGACGATCCGGCGCGACCGAGCGGCGGCAACGCCTACGACCGGCGGCTCTGCGCCGGGCTGGGCGACGCCGGATGGACCGTGCGCGAACACGCCGTCGCCGGCACCTGGCCACTGCCCGACAAGGCGGCGCGGGCCGGGCTCGCCGACGTGATCGGCGAGCATCCCGGCCGACTCGGTCGTGCTGATCGACGGCCTGATCGCCTCGAACGTCCCGGAGGCTCTGGTCCCGGCGGCCGCCCGGCTGCGCCTGGCCGTGCTCGTGCACATGCCGATCGACGGCCCGGCCGAGCGCGCGGTGCTGTCGGTGGCCGCGGCCGTCGTCACCACGAGCGAACACACCCGGACCCACCTCCTCCACACGTACGCGTTGCCGCCCGGCCAGGTGCACGTCGCGGAGCCGGGCGTCGACGCGGCGCCGCTGGCCCGGGGCACGGCCGGTGGCAGCGGACTGCTCTGCGTCGCCGCGGTGACCCCGCACAAGGGTCATGACGTGCTGCTGACCGCGCTCGCGACGATCACCGACCGGCCGTGGCGATGCGTGTGCGTCGGCAGCGTGACCCGCGACCCGGAGTTCGTCGACGGGCTCCGCGAGCAGGCCCGGCGCGACGGCATCGGCGAACGGGTCCGGTTCACCGGAGCACGCACGGGTGCCGACCTCGACCTCGCGTACGCCCGGCGCCGACCTCCTGGTGCTGCCGTCGCACGGCGAGACGTACGGCATGGTCGTCACCGAGGCGCTGGCGCGCGGGCTCCCGGTCATCGCGACGGACGTCGGCGGGGTCCCGGAAGCGCTCGGTCACGCCCCCGGCGGCCGTCGGCCCGGCCTGCTCGTGCCGCCCGGCGACCCGGCGGCGCTCGCCACCGCGTTGCGGGGCTGGCTCACCGATGACGGCATCTCGGGCGCGGCTCCGGCACGCGGCCAGGGATCGCCGACCGACGCTGACCGGATGGTCGTCCACATCGGAGGTGGTCTCCCGGGTCCTGCGCGACGTCGCGGCGGCTCCCAGCCTCACCGGGCAGGCGTGCGCATGACCGCCGACGCCGTCCAGGTCTTCGCCGACTGGCTCGCGCTGCGCGAACCCGCCGACGCCGACGCGCGCGCGGCCGATCTGGTCGCCGAAGCGCAGCGGCTCCTGCCGCCGGGGCCGACGGTCGTCCACGATCTCGGCTGCGGCACCGGTTCGATGGGCCGCTGGCTGGCGCCGCGACTGACCGGGCCGCAGCACTGGATCCTCTACGACCGCGACGCCGACCTGCTCGCGCGCGCCGCCGCCGACATGCCGACCGCGGCCCTCGATGGATGCGCCGTCGACCGCGGAGACCCGCGAGCGCGACATCACTCGCCTGGAGCCGGCGGATCTGGCCGGGGCGTCGCTGATCACCGCGTCCGCGCTGCTCGACATGATGGCCGCCGACGAGTTGGACCGGTTCGTCGCGGCGTGCGCCGGCGCCGGCTGCCCGGTGTTGGTGACACTGTCGGTGACCGGGCAGGTCGAACTCACCCCGGCCGACCCGCTGGACGTACGCGTCGCGGAGGCGTTCAACGCCCACCAGCGCCGCACCACCGACGGCCGGAGCCTGCTCGGTCCGGACGCCGTCGATCACGCCGTGGACGCGTTCACGGCGCGGGGCGCCGAGCTGTTCGTGCGGCCGAGCCCGTGGCGACTCGGCGCGGCCGAGGCGGCGCTGGCGGCCGAGTGGTTCACCGGCTGGGTCGGCGCGGCGTGCGAGCAGGAGCCGGAGCTGATCGAGCCGGCCACCGCGTACGCGCGACGTCGCCTGGCCGACGCGACGGCCGGTCGGCTGCGCGTCACCGTCGGGCACCTCGACTTCCTGGCCCGGCCTCGATGATCACGTACACCGCGACTGAACCCGGCACCGGTCCGCGCGCGTATTCCTTCGAGCAGAGCGGAACGGCGCCGGTGCCGGGCACCGCCGCACCCTTCGGGAGGTGGGCCGCCGCACCCTTCGGGAGATCGGACGCCGGGATGAGCCGCACGTGGTGGCCGTGGATTCGCCTGCTGGGCGGCGCCGCGATCCTCGCCGTGCTGGTCTGGCGGCTCGGCACCGGGCCGTTCCTCGACGGCGTCCGCGAGATCGACGTGTCGACGCTGCTCGCGGCGGCCGGGATCGCCGCGGTGACGACCGTGTGCTGCGCCTGGCGTTGGACGATGGTCGCGCGCGGGCTCGGTGTCGCGGTGCCGCTGCCGACCGCGATCGCCGCCTACTACCGCTCCCAATTCCTCAACACGACGCTGCCCGGCGGCGTGCTCGGCGACGTCCATCGCGGTGTCCGGCACGGTCGGGAGGTCGGCGACGTCGGACGCGGTCTGCGCGCCGTGGCATGGGAACGCACCGCCGGTCAGATCGTGCAGTTGGTGCTGGCGGTGCTCGTGCTGCTGGTGTTGCCGTCACCGGTGCGCTCGTCCATCCCGGTCATCGCGGCCGTGACGGTGCTCGCCGCGCTGGCCGTCGTGCTGATCGCCGGGGCGGTGCCGCACGGCGGTGCCTCCCGCTGGGCTCGGGCGCTGCGTGCCGCCGGGCGCCGACGTCCGCGACAGGTCTGCTGGCTCGCCGATCGTGGCCTGCCATCGTGCGTCGCCTCGACGGTGGTCGTGGCCGGGCACACGGCCACGTTCCTGATCGCCGCCCGGACCGCCGGCGCGACCGCGTCGCTGTGGCGGCTGCTCCCGCTGGCGCTGCTCGTGCTGCTCGCGATGGGCCTGCCCGACGAACATCGGTGGCTGGGGGCCGCGGGAGGGCGTCGCGGCGTGGGCGTTCGGTGCGGCCGGGCTCGGCGCCTCGGTCGGCGTCGCCACGGCCGTCATCTACGGCGTCATGGTGCTGGTCGCGAGCCTGCCCGGCGCCGTCGTGCTCCTGGTCACCTGGCTCCGGCGGCACCATCCGCCGGCCACCGCGCCCACAGCGGAAGCGGCAGCGAGCGCGCCGCGATCGACGGTCACCGTGATTCGCCGTCCCGACGCTTCCCGGCGGCCGGAACCGGAAGGCCTGCCGCGTGGGTGACCGCCCGTACACGCTGCTGAGCTGCGGCATCTCGATCGACGGCTACCTCGACAGCGCGTCCGAGACAGCGGCTGCTGCTCTCCAACGACGCCGACTTCGACCGGGTCGACGCCGAGCGGGCCGCCTGCGACGCGATCCTGGTCGGCGCGGCCACGGTGCGTAACGACAACCCCCGGCTGCTGGTGCGCACACGGGCGCGGCAGGCCGACCGGATCGCCCGCGGGCTGCGGCACTCACCGATGAAGGTGACCGTGACCGAGGCGCGCCGAACTCGACCCGTGCGCGAACTTCTTCGCCACCGGCGACACCGAGAAGCTCGTCTACTGCGCGAGCGCCACCGTGGAGGCAGCCCGGCGCCGGCTCGGCCCGGTCGCCACGATCGTCGACGGCGGTCAACCCGTCGACATGCGGCGCATGAGCGAGGACCTGTTCACGCGCGGCGTACGCCGGCTCATGGTCGAGGGCGGCGGCACGGTGCACACGCAGTTCCTCACCGCCGACCTGGCCGACGAGTTGCACCTGGTGGTCGCGCCGTTCTTCGTCGGCGACTCGCGCGCGCGCCGGTTCGTCGGCGACGGCCGGTTCCCCTGGCATCCCGGGCGGCGCGCGACGCTCGCGGAGGTACGCCAGATCGACGACGTCGTGCTGCTGCGGTACGCGCTCTCACCGCGGTTCTGTCCCAGCTGACTCGAGGAGGCTCGATGGCGCGAAGACTGTCCCGGCGCTCGCGAGCGGGGCGTCCACCGCTGCCCGCGGCGACGATCCGCACCCAGGTCACGGTGCCTCTGCGGTTCATCGACGGCTACGCCACGACCGCGCGCGTGTACACGTTCGACGGTCTCGTGGACGGCCGGGAACACCTCGCGCTCGGGCTCGGCGACCGGGTCGGCGGCGCGCCGCATCCGGACACGCTGCCCCTGGTCCGCCCGCACAGCGAGTGCCTGACCGGCGACGTGTTCGGCAGCCAGCGGTGCGACTGCGGGCCGCAGATGCGGGAGGCGGTGGAACGGATCGCGAACGTCGGCGGGTTCCTGCTCTACCTGCGGCAGGAGGGCCGTGGCATCGGCCTGTACGCGAAACTCGACGCGTACGCGCTGCAGGACACGGGGCTCGACACGTACGAGGCGAACCTGGCCCTCGGGTACGCCGAGGACGAACGCGACTACTCGGTGGCGGCGCAGATGGTGCACGCGCTGCGGCTCCCGCGGATCGCGCTGCTGAGCAACAATCCCGACAAGGCGGCGCAGCTCGACGCGACTCGGGGTGACCGTGACGAACGCGTGCCGACGGGCGTACACCTGTCCCCGACAACGCCGGCTACCTGGCCACGAAGGCCCGGCGCGGTGCGCACACGCTGGCCCTGCACGACCCGGACGTGCGGGGCGGCCCGCTCCCCACCAACGGGAGCGGGCCGTCCTGGGCCGGATCGATCAGTACTTGATCGTGACCGTCGCGGAGCCGAGCACCACCGGGAGCTTCGACACGTTGACCCTCAGGACCTCGCCGTCGTCGACCACACCGCTGGCGTCGAGCGTCTTCTGGTGCACGAGGTACTTGCCGGTCGTCGCCGACTTCACCGGGGCGCACGCGGAGGTGTCGGAGAGCCCCGACGCCTCGCACGCGGCCTCGTCCTGGCCGAGCAGGTGGTCCATGCCGAAGTCGCTGTCGTTGGCGAGGTAGATCGTCTTGCCGCCGTCCGTCGTGGCAACGCCCTCGATCTTGTCGTGGCTGAAGAACGCGCCCGACGGGTCGATCTGGTTCAGCACGCTGCCGATCTCGAGGTAGGGCGTCTTGCTCACCGGCGTGATTCCGGCCTGCGCCAGCAGCAGTTCCGCCTTTGAGGTGACCGCGTCGCCGACGTACGCGTCGATCGACTTCGGGCCGGCGGCCGTCGTGACCGTGTAGCCCAGCGGGTTCACGCCGTTGCCCTTGACGTCGGTCGCGCCGGTCAGGTCGATCTCGTAAAGGTCCTTGAACGCGGCCTGGCCGGGCTCGCCCTGGTTGCCGTCACGCTCGTCGACGAGGAACTTCGTGCTCGAGAGCGCGGTGATCTCGCTGACGGCGCCGCCGGTCGTGGCCGGGTTGGTGAGCAGGTAGAGGTACTCGTGGGTCGCCTTCGTGCGCAGGTCGACGGTCACGATCCGCACCGGTGCCACGTTGGCCGGCTTGACCGTCTTGCCGGTCGAACCGATGCCGTAGTCGGGCACGGTCAGCGCCGACTGCATGATGCCGACGAGGGTCTTGCCATCGGGCGTGACGGTCAAACCCTCCATGCCCTTGTTCTTGGTACGCAGGGTCAGCTCGATCGGCAGCGGGTCCGCCGTATCGACCTTGTGACCGTTGCCCAGCCCGAAGCCGGTGTCGGCGCCCCACGGCGACAGGCGCTCGATTTCCTTGCCGTTACGGTCGAAGTGCGTGATGAACGGGCCGTACTCGTCGGAGATCCAGAATGTGCCGTCCGCCAGTGCGACCAGGCCTTCGGAGTCGTAGCCGTTGTCCGGGTTCAGCGTCACGGCCGGCGTGGTGCCCGGCACGGTGTAGGGCTTCGTCGGGTCGATGATCGTGCCGAAGAGGTCCTCGGTCTTCTCCGAGCTCGCGGCAGTCTTGGTCACCGGGTTCGGCAGACCGTTGTACGCCGTGCCGTCGGGCGCCTTGAGCAGGATCGTCTTTTGCAGCACGGCCTTGCCACCGACCATCTGGAAGAGGCCGATCTGCGGGTTGAAGGTCGGGTCGGTGAAGACCTTGTCGCCGAGCGGGCCGTCGTCGTCCGCGTTCGGGCCGCGGTCGGTGACACCGTAGAACCAGCCCGCCTTGCCCGGTACGGCCACGAACGACGAACCGTAGCCGCCGCCGGAGATCAGCGCGGTCGTGCCGTTCGGGCCTTCGAGGCCACCGAGCGGCGGGATCTTGTCGGCACCGGGCACCGCGTCCTTGTAGAGCTGGACGGCGTCGGTCGCGGAGTACGTGAAGTGGACGGTGCCGTGGCTGCCCGCCACTGCCGGAGAGAAGCTGTACGAGCCGTCCGCGTTCACCGTCAGCGAGCCCGCCGCCGGGTCGTCGAGGGCGCTGTGCCGCACGACCGCGGTCGCGCCGTGATCGTTTGCCAGAAGGTTGCCCGTGACCGTGGCGCCGCTGTGCGGGCCGGCGACGCCGAAGTCAGCGTTCACCGCGAACGGGTGCGACGCCGTGGTCCACCACCCGAACGGGTCGGCCCACGCGGTCCCGACCGAGGCAAGGACGAAGACGGCCACCGTGCCGCCGATGACTGCTGCCCGCTTGCGGGCATGAAGGTTCAAGCGCATGCCTGCAATCAATCGCCGCCAGGTGAACAGCGGTTGACCGGGGGGTGTCGTGTCCCGGTCGGGACGCGGAAACGCGGCTCAGGTTCCGGCAGACCGGTCTCACGCCAGCCGGATCGTCGTTTCGGCGAGGGTCGGCTGCAGCTGCGACGTGGTCCGGAACCTCGTAACGGCGCCGGCGACGTACTCGTGCACGGTCGGCAGATCCGCGCTCGCGGTGACAGCGAGGTCGAGGTGCAGACGCGGCTGCGCCGGGCGTCCGGTGAGGCGTACGCCCGCGTGTTTGATCCGCGGATCCTTCTGCAGATCCTGCTGCAACGCGTGCCGAAGGGTACGGCCGGAGACCTGCACCGAACCGCGGATCGGCACGGCGCCGGCGGCGGCGTCGGCCGGGTTCAGCTCGTCGAGCGTGTGGGCGAACGTCAGGTCGGGCATCGACTTCCCGCCGCGACGCCGGGACTCCGCGCGGATCAGGGCGATCCCGAGCACCGCGATCACCACGCCGGCCGCGATCGTCACGCCTACCGCCCAGCCGTCCCAGCTGCGGAACTGGCTGTTGATGCGGTCGGTCAGAAGCGGTACGTCCTTGTCCGTGCCGGGGAAGTGACCGAGGTTCACCAGGATGCCGATCACGCCGGCAGCCATCAGGATGAGCGCGATGACGGTCCACAGGACGCGGTTCGCTCTGGTCATGCGGTGCTCTTCGCTTTCCGCACGGTGACGTGCACCGGCAGGTCCTCGGGTGCGCCGATGCTGCGCATCTCCGCCTGTACAGCCTGTTCCACCCGTTCGGACTCGACGACGTTGCCCACGACCTTCGTGTCGACCGAAAGGCGCCAGTGGTCGGGCTTGCCCGCGGTCGACGCTCTGGCCCCCTCGACACCGCGGATGCTCTCCGCCGCCGCCACCGCCTGGTGTTCCACGCTGCGCCGGCTGAGCACCCACGTGTCGTCGTCGTCATGCCACGTGGAGGCCAGGTGTTTCGGCCGTACCCGCAACAGTTGGCTGATCAGCATCAGGACGCCGACGGCGAGCACGACGATCGACACGATGAGCACGCTGGTGTCGGACCACTGGGTGTCGATGAGCCGGCGACGCCAACTCTGCACCGGCACCGGCCAGGAACTGTTGAAGGCGCTGATGGCGATCGTCTCGACCACGATCAGCAGCCCCAGCGCGAACAACAGGATCCCCAGCAGCAGCGCGGCGACGCGGTTGACGACGCGCATCATCGGACCCTGGTGCCGGCGCGGCGGTCGGCGGCCCGGGCGGTGATGTCATCGACGACGACGGTGACCGGACGCGGTTCGCCGGCCGCCGCGAGGACCGCGGTGACAGCGGCCACGACCCTCTCGGCGACCTCGGGCAACGGGCCCTGGTCCGCGACGATGTGCACCTCGGCGAGGTTGGACAGCAGCCGCACCCCGAGCACCTTCCCGCCGGAGAACTGCGTGGAGACCTCGACGGGGCTACCGGGGCTGAGACGGGCGACGCCGGGCACCTCGACGGTGGCGTCGGCGACGGCACGGGCGAGGTCTTCCCGCCGGACCATCCGCGATCACTGGACCTTTGGCTGGGCCGGCGCCTGCTGGTCCTGGCTCTCCACGTAGATGTCGTCGATTTGGATGTTCACCTCGACGACTTTCAACCCGGTCATGCCCTGCACCTGGCCGATGACGTTGCGGCGGACGGCCTCGCTGATGTCGACGATGCTCTGCCCGTACCACGTGACCAGGTCCAGGTCCACGGCTGCTTCGCGTTCGCCGACCTGCACGCTGACGCCCTGTCCGGCGGTGGCCGAGTCGCCGCCGCCCGGCACGAGCGACTTCAACTGACCCATGCGGCGCGCGACACCGGTGCCCATGGAGTAGACGCCCGGGATGTCGCGAGCCGCCAAGCCGGCGATCTTGGCCACGACGCTGTCGGCGATGCGAGTCGTGCCGGCGTCCGTCAGCAGAGCCGTGTCGCCGGACATAGGCTGCAACGAGGTCGTGGCCCGGCCGGACTGGGTCGCCGGAGGCGTCATCGTCGAGGTGGAACCGCGGCTCCCCTGGCCCTCGCGAGACGATGACGTTGGTGTGCTTTCGCTGGACATCTAGATCCCCTCATGTCGCACGGAGTAGCCCCGACGGCCGTGATGGTCGCGACCGGCGTCAATACTTCGAGGATGAATTTCGGCTGCGTGCCAGCCACGACCGGACTCCTTCGGTGTTCCACTGGCCGTCGATCAGACCAACCACCGCCCAGCCGAAAACGCCCGCGAGAAGGACGCCGATCATGATCAGGAATCCGACGGTGGCCCACACCAGCGCGGCCGCGAAGGCTATGGCGAATCCGAACTGTGCGCGTGTCATGACGCTCTCCTGACCGCCGCCTATCCGCCGACGATCACGCTGCCGGAGATGGAAGCCTCTTCACGTCCTTCTGTCGAAGATAGGCACGCAAACCGAAAAGCGCAGGTCATTCCGCACAAATGCCACCGAGGTGGCGCGAGTGTGCACACCGATTCGCCGCGAACAGGTCAGACGGTACGACCGTGCCGGATACGTCCGTGCCGGGACGGCGCCCGGGGGCCGCGTCAGCGCAGCGTGCCGACTCCGGCGAGGATCGAGGCGAGCCGGGAGTTGCCACCGAACTCCGGCTGGTCCTCGCCCTCGGGCCGCCATTCGCCGACGAAGACGAGGCCCGGGTCGACGAGATCGTACCCATCGAAAAAGGTCTCGACGTCAGCCCGCGAGCGCATGCGCAGCGGCGTCGTCGTGCGACGCGAGTAGACGCCCTGAACGACGCGCTCATCCTCGGCGAACTCGTCGCGCTCGCTCACCTCGACGGTCTCGTCGGGCACGGTGCCGTGCGAGAGGATCAGACAACTGCCCGGCGCGGACGCGTCCCGGAACGTCGTGATCGCGGCACGCGCGACCTCGTCGTCGGGCACAAAATGCATCACCGCGCACAGGATGAACGCGACCGGCTGGCTCGGGTCGATCAGCGCGGCCACCCGGCGATGGCGCAGGATCGCGGGCGCACCCCGCACATCGCCCCGGATCGACGTGGCGTGCGGGTTGTCGGCCAGGATATCCAGACCTTCGGCGACGGCGACCGGGTCGATGTCCACATAGACCACCCGGCACTCGGGGTCGACGGCTTGGGCGATCTCGTGCACGTTGCCCTCGGTGGGGATGCCGGAGCCGACGTCGATGAACTGCCGGATGCCGGCCTCGGCCGCGAAGCGCACCGCCCGGCCGAGAAAGGCCCGGTTGGCGCGGGCGGCCGGCCGGATCAGCGGCACCTGCCCGATCACGGCGAGCCCGGCGGCCCGGTCCTCAGGGAAGTTGTGGGTGCCGCCGATGTAGAAGTCGTAGATCCGAGCAGCCGTGGCCGGCTTGGGCTCGGGGCGCTCGGTCGTGTCCATCGCGGGCCAGCGTAGCGCAACCGACCACTGAGGACATGCCCGCTTCCGGGTCGCCCGGCGGTCTCGGCAACGCCGGCTGTCCGGAACCGGACTGACCCTGGCGAGAGAGCGACATGATGCAACACTGTCCGGCGCATGAAAAAGACAATCACCCGGATCGCGGTCGTCGCCCTGTTCGCGACGTCCGCGGTCGCCGCGCTCGCCTCGCCGGCACTCGCGGCCCCGTCCGGCGTCGGCTGGTCCGGTTCCTGGCAGTACTCCAGCCCAACCGCGCTCACGGTCGACGAGACGATTCCCGGTGCGAGCCTGACCGCCACCGGAACCGACACCGGCAACAGCCGCAGTTTCAGCGTCTCGCTCTCCGACACCGCCCCCAGCGACGGCAAGTGCGCGGAAGTGACCTGGCAGGACGGCTCACTCGTCACCGCGACGCAGACGTGCGGGTCGACGATCACGTTCGCACCGTTCAGCGAGGACGACGACGTGAGCGCGACGCTGTGCCTGCAATCGTCGACGGGCGTCAAAACCCAGTGCAACGTCGTCGACGTCCCGTCCGGCTACTACAACCCGTTCATCCGCGCCGCCGGCTGGGGTTTCACCTGGCACTACTACACGTCGCACCCCGAGGACCAGCCCGAGGACTGGGGTGCGACGCTGATGATGGGCCAGGTCTGGTTCGACATGTTCGGCACCGACAATTACGGCGGCCCGAACAATCGGCTGATCGAGCCGTGGTTGGTGATGCTGAACACCGGTTCGTTCGCGTGCGGTTCGGCGACGATGGTGGGCACGACCCCGGCGTCGACGTTGCAGTTGTGCGGCCCGGAACACAGCCAGGAACTGCCCGTCACCACGTCGACCGGGCCGTACGGTTCCGGCGGCGTCGGCTGCGTCTGGTCCACCCTGGTGCTGCTCGGACACCCGGCGGCGAAGGACTGCGTGTCAGCGGTCGTCCCGATGCCGAGCTGATCCCCCCACGACTGAACACCCGATGATCGTGGAACCGAATATCCGCGGGAGGGCTAATCGGTTCCACGATCGGCGGTCGCGGACTCGGCGGTGACCACGAACGCCGTCAAGTCGCCGTCGAGCGGACCCTCGCCGAGCCGCGCGACCATCTCGTCGCCCAGCGACTCCGCCAGGCCTCCGAGCGACCCGCGTTCCTCGAGCGCGAAGCGCAGTGGCGTGCCGAGGCAGAAGCCCTCCGCGATGGCCCGGGCCGACGGCGACCGGCCCCGCAGCACGACCCGCTCCACGCTGACCGGCCGCAGGCCGCCGGCGGAGACGTCGGCCGCGATCTGATCCGGATCGGTGTATCCGTGCGGCACCCGGCTGATGAAGTCCGGCGGATCGTCGGGCAGTACGGTCGCCAGGCTCCCGACCATCGCGGCGGTGAAGTCGGAGCCCTCGACCGTGTCCCACACCGTGAAGACCATCGTGCCGCCGGGTGTCAGCACGCGCGCGACCTCCGCGAACGCGGCCGGCTTCGAAGGGAGGAACATCACCCCGAACTGACAGACCACGAGGTGGTACGTCGCATCGGGAAAGTCGAGTTTCTGCGCGTCGGCCTGGATCCATCGCGCTCCCGGCACGTGCGCGGCGCCCCAGGCAACCATGGCCGGGTTGAGATCCGTGGCCGTGACGTCGGTCTCGGGAAGCGCCGCGACCATTGCCGCCGTGGCGATGCCGGTGCCGGCGGCGAGTTCGAGCACCCGCCGTGGCCGTAACGCGGCGACCATCGTGGCTACGTGGGCCGCGAACGGGGCGAACAGCGCCGGCCCGAGACACCGGTCGTACGTCTCCGGCATCGCACCGGCCCAACTCGCATCCGTCACGGACCCAGTATGTCGGAGCCCCCCAACAATCACGCCCGGTAGGGGCCGGGTCACGCTGCGCGTATCAGCGTTGCAACGATGGCGACGGCTCACGACAACGAGGTGCGACCGATGGGTAAACTGCGCGTCGCCGGCCCGCGTGCCAACTGCCTCTGGAGACCACTGTTGACGTTGCCATGCCTGACACGGCATCGTCGCACGTGACGTGACTGATCGGAGGCATGGGTGGACGTCGTCCTGAGCGGACGCTACGAACTGACCAGCACGCTGGCGCAGGGCGGCATGGGCGAAGTGTGGCGCGGTCTGGACACGATGCTCAACCGCCCCGTCGCGGTCAAGCTGATCAGGCTTTCCGCCGCGCCGTCCGCCGCCGACTACGACGACGCCGTCAAACGGTTCCGGCGCGAGGCACAGGCGGTCGCGGCGCTCAACCACCCGAACATCGTCACGGCCTACGACTTCGGCATCGACAGCGAGACCGACACCCCGTACCTCGTCATGGAAATGATCGAAGGCCGGCCGCTGACGGCGGAACTGGCCGAACGCGCGAGCGCGGGTCTCGGGCCGCTGCCGATCGGCCGGGTGCTCGCCATCGCGACCGACGTCTGCGCCGGCCTGTCCGCCGCACACGCGGCCGGGGTCATTCACCGCGATCTCAAGCCCGGCAACCTGATGACGGTCGCGCGCACCGGCCGCGTGAAAATCGTCGACTTCGGCATCGCGCGTGGCGGCAGCCTCTCCCGGGTCACGTCCACCGGATCGGTCGTGGGCACGGTGGCGTACATCGCACCGGAAATGCTGATGAGCGGCGAGATCGACGGCCAGGCCGACCTGTACGCGCTCGGATGTGTCCTGTTCGAGCTGCTGACCGGCCGATCCGCGTACGATGCCTCGGACCCGGCCCAGTTCATCGCCGCTCACCTGCACCGGGCCCCGACTCCGTTGCGGGAGTTGCTGCCCGACGCACCGGAGGCCCTGGAGACACTGCTCCTCGACCTGCTCGCGAAGGCGCCCGAGTTCCGGCCCGCCGACGCGGACGAGGTCGCGACCCGGCTCGCCGCCGCGCTGCCCTCCGTCGAGCCGATCGTCGAGCGACCCAGCCGCCGGGTTTCGGTGCCCCGGCAGCGCGATCCGTCCGTGACGTTCATCGAGACCAACGAGCCGCCCTCGGCCGATCCCGAGCCGGTGAATCCCCGGCAGGCCGAGTCTCCGGCGCCGGAACCGGAGGGCGCGACGCTCGAGCCGTCGCCGCCCGAGGCCGCCGCGCCGCGGGTTCCGGCGCAGCGAACCACGCGCGCCGCGGCCGAGCCGATCCCGATGATTCTGCCCGACGACAACGAGCCGCACCGCCCGATGGGTCGCGTGCTGGCGGCGGCGGCCGTCGCGATCGCGGTCGTCGTCGGCATCGTCGTCTGGACCACGAGCGGCAGCGGGCACCACTCGGCGTCGTCGGTGCCTCCGGCCGGCGCGACGAAGAGCTCAACCGGCTCCGGCTCGCCGTCGCCCGCTCCGAGCCCGTCCGCGTCGACGTCGGCCTTCACCGCGCCGGTGGCGATGTCCGCCACGACGGCGTGCGGCCGGCCGAGCCAGCTGTCGTTCAACGCCGCCGGCACACAGCTCGTCGGCGCCGGCCGGTCCGCCGGGGGCACGACCACGACCGCGTGTGTGTGGACGGTGTCGACGGGAGCTCTCGCGTACCAGGCGAAGGGTTATGGTCGTGTGCTCGGAGCGCAGTTCGAGCCGAACAACGGCCGCCTCGTCTACGCGACGAACGGCGCGCCGACGCCGATCCGGGTCGGTTTCGTCGGGGCCCCGAGCGCCGGCATCAAAGACTCGCTGAGCAGCGACATCCACCTGCAGGCCAACATGGAGGCCGTCGCCGTCAACGCGACCGGTCGCACGATCGCGGTCAGTTACACCGGCAGCGGCTCGGTCCAGTTCTACAACATGGGCACGCACAAGTGGATCGTCGACGCGAACACGGCCGCGGCCGGCACCACCGGCACGCTCACGTTCAACCCGAGCGGCTCCCGGATCGCCCACGCGGAGCCGAACGCCGTCGTCGTGCTGAACACGGCCGGGCTCGGTCAGTCGTCCGCGCCACAGCAGGTCTGGGCCGGCCCCGGCGCCACCGCGGCCGCGTTCCTCTCCGACACCGAGATCGTCACGTGTTCCGGAAACCGGGTTTCGCTCTTCGACATCGCGTCGGCCGCGACCACACCGAAGCTGACCACGACGATCGACGGCACCTGCGCCGGCATCGCGGTGCGCGCGGCCGGGCAGCAGATCGCGGTGTCGACGACCGACCACGGGATCAGCGTGATGACGTTGCCGGTCACCTGGTCGTGACCGGCGACGTCGGCGACCGTTACTTGCAGGCGGGCAAGCCCGTCACCTGGTGCGGAGGGAGCACCAGGTTGCGGCCCGCGATGTAGCCGAGCGGCTTGGCCATGCGGTACCACGAATGTGTGACACCGGCGCTGGTGACCCGGGTGAGGCATGTGACGGTGACCTGCGTGCCGGCGGTGCCGAGGGTCGCGAGCACGTGCGATCCGGCGGCGTTGCTCGGCAGGCTGCGGACGTGCACCTTCGCGATCTTCGTCGGGTAGATGTGGCCGGCCGGTGCCTTGACCGGGGCCCTGACGGGGACGACCGCTGCCGGGGCCGTCGCGGCGAACGACGCGGCTGGTGCGATGACCGTGCTCAGCGCCGCGCCGATCGCCGCGCCCATCGCGACGGCGGCCAGAGCTTTACGGGTGGACGTCATGGAATATCTCCGCTCTCGAAGGGTCTGTCGAGCGAATCATCCACGTTTATCCGTTATTGCGCATGTTGCCACGCGATGCCGCTCTCACCGGTTGCGACCGGGCGCGACCAGACCCGTCTCGTAGGCGAGCACGACCGCCTGGACCCGGTCCCGCACGTTGAGCTTCGCCAGGATGCGGGCGACGTGCGTCTTCACGGTCGCCTCGCCGAGTCGCAGGGCCGCGGCGAGTTCCGCGTTCGACAGGCCGCCGGCGAGCAGCACCAGCACCTCGCGCTCGCGAGCGGTCAGTAACGCGAGATCGCCGTGCGGGACGCCGTCGGCGGGATCCGGTCGGGTGAACCTCTCGATCAGACGGCGGGTGATCGTCGGGGCGAGGAGGGCGTCCCCGTCCCGGACCAGCCGCACGGCGTAGGTCAGGTGGTCCGGCGTGACGTCCTTCAGCAGGAAACCGCTTGCACCGGCCGCGAGCGCGGCGTAGACGTACTCGTCGAGGTCGAACGTCGTCAGCACGATCACCCGGGTCGTGGCACCGGTGGTGGTTCGCGGATCGGCGGCGAGCAGCCTGCGGGTGGCTTCGAGGCCGTCCATGCCGGGCATGCGGATGTCCATCAACACGACGTCCGGGCGGAGCCGCCGGACCGCGCTGATCGCCGCCTCGCCGTCGGCCGCGTCGCCGACGACGTCGATCCCGGCCGCGGTCAGGATCATGCCGAATCCGCTGCGTACGAGCGCCTGGTCGTCGGCGATCACGACGCGGGGCGGTGGCTCGCCGGTCATGCCGACCCCGTCGTCGCGGGCGTCGGTGCGGTCGCCGGCATGACGTCCGGCAAAGACAGCGGGAGGCTCGCCGCGATCCGAAATCCGCCGTCGATCCGGCGGCCGGACGCGAACGTGCCACCGTGCAGCCGCAACCGTTCGCTGAGCCCGAGGAGCCCGCTGCCGCGACCGACCGGTGTCACACCCGCCGGTGCGACCGGTCGCTCGTTGCGGACCTCGACATGCAGCGCGTCGCCGTCACGGCGCAGTTCCACCGACGTCGCCGCGCCCGGGGCGTACCGCAGCGCGTTCGTCAGGCCCTCCTGCACCACGCGGTAGGCGGTGAGGTCGACGCCCGGCGGCACGGCGCCGGCGTCGTGCCGCAGCGTCACCGGCTGGCCGGCCGCGCGGACCGCGCCGACGAGCGCGTCCAGGTCGGCCAGGCCGGGCTGCGGGTGGAGCCGGTCGTCGAGCGGCGCGACGAGACCGAGCAGGTGCCGCAGCTCGCCCATGGCCTCCCGGCCGCTGGTCTCGATCGCCCGCAGCGCATCGGCGGCCAGGTCGGGTCGGGCGTCAAGCACCTTGCCGGCGGCACCGGCCTGGATGACCATGACGCTGACGTGGTGGCTGACGACGTCGTGCAACTCGCGGGCGATGCGGGCGCGTTCCTCGGCGATCGCGGCTCGGGTGGTCGCTTCCTTCTCGTGTTCGAGCGCCAGGGCCCGGCGGGCGGACGCGTCGGCGCGGGCCCGGGCACTCCGGATCGTCGCGGCGGCCAGCCCGGCCGGGGCCAGGATCGCGAACGGGCTGAACCATCCGGGCATCGGCGGGATCGCGCTGGAGAACTCGCTCGCGGCGATCGCGGCACCGACGAACAGCAGCGCGAGCGGCCACCAGACGGATCGGGCGTACGCGACGGCGGAATAGGCGGCGACGACGATCGCGACGAACCCGGGCCACACCAGGTCGTCGCGGAGCACCAGGATGCCGCTGAACGTGACGATCAACGCGGTGCAGGGCAGCCGTCGGCGCAGCACGAGACCCAGCGCGGCGATGACGTTGACGGCGACCGCCCGGCCGGTGCTGCTGCTGGTGTAGGACGCGACGATCTCGCGCGCGTCCAGCCCTTTCGGCCCACGCAGCACCGCGACGCCCGACGGCAGCGGCCCGTCGCCGGTGTGGCGCGTTCTCAGCACCCACACGGCGCCGGCCACCGCGAGTGCCACCGCCAGCGCCACGTCGGTCCACGGCACCGGCAGGCGCTCGGCCAGGCGACGGAGACGGATCGGCATGCGCCCATTGTGCCTACGTCCGCTCGCCGTGGCGTCGCCCGCGCAGGCTACCGGCATCATCCGGGCGGCGGACGCGGGCCGCTCGGTCATCATCGCGGACCACGCGCGATCCGCTTCGCGCCCGACGCGGCGACCCGGGCCGACTGCCTACCGTCACCGGCACAGAGCTTCGCAAGCTGGATGGAAGGCATTGCACATGTCCGATCTGATCCGTCTCATCCGTATCGACAAGGTGTACGAGGCCGCCGGTCCCCCGGCGCTGTCCGGCGTCGACCTCACCGTCGCGGCCGGCGACGCGGTGGCCGTGATGGGGCCGTCCGGAAGCGGCAAGTCCACGCTCCTCAACGTGATCGCGGGGCTGGACCGGCCGACGGGTGGCACGGTCGAGGTCGCCGGCACCCGCCTGGACACGCTCTCCGAGCGGGCACTGGCCCGGTTCCGGCGCGCCCACATCGGCATCATCTTCCAGTTCTTCCACCTGCTGGACGAGATGACGGTGCGCGACAACGTGCTGCTCCCGGCCCAGTTGGCGGGCGTGAAAGCGGCCGCCGGCCGGCGCCGGGCCGACGAGTTGCTCGAAGCGCTCGGGATCGCCGCGAAGGCGGACGCCTACCCGGCCCGGCTCTCCGGCGGTCAGCGGCAGCGGGTCGCGATCGCCCGCGCCCTGGTCAACCGGCCCGACCTGCTGCTCGCCGACGAGCCGACCGGTGCCGTGGACGAGGCGGCGGCGGCCCAGGTGCGCGACCTGCTGCACGAGTTGAACGCCGACGGCCAGACGCTGCTGCTCGTCACCCACGATCCGGCACTGGCCCGAGGCTCCGGCCGCCGGCTGATCACCATGCGCGACGGGCAGGCGAGCGAACTCGACATGGTGAACTCATGAGCGAACTTGTCGGAGCGAACAATGAGGCAGTACGCCCGCGCCCAGCGAAGCGGGGGCGGGCGTGACCGCCGTGATCCGGGCCGCCCGGGCCGCGGTCTCCCGGCGACGCCTGCAGACGTTCATCGTCACGATGGTGGTGCTGCTCAGCGCGGCCACCGCCGTCCTCGCCCTCGGACTGCTGGTCGTGTCGCACGCGCCGTTCGACAGCGCGTTCGGCACCGCCCACGGTGCGCATGCCGCCGTGACGATCGCCGCCGGCGAACCGGCCGCCGCCGTCTCGACCACCGCGACGGCGCCCGGCGTCACCGCCGCCGCGGGGCCCTTCGCGCAGGCCAGCGCGGGCATGAGCGGCCCGGCCGGCCTGGTGCTGTCGGCCGGTACGATTACCGGCCGGGCTCAGATGGCCGGCCCCGTGGACCGCCTCTCCCTCGATTCGGGCACCTGGTTGACCGGTCCCGGGCAGATCGTGCTCTCCCGCGACTACGCCGGACCGCTGACCCGGTTCGTCGGCTCCGACGTCACCGTCGACGTGGTCGGCAAACCGGCGCTCCGCATCGTCGGGATCGCCGACTCGGTCACGGCCACGTCCGACGCGTGGGTCTGGCCAAGCCAGGACAACGTGCTGCATGCCACGGGTACGCCCACCGACCGGCAGATGCTCTACCGGTTCACGGCGCACGGCTCGGCGGCAGCGATCCGCGCCTCGGTCGCCCGGGCGACGGCGTCCCTGACACCCGGCTCGGTCACCGGCACCGTCAGCTACCTCACGCTGCGGCAGGCCGAGAACCGGAGCATCTCCGCGTTCGTGCCGTTCGTCGTCGCGTTCGCGGTGCTCGGCATGATCCTGTCGGTTCTCATCACGACGAACGTCGTGGGCGGTGCCGTCGTCTCCGGCTTCCGGACCATCGGCGTGCTCAAGACCCTGGGTTTCACCCCGGGGCAGGTCGTCGCCGTGTACGTGTTGCAGGTGCTCGCTCCCGCGATCGTCGGGTGCGTCAGCGGTGTCGGGCTCGGTGTCGCGCTCGCCACGCCGCTGCTCGCGCAGACCGATCGCGCGTACGACCTGCCGGCGTCGGTCGGAGGCGTACCCATATGGATCATGATCGTGGTCTTCGCCTGTGTGCCGATCCTGGTGACCGCCGCCGCTGTCGGACCGGCGACCCGGGCCGGCCGGCTGGCCGCGAACGAGGCGATCAGCGTCGGAAGGGCACCCCGCGCCGGCCGTGGTTTCCGGCTGCGGCGCGCGCTCACCGCCACCCGGTTGCCGAGGGCGCTCGCGATCGGCCTCGGCATGCCCGTCGCCCGGCCGGCCCGCGCCGCCGGCACCGTCGTGGCCATCATGCTCGGCGCGGTCACGTTGGTCTTCGCGGTCGGCTTGACCAGCTCACTCGCCGGCATCCACAGCGCCTTCACGCGGGTCGACGCGGTGCCCGTCTCGCTGCCGACGCTGACCGGCGCGGTCATGGTCGCGAAGCCCGGCAGCGCGCCGCCGCCGGCGATCACCCCGCCGGACCCGGCCACCTTGCGGGCGGAAATCGCAGCGCAACCGGGAACCGCGCACGTCGTCGCGGAAACCGACGTCACCGTCCACCTCCCGGGCTTCCATCCGGACGTCACCGTCGAGGCCTATGACGGTGACGCCAGATGGACCGGCTTCGCGATGATCGCCGGACACTGGTACACGGGCGCCGGCCAGGTCGTCGCCTCGTCCTACCTGCTGCGCCAGACCGGGCACGAGGTCGGCGACCGCATCACCATCGTCGGCGACAGCGGCCAGCGCACCGTCACGATCACCGGGTCCTTCCTCGACGGCGGCGACAACTTCGACCTCGTGGCGGACGCGTCCACGCTGACCGGCGTCGCCGACATCACCGGCACCGCGGGCGTCGCGGACCACCGCCGGTCGGACATCGAGATCGGCTTGAACCCCGGCACCGATCCATCCGCGTACGCGCGATCGTTGCAGGCGAAGTTTCCGCTGTCGAGCGGCGTGTTCGTCGACGACCGCACCCAGGACAACAACGAGCGCACGTTCGACATCCTGGACGCGCTCATCACGACACTGACGCTGCTCCTGTGTGCCGTGGCGGCGCTCGGCGTGCTGAACACGGTCGTGCTCACCACCCGCGAACGCGTGCACGACATCGGTGTGCTCAAGTCGATCGGCATGACACCGGGCCAAATCCGCACCATGATCATCACGTCGATGATCGGGCTCGGCCTCGTGGCCGGCATCATCGCGGTGCCGGCCGGGATCGCCCTGCACCACGGCATCCTCCCCGCGATGGCTGACGCGGCCGGCACCGCCTTACCAACCTCGATCATCCACGTGTACGGGTTCGGCGAGCTGATCGCGCTCGGCGCGACCGGCATCGTGTTGGCGATCATGGGCGCCCTGATCCCGGCCGGCTGGGCCGCCCGCACCCGGGTGGCGATCGCGCTACGGGCCGAGTAAGAGGTTCCGTCAATAGGGTCGGTGGGCGCGAGGCGTGTCCTGTTCTGCGGATCGCAAGGCGGAGGAGTTGACCATGCTGGTCGTGCATGGGCGACGATGACAACGCCGCGAGTCGCCGGCCAGGGCGCGGCTCGCGCCTGCCATGCCCTATTGACGGAACCTCTCTGCCGCCGGTGGGGAACCGTGGCGCTCGCGGCCGCGGTTCCCCCGCTGATTGGCGGAATCGACCCGTCGACTCGGAATAGTGTGGACGGATGGCGACAAAACCCAGGGCCCGCACGCCCCGCGTCACGTCCCCCACCGAACCCGGCCCGACCATCTTCGTGCTTTACGGCGCGACCGGTGACCTGGCCAAGCGGTTGGTGCTGCCGGCCTTCTACCGGCTCGCCCTGGAGCGCCTGCTGCCGAAGGACTGGATGCTCATCGGCAACGGTCGCGGCAACGTCAGCCACGAGGCGTTCCGGCGGCACGTCCACGACGTGTTGATCGAGTTCGGACCGCACCCGAGCCAGGGCTCCTGGGAGCGGTTCGAGGAGCGGCTCCTGTTCGCCGGTGGCGGCTTCAGCACCGCCGACGCCGGCACACTGCCCGACGTGCTCGCCACCGCCCGCGCGCGGGTCGGCGCGAACGCCCAGATCGTGCACTACCTCGCGGTGCCACCGGCCACCTTCGCCGGGCTCACGAAGGCGATGGGCGCGCACCACCTGGCCGCCGGCGCCCGGGCGGTCTACGAGAAACCGTTCGGCACCTCGCCGGAGGCTTTCCGCACGCTGAACCGTGCCGTGCACTCGGTGTTCGAGGAGTCGCAGATCTACCGCATCGACCACTTCCTCGGCAAGGAGGGCACGCAGAACCTGCACGTACTGCGGTTCGCGAACGAGCTGTTCGCCTCCATGTGGAACCGCGAGCACATCGAGAGCGTGCAGATCGACGTCCCGGAGACGCTCGGCATCACCGACCGCTCCGAGTTCTACGACTCGACCGGCGCCGTGCTGGACATGCTCGTCACGCACCTGTTCCAGGTCGCCGCCGAGGTCGCGATGGAGCCACCGGCCAGCCTCGGCGCCAGCGATCTGCAGTCCGCCCGCGAACGTGTGATCCGATCCTTCCGCCAGCTGGATCCGGCCGAAGTCGTGCTCGGGCAGTTCGTCGGCTATCGCGACGTGCCCGGCATCAAGCCGCGCTCGAAGACCGACACGTACGTCGCCACGAAACTCTGGATCGACAATCCGCGATGGCGAGGCGTCCCGTTCCTGCTGCGGACCGGTAAACGGCTGGCTGCCAGTGCTCAGCGCGTGACGATCGTGCTGCGTACGCCGACCCACCCGATCCCGAATCTGCCCACGCAGGCCAACGCCATCTCGTTCTCGCTGTCCGGCGACGGCCAGATCGACGTCACGCTGCTCGCCAAGAAACCCGGTGTCCGCCTGAGCGTCGACCCGACCACCGTCAAGATCCCGCTCGCGCAGTTGCCGGACGCCGATCCGCTCCCGCCGTACGTCCGCCTGATCCACGACGTGCTCCTCGGCGACCGTTCGCTCTTCACCCGGCCGGACGGCCTGGCGACGGTCTGGCGGGTCGCGAAGCCGCTCCTCGACCATCCGCCCCGGCTGGCGCCCTACCAGCAAGGCTCCTGGGGTCCGGTGCAGGCCCGAAAGCTGGCCGCGCCGCACGGCTGGCTCCTCGGAAGCTGACGACGATGGAAACCGACCAGTCGGCCAGACTCGCGAATGCCACCGAACTCGACGTCACCCGATGGGTCGCGGCCGGCACGATCCTCGCGATCCCATTCGGCTCCACCGAGTCGCACGGCCCGCACCTGCCGCTGTCCACCGACACGGATCTCGCCACCGCCCTCTGCCGGCGGCTGGCAGCGGCCCGGAAGGACATCCTCATCGCGCCGCCGATCGGCTACGGCGCCAGCGACGAACAACCCGACTCCCCCGGCACGCTGTCGATCGGACCGGCCGCGATGGAGACGGTCGTGGTAGCACTCGTGCGGTCGGCGGGCGAGACGTTCAAACGTGTACTCCTCGTGTCCGCGCACGGCAACAACGCGCCGCCGATCGCCCGGGCCCTCGATCTCCTGCGCACCGAGGGGCGTGACGTGCGCGTACACGTGCCGATGTGGCCCGACGAACCCCGTGCCGGCCGCGCGAAGACCTCCGTGATGCTGGTCCTCGAACCCGAACACGTCCACATGGAACGCGCCACCGGCGAGTCAGCCAGCGCGTACGCCGACGAAGGCCGCCTCATCCTCGAAGCCCTGACGAGCACCGTGATAACGGACGTCGCCGGCTGGTGGGGCCCGCCCCGCTGACACCGTCTCCTCCCCGTACGCTCGGCGAGCCCGCCGTTTTCGCCGCGAGGAGATCAGATGCGCACCCCGGCCGTGTTCACCGCGTTGGACGGCTGCGAACGGATTCTCATCGCTGGTGCGGGCGGCGGTTTCGACGTGTACGCGGGTCTGCCGCTGGCACTGTCACTGATCGGCGGCGGCAAGAAGGTCTTCCTGGCGAACCTGTCGTTCTCCGAGTTGCACCTGCTCGACCTCGACGTGTGGCAGAGCGAGAACGTCGCCGCCGTCGATCCGGACACTGCCGGTCTGACGGTCTACTTCCCGGAGCGGACGCTCGCCGTTTGGCTCGCGCTGCATGACCTGCCATCAACGGTGTACGCGTTCCCGGCCGTCGGCGTACAACCGCTCCGCGCGGCGTATCAGGGCCTGGTGGAGCATCTTGACGTCGACGCCATCGTGCTGGTCGACGGCGGCACCGACATCCTCATGCGAGGCGACGAGTCCGGCCTGGGTACGCCGGTCGAGGACATGACGAGCCTGGCCGCCGTCGCCGGGATGACCGACATACCGGTACGGTTGGTCGCCTGCCTCGGCTTCGGTATCGACGGCTATCACGGCGTCAACCACGTCCAGGTATTGGAGAACATCGCGGAACTCGATCAGGACGGCGCTTACCTCGGCGCGTTCTCGATTCCGGGACGCTCGAACGAGGCGCGGCTCTACCGGGACGCGGTCGCCCACGCCCACGCCATGACGCCGCTACGGCCCAGCATCGTCAACGGACAGATCGCGGCCGCGCTCGCCGGGCAGCACGGAGACGTTCGTTTCACCCGGCGTACCCGTGACAGCAGTTTGTTCGTGAATCCGCTCATGGCCATGTACTTCACGTTCGATCTGGCGGGTCTCGCGCACCGCAACCTCTACCTCGACCGGATCGAGAACACACTCGGCATCCGGCAGGTGGCGACGCGGATCGAAGCCTTCCGGGAGCAGGTGACCGCCCGGTCTCCCCGAGTCTTCCCGCACTGACGGAGGTTCCGATGGCCGCGGCCATGTATCAGTTCGCTCGGCAGACGGGGTGGTCGTCCCGGTACGCCCGGGTTTCGGTGACCGTGGAGCCTTCATCCGTGCCGGGTGTCGAGGTGCAGGCTCACGCCTACGGCAACGAGCTGTGGCGACGGGAGGCGGAACTGGCCGCACGACGAGCATCGCACCGGCTGTCTGTGCCGCATCACGTGACGGTGACGGACATCCTGCCAACCGAAGTCGACACCGGCCTCGGCGACATCTACGAGGCGACGAGCCGGGCCGTGTGGAAGGCGGGTGGGCTGGCGTATGACCGCTTCGATGTCGGATTCAGCGAGTTGGAGCTGGTCGAGCGCGCCTTCGGAGGGCTCATCGGACGTGAACTGAGAGGGGTTGTCGAGTCGCACTACTGGTACGACGACCGGCGCGCCGGGGACGCCGAGAGCCTGCTCCAGGTGTGGTTGCAGTTCGGCGGCTGGCCGATCCGGCTGAGCGGGAGTGGCGAGACGCTCGTAGTGTCCATCGTGGACGCGATGAAGCCCGTTGACATGGAGGAATGCGGCGAGATCAGGGTCGGGCCGGCCCAGCCACCCGACCTCCTGGCCGAGTTCGTCGGGCGTCGTCCCACCGCCGTGACCACGTTCCACTGGCACGGTTACGGGGATTGCGCCGGCCTGCAGCTCGACTTCGACGGCAAGCCACTGGTGATCGGCGCGTTCGGGGACGAATGGGTGCTGGCCCGATCAATCCCGGCACACGTGATCCCCCACTGGTCCCCGAGCATCCCGTGAAGATCTGCGGTTCATACGACTTGCCGTGGCCTCAGCGCCCGTTTTGTCCACAACAACTCGTATGAACCGCAGATCTTGGACGGCCTCCCACCCTGAACCTGGGGAAGATCCACGGATCTTGCGAGTTAGTGGGGTCTCAGCGGCCGAGCGAGCCCCGTAAGTCGCAAGATCCGTGGATCTTGGTCGTGCCCGGCCACATCACACCCTCTGGCGCGTCCTAGGAAGCTAGTTCGCAGGAGTAAGACGCGAGCTAACGGCCCGGGAGGCGGTCGGTGATCTCCTGCAGGAGCCAGCCGTTGCCGTCGGGGTCGCGGAGTGGCATGTAGCTGTTGTAGCTCGTCCGCTTCGGGTCCAGGCCGGGAGTCTGCCCCGTCGGTCCAAAGTGGAAGATCTCGCCGACGTCGACGCCCTTGCTGACGAGTTCCGCCCGGGTCGCCTCCAGGTCGCTCGTGATCAGCTGCATCCCTTGCAGGGCGCCCGGCGCCATCCGCGTGATGCCACTGCCGATCAGGATCGAACCCGGCGACCCGGGCGGCGTCAGTTGCACGACCCGGTAGCTCTCCGCTCCCCGGATCCGGAATCCGACCGCCGTCTCATAGCCCTCTGCCGAGAAGTCGATGTCGACCCGCCAGCCGAGCGCCTTCTCGTAGAACGCCTTCGCCCGGTCGACGTCCGCGACGGGAAGCACCAGAACTTCGAGCCTGAGATCCATGTGTCTCCTCGGGTATGTCGGACCGGGACAGCGGGTGAACTCAGGCCGTCGCCTGGCGCTTCGGCAGCTTCCAGCCGGGTCGCACGAAGTGGCAGGTGTAGCCGTCGGGGTACTTCTCGAGGTAGTCCTGGTGCTCCGGCTCCGCTTCCCAGAACGGGCCGGCCGGCTCGACCGCGGTGACGACCTTGCCCGGCCACAGACCCGACGCGTCCACGTCGGCGATCGTGTCTTCGGCGACGCGCTTCTGCTCGTCGTCGGTGTAGAAGATCGCCGAACGGTAGCTGAGGCCGATGTCGCCGCCCTGACGGTTCAATGTCGTCGGGTCGTGCACCTGGAAGAAGAATTCCAACAGGTCACGGTACGAGATCTGAGCCGGATCGTAGGTGATCTCGATCGCCTCGGCGTGGGTGCCGTGGTTGCGGTAGGTCGCGTTGGCCACGTCTCCCCCGGTGTAGCCGACCCGGGTCGACAGCACGCCGGGGCGGCGCCGGATCAGGTCCTGCATCCCCCAGAAGCAGCCACCCGCGAGGATAGCCTTGTCCTGTATGTCACTCATTGTCATGCCTTCCCACGTGCGTCGTCGAACAGATAGCGGTACGCGCCGTAGCCCGCCGTCTCCAAGTCTGCCAGCGGCACGAAACGCAGCGACGCCGAGTTGAGGCAGTAGCGCAGCCCGCCGGTCGCGACCGGGCCGTCGTCGAAGAGGTGCCCGAGATGGCTGTCGCCATGCGCCGAACGGACCTCGGTGCGCCGCATGCCCAAGCTGGTGTCGACCTTCTCTACCACGTTCGCCGGCTCGATCGGCACGGTGAAACTCGGCCAGCCGGTCCCGCTGTCGAACTTGTTGATCGAGGCGAACAGCGGCTCACCGGACACGATATCGACATAAATGCCCGGTTCCTTGTTGTCACAGTACTCGTTGTTGTACGGCCGCTCCGTGCCGCTCTCCTGGGTGACCCGGTACTGCTCCGGCGTTAACCGCGCGATGACGTCCGGATCTTTGCGATAGTTGACAGACATCTCGTCTCCTCGGGAACTGGCGCCCTCAAGGTTCCAGTATCTCGACCGGCACGGGGTGTTTTGCCGTTTCGAGCAACGTCCGCGTCGATCGGAGATCCGGGGTGGGCGCCGCCGCAGCGTCCACGATCGACTGACAATCACGGCAACGTCTTGGCAAGTCTTGACGCGGAATGTTTCGCGGTTGTGTAATCCAACATAGTTCGAGACATAGTTCAACACGCGAGTAAACACTATTAGCCAGCCATTGCGTGCCCATCAGCAGCGCGAGTTCCGATACAGCGATGAAGTCTTCGCTGGTGATTCCTCCATGCCGGGGCGATCACCAGCCAGCCGCACGCTGGGGTGGCATTTGCGCATCGATCAGGGGGTTCCGTTTCGTGTCCCGTCGCAAACTCGGTTTATTAGCCGTCTCGGCAACACTCGTCCTCACTGGACTCACCGCGTGCGGAAGCAGCGGCAAGTCGTCCGACAGCGCCTCCGGCGTGACGCTGACCTACTGGGCCAGCAACCAGGGCAGCAGCCTCGCCAACGACAAGGAGGTGCTGCAGCCGGAACTCGACAAGTTCAAGGCGCAGACCGGCATCACCGTCAAGGTCGAGGTTGTCGGCTGGGCCGACCTGCTCAACCGCATCCTCGCGGCCACCACCTCCGGCCAGGGCCCTGACGTCTTCAACATCGGCAACACGTGGTCGCCGACGCTGCAGGCCACCGGTGCGCTCCTGCCCTTCGACGACGCCAACATGGCCGCCATTGGCGGCAAGGACCGCTTCCTCGCGGGCAGCCTCTCCGCGACCGGCGCGGTCGGCAAGGCCCCGACCGCCGTGCCGATCTACTCGCTCGCGTACGCGCTCTACTACAACAAGAAGGAGTTCGCGGCCGCCGGCATCGCGAGCCCGCCCGCGACGTGGAACGACCTGGTCACCGACGGGCAGAAGCTGACCCACGGCGGCCAGTGGGGCCTCGCGCTCGAAGCGGGCAGCGTGACCGAGAGCATCCACCACGCGTTCGCGATCGGCCAGCAATACGGCGGAAGCTTCTTCGACGAGTCCGGCAAACCGACCTTCGACGCACCGGGCAACGCCGAGGCGATCAAGCGCTACATCGACTTCATGGGCGCGGACAAGATCGTGAACCCGAGCGACGCGGAATACTCGACGAACCAGTCGATCACCGACTTCGCCACGGGCAAAGCCGCCATGATCATGTGGCAGGCCGCCGACGCCTCGATTCAGTCGCACGGCATGGCCGCGAGTGACTACGGCGTCGCCCCGATCCCGTTCGAGGAGCCGGTTCCGGCCGGCGGCAAGCACGTGAACAGCATGGTGGCCGGCATCAACCTGGCCGTCATGGCGAACACCAAGCACAAGGCGGCGGCGCTCCAGTTCGTCAAGTTCATGACGAGCGACCCGGAGCAGGTCATCCTCAACAAGACCTACAGTTCGCTGCCGACCGTGCAGGGCGCCTACTCCGACGCCGCGTTCCAGACGCCGACCGTCAAGACGTTCCAGCAGATCCTCTCGACCACGGCCGCGGCCCTCCCCGAGGTGCCCGCCGAGTCGCAGTTCGAGACGCTCGTGGGCGGCATGATCAAACAGCTGTTCGCGGACGCCGCGAGCGGCAAAAACGTGACCGTCGCCCAGATCCAGAGCAAGCTGTCGTCGCTCAACTCGCAGGTGACCGCGGCCGGCTGATCGCCAATGAGGTAAAACCAAGGCTCGACAAGCGAGTGATCCGGGACGCGTGGACGTACGCGCGTCCCGGATCACTCGCCCGGGTCCTGGCCGAATTTCCCCCGATGGGCCGGTTCGCAGGGAGTCACATGTCCACCGTCACGGCACAGCCGCCCGACACCGATCAAGGCCTCGGGCCGGAACCCGAGCGCCCGGCCAGACGGCGGCGCCGGAGCAGAGGGCGTCTGGCGACGCCGTACCTGCTGCTGGTCCCGGCCATCATCCTGGAACTGCTGGTCCACATTGTCCCAATGGTCACCGGCGCCTGGATGAGCTTCAAGGGCCTGACGCAGTTCTTCATCGCGAACTGGGGCAAGGCACCGTTCGCCGGGTTGAAGAACTACCGCATCATCCTCAACTTCCACGGACCCATCGGCGCCGACCTGCTGCACTCGCTCTGGGTCACGGCGGCGTACGCGGTTCTGTCGGTCGGTTTCTCATGGCTCCTCGGAGTGACGGCGGCGGTGCTGTTGCAACGGCCGTTCCCGGGCCGCAACGTGCTGCGTACGCTGTTCCTCGCCCCGTACGCCCTGCCCGCGTACGCCGCCGTGATCACGTGGAGCTTCCTGCTGCAACGGGACACCGGCCTGGTCAACCGGGTGCTCGTCGACCAATTGCATCTCGTGCACAAGCCGCCGTTCTGGCTGCTCGGCGGCAACAGTTTCGGCGCGCTCGTGGTCGTGTCGGTGTGGCGTACGTGGCCGTTCGCGATGCTGTGCCTGACGGCCGGGCTGCAGTCGATCCCCGACGAACTCTACGAAGCAGCGTCGATCGACGGTGCCAGCTTCGGCCAGCAGCTCCGCAAGATCACGCTGCCGATGCTCCGCCCGGTCAACCAGGTGCTCCTGCTGGTGCTGTTCCTGTGGAGCTTCAACGACTTCAACACCCCGTACGTGCTGTTCGGCGCATCGGCGCCACGACCGGCCGATCTCATCTCCGTACACATCTATCAAAGCTCGTTCGTGACCTGGAACTTCGGTCTGGGTTCCGCGATGAGCGTCATGCTTCTGCTCGTGCTGCTGGTCATCACGGCGGTCTACCTGTTCGGCACGTCCCGGAGGAGCAACGATGCGTGAGCCCAGGTGGCTGAAGGTCGTGCGCGTGGTCGTTCTCGGCCTGCTCGCGTCGTGCACGCTGGTCCCGATCTACGCGATGATCACGTCGGCGATCAAGCCGCTGCGTGACGTGCAGGGCCCGTTCGAGTGGATCCCGTCGCACGTCACACTGCGGCCGTTCGTCGACATCTGGCACACGGTGCCGCTCGGGCACTACTTCATCAACAGCATCATCGTCTCCGGGTCCGCGATGATCTGCTCGGTCGTCGTCGCGATTTTCGCCGCGTACGGCGTCAGCCGCTACCGCTTCAAGGGCCGCGGCGTCTTCACGATCACCGTGCTGTCCACGCAGATGTTCCCGGGCATCCTGTTCCTGCTGCCGCTGTTCCTGCTCTACGTCAACATCGGCAAGCTGACCGGCCTCCCGCTCTACGACAGCCGCACCGGGCTGATCATTACCTACATGACGTTCTCGCTGCCGTTCGCGATCTGGATGCTGGTCGGGTATTTCGACACGATCCCGCGCGGCTTGGACGAGTCCGCCCAGGTCGACGGCGCCGGCCCGTTGCGTACCCTGCTCCAGGTGATCCTGCCGACGGCGTTGCCGGGCGTCGTCGCCGTCGCCGTCTACGCGTTCATGACCGCGTGGGGCGAGGTGCTGTTCGCATCCGTGATGACCGATGACAGCTCGCGCACCCTCGCCGTCGGGCTGCAGAGCTACGCGACCGAGCAGGACGTCTACTGGAACCAGGTGATGGCGGCCTCACTGGTCGTCAGCATCCCCGTGGTGATCGGGTTCCTCGCGCTGCAACGGCACTTCGTCGCGGGCCTGACCGCCGGAGCCGTCAAATAGATGGACGATGAGCCGATCACCATCTCCGACGTGGCCTCGCGTGCGGGGGTGAGCAAGTCGACGGTGTCGCGAGTGGTCAACGGACGCGGCGGCCTCTCCCGGGACACCGTCGACCGCGTCCGCCGCGTGATCGAGGAATTCGGCTACGTGCCGAGCGCCCGGGCCGTCGGCCTGGCCCGTGGGCGTACCCAGACAGTGGGTCTGCTCTTGCCGTCGTTGACCTGGCCGTGGATCGGCGACGTGCTGCAGGGCGTCGCCGACATGCTGGAGAACACGAGCCACGGCATGCTGCTGTTCACGAGCAACCGGGGCGAGGAGTCGATCCGGCAGTTCACGACGCAGGTGTCGGCGCGGTCGATCGACGGTCTGATCGTGATCCTGCCGGAGGGCTCCCTCGACCGCATCACCGAGCTGCAGGATCGCGGGCTTCCGGTGGTGCTGATCGACGATCGCGAGTCGCGGCCGCGGTTCACGTCCGTGCGCGCCACGAACTATCACGGTGGCGCGGCGGCGGCGCGGCACCTGCTCGAGTTCGGGCGCCGGCGGCCGCTTGTCGTGACCGGTGAGCAGCGGTTCGTCTGCACCCGCGAGCGCTTGGCGGGTTTCCTCGACGCGTACGCGGTGACCGACGTGCCGGTGCCGCCGGACCGGGTGCTGCCGGGCGACTTCACGTTCGAGGCCGGCCGCGCCGCGATCGAGCGGGCGGTCACCGACGGCGTCGAGTTCGATGCCGTGTTCGCACTCAACGACCTGTCCGCGATGGGTGCGCTGCAAGCGCTGCACCGAGCCGGGCTACGGGTGCCGGAGGACGTCGCGGTCATCGGGTTCGACGACATCCCGGGGTCGACACACACCGATCCGCCGCTCACGTCGGTGCGGCAGCCGCGTTACGAGATGGGTGCGACCGCGGTGCGACTGTTGCTCGACCAGTTGGCCGGGGCGCAGACGACCGGCACGAACGTCGCGATGACGACGGAGCTGGTCGCGCGCGGCACGACGGGCCCGCGCTAGTCCGCTCTATCGACGTCGATGTATTGACAGAAATCGCATCGGATGGTCTCATCCTTGATTAGTTAGGTAAGTTTCCTATCTATTCACCCCCTGGCAAGGAGGATGCATGAGACGATTCTCATCGCACCGCGCACCATCACCCGCCCGACCGGCGTGGCGTTTCGGCGCCGGCCTGGTCGCGATCGCCCTGGTCACTACGGCCCTGGTCACGGCGGCGGCCACGCCCGCGAACGCGGCGACGACCCGCTACGAAGCCGAGAACGCCACCATCTCGCAGGGCATTCTCGAGACGCTGCACACCGGCTACTCCGGCACCGGTTACGTCAACGCCGACAACGTCGTGGGCAGCTACGTCGAGTTCAGCGTCACCACCGCGACGGCCGGCTCGGCCGGCATCTCCATCCGCTACAGCAACGGCACGACCGTCGACCGCCCGTCCACCGTGGCCGTCAACGGCACCGCCGTCGCCACCGCGATGTCGTTCCCGATCACCACGAACTGGGACACCTGGGCCAGCGAGACCGTCACCGCGACGCTACACACCGGCACGAACACGGTACGTATCACCGGGACGACCGCGAACGGGCCGCCGAACATCGACTACATCGACGTCACCCCGGCCACGGGACTGAACCCGAACGTCGCGCCCGGCGGCAACTTCAACCTGTCGGTCTGGGAACTGCAACTGCCGGTCGGGTCGCCCGGCTCCCCCACCACGATCCCGTCGTCGCAGCTCCAAGGCCCCTCCGGCTACACCAACCCGGCGTACTTCTGGACCGACGCGAACGACGGTTCGATGACATTCTGGGACCCGGAAGCCGGCGTGACGACACCGAACTCGAACTTCGCGCGAAGCGAACTGCGAGAGATGAACGCGAACGGTACGGCCGCCGACTGGACCATCGCCGGCACCCACAAACTGAGCGCCACGCTGCGGATCGTGTCGGTCACGAAGAGCGTCTGCGTCGGCCAGGTGCATCTCGGCACCGGCGGGAGCTCGACGAAACCGTTGCTGGAGCTCTACTACGCGCCGAACGGCAACATCACGCTCGGCACCGAGAACTCCCCGGACGGCGGCCAGACGCTCCACCCGGTCGGCAACGTGGCACTCGGCACCCAGTGGAGCTACGTGATCGCGATCTCCGGCGGCGCCATCCACCTGACCATCAACGGCACCACGACGACCTACCCGATCGCGTCGTCGTTCAACGCGTACCACCAGTATTTCAAGGCCGGTGACTACAACCAGTCATCGTCGAGCAGCACCAGCAACGGCGCGAAGGTGAAGTTCTACGCGCTGACCGTCTCACACAGCTAGCAGAATGCGAAGCGGGCGGCCGGCCGCGTTCGGCCGACCGCTCGCTCACCCCGTCAGCG
Source organism: uncultured Actinomycetota bacterium (assembly GCA_963797605.1). GTDB lineage: Bacteria > Actinomycetota > Actinomycetes > Mycobacteriales > Micromonosporaceae > DASQPR01. Next base: position 214,854 of record CAWCPX010000013.1, on the reverse strand, counting down.
GGCGACGTTGCGTTCGTAGAGCTTGCGTGCCCAGAGGTAGCACACCGCCGCGGTCACGGCGCACCATCCCGCTGCCAGGTACGCGTTGTCACCGATCGCGGTGCCGAGCAACAGCCCCCGCAGCGTCTCGATGACCGGCGTGAACGGCTGGAACTCGGCGAACCACCGGATCACCGTCGGCATCGAGTCGGTCGGCACGAACCCGCTGCCCAGGAACGGCAGCAGCAGCAACGGCATCGGCAGATTGCTCGCCGTCTCGACGCTCTTGGTGACCAGGCCGCAGACGACCGCGAACCAGATCACCGCGAACGTGATCATCACGAGGACGCCGAGCGCCGCCAGCCACTCGATCGGGGTCGCGGTGGGCCGGAACCCGACCAGCAGCGCCACCCCGATGACGGCCGTGATGCTGATCAGCGTCTGGATCAGGCTGCCGATGACGTGCCCGGTCAAGACCGAAGGGCGGAAGATGGCCATGGTACGGAACCGGGCGATGATGCCCTCGGTCATGTCCATCGCGACCGAGATCGAGGTGCCGGCGGCGGCTGCGGCGACCGTCATCAGCAGGATGCCCGGGGTGACGTAGTTGGCGTACGTGCCCCGGCCACCGGACGGTCCGAGGCCGGCGCCGAGCGTGCCGCCGAAGACGTAGACGAACAGCAGCAGGAAGACCACCGGCATGCCGACGAGCATGAAGGTCATCGAGGGTAGCGCCGCATGTGCAGGAGGTTGGCGCCGGAGCATCGTGCTCGAGTCGCGGACGGAGTACGTCAGCGTGGTCATCGTGCGGTCCTTTCTGAGGTCCGGTTGCCCGGTGAGGGTGAGGAAGACGTCGTCGAGGTCGGGGAGGTGCACGGTCGAGCCCGGCGACCTCGATCGCCGCGCCGTCCAGCTGGTCGAGGAGGGCCCGCAGCGACCGGACGCCGCCGTCGCTCGGGACCTGCAGGGTGAGCGCCGCGTCGTCGCGGGTGGCGCCACCGAAGGTCGCCGCCGCCGCGTCGAGGCCGCTGGGGTCGGTGAACTGCAGTTCCACGTGGCCGCCGGACACGAGCCGCTTGAGTTCGTGCGGTGTGCCCTCGGCGATGATGCGGCCGTGGTCGAGGAACGCGACGCGGTCGGCGAGTTGGTCGGCCTCTTCGAGGTACTGCGTGGTGAGGAAGATCGTGACGCCGCCGGCGGCGAGGTCACGGATGATCTGCCACATGCCGCGGCGACTGCGCGGGTCGAGGCCGGTGGTCGGCTCGTCGAGGAAGATCACGCGCGGTTCGCCGACCAGCGTCATCGCGAGGTCGAGCCGGCGGCGCATGCCGCCGGAGTAGGTGGACGCGGGTTTCGCCGCCGCGTCGGCCAGGTCGAACTCGTCGAGCAGTTCGTCGACCCGGCTCCGGCCGGCGGCCTTGCCCAGGTGCCGAGGTCGGCCATGAGCCGCAGGTTCTCCCGGCCGGTGAGCAGGTTGTCGACGGCGGAGAACTGGCCGGTCACGCCGATCAGATCGCGTACCGTGTCGGGCGATTGATTGAGGTCGTGGCCGAGGATGGCCGCGCTGCCGCTGTCGGCGGTGATGAGGGTGGACAGAATCTGCACCATCGTGGTCTTGCCGGCACCGTTCGGGCCGAGCAGCGCGAAGATCGTACCGAGCGGGATCTCCAGGTCGATGCCGTCGAGCACGAGCGTTGTCGCCATAGGACTTGCGCAGGCCGGTCGCGGTGATCGCGGGCCGGGGGGTGGTGGACATACGCTCCTCGTTTCGGGGTGTGATCGCGTGACAGAGAGGGTCAACTGCGGTGGATCAGGATGTCGCCGTACGAGGTGCTGGCACGAAGTTCGACGGTGTCGTCGGCGCCCGCCGGGCCGTCGGTCTCGTCGAGCGAGTTGCGCACCCGGCCGTGCCGTGAGCTGAGGTCGAGCCAGGCGGCGGTGCCCCGGCGCATGCCGACCTCGATGGCGCCGTAGGAGGTCTGCAGGTCGACGGCGCCACGCGAGACCTCGTCGATCCGGATGCTGCCGTGCGCGGTGCGAGCCGACACCGACGCCATCGCCTTGCCGACCGTAATGTCACCGGTCGCGGTGCTGACGCGGATGTCGCCACGGCCCTCGCCGATCGAGCATTCGCCGGAGGAGTTCTTGATCTCGGAATCGCCGTCGATCGAGCCGAGGCGGACCTTGCCGGACGACGTCGTGACGTGGGCCGGGCCGGCGACGTGTTCGGCGACGATCGTGCCGTGGCTGGTGTCGATGGTCAGCGGCCCGGTCTCGTCGAGACGGATCGCACCACCGGTGTGGAACCGGCATTCGCCGAGGCGGCCCTGGCTTCGAAACGTCGCCCACTACGCTTCGGCCTGCAGACTCGATCCGCTGGGCGCCTGGATGATCACGTCCACCGACGGGCCGGTGCCGAAGCCGTTAACGCCGCCAGCTCTTCGGCGAGCGGATCGTCAGCCGGCCGGCGTCGTACGCGACCGTGGTCTGCTCCGCCGCGCTGATGTCCGACTTGCTGGACGCGTTCCGCGGCCGGACCTCGACGACGGTGTCGACGCGATCGGACGCGATGATCTCGGCGTCACCGACGGGCAGATCGATATCGATGATGATGGATTCTGGTGTATCGAAAACAGGCATGGTGGTCTCCAGAAATGTGGTCGGTGGGTGTTTGTGCTGGTGTCGTGCTTGGGCGGGTGCCGTGCTGGTGCCGTGCTGGCGCTGGTGCCGTGCTGGTGTCGCGCTGGCGCGGGTGCCGTGCTGGCGCGGGTGCCGTGCTGGCGCGGGTGCCGTGCTGGCGCGGGTGCCGTGCTGGCGCGGGTGCCGTGCTGGTGCCGTGCTGGCGCGGGTGCCGTGCTGGTGCCGTGCTGGCGCGGGTAAAGGGATTGGTTAGCGGGCCCAGCCGGTGTAGCGCTGGCCGCGGCTGGGTTCGGCTCGGCGAGCCGGAGCCCGGTCCGGATCGGCGGCTTCCACGGCGCCGGCGGCGGCCCGCACGAGCCAGGCGTTGACCGACAGACCGGCGCGCCCGGCAGCTTCTTCGATGCTGGCCTTCAGATGTTCGGGAAGGCGCAGGTTGATGCGCGACGTGGCGCCGTCGTCTCCGTCGGCCGCCGGCACCGCCGTCGCCGGAGCGGCCGGAGCGGCGACCGGCTCGATCTCGTCGACCGGCGCGACCGCGGGCGTCACCACGAAATCGGGCTCACGCCCCCGGAGCCGCACGTGTACCGACCCCGGAGCGAGTTCGCGCGTGATCTCGTCGGCGGCATCGGAGAGAGCATCGAGCAACGTGAGCCGCGTGGCCGACTCCAGTTGCGTGAAGAGACGTTCGGCCACCTCCCGGCCGGCCGGGTCGGCGCCCTCAGCCGCGAGGGCGAACTCGTTGCGCAGGTTCTCTACGTACGTTCTCAGTTCCATGACACCATCATGGCACCACTTTGGCACCATCGCAAGCCACTTTGGCTCAAAAGGGTGCCACGGTGGCGCCGAATGGTGACGACAGACGTGTGACCAGGGCTTTCGGGAGGGCGATCCTCGGGTCGGTGTCGCCGAGTGATCGCCCGGCACCGCCGAATCGGGAGATCCACCGCCAGGCGGGACGCGACACGCTTGCGCGACACACCGATGCGGTCGGATTTCCGACGTGAGCGTCGTCGCGGCGGATGCGAATTGACAGTGGTGTCGGAAATCCGGGAATGGGTGTGTCGACACGCGACAAATCGGGCGCAGGCCGGGGCGGGTGGTTCGGCGGGAAGGCCGCCCGGGTTGCGGGGAAGCCGCCCGAGTTGCGCGGAGCCGCCCGGGTCGCGCGAAGCCGCCCCGGCTGCGGGAAGACCGCCCGGTTTACGCGAAGCCGCCCCGGCTGCGCGAAGACCGCCCGTTACGCGAACACCGGGCTGCGCGAAGACCGCCGAGTTACACGAAGCCGCCCGCGTTACGCGAAGCCACCCGGGCTGCGCGAAGAACGCCCGAGTTACACGAAGCCGCCCGGTTACGCGGAGACCGCCCGGGTTACACGAAGCCGCCCGGGTTACGCGAAGCCGCCCGGGTTACGCGGAGACCGCCGGAGCTACGCGAAGACCGCCAGGATCGGGCGGCCGCTAAGCGTCCGTGTCAGTGTCCGGGATCGCGAACGGTTGCTGGTCGCCGAAGAGTTCCTTCGCCTTGCGCTTCGCCTCGGCTTCGGTGGCCGCCTTCGACTCGGCCCACTCCTCGTCGGTGAAGCTCAGCCGCTCGACCATCGCCCGCGCCTCGGGGGTGAGCTTGTCGTCGTCGGTCACGGTGTCTCCTGTCGGGTGGCTCGAATGGGTCGGTTGCGCAGCGGCCACGTCCGCAGCCGTCTCGATGGCGCCGGCCAGCCGCTGCCACGCCCACTCGACGAGTGTGACGAGGTAGGCGCCGGTCGCGGGCAGGCGGGTGAACGGGGTGGCGGCGAGCACCTCGCGGGTCTCGCCGGCGATCGGAAGGAAGAAGCCACGCGCCCACTCGAGGCCGAGGTCATGCAGGCCGTACGCGACGCTGAGCATGTTGTCGATCAGGTCTGCGCACTTGATCACGCGAACGTCGTCGTCAGCCGCGGCCAGGTGGCGCATGTACTCGGCGCGATCGTGGTCGCCGACGTGGTTCGTCATGCCGTCGATCAGGCGGTCGACGCGGTCGCCGAACTCCTCACGGATCTGGTCGGGCGAGACGTCCGTGTCCTCGTAGAGGTCGTGGCCGTGCGCCGCGAGGACGAGATCGCCGGCTTCGTCGGCAGGCAGTTCGTCGAACCGGCGCAGCGCCTGGTCACAGATGTCCGCGACGGCGTCGGTGTGCACCCAGTAGGGCAGCCGGTCGCCGTTGCGCGTCTGGCCGGCGTGGCCGCTGCGGGTCAGCGCGCGCATGCGGTCGCGCCGGGACGTCGGCACGATGTCGCTCATGTGGCGGCTCCGAAGGTCGTCCAGGCGGCTGGCAGAGGTCACGACGCGGCTCCGAACAGCGAACGGTAGTAGTCCAACCAGTCCCTGAACTGTACGGCGTCGACGCCCGCACCGGCCGAACTGGGCAGCCGGGGTGCGTGCGCGAACTGGTCGGCCCGTGCCGCCGGATAGTCGGGCAGCGGGTAGCCGGACCGCATCAGCGTCCACCCGGCGATCGCCTTCGCCGTCTTGCCGCAGCCGTCGGCCCACAGGTGATCGGTCATGTCCATCCGGTACTCAACCCACGCCGCCGTCTCGACCGGGTCCGCCGCCGGGTCGTTGATCCGCCGGTACAGCTCGGTGAAGAAGCGGTCCCGGGCGGCCGGGAGGTCGGCGACGCGGGTGTAGGACGGGTACTTGTCGGAGTCGTGTTCCCGGTAGAGCACGCCCGGTTTGGTGATGCCGGTGTTCACCCGGGTGACCACGTGCTCGACGTAGCGCGTCAACTCGGCCGGGTCGGCGAACTCCCTGCCGCGGTCGTCGTAGAGCGAGGTCAGCACGGATCGGTAGTTGTCCTGTGCGAGCGAGGCCGCGCGATCGCCGGAGAGATCGGCCGCCATCTGATCCGCCTTGCCGGCCGACGCGGACGTGTCGACGGTGCCGCTGGCCGTCCGGCTGGTACGCGCGAGGTTGGCCATGCCGCCGTCGACGTACTGGTCTCGGCCCGGTGCCACGGCGGGCGGTTCGATCCGCTCCGGCTCGCGGTAGAGGTCGGCGCGGGTGGCCGCGTGCGGATCGATGTCCGCCTTGTGCAGGAACGCGGTGTAGTTTTCCTCGCGGGCGATCTGCAGGTCGCCGCCGCGGGGCTTCACCGCCATCAGCACCGTCTTGCCGCCGCTGGTGTCGAAGAGCGACGCGGTGTCGGCCAGGTCGGCATACGCCGGGAAGCCGCGCGTGAAGCCCCGGTGCGCGGAGAGCTGCATCTCGACGGGCACGTAGCGGCCGGTCTCGGCGGCTCGGGACATGTTCCGTTGCACGGCGACATCGGCATCGACGCTTACGCCGTACAGATGGATCTCGTACCCGGCCTCGTGTACGCGTCGGAGCAGGTCGATGGCCTTACGCGGATCGCCGAGCGTGACGTCGTAGACGATGTTGAGCTTGCGGGCGAGCGCCTCGGACAGGATGGTCTTCGCGAGCGTGCTGCTCTCCTCGTGCGCGACCGCGGCAGCCCGGGAGTCGCCGGCCGCCACGATCTGCCGGTACTCCGGAATGCTCTCCTTGAGCCCGTCCGGGTCGAGGTGCACCACGTTGTCGGAGGGCACCTCGCCGTCGCGGACGAGCCGGTCGAGCACGAACCCCTTTCCGGACGCGCCACCGCCACCCATCACGTACATCGCCGGCTTGCCCTCGGTCACCGGTTGCGCGTCGCCGAGCGCGTTCGTGACGATCTCGGCCCGCATCTGCTGCCGCTCGGGCGTGTTGATCTGGTCCGTCGGGGTGAGCAGCGGGTGGTCGTCGGGCAGCGTCCTCGGGAACTCGGGTCGCCAGTCCAGATCGGGCGGCGGCGTCGGCTGGGCATCCGGTGGCGGCGTCGGCTCGTGCGCGTCCGGGGCCGCGGATTCCCAGTGGGACGGCGCGCCGTCGCGATGCGTGAGCATGCCGCTCACGTCGCCGGGCTCGACATGACCGGTCGCATCGGCGTGGATCCAGCCCGGCCCCGCGGTCGTGCCGCTGGCCTCGACACCGGTCGCCTCCTCGGCGAACTCACCCAGCCGGATCCGCCCGGTGTCGCTGATCCACACCCGCTGCGTCGGCGCGATCACGTCGGTGCCGAGCCGGGCCGCGAGCTGAGTCGCGAACGTCGTCTGGTCGCCCAGCTTCGTCGTGAACTCCCGGCCGCCCTCGCACTCCAACATCAGGATCTTCATGCGCGGGGCCAGCTCGGGATGCTCGGCGTTGATCCGTGTCAGGATGCGGGCCACTTCGACGTGACTGAGGCGTTCACCGCCGACGGTCGTGACGAAGCTGTCCGCGGCGTGCCGGCCGTGGGTGACGACGACGAGCACGTCCGGATGGGCACTCGCGAGCGCCTGGGCGTGGTCGCGGAGCAGATCGCCCTCGGGAACCAGCGAGACCACGCCGTGCTCGGCATCGACGTACGCCTGCGAACTCAGGCGGTCGACGTAGTCCGAACGCAGGTCGAGCTGGTCGATCACGAGATCGTCGCTGGCACAGGGGAACTGCTCGTCGCCCATCTCGGGGCCGCCGGCGAAGTGCGAGGCGATGTTGCCGCCGGCGAGTTGTTCGCGCAGATGCGTGTCGAAATCGCGGTCGTAGTCGGCTCGTCGCGCCGGCGTCAGGTCGTCGAGTTTCGTGACACCTTCCCGGTCGAGGAACGCCCGCTGGAACGGCCGCTCGATATCGGCGGCGACCCGGCTCAGCACCACGGACTCACCGCAGTGACCGTGGAACGGCGAGCGCTGCGACTGCGGAATCGAGTCGTAGATGTCCGCGATGGCCTTGTTGCGAACGACCTCGTCGGTGCCGACGATCTTCGGTTTCAGGTCGGGCGGCACCTCGTCGCCGAACGCGAGGTCGCGGTCGATCGGGGTGCCGGTCACCTCACGCTCGCTGGACGCGGCCACGAGCGTGCCGTCGCGCAGCATCACGGCGGTCGACGTCTGGCCCATCCGGCTCATGACGGTGCGGCTTGGCCGGACATCGGTCGAGGTCAGCCACTTGTGCATGGCCGCGACCTCGTGTTCGTGCATCTTGTCGACCAGCATCCGAGCGGCTTCGTGCGTCGCCGCGCGCGCCTCCGGACTGTCGACGCCACCCGGGAAGTCCTCGACCGGGAAACGATCAAAGGCCATTTCAAAACGCGTGTGCTCGACCACACTGGTACGGATGATGCCGGGCAGTTCGGGCGTCGCCTCGCGTTCGAGGAATTCGCGTCGCCGCTCCTCGGTCTTCGGTTCGGCCGGATCGTGTGATCGCGGGCGAGCGTGATCGACGGGTTGGTCCGCGGGCGGCTCGGCGACCGGGTGCCGTGGCGGCGGCCCGTCGGATGCCCGGCCGTCGGTTTCGTGGTCGGTGGGTGGCCGATCGTCGTGGCCGGCGGGATCCGATGCCGGGTGCTCAGTCGAGGGCTCGGTTGTCGGCTGGGTTGGGTGCTCGGTCGGCGGCTCTGCCGGGTGCTCGTCGATGCCGGACGGGGCGCGGACGGTGTCGTCGCGGTAGAGATCACCCAGCTTGGTACGCATCTCCTCGGCATCGAGTGGCACCCGCCCGCCCGAGCCGTCGCCGCGGGTCAGGTGCTCGGTGACGAAACTGCGGATACGGCGGGCCTCGGGTGCCTTCGCCAGTTCCCGGCCCGACGTCGTCAGCACCCGGCGCACCATCGTGGTGACCGTCTCGACGGTCGCGTCGGAGGTCGGCTCCCAGCCGTCGCGGCCGAACTGGTGGTCGAGCACCTCGCCGAGCAGCGACTGGCCGCGCGACACCGCGACCGGGTCCGCCGTCCGGGTCGGACCGTCGGCGGCCGCCCAACGCTCCGGGCTGCGCCGCGGTTCCGGGACGTCCGCCGGTGTCTTGCCGAGCCCGGCATCGTCATGACCGACCGTCGGTGTCGGCGGTTCGGTCATCCGGCCGAGATCGGCGAGCGTCGCCTGGATCGTGGCGTCGTCGACGGCCTGGCGTACGCCGTCCTCGCGCACCTCGGTGAAATGCTGTTCGACGAAGTGCCGCATCCGCTGGCCGACCGGGTTCAGATCTTCCGGTCGCTGGTCGAGCACCCGGCTGACCATGTCGTGGTTCAGCGGCACCGGTTCCCGACGGTCGGTGCCGACGAAGCCTTCGGTGAGCCGCTTGTCGTACGCGTCGGCCTCGCGAAGTTCGTATCGCTTTTTCCACTCGAAGAAGCGCGGCTTGTCGTGCGCCGGCGTGGTGGAACGCGTGTCGTCGGTGGTCGGGGCCTTGCGGTCGGCGGTCGGCGCGGACTGCCTGTCATCGGTGGCGGGGCGGTCGTCGTGGCCGGCAGGATCGTTGTGACCGGTGCGATCGGTGGTCTCCGTCCGCGTGTCCGTGGTGGTGGTCTCGGTGCGGGGATCGCTCCGGGTCTCGGCGGCGGTCGTCGGGTCGGTGGGGTCGGCGCGGTCGGTCGTCGCGGACCGGTCGGTGTCCGACGCCGTCTCGGTCGGGGTCTTCTCGTCAACGGACGTTTCCGCGGGCGCTTTCGTATCGGTCGACGCCTCCGTCGACACCTCGGCGGGCGCTTTCGCGTCGGCTGATGCCTCGGTTGGCGCCTTCGCCGCCGCCTCGGTGGACGCGTCCGCGGATGCCTGCGCGTCGACGGCCGCCGGTGCACCCTCCGGAGCCTGATCCGTCGCGCCGGTGGTCTCGACGTCCGGTGCCTCTGACGGCGCCGCCAGCGGATCGTCGCCCGCGTGGAATTGATCGAGCGCGTCCGGTGAATCGTCGACCAGGTTGAGATCGCCGAGGCGGCCCAGGTCCAGATCTGCTTTCGTCCTACCGAGCAGGTCGGGGAGCGAGTCCTTCAGGCCGCCGGCGCCCATGACGGCGCCGAACAGCCCGGCTTGCACCACGCCGTCCATCAATCCGATCGTGGATGGGTCCTGGTAGAGACCCCAATCCTTCGCCCACTGCGAGTCTCCGAGCGCTTCGCTGCGCAGCTTCTTGAAGAGGTTGTCGCCGACCTGGCCACCGCCCATGGCGAGGGCTTCCGCGAGCGGACCGTGCATGCCGAAGCTGAGCGGGCCGCCGATGAAGCCGGTCGTGAAGCTGTCGAGCATTTCGCCGCTGAACGATTTCCAGTCCCAGCTGGGGTCGTGGCCCTCAGCGGTCTGGATCACGAAGATGCCGCCCTTGCTGAGGGCGGTGAACGCGGCGAACTGCACACCCCGCTTGAGCGCGAGCTTCACCAGGCCTTTCACGGTGAGGCTGCGCAGTTTCGCGAGCAGTGTGCGGAGCGCGGTCGACAGCGCCTGCTTGCAAAACGCGACCGCGCCGGCCCCTTCGACAGCGGTGGCGCCGAAGGAGACGATCAGCGTCATGATGACCTGGATCAGCGTGATCAACAGGAACACGAGGCTCAGGATCGCCATGAACTTGGTCGACTCGATCTCCTGCGCGCCGTTGTTGACCAGGCCCTCCATCTCCATGAGCGCTTCGCTGGTCGCCGCGATCTGTTGCAGGTACTGCTGGACGTTCTCCTGGGCCACCTGCGCGGCACCGTCACCGGACCAGCTCGTGTAGAGGTCGTTGAGATGCGTGGACACGTCCTGCGCGTGCCCGGCGTGCAGCAGCGCGGCGTCGGAGTATTTGGAGGCCAGGTCGTAAAGGTCGTTCTCGTTGCCCTTGGGGATGCTGACCAGCATTTCGAAGAACGGTACGTGGATCCAGTGGTCAATCTCCTCGAACGCCTTGCGCAACTCGTCCAGGCATTCGTCGATCGCGCTTTCCACCGCTCGCCTCTCTCCGGCCGATCAGACGTTGGTGATGGCTTCGGAGCTGTCCACGTCCGTCGATTGGTAATCGGCGACGGCGTTGACGATGTTGTCGCTGATCCCGTTGAGGGCCTTGCCGGCGGCGCCGAGTTCGTCCTGAAGGGACTTGCTGAACGCCGGACCACCCTGCGCGGGCACCTGGTTGTAGGCGGCCTCGAAGGTCTGGCCGGTCTCGTCGTCACCCCAGGGCTTGCGGGCCTCGATGTCCTGGATCTCGCCGAGGATCACCCGCGCCTGCGAGTCGAGGTCGGCGGCTAGCCCCTTGAGCTGCAGCGCTGTGCCGGCCACCTGCTCCGGACCGTCGTTCATATTGAGGTACGTCGGCATCGCGTTCCCCTCCCCCGTTACGCGCGGCGCATTGAGGATATCGGTACGCGTCAGGAATGCGCAGTCCCGCGGAGCAGATCACGAATCGAGGAGCGAGCCGGACCGTCCACCGGGGACGGTGCCGTCGCCGCGTCGGGATGGCGGGTCACGATCCGACGCGTCCACTCGATCAGGTCGCTGACCTGCGTGCCCGTGAACGTGGCCCCGATCGCGGACCCCGGGTTGACCGCGAGCCGCACCGCCGGATCCGGCCACGCGTGCGCAAGCGCCATCATCTCCACCCGAACGGACGGCGCCCGGTCGGAAACCGCGGCCGCCATGCGAAGGTCGGACGTGAAGACGGAAAGCGTCGGGGCGCCGTCGATCGCCTCGATCCGCCACGGGAAGTCGGACCGGCCGACGCGGTCGGGTGTGGTCGTCTCGGTCACCGGCACCAGCACGGACGAGAGCATGAGCGCGTCCAGGTACGCGTCCGGCCGCGACCCCGCGAGCGCGTCGGCCATCACGGTCTCGGCGGGCGTGACTGCGTGGAACACCGGCTCCTCGGCGAGCATCTCGGCCAGCGCCGCCACGTCTTCGGAGTTCAAGCACGCCCCGATCGGCGCGTTCGGGTTGATCGCGATGCCGTACGCCGGGTCGGGCCGCGACCGGATCAGTTCGGTCATGTCCGTCAGCCGCCAGCCGTCGACGACGTGGGCGAGCTGCTGGCGGAGCGCTTGCGGCGACGTGAAGACGAGCAGGTGCTCACGGTCGTCGTGTTGCCACGTCAGCAGGCGCTGGCCGGCGCCGCGCCGGGTGAAGCCGGGGAGATAGAGCGGCGCGGCGGCGAGCGTGCGCAGGAAGGCCACAGTGTCGTCGCGCAGCCACGCGTCGCGCAGCAAGCGCTCGACCTCGTTGACCGGTTCCCAGGTGCCGGTCGCCGCGGTCGCGCTCACGTCAGAATCCGAGTTCGTTGAGCTGCTGCGCCCGCACGCCCTGGAGCATCCGGGTCAGCGCCTCATGGATGTCGGCGCCGAGATAGAGGTCGATCGGACCGCTCGCGAAGACGCGCCCCTGCTCATCGACCACGAGCGCGCCCATCCGGCGTTCGATCTCGCCGACCTGGAACACCCGGGCACCGACTCGCTCGCCGAGCATCTGCACCTCGAAGACGAACTGCATCAGATCGTCTTCGCCGCCGGTCGGGAAGATCGTGAACGGGATCTGCGCCGACGTGACACCGGGCCCGTTGGCGAGGCTGGCGAGACCGCCGAACTCGTTGAGCACGGCGAGGGCGGCCGCCGTCGGCACGTAGCGCGGGTAGCCGTCTTCCTCGAACGGCAGGTCCGCGAGTTCGTCGACCCAGCCCGTCAACCAGCGCGACACCTGCTGGGACATGTCGCGGCCGGGCTGCCAGCCGAGGCGTTCGAGGGCGTGCCGCACGTCGTCGGGGAACGGGGCGGCCACGGCCGGTGCCGGATGCTCGGCCTTGTATTCGGCGACCAGCCGCGCCAGCGTGTCGAGCCGTTCGTTCGTCGCCACGAGAGCGCGCGCGACCACGTCGGCGCCGACGGTCGGCACCTGATAACCGTTGCCGACGATCCACTCGCGAAACGCCGGATCCGGCCCGACGTCGTGCCAGCGCAGGTAATAGTCAACGGCGGAATTCCAGACCCAGACACCATCCGTCCGGTACGCCTTCTGAACCGCGAACTGACGGGTCGGATCGATGCGATCGGCGTCGTACCAGTCGGATTCGAGTACGACCGCGCCGCCTGTGAGGTAACCGAGGAGGCGTTCACGTTCGGCCGGGTCGGTGACCGGCTCGCGCTCCGGTGCGTAGCGTGGCGAGCCGTCGGTGTTGATACCGTCGTCGACGCGGGCGAACCGGAAGCCGCCGACCTCGTCGGGCGCCACGACCGGGATGATCTGGCTCGGCCGCCGCCCGTCGGGCACGCGCAGCCAGTCAACGCCGTCAGTCATACGTTCACCCTATCCTCGTGGGGTCGGTCGCCGTCGCCCCTGCGGTCAGCGGTGCCGTGGCGCGCTCGGGGCTCCGGGCGGTCGCATCGCGGCCGGCAGGCTGGCGCCGGTCAGCTCGTCGGGCACCACGCGAGCCTGCGCGGTCGACGCCCATGCGGCGGCCTGCGTGACCAATGCGGCCGGTGGCCGGATGAGCGCGGCGAGGAATTCGTCGAACGTTCTCGCGCACCGACGCACCAGCGTGGCACGGATCTCCGCCGGACCGTACGCGTCGTCATCGCGCGGATCGTCGTCGTCCCAATACCAGACGGCGCCAGCGGCCGGACCGGTCAACTCCAGCGCGAGCAGTCCGCCCTGCACGTAGCCGATCGGCAGCAGGCCGGGCGCGAACCGGTCGGTCAGAAAGTCGCGGGCGAACGCGAGGTCCTGATGCGGGTCGTCCCGCGCGATCCCGAACAACGGCTGGTCGACCACGAATCCGGCATCGGGCACGACGGCGGGCTCCACCGGCCCGGCGCCGTTGGTGCGCCCGAGATACGCGCGGTAACCGGCCGGCAGCGGCTGCCCGATCAGTCGCTCCAGGTCGTCGAGGAGGTCGTCCGGCACCGCGTCGCCGGCACCGATCGCGACCTGCCCCGGTTCGGCGCGCAGCCCGCGATGGGCCGCTGTCGGCACCGTCGTACGCATGCCGCCGCCGTGCCGGTCGGCTCCGTGCAACTCGATCGGCACCAGCGCCAACCGCCGGCTCCGGCCGAGGTGGGCCCAGCACCAGCTGTCGGGAGTGCCGGTCGCGCCGGACCACAGCGGGTCATCGCCTCGGCCGGCCATCACGGCGTTCGCGGCCAGCACGTCGAGCACCCGGATCTCGTCGCGCCCGAGGCCGGGTGGCACGGCCGGCATCTCGACGATCGCCCGGGCATAGAGCAGCCAGTCCGGAAAACCGTACGGGTCGACCAGAACCCCGTCGCGGTAACGGATCCGCAGCACCGGCGAGCGCGGGTGGACGACGGTCAGCGCGTGCCGCGCTCCGGGCATCCGCCGTGCCGGTGCGGTGATCGCGGGCACCTCAGGATCGTCACGCATCGGCGGCTAGCGGGTCGCGGCCAGCAGGTCGTCGAGGACCAGCGTGCGCAGATCGTCGCGGTCGGGCATGCGGCCGAGCGCGCGCAGCCGGCCGGACTGTGCCTTGCGCATGCCTTCCAGCAACCGACGGGCCTCGCGGGCGTTGCCGAAGTTCTGATCCCGTTGGATCTGCCCGAACCATTCGCGCAACGCGTCGCCGACCCCGTGCGCGAGCAGATAGTCGTCGTTATGGGCGATGCGGTCGACGATCAGGACGAGTTCGTGCGGCGAGTAGTTCTCGAATTCGAGCGTCTTCGCGAAACGGGAGGCCAGGCCGGCGTTCGCGTCGAGGAATTCGAGCATCTCGTTGGTGTAACCGGCGACGATGACGGCGATCTCGTCGCGGTGGTCCTCCATGAGCTTGACGAGGGTGTCGATCGCCTCGCGCCCGAAGTCGGAACTCGCGCCGCTGGACCGCGACAGCGTGTACGCCTCGTCGATGAACAGCACGCCGCCGAGCGCTTCTTCGAACACGGCGTTCGTCTTCTCGGCGGTGTGGCCGATGTACTGTCCGACCAGGTCGCGCCGGGCGACTTCCTTGAACTTGCCGTCGGGCAGCACGCCGAGCGCGCGCAGCAACTCGCCGTAGACCCGCGCGACGGTCGTCTTGCCGGTGCCGGGCGCGCCGGTGAAGATCAGGTGGTGGCTGGCCGCGCCGACGGCGAGGCCTGCCTCGCGCCGCCACTCGTTGACCTGGATCTCGTCGATCAGCGCCCGCACCTCGGCTTTGACGCCGGCGAGCCCGACCATCGCGTCGAGTTGGGCGAGCAGCGCCGCGACGCGCTCCGGGTCCTGGTGGAGCGCGCGCTCGGCGGCGCCGGCGTTACGCGGACCGGCCGGGCCGAGGGAGGCCGGCTCGAGGATCGTGACGTCGGCACCCTCGTCAACGTGGATCGGCGGGGTCGCGGTGCCCTCGATCGTGCAACCCTCGATCACGCCACGGCACCCGCGGCCCACCATGATGCCGACGCCCCGTGCTTCGCGGACGCGGCAGTTGCGGATCGTCGGGGCGCTCTGGTGCGCGACCGAGATGCCGACGTCGCCGGACGCCGATATCTCACAGTGCGACACCTCCGGCCGTCCGCCCTGGTAGATGTAGATGCCGCGATAGGCGCTGTTGCTGATCGTGGTGTCGCGGATCATCGGATCGGCGCCCAGCCGCACGATGATCCCGTCCTCGCCGCTGTCACGGATGACGCATCGCTCGATCGTGCCGCCCGCGTCCTCGATGAGCATGCCGAACTGGCTGTCGCTGACCGTGACGTCGGTGGCCTGGACCTGAGCACCGTCGGAAACGCTGATGCCGGCGCCGTAACGGGCGGTGGCGGTGCAGCCGCGGATCTGCAGGCGGCCGCTGGCCACGCTCACCGCGGCTGCCTCGGCGGAGCGGAAGGACAGGCCCTCCAACGTGAGATCGGCGTCGCGGGCGGCGATCGCGGGCTGGCGGGCGTCTTCCGCGTCGATGATCACGCTGCCGGGATCTCCGGCGGCCACGATGCTCAGCCGGCGTCCGTCGAGGTGCAGCGCCTCGCGATAGGTGCCCGGCGCGACCTGGATGACCGCGTCCTGTGGAGCGACCTCGACGGCGTCGCGAATGGTGGGAAACGCGCCCGGCTGCTCCGAGCCGACCACCAGCATGCGTGCCACCGCTCCCCCATTCGGATCAGTCCGCACCCGTTTGACGCACGCGGAACGCCACACTTTACCGCACCGTCCGGCGCGACTTCGGTCCCATTTGTCCACTCAGGACCGGGCCCTGTTCTGTCGGTCATGGTGAGGCGAGGCGGATTCCAGACGGCGATCCGGCAAGCTCGCGGCGGTCGTCTTCGGGATCTGCGAGAGCGCCGCAGGTCGTCGTCCGGGGCCTCGGCCCACCGATGATCGGCAGGACAGGGCCTAACCTGTCGCGCGCACCTGGGCCTGCTCTTCGGCCGTGTACCCGGACGGCTCCTGGCCGCCGCCGAGCACGCCGCCCCCGGGTGTCCGCACGCTGAACGCCTCCTCGGCGGTCGGCGGAGCCGTCGTCTCGACTCCTTCGTGGACCGCCGGGTCACGCATCGTGCGCGTGGCCCGGCGGTTGGTCAGCTCGCCCGACGACACGACGGCCGCGCGACCCGAGGCCCGCAGCGTGGCCGGCACCTCTTCCAGGCCGGAGACGGTGTCGCCGCTCACCGGCGCCGACGGCGCGCGCAGCGTCGGCGTCAGGATGTCGTCATGGGTGGAACCGCGACCGGTGACCGGCTGGGCTCGTCGCGTGTCCGTCTTCCGATCGGTCCTGGCAAGGATCGGCGGTGTGGCGTCGCCCCGGCCGGGCAGCCCGGTGCTGATCTCGTCGCTGGTCACGGCGGGCGGTGTCACCGACCGACCGCGGGCCCGTCGTTTGTTGCCGAGCACCGGCGGCGCCGACATGCCCTTGCCGCCGAACAGATCCTCCATGCCGGGTTCGCGCCCGGCGTCGGCGGCTTCGTTGGCGCCGCCACGGCCACGGCCACGGCCCGCCGGGGGCGGCTCGCTCTCCTGCGGCATCCGCGACAGCGAACGCGCACCTCGGCCCAGGCCACCGAGCGGCGACGACGCCTCCAGCCCGGAAGTCGTCGATCGGGAGAGCAGACCGCTGGTGCTCGGCACGTTCGGCGACGCGAACGGGCTGCCGGCCCCGCCTGGTAGCGCGGGCGCTTCCACCCCGGGTGCGCTGACGGCGGGCATGCCGACCGCCGGAACACCGAAAACGGCCGGTGGCAGCACAACGGGATCGACGACCGGCGCGCCCTGCGGGTTCGGCACCGAGGGCAGCGGGGGAAGGTCAGGAACGGAGACAGGCGGAGGCAGCACGGGTACGGCCGGCGGCGGACCGAGCGTCGGGGTCGGCGCGGTCGGGACGGGTGGCGTGGGCACGGGTGGCGTGGGCACGGACGGCATTGATGGCACCGCGGTGGAGTCACGGACGGGACGCCGCCGCCCAGGTGCGGCACGAGCGGCACGCCCGGCGGATCGACGACGGCGTCGGGTGCCTCGTAGAGCGGGCCGTGGCCGGCGGAGAACGTCGAATAGGTGCCGAACATCTCCTGCGCCATCTTGTACGCGAGTGCCTGCGCCTTGATGTTGTACTTGTTCTTGACGTCGCTGATCTGCCGGATCTTGTCGGCGTCGGTCTGCTTGTCGTAATCCGGCTGGTCGCTGCCGCCGATGAGGTTGTAGTCCCAGAACCAGGCGTAGGCCTTGTCGCCGAACGAGACGTTCTGCGCGTCCTTCACGGCCTTCTGGTATTCCTGCCAGAGCGGTTCCATCTGGCCCTGGTAGTCGAGCACGATCGACGCGATCACCTGCAGCGCCGCCTGGTTCGAGATGGCCGAGTCCATCCACGCGTCGAGATAGGCGAGCGCCTGCCCGGGCCCGGTCGTCATGAACGCGTCGCGCGCCTTGCCCGACTTCCATTTCTCGTCGTGCAGGATGGTGCTCTCGGTCAGCAACTGCGTGCGAATCGCGTCGAGCATGTTGTAGAGGTTCTGCCACTGATCCGCGAGCGCCGACAGATGTGCCGGCTGCGAGTTGTGCAGCGACGCGCGGATCTGGTCGATGGTCGAGCCGGTGGTGCCGTCCTTCGAGGGCGGCGCGGAGAACTCGGCACCACCCGCGCTTTGGTCGGGAGGTGTGTACCACTGGCCGAACCCGTCCGGACCGGACGAGTACCACACCGCCTTCGCGCCCCAGTAATCCATGTCGTCCTCCCCCGTCGCGCCTGCCGTGCCGTCCGTCTTCTCCGTCAGCTCGTCGTCTCGCTCAGGCGGTCGTGGTGCCGCCGCCGGTGTAGTCGACGCCCGGTTCGCCCGGGGCCACGATCTTCGTGTCTTTCGGCGGTGGGTCCTGCGGCATCGAGGCCCGGATCGAGTTGATCGCGTCGTCGGCCGGCGAGTCCGGGACGGCGTTGCTGACCGGATTGTCCTGACCCACCGTGACCTGGGACTCGATCGTGCGCTTGCCCTTGTCGTACGAGTAGATGGTCGTCGTCTGGCTGCCGTTGGCGTTCGTGGTCACCGTGGTCTCGCCGGTCAGCACGCCGTCGCTGGTGTCGTCGGTGACGTACGTGTTGCCACCGGTGCCGTACGAGTTCGACCCGGACGTCGTCACGTGACCCTTCTGATCGGTCGTGGTCGTCATCGTGTAGGTGCCGAGCGGGTAGCTGTAGGTCGACGAGTCGCTGACGGTCTTGCCGGTGGGGTCGACCGTCGTGGTGATCTGGTGGCCGCTGCTGTCGTAGGAGATCGTGATCGTGCGGGACTCGCCGTACTGGTCGACATAGGTCTGTGTCATGCCGCCGTCGGGGTTCATCACGGTGCCGGTCGAGGTCCAGATCGGAGCCGGCCGGCCCTTGTCACCGCCGGGCGGCTGGTTCGCGGCCATCTGGTCGAACGTCTGCGTGACCGACGCGGGCATGCCGGCCGGCCGCGTCGCGCTGAGGTCACCAAACGCGAACTGCACCGTGTTGAGCGAGATGGCCGAGAACGAGTCGCTGTCTCCGTAGGCGTCGGCGATGGCTTTGGCCGCGTTGGCGGTGTGGAAGATGCCGTCGTAGAGCCGCTGAATGTATTGGCTGAACTCGGACATGTTCTGTTGGTGCAAGTGAGAGGCATAGGTCACCTCGGGAAACCCGCCCGCGAACGCGCCCGCCGCCAGGACCTCGTTCATCTGCTCGATCAGGCGGGTGCGGTGACTCATCAGGTTCATCGAGATGTCGCTGAGGGCCTTGGCGTAGTCGGCCATGCCCGCGAGCTTCGCCGAGACCGGGGTGAAATCGCTCAGCCAGTCGGTCGTCGTGTTCTGCGCGGAGGTGGCGCCGTAGGGGCCGGTGTCGCCCGGGTCTCGTGTCATCGCAGCCTCCCCGCTGGTTGCCGTGCCGTGTCCATCGACGATCGCGCGTGCACGGCCATCGTATGCGAACCGGGTGACATCGCACCGCCCGTGCCGCGGCGCACGGGGTGGTCCGCCGCCCCGTCTCGGTAATACCATCGCGGGGCGGCATCGGCCGTATCTCATGTTCATCGAGGCGGGGGCCAATGAATCCGCAACGTCCGGGCTCGGATCCGCACCGCCCGAACTGGAACGCGCTGTCGTCGATGATCGGTGATCTGCGGCAGTCGATCGCGACCATGGGCGACACGCAGCGGCGGTTGATGCGGGTCACCGGCACCGCCTGGTCCGACGACCGGCTTATCAAAGCCGTGGTCGGACCGCGTGGTCAGCTGCTCGAACTCGAGATCGACCCGCGCGTCTACCGCACCCCGAACTCGAAAGCGCTGGCCGCGTCGATCGTGGCGACCGTGCGCGCCGCCGTCGACGACGTGCTGCGCGCGGGCGGCGAGATCCTTCAGGAGAACCTGCCGAGCGACGCCAGTCTCGGGCTCGGGCTCGATTCACCGACGATGCGCATGGCGCGACAGCATGACGCCGACGTCTTGCGCGAAGCGGACGCCGAGGATGACTGACCACCGCCGACGGACGCCGCGATCGTGATCCTCACCCGCCGCGCCGTGGTTCTGGCAGTTCTGGCCGTCGTGCCGATGGCCGTCGTCGCGTTGACGGCCGGGCCCGCCGCCGCTCGCGACGATCAGTGTGCCCAGGCCGGCACCGCGAGTCTGTCCGGCTCGTGGGCCCAGCAGATGCTCGCGCCGGTCGACGTCTGGCCGCTGACGACCGGCGCCGGCGAGAACGTCGCCGTGCTCGACTCCGGTGTCGACGCCACCGCGCCGCAACTGCGGGGCCACGTCACGCCGGGATACGACGCGATTCACGCCGGTAAGGGCAATACCGACTGCCTCGGCACGGGTACGCATGTCGCCGGGGCGATCGCGGCCACCCGCACGTCATCGGGCCTCTACGGGCTCGCTCCCGACGTGACGATTCTGCCGGTGCGAGTCATCGGCGAACCCGGCTCCACCATGTCCGCGACGCCGACGGCCGCCGCTCTCGCCCGCGGCATCACCTGGGCGGCCGCGCACCACGCCGACGTCATCGACATCTCGGTGTGGCTGACGAAAGACGATCCCGCCGTCCGGCAGGCCGTCGCCGATGCCGTCGCGGGTGGCAGCACGATCGTGGCGGCCGTCGGCGACCTCGGCGGCACGACGACGGAGACCCGGTCACCTATCCGGCCGCGTACCCGGACGTCATCGGAGTGGCAGCGGTCGACGAGAGCGGTGCGCCCTGGGCCTCGTCGGAACGGGGCGCGTACGTCGATCTGGCGGCGCCCGGCGTCGGCGTACCGGTGCTGGCCCGTGGCCACGGTGTGGTCACGATCGACGGCAGCACCGCCCTCGCGGCCGGTTTCGTCAGCGGCACCGCCGCGCTGGTGCGAGCCCGCTGGCCGCGTCTGACCTCCACGCAGGTGTCGGACCGGTTGTTCGCGACGGCGTCACCCATGCCGAGCGGCACGGTTCACGGCATCGTCAACACCGGTCAGGCCGTGACAGCCGGTCTCGTCGCCACCACGGCGGCCACCCCGGCGCGCCTGCGCGTCACCGGACCCAGCCGGCGGCAACTGGCCGCGGAAGCCGTTGCCCGCCACAGCAGGACTCTCGCCGTCGAGTGGACTTTGCTCGCCCTCGGGGCCCTGCTCGTGGTGATGCTGCTCGCGATCGGGGTGCCGCGGGCCCGCCGACGAGCCTGGCGCCCGGCATACGCGTCGCGGCCCGCCGACCGACCCGAGCCGATCGAGCCCGTACCCGTCCCGGTGCTGTTCGACGACCCGTAACGGATGCGGCGCCGGCCCATCGTGGGCCGGCGCCGATCTCGCGAGAACGTGTGTTCCCCGGAACCGTCAGAAGCGCGCGGCCGCCGCGGCGTCGGCCGCCGCCATGTTCGCGCCGGCGTTGCCCACCTTCAGGCTCAGCTGGTGCAGCGTCGATGCCATCTGACCGGCGCTCGAATGCCATTTGGCACTGCAGCCGTTGAACGCGTCGGCACCGCTGCCCTGCCAGCCGTCGGCGAGCAGACCTTTGAACGTGCGGTCGACCTCGTCAAGCTTCTCGTTCATGTGGTTGACGAAAGCGTTGATCGACCCGGAGAGGGTGTCGATCCCGCCGAAGTCATAGACGATGTCATCCATCTTCATCACCCCCGCAGAGCGTTCGCGACGCTGCCGTTGCCCGGCGAGAACTCGCCGACCACTTTCTGGATCTCGCTGCTGGCCGCCTCATCGGTCGACCCGAAGACGGTGCCCGACTGATTGACGTTGCCGGCCATCTCGTTGAGCGCGTCGAGCAGCGACCGCAGCTCGGAGCCCAGCTGGCTGGAGACCTGCTGGAAACTGCTGCCGGCCCGTCCCTTGAACGCGCCGGACTGCTGCTCGATCTCGCCGAGCAGGCGGGTCAGGTTCAGCGTGATGTCCTCACCGGCCTGCGTCGCGACCTGGGCCGCGTTGTTCAGCATCTCTGGCGTTACGTGTGTCTTACCAGCCACGATGCGTTCACCTCGATTCTCTCGGTGCCCCCGTGAGAGGCGCTGGACCGGCGTGACCCAGCCGACCGTCCTTCCGGGACGGTCATCGTGGACGCGCCGGTAGCCTGAAAGTTATCAATGAAAATCCGTCCGAGCCACCCGCTAGCCACCGGCACCACCACTGACGGCGACGGGTTGGGCGGCGGCGGCCGGATCGAGAGCCGGCCCGGCGGGGATCAGCCGGATCAGCGCGGCCGGCATCGCCACCGCGTCCGCGGCCTGGTAGCCGAGCATCGTGAGGACGTCGTCGGACGCGACCGCGTACCGGATGCCGAGGTCGGTGACCAGGCAATAGCCGGAAAGCGTGCTGTCCGCCGACGCCATCACGCGGACCACGGCGACGTGACCCGGCGGCACCGAGACGGTGTCGGCGACCACGCCGGCGTGCGAACCTGTCGGTGTCCCCGGCGGCGGCGCGGACCCGCCCACGGAGATCGACGGAGCACCGCCGCCCCGGAAGACCGCGCACATGCGCTGCGGCGCCGGGATCAGCGTCGGTGGACGGGTCGGAAGCGCTCGCGCGGTGGTCTGACCGGGCACGGTGGTGCGCTGGATCGCTGTGGCGGCGGCGGCCGTGACCTGCTGCGGCGCGCCGGCACCCCGACTGACCGCCACGTCCTTCTGCAGTTCGGTGATGGGCGCGAGCCCGGCCGACAGGACCATCCAGAACTGCTGACCGCCGGTGCCGATCGGCGTCGAGAGGATCTGGCCGACGGTGTAGGCCGGTGCGGCGTCCGAGGGCGTACCACGGTCGGGAATGTCGAACGGCACGATGTCAGGGCCCTGCGGGATGCCGTTGAGCCAGGCGGAGCCGACGGCCGTGGGCGTGACGACGCCGAACAGCGCAGGCAGCACGTCGGCACCGATCGCGTACCGCGTGCCGTGCCAGATCAGGTCCGTCGCACCGGTGGACGGGTCGCCGACGAGCACGCCGCGGTCACCCATCGCGGTGGCGCCCACCGGTGCCGTGCCGATGTCGAGCGCCGTGACGGCACCGCCGGCGCACACCGTCCACGGCGTGGTGACGATGTCGGCCGCGGCCGGGAGCGAGTCGGGCGCGTTGGGAATGCCCAGCATGACGCCACGTGGCACCGAGTTGAGCGCGCCGGCCGACTGACGGAACACGGCCCTTGGCGCCGAACCCGTGACCAGCAGCGCGGACGCGTAATTGAGCATCGGGTGCAGCTCGCCGCCCTGGAAGACGAAGGCCGCGCCGGTCTCGCGCTCGATCACCACGGCGCCGTCGGTCTTCCACGCGTCACCGCCGGTCTTCGTGAGCAGCCCGTAGACACCGAAGCCGGCCGCGACCATCACCGAGATCATCAGTCCGGCGAACACGGCACCGATGCCGCGCCGCAGCGGCGACTGGGCCGGGTCGGTCTCCCGCATCACCATTGCGGAGATGACGCGTTGGGTCAGGAACTGGTGGGATTGCAGCTGATCCCGGCGTGAGGCCATATCGCTTCGCCCGCCTCAGCCGCCGACCGAGGCGAACAACCCCGCGATGGCGTGGAAGGCCCCGGCGGTGCCGCACGCGAGCGGTACGAGTGCCATGACCGCGAGCACGTCCACGACGTCGGCGAGCCGGCCGATCCGTGGCGACGGGGCCCGCCTGCTGTAACCGAGCCCGGCGACGAGCACGAGTGCAGCGAGGACGAGCACGCCGACCAGGAGCAGGAGTCGTATGTGCGTGCTGCCGGCGCGCAGCGTCGACGCGATGATCAGCACGCCGAGCATGGTCGCGCCACCGGCCAGCAACGGAATCCGCTGATGTGGTGCCGCGAACAGCCTTCCGCGCAACAGCAGCGCCACGGCCGCGACTACCGCGAGCACGGCCTCGACGCCGCCGTGGGAGGCCACGAGCGCCGTCGCGCAGCACGCGCTCACCACCGCTGTCGCCAACAACGCGCCGCTGAGCAGTTCGTTGGCGCGGGCCACGGCCGCGAACACATCGTCACGCCGCGGCTTCGGACGATCTTCGAGGATCTCCTCGGGACGGCTCGGCAACGTCGGCACCGGCACCCGGCCGAGCCAGACCGCGATCGCCGGGTAGCCGGGCAGCGCGCCGATCGCGATGGTCAGCACGATGGCCACGGCGCCCGTCGCGGACAGGCCGATCAAGCTCAGCAGCGCGCCGAGCAAACCGGCGACACCCGCACCGACCGCGCCGACGAACACGCGCAACGTCGCCGCGACCGCCGTGAAGCCGATCGCGCCGAAGACGACCAGCGCGGCCGAACCGAGCAGCACGCTCGGCGCCCCGAGATGGATCAGCGAGACGCCGCTCGGGGCGACAGCGAACGCGCCACCGGCGACCGCGTACGGCAGGGCGCAACTCGTCACGACCCCGCCCGCTACGGCATCGGACAGCGCCCGGGAGAGCACGATGCCGAGCGCGGTCAGCAGGGCGGCGGCACCGAACGCGATCCCCGCCGTCGGCGGCCACGGCGGGCCGGCGAGCGCGACGTCGAACAGCCCGAGCGCGAACGTGATCGCCGCGATCGCGAGGCCGCATCGCCGGGTGGCACCCGAACCCCAGGACCGGCCGGTGCGGCGCGAACCTCCCGCGATCACCTCGACGATGTCGTCGTAACTGAGCTCCGGCCAGTCCAACCGGCGCGGCACGAGGTTGAGCACTTCCCCGTCGCGTACGCCCTGGACGGACAGGTTGCGGACCGGGTCCAGCTCGGAACCGGTGGCACGACGGAGAATCCAGCCACCGTGACGTTCGCCGTCGTCCGCGAGTTCGTCACCGGCGAGCGCGAGCAGTTGCGGGAGCAGGTCGGCGACGAGTGCGTTGCCGGGCAGCGCGACATCGATGCGTCGCAGCGGCGTGGACACGGTCACACGCGCCAGATCCGGGCCGATCGCGGCGGTCACACCACTCATCTCCCCCGGGAGTCGGTGCCGATTCGCCGCTCAAGCTAGCACGTGACCGGGCCGCGCGCCGCCCGCGTCCACAGTCGCCTGTGCTCGATCGGCATCGCTGTCGCGGGGCCTCGGGTTGTCGGGGGTCTGGTCTACGATACGGGGGTTTCCGGGCCGCGATCGGGGGTTGCACGGGTGGGCGTGGAGATTGTCAGCCGGCCGTCGCGCCGTGCCGCGCCACCGATTCCCACCGGTGAAGTGGTGCTCGAGCCGCCGCCCGAGGTGCCCGCGGTCACCGGCAAGGGCTGGAGCCGCATGATGTCCATCATGCCGATGGCGGCGGGTGCCGCGGCCATGGGTCTGATGATGGGCGCGCAGCGCGGTGGCGCCCTGACCTATGTCGCCGGCGGGATGTACGGCGTCTCCACGCTCGGCATGATCGCGATGCAGGTCGCGGGTCAGGTCGGCGGCCAGAGCAAGCGCGACATGATCGACGCCCGCCGGCAGTACATGCGCCGTCTGAGCCAGGTGCGAGCACAGGTCCGCACCACGATCAGGCGCCAGCGCGAGGCGATCCACTACCGCCATCCCGGGCCGGAGGCGTTGTGGTCGACCGCGGCGAGCGGCCGGCTCTGGGAGCGCCGCCGGCCCGACGCCGACTTCGGGGTGGTGCGCATCGGGCTGGGTCCGCAGGAGATCGCGACCGCACTCGTCCCGCCGCAGACGCGTCCGATCGACGAGTTGGAGCCGTTGTGCGCGGTGGCGTTGCGGCAGTTCGTCGCGACCTACTCGATCGTGCCCGATCTGCCGGTCGCCATCGCGCTGCGCGATTTCTCCCATGTCTACCTACGCGGCGGCGAGGAAGCGGTCGGGTCACTGGTCCGGGCGGTGTTCGCGCAGCTCTCGACCTTCCACGCGCCCGACGACCTTCTCATCGGTCTGTGCGTCTCCGATGCCGCCCGACCCCGCTGGGAATGGGCGAAGTGGCTGCCACACGCTGTCCACCCCAGCAAGACCGACGCCGCGGGCCAGGTCCGGCTGTTCGCCGCGTCGATCACCTCGCTCGAAGCCATCCTCGACGACGTGCTGATCGGGCGTTCCCGCTTCGGTGCCGGTCCCGCCGCGGCGACCGGCACACACCTGGTTGTGCTGATCGACGGCGGCTCCACGGCCGGGTCCGATCACCTGATGACGGAGGGCGGCGTCGACGGTGTGACGCTGATCGACGTCTCCAACGCCCCGCCGCGCATGCTCGACGACGCGGCCGTGGTGCTCGACATCGCCGACGACGGCACCGTCTCCGGCACCACGATCGACGGCACCACCCAGGTCGGGCGAGCCGACGTGCTGTCCGGCCCGGAAGCCGAGTCGCTGGCGCGCACGCTGTCCCCGAAACGGCTCTCCGCCGCGTCCTACGCCGACCAGGCCGCGAGCGGCGACACCGGCCTCTCGGAGTTGTTGGGTCTGGCCGACCCGTTCGCGCTCGATCTCGATCGTGGTTGGGCGAGCCGGCCCAACCGCGACCGGCTGCGGGTGCCGATCGGTGTCAGCGCCGACGGCCGTCCGATCGAACTCGACCTCAAGGAGTCGGCGCAAGACGGCATGGGCCCGCACGGCCTGCTCGTCGGCGCGACCGGCTCCGGCAAGAG
Source organism: uncultured Actinomycetota bacterium (assembly GCA_963797605.1). Classification (GTDB taxonomy): domain Bacteria; phylum Actinomycetota; class Actinomycetes; order Mycobacteriales; family Micromonosporaceae; genus DASQPR01. Next base: position 189,030 of record CAWCPX010000013.1, on the reverse strand, counting down.
CGAGCTGCTCCGCACGCTGGTGCTCGCGCTCGCGGTCACGCACAGTCCGGAGATCCTCAACTTCGTGCTGGTCGACTTCAAGGGCGGCGCGACGTTCGTGGCTCTCGACCGGCTGCCGCACACGAGCGCCGTCATCACCAACCTCGAAGAGGAGCTGGCGCTCGTCGACCGCATGCTCGGGGCGATCCAGGGCGAGTTGACCCGGCGGCAGGAGCTGTTGCGTTACGCGGGCAACTACGCGTCTCAGCGCGACTACGAACGCGCCCGGGCGGCCGGCATCCCGTTGGCTCCGCTGCCGAGCCTGCTGATCATCGTCGACGAGTTCAGCGAGCTGCTCAGCGTGCGGCCGGACTTCATCGAGATGTTCGTGCAGATCGGGCGCGTCGGTCGGTCGCTGGGCGTCCACCTGCTGCTTGCCTCACAGCGGCTGGAGGAGGGGCGGTTGCGCGGGCTCGAAACGCACCTGTCCTACCGCATCGGCTTGCGGACCTTCTCCTCCATGGACAGTCGTGCGGTGCTCGGCTCCCCCGACGCGTACGAGTTGCCGAAAGCCGCCGGTCACGGCCTGATCAAGACGGGCACCGAGGGGATGGTGCGGTTCCGCGCGGCGTACGTCTCCGGTGTGATCCGGCGCGGCGAAGACGGCATCGCGCCCGGCCCGCTTCGGCCCGCCGACACCGCCCGCGCGTTCACCACGCACTACCAGGCACTGCCGACGCCCCCGACGGCTGAGGAACACGCGGTCGAGATCGCCGAGCCGGCCGTGGGTGACACGCTGCTCGACGTGCTCGTGCGCGGCATGGAGGGTCGTGGGGTGCCGGCGCACCAGGTCTGGCTGCCGCCGCTCGCCGACCCCTCGACGCTCGACGAACTGCTGCCACCGGTCACCCACACCGCCCAGCGCGGCTTCGGTGTCAACGATCCGTCGTCGGCCGGCTCGCTGCGAGGTGTCGTCGGCATCATCGACAAGCCGTTCGAGCAGCGCCGGGAGCCGATGTGGCTCGACCTCGCCGGCGCCTCCGGCAACGTGGTCGTGGTCGGCGGGCCACAGAGCGGAAAGACGACTTTTCTGCGTACGCTCGTCGCCAGCATCGCGCTCGGGCACACTCCGGCCGAGGCACAGTTCTTCTGCCTCGACTTCGGCGGCGGCGGTCTGACCGCGCTGCGAGACCTGCCGCACATGAGCAGCGTCGCCGGGCGTAACGACGTCAACCGGGTCCGCCGCACGATCGCCGAGTTGGGCGGGCTGCTGCTGGAACGGGAACAGCGCTTCGCGGTCGCCGGCGTCGACATCGCGACCTATCGCCGGATGAAGCGCGCCGGTCAGGTGCCCGACGATCCGTTCGGTGACGTGTTCCTCGTGGTCGACGGCTGGGCCACGATCCGCACCGACTTCGAGGACCTCGAACCGGTGGTCAACGAGATCGCCAACCGGGGCTTGGGCTTCGGCGTGCACATCCTCGCCAGCGCCGCCCGGTGGACAGAGGTCCGGCCGGCCCAGCGGGACACGTTCGCGGCGAAGATCGAGCTGCGCCTCGGCGACCCCGGCGACTCGGTGATCAACCGGCGGGCCGCGGTCAACGTCCCGGAGCAGTCCCCCGGCCACGGTCTGACCCCCGACGGGCTGCACTTCCTCACCGGACTGCCCCGGATCGACGGCGCGTCCCGGGTCGACGACCTGGCCGACGCCGTCGCATCGCTGGTCAAGCAGGTCCGGGGTGGCTGGATGCTGCCGCCGGCCCGGGCGCTGCGCCTGCTGCCCGACGAACTGCCGTACACGGCGCTGCCCGCACCGGATCCGCTCCGGCCCGGCCGGCTCCCGGTCGGCATCGCGGAAACCGACCTGCAACCGGTCTACATCGACTTCGGGGCCGAGGCGCACGCGCTGCTGTTCGGCGATGTCGAGTGCGGCAAGAGTTCCTTCCTCCGTGGGCTCGCTCGGAGCATCACCGAGAGCTACCCGTCCAGCAGAGCCAAGATCATCCTCGTCGACTACCGGCGCAGCCTGCTCGGATGCGTACCCACGGATCACCTGATCGGCTACGGCACCTCGCCGCAGGTCACCGCCGACCTGATCGCGGACGCCGCGGCCGTGATGCGCGAGCGACTGCCCGGGCCCGACGTCACCACCGAGCAGTTGCGCGACCGGAGTTGGTGGCACGGCCCGGAGTTGTTCGTCGTGGTCGACGACTACGACCTCGTGGCCGCCGGTGCGACGAACCCGCTGGCGCCACTCCTGGAGTTCCTGTCGCAGGGGCGTGACGTCGGCCTGCACGTGGTGATCGCTCGGCGGGCCGGCGGCGGTGGCCGGGCTCTCTTCGACCCGATGATCGCCCGGATTCGGGAGCTGGCGTCGCCCGGCATCATGATGTCCGGGTCGAAGGAAGAGGGCCCGCTCATCTCCGACATCAAGCCGCAGCCGCTGCCGCCGGGCCGAGGCCGGTTGTTCACGCGTCGCGAAGGCGTCCGGCTCATCCAGGTGGCGTGGACGCCGCCGACATAGCCGGACCGGCCCGAGGCGGACGCTCCCTTACGACTCCCCGCCGAAATCCCGACTTGGCGCGATCTAGGCCCGGGGCCTATCCACGTCTGGCACGCTCCCGGGTCGGCCGCTATTCCGCGCCCGAAACCATCGCGGCCCGGCTTGCAGCCGGAGGCCATCGCGGCCCGGCACTATCCCGACCCGGCGCTACCGCTCTGCTACCTCCGGCGATAGCAGAGCGATAGCGCGCGCCCCACTACCAACCAAAGCAAAACAAGGCCACGGTCGGCGGGCGAAAGACAGCAGTGCCAAGGCAGGCAGGGCCCGCCGACCACCCAAGACGCCGAGACCACGGCTAAATCCCCCAGGATCATGGAGAACTCAGCGACGCGCCGCACCGGCCAGCGACCGCTCGATGTCGGTCGCGGTGATCCGCACGAACCGCGGATCGGCGGCCCCGAGCAGCACCACCGTCTCGTCGTCGATCTGCTGCAACGGCGCCACGGCGAACCCGGGCAACCGCAGCGCCGACGCCGCGAACGCCGACTCGGCCGACCCCAACCGTTGCGTGATCACCAGATCGCTGTCCTGTACGGCGGCCACCCCGGTCTCGTCGAGTTGCCGCAGAATCGTCAGCTCCGTCTGCCACGGTCGGGGTTCCGTCGCGTCGAGCGGCCCGGGCGAACCGTCGTCGGTGATCGACAGCACCGGCTGCTGCGATGTCGCCGCCGGGAGCACGACCTGTTCGGCGTTGACCAGCACGCGTGTCATCGAACCGGTGCCGCGCTCGCCGAGGCCACGCCAGCGGTGCGGATCGTCGGTCCACACGTTGACGTGCGCGCCGAGCGCCAGTGCGCGGAACACCAGCACGGACGCGGCCCAGTCACCGCCGATGAGCGTGACACGGGTGGAGGTCGGTCGGAAGAGCCGCACCGAGACCGCCCGGCCCTGCGAGTCGGCGCCGAGGAGCAGCCCTGTGCCGCCGTCTGGCACGCCGATCATCGAGATCGCGCCGGCCGACGCCGAATGCCAGCCGATGTGCAGCCGGGCCATGCGACCGGAGAGCACCTTGCCGGAGCGGTCCGCCTGGGCCCGGCCGTAGACGGTGCCGTTGCGTGGCGGATCCGGCACGACCTCGACCGCTCGGGTTGTCACATCGGGGATCGCGGTGGTCGCGAGCCCGGCCGGCGCCGCGACGGCCCTCGCCGTGGCAGCCGCCGTGGCGACGGCGGCGGCTTCGACGGCGGCACGGCTGGCCGGTCGTCCGATCATGCCCCGGGTGGTGGTAGCGCGCGACGACCACAGGTCGGGTTCGGGCGCCGCCACGACCGGCGCCGCGGCCGTCGCCACGACTCCCGCTGCCGGAGCCGGTGCCTGTGCCTGCGCGGGAATCGGCGGCTCCGGCGGCGAAACGACCGGCGCCGACCGGTAGACGGTGCCCTCCCGACCCGACTCGCTCATGTGCGCCTCCGCTGTTCTGATCGAGCCGGCCGTGCGGATCGGTGGCGGCCGGGGCAGCCACCGTTCGGCACGATCGACCGCGCCGCGCTCACCGGGGACCACCGCCGGTCGGCGCCGTCGCGTACGCGCCCGGACCCTGTTCGCCGTTGAGGCTCAGCAACCGTGCCCCGCCCGCGTGCGCGCGATCGCGGACCGCCGCGGCCACCGACTGGATCCGGTTCGGCGCCGCCGCCACCCGAGCCAGGCAGCGCAGATCGACCGACTCGCCTCGCGGCGCCAGGATCACCGCCACACTCGTAAGCGCGGACGGCACCGTCGACAGGGTGTCGAGCACGGCGGACGCCTGCCCGATCGGAGGCCAGTCCTGCAGCCAGTACGTGCGGTGGACGAGCCGGCCCGAATACCAGCCCTCCCAGTCCTCGTGTGGATCGGCCAGGGCCACGTCGGCCGGCACCGCGAGGTCGCACGATCGGGCCAGTGCGGCCAGAAGCGCACCCCGGTCGAGTGCCCGGCCCGTGACGCCGGTGCGCCGCAGGGTCTTCACGAGGTGCCGCAGCAGCGACGCGACCATCAGCGGGGCCTGTTCCGGCTCCTGCGCACCCATCTCGGCCAGCGCACGCGCGTCGAGGCGGACGGTCAACCAGGTCACCCGGTCGACGGGCACCGGACCGTGGCGGCGCAGCAACGCTCGATAGGAGTCGCCGGCGGCACCGATCGGTTCGGGCACCGGCACCGTGTGCGTGACCAGTTGCACCACCGCTCGGCCGGACGCGTCGGGGTCGGCGAGCGCGGTCACGAGGCGCTCCAACGGCACCGGCGGGTGACCGTCGTCGTACATCGCCGGACCCTCGCCCATCTCCGCGACCGCGAACCACCCGGCGTCGTCGACGGCGACCCCGACTGTGGCACCGTCGGGCGCCGGCACCTCGTCGACCGTCAGCCCCGGCGCGAGGAACTGCATCGCGGCGAGCCGGCGATCGGCCAGCGGGCGGACCGGTTTCGCGGCGTTACGGCGACGGAACTGCCAGCTCATCGCACGCCGCTCGAGCCACCATCGACCCTGCCGCCGGCCCAGGGTGACCGCCAGTAACGCGGCGCCGACGACGACACCGGCCACGATCGCCGTGCCGCCATGGTCGGCGAGGACCAGCACACCGACCACGACGGCCTCGACGATCATCAACTGTGCAATGTGGATCGGACCGAGGTAACCAGGTCGCCGCCTCGGCGTGAGCGTGGCGGCGCCCATCGGTCGCGGCACGGTCGCACCCACGCGGGCGGTCGCGCGGACGGGCATCGGCGTATCGGTCATATGCGCGTGAACCCCCGAAGACGTGTCGTCGTGCCCGTCGCATCATAGAGAACCGGACCGACATCGGCCTGCCCGCATCGATCCGCATGGGAGGAGGGGCGGCACGATTTCGTCATCCACGCTAGGGTCGTTGGCGCGAGGAGAGCGAAGTGGATTGTGGCAGCGCCGCCGGCAGGTTCCCCGATCCATCGATCCTTCCGGGCACACGAGGAGCGGCCAAGACAATGGTGATCACGGTCCAATCGGGCTACGCGAGCGAGGTCGGCAGGCATCGTCCGGTCAATCAGGACAGTCTGCTCGTTTCCGGCATGGTCTTCGCGGTCGCCGACGGCATGGGCGGTCACGCCGCCGGTGAGGTCGCGAGCCGGCTCGCCGTCACGGGGCTGCGAAGACTCGCCGAGCGCGCCGATTTCACCGCCGACGACGTCCGCGCCGAGCTGGTCACGGCCAACGACGACATCCTCGCGTCGGTCATGCAATTCCCGGAGCGTCACGGCATGGGCACCACGGTCGCCGGTCTCGGCCTGGTCTGCATCGCCGGTGCCGATCACTGGGTCGTCTTCAACGTCGGCGACTCTCGCGTCTATCGTTTCGCCGGCGACGCGCTGGAGCAGATGACCGTCGATCACACCGAGGTCGCGGAGCTGGTCGCGACGGGCGCGGTCACGGCTCGCGACGCGCACACGCATCCGAGGCGCCACGTCGTGACCCGGGCCCTCGGCTCCGATCCGGCGCCCGAGCCCGACGTCTGGGTCTTTCCGCCGACCGCCGGCGAACGCTTCCTGATCTGCTCCGACGGCCTGTTCCTCGAGCTGAGCGAGGCCGAGATGGTGACTCTTCTGCGCACCGAGCCGTCACCGCAACGCGTCGCCGATGAGCTGGTGCGGCGCGCGCAGGCGCACGGTGGCCGCGACGACACGACCGTGATCGTCGTCGACTGCGTTGCCGGCAGTGACGCCCGCCTCGACGACACCGTGCCCCGGGTTCGGTAGTCATGAGCGAGCTTGTCGGAGCGAAGCATGTGGCAGCATGGCCGCGCTCTGCGAAGCGGGGGCGGACATGACCGTGGCGACGAGGTACCAGTCGGATGGTTGGCTCGGCATGTCCGGCAACGGGCTATGGCTGCTCACGAATGCCGCCGCCGCCGATCAGATCGTCGAGCGCAGCTGGCGGCTGATCCGTGACGCGGCCGCGCTGCACCAGTTGGTCGCCATCTTCACCGAGCGCTCCGATCTCACCTACGCCCTGGTCGGCACGGTCGGCGACGTGACCCAGGTGGTCGTGCGCGGCCCGGTTCACGCCGAACTCGCGACCCACACCGAGACCGCGACCTTCGCCGGCGCGCCCGATGGCGGTGACTGGTCCGGCCACGTGGTCCCCGGCCCGGTCCTGCATGTCACGCTGATCGCCGGTGCCGCCGTGACCGGGTCGCAGCCACCCGCGCCGCCGCCGCCGATGGAGTGGCTGCGCGACCCGCCCGCCCCGCCGGACCCGGAGCCCGAGCCGCCGTCGGAACCAACCCCGGAGCCAGAGCCAGAGACAGATCCAGAGCCAGATCCACAACCAGTCCTCGACGGGTACGTCGAACCGGACCCGGCCGGCTGGGCTTCCGAGAGCACGTCGGTGTTGCCGCAGGTCGCTCCGCCCGTCATCCAGCCCGCGTTCATCGAGCCGCATGTCGTCCGGGCGCCGGTGGCACCGCCCGCGGCCGTGCCGCAGCGCGTGGTCAGCGGCCTGATCTCCGACGTCTCGTGGGCCGATGCCCTCGCCGATCCGTCCGCGCGGCGAGTCGAGCCCCCGCCGCCGGCACCGCCCGCGCGCCTGACCGTCGAAAACGTCACGTGGACGTCGGAGCCCAATCCGCCGACCGATCCGATTCCGTACGCGTCGATCCCGCAGCCGCCGGCTCCGGTCGTCTCGGTCCAGGCCGCCCCGCCGCCGGCACCGATCGCGTTCGGCGACACCACCACCCGGCAGGATCTCGACGTCACGATCTGGCGTCCGATCGCCGAGACCTCCGTGATAACCGGCAACAACCTGACCGTCGCCGCCGTACGCTGCGTCGACGGGCACCTGAACCCGCTCATCGCGACGTCGTGCCGGGTCTGCGCGAAGACGGTCCCGCCGCAGAGTTCGCTGATCGTGCCCCGGCCGCCGCTCGGGCAGCTCCGCATGTCCACGTCGGACACGATCCGGCTCGACCATGGCGTCATCTTCGGCCGTGACCCGGGCACACCCGACGCCAACCGCCGTGACCAGCCCTATTTCGTCAAACTGACCGACCCGGACATCTCCCGCCGGCACCTCGAGGTCGTGCTCGACGGCTGGGACGTGACGGTCGTCGACCTGAACTCCAGCAACGGAAGCGCGATCACGATGCCGGGTGGCGTGGCCGAGGTGATTCCGGGCGGCACGTGGCGGCTGCTCGTACCCGGCACGATCGTGCACATGTCCGACTCGATCTCGTTCGTCTTCGAGGTGACGCCGTGACCGCGAACGTGACCGGCACGCGGCCACCGCAGATCCCCGGCTACCAGTACGTCGCCGAGATCGCGACCGGCGGCTACTCCGTCGTCTACCGCTACCGGCAGCGCAGCCCGCGTCGTGACGTGGCGGTGAAGGTGCTGACCGATTTCGACGTGCCGGTCTCGCCGGAGCAGCGTGACGCCGAGGCCGACATGATGGCGAAACTCGGCAACCATCCCAACATCGTGCAGGTCATCGTGGCCGACATCGCGCCCGATGGCCGCCACTACATCATCATGCCCTACTACCCGGGGCGCAGCCTGGCCGAACTCGTGGCCGAGGGGCAGCTCGCGGTCGGCAAGGTGCTGCGCGTCGGGGTGCAGATCGCGGGCGCTCTTGACGCCGCGCACCGACTCGGGCTGCTGCACCGCGACATCAAACCCGGAAACATCCTGATCGACGAGTACGCCACCGCCCGCCTGACCGACTTCGGCATCGCCGGATGGGTCGGCCCCGACCAGCGTGCGGACACCGGCGGCATGTCGCTGCCGTGGTCCCCGGCCGAGGTCATCGCCGGTGGCGAGAGCCGACGATCGTCCGATGTGTACTCGCTCGGCGCGACCCTGTTCCACCTGCTCGCCGGCCAGCCGCCGTACGCCCGCCCGTCCGACACCCGGGCCGCGCTGGAGCAGCGGATCCAGAGCACCGACGCACCCACGACCGGCCGGGCCGACGTACCGGACGCGCTCGAAAAGCTCCTGGCCCGCATGCTGTCCCGCGAGCCCGACCGCCGGCCCGACTCGGCCTCGCTGGTCGCCGCGGAACTTCGCGACATCGAGGCGGAACTGGGTGGTCCGGCCGCCGCCGACGCGCCGTGGCACAGCACGTCCGAGGCGTCCGCGCTGCCGCAGCGGTTCGTGGCGACGATGATCCGCGAGAAACCGCTGGTCGCGCCGGCACCGGTCACGTCCGGGCTGTCGGTCACGCCACGGCGGCGAATGGGTGCCGACGATCCGGTTACCGATGCCACGGTGATCCGGCCGATCACGGTGGTGCCGGAGGAGGAGTCGCGAGGTCGACGTACCCACCAATGGATCTTGATTGGGGCGGCCACCGTCGCGGTCGCCGTGATCGCGGCGGGCATCCTGTGGTCGGCGCACGGCACACCGGTCGTGCGACCCACGACGACGCCGGTGGGCAGCCAGAACGCGGTCGTCGACGACCAGCCGCCGGGCGCGGTCACGATCGTCGCCCGCCGCGCCGGCAGCAAGATCGATTTCACGTGGACGTATGACGGCCAGCTCACGACCGACTCGTTTCTGTGGCGGGTCGCGGGTGCCGACACGAGTGCCGTGGCCACGAAGCCCGGCGTCAGCGTCGCGGACAAACCGGGGGTCCAGATGTGCGTTCAAGTGAAGGTCGTGCGGGTCGACGGCGACGGCAGCCCCGACTGGTCGCCGGCCGGATGTGGATCATGAGGAACGTCCGATTCCGGCGCCGCACCCTGACGACGGCGACCTCCTCCACGGTGCTGGCGGCCGGCGCGGTGCTGCTGATCGTGTCGGCCGTGTTCGCCACCGGCTTCCCGGTCCAGCACGTCTCGCTCAACGACGGCGGCATCTGGGTGACCAGCGACGCCGACCACCTCTTCGGCCGGCTCAACAAACCGGCCGGCCAGCTCGACGCCGCGTTCTACCCGCCCGGCGGCGCGCAGGACTCCTCCAGCCTCGACGTCGTGCAGCAGGGCGCGGCCGTCGCCGCGTGGGACCAGGGTTCCGGCGTGCTCTACCCGGTCGACGTGAGCCGCGGCGTGCCGGCCGGCGATGACGGGCGCCGCGATCGCCGCCGACGACCAGGTGGAACTCGCCGGCGGCACGCTCGCCGTGCTCGACCCGGCCACCGGTGCCGTCTGGGCGCAACGCGTCGACACCGCCGGCGGCATCTCCGTCGCTGAGCGCGCTCGATCCGGCTGCCAAGAAGCTCGCGACCGTCGGCGCCAAGGGCACGCCGGCGGGCGCCGCGCTCGCGGTCGGTGCCGACGGCACCGTCTACGCGGTCTCCGCGGCCGGTCGCGTCGCCACCGTGGCAGCCACCGACACGCGGCTTCGCCCCGCCCGAGTACTGGCAGCTCGGCCACGGCGTGCAACAGGTGACCGCGACCGCGGTCGGCAACCGTCTCGTCGTCTTCGACCCGTCCACCGGCACCGTGATCGTCCCCGGCGGCGCGATCGCCACCCTCGGCGCGTCGGCCGGCCGCGGCGCCGCCGACACCGCCGTCGTGCCGCAGACGCCCGGGCCGGCCGCGACCAGCGTCGTTCTCGCGACCTCGACCGCGCTGTTCTCCGTCGATCTCTCCGACGGCACGGTCACCGTGCTGACCAGAACCCGTAGCGGCACCCCGGCCGCGCCGGTCCGGCTCGACAACTGCGTCCACGCGGCCTGGGGCGGCACCAGCGGCGGCTACGTGCGGGCCTGTGGCAGCGGCCCCGCGGTGCCGGTCGTTCTCGCCGGCAACGGCCAGCTGGTGGCGCCACAGTTCCGGGTCAACCGGGACGCGATCGTGCTCAACGACCTGCAGACCGGCACCGTCTGGGACCTGTCGAACCAGCGTCGCGTCGACGACTGGCTGTCGGTCAAGCCGCCGCCGGTCAACGTGAACAAGGGCAACAAGAACAGTCACAATCCGGCGCTCGACGGGCATACGCTGCCCCCGAAGGCGGACGACGACACCCTCGGCGCGCGTGGCGGTCGCACCACGCTGCTGCACGTGCTCGACAACGACTCCGATCCGTCCGGCACGATCCTGGCCATCTCCGGTGTCACCGCACCCGACAATCCGCACGTACGGCTCTCGATCGCGCCCGACGGCCAGACCGTGGCGGTCACAGATTCCGGACGCGAGCGGCTCGGTGCACTTCAAGTACACGGTCAACGACGGCAAACTGAACGCGACGGCGAACGTGACCGTGCTGATCCGGGGGCCGGCCGACAACAAGGCACCGGAGACCTATCCCGGTTACAAGCCCCGCACGTGGACCGTGCCGGCCGGCGGGCACCTGCAGATTCCGGTCACGTCCGATTGGCGCGACTTCGACGGCGACCCGATCGGGCTGATCGGCGCCACCGTGAAGGCGGGCACCGTCACCACGACGCCGGACGGCTCGCTCGACTACATCGCGCCCGGCGCCGGCGGCACCCGGACGATCACCTACTCGGTAACCGACGGCATCGCGCACCCAGTGGCCGGCAAGGTGACCGTGGTCGTACAGGCTCCGACGGCCACCAACACCGTCGCGCCGGTCACCCAGCCGGACATGGCCCGGGGCCAGGTCGGCCAACCGATCACGATCCACCCGCTCGACAACGACCTGCCCGGCGCCGACCCGTCCGACCCGTCGGCGAAACTCCAGCTCGCCGGTGATCTGGCCAGCCCGGCCGGCACCACGGTCACGACCGACCTCGAATCCGGCGCGGTCGTGGTCACGGCGGCCCGCGCCCGGCGCGTTCAACCTGTCCTACCAGGCCGCGTTCGGCAACGCGCCCTTCGGCAAGGGCGCGATCCGCGTCGACGTGGTGCCCGACCCGGCCGCACCCCCGCCGCCGGTGGCGATGCCCGACTCGGCGATGCTGCACGGCCAGCAACCGGCCACGGTCGACGTGCTCGCCAACGACTTCGACCCGGCCGGTGGTGTGCTCGTGGTCGCGCACGCCGCGCCGGCCCAGGCGACGTCGCACCTGCAGGTCGCGATCATCGGCGGCCACTGGCTGCGCATCAACGCGAGCGACGGCACGACCTGGCCGCTGCCGCAGTTCGTCGACTACACGATCACCGACGGGCTCACCAGCCCGGTCACCGGTCGAGGTCAACGTGACCGAGCTGGCCGCCGTCAGCCGACACGACCCCGGTCACGAACGACGACTACGCGACGGTCCGCGCCGGCGACGAGGTCACCGTGCCGGTGCTCGACAACGACACGAACCCGGCCGGCGCTCCGATGACGCTGCTGCAGACCGTGACCGGCGCGCCCGAAACCGGGCCAGCTCTCGGTCGCCACGGGCACCGGCGCGGGCGCCGTCGGCACCGCGTACGTCGACGGCAGCTCGGTGCGCTTCGTGGCACCCGCGACGGTGCCGGCCGAACAGCAGGAGATCGTCGACTACGTGGCGACCGACGCCGACGGCGACCGTACCGACGGCAAGCTGCACGTCACCGTCGAGCCGTGCCGAGCCCGACCAACCCGGACCGGCCGCCGAAGCCGCAGCCGATCGAGGCGCGCGCGGTCGCCGGGCAGACCGTCACGGTGCAGATCCCGACGACCGGCGTCGACCCGGACGGTGACGCGGTGACCGTCGCCGGCATCGGGACGCGCGCCGTCGCTCGGCCGGATCCTGCGGTTCAACGCGACGTCGATGACCTATCAGGCGTACCCGAACAGCGCCGGCACGGAGTCGTTCACGTACGTCGTGACCGACCGCTACGGCCAGCGGGGCGAGGCCACGGTCCGGATCGGCGTCGTGGCTCCCGACCTGCCGCAGCCGCCGGTCGCCGTCGACGACGAGGCCGCCGCCGCGCCCGGGGCGCACGTCCACGTCAACGTGCTCGCCAACGACCTGATCGCGACCGGCGACGCCGTCACCGTCAAGCCGATGACGGCGGCCGACGCGAGCCTCGCGGGTTACCTCGTGGTCGACAAATCGGCCGCGTCGCAGGGCCTCATCGAGGCCGTGGCACCGCCGGCGAACGGGTGCCGCTGGTCATCCGCTACCGCATCACCGACGGCGTGAACCCGGCCTCGGAGGCGATCCTGACCGTACGCGGCGACGACGGCGCGGACGTGCCACCGATCGTCGCGGACGCCTATCCGAGCGTGAAGGCCGCCACCAAATCGGTCACGGTCGACGTCACGAAGTACGTGCAGGACCCGGACGGCGACGCGAACGACATCACCATCGACAAGGTCTTCGACGGGTCCGCCACGGCGAGCGGCACCAGCATCACCGCCGTCGCCGGAGCCGCGCCGCGCACCGTGTCGTACGAGGTCAAGGACGCAGGTGGCGCGACCTCGGTCGGGCTGATCCACGTGCCCGCGTTCGGGCCCGGCTTCCCGTTCGTGCGGCCGGGTGCGAGCATCGCGGTGCCGAGCAGCGGCTCCCGCACGGTGTCGCTCGCGGACGTGATCGTCGATCCGGGCGGCAAGACCGTCCGCCTGACGACGACCGACGAGATGCGCGCCTCGCCGGCCGACCGGTTGAAGGTGGCGAACAAGGCCGACACGTCGATGGTGCTGACCGCCGGCGACTACCAAGGGCCGGGCGCGGTCACGATCCAGGTCACCGACGGCACCTCGCTGACCGATCCCAACGGGCACGTCGTCGACCTCAACATCCCGGTGCAGGTCGGCGCGTCCGTGCCGGTGCTGCGATGCCCGACCGACCCGCTGGTGGTGATCGAGGGCGGCAGCCCGGTGAACATCGACGTGACCTCGGTGTGCCACGTCTGGGCCGCCGACGCGGGCACGCTGCCGACGCTGCGCTACACCGCCTCCTGGCAGAAGGCACCCGCCAGCGTGACTTTGAGCGGCTCCGGGACGCACAGCTGCGGCTCGTCGCCGATTCGGCGGCCCCCCGACACCACCGGCACGCTCACGGTCGGGGTGGACGGCGGCGCACAGGCCACGCTCGGGGTGGTCGTCCGCGCGGCCCGGCCGCCGACCGTGCAGGACGTGCACCGCACCACGAACGCCGGCCGCACCGTGACGCTCGACTTCGGCACCCTGGTGACCTCGGAGCTGAGCCGTCCGGTGATCTCCGTGATCAACGCGAACCAGCGCGGCGGCGGCGCGGCCAGCACCCGCAGATCCGGTGCGAAGCTGTCGATCACACCGGACGCGTCGGTGCACGGCACGATGACGTTCGACGTGAGCGTCACCGACGTGTCCGACCTGGCCCGCGCCGACCGGATCGTGCACGCCACGGTCACGCTGAACGTGCTGGGCGTTCCCGACGCACCCGGGCGCCCGGCGGTCGGCCGCACCACGCTGAGCAAGTCGGCGCAGGTCTCCTGGTCGACGCCGGCGAACAACGGCGCCCCGATCGGCAGCTTCCAGGTCGCGTACGCGGGCGGCACGCAAACCTGCGCGGCCTCGCCGTGCCTGATCACCGGCCTGACGAACGGCACCACGTACACCTTCAAGGTGCGGGCGCAGAACGTCGTGGGCTGGGGCAAGTGGAGCCCGGATTCGCCGGGCGCGATGCCCAACGCGGTGCCGGGCGCCGTGACCGCGACTGTCGACGGCGAACCCGCTCGACCACACGTTGCGCGTCAGCTGGGGGCTGCCGCCGAACGAGGGCACACCGGTCCTCAAATACAACGTGACGTGGAGCGGCGGCGGTCAGCAGACCGTGGTCGGCACCACGTTCACCGCGACCGGCCTGGACAACGACACCGTCTACACGTTCAGCGTGATCGCGGTCAACCTGCTCGGCCCCGGCCCGGGCGCGTCGATCGACGGGCAGTCCGGCGGGGCGCCCGCGACGCCACCGGCACCGACGTTCACCTCCACGAACTCGGCCGACTCGTCGTCGCGATCGGTCCGGGTCTCGTGGCCGACGGTCGACCCCAACGGCCCGGGCCCGACGACCTACACGTTGACGCGTACGGGTGGCGGCACGAAGACGGTCTGCGCGAACGTGACCACGACCTCGTGCGCTGACGACGGCCTGGCCAACGACGGCACGGTCTACGCGTACTCGCTGATCGCGGCGAACGCCGACGCTCCGGCCGCACCCGGTCCGCACACGTCCAAGCAGGGCCCGGCGGCGCAGATGGAAGCGCGCGGCCACGCCGGATCCGGTCACGAACCTCAGCGCCAAGGCGACGGGCACGAACGGCCAGGCGACGATCACTTCGACGCGCCGGCCTCGCACGGCGCCAGCTCGACCGTGACGTGCACGCACGGCTGGCAGCAGCTGCGGCACATGGACGTTCCCGACCGGCGGCCGCTCCGGCGTCACCGAGACGATCAACGGGCTCAGCAACGGGTCGTCGACCACGATCAGCCTGACCGACTGCAACGGCAGCAAAGGCCTCGCGGGCTCCGGAAGCGCCTGCGACTCGGCCCGGAGCACGACCGTCGTCACGTACGGGCCGTTGCAGAACCCCGTCGGTCAGCGCGTCGGCCAGCGGCACCACCGTCAACTTCACCGTCTCGGTGAACCCGAACGGCGCCGCGGCGAGCGTGCACGTGCAATCCTCCAAACAGGACCGCACGTTCACCACCGGCACCGGGCCGTGGAGCTGGAGCAGCTCCGACGACATCGGCTACAGCGCCACCGACACCATCAAGATCACGGTCACGCGCCAGCGGCCGGTCCACGGTGACCGCGCAGGGCAGTGCGACCACCGGCCCGCCACCGGCCACGGTCACCGTCTCGAAGGGCGCGGCGTGCGGTGGCGGCGGTGGCTCCCCGTGTGGCGGTGGCACCTGCTCGAACTCGTCGTGCGCCTACGTCCACGTGCACACGACGAACTTCGTCGGCTCGTTCACCTGCGACTTCAGCACGAGCTACACGGGCGGCGGAGCGGCGTACCAGCCGGCGACGTACCCCAGCAACATCAACATGGACACGACCAAGTGGCTCGGCGCGCCGGGCTACACGATCACCGTGTCGTGCAGCAATTCCCGTCAGAGCGCGAGTCAGACGATCACCTGGTACTGATCCGCCGTTCCCCAAGTGTTCAGAAGATCGACAAGAGAGGCGCCATCATGTCCGTCACCAGCGAACAGGCCACGCTGTTCCAGGAGACGTTCGATCACATCGTCGCCAACGTCAGCCAGGCGATCCTGGGCAAGCGGCACGTGATCGACCTCGCCGTCACCTGTCTGCTCTCCGAGGGCCACCTGCTGCTGGAGGACTACCCGGGCACCGGCAAGACCCAGCTGGCCAAGGCGCTGGCGAACTCGATCGTCGGCTCGAACGCCCGCATCCAGTTCACCCCCGACCTGCTGCCGTCGGACGTCACCGGCGTGCAGATCTACGACCAGATAACGCACAAGTTCGAGTTCGTCCGCGGCCCGATCTTCCACAACGTCGTGCTGGCCGACGAGATCAACCGGGCGTCGCCGAAGACCCAGTCGGCGCTGCTCGAGGTGATGGACGAGGGCCACGTCACGGTCGACGGCGTCGAGCACGCGGTCGCGCGGCCGTTCATGGTGATCGCGACGCAGAACCCGATCGAGCAGGCCGGCACGTACCCGCTGCCGGAAGCCCAGCTCGACCGGTTCCTGATGATGACCGGGCTCGACTACCCCGATCACCAGTCGATGGTCATGCTGCTGCAGGATTCGGCGCGGCGCGACCGGGCGGCGGCGATCGAACCCGCCATTGTCGGCGGTGCCATCGAGCCGCTGAGCCGCCTCGCCGACCGGGTCGACGTGCGGACCGAGGTGCTCGCGTACGTCAGCCGCATCGCCGAGGCCTCCCGCCAGCACAAACACGTCAAGCTCGGCGTCTCGGCCCGTGGCTGCCTCGCCTACGTCCGGTGCGCGAAGACCTGGGCGCTCGCGCACGGGCGGGCGTGGGTGCGGCCGGACGATATCCAGATGCTGCGCAAACCCCTCCTCGCGCACCGGGTGCTGCTGACCGCCGACGCCCAGTTCGACGGCGTGACCGTCGATCAGGTGCTCGACGACATCTTCGGCGCCATCGAGCCGCCCCTCGACCGGGCCGCCTGATCGTGGTCCTGGCTTCCGTCTCGCCGCGCGCGCGAACCGCCCTGGCGAACGCCGCACCGCTGATCGGCCGGCGCGGCCCGCTGGCCGCCGTCACCGGTCTCGGCTGGCTCGTCGTCGCGGGGTCGGTCGCGGCGATGGTGGTCGGCGCGCGTCTCGGGTGGATCGAGCTGACCCTGGCGGCCGTGACCGGGCTGCTCACGGTGCTGTTCTGCGCCGCGCTCGCGGTCGGGCGCACGGCGTTGGCCATCGACATCGAGCCGAGTCGCCGGAGGATGGTCGTCGGCGACTCCACGCAGGTCGCGATCCGCGTGACGAACCTGTCGCCGCGCCGCCTGTTGATGGCGACGATGGAGATCGTGGTCGGGCCACGGCTGATCCCGGTGGCCCTGCCGAACAGCCTGACCTCGGGGTTAACGTTCGAGACCTCGCTGACCGTCGACGGCGATCGGCGTGGCGTGATCGTGCTCGGCCCGGCCACGTCCGTGCGTGGTGACCCGATCGGCCTGATCCGGCGGCAGGTGTCGTGGGCCGAGGAGAGCGAACTGTTCGTGCACCCGCGGACGGTGCGGCTCGGCCCGTTCGGCTCCGGGCTGCTACGCGACCTCGAAGGACGGACCACCGAGGACGTCTCCATGAGCGACCTGGCCTTTCACGCGCTGCGCGAGTACGTGCCCGGAGACGACCGCCGCTACATCCACTGGCGGTCGTCGGCGAAGGTCGGCTCTGCCGTACCCGGCGGAAAGTTCCTGGTCCGCCAGTTCCGGGACACCCGCCGCACGCACCTGCTCATCATCGTGGACGGCGACGCGGGAGCCTACGTCGACGCGGACGAGTTCGAGACCGCGGTGTCGGTCGGCGCCTCGATCGCGTTGCGGGCACGCACCGACGAACTGGACACGTCCCTGCTCATCGCCGACCAACCCACGCGGCAGGTACGCGGGCGCGACGCCGCCTCCAGCCGGGTGCTCGACGTCTTCGCGCGCGCCGAGACCGGTAACCGCCGGCTGCCCTCCCAGGTCGCGTTGGCCGCCCGGACCGCTCCCCAGGCCACGTACGCGATCATCGTCACCGGCGCGAACAGCACCTTCCACGGTCTGCGGCGCGCCGCTGCCCAACTGTCCAACGCGGTGCGCGTGACGCTGATCCGCGTCGACCCCGTGGCCACCTCCGGCATGGTCACCGCGGCCAACCCGACCGCGTTGAACCTGACCCGGCTGGAGGATCTGCGCGGTCTGCTGGCCCGAGGCGAGGCATCATGAACCGGCTCAAACCCACGTCCGCCGCCCTTGTCGACGCGGGTGCCCTGATCGTGCTCGGGGTGCTCGCGCTGCTCGGGTTCCGGAACACCTACGCGGGCTGGTCCTTCCTCGTCGTCGGCGGCACCGGCCTGATGATCGGGCTCGTGCTCGCGTACGTGCTCCGGGCGTTGCGGCAGCCCGTCATCGTCATCGCGGCCGTCGTCATGATCGCTCTGTTCCTCTTCGGCGATCTGCTCGTGCTGCCGGACCAGCCGCCGTTCGCATGGACCACCGTGCACGATCTCGCGACCGGCGCCGTCTTCGGCTGGAAACAGCTGCTCACGACGCTGCCACCGGTGCCCGCCGACGACCCGCTCGTGCTGATCCCGTTCATCCTCGGCCTGCTCTGTGGCAGCGTCGGCTACCTGCTGGCCCAGGCCCTGCCGACGCCACGACGGTCCGCCGGGCTCCAGGCGCTGACGGTCGCCACGGCCGCCGTCACCGTCCCGATCGCCGTGCTCGCGGCCGCGATCGCGTTCGGCACCGACGCGCCCGGCGCCGAGTTGCCCGACGGCGTCGCATTCGCGGTGCTGTGCCTGTGCTGGATCGCCGTGCGCCGTCACCGCACCCGCCCGCTCGCCGCCTCCGGCACCCGCCGGCTGGCCCGGTTCGCGACCGCCGCCGCCCTGCTCGCCCTCGCGTCCCTCGGCGCGCTGCTGATGAGCCCGGTGCTGCCCGGCGCCCACGCGGCCAGCCGTCAAGTGCTGCGGGACAAGGTCGTGCCGCCGTTCGACGTGAACGAATACCCGAGCCCGCTCGTCGGCTTCCGCAAATACACCAAGGCCGCGAACAACCTCTTCGACCAGACGCTCTTCACGGTGCACGGGCTCCCGGCCGGTGCCACGGTGCGGATCGCCTCCCTCGACGACTACGACGGCCACGTCTGGGGCGCCACGAACAACCTGCCCGGCGAACAGTTCCAACGCGTCGGCACCGTCGTCACGAGGCCCGCCGACACGCCCATCCGCGTCCGGGTGAGCATTTCAGCCGCCTACGCCGCGCAAAACGATCTCAGCGCCTGGCTCCCCGACGCCGGCACCGTGGCCTCGCTCGACCTCGATGGCACGAAAGCCGGTTCCACGCTGCACTTCAACCGTGGTGCCGCCGACGCGATCCTCACCGGGCGGTTGCGCGCGGGCGACAGCTACACCTTCGACACCGTGCTCGCCACGCCCACGATTCCGGCCGACGCACAGCCCTTCGGCGTACCGCTGCTCACCGAGAACGCCCAGTCGATCCTCGGCGCCCACATCCCGATCTGGACCGCGGGCGCGACCGGCCTGACCGCGCAACTGAAAGCGGTCGCCGACTACCTACGGAACAACGGCGCCTACAGCGACGGCGGCGCGAACGAGACCCAATACCTGCCCGGCCACAGCATCGGCCGCCTCTCCACGTTCGTCAACGGACCGCAGATCGTCGGCGATGACGAGCAATACGCCGCCGCGTACGCGCTCGTCGCGAACAACCTCGGCATCCCGGCCCGAGTCGTCTTCGGGGCCCGCCCGGAAGCCGACGGCACCGTACGCGGGCAGGACATTCACGCCTGGGTCGAGGTGCACCTGGTCGACGGATCGTGGGCGCCGATCCCGGAGACGCAGTTCATGCCCGACCAGTCCCGCAAGCCCGACCAGCAGCCGCCCCAGGAGACCCAGAACGTCAAAGCCGCCGTGGTACCGCCCCCGAACGCCGTCCACAAACCGACCTCCGTCACGGACACCCAGTCCAACGAGACGGTCATCCCGCCACACCCGCCGCGCAAGCCGTCCCTGCTCGGCCGGATCTGGGCGATCGTGGCACCGGTCCTGCGCTGGCTGGGGCCGCCAATCCTCGCCGCGCTGCTGGTCATGGGCGCGATCATCGGCTGGAAATGGCGGCGGCGCAGGCGGCGCCGGACCACCGGATCGACGGTCAACCGCTACGCCGGCGGCTGGCGCGAACTCGTCGACCTCGCCCGCGACGCCGGTGTCGACATGCCGGCCCGGCGCACCCGGCAGCAGCAGGCCGATCTGCTCCTGACCGGCGCTCCGGCGAGGCGGTCGGTCGGTCGGCATCGTGGCACCGCGTTCGTCGACCGGTTCCGACGCTCGCCCGCTGTCGACCACGCCCGGACGGTGCCGGTGAGCGCGGGGCTTCGGGTCGAGCCGCCGTACCCGACTCACACCGCGACCGAGATCAGGGCGCTCGCCGACACGGCCGATTTCGCGGTCTACGGTCCAGAGGAGCCGTCGGAGGACGCCGTCCACGCCTACTGGGAACACGTCGAAACCGTCCGGCGCATGATGATCAACCGGTACGGCCGTCGCCGCCGGCTGCTCGTACGCCTGAGCCTACGGTCGATGCGCCCGGTCGCCGGGTCTCTGATGATCACGAAGAGTTGAGGTCGCGCTGACGACCACAGACCTTCGTGCTCATCAGGAGTCGTGACAGTCCACGCAGCAAGCTGCGAACATCCGCTTCGGCACCGGGCTCTGCCTCGACAACTACGGCGGTTCCAGCGTGCCCGGTCATCAACTCGACCAATGGACGTGCGGCAACAGCACCGAGAACCAGTACTGGCGTTTCGAGGTCAACGACGACGGCTCGTTGATCCAAATGTGGTCGGCGCCGGTCAATCCCAGCCAGCGCGTCTGCGTCACGGAATCGATCTACGACTGCCTCCCGACCTTCCCGAACTAGCACCGGTGAAGATCCGCGGATCTTGTCACATATCGGGCTCACGAAGCGCTCCGACGCCCCGTTAAGTGACAAGATCCGCAGGTCTTGACGCCGCGTCGCTGATCGCGACGAGGCTGATCGGATCCCGCCGCGTACGCGGAATCGCGTCGATCACCGGTCGCAGGTGCGGGTCATCGTCATGGCCGTCGAACTCGATCACAGAGACGTCGAGCGCCATCACGCTACGAGCCACGCACGCACCGACCAGCATCGTGCCGTCGGGTTCGGCTCGTGCCGCAGTCTCGGCGACGGCGTCGGCCCGAGCGCCGTCCACCCAGACCAGGCACAACGCGGCGATCCGGTCGCCGACCATGGCAACGGAACTGGCGTTCGGATCGGCGGCGGCGACTTCGTCCGTCCACAGCGCCGTGATGACGTCGCGATCCCCCATCGGTGACCAGGTGTCGTGCACCCATTCGTAATGCGCGACCATCGCGTCGACCACCCTGGTTGCGTCGACCGCGCCCAGAGGCAAAACATGCGGCCTATGCCGGGCCGCCCACGCCCGCACTTCCGGGTCGGTCGGGTCGAAAGCGGCTCCCAGGCAATGCTGGTACGTCTGCGCGCCGACGGCCCGGGCGAAGGCCATCGCGGCGGTGTCCGCGTCACGGATCTTGCCCGCCATCGGTAGAGGTGTCAGCCGGGCGGCGGCGGCGAGCAACCGGCGGCCGATGCCTCGGCGGCGGTGGCCGGGAGCGACCTCCACCAGCGTCGGGTGCCGGCCGGGATGAAACCGGTTGTGGAACAACGTGACCGCGCCGACGACGTCGGTGGCATCCGTGGCGACCAGGGTGACGGCGAATCGGTCCGGTCGTGACGGCATGCCGTGGCGGCCGGTGCGCTGGCGGAGGAAGTAGGGATCCGGGTCGGCGTCGAGCAGACCGTCGAGCGCGTCCGCGTCGCCGGGCTGCCACGGCCGGATCACGATGTCGGTCACCGACGGAGTCTCGCACGGGCGTCCGGCGTCGTCCGACGTCCTCCGGGCGGGTGACCTCGTCGCTGATCACGGCCGCTGCGGCTTACGCTCGGGCGGGAAGAGGAGGCCATCGTGCGGCAACGGGTTACCCAGAACGGCGTCACGGTGCAGGCGATCGTCGGCAACCACGCCGCGTTCCTCGGCTTCGACCTCGACCCGACCGCTCGCCCCGGCTGCCTCGGCTTCGGCGTCCATCGCACCGACCACACCGAAGGCGAGGCGTACTGGGTCGCGGGCTTCAAGACGTTCCGGTCGGTCGTGCCGGAGCCGTCGGAGACGCAGATCTACCCGACCGACCAGCATCCGATCCAGTCGATGTGGTGGGGCGATTACAGCGCGAAGCCCGCTCACCGGTACACGTACCGGGTCGTCCCGATGTACGGCACTCCGGCGGCACCGACGCCCCGTGACGGCACGTTCGCGACGATCGACGTGACCACGAACGACCCGACCACGGGCGTCCACGGCATCTACTTCAACCGTGGTGTCGCGGCGAGCCAGGCGTACAGCGCGAAGTTCGGCGCCACCCCGCCCGACCTCCCGGCCGACAAGCGGGCCGCCGCGATGACGTGGCTGTCCCGCGGGCTGCACGAAGCGATGATCGACTTCATCGTCGGCGGAGCGGCGCCGGGCCTCGTCATCCGGGCCGCGGCGTACGAGTTCACCGAACCCACGGTGCTCGCTGCGTTCGCGCAGGCCCAGGCGGCCGGTGCCGACGTGCGGATCGTCTACCACGCGAAACCCGATGACCCGCAGACCAAACTCAACCAGGTCGCCATCGAGGCCGCGGGGCTCGATCCGTCGATCCTGATCGCGCGTACGCATCCGACGATCGCGCACAACAAGTTCATCGTCCGGGGCACCGCCGCCGCCGACGGCACCGTGACGGCGAAGCAGGTGTGGACGGGGTCGACGAACTTCAGTCAGGGCGGCATCTTCGGCCACTCGAACGTCGGTCACGCCGTCCGCGACGAGACGACCGCCGCCGCCTACCTCGGCTACTGGGCCGAACTGGCCATCGATCCGCTCGCGCATCCGCTCAAGACGTGGGTGTCCGGGAACAGTCCCTTCGATCCGGCCGCCGCGTCGAGCCCCGGGATCCATACGCTGTTCAGCCCACGCACCGAGATCGCACCGCTCGACTGGTACGCGTCCGAGTTCGTCGGCAGCCCGTCGAGCGCGTACGTCACGCTGCCGTTCGGGTTGGACGACAAGCATTTCGAGCCCGCCGTCGCGACGATGCCCGCCACGGCCGCCCTGCGGTTCGTCATGCTCAACACGAAAGACGACCATCAGGCGATCTGGTCGGCGAACCACGACATCCAGGTCGCCGTCGGCGCGATCGGTGGCCCGGACTCGCTGTCGCGATGGGCGAAGGAGGCTCTGACCGGCTTCAACGACTTCGTCGACTTCCTGCACACGAAGATCCTGCTGGTCAGCCCGCTCGACGGCGTACCCGTGACGATCTCGGGTTCGGCGAACTTCTCGGCGGCGTCGACCACGAGCAACGACGAGAACATGCTCGTCATCGTCGGTGACACCGAGGTCGCGGACGTCTACTTCACCGAATACACCCGCATCTTCGAGCATTTCTACGCCCGGTCGTGGGCGAGTCAACTCGGCAGTGCGGGCGCGCAGACGCACGGCTTCCTCACCGAGGACGACATCTGGCAGACGCAATACTGGAACCCGACGAGCCCGAAGTCCCGGGAACGCGACCTGTACGCGAACCATGTCGCCGCTGGGAATCCCTGAGCCCGGTCACGCGCCCATGGGTATCACCCGGCGAGCGTCGGGCGGTCCACGTCGGACCGACCTACCGGCAGGGATCGCGTGGCATCATGTGTCGATGCGTCCGCTCAAGCTGATCGAGACCGATCCCGGCACGTTCTCGTTGCTGCTGACCGCCGGCGAGACCGAGGTCGATGACCTGATCGAAGACCTGGGCCACGAGCCCAACGGCTACTTCTGGGAAGGCGTGGCCGAGTTGCTCGTGCGCACGGAGGCACCCGCGCTCGACGGCCGGTTCGATCTCGACCCGGAGGGCGGCATGTTCTGCGCGTACGGCACCGATCGAGCGGCCCTGGAAGAACTGGCGACGCTGATGAGCGCCGTGACCAACAGCGGCAAGCGCCTCCGGGAGATCGTGGCGCTGGCCGAGTCCACCGGGTTCGAGTTCGACGACTGACATGCGGCCGGTCCGTCAATCGCTGACCGGCACGAGCACGTCGAACACCCGGCCCGACACCTCGGCGGAGGGCCCGGCCGCGTCGATCTCGACGAGTTTGTCCTGCCGGCCGTAGAAGTCGAGGAGCGGCGCGGTCTTCTCGGCGTACTCGGCGAGCCGCCGCACGACCGTGGCCGGCTCGTCGTCGTCGCGGCGGACCAGCTCGCCACCGCACTCGTCGCACACCCCGGCGAGCGCCGGAGCATCGAGGTCGACGTGGGAGATCCGGCCGCAGCCCCGGCACTCCCGTCGCCCGGCCAACCGCTGCATCACCTCGTCGTCGTCGATCATCAGCGCGATCACGATGTCGATCGACGTGCCGAGGTCGGCCAGCAGCCTGTCGAGCGCTTCGGCCTGCGGCACGGTGCGCGGAAAGCCGTCGAGCAGGAAGCCGCCCGGGGTCGCGGCGATGGTCGACCGCACGATCTCGACGACGGTCTCGTCGGGCACCAGCAGGCCGCGATCCATGAAGTCACGGGCCTGTTCGCCGGCCGGGCTCTCGTCCGCCCGCAGGATCTGGCCGGTCGAGATGTGCCGGATGCCGAAACGCCGGGCGACCTGATACGCCTGCGTACCCTTCCCGGCCCCGGGAGGACCGAGCAACACCATCCGCATCCACAGAGTGTGGCATGAGCCGTCATCGGCTCCTTGGCCAGGCGCGACGACGATAATGGGTACGGATGGAGGCAGACGTGGAGTTCTTCGTGGACATGGTGACGACCGTCCCGCCGGGCACGGGCGACGACGAGGTGGCCGCGATGCGCGCCCGGGAAGCGGCGCACTCGAAACAATTGGCGGCCGAGGGACACCTGGTGCGGTTGTGGCGGCCGCCGCTGGGGCCTGGCGAGTGGCGCACGTGGGGCCTGTTCCGGGCCGACGACGCCGGCCAGCTCGACACGGTGCTGACCGGCATGCCGCTGCGCGTGTGGCGCCATGACACGGTCACCCCGTTGTCACCGCACCCCAACGACCCTGGCAGGGATTAAACCGGCTGCCGACGGTACGGGTCACCGGACGGCAACCACACCGCCGGCCCGTCGAGCCCGAAGGTGCCCACGTCGCGGGTGAGGGCGTCGGCGGTGGCCCGGACGACCTCCCGGGGCTCGTCTGCCCGCATCACCAGCGACCACGTCCATAGCGGGCTCGGGGCCACGATCGGCCGCTGTGCCAGGCCCGGTGGCAGCGGCGTCGTCTGCCCCTTCGGCGAGTTCACGACGGGGCGGCCGAGCGCGCTGACGTGCGCGAAGAACGCTGGGCCGGTGATGCCACCGTCGTCGATCCGCAGCAGCCGAGCCCCGTTGTCCGCGGCGAACTGCTCGGCGTAGAGGTTCCACGAGGCCCAGCTGACCAGGTCGGCGTCGGCCAGGACCACCGTCTGGCTCGCGGCCACCGGGCTGGTGTCGGTGCCGGCGTGCACCGCGTAGAGCCGGTCGGCGCCGATGAGCCGGGCGTCGAGATGGTAGTTGGCCAGGTCGTCGACCTGGACGCAGCAGATCGCGAGGTCGATGCTGCCGTCGGCGACCCGGGCTACCTGGCTGTGCGACGGCAGCACCCAAGCGTCGACGAGCAGCTGTGCGACGCCTGAGGTGCGTGTGACGATGTCCGGCGGCAGCCAGCTCACGTAGCCCAGGCGCACCGGGTCGGCGCAAGAGAGCCCGGTGGCCGAGCGGCGGAGCTCGTCGGCGGCGGCGAGCAGCGAGCGGGTCTTCGGGAGCAACGCCTCCCCTGCGGCCGTCAGGGTGACCGAGCGCCGGTCGCGGTCGAAAAGGCGTACGCCGAGATCACGCTCCAGGGCCTTGATCTGCTGTGACAGCGAGGGGCCGGCGATGCGGAGCCGGTCGGCGGCTCGGCCGAAGTTCAGCTCTTCGGTAACGGCGACGAAGTAGCGTAACTGGCGTAGCTCCACAGCCCCATCGTAGTGCGGTGGGAGGCGCCGCCTACCAGCAGCGAGCATGCCGGTCGTGGCAGTCCGTGAGCGTCCGGACCACCATCGACGCATGGCCCGAACATCGGGTGATTACCTCAAAATAGATGAAAGTGAGCAACCATCATGAGCAGCACCCAGAAGGTCGCCGTGATCACCGGAGCCTCCCAGGGCATCGGCGCCGGCCTGGTCACCGCCTACCGCAAGCTCGGCTACGCCGTCGTCGCGAACTCCCGGAGCATCGCCCCGTCCGATGACCCCGAGATCCTGACCGTCGCGGGTGACATCTCCGAGCCCGGCGTCGGCGCGCGCGTCATCGCCGAGGGCCTGGCCCGTTTCGGCCGCGTCGACACGCTCGTGAACAACGCCGGTGTGTTCGTGGCCAAGCCGTTCACCGACTACACGGAGACCGACTTCGACAACGTGACCGGCGTGAACCTGCGCGGGTTCTTCGAGATCTCGCAGCATGCCCTCACCGCGATGCTCGCCCAGGGCGGCGGTCACATCGTGAACGTGTCGACCAGCCTTGTCGACCACGCGAACTCGAACGTTCCGTCGGCGCTCGCTTCCCTGACCAAAGGTGGCCTGAACGCCGTCACGAAGTCGCTGGCCATCGAGTACGCCGAGCGCGGCATCCGTTCCAACGCGCTCAGCCTGGGCACGATCAAGACGCCGATGCACCCGGTCGAGACGCACGCGACGCTCGCCTCGCTGCACCCGGTCGGCCGGATCGGCGAGATCAGCGACGCCGTGGAGGCGGTCGTGTTCCTCGAGAACGCTCCGTTCATCACCGGCGAGATCCTGCACGTCGACGGTGGCCAGAGCGCCGGTCACTGATCCAGCCGTGGTCGGGAGCGGTGACCGCCGCTTCCCGGCCCCGACGCCGACCGCAGCCGAACTCGAACCGACCATCGTGGAGGAGACACGCGATGACCACCGATCAGGAAGCCCTCCAGAGCGCGCTGGACTACTGGAAGGCCGGCGTCGACGCGCACGCGCCGGACGACGTCGCGCTCGGTTTCACCGAGGACGTGATCTTCCAGGGTTTGCATCCGTACAGCGTCGGGCGGGTGGGTGTCGCCGAGTACTACGAGTCGCAGCCGCTCGGCATGACCGCCGACTACGTCATCCGGGAGACGCGGCGACTCGCGGACGATGTGGTGCTCGGCTACCTGGACGTCGAGTTCGGCTTCACGGATCGCCCCGTGTTGGCGGTGAAGCTCGGGGTGATCGTGCGCCTTCTCGGCGGCGCGTGGCTGATCAGCCATTACCAGGTCAGCCGGCTGCCATAAAGCGGCAGCCCGGCCCGCGGACGCTGCAGCGCGGTTAGTAGCCGGCGTCGCGAGCCGCGCGGCGAGCCCTGCGGCGCCGGTGCCGCCGCAACACGCCCGCCCCGACCCAGACGAGCGCCCCGAGGATCGCGGAGATCAGCACGAGGAGCCAGAGCGGGAATTGGAAACTCCACGCCAGGAAGTCCAGCGATACGTCTTCCGCGTTCTGAATCATGAAGATCAGCAGCACGCCGGCGCCGACCAGCAGCGCGATCGCGCCACCGCTGAGCCGGCGCCGTCGGGCTACCGGTGCCTCCGCGTTGTCCTGGACCATGATCGCTCCCTCCGCAGTTGGCTAGTCGGATGATCGGCGGCGTCGGCTTTCCGCACCGGTGGACGCGTCCGGTTCCGCGGACGCGTTCGACTCGGCGAGCAGGTCCGGCCCGACGGCGGTGAACGCCGCGATGGCCGTGACCACGAACGCGATGACACCGAAGATGTGTGCGGTCGGCGAGTCCGCGATCGTCAGCAGCACGACGCCGACGATGAGAGCGGCGACCGCGACGCGGCCGGACCACGCCGGGCGGGGCGCGTCCGGGCCGGGCTCCCGATGGCGTACACGTAACGAACTCGGGTCGAAGACTCCGGTCAGACTGAGCCGGAAGAGCAGCGCAAGGCTCGGGAACAGCACGATCGCGCCGACACCGATCGAGATCAGCACCGCGATCATGGTCGCGTCGTCGGCTGCCGCCCGCGCGAGCGTCAGGCCGGGCAGCACGAACGGGCGCTGCGCCGCCGCCCATCCGAACAGGACCGCCGCGACCGCGACCGCCGCGCCGGCGCGGGCGACGCCGTAGCGCCGGAGCCACACCAGCACGATCGAGGCGATGCCGGCCAGCCCGGAGACGATCACGGCGGCGAGACCCCAGCCGCTCGTCAGTCCGTTGTAGAGCCGCGGCGCGTCGCTGTTGATCACGATCAGCCCGGCCGCCGCGACCGCACCGGCGACCACTCCGGACCCGAGCGCGCGCGTGCGGAACGAGTCGGCCAGGTCACGGTCATCGAGCCGGCGAGCGTCCGCCGCGAGGTAGACGGCGGCGAGGAAGGCACCCGTCACGACGGCGAGGCAGCCGCTGAGGATCGACGTCGGATTGACCCAGCTCGTGACCTCGTCGCCGGCCGCGTTGCCGACCGGGACCCGTCCGGAGGCGATGCCGCCGATGACCGTACCCAGCATGAACGGGGTCAGAATGGACGACACCGCGAACGCGAGGTCGATTCTGCGGCGCTGCCTGGGCGCGGAGGTCGCGTTCTGCAGCGTGTACGCGAGGCCACGGAACACGATGCCGATGGCCGCGATGAAGATCGGAATCGCGAGCGTGGAGAAGACCGATCCGAACACGCTCGGGTACGCCGTCCACAGCACCGTGATCACGAGGATCAGCCACACGTGGTTCGCTTCCCACACCGGGGCGTTCGCGTGGTGGGCATGGTCGCGAATCTTCCGTCCGTACGCGCCGCCACCCGCCGCTAGCTGCCAGAACCCGGCGCCGAAGTCAGCACCGGCGAGCACCGTGTAGAACACGAGCCCGACCAGCACGATCACGATCGGCGCGGTCTGGAGGAACATGCTTACACCGTGTCCCGCACCGGTTCCAGCGGCGCGGCGGTGGCCGGCTCCGGCGGCATCGGTGCCTTCGCGAGCTTCCACAGCGTCCAGAACACGGCCACGACGAGCAGCGCGTAGACCGCGGCGAGCACCCCGTAACCGACCGGGATCCCGGAGGCGCCCGTGACGGCGTCGTTCGTCCGCATGATCCGGTAGACCACCCACGGCTGTCGGCCGACCTCGGTGGTGACCCAGCCCGAGATCAGCGCGACGTACGACAGCGGCGCGGCCACGACGACCGCCCGGTAGAACCAGTTGTTGATCGGCAGCCGCTTGCGCCGCCACACGACGAACAGGAACACGACGGCCAGCAGCGCGAGCAGCGAACCGATCCCGACCATCGTCTGGAACGCGAATCGGATCACGTTCACCGGCGGCTGGTCGGCGACCGGCACCGTGTCCAGCCCTTGGATGGTCGAATTCGGATTGTGGAACGCCAGCAGCGACAGCAGCCGCGGGATCTCGATGCCGAAATCGACGTGCCCGTTGGTGTACCAGCCGAGAAGGTGTTCGGGTGCACCCTTCGTGGTCTGCCCGAGGCCCTCGATAGCGGCGAGCTTGATCGGCTGGTTCGTCGCGACGTCACGCGCCGCCCAGTCACCGACCAGCACCTGCAGCGGCGCGGCGACGACGGCGGCCGTCAGCGGCACCGTGAGCGCCGTGCGTTCGTAGCGGCCCCACCGGCCACGCAGGCGCCCGAACGCGTACGCGCCCGCGACCAGGAACCCCGTCACGATGAACCCGGCCAGGTACATGTGCACGAACTCGTGCCAGAAATACGAATTGCCGAACAGAGCTTTGAAGGGGTGGACGTCAACCGCCCGCCCGTTGCTCAGCCGGAACCCCTCGGGATGGTTCATCCAGCCGTTGACCGAGATCACCATGAAGGATCCGATGACGCCGGCGGCCGCGATCGGCAGACCGGACAGGAAATGCGCGCGTGGCGACATGCGGTCCCACCCGTACACGTACACGCCTATGAAGATCGCTTCGAGGAAGAACGAGAAACCCTCGATCGCGAAGCCGAGCCCGAAGACGTTGCCGAAGGTCGAGGTGAAGTTCGGCCACAGCAGGCCCATCTCGAAGCTGAGGATCGTGCCGGTGACGACGCCGGCCGCGAAGAGCGCCACCAGCACTTTCGTCCACCGGCGGGCCAGCGTGCGGAAGACCTCGTCACCGGTACGCAGATAACGCCACTCGACGAAGAGGATCATCGCCGGGAACGCGATGCCGAAACAGACGAGCGGGATGTGCACGATGAAGGACAGCGCCTGCATCTGCCGCGCCTGAAGCAGGTAATGCTGCATCGCAGCCCTTTCGAACGCCGGCGTAAGAAACTCTCAGCCTAGGGAGCCGGATCGGCTTCGGCCGGGCCTTCACGAGATCCCGCAGCATCGGATGACCTTCACTTTCGCCTGCCCGGGCTGCCCAACCCGGCCGTGACGACTTATGGCTGCCCTGGCAACACCAACTCGGCACGCTGAGTCGACGGCACGCGAAGGACACACGTTGTCCCCTCAGCCAATCCGACTCCACCCGACATATCTCCCATATCATCCGCCAGCGACAGCACCCAACCCGACCTTGGCGACAAACTGCTGCCCCGACGACACCAATTCGCCAAGGTCAACACCAGCCGGCGGGCCAAACCCGGCTGTGACGACTTATGGCTGCCCTGGCAACACCAACTCGGCACGCTGAGTCGACGGCACGCGAAGGACACACGTTGTCCCCTCAGCCAATCCGACTCCACCCGACATATCTCCCATATCATCCGCCAGCGACAGCACCCAACCCGACCTTGGCGACAAACTGCTGCCCCGACGACACCAATTCGCCAAGGTCAACACCAGCCGGCGGCGCTGGGACGAGAAGGTGCGGCCAGGACAACCGTTCTCGCCCCATTCCGGCCGAACGCCGCCCGACCCACCGGCATACCCCCGACGCCGTTCATCCAGCCCGATATATCGCCCATATCACCCACCACCGACGGCCGCCAACCCGGTTGTGACGACTTATGGCTGCCCTGGCAACACCAGCTCAACACGCTTGGTCGACGAGATGCGAAGGACACACGCGTTCTCGGCCTGCCCAGCCGACTCCGCCTGATATATCCCCCATGTCACCCGCCACGGACAGCAGCGAACCTGACCTTGATGACAAATTGCGGCCCCGACGACACCAATTCATCAAGATCCACAGCATCCCAAGGTCCACAGCACCACCAAGATGGCAGCCCCCCAGGACAACAGCCCAGGACAGCAGCCCCAGGACAGCAGCCCCAGGACAGCAGCCCCAGAGACAGCAGAACCCCAAGACAGCAACCCCAAGACAGCAACCCCAAGACAGCAACCCCAAGACAGCAACCCCAAGACAGCAACCCCAAGACGACACAACCAGAACAGTCCCCACGACACCAGTCCACGCAGTCGACGCGACACCCGGCATTCCGCCGTACCGGCGAAAAATTGTCATGATTTACGTTTTGGTCATGTTGCCGACATTTCATCGTTAGGCTCGCGACACCGGCAGCACACCTGGAGACCAGCATGTACGTATTCCGACGGTTCGTCCGCCGCACCGCACCGCGTCCGAGCCCGCGTGTCGACCGCCGACGCCCCTAGCCGCGAGCGCGCCCGCATCGGCGACATCGAGTCGTCGGCGGCGCCGCGCGAGCCTGGCACCCGCATGACGTTCACGCGGCACAACGTGGGCAAGGTCTGCACCCTGGTGCGCTCCGTCGCGAACGCTTCCGACCTCCCCCCGTGGCGGGTCGCCGATCTGTTGATCGCGGTGAGCGAGATCGTGACGAACGCGATCTGCTACGGCGGCGGCACCGGGTCGATCACATTGTGGAACCGCTCGGACGGCCTGCTGGTCGAGATCGGTGACGACGGTCCCGGTCTGACCGACCTCCCGGCCACGTTGACCGAGCGCTGCGGCGGGCTGTGGCTGGCGCGCACCCTGGTGAAGGAGTTCGATCTGGTCAGCACGCCTTCGGGTGTCACCGTGCGGATGTTCGTGCCCAGCTAGCGTGTTTGCGTTAACAGGATCGGCGCTCGCAATCGCGGCGCCGATAGACGCCTTTCCGAAGCATGACTTACCCGGATCGGAATCGTGCCAGAAACCTTGACGTAACACCGAGCCGGTGCCATATTGTTCGCAATCGATCTCATGTTGTTAACGCTAACATCAATCTAAGTCGATGAAGAACATCACTCCACCGAGCTGAACGACGTAGGAGTTGATTCACCATGCCCACATCCCCCCATCGCCACGTTCGCCGCACGATCCTCGCCGCCGGCACGGCCTTCGTGCTCACGCTGATCGGCCTGGCGTTCGCCGCGTCCACGCCCGCGCAGGCGGCAACCCAGGGCCCGTGCGACATCTACCTGGCCGGCGGCACCCCGTGCGTGGCCGCCCACAGCACCACCCGCGCGCTCTACGCGGCCTACAACGGGTCGCTCTACCAGGTCCGCCGGTCGTCCGACAACGCCACGCTCAACATCGGCGTGCTCAGCGCGGGCGGCTACGCGAACGCTGCCGCCCAGGACTCGTTCTGCTCCGGCACCACCTGCGTCATCACCGTCATCTACGACCAGTCCGGCCGGGGCAACAACCTGACCCAGGCACCGGCGGGCGGCGCGGCCGGCGGCCCGGACAACCTCGCGAACGCGACCGCCGCGCCGACAACCCTGGCCGGCCACAAGGCCTACGGCATCTACGTGGCGGCTGGCACCGGCTACCGCGACGACCACACCTCGGGCATCGCGACCGGGGACGCGGCCCAGGGCATGTACGCGATCTTCGACGGCACGCACTACAACGGCGGCTGCTGCTTCGACTACGGCAACGCCGAGACCAGCAACAACGACACCGGCAACGGTCACATGGAGGCCATCTACTTCGGCAACATCAAGGTGTGGGGCTACGGCTCCGGCAACGGTCCGTGGGTCATGGCCGACCTCGAAAACGGGCTGTTCTCCGGCGTGAACCAGCACCTCAACTCCGGTGACCCGACCGTCAACTACCGCTACCTGACCGCCATGGTCAAGGGCGAGCCGAACCAGTGGGCGATCCGCGGCGGCAACGCGCAGTCGGGCGGCCTGTCCACGTTCTACAGCGGAGTGCGCCCGAACGTCGCCGGCTACAACCCGATGCACAAGGAAGGCGCGATCATCCTCGGCATCGGCGGAGACAACAGCAAGGGCGCCGTCGGCACGTTCTACGAAGGCGTGATGACCTCCGGCTACCCGTCCGACGCGACCGAGAACTCGGTCCAGGCTAACATCGTCGCCGCCGGTTACGCCGCAGGCACGACGACTCCGCCGTCAACCCCGTTCGTGCCCGGCGCCCGGCTTTCCATCCGGGCCACGACGGCCTGCTGCACCGGCGACTACCTCCAGCACGACTCCGCCGACACGAAGGTGGTCATCGCGGCCGTGACGTCGACGAGTTCGGCCACCGCGAAGGCGGACGCCACCTGGGTGGTCACGGCCGGCCTCGCGAACAGCTCGTGCGTCTCGTTCGAGGCAGCGAACGCGACCGGCAGCTACCTGCGGCATTCCAATTTCGAGCTCTACCTGCAACCGAACGACGGCACATCCCAGTTCGCCCAGGACGCGACCTTCTGCCCGACGACCGGCAACAGCGGCTCGGGCTACTCGTTCCAGTCGGTGAACTACACGAACAAATACATCCGCCACTTCAATTTCACCGCGTACATCGCCAGCAACGGCGGCTCGAACGCCTGGGACTCCGCGACCTCCTGGGCCGACGACACCACCTGGCAGAACGCCGCCGCCTGGAGTTGACGGCGAATCGACGCCGACCCGTGGCCGAAGCCTCGGCCACGGGTCACCTCCGCGGGCTGGCGCCCGGCGCGCGGAGATCCGTGCTCTTGGAGTAGACCGAGGTTGGTGGATCCGGCGCCCGGGCGATCAGGCTGGAGTCCGATGAGCGAACTGCCTCTACGGGTCGATCAGGCCGACACGCATCAAAAAGCGTTGCGCATCAACCTCGATCCTCGCTGGTACGGGCACCATTGCCGAGATCGGCGCGGGCCAGGAGGTCGTCCGGTGGTTCTTCCGGGTCGGTGGCGCCGCCGGCACCATCGCGAAGTCGATTTCCGCCTACGACATGGCCGTCAGCGACGCCGTCTACGGCAAGGCCGACCGTTACGTGTCCGCCGGCCAGCTGCAAGGCATGTTCGACAAGGAATTCCAACTCGACGTCGACGGGCTCGGTGACGACCGCGTGCCTGACGTTGTACCGGCACTCCGTCACGGACAGATGACCGCCCCGCTGTCGGTGTCGAGGAAGACCTCATCTAGGTGCCCGGGCTTGGGCACGACCGACCATCGTTGGTAGTAGTGGCCGTGCGAGTCCGCGTCGCCGATCAGGTGCAGCGCTTTGCGCACGGAGGCCGGGCACTCGGCGACGATGTACGCGCGCGGATGGATCGTCACGTGATGCGGACCGACCGAATCAATGGCGTCCGGGTCGCCGACCGTCCACTTGTTGAACGCCGTGAACGTGATGCTGAAACCGATAAACGCCATGATGCCGATCACCAACCGCATGACTCGCAGTGCCTTCGTGTCCGCGGCTCCGAAGAGCAGGCGTTGCCGCGGCACTTGCGGCCGAACCCAGGGCACTCCGATCTCATCCGCTCGTGCCTGCAACCGGCCGCGAGTGCGGAGCCACCAGGCGGCGACGAACGGCACGCTCGCCAGGCACAGGAACAACCCGTCGTGCCCCGTCCACCCGACCGAGATGATCAGTGACACCGGGTAGATCACCGCGCTGGCGATGCCGGCGACGACCCAGCGCGGCCGAGACGACGTGTGCGGCGGCCACACCGAGGCCAGCACCCGGAATATCTCGCCCAGGGTGACAGCCACGAGAAAGTAGAAGAGTGTAAGCGCGCCCAGCACGACGTTCATGAGGGAGCGGTGCGAGATCGGGTGGTTGAGCAGGAACGTGGACAAGAAGGATCCCGACGTCGGCGGTGTGTGGCGCGATTATGAGCCGACGTCACGGCCAGGAGCAAGGTCGGATCTCATTCGCGCGGCGCACGACCCGGATAGCCTCTGTAGTAGGCCTTTGACCTGCGCAGACGAACTCCGGGAGGATCTGACATGGGCACCCTGGACGGCAAGGTAGCGCTGATCACCGGCACAGCGGGCGGCCAGGGCCGGGTCGCGGCGCTGGTCTTCGCCCGGGAAGGCGCGAGGGTCATCGGTTCTGACATCCAACCCGGAGCAAATGACGAGACCGTCGCACTGGTACGCGAGGCCGGCGGTGAAATGACCGGGATCGCACCGATCGACCTGACGGATCCGGAGCAGGCACAGCAACTCGTCGAGGCGGCCGTGGCCGTGCACGACGGGCTGGACGTCGTCTACAACAACGCGGCCATCCAATATTTCGGCCCGATGCCCGATTTCTCGGTCGCGGATTGGCGTCGCACGATCGCCGGCGAACTCGACATCCCGTTCTTCGTGTCGAAGTTCGCGTGGCAGCATCTCGTCCGGCGCGGCGGTGGTGTGATCATCAATGTCGCCTCGCAGGCCGGCATGATCGCCGGCGCGGTGCCGCCGATGATCGGTCACGTGGCCGCCAACGCCGGCGTCATCGCGATGACCCGGCAACTGGCACTGGAAGGCGCCGCCCATGGTATCCGCGCGGTCGCGATCAGTCCCGGCCCGATTCTCACCCCGGCCAGCGACCGGGACCTCGGCGACGATCAGGCGGCCCGCGACGCCATCACGAGCAAGACGCTGCTGCGGCGCTTCGGCCGCCCCGAGGAGGTCGTCGAGCTGGCCGCCTTCCTGGCCTCGGACCGGGCGGCCTACATCACCGGCTCGAACTTCCCGGTGGAGGGTGGTTCGACCGCCTGGTGAGAAGCGGGGCACCGGACGGGCTTGCCGACTTCGTCCGCTGTTCGTGTGGTGGCCGTGTGCGCGTCAGGCCCGACCGCCACGGTGCGAGACATGCTCTCATCGGTGGGCGACAGACCGGTCGTGATCAGGTGGCTCGGCTTCGGCGGCGCGACACTGCTCGGCGCGGCCGCCTTCGTCGGGGGCGACTTTCCGACGCTGACGCCAGGCGCCAACCCGATCACCATCGCCCTCGGTCCCCACGGCGCGCTGATCTACACGCTCTGGATCATCGGTACGGCGGCGCTGTGCTCCGCGTGGTGTCTCGGCCTGCGGCACGCCGGCCGGGGCGTGTTCACGACGCGCTGGGTCATCGGCACCGCCGCGCTCTGGATGCTGCCGATGCTGGTCTGCCCACCGACCGGCAGCCGGGACATCTACTCGTACGCGTGCCAGGGCGCCCTGGTCGCGGCCGGCCACAGCCCGTACGTCGAAGGCGTGTCAGCGCTTCCCTGCCCCTGGCTGGAGTCGGTGTCGCCGATCTGGCGGGACACCCCCGCGCCCTACGGCCCACTGTTCCTGATGCTGGCCGGGGTCGCGGCCCGTCTCGGCTCGCTGACGGCCGCGATCGTGTTCATCCGGCTGATGGCGGTCGGCGGTGTCGCGCTCATCGCGGGCGCCCTGTCGGTCCTGGCCCGACGACTCGGCGTACCCGTTGACCGCGCACTGTGGCTGGTGCTGGCCTGTCCCCTCGTCGTCGTGCACCTCGTCGGCGGCGCGCACAACGACGCGATCACGGTCGGCCTGCTCACGGCCGGGTTCGCGGTGCTCGCCGGGCGGCCCGAACGGCAGCGCCTGCTGGTCCTCGGCGGTCTGCTGATCGGCCTGGCGATCTCGATCAAGACGACCGTCGGCGTGGTGCTGCCGTTCGGTGCCCTGCTGGCCTGCGGTGGGCCGCCGATGCCGAGCGCGCGCGTGCTCCTGCGCCGGGGCGGGACGGTCGTGGTCACGGCGGTCGGGACGCTGCTCGGGCTGTCGTACGCGTCCGGCTTCGGCCTGGGTTGGTTGACCGCGCTCTCGCACGCGGGCGACTCGGTGGTGTGGACGTCGCCGCCGACCGCGGTCGGGCTCACGATCCACTATCTGGGTTCGGGCCTCGGCCTCCCACGGCACATGGAGACAGGAACCCGGCCGATCGCGCTGGCGCTGCTGCCGATCACGCTCGCGGCGATCCTCTGGCTGTTCCGCGACCGGAACCGGCTTCACGGCGCCGGCGTGGCTCTGCTCGCCGTCATCTTCCTCGCCCCGATCGACCAGCCGTGGTACCTGGTCTGGCCGCTGGCGATGTTCGCGGTGACCCGCGCCCGGATGCGATGGTTCGTCGTCGTGGTCGTGATCGCATCGTCGATCGAGATGCCAGACGGCAGCGGCCTGACGAAGATCATCCAGTTCCCGGCCGCCCTGCTCATGACGGCGGCCGTCGCGTGGGTCCTCGCGCGCGCACCACGGTGGGCACGCGGCGAGGGCCTCGACACGATCGACTTCGACGCGGGCTGGGCCGGCCGGACTCCCGGTGCACTATCGCAGCGAGGAGAACCCGGCGCGGACCTCGCTCGCGAAGAGCGCCGGCTCCTGCCACGCGGCGAAGTGGTTGCCCTTGTCGACCTCGTTGAAGTAGATCAGGTTGCGGTACGCGCGCTCGGTCCAACTCCGCGGCGCCCGGTAGAGTTCACGCGCGAAGACGCTGACGGCCGTCGGCACGTTGACGCCCTTGACGTCGAAGAAGCCGAGCTTGTTCTCCCAGTAGAGACGGGCCGATGAGACACCGGTGTTCGTCAGCCACGTCAACGTGATGTTGTCGAGCACCGCATCGCGCGTCAGCCCGTCGATCGCGTCGCCGATGAAGGCCTGCGAGATGTCCTCGATAACTCTTCGCGTCGTGGTCCAGCATCCAGGCCGCGAGAGCGATCGGCGAGTCGGCCAGGCCGTAGAGCGTCTGCGGGCGCAGTTGCATCTCGACCGCGTAGCCGATGCCCTTGGTGAAGATGAAGTTGAGCTGGTCGTAGGTGCTGCTCTCCTCGGGCGACATGCCGGTGGGCCGCGGATCACCGGCGCCGAGCACGTTCGACGCGAGCGCCTTCGAGACGTCCGGGGGCACGATGCCGGGCATGTTCGATGAATTCCGAGCAGGCCTTCCGGCGCGTGTACGCCCATGAGATCGGTGATGATCGCGCCCCAGTCGCCACCCTGCGCGACGTAATGCGTGTACCCGAGTCGTTGCATCAACTGCGCCCAGGCCATCGCCGTGCGGTCGGCGTCCCATCCGGTCTGGTCGGCTTGTCGGAGAAGCCGTAACCCGGGATCGACGGGATCACCACGTCGAAGGCCTCGTCGGCGGCGCCGCCGTAGGCCGTCGGGTCGGTCAGCGGGCCGATGACGTTCAGCATTTCGATGATCGAGCCGGGCCATCCGTGCGTGAGGATCACCGGCAAGGCGTTCTCGTGGCGCGACTTCACGTGGATGAAGTGGATGTCGAGGCCGTCGATCTCGGTCATGAACTGCGGCAACGCGTTGAGCTTCGCTTCGCATTTACGCCAGTCGTAATCCGACGCCCAGTAGCGTGCGAGCGCCTGCATGGTCGCGGTCTGCACGCCCTGCGTGTCGTCGTCGACGGTCTCCTTGTCGGGCCAACGCGTGGCCTTGATGCGCGCGCGCATCGCTTCGATGTCCGCCTCGGGGACCTCGACCATGAACGGCCGGATCGCGGGCTCGGTGGTGACAGACATGGTGAATTCCTTCCGCCTAACGTGATCGGATCTGAACTGATCGGATCCGGCGCGACCCGCTCGAAAGCAGCCCGATCCGGCATCATCGGCGGGCAATGGGTGCTTTCGGCCCTCGCGTGGCGGGCGGGCCCCCGCTAATCGGCGTACATCGCCGCCATCCATCAAATTCTAGGACGGCACGCGTGAGCGGCGCAGCAGAGCGCCGAGGACGATCACCGCGACCAGCGTCGACAGGCCGAGCAGACCGTCCTGAGCGATGTTGTCGCCGATCGGCAGTTCGTCCGTGTGCGCGAGGTGGAACATCAGGTGAGGCACGTTCGCGACGACGGCGGCCACGCTCGCGGCCAGGCACAGTTCCCGGCCGAGGGTGACGGCCGCCCAGACCAGCACGATGCCGAAGGCGATCTCCGCGAAACCCAGATCTAAGATCGAGTGTTCGTTGTACGCGCCGGTGGCCGCGAACCAGCCCCGACCGAACGGGAACCAGCGGAAGAACCATCTGGGCGCCGCGACGGCCGGCACACGCCGCCGTGCCCGCGCACGCGGCCCGGCTCCGGCAACAGGCCGAGATCCTGCGCGACCGCTTCGGTTTCGACGTCGACTTCCTCGACCGAGTCGAGGTCACCGCGCGCCTCGGCATCGAGCGCCAGCACGGCGCCCTGCTCTACCCCGGCGTGCCCCTCATCGATCCGTGGTCGCTCTGCCAGGCGCTCAAGAGCTCGCTCCTGGTCGCGGGTGTGCGGATCGTGGAGAACACGCAGGTCACGCGCGTCACCGGTGGCGATCCGGCGACGCTCGTCGCGGCCGGGCACACGGTCACGGCCGGCCGGATCGCGGTTACGACGGACGGATTCACGCTCGCGCTCGGCCTGTTTCCCGGCAAGATCGCGGCCATCCGTACGCGCGTGGTGCGCACCGACGTCATCGCCCCCGAACTGCTTACCGCGACCGGTTGGGGCGGCGACGGCGCGGTGATCGACAGCCGGAACTTCTTCAACTACTTCCGGCTCACCGGGCGCCGCCGGCTGCTCTTCGGCGGGGGTCCGGCGGTCCTCGATCATCGGGCGCGACAGAGCCAGATCACGAGCATTCG
The DNA here is from genome assembly GCA_963797605.1 of uncultured Actinomycetota bacterium. Lineage (GTDB taxonomy): Bacteria > Actinomycetota > Actinomycetes > Mycobacteriales > Micromonosporaceae > DASQPR01. The sequence continues at coordinate 149,731 of CAWCPX010000013.1, read as the reverse complement.
TTCGCGGCTGGTACGTGAACTCGCGACGACTTTTCCCGCACTGGCCGGCGTACCCGTGACCGAATTCTGGTCTGGGGTGACCGCGTCGGCCTTCGACCGGATGCCCATCGTCGGGCCGGTGCCGGGGCACGCCGGGGTGTGGTTCGCGGGCGCCTGGTGCGGTCACGGGCTGGCGTTGTCGGCGCTGGCCGGCGACGTGTTGGCGCCGCACGTCACCGGCGAGCGCGCGTGGACGGACCGCGACCGGGACCTGATCTGGCTGCGGGACACGGCCGGGTGGATGCCCTCCGGGCCGATCGGCGACGCCCTTCTCGGCGGTTACCTGCGCGGCCTGGACGGTCTCGACCGGCTCGCCGCCGCGTCAGATCGAACGCGTCAGCCGTAGCAGCTTCCACACCGCCGACGCCGATACGCCGGGGTGGAAACCCGCGTATTCCGGCTGGATCGACGAGGGCTGCCACTTCACCTTGAACTCCGACTGGCTGCGCGCCGGGTAGATGAACTCGCCGTGGCTCGCGATGAGCCGGACCAGTTTCTCCATGCCGGAGTGCGCGCCCGCCGGTGGTCGATGATCGGGCGAGATCTCGCAGAACGGCGTCAGGCCCAGGTGCAGCCATGCGACACCCTCGCCGGCGAACCGTTGCAGCGCCTCGACGAAGATGAGTTCGACGACGCCGGGCGGTGACTTCGGGTCGCGCCGGGTGATGTCGTAGAGCCAGCCGGCGCGGGTGCCGAAGACCGGCGAGTAGGAGACGTACGCGATCGGTTCGCCGTCCCGCATCGCGACGAACAGCCGCCGGATCGTGTCGCCGGGCCGGCCGCGTTCACCGACCATGAACTCGATCTGCTTGATGTGCCAGCCTTTGGCCCGCAACCACTGCGCGTCGAGTCGGTCGAGCCGCTCCGCCAGCGCGTCGTCGTACGGGAGTTCCGGCCCGGCTTCGACCACTGTGATCCCGGCCTTGCGGGCGCGTTTCACCTTGTTGCGGATCTTCTCGAACTTGCGGCCCGACAGCGTGAAACCGCCGAGCTCGATCGAGTAGGACGCGCCGAGTTGGCCGAGCTTGTAGCCGGCGTCAGCGTACAGCGCGAGGTCTTCGGTCGTCAGCTGCACGGCGCTCAGCTTCCGGCCCTGGCCGTGCGCCCACGCGTGGAATTCGCGGAGCAGCGCCGCCTGGTCGGCGGCGGCCGCGTAGACGCTGCCGATCTGCACGGCGTGATGGCGCCCGGCCGTGCGGTAGGCGATCAGCCCGTCGATGCCGTCCGCCATGAAGTGCTCGGTCTCACGGTTGAGCGCCAGCGCCACGCTCGAATGCTCGGCGTGGCGTCGCAGCACGTCGATCGCCTTCACCCGGTCGTTCGCGGCTGCCTGGTCGAGCGGCGCGGGACGCTCCACGTGTGCCTCCATCAGTGCTGGTCTGGCATCGATATGCCGCCGGATTCCCGGCCCGGCATCGGTGGTGCGGTGGCGGCGCGCTGCGCGACCGCCCGGCGGCGCCGCAGATCCAGCCGGATCAGACGGCTCGCCTCCGCCAGCACCGGCCGCGGTGGCGTGCCGGCGGCCAGTTGCCGACCGATGCCCGCCACCAGCCGCCCGGGCGTGAGCAGCTTGTCGGCGGCCATCCGGTCGCCCATGACGTCGTCGAGCGCGCGGGTCGCCTTCGCGCTGCGCTGGATGCCGAGCAGGATCGCGTGCTCCATCGGCGTGATCGGCACGGCACGGCCGAGATCCTGCCCGTACCAGTAGTTCGGCATCTCCGAACCGTCGCGTTCCATCGCCCACCGGCGCAGCGCGGATGCCACGTCGGCCGGGCGGTCCCACGCCGGCAACAACGCGGACGCGAGCGCCCGGGTGTTGCGCAGCGCGTCGTTGATGCCCTGGCCGAGCGTGGCGTCCTTGGCGTGCCCGGCGTCGCCGACGAGAGCCCAGCCGGGGCCGTACGGCTGGCGGAAGAAGCACGGGTAACGGACCATGCGCCGGAGCGGGCCGACGGGTTCCGCCCCCGCGACGAGATCGCCGATCTCCGGGCTGATCGCGGCGACGTGCCGCGTGAGCGATCCCGGATCGGTGCCGGAGATGCCGCTCTGCAACCGATCCGGCGGTTGCGCGATCAGCAGGAACTCATCGGGGCCGGTCGGCAGCGCCGAGACGATGTGCTCGCCGATCCGGTGCCAGGTGAGCACCGGCGGCAACGGGCGACCGCGAAAGTAGCGCCACACCAGCGCACGTTCGCTGCGGCTGGCGAGGTATTGCCGCGAGCCGGCCCAGCGGGCGACCGACGAGTTGCGACCGTCGGCGCCCACCACGAGACGCGCCGTGACCTCGGTCGTCGAGCCGTCGGGCGCCTGCGTGACGACGCCGGTGACCCGGTCGCCGGCGCGGGTCAGGCCGACGACGGCGGTGTCGGGGAAGATTTTCGCGCCGGCGGTCAACGCACGGCCCAGCAGGACGTGATCGAGGGTCTCGCGACGCGTACACATGCCGGGATCGTCGGTGTGCGTCAACGAGATGGCGATGTCGTCGAGCCGGATGCGGACCTCGTGCAGCGGCGGCACCCCGGCGGCGACGAGTTCGTCGTAGACGCCCTCGATCCGCAGATCCGCGGTGCCGTGCAGGATGTGCGTGGACAGTGTCGGTGCCGGCAGGTTGTCGCGATCGAAGACGGCGACCGTGAGCCCGGCCGTGGCCAGCCGGGCCGCCAGTGCGCAGCCGGCGACACGACCACCGACGATCACGACGTCATAGCCCTGCCCGCTGGCCGGAGCGATGGTCACGGAATCCCCATTTCCCGACACGCATCGGATGCCGCTGCAGTCGGCAGGACATCGACGATCGTATCGGCATGAATGGATGTGGTTCCCGAAACCGTCGGCTATTTGTCAGCCAAAATTTCATCAATCGGGGAACAGCTCGGATCTTCGGAGTTTTCGTGAGCGGAACTCACCCCCGAGATCCGGTCACCGCACGATCACCGTGCCCGTCATGAACTGGTGGATGCTGCAGAAGTAGTGGTAGGTGCCGGCCTTGGTAAACGTATGCAGGAACGTCTGGCCGTTGCTCAGCGGTGGCGAGTTGAAGGACTTGTCGACCGCCGTCGCGGTGTGCTGTGCCGAGTCGGCGAACTTCCACATGACCGTGCCGCCGACGGGGATCGTCACCGTCGCCGGGTTGAACGCGAAATTCTTCACGGTGACCGTGGCCGACACCGAAGTGCTGGCGCTCGCCGACGTCGCAGCGGCGGTGGGCGTCGGCGCCGGGTTCGGCGGGCTGCCACCGTCCGACGACGAGCAGCCCGCCACGGCGAGAAGGACAACGGCCACCACACCCACCACACGGGTACGGCTCGGCCGGAACCTCATTTCGTCAGCACGCTCGGGCTCACCGCGTCAGCGGTGCTGATGAACGCGTCCGGCACCGGGTACTGCCCGAGCACGAAGTTCAGGATCGCCGCGTGCATCGCTTCGACCGGCTGGATCGAGGCGGCGGTCATGATGCCACCCTTGTTCTTGACGTTGGCGACCGCGAACGTGTACGTGTCGGCGGCCGAGTTCTCCAGGCTCAAAGCCAGTTTCGCGACCTCGGATACGGTCGAGGCCTGGTTCAGCTTGGCGATCGTCGGTGCGGCGATCGTCAACGGCGTACCTTTGATCGCCGGCAGGTTCGCCTTCGTCAGGACGGCGTTCCATGCGGCCGCGTGATCCGAGTGCTGCCTCCGCGCCGTCGTGATGAACCCCGCGATCGCCGGTGGCACCGTGCCGAGCTGCCCGGCCGCCGCCTTCTTGAGCGCCCCGGTGTAGGCCGCGACCGCCAGGTTCTCCAGCGCCGCGGCCAGCGCGACGATCTTCAGATCACCGGTGAAGATGGACTTTCCACCGGTGCCGCCCCCGGCACCGCCACCCGTGCCACCCGATCCCGACGGCCGGGGCGTGGCGCCGCTCGGCGACGGCGCGGTCACCGCGGTCTTCGCGACGGTCTCGCACGCGGCGAGCGCTCCGAGCGCCAGGACACCGCCGGCGCCGACGAGCAGGTTGCGACGGGACACGACGGAGCGACGGACCTCGGTCAGGTCGTCCGCGTACTCGTCCAGGGCCTTCTGGACGCCGGGGAACGTGGACTCGTGCATGTCGTCGAGCTGCCGCGTCAACGAGGTCAGTTCGGCCTCGGTGATCTGCACGTCCTCGTCTGGCCGACGGCTCATTTGACCGCTCCTTCGCTGACCGGGACGGCTTTGGCCGTCGGGTAGAACGCGTCCGGGATGCCGACGCTGCCGGCGGCGGCGGGCAGCTTCGCGACGTCCGGCGGAAGCGCGATCAGGTTGGCGGCGTTCGCCGCGAGCAGGGCCTGCACGGACAGCAGGACCGAGCGGTGCTGCGCCTCGACGCCGGCCACACTCGCGAAGAGTTGCCGCAGGTCGGCGGTGCTGACGAGACCGACGTTCTGCACGTACGTCTGCGCCGCCACGTCTTCGAGGGTGACGGCGAGTCCGACGACGTCCGCCGGTTTCTTGAGCGTCGGCACGGCCTTGGCGACGATCGCGCCGTACTTCGGATCGGGCTTCGTCTGCTGCTGTCCGCCGAGCTTCACGACCGCGGCGTTGAAGGCCTGACCGTGCTCCTGGTGCTGCTGCATCGTCTTCTCCGCGAACGTCTTCACAAGCGCGTTGGCGGAGCTGCCGCCGATGAAGGGCAGCGTGAGTGCGGTCTTGTACGTCGCCACGGCCAGGTTTTCGATGCCCGCCGCCGTCTGCAGAGCCTGCACATCGGTGCTGCTGGCGGCGAACGCGCCCCGCGCACCGGCGAACAACGCGACCCCGGTGGCGCCGGCACCGAGCATCGCGCCGAGCAGCCCACGCCGGCCCCGACCGGAACCCCGCTCGTCGCGGGCCGCCACGGCGGCGTCTACGTAATCACCGAGGGCCACCCGACCCTGCTTCATGGCGTCCGAGTGCAGATCTTGCGATTGCACCATCAATGAGCGCAGGTGGCCTTCGTCGAAGCTCTGGTCCATAGTTCTCCCTTACCAGCGAACCGGGCGCAGGGAGCCGTTGTCGGCAGGAAATGCGCCTCAAGCACCATAAGGCGTAAACGGACCAAAGTGTGTGTTTTTAGCGTAGGTCGGCGCGGTCGGGAAGACCCCTGTGTGACGTCAACCCGCCAGACCGTCTTCGGCCAGAAGTTCCCGGGCGAGCGTCGCGTCGGACGCGGCCACCAGCACGCGGACACCGTCACGCTGCCACTGCGGCTCCTGGCCACCGGCGTCGTCGGCGACGATGGCGACCCGAATGCCGTTGCTGCGCAGCTTGCCGGCGATCAGTTCCGCCTCGATGCGGCTCGGAACTACGGCCACCAGCACCGGCGCCTCATCCATGATCGCGACTCCTCGACTCGACACCCGCGGGTTCACAGCCTACTGAGCTGCGGATGGCGGAGGTGTCAGGAATCGCGGGAGTCGTACGCCGACCGGCTCCGGTGGATGTCGGGATCATGTTCGGCCGCCCACTCGGCCAGCGCCAGTGCCGGCGGGATCAGCGTCTGCCCCATCGGCGTCAGCTGATACTCGACCCGGGGCGGCACCTCCGCGTACGCCGTCCGCGCGACGAGCCCGTCTCGTTCCAGGTGCTTGAGCGTCAGGGTCAGCATCCGCTGCGAGATGCCCGGCACCCGCCGCTGCAACTCCGTGAAGCGCACCCGGTCGCCGTGCAGCGTCGCAACGATGAGCAGCGCCCACTTGTCGCCGATGCGGTGAAGGATCGCGCGGACGGCCCGGCCGGCGTCGCCACGGATCAGGCACGTCTTGTCGCTACGGGTCACGGCCACTCCGGATCGCTCACGCACATCCCTGTGCCTTTTGTAGGGCCTCGAATCGTCACTCACACTGTGGCGGCGCACCCACCGTAACCGTACGAGGAGAATGATCGTGACCGTCGCGTATTGGATCTTCGCCACGCTGCTCGCCGCCTTCTACCTCTACGCCGGCGGCATCAAGCTCGTGCGGAGCAAGGAGGCGCTGCAGCCGATGATGGCGTGGGTGGACCGCACGCCCATGTGGGGAGTTCGCGGCATCGGCGCGATCGAGGTGCCCGGCGCCATCGGGCTCGTCCTGCCGCCGCTGACCGGCATCGCGCCGCCGCTCGCGCTGGTCGCCGCGATAGGTTTCGTCGTGCTGCAGATTCTCGCGACGGCGGTGCATCTTGTCCGGGGCGACAGGATGATCGCGCTCAATGTCGGACTCATCGCGGTCGCCGGCATCACTGTCTGGCTCGCCACGATCTGGTCGTAATTGGTGGAATATTAAATTGTCCGATAATTTCGTTTTTTCGCATTACTTAACGCCGATTTAATCTGCGAACTACGCACCCCATCCCCCGGGTGACGAGTCGGGCATAAAACTGTAGGGTGTGCCTTCGTGTCGTGGTGACCACGCGGGCCCCCGTGGCGCACTCCTAGCTGCAGTTGATGGGCACATAGATTCGATAATCGGAGCGTCGTGCGTAAAAAGTCTGATTCCGACAAACGCCGCCAGTCACGCAGATCAATCCGACGCGGCGGTCAGCAGCAGTCCATCAAACGACGGGTCATCCGACTCGTCCTCATTCCCGGTATCGTCGCGGTTCTGCTGTGGCTGGTCGCGTCCGGATACCTCGTTTTCACCGGTTTCTACGACCGCGAAGTCGCCAATAGCGTCCGGCAGGTGTCGATCCCGGCGGTTAACGGGCTGTCGTCGATCCAGCAGGAACGCCAGCTCAGCATCTATTACCTGGCCCGGCCCACGACCGGTCTGCAGGGCCTGATCAACCAGCGCAAACAAACCGACCAACGGCTCTCCACGCTGCGCGACGCAGCCAACTCGGCGCTCGCGCTGGCACCGGCGTCCATCAAGACGCGCTGGAAGACGCTGACGGACGAACTCGACCAGTTGCCCGAGGTCCGCGCCACGATCGACGCCGGCACGGCCGACCAGCAGCATGTGTACGACTTCTACAACGGCCTCCTCGACGCCGCGACGGGCCTGTTCGACACGCAGGCCCGGGTCGTGCCCGACGTCACCGCGACCCAGGGTGGCATCGCGGCAACGGAGACGTTCCAGGCCAGTGACCTCATGTCCCGCGCCGGGTCGATCATCACCGGCGCGTTCGGGTCGCACACCCTGAGCAAGGCCGACTATCTCCGGTTCGTCAGCCTCGTGGGCGCCTACCACTCCGAGCTGACGAACCTGGCCCCGCACCTGCGGCCCGACGTCGAGCAGCAGTACATCCAGATCACCAAGACGCCCTCCTGGCAACGCCTCGTCGCCACCGAGAACGCGCTGATCGCGGACGGGCGATGGTCCGGCGGAATACCCGACGACGTCGTCGCCAGCGCGCCGGAATGGGAAACGCTGACCACGGCGGTCTCCAACGACCTGATCGGGTTGACGGTCGCCCAGGCCACCGAGGTCTCGGCCGAGGCGCTGCACGCCGGTAACAACCAGCTGCTCATCGCGTCGCTCGGCAGTTTGATCGCCCTCATCATCGCGATCGGAGCGATCGTGTGGGCGGTCCGCCAGTCGCAGGTGCTCGTCGACAACGCGCTGTCCGTCCGCCTGGCCCAGCTGGGAGAGGACGCGGCGACCATGGTGGACAAGCAGCTTCCGGACATCATGGAGCGGCTGCGGCGCCGGGAGAAGGTCGACTCCGCGGTCGAACTGCCCGACCGCGAGTACGGCAGCGACGAGATCGGCCAGCTCGCCGACGTGCTGAACCGGTCGCTGCAGGTCGCGGTCGGCGCCGCCGTCGACGAGGCGACCACCCGCGCCGCCGGCATGGCGATGCTCATGGGCGTCGCCCGCCGCCCGCAGAGCCCGCTGCAGCACGGTTTGCAGGTCATCGAAGACCTGCAGAGCCGCATCGGCGACGAGCGGCTGCTGGCCGAGCTGTTCGACGTCAACCACCAGCTCGCTCAGACCCGGCGCTTCCTGGAAAACCTCATCATCCTGGCCGGTGGCCAGACCGGCCGGCGCTTCCAGAAGCCCGTGGCGGTACGCCGGATCCTGCTCGCCGCGATCGGTGAGACCCAGCAGTACCAGCGGATCAGCATCCGTCACGCGGCCGACGTCGCGGTGCTCGGAAACGCGGTCGCCGGCACCACCCACCTGCTCGCCGAACTGCTCGACAACGCGCTCGCGTTCTCGCCGCCGGACTCGACGGTCTGGGTCACGTGCACCCGGGTCACCCGCGGCATCGTGGTCGAGATCGAAGACGCCGGCATCGGCATGCTCCCTGACGACCTTGACCGTGCGAACGACCTCCTCGCCACGGCGCCGACGCCGGACGTAACGGCGTTGCGTGACGGTGCCCAGGTCGGTCTGTGGGTCGTCGCCGAGCTGGCCAAGCGCGGTGGCACCCAGGTCACGCTGCGCTCCTCCGGCTACGGCGGCCTGCTCGCGATCGTGCTCCTGCCCGACCGCCTGGTCGCGTCCGACACCGAGGAGTTCGAGCTCGACGTCGACGCGAGCGCGCCCGTCCCGGCCCTGGCCGCCGCCTCGGTCGGGTCGTACGCCGAGCCGTCCGGGTCCTATCCGGGCTCGTACGCGGACCGGCCGGGTTCGAGCCTGGCGCAGTTCGCCACGTCGATGTCGACCTATACCGACAGCTGGATCGACATACCCGACCGTCTGGACGACACGATGACCAACCAGCAACCGGAGAGCACCCCCGCCCCCGTGCCGGACAGCGACGCGCCGAGCCCGACGTACGCCGCCGCTCGGCCGCCGCTGCCGGAACGCAAACCCCAGCAGCACCTCGCGCCCGAGTTGCGCGACGACACCACGGCCGGACGCGAATCGGTCGCGCCGGTCCGATCACCCGAGGAGACCCGGGACCGCTTCGCGCGCTACCAACAGGGTTGGCAAGCGGGTCGCGGCACCGAGAACGTCGAAACGTCGACCCCGAATGACCAAGGCAGGAATGCGTGATGGAAACGACGTCGCACAACGACCTCACCTGGATGCTGGATGAGCTCGTGGCGGTCCCCAACGTTGTGTACGCCCTCGTTCTCTCCACCGACGGGCTGATCATTCAGAAGTCCACGTTGCTGCCACAGGACTCGGCCGAGACGCTGGCCGCGGGCTCCTCGTCGCTCTACAGCCTCGCCGCCGGCACCGGTCGGCGGTTCAGCAGCGGCCCGGTGCAGCAGGTCATGATCGAATATCGCGATCAGACGCTGTTCGTCGCCGCCGCCGGGCAGAACGCGCGGCTCGCCGTGCTATGCGAGCAGACCGTCGACATGGGTACGGTCGCGTACGAGATGAGCCGGCTGGTGACGCGGATCGGCCAGTACCTCGGCTCCGAGGCGCGATCCGCCCACGACGGCTCCTGAGGGTGCCGCCAGTGACGCGTCCAACGTGGAACAGTGACGACGAGGGCGGCTCCGGTCGGTTCGTGCCGTTGTACGTCCTGCTCAACGGGCGTACCACGCCGCGCAACGCCAGCTTGGACCTCGCCACGCAGGTCATCGCGCGGTCCGGGGACGCGAGGGCGTTGGACCCGGAGTACGAGGCGATCGTCAACCGCTGCTGGGACTGGATGTCGGTGGCGGAGATCGCCGCCTACCTGAACTACCCGCTCGCCGTCACGAAACTGTTGGTGGACGTGCTTCTCGAACGACGGTTCCTGGAGGTCGGCGCGCCGGCCCAGGAACCCGTCGTGGATTACGCAATATTGGAAACGATTCTCGCCCGCCTGGAGAGTCTGTAAAACAACAAGAGGGACTGAGAGCTGTGGATCGCAAATCGGTCAAAGTCGTTGTGGCAGGCGGCTTCGGAACCGGCAAGACCACTTTGGTCGGCGCGGTCAGCGAGATCCCGCCGCTGACCACGGAGGAAGTGCTGACTCAGGCCAGTGTCGGCGTGGACAATCTGGCCGGGGTGCCCGGCAAAACGACCACGACCGTCGCGCTGGACTTCGGCCGCATCACCATCAACTCCGACATTGTGCTGTACATATTCGGGACGCCCGGCCAGGACCGCTTCTGGTATATGTGGGACGAACTCGCGCAGGGCGCCATCGGTGCGATCGTTCTGGTCGACACGCGGCGTCTGGACACCAGTTTCTCCGCGATCGACTACTTCGAGCGGCGGCGCATCCCGTTCGTCGCGGCGGTGAACATGTTCTTCGGCGAACGCCTCTATACCGAGGCGGAGATCCGGTCGGCGCTGAAGCTCAATCCGAACGCCCCACTGGTGTGGTTCGACGCCCGCGATCGGTTCTCGAGCAAGCAGGCGTTGATCAAACTCGTCCAGCACGCGATGACGCAGTTACCCGCACCGACTGGCTCCAGGCACTGACTCGGCACTGACGTGGCGGCCACGACGAGTCACGGCTCGTATGGTTTCGACCGGTCATGCAGTGGTCATGTATTTTCACAAACCGGAAAAATGCTCTGACCGGAATGCGCCGACGCGGCCGGGATGATCCGTAGTCCGACGGTCCACAGTGGCCGCCGCGGACCGGATCATGCGCCACGGAATCCGTCGCATCCGGCAATTCGCCGCCACGAATTGGTGACGGAGAGTAATCATTCCGATCTTCTGAGTTATAATTTCGTTCAATTCGTTGGACCGATCGCGAGTGGAGACCGTATATGGAGGATCCGCCCCTTTCACAGTTCCTCGATAAACAATTGCACAGCTTATGTGAAATGGTCGGCCTGGACCCTCGATCAGCCAGCGCATTGCTGGCTGATCTTCTTGGGCCCGTCGGCTCCCGATCGCTGTCGCAGCCGCCGGCCTGGCCTTCCGGAGTCGCCGACGATCACACGCCGGTCGAATTCTCGGTCGCGTTCAATGAAAACGAACGCCCGATAGTGCGCATTCTCGGAGAATCGCTGGCGGCGGCGCCGAGCGCGGCCACCAACATGACCGCGGCATACGAATTCGTGGCGCGGCAGGCGGCCCGATTCGGCTTGCCGACGGCGCAATTCGATGAGATGCGTGACGTATTCGCGACGGAAGCACCGGCCGGCGGATTCGCACTCTGGCATTCGCTGGTGTTCCGGCATCGGCGGCAGCCCGAATTCAAAGTCTATTTCAATCCGGAGCTCACCGGTGTCGCGCGGGCACCCGGCCTCGTCGCCGAGGCGATGAGCCGCCTCGGATTGAGCCGGGCGCACGACGCGACCCTGGCCCGCGCGATCCGGCCCCGGGAATTGGGCCGCGGCGATCGGCTCACGTTCTTCGCGCTCGACCTGCACGACGGCCCGCATGCCCGGGTCAAGCTGTACGTCAGCCATCACGACGCGGAGATCGGCGACGTCGCCCACGCGGCCGGAGTGGTCGCCGGCATCGACACCGACGAACTGGCCGACTTCTGCCTCACGGCGGGCGGCACCAAGACGTTCGCGGACCGTCCGTTGGTCGGCAGCTACACCTTTCTCGGCGACGGCGGCGGTCTCGGAAGCGTCGAGCGGCCCGCGGGCTACAGCCTCTACGTGCCGATCCGCAGCTACGTCAACGACGATGCGGAGGCCCGCGAGCGCGTCGCCACGCTGATGGATCGCTACGGATTCGACGTGGACGAACTCGACGGGATCATCGCCGCGCTCGCGGGCCGACCGCTCGACGAAGGGGTCGGTCTCATCGCGCACGTCTCGCTCCGGCTCGGGCCGCCCCGCCCGGGTCTGACCGTCTACCTGTCGGCAGAGGCATACCGGGTCGCCCCGCCGAGGCGACGATGGCACCCTAGTTCTCAAGATCATGCGCAGCAGCCGGCTGGTTGCCGCGCCGCCTGATGACGGCACATGGAGAGAGCGATGACCGAAGAGATACGAAAGACGCTGCCGCCCTACCGGATCAAGGTCGTTGAGCCGATCGCCTTCCTGGACGCCGCCGAGCGTCGAGCGGCCATCGCGGACGCCGGTTACAACCCGTTCAACCTGCGGGCCGACCAGATCACGATCGACCTGCTCTCCGACTCGGGCACCGGAGCGACGTCCGACGCTCAGGAAGCCGCCGCCGCGCTCGGCGACGAGTCGTACGCGGGCGCCCGGTCGTGGTTCCGGTTCCGCGACGAGGTCCAGGACCTGACCGGCTACCCGTTCATCCTGCCGGTGCACCAGGGCCGGGCCGGCGAGCGCGTGCTGTTCTCCAGCCTGCTGCAGGCCGGGCAGATCTGCCTCAGCAACACCCACTTCGACACCACGCACGCCAACGTGGAGTTGGTCGGTGCCGAGGCACGCGACATCCCGTGTGCCGAGGCGGCCGATCTCGACAGCGATTACCCGTTCAAGGGCAACATCGATCTCGAGACGTTGGAGCGGACGCTCACCGGCGCGGAAGGCGCGCGGGTCGGCCTGGTGCTGATGACCATCACGAACAACGGTCTCGGCGCGCAGCCGGTCTCGATGGCCAACATCAAGGCGGCGAGCGAGTTGTGCTGGCGCTACGGGGTGCCCTTCTTCCTCGACGCCGCCCGATTCGCCGAGAACGCGTGGCTCGTCCGCGAGCGGGAAGCCGGCTACCACGACCGGAGCCCCCGGGAGATCGCGACCGAGGCGTTCCAGCACGCGGACGGCTGCGTGGTGAGCCTCAAGAAAGACGGGCTCGCGGCCGTCGGCGGCTTCATCGGCCTGCGGGACGAGAAACTGCACGCGGTCTGCGAGGCAAATCTCATCGCCACCGAAGGCTTCTCCACCTATGGCGGCCTGGCCGGGCACGATATCGAGCGGTTAGCCCAGGGATTGCGGGAGGTCGTCGACCCCGCCTACCTCGGCTCCCGCGCCGCGTCGACCGCCCGGCTCGCGGAGGCGATCAACGCCGCCGGTGTCGACACGGTCCAGCCGGCCGGCATCCACGCGCTCTACCTCAACGCCGGCCGGCTCCTCCCCCACCTGACGCCGGCGCAGTTCCCCGGCCACTCCCTCGGCTGCCAGCTCTATCTCGACGGCGGCATCCGCTGCGCCGAACTGGGATCGCTCTACCTCGGCGGCCTCGACGAGCAGCATCAGCTGGTGTCTCCGGCGCCGTTCGAGCTGGTCCGGTTAGCGATCCCCCGCCGTGTCTACACCGACAGCCACCTCGATTACGTGGCCGCGGTGCTCGGCGACATCGCCAAGAACCCGGAACGCGTCAGCGGCTACCGGATCGTCTCGGCTCCGCCGGTGCTGCGTCATTTCAAGGTGCGACTGGAGCCGATCGCGGCGTAGGCACCCACCACGCCCTGCCAGGATCCGCGTGATCATGGAGTGGATGCTGCTTCCGTCCCCGAATGACAGCACTCCACCCAGGCTCACACGGATCTTGGCGCTGCCGTGTCGAAGAAGCGGATCGTGGCCGCGGTGAACAGGCTCGCGTCATCGAGCCACGGATAATGGCCGGCCGCGGGCTGCACGACGAGCCTCGCGTTGCGGAAAAGCGTGGCGAACTCGGCCACCGCTTGCGGCGGGCTGTTGAGGTCGAATTCCCCGGCGAGCAGCCGCACCGGCGCCTCCAGCGTGGCGAGTGCCGCGCGAGTGCGGTCAGGAGTGAACGCGCCGTCGGCACCGAAGCCGCCCACCGCCTCCACATTCGTCGGTCGATGCGTGGCGTGGTGGCGTTGCGCGGCGGCGTCCCACCGACCGAAGAAAAACGGCGTGATGGCGTCCCAGTCGTCGCCCGCGCCCTCCGTGATGCGGGTCAGCGCCGCGAACGCGTCGGGGAACCACGGTTCATCGTGGCGGCGCCATGCCAGGTCGCGTCGCATGGCTCCGGTGACCTCGATGCCGACCGCGCGCATGCCGGGGGTGACCAGGACAAGCGTGCCGACGTGTCGCGGGTGCCGGGCGGCGTACTGCGTGGCGAGGTTCGCACCGGCGGAATGCGCCAGCAGGTCCATCCGCGACAGCCCGAGATGCGCACGCAGCGCCTCGATGTCGTCGACCTGGCGGTCGCATCGGTAGGACGCGGGGTCCTCGGGCAGGGCGGAGCGGCCGGTGCCGCGAAGATCTACAACAATCAGCCGACGGTACGCGCTCAGGCCGCCAAGATCGCCCAGGTAGGCGGAGTCGATGGGGCCACCCGGAACGCACACGAGGGGGTCGCCGTCGCCGATGATCCGGTAGGCGAGCCGGGTCCCGTCTGGGGCGTGGAAAGTAGGCATAGTGCCGATCCTGGCAGTTATAACCGAGTTATACAACCGGGTTATAGTGGCAGCGTGACACGCGCCGACGATTCTGACGTGCTGACGGAAGACCAGGCCGGGCGGATCCTCGCCGGCATGAACGAAGTGATCCGCGCGGGCGAGGAGATGCGGAAACTCCGTACCGAGATGATCAAGGTCTTCGTCGGTCTCGGCTGGACGCAGGAGCGCATCGCCCAGGTCACCGACGTGAGTCAACCGGCGATCTCCAAGCACGTGCGGAAGCACCAGATCGGCGATCCGCCTCGGCTCGGCCTCGACCAGCGGGACATCCCATGGCTCGAAGGGCGCCTGTGGGGGTTGGCCGACGCGATTTCCGACGCCGTCGACGAGGACGCGGCCTGCGCCCGGTTCGTCTACGCGATCGGGCGCGGCCGGAAACGGTTCACCCCCGCGACCGTCGATGAGCTGCGGCGCCTGGTCGAACGGGACCTGATCGGGCACGAGGCCGTGCTGCCGGCCGTGTTCAGGCGCGCGTACGACGAGATCAGCCGTGGTCTTGACCTGCCCACGAAGCCGGCCGGCACGATCACGGAATCGGTGTCGGTGCGGCGAGCGCTCGCCCACGAGATCCAACGCGACCGACTTCGGTGATCCGGACGGATTGATCCGGAAGGCTATACGTGGCGGGAGCAACGCAAAGCCTTCCGGATCACTGCAAACCGACCCGAGCCTAGTCCCAGTTGCCGATTTTGACGTCGCGCGGGTCGGGCGCGCCCGTGCCCGTCTCGATCAGCGACTTCAGGCTCATCAGGAAGGTCGCCCATTTCGTGCTGCAGCTGTACATGAACTCCACCGGGTCTCGCCACCCCTCGTGGCGGAAGAGGATCACCGTGAATCCCTCGGCCTGGCTCAGTTCCCACTCGACGTGCGTGCCGATCCATTCTTCCGGACCACCGACGACCTCCCAGTGCACCCGCTTCTCCGGCACCAGCTCGATGACCTTCATGTCGAAGCCACCGCCGTCGAAACGGAACTCCAAGACGCCGTCGAGCACATCGCCCGAACCCTTCGTCCTCGTCGTCCACCAGTCGGCGAGCCCGTCGACGGTGGTCAACGCGGAGTAGACCTCGGCCGGAGCGGACTTGATCGCCGACTCGGTGCAGGATGTCTACCATGTCGATTCCTCTTTCCCTCGTGAAGATTCCCTCGTGATGTTTTCTGGACGCCTCGACTGAGCGATCGCCTCGGCGATCCGCTTGATCCGCTGGAGCCGGCCGTCCCACGCCGCGCCCACGGACGACAACTGCGCCACCGCGCGGGCCAGCTGCGCTTCGTCGACGCGGTAGCGGCGCTCCCGGCCGGCAGGCGTGCCGTGCACCAGACCGACACGGTCGAGCACGCCGAGATGTTTCGCGATGGCCTGCCGCGTCACGGGTAGCCGTTCGCTGAGGCTGGTGGCCGTGCCGTCGCCATCGGCCAGAAGCAGGTCGAGCATCCGCCGCCGGGTCGGGTCTCCGATCGCCGACCACAGATCGTCGTCGACGACGACCGTCATGGCGTCGACACCAGCCGCCCGATGTAGTCGGCGAGCCGGGGCACGAAAATGTCCCAGCCCTCGACATGCTGGTTGTACTCCGCTTCGAGCTTCGCGGCCTCCCAGCCCATCTCGCGGAAGCCGGTTTCGACGAGCCGCACCGTGGTGCCGGCGCCCGACGGTGTCAGCTCGAACGTGACCAGCATCGACCCGGCCGAGTCGTCGACCTTGCCGTCTGCGTACGCCCACCGGAACGAGAACAGCCGCGGCCGGTCCACGTCGACGACCGTCATCGGGATGACGTCGACCCGCTCGCCGAAGACCAGCTCGCCCACCGCACCCGGAGCCGTGTCGAACGACGCGTCGTCGGTCCACCACTGGGCGATGTGCTCGGGCCTGCTGACGACGTCGAAAACGATCTCGGGCGGCGCGTCGACGTGGATCTCCCGTTCGATGCTGCCGAACTCCATATCCGTCATGATGCCTCCATGCGCAACGTTTGGTTGCGTATGACGTTAGCCCACGACGGATTATCGCGCAACCATTGGTTGCATATCCGTGTCAGGGAATTAGTACGATCTTCCCGCGCGTGTGGCGTTTCTCCAGCTCCGCGTACGCCTGCCGAACCTGGTCGAGCGGGTACGTCTTCGCGATCGGCAATTCCATCCGCCCCGACGACACGTATTCGGCCATCTCCTCGAGCACGTCGGTCGATGACGCCGTCGAGCTGCCGTCCGCTTTGGCACCGTACTTCGCGGCCGCCTCGTACGCGATGATCGTCTCGACGCGGTCCGGCGGAACTCCGAGTTCGATGGCGAGGTCGACGTACTGCGGGCCGAAGAGGTCGATGAAGGCGTCGATCCCCTGCGGCGCCAGGGCGCGGACGCGGTCGGCCAGCCCGTCTCCGTACGCGACCGGGGTCACCCCGTGCGACGTCAGCCAGGCGTGATTCGGTGCGGACGCGATGCCGATCACGTTCGCACCCTTGATCTTGAGCAGTTGGACCGTCAGCACGCCGACACCGCCGGCCGCCGCCGACACGACCACCGTCTCCCCCGGCTGGACGGCGATCGCCCGGACGGCCGCGTACGCGGTGACCGCGACGACGAACAGCCCACCGGCCTGCGGCCACGGGAGCAGCGGCGGCTTCACGACGAGCTGCTTGGACGGCACCTTGACGTAGTCGGCGTGGCTCGAACGCTGCTCGGACCAGCCGATGACCTCGTCACCGACCGCGAAGTCGGTCACCTCGTCACCGATCGAGTGCACGATGCCGGCGAAGTCGGTGCCCTCGCCGGACGGGAACGTGGCGGGGAACATCGCGTCGAGCAGTCCTTTGCGGATCGACGCCTCGCCCGGATTGATGCCGGCCGCTTTGACCTCGACGACGACCTCGTGGGTGTCCGGCGCGTCCGGTTGCGGCATCGGAACCTCGGCGATGTAGAGCACGTCGATCCCGCCGTACTCGTCGAATCGCACTGCTCTGGGCATGGGCTCCTCCGTTTCGCGGGCACCGCGCCGCGACGGCCGACAGATCAGATCACCCGAGCCTATCCGAATCGGACATCGCCCTCACCGGGATCGCCAGGTCCGCACGACGCCGGCGGCGATCAGCAGCGCCGCACCGGCCGCGGCGAGCACACCGTGTCGCTGCGATGCCCACTGCGTTGCCGACATCACAAACAGTTTTGCGAGGTACGAGGCGCGGGACGGCGAACAAAGAGCTCGTCGCCGAGTACGTCAACCGAGCCTCGGCCGGTGACATCGACGGCGCGGCGGCGCTGCGGTCATCCGGCTACGCCGATCACACGCCCGACACGCAGCGTTCTGGCACGTCACTCGGCGCGACGCGCATCTTCGGTTGCGGCAACTTCGTGGCTGTTCTGCGTACGGGTGTCGCCGGGCCCGACATCGGGCGCTCCTGCGACCTCTACCGCGTCACGAACCGCCGGGTCGCCGACCACTGGGGCGCCGTCGAGGCCACGGCGAGCCCGTCGTGGACGGCCGGCGGCGGCGTCGAGAGCGCGTCACCGGCGGCGCACTTGCCGTCATGGAGACCGGCGCCGGCTGTGACAGACTCGCGGGATGGCTGGCCGTAGCCCCGGAGATCACGGGAGCCCCCCGCACGCGGGCACGCGAAATCTCCTGCTGAGCCGCGACTGGTCCGCGACACCGCTCGGCCCCGTCGAATCGTGGCCGGACGCGCTGCGTACCCTCGCCGGGACCTGCCTTTCCGCACGCGTACCGATGATGGTCTTCTGGGGCCGCGACCTCGTACAGATCTACAACGACGGCTATCGGCCGCTGATCGGCGACAAGCATCCGGCCGCGTTCGGTCAGCGTGCCGAGGACTGCTTCCCCGAGATCTGGCACGTCATCGGCCCGATGCTGCACGGCGTGATGGACACCGGCGTGCCGACGTGGGAACAGGACCAGCACCTGATGCTGGAACGCGCCGACTTCGCCGACGAGTGCTACTTCACCTACACGTTCAGCCCGGTCGGCACCGAACCGATCAACGGGGTCTTCTGCGTCGTCATGGAGACCACCCGGCAGGTGATCGCGGAGCGCCGATCCGCGCTGCTGCGCGACCTGGCCACATCGCTCGCCGGAATCGGCAGTGCCCAGGAGTTGTTCGCGACCGCGGCCACCGTGCTGGGCCGGCATCCACGTGACGTCCGGTCGGGTCGTCTTCGCGTGTTTCCCGACGACAGCACTCCGTGGGACGTGTCGTGGGGGCAGGCCGACGACCTCGATCCGGGCCACGTCGACCGGTTGCTGACGGCCACGGGCGCGGACGCGTTCGCGCGACTGGAGAGCGCGATCACGCCGGGAGCCGCACAGCGCGACGGCGAGGCGGCACTCGCGGCCCAGCCGATCCACAGTCCCGGCACCGCGGCCACCGCCGCGATCGTGATGGCCATCAACCACGGCGTCCCGGTCGACGTCGACTACCGGGAATTCCTGGCCCGCGTCGCGGACACCATCGGAGCCGCGCACGCGGTGACGGAGGGCTTCGCATCGTCGGCCCGACGCACCCGGGCTCTGGAAGAACTCGACCGGGCGAAAACCGCCTTCCTGAGCAACATCAGTCACGAGTTCCGGACCCCGCTGACGCTGTTACTCGGTCCGTTGGCCGCGGCGCAGGCCGACGAACGCGTCCCCCGTGACACGCGGGAGTCGCTGGCGATGGCCGACCGCAACGCGCGGCGCGTGCTCAAGCTCGTCAACAGCCTGCTGGACATCTCGCGGTTGGAGGCGGGCCGGGTCGCCGCGACGTTCCAGCCGACCGATCTGGCCGCCGCGACAGCCGACGTCGTGAGCGTGTTCCGGTCCGCGGCGCAGGCGGCCGGGCTCGACCTGCGCATCGACTGCCCACCGCTTGGCGAACCGGTCTACGTGGACCGGGAGATGTGGGAGCAGATCGTCACGAACCTCTGCGCCAACGCCCTCAAATTCACCGAGACCGGATCCATCCGGGTACGGCTGCGCCGCACCGAGTCATGGGCCCGACTCGACGTCATCGACACGGGGATCGGCATCGCGGCCGACGACGTGCCGTTCATCTTCGATCGGTTCCGACGCGCCGGTGCCGCCGATACGCCGTCGCGGCCCGGAAGCGGTCTCGGGCTCGCGCTGGTGCGGGAACTCGTCGACCTGCACCGCGGCGACGTCACCGTGGCGAGCACCGAGGGTGCCGGCTCGACCTTCGGCGTGACGATCCCGTTCGGGACGGCGCACGTGAGCCCAGATCGGCTCGTCGCCGCGCAGGCCGTGGCACCTCGCGCGCTGTCCGTCTCGGCCGGCGACGTGCTGGACGCGTTCGACGAGCGGGAACCGGACCTCCGGGCGGCCGTTCGCGACCGGCCCGACGGCGACGGCGCGCCCACGGTCTGGGTCGTCGACGACAACGCGGACATGCGCGCGTACGTGTCGGTGCTGCTCGCGCCGCACGCGAACGTGGTCTCGTTCCCGGACGCCGAACTCGTGCTCGATGCGCTGACCGAGCAGGTGCCGGACCTCGTTCTCAGCGACGTGATGCTGCCCGGCCGGAGCGGTCTGGCATTGCTCGCCGCGGTGCGGTCCGATCCGGCCATTGCCGAGGTCCCGGTCATCCTGCTCTCCGCCCGCGCCGGTGAGGAGGCCACGATCGAGGGTCTGCAGGCGGGCGCGGACGACTACCTCGTCAAACCGTTCACGGCTCGGGAGCTGATCAGCCGGATCCGTTCCAACCTGCATCTGGCGGGCCTGCGGCGCGAGGCCGGCGCCCGAGCGCTGCGGCACGCCACGCAGTTGGAAGCGCTGACAGCGGCGGCGACCCGGATCATCTCCGCCGAACCCGCCGACATCGCCGCGACGCTGGAGGCGTTCGTGACCGACATCGCGGGGGTGGCGTCGTGCGCGGTGACGCTGGCCGACCCGTCCGGCGGAGCGGTCCCGGTGCGCGGCGGCCAGACGACGATTCCGCTGACGGCGGACGACGGCACGGTCCTCGGCACGATCGAGATCACGGCGACCGGCGACGGCGTGGACGGCGAGGACGTGAAACTCGTCGAACAGCTCGCGCTGATCGCCGGCCGTAGGATCGAGCACCTGCGCCGCTATCGTCGCGAACGGGACGTCTCGCATGCCCTCCAGCGGAGCCTGCTGCCCGAATCGCTCCCCCGGTCGGAGCGGTTCGAGATGGTGGCCCGCTATCGGCCGGCTGCCGCCACGGACGAGGTCGGCGGCGACTGGTACGACGCTCTGATGCTGCCCGACGGCCGCCTCATGGTCACCGTCGGCGACGTCATGGGCCACGATCTCGCCGCGGCCGTCACGATGGGCCAGATCCGGCTGCTGCTGCGATCCTGGGCGGCGGCGTCGGCCAGCCCGGCGGACCTCTGCTCGACGGTGAACACGCTGCTGCCGGTCGTCGGCACCCCCACGATGGCCACCATGATCGTCGCGTTCATCGATCTCGGCACCGGCAAAGCCTCGATCGTCAACGCCGGTCATCACGCGCCGATCCTGCGTACGGCGGAGCGGACCCGGCGCCTCACGGTGAAGACATCGATGGCGCTGGGTGTGCTGCCCCACACCACGTACCGGCAGACCACGACGGTGCTGCCGCCCGGATCGACGCTGTTCATCTACACCGATGGCCTGACCGAACGCCGCCGCGAAAGCCCGCAGACCTCCCGCCGCCGGCTGTTGCGCCGCTGCGCCGACCTCGACCTGACGGATCTGGACACGGCCGTCGACGTGCTCCTCGACCTCTGTTCCGCCGACGCCGACGACGACATCGCGATCATGGCGCTGCGGCGGCCGTGACCCCGCGGCTACCACTGCGGCTGCGGCAGCCCACGTGGAGACCTTCCACGATCCGTTCGGGCGGCCGCCGGCGACCCCGTGCGAAGGCCGAGTTGGGCGGTACCAGTCAGCGAGCTAGGCTCTGACTACCAATTCATATAGTTAGGGGTCGTCGTGAGGATCTTCGTCGCCGGCGCGTCCGGGGTCATCGGGCAGCGGTTGGTTCCGCTGCTGGTGCAGGCAGGGCATGTCGTCGCGGGCATGACCCGCTCCCCGGGCAAGACGGAACTGCTCGCCACGCTCGGCGCCGAGCCGGTCCTCTGCGACGTGTTCGATCGCGACGCCGTCATCGCGGCCGTGCGGGATTTCAAGCCGGACGTCATCCTCAACGAGCTGACCGAACTGCCCGACGACGTGGCGAAGATCAGCGACTATTCGGCGCTCAACGCGCGCATCCGCACCGAGGGCAACCAGAACCTGATCGAGGCGGCGCGGCAGAGCGGATCGCCGCGAATTCTGGCCCAGACCGTGGCATGGCAGTTGCCCGACGAGCCCGGCGTCGCAGCCGTCGCCGAGTTGGAGCGCTCGGTGCTCGCCGAAGGCGGCGTCGTGCTGAGCTACGGGCAGTTCTACGGGCCGGGCACCTACCACGAGTCGCGGATCCCCGACGAGCCTCGGATCCAGATCGATCGGGCCGCGGAGCGTACGGTCGAGTTGCTGGGCGCGCCGTCGGGCGTCGTCGTCATCACCGATTGAGACGCACGACGGCGATCACGTCGACAAGGGAGAAGCCCATGTCCTTGACCTTTGAAGGCGCCTTGGCCGACCGCAGCACGTGGCGGCTGGACAACTGCTCGATCGGCAAGTCGATGGACGCCATCGGCACCCGATCGTCGATGCTGATCCTTCGCGAGGCGTTCTACGGCACGACCCGGTTCGACGACTTCGCCCGACGCACGAAGATCACCGACGCGATCGTGGCGGCGCGACTCCGGGAGCTGACCGAGATCGGTCTGTTCGTCAAGCAGCCTTACCGGGAGACCGGCCAGCGCGCCCGCCACGAATACCTGCTCACGGAGAAGGGCCGAGATCTCGTGCCGGCTGTGCTCGCGCTCATGCAGTGGGGCAACAAACACCTGCAAGGCGACGACGGCGGACCGCTACGGCTCGTGGCACGCGACAGCGGCGAGGCGGTCGTGATCGGCGCCCGTACCGTGTCCGGCAAGACTCTCGATCTTGAAGATCTCGCGATCGTGGCGCACGGCGACTGGGCCGACGCGCGACGCGACTGATTATCGGCCGGCTCGTTTCGTGGCGTCCGATCAGTCCGGCCTCGGGCGGCACATGGCCTGGTCGATCGCGGACATCGCGGCCATCACCGCGACGTCCGGATCCGGATCGGCCAGGTTGGCCCACACCTGCGGGTCGCACGGACGGCCGCCGAGGTCCTGTGGCGCGCCGGACGCTTCCCAGAACGCTCGCGCGGCGGCGCCGCTGGACGCGAGGGGCACGACGCTGACACCCCGGTCGAGCGCCCACCGCACCTGCTCGCTGGTGCGGTCGTTCCCGCTGATCACCAGAAGCGTCCGGCACTCGTCGAGGACGTCGCCGACTAGGTCGTCCGGCTCGAGGTCGGTGAAGATCGCGGTGCCGAGGCGGGAATCCGTCAGCGCCACGGCGTCACCGGATTTCCTCGGGTAGTAGACGCGGAACCGTTCCGGCGCGTAACGGCCATGCGCTCGGAGCAATTCGGCCAGGCGGCTCGTGACGGCCCAGCCCGCCGCGCTGCCGACGCAGGTGATCTGCCACGACGGAGGCCGGGCGGTCAGCGCGACGGCGACCTTGTTACACCACGGTCCGACGTCGGTCGCGGCCTCGTCGCCGCCGGCGACGAGGAGTCGTTCCGGGCGGGCCCGCCGGGCAACGGCTTGCAGCACGGCGGTGAGTTCGCTGAAGTCGCCGATCTCGCAGACGTGCACCCCGGTGTTCTCCAGGTCCCGGACCCGCAGGTCGTGTAGCTGGATCGCGCCGGGATCGGCCGGCCGGCGCAGCACCGTGAGGTGACGATCGGCAGACGCCGTGCCGTAGCGGCGGGCGAGGCGCAGCAGCACGTCGATGTTCGGATCGGCGAAGCTGAAACCCAGGAAAAGCATGGTGCGCGTCAGGTACGACGCCCGCAGCAGCGCCCACATCCGGGGATGCGTGTCCTCGTATCGCTCGAAGTCGCTCCGGGTGATCACGGGTGGCGCGGTCCAGACGGGCGGCGTGTCCCGGCTCAGGCTGCCGTGCATTTTGATGATGGTGCGGCGGCCGGCGCCGATGTCGAGCGCGTCGTCGTCCCGGACGGCGACCGTGGCCCGCGGCGCCGCCGATTCCAGCAGCGGATCGAAGTTCGTCGTCCAGATCTCGTCGATCGGCAGCTTCGCGATCAGGCGGTGGCTCGGCGCCGGCGTGGTGTACTCGGACAGCGCGTCCCGGAGGTGGCTTTCCAGCGCGGGCCGGCGCCCCGGAGCGTTCTGTTCGTAGTATTCGGCGAGCAGCGGCAGATCGCCGAACTCACCGGCGACCCCGATCTCGGCGGCGAGCGGCACCAGAAGATCGCCCCAGGTCGGCAACCCGGCCGCGGTGGAAAGACCCGCGCCGACGAACAGCGAGGCGACGCCCGCATCGACCGCGCTCCCGAAGATCCCGACGAGTTCGTACCGGTCAACGGTCACCCGACCAGCCTGCCACGGACGGCTCACGCTCGAACCACGGACGACAGTTTCAGCCGATTTCGCACGCGATGCCGGTTGCGGCCACGAGAACGTCCTCCATGCCGCGCAGGAACGTCTCCGCGTCGGCCGGTGAGATGTACTCCGTGTCCATGTGGACGGTCAGCCGGATCGCGTCGTCGGCGTCGTCGATGTCCACGATCATCGGCTCGAACGACGGGCTGTCCCGCCGCACCACCCACTCGAACGTCGTCCGGTCCATCGCGTCGCGGACGAGTTCGGCGATCGGCTCGTGATCGGCGGCCGGCATCGGCACCTCGGTGCGGCGGTCGTTGATGAAGCAGCCGAGTTCGAGGGCCACGCCACGGTCGGCGGAAATCTCCGCGATCAGCGCGGTGACGTCGTCCGCGTCGAAGTAGCCGTTCTTGAACGCCGCCAACGACGAGCGGCGGACGCCGACCAGCGCCTCGTCGAACGGCCGCCCCGCGACATCGAGCGCGCAGATGCTGGCCTGGGTCGCCGTGCAGACGATGCCGGACAGGCCGGGCCGGAATCTGTTGCCGACCAGCGGGCGTACGACCACGGGGTTGATCCCGGTCATGTTCGCGAGCGCCGCCGCGTACGCCGTGAGCAGGATGGCGGCCGAGTCAGAGCCCGTACGCGCCATCACCACCCGCAACGCGACGTGGACGGCCGAGGACGTGAACTCGCCCCGCCAGTAGCGCGGCGCCGTGCGCTCGGTCGGCGGCGGGAACCGGCGCGGCTCCATGGTTTCCAGGATCGCGCGCCAGTGCCGCAGCGCCGCCTCGTTCTGCCGACGGCCGCCCGGCGACGCCTGCCACGCCGCCTGCGCGAGCGGCTGCATTCCTTCCACGGGCGCGCTGACCCGCGCGGACACCTCGGCGAGCATCGCACTGCCGCCGGCCGCGTCGGTGACGAAGTGGCTGATCAGCGCAACGATGTGGGTGATCGAGCCGCGGTGGCGGATCAGCGCGACGCGCAGCGGCCACTCCGCCGCGAAGTCCAGGTCAACGGCTTCATAGGCGACGCGTACGGACTCGCCGACCTCGACCGGGTCCGCGTCTCCGGCGTCGACGACCTCGAGCGTGATCTCGCCTTCGGGGTGCACGACCTGCACCGGCCGCCCGCCGTCTGCCGGAAACCGCAGCCGCGTGCGCATCGGTTCGTAGCGGCCCATCAGATATTGCAGCTCGCGTACGTAATCCTCGACGGTCGTGCCGGCCGGTAGTGGCATCACGCCACCGAGCGGCATCCACGTGCGCAACCGTACGATGGCGGACCAGTTTTCGAGCTGCCCCCACGAGAGCGGCCCGGTGCCACCGCTGCCGCCGGAAAAGGGCACGACGATTCGATATACGACGTTGACCATCGTCGCTCCTCTCGACAATTGATCAGATGTGAGCGGCATTGATCAACGTGACTGGCATGTCATGCGGACGATACTGCCTCGGTCCGTGATTCGGAATCGACCGTGATGGCTGACCGGGCCGCAGGTCGCACGATGTGCGCTGTGAAACCGGCCAACGCGCAGAGCGCCACGGGCAGGAAGAACGCGTCGTTGAGCGCGAAGAAGTGAGCGAGGGGCCCGATGATGGCCGGGCCGGCGAGCATGCCCAGGTAGCCGAGGCCGGACACGCGCGCGACGTTGACGCCGGCGGCGGCCGGGTCGGCATGACCGGCGGCGCTGAACAGTTGCGGGATGCAACCGGAGAGCCCGATGCCATACACCGCCCAGCCGATCAGCGTCAGCGGGAGCCACGTCGACAACGCGACCCCGGTGAGCGCGAACGCGGCCAGGAAGGCGCCGTAGCGCACGATCGCGACGGGTCCGAAGCGCGCGGCCACCGGATCGGTCAGCAGCCGCCCTATCGTCATGGCCGCGGCGAAGGCGCCGTAGGCGAGCGCGGCCGTGGCGGCGGTGGTGCCGAGGACGTCGCGGGCTTCGAGCGTGCTCCAGTCGTTGGCGACGCCCTCGCTGAGCATGAGCATCAGGGCGAGCGCGGCCAGCGCCCAGATGTACGGCGTCGTCGAGCGTCGCGTGTGGACGGACGCGGCGACCGGCGCGCCATCGGCCGGTTCCGGTGCCGCGTCGGGCGGTAGCAACGCGGGAGCAGCGAGCGCCGTGACGACGATGCCGAGCCCGGCCACCCCGGTGAGCGTGACCGCCGGAGCCCAGCCCCAGCTGAGCGTGCGGGCGCCGACGAGTGCCGCGAAGACGCCGCCGATCGAGAACGCGGCGTGGAACGCGGACATGACCGGCCGGCCGTAAGCTCGTTCGACCTGGACGGCGTGTACGTTCATGCTGACGTCGAGGCAGCCGTTGCAAAGCCCGAACACGAGCAGGGCCGCCCCCAGGGTCCAGGCGTTCGGAGCCAACCCGGGCAGGACCAACGCGAGGCTGGTGAGGATCGCGCTCGCCGGGACGACCTTCCGCGCGCCGAACCGGTCGGCCAGCGGGCCGATCACCTGCATGCCGGCGAACGCGCCGCCACCGAGCAGGAGCAGCAGCCAGCCGAGCACGGCATGGCTGACGCCGACCCGGTGTTCGACGGTGGGGATGTGCACGATCCACATGCCGAGGTCGAAGCCGCACAGCGTGAAGAACGTGAACGTCGCCAGGCGCGCTCGGGCCAATCCTCTAAACATGCGTACGAACATAGCAAACATGTTTTCTGTTTGAAATGTTTGCTCTACCGGCACGGGCGAGGTTCAATGGCGGGATGGCGAGCACCGACCGGCTGAAGCTCATCACCGACACGGTCCGCGTCAGCGGGCAGAAGACCGTGGCCGAACTGGCGGAGTTGACCGGCGCCTCCGACATGACCATCCGGCGCGACCTGGAGGTCCTGGCCGGGCAGGGCATGCTGGAGCGCTACCGCGGTGGCGCCCGGAGCGTGACCCTTCGCGGCGAGGAGCCCCCCTTCGCGCTGCGGGCCCACGAAGACCTCGACGTCAAACGGCGTATCGCCGCCGCGGTCGCCGAGATGATCACCGATGGCGAGGCGGTGCTGATCGACAGCGGCACCACCTGCCTCGAGGTCGCCCGCGCGCTGGCCCACCGCCGGCTCACGGTGATGCCGCTGTCCCTGCACGCGGCCAACGCGCTGACCGGCGGCCCGCCGCTGAAACTGCTCCTGCCGGGCGGCGAGCCGCGCACCGGCGAACTCGCGCTGACCGGTCCGTTGACCGAGGCGTCGCTGGCCGCGTTGCGCTTCGACACCGCCGTCATCGGTTGCTGCGGTCTCAACGCCGCCAACGGGCTGACGGCCTACGACCTCGCCGACGCCGCGGTGAAACGCGCCGCGATCGCGTCCGCGCGCCGGGTGATCGCGGTGGCCGACGCCGCGAAGTTCGACCGCACCGGCCTGGCTTTCGTGGCGCCGGCCGCCGCGCTCACCACGATCGTCACCGACGAGGCCGCACCCGCCGACGAGATCGGAGCGCTAAGGGCGGCCGGCGTGACCGTGCGGACGGCGTGAACCTCAGTTGGCCACGGAGTTGAACGTGAGCGCCTGCGAGACGTCGTCGGGCTCCATCGCCGGCTCCTCGACCGTCGGCCGCCGTAGGTGGTGAAGCTGATGCCGGCCGGTGCGGCGGTGACCGATGACGATCGCCGCGACGCCGAACAGCATCCACAGGCCGAGCGCGGCGATGTGCTGCGCGCCGCCGTATCCGGAGAAGTAGGCGCTCTCGCGGATCAGGCTGCCGCCGGCTCCCGGTGGGAGCCACTGACCGATGATGCCGACCGGATCGGGCAGCAGCTGCGGCGCCGAGGAGACACCGGAGAATGGATTTCCGACAAAGATCATGATGGCCGAGCCGATGCCGATGCCGATGCCGCCGATGAGGTCGAAGAGCCCGGCCGTGATCGTGCTCACCACGAACACCGTGGCCGCGATCGCACCCCAGGTCGCCCATCCGTTGCCCGGGAGAACGCCGAGGTCCGTCTGCGCGATGAGGTAGGCGCCCGCCCCGATCCCGGCCGCGCCGATCGCCAGCGCGATGAGTTGCCGCCACGCCGGCTTGAAGCCGACCAGGACCGCGATGACGACCGCGAGGATTTCGCCGCCGAGAATGAGCGGCAACATCATCGCGTTCAGGACGGCGCCGCGTGGATCGCCGGCGGCGAGCGGCACCACGTCGACGACGGAGACCGGTGTGGTGCTGCCGCTCGCGGTGGCGATGTGCTGTGCCACGGCGGTCAGCGCCTGCGCGGCGGTCGGGCTCGCCGCGTCGGCGGTGTAGAGGGTGGTGCCGGCCGGTTCGATGTCGATGGCCGCGTAGACGCTGCGGTGGCGGATCGCGGTCTGTGCGGCACCGGAGTCACGGTAGAAATGCAGCCGGAACCCACCCGGATCGCTCTGCTGCAGCGCGAACGCGGCATGCTGGCTGGCCGGCCCGGTGCCGACGAGGCCGACGGGAAGATCGTTCGGGGCGATACGGGCTGCCGGCCAGGCGAACGCGAGCACCACCAGCGTGATGATCACCGGGACGACCGTGCCGATGATCAACAACTGACGCCAGGGCGGATGCGCGTCGAGGGGGTTGCGGGGCATGCGTGCCTGCCTTCGAAAGTGGTGCGCGGCCGGGTCGGAGTTGGGGCCCCGCCGAAGCTGGAACGATGGTGCGGACGCGACAAAGCCTAGCCGAAACTAGATTCATTTGAACCTGGTTTAATCGGAACTATATGTGATGCTGCCCTCGAAGGAGCGTTCGCGATGCCCTACCGGACTCCGACCTCGATCGCCATCGGCCTGCTGCTACGCCAGTCCGAGGTCCGGGCCACGCACGCGCTCAACGCGGCACTCGGCGGCCTGGGCCTGACGGCACGCCACTTCGGTGTGCTGCTGCTGATGCACCGCGACGGCGTGAATACGCAGAAGGATCTGGTCGCCCGGTTGATCTCCGACAAAACCGCGATGGTCCGGATCATCGACGACCTGGAGCGGCTCGGATGCCTCACGCGGACGCCGTCGACCACGGATCGGCGCATGAGCCACCTTCACCTCACCCCCCGGGGCGTGGAGGTGTTCCACGAGGCCGAAACGCGGACCGAGCGCGTGGCCGATGTGCTGTTCGCGGTGCTGACCGACGAGGAGAAGGCGCTCCTGGTCAACATGCTCGATCGGGTCGCGACCGCCGCCGTCACGGTGCCGGACGAGGGTCCCGCAGACGGCGACTGACGATCGGCTTGGCGTAGATGTCCGCCGGTTCGTGGATCGCCCGGCGCCGCTGCCGCAGGTGCAGCCAGTCGGCGATGCCGATGACCAGGAGTCCTCCGACGACCCACGCACTCAAGATCAAAAGCGCCTCGGCCGAGTGTTGGCCGCCGAAGTAGATCTGATCCTTGATGGCGCGCACGGTCGCGTTGTTCGGGAGGGCCGGGGCCAACTGGCGGTAGACGTCGGGAAGCAACGGCGTCGCCACGGTGACGCCGTTCAGCGGGTTGCCGACGATCAACAAGACGCCGGCGGCCACCGCGGTGCCGGCCAGCCCGAACGCCGCCTGCAACGCCGCGACCGTCACGACGAACGCCATCGCGGCCAGCGCGGAGATCCCGAACAGCGCACCCGGGGCCCCGCTGAGCGCGCCGAAGACCGCGTCCATCACCAGCACCCCGAGCGCGGCGGCGCACAACGCGTACAGCACCGCACCGCTGAATCGGACCCAGATCCGTGATCGCCGGCCGATGAGGTAGAGCAGGACCGACACGAGCAAACCCGGAATCAGCAGGCCGAGTTGCAGGAAGAAGGCGGACGCGCCCCCGGCGTCTTCGGGCGGGAGCGGCACCACGTCGGTCTGCACGACGGCGCGCCCCTGCACGGTCGCGAGCGCCGTGGCCGCGCGGATGACGATCTGTTGCACCGCGATGCCGCCCGCGCCGGCCGTCAGCACGCCGAGCGGCCCGACCGGTGGCACGACGATCGCGCCGTAGGCCGTCCCGCTCCTGACATCGTGGCGGGCGGTGGCCTGATCCGGCGCCGCGACCACGTCGAATCCACCGGGAATCGCGTGCTCGAGCGCGGCTCCGAGCCGCGCCGCCGCTCCGTTGCCGACCACGTCCACACGGACGTCGTGCGGTCGCGGGGCGTGCGCGGCGTACCCGTACGACAGGACGAAGAGGCAGCTCACGACCGCGGCGACCAACGCGATCGCCAGAACGCGTCGCATCGCGCCCATCGAGGCACCCCCGCACTTGACGATTAATGCCTGTCTAGCACGATTTGGTCATCGCGTTGACCATGATCCGGAGATACTGGTGCGGTGACCGCTCCGGAGCCCGTGCCCGAGGATGCCGCTGCGGGGCCGGTCGCCGACGACTACGAACCCGTGGCCGACCATCAGCTGGAACATCAGACCGAACGCCGTCTCGCCTCCGAGATCTACGGCCTCATCGTCGCGTCGTCCGTGCTCGCCGCCGGCGCCGAAGACGACAACATCGTCCGCGTGGCCGTTTCGGTGCTGGTCACCCTCGTCGTCTACTGGCTCGCGGAGACGTACGCGCACGCGATGGCACTGCGGCACGTCCGCGCGCAGAGCATCGACTGGGCGCAGACCCGCCTCGACCTGCGCCTCAGCTTTCCGCTGGTCAGCGCCTCATTCGTCCCGCTGGTCACCGTCATACTGGCGGCCGCCTTCGGCGCGAGCGTCAGCACCGCCCAGACGGTGGGCCTGACCTGTGCCACGATCCTGCTGTTCACCTCCGGCCTGGTCGCCGGTCGCCGCCGCAACCTGACCGGGTTCCGGCTCATCTTCGGTGCCGTCGTCGCCGCCAGCTTCGGCGTCGTCCTGATCGCGCTCAAGACCGGACTGCATTGAGACGGGCCGCAGACCGCGCCGCGTGGAGACGACCGCGCACGAGCTGTTCACCCATGCTCCATAGATGAGCACCGATTAATTGCATAGGCTCCGAACCGGTAACCCCGTTTCCGGACCCCCACAAGGAGCCCTGTCCATGCCCCGTCAACGACGTCTCATCCGCCGAACGAGCATCGCGGCCACGCTGTTATTACCGGTTGCGGCCGGGTTCGTCCAGGTCGGCACGCCCGCGTACGCCGTCTCCGCCGATGTCACGGTCAGCCAGGTCTACGGCGGCGGTGGCAACACCGGCGCGCCCTACAACCACGACTTCATCGAGCTCTACAACCACGGCACGGCGGCCGTGACCGTCACCGGTTGGACCGTCCAGTACGCGTCCGCGACCGGTTCCTCCTGGTCGACGACGGCATTGTCCGGCAGCATCGCACCCGGCCACCACTATCTCGTGCAGGAGTCCGCGGGCACGGTCGGCGCGGCCTTGCCCACACCCGACGCCAGCGGCACCATCGCCATGAGCGCCACCGCCGGCAAAGTCGCGCTGGTCACCACGACGACCGCGCTCACCTGCTCGACCGGTTGCGCGACCGCGAGCGGAGTGCATGATTTCGTCGGCTACGGCACCACCGCGAGTTCGGCGGAAGGCAGTCCGACCGGCAACCTCTCGAACACCACCGCGGCACTGCGCAACGGCGCCGGGGCGGCCGACACCGACCACAACTCGACCGACTTCACGGTCGGCGCCGCGCTTCCCCGCAACTCGTCCGGCGGCCTGCGGATCCACGACATCCAGGGCGCGGCCCACATCTCTCCACTTAACGGGCAGGCCGTCACCGGCATCCCCGGCATCGTGACGGCCGTGACGACGACCGGTTTCTTCATGCAGGACCCGACGCCGGACGCGAACGCCGCCACCAGCGAAGGCATCTTCGTCTTCACGTCCACGGCGCCCGGCCGCAGCGTCGGCGACTCGGTCACGGTCAGCGGCACCGTCGGCGAATTCCGCTCCGGCGGCAGCACGTCGGCGAACCTGACCACGACCGAGATCGACACGCCGACCGTCACGCTCGTCACGACCGGCGTGGCCCTCCCGGCTGCGACGCTGGTGGGCACCGGCGGCCGGGTGCCGCCCGCGGCCGTCATCGACAGCGGCACCACCAGCGGCAACGCGGAGACCAGCGGGACGTTCGATCCGACGGCGCACGGCCTCGACTTCTGGGAATCGCTTGAGGACATGCGGGTACAACTCACGAACGCGGCCGTCGTCGGGCCCTCCACGTCCGGCGGCGAATTCGTGGTCGTGCCGGCCGGAAGCACGACTCGCAGCGCCCGCGGCGGCATCATCGGACAGCAGACCGACATGAACCCGGAGCGGGTGTTCATCAACAACGCGCTCGCGCCGACGCCCACGGTCAACGTCGGCGACACGCTGACCGGGACGACCGTCGGCGTGCTGACCTACAACAACGACAACTACCAGCTCGACGTCACCACGACACCGACCGTGAGCAGCGGCGGCATCGCGCAGGAGACGACGACCGCGCAGACGGCGACGCAACTCGCGGTCGCGACGTTCAACGTGGAGAACCTGGCGCCGACCGACCCGGCGTCGAAGTTCAGTGCGTCTGGCGACGATCGTCGTCAACAACCTGAAGGCGCCGGACCTGATCGCGGTCGAGGAAGTGCAGGACAACTCCGGCGCGACCGACAACGGTGTCGTCGCCTGCGATCAGACCCTCACGAAACTGATCAACGCGATCACGGCGGCCGGTGGACCGACGTACCAGTCTCGGGAGATCGACCCGGTCAACGACGCGGACGGTGGCGAGCCGGGCGGCAACATCCGGCAGGTGTTCCTGTTCCGCACCGACCGGGGTCTCGCTTTCGTCGACCGCGCGGGCGGCACGTCCACGGCGGCCGACTCGGTCATCACGGTCGCCGGCAAGCCGGTCCTGAACTACTCCCCGGCCGGATCGACCCGGCGAACACGGCCTGGAACGCGAGCCGGAAACCGCTGGCCGGACAGTTCACGTTCAACGGCCACACCGTGTTCGTGATCGCGAACCATTTCGACGCGAAACTCGGCGACGATCCGCTGATGGGCAAGTTCCAGACGCCGTCGACGCCGTCCGCGACGCAGCGGGTGGCGCAGGCGACGGCCGTACGCACCTTCGTGAACCAGATCCTCACGGTGGACGCGTCCGCCGACGTCGTGGTGCTCGGAGACCTCAACGACTTCGAGTACTCCACCGCCGTGTCGACGCTGACCAGCGGTGGCGCCCTGACGGATCTGCCGGCGACGTTGACGGTGGCGCAGCGCTACACGTACGTCTTCGAGGGCAACTCCGAGGTCCTGGACCACATCCTGCTCTCGGCCAACCTCGCCGGGACCGCGTACGGCTACGACGTCGTACACGTCAACAGCGAGTTCGCGAACCAGGTCAGCGACCACGATCCGCAGGTGGTCCGGCTGCCCCTGCCGTAGCGGGTCGGGCGGGTCGGAAGCGTGTTCCGGCCCGCCCTCACCTGGTGGCAGGCGAGGTAACCAATTGGCCACCGGCGGCGAAGATGGCCACATAATCGGGAGCAACGCCGCGATCGGCTATCTCGGCTGACCGGCGCGGCAGACGTCGATGTGCGTCCCGCGCCCGGACCCACGGGCCGGGGCGCCACGCCGGTCAGACGTTGAGCATGCCCGCCTCGGCCATCCCGTCGACCGTACCCATGTAATGCTCTTCCAGCATTTGCACGATCTGATCGACCGAGCTGATCCGGAACGTGTCGACGACCTGCTGGTGCCGGCGGGCGGCTTCGTCGAGACCGATGTGCTGCCGGTCGATGGACGAGCGCATCAGGGCGCCCATCTGCGCGTCGAGCGTGCGCCAGAGGCTGGCGAGCCGCGGTTTCCCGGCCGCGTCGACGATCTGGCTGTGGAACTCCGTGTCGAGATCGATCATCATCGCGACATCGCCGTCCTTGGCGGTCTGCGCCATCCGGTCGACGATCTCCTGCATCCGGTCGACGAGCGCGTCACGTTCGGCCGGGACGCAGCGCGCGGCGCCGGCTTCGAGCACGTAGCGGGCATAGCAGGCATCGCGAATGTCCACAAACGACATGCGGGTCACGACGCTGTGGCGGCGCGGCGAGATGTCGACGAGGCCTTCGGTGCTGAGCTGCCGCAGAGCCTCACGGACGGTGGAGCGGCTGACGCCGAGTTCGACCGCGAGACCGGCCTCGATCAGTCGCTGGCCCGCCTCGAACTCGTTGTTGAGGATCTTGCGGCGAAGCAGGAGGTACACCGATTCCGGCAGGGAACGGTGTAGCACTGTGTCAAGCTCGCTCATGCCCGGAATCCTAGGTTGTCGTCGGTCAGGCCGGCATGGTCCGCGCCGCTGACATCGATCATCAGCTGTTCGCCCGGACCGCACAAGAGTGGCATCAGACCTGGTCCGTGGCCCGGCTGTGGGCTGCCGCCGTGGACTATCAGACCAACGGTACGCCAGCCGCGACGGTAGCCCGCGTTGTGCCGAACGTCCAGATCGTCGACGGCGACCAGGTCACCGAGGCGAAGGCCGCCCAGGCGGTAGCGGTCGGCGGTCGCGGCCGATATCTGCAGGTCCACGTCCCACATCTGGGCCGGGCGGCCGATGCCGTTGCCGACGACGGCCGACGGGACCACGCCCGCGACGTCCGCGCGCACGGTGCCATCGGCGACGCGGATCGGCAGCAGCCCCAGCGCGTGCGGGTCGGCGTTGAGCAGGGTGACGCCGGGTGCCTCGGCCATCGGGGCCCCCTGCCCGTGCCCGCGGACGACGATGGTGTCGCCGGGCGCCATCCGGGCCAGCACGGCCTGCGGGAACACGACGATCACGCGACCCTCCTCGCCCCGCTTGCCGAGCACGGTGCCACGCTCACCGGCCGCACCGCCGCTGCGCACGAGCGCTTCGTTGCCGAAGCACGCGTATGTCGTCAGCGCGTGCCGTGCCGCCTGGTCCCGGTGCGCGAGCGTGATGCCCGGCGCGGCGTGATCGGTGTCGTGGGCGAAGACGCCGTCCCCGAGACGCACGCCGAGCACGACGCCCGCGGTGCCGATCGGCACGTACGGCTGGCCGTCCGCGTCGATGAGAAACGGTGACGACGGCATCGTCGGGGTTTCCACGACGCCGGTCAGGTTCACCGCGACGGTGGTGGGTGCGCTCATCGCGCTGCTCCGATCTGTGCGAGCGCGCTCGCGCAGATTGGCGTCGGGGTCGTCGATCAACGCGAACGCGTCGGCCGGCCCGCTGAGGATGGTGCTCGGCCCGGGCCCGTGACCGAACAGCCGGCAGTGTCCGGTGCTGATCACGCCGATCGTCAGCGTAGCCCGGCCGGAAGCCGCGGCCGAATCGGTGGTCCTGGTCTTCCAGCGCGACCACGTCGCCGATGCGCAGCGACTCGAGCCCGAGCGACAGATCATCGGCCTGCCCGGCGTACGCGCCCATCAGGTCGGTGTTCGCGTACTCCGAGACCATGCCGGCGCCCGCGCCGACCGCCGCCGCCGGCACGCGCACCGCCACTGCCGATTCGAGCCGGCCGTCGGCGCGGGTCTGCGGATCGGCAGACCGTCGAGCATGCGCCGGGTCGAGGTTCTTCGCCATGATCGACGGGTGGTCGAGGAAGCTGCAGCCCCTGCCCCGTCGCCGCGACGCTGACCTGGTCGCCGGTGCTGACCTGCGCCAGCTGCTCCTCGGGCAGGTCGACGAGCACGTACGCGTGCTGCCCGATCACCCGGCCCCGTGGCGCCCGCCGCCGGCCCGGTGCGCACGGTGACCTCGTTGCCGACGCAGCTGACAGGAACTGCAGCGCCATGTTGGCCCGGGATCGGCGGCGCCGCACCGACAGGCCAGGCTCGAGGTGATCGCTCGCGTACCCGGTGGCGGGGTCGCCGGGGTGCACGCCGAGCGTCACGCCACCCATGCCGGGCAGCAGGAACGGGGTGCCGTCGGCGTCGACGCGGTACCCGTGCCGGTCGGCCAGCGCGGGCCACACCTCGCCGACGAGGATCTGCGTCACCAGGCGGTCCCGGTTGGTCCGGACTGCGCGGTCCCTCGCGATGTCGCCCTGTCGAGCACGGCGCGGCGCCGAACCGGAAGCCGTGGCCGCGCAGCGCGGGCGCGGTGACCACGCCGTTCCACACGTTCATGACCGGCTGCGATCGCAGCCGTTCCCCGACGCCGTCGACGCGTCGCCGAGGAACCCGAGCACCGAGTGGGTGAAGCGGGCACCCGCGACAGGGGCGGCGAGTCGTCCACCCTCGATCAGGAAGCAGGCGTCCCGGCTGACACCGGTGATCGTGCCGGCCGACCCGGTCGACGAGCCGCGTGTACCAGAACCGCTGGATGTAGACGCCCCGCTCGACGCCCGCGATCAGCTCCTGCCTCGGTGGCGTCGCCGGCCCGGCAGCACGATGTTCGCGGCGGCCGGGCTCGGCGCCTCCTCCCGGGCGACGTGCGCGTGACCGGTCGAACGCGTACCCAGGGCACGGGCCCGGTCGCCAGGTCCGTCACCGGCTCGCCGACGACACCGGCGGGTCAGCAGCGGGACGACGTGTTTCGGCGTGCCCTCGATGTCGAATCCGAATCGGCAGACCTTCCGGCGCCGGTCGCGTCGTCGGCGACGGTCACCAGCGGCGACGCGATCCGTTCGCCGGCCCGGTTCGCGACGAGACCGACCCCGGCCGCGGCGAGTTCGCCGGAGAAGCCGAACGCCTCCAGGAAGTCCAGCAGCTCACCGGCGGCTTGCGGGCCGAGCACGACGGTGTAGTCGCCGTCCGGCAGCGGTCCCCGGCCCCGGCTGGCGACGGCCTCTCGCACCGTCGCGCCGAACCGACTCCTCGATGTCCAGCGCGCCCGCCGAGCGGTGCAGGTCGACCCAGTGCGACGGTGCCGTCGCTGACGATCGCGGTGAGGCTGCCGCTGGCCTCGGTGGCGACCATGTGGTGCGCGACGCCGGCACTGTTGACGACGGCCAGCTGCGTGACGGCGCGGCCGAACATGCCGGCGGCGGAACCGTCGGCGGCAACCGCGGTCGCCATCGTCCAGGCAGCCAGGCGCCCGCGTTCGGCGCCGTCGAACGCGGCCGTGTCCTCGTGCCAGAGCGAGCAGGTCCGGCAGCGGCGCCGGGCTCGGCCACCGTGGCGGCACCCGGACCCGGCGCGAGCTTCGCGAGGTCCCGGGCCAGACGTGCGGCCCGATCGACGGTCGCGGCGAGGTCGCCGATCACGCCGGTGGCCGCACGGGCCGCGTGCACCGTCCACGATGGCGCGCACGGTGAACTGGGTCTCGGTGATGTCCTGCGGCTGGTGTACGCGTTCTCCGGCGAACCGGGTGTACTCCCCCGCCCGCCCGAGTAATGCGATCTCGACCGCGTCGGCGCCAGTGGTCTTCACGGCCGCGGCCAGGTGATCGAGCAGATGATCCGGCGGCACCGGCGGCTCGAATGACTGCGCGCTCATCACGCGACTCCGATCCTCAGATTGCGTACCAACATGGGTGCGGCGCCGTGGCTGAGAAAGCCCCACTGCTTGGGCTCGCCCTTGCCGCACGGGTAACCGAACGAACGGAACTCCTGCGGGCCGGCGACGGCCTCGACCGAACCCCAGAACTGCGGGGTCACGCCGCCGTAGGAGAAGTTCTTCAGCAGCCGGCCGCGTTTGCCGCCCTTGACCTCGTAGGCGACCTCCGTGCCGAACTGGAAGTTCAGCCGCTGGTTGTCGATCGACCAGCTGCGGTTGTCGTCGATGTAGTAGCCGTCGCCGAGACGCGTCCAGCAGCTCGTCGAGGCTGCCCTCGCCGGGTTCGAGGAACACGTGCGTGGCGAAGCAGACCGGCAGGTAGGCCCACCCGTCGCTGCGGGCCGCCCCGGTGTTCGCGAGCCCGCTGCGCGCGGCCGAGTCGCGGTTCGACAGCGTGTTGCGCACGATGCCGGCCTCGATCAGCGCGGCCCGCCGAGCCGGGGTGCCCTCGTCGTCGAAGGCGAAGCTGCCGCGGGTGCCAGGGACGGTCGGGTCGGAGGTGATGTTGACGGCCGGCGAGCCGTACCGCAGCGAACCGACGTCGGTCGGCCGGATGAACGAGGTACCGGCGTAGTTCGCCTCGTCGCCGAGGATCCGGTCGAGTTCCAGCGCGTGCCCGGCACGATTCGTGGATCTGCAACGACACCTGCTGGGCGCCGATGACGACGTCCGCGTGCCCGGGCGGCGCGACCGGTGCGGTCAGCAGCGCCACCGCCTCCTCGCCGACCCGGGCCGCGTTCTCCAGCATGTTCAGCGACGCGAGGTACTCCCACCCGGCCGCGGCGGTGTTGCCGTGGAACGAGTTCGGGTAGCTGCGGCGCTGCACGTCACCGTGGCCGGCCGCGGTCACCATCAGCATCGCGCCGGTCTCGACGAAGTGCTGGTGCTGGCGGGAACCCTCGGTGCTGGCGAAATGGCGGTGCTGCCGCTTGGCGTTGATGCCCGCCTGAGCGGCCGCGACCTGCGCGGGCGCGCTCGCCGCGCGACAGCCACGTCCGCCAGCAACTCCTGCCGGTGCTCGGCGGAGACGGCGAACGGGTCCGTGGCGGCCCGCGTCTCGTAGCGGCCACTCGCGGGCGGCTGCGGCGGCAGGTTGACCGGCTTCCCGTGGCCCTCCAACGAGACCGCGCTGCCCAGCGCACGAGCGGCGGCGGCCCGGGCATCGTCGACGTCGCCGAACGGGCGGGCGGCGAAACCCCACTGCCCGTCGACCAGCACGCGTACCCCGATGCCGATGTTGCGCTCGATCCGCTCATCGGGGTCGGCGCCGCGCTGCGCGTAGGAGCGGAGTTCCTCGCACTCGATCAGCCGCGCGTCCGCGTAGTCGACCTTG
Organism: uncultured Actinomycetota bacterium; assembly: GCA_963797605.1. GTDB lineage: Bacteria > Actinomycetota > Actinomycetes > Mycobacteriales > Micromonosporaceae > DASQPR01. The sequence goes on along the minus strand of CAWCPX010000013.1, from coordinate 111,375 downwards.
CCGTCCACGACGCCCAGCGCCGCTTCCAGCACGGTGGCGGCGGTGGCGTCGTCGGCGAGCGCGCCCCAGTCGTGCGCGGTCACGACTGGTCACCGTCGGCGAGCGGGAACGAGACCCACGCGCGCGTCGCGGAACGACTTCTCGAACGCGTTGATCGTCTCCTGGACGAGCGCGCCCTGCGCGAAGTCGCCCTGGTTGCCGCGGCCGCCGCCGAGGATCTCGGTCGCGAAGTCGGCGCAGAGACTGGAGTAGAACAGGAAGTCCCACGCCTCCCTCGAGTGGCCGCCCTCCGGGAAGAACTCCTGCGGGATCTCGCGTTCGACGAACTCGACCGAGCCCTTCGTGGCCGTCTTGATGGTCTGGCAGATGCCGAACTCCTCGACCAGGCGCACGATGATCGCGCCCTCGGAGCCGTAGATGCGGGCCTCGATGCCGGGGAAGTTGCCGACGGTCACGTACGACGACTGGATCGAGGCGAGGACGCTGTTGTCGAACTCGCCGATCCACATGTCGCCGTCGTCGATGTTCAGCCGCTGCGTCTCGCCGGTGGCCCGGACCATCCGCTCGGGCACGAAGTTGCGCATGGTGCCGACGACCGATTCCAGCTGGCGCGCCGCTCCATCAGTGCATGATGTCGATGATCGGCGCGCCGTAGCCCTCGATCGAGGAGGTGGTGAGGACGCGCGGGTCCGCGTCCGGATCGACCTGGCGCATCGGCGTGGCCGGGTCGATCCACTGGCTGTTCTGCTCGTACCCGTTGAAGATGTACGGCTGGCCGACGAACCCGGCGTCGATCAGGCTTTTCGCGTAGAGGACGGCCGGCGCGTACCGGAAGGTGAAGCCGAGCTTCGTCTTGAGGCCCTTGCTGCGGGCCAGGTCGGCCAGCGCCATCGTCTCGCGGTAGTCGTGGTGCACCGGCTTCTCGCACAGCACGTGCTTGCCGGCCTCCAGCGCGGCCTTCGAGATCTCGAAGTGCGGCCGGTTGCCGGTGGCCACGTCGATGACGTCGATGTCGGGGTCTTCGAGCAGCTCACGGTAGTCGGTGACCACCCGCTCGACGCCGAACTCCGCGCCGGCCTGCGCGACGACGTCCGCGTCGGTGTCGGCCAGCGCGACGACGGTGACTCGCGGGTCGCGCTGCCAGCCCGGGATGTGCGCGCGGCGGGCCCAGCGGCCGGCGCCGACGACGGCGACTCGGAGATTGTCACTCATGGGGGTAGTCCTCTCGGTTGCGTGGTGCGTTTGCGTCTGCGGTGCGTGATTAACGGCGGACTCGCGGGTCGATCGCGGCGTACGCCAGGTCGACGAGCAGGTTCAGCACGATGATGAAGAACGCGGCGAACAGCACCGCGCCGGTGATCATGGGAATGTCGAGGGTGCCGATGGCGTCGAAGGTGAGCTTGCCGACGCCCGGCAGGCCGAACACGGACTCGATGACGACGACGCCGCCGAGGAAGTAGCCGAGGTCCATGCCGAGCATCGTCAGCAGCGGCGCGAGCACGTTCCGCAGGCAGTGCCGCAGCAGCACGACCCGCTCCGGCATCCCCTTGGCCCGGGCCATCTGCACGTACGGGCTGCGCAGCGCTTCGAGCATGTTCGTGCGGGTCAGCCGGGCGTACCAGGCGGCGCCACCGAGGCCCAGGGTGAAGCTCGGCAGGACCAGGTAGTTGATGAACGGCGGCGCGTATCCGCTGAGCGGGAAGACGTTCGACTTGAACGCCAGGAAGTAGAGGAGCAGCAGACCGAGCCAGAAGGGCGGTGCGGACAGGCCGAGCAGCGACAACACCGTGGTCGTCCGGTCAGCCAGGCCCTTCGGCCGGTAGGCGGCGATGATGCCGGCCGGCACGCCGAGCAGGATCTCCCAGCACACGCCGAGCACCGCGACGGCCGCGCTGACCGGCAGCGCGCGCACGATCGCGGTCGCCACCGGGGTGCCCTGCAGCGCGTAGCTCGTGCCGAGGTTTCCGTGCAGCGCGTGCCAGAGGTAGGTCCAGTACTGGTAACCGAGGCCGCGATCGAGGCCGAGCTGGTGGTGGATCGACGCGACCGTGGCGGCGTTCGCGTTCGGGCCGGCGATGAGGCGGGCCGGGTCACCGGGCACGACGTGGGTCATGAAGAAGGCGAGGGTGACCACGCCCAGCAGCACGATGACCGTCTGCGGGAGGCGGCGGATCAGCACACGTGTCATCTATCGGCGCTCCGGGGCGGTCGGGTCGAGGAGATCGCGGAGCCAGTCGCCGGCCAGGTTGAACGCGAGCACGGTGAGAATCAGGCAGACACCGGGCGCGAACAGGAGCCACGGCGCGATCTGGAAGTAGTCCTTGCCCTGCTCGATCATCTGACCCCAGGACGGGTTCGGCACCGGCACGCCGATGCCGAGGAACGACAGCGACGCTTCGATCAGGATCGAGGAGGCGACGCCGAGCGTGGCGTACACGATGATCGTCGGTACCAGGTGCGGGAAGAGGTGCTTGCGCATGATCCGCCAGTGCGACAGGCCCATCGTGCGCGCCGCGACGACGAATTCCCGCTCCTTGAGCGACAACACGAGGCTGCGGATGATGCGCGCGAGCGTCGTCCAATAGATGAGCGCGATGACGATGACCACGTTGCGTTCGCTGGGCCCGGTGACGGAGATCAGCGCGATGCAGAACAGCAGGATCGGGAAGGACATCACCACGTCCGTGATCCGCATCAGCACCGCCTCGACCCAGCCGCCGAGGTAGCCGGCCACGAGACCGACGAGCACGCCGAGGATGGTGGCCAGCCCGTTCGCCAGGATGCCGATGACCAGGGACACCCGGGCGCCGAACAGCAGCCGGGACAGCACGTCGCGGCCGTTCGGATCGGTGCCGAGCAGGAAATGGCCGCCCGGGCCGAGCGGGGCGCCCTGGGCCGAGATGCCGTCGTGGAACGTCTGCAGCGGTGAGTGCGGTGCCAGCAGCGGCGCGAAGACAGCGGCCAGCGCGAGCACCAGGATCGTGCCGATCGACAGCATCGCCGGTACGTCGTGCCGGAGGCTGCGCAGCGCCCGTCGCGTCAGACCGGGCGTGTCACCGGCGACCGTGGCGACGACAGGCTCACCCGTCGCGGCCGGGCCGGCGCTCTGTTCGAGAGGCAGGGTCATGACCGATCTCCATGGGTACGGGACTCGATGTGGAGGGGTTCGACCTGATCGGTGTGATGGCAGGCGACCCGATGACCGTCCGCGACGTCGAGCAGAGCGGGCGGATCCTCGGCGCAGCGGTCGGTCGCGAGCGGGCATCGGGGGGCGAACGGGCAGGCGGTGGCCGCGAAGGCGGACGGCTCGCCGGCCAACGGCGTACGCCTCCCGCGCCGGCCGACGCCGGGTTCCGGGATCGCCGCGATCAGCGCCCGCGTGTACGGGTGCCGGGGCCGGTCGAAGATCTGCGCGCTCGGGCCCATCTCGACGATCCGGCCCTGGTACATGATCGCCACGTCGTCCGCGATGAACCGCAGTGTCGACATGTCGTGCGAGATGAACAGGTACGCGAGCCCGTCGGTTTCCTGCAGGTCTTTCAGCAGGTTCAGGATCTGGGCGCGCACGGACACGTCGAGCGCGGAGACCGCCTCGTCACACACCAGCACCTGCGGTCCGACGCCCAGGGCGCGCGCGATCGAGACACGCTGCCGCTGCCCACCCGAGAGCTGGTGCGGGAAACGGTCGATGAACGTCGTCGGCAGGCCCACCCGGTCGAACAGCTCTCGGGTCCGGCGGGTCTGGTCGGGCCGGCTCACCCCGGCGGCCGTCAGCGCCTCGGCGACGCTGGCGCCCGCGGTGAGCCGTGGGTTCAGCGAGTCGTACGGGTCCTGGAACACCATCTGCATGTGCTGCCGGAAGCGGCGCAGGGGCTGCCCGCTCAGCCGGGTGACGTCGCGTCCGGCGACGGTGATCGAGCCGGCGGCCGGGTCGACGATCCGCATCAGGGCACGGGCGACGCTGCTCTTACCGGAGCCGGATTCGCCGGCGAGCCCGAGCGTGCGGCCGGCCCGCACCTCCAGGGTCACGGCGTCGACGGCGGTCATCTCCTGGCGCCGGAAACCCTTGCCGGTGCGCGGGTAGCGGACCGTCAGGTCCCGGGTCGACACGACCGGGGCGCTGTCACGTTCGGTCATCGCGCGGCCTCGCTTCGCTGGGTCGGGATCGTGTCCCCGGTGGCCGTCAACGGGAAGTGGCAGGCCGCCGTGGTCGCCGGGCCGGACGGTCGCATCACCGGCTCCTCGCGGTGGCACAGCGGTTGCACGCGCGGGCACCGGTTCGCGAACGCGCAAGCGCCGGCGGGCAGTACGCCGACCGGGGGCGCGCCGGCGATGGCGGTCAGGCGCCGGGGCAGCGGGCCTCGCATCGGCGGGATCGAATCGAGGAGCGCCCGCGTGTACGGGTGAGCCGGGGCGGCCACGATGTCGTCGGTCGGGCCGGCCTCGATGATCTGACCCGCGTACATGATCATGGTGCGGTCGCAGAAGCTGGAGACGACGCCGAGGTCGTGGCTGATCAGGAGCGTCGCGGTGTGGTGCTGCTCGGTGAGTTCGTCGAGAAGGTCGAGCACCTGCGCCTGCACGGTCACGTCGAGAGCGGTGGTCGGTTCGTCCGCGATGATGAGCTTCGGTGCGCACGCCGCGGCGATCGCGATGCAGACCCGCTGCCGCATGCCGCCGCTGAACGCGTGCGGGTAGTCGCGCAGCCGCCGATCGCCGTCGCCGATGCCGACGGCGTCGAGAAGGCGTACGGCCTCGCGGTTCGCTTCGTCCTTCGACAGGCCACGGTGACGCCGGAGCCCTTCGGTCAGCTGCGTACCGATGCGCAGAAGTGGGTTGAGGCTGGACATCGGGTCCTGGAAGACCATCGAGATGTCCGAACCCCGCCAGGCCGCCAGCCGGTTGGCGTCGAATCCGAGCACGTCCTCGTCGGCGAATCGGATCGAGCCGCCGACGTTCGCGGTGTGCGGGAGCAGCCGCATCACGGCCTGCGCGGTTACCGACTTGCCCGATCCGGACTCCCCCACGATGCCCACCCGTTCGCCCGCGGCGACCTGGAACGAGACACCGCGCACGGCAGCGTTCGGCACGCCGTCGCGGGAGAAGTCGACCGTCACGTCGTCGACGTCGAGTAGCGCGCTCATCGCTGCTCCTGGGGATAGGTGGGGAGAAGGTGGCCCGGCGGGTGGCGCCGCTCCGCCGAGGACGGGGCGGCGCCACACGCGCGGCTAACGACTGGCGGTGCCCGTCGTCTTCCAGTAGTTGGTCATGTCCCAACCCCAGATCGGCTGGGAGTGGTAGCCACCAACGGTTTTGCCGAACACCTCGGTCTTGGAGCCGTAGTAGAGCGGCACCACCGGGTTGTCGGCGAGCATCGCCTTCGTGGCCTGGGCGTAGAGCGCGTTCGCCTGGTCCGTCGTGGACGCGGCCAGCGCCTGGTTCACCAGGTCGTCGACGTTCTTGTTGCAGTAGAACGGGTAGTTCTGGCCGCCCGGGATCGCCGCGGCGCAGGACAGCAACGCCTGGTAGAAGTCACTGCCGTCGGGGTAGTCGGCCACCCAGAACGTCAGCGTCATCGGTGCCTTGTTCGGCGTGCCGGCCAGCTGGAAGAACGTGCTCTGCTGGATCGGCTGGGCGTTCACCTTGATGCCGATCTTGCCGAGGTCCTGCTGGAGCTGCGGCATGAGCGCGGTCCACGGGGACGTGTTCCACGAGTACATCGTCGTCGAGAACCCGTTCGGGTAACCGGCCTGCGCGAGGAGCTGCTTCGCCTTCGCGATGTCCTGGTCGTGCACGAGCTTCTCGCTCGTGTAGCCGGTGATGCCCGGCGGCAGGAACTCGTTCGCCACCTTGCCCTGACCGTTGACGAGCTTGAGCAGGAAGTCACGGTCGAACGCGTACGAGACCGCCTCCCGGACCAGCGGGTTGTCGAACGGCTTCATCTGCGTGTTCATCGTGACGAAGTACGTGGACGGCTTGACGATCGTCTTGATCTGCGGCTTGAGCGACGCGTCGTTCGCGACCTGCAGGTAGTCGGCGGCCGTGATCGGGTCGCCCATCAGGTCGATCTGACCCTTCTCCAGCTCCAGCAGCTGCACGTGCGGGTCGACGCCGAGCTTTTCGACGACCTTGTCGACGTAGGGCCGGGGCGAGTCCCAGTACTTCGGGTTCCGGTTGACGACGATCTCCTGGCCGGGCGTGTAGTGGTCCATCACGAACGGTCCGGAGCCGATCGGCTTGGCCGCCGAACCCTGCTCGATGATCGAGGCGTGCGGCATGGCGAGCACGTACTTGAACGCGCTGTCCGGCGCCGTCAGCTTGATCTGCACCGTGGTCGGGTCGACGGCCGTGATGCCCGTCAGCGGCGTACTGGGGTCCTTCGCGTACGCGGCGGCACCGACGACCCGGTCCAGAAGCTCTGCACGGGTGACTTCGTGGCCGGGTCGAGGATGCGGGAGAACGAGTAGACGACGTCGGCGGACGTAACCGGCTTGCCGTCGGAGAAGACCATGCCGGCGCGGAGCTTGATCGTGTAGGTCAACCCATCCGTGCTGACCTCCGGCATCGCGGCTGCCGCCTGATTGGTGATGTTCATCGTGTCGCCGACGTAGTCGTACAGCCGGTCATAGAGCATGCGCATGTTGTTCCAGCACGTCGCGTCGTAGCAGACCGCCGGGTCGAACGTGTTCGGGTCGCTCTGATATGCCACGGTCATCGTGCCGCCGAAGCGGGGACTGGTCGAACTGCCGGCCGTGCTCGTGCTGCTGGAAGATGTGCCAGCACACGCTGCGGTGAGCAGGAGAACGCCGCTGAACAGCGACGCGAGGATGAGCTTTCGCGAAGTCTTCATCCTGGCCTCCTTGAGGTAAGAAGCGTGAGAAAAGGGGGTCGGGTGTCGCGTTGGGGGTGCGTTGAGGTGTTGCTGTCGCGGGCCTAACCGGCGGATCGCAAAAACTCCGCGAGATTGGTGAGACCTCGAGTGATGTCATCGGGACGCGCGGCGAGGGACAGGCGCAGATGCCCGGCTCCCGCAGCGCCGAAAGCGGACCCGGGTGCCAGCGCCGTATGGGTGTGTCGGAGCAGGTCAAGGGCCAATTGATCAGTGTCGCGACGGCCCGTTGTAACGGACAGCCACAGATAGAAGGCACCGGCCGGCCGGACCGCTCGCAGCCCGAGCGCGTCCACAGTGGTCAGTGCGAGATCACGACGCCGCCGGTACGCGTCCCGCATCGTCGACACGCACGTCTGCGGTCCGGTCAGGGCGGCCGTGGCGGCGTGCTGGGCCACGGTGTTGACGCAGGAAGCGGTGACCTCCTGCACGCGGGTGAGCGCGGCGGCGAGTTCCGGGGTGGTGACGGCGTACCCGACCCGCCAGCCGGTCATCGCGTAGCTTTTCGACAGCGAGAACACGGTGATGGCCGGGGTTTCGGGCGCGGCGGCGGCGAAGGTGGTCGCGGGCTCGTCGAGCCACAGCTGGTCGTAGCACTCGTCGGAAATCACGACGACGCCACGCCGGGTGGCCCACGCACCCAGGCGCGTCAGCTGCTCGGCGGTCCACTGGAAGCCGACCGGGTTCGACGGCGAGTTGACGAGGATCGCCTTCGTCCGCGGGCTGCACAGCGCGTCGAGCTGGTCGTAGTCCGGGTCGAAGTTGGTTGCCGCGTCGAGCCGGTAGCCCACCGGGACCGCGCCGAGGACCAGCGCGATCGTGCGGAAGTTCGTCCAACCCGGGTCGGGGATGAGGATTTCGTCACCGGCGGACAGCACCGCGCGGTAGGCGGCGAACAGCCCGCCCACGCCGCCGGCGGTGACCACGACCTGCTCCGGACGTACGTCGGGCAGCCCGTTGTCGCGAGCCAGCTTGGCGACGGCCGCCTCGCGGAGAGCCGGTAACCCGGCGCTCGGACCATAGCGGGTGTGACCGGCCTGGGCGGCGGCGCCGGCTGCGTCGACGATGTGCGGCGGGGTCGGGAAGTCCGGCTCGCCGAGTTCCAGGTGGATCGCGTCCGGCAGCGCCCAGGCGGCGTTCGCGAGGGCTCGGATGCCGGACGCGGGGGTTCCGGCCACTTCCACGGCGACGGCGCTCACGTCCGCCCCCGCTTCGCAGGGCGCGGCCATGCTGCATTGTTCGCTCGGACAAGCTCGCTCACGTCAGACTCCGCATCAGGCCGCCGTCGCAACTGAACAGGCTCGCGGTGACGTACGACGACGCGTCCGACGCCAGGAAGCCGACGACGGCCGCGAACTCGTCCGGGCGCCCGTACCGGCCGGTGGGGATCTCCGCGATGCTCGACGCCCGGACGGTCGCCGCGTCCGTACCCGTGCGCTCTGCTTTCGCCTGGTCGAGTGCGGCGACGCGTTCGGTGTCGATCCGGCCTGGGACGACCCCGTTGACGGTGACGCCATCGGCGGCCACGGTGCGGGCGACCGTCTTGCACCACGAGGCGAGCGCGGCCCGGCCACCGTTGGAGTAGGCCAACTCCGGCAGCGGTTCCCGGACTCCGGAGGAGAGCAGCGCGATGATCCGGCCGAAGCCACGCTCGCGCATGCCGGGCAGCAGCCGGGTGGCCAGGTCGATCGGTGTCACCGTCAGCATTTGCAGCGCGTCCCGCCAGGACGCGGCGTCGGTGGCGTCGGCGGGTGCGGGCTTCGGGCCGCCCGAGTTGAGCACAAGGATGTCGACGCCGCCGAGCAGTTCCAGCGCGGTGGTCGCGATCGTCTCGGCCGCGTCCGGGTGGCCGGCGTCGGCGCACACGGTGTGCACGGTGACCGCGTACCGGTCGCGGATGTCCTGGGCGAGCGCGGCCAGGCGCTCCTCGCCACGCGCCCAGAGCAGGAGGTCGGTGCCCCGAGCGGCGAGGTCGTTTGCAATGGCGGCGCCGAGGCCGGAGCTGGCACCCCCGATGACCGCGCGCCTCATGTCCGCCCCCGCTTCGCAGGGCGCGGCCATGCGGCCACATTGATCGCTCCGACACGCTCGCTCATGCCGTCACGTCCAGCGGCGCGATGGACGGCACGAGACCCACCCGAGCGAGTACGTCGTCGAGTTCGGCGATCGTGGCCGCGTCCGGGTACGGGTTCAGCGCCCGGCTGCGCCCGCCCGCGATGACGCCCCGGCGACGCAGCACCTCCTTGCGGATGCCGAGACCGACGCGTTGCTGACCCTCGAAGACGAGGTACGGCAGGAATCGGTCGTTGATCCTGGCCGCCGCCGCCCGGTCACCCGCTTCGAACGCCAGCCGGATCGCGCGCAGGATCTCGGGGTAGGCGAAGCCGGTCATCGTGCCGGCCGCGCCGCGCAGCATCTCGGAATAGGCGGAGACGCCGCCGAGGCCGCCGAAGACGGTCAGGCCGGGTCGCTGCGCCAGCAGTCGCGAGATCTTCGGTGGCGTCGGCGGATCTTCGAGCTTGACGACTGTGCTGCCGGCCGCGTCGAGCGCCGCGATCAGCGCCGACACCGGCATCGTGACGCCGGTCGCGGCCGGCTCGTCCTGCACGATCACCGGGACCGAGCATCCGGCCGTCGCGGCGCGGTAGAACGCGGCGATCTGATCGGTGTCCTTGAGCAGGGCGGGCGCCGAGACCATGACGGCGGCCGCGCCGACCGCGACGGCGTGGGCGATGTTGTCGGCGACGACGGCGGCCGAGGGCGCGGAACAGCCGACCGCGAACGGGACCACGCCCGCCGCGGCCTGGGACGCCGCCGCCAGGACCGCCGCGCGTTCGACCGCCGTGAGATCGGCGACCTCGCCCATCACGCCGAGGATCGTGACGCCGTCGACGCCCCAGGTCGCGGCCGTGGTCACGACGTTCGCCATGCTGTCGGTGTCGACGGCTCCGGCCTCGGTGAACGGGGTCGGGCTGATGTACCAGGTGCCACGAAGGTCGCTCATCGGGTTCCTTACTCGTGCGCAGCGGTCGGGGGGTCTTTCCGTAGGTCAGTAGCCGGCGTCTCGGCGGTACGTGTTGCGCAGCGGTTCGCCCGCGAGGTAGCGGCGCAGGTTGTCGCAGAAGAGGTCCGTGATGGTCGCGTTCTCGGTCGCGACAGTCGACGCCGAATGCGGGGAGACCAGCACGTTTTCCAGGTCCCACAGCGGCGACGACTCGGGCAGCGGCTCGGTCGCGAACACGTCCAGGCAGGCGCCGCAGATCCGGCCGGCCGCCAGCGCCTCGATCAGTGCCGGCTCGTCGATCACCTGCCCGCGCGCCAGGTTGACCACGATCGCGTCGGGTGGAAGCAGCGCGAGCCGGTTCGCTCCGATCAGGCCGGTGGTCTCGGGGGTCAGCGGAGTGCACAGGACCAGCACATCGGTACGGGGCAGCACGTCGTCGAGGTCGGAGAGCACCCGCAGCTCGGCGGTGGCGGGCAGGTCGTACGTGCGCCCCGGCCGGCCGACGCCGATGACGTGGGTGCCGAGCGCGGCGAACGAGGCGGCCACCTGACGGCCCATGCCGCCGAGCCCGACGACGGTCACGGTGCGGCCGGCGAGTTGCGCCGTGGTGTACCGCTGCCAGACGTGTGCCTCTTGCTGCCGGCGCAGGTGCGGGATGCCCTTGATGAAGTAGAGCGCGCCGGTGACCGCGAACTCGGCGAGCGGCACCGCGTGGACGCCGGCGGCCGTGGTGAACGTGAGATCCGTGCGATCCAGACCGGTACGCGCCACGAAGCCGCCGATCCCGGCGCTGGTCGCCTGCACCCACCGCAGCTTCGGGGCCCGGATCGGCAGGTCGGCGGGCGCCTGCCAGTCGAAGTCGAACGAGATGTCGGCCTGCGCGAGAAGCGCTTCCCATCGAGCCTGGTCGGCGGCGTCGAGCGTCGGCGCGGAACCGCCGTGGTCGCAGCGGTAACGCGGCACGGGCAGAAGTTCCGGCTGGTAGAGCACCGTGACCCGGGGGTCGACGGCCGCGACACGCTCGACGTACTCGGGTTCGAGGTACGTCGCGATCAGGACTGACACCGGCTCGGGCATGGAAGAGACCTTCGCGTGTCGACCGCCGATTGTCGACAATCAACAGGAAGAGGTGACCGAACCGTTACCTGGCACACATTCAAACCGCCCAGACGACGTACGAGGGCGAATAACGCCGCGTGTTTACCCGAAATCGACGCGCATCACGACACGGCGCGTGGTCGGCTGGCTGACATCGCGGAACCCGGCCGCCACGAACGTGTCGCGGGAACCGACGTTCATCTCCCCCCACGACACGTTCTGCCCGGGTTTCGGCACCATCGGATAGCCCTCGACCGCCGTCGCGCCGTGCGCCCGCGCGTACTCCAGCGCCGCCGACGCCAACGGCCGGGTCAGGCCCTGGCCCCGGAAGCCCGGACGGATCGCGAAGCAGACGATCGCCCACACGCCGGGATCGTCACGATCCTCCGTGCGGCCGGCCCATGGCACCGACGACCCGCGCAGCCGCCGGTAGTTGGCCCTCGGCTCCACAGCCACCCAGCCGACCGGCTCGCCGTCGAGGTACGCCACCATGCCGCTGGTGCCATCGGCCTCCGGGTTGCCGCAGTCGGTCTCCTCCCGAAGCCGGTGCGCCCGCTCCTCGACCGGCATCGCGTACCAGTCGTGGTCACCGAGCTTGATCCGCTGGCACTGGCACTTCGACGCGCTGCCACGCCCGAAGACGGTCTGCAGGTCTTCCCAACTGGCCTCGTTGGCGGGCACCACAGAAACGTCGCTATCCGGCATACGTCGTGCTTAACACACACCTCCGACATTCGGCCGACCGTCGCAGCTCACAAGGCTTTACGCGACGTTCCATTCGGTGGCGGCCGCCCACCGTGCCGATTCATGGTTGCCCCCGGCGCCACAACTCAGCACGATCCACTCGACACCCTGGGGTGCGGGCGACATATCCGATTCTTCCGTCAGCGATTCCGCCACCAGACCTACGGGAAGCGGCAGCGGCGGCCCGGCGCACGGATCGTGCAACCACAGCGCCCCATGGCCGCCATGTGCTCCGACCAAGATCCGCGGATCTTGGCAGTTACGGGGCCTTCAAGTCCCGGGACGGCCCCGTAAGTCGCAAGATCCGGGGATCTTGGTCGCTTCGACGCGACGGATCGTGGGTGCCCGGACAATCAAGAATCCCCGCTGCTCACGGTCGGGTGAGCGGGTCGAGCCACCCGGCGAACTGCCGCATCCCGTAGAGCAGCGGCAACCCCGGTGTCTGCACCACGTCCACCACCTCGCCGAGCACGACCGCGTGGTCCCCGACGATCGAATCGCCGGTCACGCGGCACTCCGCGAACGCGAGCGCGTCGGCCGTCAGCCACGGGGCACGCGTACGCGTCGCGTGTTGCCAGTCGATCTGGGCGAAGCGGTCGGCGACGGGCGTCGCGAACAGTTCAGCCGTCCGTCGGGCGTGGCCGTGCAGGAGGTTGACGCCGAAGGCGCCGCTGGCGCGCACAGCCCGGAGCGTGCCGCTGCCGATGTGCAGGCAGACCAGGATCGTCGGTGGGTCGAGTGTGACGCTGGCCAGGGATGAGCAGGTCATCCCGACCGGAGTGCCGTCGACGTCGAGCGTCGTGACGACGGCCACCCCGGTCGGGAACACGCTCATGAGTTGGCGGTGTGCGGCGGCGCTGACGCGATCGGAGGGCGCCGTGGACAACGGTGCGGACATGGTCCCGCCTTCTCAGAGCGTGATTACGCGAGGCCGTGCAGCCGGCGCAGGTATTCGTAGTTCGACGGCAGCGTCGCGGCCAGGTGTTCCTGCTCCTGCTTCACGTTCGCGAAGAGCGCGTCGGCCGCGGCCGATCGGACTCCGGCCTGTGGTCGGAGCATCGGCAGCGGCCGGTCCGGCTCGACGCCCATGCCGGTGAGGATGCAGTAGTAGCTGCCGTTGGTCCAGAAGTTGCGGAACTCGGCCTCGAAGTTGCCGTAGTAGTTGCTCTCGTCGGTGACCGGCTGGTTGATCGCCAGGCCCGGCCTTGTACATCTCGACCTTCTCCCGGATGTTCGTCGGCCAGGTTCAGCTCCTTGTTCGCCCGCCAGAACGGCGTGTCGGTGCGCGGCGAGAAGTAGAAGTGCGCCTGGATGAAGTCGCGGGTCTCGTCGAACATCGTCTCGATCTCGTGGTTGAACCTGTCGACGAGGATCGGGTCGAAACGTGCGGTCCGGGAAGTGCTTCGTGCCAGCTGGTAGATGGCGGCGTAGATGAAGTAGATGCCGGTCGACTCCAGCGGCTCGAGGAAGCACGAGGACGAGCCCGATGCCGACGCAGTTCTTCACCCAGGCCCGGCGGTTGCGGCCGACGCGGAAGCGCACCTGGTTGAAGTGTCGTGTCTCGGGCCCGAGGCCCCACAGCGCGCAGAACTCCTCGGTCGCCTCGTCCTGCGTGGCGAACTGGCTGGAGTAGACGTAACCGCTGCCGAACCGGCCGAGCATCGGGATCTTCCACGTCCACCCGGACTTCATCGCGATCGACGAGGTGTAGGGCTCGACGCCGTCACGCTCGTCGTCGTGGGGCACGGCGGTCGCGACCGCGCTGTCGCACAGCAGGTGGTCGCTCATGTCGATGAACGGCTCGCCCATGCGCCTTGTTGATGAGCAGGCCGCGGAAGCCCGAGCAGTCGATGAACAGGTCGCCTTCGAGTACCTGCCCGGTCTTGGTCCGCAGCGCGGTGATGAACCCGCGCTCGTCGATGCACGACCTCGGTCATCTCGTCCTCGACGTGCACGACGCCCTGCTTGTCGGTGGCGAACCGGCGCAGGAAGTCGGCGACGAGGTGGGCGTCGAAGTGCCAGGCGTAGCGGGTGGCCGGCCGGCCGTCGAGCCATCGCGGCGCCCGAGTTGGCGTCCATGATCGCCGGTTCCTTGAAGCAGGCGTAGTCGAACGGCTCGTCGGTCTGCGCCGTGCAGCCGGTGATAGGACCAGTAGTGCGACAGCGGGATCTGGTCCTGCTCCGGCAGCAGCCCGAACGGGTGGTAGAAGTGGTCGGGCCGGCCCGCGAGTCGCGCGCGGTGCGCGCCGCGCCCTCGCCCGGCGTACGCCAGTTGACGAACTTCACGGCGATCTTGAAGCTCGCGTTGCACTCGCGCATCCATTCGTCCTCGGCGATGCCGAGGTAGTCGAAGAACGCCCGTTGCAGGTTGGGCACCGTGGCCTCGCCGACGCCGATGCGCGGGATCGTCGGAGCCTCCAGCACCGTGATGTCGGCGGTGCCCGTGCAGCGCCTTTCCGAGGTAGGCCGCGGTCATCCAGCCCGCGGTCCCGCCGCCGAGAATGACGACTTTCCTGATGCGGTCATCCACGGTGCTCATCTCTCCGTTCCCTGTGATAGCCGACCGATCGGGTCGGCGCCGCCGCGCGGGCACCGGTGCGCCCACGCGGATTCGAGCCGTTCGAACTCGCGGGTTTGGTCGTCGAGGACCTGTCGCACCGCCGCCGGGTTCGCGGAGCCGGCCGACGTCAGGGCGTCGAGGTTCGCGCGCACGTCGAACGCCCGGCGCAGGGCGGTTTCCGCATCATGTGCTTCCACGCCGTTGTCGGCCGCGATCCGTCGCAGCAGGCCGGCGTCGATCTGGCTCGGGGCCAGCCCGGCCGCCATCGCCGCGACGATGTATTGACCCGCGATGACCTGGGCGAGGCGCCACGGCACGCCGGATTCCATCGTGAGCGTGTTGGCGAGGCTGAATCCGCCGAAGAACTCGCGCTCGCAGACCGCGGCCATCACGTCCTCGCGGAAGCTGAGCCGGTCGAAGACCTCCGTCAGCATCCGGACGGCGCTGCGGGCGGCCGTGAAGCCGGTCAACAGGTGCGTGCCGGCCTCCTTGGACACCTCGACGAGGTTCGCGAACGGCGTGTTCCGCTGTCCGAGCACGACGTCGAGGTGGAAGGCGGTCAGATGCGCGGTCCGCCCGCGTACGCGTTCCAGGATCGGGAAGTTCTTCTTCTGTGGCATCGCTGAGGAGATGCCACAGAGGTCGTCGGGGAGGTCGATGAAGCCGTACTGGCTGCTCCCCCACGTCAGCAGATCGGTGGCGAAGCGGCTCAGGGCGACACCGAGGACGCTGAGTTCCGCGGTGATCTCGACGACCCAGCCACGTGAGGCGACGCCGGTGAGCGCCACCGGTTCCGGCCGAGCGAAGCCGAGCAGGTCGGCCATGCGGTCCCGGTCCCAGTCGAGTTCCTGGCCGGACATGGCTCCGGAGCCGAGCGGGCACGCGTCGATCCCGTCGTACGTCGTGAGCAGCCGCTGGGAGGCGTGCAGGATCTGCTCGGAGACCGCGGCCAGGTAGAAGCCGGGCGTGATCACCTGAGCGGCCTGGAAATGCGTGTAGCCGGGCATCGGCATCGACCGGGTCTCACCGGCCAGGCGGTGCGCGCTGCGGCCGAGCGCCAGCAGGGCATCCGCGAGGGCTCGCAACTGCTCCCGGCCGAACAACAACTGCGCGCAGGCTTGCAGGTCGTTGCGGCTGCGGTCGACGTGCCACGCCGGGATCGGTGCCGGCAGCCGGTCCTCGACGTAGCGCTCCAGAGTGAACGCGACGTCCGACATGTTCACGGCGGCCGAGGCCGTCAGCGCCGGCGCGGTCACCTCGTCGAGCAGCGCGGTCACGGTGGTGCCCTCGGCCGGCGTCAGGATCTTCATGCGGACGTACTCCGCGACGAGGACCTTCTCCACCGCGACGTACCCGCGGAGGAGGTTGTTGATCTCGTAGGTGAATTGCGGATCGAGCACCTCGTCGCGCAGCAGCGTGTTCGGGCTGTCCGAGATCCGCCCGGTCAGCGGTCTGGCCGTCACGCCGGCCATGGCGCCTGCCGCAACTGGCGGCGGGTGGCCGCGTATCCACCGGCGACGGCGAGCATGCCGGCGATGATCAGCACAGTCCAGGCGACGCCGGCGAACTGCAGCAGGAAGCCCGCACCGGCGGCGCCGATCGGCCCACCGAGCCCGAACAGCAGCATGGCGGCGGCGATGACCCGGCCGCGCTGCTCGTCGGGCACCTGGCGGAACACGAGGATGTCGATCAGGACGCTCAGCGCCGGGACGCCCAGCGTGGCGCAGGCCAGCACGAACATGGTGCCCCACGGTCCGAGCGGGAACGCGAGCGCGACGAAGATCGGCACCTGGGTCAGCACGACGACGAGCATCAGCATGCCCGGGCCGAACCGGCGGTGCAGCGGGCCGACGAGCGCGGCGCCGGCGAGGCCGCCGATGGCCAGACCGCTGATGACCACGCCGATGAGCCACGCGGCCGTGTGCTGGTGGCGCAGCGTGACCGTCACGATGATGACCAGCGGCGCGCCGGCGGTGTTGAGCGCGGCGACGGCGAGCGTGACCGCCCGGAGCACCGGATCGCGCATCAGCACCCGCAGCCCGAGGAGCATCGAGGTGCGCTGCGATTCCCCGGCTGTCTCCTCTGCGGCCGGCGTGGGCGCGCTCGGCATCCGCACGAGCAGGACGCAGATCCAGGAGATCGCGTACCCGATCGCGGAGGCGACGAACGGCAGCAGCGTACGCAGGCCGTACAGCAGGCCGCCGAGGGACGGGCCGGCCAGCGTGGCCGCGTTGTCCCGGACCTCCTCCTGCGTCAGCGCGGCCGTGAGCTGCTGGTCGGGGACGACCGAGCGGATGAAGAGCATCCGGGCGGGCGTGCTGACGGCGGCGGCGGCACCGAGGACGGCCGCAGCGACGATCAGGTGCGCCATCGTCAGGTCGTGATGGGCCAGGGCCAGCGCGACGCTCGCGGCGACGACCACGCGCGCGCCCTCCGTGACGAGCAGGAGCCGCCGCCGATCGACGCGGTCGACGATCGCGCCGCCCGGCATCGCGCAGATCAGGTTCGCCAGGAGCAGCACGAACGCGAACAGGCCGGCCCGCGCCGGAGATCCGGTGATCGCGAGAATGATGAGCGGGTAGCTGATCGCCGCGGCCTCGCCGCCGAGCTGACCGGCGACGGCACCGATCCAGACGAGCTGGAAACGCCCGTTGCGCCGCAGCGGCGGTGGCTCCGGCGGCACGATCTCGGCCGGAGGCGCCATGCTGTCCACGTGTGACATCTGAGGTCCCTTCCCCGCGCTCTAGTTGCTCGGGCGCAGGTGGAAGGCGACGTTCGACGGCGGCAGACCCGACCGCACCACGCTCACCGGCCGCCAGCCGCTGTCGGCGAAGACGCCGTACCACTCCTCGATCGAAGGGATGTACTTGTCCATGCCGGCGTGCGCGAGCATGAAGCCCATCGTGAACACCGTGTCGTCGAGGTTCGTCGGCTGCGGCAGCCGGCATTCGTCGCAGAGGACGAAATCCCGCACGTTCGGGAAGCGTTCGCGCAGCATCCGCAGCGAGCGCACGGCGTTCTCGCGCGGCCAGAAATCGTGCCCCATCAGGAACGACGTGAGCAGGTCGACGTTCGCGTACTCGGGCCGGGGTGCGAGTTCGGTGACATCGCCGGTGAGGAACGTGACCCGATCCCCGAGGCCGGCCTGCTCGGCGTTGTCGCGGGCGATCTCGATGGCCCGGTCGGCGACGTCGATGCCGATGCCGCTCGCGCCGGGGCGCTGGGCGACCAGATCGAGGACGCGCTTGCCGGTGCCGCAGCCGAGGTCGGCCACGTTCGTGAACGCGACGTCTTTCAGGCACTCTCGCATCGTCTTGTCGAAGTAGACGGCCGCGCCGATTTGCGAGGAGACGACGACGGCCTGCACGTTGCGGCCCCAGGGATCTTCTCCGGGCGCGGTGGCTGGCCGGATGCCTCGTGCCAGGTCGGGCAGGCTCGTGAGGAGCTTGCCGTTGCCGCCGACGAGCCAGTAGAAGAACGGGCGGGCGAGGTCGGCGCCCTCGAAGTCGTGCCCGCGAGTGGCGGTGCCGTCGTCGTGCAGCCGCAGGATGTTGGCGGCGGCGAGCGCTTCGCCGAGCGCGTCGACGATGTTCGCGCGCAGGTTGTTGTCGGAGGCGAAGCGATGCAGGTGGACGGGGTCGCCGGCGCGCATGGCGTCGATCAGACCGAGTTCGACCGCGGCACTGAGCGCGTACGCGACGACGGCGGAGTTGAAGATCCGCTGGACACCCGACGGTATCGAGGGCGTCGGAACCTCGCGAACGGGTGGTGCGACGAGGCCGACAGCGGTGCTACGGCGATCCATGGGGTTTCCTCTCGTTGGGCAGTGCCTGTTTCAGAAGTCCGTTCGAGCGAGCCGCGAGTCAGAGGTCGATCCGGCAAGGCTTGATCTTTTGCCTGGATACCGCGTTTGTATCCCGGCAAAGATCACACGCAGCCGGTCGGCGTCTGGGTCACGGCGGAGCCGATCGGCAGCTTCTGGAACCGGCACGAAGACGGTCGATGGCGGCGAAGAGCGCGTCGTGGTCGGCGGGGCGGCTGACGGTGACCCGGATGGCGGGCCCGACACCGCGTACGTCGACGCCCTGTTCGCGCAGCGATCGCTCCCACGGTTCGCCGGTGCCGACGGCGTACACGAAGTTCGCCTGGCTCGGCAGCACCCGGAAACCACGCGTACGCAGACCGGCGGCGAGGTCGTCGCGGCCGGCGCGGATCGGGGCCAGGCGCCGGGGCAACTCCTCCGGGCAGTCGAGCCAGGCGAGGGCACCGGCGACGGCGGCGCCGGAGACCGTGAACGGGACCTGATAACGGGTCAGCGCGGCGATCGTCGGCGGGGATCCGGCGGCGTATCCGACACGCAGGCCGGCGAGGCCGTGCGCTTTGGAAAACGTACGTGTGACGAGCATGTTGGGGTGCCGGCCGAGCATCGTCACCGCGTCCGGGAAGTCGGTGGCGTCGGCGAACTCGCGGTAGGCCTCGTCGACGATGACGAGCACCTCCGGGTCGACCGCCTCGAGCACGCGCGCCAGCTCGGCCGCGGTCACGTACGTGCCGGTCGGATTGTGCGGGTTGCAGATGACCAGCAGGCCGGCCGTCGGTTCGCTGGCCGCCGCGATCATCGCGTCGACGTCGTGCGTGCCGTCGGGACGCAGCGGCACCCGGGTGGCGGTGAGGCCGGCGCGGGCGCAGGCGAGGTCGTAGAGCGGGAAGCCGGGCGTCGCGAACACGGCATCTCGGCGCCGGCCGGGGCCCGGGCAACGAGGTTCCACGCCTCCAGCAGCACTTCGCCGCTGCCCGCGGACGCGATGACCTGCTCCGTGGGGACCCCGAGATGGGTCGCGAGAGCGGCGGTCAGGGTGCCGCTACCGAGGTCGGGATAGCGGTGCGCGGACTCGGTCGCCGCGTGGATCGCGGTCAGGACGGCGGCCGGCGGCGGCAACGGTGTCTCGTTGTTGGCGAGGGCGACGGAGCCCGCCGGGAGCGTCGTGGCGAGCATGGCTACTGGGCCGCGCCGGTCGACGCGGACGTCTCGGCCATCTTGCGGATCAGGCTGGCCGGGCGCAGATCGGTCCAGTGCGTGTCGATGTAGGTGACGCACTCGTCCCGGCTCCCCCGGTGCTCCTCGGTCCAGCCGCCGGGCACGGCCGCGAAATCGGGCCACAGGGAGCGCTGCTCCTCGTCGTTGATGAGCACGAGATAACTGCCGTCCGGATCCTCGAATGGATTCACCACAATGGCCTTTCCGTGATGGGATTTGATCGCGTCCACTGCGGAACAGATGACTTCACGCTACGGCCGTGCCGGTGGCCGGTTGCGGCAGAAGGCGCGGCAGAAACCCGGCAGTTTGCCATGTCACGGATCTGCCGCTCTGCCGGTCAGCTGCCGTTTTTCCTGCCTATTCGCAGCCGTCGACGCCCATAGGATCGAGGCGGTCGGCAACTCGCCGAACCAATTCATTCATCGCGATAAGCGCACGCCGATAAACGCGGAAATGGCGGTCGGAAATGGTGTCAGAGACGGAATCCGGGGCCGGAAAGCGCATGCGTATCGGAACGGGCGACGCGCGGGAGCTTCCCGATCGGCGGCCGCACGAACTCATCGAAGACGTCGCGGCCCGGTCCCCCGACGCGATCGCGGTCACCGCCTCGGGTGCGGACGGGTGGACGTACGCCGAACTGAACGCGTACGCCAACCGGGTCGCCCATGCCCTGCTCGCGGGCGCCCATCCGGCCGAGTCCGTCGTCGCCGTCATCACCGAACGCACCCTGCCCTGGGCCGCCTCGGTGCTCGGCATCCTCAAAGCCGGGCTCACATACCTGCCGATCGACCCCGACTGCCCCGCCGACCGGGTCCGGCACCTGCTGCGGCAGAGCCGGGCGCAGGCCGTCCTCGCCGCCCGCGACGGCGACCGGCACCTGTCCGGCGCGCTCGCCGAATGGGACGGCACGGACGCGCCACGGCTTCTGTCCATCGAGGACGTCATCGAGAGCGACACGCCGGCGGGCAACCCGGGCGTGGACGTCGCTCCGGACGATCTCGCCTACATCTACTTCACGTCAGGGTCGACGGGGCTGCCGAAAGGCGCCATGTGCGAGCACCTCGGCATGCTCAATCACCTCATGGCGAAGATCGACGTGCTCGGCCTCGGCGCCGGTGACGTGGTCGCGCAGAACGCCCCGATCAGCTTCGACATCTCGCTGTGGCAGCTCGTCGCGGCGTGGCTCGTCGGTGGCCAGACCGCGATCATCGCGCAGGAGGACATCCTCGACGTACGTCGGTTCCGCGACGAACTCGTGGAGCGCGGCACGACGATCGCGCAACTCGTACCGTCCTATCTGGACGTGCTGTTGACCGACCTCGACACGCAGCCCGGCGCGGGCCGCCTCGGCGCCGTGCGATTCGTGTCGGTGACCGGCGAGGCGATCAGCAGACGGCTCATCGAACGCTGGTTCGCTCGATACCCCGGGATTCCGCTGGTCAACGCGTACGGCGCGACCGAGGCCTCGGACGACACCACGCACGCCGTCATCGACGCCGTGCCCGCGACGAAACTCGTGCCGGTCGGGCGGCCGATCCGCAACGTCCGCGTCTACATCGTCGACGAGCAGTTGGAGCTGGTGCCGCTCGGCACGGCCGGCGAGATCGTGTTCTCCGGTATCTGCGTCGGCCGCGGCTACATCAACGACCCGGATCGCACCGCCGCCGCGTTCGAACCCGACCCGCACCACCCCGGCGCCCGCCTCTACCATTCGGGCGACTTCGGGCGCTGGCTGCGCGACGGCAACCTGGAATTCCTCGGCCGTCGCGACGAGCAGATCAAGGTCCGTGGCATGCGGGTCGAACTCGGTGAGGTGGAACGACAGATCACGCTGCTCGACGGCGTACGGGCCGCGAGCGTCATCGCCCGCAAGGGCCCGCACGACACCACGATGTCCGCGTTCGTCGTGGGCGCCCCGGATCTGTCCGCTGACGCCGTGCTCGCCGAATTGCGCCGCACGCTGCCGCCGCACCTGCTGCCGGCCACCTGCGAAGTGCTCGACCACTTCCCGGTCAACAGCAACGGCAAGGTCGACAAGAAGCTGCTCGCCGAACGGGCGTCGGCACCGAGCGCGCCGCGGCCCGACCGGCCGAAACCCGCGACCGACACGGAGCGCCGTCTCGCCGCCGCCTGGTCCGAAATCCTCGGCCGGCCGCTCGACGACATCGCCGCCGACGACGACTTCTTCGCCCTCGGCGGCGACTCGCTCGCGTCGGTGCGGCTGATCGTGCGGCTGCAGCGCACGATGTCGTTGGTGCAGCTCATGGCGCATCCGGTGCTCCGGGACCTGGCCTCCGCGATGGACGGTGCCCAGACCGGGCGGCGCAGGTCGCTGCATCTGCTGGCGAAGTCCGGATCCGGCGGCCCGACGCTCGTGTGCGTGCCCGACGCCAGTGGCAACGCCGTCAACTTCCAGGGGTTCGCCGAAGCGCTCGCGGCCCGCGGGTTCACCGTCTACGGTGTCGAACTCGCCGGCCACGACATCGGCCGCCGACACGAACCGCTGCGGACCGTCGCCGAGACGGCCGCCGGCCTGATCGCCGAGGTGCGCGCGCTCGACCTGACCGACGTGATGCTGTGGGGCCAGGGCACCGGCGCCGCCGTCGCGGTCGCCGCGGCGCACCTGCCCGGTGCCGCCGTCCGCGCCGTCTTCGCCGGATCCCACCACATCGACGCGGTCGCCGCCGCCAACCAGCGCGCCGCCGCGACCGAACAGCTCAGCGACGCCGCGATCAAAGCCAGAATCGCCATCGAATACGGGTACGCCGAATTCGACGAGCTCGGTGCCGAGCGCACGCGCCTTGTCGCCGCCGCCTACCGGCACGACACGCTCGCCGCCGACCGCTACTTCACCCGCCTGCTGACGACCGGCCGGCCGGAGCCGATGACCGTGCCGCTGTGCGTCGTCGTGGCCCACGATGACGCGACGACCCGGGTCGGCACGGAACACGACGGCCGCTGGCGAGCGGTGTCCGAGCACGTCAGCATGCGGACGCTTCCGGTCGGAGGGCGGCACTTCCACCGGTCCGAGCCGGAGGCCGCGGCCGAGTTGGTGCAACGTGCAGCGGCCGCGTGGATGCAGTCGGTCGCATGAGCGCGCCTGCCGGCGCGAACCGCGTTTCAGCATGGCCGCACCTCGCCGAGCGGGGGCGACCATGACCGCCGTGCTCGCGCCGGCCGCCGGGCATGTCGGCGCGTCCGGGATCAGCAGCGCCTTCGGCACCTTCGGTGAGTTGCTGCAAGGGGTCGACGAGGACGGGGTCGACTTCCTCGTCACGTTGCCGATCTCGTGCTGGAGCACGGCCACCTTCGTGACGCGACCGTCCAGCCCGGGCATCACCGTGTCGCCCGCCTACAAACACAAGGCGGTGGCTCTGGCCCGGGCGATGCTGACCAGTGCCGGGTTCACCGGTGGCGGGCGGCTCGTGATCGGCAGCGCGATCCCGGAGGGCAAGGGCCTCGCGAGTTCGTCGGCCGACCTGGTCGCGACGGCCCGGGCGGTCGGCAACGCGTTCGGCGTGTGCTGCCCGGGGCGTCCATCGAGGCGCTGCTGCGGCGGATCGAGCCGACCGACGGTGTCATGTACAACGCGATCGCGGCGTTCAACCATCGGCAGGTCCGGCTGCGCGCGACCCTCGGTGAGCTGCCGCCGCTGACGATCGTCGGCCTGGACGAGGGCGGCGTCGTCGACACGATGCGGTTCAACACCATGCCGAAACCGTTCGACGCGCGCGATCGTCGCGCCTACAGCCGCCTGCTCGCGGAGCTGACCCGCCGCCGTCGCCGACCGGGACCTGCCGGCGATCGGGCGCGTCACGACCCGCAGCGCGGAACGCAATCAGCAGCTGCACGCGAAACGTACGCTCGGCGCCCTGATCAGCGCCGGTGCCGACATCGGCGCGCTCGGCGTGGTCACGGCGCACAGCGGCACCGTCATCGGCCTGCTGCTCGCCGACGACGACCCGCACTACACCGGCAAACGCGCTCGCGGCCGAACGGGTCTGCCTGCGCCTTGGTCGGCAACGTGTCGGTTTACCACTCGCTGCACTTCGATTGAGCCCGGGAGAAAACAACATGATCTTCGACAATGTCGTTGACGCGATCGGCCACACGCCCGCTGGTACGGCTGCGCGGCCGGACTCGGCCGGCACCCACGTGTACGCGAAACTCGAAATTGCAGAACCTGTTCAGCATGAAGGATCGCGTGGCCCGGCAGATGATCCTGGAGGCGCGTCGGTCCGGCCGGTTGCTGCCCGGCGCCCCGATCGTCGAGAGTTCGTCCGGGAGCATGGCCCTCGGGCTCGCGATCGTCGGCCGCGCACTCGGTCACGAGGTCCACATCGTCACCGATCCCCGCATCGACGCGATCACGCTGGCGAAACTGCGGGCGACCGGCTGCGCCGTGCACGTCGTCGCCGCGATGACCGGCAACGGCTGGCAGAGCGCCCGTCTGGAACGGCTCGCCGAACTCCGGCAGACGCTTCCGGGCGCGTTCTGGCCGCAGCAGTACAGCAACCCCGACAATCCGGCGGCCTACCGTGGCCTCGCCGAAGAACTGCGCACCGACCTCGGCACCGTCGACGTGCTGGTCGGCTCGGTCGGCAGCGGCGGCTCGCTCTGCGGCACGGCGGCGGGGCTGCGCCTGCTCGGTCAGCGGCCTCGCGTGGTCGCCGTCGACTGCGTCGGCAGCGTGTTGTTCGGCCAGAGGGACGTGCCGACGCGGCGCCAGAGCGGGCTGGGCAACAGTCTGCAGCCCGGCGAACCTCGATACATGACCTGGTCGACGAGGTGCACTGGCTCAACGATCGGGAAGCGTTCGCCGGTGCCCGTGCGCTCGCGGCGCAACAGCAGCTCTTCGGCGGGAATACGGCCGGATCGGTCTACCAGGTGCTGCTGTACGCTCGCCGCGCAGCGCGCCGCCCGAGACCGCGGTCGCCGGCATCTTCCCCGACCGCGGCGACCGCTACGCCGACAGGTCTTCGACGACGGCTACTGGACGGCAAGCACCTCGAGGCGATGGAGCAGCGGCCCGAGCCGGAACGGTCTCGTACCCGGACCGGTGTCATCGTGGTCGCACGCGATCCTGCCGCACGCGGCGCCTGCGCGGCGGATGGCCTTCGTCGAATCGAACACCACCGGCAGCGGCATGGCCGCGCTGCCCGCCGCCGCGACGCCGGGATCGACGCGGTGCTGTTCACCGCCAACCCGGCGCGCTACCTGGGTCTGGACGGGACCGGCGCCCACGTCGTCGAGTGCGACACGAACGACCTGACCTCCCTACGCGCCGCGATCGGCGACGGCGAGTACGTCGGCGTCACCACGACCAGCGACTTCTACCTGTGACGGTGGCCGAACTCGCGGCCGACATGCGGCTGCCCGGCAACCCGTCCGGCCGCCGTGGCGACGTGCCGCGACAAGACCCGGACCCGGGAGGCGCTGGCCTCGGCTGGAGTCGCCCAGCCCCGTTCGAGATCGTGCCGCCCGACGCCGATCCCGACGCCGCCATCGAGGCCATCGGGCTGCCGTGCGTCGTCAAGCCCGCCGACGACACCGGGTCGGCGAACGTGCGCCTGTGCCACTCACCGGCCGAGGTGACCGAGCAGATCGCCGCGATCCGCGCGGTGGCCGTGAACGTGCGCGGCCAGACGACCACCCGGACGGCGCTCGTCGAGGAGTACGTCGACGGGCCCGAGTACAGCGTCGAGACCTTCAGCGTGCACGGCACCCCGACCCTGATCGGCATCACCGCCAAGCGGGTTTCGGCGCCTCCGCACTTCGTCGAGACCGGCCACGTCTTCCCGGCTCCGATCCCGGCCGACATCGCGGACGACATGTGGAACGCGACCCAGCACGCGCTGAAGGCCGTCGGCTACGAATGGGGACCGGCGCACACCGAGGTGCGGATCGACGCGGACGGCTGGGTACGCGTGATCGAGATCAACGCACGGCTCGCCGGTGGCATGATCCCCGAACTCGTCCGCGCCTCGATCGGCGTGGACCTCCTCGATCAGCAACTGGCCGCCACGGCCGGGCAACCGCTCGACCTGGCCGGGCAACGCGGCGGCTATGCCGGAATCCGCTTCCTCGTGGCTGATTCGCCGGGCGTGTTCCGTGGCGCCGACGGGTTGGACGCCGCCCGCGACGTGCCCGGCGTGACCACGGTCGAGCTGCGCTGCGCGCCCGGAACCGACGTACGGCCGGCGACGAACGCGTACGACCGCCTCGGCTTCGTCATCGCCACGGCGGAGACACCCGACGGCGTCGAAGCGGCGCTCCGCGAAGCCGTCGCCCGGATCACGCTCGTCATCGATCGGCCAACGTCATGATCGACCTGCGTAGCGACACCTTCAGCCAGCCCACGCAGCGGATGCGCGACGCGATGGCCACAGCGGTCGTCGGAAACGATGTCTACGGCGAGGATCCGACCGTCTGCCACCTCGAAGAACTCGTCGCCGACCTGCTCGGGATGGAAGCCGCGTGCCTGATGCCGAGCGGCACCATGGCGAACCTCGCGGCGATCATGGCGCACGTCCCCAGAGGCGGCAAGCTGATCTGCGGGGACGAGAGCGACATCTACGTACACGAGGCCGGTGGCGCGTCCGTCTGCGGCGGCGCCGTCTACCACCCGGTCGCTACCGGGCTCGACGGCCGCATCGCGCTCGACGACCTGGCCGCCGCGTTCCCCGAGGACCAGACCGATCCGGAATTCGCGCCACCCGCGCTGATCTGCCTCGAAAACAGTCACAACCGTCGCGGCGGACGGGTGCTCGGACCGCCGTACCTGCGGGAAGTTCACGATCTGGCGCGTACGCGCGGCGTTCCCGTGCATCTCGACGGCGCCCGCCTCTTCAACGCCGCCACTCGCCTCGACCTGCCGGTTGCCGACCTCGCCCGGCACGTGGACTCGCTGCAGTTCTGCATGTCGAAGGGCCTGTGCGCGCCGATCGGGTCGATGCTGGCCGGCACCCGAGCCGTCGTCGACCGCGCCCGCCGCATCCGCAAGATGCTCGGTGGCGGCATGCGGCAGGCCGGCATCGTCGCGGCGGCCGGCATCGTGGCCGTCGCCGACATGCGCCTGCGCCTGGCCGAGGACCACGACAACGCGCGGCGTCTCGCCGCCGGTCTCGCTGACGTGCCCGAGCTGATCATCGATCCGGGCACGGTCGAGACGAACATCGTCATGTTCCGCGCCGACCCCGCCGGCTTCACCACGGCCGAGTTCATCGAGGTGCTTCGGCGGCGTGGCGTCGCCGTGGGTGAACTCGGCGGCACCGGTCTGATTCGCGCCGTGACGTACGCGGATATCAGCCGCGACGACATCGACCGCGCCGTCGAGATCATCGCGGCGGCCGCGACACAACCGATGGCCACGACCGCTTCGTCGAGGAGGTAACCATGGATTACCAGCTCATCACGGGTGCGCCGGACGCGCTCCCGATCATGTTGACCGTGCCGTCCGAGGTTCCCGACCCGGTGGAGTGGCTTCGCACGTACGCGCCGCAGATCCGGGCGGCCCTGCCGGAGCACGGCGCCGTGTTGATCCGCGGTCTGCCGCTGACCTCGTACGACGACGTCGCCGCGATCCGGGAGGTGTTCATCCGGGTGCCCGTCGATCCGGCCGAGTCGTTCGGATCGCGAGAGCGCGTCGGCGCCGGCCTGTGGTCACCGACGCAGTGGCCGACCGAACGCGACCTGTGCCCGAACAACGAGCAGAGCTATTCGCTCACCTTCCCGAACGTCGTCATGCAGGCATGCCTGGAGCCGCCGACCTCCGGCGGGCAGACGTTGCTCGCGGACACCCGCCGCGTCGCGGAAATGCTGCCCGAAGACCTCGTGGCGCGGCTCCGGGAACACGGCTGGGCGATGACGCGTACGTTCCGCGACCGGATGGGCATCTCCTGGGCCGAGGCGTTCGACGCCCGGGACGCCGAGGACGTCGAGGACCGCTGCGACTATGACGCGATCGGTTTCGCGTGGTTGCCTGGCGAGTTCCGGACCAAGCGGGTGCGCCCGGCGTTCATCCGGCACCCGGTCACCGGCGCCGAATGCTGGTTCAACCAGGCGGGTTTCCTCAACGAGTGGGGCCTCGATCCGGTGGACCGGGAGGTGTTCGTGGAGGCGTTCGGGTCCGACGGGCTGCCGTTCAACACGTCCGTCGGCGACGGTTCTCCGATCTCCGAAACCGAAGTGCATGTTCTGGAGGACGCGTACGCGAAGGTCGCCGCGGAAGTGCAATGGCAGCGTGGCGACGTGCTCCTCCTCGACAACATCGTGATTGCGCACGGGCGCCGCAAATACGTCGGGGAGCAGCGGATGGCGGTGGCGTTCGGCGAGCCGGTACGCCTGTCCGACTGCCAGCCAAGCACCGAACCGGCGCCCGCGACCCCGTCTTCAAAGCCGTAGACCATCAGTTCGTGGAACGATCCGCATCCGCCGCCGAATTTCGATGATCCAGGGGGATTAACGGGGTCCCAGCAACGTCAGTTCTCCTGGATCATCGAAAACCCGTCGCCTTCGGTGATATCCGAGACAACCGAACGTCAGCACGATCATTCGCCGCCGCGTGAACTCACAGCGCGAAGACCTGTGGTCGCCATAGAGCCTGTCGTTTAACCCTTTGAGTGTTTGACTGCGAATATTTATGTGTTCACTGTGGACAGTGAGCGGCCTTGGCGTGATCATGTGTTTGTTGAGGACACAAGATCGAAACACCAAGGCCGTGAGGGTGATTGTGCCCGAAGATCCGTGCGGCGTCGAGGCGTTGAGCGTGTTATCAAGGTTCCGGATCGATTTCTACGACGCGCTGTGGAACCGCAGGGACGAGCTGTTCGAGCTCACGGATGCGCTGCTATGCGCAGACGGGCCAGTGAAGTCCCTGGTCGATCTCGTGTTGGCCCCGGAGCATCGGCGTGGTCACGGAGCCATGTACGACGCTGTGAACAGCGGCTATCTCGACGTCGATCAGCTCCGGCGGTCCCTGGCCGGCCTGTCGCTACCGCGCGCGGCCGGCGGCCTGATTGTCCTGGCGGTCGATGTGTCGCCGTGGCTCCGCTCGGACGCCGGCAGCAGCCCGGAGCGTCTGTTCTGCCACATCTACGGCCGAGGAAGAAACTCCGCGCAGCTCATCCCGGGCTGGCCCTACTCCTTCGTCGCCGCCCTGGAGACCGGCCGCCACTCCTGGACCGCGATCCTCGACGCGGTCCGGCTCGGCCCTGCCGACGACACGACCGCGATCACCGCCACCCAGCTCCGCGGTGTCGTTGAACGGCTCATCGCCGCAGGCCAGTACCACGCCGGTGAACCACGGATCCTGATCGTCATCGACGCCGGCTACGACATCCCCCGCCTCGCCTACGTCCTTGCCGACCTGCCCGTCGAGCTGCTCGGCCGGCTTCGCTCCGATCGGGTCATGCGGCTGCCGGCACCACCACGATGCCCAGGTCATCGGCGGCCGACCCCGTCAACGCAGCCCAAACTCTCCACTCACCGACCCGACGACCTGGCCCACCCCATCCCCGATCACCACGCACCGACACCAGCCACTACGGCACAGAGACCGCAACCGCATTGGAACCGAGTCCACCCAAGGCTCACCCACCGCTCCTGCTGGCTCGACCACAACGGTGCACTCCCTACCATCGAAGGGACCCTAATGCGGCTGCAGGTCGAGCATCTCCCCAATGAACGGCACCCCAAACCCGTCTGGCTATGGTTCTCCACCACCCACACCCCCAGCACCGACGTCGACCATTTCTGGCAGACGTTTCTCCGCCGCTTCGATCTCGAACACACCTTCCGCTTCCCGAAACAAACCCTCGGCCGGACCCGACCCCAACCTCCGCGCCCCGACAGCCGCCGACCGCTGGACCTGGATCGTCATCGTCGCCCACACCCAGCTCCGGCTCGCCCGAGCCCTCACCGAAGACCTCCGCCGACCCTGGGAGAAACCCGCCGCGCCCGATCGCCTCACCCCGACCCGAGTCCGCCGTGGGTTTAGGAACAGAGCCTGTGCGTTTTCGATATGTGATGTTGGTTGTCTTTGTATAGATATGCGTCGATAATTGGGGGATGGCGAAGCGGTTTCGGCCGGTGGATCGTGATCAGCGGTTCCTGTTGCCGGTGGACATGGTCGATTGGTTGCCGGCTGATCATCAGGTGTGGTTGGTCCTGGACGTGGTC
This sequence comes from uncultured Actinomycetota bacterium, assembly GCA_963797605.1. Lineage (GTDB taxonomy): Bacteria > Actinomycetota > Actinomycetes > Mycobacteriales > Micromonosporaceae > DASQPR01. The sequence continues at coordinate 81,863 of CAWCPX010000013.1, read as the reverse complement.
GGGCACCTTGATCTGCGGGCGTTGACGGGCCGGTACGCGTTGGGTGGGGCCGGGCGGCGGGCGTTCGACCCGGCCATGATGCTGGCGTTGCTGATCTACGGCTACGCGAACGGGGTGCGGTCGTCGCGGGCGATCGAGCGGGCCTGTCACACCGATGTGGCGTTCCGGGTGATCTGCGCCCAGGACGTCCCGGACCACACCCAGATCGCCCGGTTCCGGCAGCGGCATCTGGCCGAGGTCACCGATCTGTTCGCGCAGGTCCTGGCGGTATGCGCCCGGGCCGGCTATGTCCGGTTGGGGATCGTGGCGATCGACGGCACGAAGATCGCGGCGAATGCGTCGATCGACGCCAACCACCGCCGGGATTTCTACGTCGTGACGGTCTCCGAACTGGCGGCGCAGGCTGCGGCGGCCGACGCCGAACAGGACGCCCTGTTCGGGCCGGACCGCCGCGGTGACGAACCCCCCGACGGGGGCGGGCGCGGCGCCGCGGGTCGGGCCGAGCGGGCCGCCCGGCTGCGGCGCTGCCTGGACGAACTCAACACCGAACAGGCCCGGGCCGGTGAACTGTCCGAAACCCAACGGCAGCAGGCCGCGGACTATCTGCGGCGGGCCCGCACCGAATCGATCCCGGGCCGCACCCCCCGCGGTGTCGACCCCGTCGCCCTGGCCGAGGCGAAAGCCGCCCGGCTCACCACCAACCACGGCCCCGATAATCGGTTCACCCGCGCCGCTGTCGAAGCCGCCAAGGCAGCAGCAGCCCAAGCAGCCGCCGCGGCCGCGGCAACACCGAACAGTGGCAGCGACGCACCGCCCACGACCGCCACCACGACCGGGAAATCCAAGAAGGTCACACCGCCGCAGCGCAACAGCACCGACCCCGACTCCCGGCTGATGCCCACCCGCAAAGGCTTCATCCAGGGCTACAACGCCCAACTCGCCGCCAGTGGGGACCACTTCATCATCGCCGGCGACCTCGTCCAAGACACCGGCGACGTCAACCAACTCCTGCCCATGCTCCACAAAACCACCACCACCGCCGCAGCATTACGCCCGCACCGACCCGACCCCACCACCGACGCCACCATCGGCACCGTCCTGGCCGACAACGGCTACCACAGCCACGCCAACCTCACCGCACCCGGCCCCGACCGGCTCATCGCCACCGGCAAAAGCCGCGACCTGCACCACGCCGCCACCACCGACCCGACCACCGGACACCCACCCGACGGCGTCACCGCAACCCCGGCCATCACCACCGCCTCCGCACCCCTGACGGCGCCGCCCTTTACAAAAAACGCGGCGCCACCATCGAACCCATCAACGGCCACCTCAAAGACCGCACCGGCCTGCGCACCTTCCTCCTACGCGGACTGCCCGCCGCCACCGCCGAACTCACCCTCGCCGCCCTCGCCCACAACCTCCGCCGCCTCCACACCCTCCAACACGCCTAACCAAGCCCCCGACACCACGGACAAGCCCACCGCAGAACAGCCCCCACACGACGGTGGGGCCCGGCATCCCACCCAGGCCCCACCACACTGCCCGACACACCCACCCGCCACCGGCAATTCAGCAACAGGCTCCATAGCAGCCACAAGTCTTCGCGCCGACACATCCGCCGGAGCGGCTATCGGCCCAACCGACGCGCCACCACGGGCCCGATCGTCGCCAGCGCTTCCGGCGTCACCATCTCGCCGTGCTCGCACCCGACCGGAACGACCTCGATCGCGCCCGTCACGTAATCACGCCACTGCGAAGGCGACGCCTCATCCCGATGCGAAGCCTCGAAGAAGAGCAGCTCACCGGTGTACATACCCGTGAAATCTTGACGCACTGTCAGGTTTTCGCCGAAAACCGCGAGCATGTCGAGCACCCGACCGGTCGGAATCGCCGCCAGCGCACCCGTGCCGCCGGCGGCGAGCGCCACCAACCGCTTCTCCGTGAAGTCGGCGGCGACATCATCGACAGGCACTCCCAGCGACTCCAGGAACGCCGCGATCACCGCCGGGCTTTCCGGCGACACGGACCCACTAGGCATCTCGGCCCGCGGATACCCGTCAAGCGTCCGAGCGACGACACAACCTCACCGCGCCCCTGCAAGATAACGGCCATCGCGTGCGCGACCACCCCGCCGGCCGACCCGAGCAGCCGGTATGGCCCGGACGGCTGCACCGCGCCACGGACTCCACGTAGGCGTCGGCCATCTGCTCGATCGTCAACGGATCCCCTTCGCGGGACCAGCCGGGTGACTGCAGCCCGTAAACCGGCTAGTCCGGGTCCATGTGGCGGCATCAGGCCCCAGTAGACGACGCGATCCCGCCGGCCGGGTGCACGCAGAAGACCGGGGGCAGGGAGCCGGTAGCACGCAGCGGCAGCAACACGCCGATCGTCCGCGGTGTCGTCGAGCAGGTGCGCGGTGAGTGCGCGGGCGTCGGCGCCTCGAAGACGCTGCGGATGTTCAGCTCGACGTCGAAGGCGTTCCGGATCCGGCTGACCAGCCGGGTCGCGAGCAGCGAGTGGCCGCCGAGGTCGAAGAAGCTGTCGTCGATGCCGACCGTGCCGACGCCCAGCACCTCGGCGAACAGCTCGCACAGGATCTCGCTCGTCGGCGGTGCGCGGCGCCGTCGGCTCTCGTCGCGGCCGCTGAAGTCGGGGGCCGGCAGCGCGCGCCGGTCGAGCTTGCCGTTCGCGGTCAGCGGCAGCGCGTCGAGCACGACGAACGCGGCCGGCACCATGTAGTCGGGCAGCGCGCGTGCGCGCAGCATGCGCTCGCGAGCTCCGGGTCGGCGCGGCCCGGCGACCACGCAGGTAGGCGACCAGAGTCGGTGTCGCCGGCCCGGTCCTCGCACGGCCAACACGACGGCCTGCGGCGACGCGGGGTGCGCGGCGCAGCACCGCCTCGATCTCGCCGAGCTCGACCCGGAAGCCGCGCATCTTGACCTGGTCGTCGGCGCGGCCGAGGAACTCGAGCGCGCCGTCGGCCGCCAGCGCACCAGGTCGCCGGTGCGGTACATGCGCGTCGCCGGCTGCCGAACGGGTCGGCGACGAAGCGCTCGGCGGTCAGCCCGGGCCGGCCGAGGTAGCCGCGGGCCAGGCCGGGGCCGGCGACGTAGAGCTCGCCGGGCACCCCGGCCGGCACCGGCCGCAGCGCGGTCGTCCAGCACGTAGATCCGCGAGGTCGGGCGATCGCACGGCCGATCGGGCTGCCGCCCCGGCCGCGCGCCGTCGGCGGTCAGCGGCTGGTAGGTGACGTGCGACGGTCGTCTCGGTGATGCCGTACATGTTGACCAGCAGCGGCTCGCGAGCGCCGACACGGTCGAGCCACGGCCAGCCGGGCCGGTTCCAGCGCCTCGCCGCCGAAGACCACGCGGCGCAGAGCGGCCAGCGTGCCGGCGGGATCGTCGGCGCGGCCTGCATCAGCTGCGAGAACGCGGACGGCGTCTGGTTGAGCACGGTGACGTGCTCGGCGGCGATCAGCTCGACGAACCGCGGCCGGGGTCGCGGCTGGCCTCGAACGGCACGATCACGACCGGCGGCCGCCGTGCAGCAGGGCCCCCACAGCTCCCAGACCGAGAAGTCGAACGCGTACGAGTGGAACAGCGAGCAGACGTCGCTCGGCGCCGAAGCCGTAGAGCCGCGTCAGTCGCGTCGAACGAGCCGCACGACGTTGCGGTGGGTGACCACGACGCCCTTGGGCGTGCCGGTCGAGCCGGAGGTGTAGATGACGTAGGCGGTGTCGCCGGCTCGCCGATCCGCGGCGTCCGCGGGGTCGGTGCCGGACGCGTCCGCGGCCGACGGTCGCCGCGGCGATCCAGCGGCAGCACGGTCCAGCGTGGCCGGCTCCCGGCGAGCACGCGCCGGCGCCGGTGAGCACGCAGACCGGCGCGGCGTCGCTCGAGCATGAACGCGACCGATCGGCCGGGTAGCCGGGTCGAGCGGCAGGTAGGCGGCGCCGGCCTTGAGCACGCCGAGCAGCGCGACGACCAGGTCAGCGCCGAGCGCGGCAGGGCGAGCGCGACGACGTCTCCGGCCCGACGCCGCGCGCGATCAGAGCTCGCGCGAGCCGGTTGGCGCGCGCGTCGAGCTCGGCGTAGGTCAGCGGTCGCTCGCCGACGACCAGGGCGACCGCGTCCGGGTGCCGGCGCACCTGTCCTCGAACAGCTCGGGCAGGCGCCGGCCGGCCGCGCGGCGTCGGTCCCGGTGCACCCGAGCAGCGCGCTCGCGCTCGCCGGCGGTCAGGACGTCGATCTGGCCGATCGGCCGGTCCGGCGTCGGCGACTCGACCGGCCGCGCAGCAGCGCAACCAGCGCGTCGACCAGCGCCGGCGGTGGACCCGGTCGAACAGGTCGGTGCTGTACTCCAGCCACGCCGCGATGACCGCCGGTCCGTCGCCGGCGTCTCGGTCAGGTCGAACGTCAGGTCGAACTTCGCGACGCGCCGTCTGGACCGGCTCGGCCGCGACCGTCGAGGCCGGGCAGCCGCAGCGTCGCCGTCGGGGCGTGTTCTGCAGCACGAGCATGACCTGGAACAGCGGGTGGCGGGCCGGCGACGCGGCCGGGTTGAGCGCCTCGACCAGCCGCTCGAACGGCAGGTCCTGGTGCGCGTACGCGGCCAGGTCGGCCTCCCGCACCCGGCCAGCAGCTCGCGGAAGGTCGGGTCGCCGGAGGTGTCGGTGCGCAGCACCAGCGTGTTGACGAAGAAGCCGACCAGGTCGTCCAGCGCCTCGTCGGTCGGCCGGCGACCGGCGTGCCGAGCGGGATGTCGGTGCCCGCGCCCAGTCGGGTGAGCAGCGCGGCGAGCGCGGCCTGGAGCACCATGAACAGCGTGCTCCGCGGTCTGCCGGGCGATGCCGGCGCAGCCGCGCGTGCAGCGTCGGCGTCGACGCGCGAACGCGACCACGTCGCCGCGGTAGACTAGGAGCGGCGGCCGGGGCCGGTCGGACGGCAGCGACAGCTCGTCGGCAGGCCGGCCAGCGTGCGCGCGCCAGTAGGCGAGCTGCCGGCGATCACGCTGCCCGCGTCGGCCTCGGCACCGAGCAGTTCGCGCTGCCAGAGCGCGTAGTCGGCGTACTGCACCGGCAGCGGCTCCCACGCCGGGGCGCGTCGCCGCGCACGCCGGGCGGCGTAGGCGCTCGGCGAGGTCGCGCAGCAGCGGCGCCGTCGACCAGCCGTCGCCGGCGATGTGGTGCATGACCAGCACGAGCACGTGCTCGCCGTGGCGCCGAGCGCGAACAGCGTGGCGCGCAGCGGGACGTCGGTGGCGAGGTCGAAGCGGACCGCGGCCACCTCGGCGAGCGCGGCCGCGCTGCAGCTCGTCGTCGGTGAGCAGCCCGGCGGTCGACGCGAGCGGGCCAGCACCTGCTGCCGGGGTACGCCGTCGTCGATCGGGGAACACGGTGCGCAGCGCTCTCGTGGCGGCCGACGCACGTCGCGAAGCGCGGCGGCGAGCGCGGCTCGTCGACGCACCGGTGCAGGCGGAGCGCGGACGGCATGTTGTACGTCGCCGCACGGACCCTCCATCTGTGCGAGGAACCACAGCCGCTGCTGCGCGAAGGACAGCGGGACCAGCTCGGGCGCGGTCCGCGCCCGGCCGAGTTCCGGCAGCGCCGGGTCGCCGGCCACGCCGAGCAGCGCGGCGAGTTCGGCGACCGTCGGGGCCTCGAACATCGCGCGGACGCGCAGTTCGACGCCGAACGCCGCGCGGATCCGGCCGATGCAGCCGCGTGGCGAGCAGCGAGTGGCCGCCGAGGTCGAAGAAGCTGTCGTCGATGCCGACCTGCGCGACGCCGAGCACCTCGGCGAACAGGCCGCACAGCAGCCGCTCCTCGCGCGGTCCGCGGGGCGCCCGGCCGGCGGTGTCGCCGTCGATTCCGGGTCCGGCAGCGCACGACGGTCGAGCTTGCCGTTCGCGGTCAACGGCAAGGCGTCCAGCATCACGAAGGCGGCCGGCACCATGTAGTCGGGCAGCACGGTGGCGGCGTGCGCTCGGCGAGCATCCGGATCGACGTCGACCGGCGACGCGTACGCGACGAGGCGGTCTTCCCGCGACCATCGCCACGGTGGCCGCGACCTGCGCGTCGGTGGCGACCGATCACGGCCTCGATCTCGCCCGAGCTCGACCCGGAACCCGCGGATCTTCACCTGGTCGTCGGACCGGCCGGCGAACTCCATCGCGCCGTCGCCGCTCCAGCGGACGAGGTCACCGGTGCGGTACATGCGCTCGCCGGTGGAACGGATCGGCGACGAACCGGGACGCGGTCAGGGCCGGTCGGCCGAGGTAGCCGCGGGCGAGGCCGGCGCCGGCGACGTACAGCTCGCCGACGATGCCCGGCGGCACGAGGCGCAGGAAGTCGTCGAGCACGTAGAGCCCGAGGTCACCGATGCTGACGCCGATCGGGCTGTCCGACCCGCCGGCCAGGATCTCGGGCGTGATCGCCCGATAGGTGACGTGGACCGTGGTTTCGGTGATGCCGTACATATTGACCAGCAATGGCTCGTCGAAACCGAACCGATCGAACCATCCGGTCAACCGGGCGGGTTCGAGCGCTTCACCACCGAACACGACCCGCCGCAGCGACAACGGCACCGACGGGCTCTCCTCGACGGCGGCCATGAGCTGTGCGAACGCGGCCGGTGTCTGGCTGAGCAGGGTGATCTGTTCGTCGCTGAGCAGGCGCAGGAAGCGGACCGGGTCGCGGCTGATCTCGAACGGCACGATGACGACCCGGCCACCGAAGAGCAGCGCACCCCACAGCTCCCAGACCGAGAAGTCGAACGCGAAGGAGTGGAACAGCGTCCAGACGTCGGTGTCGGCGAACGCGAACGCCGCCTCGGTCGTGTCGAACAGCCGCACGACGTTGTGGTGCGGAACCAGCGCGCCTTTCGGCGTGCCAGTGGATCCGGACGTGTAGATGACGTACGCGGTGTGGCCGGGCTCGACGGCGATGCCGAGGTCACTGTCGGGCCCCGGCGCGTCCTCGTCGATCATCACGAGCGGCACGCCGGCGGGCAGCGTCGCGGAGACGTCGGTCGTGGCGATGACGCAGGTGGGGGCGGCGTCGCCGAGCACGAACGCGATCCGCTCGGCCGGGTGCGCGAGGTCGAGCGGCAGGTAACCGGCACCGGATTTCAGCACGCCGAGGATCGCGACGACGGTGTCGACCGACCGCGGCAGCGCGAACGCGACCAGCGTCTCCGGACCCGCGCCCGCCGCGACGAGCCGTCGGGCGAGCCGGTTCGCACGTGCGTTGAGCTGCTGGTACGTCAGCTCGACGCCGTCGCACGTGATCGCGATGGCGGCCGGGTTGGCACGAACCCGCTGCTCGAACAGGCCGTGCACGGTCCGGTCGACCGGGAAGCCGGAGCGGTGGCGCAGCAACGTGTCACGTTCCGTGGCGGTGGTGAGGTCGACGTCTCCGATCCGGCCATCCACACCGGCCGACAGGTCGGCGAGCCACGCGACGAACCGGTCCGCGACCGACTCGATCGTCGCCCGGTCGAACAGGTCGGTGGCGAACTCCAGCCCACCGTCGATGCCGCCCGCGTCGGGGCGCTCGGAGAGCCCGAAGGTCATGTCGAACTTCGCGATCCCCAGCTCGAAACGCTCGTCGGTGACCGTGACCCCGGGCAACTCCAACATCGCTTCCGCGTTGTTCTGCAGCACGAGCATGACCTGAAACAGCGGATGCCGAGACGTCGATCGGACCGGGTTGAGCACCTCGACCAGACGCTCGAACGGCACATCCTGATGCGCGAACGCCGCCAGATCCGCATCCCGAACCCGCGCCAGCAACTCCCGAAACGTCGGATTCCCCGAGGTGTCGTTGCGCAGCACCAGCGTATTGACGAAGAAACCCACAAGATCATCGAGCGCGTCATCGGTACGCCCCGCCAGCGCCGCCCCGACCGGCACGTCATCACCGGCACCAAGCCGAGTCAAAAACCCCGCGAGCGCCGCCTGCACCACCATGAACATCGTGCACCGGCACACACGCGCGATCTCGACCAACCGCGCGTGCACCGCGGCATCAACGGCGAACTCGACCACGTCACCGGCATACGACGACACCGACGGCCGGGGGCGGTCGAACGGCATCGGCAACTCCGGCGGCATTCCGTGCAGAGCCGTCGACCAGAACGCGACCTGCTGCGAGATGACACTCTCCGGGTCGGTCTCCGAGCCGAGGAGTTCGTGCTGCCACAACGCGTAGTCGACGTACTGCACCGGGAGGTCGGTCCACCCCGGAGGCGCGGAGTCGAGCCGAGCCGCGTACGCCGTGGCGAGATCCCGGAGCAGCGGCGCCGTCGACCAACCGTCCCCCGCGATATGGTGCATGACGACGGCGAGCACGGATTCCGATGTGGACACCGAAAACAGTGTGGCGTGCACCGGGACGTCGACCGCGAGATCGAAACGCCGCGCCGCCACCTCGTCGAGCGCCGACGGCAGCCGGCCCGGGTCGGTGTCGACGACGTCGAGCAGCGTGCCGACCTCCGACATGGGCAGGACGTGCTGCACCGGCTCGGAGCCGACCATGGGGAAGGTGGTGCGCAGTGTCTCGTGCCGCGCGACGACATCACGAAGGGCCGCCGCCAGCGCTTGCGTGTCGAGCGAGCCGGTCAGCCGCAACGCGAACGGCATGTTGTACGTCGCCGACGCGCCCTCCAGCTGACCGAGGAACCACAGCCGCTGCTGCGCGAACGACAGCGGTACGCGTTCCGGCCGGTCGGTGGCGCGGACGACGGATCGGCCGGCACGCGCGCCGTCGAGCCATCCGGCCAGCCCGGCCACGGTCGGGTCCTGGAACAGGCTGAGGATGCTCAGCTCGACGTCGAGGATCGTCCGGATCCGGCTGATCAGGCGTACCGCCGAGAGCGAATTGCCGCCGAGGTCGAAGAAGCTGTCGTCGATGCCGACCGTGTCGGTGCCCAGGACCTCGGCGAACAGCTCGCACAACACGTGTTCGCGGACATTGCGGGCGGGCCGGCTCGGAGACTCCTCGCTCGTGTCGTCACCGACGCGCAGCACGTCGCGGGAGTCATCGGCGCGGCCGACGAAATCGAGCTGACCGTCGCCGTGCCAGCGCACGAGGTCACCGGTGCGATACATGCGGGAGCCGTCGTCGCGGAAAGGATCGGCCACGAATCGCGAGCCGGTGAGCCCGGGCTGCCCCGGATATCCCTTCGCCGGACCGGCACCCGCGACGTACAACTCGCCGACGACGCCTGGCGGCACCAGCCGCAGGTAACCGTCGAGCACGCGGACCGGGCCGGCCACGGACGCGGCGACCGTTTTCGATGCGATCCGCATATCGACCGTGGCGGCGGACAGATCGGGCCGGGCAGTGAGCATCGCCTTGCGTTCGACCGACGTGACGACGTCGAGATCACCGAGGCGCGCGTCAACATCGGCGGAAATCAGCCGGAGCCAGGCCACGAACCGGTCCGCGACCGACTCGATCGTCGCCCGGTCGAACAGGTCGGTGGCGAACTCCAGCCCACCGTCGATGCCGCCCGCGTCGGGGCGCTCGGAGAGCCCGAAGGTCATGTCGAACTTCGCGATCCCCAGCTCGAAACGCTCGTCGGTGACCGTGACCCCGGGCAACTCCAACATCGCTTCCGCGTTGTTCTGCAGCACGAGCATGACCTGAAACAGCGGATGCCGAGACGTCGATCGGACCGGGTTGAGCACCTCGACCAGACGCTCGAACGGCACATCCTGATGCGCGAACGCCGCCAGATCCGCATCCCGAACCCGCGCCAGCAACTCCCGAAACGTCGGATTCCCCGAGGTGTCGTTGCGCAGCACCAGCGTATTGACGAAGAAACCCACAAGATCATCGAGCGCGTCATCGGTACGCCCCGCCAGCGCCGCCCCGACCGGCACGTCATCACCGGCACCAAGCCGAGTCAAAAACCCCGCGAGCGCCGCCTGCACCACCATGAACATCGTGCACCGGCACACACGCGCGATCTCGACCAACCGCGCGTGCACCGCGGCATCAACGGCGAACTCGACCACGTCACCGGCGTACGACGACACCGACGGCCGGGGGCGGTCGAACGGCAGCGCCAGCTCCTGCGGCATGCCGGCCAGGGCACCCGACCAGAACGCGACCTGCTGCGCGATCACGCTCTCCGGGTCGGTCTCCGAGCCCAGGAGTTCATGCTGCCACAACGCGTAGTCGACGTACTGGACGGGCATCGGGGTCCACATAGGAGCACTGCCTGTCAGGCGGGCCTGGTAGGCGGTCGCGAGGTCGCTCAGCAGCGGCCCGGTCGACCAGCCGTCGCCCGCGATGTGGTGCAGCACGAGGGTCAGCACGGATTCCGTCGGTGACACCACGAACAGCGAGGCGCGCAGCGGCCGCCGCGTCGCGAGGTCGAACCGGTATCCGGCGGCCTCGTCGACGGCGCCGGCGAGCGTGGCGGCGTCACACGGGACGATGTGCAGCAGGTCGTCGCGGTCGGGTGGCAGGACCCGTTGCGTCGGGACGCCGGCCATGACCGGGAAGACGGTGCGCAGCGTCTCGTGGCGTTCGATAACGTCCCCGAGCGCGGCGGCGAGCGCGTCCGGGTCGACGTGTCCGGTCAGGCGGTACGCGAGCGGCATGTTGTACGTCGACGAAGCGCCCTCCAACTGCCCGAGGAACCACAGCCGCTGCTGCGCGAACGACACCGGGATCCGCTCCGGCCGCTCGGCGACCCGCACGACCGCGCGCCCCGCTCGGGCCCGATCGAGCCGACCGACGAGCCCGGCGACCGTCGGGTCCTGGAACAGCGCGCGCATCGGCATCTCGACATCGCAGACCGACCGGATCCGGCTGATCAGCCGCATCGCGATGAGCGAGTGGCCGCCGAGGTCGAAGAAGTTATCGTCGACGCTCACACCGGTCACGCCGAGCACGTCGCCGAACAGGTCGCAGAGGACTCGTTCCCGCTCGGTGCGGGGTGCCCGGCCGGCACCGGTCGCGCCGAAATCCGGGGCCGGCAGCGCTCGGCGGTCGACTTTGCCGTTGACGGTCAGCGGCAGCGACGGCAGCGTCACGAACGCGGCCGGCACCATGTAGTCGGGCAGCACGGCGACGACGTGCGCCCGCAGGTCATCGGGATCGGCGTCACCGACGACGTACGCGACGAGACGGTCGCCGCGAGCCGCGACGACGGTGGCGGAGACCCGCTCGTGCCGGCCGAGCACGGCTTCGATCTCGCCCAACTCGATCCGGAAGCCGCGGAGTTTCACCTGATCATCGCCGCGGCCGACGAATTCCATCTGGCCGTCTGGCCGCCAGCGGACGAGGTCGCCGGTGCGGTACATCCGGGTGCCGTCGGCGGCGTACGGGTCGGCCACGAAACGGGACCCGGTCAAGCCGGGGCGGGCCAGATATCCGCGCGCGAGCCCGGCACCGGCGATGTACAGCTCACCGACGACTCCGGGTGGCACGAGACGCAGGAAGCGGTCGTGAGCGTAGAGCCGCATGCCGTCCAGGGCGCTGCCGATCGGCACCGAATCGGGCACCCGGTCGGCGTCTCGCATCGGGTAGCACGAGGCGAACGTGGTCGTCTCGGTCGGGCCGAAGCCGTCTACCACGGTCAGGCCGGGGTTGTGCCGCAGGACCGCGCGGACGGCGGTCGCCGAGACGGCATCGCCGCCTGTCCACACTTCGCGGACGCGGGCGAGGCAGCCGGGATTCTCCTGTGCCATGACGGCGAACAGGCCCGCCGTCATCCACAGCGCGGTGATCCGGCCCTCGTCGATGACGCGGGCGAGCGCGCTGATGGTCAGGTCCCCGGGCGGCGCGACGACGACGGCACCGCCGCCCAGCAACGGGGCGAAGATCTCGTAGGTGGACGCGTCGAACGAGTGCGGCGAGTGCATCAGCACCCGGCGGTGGGCCGCGCCGACCCAGCGGCGGTCGGTAGCGAGCGCGACGACGTCACGGTGCCGCACGGCCACGCCCTTCGGGACTCCCGTCGATCCGGACGTGAAGATCACGTACGCGAGTTGGTCCGGATCGATGGGCGCGCACTCCGCTGCCGGTGCGTCGGGCAGATCGTCGACGCGCAGCACCGTGACGTCGAGGTCGGCGGCGGCGAGACCGGCCGCCCGGGCAGCCATCGCGGCGTCGGTCAGCAGGATCGTCGCCTCGGTGTCCGCGAGCACGAACGCGAGCCGTTCGGTCGGGAACTGCGCGTGCAGGGGCACGTACGCGCCACCGGCGGTCAGCACGGCGAGGCTCGCGACCACGACGTCGACCGATCGGTCGAGAAGCAGCCCGACGCGCGACTCGGGGCCGACGCCGTGTGCGAGCAGGACCCGAGCCAGCCGGTCGATCTGCTCGCTGAGCTGCGCGTACGTGAGTCGTTCGGTGCCGCTGACGATCGCGACGGCGTTCGGGGTCCGGCCGGCCTGCGCGGCGAACGCGGCCGGCACGCTGAGGCCCGATCGCGGTGTCACGTCGGCCCAACCGCCGGTCAGCGTGGCCCGCTCCGCGTCGGTCAGCAGGTCAAGGGTGCCGAGCGGCGCGTCGGGATCGGTCGTGACGAGGTCCAGCCAGCGCACGAAGCGGTCCGCGAGCATCCGCACGGTGGAGGAGTCGAAGAGGTCGGTGGCGAACTCGATCGCGCCGCGCATGCCGCCGGTGTCGGGGCTCTCGGCGAGGTCGACGGTGAGGTCGAACTTCGCGATGCCGAGGTCGAGCGGTTCCACCGTCGCATCGGCGCCGGGGATCTCGAGGGTCGTGTCGCCGCCGCCGGTGACAACGAGCATCACCTGGAACAGCGGGTGCCGGGCGGCGGACCGGACCGGGTTCACGATCTCCACGAGCCGGTCGAACGGCAGGTCCTGGTGCGCGTACGCGGCCAGATCGAGGTCTTTGACCCTCGTCACGAGATCCCGGAAGGACGGGTTGCCGGACGTGTCGGTGCGCAGCACGAGCGTGTTCACGAAGAACCCGACGAGATCATTGAGCGCTTCATCGGTACGCCCGGCGACGACCGTACCGAGCGGCAGGTCGTCACCGGCACCGAGGCTCGACAGGAACCCGGCCAGCGCTGCCTGCACGACCATGAACATCGTGCCGCGAGCCTGCCGGGCGAGATCGGCCAGGCGCGAGCGGACGCGTTCGTCGACGTGGAAGTCGACGGTGTCACCGGCGTACGTCGAGGCGGCCGGCCGGGCCCGGTCGTACGGCAGGGCCAGTTCCGGCGGCGCCCCGGCCAGCGACGCGGTCCAGAACGTGACCTGTTCGGAGATCAGGCTGTCCGGGTCGTCCTCGGAGCCGAGCAGCTCTCGCTGCCATAGCGCGTAGTCGGCGTACTGCACCGGCAGTTCCGGCCACCGGGGTTCGGTGCCGTCGAGCCGGGCCGCGTACGCCGTCGCCAGGTCGCGCAGCAGTGGCGCGGTCGACCAACCGTCCCCCGCGATGTGGTGCATGACGAGCGCCAGCACCGATTCGCCCGGCCCGACCCGCAGCAGGGTGGCCCGGATCGGCAGATCAGCGGCGAGGTCGAAGCGGTAACCGGCGGCGGCGGCGAGCTCGGCGGCGAGACCGTCCGCGTCGCAGTCGACGTCGCTCAGGAGTTCGCCGATGTCGGTCATCGGGACGACGTGCTGCGCCGGCTCGCCGCCCACGGCCGGGAAGACGGTGCGCAGCGACTCGTGGCGCCGGACGACGTGCCGCAATGCCGCCCGCAGTGCCGTCACGTCCACGTCGCCCCGCAGCCGGAGCACGATCGGCGCGTTGTACGTCGAGTTCGCGCCTTCGAGCTGGTCGAGGAACCACAGCCGGTGCTGCCCGTAGGAGAGCGGTGTCATGACGAACCTTCCCTGCCGGCAGCGCGACGCAGCGATGGACGAGACTTGCGGGGCTTCGCGAGCAGCGCGGACACCTCGGCGACGGTCGAGTTCTCGAACAGCTCCGGCATCGGCAGGTCGACGTGGAAGACCGACCGGATCCGGCTGACCAGGCGCATCGCGGTGAGCGAGTGGCCGCCGAGGTCGAAGAAACTGTCGTCGATGCCGACCTGGTCGAGGCCGAGGATCTCGCCGAACAGCTCGCACAGGATCTGTTCCTGACCGGTACGCGGTTCCCGCCCGGGTCCGTGGCCGTATTCGGGAGCCGGCAGCGCGCGCCGGTCGACTTTCCCGTTCGGTGTCAGCGGAAACGCGTCCAGCACCACGATCGCGGCCGGCACCATGTAGTCCGGGAGCACCGTGGCGACCGCCGACCGCAACACGGCCGGATCGGCGTCCCCGCTGGCGGGCAACACGTAGGCGACGAGACGCCGATCGCCGGGCCGGTCCTCGCGGGCGACGGCGACGGCCTGTGCCACCGTGTCGTGCCGGGCGAGGACGGCTTCGATCTCGCCGAGTTCGACCCGGAACCCGCGGATCTTCACCTGGTCGTCGGCCCGGCCGATGAACTCCATCTGGCCGTCCTCCCGCCAGCGCACGAGGTCGCCGGTGCGGTACATCCGCCCGCCACGGGCCGTATCCGAGGCGGAGCCGGCAGCGAACGGGTCCGCCACGAACCGGGCGGCGGTCAGGGCCGCCTTTCCGAGATAGCCGCGGGCCAGCCCGGCCCCGGCGATGTACATCTCTCCGACGACGCCCGGCGGCACCAACCGCAGGAACGAGTCGAGCGCGTAGAGCCGCATGTTGTCCAGCGCCCGGCCGATCGGCACGGATTCACCGATCACGTCGCCGGTCGTCATCGCGTAGTGCATCGCGAAGATGGTCGTCTCGGTCGCGCCGCAGTGCGTGCGCACGACGACGCCCGGGCAGGCCTCGACGATCGCGCGGACGGCTCGCGGTGACACGACGTCGCCACCGGTCACGATCTCCCGGAGACCGGCGCAGCTGCCCGGGTCCTCCTCCGCGATCAGGGCGAGCGCCCCCGGCGGGATCAAGCAGGTCGTGACGTCGTCGTGGCGGACGGCGTGCCGGATCGTGGCCGGGGTGATCTCGCCGGGCGGGTGCACCACGATCGCGCCGCCGCGCAGCAGCGGCAGGAACATCTCCGCGATCGAGGGGTCGAACGCGAGCTGCACGTTCATCAGCGTGCGGCAGCCACCGTCGGCGAGCCACGATCGGTCTTCCATCCGGCGAACCGTGTCGGCGTGCGTGCAGGCGACACCCTTCGGCACCCCGGTCGAACCGGACGTGAACATGATGTACGCCAGCTGTCCCGGATCCACGGTCGGCAGCGTGGCATCGGTGTCCACGAGGTCCTCGACGCGCATCGTGGGCGTGCCGAGATCGACCGCGCCGCCGTCGGTGAGCAGAAGTGCGGCGTCCACGTCCGCCAGCGCGTAGCGCAACCGGGCCGCCGGGAAGTGCGGCGGCAGCGGCACGTAGACGCCACCGGCCTTCGCCACGGCCAGGCTCGCGACGATCGCGTCGACCGATCGGCGCAGCAGCACGCCGACGCGGGCCTCCGCCGGCAGACCACGACCGACCAGCGCGCGTGCGAGCCGGTCAGCCCGGGCGTTCAGATCGGCGTATGTGATCCGCTCGTCGCCGGACACGACGGCGATCGCGTCCGGGTGCTCGTGAACCCGGGTCTCGAACGCTTCGTGCAGGCACCGGTCGGGTGGCTGGGTCACGGCGGTGTCGTTCCACTCGCCGAAGAGCCGGGCCCGGTCCGCCGCGCAGACGAGATCGATGTCGGCGAGGCGCCGCCGCGGATCGGCCGTCGCCTGTTCGAGGAAGCGGATGAAGCAGGCCGCGATCGCGTCGACGGCCGCCGGGGCGAACAGGTCGCGACGGTAGCCGACGGTGAAGGCGAGGCGCTCCCCCGGCGTGACCGCGATCCCGAGCGGATAGTGCACCGCTTCGTGGGCTTCGAGTCCGGAGACACGCAGCTCGCCGTCGCTCGTGGCGTAGCTCTTGTCGCTCTCCGGGTAGCTCTCCAGCACCATCGCGGAGTCGAACAGGCTGCGTACGCCCATCGTCTGCTGGATCTCGGCGAGCCCGGCGAACTGCACGTCGAGCAGCGCGACCTGTTCGGCTTGCAGCCGGCCCAGAAACTCCTCGACCCGTTCGCCCGCGACGAACCGCACCCGGACCGGCACCGTGTTGATGAACAGCCCGACCATGGTCTCGACGCCGGGCACCTCGGGCGGGCGCCCGGACACCGTGGCTCCGAAGATCACGTCGTCACGGCCGGACAGCACGCTCAGCACGTGCGCCCAGGCACCCTGGATGAGCGTGTTCAGCGTCAGCCCGCGCGCCCGCACGAACGTCGTCAGTGCCGCCGTCAGGTCGGACGTTAGCCGGAAATCGG
The DNA here is from genome assembly GCA_963797605.1 of uncultured Actinomycetota bacterium. Lineage (GTDB taxonomy): Bacteria > Actinomycetota > Actinomycetes > Mycobacteriales > Micromonosporaceae > DASQPR01. The sequence goes on along the minus strand of CAWCPX010000013.1, from coordinate 65,575 downwards.
CGTGTCCGGGATAATCGGCGGTGTCGATGGCCGCGGCGCCCAGGAGGAGGGGTTCCACGCCGCCGAGCGCCGTCGCCCAGGTGCGGTTCGCGGCGGCCCGGTCCCGAGCGTTCAACCATTCGAGATGTCGACGGTACGGCGTCGCCGGCGGCAGCTTCTCCCCCGCGTACAGGGCCAGCAACTCGTCCAGCAGCACCGGCAACGACCACCCGTCGAGCAGCACGTGATGGAACGTCAGCACGAACACGAAATCCCGCTCGCCCCGCCGCAGCAACGCGCACCGCAGCAGCGGCGGGACCGTCACGTCGAACCGGTCGCGCCGGTCGGCTTCCAGGAACTCGGTGAGACCGCCGGGATCGTCGCGGACATCGTGCTCGTGCCACGGCACCTCGACGGATCTCGGCACCACCGCGACCGGCCGGCTCAGCCCGGCGTGCCGGAAACACGCGCCGATGTGCGGGTGCCGGGCGACGAGCCGACCGACGGCGGCGCGCAGGCGGGTGCCGTCGACGACGCCGGAAAGGCTGACGACCGTCTGCACGGTGTAGACGTCGATGCCGGTCGTGTCATAGATCGCGTGGAAGAGCAGCCCCTCCTGCAACGGTGACAGCGGCAGCACATCGAGGAAACCGTTCGCGGCCATCAGGCGCTCCATTCCGCTTCGAGCAGGTCGATGTCGTCTTGGTTCAGCAGTGCGAGGCCGAAGTCGGACGGAGTGTGCCCGCCGGCGTCGGGGCGCCGGCCGTAGGCGATGAGCCCGTCGATCGAGCCCACCCAGAGGTCGGCGAGGCGACGGATCGCGGCGACGTCGAAGAACCGGCCGGGCCACGACCAGACGACGCTGAGCCGCGGCCCGTGATCGCCGTCCTCGACCCACGCGTTCACGTCCAGCACGTGCGACAACGGCATCCCGTCGTCGCCACCGGCGCCGATCGCGTCCGCCTGCTCGGCCGGGGTCCAGTCGCCCAGCGTGGCCGCCTGGAACCGGCCGAGATAGTTGAAGCTGATCTCGCTCGGAGCCGGGTCGGTGAGCGCGTCCGGTGCCTGCGCCGCGGGGTATCGCAGCAGGCCGAAGCCGATGCCGCCGTCGGGCACGACCCGGTTGCTCTCCTTGACGTACTTCAGCGCGCGCCCCGCGGCCGGCCCGCCCGCGGTCAACTCGGTCAGGTTCCATTCATGCACCGGTACGTGTACCGGATGGATGGTCGTGAACCAGCCGACCGTGCGACTCAGATCGATGCCGTCGACCTCCTGCCGGCCGTGGCCTTCGAGGTCGATCCGGACGCCGCCGGGCAGCGGCCCCTCCGCCGGATTCCAGCGACCGATCGCGGCCGCCAACGCCGTCACGAGCACGTCGGTGACACCGCCGTGCACGAGCGCCGGCAGGTGGGTCAGCAGCGGGACGGTCTGCTCGACGGTCAGGGTGGTGCGCAGTTCCCGCGCGGATCCGATCGTGTCCGCGACCGGGTCGAGCGCGCGGTCGCTCAGGGACATCATCGGCCGGTGGAGGATGGACGTCCACATGGCAAGCTCTTGATCTCGTCGCCGCTCGCGCTCCCGGTCGAGGTAGACGGCCCAACCCCGGAAGGAACATCCGATCGCCAGCAGGTCGGCGGGCTCGCCCGCCTGCGTGTGCCGCCACGCGTCGGCGATGTCGGTCATCAGGATGCGCCACGAGACGCCGTCGACGACGAGGTGGTGCGCCACGATCGCGAGCCGGCCGCGGTGCGCGGCGCCGCCGTCGAGCCAGACGAAGCGCACGACACGGCCACGGCTCGGGTCGAGCCACGACTGCGCGGACGCGACCGCCGCCTCGACGGCCTCGGCCATCGCGGGCGCGGGATCATCGGCCAGCCGTATTCGTTCCAGGCAGTCGGCGGCCGTGACGGCGTCGGGCGGCCGGATCGTCATCTCCCACGCGTCCGCGGTCGCGGTCATGGTCAGCCGGAGCACGTCGTGCCGGTCGGTCAGCGCCTGGACGATCGTCTCGAGTTGCGCCGTGGACATGCCGGCCGGCGTGCGGAGCACCATCGACTGCTGGAACGCGTTGACCGGGCCGCCGCGCTCGCGCAGCCATTCCATGATCGGCGTGCACGGGAGCGCGCCGGAGCCGGACAGGCTCACCTCGGGCACGGCATCGGCCGGCACCCGCGCGACCTCGCTCAGCGCGGCGACGGTCCGGTTCTGGAAGACGTCCCGGGGCGTCAGTTCGATGCCGACCCGCCGGGCGCGGCTGACCAGCTGGATCGACATGATGCTGTCGCCGCCGAGGTCGAAGAAGCTGTCGTCGACGCCGACGTTCCCGACGCCGAGGATCTCGGCGAACAGCTCGCACAGGATCTGTTCGGCACCGCCGCGCGGGGGTCGGCTCGCCGTGCCGGTGTGGAAGGTCGGCGCGGGCAACGCGGCCCGGTCGACCTTGCCGTTGACGGACAGCGGCAACATGTCCAGCACCACGAACGCGGCCGGCACCATGTAGTCGGGCAACGCGCGTGCCGCCGCCGCGTGGAGAGCCGTGACGTCGCCGCCGGCCGCGACGACGTACGCGACGAGGCGGTCCTGCCACGCGATCACGGCGACCTGTGCCACCGACGGCTCCCGGGCGAGTACGGCTTCGATCTCACCCAACTCGATCCGGAATCCGTGGATCTTCACCTGATCGTCGACCCGGCCGACGAACTCCATCTGGCCGTCGTCGCGTCCACCGCGCCAGGTCACCGGTGCGGTACATACGGGTGCCGCCGCCGTGGACGGGATCGGCGACGAACCGTGACCCGGTCAGCGCCGGGCGGGCGAGGTAGCCGCGCGCGAGACCGGCACCGGCGACGTACAGCTCCCCGATCGCTCCGGGTGGCACCGGCCGCAGGAACGCGTCGAGCACGTACGCGCGGGTGTTCGAGATCGGGGCACCGATCGGGGGCACGCCGGCACCGGACAGCGGCTCGCTGACGGTGGCGCAGACGGTCGTCTCGGTCGGCCCGTACGCGTTCCGCATGGTGTGGTCCACCGACCAGCGGGCCGCGACCGGGGCCGCGCACTGCTCACCGGCCACGACGATCGTCGACCCGGGTGGCAGCGCGTCGTCGGGCAGCGCGCCGAGCACCGTCGGCGGCAGCGTGACCTGTGAGACCCGGCCGCCACGCAGCACCTCGGGCAGGCCGGCGCCGGAGCGCATCTCGTCGCGGTCGGCGACCACGAGCGTGCCGCCGGCGCACAGGGTCACGCTGATCTCGGCGAACGCAGCGTCGAAGCTCGGGGACGCGAACTGGAGCACCCGGCTGCCCGGGCCGATCCCGAACCGGCGGCCCTGGCTCGCGACCAGGTCGGCGATGCCGTTATGGCTGACCGCGACGCCCTTCGGGACCCCGGTCGACCCGGATGTGAAGATCACGTATGCGAGCTGCGCCGGGTCCGCGGGCCGGAGCCGGTCCGCGTCGGTGAGATCGGTCCCGGGCAGGTCGGCAACGGTCGCGTCACGGATGTCGACGGCCGGCACGCCCGCGATCGGCTCGCCGGGCACCGTCGTGAGCAGCAGGCTCGGCGCCGCGTCGGCGAACATCCGGGTGACCCGGTCGGCGGGGGTGCTCAGGTCGACGGGCAGGTACGCGCCGCCGGTCTTCGCGACGCCCAGAATCGCCGTGATGAGGTCGATCGAGTTCGGCATCCGCAGCGCCACCAGCGTTTCCGCGCCGACGCCTCGGCCGACGAGCCAGCGGGCCATCCGATTCGCGCGCGCGTTGAGGTCTGCGTACGTCCGCTCCTCGGTGCCACAGCTCACCGCGATCGCGTCCGGCGTCCGGCGTACCCGTGCCTCGAAAAGGTCCTGGAAGCACCTGCCCGCCGGAGCCGGCGCCGCCGTGCCGTTCCAGCGGTCGATCCGCTCGCGTTCGGCGGGAATCAGCAGGTCGACGTCGGCCATGCGGACGTCCGGGTCAGCGGTGATCTGTTCGAGGTGGCGCACGATCCGGTCCGCGATCGCGTCGACCGCCGCCGCGTCGAACAGATCCCGGCGATAGCTGAGCGTCAGCGAGATGTCGTCGCCGAGTTCCACGATGAGTCCGAGCGGGTAGTGCACGGCGTCGTAGTCGTCGCGGCCGGTGACCCGTACGCCCGCCGCGTCGCCGGGCCGGTCGATGCCCGGGTAGCTCTCGACGACCATCGACGTGTCGAACAGGCGGCGCGATCCCAGCGCCTGCTGGATCTCCGCGAGCCCGAGGAACTGCACATCGAGGAGCGCGGCCTGCTCCGACTGCAGCCTGGTCAGGAAGTCTCCGACGCGCTCGCCGGGCGTGAACCGCACGCGTACCGGCACGGTGTTGATGAACAGGCCGACCATCGTCTCGATCCCCGGCACCTCGGCCGGGCGGCCGGACACGGTGGCGCCGAAAACGACGTCCTGCCGTCCGGAGAGCGTCGCGAGGACCTGGGCCCACGCGCCCTGCATCACCGTGTTGATCGTCAGGCCACGGCGGCGCGCGAACTCCCGCACCGTCTCGGACAACCGCGCCGGCAGATGCCGCTCCGACCGGCCCGGGAACGTGTCCTCGCCCGCCGCCGGACCGGCGACGAGCAGCGGCTCCACACCGCCGAGCGCGCTCACCCACGTCGCCCGGGCGGCACCGACATCACGAGCCGACAACCATTCGAGATATCGCCGGTACGGCGTGGCGGGTGGCAGTGCGTCATCGGCGTACACGGCCATCAGCTCGTCGAGCAGCACCGGCAGCGACCATCCGTCGAGCAGGGCATGGTGGAACGTCAGCACGAACACGCTTTCGCCCGGCCCGGTCCGCAGCAGCGCGCATCGCAGCAGCGGCGGCGTCGCCATGTCGAATCGCCGCGCCCGATCGGCGGCCAGCCAGCCGGCGACGTCCGTCACGTCAGTCTCGGTCCACGGCACCGCGACCTCGGCGGGCACGATGGCGACCGGACGGGTCTCCCCCGTGTGCCGGAAACAGGCGCCCAGGTTTGGGTGCCGCGCGACGAGGTGCGCCATCGCGTGCCGCAGCCGGATTCCGTCCACCGCGCCGGCCAGATGTACGGCGGTCTGCACGGTGTAGACGTCCACCCCGGCTGCGTCGTACACCGCGTGGAACAGCAGCCCTTCCTGGAGTGGCGACAGCGGGAGCACGTCCGCGACGGGGCCGTCGATGCCGCGCGTGACCTCGGCGATCTCGGCGTCGCGCAGGCCCGTGAGCGCCGCGCTCGTGCCGATCACGGGTGCGTCGATCGCGGTCGTGGCGATACGGCTCAGCGCGGCGACGGTCCGGTGCTGGAACACGTCGCGCGGGGTGAAGCCGACGCCGGCGCGGCGGGACCGGCTGACGAGCTGGATCGACATGATGCTGTCGCCGCCCAGGTCGAAGAAGCTGTCGTCGAGGCCGACGTGAGCGACGCCCAGCACCTCGGTGAACTGGTCGCACAGGATCCGCTCGACCTCGGTCGCCGGCTCGCGACCGCCGTCGTGGCCGTCGAACGACGGTTCCGGCAGCGCGGCTCGGTCGATCTTCCCGTTGCGGGTGAGCGGCAGCGCGTCGAGCACGACGAACGCGGCGGGCACCATGTAGTCGGGCAGTGCCGCGACCGCGTCGGCGCGCAGGCGGTCGACGTCGACATCGTCGCTCGCCGGCACCACGTAGGCCACGAGCCGACGGTTTCCGGTGGTCTCCTTCCGCGCCAGCACGACGACCTGTGCCAGGGACGGCTCGCGCAGCAGCACGGTCTCGATCTCGCCGAGTTCGACACGGAAACCCCGGACCTTGACCTGCTGGTCCACCCGTCCGACGAACTCGACCTGCCCGTCGTGGCGCCAGCGGACGAGGTCGCCGGTGCGGTACATCCGGGTGCCGTCGGCCGCGTACGGGTCGGCCACGAACCTCGACGCCGTCAACGCGGGGCGGCCGAGATATCCGCGCGCGAGCCCGGCACCGGCGATGTACATCTCGCCGACGACACCGGGCGGCACCAGCCGCGCCTGATCGTCCACGATGTACAGACGCATGTTGTCGAGCGCGCGCCCGATCGGCACCGAGCCGGGCACCCCGATCGCGTCACGCATCGGATAGCACGTCGCGTACGTCGTGGTCTCCGTCGGTCCGTACACGTCGAAAACGGTCGTGCCCGGGCAGAGTCGCAGCACCGTGCGAATGGCGGTCGGCGAGAGCGCGTCCCCGCCGGTCCAGACCTCCGCGACGGCGGCGAACGCCCGGGGATTCTCCTGCGCCATCACCGCGAACAGGCTCGACGTCATGAAGACGGCGGTGACCCGGCCGTCGGCGATCGTCGCGGACAGGTCGTCGACGCTCAGCTCCCCCGGCGGTGCGACGACAACCGTGCCACCGCTGAGCAACGGCACGAAGATCTCGTACGTGGACGCGTCGAACGAGTGCGGCGAGTGCATCAGCGCCCGCCGGTGCGCGGGTTCCCGCCAACGACGGTCGGCCGTGAACGCGACGACGTCGCAGTGCCGGGCCGCGACACCCTTCGGCACGCCGGTGGAGCCGGACGTGAACATCACGTAGGCGAGCTGCCTCGGATCGACCGTGGGCCACACGACGTCGCCCGGAGCGTCGGGCAGATTGTCGATCCGCACGACTGGCCGGGTCAGCCCGTCCGCGCGCGCACCCATCGCGGCGTCCGCCAGCACGAGCAGCGCGGCCGTGTCGTCGAGCACGAACGCGAGCCGGTCGTCCGGGAACTGCGCGTGCAACGGCACGTAGACGCCGCCCGCCTTGAGCACCGCCAGCGACGCGACGATCACGTCGACGGACCGTGCCATCAGCACGCCGACGCACACCTCGTGGCCGACACCACACGCGATCAGCACCCGGGCGAGCCGGTCGACCCGTGCACTGAGCTGCGCGTACGTCAGTTCCTCGGCACCGGCGTGCACGGCGACGGCGCCTGGGGACAGCCGTACCCGCGCGTCGAACATCTCGGCGACCGGCCGGTCCGGCGCGGGCGCGATGGCGGTGTCGTTCCACGTCCCCAGCAGCAGGTCGCGCTCTTTCTCCGTGACGAGATCGACGGTGCCGAGCCGCACGTCCGGCGTGGCCGAGACCCGGTCGAGCCAGCGCACGAACCGCTCCGCGAGCGCGACCGCCGACGACCGGTCGAACAGATCCGTCGCGAATTCCAGCACGCCGGTCAGGCCGCCGGCATCGGGCCGTTCGCGGACGCTGAACGAGAGGTCGAACTTGGCCGTGCCGGTGCCGATCTCGCGACGGTCGAGCACGGTCAGCCCGGGCAGCCGGATCTCGACCTCACGCGGGTCCTGGAACGCGAGCATGACCTGGAACAACGGGTGCCGCGCGGCGGACCTGGGCGGGTTGACGATGTCGACGAGCCGGTCGAACGGCAGTTCCTGGTGCGCGAACGCGGCCAGGTCCGCATCGCGTACGCACGCGAGCAGTTCGCGGAACGTCGGGTCGCCGGACACGTCGGTGCGCAACACGAGCGTGTTGACGAAGAAACCGACAAGATCATGGAGCGCTTCATCGGTACGCCCCGCGAGCGTCGCCCCGATCGCCACATCGGCACCGGCGCCGAGCCGGCGCAACAGGGCCGCCAGAGCGCCATGCACCAGCATGAAGACGGAGCAGTGGCAGTCCCGGGCCAGCGCCGCCAGCCGGGCGTGCACGGCGGCGTCGACCGTGAACCCGACGTCGTCGCCGCGGTAGCTCGCGACCGGCGGCCGGGGACGGTCGAACGGCAGGTCGATCCCGTCCGGCAGGTCGGCGAGGTGGTCGCGCCAGAAGTCCGCCTCGCGGGATACGACGCTTGTCGGGTCGCTCTCGTCTCCGAGGTTCTCCCGCTGCCACAGCGCGAAGTCGGTGTACTGCACCGGCAACGGCTCGTACGCCGGTTCGGTGCCACGGATCCGGGCGGTGTATGCGGTCGACAGATCCCGGAAGAACGGCGCCGTCGAGCCATCGTCGCTCGCGATGTGATGGGTCACGATGAGCAGCACGTGCTCGGACGCCGACGTGGAGAACAGGAACGCCCGGATCGGCAGGTCGCGGGCGAGATCGAACGGGCGAGCGGCCGCATCGGAGACCTGCGCGTCCAGGTCGGTCGCCGGCGCGGTCGTGAGCACAGATCGAGCCGAAACCACCCGCTGGTACGGGCGGTCGTCGGCGGTCGGGAAGACGGTCCGCAGCGACTCGTGGCGGGTGACGACGTCCGTGAGTGCGGCGTCGAGCGCGGGCACGTCCACGGTGCCGGCGAGGCGCACCATGACGGGGATGTGGTAGGTCGCCCCGGCCTGCTCCAACTGCTGCAGGAACCACAGCCGTTGCTGCGCGTAGGAAAGCGGGATCACCGGGTGCCTCCAGGCGTCGTCATCGGCCGCAGCCGCCGGCGAGCGGCCGGAAATTGGTGGATGCGGGCGGCCACGGTCGCGATCGGTTCGGCGAACACGTCCTGCACCGTGACCTCGACGTCGAAGGCCCGGCGGATGCGGTCGATCAGCACGTGCGCCACGATCGAACTGCCACCGAGACTCACGAAGTCGTCGTCCGCCGTGACATCGGGCAGCGCGAGCAGGTCCGCGTACAGGTCGCAGAGCGTCGTCTCGTCGGTGCCACGGGGTCTGCGCCCGGCCGTGGCGACGTCAGCCGGGTCCGGAAGCGCGGGCCGGTCGACTTTGCCGTTGAGCGTCAGGGGGAACGCGGAAAGGGCGATGAACACCGCGGGCACCATGTAATCCGGCAGGAACCGTTTCGCCCGCTCGCGCAGCGCGTCCGCCCGGGTGCCGGTGAGCCGCGCCGGACCTTCCGGACCCGGGACCACGTAGGCGACCAGGTACGCCGACGCGTCTCCGGTCCGGTGCGCGGTGACGACGCAGCCCGTCACGCCATCGGCGGCGGCCAGCACGGTTTCGATTTCCCCGAGCTCGATCCGGAACCCGTTCACCTTCACCTGGAAGTCGGATCGTCCGAGGAATTCGAGCTGCCCGCCGGCGCCGACGCGGGCCAGGTCACCGGTGCGGTACATGCGGTGGCCGTACCCGGCGAAGGGGTCGGCTGTGAAGCGCTCGGCGGTCAGGGCGGGCCGGCGCAGATAGCCGCGCGCGAGGCCCGCGCCCCCGATGTAGAGGTCGCCGACCTCGCCGGTGGCGACGGGTGCGAGATCCGGGCCGAGCACGTACGTCGTCGTGCGCCGCAGCGGCCGGCCGATCGGCGGGGAGCCGGCGCGCTCGCCGAGACGCGACGCGGTCGACCAGACCGTGGTCTCGGTCGGGCCGTACACGTTCGTGGCCTCGGCGGTCGCCTGCCGGAGTGCGGTGGCGAGCGCCGTGGGCAACGCGTCACCGCCGACGATCGCGCGGAGATCGGACAGCGCGGCCGGGCATTCGTCGACGAGCATCCGCCACAGCGCCGGGGTCGCCTGGAGCACGCTCGGCCGGACCTGCTCGATCAGGCTGGCGAGCGCGACCGGATCGGCGGCGGTCCCCTCCTCGGCGACCACGACGGTGGCACCGCAGACGAGCGGGAGCAGCAGTTCCACGGCCGCGATGTCGAACGAGACGGTGGTGACGGCGATGATCCGGAGGCCCGGTTCGAGGCCGGTGATCGCGGCCATCGACACGAGCAGGTTGTGCAGCGCGTCATGCGTGACCACCACGCCTTTCGGGCGGCCGGTTGATCCGGAGGTGTAGATCGCGTACGCCGCGCCGAGTCGTTCGATCGGAAGCGTCGGGACGGCCGGGGCATCGGCGTCGTCGGGCACCAGCGTCGGGACGCCGATCGGCAACCCGCTGGCGATGGCCGCCGTCGTCACGAGGACCACCGGCTCGGCGTCGTCGAGCGCGTACGCGATCCGGCCGGCGGGATGCGTCGGGTCGAGGGGCACGTACGCCGCTCCGGCCGCCATCACCGCGTACATCGCGACGATCAGATCGACGGATCGGGGCAGCAGCAGCGCGACGAACGTACCCGGCCGGACTCCCCGCGCGGCGAGTTGCCGGGTCATCCGGTCCACTCGAGCCTGGAACTCGCGATAGGTGACGGTGTGTTCACCGGCGATGACGGCGATCGCGTCCGGCACGCGGGCGGCGGTCTCGCGGAAGGCCTCCGGCGCCGTCGAACCCGGCACGAGCGCTGTCATGCCTGGATCGATTCGGTCGCGTTCATGCCGCCACGCGCCGGGGCTGCCGCGGCACGGTCATGCGGACCTCCTCGGCCGCCATCGGGGCGGTCGATCACGAAGTCACCCCACCCCGGTTCGTCCTGCGGCGTCCGGCCTGCGGGGATGCGGCGATCGATGCCGCCCAGCCGAGCGGCGAGACGGGTCGGCCGGGTCTCGGCCAGGGCGACCTGCCCGGCGAGGCGTAGCACGACGAAGCGGTGGCTGGCCGGGGTCTCGACACGGCGCAGGTGTCCGTGCAAAAGCAGCGTGTGCACGTCCCTCGCGACCTCGCACAGGGGCCGGCCGGTGCGGTCGGCCGCGTTCGGCACCGACCACGCGTCCGCGGCGGCCATCGTGACGAGCAGTTCCCGGGCGCACGGGTCGAGTCGGCGGAAGGATCGCCGGAGCGACGCCGCCGGGTCGTAGAGCGTGCCGGTCGCCGCCGGCCAGGACGCCAGCGCGGCGGGGTCGCGCGTCAGTTCGGCCGCGAGCTGATCGAGCGTGAGCACGGTCGTCCACTGGCCGACCCATGCGAGCGTGGCGGGTACGCCGTCGACGAGCCGGCAGATCGACGCGACCGTGCCTGCGTCGGCGTCCGTGACCTCGGTGCCGGCGTTACGCAGATGGCGGGTGAGCAGCCGGGCGGCGTCCGCGTCGGCTTCGTCCCCGGCCGCCGCGGGCACCGGCAGCGGGGCCAGCGGCACGATCGACCACCCGGTGGCCGCGTCCGCGTCGCTCGTCGTCATGAGGATCTGCAATTTCGGACAGGCGTTCAGCAGATTCACGACGGGTGAATACATCGGAATAACCGTCGACTCGAAACCGTCGAGAACGAGCAGGACATCACCCTGGCCGATAAGACTCGCGATGAGTTGCGGATCGACGGATTCCGCGCGCAGCATTTCCGCGATACAGGTACGCAGAAGCGCGATCGTGTGTTGTGAATTCGATGGCGCGACCGCGCCCGATTCATCTCCGCCGGCGTCTACCCACTGCACGTCGCGATCTCCACTGGCGTGCAATTCGCGGGCGAATTCAATAGCGAGCCGAGTCTTTCCGACTCCGCTGACACCCACGATAGCCACCAGCCGTTCCCGGGCACCGGTGACGAGATCGCGCAATACCTTCAATTCCGAACGGCGGCCCACGATCGGGCTCGACGGCACCGGAAGTGACATCGCGACCGGCTGGTCGGCCGGCTCCGCGACCGGGACCACCGACATGCCCGGAATCGCGGCGAGCAGCGCCGTACGTTCGGCGGCACCGATGCGCAGACCGTCCGCGAGAAGGTTCACGGTCTCCCGCCGCGGGCGCGTGGCCCGGCCGGCTTCCAGGTCGCGAATAGCGCGGACGCTCACCGTGCTCAGATCGGCGAGCGCTTTCTGGGAGAGCCCGACGTGCCGACGACGATGGCGGAGCAATGAGGCCAGATCGCCTCCGGTGGAGTGGACGGGCACGGTACCTCCAAAGGCAGGACATCGTCGGCTCGCCGGGCACACAGACTCGTAGTGGGATTCGAATAGAAAACTGTCATCGAAGGGCGTAAATTGCCTTAATAGGCAGATTCACCCAGGATTAGTCCCAGCCGGTGTCGCCGGGCGTCGCCGGCGTGCCCGTGGAACTGGCGGTCGCGTGACTTACCGAGTGGTGACTCGACTGCGCGACGCCGATCGTGACGGAAATCATCATCGCAATTCCGAGCATGCTCCCGATTAGGGTCTTGATTCGGTCGTTCGACATCATTCGTCCCCTTATCGTTTTAGATTTTTGCTCTTCACAAACATCCCATGGCCGGAGCGTGTGGCTACAGTAGAGTCGGCGTTGCAAAGCGCATCGACCACTACTGCATCCAGACGAATTCCTTAAAACGGACAGCAGTCGAGTCATTGGCGGGAGCGACATGCTCGAACGGAACATGTTTCACCTTGTCGATCGTGCCGAACTCGATGACCTGGCGATTGCCTGCTACGAAGTCGCGCTCCGGCGCGGCCGGTTCGTCGACGAGGAGATCGCCACCGAACTCGACGCGCGGCGCGGCGACGTCACCACCGCCCGGGAGACCCTGCAGGACCTCCACCTCGTGATTCCCGGCTCGTCCGGCGGGCCGCCGGTGCCCACCGCGCCCGACGCCGCCGAGGCCGCGCTCACGATCCCGATCGAACGCGACATCGCCAACAGCCGCGAAGCGGTCGCGCGCATCCGCCGTGAGCTGCGATCACTCGCCCCGATCTATCTCAAACGAGCGCAGGCACCCGACGTGCCGGTCGCTGTCCGGGTCGTCAACGATCCCGGCGAGGTGCTGCGGCTGCTCGACCTGCACTCCGCGAGTTGTCAACGCGAGGTGTTCACGATGCAGCCCGGCGGTGGCCGCCGACCCGACACGCTGCAGTCGGCGCTGGTCCGCGACCTGTCCATGCTGGAACGCGGCGTCGCGATGCGCATCCTCTACCAGCACACGGCCCGTGCGAGCCTGGCCACCCGGCAATACGTCCGGCAGGTCAGCGAGGCCGGCGCCGAGGTGCGCACGGTCGCCGAGATCAACGATCGCCTCATCATCTTCGATCAACGCATCGCGTTCGTGCCGCAGCCCCGGCGCGACGGCCGCGCGCCCGGTGCCCTGGTCATCACCGAGCCCAACGTCGTGAGTTACCTGTGCCGGGCGCACGACAACACGTGGCTCGCCGGCGAGCCGTTCGATCCCGACAGCGTCAACTACGAAGAGACCTCGAGCGCCATCCAGAACTCGATCCTGCAGCTCATGAGCCTCGGTCTCAAAGACGAGGCGATCGCCCGGCGCCTCGGCATGGCGACCGGCACGTGCCGGCGATATATCGCGTCGATCATCGAGAGTTTGGGCGCGACGAGCCGGTTCCAGGCCGGCGTCCGCGCCACGCAGTTGGGCCTGCTGGACGACCACCCGGAAGACTCGATGACCGACCGCGAGCAGTTATAGCGCATCGCGGTCGTGGCACGCGACAGCTACCGTGATCCGATGGAGACGCGCCGGGCATGGGCGGAAGCGGTCATCATCCTGCTCTGGTGCGGTCTGGTCCTGTACGCCATCTCGTTCTACTACCTGTTCATCGGGGCGGCGTTCGGCGCGCGGCCGGCCGAGATCATCCTGTTCGGGGTGCCGCCCACATTCCTCATCGGCGGCCTCGTGCTCGCCGTCGTTAGCCGGCATCGAGGCCATGCCTGGGCCTTCGGAACCGTTATCCTGCTGCTCGTCTGCGCGATCGGCACGTTCATCCTCATGGCGCACGACCGGGCCGCCCGCAATTGCTACGAACCCGACGGCCACTATTGCGCCCAATCCGCGCAGATCCATGGGGCAGTTCCCTGACCTTGGCGGGAAACTGCACCCCGGGGAGCAGTACCTCGCCAAGGTCGGCCGGAAAGCGTTTGCACGCCGGACGCGGCGACTGACATGCTGCGGCACCAACCGTGGAGGTCCCGTCGTGTCGGCACGCGTATTCGTCCAGCCCGAGCAGTTGACATCACTTGTCCGCGAGACGTTCGGCACCAATCGGAAACTCGCCGACCTGCGGCGTCTGGAGGGCGGCACCAAGAAGGGCGTCTACCGGCTGACGCTCGACGACGCGACCACGGCCGTCCTCTACGTCTGGCACCCCGACGAGAACTACTGGCCGACGCCCGGCGACGAGGGTTTCGGCGACCCGATGGGCCTGGACGCGTACGTCGCCTGCCGGGACGCGTACGTCGCCGCCGACGTGCGGGTCGCCGACCTGTACCTCGCCGATCGTTCCCATCACCACTATCCGGCGGACATCGCGCTGGTCGAGGATCTGCCGAACGGCCAGCTGCAGGATCTGCTGGAACGTGACGCCGACGCCGCGCGCCCGGCCTTGGAGCAGCTACGCGAGGAGCTGGCCCGGATGCGCGCGAGCACCAGTCCGACACACGGTCTCGTCGGGAACCTCGGCACCGCCCCACAGGACCGCCGCCCCGAGCAACAGGCGCTCGACGAAGGCCTGCATGACCTCGCCGAGGCGGCGGGCGTCGTGCCAGCGGTCGCCACCGTCCACGACCGGGCCGCCGAACTCATGCGGGCGGCGGCCGAACCGATCGTCCCCCGCACATCGTTCAGCCTGACGCACGGCGAGCTGGGCGCCGACCACGTCATGCTCGACCGGGCCGGGCAGCCGGTCATCGTCGACATCGAGGGCACCGGTTACCACGACGCGGAGATGGAGCATTTCTTCGTGCACATGCGGTTCGGCGATGCCGCGTACGCCCGGTTGCGCCCGGACGGACTCGACCCGGATCGGCTCCGCCTCTACGAACTCGTCCGCATCGTGTCCTTGATCGCCGGCCCGATGCGGATGGTCGACGGCGACTTCCCCGACCGCGACTTCATGCGCCAGATCGCCGGCTGGAACACCGATTCCCTCGTCCGCATCGTGTCGGGTCGTTCATAGGGTTCTCTCAGGCTACTCACATCCATAGACTCTCCTCGATACTCCCAACCCCTTGGAGAACCGTATGTGGATGAGACGCCTCGCCGTCACCCTCGGCGCGACAGTCCTCGGAGCCGCACTCATCTGTGCGCCCGCCAGCCCCGCCGCCGCCCTCAACGCGGCCAGCCTCAACGCGACGATCGCGCTCAGTAACTGCTCCGCCTCGCTCGTCCGGTTCCCGACCTCGGTCAGCACCGACCGCGCGCTCATGCTCACGAACGGCCACTGCTACGAGGGCGGCATGCCCGGCGCCGGCGTGGTGCTGCAGAACAAGACGAGCACCCGCACCGGCACGCTGCTCAGCTCGACCGGCACCGCGCTCGGCACCGTGAAAGCCGACATGCTGCTCTACGCGACCATGACGAACACGGACGTCTCGCTCTACCGGCTCAACACCACGTACGCGTCCATCCAGAGCAGTTTCGGGGTTACCGCCCTGACCATCGCGAACACGCACCCGGTCGACGGCACCAGCGTCTTCATCCCCTCCGGCTACTTCAAGCAGATCTGGAACTGCTCGATCAACGGCTTCGTCGGGACCCTCCGCGAGGACGTCTGGACCTGGCACGACTCGGTCCGTTACAACACCGGCTGCAACCCGATCCACGGCACCTCCGGCTCCCCGATCGTCGACCTGACCTCGGGTCAACTCGTCGGCATCAACAACACCGGCAACGACGACGGCGCGATGTGCACGCTCGACAACCCGTGCGAGGTCGACCCCGACGGCACTACGCACGCGACCCAGGGCCAGAGCTACGGCCAGGAGACCTACTGGTTCAACACGTGCTTGAACGCCAGCAACGGCCTCGATCTCAACAAGGCCGGCTGTCTGCTGCCCGGCGGCACTCCGGCCGGCAACACCGTCACCGTCACGAACCCCGGCAGCAAGACGGCCACCGTCGGCACCCCGTTCAGCCTGCAGATCCAGGCGACCGACTCGGCAAGCGGCCAGACGCTCACCTACAGCGCGACGGGTCTGCCGGCCGGTTTGACGATCAACACCACGACAGGCCTCATCTCGGGTACGCCGACCGGCGCGCAGACCGCCACTGTCACCATCACCGTCAAGGACGCGACGAACGCCATCGGTACGACCACCTTCACGATCACCGTCGGCACCACGACCGGCACGTGCAGCGGCAACAAACTCGGCAACCCGGGCTTCGAGACCGGCACCGCCTCGCCGTGGACGGCCAGTTCCGGCGTGGTCGACAACAGCAGCGGCGAGGCCGCGCACACCGGCTCGTGGAAGGCGTGGATGGACGGCTACGGCACCACCCACACCGACACGCTGTCGCAATCGGTCACGATCCCGGCCGGCTGCCACGCCACGCTCTCCTACTGGCTGCACATCGACACCGCCGAGACCACGACGACGAGCCAGTTCGACAAGCTGACCGTGACCGCGGGCACGACGACCCTCGCCACGTTCTCCAACCTGAACAAGGCCACCGGCTACGCCCAGCGCACCGCTGATCTGTCGGCGTTCGCGGGGCAGACCGTGACCATCAAGTTCACCGCCATCGAGGACTCGTCCCTGCAGACGTCGTTCGTCATCGACGACACCGCCGTGACGCTGTCCTGACGTGACCGTGTCTTGATTCGGAGCCGTCGCGACCGGCCGGTCCCCGGTCGGTCGCGACGACGCTTCCACACCGCGATGCGCACCATTCGCGATAAGTGGCCGTCAGATCTCACCCAGCGCCCGCCCGTCCTCGTACCCTTTTCGCAATGTCCAGGGGGGCAGTCGTTCAGGGCGCGAGCTGATTGGACGCATGTTGGGTATTCGGGGCAATAGAACGGGCCGATCCGGGGGCTCACTCGTACGAATGCCGAGTCCGGCACAGGCCGCCGTTTATCTCCTCCTAGCCGTCGCGACCTGCGGCCTCGTGCTGTGGTTCCGGCCGCATCTCGACCGCGGCGGCATCGATATCGACGCGAAATACATCGCCGTTGTCGTCGCCGTCATCGCGCTGCTTCTGCTGCGGCGATTCCTGCTGGCGCTACAGGCGGCCCGGGTCGGATCCGTCGAGATCGTGCACCCGAAATCGCAAAGCGTCATTCCCACCGATGAAATCGTCGCCGACCTCCGGCAGGCGCTCAAAGAGGTCTATCTGTCGAGCCCATCCGTTGTGCCCGGCGAGTCCACCCCGCAGGACTTCCTCACCGACGTACGCACCGCCGCCAGCAATCCGGCCGGTTGGGGCCTGATCGCCGCGGTGCTCGGAGCCCTGCTGCGGCGCAGCGCATACCGCGTCACCCTGGTGCCCCGCGTCCACGGCACCAGCAAGCAGCTCGGTCTCACCATCGAGATCGTCAGCCGTCTCAGCGGCGACATGGCCATCACGACGATCTGGGACCAGACGTGGCCGGCCGTGGCCCGGCGCGCCGCCTTTCATGTCGCCGCGTTCGTGCTCCCGCGGACGAATCTGTCCCGCAAGTCGCCGTGGGTCGCATGGCGGGGCGTGGAACTCAACCCCGACCTGTTCTTCTCCTTTCACGAGGCACGGCGCCTCGCCCGGGCCGGCCGGCTCGAAGAGGCCCTCACGCACTTCGACAACGCGCTCGATTACGATCCGCTCAACTCGTACATCCGCGTCGAGAAGGCCACCGTGCTGGACCAGCTCGGTCTCTACGTCGACGCGCTCGCCATGTACGTCGACGTCGTCACCATCGAAAGCGCGTACGACCGGCGCCTCTGGAAGCGCTACCGCAAGATCGTCGGCGACAACAACGACGGCAAGCCGAAGCGCTGGATCCTGTGGCGCATTCCCAACGGCCCGGCCGCGCTGCAACTGGCCAGATACCGCATGGTCGGCTCGCTCGCGGCCAGCGGCCGCATCGCCGAACAGTGGGCGCGGCACCGCAAGGACTCGGTTTCGGCTACCCAAACCCGCCGCCAAGCCGAGGCGACCCGAGTCATCAATCGATTGCGCCCGCTGCTGCACAGCTACGACAGGTTGATGCGGGAGAGCCACAACGCGAGCCCGCCGGATCGCACCGCGCGCGGCAAACTCGAAACGAGTCAGGCGCGGCTGCGGCGTGTTCTCCAATTCGCCGCACTGCTGGAAACTCGCGCGTTGGAAGAGGACTACCGGATTCTGCGCGGCCGCCGCTGGCTGGGCTCATTGCCGATCAGCCAACAGGCCATCCGACTCATGCCGATCTGGGCCGCCATTCAGTACCGCTACGTCGAACACGTCGAGACGGTCTCCCGGAGAAATGGGATAGCCCCGCAGCGGAAGGAAGACGCGTTCGAGCCGCTCCGAGATCGCCACATGCGGTCAGTGCACCGCCGCTTGCAACCGGGCCACGAGAGCCTCGACCCGGACGCGACGCATTGGCAACCGTCGGCGACGGGCGTACGCCAACTCGTGCATCGAGCCCTGCACCAGCGCCTGCCGTTCGTGCACCGCGGCTGGCACGAGCACTACAACGCCGCGTGCGTGTACGCCGTCACGATGCTGACCCCCGACCTGTACAAACACGCCACAACGCCGCTGCCGGTCGCCGTGGCAGAAAACCACCAACGACTCGTGCAACTCGCGGTGCAGCAGCTGACCCAGGCCGTGGTGGCTTCCGACAGCCAGTTCACCGCCGGCGTGGCGCCGTGGCTGCGCCGCGGTGACCAGGACCTCGACGACCTGCGCGTCACCGAGAACTACCAGACATTCGTCGACCGCTACCTTCCGCAGACAGCGGCCCTGCCGCACACGCCGCCGAACGTCGCGCTGCTCATCATGAGCGGTCACCTGATTCATCTCGTCGAACAATTCGCGCGACTCTGCCGCGACCACTGGGCCCGCGCGACCGGCAATGTCTTCGCGGTCGCGCCGCTTGACCCGGTGGCCCTACGAGACGAAGCTCTGCGCTGGCGCCGGGTGCACGAATTCAGCCGGAACTACCGCGATTGGCAGACTCGACACGAGCTGATCCTGTCGGCCAACCATCTCGTGGAAGCGGCCGACGGCGCCTCCCAGCCCGCGATCGACAGCACATTCTTGAGCCTGGAAGAGGACAAGCGCTGGGTCCAGCTCGCCAAATCGATCGGCTCGCCGCCGCCGTTGGTCAAGCAGGACCGGGAAGAACGGGAGGTCGAGCGCGTCGTCGGATGGCTCTCGGTCTCGGAGAACCTGGGCACACACTCAATGAAGATCAAAGACCTTCGCAACGACGCCTTGGACGAACTGGCCCGCACGCTTTCCCTGTACAAGGAACGCATCGACCACGCCGCCGACCCGATACCGCGTGGATCCGGCACCTGGCCGGACGCCGCGCAATTCGCTGAGGCGTGGGGCGCGGTGGAGGCGTGGATGCTGAGTCTGCGCACGGGCGGTGAGCCTCATCCCGAACGCGAACGGGAGGCGTTGAAAACGATCAAAAGCCTCTGGGTCCCGGTCGACTAACCGATCATCGATTCCGTCGGCTGTCGCTTTCGGCTCACGGCACGACGATCTCCCGCAACCGCTCCTCCGACGTCTGCACGTCGATCGCCGCGACCCGACCGTCGATCACCAGGAACCGCATCACCGAGAACGGCTTGCCGTCTCGCACCGCGACGACACCCACCCGACCGTTGATGACGGCGGGTCGCAGTGCGCAGGTCGGATCCGCAAACGCGATCGCATTGCGGGCTACGGCGAGCGCGCCGCGCACGGTGGCGTTGACGTCCGAGCGCAGCACGATGTCGGGATCGAGCAGCGCCACGAGCCGATCGAAGTCGCCACCGCGAGCCGCCGCGAAGAACGCGTCCACGGCGACCCGCTGCACCGCCAGATCCGAAATCGGCACGGGGGTCTCCTGCACCCGGCGACGTGCGCGGCTGGCCAGTTGCCGGGTGGCAGTCGGCGTACGGTCCACGATCCGCGCGATGTCCTCGAACGGCACCGCGAACATGTCGTGCAACACGAATGCGAGCCGCTCGGCCGGCGTCAGGGCCTCCAGCACCACCAGCATCGCGAGCCCGATCTCGTCGGCGAGCATGGCCTCCTGCTCGGGATCGTCGTCCGCGACGAACTCCACCTCGAACGGCTCGTCGCGCCGGGACCGGAGCATGTTCAGGCTGATCCGCGCCACGACGGTGGTCAGCCACCCACCCAGATTCTCGATGTCGGCGGACGATGACCGGGACAGCCGCAGCCACGTCTCCTGCACGGCGTCCTCGGCTTCGGCCCGGGAACCGAGCATCCGGTACGCCATCGCGACCAACCGGGGTCGGTGCTCTTCGAAAGCCGCCGCGGAAACTTCCTGCGGATCCATGTCACGTTCCTCCGTCGTGTCGGGTCATACACATGACCCACGAGACACCACCGATGTGACATCACGAGGAGAATCAGTCATGCAGGCACGTATCAACCACCCGGTCATGATCTTCCCCGACGCCATGAAGGCGCTGCTCGCCCTGTCGAACTCCACCGGCGACACGCTGCCGGAGGCCACCCGCAACCTGATCTACATGCGCGCCAGCCAGATCAACGGTTGCTCGGTCTGCCTCGAGATGCACGGGGCCGACATGCGCAAGGCCGGCGAGTCGGACGAGCGGCTGTTCACGATCGCCGGGTGGCGCGACACCCCGTACTTCACGGACGCCGAACGGGCCGCGCTCGCCCTGACCGAGGCGACGACCCGGCTCGCCGACCAAGCCGACGCGGTGCCGGACGAGATCTGGGCGGAGGCCGCGAAGCACTACGACGAGGAGCAGTTGGCGGCCCTTGTGATCGCGATCGCGTCGATCAACACGTGGAACCGTCTGAACGCGGCGACGCGGGCCGTCGCGGGTTCGGCCGCCGGCTGACGTCCGCTCCCATTCCCGCTCCCACTCAGCCGGTGGCCTCACCGTTGAGTGGGAGGCGGGACGGCCCAACGACATCGCGGCAGCGCTCGCCAGCACTCGTTCAGCAGGTCGAGTGGATCAAGGCTCCGACCGATGTCGTCACCGCCAACTCGTTGTACAGGCGAACCGCGGCCCGCGTCTCGAGCACGTGGACTGTCACGCCTCTATCCTCCAACGCGGCGACGGTGTCGGCCGGAACCTCCAGCACCAGGTCCATCCCACGCGACAGCACCACGGTCGTCGCTCCGGCGGCGAGTAACTCCTCGACGTCAGCGACCTGGATCCCTGGCACATGCCGGGTACCGGTTTCCCGCCAATCCCAATCGCGGGCGCCACCGGGCCACAGCTTCACATCTTTGAACCCACCGATACGCGACACCTCGACGACACCCCACTCGATGCGGCACACGAGTGGAGACAGGTTGCTCGGCATGGGTCAACTCTGTCACGCCGCGACCGACACGCGACCGCGCGCCGCCGTTCAGGTCGCGTCGACGGCCAGCGACACCGCGCACGGCACGCCGGCCGCGTCGAGTTCCAACCGCGTCGGAAAGAAACTGTCCCCGACCTCGACAACCACGCCAACGCGAGGCAACGCATCCGCGTCTCCGAAGGCGAGCCGTCCCGAGTCGACCCCGACCGCTCCCAGATCCCGCGCCCGAACCGCCGGCCCGGCGCCGATCTCCACCCACAACCGTGTCGCGTCGCGGTAGACCGGTAGCGGCCGATCCTTGGGCACGCCACCCACGACGATCACCGGCACGCCGAGGACGGTGAACCCGGGGTCCCCACACGCGATGGCCCGCGACACCCGCTCACGGTGCGGCACCTGATCGTCGAGGATCCGCAGCTCGGCGTCGAAACCGCCGGCGAGCGCGGCGACCAGGCCGGCGTACAGGTCCTGCGCGTGGCGGGGGATGTCGTAGAGCAGCGTCGTCGATTGCCGGTGGAACGCCTGGGCGGCGGCGACCGCGTCCGGCCCGACGATCTCCGCGTCGACCCACTGGCCGTCGAGGTCAACCGGTGCGCCTCGGCCCGACCACCGGCTCACCGTGCCCGCGTCGATCAGCACCAACTCGCCGGACGGACATGTCACCGCTCCGACCCGCACCGCATCCGCCACGTGCCGGGACCATACCGACAGGAGCCGCCGCGCGACGGATGGGGCAGGTCGGCACAGTCGCGAAACCGACAGAACCCATGACACATCACGCACCGTCGATACATTCCGCACATGACTGTTTGGAAGAGGGGCCGCCTCGGCCTGGCCGCACTCGCCGTCGTCGCCGCGGGCGTGCTCGTCGCCCCCGCGCAAGCCGACGCGACGAGCTATTACGTCGAGATCTCCAACGCGCGCAGCCATCAGTGCATCACCTATGCACGCGCGACGGGTCTGTTCGTCCAGGAACCGTGCGATGGCGACAACTGGCAGCAGTTCGTCTTCTACAGCGCCTCGACCGGCGGCTACCTGCTCGATGTGCACGGCATCTGCATGGATGCGCCGTCGATCGGCAACGGCGTGCAGGTCATCGGCGTGTTCTGTAACCTGCAGAATTCGCAACTCGGCTCGGGCTGGAACCTGAACGGTCCCACGATCAGCGTCAACATTCAGGGCTGGGTCGCCTGTCTCGATCTCCAGAACGGCACGACGCTCAACGGGCAACCGATGCAGATCTGGTCCTGCAACCCGAACACGGATAACCAACGCTGGATCATCACGTCGATCTGACCCGACCGGTCGACGATGGACGTGGACGCGCACCGTGCCGAACTGCTCCGGGTCTTTAAGAGCACGTCCCGCGACATCGACGCGAATCGCGACGGCCGGATCGGGCCGGACCAGGCACGGCGGCTGCGACACGGCGTTGCCGGCCGGTCCTTCCACCTTCCCGTGCGGTTCTGGCACGTCGGAGCCGGTCTGGCATACCGGGTCTACGTCGCCGCCGCGGCGCGGCTCGTCGTCGCGATGGAGCCCGAGCCCTCGCCGCCATTGGATGCGAGCATCGGCGGTCCACCGGTAATGGTCGGATCAGCCGCAGTTGTCCGTGAACGTGTGCCAGGTGTAGCTGGGCACGCCGACGGTGAAGATCGGGCCGATCTCCCAGTTGTTCGTGGCTGTGCCGTTGCACGGGTAGTTGATGTTGCCGTTGTTGTCGGACGTGATGTAGGTGTAGACCCCCGAGATCTGCTTCTCCAGCACGACGTACGCGCCGAGGGTGCTGCCGGGGCAGGCGTTGACGGCGTTGACCTGGATGTGCGTGCTGTTGATCGTGTAGTTGTAGGTCCATCCGTAGCAGGTTGTCGCGGGTCGCACAGCGGCCTGCGCCGGGGTAGGCGTCAACACGAGCGGGAGTGCGGCCAGAGCGACCGCGGCAAGAACTTTGAGCCTCATGGGGATCTGCCATTCGACGTTGGGAGCTTCCGGCGGACGGGATGGCATACGCGTCTGCCGATGTCCGATAGCGGGATCGTAGCGATCAAGACATTGACACGCAATGATGCGATGACAGCAATGCAACTTGTTGCACCATCAGTGATATCGATCGATGCCGGGCCGCCGGCCTACGGTGCGAGCAGCTGCGCCACCTCGGCCGGATCGGCCAGCAACCCTCGGACGCGATAGTGCATTTTCTTGCCCGTCGCGGTACGCGGCAGCTCACCGACGAACCGGTAACGCCGCGGTCGCTTGAAGTCGGCCAGCATCGGGTGCGCGAGCAGGTGCCGGTCCAGGTCGGCGGCGGTGACCCCGGCATCGGTCCGGACCACGTACGCGACCACGACCTCACCCCACCGCTCGTCGGGCAGGCCGACCACGATCGAGTCGGTGACGCCGTCGTGGTCGGCCAGCGCCTCTTCGACCTGAACCGGGTGCACGTTCTCGCCGCCGGAGATGATCATGTCATCCTTGCGACCGACGATGGTGACGTACTCCTGCGAGTCCACGTGGCCAGGTCCCCGCTGTAGAACCAGCCGTCGTGGAATTTCGCCGCCTGCTCGACCGGGTTGTTGACGTACGCGTAACCGGATTTCAGCGACCGCATGATGACCTCGCCGGTCTCGGTGCCGTCCTTGGCGACGGTGTCGGTCGGGGCGGCGAGCCGGTCCTCGTAGACCCGGACCACGGCCACGTCGTCGTCGGTGCACGCGCGCCCGGCGGTGCCGGCATGGTCGGGCAGATCGTACGGCCGCAGGAACGTGTTCCAGAACGCTTCCGTCGTCCCGTACCCGTTGAAGATCCTGGGTGTGAGCACTCGCTGGAAGCGCAGGCACGCCGACCGCTCCAGCGGCGCGCCCATGGTGACCAGCCCGCGCAGTGTGGACAGATCACACGGACGCGCCTCCTGGGCCGCGGTCAGCATCGCCAGGTTCGTCGGTGCGCCGATCAGGAACGTCAGCCCGTGCTCGGCGACCATGTCGAGCGTCTTGCCCGGATCGAACGCGCGCACCGTGACCGCGGCGGCGCCGGCGTAGAAGACGGCGTTCGGGCCGCCCGGGGAGATGCCGCCGCGATGGAACCACGGGGTCATGTTGAGCGTGCGGTCCTGCGGGTCGAGCGGGAAGTGCATGATCACGTCGTGCGCCGTGAGGACCTCGGCGATGCTCGGCAGCGATACGCCCTTCGGCATCCCGGTGGTGCCGGAGGTGTAGAGCCGGATCGTCTCGCTCCAGGTGGTGGCGCCGGCGTAGGGCTCGGGGCGGGAGCCGTGGTCGAGAAGCCGGGCGAACGTGTTCGCGTCGTCATCGGGTGCGACCACCGCGATGGCGTCCGGCTTGTGGCCGGCGAGGGCGAGCGCCTCGGTCGCGGTCGCGGCGAGCGTCGAGTCATAGACGAAGACGCGCGGCTCGCTGTCGTCGAGCACGTGCGCGGTCTCGCCCGGGGAGAAACGGAAATTGATCGGGGACGCGATCGCGCCGAGGTGCTGCGCCGCGAGGTAGAGCATGGCGAACTCGGAGCCGTTGAACAGCTGAAAGGTCACCACGTCCCCGCGCACCACGCCGCGCGCGGCCAGGCCCGCGGCGACCTTCGCCACGTCGGCGCCGAGTTGCGCGTAAGTCCAGCCGCGGCCACGGTCGGTGTCGAAAAGCGCCAGCCGCTCAGCGTAACGATGGGTGTTGCGCCAAAAACCGGCGAGAAACGTCACATGCTTCTCGAACACATCTCGGTACGCGGTCGGGTCGTAGCGGTAGGCCACTGCTCATCCTTTCGTGAAGACGGCGACGCAGTTCTGACCCCCGAATCCGAACGCGTTCGTGGCGGCGGCGCGGACCGGCATCGCGCGGGCGACGTTCGCCACATAATCGAGATCGCACTCCGGGTCGGGGGTGGTGAGGTTGATGGTCGGCGGCACCCGGCCGTCGCGGAGCGCGAGCAGGCAGACCATGGCACCGAGCGCGCCGGCCGCCCCGATCATGTGCCCCACCATCGATTTCGGGCTGCTGATCGCGAGTCGTTCGGCGGCCGAGCCGTACGCGTCGCGCATGGCTTTGGTCTCGGTTCTGTCGTTGGCCTTGGTGCCGGTGCCGTGCGCGCAGACGTAGTCGATCTCCTCGGGCCGCACACCGGAATTGCGCAGCGCGTTGCGGATCGCGGTGGCCGCGTAGGTGCCGTCGGGCTCAGGTGCGCTGACGTGGAACGCGTCGGCGGTCAGGGCACCGCCGGCGACCGTGCCGTAGGTCGCCGCACCCCGGCGCTCGGCGTGCTCGGCCGACTCGAGCACCATGACCACGGCACCCTCGCCGAAGACGAAACCTTCTCGATCGGCGTCGAACGGCCGGCTCGCTCCCTCAGGATCGTCGTTGCGCCGCGACATCGCCCCCATCGACGAGAGCCCGGCGAACATCACCGGCGTGATGCCCGCGTCGGTGCCACCGCAGACGACCACGTCCGCCTCACCGGAGAGGATCAGACGGCGGGCCTCGACGAGCGCGTACACACCGGAGGCGCAGGCCAGCGCGCTCGCCGTGACCGGACCGTGCAGGCCGAGATCGATGGCGACCTCGCAGGCCGGCATGTTTGTCAGCGACGAGGCCACGAAATAGGGTCCGAGGCGCGTCAACTCGGGTTGGAGCAGCTGGCGGGTCGCCGCCTCGACAGTGTCGAAACCGGCGACGGCCGCGTTGATCACCACACCGACACGGTCGGCGTCGGCCGCGTCGAGGTCGATCTTGGCATCGGCCCAGGCCTCACGCGCCGCCGCGATGGCGAGTTCGGTGAAGCGAGCGGTTCGTCGCAGACGCTTGGTCGGCAGGATCGTGGCCGGATCGAAGCCCTTGACCTCGGCGGCGATCGTCGTGGGAAGGCCGGTCGGGTCGAAGGCCGTGATCGGTGCCACGCCGGATCGACCGGCCAGGAGTGCCGCCCACGTGGACTCACGATCGTTGCCGACCGGTGTGATCGCGCCGACGCCGGTGACCACCACGCGCCCGGTCATCGCGGCCCACATCCGTGACCCATCGCGCACCCTCCACCAGGGCTGATTCTGCTGGTGGCGCTCACGGTACCCGCTGGTAGGCCGACCGCGCAGCCGGGTGTCGCGGGAACACCGGACCCGGCAAATGGGTGTGGCCCGGGATCAACCCGGGCCACAATATGAGCACGTTTAGCAGGAGAGCGTTCCGGAGCGCAACGCGTGGCTCTTGTCATTGCTGTCGTCCGACCACAGCACCGGCTTGACGCCACTGACGCAGGCCGACTGCGGTGCGATGGCGAAACCCTCGTTGTTGTAGTTCGACATGCCCGACGGCCGGTTGTAGGTGGCGGTGACGGCGAAGCGTCCCGACGCGTTGACGACCAGTGTCGCGGTACGCCCGGAGCACGTGTCGTCGCATTCCGCCCACAGACGGCCGGTGGCCGGCTCCCATTCGAGGTCCATGACGGCGGCGAGACCGCTGGCGACCGTGGCGACCCGGGTGAAGCTGCCGCCGGACTGGTTCAACGCGTACGCGTAGATCGTGCCGGTCGCCTCGGAGCCGACGAAGTACAGGCCCGTGCCGTGGTCCGAGTAGCTGCTCGGGTTGTAGAGCGCGTTGGTGTGGTCGTCGTGGAAGCCGGCCGCCGTCAGGGTCGCGTCCGGCACCCAGGCGATGCCTTCCAGGCCGCTGTTCGGGTCGGCGGCCGGCAGATCGCCGGTGAGGTTCCATTCGGCCGTCGCGGTGAGTGAGGTGCCGGTGGCGTTCGGGTCGAAGCGCAGCACCTTCAGCAGGCTGGTGCCGTCGTTGTCGTTGTCACGCTCGGTGCTGACCACGACGCCGTCGGGGCTGTAGACGACACCCTCGGCATCGGGGTCGCCGGTGCCGTTCGCGTAGTGCAGCGCCTTGCCCGCCGAGAAGCTGTTGGCCGTGTCGGCCTTCCACAATGCCCCGTTCGGAACCAGGCGGTAGAGCGTGCTCGGACCGTTCTTGACCGCCCAGACGATGCTCGTGCTCTGGTAGGACAGACCGCTGAGATTGCTCCCGAAGAAGCTCGCGGTGTCGGCGTTGGCCACGGCGGTGCTGCCCGGCCACGTGCCGGCGGGCGGCGGCGGGCAGGAGTTCGGCGCGCCCTTGGTCGGGGCCGCGGTGGTGACCAAGGCTCCGATGCCGTCGGGGCAGCGACCGTACGTGGTGCTCGCGTGGCTGGTCCACGAGTACGAATCGACGAGCGTGCTTCCACCGGGCTGGTAGAGGCGTGCGGAGTCGGAACTGCCGAGGCCGAAAACCGGGTCGACGTCGAACGCGGCAAACGCGCCGGGAGCCAGCGAGGTGCCGGACGCGATCGTGTACACATGCGAGTTGTCGTTGTCTTTGAGCACCCACCCCGAGAGGTCGGCCGTGGTCGTGCCGGTGTTCGTCAGCTCGATCCAGTCGCCCGGGCTGCCGCCGCTGGATTCGACCTCGTTGATGCGGACGCCCGTCGCGGCCGCGTGCGCCGCCGGGCTGATCGCCCCGACCGCCACGACTCCCATGAGCACCGCGATGCTGAGACGGACGCCCGCTCGCAAGTGGATACGCACAATCACTCCCCTGTTGCCGCGCCAAAGCCACGTGGTTACGGGCTCGGCCGTAGCGTGCGGGGGCGCACTGACCGCGCCATGAACGTCAGATAAACGACATAGCCCGATCGGTGGTCGGGACGGCGCCGAACACCCTACACGGTGGCTCAGCCGGTAAGACCCGCACACGGACGATGTGCCGTCCATCAGGCGCACCGCCGCAGGCGCCGTACACGGTCCAAACACCGCCCGATAGCGCCTGTTTTGTTAGGGTCGACTCGTGCAGGACCGTGGCCACCATCCTGGGTTGGATGGCGTCCGTGGCTTGGCAATTCTCCTGGTCCTCGGCCAGCACGCCCCGACCCGGCCGCTGATCGACGGCTGGGTCGGCGTGACCGTGTTCTTCTGCCTGTCCGGCTATCTCATTACCACTCTGTTGGTTCAGGAACTCGACGGCGGCACCATCAATATGCCCTCGTTCTATCGCCGGCGCGCCGCGCGCCTCGTCCCGGCATTGCTGACGGTCGTCGCGGTGACGCTGCTGGTGCTGCCCATATTCCGGCGAGACCTCACCGCCGCGCAGATTCTCGCACCGGCCGGCGCGGCCGCGGCGTACGCGACAAACTTCTTCGACTGGGCCGGCCACGTCTTCGTCGCATCGGACTATTTCAACTACACGTGGACGCTTTCGATCGAAGAACAGTTCTATCTACTGTGGCCGTTATCGCTGCTCTTGGGCTACCGGCGCAACCGACGCCTGTTCACCGCGCTCACCGTCTCGCTGCTCGTGACCAGCCTGACGATCAATCTCTACCTCGGCCTGAGTCGAAAAGTGATCTTCGATCAGCACGAGTATTTCGGGACCGACACGAATGCGTTGCCCATTCTGGCCGGAGCATTTCTCGCCATCGTCATTCACAATGATTGGCTTCCCCGGACCATTCGCTGTCTCGCACCCTGGGCCCTGCCGGCCGTCATTCTGCTTCCCGTCCTGGCATATGTGAACAACACCGAACGCGTCTCCCTGGTGTACGTCGTGGGGACCGTCCTAACGCTCGTGACGTTGATCGGTGTCGAGACCCGCCCACGGTCAGCGGCCAGGTCACTGCTGGCCAGCAGTCCGATGCGGTGGCTGGGCGAGCGTGCGTACTCGATCTACCTCTGGAACATCCTGGCGCGAATCGCGATCCTCAACACGCTCGGACGCACGACAATCGGCGATATCGCCTGGATTGCCATGTTCCTCGTGTTAGCGGAGGCGAGCTTCCGGTTCGTCGAACGCCCGCTGCGCGCCAAATTCGCACGGAGACCCGGTGTTTCCAGCCGCCCCGTGCCCACGACGTCGGAGATGTGACGGCGCATCCTCGTCAACGGCCTCACCGTGAGGGGTTCTACCGGTACGGTGCGATGGCCGAAAGAAATGTGACATCGTGAGCGACCCCGCGTGAGCGCCTACCGCGACGGCGCGACAAGGCCCATCTCGTAGGCCATGATGCACAGGTGTACGCGGTCGCGGGCCTGCAGTTTCGTAAACAGTCGGGCCACGTGTGCCTTCACGGTGGCCGTACTGATGAACAACTCCGTCGCGATTTCGGGATTCGACAATCCGCGCCCAACGAGCGTCAGCACTTCGCGCTCGCGGTCGGTCACACCGTCGGCCGGTCGCCAGCGTGAGATCGGGCCGGGCCGGGCGGCGAACTCTTCGATCAGCCGGCGGGTCACGCTCGGCGCGATGAGAGCGTCGCCGGCCGCCACCACGCGGACCGCGCCGAGGATCTCTTCCAGGGCCATGTCCTTGACCAGGAAACCACTGGCACCCGCACGCAGCGCGGCGTAGACGTACTCGTCGTCGTCGAAGGTTGTCAAAATCAACACCCGAGTGCCTTCACCGGTACGGGTGATCTCGCGAGTGGCCTCGATGCCATCCATGCCGGGCATCCGGATGTCCATCACCACCACGTCGGGATGGTCGGCCGAGACCGCCGCCACCGCCTCATCGCCCGTGCCGGCCTCGCCCACCACCTCGAGGTCCGCAGTGTCGGCGATCAGCACCCGCAGGCCCGCGCGCACGAGCGGCTGATCGTCGACAAGGAGCACCCGGACCGTCACCGCGTGGCCAGCGCGACAGACAGTGGCAGGCGGGCGAGCACGCGAAAGCCTCCTTCGGGTCGTGGTCCGGCAGTGAACCGGCCGTCCAAAAGGGCGACTCGTTCGCGCATGCCGACCAACCCGTAGCCGATGCCGGGCACCGCAGCGCCCACGCCGTCGTCGAGCACTTCGATGCCCACCTCATCAGCGGCGAAGTCGAGGGTAACGCGGCATGTGCCGGTCCCGGCGTGCCGGATCACGTTGGTGACCGCTTCTTGGACGATGCGGTAGGCGGACAGGTCCACCGTGGCAGGCAGCGGGCGCACCTCGCCATGGCTTGATATCTCGACCCGTACGCCGGCCAGACCCGCGGCGGAGATCAATTGGGCCAGGTCGGCGAGGCCGGGCGGCGGGTCCAGCGAGACGGCCTCGGCCTCTGCCCGGCGGAGGGTGCCGAGCATCCGGCGGAGCCCCGCCAGCGTCTCCCGGCTGGTCAGCTCGATCGCGCTCAAGGCGTTGCGCGCCTCGGCCGGCTGGGTATCGATGACGCGCGCACCGACGCCGGCCTGAATGGCGATGATGCCGATGCTGTGCGCGACGATGTCGTGCAGCTCGCGGGCGATGCGCAGCCGCTCAGCCGCGACGGCGGCCGCCGCCTCCTGCGCGCGCAGAGCCGCCGCGTAGGTCCGGCGCTGCCGGACGGCGACCGCGACCATCCACGCGACAACGTTCGCCAGCACGATCAGCGCGGCGGCGTTGTCGATCGCGTCGTTGCCGTGGACATAGGCGAAATCGGCGGCGAGCTGAACAAGTAACGCCGCGACGGCGAACGGGACCGCGACCATCGGGCGACGCGTCGCCACCACGAAACCGGCGGCCAGGGCCAGGGATAAGACCAGCACGCCGGTGGACGCGGGCAACCGCGAAGTCAGGGTTACTGCGAGCGTGCCGGCGCTGAGCAACGGAAGAGCGACCATCGGCCGGCGGCGTACGGCACGCGTTATCGGCACGACGAGGACCGGCAGCAAGACGAGCGGGACGGCGACGGGTCGGATCGGCTGCAGCACCGCGAACAGGATGATCGGATAGAGCGCCACGCACGCCCAGTCGATGACTCCAGCGAGCATCGATAATGCGGCCGGGTGGCGGGTGGCTTCCATGTGCCGATGGTAGTCAGCGGAGAACCGGGCAGACATCGTCCCGCGGGCGTACGCCTTCGGGCCAAGGCTCGGTAGCCCACGGTCCGATGCCGTCTTCGGGCCGAACCGGCATTGTCAAACGCGTGATCGAACTTCACGAACTGACCAAGCGATACGGGCCGACCGCCGCCGTCGACAAACTGACCGTCACCGTGCACGCCGGACACATCACCGGATTCCTCGGCCCGAACGGTGCGGGCAAGACCACCACGCTGCGGCTGATCCTGGGTCTGACCGCACCGACCAGCGGGACCGCGACCGTCGACGGAGTTCGCTTCCGCGACCGGCCCCGCGGCCTGCGATATGTCGGAGCCCTGCTGGACGCTCACGACGTGCACGGCGGCCGGACCGCCCGGGCCCATCTGCGCGCGTTGGCCCGCGCCAATGCCATCCCGTTCACCCGGGTCGACGAAGCTCTCGCCGAAGTCGGGCTGTCCACCGTCGCCCGCCGCCGGGTCGGTGGATTCTCCCTCGGCATGAAGCAACGTCTCGGCATAGCCGTCGCGCTGCTCGGCGACCCGCCCGTGCTGCTGTTCGACGAACCGTTCAACGGCCTGGACCCGGAAGGTGTGATGTGGGTTCGCGGCTTGTTTCGCAGACTGGCCGACGAGGGACGCACCGTCCTCGTCTCGAGCCACTTGATGAGCGAGATGCAGAGCACGGCCGACCAACTCGTCGTCATCGGCCGGGGAAGGTTGATCGCGGCCGAGACGGTGACCGACTTCGCCGCCCGGAGCACGCGGCAGAGTGTCGGCGTCCGGGCACCCGACTCCGCTCGGCTCGCCGCCGTGCTACGGGCCGCTGGCGCCACGGTCAATCCGACCGTCGACGCATCGCTGACCGTGATCGGCCTGAGCGCGGCCCGCGTCGGCGAGCTCGCGTTCGAACACCACGTCCTGCTGCACGAACTGGCCATCCACACCCCGTCGCTGGAGGAAGCATTCATGGAACTGACCGCCGGCAGCGTCGAATACCCCACCGGGGCGTCCTCATGACCACCACCATCCACCAGCGCACGATTCCACCGATGACCCGGCAACGCACCCGGTTCACCGATCTGCTCGCGGCCGAGTGGATCAAAATGTGGTCGCTGCGGTCCACGCCGTGGGGCATGGGGATCGCCGCCATAGCCGTCATCGGAATCGGCGTCAACGCCGCCTCCGCCGACTACGCCAATTGGCCCCACTACGGCAAGGACGTGCGAGCGAACTTCGTTCCGGCCTGGGCGATGAACGACGCCTTCAACAGGAACAACTTCCTCATCCTGATGCTTGCCGCTGGCGCGCTCGGCGCGGTCGCGGTGGTCAGTGAGTACAGCACCGGACTGGTCCGCACCACATTCGCGGCGGTGCCGGCTCGGCGGTCGGTGATGGCCGCGAAGGTGACGGTCGTGGCATTCGTGATGCTGGTCTACGGCGCGATCGTGGCGGTGACCACCTTCGCCGCCAGCCAGGCGGTTCTGTCCGGGCGACACGTGGGCCTGCCGTTCGACTACCCCGGCGTCGTGCGGGCGATCATCGCATCAGCTCTGCTGGCGCCGGTATGTGCGCTGGTCGGCATGGGCATCGGCGCCGTGATCCGGCATAGCGCCACCACGATTGTCGCCACGGTTCTGATCCTCTTGATGGCCCCGCTGCTCATTCAGTCCAATCACAAACAATGGGTCATCGCGGTACACAAGTCGATGCCACTGATCGCGTGGGACCGCCTGACCGAACCAGGCACCGTCAACACGTATGCGCACCTGCCGACGCTCACAGGGTCATGGATCGTTTACGGTGCCTGGGCCCTCGTCGGCGCGATCCTCGCCGTCGTCGCCGTCGAGCAGCGCGATGTTTAGCGACGAACGCCTAACGGCTCAGCGGTCTCCGGACCGGATCGATCGGACGGCTCGCAGCAACGAGGCCGTCAGCAGAATCGCCGTCGCGACCGGCAGCAACCACCACGACGTCAGGTCATGGTGCGCCAGGACCGCGGTCACGCACAGCGCGATCACGACACCCACGGCCACCACGGGGTCATCGCCGACAAGAAAGTCGTACCAGAATGCGGCAAATTTCTTGATCATGCGACACGCACCGGCACCGTGCGCGCCCGACGCAACAACGCCACCAACGCGAGCGAAACGACGGCGGTGGCAGCGATCAGGACCGGGATCGCGGCGTCCGATCCAGGCCACCGCGCGCCCGCGCCCTCGGCACCCCAGAACATGCCGAAGCTCGTCAGCATCACGCCGACCGCGAATTTCATCGTATTTTCCGGCACCCGCGAGAGCGGGCCCCGCACGGCGAAACCGCCGAGCACCACGGCCACGATCGCGGCCGACGCACCGAGCACTGCCCAGCCGACGCTGTGCTGATTGGCCCCGAACGTGATCACGATGAACACGACTTCCAGACCCTCCAACACCACACCCTTGAAAGACAGTGTGAACGCGTACCAGTCCGGCACGGCCCACCGCCCGCCAGCCGGCGCCTCATGGGCGGCGATCACCTCCCGAGCGAAGATCGCCTCCTCGTCGTGCAGCGCCTTGAAACCGCTGGCCCGCAAGATCGCCTTGCGCAACCACTGCAGACCGAAAACCAGGAGCACCCCGCCGACCACGACCCGCAGCGCGCCGATCGGGATCATGGTGACCGCAGGCCCGAGGATCGCGATGATCGCGGCGAGCACGACGACACCGGCGCCCACACCCGTCAGCGCCGATCGCCAGTCACGCGTGGTGCCGACGGCGAGCACGATCGTCAGCGCCTCGACGCCTTCGACGGCGCAGGCGAGGAAGACTGACAGCACCAGTAACCAGGTCGAACTCACGCCCGCACAGTAGGACCTGGGTCGGGGGTGCGGCGCATGATCCTGGCGAAACTCTCAGAAACGCTCTACACCTTGCGGTATTTCGCCTGGCAGAAGCAGTAGACGCCGTGCGCGGCGAAGCCGAGCGCGATCAGGATCAGCAGCAGCGGTCCGTAACTTTGACGGGTCAGCGTGTGCAGTGCGGCATCGAGTCCGGATGTCCTCGCGGCGCTATCGAGCGCGGCGACATCGAAGACCAGGATGCCGACGATGCCCAACGCCACGCCTTTGGCGATGTAGCCGACCTGGCCGAGGTGCACGACCACGGCACGGACGTGCCGGCTCATGCGCGAGGTCATCAGCTTCTTCTCGAACGATGTCCGGGCACCATAGATGATCATGCCGATGGCCACGACGATGACGATCACCGCGAGGAGTCCGACGAGCCAGCGGCCGGCGGGATGGCCCAGGATGCCGGCCGTCGCGTGCTGCTGTTGGGCGGCGCTCGAGACCGGGGCACCTCGGAACACGTTGATCGCGGTCCATGCCAGCACGGCGTAGACGACCGTCCGGGCCACGGAGGCGAGGCGCTCGAACACCCGGTCGCGGCCGGTCTCCTGCCGATGCCCGACCAGGGCGAGCAGCAGTTGCCACAGGGCCATGGCGATCAGGCCGACGATCACGACGATGAGCACGAGTTTGCCTGCGGGCTGCTGTTCCAGGAGGCGGAACGCGCCAGACTGATCGCCGGAATCGGACTGGTGGCCGAGCGCGATCTGCAGCGCCAGCCAGGCGATGGCGAGGTGGAAGACTCCGTACCCGAGGAAACCCATGCGGGTCAACAGTTCGAGCGTGCGGCTGTTGCCGGCTCGGCGCACCGAGCGTCCTGCGGCCTGTGTCGCTGTCATGCCGCACAGCTACCCACCGGACGCCCAGTCTCAAACAGCGCAACACGCCATTGCACGAGGGACATCCTCAAGGCGTTCTCAGGAACGGCGCTCAGGCGCCGTCGTGATGCGTGGACTGCGTGAGGTAGGTCTTTTACGTGATCGAGGGCGATGTCCAGCGCGATCCGCATGGGTTTGACGTCCCGGGCGGTCTCGGCTGGCAGGACTCTGTTCTTCGTGGCGCCCGCCTGTCTGCTCGACCGGCCGGGGGCCGGCGTCAGGAGCTAAGCGGCGAGGCGCGACGAGTCGCGAGTTGGTCGAGTGGCCGCTTGCGGTCGCCCTGGACGAACCGTGGAAGGGCCAACTCTTGCCAGCAGGCCCGAATCTGGAGTGATGTCCCCGGCAACGCCGACCTCCGTGTGCCTCACTCGGGCGTCGCCGACTGGATCTTGCCGTGCGTCGCCACCGCTTGGACAGGAGGGAGCACAGGGCGTTCGGTCGGGTCTCCGGTTGGAATCAAGCCCGTTACCGCCTCTGGCATCGCACCAACAGTGAACACGCGGACGGACGGCCCGACGGACACAGCGACGAACGACGCCACCGTGGGGACCTCGACGGGGAGCGGAAAAGAGCGGTCACCTGCATCAACGTAGGCGTCGATCACACGCATCGACGTGCTCGTCGGCTCGGGCGGGGCGAATGAGGTCGCCCACCATGCTTCGACAACCACCTGAGCCGGATTCCGCAGGGTGAGGTGCACCGTCCTCTGCGTCGCGTCATACGCCACCCGGTTGTCATCTCCGCCGATCGACGTGACTCCCTCAACCTGGGCGGCGATGAGGCCGGCGATTCCGGCGAGTCCCTGCACGAAGGTGACGTGGCTGTTGACCTTGAAGATCTCTTCCCTGAGGTGATGCTTGGTGTTCGGCGGAACCATGCCACCGAAGACGACGACATCGATGTTCCTGGTGTCGTACTCCGTCAGCACCTCGTCGAACTGGTTTGTTGCGTCCGCCTGGAAGCCCCTGCTTCGCAGGATGTCGGCAGCGTCAAGGATCACGCTAGGGCTCCTGCCGACGACCAGTATCCGTTTGGGTCCGCTGGTGATTGGTTCGTCCATGATCCGGTCTCCTAGATAGAGCCAATGTTGGTCTGACCAACATAACAAACGTTGGCCGCACCAACAACTGATAACGTCTACCCATGCCGATCGATCACCCGCCAAGCCGCACTCCCGCCCGCGTCAAAGATCGACCGACGTGGCTCATAAGCCGGACCTTCGCTCGCTCGTCGCGTCTGCTAGCGGCCGGGTTCGAGTCGTACGGCCGCGGCCTGCGCAGCTACCACTACCGCCTGTTGGCCGCGCTCGACGAGTGGGGACCCGCGAGCCAAGCTGACCTGGGGCGTGGGACCGGGATCGATCGCAGTGACGTCACGGCAGCGCTGTCCGAGCTTGAGTCACGTCTGCTCGTCGAGCGGTCTGCCGACCCCGCCCACGGGCGTCGCAACATCGTGACGATCACCACAGCCGGAGTCAAAGAACTCCTGGAGCTCGACAAGGTCATCGACGGTGTTCAAGAACAAATTCTGAAACCTCTAACAAGCGGGCAGCGACGTCAGTTCGTGGCGTTGATGGCGAAGCTTCTCGCGGCTGAAGACGAGTCGTGGAAGGGATAGCTAGTGCCGATGATCGGGAGCACACACCGACGGCGCCACATACGACGCCTACCGATTGGTCCCGCTGCTCATTCGGCAATCGCGGTGCCGACCGACAGCGCGCCGGCAAAGCGCGGTGCGCCCTTCTCGTAGAACTCATCGAGCGCGGTGACCGTGAACCCGGCCTCCACCAGCATCCCGGTCACTGATCGAGTCACGTGGCAACCGCCGAGGAGCCGCTTGTTGACCGGCTCGATGCGGTGCTGGAATCGACGCACTTTCGCGTCCGGCGCGAGTCCGTGCTCGGCGAAGTGCAGCACGCCGCCATCTTTGAGCACCCGCGCGACCTCGCGCAGCGCCGCAACCGGGTCGGGAATCGTGCACAGCGTGTAGGTGGACAGCGCGGCGTCGAAGCTTCCGTCGCCGTACGGGAGCGACTGGCCGTCGAGCCCCGAACGCTCGACCAGCACGTGCGTGGCCGCGAGCCGCGGCTCCGCCAGCCGCCAGCACAGATCGGCCGGTTCGACAGCCGCGACGTGCTCCACGGACGGCGGATAGAACGGCACGTTGTGCCCGGTGCCGAAACCGATTTCCAGCACGTCGCCAGCCAGACCGTCGCAGACCTGCCGACGCACGGGCACTCCGGACTTGGCTCCACAGGCTGCGTTGATGATCCGCGGCACGATCCGTTCGTTGTAGAAGCCCATGGCCGCCTCCCGAAGTCGATTCGCCTGGAGTTACATGTCAACGGTAGTCGCGAGGGCATACGGCCTGAGGGTTCGGCGCAGAAATGCTGGCGGCTGACCTCGGCTTCACCGCGTGGCGGGCCGGCCATCGTGACATGCACATGGTTCTGACCGAAGTCTTACGGCTCGGTGGATGCCGGTCTGAGTCGGCCGTACTGGCCGTACGGTCGGGGCATGCGGATTCTGGTCACCGGCGGTGCTGGTTTCATCGGTTCTCACATCGCCGACATGCTCGCGAATGCCGGCCACGAGGTGGTGGTGCTTGATGCCTTGATTCCGCAGGCGCACGGCGGGGCCGGTGCACCACCATGGTCGGCCCGGCATGAACTGGTGGTGGGCGACCTGCGCGACCAGGAGCTGGTGCGCCGGTCGCTGTACGGCGTCGACGCGATCTGCCACCAGGCGGCGGCCGTCGGCCACGGTATCGATCCGTCGGACGCCCCGTTCTACGCGGCGAACAACGACTACGCGACAGCGGTGTTGCTGGCCGAGGCCTACGCCGCCGGCATCCGCCGCTTCGTGCTGGCCAGTTCGATGGTGGTGTACGGCGAGGGGCGCTACACGTGCGCGGCCCACGGCATCGTCGCACCGGCCGGCCGCCGAGCCATCGACATCGACGCCGGCCGGTTCGATCCTCGGTGCCCGAACTGCGATGAGTTTCTGGGGTGGCAACCCGTGCCGGAGGACGCGCCGCTGGATCCGCGTAGCACCTACGCGGCCACGAAACTGGCTCAGGAACACCTGGCCCGGGCGTGGGCGCGACAGTGCGGTGGCGAGGTGTGGGCGCTGCGCTACCACAACGCGTACGGTCCGCGGATGCCGGCCGACACCCCGTACGCCGGGGTCGCCTCGATCTTCCGATCGGCGCTAGCCGCCGGACGGCCACCCCGGGTGATGGAGGATGGTCGGCAAACCCGCGACTTCGTGCACGTCACCGACATCGCCCGTGCGAACGTGCTGGCCCTGACCGGGCCGGCGCCGGTGGACGGCTTCACCGCGGTGAACGTCTGTTCCGGTGATCCGCACACGGTCGGCGACTTCGCCGAGGTGCTAGCGGAAGCGATGGACGGGCCGGCACCGATCGTCGTTGGCGGGGCGCGGCCGGCCGACGTCCGGCACGTGGTCGCGTCACCGGACCTCGCCGCGTCAACGCTCGGCTTCCGGGCGCGGGTCGGCTTCGCGGACGGGGTGGCCGCGTTCGCCACCGACGTGCAACGTGCGTCCGTCGGCCGCGTCGCTACCAATGCGTGAGCAGCAAATGGTTCACGATCAACGCGGTCGCCGCCTGTAACGCGAGCCACCCGCGCCGGCGCCGAACCGGCAGGTACGCGGTCGCCGCGAGCAGCCAGATCGCGTAGGGCAGCCAGATCCGCTCGGTCTCGCCTTTGCTGAGCCCGGTCACGTCGGCGACGAAAACCGCCACGAGGGCACCGCCGGCCAGGAGGGCCGGCGCCTCGGCACGCCAACGCCGCGCGGCACGCCACAGCGCCGGACCGAACACCGGCCCGGCGCAGATGACGAGGCAGGCGAAATCGGCCCAGACCCAATACCAGTATGGCCGGACGCCGCCGTACCCGCCGTAGTAACGGATCTTGACCAGGCGGTACCCCGTCGGCCACCAGAACCCGGCGACGGTGAACGCGGTAGCGACCGCGAGCGCGCCGGCGACCGTCGCGACGACGACCGCCGCCCGGCGTCGCAGCACCAGCACGACCAGCACCAGCAGCGCGAACAGGACGAGACCGTAGGACAGGTAGAGCGCGTAGCCGAGCACGATCCCTCCGACGGCGGCCCGCCAGAGACCGGGCAGAGCCACCAGCGCGAGCCCGGTCGCGGCCACCCCCATGAACAGGCCGTCCGCGGATGTACCGACCCACACCGCGCCGGGAAACAGGACCAGGAACGGCAGCGCCGCCCGCGCGGCCTGTTCGTGTCCTAGCGCCCGCACCGTCACCGCCACCGCGACCGGAGCGAGGGCTCCGACGACGATGCACGTGACCCCGGCCCATCCGCCGCCGCGCAGGCCGATGCGGTCGAGAGCGACGAATGTGAGAAGCGCTCCGGGTGGATGGCCGGCGACGTGTGTGGTCCACGCGCCCGGTCCGGTGATGTGCTCGGCGAACGTGGCCAGGAACGATCGGATGCTGGTCACTCTCGGCAGGTCGTGCAGGTATTCGGGTTGGCTGGTGAGCCTGGTCGCGATCCCGCGAGACCAGCCGTCGACGAGGGCCAGACCGAACGTCCACACCAGCGACGCCGCGTACGCGGCCGCGAGCACCCGTCCCCACCGGGCCTGCGTCGCGAACCGGCAGCCGTACCACGTCACCAGGGCCGCGACGGCCAAGGCGATCGGTGTGCCCGGGCCGATGTGCGGCCACCACCGGCCGATCAGCGGCGGCGCGGATGCGTGGATCGGGATGTGATGAGCGTTCAGCACCGCGCCGACGCCGGCAGCGATCGCGATGAGGGCGAGTTCCAGGCCCAGAATCGCGGGCGATGCGCTCGACGGTACGCGGCGGCGGCTGCGTGCCTCGACGTCAACGGGTGATCGGGTCGCTGCCATGGCGTCGGATGACTTTACGGCCTCCCGGCACCGTGGCGGGATCGAACGGAGACATGTCACCGTCTCGTAAGAAAACTGCTGGTGGTAAGTATTTCGTAAGCCCGCAAACGAACGTCGGGCGCGGGTGCCGACCTTAGCGTGGACGCATGATCGATCTGGTGCTCCCCTGCCTCGACGAGGCCGCCGCGCTGCCGTGGATCCTGGACCGTGTCCCTACCGGATACCACGCGATCGTGGCCGACAACGGCTCTACGGATGGCTCACCGATCGTCGCGGCCGCTCACGGCGCCGAGGTCGTGTTCGTAGCGCAGCGAGGATTCGGTGCCGCCGCACATGCCGGCCTGCTCGCGGCCACTGCCGACGTGGTGTGCTTTATGGACGCCGACGGTTCGTTCGACCCCCTGGACTTGCCGTTGGTGGCCGAGCCGGTGGTCGCCGGGCAGGCCGACCTCGTCCTGGGCCGGCGCCGGCCGACGACGTCGCGGCGCGTGGCCGTGGCACGCCCGCGCCGGCAACGCGATCGTGTCGGCTCGGCTGCGGCGTACCACGGGGATAAGGGTCTACGACCTCGGTCCGATGCGCGCCGGGCGGCGCGCCGCCCTGCTCGACCTCGACCTGCGGGACCGGCGCTTCGGCTATCCGCTGGAGATGGTCGTCGCGGCGGCCCGCAGCGGTTGGCGCGTCCGTGAGGTCGACATCGCCTACGCCCCCCGATGGGCCGGCACGACCTCGAAGGTCACCGGCACCGTTCGCGGGACCCTGCGCACGATCATCGACATGTCCGCGGTGCTGGCCCGATGACCGCGGTGCAACTCCTGGTCGTGGCCAAGGAGCCGG
This sequence comes from uncultured Actinomycetota bacterium, assembly GCA_963797605.1. GTDB lineage: Bacteria > Actinomycetota > Actinomycetes > Mycobacteriales > Micromonosporaceae > DASQPR01. Next base: position 25,393 of record CAWCPX010000013.1, on the reverse strand, counting down.
TCCCCGGTCGAGTGAAGACCCGGCTGTGCCCGCCGTGCACGGCGCAGCAGGCCGCGGCGGTCGCGACGGCGGCGCTCGTCGACACCCTCGCCGCCGCGTCCGCCGCGCCGTTCTGCGGTCGGACACTGCTGCTGAGCGGCGCTTGGGCGGCGCCGCCGGGCTGGGCCACCGTCGCCCAACGCGGCGCCGACCTCGGTCAACGGCTGACCAATGGCTACGCGGACACGGCTCGCCCCGGCATCGCGACGCTGCTGATCGGCATGGACACGCCGCAGGTGACGGTCGCTGACCTCGTCTGGTGCGCGGCCTCGTTGGCCACCGCCGACACCGTGCTGGCGCCTGCGGTCGACGGTGGATGGTGGGCCCTCGGTCTCCGCGATCCCGGCATGGCTCGGGTGCTCGCCGGCGTCCCGATGTCCACCGCGGAGACCGGCGGCCCGCACGATCGACGCGTTGCGCGCGGCGCAGCCGAACGGCATCCTCCGGCAGGGACCGACGTTGCGTGACGTCGATACCGCCGCCGACGCCTGGAGTGTCGCCGCCGAATGCCCCCGATCACGGTTCGCGACCGCCGTCCGCACCCATGTGCCCCGCCCCGAGTCCGGACTGCCGCGTACGGGCCCGACCGCGACCATGACGGCATCCGTCCGATGAACGCCCCGGCCTTGAACGCGACCGTGGTGCCGCCGGCCCGATCCGGCTCCATGCCACGACCCCGACCACCGGCGATGGAGGTGTACGCGACCGCGCTTCGGGAAGCGACCTCGGGGACCGACGTCGTCCTGCGGCTGGTCGACCCCGACGGTGTGCGCCCTCCCATCCTCGTCTCACCGGCCGACTGGGTCGCCGCCCACCGGCCCGGGGACAACGCCCTGCTGGACCGTTGCCACGGCCTGACACTGGACGCCGGATGCGGCCCCGGCCGATTGGCTACCGCGCTGACCCGGCGCAACGTCCCCGCGCTCGGCGTCGACATCAGCCGCACAGCCGTCCGACTCGCCCGCCGCCGAGGCGCCCGCGCGAGGGTCGCCTGCATTCTGTGCGCGCGCTTGGGACGGTGGCGGCACGTGCTGCTGGCCGACGGCAACATCGGCATCGGCGGCGACCCGGAGCGCCTGCTACGCCGATGCCACGACCTGCTCGCCGATGGCGGCGACATCCTCATCGAGTTGGAGCCGCCCGGCGCTCGCACCTGGACCGGACAGGTGTCACTCGACGGTGTCAGCGAGCCGTTCGCCTGGGCGACCATCGGCGTCGACGACATCGCGGAGCTGGCCGCCGCGGCCGGCTTCACGGTCCGCGAGATCTGGACGGAGGCCGGCCGATGGTTCGCCAGCGTCTACGCGCTCTGATCGAGGAACTCAACCGTCCGATTCCCGCTCCACCGTCGTCACTGCGACGCGGACCGTTACGTGAGGGCGCTTTCACCTCCCGGCTGCGCTCAACGCGACTGACCACGCAACTCGGCACATGGCTGGGCGTGGCGTTCGGGATCTGTTTCGTCACCGGGTTGCTCAGCCACTTCATCCAGCACCCCGGATCGTGGTTCTGGTGGCCGGCCGGACCGTCGTGGCTCTACCGGGTCACGCAGGGCGTACACGTCGCGACCGGGCTGGCGACCGTCCCGCTCCTCGGCGCGAAACTGTGGTCGGTCTACCCGAGACTGTTCACGTGGCCACCGGCCACGTCCGTCCGGCACGCGCTGGAACGCGGCTCGATCGCCGTGCTCGTGATGGCAGCCCTGTTCCAGATCTTCTCCGGAATCCTGAACATCGCTCTCTGGTACACGCCCATGGGCTTCTTCTTCACGACCGCCCACTACTGGACCGCCTGGATCGCGATCGGCGCATTGCTGATACACATCGCCGTCCAGCTACCGGTCATCCGCGACCACATCGGTCGCCGGGGCCGCGCTGAACCCGACGCGTCGGCGTCCTCCGGCGGACTGTCCCGCCGCGGCCTGCTCGGCGTGGTCGCGACCGGCGCCGGCGTCATCACCCTCGCCACCGTCGGCCAGACCGTCTCGCCGTTGAGCCCGATCTCCGTGCTCGGGCCCCGCCGCCCCGGCCAGGGACCGCAGGGCATACCGGTGAACAAATCGGCGCATGCGGCCGGCATCATCACCGCCGCCACCGACCCGTCCTACCGACTCAAGCTCACCGGACCTGCCGGCACTCAGGCTGCTCGCACTGGCCGACCTGGCCGCGATGACTCAACACACCGCCACACTGCCGATCGCCTGCGTCGAAGGATGGAGCGCGGAGGCGCCATGGACCGGCGTACGCGTGCGCGACCTCGCCACCCTCGCCGGAGTGACCGGGCCGGCCCACGTCACGGTCGGATCGCTTCAGCAGGGCAGCCGCTACAGCATTTCGATGCTGCCGCCGAACATGGTCGACGATCCACTCACCCTCATCGCACTGGCCGTACACGGCGCGCCGCTCGCCCTCGATCACGGGTACCCGGCGCGTCTGATCGCCCCGAACCGTCCCGGCGTCCTGCAGACGAAATGGGTCGCCACGATCACGGTGGAGGCGGCATGAAAACCATCCGTGGGCTGCTCATCCTGGCCGGCATCGCCCTGATCGCGTTCGGCGTGGTGTCGGCATTCGGCTCACCTGATTTCCGTCTCGTCAACCAACTCAGGTTCTTCATCGGCGGCCTGATCCTCCACGATGTGATCCTGAGCGCCATATTCGCCGCCGTCGGGGTCGCCGTCCACCGATTCGTGCCGACCCGGTATCGCGCGATCATCCAGGGCGCGCTCATCATCACCGCCGCGGTCACCGTGGTCGCGACCCCCTTTGTCCTGGGCTATGGACGGACGCCCGACCTGCCGTCCGCACTCCCCCGCAACTATCTCGGCGGATACGCGATCGTGCTGGCCGCGATCTGGACGCCGGCGACCGCGTTGGTGCTCTACCGCGAAATCCAGGCTCCGAAAATGTCTCATCACGCCGGCGCGTCACCGAACCCCGACCCGGATGGATCGTGAGCCGGCCGTGACGTGACGCTCCGGATGTTTTCAGGTGTTCAGTGTGCGCGGGAGCCCGGCGAGCACGGCCAGTGCCGGTTCGAAGCGGGTGATTTCGTGTACCCGGTCGCCCGCGAGCGCCAGCACGAAGAGCCCCTTGCAGTGCCGCAGGCCGGTGAGTGGGTCGCGGGCGTACGCCGCGTATGCCGGCTGGCCGTTGGCGCGGGTGTGGATGATCCGGTCGTCGCGTCGCACCGTCGGACATCGCGGTGAAGAACCGTGCCGCCGCCTCACGGCCGTGGTACTCGAACGGCAGTGGCGGCATCCGCAGCCAGGAGTCCTCCGTGAGCAGTTCGACCAGGCGTGGGATGTCCAGGACGACGAACGCGTCGACCCACGCCTCGACGATCCGGCGCTCCCGGGCCGAGTGCGGCGGGGGTGGCGGTTCCGGCGGCCGGTCGACCTTGAGCGTCGCCCGGGCCCGCTTCAGCGCGCTGGTCACCGACTCCTCGGTGGTCTCCAGCATCTCGGCGACCTCGCCGGCCCGGAACCGCAGCACGTCGCGCAGAACGAGCACGACCCGTTGCTGTGGCGGAAGTAGTTGCAGCGCCCGGACGTAGGCGAGCGACAGCGCCTCGCGGTCCTCGACCACGTCGGCCGGGTCAGGGGCGAGAAGGTCATCGGGGTACGGCTGGAGCCACGGCACCTCGCCGGACGAACTCGGCGGCGGTGGCTCGTGCCTCAGCGGCGTGCCCACGGGTTCCCTCCGCCCGGCCCGGAGGTGGTCGAGGCACCGGTTCGTGGCGATGCGGTAGAGCCAGGTCCGGATCGACGAGCGACCCTCGAACTCGTCGTGGTGGCGCCACACGGACAGCAACGTGTCCTGCAGCGCTTCCTCCGCGTCCTCGAACGATCCGAGAAGGCGGTAGCAGTGCACCTGGAGCTCATGCCGGTACGGCGCCACCAGCTCGGTGAACGAGTCCTCGTCGAGACGTGGCATGAGCTCATCCTTCCACCGGGGTACGACGCCGTCCGATGATCGACGCGACCCCCGCGCCGATCAGCGAGAAGACCGCCGACGTGCCCAGACGCCCAGCGGAATCCGCTCGTGACATCCGATGCGGAGGCCAGCGAGCCGTGCGCGCCGAAGACCGCGCTGACGACCGCGACGCCGATGACCGGGCCGATCCGTTGGACCGTGTTGACCACGCCCGGCGGCGACCCCGATCTCGGCCGGTGCCACGACACTCAGGGCTGCGGTCGGCAGTGTGGGTAGCGCGAGGGAGACCCCGATGCCGGCCACGACGAACGGTCCGGCGTACGCGGCCCACGGCTGCGCGGTCCCGGCCAGCACCACGATCGCGGCGAAGCCGGCCGCCTGCATGACCAGGCCCGGTACGGCCAGCCGGCGAGCACCGAGACGGTCGCTCCATGCGCCGGCCAGCGGCGCGAAGATCAGCGGCATCGCGGTCCATGGCAGGAACCGCAGCCCGGTGCCCAGCGGCGAGTCGCCCCGGCCGAACTGGAAATACTGCGTCATGACGTACGCGGCGGAGAACGTCGCGGCCGACGAGAACATGTTGGCGACGTTCGCGGCCGCGAAGACGCGTATCCGCAGCAGCCGCAGCGGGATCATCGGCGCGGACGCGTATCGCTCCCACACCACGAACCCACCGAGAGCGACCGCGCCGACGGCGAACAGCGCGAGCGTGCGCGGCACGGCCCAACCACGTGCCGGCGCCTCGACGACGGCGTCGACCAGCGCGGCCAGCCCGAGCGCCACCAGCGCCATGCCGGGCAGTCGAGCGGTCGCCGGGCGCCGCGGCTCTCGCGCAGCGCCATGGCGCAACCGGCCAGCGCGATCAGGCCGACCGGGACGTTGATCCAGAAGATCCAGTGCCAGTCGAAGCCCTGCGTGACCGCGCCGCCGACCAGCGGCCCCGCGGCGACGCCGAGGCCAGCGATGCCACCCCACAACCCGATCGCGGCGCCCGCGCCGGCTCGCGCGGGAAGGCCTCGGTGACCAGGGCCAGACCGACCGGCGCGAGGATCGCAGCCGCCGAGCCCCTGCAGCGCGCGGAAGGCGATCAGCCAGCCGAGCGTCGGGGCCAGCGCGCAGGCGGCGCTGGCCAGCGTGAACGAGGCCAGCCCGATCATGAACAGGCGGCGGCGGCCGAACCGGTCCCCCAGCGCCGCGCCGGCGACGATACCGGCCGCGAACGTGAGGTTGTACGCGTTGACGATCCACTGCAGCCCATCCGTGCCGCCGCCGAGCGAGGTGTGGATCGACGGCAGCGCGGTGACCACGACGAGCGCGTCCAGGGTCACCATCAGGAACGCGAGGGAAGCGAGCACGACGGTCGCCGGGCTGCGCCCTAGTCGGTCGAAGCGTCCTCGCCGGTTGCGGGACGGGTGGTCAGGGTGGTCATCGAGAGGTCTCCCATCAGTGAATTCACTGATGTAGACGTCGAGACGGTCCAGAAGTGGGCGGTACCGGCGCCACGATCGCGAGGAGTTCACGCGAGCCGCCACGTCGCCCGGGTGGCCACGCCTCGGTCAGATGCCCTCGGGTATGCCGACGGTGGCGGCCTTTGGGCCGAAGCGAGTCGCGTACTCGTCGTTCAACGGCTGCCAGTCAGGCGCGTCGAGGCCCGCGAGCCGGTCGAGACATACGTGCCAGCCGGCGGCGTCTCGGGCAGCTTTGCCGTACTCCGGGAATGTGTCGATCAACGTCAGCACCGTGTGGTCGCCGTCCGGAGCCAACTCGATGCGCAGGCGGTCCGGGCCCCATTCGAATTCGAGAACGCTGTACGGCGAAAAAATGATCATCTGTCCGTCGAACCCGGGCATGTCGTTATCGCGGAACTCGAAGCGCAGCGGTGATCCGGCCGACAGCTCCCCGTCGATCGTGGTCGGGAACCAGCGGGCCAGGTGGTCGGGTTCGGTGATCGCAGCCCACACCTTTTCCGGCGGGTGGGGCAGGCGCCGGACGAACCGCAGCCGACCGATGTCTTCCAGCTCTCCGTAACTCACAGTTCCTCCAGGTGCTTTTCGAGATCGTCGAGGCGGTGCTGCCACTGCCGCCGGTACGGCGCGAGCCAGGCGTCCAACTCCCGCAGCGGCTCCATGCGGACCCGGTAGAGCCGGCGCTGGCCGTCCACGCGGAACTCGACGAGCCCGGCATCGCGCAGCGTCCGCAGGTGCTTGGAGACCGCGGGTTGGCTCGCGCCGAGCGCGTCGACGAGCGCACCGACCGGCTGTTCGCCATCGCGGAGCAGATCGAGGATCCGCCTCCGGTTGGGCTCGGCCAGCATCTCGAACGCCATCACCCAAATAGCATGCTCACGCGGTTATATGCCTGTCAAGCTATATTGCTTCGAAAATCGCGGCTCAGTCCCCCGCTGATCGCGTCGGTGCGCCGACTCCGTGGCGTGCCGCGATGTCGGCGATGGCCGCGGCGAGGAGGTCGGGGTGCTCGGTGGTGGTCAGGTGACCGCCGGGGAACATCAGGATTTCGGCGCCGGGCACGCGCTGTCGGGCGGCGGGGATCTGCCGGTGCTCGTACGGGTCTTCGTCGCTGCCGCCGACGTAGAGAGGAACACTGCCGTGTAGGTCGCGGGCGATGGCGGCGAGGTCCCACCGGTCCGGGTGCCGGCGGTGTTCGGCGACGAACCCGGCGGCGTTGTGTAGGAACGCCGCTCCGTCCCGCCGGGTGACGGCGGAGCGCAGTTCCGCGAGTTGCTCGGGCGTGGGCCGGAAACCGCGCGAGTACATCCGAGCCCGCATCATTGCCGTATCGAAGGCGCGCGCGGAGGTTTGCGCCTGTCGCATGCCGAGCGCGCCGATGGGCGTGCGCAACAGCGGCGTGCCCTGCCACGGGTGGGTGTGCGCGTCGGCGAACAGGCCGCCGTTCACCATCAGCACGGCACTGATGGCGGGCATCGCGGTGCCACCGGCATGCGTTCGCTCCAGGTGACGGCGTAGCAGTTCCAGCAGGGCCAGCGATGTGTAGTCGAAGGTGACCACGACGGTCCGGCGCACGCTGTGGTGGCCCCACATCGCCTCGACCAGGTTCGCACGCTCCATCGTGGAGTACGGATAGTCGCGGGGCTTGTCGGAGTCGCCCTGTCCCACCGGTTCGACGTACAGCCGCGGACCGAGGTCGTCGCCGAGGATTCGGTCCACCTGAGCCCAGCCGTAGGAGCCGTCCGGGAAGCCGGGCAGCATCGTCATCCACGTAGCGTCCGGGTCCGGTTTCGCGGCCGTCACGCGGTGGAAGACCCGAAGTGCGTCCGAATTCCCCGCGACATCCTCTTCCGTGAGTATGCGAGCGGAGTCCGGGTCGTACGGGACTCGATGACCGCCCGCGAACCACTGCGCGGCCGTGACCAGTTCACGATCCTGCCGAGGCGAAGCCGTCATACCGTTCGTGTTCATCAGAACCCCTCACAGTTAGTGGACACCGTCCACACTAACGCCAACTGGTGGACGGCGTCCACTTGTTAGTCTGTGGTCGTGACAGCCGATGGATCAGTCGCGGACCCGCACCGGGAGCACCGGCGGCGCCGTCCGCGCGGCGCCGTCCGGGACGGCCTTATCGCCGCCGGGCTCGAACTGGCCCGAGCCGGTGGCCCCGAAGCGGTCCTGCTACGCGAGGCGACTCGGTTGGTCGGTGTCGTGCCCAACGCCGCTTACCGCCACTTCGCCGACCGTGACGAACTACTCGCCGCGGTATGTTCGGCCGCGATGGGCGAGCTCGCCGACCGCATGGCCGCCGGTGTCGCCCGCGTCCGTGGCACCTACGGGGACGCCGCGGCGGCCCAACGTCGTCTCGGCGCGATCGGTACCGCGTACCTGGACTTCGCCCGGCAGGAACCCGGCCTGTTCGCGACGGCGTTCGCGGTGCCCCGGCAGCACACGTACAGCGCCGAGCAGGACGCGAGCGGGCCCGACCGCACACCCCTGGGCCAGCTGCGCACCAGGCTCGACGAGCTCGTTGACGCCGGCGTACTCGACCGCGGCCGCCGCGACGGCATCGAGTACCCGGTCTGGTCGACGGTGCACGGGCTCGCCGTGCTGGTCGGCCAAGGACCACTGCGCGACGTCCCCGATGCCACCCGACGTCACGTCGAGCAACTCACCCTCGCCTTCATCGGCAACGGACTCACGTGAAACACCACATTCGCTGACGGACGCCGAGAGGCAGCGAACAGGTTCCCGCTGGTGCGCCGTCCACACCTCGCGCTGACCGGTCGGGTCAGCCGTTGGGCATCCGTCTAACGCCTCGCAGCGACGGCCGCAGCTTTGCCCGTCACGCGAGTCGCTGGTAGAAGGCCGTCGCGGTGCCGCCCATGATCGCCTGTTGCTCCGTGCGGCTAAGTTCACCGATCAGCTCGTCCACGGCACGCCGCCAAGCACCGGGACCACCGCACAATTCATTGAGCGGCCAATCGGACCCGTACATCAACCGCTCCGGGCCGAACGCATCAAGCGCCACATCCACGACGCGGTGAAGGCCGGACCGTGTACTACTCATGGCCGCCGCGAGGCCGGATATCTTCGCGCTGACGTTCGGACGACCGGCGAGCTGGCGCAGATAAGCCTCCCAACCGACATAGTCGTCCGACTCAGCGACACCGCCGAGATGGTCAACGACGAAGTGGACGTCGGGGTGGTCCCCGACGACGGCTGTGGCTATCGGCAACTGCCATGACCGGATAACCAGATCAAAACCGAGGTCTCGCGCCGCTAATTGTTCGAACGCCGCTCCGACATCCGGTCGTGTGAGCCAAGTCGAGTCAGGGTCGCTGTGGACGAGGTGGCGGATGCCAACCAGCCTTCGATACGCCGCTGGGTCAAGCTCGTCGAGTTGTGTGTCGGCATCGGCTGTGAGGTCGATCCAGCCGACCACGCCGGCAATGCGCGGGTTCCCGTGCGTCAGCAGCCGGCGTGTCTCGGCGGCGCTGTTGCTGGACTGGATGACGATGGCAGCGTCCATGCTGGTCACGTTGAGCATCTGTTCGAGGTCGTCGGGCGCGAAGTCACGGTCGATCGCCGTCATCGTTTCGGGGTTGATCCACGGCTGCGGATCGGTAGCCCGGTTCCAGAGATGAACGTGGGCGTCGAGGGAAGGGCTCATGGCAGATGCCAGATCTCGTCCATCGGCTGCCACAAGGCACCGCGATCCCGCTCCTCGACGGCGCGTACCTGGCACGGATCGGTGTGCGTCCACCACTGTCGGGTGACCGGATCCGCGGCGATACGGGCCATGTCCGCGGCATGATCGTCGCCAACATATTCGTAGTAGGCGAACAACGTGTCACCGACGATGAAGATCGAGTAGTTTGTCACGTTCGCGTCATGCAGTGTCTGTTCGACCTGTGGCCAGACGTTTCGATGCAGCTCGAGATACTCCTCGCGCCGCTCTGGCCGGACGCCGACGACGAGAGCGTGACGCTCGATGCGCGACGGTGCGCTCACCGCTCCTCCCGCCCGGCGGTGGGGGCTCCGATGGGCTCGTCCTGATGCGCGTCCGGAACGAGACGTAAACCCGCGCGTGCTGGGCGGACATGTGGTCCGGTGATCGTGGCCGGCGGGTTGTTGGCTCGTACCGCATTGATGTGATCCTCGTCGACGCGGATGCCGAGGCCGGGCTCCTCTCCGAGGACGATTCCACCGTCCTGGAACTCCTGGTCGATCGTGAGTCCGACCGGGGATGTGAGGTCTTGGACCTCGAAGGCTAGATGGTTCGGCACCGCGGCTGCGGCATGCGCCAGCGGGTTGGCGTGGTAGGCGACCGGGCTCACGGGTAGATCGTGGCAGTGGGCGACCGCGGCCACTCGCAGGAAGTGCGTGATGCCCCAGACGTTACCCACCTGGACGATGTCGACTGCGTCAGCGTCCAGGAGGGGTCGGTATTGCTCGATGCCCGTCAGATTCTCGCCGGTCGCGACCCCGGCGCGAACGCCGCGGCGCACGGCGGCCAGACCCGCCGCGTCCCATCTGCGGACCGGCTCCTCTATCCAGGCGAGGTCGACCGATTCCTCCAGCGTCGCGATGTAACGGACGGCCTGCGAGCGGTTCCACGACTCGTTCGCGTCGAGCATGAGGGCGGGGTGGGTCGAGTTGCGACTGAGCACGTCCCGCAGTGCCTTCAGCCGACGCAGGTCGTGGTCGATGTTCCGCCCGCCCTTGAGTTTGGCAGCTGCGAAGCCTCGGTCCGCGAACCGCTCGTAGAGGCGTACGAGGGCGTCGTCGTCGAGGGCGATGTCGAGTCCGGAGGCGTAGCCGGGGACGAAACGGTCCAGGGCGCCGAGGGTGCGCCAGAGCGGCTCGCCGGCGGCCTTCGCCTTGAGGTCCCACAGCGCCATGTCGATGGCGCCGATCGCGCCGAACGTCCCTCCCGCGTGGCCGGTCTTGAAGACACGATCCAGCATCCGGTCGTAGAGTGCCCAGACAGCTCGTGGATCCTCGCCCTCGACAGCACCGAAGACCCTGTCGATGTCGCCGTGCGCACCGAGGCCGACCCCTTCCAGACCGTTGTCGGTTTCGAGGATCAACACATGTACGTCGGTGCGCGGTTCTGACATCACACCGTTGACGTCGCCAATCAACCGCCCCCAGTCGTGCTGTGTCGTCAGGCTGCGGTAACCGGTGACCTTCACAATCTCTCCTTCGTGGCAGGGTCTTGACTCATTCCTTGGTGCCGCCTGCCGTCATGCCTGCGACGAGGAAACGCTGTGAGAACAGGAAGACGATCAACACGGGAAGTACCGAGATGACGGTCGCCAGGGCGAGCGTCGGCAGCTGCACCGACTGGGTACCGGCCGAACTGGGGTTGAACGCCGGGGTCGACGCGAGCAGCGAGGTCAGCCCGACCTGGATCGGATAGCCGTCACTGGAGGGCAGCATCACGAAGGGCAGGAAGAAGTTGTTCCAGCTCTGCACGAAGCTGAAGAACGCGACGAGAGCGACGATCGGCGTCGCCAGTGGCAGCGCGATCTTCGTGAAGACCCGGAACTCGGTGCATCCGTCGATGCGGGCCGCCGCGAGGAGGTCGCGCGGGATGCTCGTGGAGAAATAGATGTAGGCCAGGTACACGCCGAACGGGAAAAACGACATGGGCAGGATCACCGAGAGCGGGTTGCCGATCAAACCCACAATGTTCAGTTCGAGGAAGATCGGTAGCACGAGTGCCGTGTTCGGGATGAGCATGATGATCAGCGTGAGGATGAGCAGCAGCCGCCGAAACCGAAACTCCGTCAACGCCATCGCATAGCCGGCCGGGATGCTCGCGACGACGGTGATAGCGAGCGCTCCCAACGCGTACATGGCCGAGTTGAGCACCCATGTGGTGACCGCGCCGTCCTGGAAGCCGAACAGCTGCTTCCAGTTGATGGTCAGGTCACCGAGGCTGCCTGGCCGGAACGGGTTGTCGACGATCAGCCCGTGCGCCGACTTCGTGGTGGCTAGCAGCAGCCAGACGATCGGAATGATGAAGAACAGCACGAAGATCGACACCACGACGGTGACGATGGTCCGGCCGCTCCAGCCGCTGATCGCGTTGCGTCGCCGGGAGGTGCGGACGGTGTCCGCTGTCGTCATCTGCTTAATCCTTCTCGAACAGGCCGCCACGCGTCACGAAGACGGCCGACAGCGCGAGGGCGATGACCAGCAACAGCAGGGAAATGGCCGCTGCTCCGTTGAAGTCGTTCTGCTGAAACGCGTACTGGTACGCCAGTTGGTTCAGCGAGTAATCGTTGGGCACGACCGCACCGCTGGCTTGCGACAACAGCTGCGGCTCGACAAACAGCTGGGTGCCGGCGGCGAGCGACATGATCCCCATGTACGAGATCCACTTGCGGAGCATCGGCAACTGGATCCGCCATGCGATCTGCACGGTACTGGCGCCGTCGATGCGCGCGGCTTCGATCACTTCGTTGCTGATGTTGTTGAGCGCGCCGTACATAATGACGATCCAGCCGCCGGCGCCGGTCCAGAACGCGATGATGGCGAAGATCGGCGGGAGGTGCGACGGGACGATGACCTGCACGAAGCTGGAAAATCCCATCAGATGCAGCAGGCCGGCGACCGGGCTTGCCGTCGGGTCGAGAACGAACAGCCACAGCAGCACACTGGACGCGCCGGCCAGGGCGCCCGGCAGGTAGAACACCAGCCGTAGGGTTCGGCTGAGCCAGCGCACCCGGATCGTGTGCACGCTGATGGCCAAGAACGAGACCAGCACCACCATGCTGAACACCCAGATGGCCATGTACAGCCCGACGTGCACGACGGCAGGCAGGAACCGGAAGTCCCGCATGACTTTGGTGAAGTTGGAGACTCCGGCGAAGCCGCCGGCTCCGGTGGTGAACGCGAGGTAGAGGGCATAGACGGCGGGAAGCACTCCGAACGCGACCGTCAGCAGCCCGTACAGCGCGACGAAACCGTAACTCGTCGCGCTCCGGCCACCCCCGCCGCGCCGGCCAACTGGCCGGCGCGGCGAGGACACCGCCACCTGAGGGGGCGCGCTGACGGCTGTCACTTGACCGTGTAGCCGTCGACCTGGGCCTGGTTCTTGATCGCGGTCTGCCAGTCAGATAGCAGACTGACCAGGGTCTTGCCGTTGGCGATCGCCGGGGTGATGGTCTTCGCCCAGATCGCTTCCTGGCTGAACACCCCCGAGCCCCACCCACTCCAGATCTCGGTTCCTGCCGTGACCACCGCCTGCAGATCCGTGGCGTAGTAGCCGCTGGCCTGCTGCTTCGCGATCCACTTAGCTCCCGCGGGCGCGTAGGCCGGGTACCCGGGCGCGAGGTTCACCTGGTAGTCATCGGCCGTCGTGACGAACTCGGCGAACTTCTCGGCTGCCGTGAGGTTCTTCGAGTGGCTGCTGATAAACCACGTGCCGCCACCGACGTCGCCGGTCACCGCGCCTTCGCCCTGCCACGGCAGAGGCGCCGCGACGCCGAGTTGGCCGGTGGGCACGTTGAGCGACTGCTTGTTGTTGAAGATGGCACCGGCATACCAGGCGGGGCCGGGCATCAGGAGCACCTTGTTGGCGTACTTCTTGACGAATTCGGGCGTAAAGACACTCACATTCGGCGTGGTGCCGTCCTTGATGAGAGTGTCGAGCATCGTCGCGGCGCGCGTGCACTCCGGGCTGTTGGTGTTGACCGTCACCGACGTGGGGCCGGTGACGCCGTTCGCCTGACACTTGCTCCCCCAGAAGAAGACCTCAGGAGTCCAGGCATCTCCGACCGTGCCCACGATGTAGCCGGGGTGCTCCTGCGCCACCTTCTCGCCGAGGGCCTGATACTCCTGCCAGGTGGTGGGCACGGTGTAGCCAAACTGATCGAGCAGCGTCTTGTTGTACCAGAGCACCACTTGGGCGAGGTCGTTGCGGAGGCAGAAGACCTTGCCGTTGACGGTGCACGGATTCAGTGAACCCTGGGTGAAGTTGCCGAGGACGGTGTTCGGAACGAGCCCGCTGTTGAGGACAGCCGCGAACGCCTGCTTGCCGCCTGTTTTCTGGCTCGCCCACGCCGCGTCGTTGTTCTGGGTCGAGAACACGACGTCCGGCCAGCCGCTGCCCGCTCGGTCGAAGAGTTGCATCTTCGTGCGGAACGAGTTGGACCCGTTCGCGGAGCCGTCGTAGGTAACGACCTTGATCGGCACGCCGGGGTTGGCTTTCTTGAAGGCGTCAGCCGCCGACGTGCGGTCGGAGTCGACCCACACGGTGATCGTGGCCTTGCCGTCTTGGCTGACTTGAGGGAATCCGTAAGCGCCAGATGAGGAACCGCCGGCGGCACTGCTGGTGCAGCCAGCGAGCGTGACGGCAATGGCCAGCGCGCCCACGGCGCTGATCGCGCCCGCGCCTCGGCGGATGCGCCTGCTTCGTATGACATCAAACATCTTTCACCCCTTGCCCGGTCTGATGATTGACGGACTGTTCATCGCGCCGAAATACTAACGGCATACGTATTATGTTTACAAGGCTCGTGAGAAACGTTCGGAGAAAGCGGGACGGCACATGAAGAGTGCGGCGTACGTGGGTCGAGGTCGCGTGGAAACGACGTCTGTCGAGGTGAGACCGCCCGGCCCCGACGAACTCCAGGTCGCCGTCGCATACTGCGGGCTGTGCGGCACGGACCTGCACATCGTCCACGGCGACATGGATGCGCGAGTGCGCACGCCTCTGGTGTTCGGTCATGAAATATCTGGCACTGTGGCGGCCGTCGGCGACGGGGTGCAGGGGTGGGCGGTGGGTGAACGGCTGACCGTAATGCCGTTGATGTGGGACGGCACCTGCACCGCTTGCTTGGCCGGCCACCAGCACATCTGCCAAAATCTTGTGTTCATCGGCATCGATTCCTCCGGCGGCCTGCAACAGCGATGGAACGTTCCGGCCGCGATCGCCGTACCACTCCCCCCAGATCTCGACCTGCGCACGGCCGCGCTCGTCGAACCCGTCGCCGTCGCGGTGCACGACGTCCGCCGATCCGAACTGCAGATCGGTGACCGCGTGGTGGTCATCGGCGGAGGTCCCATCGGGCTGCTCATCGCCTGCGTCGCTCGCCACAGCGGCGCCCACGTGATGGTCGCCGAGGTCGACGCCTCGCGTAGAGACCGCATTGCCGCGCTCGACATCGAGGTGATCGACCCGTCCGATGCGGACTTGGTCGACGAGGTGCAGCGCTGGACCGGTGGCGCCGGAGCCGATGTCGTCTTCGAGGTTTCAGGGGCAGCCACGGCCGCCCGGTCCGCGACCGCATTGGCCAAGGTCCGCGGGACGATCGTCATCGTGGCGATCCACGCTGCCGCGCGCGAGATGGACCTGCAGCGCGTGTTCTGGCGCGAGCTACGGCTTCTCGGCGCGCGCGTTTACCAGCGGTCCGATTTCGACCGCGCGATCGAGCTGCTCCGGCGGAAGGTGATTCCCGCGGACGCCGTCATAACGGGGGTTGTTTCGCTCGAGGAGATCGCCTCGGCCATCGACGACCTCTCGGCGGGGCGCGCCATGAAGATCCTCGTGGATGTCGCCGGCGAGGCGCGGGCATGAGTGCTCCTATATCACACAACCTGTTCGACCTCAGCGGTCGTCTTGCCGTTGTCACGGGCGCACGTCGAGGCATCGGTCGCGCGATGGCGCAGGCCCTGGCGGCGGCCGGAGCGGACATCATCGGCGTCAGCGCCCAGCTAAGGCCCGACGACGAGGTCGCCGACTCGATTCGCGGACTCGGCCGTTCCTTCGACAGCAGGACGGTCGATCTCGCCGATCGCGATGCCGTGATGGCCCTGGGGGCCGAGCTTGCTGAGCGGGCACCCGACATTCTCATCAATAACGCTGGCACGATTGCCCGGGCTCCCGCCGCGGAGCATCCCTTGGAGTGGTGGGATCGAGTCGTCAGTGTCGACCTGTCGAACCAATTCGCCCTCACCCAGCTCGTCGCTCGGCCAATGCTGAAGCGCGGCTACGGCAAGATCGTGTTCACCGCGAGCATGCTGAGCTTCCAGGGCGGTGTCAACGTTCCCGGCTACGCCGCGGCGAAGTCCGGCATCGCCGGTCTCACCCGCGCGCTCGCCAACGAGTGGGCCATCAAAGGTGTCAACGTCAACGCCATTGCCCCGGGATACATCGCGACCGACAACACAGCGGCCCTTCGCGAAGACCCCGACAGGTCACGATCGATACTCGAGCGGATCCCGGCCGGCCGCTGGGGCCAGAGTGAGGACATCGGCGGGGCGACCGTCTTCCTCAGCTCACGGGCGTCTGACTACGTCTCCGGGGCGATCATTCCCGTGGACGGTGGCTGGTTAGCGCGATGACCGCCCTGTGCGGCGGCACCACGACTACAGCGGCACCACGACGAAGTCGGCGCCCGCCTGCCCGCCATGGGCGTCTCAATCGTCGAACGGTCCTGGGGGGGCGAATGTCGTTGGCCGGCGCTTCGCCCACGACCCGACGATGTGGATGCGCATCTGCGTGGCCGCGGCATCCGGGTCTCGGCGAAGTATCGCCGCGCCGATGCCATCGTGTTCGGCGTGCGACGCTGCAAGATCGTCTGCCGTGGGTACGCCGTTATAACGGCTGGACAGGCGTGCCTTGGCGTGGATGCTCCGGATGATCGCGTGCCCGAGGCGATTTCCCGACGCACGCATGATCATCTCGTGGAATACCACGTCCTCGGCCGCGTGGCGGTCAGGATCGTTGAGGCAACCGGCCAGCAGACGAAGTTGGTCGACAAGTGCCTGCGCATCGTCGTCGCCGATGACGCGAGCGCACTGGGCTGCCATGTCGCACTCCAGCGCCGCGCGGACATTGACCAGGTCATCGAGAATATGCAGATCGCGATCATGGCGGATCTGCGCCTCCAGAACGACCGGATCCAGTAGGTTCCATCCAACACGCTGCAGGACCAGCGTGCCACGACCTGACGTTGCCCTGACCAGGCCCTTCTCCTCCAAGAGTTTGATCGACTCTCGAATCACGGTGCGGGAGATGCCGAATTCGCTGCACAGTTGGGGCTCGGTCGGCAGTAGCGATCCCACGGGATAAGTGCCCGACGTAATACGGTCAACGAGATGGGTGACAACGCCATCCCCCAGCCGGCCGGCACGCCGCGGCTCCAGTGGGGCAAGCGGAACATGGAGACCGTTTGGGTCCGGAACGGTCGCGG
The DNA here is from genome assembly GCA_963797605.1 of uncultured Actinomycetota bacterium. Taxonomy (GTDB): domain Bacteria; phylum Actinomycetota; class Actinomycetes; order Mycobacteriales; family Micromonosporaceae; genus DASQPR01. The sequence continues at coordinate 8,743 of CAWCPX010000013.1, read as the reverse complement.
GCGTCGCGTTTTCTCGTCGAGCGCTCATCACCCCGGAAGCATATCTCTTTTAGAGATACGTCATTCGTATGATGATATTCACGTCATGGTTCGAGCGTCGCACCATGCGACCACCCCGACCGGCGCCTAGGCCCTGTCTCGAAGTCCGTTCGAGCGAGCCGCGAGCCAGGCGCCGATCCGACAAGGCTTGATCTTTGCCTGGATACCGCGTTTGTATCCAGGCAAAGATCAAACGCCGTCGGTCGGTGTCTGGGTCACGGCGCAGCCGAACGGCAGCTTTGAGACAGGGCCTAGCACCGGCGCGCATCGAGTCCGTGTGGGTCCTCGATGCGCGCCGTGGCGACGGAAGTTACGTCCGGATCAGCTGTGCGTCCACTGCTGGTTGCTTCCACCGGTGCACGTCCACAGCTCGAGCAGGGTGCCGTTGGCGGTCCCGGCGCCGGAGGCGTCCAGGCACAGTCCAGACTGGGTTCCGGTAATGGTGCCGTCGGCGTTGAGGTTCCACTTCTGGTTGGAGCCGCCGTCGCAGGTCCAGATATCGACCTTCGTACCGGGCGACGTGCCCTGGCCGTTCGCGTCCAGGCAGACGCTGCCGTAGACCCGCAGCTCACCCGCGGAGGTGTGTGACCATTGCTGGTTGGCCCCGCCATTGCAATCCCACAGCTCGACCTGAGTGCCGTTCGTCTGCGACGAGTTCGGCACGTCGACGCACCGCCCCGAACCGACGCCGATGATCGCCGTTGTCGTGCCACCGGTGCCGCCACTGCCCGGCGTGATGGACAGGTTGTCGAACTGGGCCGTTTCACCTTGGCTGGTCGCGTAGCCGACCTGACCCGCTGCCCAGGTGTGATCGGTGGCCGAACCGACCGTCGAGCCGTCGATGCCGGCGGTGATGGTGGCGCCCGCGAAAGTAAGCGAGAGCGTGTGCCAACGGCCGGTGCCGAGCGCGGCGGTCGTGCCTTGCGCGAGCGTGGAGGCGGTGCCACCGGTGTTGCTGTTCAGGATCGACCAGGCCCCGGTGTCGCTGACGCGCAGATGGTAGGCGTTGAGCCCGGCGGCTCCGGAGTATGACTGGCTGCCGGCGCGGCCGATTATCTCGGCGTAGCCGGACTTCTCCAGCAGCACGTCGGAGGAAACGGTGTAGTTACTCCAGCTCAGGTCGCCGAGTAGGGCGTGCGGATCAGTCAGCGGGTCCCAGGTGATCGGTGCCTGCGCGCTCATCTGTCGCACGCACTCGCCGGTGCGGCCGCCGCCACAGCCGGCCACCTCGAAGGCGCCCTGCCAGTCCATCAGGTATTTCGCCTCGGTGCCGACAGCGTCGCTGTTGAAGGAGTCGCTGTACGGCAGGCTCATCGACCGCTGCGCCGGGCTGGTCGCGGTGCCCTTGCCCTGGCCCGTCGTGGTGGTCACGGTGTAGACGCGCCCGGGCTGCACGGTGAGGCTGTAGGTGCCCCCGGACGGAGTGATGTCAGCGCCCCGCACGAAATAGTCCGCCGAATTGCTGGAATTGAGGTTGGTGGACCAGACGTGCACTGTGCCGGTGGACAGGCCGCCGGTCACCGTGAAGTTCAGCGTCTGCGCCGCGCCGGCGTCCACCGTTTCGATGACGGTGCTGTAGTCGGTGTTGTTCGTCGACTTCAGCGAGACGTAGCTGCCGTTGTTCCGGTTGCCGCCGATGTAGCCGCTGGAAGCGTCCAGGTAATGCCATCCGGGGGCGGTGAACTGGCTGGTCTGCGCCATCACCCAGGTGTTCTTGCCGATGCCGTAGTAGCCGGACCATGGCTGCGAGGCCACGGCGAGACCCATGGTCGGGTAGGGCAGATTCGGGGTGATCGCGGCGACGACCGGCCAGTTGATGTACGCGGTCATCTTCCCGTCGATGTAGCCGCGGTTGATGCCACGCGCGACGGCCTGAGCGCCCGCGTTGTAGTCGTCCGAGCCGTTTTCGCTGGCCCATAGCTGCTTGCCGGACGACGTGGCGGCCGCCGGCACCGAGCAATTCGACTGGGCGGATCGGTAGCCGCACGGGTAGTGGGTGCCGATGATGCTGACGGCGGCGGCAAAGGTCGGGTCGGAGTCGATGTCACTGGCGATCGACCAGTCCGAGTCTGCCCCCACGATCTTGACCGCGGAGTAGCCGCTGGAGTTGAGCGTGGAGCGGAGGTTCTCGTACCAGGTTTTGTTGTAGCCGCGTTCGTTCCATCCGCCGAGGTAGTCCAGGGTCAGGTTGTCCTGCTTGGCGCAGCCCAGCCACGAGACCAGGTAATTGATCGTGTCGGTGGACCAGAAGTTGCCTCCGCCGATCCAGCCGGGGGCGCCCCAAGCCAGCCCGTAGAGCTTGATCGCCGGATTCCGGGCTTTGGCCTGTTCGGCGAGCCAGAACTCGTAACCGACGTTGCAGTTGATGGCGCCTCGGGTGTGCTCGATGCTCGGCTCGGCGCCGGAGGTTGAGTTCGTGTCGCCGCCGATCTCGATCTTGAGGATCTGGAGCGAGGCGCCATAGCCCGGCTTGAAGAGGTAGTCGAGGATCTGGCTGCGCTCGGGCTCCGGGTAATCGATCAGCAGGCGGGAGTTGCCGCCCCCACCGCTGATCGCGCCGACTCCGTCGAACGTCCGGCCGGCCGAGGAGCCGTTGATCGTGATCGAGGTGGCGGCGTGGGCCGGTGCGGCACTGATGCCCACGGCACCCGCCACCAGCGCGAGAACGACGACGGGGACTCGCAACTGCCGGAGCAACTGTCTGGGTTTCCACATGACGAAGATTTCCTTTCACGGGTCGGAGTGTCGGGACGGTCAGCTGTGCAGGCTCCACTGCTGGTTGGTCTGGCCGTTGCACGCCCAGATGATGATCTTCGTGCCGTTCGCCGTGCCGGCACCGTTCGCGTCCAGGCACAACCCGGACTGGACACCGGTGATGGTGCCGTTGGAGTTGACGTTCCACTGCTGATTGGCCTGGCCGTTGCAGTCCCAGATCACGACGGGGGTGCCGTTGGTGGTGCCCTGACCGGAGGCGTCCAGGCACTTGGTCCCGTACACCTGCAGCTGCTTACCGGAGGTGTGGGTGAACCGCTGGTTGCTGGCGCCGCTGCAGTCCCACAGCTGCGCCTGCGTCCCGTTCGTCGTCGTGGAGTTGTTGATGTCCAGGCAGCGACCGGACTGGCCACCCACGATCTCCGAAGCCGCCCCGCCACCGCCGGAAGACTGCACGCCGGCGGCCGCGATCACGGCTTGTGCGCCGGCGGGCCAGTTGTTGTTGGTGACGGTCGTGTTGTTGGTGACCATGTTGCTGCGGGAACCGTTAGCGATGTTGGTCGTGCCGTTGGTCGACCAGTTGCCGGTCAGGGTCAGGGTGCCGGTGTTGTTGTTGCCGTTGGCGTTGGCGGTCGACCAGACGCCGGTCGCGGAGAAGACGTTGCTGGTACCGGTGAAGTACCGCGAACCCTCGTCGAAGTAGAGGCCGAAGAAACCGTTCGTGCGCAGGCAGTAGTTGCCGTTGATGACGGCGCTCGGATTGGCCGACAGTGTGTAGATGCATCCGCCGTCGTTCATCTGCTGCATGATGTCGTGCACGTAGTTATCGATCACCTGGTTGTTCGACGCGGTGGTCGCCGTGGTGTAGCGGGGCTGGTAGTTGTACAGCCCGCGATTGGCGTAGTCGTTGCTGCCGCCCGCATCGTTGGAGCCCCACCCGAAGCCCACGGATATGCCGGAATACGGCATGTTGTAGACCTCGTTATGGGCGATCGTGGCGTTGGTGACATAGGTGGCCAGGAACGAGGTGATGCCTCGGTAGTCCAGACCCATATCGTGCACCTGGTTGTTGCTCAGAGTGATGTTCTGGTCGATCATCCGGGAGTCGCTCGGGTGATGCGCGTCGGCTCGCACGCCGCCGGCCACGACCGCGCCGGCGGAGTCGAAATCGAACGTCGACTGGGTCACCGTGATCGAGCTGGCGCCCAGACCGACGCCGCTGGCATGCGCGTTGGCGTCGTTGCCGATACCCACGGCGTTTTGGCCGAGGTGGGCAAACTGGTCGCCGCTGAAGGTGATGGTGTTGGCCGCGGAAACCTGCACGGCGGCGGGCATCTGCGACCAGGACGGCCGCGTCGCCTCGAACTGCTGGCAGCCGGATTGGCAGGAGGTCAGCGCGTCACTAGGCCGACCCCAGGCGCCCGACAGGTAGGCGCCGGTCTGCTCGTCGGCGAAGCCCTGGTTACTGCTGGGACCCAGCCAGCTGGTGCCGGAGAACGTAATGCCGGAGAAGGTGATGTTGTGCGCCGGGCTGGCGTACGTGCCGGCGACGTCCACGAGCGACTGGACGACCGGGAACTCCACGTCGGCGGTGCTCATGCTCTGCCCGGACAGCGGGATGTAATACAGCGTCCCGGTGGCCGTGTTGACGTACCACTCGCCGGCAGAGTCGAGGAACTCGTACGCGTTCTCCACATACATCGGGCCGGCCCGGTTCGGGCTGGTGAACGTGTCATATCCGAACGTGTTGTTGTTCCAGGCCGGCTGCTGCATCGTCAGAAGGTTGCCGGCGATGCTTTGCACCGTCACGTATCGGTCGGTGAAGGAACCGACGGCCTCCACCTCGACCCGACTCTGGTTGGCCACGTTGTTCAGATAGCTCAAGGCGCTGTTGGTAAATTTCAGGCCGGCGGTCGTTGCGGTGAAGTCTGAGCGGTTCAGCGCTGTGCGCGCGCGAGTGGCTTCCACGCCGTTGACGTAAAGCTGCCGGGTGTCCAACCCCGCTCCCACGCTGGCCTGCCAGATGTTCTTCGACGAGTCCGCGAGGCTCCATCCGGTGACGGACTTCGCTCCGCTGATCACCGGGTGTGCCGAGGCGGCGGCCTGCCACACCACCGTGTGGCCGCCCGTTCCGGAGTCAGCCGCGGTGAAAGTCAACGGGGACGTCGTCCGGTAAACCCCGTCGGCCAGCTGTACGACGATGTCACCGGACATCGAGCCGACCATGGACCGGACCGCTGTCTGGGCACCGGCCAGTGAACACGGCTGGCTGGCCGAACAACTGCTGCCGCTGCCGGATGGCGAGGCAAAGAGAGTCGTGGTCGCCGCGAACGCGGGCGTGGCCACGGCCAGAATGACGGTCGCGGCGCTGAGCACTACGACGCCCAGACTAGCCAGGAACGGTCGTCGCTTCGCGACCGATGAGGGCCGATGCATGAGAGCTCCTACTGTGAAGGTGGCCCGGTCGGCCACATGCTCGACCGGGCGACTAGCTAAGAGAGGTTCTTCGCGCGGGTGATCAGCTCAGCGCGAAGTCCTGGTTGGTGGCGGGCGCGTTTTTGCAGGTCCACTGATCGAGCTGCGGCCCGACACTCTCAGCGCCCAACGGCACCGCCAGTGCCATGACAAGCCCGGTCACCGCGCACAGGCGACCGAGCCTGCGATTCCTGCTCATCAAATCCTCCAAGGGGGTGCCACGCGAGCGGGGCCATAGACGGCGACCGGCATCGCAGCCGGTCGCCGTCGGGCCGGTTAGCTGCGTTGGCTCCACTGCTGGTTCGAACCGCCGTTGCACGCCCAGAGAATGATCTTCGTGCCGTTCGCGGTCGCGGCCCCATTGGCGTCCAGACACAGCCCCGACTGCACACCGGTGATGGTGCCGTTGGAGTTGACGTTCCACTGCTGGTTCGTCTGACCGTTGCAATCCCAGATGATGACCGCGGTGCCGTTGGTCGTCCCCTTGCCGGAGGCGTCCAGACACTTACCCAGCACCTGCAACTGCTTACCCGAGGTCACCGTCCACCGCTGATTGGACTGGCCACTGCAGTCCCAGATCTGCATCTGCGTACCGTTCGTCGTTGACGAGCTCGGGTCATCCAGGCACCGACCCGACTGGCCACCCACGATCTGGACTCCACCGGTCGTCGTCCCACCCCCGCCGTAGCCGGCGGCGACAAGATTCGCCTGCACCGCGTTCTCGGTGGCGTCGCTGGGGTAGCCGGCGGTGACCGCGCCTTCGAAGAACTCACCCTCGCCACTGACGCTGTTGTCGCCGCCGGTACCGAGCAGAATCGAACTCTGCAGTTTCATCGGCGAGTACCCGTTCGGCAGGGAACCGGAGAACGGGGTGGTCAGGCCGCCGCTGGTGGCATTGCCGTACTTGAGGGTGAAGTTGGATGTGCCGTTGTTCTTCTCCCAGGCGCTGACGAACGGGAAGTGCACACCGGAGTTGTTCGGGTCCTTGTTGGAGCCGGTGTTAGTGCTGTACATGCCGTTCTCCAGGTCGGCCTCGACCCACGGGCCGGAGCCCGTGCATCCGCCGAACCAGCAGGCGGTGCCCCACTCGATCGCGTTCATGGTCGCGTTGCCGGTGTCGGTGTGGGAGTTTTCGCCGCTGCCGTAGTCGAAGCAGCACCACTGGTCGACGTAGTTCGACGACGTGACCATGTAGATGCCCTCGGGCTGCGATCCGGTCGGCGCCGCCTTCGCGTTGTCGACCCGGTACCCCACGCCGGGGGTGACCTTGATTCCGTAGGCCGGATGTCCCGCGATGGTGATCGGCAGCGCCATCGCATCCGCGCCGACGTCTGCGCCGTTGGCGCCCGGCCCCTTCCAGTACCCACCCCAGGAGATCGGCAGGTCGTTGTGGTTGGACGACTGATCGTAAATCTTCGTCACGATGCACGTGGTGCCCGAGCAGAACGACTGCTGCGGCGTCGCGTTGACGTCGCCGCCGGCCGAGAGGAGGCCGATGTCGAGGAAGCTGTGATCGGACGAGCGTTGAATCTGGTACAGCGGGCCGTTGTACGTGGCGAAGAGCGCACGGGTGGTGCTGTGCGCGGCGACGCACGGCGTCCCACGAGCGGCGTAGATATCGCACGCCGTCGATGTGGCGGCGTTGGCCGGATTGACGCTGACCAGCACGCCAACGATCAGCGCCGCGGCCGCCGCACCGGCGAGTAGCGCCTTTCGAAGAAATCGATGAAGCATGGTTTGACCTCTCTCGGATAGATAGGAATACGGGCGCTGCTCATGCGACCCTGGAGCGGGCGCCCGGCGTCAGCTGCGTTGACTCCACTGCTGATCGCTCTGGCCGTTACACGCCCAGAGAATGATCTTCGTGCCGTTGGCTGTCGAGGCCCCGTTCGCGTCCAGGCACAGCCCCGACTGCACCCCGGCGATCGTGCCGTTCGCGTTGACGTTCCACTGCTGGTTTGCCTGGCCGTTGCAGTCCCAGATGATGACCGCGGTGCCGTTGGTGGTGCCCTGCCCGGTGGCGTCCAGGCACTTACCCAGCACCTGCAGCTGCTTGGCCGAGGTCACCGTCCACCGCTGGTTGGACTGGCCACTGCAGTCCCAGATCTGCATCTGGGCACCGTTCGTCGTCGAGGAGCTGGGCTCGTCCAGGCACCGGCCCGACTGGCCACCCACGACCTCAACCCCACCGGTCGTCGTACCGCCGCCTCCACCCGTGCCGTATCCCGCGGCCACGATGTTGGCCTGCACGGCGTTGTCGGTCGCGTCCGACGGGATAGCCCGCGACGATCGCTCCCTCGTAGAACGTGCCCAGGCTCTGGTTGCTGTTAGTGGAACAGCAGTCACCGCCGCTGCCCAGGATGATGGCGCCCTGCTGCTTCATCGGGCTGTAGCCGCCGGGCAGCGAGCCGTTCCACAGCGTGGTCAAGCTGCCGGATTGGGCGTTGCCGCCCTTGAGCGCGAACTGCGTGGTGCCGTTGTTCTTCAGCATCGCGGTGACGTAGTTGTTCCGCGAACGCCACCTGGTTGGGGTTCCAGGTGGGCTGCCGCCGGAGTACAGCCCGTATTCGAGGTCGGCCTGCACCCACGGGCCGGTGCCGGGCACCCGCCGAACCAGCAACTCGTGCCGAAGTAGATCGCGTCCATCGCGCCGGCGCCGTCGGCTTTCCGGTCGGTCTCGCTGTTGCCGTAGTCGAAGCAGCAACCGCTGTTGACGTGCGTGCCGCTGGTCACCATGTACGCGCCTTGCGGGGCCTGGCCCAGTGGGCATGCCCGACGACGAGCCGTTGTGCCAGTAGCTGTTGCCCGGGTTGATGTAGAGCGAGTACACCTTGTTGCCGCGCGACGGTCAGCGACTCGCTGGTGGCGTTCGACGGGGTGTCATTGCCACCTGCGCCGCCGGCGCCCTGGTACGCCAGGTTGTTGCCATGGCCGGACTGGTCGTAGACGACCGTGATGACACAGGAGGTGTTCGCGCAGAACGAGTCCTGCGCTGCGGCATTGGCGGAGCCGCCGGCGGACAGGACGCCGATGTTCGCGGTGGTGTTGTCGGAGGCGCGCCTCACCTGGTAGAGGTTGCCGCCGTAAGCGGCGTAGAGCGCTCGCACCGTGCTGTGGGCCGCGACGCAGGGTGTGCCGCCGGCGGCATAGATGTCGCAGGGCTGCTGCGCGGCGGCCTGTGACGGCGACGCCGGGCCAAATGCGATCCCTACGAACGCCAACAGAGTGACCGTGCCGGCACCGAGAATCGTCCGGCGAATGCGATGTATCCGACTTTCCATAGCGATTATTTACTACTCCACGTGTGTCCAGTCGGGGTGATCCGGGAACAGTCCGTGTCAAATCGCCGGCCCAGTGCACGAGCCCCGGACCAGCGATTCGCACATCGACGCGCGTCGATGTTATAGCTAACATTTCTCCCTTGGAGCATGGACAAATGGTTTCTAAGGGCGATGCGAAGCCGGTCGAAGCGGCCATCTGACGACTAATGTCGCAGCGAAGTCAAGTTACGTCAAGG
>CAWCPX010000012.1:0-38495 GCA_963797605.1 uncultured Actinomycetota bacterium | reverse complement strand
GACACGGTGCGGACAGAGCGCGTCCGCGAGATCCAATCGGGCTACAGAGTAGTTGCCGTACAGATCGGCTCCGCGCAGACCCGCCTGGAAGAGAACGAACGCTCGGATATCCAGCCTTTCGCGGGTACGCCTCAGATCCGAGAACCGTTCACGACCAGCAGGATCACGTCGAGCACCGCGACCACGAGCACCGCCCGGAACGCAGCCCGGGAGCCCTTGCGCCGAGAGAGGCGCCATCCGATCGGCAGGATCACCGCGGCCGCCGCGAACGTCGCCACCCCTGGCCACGACGTGGATCCGGACGGTCCGAAGGCGAGCAACGCGGTGGCGCCGAGGAGCAGCGTGCCAGCCGCTAACCAGGACCCGGTCGGGCCGAGCCGGTGCGGCAACCCCCGTACGCCGGTGCGAGCGTCGTCGGCCAGGTCCGGCAGCACGTTCGCGAAGTGCGCGCCACCACCGAGGAGCGCCCCGGCCGCGACGAGCCACCACGGCGGCGCCGGTGATCCGGGCCGTCCGAGCGCGACGAACGCCGCCAGCGCGCCGAACGACACGAAGTACGGCACAACGGAGAAGACCGTGAACTTGAGCGGCCAGTTGTACGCGAGCCCGGACACTGCGGCGACGACGATGACCAGTGCCGCCAGCCATCCGGAGAGGAACGCGAGCGGCACCACGGCGGTGATCGCGACGATGGCACTGACCCCGACCGCGTGCCGGCTGACCGCACCCGACGGAATCGGCTTGTCGGTGCGCCCGACCTCGGCATCTCTGCCCGCGTCCAGCCAGTCGTTGCTCCATCCGATCGCGAGTTGCGTCGCGAGCACGGTGACCGCGACCGCGACGACACCGCCGGCGTCCTGACCGACCGCGACCGCGAGCAGGGCCGATCCGAGCGTCACGGCGACGGCCGGCTCGGGATGCGAGGCGCGGACGAGCCCGACGATCAGGCGACGCCACGTTGACGGGTGCATGGCCGTAAGTCTGTTGGATTGCCCCGGCGCATGCCACTCTGGAAACTGTGCAGGTTCAGACGCGATCGCGGAATGACCTCGGTCAATACGATGACCTCGCCAACGAATGGTGGCGTCCGGACGGCGCGTTCGCGATGCTGCACTGGATCGCGGAGGCCCGGGCGCGCCTGATCCCGCCGGCCGATCGCGCCGGTGCTGTCCTCGTCGAGCTCGGCTGCGGTGCCGGTGTGATGGCCCCCCATGTCGCCGGCAAGGGCTACCTGCACATCGGTGTCGACCTGACCACGTCCGCGTTACGGCAGGCGGCGGCGCACGGCGTGACCACGGTGCGCGCCGATGCCGCCCGGGTGCCGTTAGCCGATGCGTGCGCCGATGTTGTGACCGCCGGCGAGCTGCTTGAACATGTCGCCGAACCTCGAGTCGTGCTCGCCGAGGCCTGCCGATTGGTGCGACCCGGCGGGATGCTGGTGATCGACACAATCAACGCCACGGCCCTGGCCCGCCTGATCGCCGTCCGGATCGCCGAGGCGGTAGCCGGCCCGGCCGTACGCGGAATTCACGATCCGAACCTGTTTGTACCGCCCGACGTCGTGGTAAATGAATGTAGGAGACACGGAATCACCATGGCGGTACGCGGTCTGCGGCCACGCGTACCACAGATGACGCGTTGGATCTTGACTCGCCGTGGCGCCGTGCCCATGGTGCCGACCTGGTCGACGGCGGTTCTTTACCAGGGTCGCGGGGTTCGATCAGCGACCGAGACGATGGGAAATGGCGCATGAGCGAGCGTGTCGGAGCGGTCCGTGTTTCACCAGGTCCGTGCCCTGCGAAGCGGGCGCGGACATGACGGAAGCCCTGGCTTCGGCGAGGCGGCTGGCACCGCGCTTCTCCGCGCGCGCGAGCGATCACGACCGGGCCGGCGCGTTCCCGGTCGACGACTTCGCCGACCTGCGCGGGGCACGGTTGATGGGGCTGATGGTGCCGGCGCGACTCGGCGGTCTCGGTGCCACCTTCAGCGACTACGCCGACGTCGCCTATGAGCTGGCCCGGGGCAACGGGGCGACGGCGCTCGTCTTCAACATGCACGCGTCCGTGACCGGCGCACTCGCGGGGATTCCGGTGGAGATGGCGGCCGCGATCGGGGTTCCGCCGGAGTTCTTCGACGCCCGTGACCAGATCCTGCGGAAAGCAGCCGAAGGAGCGTTCTTCGCCGTCGCGATGAGCGAGCGCGGGGCCGGGTCTCGGCTGCACGCGATCACGACCACCTACGTTCGCGACGGCGACTGCTTCCACATCAAGGGCTCGAAGACCTTCGTCTCCGGCGCCGGGCACGCCGACGCTTACCTGGTCGCGGCACGTAACGGTGATGATCCGAGCGTCGTGTCGCAGTTCCTGGTGCCGGCGACGGCGACCGGTGTCACGGTCGAGGAGACCTGGGATTCGATGGGCATGCGGGCCACCGGTTCGCATGATCTGCATCTCGATGTCGTGGTCGAGGAATCGACGCTCCTCGGTGGCGTGGAAGGTCTCGCGCTGTGGTTTGCCCAGCTCATGCCGCATTGGCTGGTCGCCAGCTACGCCGCCGTCTACGTCGGTGTCGCGCAGGCGGCCGTCGATGCCGCGGTCGAGCACGTCGCCGCCCGAGGATTGACCCAGCTCCCGGCCGTGCGGGCGCGGATCGGCCGGGCCGATGCCTCCGTGGCCGCGGCGCGCCTGGCCGTGCGCGAGGCCGCCCGTCGGGTCGATGACGAACCGAGCGCGCCCGAGACGATCCGGTGGGTTTGGCGGGCCAAGATGCTCGCCGGCGATACGGCGGCCGAGGTCGCGGCGTCGATGCTGGCCGCGGCTGGCACATCGGCGACGCGTCGTGGCCATCCACTCGAACGCATTTACCGCGATGCTCGATGTGGCTCACTGCAGCCCGCCACGTCCGACGTCTGCGCCGACTGGCTCGGCATCGCCGCCCTCGGTGGCGACCCCGATACTGACGGCGCGGCGCCGCGATGGTGACCTCCGTCAGCGTCGCCGGCATCGGTATCGCCCATCCGCCTGCCGCCACGCAGCAGCAGCTCTGGGACGGTTTCTTCGACCGCTACTACACCGGTGTGCAGCGAGGTCTCGCCAAACGGATCTTCGCGAACTCCGGCGTGGTCACCCGGCACGCGGCGGTGAGTCCGCTGATCGAAGACGTCAGCTCCTGGTCGACGGCTCGGCGCATGCAGCGCTACCTGGTCGAGGCGATGCCGCTCGGCAAGGCTGCGGTCGGCGACGCGCTGGCCGCGGCCGATCTCACCCCGGCGGATATCGGCATGTTCGCCGTGTGCTCCTGCACCGGCTATGTCACGCCCGGCCTCGACATCCTGCTCGCCCGCGACCTGGGCATGTCGGCCGAGACCCAGCGGCTCTTCATCGGGCACATGGGCTGCTACGCGGCGTTGCCAGGGCTCGGCGTGGTGCGCGATTACGCCCGTGGCAACGGCAAGCCCGCCGTGCTGCTGTGCTGCGAGTTGACCAGCCTGCACGTGCAGCCCCCGAGCGCCGAGGCGGAACAGATCGTCTCGCACGCGCTCTTCGCCGATGCCGCGGCTGCGATCGTGATCAAACCCGACATGGGTACGCGTCCATCCGGCTCGCTCGCGATCCGTGACATCGTCTCCGTCACCGACGTCACCACCTCCGACCACATGACCTGGGACGTCACCGATCTCGGCTTCCGGATGGGCCTGTCCGCGCACGTGCCCGATGTGCTCGCGCTGCACGTGGCCACGCTGGTAGACGGCCTGCTGACGCGGCACGGGCTGTCTCGGGCGGACGTAGACGGTTGGGCCGTGCACCCGGGCGGCCCTCGGATCCTCGACGTGGTCACCCGCGAACTCGATCTCGGGCCGGACGCGCTCGCCGAGTCCCGGGCCGTCCTGGCCGAGCACGGCAACTGTTCCTCGCCGACGGTGCTGCTGATCCTGGACGCGATCATGCGCCGTACGCAGCCGCCGCAGCGTGTGCTGATGTTGGCGTTCGGTCCGGGTCTGACCCTCTACGCCGCGCTTCTGACGACCGACTGAGCCACCGGTAGACGGCGACGGTCAGTGGGCGAGATCCGCCAGGCCAGGTTCCAGCTCGGGGAGCGTCAGCGCCGGACTTGTCGTGCGGGTCACGGTGCCGTCGGCGGCGATGAAGACGGCCGTCGGCACGCCCGCCGGGGTCGCGTCGCGGTCGGGACCGTCGGCGTAGGTCGCCAGGAGCGCCTGTTCCGGATCGGCGAGGGCGACCGCGTTGATGCCGGCCGGGATGAACGGCGCGGACTTGTCGACGGCGAGCACGTTGACCTTGGCCGGAGCGGCCGCGGCGGCGTCTTGGATCAACTGGCCGCAGACGCACCCGTCGAGCAGAAGGATCACGGCCGGCAACTTCTCCCGCAATCGCACGGGTGTGCCGGTCGCGTCGGTGAGGGCTAGGTCGATCATCTGCTGGGTGACGGTCGGCGTCGGTGCTGGCGGGTTGGGCGTGTTGGCGGGCGGATGGCTCGTCAGCGTGATGGCGAACAGGCTGGTCAGCGCCGCGATGATCGCGATCGACATGACGAGGAGCGGGATGCCGACCGGCGGCGACTCAGAGTCTTCGGATCGTGGTGCCAGGCCCAGTCGGCGGCGCCAGCGGGCCCGGCGATCGCCCCGGCGCCTCTCGCGGCGCAGCAGCATCGCTTCCCTGTCGAGCTCGGCCAGGTCGTCGGGAACAACAACCGTGCCCCACTCCGGTGGCAGATCCGGCAGGCCACCATTGTCAGGTGGCTGTCGGCCGTCGCCATCTCCTCCGCGCAGCGACCCCATAAGCGCTCTCCTCGCCCTGTCTTAACTGTCGCTCATCTGAACGCGAGATGCCAGACCGCGCTGCGAACTTTGTCATCAAGTATGGAGACGATCAAGGACCCTCGGGCCGCATCGCCGAGACCGCTTACGATGTGCTTGATCAGGGGCTTCGGCAGGACAGGGCCGCGGCCCGATCGCGGCCGCGACGATGACGCAGAGTGGCGGCGACCCGCCGTGCGCCCGATCTCGATTCGGGGCCCCGATCGGCGTGGATGGGCGCGACGAAGGTCGTTAAAACGAACTGTACCGACATATGCGAATTGCCGTAATGGCTGGTCACCGAGCCGTCACCATAGGTAGTGATGCATGCATAGAGGGCCTTGTCAACCGCGCAACCGGTCCCGACAAGGCACTGTGAGCAGCGCTAACGTCGACCGCTGGACTGGGCCGAAGGCGCGCGAGCGTGTTACCCTAGACACAGCGAAAGGGGCTTCGAACCTATGGTTTTCAGTGTCGGCGAGACCGTTGTCTACCCCCACCACGGGGCCGCACTCATCGAGGCAATCGAGACTCGGGTAATAAAAGGCGAACCAAAAGAGTATCTGGTTCTTCGCGTTGCCCAGGGTGACTTGACGGTGCGTGTGCCCGCAGAAAATGCCGAGATTGTCGGCGTGCGCGAAGTTGTTGGCGAGGAAGGCCTGAGCAAGGTCTTCGATGTGCTGCGTGCCCCTCACACCGAGGAGCCGACCAACTGGTCGCGGCGCTATAAGGCAAACCTGGAGAAGCTCGCGTCGGGCAATCCTCTCAAGGTCGCCGAGGTCGTTCGCGATCTTTGGCGTCGTGAGCGTGAGCGTGGCCTGTCCGCTGGTGAGAAGCGCATGCTGGCGAAGGCACGCGACATTCTCGTCGGCGAGGTCGCCCTCGCGGAGAAGAGCACTAAAGACGAGGCAGAAATGCTTCTCGACAAGGTGCTCACCGAGGCCTGACGAACTCCCTTCTAGATCGAGGATCGCGACGTGACTGCGCACGCTTCGGCGGGTGGTGACGTCGCGATCCTCGTTCCAGCAGCGGGTTCGGGCGTCCGCATGGGCCCAGGAGTCCCGAAAGCCCTGCGGCTGCTCGGAGGTGAGCCGCTGCTGGTGCACGCGGTGCGTCGCATCGCCCAGGCGCCGTCCGTCGGAGTGATCGTCGTCGCCGCCCCGGCGGCTGACCTTGGCACGGTTGAGGCCATGTTGCGTGGGATTCCGGCCGACATCACGGTTATCGCCGGTGGCGCCACGAGGCAGGCTTCGGTTTCCGCCGCGCTCGCCGCCGTGCCGCCCACCTATGACTTCGTGCTGGTGCACGATGCTGCCCGCTCGCTGACGCCGCCCGACCTCGTCGAAGCCGTGGCCGCCGCGTTGCGGGCCGGTGCCGATGCGGTGATTCCGGTGCTGCCGGTCGCGGACACGATCAAGCGAGTCGACGAAGCCGGCGTCATCGTCGAGACCGTTGATCGAGCGCCGTTGCGGGCCGTGCAGACGCCGCAGGGGTTCCGGCGACCGGTGCTGGTCGCGGCGCACGCCGGGGCGGGTCGCGAGCACACCGATGACGCCGGCATGGTCGAGGCGCTCGGTGGGCGAGTGGAGACGGTGCCGGGTTCCGATCAGGCGTTCAAGATCACTCGACCGTTCGACCTCATCGTCGCGGAGGCGCTGCTCGCGGCCGACCTTGATCACGTGGGCCAGTAGCCCTGCGTGTGTATGGATCTTCGGGAAATCCCGGGCTGATAGCCTCGCTGACGTGATCATTCCGCAGGTGGGCATCGGCACCGACGTGCACGCTTTTGGAGCCGGACGGCCTTGCTGGGTGGCCGGGCTGCTGTGGCCTGACGACACCGGCCTCGACGGTCACTCCGACGGCGACGTCGCCGCGCATGCCGCCTGTGACGCGTTGCTGTCCGCGGCCGGGCTCGGCGACCTCGGCTCCAACTACGGGACCGCCGAACCCGAGTGGGCCGGTGCGGCCGGCGTCGCGCTCCTGGCTGAGACAGCAAGACGGGTTCGCGCGGCCGGGCGTGAGATCGGCAACGTGTCCATCCAGGTCATCGGCGTAGCTCCGAAGATCGGCACCAGGCGCGCGGAGGCACAGGCGGTGCTGTCCGAGGCTGTCGGCGCGCCGGTCACGGTGTCCGGCACGACGACCGACGGCCTCGGACTCACCGGGCGAGCCGAGGGTTTAGCGGCGGTGGCGGTCGCCCTCGTGATCCAAGGTGCATGAAGTGCGGTCGCATGGCTCTCACTGCCGCGATGAGGCAGCAACAGGGCCGCACTAAGGCTGCTCAGTCCGACCTCGACCGGCCCGCCCAGGTCCACGCGTAGCCGGGATCTTCCGACGTCAGCGCGGGCTCGCAGAGGTCGAGCGGCCGGAACGTGTCGACCATGACCGCCAACTCGTCGAAGTAGTCGACACCGATCGACCGCTCGGCCGCGCCGGGCTGCGGACCGTGCGTGAAGCCGCTGGGGTGCAGCGAGATCGAGCCCTGTGCGATGCCGGATCCGCGCCGTGCCTCGTAGCTGCCACCGGTGTAGAACAGCATTTCGTCCGAGTCGACGTTGTGGTGGTTATAGGGCACCGGAATCGACAGCGGGTGATAGTCGACCTTGCGCGGGACAAACGAGCAGATCACAAAATTAGGACCTTCAAATGTCTGGTGTACGGGTGGCGGCTGGTGCACCCGCCCCGTGATCGGCTCGAAGTCGTGAATCGAGAACGCCCACGGATAAAGGCACCCGTCCCACCCGACGACGTCGAAGGGATGGTTCGCAAAAGTCATACGAGTCCAAGCTGTATTGCCTCCCGTCGTGCCGGCGCCCCGAGATCGGTGCTGTACATAAACGTCGACGTCCGTTTCCTCGACGAACAGCGGTTCGCCCGGGGCGCGAAGGTCGCGCTCGCAATAGGGGG
This sequence comes from uncultured Actinomycetota bacterium, assembly GCA_963797605.1. Taxonomy (GTDB): domain Bacteria; phylum Actinomycetota; class Actinomycetes; order Mycobacteriales; family Micromonosporaceae; genus DASQPR01. The sequence goes on along the minus strand of CAWCPX010000012.1, from coordinate 30,772 downwards.
CGCTTTCCAGCAGTTGCCCTCGCACCGACAGGTAGCGCTTCGGCGGCCCGATGTGCCCGGTCGCCTCGATCACCAGCGTGCGGAGAGGTCCGTCGAGCGGCACGATCCGGTGGATGACGGACGTCGGGATGATCACGTAATCGCCCGCGGTGACCTCCAGCGTGCCGAAGGTCGACTCGATCCGGGCCCGGCCGGCCTCGACGTAGACGCATTCGTCGCCGATCGCGTTCCGGTAGAGCGGGGACGGCTTGTCCGCGAGCACGTACGAGATGCGGCAATCGTCGTTGGCCATCAGGTGCTGGCGGCCGAGAATCGGGTCGGCGCCGCTCGCGTCGAGTTTGTGGGTCTGGAAATGCCGTGGTTTCAGGGGCCGATTCGAAACTCGTGACCACGCCGGTGGCTCGAATTCCTCGGCTGCCACGATCGCTGTCGGCATGAAGCGGTGGTAGAGGAGCGACGAATCCGACGAGAAGCCCTCCTGGCCCATCAGCTCCTCGGCATAGAGCGAGCCGTCGGGTTGACGGAACTGCGTATGGCGCTTCGGCGGGATGTCACCCACCTGACGGTAGAAAGGCATCTCATCTCCTGACTTATGGCTTATCGGCAATTAAGTCCTGTTAATCCGATCTCCGGACGGGCGCGTCCGATAATCGGACACAGTTGTCCGCCATATGTAGCGTCCGCTAGGTTCAATGCCGTGTCAACACAGCGTCCCGCGTCGCCGCCGTCCGACCAGTCGCCCGTGCCAACGCTGCTCAATGGCCTGGTCGACGACGCGGCCGTGTTTCCGCCCGGCAGCGCCACCCTGCCCGACGCCGTCGTCGCGCATCGGCAGCATCGCCTCGCGTGGTATTCGGACATCGTCGGTCCGCTCCTCGTGCCCGCCTCGGCCCTTGCCACGGTGGGCCGGCAGTTGCAGGACAACGAGCGGCTCGAGATCGGCATCGTCGGTGACACCGGGCTGGCCGGGCTCCCGACCGCGATGCGCCTGGTCGACGGCCGCCTCGACGTACGGCAGATCGAGGTCTCCGTCGCGAAGCGTGGCGAAGATCCGCAACCGGGCCTGGAGCACTTGCTCGGTCTGCTCGCGGGCTGGCCGTCCATCGCCGGATATGCCGAGATCCCGCTGACGTTCGGGCTGCTCGCGGCGCTCGACACGGTGGCCGAGGCGCGTTCGCGTGGGGTCGCGGTCGCGGCGAAGTTCCGCACCGGTGGGCTCGCTGCCGAACTCTTCCCGACCCCGATCGAGCTCGCGGCCGTGATCTGCGCCTGCCGTGATCGGGCACTGCCTTTCAAGCTGACGGCCGGCCTCCATCACGCGATGCGTCACGCCGACCCCGAAACCGGCTTCGTCCATCACGGGTTCCTCGCGATCCTCGCCGGCGCGATCGCGGCCGCGCACGACGACGCCGAGGTCAACGACGTCGCCGAAGTGCTCGCCGCGGCCGATCCGGTGCCACTGGTCGAGGCGGTGCGCCGGCACCTCGACGAGCCCCGTCCGCTGTGGATCGGGTTCGGCACCTGCAGCATCTCCGAGCCGCTGACCGATCTTGGCCGGCTCGGGCTCATCGCGACACCGGTCGCGTCGGATCGTGAGGCGGCGGCATGAGCTGGGTAACCGGAGCGCCGACATCTCCCCGTACGGGCTGCACAACCTGCCGTACGGCATCTTCGTGCACGGCAAACGCGGTGGCAGCGTCGGCGTACGCGTCGGCGACTTCGTCCTTGACCTGGCCGCGTTGGAAGAGCGTGGCCTGATCGATGCCTCTGGCACGATGCGCTCGGAGACGCTCAACGCCTTCATGGCACTCGGCCGGCCCCGCTGGGAAACCGTGCGCGCGCGCATTGTCGAGGTGCTGACCGACGAGTTCTACCAAGCCGCCGTCGAACGCATGCTGATCTCCGTCGACGACGTGACCATGCGCTGCCGTTCGCGGTCGCGGATTACGTCGACTTCTATTCGTCCGAACACCACGCGAGCAACGTCGGCAAGATCTTCCGCCCTGGTCAGCCGCCGCTCACGCCCAACTGGAAGCACCTTCCGATCGGCTACCACGGCCGCGCCGGCACCGTCGTCGTCTCGGGCACACCCGTGGTTCGCCCTTCGGCCAGCGGAAAGCCCCCGAGGAGGAGGCGCCCACGTTCGGGCCGTCGATCCGGCTCGACATCGAGGCGGAGATCGGATTCGTTGTCGGAATGCCGACCGAGATCGGTGACCGGGTGTCGGTCGATGACGTCCGCGACTACGTGTTCGGGGTGGTGCTCCTCAACGACTGGTCCGCTCGCGATCTGCAGGCCTGGGAATACGTGCCGCTCGGCCCGTTCCTCGGCAAGTCGTTCGCGACATCGATCTCGGCCTGGGTGGTGCCACTGGCCGCACTCGACGCCGCACGCGTCCCGGCACCGACCCAGGAACCCGCGACCGTCGACTACCTGCGGGAATCGGACCGAGCCGGGCTCGACATCGACATGGCGGTCGCCTGGAACGGCAATGTCGTCTCTCGTCCACCCGGCGCGCACCCTCTACTGGACGCCCGGCGCAACAACTCGCGCATATGACGGTCAACGGCGCCTCGCTGCGCACCGGCGATCTCTTCGCGTCGGGCACGGTTTCCGGACCCGACCGCGCCGAGACCGGTTCGTTTCTGGAGCTCACCTGGGGCGGCAGCGAGCCGGTCAAGCTCGACGACGGCGAGACCCGCACCTTCCTGCTCGACGGCGACACGGTGGTCATCAGCGCGACCGCTCCCGGACCCGACGGCACCGTCATCGGGTTCGGTGAGGTCGCGGGCACGATCAGCCCGGCACGGCCGTAACACCGCGCGAGCCCGGGCAAACCACGCTGGCGCCATCGCCGAAATCATCGTCTGATCACACACGATCAGCCGTTCGAGTAGGGCCAAGGCGCCGACTCGCGCGTGCCATTTTTCTGAGTATCCTGTCGGGGCGTTAGCCTGAGTGGGCGGCGCCATGCTCCATCGTGGACAGTTCACGATCCGGCGAAGGGTACGCACAATGAGCTGGCATGTTCCGGGTTATGTCCACCGGCGGGAGCTGGGAAACGGCACATCCGGCCGGGTTGTGCTCGCCGTGTCGGAGGCTTCCGGCGAGCTCGTCATCATCAAATACTTGAAAGTCAGGCCCGAAACCCTTGATCGGGTACGCGAAGAAGTCGCGCTGATCTCCACTTTGGATAGTGGATATATCGGACGAATCCGGGAATACGTCGAAGATGAGCAGGGGCACCACGCCGCGATCGTCATGGACGCGTTCAACGGCACTTCGCTGCGGAGCGCGCTGCGTGACCACGGTGCGCTCGCGCCCGAGGCGGCCCTGCTCGTCTTCCGCGACTCGCTGTTCGGTCTGGTCGCCGCGCACGACATCGAGCTCTCGCACGGCGACTTCCGACCGGAAAACGTGCTCGTCGACGCGGGCGGCTCGGTGCTCATCGTCGACATGGGCGTGGAATCGTGGGTGGCCCGTGACATCACGCTGAGCACCGGCGTCTACCTCGCGCCCGAACGCTGGCACGGCAACGTTTACAGCACGTCCGCCGATGTGTACGCACTCTCCGTGACGTTCTTCGAGATGTACCTGGGCGAGCCGCCGTACTGGGACACCTCGCAACTGCTCTCGCTGCGTTACATGCACGAGCAGGAGGAGATCCCGCTCGACGGGTTCCCGCTCGCGTTCCGCGATGTCGTGCGGCTCGGCCTGGCGAAAGAAGCCGAAGCCCGCGCGGACGCGATGACGCTGCTCGAACTGATCGAGGTCGCCGCGATCGCCGAATTCGGTGAGAGCTGGGAAATCCGCGGTCGCAACCTGCTGACCGAGCGGGTGGCGCTGCTCGCGATGCCGATCGGTGTCGAGGCGATCGACGAGGAATACGCGATCTCCGGCGGCGAACTCGTCGAACTCGACGACTACTACACCGACACCGTCGAATCCGACGAGACGGTCGTTGCGGTCGCGTTCGCGGCAGGTGCAGTCGGTGTGGAAATGGTCAGCGAGGAGATCGATCTCGAAGAGATCGAGGTTTCTGAAATCGAGGTCTGATCGAGGCTCTGAAATCGAGACCTCTGAGATAGAGACTTCTGCGATCGTCGAGGAAGACGTCGCCGGTGCAGCGTTGGTCGGTGCCGCGGAGGTCGACGAGTTCGTGGTCTCCGATGAAGCCGCCGCCGAGGTGGTCACGGCCGCAGAGGACATCGTGGTGGTGGCGCGCATCGAGGAGATGGCCGCTGCCACCGCCCTCGCGAACGCCGCGGCCGAGGAGGAATTGACGGCCGAGGAAGAGTCCGCCGTCGCCGAGGTCGAGCAGATCGTCGAGGTCGATACGGCTTCGACGGTGCTCATGGGCGCCGAATCCGCGGCTGCCGCGGCATCGGGCGAAGAGTCGGTGGTCGAAGAGATCGACCTTGACGAGATCGACCTTGAGGAGATCGACGTCGAGGAAGAGGGCGCCGACGACACTGTTCTGATCGCCGGCGCCGTCGGTGCGGGCGCGCTCATCGGGGGCGCGCTCGTCGGCGAAGAGGTTGCCGGTGGCGAGATCGTGGCCGAGGAGTCTGGCGAGGCGGTGCTGGTCGCCGGCTCGGTTGGCACTGGTGCGGGCGCGGGCGCGGTCGAAGAGATTGTGACCGAAGAGGTCGACGAGACGGTGCTGGTCGCCGGAGCCGTCGGCGCGGGCGCGGTCGCTGGTGGCGAGTTTATCGGCGAAGAGGTCGTGGGCGAGGAGATCGTCGCGGAGGAGTCCGACGAGGCTGTTCTGGTCGCGGGCTCGGTCGGCGCCGGTGCGCTCGTCGGTGGCGAGGCAGCCGGCGAGGGTGCGCTCGGCGGTGCCGCCATCGGCGGCGAAGAGATCGTCGCGGAGGAATCCGAGAGCGACGAACTTCTCGCGGGCGCCGTCGGTGGCGCCCTCTTGGCCGGCGCGGCAGCAGGCGGCTTCCTGGCCGGCGAGGAGTGGGGCGGCGGCGCGGGCGCCGGCGGCGCGACCGCGGCAGGCGGAGCCACAGGAGCCACCGGCGCAGGAGGGGCAACCGGCTCGGCCGGAGCCGTCGGCATCGGCGAAGGTGAGTCGGCCGGCGCCGGAGGCGAAGAGACCGCGGCCCCGTCCAATAACGAGGTCTTGGTCGCCGGCGCTGTCGGCGCCGCGCCGCTCTTCGGCGAAGAAGGCGCGGCCGGTGGCGAAGGCGCGACGGCCGGAGAAGCAGCGGGCGAAGAGTCCGGCGATCAGAAGAACGAAGAACTCGCCGCGGCAGCCGGAGGCGCCGTTGCCGGTGCCGCGGCTGGGGCTGCCGCCGGTGGCCTTGGCGTCGGCGACATTCCGACGACGCAGTTCCCACGGATTCGCGACACGGAAGAGGGCGCGCTCGTCGGCGCCAGCGTCGGCGCCGCCGCGGGTGGCGGCGGCGCTTCCGGAGGAGGCGGCGGGGGCATTGGTGCCGGTGCGGGCGGCGGTGGAGTCGAGGGCGGCGAGAAGTCGTTCCTGCGCCGCCACCCGTGGACCAGCGCGCTCGTCGGCATCATCCTGATCCTGATCTGCGGCGGCATCGCGCTCACGATCACGGGCAAGCCGGCCGGCGGTCCGACGCCGGTGGCGCACGGCTCCTCGACCGGTTCGGGGCAGGTCGGCGTACCGGGCGCGTCCGGTTCGGGGCAGGTCGGCGTACCCGTCGCGTCCGGCTCCGGTCAGGTCGGCGTGCCCGCCTCACCGAGCGGACCGCTGCAGTCCGGTGGCATCTCGACCTCCACGCCGAGTGGCGCGCCGTCGGGGTCGATCCCAGCTTCCGCGACCGTCCCGGCCACGCCGGTGTCGAACTCCAGCACCACCCCGGCCACGCCGGCGACACCGACTCCGACCAAGAAGCCGACGACGCCTACTAGCTCGGCGACGCCCGTCGCACCGCCGACGCCGGCACCCGGCCCGACCCTGCCGCTGACGGGCATCCACCCGATCCGGCAGATGGTCGCCGTCGCCGGGATGCTGTTCCTCTCCGGCGCGTGGTTGATGTTCGTTTTCCGCCGTCGTCGCGTAGACGAGGTCTGAGCAACGCCGAACCGCATACGAAACTGGCCTGTCACCACCACGGTGACAGGCCAGTTTTCGATGAAGGGTGTTACTCGGCGAGCGCTTTCGCCATGGCGGTGAGGAAGGCGTCGTTCTCCTCCGGCGTGCCGATCGTGACGCGTACGCCGTCGCCGGCGAACGGCCGCACGATGATCCGCTCCGCCTCGCACGCCGCCGCGAAAGCCGTCGAGTCGTCGCCCAACGGCAGCCACACGAAGTTCGCCTGGCTGTCAGGCACGTCCGGGCGGAATTCGCGGACGCCGGCGAGGACCCGGTCACGCTCGGAGACCACGATCGCGGCCCGGCGCTTCATCTCGTCGGTCGCCCGCAGCGCCGCCAGCGCGGCAGCCTGAGCGACACTCGACGTCGAGAACGGCGTGATGACCTTACGAACCGTCGCGGCGACCTCGGGCGCGGCCACGATGAAGCCGACCCGCAAACCGGCGAGACCCCAGGCCTTCGACAGCGTGCGGAGCACGACGACGTTGGGTCGGTCGGCGTACGTCTCGATCGCGTCCGGCACCGACGGATCCGTCACGAACTCCCGGTACGCCTCGTCCATCACGACGAGCACGTTGGCCGGCACGGCATCGAGGAAGGCGTCGAGTTCGGCTTTCCGGGACGACGTACCCGTGGGATTGTTCGGATTGCACACCAGGATCATCCGGGTGCGCTCGGTGACCGCGGCCGCCATCGCTTCGAGATCGTGCCCGTGTGCCTCGGTGTTCGGCACGCGCACGCTGGTCGCACCGCTCGTCGCCGCGATGATCGGGTAGGCCTCGAACGACCGCCACGAGTAAAGCACCTCGTCGCCACCCAGGCAGGTGGCGCGGACGAGGTGTTCGGCCATCGCGACGGAGCCGCAGCCGGTCGCGACGCGCTCGACGTCGACGCCGTAACGCTCGGCGAGGGCTTCACGCAGCGCCAGGACGCCCATGTCGGGGTAGCGGTGGGTCTCGGAAGCCGCCTGGACGATCGCCTCGGTGACGCCCGGGAGCGGTCCGAACGGCACCTCGTTGCTGGCGAGCTTGATGGCACCGGGCACGGAACGGCCGGCCACGTACTTCGGCAGCGCGTCGAGGTCAGATCGAGTCAACTCGGTCATGAGTTCCCTCCGGAAATCAGCGGGGCACCATCGCCCGATTCGGGTTTGGTCGCGGAAACCACCACGGTCGCGGCGAAGCGGTCGTGGGTGGCCAGGTGCAGAGGCCGGTTGAGCACGGGTGACAGCGAATCGAAGAACTGCACGACGAAACCGATCAAGCAGCTCCACGCGAGGATCGGCAAGCCCATCGGCAGCCAGCGCACCAGCGCTCGGCCGAAGCCCAGCCGGTTCGTGCTCTCCAGTGGCATCACCCGGATGCCGACGAGCCTCTTGCCGAGAGTCTGGCCGGAATTCGCGGTCGCGGGCACCTCGTAAACGAGCCAGACCACCATCGCGATGGCCAGGATCGCGAGCAGCCAGGAACTCGAACCGGACCACGGCGTCGGCGCGTCGCCCTTGGACCCGCCACGGATGAAGGCGACCGACGCGTCCCAGTAAGGCCGCGTGTGCTGGATGAAGCGGTAGACGAGAACTCCGTTGGCCAGCACGTTGAGCAGCAGCACCGCAGCAATGTCGATCATCCGGGCGGCGAATCGACGGCTCAGTGGCGCGAGCGCGTACCCGTGTGGGCGAGGTTCAGGAACAAGAACATAAGGCCCATATGGGTACGGTTGACCCGCCGGCCAATTCGGTGGGTACATCCCCGGCGGCAGCCCGCCCGGCGGCACCGAGCCGGGCGGCGCGGCACCGAGCCGGGCGGCAATGATCCCGGCTGAGAACCGGGCTGGCCCGCACCGGACGGCGGTGAGCCGGTCGGAGGCTGGCCGGCGTCGCCCATGCCGGGCGCCGGTGGCGTCCGTGGCGGCGACGTCGGGCTCTCGGCCGGCGCACCGCTGGTCGGCGGCAGCACTCCGGGCGGGAATCGCCCAGGCTGGTAGGCGGCGGGCGGGTAGGCCCCGGGCGGGTAGGCCCCGGGTGGATACGCGCCAGGCTGGTACGCCCCGGGCGGCAACGCACCGGGTGGGTACATCCCCGGCGGGTACGCGCCGGGTGGATAGACGCCGGGTGGCAGCGCGCCCGGAAGCGGCCCACCCGGCTGCTCCACCGGTGCCGGCGGAGCGACGACGGGCGGGCCGTCGGGCGGAGTGGCGTCGACCGGCAGCGGGTCGCCAATCCAGCCGTCGCCGTCCCAGTAGCGCTGGGTCGTCGGCTCAGCCGGGTCCCGGTACCAACCGGGCGGGTTCTGACTCACGGGGTTACCTTCACCACCACAGTTACGGCGCACTGATCACGCAGACATTGCCTATTCGGCCTGTCCCACAGTAGCCACCACCGATCGGCGAGTGGGAATAGGGCGCGGTGAGCGACGGCAACGGCGGGCGCGAGCCGGGTGCGCGCGACGGGGCGGCTACAGATTGCCGCGCTTTTCCTGCTCACGCTCGATCGCCTCGAACAGCGCCTTGAAGTTGCCCTTGCCGAAGCCGAGGGAGCCGTGGCGCTCGATGAGCTCGAAGAAGACCGTCGGCCGGTCCTGTACGGGCTTCGTGAAGATCTGCAGCAGGTAGCCGTCCTCGTCCCGGTCGACCAGGATCTTGCGGGACTGCAACTCCTCGATCGGCACCCGGACCTCACCGATACGCGACCGCAGCTCGGCGTCCTCGTAGTAGCTGTCCGGCGTGTCCAGGAACTCGACACCGGCCGCGCGCATCACGTCGACACTGCGCAGGATGTCGTTCGTCGCGATGGCCACGTGCTGGGCACCGGGGCCCTGGTAGAACTCGAGGTATTCGTCGATCTGCGACTTGCGGCGGGACACGGCCGGCTCGTTGAGCGGGAACTTCACCTTGCGGGTGCCGCTCGCGACGACCTTGCTCATGAGCGCCGAGTAGTCGGTCGCGATGTCGTCGCCGACGAACTCCGCCATGTTCGTGAAGCCCATGACGCGCTGGTAGAAACCGACCCAGTCGTCCATCTTGCCCAGTTCGACGTTGCCGACGACGTGATCGATCGCCTGGAAGTAGCGCTTCGGCTGGATACCGGCCTCGATCGCGGCGCTGCGGTCGACGATCGGCGTGCGGGCGATGAAGCCCGGCAGGAACGGCCCGGTGTAGCCGGAGCGGTCGATGAGGCTGTGGCGGGTCTCGCCGTACGTGCCGATCGACGCGACACGGATCGTCCCGTGCTCGTCGGTCTCGTCGTGCGGCTCGACCAGGCCGGTGGCGCCCTGCATGATCGCGTGCGCGTACGCCCGGTCCACGTCCGGCACCTCGAGCGCGATGTCGATGATGCCGTCGCCGTGCACCGCGTGGTGGGCGGCCGATTCGGCTCCGGCGTGCACCGCGCCGACCAGCACGAAGCGGGCCGATCCCGACGTCAGCACGTACTCGGCGTGATCGCGGTAGCCCTGCTCGGGCCCGCGGTAGGCGACCAGGTTCATGCCGAAGCCGGTCGAGTAGTAGTGCGCGGCCTGCTTCGCGTTGCCGACGTAGAACCGCAGGTGGTCAAGGCCCTTGAGCGGGAACGGGTCGGTCGCGATGTCGTGCTCGACGGCGCCGATCAGCTCGTCGAGGTTGATGCCGTCGTCGGTGATCGTCGGGCGATCCATGGCCTGAGTCATCGTTGGCTCCTTGTCATTCATCAGCGCGGCGGTCATTTGATCGGCCCGGCACGGGCAGGTCTACGGGAAGCATCGCTTGACGCGTGAAGGGTGGGCAACACAACGGCAGTTTCATGGTCACACTGCACAGTTAGACCAGTCGAATCCACAATCTGCTGGACGATTTGTCTATGCTGAGCTGATGACCGCTATCGATGATCTGGACGCCCGCCTGATCGTGCTGCTCGCGGCCGAGCCGCGGATCGGGATCTTGGAGTGTGCTCGCCGGCTGCAGGTGGCTCGCGGCACCGCGCAGGCACGCCTCGACAAACTCGTGTCGCGCGGCATCATCCTGGGCTACGGCCCGGACGTGTCTCCGGCGGCGCTGGGGTTCGGGGTGATGGCGTTCGTGACCTTGGAGATCCGGCAGAGCCGCGGTCATGATCCGGTGGCGACCCACCTCGGCACGATTCCCGAGGTGCTCGAAGTGCACACGATCACCGGTGGCGGCGACCTCCTGTGCCGCATCGTCGCTCGGTCCAATGCCGATCTCCAGCGCGTCATCGACCAGGTCGTGTCCTACGACGAGATAGTCCGCGCGTCCACGATCATCGCGCTCGCCGAGCAGATCCCCTACCGGGTGCTGCCGCTCGTCAACGCGGCTGCGGCGAGTCGGTAGGCCGATAGCTCAGCGATACGACGCCGGAACCCAGCGTGCGCGAGCCGATGAGCGTGAGGGGCACCCGGCTCGCCGACGGCGGGAACAGACGGGCACCGCTGCCGAGCACGACCGGGTGCACCATCAGGTTGAGTTCGTCGAGCAGGTCCGCCTGGAGCAGTGACCAGACGAGACGAGGGCTGCCGGGCACCTGGATGTCGCGCCCCGGCTGGTTTTTCAGCGCCGTCACGATTTCGGTCAGGTCGCCGCGGAGCAACGTCGAGTTCTGCCATGAGACGGCATCGAGCGTGGTCGAGAGCACATATTTAGGGGAATCGTTCATGAACGCGGCCATCGGTACGGCGGGGTCGAGCCGGGGCCACAGATCAGCGAACGCGACATAGGTGCGCCGTCCGAGAAGGATCGCGTCCGCCTGTGCCACGCCGGCGCCGATGATTTCGTTCATCTCGTCGTCGAACCGCATCCAGTTGCCGGAAGGCGCGTCGACGACACCGTCCAATGTGATCGCCAATCCGGCCGTGAGCTTGCGCATCGTCGCCTCCCGCATCCATGGATTTCTAGACCATTATTCCAGCCCGCTATGCCCGCAAACCGTGGTGACACGGGCAGATCGGGTTGCCCGTCCGGAAGTGCGATCGGGTCTACGGTCTGCGGATGGCCAAGGGGAGGGCGTCCGGCCGGGTCAGCCGCGTCTTCGGGCTGATCGGGCTGATCGCCGTGGTCGCGACCTATTCGATCGTCACCGGCTGGAACCCGCTGCCGGGGTGGGCCAACTGGGTCGAGAACGTCACGGTGCGCAAACTCTCGACGCCCGGCACCGCGTGGACGGTCCGGGCCGGCGACGAACCCCAATCCGCCACGGTGCTCAGCCGCGCGATCGTCGTGTCTACCGAGGGCACGGTCGAGGCGCGCGACCCGGGCACCGGCGCGAAGCTGTGGACGCAAGCCGATTCGTGGGCGGCCGTCGCCGGGGGCGATTCGCCAGTCGTCGTCGTCGGGCGGCCGGTCGGTTCCGGATTCGACGTCTACGAGCCGGTGAGCGGCATTCGTTTGTGGCAGTCGGGCGGCAAAGCGGGCGTGTGGACGTACGCGGACATGATCCTGACGTTGACCTGCTCCGGCGGTACGCATTGCGTGCTGCGGTCGCTCGATCCGTCCGATGGCAAGGCGCGCTGGAGTCTTCACATCGAGGGTCCCGGTGGCCCGTTGATGGGTTTCGATCAGTCGATGGCCGCGATCGTGCCGGTCGCGTCGGCCTACGCGAAGACGGTCCGAGCACTGCCGACGGCCGCACCAAGCCTCATCGGACTGCCGATGGGCGGTCAGATCCACGTGATCTCTACCAAGGACGGCAGCGCGCTGCACGTCTTCGAGCCCGGACGCACGCAGCGCATCGTCGTCGCTCCGAAAGACGTGATCGTCTCGACCGCGGAGTTGCACGGGAACCAGTGCTACTACTCCGAGACAGGCAACGATCCCGACACCGGTGACGTGCTGTGGCAGCACACGACATACAACCTGCGCACGTCGTCGGGCCTCGGTTGCGACCAGCGCCACGATCCGACCGGTGGCGGCGACAAACTGTTGGCCACGGACACGGCCGGTCGCGACGTCGTGCTGAGCGCCGGTGGTGGGAAACAGCTGTTCCGGGCCGATGCCGGGGAGCACGTGGTCGCGATGGACGGCGCCGAGGCGATCACCCGTACGGCCGACGGCAAGACCATGCGCGCGATCAGCCTGTCCAGCGGCAAGGTGCTGTGGACGCAGCCGACCAACCGCGACGCGAGCATCGGCATCGCGCCGCAGTTCGTGCTGGCGGCCGATCCGAAAGGCCCGGGCAAACTGCTCGCGTACGCGCGGGATTCCGGCACGCCATTGCTGGACGTCGTGTCCGGATCGACGATCCTCGGCATCGGTGACAGCGACATCATCATCAACATCGGCCGAACGCTCGGCCCGCTCTCGGTCGGCTCCGGGCCATAGCGGTCGTAGCCGTCGTAGCGGCCATAGCGGCCGTGGCGGCCTAGCGGCGGTCGCGGCCGATCTCGGTGTCTGACCAAGGCTGTTACCACAAACTGTGTTAACATGGTGTCATGACGACGATGACGATCGGGCTGCGCGAGCTCACGCACCACACCGCCGCCGTGGCGCGCCGCGTCCGTGACGGTGAGACGGTCGTCGTGACCGACCACGGCACCCCCGTCTTGACGATGGCGCCGGTCGCGCCGGCAGCCGGCGTGCTCAGCCAGCTCGCAGCGGCCGGTCTCCTGCTTCCCGCGGCCACTCCCGGGCGACTTCCCGAGCCGGTCGACACCGGCGCCTGGAGCGGTGAAGACTCGGCCGCCGTTGTCAGTGATCTGCGCGGCGATCGGTGATCTATCTCGACACGAGTGCCATCGTGAAGCTCGTCCATCGGGAGCCGGAGTCGACCGCGTTGCGCGAGTTCATCGACCACCACTCCGGTGGGCCGCTGCTCTCATCGCTGGTGGCGCGCGTCGAGACCGAGCGGGCTCTGCGCCGCATCGATCCGCCCGCGCTCCCGCATGTCCCGTTGGTGCTCGGCGGCGTCAACATGGTGCTGATCGGCGAGAGCATCTGCGCGGCCGCCGGCGCCTATGCTGACCCGTCCCTGCGCAGTCTCGACGCGATCCACCTGGCCACAGCCGCGCTGCTCGGGCCATCGCTCGTGGCGCTCGTGACATATGACAAACGCATGGCGAGCGCGGCCGAAGCGGTTGGCCTGCCGGTGGCCGCGCCAGGATAACCTCAGCTGGCCGGGCGGTTAACCCGAGTGGGCGAGCCAGGTCCTCGTGACGTGGGTCACGCGGATACGCTGCGAGCATGGTCGAGTTCGCGTACGAATCGTTGCTGCCCATCGGTGCCGACACCACCGAATACCGGCTCATCACGAAGGACGGCATCGATGTCGTCACGGGTCCCGGTGGCCGCCAGTTCCTGACCGTCGAGCCGGAGGCGCTGCGCGCGCTGACCTCCGAGGCCATGCACGACATCGCGCACTTCCTGCGCCCGGCGCACCTGCAGCAACTCCGCAACATCATCGACGATCCGCAGGCCTCGCCGAACGACCGGTTCGTCGCGCTCGACCTGCTTCGTAACGCGAACATCGCGGCCGGCGGCGTGCTGCCGATGTGCCAGGACACCGGCACCGCGATCGTGATGGGCAAGCGTGGGCGGCACGTGCTCACCGACGGCGCCGACGAAGCCGCGATCGCCCGCGGTGTCTACGACGCGTACACGACGCTGAACCTTCGCTACTCGCAGCTCGCTCCGCTGACCATGTGGGACGAGCGCAACACCGGCTCCAACCTGCCCGCGCAGATCGAGATCTACGCCGACGACCCGGACGGGCACGCCGACGCCTACAAGTTCCTCTTCATGGCGAAGGGCGGCGGATCGGCCAACAAGAGCTACCTCTACCAGGAGACGAAGGCGCTGCTGAACCCGACCAGGATGATGCAGTTCCTGGAGGAGAAGCTTCGCTTGATCGGTACGGCCGCCTGCCCGCCCTACCACCTGGCCGTGGTGATCGGTGGCACCTCGGGCGAGTACGCGCTGAAGACCGCGAAGTACGCCTCCGCGAAGTACCTCGACGCGCTGCCGACCTCCGGTTCCATGACGGCGCACGGGTTCCGCGACATCGAGCTGGAAGCCGAGGTGCTGGAGTTGACCCGGCAGTTCGGCATCGGCGCGCAGTTCGGCGGCCGCTACTTCTGCCACGACGTTCGCGTGATCCGCCTGCCTCGCCACGGCGCCTCGTGCCCGGTCGCGATCGCGGTGTCGTGCTCAGCCGACCGGCAGGCGCTCGGCAAGATCACGCCGAGCGGTGTCTATCTGGAACAACTCGAGCGTGATCCGGCGCGCTTCCTGCCGGAGATCACCGAGTCGCACCTCGACGATTCCGGCGACGTGGTCAACATTGATCTGAACCGGCCGATGTCCGAGATCCGGGCCGAGTTGTCGCGCTACCCGGTGAAGACCCGGCTGTCGCTGTCCGGTCCGCTGGTCGTCGCCCGGGACATCGCGCACGCGAAGATCGCCGAGCGCCTCGACGCCGGCGAGCCGATGCCGCAATACCTCCGTGACCACGCCGTCTATTACGCGGGTCCGGCGAAGACGCCCGAGGGGTACGCGTCCGGCTCGTTCGGCCCGACGACGGCCGGCCGCATGGATGCGTACGTGAAGCAGTTCCAGGAGGCGGGCGGCTCCCAGGTCATGCTCGCGAAGGGCAACCGGTCGAAGCAGGTGACCGATTCCTGCGCGGCGAACGGTGGTTTCTACCTCGGTTCGATTGGTGGCCCGGCGGCTCGGCTCGCGCAGGACTGCATCAAGCACGTCGAGGTGCTCGAATACGCCGAGCTGGGCATGGAAGCCGTCTGGAAGATCGAGGTGGAGGACTTCCCGGCCTTCATCGTCGTCGACGACAAGGGCAATGACTTCTTCGCTGAGGTGACCAAGCCCGTCCTTACCGTGGGTCGTCGACCGTAAGACTTGTGGGGCACGACCGGCACGTTCTCCGCCGAGGACGCGTACCGATTCCTGGGGTATCGCGCCGGCAACCCGTACGAGGGCGCGCTGCAGGAATGCAAGTTCGCCACTGGCGGCATCCGCGCCTGGCGGGACGAAGCCGACCGCTACGTGATCGAGCGGATTTTCCGTTTCGATAGCGCATCCCACGCCCAGGAGTTCGTCGGTCAGGTCCGGGAGGAC
Source organism: uncultured Actinomycetota bacterium (assembly GCA_963797605.1). Lineage (GTDB taxonomy): Bacteria > Actinomycetota > Actinomycetes > Mycobacteriales > Micromonosporaceae > DASQPR01. Next base: position 15,654 of record CAWCPX010000012.1, on the reverse strand, counting down.
GAGATCGTCGGCGTGCAGGGCACCTACGAGCACGATCTGACTGACCAGCGCACGATCAGTGACGTGACACTCGGCATGACCCTGATGTGCCCGACGCTCAAAAACGGCTACCGGAACATGCTCGCGATCGGCGTCAAGGGCGACACCGTCTTCATCTTCATCGTCGATCTGAAGACGGCCGTCGATCCGGCGGTCGCCGCCGAGCTCCTGCACCACCAGGCGTCGCGGCTGTAGTGGTGTACGTCGCTTGGTCGGATCTGACGGACCGCCGGGTGCCGCCGCCGCGCCTGTCACCGAGATCACCCGGTCGCACCGAGGTCGGCTGCGGCACTATGGGCTTATGGAATATCGGATCGAGCACGACACCATGGGTGACGTCCGAGTGCCCGCGGCTGCCCTCTGGCGTGCCCAGACGCAGCGGGCGGTGGAGAACTTCCCGATCTCCGGCACCGGGCTCGATCCCGCTCACATCGCGGCGCTGGCTCGGATCAAAGCGGCCGCCGCCGCCGTCAACGCGGAACTCGGCGTGGTGCCGGGCGATGTCGCGTCCGCGATCGAGACCGCCGCCGGTTCGGTGGCGCGCGGGGAACACGCCGACCAGTTTCCGATCGACGTCTTCCAGACCGGTTCGGGCACATCGTCGAACATGAACGTCAACGAGGTCGTCGCCTCGATCGCGGCAACGGCGCTCGGCTCGGCCGTACACCCCAATGACGATGTCAATGCTTCTCAATCGTCGAACGACGTCTTCCCGTCGTCGATCCACCTCGCCGCCACCGCGGGCCTCGCGCATGACCTGATCCCGGCGCTCGAACACTTGGCGTCCACATTGGGGGACAAGGCCGCGCAATGGTCCGGCGTGGTCAAGTCCGGGCGCACGCACCTGATGGACGCGACCCCGATAACCCTCGGTCAAGAGTTTTCCGGGTACGCGGCTCAGATGCGGTATGGCGTCGAGCGCATCGGTTCGGTGCTGCCACGCGTCGCCGAGTTGCCGCTCGGAGGCACCGCCGTCGGCACCGGCATCAACATGCCTCGGGGGTTCGCCGCTGCTGTTATCGCCCGTCTGGCCGCGGAGACGGGCCTGCCGCTGACCGAGGCCCGGAACCACTTCGAGGCGCAGGGCGCGCGGGACGCCCTGGTTGAAGCGTCGGGGCAACTGCGTGTGATCGCGGTCGGGCTCTACAAGATCGCGAACGACGTCCGCTGGATGGGTTCCGGCCCCCGCGCCGGCCTGCGCGAACTACGCATCCCCGACCTGCAGCCGGGCTCGTCGATCATGCCGGGCAAGGTGAACCCGGTCGTGTGCGAGGCGGTCCGTCAGGTCTGCGCGCAGGTGTTCGGCAACGACGCGGCCGTGACCTTCGCCGGTTCGCAGGGCGACTTCGAACTCAACGTGATGCTGCCCGTCATCGCGCGCAACCTGCTGGAGTCGATCCGGCTGCTGACGAACGTGACTCGGCTCTTCGCGGACACCTGTGTCGCCGGACTGGTCGCCGACGAGGACGTGCTCCGGGCGTACGCGGAGAGTTCCCCTCGATCGCGACGCCGCTCAACCGCTACCTCGGCTATGAGGAGGTGGCCGCGATCGCGAAGCAGGCGCTCAAATCCGGCGAGACGATCCGCGCCGTCGTCATCGAGCGAGGGCACGTGGCGGCCGGCCGCATCACGGAGGCACAACTCGACGAGGCTCTCGACGTCCTCCGAATGACGAAACCGTAAGGGATTACGGGGTTGCGGGTGGCGGCGTTGGTTGACAAGATGCGCCGGTGCCCGAGCTCAGTGATGCCCCGCTCGAAACGTCACCGGTGGAACGTCACTGGGCCATGGCGCCGCTGCCCACCCGCACTCCCGAGGAGCGTCGGGCGGCCCGCAGACGGCGGATCTCGATCATCGCCGGCATCACGATCGGGGTGATCGTCGTGGCGTCTGCCCTCGGTTACCTCGCGATTCGCGGCACGTCGCCCCGCACCAACGCGATGAGCCGGTACGTGCCCGGGGCGCCGGCCTCCGGCACCGTGTGCGATCGCTCCCACCACGGGATTCAGGAAGAACTCGATGTCGGTGTGACCGGGCCGGTCGCACTCGATGAGGTTTACGGGCTGTTCAACCCGTTCGCGCCGCCTGGCGTCGTCGCACCGAAGATGTCGCAGTGGCACTACGTCGACGCGGCCGCGAATTGCTGGTCGGAAGGCGACGCCACGGTGCAGGTCGCGGTCGCGCAATTCGCGACGACGGCCGACGCGACCATGTTCGTCCAGGACATCGGCCACGACTACGCGCCGAACCGCACCTCGCAGTCCGTGCCGATCGCGGCCGTACCCGACGCGTTCACGATGACGAGCGCGGCCCGCAGCCTGTCGGGCGGTCCGCCGACGTGGAGCATCGGATCTAAGGGCGACGCCGTGTTCGTGGTCATCACGATCCCTAGCGGCGACTCGTTCGAATCGGGCGACACCGGCACCGACGCTAATCTGGCGCTCCCCGCGTCGCTGATCGCGAAGATATATCGCACGCTGCCGTAATCGCGTCAGCGAGGGTTGCCGCGCCGGTCGCCGAGGCGCACGATGACAGCGTGTCCAACCCCCCGGTGCCGCGCGTGCCACCAGACCCGCTCAGCATTCCATGGTCTCCGGACTGGGCACAGTTCGGCGACGCCACGTCGATGCCGGCCACGCCGTTCCAGCCGCTCAGTGGTCTGACCCTGACCGACGCGACCGCGGCAGGCCGCCCCATCGCGCCGCGAGGAGCGCTCGCCGCACCGGCCCGGCCACCGACGCCGCCGCCCGCGATCGCACCCCAACCTTCGCCGCAGCAGCGCCCTCCGCAACAACGGCGCGCCCCGCAACAGCAGCAGCAACGCGCACCGCAACAGCAGCAGCAACGCGCACCGCAACAACAATGGCCACCGCAACCGCAGCGCCGGCAACCGGCTCCGACGTCACCGACACAACCCGTCACGTGGGCGCCGGCCGGCTCTGCTGCGCGCCCCGGCCGCCCGCCTGCCGCGCGGAATCGGGGCGGTGGCGGTCGGCGGTTCATTCGCTTCGTCGTGACTGTGGGCATCGCGGCACTGCTGATCTACCTCCGCGTGCACGGCTCGGCTCGATAGGCCGCGGGCGGCTCAGGCGGAAGCGACCCGCTCCCGTGCTCGCAGCGCCCGCGCGACCGAGTCCCGGCCTTCGGCGATCGACCGCCGGAGCGTCGGGGCGAGTTCCGTCTCGGCCAGGAACGCGTCAACCCGGGCCACCGCCTCCGCGCTGATCTCCTCGCTCGGGAACAGCGCGTTGACGAGGCCCCGGCCGAGCCGTTCGGAGCGGCCCATGAACTCGGTGACCGAGGCGAAATAATCGGCCACGTAGGGCGCGCGGAGATCGACCTGGCCGGCATAGGCGAAGCCGGCGGCGGTGGCCATTTGAATCGGCGCGGGTTCGACGTTGTCGCTGATCAGTTGCCACGCCGCCGCCTTGGCTTCGGCGGTGGGCAGGGCCGCACGCGCCTCTGCCGCCGATTCGGCACCGACCACGGTGTCGTCGGCCGCGAGTTCGGCGTCGATGTCGGCCACGGAGAGGCGGCCGCGCGCCGCCAGCGCAACCACGAGGTTCCACCGCATGTCGCCGTCGATCGTGAGGCCGTCGATGGCGACCGAACCGTCGAGCAGGCCACCGAGGTAGTCGAGATCGTCGTCGCGGTCGGCGAATCTCGCCAGCGCTCGGAGGAACATGATCTGGCGGTCGTCGCCGGCCGGCAACTCGGCCAGGCGGCTCCGGGCGTGCGCGGCCATGTCGGCTCGGCCCGTGGGGCGCCACGAGGGGTCGGCGAACCGGTCGAGCGCGCTGCGCGACTGCGCCAGCAGCGTCTCGGACGTGGAGATCAGGGTCTCGGTGTCGATGCCGGCGAGCACCATGGCGACGTAATCGCGCGCGGGCATCTCGCCGTCGCGGCACATGTCCCACGCCGCCGACCAGACGAGCGCGCGGGCGAGCGGGTCGGTGAGCGTGCCCACCCGCTCGATCACGTGCCGCAGGGAAGCGTCGTCGAGACGGATCTTCGCGAACGTGAGGTCGTCATCGTTGAGCAGCAGCAACTCCGGTCGAGCCACCCCGATGAGCGCGGGCACCTCGGTGCGGGCGCCGGTGATGTCGAGTTCGACCTGGCGGACGCGGGTCAGCGCGCCGTCGATCGTGTCGTAGCAGCCGATGGCCGCGTGGTGGGAGCGGAGCGTCGGACGTTCGGCGTCGGCCTCCTGGATCACCGCGAACGACGTGAACACGCCGCTCTCATCGACGGTGAAGTCGGCCCGGAACGTGTTGATGCCGGTCGAGCGGAGCCACTGCTGCGCCCACTCGTCGAGGTCACGGCCGGAGGCGGCGGAGAGCGCGGCGAGCAGGTCGGCGGCGGTCGCGTTGCCCCAGGCGTGCGCGCCGAGGTAGTCGTGGACGCCGGCCGCGAACTGCTCCGGGCCGACCCAGGCGACGAGCTGCTGCAGGACCGAGGCGCCCTTCTGGTAGGTGATCTGGTCGAACGTGGCCCAGACCGAATCGAGGTCGCGTACGTCGCCGGCGATCGGGTGCGTCGTCGGCATCTGATCCTGGGCGGCCGCGCCGATCTTGAACATGCCGGTGAACGACGCCCACATCGTGGTGAAGCGGCTGCTCTCGGCGACCGCGAGCGCGCCGACGTAGGTCGCGAACGACTCGTTCAGCCAGAGATCGTCCCACCACCGCATCGTCACGAGGTCGCCGAACCACATGTGCGCCATCTCGTGCAGGATCACGAAGGCGCGCGTCTCCCGTTCGGATTCGGTCGCGGCCGATCGGAAGACGAAGGACGAGTCGGCGAACGTGACGGCACCGGGGTGTTCCATGGCGCCGCCGTACTCCGGGACCATGATCTGGTCGTACTTCGCGAACGGGTACGGGTGCCCGAACCGCTGCACGAAGAAGTCGAGCCCGTCTTTCGTGATCTCGAAGAACTCATCGGTGTCGAGGTGCTTCACGAGCGATTGCCGGCACCCGATCGCGAGCGGGATCACCTGGTCACCGACCTGATGCTGGTCGCGCACCATGTGATAGGGCCCGGCGACGAGGGCGGTCAGATAGGTCGACAGCACCGGCGTCGGCTCGAAACTCCACCGGGCGCTCTCGGCTCCCACCGGAGTCGAGGGCGGCGTCGGCATGTTCGAGATGACCTCCCACCGGGCCGGCGCGATCACCGTGAGCTGCCAGGTCGCCTTGAGGTCGGGTTGCTCGAAGCACGCGTACACCTGGCGGGCGTGTGACGGCTCGAACTGCGTGTAGAGGTAGACCTCGTCGTCGACCGGATCGACGCTCCGATGTAGACCTTCGGTGTCGTGGGTGTAGAGGCAGTCGGCGACGATCGTGACGGAGTTGGTGCCGGCCAGGCCGCTCAGATGGACGCGACTGTCGCGGTAGACGTCAGCCGGCGCGAGCGACCGCCCGTTGAGCGTGACGCTGTGCACCGCCGCGGCCTGAAGGTCGATAAACGTCGTGACGTCTTCGGAAAGGCAGTCGAACGTGGCCGTCGTCGTGCTGCGGAACGTCTCCGGGCCGGTGGTCAGATCAAGCTCGACCGCGTACGCCTGGACCCGCACCAGAGCCGCACGTTGCCGCGCCTCGTCGCGAGTGAGATTGCCTTCGGGCATCACGAACTCCTCACCGTGGGGTGGTCACTACGGAGGCTACCCGCCGTCGATGTGCGCGGGCTCCCGCGGACAGCTCCTATCCGAGCACACGTGACATCGCTTCGGCAGCCGCGATGACCTGCGGGCCGATGACGTTCGGGTCGAGCGGCGCGAGCGCGATCACGCCGACGCTCGCTTCCAGTCCATCGACGCCGGTCACCGGAGCGGCCACGCCGTACGCGCCTGCCTGCAATTCGCCCTCGGACGCGATCCAACTCCCCGGCCGCCCGGCCGCGATGGCGCGCCCGACCGTGATCGCCTTTCCGGCCGCGCCCCGGTCGATCGGATGCCGGCTGCCGGTGCGATAGGCGACGTGAAACGCGGTCCAACTCGGCTCCACCACCGCCAGCGCGACCGCCTCCGATCCGTCGGCGACTGTGAGGTGCGCCGTGGCGCCGACGGCTTCCGCGAGTCGTCGCAGGACCGGCCGGGCCGCGTCGGCGATCAAGGGCTGTGCCCGCCCGGCAAGGTGCAGGACGCCCGCGCCGAGGCGCATCCGGCCGGACGTGTCCCGGCGGATCATGCGATGTTCGATCAAGGTCGCGACCAGCCGGTAGACGACGGCTCGGCCCACCCCGAGGCGATCGGCTGCCTCGGTCACGCTCAGCCCGGCCGGGGCGTCGGCGACCAGGGCGAGCAGCCGCAACCCACGATCGAGCGTCTGCGCCGTCTCGGCGGGACGCGCCGGTTCCGCGGTGCTCTCGGCCACATGGTGAGGGTACGGCGCACGGTGCACCGGGCCGGACCCGGACGCGGGTACCCTTTTCCGGTGACGTTACGCATCTATGACACCGCGACCCGATCGGTTCGGGACTTCGTCCCTCGTGTGCCCGGAAAAGCCGGTGTCTACCTGTGTGGCCTCACCGTCCAGTCCGGGCCGCACATCGGGCATCTTCGCTCCGGCGTCAACTACGACGTGCTGCGGCGCTGGCTCATGCACAGCGGTTACGAGGTCACCTTCATCCGCAACATCACCGACATCGATGACAAGGTGCTGGCGAAGGCGGTCGAGGCCGGGGCGCCGTTCTGGTCCATCGCGTACGCGAACGAGCGCACCCTCGTCGGCGTCTACCACGCGCTCGGGGTCCTCCCGCCGACCTACGAGCCCCGGGCGACCGGCCACATCACCGAGATGCACGAGCTGATCGCCCTGTTGATCGAGGGCGGTCACGCGTACGTTGCCAAGGACGGCTCCGGCGACGTCTACTTCGACGTCAACTCGTGGCCGGCTTACGGCGAGCTGTCCGGGCAGCGTCCGGGCGACATGCTGCCAGCGGCCGACGGCCCCGAACGCGCGAAACGTGACCCGAAGGACTTTGCCCTGTGGAAGGGCGTCAAGCCGGGGGAGCCCGACGACGCGTACTGGCCGTCGCCGTGGGGCCGCGGCCGGCCGGGCTGGCACATCGAGTGCTCGGCCATGTGCAAGCGCTACCTCGGCGCCGAGTTCGACATCCACGGCGGCGGGCTCGACCTGGTGTTTCCGCACCACGAAAACGAGGTCGCCCAGTCGCACGCGGTCGGCTACGGTTTCGCCCGCTACTGGGTACACCACGCGCTGCTCAACCTCGGTGGCACGAAGATGGGCAAGTCGACCGGCAACGTGATCGATCTTGACCATGTGATCGCGCTCGGCGTGCGGCCGGTCGAGTTCCGCTACTACCTCGCGGCGCCGCACTACCGGTCGATCATCGACTTCTCCGAGGAGGCGTTGACCGAGGCGGCGGTTGGCTATCAGCGCATCGAGGGCTTCGTGACCCGTGCCGTCGAGCGGGTCGGGGCGATCGAGACCGGACCACTGCCGACCGAGTTCGTCGAAGCGATGGACGATGACCTCAACACCTCCCGCGCGCTCGCCACGGTGCACGACATGGTGCGGGAGGGCAACGCGGCGCTCGCGGCCGGAAACGACGACGCCCTTCGGGGTGCGCTCGCCCGGGTGCTGGCCATGCTGGATGTGCTCGGTCTCGATCCGCTGGACCCGCACTGGTCGGGCGGGCCCGCCGACGATCTACGCTCGACCGTCGACGCGCTGGTGGCGCTGGCTCTGCAGCAGCGCACGGCCGCGCGCGACCGCAAGGACTGGGTCGCCGCCGACGCCGTACGTGATCAATTGAAGCAAGCAGGCGTGGTTGTCGAAGACACCCCGCATGGTCCACGTTGGACCGTTGGAGCAGGAGAGAGCAGCTGATATGCCCGGAAATTCAGAACGTCGCGGCAAACGGACCTCGGCGAAGAAGGGCGCGCCGAGCGGCTCCGGCGGCAAGCGTCGTGATGCCCTGAAGGGGCGTGGAAAGACGCTGCCCGCCGACGAGCGGCCTTGGCACAAGGGCTACTCCGGCACCGAAGACGTACCGCAGCGCACCCAATGGAAGCAGGACAAGGAGAAGCGGGCCGCCGCCGCCGAGGGCCGGGCTCCGAAGATCGGCAAGCCGGGCACGAAGGACACCACGTGGGGTCGCGGCACGCAGGCGGGCAAGAGCGCCGCCGGTCGCGGCGGAGGGATCAAACCTCGCACGGGTACGCGCGGCGGGCCCCGGGTCGCTCCGGGCCGCCGCTCCGCGACGCCGAAAGACGCGCCGGAGCTGCTTGTCGGCCGGAACCCGGTGGTGGAAGCGCTTCGGGCCCGCATCCCGGCGACGGCCCTCTACGTCGCTCAGGGTATCGATATCGATGAGCGGATCACCGAGGCCGTGCGATCGGCGAGTGACCGTGGCATCGCCCTGCTGGAAATCAGCCGCGCGGAGCTCGATCGGATGACCGGTGGCGTGCTGCATCAGGGGATCGGACTGTCCGTACCCCCCTTCGCCTACGAATCTTTTGAGGATCTTGTCGCGGACGCCGTCGAGCAACCGCTGCCGCTGCTGGTGGCGCTCGATGGTGTGACCGATCCCCGCAACCTGGGCGCGGTCGTCCGGTCCGCGGCCGCCTTCGGGGCGCAGGGCGTCTTCCTGCCCGAACGTCGCGCCTCCGGCATGACGGCGACCGCCTGGCGCACGAGCGCGGGTGCGGCGGCCCGGATGTCGATTGCCCAGGTGACGAACCTGACGCGGGCTTTGAAGCGCTGTCAGGAGGCCGGCTTCACGGTCGTCGGGCTCGACGCCGACGGTGAGTTGTCGATCTACGACCTCGAAGCGGCGGCCGGTCCGCTGGTCGTCGTCGTGGGTTCCGAGGGTCGTGGCCTGTCGCGGCTGGTCGGGGACACGTGCGACATGAAGGTGTCGATCCCGATGCTGTCGCAGGTCGAGTCGCTGAACGCGTCGGTGGCGGCGGCGGTGACGCTGGCTGAGGTCGCGCGGCGGCGAGCGTCGCTGTAACCAGGTTCCGGAACTTGTAGTGGCCCCTCGCGGAGGCGCGCGAGGGGCCACTGTCACCGGGGGGTGACGATCACCAGTGGCTGCTGGGATCACGTCGGGGCTGGGGAATCACAACCATGTTCCTCCTTGAGGGGAGGGGTTCCGCTAGCTGAAACCCGGACAACTGCCACCATATAGGCAGAGTATCAATCAGACCAGGTCTATCTTTGTCGCCTAAAAGCTGGCATACTGGCACGATCGCCCCAATCGGGCACGGGCTGACCAGCTTGGGAGTATTGCCAGACGACGCATATAGGCTGTCGATCGTGGCTGACCTTTTGGTGTGGATCGATTGCGAGATGACCGGGCTCGACCTGGAGCGCGATGCGCTCATCGAGGTTGCGGCGCTGGTTACCGACCCTGACCTGAACATTCTCGGTGATGGCGTCGACGTCGTGATCCATGCGCCCGATGAGGTGCTCGACAACATGGTCGAGTTCGTGCGCGACATGCACGCGAAGTCGGGGCTGACCGACGAGGTGCGCGCTTCCAAGGTCACGCTGGCCGAGGCCGAAGACATGATCATGGATTACATCACCACGTTCGTGCCCAATCCGCGCACGGCTCCGCTCTGCGGCAACACCATCTCCACCGACCGTGGGTTCCTCGCCCGCGACATGAAGAGGCTCGACGAATACCTGCACTACCGCATGATCGACGTCTCCTCGATCAAAGAGCTGGCCCGCCGGTGGTACCCGCGGACCTACTACGGCCAGCCGGCGAAGGGCCTGGCGCACCGGGCGCTCGCGGACATCAAAGAGAGCATCCGCGAACTCGACTACTACCGGCACACGGTGTTCGTCGCCGGTCCCGGCCCCGACGTCGAGACCGCGAAAGCCGTGGCCGCCGAGATCGCCGCGGCGCGCCCGATCGACTGAGACGACCCAGGTGCCTGGTTCTCGCGAATCTCGGCTAGTATGGTGCGGCACTCGCGGATTCTCTGTGTTCTGCCGGTGTAAGAAGCACGTTCAGCACGCATGGTGGTTGTAGCTCAGCAGGTAGAGCACCGGGTTGTGGTCCCGGGGGTCGCGGGTTCAAGTCCCGTCAGCCACCCCAGTTTTTCGTAACGACGTTGAAGGCCGGTCCCGACATGGGTCCGGCCTTCATTCATGAAATCGACTCGATCGCCCGTGCGGCGAGCGAGTACTGTCACGACGTTCATCGACAGAAAAGGATCGGGTCGCCGTGGCTACGAAGCTCAACCAGATGCTGGCCGTATCGAAAGGCGTCAAGAGTGAGGCGCAGCGCGCGTTCACCGATGCCCACCGCGACGTGCAGAAGCAGCCGCTCCTTTCCGGCATCTCGCGCACCTACCAGCCGAAAGACGACGACGGCGAACGCCTCCCGTCCGAGTCCACGAAGGTGCAGATCACCGCGACCGGCGTGATCGCCGACGTGAAGACGACGCTGGTGCGCCTGTTCGACGTGGTGGCGACGCTCGACACGGCGAACACCCACGCCAAGGCGGACGTGATCGTCGACGGAAACGTGCTCGTCCGCGACGCGCCGGTGACCTACCTGCTCTTTCTCGAGAAGCAGCTCACCGACCTGCACACGTTCGTCAGCAAGCTGCCGACGCTGGATCCGTCGGAAAACTGGACCTTCAGCGAATCCGCCGGTCACTACGCCGCCGACGCGGTGCAGACGACGCGTACGAAGAAGGTGCCACGTAACCACGTCAAGGCCGAGGCGACCGAGAAGCACCCGGCGCAGGTCGAGATGTACACCGAAGACGTGATCACCGGCCTCTGGACGACGATCAAGTTCTCCGGCGCGCTGCCGGCGACCGAGGTGCGCGCGATGCTCGGTCGGCTGACGAAGCTGCAGGAGGCCGTGAAGTTCGCCCGGGAGTCCGCCAACGGCACGGAGATCGAAGACGTCAAGGTCGGTGGCGCGATCCTTGGCTACCTGTTCGGGTAGCCTCTCAGACACCCCTGGGAGCAGGGGGTTGCCCATCTGGGCAGAAACTCAAACTGAAAACTGAGACTGAGGTCGAAGCGATCAAGTCCAGGTTCGATCCCTGGTCGGGGCACCACGAGCCCCGATAGCCCAACTGGAAGAGGCAGTCGCCGCGCATTCAACATCAGATTCTTGCTCCAGCTTCAGAATTCTCCACCGAACACCAGATCAAGTGGTTGCGGACGAAGACCGACGGGATGCCAGTTCAAATCTGGCTCGGGGCGCCAATCAGGCCCCGATGGCGTAATGGCAACGCACGTCGTCCTGAGACTGATCCGCAGTCTTAAACGTCGCTGGTGTGTGCAATTGGGTGGAACCGACTTTCTCAGTCGAGAAGACCCCCGCCGGATGGCAATGCCGGCGGGGGTCGCTGGTCTCTCGGGTCGCTCGGGTCTAACCGTTGATGGTCTAACCCTGCGGGGTGACCGGGAGGGCGCTGCCCTTGATGAAATCGGCCCACGAGAGGTTCCAGTCGGTCCATCCGTCGCCCGCGACGACCTTCCGCGTCGTGTCTCGTACCGAGACGGGCGTGCCGACCAGCGTGTTCTCGTAGAGCCACTTCGCGTTCGTCATGGACACGTTCGTGCAGCCGTGGGAGACGTCGGTGTGCCCCTGCGTCTGCTCGGACCATGGCGCCGCGTGAATGTATTGGCCGTCCCACGTCAACCGCATCGTGAAGTAGACGAGTTCCTTGTAGCCGCCCGGCGCGTTCACCGGGATGCCGCCGGTGCCCAGCGAGGAGTCGAACAACTCGGACGGCTTGCGGCTCATGATGACCAGATCGCCCGACGATGACGGGGTCGACTTCTTGCCGAGGCTGACCGGCACCTGCCGGATGACCTTACCGTCGACGTACACCGTCATCATGTGGGTCTTGTCCTCGGTGATGATGGTCATCGGGTGCTTCGTGATGCTCGAGGACACGGTGAGATCGTCCTGGCCGTAGTAGCCGTCGCCCATCGGCATGCCACCCGTCTGGACGTTGACGAAGAACGTCGACCCAGCGATCCAGTGGTACATCGGACGCCAGTGGACTTCGGTGCTGGAGATCCAGCTCCACGCTCCGGGCTGCGCCGGCGTCGTCGTGATCGAGAGCCGCTTCTGCACGGCCGCCCGCGAATCCATCGGGACGCCGTGGCTCAACGTGAGCACGATCGGCATCGCGTTGCCGTAGACCATGTTGTCGCCGAGGTAGCTGTGGACGTTCGTCAGCGTCGCCGGTTTCGCCATCGTGGTGAACGTCACCGATTGGCTTTTCGGCTTCCCATCCGTACCCGTGGAGGTGACTTTCGCGGTGTATTGCTGGCCGTAGGCGAGTTGCTTCTTCGGCACCCACGTGGACGGGTCGTAGCCGGGGCCGCCCTCGACGGTCGCTCCGGTGGCGTCGGTCAGCGTGACGTCGGTCGTGTCACCGGTGGCGGCATAGGCGATCTCGGTGCCGGCCGGGACATCGGTCGCTCCGTTGGTCGGCGAGTTGATCTGCACGGTCGCGAGCGGGCCCGAATCGCCCGGATCCCCACCGGCCGGGGACTTGCCGGCGCCGACCCAATGGGCTCCGGTCGAGGACGTGCATCCGGCCAGCGCGAGGACGGTGACCACGGCGACCAGCTGAACAGCGGTGCGAATGCGAACGTGCTTCGACGTCTCCACAGCCTCCATGGTGCCTGACGGGCGCGAGTCCGCAAACCACGGAATCGGCGGAGGGCGCTACACGGTCGGTGTGTTCTGGTTCGTCGGCCCGCTCTGCGCGTAGCCGAGCGCGCTGCCCTTGACGAAGTCGGCCCACGAGAGGGTCCACGCGGTCCAGCCGTTTCCGTTGACGACCGGACGACCGGTGCCAGAAATCGAAACAGGGTCTCCGACCTGCGAGTTCTTGTAGATCCAAGCCGCATTGGACGGTCCGACGTTGACGCAACCGTGGCTCACGTTGAAGTGCCCCTGGGCGTAGACCGACCACGGCGCCGAGTGGATGTAGGTGCCGCTCCAGGTCAGGCGCTCCGCATAGTTGACGGCGACGAGATAGTTCTCACCCGGAATGCCCAACGTGTTGAAGACGGTGTGCAGGTAGCGCTGCATGATCACGAAGTTGCCCGACCACGAGGTCGTGTTGCCGCCGGGTCGGCCCATGCTGATCGGGTACGTGTGAATCAGCTTGCCGCTGTTCATCACCGTCATCATGTGCGTCTTGTTCGAGATCAGGTATTCCTGGTCACGCCCGATGACGAACGTCGCGTTGTGATCCTTACCGATGAGCCGTGTGCCGATCGGCATCCCCGCCAGAGCCGTATGCATCGACACGGTGGTGCCGGTCTTCCAGTGCGATTGCGGGCGGTAGACGACCTCGTTGCCGTTGACCCAACTCCAGATGCCCGCCTGGGCCGGAACGCTCTGCACGAACAGGCGGCGCTCGACACCGGCGCGGTCGGCCACCGGGATCGCCGTGCTGAAATCGAGCACGATCGGCATCGCGATGCCGTAGGTCTCGCCGCTGGTCAGGTTGACGGTCGTCGTGATCGGCTTCGTCTTCGGCGCGGACATGGTGGTGAACGACGTCGTCGACGTTTGAGTGGCTCCGCCGGCGCCGGTCGCAACGATCTTCGCCGTGTACGTCGCACCGAAGGCGAGGCTCGTCGATGGAACCCACGAGGATCCGTCCGCCCGCCAGGCGCCGTTGACCGTGAGCCCGGCCGGCCCGGTCAGCGTGACCGCCGTGACGACGCCGCCGCGCACGTCCGCGCCGATTTCCGAGGTGACGGGAAGCCGTCGGCTGTTCATCGCCGGGGTGACCGTGACCGTGGGCGGCGCGCCGATCGCCTGGTGAAGGTCCCGCAGGCTCTCGGCATGCGTCGCGCGAGCGGTCTCGTGGCTGGAACAGGAGACCAGCAGCATGGGTACGGCCAGCGCAAGGACGGCGGCGGCACCTGCGAGCCTTGTCCGACTGCTCATCTGAGACCTCACCCGAGCCGGCGATTGACGGTATTTGAGGACTATGTTCCCGTATGGGTACGGGGATGTCCGGCGAATCGCCCAGGTGGTACAGGTGTCCGGCGGCGGGGTCCGAGTCCCGTTGTGGCGCGTGTCGCGGCGGTGGGGAAGTCGTTGGAGCGGTGGGCGCGGGGCATGTTATGGTTTCCCCCGTTCCAGTGAGCGCCGCTAGCTCAACTGGCAGAGCAGCGGACTCTTAATCCGCGGGTTCGGGGTTCGAGTCCCTGGCGGCGCACCACACATGACCAGGCCGGATAGCTGAGAAGCTACCCGGCCAAAGTCTTATTTGATCTCCATGACAGCAGCGCTGACAGCAACCTAGTCAGTCCGGGGCGTCCTCTGTCTCGTCCTCCTCGCCCAACGCCGCGTCGATTTGGCCGGCAGCCTCATGCTGCATTGCGGGCATGACGTGACCGTAGATGTTCATGGTCACCGCGATCTGCGAGTGCCCGAGAATGTCCATCACGACGCGTGCCGAGATGCCGCGACTGAGTAAGAGTCGGTTTTTTGGAGTTGAAAGGTCCATGCTCCGGCGCTGTTGTCGAGGAACATCGCCCCGTCGCTGCCCGCTTCCGGTCGGGCGAATCTGAGGTTGACGTCGCTGGTGACCTTGGCCTGGGTTTGGTGGAGTTGACCCGGTCGTTGGTCGATTCGGCCGAGGCGAAGCCCCAGGGTGTTCCCGATGTGGATGAGGCGATGTCGGCGGCGATCTGCTTGGCCTGAGCACGGAGCCGGCTGCGGTCGCTGTCGCACAACACCCGGCCGAAGGCCAGCGAGTCGGCGCTGTAGCCACCGAGTGGACCGGAGGCGAAGTAGTCGACGACGGCGCACGACGCGCAGTCCGGGCCGGCGGGCCGGTGGTCGACGGCGAAGGTCCACCACCCGCCCAGCGGTAGCCCGACCATGACGAGCAGCCCGACCGTGGCCAGGACGACGACCGCGGTTCGTCGGCTAGGTCGATGTCGCACGACGAAGCGCGACAGCTGTCGATGGCGCCGGCGAGGACGAGCCAGCTGACGACGGCGAGCAGGAGCGCGCTGGCGATGCCGCCGGATGGCTGGAGGACGAACGCGGCGGCGACGAGGACCAGGGCGAGGAGCACACCGGAGGCAACGGCAAGACCAACGAGGTAGCCGATCCGGCGGCGGTGCGATCGCGGCGGATGGTGTGGGAAGAACGTTCATCATCAATAGAGTGCCGGGTCGGTGCTACCAAGGTCCACTCATAAACGAAGCCGGGCGCGGTGCTCTACCGGCCGGGTGGTCTCGTTCTTCGAGGCCAGGTCACGTCGCAGTCGTAGGCTGGCAGGGGTTCGATGTGTTCGCGGAGGCATTGCCCGGTTCCGGTGATGTGGGTGCAGATGTAGACGGCGTGACCGCCGCAGGAGCAGGCTAGCCAGTCGCGGTTGAGCTGTGGATAGACGTCGGTGGTTCGGAGGTATTGGTGGCCTGCGGGGCAGTGGGTGGGCAGGTCACCGACGAGTTCGCGGCGGGGACGGTAGGTGTAGGCCAGCACGCGGATGTCGGCACGGGCAGCCTCGATGAGGTGGCGCAGCTGCGTCGGGGTGTCGGCCATGATTTCGCGGGTGTCGGAGCGGGGCCAGGCTCCGGGTCTCGCGGTGCGTAGGGTCACCAGCCAGCGACGACGCCATTC
>CAWCPX010000011.1:0-61163 GCA_963797605.1 uncultured Actinomycetota bacterium | reverse complement strand
CTTCCGGGCCCCGGTCATGGCCCGATAGATTTCATGGCGTGGATAAGGGGTTGCCACCACGTGAAGTTCACGACGCAGACGGCGGAGCGGGTACGGGCGGAGCGGGTGCGGGCGGAGGCGGCACCGGTGGCCAAGATCCTGGCCGACGGCTGATGCCGGTGTCGCGGCTGCGGCACATTCCCGGCATCGGGGTCGACAAGGTCGGCGACGCCGCCGACGCGGCCGCCGATCCGAGCTTCCTCCGGCTGGAGAACCTCGACACCGACCTGCGCCCGCCCGCGGTCGCCCTGGAGGCGACGCGCGCGGCGGTCGACGACGACGCGGCCAACAGCTACCTCCCGTTCCAGGGCCACATCGGGCTTGCGGGAGGCGGCGGCGGCGCACGTGCGCGACGTCCGGCGCCGCGTACGACCCGCGGCGCCGAGTGCGTCAGCGTCGCCGGCGGGCTCAACGGCATCCTCAACGTCCTGCTCGCCACCGTCGAACCGGGCAGGAGGTGGTGATCGCCGACCCGATCTACGCCGGGCTGGTCAACCGGATCCGGCTGGCCGGCGGCGTGCCCGCGCCACGTGCGCTGCACGGCCGACGGCGGCCGGCTGGGAGACCGACCCGCAGGAGCTGGCCGACGCCGTCGGGCCGCAACACCGCCGCCGTGCTGCTGATGAGTCCCGCCATGCCGACCGGCGCGGTGCTCGACGCGCGGCACTTACGAGGCGCTCGCCGAACCTGTCCGCGACACGGCGTCTGGGTCATCTACGACGCGGCGATGGAGCGGATCCGGTTCGACGGCAGGCCCGCGCGCATCCGGCGTCGCAACCCGGCCTCGCCGCGCGCACGATCACGGTCGGATCGGCGTCCAAGGAGTTGCGCATGATCGGCTGGCGGGTCGGCTGGGTCGTCGGCCCGCCGCCGATCATGGGCGACGTCGTCGCTCGTCGGCATGACCAACGTCGTCTGCCAGGTGGGCATCGCCCAGCAGGCGGTCGCGGCGGCGCTGAGCGCGCCGACGCCGACGCCGACGTCGCCGCGGCCACCGCGACTGGCAGCGAACGCTGCGACGTGATCATGCGACCAGCTCAGCGGCTATCCGTGCGTCCGCCCGCACGGCGGCTGGTCGCTGCTGGTCGACGCGGTCGCGATGGGCATGTCACCCGCGCGGAGCTGTCCGAGCGGCTGTTCACCGGGCGCAGGTCGCGGCCACGCCGATGGACCGGCTGGGGCCCGAGCGGCGAGCGCTACCTGCGGCTCGTGTTCGCCAACGAGCCGGCGGAACGGCTCACCGACCTGCGGGCTCGTTTCGACGCCGCTGTGGGTTGATCCCGTTCCTACGCCGCGGCGTCGGCGTCCTCCGTGTCCGGGCCCCGCAGCGGCAGCCGCACCTTGAACCGGGTGTCGCCGGGCTGCGAGTCGACGGCGATGTCGCCGTGGTGCTTGTTCGACCACGATCCGCCACGAGATGTCCAGGCCGAGGCCGGTGCCCTCGCCGACCGGCTTGGTCGTGAAGAACGGCTCGAAGATGCGCGACCGAGATGTCGTCCGGGATGCCCGGGCCGGTGTCGCCGATCTCGACCATCGACTGGTCGTCGTCGACGCGGCTGGTGCGGATGCGTCAGCGTGCCGTGACCGTCCATCGCCTGCAGCGCGTTGTCGATCAGGTTGGTCCAGACCTGGTTCAGCTCGGCGCCGTAGACCGGCACGGCCGGCAGCGAACGGTCGTAGTCCTTGACCACCTTGACGCCGTCGCCGATCTTGCGGCTGAGCATCACCAGCGTGCTGTCGAGCAGTTCGTGGATGTCGACGACCTGGAACGGCGCGCGGTCCATCTGCGAGTACTGCTTGGCCGCGGCGACCAGGGTGAGATGCGGGTGGTCGAGTCCTCGATCTCGTTCATCAGCAGCTCGGTCTCGAGCGTGTAGTTCAGCCACCGCACCGCGCCTTCGAGCATGCTGCCGTCGACCGTCTCGGCGAGCTGATCGAGCCACGCCGACGTCGATGCCGGCCTGCGACGAACGTCGGACGCCATCTCGTACCCGCCGCTGATGCCGTGCGCCTCGAACCAGTCGGCGAGCTCGTCCTCGCGGTCGGACGCCTCGAGCGGGCTGAGCGTCGGGCGCCTTGGCCACGTGCTCGACCGCGCGCCTCCTGCAGCCGGATCAGCGTCTCCAGCGCCTGCGGTCCCTATGTGCCGCCGGCGATCAGCGCCAGCTTGTGCCGCATGCCGGCGACCCGCTCGCGCAGCGACGACGGTCGCCCGCACCGCGGCCGCGGCCGGGTTGTTCAGCTCGTGGGTCAGCCCGGCCGACAGCGATCCGAGGGCCAGCAGCCGCTCGCGCTGCGCCGACGCTCGCTGGCTGCTTCTGGTTGCCGAAGAACAGCCCCTCGAGCAGGTGCACCGCCATCGGGAACCACTCGCTGCATGAGCTGCGCGAAGTCATCGGCGCTGACAGCACGTAGAACCGCGACTGCGGTGAGCGCGCGCATCGACTGCTGGTAGGTCTGCGGCACCCGGTCGCCGAGGTAGGCCGCCACGCGCCGGAGTAGACGCCGCGCTGGTTGGTGCGGCTGACCTCGACGTCGTCGGCGCCGACCGCCGGCGACAGCGCGACCTCGCCGTCGAGCAGGACGTAGAAGCAGGTCGCCGGCTCGCCCTCGCGGAAGACGATGCCCGGGTCGATGCACCTCGACGTGGCCGGCTCGCACAGCCAGGTCAGCTGCTCGTCGGTCAGCTTCTCGAACAGGAACAGCGTGCGCAGTTCGTCGATGTCGCAGCGCGTTCGATCACTGCGTTCAGCGTCACTCGTGCATCACAGCCCTTCCAGGTATCGGTGCACGAGCATCACCGCCATCGCGCCCTCGCCGACCGCCGAGGCCACCCGCTTGGCCGACTCGGCGCGGACGTCGCCGGCGACGAAGACGCCCGGCACGCTCGTCTCCAGGTGGTACGGCGGGCGTTCCAGCGTCCATCCCGGCGGCCGGCTTGCCGTCGACGATCGAGGTCCGGACCGGCGAGGACGAAGCCGTGCTCGTCGCGCACGACGACGCCGTCGAGCCATTCGGTGCGCGGCGCGGCGCCGATGAAGACGAACAGCCAGCCGGCGTCGACCGTCTCGGTCTCGCCGGTGGTGCTGTCGCGCAGCGTGAGCTGCTCGAGTGCTCCTCGCCGTGCGCCTCGACCACCTCGGTGCAGGTGCGCACGTGGATGTTGTCGATGCCCGCGATCTGCTGGATCAGGTAGTACGACATCGAGTCGCTCAGCGACTTGCCGCGCACCAGCGATCGTCACCGACCGCGCGTCCGCGCCAGATAGACCGCCGCCTGGCCGGCCGAGTTGGCGCCGCCGACGATGTAGACGTCCTGGTCGGCGCAGTTCGCCGCCTCGGTCAGCGCCGAGCCGTAGAAGACGCCGCGGCCGGTGAGCCGTTCCATGCCTGGCGGCGTCAGGCTGCCGGTACGAGACGCCGGTGGCGAGGATGACGGTGTGCGCCGTCGATCGAGGCGCCGTCGGCGAAGCGCACGGTGCGCGCCGAGCCGTTCACCTCGAGCGCCACGACGTCGCGGGTCGTGATCAGCTCGGCGCCGAACTTCACCGCCTGCCGCCGGGCCCGATCGGTCAGCTGCGCGCCGGAGACGCCGTCGGGAAAGCCGAGGTAGTTCTCGATCCGCGAGCTCTGCCCGGCCTGCCCGCCGGTGGCCGACCGCTCGATCAGCACCGTGCGCAGGCCCTCGGACGCGCCGTAGACCGCCGAGCCGAGTCCGGCCGGGCCGCCGCCGATGACGATCAGGTCGTAGAAGTCCGTCGACGGGCGTGGTCGCCAGCCCGACGTGCGCGGCCAGTTCGCCGTCGGTCGGCGCGACCATCGCGGTGCCGTCGGGCGTGACGACGAGCGGCAGCGCGCAGCGCGTCCGCCCCGGCGGCTTCGAGCAGCCGCACGCCCTCCGGCGTCGTCCGACGGGTACCAGCGGTACGGCACCTGGTTGCGGGCCAGGAACTCGCGCACCTCGGACGAGCGGGCCGACCAGCGGTGGCCGACCACCTTGGTCTCGGGGACGCGGCCGGTAGTCGCTGCGCCGCCCACGCTTCGAGC
The DNA here is from genome assembly GCA_963797605.1 of uncultured Actinomycetota bacterium. Classification (GTDB taxonomy): domain Bacteria; phylum Actinomycetota; class Actinomycetes; order Mycobacteriales; family Micromonosporaceae; genus DASQPR01. Next base: position 57,078 of record CAWCPX010000011.1, on the reverse strand, counting down.
TGCGCGTCGATGACCGGGTAGAGCTTCTCCTCCGGCGGATCCCACGGCTTGAGCAGGTAGTAGTCGAGGTCGACGACGTTGATCGCCTCGATCGCGGCGCCGGTGTCGGCGTAGGCGGTCAGCAGCACCCGCCGCGCGCGCCGGGTACAGGTCCATCGCCGGCTTCGAGGAACTCGCAGCCGCTCATCTGCGGCATCCGGTAGTCGGCCAGCAGCACCGCGACCGGTCGCCGCGCAGCTTCATCTCACGCAGCGCTTCGAGGGCCTGCTCGCCCGATTCGGCGCGCACGATGCGATAGCGTGTCGCCGTAGCGGCGGCGCAGGTCGCGGGCGACCGCCCGCGACACGCCGGGGTCGTCGTCGACCGTCAGGATCGATGGCCGGACGGCGGGCTAGGGTTGGTCATCGGTCTCCGATCAGCGCTCACAGTGCGATAAGTCAGCCCTGAGGAATCAACCTGAGGGCGACCTATCAACCCTAGGCGACATCGGTGGCACCTGACAGGGAGCTTGCGCTACTGGCGGAATCATGGCTAGCCGGAATATCGGTTCCGGCCGGAACGAGCGTGCCGGCCGGGAAGAGGTGTTCGACCAACAGATAGGCCGCCAGACCCCGCGCCCGCACCCACGCCGGCAGGCTGAGCTGCATGGCCGCGTTCAGCGAGGACAGCGTCGCGATCCAGGCGAGTCCGGCGATGACGAGCACCACACGTCTGCATCCAGGTGCCGATGTTCGAACCCAACTGCGCGAGCCAGAGCATCCGGAAGGTACGGGCACGAAGAGGCGCCCACGGTGAGGGCCGGGTGGGGTGGGGCACCGTGACAGCCTAGGGTGCGGACGTTTCCGACGGCGTCGTCATCGCCCGCACCTGGTCCAGCAGTTGCTCGGTGACGAGGTCGAACGGCTCCATGCGTTGCTCGGCCCGGCTCATCACCACCGCACCTTCGCTGCCGGCGACGAGCGTGGCCGCGAACCGGGGCGCGTCCGTGGCGGCGAGGCCTCCCTGTGCGAGCAGGTCGGTCAGCCGGGCGCGCCAGGCCCGGAAGATCGTGGCGGTGTGCTCCAGCAGGGCGGGGGAGTCGGTGGCCACCGTGACCGCGACGACCGCGCAGCCGGCGGAGAACTGCGACCGGGTCAGCACTTCGCGCCAGATCGCCAGGAAGAAGGCGGTGATCTCCTCGGCGGTTGATCCGGCCATCCGGTCGAGGAGTGCGTTGAGCCGGGATTCGGTGAGGTCGAGGGCGGCGTCGACGAGTTCGTCTTTGCCGTTGGGGAAGTGGTGGTAAAGCGATCCGCGCGGCGCCCCGGACTTCTCGAGCACCTCGGAGAACGAGGTCGCCTGCAGGCCGCGTTTGGCCAGGAGCAACACCGCGCTCTCGACCATCCGTGCCCTGACCTCACCCGCCATGCGTACCCTCTCGCCGCGTCGCTATGCCGACCATCATACGAGGGCGATCGGCCATCGGAGCTGCGGAGAGTTGGCGGCGCCAGTGCACCGGCTTCTCTCCGCAGCTTCCGTGGGGATGGTCAGCTCACGTTGAGCGCCGTGTCGTCGACGACGAACGACGTCTGGTCGTCGGAGCCCTCGACCCCGGTGAACTTCATCGTGACGCGTCTGCCCGGTGTAGGCGCTCAGATCGAAGGTGTGCTGGGCTGTAGCCCGAGGCCGCGTTGAGGTTCGAGTACGTCGCCAGCGTCGACAGCACCGTGCCGAGGAGTTCAGCACCTGCGCCTTGAGCGTGTCGTACGCGCGTGGTCGCCGGTCTCCGCGGTGTCGATGTGCAGCCAGAAGCTGAACGTCGCGGTCGTGCAGCCCGGCCGGGATCGTCACGGTCTGCGACAGCGTGTCCGTGGTGGCGGTGCCGTAGCCGTCCAGCCACGCCTTGTACGAGCCGGTGTGGGCCGGCTCCGTGGTGCTGTTGGTGATGACCTTGGTGCTGGCCGTCCAGCGCGCTGCTGCCGGACTCGAAGCCCGGGGTTGGCCAGCAGTTGGCCGGCCGTGCACGGTGCCGCCACCACCGCCCGCGCGCCCCCGCTCGTCCGCCGGTCGTGCCGCCGGAGCCGGCCGGCCAGCCACGCGGTGGCGTTGAGCGCGAGCGCCGCGTCGGTGCCGGCCGGGTCGTTCCAGCCGTTGAAGAGCGTGTTGCCGGACTGGCCGGTGCCGTCGTCGACCGGCGAGCTGTCGCCCCAGATCGCGACCCGGCCGCTGCCGAAGGTGCTGGTGACGAAGAACGCGCCGGTGTTGCCGGAGTAATCGCCGTGGTCGGTAGAGCAGGCCCTTGACGTTGGGGTTGTCGGCCGGGCTTGAGCGTGAAGGTGGTGCCGTCGCGCATGATGCTGCCGGTGACCGTGCCGAACGAGCCGTGCAGCACCGGGTTCGGCGAGTCGCTGATCGCGCGTCGGGTTGTCGGTGCTGATGTCGACCAGGTCGACGGAGAAGCCGAACGGGTCGGTGTTGTCGACGCTGTTGTTCGTCATCAGGTCGTTGATGACCCGGACCGAGTCCGCGCCGTCGTTGTTGCGGTCGCTGCCGTTGTGGTCGAGATGAGGAACAGGCCGCCGCCGTTCTGCACGAAGTTCATGACCGCGGTCTTCTCGGCCGCGCTGAGCAGCACGTTCGGCTCGGGGATCACGAACTCGTCGAAGTTGCTGAGGTCCTGAGCGCGCAGGTGCCGCCGTAGGTGATCGTGCTGCCGGAGGGCAGGGTCTCCAGGCTGTAGCCGCCGGTCTTCTGCAGCGCCACGCCCCAGGCGGAGAGCGCGCCGGTCCAGTCGGTCTCGCTGGTCGGGTTCGGCGTTCTGCGCCGAGCGGGTCGGGCTGGCTGGTGCTGATGATCCAGTCGGCGTTGCCGGCGGTCTCGGCCTTGGTGTTGTCGAAGAGCACTCGATGGACGGTGGTTGCGGCCGGGGTGGCGAGTGCGGACGCGGTGGCGTCCGCCGCTCCTGCTCCGGGTGCCGTGACGGCGAATCCCGCGATCATGGCGCACGCGGCGGCGGTGAGAGTCCGCCGGGATCCCAAAAATGACATAGACAGGAGTCTATGATCAACGGGGCGACGAATCCATGTTTGACTGCCACTTCCGGGCATAGATACATTCATCGTTACCGATTCGTATACCGAGAGGTCGTTATAGTGCGTCGTCTGGCGCCTGCCGGTGCCGTCGCCGTGGGGATGTCGGCTACGGCGGCGTGATCGCGAAGTTCTGTGGTCGCGGGGGCGACCTCAACGCTTCGTGATCATGCCGTATCCGCTCGCCGTTTCGTCACGTGCGGTCGAGTAGGTCGAGGTCGCGTACGCAGAAACCGTGGTGTGCCCACTCCTCCCCCAGCACCACGTGCAGGCACTGGAGCACCGATCTGCCCCTGGCGTAGGGCGGCCATCCGGGTCCCGCCGGCACCGGCGCCGGCACCGACAACTCGCCAGCCGTCACGCTCGCGAGCCAACGTTCGAGTTCGACGGCCTGTTCGTCGCGCACCGCCAGAACCTCGCCAAGTGACGGCTCCGCAGTGACGTCGATTCCTTGCTCGGCCTGGTCGGGTACGAAGGGCGACGCCAACCCGATTGCCGTGAACGGCTGATCCGATCCCAAACAGCAACGACGAAACCACGAGTCGTGTACGAACACCAGGTGGCGCAGAGTCTGCACCGCCGACCACTCGCCTCCGACGCTCCGGTGCTCGGAACCCGCCGGCATCTCCCGAAGCCGCTCGATGGTCGTCGCCCAGGCGGCCTGCAGCTGTTGGTGCGCCTGCCGCAGATCGTCAAGGCGGGAGGACCGGATCAGGACCCGTACGGGGTGCCGCCGGTCCAGCTCCGCTTCGACATATGAACCCACTTCGACGCCGTTGACCACCAGGTTGGTGACAAGCCCGTCGATGACGGCGTCCTGCATCACCACGCCGATGAGGCGCGCGCGAGTCAGGTCGCACTCGCGGAACTCGGCGTCGGTGAGATCTCGGTCCTCGAATCGCTCCATGCCGGCCATCATCTACCACGGCACCGACACTGGCTCGCGCTCCGCCACCGCACCGGCTATGGGCGCCCCGGGGTGGCCTTCCGCGCCGACCATGAGTGACCGTACGCGTGCGTGGATTGTCGAAGTGACGACGGCACCGTCCTGCTGTTCGAACTGAACCCGGGCGACCCCGATGTTGCCTGGTGGATCGCTCGCCAACCTTGTCGGAGTGGTTCGAGCACTACATCTACGACACCGGCTGGTGGGTCAAGGCCGAAGCGGGCGAAGACGTCGACGAGATGATGCCGTGGCCGCACGCGAGTGCACGGGCGAATTGACCGTCTGCACCCGTTTTCGGGCTTTGCGGTGGCTTCTCGCTGTCCGGTTGGTGTCTGGTCATCCTGTCGATCGGCGGTGTGCGGCCACGCAACCCCCGTTCGGATGATGTTCTGCTGTTCAGGCCATTGTGAATCTTGCGCCCACCACTGTGGACCGCAACAGCGCATCATCACAGATACGGTGGAGGGCCATTCATGAAAGCCTTTCAATCTTTCCGCACTGCCCGACGGCCGATGGATGTTGTTTTTCGACCGGGTGCGCTCGATCTGGGACAACAGTTCGCCCGACTGCCAGGCCGCCATCGACGTGTTCGTCTGCCAATGGTGGCGTCATGCCGCGTCTCCCACTCACCTCACCAGGCCGGTGCCCGTCAGGTGCTCGATGTTGTCGGCGGCTCCGAGCGGCGCGTCGACACCTACCTCGCGACGTGGCCGACGGGCGCACGCGCTGACCTGCAACTGGCCGCGACGATCCGCGATTTGTACCGCAGCGTCGAATCCGACAGCCAGTTCTGGACGGACGTCAACGACTGGCTGTACAGCCCGGTGCCCCTGGACCGCAGCCCTGCGCGACGCCTCAGCCACCGGACTCTCCGCCGACGACGTCGAACTGCTGACGGAGGTGCGTGACCTGCACCTGGGCGGCATGCAATGGCGACTCGACCAGCAGCGCCACTGCATGCCGCGAGGCACGAACTAGGGGACCGGTACGGCCGCGATCACGACCGGCCCCAGTGTCGGGTCGAGTTCCGTGGCCTGGCTGGTGCCGCTGGGCGTGATCACGTCCACAGCCTTCGCCACGGTCCCGGGATCGACAGCACAAATGGGGGACAGGCCGCCCGGCGCGCATACCCCGAAACTGAAGTCACCCGGTGTCGCGGTGAAGGCCCGGGCCTGGTCGGAGCTGAAGCCGTCCTGGCCGGTGAGCACGACACCGAACGACCATCCGGACGCCGGCGTGCCGAACTGTGCCTCGGGCAGCGCGATCGTGACCGTGTTCGTGACGGTGGAGGAGACGACGCCGGTGACGGTGCCCTTGCCGTCGCCGGCCGCGTCGACCCAGACCGGACCGGCGAAGCCCTGCACCTCGAGGCGCTGACTCCACGCGCTCGCCGGGGCGATCGTGTAGTTGCGGGACGGGAACGCGGCCGCCGTGGAGGTCGGGGCGGCGTCCGGCGTGTGTACGTAGATGTCGAGCAACTGGGCGCCGAGCGTGTTGCCGAACGTCGGGGTCAGCGCCCGGACGGTCGTGCGCAGGTAGACGACGCCGTCCTTCGTGAGCACCTGGAACCGGGTGATGTCGAAGGAACCGGCGGAGAACGAGGACGACGTCGGGTACGCGTACGTGCCCGGGCCGTTGTCGTCGTTGGCCGGATCGGTCACGTCGAGCACCGTGGTGCCGCCGACGAGGTCACCGACGACGGACACCTGCGCGACGCCGGTCGAGGAGCCGCTGGTCGCCGCGACGGTCAGCACGTTGGTGCCGAATCCGACCGGAACGCTGGCCGAGAACGCACCGCTGCCGTCGGCCGTGGTGGTGACGGTCGCGACCGTGCCGGCGACATCGGTGTCGTCGGCGCTGATCGAGACGGTGGCGTTCGCGGCGGTGGTGCCGGTGACCGTGGTCGTGCTTCCGGCCACGGTGCTGCCGGGCGTCGGCGCGGTCAGCGTCACCGGGATCACGCCCGGTGCCGGGTGGTTGACGTAGCGATCCGCGACGATCGTCGGCTGATCCACGAGATGCGTCGAGCCCAGGTTGATCACGAGCCGCAGTTCCTGTGCCTGCGCCCACGTCAGCGGCGAGGCCGAACCGGCGGGCTGGCCGTCGACGAAGCCGATCGACGCGGTGGTCGGGTCGGACCCGAACGGGGACGCGGCCAGATCCGGGTTCTCCCAGACCTGCTCCGGCACCAGGCCCACACCGGCGGCCGAGCGCACCATGAACTGCGCCTGCGTGACCGCGCCGGCGTGGTTGCCGGTGACCAAGTCGCTCTCGGCGCGCTCGCCCGACAACACCGGCCAGAGGTGCCCGGTGCCGACGTCGGTGGTGGGCCACGGCTGGCCGATGACCGTACACGTGGAGTGACTCGGCTGGTAGCAGTCGCCGTAACCGTCGGCGCTGCCCGTCGACGCGTCGGTGCCGTAGCGGTAGTAGCCGGTGCCGCTGGGCGTGGTGACCGCGATCTGGTGGTCGAGCACGGTCAGCGAGTTCAGGTACGTCGGGTCGGTCGGGGACAGCTCGCCGAGCCGCACCAACTCCTGGAACCCGCCGTCGACCACGGCCCGCTGATCGACGTCGGGCTGCACGCCGTTGCCGAGGTTGTAGGTGTCACCCGAGTCCGGATCGGCGTTTTTCGTCAGCCGCAGGAAGTACGGCGACGTGCTGTACGGGCCCGTCGTGGTGACCGTCCACGCCTTCACGCTGCGCTGGTAGTTGTCGGCGACGGACTGGTAGACGCGAGCGCTCGCGGTGTCGTGCTGCGCCGTGGCGATCTTCGCGGCCGCGGTGAGACCCGCGATCTCGGCGGCGATCGTGGACGGCGAATAACCCGACTGCTCTTCCCACCGCTCGACGCCGAACGCCGGGCCGTGCGAGACCACGAAGTCGGCGGCCGGCTTGATGTGCGACAGCCACAGTGTGTGATCGCTGCCGAGACCGGACAGGTAGGCCATCAGGATCGGGTAGGACGACTCGTCGAGCTGGTCGCCGCCGGTGTCGGGTGCGGCCTTGCCGTTGAGCAGCGAGTTGCGCGGAATCTCACCGCTCGGCAGCTGCTGCTTCTCGAACAGGAAGCGCGTCGCGGCCCGCGCGGTCGCCACGTCGCCGTCGGCCATGTAACCGGTGAACGTCTCGTAGAGGTCGCGGGCGAACACCTCGCGGTAGGAGCCGAAGTAGACGGCCTTGCCGCCGACCAGGGCGCCGGCGCTGACGGCCTGACCCCACGGGCTGGACAGCGATGCCGCGACGGCGCCCGGGAAGGTCTTGTCCTCGCTGGCCTTGATCACGTTCGCGCTCAGGTAGTAGGCGCGCAGCGCGGTCGCGGCCGGAAGGCCGATGCCGGCGGTCTTCGGCTTCGTCAGGTGCCGCGTCGTAACCGGCCCAACCGGCGAGGTAGGCGGCGGCCGTCACGAGGAACGGCTTCTTCACAGCCGCCTTCGCGACCGCGACCGCCTGCGCCTGCGTGCGCCCGAAGCCGAGACTCAGGTCGAACGCGGTGCCCGATTTCAGCTGCTCGGTGACGACGATGTGACCGGCGGGCGCGGACGCGTATGTCGCGGACAGGGCGTGGCCCGCGTCGAGCTGCACGGCACCGTCGGACGCGCTGCCGGCGTAACCGACCGACGCCCGCTGCAACTGCGGCGAGTTAAGCGCCATGAACGTCGGCACGGCGTAGTCGCGATTGGTGGCCTGGCTGACGGTGCTCGTGTCGCCGGCGACCCCGATGCCGGAGGAGTCGACGGTGCCCGTGTCGGCGCCGCCGTTCGCCGGGCCGCCGCCACCGTTGCCGTTGACGTGGGCGTCGAGGTACGCGTACACATGCAAGGAATTGTGGTATCCGTTTTTGATCTTCAAGCTCGTGTGCGCGAGCACCGCGTCGCGGGCGGGATCGGCGATGTAGGTCGTGATCAGCTGGTAGCCGTGTGCGGCGCTCGTGGCGGTGACGGTGCAGCTCATGCCGGTCGGATCGGCCGCCACGGTGTAGGTCGTGTCGCGGGTCTGCAGGTCGGTGAAGGTCGATCCGTCGGTCACGACGTATTGCAGGGCCTTGACATCGGTGTTGTCCATCGTCGGCTCGTAGACGTCGGAGAGCACCCCGTCGGCGACGGTGAACCAGATCTTCGAGGTGGTGTTGCGCGCGGTGCCGACGCAGTCCTTGCGGGCGGTGTCGAAGTAGGACAGTGCGCCCGGAGCCCCGGGAGCGACCGGTGGCGGGGCGGCACCGGACGCCGACAACGGCGTCACGAGCAGCGCCAACGCGGCCACACCGCAGAGCGCGGCAAACCGACGGGACCGAGCCGAGCTGGGCTTCGACATGGAACTCCTCCGATGTGTCGGCGCCGGTGCCAACCCTGGCGAGTCTTCTCGGAGCGCCTCGGAGGAGTCAAGCATGTGCGGCAAAGTGACACCACCGACACGCCGCGTTAATCGATTGCGCGACGGCGCGGGCACACCGCAGCATGAAGGCATGATCGCTTCTACCGGAAAGGGCGCCTCCGCCCTCGCGCTGTGAGCGCCCCCGCGCGGCCCGTGGCCGTCGCACCGCAGATCCCCACCGCCAAACCACGGCATCTCGCCGCCGAACACTGGTATCGCGCCGCCGAGATCACCCGGGAATGGCTCGACATCGGACTGTCCACCCGAGCGGCCGACCGAGAAGTCGCCGAAGCCTCCATCACCACCATTTACGCGCGGCTCGGCCGCGGCCGGCCCAACTTCATCTGGGTCGACTCCCCGCACGCCGCGCTGTCGCACCTCGCCGGCCTGCCAACGCTCGACGTCCTGCACCGGTGGGTCATGGCGCCACCGAGCACCGGCACGCGCCCCCTGGCCAGCGACCTCGCCGCCGGTCTGTCGCGGCTACGCAGCGCGCTTGAGGAGTGCCTCACCCGGGCACCGTTCGACCCGCCGCCGCCGAAACGCAAAGACCATCAGCCGTGGCCCACGCTGGCACCGCTGGCGGCGCTGGAGTTCGGCATCCCGTTCGCCGAGGTGCTGCGCCAGAATGTGCGCGAGTCGCTGCGCGTCACCCTCGCCGACGGCCTCTACCTCCCGATCCGCGGCGCGTTGACGATGGCAGATCAACGTCCAATGCCGGTTTGCTGGTACGGCCAGCAGGACGCGTACTGGATCGCCTACTACGACACCTGGCGCCGCCTCGGGTTGGCACGATTCGGGCGTACCGACGACGCCGACCTGGACGTGTGGGCCGCCCTCGCCCGATCCGGCGGCTGGTGGTGGCCGTCGGAGACCCGCTGCGTGATGGTCGAACGACCGCTGCGCCTGCCGACCGAGCCGGCGCTGGGAGTGTTGCCCGAGCAGGTCCGGGTGCGACGGGATGCGATTGCGTACCGAGACGGCTGGCAGCCGCACCTCAGCGGGCACGCGACGCCCTAGACACTGTGGAACCCTACGGCGGCCACCGAATTACCGTCGGTGGCCGCCGTTAGAGTGCGTCCGACATTGGATGAGCGAAGGGCGAACCCGTGCTACTGCCCGAAGCGACCGACGACGCGCCGCCGGCCGTCCTTGTCGCACCACCGGGGTTGGCCCGTGCCGCCCGGCCCGCCGTCGTCATCGAGCATCCGCCCGCGCCCATCGACCCGGAGATCCGCTGGCGGCTCGACGAATGCGACCTGTGGGCCCAGGGCGGCCTCGGCTACGTGGGCTACTACACGTTGCCCGGCTTCACCACGTGGCAGCACACAGCATCGCTGCTGAGCAGCGGAAACCTCACGGCGATCGAGTCGGTCCTGTTCTTCGCCCGGGGAGATCCGGCCGTGACCGGGCGGTTGATCAGTTCGTGGCGACCGGCACACGTCGGCGGCTGGGAACGCTGGCTGCGGATGATCGTGGTCCGTCACGGTCTCGCCGCGCACGGGCCGGTGGTGTGGTTCGCGAGGAAGACGCCGGCCGCCGCGCCGATCCTGATGCCGTTCGCGAGCGCCGAGATCGCGTCGCTCGCCGCCGGGTGGGCTGTCCGTCGCGCGTCCGTCCGTGACACCGCCAACGGGTGGTTGCTCCGGCACCCCGACGTCGCCGCGCGTGCGCTGATCCCCGAGGCGCTCGGTAAGCCCGGCCCAGCGCGGCGAGCGGCCGAGGCGGCCCTGCGGACGATTGCCGGGGGCGGGCACCGCGGGGAGATCGTGGAGGCGGCCAGCGCTCTTGGTGAGGCGGTTGCCGCGCAGATCGGGTCGGTGCTGTCCGATGAGCCGGCAGATCAGGTCGTCGGCGGTGCCTCGGCCGCGAACAGCTCACTGACGCCCGTCAGGTCGAGCACGTACGCGACGGTGCCCTGTGCGTTGATCACCTGAAACGTGTGCCCGGCACCGAGGACCGTCTTGCGGCATCCGATCAGCACGCCGATGCCGCTGGAGTCGAGGAAGGTCACGCCGGCGAGGTCGATCACGACGCCGGTCGTGGCGGCGCTCTCGCTGAGTGCGCGTACGTGGTCGCGCAGGGTGTCGACGATGGCGAGGTCGACGTCTCCGGTGAGCGCGACCGTGACGATCCCTTCGCGCGGCGTGTCACGCATCGTGAACGGTGTCGCCACGGATGACTCCTGTCAGGTCGCCGGCCGGTTCGTCCACCAGCCTACGACCACCCGCGACGAGGCAGCACGCTCCTTTTCCGGCGGTCGGCACGTCAGTGGGCGGCGGTGGCCAGCCGTACCCGTGTGCCGAACGGTCGCGAGATGATCGTGACCCGGTCGACGCACTGCCGCATCAGCCATAACCCACGGCCGTGAATGCCGCCCGGCCTGGGTGGGGTCGCGTCGTCGGGCACGGTGAAGCCCGGCCCGTGATCGGTGATTTCGGCCACGCATTCCCCGTTCGTGGACACGATCACGTCGCCGTGGCCGCCCGCGTGCACGATCACGTTCGCGACCGCCTCGCTGACGGCCACGACGAAGCGGTCCGCGTCTTCGGCGCTCAAGCCGCTGCGCAGGGCGTAGCCGGTCATCGCCGCCCGGACGCCGACGAGATCGTCCGGTGTGATCGAGCCGCTGACCAGCACCTGGTTCTCGCCTTGCGGATGCTCATTCACGTCCGGGCTCCCTGTCTGTTTGTCGCGGCGGTCCCTGACCCCTCGATATCGGCGTCGCTGGCGGTTAAGGCTTACCCGTACAGCGCGGATGTAACCCTGCCCCCGGCGACTCCATCGGCTCAGTTTCGGACCAACAGCGACGTATCACGCGAGGACGGACAGCGTCGCTGTCAGCCGAGCCACGGCCGCCGTGAACGCATGACCCGGCGGCGTGCCGTAACCGATGACGAGCGCCGGTGTCCGCTGGCTCGGGCTCGCCGCGAACTCACCCGGGCCGCCCGCTGACCCATGCGATCCCGCGGCGAACTCACCCAGGCCGTCCAGGGCGAGGCCTCGCCTGGCCGCCCGCTCGACGAGATCGTCCTCCGAGGCACCGTCCGGAAGATCGAGCATTACGTGCAGGCCCGCCGCCACGCCGGTGAACCGGCAGGCCGGTGCCGCTCGCCGTACCGCCGTCAGCAGGTGCTCACGCCGGCGCCGGTAGATCAGCCGGGACCGGCGTATGTGCCGGTCGAAATCACCTGTCTCGATCAGCGCCGCGAGCGTCAACTGCTCCAGCACGCCGGTCTGCCGGTCGTCGAGCATCTTCGCCGACACCACGTCATCGACCAGGTGCGCCGGAAGCACAAGCCAGGCCAGGCGTACCCCCGGGGGCCATTGTTTTGCTCGCCGTGCCGGCGTACACGACGCTCTGCGGTGCCAGGGCCTGCATGGCGCCCACCGCCTGCCGGTCGTAGCGGAACTCGCCGTCGTAGTCGTCCTCGATCAGCACGCCGCCGCTACGCGTCGCCCAGTCCACCGCCGCGGTGCGCCGCCGCGACGCCAGCGGAAATCCGAGCGGGAACTGGTGCGCCGGGGTCAGGAGCGCCGCGCCCGCGTCGTCGAACGCCGTCGTCACCGCACCCGACGCGTCGACCGGCACGAGGACCGGCCGCAGCCCGTGTGCCGTCACGATGTCACGGTGGTGCTGATGCCCGTACGCCTCGACCGCCATCGTGGCCGCCCCGCCGGCCACGAGCACCCGGCACAGCAGACCCAGCGCCTGCGTGAACCCGGAACAGATCACGATGCGGTTGGCCTCGGCCTGTGTGCCGCGCGCGCGGGACAGGTAGCCGGCGAGCGCCTGCCGCAACTCCGGCCGGCCACGCGGGTCTCCGTAGCCGAACGCCTCGGACGGGGCGTCCGTCAGTGCCCGCCGCGCGGCGCGGAGCCAGGCCACTCGTGGGAATGACGACACGTCCGGGTGGCCGGCGCGCAGGTCGTACCGGATCGGGGGTGCCTCGGTGACCGGCACGGCGGTCACGGGCGGTGCGGCGGGGTGGTCGGCGACCCGGGTGCCGGAGCCTTGGGTCGCCGTCAGCCAGCCTTCGGCGACGAGTTGACCGTACGCGTCGGCGACGGTGTTCCGGGCGATGCCGAGGTCGGCCGCCAGTGCCCGCGATGACGGGAGCCGCGAACCGGGCTGCAGCCGCCCGCCGCGAACCGCCTCCCGCAAGCCCTGTTCCAGCCGGGCGCGGACACGCGTTCCGGCGAGATCGAGATGCAGGTCGATACCGAAAGTGGCCCACGTTTCTGCCATGAAAATGGACCTTACTCGCGGGCCGATCCGCTCATAGCGTTGACGTCATGACAACGACTGAGGAAGTAACCATCACCGTGCCGGTCCGCCTCGACTTCGACGCCCACGCCGCGATCTTCTCGAAAGCGATGAGCCACCTGGACAACGCGGCGACCAAGGAACTCGACCGCGTCGACTTCGATCACCGGCTCCGCGAACTGGTCCGGATCCGGGCCTCGCAGATCAACGGCTGCGCGTACTGCGTGGACATGCACACGAAGGACGCCCGCGCCATCGACGAGACGGAACAGCGGATTTACGCCCTGGCGGCGTGGCGGGAGACGCCCTACTTCACCGCTCGCGAACGGGCCGCGCTCGCGTTCACCGAATCGGTCACGCTGCTCGCTCGTGACCACGTGCCGGCTGACGCGTACGCCGACGTCGCGGCTCACTTCAGCGCCGACGAGCTCGGTGCCCTGGTCAGCCTGATCGTGACGATCAACGCGTGGAACGCGATCGGGGTCAGCACCCGGGCCTGGGTGCCGGGCTCCTACCAGCCGTGATCAGTGTGGGACCCGCAGCCACAGGTTCGTGACCTCACCGGGTGACGCTGATCGTCTCGAAACGGGGGCGGCGGCGCCGGCTCGATCGAAGAGCCGAACGCCGTCGCCGAGCATGATGGCAACCGAGCTTGCCACGCTTGAGGACTACGTCTACCCGATCGCCGGGCCGATGATGCCCTACCTCGTGCATCTGTGGGTGGTCGCCGAACGGGAGCGCGCAGATCGCCTGTGGTGGGTCGGTTCGCTCGCCGATGACGAGTGCGCCAATGCCGACGAGACCGCCGCCGCGCTCGAACAGCATGCCGACCGGCTGCTGCCGATGCTCGCCGATCCTGACCCGGAGGTGCGATCGGCGGTCGCGTACGTGCTTCGACAGGCGCGGTACGCGCCGCCTACGGCTGCGAACTCGCCGGGCTGGTGGGCGATCGGGCGGCCGAACCCGCGCTGCGCGCGTTGCTGCGCCATCAGGAGACAGGTCCGGAAGCCGCGCACGCGTTGGTGCGGATCGGCGCTCCGATCGCCGAGTTCGTCCCTCGGCAAGTGGCCGCCATCGAAGCATCGACCTTTCGCACCGATTGGCGTCGAGCCGTCGAGAGGTGTGTCGAAACGGGAGCGCCCGAGCTGATCGCGCCGCTGCTGGAGCTGGCCGCGCACGACGAACGCGTCGTCACCGGCGGCGACACGTCCGTGATCGTGTGGGAGGACGAGGCGTTGCAGCGGGCGATCGAGGCGGCCGTCGGAGTTCTGCGGTGAGCGGACTTGTTGGTCGTCAGCTCAGCTGCTCGGCCAGCGCCAGGATGATGCCGCTCGGCCCGCGGAGATAGCAGAGCAGGTAGCTATCCTCGTAACGTGTCACGTCGCCAACGAGTTCGGCACCATGAGGGCGGAGACGGGTGAGAGTGTCCTCGATGTCGTCGACGGCGAACCTGACGCGGTGCAGGCCCAAGGTGTTCGCCGGGGCGCGATCGTCTGCTCGAAATTGCCGCGATGCCTGCCCACCTGCAGTAATGCCCGCGACGTCGACATCCGGGGAGTAGCGTCGACTCAATGTGGCGCGCCCGGCGATCCACCTGGCCGATCCACCTGGCCAAGGGCCTCGCACCCATCATGACGGGGACAGATATGACCACACAACACACACCGGTAAGCGATCTCGCGTCGGCTGGATCTGTGGTCCTGCGCGGCGGTCTGGCGACGGCCCTGCTGTGGATCGGGGCGCTGAAGTTCACTGATTACGAGATCCAGAATGCCGAGGTTCTGGTCACGGCAAGCCCACTGACGTCGTGGCCGCGGAAGAAGCTGGGCGCACGGAAGCTGGGCCAGGTCGTTGGCGTCACGCAGATCGTTCTCGGATCTTCGATCGCGGCAAAGCCGGTGGCCCCTCGCGTGTCGGCGGCAGGCAGCCTCGGGGCTGCGGCGATGATGGTCAGCACCCTGAGCTTCCTGGTCACGACACCCGAAGCCTGGCAGGAAGGGCAGGGATTCCCGCGGTTGTCGATGCTCGGTGAGGCCCTGCTCAAGGACACGGTGTTTCTCGGCGCGGCCCTTCTCACCGCCGCCGAGTCGATGCGCGCCGTTCACGCCCGCAATCGCTAGCCGGAAGCGGCGTGACGAACTACCGCACGATCAGCACGTGCAGGTTGCGGGGACCGTGTACGCCCTCGACCCGGTTCAACTCGATGTCACTCGTCGCCGACGGGCCGCTGATCCACGTCTGCGGGCGCCTCGGGTCGAGTTGCGCGATTGCCTCAGGCACCGTGCCGACGATCTGATCCGCCCGCACCACGCAGATGTGCACGTCCGGGAGGAGCGTCAGCACCCGCCGGCCCTGGGCCACGCCCGGCGTCGAGCACGATCGTGCCGGTCAGCGCGATGCCGAGTGCCGCGCCGGTCAGCACACCGTCGGCGCCCTCCAGGTCCGGAACCGACAGCGGGGGCTCGTCCGGCAACACCTCTAACGCGGCGGGAAGCCACTCCGGCGGCAGGTCCGCCGGCACCACAAGCCGCCGGACGCGGTGAGCCGCGAGCGCCGCCGCGATAGCGGCCGGTAGATCGGTGACGATCTCCACCGTGGCCCGGTAATCGTCGACACGCTCGGCGAACAGCGCCACCGGGTCACCGGTGCAGGTCCGTGCATACGACCGGTCGACGACGGGTGCGG
Source organism: uncultured Actinomycetota bacterium (assembly GCA_963797605.1). Taxonomy (GTDB): domain Bacteria; phylum Actinomycetota; class Actinomycetes; order Mycobacteriales; family Micromonosporaceae; genus DASQPR01. The sequence continues at coordinate 41,738 of CAWCPX010000011.1, read as the reverse complement.
TCGGCCGGTCGCCGAGCGCGGCTCGCACCCGGCCGAGGATGATGTCGCGGGCGTCAGTCACGGTCGCGCTCCTTCCACCAGCGGCGGAACGACCGCCGCGCGGGCGGCACCATGTCACGGGCGCCGAACCACGCACCGACCCATCCCGGCCCGCGGAGTCGCAACCGTCGCCGGCCACCGAGCACCAGCCCACCGACGCGTTCAGCGGCCGCCAGCCGACCGGCCTTGGCGAACGTCGCGGCCGCCACCGCCATCACGGCCCGCTCGCCGAGATGTCCCCGCTGCTGGTCGACGACCCGAGCCCGCAGATGGACGAGCACGGACGGGATGTCGATCTCGACCGGGCACACCTCGTAGCACGCACCGCAGAGGCTGGACGCGAACGGCAGCGACGCGGTCTGCTCGTCGACCGGATGCTGGTTGATGCCGCGCAGTTGCGGGGTCAGGATCGCGCCGATCGGCCCCGGATAGGCCGATCCGTAAGCCTTGCCGCCGGTACGGGTGTAGACGGGGCACACGTTCAGGCAGGCAGAGCACCGGATGCACCGCAGCGCCTGGCGTCCGACGGTGTCCGCGAGGGTGTCGGTGCGGCCGTTGTCGAGCAGGATCAGGTGGAACTCCTGCGGGCCGTCGCCGGGCGTGACACCCGTCCACATCGAGGTGTAGGGGTTCATCCGCTCGGCGGTCGACGATCGGGGCAGTAACTGCAGGAACACTTCCAGATCCGCCCACGTGGGTACGAGTTTCTCGATGCCGAGCACGGTGACGAGCACCCGTGGCAGCGTCAGGCACATGCGGCCGTTGCCCTCGGATTCGACGACGAGCACGGTCCCGGTTTCCGCGACGGCGAAGTTGCCGCCGGAAACCGCCATCTCGGCGCGCAGGAACTTCTCCCGCAGGTGCAGGCGGGCGGCTTCGGCGAGCGCGGCTGGTTCGTCGGTCAGGTCGTCCGGCGCTGGGCGGCCCGACATCCTTCATGGAGCGGCGAAGATGTCGCGGATCTCGCGCCGGTTGCGGTGGATCGCCGGCACCAGGATATGGCTCGGCAGATCGTGTCCCAATTGGACGATCAGCTCGGCGAGGTCGGTCTCCCACGCGTCGATGCCGGCCGCTTCCAGAGCCGCGTTGAGCTCGATCTCCTGCGTCGCCATCGACTTGACCTTGACGACCTCGCGCGACCGCGTTGGCCTGTGCGATCTCGACGACGATGCGGTTCGCCTCGGCGGCGTCGCGGGCCCAGTGCACGGTGCCGCCCGCTGCGACGACGTTGGCTTCCAGCTCGATCAGCAGTTCCGGGAGGCGTACCAGCACATCGTCCTTGATCGCGGCTCCGGCGCGTTTCAGCTCGGCCCAGTCGGGCATCTCGGCGACCGCGCGCAGCCGTTTGTCGCGGATCGTGGCCGTGGCCCGGCCGAGGTTGTCGCGGAGTTGCTGGTCGGCGAGGGCGGCACGCGCGGCCACCGGAAATGCCGGCATGCCCATGAAAGTCGGCGTCGTCATCGGGTCTGCGCCAGGATCTCGGCGAGGTGCATCGTGCGCACCGGTGCGTCACGGCGCGACAGCAGGCCGCCGATGTGCATCAGGCACGACGTGTCGGCGCTGGCCAGCACCGGTGCCGACGTGGCGATGACGTCGTCGACCTTGTCGTTGCCCATCGCGATCGACACGTCGGGGTTCTTGACGCTGAAGGTGCCGCCGAACCCGCAGCACTCGGCCGGTTGCGCCAGCGGCACGAGCGTCAGCCCCTCGACCGCCGCGAGCAGCCGTTGCGGCCGGTCGCCGATGCGCAGGAGCCGCTGCGAATGGCAGGTCGGGTGGAATGTCACGGTGTGCGGGAAGTAGGCGCCGACGTCGGTCACGCCGAGTTTGTCGATCAGGAACTCGGAGAATTCGTATACGGGCGGCACGCTGACCTGCGGGTCGACGACGTGGTGGTGATCGCGGACCATCGCCGCGCAGGACGCCGACGGCGTGACGACGGCGTCGTAACCCGCGAACGTGTCGGCGAAGTTCCGCACCAACGGTACGCATTCGCGCCGGTAGCCGGAGTTGAAGTGCATCTGCCCGCAACAGGTCTGGGCCTGCGGAAACTCGACCTCGACACCGAGCCGTTCGAGCACGGTGACGACCGCTTTGCCGACGTCCGGATACAGCGTGTCGTTGACAGCACGTGATGAACAGGGCGACGCGCATGCTCACCCCCGGCCGATCAGAGCCGCGGCCTTGTCCCAGCGGGCGTCGTCGCCACGTGGTTCATAGCGGGTGAGCTGCTGCGTCGCGGCCACGAGCGCCCGCATCTCGGCCCGGTCGCGCAGGTCCGCCATCGGCTCGCGCCTGGATGAGCACGTTGCCGAGCGCCGTCGCCTCGACCGGCCCGGCGACCACCGGCAGCCCGCAGGCGTCCGCTGTCAGCTGGCACAGCAGCCGGTTTCGGGCACCGCCGCCGACCAGGTGGACGACGTCGACCGGTGGCCGGACAGGCGCACGGCGTCACGCAGCGCCGCCCGGTGCCCGAGCGCGAGGCTCTCCAGGATGCAGCGGGTAAAGGACGGCGTGATCGACCGGCGGACGCTGCCCGGTGCGCACGCAGTAGGCCACGATCCGGGCCGGCATGTCGCCCGGCGCGATGAACGTCGGGTCGTCCGGGATCGATCACCGAGGCGAACGGCCGGCGCCGCCGCGGCCGCCTCGACCAGGGCCGCCGTGTCCGTCACGCCCCACGTGCGCTGGCATTCCTGCAGCAGCCACAGACCCATCACGTTGCGCAGGTAGCGGATGGTGCCGTCGATGCCGACCTCGTTGGTGAAGTTCGCGTCCCGGCTCGCGTCGGTCGAGCACCGGCGCGTCGAGTTCCACGCCGGTCAGCGACCAGGTACCGCTGGAGATGTAGGCGAAATGCGGTGTCGTCGCCGGCACCGCGAGCACGGCGGACGCGGTGTCGTGCGACGCGACCGCGACGACCGGCAGGTCGAGGCCGGTATGCGGGAGCATCTGTCCGATGCGGTCGCCGGGCTCGCGCAACGGTGGCAGCAGTCCGCGGGGCAGGGTGAACCGCGTCAGAAGTTCGTCAGACCATTGGCCGGTACGCGCGTCATAGAGCGCCGTGGTCGACGCGTTCGTCCGCTCGGCACCCGCCCGGCCGGTGAGCCAGAAGCCGAGCAGGTCCGGCATCAGCAGCAGTGTCCCTGCGGCCGCCAGCCGGGCCGCGGATTCGGACGAGCAGCTGGTAGATCGTGGTGAACGGCAGGTGCTGGATGCCCGTGATCGCCGTAGTGATCGACCGGGGCGTGATGCCGATCCGTCCGGGCGTCGCGATAGTGTACGGCAGCCCGAGCAACGCGCCGGCGCTCGTCGATCAGGCCGTAGTCGATCGCCCACGAGTCGATCCCGGCCGACGCGCACATCACCGGCAGACCGCAGCCCGGCCAGGATCTCCCGGTAGAGCCGCACCACGTCCCAGTGCAGCCCGTCCGGCAGGCGTACCGGCTCGTTCGGGAACCGGTGCACCTCGGCGCAGCTCGAGCCGTGCCGGCCCGACCCGGCCGACCATCACCCGGCCGCTGGACGCGCCGAGGTCGACGGCGGCGTACGCCCCGGTTCCCGAACGGCGGCTCACCGCAGGAACGCGGCGGCCACGCCGGCGTCGACCGGGATGTGCAGGCCGGTCGTCTGGGACAGGTCACCGCCGGTCAGCGCGAACACCGCGGCCGCGACGTGCTCCGGCAGCACCTCCTTCTTCAGCAGCGTGCGCTGGGCGTAGAACGCGCCGAGTTCGTCCTCGGGCACGCCGTACACGGCGGCGCGCTGGGCGCCCCAGCCGCTGGCGAAGATGCCGGAGCCGCGAACGACGCCGTCGGGGTTGACGCCGTTGACCCGGATGCCGTGCTCGCCGAGTTCGGCGGCGAGCAGCCGGACCTGGTGCGCCTGATCGGCCTTCGCGGCGCCGTACGCGATGTTGTTCGGGCCGGCGAAGACGCCGTTCTTGCTGGAGATGTAGATGATGTCGCCGCCCATGCCCTGCTCGATCATCACCCGCGCCGCCTCCCGGGCGACCAGGAACGATCCCCGCGCCATCACGTCGTGCTGCAGGTCCCAGTCGGCGACCGTGGTCTCCAGCAGCGGCTTGGAGATCGACAGCCCGGCGTTGTTGACGACCAGATCGACGCCGCCGAAGGCGAGCGCGGCCTCGCGTACCGCGGCGGCGATCTGCTGCTTCGCTCGGTGACGTCGACGGCGACGGCCACCGCCACATCGGTGCCGCCGATCTCCGCCGCGACCGTGGCGGCCGCGGCCGTGTCCCGGTCGGCGACGACCACGCAGGCGCCCTCGGCGGCGAGCCGCCCGGCGATGGCGCGCCCGATGCCCGACCCGGCGCCGGTCACGAACGCGACCCGGGTGGCCAGCGGCTTCGGCTTGGGCATGCGGGCGAGCTTCGCCTCCTCGAGCGCCCAGTATTCGATGCGGAACTTCTCCGACTCGGCGATCGGCGCGTACGTCGAGACCGCCTCGGCGCCGCGCATCACGTTGATCGCGTTGACGTAGAACTCGCCGGCGACCCGGGCGGTCTGCTTGTTGGCGCCGAAGGAGAACATGCCGACGCCCGGCACGAGCACGATCGCCGGGTCGGCGCCGCGCATCGCCGGCGATTCGGGTGTCGCGTGCCGCTGGTAGTAGGCGGCGTAGTCGTCGCGGTAGGCCGCGTGCAGTTCGCGCAGCCGCGTGACCACGTCGGCCAGCGGGGCGGTCGGCGGCAGGTCGAGCACCATCGGCCGCACCTTGGTGCGCAGGAAGTGGTCCGGGCACGAGGTGCCGAGCGCGGCCAGCCGCGGGTGCTCGGTGCGGGCGGTGAAGTCGAGCACGACGTCGCTGTCGGTGAAGTGGCCGACCTGCGGCCGGTCGGTCGAGGCGAGCCCCCGGAGCAGCGGGAACAGCGCAGCGGCCCGCTCGCGGCGCTCGGCTTCGGGGAGCGCCTGGTAACCGTCGATGACCGCTCCGAACGGCTCCGCCTTGCCGCGCGCGGCGAGGAACGCCGTCGCGGTCTCGATGATCGCCAGCGAGTTCGCCTCGCACTCGGCCGACGTCGCGCCCCACGCGGTGATGCCGTGGCCGCCGAGGATCACGCCGATCGCCTCCGGGTGCTGGCGCTTGATCGCCGCGATGTCGAGGCCGAGCTGGAACCCGGGGCGCCGCCACGGCACCCACGCGACCCGGTCGCCGAAGCACTCCTTGGTCAGCGCCTCGCCGTCGGCGGCGGTCGCGAGCGCGATGCCGGCGTCGGGGTGCAGGTGGTCGACGTGGGCGGCCTCGACGAGCCCGTGCATCGCGGTGTCGATCGACGGCGCCGCGCCGCCCCGGCCGTGCAGGCAGAAGTCGAACGCGGCGACCATCTCGTCCTCGCGCTCGACGCCCGGGTAGACGTCGACCAGCGCGCGCAGCCGGTCCAGGCGCAGCACCGCGAGGCCGGCCTCGGTCAGCGTGCCGAGGTCGCCGCCGGAGCCCTTGACCCACAGCAGTTCGGCCGGGCCGCCGGTGACCGGGTCGATCTCGGTGCCCTTCGCCGAGGTGTTGCCGCCGGCGTAGTTGGTGTTGCGCGGATCGGCACCCAGGCGGTTCGAGCGGGCCAGCAGGTCTCGTACGGTGTCATTCATGGTGGTCATGCTCCCCAACCGGCCTGCTGGCCGCCGACACGTTCGGTGGCGATCGTGGTCATGTACCCGGACCGGGCGTACGCGGCCATCGGATCCGGATCGAGGCCCGCGTCGGTACGGACCTCGGCGAGCAGCGGCCGCACGTCGGTGTTGTAGGCGTCCATCAGCACGGCGTTCGCGCCGAGCACGTCGCCGGCGCGCTGCGCGGCCCGGAGCGCGTCCCGGTCGACGAGCAGCGCCTTCGCGGTGGCCTCCTGCACGTTCATCACCGAGCGGATCTGTGCCGGGATCTTCGGCTCGATGTTGTGGCACTGGTCGAGCATGAAGTTGACGCCCGCCCCGGCGTCGAGACCGCCGGCGCGGACGACCTCGTACATGATCCGGAACAGCTGGAACGGATCGGCGGCGCCGACCATCAGGTCGTCGTCGGCGTAGAAGCGGGAGTTGAAGTCGAACGCGCCGAGCTTGTCCTCCCGCAGCAGCAACGCGACGATGAACTCGATGTTGGTGCCGGGCGCGTGGTGGCCGGTGTCGACGCACGACCTTCGCCTTGTCGCCGAGCTTGAGGCAGTGCGCGTACGACGGTGCCCCAGTCCGGCACGTCCGTGGTGTAGAACGCCGGCTCGAAGAACTTGTACTCCAGCAGCATCCGCTGGTCCGTCACCGAGCCGGTCGTAGACGTCGGCCAGGCGACTCGGCGAGGCGGTCCTGCCGGTCGCGGATGTCGTCCTGGCCCGGGTAGTTGGTGCCGTCGGCGAACCACAGTTTCAGGTCGCGTGAGCCGGTCGCGTCCATCACGTCGACGCACTCGAACAGGTGCTCGACGGCCTTGCGGCGGACCGCGGGATCGGCGTGGGTGACGCTGCCGAGCATGAAGTCGTTGTCCTGGAACGTGTTCGCAGTTGATCGACACCGAGCGTGACGCCGAGGTCCTTCGCGTGCCGGGCCAGGTCGGCGTAGTCGTCGACCCGGTCCCACGGGATGTGCAGCGAGACGGTCGGCGCGGCGCCGGTGTAGCGGTGCACCTGGGCCGCGTCGGCGATCTTCTCGTACGGGTCGCGCGGCACGCCGGCCTGCGCGAACACCTTGAACCGGGTGCCGGAGTTGCCGAACGCCCACGACGGCAGTTCGATTGCCTGTGACCGCAGGGCGGCCTTGACAGCATTGTGGTCGGTCATGGGAAACGTGCCTCCGTCGTCGTGGGGTTGAGCGGCAGTGCGGTCAGTCGAGGTGGAATATCTCTGCGATCGGCGCGATGCCCTCGTCGGGCCGCTGGTCGCCGAGGTCGACGAAGAAGCCGCCCATTTCGGCCTGCCAGCGCGCGTTGACGTCGGTCGCGGCCATCGCGGCCTGATCGCGGCTCGAAGTCGTCGCATTCCAGGTAGCCGATGAGCTGCGCCGTCATCGGCGAGGAAGAGGGAGTAGTTGCGCCAGCCGGTCGCGGTCAGCGCGGCCCGCATCTCGGGCCAGACCGCGGCGTGACGTTGCCGGTATTCGTCCATTTTGGCCGGGTCGACCTGCAGCCGGAAACAGACGCGGGGCATCGAGGCGTCCTCTCGATGGGAACCGCGGCCGGCACGGCGGGGCCGTACCGGCCGCGGACGGTCGATGGGTGACTAGAAGTTGAACTTCGCCGACGTTGGACGCGTCGAACACGGTGGGCGGGCCGAGCACGACCGACGGCCCGGTGGTGCCGGCCGGGGCGAGCACGGTGTACGTCTTGAGCTTGCCCGCGTCGAACGTCGACCCGGTGGTCAGCGACGCCTTGCCGGAGGCGAGGTCCGCGGCCGCGTAGCCGGCCAGGTAGCCGAGGTCGTTCGGGTTCCACAGCTCGAACTGCTTCACGGTGCCGTCGAGGACGTACGGCTTCATCTGCGACGGCAGGCCGAGACCCGTCAGCGTCAGATGCGCTGAGCAGGTCCTTGTGCTTGTCGAGGTACTGCGCGGCGGTCGAGATGCCGACCGTCGTCGGCGAGATGATGCCGGCCAGGTTCGGGTGCGCGGTGAGCAGACCCTGCAGCACCGTCAGTGACGTCGCCGGGTCGTCGTTGCCGTAGACCGTGCCGACCAGGTGCATGTTCGGGTACTTCGTCAGCTCCTGCTTCATGTAGCCGATCCAGGCGTTCTGGTTCGTCGCGGTGGCGGCGGCGGACAGGATCGCGATGTCACCGGTGCTGTTGATCTGCCTTGGCCAGCAGGTCGACCTCGGAGGTGCCGATCTGCTCGGTGTCCGCCTGGTTGATGAACAGGTGGTTCGGGCAGGTCACGTCCGAGTCGAACGAGACGACCTTGATGCCGGCGGCCGGCGCCTGACCGAGCGCCGGGCAGAGCGCGCTCGGGTCGTTGCCGGCGATGACGATCGCGTCGGCGTGGGCCTGGATCGCCGCCTGGATCGACGGAATCTGGGCGGCGGCGGTGTCCTCGGTGCCGCTGGAGACGACGACCTTGCCGCCGAGTTCCTTGCAGCGCCGCAGGTGCCGCCCTGGTCGGCGATCACCTCGTACGGGTTCTGGGTGTCCTTCGGGATGAAGTAGACGAGCAGCCCGGACTTGATGCCGTTGGCGTTCGTGGTGCCCTTCGAGGTGGCCTTGGCACCACCGCTGGAGGAACACGCGGCCACGACGGACAGGGCGACTGCCGCAACGACTATGGCCGCGAGGCGGCTGCGTCGGCGAGATCTGATCATCGTCGATCCTTTCGCTGTATCAAGGGGGTTTCAGGTGGGTGGTGAGCTACGCCGAGCCTGCGGGTCAGGCCGGGTGCGCTTCGTGCGCGGTCGCGTCCCCTCCCTCCGCGAGTGCGGGTTCGAGATCGCCGTCGGCGGCTGTCCGCGGCGCCGGCGGCGGGCGCCATCGGCTGCACCCGGCGGTGCGCCGCGGGAAAGCGGCGCCGCAGGCGACGCAGCGCCTCGGCGCCGTTCGGGACCACGACGCTGGCGAGCAGCAGGCCGCCGGTGACGATGTTCTGGACCTGCGCCGACACGTTGATGAGCGTCAGCGCGTCGCGGAAGCAGGCCAGCACGGCCGCCGCCAGCACGACGCCGAGGATCGAGCCACGCCCGCCGAAGATGGAGACGCCGCCGAGCAGCACGATCGCGACCACGCTGAGTTCGAGACCGGTGCCCGCGTCGAATCGAGACGTGGCGAACCGGAACGTCCACAGGATGCCGGCGAACGCGCAGATCACGCCGGACAGGACGTACAGCCAGAACTTGATGCGGTCGACCCGGATGCCGGCGAAGGACGCGGCCTCCTGCTGCAGGCCGATCGCGAAGATGGACCGGCCGATCGGTGTCGCGTGCAGCACGACGCCGAAGATCAACGCCATCACCAGGAAGATGCCCGCGGAGTAGGCGACCTGGGTGTGTGGCAGCGGCAGGATGCCGATGTTCGTGAACGTGATCGGGAAAACCCGTGACCGAGCCGCTGCCGAGGATGATCTCGGCGATGCCCCGGAACAGCGTCAGCGTGCCGATGGTCACGGCGATCGACGGCAGGCCGAGCTTCGTGATCAGCAGCCCGTTGAGCGCGCCGCCGGCGGCGCCGACCACGAGCACGATCACCATCGACGTCCAGATCGACCAGTGGTGCTCGTAGAGGTAGCCCAGCAGGGTGCTGGAGAGCCCGAGCATCGAGGCCACGGACAGGTCGATCTCACCGGTGATGACGATCAGCGCGAGCGGCAGCGCCATGATGGCGATCTCGCCGATGTTGAGGCCGATGAAGAAGACGTCGGTGCCGGAACCGAAGTTCGGCGACGTTCGAACGCCCGTAGACGACGGTGAGCACGAGCAGGACGACGAGCGCCGTCTCCCAGCGCAGCAGCGACTTTGCGGCACCGGCAAACTGCGGTCGCGTCTTGGCGCTCGCGCGCAGGGGCCGAGTCTCGATGTCACGCGCCACCGCGCGCACCTCCCCGAGTCACGAGTGCGTGGCTGATCCGCAGCGAGACGAAGCGGTCGAACGCGATCGCCGCGAGCAGCAGGAAACCGGCGACGGCCTGGTTCCAGAACGCCGAGACCTGCGACGCGACGAGCGCCTGGTTGATCGTGTTGAGCAGCAGGGCCCCGAGCGCAGCGCCGATCACGGTGCCGCTGCCGCCGAAGATCGCGACGCCGCCGACGACGACGGCCGCGACCACGAGCAGTTCGTAGCCGTTGCCGGCGGTCGAGTTGACGGTCGCGAACTCCGCGAGGAACAGCACGCCGCCGAGGCCGGCCAGGGCGCCGCTGACCACGAAGGCGGTGAACACCCGCCGCCCGGCTGGGCACCCCGGCGAGCGCGGCCGCCTGCGGGTTGGAACCGATCGCGTACAGGTCGCGGCTGCTGCGGAACGATCGCATCGCGTACGCCACGACGCCCACGATGACCGCCACGACGATCGCCAGCCATGGCACGTTGAAGACGTCGGCGGAACCGATCCACTGGAAGCTGTTCGGGATGCTCGTCGGGTCGATCTGCTTGCCGTTGACGATGAGCGCGTCCACGCCGCGGATGACGTACAGCGCGGCGAGCGTCACGACCAGGCTCGGGACTCGGAGCACGGTGGTGATCGACGCCGTTGAGCGCGCCGCAGACCACGCCGACACCGATGCCGATCGCGTATGCGAGCACCATCGGCATGCCGGGGTGGTGCACGTACATATCGCCGACGAGGTACGCCGACAGGCCCAGCACGGATCCGACCGACAGGTCGACGTTACGGGTGACGACCACCATCGTCTCGCCGACGGCCGAGCAGCGCGATCAGGGCCGCACCGGCGAGAAGTTGCTGCACGCTGGCGCCGCCGGCGAACGCGTGGTTGCGAATCGTGGTCACCACGAACACGATCGCGATCACGGCGACGATGCCGAGTTCCCGGGCTCGCGAGGCGCGTTCGAGGAGCCGTCGTTGCCGGGTCGAGGCGGCCGCGGTCACGGCGGTCGTTGTCACGCGACCACCGCCGCCTGGCCGGTGGCCGCTCGCATGATGGACGCCTCATCGGCCTCGGCCCGGGACAACTCGGTGACGAGCCGCCCTTCGCGCAGCACGAGTATGCGGTCGGCCACGCCCAGCACCTCCGGTAGTTCCGACGAGATCATGAGGACGGCGACGCCTTGGCCCACCAACTCGTCGAGAAGGCGGTGCACCTCGGCCTTCGTGCCGACATCGATGCCCCGGGTGGGTTCGTCGATGATCAGCAGCTTCGGGCGCCGGGCCAGCCACTTCGCGAGCACGAGCTTCTGCTGGTTGCCGCCGGAGAGCGTGGTCGCGGCGTCGCTGAGCCGCCCGTACTTCATCTGGAGGCGCTCGGACCATTCGCGAGCGAGCGCGCGTTCGGAACTCCGGAAGATGAGGCCGAAGCGGCGCAGCCGTCGCAGGGACGCGAGCGACGCGTTGTGATCGAGCCCGAGGTCCATCACGAGGCCCTGCTGCCGGCGGTCCTCCGGCACCAGGCCGACGCCGGCGGCGATCGCGGCCTGTGGCGACCCGGCGCGGAGCCGTCGACCGTTGACGCGCACGGTGCCGGCGTCGCGGCGGTCGATGCCGAAGATGGCGCGGGCCACTTCGCTGCGCCCCGCGCCGACGAGACCGGCGAGCGCGACGATCTCACCGGCGCGCACGGTGAACGAGATGTCGGTGAAGGATCCGTCGCGGGCCAGGCCCGTCGACTTCCAGCACCGCCGCGCCGGGTGTCGTCGGCGTCTTCGGGAACATGACGCTCAGGTCGCGGCCGACCATCGACCGGATGATCTCGTCGACCGTTATGCCCTCGATCGGGTCGGTGCGCACGAACCGGCCGTCGCGCATGATCGTGACCTGCTGGCAGATCGCGTAGACCTCTTCGAGACGGTGCGAGATGAACATGACTGCGGCGCCCTCTTCGCGCAGCGTCGCGCACCACGTCGAAGAGCCGCCGGACCTCGACCGCCGTGAGCGCGGCCGTCGGTTCGTCCATCACGAAGATGCGGGCGTTGAACGAGATGGCCTTCGCGATCTCGACGATCTGCTGGTCGGCGACGGACAGGCCGCGGGCGAGCCGGCGCGGGTCCATGGCGACGCCGAGTCTGGCGAAGGCAGCCGTGGCCCGCTCGTGCATGCTGGCCCGGTCGATCCGCCGGCCGGCGCGTACGGGTTGGCGACCGAGGAAGATGTTCTCGGCGACCGTCAGGTCCGGAAAGAGCGTCGGCTCCTGGTAGATGATCGAGATGCCGGCCGCCTGGGCCGCCGCCGGGCCGGAGAAGGTCACCGGCTCGCCGTCGATCAGCAGCTCACCGGCGTCGGGCTGGTGTACGCCGGCCAGGATCTTCACGAGCGTCGACTTGCCGGCACCGTTCTCGCCGAGGAGCGCGTGCGCCTCGCCGGCGCGCAGGTCGACCGACCCGTCGACCAGGGCCTGGACGGCTCCGAACGACTTGGTCGCGTGCCGCAGCGACAGCACCGGGGCGCTCATGCCGCCCGCTCGCAGGGCGCGGACCTGCTGCGACATTGTTTCGCTCCGACAAGCTCGCTCATGCCCGCCCGCGCTTTCGCAGGGCGCGGACCTGCTGCGACATTGTTCGCTCCGACAAGCTCGCTCATGCCCGCCCGCGCTTTCGCAGGGCGCGGACCTGCTGCGACATTGTTCGCTCCGACAAGCTCGCTCATGCCGACCACGCCCTCGCGACCGCCGCGCCGTCGACGACGACCGTCTCGATGTCGAGGAGGTCCGCGACCGCGCGCAACGCCGCCACCTGCCTGCCGGTGCCGAGCGCCCAGTGGTGGCCGACGCCGGAGACGCTCCAGGCATCCGTCCATTCGCCCGGGTGCACGCCGAAGTCGACGCGGGAGGTCGTGTTGCCGATCGTCAGGTGCGGGCCGTCGACGACCTCGCCCGCGGCGGCGATGAACCGGAACCGGCCGTCGCGCTCCTGGCCGATGCCGAACAGCGTGACCGGCCCGTGCCGTACGTCGAACTCGACCGACACGCCCCAGCCGCGCTTGCCGTGGTAGACGCCGAGACCCGCGCAGCATCGGGCGGCCCTGGCTGATCGCGAGGTGGGCCGGGCCGTCGTGGCCCATCTCGACGACGTTGTCGCGGAAGTCCAGCGCCTGGAACTCGGTGAACGAGCCGCCGGCGCCCAGCCGGTCCATGATCAGCATGGCGAGCGAGGTGCGCAGTTCGTACTCGCCGGCGAGCGGCACGCCGCGCGCGGTCAGCAGCGAGGCGCCGAGGATCAGGCCGGCGCGCGACCGTTCGTGCATCTCGCCGTCGAGGCCGCGGTGGTAGTAGGCCAGGCTGTCGAGGGCGAAGTCCTCGACGAGCCGGTCGAGCCCGACCGAGACCCGGGCGCCCCAGCGCAGGTCGTCCTCGACCACCGAATCGTCGACGTCGAACACGTCGCGGGCGAGCGCCACCCGAGCGTCGGTCTTCGGCGTCGGTGACCTTCTCGACCCGTACCCGCAGGTCGTCGATCTCGAGCACCTCGATGTGGCCGCCGAACTGGGCGGGCACGAGGGTGAGGTCGGTGGCGACGTCGAGCATGCCCGGGTAGAGGTGGCCGAGCAGCCCGTGCCGTCCGTGCCGCAGCGCGCCGCGAACGCCGGCCGCGCGCACCCAGTGCGAGATCTTCTCCCAGGCCGCGTCCTCCTCGAGGTAGCCGGAGACCGAACGGGTCGCGATGCCGCAGCGGCGGAACGCGTTGGCCATCTCGGGCAGCGGGCAGGCGCCGCAGTAGGCGAGCCACTGACCGGTGTCGAACGTCGCGTGGTCCATCGCCTCGGTCGGCTGCAGGTTGAGCAGCAGCACCGGGGCGCCGCTGCGCTGCGCGACCGGCACCAGCATCGTCGCGGTCATGTACGTCGTCAGGAACGCGACGATGAGGTCGCAGCCGGCCGGCCCGCAGCGTCTCGGCCGCGACGGCGCCCTCCTGCGCGTCGGAGATGAACCCGGCGTCGACGACCTCGCAGTCGAGCCCGCGCATGCGCTCGGTCACGCGCTCGGCCGATGCGCGCAGCGTCGGCAGCAGGTCGGGGAACTGCGGCCAGTAGGCGCCGAGCCCGCCGGCGACCAGGCCGACCCGCGTGCGCCGGGTCGGGATGCGGGGCAGGCCCGCGTGGCCGGTCGTCGTCATCGACGCCTCCTGTGGTTGTCGTGATCTGCGGTCTCTTGGTGCCGGCGGGGCTGGTGTGATTATTCGAACGTTTCATTACTCTAGGAACGTGGCCGACGTCACGTCAACGGCGTGATACGAATCCGTTACAAACGTTCGCGCGGGTTGGAGGAAATCCGCCACATTCGCATAGCATCATGGGCAACTACAGGGTCGGACCACGATTGATGCGTTTCATTTCTAGGAGAGGCACCGGTGAGCGGACCAGCGGGCATCAAGGACGTCGCCGAGCGGGCCGAGGTCTCCATCGGCACGGTCTCGAACGTGCTCAACCGCCCCCATCTGGTCCGCCAGGCCACCCGGGCGAAGGTCGAGGCGGCCATCGCCGAGCTCGGCTTCGTGCGCAACGACTCGGCGCGGCAACTGCGCGCCGGCAGCAGTCGCGTCATCGCGTACGTGTTCCTCGACGCCAGCAACCCGTTCTTCACCGACGTCGCCCGAGGCGCCGAGGAGGCCAGCCGGGAGAGCGGGCTGGCGCTGCTGATGTGCAACAGCAACGGCGAGGCCGCTCGCGAAGCCGAATACCTCGACCTGCTGTTGCAGCAGCGCGTGCACGGCGTGCTGATCACCGCGGCCGATGACGACGCCCCGATGCTGCGCAGTCTGCCGACGCTCGGGGTGCCCGTGGTCCTCGTCGACCGCCGCGCCAGCGGCGAGCAGGATTGGTGCAGCGTCGGCGTCGATGACATCCGCGGTGGCGAGGTCGCGGTCGCGCACCTGATCGAGCAGGGCCACGAGCGCATCGCGTTCGTCGGCGGCCCGCCGTCGATTCCGCAGGTCGCCGACCGGCACGAGGGCGCGTTGCGGGCGATCACCCAGGCCGGCCGCGCGCTGGCGGACCTGGTCGTGATCGCGACCGACAGTCTGACCATCGCGGCCGGGCGCGAGGCCGGGCAGCGGCTCGCCGGGCTGCCCGCGCGCGAGCGGCCGACCGCCGTTTTCTGCGCCAACGACCTGACCGCCCTCGGCGTGCTGCAGCAGCTCATGCACCTCGGCATCCGGGTGCCCGACGACGTCGCCATCGTCGGCTATGACGACATCGACTTCGCTGCCGCCGCCGCCGTGCCGCTGACATCGGTGCGGCAGCCGGCGCAACAGCTCGGCCGCACTGCCGCCGAACTGCTCCTCGACGAGGCACAGCGCACGCCTGGGCACGTCCACCAGCAGGTGCAGTTCATGCCGGAGCTGGTCGTCCGCGACTCGTCCGTCGTCTCGGCCCGCCGGCTGTGGAGTGCTGGCCCGATCGACACCCGCGAGTAATCGGCGCAAACACCTCAGAACGGGCGGCGGGGGTGTTTACATTCGGGCAGTGAGCACACGTGACTGATCCCGGATCCGACCGCTCGGTAGCGCGCACGACGGCCATCGTCATCGGCGTCGCGCTGCTGACGGCGCTCGGCCTGATCCTGCTCTACGAGGTGCGGCGGATCATCGTGTGGATCGTCATCGCCGCGTTCTTCGCGACGGCCCTGCACCCGGCCGTCAACTGGCTCGAACATCACGTGCGGTGGGTCCGGCGCTGGCTGTCCACCCTGATCGTCTTCATCGTGGTGTTTCTCGCGCTGGCCGGCCTCGGCGCGCTGTTCGTGGTGCCGCTGGTGCACGAGGGCACACAACTCGCCGACAAGGTGCCCGACCTGGTCGCCGACGCTCGCGCCGGGCGCGGACCGCTCGGCAGCACGCTGCGCCGGCTGCACGTGATCGAGTGGGTCCAGCAGCACCGTGACCAGATCCAGAACTACGCCGGCAGCCTTGGCGGCACCACGATCTCCGTGGTCCGGACGGCGGCAACGACCGTGGCCGGCATCGTGACGATCTTCGTGCTGTCCTACCTGATGGTCCTCGAAGCGCCGAAGGTCATCGACGGGATCCTGACGCCGTTCCGGCCGCCGACCGCGGAGCGCATTCGTGGTGTGGCCGGGCAGTGCGCGCGCTCGATCACCGGCTACATCACCGGGAACCTGCTGATCAGTGTCATCTGCGGCGTGCTCACCTACATCGTGCTGCTCCTGACCGGGGTGCCGTTCGCCGGGCTGATCGCGTTGTTCGTCGCGATCGCGGACCTGATTCCCCTGGTCGGCGCGACTCTCGGCGCCGTCGTGGCGGTGGTCGTGGCGCTGCTGCACTCGCTCCCGGCGGCCATCATCGTGCTGGTCTTCTTCATCGTCTACCAGCAGGCCGAGAACCATCTGCTGCAGCCGGTGATCCTGTCCCGCACGGTCAAGCTGAACCCGCTCACGGTGCTCGTCAGCATCCTGATCGGTGTGGAACTCGCCGGAATTCTCGGAGCGCTGCTCGCGATCCCTGTCGCCGGAATGGTCCAGATCATCGTCCGCGACCTGTGGAGTCACCGGCGCGGACAGCTGACCCCCACGCGTCCGCCCGACCTGCTGCCGTGACACGCCGACATCCATGTAGTTTGTCCGAATTACCCGATTAGTTACGAACTACAGAAATTCGGGTATGCGGATGTCCACACCCGTGGACGCGCTGCCACCGAACGCCGGCCGGCCGCCGTGGTGGTCCAGGGTGACAACATGACGGCGCTGATCGGCGGGCTCGTCGCGTTCTGGCATCGCGTACCCGTGATCCATCTCGAAGCCGGTCTCCGCACGCGGGACATCGACCGGCCGTTCCCGGAGGAGGTGAACCCGGCGATGCTGGCCCGGTTCAGCTCGCTCCACCTGGCGCCGACCGAGGCCGCCCGGCAGCATCTGCTCGACGAACGGGTGCCGGCCGGCGACATCGTCGTGACCGGTAACACGATCGTTGACGGGCTGCGGCACCTGCTCGATTCCGGTCTCGCGCCGGCCCCGGCATGGATCGATCGCACCCGCCCGGTCGTCGTGACGACGATCCACCGGCGCGAGAACTGGGGTGGCGGCGTCGCGGGCGTCGTCACGGCGCTGACCGCGCTGGCCAGCGAACGCCCCGGCACCCAGATCGTCGTCGTGACGCACCCGAACCCGGAGCTCAGCGAGTCGATCCGGAGGCGCCTCGACGGCGTGGCCGGCGTACGGATTGTGCCGACGCTGCCGTACGACCGGATGCTCGGCCTCATGAGCACCGCGAAACGTCGTCATCACCGACTCCGGCGGGCTGCAGGAGGAGGCGGCGACGATGGGCATCCCGATCGTCGTCACGCGCGAGGAGACGGAGCGACCCGAGGCCCTGATTCCCGGGTACGGGCTCCTGGTCGGTACGGACCCCGAAGATCCTGGCGGGCGCCCGGTTCTTCCCGGACACGGTGTTGCCGGCGCACGGCCAGTCACCGTTCGGGGACGGACGTTCGGGGCCCCGGGCGGCGGCCGCGGTGGCCGATTTCCTCGGTATCGCGCGTGGGTCCGTGGCGGTGGAGTCACTTCTGGCGGACGCGCGGTAGCGCGTCGCGCATGATCGGATGATTCGCCCCTGAGTATCCCGTGCAGGTGTGGCGAGTTAGCGCCGTGGCGCTTTCTTGCCACGGCCAGGCATTCCGTGTGCTGCCGGGTGCCGGTATCAACATGGCATGAATTCTCGATTCCCCGGTCAGCACCAGCGCAAAGTGCTTACTGCGCTCGCGGCTGCCGCTGCTGTGTGCGTTGCGTGCGTGGTGGTTCCATCGATATCGGCCGGCGCGTCAGTGAGCCCGCCCGGCTCCTCGCTGCCCGTCGCCGCGAAGCGGGCGGCCATGACCCGCGGCCCGTACGGTCACCCTGATCACAGGTGATGTCGTGCATGTGACCGATGTCGGTGGGGGCCACGCGAACGTCGAGGTGGTGCGTCCGCACGGGGCCGTCAGTGCGGTCCGGACCGAGACGATCGGCAAGGACCTGTACGTCATTCCGGATGAGATCGTGCCGTACCTGGCCGCTGATGAACTTGATCGTCAGCTTTTCGACGTCACCACGTTGATTGCCGATGGGTACGACGATCAGGCCAGCGCCGCCATTCCGTCGATTGTGAGTTATGGCGCGCCCGCCGCCGGCACATCATCGGCCGTGCCGAAAGGCATGACGCTGACGCGGCGCTTGCCCACCATCAACAGCAGCGCGGTGCGGATCACCAAATCGCATGCGCGCGAGGCTTGGACGACGCTGACGCATGACGGGCCGTCGCTGTATTCATCGGCGTCGCACGTCGAGTTGGCGGACGGCGTGAAGAAGATCTGGCTGGATGGCAAGGTCCACGCCGACCTGGCGCGAGAGCGACGCTCAGATCGGCGCGCCGGCGGCCTGGGCGGCGGGGTACGACGGCACCGGCGTGAAGGTCGCGGTCCTCGACACCGGCGTCGACCCGAACCACCCCGACCTGGCCGGCCGGATCAGCGACGGCGGTGAGCTTCGTGCCCGGGCGAGACCACGGATGACGGCAACGGCCACGGCACCCACGTCGCCTCGACGATCGCCGGCACCGGTGCCGCCTCCGGCGGACTGGAGCAGGGTGTCGCCCCGGGGCCGAACCTGATCATCGGCAAGGTGCTCGGCAACGACGGCTCCGGCGACGACTCCTGGATCATCGCCGGCATGCAGTGGGCCGTCAGCCAAGGCGCCAAGGTCATCAACATGAGCCTGGGCGGCACCGAGCCCAGCGACGGCACCGACCCGATGAGCCAGGCGGTCGACCAGCTCAGCGCGCAGACCGGCGCGCTGTTCGTGGTCGCGGCCGGCAACGCCGGCGCGCGAAGCGTCGATCAGCGCGCCCGGTGCCGCCGACGCCGCGCTGACCGTCGGCGCGGTCGACTCGGCCGACCAGCTCGCGAGTTTCTCCAGCGACCGGCCCGCGCTTCGGCGACTACGCGCTCAAGCCCGACATCGCCGCCCCCGGCGTCGACATCCTCGCGGCGCGCCGGCGGAAACGCCGACGGACCGGCTACTACACGACGATGAGCGGCACGTCGATGGCGACGCCGCACGTGGCCGGCGCCGCCGCGATTCTCGCGCAGGAACATCCCGTCCTGGACAGGTCAGCAGATCAAAGACGCGTTGATGAGTACGTCGACCCCGCTGACCGACTACACGGCGTACCAGGTCGGCGATGGTCGCGTGGACATCGGCGATGCTGTTG
Source organism: uncultured Actinomycetota bacterium (assembly GCA_963797605.1). Classification (GTDB taxonomy): domain Bacteria; phylum Actinomycetota; class Actinomycetes; order Mycobacteriales; family Micromonosporaceae; genus DASQPR01. The sequence goes on along the minus strand of CAWCPX010000011.1, from coordinate 22,912 downwards.
CTGATCGGATTACCGCGACTGGTTCGGTGTATTTCGGGTTCGACGCGTGGCCGCACGCGCGACGAGGCCGCGGTGAGCCGCACGATCACCTATACGAACACCGGCGCCTCGGCGACAACGCTTAACCTCGCTGAATCGGCGGATGTCGAGGGTGGCCCGTATGACACCGATCCGACCGAGGACGCCGGCACGGCCGCACCCGCCGGGATGTTCACGCTGTCCGCCAGCACGGTGACCGTCCCGGCGCACGGTTCCGCATCGGTCACCGCGACCGCGCAACCGAGTCTCGGTGGCAACGGCCTGCGTTACCTCGGGCAGGTGGTGGCGACGAGCACGACCGGTGTGACGGCGGCCCGGACCGATGTCGGCCTGTACAAGGAAGACGCGCGGTACACACTGCACATTGCGTTGACAGATCGCCAGGGCCAGCCGGCCGCCGGATATGTCGAGCTGCAGCAGTTCGGCGTGGCGGACACCTCGTTTGTGCAGGTCGGTGAGACCGGCAACCTGGACTTGCGGTTGCCGGAAGGCACTTACAGCGCGCTGACGTACATGGACCTGCCGGGTATCGACGGTCCCGACACGATCGGCGAGGCGCTGCTCGGCAACCCGCAGATCAACCTCAACGGCGACCGGACACTCACCCTGGACGCCCGTAAGGCCGTGCGGGTCAGCGCCCACGTGCCGAAGACGACCGAAGACCGGTTCCTGTCGCTGGACTGGTACCGCTCCGACGGCGGCCAGAGCGTCGTCAGCGAGCAAGACATCCTGCCGTCGAAAGACGGCAGCATGTGGGTGCTGCCGACCGCGAAGGTCACCAAGGGCAGCTTCGAGTTCGAAGCGCGATGGCGCAAGGAATATCCGCTGCTGACCATCTCGAATAAGGCCGTCACGGTGCCATCGCTGGAGCAGGCCGGATCGTCACTGTTCGACGGAACCACCACCTACAAGGCGGTGTATGCGGGCGATGGTTCCGATTACACCGGGATCGCGGCTGCGGGAAAGGTCGCTATCGTCACCTACTCGGACGCCCTGACCGGCACGCAACGCGCGCAAAACGCCGCCGCATCGGGGGCGAAGCTCCTGATCGTCGTCAACAACGTGCCCGGCGAACTACTGGACTACGTGGCGAATGACGACGGCTCATACAGCACGATCCCGGACGTAGGCGTCACCGCGCTCGTCGGAGCCCCATTGATCGCACAGGCTCAAGCCGGAACGCTGAAGCTCACCTTCCACGGCGTACCGGCCTCGCCCTACGTGTACGACCTGGTCGCACCCTACGACGGTGCGATCCCCGCCCAGGTGACTTACACCCCGAAGCCCAGCGACCTTGCCACCGTGAATACCCGCTTCTACGGGACGAAGCCATATCTCAGCGGGGAATTCCGGTGGGACTACCGCCCGTACCGCATATATGGCTCTGGCTTCCCGCTCTTGACCGAGATGCCCGGCACCCGCACCGATTACCTTTCGGCGCAGCACGGCACGACCTGGGCGTCGTCGGCGGACACCGGCCCGGACATGTCGCTGACCTCCAGTTCCGAGGTCGAGGCGGTCAAGGCGGGCACGGCGACGACGACCGACTGGTTCGAGCCGGTCACCCGTCCGCGTGATGGGGGTGGATTCATCTCTTCCACCCGCTACCCCGGGTTCCTCACGTTCAACGTGCAGCCGTGGGCGGACGGAAGCCCCAACCAGGCCGGCTACCTGACTCAGGGTGACAACCTGATCATGAAGGTGTGGCAGAACGGCACCTTGGCGGCGACGTCGGACGGTTTCGCGCAGGCGTCGATCGACTCGGTCCCGGACGGCACCAACACCTACAAGGTCGATCTACAGGCGTCCCGTGACTCAAAGGTGTGGCCGCTGTCGCCGGTCACGCACACGGTCTGGCAGGTGATCTCGCCCGGTGTGGTCGACGCGAATTACGGCGACCTGATGCCGTTGCTGCAACTCGACTACCACGTCGACACCGACCTCGCCGGATACGCGCACGGCGGCAGGCAAACGATCGGCTTCACCGCCGGCCATCTGCCGGGTGCGGTCGGCGGCGGCCGGGTGACCGGCGGCAAAATGTGGATCTCCGAGGACGGCGGCGCCACGTTCCAACAAGTCACCCTGGTCAAGACAGCAACGGGGACGTGGACGGCGCACTTCACCGCGCCGGCGCACGGGTACGTGACGATCAAAGCCGAAGCGTGGGACAACCTCGGAAACAGCGTCACCCAGCAAGTCACCAGGGCGTACGGCCTGAAGTAGATGTCATATCGACGGGCCCGGGAGCTTCCGCCTCCGGGCCCGTCTCTCGTATATTCGCAGCACAATCGGGGTCTGACGCACGGAAGGAGGGCAATGCTCGACGCGCTCGGCCTGCTCCCGGCCGAAGAAGACATCTACCGCCGCCTCGTCACCCATGTCGAAGTCAGTGCCGCCGACCTGGCCACCTTGACCGGCCGTCCGGCAGCTGAGGTCGTAGAGGTTCTACGGGTCCTGCTCGCCAGCGGTCTGGCCTCGCAGACACTGGCGACCCCGGCCACGTTCAGTGCCGCCCCGCCCGCCGTGGCACTCGGTGGGTTGCTCCGCCAACGACGGGATGAACTGCATGCCGCCGAGCAGGACCTGGCGGCTCTGGTCGAAGAACATCGTGTGAGCGCCGCCGCCCGCGCCACGAGCAACGTCGTGGAGGAAATTACCGACGTCACCGCGGTACGTCACCGATTCGCACAGATCCAGGAAGCCGCACGGCGTGAGGTGATGGCCATGGTCCCGCCGAACCTGACTGTCGTCCCGCACCGCGACAACGCCGCCGGCACGGCCGGCATCGGCCGCGGCGTACGCTACCGGGCCATCCTCGACCGTCAAGCCCTCCTCGAACCGGGAATGGTCGCCGACGTGATCGCCAGCATCGATGCCGGCCAGCAGGTACGGATCAGCGACCATGTTCCCGTGAAAGTCATGATCGTCGACCATGAACGGGCCATGCTGCCGCTGCTGGATGACGGCAACAACGCGCCGGAGTCCGTCCTCATCCAATCCAGCGGCATCCTCGACGCGCTGATCGCGTACTTCGAGATGTCCTGGGCGCAGGCGTACCCGCTGCTCGTCACGCGCAACGAGATCGTCGAGGTCCAGCCCGGCATTGACGAACTCGACTCGCACATCCTGGCGCTGCTGCTATCCGGCATGACCGACCAAGCCGTAGCCAGCCAACTCGACACGTCCCGCCGCACGGTCCAACGCCGCATCTCCAATCTGATGGTCAAAGCGGGAGCCGGAACGCGCATCGAATTGGGGTGGTACGCCGCCCGCAACGGCTGGGCCTGATCCAGTTCGTTCGCGGTCGCGGCGAAGTTGGATCACCGCACCAACGTCGGTCGGGGCCCGTCAGTCGCCCTGATGGCTCTGGGGCTGAGGCGCACCGGTGTAGAACGCGGTCGTGCGATCAGACGCCGCACGGGCCGCGGCCGGGTCGGTGCCGAAGACGACGCTGACCTGCCCCCAAGCGTTGCTGGAGGATTGCCCACCTCCCGTCGGGCGGCGTTGACCTGTTCGGTCACATCAATCATGGTTCTTTCTCCGTTCGCGTTTGCCGCGCGCCAGTTCGGTATCCAGCGCGTCCAAGTGGTGTCCAGAACCGGCGGAACTGGTCGAGCCACGCGGCGACGTCGTCTGTACGGGCTGCCGGCTGGCGCGGATTGTTTCGCGGTGGTCTGATAGGGCAGACCCGGATTTGATCGATGTCTCGACCGGGCCATCCGGTTCGAGGTAGGTCGAGCGGTGAGGTGTGAGATGGACGAGTCGGATCTTGCCAAAGTGATGGCCAAGCCGATTGCACGGCAACTACTGAACGAGGTGCTGATTCTGCAGCTCGCTTACACGGGCCAGGATGGTGCGCCGCGCGCGATCCCGATCGGCTATGTGTGGGACGGCACACGGTTTCAGTTCTGGACAGTTCCGAGTTCGGCAAAGGTCGGCGCGTTGCGGAAGGACCCGCGGGTCGCGATCACGATCGATATCCTCGGTCCGCCACCCCGCATTCTGCTCGCACGGGGGCGTGCCACGCTCACGGTCGTTGACGGCGTGCCGGCAGGTTATCTGGAGGCCTCTCATCGCACCCTTCCACGCGAGGGATGGGACGACTTCGATGCCCAGGTTCGCGCTCTCTACGATCAAATGGTGGTCATCACCGTCACACCGCATTGGGCAAAGCTGATCGACTTTGAAACGACGCTGCCCTTAGCGGTCGAGCGGCTGGTGAGCAAACAACACGCACCTGAGGGCCGCGACGATCGATGGTGACGTCGGCAGCGGATCGGGGTCAGTCCACGATGATGGTGTGCAGCGTGGCGATGCGCCCGTCGCTGATCGACGCGACATCGATACCACGCGCCACGGCCGGCTGGCCGTCAGGCCCGAAACGCCAGGCCAGGCATCCGAGGGTGTCGTCGGCGTAGATCGGGCCGTCTTCGGCGAACACGAATCCGGGAGAGCGTTCCAGCAGCTCGCGGGCCTTCTGGTTAAGGACCTCACGGCCAGACACGGTGCCTTCCGGATCCGTGAACAGCACATCGTCGGCGTAGGTGCGCTCGATGGCGGCGAGTCGGACGGTTTCGTCGCGTTCCGCGAAGACCGAGTGCAAATTCGATCGCATCAAGCCCATGACCAGATCTGACATCGCCGTCCTCCATCGTGTTCGGTCAGTCTATGCGGGATCGATGTCGGACGGGCTCAGACCGGCCGGCTCGGTCTGCGGTGATAAATTGGCTGGTGGCAGGCATGACACGACCGGATGGGGGCGACGGTGGTGGCGGAAACCGGTGTGGTCGCCGGTCCGGGCGGGCCGGAGGATCTCGACGCGGCCGCGGCCACCTTCATGGAGGTGCGGCCCCGCCTGTTCGGCATCGCGTACCGCATGCTCAGCAGCGCCACCGAGGCCGAGGACCTGGTGCAGGACGTGTGGCTGCGGTGGCAGGCCTATGACCGGAGCACGGTCACCAATCCGGCGGCGTTCCTCGCGACGACCACGACCCGGCTCGCTATCAACGCGTTGCAGAGTGCGCGGGTGCGCCGGGAGACGTACATCGGGCCATGGCTTCCGGAGCCGGTCGATACGAGCGCCGACCCGTACCTGGGCGCGGAGCGGGCCGAGGCGCTGGACTTCGCGATCCTGCAGTTGATGGAGAAGCTGACCCCGCACGAACGCGCCGCGTACGTGTTGCGGGAGGCGTTCGACTATCCGTACGAGCAGATCGCCGACATCCTGCAGTCCTCCGAGCCGGCCGTGCGGCAGCAGGTCAGCCGGGCCCGCAAACGCGTCGCCAGCACGGAACGGAACCCGGTGCCGCCCGACGCGCAGCGGCACCTGTTGACGACGTTCATCACCGCGGCCCGATCCGGGGACCTCGACGAACTCGAGCGCCTGTTCGCCGCCGACGTCGCCAGCGTGTCCGATGGCAACGGTGCCGTCCGGGTCGCTCGGCGCCCGGTCATCGGCGCGACGAAGGTGGCGAGACTCTTCGCGGCGATCAGCGATTGGTTCTGGGTCGGCGTCGACGTGCGGTGGGTGACGGCCAACGGGCAGACGTGGGCCGTGCTGTGGCGCGATGGCGCACTCGACGGCGTGATCACGGTCAGCGCGTCCGCGGACGGCATCGACCAGGTGTTCTGGATGGTGAACCCGGCGAAGATCGCGGCTATGGGCCGCGCGCCGGTCAGCTGACGAGCAGGTCCGGCAACTCGAACGCGCCCCCGGCGGCCGGTAGGTAGGGTTGCCAATCCGGTCCGGCGCCGAGAAAGCTGGCCGGATCGGCGCGGAGCAGACCGATCAGGACCTCGGCGACGATGCGACCGCCGACAGGCCCGAGCCGATCGCCGTCGCCGCGGTGTTCGGCTTCTTTCAAGATGTAGAACCACAGCGGCGTGCCGTTCGACCACGTCCTGTCCAACTCGTCGGGGGTCAGTGGCGCGACGCCGATGCGCTGGGCGACGGCTTCACCGCTCGGCAGCCCAGTCGTCTCGCCGCGCAGCAGGTCGCGGACGGCCAGCGATCGGTAGGCGGCGTTGTCGACCGCGCCGGTCACCTGCTCCGGTAGCCCGATGAGGCTCGCGGCGAGACGGCCGTCGAGGCGTTTCGCGCGTTGCGCGGGCGGGTGGCCGGGCACGTCGAAGATCTGCGTGAGGTCGAGGCGACGGTCGGCCGGTGGCGGGCCGAAACCGACGAGGTCCGGGAACAGCGGCACCGTCGGTCCGCCGTCGACGAGGCGGTACGTGTGCCGGATCTGCCCGTGGCCGTAGCGGTACGCGGCGTCGGCGAATTCCAGGGGGATGTACGCCTCCGGCGGCTCCGGCGCGAACCACCGGCCGCCCTCGGTCAGCACCTCCTCGACCAGCGATGCGCCGACAAGCCGCGGCAGGAAGTCGTGCACCACGACCCACTGGTAGTGCCGGGTGAGCGTGGTGCGCGCACGGGCGAACACGTCCGCTTCCGGCACGCCGTCGGCGCGTAACCGGTCGACGATGCGGTTGTGCGCGTGCAGCAGCGCGATGTGCAGCGTCAGCGAGAAGAGGTGCACGTCGTTGCGCGGGTCTCCGATGAGGGCGACGCCCTGCTGGTTGCGTGGGACATCGTTGCCACCGGGGCCGAGAAGGAATTTCGCCGGGTCGCCGAGATCGAACAGGAACGGCGAACCGATGGGCCCGTCCGAGTAGATGATCTCCAGGTTGAGCATCGGGGCGCGGGCATTGCGCAGCGCGTCCGTGGCGACGCCGCCGGCGATGGGGGACCGGTCGGCGGTGATGTCGTGGGCGACCAACTGGCCGAAGAAGGGCCAGCCGGCCGCCTCGGTGGCATCGTCGCGGCCGGCGTTGACCGTGTCGAGGACCGCGGCGGCGTCGCAGACCCCGCCGTTGCTGCCGGCGCGCTCGAGGACTTCCGAGTCCGTGCCCAGCGGGGCGAGTTCGGGGAACATGCGCCCGTAGCGGGCCGCCGCGATCGGCCGGTCGACGGCGCGGGTCGGGCTGAGGCAGTGGTCGCGGGCGGCCACGAGGGTGCCGTGCGGAGCGCCGTCCATTTCCCGAGGGTATGCCCGGTGACGCTCGGCCCCCGCCGCTTCAGCCCAATTATCGCTCAATGATCGCCTGATCATCGCCTCACTTCGTCACGCCGTCGCGACCCGGCCAGGTGTCGAAACGGATCTTCCCGAGCGTCGCGTCGATGCCCGGCAGCAGCGTGCGCTCCTCGAGTTCGGCGCCCCAATAACCGGCGTGCGGGTCGGTGACGACCGTGCGCGGATCATGGCGGAACGCCAGTGCATCGCGGAAGAACTCGTCCATGCGGAACTGTTCCGGCCCGGCGACCTCGACGATGGTCTTCAGCGGCGGCCCCAGGGCGACCCGGGTGACCGCGTCCGCGACCTCGTCGCTCGCCATCGGCTGGAAGAGCACCGACGAGAAGCGGACGGTGGTGCCGTCGGTGGCCGCGTCCGACATGCTCCGGACGAACTCGAAGAACTGCGTCGCGTGCACGATCGAGTAGGGGATCGGCCCGTCCTCGATCAGCTTCTCCTGGGTGGCCTTCGCCCGGAAATACCCGCTGTCCTGCAGCCGTTCCGTGCCGACGACCGACAGCGCCACGTGATGCCCGACACCCGCGGCTGCCTCGGCGGCGAGCAGATTGCGGGTCGACGTCTGGAAGAACTCCATCACCAGGCCGTCCTCGAACGATGGCGAGTTCGACACGTCGACGACCACGGCCGCGCCGGTCAACGCCTCCGCCAGACCCTCGCCGGTGAGCGTGTTCACGCCGTTGTTCGGGGCCGCCGCGACCACGTCGTGACCGTTGTCGCGGAGCCGGGAGACGACTTTCGACCCGATGAGGCCGGTACCTCCGATAACCACGATCTTCATGACATACCTCCGATTGGCCAAGCCGCTGTCTGCGGCCTCGTACCAGCTCAGACAAGGTGCAATTACGATTTGTGACAGCGTAAGCACGTTTGGTGGCTGCCTGTGGGCTTGTCACAGCAGGCGGGCCTACCCGGTCTTACTGGGTGAGCGGACCTTCCTGGTTCGCGACACAGAAAGGTCAACAACATGAAGATCGCAGTCATCGGTGGTACGGGTCTCATCGGATCGCAGGTCGTCAGCATCCTGAACGCCGCCGGCCACGAGGCGCTGCCGCTCTCGCAATCCAACGGCGTGGATCTGCTCACCGGAGAGGGCGTAGCCGACGCTCTCACGGGCGCGGACGTCGTGGTCAACCTGACGAACTCGCCGACGTTCGACGACGCGTCGCCCGCGTTCTTCCAGGCCACCATGGACAACCTGCTCGCGGCGGCGCACTCGGCCGGCGTCGGCCACGCCGTGATCCTCTCGATCGTCGGCGCCGAACTGGTCCCGGACCTCGTCTACTACCGCGCGAAGGTGCTGCAGGAGGACCTTCTCAAGGCCGGTCCGGTGCCGTACTCGATCGTCCGCGCTACCCAGTTCTTCGAGTTCATGGAGCCGACGATGTCCTGGACCTCCGACGACCAGACGGTCCGGCTGCCGGCCACGCCCATCCAGCCGATCGCCGCGGCCGACGTCGCGCAGGCGGTAGCGGACGTGGCCGTGGGCGCGCCGCTTCTCGGCACACGCGAGATCGCCGGGCCGGATGTCTTCACGCTCGACGAGATCGGCCGGATCACGCTGGCGGCGAAGGGCGATCCCCGCCCGGTGACGGTCGACGGCACCGCCGGCCTGTTCGGCGCCGTGAAGGGTGACGTGCTGCTACCGAAGGACGCCGGTGCCGTGATCGCGAAGACGTCGTACCGCGACTGGCTCGCCCGCTGACGGTTCTCCCCGAGATCGTGGAACCGACCTTCCCTTTCTGGAGGTGATTCGGTTCCACGATCCGCTGGCGAGCAGTTCCATTCCGTGGGAACTACTTCGGTCGTGACGAAGCCGAACTCGATATCGGCGCCGGTGGGCTGTTGAAGGCCGGGTTCTTGGCGACGACCGCGTACAACTCGGTGCTTTCCGGCTGAAAGCGGCTCCCGGGAATGCCAGCGCAGTCGGCCGGTAGCCGACCGCGCTGGCATCACCTGGATCCGCTCCGGCTTCGCGCTAGTGCGAGATCGTGAACGGCGCGGACAGATCGACGTCGTACGGCGTCGTGTCGTTCTTGTTCGAGCTGGACGATGTAACTGCCCGGCTCGACGCTCGGCGGACCCGCCGCGTTGATGTCTCCCTGGCTCTCAGCCAACGCCGACGCCGGGAACGAGACGTGAACGACCTGTCGATGCGCCGGCGGCGAGCGTCACCCGCGTGAATCCGACCAGGCGCTGTGGTGGCACGACCACGGCGCTGACAGGCTGGGCGACGTACACCGGCACGATGTCGGTGCCTGCCCGGGAGCCGGTGTTCGTGACCGTGAACGTGAGCGATGGCATTGCCGCCACGCTTCACCGTGGGCGTCACCGACAGGCCGGTGGTCTGGAACGTGGTGTAGGACAGCCCGTAGCCGAACGGGTACAGCGGGTTGTAGGCGTGCCCGGGGCCGGAACCCGTGCCCGGCAACTGGTCGAAGACCTTGGGCTGGTCGCCGAGTGGCGACGGCGCTCCGCCGTCGAAGTCGCCGCCGACGGCCGCGGCGTCCGACGGCCAGCTCACCGGCAGTTTGCCGCTCGGATCGGTCTTGCCGAACACCACGTCGGCGACGGCCTGACCGGCCTCGGTGCTGCCCTGATAGGCCATGAGCACCGCGTTCGCGTTCTTGGCCGGGCCGAGCCCGACCGGCCGGCCGGCGATGACGACCACGATCACCGGCTTGCCGGTGCCCTCGAGTGCCGTGATCAGCGCCTGCTGGTCGGACGGCCAGCGCGGGCGCGGGATTGTCACCCAGCCCTTCGGCGTACGCCTTCTCACCGACGGCGACGACGTAGGCGTCCGTGGTGCCGGCCTGCGGCCAGCGCGGCTGCCTGATCGGGCGCGTACACCGCGCCGGATCGTTGGCCTGGATGCCCTTGAGCACCGTGGTGCCCGGTGGGATCTGATTGGCGGGCCCCATGCAACACACGTGCCCGGCGCCGAAGACGCCCTGCCAGCTGACGCTCCAGCCGCCGAGTTGGTTGGTCATCGAGTCGGCGCTCGGACCGGTGACCACGACCTTGCTCGTCGGCGACAGGGGAAGCACGTTGCCGTTGTTTCGCAGCAGCGTGATCGACTCCTGCGCCGCCTTGAGCGTCTGGTCGCGGCCGGCGGTCACGGCCGCGTTGGCGGCGCTCGCGTCGACACATGGCTTGCTGGGGTCGCTGACGCAGGGCTGGTCGAAGAGACCGAGCTGGAACTTCATGGTCAGGATCCGGCGGACGGCCTCGTCGATGCGTGCCCGAGAGATCTTGCCGGTGTGGACGTCCTGGAGGATCGCGGTCTGCCACTGGTCGGGAGCGAAGACCTCCATGCTCATGTCGACGCCGGCGTTGACCGCGTCCGCGATCGCGCCGGCCAGGTCGCCGGTGATGTGATACGCGGTCTGCAGCGCCGGCACGTCCTGGTAGTCGCTGATGACGACGCCCTTGAACCCCATCTGCTTGCGCAGGATGTCGGTCAGCAGGTAATGCGAGGCTGTCGCGGGCACTCCGTTGATCGACCCGGAGTCGACCATCACGGAGCCGGCGCCCGCGTCGATCGCGCCCGCGTAGGACGGCAGGATCATGCTCTGCAAGTAGTTCAGCGGCAACAGCGCTTCGTTGCGATCGTGGCCATTGACCGCCTGAGAGTATCCGGCGAAGTGCTTGACGGTCGCCGCGACATCGAGGGCACCGCCGCTGCCGGGAGCCTGCAGCCCCGACACGTTGGCCGCGCCCATCGCTGCCGACAAGGCCGGCTCCTCGGCCCACGTCTCGTAGGTGCGACCCCACCGGTTGTCCCGCGAGAGGTCCTGTACCGGTGCGAAGTCCCAGTTCCATCCCGTCGCGCGCAAGGCGTCCGCGGTGATCGTGCCACCTGCCTGCGCGGCGGCGGGGTCCCACGTCGCGCCCATTCCGATCGATTGCGGGAACAGCGGCGCCTGCCACGGGTGGCCGAAGCCGTGCACGGCGTCGACGCCGAAGACCAGCGGAATGTGCAGCCGTGAGTTCTTGATGGCGAACTGCTGGATCGTGTTGTACTCGTTGGCCCAGTCGAGGCCGGTGTTGCCGACTCCGCCCTGGCCGGTCGTGTCGATCGGGTTGTTGGTGCCGCCCGCGAGCACCGAACCGACGTGCTGGTCGATCAGGATCTTCTGCATGCAGGCGGGGTTCGGCAGGTTGAATCCGTTGTCCCCGCAGCTGGCGCTGCTGGGGTCCGTCAGCGTTGTCACCAGCTGCTGGTCCATCTGGCCGACCTTCTCCTCCAGCGTCATTGCCTTCAGGAGGGCGTCGACCCGAGCCGAGACCGGCTTGCCGGCCCGCAGCCAGGGCGCCGCGGCCGGACTCGCGGCGGCACTGCTGTCGCCCGCGATGCCGGGCAGCCCGATCCCGACCGTCGTGACGACGGACAGCTCAAGGCGATCAGGATCTGGCGACGAGTGAGACGTCTGACATGGACTGAACCGAACATTCCGTGACCTCCTCGGGTCAGCGCAGACGAACGGCACACAGAGGAGAGCGCTCTTATCGATACGCGATGGCCCGAGCGGGCGCTCGGCACATGCGGGCCACGGTCATCACAGGCGCGCACAAGCCCTTGCCGTGGTGGGCCTTTTGTTGAGCTCGGCTTCGAGTGGGGGACATCTCAGTCAAGACGGCAGTGTTCAGCTTTAGTTCGCAATACTCATGCTGTCAAGTACTTTGACCCCGGACTGGCCCATTGCGGGACGACGCGCTCCGTTGTGGACGAGTCGTGTCACATCCCTGATCGTCTACGCCTATCCAAGCCATGCACGCAGCTACTCGCCGACCGGGCCGCCTGCCAATTCCGCCACGATGTCGAGGTGCCCGAGATGGCGGGCGTACTCCTGCACCAGGTGAAACAGCACCCGCTCTAGCGATGCCGGCTCCGCGGCGTCCCACCGGTCGCTGGGCTGGCCGATCTCGTCGAGGTCGTGCGACTCGATCACGGCTCGCGACCGTGCCGCCTGGGCGGCCGACGCGGCGACCAGTTGCTCCCGGGTCACGCCCGGCTCCACGTGCCACTTCCAGTCGCGCTGGTCGCCGAACGGATCGGCGACGTCGCGGCCCTCGAAGCCCCACTCCAGCCAGCGCATTTCCACGAAGGTCAGGTGCTGGAGCAGTTGCAGCGGCGTCCAACCGGACGGCAGCCGGCTCGACGACAGCTCACCGTCGGGCAGCGCTTCGATCTTGCTCACCATGGTGGCGCGGAAGTAGTCGAGGTAGGCCAGGAAAACGCCGGTGCGCGTGGGGATCGGGTCGGTAGCCTCCGGAAAATCCATGACAGGATTATCGCGGACGGGGGCCGGGATCGCAGTCCCGAAACCCCCGCCGCAACGGATCAGCTGCCGTAGTGCAGGTAGATCGTGTCACCGATGTGTACGGTCGCGCCCCGGCTCGCCGAGATCAGGGTGCTGCCGTCCGTGGAGACCTTCCAGGTGCTCGTACCCGTGTTGGTGGTGCCGTTGATCGCCGTGATCGTGCCGGTGCCGGTCGACGGGGTGACGCTGGTGACGCAGCCGGACGGCGTCGCCGCCGTGGCCGCGGCGCTCAGGACGGCACCGAGCGTGGTCGTCGCGCCGGTCGGCGTGATCGAGACCGAGCATGGCGTGACGGTGGTGCCGTTGTCGATGACGACGGCGAGGGTCGAGGCCGTCCCCGAGATGAACCCGCTGGCCGCTGCCCACGTCAACGCACCCGCGGTGACCGGGGTCGGCGGGGTCGCCGTGAATCCGCCGCCGGCGAGCGCCCGTTCGGCGTCGATCGACGAGTACGCGGTGGCGCCGGTGCTCGACGGCTGGTACTTGAAGCCGCCGCCCGGGTTGACCTGCTGGGCGATCAGGAAGTCGATCGGTGTCTTGTGCGACGTCGTGGTGAAGTCGGCGCCCTGGCTGGTGATGCCGCACGCGTTGAGTCCGGAGACGGCCCACCCGTTGGAGTCGCTGTTGGCACCGAAGCTCGAGTTGAACGCGCCCGACGCGGCGACGAGCTTGCCCTTGAGGAACGTCTTCGCGGCCACGACCGCCGGGTCGGTGTTGGGTACGCCGGCGGCGCACATCGCGGCCATCGTCGCACCGGTCATGTCGATGTCACTCGTCGCGGCCAACGTCGTCGGGTTGCCCGCGGCCTGCGGGAAATCCCAGCCACCGTCGTTGTGCTGGTTCGCGCGGATCACCGTGATCGACGGGTTCAGCAGAGCCTGCGGCACGCGGGCGCCACCGGCCTGCGTCTTCGCGCCGGCGAGCGCGAGCACGGCGAAGACGGTGCCGTTGAAGTTCGCGGGCGGGCCGTAGTAGCCGGGGGAGGCGGGCTGCCAGTAGGAGACGACGTTCGCGATGAGGTTGCGGGTCGCGGCGACACGGGCCGGGTCGATGCCGGCCGCGTACGCGTTGAGGGCGCCGCGTTCGTAGTCGGTGACGACGGGCGCCGTGCTGGGCCACGTAGATGCGGCCAACTGTCCCTGGTAGACGGTCCGCGCGTTGAGGCTCGGGCTGCCGGCGGGCGTGACGTCGACGGCGGCGGTCCCGGCCGCGGCGAGCGCGCTGAACGCCCACTCGGTGGACAGGCCGCCGGTGACGAAGCTGCCGTTGCTCGCCTGCAGCGTCTTGAGGTAGGCGACGCCGTTGGTCGTCGCCGTCTGGATCTGGGCCGCGGTGGAGGTCGCCTGGGCCGTGGACGGCAGCAGCAGCAACACGGCCGCGGTGGTGGCGACACCGATGCCGAGGCGTCGGCGGAGGTGCGTGCGATTCATGGTGGACTCCTTGTTGGGGAGCACCGACACGCCAGCGGCACCGCATGCCGTCACGGGCGATCACGCCGCACGGCCATGCAGAGGCGAGGGCGGCCCGTGCTCAAAGCGCGTGGACGGATTCCGCAATGCCGTCATCGCGTAGGCATTCGGGCTCGAGCCGGACCGCCGTTACAGCGTGGTGCCGTCTCATACCGTTGCGCGTCAGCCCCGGGTTTTCACCGGGTTCCCCCATGCGATGACATACGCACCATAGGGCACGGCGCGTCGTACGCGTACCCGTGGAATGGCGTTGACGTTGTGATGCTGGTGACTAGGCTCGCTCGAACGGCAGCTGAGACGGGGCCTAGTCGGCCGTCAGCAGCTGGTCGAACGAGGTCGTGAGCGCGAACGGGTCCGGCGCCGTAGCCGGGCCGCGGCGGTCGATTTCGGCCGCGAACTCCCGGGCCGCCCGGTTGATGCGGGCGCTCAGCGAGGCTTGGTTGCTGTCGCCGGCCCACTCGTCGGTGGCGGCGAACACGGTCGTCGGCACGACCACGGCCCGCATGTAGGTGAACACCGGCCGGAGCCCGTGTTCCAGCACGAGCGAGTGGCGCAGCGTGCCGCCGGTCGCGCCGAGCAGCACCGGTTTGCCTTCGATCGCGGTCTCGTCGAGCACGTCGATGAACGATTTGAACAGGCCGCTGAACGAGGCGCGGAAGGTCGGCGTGACCGCGATCAGGCCGTCGGAGCCGGAGACGAGGTCGACCACCGCCTTCAGCGACTCCGACGGGAACCCGGTGACCAGGTTGTTCGCGACCTCGCGGGCGTGCTCGCGGACCTCGATGACGTGCACGTCCACTTCGGAGCCGAGACGGTCGAGTTCGGCCACGGTGGCCCCGGCCAGCCGGTCGGCGAGCAGGCGGCTCGTCGACGGCTGGCTCAAACCGGCCGACACGACGGCGACGGAGCGACGCGGCCTCATCGGCTGGCCACCGCGTCTGCGTCGGCCTCGGCGGCGACCCGGGCCGCCTCGACGAGGGAGGCGTGCGTCGGCGCTTCGGGCACGTGCGCCGGCCGCAGCGCCTCGAACTCGCGCCGCAACACCGGGACGACCTCTTCGCCCAGGATGTCGAGCTGTTCGAGCACGGTTTTCAACGGCAGCCCGGCGTGGTCGGCGAGGAAGAGCTGGCGCTGATAATCGCCGGCGTAATCGCGGAAACCCAAGGTGCGGTCGATGATCTCCTGCGGACTGCCGACCGTCAGCGGCGTCTGCTCGGTGAAGTCCTCCATCGACGGACCGTGGCCGTAGACCGGGGCGTTGTCGAAGAACGGCCGGAACTCGCGCACCGCGTCCTGCGAGTTCTTGCGGATGAAGACCTGGCCACCGAGGCCGACAATGGCCTGGTCGGCGGAGCCGTGGCCGTAGTGCTCGAACCGCTCCCGGTAGAGCCCGACCATGCGCTGCGTGTGCTCCTTGGGCCAGAAGATGTGGTTGGCGAAGAAACCGTCGCCATAGTAGGCGGCCTGCTCGGCGATCTCGGGACTGCGGATCGAGCCGTGCCAGACGAACGGCGGCACGCCGTCGAGCGGGCGCGGCGTCGACGTGAACGACTGCAGCGGGGTGCGGAACTTGCCGGACCAGTCGACGACGTCTTCGCGCCACAGCCGGTGCAGGAGCGCGTAATTTTCGACGGCGAGCGCGATGCCGTCGCGGATGTCCTTGCCGAACCACGGATAGACCGGGCCGGTGTTGCCGCGGCCCATCATGAGATCGACGCGCCCGTCGGCGAGGTGTTGCAGCATCGCGTAGTCCTCGGCGATCTTCACCGGGTCGTTCGTGGTGATCAGCGTGGTCGACGTCGTCAGCAGCAGGCGCTCGGTGCGGGCGGCGATGTAGCCGAGCATGGTGGTGGGGGAGGACGGCACGAACGGCGGGTTGTGGTGCTCGCCGAGCGCGAACACGTCGAGGCCCACCTCCTCGGCTTTGAGCGCGATCGTCGCCATCGCCTTGATCCGCTCGTGCTCGCTCAGCGTGTGACCCGTCGTGGGGTCGGTCGTCACGTCACCGACGGTAAAGATTCCGAACTGCATGTCGTTGCGCCACCTTCGTGCCGAGAGCCGTGAACCGGCCTGTCGATCTCCCCAACATACTTGACGCGGCAAGTATTTCGTCGGGCGGGGTCAGGCCCGAATGGTCATCCGCGTCACTCGTGAGCCGTCCGATCGAAACGCGAAGTGACTGGGGCCGTTGAAGCCGTCGCCGCCCACGTCGGCCGTGACCACGGTCTCGTCGCCCTGCCGGGCCACGTGGGTGACGGCCAGGCTCACTCGCACGCCGATGAACTCCGCGTCGCTCCAGCCGCCGATCGCGGCCGGCCCGGCGAACTCCCGGCCCCAGTCGTCGACGACGCCGTCCGCGGTAAAGCTATCGAGGAACGCGGCCCGGTCGTTGGCGTTCGCGGCATCGATCAACGCCCGGACCGGGTCCGGCAGCGATTCGGTCACACCCCATTCAACCCCATGTGACGGCGCGTACGGGTGGCCTCCGGCATTCGTGCGCTCGTATGCTCCCAAGCGATGGAAACCTGGCGACGATGGCGATAATCGATCTCGGCGACGTCTCGTCCCCGAGCCTGCTCGAGATCTCGCCCCCGGCCCGGGACACCCCCCGCCGCCGCTGGGCGCAGGTCGCGGCACTGATCGCGATCGTGATCGCGACTCTGGTCGCCTCGGCCGCGCTGCCGGCACCGCCGATGCGCCTGATCGCTTCGATCCCCACCGACGGCGCGACCGTGCTCCTCGTGCACGGCCGGCAGGCGATCGTGATCGACGGATTCGCCGACCGGGCCCGGATCCGGTCCTACGATCTCGACAGCGGCACCGTGCGGTGGAGCGCGCCGTTCGCCGGAGACACGGCGTCGACGTACGTCGCGGGCACGCCCACCACCGTCATCGCCAGCTTCGACGCCGACATGACCGACGGCACCGCGGCGAGCGTGGCGTACGACCTGCGTAGCGGCCGCCAGTTGTGGCGCCAACCGGGGTTCGCCGGCGACGTGCTCCACGACGGCGGCGTGATCATGACCGACGTGCCGGAGGCGATCGCGGGCACCCGGGTCGGCAGCGGCGACATCAAGGTCGTCGAGCAGACGACCGGCGCCGTGCGGTGGCAGGAGCCGGTCGGAGTCGACTGCCAGGTGACGATGAGTGACGATAGCGCCGCCCCGCGCAGCAGCGTCATCGAACTCTGCCTCAATTCCGGCGTCATGACCGTCCGCGACGTGGCCACCGGCGCGCTCCGCGCGGAGCGCGCCGTGCGCAGCCCGTCGACGTCGGGTGCGTCGGAGCAGGTCGCGATCATCGCGATCGGCGACCTGACCATCGTGGAGGATTTCGAGGCCCTCGACACGATCGTGAACGCCTACCACACCGGTGACGCGACGCTGGTGTGGAGCCATCGCACCTGGCCCAACGTCTACTACTACCCGTGCGACATCCACCTGTGCCAGAACGGCGACGCGCCGTCCAGCAACGCGGTCATCGATCCGCGCACTGGCGATGTGATCCCCGGTCTGTCCGTGCCAGTGCCGCCGGACGACCCGCCGCCCACCTTCGGCTCCGGCTTATCATCGACTATGCTCGATATCCTGCCGGATGCCAACGCCCGGCCGATCCCGGCTCCGGGCTTCTTCATCTCGTACACCGGCTCGCTGCCGGCCGACCTCGGTGTCGACGTCCCCGTCGGGCTGGCCGGCACCACCTGGGTAGTCCGCCAGGAGGGCGGCGTGTTGCGGCCGATCCAGAAGCTGCCGGGCGTCATCGCGCAGGCCTGCGTCGCCGTGACCACCTACGTGGCGTGCTCGAAGCCCGACAAACACCTCGTGATCTGGCACCTGCCGTGATCGACCTCGGCGAGATATCGACGGCCTCATCGCCGCAGGTAGCCCCGCCGACGCGCGATGCCGGGCGCCGCCTCGGCAGCCGGGCACTCCCGGCGCTCGTGACCGTCCTGGCGCTCGCGGCCTCGGCGGCCCCACCACAGGCGCCGATGCGGACGGTGGCCGACATCCCGGTCCCGGCGGCCGGCTCCGTGCTCGTGCACGGCGAGCGGATCTTCGTCGTCGGCACGCACGGGATCACGGCGTACAGCCTGGTGAGCGGCCGTCGACAGTGGACGGCGCCGACCGGCGGCACGACGCCCGTGCGGGTCACCGTCGCCACGACGGCGTTGGTCGCGAACGACGACGGCGACAACGGCGGTGGCACCACGGTGACCGCGCTGGACCAGGCGACCGGGGTCGTCCGGTGGTCGACGTACGTACCGGGCGGTTGCGTGCAGGCCCGCGACGACGGCCAGAGCGATCCGATGGGTGGCTTCGTCGAGTTCTGCGGCGAAACCGGCGCGCTGACCAGCCGTGATCTCGACACCGGGCGCCCGACCGCGCACCGGATCCTCCAGCCCAGCACCAGCCGCGCGGCTGTGAACGTCGTCGATGGCCTGGTCCTGGTGGAACGTCTCAACGACGAGCAGATGGCGATCGACGTGTTCCGTGCCGGCGACCTGACCCGCCTGTGGGGCCGCTCGATGCTGCCGGACTCGTTCGTCTATCGGTGCTCGACGGGCCTGTGCGAGGTTGACGGCACCAGTCTCGGCCGCACCGCACGTCTCGACCCGGCCACCGGTCGTGTGCTCGGCACGTTCACCACACCGCAGCCGGTGCCCAACTCCGGGCTGCCGTCCGAGTTCCCGCCTACCGACGGCAGCCCGACGACCCTGGTGGTGCTGCCGGCCGGCGCCGATCCGCGGTTGCTGTCGGCGGACCGCCACGCGACGTTCACGTACCCGGTCGGCGATGGCGAGATGGCCTCGGTGCTGTCCCCCGGCGACGGCTCGACATGGGTCGTGCGCCAGAGTGCGTCCGGAGTCATGCCGATCCAGCATCTGCGGGGCGTACGTGCCGACGCCTGCTTCGCGATCACGACGTACGTGGCCTGTACGCGTACCGGCATGCGTCTGGCGATCTGGCGGTTGCCCTGAACTCAGCGGACGGTGACGCGAGCGGCGACCTCCGTACGCGACCCGACACCGAGTTTGCGCAGGATGCTGGAGACGTGCACGGCGGCCGTCTTCGGCGAGATGTAGAGGCGCTGGGCCAGCTCCGCGTTGGTCAGGCCGTCGGCGATCAGCATCGCGACCTCCCGTTCGCGTGGCGTCAACGCGCCGGTGCCCCTGCCGGCTGGCTCGTCGGCGCCAGCCCGAGGAGCGCCCGCAGCGACTCGACCTCGGCCACCCGCCAACCGCCCCACCTGGTGAGCAGCGTCGTCGGCGGCTCGGACGTGCGCCGCGGCCTCCTCGGTGTGGCCCTGGGCGAACAGGCAGCGGGCCGCTGCCGGCCTCGGCGGTGGCGCGGACCTCGGGCGGCAGTTCGCCGGAGCCCGTGACCGACGCGTAACCGCCAGCGCCGCCGCGGTCTGCCCACGCGCCTCGGCGAGCTGCGCCTCCACGATCACCCGCCACGGGTCCCAGGCGTCGGGTCGGCATCAGAAAATCGGCCAGCCCGGTCACCTGGTCGAGCGGCAGCCCGGCGAACAACGCGGCGGACACGAGGTCATGGGCCAGGTCGGCGCCATGCCAGCCCTGGGCCGCGACCGCGTCGACGACGGTCGTCAGCAGCTGATCGCGCCAGCGCCGTGTCGCCGCGTCGGCAGGCGAGGTGGAACGCCAGCCCTGGCACGGTCATCGGTGCCTGCCGGGGAGCGGCCTCCAGCACGTCGATGATCGTCGGCGACGGCGTCGAGTTCGCCCGCCTCCAGGTAGAGACCGGCGAGGAACACCGCGTGGTAGTCGGCCCGGCGGCCCCGCCGCAGGTAGCCGCGGTCGCGCCGGCGGCCGTCCTCGAGCGCCTCGATCGCGGCGTCGAGGTCGCCCTCGTGCATCGCCAGCCGGGCCCGGCCCTGGAAGTAGGCGGCGACGGCGGTGGACTCGTAGCCCGCGCGCTCGGCGTCGACCCGCATCCGCTCCAGCTGTCTCGGCGTGCTCGGTCAGCGAGTGCGGCGGCTGCGACTGGGCGAGATTGTTGAGCGCGCGGGCGGCCAGCATCCACTCGCCGCGCTTCTCCGCCTCGTCGACCAGGCCGGCGAGGATCTCCCGGCCCTCGTCCGCGGTCGCGGCCATGTTCGTGAGCGTCGCGCCCTTCTCCACCAGCGCGGCGAGCCGGATCTCCGGCAGGTCGAACTCGTCGGCGAGCGCGATCGCGCGGTCCGCCCACGCGATCGCCTTGTCGTAGTCGTCCTGCAGCATCGCCGACTGGGCCACGGCGGCCATCGCCCGGGCCTGGTCGGCGCCCGGCGGCAGCTGGGCGACCAGCGTCCTCGATGTCGCCGGTCAGCCGGGCCATCTCGACGTCGTCGTCGGCCTCCCATGTCAGCCGGACCAGCACGTAGAGCGCGGCGGCGCGGTCGGTCGGGCCGGTCGCGCTGGCCAGCCAGCGTTGCGCGTGCTCGATCGCGTCGTCGATGCAGCCCGGCCAGCCAGGCCGCGCTGGGCCGCGAAGCCGAGCAGTTCGGTGTCGTCGCCGACCTCTTCCAGGCCCATCTCGGCCAGCTGCAGCGCCTGGTACGGCGAGCCGATGTCGAGGTAGAGCGCGGCGCCTCGGCGGCCGGCGGCGACCATGTCGGCGTACCGGCCGGCGCCTTGCGCGTGGTGGGCGACCAGCGCCGGACTCGTCGTCGCCGCCGGCGAGCAGCGCGTCGAGCGCGGCCTCGTGCAGCCGGCGGCGCTCCCGGCCGAGCAGCTGGCCGGTCAGCGCCTCGCGGACCAGCGCGTGCCGGAACGTGAACTCGTCCTCGCCGGACTCGACCAGGACGCCCTGGTCGACCAGCGTCGCGCAGCGCCGGGATCAGGTCGTCCTCGCGGCGTGCCGGTCACCGTCGGCGAGCAGGTCGAACGGCACCCGGTGGCCGAGCACCGCGGCCGCCTCGACGATGCGGCGGGCGTCCGCGTCGAGGCCGTCGATCTGGCGGCGCAGCACCTCGGCGATGCTCCACGGCAGCGGCTGGTCTCGCACATCTCGGCCAGGTCCATCACGCCGTCGTCGGTCGCGGCCGACGACCGCAGCAATTCCTCGAGGAAGAACGGGTTCCCGCCGGTGCGGTGGTGCAGCGACATCGCGGTCCGGTAGGGCACCGGGCGCGCCGGTCGCGCTCGGCGAGCATGGCCGCGGTCTCGGCCGGGTTGAGACGTTCCAGCCGCAGGTGGGTGACCGCGTGCCGGCGCTCCATCCGGGCCAGCAGCGCCGACGACCGGGTGCCGGCGGGTGACCTCCTCCGGCCGGTAGGTGCCGACGAGCAGCCGCCGGCCGGGCGTGTCGGCGATCCGCTCGAACAGCGCGGCGCTCTCCGAGTCGGCCCAGTGCAGGTCTTCGAAGACGATGACGACCGGCCGGCCGCCGGTCAGGCTGTCGATCAGGCGGATGCCCGGCGTGCAGCCGCTCGACCGGGCTGCGGGCGGCGTCGGTCAGCTCCTCGAGCGCCGCCTCGTGCGCGCCGTCGTCCTGGCCGGCCGAGCGCGTCGAGCAGCACCTCGTACGGGCGGGCCAGCGAGCCGGGCTCGGCGTGGCCGACGAAGACCATCGTGTCGCGCGGGCACGGCGGCGAGCAGTTCGTGCACCAGGCGGGTCTTGCCGATGCCCGGCTCGCCGGCGATGATCGCGACCACCGGGAGGCTCGGGGCGCCGCCACGAGCCGCGCCAACTGGCGCAGCTCGTGATCGCGCCCGACCATCACCGGGCTGACCCCGCCGCGTGTCGACCGCACGCCGCAAGGCTACCGGCCAGTGCCGCCGAGGTCGCCTGAGCAACCGGCGCTTTGACGACCACGGCACCGGCGTCACGGATGGCCTGGACCCGCTTTTCGGGCTCCGCGAGGGCTTTGGCCTCCGCCCGCGTCGCCTTGCGCCACTGGCGAGCCGACTTGAGCAGCGAGTGTCGGGCGGCCTCGGCCATCAGCGCGTCGTGCCGCA
The DNA here is from genome assembly GCA_963797605.1 of uncultured Actinomycetota bacterium. Classification (GTDB taxonomy): domain Bacteria; phylum Actinomycetota; class Actinomycetes; order Mycobacteriales; family Micromonosporaceae; genus DASQPR01. The sequence goes on along the minus strand of CAWCPX010000011.1, from coordinate 1,032 downwards.
TGGTCATCTGGTCGAGGATGAGATCCGGATGGTTCAACATGATCCGTCTCCTTCGTTTGCTGTTGACTCCATCCTCGGGATCGCGACCGGCCCTGCCATCTGCATGATTGCCTATCTTGGGCAGCGAGGGGCCTACCTAGGACTCACCGGCACGGAATAGGTATGCCTAGAAGCTATGTCGCTGCGTGCCTTATGGCGCGACGGTCGGATTGCCGACGTATCGACGGCAATCGCTCATATGTCGCCTTACGCTTTTCTCGTCCGCCCCTGTTACCGCTGGTGAGGAGGGGTGGCGGTGCCCGCCGCCGGGTAGGGACCTGGGAGGGGCAAACCGGCTCGGCGGCGGCGTACTCAGGCTTTTCGCGAGGTGGCGCGACGGCGTATGGACTCCACGAGGAGCACCGCCGCAGGCGCTGCGATGAGGAGGGAAGACGTCATCTCACAGCGCCGCCCGAGCGGAAAAGCTGATATAAACAGCTACAGCTCTTCGGTTGCGGTTTTGCCTGCTTGCGCGGTGCGGGTCAGGAAGTCGGCCAGCAGCTCCAGTTGCGCCTCGTTGTACCCGTCGATGATCTGATCCATGGAGGCGTTCATGCCGCTGTAGAGGCGGAAGACCTCGCCGCTGCGCTCGCGCCGGGGTGCCGCACGTCGACCGCCCGCCGGTCGGTGGCCGACGGTCGCGGGCGACCCAGCCGCCGCGCTCCAACCGGTCGAGGATGCCGGTCACGGTGGCGGGGTGCAGCCCGGCACGGCGGCCAGCGCGCTCGGGCTCATCGGCCCGTGCCGGCTGATCACGTCCAGGCAGTCGAAGTCGACGTCCTTGATCTCGAGGCGGGAGCCGACGTGATGGTTGAGCAGCGTCAGCTGGATGCCCAGTTCGCGCATCGAGTCCTTGATCGCGGTCGGACGGCGGCGCCGCTGGATGTCGGTCCTGCGATGATACGGAACTCATATGATATCCTTCTGTATCGTACCGGCTTTCCAAGTACACGAGCAATACGAGAATGGAACCAGTAGAGTTACATAGAACAT
>CAWCPX010000010.1:0-96119 GCA_963797605.1 uncultured Actinomycetota bacterium | reverse complement strand
CGCTGGCGATCACGTGCGCTCACAGCGAACTGGGTGGCGAAGGCTGGCTTAGCGGGTCCCGCCGCTCGGCGGGTTCTATGCGAATCGGGCGTTTCGGTCTCGGGGGCATAGGACCTGACCGCCTGCAGCGTGCTAATGAACGGATGAGCCGTCCAGGTGTAGGCGGTACAGCCCCAGTGACGCTGAGCCGCGACGCGGCCAGGGCCAGCGCGACGGCGAAATCACGACAGGCGTCATCCGTGTGGCCCGACTGCACCCACCGCCGGGCGATCCACGCGACGGCTGCCAGTCCGAGGACCAGCATCGGCATGGTCGCTATCAGGTGCCCGGGCAGGTACCAGAGGTTGGGCAGGACCGCAGTCAGGCTGAAGGTGATCTCACCGGGCCGGTAGCCGGAGTTCAACGAGGGTGTCTCGGCGTGGTGTGATCGAGCCATGGCCAAGCTCCGGCAGAACGTGAAATCGACGAAGATCAACGTTCTTACCGGAGCTTCGGTGACTGGTGGTGCCACACAGCATGGCAGATCCGGACGATTCCGATTTCGCGCGGGGCGCTCGGGTAGCGAGCGCGTGGCCAATCCTGGTAGGCAGATTGAATGCCCACCCGACGCCAACGCTGCCTCCGGCTGGCACCGTCCGGCTCACGATCCTCGTCCCGCTCCTCGGCGTAACTATCGTCGACGGCCGCACCACGACAACGGTCACGTTCAACGGGATACCGCTGCTCGACGACAGTGAGGTCGCCGCGGAGTTGCGGCGTTAGGGCGTGCGGCACCTCGGCTCGATCGCGTGTCGTATCCACCCCGTCGACCTCACACCTGACCGTGACCGTTGGTGCCGTCCTCAGCTTCGCCAACCGGACAGGACGCACCGCGACACTGCGAGTCGGCAACAGCACCAAGACGATGCCGGACAACTCTGTCGTGCCGGTGACGTTTACCCATGGGCCGGCCACGATCGTCATCCAAATGCTGCCCGCGTGCACCCTCGACCTGGGGATACACACAATTGGACCGTGACGGTGACAGCACCGGCCCGGAAACCGACCATCGGACCGGCCGCCAGGAGTCCGACAGCAACCGCATCACCGACACCGACACAGTCGGTCACGGCGGCACCAGTGGCATCCGTGAATCCCCGTCACGGCGTCGACACATCCGAGCCGCCGGCCCTGACGGGGCCGGCGATTGGACCGGTAACGGCGGATGATCCCGAGCACGCGAGTGGGTTGCTGGTGTTGATCGCCGCGGTGTGCGTGATCGGCGTGTGCGTGAGCGCGGTCAGGGTGATCATGTCGCGACGGACCACAGGAACCATGCGCCGTAACGGGTGACGCAGCGGATCTGGGCTCGGGCGCGGACTCCCGATCAAGTGGTGTCCTATCCGGACTGTGTAGCCTTCGCGAGTCGGGTGCACGTCTAGGGCTCGCGGCTCGTTGATAACGTCGCGGTCAATGCCCGTCGGGTCACGGTTGTGATCCGGGTTCGGCGACTTCGGCGGTTCTCGCCGGTACTTGGAGGTGCGCGCTACGCCGCCGGGGCTGGTCAGCGTTGGCCGAGGGCACGCTCGCTATGGGCATTGCCGAATTGTGCGGGTCTGCCCGGGTCGTAGTATGCTTAATCGATCTTTTTCGATGCGGGGGAACTGGTGGACCAATCGGTTACGTCCGATGCGCAGGCTTTAGCCCTGGCGCGTCACCTGGTAGAGCGGATGGCCCCCGAGGACCTGGATTTATTCGAGGAGACCGCGCCGCTGGTGCTGCGGCGAGCGCCGAGCGACAAGCGTCGCGAGGACCCGTTGGGCTTCGGCGTGGTCGAAGTGTCCGCGATGCTGTTCACGAGCGTCGCCTGTGGGGTAGCCCGCGACGTGCTCAAGAGTCTGGCCGAGCAGGCGGGCGAGGCGGCGGCCGGACGTATCGGATCTTGGGTCCGGGGCCGGTGGCGGCGTCGGTCTCGGTCCGAGCCGATGGTTTCGGCGGACGCGAACGCGGCGACGGCGATTTCACCTCAGCTGCTTGCCGAGGTGCGTGGGATTGCGCAGCGCCGGGCGGTGCTGCTCGGCCTGGCGCCGGATCGGGCCGAGGTTCTCGCTGATTCCGTCGTCCAATACCTCACTAGTCCGGCTGACCGCCCAGCATGACAGCGTCGGGTATGACATTGCCGGACGAGCCGGTGAATGTACCGGCTGGCGTGGTGCGACCGCTGTTAGCGCCGCCTGGCCGCGATGATGTCTCGTCGCCGGGCCCCGACGATGTGGCGCTGGTGGTCGATGAGGTGGCTACCCCGACGGCTATTGATAGGCGGGGCCTTCCGTTCGTCCTGCCGTCGGCCACCCTCACCGCGTTCCTGCTGCTCATCGTAGCTGTCTTGGCGTTCACCGTGATCTACCATCCGGGCATCTACAGCGTCGTGACCGGACACGCTGGCGGTAGCGTGGCTCTCGGCAACCAGTGCCTGCGAGACGCCATGACTCGCATCGGCGGAACGGACGCCGCAGTAGCGCTGTGGACCAGTGGGCAGCACGTCCCGGGCGCGGACGTCTGCCAGCGAACGAACGGTTTCTTCGACCAGACTGCGGGTGTTCTCCTCGCCTTCGTCATGTTGTTCGTGGCCACCGCGCTGCAGTACTGGCTGGGTTCCACCCGTCGCGCCCGGCGCCGGGGCGTCGTGTCCATCACCGCCGAGCGCTTCCCGGAACTCCACCACGACCTCGTCGGCCTCTCCGACCAGGCGACGCCCGGCAAGGGTGTGCGCTTCCTGCTCGATGTGCTCGACACCCGTGCGAGCGGAGTGGCCTTCGGCCGGATCCAGCGACGGCACATTCTGCTGGGTCGCGGCGTGCTGGCGTTGCGGTCCCAGGACCCGGAAGCGTTCCAGGCACTCGTCCTGCACGAACTGGCCCATATGCGCAACCGCGATCTCGATGTCACCATCATTACCCTGAGCTTCGCACGGGCCTATCTCGTTCTCGTCCTGGCTCCGGTGGTGCTGGCGACCCTCGTGCAACTCGCTTTCGGCGTGGACTGGCAACTCGGTCTGACCGTGATCGGACAGTTGGCTGGCATGGCCGCGCTGCTGGTTCTGGCCCGCGGCGCCGTGCTCCGCAACCGCGAATACCAAGCAGATGCGCGGGTCGTGCAGTGGCAGAACATGATCGGGCCGCTGCGCCGGATACTTCTGGCGAACGAGGCCAACAGCCGTGGTGCGGTCCGGATGCGGGGAGTGGTACGTGGCCGGGTCTGTGATCTGGTGCGGCGACTCGGAATCGTCCATCCCACGCCGCGATCGCGGATCCTGGCGCTCGAGGACCCGGCGCCACTGATGTCACCCGGGTTCGGGTTCTCCTTCATCCTCGGCGTTTGCCTGGTACTTACCTGGGATCCCAGTGCCTCGCCCCCGGCTCAGATAGGTGTCGGCCTGGTGTTCGAGTTCTGGCCTCCCGAGCCGTTCACCGTCGTGCTCGTGGCGTTGCTCGGCCTGACGGTCCTGCGTGCCGCGCTCTATGCCGCGACCGCTGGCCTGCCGCTGCGGTTGATGGCGCTGCGCCGCGGTCTGGCCGTGGGCGTCGCTTCCGGTACGGTCCTGGCGCCGAGCATCATCGGCACCCCGATGATGCTGCCGGGGGTGACGGTGGGCATTCAGGGGACATTCGCACTGATGCTGGCGGTCATGGCTTGGCTGCTCGTGCTGTGGCTGGAGTTTCTGGCCGGCGCGTGGACCAGGGCCATTGTCCGTACACGACACTCTTGGCTCCTCGCTTTCATCCCCATTGCGGCTGGGGCGGTCGTGGTGCTGACTTGCGCCAGGCCGCTGTTCGTTCTACATCTGGACTACCTTTTCGCTGCGCATGACATGACCCTGCCGTTGCATCGCCTGCCGGGTCCCTTGCTCGTCGTCACCCTCGCAAACTCCATCGCCGTGAACGAATATCTCGGTCACGTACCGTGGCTGCTCGGAGGGGTGGCGTTGCTCGTCCTGCCCGCTGTTGTCGGTGGGGTCCTCGGCCGCCGTGCCGGTGGACCCTGGCCGCACTCGCTGAACCAGCAGCTCGTACGGCGCCCGGCGCTGTGGGGCGTCTGCGCCGCGATCGTGACCTTCCTCGCGGTCGCCCTATCGATCGACTGGTACATCCGACTGCTCAGCGGTGAGCCAACCGAACTGCTGGGATCAGGCACGCTGTTGGCGGCGGTATGCGCCGCGACAGGCGCGGCCAGGGCGGTCCGCCCGCGGCGGCATCCCGTGCTGTTGGCGATGGTTGATGCAGCGGTTGTTGGCACCAGCCTGGGTGTGTTCCTATCGGACACGGTCCTGACCTTTTCGCAGGTCGTCTGGTTTCTGGCGTACGGTCTCGAGACCGCGCTCGCGGCCGTGCTGATCGTCCGCGCGCTTTCGGAAGGCGTCCGGGCGCTACGCGCCGTTTCTTGAACGCTGGTTCTTGTCGGCGCTCACATAATGTCCGGCGGATTCGGCCAGTAGCTCGACGCCCGCGATTTCAGTCGCGCTTCGGCGCCTACGGGCTCGGCACCGTAGTCCGCCCCGATCTTCGCCCGGGAGTTGTCCGTCGGTGTCTGGATGGTCATCAAGGGCTTCAGGCCATCGCCCGTCACTATGACCTCCGTCCCAGCCGGAGCCGTGAACGACCTGGTGGTCCCGGTCGCCTAGGGAACGAACGTGGCGGTCCTACGCTGCGGCGCAGATGGTGAAACGGTCCGCCGAAACTGGTGGGCCGCTTCGCGTCATGAGGCTGTCAGAGGGATCAGGTCGAACCCGGCCAGTGTCTCGCAGGACGATCCATTCCTGGTGTGTGAACTTCAGTGTTTCCGTACGACACGCTCGAGATGGCCTGGCCTCCAGACCGTGACGTCCATGTGGCCATCTCCGACCTCGACTGCGGCCGCGCTGGTTAGGTCCGCGGCGAAGAAGCGGTCGAAGTCTCGTCCCCGCAGGTCAAACCCAGTCTCCTCGAACAGCGAGGCGGCAAACCGCTGTTGGAGCGCCCTGTCCTGTACGTCAGTGACTACACCCCACAACTTCGCGTCGCCGTCTCTGACCTCGGTATCGACCGTCGCGGTATGCAGGCAGAAGCGCGGGTCACGATCCAGATCCCGGAATTTGGTGGTACCGGGCATGCCGACGATCCACAACTGGTCTTCGAAGACCCTCGGTTCCATCGGGCTGATCCGCGGGTATCCGTCCGAGCGCAGAGTGGCCAGCATGCACAGGTTGCCCGCGGCGGCGTGGCGGCGGGCGAAAATCGCGGCGATCTGGGGCGCGCTGTTGGCGAACTCTCTCCAATTCGTCATGTCGTGACGCTACGGCACCAAGGAGATGGCGGTCTGCGATGCTCTGACCGGATCCGAATCGGGCATTCGGTCCCATTTGAGCCGGTGGGCCAGGTAGCGTTATTTCGTACGAAGTGGCGCTGCTGGCACTCGCGAGGAGGCGGTCGCGCCGTGGCCATGATCAGCCTCGACCACGTCGGCAAGATCTACGACGACGGCACGCGGGCCGTGACGGATCTCAACATCACGGTCGGCGACGGGGAATTGGTCGTGTTCGTCGGGCCGTCCGGCTGTGGCAAGACGACCGCGTTGCGAATGATCGCGGGTCTGGAGACCATCACCGAGGGCGAGGTTCGTATCGGCGACCGGATCGTGAACGCGGTCCCGCCACGCGATCGTGACATCGCGATGGTGTTCCAGTCGTACGCGCTGTACCCGCACATGAGCGTGCGGGACAATATCGGTTTCGGCCTGCAGTTGCGTAAGGTGCCCAAGCAGGAGCTGCGACGTCGAGTCGAGGCGACCGCTGAGCTGCTCGGCCTGTCGGAGTACCTGGACCGCAAGCCGCGCAACCTGTCCGGTGGCCAGCGGCAGCGGGTGGCCATGGGTCGGGCGATCGTGCGGGAACCGCAGGCTTTCCTCATGGACGAGCCGCTGTCAAATCTGGATGCGAAGCTACGCGTCCAGATGCGGGCCGAGATCAGCCGGCTGCAGCGCGACCTCGGGGCGACTACGGTGTACGTCACGCACGACCAGGTCGAGGCGATGACTCTCGGGCATCGGGTGGCGGTGATGCGGCTCGGCATGCTGCAGCAGATCGCGCCGCCACAGGAGCTGTACGACCGGCCGGCGAACCTGTTCGTCGCCGGATTCATCGGCTCGCCGGCGATGAACATGCTCTCGGCGACGCTCGAGCGTGGACCCGCCAGCGGCTACCAGGCTCGGGTCGGTAGCGAGTTGCTCGCCCTCCCGCATGAAGTCCTGGCTGCCCGTCCCGGACTGACCGCGTACGCCGACCGGCCGATCGTCGTCGGTGTGCGCCCCGAGGATGCAGACGACGCCGCTCTGGCAGGCTCCGACGACGGGCGCGCCCTGTCTGGTGTAGCCGACCTTGTTGAGCCCCTCGGTTCCGACATCATGGTCTATCTGTCCCTGCCGGACCGCGACATCGCTGCTGGCGTCCCCGAGCCACGCCATACGAGCGCGGCGGCGGACATTTCAGATCCGGCGGCACCCGTTGATCACGCTCCGACCGTCCAGGACGACAGCGCCACGTTTGTCGCGCGGTTCAGCCGGCGCAGCGCGGTCGCCGTGGGCGATCGGGTACGGGCGCGTATCGACGTCGGCCGGATGCACTTCTTCGACCCCGAGTCGGGCGCCGCCATCTGGGGCGCCTGAGGCCAACAGAGCACAGTCCAATATCGAAGGAGCCAGACATGTCCTCAAGGAGGTCCGCGATCCGGCGGATGGTCGCCATCGGAGCCGCGGCAACAACAATCGCCCTCGCGGCCGCTTGCTCGTCGAGTTCCGCTTCGACGGCGAGCATCAGCCAGCCGAGCGCGGCGCCGTCATTGCCCAGTCTGTCCGGTAAATCGTTCACGATCCTCGGTCAGTGGACCGGCGGCGAGCAGGCGGCCTTCCAGACCGTGCTGAACGCGTTCGACCAGAAAACCGGCGCCACCGCCCACTACCAGGCGGCCCCGGGCGGCGATGAGGCGACCGTCCTGGGCGCCAAGGTCAATGGCGGCAATCCGCCGGACGTCGCGATCCTGGCGCTGCCCGGCGCGATCGCGCAGTACGGCAACGCAGGCAAGCTGAAGCCGGTATCGTCGTCGGCCCAGGCCGCGGTCTCGGCGAACTTCTCGCCGCAGTGGGCGAAGCTGGCCACGGTCAACGGCAAGCTGTACGGCGTCCCGGTCGACGCCTCGAACAAGTCGACCGTCTGGTACAACGCCAATCTGTTTAACACGGCTGGCGTCTCGCCGGCGACCACCTGGCAGCAGTTCATGCAGGACGGGAAGACGCTCGGCGACTCAGGCGTGTCAGTGCCGATCTCGGTCGGCGGCGGTGATGGCTGGACCCTCACCGACTGGTTCGAGAACGTCTACATCCGTACCGCAGGCGTAGACATGTACGACAAGCTGACCCATCACCAGATCCCGTGGACCGACCCGTCCGTCACGACCGCCCTGAACACCCTCAAGCAGGTGTGGGGTGACCCGTCGCTGATCGGCTCGCCGGCCAACGCGCTGAAGGTGCCGTTCACGGCGTCGGTCGACAACGTGTTCAAGTCGAACCCGTCGTCCGCCGAGGTCTACGAGGCGAGCTTCGTGGCCACCACGATCACCGGCGACAAGGATCCTGCGAAGGTCGGCACCACCGCGAAGTTCTTCCCGTTCCCGTCGATCAACGGTTCGCCGAATGTGCTGGTGGCGGGCGGTGACTTCGCCGTCGGGTTCACGTCCAACCCGGCAGTCCAGCCGTTCCTGGAGTACCTGGCCTCGCCCGAGGCGTCGAAGCTGCTGGTGTCCGCGCCGGGCAGCGGGTTCCTGTCGGCCAACAAGAACCTGGCGACGTCGGCGTACCCGGACTCCACGTCAGGCGATCTGGCGAAGCAGATCATCTCGGTCGGCGACAACGTCCGGTTTGACATGTCCGACCAGGCGCCGGCGTCCTTCGGTGGCACCCCGAACAAGGGGGAGTGGGCCGATCTGCAGACGTTCCTGCAGACCGGCAACGTCGCAGCGACGCAGGCTCAGCTGGAGAAGGACGCCAGCGCAGCGACCGGCTGGTGACCACGGCGGGCGCCCGGTCGGTTCCGGGCGCCCACCGATCATCGGTAAGCCGCCGAGACCGGCGCGAAAGGGGGGTCATGGCGGTCAACGAACCGGCGGCGGGGCCCGGGCCGCCCGGGTCGGTCGCCGAGGTCGCGCCGCCGTCGCCGCACCGGCCGGGCTAAGCCGCTCCGGCCGCCAGGGGAAACGCGCTGGCTCGCCGTGATCTTCCTGGCGCCGGCCGGGATCCTGCTCGCGGTGATCCTGCTGTACCCGATGATCTACACGATCATCCGAAGCTTGTTCGGCGACGGCCCAGCCGGAACCGTCGGCTCCTTTGCCTGGCTGGGTAACTACAAGACGATCTTCACCGATCCGTCGACGCTGCGGTCAGTCAAGAACAACGTCATCTGGGTCGTGGTAGCGCCAACCGTGGTCACGATCCTGGGGCTGATCTTCGCGGTGCTGACCGAACGGATCAGCTGGTCGAGGGTGTTCAAGATCGTGTTGTTCATGCCGATCGCGATCTCCTTCCTCGCATCCGGCATCACATTCGAGCTTATCTATGCCGACCAGCCGAGCCGAGGCCTGGCCAACACGGTCGTGATCGGCGTACATGACGCGTTCGTCGGCTCCAGCTCGTACCCGAGCGTGCACCCGCGCAACGGCCAGGTTCTTACCGGCTCCGCCGCGGCCGGCTACACCACGCGGTCGACGGTCACGCCGGGCACCACGGTGTTGTTGCCGATGACCGGCCTGGACCTACTCTCGCCGCCGTCGTCGGCGCGGTCGGCCGCGCCGGATGCCGGCGCCACGGGCCTGCACGGCGTGATCTGGAACGACTTCCGCCGGGGCGGTGGCGGCACCGCCGGATCGATCGACAAAGGCGAGCTCGGCCTGCCCGGCCTGACGGTTGATGCTCTGCAGAACGGTCGCGTCGTTGCCACGACCAAGGCGGGACCGACCGGCGCGTTCGACTTCCCCGACCTCACGTCCGGGCAGTACCGGCTGCGACTGTCGCCCGCCAACTTCGCCCCGCCATTCGCCGGCTTCTCCTGGCTGGGCCCGAACCTGATCACACCGGCAATCATCGTGGCGTACCTGTGGGTGTACGCCGGCTTCGCCATGGTCCTGCTGGCCGCCGGCATGTCGGCGATCCCGCGCGATGCGCTCGAGGCGGCCCGTATCGACGGCGCCACCGAGTGGCAGGTATTCCGGCGCATCACCGTACCGCTGCTGACCCCGGTGTTGTTGGTCGTGTTCGTCACGTTGGTGATCAACGTACTCAAGGTCTTCGACCTGGTCTTCGTGATCTCGCAGGGCGCTGGCGCGAACGGCAAGTATGCCGACGTCCTCGCAGTCACGCTGTACAACGCCTTCGGCAGCCAGCGTTACGGCCTGGCCAGCGCGATCGGCGTGCTGCTGGTGCTGCTCGTGCTGCCGGCAATGGCGTTCAACATCAGGAGATTCCGAAGGGATCAACCATGACCACCAACGCCGGCTCAGGCATCGTCACCGGCTCCATCAACCGCGGACTAGGCCACCGCATCGCCACCCGGATCAGCGGCGGCGCGCTGCGCATCGGCTTAGTCCTCATCGGGCTGATCTGGCTGATCCCGACCTTCGGCCTGCTGGTCGAGTCGCTACGCGATCCGGCGCAGTACACCAACGGCGGCTGGTGGAACGCAATCGTGCACCCCGCGCAGCTAACCGTGCGCAACTACACCGCCCTGCTGCAGAACAACACGTTCGACACATCGTTCATCAACACGATCGAGATCACCGTGCCGGCCGCGCTGGCCGTTGTACTCATCGGCTCGGCCGCCGGGTACGCGTTCGCGTGGATGGACTTTCCCGGCCGGGACTGGCTGTTCCTCGGCGTCGTCGCGCTGCTGGTCATCCCGATCCAGATCGCTCTGATCCCGGTCGTCAAGCTGTACTCGCTGCTCGGCATCTCCGGCACGATCCTGTCCGTGGTGCTGTTCCACGTCGCATTCGGATTGCCGTTCGCCATCTTCCTACTGCGCAACTTCTTCTCCGGCATCCCACGCGACTTGCTCGAAGCGGCCCGGATCGACGGCGCTCGGGAAGGCAGGATTTTCTTCCGAGTCATCCTCCCGCTCGGGCTGCCGGCCATCGCGTCACTGTTCATCTTCCAGTTCCTCTGGGTGTGGAACGACCTGCTAGTCGCGCTGGTGTTCAGCAACCAGTCGAGCCAGCCCATCACGGTCGCGCTGGCCAGCCAGACGCGCCAGTTCGGCAGCAGCATCGACATCCTGGCGCCCGGTGCGTTCCTGTCCCTCGTCGTACCGCTTATCGTGTTCCTCGCGTTCCAGCGGTTCTTCGTCCAGGGCATGATGGCCGGGTCCGTCAAGTAGGGCTGTGGAACAACTACGGCCAGGCCCGACGGAACACCACCGATGGGGCGCGGCGGCGCGCCCCCGCCATCGCTCGATGTCAGGGAGCGCCGATCGGCTCCGGCAAATCCGGCACCAGGACTCGCCATCGGATCACATGTGACGCCAGACGCTTATGCCGTGGTTATCGCAGCCGGAGACGCGCGAACTGACACCGCCCGCAGAGACCCCGGCCACGGCAGCGGCGCCTGGACCCGATCGGATCCAGGCGCCGCCGTTAGCGTCCTCAGGTTGCGGTTGCGGGGATGTCGTGGCAGCCGCCGTACTTGGTGCCGCCGTAGATCGCGGTCGCGGTCTTGGTGCTCGTCACCCACCAGCTCGAACCATTCGTGCAGTCCTGCCGGTACAACGCACGATCGGTGTAACCATCGTTGTCGTAGTCACCCGGAGCCGGGATATCACCACAGCCACCGAACTTGCTACCGCCGTAGATCGCGGTCGCGGTCTTGGTGCTCGTCACCCACCAGCTCGAACCGTTCGTGCAGTCCTGCCGGTACAACGCACGATCGGTGTAACCATCGTTGTCGTAGTCACCCGGAGCCGGGATATCAGCACAGCCACCGAACTTGCTACCGCTGTAAATCGCAGCACCGGTCTTGGTGCTCGACACCCACCAATTCGAACCATTCGTGCAGTCCTGCCGGTACAAGCACGATCGGTGTAACCATCGTTGTCGTAATCACCCGGAGCCGGGATATCAGCACAGCCACCGAACTTGCTACCGCTGTAAATCGCGTTACCGGTCCTCGTGCTCGTCACCCACCAATTCGAACCGTTCGTGCAGTCCGGACGGTACAGAGCCAGATCCGTGACACCATCACCGTCATAGTCACCAGGAGCCGGAATATCGTTACAGCCACCAAATTTCAGACCCGCGTAAATCGTCGCACCGGTACGCCCACTGGTTATCCACCACGTAGACCCGTTAACACAGTCACGTCGGAACAGAGCCCGATCCGTGACACCGTCACCGTCATAATCACCCGGCGCCGGAATATCCGTGCAACCACCGTACGTCGCACCAGAGAACACAGCGTTCCCCGTCTCAGTACTGTTCACCCACCACGACGAACCAGCCGAACAATCCTGCCGATACAACGCCAGATCCGTCCGCCCACCACCGTCATAATCACCAACCGTGCGGCCGGATGTGGACGTCGATGTCGGATCGTGCAGCCAGCTGACGCCGGTGCCCACCGTCGCGGTGACGACCCAGTTGTTCACGGTCATCGTGTCGATGCCGTTGGTCGTCGAATTCTCCTGCAGGATCCCGATCGTGCCGTCGCCGCTGGCGTTGACGTTGTTGGAGTAGACCACCGCCGTATGCCCGTTGGTCGTGTCGAATCCCATGCTGACGACATCGCCGGGCTGAGGGGAACTCCCGGCCACACCGTTCGACTTCGCCACCATCTTGGTGCCGTTGTAGTGGGCGACAACCGTGTTGCCGTTCGCCTCGTACCCATTGGTGACGTAGCCGGCCTCGAACAGGTACCGCATCGACAGCTCGACGCACTCCCACTCGTACTCGCCCCAGCCGCCGATGCTGACCATCGGTTCGGACTGCCCGTCTGGGCGGTCCCGCAGCCGTGGGCCGCACGCCTGCATCCCCCGGTAGGTCGTCGTGCCGAGCTGGTAGTTGACGGAGTGATTGCCCACGTCGCAGACGCCGCTCCACCACGCGGGCGTCGGCAGGTTGCCCGCCGTCATCGGGGTGATGACGGATGCCTGCGTGCGCGTGGTGGCCGGTTTCGGGGTGTTGAGGATCGTGGACGGTGTCGCGACATTGGTCGAGGTCACGGTCAGGTCCGGTGCGAGGGTTCCGGTGCCCGCGGCCTGCTCGGCTCGGATCAGCCACAGCCGCTGACCGGCTGGGACGACCCACTCATCGATGTCCACCGCGATCGGATGGATGCCGTCGACGGCGATCTTGTCGTGGGTCTGGATGCCCACGGCCGCCTTACCGAAGAGCGTCGCGGTCGGTGCTGTCCCGGTGCGACCTCCCTGCGACGTTCGGAAAGCGGTCAATTCGGTCAGCCATGTGGCCGCCGCGTTCGGGCCTGCTTCGCCGAGCGACGCTTCGGCGGGATCCGCGTAACCGTAGGGAACAGCGGTCAGCGATATCGCGGCGTATGGCGTCATCGTCGATGCGGTGGCCGTCTGGATGAGATCACCGGACGGCGAGACGGTGAACGCACCAGGGATGGCGCGTGCCGCGACCGTCAGCGACACGTCATCGAGCTGGAGTTGTGCCGTTCGTACCGTGCTGCTTCCCGCGGCGGCAGCCGGGGTGTCGGCGACGAGCCCGCCGGCTGACACCGCGATGAGTGCGGTGACCGCCGCGCCGATAACCGCGCGTATTTTGATGCCGAATTTCATAGGGCACTCCCATGCTATTTCGAGTGGCGTCAGAGAGCTGACGCCAGACGTACCATCAACGCTTGTGGATTGATTCCGTATCGGAGTCATAAGAGAACCCAACCGACAAGGACAGGGCTGGCGTTGAGCGCGCATTCGATCAGCTCTAATGCGGCTTTGGTGTCGGGTTTCGCGGTGTAGATAATGGTGGTGATGCGCCCCGGTTCGGCGTGGACACGTATGTGTTGGATCTGTCCGTCGGGGTGAGCGTGTGACCAGAGCACATCGGTGAACAGTGCTGCGGTCAAGGCCGGGTTCGGCGGCCCACGGAGAGTGGCTTTCACCATGTACATGCTGGTCAGCCCCATTCAAGTCCGCCATCGGCGACCACGACGACGTCCGGTGAGTCGACGGTCACCTGGGCGCTTCCGGTGACCGTGGACCGTTCGGTGTGCGCGGTGAAGCCGACAGAGGTAATCGCTACGGTGATCGCGATAAGCAATACGGTGACCACTTTGGGGACCGCGGACAAAGGCGCCGTCGGACCAATCATTGACATGGGCATGGACTAACTCCTTTTCTTCGAAATCGGATTTCTTCAGTCCCGGCGGCTCCGGATTTCCGCTGGCAAACGAAGCATTGCGATTTCAGAAAGAGAAGTCACTAGGCTGGCAATGGCACGATGCTGTCTGGCAGGATGCTGCCACTGTCTCCCGGCCGCCAACCCGACATGACCGAATGCACCGGCATATCCACACACGCGGAGATTCCGCGGCCGCATCGGCCTCGCGAGACACCGCCGTATCGACCATTGGTTGGACCGCCGCAACCACGGAACCCCAGGCACACCAACGGTTCAGCACGGGAGGTCACCGGGCGCGACGGGTCTTGTGAGCGGCGAAAGCATGAGGAATACTCACTGCCACTGATCCACTCCGCGGGGGAATGAATCGTGCTGGAACATCTTGGTCTAACCGACGAAGCTTCGGCTGTCTACCTTGCGATGCTTACCGAACCGACGTGGTCCCTGGCCGATCTCGTCGCACGGCTGCGGGTTCCCGAGCGCGTGGTGCGCAAAGCGCTCGATCAGCTCGCTGACCTCAAGCTGCTGGAGTCGAGCACAAGTGGGGATCAGCGGTTGGCTCTGGTCTCACCGGATCAGGGCCTCAATGATCTGCTCGCCAATGCCGAGGACGCCCTGCGTCAACATCAGCTTCGCCTGGAGCAGACGCGCGCCCGTGTCACCGCGATCGCCGAAGAGAGCAAGGCGCGGCGTGACGAGGGCAGCGGCCTGATTCGCTACGACGATGTCGTCGCCATCCGAGCCAGGCTGCAGGATCTGTCCACGAGCGCACGCAGTGAGATCTGCTCGTTCAGCCCGGGTGGTGCGCACCGGCCGGACGCCATGGAGGACAGCAAACGGCTCAACCATGAGATCCTCAAGCGCCACGTGACGATCCGAGCGGTCTACCAGGACGCGTACCGCAACGACGCCGACACGCTGGCGTACGCGCAGTGGCTGACGACGGAGGGCGGTCAGCTCCGGACCGTACCGGCGCTGCCCATGCAGTTGATCATTGTGGATCGTGAGATAGCCATCGTGCCGGTGAGTCCCACGGAGCCACGCCTGGGCGCCTTGGAGATCCGCGACCTGGGTGTCGTCGCTACGATCGCGGCCCTGTTCGAGCAGACGTGGCAGAGCGCGACCCCGTTCGGCCAGGCGCCGATCGTCGGAGAAACAGGGCTGACGCCGTTGGAACGGCAGGTCCTTCGGATGCTCTCGGACGGTGCCACCGACGAGATGGCCGCCCGCAGACTTGGCGTCTCGGTACGCACCCTGCGCCGCACGATCGCCGATCTGACCGAACGGTTGCAAGCCACGAGCCGGTTCCAGGCCGGCGTCAACGCGGGCCGCGCCGGATGGCTGTGACCCCGGTCTCCGGCGATGGTTGCCGGCACCGAGGGATGCCGGCTCGGCCAATCAGACGACGCCGGTATCTTCGTGAGGCCACTCACTCTGCTCGATGCGATCCAGTGACACTGTGCACCTCAATCATCATTTAGCGTAAGGATCTTTCCGACATTGACACCCCGGTCGCGAAATGTCGCCGCCGCGTCTCGTCCCGGCCGTCCGATTTCCGGCTTCGGCGCGCCGGGGTGATTCGGGGTACACAGGCATGCCGGCCTCAACCCGGCTGGTGTCGCATTCGGGTCACGCCGAGTTCTGTCCGCCCGGACCTCGCCGCGCGAGATTCACGATGGGTTCAAGGGCGTATCGGGCCGGGCGCAGCCCAGAGCTGAAGATCGTCCCCGCCGCGTCGCCCGCACCTGAACGATCGCCACGCTTGGCGCCACCGAACAGCTCTCTGAGGGCCGAACGCCGCCTCTACAGCACAGACCAGAAGATCCGCCCAGATTCTGGATGGATTGAGCGGAACTCCGGGGGTGTAGCCCTGTGAGGAGGGGATCGGGGTCTGGGGTTCGGAGAACTTCGGTATCTGATGGGCTGCTGTCAGGATACGACGGCCGGTGGTACCGGTCGGTCCACGATGGATGCGTATCGAGTGGCGTTGGCGATGCAGAGGCCGAACAGGTCGGCCAGGATGCAGCGATCACCGCCTGTGCTGGCGGCTTCGTCGAACGTCCGGTCGAGGCGGCTTCTCTGGCCGCAGAGCGAGCGATGCCAACCGGTCGGTTCGGTTCACCGCAGGCGTTGAGCGATCCTCAGTTCGGTCAGGTAGCGCTTGGCCACGTGTCCGCCGTGGTTCCCGTCGATGAGCCCGGCGATGCAGTTCAGCAACCCGCGGCGCTGTGCGGCCGGCAATGCCCGGTGTCCGGAATACGTCAGCAGCAGATCAAGGTACTCCGCTGTCGTGTAGGACAACTCCCACTCGTAGCGGTGGAACTTTGCCGATCCGAACCGTCCAGACGATGCGAGCTCCTGGTCGTCTTGCGGTATGTCGGAGGCAGATTGCTGTCGCAGACCGGTTGGGGTTGCTGGGTCGAACCGCTCGTAGCAGTCCTGAACCGCGATGAAGAACGCCTCGCTGCCACCTGCGATGTGTTCAGTCCCGACCGTGGCGAGCACGCCGCCGGGACGCAGTGCATCAGCGGACTTCGACACGCGTACCGCCGGATCGACCCAGTGAAACGCTGTCGCGGAGAACACGACGTCGAATGGTTCGTCGGGCAACGGCCAGTCCTCGAACGCCGCTGTGATGACCTCGACCGAGTCGAACCGAGCCAGGTTCCGCCGAGCCACCGTTGCCATCTCGGCGCCCAACTCGACGGCAACAATCCGGTAGCCCCGCTCGGCCAGCGCCACGGTCGCCTGCCCGGTACCGCAGCCGATCTCCAGTACCCGCGCCCGCGGGGGTATCGCAGCTGCCGCCAGATCATCGAACATCTGCACCGGGTACCGGGGACGCGCTCGGTCATATCGCTCGGCGTCCTCGTTGAAGGTTCTCCGCAGCCGAACGTAGTCGTCACTATTTGTCACTCAGAGAGAGTAGACGTTGGACTGCTGTCAGCCTGCGCTGACTGGTGGCGCGGCTCGGTCGATGAGGGACGCGTATCGGGCGGTGCTGGCGATGGACAGGCCGAACAGGTCGGCGAGGACCCGCAGGTCACCGCCGGTGGTGTGGGCTTCGTAGAAGATCCGGTCGAGGCGGATCTGTTGGCCGGACATGCCGAGCTGGTCGGAAGTCCAGTTCTTGCTCACGGGTCGGGTGTGGGCCCAACTGCGGACGTTGACGAACAGGTGCGCGTTGATGGTGGTGGGCCTGGCTGCGCCTCGGTGGTCGAGGTAGGCACGGAGCCGGTCGCGGACGGGGTCTGCGAGCAGGATTGTCTGGCCGTCCAGGTGGAGTCGCCCGTCGCGGAAGTCGATGAGCTTGAGGTCGCGCAGTTGGTGGATGCGCACGGCGTGGTAGGGCAGCAGCACGGCGATCAGGGCGCGCGCCGGGTCGGGGAGTCCAGTACTTCCCGCAGGTGCACGAAGTCGGGCACGGTCGGAATCCGTTGTTCTGGCGCGGATACGTGGATGCGGAACATGGGGTTGCCGAAGACGATCTTCCGGGCTTTGAGCGCACGGAAGATCGAACGCAGAGCCTGAGCCATGCAGGCTCGCGGTGCGCCGGAGGGCGGCAAGGCGGCCAGGACATCGTCGCGGCTGATCTCTCGCAGCGAGTCGTGGAGGCTGGCCCGGCTCTTGAGCGCGGGCAGTGCGAAGTAGAGCTGGCTGCGCAGGGTGTCTTCGGACCGGGGCTTGGAGCGTGGCGGCATCGGGTTGCCGTGGCGCATGATGTCGGCCCATTCGGCGAGTTCTGTCCGCATGGGTGCGGGCAGGTTCGCGGTGACGTTGTTGAACCAGCGGACGATGGTGGGCTCCCGGTCCTCCTCAAGCATTCCTGCGGCGGCCAGGACGTCGGCTACGACGGCGGCGGAGTGCTTGATTCGGGTCAGCAGCGCCACATCGCTGCGGCGGATCGCCGCACCCGGGGTGTCCTGGATGCCGAGCATGATCCGGATGGCTCGTTGAATGGTGGCGGTCTTGCCTTTGGACCATCCGTGCTCGCGGGCATGCTCGCGGACAAATTGGTGAAACGCCGCCTCCAGTGCTGGATCGGGTGGGGGCGGGAACTTGTCCCACAGTCCGAGGCGAAGATCGTCGGGCAGGTCGAACAGGAGCAGTTGCCGGTGGCCGACCGGACGCAGCAGCGACATGTCGGCGGGCGCGGTCTTGTTCTGATATTCACGCCGCGCGGTGCCCGAGCGGTGGGTGCCGGCGATGAACAGGAGAGTTAACGGGGTCCCAGCACCGTTAACTCTCCTGGAACACCGTTATCCGCAGGCGCACGGCGACGGGGTTGCAGTTCTCCATCGTGACCGCCAGAGTAGGGAAGTGTTCGACGAGATCCTGATCGTCGATCTTCGGCAGGCCCTCGCGCGCGGGCTCGCCCGAGAAGCGCTCCGGGCCCGGATCGAGTCCGGTCGACGGCTCGCCAGCCGGCCGTACCCGTAGATCAAGGGTTGGACCCTCAACCGAACGCGGGCGCCGGAACGCCTGAGTAGATCGCGCGTGAACCGAGTTCCTCCTCGATCCGAATCAGCTGGTTGTACTTGGCCGTGCGGTCGGACCGGGACAGCGAGCCGGTCTTGATCTGGCCGCAACCCGTCGCCACGGCGAGGTCGGCGATCGACGTGTCCTCGGTCTCTCCGGAGCGGTGCGACATGACCACCCCGTAGCCGGAGGCCATCGCCAGTTCCGTGGTCGCGAGCATTTCGCTGACCGTGCCCACTTGGTTCAGCTTGACCAGGACGGCGTTCGCGTGGCCGGCGTCGATACCGGCCGCGAGCAGTGTGCGGTTGGTGCAGAAGATGTCGTCGCCGACGAGTTGAATCCGATCGCCGAGCGCGTCGGTGATGAGCTTCCAGCCAGCGTAATCGTCCTCGGCCATCGGGTCTTCGAGCGAGACGATCGGGTACGCGTCGACCAGCGCCCGGAGGAACTCGACGTGCTCGGCCGGACTCAGCGCGCGGCCCTCGTGGTGATAGTGGCCGTCGGACCAGAACTCGGACGCGGCCGGGTCCAGCGCGATCGCGAGGTCGGTGCCGGGCTCGTACCCGCTGTCGAGGATCGCCTGGACGATCGCGTCGAGTGCCTCGGCGGCGGTCCGGAACTCCGGCGCGAATCCGCCCTCGTCGCCGACGTTCGTGTTGTGGCCGGTGGCCTTCAGGGTGGCCCGCAGGCTGTGAAAGACCTCGGCACCCATCCGAATCGCCTCGGCCATCGACCGCGCCCCGATCGGTGCGACCATGAATTCCTGGAAGTCGAGCGGGTTGTCCGCGTGTGCGCCGCCGTTGATGATGTTCATGAGCGGCAGCGGCATCCGGACCGCGTCCGGACCGCCGAGAAATCGGTAGAGCGGCTGACGGGCGGAGGCGGCACCGGCTCGGGCGAGCGCGAGCGACACGCCGAGGGTCGCGTTGGCCCCGAGCCGGCTCTTGTCCGGCGTCCCGTCCAGCGCGATCAGTGCCGCGTCCACGTCTGACTGGCGGGCGTCCGCGCAGGCGAGTGTGGCCGCGATCTCGCCGTTGACCGACTCCACCGCGCCCCGTACGCCGCGGCCGTGAAAGCGCCGTACGTCGTGATCGCGTCGTTCGACCGCCTCCCGGGCGCCGGTGGAGGCACCGGAGGGGACCGCGGCACGCCCGAGCGAGCCGTCGTCGAGCAGCAGATCGACCTCGACGGTCGGATTGCCGCGGCTGTCCAGGATTTCGCGGGCCTTGACCTGACTGATGTGAGACATCGGAGTCCTCGGTTTCTTCGTGGTGAGCCATGCCAGCACCGCGTCGGCGCCGGCAGCGGGGTCCGGGAACACGTGCTCGACAACGTCGTCGGTCACGACCAAGATCAAACGTTGATACAGGCGAACACCGTCCTGCTCATAGGACGGCAGGCCGAGTGTCAGGCGGGGATCGGCGAGCAGCGGGTACGGCAGCCGTAGGCGATGCGCCAGCTCGCGCTGGTATCCGGTGGCCTGCGCGGACAGCCCGAAGACGCGGTCGGCACCGGATCGCAGCAGGTCAGAGTGCAGGTCCCGAAACCGGATCAGGTGCTCGGTGTCGTCGGCGCCGGTCGCGGGCAGCAGGTCGACGCCCGGCCGATCGGAGAGCCGGTAGGCGACGATGACGGCCCGACCCGGACCCGTGCTCACGAGCACACCGCCGCCGGTGGAGCGCAATCTCAGCGGCGGCATCCGGTTGCCCGCCATCATCGGCGCCGGCACGACCCCGCTCGGCACCGCGGCGTGCAGTTGCGCGGCGAGGGTGTCGCGGTTGCCGACCAGGCGGCCGATGCGCTCGGAGACCTGATCGATCGCTCGTCGGTACGTGGCCACCGACGCCGCGTCGACCTCGTCGTCGCCGTTGATCAGCGACTCGATGAACGGTCGCGTCTCCTCGACGGTCAGCCCGAGAGCCATCAGCGAACGGATCTTCTCGACCAGGCGTACGCAGATCGGGTCGTACTCGCGGTAGCCGTTGCTCAGCCGCTGCGGGACCACGAGCCCCACCGACTCGTAATACCGCAGTGCCCGCACCGTCACCCCGGTCGCCCGGGCCAGTTCACCGACCAGCATGCCGCCACCGTAAACCCGCACCCTGGGGTACAGGTCAACCTTCGGCCATCGCCGAAAGGCATTGCCGGTCCGGCTGTTCCTCTCTAGCGTCGTCTACGCCACGGACTCATCGCTGTGGGCGTCAGTTCACGTCGCGAGTCTCGTCCGCCCAGAATTGGTCGCGCAACACCTTGCCGCTCGGATTGCGGGAAGCGCCGGCAGGAACTCGTAGCTCACCGGGATCTTCAAGTCGGCGATCCCGGACGCGATACGGCAGATCAGAGAGGCCTGGGAAACGTCCGATCACGGTGTTGGCCGCCCTGTCAAAAGATCGCCGCACGAGTACCGAGAACGGTTGGCCACGACCCTTTCAAACCACGCCGTGAGCACGTACGGAGAAAACGCCAGACAGTGATAGCCCGGGGCCGACGTCACAGGTGCGTATCGCGTACGCATCACCGATGCATCACGGGCGCATCACCGGAGCAGGCACGCTCGTGAATGTCCAGGCAACATCCCCAATCCTCTGGGAGTTCACGTGAACCGCAAGATCGTCAACACGATCCGTGCCACCGCGCTCGTCGGCGCTCTCGCTGTCGGATCGTTCGTCCTGCCGTCGGCCGCGAACGCCTCCGTCACCGGCTGCGACTACAACTTCTAGTCCGACACCCAGGCCGGCGTCGATTGCCTGGCCACCGCCGGCGACGAGTACCGCGCCAAGGTGACGTGCACGAAGTACAACGGCACCGGGTCGACCACGGTCTACGGCCCGTGGAAGTCGTCGGGCTGGTCTAACGGCAACTGCATCACCGGCACGTACGCCTCGAACGTCACCGTCGGCATCTGACGCCGTGCGTGGATGCCGTTCGACCGGGCGGCATCCACGCGCCGGCTCACGTGGCGGGGCCGCCGGACACGCGATTCGCGTCCGGCGGCCCCGGATCTCCGGGCCGATCCTCAGGTCAGGAGGTCAGCGTGATGCTGCTGTAGTAGTAATGCAGGATGGTGGAGTAGCTGTCCCCGGCGTTGGCCAGATCGGCCGAGCCGTACTGGGACATCTCGTTGCCGGTGCTCCACGTGCCGCACGCGGTGGTGGTGGAGCAGTATTCGGCCTGCAGGATGTCCCCGCCGCGGGTCATGCGGGTGCCCCACGTCGCGTCGACCGCGGAGTTCGTCGCGGTCGTCGCCGAACCGGGCTTGTAGACCTGGCTCGAGGTGGTGTCGTAGACGTCGAAGCAGGCGCCGCTGGAGGTCTTGCGCGTCGAGTGCAACGCCCAGTACCACCCGAAGCTCTTGACGGCCATGGCGCCCGCCTTGAGCGATTCGGCGGGCCAACTCGAAATCCATTCGTTCGGCAGGACGTTCTTGACGTAGGTCTTGAAATCGACCCGGTCGACCCGACCCAGCGACACCCGGTAGACGAGGATCGTCGAGGGCAGCGTGGTGTTCGAGCCGTCCGTCGTGCATCCGGTCGGCGCGGACGTCAGGAATTCGTGTGAGGCGTTGTTGTTTTTGAGGGTGGCGTTGAGGTTGCCTTTGGCGCCGGCGGCGAAGTCTTCGTAGGTTCCGGCGTAGCCGGTGTTGAAGAAGACGCGGACGGTTTTGCTGCTGCGGTTCCAGACGGAGGCGGCGTTGTTTTTGATGCACAGTCCGGCGCCGCTGCCGGAGCCTTTGAAGTCGTAGCAGCTGGGTTCGGTGGTGCCGTAGTCGTCGATGGAGCCGGTGAAGTCGCTGATCGCGCCTGCTTCGCCGCTGTTGTAGTAGTAGCAGAACTCGCCGCTGTCACACACGCCGTCACGCGCCGCCGCATTGGCCGGTTGGGCCAGGAAGATGCCGGACACGAGAAGCGCCATGGTCGCGAGCAATGAGGTGAGGGTGGCCCTCTTTCGCATGTTCATGGATGCCCCGGCCTCAGAAGTGAATCATGTACTGGAAGTCGGCCTGGGCGCTGCTGACGTGCACGTGCGAGCGCGTGCCGTACGCGAGCGGGTTGTTCCAGTTGTATTCCTCGACGTCGAACGACCCGTCGCTGTAGACCTTGTTGACGTACGCGACGTGGCCGACCTTGTGCACGTCGTTGACGGCGATCGCGCCGACCGACGGCGTCTTGTTGACCGTGAGGCCGGCCGCGCGAGCCGCGTCATCCCAGTGCCCGGCGTCGCCCCAGACCTGGCTGTGCCACGTGTTGCTGAAGCTGGGCACACCGAGGCGGCTCGCGATCCGGTACGCGGCGAACGCGGTGCAGTTGTCCTGGGCGAACCCACGCGCGTTGCCGTCGTAGTCGTTGCGGGGGGTCTGCGGCACCACCGGTGGTCGTCAGGAATTCGTGTGAGGCGTTGTTGTTTTTGAGGGTGGCGTTGAGGTTGCCTTTGGCGCCGGCGGCGAAGTCTTCGTAGGTTCCGGCGTAGCCGGTGTTGAAGAAGACGCGGACGGTTTTGCTGCTGCGGTTCCAGACGGAGGCGGCGTTGTTTTTGATGCACAGTCCGGTGCCGGCTGCCGGAGCCTTTGAAGTCGTAGCAGCTGGGTTCGGTGGTGCCGTAGTCGTCGATGGAGCCGGTGAAGTCGCTGATCGCGCCGGCTTCGCCGCTGTTGTAGTAGTAGCAGAACTCGCCGCTGTCGCAGACGCCGTCACGCGCCGCCGCGATTGGCCGGCTGCCCGGCGATCAACACCGGCACCGCGAGCGCCAGCGTGACCGCCGCGGCGGTGAGAACGCGTTTGAGAATCGTCATTCCGTGTACCTCTCTTGTTTCTCGAGTCGGTTGCCATCGGGACTGCTATCGGACGGCCGTGGTCACAGGCGCTGGTACTCCTCCCAGGTGCGGATCGTGACCTTGGGTCCGTCGTCCGGGCCGCGGTTGGCGAGCCCGTTCATGCCGAGGTAGTAGTCGCCCACCTGGTTCTGGGCCTGGGTGGACAGATCGGTGTCGCTGATCGCGACGGCGTGGATGTGCCACGGCCAGTCGGCCTGGCTGGGATTGCGGATCCAGGCCGCGAAGCCCACCCGACGCAGGGCGGTGGCGACCTGGGTTCGGGTTGCCGCGCTCATGCCGTCGACGTACACGTCGACGACACCGCCGCCGTCATGGGTGCCGGCGGAGGTCGGGTCCCCTCCGGGGTTGTAGGAGCCCTGGCTCAGCGTCAGCGTGCGACCGAGCAGACGGTCGGCCTCGGTGAGCATCGCCTGCGTACGGGTGTTGATGACGATGCCGCCACCGAGGTCGATCCGGTTGCCCGGACCGATGACGCTCGTGACCGTGAAACGGCCCTGACCGAGCGTGGTCAGCGACGTCTTTCCCGGCAGCCCGTTCGCGTCCAGCCCGGTGTATCCCAACGACCGCTGAAACGCCGCGTACGCGTCGATCGTCTTGCTGCCGAAGTAGCCGTCGACCCACTGCGCGTCCAGGAAGTTCTTGGCCTGCCAGCGCCTGCTCCACCAGCAGGACGCTGCTGTGCGCGCCCGGAGTTTGCGTGTCATCGGCCCGACGGGGATCGATCTGCGCTGCTTTGACGGTCGCTTCCATGTTGACGGCGGGAAGTGACGCCGCCGTGCTCCCGGCCGTCGCGACGGGTGTGCTCGCCGACGCCGGAGCGGACAGCAGACCCGCCACGACACTCGCCGTCACGACCGCTGCCGAGGCCGTCAGCAGGAATTTCCTACGATTCATCGAATCCTCCAAAGGCGTGAACAGGCGGCGGTCAGCAACGGACGCTGGTCGATTGCCAGCCGACGGTCGGGAACAGGGGGTCGTCGCCGTACATGCCGGAGGCCTCGGTGCAATCGGAGAGGGTGTTCGTGCCGGTCGACCACGTCTCGACCTTGTTGTGGCTGCAGACAAGTCCGGTGAGGTCGTGCTCACCGGTGCCCGACGAGTTGGTCACGGATACGGCAGCGCAATCCGACCACGAACTGTGGCTGTCGCGGAAGCCTTCCCACACGTAGACGTACCCCCAATTCTTTCCACAGCCTTTGAACTGCTTGATCGACGCGAACGTCTGACCGCTGACCGTCAGATACGCCGTCGATCCGATCTGGATGGTGCTCGAACAACCGGGCGCGGCTTCGGCGGATGCGGGACTGGCGAAGGCCAGGAAGGCCGCGGCGGACATGGCACTCGCGGCGAAGGCGGCGCCGATTCTGCGCTTGTTCATGTGGTGACCTTTCGTGAACGAGTCGTGCGGATGCGGTGATGTCATCCTCGGCAACGGCGCTCACGTATCGATCACGCGACGATCACGCGCCGGCGATCTCGCTGCTCTGCGGCGGGCACGGCACACGGGCGTGCCGACCGGCAGGTCTGGAAGCTGCCGCCGGATCTGCCGATCCTGCCGGTCGCCGCGGCGCTCGACGGTCGCGTCGCGTGTGTCGGCCAGGTCACGTCCGGTCGCTGGAGTCAGGTCGCGTCGGGCGCGAAGCATAGTCGCGGCTGAGTCCGTGAATATCGGTTCTTCCTACGCTTTCCCCACGTCAGAAAGCGATTGAGCAGCAGCTCAGCGACGACTGACGCAGGAGACGACGAAGGCGCACGGGGGCTTCACGGCTCTGGCGTCGCCGTCGATTACTCCGCCCCGGCGCACCCGTGTCGCGGCGAAGAGTCAACGGAGGGACAGCGATGTTGTTCACAAAGATGTTCAGACGCGTAGTGGTGGTGCTGATGGCGACGTTCGCCACGGCAGTCGTCGTCGCGGCACCGGCGCACGCCACCGCCTGTCAGGGTGGTGGCACGTCATGCCTCTACTACTACGCGAGCTACCAGTTCCAGACCGAGACCCCCGGTTACAACTGCGGGCCGGCCGCGACCCGTCTCGCGCTGACGGCACTCGGCTACTACCCGGCGCAGGGATACGCCGGCGACTCGGTCGCCTCGGGCACCATCGCCGGCATGCTGCGGACCACGACCAACGGCACCGATGACATCTCGTACGTCACGCACGGGTTGAACACCATGGGGCACACCTCGTGGTACGCGAGCAAATACATCTCCTACCCGGTCCCGACCAGCCAACTCACGCTGCTCAAGGACGATGTCTACTACGACATCGTGCGCGGTCACGTGCTCGTCGCCAACGTCCTCGGGCACGAAACCGATGACGGCGGCGTCTACCACAACTACGCCCAGGGCCACTACCTGACCGTGGTCGGCTTCACCGGAGACGGCGCGGACGTGCTCATCGAGGACGTCGCCATCTCAGCGAGCGGACGCCACTCCTACTGGATGACGGCGGCGAAACTCGCGGACTGGATCGCGAACAAGGGCTACAGCGCATAACGCAACGACCTGTCGCGGCGGTGCGGAGCGGTCCGCGCCGCCGCGATGCGTGCGTATGGCCGTAATATTTGTCGGCCCGGCAGCGATTCCTTTCGCGGGTATCCCGAGTCCAAACACATATGACAACCACGGGGCAACGTCGACTACCGCAGTCGTGCCTGGTCTCGATCAATGGCGCGTTCACCGATCCGTTGGCGCGGGCCGGGCCGCACTTCGGTGCCGGGAGCGCCGCCATGTCGCTGCCGGCCCTGCACGCGCAGGATCGACACGTGAGCGAGGACATGACACCGAACGCTATCGGAGTACACGTGGGCACCACAGCACAAGCCGGCCACGGCCGAGACGAGTTCTTGCACGATGCGCAGGCCTACCGGCATGAGCTGATCGCTCACTGCTACCGCATGGTCGGCTCTCCGCATGAGGCCGAGGACCTGGTCCAAGAAACGTACCTGCGAGCGTGGCGGAACTGGGAGTCGTTCGAGGGCCGATCTTCCATTCGCACCTGGCTGTACCGGATAGCTACGAATCTGTGCCTGACATCGCTGTCCCACCAGCAGCGGCGAGTCCTTCCCTCCGGGCTGGGACCGGGCCATACCGAACCGGGGTCGGTATTCGAGCCGCCGGCGCCGGAGACCAGATGGCTCCAACCGTTCCCGAATCATCAATACGAATCAGTGCGGGACGACCCGGCCGAGTTCGCCGCGTCCCGGTCGAGTCTGCGGCTCGCACTCGTCGCGAGCCTGCAGCACCTACCACCCCGGCAGCGGGCCGCGTTCATCCTGCGGGAAGTCCTCGCATATTCGGCCGTCGAAATAGCCGACATGCTCGAGATGACGGTTCCCGCCGTGAAGAGTGCCCTGCAACGGGCACGGGCCAAGCTCCACGACGTCGCCCCGAACGCCGACGAGCTGGCCGAGCCGACCGCCGCAGGCGCGCTCGCGGTGCTCGACCGCTACATCGCCGCCTTCGAAAACGCGGACATCGTTGCCCTGACTGAACTGCTGCAACAGGACGCACGGCTGGAAGTGGTACCGGCCGGCACGTGGTTGTCCGGCATACGCGCGTGCATTCCGTACCTGGCCGATCACGTGCTCACCTCGGCCGGGCTCTATCGGATGTACCCGACCATGGCCAACGGTCAACCCGCTGCCGTCACTTACCGCAGGCAGTCGGCCGGACACGACTTCGAGCCGTTCGCCGTGGTCGTCCTCGACACCGATGGTCGGCACCTGTCGGGTACGACCGTGTTCGCCTCAGCGGAATTGGTCGAACAGTTCGGCTTCCCCACCACACCGACACGCTAGGGCGACCACCTAGATCATCTGGTTCACCGTCCTGGAAAGGGACCTTTTTCGCGATGAAACTCAGCTACTACATCCCGACCGGCACGACACAGGAGTTCAGCGGCTACAGCGATCCGGTAGCAGCGTTCGACAAGATCGTCGAGCTAGCGGCGGTCGCGGACGACGCGGGATTCGACACCATCTGGGCGCCGGATCACTTCGTCCCGTTCGGCCCGCCGGGTGCGTACGTCTTCGAGGTCTGGACCACGCTGGCTGCCCTGGCGCGGGAGACGAGCACCATCAAGCTCGGTCAACTCGTCAACGGCAACGGTTACCGCAACCCTGCGCTGCTGGCCAAAATGGCGTCGACGCTCGACGTCATCGCCGAGGGCCGACTCAAGTTCGGCATCGGAGCCGGTTGGTACGAAGACGAATACAAGGCATTCGGGTACGAGTTCCCGCCGCCGGCCGTACGGCTCAGGCAGCTCGAAGAGGCGTTGCAGATCATCACCGCGAGCTGGACGGACTCCGCAACGACCACCGGCGGCGGGTTCGTCAACTCTCCGCGCGGCGTTCAATCACCGCACATCCCGCTCATGGTCGCTGGCGGAGGCGAGAAGGTGACGCTACGACTCGTCGCGAAGTACGGAGATCTCTGCAATGTCCAGGAGTCGCCGGACGAGGTCGCGCGGAAGTACGGGATCCTCGCCGACCACTGCGCGTCGGTAGGTCGGGACCTCTCGACGATCACCAAGACCTCGACGTCGTACTGCATCATCGCGGACACCGACGAGCAGGCGCGGGCAGCCGTGCCGCCGTGGGCACCACTTGTCTTTCCCGGCAACCTCGCCGACTACGGACTGATCGGGACGCTTGACACCATCCGCGAGCGACTCGCCGTCTATGAGAAAGCGGGCGTCGACGAATTGATCGTCGCGTTCCACGACGCGTTGAGCGGCGACACCCTCAACGCTTTCGCCTCCGCGTTCATCCAGACATGAACGCGGACACGATCGCCACACGCCCAAGGTCGCCCGGGGCCGTGCCCAACGCGGGCCGCACCCGACCGACCGCCGGTCCTACCAGGTGGCGCTGTCGGCTGATCGGCTCCGGTTACGACGGTCGCCGCACGGCGGTACGCAGCCGGTCGGCAAGGGCCGGGTCCAGCGGTTTGACGTACGCGTACTGCGGTATCGGCACGCATCCACGGCGACGTTTCGCGTCCTGGGTCCCGGTGGCGTAGGAGATCACCCGTACGCCTTCGGCCTGCGCGTACGCGACGAGGTGATAGAACAGCAGGCCGAAGTAGACCGGCAGGGTGCCGATGGCCTCGTAGTCGAAACCGACGGTGCGAGCGTAGATCTCGTCCCGCCACCGGATCGCGAGAAGGCTCCCGACCGTACGGCCGCTGAGGCGGGCCCGCGCGACGAACAAGCCGTCCAGCGCGCCGGCCATCCGGTGCCGGAGCCGGGCAACCGCGTCGTCGTCGTACGTGCCGCCGTATTTGCGATTGAGCTGACGTTCGAGCACATCGACTTCTGCCAGGACCGCCTCGGTTGGCTCGACGGTGTCGTAGCCGATCCCGGCCGCGCCGAGTTTGCGCATCTCGCGGCGGGCGGTGCCGGCATCGCGAGGCTCCAGCATGGCGAGATAACCGTCGCGGCCGCCCGGCGGGACGGTGAGCAGCGACGCCGCCGTGTGCTCGAACGCCTGGTAGCCGCGACGCGCGAGACCGCGCCGGGTCACCGTGTCGCCCTCGTCGACGTACAGCATCGCGACGCTGCTCAGCCCACGTTCGGACGCCTCCCGTTCGGCGGAGGCGGCGAGCGTGTCGACGGCGACCTCGACCTGGTCGGACGATGGGGCCTGGGCGACGCCGAAACCGGCATGACCCGGATTTCGGGCGCCCAGCAGGAGTGAGGGCAGCAGTCGCGCCGTCAGCTCCGGGTCGTCGATCACCCGGCCGAGGACGCGATCGACCCGGCAGAACGGGAACGGAGAGGTCGGGCCGATGGGGTAACACGGCAGCGCGTACCTCGTGGCACCGGCGGCGCCGAGGAGGTAGAAGGGGTGGTGGTCGGCGGTGTCGGCGGCCACGCGCAGCCAACCGCTGCTGGCGTAGAACCGGCGCGGTCCCCACATCGCGTCCCAACCGACGAGCAGTTCCGGGCCGAGGTGGTCGTAGCGGGTCACACGCACGGCGTTCCTCCGGGCAAGATACCGGTCGTGACGGTCGCGACGAACCTTATCCGGCGGGTGCTCGGTGCGGACATCCCGCCGGGTGCGGCCCGGCCGCTGGCCTCGATCGGTGTGAACTTCGCCGCGTTGTCGGTGTTCACCACGTTCTTCGGGCCGTGGTTCATCGGTTCGGTGGGTGCGTCGACGGCGCAGGCATCGTTGACGTACCTGGTGGCGGGGCTCGCGGGTGTGGTCGGCGGCTATGTCGGCGGCCGGTTGACCGATCGGTACGGGCCGCGCGGTGTCGTTCTCGGGGGATCGTTGCTTCAGCTGGGCGCCGTGGCGATCATCCTGCTGCCCGGCGCGGGAGTCACAGCGGGCGCGATCGCGCTGATCGTGGTGACGTTTTTCCAGCCGGTGCGCGGTGTCGCCCAGCGCATCGCGCTCGCGCAGGCCGGTGCGCCGCAGGACGTGGAGCACCGGTTCGCCGGGTACCGTCTCGTTATCAATGTCGGTGCGTTCGGTGGCCCGCTGCTCGCCGCCGGATTCGTGGCGATCGGGTGGTGGGCGGTGCACGCGGAAGTCGTGGTGCTCTTCGCCGGGTCGTTGCTGCTGGCCCTGCGTCTTCCCGTCCGGGTGACGGCGCCGGCTACCCGTCCGCGGGGTGTGCCGGTGTGGCGGGACTCCCGCGTATACGGGCTGATGATCGCGACGACGGCGGCGTGGACGATCGCCTACACGTACGAATCGGTGCTGCCGATCATCCTCACCCAGTCGTACGGCTACAAGCCGGAGACGTGGGGTCTGGTGTACACGATCGGTCCGATCCTCATCATCGTGCTGCAGTTCCGGGTGATGCGGTGGCTCGGGCATCGGTCGTTCGTGGCCCGGTTGATCGCCGGCACGTTGCTCATGGGCGGCATCTTCCCGCTGCTCATCATCGACCACGGTCTGTGGGCGCTGCTGGCGCTGATCGTGGTGTTCCTCGTCGGCGACATGATCTGGGGTCCGGCCAGCGAGTACGCGCCACTGCGGATCGCACCGTCGGACCGCCAGGGCACGTACGTCGGCGTCCTGACCTCGTCGATCTGGCTCGGGAGCGCCCTGGCGCCGGCGATCGAATTGCCGGTCGCGAGCCGCTACGGCGACACGGTGCTGTGGGTTCTCGTTCTCGGGATCGGGGTGCTGACCGCGGTGATCTACCGGGTCACGGTGGCGGCGGTCCCGACCGCCGCTGCCGAGATCTCCTCGTAGATGTCGACGGCGCGGTCGAACGCCGCACGACGCCCGGGCGGCACGTGTACCTCGTTATCGGTGGGTTGTGGTGGCAGAATCCGGTGACTGGCCTCGAGCGCGGCGTGCCATTTGGCCTGTGATTCCTCCTCGCCCGGGCGCCAGGGCCGAATCCGGCCGTCGGCCCAGTGCAGCATGGCCGGGTCGAAGTCGAGTCCGACGCCGGCACAGTAGCGGCGCAATACGGTCTCCGGTGATCGTTGGAATTGTGTGCCGTCGACAACGACCGGTGGCTGGCCCGTCGCCACGGTGACGCGGGTGAAGAGGCGGTGCAGCGCGGTGAAGCCGAACTCCTCCTCGGTGAAGTCACCCTTGAGCGGGAGCAGGGAGCGGTAGACGAAACGTGGGTGGCGGATCAGGAACGTGCTGGTCACGACCGTGAGGAAGCGGTCTGTCAGGTAGGGCTCGGCCTGGAACGCGAGGTCCTTGACGAACACTTCGGGCGCCGACGGGCGATCGAGGATGTCGGCGATCGCGGTCGCTGGGTCGCCGCACGCGGCCCGGGCACCGTAACGCGAGGAGCGTCGCCGCGGCCCGAAGTAGTAGCAGTCGGTGAACGGCTCGTGCACGACTGTCGTGTGCGTACGCTGTGTGAACGTCTTCTCGAACGCGGTGGACACCGAACGTGGCGTGGCCCAGGCACACACCACGCGGCGTCGTTTCGACTGCGTCGGCACCGATCCGGTCATCGGTCGGCTGCCGTCTGGAATCGGAAGATGTCCTCGTCGGTTTCGCGTCGCCAGCACAGGTCGGCGTGGCCGCCGCTGGTCGCCACCACGGCGGCGCGAGGTCGGTTGAAGCTTGTCGCCCTGGTCACGCTGTAGGCGCCGGCATCGTGGACGGTGACCAGGTCCCCGGTCATGATGTCTTTCGGGAGCACCGCGTCCAGGGCGAAGATGTCGCCCTCGTAGCACAGTGGGCCGGCCAGATGGAAGCGCTCGGTCTCCGTCGACTCCCGCACGGCGGTGTAGCGGTGCAGTTCAGCGACGCCGGCCGTGGGCAGCAGGTTGAGGCCGCCGTCGAGCAGCACCCAGGAGGCGGCCTCGGTCCGTTTGACCGCGGCGACCTGTGTCAGCAGCGACATTGAGCGAGAGACGATGGCGCGGCCGGGTTCCCATGTCACGTCGACGATCAGGCCGTGGGCGTGCAGGCGGTCGCGTACGCCGCAGACCAGACGCGCCAGATCCAGCTGCGGTTGCCCGTCGAGTGTGGCGCCGACGCCGTGGACCCGGCTCAGCCCGGCGACGGCGCCTTTGGGCCGGTGGATGCCCGGCACCCCGAAGCCGCCACCGAGGTTCAGGGTGGTCAGCGCGTCCCGCCCGGGCAGCGCCGCGGCCCAATCGATCACCATGCCGAGCGCTTCGAGCAGGCCGGTCGTGTTCGTGATCTGGGAGCCGAGGTGCGTGTGCACGCTGACCAGACGCAACTGCGGTTGGGCGGCGATCAGTGCAGCCATCCGTGCGGCGTCACCGGTCTCGATCGGCCACCCGAACTTCGAGGGCATGGCCCGCATCGGCAGGGGTGTCGCGTCGCTGTAGACGTCGTGCGGCGGATGGACCCGCAGACCGACGGGCAGCACGGTGCCGGCGGCGCGGGCGTACCCGGCGAGTGCGTCGATCTCGGCGACGCCGTCGATGTTGACCAGTACGCCCGCGTCGGCCGCTTCTCGCAGTTCCTGCGCCGTCTTGACGGGGCCGTTGAACACCATCCGTTCCGGTGCGAAGCCGGCACGCAGCGCGGCCCGGAGTTCGTAGCCGGAGACCGCATCGACGCCGTGTCCGCGATCGCGGACCACATCGGTGACGGCGGGCAGGTAGTTCGTCTTGAGCGAGTAGCAGAGTCGGTCCGGCGCGACGGCGGCGGCAACCGTGTCGATGTCGGCGCGCAACTGATCGAGATCCAATACGTACGTCGGGGTGCCCCATCGGTCGGCGATGGACTCCCAATCGATGTCGCGGCTCGTGTCGATCATGCGGCGCTCGACGGTACGGCGGCGGCTCCGTCGCCGGCCATCGCGGCGCGTTCGAACTCTTCGCCGTATTTGCGGCTCGCCCAGGGGTTGATCGCGATGATCCAGAGGTCGCGGTGACCGCCGCTCTCGTCGAGGGCGACGATGTCGGTCGCGGTGTGCCACATGGCGTTGTCGTCGTAGACGAGTGCCTGGTTGGGTTGGAGCGTGACCTCGAAGAACGGGTCGCCGCCGCCGGTCGGAAAGAGTTGGTTGGTGCCGCCGGAGATGTTGTGGCGGGCGAAGACGGCGAGCATGCCGTATTGGTGCCCGTCGCGGTGCGGTCCTTCCGGCACCGAGATGCCGGCGACCTCGTTGGTGACGATCACCCGGCACTGATGCACGTTGACCTGCCAGACCTCATCGGGGTCGAGGTTGAGCGCCTCGGCGCCGGCGCGAAGCTGTGGTTCCGGGTCGATCCGCAGTGGTTCGAACGGACGCTGTACGCCGCCGACCAGGCCGTTGACCATCTTCGGCTGCAGGAACGGCCGGTGCGGCAGCAGTTCGAGGCGCCATTGGTCGGACGTGTTGTCGAACGCGAGCCGGTATTGCGAGAACCGGCGGAACCGTTGCTTGCCGCCGGTGAACACGTCGGGCGGGAGGGTCGCGAATTCGGTCAGGACATCGGCGGACGGAGCCGGAATGTCGATCACACGGTAGGGCCGGGTCGTGGTTTCGGTCATGGCGAAGCCTTTCCGGACAGGAGTCAACGGTGGGCGCGGATGCTGCGAAGATGTGGCGGTTACGCCTCGACGAGATCGAGGTAGATCTGGCCGACGGCGGTGTCGGCGCGTGCGGCGGCCTCGGCGGTGGTGTCGGCGACCGCGATCACGTGGCCGCACAGGTCGTGGTTACTGGTGGGCAGGGTCATGGTGTCGCCGGGGTGCGCGTGCACGTGCACATCGACGACACCCTCGACGCGGCGGGCGAGGTCTTCGCCGTAGACGGTGCGGACCTTGCCGGCCTGGTGCGGGGCGATGTGCCGGGCGGCGGCAGCGCGGGTGCGGGTTGGCGTCAGCTGTGGTGCCTGGCCGACGTGCATCCGGATCACCTGTTCGCGATAGGCGATCCCGGTGGCGAGTTCGACGATGTCGGCGATCTCGGCGCCGCCGATGCGGGCGTTGATCTCGATCAGCCGGGGACCGTGTCGGGTCATCTTGACCTCGGTGTGCGCGGCGCCGAAGTCGAAGCCGATCGCGTCGAGCGCGGCCACCGCGGTGCCGGCGAGCGCGTCGGTGACCATGGGCGGCAGCGCGGACGGGAAGGTGTCACCGAGTTCGGCGAAGTAGGGTGCGCCGCTGAGCGCTTTGTCGGTCACACCGAGCACCACGGTGCGGCCGTCGAAGGTGACGGTCTCGACGCTGACCTCGTAACCGAGCGCGTATTCCTCGATGAGGACGCCGGGGCGCCGGATCTGACCGCGGGCGTCGACGGGGCTCGCTGTCAGTTCGGCGAATCGGGTGGCGACGTCGTCGGCGGTGAACGCCTTGCTCACGCCGGTGCTCGCGGATTCTGTCATCGGTTTGACGACACAGGGAAAGCCGACGTCGTGTGCTGCGGTCAAAGCCTCGTCCAGAGTGGAGGCATAGGCGTGGCGGGGTGCTGGGACACCGGCCTGTGCGCAGACGGTGCGGGTGGAGAGCTTGTCACGGGCGATGGCCGCGGCTTGCGGGGCCAGACCGGGCAGCCCGAGCCGCTGCGCGGCCGACGCGACGAGGGGAAGGTTGTAGTCGCAGTGGGTGTAGAGCCCGGCCAGCCGGCCGTCGAACCGGGCGACGGCGGCCACGATGCCGTCGACGGTGTTGGTGTCGGCGACGATGACCTCGGAGATGACGTCAGCGACGAGGCGGCCGTAGGTGCTGATTTTCGGGTAGCGGTCGGCGTCGTTGGTGACGAAGTAAACGGTGTATCCGAGTCTTGCGGCGACCTCGAGTGGAGTAAGGCCCGACACCGACAGTTGGGCCTCGACCATGACAAATACGGCGTTATCTGTCTGCGGCACCGACACAAATTAACATGTGAACACTTTCCGCGATGCCCCGTTTACTGTCGGGCGTCGAACAGTCGGCGGGCGGCCGCCGCGGCACCTGGCTGGGTGCGCGATGACCGCCCGGGAAGCCGTGTCGGGTCAGCAGCTCTCGCGGCTCGTGACGAAGTATCCGCTGCGTACGCCGGTCATCGATGAACCGCCGCCGCAGAACTCGGCGAGCGTGCCGACGACGGTGGTGTGTGCGGGGCTGCTGTAGAACGTCGTGAAACATTCGTCGCGAATCGGGCATGCGGATGCTTGCGCGGGCGAGCCCGGCAGGACCACGGCGATCGTGGCCGCGGCGAGGACGGTGGCGGTGAGGAGGATGCGACGGATCACGGGAGCGCTCCTGACGGGGGAGAGGCGACCTACCAATATATGGATGTCTACCAATGTTTGGCTCCGGCGGCAATCCATCGACGTCGGCGCCGGATAAGGGCCGAGAGACCAACCCTGCCGTCAGCTGAAGCCTCGTCGGGACCTCGCGCAGGGTCGAGGCCGTTGCGCTGACATGCTCCACTGATGCGGTGGCTGAAGACATCGAAGCGCGGCTCGCAGCGGCCGCGGAGGCGTTACGCGAACACGAGGTAACCGTCGAGCGGCACCGCGATCTGCGGGAGCGGGCGGCCATCGCCCGCCGTCAGCTCGAAACCCTCCAGGCCGGTCTGCGTTCCGAAGAGGCGGACGTCGAACGGCTGGAGCACCTCTCGATGGCCCGGATCGTGGCGTCGTTGCGCGGCAACCGGGACGACGCGATCGCACGCGAGCGCGCGCAGGCCGATGCCGCGCGTTACCGCGTCGCCGAGTCCGAATCGCTCCTGGGTGCGCTCGATACCGAGATCGCGGCGGCGCGACGCCGGATCGAGCAGCTGGCCGCCGCGCCGGCCACCTATGCCACGGTGCTGGCGGACAAGGAGTCCTACCTGGCCGGCACCGATGACCCGCGCGGCGCTCGGCTGCTGGAGATCGCGGCCGAACGTGGCGCGATAGTCGCGCAGCAGCGGGAGATCGTCGAGGCACAGGACGCGGTCGACGGTGCACTGTCGGCCCTCGGCTCGGTCAAGGAGTGTCTGTCCAGCGCGTCGAGTTGGTCGACCTACGACACGTTCTTCGGCGGCGGCGCGGCCAGCAGCGCGATCAAGCATCACCGGATGGACCAGGCCGCGGAGGCCGCCGCGTACGCGGACCGCCGGCTCGCGACCCTGCGCATCGAACTCGCCGACATCGAGGGACTCGGAGTCACAGCGCCGCAACTGGCGATGGACAGTATGACGCGTTTCGTGGACGTGTGGTTCGACAACATCTTCACCGATCTCGCGGTCGGTGACCGTATCCGCACCGCTCAGGACAACGTGGAGCGAGCGCTGAACGTGGTCCGTCAGATCCGGTTCAAGCTTGGGCGCCGGGCGGAGTCGGCAGCGTCCCGGACGGCGGCGCTTGATGTCGAGCGCACCGAGATCCTCACGACCGCCTAACTTGCCGGTCCGCGACTTCGTCAGCCGCGAACAATCGTGCTCGCAGCGCTGTGGCGATCTCGCCTGCGGCGGTGATTTGCTCGGGTGTGAGGGCATCGACGAACAGCTCGCGGATGGCACGCAGGTGGGGGACTGTCGCGGCGTGGAAGGCCGCGCTGCCGGCCGGTGCCAGCACGATCTCCGCGCCCCGGCTGTCGGCGGCGCACTCTTCGCGGCCGATGAGTTGCCGTCGCTCCATCCGGCCGAGGTGGTGGGACAGACGGCTGCGCTCCCAGCCGATGTGCGAGGCCATCTCGGACGAGCGCATCCGGTGACCCTCTGCCTCGCTGAGCGCCAGGAGCACGGCATAGTCGCCTGGTGAGAGCGCCGACTCGCTCTGCAACCGGGCGGCGATCGCCGTGCGGAGGGTTTCGGTCGTTTCGAGAAATTCGCGCCACGTGCGTAGTTCGCTACGCGAGGGGAGTCGCCGGGATGGGGGCATAACGGGCCGCCCTTCAGTGTTTGACATGTCAACTATATACTGCATGATTGATGTGTCAATTACTTGGAGGGCATTGCCATGACCGACCTCGTCCTGGGCCTGGACACCTTCGGCGACGTCCCGGAGGACGATTCCGGCGCGCCCGTCTCGCACGCCACCGCGATCCGGCAGGTCATCGAGGAGGCCGTGCTCGCCGACGATCTCGGAGTCGACGTCATCGCGCTCGGTGAGCACCACCGCCCGGAGTATTCGATCTCCACCCCGGAGACCGTTCTCGCCGGCATCGCCGCCCGGACCTCCCGGATCAAGCTCGCCTCCGGCGTGACCGTGCTGAGCTCCGACGACCCCGTCCGAGTCTTCCAGCGGTTCGCGACCGTCGACGCGATCTCCAACGGCCGAGCCGAAGTGATCCTGGGCCGCGGCTCGTTCACCGAATCGTTCCCGCTGTTCGGATACGACCTGAACGACTACGACGTGCTGTTCGAGGAGAAGCTCGATCTGTTCGTCAAACTCCTCGACGAGAAACCCGTCACCTGGCACGGCACCACCCGTGCCGCGCTGGACAACGCGGACGTCTACCCGAAGACCGAATCCGGGCGCCTGCCCACCTGGATCGGCGTCGGCGGCACCCCGGCATCGGTCATCCGCACCGCGCACTACGGGCTGCCCCTCATGCTCGCGATCATCGGTGGCTCCCCGGAGCGCTTCGCCCCGTACGTCGACCTCTACCGCCGCGCCGCCGACCAACTCGGCACCGTCGCACACCCGGTCGGCATGCATTCGCCCGGCTTCATCGCCGACACCGACGAACAGGCCAAGGAGCTGTATTACCCGACCTACAAGGTGATGCGCGACCGCATCGGCGCCCTGCGCGGCTGGGCACCGTTGCGGCGCAGCGAGTTCGACGCCGAAGTCGAGCACGGTTCGCTCTACATCGGCTCACCGGAAACCGTTGCCCGCAAGATCGCGAAGGCGGCCAGTGCCCTCGGCGTAGGCCGGTTTGACCTCATCTACACCGCCGGAGCCCAACCGGTCAGCGCCAGGATGCGCGCCGTCGAACTGTTCGGATCCCGGGTCATGCCCATGGTCCGTGACCTCATGGGGAGCTAGACCATGCCCACCACCATCGGCATTCTCGGAGCCGGCAAGGTCGGCACCGTGCTGGCCCGGCTCGCCGTCGCCGCCGGCTACCGCGTACTGATCGCCGGCTCCGGCGACCCCGCGAACATCGCGCTGATCGTCGAGGTCCTGACGCCCGGCGCGGTCCCCACGACAGCGGCCGACGCCGCCGAGCGAGCCGACATCGTCGTGCTCGCCCTGCCGCTCGGCCGCCACCGGAGCGTCCCGGTCGAAGCGTTGCGCGGCAAACTCGTCATCGACGCCATGAACTACTGGTGGGAGGTCGACGGCGTCCGCGACGACCTCACCGATCCGCGTACATCGTCCAGCGAGATCGTGCAGGCGTTCCTGCCGGACTCACGGGTCGTGAAAGCGTTCAACCACATGGGCTACCACGACCTCGAAGACGGAGCCCGCCCCGCCGGCACGCCCGGGCGCAAGGCCATCGCGATCGCGGGTGACGGCCCGCACGACGTGGCCACGGTCGCGTCCCTCGTCGACGCGCTCGGGTTCGACCCCGTCGCCGCTGGAGCGCTCGCCGACGGGGTGCGCCTGGAGCCGGGCAGCGAGCTGTTCGGTGCGAACGTCGACGCCAACGAGGTGCGGGCGATGCTCGACCGCTTCCCGACCTCCGAACGTGGCCGCATCGTCGCGACGCCCTCTCTGACGCCCGCATGGTCGCCCAGACGCGCTGAGCCCAACCGGGGCATCCCCGGAAAATGCCGAGCGTCGACGCCATGATCGTGTCAGGATGCTCGGCGTGTCTGGTCGCGGTCTGAGCTTCGGAGCAATGGCGGAAGCGTACGAGCGTTTCCGCCCAGGCTATCCCGTGGAACTCTTCGACACCGTCATGACGTACGCCGGCCGGCCGGTCCGGACAGCCCTCGAGATCGGGGCCGGCACGGGCAAAGCAACCCGCCTGTTCGCCCAGCCGGGGATCGCCGTCACCGCGACCGAGCCCGACGCCGCCATGCTGGCCGAACTGCGTCAGCATGTGCCGCCGCAGGTCACGACCGTACGAGCCGCTTTCGAGGACCTGCGGCCCGGCGAAACCTATGACCTCGTGTACGCGGCGGCTGCCTTGCACTGGACGACCCCTGAGGGTCGGTGGCCGCGCATCGCCGCGTTGCTGAACCCCGGCGGCGTCTTCGCGTCTTTCGGAGGACCGGTGCAGTTGGCCGACCCCGCCGTGGCTGACGCGGTCGTCGCGGCCCGGGCGGAGTTCTTGGACAGCGACGACATCCCGTCTCCGGACGGGACGCCACCGGAGCAGCACATGCAGTGGCCGGGCACCGAACTCCAGTCGTCGGACTGGTTCACCGACGTTCAGCAGTGCGTGGTCGAGCGGAGCGTGACGATGACCGCCCGCGACTACGTCGGCCACCTCTCCACGATCTCGGCCTACATCACGTTGCCGGCCTCGGCACGAGAGCAGGTATTCCAGCGGATCATGCTGGTCCTGCCGCCGAGGGTGGACATCGCCGCTGACATCATCGCCCACCTCGCCCGGCGGCGCAGCGACCGGTAGTCGCGTATAGCCGGCGTTTAGCTAACGCGTAGCGACGTTTGGAACGCTATCGATCTATCGAGGTGGCGGACGCCATGACGGCCGCCGGCTCGGACGAGATCGATCAACGGGAGGACGAGTGTACAAACGCATCGTACGGGGGCTGATGGTCGCGGTGATCGCCACCATCGGAATCGTCGCGTTCGCGAACCCGGCCAGCGCCTCGGTCGGCGGATGCACGTCGAACAGCGTCATCAGCGCCTGCGTCAACTACGGCGACAGCGGCGGCAACATCCGAGCCGACTTCTACGAAAACCGACGACCCGACTCCGACCAGGTCTACTACCGCGTCGCGATCCACATCGAGACGACCAGTGGCGGCGACTTCGGGCAATGGGTGTCGCCGCTGACCGCGATCGGCGGCACCGGACATTACTGCTGCTGGACCCGCTACGACGTCAACCTGCCGCAGTCCTACCACGGAGCCAAAGCCGTGGTCTACACGTACACCGCGAGCATGGTCGTCCACAGCGTCTTCACCAGCCCCATCATCTGGTACACGTCGTGATCTTCGAATCGGCACGTCCATGGAGGAGGCACGCATGATCAGAAAACTAGCCGTGACGCTGATCGCGGTGACCGCTCTGCTGGTCGCGACGGCGTCCGCGACGACGGCAGCACCAGCGAACTTCCACGCACAGGCGCTCGCCTCCGGACTGACCAACGCCCAGGCCACCGCCCTACAGAGCCGAGTCAACCAGGTTCTCGCCGACACCCCCGGCGGTCACCAGGTCTCGCCCACCCGGATCGACTACGACGGCCTCATCGTGACCTTCGACCCCACCTACACCGAATCCCCGGGCCGCACCGCGAACGTCGTCAAGCCCAACCTGCCCAGTGACATCATCTGCTCCCCGGGATGGTTCTGCATCATCGTGCGAGGCACCACGTTCTCGTACTACAAATGCGGCCAGTACTGGGATCTGTCGAACTGGTGGGGCAACTCCCCGTACAAGAACAATCAGTCCGAGCTGACGGTCGCCCACTTCTACGACAACAACTACAAAGACATCTGGGACGACGTCGCGTACAACGACGGCTACGTCGACGTCACTCCGTTCTGGCACTTCCGACCCTGCTGACCCGCCGCACGGCGCAGTCCTGGTGATCCGCACCGGAACCAAGAAGGCGTCCGCAACGCCGAGTTCGGCCAGTAGACAACCGCGCGAGGCCCTGCCAACCGGCGGGGCCTCGCACCGTTCCACGAGGCCGTCCTTCCGCGCCGGATGTCGCGGGCTCGAGCGAGCAAACGGGGCAGTGGGGAATCGGATCGCCACCGTAGGCTGCATGGACCAGAATCGATGCGGCGGGCGGCATGCTGATACAGATACTCGGCCGGGTTGCCGTGCTCCACGGCGGCGTCATGGTCACGGTCTCACGGGCGCAGGCCCGCGGGGTGCTGGCTCTTCTCGCCCTCAACGTCGGCCGGGTGGTGTCGCTGGACACCCTGGTCGCCTCCATGTGGGGCGGCGCCGAGCCAGCCACCGCGCGCACCCAGATCCACAGCGCCGTCTCCTCGATCCGGCGGCTGCTGGCCACCATCGACGGCACCTTCGCGGTCGTCGGTGGCCGGTTCGGCTACCAATTGGCCGTCGACGCGGCCGACGTTGACGCTCTGCAGTTCGAGCGGGCGGTGCGGCGACGAGCCGACGACCACGCCCACCCGGCGTCGGCGGCCGAACGCCTCCGGGAAGCGCTCGGCCTCTGGCACGGAGATCCGCTGGCCGATGCCACCGGCGCGTTCGTCGAGGCGACGCGCGCTCAGCTGACGAGCAGACGGCTCGCCGCCCTCGATGACCTGGCCACGCTCGACCTCTCGGCAGATCGATGTACCGAGGTCGTCGCCGAACTGGCCCCGATCGTCGCCGACCATCCCGGCTACGAGCGCTTGCGCGGGCGGCTGATGATCGCCCTGTCACGTTGTGGGCGGGCGGCCGAGGCCTTGCGGCTCTACCACGACTATCGGCGAGAACTCGCGCACGAGGATGGGCTGGACCCGGGCGCCGAACTCACCGCGGTGGCCGAGGCGATCCTCCGTGACCAGGTGCCCGGCGTCGCCCCACACACGGAGCAAGAACAGATCAGCGTCGCCGCGTACGGCACACCGAATCTGCTGCCGCCCGCGGTGCCTGATTTCGTGGGTCGTCGCGCCGAGCTGGCCATCATGTCGGCTTGCCTGCATCGCCCGTCGACATCGATCGCCCCGACCATCGTCACCATCACCGGCATGGGCGGGGTAGGCAAATCGACGCTCGCGGTCCTCGGCGCGCAACGCGCACTCGACGGATACCCA
Organism: uncultured Actinomycetota bacterium; assembly: GCA_963797605.1. Taxonomy (GTDB): domain Bacteria; phylum Actinomycetota; class Actinomycetes; order Mycobacteriales; family Micromonosporaceae; genus DASQPR01. The sequence goes on along the minus strand of CAWCPX010000010.1, from coordinate 55,178 downwards.
CACGGCTGCCTGTACGCCGACCTGCGCGGTTCGGGGGAACGCCCGGCTGACCCGCACATCGTGACCGGCACGTTCCTGCGGGTCATGGGTGTCGACCCGGACCTGGTCCCCGCCGACCCGCACGAGCGGTTGGCCCTCTACCGGTCGGTGACCGCGGTTCGCCGACTGCTGCTGGTCCTGGACGACGTACACGATGAACAGCAGTTGCGTCCGTTGATCCCGACCGGTGGCGGCTGCGCGGTGATAGCCACGGCCCGGGCGAGCCTGGCCGCGATCGACGGCGCCACACCGGTGCGTCTGACCGTGCTGTGCGACCAGGACGCCGTCCGGCTGCTGTCAACCGTGGGTGGCATTGCGCCGTCCACGGCGGCGACGATCGCCCGGATGTGCGGCGGGTTGCCGCTGGCGCTTCGCATCGCCGGCGCGCGGCTGGCCGCCCAGACCGACGTCGACCCCGCGATCCTCGGCCGCAACCTCGCTGACCTGCGACTTCGGCTCAGCGAGTTGTCCGTCGGCGACCGCAATGTCCGCGGCACCCTGGCTGTGTCGCATCGGCGGCTGAGCACACCGGCGGCCGAACTGTTCGGGTTGCTCGCCGCTCTTCCCGTGGCCCAGACTCCGGGGTGGGTGGCGACCTGCCTGCCCGGAGCGAGTCCACCGGTCGTGGCCGGCGCCGTCACCGAGCTTGTCGAAGCGGCACTGGTGATCGCGATGCCGGCCGGTGACGAGTGCCGCTACCAGCTCCACCATCTCGTGCAGCTGTACGGGCGGGAGCAACCGATCACGCCGGCCGTAAAACAGGAGTGGCTCCAGCGCGTCTACCAGAGTCTGGCCAACCTCATCGTCGACCACGACGAGCTACACCATCTGGGATATCCCACCCAGGCCCGCAACGAACGGTGGTTTCGCGCGTGCGATGTCGGCCCTATCCACGATGACCCGATCGCCTGGTTCACCACCGAACGCCACTTCATCGCCCAAGCGATCGATGACGCGTTCGAGCGGGGATGGACACGGCTGGCACTGCAACTCCTGACCTCTGCGACGAATCTGGCCGACATGTCCGACGCCCCGCAGGAGTGGGAGACGGCCGCCGGCCGGCTCCTGCCCCTCGTCGTGGACCGCGACGACCTGGCCTTCGAAGTCGCGATGCTGCTGCTGGCCCAAGGCGGCCGGCTACGTATGCGAGGAGAAATGCACGCAGCGCTGACCCTCCTGCGCCGGGCCCGCGTGCTTTTCCACCGCATGGACGACCCGGCTCGTGCCGCGACGAGTGCCACCGAGATGGCGATCGCCTACCGGCGGATCGGCCACACCGGCGCTGCCACACAGCTGTTCGGGTGGGCCATCACACGCTTCGCCGTGGCCGGCCATCCGCCGCACGAAGCACAAGCCCACATCGGGCTCGGCAACCTGCACCTGACCGCCGGACGGCTCGGCCAGGCTCGGCACGCATACACGCAAGCCTTGGCAGTGGTGCGACGACATCCCGACAAAACGGCGTCGCTCCATCCGAACATCATGGGCTGCCTCGCCGAAGTGCTGTCGCTGGAGGGGCACCATCGACCGGCCCTGGACCGCTACCACGACGCCATGGCGCAGGCCGCCGCGCTCGGCGACCGGAAGCAATGGGCTCAGCTACAGTTCCAGGTCGCTCGCGTCCATCAACGATCCGGCGACCCGGTCGCGGCCGCCGGGAGCGGTCGCCGGGCGGCGCAAGCGCTCGATCATGTCGGTCTCGCCACGTTGGCCGCCCGAGCCCGAGAGATCGCCACCGAGGCCGAGCGCACGACCGAAGTCGCCGCCCGGGTAGGACACGAGGTCGGACGGCCGTGACGCGGCACAGGCAGACAGGCAATACTGACAGTCCTGACCCGAAAATCCTTCTGCGGCGGCGCTGGCCTCGCAGGCACAGGCGGAAAGGGCCGCATGTCACATGAATGAGTCGCTCAGTTACCCGGGAATCGGATCCCCGGTCCGATACCGGACAAACACCCTGTTCGCACAGACCATGGGATACGTCGCGGTCACGACCGCCCTGTTCGCGCTCGGTGCCTATCTCGGCCGCAATCTAACCGGCGCGATCGGGATCGTGTTCTTCATCGCCGCGTTCGCGTGCCTGATCGCCATGCGCTTCGCGGCGCGTCGGTCCCGGCAGTTGACCATCGGCCTATTGGTCGGCTTCGGCTTGCTGGTCGGGCTGGCGTTCGCGCCGACTTTGACGTATTACGCGAGCGTTGACCCGCAGGCGCTGTGGCAGGCGGGCGGCGCGACCGCCCTGTTCGTCGCCGGATTCGGCGCTGCCGGCTACGCGACCCGGCGTGATCTGAGCGCGATTGCCAGGGTCTCGTTCTGGGCGCTGCTGGCGCTGATCGTGTTCGGCATCGTGCTGATCTTCGTCAACATCCCCGGTGGCGCCCTGATCTACTCGATCCTGGGCCTGGTCATCTTCGCCGGGTTCATCTTGGTCGACTTCCAGCGGCTGCGACGCTCCCAGGACATCAGCTCCGCGCCATTCCTGGCCGCGTCGATCTTCCTCGACATCCTCAACGTTTTCCTGTTCTTCCTGCAGATCTTCACCGGCAGCGACAGGCGCTGACCCACGATCGTGGGTGCCGAACGCGCCGGCCGGCCATCTCACCCTTGCCCGGGCGAGACGGCCGGCCGGATTGCCGAGCTGACGCGTTACGGCATGGTCACCAGGTGGCCGTGCACGGTGTTAGCGAACGCGTACCCGTTGCTGGCGTCCCAGTTGATCGACCAGGTCATCGCGCCGCGAATCGTCGGCCAGTGCGCCGGCGGCACGAACGAGCCGCAACTCGTGCCGGCCGCCAGACAGTCCAACGCGCTGTTGACCAGCGACGGGCTGACGACACCGCCGCCGGCCGCGGAACCAGAGGCCGGCAGACCCAGCGCGATCTGGTCGGGTCGCAGCGCGCTCTGCAGTTGGATGCAGGCCAAGGCGGTCATGAAGTTCTCCGTGCCCTGGCTGTAGGCGAACTGCTGGTCGCAGCCGAGCATGCTGCCCGAGTTGTAGTACTGCGTGTACACGATCGTCAGGATGTCGCGGATGTTCAGGGCGAGCGTGAAGTACGCCGTACCGGTGGATTGCATGTCGATCGTCTGGGGCGCCAAGGTGATGATCAGGTTGGCGCCCGCCTGCGAGCGCAACGACCGCAGCGCCTGTTCCATGAACGTGGCATTGACGCCGTTCTCCAGGTCGATGTCGACGCCGTCGAATCCGAAGCTCGTCATCAGGCCGTGGACGCTGTTCGCGAAGTTCGTGGCAGCGGCCGAACTGCTGATGGAAACGGAGCCGTTCTGGCCGCCGACGGACAGGATCACTTTCTGCCCGCGCGAATGCACGGTGGCGATGTCGGCCTTCAACTGCGCGTCGGTGTAGCCGCCGAGCGCGGAGGAGAGCCCGGAGTCGACGGAGAAGGTGACGCCGCCGGCGTTGTTCGGGTCGGCGTTGGCGAACGCGACGGCGATCATGTCGTACGTCGACGGGACCGACGCCAGCTTCAGCGGGGTGGCACCGTTGACGAAGTCCTGCCAGTAGCCGGTCAGCATGTGTTTGGGCAGCGTGGTCGTGGTGCAACCGCTGGTCGTGCCGGTCACCGTCGCTGATCCGGACTCGCCGGTGGAGTTGTAGGCGCGGATGGCGTAGGTGTGGCCGGCGCACGCCGTCAAGCCGCTGATGGTGGCGGTGGTGCCGGTGACCGTGGTCAGCAGCGTGGTGCCTTCGTAGACGCGGTAGCCCGTGACGGTGCCGGTGGCGGCGGTCCAGGACAACGAGATCGACGTGTTGGTCACGCCGCTGACCTGGGCGTTGCCGGGCGTTCCGGGCACGCCGGTGGTGCAGCCGGTCGTGGTGACTGTGACCGAGGCGGTCCCCGATTCGCCGGCGCTGTTGTAGGCGCGGACGCCGAAGGTGTGGGTGGAGCAGGCGGCCAGGCCGCTGATTGTCGCGGTCGTGGCCGTCACGGTGGCGTCGACCGTGGTGCCCTCGTAGACCCGGTAGCCGGTAACGGTGCCGGTCGCGGCGCCCCAGGAGAGGGTGACGGCGCTGTTGGTGATGTTCGAGGCGGTGGGCGTGCCCGGCGTACCCGGAACGGTGGTGCCGGTGCCGCCCTGGCCCTGTAGGGATACGTCGTCGGCGTAGTAGTCGCCGGTGCCGTACCACCCGTGCAGGAAGACCTGGACGGACGAGCTGGTCGCGGTGAAGGTGACGGTCAGCTGGGACCAGTTCGCCGCCGCCGGGGTCCACGTCGACGCGCCGCCGGTGACACCGAGGAAGACGTAGTTGCCTTCGACCCAGGCGGTCAACGTGTACGAGGTTCCGGAGACGACGGGGACGGTCTGCGTGCACTGGGCGTTGTCGGACGCGGTGGCCGCGCCGTGCAGGGCCTTGGTGCCGGTGTGGACCGGGGTGGATACGACGCTTCCGGTGGTGCCGGAGCACGACCAGGGGGAGAGGGAACCGCTCTCGAAACCACCGTTGGTCAGCAGTTCGGCGGCGCTGGCGGGGGTGGCGGTGACGAGGATGGCACACAGCAGAGCGGTGACGGTGGCGGCGAGCGCGGTACGGAGTCGTCTCATCGCAGCTCCTTCAGGGGATCCACGCGGGATCTATAAGTAAGGTTAATTAAATATTTACGCGTATCGAACGCCGAAACACAAGACCGATCGTGGGCCGACCTACCCCCGGGCCCACTCCGCCGTGTGCCAGCCGTCCGCGAGCGCCTGCAGGAAGGCCGCGTGCCGGGCGGCGAGCGTCGGGGCGAGGAAGACTTCGATGTCGCGGCCGAACGGGATCCGCAGCGGCGGCTTCTCCATCGCCACCACCTTGCGCACCAGCAGCGGAAACACGTCTACGGGGGTGCGGAACTCGTACTCGTCGAGCGCTCGGGTGCCCGCCAGCATGCCGTCCTCGGCCACGGCGTAGTCGGCGATCCGTGTCGCCGGCTCCATGAGCGACGTGCCGTACCGGGTGGCGAACCCGCCGAGCTGCAGGGCCGTCGTTTTCACGCCGAGGTGCGCGGTCTCGCTCGCGGTCGCCTCGGCCAGCCCTTCGAGCGCGAATTTGCTCGCCGTGTATGCCGACAGGCCGGGAAGCGCCATCGATCCGGACGTCGAGGAGACGAACAGGGCGTGCCCGGACCGGCGTTCGCGCCACTGCGGCAGCACCATCCGCAGCAGCCGCCACGGTCCGAAGAAGTTCGTCTCGAACTGGTCGCGGACCTCCTGTTCGGAGACCTCCTCGACCGATCCGAACTGGCCATAGCCGGCGTTGTTGACCAGCACGTCGATCCCGCCGAACCGCTGGCCGGCGAGATCGACGGCGGCGCGGCACTGCGCTTCGTCGCGTACGTCGAGCGCGGCGACGCCGATGGTCGCCGGGTAGGCGCTGGCGAGATGGGCGAGGGTGTCGGGGTCGCGGGCGGTGACGATCGCGTGCTCACCGGTTTCGGCGAGGTTTTCGGCCAAAGCCCGGCCGAGTCCACTGGAACAGCCTGTCACTAACCAACGTCGCTGAGTCATCCTGACAGGATCGACGAAGGCACGATTACATTCAAATATGTCAATCTATAGTGGTACGTCTACTCCGCCGGTTTCTTCGCGCGTACGCCGGCTTCGATCCGGTCGCCGAGATCCGCGTCGACGTTGCGCCAGTACTGGTAGGCCCGCTCGAGAACCGGGTCGCTGACGCCCTTGAGCAGGTGGCCGACGACGTTGGTGACCAGCCGGTCGCGGGCGGCGTCGTCGAGGATCTTGCGCACCAGCGTGCCGGCCTGCCCCCAATCGTCGTCGTCGGGCCGCAGCGTGTACGCCGTGCGGACCATGTCGCCGTCGGAATACCAGGTGCCGCCGTCATCGGTCAGGGCGGGATCGGCCTCGGGGCCACCGTACGAGTTCGGGGCGTAGACCGGATCGCTGACGTTGGTCACCCGCATCGCGCCGTCTTTCGAGTAGTTGTGGACCGCCGCGTGTGGTGCGTTGACCGGAATCTGCTTGTAGTTGACGCCCAGCCGGGCCCGGTGCGCGTCCGCGTAGCTGAATCCACGGGCCATCAGCATCTTGTCCGGGGACAGTCCGGTGCCGGCCACAAGGTTGTTCGGCTCGAACGCCGCCTGTTCGATCTCGGTGTGGTAGTCGGTGACGTTTCGGTTGAGCGTGAGCCGGCCGACCTCGTGCAGCGGATAGTCGGCGTGTGGCCAGACCTTCGTCAGGTCGAACGGGTTGTACCGATAGGTTTTCGCGTCGTCGAACGGCATGATCTGCATCCGCAGCGTCCAGCTCGGGAACTTGCCGGCCCCGATGTGCTGGTAGAGGTCGCGTTGGTGGTAGTCGGCGTCGACGGCGGCCATCTGATCGCCCTCGTCCTGGGTGAAGAATTCGATGCCCTGGTCGGTGGCGAAGTGGTATTTGACCCAGAACCGTTCACCGGCGGCGTTGATCCACATGTACGTGTGGCTGGAGTACCCGTTCATGTGCCGCCATGATCGGGGAATCCCGCGATCGCCCATCAGCCAGGTCACCTGATGTGCCGACTCCGGCGACAGCGTCCAGAAGTCCCACTGCATGTCGTTGTCGCGCAGGTTGCTGGCCGCGCGCCGTTTCTGCGACCGGATGAAATGCTGGAACTTCAGCGGATCCCGGATGAAGAACACCGGCGTGTTGTTGCCGACGATGTCCAGGTTTCCGGCGCTGGTGTAGAACTTCACGGCGAATCCCCGTGGATCGCGCCAGGTGTCGGGGCTGCCGCGCTCGCCGGCCACCGTCGAGAACCGCACCAGCACATCGGTGCGCGTCGCCGGCTGGAAAACGGCGGCCCGCGTGAACGCCGAGACGTCCTGCGTCACCTCGAACGTGCCGAACGCACCGCCACCCTTGGCGTGCGGCTGACGCTCCGGGATGCGTTCACGATTGAAGTTCGCCATCTGCTCGATCAGGTAATGATCTTGTAGCAGGAGCGGTCCGTCCGGGCCGACGGTCAGCGAATGCTCATCACTCGCGACCGGGATGCCGGCATCGGTCGTGGTCGGCTGGCGCTCTGGGCTGGTCATGAAAACACCCCACCTTGCACACGGGTACGACTCTGGACTCACGGCGCCGCGATCTGGCGCCTCTGCTCGATGCTCGTCCATTCGGCATGCCCAAACATGGCAATGCAAACATTTGTCGACGTATACGCCGGCGGCCGGCGCCGCCGAACGCGGCGCCGGCCGTCGAGGATGATGATCTAGCTCTTGAAGGCGTCCTTGACCTTCTCACCCGCCTGCTTGAGGTTGCCGGCGGCCTTGTCCTTACGCCCCTCGGCCTCCAGGTCGGGGTCATCCTTCGCCTTGCCGAGACCTTCCTTGACCTTGCCCGCGGTTTCCTGGGCCTTGTTGTTGATCTTGTCCTCGAGTCCCATGGCGTGCTCCCTCCGTCGGTGTTGGTCCACTCGCGTACGTACGCGAACACACCAGATCACATCATGACAATTCGCCCAAGTACGCGGATACGGAGGATTTGTTAGGTATCTCTACGAGACGGCGTACGGCACCCACCGGCACTGTTCGTCCGTCAATGTCCGCAGCGGCGCCCCCGCAATGATGAACACTGCGGGGGCCTGACGTAACCGCTAGGAGACCGTGAACGTGGTCGGGCCCGCGAGCACGGTGTAGCCGTCGTTGTAGCAGTACCACGCGGCGTACGTGCCGGCCGCGAGCGAACTCGTGCTCAGCGTCGTGGAGCCGCTGGTGCCCGCAGAATACTGCCAGGTCAGCGACGACTGGCTGCCGGGTGTGACACCGGTCGGGTAGATGCCGATCCAGTTCGTGCTGCTCGATGTCGCCGCCGGTGTGGCGTACTGGAACGTGATCGACGTGCCGTGGGGGACGTTCGGGGTGCTCGTCGTCAGGGTGCTCGTCGTGCCGCCACCCGTGCCGCCGCCACCAGCGGTGAACGCGTCGTTGAGCGGCACGGCGTACCTGTCATTGCTGTTGAACGCGGGCAGGCCGAGCGCGGCCTCGATCGTGCGCCCGGTGCTGTAATGGTCGTACCGGGTCTGGCTGACCTTGTTGGCGGTCACGGTTGCCTGCGAGCCCACCAACGTCGTGAGGATGTGGTTGCCCGCCTCGGTCGAGTCCTCGTCCCAGGTCAGGATGATCAGCGACTTCTGCGTCGTCCACGCCGGCGAGGTCATGATCGGTGCCAGCGTCTGCCGCAGCCAGCCGTCCTGCACGCGCAGGCTCGCCGCGGATCCGTTGCCGGACGCCTCGCCGTCGTAGTAGTCATCGGCCGCGAGCCAGGAGAACGCCGGCGTCGTAGCGGCGCTGCGCAGATCGGTCGTCAACTGCGTGGTGTCGAACAGATGCGCCGCGCACCGAGCCGCGTTACCGCTGATGTCGGTGTAGTTGAAAAACGGCGCGTCGTCGGGCTCGTATTCGGAGTCGTACTGCGTGTTCGTGTTGCAGGGCGTACCCATGCCCTGCTCGTACGCCTTCCACGTCTTTCCGGCCGTCTCGAGCGAATCGCCGAGGTTGGCCCGCGGGTCGTTGATGTTCGGGAAGTAGGTGCCGCCGACCGCGTACGTCTCACCACCGGCGATCGCGAGATAGTTCTCGTCGCTCGGGTGGTAGACGGCGTGGAAGTTGGCCATCGACGTACCCGCCGACATCAGCGAGTGGACGTAGGGCGTGTCGGCCGGATCGTTGACGACCTCGTTGTAGTCGGTGTTCTCCATCATCACGATGAACACGTGGTCGAAGGCCGGCACCACGCTCGCGGGCTGCGTCAGCGTGGGCGCGGTCACCGCGGTCGACAGCGTCAGCGAGAGGTTGTCGGCGTAGCCGGACTCACCACTGCTCTTCACGAATCCCACCGTGACCCGGATGCCGCGCGTCAGCTTCGGCACCGACCCGGTCGCGCTGCGCGCGAGGAACCCGGTCGTGTTTCCACGGTTCGCGGCGGTTACGGTCGGCAGGCTCGCCGCGGTCCCGATGGCCGACCCGGCGGCGTTCAAGAACGTGGCGGTCACGGTGGCGTACCCGGCATAGTTCGTCCAACCGCCCAGCCACCCGGAGAGGTTGTAGGTCACGGAGCCGCCGTCGATCGCGGTCGCCGCCGAGGACACGTTCGCGGTTTGGGTGATCGAACCGTCGCCCTGGTCACCCGGAGCCAGAAACGATGTCCCGGTGGCAGGGGAGGCCGGGTGGGTGAAGGTGCCGGTGGAGTAGCAGACGATGTCCGGGCTGCCGGACACGACGGTCCAACCCGGCATGGTCGTGGCGGCATGCCAGTCGGTGGTGCAGTGGCCCGCCTCCCCGTCGCCACCGACGATGAGGTTGGCGCTGGTCGCGGCGCTCGCTGCCGGTGCGTTGACGAGCAAGGACGTGATGAGCAGGGCGGCGCCGGCCGCCGCGGTCCACAGACGTCTCATGAGGGGTTCCTTTCGCTGCCCGGATGGGGTCACGGTCAGCGTTGACGCCGTGAGAGGCCTGCGGGGAAACACGTGATGCGGTACGGGTAGCGGTCCTCCGTCGTGTCCGCGACCGCGGCCACCGGATGGAGAGCCTCGCGGTCCGATGTGGTGAGCTTGGCGTGGCTTCTCAACGGGTTCTGTGAACGCTTCCGGAGGCGGACGTGGCGGTTGGTGAGAGCACCGAACCTGTCGGCACCGACGACATCGTCCGACTCGTGCGCGATCGCGGTGCTCGCGCTCAGATATGCGTGATCCGCGACGGTGACATCGTGCTGGACGAGGCGTACCGGTGCGGGCCTGAAAGTCTGTTCTGGGTCTTCTCCGCGGGTAAGCCTTTCGTCGCGCTGCTCGTGCACCGGCTCGCCACCGACGGGTTGATCGACCTCGACGAGCCGGTCGCGCGCTACTGGCCCGAGTTCGGCAAACCCGCCATCACGGTCCGGCACGTCCTGTCGCACCGCGCGGGCATGCCGATCTCGCGGAGCGCAGTCGTCGACATGCTGACCATGCCCAGTTGGCGCTCGTCGATCCGCGCGGCCGAACGTGCGGAGCCGCGCTGGCCCGCGGGCGAGGTCCCGGCCTACCACGTGATCAACTACGGCTTCATCCTCGGCGAGGTCGCCCAACGGGTCACCGGCCGGCCGCTGCCCACGCTCTACCAGGAAAGGATCTGCGATCCGGCCGGTCTGCACGACACCTACCTCGGGCTGCCGGCGCTCCGAACGCCACCGACGCGTTCCGGTGGACGGCGCCGGCCTGGCCGGATTCATCAGCCGGAGCTTCGTCAACCGCCGTCGCGTCCGGGCCGCCGTCATCCCCGCAGCCGGACTGTCCACCACCGCTCGAGACCTCGCCCGTTTCTATGCCAGCCTGCTGACCGATGAGCCCGCCGTCGCCGAGATGCGGATCCCCACCAACGACGACGACCTCATCGATCGGTTCCTGCGCATGCCCATCCGTTACGCCCAGGGCGTCCAACTGGGTGGCCCGATCCCGGGATCGAACCATCCGCTGGGCACCCTCACCGGCCCACTCACCTTCGGCCACAACGGCAGCAACGTCTGCATCGCGTGGGCCGACCCCACGCGGAAGCTCGCGTTCGCCTACTGCACCAACCGTGTGACCAGCGACTACCGCAGCGCCGCCCAACATATGAGCGCCGTCGCGGACGCCGCGATCAGGCAGTTCGGCTAATCGCCGGGGCCGCCGTCGAACCGGGCACACCCGCGACCGGTCACGACGGACCATCGCTGACCAACGATCTGCTGGCCGAAGGTGAAGAGTTTCATCCGCCGTCCGCGGACACCGCAGACTCGCTGGAGACCGGAGATCCGAGCGAGCTCGACCGACCGTGACCGCGTATTTCGTTGGTCAGCCTGTGATTCGGGGTAGGGCTCGCGGTGCGACATATCGTCGCTGCGTGAGCCCCACTTCGCTGTCCGTGTCCGTCGAGAGCCGAACGTGCACGCTGGTCCTTTTGGTCGCGGGAATGAATCCGAGGACATTTCCGTCTCGCGATCTATGCGGTAAGTTCGCGGCACGTAACGGAATCATGTCCCGGAGGTTGCCATGGGCGCCATCCACATGAATACGACGGGAACACCCCTTTCCACGGTTACCATCCACGCCGCGGGCAACATTGACGCGACGACCGCCGAGCAGTTACGCCACGCGCTCATTGACGTCATCATGCGCCGCCGCCCCACTTCCTTCGTCGTCGACCTCAACGCCGTCACCGCGATCGACGCGGCGAGCATCGGCACCCTCCGGGCCGCTCACTCCGCTGCGGAGGATGTCAATCTGAGGATGGTTTTTCGCACCGCGCGCTCGCCGCTGTCCGAGCAGATGCGGCGAGAAGGGATCAACGACGGTTAACGCCGACGTCACGCCCTGTTGCGAGTTCGATGAAGGTTTGAGGCGCTCCGGTCGCAGCGATGGCCAACCCGGCTACTCGGCGGGGGCGGCCAGGTCGCGGCAGCGGCTACTGGCGTCGGCATCGCCGATCGTCGCGAACGCGTCGGCCGCCCGCGCGTAGGTCTGGCGGCTCTCGTCGGCGCGGCCGTCGTCGGCCAGCACCCCGGCGAGGAACTGGAGGCACCGGGCCAGTGATCCGGACGTGGGGAATTGCTCGAACAGGTCACTAGCCTCGGTGAATTTGACGATCGCGTCGGTCCGGCGGCCGAGCAGGTTCAGACATCGACCGGCGAAGGCCAGCGAATTCGGCCGCGTCCACGCCGCGATCCGCAGATTCATGCCCGATCGCTCGTCGCTCGCCACCGCGTACATCTCGAGGTACTGCTCCAGCGCCTCGGCGTACCGTCCTTCGCCGCAGAGGGACTCGCCCACGGCGCCGAGGCTCTGACAGTACGCGTCAACGTCGCCATGGTCTTTGAACATCCGTGCTGCTGTCGACGCGGATGTCGAGGCCGCGTCGAGCTGTCCGAGCGCGAGTAGTGCCCGGCCCACGTACATGTGGCCCCAGGCGATCTGGGCGGTGGCGCCGCTGCGTGTCGCGGTGTCCAGAACCTCGGACGCGTAGCGCATGACGACGTCGGGCGAAGGGTACGGCGTCGCGTGGTAGACCCTGGCCAGATAGGTCAGGTGAGCTCCCTGATCCGCCGAGTCACCCAGAGCGGCGGCGGCCTCGGCGCCGAGGTCGAAGACGTCTGGCCAGTGCGGACCGTGCATCCACCGCCCGGAGAACCAGCGCATCGACCAGACGCAGTCAAGGACGGCGGTGTCGCCGCCGGTGGCTGCCGCGTGCCGCAAAGCTCCCAGCCAGTTCTCGGCGTTCACGCGCAGCCACTGTTCGGCCTCCTCCGGGGAGGACAGATCGGTGAGGTCGGCGTCGGGGTGGTCGTCGTCGGCGTGGTCGGCATCGATGGAGTCGGAATGACGGTACGTGGGCTCGAACCAGTGTCCGGCGGCGTTGGCCATCCGCAATAGCCACGACGTCATCTTGTCGACAGCGACGTCCCGGTCGGCCGAGGTGTCTTCCTGCGCGAGACGGTCGCGCGCGAATAGCCGGACCAGGTCGTGGAAGCGGTAACGGCCGGACGAGCCGTCCTGGAGCAGGCCGAGGTCGACGAGTTCGTCGAGGGCGTCCCAGGCTCCCTCGACTGTTGTGCTGCCGAGCACGGCGGCGAGCGCGTCGTCGAAGTCATGGCCCGGGACCAGGGCGAGTCGGCGAAACACCCGGCGCGCCGGTGCTCCCAGCTGTTCGTAGGACAACCCGACCGCGGTTGTGATCTTGAGATCACCGGCGCTGAACTGCTCCAGACGGCGCTCCTCGTCCATGAGCCGGACAGCGAGGTCGATGGCGTTCCAGCCGGGCCGGCTGACCAGACGGTTTCCGACGATCCGCAGCGCGAGCGGGAGGCCACCGCATAGCTGCGCGAGCTGAGTAAGCGCCGCCTCGCCGTCCGCCGCCGAGCGTTCGCCCAGAATCCGGCTCAACAGGTCGGTGGCCTCCGACAACGCGAGGGGGCCGAGGTTGAGCCTGCGTACGCCTTCCAAACCGGCCAGGAGCCGTCGGCTGGTCACCAGTGCTCTGCTCGCGCCGCCGCCCGGTAGCAGGGGCCGGACCTGGTCTTCGGAGGCGGCGTTGTCGAGCACGATCAGGATGCGCCGGTCCCGCAGCAGGGATCGGTACATCGATGCGCGACCGGTGGTGTCGTCGGGTATCAATGGGTCCGCGACGCCGAGGGCTCGCAGGAGGAGCCGAAGGGCTTCGTCTGCGGCGAGCGGGTCCTGGGACATGCCGTAGAGGTCGAGGAAATGCACTCCGTCCGGGAAGGTCGGCCGCAGGCCATGGGCGACGCGGACGGCGAAGGTCGTCTTTCCCAACCCGGCCGAACCGGTGACGAGTGCCACGCCGGCGACGCCGGGGGAGCTTTCCGGTCGAACGACGTCGTCGATCCACGTGAGTTCCACCGCCCGGCCGGTGAAGTCGTCGACAGATCGGGGTAGTTCGCACAGGCCGCTCGGGCGTGTCCAGTGGTCTCGGAGCCGCCCGTCGCGCGCCAAGCCGAGGAGTTGGTCGCGGTCGATCTCGCCGAGATCAAGGGCGTCGGCGAGGGCGGCCACCGTGCGGTGCTGTGGTCCGCGGCTGCGTCCGCGTTCCATGTCCGAGAGCGTTCGGGCACTCACACCGGACGCTTCCGCGAGTTGTTCGAGCGTGAGGCGGGCCGTGCGTCGATGGTGGCGCAGCACTTCGGCAAAGCTTGGCTGTTCAGTAATTGGCGCACCGTCCGGAAGCGAGGCATCAGCGGCGTTGTCGTTCCGCCGCGATGCGTTGGGCATTCGGAGAAGACGATACGAGTAACGAGACGCGACCGCCTCTGTCAAAGGACCGGTTGTTCGGACGGGGGCGTGTCGGTGATCGTCCGACGAGCGGACGGTCACCGACACGGTTGGATCATGGCCGATCCTTTGATGGCAGGTCAGAGGCGGTCCGGTCGGGCCCGACCGGCTCCGGTAGCGGAGGATTCAGCTGACCGCCTTGGCGGCCGTCTGGATGAGATCCGCGACGATGGCGGGGTGGCTGATCATTCTTGTGGGTTTCAGCGGGTGGCCGTGGCGGCTTGCCGGATGAGGTCGGCGACGGCGCCGGGTTGGGAGACGTAGACGGCGTGGCTGCCGACGGCTTCGGTGGTCACCGCACCGGCCCGGGCGGCCATGGCCCGCTGTGCCGGCGGCGGGATCATGTGGTCCTCGGTCGCGACGAGGTACCAGCTGGGTTTGGTCCGCCACGCCGGTTCCGTGACCACACCACCGAGGGCGGCGACGTTCCACGGCACCTGGGAGTCGGCCAGGAAGGCGGCGTCCTCGACGGTGAGGTCCGCGGCGAACGAGGCCCGGAACTTGCTCCGATCCAGGAAGAGGAAACCGTCTCGGGGCGGCAGGATCGGCGGGACCGGTGCACCGGGCGGCGGGTCCGCGATCAGGGTGTTGACGGACTCGCCCTTGTCCGGAGCGAACGCCGCGATGTAGACCAGAGCGGCAACTCCGTCATGGGTACCCGCTTCGCTGATGACCGCCCCGCCGTACGAGTGGCCGACCAGCACTGCCGGCCCGTCGAGTCCGTCGAGGATGAAACGAGTCGCCTCGACGTCGCCGGCCAGCGACAGCGTCGGGTTCTGCACGACGCTGACCGTGAAGCCGTCAGCGGTCAGCAGCCGATGCACCGCCTGCCAACCCGAGCCGTCGACGAAACCGCCGTGGACGAGAACCACGTTGCCGATGGTGGATGTACCCATGGATCGCTCCTGATGCCGGGCGGGCCGAGCGCCCGCCGCCTGCATCTATGCAAGCCCTCGCGCACCCGTCGGCCCAGGCAGAACAGGACGCAGAACTACGAGCGTTCGCGCTTGAGTTTCCGCCATCCGCCCGCCCGGTTGTTGGCGATGATCTGCCGGAACATGGTGTCGACGGCGCGCCGATTCACGGTGTCACCGGGCCGCAGGGCCATGGTCCGGGCGGTCGTGTTGTCGTGGCCGGCCGTGATGATCCCGTCCGGGTCGGGGACGATCGCGCCGTCGTAGAGGAAGATGTTGACGTGGTCCTTCGCGGCTTGCATCGCGCAGATGTTGCCGGCTAGCACGAAATAGGGCCGGTCGGTGCGTTTGATGGTTTCGATCACCTCGGGATCGGCGGCGTGCACGAGTTCGCGGATCTCTCGGCAGAACGCCTGCTGCCAATCGGGCAGCGCGTCGATGAACGTGTCGACTCTCGGGTCTTTTTCGAACGCCATGTCACCACGATAGTTTCCCCGCGTCAGGCCTTCGCGGAGAAATTGGTGATCGCCGCGTCGATGAGTTCGGCGTCCTTTCCGAACGCGGATTTGGGTGATTCGAGGATCACGTCGAAAACGCCCCGTACGCCCGGGATCGTGAAGGCGACGAATCGGCCCTGGGAAACGGTCTTACCTGCCTCGATGGTCAGAAAGTCGATCTGCCGGGCCGGCCAGCCGTGCACGGTGAGCGTCTTGCGGCCGGTGATCTTGCGGGTGAGGGTTGGCACCGTGCTGTCGCGCAGGAACGCGGCGTAACTGTCGACGTTCGCCTGCAACTGCTGCGGATTGCGCGGGTCGCTCTTCTCGACGATGAAGTTCCGATGCAGATCACTTGTCTGCATGAAGACGCGGTAGGTGTTGGAGAGAGTGGGGTCCTGACTCCATCCGGTCGCCAGTGAAGGGACGACGGTGGAGAAGTAATCGGCCGCCACGGGCGTCGTATCGGACGGGGTCGGTGTGGGGGTTGGCGTCGGTGTCGATGTCACCGCCGCCGTGGTCGGGGACGTCGCCTTCGGGCTCGCCGAAGGCGTCGATGTGGAGCATCCGGCCAGGAGGATCAGGCCGGGAAACAGAGCGATCAAGGCACGCGTGCGCATACGGACTCCCAGTCGGAAAAGCGTTGGTGAAGTGGTTACCGGTTCCATTGCAGCCAGGTCTGCATCGACGCAGCAGGAAGGTTCGCGTCGGTGCCGAGGGACAGGTAGGCGCCGTCGATCGCGGGTCTGCTCGCCGACGAACTCATCAGCTGATGCGCGGCCATGGCCGCGATGCTCATCGCGGGCCCGGTCGCGTTGCCGCCGAGCGCCGACGCGATGCCGCTGCCGGCCTTCACGAGTTGCGTCAATCGCGCCCAGTTCTGTTCACGGACGGCCTCATAGGGGTTGTAGAGCACGATGTCCCGGGCTGTGCGCATGATGATGTCGAGCGGGATCGACAGGTGCCGTGCGATGCCGGCCACGGCTAAGGCGAGCGCGTCGTAGTGACGGGTGAGCGAGTCGCTTTCCCCGAGGTATTCCACGAGGGCGTGCCGGGCGAACGCGTCGCCGGAGCCTTTCGAGAAGCCCAGGCGCACCAGCAGTGGCCCGATCCGTCGCACGGCCTCGTTTTCGTTGAGGGCTTGGGCGTGGGCATGGAAGGCGTACGCGGCGATCGCGTCGCGGGTCTGTGTCGATATTGCCGGGACGTGCAGCGACTGGAGCGAGTCGGCCAGCGGCGCGCTGACCAGCCGGGTGCGGGCGCGATCGTCGAGTTCGAGGGTGTCGAGCACCCGCCAGCGCAACGCGTCGTTGTAGGCGTTGACGCGACCGTCGTCATCGCGTCCGGCGATGTTGACCACCTGCCAGACCAGCATGCCGACGCTGTCGCGGTAGCTGCGCTCCTGCGAGCGCACTTTCATCTTCGCGATGCCTCCGGCGAGTTCACCGCCGAGCATCGACAGCGCGGTGGTCAGTTCGACCTCCTTGGTGCGCTTGCGCGCCGAGACGCCGAACGTGCGGCCGAACGGTGATCGGCTCTGTTCGTTCAGATATGTCGCGGCGACGCCGCCGAGGAAGGCGCCGATTCCGGTCGCGGTGTCGACCTTCTCCTGTGCGGCCTGCCGCACGTCGGGCGCCTGCTCCAGGACGCGTCGTGTCTCGCCGAACACCGTGGCCGCACGGGTGCTGGGCTGGTAGCTCTCCCAGCGCGTCAGCCCGCGTCCCATCGTGCGTGCTACATCGTCGGACGCCACGTCAACCCTCTCGGTTCACGGTGATCGGAATCCGAGCGGGAAGGTGGTTCGCCGCGGGCACAAACATGCGATTCCATCACGACCGCCCCACGATGCACTCGGTGAATGTCTTGACGAGGAGTGTTGTCGAGGCGGTGCGGTGGCGTCCCCATCAGATGATGGGGTGGACTCGGGCGTCGTCGGCGTAGAACCGTAGACACGACGGCGATGAACGAGGCGGGTGATGACTATCGGCTGGCCGGGGGGTGTAGCCGATCATGCGCCGGTCTCTAGCAGGTGCTCAGGTCGTCGTTGCGGGTCCAGGTCGCGCTCACGTAGTGCGCCGACGCGGGTAACGATAGGAGATATCCGTCCTGGTACGTCGGCGCCTTAATGATCATCGGATCGACCTGGTCCTGAGGTACGAGGACGGCGTAGATCGTGAAGTTTCCGTGAGAGCCGGGGTCCACTGCCGGCGTTCCGAAGTAGATGCAGGAGGACAGCCAACGATTGTCGGCCGTGACCGCGGCGTGCGACGTCGCCGACAGCCAGAACCGGGAGCCGCCCGTGACCCGGACCATGATCCAGAGCTGATAGCCGTCGGGAATAGAGCCGGTCCCGGTGACCGGGGCGGCGTAGCCGAGGGCGCTGGGCGAGGCGTCGATCGCGAGCGGCGCCGCGGCAGCGCGAGCGGGTTCGCTGGGCTGGGACGCCGACGGTGCCGGCCCGGACGCGGCGGCGTGGTTGTCGTGGCCCCGTGGCCAGACCAATACCGTCGTGACAGCGGCCACGAGGATCGCGGAGGCAAACGTCGACACGGCCCACCGCCGCGATCGACCGGCGGCGGTCGGTGCGGTCGGCGGCTGCGTCCGCCGTACGGGCACGTGGAGCCATGCCGGTAACTGCCGATCCTTGGAGGTCAACGTCGCCGACCAAAACGTCGCCGGGTCGAGCAGCCGACGGCGTACCACGATGTCGTGATGGATTCGAGGGCTGATGGCGAGAACGAAGGTCGAATCCGGATGGTCGGTCAGCGCGGCCCGGGTCTCGGTGGCGTCGCACATCCGCCCGACCTCGATGACCGTGTCGTCTGACCATCCGTTGGGAGCCCACTCGACGTAGCCGTGATGAATCGCGACACGCAGCCGCAGCGTCGGGCGGTCCCCGGTGTTGTGACGGTCGAGCGCGGGACCCAGCGCCATCACGAACGCCGGAATGAAGGTCGTCTCACTGAGGCCGGCCGGCAGCACCGCGAGCATGCCATCGCCGGACGCCTGGAGGTGCCATTGATCGATGGGGGTCCCGGCTTCGGCTGAGGATTCGGTGAGTATCGCCACCAGGCGCCGCTGCGCTTCTTCGTGCTCGGGGACGAGCATCCCGCTGTAGCCGACGATGTCCACGGCGAGGACGCAATGATGCACGCCGCTTCGTGGACGGTCCACATCGATCATGGGCTGAATCTAGTAATCAGATGATGGTGATCAGATCGGCTGAACCGCTGTACTGGTGTGACGAACGCGTGCACCATCGGTTCTGGCCGGCCAGCGCTCTCCTCCGGGAGATGCGGCGGCTGGCATGCCGGTGACGACCGAGACTGGAGACCGATGGCGACTTGGCCGAAGAGCAGCCTGCTCGGGTCGCTGACTGACGACGACCGATCCGCCCTGCTTGCCCTTGGCGTCGAGCAGGAACGCCCGGTCGGCGCGTTGCTCATTCGCGAGGCGGAGACGGATACGACTGTCCATGCGGTTTTGCGCGGTTGCGTCAAGGTCATGGCCGACACCAACGGCGGACATCCGGTGCTGCTGGCGGTCCGGTTGCCGGGCGAGATCGTCGGTGAACTCGCCGCCGCCGACGGTGAGCCCCGCACGGCGACCGTCGTGACGGCGGCCAACACGCTGGTACGCACCATCGATCGCCGGTCGTGGTCTGCGCTGCTCGTGGCGCGGCCGGGGATCGCCAAGGCCGTCGAGCGCACCGTACGCGAGAAGTTGCGCCGGGCCACTCGCATGCGCGTGGAGTTGGGCGACGGCTCGGCGCTGATCAAGCTGACCCGGGTACTCCACGGTCTTGCCCTCACCCATGGCCGACGAGTTCGCGAGGGCACCCTCATCGACATCTCCTTGAGTCAGCCGGAGTACGCGGGACTCATCGGCGCCTCGGACCCGAGCGTGCAACGCGCTCTGGCGGTGCTACGGGCGAAGTCGGTGGTCTCGACCGGTCATCGCATGATCGTGATACGTGACATGGCCGAGCTGAAACGGATGGGGTTCGCGTGACGCCGCAGTGCTGAGCGGGTCCGCCGGCGGCCTGCGGACTTCGTCCGTGAGAGGGTTGCGCTCATGTCGGCTGCCGAGAGCCCCGGGATTGTCTTGGAGACCGGTCGCCTGCTGCTGCGACCGTGGCGGGTTGTCGAGGCGGCTGTCCTGCGGGAGCTGTGGACCGAGCGTGACTCGCGGGTGCCGCCGCACCGTCGCATCGACGCGGCCGGACGTCCGACGCTCGCGGACCTCGAGGACTCGATCCGCCGCAGTCGGCCGTCATCGATCGGGTTGCTGGCGGTCGAGCGCAAGGAGGCCGGTGACATCATCGGCTACTGCGGTCTGGTCGACAGCGCACGAGCGCCGCGCGGGGAACCGGAACTGGCCTTTGAGCTGCTACGCCGGGTCTGGCGGCAGGGGTACGCGACTGAGGCGTCGTTGGCGGTTGTGGACTGGGCGAGATCGTCCGGGTTCGAACGTCTGTGGGCCTCGGTCTGGGATTGGAACACCGCTTCTCGCCAGGTTTTGGCCAAGGTCGGGTTCACCGAGACCGACCGCGCGGACGTGGACCCGGTCCATGGGATCAATCTGCTGGCCACCCGACGGCTGTGACACCCGATGGTCGGTGTGATTGCGCCGGTCGGTGATAGCTGAGAGTGTGAGTCGGTGCTGGACGAGGTCGCCGACGGTGTGTGGGTGCGGCAGAGTGAGTGGGTCTGGAGCAATGCGATCGTCGTACGCGGCGACAGCGGGTTGATCCTGGTTGATCCTGGCATCGCCGGGTCGGATCTGTTCGAGCTCGCCGACGACGTCGACCGGCTTGGCGTGCCGGTGGTCGCCGGATTCTCGACGCATCCACACTGGGACCACCTCTTGTGGCATCCGCGGTTCGGTGACGTGCCGCGCTATGCCACCGCTGCCGGCGCGCACGCTGCCGGTGGCGCCCGGGAGCGGGGGCAGAAGATGGCGGCGGAGAGCGCGTCGGGCATTCCTCTCGATCTGTTCGGCCTGGTCACGCCGCTTCCCGAGGATGGCGGAGGCGTGCCGGGCGAGATCCTGGAGCATGAGGCGCACGCCGTCGGTCACGCGGCGGTCCTTCTGGCCGACCGCGGTGTCCTGATCGCCGGCGACATGCTCTCCGACGTCCTGGTCCCGATTCTCGGCCCGCCGCGCCCCGATCAGCTTGACGTCTACGAGGCCGCACTCGACCGGTTGGGTGAGGCCACCGGACACGTTGATGTCGTGATCCCCGGCCACGGGGCCGTCGCGCGGGGTCTGGAGGTGGCGGCCCGTCTCGCCGTCGACCGTGCCTACATCGACGCGCTGCGGCGAGGAGAGCAACCGGTCGACGAGCGTTTCGGCCCACGCGGGTAGCAGGTCAGAACCCATGACATCAGGTCAGGGCTGCGACGGTACGGATGTGAGGGTCTCCCAAGCGGCCATCGCGCACGTGATGACGGTTTCCAGCTCGGCCCGGGTGGCCCCGTCGCGGGCTTGGATCGACAGGCCCTGCACGACGGTGGTGTAGTAGCGGGCAACCGCGTCGATGCTGCTCGCCGCCACGACGAGGTCGCCATCGGTGACACCACGGGCCAGCCGGTCTGTGATGGTCGTGAACATGTCGCGCCGCAGGTCGGCCAGGAACTCGCGGACCGCGTGGTTTTCGATGGCGCCGGTCGGGGCGGCCAGGATCAGCATGCAGTAGTGCGGGGTCTCCGGGCGGGTGATCTCGTCGGCGGTGGCGCGCAGCATTTCGTGCACGGCGGCCCGTGCGGTCGGCTGTTCGCGCAGCGCACGCCGGGGCGGCTCGCCGGAGGTCGTGCCGTAGAGCGCCATGACCCTGCGGAACAGGTCCTCCTTGCTGCCGAAGCAGGCGTAGATGCTGGCCGACGCGATCCCCATGGCGGCGGCGAGGTCGCTGAGCGAGGTCCCTTCGTAACCGCGTTCCCAGAACAGGTCCAGCGCCGTGCGCAGGGCGATGTCCGGGTCGAAGGTGCGCGGCCTACCGCGTGTAGCCATGCAGCGTCCTCCGGACTTCTTGGTCGTTCGATCAACTTTACCTTGACTCGCGCGATCGAGGCATGACAGGCTTTATTTGTCGTACGATAAACAAATAGAGAGGTGGCTCCCATGACCACTCCCGCAACCATGCGCGCCCTGGAACAGACGTCGCTGCACGGCCCACGGGACCTGCGCCTGATCACGGACGCGCCGGTGCCGAGCCCGGGCCCGGGGGAGGTCCTGATCCGGGTCACCGCCGCCGGCGTCAATTTCGTCGACATCTCGCAGGCCCGAGGCACGTTCGCCGGCGGCCCGAACCCGCCGTACGTCGCCGGCATCGAAGCCGCGGGCGAAGTGACCGCCCTCGGCGCCGGAGTCACCGAGCCGGCTCTCGGCGCGCACGTTGTCGGCGTCGGGATCGCCGGCGGCGCGTTCGCCGAATACATGGCGCTGCCCGCCGCCGCAGCGGTCCCCGTGCCGGTCGGCTGGACCGACGAGCAGGCATTGGGGCTGATGGTGAACTGGCCGACCGCGCTCGCGGCCCTGCGACCGTTGGGCGGGCTGAGCGCCGGGCAGACCGTGCTGATCCACGCCGCAGCGGGCGGGACCGGCCAGGCCGCGGTCACGATGGCCAAACACTTCGGCGCGACCGTGATCGCCGCCGCCGCGCCGGGCAAGCACGAGGTGGTCCGCGCGCTCGGTGCCGACCACGTCATCGATTCCCGCGACGCCGACATCGCCTCCGAGGTGCTCCGGCTGACCGACGGTGCCGGCGCGGACCTGGTGCTGGAGGCCGTCGGCGGCGCCACCCTCGAGGCCAGCCTGGCCGCGACCAAGCGCGTCACCGGCCGCGTGGTCGTCTACGGCGTGCCCGCCGGCGACGCGACGGTCAGCAACTGGGACCTGGTCTACAAGCACCAGGTCCACATCATCGGCCTGAACATCGGCATCCTGATCCAGGCCGCGCCGCACATCTTCGGCGAGGTCATGGGGGAGATGTTCGGGCTGATCGCCGCCGGCGTGCTCGCCCCGAACCAGCCCACCGTGTACGAGCTGGCCGACGGCCCGAAAGCACTCGCGGAACTCGACGCCCGATCCACGATCGGCAAACTCGCACTGGTGCCCTGAGGCGGGCCGCGACGCCAGGTGGCGGTCCGCTCTGGTGCTTCTGGCTGCGACGATCGACGCACCGGTGGCAGGATAAAGGCCGACATTCAAGGCTATGAGAGGCAGCCATCTGATGCGTCCTGATATCAAGCCTGGGGGTGTTTTCCCGGACTACGCCCTCCCGGACCACACCGGAGCGGTGCGTACCCTCAGCGAGCTTCAAGGTCGTGATCCGTTGATCTTGACGTTGGCGCGCGGAAATTACTGCCCCAAGGAACATCAGCAGCATCTTCAATTGGCGGCCAATTACTCGAAGATCGCGGTGGCCTACACCCAGGTCGCCACGATCGCCACAGATGATCATCACAGCCTGCAAGAGTTCCGCGCGTCGGTCGGCGCTCAGTGGACCTTCCTGTCCGACCCCGGGCGCATCGTGCAAAAAGACCTCGACATCCAGGAGTACACCGACCCCGAGCACAACCCGATGATCCCGCACACGCTGGTGCTCAAACCGGGCCTGATCGTCCACAGCGTCTACAACGGCTACTGGTTCTGGGGCCGCCCCTCATTCGACAACCTGTGGGAAGACCTACGCGCCGCCACCCGGGAGATCCGCCCCGACTGGGACCTCAGCACCCCGGGCCTGCGACAAGAGTGGGAAGCGGGCGACTACTCGCACTTCCACGGCTGGGACCGGCAGTCCCCGACATCCACGCCGACATCGTACGCGTGAGGCCAAGGGAGCGATCGTGCTGACCACGCCGGTATGCCAGATGCTCGGAGTCGCACACCCCATCGTCCAAGCCCCGATGGCCGCCATTCCGGAGCTCGCCGCGGCGGTCTCGAACGCGGGCGCACTCGGCATGCTCACCCTGACCTGGTCCGACGACACCGGAGCCGTCGTCCGCGACACCCGGGCACTCACCGAACGGCCGTTCGGCGGCAACTTCGTGCTGACCGAAGACCATCACCACCGCCTCGACCAGGCACTCGAAGCCGGGCTGCGGGTCGTCTCGTTCATGTGGGGCGATCCCGGCGACTACATCCAGCAGGTACACGACGCCGGCGGCATCGTGATGCAGACCGTCCGCAGCGCCCAGGAGGCACAGCGCGCCGTCGCCGCAGGCGCGGACATCGTCGTCGCACAGGGCTGGGAGGCCGGCGGGCACGTCTGGGGCACCGTGGCGACGCTGCCGCTCGTGCCCGCAGTCGTCGACGCGGTCACACCAGTGCCGGTGATCGCCGCCGGCGGGATCGGCGACGGCCGCGGAGTCGCCGCCGTACTCGCGCTCGGTGCGCAGGCCGCCTGGCTCGGCACGCGCTTCCTGCTGGCCGAGGAGATGCCGATCCACGAGGACTACCGGCACCGACTGATCGATGCCGCCGAAACCGATCCACAGCTGTACGCCAACCTGTACGAGGTCGGATGGCCCGATTCTCCGCACCGTGCCCTGCGCAACTCCACCGCCAGCACCTGGGAGGCCGCCGGCCGGCCGCCGCTCGCACAGCGACCGGGCCACGGCGACGTGATCGCACATTTCGCTTCGGGCGAGTCCATCGTCCGTTACGAGCCGGCGCCGCCGATGGCGGGCACGACCGGTGACATCGAAGCGCTCTCCATGTGGGCGGGGCAGAGCGTCGCGCTCGCGAGACGGCGGCAACCGGCCGCCGACATCGTGGCCGAGTTGACCTCCCGCCTCTAACGCCGACCGCAGCCGGAGTGGAGAAACCATGACCCAGGTGTACGCCGATTTTCCGGCTCCCGACGAGGGCATCCTGATGACGCTGTTCATCACCGTCCGTCATGTGGCCCGATCCCGCGACTTCTACACGCGCGTCCTCGGCGGCACCGTGGTCGTCCACGAGAACCCCTGCATCGTCAAGCTTGCGAACTCATGGGTCTTGATGAATCCGGGCGGCCCGCCCACGCCCGATAAGCCGGGCATCACCGTCGTCGACTACGAGCCCGGTGACACGACCTCGATCTTCATGAACCTGCGCGTCGCCGATATCCAGGCCTGCTACGAGACTGGAAGGCCAAGGGCGCCGAATTCGTCACGCCACCCATCGACCGAGGAGCCGAGATCCGCTGCTACATGCGGGACCCGGACGGATATCTCATCGAAGTCGGCCAGTCCACCGGCCTGGTGCACGGCGTGCACGCCGCCAAGCGCCCCGAGGACCTTCCGGGCTGATCACCGCGGGCCGCAAGATCACCGACCGTAGACGCAGGCATGGCGAAGCCGGCAGGTTCGCGAACCCTGCCGGCCTCATGCCGTACCAGGCCCTGTCTCAAAGCTGCCGTTCGGCTGCGCCGTGACCCAGACGCCGACCGACGGCGTTTGATCTGTGCCCGGATACAAACGCGGTATCCAGGCAAAGATCAACCCTTGTCGGATCGGCGCCTGGCTCGCGGCTCGCTCGAACGGACTTCGAGAAAGGCCCTAGTTGATGACGATGACGCCCGACCATCCGTCGTGCAGGGCGCAGGTCGTCGAGCAACGGCCCGGCTTGGCCTGCTTGACCGCCGAGAGCTGCTGCAGTGCCTCAAGCTTCCTGATCATGGTTCACCCCCTTTCCCTCGAGATCCCGGCGCGGTGTTCCGCGCCGGAAGTCAGGCCCGACTCGTCGGGCATCCACCAGCGACCGCCGCCATGAACCAGGCGATGCAGGAACGCTGCGGCACCGGCCATCCCGGTTGCGTAACCCGGTGTGACAGCGGTCTTCGTGTCGTCCGGGAGGACCCATCGCCCGTCGCGACGTGCCGCGGCGGCCGAGATGAGGTCCGCCAGATCCTCAGCCGATTCGCGGTACTCCTTCTCGCCGAGACAGTCAGCCATGTCGAGGAGAAAGTCGGCGTTACCAGCCAGTCCGTGGCAGTAGCAGACGGACGCGCCGCGAGCCTCCATGCGTACGGTCGTGGCGGCGCGACGGGCGAGCGAGATCCATGCCGGATCCTCGGTCGCCCGCCCGAGCCGGAGCAGGAACGTGCCGACGCCGGACGCCCCGTTGCACCAGTGCGCCGCCGAGACCGGGTAGCCGCCGGCTTCCTGCTCGTCGAGGTCGGCGTACCACCATGCGGTGTTGTCGTCTCCTTGGGCGTTCGCGGCCAAGGTCTGTCCGGCCTGGACCGCGAGGTCTCGGTAGCGGCTCTGTCCGGTGACTGACGCGGCCACGAGCAGGAAGGTTCCGATGCCGGCCACGCCGTGCGCGAATCCGAAACTCGACCGGCCGGCGAGAACAGTTTCGGCGTCCGGCGGAAACGGCCACATCACCCCGTACGCGGTCGCCGCCGCGGATGTCGTGAGACTGTCCGCGCAGGCGGCAACCCGGTCCCGGAACTCGTCACCGGCACCGCTCTGCCACAGGTGCGCGAACGCCAGGCCGGCGCCGGCAAGCCCGTGACACACATCGGGAATGTGCCAGTCGGTCGGGATCTGTCGTGCCAGCGCCAACGCCCGGGTCGGGTCCTCGCCGCGTGACCAGGCCACGTCGAAGCCGACCCACGCGATCCCGGCGACGCCGGTGTACAGGCCGGGCAGCACCGGACCGGCCGGCGGGTCGGCGTAGATCCGGCCGATCAGCGTGTCGACCGCGGGGGACCGGGGATCGATTCTGGACAGCACGGCCAGCAGTCCGGCGGTGCCCGCGTAGACCGTCCGCGGATCCGATGTACCGCCGTCGGTGACGCCCGTCTCGGATAGCTGTTCCACAAGGTCCGCAAGCAATGTTTCCGCCGATGGGCCCCCGCCGACCGTGTCAGAGGCGACGGCCGCAGGCTCCGCGAGTTGCGCCCGCACCCCATCGAGCGGCCATCTCGCGGCCGGGTCGTCGGCCATCAGCCCGAGGATCACCGGCCGCAGCACCGCAGCGGCGGCGCTGCCCGGCGTGAGCAGATCGTAAAGGCGCGCCAGCCGATCCCCGCGAGTGTTGTCGTCATCGTCGAGAACGACCGGATCGGCGCCCGTGACCAGCAGGAACAGGATCGCGCCGAGGGCGTACAGGTCACCGAGCACACCCGGGTCGACGTGCTCGATCGCCCACGCCCGGAACTCGGGGGCGAAGTAGCCACGCGTGCCGATCGGTGCCACCGGGGTGCCGAACCGCCCGACGCCCTCGAGATCGATGCACCACACCGAACCGTCATCGCTGACCATCAGATTGTTCGGTGCCAGGTCCCCGAAACGCATGCCGGCCGCGTGCACCTTCCCGACCACCTCGACGATCTGCGCGGCCACGGGTAACACGTCCTCGATCGGCAGAGCGCTGCCGCCCGGCGTGATCCGGCGGGTCACCCAGTCAGTCAGCGTCTCCCCGTCCAACGCCTCCTCGACCAGGAAGAGGCTGTCGCCGCCGGTGAACAGGTCGACGCGACGCGGACACACGCCCTGCGGGAACAGGGTGTCGAGTGCTTCGGCCTCCGCGCGCAGCAGGCTCTGTGAGTCCTGACCGGTCAGCGTCGCCCCGACATGTGCCCGGGCCTGTTTGACGATCACATCGCAGCGGTCCCGCTCGTCGAAGGCCCGGTAGACGCCGCCCTTGTTGGAGTGCTGGATCGCGGTGTGTACCCGGTAGCGACCGGCCAGCAGCAGGTCATCGTCGTCGGAAGCGTCGTCATCCTCGATGGGCGGGATCGGGTAGTCGACCCAGTCCGGCATGGTGAACCAGGCTTCGCGCCGGTCCGGGACGAACGTGCCGTGCGGCGCGACCAGGGGTGTGCGTAGCTGGCCGTCGTCCGTGAGCGTCGCGTGCTCCACATGGGCGCCGTACCGCAGATGCACCAGGCTCCGTGGTTTGTACTGCCGGTCGGAGAGGATCTGCGGCCCCGGCAGGCCCGATGTGACGCGGTGCAAAAGGTCGGCCAGGTCCACCACGTCGGCTTCCTGACGCGGGTACACGGTGATGAACTTTCCGGCACTGCCCCGATCCGACTCGCGAGCGAGCAGGTCAGTCAGCCGGGGAAGCGTCGGCGCGAACTTGAACGCGTGCCCCTGCGCCGATCAGGACCGTCGCGCACCGGCTGAGCACCAGCAGGGCGGACAGCGGTGTCGCCGACACGTGCAACTTCCAGCCCTGGCGGCGAAACTCGTAGCCCGAGGGCACCACGTAGCACCAGTTGGCGTCTTCGCGCAGCGTCCACCCGGTCGCGGGGAGCACGGCGTGAACCTGCTCGACCAACGGGAACCCCTTTTCACCCTTCACATAAACCAGGGCGTTCCAAGGCGTTCCACCGTGCGGAGCACATCGCGTGGACACCCGATGACGGCCGGCTGCACGCTGCCGGGTGATTCATCACGTTCTATTGACCCCCGCGCCGGTTCTGATGAGAGTGGACAGGATGCATACAGCCCGCTCTCAGCAAAGGTGCGAGATGACGATGCTTGGAAGACGCAGATTGTCCACCAACTCACGTCGACGCGTGGCCGTGCCGGCCGTATTGGCGCTGGCCGCGACGGCTGTACTGGCCACCGGGTCAGCCAGCGCCGCGGTCGCGGCGACGTCGGCCCATCGGCCCGCCGGTGACACCCCGGTCGTGCTGTTCAGCTCCGACGGCATGCGCCCGGACCTCATGCAGCGCTACGCCGGCCAGGGCCTGATGCCCACGTACGCGTCGCTGATGCGCACCGGCGCCACCGGCGACAACGGTCTGACCCAGGGCTTCCCGCCGAACACCGGCCAGGGCTGGTACACGATGGCCACCGGCGCGTGGCCCGGGCGTGCACGGCAGCACCAACAACACCTTCTTCGACACCCGGCAGCCGTTCACGAGCTCGACGTCGTTCTCCTTCCACGGCAACGGCGCCAGCCCCGGCACCGATCCGACCAACGTGCTGGAGGCGCAGTCGGTGGCGTCGTCGGCCGAGCTGGCCGGCAAGAAGGTCGCGCAGCTCGAATGGACCGGCGGGCTCAACGCCAACATCAACGGGCCGACCGTCGACTACGCGACGTTCTACTCGCAGCGCGGCGTGCTGAGCTACCCGGCCGACACGACCAAGCAGGCCTCGGCGGCGAGCTTCGGCCTGTCCTACCAGATCGCGGCGTTCACGCCGGCGGCCGGCTGGACGAACGTGCCGTCGAGCAGTGTCCCGGCCGGCGCAGCAGACCGTGCTCACCGTGACGACGACGTTCGCCGCGCTGAACCCGACCGCACCTACGACCTCTACGTCTACGCGACCGGTAACGGCCGGCTACGACCGGGTGGTGATGGTGCCGACCGCGGCCGGCAAGGACGGTTCGCAGGCCGCCGCGAACCTGACCCCGCGCACCTACAGCGCGGTGAAGCTCAGCGGCGCAGACGGTCTGATCGGTACGGCTGCCGGGGAGAGCGCCGGCTTCTACGTCGACGTCACCGACCTGGCACCGGACCTGTCGAAATTCGGGCTCTACTTCACCTCGGTGACCCGCCCGAACGCGCACTGCGCCACGGCCGCCTGTGACGCGCTACCGGCCGGCGCCCCGGGTGAGGACCAGCTCGCGAAGTACATCGCCGACAACCTGCCGCCGGCGATCTTCGGTGACTTCGCGCCGGAAGAGGCCGGCCTGATCGACGAGGACACCTGGTACGCGCAGACCGTCGGCCTCAACCAGGCCTACGACCTCGCGGTCTTCAACTACGTGCTCAAGACGCTGCAGCCGGACACCGACGTGCTGCTGGCCGGCACCGATCAGACCGACGAGGTCAGCCACCAGATCCTCGGGCTGCTCACCCCGACCGCGCCGGACGACACAGCCAACCCGTACTACGACCGGGTGGCCGGCACCGGGCCGCGCGATCAACCGGCTCGGCCAGCGCGACGGGTTACCTCACCGGCGCGTACCACTCGGCCGACGCCCGGCTCGGGCTTCGTCCGGTCCGCTGCTCGGCGACGCCGGACATCCTGGCCTCCAGCGACCACGGCTTCGCACCGCAGTGGTACGCCGTCGACGCTCCGCTCGTGCTCAAGCAACTCGGGTCTGCAGGATGTCGAGCAGACCGGCAACTGCCGGCCGGCCGCGGCGAGCGCACCGGGCGGCACGATCGCGAAGGCGTGCTAGGCCGGTGCGCACCGCGCAGATCTACCTGAACCTCAAGGGCCGTGACCCGGACGGCGTGCTCGACCCGGCGCAACTACCAGGCCACGGTCGACACGATCGTCGCGCCTACCAGGGGCTGCAAGGATCCCGCCACCGGCAAGCCGATCGTCGAGAAGGTCCTGACCAAGGCGCAGATGGCCGACGTCGAGGGCAGCGACTCGCTGAACCCGACGCGTACCGGTGACGTCGTGGTCGTGACGAAGGTGCCGTACGAGTTCGACGGCAACACGGTCGGCACGCTGGTCGCACCGTCGAAGTTCTTCGGCCAGCACGGCTACCTGCCCGACGATGTCGACCTCGCGCACAACATCAACATGCACGCGACGTTCGTCGCCGGCGGTCCCGGACATCGCGCACGTCCGGTCGGTTCCGCGGCGTGCGCGCCGTCGATCTCGCGCCGACGCTGGCGGTGCTCGGCGGGTTCAACCCGCCGCTGCAGGCGCAGGGCGTCGTGCTGACCTCGATCCTGCAACGCGGCACCCGTTACTCGACCGGGCAACTGCTCGGCGATCAACGACGTACACGGCAACCTGACCGACAACGGGCTGACCTACACCGACCCGTACACCGGCGTGAAAGACGTCGCCGGTGGGCTCGCCACGCTGACGACCTACCTGAAGAAGGCCCGGGCGACCGATCCGCACGACACCGTCACGGTCGAGGCCGGCGACATGGTCGGGGCCAGCCCGCCCGCGTCGGCGCTGCTGCGGGACAAGCCGACGCTGGACGCGCTGAACCTGATGGGCATCGACGTCGGCACGCTCGGCAACCACGAGTTCGACCGCGGCGTGCCGGAGATGCTGCGGCAGGTCAACGGCGGCCAGTCGACGATCGACCCGTCGATCACGTTCAACAACCTCGAACTTCCCGGTCGTGGACGCCAACGTGATCAGTGATGCGACCGGAAAGCCGCTGCTGCAGCCGTACACCATCAAAGAGATCGGCGGGGTGCCTGTCGCCTTCATCGGCGCGACCACGATCACGACGCCGACCATCGTGACCACCGGCGGCACCACCGGTGTGCACTTCACCGACGAGGCGACCGCGATCAACGGCGTAGTCAAGCAACTCGCAACACGCAGGGCATCCACGCCTTCGTCGCGGTGATCCACGAAGGCGGCAGCCAGTCCGTCTACCCGGTCGGCACGGTGACCGATCGGATCAACACGATCGCGCAGAACCTCGACCCGGCCGTGTCCGTGCTGATCAGCGGGCACAGCCACACCGTCGTCGACACCCGAGTCGGCCACGCGCTGGTCATCCAGGCGTCGTCGTTCACCCGGGCCTACGACGACGTGCACCTGCTGCTGGACCGGCAGTCCCGCACGATCGCGGCGACCTGGGCTTCGGTGCAACCGGTCTGGGAGAACACGGTGCCGCTGTCCACCGATCCGCTCGCGCCGGCGATCACCCCGAACCCGGCGGTGCAGACGATCGTGGACGCGGCGGTGACCGCGACGAACCCGGTCACCCAGCAGGTGATCAACACGGCGGCCGCCGATGTTCCGTCGCAACGTGACGGCGGGCAAACCGCGGCCGGCGAGTCACCGGCCGGTGATCTGATCGCGGACTCGCAACGCGTGTACGCGCACACCCAGCTGGCGTTCGTCAACACCGGCAGCGTCCGTGCCGGTCTGCAAGCCGGCGAGGTCACCTACGGCGACCTGTTCACGATGCAGCCGTTCCAGGACGACTACGTCGACACGTTCAGCCTGACCGGCGCCCAGGTCTGGGCACTGCTCGGGCAGCAACTGGCCGCCGGCACCGGCGGCATCATGCAGATCTCCGGCCTGCACTTCACCTACACCGGCAGCCAGGGATCCGGCACGATCACCGGCGTCTGGCTCGGAGCAGCCGGCGACAACAGCACACCGATCCCGAACGACACGTCGCACCAGCTACACCAGTACGGCGAACTCGTTCATGATCGGTGGCGGAGACGGCTTCACGGTCCTGGAAGGCGCCGCGAACATCGTGCAGACCGCCGACGCCGAACTCGTGCCCCTGGTGTTCTACGTCGGCACGCTGACCAACCCGTTCACCTACACCACCGATGGCCGGATCGCGATCGGCTAGCCGCGCGCACCGGGCCGCGACCAGATCACACCGCATGGTCGCGGCCCGGTATCCGCTTTACATCATGTCGCGCCGCTGAACTGCCCGACCTGCTGGCGAGTTCGCGCATGCCGGCACCCGTCTCGGGTTACCGTCGAGGCAGGGACTAGGTCCGGATTCCCCCCGGCCGATCGCCAATAGGGGGAACCGTGAGCGCGACCGATATCAGCCAACGAGCAGTCGCTGAGCTCAAAGAGCACCTGTCCGGAGCGGTGATCCGGGCGGACGACGCCTCCTACGACGAGGCCCGGGCACTCTTCAACGCCATGATCGACCGGCGGCCACAGATCATCGCCCAGTGCGCCAGCGCCGATGACGTGATCGAGGCGATCCGTTTCGGCAGGGAATCCGGCCTGGAGATCGCGGTACGCGGCGGCGGCCACGGCGTGGCCGGGACCGCGTCGACCGACGGCGGCCTCGTCATCGATCTGCGTCGCATGAACGACGCGACCGTCGACCCGGATGCCCGCACGGTGCGAGTCGGAGGCGGAGCCACCAACGCCGATCTTGACCAGGCGACCGCACCCTACGCCTTGGCCACCACAACCGGCCGCGTCTCGACGACCGGCATCGGCGGCTTCACGCTCGGCGGCGGCTCCGGATGGCTGGAACGCAAATACGGACTCGCCGCCGACAACCTGCTCTCGGTCGACATGATCACCGCCTCCGGTGAACGGATCGTCGCCAGCGAGGAGACCAACCCGGAGCTGTTCTGGGCACTCCACGGCGGCGGCGGCAACTTCGGCGTCGCCACGTCGTTCACCTTCCGGCTGCACTCGCTGCCCGTCATCAGCGCCGTACTGCTGGTATTTCCGCCGGACGCAGGGCCGACCGTAGGTCGTGCGTTCCGCGCGATCATGGACACGGCACCGGACGAGGCCGGCGGCGGCTTCATCTACCTGACCGGCCCACCGTTGCCGTTCGTGCCCGAGCATCTCGTCGGCCAACTCGCCTGCGCCACCTTGATCACCTACGCCGGCACCGAAGCCGAAGCCCGAGAAGTCGCGGCACCGCTCCTGGACCTGGCTCCGGCCGGCGAAATGATCGCCGAACTGCCGTACGTCCAACTGCAAAGCATGCTCGACGACCCGCCCGGCCTGCGAAACTACTGGTCGGCGGAGTACCTCGGAGCGATGCCGGACCTCGCCCTGGACCTGTTCTGCGCCCGGGCCCCCGACATGGTCATCCCGTCGCCGTCGCAGCACATCCTCTTCCCGCAGGGCGGAGCAGTCGCCCGCGGCCCCGGCGACTACCCGATCCCGTGGCGCCGCGCCCCGTGGGCGGTGCACCCACTGGGCATCTGGGAAGACGCCACCGACGACCAACGCGCTCGGCAGTGGGCCAAGAACACCGTCGCGGACATGGAACCGTGGTCGATCGGCGCTGTGTACCTGAATTTCATCGGCAGCGAGGGCGACCAGCGGGTCAAGGCGGGACTCGGCCCGGAGAACCAGCGCCGGCTCGCCGTGGTCAAGACGCAATACGACCCGGACAACACGTTCCATCTCAATCAGAACATCAAACCGCTGTGACCTGCACCGGCGCACCCGATTGTGCGGACCCGTGGCGGTCATAGGCGGAGTCAATACGTGGTTGCAACACCGGGACTAGCTGAATAGATGAGAGCAGATGAAAGCCCAGGGCCGGTTAACTTTCGGGCCTGGGCTTTTGTCGTGAAGTGGGGGAAATCGAACCCGCACAATCAGTGCCGTGGACGTGGCTGGCGAGGTAGCTTCCGCACGATCTTCCGATTCTTCGGGGGATTCAGCATCCCTCGGGTGATCCAATCCACGCCCTGACAGTCGGCTTTCGCTTGTGGGCAGCACATACCCTCCCGTGATGAACAGAACACCGCGGTGGCTGGGCCGGTCGCTGCCAGTGCTGGGGCTGTTGCTGAGCATGGCCGCAGTGGTGCTCGGCGTGGTCGGCTTCATAGTCGTTGGTTCGGACGGTTGGCGGGCGCACCATGGCGGCGTCTCCGGGAACTTGATGGTGACCGGATGCGAGTGGCATCAACGTCGAGGAGGCGGCTCCTGGGCCTGTTCCGGTTCGTTCCTCTCGCGTGATCGATCCATGCGGATCGCCAGCGTCGAA
The DNA here is from genome assembly GCA_963797605.1 of uncultured Actinomycetota bacterium. GTDB lineage: Bacteria > Actinomycetota > Actinomycetes > Mycobacteriales > Micromonosporaceae > DASQPR01. Next base: position 21,552 of record CAWCPX010000010.1, on the reverse strand, counting down.
CTAACCGGCGGAGAGCATCAGGCTACCGGCGAGCAGATAGCGGTCTTCGTGAGCGGTCGCGGAGCCATTAATGCGTGGCCTCGATCGGACCGAACGTGGTGGACCGCGCCGATCGCGATCCTGCTTGTCGGCACGGTCGTGGGAGCTATGGGCATCAAACTATTCGCGAGTGAGCTGACGGCGCTGGTGCGACTCCTGCGCCGATGTAGGCGGACAGCGTCCGGGCGACCGGAGACGGCGAACGTCGCCACCCACATACCGCAGCTCGGCAACCGAGCGCGGCGCCGCCGCCGGAAGCGCCATTAGACCGGGGTCCGTTGGTCACCGGGTAGGCCGTGATCGCGGCATTGTCGATGCGCTCACCGCTAGCGTCACTAAAGGAGCGCGATCGGGCACGCAACTTGACGCGACATAGCTGCGTCATAGGAGCGTCCAACGGACTGCTGCGTCAGTACTACCCGAAAGGCAGAACCAACTTCACCAAGATCAGCCAGGAAGACCTCGACACGGTCGCGGACGAACTCAACGACCGACTCCGTAAAACCCTCGGCTGGGCCAAACCCTCACACCGAATGGCCCAGCTCATCGACGGTGTTGCAACCACACCTTGACTCCGCCATAGCCACCACAGGTCCGCACGATCACGTTGCCGGCGTAGCCCCGTCGAGTCCGGCCTCGGTCATCTCCGCGCGGACCTCATCGGCGGTCGGATCGCCGAGGGCTTCGTAGATGGCCAGCGACTCACCCCAACATTGGGCGGCGTCGGTCTGGTCGGCGCGCGCGTGGCAGGCCTGGCCGCGGTATCGCAGGCCCATCGCCTCGAGTTCGCGGGCACCGCAGGCACGCGCCAGTTCGATCGTGGCGTCGCTGTGTTCGATCGCCCGATCCGCGTCGCCGAGCTGCATCTGGGCGTACGCGAGAAAGCCCTGGCACCGTGCCTGCCCGGCCCGATCGTTCAGCTCCCCGAACAATGCCAGAGCCTTCTCGCGAGCCTCGACCATCTCGTCGAAGCGGTTCTGCTCGCCGTACATCAACCCGAGGCTCGCCAGCGACATCGCCTCGCCCAGCGGGTAGCGGATCTGTTGGTGCAGGGCGGCTGACTCCCGGTAAAGCGCGATGGCTTCGTCGATGCGGCCGTTGACCCGCGCGATGTTCGCGATGTTCGCCAGCGTCGCCCCTCGCCCTGAATGTCGCCGACGCGGCGCCGCAGTTCGAGTGATTCGTGCAGCAGAGGAAGGGCGGCCTCTTCGCGACCGGAACGGCGCCGCACGATCGCGAGGTTGCTCAGCAGCGTCGCCCGCGTCGCCGTCGCACCCACCCGATCAGCACTGACCAGCGCGGTCTGGATCGCGGCCTCCCATTCCTCGACCAGGCCCCGCAACTCGAACACGTCGTAGAGCACGCCAGGGAAAGCGGCGGCGACCTCGTGAAGGCCCACGCGCGCGGCGGCGACGGCGGCGGCCGTGCAGTTCCGGTGTTCCGCATCGAGCCAGGCCAGAGCGTCGTCGTAGGTCGCGAAAAGCAGTGGCGCGATGCGGTCCGGTGCGGCGCCCAACTGTGCGTGCCGCCGCGTCGGGCGGACTTGGCGGGCCGCGGCCTGCGCCGTGTGCAGGTACCACCCGGCCATCCGTGCCGTCGCCGCCCGAGCCGCTGCCGGAGACTCGTCCGCACCGAGGCGCTCCAGCGCGTACACACGCAGGAGATCATGCATCCGAAAGAACGCGTCGTCGACGGTTTCCACGAGGTGCGCCGTGACCAGCGTGCCGATGAGCGCCTCAGCGTCGGCGACGGGCACACCGGCGGTGGCCGCCGCCGCCGGCGCCGTGAACCGGTCACCGGGGTGCGCGGCCAGGCACCGGAACAACCGCGCCGCCGGCTCCGGGAGCGCACGGTAGGACCACGAGAACGCGGCACGCACACCGGTGGTCTCGTCATCGTCCACGGCCAGCCGAGACAGCAGCGTGTGCTCATCGGACAGTTCGTCGGCCAGCGCCACGAGCGGCACCTCCGCCCGTAGCGTCGCGCGTTCGGCCGCGATCCGCAGCGCCAGCGGCAGCCCACCGCACACGGTGACGATCCGCCCCGCGGCCCCCGGCTCGGCCGACACCCGTGCGGCGCCGACGACCTCCGCGAGCAGGCTCATCGACTCCTCGGGGGACAAGACGCCAAGCATCGTCCGATGCGCGCCGTCCCGGGCCACAAGACCGGACAGACTCGACCGGCTCGTCAGCACCGTCAGGCAGCCCGAATGCCCGGGCAGCAGCGGACGAACCTGCCCGGTGTCGGCCGCGTTGTCGAGCATGATCAGCACCCGCCGGTCGGTCAACGCCGTCCGGAACCGCCACGCCAACTCATCGACATCGGGCGGCAGCTCCGCGGTGTCGACACCGAGCGCACGCAACAGTTGACCGAGCGCCTGCACCGACGACAACGGCGCCGCATGCGGGAAGTAACCACGCAAGTCCACATAGAGCTGCCCGTCCGGATACCGATCGACGACCCGGCGGGCGAACCGCACCGCCAGCGCCGTCTTGCCCACCCCGGCCGCACCGTCGATGGCACAGATCGTCACGATCGGCGCGACGGCGTCACGGCGGGATCGACGCACCGCGTCACGCAGCCGGCGCAACTGAGCCTGGCGGCCGACAAACGCGCCACTATCGTGCGGCAATTGCGCCGGAGCGCCACCGCGGCCCGTACGCGCACCCGCCACCCGGGCAGCCTCGGCCGCGGCACGCTCCGCGAGAGCCCGCCGGCGCAACTCCCGCAACGACCCCGCGGCCAGGCCGAAATGACGCTCGTAGGCAGAAAGGATGTCGTTGGCCGGCAGCCGGTGACCGCTCTCGAAATCGGCGATCGCACTGTGCGCCGACAGATGCAACGGCCCGGCCATGTCTCGCATCGACAGCCCGCGCTCGCGACGCAGCCGCCGCAACTCGGTGGCCAGCGCATCGGCCGCGCCGGGGCGCCGGGACGACGGCTCGCGGGCGTCTGCATTCGCCACCGGTGTCTTCGACTCCACATCAGACTCGTCGGACACACGCTTGGTACGGCGTACATGCTATCGCCGAATTCACCCCCGCAGCGGCCCGGCTCCGATGGTCGGCCGTGTCCGCAACTGCTCGTGCCGACGTGCGTCGGTTGTAGCCACCACAGGTCCGCACGTCGACTCCGAGTCCACCGAATCACGACCCGATATTCCGTCCGCCGCCTTGACACACCGATAGATGTAACAGAAGCTGTTACACCATGAGTGCGAACAGCCGCCTGACGATCGCCGTCCATGCCCTGACGTGGATGGCACTGGCCAGCGAACGCGGCGACAAACCCATGACATCGGACGAGATCGCCGCCAGCGTCAACACCAACCCGGTCGTCATCCGCCGCAGCCTCGGCGACCTGCACCGCGCTGGCCTCGTCCACGTGCAACGGGGCGCCCACGCCGGCTGGTCACTGACCCGGCCACCCACCGAGATCACCCTGCTCGACGTCTACGAAGCCGTCGAGCAACCGCCGCTGTTCGCCCTGCACCACACCGAGCCGAACCTCGAATGCCCGGTCGGCCACGGCATCCGTCCGGTGCTATTAGAGATCTACGGCGCCGTCGACGACACCGTCCAGCGCGAGCTGGCTCGCACTACCATCGCCACCGTCCTGCGCTCGACCCTCGGAGTGGCCTGGTGACCGCCGTTCGCTCTCCGATCGTCGAACTACGGCAATACACTCTGCATCCCGGCCAACGCGATCGCCTCATCGACCTCTTCGACCGCGAGTTCGTCGAGACGCAGGAGGCATGCGGCGCGACCGTCCTCGGTCAATTCCGTGACCTGGACAGCGACCGTTTCGTCTGGCTCCGCGGCTTCGACACCATGGCCGCTCGTGCCTCCGCGCTCGCCGCGTTCTACGGCGGACCGGTGTGGAAGGCCCACTCGGACGAAGCGAACGCGACGATGATCGATTCGGACAACGTGTTGCTGTTGCGGCCGGTGTCGCCATGGCATGGGTTCCCGCCGCCTGCGGTTTCCCGCGCGCCGGTCGCTACCGCCGACACGCCGGCGTCGATCATCACCGCGACGATCTACTACGGCGACCGGCCGTTCAACGCCGGCTTCGCCGCGCTGCTGCAGTCGGAGCTGGTCACCGCAGGGATCACGCCGCTCGCGTGCTTCTCCACCGAGTACGCGGAGAACACGTTCCCGGCCCTTCCGGTGCGTACTGAGCATGTCTTCGTCTGGTTCGCGTCGTTCCCGTCGGCTGCCGATGCGGAGGCGGCGGAGGAACGGATCGCCCCCTTCGACAGCTCGACCAGGGCATCGGAGCGCCTCCGATTGGCACCAACGGCCAGGTCGCTCCTGCGGTGAGCGGTTCGCGTGGCATCTCTGTCAGAACTTTTACAGCGTGAACCCGGGGTGTCCTCCGGCGGCGACGGCTAAACCGCAGGCTCGACCGCTGACGCCGAAGATCCTTTGTGGATGACGTCGGCCGAGTTGGCAATCCTGTCACGCGGCGTTCACGTCGCGTCCGTGCGTTTTCGGAACCTGGCGCATAGCGTCCATGTGTCGGCCAGAAGTCGTCGAGTCACCTACCCCCGGAATCCCCCCAGGAGGTGCGGGCCTTGTCCGCGTCAAAAACCCGGCGAATAACCATCGCCGCTGTGTCCCTGTCCACCGCAGCAGTCGCCTGCTCGCTGCTCGCCGACCCGGCCTCGGCCAACCCGGCCGGGACCGCGCTGGTCATCAGCGAGGCGTACGTCAACGGCGGCTCAGCCGGTGCGAGCTACCTCAACAAGTTCGTCGAGCTCTACAACCCGACGTCGAGCACGATCTCGCTGACCGGTGACACCCTGCAGTACCGGGCGCCGACCAGCACCGTGGTCCCGAGCGGTTCGCAGGTGTTCGCGCTGTCCGGCGCGGTGGCCGGGCACGGTCACTTCCTGATCCAGCTGCCGAGCAACGGCGCCGCGACCAACCCGGGCGCACCGCTGCCGACGCCCGACCTGAGCACCGGCGGAAGCATCAACCCGGGCGCGCGGCGGCGGCACGCTGTTCATCGCGGCCAGCGCGTCGGGTGTGCTGCCGACCGACGCCTCCGTGATCGACAAGATCGGCTGGGGCACCAGCAACTCGCCCGGAGACCAGCGCACCGACCGGCAACTCGGTCATGCTGAGCTACCAGCGTGACGCGGCCGGCACCGACACGGACAACAACGCGGCCGACTTCCAGGTCGCCGCCCCGACTCCGCAGAACGCCGCGTCCGACGGCGGCGGCACCGCGACCCGGTCACGGTGACCAACCCCGGCGCCCAGACCGCGACGGCCGGCACCGCGATCACGCCGCTGACCCTCAGCGCGTCCGGCGGCACCGCGCCCGTACACCTGGACGGCCACCGGCCTGCCCGCCGGCCTGGCCATCTCCACGGACGGCACCATCTCGGGCACCCCGACCACGGCCGGCACCTCGTCGGTGACGGTGACCGCGACCGACTCGACCGGCGCGACCGGCTCGGCGACCTTCACCTTCCAGGTCGACGCGTCCGCCCCGACGATCGTGCCGATCGCCGCGATCCAGGGCACGAACACCGACACCTCGCCGCTCGGCGGTCAGACGGTGACCACCCAGGGCGTCGTGACCGCCGTCTACCCGACCGGTGGCTTCAACGGCTTCTTCCTGGAGACCGGCGGCGCCGGCGGCACCGAGGCCGCCGACCAGACCCCTGGCGCCTCCGACGCCGTCTTCGTCTTCGGATCGATCTCGGCCGGCCAGGTCACCGTCGGCGAGAGCGTCCAGGTGACCGGCAAGGTCGCCGAGTTCCAGGGCGAGACCGAGATCGGGTCGCCGACAGTGACCCAGCTCGCGACCGCGCTGCCGGCCGTCGTCCCGGACCAGATCCCGTGGTCGGACCTCGGCGACCGACGCCGCAGAAGGAAGCGCACGAGGGCGAGCTGATCGCGCCGCAGGGCGACTTCACCGTCTCGGACAACTACGACGCGAACTTCTTCGGCTCGTTCACGCTGGCCGCCGGTGACACGCCGCTGCGCCAGCCGACCGACGCCGGCACCGCCGGCAGCGCCGCAGGCGCAGGCCGTCGCCGCCGACAACGCCGCCCGCATGGTGACGCTCGACGACGGTTCCAGCATGAACTACAGCAGCGCCGCGAACGCAGAACACGCCGCTGCCGTGGCTGACGCCGACCAACCCGGTCCGCATCGGCTCGGCGGTCACGTTCCACCAGCCGGTGATCCTCGACTACCGGTTCTCGCTGTGGAACTTCCAGCCGACGCAGCAGGTCACCGACGACGGCTCGGCGGTCGCGACCTTCAGCGACACCCGCACCGCCAACGAGCAGCCGGCCGCCGTCGGTGGCGGCATCCGCCTGGCCACGTTCAACGTGGAGAACTACTTCCCGATGACTGGCGAGGACTACGTCGCCGCCGGGCCTCGGCACCTGCACCTACTACACCGACCGGCCAGGGCAACCGGATCGCGGTCAACACCTGCACCGGCACCGACGGCAGCCCCGGCCCGCGCGGCGCCGCCGACGACGCCAACTTCGCCCGCCAGCAGGACGAAGATCGTCACCGGCATCAACCGGCTCGGCGCGAGCATCGTCTCGCTGGAGGAGATCGAGAACTCGGCGAAGTTCGGCGAGCCGCGGGACACCGCGCTGGCCGGCCTCGTCGACGCGCTCAACGCGGCCGCCGGCTCGAACGTCTGGGCATACGTGCCGTCGCCGTCGGCCGCCAAGCTGCCGCCGCTGGCCGACCAGGACGTCATCCGCACCGCGCTTCATCTACAAGCCGGCCGACGTCACGCCGGTCGGCCCGTCGACCGTGCTGACCGGCGACTCCGGCCCGGGCCAGCCGTTCTCGATCGCCCGTGAGCCGCTGGCGCAGGGCTTCATGAAGGTCGGCGCGACCGACGCAGACGCGTTCCTGGTCGTGGCCAACCACCTGAAGTCCAAGGGCGCCGGCGCACCCGCTCTACCCGGGCGACGCCGAGGACACCTCGTCCCCGGCGGTCGACCAGGGCGCGTTCAACGCGACCCGGGTGCGCGAGGCGCAGGACGTCAACACGTTCGCCTCGCAGGTCGGCGGCGAGCCTCGGCACCAACCGGATCTTCCTGCTCGGCGACCTCAACGCCTACACCCACGAAGACCCGCTGCAGACCCTGTACGCGGACGGCTACACCGACCTGGGCAGCACGCTTCGACCCGTCGGAGCAGACCTACTCGTTCGACGGCCTGGAGGGCTCGCTCGACCACGTGCTGGCCAACCCGGCGCGCGCTGCGCGATGGTCACCGGCGCCGACGTGTGGCAGATCAACGCGCAGGAGGCGGTGGCGCTACACCTACAGCCGCTACAACTACAACGTCACGCTGCTGTTCAACGGCACCGACCCGTTCGCGGCATCCGACCACGACCCGGTCGTCGTCGGGCTGAACCTGCCGGTCACACCGACCGCGCCGGCCTGGAACGCGTCGAAGGTCTACAACAACGGCGACACGGTGACCTACCAGGGCTCCACCTGGCAGGCGATGTGGTGGACGCAGAACCAGACGCCGGGCGACCCGTACGGCCCGTGGGAGCAGATCGCGACCGCGGCCGACGGCACCGCCATCTGGACCCCGTCCCGCGTCTTCAACGGCCGGCGACGTCGTGGTCTACCAGGGCCAGAAGTACCGCGCACAGTGGTGGACCCGCAACCAGGCGCCGGGCCAGCCTTACGGCCCCTGGCTGGCGATCGGCTAACCGAAACTGACTCACCCCGGGCCGCCTTCGATCCAGATCGAAGGCGGCCCGGCCCTTTTGCGGCGACTGGCCGCCGTGCAGGCAGGAAGATCATCTAGGCCAGTCCTTAAGCGCGCACAATGTGGACGACGGAAGATCGAGCTGAACACGGCGTCAAGATCGATCAGGTAAGAGGGCCAAATCTCGGATGAGTGGTTACGTCATCGATCTGCTCGCTGAAATCTTCCGCAAGCAGCTGACGTTATCGCAGAAGAATCGTCGTATACGCAGCTGGAGCACGACCTCTCGGCCACCGGCTGAGCTATCAGAGACCCGACGCTCGTAGCGGCTGTGCACACGCACCGCGATGAACCCGCACGTCGAACAGGTCGCCGTCGCGATCGCCGCCTCGCCATACAGGCGCACTGACGAGGGTCTCGCTGACACGTCGCGGATGCGGACACCAGACAGGTGCGGGAACAGCAGCGCAAACGTGATCCACAGTAGGCACGAGTCATGATCGGATATCGACAGTAAGTGATCAACAAACTCGTGCCAGCGCCCGAAAAATCTTCGTGGGCGGACAGTTGAGTCCCGGGTCGCGGACACCAAAATTGGCCCTGACGCACATTTGGTGATCGAATCGGGTCAATGGGTATCGGCTGTGGCGGTGTTGATCTGTTGTAGTTCTTGCACCAGGGTGTCGATGTGATCGTGCGGCAGTCCGAGGGATTGCCGTGCTTGGTAGCGTCCGCGTGCCAGTACGCCGGTGTCGAAGTCGTAGCGCAGGTCCTCGAGGGTGAGATCGGTGAGGTGCCCGAGATGGGTGACCAGGCCGGCGGTGAACCAGCGGATGGCCTGCTGTGGATATCCGTGTTCGGCGAGGGCCTCGCCGATGATGCCGAACACGTCGGGGTCCTGCGGCTGGAGTCTGCGCGCTTCGGTGATCATGATCAGGGCTTCGTCGTGGCGGTGCTGGTCGAGCAGGAACGATGCGTAGGCGGCTTGGACGCTGCCGGGTTCGGCGTCGTGGATGTCGATTGCGCTGCGGAACATCTGTTCGGCCAGGTCGTGGTCGCCGAGAATGGCGTAGTACTCGCCGGCCTCGCACAGGCTCATGGCCTGGTCGGCGCAGTTGTGGCCGGCGTGGGAGTGTGACAACGCGTCGGCGTGGGTGCGACGCTCGGCGTCGGTGAACGGTACGAAGTCTTCGTCTCCGGGCCGGGGGTTGTTGCGGTGTCGACGGGCCATGCCATCACCCTAGCGACGGGCTGTGCCGGTTGGCTGTCACACCGCCGGGGGATCAGGCGGCGTGCAGGACACGCTGAGCATCGTCAGGGTGCCGGTACGTTGGCCCGCGGCAACCTGGCTAGCGCCTCCTGCTGGGTGAGGCGTCCCCCGCTCGCGAACCGCCGATCGAAGTGATCCGCGCCGATCTCATCGTGGATGTGAGCGACGAGCTGAGCCTCGGTCGGTCGAATGCCCGGCCACGCACGTAGACCCGCGCGGCGGCGTAGGCCGTCGGCCGCGCCTGCGAGCAGCGCGGCCTGCTCCGGATCGTGCTGGGCGAGTTCCAACCCGGCGTACGCGACAATGCACAGGGCCACCTCGGTGGTGCTACCGGCGGCCAGGCTCAGGTCCAGGGCCTCGTGGAGGGTTGCCGTTGCGTCGCTCAGGTGGCCGCGCCGCACGGCCAGCGTCGCCAGCATCGATCGCGCCCACGCCGCCAGCCATACATTGCCCATTCGGTCGGCGAGATCGCGTGCTTCGCTGACGTGGCCGAGGGCGTCGTCGTCGTTGTCCCTGCCCAACTCCAGCTCACCTAGGCTGCCTACGGCCAGAGTCGTCCAGAACGGTTCGTCCTGATCGCGGAGCAGATCCAAGCAGATCGACGTGTTGCGCACCGCGCCGTCCATATCGCCGACAATCGGCAAGGTCCAGCCGACGGCAAGCCGGGAAACGGCGGCAAGGAAGGGGTCGCGGATCCCGTCGAGCAGCGGACCCAGACGCTCATTGGCCGCCAGTGCCATGTCGTCGTCGCCCACCTCCAGCGCTGCTACCTGCGCCGACCACACAAGCTCGGCGCGGGCCTCGGAGTCGAGGGAGTCGGCGGCGGGCAGAAGTTGATCGGCCCACACGCGTGCCTCGCTGAGGTGACCCCGCAGGAACCAGAACGTCCACAGGACCCGGAACAGGTGAGGCAGCGGTCTCGTATCGTTGGTTTGGTACCAGCGCACGGCCGCTTCGAGGTTCGCCGCCTCGAGTTCAAGACGCTCGAGCCACTCCTGATGGCCGGATGCCCGAAGCCGCAGGTCGGCCTGTTCTGCCAGGTCCCGGTGGTACGCGGCGTGGCGACGCCGGATCTCGTCGGCGTCGGGGCGTGCCTGGAGTCGCTCGGCGACGAAGGCACGGATGGTCTCCAGCATCCTCGGCCGCGGACCGAACTGGGCGTAGTCCATGCTGACAAGGCTGTGTTGAGCAAGCGCTTCGATCAGGTCGATCGCAACGTTCTCGTCGAGGTCGGCGACCTGAGCGGCGGCGTCGATCGTCCAGCCGTCGACGAAAACCGCGACGGTTTCCAATAGCGAGCGCTCTTGGTCGTCGAGGAGGCCGACGCTCCACTCCACTGTGGACCGCAGGGTATGCTGGCGCGCCGGCAGATCCGGCGAACCCGTGCCCAGCGCGTCGAGCGAGGCCGTCAGCCTTCGCAGAAGGGCTTCGACGTCGAGCACCCGGGTGCGCGCCGCCGCTAACTCGATCGCCAGCGGCACACCTTCGAGCCGACGGCAGATCGCGACGACGGTAGCGCAATTCGCGTCAGTGAGGGTGAAGTCGTGGTTGACCGCGCGGGCCCGGTCGACGAACAGGGCGACGGCCGGCCCGGACGTCGCCTCCTGGACGGACCCGTCGACCGGGTCGGTGGGCAATGCCAGCGGTGGCACCGGGTACTCGTGCTCGGCGCGCAGCCGCAGCACGGTGCGACTCGTCGCTAAGACCTTTGCATCAGGGCAGCGGCCGAGTAACTCCTCGAGTTCCGCGCCGACCTCGACCATCTGCTCCAGATTGTCGAGGATGAGCAGCCATCGGTCGCCGCTGCCGAGTTGCTCAATGAGTGCCTGCTTCGGCGCGTTGGTCGCCGTCATGTCGGCACCGACTGCGCGGCCGATGGTTGCCCAGATTCTCTCGGGCTCGGTGACTCCTACCAACGGGATGAACACGGCCCGCATGGTCAGGTCATCACGGAGGCGCTCGCCTGCGGCCATCGCGAGCCGCGTCTTACCGATGCCGCCAGGTCCGGTTAATGTCACGAGTCGCACGTCGGGTTGTCCGAGCAGATCGGCTACTTCGTTGATGGCGGACTCGCGGCCGATCAATGATGTTGTGGCGACCGGCAGCGGCCGCGGACCGTGTGACGCGGGCGCCTGCGCGGGTGGCCTGGTTTCGGCAAAGCGTTCACTGATTAGGGTCGCGAGGTCGTTCCGGACCAGACGGGTCAACTCTCTTGGCGTTGCGAACCGACGGAACGACGCCACCTCTTTTATCCGGGACAGCAGATCCGCAAGCCGCGGCTCCCGATCTGGCGCCGGCGTCTTCACGTACAGCAGGCGAGGTAACCCGGCCGACAGGTTGAATCTTCCTCTAAGCCCGAAATTTGGGACGCGGTTGGCACCTGCCCGTAGTTCTTCCAATAAATTCCGATGAAGATGTCACTCTGGGCCAGGTATGCCTGGTACAGATCACGCGGCGGATGCGGCCGCGCACCCAACTCGAACATCACCGGCGTCAGGCCCAACGCCGAGATCGCCCGCTCGGCCACTTGCCGCTCATCGGCCAACTCGCCCAACGTCGAGCTGATGAACACTCGCAGACGCTGGTCGGGCGTCCTGATGACCACGTCCCTAACCCCCACCCGACCGCCGGTGACTCTCCCACTGGTCAGTCTGCGACCAGACGGCCAGCGCCCGCAGCCATTTCATGGTTCGTCTCGCCGTCCCGACGATTGGCCGCCCCGCAGTGGCAGCGACCGAGCAGAAGCTCGCTCGAGCGCGGCGACGGTTCCGACAATCGCAGCGTAGCTGGCCACGGGCTGGAGATTGACATTTCGTGCTCGATCTCCTCGGAAGCCTCGAACCGGACCGCCAGTTCCATTGGTGTTCCCACGAGCCAAGACGTGACTGCTAGCGGACAGTAAACCGTACCCGGCAGGGACCGATCCCCTCCATCGCCGCCTTCGCCGCCGGCCTCACCAAAGACTGGAACGCCGTCACCGCCGGTCTCACCAGCACCTGGAGCTCCGGGCCCGTCGAAGGCAACGTCAACCGCATTATGATCAAAAGACAAATGTACGGACGCGCCAACACCGACCTGCTAACCCGACGCATTCTCCTCAGCGACTAATCGACAGACGCTGATCAACAAACTCGTGCCAGAGCCGATGAAGTCCTGCTGTTGGTTGTGGTTCGCCCGGGGGACCACAGGGTTGCAGAGCGGCAAAGGTCGTCCTGGACGGATCATCCGGCGTACGCGGGGAGTACGGCCTTCGCCCCCTGCGAAATACTGGTCTTGTCGGGACCATCCGCGCATACGCGGGGAGCACCACCACGCCAGCGGAGCCTGCTGGCGATGGCCGGACCATTCCGCATGCGCGTGGAGTCCGGCGGGCCGTCGCCTCAAAGGGCCGGACCGCCGGACCATCCCCGCATGCGCGGGGAGCACGGAGTCGCCCGGCGTCGGTAACGGTCGACGCCGGACCATCCCCGCATGCGCGGGGAGCACGCGTCCACCGGTCGGACCGAGCGTGGCTCGGGACCATCCCCGCATGCGCGGGGAGCACACTTGTTTACCAGCACCACTATAGATCAATCTCTTGGATTTTAATGACTTTGACGCAGGCTCCAGGCGGACTCGAATTTTCGCAGGATTCGACCCGGGCTGCGCTACCGCATATGAACGCCGTCACTTCGACGCTCGTGAGATTCTCTTAAGCGGAATCGGCAGGCTATCCCTTGCATGTGCGACGCACAGGGCTCGATCATGGATATTCCGGTGATAGAAGGCGGCCCGGCCCTTTTGCGGCGACGGCCCGCCGTGCGCGAGGTCTGTAGGCTCCCGCACCGGCACATCCCGCCGCGGTCACCCGAACCGGCCTTCGGCCGATGTGTGCCGCGCAGCCCACTCGAGAACGTCACGGAGAGCCAGAAGCCCTATCCACCAGCAGTTGTGTGATGAGTGCGTCAGCCAGCCACTCACGGTATTTTTCCGGGCTCCACCCGCGCCGACCCACGAACAGTTGGTAGAGCTCGGGTCCCTGCAGCGCCACGGCGATGTCCACAGCCGTGGGCGTGTCATAGCGCAGCTTGGTTTTGGCTGCCAGCGCATCGCACAGTAGTTGTTGGACGGTCGACCGCTGCGCGATGTTGGTCCGCCACAGATCGGCGATGTCGGGATCGGCGGTGGCTGCCCCGCTGACGACCTCGAGCACGGGCGCGAGCCGGCCCCAGATGTCCGAGGCCAGCCGGGCCTGCGCTCGCAACTGCTCGGCCGGGTCGGGTTCAGCGATGATGGCGTGCACAGCCGGCCGGTCCAAGGTGGCGATCGGTTCCTCGTCGCCGGCGATCGCGATGTCCAGGATTTCCGACAGCAGCGCACGTTTCGTGCCGAACGTGAAATAGAGCGTCTGCACGGCTAACCCGGCCTCGGTCGCGATCGCCTGCATCGACGTGGCCGCGTAACCGTGCTGTTGGAACAGGGTCAGCGCCGCCTCACGCATGCGCCGCCGATTGGCTCGGGCCTTCTCGGCGCGGGGGATCGGGTGCTTGCCCTCCGTGCTCATGATCGCAGCGTACCACTTGACTAGAGGCAGTCACTAGAGTAATCCTCTAGTTGTACCGACTAGTGACTATCTCTAGTGAGGTTGACATGCATCCCACGGTCACAGCTCCCGCTTCCCAACGCACCAACACCGTCGTGCTCACGCTGCTCTGCCTTGCCCAGTTCATGCTGATCCTCGACATCAGCGCGGTAAACGTCGCGCTGCCCACGATGGGGCGAGACCTGCATCTGAGTCGCGATTCCCTGACATGGGTCGTCACGGCCTACACGGTGGCCTTCGGCAGCCTCATGGTGCTCGGCGGCCGCCTCGCCGACGCCGTGGGCGCCCGCCGCACACTCATGACCGGCCTGGTGATCTTCGTGCTGGCGTCCGCCTTCACCGGCGTGGCCGGAACCCCGGCAATCCTCATCGGCGGTCGGATCGCCCAGGGCATCGGCGCGGCGCTCATCTCCCCGGCGGCCCTGTCCATCCTCGCGATCACCTTCCACGACGACGCCCGCACCCGAGCGCTCGCCATCTGGAGTGCGTTGGCCGGCGCGGGCGTGGCCGTCGGAGTCCTGCTCGGTGGTGCGCTGGTCACCGGCCCCGGGTGGCGCTGGATCTTCTACATCAACGTGCCGGTCGGTGTGTTGCTTCTGGTGACGCTGCCCCGGCTGGTCGCGGTCCGCCGCGGGCATCCGGTTCGAGTCGACGCGGCCGGGGCGGTGCTGGTCGCCGGCGCGTCCGCGACGTTGATCTACGGCGTGGTCAATGCCGGCGATGTCGGTTGGAGCGCACCGGCCGTCATCGTCGCGCTCGCGGTCTCCGCGGCGCTGTACGCGATTTTCGCCATCGTCGAGCGCGCCTCTACTCAACCGCTGCTCAATCTGCGGGTGCTCGCACGCCGCCGAGTGATCGGCGGCTCTTACCTGATGTTGGTCAGCACCGGTCTGCTCGTTGGGTTCTTCTTCCTCGGGTCGATCTATCTGCAACATGGTCACGGTTACAGTGCGCTACATACCGGCCTGTTGTTCCTTCCGGTGGCGGTCGCGACCGGTGGCGGTGCCCACGTGGGCAGTCGCCGCGTCGTGACCGCCGGCCCTCGCCCGGTCGCGGTCGTGGGGCTCCTCCTCGTGGGCGCCGCCTTCACGCTGACCGCCGCGGTCGCCACGCCGACGGCTTTGGTGGTGGGGATGGTCGTCGCCGCGGCGGGCATTGGTGCGGTGTTCGTCGCTGCGACGGCGACCGCGCTGGCTGATGCCGGAGATGGCGAGTCCGGTCTGGCGTCCGCGCTCGTGAACACCTTCCACGAGTTCGGAGCGTCGGTCGGCATTGCGGTCGTGTCCACGATTGCCGCAGCCGGAGCCGACCACGCCGTCAGCGGGTTTACCCACGCGTTCACGTTCTGCGCCGTGGCCGCCGCCGGTGCCGCCGCCTTGTCGGGTTACGTCGTCCCGGCTGGCAGAGCCCACGGCGTCGGCCCGATGCGCCTCCACTGAGTCTGGCGTCCATACAGAGAAAGGGGAACTCGTGCCTCTTCGAGACAGCGTCCACACACACCCGACGGCGGCCGACACCGGCAACCCGGCCATCCAGGCGACGACAATCCGGCGGCTGCGAGCGATCACGATCGTGGCAGCCATCGCAGGCTCGGTGATCTTCCTGGCCGCCGTCGTGGTCCATCCGAAACGCGACGGCACCGACATCGCCGAGGTCGGCCAGCTATACGGGCTCACGCACGGGGTCGAGGCCGTCGGGCTCATTCTCCAGGTCATCGCGCTGTGCGGTGTGCTGGCGCTGAGCATCAACCACGTGCGGCCCCGTGACCTGACCGCCATCGTGACCGCGCTGCTCGGCACGGTGTGGTATTTCGGCCTGATCGTCGTTGACGGCACCCGCAATCCGGTCACCGCACGGTACGCGCCGACGCTCGTGCACACAGCCGCGGACATCGACACCGGCACGGCCATCATCGTCTTGCCGGCACTGCTGCTGTTTCCGCTTGGTCACGTCTTGCTCGGACTCCACCTCGGTCGCCACGGCGCACGCCGGGCCGGGCTGTTCCTCGGTGCCGGAGCCGTCATCTACATCACGGGCGGCTTCGCGATCTTCGGGCTCGGGCCGACGTCCCCGGCGATCGAGGTCTTGGAAATCATCGGCGCCATTCCCTACAGTCTCGGGGTCATCATGACGGCCCGGTTTTGGGCGCGGCCGGCCGCCGGATCGGAGGCGTAAGCATGATGCGTAACCGGATGATCATCTTCCTGAACCGGATCGGGCTGTCCGTCGGCCCCATGCACCTTCTGACGATCCCGGGCCGCCGGACCGGGCTGCCGCGCACTACCCCGGTTGCCCCGGTCGTCGTCGACGGCGTGCGGTACGTCGTCCAGGCCTACCCGAACACGGACTGGGTCAAGAACGCCCGGGCATGCGGTCGCGGCCTGCTGACCCGCGGACGGCGCAGCGAAGCGGTCGCACTGCTGGAGCTTCCCGAACACGAGCGCGGCGCGATTCTGCGGGAGTTCCCGGTCCAGAACCCTCGGGGTGTCGACGCGTTCGTGCGCAACGGTTTCGTGAGCGAGGGGACTCCGGATGGTTTCGCCGCGGCGGCGCCGGGATGTGTGGTGTTTCGGGTGCGGCCTATGTAGCCGATCCCGTGCGTGTCGGTCTGCCGAACGCAGACGTCGGACGTCGTCGGCTGACCAAGACGACCAGCGTGCCGATCCCGGTCATGGTCGTGCCGACGACGAACATCACGCTGGCCGGGCCGGTGCGGGGAAGTCGGCCGGCGACGTACTCGAAGGGCACCGTCCGAACGATGTCGGCGGATTGCACAGCGATGTCGGTCTTGCCGACCGCGCATGGCGGAGCGGTGAAGGTGGCGTGCATTCCGGTCTGGTCGAGGCTGACGCCGCCACCGGCGCTGTTGAATTTGGCGCCGCAGAGCGTGACGAAGATCGTCCGGGGCAGGAATCCGCTGCCTTCCAACGTCAACGGGTAGCCGCCCCGGGCCGATCCCTTGGCCGGCGAAACGGAACGGACCGTGAAGAAGTTCGGTGCGCGACGCGCCGTCGAACGGGGTGGTGTCGACAGCCGCGATGCGTGTGCGGCACCGTCTGCCGACGCGGGCGCCCCCCATGCGGCCGCGGCAGGCCCGAGGCCTATCAGGCCGGCGATGGTGACCGCGAGCACCGCCGCGGATGAGACTCGCCAGAAACGTCGCACGGCCGGCCCCCAAGATGAAGAACGAAAATCATGTGAGGTTGCGCCCTCACGTCACTATCGATCGACAATCACCATAAGTTACGACAAAACGCTCAATCCTCATCAACGGGACGTCGTGCCGACTACCGTGAAGCCGTAGCCGACGTCGCACCATCAGTTTCGCGTTGCTGGGGGGATCGATATGAGGACCGGGATACCGGAGATTCGCCACGCGCTGGACAAGACGCAGGAAGCGACGAGTTTGGACGCGGTCGCCACACCGTTGCAGAACACTGTCGACCGGTTGATCACCGGCCGGCTACGCGACTTCCTGCACGGCGTCTGGCTCGGCCATCCGCTGCATCCGGTGTTGGTCCAAGTGCCGGTCGGTGCCTGGATCGGCGCCGGCGTCCTGGACTTCCTGCCCGGCGCGGACACCGCGGCCACGATCTTCGTCGGTGGCGGGACAGCCGTGGCGCTGCCGGCGGCGACCGCGGGCTGGACCGACTGGGCTTCCCTCGCACCGGAACAGCGCCGCGTCGGACTCGTCCACGCCGCCGCCGTCGCGGGCGCGATCGCCCTACAGTCGGCGTCACTCGCCGCCCGCCTCGCCGGCCGCCCGAAGATGGGCCGGACGTTGTCGCTCGCCGGGCTCGCACTGGTCAGCGCCGGTGCCTTCATCGGCGGCCATCTCGCCTATCGGCAGGCAGCCGCCGTCAGCCACGCCGCGCCGCAGCTGCGTCTGATCTCCGATGGCTGGCACCACGTCGCCAACCTCGATGACGTGAGCAGCGGAGAATTGACCGTCCGAGACATCGACGGCGTGCCGATCGTGCTGTCCCGAGACGGTGACGCGGTGACCGCCCTCATCGGACGGTGCGCCCACCAGGCCGGCCCGCTCGGCGAGGGAGAAGTCGTCGACATCGGGGGCACGGACTGCGTGGTATGCCCATTACACGGGAGCACGTTCCGGCTCAGCGACGGTGCCGTCGTCGGCGGTCCGGCCGCCACGGATCAGCCGACGTTGCGGAGCCGAGTCGTGAGCGGACGTATCGAGGTGGCCGTCCCGTAAGCCGGCGCGGCGGGCCGTGCTGAACCGGCGTTGGTAGGCGGCGGGGCTGATCGACAGCTTCCTGGCGAAGACCCGTCGCATGCTCTCGTAACTGGGAAACCCGGCGAGGGTCGCGGCCTGCGTCGCGGTGTGTCCCTGGTCGAGCAGTGCCCTGGCCATGTCGAATCGGATGTTCTCCACGTAACGGGCCGGTGTCGTGGACAGCTCGTCGTGGAAGAGCCGGGTGAGGTGCCGGGTGCTCACGTTGAGGTGTTTCGCGAGTTCACCGAGCGAGTGGTCCGCGCGCGGGTTCGCCGTCACCAGGTCGGTGACTCTGCGGAGAGCCGGGGAGCGGGGCGGCGGCCCTTGCAGCGGTGCCGAGAACTGGGACTGGCCGCCCGCACGCTGCATGTACACCACCAAGGCGCGGGCGACGTCACGCGCCAGGTCGGGCCCGTGGTCCTCTTCGACGAGAGCGAGCGCCAGATCGATGCCGGCGGTCACCCCTGCCGACGTGTACGTGGTGCCGTCGCGAACGTAGATCGCGTCGGGATCGACGCGGCACGTCGGGCATCGGGCGGCGAGTTCGTGCGTGACCTGCCAGTGCGTGGTCGCGCGCTTGCCGTCGAGGAGGCCGGCGGCGGCGAGGATGAACGCCCCGGTGCAGATCGACGCGACCCGGCCGGCCACGGCCGCCGGTATCCGCGCGGCGTCCGCCAGGTCGCTCGGCACACGGAGCGCGCGGATAGAGGTCGGACCCGGCCACCAGCAACGTGTCGAAGGCCGGGTCGGGGGAGACGGCGCCGTCGACCGGCATCCGGACCCCGAGGTTCGACGTGACGTCCGCACCGGTCGGTGACAGCAGCACGATCCGGTAGTCGGCACCGAACCGGTTCGCCTCCTTGAACACCTCCGCGGGGCCGGCGACGTCCAGCAACGTCACTCCGTCGTAGACGAGGATCGCGACGTGATGGGGGTCGCGTTCACCATGGTGGAGTCGATAGCGCCGAAGACATGAACACGTTTCATTGGTAGCACACCGTCCGGGATGGAGATCCGCAGCGAATACGACAATCGAGTCCACGCGGCGTATGCGGACATGAAGCACGCGGCCGGATGTCCGGATCCAGGTGAATCCTGGCCGGACGAAGGCGGCGCCGCAAGCAGCCCGTGGGCAGCATGGACGTCGGACACATCGCACATCGAAAGCCAGAGGTCATGCCAGAGATCATCGCGGGGTTCGAGATCCCTGAGACAGAGGCGGTCGCCGAAGCGACCAGGCTCATCCAGGAGACGACCAGCCCCCTCATCTACCACCACTCCCGGCGGGTCTTCCTCTTCGGCCTGATCCACGCGCAGGCGCTCGGCGTGAACCCCGACCCGGAATTGCTCTACGTGGCCGCCATGTTCCACGACACCGGCCTGCTGACACCCTTTTCCGATGTCGAGCAGCGCTTCGAGGTCGACGGCGCCGACCACGCGCGCAAGTTCCTCCTGGATCGCGGCTTCTCGAAGGCCGCCGCCGACACCGTCTGGACGGCGATCGCGCTGCACACCACGCCGGGCATCCCCGACCGGATGGGCCCGGAAATCGCGACCACCTATCTCGGTGTGCTGACCGACGTGCTCGGCTTCGGCCTGGACGCGCTGGACCCGATCAGCGGACCGACATCCTCGCCGTCCATCCACGCGGGAGACTTCAAGAACGAGTTTCTGCAGCGCCTACGTCGACGGGCTCAACCACCGCCCCGAGACCACGAACGGCACCGTGAACTCCGACGTGCTCGAGCACTTCATGCCCGGCTTCCAGCGCACCACGACGGTCGAGCGCATCGTCGGCTCACCCTGGCCGAGCTGACGCACACCCCCCTGTACCCACCAACATTCTTGATTGGATTCGATCATGCGAGCGATCATCGTGCGAGACCGTGACGCGGTGTCGACGGCCTCACCTGACCGACATGCCTTACCCGCACGCGCGGAAAACGACGTCATCGTGCGCGTGCACGCCGCCGGGTTCACTCCGGGAGAACTCGCGTGGCCCGCGACCTGGACCGATCGTGCCGGCCGCGACCGGACACCCAGCATCCCCGGGCACGAACTGTCCGGTGTCGTGGCCGAACTCGGCTTCGGCACCACCGGACTCACCGTCGGCCAGCGGGTGTTCGGCCTGGCCGACTGGACCCGCAACGGGTCCCTGGCCGAATACGTCGCGGTGGAGGCCCGCAACCTCGCCCCGCTCGCCGCCGACATCGATCACACCGTGGCCGCGGCGCTGCCGATTTCCGGACTGACCGCGTGGCAGGCACTGTTCGACCACGCCCACCTCACCACCGGCCAGACCGTCCTCATCCACGGCGCTGCGGGCGGTGTCGGCTCGCTCGCCGTCCAACTCGCGCGAGAGGCCGGCGCGCGGGTGATCGGCACCGGCCGGGCCGCAGACCGCGATGTGGTGCTCGGTCTCGGCGCCGAAACCTTCGTCGACCTGGCCGGGGACGATGTGTGGCAGATCGGCGCCGTGGACGTGGTCTTCGATGTCATCGGCGGCGACGCCCTCAACCGGTCCGTGGAACTGGTGCGCCCGGGCGGCACCCTCGTGAGCATCACCATGCCGCCCCCTGTGCAGCCGAAGGACGGGCGAGCCATCTTCTTCGTCGTCGAACCCGACCGCGTCCGGCTGGCCGACCTCGCCCAACGGGTGCGGGCCGGACGACTCAAACCCATCGTCGGTGCCGTGCGTCCGCTGGCGGAAACCGCGGCCGCGTTCGTCCGCGAACAGCGCACACCCGGCAAGACGATCATCCAGGTCGCCGAGGAGCAGGAGGCGCCGCTTGCCCACTGACCCGGCCGCGACACGGTTCACGGGCCGTAGGTCGGCACGATCGCGCCGCTGACCAGTGCGGCGGCGTCGCTCACGAGGTAGGTGATGACCTCGGCCACGGCCTCCGGTAAGACGGCGTGGGCCAGGACGTCGGCGGGCAGGTACGGTCGGGTCTTCGCGGTGTCCAGGAGCTGCGGTGCGACGGCGTTGACCCGGATGCCCAGCGGGCGCAGTTCGAGGTCGAGCGTACGAGTGAGGTTGACCAGGGCGGCTTTGCTGAGGCTGTAGGTCGTCATGCCGGCGGTCGGCTCCAGGCCCGGCCGCGCAGTCACGTGCACGATGGCTCCGGCACCGAGCTGCTGCATGTACGGCACGACGGCTTGGGTCAGCCACAGCGCGGTGCCCACGTTGACGTCGATCATGGTCCGCAGGTCCTCCGGCGTCGCGGTCAGCGCCGCACCGGTGTGATAGGTGCCGATCGTGTTGACCAACACGTCGGGCGGCCCGACTTCGGCGGCGATCTCATCGACAAGCCTGCGGCTGACGGCCGAGTCGGTCGGATCACCGGTCTTGTACGCGATGCCGCCGGGCAGCTGTTTGAGCGCGTCCTCGTTGCGATCGATGCCGACGACGGTCAATCCGTCGGCGGCCAGTCTCCGTGCCACTGCCCGGCCAAGCTCGCCGCCCGCGCCGACCACTACTGCCCGTTCGCTCATGATGACCACCCTCCGTGAGGTTTGTTGTCGGTTGCACCGCTGGCGCAGTTGCCGCCGTCGTTATGGGAAGTCATGGCGTCACCCGTCGTCGTGACGTACCGACCAGGACGTATCCAGATTCGCGACCAGGGAGGTGAGATGTCGTCGCCGGATTCCGGTGATCTATCGGCGCCCCCGGCTGATCAGCCGCCCACGCCTCCGAGAACCTCGTAATACGATA
>CAWCPX010000009.1:0-987560 GCA_963797605.1 uncultured Actinomycetota bacterium | reverse complement strand
TCAACGCTGATCAACCGATGGTGGTCTCCCGACGCCTGCCCACGTCACAGCACCTGGGCCGTGCGGAAAATTCGGCGGTCATGAGACTGTTTGCGGTATACCATGGCCCGCCGTGCTCACAAACGAACAGATAATCGGACAAGCCCTGGATCGGATCGAGGCAGGGTACGTCTTTCCCGAGAAGGTCGTGGACATCGACGCCGCGATCCGGCGCCGTCTCGCGGCAGGCGAGTCCGACGACCTGGACGGGCCGGCGCTCTGCGAGACGGTGACCGCTCACCTTCAGCAGGCGTGCCTGGATAAGCATCTGCGGCTGCTGTGGACGGACCAGCCGCAGTCGCTGGATTCAGCGGACGAGGACGAGGGCCGGTCCGCGTTCCTCGCGCTGCTCAGGGCGGAGAACCAGGGGATCCGCCGTGTTGAGCACCTGGACGGGAATGTCGGGTTCATCGAGGTGCGGCACATCGCGTACGCCGACGAAGGCGCCCGAGACGATCGGCGCGGCCATGCAACTGGTCGCCCACAGCTCCGCACTCGATCCTGGACCTACGGGCATGCCGAGGCGGAGCACCCGAGGGAGCCGCGATGTGGTGCAGCTACTTCTTCCGCGACGACCAGGTGCACCTCAACGACATCTACGAACGATCTACCGGCGTCACACGCCAGTTCTGGACGACCGCGTACCTTCCCGCACCGCGTTATGCGGACCGCCCGGTCTATGTGCTCACCAGCGCGATGACGTTCTCCGGGGGCGAGGACGTGGCGTACACCCTTCAGGCGCAGGGCCGGGCCGTCGTCGTCGGTGAGACCACACGCGGCGGCGCGCATCCGACGGCCCGCCACGCGGTCACCGAACACATCCTCGTGACCGTGCCGACCGCCCGGAGCATCAACACTGTCACCGGCACCAACTGGGAAGGCGTCGGCGTGGTTCCCGACGTGCCCGTCCCGGCAGACCAGGCACTCGACACGGCACTCAAGGCCATCCAGCGGACCTCGGGCGCATAGGCGGCTGCATCGACGGCGTTCGCTCGCGGGGCTCGGTCGACCCGAGCCCCGGCATCCCGATGATCCCGCATCGCGGAGGTCGCCGTCTCCCGACGCCGCGAAGCGCGCACCTCACCGTCGCCTGCATCCTCGCGCATCACTTGACCGTCACCTCGCACTCACCGGCGCTCCAGCGGCGAAATCCAACGTCGGGCTGCAGCACCTTCCACCGCGTCCTGGCACTGCCTCACCGCCGCCGCTACCGGCACCTGCCCGCCCCAGGGACCGAGCGCGGCACCGGCCGGCACGCTACCAATCGCCATCGCTCCGACATGGTCCCGCAACGGCCGCCGACCTGCAGAACCATCATGCCGACCATGCCCAGATGAGGCTCGTCCCGTCGCATCATCGCGACGTAGAACCCGAGGGCCGCGGCAACGCACACCACGGTGACAACCAACAGAACAACCATGAACTCTCCCGAGCAAATGGGCGGACCAGCGCTCGGCGGCACACGTGACACACCGTGGGCGCCGTGTCCGCAGACAAAGACGCGCAGACGGACCCGGTGGTATCCGCCTAGGCGATGAATGCTCTGGTCAGTGCGGGGAGAACGGGCGGGGCACGGCCGCGCAGCGCCGGCGGTCCGGCTGCCCGGATCGGACGGCTCGCGATCGACGGTTCGTCGCCCCGGGGCCGGTGGGCGCGGTAGGTGCCGGGGCGCGATCGCGGCGAACAGCGGCGTCTGCCGGTGATCGCGTTTGACCTTCAACTGGGAGGCCGGGGGAGCGGTGGCGGCCGTGGCCACGTTCGCCACGACGGCCGACAACGCGAACGATCCGCGGTCGAAACCGGTCGCCGAAGGACCGGATCGATCGGCGCCGGCGGCCGGACTGCCAGCGGTGATCAGCGCCAACAGCAGCGCCACGAGCACGGCGGGCGTACGCCATCCGGTCCGTCCGCGCCCCATGATCGCCCCCTTGTGCCGACGCCAGCGTAGCCGGACCGCGGCGGTCGACAAGACTGCGGTGATGATCTCGCTGTTGAGCCGCCCCGGCTCGTGCCGCCGACCGCTGACGTACGCATCTCCTACCTGGTCGGTGAGCAGGCCGATTGCCTCCTGCGTGGCACCGAGACCGACTGGTTGGCGCTCGGCCAGCGACGATTTCCCCGGGTTCGTCGCTGATCGCGTCGGGGTGCGTACGCGCTGGGACGTGCCGTCGACCATCTTCTGGTACGTCTCCGGCGACTACTACCTCGGCACACTCGTCGTCCGGCATTCGCTGACACCCGAGCTGGCCTTGGTCGGCGGCCATATCGGCTACCACGTGGTCGCGCCGTGGCGCCGTCAGGGCCACGCCACCCGGATGCTCGCCGCCGGACTCGACGAATGCGCCCGGCTTGCCATCGAGCCGGTCCTGGTGACCTGCGCCGAGGACAACGAGCCGTCGCGCCGCGTGATCCTCGCGAACGGCGGGGTGCCGGACGGACGTGAACGCGGCGAGGACCGGTTCTGGTTCACACCCGTCCGGGACCGATGACCTCCGGCCGGTCACGCCGCGCCGGCCGAGCGGCATCCCGCGACCCGCCCGGTCACGCCGCGGCGCGCTCGTGCACCGGGCGCCGCCGCAGCGCCGGGTCGGTCAACGACGGCGGCCGCCACGCGCTGTCGGCCGGGTACAGGTCGGTTCCGGGCGGCACGATCGCGTCGATCCGGTCCAGTGTCGCGTCGTCGAGCACCAGGTCGGCGCCGTCCAGCAGGCCGGTCAATTGATCCATCGTGCGGGGGCCGAGAATGACGGAGGTGATCGCCGGATGAGCGGCCACGAACGCGACCGCTAGCTGGGGAAGCGTCCACCCCAACTCCTCGGCGAGCAGCGCGAGTTGCTCCGCGGCCTCCAGCTTCGCGGCGTTGGCCGCGAGCGCCGGGTCGAACCGGTCCGGTGCGAGTGCCGCCCGGCCCGTGGTGAGGTCGATCGGGCGGTCCTTGCGGTAGCGGCCGGTCAGGTACCCGAACGCGAGCGGACTCCAGCTCAGCACGCCCATGCCGTATCGCTGGCAGGTGGGCAACAACTCGGCCTCGACGCCGCGCGCCAGCATCGAATACGGCGGCTGCTCGGTCCGGATCCGTTGCAGGCCACGGTGCTCGGAGACGCGCTGGCTTTCGGCGATGAGCGCGGGCGGGAACGATGAGCAGCCGAACGCCCGAATCTTGCCGTCGCGGACCAGGTCGGTCAGCGCGCCGATGGTCTCCTCGAGGTCGGTGGCCGGGTCGTAGCGGTGGATCTGATAGAGGTCGATCCACTCGGTGCCCAGGCGGCGCAGGCTGTTCTCGACGGCGTGCACGATCCACCGGCGTGACCCGCCGCCGCGGTTCGGGCCGTCGCCCATCGGGAAGAAGACCTTCGTGGCGAGCACGACGTCATCACGCCGGCCGCGCAGAGCCGTGCCGACGATCTCCTCGGACTCGCCGCCCGAATACATGTCAGCGGTGTCCACGAAATTGATGCCCCGGTCAAGTGCGGTGTGCACGATGCGTACGCATTCATCGTGATCCGGATTTCCGACCGCGCCGAGCATCATGGTGCCGAGGCAGTGGGCGCTGACTTTCATGCCCGTCCCGCCGAGGGTGCGGTAACGCATGACCTGTCCTCCTGAAATGTCACTGTTTGACGGGTGTTTCCCGGCGGGAGCGAGCCTAGAACCTAGAGCGGGCTCTAGGTCAACTGTTGTGCGTAGGCTGGGTCCGGTGACGAACGAGGTCCTGCTCAGCATCGGTGAAGTCGCCGAACGACTCAGTCTCAGCGTGCACGCCCTACGGTTCTACGAGCGTGAGGGTCTGATGGCCGAACCGGTGCGGCGTGCTGCCGGCGGCCGACGCGTCTACACGCAAGGCGACATCGACTGGCTCGAGGTATGCCTGATCCTGCGTGGGTCCGGCATGCCGCTGCCCGCCATCCGCCGCTACACCGAATTGGTTCGCGAAGGCGCCGGCAACGAACGTGAACGCCGCGAGCTCCTGGCCGGCCATCGCGAAGACGTCCTCGCTCAGATCGCCGCCCTGCACCGGAGCCTGGATCTGATCAACTTCAAGGTCGGCGTCTACGACGACCTGCTGACCCCGGCCGAGGCGTCGACTCCCGCCTAAGGCACCGGAGCCGGTAGGCGGGCACGCGTCGCTTCGTCGCACAACATCCCGGCCCACCCGGCCGCGTACGCGTCGCCGGCGGTCACGCCGAGGCCGGCAGCGATCTCGAGTTCCCGTTCCAGGTCGGTGTCCAGGATCGCCGGATCGTCGGTGTTGATCGTGCAGATCACTCCGGCCGCCCGAAGCCGGGCGACCGGATGCGCCGCTGCGCTCGCGACCTCGCCCATCCGGAGGTTCGAGGTGAGGCAGATGTCCAGCACGACGCCACCGTCGGCGAGTCGTGCCATGACGTGGTCGTCCTCGGCGGCGCGGAGCCCGTGACCGATCCGCGCCGGCCGCATAGCCAGCACCGCGCCGATCGCGTCGGGCCCGGCGATCGCGCCGGCGTGCGGCACCAGGTCCAGGCCGCCGTCGCGGGCGATGTCCCACGCGCGCCGGTAGTGCCCGACCGGAACGCCGACCCGACCGCCCAGCCCGACCACGCCCCGGTCCCGGTAGCGGACGGCTACCCGCGCGCACGTCTCCGCCACGTCGATGTCGACGCCGCGATGCAGGTCGGGGGTGAGGCGTACGACCACGCCGTGCCGTTCCCGCGCCTCCAGCACGCCCTCGGTGTAACCGGTGAACAGCGTGTCCCAGGAGATACCACGACGGACGAACTCGCACGGAGAGAAGGTCGCCTCGAGGTAGACCACACCGGCACGGGCCGACTCGGCCGCGTAGTCGACGAGGACCTGCCGGAAATCCTCTGCCGTGGACAGACAGTCCGTCGCCAGATTCCAGGCCGAGGTGAAACTCGACGCGTCCGCGACCGGATAGACGATGTCGGTGGGCACCTGGACGCCGTTGCGCGCCGCGATCTCGACCAGCGTCGCCGGCCGGACCGTACCCTCCACATGCACGTGCAGTTCGATCTTTGGGCTCGCAGGCGCGGTCACCCCGCGTCGCCGTGCCGCAGACCGTCGATCAGGACGCCGACCATGCGCTGATTGTGTTCCAGCGTCCGGCCCGGTACGGGTTGCGACAGTGCGGTGATGGCCTGGAGAAGTTCCTCGGCGCTGATGTCGTCGCGGATGGTGCCGTCGAGGATCGCCGTGTCGAGCAGTGCCGCGAGAGCGGGCCCGAGTCGTCGCAGGAAATACCCGGGCAACCCTTCGAACGCCGCGTCGCCCGAATGCAGCGCCGAGGCGAGTCCGCGCTTGGTCCCGAGGAGTTCGGTGAAGCGGTGGATCCAGAGGATGAGCGCCTCGGCCGGTTCGTGGGCGGCGGCGAGGGCCGGGCCGGCATCGGCGACCGCGTCGATGCCGCTCTCGACGACGGCTTTCACCAGGTCCGCTCGCTGCGGAAAGTGCCGGTAGAGCGTGCCGACGCCGACGCCGGCCAGATCGGTGATCTCTTTGGCCGGCGCGTCCACGCCCGAGCTGGCGAAAACCGACCCGGCGGCCTCGATCAGCGCGTCCACGTTGCGTCGCGCGTCCGCCCGCCGGCGCGGTGCCAGGTCCGCAGACACCTTGTCCCCACCTCCGCTTGCATAACCGGAAAGCGTTTCCGTATAGTTCCGGAAAGGGATTCCGTTTACCGCAGAGTAGGGCATCCACCCGGGTGCCGACCAGTCGCAGGGAGAGATCCATGGAATACCGCCCGCTCGGCCGCACCGGCATCCAGGTCAGCCCGTACGCCCTGGGCGCCCTGATGTTCGCCACCTCGATGGGCAACACCCCCGAGGAGTCGGCGCACATCATCCACAAGGCGCTCGACGCGGGCATCAACCTGATCGACACCGCCGACGCCTACGCCGACTCCGAGGAGGTCGTCGGCAAAGCGCTCGAAGGTCGCCGCGACAACGTCGTGCTCGCCACCAAGTTCGGCCGCCCGACCGGGCAGGACCCCAATCATCAGGGTGCCTCACGGCGCTGGATCGTCACCGCGGTGGAAAACTCGCTGCGCCGGCTGCGGACCGACCACATCGACCTCTACCAACTGCACCGGCCCGATCCGCACACCGACATCGAGGAAACGCTGTCCGCGCTGACGGATCTGCTCCGCAGCGGCAAGATCCGCGCGATCGGCGCATCGCAAACCCCGGCATCCGACATCGTCGAGGCACAGTGGATCGCCGAGCGGCGCGGTCTCGCCGGATTCCACACCGAGCAGCCCGTCTATTCGATCCTGAACCGCGGCATCGAGCGCGAGATCCTGCCCACCACGGCGCGTTTCGGCATGGGCACCCTGGTCTGGGGTCCGCTCGGGCAGGGCCTGCTCACCGGTCGCGTCCGCAAGAACCAGCACAACAACCTGCGGCGCGCCGGACTGGTACGCCATCTCCAGGACGAGAGCCGGCTCGATACCGTCGAACAACTCATCCCGCTCGCCGCCGAGGCCGGGCTGCCCATGACCCACCTCGCGATGGCGTTCGCGACCGCCCATCCCGGCGTCACCAGCGCGTTGATCGGCGTCCGCACGATGGAACACCTCGACGGCCTGCTCAGCGGTCTCGACGTGACCCTCGGCGACGACATCCTCGACCGAGTCGACGAGATCGTCGCACCCGGCACCGACGTGGGCATCCTCGACCAGGCCTACCAGCCCGCGGCGCTGACGAATCCGGCGCTGCGTCGCCGTCTCGCGCCGGGGCAGAATCAGGTCTGACCCTGGGCATCGACGCTGTCGTTCGCCAGGCGTGAGCCCGAGGAGTGACCGTGGAAACGAACGCGACCGCGAGGACCGTGGCGACGTTGGCCCAATCCGGAGACTTCGCCGCGATCCGAGCCATGTTCGTCGATAGTCTGCGCCCGATGGTCGCCGCCGACATGCTGCGTGCGGCGTGGTCGGCCGAGATCGACCGGCTGGGCCCGCTGACCGCGATCGGTGCCCCGGCGGCCGACAAGGCGATCGGGGGAGCGCGTGTCGTGCGCGTACCCCTCACCTTCGAACGCGGCGCGCTCACCCTCGTGCTGTCGCTGGTCGAGGACGGCGGGCTGACCGGTCTGCAGTTGGCGCCGCCCGCGACCGAGCCGGTCGCCGCATGGCAGCCGGCGCTTTCGATCGACACGGCCGCGTTCGAGGAGATCGACGTGACGCTCGGCAGCGGCCCGCTCGCCGTGCCCGGCACCCTGAGCCTGCCCCGGCGCGGCGCACCGCACACCGCCGTGATCCTGCTGGCCGGCTCCGGCCCCAATGATCGCGACGAGACGATCGGACGCAACAAACCGCTCAAGGACATCGCCTGGGGCCTCGCACAACTCGGGATCGCGGTGGTGCGTTTCGACAAGGTGACCTTCACGCACCGGGTGGCTCTCGCCAGCGCGACCGACTTCACGCTCGCGGACGAATACCTGCCGGCGACGCTCGCTGCCGTCGCGCTGCTGCGAGCACATCCGGCCATCGACCCGGCTCGGATCTTCGTGCTCGGCCACAGTCTCGGTGGCAGCGTCGCTCCGCGCGCCGCCGCGGCTGAGCCTGCCATCGCCGGGTTGATCCTGCTCGCCGCGGGCGCGCAACCGATGCACTGGGCGGCTGTGCGGCAGGTCCGGTATATCGCTGACCTCGATCCGAGCACGGCGGCGGCCGCGGCGACCGTGATCGACACCATGACGCGGCAGGCCGAGGCGGTCGACGGCGCCACGATGGCCACGCCCACGAGCGAGCTTCCGTTCGGCGTGCCGGCCGCCTACTGGATCGATGTGCGGGACTATGACCAGGTGGCGACGGTGGCAGCGGTCCAGCGGCCGTTGCTGATCCTGCAGGGCGGCCGCGACTACCAGGTCACGATCGCCGATGACCTCGCGCTGTGGGAGGCGGGCCTGGCCGGCCGATCCGACGTCACCATCGGTGTCTACGACGCCGACAATCATCTGTTCTTCCCGGGTGAGGGGCCGTCCACGCCGAGCGAATACGAGCCTCCGCAGCACGTCGACCCGGCTGTGATCGACGACATCGCGAGATGGCTGACGGACCGGATCCGCTGACAGGACGGATTGTCTTGACAAATTAATTTGTCGGCGAGATGCTGGAGCGGTCGCGCGCCGTCACGGCGATCGAAGATCAAGGAGATGATCACCCATGCGCACGCTCATCAGCACCGCCTTCGTCTCGCTCGACGGTGTCGTCGAGGGCCCCGGCGGCGAGCCCGGCTATCGCAACTCCGGATGGACGTTCCAGGACATCGAGTTCGTCCCCGAGGCCTACGAGATCAAGGGACGCGAGCAGGAGCAGGCCGGCGCGATGCTCCTGGGCCGCCTCAGCTACCAGGCGTTCAGTCCCGTGTGGCCCGGGATGACGGAGTTCGCCGGCTACAAGGTCATGCCGAAATACGTCGTGTCCACCACGCTCACCGACGACGACCTGGTCACCGACTGGGGTGAGACCACGATCCTGCGTTCGCTCGACCAGGTCGCCGCGCTCAAGGAAACCGACGGCGCGCCGATCCTCGTGCACGGCAGCGCGGCGCTCGGCCGCGACCTGTCCGACGCCGGCCTGATCGACCGCTACCACCTGCTCGTCTTTCCGGTGCTGCTCGGCGCCGGCAAACGCCTGTTCAGCGAGACCGACAAAGCAAAGCAAAAACTCAAACTCGTCGAATACGCCGCGTACGCCAACGGTGTGCAGAAGAACGTCTTCGACGTCGTGCGCTGACCGATTGCCCGCCCGGAAGTAGCCACCCACCGCTACCTGTACGAGGAATTCGGCTCGCCTGCGATTCGATGCCACCGTCGGGGCGTAGCCGCACGCGCGGATCAGGTCGCCGGCACCTCGGCTGATTCCAGCGTGTGCGTCAGCGCGTCGAGTGGTTGCGGCCGGCCGAGGTGGTAGCCCTGCGCGTATTCGATGTCGAGGTCGGCCAGCGCTGCCAGCTGTTCCGCGTTCTCCACACCCTCGGCGGTCACGGGCAGGTTCAGGCCACGGCCCAGGTCGGCGAGAAGCTTGACGACGGTGTGGTCGCGGGGGTTGTGAAGCATCCCGGCGACGAACGCGGCGTCGATCTTCAGACCGCCGATCGTCAGGGTCGACAGATGTCGCAGGCTGGTGGAACCGGCACCCATGTCGTCGAGGATCAGGCCGACGCCGAGATTGCGGAGTCGTTCGAGCCGAGGCGCCGCCACGGCCAAGGTGCGCAGGTCGGCCTCCTCAGGGAGTTCCAGCAGCAGTCGGTCCGCGGGCAGGCCGGTGGCGCTCAGAACGTTTTCCACCAGGCGGTCGAAATCGGTGCTGAGCGTCGCGGGTGCGACGTTGACGGCGACGCGTGCGGGGGCCCGGGTGCCCAGTTTCTTTCGCAGGGCCACGAAATCGGTGCAGGCACGCATCAGCACCCACCGGTCGAGTGCGGGCAGGTGTCCGGAGCGCCGGGCGCCGGGTAGGAACCGATCGGGCGTCAGCAGCCCCAGTGTCGGGTGGTGCCACCGTACGAGCGCTTCGAGGTTGACGACCACACCGTCGCGGACGCGTACGACCGGCTGGTACCACACATCGAGTTCGTTGTTGTCGATGGCCTGGGCGACGGACCGGTCCACGGCGTCGACGTCGAGCGCCAGGTCGGTGCCGACGCCGACGGTGATCTGGACCTGGTCGCCGCCGGCCTGTTTGGCCTGGAACATAGCCATGTCGGCCTCGGAGAGCAGCGTCGTCGCGTCTGCGCGCGCTCCGGAGACCGCGACCCCGACACTGGCGCGCATCAGCACGCCGGGATGGGCCGCGCCGCCTGACGCGGTGACGGCCAGCCGGCATCGAGAGCCGATTTCCTCAGCGGCAGCTCTCGCGGGCAGGGCGCCGTCAGGTCGGCTGAGCACCACGAACTCATCGGCGCCGAGGCGGCCGACGATCTCGCCGGGGTGCGCGGCCTGGCTCAGCTGCCGGGCGGCCCGCATGAGCACCGCGTCGCCGACGAGATGACCGTAGGAGTCGTTGATGCGTTTCATGCCGTCGAGGTCGACGACGGCGAGCATCACCGGCTTGCCGTCGGGATCCGCGCACGCGGCGGCCAGCAACTCGAGGAAGTGCGTCCGGTTGATCAGGTCGGTGAGTTCGTCGTGCACGGCCCGGTGCGCCAGTTGTCGGGCCAGTCCGTCGAACAGGTCCGCTGCCGAGGCGCGCCCGACGGTGCCGTCCGCGCGGTCGACGAGCACATCGTCGTGGCGGTGCTCGGCGGAGCGAGCGCGCATCTGCTGGGCCGCCGAGACCACGGTGGACGTGCCGGCCACGCGCAGCGGATGCCAGTCGGTGACCTCCGTGACGCGTTTGCGTGCCCACAGGGTGCGCCCGTAGCCGAACGGGCCCGACATGAGCAGTTCGAACGCTTCGCGCATGACCAGGCCCACACGGTTGCCGTCGGTGACACCGACGCAGGACAGACGCGGTTCAGCGCGGAAAGTCCGATCGAGTTGCTCGCACGAGCTTGAGGCTGGAACCATGACGGCGGCCTGGGTCAAGTCAGCGACCGTCACTGGTATCACCGCCGAGACCCCGTCCTGTTCAGCAACATTTGTCCGCCCTGGGAAGCCTAGCCAACGGCGTGTGGGGTTCACCAGCAAACCTTCGGCAGATTCGCGGCCGACATACAGACGATGGCATGCTCGAAATGGCGCATACCTCGCAAATAGCTTGGCATTTGACCCAGGGTGAGCGCCGCGCGTCGGCGAGTCACACGACCAGGAGTGTTGATGAGATTCGTTATTCCCGGCGGCACCGGGCAGGTTGGCACGATCCTGGACCGGGCGCTGACGGCGGCCGGCCATAACGTCGTCGTGCTGACCCGCTCGCCGCGCCACGAACGCCAGATTCGCTGGGACGGCTCGACACTGGGTGCCTGGGCCGATCACATCGACGGCAGTGACGTCGTGATCAACCTCGCCGGCCGCAGTGTGAGCTGTCGCTACACCGACGAAAACCTCAAAGCCATGATGGATTCACGGGTACGGTCCACCGAAGTCGTCGGCCAGGCCATCGCGGCCGCGAACCGTCCGCCCGCGCTCTGGCTGCAGATGAGCACCGCGACGATCTACGCGCATCGCTTCGACGCCGCCAACGACGAGGCCACCGGCATCATCGGCGGAGCCGAAACCGGCGTGCCGGACTACTGGGCCTACAGCGTCAAGATCGCCCGCGACTGGGAGGCCGCCCAGGCCCGAGCCGACACGCCAGGCACACGCCGGGTTACGTTGCGGGCGGCCATGGTCATGAGCCCGGATCGCGGCGGTGTGTTCGACGTGCTGAGCCGGCTCGCGCGCACGGGCCTGGGCGGCCCGGTCGCGGGCGGGCGGCAGTACGTCTCGTGGATCCACGACCGGGACTTCGTGCGCGCCGTCGAGTTCCTCATCGGCCGCGACGATGTCACCAGCGCCGTGAACCTCGCCGCCCCCGGACCCCTGCCGCACCGGCAGTTCATGCGGGAACTGCGCGCGGCGTGGCGCATGCCGGTCGGGTTACCGGCGACGAAATGGATGGCCGAACTCGGCGCGCTCGCGTTCCGGTCCGACACGGAAATGCTGTTCAAGAGCAGACGCGTCATCCCCGGACGGCTCACCGACGCCGGGTTCGCCTTTGACTATCCGGACTGGCGGTCGGCCGTCGGGGACCTGGTGCGCCGACGCCGTACGGGCTAGCGATGCCGGTCATGGCCGGAAACTCGCCCGATATTCGGTGGGCGAGCGCCCGGTCAGTTGCCGGAAGGCGGCGTTGAACGCGGACAGCGACGTGTACCCGACCGCGAAGGCGATCTTCGTGACCGAGGTGTCGCCCGCCGCGAGCTGTTCGATCGCACGCAGAACCCGCATCCGGCGCAACACCGCCCGCCACGTCATGCCGGTCTCGTCTTCGAAACGCCGAGCCAGCGACCGCGGCGCGAGCCCGACCTGACCGGCCAGGTCCTCGAAGCGGATATCGTCGCCGAGCCGTTGTTCGGTCAGGTGCAGCGCTCGGCGCAGTTCCGGCGACCGGCCCGCGGGCACCACGACCGGACTCGGCTGTTCGGCAAGTCGCCATGTCACGGCGGCGAGCGCCGCGAACAGCTTCTCGGCGTACCCGCTGAGCGGTTCCTCGCTTTCTTCCCATGCGCTGCATTCGCCGACCAGGGCTCGAGCGAGCGGGCTGAGGTCGAAAACGGTCAACGGTGCCGGTGGAGGCGGGGCGAATCGCGTGTCGAACAGAACCGACGCGGTGATCACCGGCTGCGGGATGCTGACCTGGATCGGGTGCCCGGCCTCGATCAGCGCGGCCCGAGCGGGCGGCAGCAGCCATGCCTGCCCCTGCGCCTCCAGCCGGAGCGCGCCGGCGGAGGCGCAGAGCAGGTAGTGGCGGTCGACGCAGAGGTCTCGGGCGGGTTCCGTCGCGAACTCACGCACGAAGCCGTATGCCTGACGGGTCATCGTCACCTCTCGCGTCGATCGATCGTAGTCGCCGGTCGGTCAGTTGACCGTCTCCAGCAGTTCCGCGTGGAAGCGTCGGCTGAGCGGCGCCCCGGTCATGACCGGCCGAAGCACGGCTCCGGATCGCGCGAACGAGTCCGAGGCCAGGTATCCACCGAACGCGTCTTCGTCGGCCCACTCGTGGACGACGGTGACACCGGTGCCGTCGGCTCGGGACGCGTACACGCGGAAGGCGATGTTGCCCGGCATGGCGCGTACCTCGGCCTGCTCGCGGTCGAGTTGGGCGAGCGCGGAGGGGCGGTCGGCGGCGGTGGTGCTGAGGTCGAGGATGGCGATGAACACGAGAAAACCTCCTGATCGGGTGGTGAGACGCCTCGATCCTCTCGCCGCGCTGGATGGGGCGGCCACCGTCGGCCGGACGTGTTCACGCTCGCATCGGACGCGTCGCCGTCGACACCCAACCGCACCATCGGCCGGGAAACGGGGCATATTGTGGTTTTATGACCGACTCGCCCGGCGATCAGGCAGGCCGCGACTTGAGCTTCGCCACCGACATCAAACCGCTGTTCCGCGCCTACGACCGCGACTCGATGCTCCGCTCCTTCGATCTGTGGTCCGTCACTGACGTCGCCGCGCATGGCGAGGAGATCGCCGCGCGGCTGCGGGACGGCTCGATGCCGTGCGACGGCCCGTGGCCGGACGCGCACGTCACGCTGTTCACGCAATGGCTCGCCGGCGGAGCGGCGCCCTGATCGGCGCCCCGGCTGAACGAGGCGGCGTGCCGGCCGAACGTGGCGGTGCGAGGCGGTGACACGCCGCCGCTGAATCGCGGCAGAACTTGAACTGTTCCAGACTAGTGGCCTATGTTGGTGGCATGGCCTCCGATTTCGAGGCGCGGTTGCGAGCGGTCTCCTTGCGAGTCACCCGACCCCGGTTGGCGGTGCTCGCCGCACTGCGCGACCACCCGCACGTCGACACCGAAACGGTGATCAACCTCGTGCGGGCCGAGCATCCCATGGTCTCCCACCAGGCCGTTTACGACGTGTTGCGCGCGCTGACCGAGGCCGGTCTGGTCCGCCGTATCCAGCCTGTCGGCGCGATCGCGCACTACGAGTCCCGGGTGGGCGACAACCACCACCACGTCGTGTGCCGCTCCTGCGGCGCCATCGCGGACGTCGACTGCGCCGTCGGTCACACACCCTGTCTCACCGCCTCCGACGACCACGGTTTCGTGATCGACGAGGCGGAGGTCGTCTACTGGGGCACCTGCCCCGACTGCGCGACCGCACGCATTCCGCATGATCCGCCAGTTTCGGAAGGAAGCACATGAGCGACAACCAGGAACCCACGGCAGGCTGCCCGGTAGCGCACGGCTCCGATCGACCGCGCACGGCAGCGACAGCGAAAACCCGGCGATCGACTCGCCGACCCCGAAGACGGGCGGCCGACCGCACACCAACCGCGACTGGTGGCCCAACCAGCTCGACCTGTCCGTGCTGCACGCCCACTCGTCCAAGAGCAACCCGCTGGGCGCCGACTTCAGCTACGCCAAGGAGTTCGAGAAGCTCGACGTCGAGGCGCTCAAGCGCGACATCACCGAGGTCCTCACCACGTCGCAGGACTGGTGGCCGGCCGACTTCGGCCACTACGGCGGCCTGATGATCCGGATGAGCTGGCACGCCGCGGGCACCTACCGCATCCAAGACGGTCGCGGCGGCGCCGGCGACGGCGGCCAGCGCTTCGCCCCGCTCAACAGCTGGCCCGACAACGCCAACCTGGACAAGGCCCGCCGCCTGCTGTGGCCGGTCAAACAGAAGTACGGTCAGAGCGCTCTCCTGGGCCGACCTGCTCGTGCTCGCCGGCAACGTCGCCCTGGAGTCGATGGGTTTCAAGACCTTCGGTTTCGGCTTCGGTCGCGACGACGTCTGGGAGCCCGAGGAGATCTTCTGGGGCCCGGAAGACGCGTGGCTCGGCGACGAGCGCTACGTCTCCGACAAGGAGATGGCGCCGAACGTCGGCGCGACCGAGATGGGCCTCATCTACGTCAACCCCGAAGGGCCACGCGGCAACGCGGACCCGGTCGCGGCGGCGCACTTCATTCGCGAGACGTTCGCACGCATGGCGATGAACGACGAGGAGACCGTCGCTCTCATCGCCGGCGGCCACACCTTCGGCAAGGCGCACGGCGCCGCCATCGCCGACGACCACGTCGGGCCGGAGCCCGAGGGCGCGCCGGTCGAGGCGCAGGGCCTGGGCTGGCTGAGCACCTACGGCAGCGGCAACGGGCGGGACACGATCACCAGCGGTCTCGAGGTGACCTGGACCGACCAGCCGACGCAGTGGAGCAACCGTTTCTTCGAGATCCTGTTCGGCTACGAGTGGGAGCTCACCACGCAGCCCGGGCGGGGCGAAGCAGTGGGTCGCCAAGGACGCCGAGGCGATCATCCCGGATCCCGTTCGACCCGTCGACGAAGTACAAGCCGACGATGCTCACCACCGACCTGTCCCTGCGCGTCGACCCGGCGTACGAGAAGATCTCGCGCCGCTTCCTCGAGAACCCGGACGAGTTCGCGCTGCGCCTTCGCCAAGGCCTGGTACAAGCTGCTGCACCGCGACATGGGTCCGGTCAGCCGCTTCCTGGGCCCGTGGGTCGCCGAGCCCCAGCTGTGGCAGGACCCGGTCCCGGCCGTCGACCACGAACTCGTCGGTGACAGCGACATCGCCGCCCTCAAGACGAAGGTTCTGGACTCGGGCCTGACCACGGCGCAGCTCGTGTCGACCGCGTGGGCGTCCGCCGCGAGCTTCCGATCCACCGACAAGCGCGGAGGCGCCAACGGTGCCCGGCTCCGTCTCGAACCGCAGCGCAGCTGGGAGGTTAACCAGCCCGAGCAGCTCGCGACGGTGCTGCAGACCCTCGAAGGCATCCAGCGGGAGTTCAACGACGCCGGCGGCGCGCGGATCTCGCTGGCCGACCTGATCGTGCTGGCCGGCGCGGCCGCCGTCGAGAAGGCGGCACACGACGCGGGCGTCAAGGTGACCGTCCCGTTCCAGCCCGGGCCGCACCGACGCCACGCAGGAGACCACCGACGTCGAGTCGTTCCGGGTCCTCGAACCGCGCGCCGACGGGTTCCGCAACTACCTGCGTCCCGGCGAGAAGACCCAGCCCGAAGTGCTGCTCATCGACCGGGCGTACATGCTCAACCTGACCGCTCCCGAGATGACCGTCCTCATCGGTGGCCTGCGCGCGCTCGGGAACAACGTCGGCGGAACCCAGCACGGTGTCCTCACCGACCGGCCCGGCGTGCTGACGAACGACTTCTTCACGAACCTGCTCTCACCGGGTACGAAGTGGAAGGCGTCGCAGTCCGACGAGCACGTCTACGAGATCCGTGACGTGGCCACCGACGAACTCAAGTGGACCGCGACCGCGGTGGACCTCGTCTTCGGCTCGAACTCCCAGCTCCGGGCGCTCGCGGAGGTCTACGCGAGCCAGGACGCGCGCGAGAAGTTCGTGGCGGACTTCGTCGCGGCCTGGACCAAGGTCATGGAACTCGACCGGTTCGACCGCGTCTGAGCAACCTGCCATAGGCGGGCCCGATCGATCCCCGTGATCGATCGGGCCCGTTCGTCGTGGAGCCCTCGAACCTGGGCGCTCCGGCCACCAGCCGCTACCCTGAATGCTTCACGTGTGAAGGCCGGACCTGCACCGATGCGGATCGCCCCGCGTGATCACGTCACCGCCGCCGTGCCGCGAGTGGTTGGCGTGACAGATGATGTCCTTGTTGGGAGATAGCTTTGCCGTACAACGGATCCGGGGTCGCCGACATCACCCCCTTGGTCAAGGCCGCGCAGCAAGGCGATCTGGAGAGCTTCGCGTTGCTCCTGAGGTCCGAGTACGCGGGCATGCTGGCCGTCGCGACCCGGATTCTGGGTTCCCGCCCGGACGCCGAGGACGTGGTTCAGGACGCGACGATCACGGCCATGGCCCGCATCGGTGACGTACGCGATCCGGCCAAGGCCCGTCCGTGGTTGCACGCCATCGTGCGCAACAACTGCCGCACGCTCCTGCGCGACCGCAAGCCCGTCGTCGGCCTCGACAGTGTCGACCTGATCGCGTCGGGCTGCGACGATCCGGTCGCCGGCATCGAGCGCGGTGCCGACCGTGACTGGGTCTGGCACGCAATCCGGCAACTGTCACCGGTGCTGCAGCCCGTGGCGATGTCGCGGTACTTCGCGGAACAGAACTCGTACGAGGAGATCGCGGCGCTGTGCGGAATTCCGATCGGCACCGTCCGCAGCCGCCTGAGTGAGGCCCGGCGCCAGCTCGCCAACCTGCTGCCCCGGGTGCGCGACGACCGGCATGACGACGCCGCGGCACTGATCGTCGAGCGGCACGAGGAGGCGGCCTCGATCCTGACGACGCTTCCTGACGGTGTCTCGCTGCGCCGGGGTTACGACCGTTGGGCCGAGAACCTGACCATGTTCTGGCCGGGCGGCGAACGTACGACGGGCATCGGTTCGGTGCTCGACACGATGTGCCGCGATTACGACGACGGTGTGACCTACCGGCTGACCGGGGTCGTCGCCGGCACCGACATGACAATCTGGGAGAACGAGTTCGTCAATCCGCCCGAGGATCCGCACCACTGCCCGCCGGCCGGCACCTGGCTGCTCCGCGAACGGGACGGTCTCGTCCAGGAGATACGTCTGATCCACGCGGCCCGACCATCGGTGTCGGCGGACGGATGATCTGAAACGCCTCCGGAAAAAACTGGTCCGGCTGATCGAACTTTCGGGCATCGGCCGAAGTCCTGTTGAGTATGAAGACGAATTCTATTCACGATCTCGAACCGCAGCTCGCCGCGAACCGCCGGTTTTGGACCGGGTGGTCCGGCAGCGACCCCGATCTCGATCTGCCCACATATCGCACCGACATTCCGAACCCGCTGCTCAACGGAGTCCTCCGGACCCGCCACCGACCGGTCGAGCAGGCGATCGAGGGGGCAAAGCGGCAGCTCGCGGGTTCGACGTGGAGTTGGTGGGTCGGCGCGGACAGCGACCCGGGCACCGCTCGGGGTCTGCTGGATCGCGGTGCTGAGCTGATGATCGATATGCCGATCATGGCGATCGACGTTACCGGCGTGACCACCGCGACAGGTGCGGAGGACCTCACGATTCGGCAGGTCAGCGGGCGTTCCGAGATCGCGGAGTACGTCCAGGCGTACGCCGAGCCGCTCGGATTCCCTGCCGGCAGTGTCGGTGCCGCGGTCGACGGGGAACTCGCGTTCGCCTATCCGGAGGTCATTCGGCTTGCCGGTATCGTCGACGGAAAGACCGTGGGCACGTGCACGCTCTCGCTCGGCACCGATGTCGGCGCGCTCTACTGCATCGCGACGGACAAGAACTACCGACGCCGCGGCATCGCCACCGCCCTCACCCACGAAGCGCTGCGGCTCACCCGTGATTCCGGTCGCCGGATCGCGACGTTGCAGGCCAGCAGCGAAGGCGAGCCGGTGTACGAGCGCATCGGATTCCAGACCGTGGGGCGCTACCGGCTCTTCACGTTCTCGAACTAGGGCCTATTGCTTCCGAAGGGACAACTGATCATGACTGACATCGTCGATTGGGGACGCGACGGCTGGGCCATCGGCCCGGGGCAGGGGGAGCTGATCGAGCTCGGAGGCCCGCACCGGCCGGAAATCCTCGTCCGCGGCCAAGACGTAGGTGAGGCGCTGGGCGCGTTCGTGTTTCACCACGACGTGATCACGGAGAACCCGCCACACGCCCACCACGGCTTCGCGAAGATCGCGTACGTGCTGGAAGGAACGTACGAGTTCCGGGTCGGGGACGCGGAGTTCACCGGCGGCCCGGGCACCACCGTCGTCGTGCCACGCGGCACCTACCACACGTTCACCACGGCAACCGGCGGCAAGCTGCTGTTCGTCAGTGCGCCGGCGGGCAACGAGCAACTGTTTGTCGAACTCGGCCGGCTCGGGCCCGGCGCGACCTCCGATCAGCTGGCCGCCGTCGATGAGCAGTTCGCGACGACGAAACTCCCCGGTGACGCCGGCCGTCCCTGGAGCCAACTGCGGGATCAGCAGAATCGATGACGGGGGGCCGGCTTAGGCTTTGCGGCCGACGCCGGCCCACTCTCCGCTGCGGGCCGGCTCGTCGGCGAACTCGGGGTGGACCACAGCCGAATCCGGCCACTGATGCAGCCAGACCACACCCGGCGCGATCAGCTCGACGCCGGCGAAGAAGCGTCCGAACTCGTCGTGGGTCCGCGATCGCGCACCGGTGACCGTTCGTTCCCGGTACACGTTGATGACCGCCTGCGTGACGCCGCTGGTCGGCGCGAAGCTTTCGGCCGCGGCCGCCGAGATGACGACGTAGCTTCCGATGGGCAGCGCGTCGACGAGTTCGGCCACGACCCGGTAGGCCTCGTCATCGTCTGGCACGAAATGCAGAACAGCCGCGAGCAACAGCCCGATCGGCCGGTCGAAGTCCAGCAGGGCCGCCACCGACGGGTGACGCAGAATGTCGGCCGGCGTGCGCAGGTCGCCACGGATCGCCATCGCGTTCGGGTTTCCGTCGAGCAGATCGAGACTCTCGGCCACCGCCACCGGATCGATGTCCACGTAGAGCACCCGGGCGCTCGGATTGGTCGCGTGGGCGATCTCGTGCACGTTGCCCTCGGTGGGGATGCCCGATCCGACATCGAGGAACTGGTCGATGCCGGCGTCGACGAGGAACTGCACCGCTCTTCCCAGGAAGGCGCGGTTCTCACGGGCGATCAGCGGCATCGACGGAAACTGCTCGATGATCCGCCGGGCCGCTTCCTGGTCAGCCGAGAAATTGTGGATGCCGCCCAGGTAGTAGTCATAGATGCGGGCCGCGGTCGCCGGTTTGGAAGTCCCCTCGACTCCGGTGCTGTCCATAGCGCCACCTTGCCAGGCCGCCCCGAACCGCGCCACCCGTCACGCACCAACGCTCACACGGCGGCGTCGCGGAGGGCAGGCCGAACCGGCTCGCCGGCGAGCCGGTCCGGAACCTCACGTGCCGACGATTACGGATGCGCGAGCTGGAACGGACTGCATTCCGAGACCGGCTGATTGTCGATGGTGCCCTGGGCACAGGCGACGTACGTGTGGTTGACCAATGCGCTCTCCATCACGAACGCGGACGTGACCACGCAGTTCGTCACGGGCGACGTCCTCCGGTGCGCTGTGCCCCGAGCAGAGCATCACTCCCACGCGGGTACGCGGCCCTCCGGAACCGAGCCCGGAGCCGCCGCGTGGCAGGATCTCCGCGATCGCTGACGGACGCGGAGACAAGCCTGGCCGTACGCTCGGCGCATGACAGAACCGATGCCGGCACCGGTGGCCGCGTGGCACCGCGTCGTCGACGCCCACGACCCGGCCGGCCTGGTGGCACTGCTTGCCGACGATGTCGTCTTCCAGTCACCCGCCGTGCACGCACCACAGGAGGGCCGGGTCATGACGACGGCCTATCTGACCGCGGCGCTGACCGTCCTCGGACCGACACTGCGCTACGACCGCGAGTGGTACGCCCCCGACGGTGCGGTCCTCGAGTTCCACGCCGATCTCGACGGTGTGCTCGTGCACGGCGTCGACATGATGCGATTCGACGCCGACGGCCGGATCGTGGAGTTCACCGTGATGGTGCGCCCGATGCGCGCGCTCAATCGGTTGGTCGAGGAGATGGGCCGCGCGCTGCAAGCCGTGATGTGAATCGCCTACAGAGCGACACCGCGCTCGCCCGCGATGTGTTCGATGCGCAGGCGCACCAGCAACTCGCCGTCGACCGCGTTACGTTCACCGAACGCCTCCGCCTGCCCCGAGGGGACATAACGCTCGGCGATTTGCGTCGCCCAGTAACGCAGATCCGGAGCAGCGACGTCGATCAGAACAGGCCCACGAACGACGACGAACGTGTACGGGTAGACGGCCTCGTCGACCGTCATCGCGGCGCGTGGGTTCGCCGCCAGATTCCGGCCCTTCACCGTGGTCGCACCGGTGTTGAACACGATGTCGTCACCGTCCACGACGAACCACACGGGTGCCACATGCGGTTTGCCGGTCGGGGACGCGGTGGCGAGGCTTCCGGTGCGCGTACCGGCGGAAATGAACGTGAATGCGTCGTCCCGCGTCATTTTCGTCATGGGTCCAGCGTGCCTCATGACCGCGGCCGTCGTCCGGCCGCCCGACGGGTTCAGCTCACGCCGGATCGATGAAGGGCTTGAGCCAGTCCGGCAGCGTCTTCATCGGAAGTCCCTCCGGCTCGGTGGACTTGATCCACTGGGAGAGCGTCTCGAAGAATTGGCCGCGTTTGCGAGCGCGAACCATCCCTTCCTCATCCCCGGCGGCCTCCAGGGCCGGATATTCGCGGCCCATGATTTCGTAGTACCGGGTTTCGGTGCGGTTGCCGGCGAATCCCTGCATGTATCCGATCGCGCTCCAGAAATCGAAGCTCTCGCCCACGGTTCTGATCTTGCCTTCGCCGTCGATGGCCGGATATCCGACCTCGTCGACGGTGCTCTGCAGTAACGGTCCATATTGGGGTTGCGCGTCCTCCATGGCTTGAATCCACGCGAGGATCATTGCCGTTCCGCGGTCGCTCATCTCAGGCCCCTTCGTGCGTAGCGATCCGCGCCGAACCGTCGGCAATCGGATCAGGTCAGGGTGGACAGCCAAGCAGTGATCTCGATCCAGTACTGAGCGTTCAGCCGGAACTTCGCGGCCTTCGCACCCTGCGCGTCGACCGCGCCCGCGCCCGCACCCGCCATGGTGGCCCGGAATCGCGCCATCTCACGTGCGTAGGCGCGGGCGACGGATCCCGAGAAATGTTGTGCCGACTTCACCGGATCTTTGCGGTTGTCAACCTGACCACCCACTCTCGGTGCATCAACCGCGTCAACGCCATGGTCCCAGCGGACGAAATCGGTCGCATCAGTTATTCGGGGCGTTCGCATGAGCCGGAAACCCGCCGATTCCGCATCGACGACATGCGGAAATGCCGGGTGCGGGTCCCGTCGGGTTTCGCACCGGGACCCGCACGATCGCGTCAGTCGATTTGCCACGTCATGTTCGACGGCTCGTTGAACACCGTCGGCGTCTGACACGTCTGCAGGACGACGCCGGTGTGGTCGTTTCCGGACGTGTTCGCGAGGCCCATGAACAGACTCGGGAAGTCCCACATCTGCAGCTGGAAATGCGGCACGTTGGAACTGGGCACCAGCACCCACTCGAAGAAGTTGATGAACTGGCAGCCGTCCTGCACGACCGGCGTACCCGGGTGCGGCGGGCCGGACGGAACCCCGAGGCACAGACCGGTGTTCGCGCTGACGAGCCGGTAGACATTCCCGTTGCCCAGACCCGACTGAAGTTGCCAGAACCACCGCTGGGGCGCGCCGTTGCTCGCGTACCCGTGGCAGTGAAAGACCTGCATTTGAAGGTTCGTGCTGCTACTGCCGTTCGGTTCGTCCAGGCACTGGCCGTGGGCCCTGACGGCGTTGGCCGCATTTCCGCTGCTCCTGGCCATCCGGTGGTGGATGCGGCGCCACCGTCGCCGCACCGTGCTCCGGGTGCCGACGATCACGCTGATCCGAGCCGCGATGCCGAATCGCTCGACGTGGCGCCGCCGGATCCCGCTCGCGCTGTTCGCCGCGGGCCTGGTCGTCCTCGGTGTCGGTGCCGCCCGACCGCGCGCGGACGTGCTCGTGC
This sequence comes from uncultured Actinomycetota bacterium, assembly GCA_963797605.1. Taxonomy (GTDB): domain Bacteria; phylum Actinomycetota; class Actinomycetes; order Mycobacteriales; family Micromonosporaceae; genus DASQPR01. Next base: position 965,322 of record CAWCPX010000009.1, on the reverse strand, counting down.
CGTCCGACGCGTCGTCGATCCTGCTGGCCATCGACGAGTCCGGCTCGATGTGCTCGACCGACGTGGCACCGAACCGTCTGACCGCCGCCGAGAGAGCCGTCGGCGACTTCATCAAAGCCCAGCACACGGGTACGAAGATCGGCCTCGTCGCGTTCTCGGGTGTCGCCATGGTGTTGGTGCCGCCGACGACCGACAAAAACCAGCTGGAATCGGCTCTCGGCACCCTGCGCACCGCCCGAGGCACCGCGATCGGGCTCGGCATCCTCAGTTCGCTGGACGCGATCGCCAGCGTCAACCCGGACATCCCCGGCACCGGCGTCACGTTGCCCGACCCGACTGGCCCGCTGGGATCGTTCGCGCCCGACACCATCGTCGTGCTCACCGACGGCGCGAACACCCAGGGCGTTGACCCGATCACGGCGGCGAAGCAAGCGGCGGCGCGGCACGTACGGGTCTACACGATCGGCTTCGGCACGACCGAACCCGCACCGTTCGTCTGCGCCGCGAACCAGGTCAGCAGCGGCAGCGTCGGTGGCGGCGGCGGCTTCGGTGGCGGCGGCGGTTTCGGCCGGCCCGGCGGCGGTGGCGGCGGGCGCAACGTGCAAGACCTCGACGCGAACGAACTGCAACAGGTGGCCGCGATCACCGGCGGCAAGTACTTCCAGGCCAATGACGCCAAAGCCCTCAACGACACCCTGATGAACCTGCCCAGCGCCATCGCGGTGACCCACCGGCGAGAAGAACTCACGGTCTGGTTCGCCCTGGCCGGCGCCCTGCTGGCGCTCGCGGCCGTCGCTCTGAGAGAGTGGTGGAGCCGTCCGAGCCGCACGTAGCCGATCTTGTCGAAACGCGGGATTCGCCGTATGCCTGCGGGCGGACGCCGCATGGACCTTAATGAGGTTCTACGCGCTCACAGGTACGGGAGACCGACATGTCCACTGTCACGGTCGTCGACGCCGCGCCGCACGACGCCCGGTTTCTGCACATCGTCCGGCTGACCACCGCCATCGGCGGCCTGGTGTGCGTCGCACTCGGCGTGGTCCTGCTCGTCTGGCCGAAGGAAACGCTGCTCGTCGCGACCGCGCTGCTCGGCGCCGTCCTGGTCATCTCCGGCGTGCTCAGTCTCCTGCGAGCTCTGTTCACGCCCGAGCACCACGGTGCGAGCGCCCGAGTCATGCCGGCGATCGGCGGACTGATCACCGTCGCGATCGGGATCGTCTGTCTGCGGCACCTCTCCGGCTCGGTGGTCTTCCTGGCCTCCGTGTTCGCGATCGCGTGGCTCATCAGCGGCATCGCGGAGATCTTCGGGGCATTCGGCGGTGGGGGAGGCGGATCGGTACGCACCGGCACGCTCGTGGTCGGCATCATCTCGGTGCTCGGAGCGCTCACTGTGCTGGCGTGGCCCGGGATTTCGCTGGTCACGCTGACCATCATCGTGGGCATCTGGTTGATCGCCGCCGGGCTCGCGCAGCTGATGGTGGCGTGGCGGCTGCGGTCGTCCGAGGCCCTCAACCAGTCGATGGCGGCCGGCTAACCAAGATCGCGGTCCGCGAGCGTCAACCGTTGCCACCGCGCAGTCCCACATTGGTGATCGCCGACTCGATTCGCAGGCCCACGCCGACTCCGGCAAAGACACCGGCGGCGGCGAATGCCCACGAATTGTCGATCAAGACGAGTACACATCCGACAACGATGAAAATGGTTCCAAAAATCGCAACAGTGCGGCTGGTCGCGGTGCTGGTTTCCATTTGGGGCCTCATGCCTTTCGGTCATCAAACAGCGATCGGGAATGACGCTTGATCCGGATGAAGTATCGCCGCAACGGCGGCGGTGGCACGCAGTGGCGAATCAATCGGCGAATTACGTCCGCCACGACCACAGGACATCTGTGAATCGCATAATCCGGCGCGTTGAAGCGCGGCACTGGGAAGCGGAGTCCCCATTATCCAACTCGCGATGGCGGTGGCGACCACCGACGGCGGCGCGGTGCTGCCGCTTGTGCCCGGGCTGACCGCGTAGAGGTTCGACGTCACGGCGAGCTTGCTCAAAACGGTCTGCGCGGCCGCGTGGAACCGGTTGTCGCCGGTCAGCCGGAACTTCAACTCGTCGGCCGCCGCCTCGAAGACGTTCGCTACACCGGCCGACGGGGCAAGTGCGCTCGGCGCGGTCGCTTTGAGGTGTTGCAGCCAGCCGATCAGCAGGGCCGCGAGGCTCTGGCCGTCCGCGGACGCGGCCACAGCGGCCGATACGTCGGTCGGCTGCAGCGACGCCGGCGGTGTGACCGAGGTCAAATGGCAAAGCATGATCAGCGCGGCCGGATCGACGTCGGAACCGGTGGTGCGCGCAAGCCACACGTCTGACAGTTGCGCCCGGATCGCCGCGAGGAACTGTTTGGTGGATCCCACGGCGTACGCGATGCGCAGACCGGCCACCGACGCCGGGACGGCTCCGGAAATCGCCTGGTCATCGGGCCAGCCCGCCGATGTCCACGGCGGCGGTGCGGCGTCGACATGGCAGCCCGCCTCGATCGCGATCGCCGTGACCTGGGCATCGACTCCGGTGTTGGGGCCGGCTCGCACCCCGCCGTCGGCGGTATCGAGCCTCCCGCAGACCTCGGCCGCCGACCACGAACGCCGCCCGGCAGCGGCGAGGACCGGCCGGGTGCCGCTGGCCGCGGACAGCCGCTCCAGCGCTGTCATATCGGGAAGCTGGGATTCGATCCAGGTCAATTGATCATCAAGCGTGGTGCCGGCCGATCGGACCTGCGCGGCCGTCATGGTCGACAGCACCGGAATCACGAAACTCAGCACCTGTTTGCGGGACCGCACCGTGATGGCCGCGTGGATCTGGGCGGCCAGATTGGACGTGACAATCTGCGGCGGGCTCGCACCGATCTCACGCAACACACCGATGGCGGCCGCGGTCGTGCCCCAGTCGCCGGTCTTGGCGGTCGGCGACGAGCGGTACATCGGCCCGACCCGCAGCGACTCGACCCTCTCTGCCACCGCTTGCCGCGGGAAGTCCAGGTGCAGCGACGTCGCGAGATTGACAGCCGCCTCCAGGACCGCGATCCGCGGCATGGTCGAACTGTCAGCCGAGCCGTCAGCGGAACCGTCGAGAAGCGGGACCAGCCATTGGCCGACCGCCGAGGCACGCAGGCCCGTCAGTGGCTTGCCGCCGTCGACCAGGACACGCGTCCACCAGGCGGTGTCGTAGAGCGACATCGAACCGCCGGTCGGCCCCGCCGCGTCGATGAAGAATCCGCGCTTCCCGTTCGAGGCCCAGGACTCGTCGATCAGACCCTGGGCGCTAAGGCGGGCCGCGCTCGATGGCGTCGGCGTCGACGCGCGGGAGGATGGGTGATGCGTGGAGGTGCAGCCGGCGAGAAGCGCCGCAGCAAGGATCGCCGTTGCCGCCACCATTGACAGCGGCAGCGTTTTCCCCGTTGTGAACACTTCTCGCCGGCCCTTTCGCACTGACTCACGCCATTAGTTGGAAGTGACGAGAACGACGGTCGGTCAGTTGCCCTGAACGTGGTACCAGTTGTTGCCCACCTCGATGTCAGCCTGATCGGTGAAGTGGGAGCTGTTGATGTACTGGGCGTTCAGGTTGATGCCCGCGGAGTAGTTGAGCGACACGATCCACGTGTCGTTGACCGCTCCCGGCATCCACGTCAATGCGCTCCCGTTGGCGGTGAAACCCGCACCCGCGGGGATGCTGACGCTGATGTCAATGCCGCTCAGCCACCACTTCATCGAGGCGTTGATCGACTGAGCGTTGTAGGGGGAGCTGCCCAGCCAGTCGGCGGTCGACGAGTTGCTCGAGAACGTCGTCGTGCACGACCAGAAACCGCACCCGGAGCTCCAGTGGCTCGAACCGTAGGTGTGGAAGCTCTGACTACCGGCGGGACCGGGAGCGTAACCCGAGCTGTTCAATGTGCCGGAGGACATGGGCTGCACGGTGTTGCCGTACGTGGCGAGCCAGTCCGTTTTGGACACCTTGCTGGACGCGGGCACCTGCACGGTGCCGGCTCCGTCGGTCCGGACGATCCGCATGCCCGGATTGGGCGTCGGACCGGGTGCCGCGTTCGCCGGGACGGCCGCGGCCACCCCGATCGCGCTCACCAGGATTGTTCCCACAGCGATTCGTAGTAACCTGTGCTTGGTCAACGTTCCTCCTCAAGGGGTCGGTGACTAACGAGGGCCCGGCGTGACCGCGCCGGGTTCTCCCTCGTTTGTAAGCGACTACGGCTGTAGCCGCCCACGTCGCCGATGGTTGCACAGATCGCGAGAACGTGTCGACCCCGTTCGATGCCTATTCGGGACGCAGTTATACCGCTGCCATAACACGCCACCGCCGCGACATGGCGTCGCTATTCACAGTCGCTGGTAAATGGCCGGTGCTAACCGATGCGACCGGATAGCGGAATGCTCCATTGTGCCGAGCCGAGCGAATGCCGACACCCGATAATCAGCGCCGAACCACATGTTCCACCGAGCGCCATGCGACCGCGGTCCACGCGGCGGCTCGCAGCGTGTGTTCGGATAGACCCCGGCCCTCCGGATCGCTACCACCCCAGCGTGCATATAGCGATAGGTCGATCTGCGAGCGCGTGTGGAACTCGGTCTTTCCCAGAAACGTTGGTCAGTGACCGGCGTGCTCGTGCGGCTTGCCGGCGACCCACTGCTCGGCGGAGCCCGCGGTGTCGCGCAACGTCGCCAGCAGCGCGGCCAGCCCGGCATGGTCCATGAACCGGGTCGCGGTGATCGACGCCGTGTGCGCGTTGATCTGCTCGGTCAGCGTGTTGATCTCGGTGAGGGTGGCGACGATGGCGTCGGTCTCTTGCGGATTCAGATCACACATGGCTTCACGGTACGTATTCGACGATTCACGCAACAGAGTTGACATACGTGACGGAACATGCGTAATGATCGTAAATACGGTCACCGTTGCGGGGGAGTGAGCTTTCCGGGATTCGTCTCTACCGTGGGGGTACGCGCCCACACGGCTTCCGGAGGACCGATGACCGTTATGCCGCTGGAGATACGGGTCGCCGTGACGGTCGCGTTTCTGGCGGCGGGGCTGTTCTGTTTGCGCCGCTGCGTCAGCCTCGTCCGGTCGTCGGCTGTGGCCGACCGGGTCGGTTACGGCGCGCACGCGCTCATGAGCGGGTCGATGCTGGCCATGGTGTGGTCGCAGCCCCGGATGGTCGGCTGGCAGATGGCCGTGTTCGCAGCAGCGTGCGGCTGGTTCGTGGTGCAGGCGACCGGGGTGTCGATGGCGTCGCTGCGCCTCGCTCCGATCGGCCCGGCGGCGGCGCGTCCGACCATGCACGGTGGTCACGGCGGCGGGCGCGCCCGGTGTCTTCACCACGCGATCGTGATGGCGGCGATGGTCTGGATGTTCGCCGCGATGCCACGGTCGGCATGTCGATGCCCGGCATGACGAAGGATCGGCCGGACGGGCTGGTCGCGGTCACCGGCGGCGGCTACTGCCTGATCGTCGCGGCGCTGCTGCTCGTCGGGTACGTGATCGCTGTCGTCCGGGGTGGCCGGGCACGCGACGAATCCGCTCGCGACGACCTGGTGCACGCGGTGATGACCGCCGGCGCGGGCGCCGTGCTCTTCGCGGTCGGATGACGGGCCGTCCGGGCGTTCCCGCTTTGCGCTACATCGGCGGGGTCCATGATGAAAGGTGCCGTCTCGCCGTGACGAGTTGAGCGCGGCTCAGCGGCCGCGTCACGGCGGGCATCGACCTGGGGGAGGTCCACATGCCTGCTGTCACCGTAGAAGATCTTTCGTTGCTGCCATGGATCCCGACGCCCGATCCCATGACGAGCGTGGAACGGCCGGTGAACTCGGTGCACACGGCACCCCCGGGGTTCGAAGGCGAGGGGTTTCCGGTTCGGCGTGCGTTCGCCGGGGTCGGCACGGCCGCGCTGGACCCGTTCGTACACATGGACCAGATGGGCGAAGTCGATTACGCGCCCGGGGAGCCGAAGGGCACGCCGTGGCATCCGCACCGCGGCTTCGAGACGGTCACGTACATGATCGACGGAACGTTCGCGCACCAGGACTCGCATGGCGGCGGAGGTCTGATCACCAATGGCGCGACGCAGTGGATGACCGCCGGAGCCGGGATCCTGCACATCGAGACGCCGCCGGAGGATCTGGTCGTCAGCGGCGGTCTGTTTCACGGCGTACAACTGTGGGTGAACCTTCCCGCCCGCGACAAATTCCTACCGCCGGCCTACCAAGGGCTCGAGGCTGATCAGGTCAGCCTGCTGGCCTCGGCCGACCGGGGTGCCCTGGTGCGCGTCATCGCCGGTGACGTCGCCGGCGTCCCCGGGCCCGGGTCCACGCACACGCCGATGACGATGATCCATGCGACGGTCGATCCCGGTGCGCAACTGGAGTTGCCGTGGGATCCGACCTTCAACGCGCTGGTCTACGTGCTGGCCGGATCCGGCAGCGCGGGGCAGAGCGGTCGGCCGGTCCACGCCGGTCAGCTCGTGGTGTTCGGCGCCGGCGACTGGCTCAGCTTGCGAGCCGACGCCCGACAGGACTCCCGTTACCCGGCATTGGAGGTGCTGGTCCTCGGCGGCCAGCCCATCGGTGAACCGGTCACGCAATACGGGCCGTTCGTGATGAACACGCGGGACGAGATCGCGCAGGCGATGCTCGACTTCCAAGCCGGCCACTTCGGGGAGATCCCGCCGGACGCGCTGATGCCGCATGTCCCGGATCCCGACCCGGTGCGAGCCGAGCACACCGGAATCTGACGCGACCGAGCACTCGCGACTGACATGCCTGGCCCGGCCGTCGTGATGGCGGCCGGGCCGGTTCGTTCGGTTACTGGTCGCGCTTGTGGGCGCGGCCGAAGTCCACCATCCCGGAGCCGGAGGGCGATCCGGACAGCACCGGCGCATACGGCAGTGGTCGGCCGCGGTGCTTCGGTGCCGGCGAGACCGACTGAACGCTGGTCGCGCTGCAGACGGCGGCCGCGTCATTGGCCGGCCCGGGCACCTCGGCACTGGTCGGAATCGCACCGGCCGGCACCGGTCGGCGTGGCCGTCGATCGAGTACGTCGCCGAGGCTTTCGGCGTGGGCGTCGCGCGCGGTCATCGATCGCAGACCGAAGGTCGATTCGATCAGTTTCAGCGTGGACGTGTGCTCGAACGGACCGTGATGCACCACGCGAGCCGGAGCCAGGTTCGACACGACGATCGCCGGTACGCGGAAGCCGAGCTGCCGATAGTCGGGGATCAGTCGTCCGTCCGTCGGCGTGGTCTCGTCGCCCGTGTGGTCCACCGTGTTCGGGTCGGTGTCGTCGACGACTCGTGGTGGGGATACGTGATCGTAGAAGCCACCCCATTCGTCGAACGTCACCATGAAGACCGTGTTGTCGAGGTAACCGGCGCTGGCGAGGGCGTGGTAGGCGTCGGCAATGAACCGTTCGCCGAGCCGGATGTCGGCCAGCGGGTGATCGTCGGCCGAGGTGCCGTTGCCTTCGGTGTCGAACGCGGGGTCGATGAAGCTGACGTTCGGCAGGTTGCCCGCGGCCACGGTGTCAATGAACGACGGCGTTTGTAGCGGTATGCCGACCGCGTCCGTGTCACCGGCGGCGAAGGGGTGCCAGAACGGCAGGTACTTCGTGCCCCACAGGGCCAGGAACGGCAGGTCGCGGAAGAAGTATCCGCCGGTCGGCACACCCTGCGTGTTCGGAATCGGTGAGAGTTGGTCCCAGATCGTCGGCAGCGTCGAGATGGTGCTTGAGTTGTGGTCCCGGTCGGTGCGGCCGGCGTGCTGGTAGAACCGATTCGGAAACGTCTCCCCGGCAAACGAGGCGAAGTACCGGTCCAGCACCGTGTAGTGCTCCGCGAGGGCGCCGATGACGGGCAGGTCGGGCGAGGCCTTGCGGGAGCCGTCCGGGTGGCGGTTGGTGTAGTAGCCGACCGGGAATGTGTTCGCCGCGGCCGGGGTGACGCCGGGGATCATCGTCGCGGCCGTCGGACGCTGCAGGAAGCCGTCCATCCGACCGCCGTTGTGCTGGACCAGGAAGCCTTCCCAGCTGTGGTCGGGGTCGCTGTAGCCGCAACCCTGGAAGTCGGGCGCGAGCGGGTAGTTGGGGTAGACGTTGCCGTCGATCGAGGGGAACGTCATGTTGTGCCGTCCGTCCGCTCCCGGCAGCCAGCCGAGGAAGTGGTCAAACGACCGGTTCTCCATCATGAGGACCACGATGTGTTCGATCCCGTTGGAGCCGTGGGGATGCCGGGCGGGACTGGCGCTGGCGGCTCGGGCGAGCAGATCCGAGCCCGTGACAGCGGCGCCGGCGGAGGCACCCATCAGTTGCAAGAGCATGCGTCGAGTGAGCATGGGCCGAGTGTCGACGGCGTGGGTGAACATTTATGCCGGCTGAGACGGCCGACCGTTTGCCGTCACGTAGACGTGATGAAACGTAGGGTGCACAAATCGCCATCAATTACGCGCCGACCGGTACGCCGGCCGGCGCGTCATTCGGTGCGTCGTTCGTCAGGAGGGTTGGGTCAGCCGCCGACGGCCCAGTCGAGATGCGTGGCGAGGAAAGCCCCGACCAGATCGCTGGTGGCGTTGTCATCGCGTGCGGCCGCGAGCAGCGCCTTCGAGTCGTCAGTCAAACCCTGCTCGGAGCCGTGGCCGTCGCCGTTGTCGGGCAGCGAGTCGAACTGGCCGTTGTTGGTCTTGATGGTGACCATGTCCGACGGCCCGATCTTGTCGAGAGTGAACAGCCAGTCCTGCAGCGGCACCCCGTTGCCGTCGAACGTGAACGCGGATTTCATCGACTGGATGAGGCCGAGCATCTGCAACGGATCGGACAGTCCCCGCGAGTAGACCTTGTCGATGACGGCGCGGATGAACTGCTGCTGGTGGCGCTGGCGAGCGTAGTCCGTGCCAACAAGGCCGTCGCGGCACCGCACGAAGTCCAGCGCCTGATAGGCATTGAAGTGGAACATCCCCTTGGGATAGACGACTTCCTTCACACCAGGCAGCGTGCACTCGTTGGCCGTCGAGGGACCCCACGTCACGCCGTGCTTCGAGCACTCCGGCACACCCGTGTTCGGGTTGATCTTGTAGGGATACCCCTTGTAGTGATCGTTGGGATTGTTGTTGAGATAGCCCTGGTGAATCGAGTACGTCGTTTCGTCGACGTACATGTCGATGCCGCCAAGCTTCGTGACGATGTTTTCGAATCCGCTGAAGTTAATGATCAGACCGGCGTTGACGTTGATCCCGAAGTTCGACTTGAGCGTCTTCTGCAGGCCGCCGAGCTGACCGTTGAACATCGCATTGATTTTGTTGGTGCCGCCAGACGGTGTGGTGATCCGGGTGTCGCGTGGAATCGAGATCAGGTAGATCGCGTTGTGAGCAGCGGGAATGTGCGCGAGGATGATCGAGTCCGTGTTGGTCCCCGACGCGTCGACACCGGTCATGAGGATGTTGATCGGCCCGCGGATCTCGTTCCCGGTCAACTGGGGCTTCGTCTGCGGATCGGCATCGAGAAGCTGCGCCGTGTTGACGGCTGAATTCAGCTCATGCAGCCCGGTCTGGAACACGGCGTAGCCACCGATGCCGGCGATCGTCAACAGGGCACCGGCGCAGATCGACAGCTTCGTCCACAGCGGACTGCGCGGTCTCGCCGGTCGGGTGCCGTCGCTCGGCCGACTCCAGGGCCAGATGCGGCGCGGTGACCTCGTGCCCGCGGCACCCGCCCTGGCTGCCTGGGCAGGTCGCGGCGAAACGCTGGCCCGGCCGGCCTTCGTCGCAGCCCGCTCTGGCCGACCTCGACCCACCGGATTCGACGTCACACGCACACCCTCCGAATACATTGGCACGCCAGCAGCCGCACCGAGGACGAGAGGTCTGCTCGGTGCACCTACCGGCGCCATGGTCGCTCTGGATGTCGACCGGCGACACCGTACCGAGCGACATGCGCGCCGCAGACGTCCGATGGGCAAACGGTGAGCGAATTTCAGCGGTCCGAACCCCGACTCCGGTGGCGTCTGGCTTGGGATTCGTTAGAGAAAAGCCTTGTGAAACGCGTCCCGGTTGGCTGCCGTCGATTGTGCGTGCGTTGGCCTCCCGGGGTTTACCCGCATGCCACCCACGCCTCATAGCTTCTGCACAGGCATTCCCGGCGGACCAGGTCCGACCGCAATACATGACACATCTCCATTGCAGCTACTCGAAATCGGACGGCCACGTCGTCCTCATGACCGAGTTAGTAGGTATCCATGCTCACCATGCCCGATGTCAGCGTCGTCATCCCCACCTTGAACCGGCCCGAGCTGGTGATCCGTGCGGTGCGCAGCGCCCTTGCCCAGACCGTCGACAGCATCGAAGTCGTCGTCGTCGTGGACGGCCCCGACGACGACACGCGGACCGCTCTCGCATCGATCGCCGACGCTCGCGTGCGGGTCGTCGGGCTGTCCGAGCGAGGCGGCGCGCCCAACGCCCGCAACATGGGCGCCATCGCGGCGCACGGCAAGTGGACGGCTCTGCTCGACGACGACGACGAATGGCTTCCGACGAAGCTCGAAATCCAGCTCGATCTCGCGCGTCAGGCCAGCGCCGCGCAACCCATCATCGCCAGCCGCCTGATCAACCGCACGCCCCGAGCGGACGTCGTCCTGCCCCGCCGCCTGCCCGCGCCCGACGAACCACTGAGCGAGTACCTGACCGTGCGCCGCGGCCTCTTCCACGGCGACGGGTTCATCCAGACGTCGACGATCATGGCGCCGACCGAACTACTCCGCCGCGTTCCGTTCGCGACCGGGCTGCGCCGCCTGCAGGAACTCGACTGGACGCTGCGCGCCATGACTCACGACGGCGTCGACCTCATCTTCGCCGACGAACCGCTGGTCGTCTGGTACACCGACGAGGACCGCCCACGCGTGAGCTTCGACCTGCCATGGCGCGAGCAGTTGGAATGGTTGCAGCGGAGCCAGAATCTGTTCACCAAGCGGGCGTACGCTGCCGTCACCATGAGTGTGATCAGTTCCATGGCAGCGCCGACACGCAGCGCGAAGGCCTGCGGCACGCTGCTGCGTGAGGCTCGCCGCAACGGACGCCCCGGCACGCTCGACTACCTGACGTTCGCGCAGATCTGGCTGCTCCCGCCGCACGTTCGACGGTCCCTGCGAGACCTGGTCCAGGGCACCCGCCGCGGCGGCACCACCGACCAGATCGACGCCCCGGCCGTCGCCGGCTTCGAACACGTCCGCACCCCCGTCGCACATGCCGGTTCCTGACGCGGTCACCGTCTGGCGGTCTCTGCTGCTTCCCCCGTCCGAGACGTTCGTCCGAGACCAGGGCGCCGCGCTCACCCGGTGGCGACCGACCTACCTCGGGGCACTCAAGGCCGCGTCCGTCCTGGCCGCGGACACCGATGTCATCGCCTACCCGGGCACCGTCCGAGGCCGGGCCGCGTTCGTGCGCCTCCGCGCCACCGGCCGCTCCACGCGACTCAACCGCCTGCTGGAATCGACGAAACCCCGGCTGATCCACGCACACTTCGGGGGCGACGGGTGGCTGATCAGCCGGGCGTCGCAGCGTACCGGTGTCCCGCTGGTCGTCACGCTGCACGGCCGCGACATCGGCACGCAGGCGGCAGCGCCCGGGCTCCGTGGCCGGCGTTACCGACGAAACCTCCGGACCGCCTTCGACCGGGCGGCCCTGATCCTGACGGTCTCGGAATTCCTGCGCACCAGAGCGATCGCGCTCGGCGCGGACCCCGAGAAGGTCCGCGTCCACTACACCGGGGTGTCCATCCCGGTCACCACCGCACCCGCGCGCAAGGACTGGGACGTCCTGTTCGTCGGCAGGTTCGTGGAGAAGAAGGGCATCGATGACCTGATCGAGGCGCTGGCGCTGCTACCCGGAATCCGGCCGCGGGCGCTGTTCATCGGTGACGGTCCGCTGTGGGAGAGCATCCGCCGCCGGGCCGCGGAACTGGACCTGGACGCGACGTTCCTCGGAATGCGGGAACCCGCGGTCGTCCACGAACACATGGCCGCGTCGAAGATCCTCGTCTCACCCTCCAGGACAGCGGCCGACGGCGACGTCGAAGGCCTGCCCACGGTGATCCTGGAAGCGTCCAGCCGAGGCGTCCCCGTGATATCGACCTACCACAGCGGTGTTCCCGAGGCCGTCGCCGATGGCGAGACCGGTCTGTTGTGCCACGAACGCGACCGTCCGGCGCTCGCGGCGGCCATCGACCGGCTGCTCACCGATGAACAGACGCGGCTGCGGCTCGGTGACGCCGCCCGGCGTCGCGCGGAGGCCGACTTCGACATCGCGGTTCAGACACGACGACTCGAAGACCTGTACGACATGGTCGTCAGCGGCGCCGCAGTTCCCGCATCGTCCGTGTCAACCCTCTGACCCGCCGCCGCGCGACCCGGGCGCCGCCCATCATCGCCATCCCCAGCCGAGCCGGCCCGGATCCGCTGAGCAGATCGATGGTGCGACGGGCCTCACGCAGCGCGGTCTCGTTCGCGTCCAACGTCTCCTCGTACCACTGCGACTGCGCCTCGGCTTCACTGAGTTCCCGCGCCAGCCTGTCTCGGGCGACGATCACCTCCCGCAGCACGGCCGCGCGGCGAGGTTGCGCGACGTCCACGAGGTTGTCCACGACCGACGCGGGCGTGACGCCTGCCATGGCCGCCAGGGTGCCGGCGAGATCATCGACATCGTCGGGTGCGGGCCAGGGGTGCGGCAGACCCTCGTCGATCAGCATCGTCGCGAACGCCCGCAATGCCGCTGCCGGCGCTCCTGACGGCACCAGCCCGGTCAGGTCCCCACCCGGACCCACGATCACATGATCGGCGGGTACGCCGGCGGTCGCGGATGACTGCCACGTCGTCAGGGCCTCGCGGACCGTGACCAGGTCACGTCGCAGGCACGCCCCGATCAGCAGGCTCTCCAGGGTCGGTCCGGCCGGCACGAACTCGTCGGCGTCGGTGCCGCTCGCCCACCGGAAACCGCGATCGTCGGTGCTGATCTCCACGTGCCTGGAACCGGTGGCAACGATCGCCGCAGGCAGACTCGCGTCAATGGATCCGATCGTGTCGGCGCCTGCCGGATCGAACCGGGCCAGCAGCACCCAGGCCGGTGCCAGTTCGGTCGCGGCGCCGTGACGAAGCGCGTTGACCGCGATCTGGCCCGGGTCGGCGAGCACATCGCGCGGAGGCAGGCAGGCGCGGCGGACCGTGGCTTCGAGGAACCCCCGCAGCCTGTCGTCGGCCAGAATCTCCTCGCCGAGCAGCACCGTCGGCGCGGTCGGTGACCCGAACGCCGCGTACGTCGAGGTGACGTCGAATCCCGCGTGTCGAAGCCGCGTACGCAAACGGGTAAGGCCGGCGGGCCGGGTCGGATCGTACGCGGCCGCCGGCGTCCAATCGGCATCGTCCGACGCGTCCGGCAGCGCCACCAACCGGTGCACGCCGAGGAAGTTCTCGACGGTCAGCAGGAGCCGCCCACCGGGGGCGAGCCGGTCGGTCAATGACCGCAGCGCGTCCGCCCAACCAGGCTGCGAGCCCTCGGTCGACGCCAAGCGACCCAGACCGTCGAAGGCGACCACGGTGTCGAACCGTACGTCGTCGCCGAGTTGCTCCGGGCTGCCGCAGCACACCGTGACGCCCGGCCGGTCGGCGTAGCGGTCGGCGAGCGCCGCGGCATCGGACACGCCCCGGACCAGCAGTGTCACGTGCGGAGCCGGGGCCGCGTCGATCACGGCCGGGTCGTGGGGTCCGACGATCAGCGTACGGCCGGTCGCGGTCGCCATCAGCGGGATGAACACCGATCCGCGTACCGGCCCGCGGCCGCGGCTCGTGGTCAGGTCCGACCAGGTCGGCATCTCGCCACCGATCAATTGGATCGTCATCGGTCAGCTCCCGCGAACATGTCGGTGGTCGCCGGCGCGCCTTCGGACGGCGCCGGCCAGTGGAACAGGTGACGCATCTCGTCCGGTGAGACCAGCCGGTCGGCGCCGAGTTCGGCGACCGCGACCTGCCGCGCCGTGTCGACGTCGACCTGCTCGCCGTGCAGATCGGCCCACTCGCGGCGAATCCGTTCCGGACCACCGAATATCGGCACCTCGCGCTCCAGCGTCATCGGATCGCCGTACACCGCCGGTTCACATCCGGCCAGGATGCCGTAGAAGACGGCGCTGCTGAGCCGGTTGGAGGCCACCCGTAGGTGCCGGCGCTGCTCCGCGAGCTGCCGGTCCAGGAACTCCGGGTCGAGGTTGCCCCACTGGTCACCGCGGTAGCCGTGACAGATCACCCGGAACCCGGCCCGTTCGTAGCGTTTGCGCAGGCGCCCCGACTGGAACTCCTGCCAGTACAGGCAGATGGTCACCGGTCCCGGCTCGACCTCACGGATCGTGTCGATCAACCGGTCGTGGTCGCCGACCACGCGCTGACCCTCCCAGCCATGAAACGGGTACCACAGCGTGCCCGTACGCGGTTCGGTGGCGGCGGGCTCGGCCGGCATGCGCAGCAGGTACGCCCATGGTGAGCCGATGACGTACGCCTGCCGATGCCCGAGCGACCACGCTCGCCGGCGGGTCTGCTCCGACCACACGAACAGGGCGATTCCGGGCACGAACTCGTGATCGGGCGCGAACCCGTGACCGATGTTCCAACCGTGCTGCACGTGTCCGCGAATGCGCGTGGAACGCTCGGGACCGAGGCCGCAGTAGCGGGCCAGGACCTGGGCGTGGCCGTAGTAGTGGTTGGCGCGATGCACGCTGCAGCGTAGCCGCGTCACCCGTCGAGACAAGTGAGCACGGATGGGCCAGTGGTTGAACATATGGCTTGAGCTGTTTACCGGATCTCGGTCGCTGATTCATCTCGCATCGGTACGGTCACTCGGCCGGCGTGCCCGACCCGGAATGGACCGATGTGCATCACGCGAACCACCACTACGGCCACGCTCACATCATGGCCCGCTACGGCGGCCTCGATCCCGAGCGGCCACCTCGCATTCCCGGCTACCTGCAACATGGCTGGAACATCGGCGACGGCTTGGCGCCCGGAACCCCGTACGTGGCGGGCAGCCCGATCTATTTCTGGTCCGAACAGACCCGGCGACGATCGCAGGCACTCGGCCGCCCGAACACCGTCGTCGTCGGCGCACCGTGGCTCTACCTCCTGACACTCGAACCGGCACTCGGCACCGCGCCGGAGCGCGAAGGCACCATCTGGTATCCGTTCCACGGATGGGAGGGACAGCGGGTCACCGGCGATCATCAGCGCCAGATCGCCCTGATCCGCGACGTCGAGCCGGACCCGGTGACCGTATGCCTCTACTGGCAGGAGTTCCAGACGCCACCGATCCGGCAGGTGTACGAGCGCGCCGGATTCCGGGTGATCTGCCACGGCATGCGCGGTCATTGGTGGCGCGGCACCGATTCCCGATTCCTCTACAAGCAGTTGGCTGAGCTGCGCCGGCACCGGCGGGTCGCGTCGAACCGGCTCAGCAGCGCCGTGCTCTACGGCATCTCCGTCGGCTGCGAACCCGCCGTCTACGGCGACCCGATGGTGCTGCGCGACGAAGATCCGACCTTCGGCGGCGTGGCCCGGATCCGACGCCAGTGGCCGGAACTGCACGGCGAAAACGTCGACATCGACATTGCCCGGGCCATCGCGGCCGACGAGCTGGGAGCCGACCACATCATGAGCGCACCGGAACTCCGGGCAGTATTCAGCTGGTCCGCCATGCCTTCCGCGACGCCCGCGGAACTCAGGGCGGCGGTCGGATGATCACGCGGGAAGACGTACCGGTCAACCTGACCCTGATCGGCAACGAAATGCTCGGCTGCACCGACGCGGAGAACCGCGTGCCCGGCGGACCGGCCCTGGAACGTCTCGTGGCCGACCTGACCCCGCCGCTGGCACGTGTCCTGCTCGCCGGCCCCCACGACGACGGCCTGGTCGAAGCCGCGCTCGCCCGGGGAGCCGAGGTCACGTGCCTGCTCCGGGCCTATGTCGATGCGTTCGCGGTCGCGACGGCCTACCCCCAAGTGCGGGTGATGGCCGGCAGCCTCACCAAACTCGACCCGTCGCAACGCTACGACGTCGTGATCGCAGCGGACGGCTGCTGGCGGCTGTGCTCAGCCGACGGACCCCAACTCGACTGGCAGGAGTGCCTCGACCGACTGCGCGGCATCCTCGCTCCGGCCGGGCGGCTCGTGCTGGCCGTGGCGAATCCGCTCGGCCTCGATCGTCTCGTCGAGATGCCGGTGCTCACCCAACCGACGGCGGACGAGTCCGCCCCGGCCTCGGTCGCAGACATTCTGGCACTGGACGTCGCCGGCGCGAACATCTACTGCGCGTACCCGACATCGACTGCTCCTCTAGTCTTGATCCCGACCCAGGTGCTCGACGACGCCCGCGCCGCCTCCACCGCGCCGACGCTGGCGGCCCTGGTCGCCGACGCCTGTGCGCGAGAATTCGCGGGCCGCGCCGTCCTGTCCGATCCCCGCCGGCTGGCCACGACCGCGGTGCGCGGCGACGCCGCCGCGACCCTGGCGGCATCGTGGATCGTCGTCGCCACGCCGGGCCTAACGGAGTCGCCGGCCGCGATCATCGCCGACCGTCCCGGCGCGCCCGGCTTCGACGTCCGCTACGAACTCACGGGCGCCGGCGCGTCGATGATCCGCAAGCCGGATCCGTCACCGATCTATCGCTGCGACGGTCTCCAGCGTGACAGCACCCGACTCGCCGCGCCGATCCCC
Organism: uncultured Actinomycetota bacterium; assembly: GCA_963797605.1. GTDB lineage: Bacteria > Actinomycetota > Actinomycetes > Mycobacteriales > Micromonosporaceae > DASQPR01. The sequence goes on along the minus strand of CAWCPX010000009.1, from coordinate 948,546 downwards.
TCCGGCCGATTCCTCCACCACCTGCTCGCCGCCACGGCTGCCAGCGGCAACGGCCCGGCCATGCGACAGGCTTTACACGGGTACGCCACCTGGCTCGAAACCCTCGACGACCCCATTTTCGCGGCACCGGCGAACGTGGTCACCGACGGCGACTCCTACGCCCTGTTCGACCCGAGCTGGAGCTGGCACCGCCCGGTGCCGCCGATCGTGGCGCTCACGCGCGCGCTGCGGGAAGTCGCCGCCGACCTGGTCGCGGGCGGTGCGCACCACCCTTGGCCGGCCACCACCGACGTCGACGAACTCACGCTGACCCTCGCCGCGGCCGCGGGCCGGCCCACCGACCGTGCGACCGTCGCCGCCGCCGTCGAACTTGAAGAAGCGGTCCGCTCCGCGCTCGGCGGCAAGCGCGAGTCCGGCGCGACGGGCGTCGACGACACCGGGTACCGCGAACTCGTCGTGGCGCTGCGGCGCGAACGCGACGAGGTCGAACACCTGCGAGCGATGATTGCCTGGTACGGATACCTGCTCGATGACCGTGAGCGGACGCTGGCGCACAGCGAACGCATGGTCGCGATGTTCAGCGGCAGCCTCAGATATCGGACGTACCGCATCGTGACCGCCCCCGCTCGGAGGGCCCGGCGCGCCGTGCGCTCGGTCGGCGCGCGTCTCAAGCGGGGGAGCTGACCGCGTCACGAACGCCCGCTGGGCGCTTATCGTGTGGACGGGCCGCCGTCCCTGATCGTCGGCCACCGGCAGTCGTTGCGGCCGTCAGAGCCGCCGGACGCGGAGCACTCCGGTCAGCATCGGCAGCGTGAACTCGCCGTCGGCGGTTTCCGGTCGGCTGGCGAGGAACCCGCGGATGCGGGCGAGCGTCGCTTCGCGTTCTGGCTCCGGCATGACCAGCATGCCCGCTCGCGTCCCGAGCGTCGCGACAAGAGAGTCCGCGGTGCGGCGCTGCCCGTGCGGGAATTCGGCCTGCTCCGGCGACCCGAATCGGGCCGGACCCGTGCTCGGCAGGTGCAGATCAGTCGTGGCGGCACGCCATCTGCCGAGCGTGTCGCGTGGACCGACGGCCGCGTCTCCGCTGACCTGTTCGAGCGCGGCAATCCAGTCGGTCCGGTCGTCGAGCACGTTCCACAAACCGGCCAGGACACCGCCTGGCGTCAGCACCCGAGCTATCTCGGGTCCGGCGACGGCCATGTCGAACCAATGCATGGCGTTGCCGGCTACGACGGCGTCAACGGACGCGTCGGGCAGCGGTATCCCCTCGGCACTGCCGGGTAGCGCGCGGACGGCCGGCAGCGCGCGGCGCAACTCGGCCAACATCGCCGGGTCGGGTTCGGCCGCCACGACGTCGGCACCCAGGGCGAGCAGCGCGGCCGTCAGTTTGCCGGTCCCGGCACCGAGGTCGAGCACTCGCGGACCCGGCGCGTGTTCGAGCGCCCAAGAGACGGCGGCCTGCGCGTAGTCCGGGCGATGCTCCGCGTACGCGGTTGCCGCGGCGCCAAACGACGAACTGTGTCGCCGTCGTTCGCCCTGCTCCGTCGCGGCTCGGAAACGTTCCTCGTCGTCCACGACACGATCGTGCCAGGCACAATGCGTACCGGTGCGGGTCTGATCCTCGACGGCACGCTTCGGCGCGGTTACGGTGGCGCCGCCGGTGAGATCGGTGCCCTGCGCCAGGTCCGGTGGCTCGATGCCCTGGCGCACCTGCAGAACTGCCCCGGCCTGCCGCCCACGGTGGCTCCGCGACGATGCCGCCGCGTGGGTGTTTTGCCCCCTCCCACCTCGCCATTAGCTCGATGTCATGCGCGGCGAAACGTGGAACACGAGACGGATCAGGAACGGAGAAGCGGCCACCCGAGAGCGCACATAGTGTGAGGGGCGTCGTTAAGACATCCGACACAAAGGAGACTTTCAGATGGCTGACAAGTTCGGAGCGATCATTTACCCGGTCCGCGACCTGGAGAAGGCGACGGCGCTGTTCACGACTCTGCTCGGCACGCCGCCGGCGCAGGAGGCGCCCTACTACGTCGGGTGGTCGATCGACGGCCAGGACATCGGCCTGAACCCGCACGGCTTCGATCAGGGTATGCCCGGCCCGATCCCGTACGTCGACGTCGCCGACATCAAGGCACGGTTCGACGCCCTGGTCGCGGCGGGCGCCAGCGTCATGCAGGACATTACGGACGTCGGTGGCGGCGCGCAGGTCGCCACGGTCAAGGACGCCGACGGCAACATCATCGGCCTGCGTGGCACGGCCGCCTGAGCCTGGACCGTGCCCTACCTTCACAGCGATGCCCTGATCACGGTCACGCCGATCCCGCCGCAGACACACGATGTCACGGCGGCATCGGCGGCCCAGTGCGACAACCCAAGCCGTGGCTTACATTGATACGCGTCACCGCTGACGATGTCATCCGACGAGTCTCGGGATTGATCGAGGGGATCGCGTGAGCAAAAGATCACCCGGCCGCGCAGCCGTCTCCGCGACTCACCCGCCGACCGTGCCGCTCGCACCTGATCGCGGCGCACTCAGTCTCGATGGGCAGGCGGACCGGCTGTGGGCGCACGCTCTCCACGCGGACGCCGAGGTGGTCCAGCGTGGCAACTTCTATCTCGTGGGCGAGTCGATGCTGGTGGTCGCCTACACCGCGATCCTCACCGCCGGGCCGAACAAGGCCACGGGTGATGTCACGCTCGCCTGGGTGGCGCGGATCGTGGCGATGTTCGGAATCGTGCTCGCTCTCATCTGGTGGTACGCGGGCCACGTCCATTGGGTTTATCTCAAGCACATTCGGATGCGAGCGATCACGACATTGCCCGAATATCGCGAGACGTGGGAGAACAGGCCGGCATTCAAGTTCAACGCGGGCACCGTTCACACCTACGCCGTGCCGGGCGTCACGCTCCTGATGTGGATCGGTCTCATCCTGCTGGTCTGATGACGTGCGGTGCGACCAGCCGTGCGGATGCCACTACGCGAAGGTGTCGTAGCGTACCCGTGTCATCGGCACTTTCATTTGGGTGATCTTGCGGATCGTGCTGGCCACCATGCGGTCCGAGCCGGAGATGTAGAAGTCGTGTTCCGGCCACGGACCGTGGCGCGCGACCACCTCGTCGAGGGTGCCGTGTTCGGCGTCGGGGAAAGCGGGGTCGTCGCTGACCGCGCGCACCACGGTCAGCCACGGGCACCGCCGCACCAGGGCCGACATGTGATCACAGTCGTAGAAATCATCACGGGTACGCACGCCGCGGAACAGATAGACGAAACGCGTCCGGTTGAACCGAGCTAGCTCGTCGAGCAGAGCCTTGACCGGGGCCAGGCCGATGCCGCCGGCGACGCACACGATGTCGCGGCGGGATCGATGGTCCAGTGTCATCGAGCCCATCGGCGCGGCCAGCTTGATCAACTCGCCCGGGCGCAGTCGTCGCACCAGGGCGCCCGACACCCAGCCCGCGCCCAGCGCCCGGACGTGGAACTCCATGGTCCCGTCCGGGCGTGGCGGGCTGGCGACCGAGTAGGTCCGCCAGTGCCGGGGCAGGTAGTGGGTTTCGATGCTCACGTACTGCCCGGCGAGGAACGGCATCGGCCGAACCGGGCGGCACGTGAACACCGCCATGTCGGTGCCTCGACGTTCGTGCGTGAGCACTTCGGCGTGCCAGTAGGGCGGGTCGTCGTTCTCGGCGGCACCGGCGACCATCTTTTCGGCGATCAGGTCGTAGACGTCACTCCACGCCTGCTCGTAGCGCAGGTTCCATGACTCGCCCGCATAGTGGCGCAGCGCGTCCACCAGCGCCGATTTGACCATCGGGTAGTGATCCGGCTCCACGTTGAACTTCCGGTGGTCGCGGCCCAGCCCCCGCAGGTACGCGTCTATCTCGGTCACGTCGTCGAAGCTCCGCAGCGTGTGGACCAGCGCCTCCATCAGCATGGACCGCTGCAACTCCATGTGCACCGGGAACATCGAGCGGATCTCGGGGAAGGACGTGAACAGCCGAGCGTAGAAGTATTGCGCCACCTGGTCCTGCTGCGCTTCGACCAGGCTCCAGCTCTCCTTGAGCAGCCGCGACAGGTCTTCGCTCACCGCTGTTGCCTCCCTGCGTGCCGCCGCCGGGACAGTGGCAACGATCAACCCTCATTCCAAGCGCCGCGGCACCGATCACGTCGCACAATCAGTGCGGGCATGGTCGGCTAGGAGCCGGTTACTTCTCGTCGGGCAGGCCGTAAGACACCTCATGGGCCGGCCGGGGTTTCGGCACGGTCCATCGCACGATCCATTTCACGTTGTGGCCGCGGTGCTCGATGTCGGCGTGCCCGAGCACGAGCTCGCACTGAATATGTCTGTAGCCCATGGCGGTATCCACCCAGGTAGCGCTGTCGCAGCGTTCGTTGTCAGTCACGACGACATCATCGTCTAGTACAAGCGTTCTATGTCAAGTCGTCATCGGCGTGTCGCGCGATCTTGTCATCGCCCCCCGGCGACCGGGGTGACCGCATCCGCCGTGACCTCGGGCCGCTGATTTCCGAGCAGGTGCTGCCGCAGGAAGGACAGCTCCGCCTCCACCGCCTCGTCGTGACCGCCGAGGAACGGCTCGTAGTGACCACCCGGCATCCGGACGAGTTCGGCGCCGGGCGCACGTCGCGCCGCGCGCACCGCGGGCGCCGCGAGCGCGGTCTGGTCCTCGTCGCAGACCAGCACGAGCAGCGGGCATCGCACCTGGGCGGCGTCGCGGCCGGGCCGGTAGAGCGCGATGTGCGGCACCGATCGGGCGGCGGCGGCCTGCAGCCACTCCGGATATTTGTTGCCGGGATTGAGGGCCCGGTCGCCGTCGAGGCTGTCCGGCGTGGTCAGCAGCGCGACCGTGCCGGGTGCGGCGGCGAGCGGCACCAGCAGAGGCGGCCGCCCGATCAAGCCGCCGACGGTGTCGCGCAGGCTCCGCCCGGTCAGGCGCAGCATCGCCAGCGGCTTCTGAAAGCGCGACGCGTTGCGGGTGGCGGCCAGGCCATCGGCGTTGGGCGTCTGCGCGATCGCGGCACCGAGACGCGGGTTGCGGGCGGCGACCCGCAGCACGTGCCCGCCAGACAGCGAGAATCCCCAGATCGCGAGCCTCGCCGGGTCGACGCCGGGCAATGTCGGCGCGAACTCGATCGCGGCCTGCCAGTCGGCCAGCTGGTCCTTGATGCTGATCACCTGACGCGGCTGACCTCCGCTCTCGCCCAGGCGGCGATAGTCGAACGCGAGCACACCGAACCCGCCTTCGTGAAAGCGCGTCGCGAACAGGTCGGTGCCCGGCTCTTTGGTGACCGCGCCACCGCCCGCCATGATCACGCAGGCTCCGTTGCGACCGGGATAGTGCCAAGCGACGCACTCGGTGTCGCCGCTGCGGAAACGAACCTTGTCGCGCTCGACGGACGCGCCCATGTCGGACCCCCTCGTGAAATCGTCCCGTCAAGTGAACCACGCGGTTCACATTCTGTACAGACTATGCCACGAGCCGACGCCGGCGCGCCCGGACGGCTAATCCGGGGCGGCTTCTTCCCGGTCGAGCGCCCGGGCCAGCGCCTCGAACCCGGCCCCGATCCCCACGGCATCCCCGCTGGTGCGCCAATCGACGAGAAACCCTCGCAGCACCGCGAGAATCATCTCCGCGACCTCCAGCTTCCGCTGATCCGACCAATGCGGCGGACACGCCGCGAGCAGGGTCGGCAGGTACTGCTTCGACGCTCCCCGGGCCAGGTCCACATAGCGCGCGGAGTCGTACATCGCCAGGCCGATGGCTTGATCGAGAACCCACGACGCCTCACCCGTGAGCACCGGCCACACGGCACGCACCCATGTCGCCAGCGTCGGCGGCCCGGACTCATCCGTCGCGATGCCCACCGCGTCGTCGATCCGCCGCTGCCGCAGTTCGAAGACCGCCTGCCCGAGCAGGTCGTCGGCTCCGTCGAAGTAGTAGAGCAGCACCTTGTGCGTGGTGCCGGCGGCCCGGGCGGCCCGCCGCAGCGAGAAGTCCACGAGTCCGTTCGCCGCGAGGTCGTCCGTGACCCGATCGAGCAGCTCGCGACGCCGGGCCTCGCCCCTAGCCGACCCCGTGGATCGGCGGTAACCCGTTCGTTCCGGTTCGTCAGGATCTTGTGAAGCGTCCACGTCGACAGCATCCACGATCGAGGTCATCCGGGCCGGCATCCGCTCGCCGAAATCCTCCATCGGCCCGGCGGAAGACCCACGACACGGTCCGTGCGCGCGACGCGGACATTGACTCCGCCCCTGGGGCAGGCTGCACTGTGGAGCCCGGCGACGCGGTCGCGCGCCCGGAATAGGAGGCGATCATGGTGGAGATTCAGTTGCGTGACGTGCCGGAGCAGCACGTCGTGACGGAGACACGCACGGTTGACCAGAGCGCGTTGCTCGCATGGCTCCCCGGCGCGATGGCCCGTGTCGCGGACCGCGCCCGGTCGGCCGGAGGCTTGCTCGGCACCGGCGACTGGCCGTTTCTGGAGCGGGCCGATCGACCGGACGAGCCCGTGTTCGTGACCATCTACGAAGGCAATCCCAACGAAGCGCCGACGCCGGTCGAGGTCTGCGCGACGGTCGCGGGCGGCGGTGATCGGACCATTCCAGCGCACCGCGAAGCGTACGCGCGGGTGACCAAATCGCTCGTGACCAGCGGAGCGCTCGGCAGCGTGTACGAGGCGATCGCGGAGTGGATCGGCGCCAACGGACTGACCATCGCCCGCGCGCCCCGGGAGACCTATTGGACCGACTTCCCGTCCGCCGCCGACACCGACGACGTCTTCGACGTCGCCTTCCCGGTGACCTGACGCCGGAGCTGATCGTGCCGATGGGGCGGACGGGATAGGTCGCGGACGTCATGTGATGAACGTGGCCGAACCGCCCGACTCGGCCCGGATTCCCTCGAATTGACCGACAAAGCGCTCGCGAAGACGGTACGAGACGAGACAATTGTCGGCGAGACCAGGTGGCGGGGGATGAGACACGATGGCTGACCAGCAATACGACATGATCGTGATCGGGACCAGCCAAGGTGGTCGGTTTTTCCCGATCGATCTGGCGCGGGCGGGTCACACGGTGGCGCTCGTCGAACGTGGTCCGCTCGGCGGTGTGTGCGTCAACCGGGGCTGCACTCCGACCAAGACGATGGTCGCGAGCGCGCGCGTGGCCTACCAAGCGCTACGCGGGCCGGACTACGGCGTACGCGTCGGTCCGGTCTCGGTCGACATGGCGGCGGTGCGCGAGCGCAAGCGTGCCATGGTCGCCGGCGCCCGGGAGAACTACGCGAGCCGGCTGCCCCAGGCCGGGCTCGAGTTGATCGAGGGCGAGGCCCATTTCGTCGGCCCGAAAACGATCGAGATCGCGTCAACCGACGGGACCACGCGCCAGATCAGCGCGCCGGTGATCGTCATCGACGCGGGCACCCGGCCCAGGCCGATAACGATCCCCGGGACCGACGACGTACCCGTGCTCGACTCCACGTCGATCATGGAGTTGGACGAACTGCCCGAACATTTGATCATCCTCGGTGGCGGCTACATCGGCTTGGAGTTCGGGCAGATGTTCCGCCGGTTCGGCAGCGAGGTGACCATCGTGCAGCGCGCGCCGCGCCTCATGATGGGCGAGGATGAGGACGTCTCCGACGAGGTCGCCGCGCTTCTACGCGACGACGGGATCACGATCTTGACCTCCACGGCCGCGGAGCGGGTGGAACAGATCGGCGACGGACACCTGCGGTTGACCGTTGTGACGCCGGACGGTGAGCGACGGATCGACGGCTCCCACCTGCTCGCGGCCGTCGGCCGGGTCCCCAACACGGACGCGCTGCGCGCCCAGGCCGCCGGCATCCAACTCGACGGCGACGGCTTCATCACGGTCGACGAATACCTCGAAACCAGCGTCCCGGGCGTCTACGCGATGGGAGACATCAAAGGCGGCCCGGCCTTCACCCACCTGTCCTACGACGACTACCGGATCCTGCGCGCGAACCTTGTCCAGCACGAGAAACGAAGCACCCGCGACCGGATCGTCCCGTACACGGTCTTCATCGACCCGCAACTGGGTCGCGCCGGCATCACCGAACGCGAGGCAAGCGCCGGCCGGCGTGCGGTCCGCGTGGCGAAACTGCCGATGAACGCGGTCGTGCGAGCCATCGAGACCGGCGAGACCCGTGGCTTCATGAAGGTCGTCCTCGACGCCGATAACGGCGAGATCCTGGGCTGCGCGATCCTCGGCAGTGAAGGCGGTGAGATCATGACCATGATCCAGATCGCCATGCTGGGCAAACTCACGTACAGGGACATGGCCGATGCCATCTTCACGCATCCGCTCTTCGCCGAAGGGCTCAACACCCTGTTCGCGATGGTCGACGCCGGAGCCGATCGCTCGACGTGACCACCGGCATGTCACATTCCGCGCCGCCGTCTAGTCATGACGTAAACGACGGCAAAGGAGTGCTTCATGTTCGCCGCTTACGTCACGATCACCATCGTCGCTTCCGTGTTCAACGGCATCGCCGCGGTGACCTACCTGATCGGCCACGATTACCCGAAGGCGCAGGCGGACATCAAACGCATTCCCCGCTCATGGGTGCCGAGGCTGGGCATGTTGCTGGCCGCGGGCTCGCTCGGACTCCTGGCCGGGTTCGCCGCACCGCTGCTCGGGATCGCGGCCGCGACCGGTCTCGTGCTCTATTTCGCCGGAGCGCTCGTCGCCCACCTGCGAGTGGGCTCCCGCAACCTCGTCGGCTGGGCCATTTTCGCCGTCACGGCCGTGGCCGCGCTGGTCGTGAACGTCGGCTATCACGCGTGACGCATCTGCGGCTCATCCGCGCGCGAACCCGTCCGGATTGACCGGGCCGGCCAGGACGTCCCGCAGCAGCGCGGGCTCCTCGGTCCGGCGGGACCATTCGCGCGGGTAGCCCAGCGAGACCTCTTCGAAGCGGACGCCATCGTGCCACGTCGTACGCGGGATGTGGAGGTGCCCGTAGACGGCGACGGCGGTCGGGAACCGGGTGTGCCACGACGCCGTGCGCTCGGTGCCGCACCACTGCGCGAACTCCGGGTAGCGAAGAATCCGCGTCGGATCGCGTACCAGTGGGAAGTGGTTGACCAGCACCATCGGCACACTGGGATCGCACGCGGCCAGGCGCGCCTCGGTGTAGTCGACGCGGGCCCGGCACCAGCTTTCCCGGTCCGGGTAGGGATCGGGATGCAGCAGCACCTCGTCGTTGCAGACCACGCCCGTGTCGTAGGCGTACTGGAGTGACTCCGCCTTCGTGTGCGTGCCCGGTGCGCGGAACGTGTAGTCGTAGAGCACGAACAGCGGCGCGACGCGAACCGGGCCGTGCGTGCCCTCCCACACGGCGTAGTCGTCTTCCGGCGTCAGCACGCCCAACCGGCGGCACATCGCGACCAGCGCCAGGTAACGTTCCTCGCCACGGGCCTGCACCGGGTCGTCGGGCGGCGTCCAGAGCTCGTGATTGCCCGGTGCCCAGATCACCTTCGCGAAGCGCCGGCTCAGCGCGGTCAACGCCGATTCGATCGTGGCGAAGACCTCACCGACGTCACCGGCGACGATCAACCAGTCCGCGTCGGACGTCGGACGCAGATCCTCGACCAGTTGGCGGTTCTGCGAGTAGCCCACGTGCAGGTCGCTCGTCGCGTACAGCGTGCCGGCGTGCACCGTCGAGACCTCGTCCTTCCGATCCACCGCTGGCGTGCTTCGGCCGCGCTGACAGTAACCCGACCGGCGCACCGAGTCGAGCGCCCGACTTGCGGATGTGTCCCGTGTCCGGTTGGTTGGACGGTATGACCGCGGATCTGTCTGTCGAACCGACCATCATCGAGCGCAGCGAGCAGCCGTACGCGGGCATGCGCCGAAACGTCACGATGTCGACGTTCAACGAGATCGCCGACCGCATCCCCGAGTTGTTCGTCTGGCTCGACGGCAAGGGCGTCACCCCGGCCGGCCCGCCGTTCCTGCGGCTGAACGTGATCGATATGGAGAACGAACTCGAAGTCGAGGCCGGAGTGCCGGTGGCCGCGGACGTGTTCAGCGAGGACCCGGTTTTCGGCGGCGTACTGCCGGCCGGGCGGTACGTCGATTACACGTACGTCGGGCATCCGGACGGTCTCGTGGCCGTGACCGCGTCGGTGCTGAGCTGGGCCGCGGACCGAGGTCTGATGTTCGAGCGCCGCCCGTCGCCCGAGGGCGAGGTGTGGGGGTGCCGGCTGATGATCTTGCTCACGAACCCGGCCGAGGAGCCGGACGCGCAGAAGTGGGCGACCGAGCTGCTGTTCCGTCTCGCCGATTAGGCCCTGTCTCAAAGCTGCCGTTCGGCTGCGCTGTAACCCAGACGCCGACCGACGGCGTCTGATCTTTGCCTGGATACAAGCGCGGTATCCAGGCAAAGATCAAGCCTTGTCGGATCGGCGCGTGGCTCGCGGCTCGCTCGAACGGACTTCGAGACAGGGCCTGGCAGGCTGATGACCAAGACGGATGCGGAACTGTACGGAATCGGACTCAGCTGTGTCTTGAATCGATCACCGTGATTCGGGCATGCTGCGCGCATGATCTCAATGGGTCGACGATTAATGGTTCTGGCCGCGGCCGTGTCCGTCGCCGGGGTGCTCAGCGCCTGCGGCAGCAGTTCCGCGCCGGCGGCCTCGGGGCCGGGTGCCAGCGCTGCGGCGTCCTCGACGAGCACGACCGTCACCGGTGGCGGCAGCGGCGACGCTCAGCAGTTCTGCGCCGTCGTCAAGCAGCAGGCGAAGCTGCTGCAGGGCGGCGGTCTCGCCGCGTTGCTGACAGGTGGCAGCCCGGACGCGTGGAAGACCTACCTCGATCAGACGGCCACGATGAACCAGCAATTGGTTGACGCCGCTCCGGCCGAGATCCAGGCGAAGGTGAAAACCCTGCAGGACGCGACGTTGTCGTTGAAGTCCACATTGGCCGCCGCCGGCTACGACATCAGTAAGGTCGGCAGCGCGAAGCTGCTCCAACTGATGCAGACCCCGGACCGCGTCGCCGCGACCGCGTCGCTCGTGACCTATGTCAAGACCAACTGTGGCCTCGACCTGACCAACCCGGCCGGCTGAGCCCTATTTCGGCGCCTGGAAGCCGGCACCTTCGAGCTCGGTGAGCACGGCGGGCGAGAGCACGACTCATCTGCGAACGTCTTGCCTGGCCCTTCGCCGCACGACCCGGCCTGCCACTGCGAGCTGGGCACCCGTGCCGGGATTCGGGCGAATCAGTATCGTTGCCGTGGTCAGCCAGAGTCCGGCGAACACGAGACTGCCGACGATGTCGGTGGGATGGTGTTCGCCGCGGTAGAGGCGTGACGCGATCAGACACACCGGCATGATCACGGCCAGCGCCACGAACAACCAGCGCCACCAGCCCCGCGCGTGACCGACGACCAGGATCGCCAGTCCGCCGTAGACGCATGTCGTCGCGGCGACGTGTCCGGAGGGAAAGGCTGACGTGGGCAAGTGCGCGTCCATATTGGGAACGTCCGGCCGCGGACGCCGAACCACGAACTCGGTGACGAGGAACGCGAACAGTTCCCCGAGGATCAGCGTGACCATGAAGATCACCGGCCGCCAGCTGCGGTCGCGCAGCAGGAACGCGATGCTGGTGCCGACGACGGCGCAGCTGGATCGGGATGGTGGAGCCGAGGCTGCTGAACAGCGCGCTCCACCAGCTCCAACCGGAGCTGCGATGTGCAGCGAACCAATGCGGCACGGTGTGGTCGCCGAGCAGGTTGTCGGTGCCGGCGTGCGTGACCAGCTCACCGAGCCCGATGAGAAGGCCGACGACCAGGATCCAGGACACGCAGACAGCGACGGCGACACGACCCGGATGCGGGGCAGGCCGTTGGTGTTCGCGACGCGGGGGAGTGGCGGACATGGTCGGGTGTGCCCATGCGTGCCGGGTTTTACACCCGGCGACGGCACCGAGGTGTGTGATCCGCCGCGCGTTACCATGGCGCGGTGACAGATGGAGCGCAACCGGAGCGGGTGGCTTTCGATCTCACCGGCGTGCCCGAGACGCTGCTCTGGAACCTTCACCACCGCGCGCTGGCCGCCGCCGATCCCGGTGCCGGCCTCAGCGATCCTGTCGCGATCGAGATCGTCGAGCGCCTCGACTACGACGCCGCGCGCGTCAACACCGGCCACGACGCGTTCGCGGCGCGATGGCACGCGCTGCGCGTGCGGACGTTCGACGACGAGGTCCGCCGCCTGCTCCGGCAGTCACCCGACGCGACCGTCGTCTGCCTCGGAGAGGGGCTGGAGACCGAGTTCTGGCGAGTCGACAATGGTCACGTCCGATGGTTGAGCGTCGACCTGCCCGAGACCATCGCGCTGCGCCGGCAACTGCTGCCCGACAACCCACGCGCCGCCACGCTGATCGGCTCGGCCACCGATCCTGCCTGGACCGAGGCCGTCGATCGCACCCGACCGGTGATCGTCACCGCTCAGGGCCTGTTCCCGTACTTCAACCGGGCCGAGGTGCACGACCTGATCACCATGATCGCAGCTCGGTTGCCGGGCGCCACGCTGCTGTTCGACGCGGTCCCGGAGTCGATGATGCGGGCCCGCGAGCGCCGGTCAGCGGCCGGCGAATCCACCATGGCCGCCTGGCATTGGGCGCTGTCGCCGGCGGAACGTCGTGATCTCGCCGCGCTGCCCGCGATCCGGTCCCTGGTCCAGGTGCCCGCACCGCGCGGGCGTGGTTTCCTTCTGGGCGTGGCCTTCCCCGCTCTACGTCGTGTCCCCGGTGTGGGGGACCGATTGCCCGTCTTTCCCGTCTTCCGAGCCGACCTGGCGGCCTGACCCGGCCGGTGTCAGCCGCGGGGCCGCACTCCGAGGCGAGGGTGCACCAGACGCAGTGACAACCACGCCGCCGCCACGCCGACACCGACACCGATCGCGGTGTCGGCGAGCCGCAGGATCGGCTGTTGCCAGGCCTCGGCCGGTGTGATCGCGGCGACGACCAGCACCACGGCCGTCGTTATCGCCGCGGTGGTCGCGTCCTGTGGCCGGCCGGCCAGCGTGACGACCAACGCGCTGAGTCCGATGAGGACAGCCAGCGCCCACGCATGAAACGGCAGGAAGATCAGGTAGATCAAGCACAGGACGAAACTCACGAGTGTCGCGGACATGCGCGAGACGCCGGCGGTGACGCTCTGTTGGAAGCTCTCCCGGCAGACGAAGATCGTCGCGAGGACGGCCCACATCGCCCCGAGCAACTCGTCGCTGCGTGATGTCGGATGGATCCATCCCAGCAGCGCGTAGGTCAGCGCGAAACTACCGAGGCTCGCCACGGTCAGCACGGCACTTTCGACGACGGCGGTCCGGACAGCCACCCGGTCGGGGCGCCGCCATCCCGCCATCGCGTCCTCCCTGGTCGCCGGAACTTTCGAGTTTATGTGGAGTCGGCGGGCCCTGACATGCGCTTTCGCGGCGCCGGAGGGTGGCTCACCCACGCAGGGCGTGCCGGTCTAGCCAGGCGCTGATCGCCGCGGCGATCTCGTGCGGTCGATCCTCCTGTGCGTGGTGCCCGGCGTCGCCGCATGCCACGACCTCCAGGGCGGCGATGTTCTCCTCACACCACCGCGTCATCTCCTTGCCGGTGCCCAATGTCGGTGACCCCTCGAACGTCATCAACAGTTTCGGCACGTCCTCGCTGGTCGCGAGCCACGCGTCATAGGCCTCGACGCGGGCGACGAGCCCGGCGGGCTCGCCGCCGATCGGCATCTGCCGGGCCCATGCCAGGATCGGGCGCCGGCTCTCCGGAGTCGGGAAGGGCGCGAGGTAGGTCCGCATGTCCTCATCGCTGACCGGCGAGAGGACGCCGGCGGTGAACGCCGTCCGCACGAAGAGATTCTGTTCGAGCACCATCTCCTCACCGGCGCCTGGTGTGCGGATCAGCTTCGATCGTTCGCGTGCTGGTGGCGTGAGGTCTTCCCACGCCACCGGCTTGATGATGCTTTCCAGGAACGCGAGCCCGCGCACCCGCCCGGGGTGCCGTGTGGCCCAGTCGAACGCGAGCGCGCCGCCCCAGTCGTGGCCGACCAGCACGACCTGATCGAGATCGAGCGCGTCGAACCAGGCATCCAGGTAGCGGGCGTGGTCGTCGAACGCGTACGCGATGTCGGGCTTGCCCGAGCCGCCCATGCCGATGAGGTCCGGCGCGAGCAGCCGGCCGCCGCCGACGCGCGGCGTGACGTTACGCCATATGTGCGAGGACGCCGGGTTGCCGTGCAGGAAGACGAGCACGGGCCCGGACCCGGTCTCCCGGTAGTGCATCATCGAGTCCAGCACGCTGATCTCAGGCATCGTCGGTTCTCCGTTCACTGTCGAGTGGGGTGCTCAGAAGGAGCGTCAGGTCGCCCACGAAGGCCGCGGTCCGCGGACCGTGGAGGCCGCCGAGCGGGCTCAGAAGCTGGTCGAGCAGCACCTGCACGGTCGCGATCGCGGGGCGCACGGTGTCGCGCCCGCGATCGGTGAGCGTGAGGCGCACGGCTCGCGAGTCTTCTGTGTCCCGTACGCGCTCGATCAGGCCGTCGGACTCCAGGGCGCGGGCCAGTTTGGACACGTAGAGCGGCTCGAGACCGATGTGGTCGGCCAACTCGCGCTGGCTGGGCCGCAGACCGTTGCTGTGCATGCCGAACAGCGATGCCAGCAGCGAATATTGCGCGTGCGTGAGCCCCTGCGGCGCCAGCGCACGGTCAACGGCGACCCGCCATTTCGTCGACAACCGCCAAACCAGGTAACCCGGTGTCGGTCCGTGTACAGCCTCGCCCATGAGCAATACCGTACATGGATACTATGTACATGGCTACTATTTTTACATCACCGGTGGCGCGGTGAAACTGGCCAGCGGCAACCCGGCCTCGACGATGTAGGTGGACAGCATCCGACCGGTTCCCGGACCAACATCCAAGGCGTTATGCGGGGTACGCGGCGGGATCAGGAAACCGTCCCCGGCATGCAGCGTCAACGTCGGCTTGCCCTCGATCATCATCTGTACGGTGCCGGCGATGATGAAGCCGACCTCTTCGCCGGGATGGGTGTGCCAGCCGGATTCGACGCCGACCGGGATCTCGGTCAGCACCTGCACGATCTCGCGCCCCGCGACGGAGAACGGACCGCGCTGCACCTCGGTGCGATGGAGCCGGCCGGCGAGCGCGTCGCCGCCGTTGTCAGAGTTCGTCACAAGATCCCCCACGTCGACCGTTGAGCCCTTTCGCTGACGGTACGCGGCTGTGTGACCGGCATATGTGAAACGAGCACCCGCGCACGACCGACGGTGGCATCGTGGGAAGCATCGGCCCAAGGAGTGATCATGAATCTCGCACACATTCCGTTGCGTGTCGCGATGGGTGCTTTCATCCTGAATTCCGGGTTGGGCAAGAAAGACCTGGAAGGCGATGCCGCAGCCGGCTTGCACGGCATGGCCGCCGGCGCTATCCCGCAGGTGAAGCAGCTCTCACCGGTGACGTTCTCCCGCGTGCTCTCCGGCACTGAGATCGCGCTGGGTGCCGCGTTGCTCCTGCCAATCGTGCCGTCCGCTGTCGTCGGTGCCGGCCTGGTCGCGCTCGGCGCCGGTCTGGCCCGGCTCTACTGGGCCACGCCGGGCACACACGAACCCGGCGATCCCCGGCCGACCCAGCAGGGTGTGCCGCTGGCGAAGGACATCTGGCTGCTCGGCGCGGGCCTGACCCTGGTCCTGGACAGCGTCGTCAACCACCCGCACCACCACCATCACCACCACCACACCAGTAGCCCAACTGTGCGTGGATGCCGGCACCACAGCGCTATCGAGAATCGGTCGCGACGGGCGCAGCGGGTGTGAGGCGAACCGCTCCCACGATCAGGCAGGCGATTGCGGGCAGCAGGAGAATCCCGATCGTCAGCAAGCCGAGCACAGCCGCCACCCCGAAGGCGGACGCGCCCGCGATCAGCGCTGGCCGCGACAACCAGCCCACCGCCACCGCGATCGACACGACCATGGCGACCGCGATGAGCCCGACGTACCACCAAGCGGGGGAGTTGCCGTCATGGTGGACGAGCGCCAGATAGCCCGCGACGTAGCCGCCGGCCCAGATCGTCGCGATCGCTGCCAGCCATCGGGTCCACATGCGGTCGATTGTCCCTCATGCCCGGAGGAACCCGCGAGCGATCTGACGCCCGACAGCCGCCCGCGCGCTCATCGCAGCGGGCGGCTGTGGAGACTCGAAGCGCTACCGCCCGGCGAGGGCGTGCTCGAGCTGGGTCTTGTTCATCGACGAGCGCCCCTTGACGTTGCGGCGCCTGGCTTCGGCGTACAACTGCTCTCGGGTGCGTCCGGCGGCCCCGGTGTGTGACCGCTTGCCGCCGCGATGTCCGGAGGAGACGTCGGTGAGCGACGTGCGGCTGGCGGTCTTCGACTCGCCGTGACGGGCGCGTTCCTTGTTCACAGTCGCGGCGGCGATGCGGGTCGCGACCTTGTTCGACTCGCCCCGGTCCTTGGCACTCGCTTTAATGTGCTCGTATTGGCGTTCGCGTTTCGGGCTGGAATCGGCAGGCATGGCGTCCCCCCCTCGTAGAAGTCCACGTCTTACCTACCCGTAATCGGCGATCGGCAAACCCTGTAATGCCGGTCGAGGACGGCGACGTGCAGGTCACCACCCCTGACCGATCGAGACGAAGTCGATCAGTCCATGTCCGGAGCGGGCGGAGTGACCGGAGCACCTGTCGGAATAGGGGCCGTGGCGGCGTTCTTCGTGGCCTTCCGGGGGTTCACGGCCGGCGATGTTGCCATGGCACCCATATCATCGGTCGAATCAGCGTCGATGCCGGTCCCGGAACCGATATTGCTGAGCTTCTCGGTGACGATGTCCCCGCCTTTCGCGCTCAGGTCCTTGATCGTCGTCCCGGTCTGCCGCACAACGGGCTGGCCACTGAGGCGGCGTGCACTGCCGAGAATGCGTTCGTATCGCTCGTGGCCGGCCCGTGCCCCGAGGACGTAGCCAACGGCGGCACCAGCGAGAAACGTGACGGTCTTCATGCGTACGGCTCCTTAGGGTCGAGGGACGGATCCGGCGGACCGGGTACAGCAGCCGAGGCTGCCGTGCCAGGTTGGCCGGCAGCGGGCCGAGATGCGTCCGGTGCTTCCCGACGACGTGCCCGGGGCAGCGCGTTCGGAAACGATTGCACGAGGCAACTTCTCCGGCAATGCCGTGGGGCCGCCATCCGCGACAGCGGGACCGAGGTCGTGAACGCTCTGCGGGCGGGCACGCCATGACAGCGTGCCCGCCCGCAGCCTCACCCCCGAGGTCCTCAGAACGTGTTGTCGGTGCGGGTTCCAGCGGCCGCGGCCTTTCTCGTGGTGGCGGGGGTCGTGGCGACGGTTGGTCCATCGTCGAACGACTTCGTCGAGTCGTCGCTGCTCATGCCGATTTTGCTGGCGACGGCCGACGTACCCTGGCCGACCATGTCCTTGACCTTCGACTGTGCCTGCTGCACCGCGGGCTTCTCGCTGAACGCGCGAGCGCCCTCGACGAGCTGCTGGTACTTCTCTCGGCCCGCCTTGGTGCCGAAGACGTAGCCAATGGCCGCGCCGGTAACGAACGTGAGGGTCCTCATCATGTGCTCCTTCGAGTGTTGGCTGATATTTGTCAGATCGCTGATCCTTCGAGGTATTGCACCCGGTCTGTGTGCCCCATATGGGAGACCCCAAACCCGTGCGCGGAGATTCGTCCAGGTAATCGGCGAACCAAGCCTTCAGCGATCCGGTCATCGGCGGAGCCGACCTCGGGTGGCCCGCGTTACGTCAGGGACGGCAGCCGTTGCGGGTGGTCCAGGACGCCGCGGAACAGGTCGCCCTTCGCGGTCAGCCGCTGCGGCATGGTGCGGATGGTGAAGCCGTCCGGACGCAGGTCGGGATCGTCGAGTTCGGCCCAGTCGATCGGCGCGGACACCGTCGCCCCGGCGCAGGCCTGGGCTGTAGGGAGCGACGAGCGTCTTGTGGGATCGTTCTGCGTGTAGTCGAGTCGTGCGAGCCCGCCCCGATCGTTGGTGTGCCATTTCCAGCTGATCAGGTCGGGCACGACGGCGCCGACGGTCTTCGACAGCTGCTCCATCCACGCGCGGGTGTCGCCGAACCCCGGCCCGGCGGCGATCGGTATCCAGATCTGGATGCCCCGGCGGCCGGTGACTTTCGGGCTAGGCCCGGTCACGCCGAGATGCTCGAACGGTCCGATGAAGCGGGCGAGCACGAGCAATCCTCCCAGCTGGTGCTCGAGCCCGGGTCGATATCGATCAGGCATAGCTGGGCCGCTCCGTGGCTCGCCGGTGGCGAGGTCCAGGCGTGCCACTCCAATCCGCCGAAATTCGCCGCCCACAGCAGCGCGGCCGGCTCGTCGACGACCAGGTAAGTCCTCGCCTCGCCCGGCCTCACGTGTGGATTGTCCCACCTGGGCACCCATGCCGGCGCGTGATCCGGGCAGCGCCTTCTGCCAGAAGCCGGCGGTTTCGGCGCCAGTAGGGAATCGGTGCAGGTTCATCGGCCGCCCCGTGAGATAGGGAACACGCTGGGCGCGATCTGCGCCGTATAGCGGAGCAGTCCCGCTTCGTCACGGCCGCTTCCTGGTGTGCCGCACGAGAGCCGCGGCGCGGCGGGAACAGCACCTTGTCCAGGTTGGTGACGCGCAGTTCCCGGCCGAACCCACTTCCCGGACCCCGGACGCCGGCCCCAGTTCCGGTCGATGCTGGGCGGCAGGCTCTCCGCTCAGCGCACCGCCGTCGGACCTGTTGGAGCGCCATGTGCGCTCCGGGTTGGCTTTCACCTCGTCGTTGGTGCGGCCGCTCACCACCGATTGGGGATGGTCCTCGGTGACCCATCCGTCGACCGCGTACTCATCGTGTTTGTGGAGCAGCAGCCACTCCTCCTTGCCGCCGGAATCAACCCGGGTCCGGACGAGCACGAAGCGGCCTAGAGCTTGGGCCGTCGACGTCGAAATGCATTCGCCGTCGCGTACGGCACTGCCCGGATCGGGGGCATCGTCGGGGCTCCACGTGCCGGTGTCCCACACGATGACGTCACCCCCGCCGTATTCGCGCGCGGGAATGATGCCTTCGAAGTCGATATAGTCCAGGGGATGATCTTCGACGTGAAAGGCGGCCCGGCGGACTCTCGGATCCAGCGTCGGACCCTTCGGGACCGCCCAACTGACCAACACACCGTCGATTTCGAGGCGAAAGTCATAGTGCAGCCGGCTGCCCGGTGCCGTTGCACGGTGAATCGCCGCTCGGTCGCGCCGCGTGACGCTGACGGCGTGCCATCGGGCTCGGGCGTCCGCTTGAAGTCGCGCTTGCGCCGGTACGGCGTGAGCGGATCCTCGGCCGGCGAACGCTTCCCTCGACTGGGCACCTAGCAAGTCAAACCCGTGAGCGCTCGCGCGGCAACACGAACGTCGAATACCGAACTGTCCGCCTTGCGGGCGTTTAGACCCCCGCTGAGCGGGGCAAACACTGCCGGACAGCATCACTTCAATGGGAGCGTGGTCATCGATCCACTCAGGTGATGACGCTAGAGGGGGCATGTGATGGGGCTCGACGACAAGATCGACAACAAGGCACAGGAAGTCGCCGGCAAGGTCAAGGAGGGCGCGGGTAAGGCCACTAACGACCAGGAACTCGAGGCCGAAGGCCAGAAGGACCAGGCGGCGGGAAACCTGAAGCAGGCCGGCGAGAAGATCAAGGACGTGTTCAAGAACTGACGCCTTCCACGGCGGTCGCCGGCCCCGGTTCGGGTACCGGCGGCCGCCGCCTTGTGCGGTGACGCGGAAGGTTGAGCGGAGGCTCGAAGAAGATCGACTGCCATTGCTGAAATGACGCCAACCCCGTCGGGATCTTTACGGCAACGTCTGGCCCACACTGGCCACAGAATTCCAGCTCACAAGCATCATGCTGGCGTCGTCACGTAGGGGTCCGTCCTGATGGTCGAGCAGATCGTGAACGAGGCGGCGCACGGTCTCCGGAGGTGGCAGGCCGGCGGCGGCGTGCCGCTCGGCGAAGTCGATCAGCCGGGTCAGACCGAACTGCTGATCGAACTGGTCGCGTGCCTCGGTGAACCCGTCCGTGTAGAGCAGCAGCCGGTCGCCGGGTTCGAGGCTGATTTCAGCGACGGCCGCGGCCGCGCCGCCGAGGCCCAACGGCAGGCGGCGGCCGCTGTCGAGTTGGGCGACCGCCTTGCCGCCACGCAACAGGACCGGCGGTGGATGCCCCGCGTTGATGTAACGCAACGTCCCCGTCCGCAGATGCAACTCGGCGAGGACTGCCGTCAGGAACCGGGAATCCCGGAACTCACCGAGAATCGCCTCGTCCACGGCGCGTCCGACCTCTTGGAGACCTCGACCTTGAATTCGCGCGCTCCGCGAGGCACCCAATGCGACGGTCGCCGTCAACGCCGCCGGCAGCCCGTGCCCGACCGCGTCGAATAGCGCGATGCGGGCGATGTCGTCGTCGACGGCGTAGTCGTAAACGTCGCCGCCCACGGCATAGCAGGGCTCCAGGATCGCCGACAACACGAGGCGATCCGTCGTGAACGTCAACGGCGGCAGTAGGCGCCAGAGCGTCTCGGCACCCGGGGACATCGGCTGGGAGCGGCGGGCCCGACTGAGCGCGTCACCGTACTGGGTCTTGGCGACGATCAGGTGCGCCAGAAGGCCGGCGACCGCATCGATGTTTTCGCGAACGTCGGCCTTGTCGGGATCCATCCCGGCCGGCAGCGTCAGGTCCAGCACGCCCAGTCGTTCGGTTCCGTCGATCAGCGGCATCCAGAACCGGATGGGGTCACGGCTCGCGATCAGCGGCGTGACCGTCATGTAGCAACGGCCGGCCAGGCTTCCGTCGATCGGTAACGGGCCGGCGACGGGGCCCATATCGGGAAGCGCGTGCAGCGTACGTTGCTCGACGTCAACGAGATAGACGATCGCGCGGATGCCGACGGGCCGCAATATTTCGTTGAGCAGCGGTGCCAGGCCACTGGCCTGGACAGTGTGGCCGCCGCGAGTCAGCGAGATGAGCGCTCGGTGCCAGTCTTCGAGAGCGACGTCCATGCTGCCACCGTAAGTCGTCTCCATGACGTTCGTGCCGGGACGCACGGACGCGATGGCCTCAGCCGTCCACGGTCTCCGCGACCAGCGCGGCGACGATGTCCGAGGCGGTCGAGCCGCGCCGGAGCGCGTCCCGCTGGCGGCGCGTGGACGGGCCCCGGGCCAGCAAGGCGTCGGTCAGCTCAACGACGGTGTCCCACTCGCCGCGTTCTTCGAGAGCCGAGCGGCAGTGGTCGAGCAGTGCACGGACCATCGCCGGTGCCGGGACGGCCAATGCGGTGCTCGGGTCGATCAGAAACCCGTCGAGTCCGGATCTCGCGGCTCGCCACGTCGCCGCCCGCAGCAGCACCTGATGACTGGTGGCCGCGTCCGGCGTCTGATCGCTGCGGGCCGCCGTGACTACCAGCGCGCGTCCGAGAGCCGCCACCAGCACGGCGTCATCAACGGAGGGGCAGGCGTCGGCGATCCGGATCTCGATCGTCGGGTAGCGGGCCGACAGCCGTGCATCGAAGTAGATCATGCCGGCGTCGCTGATGACCCCGCTTGCAACGAGGGTGGCGACGGTGCGGTCGTAGTCGGCGGCCGACGCGAAATCCGGTGGTGGGCCGACCGTCGGCCAGCGGGAGACCACGACGGTGCGATAGGAGCCGTAGCCGGTGTCCTGGGCCTGGAACCAGGGAGAACTCACGCTCAACGCGAGCAGCGTCGGGAGCCAGCCACGGATCTGGCGCGTGATAAGCACGGCCTGATCGCGATCATCGACGCTCACGTGCACCTGGCACGCGCACACCTGCTGTTCGTCGACGAGCTGTCGATATTCGGCGGCCATCCACTCGTAGCGTTCGTCGGGGAAGACGCGGCCCGGGTTGCTGCCGGAATCGGGCACGGTGCCGGCGGTCACCACCGCGAGACCGATGTCCGCCGCTGCGGAGGCGAGTTCCCGGCGCTGGCTGAGCAGGTCGTCTCGCAGCGATGCCAGATCGGTGTGCACGTCGGTCGCGGTCTCGACGAGCGTGCGCTGCAGTTCCGGCTCGGCCTCCGTTTCGTCGGAGCGCAGCAGCCGCCGGGCGGCAGGCACCAGTGCACCGGTTTCGGGATCGACGATGTGAAACTCCTCTTCCACGCCGATCGTTTCGCCTACGCTCATCGTTTTCCTTCCGTTTCGGCGTCCGCACCTGCCTGTGAGTCAGGGTCGATGCGTGGGTAGACGGGCGGCCGTTCCCCCGGGAACCGCACTTCGACGCTCTGCTCGTCGGCCGGGCGCCGCCGTGCGGTCTCCGCGTACGCACGATAGGCACGTTTGTCTCCGCCGGTCAGTGGAGGCCGCAGGAGCCCACGCGGCCAGAGACGGTCGGCGCGCACGGCATCGGCCTCCACGGCGTACAGCGTCAGCTGGGCCTGCAGGTGCAACCAAGCCAGCAGACCGAGGATCAGCCCGAACGTGCCGTAAAGCGCCTGTGCGTGACGCACCTGGTGATCGAGGAGGAAACTCCCGGCGACCAGCAGCAACTGCCAGACGAGCGCCGAGGCGACGGCCGAGCGTGCCATCCGGCGCAGCGGCACCGCGCGGGCCGTGGCGAGCCGGAAGCCCAGCAGGAACACCGCGATCGTGATGGCCGCGGACAAGATCAGCGCGAAAATCCGAGCGGTGGCACCGAGTACGTTCGCCGTGCTGCCAATGCCCGACAGCGTGCCTGTGGCCAACACCGCGATCCCGGCGACTCCCAGCAGCGCGAAGCTTCGCAGGATCGCGGTCGGGAACCCAGGGCGCTGCGAAAACGGTACGTTCCAGACGGTGTTGAACGCCGTCTGGCAGGCGTTGGCCACGCCCCGGGCACCCCAGAGGCTGATCGCGAGCGACAACACCACCACGTACCAGTGGCCCGGAAGACCGCCAGTGGACCGCAACTGATCTCCGATGACCGGGAAATCGACGATGGCTGACCGCAGCAGCCGTTCCCGCAGCGCGTTGTGGCTCTGCAGCACGTAGCCCAGGATCGTGGTGAACAGCAGAAGCAGCGGGAAGATCGCGACGAATCCGTAATAGGCCATCAGCGCCGCCAGGTTGCCGGCCGAGTCGTCGCTACACTTCGTCAGAACGGCGAGCGGGAACCCAAGCCAGGTGTGGCGTTGCTGCAGCCGGTCTATCGGTCGGATCACCCGGTCGATGCCAGTGTCGGGGTGGTCCTCGTCAAAACTCATGGTCGCCCTTACCCACTTTGGCGACGGCCGACGCGGTAGGTTCGCACACAGTTCGCGGCACGACCCGGGGACCGGCCTTTCCGGAGGGTTCTCCGATTCCCGTTAACCGTCGGTATGGAACAAGTGCAATGATCTGTTCGACGAATCCGCGTACGCGACGCTCTAAAGTTTGTCTGGCGGACCGGCACTTACGCAGGAAAGGCCAGGTGAAATGGCGGTATCAGTGACCACACTGCGGCACGGCCGAAACGCGACCGTGGCCGTGACCGGCGATGTTGATCTCGCCACGGCCCCCGCCGTCGACACGGCGATCGAGGCCGCCGCCAGCGCACGCGACGTCTCCGGCATCACCGTGGATCTGTCGCAGGTGACGTTCCTCGACTCCTCGGGCATCAGCGTGCTGCTGCGAGGCCGCCGCTTCGCCGAAGAGCACAACCTCGACTACCAGGTCACCGGCGCTCACGGAGTCGTGCTCACGGTGCTGGAAGTCACCGGCGTCTGGGCACATCTGTCCGGTCAGACCGGCTAACGATGGTCGCGCCGATCGTCGGCCCCGAACAGCGCGGCAGCACGGCACCCCATCGTGTGGCCCCCGACGTGGACGAAAAGCTACGCCGCCTGCAGGCCGTCACGGACGCCGCGCTTTCCGGGCTGGAACTCGACGAGCTGCTCACCGAGCTCCTCGACCGGACCCGGGAACTGCTGCAGGTCGACACGGCAGCGATCATGCTGCTCGACTCCTCGGGCACGGAGCTGGTCGCCACGGCGTCCAGCGGGCTCGACGACGAAATCCGCCTCGGCGTACGCGTGCCGGTCGGCGACGGATTCACCGGCAGGATCGCGGCGACCGGCCTTCCGGTGATCCTCGATCACGTCGATGCCACCACCGTCTTCAGCCAAGTGTTGATCGACAAGCATCTGTCATCACTGGCCGGTGTACCAATGCTCACCACGGGTCAGATTCTCGGCGTCCTCCACGTCGGCTCCATGGCGCCCCGCGCCTTCACCAGCGACGACATCGACCTGCTACGACTCGTGGCGGACCGGGCCAGTCTGGCGACCCAAGCGCGGCTGTCCCAGCTGGACCGGGCCAGCACGCTCGCGTTACAGCGAAGCCTGCTGCCGGCGCGACCCGCTCCGGTGGCCGGGTTCGAGGTGGCCGTCCGCTACATTCCCGGTGCCGCTGTCGGCGTCGGCGGCGACTGGTACGACGTCTTCACGCTGCCGTCCGGGCACATCGGTGTGGCCATCGGCGACGTGGCCGGAAGTGGTCTGCGAGCCGCCGTGGTGATGGGGCGGATCCGTAGTGCCCTGCGCGCCTACGCACTGGAGACCGACGATCCCGCCGATGTCCTGACCCGACTCGACCGCAAGATCCAGCTCTTCGAGCCGGACGCGATGGCCACCGCGCTGTACATCGTCATCGACCCCACCCACACCACCCTCACCGTCTCGATGGCCGGGCACCTACCCGCGCTCCGCGTGAGTCCTGACGGCGACGTGGCCGTGCTGGAAGCGCCGGTCGATCTGCCACTGGGCGCTTACCGCGACGCGCCGCGACGGAGCGTGACCAAACCGATCGGTGTCGGCTCGGCGCTGCTGCTCTACACCGACGGCCTTGTCGAACGCCGCGATCGCCTGATCACCGACTGCATCGCCGAGCTGACCACACTGTTGATCTCCACCGATCCGCAGTACCTCTGCAGCGCCGCGACCGACGGCATGCTGGGCGATTTCACCGCCACCGACGACGTCGCGGTCGTCGCTCTTCGCCGCCTGGCCTGAGCCGGACCCTCTCAACATTCCCGTTGACGGCCGCTGCGCCGGTGGAGCGCCGTGGCCGCTGGCTTCTGGCTCAGCCAAGCCTTCTCGCTCAGCCAAGCCATCACCGGCCGCGTACGCGTCGACAGCGGCCTGGACGGGACGGTCGTGCGCCTGGGAGATGGTTCTCGGCAAGGACGCCGCTGACGGCCCGGCGGCCGGCCAAGGACACGACCGAGCAGCCACGACGATTAAATGACGGGTGGATCTCTCAGGGTTTCGCATCCCGGTATTGCGGGCATAGCGGATGCTCAACCTGATTCGTACATTTCCGAAATGAGGAATCGTGGCTGTCAAGCGCCCGCCGCCCGAGGCTAAGCCCCAGCGCCAGCCGTCCGCTGGCCCGCTGGTCCATGCCAACGCCGTCGGTCCGCACTGCGAGTGGGACCGCCTGCCGTTCCCGATGGCGTCCGCCGGACGGACGGCGTAGTCCCGTGGTCACAACAACGGACGCGGTGATCATCGGCGCGGGTCACAACGGCCTGGTAGCGGCCAACCTGCTCGCCGACGCGGGCTGGTCGGTGGTTGTGCTCGAAGCCTCCGAGCACGGCGGCGGCGCGGTCCACACGGCCGAGATCACCGCGCCCGGGTTCCGCAACGACGTGTGCAGCGCCTTCTACCCGTTCGCCGCCGTCAGCCCCGTCATCCAGGCCCTGCACCTGGAAGATCAGGGAGTGAGGTGGCGGCACGCCCAGCACGTCCTGGCGCACGTCTTCCGCGACGACCGGGTCGCGATCCTCAACCGTGACCCCGACATCACCGCTGCGTCGGTCGAGGAGTTCGCGGCCGGCGACGGCGACCGGTGGATGCGCGAAGTCACCGCCTGGCAACGCGTCGGTGACGAGTTCATCGACGCGCTCTTCGCCTCGTTCCCGCCGATCCGCGCCTCCGCCCGCCTCGCCCGCCGGCTCGGCGCCGCCGACCTGCTGCGCCTGACCCGCTCGATGATGCTCCCAGCCCGGCGCATGACGCAGGAACTCTTCGACGGCGACGGCGCCCGGCTCCTCCTGGCCGGCTGCGCTCAGCACACCGATCTGTCACCGGATCAGGCCGGCAGCGGCATCTTCGGCTGGCTCATGGCGATGGTCGCCCAGCACGACGGCTTTCCTGTCCCGGTCGGGGGCGCGGGCGAGATCACCGCGGCCCTTGAACGCCGGCTGCGCCAGGCGGGAGGCGAGATCGTCTACGGCGCTACCGCGGCGCGGATTCTGGTGCGTCATGGCCGAGCGCTCGGTGTGATCTGCGCGGACGCACGCGGATTCCGGGCCCGTCGCGGAGTCCTCGCGGACATCGCCGCGCCGCTGTTGTACCGCGACCTGCTGGACCCCCGTGATTTGCCGGACCGGTTGCTGTCGGACCTGGAGAACTTTCAATGGGACAACGGCACGGTCAAGGTCGACTGGGCTCTGTCGGGGAAGGTCCCGTGGCGTAACGCGCGGGTCGGCGGCGCCGGGACGATCCATCTCGATGGTGGGCTGGAAGAGTTGTCCGCGTATGCGACACAGATGGCGGCCCAGCGGATCCCCGAGCGGCCGTTTATCCTGGCCGGGCAGATGACCACCGCCGATCCCACCCGGTCGCCGGCCGGCACCGAGTCGATGTGGGCGTACACCCATCTGCCGTGGCGCGACACGTGGGCCGCCGACGACATCTCCGCCTACGCGGCCCGGATCGAGGACATCATCGAGGAGCACGCGCCCGGGTTCCGTGGCCTCATCACGGCACGGAGCGTCCTGGGACCGGCCGAACTCGCCGCGCAGAACCCGAGCCTGGTCGGCGGTGCGATCGGCGGCGGCACGTCGAGCATTCATCAGGAGTTGATGTTCCGGCCGGTGCCGGGCCTCGGGCGCGCTGACACCGTGATCGACCGTCTTTATCTCGCGAACGGCAGCGCGCACCCCGGCGGCGGCGTCCACGGTGGACCCGGAGCGAACGCCGCTCGGTCCGCCTTGGTCCGCCACCGGCCCGTGACCGGCACCGCGTACGCGGCCACGATCCGGGCCCTCCATCGCGTCATCTACGCAAATCCGGCTAGGTTAGAGGTGGGCACCTGATGTCAGTCAACGAGCGGGTACTTGATGCGACGACCGCGCAGATTACCGCGGTTCTCGCGGATGGGTGGAACTACGCCGACTGGGTCGTCGGCGCCGTCCACGTGCGTGATGTCGACGCGACGTGGCCGTCCGCGGGCAGCAAGGTCCACCATCGCATCGGCGCGTGGCCGCTGACCATCAACGACAACACCGAGGTGGTTTCCTACGAGCCGGATCGTTCCCTGGTCTTGCGCGCGCGGCTGCGACCCTTCGGCGAAGCGACCGTGCGGATGTCCTGGGAACCGGTCTCGAGTGGCGGCTGCCGGGTGCGGATGGAGGAGCAGTTCGTCGGCGGCCCGGCGTTGGCGCTGCGCAATCAGGTCGCCGACGTCGTGTTGCACGCGCGGAACACCGAATCACTGAACCGGTTGGAGCACCTCGCCCGGAAGTACCCGTCCGCGCCGTAGGTCATTTCAAGATGTTCACGGCCCGTGCGACGACGAGCAGCGCGACCAGTAGCGAGATCGCTTCCTCGGCCGCCATCATCAGTTTCGCCCAGGGCTTGATGGCCGAGACATCGGTCGGGCTGAACGCCGTCGCGGTCGCGAACGACAGGAACAGGTAGTCGACGAATTTCGGGTACCAGTTCGGCGCGACGTAGGCCGAGTTCGTCATCTCGGGGAAGACGAACCCCGGCCGCCGAGTTGAGCCGCGCGCGCGTGCCGCCGCCCCGCCACGGTCGAGGTCCCAGAACCACAGGCCGAAGGCGATCACGTTCGTCAGCCATACCGCGCCGCCGCTGATCAGCAGGACGTCGGCGTTATTGGTGAACGGCTTCGCCCCGACGATGCCGATGACCAGTCGCACCGCGGCGCCCGCGTTCACCAGCGTGATGAAGCCGATCAGGGTGCCCGTGGCCACGCGCAGCCACCGTGAATCGCGGTCGATGCGCCCGGGATCGCCGATGATCAGCACCGCGAGCAGCGGGATCAGCGTCAGCAGAAACAGCCAGCGCGCGTCGCCGGTCCGGATCTGCGGGGCCAGCGCCGCCCGTAATCCGCCGGCGGCCAGCACAGCAAGCGCCATCGGCCAGCGACTCTCGCCGACCTTCGCAGCGTCGGTCCCGGTAACGTCCGCGGCTGCTCCCGGCTCGTCGGTCGTCACAAGCTCAAATCCTGCCAGCGGAAGCGGTGGAATCGCGGGCAAATGGATCGTAAGCATCCTGTCGTGGTCGCTCCATGGCGGGGCCGGGGATGCGCCATCCTGGCCGTTTTCATGTCATCACTTGCGTCGACTAGTCTGTAATGCAAAGCTAACTGCATAACAAACAATCCGCCCCGCAGGCGGATGGTCCCCACGAGCTGGCGGCCGCGTCGCTGTGGCGGGCGCTCCACCCGCTCATGCCGTCGTCCAACGCGCACGGCGTCGGCACGCCGCCCGCGCACGGGTTCCTCTACGGTCTGGCCGCGCCGGCCGTCGCGATCTGCCTAGCCCTCCTGACTCTCGCGTGGGTGGAGCACAACCCGGGCTCCTCGCGTACGCGTCGTCTTCCTCGTCATCGTGGTGATCCAGGGCAACCAGGTCATCCGCTCGTCCTCGCCGTGGGCTTTCCTGCCGGTGCTGCTGGTTCCCGCAGGGCTGCTGCTGATCGGAAGTGTCGGCTTCGCCGCGACGCGTCCGCCCGCGCGCTGGAATTCGCGATGACCGATCACCCGGCCAACGGCCTCGACGACATCGTCCACCAGCGGGTCCGGCTCGGCATCCTGACGATCGCGCACGAGGCGCGCCGGGCGGAGTTCGGCTTCCTGCGCACCACGCTGGACCTGACCGCCGGCAACCTCGGCCAGCACCTGACCGTGCTCGAGAGGGCCGACCTGATCCACATCGAAAAGGGCTACGAAGGCAAACGGCCGCGCACCTGGGTCACGCTCACGCCGGCCGGGAAAGCCGCGCTCCGAGATGAGATCGCCCATCTCAAACAGATCATTCACCAGGTCGAACAGGCCGAGACGGTGGGCGCCGACGAACGCTGACTATCGAGACAGCGGCAGCCGGACGGCGGGCGGCAGTGGCGCCGGCACTGGATGGGCCTGGAACGACTGGATCATCAGGGCCGCGAACCGCCGTGATGCCGCCACCCGCATCTCCGGCGACTCTGCCCGGATGCCCTCGTTGGCCATCAGTGCCAGGCTGATGTCCTCCAGCACCAAATCCGGTCGCAATCGGCCGGCCTCCTTCGCCCGCCGCACCAGTTCGAGCAGGAGCCGCAGCGCCCGGTCGCGGTCCCGGGCGAACTCGACCGCGACGGGAAACCGGGACGTGAAGGCGCGCGCGAACCCCCGGTCGAGAGCGTGCATCTCCATCAGCTTCTCGATCACCAAGCGGAACCCGAGCCACGCGTCGCCGGCGGCCAGGCCCTCCTCGACGACGGCGGAGCACGCGGTCATCTGCTCGGCGAACGCGGCCGTCAGCAGTGCTTCCTTGGTCTGGAAATGCCGGTAGACGGTCGCGACACCGACCTGCGCGCGCCGGGCGATCTCGCGGATGGGCACGTCGAGGCCGTCGGCGGCGAAGGCGGCCCGGGCGACGATGAGGATGCGAGCGCGGTTGTCGCGGGCGTCCGAGCGGAGCGTCTCTACCACTTCGGCGGTCACCACTATCACTTTAGCCAAACGGACGGGGTGCTCCGTTACGGTCGCCGGCATGAGAGCTGTTCAATTCACCGAGTACGGGCCGCCGAACGTCGTCCACGTCGCCGAGGTGGCCGAGCCGCACGCCGGCCCGGGTCAGGTCCGCATCGCCGTCCGGGCCTCCGGGATCTCGCCGGGGGAGACGTACCTGCGCTCCGGCGTGTGGCGCGACCGGGTTCCGCTGACGTTCCCGTATCGGACGGGATTCGACGCCGCCGGAGTGGTGGACGAAATCGGCTCCGACGTGACCGGAGTCGACGTCGGCGACGAGGTGTTCGGCATGACCACCATGACGGCGCGTGCCGCGAACGCCGACTTTGCGGTGCTGGCCGCCTGGGCGCCCAAGCCGTCCGGGTGGAGTTGGGAGGAGGCGGGCGGCGCCGGCGGCGGTGTCGAGACGGGCACCCGGGTGCTCGACCGCCTCGGTGTCGGTGCCGGCGACACGGTGCTCCTGCAGGGGGCGGCCGGCGGCACGGGCACCATCGCGGTGCAACTGGCAGTCGCTCGCGGTGCCCGGGTCATCGGCACGGCGAGCGAACGCAACCACGACTTCCTGCGTTCCTTGGGTGCCGAGCCGACGACATACGGCGCGGGGCTCGGCGACCGCGTACGCGCGCTGGCGCCGGACGGAGTGGACGCGGTCTTCGACTGTGCCGGGGGAGCGCTGCCCGATCTCATCGCCATCGCCGGCGGCACTGCCCGGGTGGTGACGATCGCGGACTTCACGGCGGCAAGCCACGGCGTGCACCTGTCCCACGGCGCGCCCGTGGATGTCACGGGCGCGCGCCTCGCGACCGCCGCCGATCCGCCGGCGGTACACGGCCTCGCGGTCGCCGTCGCGCTTGCCGGCGAGGGCCGGTTGCGGGTCCCGGTCGCGGCGGCCTTCCCGCTTGCCGAAGCGGCGGCCGCGCACGAACTGAGCGAGACCCGGCACGCCCGCGGCAAGATCGTGCTGGTGCACTGAACGCCGCCGCCGTCTTCGTGAGGCCACTCACTCTCCTCGATACGATCTGGTGACACTGTGGACAATAGTCATCACTCAGCGTGAGTATTTTTCCGACATTACCGTCGCGGTCGCGAAATGTCGCCGCCGCGTCTCGCCCCGGCCGTCCGATTTCGGACTTCGGCGTGGCCGGGTGATTCGAGGTAGACAGGCATGCCGGCCTCAACCCGGCTGGTGTCGCGTTCGGGTCACGCCGAGTTCTGTCCGCCCGGGACGGCGCCAACACAGTGTCGACAACGGGGCAACGGGCAGAAGCGGGGAACCCACGATCGGCGCGGCGCTTTTCGGCCGCGTCTTGGGGTGAAGCCAAGCCGTACGCGGCGGGCCGGGCACCTTCGTCCCGAACCCGACAGCTGACCTCGCAGGCGTTCCGAAGGGAATGATCTGTGTCAACCCCCGAGCACGGTCGCCGCACGCCCACCAACGCGCGGCGGCTCGCAGCGACGGCATCTCTCGCCGCGGCCGGCATCGTCGGCGCCACCGTCGGGTCCACCCCGGCGAACGCCGCCGTCACCACGGCCGGCTCCGCGGCACCCGCCACTCCGGTGGCGAAACTGGTAGCGAACCACTCCGGCGTCACCTCGGGACACCCGGTCACGTTCACCGTGACCGAGCGGACCCGAGCCGGCGCCGCCGTGGCCTCGGCACGGGCGAGGTTCTACGTCCACACGAAAGCCGGGTGGAAGTACGTCTCGACCAAGGCGCTCTCGGCCGGCGGTTCGGCGACGTTCACGTTCACCCCGACCGTGACGCACCGCTATCAGATCGACCTGTCGGCCGTTTCGGCGGCGGGCACGAAGATCTATGACGCGGTCAACACTCCGAGCGTCACCGTCGTCGCGAAGCCGGCCGACATCGGTCCGGCGATCGTCGCGGCGGCCGCGAAGGAGAAGGGCCGCCCGTACGCGTACGGGGCGGCCGGACCGCACTCGTTCGACTGTTCCGGTCTGGTGAAGTACGTCTACGGGCGCTTCGGTATCGCGCTGCCACACCAGGCGAACTCGCAGAAGCGCTACGGAACCCGGGTCTCGGCGAAAAACGTACGCCCCGGTGACCTCGTGTTCGTCATGTCGGGGTCGTACGCGACGCACGTCGCCATCTACGCCGGCAAGGGCACGTGGTGGGAGGCTCCGCACTCCGGTGCGAGCGTCCGGCACGTGAAGATCTGGAGTAAGCACGTCGAATACCGCCGCGTTCGATAGCGGTCGGGTCGGCCGGGAGACGGGCTCTGCTCGCGCTCCCGGCCGGCGATGTCGGCGAACGCCTCGACCTGCTCGTTTTCTCGACTAGCGTGGCTGGTACAGGTGATTTGCGTCGTTCGCGAGGAGGCTGCGTGTTCGAGGCCGGGGATCTCCGCGATTGGCGGGGCCATGACGTCGTCGACGCCGATGCTTCGAAGATCGGTTCGCTCGAGGCGGTCTACTTCGACACGGCGACCGAAGAACCGGTGTTCGCGACGGTGCGCGTCGGCATGGTCGGGCGCCACCGGCTCGTCTTCGTGCCGCTCGCCGGCGCCACGGTGGCCCCGAAATACGTCCGCGTGCAGGTCGGCAAGAAGTTGGTCAAGGACGCACCTGCGATCGATGTGGACGGCGAACTCGCGGCCGCAGACGAGCCGGCGATCTTCGAGCATTACGGCCTTCAGTATCAGCCCGGACTGTCGGGCGAACGTCGGCTGGGAAGGCGGTAATGCCGTGGTGACACGGTGATCGCGTTTCTGCTGGCACTCGTCATCGTCTGGATCGTGCTCGGACTCATCGGCTTCGTCGTGCACGGCCTGTTCTGGCTGTTCATCATCGCGTGCGTGCTGTTCGCGTTCACGTTGGTCTTCGGCGCGTTCCGGGGCCGGAGCCGGGTCACGCGCCGAACCCGCTGACCACGGGTCTCGCCGCCGCTGAGGCTGCGGTGTCGTGTGCGCGGTCGCCTGCGGCGCGAGCCAGGTGGCCGCTCCCGACGATCGCCCGTGACGTCGGGCCGGCACGCCGGTCCCCGCCTCCTGTGATAAGCCTTCGCGATCGATGTCGATCGCGTATCGGCGTTGGACGCGATCATTAATCCCTACTATTCTGATAGGCATGATCGGGATTAAGCGCATCCGCTGCGACGAGCGGACGAAGTGCACCGATCCCGGCCTGCCCGCGGCGTCACGAAGGCGCCTGACGCACCGGCGCGTCATTGACCTCATGCGCCGCAGCGCGGCGTGTTGTCGCTGACCCTGTAGAGCCCCTGGCCCGGCGGGGGCCCGAGCCCGCGCGCCTTCGGTTGTGCGCGCATGACGAAGGCCAATTTTCCGATCGCCACCCGCCGCCCGCTCGAACGGGCGCGATGCCGCGTGCCCGCAGAGAAAGAGGTCCCCCATGACCGCCACCCCCACGTTCGACCAGGCGATCCCCCCGGCCGCGTCGCCCGAAGTCGAGTTCATTAGCCTCTCGCACCTGAACCCGTCGACCGAACTCGAACCGATCCCGACCCGAGGCATCGACCTGCAGTTCTTCCGCCGATACGTCCGAGCCCTGGAAGACGGGCGGTTCGACTACACGCTGCTTCCCTACGGCTCCAACACCGCCGACTCGTTCGTCGTCGCCAGCGCGCGTCGGCCACCTGACCGAACGGATCCGGCCCGATCGTCGCCCTGCGACCGAACACGACCTTCCCGACGGTCGGCGCGCAGAAGCTCGCCACCCTCGACCAGCTGACCGAGGGCCGCGCGGTCGTGCACCTCATCTCCGGCGGCAGCGACGCCGAGCAGGCCCGCCAGGGCGACTACCTGCCCAAATAGCGACGGTACGCCCGCACCGTCGAGTACATCGACATCCTGCGCAGGTCGTGGACCGAGCCGGCTCCGTTCAGCCACGACGGCGAGTTCTACAAGTTCGACGACTTCGGACCGGGATTCGCGCCGTTCGCGGGCCCGATCCCGATCTCGATCGGCGGGCAGTCCGACGAGGCGTTCCAGGTCGGCGGCGCCCAGGCCGACATCTTCAGCTTCTGGGGCGAACCGCTGGACGACCTGCGTGCCGAGATCGACCGCGTCCACGCCATCGCGCGGGCGGCCGGGCGCACCACGCTGCCCCGCATCTGGGTCACCTTCCGCCCGATCATCGCCCAGACCGACGCACTCGCGTGGGAGAAGGCGCACGAATACGTCGCGAGGATCGCCGAGACCTTCCAGGCCGCCGGGTACGGGGCGCAGCGCTACCGCCAGGGCACACCGCAGAACGTCGGCTCGCAGCGCGCGCTCGCATTCGCCGCCCGATCGGACCTCTACGACCGGGCACTGTGGACGAAGACCGCCGCGGCGACCAACGCCGGCTGGCGCCTCGACCGCGCTCGTCGGCTCGCCGGAGACGGTCGCCGCGGCGATCCTCGACTACGTCGACCGCGGGGCGTCCCTGGTCTCGATCCGCGGCTACGACACCCTCGCCGACGCCGTCGACTACGGCCGCTACGTGCTGCCACTGGTCCGCCAGGAACTCGCCCACCGCAAAGCCACCGGCCAGCGCGGCCCGCTGCAGGCCGACAACCTGGGCAACTACGGCACCCGATACGCCGAATACGCCACGGCGGCCCGGGCATGACCGACACGTCCACCGTCACGTTCGCCGTCCCGGACCTGTCCGACGACGCGCTCGCCGCCGTGACCGCCGAGATCGCGACGACGGCTGCCGAGTACGACCGCACGGGCGACATTCCCTGGCGGGGCCTCGAGGTCGCGCACCGGGCGGGTCTGCTCACCGCGGCCGTCGGCACGCGGTACGGCGGACCGGGCGCGGGCCCCCGGGAAATCGTCCGCATCCTCACGGCGCTCGGCGAAGGCGACGCGTCAGTTGCCCTGCTCGCCGCGAACTCCCTGATGAGCCACGCCGGCCAGGCGGCCAACCCGCACTGGCCGGTCGCATACTACGACGATCTGCTGCGACGCTCGCAAACCGGCGCCGCCCTGGTCAACGCGGTCCGGGCGGAACCCGAGTTGGGTGCTCCCGCTCGCGGGGGCCTACCGAAGACGACCGCCACCCGCACGCCCGATGGTTGGGTCCTGAACGGGCACAAGGCGTACGCCAGCGGCGGCTCCGGCCTCGCCTACCACGTCGTCTGGGCCGTCGCCGACGAGCCGGGTGGCAACCCGGAGCGACCTCGCGTCGGTCACGTCATCGTGCCCGGCGACCTGCCCGGGATCACCTGGGTCGACACGTGGGACCACCTGGGCCTGCGCGCCTCGAACACACATGACGTGATCTACGAGAACGTCCGTCTCCCCGCGGACGCGTTCGTCGAGATCCCGCGTGGCCCTGACGGGGTCTACCGGGACCCGGCCGCGATGGCGGGCCTGGCCGGTTTCGGCCATCCAGCGCTCTACGTCGGCGTGGCCCGGGCAGCGCGGACGGCGTTCGCCGGGTTCGCCCGCACCCGAGTTCCCGCGGCGTTGGGCAAACCGATCGCGCAGACCGAACGGATCCAGTCCGTCGCGGGCGAGATCGATCTCCAGATCGTGCAGGCGGAAACGCTGCTGCACGGCGCGTTGCTGCGAGTCGAGGCGGGCGAGACCTCGATCTTGCCGGAACTGTCCGCCATCAAGGTCGCCATCGCCCGGTCGGTGATCGCCGCGACGCAAGCCGCGGTCGCCGCGCTCGGCAACCCCGGCCTCTCCAAGCACCACGCCCTCGAACGGCATCTGCGCGACGCGCTCTGTATCCGCGTCCACCCGCCACAGCAGGACACCGTCCTGCTCGCGAGTGGACGCCGCGTTCTCGGCCTCTGATCCATCCTCCGACCTTCCCGAAGGAAAAGCCATGACCACGCTCAGACCCCCTAGACCTCGCCTGTGGCGCCGTTCCGCGGTCGCCGCCGTCGCCGCCTCCGCCCTCATCGCCCTCGCCGGCTGCAACAGCGGCAAAGCGGACGCCGGTTCGGCCGGTAACGGAACACCACAGCACGGCGGCACCCTGAAAGTGTCCTTCTTCCCGGACAACCCGACGTTCTCGTGCATCGACCCGTTCCAGGTGTACTGGATCGAAAGCCGCACGATCATCCGTAACTTCGCCGACTCGCTCACCGACCAGGACCCGGCGACCGGCAAGATCGTGCCCTGGCTCGCCACCGGTTGGCAGATCAGCCCCGACGGCCTGACGTACACGTTCCACCTTCGCGACCGCGTCACCTTCAGCAACGGCGACAAACTCGACGCCCAGGCCGTCGCCACGGACGCCCAAGGCTGGATCGACACCGTGAAAGCGACCAACGGCACCGCCTACGGATCCTCGTACGTCCAGGGCCTGACCGGTGCCACCGTCGTCGACCCGACCACGGTGGCGTTTCACCTCAGCCAGCCGAACTCGTCGTTCCTGCAGGCGACGTCGACCACGAACCTCGCCATCACCGACCCGACCGAGTACCAGGAGCAGCCGACCGACCGGTGCCTCGGCAAGGGTGTCATCGGCTCCGGCCTGTTCGTGCTCGACCACTACACGCCGAAGGTCGAGACCGTCCTCACCAAACGCAAGGGCTACCAGTGGGCATCCTCCCTGGAGACCAACCGGGGTGAGGCGTACCTCGATAAGGTCGTCTTCAACTACGTGGCCGAAGACAGCGTGCGGACGGGCAACCTGGTCAGCGGGGCAATCGACATCGCCTGGCCCCGCAACCCGTTCTCACCACAGGACGAGAAGCTGATCGAGAAGTCCGGGGACACCGTCGCCAAGCGTCCACTTCCCGGCGTCTCCTACACGCAGTTCGCGAACACGAGCGTGGGCCACCCGCTGAACGACCCGCAGGTCCGCCAGGCGCTCTACCAGGCGATCGACCTCAAGACGTACGCGTCGACCGTCTTCGGCCCCGATTACCCGGTGGTGCAGAGCGTGTTCGACTCGACCACGCCGGGCTTCAAATCGGAGTCGGCGAAGCTCGCCTACAACCCGACCGGCGCCGAGCAGATCCTGCAAACGGACGGCTGGAGCATCGGCAAGGGCGGCTACCGCTACAAGAATGGCCAGGAGCTGACGCTCGACTACCCCGTCACCCAGTTCAGCGACGGTGCGGAACTGCTGCAGGCACAGCTGAAGCAGGTCGGCATCAACCTGGCCCTGCGCACCCTGACGCCGGCCCAGCAGGCGACCTACCTGCCCGACGGCAGCTACGACCTGACCGCGAACTACTTCACCCGGGCCGACCCCGGCGCGCTGCAGTACATCATCAACCCGGACGTCGCGAACTCGAAGGCGCTCGCCGGCCGCTCGGCCGCACCCGACGTCATCGCGCACATCCAGGGCCTCTTCAAGAAGGCGATCCAGACCACCGACGCGAGCCAGACCACGCAGGCGTACGCCGACCTGCAGGACTACCTGATCGATCAGGGTGTCGTGTTCCCGCTGTTCGAGCGGGTGCAGGAAGCCGGCGTCAACAGCCACGTCCACGGATTGGCGTTCACGTCCGAGAGCTTCCTCAAGCTCAACGACGTCTGGAAGAGCTGACCGACGGGCCGCCCCGCATCGGAACCCCGGTGCGGGGCGGACCGCTTTGAGAAAGGCGGAGCGCATGATCCGGTACATCGCCGGTCGCGTGGCGCAAGCGGTCGTCGTCCTCTGGGCGGCGTTCACGCTCACCTTCGCGATCCTCTATCTGCTGCCCAGCGACCCGATGCAGCTGCAACTGGCGGCGGCCGGCGTGCAGGAGGACAGCCTGACGGCGGCACAACTGGCCGCCACGAAGCACAGATTCGGCCTCGACCAGTCGATCTGGACGCAGTACTGGCATCACCTCGTCGGCGCGTTGCACGGCGACTTCGGCACGTCGCTCATCCAGGGAGTGCCCGTCAGCCAGCTCATCGGCCAACGGATCGGCCAGACACTGCTGCTCAGCGTCGTCGCCGCCATCGTCTCCCTGCTAGCCGGCTCGGCACTGGCCTACATCGCCACGTTCGCACGGTGGAACCCGCTGCGGATCTTCCTCACCCGCCTTCCCGCGCTCGGCGCCTCGTTCCCGCAGTTCTTCGTGGCGCTGTTCCTCATTCAGTTCTTCTCCTTCCAGCTCGGATGGTTCCCCGCCACCGGCACCCAGGGCCCCGCTTCGCTGGCCATGCCGGTCATCACGATCTCGCTGCTCACCTCGTCGATTCTGGCGCAGGTGCTCATCAAGAGCTTCGATGAGACGCTGCGGCAGTCGTACATCGTCACCGCGCGGGCCAAGGGCCTGTCGCGTTCGGCGACGCACCTGCGGCACGCGTTCCGCAACGCGGCACTGCCGGCCATGACCATCCTCGGTGTCATCGTCGGCCTGACCGTGACCAGCTCGATCGTCGTGGAGACGGTCTTCACCCGGGAAGGTCTCGGCAAACTCGCGCAAGAGTCGGTGCTGTCGCAGGACGTGCCGGTCGTGCTCGCCGTGGTCACCATCGCCGCCGCGATCTTCGTGTTCGTCAACCTCGTCGTCGACCTGCTCTATCCGTTACTGGACCCGCGGATATCCCACACCGGCGGCGGGAAGGTGCGGTTGCCGGCGGCGCCCCCGGAGGTGAGTGCGATATGACCGTCGAGGTATCCGAGCACGTCGCGACCCGCGTACGCACGGTCGGTGCGGACGTGCCGGTCGATGTCGAGGACGCCGGCGGCCGGTGGCTCAACCTACGAGCACAGATCGCGGCACTGGTACGCAAGCCGGTGTTCCTGATCGCGGTGCTCTACGTGCTGTTCGTGATCGTGTCGGCGTTCTGGCCAAGCGGGTTCACCTCGGCCGGCCCGTACGACACGCACCCGCGGACGGCGATGCTGTCCCCGAGCCTGCACCACCTGTTCGGCACGGACAACTACGGCCGGGATCTGTGGACGCGTGTGCTCTACGGGTCCGCGCTCACCATCAAGGCAACGCTGATCGCGCTGGTTATCGCGCTCGTCGCCGGCCTCGGCCTGGGCGTGCTCTCGGGCTTTCTCAGCGGCATCACGGACGCGTTGCTGATGCGCGTCGTCGACGTGCTGCTCGCCATCCCAGGCCTGCTCCTGGCCCTGTCCATCGTGACCGCCCTCGGCTACGGCACGCTTCCGGTCGCGCTGGCCGTCGGCGTCGGCATCATCCCCGGATTCGCCCGGACGACCCGAGCCGAGGTGCTCCGCGTCAAAACCCTGCCGTACGTCGAGGCGGCCCGCGCCGGCGGCGCGTCCTGGGTCCGGGTGCTGCTGCGGCACATCCTCCCGAACTCCTGGGGGCCGGTCGCCGTGCTCGCCGTCCTCGACGCCGGCGTGGCCATCATCGCGATCGCGTCGCTGAGCTTCCTCGGCTTCGGCGCCGCGCCGCCGGCCGCTGAGTGGGGCACGCTCATCGCCGACGGCCGCGACTACCTGATCACGGCGTGGTGGCTGAGCCTGCTGCCGGGCCTGTTCGTCGCGCTGCTCGTGCTCAGCCTCAACCACATCTCCAAAACCCTGCAGGAGCTCGAGCGATGACCGCCATCCTCCCCGAACGCGCACGCACACCCGAGACGCCCGCGCTCGTCGAGATCCGGGGCCTCGACGTCGGCTATATCCGGCGGCGCTCGGTGCATCCAGCGGTCGTCGGCCTCGACCTCACCGTCAACCCGGCTGAGGTCGTCGCAATCGTGGGGGAGTCGGGCTCCGGCAAAACCACGATCGCCAACGCGATCATCGGACTCCTCCCGGCGAACGGGCGCATCACCGCCGGTTCGGCGATCGTCGACGGCACCGAGACGGCCGGGGCGAAGGAACGGGTTCTGCGTACACTGCGCGGCTCGGTCGTCAGCCTGATTCCGCAGGACCCGATGGTGAGCCTCAATCCCACGAAACGGATCGGGGCGCAGATCGCCGAGGCGGTCAAGCTGCGTGGCGTCACCGGCCCGCAGGCGGACGCCGAGGTGACAGAGTTCCTCGAACAGGCCGGGGTGCCCGATCCCGGACTGCGCGCCGGCCAGTACCCGCATGAGCTGTCCGGCGGCCTACGGCAGCGTGTCCTCATCGCGATCGCGCTGGCCGGCCGGCCGAAGCTGATCATCGCGGACGAACCGACCAGCGCCCTCGACGTCACAGTGCAGGGCAAGATCCTCGACCACCTCGGCGACCTGGTGCGTGATCGTGGCATCTCGCTGCTGATCGTCACGCACGACCTGGCCATCGCCGCCGACCGGGCCGATCGGATCGTGGTCATGCAACACGGTCGCAAGGTCGAGGAAGGCGACCCGCACACCATCCTGACCGCGCCGCGAGTGGACTACACCCGCCGCCTCATCGCGGCCGCGCCCGGCCTTGCCGGCAGTGGCGGCGTCGTGCCGCGATTCGACGTCCGCGAGCAGCCGGTGCCCCAGCCGATCCTCACCCTGACCGACGTCAGCAAGACGTTCGCGGTCAACGACTCCCGTCGCGGCCAGCGGGGCTTCAACGCCCTCGACGGCATCACCGTCACGGTGCCGCGCGGTCAGACACACGCGCTCGTCGGCGAATCCGGCTCCGGCAAGACGACGACCCTGCGCATCGCGCTCGGTCTGGAGACATCGACCAGCGGGTCCATTGTGCTCGACGGTACGGAGATCGGCGGTCTGTCGTGGCGCGAGCTGCGCCCGCTCCGCCGCAAGGCCCAGATCGTGCACCAGGACCCGTTCGCGACCCTGGATCCGAAGTTCACCATCGGGCAGTCGATCACCGAGCCGCTGGTCGCCTTCCGGATCGGTGACCGCACGAGCCGGCAAGCACGTGCCCGCGAACTGCTCGACCAGGTTGCTCTTCCCGCCGCCTACCTCGACCGTCTGCCGCACGAGTTGTCCGGCGGCCAGCGGCAACGGGTCGCGATCGCCCGCGCACTGGCGTTGCGGCCGGACCTGATCATGCTGGACGAGCCGGTCTCGGCACTCGACGTGCTGGTCCAGGAGCAGATCCTCCGATTGCTCACCGACCTGCAGGCACAGCTCGGCCTGTCGTACCTGTTCGTCTCGCACGACCTGGCTGTCGTCGCCGAGATATCGCACACGGTGTCGGTCATGAGCCGCGGCCGGGTGGTCGAACAGGGGCCGGTGGCGGAGGTCTTCACGAACCCACAGAGCCCCTACACGCGCGAGTTGATCGACGCCATCCCCGGCCGGCGCATCGCTCGGGGGATCGGATGACGGCCCAGGCGGCCAGGCCGAAAAGAAGGCTCGGCTTCAACACCCGGGTGTCGTTCCCGGCCGGCGAAGCTGCCCGGGGCCTGCGGGACGGCATCGAACTCTTCCGGACCGCGGAGGCACTGGGATACCAGTCGGGATGGGCGTACCAGCGGCATTTCGACAACTACCTGTCCTCGCCGATCCCGTTCTTCGCCGCCGCCGGTCAGCACACGTCGCGGATCACCCTGGGCAGTGCCGTCATCCCGGCGCGTTTTCAGGAGCCGATCCTGCTCGCGGAGGCCGCCGGTACTGCCGATCTGCTCACCGGTGGACGGCTACAGCTGGCCTTTTCCAGCGGCACGGACGTCTGGGACGAGGTCTTCGGCGCCGTCGACACCGATGCCCGCACCGAGGGTCAGCGGCGGCTCGCCCGGTTCCTGGCCGGAGTCGCGGGCGAGACCATTCACACGGTCACCGAGCGTCGGGGCATTGGCGGTCCGCCGGTCGGGACCGAGCTGAGGGTGACCCCGCACAGCCCTGGCCTGCGGGACCGCATCTGGTACGGGTCGGGCAGTATCGCCTCCGCGACGACAGCGGCGCGACAGGGCCTGCGGCTCGTCACCGGCACGATCCTGCACGACGTACCCGTCGGCGTGTCGTTCCCGGAACACCAGGCCCGGCTGGTCGGCGCGTACCGTGAGGCCTGGAACGTCACCCACGGCACCGAACCGCCGCCCGTGGCCGTGGCCGCCTCGGTGCTACCGGGCCCGACGGCCGAACTGCGCGCGACGTACGCCGCCTACGATCTCGAACGCCGGACCCAGGGGCCGGCCGCCTCCCGGCCGAAGGGCGCATTGGCGCCGACGCTGTCGGCCGACCTGCCCGAGGGGATCGTGATGAGCCCGGTCTACCACGGTGACCCGGAGGCCGTCGCCGAGGCCGTCCTGGCCGATCCGGGGTTGGCGGTCGCCGATGAGCTGGTGCTGTTCCTGCCGCCGGCGTTCGGGCTGGGGGAGAACGTACGCCTGCTGACCGACCTGGCGCGGACCGTGGCACCGGCGTTGGGCTGGTCGCCCGCCGGCTGAACGACGGCGTCAGGTAACCCGGCGTCGCCGGCCGCCCGCATCTTCGGCGCGAGGGCCGTGCGGCCATATTGACACGCGCTCCCGCGTCGGTAAGATTCCCTACTAAACACATCGACAATATAAGGAACACTCAGCTTGCGCGGCGAACGGAAGGGGGAGCGCATGGCTATCGAGGTCCTGGGCGTCCACAAGTCATTCGGCGCCACGCCGGTGCTCAACGACGTCTCGGTCACCGTCCCCGACGGTTCGTTGACGGCGTTGCTCGGCCCGAGCGGCGGCGGCAAGTCCACGTTGCTGCGTGTCATCGCCGGGCTGGAAGTGCCTGATCAGGGCACCGTGCTGATCTCCGGCGTCGATGCCACCCGGCTGTCGCCGCAGCGGCGCAACGTCGGGTTCGTCTTCCAGCACTACGCGGCGTTCCGGAACATGACGGTGTTCAAGAACGTCGCCTTCGGTCTAGAGATCCGCAAGAAGTCCAAGCCCGAGATCCGCAAGCGCGTCAACGAGCTCCTCGAACTCGTGCATCTCGAGCAGTTAGCCGGTCGCTACCCGCAACAGCTCTCCG
Source organism: uncultured Actinomycetota bacterium (assembly GCA_963797605.1). Lineage (GTDB taxonomy): Bacteria > Actinomycetota > Actinomycetes > Mycobacteriales > Micromonosporaceae > DASQPR01. The sequence goes on along the minus strand of CAWCPX010000009.1, from coordinate 905,946 downwards.
GCGGCCAGCGACAGCGCATGGCGCTCGCGCGAGCCCTCGCGGTCGAACCCGAGGTGCTGCTGCTCGACGAGCCGTTCGGCGCGCTCGATGCGCAGGTCCGCAAGGAGCTCCGCACCTGGTTGCGGCGGCTCCACGACGAGGTCCACGTCACCACGGTCTTCGTCACGCACGACCAGGAAGAGGCGATGGACGTCGCCGACCGGATCGTCGTCCTCGCCGGCGGCCAGGTGGTGCAGGTGGGCTCACCGGCCGAGATCTACGAGCACCCGGCGAACTCGTTCGTGATGGGATTCGTCGGCGCGGTCACCAGCGTCGGCGGGCAGCTCGTCCGTCCACACGACATCGCGTTCTCCCTCGAACCGCACCCGGGTTCGGTCGCCGCCCGGATCCGTCGCGTCGTGCGCATGGGTTTCGAGGTGCGCGTCGAGATGACCGTCGAAGGGTCCGGCGATGAGGTCTGGGCGCAGGTGACCCGCGATCAAGCCGACGACCTGGGCCTGCGCACAGACGCCATCGTGCACCTCGCCGCGCGTCCGGACGCGGTCCGTATTCCATCGCAGCAGACACTGCAGTCAACGCGATAGCCAACCCAACACTTTCTGATCCATGGGTACGTCAGATCAATGGAGGTTCGTCCGTGAATATTCTCAGCCGCCGAGCACGGTTCGGCGTGTTGCTGGCCGCCACGAGCGTGGTCGCCGCCGGATTGGCGGGTTGCTCCTCGTCGGCTGCGTCCGACGCGTCGAGCGACGGCAAGCCGTTCGCCTGCCCCGTCACGACGTCGGGAAGCTGGTCGCCCACTACGGCGGCCCCGACCGCGGCTGCCCCGACGACCAGTGCCGGCGGCACGGTCAACATCGTCGCGTACTCGGTGCCCAAGCCCGCGTACGACAAGCTGACGACCGCCTTCCAGGCGACGCCGGCCGGCTCGGGCGTGAAGTTCCAGGCCTCCTACGGTCCGAGTGGCACCCAGAGCAAGAACGTCCTGGCCGGCCAGAAGGCCGACTACGTGGGCTTCTCGGTCGGATCCGACCTGAAGAAACTCGTGCCGACGAAGGTCGCCGCGGGTTGGGACTCGGCCCCGAACAAGGGCATCGTCTCCGATTCGGTCGTCGTAATCGCCGTCCGCAAGGGCAACCCGAAGCACATCTGCGGATGGGACGACCTGACCAAGGCGGGCGTCAAGATCGTCACGCCGGACCCGGCCACCTCCGGTTCCGCGAAATGGAACATCCTCGCCGCGTACGAGCACGTGCTGCTCAACGGCGGCACCGATGACCAGGCCTCGGACTACCTGTCGAAGTTCTTCAAGAACGTCGTCGTCCGGGCTTCCAGCGGCGCCGTCGCCACCACGCAATTCACCTCCGGCACCGGCGATGTCCTGATCTCCTACGAAGACGAGGCGATCGACGCTCGCCAGGCCGGCCAGTCGCTGGACTACATCGTCCCGGCGCAGAGCTTCCTGATCGAGAACCCGGCCGCTGTGACGATCGGGGCCTCGCCGTCCGCCACGAACTTCCTCAACTACGTGCAAAGCACAGCCGGCCAGACCGTCTTCGCGCAGACGGGTTTCCGCCCGATCATCGCCGGAGTCACTCCCGGTGCGGTCAGCGGCGCCAACGACCCGAACAACCCGTTCCCGAACCCGCAGAAAATCGCCACGATCGACCAATTGGGCGGCTGGAGCGCGGTCAACGATAAGTTCTTCTCGGCAGACGGCATCGTCACCAAGATCGAAGGGTCCAGCTGACGCACCATGGCACTTGACGTCGACGCGGCTCCGGTCGTGACCGCACAGGTCACCACCGGGGCCGCTCGGCCGTCCCGACGACGGCGGCACCGTGGGGGGCTGCCGCTACGCGGTGCGTCCGGCACCACCCTCGGCATCATCGTCGTCTGGATGAGCCTCATCATCGCGATTCCGCTGGCTGCCGTGGTCGGCAAGGCGTTCGGCGGCGGCCTCAGCGCCTTCACCGACGCCATCACCAGCCCCGAGACAGCGTCCGCGCTGAAACTGACGATCGGCCTGTCGGCCGCGGTCGCGGTCATCAACGCCGTCATGGGCGCACTGGTCGCGTGGGTGCTCGTGCGCGCGAAGTTCCCCGGCGCCGGCATCCTCGAACTGGTCATCGATATCCCGTTCGCGCTGCCGACCATCGTGGCGGGCCTGGTGATGCTCACGCTCTACAACGCGAACAGTCCGATCGGCATCACCCTGGTCGGCACCCGCACCGGTCTGCTCGTCACGCTGCTGTTCGTCACGCTGCCGTTCACCGTGCGCACGGTGCAGCCAGTCCTCATCGCGCTCGACCGTGACGTCGAAGAGGCCGCCGCGTCGCTCGGTGCGAGCCCGCTGGTCACCTTCCGCCGCATCACGCTGCCGCAACTCGCGCCGGCGATCGTCTCCGGCGCGATCCTCTCCTTCGCCAGGGCGCTCGGCGAGTACGGATCGCTCGTGCTCATCTCCAGCAACCTGCCGTTCAAGACGGAGATCGCGTCGTCGGTCATCTACGGCAAGCTGCAGGACGCCGATAACGCGACCAGGTCCACGCAGCAGGCCGCCGCGATCGCGACCGTCCTGCTGGCCGCCAGCGCCGTGGTGCTCATCATCGCCTACCTGCTGCAGAGACGGGACGCTCGCCGTGGCTGACACCGGAGTCCAGATCGCGCCGCCACCGGTATCGACCGCCGTTGGTCGGCGCAGACGGTTGCGCCCGGGCACGCTCGGCCTGCAGAGCCTCGTCGTCCTGTACGTCGGCCTGCTCGTCCTCGTCCCGGTGATCGTCATCCTGTACCGCACCTTCCAGCCCGGCCTCCACGCCTTCTGGTCGGCGCTGAGCACGCCCGAGTCCGGCCACGCGTTCGAGATGACCGCGATCGTCGCGCTCTCCGCGGTCGCCATCAACACGGTGCTCGGTGTCGCCATCGCGCTGCTGCTGGCCCGTTACCGATTCTGGGGCCACGGCCTGCTGAACGCGTTCGTGGACCTGCCGGTCGCGGTCTCGCCGATCGTCGTCGGGCTCGCGCTGATCCTCGTGTACGGGCCGACCGGCTGGTTCGGTCCCTTCCTCGAACGTCACGGCGTGGTGATGATCGGCGCGAAACCCGGCATGATCATCGCGACGGCGTTCGTATCGCTGCCACTGGTCGTCGCGAGCTCTGGTGCCGGTGCTGGAACAGGCCGGCACGGAGCAGGAGCAGGCCGCGGCGACCCTCGGTGCCAGTGCCGCCGTGCGACTGCGCCGGATCACGCTGCCGACGGTGCGCGTGGCACTGACGTACGGCGTCGTGTTGAGCGTGGCCCGATGCATCGGTGAATACGGCGCCGTCCTGGTTGTCTCGAACAACATCGAAGGTCAGACCGAGACCGCGCCGCTACGGGTGGGCAACCTCGTGGAGAACAGTCTCGACTACAACTCCGCGTACGCGATCACCTTCGTATTGATGATCGTGTCCTTCGCCGCGATCCTGCTGGGTGCCTTCATCCGGCGGCGCATCCGCATCTAACCGGAGATCCGCCAGTCACCGAGTTCGCGGCCTCCGAGCCCCCTGCAGCGCATCTGACATTTCCGACACATCGTCGCACGGTGCAAGCGGATCCTGCCGATGTCGCGCCCGAGTTATCGGGTTGCGATGCTCGACGGTCTCCGGCACGATCCTCTCCATGCCTGAGTCGACCCTTCCCGACCTGGCAGTGCCCGCGCAGTTCGGAGATTGATCTGTCGGAGCTGATGGCGGCCTGGGTCCGCGGCTGGGCGATCTCCCGCGAGTCGCCTCCGCCGGTGCCGATCCCGGGCGGATTCGTGGTGGACGTGCGGCAGCCCGTCCCGTGTGACCGGTACGTGCTGCATACGTGGGAGGTCGATACGCTCCGCCGGCTCGGCGACGAGGTCACCGTGCCCGGCACCGGGATCAAGATCTGCGGCACGAAGGCGGAACTGCACGCCGCGCTGCCCGGCACGTGGACCATCGGGGACGACGATCGCGGCTACTTGATGACGACCACGTTCCGCAGCGGTACAGCCATGCCCGTCGCGCCTTACACGGCGCGGATCGCGATGGAAGGCCAGACGCACGTCGCGCATGTCCTCGATGCGGACGGCGAGATCGCAGCGTGGGCCCGACTGGCGACCAGCGGCGCGTACGGCGTGATTGATCGAGTCTGGACCCGTGCCCCACACCAGCGTCGCGGCCTCGGCACCGTGATGATGCAGTTACTCGCTGATCGAGCGGTCGCGATCGGCCTGACCGAAGGCGTCCTGTCCGCCTCCGAAGAGGGCCGGGCGCTCTACCTCTCGCTCGGCTGGAGGTCCGATCCGATCTGGCCTCGGCGATTCGTGCCGACGCCTGATCCGGCACTGCTAGGTGGCAGGGCCTAGTCGCCGTAACCGATGACGTCCGCGATCGTCGTGTGGTCGACGATGTCGGCGATCGCGCTGCCCACCGACGCCCAGACGCGATCGAGCCCGGACTGGTGCCCCTTTGACATTGCCGGGTCCATGCCGAAGTGGTTGACGCCGTCGTCGACCGACCGCAGCACGTCGCCGATCGTGATCGCCTCGGCCGGCCGCGCCAGTCGGAAGCCGCCGGTCGAACCGCGGTACGTCGTGATGAGCCCGGCCCGGCGCAGGTCGGTCATGATGCTGTAGAGGAACCCAAGCGGAATGTGCTGGATCCGCGCGACCGTGGTCGCCGTCACAGGGCTGTCGGTCGGATGTTGCGCGGCGGCGATCACGGCCCGAACGGCGTACTCGCCGCGTGCTGTGACCTGCACCCCGTCTCCTACTTCGCGTCTTCGAGTGCGGTGCGCACGGCGGCGCTGACGATGCGGGCGAGGCCGGCTGGGCCACCGCGCCGGGCCCGGATGTGCAGCGGTTCCGAGCGCACCTCGGGTAGGTCGCGGCGGCGTTCGAGGCCTTCCGGGGCTGATCCCACGTTGGCCAGCAGCGCGACACCGACGCCCGCGCGCGCCACGTTCAGCACGCCGGCGAGGTAGCCGGATTCACCCACGATCGAGGCGGTGCGCCCGGCCTGCGCCAGCGTGTTCAGCGCCTTCCGGCGGATCGTGCACGGCTCGTCGATGACGACCACCGGCACCGCGTCGAGACCGGCGGGAGCCGTCCAGCCGGGCGCCGCGTACCACGACAGGGGGAGTTCGCCCGCGGGTTCGCTCTCCGGAGCACGTGCGTCGCCGATGAAGATGGCCACATCGATGGCGGAGCGGTCGAGCGCCTCGTTGAGGCGGGCGCCACGATCGAGGCGGAACTTGACGTGCGCGCCGGGAAGGTGCGTGGCCAGGGCGTTGCCGATGTACGGCAACAGGTGCTCGGCGGCGTGCTCGGTGGAGCCGACCGTGATCGTGGGCGCGTCGATCTCGTGCGTGCCGAGGCGCCGGAGCGCTTGGTCGTGAGCGGCGAGAATCAGCCGCGCTTCGGCGATCAGCGCTTCGCCGTCGGGGGTGAACCGGGTGGCGCGGCCGTGGCGTTCGACGACACGGCGGCCGAGCACCGCTTCGAGTTTGCGCACGTGTTGGCTGATGGCCGATTGCGACATCCGGAGGGACTCGGACGCGCGGTGGAAGCCGCCGCAGTCGACGATCGCGATGAGACTGCGCAACGCTCCGATGTCCAGCGTGGCCGGCATGGCTATCGGTGACCGATGACGAATCGCGATCGGTACTGACCACGCATCAGCATTGGACATCCTCAGAATTGTCTACCATCCTTATAGACATAGTAGGGAATTCCGGCCGAGGTGTCACGCGCCATTCGCGCACCCGTCCGACCCGAGCGCCCCGCCCCCGCAGCCGTCATCACCCGACCGTTATCGCCGACCGTCATCCCGAGAAGGACGCCACATGACCACCGAACAGGCCGAGACGATCCGCAGTTGGAACAATCCGGAGACGGTCGCCGCCCGCGGAAACCTCATCATCGTCCCGGGCCGGGGCGAACACGCCGGGGTGTACGAACGATTCGGCACCCGCATCGCGTCCGACGGATACCGGGTGCGGGCCGTCGCGGACCCCACGCGCGATGACACCGTCCCCGCGCAGGTGGCCGGACTGCTCGCCGATGTCGACCTGCCCGGTCCGAAGGTGCTCATCGGCTCCGACGGCGGCGCCCTGTTCGCGGCCGCGCTCGTCGCCACCGGCCAGGTGAAGGTCGACGCGCTCATCCTGGCCGGGCTGCCGACCCGCGACCGGGAGTCGCCCGTCATCGTCGGTGACTGGGACGCCGAACTGACCGAGCGTACGGCCTGTCCGACACATCAGGGACGGCTGCGCGCCGACGCCGACGTGAAGCGGGGAGCCCTCGCGAATCCGCTGCCACCACAGTGGTTCACGCATGCCGATCTCGCCGCCGTGATCGTGCCGGTGCTCGGCCTGCACGGCGCCGCCGACACCATCAGCACCCTCGATCGGGCCCGCAGGCAGTACGAATCCGTTCGCCAAGCCACGCTCGTGAGCATCGACGGTGGCAAACACGACGCGTTGAACGACGCCACCCACCGGACCGCGGCCGCGACCATCGTGCTGTTCCTCGAGAGGCTTCGCCTCGGCGTCGACCTGCCCCGCATCGCCCGCACTGAGGTGGAGACCGCGTCATGACCAGGTACATCGTGATCGGCGCGGGCGCGGTCGGTGGGACCACGGCCGCGGAGTTGCACCGGGCCGGACGGGAGGTCGTGCTGATCGCCCGGGGCAGGCATCTCGAACTGCTGCGCGAGCGCGGGTTGGAGTACGTCACCGCGGCAGGCACCGAGCGCGTGGTGCTGCCGGTCGCGGGTGGCCCGCAGGACATCGCCCTGCGCGCCGGCGATGTCCTGGTGCTGGCGACGAAGTCACAGGACACCGAGGCGACCGTCGCGGAGTGGGCCTGGCAACCGGTTAAGGGCACCGATGCCTCGGCCGCCGAACTGCTGCCGATCGTGCTCCTCCAGAACGGCCTGGACAACGTCCGCCCGGCGCTGCGCCGGTTCGCGACCGTATTCGACGCCGCCGTGCTGATCCCCGCGTCCTACGTGACGCCGGGCGAGGTCGTATCGCCGGCCGCGCCGGACATCGGGGCGATCTTCCTGGGCGCCGCACCGCACGGCACCGATCCCCGGATCGAGCAGGTCGCGACGGATCTGCGCGCGGCGCGGTACGCCGTGCAGGTCGTGCCGGACATCGGCCGCTGGAAGGCCGGCAAGCTGCTCGGCAACCTCGCCCACAACCTCGACGCGCTCTATCAGCCCAGTGAGCTGCGCGATGCCGCTGCCGCCGCGCTGCGGGCCGAGGCCTCGGCGGTGCTCGCAGCCGCCGGCATCGACGTGGCCCAGCCGTTCGCCGACGGAGACCTCGACCTGACGCGTATCGCCACCCAGCCGATCGCCGGCCACGACCGCGGCGGTAGCTCGACGTGGCAGAGCCTGGCCCGCTCCGGCTCGCACGAATCCGACTTCCTCAACGGGGAAATCGCGCTGCTGGCACGCCTCTACGGCGCACGAGCGCCCCTGAACGCTGCGGTGCAGGCTCGCGCCGCTCGGGTAGCGCGGGACGGAACAGCCGCCGGTGGCCTGGACGATGCCGACCTCCGGCGTACGCTGCCGACGCTGGCCGTTCTCGTCGACATCAAGACGCTCCGCGACGAACTCGCCGGCGCGAACCCGCCCCTGCTGCTGGATGTGCGGTGGGCCCTCGGTGACCCGCGCGGCCGCGGGCACTTCGACGACGGTCATATTCCCGGCGCGGCGTACGTCGACCTGGAGACTGAACTGGCCGATCCCGCCGAACCGCTAGCGGGCCGGCATCCGCTGCCGTCCATCGACCGGCTCCAGGAGGCGGCGCGCGGCTGGGGGCTGACCCGTGGGCGGCCGGTCGTGGTCTACGACAACGTGAACGGTCTGTCGGCGGCACGCGCCTGGTGGCTGCTGCGGTGGGCCGGCGTGAGTGACGTACGCATCCTCGACGGCGCGTTCGGTGCCTGGTCGGAAGCCGGATTCGATATCGAGTCCGGGTCGCCGGAGCGGGCCGCCGGTGACATCGAGCTGGCGGCGGGGCATCTTCCGACGCTGTCCGCCGACGAGGCCGCCGAGCTCGCACGCGACGGGGTGCTCCTCGACGCCCGGGCCGCCGAGCGCTACCGGGGTGACATCGAGCCGATCGATCCGCACGCCGGGCACATTCCGGCCGCGATCAGCGCACCGACCGTCGAGAACCTCGGCCCGGATGGCGCTTTCCGGACGGCCGAGCACCTCCGGGCCCGTTTCGCTGCCCTGGGGGTGACGCCCGGAAGCACGGTCGGGGTCTACTGCGGCTCCGGCGTGACCGCCTCCCATCAGATCGCCGCGCTGGCCATCGCCGGGATCGACGCCGCACTGTTCCCCGGGTCCTGGTCCGCGTGGTCGTCCGATCCCGAAAGGCCTGTCGCCACCGGCCCGGCGCCCTCCGCCACCGGCCCGGCATCGCTGTAGAGGAGAAGATCATGCCTGTTGAATTCATCAGCGCGACCCACACGACCCCGACGACCGAGGCCTCCGGTGGTCGCCGGCACGGATCCTTCGACGTCGACTACACCCGCAAATTCGTGCACGCGCTCGATGACGGCGGCTTCGACTACACGCTCGTCGCCTACGGTTCGGCCAGTGTCGACGCGAACCAGCTCGCGCAATTCGTGGTCAACAACAGCGAGCGCGTCAAGCCGATGCTGGCCCACCGGCCCGGCTTCCTCTACCCGACGCAGGCGGCCAAGACGTTCGCCGACCATCGACCAGATCGGCCGCGGCCGGCTCGGCATCCACATCATCTCCGGTGGCAGCGACGCCGAGCAGCGCCGTGAGGGCGACTACTCGACCAAGGAGCAAGCGCTACGAGCGTTCCGACGAGTACATCCAGATCCTGCGTAAGGTCTGGTCGGCGGACGGACCGATCAGTCACGAGGGCAGTCTACTACACGTTCGAGGACTTCCAGACCGACATCAAGCCGTACGGCGGGAGCATCCCGATCTCGGTCGGCGGTTCGTCGGAGGAGGCGTACCGGGTCGGCGGCGAGCAGGGCGACATCTTCGGGCTATGGGGCGAGCCGCTGAAGGAGACGGCCGAACAGATCGCGTCGGTCAACGCGTACGCCGACGCCGCCGGGCGGGCCGCCCCCGGATCTGGGTGTCGTTCCGTCCGATCGTCGCCGCCACCGACGAACTGGCCTGGGAGAAGGCGCACGCGATCCTCGGCCAGGTCCAACGTAACGCGGACACCGTCCTGGCCGGACGCGTCCCGCTCGCCGGCGGCCGGCCGCAAAACGTCGGCTCGCAGCGGCTTCTCGAGGTCGCGGCCCGGGGCGAACTGCACGACCGGGCGCTGTGGACGCCGCTGGTCACCGCGACCAACGCAGCCGGGAGTTCGACCGCGCTCGTCGGCAGCTACGAAACCGTCGCGAAGGCGCTGCTCGACTACGTCGACATCGGCTGCGAGCTGCTGTCCATCCGGGGGTACGACCCGCTGAACGACGCCATCGACTACGCCCGGTACGTCCTTCCGCTCGTCCGCCAGGAACTCGCTCATCGCGTGCTCGTCTCGGCTTGAGTCGGACATGATCGACTTCGCGACCGTCCTGCCGGGCCGGCAATGGAGCACCGACCGTGATGTCATCGCGGCGCACCGGCTCGACCGATCGGGCTGGGAACCAGACGGGCAACCGCTCGGCGTCGCGTTCGCGGAATCCGTCGCGGACGTGCGGTCGGTGCTCCGGGTCGCGAACTCGGCCCGCATCCCGGTGGTCGTACGCGGCGCCGGCACCGGCCTGTCCGGGGGAGCGGCGGCCACGGCCGGAAGCGTCGTGCTCGACCTGACCCGCCTCAACCGCATCCGGGACATCTCGGTGCCGGACGCGATCGCGGTGGTCGAACCCGGCGTCATCACCGCCGACCTCGACCGGGCCGCGGCGGCGTACGGACTCCGCTATCCTCCCGATCCGGCCAGCGTCGAGATCTCCACGATCGGCGGCAACATCGCCACCAACGCCGGCGGCCTGCGATGCGCGAAATACGGCGTCACTCGCGACTCGGTCCTCGGCCTCGATGTCGTCCTCGCCGACGGTGATCTGATCAGTACCGGTGGCCGCACCGTCAAGAACGTCACCGGATACGACCTGACCAGCCTGTTCGTCGGCTCCGAAGGCACCCTGGGCGTGATCGTCGGGGCCACCCTTCGCCTGCGCCCGGCTCCGGCGGTCACGGCGACGCTGGCAGCGTACTTCTCCTCGATCGAAGCCGCCGCGACCGCCGCGACCAGCATCACGGCATCCGGGATCGTGCCGTCGATGGCGGAGTTGATCGACGGGCCCACCCTGGCGGCGATCGATGCCGCCCAGGAAACCGATCACACCACGCGGGGGACGGCGCTCCTGATCGTCCAGACCGATGGCACCGCGGCCGACATCGAGGCGGACGCGATCGAGAAGATCCTCCACACGTCCGCCGCCACCGTCATCCGCGCGACCGACCCGGCCCGGGCCACCGCCCTCGTCGCCGCCCGGCGCCTCGCGCTGCCCTCACTCGAACTCCTCGGCCGTCCGCTGATCGAGGACATCGCCGTGCCTCGGTCCCGGCTGGCCGAAGCCGTCACGCGCATCGCCGGGATCAGCGCCGACACGGGGGTACCGATCTTCACCATCGCCCACGCCGCCGACGGCAACGTCCACCCGATCATTGTCATCGACCCCAACCTGCCGACGATCCCGGCGCAGGCATGGTGCGCGGCCGAGCAGATCTTCAACCTCGCCCTGAGCCTCGGCGGCACCCTCACCGGCGAACACGGCGTCGGCGTGCTCAAACGCCGGTGGGTCAGCGACGAACTCGGCCCCCGTAACCACCACCTGCAGCAGCAACTGCGGCTCCTGTTCGATCCGCACGCCATCCTCAACCCCGGCAAAACGAACTAGGAAGGGCAACCATGGCCCACATCCTCGCCGTCTCGGGCAGCCCCTCACCCACCTCCCGCACCGCCGCGGTCGTCGACAACGTCAGTCGCCGGGTACGGCACGACGGCCACAGTGTCGACGTGCTACACCTCCGAAGCCTGCCCGCGTCACCGCTCCTGAACGCCGACCACGCCGACCCGTTCATCGCGGATGCCGCTGAGCGCTTGCGCCGGGCGGACGCCGTCGTGGTGGGCACACCCGTCTACAAAGCGTCCTACAGCGGATTGCTGAAGGTCTGGTTCGACTCCGTCACGCAGCTGGCGTTCACGGGGAAGACCATCCTGCCGCTCGCCACCGGCGGATCACTGGCCAACGTGCTGGCCCTCGACTACGCACTCCGGCCCGTGCTCGCGGCGATGGGAGCCGCCCACGTCGTGCCCGGATACTTCGTGCTGGACCGGTTGCTCGTCGCGGACCCGGACGCTGGCTGGACCATCGACGCCGACGCGCAACCCGCCCTTGATCAGGTCGTGGACGCGTTCCTCGCCGCCGTCGGCCTGGCCCACCGCACACCCGTCGCTTCGGTGCGCCGGAATGACGGCAACGGATGCGTGGACCCGCTGGGCGTGGCCGGAATCGGCCTGCGCGCCGCGTAGTTCGGCACGTGGATCGTGTGCGCCGTCAGCCCGCGTCGCCTCGCCGTCCACGTGCTACCGCGGCCGGACGGTGTGTGCGGAGACCGCGAGCCGTCACCGCGAATCGCCGTTCTCGATGCCGGGTCACGCACCGGGCCCGGGCGGACCGCCCGCCGGGCCGCTGCCCGGGCCAGCATCCGGGCCGGGACCCGGGCCTGCACCCGGCCCAGGAGCGGGGCCGGGACCTGGAGTCGGGCCACCTTGTGGGTTACCCGGCCATCCAGCCGGGCCGCCCGGCCATCCGGGCCCGGGGACGACACCCGGACCGTTCTGTTTGCGGTTGGCTCGCTGCACGATCAGCACGATGACACCGGCGACGATCGCGACCACGACGAGACAACAGCACAACACGGCAATGTGCCAAGGTTTGACCGCTCCCATAGCTGCGCACGCTAGCAGGACCGGTCGCGTCCGCGCTGCCCGTCCGCGTCGGCCGGACCGCGCCCCACCGGTGATTGCCGGTCCGCGACGTTACCCGCCCTCGGGTGACGGCGACCCGTTCAGTGCTGTCCGGCGATCGACTCGGGTTTGATCGTCACGATGACACGGACCTGATCGGGGCCACCCCACCACGGGTACGGCCGGCCGGTGTAGCGATGCGACAGCGCTTCGATGTGCTCCGCGCCGCCCTCGGTCGTCGAGTTGACGACGGTGCCGCGGACGGCCCAGTAGCGCGTCGGATCGGTCGGGTCGGCGATGCTGATCGCGACCCGGGGATCGCGGGCGATGTTCCTGGCCTTCTGATGCGTGCGCACCGTGTTGACCACCACGTGCTCACCGTCGGTGTCGACCCACACCTGTGTGACCTGCGGCGATCCGTCCGGCATCACGGTCGCGATGAAGCCCAGGGCCTGACCCTGTAACAGGGTGACGAGGTCGTCGGGAAGCGTTGTCATGATCCGAACCTAGTCGACCAGCGACGGTGGCCGGTCGTCGCCGGCGTCCGCGATCACTCGGGAACTCTGGGGATCAGGCAGCGGCACGGTCGCTGCGACGATGACCCGAGCTAACTCCGAGCGCGTGATGCCCGGGCTCCGTTCAGCGCGCACAGAACGCCACGCGACACGCTCTCATGACACGCCGACAGGCTCGGATTTCCGACGTCAGTGTCGTTCCGCGGGGTTCCGGTGACCGTGGCGTCGGAGATCCGAGGATCAGCGTGTCGACACGCGACAAATCGGGCGCCGCCGGTGCTCGTTCATCATGCCGCGCGGTCGTGCGGTTGGAGCTGCCGGAACTGGCTGCCGTGGAAGACCAACGGTGCCACCGTCGGATCGGCGTCGAGGTTGTGTACGCGCAGCAGCACGATGTCGTGGTCGCCGGCGGGGATCTCCTGCTCGATGCTGCAATCGAGCCACGCGCTCGACCCGTCGATCACGATGCCGTCGCCCTCACCCAAGCGCCACCGCAGAGACGCGAACCGGTCGCCGTCGCGGGCGCTGAAGCGACGGCACGCCTCCTCCTGATGGGCGCCGAACACGCTGACACCCAGCCGCCGCACCTGCCGCAACCGGGGCCACGTGGTCGACGTGTGAGCGACGCACACCGACACCATCGGCGGGTCGAGCGACACCGAGACGAACGAACTCGCCGCGAGCCCGACCGGGACGCCGTCAACGAGCGCGGCGATAGCGGTCACGCCCGTCGGGAACGCGGCGAATACCCGCCGCAATTCCTCCGGTTGCAACGCCGGTCGCATGTTCATCGCGCTCGCCTCATAACGATCATCGCCGGTGCCATTCCTGAGCCAGCAGCTCATAGGACCGGACCCGGTCGGCGTGGTCGTGGGTGATCGTCGTGACGATCAGCTCGTCGGCGCCGGTCGCGTCGCGCAACGTCTCGAGCTGATCGGCGACGTGCGCGGCGGTGCCCACGAACTGCGTCTCGACCCGGTCGTCGACCAGGGCGCGGTCCTCGGCCGTCCACACGTGTCGACGAGCCTCGGCCGGCGTCGGGAACTGGATCGCGCCGGAGCCGCTGCGGATGCTGCGCACCCATAGACCGTAGCCCGTGGCGAGTTCGCGTGCGGTCGCCTCGTCGTCAGCGACCACGACATCGGCGGACACGCTGATGTACCTCCGGTCGAGCACCGCCGACGGCCGGAACGCGGCCCGGTACCCCTCGGCGGCCTCGACCACGGTAGCCGGGCTGACGTGGTAGTTCGCTGCGAAACGCAGCCCGTTGTGACCGGCCACGTTCGCGCTATCACCGCCGCTGCTGCCGAGGATCCAGATCTGCAGGTCGGCGTGCTCGCCCGGGATCACGTGCGCCTCGACGCCGTCGGCGTTGCGGTAGGTGCCCGCGATGAGCGCCAGGATGTCGCCGATCTGCTCGGTGTAGTTCTGTGGCTCCGCGTGCGGCTGCGCCAGGAGTCCTTTCTGCAAGGCGAACCGCGGCGACTTGAGCAGCCCTTCGAAGGAGAACTTCGCCGGGATGCGCAGCCCGTTCGCGGTGTACCCGTTGATGACCTGGCTCGGGCCGGCGAGCGTCGGCTCGCGTGTTGGTTCGGGCGGCCGCCCACCAGAGCGGCCGAGACCGAGATCCAGGCGCCCCGGGTGCAGCGCGTCGAGCAGGCCGAACTCTTCCACGGTCGACAGCGCGGTGCGGTGGCCGAGTTGCACCGCACCCGACCCGAGCCGGATCGTCGAGGTGGCGGCCGCGGTCAGGGCGAGCACAACGGCGGGGGAGGTGCCGGCCACACCGGGGTTGAGGTGGTGCTCGGCGAACCAGTAGCGGGCGTACCCGAATCGTTCGGTCTGCTGCGCGAGGTCGATGCTGTTGCGCAGAGCCTCCGCCGCGGTCGACCCGGTCGAGATCGGTACGAGGTCGAGCACCCCGAGTGGTGTTGTGGTCATGCCCGCCTCCGCTTCGCAGGACGCGGCCATGCTGTCTCATGGTTCGCTCCGACAAGCTCGCTCATGTCCGCCCCCGCTTCGCAGGGCGCGGCCATGCTGTCTCATGGTTCGCTCCGACAAGCTCGCTCACGCTGCCACCTGTTCGACAACCGCCCCGTGTGGCGCCAGACCGAGGTTCTCCCGCAGCGTGCTGCCCTCGTACTCGGTGCGGAACGAGCCGCGTTCCTGCAGCAGCGGCACCACCGTGTCGACGAAGATGTCCAAGCCGCCCGGCGTGATGTGGGGCACCAGGATGAAGCCGTCGCTTGCGTCCTTCTGCACGAACCTGTCGATCGTCTCGGCCACGGTGGCCGCCGAGCCGATGAACGATTGCCGGCCCGTGACCTCGATGATCAGCTCGCGAATTGACCATTTCTCCGCCGCCGCCCGTTCGCGCCATTCGTTCGCGGTCGCGACCGGGTCCCGGTACATCCGCACGCTCGCCCGGCCCCGCGCGACGGTGTGCTCACCGGTGTCGGGATCGATCTCCGGCAGCGGGCCGTCCGGGTCGTAGGCGGACAGGTCGCGGTTCCACAGCTGCTCCAGGAACTTGATCGCGGTCTGCCCGCTGACCTGCTGCAGCCGCACCTGGTGCGCCAGCTCCTGCGCCTCGGCATCGGTGTCGCCGAGCACGAACGTCGCCGCTGGCAAGATCAAGAGCTGGTCATGGGTACGGCCGAACCGTGCCAGCCGACCCTTCACGTCCGCGTAGAACGCCTGCCCGGCGTCGAACGTGCTGTGCCGGCTGAAGATCGCGTCCGCGGTCGCCGCCGCGAAGTCCCGGCCCTCGTCCGAGTCGCCGGCCTGGAAGATGGCCGGGCGCCCCTGTGGGCTGCGCGGCACGTTGAACTGGCCGGAAATGTCGAAGTGGTCGTCGTGATGCCGGAACCGGCCGGCATCCGCGTCGCCGAGGAAGACGCCCGGAATCCTTGTCGGCCACGATCTCGTCGCCGCGCCACGAGTCGAACAGCTCCCAGGTCGTACGCATGAACTGCTCGGCTCGCGCGTATCGGTGGTCCTGTGCCAGGAATCCGCCGCGGCGGAAGTTCTCGCCGGTGAAGGCGTCCCACGACGTGACGACGTTCCACGCGGCCCGGCCGCCCGAGAGGTGGTCGAGGCTCGCGAACTGGCGGGCCACCTCGTAGGGCTCGTTGAAGGTCGAGTTGATCGTGCCCGCCAGGCCGAGCTGATCGGTGACGGCGGCGAGCGCGGCCAGCACCGTGAACGTGTCCGGCCGGCCGACCACGTCGAGGTCGTAGATCAGCCCGCCCTGCTCGCGCAGGCGCAGGCCCTCGGCCAGGAAGAAGAAGTCGAACTTGCCGCGCTCGGCGGTCTGGGCGAAGTGTCGGAACGAGCTGAACTCGATCTGGCTGCCGGCGCTCGGGATCGCTCCAGACGGTGGTGTTGTTGACGCCGGGGAAGTGCGCGCCGAGGTGGATCTGCTTGCGGTTTGCTCATGTCCGTCCCGCTTCGCAGGGCGCGGCCATGCTGTTCATGGTTCGCTGACAGGCTCGAGGGGCTCCGAATTCAGGCCGCGGCCGCGTAGCGGTTGGCGGGGCGGGACAGGCCGAGCAGGCCGCGCAGGGTGTCGGCTTCGTAGGCGCGGCGGAACACGCCCCGGCGCTGCAGTTCCGGCACGAGCCCGCGGGTGATGGCCTCCAGGTCGTGTGGAACCGTGCCGGGGCGCAGCCGGTAGCCGCTGACGCCGGCTTGCTGCCAGTCCTCGAGCAGGTCGGCGAGCTGGGCGGCGGTGCCGGCGAAGACCGTGGCGTCGCTGGTGTAGTCGCCGCCGGCCAGGTCGTCGAGCCGGGCCTTGCGGTCGGTCGCGCCGGTCGCGCGTCTCGTCGAGGAAGACGACGAGGTCGCCGAAGACGTGGACCGGCTCCTCGGCCCGACCGGCCGCGGCCTGCGCGGCCCGGATCTCGGCGACGATCGCCCGGGCGTGGTCGGCGTCGCGCGGCGTGATGAAGACGACGTCGGCTGACCCGGCCGATCAGCTGGTACGGCACGCTCTGGTGGCCGAGCGCGGTGACGAGCGGCTGGCCCTGTGGTGGGCGCGGCGTGATCGACGGTCCCCTGACGCGGAAGTTTCGGCCCTCGAAGTCGATGTAGTGCAGCTTGTCGCGATCGACGAACCGGCCGGTGGCGGACGTCGCGGATCTCGGCGTCGTCCTCCCAGCTGTCCCAGAGCCGCCGCACCACCTCGACGTAGTCGGCGGCCTCGTCGAACAGCTCGCCGACAAGCCGCTGCACGACCGGATCGTCGCGGTCCTCGATCCGGATCGTCGGGAACGTCGCGCCGGCCGAAATGGGCCGCCTCGCCGGGCCGCGCCGATACCTGTACGCGCACGCCGGCCCGGCCGGTGCTGACGTAGTCGAGCGTGGCGATGGCCTTGGCGACGTGGAACGGCTCGGTGTGGGTGACGACGGCGGTCGGGACCAGGCCGATGTGGTGGGTCAGCGGCGCGACCCGGGCCGCGATGAGGACCGCGTCGAGGCGTCCCCGAACCTGGTCGGTGCGGTCGTCGGGCTCGGTGTAGCGCGACGACTGCAGGCCGAGGGAGTCTTCGATGGTGACGAAGTCGAGCAGACCGCGCTCGGCCTCCTGGGACGAGGTCGAGCCAGTACGCGGCGGTGAACAGCTCGGCCGGGCCGGGCCTGCGGCTCGCGCCAGGCCGCGGGGTGCCAGCCGGTGCCGTCGAGGGCGACGGAGAGGTGCAGTGGTCCGGTTCGGGTGGGCATGGTGAGGTCGCTCCTCAATCGCTCGATGGGCACACCAAACGTGCCCGCGGACCCCGGGCTATGCGGGGGCGGAGCTGCGTGTCGGTCGCTTGGTTCAGCCGAGGACCGGGGCGTCGAAGCCCCGACACAGAGCGCTGGCGGTGCGCCGCAGATCGATGTGGCGACGGGAGAAGGGCAGTCGGCGCCGTGGCGCGGCGAGCACGAGATCGGTTCGTGTATGCACGGTCACTACCTCCTGACCTGCCCTGAGCGTAACGGTTTCACCTGTTGACGCGCAATCCCTATCGGCGTGATAGGGATATCAAGACACATTCGCGAACGTGAGTGTCGGCCGATCGGTCGGTGCGTCCCAGTCGGGCACGGTCGCGCCGGCGGCCGTGAACGTGGTGAAGTCGGTGGTGTCGCGGAACGCGGGCTCGGCGTACAGGTCGCGGGCGTACGCCCACAGGTGCGGGAACTCCGCCAGACCACCGTTGATCGTGCGGTGCGCGTTCGCCTGCGCGTCGTAGCGGGCGAGACTCACGTACAGTCGCACGTCGGCCTCGGTCAACCGGTCGCCGAGCAGATAGCGGCGGGTGGCCAGGCGCTCGTCGAGGTCGGCGAAGGCGCCCAGCAGACGCTTCCGCGCCCCCTCCTCGCCGGCGGCGGCGTTCACGCCCTGGTTCACGGCCGGACCGAGCCACCTGTCCAGCTCTTCGATGTCGTCCCGGGACGCCGCCGGGTAGGTGTCGGCGCCGTTGCTCCACGCGCCGAACTGGGTCGCCAGGTCGATGCCGATCGTCGTGAAGTTGTTGCTGACGATCCGCCCGGTCTGCCGATCCCACAACGTCGGCACCGAGACGTGCCCGTCGAAGTCGGGTTCGGTCGCGTTGTACGCCTCGCGCAGCAACTCGAACCCGTTGACCGGATCGGCGCCGTGGTGCTCACGAAACGCCCACCCGCGGGCATCTCGCTTGTCGTCGACATAGGACACCGAGACGATGTCTTCCAGCCCGTGCAGCGAGCGCTCGATCGTGGTGCGCTGGGCCCACGGGCAGAACCATCCCGCGTAGATGTGGTAGCGGCCCGGCTCGGCCCGGAAGCCGCTGGAGCCGTCTGCCGTGATCCGGCCGGTGAAGCGGTAGAGGGGCCGTTCGTCGCCGGGAACACGTTTGATCGTGTAGACGCCGTAGGTCTCGGTGTCGACCGGGCTGGCGTATCTGGTCACGATGTCTTCTCCTTCATGGGATCAGCCGAGCGATGCCCGATCAAGCCCTGTCCTGCCGATCACCATGATCGACTGGACAGGTTTAGCCGACGGGTGCCGCTGCGGGCACCCGGGCAGCCAGGAACGTCAGGGTGCGGCGAAGCGCGAAGCCGAGCGATTCGTAGAGCCGGATCGCGTTCGTGTTGTGCGCGGCGGTGTGCAGGAACGGAGTTTCGTCGCGGGCGCGGATGCCGGCCGCGATCGCGAGCACGAGCCGGGACGCGAGGCCCTGCCCCCGGAACGCCGGGTCGGTGCAGACGGCGCTGATCTCCGTCCAGCCCGGGGGATGCAGCCGCTCGCCGGCCATGGCCACGAGCGTGCCGCCGCGACGGATTCCCAGATAGGTGCCGAGTTCGATCGTGCGGGGCAGGAACGGACCCGGTTGCGTACGCGCCACCAGGTCGAGCATCTCCGGAACATCGGCCGGGCCGAGCCGGACCGCCTCCGGGTCGGGCGCGGACGCCACGGACGCGTCGATCATCTGTACGCCGGGGAGATCCAGGACCACCTCCCAGTCGGCGGGCGGCGGAGCGGTGATGCCGGCGACGGGCACGACCGCACCCGGGCCGAACAGGACTGCGACGTCATGCCACGCCGTCTCGTCGGCGTCGTCGGCGAGCGCGACGAACGGTGACACGTCGGTCGGATACCGCAGGGCCTGACCGTGGCGCTCGGCGAAGTGAGCGTGCGGGCCGAGCAGTGACGACTGTGCCGGATTGTCGAGGGGATGTGCCGTGGTCATCGAGTTCGTTCTCACTTTCGTAAGACAGCTTCGCCGGATCCGTGGCGCGGCGAAGGCGTACGTGCCAACGCAACCATGATGCTCCTCCGATATGCCTACTAAAACTATCGGGGAACTATGTATCGCTTTCGTGGCCGATTTTCATCCATCACGAGGCGCCGCGCTCGGAGAAGGAGACGGCGGCGGTCATCGGGCGCGCGTGACAGGGCGCCTAGGCACGCTCGAGGGAGCGCGGCACGCCGAGGGTCAGGTAGGCGAAGCCCATCACGTCACGGTGGCCGCGCAGCCAAATCGACCTGCTCGTGTCGACTTTCGCGCGAACGCCCTCCGCGTCCGGGTGCGCCGGATTGTCCAGCAACCATTCCTCGATCTCGGCACCGAACCCGGACTCGAATTCCTCCCATTCCCCACGGGTCGCCGTTTCGATGCGTATCGGACGGAACCCGGCCGCCGTGGCCTGGTCGACGATCCCCACCAGGTCTGTGCAGTCGTCGGCGGTGATGCCCGGCCACATGTTCCCGAGTTGTTCCGAGGTCGGCGGACGCTCCCAGTATTCGGCGCCGAACAACAACCGGCCGCCCGGATTCACTCGCGTCCGCAGCGCGGCAAGCGACTCCCCGATGGAGCCGAACGCCTGGTAGGCACCGACGCTGATGGCAACGTCGGCGCCGCCCGTTCGCGTGGCGGCAGCCTCTTCAAGGAAGGTGACGCGGTTGGCCAGTCCTCGCCGCTCCGCCTCCATCCGGCCGCGGGCGATGTCGGTCTTGTGGGTGTCCACGCCGATGCCTCGGGCGTCGGGCGCCGCGGCGATCACACGTAGCAGCAGCTCACCCCAGCCGCAGCCGTAGTCGACAACGGTCGCTGGCGCTCGGGCGGCGAGTTCGCCGGCGAATCGATTGGCACGTTCGTCACTGAGCGGTCCGTTGAACATGAGTCGGGAACCGGTTCCGAGTGCGGGTGCGGGTGCGTCGGTCATGGCCGGAAGCTAACAACGCCGGAAGGTCCGCGCCATCGGGTTTCACCGTCACGCGGAGCATCCTGCGGCGCCGCTCGCCGTGATCGACCGATCCGCGCTCGCGGATCTGTGGCGCCAGTCACGATCAAGCGACGATCGCGACGTTTTGACACCGTGACTCCGGGGCAAATACCGGGCGTTAACGCCTCAACGTCATTTCTGGGAAAGGTCGCCCCCGTGCATATCACCGTCGCTGTCATCATCTGGACGATCATCATCGGCCTCGTCATCGGCGGCCTCGGTCGCCTCGTGGTCCCCGGCAAGCAGAACATGGGCCTCGGCATGACGCTTCTGGTCGGTGTCGTCGCCTCGTTCGTCGGCTTCCTCATCGCCTCCGCCCTCGGCGTCGCCCACACCTCCGGCGTGAACTGGATCGAGCACATCATCCAGGTGATCCTCGCCGCCATCGGTGTCGCGCTCGTGGCCGGAACGGGCACCCGCCGCCGCCGCGTGTGAGCGGCCTGACAACGGACATGCCACAGCCGGAATCCGCCTCGCGGGTCCCGGCTGTGGCGTTCGCCTCGGTGGCCGAAGGGTGAACTTTCCCCGATACCAGGGCAGATTGGTGTGGTGACGAACCGCGATTACTCCCCGTTTGCCAGCTCCATCCCGCGTGCCCGCGCCGCCCGTGACGCTGTCCGTGCCATCGAGGCACACGTACGAGCCGACTTCCGGCGGACGGTCGTCTTCGGCACCATCGCCCTGGCCGCGTTGATCACCGGCCACCAGATCGGCGGCGTGCACGCGCATTCAGCACACGTACGGCTGTTCGCGTACGGCTGCGCCCTGCTGACCGCGATCTTCGGAATCGCGGCCAGCCGGACCGCCGCCCGGGAGGTGGACCGATTCACCACCGCTCGGGCGGGAGCCGCAGCCGCCACTCCGCTGCGCATCATCGTCCTGCTCGTCGGCTACCTGATCGCCGCGATCACGGTTTGCGATCTCTGCGCGGTGGACCTCGGTCATCTGCTGATCGGCGGCGCGATCACGGGCATCGTCGTCGGCCTGGCCGCCCAGCCGATCCTGGGAAACCTGTTCGCCGGCATCGTGCTGCTGTTCGCGCGACCGTACGTGCCCGGTCAGCGCATCCGCGTCATGGCCGGCGCCATCAACGGTCCGCACGAAGGCGTGATCGTCTCGGCCGGACTGCTCTATACGATGCTGCAGACCGACGACGGACCACTCAACATCCCCAACAGCGCTCTCATGGCGGCGGCTGTCGGTCCAGCCGAGGTGCGGCACGACGAGACTCCCGTGCCGCCCCCGTGGACAGACGACGATCAGCCACAGAAGTCCCGTGACCTGGCCACCGCCGTCGCGGAGGGCCACGCCGTGAACTACCAGCAACCGTGAGCAGACAGACCGGGTGAACACGCGATGATCGCACGCGGCCCCGACCGTCGATGATCGCACCTGGCCCCGGCTGTCCATGATCCGCGTGATCATGGACAGGGTGTCGCTGAAACCGACCGTTGACCGCGCGGACCCCATGATCACGCGGATCATGGCAGGGATGTGGCGGCCCGACGGGATCCATCACGGGCGGCTGGCCACCGACCGGCCGATCTGCCCGACCACCGCACGCCCGCGCAAAGACCACGCCGCCACGACGCCGACGGCGACCGGCACGGCGGCGATCGGGCCGATCCAGACCAATCCCGGGCCACCGATCACGACCGCGCCCAACGCCGCTCCCGCCGCCCCGGCGAGCCCGGCCGCCGAAATGTTGACCGACGCGGCGACGCCGGCCGCGGCCTCGCCCACCTCGCCCATCAGCCACGTCTGCCCGAGCGGGACGACGACGAACGCGGTCGCTCCGAGTACGAGCAGCCCGGCGACCGCTGCGACGGGGGAGCGTACCGAGAATGTCTGCAACGTCAGCGCGACCGCGAGCGCCCCGACCGCGCCCGGCAGCACGACGGCGATCCGGATCGGCGGGATCCGGCCGGCGAACGCGGTGCCGGCGATCGTGCCGGCGCCGTAGACGACGAGTGCCACGGTCACCCACGTCGGGGACAGGCCCGTGACCTCACGCAGCGTCGGCTCGACGTACGTGAACGCGGCCACGAAACCGGTCAGCGACAGAAGCGTCACCAGCAGCAGCGCACCGACTCGGCGGGTGAGCAGCGGCGTGACGCTGTCCGCGAGGCGTCCCGGTGCCGGATTGTCGATCGCCGGGGCGAAGATGACCACGCCGGCGAGTCCGACCGCGAGCAGCACGGCGACCGCCACGAACGTCGCCCGCCACCCGAACGCCTCGCCGATCAGGGTGCCCAGCGGCAAACCGGCCACGGTCGCGACCGCGAAACCGTTGAAGACGCTGGCCACCGCGGCCGTACGGCGCTCGGGAGCCACAGCGGCCATGGCGACCTGGGACGCCACCGCCATGAAAAGGGCCTGCGCCAGCGCGGACGCCATGCGTGCCACCATCAGCCATCCGTAACCGGGTGCCATCGCGGATCCGGTCGCCGCGAGCAGGGCGATGGCCATCGTGGCCACGAGTAGCGGCCGGCGCGGCACCCTGCGGGTCAGCACGGTCGCGGCCGGGCCGCCGATGCTCACGACGAGCATGTAGGCCGTCACGAGCAGGCCGGCTTGCGCGACCGAGACCCCGAGCGCGTCCGCGACCTGCCCCAATACGCCGACGAGCACGAATTCCGTGGTGGCTACGCCGAAGGCGCACACCATCAAGACAACAATGATCATGAAATGGACGCTAAGGCCTGACATCGATGTGAGAGTCAACCGTGTTGTGCGGTGTATGCAGATCGGTGAACTCAGCGCGCGTACCGGTGCCACCGAACGGATGCTCCGCTACTACGAGCAGCAGGATCTTCTCCGCCCCGATCGCACCGCCGTCGGCTATCGCGTTTACCACGAAGACGACATTCAACGGGTGCGTCACATTCGGTGCATGCTCGCGTCCGCGTTGCCGACCCACGTCGTGCGGCTGGCGATCCGCTACCTCATCGACGGTGCGCCGGAGATGCCGGCCGACCCCCACGAGCGGGCCGAACTGGCCGCGGTGCTCGCCGGTGAGCTGGCCGCGTTGGACGAGCGTATCGACGTGTTGATGCAGAGCCGCCGCAATCTGGCGCGGTTCGTCGGCGACATCGAGGCCGATGTCGTCGGCCCCGACAAACGCGAGCCCGTCGACGACACGTTCTACGGCCCGGCGGTGGCCCAGGGCGTCCCGATGCGGCGGGGCAAGGCCAAGGTGACCGCCGCCTGACGGTCCGTCAGAGACGGGCGGCGGCAACATGCCGTCGTTCACGCCCTGGGGGGTCGTCATGAGCAGTGGTTCCGTTGTTTCCGCGTACGTTCTCATCACAGTGCCGGCCAAGGGCTCCGGGGACCTTGTCAACACGCTTCTCGACCAGTTTCCGCAGTTCGTCAAGGAGGCCGAGGCCGTCTACGGCGAAGCTGACGTGATCGCGAGAGTCGAGACATCCTCCGTCGACGAGTTGCACAAACTCGTGATGGGCAACATTCAGAAACTCAACAACGTCACCGTCACGCGTACCTTCATCATCATCCCGAACATGCACGCCGTCCGGGCCGCGTGAGCCGATGTCCGACGCTCTGGTCGCCGCGATCGGTGCTCTCGGCGGGGCCCTGATCACCGCGGCGGGTTCGTGGCTCGTCGTCTGGACCCGCCACCGGACCGCGGTGCACAACGATCACCTCCGCCGGGCGTTCGAGAAGCACCTCGGGCGATACGAGAAGGTGTTCGTCAACGCGCGTACCGCACAGGATTCGTTGCGGAACTACGCGACGATCAGCGGCCGGGTCGACGATCGATCGGATCCGTTCCTGTTCCAACTGCTGACCATCGCCACCGACGCGGCCCAGGAGTACTCCACCTCGGTGACGTGGAGCCACAATCCGGGCATGCTCTACCTCGACATCAAACTCGAGGAGAAATGCCTGCGCGCCCGGGACCTGCTGCTGACGTGGCTGGCGGTGCCGAGAGTCCACTGGGGAGACGTGGCGTCGATCCGGGTCGACAAGGCGTACGTGCCGATCCCGTTGGAACGGGTCGCCCACTTGCGCCCGCGTGACTACCGTGAGCTGCGATTGGAGACCCGTCGCCTGGTCGGCAAGGACAGGCACGACGCCCGGCGATTGCAGGAGATCGACGGCGCGCTGACGGCCGTGATCACCGATCTGAAAACCGTCATGGCCTACTGACCGCCGGGCGCCCCCGGTCAGGACAGGCGACCGAGGACCGTACCGGCCTGCGCCCGGTCGCTGCCGAAGCCGCTGCCGAGGCGGCTCTGGCCCACGTCCGGGCCGGCGCGGTGCGGTCATCACACGCGAGTGCGCGGACGTCTCAGTCACGTGTACGACAAGCTGGGCATCCGCCGGCGCAGCGACCTCGCGGCAGCGCTCACCGAACCCGGCGCACCCTGATCAACGGCCTCGGTTGAGGAACCCGGCGACACGGGCCAGCACCGGATGCCGTCGTGCCCACATGTTCGTCATGTTCCGATCGGCGGCGGCGACCGCCGCGTACCCGTAATCGCGCATGCGTTCTTCGAAGGCCCCGATCGCGGACAGCAGCGGCTTTTCGCCGCGTGCGGCGGCCGAGAGTTCCTGGCGCAGCAGGGCGGCGTCGGTGAGCGCGGTGTTGGCCCCGGAGCCACCGGCCGGGCTCATCGCGTGGATGGCGTCGCCGATCGCGGTGATACGGCTCGCCGGCCACGCGCCGACGGGTTGCGACGTGCTGATGCGGACCACGAAGGTCTCGTCCGTTTCCGCCTGCGCGACCAGTCCGCGCAGGTCGGAGTGCCAGCGCGCGATCGCGGACTCGGCGAGGCGGTGCAGTGTCGCGCTGTCCGAGGCCATCAGGCGGTCGTCGCGCAGCCCGAAATGCTCGCCGGGCGCGGTGACGGCCCACATGAGGTAGTCGGCGGCCGGGGAGATCCGGGCCCGCGGACAGATGCGGGCGGCGGCCTGATCGGGCGGCTCGGGGAAGCGGACCAGCGCGCTGGCCAGGCCGACGACCCCGCCGCCGATCACCGCGGTGAACCCGTCGAACAGCGTCGGCGGCACCAGCGCGAGCGTTCGCGGGGTCAACAGGGTCTTGCCGTACAGGCAGCGGGCACCGGTGTCGACCACGCGTGCGTCGGGCAGGTACTGGCGGCGCACCAGAGACCCGATGCCGTCGGCGGCGACCAGCACGTCCCCGTCGGCGGTCGACCCGTCGGCGAAACGCAGCCGCACGCCGTCGGGCAACTCTTCGTAGCCGGTGCAGTGGCGCCCGAACGCGATCACGTCGTCGAGCCCGGTCACCAGGACCTCGCGCAGCGTCTGGCGGTTGGCCGGTGCGCTGAGAGCCGTCGGATCGGCGACGTCACCCGGCGTGCCGGAGATCCGGTGGCGCACCGTGAGCCGCTGGTCGACGATGCTGATCGCGGTGCCCGGCGCGCCGAGGGTGGCCCGGAACAACTCGTACAGGTCCGCTGGCAGGCACTCGTGGAGAGCGCGCCCGGCCCGCCCGTCGAGGTGGATGCGGTAGCCCTGGTGCCGGGTGTGAAGTGCCGGGTCGCGTTCGTAGACCATCGTGTCGATGCCGTCGCGACGCAATCCCTGCGCCAGACACATCCCGCTGATCCCGCCGCCGACCACCGCTACCCGCACCGCATCATCCTTCGTCCCGAACCACCGGGGCCACCCTACCGACCCACGCCGGCCCGGTCATCGCGGTGACGACCGCGGCGACGTGAGCGACCACCTATCAGTCGTAGATCACCTCGAAGCTCTACCGAAAGCCCGGACGCCGTCGGCCTCGGCGTGGAAGGGTGAGAGCCGGGGTATGGCCGGAATAAGACGTACCTGGAGAAGGGTGTTGACCTTGACCAGCAACGCAACGCTCACCGAGATCGACCTGGCCACCACGCGCGATCTCGCCGCACAACTACGCGTCGATTCGATCCGGTCGAGCACCAGCGCCGGCTCCGGGCACCCGACCTCCAGCATGTCGGCGGCGGACCTGCTCGCGGTGCTCGTCTCGCGACACCTGCGCTACGACTGGGATGATCCGGCCGCCGCCGCCAACGATCACCTGATCTTCTCCAAGGGCCACGCGTCGCCGCTGCTCTACGCGGTCTACAAAGCCGTCGGCGTGGTCTCCGACGACGAGCTCATGACCGGCTACCGCCGATTCGGCAGCCGGTTGGAGGGCCACCCGACGCCGGTGCTGCCATGGGTCGACGTCGCCACGGGTTCACTCGGCCAGGGGCTGCCGGACGGCGTCGGCGTCGCGCTCGCCGGAAGGTACCTCGACGAGCTGCCCTATCGCGTGTGGGTGCTGTGCGGCGACAGCGAGATGGCCGAGGGGTCGATCTGGGAAGCGCTCGACAAGGCCGCCTACTACCGGCTGTCCAACCTGATCGCCATGGTCGACGTCAACCGGCTCGGCCAGCGCGGACCGACCGAACTGCAGTGGGACCTCGACGCGTACGCCCGGCGGGCCGAGGCCTTCGGAGCCCGCGTGATCAAGGTCGACGGCCACGACGTCGAGGAGATCGACGCGGCGATGACGACCGCCGGCCAGGCCGGTGGTGACCGGCCGACGGTGATCCTCGCCCGCACCCTCAAAGGCCGCGGGTTCTCTGAGGTCGAGAACCATGAGGGCTGGCACGGCAAGCCACTGCCCGAGGACATGGCCGAGCGCGCGATCGCCGAACTCGGAGGGCAACGGCACCTGCGGGTCCGCGGCCCGGTCCCGCAACCGGGCCTGGTCGCGGCTGTCGTCCCGGTGACCCCGGGCGGAGCGGCACCGGCGTACGGGATCGGTGACAAGGTCGCGACCCGGAAGGCGTACGGCGACGCGCTCCTGGCCCTCGGCGGCACCGATCCGAAAGTCGTCGCGCTGGATGGCGAGGTCAGCAACTCGACGCACGCGGACGAGTTCGCGAAGGCCTATCCCGGCCGTTACTTCGAGATGTTCATCGCCGAGCAGCAACTGATCGCGTCCGCCGTCGGTCTGAGCGTGCGGCACTACGCCCCGTTCGCCTCGACCTTCGCCGCGTTCTTCACCCGGGCGTACGACTTCATCCGGATGGCCGCGATCTCGCAGGCGAACATCCGGCTCGTCGGCTCGCACGCCGGTGTCGAGATCGGCGCGGACGGCCCGTCGCAGATGGCGCTGGAGGATCTCGCGATGATGCGAGCCGTCCAGGGTTCGACGGTGCTCTACCCCAGCGACGCCACGAGCACGGCCGCCCTGGTCGCGTCGATGGCCGAGCAGACCGGCATCAGTTACATGCGTACGACGCGGGGAGCGTATCCGGTGCTGTACGGCGCCAGTGAGACGTTTCCGATCGGCGGCTCCAAAGTGGTGCGATCGAGCGGATCGGACGCCGTCACGCTCATCGGCGCGGGTGTGACCCTGCATGCCTGTCTTGAAGCGGCGGATCGACTGGCGGCCGACGACATCCAGGCTCGGGTCATCGACCTGTACTCGGTCAAGCCGATCGACACGGACACACTGGTCGCCGCGGTGACGGACACAGGTGGCCGTCTCATCGTGGCCGAGGACCACCATCCCGAGGGCGGTCTCGGCTCCGCCGTCGCCGACGCGTTGCTGGCGCGCGGCGAGCAGTCGCTCCGGCTGGCCCATCTGAGCGTCCGGGAGATGCCGGGCTCAGGCACCCCGGCGGAGTTGCTGGCCGCGGCGGGCATAGACGCGTCGCACATCGAGGCGGCCGCTCGCGCGATGCTGGCCGAGTGAGCGATTGTCGTCCTTATCGGCCCGCGGGGCCGGAGCCGGTGGTCTGGTGGAGATCTTCTTCGGCGTCAAGGCGGAACGACAATCGCTGGAGGACATCGCCCAACCGCTGACCGCGGGACAATCATCATCGGCGTACGGCGATCGCGGTGCCACCGAGCCACAGCCGTCGCCTGCGGTGTGACCGGCGCGTCGGTCACCGTGCATGAGCCCGGAACCCACCGGGCACGAAAGGGGGAGCCGTGGCGACGACGACAACGGAGATCGAGCGGAAGTACACCGTACCGGCGGCGTTCGTGTTGCCTGATCTCACGACCTTGCCCGGCGTCGCCGCGGTCACCGGCCCCGAAGAGGTCGACCTGGACGCCATCTACTACGACACTGACGACCTGAGGCTCACGGCGGACGCGACGACACTGCGACGACGGGAAGGCGGTGCCGACGCCGGCTGGCACCTGAAACGGACCACAGCGGTCGGCCGGACCGAAACCCACGAGGACCTGTCCACGGACGTCCCCGACTCACTGACCGGCGAAGTCCGCGCGATCACCGGTGGGGCGCCGCTCGAACCGATAGCCCGGATCCGCAATCACCGCCGCGAAACGACCGTACGCGACAGCGCCGGAAACCCTCTCGCCGTTCTCGCCGACGACATGGTGACCGCCGACCGGATCCTCGCCCCGAGGCAGACGACCGAGTGGCACGAACTCGAGGTCGAACTCGTCGCCGGCACGCCCGCCCTTCTCGACGCGATCGAATCCATACTCCGCGACGTGGGCGTACGACCCGCCACGTCGCCCTTCAAACTCGCCCGGGCGCTCGGAGCCTCCACGGTCGTTTTGACCTATCTGCGGGCCCAGCACGCCGCGGTCCTCAGCAACGCCGCGCTGGTGCGCCGGAGCGATCCCGACGGCGTGCACGACATGCGGGTCGCGATCCGCCGCGCTCGCGCCACGCTGCGCACCTACCGTCTCGTGCTGGACCGCGACCGCAGCGAACCGTTGCGGGCCGAGTTGCGTTGGCTGGCCGGACTTCTCGGCGCCGTGCGGGACAGCCAGATGCTGCGCGCCCATCTCGATCGGGCGGTCAAGAAAGTGCCACCGGAGTTGGTCCTCGGGCCGGTCCGAGGACGTATTGACGAACGTCTGCTCGCCGACGAGGCCCGAGCGACCGTCGAACTGCTCGACGCCTTCGGCAGCGACCGTTATGCCGGTCTGCTGCGCGCGCTCGAAGACGTCATCCGCTACCCCGGCCCGAACGCCTCCGACCAGCAGTTGCGTCGGCGCGCCCGGAGTGCGGTCCGGCGCGCGGATCGCCTTTTGGAGGAAGCGACGTTGCGGCCGCGTACGGATGACGGCGACATCGCGTTCCACGAGGCGCGGAAGGCGTACAAACGCGCTCGGTACGCCATCGAGGTGATCGAGCCGATTGTCGGGCGCCCGGCCCATCAGTTCGCCAAGCGGATCGGTGATCTGCAGGACGTGCTCGGCGCGCATCAGGACAGCGTGGTCGCGGCCGAGGTCATGCGTGATTTCGGCGTCCGCGCGCATCTGGACGGTGACAACGCCTTCACCTACGGCATCCTGCTCGCCCGGGAGGCCGCCGCCGGTGATCGCGCGCTCGCCGACCTCGACCGGGCCCGCCAGCGAGCCGCGAAGCACCGGCTGCGTCACGCCGTGTTCAGTGACTCCTAGCCGTCGCGTCGCCCCGATGCACTCGGATTCTGGCGTGGTGCCGTCGTCGGTCACGCTATGTGATGCTCGGTCGGGTGACGCAGCGTAGTGGTTCCCTGGCGGAGGCAAGACGTGTTGCTGCGCGCTTTGCTCTGCTCACTCATAGGCACAGCCCCAGCGAGCTGTGAAGATGCGATTCGCGCCGCGTCGCCTTGATCCGCGAGTGGTCACTCGGCGTGTGCGATGCCTCGGGGTGAGCAGAGCACGACGGGCATAACCCCGAGATCACAGCGAGACAACCATGAGATTTCGCGGACGCTTCACGCGTGGTCGACGGTGTGGTACCCGTTCGAGTGTCCGCTATTGACCTAAAAAAGCTGTTAGTCGTATTTTCTGTGGCTATGGCGACCATCATTCAGCAGCGGAAACTGGACAAGGCGTTCAACCATCTCGACGTGGACCGCAACGGTTACGTCGAGGAGCGCGACCTGGGCGAGTTGGGCGTCCGGCTCCTGGCCAACTTCGGCGTCGGTCTCGACGACCCGAGGGCGCAGAAAATCGTCGACGGCTTCAGCGGATTCTGGAAGGGCCTCGTCGACGCCGACGGCGACAAGCGGCTGAGCCCACAGGAGTACCGCGACGGCATGCTCGCCGGCTTCGGCCAGCCCGACGGCGCGTTCGACGACCTGTTCCGGCCCGGCGCGATGGCCGTCCTGGAACTGGCCGACACCGACGCCGACGGGTACGTCAGCCGGGCCGAATTCGCCGTCATGCAGCAGGCCTTCGGCACGACGGCCGAGGAGAGCGATTTCGCGTTCGACCGGCTCGACCTCGACGGCGACGGTCGGCTCTCCCTCGACGAGATGATCGTGGCGGTCCGCGAGTTCTACGTCGGCGCCGACGAGAACGCCGTCGGCACCTGGTTCTTCGGCCGGGTCTGACTACTCGGCTATCTCCGTACGCGACTCCCACCGAAACACCACCACCGGTCGCTCAGCGGTCTCGTCGTCGCGCTCGAAGTGCTCGTACCGTTGCGAGTGAGTGAGCATGTGTAAGCCTCTGCCCGCAGTCGGCTGTTTCCAGCCGGCGGTCCCTGTCTTGTCCACCGTGGTGGTGCGGGGTTGGCGTTTCATAGCCACCTGCCAAGCTGGGCTTGGTCTTCTGGTCGGCTCCGCGCCCTGTTTTAGCGTCGCCCGGCCACTCCAGGTCGACGTAGTGCTTGAGGTTGATCGCGGCGTTGAGGTCCCGGTCGAGGGTCAGACCGCAGTGCTCGCAGGTGAACGTTCGGACCGCGAGGCTCAGTTTGGGTTTCACCAGGCCGCACGCCGAACAGGTTTTGGAGGAGGGGAACCACCGGTCGGCGACGATGAGTTGGCCGCCGTTCCAGGAGGTCTTGTAGTCGAGTTGCCGGCGGATCTCACCGAAGGACGCATCCGCGATGTGTCGGGCTAGTCTGCGGTTTGTGAGCATCCCGGCGACGTGGAGGTCTTCCACGACGACCGTGCCGTAGGTCGTCGCCAAAGAGCTGGTGAGCTTATGGAGCGCATCTTTGCGCAGGTCCCGCACCCGGGTGTGGATGCGGTTGACATCGTGGCGCGCGGTTTCCCACCGTGCGGAGGGTTGTTGGCCGGTACGCCGGTCGGGGCCGTGACGCCGGGACAACCTACGGGCAGCCCTACGCAGCCGGCGCAAAGCTTTGGTCAGGTGCCGTGGGTTGGGTACCGCCTGCCCGGTGGACAGCACGGCCAGGGTGGTGATGCCCAGGTCCACTCCGACGACCGCGCCGGCCCGGGCCGGGGCCGGCACCTGGCGGGCGACTTCGACGGTGAACGCGCAGTACCAGCGGCCGCACTCGCAGCGCACCGTCGCCGACAGAATCCGGGCGGTCCCGGCCTGAAGGCGGCGGGCGAGTTTACGGGTCGACTCGTGGGTCTTGATCGTGCCGACCCTCGGCAGGGTCACATGTTGACGATCAGCGGCGAGGCGAATGGTCCCGGTAGTGAACCGCACGCTGGGTGTCGTTGCGCGGCGGGACTTGAACCGGGGGAAACCAACCTTGCCGCCGCGACGTTTACCCGATGTGGACTCGCTCCAGTTCTTCAACGCCCGGGCAACCCCATCCAGACCGGTGTTGAACGCCTCCTTGGAACACTGCGCCCACCACGGGGCAACCTCGCCCTTGGCCTGGTTCCAGACTCGCCGCAACGCCGGCAGATTCCATCCCAGACTCGGGGTGAGCTCATCACCGTCAAGGCCGTAGGAGCGTTCCGCGGCGCGTTGACCGATGTTGACCCGCACCGCCGCCAAAGCCCAATTGAACGCGAACCTGGCCGCCCCGGCGTGGCGCTCCAGATCCCGGGCCTGCCCCGGGGACGGGTCCAACGCGAACCGGTATGCCTGCATCACCGTCACGGTACTCATACCACCCCCCCGCCGGTGGCGACCGCGACCGCCTGCGCCGCCCGACGCGACGCCGAACCATGCCCGTACAGGCCAGCACACAGACCGGTCAGCACCTCGGTGACATCCCGGACCAGGCCATCACGCTCTCGCCCGCATCCAGCACCACGATCCGCCTGCCACACGAAGCCAGCGACGCAGCCACGTACTCGAACCCGAACCGGGTCAGCCGATCACGATGCTCCACCACGATGACCGTAACGCTGGGGTCGGACAGAAGCTTGCTCAGCTCACGGCGGTGCCCGTCCACGCCCGACCCGACCTCGCTGACAACCCGGCCCACAGCCAATCCCAGCCCGGTCGCACCGACCACCACCCGGCCCACCTGCCGCTCCAGGTCACCTTTCTGGTCGGCCGACCAGACCCGGCAATACGCTGCCACCACACCCACCTCGGCCGGTTTCAGATCCAGATCCACCAAAATCAGGCGACCCGCGCGGCGAGCGGGAGCTGGCAGTTTCCCCTCCCGGAACCAGCGGTACGCCGTCACAGGATGCACACCCTGCGCCAACGCCCACTCCTTCAAGTTCACCAACACACTATCGCTCACTCAAAGGGCAACAGTTGGCGACCCTTCGAGATGTTCGACTTTGACGATCCGCTGGGCGACCTCGACGCGCCGGTGGCGCCACGACTCCGCAAACGACACCGCGCCGCCGGCCAGGTCCGCCTCGGGCATCGCGGGCGCGTCGGCCGGGCAGCTTCACACCGGTGGTGCCGCAGCAGCGATCCGAGCGCGTCGAGACCGGCGGCGGTCGGGATGGTGGCGTACCCGCGCACGGCAGCCTTCGGCGCGACGCGGCGCCGCGGGTGGCGCGTGTCGACTCGAACCCCTAGTCTGTGCGTCACCTCGCC
Organism: uncultured Actinomycetota bacterium; assembly: GCA_963797605.1. Taxonomy (GTDB): domain Bacteria; phylum Actinomycetota; class Actinomycetes; order Mycobacteriales; family Micromonosporaceae; genus DASQPR01. Next base: position 872,988 of record CAWCPX010000009.1, on the reverse strand, counting down.
GAGCGAATCTCCCATTGAGAAGGGCTGACCAGTCGTGTCCGTAGCATCACGGCGCATTCGATGGGCGACGTCCCTTCGGCCCGCGGCCCCGGTCGCCGCCGCCGTCCTCGCCCTGTCCATATTCGTGCTGGTCGGCTGCGGTGGTGACAACGGTTCCACGAGTGGCGCCCAACCTCCCGGCGGCACCCACACGTCCGGCGAGCCCGACCCGATCGTCTCGGCGGGCCAGAGCGCACCACCGCTGTTCCAACAGACCGACCAGCAACTGAGTCAGCTCGTGACGGCTCAGGCCGCGTGGCACACGCCCTCGTCACTGCGGGCCGGTGAGACGAGCCGCATCGGTCTGTCCATCGGCGACTCGACGACCCTCGCCAACGATATTCAGTCGCTGCTGCCGTCGACGTCGACGCATTCCGCTGGCACGGTCGCGGTCGGCCCGCACGTGTCCGCGACGCTCGAGGTCGACACCGCCGACGCGTCCGTCGACCCGTCGACCGCGATCAACGCGTCCACGGGCAGCGACATCCAGTTGCTCTGGACCTGGTACCTGCATCCCAAGCACCCGACCGACGACCTCGAAGTCACCGCGCACATCGAGGTCATCCTGTCGGACAACAGCGTCAAGACCGTCGATGTGCCGCTGTCGATCGCCGTCGGCCGCACCTTTTCCTACACCGTCGAGCAGGTCTTCTCCGAGTGGGAGACGTGGGCGTCGATCGTGACCGTCGGCGGTGGCGCGTTCCTGGCCGTGTGGCGGCGACGCAAGCGGCTGCTCAAACTCGTCGACCGGCATCCCGACGACGAGCATGGCGACAGCGTCACAACGACCGACGGCGCCGCTGCCACGGACAACCCGGAGGCCACCGCGACAGCCGGCGCCGCCGGCAGGTAACGCGTCAGCTGGTTTGGCCGACGCCGTCCACGACCGCGAACGTGAACGACGACGTCGAGATGACGGTGCCGGCGGGCACGCCATCGGCCGCCGTCAGCGTGACGTCACGGGCACCGAGCGGCCGCAAGCTCACCGGATCAAAAACGATCTCCTCGCGTACGTTTCCTTCCGCGAAACCGATCGCCACGCCCGTGTGCCCGTCGTCCGTCCGCGTCGCGCCCGGCACCCGGCGGACGCCCGGCATCAGGGCGACCGCCCGGTAGAGCGCCGCACGCAACTGCGGCGACAGCAGCGGATCGCCCCACGAGATCAGGTCGCGCACCATGTCGAACGCCGTCTTGTCGGTCGACCATTTCACGTTTCCCTCGGCGCTGGCGGCACGGCGGATCGTGGCCAGAAGCGACACCGGATCGGTCGGCAGACTGTTCAGATACGCCGGCGTCGGGTTACGCATGCCCGGCGCCCGCGGAGGCGACGACGCCTCGCCCTTCCCTCCGGGTTCCGGGTGATCCGAGTCGATCGTTTTCGGCGCGGCGTGCAGGTCGAAACCGACCTCGGCGGCGAGCCGCGCGTCCTGCGGTGTGACCGGGCCGACGATGCGCTCGGTCGCGATATAGCGCGCGCTGACCAGGCCCCGACGCGGGTCCAGCCAATCCTGCCGCTGCTGCGAGGTGAAGACGTTGACGGTGCCGGCGGCGAACGTGTAGGCGCCGAGGTCCCTCGACGTGGTACGCCGATAGACGTACTGCCCCGGGTGGGGGGCGAGCGCCGGCGCCGTCAGCGTCACCCGGGCAGCGAGCGTCATCATCACCTGGGCGTCATCGCCGGCAGAGACCAGCGGTGAGCGCGCGGTCGTGGCGACCCTCGGCCGCTCTCCCTGGTGATCGGTCGTCAGCGTGCCCGCCACCGCCAACGCGGCGACGACCGACGCGGTGACGGCGATCGGGATGCCGACCCGCCACGGCCGGCGCGTCCGAGGGGGCGACGACGCCGGATGCCGGGTGGCGTGCGCGACGGCGTGCCGCAGGCGGTCGATGGTGTCCGCGTCGGGTTCGGCGTGCTCGCGCCGAACATCGGCCAGCAGGCGCAACTCGGGCGCGTCCGCGTCAAATGCTTCGTGCTTCAACATGTCTGTCTCCTCAAAGGTCACAAGCGTCGATCAGGTCGTGGGCCGGGTTGGTAGCGCGTCTCGCAGCCGAGCCCTGGCCCGGTGCAGGCGGGAGCGGACGGTGCCGACCGGCAGCGACAACGCGATGGCGAGTTCGGCGTAGTCGAGGCCGGACCAGGCGTACATCAGCAGCACCTCACGTTGCCCCGCTGGCATGGCCGCCAGCGCCCCGGCAATCGCCCGAACCTCCTGCGCCGCGTCGATCCGCTCGTCCGCCCGATCCGCGATCCCGTCGGTCACCCGGCGAACCCCGTCCAGCGGATCGGCTCCCGTGCGAGCGAAGGCCCGCCACCCACGCACCTCCGCGCGTCGATGATTGCGCAGCACGTTGCTGGCGATGCCGAACAGCCACGGCCGGGCCGTTTCCGCCGACCGGTCGAACCGGTGCCGCTGCTCGAACGCGGTCAGAAGCGTCTGCGCGACCACGTCCTCAGCCAGATCCGGGCCGACACGGCGGGCGCAATACCCGTACAGCGCTCGCCCGTGTCGCTCGAAGAGGATGCCGAACTCATCCGGCCGCCCGGCCAGCGCCTCGGCGTCCGTGGGTTCCAGATCCGATCTCATCATGTCTACCGCTTGTCCGGTCGGCGACTTTCGGTTCCGCGAACGCGACCCGGACGCTCGGCGGGAACCCGATCCGTGGGCGCGGACAAACAGACGGCATGACCATACAAACGCGGAGAAACGATTCCGCCACGCGTACGCGTACCGTGCCAACGATCGCTCTGGCCGTTGCCCTTCTTGGTTTTCTCACCCCGGGCACCGCGTCGGCGGCAACCGGGCAGGTCTGCTGGACCCCGGCACCGGTGCCGCCGGTCTCCGGGGTGCTGTTCAACGCGATCCAGCTCGACACGCACACCACCTGGGCATACGGAGTGGCGTTGAGCCCGGGCGTCGGTCCGCTCCTGATGACGAGAAACGATCACGACGGCCCGGGCTGGACCGCCATGCCCACCGACGCGCTCGGCGAACACAATCGCATCAACGCCGTCTCGGCCGCGTCCCCGCACGACGCCTGGCTCGTCGGCGACCTGTCGCGGACCGCCGGCTCGATCGTGACCGCGCACTGGGACGGCACGTCCATGCGAACGGTCAACGCCCCGGTGCCGGCGAACGCGGTCGGCGCCGGGCTCCTCGCCGTCTCCGCACACGCGGCCGACGACGTCTGGGCCACCGGCTGGGCCGAAATCCTCGACAGCTCCGAGCCCGATCCGAACAAACCCGGCGGCACGATCCAGGTCACGCACAACGAGGCGCTGCTCGAACACTGGGACGGCCGGGGCTGGCAGCTCACCGCGGTCCCGGGCGGCCGGGAGATGGTGCTGCAAAGCGTGTCCGCTCGTTCGCGTACCGACGTGTGGGCGGCCGGTTACACCGGCGCGGACCAGCCGGCGCTGCTGCACTTCGACGGCCAGGTCTGGGCGGCGGCCCCGTCACTGACCTACGCCGGCGTCAACGGTGAAATACAGGCTCTCACGGCGAACGGGCCCGACGACATCTGGGCTGTCGGGCGGGCGGTGCTCGATCCGGACGACCTCGGTCACGCCCTGGTCGCGCACTGGGACGGCCACCGCTGGCGTCAGGTCCCGGCGCCCTCAGACGCGGGCGCGCTGTCGAGTGTGGTCACCGTGCCCGGCGGCATCGCGATCACGGGAAGCACCGTCGACGAGATGGACGGGTACACGGCCCGCCTCACCGGCACGCATTGGCAGTCGTTGGGCATCCCGATCGACGGGGTGACGCATCTGCTTACCGTCGGGCTGTCATGGTCCGGCGGCCGGCTCACCGCCGTCGGTGAACGCGTTTCCGACGAGTCCCCGCTGCCGCTCCCGTTGGTCCTCACGGCTGCGCTCTCGTCAACGGGATGAGGTCGGCGGTCCGGCTCCATTGCTCGCGCTGGGAGCCGAGGTCCGGGGCGGCGACACGGCAGACGATGTGCCGGGTGCCCGGGCATGCAACACCACATCGTGGGTGTGGTGCGCCCCGGCGCCGGTCGCCGTGTTACGGGGGCGTCTCTCGTCGAACGCGACGTGCCAATCCGCACCGAGCAGTGCGGCGACATCGGCCGGGCTGACGTAATCGGCCGGATCGAACCCGTGCGCCTTCGCCTCTTCGGTGTCGACGTCGGCATGGTGTACGACCAGCAGCACGCCGCCGGGTGCGACAGCGGCGATCAGGGCCCGCTCGGCGTCGTGGGTCGCGGTGCGCCGCAGCGCCGGATAGAAACCGCAGACCAGATCGAACGCGCCCGCCGAAATCGGAGCCCCGACCAGGCCGCCCGCGATCCACCGCACCTCGACACCGGCATCGCGGGCGTGCCGCTCCGCTCGGTCCAACGCCACCTGCGAGACGTCCAACGCGGTCACGTCCCATCCCCGCCCGGCCAGCCAGACCGCGTCGGCACCCTCGCCACATCCGACGTCCAACGCCCGGCCCGGCGTGAGCCCGGCGACCTCGGTCACCAACGCCGTGTTCGGCAGCCCGCTCCAGACCTGGTCGGCACTCGCGTACCGGGCGTCCCAGTCTTCGGCGCTGAACACGCCGGTCGGTCGATGGTCGTGGTCGGATGATCCGTGGCTCATGGATGCACCATCGCCCAGCGCCGTCGTCTCGCACAAGGGATCTTGCCGAAGCGGCAAGAGGGCCTCGTGGCACGGAGGAGATCGGGTCCGAATCGTCGTACCCACCGGGCAGGATGGGGGGATGGCGAGCACCATTCCTCGATCGGCCCGTGACCTGGTCCGCATCGTGACCGAAGCAGTCGACGTCGCGTCCGCCGGTGCCGACGTCACCGCCTACGTCGCCGCGACCGCGGAGTTGGCCACCCAGCGCGCCGGTGGCCGTGTGCTCGGTGACGTGCTGCGATCGCTGTTGGAAGACACGCACCCCGACGGCCTCGACTCGGACGACATCGCGCTGGTGATCGGCCGCTGTTACCGCGCGACCACGGCGTGGCTGCCATCCGAGCGGGTCGACGTGACGATGTTGCTCGCGGTGCTGGCCAGCGCGCTCGGCATCCACGAGCCCGCGGTCACCGACGAAGCAGCGCCGAGCCCCGAACCCGACGAGGCCGGCCCACCCGAGCCGCCGACCTGGGCGGAATACGCGTGGCATGCGCCGTTGCTGGTGGCCGACCTGCTGCCCTATGCACCCGCGACACTCGACGGCTACATCGAGGCGGCCTTCGCCGAATACGCGCGCGAGGCCCGCGAAGAACTCCCCTGAAACGGCCGCTCCGGTAAATCGGTCGACGGGGTTCCCGTCGCGTGCTTGGCTTGACCGGTCCGCTGCCATCGACCGAGGAGTACGCATGCGAGCTCAGCTCATCACTCTCGAAACCCTGTCCCTTGGTTCGAAGGATGTAGCTGTTGTCACGCACGCTCAATCTCGGCATTCTGGCGCATGTCGACGCCGGTAAAACCACCCTCACCGAACGTCTGCTCTTCGAGGCCGGCGCGATCGACGCCGTCGGGCGCGTCGACAACGGCACGACGCTGACCGACTCGCTCGACCTGGAACGTCAGCGCGGCATCACGATCCGTTCTGCGGTCGCGTCGCTCACGATCGGCGACGTGTCGGTCAACATCATCGACACGCCCGGCCACCCCGATTTCATCGCCGAAGTCGATCGGGTCCTCGGGGTGCTCGACGGCGCCGTGCTCGTGATCTCCGCGGTGGAGGGCGTACAGCCCCAGACCCGGGTGCTGATGCGGGCGTTGCGGCGGTTGCGCGTACCCACCGTCATCTTTATCAACAAGATCGACCGTCGCGGCGCTGACGTGGACGCGGTGCTGCGTGCGGTCCAACGCCGGATGGCCGTGCGGGTGGTGCCCATGACCGCCGCCGCGATGGCGGGAACGCGCGCCGCGACCATCGTCGAACCCGAGCCCGACGACCTTCGATCCGCGCTCGTCGAAGCGCTTGTCGATCAAGATCCGGTGCTTTTCGACGCGTACGTCAACGACGAAGCCGCCGTGACGGCCCGACGACTGCGGCACGCGCTCGCCGCTCAGACGAAATCGAACCTGGTATGCCCGGTCTACGTCGGCTCCGCCATGACCGGCACGGGCGTGTCCGCGTTGATGAGCGGGCTCGTCGACCTGCTGCCGATCGCCGACGGAGACGACGCGCAGCCGTGCGACGGGACCATCTTCAAGATCGAGCGGGGCGGCGCGGGAGAGAAGATCGCCTACGTCCGGATGTTCGCCGGGACCGCGCACGTCCGGGATCGGGTACGCGCCGGGGACACGGACAAGATCACCGGGATCACCGTGTTCGAACACGGCGACTGGGTGCGGCGGGACACCGTCCGGGCCGGCGAGATCGGCAAGCTGTCGGGCCTCACGCGCGTCCAGGTGGGCGCGTCGATCGGCGCACGCAGCGGCGACGGTCAGCCGCACCACTTCGCGCCGCCGACGCTGGAGGCCCTCCTCACACCGGATCGGCATGAGGATCACGTCGCGTTACGAGCCGCACTGGCCCAACTCGCCGAGCAGGACCCGCTGATCAACGTCCGCGCCGCGGCGTCCGGTGAGCTGGCCGTGTCGCTCTACGGCGAGGTGCAGAAAGAGGTCATCGAGGCGACGCTCGCCGCCGACTACGGCCTGGCCGTCAGCTTCCGCGAGACCACACCGCTCTACATCGAACGCCCAGCCGGGTCCGGCGAAGCCGAAGAGATCATCAACACGCCGGAGAACCCGTTTCAGGCCACGATCGGTCTGCGCGTCGAGCCGGCCCCGACCGGAATCACGTTCCGTCTGGCCGTCGACTACCAATCCGTCCCGCTCTACGTCTACCGCACGATCGACGAGTTCGCGTCGGCGATGGAGCAGTACGTCCGTGACGCCCTGCGTGAGGGTCTGCGCGGCTGGTCCGTGACCGACTGTGAGATCACGATGTTCAGCAGCAGTTACAGCGTCGCCGACGGTCCGCCCTCCCGCCGCGGACCGACGAGCACCGCCGCCGACTTCCGCAAGCTCACGCCGCTCGTGCTCATGCGAGCGCTTCGGAGCGCGGGCACCCGGGTGTGCGAACCGATGTCCCGCGTCCGCGTCGACGCCCCCGCGATGACGATGGGCGGCATCCTCAGCGCGCTCGCGTCGCACGGAGCGGCCGTGCACGCGCAGACCGTCCGCGGCGACGACGTCAGCATCGACGCCGACCTGCCGGCCGCGGCGGTGCAGGCGTTCCACCGCACCCTGCCGGCGCTCACCAACGGCGACGGCGTGCTCGAATCGACCTTCTCCGGCTACCAACCCGTGCGCGGCGACCCGCCGACGCGGCCGCGTACGACCGCGAATCCGTTGAACCGACCCGAATATCTGGCGGCACTGCGCGGCCACGCCCCGCAACCTCAACATGCTTCGTAAGGTCGGTGAGAATTCGTGGTGTTCGAGGAATCTGGGGGAGTCGAGCCTTGAGCCCGAAGCAGCCACTGGTGTTCGGGGTCTACGAGCCCCCACGATTCCGGGGCGTCCGGGTAGCGCCGTGATTGACAAGCCCGACCTTCCCGACTCCGTGCTCGTCGACGTGCTCCGCGAAGGCTGGAACCTGTCCGTCACCGGGATCGACTTCATGCCACTGGGCCTCGATCGCGGCGCCTGGTCCTACGACGTGCGCGCGTCGTCCGGCCGCTTCTTCCTGAAAGTGCGAGCCGGTGGGTACGACCCAGCCGCGATATCCGTACCGCGCTACCTCGTCGATCACGGCCTCGCGCAGGTCGTCGCGCCACTGGGTGACGTGCGACCCGTCGGCGACCTGCGCCTCGCGCTCTACCCATTCGTCGACGGCGCGGACCTGTGGAGCTGTGGTCTGACCGACACCCAGTGGACGGCGTACGGCCGGTTCCTCGGCGCGCTGCACACCGTTACCCTGCCAGCCCCCATAGCGGCGCTCGTGCCGACCGAGGCGTACGCGAGCACGGCATCAGACCGCCTCCGCGCCCTGGCCGGGCCGGCCGCCGCCGCCCCGACGCTGGGTCCACTGTGGCGCCGCCACGGTGCGGACTTGCTGGCGCTCGGGGACGACGTCGATCGGTGGGAACGACACGCCGCTGAGGATCCCCGGCCGAACGTGCTGTGCCACGGCGACGTCCATCCGGCGAACCTGCTCGCAGCCGGCGTCGACGATCTGCGGGTCGTCGACTGGGACGCCCCGATTCGGGCGCCCCGCGAACGCGACCTGATGTTCGTCTTCGGAACCGACTACGGCGCCCACCCGATGAACGCGCACCGCGAGGAGCTTTTCCGCCACGGGTACGGGCCCCTGGGGCCCGACGATGCCCTGTTGCGCTACTACCGTCACGAGCGGCGACTCGACGACATCGCGCTGTTCATGGCCACCGTGCTCGACGAGTCGGTGACCGAGGCCAGCCGTCGCCAGGAACTGGAATTGTTGATGCGCATCCTGGATCAGCCTCATTGAGCCTGCGGCGGTCTCGGATAACCGGGACACCGGTACGCGGGCCCACCTGGTAGGTTCTGCGGCCGTGCTGATTCGCGAAATGATCATCGAAGACCTGCCCCATGTCGACGTCGTCATGCGGGCAGTTGAGCCGTGGCACGTCGCGACTGTAGAGACGCTGCGCCTGGCGTTCGAGGCGAGCCGGCCAGAGGCCCACGAACTGCGGCTGCTCGCGGAGATCGACGGCGAGGTCGTGGCCAACGCCGCGTGCGGGCTCGATGTCGCCGTCGCGGCCGGTGGCGCGTTCCTCAGGCTGCGCGTGCTCGCCGAGGCCCGGGGCGCCGGCGTGGGCTCGGCGTTGCACGAGCGCATGGAGTCGCACCTGCGCGCGGTTGGAGCCACCAAGATCCGTACGTTCGCGATGGACGATCCGACCTCGATCGCGTTCGGTGAGCACCGGGGCTACGTCCGGGGTGCCACGGATCTGTACGTCGTCGTTGACCCTCGCGATCTGCCCCCGGAGCCGCCGATCCCGGCCGATGTCGAGATTCTGTCCGCCCGGGAGGCCGGCCCGGAGCCGTTCTACCTCGTGAGCGACGAGGCGGCCCGGGACGAGCCGGGCGACATGCCGTACGAAGGCATGCCGTACGAGGACTTTCTCGCGATTTACTGGCCGGTCGTCGACAAGGACACGAGCATGATCGCGATCGTCGGTGGCGTACCGGCCGCGACGACGGCCCTGAACTCCAATTACGAGTCCGGCCGGGCGATGTCGATCGGATCGGACAACCGGCGGCAGTTCCGCGGCCGGGGCCTGGTCAAACTCATCAAGTCGGTGTCGCTGCGAGCAGCCGCCGCACGCGGTGTCACCGCCGCCTTTACCGCGAACGACGAGGTCAACGCACCGATTCGGGCGATCAACGCGTGGCTCGGCTACCAGCCGGTCGGCGCCGTGCATTCGATGGTCAAGGACCTGTAGCGGACTGTCAGGCGGCCTGGCGGCGGCGGAACTGGCGGCGATATTCCGACGGGGTGACACCGGCCGCGGCCACGAACAACGCGCGGAACGTCGCGGCGTCCGCGTACCCGACGAGTGCTGTGATCTCGTGAACGCTGCGATCGGACGCCTCCAGCAGCCGTTTCGCGGCCGTCACCCGCGCCGCCCGCAGGTAGCCCAGCGGTGAGTCACCGGAGGCGGCGAATCGGCGCAACAGCGTGCGGGTGCTGACATGAAAGGTGGCCGCGAGCACCGCCAGGTCGTAGCGCTCGGCCAGGTGTGCGCGCAGCCACCGCCGCACGTCGTCGACGAAGGTGGTCGCGGAAACCGGTCGTAACGTGTCCTCGACGAACGGCGCCTGGCTGTGCCGACTCTCCGCGACAAGGGTGACCCGCGATGTGGCCCGGGCCACCCGGTCGCCGCCGTGCCGCCGGATGAGGTCCAAGGCGAGGTCGTGCGCGGCGCTGAACGCGCCCGAGGTCGCGAAACGGCCGTCGCGCACGATCAGCGCCGTCGCGCGGACGTCGATCCGCGGGTATTGGCGGGCGAGTTCCGGAGCGAACAGCCACGACGTCGTCGCGGCGTGACCGTCGAGCAGCCCGGCCTCGGCCAGCAGAAAGGTGCCACCGCACACGGCGGACACCGGCGTCGTGCCGAGGCCACGTAAATAGTCGATCTCCGGTTCCACGGCGGCCACAGCGGCGGCGACGGAAGCCGGGTCGACACACATGAACCCGGGGACCACGATCTCGCCCCGGGCCGGCATCGTGACGAGTTCCGTCCGCAGGTCGGTGCCACCGGCCGGGCGCACCGACCCGGTGACGGACACGATGCGCGGCCGGAACAACGGCGCCCCCGCGGGTTGCGCGGACGCGGCCACGGCATTGGCGATCGTCAGCAGGTCAACGACGCCGTACACCTCGGCGGCCAGACAGCCGTCGAAAGCGAGGACATCCACGGCCCACGAACGCACGCGGCGAGATTACCACCGAAAGGCGGCGATCCCGCCACTCGTGACGATCGACCGGGCCGGGGATCGTGAAGCCATGACGTACTCAGCCCTCTCCGCCCGCGTGCCGGACACCCGTCTCGCTGCCGCCGCGACCGAACTGCTCCTCGCGTCGTCCACGATCACGCTCGCGAACCACTGCCAACGCACCTACCAGTTCGGGCTCGCCATCGCCGACCGAGACCGCCTCGCACCCGACCCGGAGGCGTTGTACATCGCGGCAGCCCTGCACGACCTCGGTTTCACCGAGCGCTACGACGGCCCGGCGCCGTTCGAGGAGATCGGGGCCGACGTCGCGTACGAGTTTCTGCTGTCGCGAGGCGCTCACACCGCGCTCGCCGACCTGGTGGCCGAGGCGATCCGTCTGCACGTGCATCAGCAGGCGGCGAAGGATCTCCGCCCCGAGGTCGCGCTCGTCAGCATCGGCGCCGCGGTCGACGTGTTCGGCCTGCGCTTGGATCGCATCGCGCCGGACGTAACGCGACGGATCATCGAGGAATATCCGCGCCTCGGCTTCACCGCCGCGATCACCGCGATCCTTGCGGACCAGTCGGCCCGCAAGCCGGACAGTCCGTTGGGCCGCTTGGCCCGTGCGGGTGGCGCGGAGTTGCTCGCGGCGTCCCCGTTCGCGGACGACGTTGAGATCCAAAATGTCCATTCGCCTTCCCGACCAAATGCACACGGGTAGCGTCAAATCGGTGCGGGGCGGCCTCGTGTGCCGCGGCGATCAATCCTGTGTGATCGAGGGAGAATCCGATGGGCAGCGGGCGCGTTTCCACGAAGGACAACGTCGACATCTTCTACAAGGACTGGGGCTCCGGCCAGCCGGTCGTCTTCAGCCACGGTTGGCCACTGACCTCGGACGCCTGGGACGACGCGATGAAGTTCGTCGCCGACCACGGTTACCGGGGCGTGGCGCTCGATCGTCGTGGCGGCGGCCGCTCGAGCGCAGCCGTGGGAGGGCAACGACCTCGACCACTACGCGGACGATCTCGCCGCCGTGATCGACGCGCTTGATCTGAGCGGCATCACGCTCGTCGGGCACTCGACCGGCGGCGGCGTGATCACGCGCTACGTCGGCAAGTACGGCACCGGCCGGGTGGCGAAGATGCTGCTCGTCGGCGCGATCCCGCCGCTCATGCTCAAGACCGACGCGAACCCCGAAGGCCTCCCCATCGACGTGTTCGACGGCTTGCGCAACCAGTTGTCGGCCGACCGGTCCCAGTTCTACAAGGAGCTCAGCGCGCCGTTCTACGGGGCCAACCGGCCCGGGTCGACGGTGTCGCAAGGTCTGCGCGACCAGTTCTGGCAGCAGTCGATGACCTGCGGTCTCAAGGGCGCGTACGACTGCATCAAGGCCTTCTCGGAAACCGACCTGACGAAGGACCTCCAGGCCATCGACGTCCCGACGCTGATCATCCACGGCGACGACGACCAGATCGTGCCGATCGTGGCGTCCGCGATGAAGTCGTCCAAGATTGTCAAGGGTGCGCAGCTCAAGGTCTATCCCGGCGCGCCGCACGGGCTGACGAGCACCCGCAAGGACGAGTTCCAGGCCGACCTGTTGCAGTTCCTCCAGTCGTAACGGAGTCGCGATGGCCGGTGCCGAGCCGCAGCCGGTGGTGCGAGGGCTCACCGAAGCGGCGATTTTCCTCATCGTGACCGTGCGCGCCGGGGCCGAGGACGACGTCCGGGACTTTCTCGGCGACGTCACCGGGCTGGCTCGCGGTGTCGGATTCCGCTACCCGGACAGCGAACTGCGCTGCGTGGTCGGGCTGGGCTCGGAGCTGTGGGATCGACTCTTCAGCGGTCCACGCCCGGCCGGCCTGCACCCGTTCCCGGAGATCGCCGGTGAGCGTCACACCGCCGTCGCGACGCCCGGCGACATCCTGTTTCACCTGCGCGCCCGGCGGACGGATCTGTGCTTCGAAATGGCGCGCCGACTGATGGGCCGGCTCACGGGCCTGGTCGATCTCGTCGACGAGACGCACGGGTTCAAATATTTCGATGAACGCGACCTGCTCGGTTTCGTCGATGGCACGGAGAGCCCGAGCGGGCCGGCCGCGGTGGAAACGGCCCTCATCGGCGCACAGGAGCCGGATTTCAGCGGCGGCAGCTATGTCATCGTGCAGAAATACCTGCATGACCTGACAGCGTGGAACTCGATTTCCGTGGCCGAGCAGGAACTCGTGATCGGCCGCACCAAACTCGACGACGCCGAGTTCCGTGACGAGGACAAGCCCAGCAACTCACACCTCGTGCTGAACACGATCGTCGACGCCGACGGCACGCAACGCAAGATCGTGCGCGACAACATGGCCTTCGGCTCACCCGGTGAAGACGAGTTCGGAACCTATTTCATCGCATACGCGTCGACGCCCGAGACCATCGAACTGATGCTGCGGAACATGTTCATCGGCGTCCCGCCGGGTAACTCCGACCGGATCCTCGACTTCTCCGTCGCCGTGTCCGGCAGCCTGTTCTTCGTGCCGTCGGCGGACATGCTCGACGATCCGCCACCGCCGGCCTCCTCGGTCGGAGAGGCCGACGCGGCGCCGGAGCCGGTGCTCACGGCGACAGTCCAGGCGGACGACACATCGCTGGGCATCGGAAGTCTGAGGGAGGCCGTCCATGAACAACCTGCATCGTGAACTTGCCCCCATGTCGGACGCGGCGTGGGCTGACCTGGAAGCCGAAGCCCGGCGTACCTTCATCCGCCACGTCGCGGCACGCCGGGTCGTCGACGTCATCGGACCCGGCGGACCGACGGAGGCGGCGGTCGGCACCGGCCACTTCCGGGCACCGATCAGCGGTGGCTCCGGCGACGCGGTGCAGGCACGCGTACGCGAGGCCAGGCCACTGGTCGAATTCCGGGTCCCGTTCACCATCACCCGGCAGGCGGCCGACGATGTGGAGCGCGGGTCGAAGGACTCCGACTGGCAGCCGGTGAAGGACGCGGCGAAGCGGATCGCGTACGCGGAGGACGGGATGGTCTTCGACGGCTACGCCGATGCCGGGGTAGAGGGGATCCGGGCCGCGGCATCGACCGCCCCGATCGCTCTGCCCGACGACCTGACCGCCTACCCGATCGCGGTCGCGCAGGCCATGACCGAGTTGCGACTGGCCGGCGTCGGAGGACCGTGCACGCTGCTGCTCAGTGCGGCCGCGTACACGGCCGTCGTCGAGACGACCGATCACGGTTACCCGATCCGGGACCACATCGCGCGATCCCTCGGCAAAGACGGGAAGATCATCTGGGCGCCGGCGCTCACCGGCGGACTGCTGCTCTCGGCCCGTGGCGGCGACTACGAACTCCACCTCGGCCAGGACCTGTCGATCGGTTACCTGAGCCACGACGGGGCGACGATCCAGCTGTATTTCCAGGAATCGGTCACGTTCTTCGTACAGACCACCGAGGCCGGAGTCGTGCTCACCGCCGGCTGAGACGCCTTTCGGGGCCGATGATCGTTGGTGTTCGGTGGTTTGGCCAAGGTAATGACCCCTCTTCTGGCCCCTCCCGATCCGGGCGGTGGACGCCTGCTCGCGTTCGAACGCCTTCCGAGATGGCAAGTCTTCGTCCCACCTGCGTGGCTTGCCCTTTTGCAGGCGGGCGGCGCCACCAGACCGACATACTGGCGGGGTGCCAGAACCGACGGCAGCTTCCTATCGGGCCGCGCTGTGGCCGACGACGCTCCTGGCATACGTCTTCCTCGTCATCATGCTCGGCACCACGCTGCCGACGCCGCTGTACCCCGACTACCAGCGCCAGTTCGGGTTCGGGCAGCTCACGGAGACGGTCGTCTTCGCCATCTACGCAGCCGGCGTGCTTGCGACGCTGCTGCTGTTCGGGCGGATATCGGACGTGGTCGGACGCCGTCCGATGCTGTTCGCGGCTGCGGGTGTGTCCTCCGTGTCGAGCGTGGTGTTCATCATCGCGGAGAGTCTGCACGGTGGCGCGGGCGTGGCGTTGCTGCTGGTCGGGCGGTTTCTGTCCGGTCTGAGTGCGGGCATCGTGACCGGCACCGCGACTGCCGCGATCGCCGACGCGGCACCGCCCGGTCGAGGGGCGACCGCGGCGCTCGTGGCCGCGATGTCGCAGATCTGCGGCCTCGGTCTGGGCCCTCTCGTCGGCGGGATCCTCCTGCAGAACGTCGCCGATCCGCTGCGCGTCATCTACGTCATCTACGTCGGGCTGCTCGTCATCGCAGCGCTGGCGATCGCCGTCGTGCCGGAGACGGTGCACCGCGAGGCCGGCGTCCGTGAGCCGATCGTGACGCCGCTTTCCTGGCGGGCGGTGCTCGCCCAGGCGAACGCCACCGGACTCGTCGGCTTCGCCGGGTTCGCGGTGCTGGGCCTGTTCACCGCGGTCACGCCGTCGTTCCTGCATCTGCTCGGCTGGCGGGCACCGATCGACACCGGCCTGGTCGTGTTCTCCGTGTTCGCCGCGTCCGCGGTGGGCCAGCTCGCGACCGCGCGCGTGTCCACGCGGGTCTCGGTGCTGGCCGGGATGAGTGTGCTGACTGTGGGCATGATCATCGTCGGGTACGGCCTGCACACGTCATCGATCCCGCTGCTGGAGGTCGGAGGCCTGATCGCCGGCGTCGGCCAGGGCATGAGTTTCCACGCTGCCCTGGAGCGGGCCACCTCCGCGAGCGAACCGAGCCGCCGCAGTGCCGCCGCCTCCGGGTTCTTCGTGATCTGCTACCTGGGCATCTCGCTACCCGTCGTCGGCCTGGGCGTCGCGACCCGGGCGTACGGCCTGCTCCGAGCCGGTGAGAGCTTCGCGGTGCTGGTCGCGCTCATCGGTGTCGCGACGGTGATCGTGGTCTTCGGTCGCCGGAACGTCCACCACCCGTGAGCTGCCGGGCATCCGTGCCTTGCCGGGCCCCCCTTGGCATGCCCGGGACGAACGCGACTGCCGGCCGGAAATTGGCGCGCCGGGCCGCTCGCCGGAACGCGGCGAGCGCGGCCGGGCCGACGAGGAGGATCAGCACGACGTCGGTGATCGCCCGGCCGGTGTCCCAACCGAGCGACGTGGTGACGTCGAACAGCAGGTAGCGGTGCCATTGCGCGGCGAAACCGAGGCCGGGCCGGTAGGCGATGGAACTGCTCGGGTCGAGCGAGAACGGCCAGAACGAGAGGTTGAGCATGAAGCCGAAGAAGTAGCCGGCGACCGCCCCGTACCCGGCGAGCATCAGGATTTCGATCTTGCCTCTGATCTGCGGCAACAGGCCCGCGAACATGCCGACCCACGCGCACCCGAACATCTGGTAGGGCATCCACGGCCCGACGCCGCCGGTCAGCAGCGCCGACGAGAACAGTGACGTGCAGCCCAACGCGAACCCGAACCCGGCTCCGAACACCCGGCCGGCTAGCACGAGCAGGAAGAACACCGTCTCGATCCCGGCCGTCCCGGCGCCCAGCGGGCGGAGTGCCGCATTGATGGCCGAGAGCACGCCGAGCATGGCCAGAGCTTTCGCGTCGATGCCGCCGTCCGCGATCTCGGCGAACACGACCGCCAGCACCAGCACCAGCAGTACGCCGAACATCAGCGGCGGTGTCTCGGTGGAGGCGAACGTGCCTGGGGCGACCACGAACGGCCACAGGAACGCGACGAATCCCAGGAACGATGCCATCGCGATGGTGAGGGTCGACCGCGTTCGGATCGCGATGGCGGTCTTGATGCCGTTCACGCGGTATCCACTCGATCGAGTGCGCCGGCGACCTGCGCGACGGTGAGGTAGCGCAGCGGTGCGAGGATCTTCGCGACCTGCGGCGAGAACGTCGGCGAGGCGGTCAGCACGGTCGCGGCCGGTCCGTCGCTCACGATGTCGCCTTCGGCCATGACCACGACGCGATCACAGGTACGCGTGGCGAATTCGACGTCGTGCGTGGCCACGACGATCGCATGACCGCGCGACGCGAGCCGGTCGAGCACGCCGGTGAGCGCGGCTTTGGCCTGGTAGTCGAGACCGCGGGTGGGTTCGTCGAGCAGAACGACGGCCGGCGCGGCGGACAGTTGCACGGCGAGCACCAGGGCGAGTTGCTGCCCCGCGGACAGGTCGCGTGGATGCGTGTCGTCGTGGATGCCCGGCGCGATGTCGTCAAGGAGCGCCCGCGCCGTCGGAGGGTCACCGCGACGGACCCGAGCCGCGTGAGCGTCGCGGTCGGCACGAGCGACGCGGCCGGCGTGAGCATCACGGTCGGTTCGGGTGAGTTCAGCGCCGACCGTGTCGAGATACAGCAGGTCCGCGGGCGTCTGCGGCACCAGGCTGACCAGTTCACGAGCCGCGGCGGCCGACAGTTTCCCCGGATCGGCGCCAGCGACCCCTACCGATCCGGCGGCACGGCGGCCCGAACCCTGCATCGCCCACAGCAGCGACGACTTCCCGGAACCGTTGCGGCCCATCAGCGCCGTGATCTCGCCCGGCCAGAGGTCCAGATCGACGTCGCGTACGGCGATCACCGGCCCGTACCGGACGATGATGCCTCCGGCTCGGAGTGCAGCCGGTGCCGCCTCGTCGATGTGCGAGGCGCGGTGTGCGACGGCGGGTTCGGCCGGAAGCCGGTCGCGGAGACCCCCGGCCCGGCGGCGGGCGTCGCGGACCGACAGCGGCAACGGCTCCCAGCCCGCGAGGCGTCCAAGTTCGACAACGGGAGGCGCGACCGCTGAGACGGCCAGGATCGTCGCCGGGTCGCCGGCTGTCACGGTGCCGTCCCCGGGCAGGTAGACGACCCGATCGGCGTACGGCAGGACGCGCTCCAGACGATGCTCGGCCAGCACGACGGTGACGCCGAGGTCGTGCACGAGCCGGGTGATCGCGGCGAGCACGTCCTCGGCGCTGGTCGGATCGAGCGCGGACGTGGGTTCGTCGAGCACCAGGATCCGGGGGTGCGCGGTCAGCGCGGCCGCGATGGCAACGCGCTGCTGCTGGCCGCCGGAGAGCGTATGCAGGCCGCGATGGCGCAGGTCGGCGATGCCGAGCAGATCAAGAGTCTCTTCCAGCCGGGTACGCATCGCCGCCGGATCGATCGCGAGCTGCTCCATCGTGTAGGCGAGTTCCTCTTCGACGGTGTCGGTGACGAACCCGGACGCCGGGTCCTGCCCGACTATTCCGACGACGTCGGCCAGTTCGCGTGGCGGGAAATCGGCCGTGTCACGGCCGTCGACGAGGACGCGGCCGAACAGCGTGCCGCCGGTGAAGTGCGGCACGAGCCCGTTGATCGCGCCGAGCAGGGTCGATTTGCCGCTCCCGGTGTGCCCGATGACCAGGCACAACTCGCCCTCCTCGATCATCAGGTCGATGTCGCGCAGCACCGGTACGTCCGCGCCGTCGTACGCGACGCCGACGTGGTCGAAGTGGATCATCGGCTGACTCCGGACGCGCCGGCGAAGGACATGCTCCCCATAGAGGAGCTGGAGATGGACGTGCTGGTCATAGACGTGCTGGCGATGGACGTGCTGGAGCCGACGATCGGCGAGCTGGGAGCAGGCGTGCTGCCGATGGGCGGTGGTGGCGCGGCGAACCCGGCTACCGCGGCGACGAGGATCGCGACTGCCGGCAGAAGCGGCAGGGTCGGCCATGACAGCGGGTACAGCTCCGGATTGAGAGCGGCCGGGTCGTAGCCGGTATGCAGGCACAACACGACGGCGGTGAGGATGCCGCAGCCGGCGACGACCCATTCCGGCCCTCGCCACGGGTCCGGCCGGTAGCGGGTGCGGGAGACCCGCCGCCCGCCGAGCGCGAGTCCGCAGAGGCACAGTGCGGTGCCGGCGGCGAATCCGAGGATCCCGATCCGGTGCGGCACCGTGGTGTCCAGCAGGCCGTACGCGCCGAGACACAGACCGGCCATGCCGGCGAGCATCAACGTGGCCGTCCATCGCCGGGTCGCGCGCGTGGCGGTGCCGGTGCGCCCGTAGCCGCGAGAATCCATCCCGGCCGCCAGCCGCAGCGACCGTTCCAGCGCGTCGTGGAGCACCGGGATCCCGATCGACCGCAGCGTACGCAGGCCCCGCCCGCTCGCACCGCGCAGCCGCCGAGCCCGGTTGACCCGCTGCACGCTCTCGACCAATTGCGGTGCCACCGACAACGCGACGGTCACCGCGACGCCCAGCTCGTAAAGCGCGCCCGGCAGCACGCGCAGGGCCCGTTTCGGGTTCGCGAGCGTGTTCGCGGCGCCGATGCAACACAGCAGGCAGGCCAGCCGCATCCCGTCGATCCCGGCGGACAGCACGGCTTCCAGCGACACCGGGCCACCGATCTGGATCCCGGCGTACCACCCCGGGGTCGGGATGTGCGGCAGCCGGAAAAGAATGTGATCGGCCGGGGTGACGCCGCTCTCGAAGACGGCCCGGAACACGATGCGGATCGCGATCACGGTCAGCGCGAGAAATAGGTAGTAGCGGTAGGCGCGGGCCCACGGCGCCGTGGTGCGCCGCAGCGACACTACGAGACCGAGCACGGCGAAGATCAACATCAACAGCAGTGGGTTACTGGTACGGCTGGCCGCGGTCGCCAACGCGAGCGCCCACAACCACCACGCGACGGGGTGAAGCTCCCGTGGCAGCCGCCGCTGGCCCCGGGCCGGACCTGTTCGCGGCCGGGTCGCTGCGACCATCGGCGACTCGGCCACCACGGGTTCGGTCACTGGTCGGACTGTTCGCGGCGGGGCCGCCGCAGCACCGCGACGATTCCGGCAGCGGCGAGGAGCACGACGATCACCAGCGCGACGATGGCCGGTGTGGTCGATCCACGGCTGGCGTGCCGCGCCGCGATGGCCGGCGCGTCGACGATGTCCGATGAGGACGGTGACCGTGCTCCCGAGATAGTCAGACCACCGGGGCCCTGCGCGGTGGACCGTGTCGGGCTCGCGGTGCCGCCGTGGGTCGCCGTCGCCGCCGGACGGGCTCCCGGCGTGGTCGGCGTCGTGGTCACGGTGTGTTTCGCGGTGGCGGTGGGCTTGGGATGCGTACCACTGATGGGTGTGGTGTTGTGTGCTCGAAGGCTGTTGGGGCTGATCGTCGGGATGCCGGAGCCGGTCGTGCCGGCGATGTTCGTGCCGCCGAAGTTCCACAGGTCGACGCTGCCGGGCTTCGGCCGATAGCTCATCGCTCCGAGCTGGCTGTAGCTCCACGTGTTCTGCCCCGGATCGGCGTGCCAGTAGGACCAGTACGCGGACGCCGGCGGCGTGAGCACGCAGGACTCGTCTTTCGAGGTCGGGTACTGGGTGCCGCCGTGGTAGCCGTCGTAGCCGATCCGGCAGATGAAGGCGGGGCCGTCGTGCCCGGTGCCGGTGGTGTGCCAGCCACCCTCGTTGAGCAGTGTGAATCCGGTCGTGGGGGTGGTGCCGCAAGCGCGCAGCACCGGGCCGCCCCAGTGTCCGAAGTCGACAGCGAGGATCACCCCGGACGTCGTCGTGCAGTCGCCGACGGGTTTCGCGGACGCCTGCGCGGGTGAGCCCACAGCGATGGTGGTGGCCAGGGTGCCCATCAGGAGTGCGGCGAGTGCGTGTGCGATTCGCCGGCTCATGAGCTGGCTCCGGTGGCGTGCCTGCCGTTGGCCGGGTAGAGGCGGCGTCGGCGCACGAGCAAGAGGCCGATGACGACGGCGGCGACGAGAGCGACGGCGGCGACGGTCCACCACAGCATCGTCGGCACCGACGTCGTCGTCGCTCGCCGGTGACCATGTTGCCGGGGCTGCCGCTGGGTGGCGGTGTGGCGGCGGTGGACGGAGCTGACGCTGCGGCCGGGGCGTGTCGTGGTCGTTGTCGCGGTGACGGTCGCCGTGGCTGTGGCTGTGGCCGTCGCGGTGCTGTTCGTCGTCGTGTTGTGGGTCCGGGTGACGGTCACGGTCGGCTGCGGTGTCGGCGTCTTCGTCGGCGTCTTCGTCGGCGTCGGGGTGGCCGTCGGCGGCGTCACCACGGTGCGCAGGTCGATGTTCAGCGTGCCGAAGGACGTGCCGACGGCGCCGCCCGACGGCCTGCGTTGACGCGCGCAGGTCGGATCCCCGCTGGCCACCGGCGGCGACGTTGAATCCGCCGTCGCTGTTCTGCTGGCCGGCCAGGAACGCCAGCGCCTTCGCGATCTGCGTCCGATGGGCGGACGCGGACAAGCTCAGGCCCTGGATCGCGAGCGCGGCGGAGTTCACGGAGTCGCCGGCCGCCCCGGGGAAGCCGCCGTCGGGTTCCTGCTGCGGCGGCGATCCACGCGATGCCGGCGTTCACGGCCGTCGCGGCGGTGTCGCCCGGCACCAGCGAGAGTGCCATGACGCGCCATGGCCGTGGAGTCGACGTCGTTGTCGCCGCTGTCGGGGATCAGGCTCGGGAACGCGCCGTCGCGTGCTGCAGGCTCTCCAGGTACGCGATCGGCGCGGTCGCGTGAGCCGCGTCGCCGGCGCGCATCTGCGCCATGATCCCGAGCGCCTGCGAGAAGGTCGAGGACGCGTACGTGTAGTTGCCGGCGGCGGCGCAACTGAGATCGCTGCCCGTCGTCGCGGCCGGGCAGACGGCCGCGTCCAGGGCGGCGATCAGATCGTGGCCGCTGAAGTGACGCGGGTCCGCGCCGACGATCTCGGCCAGCAGGGCTTCCTTGCCGAGCGAGCCGCCTGAGGCGAACGCGGTGCCGATGCCGGTCCAGTCGGAGATGCTGCTCTGGTTGCCGTCCACCCCTTGGCTGTTCATGTAGTCGACGATGTTCTTCAGGGCGACGTTCTGGTTACCGGTCGCGGCCAGGGCGAACGCGCCGTCGATGGTTAGGCCCCAGTCGGCGAAGCCGCCACCGAACGGCGCGTAGTAGTGGCCGTCGACGAGGTTCGTGTTCTTGACCAGGTAGGCGCTGCCGGTCTTCAGATCCGGCGTCCTCCCTGGTGGTGGCGTGCTGCCGGTCGGCGTGGGCGTCGGTGTCACGGTCGGTGTCGGAGTCACGGTCGGCGTCGGTGTCGGTGTCGGCGTTTGGGTGGGCGTGCCGCCGCCGTCCAGCGGACGGTTGAGCGTGACCAGGTCGGTGCCGGCGACGGCGGGCACGGCCGGCAGCGTGCCGAAGACGTCGGAGCCGCCGGTGGTGGTGTCGTCGGCGAAACCGCCGTCGGCCTGCTGCTGTGACACCACATAGGTCAGCGCCCGGTTCGCGGCTTCGGTCTGACCGAGCATCAGCAGCGCGGTCGCGTCCAGTGCGGAGGTCTGCGTGTCGGAGTTGACCGCGCCGTCGTAGGCGAAGAATCCGCCGTCGTTCTGTTGTGCCGCCAACAGCCACGTCTTCGCTCCGGCGAGCGAGTCGGTGTGGCCGCCCACCGACGTCAGTGCCTGGACGACCAGGCCGGTGACGTCGTTCTCGGGGAAGCAGTAGTCGCCGGCCCGGATCATCACGCCGGCGAAACCGCCGTCGGCGCACTGCAGCGTCTCCAGCGCGGCGACGGCCGTGGCGGGCATGGTCACTCCGGCGCGGGCCAACACGAGCACGCCGATGGCCTGCGTCGCGGGCGTCGAGGTGCCGTAGAAGTCGCCGGTGTCGTTGCAGTTGCCCAGGCTGCCGGCGGCCGTGCAGACGTTGTCGGTCAGGGCGGCGATCAGGTCGTTGCCGCCGACGTCGCGCGGGTTGCCGCCGGTGATCTCGACGAGCAGCGCGATGTTGCCGACCACGGACGGATCGGGCGGGCTCGTCGTGCCGTTCGGGTAGATCGCGGTCTCGATGTTGTCGCGCAGGTAGGTCGACGATGTGGGCGAGTGTGGCGTCGTCGGTGCCGAGCGCGGCCAGGTCGACGCCGATCTCGGCGGTGTGGTTGTAGTCGACGCCGCCGAAGTAGGGGTCGAGCATGTGGTCACCGTCGGTGAGTTGTGCCTGGAGATACCCGGTGAGCGCGGTCAGATCCGCCTTCGGGGCGGGTCCGGTCGGCGGCGTCGATTCAGACGCCGACGGTGACGGGGTCACGGTGGCGCCGCCGGTGCGGACCGAATCAGGGGTGAAGTCGGGTTGCCCGGTGGTGCCGCCGATGTCGGTCGCGCCGAAGGTCCACGCTTCGACCTCGCCGTCGACCGGCACGTCGGACAGAGCGCCCAACGGGCTGTAGCTCCACGTGCTCTGCCCGGGCAGCGCCAGCCAATACGACCAGTACGCGGTCGCCGGGGGAGTGGCGGCGCAGGCTTCGTCGGCCGGCGTCGGGTATTCGGTGCCGTTGTCGAACTGGGCGTTGCCGATGCGGCAGATGAAGCCGGGGCCGTCGTGCTGCGTCCCGGTGGTCGTGAAACCGCCGTTGTGCAGCAGGTTCATGCCTGTCGTCGGGCTGGCGTCGCAGCCGCGGACGATCGGACCGGCCCAGTGTCCGAAGTCGACGGCGACGATCGCGCCGTGCGTCGGGGAACAGGCGTCGATGGCATCCGCCGCAGCCAGTGACGGCAGCAGCAGCCCGGCGGCGGTGCCGACGGCGACGATGACGGCCGCGGAGGCGGCGAGAATGCGGGTGCGGCGAGAGCCGATGGGGGGCATTGGGGGGTCTCCCGGAGAGCTAGCGGCGCAAAGCGCGAAACCCCAGATCGGCCCGTGACGGCTTACCGATGTTCCACGCCGTAGACCTCGACGACGCTGGACGATGGTGCGACTCAGCCAGGTACTCCGACTCGTCCATCACCTGCGTGCGGACCTACGGTTGCGGGCCAGTGCCGGGATTTGACCGGCTTCCCCTGAGCGCGCTGAATCGGCCCCATCTGACCACACGCCGAGTCGGCGGGTCAACGTCGGGCCATGTCACGTAACTAACACCGGCTAGGGAAACGCATACCTTCCGTCCGGGCCCTTCGGCAACGGAAGAACGTCGACGACGGCGTCAATGTTCAGCGGACCGTAGATGTGCGGGAACGGGTCGCCTTCGGCACCGGGGACCTCCTCGTGCCGCACCTCCGACCGCAGCCGGTCGACGTCGATCACGAGCACGACCAGAGCGTCATCGGCGCCGTAGAACCGGTTCGCGACCGGTGCGACCTGGTGCGTCTGGCTCGCGTGGATGAAGCCCTCCTGCGCCAGTGTCCGGCCACGGGTGGAGATCATGTAGGCACCGTCGGTGCGAGCCCGGTCCCAATCGGCCGCGTAAGCGATGTGGTAAATGGGCATTACGGCCGCGGATCGCTCGGGATCGGTTTGATGAAGCTCCAGTGCCGGCCGACCGGGCAGTACTGGAAGCGCACCCAACCGAGCCGGATCGCGGAGAACGACGCGAAGGGAATCCAGGTCGTGGTGAAGATGTGGCCGTCGCGGCACATGACGAGCGTGTCCTTGCCGAACCGATAACCGCGATCTCGCAGCACGCCGCCGAGCGACCACGCCGCGACGCCGCCGATCACGAGCAACGCGCCGACGACGATCAATGCGATGGTCAGAGAATTCGACGCGGACGACACATCGATACATATACCACCCGCACCCGCCGTGCCGATCGTGCCCGGACCCGAGGAAATTTGAAAACGTCTCCTAAATGCGCCGTTTCTGCCGGTAACGTGACTCGGTGCGACCTCTTTTGGCACAGCCCGGGAAGATCGTGGAGAGTTTCGGTCGATTTTTCCCCGAAAGTCTCCACGAGGAATAAGGAGCGATGTCGTGGAATACAGGCTTGAGGTCGTCAGCGTGCCGGTGTCTGATGTCGACCGGGCCAAGGAGTTCTACCAACGGCTGGGATGGCGGCTCGACGCCGACTTCAGCTTCGGCGACGGTGCCCGCCTGGTCCAGTTCACCTCGCCCGGCTCGGCATGCTCGATTCACTTCGGCACCGACTTCGTGACGTCGGCCCCACCCGGGTCCGCGCAGGGTCTCGAACTGGTCGTCGACGACATCGAAGCCGCACGGGCACAGTTGATCGAGCGCGGCGTCGAGGTCAGCGACGTCTTCCACCGCGACGGCGACAAGCCCGTCGCCGGGCCCGATCCGGGCCGCGCCAGCTACTCGTCGTTCGTCTCCTTCAACGATCCCGACGGCAACGGCTGGGTCCTCCAAGAGGTCACGTCGCGTGCCGACGGTCGTCCCACGTCCGTGCTCGCCGTCTACGGCTCGGTGCCCGCGCTCGCCGACGCGCTACGCCGGGCGGCCGCCGCACACGGCCGGCACGAGCAGGAGATCGGGCACGCCGACGAGAACTGGCCCGACTGGTACGCGCAATACATGGCAGACGAGTCGGCCGGCTCCACGCCCGGCACGGCGACGTAAGCCGGGGAGTCGGGATGCCGTGGTTTCCGGACTTCGTCGGCGCTGTGGAACTGTCGCGCAGGCAGACGCGCGCCGCCGGCCTGGCCGACCCGGTCATGGAATACCTGACCGCCCTCAACGACGGCGACAGCGCACTACTGGAGACGGTCTGGCCTGGTGAGGTCGTGGTCTACGACCCGCGTGCCGGCGAGATCCGGGGACACCGGCGGCTGGAGCGCTTCGTCCGTGACAACCGGTCGTGGCTGGCCGAACACCATGCCCGGGTCGAACACATCGCGTCTACTCGGGCAGACGGCCGAGCGGTCGTGGAACTGCTCGCCCACCTGGACGGCGACGAATGGGGCCAGGGCTGGCCGGTCGCCGTCGTGGCCGAATCACCGAACGACATGTCTGTGATCTTCCGCACGTATTGCAGCCAATGGCCGGTCGACGGCCACCGCCACGTGCGCCCACCGGTCCTCGCAGCCACCGCCGCGCAGCCGGCCGACATCGTCGGCCGCTATCAGACCGCGCTCGCGGCTGGGGACACCGACGCCATCGTGGGCACCTTCACCGCCGACGGCTACTACCGCGACACGATCGGCGCGCATCCGACCCATCGCGGCGCAGCCGAACTCCGCTCATTTTTCAGCGGACGCTTCGACGACGGCGGCGGAATCGTCCTGCAGAACTGCGAGTTGACCGACGACGGCGTGCGCTGCGTGATCGAGTACAACCTCACTCGATGGGGCGACCGGGACCTGCCGGCCCAGGCCGGACTCGCCGTCTACGAACGTGCCCCCGACGGGCTGCTCGCGGCGGCCCGCGTCTACGACGACGTCCAACCGCCCGCAGCCAACGCAACGGAGGAGCCATGACCACCGCTACCACGCAGCGGCAACCGGAACTCGCCGGACAGACAGTCGTGCTGATCGGCGGCAGCGCCGGCATCGGCCTCGAGACCGCCCGCCGCGCCCGGACCGAGGGTGCCGACGTCATCCTGACCGGCCGCAATCCGGCGCACCTGGAAGAGGCGGCGGCGGACGTCGGCGCGCAGAGCTTCGCGGCCTTCGACGCCACCGACCCGACCGCCCTGGCCCGGTTCTTCCACGATCTGCCGACGCCGATCGACCACGTCTTGGTGACCGCCGGCGGTCCGAGCTACGGGCCGCTCCTCAAGATGACCGCAGACCAGGCACGCGACGGGATCAGCGACCACATCGTGCTGGCGCTCCAGGTCGCGCAGAACGCCGTCGGCAAGATGCGGCCCGGCGGCTGCCTGCTGATGATGGGCGGCACCGGTGGCCGTCGCATCGGCCACGGCCTCGGGATGGTGTCCGCCGCCACCGCCGCGCTGCCCGCGTTCACGGCGACACTCGCCCTCGAGGTCGCACCGGTCCGGGTGAACCTCATCGCGGCCGGCTTCGTCGACACCCCGCTGTCCGCCTCGCTCCTCGGAGATCAACTCGACGAACGCCGCGCCGGGCTGCGCGCCACCCTTCCGATCCGTCGGGTGGTGACACCGGCCGACGTGGCCGCGCTCGCGGTACACCTGATGATCAACACTGCGTTGACCGGGGCGACGTACGACATCGACGGCGGGCAGCAGTTCGTCGAGGAGTGAGGCTCGATCCTCAGCTGCCGCTGTCCTCACGCAGTTCGCGGAGTCGCCGTTCCTCGCGAAGCACCTCGGCATGCGTCGCGCGCTCCCGGATCAGCCACTCCGGCGGGTCGGCGATCAGCGCCGCGATCTCGGTGGTCGTCAGCGGATCGGTGATCCCGGCCCGGGCGAGCCCGCTGTTGGACACCCGAAGGCGGGCCGCCACGACGTTGCGCGGGTGCGGGCCGTCGCGCCGCAGGTCGGCAAGCCATTGCGGCGGATTCCGCGTGAGCTCGTCGAGTTCCTCGCGGGAGATGACGCCTTCTTGGAACTCGGGCGGCGTCGCCGGTAGGTAGACGTCGAGCTTCAACGCTGCCGTGGACGGCTTCATCACCTGGGACTTCTTCGGCTTGCTCACGATGCCAGCCTATCGATCCGCCGATCGACCGCACGCGTGGCCCGTGCGGCGTCCGTCCGGGTCGGCTCGCCGCGGCCCCGGTACCCTTGGCCGAGTACGTCGCCGCCGGTAGTCAGTCGAGGGATGGGAGAAAACGTGTCTCCGTCCTTCCGCCTCCTGGTCGTGCCCGGTGTGACGGTCGCGAAGTGGAGCACGATGTGGTCGCAGCGGCAGCCGGGAATCGAGTTGCGGGTGATCGCGACGGACACCGCGACACCGTTGCCCGACGATGTCGACGCGGGCCTGGTCCGCCTGCCGGTCGACCGGGACACGTTCAACGCCATCACGCTCTACACCGAGGCCACGGTCGCCGTGGTCCCGAAAGATCATCTGCTGACGGCGGCCGACGAACTGACGGTCGCCGACCTTGTCGACGAGACGGTGCTGCGGCCCCTCGACGAGGTGATCCTCTGGCCCGGGGAGCCCACCCCCGACGTGGACCGGCCCGCGACCACGGCGGACGCGATCGAACTCGTGGCCGCAGGGGTGGGAGTCCTCGTCGTGCCGCAGTCGCTCGCCCGCCTGCACCACCGGCGCGACCTCACCTACCGCGTGATCACCGACGCTCCGACGTCCTCGGTCGCGCTGGCCTGGGCGAGTGACCGCCACACCGATCTCGTCGAAGAGATGATCGGGATCGTGCGCGGCCGCACCGCGAACAGCACCCGGGGGCGGTCCTCAGAGCGGACACCGCCCACACCTTCCACGCGGACGCCACCGGCGGGCCGGCCTTCCCGCCCCGCGGCCGGCCGTGGCGGCGCCAAAGGTCCGCGAAAGCCCCCGCCCCGCCGAGGCCGGTGACCTCCGGGCAAAAAGGTAGATTAACCGGGAATAACAAGTTAACGACCATTTGTCGTTCTGTCGGTCCCTCGGGTTACGCTCCGCCGATGAACGTGATCGATTGGTTGCTCGATTCGGATCCCGCGATCCGATGGCAAGTGCTGCGCGATCTCACCGACGCCCCGCCCGAGGAGGTGGCCGCCGAGCGGGCGCGAGTGGAGCACGAGGGGTGGGGCGCGAGCCTGCTGGCGCTCGAAGACGCCGACGGGTTGTGGGCCGGCGGAGCCTGCTTTCCGGCGTCGTACACGGGCGACGAACCCGGGCAGCCCTGGACGGCGACGATGCACACGCTGCAGACGCTGCAGATCTTCGGCCTCGAACCGGGGTCCGAGGCGGCCCGCCGCGCCATCGGCCTCGTCGCCGCGAACGGCCGGTGGGAGCACGACGGCCAGCGCTACTTCGACGGTGAGGTCGAACCCTGCATCAACGGCCGCACCATCGAGACCGGCGCCTACTTCGGTGTCGACGTGGCACCCGTGGTCGACCGGATCCTCGGTGAGCGGCTGGCCGACGGAGGCTGGAACTGTGAAGCCGAGAACGGATCGGTGCGGTCCTCGTTCGACTCCACGATGGACGTGCTCGACGGCCTGTTCGCGTTCGAGCGCGCGACCGGCGGTTCGGCCGACGTGATCGAGGCGCGGCGCGGCGGTGAGGAATACCTGCTCGAGCGGGCCCTGTTCCGTCGCAAGACCACGGGTGAGGTCGCCGATCCGGCCTACGTGGACTTCGCTTTCCCTTACTACTGGCACTACGACGTGCTCCGCGCGCTCGACTACTTCCGACAGACCGGCGCCGAGCCCGATCCCCGGATGGCCGAGGCGGTCGAAGTCGTCCGCGACAAGCAGCGCGACGACGGTCGTTGGGTGCTCGACCGCACGCATCCGGGCCGCGTACACGTCGAGATCGAGGCGGTGGGGGAGCCCAGCCGCTGGAACACGCTGCGCGCGCTGCGGGTGCTCGACTGGTGGAAGGGCTGACGCGATGCGCTCGATGCGAACAGGATCAGGGATAACCGTGTTCGGCTCGAGTGCCGGTCACGAGCCGTTCCCGATCGAAGATGGCCGACACGAATCGCCACCCGAGCCGGTTCAGCAGCACGAGCAACGCTCCGTACGCGAGCGCTAACCCGATGGTCGCCGGGATCACGCCGAGCGCGATCAGCGTGGTCACGGCGATCGACGGGAGGCTCGCGAGCAGGCCGAGCTGCTGTGCGATACGGACCTCCGCTATCCAGGTGGACAGCGCCATGCCGACCCAGATCGACCACCCGGCGAGCAGGGGCGTGAACAGCAGTTGCGCGATGATGTCCGGCACGCGGAAAAGTGCCGAGGCCACGGCTGGCTGGGCGAAAAGCGCGACGCAGGCGAGCACGATGCCGTACACCGCGTACGCGATGGCGAGCGACGGCGCCGCGACCGCGAGGGCCTTCCCGAGGATCAGTTCTTTGCTGCGGATCGGCGTGGTGAGCACGGGCTCGAGGGTGCCCTGCGCACGTTCGCCGGCGATGGCGTACGCCGCCATGACGGTCGGCGCGATCGCCGGGATGCCGAGCAGGTAGATCAGGACATGCGCGTGCCGGAGGCCACCCGCTGACGACGCCGGCAACGTGAAGATGATGACGACGGGATTGATGGAGAACGCGAGCGGCAGAATCGACATCCCGGCGATGAGCGATCGGTTGCGCCGATATTCGCGGAGTTCTTTGCGATAGATCGCGCGGACGCGCTGTTTGCTGATGGTCATCGGGAGTGCGCCTCTGTGTCGTCGTCGATGAGCTGCAGGTAGACGTCTTCCAACGTGTGCCGCGACTCGCCGATCGCCATCACGTCGGCACCGGCCCCGACGAGCGCGCGCGCGACGGCCGGCGCGGCGAGTTCCGGCGAGGACACCGTGAGCACGTACGAGCCGTCATCAGCGGATCGCCAGCCGTCAACGCCTCGAAGGTCGCTGAACACGTCTTCCGGTCGCGGCAGCGGCGCGATGGTGCGGACGGTCAGTGTGCTCGCGAACAGCCGGGCGCGCAGTTCGTCGGGCCGGCCCACCGCGCGCAGCGTGGTGCTCAGGATCGCCACGCGGTCGCAGAGTTGGTCGGCCTCGGCGAGGCGGTGGGTGGTCAAAAAGATCGTCACGCCCCGATCGCGGAGGCCGTCGATGAGGTCGTGTACCTCGTGGGCCGCCACCGGGTCGAGACCCGAGGTCGGCTCATCGAGAAACAGCACCTCCGGGTCGCTGAGGAGGGTTCGGGCGAGCGAAACCCGCTGCCGCAGACCCTTGGACAACGTGCTGCAGAGGTCGTCGGCCCGTGCGGCGAGATTGACCGCCGCCAGCGCACGTGCGATCCGTGGGCGCACGTCGGGCAGCTCGTAGAGCCCCGCGAAGCATTCGAGGTTTTCCAGGACGCTCAGCCGCGGGTAGAGGCCGGGTGCCTCGGGCATGATCGCGATGCGCTTGCGGATCTCGCCGGCGTTGCGTGCCTCCAGCGGAAGTCCGGCGACGACGGCCGACCCGGCGGACGGCGCGAGCAGGGTGCCCAACGTGCGGACCATGGTCGTCTTGCCGGCGCCATTGGGGCCGAGGAATCCGAAGACCTCGCCGGCGTCGACGGCGAACGACACGTCGGAGAAGGCGATCCGGTCTCCGAAGCGTTTGGTGAGGCCGTCAACGACCAACGCTTGCATGAAAATAAGTGATATCACTTTTTCTTCGGGGTGTCGATGGGCAGATCAGACGCCGACCCCGGCAGGATGGTCAGGCACAGGTGCTCCCGCAGCTTCGCACCGGTCGGCGCCGAACTGCGGTAGCTGACGTATCCGTCCGGCCGGATCAGGTACGCCGCCACGTCCCTGTCGCCGGTGCCGTAGGCGGTCGCGAACTCACCGGCGGCGTCCCGGAACATCGGCCCGGACACGTCCGGAAGCTCGGCCCGGCCACCGACGATGACGTACGAGCGGACGTACCCGTCGACGATGGGTGTCCGCGGCCAACCCGCGGCAGACCGCGACCGCCTCCGGGCTGCCCGCCCACAACAACAGCGTGTGCCCAACATGGCGAAACAACTCGTGCAGACGGATCGGCGAGCTGACCGTGTCCTGGGTGAGCCCCCGCGCGTCCGGGGCCCGCGAACCTCCAGCCGGACCAGCGGTCATCGCCTCGCCGGAGACGTCGTCCGCGACCCGTGGGCTGTCGGGGTAGGCGACCAGCAGTTGTGCCTCGCGGGCCAGCACGGTCGCGACATCGGTCTCGCCGGCGCCGACGCCCGTGGTCGATCGGGCCGCGCGCACGGTCCGGCCGACGACCTCCTGACCCACCGGCAACCGCTCGTCGTTGTAGCTGCTCAACAGGCCGTCCGCCGCGTGGCCACGGACCGCGAGCGCGAGCTTCCATCCGAGGTTGTACGCGTCCTGCACGCCGGTGTTCATGCCCTGCGCACCGGTCGGCGGATGGATGTGGGCCGCATCGCCCGCGACGAAGACCCGGCCCGAACGGTAGCGGTCGACGATCCGGTGGCTGATCCGGAACACCGAGGACCAGCGCATGTTGCTCGCCGTCGTCGGCTGCGGCGACAACCGGTCCAGGACGGCCTGGATGTGCCGCAGTTCCGGCGCGCGTCCGCCCTCCAGACCGTGACCGACCGTGTCGTCTCCCGCCGTCGACAGCTCCGGCGGCACGAACATCGAGATCCGGTAGCGCTTGTGACCCGGCAGCGGAATGCAGACCAGCAGGTCGTCGACCGTGTCCTCGGTCAGATGGGACGCACGCACGCTGTAGCCGGGCGGCAGGTCCCAGTCGACCTCGACGTCGGCCAGCATGTATTCCTCGGGAAACGCGTCGCCCTCGAAAGCCAGACCGAGCTGGGCGCGTACGGCGCTGTGGGCCCCGTCGCATCCGATCAGGAAGAGCGAGGAGATGGTCCGTTCTCCCGCCGCGTCACGAACGATCGCCACGACTCCCGTGTCGTCCTGCGAGAGGCTGACGAACTCCACTCCCCGGCGCACGCAGGTGCCGAATTCCGCCAGGGCATCGGCGAGAACGCGTTCGGTCTGATCCTGTGGCAGTGCCGTGAACTGGTAGGGAACCGTGTCCGGAAGCCGGATGTCGAGCCGTGAGGTCTCCACGCCGTTCGTGTAGCCGATCATGCCGCGTAGCGCGGTGGCCGCGTCCAGGGCCGGGCGGGCGATGCCGACCGAGTCCCACAGCTCCAGGGTGCGTGGTTGGACGCCGACCGCCTTCGCGATCCCGGCCGGAGCGGCCAGCCGATCGAGCACGATGACGTCGATGCCACGGCGTCGCAACTCGAGCGAGGCCGTCAGTCCGACCGGTCCACCACCGACAACGAGCACGTCCGTGTCCATGAGCGATCCTCACCTCGGCGTCGTCGGGGCCCCATCGGCTCCAGTTTCGCCCCTCGGCGGAGGTCAGGCGGCTCAAACGGGCTCACCCGCCGGCGGTGACGACCTTCAGGGCGGCGAGTGCCTCGGTGATGATCTGCGAGAACGACCGCGTGTTGGCGGGGTCGATCCACTGTGCGAAGCCAATGTGGAACACCGCGATGCCCGACTGCGCCGCCAGACTCGCGGCCGGCTCGGCCACACCGCGCTCACGCAGCGCCGCGGCCACCGCCGAGGACATGACGGCCAGCTTGATCAGCTCACGTTCGCGCAGACCCGGGTTCGCGCCGATGACGCGCCCGCGCTCCTGCGACCACGCGCGGCGTGGCTCGAACTCCACGGCCGTGACCTCGAGCGCCGCCGCCACGGCGGCCAACGGAGTGGCGTCGGCCGGAGCGCCGGCGACCGCGCCCACGAACATCTCCAGAAGTTGTTCCTGCCCGGAGAAGAGCACCTCGCGCTTGTCGGCGAAGTGGCGGAAAAACGTGCGCTCGGTCAGCCCGGCGCGCTCGGCGATCTCGGCGACCGTCGTCTGTTCGAAGCCGCGCTCGACATAGAGCTCCATCGCGGCCGCCTGGAGCCGGCCACGGGCGCCCGGCTCCCATCTGCTCATGGTCCCGATGTTACATGATGACAGGGACTGACATGAGGGTGTAGCGTCTGATGACAGAAGCTGTCATCACCGCGCTTCGCGCACACGGCGTGAAACGACGGTCAGCCATCTGGGGGTTCACATGCGTGTCTTCGTCACCGGTGCGTCGGGCTGGATCGGCTCGGCCGTCACCGCCGAACTCATCGCCACCGGCCATCAGGTCGTCGGTCTGGCTCGATCCGACGCCTCGGCGGAGGCCATCGCCGCCGCCGGGGCCGAGGTCCAGCACGGCGACATCACCGATCTCGATAGTCTCCGAGCAGGTGCGAAAGACGTCGACGGCATCATCCACACCGCCTTCATCCACGACTTCAACGCCCATGAAGACGCCGCCGCGGTCGATTTCGCGGCCGTGCAGCTCTTCGGCGACCTATTGGAAGGCTCGGACCGGCCGCTCGTGATCGCGTCCGGCATCCTCGGCGCGGTCTCGGTCGAAACGGACCGCCCCGACCCGGCCACCTCGTGGTCGCCGCGGGTCGCCACCGAGGCGGCGCTGCTCGCGTTCGCCGATCGGGGCGTGCGCTCGTCGTCGATACGTCTCGCGCCGACCGTCCACGGCGACGGCGACCACGGGTTCATCTCGGTCCTGATCGGAATCGACCGGGAGAAGGGCAGCGCCGGCTACATCGGCGACGGCACCAGCACCTGGCCGGCTGTGCACCGGTTCGACGCGGCGCACCTGTTCCGCCTGGCGCTGGAGAAAGCACCGGCGGGATCGGTGCTGCACGCGATCGACGACGAGGGTGTGCCGATGCGCGAGATCGCCGAGGTCATCGGCCGGCACCTCGACGTACCGCTGCTGAGCGTGGCGCCGGACGACGCGGTCGATCACTTCGGCTGGCTCGGCCGGTTCCTCGGCATCGACAGCCACGCGTCGAGCACGATCACACGCGAGATGCTGGGGTGGGAGCCGACTCGTCCGCGCCTGATCGAAGATCTTGAGCTGGGTCACTACTTCGCCGAGAAGTAACAGCTCAGCAGGGTAGCGAAGATCACGTCGGGGAATAGCCTACTAACGTTGTAGGGTAAGTGCCGGTAGCGAGTTCGGTCATGACAACGGTCGATGTCGTGGCCGGCTCGCCCGTCTCCGCCGTGGTCGTCAGCGCCCCCTGCCGAAAAGAGTTGCCCCGATGCCGTCTCTCGCCTCCGCTCCGACGATCGAGTCGGCGCGTGCCGGCTGGGATTCCTGGCGCGCCGGGCGGCTGTCGAGCGTGGCCGCGCCGACCGGAAACCTCTCGTTGATCGAGACCCGCTGGCTCGGACCGGCGCCGCAGCCGTCGACCGCGGACGCGCTCGCCGGCCAGCCGGACACCGTCACGGTCAGCACGCTGCAGCGGCGCGACATCGACACCGGAGCGCCCGAGCACGGCATCCGCCTGTGGGACGCGAACTCCCCGGCGATCCAGCATTTCGTCACCACCACCGCCTTCCCGTTCAACCCGGACTGGGTGATCGAGGCCACGTTCACACCGGTGGCGGGCGACCGCGTCGTGCCGTTCGAGCACCTGCGCGACAACGGCGGCACCCGCGATCTCGTGGTGCCCGGTGACATCACGTTCACGCTCGACGGCACCGACTACGCCCTGCACGCGTTCGACGACGAGGGCACGTTGCTGCTCGTCTTCGGCGACCCCACCAACGGCAAACAGACCTACGGCGGCGGTCGGTTCCTCTTCGTGCACCGCGAGCCGGGCAGCGAGCGCGTGGTCCTCGACTTCAACCGGGCCTTCGTGCCGCCCTGCGGGTTCTCCGCCCACTACAACTGTCCGTTGCCGCCGCGGCAGAACCGCTTCGCCGTGCCCGTGACGGCCGGCGAGCAGCTTCCCGTCTTCCGCGACGGCTTCTACCCGCAGTGACGCGGACCACCCCCCATTGAAGATCACTCAGTGAAGATCACTCAGCAGGAGCAATCGTGAATAAGAAGAAGACGGCGTTCATCGGCGTCGTCCTGGCTGCCGCGCTGGCCGTCGCCGCCTGCGGCAGCAGTGCGAAAAGCAGTTCGGCCTCCGGAAACGCCGGAACGAACGCCACCATCAACGT
The DNA here is from genome assembly GCA_963797605.1 of uncultured Actinomycetota bacterium. GTDB lineage: Bacteria > Actinomycetota > Actinomycetes > Mycobacteriales > Micromonosporaceae > DASQPR01. Next base: position 838,376 of record CAWCPX010000009.1, on the reverse strand, counting down.
CGGTTCGCTCTACGAACCGCAGAACCTCGACGACACCGCCGGCGGTGGCCAGGGCGTCACCGAGGCGCTCAACGGCAACGTCTACGAGGGCCTGTTCAAGCTCGACGACAACGGCACCGTGGAGAACCTGCTCACCCAGGGCTACCAGGTCAGCACCGACGGCCTGACCTACACCTTCCAGCTGCGCCACGGCGTCAAGTTCCACTCCGGCAAGACGCTGACCTCGGCCGACGTGAAGTACAGCATCGAGAAGGTGATCGCGCCCGACTCGCAGTCGGCCCGCAAGAGCAGCTTCACCGCGATCAAGAACATCGCCACCCCGGACCCGAACACGGTCGTGGTGACGCTGGCGAGCCGGTCGATCTCGTTCGTGTACAACCTCAGCTATGTCTGGATCTTCAACGCGGACGCGAAGAACCTCACGACGACCGAGGACGGCACCGGCCCCTACAAGCTCGACGCGTGGAAGCGCGGCTCGACGCTGAGCCTGACCCGGTTCGCCGGCTACTGGGGCACCCCGGCGAAGAACAAGGAGGTCGTCTTCCACTACTTCACCGACGCGACCGCGCTGAACAACGCGCTGCTCACCAACGCCGTCGACGTCGTGACCAGCGAGCAGAGCCCGGACGCGCTGACCCAGTTCACGAGCGACCCGAAGTTCAAGGTCAACAACGGTCACTCGACGACGAAGCTGCTGCTCGCCTTCAACGACAGGGTGGCACCGTTCAACAACACGCTCGTCCGCAAGGCGGTCACCTCGGCGATCGACGACAAGAAGCTGCTCTCCTCGATCTGGGGCAACTACGGCACCCTGATCGGCTCGATGGTGCCGCCGACCGACCCGTGGTACGAGGACCTCACGCAGGTGAACCCGTACAACGTCACGCTCGCGAAGCAGGAACTGGCGCAGGCCGGGTTCGCGAACGGCTTCAGCTTCACGCTGGACACGCCGAACTACGACCCGCACCCCGCCGCCGCCACGTTCATCAAGTCGGAACTGGCCAAGGTCGGGATCACGGTCAAAATCAACATCATCACGGCCGATGAGTGGTACACGAAGGTCTACAAGAACCACGACTTCACCGCCACCATGCAGGAGCACGTCAACGACCGTGACGTCGTCTGGTACGGCGACCCGACGTTCTACTGGGGCTACAACAACCCGCAGGTCACGCAGTGGGTCAGCCAGGCCGAACAGTCGACGACGACGGCGGGGCAGACCGCGCTGCTCAAGAAGGTCAACGAGCAGATCGCCCAGGACGCGGCCAGCGACTGGCTCTACCTCTACCCGCAGATCGTGGTCGCGTCGACGAAGCTGTCCGGCTACCCGCTCAACGGCCTGAACTCGCAGTTCTACGCCTACGGCATCACCAAGAGTTGATCTGATCGACGCGGCGTCGGCCTTCGCGACATGCGAAGGCCGACCCGCGCCATGACGGACGGAAACACTGTGCTCGCGTACCTGCTGCGCCGGATGGCGTTCTTGATCGTGACGCTTTTCCTCGCCAGCATCGCGCTGTTCCTGCTGCTGCGGCTGCTGCCCGGCGACCCCGCGAACTCGCTGCTGTCCGTCGGCGCCACGCCGGCCCAGATCGCGGCCGCCCGGCACCAGATCGGCTCCGACCAACCGATTCCGCAGCAGTTCGTCACGTGGCTCGGTCAGATGGCCACGCTCAACCTCGGTACGTCGTTCGTCAGCACGCTGCCGGTCGGCGCCGGAGATCGCCGAACGCCTCGTGGTCACCGTGCCGCTGACCCTCATGGCGTTCGTGCTCGCCGTGATCATCGCGGTGCCCGTCGGTTTCGTCGCCGCCTACCGATCCCACCGCTGGTACGGCGCCCTGCTCAGCGGCATCTCCCAGCTGGGCATCGCGGTGCCGGTGTTCTGGCTCGGACTCCTGCTGGTCACCGTCTTCGCGCTGCACCTGCACGTGCTGCCCGCCGGCGGGTTCCCGCAGGACGACTGGAGCGATCCGCGCGCTGCCCTCACCTCGCTCACCCTGCCGGTCATCGCGATCGCGCTGGTGATGTCCGCGTCGCTGATCCGCTACGTCCGCTCGGCCACCCTCGACGTGCTCGGCAGCGACCACCTGCGCACCGCCCGGGCCCTGGGATCGAGTTTCACATCGGCGATGTGGCGGCACGGCGTACGCAACGCGGCGGTGCCGGTCATCTCGATCCTCGGCATCGAACTCGCCACCACCTTCCTCGGCGCGGTCGTCGTCGAGAGCGTCTTCGCCCTCCCCGGCCTCGGCAACATGCTGATCCAGGGCATCTCCGAACGCGATTACCCGGTCATCCAGGGCATTTTGCTCGTCAGCACGTTCGCCGTCCTGGTGATCGGGTTCCTCGCCGACCTCGCCCAGCGACTGATCGATCCGCGGCTGCGCGCCCACGTCGGGCAGGTCGCGCGATGACCGCCACGATCGAGATCACCGCACCCCGTGACGTCACCGCGCCCACGACCCCGCCGGCGGTCGGTGACGTTGATCGTCGGCTGCGTGCTCGCCGGCATCATCGCCCTCACCGCGCTCGTCTCGCTGCTCTGGCTGCCCTACTCGCCCGCCGACATCTCCGGCGGACGGCTCACCGGGCCCAGCGCGACGCACCTGCTCGGCACCGACAAACTCGGCCGTGACCTGCTGACCCAGCTGATGATCGGCGCCCGGATCGCGCTCGCCGTCGGACTCGGTGCCGTCGCCCTCGGTGCGCTGCTGGGGGTTTCCGCCGGCCTCTTCGCGGGATTCGCCACCCGCTGGGTCGACGACACGATCGCCGCCGTCTTAGACATCCTGATCGCGTTCCCGACTCTGCTGGTCGCGATGCTCGTCGTGGCCGCGTGGGGCGCCTCGCTCGGGTCCGCGATCCTCGCCATCGGTCTCGCGATGTCCGCGATCGTCGCCCGGCTGACCCGGGTGCTCGTCAAACGCGTGCTCTCACAGGACTTCATCACGGCCGCTCGCACGTCCGGCACCTCGTGGCCGCGGATCGTCACCGCGCACGTGCTGCCGAACATCTGGCCGACCCTGGTCGTCAACCTCGCCCTGCAGTTCGGTCTGGCCGTGCTGGCCGAGGCGAGCCTGTCCTACCTCGGTCTCGGGCCGCCGCCACCGAACGCCTCCTGGGGCCGCATGCTGCAGGAGGCGCAGGCCACCGTGTTCACCGCACCGTGGGACGCGATCGCGCCCGGAGTGCTGCTGGTGCTGCTCGTCGTCGGCGTGAACCTGATCGCCGACGGGCTCCGCGACGTGGCCGACCCGACCCGGAGGCGATCGCGATGACCGTCCTCGATGTCGACGGGCTCACCGTACGCGCGGCCGACGGACGTACCCTCGTGCGCGATCTGTCCTTCGCTCTGAACGCCGGCGACCGATTCGGCCTGATCGGCGAGTCCGGCTCCGGCAAATCCCTCACGGCGCTGGCCGTCATGGGCCTGCTCCCGCCCGGGATGACCGCCAGCGGCAGCGTGCTGCTGCGCCCGGCCGGCGATGCTCCCGCGCAGGTGATCGGGGCGCCCGAGGCACAGCTCAACAAGCTGCGCGGACGGGCCGCCACCGTCGTGTTCCAGGAACCGCTGACCGCGCTGGACCCGCTCATGCGCGTCGGCAAGCAGATCGCCGAACCGCTGCGCCGCCGGCGCGGCCTGCGCGGATCGGCGCTGCGCGACGCGGTCCTCGCCGCCCTCGCCGAAGTGCGGCTGACCGACCCGCAGCGCATCTCCCGCGCCTACCCGCATCAGCTCTCCGGCGGCCAACGCCAACGGATCGCGATCGCGATGGCGCTGGCCTGCGAACCGGCACTGCTGATCGCCGACGAACCCACGACCGCGCTCGACGTGACCGTGCAGGCCGAGATCCTGGAACTGCTCGCCGGCCTGGTGACCGCGCGCGGCATGGCACTGCTGTTCATCAGCCACGATCTCGCCGTGGTCGCCGGCATCACCGACCGCGTCCTGGTGCTCAAGGACGGCGCCGCCGTGGAGACGGGTGCCGTGCTCGACATCGTGCACACGCCGTCCGATCCCTACACCCGGGCGCTCGTTGCCAGCGCGCGCGAATTCGACGACGCGCTGGATTGGAGGGCACCGTGACGATTCCCATCCTCGCCGCCGATCAGGTTGGCTTCGCCTACCGGCAATCGGCGCCGGTCCTGACGGACGTGTCGTTCGACGTGCTCCCCGGCCGCAGCACGGCCCTGGTGGGGGAGTCCGGCGCGGGCAAGACCACACTGCTGCGACTCCTGCTCGGGCTGGCCCGGCCGAGCGCGGGCGAGATCCGGTTCGACGGCGCCGCGCTGGACCTGCGCGATCGGCGGCAGATGCATGGGTTCCGGCGCGGCGTGCAGACCGTCTTCCAGGACCCGTATTCGTCTCTCGACCCGAGACAACGGGTCAACCGCATCGTCGCCGAACCGCTGCGCTCCCTGGGTTTGATCAGCGGGTCAAGACAAGAACAGCAGGAATCCATCCGGGTACGCGTGGCGGATGCCCTGGACTCGGTAGACATGCCGGTCGACGCCGCGTCCCGTTACCCGCACGAGTTCTCCGGCGGTCAGCGGCAACGCATCGCGATCGCTCGCGCCATCGTCTGCGACCCGCGGGTGCTGCTGGCCGACGAACCGGTCAGCGCGCTCGACGTGACCACACGCGTCCGGATCGTCGATCTGCTGGCCGAGTTGCGCGAGAGCCGCGGCCTGACGGTCGTGATGGTCTCCGCACGATCTCGGTGTGGTCGCGACACTGTGCCAGCACACGGCGGTGTTGGAACGTGGGCGGATTGTCGAGCAGGGCGATACGGCGTCGGTGCTCGGGGCTCCGAGTCACTCGTACACGCGGCGGCTGATCGCGAGCGTGCCACGGCTGCCGGCGCGAGAGACTTCCGACCGGCCGTAGGTTCCGCGATCCCGCGCCACCCGGCCGATCACCGATGTCATTGCATCGCGGTGATCTCGGGCTTTATTCGGACTGCGTGGCGTGCGTGATCGACGGCCAGTGGGCGGGCGACCAGTCTCCCTGCGGGTCCGTGGTCTGCCCCACCTCGATCAGATGACCGTCGGGATCGCGGATGTAGCAACGCTTCTCGTACTGGTGCTGTTTCGGCGGCGTCAGGAAGTGCGCACCCCGGGCGCTCCACTCGGCGTACACGGCATCGATGTCTTTGACCCGGATGTTCAGGAAGCTGCTGACCCGGTCGGGATCACGCGGCGTCTCCAGGATGACCTCCGGCTTGTCGTCGGTCGGCCCGCCGCCGCTGTTGATGACGATCCAACTGTTGGCCAACGCGACATTGACCGGGTCTCCGGGCCGTTCCACCCTGCCACCGAGCACTTCGGTGTAGAAGCGCCGAGAGCGCTCGACATCGTCCGAGACGATGAAATGGGTCAGCACGATTCCTTCCGGGGGCGATGGGAGTGCGGCCATCTTGCACCTCCGCTGGTCAGGTCTTATGCGACACGTTGTAACTGCCAAGTTACCATCGGTCAGCCCCCGATCATCTCCGGCTGCGTTTACGACCCGGGCGGCCCTGGGCGATGAGACGGTTCCGCGGCACGGTCAGCGGGTCGCTTCCTCGAGGAGTTCCAGGATGTGCCGGTAGGTGGCGCCGGTCGCCCGGGACATGCCGATCTCACACGTACGGTTGACGGAGGCGTACCCGTCGAATGACCGTTGTCGCACTTCGGCCGCTTCCAAGCGGGTCGCGGACGCCGTGAGTTCGGGATGCAGCAGGCCACGGTCGCCGGCGAAACCACAGCACTGCCAGTCGGCCGGCACCACGACCTCGTCGGCGATCGCGGCGCCCAGCACCGCCAGCGCGCTGTTCAACCCGATTCGGGTCGACGAGCAGGTCGGATGCACGGCTAGGGAGCCGAGTTTGCCGGTCACGGTGAGCCGGGGCAGCAGTTCCGTCGCGGCGTACTCGACAACATCAATGATCTGGATCTTCGAACCACCGGCGGCGACCAGCCGTTCGAACCCTTCGGTACACGACGCGGCGTCACTGATGACCGGCAGCGCGCCGCCGTCGGTCGCCTCCAGCAGGGCGCCGAGGACCTGGTCGGACATGGTGGCGTATCCGTCCGGGAGGCCCTTGGACGACCACGGCGTGCCGCAGCACAGGCCGGCGATCGCGTCGGGCACGCGGAGCCGGATGCCGGCGCGTTCGGCGAGCGTCAACATCGCAGTGGTAACGCCGGAGCCGCCGCCGGCCGGGGCGAACAGTGTGCCGAGACATGACGGCAGGTAGACCGCGTCGGGATGATCGGTGCGCAGGGGCGACCGAGTCACTCCACCGCCTGGAAGATCGCGCTGCCACCGCGGCACGCGATCGGCGCCCCCGACCGCGCGCGCCGCCCGGCTCGCGACCTCCGGCAGTGCGGGCGGGAGCTTCGAGGCCACGGTGAGCCCACGGGCCAGGGTGCGGCTGGTGGCGTCCCAGTGTTTCGCGGCCGCCCGCCAACCGGCTCGGGTGGACGCTCCATTGTGGTCGGAGCGCAGCCGTTTGACCAGGTCACCAGTGTTGATGGAGACCGGACACGCGGTGGCGCACATGCCGTCGACGGCGCAGGTGTCGACGGCGTCGTAGCGGTAGTCGGCGGTGAGCTCACGGACGAGCGCGGCGTCCCCGGCGGCTTCGGCGACGGCGATCTCGCGGCGCAACACGATGCGCTGGCGCGGGGTCGTGGTCAGGTCCTTGCTCGGGCAGACCGGTTCGCAGTATCCACACTCGACACACCGGTCGACCTCGGCCTCGACCTGCGGCACGATCTTGAGATCCCGCAGGTGGGCGCCTGGGTCGTCGGTGAGCAGCACGCCGGGATTGAGGGTGCCGCCCGGGTCGCACAGGGCCTTGAGTTCGCGCATGACCGAGTAGAGCTCGTCGCCGTACTGCCGGCGGACGAACGGCGCCATGACGCGTCCCGTGCCGTGCTCGGCCTTCAAGGTGCCGCCGCGGCCGAGCACGAGGTCGACCAGATCCTCGGTGAAGGCGGCGTAGCGACTCGCTGGCTCACCGGCGCGGAACCGCTCGGTCAGCATGAAGTGCAGGTTGCCGTCCTTGGCGTGGCCGAAGATCACGCTGCCGTCGTAGCCGTGCCCCGTCATCAGCGCCGTCAGGTCGGCACAGGTCTGCGCGAGCGCGGCCACCGGCACGGCGATGTCCTCCAGCAACGCCGTCGTCCCGGACGGCCGGGCACCGGCGACGGACGCGTAGAGGCCCTTGCGGATGTGCCACAGCGCCGCGCGGGCGGCCGAGTCTCGGGTCAGTCGCGCCGGGGCAGACAGCGGCAGGTCGGTGGGCACGGACACGCCGTCGAGTTCGTCCGGGTTATCGGCCTGCCACTCGACCAGCAGCGCGGCGTGTTCGGCCACGCGGAGGTCGCGCATCGTCCGGTCGGCCTGCGGATCGAGCTGGGCCACCCGCAGCGACGCGGCGTCGAGCAGTTCGATGGCGGCGGGCCGCGCGTCGACGAGCGCAGGCATGGCGGCCATGGCCTGCCCGAGCGTGGGGAAGACGAGCAGACCGGTCGCCGCGTACGGCTGGGCCGCCACGGTCCGGAAGGTGGCCTCGGCGACGAACGCGAGCGTGCCTTCGCTGCCGACGACCAGGTGGGCCAGGATCTCGCTGGGCGACGTGTGGTCGAGGAACGCGTTGAGGCCGTAGCCCATCGTGTTCTTCATGGCGAACGCGGCGGTGACGCGGCGAACCGACTCGGGATTGCCGCGAACCCGATCGCGCAGTCTGGAGAGGCCGGTGAACAGGTCCGGGCGCAGGGCTCGCAACCGCTCGTCGGCGGCCGGGTCGCCGGTGTCGAGCACGGTGCCGTCGGCGAGCACGAGCACCATCGACTCGATCGTGCGGTACGTGTTGCGGTCGACGCCGCAGGTCATGCCGCTGGAGTTGTTCGCGACGACGCCACCGATGGTGCAGGCGATCTCGCTGGCCGGGTCGGGCCCGAGTTTCCGGCCGTAGCGGGCGAGTCGCGCGTTGACCTGGCGCAGCGTGACGCCGGGCTGCACCCGCACCCTGCTGCCGTCGTCGAGAATCTGGAGGTCGCGGAAGTGCCGGCGGGTGTCGACCAGCACGTGATCGGTCACGGCCTGCCCGCTCAGGCTGGTGCCACCAGAGCGGAACGTCAGCGGGAGTCCCTGCTCCGCGCTGTGCCGCAGCAGCGCCGCGACCTGCGCGGCGTCCTGCGGGGTCACGACGGCGTCCGGGGTCAGCAGGTAATGCGAGGCGTCGTGGGCCATCCGCAACCGGTCGCTGGCCCGGGTCAGCACGTCACCCGGGGCGAAGGCCGTCAGGGCGGCGAGCATGTCGGGTTCCATCGAGGTCAATCCTCATCCAGGTCCGCGCCGGCCCACCAGGCGGCGTCCAGGTCGTGCGCGAGCGGGCCGGTCGTCGCGGTCGCCGCGAGCGCCCGGGCGGCCGCGACACCTTCGGCCGGTTCCAGCATGCATCCGATCAGCACACCGATACCCGCCCGGGCGCACACGTCGACGGCCTCTCGCGCCGGCCCCAGGCCCCCGCATTTGAGGAGCTTGATGTTGACCAGGTCGGCGGCGCCGGCTTCGACGATCCGGGTGATGTCGGCGGCGGTGAACGCGCTCTCGTCGGCGAGGATCGGTGCCTGGGAACGCTGCCGCACGAACGCCATCCCGGCGAGATCGGAGGCCGCGACCGGCTGCTCGACGAGTTCGAGGTCGATGCCGAGCGCGGCGATCTCGGCGAGCAACCGCACGGCCTGCTCCGGGGTCCAGGATTGGTTGGCGTCCACGCGCAACGCGACATCGTGGCCGTCCAGAACGGCACGCACGGCCCGGACCCGATCCAGATCACGATCAGAATCAGCGAGCTTGATTTTGACGGTACGGAAACCCTCGGCAACGGCCCGGGCCGCCTCCGCCGCCATGGCCGCGGGCGTGTCGACGCTGACGGTGCGGTCGGTGCGCACCGGACGGGCCGCGTTTCCGAGCAGGCCCGTCAGATCGGTGCCCAGCGTTTGCGCGGCGAGGTCGTGCACGGCGAGGTCGACGGCCGCCCGGGCGGACGGGGCGCCGACAAGGGTCTGTTGGATCGCCGCGAGGGCGCCGGCCAGGGTGTGCTCGCCGAGAAGGCAATCGGTCAGCGGTCCGGCGACGGCGGCCCGGATGGACTCGTCGGTGTCGCCGGTGATCTGCGGGGTGGCGACCGTGGTGCCGAGACCGGTCAGGTCCGGGGTTCGCAGCCGGACGGCGATCGCGTCGAGCGTTCGGACCTCGCGCAGCGCGGTGCGGAACACCGTCCGGAGTGGACGGTGAAGCGGGGCGATCTCGACGGCGCGGATCGGTGGCAGCGTGATGTCGGGCAGCGGCGGCAGCGGCCGGGCCAGGTTGCGGACGGGGCGACGTAACCGCACCTGCGGCGTACGCCATCGCGGGTCGGTCAGCCGGGCACCGTCGGGGCGGAAGCCGGCGCGTTCGTAGAGCCGGGTGGCGACCGCGTTCCCGGCGAAGACCCAGAGCCGGACGTCGCCGCCGGGCATCTCGTCGAGGGCGTAGCGCAGGAGCCGGTTTCCCAGCCCTCGACCGCCGGCGGCCGGATGGACGTACAGCGACGCCAGGTAGCCGTCGCCGGGATGCTCGGCGTCCGGGCCGTAGCCGGCGAATCCGACGGGCCGGCTGGCATCGTCGACGGCGACGACGGTGTGCCGGTCGGGCGTGTCCACCCGCTGGCCGAACGTCGCCGTCAGTTCGGCGCGATCCAGCCCGTCGATGACGTCGTCCGGCACCACGGTGCGGTAGCCGCTGTGCCACGCGGCGACGAAGACGTCGGCCAGGGCCGGCGCATCCGCGCGGGTGGCGGGGCGTAACCCGGTCATGCGATCCGCATCCGCACCGGCGCGATGGTGGCGGGCTCCGGCAGCCGCAGCGGCCCGGCGCCGGGCGTGAACGAGCCGAGGATGGAACCGATGCGAGCGCCGGTCGCGGACGGGATCGTGCCGGGCAGACCGTGCGCGGACAGGTACCCGAGCAGCGCGAACAGGTACGCCTCCTTGCCCTGCGCGGGCAGCCCGAACTCGTCGATCGTGCGCGGGCGCGTCGGGACGGACAGCTCGGTGATCCGGCGCATCAACGTCGGGTTGCGTACGCCGCCGCCGGCCACGACGAGTTCGGCGAGGTCGTAGTCGCGGCAGGCGTCGGCGACGAGGCGGGCCGTCAGTTCGGTCAGGGTCGCCAGCAGGTCTTCGGTGCTGATGCGCAGGTCGCCGACGGCGTCGCGGACGTAGTCGGCGTGGAACAGCTCCTTGCCGGTCGATTTCGGTGCCGGCAGCCGGTAGTACGGCTCGGCGAGCAGGCGTTCCAGCAGTTCCGGGTGCACGGTGCCGCGGGCCGCGAGCGCTCCGTCGGTGTCCATCCGCGCGGCACCGCCGGTCGCGTCGACGACGGCGCTGTCCATGAGCGCGCTGGCGGGGCCGATGTCGTAGGCGATCACGTCGCCCGCGGCGTTCCGGACGGTGATGTTCGAGATCCCGCCGAGGTTCAGCGACCCGCGCCGGGCGCCGTCCGCGAGCACGAGCAGCGCGTCGAGGGTGGACGCGAGCGGTGCGGCGTGCCCGCCGCGGGTGATGTCACGCGTACGCAGATCGCTGACGGTCGCGACACCGGTCCGTTCGGCGACCCACGCGGCGGAGCCGAGTTGCAGCGTGCCGAGGGGATGGTCGCCGTCGACCCAGTGGAAGACCGTCTGACCGTGCGAGACGACCAGGTCTGCCGTGCCGCCGGCGAGCTTTTCGTTGGCACTGGCGGCCACGGACCCGAAGAGCTGGCCGAGTTCGGTGTCGAGCCGGCACACCTCCTCCAGCGTGGTGGCGTGCGGCGGCAGCGCGGCGGCGATCCGGGCGCGCAGTGAGTCCGGCAGGTCCTCGCTGTAGAGGCCGCGGGGACGGCAGATGATCTCGTCGCCGGCCAGGGACAGGTCGGCGACGGCGGCGTCGATCGCGTCGTAGGAGGTTCCGCTGATCATGCCGATGACGGTCAGGTCCATGTGTGGGTTCCTTTAATGGGCGGGGCGGGCATTGAGTTCGAGGTCGGCGGCGGCGAGGGCTCGCAGCCACATGTCCTCGGTCGAGCGCGGCGGGCCGGCGGCGTGCAGGCGATTGGTGATCATGACGACGGCGGCGTCGTGCTCCGGCAGCAGCGCGAAGGCGACGCCGGGGAAGCCGGTGTGGCCGTAGGCGGGTCCCGATGCCAGCGACCAGACGCGCAGGCCGAGGGCCTGGGCCGGATCGCGCCCCGGGGTGAGGAAGGTGGCGACCGTGGAGGCGCGTAGCGGTCCGTGCGCCGTGCCGGCTGTCGAGCAGGCCGGTGGCCAGGCGCAGTAGGTCCTCGGCCGTGGTGAACAGGCCGGCGTGACCCGATACACCGCCGAAGGCGTGGAACGCGTTGCCGTCGTTGACCTCACCGATCAGGGTGTGGGAGCGCCAGCCATCGAACTGCTCGACCGTGCCGGGCACCGGGTAGGGCACGCCACTGCGGATCATCTCCTGTTCGACGCTATCCCCGGCCGAACTGGCGGCGACCGGGGCGCCCATGATCGGGGCGGCGTACGCGGTCTCGGTCAGGCCGAACGGCCCGAGCACCAGATCGTGGACGCTGGCGGCGAGGTCGGTGCCCGTCAGCCGGGCGACCAGCGTCCCGAGCAGGATGAAGCCGAGATCGGAGTAATGGCGTCCGGAACCGGGCCGGTAGCGCGGCGCCAGCCCGGCGGCGAGGGCCACCGCGTCGGCGCCACGGGCTCCGGACAGGTAGAGCGGCCGCCACTCCCACAGGCCGCCCTGATGTTCCAGGAGGTCGCGCGCGGTGAGGTCGCGCACGGCGGGGTCAGCGCCCGGGGGCAGGTAGGCGCCGATCGGGTCGTCGAGGTCGAGGCCATCCGCGTCGACCAGCGCCATCAGGGCCGTGGTCGTGGCCATGATTTTGGTCACCGAGCCGGCGTCCGTGCGCGTGGACCACTGCATCGGGAGGCCGAATCGACGCTGTGCGAGGCCCTCGGCGACGTAGGCGATCCGGTCACCGTGGGCCACCGCGAGGAGGCAACCGGGCGGGCGGAGAGGTACCTTCAAAACCCCCTGCCATGATCTCCGCCACGGCGCTGACCAGCGGTCCTGTCCGAATCTTCGTTGGCATGGGCACCCGTGAAGGTTAACAGGTTACCTATTGCGCGTCATCTAGGTAAACGGTTACCCTCCTCGAAACTCGTTGCACGGAGGTCCGGAATGACAGCTCGCAGATTCGCGGGGCGAAGCGTGGCAATGCCGGGCGCCGCCCGGCTACGCACCAGGGCGCTCGCCATCGGTATCAGTGCCGTGGCGGTGACAGCCGGCCTCGCCGCCTGCTCACCCAGCGGTTCCACGAAATCCTCGGGTGGCGCGGCCGCAAGTGGCGCCACCGTCGTCGTCGCCCGCACCGGCGACATCGACAAACTCGACCCACAGCTCGCGACGGCCTTCCAGACCGAGCAGACGCTGAATCTCATCTACTCGCACGCTGGTCAAGACCAGCGCGACCGGCGAGATCCAGCCGGACCTGGCCACCTAGTGGACCACCTCGCCCGACGGCAAGACCGTCACGTTCACCCTGCGTAGCGGCGTCACCTGGCAGGACGGCTCACCGTTCACCTCGGCAGACGTCAAGGCGTCGATCGCGCGGATCCTCGACCAGGCCACCGGCGCGGTCGCACGGTCGAACCTGCTCGCCATCGCCAGCGTGGACACCCCCGACGACACCACTGTCGTGCTCCACCTCTCGACCCCGTCAGCCGCTCTGCTCTACTCGCTGGCCTCGGTCAACTCATCGATCGAGTCGGCCAAGGACATCGCCGCCGGCAAGGTCGGCAAGACCCCCGACGGCACCGGCCCCTTCGCCTGGAAGCAGTGGGACCAGGGACAGCAGGTCGTCCTGACGGCCAACGCGAAGTATTACGGCGGCGCCCCGAAGATCAAGCAGCTGGAGTTCCGGGTCATCCCGGACGAGTCCTCGATCCTGTCCGGGATGAAGGCGGGCGCGTTCCAGCTCGGCCTGATCTCCGACCCGGGCGTGGCCCAGCAGGCCGGGACGAGCAGCAACTACACGCTCGACAAGCAGCCGGCGCTGTCCTACCACGCGCTCATGCTCAACGGCCGCAGAGGTCCGCTGCAGAACGAGCAGGTCCGTCAGGCGATCAGCTGCGCCGTCGACCGTAACCAGGTGATGCAGACCGCGGCGTACGGCGACGGCACCGTGACCGGTCCGATCACCAGCCCGGCGTTCAGCTACTCGGCCACCACCGGCCTGCCGTGCACCCCGGGCGACACCGCGAAGGCCAAGGCGATGCTCGCAGCGGCCGGGTACGCCAAGGGGTTCACGCTCAACACCATCGTCGAAACCGGCGAGTACGCGACGGCCACCGCCGAGGCGCAGAACCTGCAGTCGCAGCTCGCCAAGATCGGCGTGACGCTGAAGCTCCAGCAGCTGTCCACGTCGCCGTACGTCACGGCGTGGCTGGCGTCGAACTACGACGCCGCGGTCGCGCTCAACGGCGGCTCGTACGACCCGTACCTGATGTACGGCCGCTACTACACGACCGGTGGCAGCCTCTCCAAGCCGGCCGGCCTGGACTCGCCGACGCTGGCGAACCTGCTGACCCAGGGCAACGCCACCAGCGACACCGGCGCAGCGGCAGACCATCTACCAGAACCTTCAGCAGGAACTGCTCAAGGAGTCGCCATGGGTGTGGATGTTCCGCAGTCGGACGACTACTACCTGGCCAGCCCGAAGCTGACCGGTTTCGCGCCGCGCGCCGGACGAGCTGCTCAGCTCGCTGCCCCCGGCGTCCCGAAGGGACTGACATGCTGACCTGGCGATGGTTCGCGGCGCGGATCGGGGGTGCACTGATCACCCTGTTGGGTGTGACGGTCGTGGTCTTCGTCGTGCTGCGCGCCATCCCCGGGAACGCGATCACCGCGTCACTCGGTATCGAGTCAGGCACGCTGACACCCGCTCAGCGTGCCTCCCTCAAGCACTTCTACGGCATCGACAAGCCGTGGTACGAGCAACTGTGGACGTGGATCTCCGGGATCTCTCCACGGCAATCTCGGCCTGTCGCTGACCAGCGGCAAGCCGGTCGCCTCGCTGATCTGGTCGGCGATGCCGGTGACGATCGAGCTGGCCGTGGTCGCGGCGGTGATCGGCACGGTCGTCGGCGTGCTGCTGGGTGTGCTCGCCGGCGAGCCGGCCCGGCAAGCGTCCGGACTCGGCGACCCAGGGGCTCTCGCTCCTGGGCCTGGCGATTCCGGAGTTCGTGCTCGGCACCGCCGTGGTGGCGATCCTCGCCCAGGCCTTCCACTACTTCCCCGACACCGGCACGTTCGTTCCGCTGACCAGCTCGGTGTCCGGGAACCTCAGCCAGATCCTGTACCCGTCGCTGGTCCTCGCGGTCGCCTTCGCGGCCAACATCATGAGCACCACCCGGTCGGAGTACGTCGAGGTCGCCGACGCCGACTACGTGCGCACCGCGCGGGGCAAAGGGCTGTCGCGCCGGCCGGATCCGGGCCGCGCACATCCTGCGCAACGCCACGATCCCGATCGTCACGCTGACCGGCATCCAGTTCGGCTACCTGCTCGGCGGCACCGTGATCATCGAGCAGATCTTCGCGCTGCCCGGATTGGGCCGCCTGCTTGTTCACCGCGATCTCCAACCGCGACTACCCGGTCGTGCAGGGCACCGTGCTGGTCATCGCGGTCGCGTTCGTCGTGGTGAACCTGCTCGTCGACCTGCTCTACCGGGTGCTCGACCCAAGGACGCGTGTGTCATGAGCGAGCTTGTCGGAGCAACCGCGTTGCATCATGGCCGCGCCCTGCGAAGCGGGGGCGGACATGAGCGTGCTTCCCACCGTCGCCGCACCGGCCGCGACCACGGCACCGGTCTCCGAGCCGCCCAGCCCCGGCCTGCTCCGCCGGATCTGGCAGGACGGCAACGGCCGCATCGGCCTTGATCCCCATGGCCTCCTGCTCATCGTCGTCGCCTGCTCGGCGCTCTCGGGTTCTGCCGCACGACCCGATCGACCAGTATCCCGACCGACCGGCTGCAGGGACCGTCGGGCCAGTACTGGTTCGGCACCGACCAGTTCGGCCGGGACATCGCCGCCCGCGTCGCCGTCGGCATCTGGACCTCACTGCGCAGTCGCGGTCGTCTCCGTCGCGGTCGGCGGCCGTGCTCGGCTCGATCCTCGGCATCAGCGCCGGCTTCTTCCGCGGCTGGGTCGACCAGGTCGTCAGCCGCCTGATCGACATCCTTTTCGCCTTCCCGGCGATCCTGCTGGCGCTGGCCGTGGTCACCGCGCTCGGGCAGCGGATGGCAGAACACCGCCATCGCCATCGCCGTCGTCTACACCCCGATCTTCGCCCGGGTCTCGCGCGGGCCGACGCTGACGGTCGGCGCGTCCGAGTACGTCAAGGCACAGCGGGTTCTCGGTACGCCGACCCGCCGGATCCTGCTGCGGCATGTGCTGCCGAACGTCAGCGCACCGATCGTCGTGCAGGTCACGCTCGCGCTGTCCTGGGCGATCCTGACCGAGTCGTCGCTGTCCTTCCTCGGCCTTGGGCACCCAACCGCCCGACGCCGAGCCTCGGCCTGATGGTCTCCGACGCCCGGAACACCGTCTCCAGCGCCTGGTGGACGCTGGCCTTCCCGGCGCTCGCGATCGTCGTGGCGGTGATCGCGCTCAACCTGCTCGGCGACGGCCTGCGCAGTGCGCTCGATCCTCGACGGGACGTCCGATCATGACCGACGGACCGCTGCTGGCCGTGTCGCGGCCTGCACACCTCCATCCGCACGCGCGGTCCGGGCCGCTGAGATCCTGCGCGGCGTCGACCTCGACGTCGCGGCCGGCGAGACGCTGGCCGTCGTCGGCGAATCCGGGTCCGGTAAGTCGTTCACCGCGCTGAGCATCGCCGGCCTGCTGCCCACCGGGCGCGTCCGTCACCGCCGGCCAGGTGCTGCTCGAGGGCCGGGATCTGCGTGCCGCTGGCCGAGCCACGCGACGGCGCACCACCCGCGGCACCGAGATCGGCATGGTCTACCAGGACCCGATGACGTCACTGAACCCGGTGATGCGCATCGGAAGCCAGGTGACCGAAGGGCTGCGGGCCCACGGCTGGAGTAAGGACGCCGCCCGCGACCGCGCGATCGAGGTGCTCGACGAGGTCGGCCTGCCTCGCCCCGGAGAAGCTGATGCGCGCTCTACCCGCACCAGCTCTCCGGCGGCATGCGGCAACGCGTGCTGATCGCCTGCGCGCCGTCGCGCCCCGCCCGAAGCTGCTCATCGCCGACGAACCGACCACCGCGCTCGACGTCACCGTCCAGCAGCAGATCCTCGAACTGGTCGCCGGGTTGCGCGACGAGTACGGCCTGGCCGTCGTCTGGATCACCCACGACCTCGGCGTCGTGGCCCGCATCGCCGATCGGTCGCCGTCATGTACGCCGGCCGGTGGCCGAAGTCGCGGACACGCGGCCGCTGTTCGCCGACCCCGCAGCACCCGTACACCGACGGGCTGCTGCGCTCGCTTGCCGACGCCGACCGACCCGCACCAGGCGCCGTTGCCACAGATCGGTGGCACCCCGGTCGTCGCTGTCCGCGCTTCCGCCCGGCTGCCCGTTCGCGCCGCGCTGCGCCTAACGGCAGGATCGATGCGTGGCCGAGGAGCCGCCCTGCTCGACCGCGGCACATCGCAGCCGCCTGCTGGGTTCCCCCCGAGGACCGGCGTCGAGCCGCCGACGGAACCGGAGCCCGCCCATGGCTGAGCAAGCAGCCGATGTCGAAGTGACGCGGCGTCGTCAAGCACTACCGCACCCCAGGCCGTGGCGACGTACACGCTCTCGACGACGTGTCCGTACGCGTCGAACGCGCGGCCGGGTGCTCGGCATCGTCGGCGAGAGCGGCTGCGGCAAGTCGACCCTGCCCGGCTGCATGACCCGGCTCGAACGGCCGGACCTCGGGCAGCGTCGAAGTCCTCGGCGAGCGCATCGACCTCGCCACGCGGGGCGCGCTCCGATCAAAGCTTGCGCCGCGACGATCCAGCTCGTCTTCCAGGACCCGTACAGCTCCCTGGACCCGCGCCAGCGCGTCGGCGCCGCGCTGGACGAGGTGCTGACCGTGCACCGGCTGCCGACCGGTACCGTCGCTCCCGTCGGCGCCCTGCTCGAGACCGTCGGGCTGCCGCCGTTCGACCGCCGATCGCTACCCGCACCAGCTCTCCGGCGGCCAGCGTCAGCGCGTCGGCATCGCCCGGGCGCTCGCCGTCCGCCCGGAGATCCTCGTCCTCGACGAACCGGTGTCGGCGCTGGACGTCTCCGTCCGCGCCGAAATCATCAACCTGCTGTCCCGGCTGCGGTCGACCTCGGCCTGACCTTCGTGTTCATCTCGCACGACCTCGGCATGGTGCGCCACCTCGCCGACGACATCGCGGTGATGTACCTCGGCAAGGTCGTCGAGTACGGCCCGTGGGACGTCGTCTCCGACACGCCGCGCCACCCGTACACCCGCGGCGCTGCAGGCGGCGGTCCCGATCGCGGATCCCACGCTGGACGCGCCCCGTCGCGGCACCGTCGTACGCGGCGAGGTGCCCGGACGCCGCCGCCCGCCGACCGGTTGCCGATTCCATCCACGATGCCCACTGGCCGAGGACGTGTGCCGTCGCGTCGAACCGCCGATGCTGCCGGAAATCGGCAACTATCGGCTGGCCTGTCACGTGATGCAGCGCGAGCTGTCCGGCACGCAGATGGGTGGCTCGTCATGACCACGAAAGACCGCCGACACGCCGAACCGCACGAGGTCCTGACCACGACTCCGCGGCGCTCAAACCGACCCTGGTGCCGTCCAAGCGCCGGGTCGCGGCCTACATCCTGCGGGATCCGGCGCGGGTCGCCACGCAGACCATCTCCGAACTCGCCCAGGCCGCCCAGACCTCGGAGACCACCGTGCTGCGGCTCTGCCACGAACTCGGCGTCAGCGGCTACCGTGAACTGCGGGTCGCCCTGGCCGCCGAGTCCGGCCGCGAGCAGGAACGCAGCGCGAACCGCGAAATCGGCGGCGACATCGGCCGCGACGACGATCTCGACTCGATCATCGACAACGATCACCTTCACCGACCAGCAGGCGATCGCCGACACGGCCCGCAACCTCGACCGCGTGGCGCTCGCCAAGGCCGTGACGCTAGACCGCGCAGGCCCGCCGGGTCGACATCATCGGCGTCGGCGCCAGCGCCGTGGTCGCCCTCGACCTGCAACAGAAGCTGCACCGCATCGGACTGATCGCGTTCGCGTGGCACGACACGCACGCGGCCCTGACCGCCGCGGCGCTGCTCGGACCGTCCGATGTCGCGATCGGGGTGTCGCACAGCGGCGCGACCCTCGACACCGTGGACGCGATCCGGGAGGCGGCGAGCCACGGCGCGCACGACGATCGCGCTGACCGGCGTGTCCGCACTCACCGCTCGCCGCCGTGGCCGACCTGCTGCTGATGACCGCGGACCGGGAGACGACCTTCCGATCCGGCGCCACGGCCTCCCGCATCGCCGCGCTGAGCGTGGTCGACGTGCTGTTCGCCGCCGTCGCCCAGCGCCGTTACGACCAGGCCATCGCCGCCCTCGACTCGACCCGGACGCGCGGTAGCCAGCCGCCGCGCCGTCCTGGACGACCCCACTCCCGCACCGGAAGGCAACACTCCGTGAACCACGCCGGTATCCGGGTCTCGCTCCCCGACCGAGCAGGTCAACCCGCGGACCATCGATATCGACCTCGTGCCGACCCTCGAGCTCGTCCGGCTGCTCAATGACGAGGACCGGCACTGGTCCCCGCCGCCGTCGCCGCGATCCTGCCCGCCCTCGCCGGCGCTGGTGGACAGGCCGCGGCCCGGGTCGCCGCCGGCGGCCGGGTGCACTACTTCGGCGCCGGCACGTCCGGCCGGCTGGGCGTACTCGACGCCGCGGAACTGCTGCCGACGTTCGGGATGGCCGATGAGTGGTCGTCGCGCACCAGGCCGGCGGGCCCGCGGCATTCCTGCGGCGGTCGAGGATGCCGAGGACGACGAGCGCGGTTCGCCGACGCCGGCCGACGTCGCCGCCGCCGACGTGGTGATCGGCCTCGCCGCTTCGGGCGCACCCCGTACGTCGGTGCCGCGCTCAGGCCGCCCGCGCGGTAGGCGCCGTGTCCGCGCTGATCACCTCGAATCCGGCCGCGCCGCTGGCCCCGCTCGCGGACTACCTGCTGGCCGCCGACACCGGACCGGAGGCGATCACGGGATCGACCCGTCTCAAGGCCGGCACCGCGCAGAAGACTGATTCTGAATTCGTTCTCGACCGCGCTGATGGTCCGGCTCGGGCGCACGTACGGCAACATCATGGTCGACATGCAGGCGACGAACGCGAAGCTGCGTGGACGTTCGGTGGAGATGCTCACGCAGGCGACAGGTGCGTCCGACGCGGATTGTGTCGCCGCGCTGGACCGGTGCGGTGACATCAAGACGGCCCTGGTGTACCTGCTCACCCGTAACCTTCCGGACGGGCCGGCAACTCCGGAGCGCTGCCGCGAGGCGCTGGCCGAGGCCGGCGGTCGGGTCCGCGCCGCGCTGCTGGGGCTGTGCGCCACGCCCACGCCGTGAGCACGGCCATGGCGTGCCCTGGCCGCTAGGCTGCGGGGTATGTCAATCGCCGATGAGTTCGCCGAGGCGCAGGGCGTCGTCACGAAGCTGCCCACGCGCCCCGCCAACGATGTGCTCCTACGTCTCTACAGCCTCTACAAGCAGGGCACGATCGGCGACGCCACCGGCAGCCGCCCGGGGATGCTCGACTTCGCCGGCCGAGCAAAGTACGACGCGTGGAAGGCATTGGCCGGCACCTCGCCCGACGATGCGCAGAAGAGTTACGTCGCACTCGTCAACGACTTGAGCGACGGCACCAACTGACGCTGGTTGTAGATTTCGCTACTGAGCGTAATGCCGGACGTTATCACTCGCCGTAACCCCTGGGGATCTGCGTCGTGGCTGTGTCCGGGGCTTGTTATTGCTTACCGCCGCGCAACACTACGCTGAGCAGCACGTTGTAAATTTCCGGCCTTCGAACCGGCTGAAATCGCGACACGCACGGTAGCTGTTGCTCCAGGGTGAGCAATAACAAGCCCCCCGGCACAACACCAGACCGATGATGAAATGTTACTCCGGGTAACGACCGGTCGAATGCCTGCCGCCCGCGATCACCACGAAGATGACCGCGGGCGGCGGGCGTCAGCTGTACAGGTTGACCTCGGCGATGGACCACCAACTGGTTGACGTACCGGTCTGCACGATCTTGACGTACCGCGCCGTCGCCGTCGGGAACGTCACCGTGACCAGAGCTGCCGTCGGGTGTGCCGGTGGCGATCGCGCTCCCGAAATTGGTGCCGTCGGTGGAGACGAAGACCTGGTAGCCGTGCGCGTAGTCGCCGGTGCTGCCGGCGGAGTCCATCATCAGCTTGGAGAACGACTTCGCCGAACCCAGATCGAGCGTGAACGTCTGCCCGTTGACCATCGGGGTCCCGGTCGACCAACGGGTGCCGGTGTTGCCGTCCAGCATGTTGGCCGGTACGTCGCCGCCGCCGGTCGCGGACGCGCTCGCGACCCAGCCGGTCCGGGAGAGCACCGTGCCCGACCCACCGCCACCGCCGGTGGTGCCGTTGGTGTAGACGTTCAGCTCGGCGATCGACCACCAACTCGTCGACGTCCGGTCTGCACGACCTTGACGTATCGGGCCGTCGTCGCCGGGAACGTCGCCGTGACCAGGGCCGCGGTGCCGGTGCCGGTGGCGACGGCGGTGCCGAAGTTGGTGCCGTCGGTCGAGGTGAACACCTGGTAGCCACGGGCGTAGTCGGCGGCGCTGCCAGCCGAGTCCATCGTGATCTGGTCGATGCTCTGGGCCGAGCCCATGTCGAGGGTGAACGACTGCCCGTTCGCCATCGGTGTGCCGGTCGACCAGCGCGTGGCGGTGTTGCCGTCGAGCATGTTCGCCGGCACGTCACCACCGCCGGTGGCCGAGGCCGTCACGCTCCAGCCGGTGCGGGTCAGCGCCGTCTGCGTGCCGCCACCGCCACCGCCCGTGCCACCGGCGATCGTGGTGGTGCCGGTCAGCCGGATGTCTCGCGACGACGAGCCGACGTAGATCGTGTTGGTGCCGGCGGCGTTCGTCCAGCCGTTGTTCCAGTACTGGAAGCTGCGGGCGTCCAGGGTCAGCGCGACGTGCTGGGTCTGGCCGGCGTTGAGGCTGATCCGGGTGAAGCCGCGCAGGTTCTTCGGCGGTTCACCGACGGCGGCCGGCTGCCCCACGTAGACCTGCGGAACCTCGGCGCCGGCGCGGGTGCCGCTGTTGGTCACGTCGAAGCCGACCGCCACGTTGCCGTTCGCGTCCGGTGCTCCGACGGTCAGATTCGCGTACGCGAACGAGGTGTACGACAGCCCGAACCCGAACGGGAACATCGGCGTGACGTTCTGGGCGTCGTACCAGCGGTAGCCGACCTTGAGCCCTTCGGAGTACTGCACGGTGCCGTTCTGGCCCGGGCCACTGCGCCGTGGTGCTGGTCGGACCCTGCGACAGCAGCGTCGGGAAGGTCACCGGCAGCTTGCCGCTGAAGTTCGTGTCGCCGTAGAGCAGCGACGCGATCGCGTTGCCGTCCTCCTGGCCCGGGTACCACGCCTCGACGATGCCCTTGACCGCGCCGGCCCACGGCATCGTGACCGCCGAACCGCTGTTGACCACGACCACCGTGTTCGGGTTGGCCGCGGCGACGTCGGTGACCAGCGTGTTCTGCGCGGCCGACAGGTCGATGTTGCTCAGGTCGCCGCCCTCGGACTCGAAGTTCGACACGAACACCACGGCGACGTTCGCCGCCCGGGCCGCCGCGACCGCCTGGTCGTGCACGGACTGGCCGGGGATGCTCCAGCCGAGCGTGGCGTTGCTGGCGCCGCCGCCGTTGTAGTAGTCGACCTCGATGCTCACGGCCTGCCCGGCGGTCAGCGACACCGTGCCGGTACGCGTGGTGCTGCCCTGGTTGAACCAGTTGTTGATGATCTGCTGTCCGTTGATGAACACCCGGCTGCCGTCGTCGCTGGTCAGCGAGAGCTGGTAGCTGCCGGTGGTCGGCGGGTGCAGGGTGCCGGTCCACTTCGCCGACCAGTTCGTGGCGGCGACGCCGGCGACCGGGGACGCGCCGCCCCACACGTAGTCGACGTTGGACTCGTTGCGGGTCACGACGGGCGTACCGGTGAGACCGGTGTTGTTGTAGTACGACGCGGTCAGGCCGGCGCCGGTGCCCGAACTCGGCGTCAGGTAGGTGCTGGCCAGCGGCGGAAGCGCGCCGCTGGAACTCGCGACGCCCTGCGAGTAGGTGACGCCCACGCCCGCGCCGGCCCGGGTCTTGATGCCCTGGTAGGGCGTGACCACGTAGGGCGCGTTGACGCCCGCGCTGCCGCCGCCCTGGGTCATCGCGTCGGTACCGGCGTCGTCACCGATGACGGCGATCGAGCTGGTGGCCGCGCTGATCGGGCAGCACCGGGCCGGTGTTCTTCAGCAGCACCGAACCCTCCAGCGCGACCTGCTTCGCGGTGGTGTTGTGGGCGGTGCTGGTCACGACGGAGCCGGTCGTGCCGGTCTGCGCGTGGTCGAAGAGACCGGCCTTGAACATCGAGGTCAGGATGCGCCGGACGTGGTCGTCGATCGTCGCCTGCGATACCTGGCCGCTGCTGACGGCGTTCGTGAGCGCGGTGCCGTAGAAGTCGCTGCCCGGCATCTCCATGTCGAGGCCGTTGTTGGCCGACGCGACGGTGGAGTGGGTCGCGCCCCAGTCGGAGGTGATGAACCCGGTGAAGCCCATGTCGCCCTTGAGCGCCGTGTTCTGCAGCGGACCGTTCTCGCAGGCGAACGCGCCGTTGATGGACGAGTACGAGCACATCGCCGAGTCGGCGCCGCCCTGCTTCACCGCGGTCTCGAACGCCGGCAGGTAGATCTCCCGCTCGGTGCGGTCGGAGACGATCGCGTTGTCGGCGGTGTTGTTGCGGTTGGTCTCCTGGTTGTAGACCGCGTAGTGCTTGACCTGCGCCATCGGCCCCTGGCTCTGGATGCCCTGGATGTCGGCGGACGCGACCTGGCCGGCGAGGTAGGGGTCCTCGCCGAACGACTCGAACGCCCGGCCCCACCGCGGGTCGCGCACGATGTTGATGGTCGGCGCGAGCACGACGTTCGTGCCCTTGCCCCACTGCTCGGAGCCGAGCACCTGGCCGTACTGGTTCATCAGCGAGGTGTCCCAGCTCGCGGCACCGGCCACGGGCGCCGGCAGCTGCGTGACGCCGGTGAAGCCGTCACCGGCACCGACCGGGCCGTCCTGCAGGTGCAGCGCCGGAATGCCGAGTCGCGTGTTCGCGTCGACGCATCCGACGTAACCGCAACCCGCGCCGCCGTGCATCATCGTCAGCTTCTCGGCCTGGGTCATCGCGGCCAGCAGCTCGTTGGCCCGGTCGAGCGGCGTCTGCGCGGTGTTCATCCACGGCTGGTCGGCGGCGCTGGCCTGCTGCGTGCCGACGACGATGCCGCCACCGAGCAGCAGCGCGAACACGGCCGCCATCGCGAGCCGCCGGCGCGGACGCCGCCGGTGTGGACGGTCCTGACGAGCTGATCCGATCATCGACGCGCTCCGTTCCTCCGGGGGAGCGGAGAGCGCTCTCCTTCCGATGCAGGATCATCGATGCATGCCACTGTGTCAAGCGTTTGGCGCGACTTTGCTCATGTCTTAAGACAAGTCAAAATCTACGGCGTCACCTGGGTACGAAACCGGCTGGAAATCTCAGGTTTTCACGCGCCGGTAGCCGTCGGTCACCGGTGTCTCGAACGTCATCTTCGACATCTTGACCGGCGTGCCCGTGTGCTCGGCCTGCACCACCCAGCCGCCACCGACGTACATGACGACGTGATCGCGGTCGTTGTAGAAGATCAGGTCGCCCGGCTTCAAGTCGGCCTTGCTGATCGACGTCGACTCGTTCCACTGGTCACCCGTGTAGTGCAGAAGCGTGGTGCCGGCGGCCTTCCACGCGACCATCGTCAGGCCGGAACAGTCGTACCCGTCGGCCTCGCTGGCCTCGGCGAAGTTGTACATCACCCACGGGTGCTGGCCGGAACCGGTCGGGTAGCGGCTCACTCCCGGACGCCAGATCAGCGAGCACGCTTTCACGGCGGCCGTGTATCCGGCGCCGCTGCCGGTGACGGCCGGGCACGCGGCCGGCATCAGCTGCGCTTTGGTGTAGGCGCCATCGGTGCTGGTGCCACCGCTCCCACCGCCGCCGGTGCTGGCAGTTCCGGTGCTCGCGTGGGTCTTGGCGGCGGCAGCGGCGGCCGCAGCAGCCGCGGCAGCCGCCGCCGCGTTGGCCTGCGCCTGCAACTTCTGTTCGGTGACGAGCTGCCCCTCGATCTTCTTCTTCTCGGTCGCCAGGGTCGCGACCTGGACCTGCTCCTTGGCGACCAGTGCCTTGATCGGCACCTGCGCCTTCGCGACGACGGCCAGTTTCGCCGTGGCCGCGTCGACGGTCGCGTTCTGCGAGTGCGCCATCTGATCCAGTGCGCCCAGATCTTCGAGCATGTCGGTGGCGTTCGAGGCGGACATCATCGTCTGCAACTGGCGGTGCGGTCCGGCCGTGTAGACCTTCGCCGCGATCAGGCCGATCTGTTGGCGAGCGAGCGTGGCCTGCTGCCGCGCGGGGCCGATCTGCTTTTCCAGCGCCGCCTGCTTGGCTTTGTCAGCGTCGAGTTTCACCGCCGCGCCGTTGTATTGCTCGACCAATTTCTCGATCTGATTGTTCAGCGCCGTGACCTGCGCGTTGATCTGCGCGATCGTCGGCGCCGCCGAAGCGGGCAGGCCGGGCAATAGCGAGACGGTGACCGCGAACGCGGAGAGGAGGATGGTGGCGAGGACGCGAACGGTGTGATGGGCGCGCGCGGGCACGCCCGGTTCTACCGGGGGTAAGGCCACGGTTCTGCGGCTCCTTCTTTCCTGGCGCCGACCGGGTTAGCTGACGGATTCGGGCGGGAAAGTCGCCCTACCGCGAACGAATTCGCGGATTCACCCCAGAAACACGCGGTTCCCCGGTTCGCTTGCGCGATTTGGCGTTAGTCCGCTCGAGACGACCCGGGTGGTCATCGACACGAAGTACGGACCGCCACTCACCTTAGGGAAACGGTTATCGCGCAGACAACCCATGCGGCACATACACTTCGAACCGCGACGTTACGGACACGCTCTGTCGCGCAATTCGCGCGCATATTCGCTATTGAATGGGGATTTGAACGGCAAATTCATTCATGCATTCACTGGTACGTGTCCCGGGCGCTGCCTCGCGTCTGGATCCGTTGTTCCCGCGCCGGACTTTGAAACAGGCCCTAGGTGGCTGGTGTTTTTCGTGGGTTCCGGCCGTTCGACTGATTGATGGTTGACGATGTTTTGCGGTAGTTTGAGACATGACGTTGGGGAAGGCTTCGCAGCAGGGTGACCTGTTCGACCCGGTGACCCGATTCTGTGACGAGACCCTGGCCGGCACGTCGATTTATGGGTTTCTGCATCGTGGTCTGCCGGTGTTGTTCCCGGACGTGATGTTCGCGGACCTGTTCGTCGGGACCGGGCGCCGGTCGGTGCCGCCGTCGGTGGTCGCGGCGGTGATGGTCCTGCAACGGCTGGAAGGCCTGTCCGATCGGGAGGCCGTCGACCGGTTCACCTTCGATGCCCGGTGGCGGTACGCGGCCGGGGTCGGTGGCTGGGACGGTGCGGGTCGGGTGTCGTTCGCGCACACGGTCCTGGTCGACATGCGCGAACGTCTGCGCCGCTCCGATGACCCCGACCGGGTCTTCACCGTCGCCCTCGCCGCCGCCGGGCAGGCTGGCCTGATCGGACGGCGCCGGGTCCTGGATTCGACACCGTTGTATGACGCGGTCGCGACGATGGACACGATCACCCTGATCCGTTCCGCGGTCCGGGGCCTGCTCACCTGCGCCGACGACGACCTGGAAGCCGAACTGCGGGCGTTGTTGACCAGTGGCGACGATTACCGCAGCCCGGGAAAGCCCACGATCGACTGGGACGACCGGGCCGCGCAGGCCGACTTGGTCGACTCCCGGGCCGGTGACGGCCATGCCCTGCTGGCCTGGCTGGAGGGCCGCATGGTGACCGAGGCGGTCTGGGACGCCGCGCAGCTGTTGGCCACGATCCTGGGCCAGGACCTCGAGGCCGGCGACGACGGACACCGGTTCCGGATCGCCCGGCGGGTCGCACCGAACCGGATCATCTCCACCGTCGACCCGTACGCCCGGCACGGCCACAAAACCAACCACCGCGGATACGACGGGTTCAAAGCCCACATCGCGATCGACCCGGACAGCGAAATCATCACCAAGACCGCGGTCAGCACCCCCGGCACCGGCGACGCGGTCACCGCCGTCGACCTCCTCGAGGACATCACCACCGGCGGCGCGGAACCGTTCACGGTCTACGGCGACAGCGCCTACGGCAGCGGCGAACTCCTCACCCACCTCGACACCGTCGGCGCCCAGGCCCGCACGAAAGTCCAGAAACCGGTAGCCCCGGCCGGACACTTCACCAAAGACGCATTCACCATCGACCTGGACGCGGCCACCGTTACCTGCCCCGCCGGCGTCACCGTGGCGATCCGGCCGATGACGGGACACGAACGCAACTCCGGCGCCGCACGATTCGGCACCGCCTGCACCACCTGCCCCCTCGCAGCCGACTGCACCACCTCGAAGTCCGGGCGGATCGTCACCATCGGCCACCACGAAGCCAGACTCACCACCGCCCGGACCGCCCAGACCGACCCCGCCTGGCAAACCGACTACCGAGCCGTGCGACCGAAAGTCGAACGCAAAATCGCCCACCTCATGCGCCGACGCCACGGCGGACGACGCACCCGGATGCGCGGCACCGACAAAGTCGCCGCCGACTTCCACCTCCTCGCCGCCGCCACCAACCTCGCCCGCCTCGCCATCCTCGGCCTCACCCACCAAACCACCACCGGCTGGACCATCACCTGAACCACCACAACGAACCGGGAAAGGCCTCAAAGACCCAGCCGGCACACCCCACTGAACCACCCAAGACCACCGACAACGGCCAACGCCATCCACAACCGCCATCCACAACCGACCACACCAAGCCCCGACCAAACCGTCCAACCCCAAACGGCGTTAGACACCAGCCACCTAGCCGCCCGCGCCGCAGTGCCACAATGGCTCGGGTGGGTGCCACGGAAGGCGATCGGTGAGCGCGCCGCGTCCGGCGGGCGCGGCGATCCAGACGCCTGATCAGCGCCTGCGGATATTCGTGAGCTCGACACTCGAGGAACTCGCCGACGAACGACAGGTTGTCGCCAAAGCGATCTCGACATTGCGGCTCACTCCGGTCATGTTCGAACTGGGCGCTCGCCCCCATCCGCCGCAGGACGTCTACCGGGCCTATCTCGACCAGAGCGACATCTTCATCGGCCTCTACTGGCAGCGTTACGGGTACGTCGCCGACGGAATGGGCGTGTCCGGCCTGGAGGAGGAGTTCGAGCTGTCGGACGGGATGCCACGGCTCATGTACGTGAAAGCTCCGGCGCCCGACCGAGACCCGCGCCTGACGGATCTGCTGTCCCGGCTCGCCCACCACAGTTCTTACCGCACCTTTCACAGCACTTCCGAGCTCGCGCGACTGGTACGCGACGACCTCGCCACGCTGCTGAGCGAGCGATTCGCCGCCACCACATCGGCCGATACCGGACGGCCGCGTACCGGACGGCACGTGCTTCCGGTAGCCATCACCGCGCTGGTCGGCCGGGACGATGCCCTGGTCGACATCGAGCAGATGGTCACGGACCCCGACGCTCGTCTGGTCACCTTGACCGGCCCGAGCGGCATCGGAAAAACCCGGCTGGCGCTCGCCGTGGCCGACCGCGTCGGCGACCACTTCCCGGCGGGCTGCGTGTTCGTACCGCTCGCCGCGATCAGCCAACCGGAGCTGGCCCTCAGCGACATCGGCCGCGCGTTGGGTGCGCAGCTTGGCACGGCATCACCGCTCGACGTGCTCATCGACCAACTCGGCGACGCACGCTGGCTGCTGGTCCTGGACAACCTGGAGCAGGTCGTCGCGATCGCCACCGATCTCGACGAGGTGCTGAGGCGGTGCCCGGGCGTGACCATCCTCGCGACCAGTCTCACCGTGCTGCGCCTGCGAGCCGAACGCGAATACCCGGTCCCGCCGCTCCTGTTATCGGCCGAAGCTGGCGGTGAACTCGACGACGTGCGCGCGTCGCCCGCCCTCGCGCTGTTCGTGGACCGGGCCCGCGCGGTCCGCCCCAGCTTCACGTTGACCGCGGCCAACGCGCCAATCATCGCGCGGATCTGCCAGCTCCTGGATGGCATGCCGCTGGCGATCGAGTTGGCGGCGGCCCGTACCCGGCTGCTCGATCCGGAGTTGCTGCTGGCCCGGTTGTCCACCTCGCTGGACGCGCTCGGCACCGCGACGGTGGACGCGCCGGACCGGCAGCGCACCCTGCGTGCCACGGTGGAATGGAGCATCGAACTGCTGGACCCGGAGGAACGATCACTGCTCGACGTCATGTCTGTTTTCGTCGATGGGTGGACCGTCGAGGCCGCGTCCGAAGTCGCCGGTCTCGATGAAGGTCACGCGGTGGACATGGCCGAGGCGTTGTGCCGGCACAGCCTGGTGGTGGCCGAGATGACAACGTTCGGCAGCCGGTGTCGGATGCTCAACACCATCCGCGCGTTCGTCGTGGAACGGCTGGCGAACCGCGCCGACGCGGACGATATCGGCCGCCGACACGCCGAGTGCTTTCGCCAGATGGCGGTGGCTGCCGACGTGCCGCTGCGCGGTATGCGGCAAAGCGCATGG
Source organism: uncultured Actinomycetota bacterium (assembly GCA_963797605.1). Taxonomy (GTDB): domain Bacteria; phylum Actinomycetota; class Actinomycetes; order Mycobacteriales; family Micromonosporaceae; genus DASQPR01. Next base: position 809,391 of record CAWCPX010000009.1, on the reverse strand, counting down.
GCCGATCGGTTGCAGGTGGAGATGGGGAACATCGCCGCCGCCGTGCATTGGTACCTCGACCACGACCAGCGGGCACTGCCGCACATGTTCCGGACGCTCTCGCTGTTCTGGATCCTGCGTGATCATCTGGCCGAGGCGCGTACCTGGATCGATCGCGTGCTGCCGATCGCCGACTCACTCGACGCCCCTGCCAAGGCCGAGTTGCTCTGGTCATCGGCGATCGTCGTCACGGACATCGGCGACGACACCGCCGCGCTGGCCGTACGCGGGCGCCTGGTGCCGGCACAGGAGGCGATCAGGGAGACCGATCCGTTCCTCTACGCGTTGTCCCGCCAGACCGAGGCGGGATTGTCCGCGCTCGAAGGCGATGTCGGCGGCGCACTCGACACCGCGTTACAGGCCGTCGCGGAGTTCCGAGCGCTGGACGAGCCCTTCTGGACCGCGCTCGCAGTTCTGCAGGCCGGATTCCTGGAGATCATCGCAGGGCGGCTCGACGACGCGTTGGATCACCTCCAGGAGGTACGCGAAATCGCCACCGAATTCGACGGCACGTGGCTCAGCGCCTGGGCCTGCGCTGCTCTCGGCAATCTGGCGATCATCCAGGGCCGACTCGACGACGCGGCCGAGCTGCTGGACGAAGCGCTGCGGTGGAGTCTGGCGGCGGACAGCCCGCGCAGCGTCACGCTGTGTGTCGCGGCGTTCTCCCGCCTAGCCTTCGCCCGGCAAGATCCGGAGCGGGCGGCCATGCTGGCCGGGGCGGCCGACGGGCTACGCCAACGGGCGGGCTTGCGCCCGTGGCCGACGCTGCGGCAAGGGGAGATGGAGCTGCTGGGCGCGATACGGCAGGACCTCGACGCGGAGCGATTCGAGCGGGCGTTCGCGACCGGCACCGCTATGCACCAGGCCGACATGGTGACTCTGATCCAGCGTTGGCGCGGCGTCAACTAAAAGTCGTCGGCGAGGTGCCCGCGACGAAGCGGGCGGCGACTGCGGCGACTGCGGCGCGCAGTTCGGGGCCGCCGTCAACGCGGAAGTCGAACGGCACGCTGGCCAGCCACTCCTGCGCATACATCGCCGGATTGCTCGTGCTGCCGACCAACACGCAACCGTCGGGTGACGGCTCCAGGCGGCCCATCGGAGGCCGGATCCACGGCGCCACCTCGGCAACCGATGCGGCGAACACCACACGAGTCGGGAACTCCCACCCGGTGCCCAGGTTTTCCTCGACCAACGCGACCGGGTCAAGGCCGGCGGGCGGCTCGAACGCGTGCGTGGTCTGCTGCACCGCGCGGACCCGATCGATCCGGTAGGTACGGATCGCCCCGGCGTGGTGAGAATGGCACAGCAGGTACCACCGCCCGTAACGGACGACGACCGCCCACGGGTCCACGTCGGACTCCCATTGCGTGCCGGTCTCGCCGCGGTACGTCACCAGCACCCGACGACGGGCCGCCACGGCGGCGACGAGGGCGCTGACGGTGGCGGGATCGGGGCGGGCCGAGCGCTCATCGGGGGCTGCCGACGCGTGCTCGCGCAACGTGGCCGCCTGCCGGCCGACGCTGTCCGGCAATGCCCGGATGACCTTGCCGAGCGCGGTGCCGACCAGGTCGTCGACGTCGGTGGCCGCGGGCCTGCCGTCGAGCACGGCCATGACCAGGCCAAGCGCCTCGGCCTGCGTGAAGACGACCGGAGGCAGGCGGGTCCCACGCCCGAGGCGGTAGCCGCCGTGCGGCCCTCGGGTCGAGTCGATCGGGATGCCGGCCTCACGGAGGATTCCGATGTAGCGGCGCGCGGCCCGCTCCGTGACACCGAGTCTCTCGGCCAGTTCGTCGGCCGTGACGCCGGGGCGTGTCTGCAGGACCTCGAGGGCACGCAGCGCCCGGGCGGTCGGGCTGAGATCGGTCGGCACCCACGCAGTTTAGGTGTCGCGGGAAGAACCGGCAGTGGATCGTCCGGAATGTGTCCTAGCGTGGCTTCCATAACCGCGTCGAAGGGGAGAACTGATCATGGACATCCTGCTTATCGGTGGCCTGTGGCTAGACGGATCCGCATGGGACCGTGTGGTGCCCGCGATCGAAGCGCTCGGCCACCGTCCGGTGCCACTGACGCTTCCGGGTCAGGGTGACGGATCAGCGTCCGCGACGCTCGACGACCAGGTCGCCGCGGTGGTCGCCGCCGTCGACTCGGCGCGGGACAAGCCGCTGGTGGTCGGGCACTCCGCCGCCTGCACACTGGCGTGGCTGGCTGCTGACGCGAGGCCGGACAAGGTCGCGAAAGTCGCCCTGATCGGGGGCTTCCCATCGGCCGACGGAGAGTCGTACGCCGACTTCTTCCCGATGACCGACGGTGCCATGCCCTTCCCCGGCTGGGGACCGTTCGAGGGTGCCGACTCGGCCGACCTCGATGAGGAGAACCAGCGCCGCATGGCCGCAGCGGCGATTCCGGTGCCCGAAGGCGTGGCCAGGGGCACAGTTCGTCTGGCCGACGACCGCCGGTTCGACGTACCGGTCGTGCTCGTCTGCCCCGAGTTCAGCCCGGAGCAGGCACGGGCATGGATCGCCGAGGGCGACGTGCCCGAATTGGCCAAGGCCAAGCACGTCGAGTTCGTCGATATCGACTCGGGCCACTGGCCGATGGTCAGCAAGCCGGCCGAACTCGCCCGGATCCTCGCCGAGGTCGCCGATGCGTGAGGTCTGCCGGCACCGCCGCAGAGGTCAGAACGCCAGCGAATGGCTCGCGACGTAGGTGGCGAGCCGGCCGATCGTCTCCATGTCGTCGTCTTCGAAGTCCTCGACGTCGACCTGGATCTCCAGGGCGTCTTCGACCTCGAGCATGATCTCCAGCGTGCTGGACGAACTCAGGGCGAGCTCGGCCAGCCGAGTGTCGGCCGAGGCCTCGGCCATCTCTCGCTTGAGGTAGCGGGGCAGTAGCGCGCAGATCTTGTCAATGACGCGTTGACGCAACACTTCGTCAACCGGCATGGTCGTCGATTCCGACTCCATGTCCCACACTCCTCAATAGATCGTCATCACAATACCGACGTGGCAGGTGCTCGACCAGATGCCTGTCGGGCGAGGTCGGCTAGCCGGGTGGCGGCTTTTGGCGCCCCTCCGGCAGCCCGCAGATCGTCGCGAAGCCGCTCCGCCGCCAGCCGGTACGCCGGGTCGTCGAGCACTCCGCTGATGGCCGCGCGCAGTTGGTCGGGACTCGCCCGATGAAAGCTCACCCGAACACCCGCGCCCGCCGCCGCGACCTGGTCCGCGTTGATCGGCTGATCGCTCTTGATCGGCGCCACCACCAGCGGCACGCCGTGCACGAGCGTCTCGCAGATGGTGTTCAGGCCACCGTGCGTCACGACCGCGTCGAGGTGTGGCATCAGCTCCAGCATCGGCGCTTCGGGCACGACGATGGCGCCGTCGGGCGGTTCGGGTACGACCTCCGCCGGAGCCACCAGAATCGCCTGGACCCGGTCGGCCAACGGCTGCAGCGCCGCCGACGCACGCCGGTAGAAGTCCTCGGCCATATCCATCGAGATCGTGCCGACCGTCACCAGGACGTGCCGTTTTCGATGGTCGAGGCGGCTCCAGGGAAAGTCGACCGGCGCCCGGTCGGCGAGCACCGCGCCGACCATCTCCACACCGGGCGGCGGCGGCCCGGCGAGAGCGGGGCAGGTGAACGCGAGCACGAGGTGTGGCGAGTAACGCAGGTCGTGCGGCGGGAGTCCGGGCAGTCCGGCATCCGTCCACATGGTCGCGATCTGGTCGTTGATCCATCTCTGGACCGTGGGCAGGTCGCGGTAGGGGTCGCTCAGCTCCATCGACCCCGGTGCGAGCGTGGCCCAGCGCAACCCGTGCCGGTGCGCGGCCAGGGCTCCCGCGATCGCGTGCTGGTCGACGAGGACGACGTCCGGCGCGAACTCACGGACGGCCGCCTCCACGGCAGGCAGCGTGAACCGGGTCACCGGAGCGATGTACCCCTGCCAGCGCGATTTCGTGGCGGTCAGCCCGCGGTCACGCAGCGCGCCACGATACAGACGTAAGCCGGTCGGGTAGACCGTGACGTCGGGGCCCACGACCGGCCGCAGGATCGTCTCGGAGCCGGCCCACGCCACCTCGTGCCCGGCGTCGGCCAAAGCACTCGCGACGGCCGCGATCGGACGCACGTGGCCGGCCAGCGGCAGCGAATGGACGAGGAAGCGGCTCATGTTCCTACCAGCGTCTCGAGGTGCGCGGCCGCGACGGGAGCGCCGCCGGCCGCACGGAGTGAGGCCCCGACACGCAGCGCCGCGTCACGGTACGACGGCACGGTCAGGACGGTGTCGAGCGCGGCGCCGATCGTGGCCGGGGTCGCGGTGTCGAAGTCGACCCCGACGCCGGCGCCCGCTCGGACGATCTGCGCGGTCGTCATCGGCTGATCGAGGTTGATCGGAGCGAGCACGAGTGGGACGCCGTGGAGCATCGCCTCGCACACCGTGTTCATGCCACCGTGACACACGACCGCGTCGACGTGCGGCAGCAACTCCAGCATCGGTACGCGCGCGGTCACGAAGGCGTGCGCCGGCATGTCCGGCAGGGACTCCGGTGGTGCCACGACGACCGCCTGGACCCGCTCCCCGTCGAGCGCGTCGATGGCCCGCCGGTAGAAGTCGGTCGCCGCGTCGACGTTGAGCGTGCCGACGGTCATGAGGACCTGGCGACGGCCGGGATCGAACCAGCTGCGCGGAAACGGCGGATCGCCTCGGCGCTCGGCGAGCGCGGGTCCGACGAGCACGACGTGCGGTGGCAGGTCGACCGGACCGGTCAAGGCCGTCGTGGTGAACGCGAGTTGGAGGTGGGGCGAGTAGAGGACCGAGAGCGGATCGATGCCCGGCAGGCCCGCCTCGGCGCACAGTTTCGCGAGCGGGCCGTGCGCCCACGCGTCCACCTCGGGCGATCGGTCGCGGTGCAGCGCCATCGACGATGGGAGCAGGCCGGCCCACGGCATGCCACGGCGCGTCGCGACCATCGCCCCGGCGATGGCGTGCTGGTCGACGACGATCAGGTCCGGCTCGAACGCCTCGACCGCCGTGTCGACCGCCGCGATGACGAACCGGGCCAGCGGCAACACATACCCGTCGAGGAATGCCTGTGCCGCGCTCGTGCCGGTGTCGCGCAGACCTCGGTAGACCCGCATGCCGGTGCGGTAGATCGTGGCGTCCGGGCCGAGGACGGGCCGCAGAAACGATTCCGGGCCGACCCAGGCGACGTCGTGACCGCGTGTGGTCAGCGCCCCCGCCACGGCTGCCGCCGGGTTGACGTGCCCGGCCAACGGCGGCACGACGAACAGGAATCTACCCACGGCAGAGCGTGGCGAGGTCGCCGACGGTCAGCGCGATCAGGTCGTCGATCTCAAGCTGGGCGAGCCGAGCCGGCAGGTCGACGCCGTAGCGCTCGCGTAGCGCCTCGCCGAGTGCCAGCATTTCGGCGCTTTCCAGCCACAGGTCGTCTTCGAGCCGGGAGCCGGGCGTGACGGCAGCGGCCCAGGCCGCGTCTTCGCCGGTCGCGGCCGCCAGCATCGCTACGATCGAAGGAAATGGATCCGTCACGGCATCAACCTATCGTCACAATGTTGGTGTGCCTATGGCCCGCCCATAGACTGTCGTCGTGGTCGATCGGATGATGGTCGCGTTCGCCGGCGAGAGTTCAGGTGAGGCCCCGCTGACATGGGGACAACAGCACATCTGGGATTGGATCTGTCGCAACGACGCGCCGCTCAGCATGACGGCGGTGCGTGTGCTCGATCCGGGCGCGCGGCTCGAGGAGTTCGCCGACGAGTTGCGCTTCTTCATGAGCCGATTCGAGGCGATGCGCACGCGTCTGCGCCCCGACGCGAGCGGCCGGCCGTGGCAGGTGGTCGCGGAGTCGGGCGAGGTGGCGCTGGAGATCGTCGATGTCGGCGACGCCGAGGACCCGGCCGAGGTCGCGAGTGCGGTGTCCACTCGGCACCAGGGCTCGCATTTCGATTACGCGCACGAGTGGCCGGTCCGCATGACGGTGGTGCGGCGCTGCGGCGAGCTGACGCACCTGGTCGTCACGCTGTGCCACGTCGCCCTCGACTCGGCTGCCGCGATGGTGATGTTCACCGACCTGCTCGCCCGCGATCCGGTCACGGGCAGGGTGGCGGAGCCGGTCGCGATGGGTCCGCTCGCGCTCGCGGCCTGGCAGCAGTCACCGGCCGGGCAACGCCAGAGCGAGATCGCCCTGGTCTACTGGGAGAAACAGTTGCGCGCGCTGTCGCCGGCCGTCCCGGTGCCGCCTGGTCCGGCGACGCCGCCGTGGCCGAGCGGTCCGGTGGCGGACTTCGATCTCGATCCGACGGAGGCACGCTACTGGCAGTTCGCGTACACGTCCCCGGCGATGTATCAGGCGCTGCGCTGCCTGTCCGAGCGGCTGGCCTGCGACACGGCTCCGCTGCTGCTGACCTGCTTCGCGGTCGCGCTGGCGCGGGTGACCCGCCGGGAGAGCGTCGGGCTGACCGTGTTCGTGAGCAACCGGTTCCGGCCCGGCCTGGCCTCGATGGTCAGCCTGGTCAACCAGGCCGCGCTGTGCGTGCTCGACGTCGGCGGCCGCACCTTCGACGAGGCGGTCGCCTTCACCCGGCGGCGGACCATGAACACGTTCAAGAACGCGTACTACGACCAGTTCCAGCGGGACGCCTTGATCGAACGCGTCGCCGCCGAACGGGGCGTGCCGCTGGACCTCGAGTGCTGGGTCAACGACCGCCGGACCAGCACCACCGTGACGGGCGGCGAGACGCTGCCGACCGAGGCGGCGGTGCGTGCCCTGCTGCCCGACAGCACGTTGGCGCGGGTCCCGCTGGCGATGTTCATCCGGAAGTTGATGCTCACCATCAACGACGCCGACGACGCGGTCGCCTTTCTCCTGGAAGCCGACACCGACTACATTTCGCAGGCGGATCTGGAGACGCTAGCTCGCGAGGTCGAGGCGGTGGCCGTGGCGGCGGCGTTCGACCCCGCGACGCGTACGACCGAGACGGCGGCGCTCGGTTCGTCTCTCTGATGTGGATGGTGTGTGGCGATGGGTGTCTTCTCGACGTACTGCCAGGTCTGCGGACTGCCGGTGCAGCATGATCACTACGTGGCCCGGCCCGATGAGGCGTACCTGCGGATCTGGCGTGGCGACGGCGACGATGACTGCCCGCCCGCCGTCCCGTTCGGTTCCGAGCACGCGTGGTTGCGGCGGGCCGTCGGTCTTCGTCTTGACGACCACGCGCCCGACGTCATCATCGAGGGCTTCGTGCACGACGGCGAATTCGAGGGCTCCGGCAGCGACGACTTTGTCATGGACGGCATCGACGACCGGGCCGCGCTGCATCACGCGTGCTGGGACATGGCCGGCCGACCGGACTCCTGGGAGCCGCTGGCCGGCCTCGCGCCGCCGAGCGAGCACTCGCGCTACCGGCAGCAACTGTTCGAGTTCGGCGCGTTCATCGCGGACGGCCACGGCTGGATGCTGGTCGACCCCGCCGCTGACTCGCCCGGGGGCATCCGGAGCCGCCGGCGCATCGCCGATCTCCTCGCCGCCGCCTCGAACTCCGGCTCCGAGGTAACAGCGCAGGAGTAGTAGTCTGCTGGTCACCGGTGCGACGGGGGAGGGATCAGCACGGTGACGGAACCGTACGCGTTGCCACCGTGCGAGCCCGGCGGACCCGACCCGGAGGCGATCGCGGCCTCGATCGAGGGGTGGGTGACCTCGCCGGCGATGGCCGAGCTGGTCGAGCGCTTCGGCGGCACGGTCCCGGCCGGCCCGCTCACATCGATGCTGCCCGCGGTCGCCGAGTTCTCCCGTGTCTGGGACTTCCGCGCCGGTGTACGGGAGCGGTTCGACACGGCCCGCGTCGATTTCGACCCGGTGCTCGATGCGCGGCTGCGCACGCTGATCCAGGCGCTCGGTCTCGGAGGGCGGCCGGGTCCGGCACACGAGCGCTACGACCACGTCATCGTGCTCGGTGGCGGCATCCGGGTGGCGCTCGCCCGCACCGACTACACCGTTCGGTTACTCGACGGCGGCCTGAGCGCCCGCACCATCGCCGGCCTGGGCAGCCTGCGCTGGCGCCACGACCTCGAACATCGGGAGGGTCTGCGGCTCGGGCTCGGTCCGGTCGAGACCGAGGCCGACATGATGACCGCGGCCTTCCGCCGCTTCCTGGCCGTGGGCGATCCGACGTCGATCAGCGGCGGCGACGACTGGTGGCACCGTGTCTGGGACCGGCCGCGCCTCGGCGTCGACCAGGCGCACGTGCTGGCAGCCGCGTCCACGAGGCCCCCTCGCCGGGCGAACACGGCCGACACGCTCATCGGCTGGGCGGAACACGTCCACACCCCGACCGAGACCGATCGGGTTCTACTGATCACGAACGACCCGTACGTCCGGCACCAGCACTGCGACGCCGTACGGCTGCTCGGGCATCGCTACGGCTGTGGCATCGAGACGATCGGCTTCGACGACGAGGCGATGCTGGCGTGGGGCCGGCCGCTGAGCACGACCGAACGGCTGCAAGAGGTCCGGTCGTCGATCCTGGCCACGCGCGAACTGCACGACTGTGTGGCCGCCGTCCGGTAACTCAGGTGATGCGCGACGGGCAGCGACTCCACACCGAGACGCTGTGCTCGCCGCCGCTCCACGTGACGCACCCCGGGCTCGTGGCGTCGATCGCGTCGCCTTCGGACAGGTCGTAGGACCGGCCGTCGACGCTGACGGTGATGTCACCGTGGACGACGTACACGAATAAATCATGGTGTTCGCAGTTGACCGGCGCCGGGCCGCCGTCATCGGGCCCGGCTCGAACGATGACGGTGTCGAGCTGGAGCTGCCCGTGGGAGGCGCCCACCCGGCCGGGTTCGGTCGGCACCCGGCTCACCTTGACATGGGCTCGGCTCTCGTCGGCGAGCACCGACGGAATCGACACACCCAGCGCCTCGGTGAGCCGGGCGAGCGTCTGCAGCGACGGCAGGTTGACGCCTTTTTCCACCGCGGACAGGTAGGACGTGGACATGCCGGACCGCTCGGAGAGGGCGGCGAGGGTGAGCTGGCGGGCTTTGCGCAGCGCCCGGAGGCGGGCTCCGATGCGCTTGGCCAGCGAGTCCTCGGTGGGGTCGGTGATTGTCATATCAGCGCGGGGGTCACGATCCACAGGATGTTGGCTGGCTGGGCGGACGTGACTCGCAGGAGATGGTCCGGATGCGAAGAGTAGTGGATGGAGTCGCCCGGTGTCAGCTGGTGCGTGGTGGATCCGATCCGCAACTCGATCTCACCCGCGAGCATGAGCAGGAACCGTTCGCCGAAGTAGGAGTAGGAGTTCCCGGCGGGCGACGGGGCGATCTCTTCGATGAGTCCAGTGAACGACGGGTCGACCGATCGGGCCGACAGGATCGTGTACGTCTCACTGTGGCTGGCCGCGACCCGCAGGTGGCGGTCGTCGGACGCGCGATGTACATGAATCGGATCGCGTTGCCGAGTCGGGAAGAAAACTGACATGTCGGATCCGAGGACGGCGGCGAGCGTCGCCAGCGAGCTGAGCGTCGGGGTGGTCGCGCCCGTCTCCACACTGGACAGGTAACCGTCCGTACATCCGGCCCGCTCGGCGAGTTCGGACAGGGTGAGCCCACGCGCGCGCCGCAGCAGGCGCAGCTGACGACCGGCCTGTTCGATAACCTCGTCCAACGCCCTTCACTGCCCCTTCATGGCTGAACCGCGTGTCATTTCAGGTGCGTAAAAGTGTTCGGATCACTGTTGACAGCCGGTAACGCACGATCTTATGGTCCTGGCCTACAGGATGGAATCCCCTGAGACAGGAATTTAGCGGTCCGGTGGATTCGATGCTAGCGGGCGACCTGAGCCCAATCATCTACAGCCAGCGGAGGATCCGTGCGAATTCGAAGACTTGCCGCTATCTCGGCAGTGGCCGCGATGGCCACCGCGCTCGCGGCATGCGGCGGCGGCAGCAGCGGCGGTTCCACGGCTGCCACGGGCGGCAGCACCCTCGTCGTCGACACCTCGTTCAACCTGAAGACCAGCGATCCCGGCCGCATGTTCGAGCCGACCGGTCTGCTGATCGACCACGCCATCTACGACACGCTGCTCACCTTCACCGGCAGCGACATGAAGAAGCCGGTCCCCGACCTGGCGTCCTCCTACACCGCGTCAGCCGATGCGAAGACCTACACCTTCAAGCTCCGCACGGACGCCGTCTTCTCCGACGGCACCCCGGTGACCTCCGCCGACGTGGCGTTCTCGCTGAACCGGGTCGCGAACCTCAAGGGCAACCCGTCCTTCCTGATGGCGGGCATCACCGTCACCGCGCCCGACCCGCACACGGTCGTGCTCACGAGTGCGACGCCGAACGCGGCGATCCCCTTCATCGTGCCGAACCCGGCGCTCGGAATCCTCAACTCCAAGGCCGTGCAGGCCGAGGGTGGCAGCGCGGCCGCCGACGCCGACAAGTCCGACACCGCCGAGACCGCGCTGAACAGCAAGTCCCAGGGCAGCGGCCCGTACATCCTGTCGAGTTTCGGCGCGACCACCGAGGTCGACCTCGTCCGCAACCCGAAGTACTGGGGCACGAAACCGCACTACTCGAAGATCGTCGTGCGGAACGTGCAGGCGAGCGTGCAGAAGCTCGACGTCCTCAAGGGAGCGTCGCAGATCGCGGTGGACCTCTCGCCCGCTCAGGCCGAAGGCGTCTCCGGTGTCAACGTCGTCAACGGCGCCTCACCGAATGTCTTCTTCCTGTTGACCAACAACAGCCCGAAGGTCTCCGCGATCGCCAGCAACCCCAAGTTCCAGGAGGCGGTACGTTACGGCCTCGACTACGACGGGCTGCTGCAACTGGCCGGCACCGGCGCCGTCCAAGCCGCGGGCATCATCCCGAGCATGTTCCTCGGCAGCCTGCCCGCCTCCGGTGCCGTCAAGCGCGACCTGCCCCGCGCCAAGGCCGCCTTGGCCGCGTCCGGTCTGACCAACCCCACGGTCAGCCTCGCGTACCCGAGTGATCTGCAGGTCAACGGCCTCAACTTCGGCGACCTCGCGGCCCGGATCCAGCAGAACCTCAAGGACGTCGGCATCACCGTCAAGCTGGCCCCGTCGCCGACCCAGACCGCGCTGGACGGCTACCGCAACGGCAAGGAAGAACTCGGACTCTGGTACTGGGGCCCGGACTACCCGGACCCGAGCGACTACCTCGCGTTCCTGCCGAACAACACCGTCGGTCTGCGCGCGAACTGGGTCAAGGGAGCCGACCCGGCGCTCGAATCGCTGGGCGCCCAGGCCGCCGTCACCACTGACGACACCACCCGCCAGGGGCTGTACGAGCAGATTCAGACGTCCATGAACAACTCGAGCCCGTTCGAGCCGCTGATCCAGCCGGCTCAGATCCTCGTCGGCGCGAACTCCGTGAAGAATCTGCAGTCGAACGCGCTCTGGCTGGTCGATCTCGATGAGCTCGGCTAGTAGCCCTGCCGTGATGGTGCCGCCGGGTGCGCGTTCGCGCGCCCGGCGGCACGACCTCGCACGGTTTCTGTGGCGGCGCGTCGCCATCGGCGTCGCGCTGTGCGTGGGCGTCACCCTGGTCTCGTTCCTGCTGACGCACCTCGTGCCGGGCGATCCCGCCGCCGCGAACCTCGGCCAGCGGGCGATCGATGACCCGGCCGCCGTGGCCGCGTTCCGCACCCAGTACGGCCTCGACAAACCGCTGCCCGTGCAGTACCTCATCTACCTGGGCAAGGTCGTGCGGGGGAACCTCGGAATCTCGCAGCAGAGCCACCGCCCCGTCGTCACCGACCTCTCCGAGTACGTGCCCGCCACGATCGAACTGGCCCTGTTCGCGATCGTGCTCACGCTGCTCATCGGTGTCACGTTCGGCGTGATCGCCGCCATGACCCGTGACCGGCTGCCCGACCAGGTGCTCCGGGTCGTGAGTCTGGCCGGCGTGTCCATGCCGACGTTCTGGATCGCGCTGGTCGCTTTCTACCTTCTGTTCTTCAAGTTCGGATGGCTTCCCGGCGGCGGCCGCCTCGACCCCGGCCAGGTGCCGCCGGGTCACATCACCGGGTTCTTCACCGTCGACGCGCTCCTGCACGGACAGTGGGCGCTCTTCGGGTCCGCCGTGAAGCACCTGATCCTGCCGGGACTCGTGCTGGCCACGTACACCATCGGCATGCTGCTGCGGTTCACCCGCGCGTCGGTGCTGGAGATCCTGGGCAACGACTACGTCCGCGCCGCCCGCGCCAAGGGGCTGCCGGAGCGGATCGTGGTCGTCCGGCACGTGCTGCGGCCCGCGCTGATCGGCATCATCACGGTCGCCGGTGTCGCCTTCGGAAGCCTGCTCTCGGGCACGGTACTCGTGGAGAACATCTACTCCTGGCCCGGCATCGGCCAGTACGCCTTCCACAGCGCGACCAACCTCGACCTTCCGGCCATCATGGGAGTGAGCCTCGTCGTGGCCGTCATCTACATCGGCATCAACATCGTCGTCGACGTGCTCTACGGCGTCATCGACCCACGAATGCGGGCATCATGACCGACACCGCCGCCGTCATCAGCGCGACCCCGGAGACCACCCGCGGCGAACGGGTCGCGGCGAGATCCCCGTGGAAGCAGCCGCTTGCCATCGTCGGTGTGACGCTCGTGGTCATCTGGACGCTGGTGGCGATCTTCGCGCCGCTGCTCGCGCCGGACGACCCGCTCGCGCAGAAGGCCACGCTGCTGACGGCACCGTCGGGCGCGCACTGGTTCGGCACCGACGAACTCGGCCGCGACGTGTTCAGCCGGGTTCTCTACGGCACCCGGATCTCGCTGCCGCTGGCCGTCCTGCTCGTGATCGCGGCCATGGTGATCGGTGCGATCCTCGGCGGCGTCGCCGGTCTGCTCGGCGGCAAAGTGGACAGCGCGATCATGCGCCTCGCCGACCTGGTGTTCGCGTTTCCCGGGATCATCCTGGCGATGGCGGTCGTCGCCGCGCTCGGCCCGCAGTTGCGCAACGCGGTGCTGGCCGTCGTCGTCGTGTCGTGGCCGGCGTACGCCCGGCTCGTGCGCGGGCTCGTCCTGTCCGCCCGGACCAGCCAGTACGTCGTGAGCAGCCGGCTCCTCGGCGCGTCGTCGATGCGTACGCTGCTCGTCGACATCCGCCCGAACGTCGCCGGGCCGGTGCTCGTCATGGCCGCCCTGGACGTCGGCAACGCGATCCTGCTGCTGTCCGGGTTGTCCTTCCTCGGCCTCGGCGCGCAACCTCCGACGGCCGAGTGGGGCGCGATGGTCGCCGCCGGCGCGAACAACTTCGACAAGTGGTGGATCAGCCTGTTCCCCGGCCTCGCGATCCTGACGGTGGTGCTGGCCTTCAACTTCGTCGGCGACACGCTGCGCGACGCCCTCGACCCGCGCACCGCCCGCGCGCTCCGGAGCTGACACCGACGATGACGAACCTTCTCGACGTACGCGACCTGTCCGTATCACTGGCGACCAAGCGCGGCCGTCTCCACGCGGTGGACCGGGTGTCGTTCTCCATCGGACGCGGCGAGATCGCCGGCATCGCGGGGGAGAGCGGCAGCGGCAAGACCATGACAGCGCTGTCGCTGCTCGGCCTGCTCCCGCACGGTGCCCGGCCGACCGGGTCGATCCGCCTCGACGGTGTCGACCTGCTGACGCTCTCCAAACGGGCGCTCCGGGACATCCGCGGACGCGAGATCGCGATGGTCTCGCAGGACCCGGCGACCAGCCTGCACCCGATGCTGACGATCGAAACGCAGCTGACCGAACACATGCGGCACCACCTCGGCGTGAGCAAGTCCGAGGCGCGTACGCGCGCGATCGATCTGCTCGCGACGGTCCGCATTCCGGACCCGGAGCAGGCCCTGGACGCGCACCCCGGCGAGTTCTCCGGCGGCATGCGCCAGCGCATCGCGATCGCGTCCGCGCTGGCGTGCGAACCGAAGCTGCTGCTCGCCGACGAACCCACGACCGCCCTGGACGTGACGGTGCAAGCCGGGATCCTCCGGCTGATCGACCGGCTCCGGCGTGAACGCGGACTCGCCGTCATGATCATTACGCACGATCTCGGCGTGATGTCCGCGATCGCCGACACGGTCTCGGTCATGTACGGCGGCCGGATCGTCGAACAGGGGCCACGAGCTGACGTCCTCGCGGCGCCGCGGCACCCGTACACGCGCGCGCTCCTGGACGCGCTCCCGCACCCGGACTCCGAGGAGACCTCGCTCCGCCCGATCCCCGGCAGTCCGCCACTGCTCGGGCACGTGCCGACCGGTTGCCCGTTCGCGCCGCGGTGCGCGTTCCGGCAGACGTCGTGCACCGAGCACCGGCCGGAACTCGTCGACGTGGCCCCCGGTCACCGCCTCGCCTGCCCGATCGACCCGCTGGAGGGCGGCCATGTCTGAGTTGCTGGAGGCGAGCGGTCTGTCCGTCGACTACGGTCGCGGCGGCCGGCGCGTACGGGCCGTCGATGACGTCAGCATCACCGTCGCGCCGGGGGAGGTGCTGGGCCTGGTCGGCGAATCCGGCTGCGGCAAGTCGTCGCTCGGCCGGGCGCTCGTCGGCTTGGAACCCGCGGCGACCGGCACCGCTCGCTTCAACGGGCAACCCGTCTCGGTCCTCGGCCGGCGGCAGCGACCGGCGCACCTGCGGCCGCTGCAGATGGTCTTCCAGGACCCGTACGCGTCGCTGAACCCTCGCCGCCGGGTCGGTGACCTCATCGCCGACGGTGTGACCCTGGGCGGCGGCACCCGAGCCGACGGTGCGCGCCGAGCGGCCGAACTGCTCGACCGGGTCGGATTGCCGGCCGACGCAGTCGAGAAGTATCCACATGAGTTCAGTGGCGGGCAGCGCCAGCGTCTCGCGATCGCCCGCACGCTCGCCGCCGACCCGAGTTGCATCGTCGCGGACGAGCCGATCAGCGCTCTCGACGCGTCCGCGCAGGCCCAGGTCGCGAACCTGCTGCTCTCGCTGGCCCGCGACAACGCGATGGGCATGGTCTTCATCTCGCACGACCTGTCGGTGGTACGGCAGATCGCCGATCGGGTCGCCGTCATGTACCTCGGCCGGATCATCGAGATCGGTGACACCCGGACGGTCTGGAGCGCGCCGACGCACCCGTACACCGAGGCCCTGGTCTCGGCGATCCCACGCGCGGACGGGTCGGGCACGCTGCCGGTCGACCTGCCGGGCGATGTGCCGGACCCGTCCCGTCCGCCGCGGGGCTGCCGCTTCCACCCCCGCTGTCCCATCGCCGAGGACCGTTGCGCCCAAACCGATCCGCGGCTGGTGCGCCTCGTCGATCGCGAGGTCGCCTGCCTGGTGCGGGCGCCGGCCGTACCCGAGAAAGAGAGTGCGCTGTGACCTCCGACCCCGTGGGCATCACCGAGATCGCCGATGCGCTGCAGGAGGCCATCGTCGCCGGTGACCTGGCGGCGGCGGACCGGATCTACGCGGATGACGTCCGCGTCTGGCACAACTACGACGGCGTCGAACGCGACAAGACCGAGAGCCTGGCCGCGATCGCCGCCATCCACCGCGAGTACGCCGACTTCGGCATCTCCGACGTGCGCCGCGACCTGCTCGCGGACGGGTACGCGCAGCGCAGCGTCTTCCACGTGGCCGATCACGGCGGCCGCCGCAGCGCGGTCGACGCGATGATGCGGGTCTGGGTCACCGATGGTCGCGTAAGCCGGATCGAGGAGTACACCGACACCGCCGGAACCCCGCCGCCCGGCCGCGACTGAGACGCGACCGCGCTGCTCCGCGCAGCGCAGCGACCTGATCGTGGAGAGTTTCCGTCGACTGTCGGTCCAGACTCTCCACGATCACCGAGGGCGGGCCAGCGCGACCAGCAATGGGCGGAAATAATCGAATCCCGGCGCCTTCACAGTCGGGTCTTTCGCCTGGTCGTCCCAGCGGCGCAACGCGACGGCGTCGGCCCGGTACGGTTCGCCCTCGAACCGGCGTACCTGCTCTGCGGTCATCGGGCCGCCCTGCACCGACAGGGTGAACACCGAGGCCGGCGAAAGCTGCGCGGCATAGGACGGCTCCACCGCGCACAGGTAGCGTTTCGCCGCGACGTGCAGCCGGACCGGTTCCGTCACGGCCGGGCCGAACCACCGCGCGAGCCAGCGAGACCCGGTGTCACTGTGGCGATTGTCGGTGCCCGTCATCAGGTCGTCGCCGGTGACCGCGCCGTGGAAATGGCCGATGTCGTGCAGCAGTGCGGCGGCGACCAGGGCGTCGGTGGCGCCGGCGGCCCCGGCGAGCATCGCGGCCTGGCACATGTGCTCGGCCTGGCTGACAGCTTCGCCGAAATAATCGTCCGCGCCCGGCCCGGCGAACAGCGCCGCGATGTCGTCGATCGGGTTCACGACGTCGCCTCCAGCAGCGTCAGGGTGCTGAGCAGGCCGTCGATGTCGGCGTAGCACCCTTGCAGATGCCGGGAGCCGGACTCCTCGAAGCCGGTCCGCGCGTGCAGCAGCCGGGTGTTGTCGAAGATCACGCAGTCGCCGGCATCGAGGCGGAACGTCAGCAGCAGGTCCGGCCGGGAGATGATCTCGGCGAAACGCCGGTACGCCCGGTAGAACGCGTCGGTCCGCTCCGGAGGCAGCCGCAGCGCCCGCATCGACCGGTTGTTGAAGCGGACCTCCCGGACGCGGCCGGCCGGGTCGACGTCGATCAGCGGCCGGTCCGCGCGCAGGCTCGCTGCGCGGTCGGACCACGCGAACGGCACGATCGTGGTGGCGAGGACCCGGAACGCCTCCGGATCACGCGTACGCAGCAGGCTCGCGGCGTGGAAACCGTCGAGCAGGCCGGAGGCTCCACCGTCGACGGCGTTGTTGAGGCAGTGCAGCAGTTGCAGGGTCGGCACAGGATCGCGGTACGGGTTGTCGGTGTGCGGCGCGATCGCCCGGCCGGTGAAGGCGAGGTTGGTCGGGTTCGCCTCCACCCGTACGTCGAACAGCCGGCCGTAGTTCGTCTCGCGTACATGCCCGAACGTCGCAGCGATGTCGAGCACGGTTCCGGGTGTCGCCGGGGTGCCGCGAACGATCGCGAAGCCGAGATCGCGGACGGCGCGCAACATCCGGGCCCGCTCGGCGTCGTCGGCGCGATAGGTGGCCCAGTCGGTCACCGGCAGCGCATCCCGCAGGTCCGCGGGCTGCCACAGTCGTTTGGTGGATTCGGTCCGATGATCGTCGGGGGCGTGGAAGCGGTGAGCGTCGAGGCTGTGGTCGTCGAGCCAGGCGCGGCTGAACTCGCCGCGGTGCCCGTCGGGTCCGAACGTCACGACGACGGTGTCCGTCCCCGCGACGACCTCCGCGACGGTCACCTGGGCCGGCAGATCGATGATGCCGAACAGCTTCTGGCCGTTGCCGGGATCACAGCAACCGGCGCAGGGGCAGTTGTCGCGCAACCAGATCGGCGAAAAGCGCGAAACGGCGTCCCGACCGTGCGTGTCCACAGTCGTGGGCATGGCAGATCCTCTCGTGACAAGGTGGCTGCACAACTTCTAGCATCGGAGCGTGGCCTGAACATGGCCACGAGACGACGTTTGGGCCGTCTCCGGTGACAGCCGTGGTTCGCGGATCGGGCTCCATCAATCAGACGCGCACAATGGATGCACGGTCGGCGCGTCGCAACGGTCGCGTGGAACGGCGGCCAGACAGCGGATGGCTCACGCACCGGCGCTCGCGAAGGGTGATTGGCACCGGATCAACGAACGCGACATGACAACGCGCGACAACGGAAAGGCGAGTGCGCTATGGCGAGCTGGGATACCTTGAAAGGCTATATTCGATCGACTTACAAGGTGGCGGAAGAGCGCCCCGACATGGTCAAACTCGTATTCGAGACGGGCGAACTGCGTTCCCAGATCGTGCTGCTGTGGCACATGACGCTCGCGGGCAACTCCGAGGAATGGGTCCAGATCGAATCGCCGATCGGTGAACTCGAATCGGTCAACCTCACCAATGCCTTGAAAGAGATCCAGGACACGGTCTGCGGCGGCCTGGCGATGGCCGGCGACAATCTCGTCACCTTCCGGCACGCCGTACCGCTGCTGAATCTCAATATCAATGAGTTCGAGGGTCCACTGCATCTGGTGACCTCCACGGCCGATCGCCTCGAACAGATTCTCGTGGGCGTCGACAAGTACTGAGTCGACAACTACCGAATCGTCACTCACCGTTCGCCGGAAATGGTCGTCGGTCGATGTTCCTTGTTCATCGGCGATCATTACGGTGGCGGCCATGCCCGGCACCGTCGCCCTCGCACCCCGTCCCGTGTCGCGCCCCACCACGACACGGGCTCGCGAGACGTCCGCACGTGCGAGATCGGCGCCGACGCGGCTGCGGATGTGGAGCGCCGGCCTCATCGCCGGCGCGATGGTGCTCCTCGCCACGTCGACGGCGACGCTGAGCCGGCTGTCCGATCAGATCGGCGCGATCGGCGGGCACGACGCACCGCAGGTCGCGACGGCGTCCGACGTCTACTTCGAATTAAGCGACCTCGACGCGCACGCGGCCACGCTGATCATGCTCGGCGAGGGCGGCGACATGTCGGTCAACCGGCTGAGCGCGCTGCGGACGTTTCGCGAGCGCGACGCGCAACTCGACTCGGACCTGCGGCAGGCGGGGCGCACCGCGACGACCGGCGCGGAACGTGATCGGGTGCGTTACCTCGTCGCCTCGCTGACGCTCTACCGGCAGTGGGTCTGGCAGGCGCTGACGGTCGAGGACAGGTTGCCGCCGCAGGCTCCGGGCCGCGCACCGGCGGCGTCGCTGGGTTACTACGCCGAGGCCACCACCGTGTTGCGGGCCGACCTGTTGCCGACCGCGGCGGCGCTGCGCTCGGCCAACGCCGACGATCTGGATCGCTCCTACGGCGTCCAGCACCGCACCGCCGCGTGGGCCATCGGGTTGACGCTGGTGCTGGGCGCCGCGCTGCTGATCGGGCTGATCGTGTTCCAACGGGACCTGGCCCGCAGGTTCCGTCGTCTTATGAACCTGCCAATGCTGGTGGCGTCGCTGTGCGTGCTCACGACGATGGTGGCCGTCTGCGTGCTGTTCGCGTCGGAGACCACGACCCTGAACGACGCGCGGAATCGCGACCTCGGCCCGTACGTGACCCTGACCCAGGCGCAGGCGGTCGGATACGACGCCGCGGGCGACGCGAGCCGATATCTGATCGCCAGCGATCCGCGGCTCCTGCGATCGGACATGATCGCCAAGTCCGACTGTCTGACCAAGGGCGGCCGATGCGTGTCCGGCGCGACACTGCCGGCCGGCGGTCTGACCACGCTCGCGGCCGGCGATCCGGAGCTGCTCCGCCGGTGGAACGCCTTCCAGGCCGACGACGAGAGGGTGATCTCGCTCGCGGGAGCCGGCCAGCTCGACGCCGCTGTCGGCGTGCTGACCGGCATCTCGCGAGGCGACGCCGCGATCGACCTGTTCACCTACAACAAAGCACTCGACCGGATCACAGCCGGCCATCGCGGCGGTTACACCCGTTCGTTCGACCACGCCCGGAAGCTGCTGACCTGGTGGCCGGCCGTCCCGGCGGTGCCCCTGGGGGCGGCGATCATACTGATCATGATCGGCGTACGGCCGCGCCTGGCAGAATACCGCTGAGATCGCGCCAGGTCCGGCAGTTCCGGCGACCGGCGTCGGCGGCCCAGCTTGGATTGCTAAGGTCCGCCCGTGACGTCTGTGCACCCGATCGACACAGACCGGCCCGCCCACCCAACCGCCACTCCGCCGCCGGCGGCACGGCGGAGGCCCGGATGGCTCCGGTGGTGGAAGATCCCGGTGACGGTGGCCCTGCTCGTGCTGGCCTACGTCAACCTGCGCGGACACCTTCCCGCGATGCACTCGGTCACCGACGCCGTGGCCTCGGCCGACCTCGTGTGGATCCTCGTCGCCGCCCTGTGCCAGGCCACGTCGCTGGCCATGTTCGCGCGGCAGCAGCGATCACTTCTGGGCGCGCTCGGCGTGCGGATGTCGGGCCGGCGCGCGCTCGCCGTGACCTATGCCCGATCCGCGCTCGCCTACAGCATGCCCGCCGGGCTGGCGGTCTCGGCCGCGTTCGCGTTCGACCAGTTCCGGCGCAGCGGTGCCTCGAAAGACCGGGCCGCCGCCGTGACCGTGCTGTCGGGCGGCGTGTCCGTGCTCGGCCTCGGCGGACTCTGCGTCGCCGGCGTGCTCTCGCTCGTCGCCGTCGAACCGGATCAGGCCCTCGCGTCGCACCCGGCCATCGTGTCCGTCACCGCGGGCGCGATCATGTGCGCGCTGCTGCTCACGCTGTGGCAGATCCGGCGCCGCCGAGTCGCCCCGGTGCCGACGCCTGGCATCCGCCACCGCGATGCCCCCGACGGCTGGATCGGTCGCGCGCGTACGGCGCTCCGCCAGGCTGTCACGGCGTGCCGGTCGATCTCGGCACGGGACTGGGCGATCGCGTCGGCGTACGCGGCCGGGGCCTGGTTGTTCGACGCTCTGTGCCTGGTCGCGGCGGCGGCAGCCTTCCGACTGCCGGTCGGCCTCTTCACCGTCGTCACGATGTACCTCGGCGTGCAGATCGTGCTCCAGCTGCCGATCACGCCGGGCGGCATCGGGCTCATCGAAGCCGGGTTGCTCGCCGGCCTCACCCATGCCGGTGCCGGGGTCGCGGCAGCGGCCGCCGCCGTGCTCACCTACCGGGTCCTCTCCTGCTGGGCGATCATCCCGCTCGGCGGCGTCGCGTGGTTCGCGCTGCGCGGCCGGCCGGTGCCGGAGGTTGCACGGACTCGCGCCTAGCAACCCGCCACCAGCGCGATTACCACACGGACAATTTGTCGCGGTACGCGTCGTCGGTCATGCGACTCATTGATGCCGATGCGCGTGCGGGTGTTTTAGCGTGAGCCCGTGTCATCTTCGTGGCGGGCCCTCAGAACGGTCATCGCGGTCGCGGCAACCGGGGCCGGAGTGTTCTTGGCCGGGTCACCAGCAGGTGCGCAGGCGCCGGCGCCACCACTGCACCTCGACGTGACCGCCGCTCCGCACACGTACCAGCCGGGCAGTCCGGTTCCGTTGACCTTCGTCGTGACCAACCGCGGCCCGGCCGCGTGCCTGCTGGAGGCGTCCGACATCGGCACCACCTCGGTCGTGTCCGCGACGCGTGACGGGAAGCCGCTGACGCCGACGTTCAAGGAAGCCGGTTACGTCTCCGGCTTGTCCGACGCCGTCACCCGCGAGGCCACGACGGTCGCGCCCAGAGCGACGGCGACGTTCGTCATCACCGCCGGATCAGCCTTCGGCCTGGCCGCCACCACGACCCCGCTGCGCGACGGCGCCGCGATCAAGGGCCTGTGGGCGACGCGGACCGCCGGCACCTACCGCTTCCAGTTCGCCTACGAGGTGCCGGCGCTCGCGGGCAGCACCGCCTGCGCCGGGCTCAGCAACGTCGCCACGGTCACGTTCACGGTGCGCGGCCACACGTCGCGGACCTGGATCCTCATCGCCGTGGCGGCGGCCGTCGTCGTCGTGCTCGCGGTCGCCGTGGTCTTCCTGCTGCGCTCGCGTCGGCGGCGCGTCGCCCACGCCGCCGTCATCCTCGCGCTGTGCGTCAGCGCGCTCGGCGGTGCCCTCGTGCACGCGACCCCGGCAAACGCCCTGATCACGTTCTTCAACGGTGGCAACAATCTCGCCCAGGCCGAATGGGACAACTGCATCGGACTGATCATCGACTTCGATCCGAAGATGTGGGCCGCGCTCAACGACAGCGAATACCCGCACGTGTACGTCACGCTGACGAACGGCGAATCCAACACGATCGGAGACAAGACCGCCGACTGGATCGAATGGAACCCGTTCGACCGGGGCGCGTTCCCCTACGACGACGGTGTCTCCAACGAACCCTGCGCCGCACTCGACCACGAATTCAACCACGCACTCGACAACCTCACCGGCAAGTCGACCGATTTCAAATGTGGCGCCACCGTCGTGTTCATCGATGAGCTGAGCGCGACGATCGAGGAGAACATCTTCCGCTACCACTACCGCGACCAACTACACACGAAACAGCGCACGAACTACTGGGGCCTGCCGCTGTCCTTCTACCCATCGTGCGTGCCGACGCAGCCGCCGGACGACAAGAACAAGAAGATCCGTCACTGTGGTACGTCGTGCGCGATCTCGAACGGCGATCCGCACATGACCACGTTCGACGGGAATCGGTACGACTTCCAGGCCGTCGGCGAGTTCACCGCCGTCACATCCACCGTCGGCGACATGACCGTGCAGGAGCGTCAATCGCCCGCGTACAGCACGTCGAAAACAGCGGCGGTCAACAGCGCCATCGCGGTGAACGTCGACGGCACGCACCTCGGTTTCTACGCGAGTGACGGCACGATCGCCGTGCACCGAGGCGGCGCGCTCGTGACGATCCCCGACGGTGCCACGACCCTGCCCGGCGGGGCCGGTCTCCGCCGCGGATTCGACTCGACCGTCGGCACCGTCTACGACGTGACCTGGCCCGACGGTAGCGATCTGCAGGTCTGGCGGGCCAGCATCTACGGCCTCGTCGCCACGATGCAGCCGGCGGCGAGCCGGGCCGGCACGCTGTCCGGGCTGTTCGGCACCTTCGACACGAGCACCGGCAGCGGCCTCGCGAAGGACGACATCGCGCCACGCGGCGGCGCACCGATCATCCCGACCTTCGACACGCTCTACCCGGCGTACGCGGACAGCTGGCGGATCACCGACGCGACCTCGCTGTTCGATTACGCACCCGGCGAGAACACGGCGACGTTCACGAATCGGGCCTTCCCGGCGCGCTCGGAGACGGCGGCGACTCTGCCGGCCGGTCAACGCGCGGCGGCAGAGCAAGCGTGCATCCTCGCGGGCGTCACCGATTCCCAGGACCTCGCCGACTGCACCCTGGACGCGGCGATCACCGGCGACGCCGAATTCGCGCTGGAGTCCGCCGATGTCGAGACGGCCGCCGGGCGGGCGACACCGTCAGGGCCCCCGATAGCGTCGCCGACGACCGAGCCGTCCCCGGGGCCGACATCCACCGTCGCGGCGGCGGCTTACGAGACGGAGACGGTCGCGATCGGGAAGCCGGGCGGCGTCGCGAAGGTCACGTTCACAGGCAAAGCCGGGCAGCGAGCGTACGTCTCCGTCGGCAGTTCGTCGCTGCCGCCGGAATGTGGGGTGCTGTCGCTGCGCAGCCCGAGCGACGACGCGATCGCCAGTGGCTGCATCGGTCCCGACGGGGACATCGACGGCACGAGCCTGCCATCGTCGGGCACGTACACCGTCGTGATCGATCCGTCCGGCAACTCCGTCGGCACCGCGATCGTGCGGATCTACCTGTCGCCGGACACGATCGTCCGGGCCACGATCGGAGGGCCGGCCGTCACCGTCTCGCTGCCGACGCCCGGCCAGGAAACCCTGGTGACGTTCGACGCCACGGCCGGCGACAAGGTGTTCGTCAACGCAACGAACTCGACGATCCCCGATCAGTGCGGCGCCTTGGAGCTGTCGAACCCGTACGGGTCCGAACTGGCACTCGGCTGCATCGTCAACGGTGCCGGCTACATCGACGGCACGTCCTTGCCGGCCACCGGCCAGTACTCCGTGTTCGTCGACCCGACGGGCGGCGGCACCGGAAGCGTCACGCTGCGCGTCATCGCCGCGCCCGATCAGCACCTGACGGCGGCGATCGGTGGGCCGGCCGTGACCGCGACCGTCACCGCGCCCGGAGCACAATCGCTGATCACGTTCCACGGCACCGCCGGTCAGAAGGTCCGCGCGACGTTCTCCGACTCCACCTTCTCGGACCAGTGCGGCCTGGTGGGGCTGGAGGATCCGAGCGGGTCGAGACTGACCCTCGTATGTGTCCTGGGTGGCACCGGCACGCTTCCGACGACGACGTTGGCCAAGACGGGTGACTACACGATCGTGATCGATCCCACGGCGACGAGTGTCGGTTCCATCGGCGTCAAGGTCTCGGCCGGATAGCGCGCGATGTGCCGGACGGCGCCTCATCGTGCAGAGCTTTATGGTGGGCATATGGCGATCAAACGGATGGACAACGTCAGCATCGTACTCGATGACCTCGACGGTGCCGTCGCGTTCTTCACAGAACTCGGCATGGAACTCGAAGGCGAGGCGACGGTCGAGGGCCCGTGGGTGGACAACATCATCGGGCTCGAACACGCCCGCTCCGACATCGCGATGATGCGGACGCCCGACGGCCACAGCCGGCTCGAGCTGACGAAGTTTCACACGCCCGCCGCCGTCCGCGCCGAGCCGGCCGACGCACCGGCGAACGCGCTGGGCTACCGTCGCGTGATGTTCGCCGTCGATGACATCGATGACGTCGTGCGCCGCCTGCGGAGCCGGGGCGCCGAACTCGTCGGCACGATCGAGCAGTACGAGGATTTCTATCGGCTCTGCTACCTCCGCGGCCCCGAGGGCATCATGGTCGCGCTGGCCGAACAGCTCGGCTGAAGCGGAGGAAGCGCCGCTGTCCGAGGCATCGGTGGAGCCCGATACTGACGAGATGGATGCGAATCGGTCGATGCGATGGCACCGCCTCGGGCTGTGGATCGCGGCTATCGTGGTCGTCACCGGCGCGGGCGTGTTCCTCGGAATCCACTATCTCGCGACGGACAGCGGCGTCAGCGCCTGCAAGCGGATCGCGGCGAAGATGACGGCGACCGACAACGGACGGCCGTGGCCGCTCGACGCGCACGCCCGCGCGGACTTCGCCGGGTCGGGCCACGCTCGACTCCGCGACGCGGGCACCACGATGGCCGATTTCCTGGGCGATGCCGCGCGCACCGACTATCAGGCGCCGGGCTTCGACGACACGGTGGTCACCGACTACACGGAACTCTCGGCCGCCTGCGCGGACAGCGGCGTGACCATGCCCCCGCTCGGCTTCCCGGGCGACTAGGCCCCTTCTCAAAGCTGCCTGGGTCGCGGCTCGCTCGAACGGACTTCGAGACGGGGCCCGAGCCGGGAGACCAGAACGGAGCCGCCGCGCCGAGTCCAGCACGCGGCGGCTCCGATGTGACACAGGCGGACCACCCGGACTTACGGGCCGAACACCTGCACTTCGTAGATGCGTGCGGCGCCGTTGCCGTTACCGGTCGGCGTCACGATGTTCAGCCGGACGTAACGAGCGCTGACGGCCGTGAAGTTGCTTGTGGTGACGTTGGCGGTGTTACCCGTCACGGTCGCCACCGTCGTGAACGTCGTGCCGTTCGTGCTGACCTGCAGGTTGAAGGCGGACGTGTTCCATCCGGTCTGCTCACCACCGGCACCGGCGTGGTCGATCACGATCTGGTTGATCGAGTGGGCGGCACCGAGGTCGACCTGCCAGAACTGGGACCCGATCGCCCCGAGGGAACACCACTTGTCCGACGTACCACCGGAGATGCTGCCGTTGACCGCCTTGTCGGGCGTCTCGTTCGCGTTGCACGAGCTGTCCGCGGTGGCCGTGTGCCCGAGCGCGAGGTCCGTCGGCGGGGTCACACCGCCGTCGTAGGACGGTGGCGCGTCGGCGGTGCCGCTGCCCCAGGTGGTGGCCGTGGACCCGAGCGTGAAGTCCAGCGTGACGCCGTTCTGCCACGAGGAGGCCGCGATCCAGTTCTTGGTCGATGCCGCGCCGTTGACGTTGAGCGACTGCACGTAGAAGTTGGTCGCGGACGCCGCCGGCGCGTTGACCGTCATGGTGTTGCCGCTGGGCAGGTGGATGATCTCCTGGGTGAACTCGGGGCTGTTGAAGATCAGATCCGCGCTGCCCGGGGTGACGGGGTAGAAGCCGAGCGCGCCCCAGACGTAGTTCGAGCTCATGGTGCCGAGGTCGTCGTTGTTGGGGAAGCCGCTCGGGGTGTCGTGGTAGAACTGGTTGAGCATCCGGTTGACCACCGATTGCGTGCTCGATGGGGAGCCGGTCCAGTTGTAGAACCACGGCGTGCCGAGGTCGAACTCGTTGCTGAGGAACGCGTCGTTCCCGTTCGAGCCGTCGAGCACTGTGAAGAAGCCGTTCAGCAGCGTGTTCGTCGCCGAGTTACCGCCGAGCAGCGTCGCCAGCGCCGGTTGGTTGAACGGCACCACGAAGCGGTACTGCGCGGCCGTGCCCTCGATGTACTGGTTCGTGCTGGTGTTCGTGATGCCGCTGACGAACGCGCCGCTCGTCAGCTTCGGGTTCAGCAGCTTGTTCGCCGGGTTGAACACGTTCTTCCAGTTGTTGGCCCGATTGAGCAGCGTCGCAGCGTTGGACGTGTCACTCGCGCTCGGGTTCGGAGCGCCCAGCAGGAACCGCGAGAGGGCGAAGTCCGCCTGGTCGTATTCCAGCTGGCTCGAGAGGTATCCGTGGGCGTTGCAGCACGGGTACGACCCGTCGCTCGGGATGTATCCGTACTGGTTTTCCTGCGCGGTCTCCGGACGTACGTTGTTCGTGGTCGTCGACTGGCGCACCATCACCGTCTTCGCGGTCGCCGTGTCGAAGCCGCGGGCACCGAAGGCGTAGTAGTTCGCGAGCGCGATCTCCGCCGGATCACCCGCCATCACGTAGTTGTACGAGTTCATGAAGCCCCACTGCGGCATGAGGCCACCGCTGCCCTGCGCGGCGTCGTTGAGCAGCGATTGGGCGATGTCGCTGGTCTGTGTCGGTGCGACGAGCGCGCTCAGTTGTGTCTGGCCGTGGAAGATGTCCCAGCCGGAGAAGTTGTCGTATTGCGCGTGACCGGCCGCGATGGTGTGCACGGCGTTGTCGAAGCCGACGTACTGCCCGTTGCTGTCACTGACGATGTTCGGGTGTTGCAGCACGTGGTAGAGCGAGGTGTAGAAGAGTTGCTGCTGCGTGGCCGTACCACCGGCGATCTGGATTTGATTCAACGCGTTGTTCCACGCGGTGTGCGCGTTGGTCTGCACGGTCGCGAAGTTGAAGCCGGTGCCGTTCTCGGCCTGCCAGTTCGCCTTGGCGTTGGCGATGCTGACGAACGAGATGCCGACCTTGGCCTGCACGACGTGGTTCGTGGTCGTGTTGAAGGTCAGGAAGATCGTGTTCGGGCCGGACTGGATCGGCGGGTTCGCCGCGAACGACTGGTCGAAGACGATGTCGAAGTAGACCGTGTAGGTCTCGGCGGCGCCGCAGAAGTGACCGCTGGTGGCCGAGCCGGAGACCTCGGTGTTGCTGACAACGTTGACTGTGGCCGGGGTGGTGCCGTTCTGGCTGTCCCGGAGCTTGATCAGGATGTCGGCCTGGGTGGTGGCGGGGTAGGTCCACCGGGCCATGCCGCTGCGGGGGGTCGCGGTCAGCTCGGTCTTGATCGCCGAGCCGCTGCCGCTGTTCACGGAGTAGTAGCCGGCCTGAGCGACCTCGCCGGTGTGGGTGAACGGCTCGTTGTGCACGCCCGGGTCACCGGTCGGCAGCGCACCGGTCATCGGCAGGATCGGCAGGTCGCCCATGGCGCCGCAACCCGGGCCGGCCAGGTGAGTGAGGCTGAAGCCGCGCAGTTGCGTGTCGTTGAAGTTGTAGCCGCCGCCGTCGGACCGGTCCGGGCTGGTGTCGGGGCTCCACTGCACCATGCCGAACGGGGTGTCGACGCCGGGGAAGTCGTTGCCGCCGCCGGTGGTCATGACGGTCGTGTTCACCACCGACGCGGGGTCGCTCACCAGCGCCGCGGCCGCCGCGTTCGCCGCCGTCGCCACGGCACCGAGGCCGCCGACCAGCAGCAGCGCGGCTGTCGCGATGCCTGCTCTCCTTTTCGTGTACCGCATGCTCGTGTTCCCTTCTGGACAGCCGGAACCGACACTTCGCCACGACCGAGCACTATGACAACGTTGTCAGTCTGATACCACGGCACTGTATCGATCAGCATCGAGTGACGTCAATGACTTGTTGCGATTCGGTTTCGTCTCGCGTCGATGAGATGGTGGAGACGACTCGTCCGTCGTCAGGAGGACCATGAGCTACCACGTCGATATCGCGGACGTCGAGCCTCGGCCGACAGCCGTCGTCGCCGCCACGACCACGTGGCGGGAGTTTCCGGCGCTATGGACCGGCCTGTCGAATGAGGTGTGGGCGTGCCTGCGCGCGGGCGGTGTCGAGCACGGCTGCCGCAACGTCATGCTCTACTTGGACGATGTGCCGCACGTCGAGATAGGCGTGGAACTGCGGCGACCGTGCCCGCTCACCGGCCGGGTGGTCTCCTCGGCGCTGCCCGGCGGCCGGGTCGCGACGACCGTGCACGAGGGCCCCTACGCCGGTCTGAGATCAGCGCATCGGGCCGTGCTCGACTGGTGCGCCACGAACGGAGAGCGGCCGGCCGGGCCACGGTGGGAGGTCTACGGGCCCCATCACGAGGACCCGGCCGAGCTGCGCACGGAGGTCTGTTACCTGCTGCGGCCGGTTGCTACCGCTTGACCGCCTGGGCCGACGCCCACAGCGCGTCCGGGTTGACCCGGCTCGGGTAGAGCGCCAGCATCCGCTCGTACATCTCCGTCGCCGTCGCGGTCTCGTGATTCATCCGCTCGAAGTCGCGAATGTACTCGCGGGTCTTCTCGATGTTCGCCGGGTCGTCGTCGTTCGTGGAGCGCTTGTGGCCGGCCACGACCGTGCGCGGCCGGAGCGCCTCGACGGCGTCGAGCGCGGTGATCCATTCGGCCCGGGTCTGCTCCGTGGACTCGACCAGATACTGGTGGACCTCGTTGTAGACACAATCACCCGCGACGACAAGGTCGATCGACGGCACGTGCAGGCAACTCGTGTCGTCCATGTCGGTGTGGCCGAGCGGCACCACGATCACGTCCTCGCCTTCCAGGTCGATCACGTTGTCCGCGAGCGGCTCGGCTAGCGCGAGATCGTCGGCGATCTGATCCGGGAAGCGCGGGCGCCAGAACGAGTCCACGAAACCGGGCGACATCTGTTCCCGCATGTGCTCGATGACGGCCGGGAGCGCGACCGCGCGCGCCGCCGGGAAACGGTCCAACACGACACTCAACGCGAAGTGATGATCACCGTGACCGTGCGTGACGTAGATCGTGGTCAGGTTCTTCCCCGACTCCGCGACCCAATCGGCGACGGCCCGACCTTCGGTCACGGTGAGCAGCGGATCGACCAGGATGGCGTCGCGCTCGCCGAAGATCAGCGTGGACGAGGTCGGTGACCAGATCGGTGTGTCGACGCCCGGCGGAACATCGCTGGTGACGATCGGGATCGGCGGTGCCACATGAACGTCGTAGCGCAGTCGGCCTGCCACGGATACTCCTTCCAGAGAACCGGGTTCGTCGAACGTACCATCGAAAGCGCTGGTCAAAGCCTGTGCTCCGACGTGCGTGAGGGTCACCTCCAACGCTACGTGTTCGGGTCCTGCTTCGCCGTCGTGTCGAAAATGGGCCAGCCGATCTCCGTGCGCCACCGAGACTTCTCCGACGTCTCCAGGTGGCTCACCGGGTAGTACTCGCGCAGCGGCCCGTCTACGGCCAAGGCATGCTCGGAAACGTAGGCCGCCAGGGCACCGTAGGCGCGGTCGATGTCCGTGTGCGGTCCCGCGTGTTCGATGACGGCAAGCTCGATCCCGGGCACGGTCAGGCCGACGACCCGGCCCACGGGCCGCACCTCCCCGGCGCAGGGCACAAAGATCGTCGCCTGGCCCCGAGAGTCGTGAAACAGCTCGTCGGCGAAGATGCCGCCCGGCGGTCCCGTGCTCCGGAGGGCCTGGGCGTCGACGATCGCGCGCAGTTCGCCGAGCGCGCCCTGGAACCAGGGGAGGGCATCGGCCAGGTCGATGGTCTCACTGATCGCCGCCGCGGGAGTCGCTGGGACTCGGCGCCGGTGAATCGACGGCTCCGCGCTCGGCCGCAGCAACTTCCGTACGGACTCGACCGCGGCCCGGGTCCGGGTGAGGTCCTCTTCGAGGCGGGTCAGATGGGCGGCGATGACCTCGTTGCGCGCCGTGAGGTCGGCGGTCGCCAGCATCGACTGGACCTGCTCGACCGGCATATCGAGGTCACGGAAGCGTCGGATGATCTGTGCCGTCGGTATCTGCTCGATCGTGTAGCGGCGGTAACCGGTGTGCGGGTCGACGTGGGCGGGCTCGAGCAAGCCGACTCGGTGGTAATAGCGCAGCGTCTTCACGGTCAGGCTGGTGGCCCGCGAGAAGTCGCCGATCGGCAGGGTCCGCACCATATCGCCAGTATGCGACCTCCCCCCAGGGGAGAGTCCCGCGCCGGCACGGATCTTGACCGTCCCCGTACGGGAGCCGGAACCGTGGTTCTTAGCCGGGCCGCAGTGGCCGGGCCTGAGACGAAAGGTTGTGATCCCATGCGATCCACCGAACTGACCGGCGTCGTCGCGGCACACATCGCCGCGGTCAACGCGCTGGACACCGACGCCATCATGGCGACGTTCGCCGAGGACGCCTACGTCAACGACGCCCGCCGCGAGTTCGTCGGCGCGGCTGCCATCCGGCGTTGGGTCGAGCGGGAAATGGTCGGCGACCACATCACCATCGACGTACGGGAGGTGCTCGACCACCACGGCGAGACGATCGTGCGAGGCGCGTACGACGGCACCTTCGATCGCACGAAGCTGCCGGCAGAACTCGTTCTGACGAACTATTTCCGCGTATGCGACGGCAAGATCGTCGGTTTGATCGTCGTCTTCAACCAGCCGGCCGATCTGCCCTGATGTGGTGCCGGTGCGGTCACCGGCGGCGCGCATTGGCCGCCTGCGGACCGCCGGTTCCGGAGGCGGCCGTTCCGGGTGGCATGGCGACATCGCGGCTCACCCCGACAGGCTCATGTCCAGCGCGATCTTCCCCTGTCGGGGGCCCGCCGCGGCGGTCGCGTGCGCGGTGGCCGCCCGGCCGGCGGCGAACACGGCGCGCACCGGGACCCGGAACTGTCCCACCTCGGACAATGCGGCGGCGATCGCGAGCCCGTGCCGTCCGTCCGCTTGACCGCCGAGTTCGCCGAGCGACAGCCGCACCCCGCGTTCGGGGCCGGAGAAGTCGGCGATCGTGACCACGGACGCCGGTGTGCCGGTGAGCGAGATGAGTTCGGGCAGACGACCGGCACCGGCCATGTCGAGCGCGACGTCGACCTGTCCGATGTCGAGGGTGCGGACGCGCTCGGGTAGGCCGGGTCCAGAGGGGATCGCAACGGCCCCGAGTGCGGCGATAAACGCCTGGTTGCCGGGCCGGCTGGTGCCGATCACGCGGGCGTCGCGGGCGATCGCGAGTTGCACCGCGACGCTTCCGACACCGCCGGACGCCCCGTCGATCACAACCGTCGTCCCGGCTCGCACGCCGAGCGCGTCCAGGGCCCGGGTCGCCGTCTCGATGCTGGTGCCCGCGGCGGCGGCTTCCGGCCACGTCATCGTCGGCGGCTTGCGGGCCCAGAACGTCAGCACGGCGAATTCGGCGCTGGCCCCGCCCAGCCGGGCCACGTCGACCGCGCCGAAGACCGGATCGCCGAGCGCCCATCCGGTGACGTCCGCGCCGACCTCATCGATTACGCCGGCCGCGTCGACGCCCGGAATGTGTGGCAGGGCGAGCTGCTTGCTGGACGGGGAGAGGCCGGCCCGCAACGCGAGATCGACCGGCGCGACCCCGGCGGCTCGGACGGCTACGCGAACCTGGCGCGGCCCCGGGTGCGGTTCGGCGAACGGGCCGATGGTGAGTACGTCGGGTGGGCCGAAGCGGTCGAACTGGACTGCGAACACGATGACCTTCCGGGTCGGCTGGGAGAGACTCGCACTACCGTAGGAGCAGAAGCGGAGCCGATGATCCGGATAGCGTGAAGTGAGAGGTACGGCCGTGACAATGCCTCGGAAAGGTCGTACCGACGCCGAACACAATCGGGCGCACATCGTGGCGGTGGCCAGGACCGCCTTCGCCGCCGACGGTCTCGACCTGCCCATGCGGGAGATCGCCCGACGGGCAGGCCTGGGCGTCGCGACCCTCTACCGGCATTTCCCGTCGCGTCCGGACCTCGTCCGCGCGGTTCTCGCCGAGCAGGTCGCGGTCTGCGAGGCGGAGATGCGAGACGCGCTCGCCGACCCCGACCCGTGGCGGGCACTGTGCGGCACGATCCACCGGTTCGCCGAACGCCGGGTGTGTGACCGCGGGCTGAACGAGGTGTTGCTCGGCTCCGATCAGGCCGCGCTCGCGTTCGCGGAACAACGTCAGGCTCACGCGGACGCGCTGGTTCGGCTCGTCGAGCGGGCGAAGACCGCCGGTTCGCTGCGCCCGGAGGTGTCGGTGGCGGACGTACGGGTCGGACTTCTGGCCATCGCCTCGTTCCGGGTGCTGCCGCCGGAGCGGGCGAAGACGGCCGTGCCGGCCCTGGCGAACCTCCTGGTTGCCGGACTGACGCGATCCAGGCCGTGACCGGCGCCCACCGTGAGATTCGGCGACGCCCAGCCGAGACCGCCCGGGCGCGGGATGATGTACCAGGGGTTCTCATGGACACATCGGCACAGCATGCCGGCCGTCAGCGAGTCGTCATCGTCACCGGGGCGTCCAGTGGCATCGGTCGTTCGGTCGCCGTGAAGCTGGCCTCCCGGGGAATGATGGTCGTGATCGTCGCGCGGCGCGCGGCCGCACTCGACCAGGTCGCGGCGGAGATCGCCGGCACGGGCGGTCTGGCCGTCCCGGTGGCGGCTGACGTCACCGATCGGGACGACATCGACCGGATCGTCGATCGGGCGATGTCGTACAACGGGCATGTTGACGCACTGGTCAACGTCGCGGGAATTGGTCACGGTCATTCGATCATGACCGACGACGCTCACGCCGAACAGATGATCGCGACAAACTTGCTCGCACCGATCCGGCTCATGAAGGCTGTCGCTCCGATTCTTGTCCGGCAGCACGCGGGCTCGATCGTCAACATCGGTTCGCTCGCCGGCGAGATCGGTTACGGCGGAATTTACTCAGCCACGAAGTTCGGGCTCCGCGGTCTGACCGATTCGGTCCGCCGCGAGTTGAGGAGTTCCGGCGTCGCGGTGACCCTGATCGAACCGGGTTACATCGCGACCGCCATGACCGCGAGCCGACCGGGCCGCATGCCCGGCCCGGAGATCGTCGCCCGGGCAGTGGACAGAGCGTTGCGGCATCCACGCCGCCGCGTGTTCGTGCCGGCCGGCTACCGGATCGAAGCACTTCTGTCGGCGATGTTTCCCTGGATCGCAGACCGCCGCATCGGCCGTCAGTTGGACGCTCGTGAACTCACCGCGGCCCGGCCGTTCGCGCACACCGGCGCACGATGACGACGGGCCCCGACGCGACCGGACCGGAAGGGAGACGATCATGTCCCGTACGTGGCTGGTGACCGGGGCATCGCGCGGCCTCGGGCGGGCGATCGCCGAGGCCGCGCTCCGGGCGGGCAACCGGGTCGTGGTGACCGCGCGACAGACCGACACGGTCGCGGATCTGGTCGCCGCCCATCCCGACCGTGCCCGAGCGGTGGCGCTGGACGTCACGAACCGTGATCAGGCACGGGCCGCCGTACGCGCGGCGATCGACGCGTTCGGCGGCCTGGACGTGCTGGTCAACAACGCCGGCTACGCGAACGTCAACTCGATCGAGGATTTCGACGAGGACGATTTCCGCGCCCAGATCGAGACGAACCTGTGGGGCGTGATCACGATGACGCGGGCCGCGCTGCCGGTGATGCGGGAGCAGGGCGGCGGCCACATCATCCAGATCTCGTCGGTCGGAGGCCGGAGCACCACGCCCGGGATCGGCCCCTACCAGACGGCGAAGTGGGCGGTCGAGGGTTTCTCCGGGGTGCTGTCGCAAGAGGTCGGTCCGCTGGGCATCCGCGTGACGATCATCGAGCCGGGCGGGTTCCGCACCGACTGGGCGGGCTCGTCGATGACCGTGCACACGTTGCGCGACGCCTACCGCCCGACCGTCGGTGCCATCGCGGACTACCGCGAGCGGCACGTCCCGATCGGGGATCCGGAGAAGGCCGCCCGCGTCATCGTCGATGTCGCCGGCACGCCCGATCCGCCCCTGCGGCTCCTGCTCGGCAGCGACGCGTACGCGGTCGCGCGGGCCGCCGACGAGGCGAAGATCGCCTCCGATGAGCGGTGGAAGGAACTCACGCTTTCCACGGACCATGACGACGCCGACGCGAACCCGGCGCCGCGAGGCCACGCCGCGGGAGCGCCGATCGTGTTCGTCGCCACCAACCGGCTCAAGCCCGGCGCGCTCGACGCGGAACGCGCGCGTGTCCCCGATCTGGTCGAGTTCGTCCGCGACCACGAGCCGCGAGTCATCGCGTTCCACGAATTCGTCGATCCGTCGGGCACCGAGACTACGGTGGTGCAGGTCCACCCCGACGTGGCATCGCTGCAGACCCATTTCCGGGTGATCCGGGAGCGCGCCAGCGACGCGTACGGCGGCACCATCGAGGACACCGTACGCGTCCAGATCTTCGGGCTCACCGACGACCGAATCCTGGACGCGCTGCGGTCGCAGACCGGCGACAGCACCGACATCGTCGTCAGCGGTGAATACCTGGGCGGCTTCAGCCGCGGACCCGCCGTGCCTACCTGACCCGCCGTCAGCGCGTCGGGTAGCTCTCCGTGTGAACCGCCTCGACCTGATCGAGGGGGACCTCCCGGCCGCGATCGTCGACGAAACCGACGCGCACGGGGGTGCCGCCGCGGGTCTTCTGCCGGCGGATCGTCGGCCCTTCGGACCACGGCAGGTGGCTGTCGCCCCACTGCTGGAGCGCGCCGACGACCAACTCCAATTCCCGGCCGGCCGGCGTCAGATGATATTCGAATCGGGAGCGCCGGCCCGGCTCCTGATATGCCACCCGGGTCATGATCCCGGCGCTGACGAGGGTGGCCAGGCGCTCGCTGAGCACGTCCGGGGTCAGGCCGATGGATTCGCGAAACTGCTCGAAGCGCGTCATGCCGCCGAGCGCGTCACGGAGCACGACAAGGGTCCATCGCTCGCCCAGGACGGACAGGCTGCGGGACATGGAACAACTCGAGTTCTGAAGTTTCGTGATCGGCATGGCGTTTCTGCCTTCGTTTCCGGTCCGGGCAGTGCCCGTACGCGGTCACCTCCGGCACCCGGTTGCCCGCATCGGTCGCGTACGCGATCTGCTTCGTCAGCGTCCATGTGCCGTGGCGGTCGACGTCGTAGACGAGGAACCGCTCGGCGGGGCGGCCGCCGCGCTCGCGCCGAGAGCGAGCACGGTCGTGACCGTGAAACCGGCGGTCGTGAGCCGTCGTGGTGTTGCCTTCATGAACCAGACTCCGGAAGGTGAGATATACCCGATTGGGTCTATCGCCCTCCGATGACCGCAAAGCGTCGCCATGATGAATCGCAGCCGAACTCGGGCCCGGCCGGCAGACTACATGGCACCGCGCGCCGCCACGTAGACGAGAATCGCGGCCACGACGAACAGCGCCGTGGAGAAGATGAGCAGACCGACGTGCCGGCTCTCGTGGGTAGCGGACGTCAGTCGGGAGACTCGGTGTCCGCTTCCTCGTCGGGGGTGCTCTCCCGAAGCCGCCGGCCCGACGGCCCGATCCCGGCGATCCACATGTCCGAGTTCAGGGCCTCGTCCGGATCGGCGGTGTCCGGCGGTGTGTAACCCGCGCGCTCCTCTTCGAGTTCGAGCTCCGAGGGCGGCAGGTCGTGCTCGTCTCCATACATACTCATACCCCAACTATGGCGGGTACGAGCAGCGACCACCCCGATTCGTCCGAGACCCACGCGATCGGACCCTGACAGCGGCGGGAGGACCACCGCTGCCAGGGTCGCGTGGTGCTGCTGGGTCAGGACGGGTTGTGGTAGCCGTCGTAGGGGACGCCGAGGTAGGGGAAGTGGGTCAGGTACGGGGCCGACACGTTGGCCGCGGTGAGCCCGTCGGTGACCTGGGGGATCACGGCGTCGGGGACGTAGGTGGGGTCGATGAGGTTGTAGACGACGCCGGCGAGGGCGCGCAGTTCGATCGTGACGACGTCGTCTTTGGGTCGGCGGCCGTTGGGGAACCCGGCGGGGTCGCCGCCGATGAGCCCGAGGTCGTTGGGGTGCGCCGCCGGCGGGATGGACGTGTTCAACCTCAGCATGTCGGCTTCGTGGCTGGACAGGCTGTTCTGGAAGTTCGGGATCACCCCCGACGGGATGCCGGTGAGCAGGATCGCGATCAGATCCGACCGGGTTTTGTGCGCCGCGTCCAGGGCCGCCAAATGCGGGAACGCCCCGGGGTAGAGCACCGGCAGGAGTTTCGCGACTTCGGGGTGGGCGTAGTAGGTCTCGAAGTTTTTGTCGTCGGCCGGGGTGTCGTGGTTCCAGGCGTCTTTGTGGACCATCGGGATGATGACCTCGTTGATCAACGGGTTGCCCAGGCGGGAGACTTGCACCCAGGGTCCGGAGTACACGTCGTCGGCGGGGTTGGTTTTGATGATTTTGACCTGGCGGCGGGAGGCGGTGGTCCAGACGCCGATGTTGGCGCGTTTGTCCGATGCCGGTGGCGGGTAGCCACCGGATTGGCGGACGTCGGCGATCGGGACCTGCAGGGCGATGCTGTGCACGTTGATGTGATCGGTGGAGTTCACCCCCAGGGCGGGGTTGGCGAAGATGCCGCCGACGTGCGCGTTCTGCAACGGTCGGAGGTTGAGCAGGTCGAAGATGGAGCCGAGGTCGACGTAGAACCCTTCGGCGCGTTGGCCGGCGAACACCCGCCGCCCGCCGGGCAGGTTGTGCACCGCGGCAGCCGCTAATGCCGAATAGTTGGGGGTGGACAGGGGGCCGATGTTGCACGGCGGGCAGGCCAGGTGTTTACCGAGGACGGTTTTGTGTCCGTGCGCGTCCACCCGCGTTACCGAATAGAACTGTTTGCGGTTCCAAGTCGGGCTGTTCAACGCGGTGATCGTCCCGGTGTTGTACAGGAACGTGTTCGGGTTCGCGACGGTGGTGGTGAACTGGAACTGGTAGGTGATATCGGCGCAGCCGTCACCGGTGTTGTCGATATGGATCTCGTAGAGCACGTCGGTGCCGAACTCGTAAAAGTTCGGCCCCCCGGCCGGGCTCTGCAACGGCACATAATTCGCGATCAACGTAACCGTATCCGGCGCGTCCGGACTCACGAACGCGTACAGGTCCGTGCTATCCGCGACCGGGTCCTTCGCGATCTCCGGCGCTTCACGATGTGACGACATAAGAAGAACTCGCATTCGATAGAAGTGGGAACGGGTCTTACGAGGCGCGAACGATGCGGCCCGCGAGGTCGGCGTTGCGGATCCGCGCGTGGGCGCCGTCGCTGAAGACGTCGAGGGTGCCGCTGCGGGCATCCATCACGTGCACGACGACGGGCGCGCCCGACGCGACGCGCGTGATGCGGCCCGCGAGATCGGCGTCGCGCACCTGCGTACGCGTACCGTCGGCGAATTTCTCGATCGTGCCGGCGTGCCGGTCGATGATGTGCACGACGACCGTGCCACCGCCGTGTCCGGGCACACCTTCGGCCAGCGGAGCCCCGCCGGCGAGCGCGTTCGCGGCCGCATGGCCGTGATCGCTCGCGCCCGCGTTCGCGACACCGACGGTGCCCGCGACCGCGACGGCGATGCCGACGCCGGCCGCGGTTTTGATCAGAGTGCGGCGGGAAACCGCCGAGGACGAGTCGTAGTCTGGTCCGGTTGTCGGCATGAAGGTCCTTCCAGTGCCGGAAAGAAGGCCGCGAATCCGGTGGCCACCGGCGCGGTGTCGCTGGTTTCGCCGAAAGGCGATGAGCTCGACTGGATCTCGGCCACCCGGTCTTCGCCTGTATCGGTTAACGGACAAATGGCTCGAAGGACACGCCCCAAAAGCCAATCAATGGCGTGAAACAATTTGCGCGTACGCGAGCGAGAGAAGAAGGAACCTTTGATGCGAGCAACAGTCATGTACGGTGCCGGCGACGTACGGGTGGAGACCGTGCCCGACCCGGTGCTGCGGGAGCCGACCGATGCCATCGTGCGAGTCGTCGCGTCGTGCGTCTGCGGCAGCGACCTGTGGCCGTACGCTTCGATGCCCACCGCGAAGCGGGGCCGCCGGATGGGCCACGAGTTCCTCGGCATCGTCGAGGACACGGGCAAAGACGTCTCCGGTCTGCGGCGCGGTGATCTCGTCGTGGCGCCGTTCCTCTGGTCCGACAACACCTGCGACTTCTGCTCCGAAGGCCTGCACACGTCCTGCCGTCAGGGTGGAGCGTGGGGGCGCGAAGGCTACGACGGCGGTCAGGGCGAGGCGGTCCGCGTCCCGCAGGCTCAAGGCACCCTCGTCAAGCTGCCGGTCGCCGCGGACTCGGCGCTCGTGCCGTCGCTCCTGACCCTTTCGGACGTGTTCTGCACCGGGCACCACGCGGCCGTCACGGCCGGGGTGAACCGGCGTACCACCGTCACGGTGGTCGGCGACGGCGCCGTCGGGCTGTCCGCCGTGCTCGCCGCGAAGCGTCTCGGTGCCGAGCGGATCATCCTGATGGGCCGGCACAAGGACCGCACCGACCTCGGTCGCGAGTTCGGGGCCACCGACGTCGTCGCCCAGCGCGGCCCGGAGGGGATCGCCGCCGTCCGGGAACTCACCGGTGGCGACGGCACCCACGCGGTGCTCGAATGCGTCGGCACGCAGGCGTCGATCGACATGTCCCTCGACATCGCCCGCGCGGGAGGCGTCGTCAGCCGGGTCGGTGCCACGCAGTACACCCACGTGCCCTTCGGGTTCGGCACGCTCCTGCGCAACATCACCGTGACCGGCGGCGTCGCCCCGGCCCGCGCCTACATTCAGGAGCTGCTGCCCGATGTGCTCGACGGCCTCGTGGATCCCGGTCGCGTCTTCGACCGCACGGCCACCATGGACGGGGTGCCCGACGCCTACCGCGCCATGGCGAACCGCGACGCCCTCAAGGTGCTGATCCGTCCCTGATCTCCGCTCGGTTGTGCCGGCGCAGCAGTTCGTGAGCCCGATCGGCGCCGAACCCGTACCCCGTCCGCTCGCAGGCGGCCAGGACCGCGGCGGCACCGTCCGGGACGTCGACGCCGGCGGACGTGTCGATCTCCAGTTCGACCATCATCGCATCGATCTCCAGTACGCCGTATCCGATGGCGCGGGCCTTCACGAGCGCGTCGGCGACCATCGCCCGGGCCGCCGCCACATCGCCGCGGCCGGCTTGGGCGGACGCGAGCGCGATCTGGGCTCGCACCTCGCTGAACCGGTCGCCGGCCGAGCGGGCGAGGTCCAGTGAGCGGGTCGCTTCGGCGGCCGCGGTCACGTAGTCGCCCTGGGCGCACGCGATCGTGGCGATTGTCGCAATCGCGGACGCCTCGGTGCGCGGATGGCTCGTGCGGACGGCCACGGCCAGGGCCTGCCGACCGTATTCGGCGGCGCGCGGCAGGTCCGCCAGGTCACGGTGCACGGCCGCGAGCGCGTCAAGGGAGCATGCCTCCAGATCGAGGCTGCCGGCGTCGCGGCCGATGTCGAGCGCTTCGGCGAGTGTCGACGCGGCTTCGTCGGCGTACCCCCGCATGCGTTGGATCTCGCTCAGGTTGAGCAGCGCGTTGGCTGCGCTCGCCTGATTTCCCGCGGACCGGTGCAGCGCGAGCGCTTCGCGTTGGTGCTCCGCCGCCTGCCGCCAACTGGCCGAGATCGGACATGACCACGCCGACGTTGCTGAGTTCGTTGGCCAGTCCGCTGGTGCGGCCGATCCGGCGGTTGATCGCCAGCGCGGCCGTGTAATGCTCCAGGGTCTCTGCCAGCCGGCCTTGGTACCAGCGGATCGAGCCGAGTCCGTTGTGAGCGGCTGCCTGGCCCTCGCTCCCACCCGGCGGTACGGGCGAAGTCGAGCGCCTGCTGGTGGTGGTCGGCCGCGGTCCTCGTAGTCACCGAGTCCGCGGTGCAGATTTCCGAGGCTCTGATGCGCCGCGGCCTGCCCGTCCGGTGCGTCATGTGCGGCGGCCACCGCGAGGGCGGCCCGACCGATGTCGGCCCACTCGGTATTGAAGCGATTCTGCAGGAAGTAGCCCCGCATTCGCGTCGGCGATGAGCCAGGCCATCCGGCCGGTGCGTTGGGCGTCGGCGCGGGCGACGAGGCTGGCGAGGTTGGCCCGTTCGGCGTCGAGCCAGGCGCCGGCCTCCCGAGCCGTCGCGAAGCTGATGCCGGGCGCGTGCGACGCCGCACCGGCAGCCGGGCGATGTGCGGGTAGAGGGTCGTCGCGGCGCTACTCGACGGCGTGCAGACGATCGGCGTACAGGCGAGTCGATGGCGCCCTCGTCGGATTCGTCGCCGATCTGGTCGCAGGCGAAGGCGCGCAGCAGATCGTGCAGCTCGAACCGGCCCTGCGGCCGGCTCATCGATCAGGTGCGCGTCGGCGAGGCGCCGGAGCGTTGACGTCGCCTCTTCCGCCATGTCGTCGGCGAGGGCGGCGGCGGCCGTCGCGGTCACGTCCAGCACCGGCGCGCGGCCCATCAACCGGAACATCCGCCGCGACTCGCGCATCGAGGGCCTGGTACGAGTGGTTGAACGCGGCCCGGACCGCGACCGGCTCGTCGCCATCGATCGTGAGCCCGGTCAGGACGTCGGTGCGGAGTTTCTCGATGTAGGCGGGCATCGTGACCTCGGTTGGTCGCGCAGGTTCGCCGCGGCGATCCGGAGCGCCAGCGGCAGACGGGCGCAGACCTCGGCCAGATCGGCGGCCTCGGTGTCGGTGATGCCGGGCCGGACGTCGCCGAACAACCGCACCAGGAGCGCCCGCGCCTCGAGCGGATCGAGCAGGTCCAGCAGCACGCGGTCGGCTCCGTGCATTGCAACCAGCCCGCTGAGTCGGTCGCGGCTGGTCACGATCACGAGAGTCGCCGTGCCACCGGGCAGCAGCGGCCGGACCTGCCCCGCGTCGTATGCGTTGTCCAAGATGATCAGAATTCGCCGGTCGGTGACGATGGTGCGAAACATCGCGGCCGCCTCGTCGACCTCGACCGGCACGCGTTCGGCCGGAACCCAGCGCCCGCAGAAACCGGGCCAGCGCGTCCACCGGTGGCAGCGGCGCGCCGGTCGTGAAACCGCGAAGATTGATCCATAGCTGGCCGTCCGGGAATCGTCGTCGGGCCCGGCGCGCCCAATGCACGGCGAGGGCGGTCTTACCGACTCCCGGTGAGCCGACGATCGCCACGACGCCGCACGGTCCGTCGGCCGACCCGAGCCTGCCGGCGATGGCGTCGAGTCGCGCGAGATGCAGCAGCGCGGCCCTGGAAACCGTCAGCCTCACCGGGCAACTGGGCCGGCGAGCGCGGCCCGGCCGCGGTGTACTCACTGGCCGCGATTCGTGTGGTGGTTCCAGCGCAGCGTCTCGGCGAAGGATGGCGGTGCGCAGAGTGCGGATGTCGGTGCCCGGATCGACACCGAAGTCGTCGCGCAGGCGGGTGCGCAGCCGGTCGAACGCGTCCAGGGCATCGACCTGCCGCCCGCACCGGTACAGCGCGACCATCAGCGCTGCGACCAGATCCTCACGGAACGGATGATCGGCGACCCAGTCGGCGAGGTCGACGGCGACCTCCTGATGGCGCCCGCATGCCAGCCGCCACTCCGCCTGGCGGCTCACCGCTGCCATCCGGGCCTCGTTGAGACGCAGCACTGCGGGATCCAGCGCCCGACTGTCCACATCGGTCAGTGCGGGCCCCCGCCACAGCGCCAGACCTTCGCCGATCCGATCTGCCGCCGTCGCCGCGTCGCCTCGTCTGCCAGGCGCTGCGCCTCCTGCACGCGATCAGCGAAGACCCCGGCGTCAATCTGCGTCGGCCGCCACGTCGAGTCGATAGCCGGTGTGCTCGGTGACGAGGCCGGCCGTCGTGCCCGACAGCACGCGGCGCAACGCGGAGACGGTGTTGTGGACTTGCTCGCGGGCGGTCGGGGGCGGTTCGCCGTCCCACAGCACGTCGATGATGTGTTCGGTCGTGGCGAGCCGGCGCGCGTCGAGAAGCAGAGCCGCGAGCAGCCGCCGCAGGCGCGCGCCGGTGATCGGGACCTGGCGCTCGCCGGCCCAGACCTCCAGGCTCCCCAGAATCCGGAACTCCACCGAGAACCGCCGCCTTCCGCACGCGTTCGCCAGCGTAGCCGCGTGGTCATCGGGTTAGCGCGGCGATAGCGGCTGCGTTGACGATAGCGATGCACCGCACTCATGGAGGCAACATGATGATCAAGATTCGTGTCCGCCGGATAGTGGCCGCCCTGGCCGCCGTGACGGCCATCGTGGTCGTGGCCCCGCAGCACGCCGTCGCGAACACGCCGCCGACCGGGCTGCCCGACGCGCACGTGGTCTCGACGTCGACGGCTGTCAACTACGCCTTCACCACGACGACCAGTGAGTGGTCGATCGTGGGGGTCGCCACTACGGCCGATTACGACCTCAACCTTTATCAGAACGGCGTTTTGTTGGGTACGAGTGCGGCGGGCACCGGCATCACCGACTTCATCGCGATCAACAACCATCTGCGACCACTCGGCACCTACACGGCCAGCGTGATCCACTACGCCGGCACGGGTCTCTACTACGTCGAGCAGCGCCAGGGACATACCGAGTACTGTGATGCCCGTGCCCGACAACGACGGCGTCACCGGACCCTCCGATCCCGACCTGCAGTTCTCCTGGGTGAAGAGCGCAGGACGTGATCAACTGTCGGACATGTACCTGACCGCCGGCGAGCAGATCTGGGTCAAGACGCCGAACACCTGGCAGTTCTTCTACATGCTGGAGAGCAACCCGGCCGACCCGTCGACATTTATCCGCACGAGGTTCCAGGCCGGCGCCATCGCGAACACCCGTACGGCGCAGGGTTGCACGCTCTACACGGCGAACTACACCGGCTGGCACGGGATCGTCGAGGTCAACATGCAGTCTGCCGTGGGACTCCAACCGGCCAGCAGGGCATCGCCGACACGTTGGACGCCTTCGACCCTGCGCGACCCAACACGTGCCCGCAACGCAACTTCCCGGACCCGACCCCGGCCGGTCCGTAACTTTTTGATGGAGGAAGCATGTTCGGCAAGTCGCGCCACCACCGTGTCGACCTCGAACAGCTACGGAAAGCCCGCGCCGGCGATCGTTCTCGAGATCTCCGACCGCGGCCGAGCCATCACGCACGGCGCCGAGACGATCATGTCCAACACCGAGATCGAACTGAAGACGAAGCTGCGTGTCGAGCCCGGCGACGAGCCCGCGTTCGAGGTGGAGCAACGCTTCCGCTACCCGCAGACCTCGATGCCGTCGGTCGGCATGCGCCTGTCCGTGCGCTATGACCCCGCGCGACCACGACCACATCATGATCGACCGTTCGGCAGCCGGGATGACGTTCGGCAACACCGACGCCG
The DNA here is from genome assembly GCA_963797605.1 of uncultured Actinomycetota bacterium. Lineage (GTDB taxonomy): Bacteria > Actinomycetota > Actinomycetes > Mycobacteriales > Micromonosporaceae > DASQPR01. The sequence continues at coordinate 765,986 of CAWCPX010000009.1, read as the reverse complement.
GGTCGCTCCTGCGCACCATCCAGTCACAGCATGCGGGTGCCCGGGATCCGATGGCATTGGCGAAGGCGCTCGCCGATCAGATCGGCGTCACGGCCGGCCCGGCACACGTGCTGTTCGTCGGCGGGCAGCAGGTCGGTGGATTGACTCCCGCGCCCGGCGACGGATCCGGTCCTGATGCTCGAGGAGCTGGCCGTGCTGCGTGACTCCGGGGTGCTCACCGAGGCGGAGTTCCAGACGCAGAAGGCGCGCGTCCTTGGCGCCGGCGCGTAGCTACCCGATCTGTCGTCATGCCCAGCATCCAGAGGAGGACCAGTTGTCTCGTTACGTCCTGAGCAGCCGTGCCGGGTCGCGCGCCGCGGCTCTCGTTGTCGCGGCGGTCATCGTCGTCGCGGTCGCCGGGTGTTCCCACGGCCCGCATCGGGGTTCCGGCGCGGGCAGCCTGACGGCGCCCTCGGTCGCCGCGAGCGCCAGCGACCTGTCGAGCGACAGCGCCGCACCGAGCGAGACCACGACACCGCCGGCTACGCAGACCGCGACGCCGAGCGGGACGACGACGGCGCCGGGCAAACCTCAGCCGACGGGCCCGACAACCGCGACACCGGCGGCGCCGAAGGTCACACACGTCACCCTCAGCGCGGACGCCGGCTCCTACAAGGGCGTCTACTGCCTGCACACCTTCGCTTTCACCGGCACGATCTCGGTTTCCCGTGGCCCGGTGACGGTGACGTACGCGTGGAAGACCAGCGCGACGAAGAAAATCATCATCGGCAGCGTGCACTTCGGCCCGGGTGGGGCACAGCACGCCACCGTGCACCAGTCAGTGGGAGCGACCACGAAGCTGCTCGACACCTCCGTGCGAAGCTGGATGAACCTCAGTGTCACCGGGCCCAATGCGATGGCCGCGCCGAACGCGAACGTCTTTCTCGACTGCGTGCCGCCGACGGAAGAGCTCAAGGTCAACGTGCCGGCAGGGCCGGGCGCGTGCGGCGGCCACGTCACCACGATGTCGTTCCTGGTGAGCGCCTTTCCCAACGTGCCGGTGCCCTACACGATCGAATGGGGCGACGGCACGCATCAGACCGGCACCACGACCATCGTGCCGCCGATCCGGTCGACGGAGATCGACTCGCATCACACGTACGCGACCGGGAAGTACACCGTGCACGTCTGGGCGGGAGCCAGCAGTGACAGTGGGATCAGTGGCGACGGCGAAAGCTTCTCGTTTACCTGCTCATGAGATGACATGTAGCCTTATTCGCGCCTTATTTCCGTTACGCTGAGCGCCGTAGCGACATCCGGCGAGCGGAGCTGTTTCGATGAACGCGACGGCCGACTCCCAGCGCGGCGGCGATGATGCCGCATGGCCCACATGACGCGCCTGCACAACCACCCGCTCGGAGACAACGCGCTCACGGTGGGCGTGACCGAGGCGATCGGCACGTTTGTGCTGGTGCTGGCCATCACGAGCACGGCGGTGGCCGGGGTGCTCGCGAGACCGGTGGCCGGCGTGCCGTACGGGTCGCTCGCCGTCCCGATCGCGGGCGGACTCGCGCTCGTCCTGCTGGTCGCGAGCCTCGGCCCGGTCTCGGGCGCCCACTTCAATCCGGCCGTCACGCTGGGCCTGGCCGCGAACGGGCGGTTTCCGTGGCGGTATACGCCGGTCTACGTGGTCTCGCAGTTCGCCGGCGCGATCGGTGCGGCCGCCATCGTCTGGAGCCTGTACGGCGAGGCGGCGAAGTCGAAAGCCAGCCTCGGCGCCACGTTCCCGGCTCCCGGCGTCGCCGTTTGGCGGGTCTTGGTGACCGAGGCGATCGTCACGTTCATTCTGGTGCTGGTCGTCGTGTCGGTCGCGACGGACGCACGGGTGTCCGGGGTGCGGCGGCTGGCGCGATCGGCACCGCCCTGGCCGTCGCGATCTTCATCAGCGGACCGTTGACCGGGGCGGGCGTGAACCCGGCGCGCGCGGTCGGGCCGATGATCGTCGCGGGGAAGTTCACCGACTGGTGGGCCTATCTGCTGGCGCCGGTGGTCGGGGGAGCGGTCGCGGTGGCGCTCTACGAACAGTTCCTGCGGAGGGGCAGCGCGCCGCGTTGACCGCTTGGCCGTCGGACTCGCCCGGGTGCACGTGAGCGGGCCGCTGGGGCGAGAACGTGTTGTCCTGACCGCACGTTCTCGCCCCAGCGGTCGCACCCCGCTCCGCATCCGGGCGACATACGACATCGGCGATATGTCGCCCGGTGCCGAGGCATCCGACGCGACCTTGGCGAATAACTGCTCCGTCAGCGACACAAACTTGCCAAGGTCACCCAGATGGCACCGTCCTAGGACGGCCCACGCGATGTGACCTGGTGGGGTGACTCACGCCAGCGGACCGAACAGCACAGAGCACAAGGCCGCTACGCGGCTCACCAATAAGAGAGGCCCGGCCTAAAGGCCGTTGGCCACACACGAGCGCCGGGCATCGCGGTCACGCGGACCGCGATGCCCCGAAACCCAAGCCCCGAGCGGTCACGCGGACCGCGACCGCCCGCCACCCGCTGGCCTTACGCCAAGAACTGCTCCAACGCCGCGACCACGAACCGGTGGTCGTCGACTTGAGGCAGGCCCGACACCGCGATCACACCGATGACCCCGGCACCTCGCACGATCAGCGGAAACGCGCCACCGTGCGCGGCGAACAGGTTGACGTCGAGGCGGGCGTCGACGTCGAAATCACCGCCGCGGGCGCGAAACTGGCAGCCGACATAGTAGGACGAGTGGCCGTAGCGGTCGACGACGGCTGATTTGCGGTCGAGCCAGAAGTCGTTGTCCGCGGACGAGCCGGGCAGCGCCGCGTGGAACAGCCGCTGCCCGTTGCGCCGGATCGAGATCGCGATCGGGAGTGCTTCGTCGAGGGCCCGCGCCCGCATCACGTAGCCGAGTTCCCATGCCGTCCCGTGGTCGAACCGATCGAACACGAGGCGGTCTTCCTCGGCTAGCAGAACCGCCAGGTCAGGGTCACTCATGGCCGCCCCCGCTTCGCAGGGCGCGGCGATGCTGCCACGTTATTCGCTCCGACAAGCTCGCTCACGACGCAGCCACCGCCACAACCAGGCCGCTGGTAGCGCTCTGCCGGGCCGCGTCGAGCACGATCGCGGTCGCGACGGCGTCGTTCGGATCGACCGGCACCGGATCGCCGTCACGCACCGCCCGGGCGAACGCCGGATAGAACTCGTTCCACCGGCCGGGCTCGGTCGGCACGACCTCGGTCGCACCACCCGTGTAGAGGTGGCCCCACGAATCGTCCGGCTCGGTGCCCCATGCGTCGCCGGCCGAGGCCGGACTGTGGCTCGCGACGAGCTGATCCTCCTGGGTGTCGCCGGCGGCGAGGATGTATGTGCCGGCCGTGCCGGTGACGCGGAAGCGCGGTCCGGGCGCCGACTGCAGCCAACTGCCCCAGAGGTGCGAGCGGGCACCACTGGCGTGCGTGAGCGCGACGAACACGTCGTCGTCGAGGCCCGATTCGCGAATCCGCCACTCCGCGTACACGGATGAGACCGGGCCCAGCAGCACGAGCGCCTGGTCGACGAGGTGGGGGAAGAAGCCCATGAGCGTGCCGGCGTCCGAGGTGCCGGGGCCCCTGTCCGGCGCGTACCGCTCGAACCGCGATTCCATCCGCATCACGGTGCCGAGAGCGCCGTCCGCGACGAGTTTGGTGACCGTCCGGAAATCGGAGTCCCACCGGCGGTTCTGGTAGGGGCTCAGGGGCAGGCCGAGTTCGTCGGCGAGCTGCACGGTGCTGAGCGCGGCGGCGGCGTCCATGGCGAACGGTTTGTCGCACACGACCGCCAGCCCGAGCCGCAGCGCCTGATCGGTGACCGCGGTGTGCGTGGCGGCCGGGGTGCTGATCGCGACCGCTTCGGCGCCGGCTTCGACCAGTTCCTCCAGAGACGTGTACGGTCGGTGTGCCCGGCCATTCGTCCGCGACGAGTGCCTGGCGCTGCGGCGACGATGTCATGACGCCGACGAGTTCGCATTCCGGTGCCGAAGTGATCAGCGGTGCGTGGAAGTAGCGCCCGCCGAACCCGTACCCGACGAGGCCGAATTTGACTGGTTTCATGATTTTTCCTGCCTTTCGGACGGGTAGCTCACGCCTACGGTCGCACGGGCGGCGTCGAGAATCTCCAGGATCGCGATCGTGTCCGCGTGCGGGATCAGCGGGCTCTCCGTCAGCCCGGCGCGCAGGCATCGCTCGACCTCGAGGATTTCCGGGCCGTAGCCGCTGCCCTGCCCGGCGAGCGGGTCCTCCAGCGCGTACTCGCCGTCGTTGCTGTGCACGATCAGTCCGCCGGGCCGCCACGCCGGTGAGAGGACCGTGATCCAGCCCTTGGTGCCGAGGATGGCGGCCTCGTTCGGGGCCGAGGTCGACACGGAGAACCACAACTGCGCCTTGGGTACGCCGTCGTAGAGCCACTGCATCGCGACCGTGTCATCGGCGCCGGTCGAGGCGAGCGTGCCGACCGTCCGGACCTCGTCGGGCTGGCCGAGGAAGATATGCGCGAACGTGGCCGGATAGATCGCCGATGTCCAGGAGCGCGCCGCCGCCGTTGTCGATGTCGTAGAGCCGGTGGCCGGGGTCGAACGCCACACCGAGACCGAATTCGTCGCGTACGCCGCGCAATTCACCGATCGCACCGTCCGCGACCAGCTGTTGTGCCTTGCGGATGAGCGGGTTCAGGCGCATCCACATCGCTTCCATCGTGAACACGTCGGCTTTCGTCGCGGCGGCGAAAACCTCGCGGGCGTCGGCGGCGTTCAGACACACCGGCTTCTCGATCAGCACCGCCTTCCCGGCGGCGATCGCCATCAACGACTGGGCGTGGTGATGCGGGTGCGTCGTGGAGACGTAGACGACGTCGACGTCATCGCTGGCGACGAGCGCCTCGTAGCTGCCGAAGCTGTGCTGGGCGCCGTGTTTGGCGGCGAACGCGGCGGCTCGGTCGCCGTCACGGGCCGCGACCGCGGTGACGACGTTGTTGTCGGTGATGCCGATGTCGTGAGCCACGGTGTCGGCGATGTCGCCGGCGCCGAGGATGCCCCAGCGGATCGGCCGGTCAGCGGGGATGGGTGCGGGCATCGTTGCCTCCAATAGGGTTAGCTTCGCAGAGGGGTTCAGTGCGATTCGCGGGACACGTCGGGGCCGCTGGCGCCGATGAGGAAGTCGAGGTCGGCGCCCGTGTTCGCCTGCCCGACCGTGCGTACGTAGAGAAGTTCCCAGCCTCGTGCGGGTGCGGCGAACGCGGCGACGGTGGCCGGATCGGGCACGCGGGCGGCGAGTTCTTCGGCCGGCGCGTCGATGTCGATCCGGCGACCGGGCACGTCCAGGACGATCATGTCGCCGGTACGCACGAGCGCCAACGGACCACCGGCCGCCGCCTCCGGGCAGACGTGCAGCACGACCGTGCCGTAGGCGGTGCCGCTCATCCGGCCGTCGCAGATCCGCACCATGTCGCGCACGCCCTGCCGCAGCAGCTTCGCCGGCAGCGGCATGTTCGCGACCTCCGGCATGCCCGGGTAGCCCTTCGGACCGCAGCCGCGCAGGACCAGCACCGAGTCCGCGTCGACGTCGAGGTCCGGGTCGTCGATGCGGGCGTGCATGTCCTCGATCGAGTCGAACACCATCGCGCGGCCGCGATGCCGCAGCAGGTGCGGTGACGCGGCGGCGGGTTTGATGACGGCGCCGCCCGGGGCGAGGTTGCCGTAGAGCACGGCGATGCCGGCCTGCTGCTGCAACGGCTCGTCGCGGGCCCGGATCACCTCGCGGTCCCAGATCTCGGCATCGTCGAGATAGTCGACCAGCGGCCGCCCGGTCACCGTTATCGCCACGGGGTCGAGCAGGTCCTTCACCTCGCGCAGCACGGCGTGCAGACCGCCGGCGCGGAAGAAGTCCTCCATCAGGAACCGTCCGGCCGGCTGCAGGTCGACCAGCAGCGGCACCGTGGAACCGGTTCGGTCGAAGTCGTCCTGGGTCAGCTCGACGCCCAGCCGGCCGGCGATCGCCAGCAGATGCACGACGGCGTTGGTGGAGCCGCCGATCGCGGCCAGCGCGACGATCGCGTTCAGGAACGAACCCCGGGTCAACATCTGTTGCGGGGTACGCCCAGCCGCGACCATCTCGACGGCGAGCCGCCCGGTCTCGTGCGCGCCTTCCAGGAGCCGGCTGTCGGCAGCCGGTGTGCCGGCGAGGCCGGGCAGCACCATGCCGAGCGCCTCGGCGAGCAGCCCCATCGTGGAGGCGGTGCCCATCGTGTTGCAGTGGCCGCGGCTGCGGATCATCGACGACTCGGACTTCGTGAACTGCTCCGGCGACAGCGTGCCCGCGCGCACCTCCTCCGACAGCCGCCACACGTCGGTGCCGCAGCCCAGCGGGACGCCCCGGAAGGTGCCGGTGAGCATCGGGCCGCCGGGAAGCACGACGGCCGGCAGGTTCGACCGAGGCCGCGGCCATCAGCAGCGCCGGGATCGTCTTGTCGCACCCGCCGAGCAGCACGACGCCGTCGATCGGGTTGGCCCGCAGCATCTCCTCGGTCGCCATCGCGGCCATGTTCCGCCACAGCATCGCCGTCGGCCGCACCAGCGTCTCGCCGAGCGAGACCACGGGCAGGTTGAGCGGGATGCCGCCGGCCTCGTACACGCCCTGCTTGACGCTCTCCGCGACCTCGTTGAAGTGCGCGTTGCACGGTGTCAGATCGGAGGCGGTGTTCGCGATCGCGATGTGCGGCCGGCCGTCGAACGCGTGCGCCGGCAAGCCACGCCGCATCCACGCTCGATGGATGTACGCGTTGCGATCGTCGCCCGCGTACCACTCGGAGCTGCGCTGCCCTGTCACTGGCTCCTCGCTCGACTTTCCCCTACCGCCGACGGTGACCTATATTGCGGATCATGGCCGAGCGTACATCCAGGTCATCGGCGCGCAGCTGCGGGGAGATCCGGCCGTGAGAGCCTTTGTCGTGACCGGCCCCCGCGCGAGGTTCGGTGAAGGACGTGCCCGCCCCGATCGCCACGCCCGGGCACGTTGTCGTGGACGTGCGGCGCGCCGGCGTCTGCGGCACCGACGTCGAGTTCTTCACCGGCGAGATGGCCTACCTGCACCAGGGCCACGCGCGCTATCCGATGCGGCTCGGCCACGAATGGTGCGGCGTCGTCTCGGCGCTCGGCGCCGGCGTCGACCCGGCGTGGCTCGGGCGACGCGTCACCGGCGACACGATGATCGGCTGCGGGCGCTGCCACCGCTGCGTGTCCGGGCGGCACAACGTATGCGAGCAGCGCGTCGAGATCGGCATCCGGGGTGGGTTCGCCGGGGCGCTCGCCGAGCAGATGGCCGTGCCGGTGTCGGCGTTGTTCGCCCTGCCCGACGCGGTCGACGACGTCGCCGGCGCCATGGTCGAGCCCGGCGGCAACGCGCTCCGGTCCGTGCGGGCGGCGGCGCTGGAGGCGGGGGAGCGGCTCCTGGTGCTCGGCACCGGCACGATCGGGCTGCTCGTCGCCGAGTTCGCGCGGGCCCAGGGCGCCGAGGTGCACCTGATGGGCCAGACCGACGGTACGCTCGAGTTCGCCCGCACCCTCGGCTTCGCCGGCGTCTGGACCTCGGCCGACGTGCCGGCGCTGCCGTGGGACGCGGTCATCGACGCCTCCAACGCCCCGTCGCTGCCCGCGCTGGCACTGGACCTCGTCGAGCCGGGCAAACGCATCGTCTACATCGGACTCGCCGGCACCCCGAGCCTGATCGACACCCGTACCCTGGCGCTCAAGGACGTCACCGCCGTCGGCATCCTCGCCGCCTCGCAGGGCCTCGCCGGCACTATCGACGCGTACGCCGCCGGTGCCGTCGACCCCCGCCCGCTGGTCGCCGCGACCGTCGGCCTCGACCGAGGTCGGCGCGGTGCTCGCCGGGGAACGCCCGCTCGGCTGCCGGCGCCGGTCCGAAGATCCACGTCGACCCGCGCATCTGACCGGCACCGATGATCGCGAAGCGTTGAGGTCGTCCCCGCGACCGTAGGTCTTCGCGATCATCGCGTGCCCGCGAGATCAGTGTCGGCGCGGTCGCGCACGCCACCGTTGTCCGCGCCAATCCGACGCTCGCATCGAGGACGCGCGCAGCGCCCGCCGTGGCCGGTAGTACGGCCGCACTTCCGGCCGACGGATCCACGGGGAACTCGCCAGCGTGCCGTCGTGGAAGGGGATGGCGGTGGTTGAGAGCCGTATGCGCGGCGTCTGGGCGAACGGTGCGGTGAGATGGGTGAGGTGCTGCACGAACAGCGCTGGACGGTAGGTCACGAACGGAGCCTCCGGTAGGCAGGGGCTACCCGTCCGCGCGTGGGACGGATGCCGGATGAACAATGACAAGGGCAGCGACGATCGCCGGACCGCTCGGTCCGGTTGCCACTGATGGGTGCCCTCGTCAGTTCATCGGCGTCAGCCCAACGAGCCTCTGTGTGCCGCCTCGCGGACGAGCTGTGCCGCGGTTTCCTCGGGCGTCTGCGCGGACGTGTCGAACCACCAGCCGACGCTCTCCAGATCCCGTCGCATGTCGGCTTCGAGTTGGTGGTAGCCGTCGTATTCCCAGGATTCGTCGGGCGCGCGGGTCGCATTGCGGCGCTGGCAGACCTCGACCCCGGGCGCCAGCGTGACCAGGCGGACCGGTCGCGGCGCCAACAGGCCGACGAGGAATTCGAGCTCGGCCGGCTCGTGTACGAGTTGGTCCATGAACACGGTGAACCCGAAGTCGACGAAGTTGTTGGCCAGCGCGGTCAGGTTGCGGTTGCACAGTTCCTCTTGCCGCGCGGCCTCTTCGGCGGGCTCCATCGTGAAGCCGACGCGACCCCGCAGGATCATCTCGTTGACGTCATCGGCCTTGATCTGGGCGGCGCGCGGCATCAGTCGGGCAGCCAGCCGGGTCACGGTCGACTTGCCGGCGCCGGGCATGCCCGAGACGATCACACATCCGGTCAGCTCGGCAGTTGTCACGGACGCGATCGTGCCAACCGCCCGGGGCGCTCGCAACCGATTTCTCTCCACGAGATCGATACTTGCCATATTGGAAAGCCCGGCTACACTTTCCAATATGGAAAATATGAATCCCAGTCCGAGCGAGGCGTCCGCCGCACTCGCCGACGCCGAAGCCTCCCGCGCCCGGCTGGCCGGCGGCCTGGTGTTGCCCCCGCTGTTCTTCGCATCGATCGGCGCGGCCATCACGACGCAGATCGCCACCGCGGCCGTGGGTCTCAGCCAACACGACACGTGGGCCACCTGGTTACTGCTCGGCGGCCTGGGCGCGTTCATCGCGGTGGCCGCTGTTCAATTGGCGCGTTTCCGCCGGCTCAACGGCGTGTGGGTGGGCGGTCTCGCCGGCCGTGGCGTCCTCGGCACCGCGACGTCATCATGGGTCTCGTACGCGCTGGCCGACGGCGCCGCGGTGTGGGCGGCCTTCGAGCGACTGTGGTGGCTGGTCGGGCTCTGCTCGCTGGCCGGCGGCGTCGCCTACGCGTTCAGCGGCCGCCGCTGGTTCCGGATCTACCGGCAAGACCCGGCGACCCACGGCCGCGGGGAGTCGGTGTGGCAGCTCGCGGCGCTCGGTGCCGTGTCGGTGGCCGGGTTGGTCTTCCTCGTGATCGGGCGCTGATGTCCGATCTGGACGCAAACCTCCAGGCCCCGGCCCGGTTGAAGTTGATGACGATGCTGACCGCCGTGTCCGAGGCGGAGTTCTCGACGCTGCGCGACCGGCTCGACGTCAGCGACTCGGTGCTGTCGAAACATGTCGCGGCCCTGGCCTCGGTCGGCTATGTCAAGAGCCGCAAAGGCGTCCACGCCGGCCGTCGCACGACCTGGATCTCGCTGACCGCCACCGGCCGTTCGGCGCTGCGGGCGCACGTCGCGGTGCTGCGAGAGCTGATCGCCGGCGTCGACTGACCACGGGTGGGGCGCGTGGGGCCGATGATTTAGGTGTGTTTGGTGATGTTTCAGATACTTAGAGTGATTATGGTCGCTAGCATGGGCTCGCCAGACGTTCTGATCATCGGCTCGCTCCGTGCTGTTCCGAGCAGGCGGGGCAAGCGTCCATCCCGCAAAGGACATGTCTATGCGCACCACTTCCCGCCGTGCTCGACTCACCAAGATCGTTTTACCGATCTGCGGTTTATCTGCCCTGATCGTGGCGGCCGCGACCGCGTTCGCGAACCCGGGCGCGGCCGTCGCCGGGTCACCGCTCGCCGTCGGCGCCGGCTCGGTCACGAGTTCGGTCATCACGGTGACGACCGCGGACGTGGGCGCGCCCGGCAATCCGTCGGTGGGTGTCGTCCCCTTCACCGACGCTATCTATCCGTCGTGCGCCGACGCTCCGGTGACGTCGCGCGGCTGCGTCACGGTCGGGAAGGTCGGCTACCCCTACCAGATCGGTCAGCTCGAAGTCACGGTTGCGCAGTGGGTCGTTTTTCTCAACACGGTCGACGCCGGCGGCCGTGACCCGCACGACCTCTACGACACGAGTGAGAGTTCCTCGGCATGGCCGAAGTACGGCCAGATCAACTTCTCCGCGGCGGCCCACCGGGGGAGTCACTACTCGGTGGCGTACCCGCAATGGGCCGACAAGCCGTACGGTTTCGCGACGTTTCTGAAGGCCGCGCGCTTCGTCAACTCGCTCTACAACGGTCGGCTGATTTCGAAGCAGGCCAGTAGCACCGGCGGGTTCGGTTACGTGACGTACAAGGTCGCGCTGTCGACGCAGACCGAGCGCGGCATGTACGACCTCGCCCACCCCGCGGCTACCCGGAGCCACCACATCGGCTTCGTGGTGCCCAGCCAGGACGAGTGGATCAAAGCGGCCTACTACGACCCGAACCACGGCGGCACCTATTCCTACTGGAAATACCCGACCAATCCCGGTGTCTTCGGCGACGGTGACGCGACCGCTCCCGCTGTCACCGTGCTCAACCCGACCACCGGCGATGTGACGAACGCGGCGACGCAACCGCTGGCGTCATTCCACGCCACCGGGGTGCCGGCGCCGAGTTGGTGTCCGGGCCAGGAGTCGGCCGACGCCTGCGCGACCGTCAACCCGTTCGGACTCGACCCGACCACGTACGCCAACCTCTACCAGGGCAGCCTGAGCACGGTCGGCCAAGCCAAGACCACCTCGCCATGGGGCACCCTCGATCAGGGCGGCAACGCGGTCGAGTGGACCGACACCATCACGGCGCCGCCCGCCGGGCAGGACTCGAAGCGGGTGTGGCGGCGGTTGCACGGCGGGATCTCCAACGCGCCGGGCTTCCAAATGTGGCCTTCGGCGGTCGGACTGCAGCCACAGGACAATGTGTTCTTCGGCCACACGTATCCGTGGCTGGGGATCCGCATCGGCGTGGCCGGCGACCTCAAGCCCGGCGGTTACTGAGCCGGCCGGTATCTCTCGTGCGCACCGGACGTGGTACGGACGCACCCCCGTGTCCGTGGCACGTCCGCGCTCGGGCCGACCGAGAAACGATGCCCGCTACGGAACGTCACGCCCCTATGGGCCTGCGTGATGATGACGGCGTTCCATTTCGATTCATCAATCATCTTGCTACGGTGTCGTTTCCAGGTCTTCCGCAGCCGCCGACCCAACGCCATCCGCTCGTGGCGATCGCGCATGGGCGGCACCGCCGTGCCCGCATATCGACTCCACCTCCGCGGGCCGGGGCGCTGACGTGCGCGGTAGGTCGTCGGTTCGGAGTGATCTCACCCCGAAGTTCCCAGGGAGGGACCGATGCGTTACCTACCGAACCACGCGTTACGCCGCGGGATGGGCGTGGTCGTCGCGGCGTTGCTCACCGGCACCGCGATCGTCGCGGTCGCCACGTCGCCGGTGGCGGCCGATACCGGCGGTGCCGGCGCCACGCTGCCGTTCACCAGCTACGAGGCCGAAGCTGGCACGCTCAGCGGCGGTGCCACGACGGTGTCGTTGACGTCCGCGCCGACGACGCAGTATTCCAGTGCCGCCGTGGAGGCGTCCGGGCACGCGTACGTGCAGCTGACGGGCACCGGGCAGGGCGTACAGTGGACGAACAACACGGGCGTGGCGATCAGCGCGATCAACGTGCGCGTGAGCATCCCCGACTCGGCCTCCGGTGGCGGCACCACGGCGACGCTCGACTTCTACGTCGACGGCGCGATGCGGCAGACGTTGAACCTCAACTCCCGCCAGAGCTGGTTCTACGAGGGCGGCAGCAACAACTACAACGGCAGCGACCAGAACCCGGCCGACGGTGACCCGCGTGAGTTCTTCGACGAGTCACGGACCTTCGTCACCGGTACGCCGATCGCACCCGGCAGCACCTTCTCGCTGAAGCGGGACGCCGCGAACACCGCGGCGTTCTACTACGTCGACGTGGTCGACGTGGAGAACCCGCCGGCGCCGTTGGCCCAGCCGGCGAACTCGATCTCGATCACGAGCTGTGGCGCCGTCGCGGACAACAACCCGACCAACGGTGCCGCCGACGCGAGTGCCGTGGACAGCACGAACGCGATCCAGACCTGCATCAACCAGGCGCAGAGCCAGGGCAAGATCCTGTGGATCCCGTCCGGGACGTTCTACCTCAAAGGCACCACCGGGCTGTCGGCCACGGGCATCACGATCGCCGGTGCCGGCGTCTGGTACAGCACGATCTACCGCGCGGTCCCGCTGCCGAACAACACCCCGCTGGCGGCGCTGTTCGACCTGACATCGTGCACGGTGCAGAACTTCCACCTCGACTCCAACTCCACCAGCCGGGCGATGATCGACGGCGGCGGTGGCGCGATGGACACGTCCGGCACGAACTGGGTCGCGAACAACATCTGGAGCCAGCACACGGAGTCCGGCTTCTGGGCCTCCGGCACCGGTGGCACCGTCGAGAACAGCCGCCTGACCGCGATCTGGGCCGACGGCATCAACCTCAACAACGTGTCGCTGAACAACACCGTCGGCAACAACCTGACGGCGACGAACAACTTCGTCCGCGGTACGGGTGACGACGGCATGGCGATCAACTCCGTCGACTACAACACCGACGGCAACGGCAACAAGACGTTCTACACGGCGATGTCGCACATCACGATGACGCACAACACGATCGTCGCGCCGTGGGGCGGCAAGGGCATCGGCGTCTACGGTGGCAACAACCAGGACGTCGAGTTCAACTACATCTCCGACACCGCCCGTTACATCGGGCTCGGCGCCGGCCGGTTCGGCGTCAACGGCAGCGACCTCATGACCGCGACCGTCAACGGCAACGTGGTCGTGCGCTCCGGCGGCAACGGCTACAGCCAGGGCCAGCCGGCGATGCAGATCGGCAACGGCGGCGACGGGCAGAACGTCGGGGTCGTCGACCACGTGACCGCGACGAACAACACGATCGTCAACGCGCTCTACGACGGCATCGGGTTCTCCACCTCGACGAACACACTGCTGCAGAACAACACGGTCACGTCGCCGTGGCGCAACGGCATCGTCATCCAACCGCCGTTCTACCCCGCACCCAGCGGTTCGGCCACGATCACCGGCAACACCGTGACCGGGCTCGCGTCCGGCGCGTCGGCCTACATCAACAACTCCAGCGGCTTCGCCGCGACGCTCAGCGGTAACAGCTGGCAGGGCACCACCACACCGGAAGCACCGTACGGCGGCACGCCGGCGGCCATCCCGGGCACCGTGCAAGCCGAGAACTACGACACCGGCGGTCAGGGCGTCGGCTACAACGTCACCTCGGTCAACGGTTCGGCCAACGGCTACCGCGCCGACGGCGTGGATCTGGAAGCCACCTCCGACACCGGCGGCGGCGACAACGTCGGCTGGACGACCGGCGGTCAGTGGTTCCGTTACACCGTGAACGTCGCCACGGCCGGCACCTACACCGTGAGCCTGCGAATGGCGGCACCGAGCGCGGTGACCGATGGCCTGCACCTGTCGAACGCGTCCGGCGCGAACCTGAGCGGCAACGTGAACATCCCCGCGACCGGCGACTGGCAGATCTGGACCACCGTCACCGCCCAGGTGACGCTCCCGGCCGGCCAGCAGGTGCTGACGCTCAACCAGGACAACGGTGGATGGAACGTGAACAGCCTCGCGTTCGCCACGACCGGCGGCGGTGGCAGTGCCACGTTGACGACGAGCCCGTCGTCGCTCACATTCGCCAGCCAGACCGTCGGCGTCGCGAGCACGTCCCAGGCGGTCACGGTGCACAACACCGGCACCGCCGCGGCCTCGGTCGGCTCTATCGCGACCTCTGGTGACTTCAGCCAGACGAACACGTGTGGCACCTCGATCGCCGCGGGCGCGTCGTGCGCCGTCAACGTCAGCTTCAAGCCGACCGCGTCGGGCACGCGTACGGGTGCGCTGACGATCACCAGCAACGCGACGAACAGCCCGAGCACCGTGTCGTTGTCCGGCACCGGCGCCGGCACGGTCAGCACGAACCTGGCGGCGGGCAAGGCAACGAGCGAGTCCTCGCACACGGACGTCTACCCGTCGTCGAACATCACCGACGGCAACCAGAGTTCCTACTGGGAGAGCGCGAACAACGCGTTCCCGCAGTGGGCGCAGGTCGACCTGGGCTCGTCGCAGTCGGCGACCCGGGTCGTGCTCGAACTGCCGTCGGCGTGGGGTTCCCGTAACCAGACGCTCTCGCTGATCGGTTCGACCGACGGTTCGACGTTCAGCACGGTGAAGGCGTCGGCGACGTACACGTTCGCGCCGTCGGCGAACGCGGTGACCATCACGTTCCCGGCCACGTCGGAGCGTTACTGGCGGGTCACGATCACCGCCAACACCGGGTGGCCGGCCGGCCAGATCTCGGAGTTCCAGATCTGGAACCAGTAACACGGTAGGGCGAGCGGCGGCGCCGGCGGGACTCGTACCCGTCGGCGCCGCCGTCTTTGACCCTCGCTCTTGTCCTCGTCACGCATCGACTGGTATGCATGTGTTCATTAACAGGAAGGTTACCTAAAAGATAGCTGCCCATCGATCAGAGGAGTTATGCGATGCTTCGAGACAGCGCTCCGACATCTCCGGCCACCGGGCCCGCGCCGGGCAACCGCGCCAGGCGCCGCTGGTCGGCCCTGATCGCCGCGTTCAGCGCGTGCGCGCTCGCCGTCGTCGCCATCCAGGTGACGTCCTCCGGATCGGCGTCGGCGCAATCGACCGCGAGCCTCGGCGCCTGCCCGTTCTGGGCCGCCGGCATCACCCCGCCGGCCCGCACCGACACGCCCTGGACCGCGCCACTCCAGACGGCCGGTGCCGTGAACTTCTCGGCCCGGCTGGCGGCACCGACGATGACCGGTTCGCTGACCGGCAGCCAGGTCGGGCTCACGGTGAGCCGCGTGCCGGGCGCCGTCGCCTACCGGATCTGGCGCGACGGCGTCGCGGTCGCGTGGATCAGCGACTGGGGCCAGCCGACGCTGACCGCCACGGACACATCCCCGTGTCAGGGCGCCTATTACACGGTCGTCGCGATGGGCGACAACAACGCCACCGACGCCTCGATGGGCCAGCTGTCGCCGCCCTACTGGCTCGGCGCCAACGGCGTGGTCGCGACCGGGGCCGGAAGCACGCCGGTCGGCACCCACATCACGATGATGGTCACGTCCTACAACGACCAGGGCTCCACCGCGACCGGCTACTCCGCGCGGCTCGGCGTGTGCGCCGTCGATCCCCGGGTGATCCCGTGGGGCACCTACTTCACCGTGCCCGACTACGGCACGTGCTTCGCCGGTGACATCGGCACCTGGATCCAGAACGACACCGTCGACATCTGGCTGCCCGACGCACAGGCCAACGCGTGGGGCGTCCAGCACCGCACCATCACGATCATCGCGAACCCGTACGGCTCGCCGACGCCACCGCCCACCGGCTCGCCGAGCGCGACCCCGACACCGACCCACAGCGCTACGCCGACGCCGACCCCCACCCCGACCGGTTCCCACGGCACGTGTGCGACGGCCTGGAACAGCGCCACCTCCTACACGATCGGTCAGCACGTCTCCTACGCTGGGCACAACTGGACGGCCATCTACTATTCGAGCGGCGCGATCCCGAACGCACCGACGTCGTGGGCCGTCTGGCAGGACGCGGGCGCCTGCACGACCTGAGGTGGATGCAACCTTTGCTCCGGGCTAGCGGGTACTACAGGCAGACCCGCTAGCCAAGGAGACCATCGTGGCCGCACCCCCCGGTTTTGAGGAGTTCGTCGCGGTCCGGTCCGCGCGCCTGCTGCGAGCCGCGTACCAGCTGACACATGACTGGGCGCTGGCTGAGGACCTGCTGCAGACCGCGCTGGCCAAGGCGTGGCGGTCGTGGTCGCGGCTGAGCGCGCAGGCAGACCCGGAGCCGTACGTCCGGAAAATCATCTTCAACACCTACGCGTCCTGGTGGCGGCGCCGGTGGCACCACGAGGTGCCCACCGGCGAGATGCCGGACCGAGCGGACCCGTCCGGGCCCATTGCCAGTGTCGACGACCGCGACGAGGTGTGGCGGCTGCTCGGCCGGCTGCCGAAGCGTCAGCGCGCCGTGATCGTGCTGCGCTACTTCGAAGACATGACCGAGGCGCAAGCCGCCGACGTCCTCAACTGCTCGGTCGGCGCAGTCAAGAGCCAAACCAGTCGCGCGCTCGCCGCCCTTCGCCTCGACGCGTCACCACGAACCTCGCCGCGCGCATCGCAAGGAGCGTCCCGATGAACCTCACTGACCTGCCCGACATCATGCGTACGCACTCCGAGCACGACCCGGTTCCGGTGCTGGCCGAGAGCCGCCTCGACGGCGTCCGCCGGAAGGTCGTGGCCACCTACCGCCGCCGCGTCGCCGGGGCGTTCGCCGGTGTCGTCGCGATCGTCATGATCGTCGGCGGCGCCGCGATCACCCATCACATTCACGGTCGCGCCGCTGTGGTGCCCGCGGCATCCTCATCACCGGTGAAAATGATCAACGGCTTTCCCGAGTACGCGATCGGCGGCAAACTGATCGGCACCCGAACGGGTTCGCTTGCCGGCCCGCTCTCACTCACGTTCACGCCGACCGCGCTCGGCTTCGTTTTCAGCGACACGTGCACGGTCGATGACCCGACGATCGAGATCGACATCAACATCTCGATCGGTCCCGCTATGAAGATGATGTTCTCGTGCTCGACGGCCGCCAGTGGATACGCTTCCGAGGATCCGGTCGCCGCCGACCGGATCACGCCCGGATCGCCCACCGCGGTGACATTCAGCCCGACGGCCTTCCGGTTGACGCTGGGCACCGACGGCGAAGAGACGAGCCGCAAGCCGATGGCGGTGCCGGCCGGCTCCTACTCGGTGGCGATGTGGCAGAAGGTGCCGTTCGGCCAGTACCCACTGCCGCCCCGGCCGAAGAAGCTGCCGGTGCTCGACGTCGCGCAGTACGGCCTCGGCAACGCGCCCGAAACCCAGACGGTCTACTCCGATCCGGCGAACCCGCTGGCACCCCGGACGATCACGTTCACGATGCCGGACTGTGCCAAAGCGGTGAACGGCAACTGCAACCAGACCGCGGCGGCGTCGCAGACGCCCGGCTACCTGCACATCGCGGTCAACGGTGTCACGGTCAACACGGCGTCGTTCTGGGATTACACCGGCGGTGGATCATCGTTCGACATCGAATCGGCGATGCCCGGAATCACGTTGCACCCGGGCGAACTCGTGACGGTCACGATCACGCCGGAACACGTCACCGGCGCCTGGGTCTTCGCGGTGGCGCCGGGCGCCGTACGGTAACCCGCCTCAATGTATTGACAACAATCTTTCCAATGAGTCAACATCGCGGAGAGAGCGCTCTCATTCACGTGTGCCGATATGCACATCTCACCGACAAGAGAAGGGGCGCACTCCCCATGACTCTCCCACGCAGAGGGGCCTTAGCCTGCGCGCTGGGCGCGATCGCGCTGATCGCTGCCTCGGTCGCGGCGGCCGCACCGGCCTCGGCCTCCGTGCCACCCACACCCACCGGCTGGACGCAGGTCTTCGCCGACGACTTCAGCGGCACCGCGAACACCGGCGTCAACGGATCCAACTGGCTCTACGACACCGGGACGGGCTACCCCGGCGGCGCAGCCAACTGGGGCACCGGCGAAGTCGAGTCGATGACGACCAGCACCCAGAACGTCTACCAGGACGGCGCCGGGCACCTCGTCATCAAACCCATCCGCGACGGCGCCGGAAACTGGACCAGCGGCCGCATCGAGACGCAGCGCACCGACTTCGCCGCACCTGCCGGCGGAAAACTCCGGCTCGAGGCCTCGCTCCAGCAACCGAACGTCAGCGGAGCCGCGGCCGCGGGCTACTGGCCGGCCTTCTGGTCACTCGGCGCGGCCGCACGTGGCACCGGCGCGACCGGCTGGCCCGGCATCGGCGAAATCGACCTGATGGAGGACATCAACGGCCTGAGCTCCGAGTTCGGCACCCTGCACTGCGGTGTCGCGCCCGGCGGCCCGTGTAACGAATACACCGGCATCGGCAGCGGGCAACGTGCCTGTAGCGGATGCCAGACCGGCTTCCACACGTACGCGATGGAATACGACCGCAGCGTGTCGCCCGAGCAGATCCGGTGGTATCTCGACGGCAACAACTTCTTCACCGTCAACGCCAACCAGGTCGACGCGACGACGTGGAACAACGCCACCCACCACGGCTTCTTCATGATCCTCAACGTGGCGATGGGCGGCTCGTTCCCGGCGGCGTTCGGCGGCGGTCCGACCGGCTCGACCGCGTCCGGCGTGCCGATGCTCGTCGACTACGTCGCGGCGTACACGTCCGGCGGCGGCACCACGAACCCACCGCCGCCGCCGAGTGGCCACGGCCTGATCAACACCAACGGGCTCTGCCTCGACGTACGCTCGTCCGGCACCGCGAACGGCACGCCCGTCCAGATCTACACGTGCAACGGCACCGGGGCGCAGCAGTGGACCTATGTCGAGGCCGGCAGCACGCTGCACGCGCTCGGCAAGTGCCTGGACATCTCCGGCGGTGGCACGGCCGACGGCACGAAGGTGCAACTGTGGGACTGCAACAACACCGGCGCGCAGGTGTTCATCCACCAGTCCGACAATTCCTATTACAACCCGCAGGCCAACAAGTGCCTCGATGACCCCAGTTCGTCGACGACACCCGGCACGCAGGTGCAGATCTGGGACTGCAACGGCACCGGCGCCCAGCATTGGGTGCTGCAGTAGGACCGTCCGACAACGGGGGCGGCGGTCCGGCCGCCGCCCCCTCAGGCCCCAGGCGATGATCGCGAAGACGTGTGGTCGCTCGGGCCACCTCAACCCTTCGCGATCATCACCGGCCGTCAACTGCTGCAGGTCACCCCGTTCAACGTGAACGTTGACGGCGCGGACGCGTTGCCGGTGTGCGTCGCCTGGAACCCGATCGTCGTCGCGCCACCGGCCGGAAGCGCGCCGTTGTAGCTGAGGTTCGTCGCTGTCACAGCCCCGCTCGACGGCGCGTACGTCGCGTTCCAGCCGGACGTGATGACCTGCCCGGAGGGCAGCGTGAACGCGAGCCGCCACCCGTTGATCGCGGTCGTGCCGGTGTTCGTGATGGTCAGGTTCGCGGTCAGGCCGGTGTTCCAGGCGCTGATCACGTCCGCGACGCGGCAGCTGGTTCCACCCCCCGTCGGTGTCGGCGTCGGGGTAGGCGTCGGTGTCGGAGTCGGTGACGCGCTGTGCGACGGCGAGGGCGACGGGCTCGAACCGGACCCGTCCAGCCCGAAGAAGTGGATCGCGATGGCGGCCATCCCCGTCGTCGGCAACACGTGCCCGACACCGGCGATGCTGTACGCGTCGACCTGGGCGACTCCGGCCGCGTTCTTGTAGGTGGTGTGGGTCCAGCCGGACTGCGGCGAGTCGGTGGTGCTCGGCGTCTGGCTCACACCGAGCACGTTCGTCCACTGCTTGATCTCTTCGCCGAAGTTGTTGTAGTTCAGCGTCGTGTCCGCGGTGCCGTGCCACAGCTGCATCCGCGGCCGGGTGCCGGAGAAGCCCGGATCGGCGCCCCGGGCCGCGTCTCCCCACTGCTGCGGCGTCTTGCTGATCTGACCGTTGGCGCAGGCCGTGTTCCACATCGAGCCGTCGGTGGTGGCGAAGCAGCTGAACGGCACCCCCATGAACGCGGCTCCGGCCTTGAAGACGTCCGGGTAGTCGCCGATCAGGACGTTGGTCATCATTCCGCCGGACGACGCTCCGGTGACGTACACCCGGCTGGCGTCGCCGTTGTTGTGCGCCTCGACGTAGGAGACCATCGAGACGATCCCGACCGGGTCGCTGTTGCCGTTATGCGTCAACGCACCGGCGGAGGAGACGTCAAAGCAGTTCCCGCTACGCGTGGCGGACGGGTAGATGACGATGAACCCGTAGCGGTCGGCGAGCGAGGCGAACTCGGTGCCCGAGAAGAAGGCCGGGCCCGAGCCGGTGCAGTAGTGCACGGCCACCAGGATCGCCGGATGCGCGGTGACGCTGGCCGGTACGTACTCGTACATGCCGAGGTTGGTGGGGTTGGTGCCGAAGTTCGTCACCTGCACCAGCGACGCGGCCGAGGCGGGCGCCGCGAAGGTCAAGCCGACGGCCGCCAGTAGAGCTGCCACGCCGGCGACGATGGATAGCCTGGTACGCAGTCTCATGAGCGCTCCTGTCCGGGTTCGATATCGATTTACATACGTCGATGGCGAACGGTAGGTAGGCCGGACAGAAAGGGTCAAGGTCGCACGGTTGACGACACCGTGCGACCTCGACGAACGGATGAAAGTTACGGGAGCGCGGTCAGGTACGGTTTCAAGCTGTTCATGAAGCCCCAGCCGGAGTAGCCGTCCCAGTTGATCGACCAGGTCATGACGCCACGGAAGTTCGGCTCGGTGCCGCCGCGGAGCGTGTACCCACCGCAATTGATGCCCTTGACCAGGCAGTCAAGGGCCTGTTCGACCACGGCGGGCGCCGTGTAGCCGTTGCCCGCGCTCGACTCCGACGGGGTGCCGAAGCCGATCTGGTCCTGCCGCAGCGGCGGGAACGTGATGCCGGTGTTCGCGACCGTGAAGCCGGCGGCCAGCATGTCCGTCATCGCGATGTTGAAGTCGGCGCCGCCCATCGTGTGATAGACGTTGTCGAGGCCGGTGATCGGGCCCGAGTTGTAGTCCTGCACGGTCAGGACCGTCAGGTCGTTGCGCATCGCGTAGATGACCGGCAGGAACGCCCCGGCCCGGGTGTCGCAGCCGCTGCAGGTGCCACCGTAGAACTGGTAGCCGAGCTGCACGAAGAAGGTCTCCGGTGCCATCGTGAGCACGAAACCGGAGCCGTAGCGGGCTTTGAGGCTCTTCAGCGCCGAGATCAGGTTGACGATCACCGGTGTCGTCGGGCTGCGGAAGTCCGAGTCACCCGCGTTCAGACGGAGCGACTGGCCCTCGAAGTCGATGTCGAGCCCGTTGAGGCCCCATCGGTCGATGATCGCGCTGACCGAACTGACGAACGCGTCCCGGGCGGCCGTCGTGGTCAACTGCACCTCGCCGTTCGCGCCACCGATCGACAGCAGCACCTTCTTGCCCTGCGCCTGTTTGGCCTGGATGGCGGCGAGGAACTGCGCGTCCGTCTCGACGCTCGGGCACTCCGCGACGCTGCACCGGTTGAACTGGATGGTGCCGCTCGTGACGGACGTCGGCTCGCCGAACGCGAGGTCGATGATGTCCCACGAGGAGGGAACGTCGGCCATCCGGATATAGCCGGAGCCATTGGCGAAGCTCGCGTGCAGGTAGCCGATGAGCGCGTGTTTCGGCAGGCCGGGCGTGGTGCAGCCGGTCGTGGTGCCACTGACCGAGCCCGACTTCGCCGACTCGCCGTTCGCGTTGTACGCCGTGACGGTGTAGCTGTGCGTGGCGCACGCCGCCAGGCCGCTGATCGTCGCCGTGGTCGCGGTGCCCTGATACACCTGGGTCGTGCCCTCGTAGACCCGGTAACCCGTCGCGCCGGACGCGGCGGACCAGCCGAGCGAGATCGAGGTGCCCGTGGTCGCCGTGACGCCCAGGCCGCCGGGCGTCGGGGGAGCGGTGACGCAACCGGTCGTGGTCACCGTGGTGCCACCGGACGCGGGCGACTCACCGGCCGAGTTGTAGGCCGTCACGGTGTACGTGTGCGTCGAGCACGTCGCGAGACCGGAGATCGTCGCCGACGCCGTGGTGGGGGAGGCGACCACGGTGGCGCCCTCGCGCACGTGGTAGCCGGTCACGGTGCCGGTCGACGCGCCCCAGGTCAGCGAGACCGAGGAGTTCGTGACCGTGCCCGCGACCGGGTTCCCCGGAGTGCCCGGAGCGGTGGGCCCGCCGGCCGGGCCGGAGAGCGAGATGTCGTCGGCGAAGTAGGTGCCCTGCCCGTACCAGCCGTGCAGGAACACCTGGATCGAGGTCTGCGAAGCCGTCGTGGTGAACGGCACCGACAGCTGCGTGTAGGCCGTCGCGGCCGGAGTCCAGGTGGACGCGCCACCGATGATTCCGATGTAGACGTAGCTGCCACGGACCCAGCCGGACAGCGTGTAGGCGGTGTTCGGCAGCACCGTGACCGTCTGCGTGCACTGGGCGTTGTCAGAGGCGGACGCGGCGCCCTGCAGCGCCTTCGCGCCCGAGTGGACGGGGGTGGACACCACCGAACCGAGGCTGCCCGAGCAGCTCCAGGGGGAGAGCGCGCCGGACTCGAAGCCCGGGTTGCTGAGTAGTTCGGCCGCCTGTGCGGCGGACCCGGTTACCAGCACGCCGGCCGCGACCATCAGCAGCGCGGCGAACACCAATCGAAGTTTGGCCATGTTTAATTATTAGGAAACTTTACTTCTCTGTCCAGAGGTGCGCGTCGATTCCGTCTCTCCCACTTGGATAGTCCATGTTCATCGATTGTCTTCGTGTCCGAAGTGTTGACGTGTTCGTGACGCGTCGGTAACGTCTGCCTTCCATCTTGCACAGGATTTCGACAGAGAATGCACAGTTTTTGTCGGTCTCTTGCGTAGATTCCTGCAGGGCCGCTCTCCTGCCGGGTGTTCTTTCCCGTTCCGGAGAGGCCCGGTGCCGTGGCGGCTTCCGCCATCGCCGACCGGTCGCTCCCATCCCCAGCGACAAGGACAGCGATGAGACGAACGAATCTGGTCAGGGTGGTGGCGACATCGATCGCGGCCACCGTGATCGCGACGCTGGGGTGTGTAGCCACCACTGCGTACGCGGCCGGCGGCCCCAATCTCGCGAGCGGCAAACCCACCTCCGTCAGCAGCACCAACGCCGGCTTCGTCGCCGGCAACCTCAACGATGGCAACCAGAGCTCCTACTGGGAGAGCAGCGCCGCGCTGCCCCAGTGGGGTCAGGTCGACCTCGGCAGCAGCATCAGCATCGACCAGGTCGTGCTGAAGCTCCCCGCCACCTGGGGTGCCCGCACCGAGACCCTGTCCGTGCAGGGCAGCACCGACAACAACACGTTCACCACCCTCGTCGCCTCGGCCGGTCGCGTCTTCGACCCGGCCAGCAGCAACGCGGTGACGCTCAACTTCACCGCGGCCAGCGTCCGTTACGTGCGGGTGAACATCACCGCGAACACCGGCTGGACCGCCGCGCAGCTCTCCGAGCTCGAGGTCTACGGCGTCGCCACGTCGTCGACGCAACCTCGCCGCCGGACAGTCCGACCGCCGAGAGTGGCCACTCCGACGTCTACCCGTCCGGCAACGTCGTCGACGGCAACCAGAGCAGCTACTGGGAGAGCGTCAACAACGCGTTCCCGCAGTAGGCGCAGGTCGACCTCGGCTCCGCGGTCGAGCGTCAACAAGGTCGTGCTGAAGATCCCGAGCACGTGGGGCACCCGCAACCAGACGCTGTCCGTGCAGGGCAGCACCAACAACACGCACGTTCACCGACATCGTGGCATCGGCCGTCTACACCTTCGCCAGCGCCGACGCGAACGCTGTCACCGATCAACTTCACCGCTACGACCACGCGCTACGTACGGATCCGGATCACCGCGAACACCGCGTGGCCGGCCGGTCAGCTCTCCGAGATCGAGGTCTACGGCGGAAGCGCGCCGCCGCCGGACACCACGCCGCCGACCGTCCCCGGCACGCTGTCCTACACCCAGTCGGGCACGTCCATCAGCCTGAGCTGGGGCGCCTCGACCGACTCCGGTGGCAGCGGCCTGGCCGGTTACGACGTCTACCGCAACGGCATCCTGGCCAGCAGTGTCAGCGCCGGGACCACGACGTACACCGACACGCAGCCGACCACCGCGACCGTCAGCTACTACGTGCGCGCCCGGGACGGCGTCGGCAACGCGTCCGGCAACAGCAATACCGTGACCCGCACCGGCACGACTCCCGACACCACGGCGCCGACCGTGCCGGGCACGCTGTCGTACACGCAGTCGGGTACGTCCATCAGTCTGAGCTGGGGTGCCTCCACCGACTCCGGTGGCAGCGGCCTGGCCGGTTACGACGTCTACCGTGACGGCACGCTCGCGACGACCGTGGCCGCGGGCACGACGACGTTCACCGATACGCAGGCCGTGACCGCGACCGTGTCCTACTACGTCAAGGCCCGGGACGGCGCCGGCAACACGTCCGCCGCGAGCAACACCGTCACGCGTACGGGTACGGCTCCCGACACCACACCCCCGACCACGCCCGGCACGCTGAGCCAGGTCACGTCCGGCACGTCGATCAACCTGAGCTGGGGTGCCTCGACCGACACCGGTGGCAGCGGCCTCGCGGGCTACAACGTCTACCGCGACGGCACCCTCGTGGCCACCCTCGGCACCGTACTCACCTACACCGACACGCAACCGGCCACGGCCACCGTGTCCTACTACGTCCGCGCGCGGGACGGTGCCGGGAACCTGTCCGGCAACAGCAACACCGTGACGCGCACCGGCACCCAGCCGCCGGGCTGCACCAACGTGGCCGCGGGCAAACCGGTGACGGCGACCGGCTCCACGTTCACCTTCATGCCGTCGAACGCCACCGACGGTTCGGTCACGACGTACTGGGAGGGCTCGGCGACGTACCCGCAAAATCTGACGGTCGCTCTGGGTTCCAACCAGATCATCACGGCCGTCAACGTCAAGCTGAACCCGGACGCGTCGTGGGGCACGCGCACCCAGAACTTCCAGATCCTCGGCCGCGACCAGGCCTCGGGGACCTACACGAACCTGGTGTCGGCGGCGACCTACACGTTCACGCAGGGCACCAACGTGGTCAACATCCCGGTCTCGGCGACCACGGCCGACGTGCGGCTGACCTTCAACTCGCAACACCGGCGCCCCGTCGGGCCAGGTCGCCGAGCTCGAGGTCTGCGGCACCCCGGCACCGAACCCGGACCTGGTCGTCACCTCCGCGACCTGGACCCCGACGACGCCGAACGAGGCCAGCGCGATCACGTTGTCGGCCACCGTGCAGAACAGCGGCACTGCGGCCTCGGCCGCCACGACGGTCAACTTCAACCTGGGCGGTGCCGTGGTCGGCAGCGCCGCCGTCGGTGCGCTCGCCGCCGGCGCCTCGACCACCGTCTCGCTCGCCCTGGGGACGCGGCCGATGGGCAGCTACCCGCTGACCGTCGATCGTCGACCCGACGAACGCGATCATCGAGCAGAACGACGCCAACAACAGCTTCACCGCGGCGTCGCCGATCGTCGTCGCGCAGGCGCCGGGCCCGGATCTGCAGGTGCTGAGCCTCACCTCCAACCCGTCGAACCCGGCCGCCGGAGCGGCGGTCTCCTTCACGGTGACGGTCAACAACCGCGGCACCACGGCGTCGGGCGTCACCACGGTCACGCGGCTCGCGGTCGGCACCACCACGCTGAACACGAACACCGCGTCGATCGCGGCCGGCGCGACCACCGTCGTGACGGTCGCCGGCACCTGGACCGCGGTCGCCGGTGGGGCCACCATTACCGCCACGGCGGACGCGACCAACGTCGTCACCGAGACGAACGAGAACAATAACTCGTTGTCACAGTCGATCGTGGTCGGCCGGGGCGCCGCCTCGCCGTGGACCGAGTACGAGGCGGAGGCCGGCTCCTACACCGGCACGCTGCTGAACACCGACCCGCTGCGCACCTTCGGCCACACCAACTTCGCGACCGAGTCCTCGGGCCGCCAGTCGGTGCAGCTGAACAGCACCGGTCAGTACGTCGCAGTTCACCTCCACGAACGCCACGAACTCGATCGTGGTGCGCAACTCGATTCCGGACGCACCGAGCGGCGGCGGCATCGACGCGACGATCAGCCTCTACATCAACGGCACGTTCGCCCAGAAGCTGACCCTGTCGTCACGTAACAGCTGGCTCTACGGCACGACGGACGACACCGAGTCGTTGTCGAACACGCCGTCGGCCGACGCGCGGCGGCTCTTCGACGAGTCGCACGCGCTGCTGGCCCAGTCGTGGCCGGCCGGCACCACCTTCAAGTTGCAGCGGGACGCGACCGACACGGCGTCGTTCTACATTGTCGACTTCGTCGACCTCGAGCAGGTGGCGCCGCCGATCACGCAACCGGCCGGGTGCACGTCGATCACGTCCTACGGCGCGGTGCCGAACGACGGTGTCGACGACACAGCCGCGATCCAGCACGCCGTGATGGACGACCAGAACGGCATCATCAGCTGCGTCTGGATCCCGTCGGGGCAGTGGCGGCAGGAGCAGAAGATCCTCACGCCGGATCCGAACCGGGGCCAGTACAACCAGAAGGGCATCCGGAACGTCACGATCAAGGGCGCCGGCATGTGGTACGCCCAGCTGTACACGAACACCGAGCCGCAGAACGTGGTCGGCAACATCAACCACCCGGCCGAAGGCAACGTGGGCTTCGACATCGACGACAACACGCAGATCTCCGACATCGCGATCTTCGGCATGACGACGAACCGGGCGAACCGCGGCCACGGCCTCAACGGTCGCTTCGGCAAGAACACGAAGATCACGAACGTCTGGATCGAGCACATGAACGTCGGTGCCTGGGTCGGCCGCGACTACACCGACACGCCCGCCTACTGGAACCCGGCCGACGGGCTGCAGTTCTCCGGCATGCGCATCCGCGACACGTACGCGGACGGCATCAACTTCTCCAACGGCACCCGCAACTCGCAGGTGTTCAACTCGTCGTTCCGCACCACCGGCGACGACTCGATGGCCGTCTGGGCCAGCACGTTCGTCAAGGACACCTCGGTGGACATCGGTCACGACAACCACTTCACCAACAACACGGTGCAGTTGACGTGGCGGGCGAACGGCATCGCGATCTACGGCGGGTACGGCAACACGATCGAGAACAACCTCGTCTACGACACGATGAACTACCCCGGCATCATGCTGGCGACCGACCACAGCCCACTGCCCTTCTCGGGCACGACGTTGATCGCCAACAACGCGCTCTACCGCACCGGCGGGGCGTTCTGGAACGAGGCCCAGGACTTCGGTGCGATCACGCTGTTCCCGTCGACGACGGACATCGTCGGCGTGACCATCCGGGACACCGACATCTACGACTCGACCTATGACGGCATTCAGTTCAAGAACGGCAGCGGCTCCATGCCGAACGTCGCGATCACGAACGTGAAGATCGACAAGTCGAACAACGGTGCCGGCATCCTGGCCATGGGCGGAGCGAGAGGCAACGCGACGCTGACCAACGTGACGATCACCAACTCGCACACGGGCAACATCGTCATCCAACCGGGATCGACCTTCACGATCGCGGGCATGTAGCAAGGCCCGCATGATCTGTCCGGGATCACCGGATCGAGAGTTGGGGAAGTGCCCGGGGGGCTCCAGAAGTGGTGGAGCCCCCCGGTGTCACAGCCGGGGTCCGGTCAGTGCGTGCCGGTGCGGTGCGGCGCTCCGTGGGCCGCGATCGCTAGATCCTCCTGCAACGCCGCGTACGCCGGCTTCGCGTTGAGGTTGACGTCGTAGAGGGTGGCGTACCCCTCGCCGGTGAAGAAACCGGGCACCCAGGAGTCGGAATCACCGAATCCCCACACGGTGAACGAGATGCAGGACTGGACCTGGAGACACGCCTGCAGCATCTCCGAGAACTCGAACGGGTGCGCGAACGTCGCGAGCTGATCGGTCGGCTGCTGGTCGGTCGCGTTGTTGACGAACGTGCGCACGTCCGCCTCGGTGATCGCGACTTTGAGCCCCAGATCGGCGAAGCGCTGCAGATCAGCCTGCATCCGAGCGCCGGAGAAGCCGTACTGGGTGTCGAGGTGGCCCTGGTCGCCGATGCCGTTGATGGGTACGCCCTGCGCCAGCATCTGCTTCACCCACGTGTACACCGCGTCGCTCTTGGCGTTGTTGCCGTCTTCCCCGGCGATGTTGTAGTCGTTGTAGAACAGCAGCGCCTTCGGATCGGCCTGGTGCGCCCACCGGAACGCGTCCGCGATGACGCCCGTGCCCAGGTGCGAGATCCAGAAATCGTTCGGGTTGATGCCGGACGGGTTGCTGTCGGTGAAGAACTCGTTCGCGACGTCCCACTGCCAGATCTTGCCTTTGAAGTGGGTGACCTCGTCGATGACGTGTTTGCGCAACAGGTCCCGCAGTTGCGCGTTGCTGATCGTGCCGGCGGTGACCCCATCGGTGAGCCAGGTCGGCAGCTGGTTGTGCCACAGCAGCGTGTGACCGCGAACGAGTTGATCGTGCGCTTTGGCGAACGCGACCAGGCGGTCGCCACCGGACCAGTCGTAGGTGCCCTGGGTGGGCTCGACGACCTGCCACTTCATTTCGTTGCCGGGCGTGACGACGGAGAACTGGTCGCCGGCGACCTGCGCGTACGCGGGCGTGTCGAGGTCGAACGGGATGATCGCGCTACCGATCCGCAGACCGATGGGCGCGGCCAGGGAGCGCAGCGAATCGGCTGGTGGTGGCGCGTGGTGACCGGAGGAGGTGACGGCCGTGGCCGCGGTTGAACCGGCCAGGACGGTTGCCGCGATCGCGACACTCGCGGTGACCAGACGGCGGAGTTGCATAGGGGGACTCCTTCGCAAGAGGGGGACTAGCGTTCGACCGCCCCGGAACGCGCGCCGACGATCGGCGCATGGCGGGCCCCGCGGCGGGTGCTGTGGGATCTCACGCGCGTCCGCATCCACAGCCGTGTGGCCTAGGTCATAGCTAGGGCCAGCATCGTGCATGTTTCGCGTAGATGTCAATCGTTGTCGATAACGTTTTCGATGGTTACGCTACCGCCATGTATCTCACCCGGCGGGTCACCATCCGCGACGTGGCCGAACGCGCCGGAGTGTCGGTCGCGACCGTCTCCAAGGTGATCAACGGGCGATACGGCGTCGCCGTCGAAACGACGCAGCGCGTGCAGCGGGCGATCGACGATCTCGGCTACGAGGCGAGCCTCGCCGCGCAGAGCCTGCGTAACCACCGCACCAACGTGATCGGTGTGCTCGTCGCCGACTTCGAGCCGTTCAGCAGCGAAGTCCTCAAAGGGGCCGCCGACGCGATCCGCGGCACCGGCTTCGAGTTGGTCGTCTACTCGGCCGGCGGTCGGGTCGGCGAGCACGTCGGTTGGGAGCGCCGCTACCTGTCCCGGCTCAGCGGCACCCTCATCGACGGCGCCATCCTCGTGACGCCGACGGTCACCGACGTGAGCTACGGCGCGCCGATCGTCGCCATCGACCCGCATACCGGCCCGTCCGAGATGCCGACCGTCGACTCCGACAACTGGCACGGTGCCTGCCTCGGCGTCTCGCACCTGCTCGAACTCGGTCACCGTCGCATCGGCATGATCACCGGCCGGCCCGACCTGCAGTCGGCGCAACTGCGCGAGAACGGTTACCGCGACGCGCTGACCGCGGCCGGGCTGCCGATCGACGAGAGGTTGATCCAGCTGGGCGCGTTCGACCCCGACGTCGCGCGCGACGCGGCACACCGGCTGCTGACGATGGCCGACCCGCCTACGGCCATCTTCGCCGCCAACGACCTCTCCGCGATCACCGCGATGGAGGCGGCCGCCGCCCTGCGCCTGCGCGTCCCCGACGACCTCTCACTCGTCGGCTTCGACAATGTGCCGGAGTCCGCGCTCGCGTCGCCGCCACTGACCACCGTCGAGCAGCCGATCCGCCAGATGGGTCAACGTGCGATGGAGCTTCTCGTCCGACTGATCCGCGAGGAGCCGGTGGAGGTCAATCACATCCGCCTCGCCACCCGGCTCGTGCAACGCCAGTCGACCCGTGCGCTCGGGCGCACCCGATCGTGATGACGACAAGGGGACACCATGGCAGCTGACGCCGGCACGGCCGACACATCGGTGGAGCCCTGGCGCGATCCGGCACGGCCGACCGAGGAGCGCGTGGCCGATCTGATCGGCAGCATGACGCTTCCGGAGAAGGTCGCCCAGCTCTACGGCGTCTGGGTCGGCATGGACGTCGCCGGCGGTGACGTGGCCCCGCACCAGCACGAGCTGGTCATGCCGGTCGACTGGGACGAACTCGTGAAGTCGGGCATCGGCCAGCTGACCCGGCCGTTCGGCACCGCGCCGGTCGACCCGTTGACCGGCGCGCGCGGCCTGGCCCGCAGCCAGCGTCAGATCATGGAGGCGGGCCGCTTCGGGCTGCCGGCGCTCGTGCACGAGGAGTGCTTGACCGGTCTCGCCGCCTGGCGGGCCACGGTGTTCCCGTCGCCGCTGTGCTGGGCCGCCACGTTCGATCCCGTGCTGGTCGAGCGGATGACTCGTTCCATCGCCGCGTCGATGCGCCGGATCGGTGTGCACCAGGGTCTCGCCCCCGTGCTCGACGTCGTACGCGACCTGCGGTGGGGCCGCGTCGAGGAGACGATGGGCGAGGACCCCTACCTCGTCGGCACGATCGGCAGCGCCTACGTGCGTGGACTCGAACGCGGCGGTGTCGTGGCCACGCTCAAGCATTTCCTCGGCTACTCCGGTTCCCGGGCCGGCCGCAACCTCGCACCGGTCTCCATCGGCGCCCGCGAACTGGCCGACGTCTTCCTGCCGCCGTTCGAGATGGCGCTGCGAGCCGGCGCCCGATCGGTGATGAACTCGTACACCGACATCGACGGCGTACCCGTCGCCGGCGGTCCCGAGTTCCTGACCGACCTGCTCCGCGGCGCGCTCGGCTTCACCGGCACCGTGGTCTCCGACTACTTCGCCGTCACCTTCCTGCAGACCCTGCACGGCGTGGCCGGGGACGCGGGCTCCTCGGCGCACCTCGCGCTCGCGGCCGGCATCGACGTCGAGCTGCCGACGGTCAACGCGTACGGCGACCCACTGAGCGAAGCCGTGCTGCGCGGCGACATCGACGAGGCGCTGGTCGACCGAGCGCTGGGGCGGGTGCTGCGGCAGAAGTGCGAGATGGGCATGCTCGACCCCGACTGGTCGCCGGAGCCCCCGGCAGTGCGCGACGGCCACGCGAACCTCGACGACCCCGGTTCTCGCACGGTGGCCCGGCAACTGGCCGAACGCGGCATCGTGCTGCTGGCCAACGATGGTGGGCTCCCGCTCGTCGCCGGCCAGCGTGTCGCCGTCGTCGGCCCACGAGCTGACGATCCCGGCGCCATGATGGGCTGCTACTCCTTTCCCATGCACGTCGGCGTACACCATCCCGGCGTCCCGATCGGACTGGACGTCACCACCGTCGTCGACGCGCTGCGGGCCCATCCTGATGGATACGACGTCAGCTACGCGGAAGGGTGCCCGGTGCTCGGCGGCGACGACGCGGGCATCGCGGCCGCGGTCCGAGCGGCCGAACAGGCGGATGTCTGCGTCGCGGTACTCGGCGACCGGGCGGGGCTGTTCGGCGGCGGCACGTCGGGGGAGGGCTGCGACGCCAGCGATCTGCGGCTCCCCGGCCGGCAGGAAGAACTGCTCGAAGCCCTGATCGCCACGGGTACGCCGGTCGTGCTGGTCCTTCTCATCGGCCGGCCGTACGAGCTGTCCCGGCAGCTGTCCCGGCTCGCGGCGGTCGTCTGCGGGTTCTATCCGGGCGTCGAGGGTGGTCCGGTGCTGGCGGACGTGCTCGCGGGCCGCGTCAACCCGTCCGGACGTCTGCCGGTCGGGTTCCCGGGAGCCGGTGCCAGCCAGCCGGCGACCTACCTCGGCGCGCCGCTCACACACAAGGGCGGTGTCAGCTCCGTCGACCCGACTCCGCTGTTCCCGTTCGGCCACGGCCTGTCGTACGCGCCGCTGACCTGGTCCTCGGTCGAACGCGTCTCGCCGGCGGCGTGGCCGAGCGACGGCACCTGCGAGATCGCGGTCGTCATCGCCAACGAGACCGACCGGATCGGCGGCGAGGTGGTCCAGGTCTATCTGCACGACCCGGTCGCCGAGGTGGTCCGCCCGGTGCAACAGCTCGTCGCCGCGGCCCGCGTCGACTTGGCGCCCGGGGAGCGGGCACGGGTGACGCTCCGGCTGCACGCCGACCTGACATCGTTCACCGGCCGGGCCGGTGGCCGCATCGTGGATCCCGGTCGCGTCGACCTCCGCATCGGTGCGTCCAGTGTGGACATTCGCGACACCGTGGAGATGTCGCTGGTCGGCCCGCGCCGGCAGGTGGGGTTCGACCGGGTCTTGGCTCCCGAGGTCACCATCGAAATCATCGTCGATCCGGAGGCCGATCGCTGATGCCGCAATTCGACCTTCCACTCGACGAACTGCGCCGCTACCGTTCCGACGCTGCCGCACCCGCCGACCTGCAGACCTTCTGGGCCGCCACGTTCGGCGAGGCGGCCGAGCACGATCTCGACCCGATCCTCACTCCGGTGCGGTCCGGTCTCGTCGCGGTCGACACGTACGACGTGGTCTTTCGCGGCTTCGGCGGCCACGCGATCCGAGCCTGGCTGCACCTGCCGGACCCTCGCCTGCGCGGCGACGATCCGATGCCCGGCATCGTGCAGTACCAGGGTTACAACGGCGGCCGCGGTCTGCCACACGAGCACGTCTTCTGGGCCACGGCCGGCTACGCCCATCTCGTCGTCGACGTGCGGGGTCAAGGCAGCGGCTGGACCGTGGGCGACACGGGTGACCCGGCCGGCACCGGTCCGGCCCAGCCCGGGTTCCTCACCCGGGGCATCGACGACCCGCACGACCACTTCTACCGGCGCGCCTACGTCGACGCGGTCCGGGCGCTCGACGTGTTGCGTACGCACCCGCTCGTCGCCGCCGATCGGGTGGCCGTGACCGGTGTCAGTCAGGGTGGTGGTCTCGCGCTCGCGGTCGCCGCTCTCGCCGAGACGGTGGCCGCGGTCATGCCGGACGTGCCGTTCCTCTGCGATTTCCCGCGTGCCGCCAGGATCGCGGCCACCGACCCGTACGCGGAGATCGCTCGTTATCTGAAGGCGCACCGCGGTCGGGAAAGCTGGGTGTTCCACACGCTCAGTTACTTCGATGGTGCCGTGCTCGCGGCGGAGGCGACCGCGCCGGCGCTGTTCTCCGTCGCCCTGATGGACGAGACGTGTCCACCGTCCACCGTTTTCGGCGCCTACAACGCCTACGGCGGACCGAAGGACATCGCCGTGTACGAGTTCAACGATCATGAGGGCGGCGAGGCGTTCCAGCGATCCGCCCAACTCGCGTGGCTGCCGCGAACCCTCGAAGCCGCGCCGTAACACCGGTGTAACTTTCACCGATCCGAGAATCGTTTTACCTGCTATATATCGATATCGAAGCCCGTCGACGTCGAGGTCATTGACGTATATCGATCATCTGTATTTCCTTTCATTTAGATCTATCTCGTGAAATATCTGAAAGGGGAAACAGGCATGTTACGCACACCCTCCCGCCGATGGCTCGCCATCCGGGCCGGCGCGGTCATCGCGCTCGCCATCGGCATCACCGCGGCCGTCGCCACCCCGGCGAACGCCGCGACCACGCTGCGCGCGGCGGCCGAAGCGAAGAACATCTACTTCGGCACCGCGCTCACGCAGGGTAACCTCAGCAACTCGACCCTGACCAACGTGGCCGGCGCGCAGTTCGACATGGTCACGCCCGGCAACGAGATGAAGTGGGACACGACCGAACCGTCGAACGGGAGCTTCAACTTCGGT
The DNA here is from genome assembly GCA_963797605.1 of uncultured Actinomycetota bacterium. GTDB lineage: Bacteria > Actinomycetota > Actinomycetes > Mycobacteriales > Micromonosporaceae > DASQPR01. The sequence goes on along the minus strand of CAWCPX010000009.1, from coordinate 731,934 downwards.
CCCGGCGACCAGATCGTCAGCTTCGCGCAGGCGCACTCCGACCGGATCCGCGGTCACAACCTCGTCTGGCACAGCCAGCTGCCGAACTGGGTCAGTAGCCTGCCGCTCAGCCAGGTGCAGGCGGCGATGGAAACCCACATCACCACCGAGGTCAACCACTACAAGGGCAAGATCTACGCGTGGGACGTCGTCAACGAGCCCTTCAACGAAGACGGCAGCCTCCGGCAGGACGTGTTCTACCAGGCCTTCGGCGGCTCAGGCTACATCGCCGACGCGCTGCGCACCGCACACGCCGCCGACCCGGCCGCGAAGCTTTACCTGAACGACTACAACATCGAGGGCTCCGGGGCCAAGAGCAACGGAATGTACTCGCTGGTCCAGTCGCTGCTTTCGCAGGGCGTACCCATCAATGGCGTCGGTTTTGAAAGCCACTTCATCCTCGGCCAGGTGCCGTCGTCGATGCAGTCCAACATGGCCAGGTTCGCGGCCCTCGGTCTCGACGTCGCGGTCACCGAACTCGACGACCGCATTCAACTGCCGGCCAGTTCCGCCAACCTGACGCAACAGGCCAACGACTACGCCGCCGTGGTCAACGACTGCCTCGCCGTCTCCCGATGCGTCGGCGTGACGCAGTGGGGTGTCGGCGACGCGGACTCGTGGATCCCGGGCGCGTTCTCCGGCTTCGGGGCCGCCACCATGTACGACAACAACTACCAGCCCAAGCCGTCCTTCACCTCCACGCTGGCTGCGCTCAACGCCGGTAGCGGCAGCACCAACACCGTGACGGTGACGAATCCGGGCAGCCAGAGCGGCACCGTCGGCACGGCCGCGAGTGTGCAGGTGCACGCGAGCGATTCGGCGTCGGGTCAGACGCTGACCTATTCCGCGAGCGGTTTGCCCGCCGGTCTCGCGATCAGCAGCACGAGCGGTCTTATCAGCGGTACGCCGACAACGGCCGGTACGTCGACGGTCACGGTATCCGTGCACGACGCGACGAACGCGACCGGTAGTGCCACCTTCACCTGGACCATCGCGTCCGGCGGCGGCACCAACGTCGTCACGGTGACGAACCCCGGCAGCCAGAGCGGCACCGTCGGCACGGCCGCGAGTGTGCAGGTACAGGCGAGCGATTCGGCGTCGGGTCAGACGCTGACCTATTCCGCGAGCGGTTTGCCCGCCGGTCTCGCGATCAGCAGCACGAGCGGTCTTATCAGCGGTACGCCGACAACGGCCGGTACGTCGACGGTCACGGTATCCGTGCACGACGCGACGAACGCGACCGGTAGTGCCACCTTCACCTGGACCATCGCGTCCGGCGGCGGCACCGCGACCTGCCACATCGCCTACAGCACCGCGAGCGAGTGGGCCGGCGGGTTCGTCGCCGGCGTGATCATCAACAACACCGGCACGACCGCGATCAACGGGTGGACGCTGACCTTCACGTTCCCCGGCGACCAGCACATCACGAACGGCTGGAACGCCACGATCACGCAATCCGGCGCGGCTGTCAGTGCTGCGAACCTGAGCTACAACGCGTCGATCCCGGTCGGCGGCAACACGTCCATCGGATTCCAAGGCACCTGGACCAGCAGCGACGCCGCACCGACCAGTTTCAAAGTCAACGGAAACACCTGTTCCTGATCGAGGTACGAGCGCGGCGTCCGATCGTCGGGCGCCGCGCTCCTCGGGCCCGTGTCTTCGGCCGCAGTCGGCTGCCCGGCGTGGCTCGCTTTGCCGGGCGCCCGCCCGCCTTTCGGCGGCGGTCGGTCATCGCTTGTGGCTCGCGCAATCCATGCAGGTGCGGGCCGCGGGCAACGCATCGAGGCGCTCCGGCGCGATCGGCTTCCCACAGCGCTCGCACCTGCCGTAATCGCCGGCGCGCAGCCGATCGGCGGCCTGATCAAGATCCGCCAGCCGCCGCCGTGCCGTCTCCAGCATCGCGCCGGCCTGCGCCCGCTCGAACGCGATCGTCTGGCCCTCCGGATCATGCTCGTCATCGGTCGCGACCGCGGTCGACGCGTCCACGATCTCCCCGTAGAGCCGCAGCAGGTCCTCGATCTGCGCGACCACGCGGAGCCGCTCCGCGGCCAGCCGTGCGGCTGTGGCGTTCGGGATATTCACCGGTCTCAGGACTCCCATCGTGTCGTAGGGCCAGCGTAGGTTGTGGGCGTGACAGCCACCGTCGAATCGATGGTCTCCGTGACCTACGTGCGAGACATCGACAGGTCCCGCGCGTTCTACGAGCTGCTCGGCTTCCAAGAGCAGTCGGCCGGCAGCGGCGCCACGTCCGGGTGGATGTATTTGCACCACAACGGCCACTTCCTGCTCCTGGCGTCCACGAAACCCCCGCTCGACGTGCCTCGGCTCCCACTGCTGTTCTACTTCTTCCTCTCCGACCTCGATGCCGCGCTCGCCCGCGTCGAAGGCTCCGGCGTGACCGTGGCCCGCGTCGGGCATCCGCCACACGCGCTCGGAGGCGAGGCGAAGATCCTCGATCCCGACGGCAACACCGTGCTGCTCGGCCAGCGCACCCGCTCGGAGTCGCAGACCACGACGTCCGATGACGATGCGTCCCCGCACTTCTCGCTGCTGAAGGAGGCGGCGGCGCTGGTCGCGGCCGGCGGCGGCACCACCGCGACGTGTCAGATCGCCGACGCGAGCACGACGCCGTGCCTCACGAAAGCCGACGTCAAGCTGACCGATTCGTGGGGCGACACCGCGTGGGCCTGCATCCAGCACGCCGACGAGGTCCTGCTGATGGTTCCCGACGCGTTCATCGCTCGGCACAGCGACGAGGGGCTCGCACGATACGTCTCGCAGCGCCGTCGCTAGCGCTTCGTAGTGAGGGCACCGTGGGCGGCTGGCAGAAATTCGGGTGACCTCAGGCCGTGACCTCGTTACGGTTGCGACGTGCCTGAGTTGCAGCGCTTACATGCTGACCACGCCCCGGCGGTCCTGGCGTTCGAGCTGGCGAACCGCGCCTACTTCGCCGCGTCGATCTCCGACCGTGGCGACGAGTTCTACGACCGGTTCGCCGATCGCCACAGCGCCATGCTCGACGACCAGGCCACCGGCGCCTGCGCCTACTTCGTGCTCGTCGACGACGACGGCTCCGTCCTCGGTCGTTTCAACCTGTACGACGTAGGCAACGGCACCGCCAGACTCGGCTACCGGGTGGCGGAGCACGTCGCCGGCCGTGGCGTGGCGACGGCGGCCGTTCAGGAGCTGTGCGAGCTGTTCGCGACGCGGCACGGGCTGCGGTCGCTGCGCGCGGCCACCTCTCACGGCAACGCCGCGTCCCAGCGGGTCCTGACCAAGGCCGGTTTCGTCCCGATCGGGCCCGCCGATCCGGCCGAACTCGGAGGGGTGGCGGGGACCTGTTACGAACGGCACCTAGCCTAGGAGGGTCCACGCACGACGGTCGTGGAAGGTGCGGCGCAGGTCGCGGACCCAGGCATCGGGATTCTCCCAGGGGATGAAGTGGCCGCCGTGCTCGTGCGCCGAGACGTTCACATGGTTGAACCAACGGGCCTGCGGACCGGTCGTGAACGCGCGCACCCGTTCGTCGGCCGTGTGGATGCCGGGTGGGTTCTCGTAAGTCACGAAGGTGAGACCGACCGGCGCCTGGACGACGGGTGTGCGGTCGTGGGCGGGGGTCCAGGGGTAGCGGTTGGCGTTGGCGTAGTAGCGCATGGACGTGGCGATGGAGTTGTTCACCCAGTAGATCGTGGCGTGCGTCAGCAGGTCGTCTCTGGTGAAGACGGACTCTAGGTCACCGCCGTTGTCACTCCACGCGTTCCAGCGTTCCAGGAGCCAGGCGAGCAGTCCGGCGGGCGAATCGCTGAGGCCGTGGGCCAGGGTGGCGCCGTCGAGCGTGTGTACGGCGAGGTGGGACGCGGAGCGCCGATCCATCTCGATGATCCGGGCGCGTACGTCGGCCGGCTGATCGTCGGTGAGGGGCCGGTTGCGGGCGAGGTCCCAGGCCCGCGGGCCGTTGAAGAAGTCCAGTGGCAGTCCGGAGCCGATGTGGATGCCGTACAGCTCGTCGGCGTACTTGTGGCCGAGTTGGCTCGAGATGATCCCGCCGATGTCGCAGCCGCCGGCGGCGTACCTCTCGTATCCCAGCGTCTCGGTCATCAGGGTGTGCCAGAGGTCGGCGACCTTCCAGAAGTTGACGTCCGGAAATCCGGTGAGCGGACCCGGGAACCCGAAACCCGGCAGCGACGGCACGATCACGTCGAACGCGTCGGCCGGGTCCCCGCCGAACGCCATCGGATCGGCGAGGGGCTCGATCACCTTCGACCAGTGCCAGAAGGTCCATGGCCAGCCGTGCGTGAGGATCAGCGGGATCGGGCGAGTGCCGCGGCCGGGCTTGCGCATGAAGTGCACCGGGATGCCGGCGACGTCCACCCGATAGTGCTCGTACGCGTTGATGGCGGCCTCGGCCTCACGCCAGTCATAGCCGTCACGCCAGTAGGCGACCAGCTCATGGAGGTAACCGGCTGGGACGCCGTACGACCAGTCCTCGTTGCCCTCGTCGAGCGGTGGACGGGTCCGGTCGAGCCGGGCGCGCAGGTCGTCGATGACCTCGTCGGGCACACGGATCGCGAAAGGCTCCAACGGCAGAGGGTGCGCAGCGGTCATGTGGTCGTCGTCCTCTGAGGCTCGAATGAGAGGTTCATGCTATGACGGGGACGGTACCGGCCCAGTCGAACCCCGTACGACGAGTTCTGTCGCCAATTCGATGTGCAGGGCGTCCAGCCGATGCCGTTCGAGTAGGCGGATCAGCAGGCTGACGGCCATGCGTCCCATTTCCTGCAGGGGTTGGCGCACCGTGGTGAGCATCGGCCGCGTCGCCTGCGCGAGATCGATGTCGTCGAAGCCGGCGATCGAGAGGTCTTCCGGCACCCGCAACCCGCGCCGTGTCGCCGCCGCGAGCGCGCCGGCCGCGGCTTTGTCGTTGAATCCGATCAGCGCGGTCGGGCGTTGTGGTAGGTCCAGCAGTCTGTCGGCCGCCCTATAGCCGAATTGTGTCGTCGGCTCGCCCGGCCGCACCAGCGCGGGATCGGGCAGCACACCCACGTCCGCGAGCGCCGAAGCATGACCGGCGAGGCGGGCGTCGCTGGCGAGCCAGTTGTCCGGCCCGGCGAGTACGCCGATGCGACGGTGGCCCATCTCGACCAGGTGACTCGTGATGTTCCGGGCACCCGCGAAGTGTGCCGCAGACACGGCGGCGATGTCGCGCGGCATGGGCGTACGCGGGTCGACGACGACGAAGGGGAACCCCCGGGCTCGCAACGCGACAAGTTCCTCGCTGGGTTCGGGCGGCAGCACGATGATGGCGCCGCTGACGTCTGGGCGGTTTGGTAGGGACGACAGGATCGGCGTGTGCTGGGCGGCTTCGCCGGCGTTGAGTAAGAGCTGGCGGCCGTGGAGGTCCAGCGTTTCGGCGATCGAGGAGACGATCAGTCCGAAGTAGTCGGTCAGCAGGTAAGGGCACCGCAGGTAGACGGCGCCGGTCGCGATCCGGGGGGCTGGGATCCGCCGACCCGGAGCCTGCGCGCCGAGCTGTTCGACAGCTTGCCGAACCAGATCGCGGGTGCGCGGTGCGACGTGGGCCTGGTCGTTGAGCACGCGCGAGACGGTGGCGATCGAGACCCCGGTCTGCGCGGCGATATCTCGAACCGTCGCGCGCCGGCCAGCCGATTCACTCACGGAGTCACAGCGCTTCCCGCGCACGGTATGAGACTGCACAACGTTACAGCGCACGGTGTTACAGCCCTCTGTTCCATGGCAGCAGCATAGCGATTACCGCTTCAGCGGTGGCATAACGCATCCATTGACAGTGATGTCCTGCGACTGATTTCCTTCTCGTATCAGAAACGTTCCGGATTTGTTTCATTTGTTACACGACGCTGACCGCCAGAGTTGACCCAACCCCCAGAGTTACGGAGCCCTTCCATGCGCACCCGTCTAACGGCACTGGTCGCAGCCGGCGCCCTCGTCGCCGCGAGCCTGGCCAGCCCGACCCTCAGCCAGGCCGCGCCGGCATCGCACACCATGGACACAGCCCACGTCTGGATCACCACACCCGACGGCGCCGACAAGATGGCCGACCTCGGCACGGTCGCGTTCAGCACCGCCCCGACCACCGTCCCGACCGTTGTCGTCGACCCCGGGCGCACGTTTCAGGCCATGACCGGTTTCGGCGCCGCCATCACCGACTCGTCGGCCTCGGTGCTCTACACCCTGACGCCCCGCGCGCGCGCCGATGCGATGGCCTCGCTGTTCAGCCCGACCACCGGCGATGGCCTCGACTATCTGCGGCAGCCGATCGGCGCGTCCGATTTCGTGGCCACCGCCGACTACACCTTCGACGACATGCCGGCCGGTCAAACCGACTACAACCTGGCGCATTTCAGCATCGCCCATGACCAGGCGCAAATCCTGCCGTTGCTGCGTCAGGCCGCGCACCTCAACCCGCGTCTGCAGATCCTGGCGACGCCGTGGAGCCCACCGGCCTGGATGAAGACCGGTGACAGCCTGATCGGCGGTCGGCTGATCGACGACCCCCGGATCTACCACGCGTACGCGGCCTATCTGGTCAAGTTCGTGCAGGCGTACCGGGCGAACGGGGTTCGGGTCGACGCGCTGACCGTGCAGAACGAGCCGCAGAACCGGGCGCCCAACGGATACCCCGGCACCGACATGCCCTCGTGGCAGGAGGAGAAGGTCATCGACGACCTCGGTCCGATGCTGCGCCAGGCCGGGCTGCGTACGCAGATCCTCGCGTACGACCACAACTGGACGGAGCACCCGAACGACGCCGCGAGCACGCCGCCCGACGAGACGGCCGACATCGACGACTACCCGCAGCAGATCCTCACCTCGTCGGCTGCCCGTTTCGTCGCCGGCACCGCCTACCACTGCTACTACGGCGACCCGAGCGCGATGACAGCCCTGCACAATGCGTTCCCGAGCAAGGACATCTACTTCACCGAGTGCTCCGGCAGCCAGTCGAGCGACCCGGCGAACACCTTCTCGGACACGGTCAAGTGGCACGCCCGCAACCTCATCATCGGGGCCACCCGCAACTGGGCGAAGACCGTCGTCAACTGGAACATCGCCCTCGACCCGAGTGGCGGCCCGCACGTCGGCGGCTGCACCACCTGCACCGGTGTGCTGACGATCGGCGCGGACGGCACCGTGACGCGCAACGCCGAGTACTACACGCTCGGTCACCTGGCTCGATTCGTCCAGCCCGGCGCCGTTCGCGTCGCCAGCACGTCGTTCGGCACGACCGGCTGGAACGGCCAGGTGATGGACGTCGCCTACCGCAATCCCGACGGCAGCACGGTGCTCGTGGCGCACAACGAAAACGACAACCCCCAGGTTTTCGCGGTACGCGAGGGTAGCCAAGCCTTCACGTACACGCTGCCCGGCGGCGCGCTGGCGACCTTCGTCTGGCAGGCCCGCACCGCGGCTCCGGCGCTGCGGCCGCTCGATCCGGCCGGTTGGACGGCGACCGCGAACCCGGCCGGGCCCGCTGATCCGTGCTGCGCTGGCGATGTGGCCGCGCGCGCGGTCGATGACGACGCCAGCACGCGCTACAGCTCGGGCACCGGTCAGGAGCCGGGGCAGTACCTGCAGGTGGACTTCGGCCGGACACAGTCGGTGCGGCAGATCGTGTTCGACACCGGCGCGTCGATCGGCGACTTCCCGCGTGGTTACGCCGTGACCGTCAGCACCGACGGCACACACTGGTCGACTGTCGCCACGGGGGCCGGCAGGGATCAGTTCGTCACGGTCGGTCTCGACCACCGAACAGTGCGTTACACACGGATAACGCTGACTACAGAGGCCGCGGGCAACTGGTGGAGCGTCGCCGACGTCCGCGCGTACAACTAGCACCCTTACTTTTAACAAACCTTAACTTATGTCTTGACATAAGTGTCATCAAAGCGAAATGTTTCGATGGAGCGCTCGCGCAAGGAACCCTCCATCCCCCCATGAAGGAGAACGGGCATGTCCCTCATGCGAAAGTCCAGATCGGTGCGCCGTCGGTGGCTCGTCGGCGCGGCCGTCGTCGCGACGGCGATCGGGTTCGCGGGCACGGCCGCGAGCGCCGCGAACGCGCACCCGGCCGCCGCCGTGGCAGGCGTCAAGGCCGCCGCGGTGGTCAATCCGGCCGCGGTTCCCGGCGCGCCGGCCGGATTCACGACCACGTGGAGCGATGACTTCACGGGTGCGTCCGGCACCGGTGTCGACGGCAACTTCAAGTACGACACCGGGCCCGGCAGCAGTTTCGGCACCGGCGAGATCGAGACGATGACCAACAGCACCGCCAACGTGTTCCAGGACGGCGCCGGCCACCTGGTGCTCAAGGCGCTGCACTCGGGCACGAACGCGTCCACGGGCTGGACCTCCGGCCGGGTCGAGACCAACGCGGCCACGTTCGGCGCTCCGGCCGGTGGCGTCGTCATGATGCAGGCGTCGATCCAGCAGCCGAACCTCAACACCTCCAACGGCGCCGGCTACTGGCCGGCGTTCTGGATGCTCGGCTCGACCCTGCGCACGGGCACGCCATGGCCGGGCTCTGGCGAGGTCGACATCCTCGAGGACGTCAACAGCCGCAGCACCGTGTTCGGCACCCTCCACTGTGGCGTCAACCCGGGCGGTCCGTGCAACGAGTCCTCCGGCATCGGCAGCGGCGAGCGTGCGTGCTCCGGCTGTAACACCGCCTACCACACCTACGCGGTGCAGATCGACCGGTCGGTGTCGCCGGAGCAGATCCGGTGGTACCTCGACGGTGCGAACTACTTCACCGTCAACGCCAACCAGGTCGACGCGACGACGTGGGCGAACGCGGTCGACCACCCGTTCTTCATCATCTTCGACCTGGCGATGGGCGGCGGGTTCCCGGCGGCGTTCGGTGGCGGGCCCAACGGGTCCACGGTCTCCGGCGGCCAGATGAACATCGACTACGTGGCCGTCTACAACAAGGCGCCCGGTGGCGGTGGTGGCGGCGGCGGTGGCGGTGGCGCGACCGGCCCGATTCACGGTTATGGCGGCAAGTGTGTCGACGACGCCGCCGCGAGCACCGCGAACGGCACCGCGATCCAGCTCTACACGTGCAACGGCACCAACGCGCAGGTCTGGACGCACAGCGGAAACACGCTGCAGGTCCTGGGCAAGTGCATGGACGTGACCGCGGCCGGTACGGCCAACGGCACGAAGGTGCAGCTCTACGACTGCAACGGCACCGCGGCCCAGCAATGGACGGTCGGGGCCAACGGGAGCCTGGTGAACACGGGTTCCGGCAGATGCCTGGACGCCACCGGCCCGAGTTCGGCCGACGGCACCCGCCTGCAGATCTGGGACTGCGCCGGCAGCGCGAACCAGAGCTGGACCCTCCCGGGCTGAGTCCTGGCCGGGTTGTGAGCACATGTCGTGGGGATCGGACGCTGTCCGGTCCCCACGACGCCTATCCGGCCCGATAGACGGAGATGTGATCGGTGCTGTCGGCCGTGAACGGTTGCCCGTGCCAGTCGGCGTACCGCTCGGAGAGCCTGAGCCCCGCTTGCGCGGCCATTTCGTCGATCTGCTCCGGCCACGCGTAGCGCATCGCGAACGGCTTGAGCTGCACGCCACCGTCGGTGAGCGTGATGCTCTGGCGCACGAACGTCTGCGCCGGGCGGTTGTAACGGTGGACCCGCAGCGTGACCGAGTCCTCGGTGACCGCGCGTACCTGTACCTGTTCATCGCGGTCGAAGTCGGCCGGATCCGGCACGAAGGTCTCGATCACGAACGCGCCACCGGGCGCCAGCACCCGGGCGACGTTGCGGAAGCACGCCTCCTGCCGCTCGGCGCTCACGAGATTGAACAGCGTGTTGTAGACCAGGTAGACGAGGGTGTACGGCCCGGAGACGGGTACGTCGGCCATGTCGCCTATCGCGACCTCGATCTCGGGCCCGCGCGGCTTCGCTCGCATGTGGGCCACCATCTCCGGCGACGCCTCGACGCCCGCGACGGTGTGACCGCGGGCGGCCAGGGGCAACGCGACCCGACCGGTGCCGATCGCGAGCTCGAGGATCGGGCCGCCGTTCGCGCGAGCGTCGAGGAAGTCCACGGCCGGAACCGGATCGGGGCCGCCATCGCCGTCGTAGCCGTCGGCCCAGAGCCGGCCGAAGAGACCGGGATCGTCGAGGATCGACATGCACACGTCCTTCTGTCGGCTGATGCGAACTGAGGTTTCAGCACAACAGACGGCGAGTGATGCCGGCAATCGATTTACTCCGCGGCCGCCTTCGCGTCGGCGATCGCGGTGAGTTCGGCGCGGGCGGCGGCCGCGATGTCCGCTCCCGTATTGGCGTGACCGTTGATGCCCCAACCGCCCTCGGGCGATTCGCTGATCAACACCCAGGTGCGGTCGGTCAGCGTCGGATCGCCCGCGGCCGCCGCGACGATGTCGGTCAGCTCGCGTACGACGCCGATCTGCTTGTCGCGGTCGAGGACGCCCACCGGCGTCAACACCTGGACGCGGACGTAATCGTTGTCGCCCGCGACGTTCGAGAGTGAATCGGCCGGCAGGTCGTGCACGAACGCGGCGGTGTTCTTCTGGAACAGCGAGATCGGCGGCACCTGTTCCCAACGCATCACGGCCGCCGCCAGGTTCTGGGCGAGCGCGTGTTTGTCGGTGAAGGTTCCGGTGACCGCGTACACGTCGATCATGGGCATGGTGGTCCTCCGAGTGGTGACGCGAAGACTATGACGAGGTACATACTCGTGCAGCTCCAGCATGAACTATGCCGATCGTCATAGTCAACCTGATCGGGGTCACCGACACACGCGGTCCGGGCCGTCGGCGGAGCGGGCGACGGTGTTCGCGGCTACTCGACCTGGCTCGGCATCGTTTCGGCCAGCGAGGCTCTCGACGGTGCCGGTGCGAAGGGGTCGGCGAAGTACTGGGTCTCATGAGCGACCAAGCCGTCGGAGAACTCCATGATGCTCACCGAATGCGTCGGCGCGCCGTCGTAGGTGATCACGCACTCGCTTACCCAGAGATCACCCGTACCGGTGATCCGCTTGACGGCGAAGTGCCGCTCGGCCGGATGGCCGCCGCGCTGGGCGGCGATGGTCGCACGTCCGCGGAAACGCTCGCCCGACTGCGGATAGTCCAGGATCGCGTCGGACGCGTAGATCGCGTGCTCGGTCACGTTGTCACCCTGCTCGGACGCCCGCCAATGCTCCAGAATTCGGGCCCTGACCTCGGCGTCACTGTCCATCGATCAAGCATATTTGCCGGGTACGCGTCGGCGCGGGCAAAGAGAGCGATCGAACCGGCCAGCGGATGGAACGTGATGGAACGCCTCCTCGGTTGGCGTCACGTCGGCGCCCTCGCCCCAGGGTCCGGTCGCCGGCCGGTTCCCGCTTATGGAGGTAACGATGCGCTCGAACATGCCCATTTTCCGACGTCTCGCGAGCGTGTCGGCGGTCGCGGCGATCGCCGTCGTGCTCGCGGGCTGCAGTTCCTCCGGCTCCTCCTCGGGCTCCGGCTCCGGGACGAGCGGCACCGGCTCGACCGCGTCCGCGCACCCGAAGCAGCTTTTCGCGGACGACTTCCAGCCGGTGTGCTCGGGCGCGACCGTCTCCGCAGCGACGCCCTACGCCAAGACCGCCGCCACAGGGCACAAGGCCCTCTACATCGAGACGTACAAGAACGGTGACCTGGTCGACTCGTCGTCCGAGCTGCCCGCCGATTGGACCGTGCAGTTCACCGCGAGCGGCAACGCGTGGGCCGCGATCGACGTGGTGCTCTGCGGCAAGCGGACGGCGCAGAAGTTCGCCCAGAGTTGCGACGGCTACACGGTCGACAACAAGCCAGACGCGCTCGTGGTCAAGATGTACACGGCGACCTACATGTTGACGGCGTACGAGGCGACGACCGGCAAGCAACTCGGTAATACGGTCGTCGCGGCGTCAGACGGCAGCTGCCCGACGTCGGAGTTCGGGGTCGCGGCCGGCACGAAGACGATGACCGACTACGCGACGCCATCCAGCGACCAGATCGTCGCGTTCGCCAAGACCTACCTCCGGCCGTAACCCCGGCTCCGATCGGGACCTCTCAGGTGGGCAGACCGGCCTTGGTGGCCTCGGGCACCTCCACCAGGCGGCCGGTCGAGACGTCGTAGATGTAGCCGTAGATCGGGATGTTGCCCGGCACGAGCGGGTGCGAGCGGATGCGGCTGACATCCTCGGCGACACTCTGGGCGTTGTCGCTGATGGTGAGCCAGTCGATGTATTTCGCTTCGGGCGAGCCGGGGCCGACGCCGACATCGTAGAAACCGTCGGCGCCCAGGGTCGCCGTCTCCAGGCTGTTGGCGAGCAGGCCGCGGATCACCTCGTCGGTGAAGAACTCCATGCCGCAGTTCGTGTGGTGGATGACGAACCATTCCTTGGTGCCGAGCAGCTTGTAGGAGATGACCAGGGAACGGATCGCGTCGTCGCTCGCGCGGCCGCCGGCGTTGCGGATCACGTGCGCGTCGCCCTCGCTGAGACCCGCGTATTTCGCCGGGTCGAGGCGGGCGTCCATGCAGGTCAACACCGCGAACCCGCGGGCGGGTGGCAAGGCGAGATCGGCCTTGGCGCCGAAGGAGCCCGCGTATGCAGCGTTTGCTTGCAGTACTTCGTCAAGAATGGACATCAGATCTCCCAGGTGAGCGCGGACGCTGGAGTGGATCATATACTCTTATCCTACTGGTTTAGTCAGGAATCGCCTACGGTGCGCGTTCTAAGCATCCGTTTGGACTCGGACCGATGCATCCATATGTGTAAACTCGCCGATCGTGGAGATGCCGATCGCGCAGACGGTGACAGAGCGGGTGCCGGGCAACGATGTGGTCAGCCGGTTCGACACGGCGGTGAACGCTTATGCGGACGTGATCGCCCTACAGTTGGCGGACGACACGGTCACTTACCGGGAACTCGGCCGGCGGGTGGCCGCGGTCGCGGCGCGGCTGACCGATGCCGGCGATCGGGTCGGCGTATGCGTGGGCAAGAGCCTGGCCGGACCGGTCGCCTACATGGCCGTGCTGGTGTCCGGGCGATCCGCCGTGCCGATGTCGCCGCAGGCACCCGCGGGTCGCCTGGCCGCCATGATGACCGCGGCCGGCGTACGCACCGTGGTGACCGACGGGTCCCCGGCCGATGAGGTCGTCACCGGGTGGACGGCAGCGGGCATCGAGGTCGTCGACGCGTCCGAGACCGCCGCCGGCAAAGGTGGCCGTCGATCGGTCGGCGACGAGGCGTACGTGCTGTTCACCTCCGGATCGACCGGGGTGCCGAAGGGCGTACGGATCCCGCACGCGGCGCTCACGGCGTACCTCGACCACGTCATCGAGTGCTCCGGACTCGGCCCGGGATGCCGGCTCACCAACAACTTCGAGCTGACCTTCGACCCGTCCGTCTTCGACCTGCTCGCCTGCCTCACGTCGGGCGCGACGCTGGTGATTCCGACCGAGCGGGACGAGGCGCGCCCGGTCGAGTACGTCACCGGCCGCGGCATCACCCACTGGTATTCGGTGCCGTCGGTCGTGTCCATCGCGCGGCAAATGCGATCGCTGCCTGCCGGAGCGATGCCGGCCCTGGTGCGCAGTTCGTTCATCGGTGAGCCGCTGACCCTCGATCAGGCACGCGCGTGGGCGGCCGCGGCGCCGAACAGCGTGATCGAGAACGTGTACGGCCCGACCGAACTCACGGTCAGCTGCACCGAATACGTCTTGCCGGCCGACCCCGGCGCCTGGCCCGCGACGGACAACGGGACGGTGCCGATCGGCACGCCGTACCCCCATCTGGATTGGTGTCTGGTTGACGGTCTGAAGGTCTCGCCCGGCGAGGGTGAGCTGTGCATGCGCGGTTCGCAGCGGCTCATTTCCTACCTCGATCCGCGCGACGATGCCGGCCGGTTCTTCGTGATCGACGATGATCTCGCACGCGACTACGACGGCCCGTCACCGGTGCCGGCCGAGTGCTGGTATCGCACCGGTGACCGCGTACGCGTCGAGAACGGCCTGATGCTCCACCTTGGACGACTGGACCGCCAGGTGAAGGTGCGCGGGTTCCGCATCGAACTCGGCGAGGTGGAACAGCACGTGCGAGCGGTGCCGGGGGTGCTCGACGCGGCCGCCGTCACTGCCGAGGGCCGGTTGGGCGGCTTCATCGTCGCCTTCTACACCGGTGCCGAGCAGCCGCCCTACGAGTTGCGCGCGCACCTGTCGCACACGATGCCGTACTACATGGTGCCGGAGCAGTTCGTGCATCTCGCCGACCTCCCGCGCAACGACCGGGGCAAGACCGATTACCGCAGTTTGGGAACGCTCATCTGACGTGCGGGCAGTTTGCACGTGCTGAGCACTGTCGATGCAGATTTCTGATCGATAGACTGGCATTAATCGACGGATCTCTGCAATATATCAACATGACTTGGCCACATTCACTGCGATCAACGCTGCCCGTCACCTCACGGCGCTTCCGTTGACGGCGCTGCGAGAGATCTCGGTGCACGTGCCGGCCGCCGTGCCGCTCGCGTCGCTGGGGGAGCACCTCGGGCTCGCTCCGATGGACGTTCGCGTCTTCCAGCGGCTGCACGGCCTGGAAAACGTGCTGATGGACGCGGACCGCGACTACGCCGAGCAGATGGTCGAGGCCGCCGCCGGCCTTCGCGGGCTGGCCGACGACGCCGACCGGATCCGTTACGTCATCGCGGCGCGCAGCGAGTTGCCGGTCTCGCACACGCAACCCTTCCCACTGCGGGAAATCGCGATCAAGCTCGGCCTTCGCGACGACGTGATCTGCTTCGTGGTCGCCGAGCACGCGTGCGCGTCCGGTCTGCTCGCGATCGACCTGGCCGGCCGGCTGCTGAGCCGGGACATCCAGACCGGGAGTCTCGCGCTCGTGCTCACCGGAGAGAAGGCCAGTTCGCCGGAGGTGCAGCACATTCCGGATATCACGATCATGGCCGAAGGTGCCGCCGCCGTGATCGTCTCGGCCGACGGCGATCGCGACCGGCTGCTGTCCTATGTCTCCCGCACCGGCGACGGCAGCACGACCTACCAGGAGGGATACGCGGACACGTTCGCCGCCGCCCTCGACGAAGCCGTCCGCGCCGCCGGGTTGACCTGGGACGACGTCACGGTGGTGCTGCCGCACAACGTCAACCGGGTCTCGTGGGTCCGGGTCGCGCGGATTCTCGGGCTGCCGGTCGACCGGGTCCATCTCGACAACGTCCCGGCGCAGGCGCATTCGTTCTCGGCGGACTCGTTCATCAACTACGCCGACGTGACGGCCTCCGGGCGACTGCGACCGGGCGACGCCTACGTGATGGCGGCGTCGGGCATCAACACCGTCGCCTCCGCCATGGTTTTCCGCCACTAGCCCACGAGGAGACACACATGGAGACGTTGGAATCGCTCGTCTACACCGTGCTCGAGATCGACCCGAACACCACCGGCGAGGTCAGCCAGGCCACCCACGGAGAATGGACGAGCGTCAAGCAGATCCAGATCATCATCACCCTGGAGGACGCGTACGACGTCGTGTTCTCCGGCGAGGAGATGGCCGAGGGAACCTCGATTTCCCGTCTCCGCGAGATGCTTGCCAACAAGGGCGCGGCGATCTAACCCCCACCGCGCGATCTGACCTCCACGGCACCCTGGTCGGACGACTATTGAGCGAACGCTTAAATACTGCTAGCCTCCGGTTTGAGCGTTCGCTTAAACCGACGGGGGTGCGCGGTGGGCCGGCCTATCTACGTGGAAACCCGGATCAACGCGTCGGCCGCCGACCTGTGGCAGCTCACGCAGGATCCGGGCTGCCATCAGCGATGGGATCTGCGGTTCACCCGCATCGGGTTGCTGGCAGGCGATCCCGGCAGTGCCGCCGTGCGGTTCGGTTACACCGTCCGGGTGCTTCCGGGTCTCACGGTCGGCGGCACGGGCGTCACGGTCGGGGAGAGTAGTCGCGCCGACGGCACGCGTACGTCCGCGCTGCGCTTCGCCTCCGGCGACCGGCTGTCGCTGATTCGCCGGGGCAGCGGTTACTGGCGATACGTGCCGGTCGACGGGAGCGTCCGGTTTCTCACCGGCTATCAGTACACGCCGGGCTGGGGACGGTTCGGGCACGTCGCCGACATCGCGTTCCGGCCGCTGCTCGGGTGGGCGACGGCCTGGTCGTTCGATCGGCTGCGGCTCTGGGCCGAGCGCGGTATCAGCCCCGAGCGTTCCCTCGCGTACGCATGGCTTGATCTCGGAACTCGGGTGGCTGTCGTAGGCGCGGTTGCCGGCATCTTCTCCGCCGGTGCGGCTGTATTGGCCGCAATCGCTGTCGTCGTGCTGTCGCCGAGCCCGCTCACGCCCGCGGCTCGTCGGTGCCGGCGTCGCCCACTCGACTCGTCGGCCGGCCGGGCCCCGGCCACCCTCACCACCCTGGAGCAGCCATGACCTCGATTTTCACACGCGCGCTCGGCCCCGATTTCGAGCGACTGCATCCACGATTGCAGGAACGCTTCGGATTCGGCAGCGCCGAGGGCATCGCGTGTGTCGGCACCGGCACGATGGACGAGATCTGGCGCGGTCGCGCGTTCACGCTGCCGTTCCTCTACCTCGGCGCCACCCGCAACATTCTGTTTCCGGAGCGCGGCAGGGGCGTCCCGTTCCGTATCGAGAACTACGCCTACGTCGACCGGTTCGGCCGGGAAACGGTCACGTTCACGCGTTCGTTCACCATGCCGAGCGGACGCGTACGCCGATTCGACGCCACGATGATCTACAGCGCGGTGCGCGGCCGGGTCATCGATTACCTAGGCACCCACCAGCACCTCGCCGTCGATCTGTCGATCCGTGTCGACGACGCAGGCGGGCTCCGGATCACCACCGGGAGCCAACGCTTCTGCGAGGGCGTGCCGGGTCTGCCGGTGCCGGCGGTCGCGTCGGGAAATGCCGAGGTGCACGAGTGGTACGACGAGGAAGCGGATCGCTTCCGCATCAGCGTCACCGTGACGAATCCGAAGTTCGGGCCGCTGTTCGGCTACCGTGGTTCGTTCACCGCGGTCTATCCGGCATGCGCACCCGACGCGATACCGGCGACCGTGCGACCGATGCGGGAGAGCGTACGCGAATGACGAAAGTATCTGGAGGCTCCGACACCAAGGCGCGGCTGCTCGACGGGGCCATGCGAGCTGTTCGGGAACACGGGATCGCCGGCGTCTCCGCGCGTACGATCGCGGCGGCCGCCGATGTCAACCAGGCGCTCGTCTTCTACCACTACGGCAGCGTCGATGACTTGCTCGCTGCCGCCTGCCACGCCGGGGCGGCCGAACGCGTCGCGACCTGGGCCGGCCCGCTGGGCGAGGTGACCACGCTGCGGCAACTGTTGGCGGTCGGCCGCGAACTTCACGCGGCGGAGCGGGAACTCGGCAACGTGTCGGTGCTGGCGCAACTGCTCGCCGGCGCCCAGGTCGACAACCGGCTGGCCGAACCGGTCGCGGCCGCTCTCGGGCTCTGGACCGCCGAGATCGAGGCAGTTCTGACGCGGACGATTGCCGGCTCGCCGCTCGCCGAGGTCGCCGACATACCCGGGCTGGCGCGCGCGGTGTCGGCGGCGTTCATCGGCCTGGAACTCTACGAGGGCGTCGATGCGGCCGGGGCCGACCGCGCGCTCGCCGCGCTCGACCAACTCGCCGTCTTGTTGGAGGTCGTCGACGAACTCGGCCCAATCGCACGCCGGGCGCTGCGATCGACGCTGGCCAAGGCAACCGTGCCCAAATCCACGATTCCCAGGACCGTGGCTGGGCGTCGCGCGCGGGCGGACTGAGGGATCCTTCCGTCGACTTGGCCAGCGAAGCCGAGGGTGCGCGGTTAGGGTCGATGGGGAGAGGGGATTCCTGTGTCCGCCATGCCCGCGAGCGAGAAGTTCGCCGTGATCACCGCCTGCCGGGGCTGATCATGGCCCGCGTCCTCATCACCGGATCATCGGACGGTCTCGGGCTGGGTGCCGCCCGGCTTCTGGCCACATGGGGTCACGCGGTCACGCTGCACGCCCGCAACGCCACCCGGGCCGCCGACGCGCGCGCGGAGTTGCCGACCGCGGAAAACGTCGTGATCGGTGAGCTCTCCAGCCTCGACGGCATCCGCCAGGTCGCGACCGAGGCCAACATGCTCGGGCGCTACGACGCGGTCATTCACAACGCGGCCGTCGGCTCCCGGCAGGCTCGCGTGGAGACGGTCGACGGGCTGGAGCACGTGTTCGTCATCAACGTGCTCGCGCCCTACATGCTGACCGAGCTGATGATCCGGCCGTCGCGGCTGGTCTATCTCAGTTCGAGCATGCACGAGGGCGGCGTCGCCGATCTGGCCGATCCGCAGTGGGAGCGTCGGAAATGGAGCGGGTCGCAGGCGTACTCGAACAGCAAGCTCTTCGATGTGGTTCTGGCCTTCGCCTATGCGCGCCGGTGGCCGGACGTGCTCTCCAACGCCGTCGACCCCGGCTGGGTGGCGACGAAGATGGGCGGCCCTGGAGCCTCGGGAGACGTCGAACTCGGCTCGACGACCCAGGCGTGGCTCGCGGTGAGCGACGACGAGGCGGCCAACGTCACCGGTCACGGCTTCTTCCATCACAAGCCGAGCGGCGTGAACCCGGCCGCCCGAGACGTCGCGTTCCAGGACGAGTTGCTGGCCTACTGCACGCGACTCTCGGGCGTGCCCGCGAGATAAGGCACCAGCGGGCGACTTGTCAGGCCGCCGGGTGCTCGACGATCGAGTCGACCCGGTCCGGGTAGAACGCGACGTGGTCCTTGATCTCAGCCACGGCCGCGTAGGGCGACTCGTAGACCCAGATCGCGTTGACCGACCGCGTGCCACCCGCCGGGATGCTGTAGTAGCTCGCGTCGCCCTTGTAAGGGCAGTAACTCGCGTTGTCGGTGCGCTCCAGCAGTGAGGCGTCGACGTCGGCCATCGGAATGTATTGCACCGGCGGGTAGGACGCCTCCCGCAGCGTCAGGGCGCGCCGGGTGTCGGCGACGACGTGGCCGGCGACCGAGACGACGATCCGAGCTGGATTGGCCGTGACCGTGATCGGGTGATCCGGTCCGGGTTGCAGCACGGGCTTGTCGGCCATCGACTTCTCCTTCGTCCGGGGCGTGTGTGCCCCTCGTTCTTACCTCGATCACGGCGCGGGGACGGTGTGACCTGGGTAACACCGCCGACCGCGTCCCTACACTGGCGCGCATGACGAAGGTGACGCGTTGGGTGACGGATTTAGAGCCAGGGCATTCCCAGCGGTACATCGACCGGTTCCGGCAGATGGCGGCCGAGGGCCGTGACCTCGCCGGCGAGGCGCGGCTTCTCGACGCGATCGTGGCGCCCGGGTCCCGGATTCTCGACGCGGGCTGCGGACCCGGCCGGGTCGCCGCCGCGCTCGCCGCACGCGGTCATCACGTGGTCGGTGTCGACGCCGATCCGGTGCTGATCGAAGCGGCCCGGGCCGACCACCCGACGTTGACCTGGGTCGTCGGTGACCTCACCGACATCGACCTCGCTGACGTCTCCGCCGGGACGCAGCAGGCCGAGCCGTTCGACGCCGTCGTCGTGGCCGGCAACGTCATGGTCTACGTCGCACCGGGCACCGAGGGCGACGTGCTGCGCCGGCTCGCAGCGCTGGTCAAGCCGGACGGTCCGGTCGTCGTCGGGTTCACGCTCACGCGTGACTACCGGCTGCCGGCGTTCGACGCGGACGCCGTCGCCGCCGGTCTCGTCGTCGAGCAGCGGTTCGCGACGTGGGACCTGCGGCCGTGGCACGGCGATGCCGACTTCGCCGTGACCGTGCTGCGGCGGCCGGCCTGACGGGTGTCGCAACCTGTCGGGGCAGCGAAAACGGCGCCGGCTCGGGTGAGCCGGCGCCGTCCGCGTCGAGCGGGATCAGACTGCGGGGGCGGCCTCGTCGCTGCTCAGGGCGGCCAACTCGCGGCTGATCGCTTCGTCGTGCGCCTGCGCGTCGGCCCGCGCCTTCGCCGGGCTCCAGCGGCCGGCCATCATCCAGATGAACGGCAGGAAGAGAAGCTGCCCGGCGAAGCAGATCCACCACCAGAGCTGCCACTGCCCGGGTGCGTCCTTGACGGCCTTCTGCACGACCGGCGCCTGCTTGTTGAGGTAGGTCAGAGCCGCGACCACCTTCGGGTCCTGCAGTCCGGGCGCGTACTTGGCGAGGAAGGCCAGGTCGGCGGCCGGGACGGCGGCCAGCGCGGTCAATTCGGTGACGGCGGCCTGCACGGGAGCACCGTTGGTGCTGAGAAAGACCAGGTCAGCCGGTGGTACGGCCGCGAGCGCCTGCAATTTCGCCGCCGCGGCGGCGGCCGAGATCTGCAGTCCCTTGGCGATCTCGCCGACCGCCGCGGCCTGGGTGGCCGGCGCGGTCGGGCTGGTGAGCAGGGCTGCCTGCGTGGCCGGGCTGAGCGTTGCCGCCGTGGCCAGCTGGTCCTTGTACTGCGTGCCGAGCGCGATGACCCGGCCGACGTCCGCCGCCGCGACGCCGGAGATCTCGCTGAGCGCTTCGGCCTGTGTCGCCGGGTCGGTCGGGTTCGCCGTCAGCGCGGCCGAGGTCTCCGGCTTGAGCTTCGCCGCGGTCGCCAGCTGCGCTTTGTCCTGCGCGGCCAGTGACTGCACCTTCGTGACGATGGAGGGATCGGCCGCGACCGCTTTCACGGTGGCGTTCTCGGCGGCGTTCAGACTCGGGTCGTGGCCGGCCGCCATCGTCTGCACGGTGGCGCCGGTGCCGACGAGCGTGTTCGCCGACGGGATGACGAAGATCAGGCCGATCAGCGCGATCACGACGAACGTGCGCAGCGTGGCGCCCCAGACCGCGAGACCGGTCGCGGTCGCGGCCGGGTTGTGCTTCTCGACGGTCTCGGTGAAGGCCGCCATCCAGGCCGCGAACGCGATGGCGCCGCCGATCGCGATCAGCAGGATGATCCAGACGAAGTGGTTGTACGTCGTGTCCGGGTGTCCGGTCGCGATGGCGAACAACGCGACACCGACGGCACTGATGAGACCACCGACGACCATGAACGGCTTGCGGACCTTCAGCCAGTCCGACAGGATGCCGACGATGATCAGCGCGATCGCTTGCGAGGCCCAGTACCAGTTGCCGAGGCCGTTCGCGCGTGCGGTGCTGTAGTTGAACGTGGTCGCGAAGAAGACGACGAACAGGCCGACCGCGATGTAGTAGAAGAGCAGGAAGACGCTGATCGCGAAGGCCGGGCCGAAGATGTCGGCGCGCATCATCTGACCCCAGTGACCTTTGATCGCGGCGTCCGGGTCGATGCCACGGGCGCGGGCCTCGATCAGCGCGCGGTCGCGAAGACTGATCATGAGCTGGTCACGGAGTTTCGGGGCCAGTTCGCGCAGGCCGACGAACGCGAGCGCGAAGACGACGAGACCGACGATGCCGCAGATCCGGAACTGGTACTGCCAGTCGGGGTGCGAGTTCAGCGTGTGGCTCGAGACCTCGGTCACGACGAGGCTGCCGACGACCGGGCCGAGCGTCCAGAAACCCATGGCCGACGCGCGGCCGAGCTGCGGCGAGAAGTCGCGGATCAGAGCCGGGGTGGCGACGAGGATCATGCCCTCGACGAAGCTGACGATCGCGAAGAGGATCAGGTAGACCTGCTTGCTGTGTGCGTTGGCGAGACCGAAGTAGACCAGGGCGCCGGTGACGAGTAGACCGTAGACGGTCAGGTTGGCCCGACCCCACCGGTCGGCGAGCCCGGCCACGACCGACGCGAGTGCGCCGACACCGTTGCCGACGATCGAGACGGTGATCAGGTACGTCAACGACATGTGCAGGTCGGTGGCGATCTGTGTGGCCACCGAACCCTGCACGTACAGCTCGTAGTAGAGCACGATCGTCGCGAGCACCACGATGCCGAGGTAGAAGGCTCGAGGTGCGTTCGCGGGATAGCGGTCGAGCTGGCGCCCCCAGATTCCGCGTTTGGCGTCGATGGGTGGCGAGGCTGAATCAGCCAGGGCGGTCGTTGACATGGCGATCCGTTCTGTGAGGGGCCGCGTCGGCTCGGGAAGATCGGGGGGTGCCTCGGCGTATGGGCCAGGATGGCACCGACACGTGATCTGTGCAACAGTTTCGACTTATGTTGCACGGGGGACACGCGGACGACATGTTGTCCCGGTAGAGCCTGTCGCCAGGAGGTGTGATGGCCACAATGGACCGGACAGCCACTGTTCCATCCGCCGCGTCGAGCGCGGTTTCGCCCGCGAGTCCGACGGGTGCGGGGTCCGTTCGGTTCGTCAACCGCGCCGTCCGATGGGTGCACGATGGCCGGCGGCTGGATATGCAGGGGCTCGCCGACGAGATGGGCGTCTCCCGCGCCACGTTGTTCCGGCGCGTCGGCGGCAGGGAGGCGCTGCTCGGGAAGGTGCTCTGGGCTCTGACCGAACGCACGCTCGTCGTGGCCGCGCAGCGGTGGGAGGCGGAGCGGCCCGAGGGCGCGCTGCACACCCCGGGGACCGGACGGCACGTGAACGCGATCGTGTCCGAGTCCATCGGTCTGCGGCACCTTCTCGACGACGAACCGGCGCTGACGCTTCGGCTGCTCACCGATCCACGCGGGCAGGTGCAGACCGGCATCGTCACGTTCGTGGCGGCGCTGATCCGCTCCGACATGGCCGAATTCGAGCTCACGCCGGTCGATCGAACCGGACGCGCTCGCGTACGCGCTCGTGCGACTGGGGGAGTCGTTCCTCTACGCGGACGTCTTGGCGGCGCGGAAACCCGACGTCGCGACGGCCAATCGGTTGCAGGAGGCACTGGTCGAAGGCATCTGCGCCGGCCGCTAGGGCTGACGGTGCTGGTGAAGACCGACTTGGAGACGAGCCCTACGGCTGACGGCGGCTGGCGAAGTCCTTGCTGCGCAGGGTCGCGAACGCGACGACGCCCGGCCGCGAGCGCGATGATGGCCGACACGAGCAGGATCCGATCGAGACCGGCGGTGAATGCGCCCCGGACACGATCTGCTCGACCGCGGCCCGGCCGCTCGGCGGGATCTGGCTGACGGCCTGCTGCGAGTCGCCCGATTGCACGGCGTTCGCGAGTTGTTGCCCTCGACCGGCGAGCGCGGGAACCCGCCGCGTCTGCTCGATCACGTCGCTGGTCACCTTGTTGGAGAACAGCGTGCCGAGCAGGGCGATGCCGGTCGCGATGCCGACCTGCCGGAAGGTCGAGTTGATGCCGGAGGCCATGCCCGCGCGGTCGGGTCGCACGACGCCGACGGCGGTCGAGGCCAACGGCGGATTGACCATGCCGACGCCGGCACCGGAGATGATCAGACCCGGGATCAGGTGCGTCCAACTGGAGTCGGCGTTCAGGCCGCGCATCAGCAGCAGTCCGACGCCGACGAGCATCAGGCCCGGGCCGATCAGCAGCCGCACCGGCACGCGTGCGGAGAGCCGGCCCGCGATCGGCGTCGTAAGCACGATGCCGCCGGAGATGACGAGCAGTCGCAGACCGGTGTCGAACGCGCTGAAGCCGAGCACGTCCTGCAGGTAGAGCACGAGGTAGAGCAGCATCGAGAAGATCGACGCGCTGAGCCCGAAGGCGGCGACGGCGGCGCCGGAGAACGTCGGCAGCCGGAACAGACCGAGGTCGAACATGGGTTGACGCATGCGCTGTTCCACCACGATGAACACGACGAGGAGCACCGCGGAGGCGATCAGACACCCGATCACGCGGCCGTCCGAGAAGGAGGATTCGTTGGATTCGATCAGCGCGTACACGAGGCTCGACAGGGCCAGCGCGAAGACGACGAAGCCGATGAAGTCCGGGTCGGCGGGCGCCTTGCACCTTGGACTCGGCGACCCGCATGAGCGTGACGATGACCGCGAAGATGCCGATGGGCAGGTTGATGTAGAAGATCCAGCGCCACGACAAGTCCGGAGGTGAGCGCGCCGCCGAGCAGCGGGCCGATGGCGACCGCGAGACCGGTGATGGCGCCCCAGACGCCGAAGGCGACGCCACGATCCTTGCCCCGGAACGAGTCCGCGAGCAGGGCCAGCGACACCGAGAACATGATCGCGCCACCGACACCCTGCAGACCGCGGGACAACTGCAGCATCAGCGTCGACGTCGCCGCACCGCACAGCACCGAGGCGATCGTGAACAGGGACAACCCGATGAGATAGAGGAGCCGACGGCCGTACAGGTCGGCGAGGCTGCCCGCCGGCAGGAGCAGCGAAGCGAGCGTCAGCGCGTACGCGTCGACGACCCACTGCAGGTCGGAGAAGCTGGAGTGCAACGCCAACTGGATGTCGGGTAGGGCGACGTTGATGACGGTGATGTCGAGCAGCAGCATGAACGTGCCGAGGCAGACGGCCACGAGCGTCCACCACTTGTTGCCGGTGAACTCCGGCTGGCCGCCGTCAGCAGACGCGGATGCCGACGGAGCCGCTGCCGGCTCCGCCTGGGAGGGTGTTCCCTCCGCGCTCATGATCGCTCACACGGGTACACGATCACGACTTTGCCACTTTCGGCCGTGGCCTCGCGGTGGTACCGAGAAATCGGGGCCGGTCCACGATGCGCGGCCCGGCCCGACCGTTATCCGGTGCCGATGATGACGATGGCGGCCACGAACCGCCACGGGTAACTGCCGCCGATCGAGGCGTCGTATTTCTCGATGACCAGGTAGGGGATGCCGACGATCACGGATGTCTGACGTGACAGAAGCGTAGCGTCGCATTTCATAGGCACGCGACAATGCATCCGATGTGAAAATATACCTTGACAGAATCGTGCAAGTTTATGCAAACGCCCTCGTGGGCGTCGATCCGCGCTGCCCGATGGGCGCACTACACACCGGAGCGGCGGCGCTGCCGGGCGGACATGTGCTCGGCGACGCGGCGGGCATGCGGCAACGCGCCCCGGAGCGACTCCTGCTTGCGCAGCAGCCTCGTCAGGAAGAACAACGCGCCGCCGAGCACAGCCCAATCGTCGAGATAAATCGGATCCGGCAGGATGTCGATCGGAAAGACCAGATAGGCCAGCGCTCCCCAGAACGCGAATTTGCCACTAGCGCCCAACTCGCCGAGCGAGCGTTTCACGGCGACGAGCCGGAAGACCACCCGGAGCGCGGCGATGAGCGTGACGACGGCGACGATCACCACCACAACGCCGAGCACGATCCATGTGCCACGTGACATTGCTTCTCCCGCGTGAGATGTGCGACGGTCGGCCGGCTCCAGCATGTACCCCTGAAGCCGGCCGGCTCAAACCCTCACCGTCGCGGGTGTCAGTCCGCGAGTTCCGGGATCACCTTCGTCGCGAACAGGTCGATGCTGCCGCGGTCGTACGCCGCGTCCACGAAGAAACCGATCATGTAGCTCAGACCGAGGTCGCGAACCTCGCTCAACCGCTCCACGATCTGCTCCGGCGTGCCGACCAGCGGACCGGACGCGAACTGGTCCGCCGTCCGCTCCAGGTCGGCGCTCGGGATCAGCGGCTGGTAGTGGGCACGGATCCAGGCGAGCTTGTCGGCGACGTCCTTCTCGGTCTCACCGATGACCACGTTGTAGTTGCCGGAACGCACGATCGCGTCGAAGTCGGTGCCGACGTCTTTGCAGTGCTCCCGCAGAATCTCGGACTTGCGGGCGAAACCCTCGGGGGACGCGTCGAAGTTCGTGTACTGCGCGTACTGCGCGGCGATCCGCAGGGTCTTCTTCTCGCCGCCACCGGCGATCCACAGCGGAATGCCGCCCTCCTGCAGCGGCAGCGGCCGGCCGATGGCGCCGTCGACCTGATAGTGCTTGCCGGCCAGAGTTGCGGTGCCGGTGCTCCACAACTGCCGCATGATTTGCACGCCCTCGTCGAGCATGCCGAGCCGCTCACCCGCGGACGGGAAACCGTAGCCGTAGGCCAGCCACTCGTGCTCGTACCATCCACCGCCGATGCCCATCTCGACCCGGCCGCCGGAGACCACGTCGATGGTGGCGGCGACTTTCGCGAGGTAGGCGGGGTTGCGGTAGCCCATGCACGTGCACATCTGCCCGAGACGGACCCGCGTCGTCGAGGCGGCGAACGCCGCCATCAAGGACCAGGCTTCGAAAGTGTCTTCCTCGGTGGGTACGGGCACCGTGTGGAAGTGGTCGTAGACCCAAATCGACTCAAAGGGCCCCGCGTCGGCGGCGACGGCGAGATCACGCATGGTGGCCCACTGATCAGCGGCAGGCACACCAGCGAGGTCAAGACGCCATCCCTGGGGCACGAACATTCCAAATCGCATGTGGCACATCCTATTGTCGTAAGCGTGCGTATGGATGCCGGGTGGGCGCGGGCTCGGTTTCACGAGAGCCGGGTCGCGCGACTGGCGACAGCGGACGCGGGCGGGCGTCCTCATCTGGTGCCGATCGTGTTCGCCGTCATCGGCGAGAGCATCGTGACCGCGATCGATGGCAAGCCGAAGACCGACCCGCGTCCGGGCGCCCGGCTGCGCCGGCTCGACAACGTCCGCGCCAACCCCTCCGTCAGCCTGCTCGTGGACGCGTTCAGCGACGACTGGGCGCGGCTGTGGTGGGCGCGTGCCGACGGCGCCGCCACGATCGTCGACGCGGCGGACCCTGCCGGTGCCGCGGCGATCGCGGCCCTGGCCGAGCGCTACCCGCAGTATCGCGAGGCCACGCCGCCGGGCCCGGTGATCGTCATCGACGTACGCGCCTGGTCCGGATGGGCCGCCACCGATCTCCGCGCCGACGGTGACCCTGACGTGGACCCCGGGTAAACCGCTTCCGGCGAGGATCGCGCGGTTTACGTTGGGCAGATGAGACTCATCGAGCCGGACGCGCTCGCGAGCGCGCTCACGCTTCTCGACGGCTGGGACGGTGACACGTCGGGCCTCTCCCGGACGGTCACATTGCCGACGTTTCCGGACGCCATCGACGCCGTCGACCAGATCGCGGTCGTCGCAGAGGAGATCAATCATCACCCCGACATCGACATCCGCTGGCGTACGCTCACGCTCCGCGTCACGACGTGGGAAGCCGACAGCCACGTGACCGACCTCGACCTGACGCTGGCCACGCGCATAGACGCCGTGCTCCGCGAGGTGGCGCCGCAGGCGTGACGCCCGCTATGGCGTGAGGGCCGGCGCCGGATCGAGCCCGGCGGCGACAGCGACCTCCCGATAGGCGGCGGCGAGATCGGCCAGCGACGAATGCGCGTTGAGCCCGCTCGGGTTCGGCACCACCCACAACTGGGCACCGGCCATCGTCTCCGGCTGCCGGCCCACGCGGGCATCTCGCTGACCGAAGGCGGTGCGGTAGGCCGTGATGCCCAGGATCGCCACGACCCGGGGCTTCAGCGACGCGACGCGACGCGCGAGCGCCCGCGCGCCCGCGACCAACTCCGCCGGCGCCAACTCGTCGGCGCGAGCGGTCGCGCCGGGCACCAGGCTGGTGATGCCGACACCGCGCTCCAACAGGTATTCCCGGTCGTCGCCGGCGAACCCGTCGGCCGCATCGATGACTCGATCGACGATGCCGGCCCGGTAGAGCGCCGGATAGAAACGGTTGCCGCGCTTGCCGAAATGTGCCTGCACCGCGACCGTACGCAGACCGGGGTTGATGCCGACGAACAGCAGTCGAGTGCTCGGCCCGACGAGGTCGGGCAGCGTGGCGCCTCGAAAGGTCGCGAGTTCGGCCTGGGTGAAGCGCAGCGGCGGAAGCGCAGTCACGTGCCGTCCGGTCCGCGTTCGTCGGCGAGCGCGGCTGGAGCGTCGCCGAGGCCGAGGCGGCCACGCAGCCGGCCCAGGAAATCCATCTCCCGCATGCGGACCAGCCGGGCCCGGGGCGCGGCGGCGTAGACTGAGACCCAGTCACCGGGATCGAGCACGCCGCGCAGCGCCCCGTCGACACAGACCTCGATCGGGCCGGCATGCGGCAGGACCTGCACCGCCACCCGCTCCTGAGGCCCGACGACGAGGCTGCGATTGAACGCCATATGCGGTGCCACCGGCGTGAACACGATCGCGTCCATCCTCGGGGACAGCACGGGGCCGCCGGCGGCGAAACTGTACGCGGTCGAGCCGGTCGGTGTGGAGACGATCACCGCGTCGGCGGAGTAGGACGCGAGCAGCCGGCCATCGACGAACACCGCGACGTTCGTCTGCCCCTCCCGCGACAGCCGCTCGAACACGACATCGTTGAGTGCCAGGATGTCCAGCGGCAGCCCGTTGTTCGGGTCCGCGGACGCGCGGGTGCGCGGGGTCGGCGGTGGCAGGATCGGGCCTCGGCCGAACCGCAGATAGGCCTCGAGACCGGACGGAATCTCCAGCGGACGCGACGCGCACATCGTCAGCATCAGGCGCTCGTCGACCATGAACTCGCCGGCGAGCACCGCGTCGAGGGCCGCCTCGAGATCCGGCACCGGGGTCTCGGTCAGATAGCCCAGCCGCCCGACATCGATGCCGAGCACGAGCGCGTCGATCACGGCCGCGACGCGGACGCCCCGCAGGAACGTGCCGTCTCCGCCGACCGTGACGATCAACTCCGGCCGATCGGCCCGCGTCGCCTCCTCGGCCGCGTCGAGGCGCCCGTTGACGCCGTTGACCGTCCAGACATCGATGTCCGTGCTCGTGATGTCGTGGGCCCGCGCCCACGCTCGCACGGACTCCGCAGCGGCGATCGCGGCGGCTTTGCCGGTGTGCACGACGAGGCCGATGGCGTGGATCATGGCGAGAGGTGCCTTCCATCGTGAGCAGAGTGTCCCGTCAGCCTACAGACAAGCACGACCGGTCACGGTCGGCATGTGCCGGATCCAAACCCCGTCGCCCGGGGCCGGCGAGGTCGGATAATAGCCGGACGGAGGTGATGCGACATGCGGAAACATGCAGCTCAGCCCATGGCGGGTGGAGCGCTCGCGCCCGGAGCCGTGGCGATCGGCGCCGTGGCTGTCGGTGCGTTCGCGCTCGGTGCGATGGCCATCGGCGCCCTGTCGGTCGGGGCGATGGCGATCGGCCGGCTCGCGGTCCGGCGCGGCTATATCAGACAGCTGCGCATCGGACGTCTCGAGGTCGACGAGCTGATCGTGCACGCGCGCGACGGCGGCGTCCTCTGATCGACCTTAGGGTGTCAGCATGAGCGCGGGGGAACAGGACCAACCTGAGGTGGGCCAGGCTCAGGCGGGCCAGGCTCAGGCGGGCCAGGCTGAGACGGGTCAGGGCGAGGCTGGTCGGGGCGCGTCGGACTGGGCGCGGCAGCGGCAGCACGCGATC
The DNA here is from genome assembly GCA_963797605.1 of uncultured Actinomycetota bacterium. Classification (GTDB taxonomy): domain Bacteria; phylum Actinomycetota; class Actinomycetes; order Mycobacteriales; family Micromonosporaceae; genus DASQPR01. Next base: position 702,614 of record CAWCPX010000009.1, on the reverse strand, counting down.
GCCGTACACGCCGCCGACCTGGCCCGCCGGGAGACCGACGACGCCGAGCGGGCGGGTCGGATGCTGCTCGAATTCGTCCACGAGGCGAAACGTCGTGACATCGCTCCCGTGCCGCTCCGGGCCCGCTCGCGCGACGGCCGGCACCGCTACCGCACCGACCTGACCGGCTGGTACCTGCGCGCTGACGAGGGGCTCGCGGTCGCCGACGACGGCCGGTTCTACATCCTGTCCGTGGCACCGTCGCTGCGCGCGCTCGTCGCCGGCGCGATTGTGGTGCCGGCCCGACCCCGCCTGGTCATCGGTGAGGGCGGCCGCGACGGCGACCGGATCACCCTGCGCGCCCTTCTCGACCGGATTCTCGCGCGCTGACCTGACCCCGCGCGATGACGGCCGACAAAACGGACGGTGCCACCGAACCGCCGGCGGCACCGTCCCGTCGTGAAGTTACAGCGCCTGCGCCAACCGATCGGCGAGCAGGCGCGCGAAGTGAGCCGGATCCTTCAGCTGACCACCCTCGGCCAGCAGCGCCGTGCCGAACAACAGCTCGACGGCGTGCGCCAGTTGCTCGTCGGCCTCGCGCGCGCCGTGCGCTTTCTGCAGCCCGACGATCAACGGGTGCGTCGGATTGACCTCCAGGATCCGCTTCATCGGCGGCAGTTCCTGGCCCATCGCCTGGTACATCCGCGCCAGCGCCGGCGTGACATCGTCCGCGTCACCGACGATGCAGGCGGGCGACGTCGGTCAGTCGCGAGGAGAGCCGTACCTCTTTCACGTCGTCTTTCAGCGTGGTCGCCATCCAGGACAGCAGCGGAGCGAACTCCTTCTGCTGCTGCTCCCGCTCGGTCTCCGACGTCTGCTTCTCCTCCTCGGAGTCGAGGTCGACCTCGCCCTTGGCGACGGACTGGAACTGCTTGCCGTCGAACTCCGTGCACCACGTCGACCCAGACCTCGTCGACCGGGTCGGTCAAGCAGCAGCACCTCGTAACCCTTGGCTCGGAACGCCTCCATGTGCGGCGAGTTCTCGATCGCCGACCGGGACTCGCCGGTCAGGAAGTAGATGTGCTCCTGACCCTCCTTCATCCGCGCCACGTACTCGCGGAGCTTGGTCGGCTTGTCGTCGTGGGTCGAGGCGAACGAGGACACCTCGAGGATCGCGTCGCGGTTGTCGCCGTCGTCGAGCAGCCCCTCCTTGACCGCGCGGCCGAACTCGCCGCCAGAACGCTGGCGTAGCGCTCGGCGCCCGCGGTCATCATGTCCTTGACGGTCGCCAGCACCTTCTTCACCAGCCGCCGGCGGATCAGCTGGATCTGCCGGTCCTGCTGGAGGATCTCGCGGGACACGTTGAGCGACAGGTCCTGCGCGTCCACGACGCCCTTGACGAAGCGCAGGTATTCGCGGCATCAGCGCTTCGCAGTCGTCCATGATGAAGACGCGCTTGACGTAGAGCTGGACGCCGCGCTTGCCGCCCTGCAGGAACAGGTCGAACGGTGCCCGCGAGGGAATGAACAGCAGGGCCTGGTATTCGAACGTGCCCTCGCCACGCATGTGGATGACTTCGAGCGGGTCGGTCCAGTCGTGGCTGATGTGGCTGTAGAACTCGTTGTACTCGTCGGGCTTCACCTCGTCTTTCGACCGGGCCCACAGCGCCTTCATCGAGTTGAGCGTCTCCACCTCGCGAGTGGTCGCGGCGTCGGCGTCGGTGTGCTCGACGTCTGCCTTCTCGACGGCCATCGTGATCGGCCACGTGATGAAGTCGGAGTAGCGCTTGACGATCTCCCGAACTTCCGCTCGGACGTGTAGTCGAACAGCTGGTCCTCGTCGTCCGCCGGCTTGAGGTGCAGCGGTGACCGAGGTGCCCTGCGGGCGTCGTCGACCGCCTCGATCGTGTAGCTGCCCTCGCCGGTGGACTCCCAGCGGGTGCCCTCGGTCTCGCCGGAGCGGCGGGTCAGCAGCGTGACCTTGTCGGCCACCATGAAGCTGGAGTAGAAACCGACGCCGAACTGCCCGATAAGTTCCTTCGAGGCGGCCGAGTCGTTGGCCTCCTTCATCTTCGCCAGCAGTTCGCCGGTGCCGGAGTTGGCGATGGTGCCGATGAGGTGGACGACCTCGTCGCGGGACATGCCGATGCCGTTGTCACGTACGGTCAAAAGCCGGTCTTGCTTGTCGATCTCGATCTCGATGTGCAGGTCGGTCAGGTCGGCCTGGAGATCTTTGTCGCGGAAGGCTTCCAGCCGCAGCTTGTCCAGCGCGTCGGAGGCGTTGGAGATGAGTTCGCGCAGGAACATGTCCTTGTTCGAGTAGATCGAATGGATCATCAGTCTGCAGAACTGGCGCGCCTCGGCCTGGAACTCCAGGGTTTCGATCTCCGCGTTCATATGCCGACCGTGTCCTTTCCCGGTGTGATGAGACTTTCCCGGTGTGATGAGAGTGGTGAGGCGAGTAAGCCGATTCTTGTCGGTGCTCAACTCTAGACTCAGTCGCGCGGTTGCACGAAACGAGCGCCCGGAGCGGAGAGCAGAGCCATGACCACACGCGAACGGCTTGATCTGATCGCGTCGTTGACAAAACATCGCGGTTTCCTGCGGCAGACCACGGTCGGCCTGACCGACGAGCAAGCGGCACTGACGCCGACGGCCAGCGCGCTCTGCGTGGGTGGCCTGATCAAGCACGTGACCCTGACGGAGGATCGATGGATGCGGTTCGCGGTCGGGGGCGCGGAGGCGATGCAGGCCCAGCCGATCGACTGGGTCGGCCAATTCCGCATGGAGCCCGGAGAGACGCTGTCGGGCGTGCTCGACGGCTACGCGACGGTCGCGCGCCGCACCGACGATCTGGTCGCCACGCTGCCCGATCTCGACGCGTCGCGCCCGCTGCCGGAGGCGCCGTGGTTCGAGCCGGGCGCGGAGTGGTCGGTGCGCCGGGTCCTGCTGCACATCATCGGTGAGACCGCGCAGCACGCCGGGCATGCCGACATCATCCGCGAGACGATCGACGGCGCGAAGACGATGGGGTAGCCGGGGCGATCTATGCCGCCAGACGGTGCAGCGCGTCGAGCAGCCGGTCGACCTCGGCCTCGGTGGTGTAGTGGTAGATGCCCGCGCGCACCGCGCCGCCGCGATCCCGCAGGCCGAGCGCCTCGAAGTATTCGGCCGCGTAGAAGTCACCGGCGGACACGCAGATGCGTTCGCGCCCGAGCGACGCCGCGGTGTCGGCCGGCACCTGTCCCGCCAGGCGAAACGAGACACTGGGGCACCGGTCGCCGTCGGCGGGGCAGATCCAGATGCCCGGCACCTCGGCCAACCCGGCCAGCAGCCGCGCGAACAGCCCGGACTCGTACGTTTCGATCGCCGCCATCGAAGCCCGCAGATCGTTCGCGCCGCCGTCGATCCGCATCTGCTCCACGGCCGCCGTGACGCCGGCCAGCAGCTCGAAGCTCGGTGTGCCGACCTCGAACCGCTCCGGGACCGCGTTCGACGACGGCAGGAGCTTGTCGGGCGTCAGCGTCTCCCAGCGGTCCGGGGCGGCGACACAGGCGGCGATGTGCGGACCGGACCACTTGTAGACGCTGGTGACGTAGAAATCAGCGCCCAGCGTTGTCACGTCGACGGGGATGTGTGGCGTGGCGTGTACGCCGTCGACGTAGCACAGCGCGCCGACCGTGTGCGCGTAGCCGCTGATCTTCGCGATATCGGGGCGGGACCCCGAGACGTTGCTGGCCGCCGTGACCGCGACCAAGCGCGTCCGGTCGGTGACGAGGTCGGCGTACTGCTCGATGGGCAGCGTGCCGCTGGCGAGGTCGACGCGGGCCCAGCGGACATCGGCGCCGACCGTGGCCGCCGCCTGCACCCACGGGCGGACGTTCGCGTCGTGGTCGAGTTGCGACAGCACGATCTCGTCGCCGGGCCGCCAGGTCTTCGCGAGCGCGCGGGCGACCGTGTAGGACAGCGCGGTCGAGCTGGCGCCGAAGACGACACCGGCCGGCGCGCCGCCGACCAGCCGGGCCACCGCCTCGCGCGCCTCCGCCACGATCGCGATCGAGCGCCGGCCGGGCTCGAACGCCGCCGAGCGGTTGGCCACGGCCGCAGTCAGCACGCCGGCGATGGCGTCGGCGACACCACGAGCGACGAGGGTGCCGCCGGCGCCGTCGAAATGGGCGAAGCCCTCAGCCAGGGCGGGGTAGTGGCCGCGCACCACGTCGACGTCGTAGGTCATGACACCATCCTGCCGAGCCGGATGGCCCGCGTCACGGCTGCTGTGGCGAACATCCCAGCAGGCCGGCGGTGTATTTGGCGGCGAGCACGTACCGTGCGGCCGCGGTGAGCTGCTTTGGTGAACGCTTGCGACGCCTTGGCGGCCGTGAGCAGGCCCGCGACCATCGCCGGAGCGTTTTTCGCCTGGGTGGTGAGCACCAGGTCGCCGCCGGCCTCGATGAAGCGCACGCCCCGCTGGGAGACCGGCACGCTCGCGATGGCGGCGGCGCCGGCCAGCGAATCGGAGACGATCATGCCGTCGAAGCCGAGCTTGAGGCGCAGCAGTCGGTCACGATCGGCGCGGACCACGTCGCGATCGAGTTCGGGTCCAGGTTCGGGTAGGCGCGCCGAGGAGATCATGACGGCGCCGGTCCCGGCGTGGATGCCAGCGATGAACGGGGCGAGGTAGGGATCGTTCGCCGTGGCCACCGTGTCGGTCGCGCCGGTGCCGAAGTCGGTGTTTCACCTTGACGCGCCCGAGGCCGGGGAAGTGTTTGAGCGTGGTCAGCACGCCCGTCGCCCTGAATCGCCGGCGCGACGACCGTGGTGATGTCGGTCGCCACGGCGGTCGGATCGGAGCCGTACTCCCGGTGGAACGCCCCGATCGGCGGGTTTCCCTTGCCGAGGGACGCCGGCACTGTGTCCGAGACCGGCGCGAGGTCGAGGTTGACACCGATCGCGGCGAGCCGGGCCCGGCCCAGCTCGGTGCTGAGCTTCCGCAGCGCCGCGTCACTGAGTTTTCCCTGGTCCACGGCTGCTGGGATGGGTGGGAAGTCGGCTCCTCGGAGCGTCTGCACCTCGCCGCCCTCCTGGTCGAGGGAGATCAGCAGCTTCGTGCCGGCCGGCGCCTGCGCCTGTAGCGCCTGGATGGATTTACGCAGTTGGGCCGCTGACTGGTGCGTCTGACCGTTGAGGAAGATGCCGCCGATGTCGAGTGAGCGCATCACGGTGCCCACGCTGGCGATGTCGCTGGTCGGCGTACCGACCAACATGACCTGCCCGACGATCTGGTTGATCGTCATCTTCGCCATCGTCGTGGTGAGGCACGCGTCTTCCGCTGAGGCCGTGACGCTCGGTGACGGAGTGGGCGCGCCCGGCGAGGTCGAGGTCGGGGCCTGCGGCGACGACACCCACGTCGTCGGCTGGTTCGCGCAGGCGGTCGCGAGCACCATGGTGGCCACCGCGGCGGCGACGAGCTTCCAGGAGCGTTCCGACGTGCTCATGTGCCTCCGTACCGTGACGAACCCGATGACCGTGCGGCACCGCGCACCCATGGTGCCGTGAACGGGCTCCGGGCGCCAGCTATCGCGAGGCGTGGAGGCGAATGACACTGCCCGGCCGCGCTTGCGCGCAGAGCCAGATGTCGGGCGCGGGCACCACGGCGACGACGGGGTAACCGCCCGTAGCCGGATGGTCGGCCAGGAAGAGCACCGGTTGCCCGTCCGGCGGGACCTGGATCGAGCCCAGGACAACACCTTCACTGCTCAGTTCGTCACGGGTACGCCACGCGAGCGGCGGTCCGGCGAGCCGCAGCGCGATGCGGTTGCTCCGCGGCGTCACGGTCCACGCGGCCGTGGTCAGGCCGCTGATCGAGGCCGGGGTGAGCCGGTCGTCGCGGGGTCCGAAATGGAAGGCGAGGTCGAGACCGTCGGCCGGCGGGGTGGGTGGCGGGAGGTCGCCGGCGTGGTGGTCGTGGTGGTCGCGCTGGACGTCGCCTACCGGCAGGATCGATCCGCGCCGCACGATGTCGGGGCCGAGGCCGCTGAGCAGGTCCGTGGCGCGACTCCCGAGCACCGGTGGCACCGCGATCCCGCCGGCGACCGCCAGATAAGCGCGTACACCCTGCCTGGCCCGGCCGATGTCGACGATCTCGCCGGCCTCGACGGTCAGCGGGACGCCCTGGGTGCCCTCGCGTGAGCCGATCCGGACGCGGCTGTCGGCGCCGGTCACCGCGACGCGGCAGGTTTCGGCTGCCCTGAACGCTGCTCCGTCGAGGGTCGTCTCGAGCACTGCGGCCCCGGCCGGATTGCCGACGAGCCGGTTCGCGAGCGTCATCGCCGGGACGTCCAGGGCGCCGCTGCGCGGCACGGCCAGGTGGGCGTACCCGTGACGGCCGAGGTCCTGCACGGTGGTCAGGGCTCCGGGCCGGACGGCTTCGAGATGGTTGCTCATGTCGTCGGCACGAATCGGACGATGTCGCCGGGCATCAGGCGGCTGGGCGGGTCGGCGGCCGGGTCCCACATCGGTAGATCGGTGCGGCCGATCAGTTGCCATCCGCCGGGGGACTCGCGCGGGTAGACGCCGGTGAACTCGTCGGCGAGCCCGACCGATCCGGCCGGAACCCGGGTGCGCGGACGATCCCGCCGGGGCACCCGCAGTTCGTCCGGGAGGCCCGAGATGTACGCGAATCCCGGTGCGAAGCCGATGAACGCCACCTCGTGCCGCAGGTCGGCGTGCCGTGCGATCGCCTCTGCCGGCGTCACGGCCCACAGCGTTGCCACGTCGGCGAGGTCCGGACCGTCGTACACCGTGGGGATGTCGATCCGCCGGGGCCTCGGCGCGGGCGCACGGCCGGGCTCCCAGGACCGCACCTGCCGGGCCGTCTCGGCGGCGTCGTCGAGGTCATCGAACAGGATCGTGCGGGCGGCCGGGACGATCTCGATGCTCGGCGCGAGCGTGCCCGCAGCGCGTCGCCGCAGCGCCTCGGCGTAGTAGTCGCGCACGCCGTCACGGTCGGCGAATTCGATCAGGAACGCGCGCGGGCCGGCCGGTCGCAGCGTGAACGCCTCACCCCTCGCGCGACGGCTGGTCATCCCGCGATAGTACGGCCGCCCGGATGGCGGAACGCCGGCGTCAGGAGATGTCGTTGACGAGCACCGCCGTGCCGTCGAAGCGCCCTGCTTTGAGGTCTTGCAGTGCCTGCTGCGCCTGCGCGAGCGGATAGACGTGCGTGGTCGCGCGGACGTGATAGCGCGTCGCGAGCAGCAAGGAACTCGCGGCCGTCGTCGCGGGTGTTGGACGTGACGCTGCGCAGTTCCTTCTCGTAGAACAGCTCGCGTTCGTAGTTCAGCGGCGGGATGTCGGTCAGATGGATCCCGGCCACCGCCAGCACGCCGCCCCGGTCGAGCGCCCGCATCACCGGCGGCACCAGGTCACCGACGGGTGCGAAGAGGATCGCGCCGTCAAGCGGATCCGGCGGCAAGTCGTCGATGTCGCCGGCGGACGCGGCCCCGAGTTCCAGCGCGAGCCGGCGGGCCGCCTCACCGCGCGTCAGCACGTGCACGGTCGCGCCCTGGGCAATGGCGACCTGAGCGCACAGATGAGCGCTGCCGCCGAAGCCGTAGAGCCCGAGCCGGCCGCCGAACCGCAGGTCAGTGCGGCGCAGCGCCCGGTAGCCGATGATGCCGGCGCACAGCAGCGGCGCCAGTTCGACGTCGTCGACCGACGGCGGCAGCGGGTACGCGAAGGCGGCCGGCACGGTCGTGTACTCGGCGTAGCCGCCGTCGGCGTCCCAGCCGGTGTAGAGCGAGTTCGGGCACAGGTTCTCCGCGCCGCGACCGCAGTACTCGCAAGTGCCGTCGACGTGCCGGAGCCACGCGACGCCGACGCGGTCGCCGATGGCGTGGCCGCGGACGTCCGCACCCATGGCCGCCACCGTGCCGACGACCTGGTGACCCGGCGTGACCTGCGGCTTGTGCACCGGCAGGTCGCCCTCGCTGACGTGCAGATCGGTCCGGCAGACAGCGCACGCGCGGACGTGCACCAGCAACTCGTCGGCGGCCGGGGTCGGGATCGGCTTGGTCACGAAGCGCAGCGGCCCGGACTCGATCGGCGCCGGCTCGGTGACCTCCCAGGCCCGCATCGTGCCCGTCGTCTCCGTCATGGGTGACCTCCCCTGCCATCCGTGCCGCTTCCCGTCCAGTCTCTACCGGTGCGCCACGGTGGGTCAGCCCGACGCCCGGACTAGTCGCCGGAACACCGCTGGCGTACAGGTCGCGTACAGTGCCGGATCGTGACAAGCCCCTCCGCAGCAACAGGACTGCGCCGGCAACTCGGTGTCGGTGACGCGGTCGTCATCGGCCTCGGCTCGATGATCGGCGCCGGGATCTTCGCCGCGCTCGCGCCCGCCGCCCGCGCCGCCGGTTCCGGCCTGCTGATCGCGCTCGCGGTCGCCGCCCTCGTGGCCTACTGCAACGCCACCTCGTCCGCCCGGCTCGCGGCCCGCTACCCGACCTCCGGCGGCACGTACGTCTACGGTCGCGAACGGCTCGGCGACTTCTGGGGTTACCTGGCCGGATTCGGCTTCGTGGTGGGCAAGACGGCGTCCTGCGCGGCGATGGCACTGACCGTCGGCGCGTACGCCTGGCCCCGCTACACGCACGCGATCGCGGTCGCGGCCGTCGTGGCACTGACCGCCGTGAACTACGTGGGCGTGCAGAAGTCGGCCTGGCTGACCCGCGCGATCGTCGCCGTCGTGCTCGTCGTGCTGGCGGTCGTCGTGGCCGTCTGTCTCGGCACCGGCCACGCCGACTCGCACCGCCTCGCGATCTCCGTCGATCGTCCGGGCGGCATCCTGCAAGCCGCCGGGCTGCTGTTCTTCGCGTTCGCCGGCTACGCCCGGATCGCCACGCTGGGCGAGGAGGTGCAAAGACCCGGCGCGCACGATCCGGCGGGCGATCCCGGCCGCGCTCGCGATCACGCTGCTGGTCTACCTCGCCGTCGCCGTGGCGGTGCTGACGGTGCTCGGACCGGCCGGGCTCGCGTCGGCGCCGGCGCCGCTGGCCGCCGCCGTCCGGGTCGCCGGGGCGAATCCGATCGGGCCGGTGGTCCGGGTCGGGGCGGTGATCGCTTCGATCGGATCGCTGCTCGCGTTGATGCTCGGTGTTTCGCGTACGACCCTCGCGATGGCACGCGACCGGCACTTGCCGCACGCGCTGGCGGCCGTACATCCCCGGTTCGCGGTGCCGCATCGCGCCGAGGTCGCCGTCGGAGCGGTCGTGGCCGTCGTGGCCGCGGTGGCCGACGTCCGCGCCGTCATCGGGTTCTCGTCGTTCGCGGTGCTCGTCTACTACGCCATCGCGAACGCGAGCGCGGCCACGCTGACCGCCGCCGAAGGGCGCCCGGCCCGATGGTTGCCCGCGGTCGGGATCGTCGGCTGCGTGGCGCTTTCGGTCGCGCTGCCGTGGCCGTCCGTGGTCGCCGGTGTGGCCGTCCTCGCTGTCGGTGCCGCGGTATACGGTGCGCGGCGATGGCGCCTGACCAGGCCAGGGGCCCTGTAGAAACGGTTTTGTCGGACCCTCTCCCTAAAATCTATGGATGTGAACACGCGGTCGCGGCTATGTTCAGCCGCGTCGGTGTGGCACGCACGCCCGTTCGACGGGCACACTGACAGCTTGCAAAAAGCCGGTTCGCGGAAGATGGAGCCCACAGGGGAGCACGCATATGCCAGGCGCCATCTATGCCGAAGATCTGGTGAAGACCTTCGGAGATGTCAGAGCGCTGGACGGCGTCGATCTCGACGTGCCGGAAGGCACCGTCCTCGGCCTGCTCGGCCCCAACGGTGCCGGCAAGACCACCGCCGTCCGGGTCCTGACCACCCTGCATCCGGCCCGACAGCGGCCGGGCCGTCGTCGCCGGCATCGACGTGCTGAAGCAGCCCAACGAGGTCCGGCGGTCCATCGGCCTGTCCGGCCAGTTCGCCGCCGTCGACGAGTACCTCACCGGCCGCGAGAACCTCCAGATGGTCGGCCAGCTCTACCAGCTGTCCGCGCGCGACGCGAAACGCCGGGCCGGCGAGCTGCTGGAGCGGTTCAACCTCGCCGACGCGGCCGACCGCACCGCCAAGACCTACTCCGGCGGCATGCGCCGCCGCCTCGACCTGGCCGCCGCCCTGGTGGTCACCCCGCCGGTGATGTTCATGGACGAGCCGACCACCGGCCTCGACCCGCGCAACCGCCAGCAGCTGTGGGAGGTCATCGCAGGAACTGGTCGCGGGCGGCACCACGCTGCTGCTCACCACGCAGTACCTGGAAGAGGCCGACCACCTGGCGCACGACATCTGCGTCATCGACCACGGCCTGGTCATCGCCCGCGGCACCTCCGACGAGCTCAAGGCCCAGACCGGCGGCGAGCGCGTCGAGGTCGTCGTGCACCACCGGGAGCAGATCGCGCCCGCGGTGAGGTGCTGCAGCGGCATTCGGCAAGGGCGAGGTGGCCGTCGAGCAGCACACCCGCAACTCACCGTGCCGGTCAGCGGCGGCGCCAAGCTGCTCGCCGAGGTCATCCGCGACCTCGACGCCGTCGGCATCGAGATCGACGACATCGGGCTGCGCCGGCCCACCCTCGACGACGTGTTCATCTCGCTCACCGGCCCACGCGGAGCCCGCGACGAAGCGGAGGCAGACGAATGAGCGAGCTTGTCGGAGCGAAGGGTGTCGCAGCAGTCCTGCGCCCAGGCCGGAGCAGGAGGCCAGTGAAGTGAGCGCCGTGACCGATTCCGCATCATGTCCGGGGCCGCCGCGCCGCGGCGGCACAGCGCGCTCGCGCAGGCCGTCCGCGACTCGCTCGTCGTCGCCAAGCGCAACCTGATCCGCATGACGCGCATCCCGGAGATCGTCATCTTCGGCCTCATCCAGCCGATCATGTTCGTGGTGCTGTTCAGTTACGTCTTCGGCGGGTCGGTCAACGTCGGCGGCTCCTCCAACGCCCAGGTCTACCGCGACTTCCTGATGGCCGGCATCTTCGCCCAGACCGTCACGTTCGCCACCGCGGGCGCGGGCGCGGGCATCGCCGACGACATGCACAAGGGCCTGATCGACCGGTTCCGGTCGCTGCCGATGACCCGCGGCGCGGTGCTCACCGGCCGTACGCTGGCCGACCTCGTGCAGACCGCGCTGACCCTGGTCGTGCTCGCCGTCGTCGCGCTGCTGGTCGGCTGGCGGATCCACAACGGCATCGGCGAAGATGCTCGGCGCGTTCGGGCTGCTGCTCCTGCTGGGATACGCCTTCTCCTGGATCGGCGCGCTGATCGGCCTGTCCGTCCGCACCCCGGAGGCGGCCACCTCGGGCGGCCTGATCTGGCTCTTCCCGGTCACCTTCGTGTCCAACGCGTTCGTCGACGCGAGCCAGATGACGCCGTGGCTGCGGCACGTCGCCGAGTGGAACCCGTTCAGCGCCACCGTCCAGGCCTGCCGCGTGCTGTTCGGCAACCCGGGCGTCGACTTCGGCCGCCTGGCCGATGCAGCACCCGGTGCTCGGCGTCGCTGCTGTGGTCCGTGGTGATCCTCGTGGTCTTCCGCACGCTGGCGGTCCGCAAGTACCGCTCGGCGACGGCCTGACGGAGCGCGTCACCGGCCTGACAGGTCGTCAGGCCGGTGACAGCCCGTCGGTGATCGTCCGATGGTCGGTCCGGCCGCCCATCGGCCATCAAAGCACTCGGCGCGCCCGAATCATCCGAATCCCGACATGGCGACCAGGGGGGCAGTCAAGTCCGCCCAACCGTAAGAAAGTGCTGTGACCGTTCTCCGCTGTGGCCGGTTCCGGTTGACGGATCGGTCAAAACGAGCAAACGTAGCGTATGACACGGCAGACCAACTGCCAACGCGTGGCGGAGCGCTGCTCGCACGATCAGAAACCACAACCCTGCATCAGCGCCCGTCCCGATGTCGCACGGACGAGGAGGTTGCACCATGGTCATTTTGACCGATAACGCCGTGACCGCGATCAACAACTTGACGGCGCTGCCCGACGTGCCGGCTGGCGCCGGTCTGCGGATGGCTCCCGACACGACGGGCGGCGCGCTGACGCTGAGCCTGGCGGCGGCACCGCTCGAAGGCGACGCCGTCGTAGAATCCGAGGGCGCGTTGCTGTTCCTGGATCCCGACGTGGCGATCGCGCTCGACGACAAGATCATTGATGCTGCCACGGATCCGGACGGCCAACTGAACTTCACCATCGCCGAATAGTTCGTCCCCAGGAAGCTTCACCGCATCGGCCCGGGCCGTGACACGTCACGAACCGGGCCGATCGGTCTTTCATCCGCAGATCGTCAGGAGTAGCAGGTTTGCCACAGCGATACATGGGTAGCCAGGTCGGGTGAGAGCGACGACGCAAAACCTGCCATCCGGTGCGTTCCGGCCAACGATCTACCGATCCGGGGCCGTCGAGCCGGTCGACGCACCCGCGAATCGGCCGACCGCAACCACATCCTCGGCCAACCGGTCGGCCGCCGACAGAGCCACCACGGGCAACAGAGCCACCGCCGGCGACCGTGCCACCACGGGCGACAGAGCCGCCGCCGGCAAAACCGCCACGAGCCATAAGACCGCCGCCGGCGACGGACCAGGCGCCGCTGCCGGACCGGCGCCGCGTCCGCTCTCAGGCGAAGAGCAAGAGGTGCTGTCGGCCCGGCGTCGAACCCGGCAAGAACTCATGCACTATCGCTACATGCTCACCCCGGTCGATCGCATACTCGGCGGCCGGGCGCAGCAGATCGAGGCGGACCAAGCCGAGGAGGGCACCGACCGCCGCTCGGCCGCGCTCGTAGTCGCCGCGGCCGCGGGCGTGTTCATCGTCGGCTTCGTCGCGGCGGCGATCCTGCTGGTGACGCTCGGTTCGATGATGTTCGGTTACTTCGCTTGATGTCGTGGATTTTCGGTCCCGATCCGGCTACATCTCGCCGTACCCTGGTGCGCGCCCGCAGCCCTTTGACAGTCTGAGCGCATGGATCAATTCGACGTCGTGATCGTGGGTGCCGGGCCGGCCGGATCGAGCGCCGCCCTGGCCGCCCGCCAGCGCGGGCGCCAGCGTGCTCCTGCTCGACAAGGCCACCTTCCCGCGCGACAAGGCGTGCGGTGACGGCATCGCCCCGCACACCTTCGACGTGCTCGAGAACTCGGCGTCAGCGGCGTGCAGGAGGGCTACGACGCCCGTGCCCGCGCTGCACCTCATCGGTCCCAGCGGTGCGGCCGTCGTTCGCCCGCTCGCTCGGCCCAACTACACGATCCCGCGCGCCGTCCTCGACGCCCGGCTGGTCGACGGCCGCGGTCGCGGCCGGAGCGAAATTGGAGCAGCACACGGTACGCGACGATCGAGGAGCGGCCCGGTTCGGTGGTGCTCGACGGCGTCATCTCGGCGCGTACGGTGATCGGGGCCGACGGCGCGTACTCGGTCGTGCGCCGCACCCTCGCCCAACCGGCCAACACCGACGGCTTCATGGCGTTCGCGATCCGGGGCTACGCCGCCGGCGGTCGGCCCGGTCGAGCAGCGCATCGTCACCGCGCCGGCGAAGCAGTGGCCCGCGTACGCGTGGAACTTCCCGATCGGCGACGGCCGGGCCAACATCGGCTACGGCGAGCTGCTGCGTCGGCACACCGATCTCCCGCGAGCATCTGCTCGACCGGCTCGCCGCGCTGCTGCCGGAGGTTGACACCGCCGCCGCCACCGGCCTGCGGGCGCATCATCTTCCACTGTCGACACACCGCCCGATCCCCGGCCGTGGCCGGTTGCTGCTGGCCGGCGACGCGTACTCGCTGATCAACCCGTTCACCGGCGAGGGCATCTTCTACGCCGTGCTCTCCGGTTCGATGGCCGGCATGGCGGCGGCTCGGGCCGAACGGCGGCGCCGCCGGCCTGTACGGCGATTCGTTACGCCGTCGCCTCGGCCGGCACCTTCGCCACAGCAAGGCCGCCGCCCGCCTCACCAGTCGCGCTCGCCGTCGTCGACGCGACCATGCGCGCGTCAGCACGTGACCAGCGCGTCTTCGACTCCATCGTCGAACTTGGACTCGGCGACGGCCTGCTCACGCCGCGCACCCTCGCGGCCATTGCCCGCAACCTGCGGCGATGACCGCGAGCGCTCGGCAGGACAGGTTGCCCGGCCGCGTGTAGCCTCGTGGCGTCATCCGCCGTCGGAAGGGGTCGCGATGTTCTTCATTGACGGCGGGTTCATCATGCTCGCGCTCTGGATCTTCTGCGTCATCGACGTCATCACGACCGCCGAATGGCGAGTCCGCAACCTGCCGAAGCTGCTGTGGCTGGTCATCGTCCTGCTGATTCCCGATATCGGCTCGATCGCCTGGCTGATCGCCGGCCACCCGTGGGAGCCGCGCGGCCGCGACCTCACCGAGTACGACCGCTCCGACTTCGGCCGCCCCGACGACGGCCGACCTGGCGCGCAGACACCGGTCAACCCGGACGACGACGAGGCGTTTCTCCGGCAGGTCCGTGCCCGAGCGGAAGAGCAGCGGCGGAAGGCGGCGGAGGAACGCCGGGCTCGCGAGGCAGGCGAGCGGCACGACCTGGACTGACCCGCGTGCGCCGCACTTGACAGCGGGTTGAATAGTTAACGGCACGGTCCCCGCCGGGCCCAGTTCCCGAGCGGCTTCCGCCTGATACGTCCTGCGGTGGGGGAGAAGCGGTGGGGGAGATGACAGTGCGCGTTCGTCGGTCGGTGGGTCGTGGCGCGGCCGTCGCCGCAGTGCTATGCCTCGGTGGAGCGCTCGCGGCGTGCTCGTCCTCGAGCGGCGGGTCCGGCGGCCTCTCGGCCGGCGGCAACCCGACCGCCTCGGTCACCCCGTCCGCGCCCGTGACCACGGCCACGCCCCCACCGACGCCCACCGCCACGGTCACCGTGACGACCGCCCCACCGACGGCGGCCTCGGCCGGGTGCAAGAAGGCCGACCTACAGGTGACGGTCGGTGGCTCGGACGCGGCCACCGGGCATCGCCGCGTCGTCGTGGTCTTCACCAACACCGGCACGCGCACGTGCACGATGCACGGCTACCCCGGCGTCGCCGCGCTCGACGCGAGTGGTGCGCAAGTCGCACAGGCCGCCCGATCGCTCCACGGTTTCATGGGCGGCGTTACCGGCACCCGCGCGCCGACGGTGTCGCTGACGCCGGGCAAGTCCGCGTCGGCGGTGGTCGAGGCGCTGGGCTTCACGTCCGACGGGAGCCCGTGCATCGCGTACGCGGGCTTGCTGGTCACCGCGCCCGACGACACGGTGTCGACGCACGTGGCCTGGGGCAACGACGGCTGCGCGAGGCTGCAGGTGCACCCGGTGGTGCCGGGCGCGAGCGGAGACGCCGGCTGACCGACCGGCGGCCCGCCGATCGCATCATCACGGCCAGGTTCCGCAGCGCTCGCGTTCACGGCCGGCACACAGGCCAGCGGTCAGCCGGTTCGCGAGCACCCCACCGGCCTCGGCGCGCTCGCCCAATTCGCCCGTCCGACCGCCTCACGGGTGGCCTCGACGCCCGGAGCGCGTTGCGACATCAGCCATTGACTTGCGTGATTGCCCGGCGCAACATTTTCGACAAAGGACGCATGCGGACCCCCATTGCGTCCACGTCTGGTCATCAGGCGCGCGCCGCCGCTCCCGGTCGCGCGTCCTGGCTTCACCACACCCTCATGGAGCGAACCGTGACAAAAAGAACAGTGACCACAACCAGGGCCCGAGGCCGACGCGGCTTCATCGTCGCGTCCGCATGCCTGCTGGGCCTGCTGGGAATCGCGGCCCCGGCCCAGGCCACGGCGCCACGAACGGCCGTCGCCGCGGCGACCAGCACACCGATCTACCTGGACACCCACTACTCCTTCCAGGAGCGCGCCGCGGACCTGGTCTCGCGGATGACGCTCGCCGGAGAAGGTGGCAGCAGCTCAGCACGAACAGCGCGCCGGCGATCCCGCGGCTCGGCGTGCAGCAGTACACCTACTGGAGCGAGGGCCAGCACGGCATCAACACCCTCGGCGCGGACCAGAACAACGGCAGCGTCGGCGGCGGCGTGCACGCCACCAGCTTCCCGACGAACTTCGCCTCGACGATGTCCTGGGACAAGAACCTGATGTACCAGGAGACGCACCGCGATCTCCGACGAGGCCCGCGGTTTCCTCGACAAGTCGCTGTTCGGCACCGGGCAGAACAACCTCGGCCCGTCCGCCGAGCGACTACGGCTCCCTGACCTTCTGGGCGCCGACCGTCAACCTGGACCGCGACCCGCGCTGGGGCCGCACCGACGAGGCGTTCGGCGAGGACCCGTACCTGGTCGGGCAGATGGCCGGCGCAGTTCGTCGACGGCTACGAGGGCAACACCCTGACCGGCAGCTCGCAGACCGGCTACCTGAAGGTCGCCGCGACCGCGAAGCACTACGCGCTCAACAACGTCGAGGACAACCGCACCGGCATCAGCTCGGACGTCGACCGACGCCGACCTGCGCGACTACTACACCGCGCAGTTCCAGAGCCTGATCGAGAACGCGCACGTCGTCGGGCCTGATGACGTCGTACAACGCGATCAACGGCACCCCGTCGGTCGCGGACACCTACACCGCCAACCAGCTCGCCCAGCGCACCTACGGGTTCGACGGCTACATCACCTCCGACTGCGGCGCCGTCGGCACCACCTACCAGAACTCCGCCGGCGGCCACGACTGGGCGCCGCCCGGCTGGACCACCGACGGCAAGGGCAGCAGCGCCACCTGGACCGAACACCGCCACCGGCGCCAAGATCTCCGGCGCAGGCCGGCGGCCAGGCGTACGCGCTGCGGGCCGGCACCGACCTGAACTGCACCGGCGACGAGAACACCGCTGCGAACATCGAGGCGGCCATCAAGGCGGGCGTCGCTCAGCGAGGGCGTCATCGACAACGCGCTGGTGCAGGTCTTCACCGTGCGGATGGAGACCGGCGAGTTCGACCCGGCCGGCAGCGTGCCGCTACACCGCGATCACCAAGGACGCAGATCCAGAGCCCGGCGCACCAGGCGCTGGCCGAGCAGGTCGCCGACAACTCGCTGGTGCTGCTGAAGAACGACGCCGTCACCGGCACGAGCACGCCGCTGCTGCCCGTCGACCCGCCGCGACGCTGAACAAGGTCGTGATCCTCGGCGACCTGGCCAACACCGTCACCCTCGGCGGCTACTCCGGCGAACCGACCCTGCAGGTCAACGCGGTGCAGGGCATCACCGCCGCGGTGCACGCGGCCAACCCGAGCGCGCAGGTCGTCTTCGACGCGGCCGCGCACCTCCACCACCGCGACCGGCGCCGGCGATGCTCAGCGCGGCCACGCAGGCCGACATCAAGAGCGCCGACCTGGTCGTCGTGTTCGTCGGCACCGACGGAGCGACCGCCGGCGAGGGCAACGACCGCGACAACCTCGCCATGCCCGGCAACTACGACTCGCTGATCGACCAGACCGCCGCGCTCGGCAACCCGAAGCATGGCGCTGGTCATCCAGTCCGACGGCCCGGTCAAGATCGACGACGAGCAGGCGCAAGTTGCCCGGCGATCGTCTTCAGCGGCTACAACGGCGAGAGCCAGGGCACCGCGCTGGCCGACGTGCTCTTCGGCAAGCAGAACCCGAGCGGGCACCTCGACTTCACCTGGTACAAGGACGACTCGCAGCTGCCGGCGATGTCGAACTACGGCCTGACCCCGGCCGCGACCGGCGGCCTCGGCCGCACCTACCAGTACTTCACCGGCACGCCGACCTATCCCGTTCGGCTACGGCCTGAGCTACACGAACTTCGCCTACTCGCGCCGCGACCCTCGACAAGAGCACGGTGACGGCCGACGGCACGGTGAACGTCGCGTTCACCGTGACGAACACCGGCACCACCGCGGGCGCGACGGTCGCCCAGCTGTACGCGCGACGCCGTTCACCGTGCCGGGCGTGCCGCTGCCGAAGAAGCGGCTGGCGGGCTTCCAGAAGACCAGCGTGCTCGCAGCCGGGCGCGTCGCAGCAGGTCACCATACCCGTGAAGGTCTCCGATCTGGCTTTCTGGGACGCCACCAACATGAAGTCGGTCGTCTACGACGGCACCTACCAGTTCCAGGTCGGCGACAGCGCCACGCACATCCTGTCGAGCCCGACGGTGACCGTGACCGGCGCGATCACGCCGAAGGTGCAGTACGTGACCGTGCAGCCGGAAAGCGTCGTCTACAACGCCGGCGACACGATCGACCTGACCGGCAAGAACCGGTGGATCAAGGACGACACCGAACACCGCGCTCGAGCAGCGCAACCTCGCCGTGACCGCGGACAACGTGGTCGAGGCCGTCAACAACGACGAGTCGTTCGTCAACCTCGCCACCGCGACTGTCACCTATCGCAGCAGCAACCCGGCCGTGGCCACGGTGTCGAGCGCGGGCCTGGTACGCGCGGTCGGCGACGGCACGGCCACGATCACCGTGACCGTCAACGGCGTCAGCGGCTCCGACGCCGATCGTCGTGCAGCACTCGCTGACGCTGACGGCACCACCGCTGGTCACACCGGGCACGGCGGCGACCGCGACCACGACGTTCGTCAACGGCAGCACGGCCGCCGAGACCAACGTGGCCGTTACGCTCACCGCGCCGGCCGGCTGGACGACGCACGCGACGACCGCGTCGACGTTCGCGTCCGTGGCGGCCGGGCAGACCGTGACGACGACATGGCAGGTCACCGCGCCGGCCGGCACGGCTCCGGGCAACTTCCCGCTGTCGGCGCAGGCCACGCTCACCGGCACCGGCCCGTTCAGCGATTCCGGGTCGACCAACGTCGCGTACGCGTCGATCCCGGCGGCCTACGGCAACGTCGGCATCAGCAACGACACGAACACCACGCCCGGCAACTTCGACGGCGGGGGAGCCAGCTTCTCGGCGCAGGCGCTCGCGGCGGCCGGCTTGAGCCCGGGCGCGACGTTCCGCCACGACGGAATGACCTTCACCTGGCCGAACGTGGCCGCCGGTGTCTCGGACAACATCATCGCGAGCGGGCAGACGGTGCCCCTGTCCGGCACCGGCACGACGCTCGGGGTGTTCGGCGCGTCCGCCTACGGCACGACGTCGGGGGCCGGGCAGATCGTCTACACCGACGGCACCAGCCAGGCCTTCTCGCTGTCGTTCTCCGACTGGTGGTCGAACGGCGCCGCGCTGGGCGGTGACTTCGCCGCGACGCTGTCCTACCTCAACAACGGTGGCGGCCAGCAGACGCAGACCGTGCACATGTCGTACGCGTCGGTGCCACTGATCGCGGGCAAGACCGTGAAGGCGGTCGTGTTGCCGTACGTCAGCGCCGACGCGGCCGCTCACACCGTGGCGATGCACATCTTCGCGCTCGGCATCTCGTCAACGACGACGCAGGTGGTCAGCCTGCGGGCGCACGCGAACAACATGTACGTCACGGCCGGCTCGTCGCCCCTGATCGCGAACAGCACGACGATCGGCGCGGCGCAGTCGTACGACCTGCTCGACCAGGGCAACGGGAACATCGCACTGCGGGCACACGCGAACAACATGCTGGTGACGGCCGAGAACGCCGGCGCGTCGTCGTTGATCGCCAACCGGACGGCGGTCGGCCCGTGGGAGACGTTCCAGTTGATCCACAATTCGGACGGCAGCATCAGCCTGAAAGCGCAGGCCAACGGTGACTACGTGACAGCCGAGAACGCCGGGGCCGCCGCACTGATCGCGAACCGGACCGCGATCGGGCCGTGGGAGGAGTTCGACCTGATCAACGACTAGGTTATCTCGCCGGTGCGGGACATGTGGTTCGCCGCATGTCCCGCACGCGCGTTCCGCCGGTCAGGCTCCGTCGATCTCGAATTCGTAGATGCGGGCCGCGGGCGCGCTGCCGTCCTGCGTCGGTGTGATCACGGTCAGCCGCGCGTACCGGGCGGACGTCGCGGGCACCGTGTTCGTCGTGACGCCATCGGCGTTCGCGGACACGCTCACCACCGTCGTCCACGCGGTGCCGTCGCTGCTCACGGCGATCGTGAAGCCGCGGGTGTTCCACACCGGCGTCTCGCCACCGGCCGCCGCGTGCCGGATCACGAAGCGGCGGATCGTGGCCGGGGCGCCCAGATCGACCTGCAGCGTCGCGGCCCCGACACCGCTGCACCATTTGCTGTTGCCGGCGATGACGCCGTCGACGGCCTTGTCGGCGGACTCGGTCGTGGCGCAGGGCGCGCTGCCGGTGCTCGCGGCGTGCAGGGCCAGGTTCGCGCCCGGGTACGCGCCGCCCTCGTCGCTGATCGTGAGGTCGTCGACGTAGCCCCGGAAGGTGCCGGTGCCGGTGGGGCGGTCGAATCCGACGTCGATCCGCGAGATGGTGCGCCCGGCCAGCGGTGCCAGGCTCACGCGGACCAGGTTCCACGTGTTCGGCGCCAGGTGGCCGCCCTGCCCCTGGTACTGCGGATGCGCGCGTACGCCGTACTGGTCCACGGCACCCGAGTCCCGCAGGTCGCTTCCGTCGGTCAGTTGCAGGTCCACGGCGACGTACTCGCCCGTGACCTGCTGCGGATAGATCCAGTAGGACAGCACGCCACGGGCTGTGACGGGCAGATCCGTGCTGAAGAGCTCCGCGTACGAGTACGACTGTGTCGCGGAGTTGTCGCTGCCGGAGTACATCAGCGCGCTGACGCCACCGTGTGCGACGCCCTCGGTGCGCGCCGACGACTCCATCGCCGTCAGGCCGCAGCAGTAGCCGCCGACGTTGATCGCGGCGGCCGGCGTGTCCTTCCAGGTGGCGGGCGCCTCGCCGGCTTCGAAGCCGTTCGTGAAGAGCGGCCAGTCACGACCGTCACCGAGCACATTCTCCAGTGCCGAATACCACCGCACCGACATCCGCAGGTAGCCGGTGTCGTTCGGGTGCAGCGCGTCGCTCATGTCGGTGGCCGTGGAGAGCACCGACAGGTCGACGAGCTGCGCGTGGCTGCCCCGGGCGGCGACGACGGCCGGCAGTGCGGCGTTGTACGCGGCGATCCGTGACTGGATGGTCGGGTCGGTCGACGGCACGATCTTCGCCACCAGGATCGTGGTCGCGGGCCGGTCGGCGAGAATCTGGTCGAGCAGCGCTCCGAGCCGCTGCGGAGCCGTGCTCACCTGGTAGTTCTGGTTCATGTCGTTGGTGCCGATGTGCAGCAGGACGACATCGGGCTGGTAGGTGGCCATCCAGCCGTTGATGTTCGCCGCGATCTGGTCGATCCGCCAGCCGGAGTGGCCCTCGTTGTCGGTGTCGGGCAGCGATCCGGACTGCTGCGACCCGACGAAGTCGATATCGTAGCCGGCCTGCACGACCAGCCGGTTCCACAGATCGGCGCGGTAGCTCGACCCGGTGCTGCTGCCTCCGCCGTACGTGATCGAGTCACCCAACGGCATGATCTTGATCGGACGACTGCCGACGGACGCGCGGGCGTGCGTCGGAGCCGCGATGGATATCAGGCCGGTGACCAGCAGGACCACGGCCAGTGTCGACAGCACATGCCCGAAACGTCGCATGGCGCACCTCATCCGAGACGACCGCGATGCGTGGGCCGGGGAGCCGCACGATCTCACGGTCGGGACCGCGAAATGCCAGAAGCTGACAACGTTGTCAGGAATTGGTGGTCGTAAGTGTGCGCTCTCGCTGTCGTCAGCACAATCGTCCCTGGGCCAATGCGTGCCGCCCGGTGATCCGCCATCCCGGTTCGGCCCGGTCGAGCGCGCCGAGCCGGTCGGCTGCCATACCGACGATCACCTCGGATTTCACGGTCCGCAACGCGGCCACGGGGGTCGGGAAGAAGGCGGTGAGGTCGGCGAACGACTCCGTGCCCAGCCAGTGCCGGTCACCGACGAGCCGGCGGTAGTTCAGATCGCCCTTGAGGATCGTCAGATCGACGTCGTCGAACACCGAGCCCAGAGCTGTCCGGGCGAACGATGTCGGCGCGCAGAACATCGGATCGGTCGCGATCGAGAGACGGCCTGTCGACCGGGCTCCGGCCAGCCGCTCCGCGATCGCGACGGCGGCGGGCGGCCCGGCGGCGAATCGGGCGAGGCAGTCGTCGACGTCGGCCGGCGTCGCGTCCGAGACGAAGTAGGGCCGTGGCTTCAGGAACAGGGTCACCGAGCGTACGAGGTCGCGGGCCAGTACCTGATCGATGAGCACGAGATCGTGGAGCAACTCGAGACCGGCGTTGTCCGCGACGTAGCCCAACCGGGTCGGTGTCGCGCCGACCGCCTTCCACAGCGCCGCGACGTCATCGATAAGCAGATCACCGGGTGCGTCGCGGGACAACGACGTCGGGTCGGCCATCAGAAAGACGAGATCGGCCCGGTTGCCCCAGATCGCGGCTCGCGTGAGCGCGGCGACGTCCGGCGCCGTGACCCGGTCCAGCGTGGTCAACTCGGCCCCGACCGCCGCGCCAGCCAGTTCCTTCCGCTTCTCCGGCTGGAACGGGTCGACGAGGTGCCACGGCCCGTCGCGGAAGTATTCGGTCGCCTCCAGCACCCGCCGGTAGAAATAACTCTCGGCGAACAGGAACGGCGCGTCGTACCAGGATCGGCCGACGTACCGCCCGGCGTCCCACGCCGACCACTGGGCCGCGTCGGCGGCGTCGTCCGGCAGCGCGGTCATCGGCCGGTGCAACTGCTCGTCGATGAGATCCGCGAGCGCCGCGTCGATCGCGGCCGGAAACGGGTACGCCGACCGGACCTTCGCGATCAGAGCGGGATGGCGGTCGTGCAAGACGCTCCACGGGAAGCTGCCGACCTCGGCGCACGTGATCACCGGCGTGGGTTCCATAGCGGTCCGGTCCATACCGATCATTGTGCGCGACGGCACCCCCGGATGACGGCCGGGTTTGCCCAGCAAACACCTGCCGTACGGTTGACGCGACAACGAACGCGAAGCGAGGGTGACCAGCGGTGGGCGACTACGGACATGACCTGCTGTTCGGCACATTTCTGACACCGGCCGCGGGCGACGGCGACACCGTCCTCGCGTTGGCACAGCTCAGCGAGGAGTCCGGGCTCGACCTGGTCAGCGTGCAGGACCACCCGTACCAGCCGGCGTTTCTGGACGCGTGGACGCTCCTGGCCGTGATCGCGGCCGCGACCTCCCGGATCACCGTGTTCCCGAACGTCGCGAATCTGCCGATGCGCCCCCCGGTCGTGCTCGCGCGCAGCGTCGCCAGCCTGGATCTGCTCACCGGCGGCCGGGTCGAGCTGGGTCTCGGTGCCGGAGCGTTCAATCCGGCCGTGGTCGCCAACGGTGGTCCCCGGCGCGACGCGGGCGAGTCGGTGGCGGCGCTGGAAGAGGCCATCGCGATCATCCGCGGCATCTGGGCGGCCGAGCGACCCGTCCGCGTCGACGGCACGCATTACCAGGTCATCGGGGCGAAGGCGGGGCCTGCACCCGCGCACGACGTCGGGATCTGGCTCGGCTCCTACAAGCCCCGCATGCTCGGCCTCACCGGCCGGCTCGCCGACGGATGGCTGCCGAGCCTCGGCTACGCGGGTGTCGACCGGCTCCGCGACATGAACAGCATCATCGACGACGCCGCGCAGGCGGCCGAACGTGACCCGGCGGCGATCCGCCGCCTCTACAACGTCAACGGCACCTTCGGCCGGGGTGCCGGCTTCCTGGAAGGCGACGCCGACGCCTGGGCCGAACAGCTGGCCGAGCTGGCCCTGACCGAGGGCATGAGCGGCTTCATCCTGGCCAGCGACCAGCCGGCGGACATCCAGCGCTTCGGCGAAGAGGTCGCGCCGGCGGTGCGCGAGCGAGTCCGGGCCGCCCGCGCCGGTCAACCCGTGCCGCGGCCCGAACCTGCCGCCACCACCCCGATGGACGTGCCGGTGAGGATCAATCCGGCGCTCGGCGTGGTGCCGACGCCCGACGACGGCACGCGGCGCAGCGAGGTGCGGCTCTGGGACGAATCGGCCCGCCCGGTCGGCCCCGCGCAACCCGCCGAGCGCACCTACACCGCTCGCGAGACGGCGACGGGGCGACACCTCATCGACGTCCACGACCATCTGCGCGGCGAGCTGACACAGATCTTCGATCTCGTGGACCAGGTCGAAAAAGGCCACATCGACATCGGTACGGTGAGGTCGCACATCAACGACATGACGATCCGGCAGAACAACTGGACGCTGGGCACCTATTGCGAGTCCTACTGCCGGGTCGTGACCACGCACCACACCATCGAGGACATCAGCGTCTTCCCGCACCTGCGCCGCGTCGAGCCGGCTCTCGCGCCCGTGCTCGACCGGTTGCAGCAGGAGCATCAGTTGATCCACGGTGTGATCGAGGATGTCGACCGAGCGCTGGTCGCCCTCGTCGGCGGCGGTGATATCCGGGGCCTTCGGTCGGCCGTGGACGTGCTGTCCGACACGCTGCTGTCACATCTGTCCTATGAGGAGCGGGAGATCGTCGAACCGCTTGCCCGCCACGGTTTTCAGTAGCGGCGCGCTACGGGTGCCTGCGCCCGAGGAGATGAAAAACACGACTCAGCTGACGGTACGGGTCCCGTCGGCTGGCTTCGAGTTCGACCGCGGCCGTCGCCGCCACCCGCTCCGCGTCCGCCGGATCCAGCGTGGCGCCGGCGAATTCGAGCCAGTCGACGAACAGCCACACCCCGTACCACCGCAGCGGTTCCACGCCCAGGCCGAGCAGCAGTTCGCTGAGGTCCTCGACGGTGTCGGCTCGGCTCGGCACACCCAGTACGCCGATCTCGGATCGGGCGTCGAATGCCGTCAACGCGTCGGACCACCGCTGCTCCAGGGCCGGGCGTACCGCCATCGTCCTGGCGTTTCCCGTCATGATCGAGACCACGCCACCGGGGGCGGCGCACCGGCACAACTGCTCGACCAACGGCTCCGGCCGATCCAGGTAGCCGAGCACGCCATGGCACAGCACGGCGTCGAACCGTCGGCCCCGGACCGCGTCGTCCGCGTTCTCGCCGTCGGCGTGGGTGAACGTCACTCGACGCCGGGCCTCGGCCGGTAACCGTTCGAGCCGCTGCTCCGCCTTGTCCAGCATGGCCCGCGACGGGTCCAGCAGCGTCACGTCGTAACCCGCCTGCGCCAGCGGAAACGACTGATGGCCGGCGCCGCCGCCGACGTCGAGCACCGAGGCCGGTGCCGGCGGCAGATGTTCGAGCAGTTGCCGGTGCATCACGTACGTGCGGACGAGCCCTTTGACCGACGCGTACGCGTCGTCCGCGAACAGGTCGGCCAGCCCGGCCCAGGTGTCATCGACCACCACGTCACCATATGCGGGCCGGCATCCCCGGGTTCGTACGGCTCCCGCGTCACCGAATCGAACTTGACGCTTCAACTGTTCGCGAGTAGAGGTTGGTACTTCCGATCGCGCATCCACCGCTATCGAAGACGCTTCTACACAGGAGACAAACGCATGACGGATCAACAACAGGGCGCCGGCGAACTGCTTTCCGCATCGGTCGGCACCTGGACGCTCGACCCCGCGCAGAGCACCGTTGAACTGCACACCAAGGCGATGTGGGGCCTCGTCAAGGTGAAAGCCGCGTTCACCGTGCTGGAAGGCTCGGGCGTCGTCGCGGCCGACGGCGATGTCACCGGCACCCTCGTGGTCGACGCCGCGTCGATCGACTCCGGCACCCCCAAGCGCGACGAACACCTGCGCGGCAGCGATTTCTTCGAGGTCGAGACCTACCCGACGTTCGTCTACACGGCCACGGGTGCGACGGTCGGCGCCGACGGCGTGATCGCGTTCACCGGCGCGCTGACCGTGCACGGCCAGACCCACCCGTTGCCCGTGACGGCGACCGCGACCCCGATCGGCCCGGACCGTGTGACGGTCACCGGCGAGGCCGAACTCGATCGCACCCAATGGGGCCTGACGTGGACCAAGATGGGTGCCGGTGTGCACAACCGAGTGATCGTGACGGCCGCGTTCACGAAGAGCTGATCCACCACGGCCGACCTCAGGAGGTCCGCACGACGGCGATGCCGGTCAGCGTCGGCACGATCACATCGGCGCCGTACAGGGCCGGTGTCGCGAAGCGGTTCGCCTCGCCGACGGTGACCTGCGCGACGCTCGTGCCGGTGGCCGGGTCGAGGGCGTGCAGCACACCGGCCCCGGTGTCGAGCGCCCAGACCCGGTCACCGCCGATCACGGGGGAGCCGGTGATCGAATCGGTCGTGTGCCACAGCACGTGGAGTTTGCCGGCGCTGTCGACCCGCACAGCGCGTACGCCGTCCGTGCACGGCAGGTAGACGACGTCGCCGTTCACCGCCGCGCCACCGAATGACCGGCAGATGTTCTGCACATCGACCTGCCCGCCGATGCCGCCGAGCGCGTTCTGCCGCAGCACGTAGACCGGCCCCGACTTGCCGCCGAGCACCGCCCACGTGCTGCCGATCAGCGCCACGCCCTGGGAACCGAGGCCGCTGTCGCCCTGGTTGTTGGCGGCCCAGTCCGACGGGGCGAAGGAATCGAGAAGCTTGGCCGAGCTGTTGAGCTTCAGCACCGTGTTCGTGTGGTCGTACGCGTCCCCGGGGAACGCGGCCCCGTTCGCGGAGACGGCGAGCAGGTTGCCGGCCGCGTCGACGGTCGGGCCGGCCGGGTTCCAGATGCCGCCGCCGCGCTTCGTGGGCGGGCTGTAGAAGACGACCGGACCGGATCCATGCAGCGGTACGCCGACGACGCGGCCCTTGTAGTCACCGCAGTCGCCGGCCTGCGCGCCGTAGGACACCCACACCTTGCCGCCGGTGATCGCGAGTGCGCCGCGTTGCTGCATGTCGCGGGCGCTGACGCCGGGCAGGTCGACGCTCTTGCTCCACGCCACGGTGCCGGTCGTGAGGTCGAGCGCGAACAGTTCGTGCCGCACCGATCCACCGTGTTCGGCGACGACGTAGACACGGTTGCTGCCGGCGTCGTAGACCGGGGTGCCGGTGATGCCGAGCGGGTCGATGTCACCGCACTGCCGTTCCTCGGCGGGCGACGGTGAGCCGAGGCTGCGTTTCCAGACCTGCTGGTACGCCTGGTTGAACGCGTACACCGTGTCGTTCTCGGTCGCGACGATCGTCAGACCGTGGACGACGAGCGGAGACGCGTACACGGCGCCGTCGAGTTTGAGCGACTGTGTGCGCCGCAGCGGCCCGGTCGCGGTCGGCATCGTCGTGGAGACGCCGTCGCGTCGGAACGATCCGTGATAGGTCGGCCAGTCCACGGCCGAACCGGTCGCCACGGTGCCGGTCGCAGACGGCGCCGTGGCCAACGGACTCGACACGGCCGGGGCGGTCGCGGCCGGCGCGGAGGCCGACGAACCGCTACATGCCGTCACGGTGAACGCGGTCGCGATGACGAGACCCATCAAACCGGCTATTCCGGAGCGCATGCGGCCCAGTCTGCCACCGCGTGGCCACCGGAGCGGGGCACGCGGGGTCGTGGGGCGATCTCACGCGAGCGAGGGCACCGGGATGTGACCGGTCTCGACCAGCTCCAGGATCCGGGCCGCCCCGCCGGTCGCGGCGACCTCGTGCCCGAACGTGGACGCGACGATCTGCACCCCGCCACCGTTCGGCGCGACCGCCGCGGTCGTCAGCACCTCGTGCGCGACCGGGATGATCCATGGCGCCAGCGAGACGTAGTAGCCGCCGAGGATCACGACCTGCGGGTTGAGCAGGTTCGCGAGCACCGAGACGCCGATGCCGATGTAACGCCCCATGTCATGCAGCGCGGCCAGCACCGTCGGCTCCTGTGCGCGCGCCCGGCGGATCACCGCTTCGACCTCGAGTTCCAGCTCGGTGCCCTGCGACCCGCTGCCGAGACGGCGTACCAGCGCGGCCACGCCCGCCGTCTCCTCGAAGCAGCCGTGGCGTCCGCATGAGCACAGCGGGCCACCGGGACTCAGGGTCAGGTGGCCGATCTCCCCGGCAAAGCCAGCCCCGCCGCGCAGGAGCCGGCCGCCTGCGATGATCCCGGCGCCCAGACCTGTGCCTCCAGTCAGAAACACGACATCAGACTTTTCCGCGTACGGGCCGTAGCGGTGTTCGGCGAGCATCGCGAGGTTGGCGCTGTTATCGACGACGATCGGGAAATCGGGCTCGCCGAGCGCGCGCGTCAGCATGTCCCGGACCGCGACGTTGTACCAGTCCAGGTTCGCCCCGAACGGCACCGCGCCGGCCGCGTCGACCAGGCCGGCGACGCCCACGCTCAACCCGAGGATTTGCCGACGATCGTCAAGCAACCACATCAGCGCGCGTTTGGCCTGCGCCGCGACCGCGGCGATGGCGGCGGCAGTCGGACCGCCGGCGAACTCACGACGCGACGACAGCAGCTGTGCGCCGGCCAGGTCAACGGCCACGACACAGACTTCGTCCGCGGTGATGCTGACCCCGACAGCGGCGAAGTTCTTCGGTTGGCGGCGAGGCGGCTGGCGGCGTGGGGGTGTCGTGATCACAGGTCCCAGCTTCCGACGAGGGCGTCCGGCGATCGACCGGTGTCTCATCATCCCTCACCGGAGGATGGGTCCATTGTGAAAACTTCTCACAGATGTGTCCATTGTGGTGCACGGCACATCCGATGGCTACTGCGGTCGCTCGCGTACCACCTCCAATGGATCTTTGTCTTGCCGCAGGCCGAGAAAGCGCGGATGCCGCAGCTTGCCGTCGCGAGTCCACTCGGTGAAGCCGATCTGGGCGACCATTTCGGGCCGGATCCAGTGGGCGCCGCGCTCGCGGATGGCCGGCTCCGCGAACGGCTGCGACGGCGTGGCCAGCGCGTCCATCCGCTCCCGGAGCGCGAGCAGCGTCGCGTGGTCGTAGCCGGTGCCGACCTTTCCCGCGTAGCGCAGCGCCGCGCCGTCGTAGTAACCGACGAGCAGGGCGCCGAAACCCGCCCGGCTACCGGCCGGATCGGTGAAGCCGCCGATCACGAGTTCCTGCTCGCTCACGCACTTGAACTTGAGCCAGTCCTTGGACCGGCCGCTGGTGTAGGGTCCGTCGGCTCGTTTCGCGATCAGGCCCTCCCAGCCCCAACCGCACGCCTGCGTCAGATAGGCCTCGCCGTGCTCGTTGCGATGCGGCGTGAAGCGCAGCGGGCCACCGAAGCTGATCGCGTCGCGCAGCAACCGCTTGCGCTCCCGCAGCGGCACCGACGTGACGTCGTGACCGTCGAAACGCAGCAGGTCGAAGACGTAGAAGAAAATGGGTACGCCGGACGCCGCCGCCTGCGCTTTCGCCGTGATGCCGATACGTTGCTGCAGCCGCTCGAAGCTGGTGCGACTGCCCTCGAACGCGACCACCTCACCGTCGATGACGAAGTCCGTGGAGACCTGAGCGGCGAGCGCGTCCACGAGTTCCGGGTAGGTGTCGTCGAGCACGCGCCCGGAACGGGATCGCAGCGTGACGCGGTCGCCGGAACGCGTGGCGATCAGGCGCTCGCCGTCGAGTTTCCGCTCGTAGATCCAGCCGGGATCGGAAAAGTAGTTCTCCGTCAGGGTGGCCAGCATCGGCGTCGCGATCTTCGGCGGCTCGGTCATGATCCCATTTTCGCCCCGCACGCCCACGTCGCGTCGATAATCCGGCCGATCGCGCCGCACGACGTGATCTCCCGATCCTTCACGTGGGCGATCGTCGTGCCGGTGCCGCCGCTCGGCGGGCGAACCTGGGCGCTGTCGTGCCGATCACTGGTGGGCTGCGGCGGCCCCAGACGAGGACAGGGCCTCTACTAGAACGAGCAGTTGATCAGGTCGCACTCCGCGCTCAGGCGTACGTCGAAACGGGCCTCGACACCGTCACGGATGTGCCCCGCGAACTTCATGATGCCGGCGGCCGTCGCGCCACCCCGATTCGTGATCGCGAGCGTGTGCCGGGTCGAGAGCGACACGGTGCCGTCGGCGAAGTCGCGACCGTAGCCCGGCGGGAAGCCGGCATGCTGGATCAGCCACGCCGCGGACAGCTTCACGCCCTCGTCGTCGGGGTAGGACCGGCATTCGCTCGCGCGCGGCGGCATCTCGGGAAGCACCGGGTTCAGGAAGAACGAGCCGACGCTCCACGTATCGTGATCATCGGGATTGAGCACCATGCCCTTGCCCCGGCGCAACGCCAGCACCGCCTCCCGGACCTCGGTCGCGTCGGCCGTGTCACCCATCTCGACGCCGAGATTCGCCGCGAGTTCCGCGTACGCGATCGGTTTCGACTGCTCGGAGCGCCGCAGCCGGTACGTGACATCGAGCACGACCCACCGGTCGGCACGCTTGAAGACCGACTGCCGGTGCGGGCCGAATCCGCATCGTTCGGGCCCCCACTGCTCGACGGCGCCGGTGTGCCGGTCGTAGACCGTGACCGATTCGAGAAGTTCCGATGTCAGGCTGCCGTAGGCACCGACGTTCTGCACCGGCGTGCCGCCGACCGAGCCGGGGATGCCGGAGAGGGTCTCCATGCCGGCCAGCCCGTCGGCGAGAGTGGAGCGCACGAGGAGATCCCACTCGACGCCGGCGTCCGCCGTGACCTGCTCACCGTCGATCCGGAACCGATCCGACGCCATCTTGATCACGGTGCCGTCCCAGCCGACATCGCCGGCCACGACGTTCGAGCCGCCGCCGAGCACCAGCAACGGCTGTCCGGCGGCATCGACCTCGCGCACGAGTTCGACCGCGTGTTCGGGGGATTCCGCCACGAGGAGGCGTTCGATCGGCCCGCCCACCCGCATCGTGGTGAGGTCGGCAAAAGTCGTGGTCACGGTCGCCAAGCCTAACCGCCGGCCGCTCGTCGATGGGCCGGTGGGCGATGGAACGGAATGTCACGCCTATCGGATGAAAGCATCCGAAGGCGAAGGGCAATCTGGCCGACCTGGTCGCCGCGGACGCCACTGACACCGCCGTGACCGGGATGTTCGGCAAGAACGTGCCCGATTTCAACCCGGTGCGGACGCTGCGCAACCGTGTCGTGCGGGAGTGGGTGGAGCGGGAAGCCGACGTGCCCGCCGACACCTCCGGACTCCCGGTGATCGGGTCGACGATTCTCGGCGGCGAGCCGGTGGAGATGCGGAAGTTCTCGTTCCTCGTGCCGATGCGTGGGCTGACGAGCGGCGATCTCGAGGAGATGATGCTGCTCGGCGGGCAGAGTGTGGGCCTCATCCACGCGATCGCGCCGGCCGCCACGGCGGTCGCCGAGATGACCGAGCAGGCGACGGCGATGCTCGGTCGCTACGGCGGCGAAACACCCGGCCACGCGACGTTACGGTGACGCGGCGAGTTTCGGCAGTACCTCGGCCGCGACCTGTTCCAGCACCGACTCGCTCCCGGCGTACCAGCTGTCGGCTCGCGGCCAATGCGTCACGACGTCGGTGAAGCCTAGATCCGCGGCGCGCCCGACCGCGTCCGTGAACGCGTCGACACTGCTCAACGAGAACACCGGACCGGCGTCCAGGGAGAGATGCCGTTCGATCGATGACGGGTCGCGTCCGCCAGCCGCGAGCACGTCGTCGAACCGGTGGGCGAGGCCCGCGACTGTCTGCCACCAGGCGTTCATGTCGGTCGCGGGCCCACCGCTCGTGACCCAACCCTGGCCGGACCGGACCGCGAGACGCATCGCCCGCAGTCCGTTCGCCGCGATCAGGAACGGCACCCGCGGCCGCTGGAGGGTGCCGGGAATGCTCCGCGCGTCGACCGCGGTGAAATAGTCGCCGCGGTAGGTGGCGCGCTGATCGGTCAACACGGTGTCGAGCAGGTCGACAAACTCGGTGAACCGGTCCATCCGGGCGCCGGGGGAGAGGGTCGGGGTGCCGATCACGTCCGCGTCCGACCCGGTCCCGCCGGCGCCGAGGCCCACCGTGAGGCGGCCGCCGGAGATGTCGTCGAGCGCGGTGACCTCGCGGGCGAAATGAGCCGGATGGCGAAAATTGGGGGACGCGACCAGCGTGCCGAGCC
Source organism: uncultured Actinomycetota bacterium (assembly GCA_963797605.1). Classification (GTDB taxonomy): domain Bacteria; phylum Actinomycetota; class Actinomycetes; order Mycobacteriales; family Micromonosporaceae; genus DASQPR01. The sequence goes on along the minus strand of CAWCPX010000009.1, from coordinate 670,709 downwards.
GCAACGTCGTCGTGACCATCGCGGCCGCGGTCAGCGTCGGTACCGCGTCGAACCACGGCCCGTCGATGAGATCGCGCCAGCCGAGATGATCATAGGTCCAGGCGTGGTCGAACCCGTACGCCTCCGCCCGCTGCCACCGGTGCCGAGCCTGTGACCACGGCTGATCCGGAAGAATGACGATCCCCACGCGCATCCCGCAACCGTAGTCGACCGCGTTGCCCGCCGATGCCGGCGGCCACCGTCCTACCAGTGTTCGCGATGCAGCACCTCGTCGAACGGACGGCGGCGGGGCACCGCGATCGGCGCCAGCGGACGATCTGCCGGGTAGCCCACACCCAGCAGGAACGCGACCAGGTGATCTTCCGGTACGCCCAGGATCGCCCGAGCCTTCGCCTGCTCACCGACGGACGAATGGCCGGTGCCGATGCCGAGATCCGCCGCGGTGATCATCATCGCGAAGGTGGCCTGCCCGAGGTCGTAGTTGTCGACGACGCGACTGCGCTCGTCCGGCGGTTGCGGCAGCACGAGCGCGAACGCGGCGGCGGCACCGGCGATGTGCCGGGCACCTTGCCAGACGGTCGACAGATCGATCAGCCGCTCGCGATCGGTCACGAGGACGAAATCCCAGTGCTGCCGGTTGGACGCGGACGGTGCCCGCCAGCCGGCTTCGGCGATCCGTTCGAGGTCGGCCGCGGACACGGCCCGTGGGCTGTAATCGCGGACGTTCCGGCGGGCTCGTAGCGCATCCCATGTCTCCATCAGTGGACCCCCTGGCACGGTTCGATGGTGTTTCCACCATTATGCCGACCGACCGCTGCGACGGAGCGTACATGATCGGGCACTGGCGGAAGTCGATCTGTCGTCCATAATGGGAATGCGCCCGGCGCGCGCCAGAGGGAGCGGAGATTTGCGCTCTTTCACCGTAGCGGCGAAAGGCGGCTGGCATGTCGGCGGTCGGTTCGAAACCAGAGCGCCGTCTGGCCGGGTTCTTCGGGCTCCTGACAGCGGTCCTGCTCGCCATGCTCGCGCTCGTCTGCGGTTACGTCGGTCTGCTGCAGGCGACCGCCGCCAGCACGCACTACGGCCGCGGCCCGTTCGACCTGCTCTACTACGACGTCCAGTTGTTTGTGCTGAGCTCGCCGCCGGTTGACGACAACGTCCACCTTCCGCTGCTTCTGCAGATCGCCCGGTTCGCGGCGCCGTTCGTCACCGTCTACACGATCATCGAAGCCGGCCGCCGCATCTTCGCCAGCGAGCTGAGCCTGTTGCGCATCCGCCGGGCCCGCGGTCACGTCGTGGTCTGCGGAGAGGGCTCGGTGGCGGACGCACTCGCGGCGCGGTTGATCCGCGAGCGGCAATGGGTGGTACGCATCGCCGAGCGCGGCGGGTCCGGAATGGACAGTCGCAGCTGGCACTTCCTCCTCGGCGACCCCACATCCGCCGTGGTGCTGCGAGCCGCCGCCGTATGGCAGGCCCGGGCGCTGTACGTGTGCACGACCGACAGCGCCGTCAACCTCGCCGTCGCGCTCGCCGTCTCCGGCCTCGACCGGCGGGCGCACGGCGCGCTGGACGTGCACGTACGCATCGACGACCCCGAACTCTGCCTCGCTCTGCAGGCTCGCAGGCTCGGACTGCCCTCGCCGCCGCGCCTGCACGTCAACTTCTTCAGCTCGCACGAGTTGGCCGCGCGCACGCTCGTGCGTACCCACGAGCCACCGTCCGTCGTGGACAGACCGGCCTCGGTGATGATCGTCGGAGCGAGCCCGTTCGCGATGGCCCTGGTCGTCGAACTGGCCCGGCACTGGCGGGCGCGGACGCACGGCGGGTCCAAACCGCTCGGCGTCGTGCTCGTGGATCCCCATGCCGAGGAGGAGATCGCCCGGCTGCACCGCCGCTACCTGTTCCTCGAGACCACGTGTCACTTCACGCCCTACCAGGTCAACGTGGAGAACCTGCTCGACGGCGACCTTCCCGACACCTCACCCGACCGCGTCTACCTTTGCGGCGAGGACGAGGAGGCGGCGCTGAAACTCGCGCTGACGATGGATCAGTTCTGGCACCAGGGCCCCCGCACCGTCGTTGTCCGCCTCAGCCGCCTCGGCCTCCTGGAGCGGGCCTTCCACGCGGAGGGCGACCGGCTGCTCGACGACGTCTCCGGTCGCCTCTACCTCTTCGACGCGGTCCGCGCCGGCTCCGACGCCGACCTCGTCGAGGACAGCCTGGTCGAGCGCCTGGGCCGGGCCGTGCACGAGAACTATGTCCTCTCCCGGCTGAGCGAGGGCGCCGATCCGACTCTGCCAGGCCTGCGGCCGTGGCACGAACTGTCGGAAGACCTGCGGGCGGCGAACCGGGCCCAGGCCGCCGACGTCGGGCGTAAGCTCCGGGCGATCGGATGCGCGCTGGCGCCGAGCCCGATCTGGGGCGAGCCGCAATTGCTCGACGACGCGGCCGTCGAACAACTCGCCGAGATGGAACATGAGCGGTGGTACAGGTACATGATCGATGATGGGTGGCGGTTCAGCCTCCATCGGGACAACGTCGCCCGGCTCCACCCCGACCTGATCCCGTGGGCCGACCTCGCGTACGTGATCCAGGAGAAGAATCGTGAGGCGGTTCGGGAGATCCCGATGTTCCTCGCCGACGCCGGATTCCAGATCGTACGCGTCGGCAACGAACCGCTCCCCGCCGAGCTGTGACGCCTGCGGGCATGTGTCCGGTGTCGGTCGTACGATTGCCCACGTGTGATCGCCCGACCTACGATAATCCCAGTCCTGCGATCGAATCGGGCGGTCGCGGACGGTGCGGGAGATGCGGAGGTGTCATGCCTCGTTTCGGCATCACCGGGCACGTCCATCTGACGCCCGGGAGCGTCCCGCTGATACAGGACGCACTCGTCGAGGCGTTGCGACCCTTCGCCGGCCCGGGGCTCACCGGGGTCAGCTGCATCGCGCAGGGTGCCGACGCGATCTTCGCTCAGGCCGTGCTCGATCTCGGCGGCCGACTCGAAATCGTCATCCCCTCGGCCGACTACGAGTCCATGGCCGGCGCCGACTACATCGCCCGCTACAAGGAACTCCGGGAACGCGCGGCGTCGGCACGCGAGCTGGAATACGTCAAAGCGAGCCGCGACGCGTACGAGGCCGCCAACCGTGAGTTGCTCGACTCGTCACTGGATCGGCTGTTCGCGGTCTGGGACGGCAAGGCCGATCCGGCGAAGGGTAACACGGCGTCCGTCGTCGAGCTGGCGCGCGAGAAAGGCGTCCCGGTGGAGATCGTCTGGCCGGACGGCGCCGAGCGATCCGGCAACGGGTCGTAGTCGCTGAGGTGTAGCGGTGCCGGCGACGGTCAGCCGAGATCGGGCAGCTGTTCCGGGTCCGCGCCCGGCAACCATGTCAGCGTCTGGGCGGCGACCCTGCGGAAGTTGACGTCCCGGTCGTTCTTCGCCAGGTCCATCAGGCGTTTGCGCAGGCCGTCGTCGCAGAAGTTCGCGCCGAGCGCCTGCAACACGGCACACCGGACCGACCAGTCGGAGTCGTCGATCAGGTCGTAGAAGAGCGTCCGTGACTGCTCGTCTCGACCGCCCGACTCCGCGAGTGCCAGCACGGCCGCCCGGCGGATCGCGATGTCGTCCTCGTCGCCCCGGGCGATGCCGACGAACCATTCCCGGATCGCACTGTCGCCGCTGAAGTAGCGGCCGAGCAGCTCGATGGCCGGCACCCGGACGTCCAGCACGCTCCCGGCGGCCCGGCTGCGGAGCGTCGATTTGATCGCCGGATCCAACGGAAAGAGCTGCTGCAGTGCCGCCGCCGCCGCTTCGATCACGGACGCGTCCCAGTCGGACGCGACACGTTCGGTCAGGAGGTCGCGCAGGCCGACGTCGTGCGGCTCGGACGCGACGAGGACGTCGATCGCGGCCAGCCGGATGCCGGCGTACGTGTCGCTCGCGGCGCGTTCGGCCAGTGCCGCCAGCACCGTGGGCCGGTAACGGGGCCATTGGACCAGTGCCGAGGCGGCCTCGCGGAGGACCTGCGGATCCCGGTCACTCTGGACCCGGGATGCCAGGTATTCGCAGACGACGTCATCGGATGCCAGTTTGATCAGGACGCGAACGGCCGCGAGGCGTACCACCGCGTCGTCTTCATCTTTCGCCCGTTTCGCGATGACCTCGCGCACGTCGTCGCCGTCGCCGTATTGATCGGCGAGGGCCCCGACGACGGCCAGACGCACCGAGGCCGCGTGGTCATCGCACACGATCGTCGTGAGCAGCGATTTCGTCGCGTCGTCGCCGCGCAGATAGGCCAGGTCGACGGCCGCGGCACGGCGCACGCCCGCATCGAAGTCGCGGATCGCGAGCCTGGCCAGCAGATCGGCGGTGCCGGCCGCCCCGGGGAAACGGGCGACGAGCACGCGTTCGGCGGCCAGCCGCAGCGCCGTGTCGCGCTCCGGCTGCACGCAGTCGACCAGGATGCCGTGGAGTTGGCGGTCATCGGGCGTGCCGGCGGTCAGCGTCTCGAGCATCATGCCGCAGGCCGCGGAGTCGGTCTCGTCGTGCAGGCGTTCACGCAGGAAGGTCTGGAGGTCGGCGGTCATCGGCGTCTCGCACAGCAGCCGCACGCAGGCGCGGTGCACCGGGTCGGACATGGCGCGCGTCGCCCGGAGCGTCAGCGTGGTCATCGCCGCCGCGTGCGTCTCCGGCTGTGCCAGCAGCGCGCGGCCGGCCGCCTGGATGACGCCGACATCGGTGTCCGAGGTCAGCGCGTTGACGAGCTGTTCGTGCAGCCGGCCGTGCCCGCTGTGCCGCCGGGACAGCACCTCGACGGCCGCCCGACGCACCAGGTTGTCCTCGTCGGCCGCGAGCCGGATCAGCAGATCGTGGTGGGCGTCGGCGGGTTCCCGGCCGAGGATCTGGATCGCGCCCACGCGGACGGCGGACGGGTTCTCCGGACCGGCGCAGCCACGCAGCAACTCGGTCAGCGACTGCGCGAACGCGCGATCATCACGGTCGCCGAGCTGCGCGTACAGCACGTCGAGCGCCGCCAGTCGCACCGCCGTGGAGTGCTCGGGGCGTACGTGGTCGGCCAGAAGGGTCCGTGCTTGGCGGTGCCGGCTCAGTTGCAGCCGATTGCCTTTGGTCACCGGGAGCGCCACGGTCTCGGCGAGGCCCGCGATCAGGCCCATCTGCGCTCGCCGGTTGTCGGCCGCACCGAGTGTCTTGTCGAGAAACTTCTCGATGCTGTCAGCGGGCACCGACAGGAGCACGGCCATGCGCGGAGCCAGGCCGCTGGTCGACGTCATCGCGGCACCGCGCCGGCGGTACCACTGCACGAAGGTCTGCCGGCCGGGCCAGTCCGTGCCGATGACCCGCATGGCCGGCAGGATCTCGGCCTCGATGAGGGTGGCCGTGTTGCGGTCGTCGATCGGCGTGCTGTGCTCGATCAAAAGGATGAGCTGGCGAAGCAGGGCTTCGGCCACGCCGCGGATCGCGGCCCGGTCACGGACCTCGGCCAGACACTGCACGGCCAGAGCCAGGTTCCACGGCGGTTCCACGAACTCGCCCGGTGGCCACTGCGGGTTCGCTTCGGTGGTCAGCACGTTGATGAGTTCGCCCGCGACGGGAGGATCGACTTCCGCCACGATCAGGCGCAACACCTCTCGCCAGGAGGGATCGGCCCATCGGTCACGGAACTCCTGCTTGAGTCGATCCATGTTCCACTCCAGATCGTCGTCCCGGAGTTTGCCCACGATCGCGAGCGCGGTGAAGTATTCGAGGAACGTGCGGTGGACGAAGACGTACGCGCCCTGCCCGTAGCGGCCGAGGATGAAGTTGCGGTGTTCGAGCTGGCTGATCAGCTTGTCGGCCACAACCGAGGCCTCCGCCGGGGCGTACGTGTAGCGCTCGATGAGGTAGTGCTCGAACAACGCGATCAGCTGCTCGGCCTCGATGTGGTTCGCGTTGAGGCCGCTCTGCTGCGTCTGCATCCGCAGGGCCAGCCGGCGCAGCAGCTTCAGCTTGTCGGCCTTGACCGAGGCGACGTCGCTGTTGGGCAGGTAGCGGCCGGCGTCCCAGCGGCCGAGGAGCACCTCGACGGCGTGCTCGTAAAGGCGCCAGCGCTCGCGCGGCAACTCCTTGTCACGGCCGATGATCGCGAGGATCGTCAGCAGCAGCGGGTTGCCGGCCAGCTCTCGCATCGCCGACGAGTTGCGCATCGCCTCGATCATGCGGTGCCGTCGGTCGTCGGCCTCCTCGGCCTGGTCCGGGAGCGCCCACGCGTACCAGCGGGTGAGGAATTCCTCGATCTGGGATTCTTGAAGGTCTTCCAGCGTGAAGTGCTCGAATCCGGCGGCGGCGAGACGGCGGCGGCTGTACCCACCGATGCGCGCCGTGACCAGCACGCGTGCGGCCGGGTAACGCGACGCGAACGCGGCGATCTGGTTGGTGACCTCGTCGCGTCGCGGCGGATCGAAGATCTCGTCGAGGCCGTCGAACATCATCAGGACCGGCCGGCCGCTTTCCAGGTCGGGCACCAATTGGCCTTCGGGAATCGCGAGGTCGTCGGCGTGTGATTGGTATTCCAGGTAACTGATGAAGCTGTCGCATTTCTTCTCGGCCAGCATGCCGGAATAGGTGCGCAATTCGATGATCACCGGCAGGCATCCGTGCAGGCCGCGGAGCCGGGGATCGGGCGCGTCACTGGCCAGCGAAAGCGCGATGTAACGCAGCACCGCCGACTTTCCGGCGCCCGGATCACCGAGCAGCGCCATGCGCCGGTGGGTCGGGTCGGCGATCAGATCGAAGAGCCGAGTCGATTTCGGGGACGCGTGGAAGTGCGCGTTCGTCTCGTCGGCCGCCGCCGTGGCGGTCTCGCGCCGGTGCGCCTGGGTGAACTCGGGGCGGGCGTCCTCCCGGGCGTACGGCTCGACGAACACCGAGCGCAGCGCGATGGCCAGGTCACCGTCACCGTCTTCGGCAGCCGTGAGGGCATCGAGCTCCACATCGCCGTAACGGTCGGTCAACCGCTCGTGCAGGCGCCCACGGTTCTCCTTGTGGGAGGTGGCCTCGGCGGTCGATCGCGGCCGCGGCACCGGCGATGACGGCGTGTCGGCCTGGAGCACGAGGGCGAGCGCGCCGATCGCGTGGCCGGCGAGGTCATCCGGGCCGGTGAACATGCTGCAGATGTGGTTCGTGGCCAGCTCGGTGCGCAACGCGTTGAGTTTGACACCCGCTTCACCGCCGTCGATCCATTTGCGGGGCCAGGGCGCTTCTTCGTCGACGAGAAAAATCAGCACCTTCTTGCCGGACGCGACCGCCTGCCGATATTCCAGCTCGGTGATGGAGCGATCTTGTCCGGGCGGAACGAATCCGTATCGCCACGCGAACAGCCCGATGTAGATTTCGCAGCGGTCGACGTCTTCCAAACACTTATCCAACGGCCGCTGCGTGCCGGCGACGTACGCGTTCATCGTGACGTCTTCGAGGCCCAGCCGTCTCACTGCGAGCGAGACAACCTGACGGCATGGATCGAGGTCCTGGGTAGTGGCGGAAACGTAGACCTTTGTCAAAATCGGCTCCAGACAACGCGAATGCGACCGCGTTTCCACGGTACCAGCGAGTAGCTCTTTGCGGTGTCGGCCAAGACGTCGCGAATTCCTCAGGTGGTGGCATCGTCCGGCATCGACGAATCCTCCGGCCACCGCCCGGCTCGCCGTCGTGGACACCGTCCCACCTGCTGACGAACCCGGTGCCGCTGACGGCTCCGGTGCGGTCCGCGCTGCTACGATTGACAGGTTTCCCTATCGGAATTTCGGCGCCCTGATTGCGATGTCCATGCTGACCATCGGCGAAGTCCACACCGGCCTCGTGCAACATCAGGCGCCACTGTCGCAGGCCCAGTCCGAGAGAATTCTTCAGTTTCAGGAGGGCGAAGTCGTCCTCCTTTCCCAGCGGCCGACCACGCGCGCGGCTTCGCCGACGAGATTCTTCGGCGTCGATTGCCTGCTCCCGAGTCACACCAATCGCCAGGTGCGCTGCGCCGGCACGATCTCCTACCAGGCCATCATCACCGGCGGTCGTGTCCTGCAGGGCTCGTCCAACGTGAAACTGGTCTCGGCGCAGGAGAATCGGCGGCTGCCGTGGTCGCATTATCTGGCCAGGCCCGGCACCACCGAGGCAATCGCCAAGGCCGACTGGGCCGACGTCGCCGAAGGCTATGTGCGGGGCCGGGCCGTGCCCGACACGCTCGACGTCGGCGGTGTGAGCGGCCGCGCGATGGACACGGTGCAGCGTTCCCGCCTGCTCGACCGGCGGCCTCCCTTCCGGGCCCAGCGCACGTGCCTGCGGTGGGTCATCCGCCAGGCGGCCGGTGACCCCACGATCACGTTCTCGGTGCGCAGCGACGTGCTTCGCACGGTCGAGCTTTCGCTTCCCGACACGCAGTTCCGAGACGGCATCGCCCTGTGTGAAGACCTCGCCCTGCACGACTGGCTGCTGACGACGGTCGGCGACCTGTTGGAGGTCACGCGCACCAGTTCCCGGCCCGACATCGAGAAGATCGGCCGGTTGCGACCGGCCGTGGAACACCTCCTGCACCTGTGGGCGCCCGGTGCCCGGGTGTCGCCGTCGGTGCGGCCGATCTGGGACCTGCTGGAGCAGCGGCCCGGGTTCACCCACCAGTGGAACGCGTCGGTCAACTGGATTCGCGATCAGATCGCGGTCGGCACGATCGGTTTGATGCAGACGCTGCTGCCCCGCCTCGGCGACGCCGAAGCCCTTACGCGTGACCCCCGAGCGAGCGACCCCCGTGGGGCCGGCTCATTGGGTGGCGGCCCAGACGCCGCCGGCGGCGCGGCGCACCAACGGTTTCAGTCGCTCATGAACAGGTAGCTGATGCGTTCGCTGAGCTGATCGGGCATGTCGAAGCCCTCGTTGCGAATGCGTTTGGCCACCTGATCGCTGACGACCTGATCCACCGAGACCTGGCTCAGAATCGCCCGCACGGCGTGTTCGACGTTGAGGAAACGCGAATGCAGGATCGATAGCGTGCGGTAGGCCGCGAACGGTGCCGGGTTGTCACCGAACTGGAGGATCGCCGGCACCTTGTCCCAGTCGGTCGGCAGATCGGAAATGGCGACCCGGAATGGCTTGACGGGCACCCGGTCGCCGTAGCGAAGCAAGCCGAGGCGCTCCAGCTGCCAGACCGACGCGAGGAACGGGCAGGACCACTTCCGGCCGGTGCTCAACTCGGACCAGAGTTGGACGTCCATGAAGATGGAATGCAGCGCGGCGCCGTTTTCCGCCGGTGGCGCCCACAGCGGGGCTGCCTTCATCGCGGCCGGTGTCGGCAGTTCCGGGCTGCGCAGCCCGTTGCACAACCAGCCGGTCTCCGCGACCGGAGGCCGGGCGCCCGTCGTGCCGGGAGTCGGGTCCGACACGAGGCGATCGACGACCGACTGGGCGATCTGCATGTTGTCCCACGACGCGCAGCCGGCCTCGCGGGCGATGTAGTCGATCGAGAGGCCGGCGTTGTCCGCCAGCTCGAGGAGGTCACCGATCACCTGGGCCGGTTCGCCGAATCGGTTGAAATAGTCGTCGACGAGGAAGCAACGGCTGATGCGGGCACGCGCGTTCGCCACCCCGGCCCGGCACTCGGCCTCAGCCGTGCGAACCCACGGGGCGATCCGGTCGAAGTGACGTTTCAGCTTGTCGTTGCCGTGGCCGAAGTCCTCGGCGTAGAGATGGCCGAGTTCGATCGACAGATGCGCCAACGGGACCGCGTCCACCGATCGCTCGGCGTCTTGCTCCTTGTACAGCACGCTGATCACACGATCCTCCACGCTTCTTCGTCGAAAAGAGCGTCGGCGATGTTCTCGATTGCCTTCACCGTGCGTTTGTTCGCGATGCCGCGGTTCACGTCGTTGTTCGAGATCAATTGCTCACGCCACTGCAGCAGCGGTTCGAGCGGCACCTGTCCGAGGAGGCGGGTCGGGCCGATGTCGAGCCGGTTGGCGAGTTCGGTGAGGTCTTTGTTGCACGCGTTGAGGAACGACGCCTGCGCGCTGGTCAGACCGTTCATCGTCGGATCGTCGAACTCGATGACGGCCGTGCGCACGAATTTGAGCCTGCGCTGAAGCTCGGCCGCCTCGTGTCCGTGCCGTTTGCCGGTTTTCAGGATGCCGCCGGACTCGTAGACGAGGTTGGCCGCCGCTAGCAGGTGCTGTCGGGTCCACCGGTGGAACACCAGCCAGCGACTGCTGAACGCGTCCCCGGCGGTCGCTTGCAGCACCAGTTCGGTGGCGTACGACCGGCCGGCACTGAGGTCGATGATCGACAGCTCGAACTCTTCTTCGAGCCGGTCGAACAGCCGCTTGCATCGATCGACGATGACTTCTGCATGCGCGAATTCGGAGCCGCCGTGGTCACCCGGCACCAGCACGAGTTGCTGCGCGCCCGGAGGTTTGCCGCGCAGGCTGGACCGCTCGGACCGCTCCCAGACGTTGATGCGCATGGCCTCGGCGCTGCGACCGTCGAGGTACGAATGGACGCCGTCTTTCGTGACGCCGTTCTCGGCGTTGGCGATGTTGAAGATCGAGCCCGCCGTCGGCGAACCGAAGTCGAAGTCGACATAACACGTCGGGGAGCCGCGCAGCGCGCTGCGGTAGGCCACGTTGCTGCTCGTCACCGACCGGCCCGTGCCACCCTTGTCGGAGACCACGAAGACCAGCACGCTACATCACCTCGGAGGCGGCGTCGCCGCTCACGGTGAGTTCGTTGAGCTTGATCAGCGCGCTGGTCGCGAGCGCGGCCGCGGTGCCGGGCCGGTTCGGCAGCACCTCACGCGCCCGGGCGAGCACGGCGCTGATCCACGCCACGTCGTCGGCGAGCACGGTGCCGGACAACTCGCCGAGCTGCAGATGATCGAAGAGATGATCGGCCTCGTTGACCAGCTCGCCCGCGACCTCGGTGACGCGGTCGCTGCGCAGGGGCGTCGGATCGAGGGTGCGGGCGGCCACCACGAGCGCTTGGACGACCCGCTCGGTGAAGTACCACGACGTGGGTTCGTCGGACTCGGTCAGCTGGGCGAACGCGCCGGCCGGACGGTCCCACAGGCTCTCGGCCGACGACCGCCGCAGCACCAGATGGTCCCACACGCGGTCGGCGAGTTCGAGGAGGCGGCTGCGGTGGGTCGAGTCACCGACGAGCGACGCCACGTTGACGACGCGCTGCAGGAGCAACGGCGCGAACTCGTTGACGTGCCATGTGAGCGAGGACTCGCCCAGCGTCTCGCTGCCGTTCAACGTCAGTTTGAGGCCGGGGGAGTGCAATTCGAGGGCCTGATCGTTGGGGGACGGGCGCCGCGTGATCCGGGCCCGATTCGCGAGCTCTCGCAGCACTTCGGAGATGCGCTGCAATTCGGCGTCGGACTTATGCACGGTGAGCAGGTTTTTCACGGCGAACGACGTGACCTGGAGCGTGTAGTAATCGGATTCGTCGTCGTCAGTCGTGCGCCACGGAATGTCTTCGATAGGCCATTGCGGCTCGGAGTCGAATGTCGCGATGGTCGCCCAATAAGACCGGGTCAGGTCGGATCGCAGTTGCAGCGCACGGGCGAGTCGCTGCTGTTCTTCGTTGAGCAGGCCCAGCACACGCGTTCGTTCGGAGAACAGGTCCTCGATCGCGTCCATCGCGATGGCGGTGAAGTAAAGCCAGGGCGCGTCCTGCGCCACGCCGACGACCTGCTCCCCGATGGCGATCGGATCACCGATCCGGATCGGCGGGGCGTCGCGCAGGACACCCCACGACCAACCGCACTCCCACAACCGGTCGGGCCGGGCGAGATCGTCTTTCTTTTCCTGGGCCGAGCCGAGCAGGATTTCGCGGAAGCTCGCCGTGGTCTCGAGCAGACGGTTCTGGAAGTCGCGGATGACGTCGCTGGTGGGCCGGCGGCTTTGATTGATCGTGCGGAGCAGGTTGGAGCCGAACTTCGAGTCGGGCGTGAACACGTTGACGCTGAAACTGCGCAGCAGCCCGACCATGGCCGCCGTGAGCCGGTTACTGGCCAGTTTCTCCAGCTCTCGCAGGTCGGTGAGCACCGCGTCGTTACCGGTGGACGTGCGGTAGACCCGCAGGAAACCGATGGTCGCCAGCGACAGGGTGATCGACATGGCGAACGAGTCGACCACGTCGAGATCGAGCTGCGCCTGGGTCGGAGCCTCACCGGCGGCGGTCGAGAAGTAGGCACCGCCGGGGAACGTGGGCCGGCCTCCCGCGTCGGTGTAGGTCTGGTAATACGTCAACAGGACGTCGATCATCCGCATCGGGATGTCGATCATCGCGCCGAGCGGTCTGAGGCTCTTGGCCATGGCTTTGCCGATGAGGTTCGGATTGTCCAGTGCGAAGGGCTTCAGCTTGGTGGCCGGAAGCAGGATGCAGAGAAGCTGCTCGGCATCACCGATGGAGTTAGCGGGAAACCGCCCACCCCAGATCCACTTCTGGTCGCGTTCGCTCCATGACGTTCTAGCGACGGACTGCCAGATGTCCAAAAGCTCTTGCCGAGGCTGCGTCCTCATTTATCCCGCCACCAAATCCGCAAACACATCGCGTTAATAGCCACTGCCCAGCTAACGTCGCCACCGTTACGGAGGTCACGGTTGGTATTTCATCGTAGCCAATCCGACCGGCGCAACATAGATGCCGGTCTGGCGATTCGACCGTTCCGCCGTTAGATATGCGGTGACGTGCCACGACGTGCCCCGATAGGTCGAACTCCGGCCGTTCGCGGGACCTCGCGTCCGCTGCGCGGTATCGGTGTCCCGGTATCGCTGATCGACCCGACGGCGGCTCGGTAAGATCGACTGGCCGGTGCCGGGTGACACCGGATCGACGCGTGCGGGGGGAGTGCCGGTGACTGACGTTCCCCTGCCCGACTCGGCTCCGGCCGCCGAGCCCGACGTCGCCACCCGCGACGCCGCCACCCGTGCCGCCGACGCTGCCGCGGCCGACGCGGCGGCCTCCGACACGACCACCTCCGACCCGGACGGAGTCGATTCGGCCGCCGCCGAGCTGGGCGAACGCACCGCCTGGACCCGGAACATCTCCGCACCGGTGCGGGCCTTCTTGAGCACCGAGTCCGGAAGCGCCGGCGTGCTGCTCGTGGCGATCGTGGCGGCCCTTGTCTGGTCGAACGTCGACATCGGCTCGTACGACGCCGTGTGGCGTACCCATCTGTCGATCCGGCTCGGCTCCATGGGCGTCACGCGCGACCTGCGGACATGGATCAACAGCGGCCTCATGACCCTGTTCTTCCTGGTCGTCGGGCTGGAAGCGCGCCGCGAATTCGATCTCGGCGATCTACGTGACCGGCGCCGCTTCCTGCTGCCCTTGTCCGCCGGCATTGTCGGCATGTTGATCCCGGTGCTGATCTACCTCGCCATCAACCACGGCGGCGACGGCACGCACGGCTGGGGTGTCGCGATGTCGACCGACACCGCGCTCGCCCTCGGCCTGCTCTCGCTGCTCGGCCGCAACGTACCCGATCGCGTACGCGTCTTCCTGCTGACCGTCTTCGTCGTCGACGATGTCGTGGCGCTGATCGTGATCGCCCTGGTCTACAGCAGCGACATCGAGGTGGTCGCGCTCATCATCGCGGTCGCAGTTTTCCTGCTCATGCTCGTGGTGCGATCGCTCGGCGTGCGGCGGGGCGCGGTCTACGGGATTCTGGGCCTCGTCGTCTGGGGTTCGCTCATGGCGAGCGGCGTCGACCCGGTCGTGTCGGGCCTGGCGATCGGCCTGTCGATCTCGGCCTACACGCCTGCCCGGGGCGACCTCGAACGCGCGAGCAGCCTGTTCCGACTGTTCCGCGAGCAGCCGACGCCGGAACTCGCGCGCTCGGCGACCGCGGGTCTGCGCTCCACGCTCTCACCCAACGCGCGGTTGCAGAACATCTACCACCCGTGGACCAGCTTCGTGATCGTGCCGCTGTTCGGACTGGCCAACGCCGGCATCGAGATCAACGGCGACTTCCTGGCGCACGCGTACACCACGCCGATCACCCTGGGCATTCTCATCGGGTACGTGGTCGGCAAACCGGTCGCGGTGCTCGGCACCTCCTGGCTGATCGTGCGGCTGTCGAAGGGGCGGATCCGGCCGCCGGTGGGCTGGGGCGCGGTCGCCGGCAGCGGCACCATCGCCGGGATCGGCTTCACGGTCTCGTTCCTGATCGCGACGCTGACGTTCCGCGGCCGGGAGCTCGACGAGGCGAAGCTCGGCGTGCTGACGGCGGGCCTGGTCGCCTCGGGCGTCACCTGGGCGGTCTACCGCGTCATTCGCGCGATGCCGGCCAGACGCCGGGCGCTGGCGCTGCTCGGGCAAGCAGAGCAGCTCACCGACCTGGTCAGCCCGGTCGACCCGGCACGGGACCACATCCGTGGGCCGGCACAGGCCTCCGTCACCGTCGTCGAGTACGGCGACTTCCAATGTCCCTACTGTGGCCGCGCCGAACCGGTCGTGCGCGAACTGCTCGCCGACGAGGACCTTCGCTACGTCTGGCGGCACCTGCCGCTGACCGACGTGCACCCGGAGGCGCAGATGGCGGCCGAGGCGGCCGAGGCGGCGGCCGCCCAGGGTGCCTTCTGGGCGATGCACGATCTGTTGCTGACCCGGCAGGACGACCTGTTCCCCAACGATCTGGTCACGTACGCGGAGCAGCTGGGTCTGGATCGTGATCAGTTCCACGACGACCTGAAACATCGCGCCTACGAGGGCCGGGTCGCGCAGGACGTCGAGTCCGCCGACCTCAGCGGGGTCTCCGGCACACCGACGTTCTTCATCAACGATCAACGGCACTACGGCGCGTACGACGTCGAGACGCTGACGAAGGCGATCAAGATCGCGCGAGCGCGGGCGTCGATCCGCCCGCTGGTTTCGGACGCGACCGACGCCTGAGGGCGGCTCAGGTGGTGATGTCGGGGTACGGCTGGGTGACGTGGGCGAGCTTCGCCGCGTAGTCGAGCTGCATCGCGAGCGGTTCGGTGAAGTCACGCTCGAACATCGCGATCCACAGCGTCAACGTGAGAAACGGGTGCGCACCCATCTCGAACAGCGCCACGTGATCGTGGGTTGCGAGGGCCTGCCGTTCGTCGTCGGTGAACCGCAGCCATGTCGAGGCCTCGCCGCTCACGCAATTGAGCAGTTGGTTGGCCTGCTCGGCTTCCCACCAGCCGACGGTGGCGGCCGGGTCGTCGCGGTAGCGCTCGACGAGTTCCGGGTCCCGGTCGACGGTGAACAGAAACTTGTCGACGAGATATCTGCTCATGTCCGCCTCCGCTTCGCAGGACGCGGCCATGCTGTCTCATGGTTCGCTCCGACAAGCTCGCTCATGCGTCCACCCCGTTCGGGTACCAGGTGAAATACGCCTCCATCGTGTGGAACAGGTCGAGATGGTCGGCGTAGTCGGCCTTGTGATAGCCGGCGATCCCCATCATCAACATGAAGTCCATGAAGCCGTGGGTGGCGTTTCCCGGCGCGTGCAGGCTGTCGAGCGTCACGTTGGCCAGGCACGCGTCGATGTCGCCGTTCGCGATCCACTCGACCGCCTTCGCGTCGAACTCCGGGTCGGGCCCGTGCGGGCCGAATTGGCGGGGCCCACCGAGTTCGAGCGAGAGGTGCCCGGTGCCGATGACCGCGACCCGCATGTCGCTGGGCCACGCGTCGATCAGCTCCCGGATCGTCTGGCCCAGCTTGACGAAACGCTCGGGCCGGGGCAGCGGTGGCGCGAAGATGTTCGTGTAGATCGGCACGATCGGCAGGTCGTTCTGCGGCCGCACCGTGAAGATCGGGCACGTGATCGAGTGGTCGACCCGCAGCTCGTTGGAGAAGGCCAGGTCAAAACCACGATCAATACCTTCGCGGAGGATGTACGCGGACAGCTCCTCATGGCCCTTCAGCAGCAGCCGGGGCAGCCCGAACTCGCGTTCCTCGTTGTAGAAGTTCGCGTCGTAGAACGGTGCCTTTCCGATCAGGAACTGCGGCATATTGTCCAGCCACAGCTGGTGGAAGTGGTCCGAGCCGACCATGACGAGCACGTCCGGCCGGGTTCGCGTCAGCGTCTCCCGGTAGGCGGCGACCTTGCGCACCCACTCGGCCGCGAACGGCGGCGCGACGTCGGGCGGCAACTGGCTGGTCTGGTAATAGAACGGATGATGCGTCGTGGCCAGGATCGCGACCAGCTTGGCCATCGCCCGCCTCCTTCCGAAGCTGACTGACTCTCATGAGGCGAGCTCGACTAAACTCGCTCACTATCGCCGGGGTGCCACCCCGCGTACAGTAGTCCGTCAGGCGGCGTCTCAGGAACGATGCCCCTCCGATAACGGTCGTGTCAAGAGAGTGGGGATGTTCGCGATGGCCGGACGTGGCACCGGGCCCGACTTCGTCGAAGCGCTCGCCCGCGGTCTCGACGTGCTGAGCTGCTTCGACGAGCGCCGCCGCCGGATGAGCCTGACCGAGATCGCCGCCGCGACCGAGTTGGCCCGCCCGACCGCCCGGCGGCTGCTGCTGACCCTCGAAGAGCTGGGCTACGTCCGGATGGACGGCAACGCGTTCACGCTGACGCCCCGGGTGATGCGGCTCGGCATGGCGTACGTCGGCTCGCTCGGCCTGTGGGACATCGCCCGTCCGCACCTGGAAGACCTGGTCGCGCGCACCGGCGAGTCGTCGTCGATGGCGCAGCTCGACGGGTCCGACATCGTCTACGTCGCCCGGGTCGCGGTTCCGAAGATCATCGCGCTCCGGGTCCAGATCGGCACGCGTTTCCCGGCCATGCAGACCTCACAGGGCAAGGTGCTCCTCGCCGCCCTCACGCCGGGCGCGCTCGCCGCCACGCTCGCCGAGCCCAGCCGGGCCGGCCTGCCTCCGTTCCCGCCGACCGACGTCGAGCGGCAGTTGCGGGACGTCCGCGCCCGTGGCTGGGCCCTGGCCGATGAAGAGCTGGCGCCCGGGGTCCGTTCCATCGCCGTACCCGTACGCGATGGCGACGGGGTTGTGCTCGCGGCCATGAACGTGACCGTTCACGCGGCCGAGACCAGCGTGAAGACGCTCACCGGCGACTACCTGCCGCTGCTGCTGCGCGCGGCCGGCGACGTGTCGGCCGACTGGGCGCTGTGGCAGTCGCGCCCGGCGACCGAGGTCATCGACGCGCGGGTGACCGCGACCGCGTGATCATGCCCGCCTTGACACTCGGCGGCGCGCGAGCGACAGTTACGGCGAGAGCAAATCGCGGACAACTGTCCGCCTAGCGGCGCCAAGGAGCTTCCGTGACAGCCGAACCGCGCCCGGGACCGCTGTCGGGCATCCTGATCGCCGACTTCTCCCGAGTGCTCGCCGGGCCCTACGCCACGATGCTGCTGGCCGACCTCGGCGCCGACGTGATCAAGGTGGAGGGCCCGACCGGCGACGACACCCGGCACTGGGTGCCGCCGACGCGCGACGATGTCGGCACCTACTACCTGTCGATCAACCGTAACAAGCGCGACATCGTGCTCGACCTCGGCGACCCGGACGACGCCGCGGTCGCCCACGCGCTCTCGGAGCGGGCCGACGTCTTCATCCACAACTTCAAACCGGGCGGCCTGCGGCGCTTCGGCCTCGACTACGACGCCGTCGCCGCCCGCAATCCGGGCAGCATCTACTGCTCGATCAGCGGCTTCGGCGCCGCCGGCGGCGCCGCGCTACCCGGTTACGACCTCCTGGTCCAGGGCATGTCCGGCCTGATGAGCCTGACCGGCAGCCCCGACGGCCCCGGTTACCGCGCCGGCGTGGCCGTCTTCGACGTGATGACCGGCCTGCACTCGGCGATCGGGATCCTCGCCGCCCTGCACCACCGCGACCTGACCGGCCAGGGCCAGCACATCGAGACGAACCTGCTCTCCAGCGCGCTGTCAGCCCTGGTCAACCAGACGTCCGCGTACGTCGCCGGCGGCGTCGTGCCGCAGCGCATGGGCAACGCGCACCTGAGCCTGTTCCCGTACGAGCCGCTGCCCACCGGCGACGGCGAGCTGATCGTGGCCGTCGGCAACGACAGCCAGTTCCGCAAGTTCGCCGCCGTGCTCGGCATCCCGGAGGTCGCCGACGACGAGCGGTTCCGCAGCGTGGGCACGCGCAACGACAATCGCGAGGAACTGCGTCCGCTGTTGCTGGAGCGGCTGGCGGGTAAATCGGCGCAGGAGTGGTTCGATGTGCTGACCGGCGCCGGCGTGCCGTGCGGGCCGATCAACGACGTACGCGGCGGGGTCGAACTCGCCGAGCGGCTGGGCCTGGACCCGGTCGTGCTGGCCGGCGGTATGCCGACCGTGCGCAACCCGATCCGCATGTCAGCCACCCCGGCCCGCTACGACCTCGCCCCGCCGGCCATGGACGCGCACGGTGACGAGATCCGCGCGTGGCTCGGCTTCGAACCGCGCCCGTCGAAAGAAGGTCCCGCATGAGCGACGCCATCGGCTTCCCGACGTTCCCGACCTCGCTCGGAACCTCCGAGGGCACCACGATCACGCTGCTCGGTCAGGACCTCGCGAACGACCTGATGGGCAAGGTCAGCTTCGGCGAACTCGCGTACTGGCTGCTCACGCTCGAGAAACCGACGCCGCAGCAGTCCCGGCTGTTCGAAGCCGTCCTCATCGGGCTCGCCGATCACGGGTTCACGCCGACGGCGATCGCGGCCCGGCTGACCTACCTCAGCGCCCCCGACGCGATCCAGGGCGCGCTCGCGGCCGGGCTGCTCGGCGGCGGCTCCCGCTTCCTGGGCGTCACCGAGGACACCGGCCGGTTCCTCGCCGAGGTCATCGCCGGGGCACCGGAGCGACCGGTCGATGCCGCGGGGTGGGACGCGCTCGCCGTCACGGCCGTGACCGATCGCCAAGCCGCCGGCCGCCTCGTGCCGGGACTCGGTCATCCCGTGCACAAAGACGGTGATCCGCGTACGCCACGCCTGATCGCGATCGCGCACGAGGAGGGTCTGTACGGTCCGCATCTCGCGCTGTTCGAGGCGATCGGCCGCGTGCACCCGGAGATCCTCGGCAAACGGCTGCCACTCAACGGCGCGGGTGTCAGCGGTGCCGCGCTCGCCGACCTCGGGCTGCCGCTCGAACTGCTGCGCGGCACGGTGCTGCTGGCCCGGTGCGCGGGCCTGCTCGGGCACATCGCGGAGGAGATCCGGCGCCCGATCGCGAACTCGATTTACATGGCCGTCGATCGCAACGCGGAGTACGTCGATCCGTCCTGACGATGTCCGTTGGCCGGGCGTCTGTCCGGGCTGAACTCGGGCTGTCGATTTCACGTGTACACCCTTGACACGCGTGGCATCGCGGATTCATGGTTACCGTCATGTTGCACGTGTCCGCACCCCGGACGATTGTCCGCGATAATTCCTCAGAGACGAGGCCGCTGTGAGCACCGAAGATCAGCTGTCCGATCCCGCGCCGGACTCCTCCGTGTTCGACACGGAAGTGCTCGTCGTCGGCTCCGGCCCCGCCGGTGGCGCGGCGGCGTTGCTGCTCGCGACGTACGGCGTGCGGGTGCGCCTGGTGACGAAGTACGGGCGCCTCGCCGACACCCCTCGTGCCCACATCACCAACCAGCGCACGATGGAGGTCCTGCGCGACATCGGCGTCGAAGGTCTGCTGATGCGCGAGGCGACACCGTGGGAACTCATGAGCAACACGACCTTCTGCACCAGCCTCGCCGGCGAGGAGTTGGGGCGGGTGCCGTCGTGGGGCACCGACCCGCGCCGCCACGCCGACTACGTCACGGCGAGCCCGTGCTCCATGGTCGACGCGCCGCAGACCATCACCGAGCCGATCCTGGTCGGTGAGGCCCAGCGCCGCGGTGCCCAGGTCCGCTTCGACACCGAATACCTGAGCCACACGCAGGACGCGGACGGTGTCACCACCCAGGTCCGCGACCGCCTGACCGGCATCGTCTACCCGATCCGTTCCCGCTACGTCGTCGGTGCCGACGGCGCTCGCAGCAAGGTCGCCGACGACCTCGAGCTGCCGTTCGAGGGGCCGGGCGCGGTCGGCGGGGCACTGGGCATCATCTTCGAAGCCGACCTGTCGCGTTTCGTGGCGCACCGGCCGTCGGTCCTCTACTGGATGTTGCAGCCGGGCGCCGAGAAGGAGGGCGTCGGCCTCGGCGTACTCCGCATGATCAAGCCGTGGCACGAGTGGATGCTCATGTGGGGCTACGGCGTGGCCGAGGGGCCGCCGGAGTTCACCGAGGAGTTCGTGCGCGAGCTCGCCGTGAAGCTGGTCGGGTCCGAGGACTTCGAGATGAAGGTGACGTCGACCTCGCCGTGGACGGTCAACCACCACTTCGCGACCACGATCTCGAAGGGCCGCGTGTTCTGCGTCGGCGACGCGGTGCACCGGCACCCACCGACCAACGGCCTCGGCTCCAACACGTCGATCCAGGACTCGTATAACCTCGCGTGGAAGCTCGCGCACGTCCTCAAAGGGACCGCGGCACCGTCGCTCCTCGACAGCTACCAGGCCGAACGTGCGCCCGTCGCCCGCCAGATCGTCGAGCGCGCCAACCGGAGCATCATGGAGACCGGCCGGATCATGGCGGCGCTCGACCTCACCGACACCTCCGACGTGGCGGTTCTCGAGGAGCGGCTCGCGGCCCGGAAGGCGCCCGGACCAGACGGCGACAAGACCCGCCAGGCGCTGCGCGAGGCGATCGCGTTCAAGTCCTACGAGTTCAACGCGCACGGCGTCGAACACAATCACCGGTACGCGTCCGACGCCGTGATCCCTGACGGCAGCCCGGAACCCGAGTTCACCCGTGACGCCGAGCTGTACGCCCATCCGACGACCTGGCCGGGAGCCAAGGTGCCGCATGCCTGGGTGACCAGGGGCGGCGCCAGGGTGTCCACACTGGACCTGGGTGGCCGCGGCGAGTTCTCGGTCTACACCGGCATCGGCGGCGGCCCGTGGCTCGACGCTGCGGCGGCCCTGACGGCGGAAACCGGACTCGCGCTGCGCGGCGTCTCGATCGGTCCGGGCGAGGCGTACGAGGACCCGTACGGCATCTGGGCCGACGTCAGCGAGATCGACGACGCCGGCGTGCTGCTGGTGCGGCCCGATCTCTACGTCGCGTTCCGCCACCGCAGTGCACCGGAGTCGCCGGAGCAGGCCCGGTCGCTGCTCGGCGCTGCGCTCAAGGCGGTGCTCGGCGCGGTCTGAGGCTTGCTCACACCGTGGGGACGGTGCCGCCGTCGATCGTGTAATCGGCGCCCGTGATGGCCGACGCCCGGTCGGAGACGAGGAACGCCACCAATTCGGCGACCTCCTCCGGCCGGGCCGGACGCCCGAGGGGGATGCCGCCGAGCGAGTCCATCAGGGACTTCAGTGCCGCCGCGGTGTCGATGCCCCGGCCCACGGAGATCCGTCGCACGAGCGCGTCCGCCGCGGCGGTCTGGATGAACCCGGGTGACACCGTGTTGACCCGGACGCCCCGCGGCGCGACCTCGTTGGACAGCCCCTTGCTGTACGTCGTGAGCGCCGCCTTCGCGGCGGCGTAGCCGAGCGTCGCGTCGAACAGCGGCATCCGCCGCTGAATCGAGCCGACGTGCACGATCGCACCCCGGCTGGCCTGAATCATGCCCGGTAGCAGGCCCCGGTCGAGGCGCACGGCCGCGAGCAGGTTGAGGTTGAGTTCGTCGAGCCAGTGCTGTTCCGACAGCGCGGCGAACCCGCCCGAGGGAGCTCGCGAGCCACCGAGGGTGTGCACGATGATGTCGACGCCACCGGTCTCGCGCACCCGGTCGGTCACGATGTCGGCCCCGGCCACCGTGGCGACGTCGGCCGCGATGAACTCGTCGGCCAATGTGCCGGCCGGCTGATTGCGGGCGGTCGCGACCACGGTGGCGCCGGCTTCGCGAAGGCGGGCGACGATCGTGCCGCCAGTGCCGCCGGTGCCACCCGTGACCAGCGCGCGCCGGCCGGTCAGGTCAAGGTTGGTCATGTCGCTCCTCAGCCGATCGTCAGCGCGCTGATGTGGTCGCCGGCGAGCGTGAACGTGTTCGTCACCGTCGCCTCGCCGCCCGGAAAGTCGCCGCGTAGATCCGTCACGATCGCGTATGTGTCGTCGGCGACCTTCCGAACGTCGACAACCGTGGAGGTGTACGTGTACGTCGACGCCACGCCTTCCCGCCACGTACGGATCTCGCCGTGTCCGCGATAGGTGTTTCCTTCGTCGATGACGGTCGCGTCGCCGGTGAAGCACGTGACGATCGCGTCGATGTCCTGATCGTCGCCGGCCCGTTGATAGCGGGCGATGGTGTCCGGGATGGTGATCATCGTGATTCCTCTCGTCGTGGCCGTGTGAGCTGTTGAGCTGCTGCGCTATACAGTGCTACCCATGTTAATATAGCGCTATGACATCAAGCCAGGGCACGGTTGCCGAGTCGCCGCCGCGAGATCGGCTGCTGCTCGCGGCGGCGCGGTTGATGGAGAGTGAGGGCCGCGCGTTCTCTACCCGTGCCGTCTGCGAGGCCGCAGGTGTGACGGCGCCGACGCTCTACCACCATTTCGGCGACAAAGACGGGCTCGTCGACGCGGTCGTCACGTTCGGCTTCAGCCAGTACACGGTGCCAGAGCCGGCCTTGGACGCTGATCCGCTGCTGGCGCTGCGCCGAGGGTGGGATCGTCACGTCGCCTTCGGCCTCGAACACCCCGCGTTCTACGCGCTGCTTTACGGCCGGGCGCGGCCTGGTCAGCCGTGCGCGATCACCGGGCCGGCCACCGAGATGCTGACGCGGTTGCTCGACCGCGTCGCACGAGACGGTGTGCTCGCGGTGCCACCGGCCGATGCCGCCGCGCAGATCCTCGCCGCCAACGTCGGCGTCACGCTCGCACTGATCGCCCAGCCCGATGCCGAGCGCGATCTGGGGTTGTCCGACCGGGTTCGGGAGGCGGCGCTCGCGGCGGTGCTCACCGGATCGGCCGTGGCAACCGAGCCGGGCGGGGCGGCAACGGGGTTCGGTCGGCCGGCGACCGTGGCCAGCGCGGCGATCGGACTGGCCGCGGTGCTGGCCGATGACACGGGCGACCTGACAGCGGGGGAGTTGGGCCTTCTCCGGGAATTGTTGCAGCGCCTGGCGACCGGATCGTCCGAGGTTAGGAGCGGCGCATCGCGGTCGGCGTGACCCTAGACGAACCTCACGTCGGCGACGTCGATCATGATCGATGCCGACTCGCGGACCGGTGAGCCGTCCGGGTTTCGCACGTAGACCACGCGACGTGTCGGCACCATGATCCCGTCGAAATCGCGGTAGTCGCTCGGGTAGTGCACCGCCGGTCCGCCGCCCAGGATGTCCACGCGGTAGTCGAGGCGCCGGAATAGACCACGTTCGTCGATGTAATACGTCTGCTGCCGGGTGTGGGCCACCAGGTTGTCGGGATAGGTGACGAGCAGACTGCGCCACACCTCGCCGTTTTCATGCCACGGATCGATCTCCTCGACCACGAAGTCGGGCCGCGCGAAGATGAACGGGGCGACGTAGTAGTTCCAGTTGGCTTCGCTGGCGAAATACGCCGCCTGCAGTGCGTCCCACGGTGATTGGCGGGTCTGCCCGGCAAAGGCCGCCGCGGGATCGAGGCGCTCGTCGACCAGCACGCCCCCGGTGGTCTCGATCGCCTGCCGATGTGGCTCCCACGTCGCGATCTGGCCTGGCATCGGAAACGGCGCGATGCTCAGCCGCTGGGAGCGCGTCTCGCCTTCGATCACGACGTCGTCGAGGTGGCCCCGCTGCTGCTTGAGCGTCCAGATGCCACCACGAATCGTGGTGGTCGCCCGGAATTGCGAGAACCGCTCCCATCGGTCGATGCCGCCGTGGCCGTCGAGGGTCAGCTGTAGCAGGTCATTCATCACGATCACATCCGCTGTCCGCTAGACCTTCAAAGCCTATCGGCGGCGGACGGCGCCAGCGCCGGGTTTCGGACTCCGACGGCGCACCGAACGGCACCTGTGAAACCGTGTCAGTAACCGACCACCTTGTCGATGCTCATCACGAGGATGACGCGGTCGGCACGGTCCGGGGGCGGCGCGGTGTCGGCGTCGCCGTACCGCTGGCCGAGCCGGACGTAGAAGGCACCCTCGGGATCCGGAATCGTCTCGATCAGTCGGCCACGGAGTTCGACGAACCGCAGCGGGTCGGCCGGATCGGTGATCATCAGGCTCATGCTCGGGTTGTGCTGGAGGTTGCGGTATTTCGCACGATAGGTGGTGTGCGTGAACCGTACGGTCTTGCCGTCGGACTCGAACCACATCGGATTGACCTGCACCGTGTTGTCGGGCCGGATGGTGCCGAGGGCGGCGAACAGCGGCCGGTCGATCAGGTCGCGGAGGTCGGAGGGGACGGAGACTGTCATGATCCGAACCTACCGCCTCGGGCTACCCAGTCAAGGTCATCCGACGTCGGCCGTCATCTCGCCGCAGGAGCAGACCTTCGGCCCGTCCCAGGAGTCGAGGCGCCACCCCGGCACCACGTCGACCCACGCCTCGTGGTGGCAGTGCGGGCAGTGCACGTCCACTCCGTGCACGACCCGTGGCGGGAGGATCCGCACGCCGCCCATCTTCCGCTCGTACACCCGATCGCTGATTTTCAGAGCCAGCACTTTGACCTGAAGGTCTTTCGGGTGACGGCAGGGACAGAAGGGCGCTTTATGCGGCATTATGACCTCCTCGGGCACGCTGCCCCCATGCTACGGGCTGCCGGCTCGGCCATGTGCGATCACGATGACGTGCGGAAACATGAATGTGTCGGAACACACGCGGCTCGGAGACGCTGTGTTCACGCGCTCGCAACGTCAGCGCGGATGCTTGAGATATGACAAAGAACCGACATCCCGAAACCCGCCGCCGCGACAGCCGGACCTCCACCACCGTGCTGCACGAGCGCTACGTCCGCGCCGTCAACGCCGCCCTCCAAGACGGTCAGGACGACGTCGCCCACGAAATCGCCGCCAACTACACCGATGATCTGCGTCGCGCCGAACTTCGGCACGCCGCCTAACTGAGCCGGGCGCTGTACAACGTCGTACACGACCGCGCTCGGTTCTCCCCAGGCTTCGAAGATCGAGATCAACCCCCGAAAGCATGCACCAGCGTCCCGGGTACGTCGACCCGGACCCGGTAGAGCGAGCCCCCCTCGGGGTCCACGCCCGCCGGCAGGTTCTCCCGCGACGTGGTGACATAGAGATCGCGCAGGTCATCGCCGCCGAGTGCGACCGCTGAGACCTGTTTCACCGGAAGCTCGATCACCGCGTCGATCCGCCCGTCGGGCGCGTACCGGTGAACCGCTCCGCCACCCCAGATCGCCACCCACACGTGACCCTCGGCATCGACCGTCAGACCGTCGGGCGAACCGGTCCCCGCGGGAATCTCGACGAGGTGCCGCCGATTCGTGAGCCCGGTGCGCGTGTCGTAGTCGAAGACGTCCACATGCTGAGTCTTCGTGTCGTTGAAGTAGGCGAGCGAGCCGTCCGGGCTCCACGCCAGCCCGTTCGAAATGGTCAGATCGCGCAGAACCGTGGTGATGGTGCCGTCCGGATCGAGACGGTAGAGGCCGGCCGCCCCCGGTGCGTCGGCGCTGATCGATCCACAGTAGAACCGGCCGTCGGGGTCGCAGGCGCCGTCGTTCATCCGGATCGGGCCGGTCGGCCAGAGATCGGGAAGTCTCGTGAGGTCGCCGGCCGCGTCGACGAGAGCGAAACCGCGTTCGATGCCGACGACCATCCCACCGGCGGTACGCGGCCGGACCACGGCGGCGACCTCGCCCACGTGGGTTCGGGCGATCGCGCCGGCGGCATCGAAGGCCAGGACGTCGCCGGCCAGCATGTCGACCCAGCGCAGGCCGCCCCAACTCGGATGCCAGACCGGGCCTTCCGCGTGGTACGCGACGGGTCCGGTGATCTGCTCAGGCGTGTCGGTCATGAGATCATTCTGACCGGTGAAGTGCCCGTCGGAGTGGCGATGCGCCCGTCAATCCTGTGGCCCGTGCGGGCACGTGGCAAGCCGGCTCGGTCGCAGGTCGGTCGCGCGCATCGGCATGAAGACGGGCGGCTTTCCGCAGGTGCCGCCGCTGCGCCGGCGGTTGCGCGCGGCCGTCCACGGGTCGGCGGACAGCGTCGGCGGTGTCACGGCGGCGCAGGCGGGTCCGTTGCGACGGGCCTCCGCGAGCCGGGCCTGGCTGGCGGAGAGCACGAGCGCGAACGGCCCGTCGGGCAGGCTCGTCCACGTCGCGCCGGATCGGCGCCACCAGACGCCTTCGTGTGAGACGTAGTCGATGACCTGGTCCGAAACCGGCTCGACGCGCCCGCGCCGCCACTGCCGGACCATGCGGGGGTGCGACATGGTCAGCGTCGTGACATCGGCATGGTCGAGGGAATCCATCCTTTGACGATGGCTGATCGGCCGATGTGATGCGGGCGCTGTTGCCGAACCGTGACCCACATCGCTGTATTTGCAACGGTTTCCGGCGATCAACATTGCCAAGAGTAACTGTATGAATACACAAAGTAGCCGCCCGACTCCGTGGGAGTCGGGCGGCTACGAGACGTTTTATTGATCAGCCCTGGCGCGCGTTCCAGTGCGGGTTCTTCTTGTTGATCACGAACGTGCGGCCACGCCGACGCACGACGATCGAACCGGCCTTGTTCTTGAGCGCGCTGAGCGAATTCCTAGCCTTCATGGCGGTCTCCTTCTCTTCGCTATTGAAAACCATTGCCGGTAGGGATCTATTCCGGTGTGCGCCGGGTCGTTTCCAGGTAGCGGTCCTCGGCGGCGTAATCGAACATCGTGTCGAAAAAGGGGTCATCGAGACCGGGTGGCATCGTGTACCCGTGCCTGCCCGGTCGGGCTCCGGCGACGAGCCAGTCGATCTCGGCGGCGACGGTGGCCGCATAGTCGCCGGCCGGCGTGTAGCCGAGTTGGCGGGTGGCGGCCATATCGAGCACGATCGGGTGCGCCGCATCCCACGGATGCTCGCCGAGACCCCCGGGTGCGTCGTCGTCGAGCAGGACCTCATCCCAGACATGGTCCATGTGAGCGGCGATGGTGCGCGCGATCTCAAGACCATTCGGCGCATCGGGATCGGCGCTGTTGAGGACGCGGCGGCCGGGGTTCGCCGCGACGGTCTCGATCAGCGCGGCGATGTTCGCGGCGGCGGTCGGGTGGTCGATGCCCGCCCCTCGGTGCGCGAGGAGCACAACGGGCCGGCGGTCGAGCGCCCGCTTCACGAAAACCCATTCGCGTGGGCGCGCCGCGCCCTGACCGTGGACCTTGGACGGCCGTAGCACGGTGACGGCACCGCCGGAGTCGAGGAGCACCTGCTCGGCGGCGACCTTGTTGGCTCCGTACCCCTCACGGCTGTCGTAGTCACCGTCGCGGGTCGGCGCCACCGTCGGCTGAGTCTCCCGGACCGGGCCGTCGAAGCGCGGGGGAGTATCGGAGTTGGTGTGGTTGCCGGCGGCGTCGACGTACACGGCCTTGCTCGAGATCATCACGGTGGAACCAGCCTCGCCGACGAGCGGCAGCACCCGCATGGCGTCGGCGGCGGTGTAGCAGACGCAGTCGACGAGCAGATCGGCGCCGGAGCCGATGGCGGCCGCCAGGTGAGCTGCGTCGAGGTAATCGGAGGCGAGGAACCGTCCGCCGGCCGACGTGATGTCCGCGGCCATGTGAGCGGGATTCCGACCGGTGACGTCGACGTCCCAGCCGGCGGCGAGCAGATGACGGGCGGTGGCGCGGCCGATGAGACCGGTGCCGCCCAGAATCAGGGCACGGGGCATTCGTCAGAACCTACGCGCCAGCCGCGAATGGCGCTGGGTTCGGCCGCGGGGCGGGTCGGCGGACTCCCGCGTTCGGCATGTCTCGCGGCGCATCTACATGTGTTGCGAGACATGGCTCGGGCCGCCGTGGCACGACACGCTTGGGTGACACGCCGACGCGTTCGGATTTCCGACGTCAGCGCTGTCCCGACGGCCTTCCGGCGACGGTGGCGTCGGAAACCCGAGGGGGTGCGTGTCGACACGCGACAAATCGGGCGTGTACGGTGCGGCGCCGTGTCACCGGGGGACCGATGGGGGGCGAAGCGGATGGGGAACCTGCGGTAAGGTCATAACCGTTCAGGTATGTGTACAACCATTCATGTATGTGAACGCGGATCATGGATTCTCTGGAGGTTCGCCGTGCCGATAGCCGCCGATTCCACCCATGGGCTCGCCGCCCGCCTCGCCGGATTGCTGTTCTTCCCGGTCACCCCCTTCGATGCCAGGGGCGATGTCGACCTCGGCGTCTACCGTGAGCACCTCGAGCAGCGGCTGACCGCCGGGCCGGGTGCCGTCTTCGCGGCCTGCGGCACGGGTGAGTTCTGGACCCTGGGCGTCGACGAATACGAGCGCGTCGTGCGAGTCGCGGTCGAGGCGGCGGCCGGGCGCGTCCCGGTCGTGGCCGGCATCGGCTACGGCGTGCCGGTCGCGGAGCCGTTCGCCCGGGCGGCGGCCCGCGCGGGCGCCGACGGACTGCTCGCGATGCCGCCCTACCTCGTCGCCGGCACGCAAGCCGGCCTGCGCGACCACTACCGCCGCCTCGCCGACGTCGCCGATATGGACGTCATCATTTACCAGCGCGACAACGTCACGTTCACGCCGGAGACGGTCGCCGATCTCGCGACGCACGGGCGCATCGTCGGCTTCAAAGACGGTCTCGGCGACCTCGACCTCATGCGGCGGATCGTCGGCGCGGTCCGGGGCCGGCATGGCGACGGCGCGCTGCTCTACTTCAACGGCATGCCGACGGCCGAGATGACCCAGCAGGCCTACCGCGGCGTCGGGGTGCCGATGTATTCGTCGGCCGTCTTCTGCTTCGCACCCGACCTCGCGATGGCGTTCTACCGGGCCTACGCGGCCGGCGACGACGCCACGGTCGACCGGCTGCTCGACGGGTTCTGGCGGCCCTACGTCGAACTGCGGCACAAGGGCGCCGGTTACGCGGTCTCGCTCGTCAAGGCCGGCGTGCGGCTCGAAGGGCTTGACGTCGGAGCCGTGCGCGCGCCGCTGTCCGAACCGGCGCCCGAGCACGTCAGCCAGCTGCGCGAGCTGATCGCCGTCGGCCGGGACCTGATCCGATGAGCGTCGATGCCTCCGTCGTGGACGTGACGATCACACCGATCGCGGTCCAGGACCCGCCGTTGCTCAACAGCGTCGGCGTCCACCAGGCGTACGGGCTGCGGTCGATCCTCGAGGTCCGCACCGACACCGGGCTCGTCGGCATCTCCGAGGCGTACGGCGACGATCCGACCCTCGACCGCCTCCGTCGCGCCGCCCCGGAACTCACCGGACTGTCCATCTGGGACCTCCAACGGCCTCGCCCGCCGGGTCGCGGTCGGACTCGGCGAGGTCGCGCCCGACAGCCCGACCGAACTCGTCGGCGCCCCGAGCGTCGCGAAGTCGATCGCGTCCACCGTGTCGGCGTTCGAGGTCGCGTTGCTCGATCTGCAGGGCAAGACGACCGGCCTGCGGGTCTGCGACCTGCTCGGGGGCGCCGTCCGCGACGCGGTGCCGTTCTCGGCCTACCTGTTCTACAAGTGGGCCGGCCACTCCGGAGCAGGCCCCGGACACGTTCGGCGAGGCTCTCGACCCGGCCGGCATCGTCGCCCAGGCACAGCGTCTCGTCGACCGGTACGGTTTCGGATCGCTCAAACTCAAGGGCGGCGTCTTCCCACCCGACGAGGAGATCGCCGCGATCCACGCACTCCGGGACGCGTTCCCCGGGCATCCGCTGCGGCTGGACCCCAACGCGAACTGGTCGATCGACACCAGCCTGCGGGTCGCCGCGGCGCTCGAGGGCGCGCTGGAATACCTGGAGGACCCGACCGACGGCATCGCCGGCATGGCCGAGGTGGCCGCGCGCACGAGCCTGCCGCTCGCGACGAACATGTGCGTGACGACCTTCGATGACATCCCCGAGGCCGTCCGCCAGGGCGCCGTCCAGATCATCCTCTCCGACCACCACTTCTGGGGCGGCATGCGGGCAACGCAGAAACTCTCCGGGATCTGCGAGACTTTCGGACTCGGCCTGTCCATGCACTCCAACACCCATCTCGGGGTCAGCCTCGCCGCGATGACGCACCTCGCGGCCGCGATCCCGACGCTGACGTACGCATGCGACACCCACTCGGTGTGGCAGATCGAAGACGTCATCACGCCGGGCGACATCCAGATCTCCGGCGGCGCGATCCGCGTGCCCGACGGCCCCGGCCTGGGCGTCACGCTCGACCCGGAAGCGCTCGGTCGGCTGCACGAGCAGTACCTCGCCTGCGGCATCCGTCGCCGCGACGACATCACGCCGATGCGGGTCCGCCACCCCGAGTGGACCGGCGCGAGGCCACGGTTCTGATGGGCGCGCTCTGATGGAGACAGCGGCCTACCTCTATCCGTGGGACGTCCTCGGCGATCCGAAAGCCGCTGACGTCGTAGCAGGTCTCGGCCTCGACCACGTCGTGCTGGCGGCCGTCTACCACGGCACCCGCGCCATCACGCCTCGCCACCCCCAGCACCGGATCGTGGTCGCCGAGCACACCGCCGCCTACTACCGGGCCAGCACTCGCGGGCGGCATCGGCCGACCCAGACGTGGATGGCGTCCCCCGACGCGTTCGGCGACAGTTCCCGAGCATTGATCGCTTCCGGGGTACGCGTCCGAGCCTGGGCCGTCGTCAATCACGTCGACGGGTCACCGTCGCACGACAACGTGGTGAACGCGTTCGGCGACCGCTACCCGTGGGCGCTGTGCCCGGCCCGGGACGCCGTGCTCGACAACGCGACCGGCATCGCGACCGAACTGGCGGCGCTTCCCGGCATCGACGGCGTGGAGCTGGAATCCTGCGGCTGGTACGGCTTCGACCACCTGAGCGCCCACGACAAGACGCTCGGGATGCCGCCGTCGCGCGAGCTGGAATTCCTGCTGTCGCTGTGTTTCTGCGACGCGTGCGGCCGCGTGTACGCGTCGGCCGGCATCGAGGCCGCCGATCTGCGGGAGCGGGTACGCCGCTCGATCGACGCGCGGCTGTCCGAGCCTCGTCGGTCTGATGCCGTCGGGCCGGGCGGTGACGCGGTGACCTCCGAACGCGAGCGGATTTCGGCAGCCCTGGGGCCGGCGGAAGGCGCGCGCGATCTCGTCGGCCACGTCCTCGCCGCGCGCCACGGCGTCGCCGACCGGTTTCGCGCGGCCGTCGTCGGTGAGCTACGCGCGAGCCGCCCCGACCTCGTCGTCAACCTCCACGCGAGCCCGCACCAGCACCGCAGCCTGTCGTTCACCGGCGTCGATCCGGTCACGGCGAAGACCATGGTCGACGGACTCGTCGTCAACTGCTGGGCCGCCACGGACGTTCTGTCGGCGGCCCTGGCCGGCGGCGGTCCGGTGCACGCCAGCCTGCTCGCCCTCTCGGGTCAACGCGGCCCCGGACCCGACCTGCTCACCCGTGCCACGCAGGCCCGGGATGCCGGCGCCCACGGCCTGCGCCTCTACCACGCGGGCCTGGCCAGCGACGCCGACCTTGCCGAAATTCGCGACCTGACCAGCACCTTCAGGACCGACAGGCCCAGCCTGACCAGCAACCGCAGGGAGAAGCCATGACCGCCGTGACCGAGAACGTCTGGAGTGTCGACGCGCGTACCGGTGCCGAGATCGAAATCGTCGCGACCGCGTCCACCCTCGCCGACGTCGACGCCGTTGCGACCCGGGCCGCCGCTGCCGCACCGGCACTCACGGCAGCCGGGCTGGCCGGTCGGGCCCGGCTGCTGCGGGCGATGGCGACCGAGCTGGAGCACGACGGCGAACAGATCGTGGCGGCGGCCGATCGGGAGACGGCCCTCGGCACCGCCCGGCTCACCGGCGAACTCGCGCGCACGGCGTTCCAACTGCGGCTCTTCGCGGAAGTCGTCGAGGACGGCGGTTACCTCGGGCTCACCATCGACCACGCGGACGCCCAGGCCGCCCCGGCACCCCGCCCCGACCTGCGGCGCATGCTGATCCCGCTCGGGCCGGTCGCCGTCTTCGCCGCCAGCAACTTCCCCCTCGCGTTCAGCGTGCCGGGCGGCGACACGGCCAGCGCGATCGCGGCCGGATGCCCGGTGGTCGTGAAGGCGCATCCGGGGCACCCGTACACGTCACATCTCTGCGCTTCCGCACTTCGCCGTGCCGCGGCCACGGTTGGCCTGCCGGAGGACGTGGTCCAGCTGGTGCACGGCTTCGATGCCGGGCCGGCCCTCGTGACGCATCCGGCGATCACGGCCGTCGGGTTCACCGGATCGGTGGCCGGGGGCCGGGCGCTGTTCGACCTCGCCGTCGGGCGGTCGGACCCGATCCCGTTCTACGGCGAACTCGGCAGCGTCAACCCGCTCGTGGTCACGCCGGCCGCCGCCGCCGAACGCGCCGAGGCGATCGCAACCGGGCTGGCCGGCTCGTTCACGCAGGGTGTCGGCCAGTTCTGCACGAAGCCAGGACTCGCGTTCGTGCCGGCCGACGACAACGGCCGTCGACTCGCCGACGCGCTGGCCACCGCGGCCTCGCAGACGGCACTCGGGGCGATGCTGACCGCGGGGATCCGCGAGCGGTTCACGACCGGGGCGAGCGAGCGGTCGGAGCTGACGCACGCGCGCTCGGTGCCGGCCGGGGACGCGGTGGTGCTGGTCACGACGGCGACCCAACTCGACGGCGCGCTCGTGGAGGAGTGCTTCGGGCCGCTGGTCGTGGTCGTCGAATATCGAGATGAGGCCGAACTCAGCGCCGCCTTGGCCCGCGTGCCGGGTTCGTTGACCGCGACCGTCCACATCGGATCTGAAGAGCGCGAGGACAGCTTCGCCGATCGGATCGCCAGGCAGCTCACCGGGAAGGCCGGACGGGTGCTGTTCGACGGATTCCCGACCGGTGTCGCCGTCACGTGGGCGATGCAGCACGGTGGGCCGTGGCCGGCCACGACATCGGCGCGCGACACGTCGGTCGGCACCGCCGCGATCGAGCGTTTCGTCCGCCCGGTCACCTACCAGGGCGCGCCCGACGCGCTCCTCCCCGCCGAGTTGCGCGAGTCGAACCCGTTGCGCCTGCCACGCCGCGTCGACGGCGTCTACCGGCTCGATGCCTGACGAGGCCGGCGCCGGCCCGGTCAAATCGGCGCTCCGGACGGTCGAGCTGCTGGAGTTCTTCGCCCGCAACCAGGGCCGGCACAGCCTCGCCGACCTGCAGCAACGCCTCGGCTATCCGAAGAGCAGCCTCTACATGCTGCTGCGTACGCTCGCCGAGGTCGGTTGGGTCGACGTGGACGCGAGCGGCACGATGTACGGGATCGGGTTGCGGGCTCTCCTCGCCGGCACGTCCTATCTGGACACCGACCCGATCGTGGCGGCCGCGAGCGAGACGATGGACTGGCTGGCCGAGACGACCACGGAGACCGTGCACCTCGCCCGCCTCGACGGTCCGGACGTCGTCTACCTGGCCACCCGGCCGTCGCGGCACTACCTGCGCCCGATTTCCCGCGTCGGCCGCCGACTGCCGGCCCACGCGACGTCGCTCGGAAAGGCGCTGCTGGCAGACCGTACCGATGACGACCTGATGTTGACGTTGCCGTTGACGTCTCTGACCGCGCACACGATCACCGACCGGGACGCGTTGATCGCGGACCTGGCCGGCACCCGTGACCGCGGCTACGCGATCGATCACGAGGAGAACGTGGTGGGCGTGCGGTGTCTCGGCGCCGCGATCCGCTACCAGCACCCGGCCCGAGACGCGATCAGTTGCTCGATTCCGGTGGCCCGCCTGGCCGAAGGCCGGGAGGAGCAGATTGCCGAGGCGCTGCTGGCCGCTCGGGATCGTCTGGAACGAACACTCTCGTGATCGTGTGGCTGGGCGCGTCATGACCTTGGCGAGAAACTGTCGCCGGGACAGCTGTTGCTCGCCAAGGTCACGGCGCCACACGACCTAGCGGCGGCCGAGCAGCGCCCGGGCCGCGTTGGCGAAGAAGCGCTCCATCTCCGAGCCGAACGGGTTGTCGTGGACCATGTACGTCCACGTCGCCGTGGGCCGGGCGAGGCCGGCCTCGTCGGGCGTCCAGTCGGCGCCGGTGATCTCGGCCTCGTCGAACGTCTCCACCGTCTTGTCGTCGGCCGTCGGCCATGAACTCGCGGAACGCCGGGATCGCCTCGCGGTGGAACTCGTCGAGCGGATCCTGCCGGCCCAGCGCCCGCAGGTGCACGCCCTCGCGGATGTCGGCCAGCATCGCGAGGTGGTCGGCCCAGCCGTGGTCGAGGTGGTAGAGCGCGATCAGGCGGGCGATGCCGGGCGGCCGGCCTCCTCGCCGATCTCCTCGACCACGCTCCGGCGTACCGCTCGCAGCGCTCCTCCAGCAGCTCGGCGGCGGCGTCGGTGGTGAGCAGCTCGGCGCGGCGGGCGGCGAGCAGCTGGCGCTGGCGTTCGATCAGCACGCCGTACCGCCAGGTGTTGCGGTGGATCTCGAACGCGACGCCCTCGGCGACCCGCTGGGCGTGCGCGACCGCCTCGTCGGCGGCCTCGTCGGTGATCCGGCCGTCCTCGTCGGTGCGCCCGGCGACGTGCTCCTCGTTGGTGAGACCATCGCGTCCTCGGCGCTGACGAAGAAGACCGAGCCGCCCGGGTCGCCCTGCCGGCCGGCGCGGCCGCGCAGCTGGTCGTCGACGCGGCTGCTGTCGTGCCGGCCGGCGCCGATGACGTAGAGCCCGCCGAGCTCCACGACCTCGTCGCGCTCCGCCTCGGTGCTGCCGCCGAGCCGGATGTCGGTGCCGCGGCCGGCCATCTGGGTGGAGACGGTCACCGCGCCGACGCCGCCGGCCTCGGCGATGATCGCCGCCTCCTCGTCGTCGTTCTTCGCGTTGAGCACGGCGCACTCGATGCCCCGCGCCCGCAGCTGCTTCGCGAGGCGCTCGGACTCGGCGACGTCGAGCGTGCCGACGAGCACCGGCCGGCCCGCCTGGCGTGCGCTTCGGCGACCTCGGCGATCAGCGCGACCTCCTTCTCCTCCGCGGTCGCGTAGACCCGGTCGGGCTCGTCCTCGCGGACGTTACGGCGTGTTCGGCGGGATCACGGCGACTTCGAGCTGGTAGAACTCGCGCAGCTGGTCGCCGATGTTGACGGCGGTGCCGGTCATGCCGCACACGGTCGGGAACAGGCCGATGAACGCCTGCACGGTGATCGAGCCGAGCACCTGACCCTCGTCGGTCGCGACCAGGCCCTCCTTCGCCTCGACCGCCGCCTGCAGCCCGTCGGGCCAGCGGCGGCGCTGCGCCACCCGGCCGCGGAACTCGTCGACCAGCGCGACCTTGCCGTCCCGCACGATGTAGTCGACGTCGCGGGTGAGCAGCGCCCGGGCGTGCAGCGCCTGGTTGACGGCGGTCAGCTGGCGGAAGGCTCTCCTCGGCGTAGAGGTCGATGCCGCCGAACGCCCTCTCGACGACGCTTCGCGCCGACATCGGTGAGCTGCACGTTGCGCCGGTCGTCGATGACGCGTGAAGTCGCGGCCCGGGCGCAGCGCCGGGACGATCGTGGCGGCGGCGGCGGAGATGCTCTCGGCGTCGGTGTCGATGATGCTGCCGGCGAGCACCAGCGGCACCCGGGCCTCGTCGATCAGGATCGAGTCGGCCTCGTCGATGATGACGGTCGCCAGCGGCGGCATGACCGCGTCGGCCAGCGTCGACGATCAGCTGGTCGCGCAGGAAGTCGAAGCCGGCCTCGCTGATCGAGACGTACGTGACGTCGCAGGCGTACGCGGCGGCGCGCTCGTCGTGGGTGCTGCTCTCGCCGACGGCCGCCACGGTCAGGCCCAGCAGCTCGTAGACCGGTCGCATCCAGGTCGGCGTCGCGGCGGGCGAGGTAGTCGTTGACGGTCAGCACGT
The DNA here is from genome assembly GCA_963797605.1 of uncultured Actinomycetota bacterium. Lineage (GTDB taxonomy): Bacteria > Actinomycetota > Actinomycetes > Mycobacteriales > Micromonosporaceae > DASQPR01. The sequence continues at coordinate 634,741 of CAWCPX010000009.1, read as the reverse complement.
GCACGCGCGAGCCGCGCACGGCGTGGCCGAACGCGGCGATCACGGCGGCGAGCGTCTTGCCCTCACCGGTGGCCATCTCGGCGACGCGCCCGTCGAGCATCGCCATCGCGCCGAGCAGCTGCACGTCGAACGCCCGCTCGCCGAGCGCGCGGCGGCCCGGCCTCGCGACCGAGCGCGCAGACCTCGACGATCTGCTCGGTGGTCAGTGTGACGGCGGTCGGGGCGATCGGAGCCGGCGGGAGGCCGATCGTGGCATCGATGACGTCAGCTTCGAGATCGGCTTCAATCTCGGCGTCGTCATCGACATCGGCGTCCGGATCGGCGTCTTCGTCCGATTTATCCGAGGCGGTCGCGTGCCCCGGCAGAAGGGCTACCGCGAGCGCCGTCAGCTCGGCATCGGAGAGGTCGAGAAGCTCCACCTCACGCTTGTCGATGTCGTCGAGCAGGGCCTCGAACGGCGCCAGACTGACGGTGGCTCCGGGCCGCTGCATGAGCTGCCGGAATGACTTCTTCAACCGATCCGCGATTCCCACGTGAACACTCTAGGGTGCCGCGCTCGATTCGACGATCCCGCTCCGCCGGGAACCGAAACGGGCTCGCCGGCGCGATGCCGGCGAGCCCGTGGTGAGATGCTCGATGATCAGCCCGAGAACACCTGGAACTCGGACACCTGGCCGGCCGGCCAGCCGGTGTTGGCGGTGAACACGAGGCGGACGTAGCGGGTCTGCGTGTGCGCCAGCGTGATCGTGGCCGTGTTGCCGGTGGCCGGGTTGAACGTGTAGCCGGCCGAGTTCGCCAGCGTCGTGAACGTGGTCCCGTTCGTGGACACCTGGACGGACAGCGTCTCGGTCCGGGTGGCCCACGAGGTCGCCGGTGGCAGGTCGAGCACGATCCGGCCGACCTGCGTCGTGGAACCGAGGTCCACCTGCAGCCACTGCGGGAACGCGTTGCTGGCGCTCTCCCAGTAGGTGCTGGTGTTGTTGTCGTTCGCGTTGCCGGGCCCGTAGACGTCTCCGACGGACTGCGACGTCATCGTCTTGCCGAGCGACAGGTTGACGGTCGTCGGCGAGGCGCTGGGCGTCGGAGTGGGCGTGGGCGTCGGGGTGGGCGTGGGCGTCGGGGTCGGGGTGGGCGTCGGGGTCGGGGACGGCGATGTGGTCCCGTTGCCGTACACCTGGAATTCCGAGACCTGCCCGGCCGGCCAGCCGGTGTTCGCGGTGAAGGTCAGCCGCACATAGCGCGCGGTGGCGGCCGTGAACGTGGCGCTGACGGTGTTGCCGGTGCTCGGGTCGAAGGTGTAGGCCGACGCGGCCTTCAGCGACGTGAACGTCGTGCCGTTGGTCGAGCCGAGGACGGCCAGCGGTCTCGTTGCGGGCGCCCCACGTGCTCGGGAGCTGCAGCGTGACCTTGCCGACGGACTGCGCCGCGCACAGGTCGACGGTGAGCGTCTGCGGGAAGGCGTTGTTCGCGCTCTCCCAGTAGCTGTTCTGGTTGCCGTCGACGGCGTTGTTGGGCGCGTACGTCTGCGTCGAGCTCGATGCCGTCACCGTCTTGCCGGGCGCCAGGTTACCGGTGCCCGGAGCGCAGCTCGTGGGCGTCGGGTCGGCGTGGGCGTGGGCGTCGGGGTGGGAGGCGGGGTGGGCGTCGGCGTCGGTGTCGGCGCCGGTGGACTGCCGCCGCCGCCGGTCGGCACGCCGCCGTTGGTCCAGATCGGCGTCGGCCACATGCCGGTGCAGGCGGTGCCGACGTTCCAGCCGGAGTTGCCGCCGCCGTCGGTGATGTCGAAGCTGCCGCGCCGACGCAGTTGTAGATCGGGTTGGACGCCTGGCCGATGTGCTTGGCCGCCACGTTGTTGAACTGGCGGTGGCGCCGGTCCTGCGCCTGGATGGCGTACGTGCCGGCGCCGTCGATGTTGATGTTCTTGAAGTTGACGCCGGTGATGCCTTGCCCTCGATCGACTGGATCGCCTCGTAGGAGCTGTCGAGGATGTCGGTGTCGGTGATGTTGATCGTCGCGCCGTTCACCGGGCCGTTGAGCCCGTCGAACCAGATCGCGCCGACACCGAACTGCCAGTTGAAGTCGCTGTTGCCGGTGCGGATCAGGGTGTTGCGGGCGGCCGTGATGGTGCCCGCGACGGCGGTGCCGTCAGCCGGAGTTGACGCCCGGGTAGCGGTTGGCGATGTGCAGGCCGCCGCCGTTGGTGATCGGTGTCGGCCATGACGTTGTCGGAGATGGTGAAGTCCTTGCCGCCGTAGGTGACGATGTTGTTCGCCAGGATCGGCAGGACCACGGTGTCGTGGGTGAACGAGTCGCTCGACGTTCGGCATGTTCTCCGGCCAGATCGCCAGGCCGTCGTCACCGATGTTGCGGACGAAGGTGTTGGTCACGGTCGAGTTCGTCACGCCGAGTGGAAGTTCACGCCGTCGGCGCGTCGTGTCCAGGATGCGGCTGTTCTTGATGGTGAAGTTGTCCATCGGGCCGTCCATCCAGGCGCCGACCTTGGTGTGCTGGATCCACAGGTCGTCGACGGTCGAGTTGCTGACATGGCGCCGCCGATGCCGTTGACCTGGTCGTCGTCGACCCGCTCGGTGATGTCGCCGATGATGGCGAAGTCCTTGAGCGTGACGTTCTGGCTCGGGCCGCCCTCGGCGACGTACTTGCCGTAGAAGCCGGCCGCGCGGGCCCGGTTGCTCGGGTCGCGGCCGCCGAAGCACGGTGTACCAGGGGCCGGCGCCCTCGACGGTCACGCCGTCGACGATCACGTGGCCGTAGAGCGTGTAGTTGCCCTGCGGGATGTAGACGATCTTGCCCTGCGCCTGGCCCGCGTTGACGGCCGCCTGGATGGCCGCGGTCGAGTCGGTCGCGCCGGTCGGGTCGGCGCCGTAGTCGGCCACGGCGTCGAGCGCGCCCGCCGGCTGGGCGATCGGCGCGCGCACCTCTCGAAGTCGGCCAGGTCGATCGTGAACGTGGGTCGACGCGCGGTCGAGGAGACCTGCACGCGGATCTTCGTGCCCGATCGGGTACGTCGAGCCGAACATCGTCCGGGCCTCGTCGTAGAAGTGGTGCGGGTTGGTGTCGCCCGGGTTGTTGTTGAACGGGTAGCCGCCGTAGTACCAGCTGTACTTGGAGGTGACAGGCAGCGTCTTGACAGCGGTGCCGTTGACCAGCAGGTCGATCGGCGCGCGTCGCGGCCCGTGCCGTCGGCGGCGTCGGGAATGCTGTAGCGGAGCGACATCGGCGTTCGCCGGCTCGGAGAGGGTGAACTCGACGTACTGGCCGACCGCGGCGAGCGTGACCGCCTGACGGCCGGACGCCTCCGACGGCAGGTGACCGTAGTAGCGGGTCGGGCCGATCACCGTGCCGTTGGTGGTCGCGTACTCGGCCTCCTGCTCGGCGAACGGCACGGTCGCGCCGCGACCGCTGATCGAGAACGGGGAGAGGGCGGGCACGCCGGCCGCGGTGGCGGCGGTGGCGTTGGTGAGGATCGCGGCCGTGAAGATTCCGGCGGCGGCCAGCACACCGGCGGTGGCGGCGGCGAGACCGCGCCTTCTCCGGTGTCGGGGCAGGAGTTGCATGGGGGGCCTTCCTAGCCGTGGGGGGCGACCGGAGCGGGCGGCCGGGCGGGACGCCAGGGTTTCCATCGAGAGACAAGCATGTTTCTTGTTCGTGACAGTAAATGTCCCTCCGCAAGAAGTACAGGTTTTCTTGAAAGAACACGAAACGTGGCTGCAACACATCGGCACGTACCAATGACGCTGTGTGCAAGCTTTCGGAAACCGGGTGACCGCGGGGCGATCAGCGACCGGGCAGCGTCCGCTCTTCGTGGTCGAGTTCGCGCTGGAGTTTGCGCAGGCTCTCGTCCGGAAGACGGCCGGAGTCACGCCACCGCAGCAGTTCCTCGCGCTGCGCGTCGATGACGGCGTGCCGGGCGCGGACGCCGGCCTCGAACTCGGGCGTCCACGTGACATCGTCGTCATCGGAGGACTGCAACATCCTGATACGCGCCCGGTAACGCTCGGTGGCCCGGCGCAGCGACGCTCGCATCGTGTCCGCGACGGCGGCCGGGATCTCGCGATCGGCCTGCATCTCGTCCATGGTTTCGAGGGCGGCCTCGGCGGCTGCCAGCCGAGCCTCGTTGCGCAGCTGGGCCTCTTCGGTCGCGTTGGCGCGCAGGCCGAGCCATCGCAGCAGCGGCGCGAACGTCAACCCCTGGCCGACGAGCGTCACGAGGACTACCACATACGTGCACAGCAGCAGCAGATCGCGACCGGGGAACGGCTCGCCGCTGTGGGTGCGCAGCGGCACCGCGAAGATCGCGGCCAGGCTGATGACGCCACGGGTGCCGGCCCATGTCATCGCGGTCACCTCGCGCCGGTTGAGCGGCTTGCCACTGCCCAGCCAGGCGCCGAACCAGCGCGGGATCAATTGGGTGAAGGCGAGGTAGAGCGGGCGCAGTAACAGCACGGTGCCGAGCGTGACCGATGCCGCCGCGATCACAGTGCCGGGCCGCTCGTCGCGCAGGCCCTCGATCGCCTGGGGGAGTTGCTGCCCGATCAGCAGGAAGACGAGCCCTTCCAGCAGGAACTCGACCAGGTTCCAGACCGCGCTGGTCTGTAGCCGCCCCGCGCCGGACTCGCCTCGCGGTGCGTGGTGGCCGGCCATCAGGCCCGCGATGACGACGGCGAGCACGCCGGAGACGTGCACCGCTTCGCCGAGCAGGTAGGCCGCGAACGGCGTGGCCAGCGAGATCGTTGTGGCGACGAGCGGATCGTCGAGCAGCGGACGGGCGAGCCGGACGGAATAGCCGACGACGACGCCGACGAGCAGACCACCGGCGGCGGCGAGGATCAGGTGTCCACCGGCAGCGGCGAGCGAGACCCCGGATCCGACGGCGGCGGCGACCGCGACCTGGTAGGTCGTGAGCGCCGTCGCGTCGTTGAGCAGGCCCTCACCCTCGATCAGGGTGCCGAGGCGCGGCGGAATCCCGGCTCGCCGGCCGACCGACAGCGCCGCGACCGGGTCCGGCGGGGCCACGGCGGCGCCCAGCACGATGCCGGCGGCCAGTGGGAGACCGGGCACCACGAGGGACACGAGCGCGCCCACGACGAAGGCGGTGACGAGCACGAGCACGACCGACAGGCTCAGAATCGGTCGCCAGTTGGCTCGGATCGCGAGCAGGCTCGACCGGCGGGCCGCCCCGAACAGCAGCGGCGGCAGAAGGATGACGAGCACGACTTCGGGCTTGATATCGAGGTTTCGTCCAGGCAGCACCGCGTACACCAGACCGAATATGGTCAGTACGATCGCGTACGGGACGTTGATCCGATCGGAGAGCAACCGTGCGATGACCACGACGCCGACCAAGATCAGCACATACGCGACCTCGACCGACATGGCGACCATTCTGTCTGATCGGCGGCCGTCACGGTTTAACCTGATCGGATGTCCCGTTCCTACGACGTGTCGGCCGAGTTCTACGACCTGTTGCAGGCAACGGAATTCCTCGCCACGGCAGAGCGGCTTCTCGACCGCTGGCTGGGCGCGCCGCGGGTCGGTGTGCTCGACGTCGGCGCGGGCACCGGCATCGCCACCGGGCTGCTGGCGCGGCGCGTCGACGTGACCGTGCACGCGGTGGAACCGTCGGCCAGCATGCGGGCGGTGCTGCTGAGCCGGCTCGCGGGCCGACCGGAGTTGCTGGCGCATGTACGGGTACACGCCGTGCCGATCCAGCGATTCGGGCTGATCGGCGCCGTCGATTTCGCGCTCTGCCTGAACACGATGTCCAGCATGGACGCGCCCACCCGAGCATCGGCACTCGCCGTGCTGGCCCGGGCCACGGTGCCGGGCGGCCGGCTCGTCGTGCAGCGGCCACCGTCGGAGTGCGGTCCATCCCGCCGTGATCTGCCGGCGTGGCGGTTGGGCGGCGACACGTACACCGGCGAGATGACCGCCGAACGCACCTCCGAAGACGTGGTGCGGTGGCGGTTCACCTACCGTGTCATCCGCGCGGAGACGATCCTGCGGTCGGAGATCGAGACGTTCGACGGTCATCTGGTCTCGGCCGACACGTTCGCGGCTGAACTGGCGACCGCCGGGTTCGTCGCCGTCGACGAAGACACGCCCGATATCGTGATCGCCCGGCGCCAGGGCTGATTTGCCGGGGTTTGCGACGGCAGGGCCAGGGTAAGAGAAGAATCATGTTCGAGGGGTACGGCCACGGCGCGGGCCCCGGACGAAGGAGATCGTGATGCAGGAGACCGACGCCTCGGCGACCGCCGGCGAAGCGGCATCGGAGGTGCAGGCACCCACGAGCCAATCGTGGGCGGACGACGGCGCACAGGGCCGTTGCACCGCTTCGCACACGATCTCGACGTCCGGTGGCAAGGTCGCGATCCGATGCGACGGGCAGGCCGGTCATGCCGGCACCGCGCACCAGGGCCGGCTTGACGCTCGCCTCGTGCGCTGGACCTCGACGTGACGCAAGAGAGGTGACGCGATGACGCTTCCCGATCCCCGCCAGCCGAACCCGCCGGTCCCGCTGCCGGACCCGCCGAATCCCGATCCGGGCCCCGGCCCGACCGACCCCGATCCGGAGATCCCGTCGCCGCCGACCTAAAGCTCGCCCGACCGAGGCCGCCGACGTAGCTTTCCTGACCGAGCACGTCGCACCCGACGTGACGCCCGCCCGACCGTGACCGACAGCCCGACGGCGACTCGCTATCGTGGCGGTGCGCGCGGTTGCATGCCGTTCGTACCCGTTCTCGCCCCGATCGCCATTCGCAGGAGGATCCGATGGGCACCTGGCCGGCCGGCGTCGAGATCAGCGCACCTGCGGACGCCGGGGATGACCCGATCCGCGTCGAGGACATCCTCACCACCGAGGCGCTGCGGTTCCTGGCCGATCTGCACCGCCGGCATGAACCGCGTCGCCAGGAACTGCTCGCTCGCCGCGCCGAGTGCCGCGCCCTGATCGACAGCGGCCGGAGCCTCGACTTCCTGCCGGAAACGGCGGCGATCCGGGCCGCCGACTGGCAGGTCGCGTCACCCGCGCCGGGCCTGCGCGACCGTCGCGTCGAGATCACCGGTCCGACGGACGCGAAGACGACCATCAACGCGCTCAACTCCGGTGCCAAGGTCTGGCTCGCCGACTTCGAGGACGCGAACACCCCGCTGTGGCGCAACATGGTCGACGGGCAGCGCAACCTCCTGGCGGCGGTGACGCGCGAGCTGACGTTCGTGGGGGAGGCCGGCAAGGCGTACGCGCTGAAACAGGACGTTGATCTCGCGACCATCGTCGTCCGCCCGCGCGGCTGGCATCTGCCGGAAAAGCACGTGCTCATCGACGGTGAGCCGATCGCCGGCGCGCTCTTCGATTTCGGCCTCTACTTCTTCCACTGCGCGCGGCGGCAGATCGACGCGGGCAGCGGGCCCTACTTCTACCTGCCGAAGATGGAGAGCCACCTCGAGGCGCGGCTTTGGAACGACGTGTTCACGCAGGCCCAGGCCGCGCTCGGGATCCCGCACGGCACGATCCGCGCGACTATGCTCATCGAGACCGTCCCGGCCGCGTTCGAGATGGACGAGATGCTCTACGAGTTGCGCGACCACTCCGCCGGCCTGAACGCGGGCCGCTGGGACTACCTGTTCAGCATGATCAAGCTGTTCCGGGGGCGCGGCGACGACTTCCTGCTGCCCGACCGCAACGCCGTGACCATGACGGCGCCGATGATGCGCGCGTACACGAGCCTGCTGGTGCAGACGTGCCACCGGCGGGGCGCGCACGCGATCGGGGGGATGGCCGCGTTCATCCCGAACCGGCGGGACCCGGCCGTGAACGAGCGCGCGATGGCGAAGGTGCGTGACGACAAGGAGCGCGAGGCCGGCGACGGTTTCGACGGCTCCTGGGTCGCGCATCCCGACCTGGTGCCGTTGTGTGCCGAGGTGTTCACCGCCGTGCTCGGCGACCGGCCGGATCAGCGTGACACGGCCCGGGAGCCGGTCGACGTGTCCGCAGCCGAGATCCTGGACGTCCGGGCCGACGCCCGGCGAGCGTCACCGAGGAGGGCCTGCGCGCGAACGTCAGCGTCGCGCTGCAATACCTCGCCTCGTGGCTGCGCGGCACCGGCGCCGTCGCGATCTTCAACCTGATGGAGGACGCCGCGACCGCCGAGATCTGCCGCTCCCAGATCTGGCAGTGGATCCACAGCGGCGCCACGCTCAGCGACGGGACGCCGGTCACCGCCGACCTCGTCCGCCGGATCGTGGCCGAGGAACTCGTCACGCTCGGCGACACCGGCGACTACCGGCCGGCCCGGGAGACGTTCGAGGAGGTGGCGTTCGCGCGACGACTTCGTGGAGTTCCTGACGCTGCCCGCGTACGCGCGGATGCCCTGAAGGCACCGATCAGGCGCCGGGCTGCCCCTCGGCCGCCAGCAGCCGCCCGCCGAGGGAGATCAGGCGCTCCTGTGTGAGCACGGCCCGCAGCGTTGGGAACTCCTCCTCCTCTTCCAGTTCGGCGTGCCGCAGCACCGCGTCGTGGAAGGCTGCGAACCGCTCGTCGAAGCTCGTGTGATCGACACCGAGTTCGACAAGCTCGGTCAACGTGCGGTCGGCGGCCTGCTCCTCGGCCAGCCGCGCGCCGGCGATGTCACCCTCACCGGCGAAATCGCGGGTCGCCGGATGCACGAGTTCCTGCTCGCCGGCTTCGTGGGCTCGCAGGAGCAGCCGCAGTTCGTCGAACGCGGCCGCACGCGCCGACCCGGATTGGGCGCGCACCCGGCTGAGCGTGTTGCGAATCTGCTGATGCTGGTTCATCAACACGTCGATCAGGTCCCCACCGGCCAGCATCACCATGATCGCGACTCCCCTCGATTCTCCTAGCCTAGGCCCTGTCCTGCCGATCTTGGTGGGCTGCGGCGTTCCCAGACGACGACTGGCGGCGCTCTACGTAGATCCTGAATACAAACGCGGTATTCAGGACTGCTCGAGCTTGCCGGATCGTCGCCTGGAATCCGCCTCGCCTCGCCATGATCGGCAGGACGGCCGGCAGCGCGAGCGATCCGGAAGCAGACTGGCCGAGGGGGCGTCGCGAAGGCGGGAGCAGCGACGATGGATCATGTGGACGTGACGGTTCCGTTCCCGGTGGTCGGCTCGCCCGTGCCTCGCGCGGGCTGACCGACGACGTACTGACCCTGGTCCCTCGGGCCCGATCCGTCCGCGACTACCTCCGCGACGCCGCCGATCAGCTGGTCAGTGCCGACCCCGGGCCGCACGCAACTGCGACTGGCCCTGCAGGCGGTGCTCAGCATCGGCGTCGGCGTCGTGCTCGCCGACCCGTTCGTGCAGGATGACGGGCGCGCTGCAGATCCCGGCGTCGGCCGGCCGCGCCCGCGGTGGCGCGACCGCCGACCACGCGTTGTTGATCGTCGCGCTGCTGATCGTCGGCCTGATCGCGATGATGGCCGGGCTTCTCGGTCACCGACCAGACCGCGCGTGGGCAGATCCTGTCCACGCTGTTCCTGCCGATCCCGATGTTCGCGGCGATGACGGTCGGTATCGCGCTCGGCCCCTACCGGGTGGCGTCGCTGATCTGGCTGGTCGTGCTGATCTCGGCGGCCGTCTACGTGCGCCGGTTCGGCCCGCGAGGGGTGGCCGCCGGGCTGGTCATGTTCAACGGCGGCTTCCTCGGCTTCTTCCTGCACGCCGAGATCCAACTCAGCCACTCGGTTGGATCGCGGCGCTTCTCGGCATCGGCGTCCTCGCATCGCTCATCGTCCGGTTCACGCTTTTCCGCCCGCGATCTTGACGCGTACGCTGGCCCGGATGCGCCGCTCCTGGAAGGCCGGGCCGACCGGCTGCTGACCCTCAGCGTCGCCGTGCTGGCCGCGGCAGGACTGACCGGGAGGCAGCCGTGGCTCGACCCGGCTCGCCGCCAACTGCGTGCGGCTCAACGAGTGCACCCTGATGATCGACGCCCAACTCGCCGAATCCGTCCCCGACTCCGCCGACATCGAGGCCCAGCGCCTTTTCGACGCCGACCTGGCGCTCTCGAACATCGCCCGGTTCGCCGGTCGGCGCTCCCGGAACGGCGGGCCGACGACGCGGTCGCGGGCTCTCGGCGCGGGCGTGCGTCGACGGCGGTCCGGCGGCGACGACCGGGGCACGGTCGACGGCCACGTCCGACCGAACTCCGGCAGGTCCGGACCGGTGACGCCCGGTCGACGTGGTCGCGCAGCGCCTGGCCGGATCCGCGCTGAGCTATCTGGCCGCCCGCGACGAACTCAGTGCCGCCATCGAACGGCGCGCCGACGGCGAACCGGCCGCGTTCACCCCCGCCGTCGAACTCACCGCCGGTTGGCTGCCCGGCTCCGGACCGGTCAGCACCGAGGCCTCGACCACACCCGGCCGCGGCAGCGCGCTGGACCGGGCCGCCCTGCCGCCGTACGTACGCGCCACGATCCAGGTCGCCGTGGCGGCGACGATCGCGATCATCGTCGGCGACCTCGTCTCCGGGCAGCGGCTCTACTGGGCCGTGCTGGCGACGTTCCTGGCGTTCATGGCGACGACGAACTCCGGCGAACAGGTGCGCAAGGCGATCTTCCGGGTCACCGGCACCGCGATCGGCATCGTGGTCGGCGACCTGCTCGTGCACCTCACCGGCGGCCACGTCTGGTCGTCGCTCCTGATCGTGATCGTTTCCCTGTTCCTCGGCATCTACCTCGATCCGCGTCAACTACACCTTCATGGTCATCGGGATCACGGTCACGTTGTCGCAGCTCTACGCGCAGCTCGGCGAGTTCAGCTGGCACCTGCTGGTGCTGCGGCTGGGGGAGACGGCGATCGGTGTCGGCGCCGTCCTGGTCACGGTGCTGCTGGTATTGCCGCTGCGCCCGCAACGGGTCCTGACCGCCGGCGTCCTGCTGTGGTTCCGGTCGCTGTCGGAGATGATGAACGCCTCCCTCGACCGGCTCCTCGACCACGATCACCGCTCGCCCCGACCGGAAATCCGCGACATGGACGCCGCGTACGCCGCGCTGGAAGCTGCCGCCGCTCCGCTGCGCCGGGGCACGTTCGGCCGGAACTCCGCTCAGCTGACCGAAATCCGGTCGGTGAGCTCGGCCGCCCGCAACTACGCCCGATCCTTCGCCGTCTGCGCGCAGCAGGCGCATCTGCCCGACACGGCGCAGATGGAGACGGCTGTCGAGCAACTCCGCGCGAGCATGGCCGCGATCGAGCACCGCATCTCCACCGGCGACCACGACACCTATACCCGCTCGGCATCGCTGGTCGAACGGGCGATGCGGGGCGTGCCAGCCGACGACAGCCGAACCATGTTGGCGCTGAGCGACCTGCAGCTCTTCGACGGCGCGCTAGCGCGACTCGCGACCGCGCTGCAGATGGCCGTCGTCGACTACGACACCAACCGCGGCGACGCCGCCAACGCCGCGGATGCCGCCGACGTCGCCGCGCCGTGATCGCGCCGCGCTACGGGACCGTGCGTTCGATGGCGGCCGGACCGTCTTTCGCCAGTGCCTGCCGGGCCCGCTCGATGTTGCCGGGCGTCGGGTCCCAGCCCTGGGCCACGGCGAAATCGGCCGGATCCCACACCTGGTCCGAACCCGTGCGCACCTCGGTCGGCTCCTCGCCGGAGACGTCGAACGGGATGGTGAGATCGGTCAGGCTGTCGAGAGCTTCGTGGAGCGCGTAGTCACCGTCGGGAAGCGCGTCCAACGCGACCCTGGCATCGTTCGGGCCGTCCTGGGCGGCCATGCGGCGCGCGATCTCGTCGCGACTGAGCCGGTCGTCGCCGGCGAACACCGCCGAGAGTAGATCTTCAAATGTGGCCATGTTGACTCCTTGCCGATCGCTGCCGGGGGCGCGCGTTGGATGACGTCATGACGTGGCGCCCGGCGTCTTCTCCCACGCCTCGGTGACGGTGCGGTAGCTGCCGTCGGGAAGAGCGGAGATGAGGTCGAGCACGTCGTCGGGTGCGTGGTTGTCGTTGGCTTCGATCAGCAGGTGGGCGCGATCGGCCGGGAACGCGGTGCGGCGCAGGTAGGACGCGAACCGGGCGAGTGCCTCATGCGGGTGCGTCTCGGGATCGGTGATCAGCGGATCGCCGGTGCCCGCCGGCTCGTCGCGGTCGCCGATCGGCTCGGGATCGCGACCGTCGTCGACCCGTCCGCTGCCCGGCGCTCGCATGACGCCCCGCGCCTCGGCGGCCATCTGGTCGTCGACCTCGGGTGAGTGTTTGTTGCTTCCACGCTCCATGATCGTCGCCTTTCGCTGCGAATGGATCGGTCAGCTGTCCGGATCGCCGGTCGCCTCCAGGCTGGCCACACCGAATCCGAGCCGCTCGAACGCCTCCACCCGCCGGCTCACCGCGGCGGACTCGCGGGCGACGAGATTGTCGTATTCGGCCATCTCGGACGGCGTGACGACGGGGGACATGCGCTGGGCGAACTCCAGCATCGCCTCGGCCGCTCGATGGACCTCACGGGCGCTTTCGCGGGCTCGGTTGAGGTCGGCGTGTTCGTCGGTGCTCGCCATCGGATGTCCTGTCTGTTCGCACGCGGCACGTGCCGTCTTCCGGTCACCGGCCTCGATCGCACGGCCGGCCCACCACTGGGGATCTCGTGGATCAGGTTAGCCGCTCGGCGTGCCCGATGGCTGTCGATGGCGACCTTCACGAGCGCCGTCCACCCTGGGCGCCGCGCCGCAGCCGGGTCAGAATGACGCCGACGTCGATCAACGCGGTCCCGGCGATCACCCACAGCGCGATCGCGATGGCGGTGTAACCGATGTCCCACACGACGATGGCTCCGGCAAGGCTCGCCACGAGACCGAACACGGCCAACACCAACCTCAGGCGCAACGCTGAATACGGATGTTCCACCGTGCCACGCGCGCCTCGCGGCTGCGGACCGAGCGGCATCTAGGCCACCGGCCGTTGTCGCGGACCGCCGCAGCCCGCAGGTGATCGACCGGACATGGCCTACGACCGGTCGTAGTGGCTCGGAGGGAAGGGGTGCTCGTCGTCGATCGGATAGAGCTCGAAATTCTCGCTCTGCCGGCGGGCTTCCGCCTTCTCCTCGATGTAGGCGTCGGTCGTGGTGACGTCGAAGGGCGGCGGCGCGTCGGTCGCGGGCGGGACGTCGTCGGGGTCGTAGTCGGCCAGCCCGGCGGCGACCCGTTCGCGTTCGGTCCGGCGATCGAGTTCGTCGTCGTCGGGCCGCGCCGAGGCGCCGCCGTGCTCGCGGCGGTCGCGCCGGGCACCGTCGTCGTCGAAACCGGCGGTGATGTCGGCGTCGGTTTCGGCACCGGTGTCGGAGTTGGAATCGAAATCTGTCGCCATCGGGACCTCCCGCGCGGGTCACCCCGCGGTGGCATTCTGTGTGACCTTCCTCGGCCAGGACTCTTTTCGACGCTACCCGCGCGAACCGCCCGGCAACACGGTTACACGAAGCCGTTCCAGCCGACCACGGCGGACGTCGGTGAGGTGATCGATGTCCGGGTGAGGCGCGGGCCGCCACGCTCGCGGGCGATGTCGAACGCGACGCCGCCGGGCGCGAGGTGGAAGGTCTCGCCGGCCGAACTCGCGGCGCATTCGGTGAACGAGACGGGCGAGAACGCCGGGAGGGTCGCCGAGACGCCCTGGACGATCCACGCCGCGGCCGGATTGCCCATGCGGACGCCGGCCGGGGCCCGGACGGCGGTGGTCATCGTGAGGTTTCGGGTCAGATTCGCCATCCGCACCAGGCCGAGGCGCGTCTCGTCGGCGCACACCGTGACGGCGACGCTGTCCCCGGCACCGATGGGCAGGCGGGTGGCGATCGCCGGTGACCTCGACGGGTCGCTGTCCCAGCGCGTCCACGCGTCGTAGCGGACCTGCCTCGTGCGCGTACCCGGTCGCACGCGCGCTGAGATGCCGGCGCGGAGCAGGCCGGCGCCCGGGCCGCCGTCGAGGCCCACCCAGAACGCGATCGTGAGGTCGTCGCGGCCGGCTGGGTCGGCCGTCGACACCTCGGGCACGACCCATCGCGCGGACGCGAGCGTCGCCCGCCCGGCCGGTGGCAGCGGATCGAGGAGGACACCCGCCCATCGCCGCGTCGGCAGTCCGGTGACGTCGACCGGCGCGGCCGCGCCGATGCGCCGGTGGTCGTGCTCCACGATGGACATAACGGCTCCCCGATTCGCCGCGGGTGACGATCCCTGCTCCGTAACGGTAGGAAGGGAGTCACACCGCCGAATCGGAGCCGGATGCCTATATTGCGCACCGGCGGTACCCATATTGCCTGGCGGAGTCGCGTACCACGCAAAATGCTGTTTGTTGGTGATAAAGCGGATAACGTAGAGCAAAATCGTCGTCAGGTTCGGGGGACGGATATGCCGGGGTCGCGCTCCTCGAAGGCCACGCCGGTCCACGATCTCTCCGCGACGACCGGGGAGCGCCGCAGATCGGGCAAGGCCGCTCGCAAGCGGGCGCCGCGCCGGCCGCTCGGCGAATGGCCCGCGGCCGGTCGGGGCCACGACGCGCTGACGACGATCCTGGCGCAGAACCGGATGCGGGCGCCGGAACTGGTGCCGATCCGGCACCGGCGGATGGCCGTGTCGCCATGGAACTTCTATCGCGGCGCGGCCGCCGTGATGGCCGGTGACTTGGCATCGCGGCCGAACAGCGGGCTCACGGTGCAACTGTGCGGCGACGCGCACGTGCTGAACTTCGGCCTGTGGGCCACGCCGGAACGCAACCTGATGTTCGATCTGCGTGACTTCGATGAGACGCTGCCCGGCCCGTTCGAGTGGGACGTGATCCGGCTCGCCGCCAGCCTCGTCGTGCTCGCCCGCGAGACCGGGGTGAGCCGGCAGCGGGCCGACACCGCGGTCACGTCGGCGGTCGAGGCCTACCGGGCGAGGATGCGGCGCTACACCACGATGCCCGAACTCGATATCTGGTACGACGGCGTGCACGTGGACAGCCTGATCGGCTTCTTCGAGCCGGCCGACCGCGGGCGGGTCGAGGTCCACATCGAGAAGAAGCGCAAACGACGGACCAGTCGCGGCGCGTACGCGAAGCTGACACAAATGGCGCACGGCCGGCCGCGGATCACCGAGGAGCCGCCGATCCGTGTCGGGATCAGCGATGCCGAGCAGGCTGACCTCGTCGATCGTCTGCTGGCCGACTACCGGCTGACGCTGCAGGCCGACCGACGTGCCCTGTTCGATCGGTTCACCGAGGCCGACGTGGTCCGGCAGGTGGTCGGTGTCGGCAGCGTCGGGATGCGGGTCTACCTGGCGCTGTTCGAGGGGCGCAGTGGCGTCGATCCGCTGTTCCTGCAGCTGAAACAGGCCGGTCCGTCGGTGTACGAGCAACATCTGCGCCCGAGCGAGTACGACAACCACGGTGCCCGGGTGATCAACGGGAAACGGCTGGTGCAGAGCGCGACGGACATCTTCGTCGGATGGGGATCGCTCCACGGCCGGGACTACTACGTGCGGCAGTTCCGCGACATGAAGATCATCCCGACGACCGAGCTGGTCGCGCCGCGCCTGGCCGAGTTCGCCACCGCGTGCGGCGAGACCCTGGCCCGAGCCCACGCCCGCACGGGTGACCCCGTCGCCATCGACAGATACATCGGCAAGGGTCCGAAGTTCACGGCGGCGATGGCAGGTTTCGCCCGGAGGTACGCCGACCAGAACGCCAAGGACCACGCGCAACTCGTCCGCGCCATCGAGACCGGCAGCATCGAGGCCGCCCCGGGCTGATCGGATCTACCGTGCCGACGCGCCGGCGAGCACGGCGTCGATCGTCGCCGACATCGAGCGGTAGGCCCGCAGCCCGGCCAGCGTGCCGACGCGCAACCGCACCAGGTCCTCGACGGCGCAGGCGGGCGGCGCGAAGTCCAGTGCCCGGGCCAGGGCCGGATGGTCGCGCGCCCAGTCGGTCACCGCGCGCGTCAGCTCGGCGTCCGGGTCGGCCACCGACCACGGGTGGTCGAGGATGGATTCGCGGTAGGGCCAGAAACTCCACACCTTCGCCTCGTCGATGAGGTATTCGATGGCGTCGTCGCGGCGGTAGCACAGCGCGACCTGCATGACCTCGGGGTCCTCGCTGCCGGCGAGGGCGCTCAGCAGCGGATATTTCGCGTGCGGACCGGCGACGTCGTAGAAGGTCGTGCGGCTGCCGTGCGGAAGGACCCGCGCGACCACCTCCCGCCACGACGGCGCGCCGCCGGTCGTGCGGCCCAGCACCTCGGCGACGGCCCGGTAGTAACTGACCTTGGTCCGCCAGTGCGCCTTTCCGTGGACGGTGGCCCCGACGAGGCCGTTTCGCCATTGCGAGGTGACGGTGCCTCGCAATTCTTCGGACGTATCTGTCGACAGCACGTGATCTGGCCTCGCGTTCCGGTGACGGGCGGTCGGTTGCCACCCGACAACTGACGGACCGGCCATGCGACACCGGCACCGGGATGGAACGGAAGGGAACGCCGGCGGGGGTGGGGGTCGATGTATCGGTTTTTAGGTGAGTCACCGGCGACCGACACATTGATGAATACCCATACGATGAGGTACCGGACAAGGCGGGGAGCCAGACATGCGGAAGCACATCAGGGTCAGCGAACGGCCGGTGGCGCGATGACCGCGGCGGGCCGGGATCACGCCGTCGTGCTCGGCGGGAGCATGGCCGGGCTGCTCGCGGGCAGAGTGCTCGCCGACACGTACGCTCGCGTGACGATCGTGGACCGCGACGACCTCCAGGGCGGCATCGGCATCGAGCCCCGGCGCGGGGT
Source organism: uncultured Actinomycetota bacterium (assembly GCA_963797605.1). Classification (GTDB taxonomy): domain Bacteria; phylum Actinomycetota; class Actinomycetes; order Mycobacteriales; family Micromonosporaceae; genus DASQPR01. Next base: position 617,951 of record CAWCPX010000009.1, on the reverse strand, counting down.
GCCCCAGGGCCGGCACGCGCACGGCCTCCTCGCCGCCGGCTCGCGCGTGATCGAAGAGCTGTTGCCGGGCGCGACCGCCGATCTCATCGCCGCCGGGGTTCCCTCCGGGGACCTGCTCGCCAACGTGCGGATCTGCCCGAACGGGCACCAGCTCAAGCAGGTCCCGGTGGGTCAGATCGGGCTCGCGCCCAGCCGGCCGTACCTGGAAAGCTATGTCCGCTCTCGGGTTCGTGATCTGCCGAACGTGACCCTGCTCGGCGGGCTCGACGTCGTGGGCGTCGAGACGTCGGCCGACCGATCCCGCGTCACCGGCGCCCGGGTGCAGCGCCGCGAGCCGGGCAGCGCGGTCGAGTCGATCGGCGCAGACCTCGTCGTGGACGCGACCGGGCGAGGTTCGCGCACACCGCGGTGGCTCAGCGACCTCGGCTACCCGGTGCCGCCCGAGGAGACACTGATCGTCAACCTCAGCTACACGACCCGGCACTACCGCATGACACCGGACGCGCTCGACGGCGATATCGCAATCATCATCGGCGCGACGCTGGCACACCCCCGAGGCGGTGTGATCCAGGTGCAGGAACAGGATCGGGCGATCGTCACGCTGTTCGGCATCCTCGGCGACCAGGCGCCGACCGACGCGGCCGGATTCCAGGCCTTCGCCGAGACGCTTCCGCTGCCGTTCGTCGCCGATGCCATCCGGGGCGGCGAGATGCTCGACGAGGCCGTGGTCTATCGGTTCCCGGGCAGCACCCGGCACCGGTACGACCGGTTGCGGCGGTTCCCGGCCGGCCTGCTCGTCATCGGGGACGCGCTGTGCAGCTTCAACCCGATGTACGGGCAGGGCATGTCGGTGGCGGCGATCGAAGCGATGACGCTGCGCGCCGAGGTCGCCCGAGGGTTGGACGCGCGGCGCTTCTTCCGTGCCGTCAAGCCGGTCATCGACAATCCGTGGCAGATCGCGACCGGCGGCGACCTGGCCTTCCCCGGCGTCGAGGGGCCACGGCCGCTGGCGGTCCGCCAGATCAACCGCTACCTGGCCCGCCTGCTCGCGGCGGCGCAACACGACGAGGTGCTGTCACGCGCGTTCGTGACGGTGTCGAACCTGCTGGCGTCGCCGCCGTCGCTGCTGCGGCCCGCGCTCGCGATGCGGGTCTGGCGAGCCGCAAAGGCACAACCATCCGTCACGGGTACGTCGTCGGTCGCCGGCCAGGAGTCGTAATCCCGGCCCGTCCAGGCGCTACTTGTCGGTCAGGAGTCCGAGCGATCGGGCCCGGACCGCCGCGTCCCGTCGCGTCCGGGCGTCGAGCTTGTCCATGACCGCGGCGACATGGCTGTCGACCGTACGCACCGACAGAACCAGCCGTGCCGCGATCTCCGCGTTGCTGAGACCATCGGCGATCAGCTGGACCACCTCGACCTGGCGCTCCGTCAAGCCGGCCGGGTTGTCCCGTGTGGAGGCGTCGGACCCGCGGGATGCGGTTGACACCAAGCTCCTTCAGGCGCAGCCGAACCCGGCGTGCCAGCGGCTCAGCTCCCATCCCGTCGAGCGTCGACACCGCTTCCAGCACGTCGCTCACGCTGTGGACTCTGCGCCAGCGCGGACGCGTACTCGTACGGGCACCCGGCGCGTTGCCACAGATCGGCCGCCTCGCGCCACTTCCCGGCAGCCTGTAGCGCGTACGGATGGTCTGACTCGTCCATCGGCACGGACACTCCGGCTGCACGCATCCAGTACCCGAGTTCCGCCGCAAGAGCCGGCGAGCCGAATCTGCGGACGTCCTCGTACACCGGCTCGATTACCGACTTCACCATGGAGGTGTCGCCGCGAAGCCACGCCGCCTCGGCCAATGCCGACGCCGCCGGACCGATGCGCTGCGCTTCATCGAGCTGCCGTGCGATCTCCCACGCCTCGGATAGGAGCGCGGCGCCCCCTGCTGACCACGTCTCGTCCGAACTCGGCCGATGACGATCAGGGCCGGGCACCGCATTTTCGATTGCGCGTCATGGCCCCCTCGGCCTCGCGCTCCGCGTCGTCCCATGCTCCCCGCAGCAGCTCCAGCATGCCGAATTCGACGTGCATATAACGCAGGAAGCCGACGAACTCCGCCTCCTCGGCCATCTCGATGGCTTCCTCGAGGAGCCGGCCGGCGCCGTCGAGCCGAACCTCTTCGATGAGATTCCAGATGATGTTCACGTACGCGCGGCATGCGTGCTCGACCTCGTGCGCGGCCAGGGCGACGGCAAGGCTCTCCTCCAGCAGCGCCGGCCCTTGAGCCTGGCCGTCATTCAAGTAACTGAATCCGACGTTGTTCAGCGCATGGGAGAGGATGCCGGCGTCACCGATCTCACGCGCCATGGCGACGGCCCGTTGTCCCAACGCGATGCTGTCCGGGCCCTGTCCGGCCAAGGCGTGCAGTTGTGACTGATTGCTCAGCGCCAACGCCAACGCCCGCTGGTCGCCCGCCTTATCCAGGACCTCAATGGCCTCGGCTCCGCACGCCTCAGCTCGCGGACGGCTGCCCGCCCACCAGTACATCCGGGAGAGCCATCGCAACGCGGCGCCGAGCGCGCCCGCATCGCTGAGCTCGCGGCGCAACTCGACGGCATCTTCCTGGGCTTTCACGGCTTGTTCCGCGAGACCGACGGTGTAGCACTCGACCGCGTAGCCCTCGAGGAGCCCGGCTTGCTCGTTCGGCGGAAACGCCGCTCGGCGCTCGAGCACCAGCCGGTAATGCGCTACGGCCTCGCGGTGAGAACCGGCGGCCACCGCCTCGATCGCCGCCGCCGGTCCGTACCGGACCACCACCGTGTCGTCGCCCGCCGCAGCGGCGTGGTGGAGGGTACGCGACAGGTCGACACCGTCGGGCCGGTCCAGCAGCGCCGCCAACACCGCCTGGTTGCAGGCCACCCGGCGGATGGCAGGCATCGAGTCCACCACGGCACGCCGCGTCAGCTCATGCCGGAACGCGACCCTGTCGGGGAGACCGTCAGCATCCCGCGGCGTTCGGCTGCGGCGAGCGCGTCGAGACCGCCTGACACCACAGAGTCGACCAACCATCGCTCTACCGCTGACGGAACGACGGCTAGCTGCTCGACCGCGTCCCGAGTGGTCGCGTCGAGGTCGATCAGCCTGGCCCGCACAGCTTCGGCGATGGTCGGCGGCACGCCACCGACATCAGCGGACGCGATCACCTCTGCAACGAAGAAAGGATTGCCCCACGTCAGCGCGAAGACCTGGTCGGCGTCCATCCCGCTGCCGGCGCCCAGTCGTCGCACCGCTTCCGCCGACAGCCGCTCCAGGCGCAGTCGCCGTAACCGTGGAGCTGCGGCCGCCAGGCCGAGCAGGCGTTGCAACGGGTGATCCCGGATCAACTCGTCGTCCCGGTAGGTCAACACGAGCACGACCGGCATTGGGGAGATCCTCCGGACAAGGAACCTCAGCACATCGAGGGTCGCCTCGTCGGCCCAGTGGACGTCCTCGACCACGAGAACGGTCGCATGGTCGGGCCAGTCGCAGCTCCGCCCGTAAAGCCTCGATCACCTGGCCACGGTCGCCGGATTCGAGCGCCCGGGTCAACTCGGTGCCGACGGTGCCGATCAGATCCCGAAGTGGCCCGAGCACCCGAGGCGTGGCCAGGTCATCGCAGTACCCCACCAGCAACCGACCCTCGGCCGGAAACACCGAACGCATCGCGTCGACGAGGCTTGACTTGCCGATGCCGGCCTCGCCGGCGATAAGCACGACCGAGCCGTGCCCGCCGTTCGCCTCCCGAGCCGCGGCGCCGAGCTCGGCCAGCTCCCGCTCACGTTCGACAATCGGCCAGCCCATCTCACGGATTGTCGCATGCGGTGGCGCCGACGCCGACCGGCCAACCGGGCAGCCGGCCCGATATCGGTATCCGCAGACGCCGATCTAGGTAGTGGCGACGGATCCGTGGCCCTGCGCGTGCGCCATATAACCGAGGTGAGCGTAAACCGCGAACACGACCAGAGGAGAAGTCATGGCCAGTGAATGAAGACCGTCTGATGGATTTTCTGCACAAGTTCGTCGGTGATCTCGGCGCCACGATGGCGGCCGGCGAGCGTCGTCATCGGCGACCGGCTCGGCCTCTACCGCGCCCTCGCCGACCGACCGCTGCGGCCGCAGGAACTGGCCGAGCGGACGAGCACGGCGCCGCGATACGTCGAGGAGTGGCTGCGCGGGCAGGCGGCCGGCGGCTATGTCGAGTACGACGCCGGCGACCGGCACGTACTCGCTGACCGAGGAGCAGGCGTTCGCGCTGACGAACCCGGACGGGCCGGTCTTCGCCCCCGGCGCGTTCCAGCTCGCGCTCGGCGCGCTGAAGGCCGAACCGCGGATCACGAACGCGTTCCGCACCGGTGCGGGCGTCGGCTGGCACCAGCATGACGAGGACGTGTTCGACGGCTGCGAGCGCTTCTTCCGTCCCGGCTACAGCGCGAACCTCGTCAGCAGCTGGCTGCCCGCGCTCGACGGCGTCGAGGACAAGCTCCACGCCGGCGTCCGGCGTCGCCGACGTCGGATGCGGGCACGGCGCGTCCACGGTGCTGATGGCGCAAGCCTTCCCGAAGTCGAGGTTCACCGGATCGGACTACCACGCCGACTCGGTCGACGCGGCCCGGAAGCGCGCCGAGGCCTGGACTCGATGGCCGACGTGTCACTTTCGAGGTCGGCGGGCGCCCAGACGTTCGACGGCGGCCCGTACGACCTGGTGACGACGTTCGACGCGCTGCACGACATGGGCGATCCGCTCGGCGCCGCCCGGCACATCCGTGAGCAGCTGACAGAGACGGCACGTGGATGATCGTGGAGCCGGCCGCGGGTCGCGGCCGTGAGCGACAACCTCAACCCGGTTGGCCGCGTCTACTACTCGTTCTCGGCGTTCTTGTGCGTGCCCAACGCGCTGTCCCAGGACGGCGGCTACTCGCTCGGCGCCCAGGCCGGCGAGGAGCCGATACGGCGGCTCGCGACTCGACGCCGGATTCAGCCGCTTCCGCCGGGCGGCCGAGACGCCCTTCAACATCGTCTATGAGGCCCGGCCCTGATAGCGGGGCGTTAACGGATCCGTCGCCTCCTATGCTTGCGGCATGGAGCGGTGCCGGCCGTGGCGGTGATCGATCTCGGTGAGATTCCACCGGCGGCCGCCTCGAGATGCCGCCGCCGGTTCCGGGCATGCGATGGGCCTTTGGCTTCCTGCTCGCCGTGTCGCTCGCGCTCGTGCTTCGGCGTCCCGCCGTCGACGCCGATGCGCCTGCTCGCGCCATCCCCATCGGCATCCCGGCCAGCGTGCTGGTCGACGGCGGCCAGCTCTTCGTGGTCGACGGACACGACAACCAATTCGCGATCAGCCGTGTACGCGCTCGTCGGCGGCGTCCGTCGGTGGCGCACGCCGCTGGACGGCAGCGCCGTATCACCGGACCTGAGCATGTCGGCGACGACCGTGATGGTGACCATGCCCGACACGCAGACCGGCTCGGTGCTGACGGAGGCGTACGACCGCGAACCGGCGCTGGCTGTGGTCGGCGCGGCGTACGTCGGGATGACCGTCCCGGCGACGGCGTGGTGATGCTCGGAACGTTCGGTGGCGTCGGCGGCCAGGCCGGTGGCACGCTGGTGCGGCTCCTTGACGAGCGCACCGGCGCGACCCGATGGAGCCAGACCATTCCGGCGACCTGTCAGGTCGTCTATGGCGGGGTGCGGTCGACGCTGCGAGCGGCCTGGTCGAGTTGTGCGTCGCGACGCGGCGGCTGATCGTCCGCGATCTCGCGACCGGCCGGGTGCGGGCCGAGCGGCGGTCGACGTGGGCCGCCGGGTCTGCGCGCGGCCGACGTATCACCGCCGTCCGTCGATCTGATCGGCGACCTGGTGCTGCTGACGTATTCCGGTGCGTTCGGGATCATCACGCAGGCGTACCGGGCGGCCGATCTCACGCCACTGTGGACGGAGTCGGCGGCCGGCGAGTCCGATTACCGCGAGTGCGGCGTGGACATCTGCCGCGACGGCGGTGACGACGCGGGCCGTACGATCGTGCTCGATGCGCGGACGGGTCACCTGCTCGCGGCCGGTCCGGCAGCCGCGGCGCCCGACGTGCTCCCGTTCTTCGCCCCGATCGGGCCGGCGCTTACGACCCTCGTGATCCTCGGCCGCGGCCAGACACCGGGCCGCCGATCGGCTCGCCGCCACCGACTACGCCTACCCGGTGCCCGAGGCGAACGTCGTCACCTACCGCCGGCCGTCGACGGCAGCACCTGGGTCACGCGGAAGACCGACGCCGGGAGTAGAACCGATTCAGCGGCTCGGCGGGGTGCGGGCCGACTCCTGCCTTCCGGTGTCGGGTACGTGATGTGCGCGATGCCGGCCGGCGAGCTGGCGGTGTGGCGGCTGCCGGCGCGGTGACGACTACCGTCGGCGGCTGCGGGCGGCCGGAATCATGTCGCGCTTGCGAGCCGTGTTGATCCAGTTTTGAGCGGTGTACACCGGGACGCCGTAGACCTCGGCCAGGGCGGCTACCGTGGGCGCCTGGTGGTAGGTGCTGACGAAGTCCTCCGGCATCGACCGGTAGGCCCGGTCCTTCGACCCGGTGCCGCTCGTCGGGGGCGCCGCTTTGGTCTTCGCGGCGGTTTTGGCACTGGTTCGGGCGGCCTTCTTCACGGCTTTTCTCACCGGTACGCCTTCGCCGGTGGGCGCCGGCCCGGCGGATTTCGTGGCCGGAGGTTTCTTCGCTACCTTGGCGGCCTTCGTGGCCGGGGCGGCTTTGGCGGTCGTCGAGGTCTTCGTCGCAGCCGCAGCCTTGGGGCCGGTCGCCTTGGCGCGTGCCGTCTTCGGTGCCGCCGTTCTGGCCGGCGCGTTTGTCGGGATCGCGGGCACAGCCTCGATCGCGGGCTCCGCCGCCGCGGTTGGCGCGACAACGGTCGGTGCCACGGCCGCAGTAGCCGTGGTCGGCGCCGCCGTCACACGGGGCCGGATCGACGGTGCGGTGGTCCCGGCAGGCATGACCGCGGCGAGCAGCATCTCCAGGTTGATGGCCGGCAGTTGGGCCGTCGAGAGGCTGCCGTTGCGGCCCGCGGTCAGGCGTAACTCCTTGATCCGCGGGACGTTCCGGTTGACTTCGAGCCGGACGATTGTCTGGGCACCCTCGCCGTCATCGGGCGTGATCGTGACCGTGTACTGCTGCATCGGCTTCTCCTTCTGACGCCGGCCGGCTCATGCGACCAGAGGGGGGACTGGTGGAGAATTACCCCGTCATCAGAGGCGAACATACCTCGCGTCACCGCGGACGCGATCAACAACCCGGCGCCATCGGGTGTCACTGTCCCCGGCCGAGATACCGCGCGGTCGTGTATCCGCTCGAAGCTGCCCGAACCGGTTCATCGCGAACGTGGTCACGCCACCCGGCCTCGACATGTCTTGGCCGCACCGGAGCGGCCGGCCCAGGTTTTCCGCGAGCGAGATGAGTTTGAGCACCGTTACCTAGTCGTCATGGAACTGGGGGACCGGTTGCCGGCTGAACGCGGCTTTCAGAACCTGGATGTGGTTGGTGAGCCGGATTCGGCTCCTCCGCAAGCGCGGAACAGGGGTCGGCGGCGCAGGGCAGCGCCGCCGACCAGACGTTATCCGTCTTCAGAAATCGACTTCCTGGTCCTCGTCGCCGATGATGTGCATCGCGGATTCCTCGGCGCTGGAACCGCCGCCGGCCATGCCGACGTCCTGGGCGAACGACCGGTCGTTGAGATCGGAGTTCTCGTCGTCGGCCAGGCGCCCGACCGGATCGTCTTCCTCGTACGGGTTGTTGACCTCGTCGTCCTCGAGCGCGCCTCGGAAGCCGTCCGCGTCCTCCGCCTCATCGTCGGCGTACGGGTCGGGTGTCTGGTCGTCGTACTCCGTCTGCTGCTGCGGATTGTCGTCGTCGAACTCGTCGCTCGCTTTCACGGCCGCCACGGAGTCTTCGTCGGGCGCGGTTGCGGGGTCGGGTTCCTCGCCCGCGCCGACGTCGGGTGTCTCGCGCGCCAGCTGTTCGTCGAGCGAGGGGAGGCTGCCGGTTTCGGCGGTCAGACCGTATTCGTCGAGCGCGAGGGGCGATCGTCAGGCCACAGCACCGGGTCCGGCCCGTCGGCCTCGCGCACCGATTCGTTCTCGTCGAACGCGGTGGAGTCGGGATCGAACGTGTCCGGGAGGCCGACGGACTCCGGGTCGTATTCGGGTGGGCGCGGGTCGTCAGAAGTCATGATTCAAGGCCTACCCGCCGAACGGCGACGATATGCGTGATCGCGGGAAAACGCGCTTCGGCGTGTCGCGAATTCGGTTCGGATTTCGGATCTTGCCCGGCATCGGGGTCAAAACCTCGCGGAGAGCCCATATCCCGCCGGCGACCACCACGACCGCGGCTCATGAGGTCGGCTCCGGCCGGGCCGGCTCGTCGCCGTCCGGCCCGCTGAACGACGCCGCCCGTTGGCGTGCGCCGACGTTGCCGCTGAAGACCCGGTCGCCGTCGCCGGTCGCCTGCGCGGCAGGTGGTCGGGTGACCTGAGTTCCGAGCGAGTCGCCGTGCAGTTCGGCGCGAGTGCGCGGCGGGGTGCCCTGTTCGCGGACCCAGATGACCAGGTTTTCGCGGGCTAGACACCGCAGATCCCACAGCGTCGGCGCGTCGGCGGCACTGACCAGGGCGCGGATGGTGACGTTTCCGTCGGTGGCGTCGACCACCTGCACGACGCAGACGCGGCCGTCCCAGAGGGCGGAGTCCGAGACCAGAGCGAGCAGGCGCTCCCGCAGCGGTGCCAGGTCGATCGCCCAGTCCACGTCGAGGAGCACCTCGCCCAGCAGCGCCGATGCGGAGTGGGTCCAGTTCTCGAACGGTTGCGTCGTGAAGTACGACGTCGGCAGGATCAGCCGGCGATCGTCCCAGATGTGCACGACGACGTAGGTCAGGGTGATCTCCTCGATCCGGCCCCACTGCTGCTCCACGACCACCACGTCGTCGAGCCGCAGCGCGCCGCTGAAGGCGATCTGGAGGCCGGCCACGACATTGCCCAGCAGCGTTTGGCGGCGAACGCGGCCACCGCGGCGGCCACGCCGGCCGACGCGAACAGGCTGGTGCCGACGAGCCGCGCCTCGCGGAATGTCATCAGCGTCGCCGCGAAGGCGAACATCCTGACGATCACCGCGGTCACCCGGCGAAGCAGGATCAGCTGGGTACGTACCGAGCGCGCGTGCCGGTTGTCGCTGACGTCGGTGCGAAACCGGGGGAGTGCGCCGTCCTCGGCGACGAACAGTAGCGACGTGACCAGCCATGCCGTCGCCGCGATCATCAGCATCGTGACCACGTGGATGGCGATGTGCCATCCACGCGCGGCGCGTAGGCGTGCATGCCGATCAGCGCCGCGACGGTCGCCACCAGGGCGCGAAACGGCATCCGGGTGTGTCGTGACAGCGCGGTGAGCCACGGCACCCGGCGGCCAGCCCACAGCACGACGATGTCGATGATCCATGCCGCCACCAACGCGGCGGCCACGATGACGGCGACATAGACGAGCCGCATCCCGAAGTTGGTCATCGCGCGACCCTACCCGCGTCACGGCGCGCTCAGCGGTCGACCGTGACCTCTTCCTCTTCGGGCTCCTCCGCTTCGATGCGGGTCTCCCGGCGGTGCATGCGGACCCGCCAGACGACGAACGCGGCGATCACGACGAGCGCGACGGCACCGGCGGTCGCGGGCCCGAGCGCCTTCTCGATCCGCTTGTAGGAGTCGCCGGCGAAGTAGCCGAGCAGAACGGACCCAACCCCCCAGATCACACCCCCTGCCACGTTGTACGCGAGAAAGCGCGTGTAGCGCAGGTGTGAGGTGCCGGCCAGGAACGGCATCACGGCCCGGAGGAACGCGATGAAGCGGCCGAGGAAGACGGCCGGGCCGCCGTGGCGCCGCAGGAAATCGCGGGCGCGGTCGACGCGGCGGGCGCGCTTGCGCAGCACCTTGGTGTTGAGCAGGCGGTCGCCGTAGCGGGCGCCGATACCGTAGCCGATGGTGTCGCCGACGATCGCGCAGAGCGAGACGAGCCCGCACATCAGCACGAGGGACGCGTTGCCGCGGCTGACCGCGACGCCGCCCACGATGGCGGCGAGTTCGCCGGGGACGAAGAAGCCGACGAAGATCGCGTCCTCGGCCAGGACGAGACCGCCGACGAGCAGATAGATGGCGATGCCGTGGACCGCGAGGATCTTCTCGACGATGGCGCTCACGGGCGCCCCCGCTCCGCAGGGCGCGGCCGGGCTGCCGCATTTGTCGCTCCGACAAGCTCGCTCATGCCAGACGGCGCCCACTCGGGGTCGGGACCGAGACATGCGCAGCGTAAACGCGACGAGATCATGATCGTCACTTGCCTACGATACCCATCGACGGCACCAATAATCACCCGCCCCGATGATTGGTGTACGCAAATCCGGGTATCCGGCTCCGTACCGGCAGGATTGAGGCGATCCTGAATGGGATCCGGACGGAGGCGGCGAAGGTGTCCATCGACGATGACGAGCGGGTTCCGGCGCGAGACCTGGACACCCACGATCTGATGCGGGAACTGGACAGTCTGCACCAGACCCGGCATTCGACCCTGCTCCACGGCTCCGACCAGGCGCTGGCTCAACACACCCATCGCATGCTGGAACTCGAGGCGGAGTACGTGCGGCGGTTCCCCGAGCGGGACGTCGATCCCGGGCGGCTGCGAGCGGGTGCACGCGAGCGCACGGTCGACGATCTGAACCCGATGTTCCAGGATCCCGGCGAAGGTCTGTAGGACAACCAAGGATCGGAGCGCGTCATGACTGGTGAACGACGGCCGCGCATCGTCATCGTGGGTGGCGGCTTCGCCGGATTCCACTGCGCCAAGAAGCTGCTGAAAATCCTCGGGCCGCGCGTGGAGATCGTCCTCATCAACACCAGCGATTACTTCCTGTACCTGCCGTTGCTGCCGCAGGTCTCCGGTGGCCTGCTGGAGCCGCGCCGCGTCGCCGTGTCGCTGGCCGCCACCCTGCGTGGGGTACGCCTCGTCATCGGGACGGTCGGCGCCGTCGATCTCGACGCGCAGACGGTGGGCTTCGTCGATGGCGAAGGACGCGAAGGCCGGGTCAGCTACGACCGGCTGGTGTTGTCGGCCGGCAGCGTCAACAAGCTTCTGCCGATCCCCGGTCTGGCCGACCACGCGCACGGGTTCCGGGGCATCCCGGAAGCGCTCTTCCTGCGCGATCACCTGATCCGGCAGATCGAGTTGGCGGCCGCGACCGACGATGGGGCCGAGCGGGATGCCCGGCTGACCTTCGTCGTCGTCGGCGCCGGTTACACGGGCACCGAGGTGGCGGCGCACGGCCAGATTCTGACGAGCCGCGTGGTCAAGGCGCAGCCCCGGCTGGCCGGGCAGCGGTGCCGGTGGATGCTCCTGGACACGGCCGATCATCCGTTGCCGGGCCTGGCGAAGCATCTGTCCCGCACGACGTCCCGGGTGCTGACGCGGCGCGGGATGGAGTTGCGGATGGGGACGTCGGTACAGGAGGCGACGGCCGACGGCGTGCGGCTGAGCGACGGCGCGTTCGTAGCCACTCAGACGCTGATCTGGTGCGTCGGCGTACGGCCCGATCCGCTGCTGGAGAGCCTCGGACTGCCCACCGACAAGGGGCGCCTCGTCGTCGACGAATTCCTGAACGTGGCCGGCCACCCCGAGATCTTCGCGTGCGGCGACGCGGCGGCGGTGCCGGATCTCACGATGCCCGGGCAGGTCACGGCGATGACGGCGCAGCACGCGGAACGCCAGGGCAAGCAGGCGGCCAAGAACATCGCGGCGTCGTTCGGGATCGGGCTCCGGGGTCCGTACAAGCATCACGATCTGGGTTTCACCGTCGACCTGGGTGGCCTGGCCGGGGCGGCGAACCCGCTGCAGATCCCGTTGGCCGGGCCGCCGGCGGCGCTCGTGACGGCCGGCTATCACCTGCTCGCCCTGCCCGCGAACCGGGTACGGGTGGCGGCCGACTGGATCCTCGGTGGTGTGAGCCGTCAGCCCGTGCAGCTGTTCGCACCGTCGACACCACTGGAGACCTCGACGCCCGCCGTCATGTCCAAGCCGAGCGTGGACGCGCTGCCCCGGAGTTAGGGCCTGTCTCAGAGCTGCCTTCGGCCGCCGGACTGTTCAGACAGACCAGGTCGCGCTCACGTGATCGGCTCCTGGCTGTCGGCCAGGAACTCGCGGACCGCGCGCTCGGCGGTCCGCCCGGCCGGCGGGCTGGTCGGCGGGAGATCGACCGTGTGCCCATGTTCGAAGCGGTCGATCACCCGGGGATCCACATAGGATGCTCGCGCGACCGTCGGCGTGTTGCCGAGCTCGATCGAGACGTCCTTGATGACGTGCGCGATGGTGCGCAGGGTCGCCGTCCGCGACGCCGGGGGCTCCGCACGGGCCAGCCCCACCGAGGCCAGCACGGTCGCGTGCCACGTGCGCATGTCCTTGGCGCTCATGCCGACTCCGGCCGACTCGCGCAGATAGTCGTTGACCTCGCCACTGTGCACCGCGTGCCACGAGCCGTCATGTCCGCGATAACCGAGGAGCCGTTCGTCGTCGTGCCGTTCGCGCTTCAGTTCCTCGATCGCCTTCGCCGCGGCGCCGTCACGGATGACGATGTTGCGATCCTTGCGGTCCTTGGCGTCGTAATGGAAGTGCATCGTGCTGCCGTCGCATTCGACGTGCACGGCTTCGAGCGTGGAGACGCCGAACGTGGGCTCGTCGCCGAGCGCGTACTGGTCGCTGCCGACCCGGAACAGGCCACGATCTAGCAGCCGGGCCGCGAGCGCCAGCACCCGGGCCCGGTTCAGACCGTCGGTGTCGAGGTCGGCGCTGATCCGCCGCCGCAGCCACGGCAGCCGCTTGGCCATCAACTGGACGTGATCGAACTTCTCCCGGTCGCGGCTCGCACGCCACATCGGGTGGTAGAGGTATTGCCGGCGCCCGGCCGCGTCGAAACCGGTCGCCTGCAGGTGCCCGGCCGGGTCGGGGCAGATCCACACGTCGCGCCAGGCCGGCGGGATCACCAGGGAGCGGCAGCGCTCGATCTCAGCCGGGTCGGCCAGCGGCGCGCCGTCGACGTCGAGGAACCGGAAACCGCTGCCGGCGCGAATCCGGCCGTAGCCCGGTTTCGAAGGATCGCTGCGTCGCGTCCGCATCGTGCCCCCTGCCCACAGAGAGGCGGACTGACCTGCTCGGACAGCGGCCATTGCCCGCGCTCGCCGTCATCTCAGGCTACCCGGACGCGGCCGCACGGCGTGTACGTTGCCCGCTGTTGGGCACGCGGACGGACACTGTTCGCGAGTAAAGTCTTGTCTCGCGGAGATGCCCGTCGCCAGCAGTGCCGGCGCGGGACCACCGCGGCTGACGTGCCCATCCAACGCCCGTCGAGAGGAGCGCCGCGTGCTCGACATCCGTGTCGCCGCAGGCGATCCCCGGCAGCGCCGTGTCACGGTCGGCGGGCCGGTCGCATGATCGTGACCGAGGGCCCCATCGTCGACGGAGCGATCGTCGTGGGCTTCGACGGCGTGCTCGACGTCGAGACGGCGCCGGTCGTCCGCGGTGCGCTGATGACCTGCCTCGGGCGAGTGTCCGAGTTGGTCGTCGCTGACCTGAGCAACCTCGCGGCGGCGAGCCGGGCCGTGCTCGCCGTGTTCCCGGCGGCGCGACGGCACGGCCCCGATTCGGCCACCCGCCTCGTGCTGTGCGCTCCGTCCGACGCGCTGCGGCGGTTGATGACCGGTCGCATCCTCGGCGACCTGAGGGTCTACCCGACCTGTGAGGAGGCCGTCGCCACGGCTCGCGAGTCCGGGCCGGGCTCCAGCCGGATGACGCTGCGGCTGTGGCCGACCGCGACGGCACCGGCGACGGCTCGCGAGGCGGTGGTCGACGCGTGCCACGCCTGGGCCATCGACGATGTCAGTGACAGCGCCGCGCTCGTCGTGTCGGAGCTGGTGACGAACGCGGTCGCGCACGCGCGCACCAACATCGACGTCACCTTCGCGCTCCGCCGCGGTTACCTCCACATAGGCGTCCGCGACCGTGCCCCGATGCCCGATCCGGTGCCGGCCGAGATGCCCGACCGGCGCGACGAGCACGGCCGTGGCCTCTACTTCGTCAGCGTGTTCGCGACCACGTGGGGCATGAGCCCGCAGCACGACGGCAAGATGGTGTGGGCCACGCTCCGGGCCACCCCGAGCCGGCCGCGCGAGGTGCGCTGACATGGACCAACGAGACCTGCTCGTGGACGCGTTCGGACGCCTTCCGGAGCTGGTGGCCGGCGCCGTCGACGGACTGACTCCCGACCAACTGCGGTGGGCGCCCGCGCCCGGCGCGAACAGCGTCGGCTGGCTCGTGTGGCATCTAGCCCGCGTGCAGGATCATCACGTCGCCGACATCCTGGATCAGCCGCAGGTGTGGGCGCTCACGCCGGGCTGGCCGGAGCGGTTCGGCCTGCCGTCCGGGGCGGTCGACACCGGCTACGGTCACTCCGCCGCCAAGGTCGCGTCGCTGCGGCCGGAAAGCGCGCAGGCACTCCTCGACTACTACGCGGCCGTCGCCGAACCCACCGGCGCGCTCCTGGCCGGTGTCGACGCCGCCGACCTCGACCGAGTCGTCGACGAACGGTGGGATCCGCCGGTCACGCTGGGAGTGCGGCTGATCAGCGTGCTCGACGACGATCTGGAGCACGTCGGGCAGGCGGCGTACGTACGCGGCCTGCTCCTGCGCACCCGGTAACGGCTCGGCGGTTACTTCCGCGGCTTGCCCAACTCGTGCCACGTCTTCTCGGTCAGGTCCACGCCGTAGTGCTTCGCGGCCACCTTGATGTTCGCGAACGCGGCGTCGCGCTCGGCATCGGTGACGTCCTCCACCTGATCGAAGCGGGCGATCGCGTTGCGTACGTGGTTCGCGTCGGTCATCGGCTCCTTGCGCGCCTTCGAGAACGCGTACGCCGACTCGGGAAGCTTGTTGCGATCGGCCGTGTCCAGCTCACCGTGCTCGTCCACGGGTTTCCAGGTCGTCATTCCAACCTCCTCATCAGCATCCAGTCTCGCGTTTCCCGCCATCGGCCGGAGGCAAACCTAGCGAACTCACACCCCCCAGGTCTCGCCATCGGGACGTGAAACCGGCACACTATCGCCGTGATGACCGGTGATGGGCCGTCGACGATCTTGGTCGCGGTCGACGGATCCGACACCTCCATGCGCGCGGGCGCCTACGCGGCCGGGTTGGCCCGACGCCAGCACGCCCGTCTCGTCTGCCTCTACATCCGCACCAACAGCGCGATGGTCGGCCTGACACCGGGCCTCGTGGGCCCGCTTTACCAGGCGCACACGTCGGTGGCCGACGAGATCCGCCACACCATCGACGCCAACGCCGAGCGCATCGGCATCGAGGTCACGTTCATGGAGCGCAGCGGCAGCGCCGGTTCCGAGATCGCCCGGGTGGCCGACGAGTTGCGCGTCGACGCGGTCGTCGTCGGGGCGTCGACCCAGGCCGGCCACCGTTTCATCGGTTCGATCGCGACCTACCTGGTGCGAATCGCCCGATGGCCGGTGACGGTGGTGCCGTAGCACCGGCGATCACCGGCCCGGTCGAAGCGCGTTCAGGCCGTCGCGGCGTCCGTCACGGCGGCGTCATCGGCGGCGGCGGCCGCGCCGTCGGCCCGGTTGCGGTCCACGGCGGACATGCGGCTCAGCGGCAACTCGGGCAGGAACAATGTGATGATCAGCGAGATGAGCATGATGCCGGCACCGATGTAGAACACGATGCTCATCGAGCCGGCGAACCCGACTTTGAACGGGTGCGCGAGCACAGCTTCCAGGCGGCTGAGGAACGACGTGTCGTTGAGCGACCCGCCACCCGCCGACGCGGTCTGCTGGAGGAGTTTTACCTGGTCCGGGTGCGCGGCCGAGGCTTGCTGGAACGCCGGGGTCTTCGCGGCGCTCGCGTACGCTGCGGCAATCTTGCTCGGCAACCGGCCGAACAGGACCGACAGGAAGACGGCGGCGCCGATCGTGCCGCCCATCGACCGGAAGAACGTCACCGATGACGTGGCGACGCCGATCTCGCGGGTGGACGCGGCGTTCTGCGCGGCGGTGACCATGGGCTGCATCGACGCGCCGACGCCGAGCCCGAACAGCACCATGATGCCCATCACCTGCAGCAGCGTGGTGTCGGCGCTGAGCTGTGACAGCAGCAGCAGCGCGACGACGACCAGCGCGGCGCCGATGATCGGGAAGATCTTGTAACGGCCGGTGCGGCTGATCGTCTGACCGGCCACGACCGAGCTGATCATCAGGCCCGCGACCAGCGGCAGAAGTTCCAGGCCGGCCTTTGTCGGGCTGGCACCGCGCACCACCTGCAGGTAGAGCGGCAGGAGCAGCAGGCCACCGAACATGGCCGTGCCGATCAGGAAGCTCGTGGAGACCGCGACGCTGAAGGTGCGGCCCTGGAAGAGGCGCAGCGGCAGGAGCGCGTCGTCGCCGTAGCGGTGCTCGGCGAACAGGAACGCGACCAGACCGATGAGGCCGACGACGTAACCGGCGAAGGCGCGCGGCGACGTCCAGCCCCAGGAGTTGCCCTCCTCGGCCACGATCAGCAGCGGCACCAGGCAGACGATGAGCGCGACCGCACCCGGGTAGTCGATCCGGCGCTCGCGGCGCTCGAACGGCACGTGCAGCACCTTCGTGACCACGATCAGCGCGGCCGCCGCGATCGGCACGTTGATGTAGAAGATCCAGCGCCAGCCGGCGATGCCGAGGATGTCGGGGGAGCCGGCGAAGAAGCCGCCGAGCACCGGGCCGAGCACGCTCGACGTGCCGAAGACGGCGAGGAAGTAGCCCTGGTATTTCGCGCGTTCGCGGGGCGAGACGATGTCACCGATGATCGCGAGCGCGAGCGAGAACAGGCCGCCGGCGCCGATGCCCTGGATCGCGCGGAAGGCCGCCAGTTCGTACATCGACTGCGACAGCCCGCAGAGCATCGAGCCCACGATGAAGATGGAGATCGCGAACAAGATGAAGAACTTCCGGCCGTACATGTCTGACAATTTTCCGTAGAGCGGAGTCGAGATCGTCGACGTGATCAGGAAGGCCGTCGTCGCCCACACCTGCAATGAGAAGCCGTTGAGGTCGTCGGCGATGGTGCGGATGGCCGTGCCCACGATCGTCTGGTCGAGCGCGGCCAGGAACATCGCCATCATCAGACCGGCGAAAATCGTCAGGATCTGCCGATGGGTGAGTGGACCGCCGCTGTCGGTGGTCGGCTCGTCAACCGTGGGTGATGCGCTCATGGGCTGCTCCTGTCACGTCGCGATGAAACCCACTCTACTTACCGGCTGGCAGGTACAGGAAACGTCGCCACCGCTTCGAGTCAGACCGGTCGCGCTCCGGTAGCGTCGAGGCGTCCGCGCTCCGGCGGCGAGATCCACAACCAGGGCAGGTCAACATCTCCGATCCACATGGGTACGGCCGGCGTCCGGCGCCGTTGTTGTCCGGCCTGGCAACCGCCGACAAGCATGGCGCCGACCTGATCCGTGTCGTCGGAGAAGCCATGTCGGCCGAGGCCCTGATCGGCGCGGCTGGCCGGGTCGCGACCGAGATCGCGGGCGCCGACGTGGTCGCGATCCATGCGACGCCCACCGTGGAAACCGTCGTGGCGATGGTCGGTGCGCTGAGCGCGGGCATCGCCGTCGTGCCGGTGCCGCCCGATTCCGGCACCGCCGAGCGGGCCCATCTACTGACCGATTCCGGCGCCACGATCCTGCTGACGAACGACGCGGGCGTCGCCGCCGCTGTCGACGTACCCACCCTCGGCGTCGACGTGTCCCGCCGTGCCACTCCGACGCTGCCGGCGGTCGATCCGGAGCGGACCGCGCTCATCATGTACACCAGTGGCACGACCGGGTCTCCGAAAGGCGTCGTGCTCTCGCACGCGGCGGTGGCGGCCGGAATCGACGCGGTCGCCGACGCTTGGGCGTGGAGTCCGGCCGACGTGCTCGTACACGGGCTGCCGCTGTTCCACGTGCACGGGCTCGTGCTCGGACTGCTGGGTCCGCTGCGGATCGGCAGCCGGCTGATCCACACCGGCCGGCCGGCACCGGAGGCGTACGCGGCCGCGCGTGGCAGCGTCTATTTCGGCGTGCCGACCGTGTGGTCCCGGGTGTGCGCCCAACCGGCGGCGGCGAGGGCGCTCTCCGGGGCCCGCCTCTTGATATCCGGAAGCGCGCCCCTGCCCGCACCGGTCTTCGACCGGCTGTCCGCCCTCACCGGCCACCGCCCCGTCGAGCGCTACGGCATGACCGAAACCCTCATCACCGTCAGCAGCCGTCACGACGGCGAACGGCGTCCCGGGCTGGTCGGATTCCCGCTGCGCGACGTGCGTACGCGGCTCGTCGACGACTCCGGCGCCCCGGTGCCGCACGACGGCGAGTCCATCGGCGAACTTCATGTACGCGGCCCGATGCTCGGCTCCGGCTACTGGCGCCGCGAGACCGAATTCCGTAGGCCCGACGGCTGGTTCGCCACCGGTGACATCGCGTCGATTGACCCGGACGGGTGGCACCGCATCGTCGGCCGCGCGTCCGTGGATCTGATCAAGAGCGGTGGATACCGGATCGGCGCGGGCGAGGTCGAGGACGCGTTGCTGGCCCATCCGGCGGTGCGAGAGGCGGCCGTGCTGGGCGTCCCGGACCCGGATCTCGGCGAGCGGATCACCGCGTACGTCGTCGCGGACGGCATCGGGGCGCAGGAGCTAACGGATTTCGTCGGGGCGCACCTGTCCGCGCACAAGCGCCCGCGGCGGATCCATTTCGTCGACGCGCTGCCCCGCAACGCGATGGGCAAGGTGCAGAAGCGTCTTCTGCGAGACTGACTCGGCTCCCCGACGCGCCGTGCTCCGATGTGGCACCATGCGCTCGTGAACGTACGCAGACTCGCCGCCATCGATATGTTCGGCACCCGTGGCACCCTCCGCCGTCGCCGGATCATCCTCGCCGAATTCCTCCTCGGCGTGGTCGTCATGGTGACGTTCGGCGCGTGGCTCGTCGCGGTGTCGACCGGCATCGCGGGACGCGCGTTCGGTTGGTGGGTCGTCGGTGCTGGACTCAACTACGCGCCGCTCGCGTACTACGCGTCGGTGTTGAGCCGCCCGGGAGCCCTCGATGCCGAACTCGCGGGCGTGGAGACCGACGCGGAACTGCGGCGTTACGCGGTGCTCCAGATCTGGATCTTCGTACCGCTCTCGCTGGTCGTTCTGACCGTCCGGGACGCCCTTTCCCGCTGAGCCGGCCGATCTTGGCGGATGCGCCTCCGGCGTGCCCACCCGATACCGCAACTGCGACCCCCGGGCGCGGCGCCGGCGCGGAAGACGCGGTGCCCGCGAAACGGTCGACGCCCTGTCGACCACGTGGGGAGAAACGATGGATTGGTCGACAGATGCCCTCCGGAGCGCGGATTACCGTCGAACGATCGGGCTTCCGGAACGGATTCCGGCGACGTTGTCGAAGTAATCCACTGGTGGCCCCGCTCACGGAGGGACCGACATGACCAGCACGGAGACAAGCCCAGCGGCAACGCCGCGAACACCGGCTTCACCGGTCGGCGCGCGCACAGACAACCCCGCGGACACATCCGGCCGCACGGACACCGACGGCTCGACCGACCCGGCCGAGATCCCGCGGTTCGTCGCGGCGCTGTGTCGGGGCGCGGACTTCGCGAAGGGATCCCGGTTTCGCGCGGGTGGTGGCAGCACCGACATCACCCTGCTGCGGCGGATCGGCAACGACGGGCTGAACACCTTCGTGAATCTGCTGTTCGGCACGCGGTTCACGGACCTGTGCTACGGCTACAACGCGTTCTGGCGCGAGATCATCCCGGCCCTGCGGCTGCCCGCGATCGAGGAACGCGGCCCGCTGTGGGGCGACGGATCCGGCGGGTGTGACGCCGCGTTGCGAGGTGTGTGAGCCGTGTGCGCGAGGTATGACGCCGTGTGACGCTCGTTCCGGTCGGCCGGAAACGACCGCGCACTGTCCGTTCGGCTACTCGCAGTGATCATCCCTGCCGAGCGACTGATGTTGTGTCGAGGGCTCGCTACTGCTTACGTCGGCGCGACGCGCACGCTGTGTCACGGCTGGTGGAGGTCGGGAACCGGCCGGTTTCGCTCGGCGCGCAGCTCATGCGGCATGATTCGCCGGGGTAAGCAATAACAAGCCCGTTGCATGACGGGAGGGCGCTCGAACGCCCATCACCAAGCGTGATCCGGCCGGGGAGGGGAGGAGGCTCACTCACGGTGAGCATCGCTGCGAGCCTGCCGCCCGCCGCACCGGGCCGGCTCCTCGGCGGGCCGGCCGAGCCGCGCGGCACGGTGCGCCGACGGTCGCGGTTCCCGCCGCGGGGCACGGTCGCTGCGGGGCGCGGTCAGGTCAGCGTGACGCCGAAGGCGCGGTACGCCACGCGCCGGCTCACCCGCCATCCGGGCTGCGCGGCCCGCTTGAGCGTCGAGGTGAGGTCGGCCCGGGCGGCCCGTACCAGTCGCAGCAGCTCTTCGCCGTTGATCTGCGGCGTGGGTTGGAGGCGGGGGATGGCGAATCGGTCGTCGTGGGGTTTGCACACGCGCCGGCCGATGGCGCAGGCGTTGCCGTGCCCGGCCCGCACGACGGCGCCGCGCACCGTGGCGCTGTGGTAGCCGTGCGGATAACAGAACGACCGGATCGGCTCGCGCAACTCCTGCGCCAGTCGATCCCTGCTCGCGGTGATCTGGTCGGCCGCGACGCGCGCGGGCAGCACGTCGAGCGGTGCGTGGACGAGCCCGTGATTGCCGATTTCGACGCCGGCAGCGACGACCTCGTGCAGCTCGCGCCACGTCAGGATCGGGCCGAACGCGTCGGTCTGGGAGCCGAGCCACCCGGCACGCGCGCCGACGTCGCCGACCGGCACGTAGAGCGTCGCGGAGGCGTTGAATTCGCGCAGGATCGGCACCGCCTCGGTCAGGAAGTCCCGATAGGCGTCGTCGAACGTCAGCGCGGCCACCTGCTCGCCCCGGCCGACCAGATCGAGCGCGTCGGTCAGCCCGACGAGCCGGTACCCCGCCGATGTGAGCGCGGAAAGCTGCTCGCGCAACGTCGCCGGCGGCACCGCGAGGTCGGCGAGCGGGCCGGAATCGCGGGAGATCGAGTGGTACATGAGCACGGGCAGCCGCAGCGGATCGGTGCCGGCGTACGCGTCCGTGTGGGTGGTCATCGGATGGGTCAGGCCGCTTCGCCGAGCGGCAGCAGACCGCGACCGAGCGCCGTCATGACGGCCTGGGACCGGTTCGTGACCGCCAACTTCGAGTAGATCCGGGTGACGTACGTCTTGACGCTGGAATCGGCCACGCCCAGCCGGTCGGCGATCTCGGAACCGCTGTATCCGTCCCGGAGCAGTAGCAGCACCTGCTGTTCGCGGTCGCTGAGCAGCGATGCATGCGCCTGATCGGCCCGCAGCGCGTGGGCCAGGCCGGGTGCGGTGAAGCCACGCGGGCATACGTGCGCGTGGCGGATCGCCGAGATGATGTCGGAGGTGGTGGCGGATTTCGACACGTACGCGGAGAGCCCGGCGTCGAGCGCGCGCAGCATCAGCGCTGGATCGTCGGTGTCGTCCAGGATCACGATGCCGACGTGTGGGCGGCGGAGGCGGTTCGCGGTCGCGATCACGCTGGCGTTCGGCGCGTGCGTGCCGACCAAGATCACCGTGGGATCGGCCCGGGCGATGACACGTCCCGCGTCCGCGTGGGTGCTCTCGCCGACGATGTCGATGTCGTCGTTTTCTCTGGCAACGCGAACCAGCCCGAGCCGCAGCAGCGGATGATCGTCGACAACCAGGAGCCTGATCCTCATGTGTTCGCCCAAATCTTCCTGCGACATGCTGTCGCTATTGTCGAGGACTCCGCAGTGGCCCCGCTGGCCTCGCACGAGCATGACACGCTCCGTGATCGTTAATCAACGTTCCGTGAGCACGTCACCGTACCTGCACCGAACCTGCACCCAAATAGCAACAAATCAGTACTCTGAGCTTGGTGAACAGGCTGTTGATCGTCGATGACGACGCCGGCGTCACGGCGACTCTTCGCCTGGTGCTGGAGTACGCCGGCTACCACGTCGACCAGGTGGCGACCGGTCGCTCCGCCCTTCGCGCGCTCCACGCCGACCGCCCCGACCTGATCATCCTCGACCTCGGCCTGCCGGACCTGGACGGCTGGACCGTGCTGGAGCGCGTCCGCGACATCAGCGACGTGCCGGTGCTCGTGCTGTCCGTCCTGCGTGGCCAGCGCGACAAGGTGCACGCGCTGCACGCCGGCGCGGACGACTACGTCACGAAACCGTTCGCGAACGCCGAACTCGTCGCCCGGATCACGGCGCTGCTCCGGCGCTCGGCGCTGCGGCCCGCCACGGCGCATCAGGCGTACGACGACGGCACGCTCCGCGTCGATCCGGCCCGGCTGCTCGTGCGGGTGGCCGATCGGGAGGTCCGCGTGACACCGACCGAGTTTCGCCTGCTGCACGCGCTCGTCCGGCAGCCCGGAGCGGTGCTGACGGCGGCGCAGCTGCTGGAGGCGGCGTGGGACGACGCGAGCGGCTACCGACCGCAGCGGGTCAAGTTCGCGGTCATGCGGCTACGCCGGAAGCTGGGCTGGGACGATCCGCGCTCGTCGCCGCTGCGGTCGGTGCGGGGTTTCGGCTATCGCTACTGCTCACCGGACGACGTGGGCGATCGACGACTCGCCGCCCGGGAAGGTCGATGATCAGCCGGGTGCCGCCGTGGTGCGTGGCCCGGTGCCAGAGCACGCCGCCGTCGCGGGCCAGGAGCAGCGCGGACACGCTCAACCCGACCGCGCGGGCGGTCCGGATCGGCAGTTCCCGGCCACGGTCGCGCCGGCCGCCCGCGCTGGTCCGGAACCGCATGCCACAGGTTATCCGCGCGGCGCGCCCCGGAGCGTCCGTACGATCGGAATCCGGAGGCGTCGGTCATGGCGGTCGGGAAGATCCTCGTGCTGGACAACGACGAGTTGATGCGCGACGCGATGCGCCGGATCCTCGATCATCGCGGGCACACCGTGCTGACCGCGGCCACGCCGGCCGACGCGGTCCGGCTCGCCGCGACCGGCGATGTCGCGATCGTCGTCGCGGACGTGACAGCGGCCGGTCCGGGGCTTGCCGCGAGGTTGGGTCCCCGGGTCGGGGTCGTGTTCGTCTCCGGACTCTCGCGAGCGGCCGCCGAGTCTCGCGACCTGATTCCGCCGGGGGCGACGTTCATCGGCAAGCCGTTCACCACCGCGCAACCGCGAGCAACCGTCGACGCCGTCCTCGGCGCCGGCGGCCGACTCAGAGATCGGCCGACGGCCAGCGATCGGCCGGAAGCATCACACTGACGGTCGTGCCGACACCCGGGGTCGATCGCAGGTCGACCTGACCGCCGGCGCGGGTCACGAGGTCACGCACCGTCGCGAGGCCGAGCCCGGTGCCGGTCGGCCTGGTCGTGAAGTAGGGCTCGAACGCCCGCGCCGCCACGTCCGCCGCCATGCCGGCACCCGTGTCGCGGATCCGCAATCGCACGTAGCCGCCGTCGCTCGCCGTCTCCACCCGCACCACGCCACCCCTGGGCATCGCCTGGGTCGCGTTCATCAGCAGGTTGACCACGATCCGCTCCAGGCTGGTCCGATCGGCTCGCGCCGGGCGCACGGCCGGATCGAGCCCCGACGTGTCGACGGCGACCATCGGCAAGCCGCGCAGCAACGAGATCGCCGCCCGCACGAGTTCGTTGACGTCGCTGGTCGCGGCCGGGTCATCGCCCTGCATCAGCATCTGCCGGCACAGCGCACTCGCCGACCAGGCAGCCTGCCGGATGACGGCGAGGTCGTGCTCGTCGCGGCGGCCGGCGTCGTAGGACAGGAACTCGGCGTGGTTGAGCACGATGCCGAGCAGGTTGTTGATGTCGTGCAGCGCCCCGGTCGCGTCGTCGGGCATGCGTCACCCCCTTTCGCTGGTGGCCGGGTATCACGATTGTCCCGGTATTAGCGGACCGCGTCGTGGTCAACTGGTGGATGATGTTGGCGCGCGTGGTTCCGGCCCGCCCGACCGCGATCGTCGGGTTGATCCTCGGCGTCCTCACCATCATCGCCGTCCCGGGCGCCCTGCCCACCGGGTTACGTCTGGCCGTCGTGCTCGCGTTCGCCTGTGCCGGGCCCGGCCTCGCCATCATCACCTTCGCCCGGTCGCGCGACCACGCCGTCAACGCGGCCATGGTGCTGCTGTTAAGCCTGGCCACGACCGCCGTCATCGGCACCGTGCTGCTGTGGTGGCGGTGGTGGAACCCGGTCGCCGGCGGGGTCGTGCTCGCCGCGCTCGTCGTCGCCGCCTGCGCGGCCGCGCTCGTCATCGATCGTCGCCGGCCATTCCGCCGCCCGGTGATGCCACGCGTGGACACGACCGACCTCATCTAACCTCAGGGTGCTGGTCGCCGTCGTGGCGCTGTGGTTCATCTACCAGCGCTGGCCGACGTTGTTCGCCGCGACCGCCTGGGTCTCCCGGACATCGGGCGTCGGTCCCGTACCGCTGGCGCAATGGGCTCCGGTCTTTTCAATCTCGCCGCGTGCGTCGTGCTGCTCGCGATCGGGCGCACCCTGACCACCGATCGCCGCGTGCCCTGGCTCATGGTGTTCGCGTTCCAGTGCGTCAAACTGGGTCGGGGAGGACTACCTGTCGCCGCAGGCGCTCACGTTCGTCACCGGCCTCGGCGTGCTGCGGTCGTGCTGCGGTGGCTGCGGCCGACCAGGGTGGAGATCGGGCCCGGCCGCGGCCGATCATGGCGAGCGCGGGTGGTCGACGGACTGCCCGACGCGCCGGCGGTGGGCGGCTCGGCGCGGGTCGCAGTGCTGACGGTGTTCGTGGTGCTGCTCGCGGTCGCCACGGCGACGCATCAGCTCTCGCCGTACCTCGTGGCGGTGGACGTGCTGGTGCTGGCCTGGTCGGGTTGGTGATGCCGTGGTGGGCGACGGTCATCGCCTTCGCGATCCCGGTGGCCTACCTGAACCCGCGATGGAGCCTGGTTTCGGACAACTTCAAGATCCACTGCGGGCCGAGCGCGGTGCCGGTGAAGTTGTCCGCCAGGATCTGTCGCCATCCGGGCAGATTCCCCACCGGCATAGCGGCGCCGGACGGAGTCGTCCCCGAGGGCGCCGGCGGTTTGGTCGGGGTTATTGGCTTTGTCGGGCCGGCCGGCGATTTCGATGTGGCAGGCGGGGATATAGATGGCGATGCGGTATTCGAAGGCGAGTTAGAAGGCAATGGGGTAGACGATGGTGGTTGCGTTGGATGTGGGGCGGTGTCGGGTTGTCCCGGAGCCGATGTTGTCGAACATCCGGCAGCAATCGCGATGGCGAGCAGAGCGATCAGAATGATCCGTATTCGCGGGCGATACCGGTCATATACCGACAGCATCTGGCGATCGTAGGTTTGTTTCCGCACTTGCGCAGTTTCTTAGCGATATCCGATCTATCCGTTGTGGCGTGCTCTATTCGATAATGCACGTCATCGGACAGGGCGCCGCCAACGGGGGAAAACACGCAGATCTTTCGGGTTGCCCGCGAAATATGCGCGACGGACGGAAGAATTCCGGAAATACATACGAGAACGACATCCGTAAATATCTAAACTCTTCACTGTCCGGCGGGAAACAGTTAGTCTCCGATCAGGCGTCCGGACGTCACCCTCGCACCCGCACCGGTGGCGAGAACGTGTCCGCAGTGATTTCTGTGGGCCGATTTGCGGGAGGGAGGTGCGCGATGAAGGGAATCAACACCAAGGGCAACAACCTGGCCCGGGGTAACAACCTGGCCCGGGGTAACAACGCCAAGGGCAACAACCTCAAGGGCAACCGCACCGCGTAATACATCTGGACGGTTCGCGCCGTCCTGAACGCACCGCCGGCGGCCAGGAGCTCCTCCCGGTCGCCGGCGGTGAGTGTCAATACGGGGGTCGTGATCCGTTCCTACTGAGGGGTGGCTGCTATGGCGCAGCTGATACCCGTGCGTTTCGCGGGGGAGGGCGCCGGCGTCGAGAAGCTGACCTGGGCCCAGTGGAGTTCGTGGGCCTCGATGGTCGGCGGCGGGGTCGCGATCGAGTGGACCGGTGGCACCATGCCGCTCGCCGAGGGCACCACCGTCGACGAGGTCGCGGCGACGCTCGGATTCCTGATGAGCCGGCATCAGTCGTTGCGTACCCGCTTCCGGGAAGACGTGGACGGCAAGCCCGAGCAGGTCGTGTTCGACTCCGGCGAGATCATGCTCGAGGTCGTCGACGCCGCCGATGACGAGGACCCGGCCGTGGTCACCGAGGCGGTCCGGGCCCGTCTGGAAGCGACCGAGTGGGACGGCCTGACCGATTGGCCGGTCCGCATGTCGGTGATCCGTCACCACGGCGCCGCCGCCTACTTCGTCGCGCTCTACTCGCACCTGGTCATCGACGGGTACGGTTTCGACGCGCTCGTCGCCGACCTGCCGAACCTCGACCACGCGACGGGCCGGCATCTGGCCCCGGTCGGTGGCATGCAACCGCTCGAGCAGGCGCGGATGCAGCGCTCCCCGGCGTCGCTCAAGCAGCATCAGATGGCGATGAAGAAATGGGAGCGGTGGCTGCGCACGATCGCGCCCCGCCGTTTCCCCGAGTCGCGCGACAAGCGCGAACCCCGCTACTGGGAGGCCACCTATTCGTCGCCGGCCACGTTCCTGGCGTTGCCGGCGATCGCCGAACGGACGAAAGTCCACACCGGATCGATCCTGCTCAGCGCGCACGCGATCGCGGTGGCACGGATCTCGGGGGATTCCACGAGCGTCATCCGGACGCTCGTGAGCAACCGGTTCCGCCCCGGGTTCGCCGAGAGCGTCAGCGCCGTGATGCAGAGCGGGCTGTGCATCGTGGACGTCGCCGACTGCACCTTCGACGAGGTCGTCGCGAAGACGTTCAAGAGCCAGCTGGCCGCGGGAATGGCCGCGTACTACTACCCACCCGACCTCTGGGACATGATCGACCGGATCAGCGCGGAGCGGGGCATCGAGATCGACCTGATGTCCTACTTCAACGACCGGCGGCGCTCGGTGGCCGCGCAGTTGCCGACCGGGCCGATCGCGAGCCGCGAGGAGGTGCTCGCGGCGCTGCCGGACAGCACGTTGACGTGGGGTCCCCGCACCGACGGACCGGACGCCACGTGTTACCTCCACATCAACAGCGTGCCGGACACGATCGAGTACACGCTCCTCGTCGACACGCACAGCATCTCACCGTCCGATATGGAGGGTTGTTTGCACGGAATCGAGGCGATAATTGTGGAAGCTGCGTTCGATTCGCACATGTCGTCGGGCGTCCGATCGGCCCCCGTATCGGTGCCTATGTAATTCCGACGTGTATCCGACATTCTCGCTGCCCACCGGTGCTGGACAGGCGCTCGAAAGGCGTCCTGAACAGGCCAAACGGCCGTTCAGTTTGAAAGCGTCTCGTGACCTTGAGAGGTGTTGACACGCTTCAATGGACCAGCGATGCTGTGGACATCCATCAATGGTGATCATTACGTTGCGCCAGCTCATGGGTAACCAAGACCTCCGTCGCTTCATGGCAGTGGCGGAAGGAAGTTCGGCAAGTGCGACATGACGTCGCACACGCCAAAAGTGATAGGGAGGTGAAATATGTCGTTCGTCGTCAGTGGACGCGTCGTCAGCTCGCGTCGTCAGTGGACGCTCGTCAGCTCGCGCGTCGTCAGCTCGCGCTAGTTCGGTCGCACCGGTCGTGAGCAGTGGGCCCGCACATCAGGCGCACTGCTCACGATCTTCCCGGAACCGGATCCGTTGTCAGTTGAACGAGTGAGATGAGCGAGGCACCCGTGGCTGTTGTCGATACGTATCCCGCGACGGTGGGCCAGCTGTCGGTGTGGCGCGACGTGGAAAAGATGGCCCCGGAGCGCAGGTGGGAAGCGAATGTTCCCTACGGCTGGAGCGTGCCGCCGGGCCACTCGGCCGACGAGGTGTGGGCCGCCTTGGGTGAGCTGGCGATGCGGCACGAGTCGCTGCGCACGACCTACCTCGTCGATGACGCGGGCAAGCTCCGCCAGCGGATCGCGGCCGACACCGTAGGCGACGCGATGGCCACGGTGCGCCGTGGCACCGCCGACGTGTCCGAGGAGGACACGCTCAGCGACACGGCGATGCGCGACTACATCGACATGACCGCTGAGATGCCGTGGCGGGTCTGGCTCCTGCTCGACGGCGACGTGCCGGCCCGCCTCGTGCTCATCGTCAGCCACGCCGCCGCCGACGGGTTCGCGTCCGTGTTGATGGAACGCGACTTCCAGGCGATCCTCGCCGGCGAGCCGCTGGAGCCGGTCCGCAACCCTCGTGAGATGGCGCTCGCCCAGCAGGAAGGCGACGGCGCCCGGGCCCTGAAGGCCGCAGAACGCCACTGGCGACGCACCATGGAGTCGGCTCCACGCACGCCGGTGTCGTTCCTCCCGACCGAACGCGTCGGCGCCACCCTGCACACCGGCATCCCGATGCCGATGGCGCACGAGGGCGCGGCGAAGCTCGACATCAGCGTCGCCAGCCTGCTCCAGGCCGCCTACTATCGCGGCCTGCGCACCGTGCTGGGCAACCCGAAGGTGCTGATGTTCCCGCTGTCGAACAACCGGTTCGACCCCGATGTGGCGCAGATGGTCACATCGCTCGTGCAGTGGGTGCCGATGTTGCTCGAGTTTGACGCGGCCGAGCCGTTCGAGGAGATCGCGAAGAAGGTGCACTGGAAACAGTTCAGCGCCCTGAAACACGGGTTTTGCGACCCCGACGTCATTATGAGCATCCGTGGCGAGTTTGAGGCGCTGGATCCGCCGGTCGATCAGGGCTTCTACCTCAACCCGATCATCGCGCCGCCCGGCTTCCCGTCGAGCGACACGCTCACGCCGTCGCACATCGAATGGTACGAACCGGCGCGAACCACCGGCCCCGGCGTGTACGTCATCGTCCGCGGCCTGACCTCCATCGACGTGCTGGTGCGAGCCAACCGGCCCGGGTTCGGCAAGGAGGCCGTCGCGACGTGCCTCGACTCGATCCAGGACGCGTTGCTGACGGTCGTCGGCATGGCCTGACACCGGCAGCGCCGCAGGAGCCGGTAAACGAAACTGTGGGGCCGGCTGGCGGGCCGCCCCACAGTTTCTATCTCCACCGTACGCGCCGGTTACGCGGTCACTTCCAGGTAGATGGTCTCGTCGTTGCGCAGGATCTGATCGAGATCGGCGACGTCGGGCCGGGCTCCGGTGCGGAAGCTCTGCACCGTGATCGTTTCCGGATCGAAGCCCGCCTCCGTCACCGCGTAACGCAGTTCCTGCTCGTCGTAGATCCAGCGGTGCCCGTACACGTAGAAGAGCTGGTTGAACATGAACGCGCCACGCTCGGGCATCGGCGGCGCGATCGTGTTCAAGGCCATGTTGACCCGGCGACGGTGCTTGGCGAAGAACTTGTCACCGTTGACATAGCTCTCGGCGTAGACCCGCAGGTTGGGCGTGGAGAGCCGGAGCACGCCTCCGGGCGCAAGCACCCGCCGCACCTCTTTCAGCCAGAACAGGCCGACCGTCAGCGATACGTGCTCGATCAGGTGCTCGGCGTAGACCCAGTCCACCGCGTCGTCGTCGATCGGCAACGCCTCGGAGATGTCGAGTTCCATGAAGTAGGCCGAGTCGTCGACCCGGTAGATGCCGCCGCGCTCAGTCGTCCCGTCGGGACCGTGCGGGCCGACGAGGTCGGTGCCGAGCCCCTGCGGGTGGTTCGTCTTGAACGCGGCGAACTCGATGCCGGTCAGGTCGAGGTCCCGCAGTTGCTGACGGCTGAGCTGCGGCGCCTTCGCCACCAGCTCCAGCTTCTCGCAGCGGGACAGGTCGACGGTGAAGCTGTCGACGGTCTCGGCCAACTCCTGCGGATCTTCCCAGTTCCAGGGGAGGGTCATGTCACGACTCCCGCAGCGAGCGACCGGTCTTCGTGAGGAAGACGTCGTCGAGGGTCGGCCGGTGCAACTCGATGGTCGTCAGCGCGATGCCGGCGGTGTCGAGCGTACGCATGATCTGCGGGATCGCGGTCTCGCCGGCTTCCACGTGCAGCCGCAGCTCGCCGTCGTGGGTGTCCACCGAGCTCGCGTACGCCTCGTGGCTCAGCAGTTCGGCGGCCTTCTCCACGTTGTCGTCCACCCCGACGGTGACCACGTCGCCGGAGATCTCGCGCTTGAGCGACGTCGGCGTACCCTCGGCCACGATCAGGCCGTGGTCGATGATGGCGAGCCGGTCGCAGAGCGCGTCCGCCTCGTCGAGGTAGTGCGTGGTCAGGAAGACGGTCATGCCCTCGGCGCGCAGCCGGCGGACCTCGTCCCACATGTGCGCCCGGCTCTGCGGGTCGAGGCCCGAGGTCGGCTCGTCGAGGAAGAGCACCTTCGGCTCGTGCACGACGCCCAGCGCGATGTCGAGCCGGCGGCGCTGACCACCGGAGTAGGTCTTGCAGCGCCGGTCGCCGTACTCGGTGAGGTCGAACGCCTTGAGCGCGTTCTCCGCCTTCACGACGGCCTCGGCCTTGCTGATGCCGTACATACGGGCCTGCAGGATCAGCTCTTCCCGCGCGGTGACGTCATCGGCCGTGCTGCCGCCCTGCGCGACGAAGCCGATCTTCTTGCGCACGATCGCGGACTCGGTCAGCAGGCTGGCACCGTCGATCGTCGCCTCGCCGGCGTCCGGCGGGATCAGCGTCGCGAGCATGCGCAGCGTGGTGGTCTTGCCGGCGCCGTTCGGCCCGAGGAAGCCGAAGATCTCGCCCTCGGCGACCTGGAGGTCGATGCCCTTCACCGCCTCGACGGTCACGGTCTGGCGCTTGCTCTTCGTCTCGTACGACTTGCGTAGTCCCTTGATCTCGATCATCGGATCTCCCGGCTTGGTTCGGTCGTGAATGCGTGCGGAGCGGGGCGGGTCAACGCACGGAACGCGCGAACAGGCGCGTCGACCACGTCAACGCGATGCCCAGGAGAGCCGCGAGGATGACAATGCTGATCCATACGTGATCGTCACTCGGGTTGCCGGCGAAGATCGCGCGGAGGCCGGTGACGGCCCAGTTGAACGGGTTGGCGAGGGCCACGTCCCGCAGCCACAGCGGCGCGAGCGTGAGCGGCAGCAACGTGCCGGACAGCAGCATCAGCGGCTGGGCCACGTTGTTGATGACCTGGCCGAGAGTGCCGGGGTTGCGGACCTTCAGCGCGATGCCGTACGAGATCGCCGCCGTCATCATCGTGATCAGCGCCAGGATGACGTACCCGAGGAGAAGGTATTGGACCTTCACGAACAGGCCGAACGGCAGTGACAGGATGGTGATCAGGATCGACTGGATCACGACGGTGACCACGTCACGCAGCGCCCGGCCGAGCAGCATCGCGCTGCGGCTGATCGACGTGACGCGAGACCGCTCGATGACACCGGACGCGATCTCGGCCAGCAGGCTGAAACCGACGTAGAGCCCGGTGCCGAGCGCGAGCGCGACCAGCATGCCGGGCACGTAGACGCGGTAGGCCGCCGTCAGCGATGTCTGATGCGTGGACAGCAGCGCCTTCTTCAGCAGCGGTGCGAACAGGATCAGGTAGACGACCGGCTGCGCGATGCCGAGCACGATCTGCAGCGGCGTGCGGCTCATCAGCAACAGGTGTCGCTGAAAGACCAGCCAGATGTCATGGAGAAGTTTCACGTACGTCGCCCGCTTTCCGCCATCGGTGTTTTGTGGTGTGGTGTGGTGTTTCCGGCTAGCAATCCTTCGAGGTGGTGCACTGCGGCCGTGGCACCGCCGGCGGCCGACAGCGACGTCTGAACCCGCGCCGCGGCCTCGCGGTAGGCCGGGTTGTCGAGCACGTCGAGCAGGACCGCGCGCAGGGCGTCGGGCCGGGCGCGGTCGAACGAGACCCGTACACCGGCTCCGGCGGCCGCGACCTGGACCGCGTTGATCGGCTGGTCGTCCTTGATCGGTGCGACGACGAGCGGCACGCCGGCCGCCAGCGTCTCGCAGACCGTGTTGAAGCCGCCGTGGCAGACAACCGCGTCGACGTGCCCGAGCAGGTCGAGCATCGGCACGCGGGAGCGTACGAGCACGTGGTCGCCGGGGTCGGTGATCGTGCCGTCCGGCGCGACCACGATCGCCTGCACCCGATCGGCGAGCGGACGGAGCGCTTCGATCACGCGGACGTAGAACACGCGGGACAGGTCCATGCCGATCGTGCCCATCGTGACCAGCACGTGTGAACGCTGGGAGTCGAGCCATTCCCACGGGAAGGTCGTGTCGGGCGCTCGGGTGCCCAGGGCCGGGCCGACGAACCGCGCGTTCGCCGGCACGTCGATGTCGCGCAGCAACGCAGCGGTGCTGAAGCCGATCAGCAGGTGCGGCGAGAACCGCAGGTCGTGTGGTGGCGTGCCGGTCATGCCGGCGCCCTGCCAGACGACGGTCATCTTCTCGTCGATCCACCGCTCGACCTTCGGCAACCCACGGTGCGGCCGGGCGAGTTCGCTGTTGCCGGGCGCCAGGCTCACCCACGGCACGTCGTGCTTGATCGCAAGGGCCGCGGCGCCGATCGCGTGCTGATCGACGAGCATCGCGTCCGGGCGGAACTCCGCGATCGCGGTCTCGATGCCGGCGCGGGTGACCCGCGCGTGCGGCAGGATGTAGCCCTCCCATCGCGTCTTCGTCGCCGCCATGCCGCGTGCGGCCTGGCCTCGGTGTGCGCGTAGCGGGATCGGGAAGATGGTGACGTCGACGCCGACCAGCGGCCGCAGAAACGACTCCGATCCGGCCCACGCGACCTCGTGCCCGGACTGGACCAGGGCGTGCGAGACGGCGGCGATCGGATTGACGTGGCCGGTCAACGGCAGCGAAACAAAGAGGAACCGGCTCATCTCAGGGGAGTCCGGCCGCCGTCGGCGTCGATCGCGCGGTAGGCGGCGACGAGGTCCGCGACGTCGGCGACCGTCAGCGCGATGATCTCGTCGACGCCCAGGCTGGCGATGAGCCCGGGCAGGTCGACCTCATCGCCGTAGCGGCTGCGCAGCAGATGGCTCAGCAACGCCATCTCGACGCTGTCCATGAGGAGGTCACCGTCGAGACGCGTGGTGGGATCGACGGCCGCCAACCACTCCGCGTCTTCGCCGGTGACGTCGCGTAGCAAGATCATGATCTCGTCGTAGAACGCCGCGGCGGGCGGAGCGACCGCCCCGGTGGTCACGCCGCTCGATCCTCGGGCGCACCGGCCGGCTTGACCGCCCGCACCGCGCCGTAGGTCATGGCACCGGTCGCGAAGCCCTTGAGCATGAGCGGCCCGGCGTAGAAGAACCCGAGCACGTCGGTGCCTCGCTCGCGGGCCAGCTCCATCATCACCGACCGGGTGCGGTCGTACTGCTGGATCTTCGCGAAGTCCGGGTCCCACGAGTTCGCGACGTTCTCGCTCCAGTCCACGATGGACACGTCGGTGAATCCGGCGGCGGTCGCGAGACGCTCGTGCTCTTCGAGCGAGGAGAAGCTCGGCATCACCTGGTGGCGCAGGATCTGGTCGACGACCTGCTGCTCGGACGCGTTCAGCTCACCGTCGCGCACCGACCACGTGCCGATGGCCAGGGTGCCGCCCGGCCGCAGCAGTCGCATCGTCTCGGCGAAGAACGCGACCCGGTCGGGAATGTGCATCAGGCTCTCGAGCGCCCAGATCGCGTCGAACGACGCATCGGGGTAGCCGGTGCTGAGCGCGTCGCGCTGGTGGAAATGCGCGCGGTCGCCGAGCCCTGCCTCATGTGCCTTCTCGTTGGCCCGGGCCGCCTGTGCCGCGCTCAGCGTGACGCCTTCGATGGTGCATCCGTGCGGGCCGGCGAGGTAGAGCGCCGGGCCGCCGATGCCGCAACCCACGTCGAGCACGCGCGAGCCGGCCGGGATGCGAGCGAACGAGACCAGCTCACGCACCAGCCGATCGGTGGCGGCGTGGCGGTCATCGGTGTCGCCCGGTCGCTCGCCCGGCTCCCAGAAGCCGTGATGGACGTGCTCGCCCCACAACTCCTCGTAGAGATCGAGGGTGGTGTCGTAGTACTTCTCGACGGCTGTGTTGAGACCGGGGTCGACGGCGGCGGGGGATGCGGAACTCGCGTTGGCTATCACGATTGCCAATCTCCGAAAGGGGAATTAATTGTGCGAAATAATCGCAGGAGGGGATGCGCAAGCAACCGGTAGAACGCGGCTATTGTATGGCCGTTGTGCTCACGTTTGTCAATACCTCTTCAAGGCCTCCGGCATTGGCCGTTCGACCAGCATCGGCGCGGGTACGAAACCGCCAAAAAGGTCAAAGACGTATTAACAACTTTAAATGTGTACCCGTTGGCTGCCGATCGGCGTGGTGCCCGGTAGGTCCGGTTAGCTCGTATCAGCCGTTAAAGAAGTTAAAAGACTGTTCGCGGCAAACATCGAATGAAGGTGCATTTAGGCGACCGATATCACCAGGTCTCAGGGTGTTTTGTAGCTTGGCGATACTCAGACCCGTCGAAGCCTGTTTGGCGAAGGTATCGATATATTTGAGTTTCGTGATCAGCTGTGTTTTCATCAATGGATCAACGAACGGACGCCTATCGGACACTTGCCAAACCGGATCTATTGAGTAAGGTCTATGCGTAGGCAGGGCGCTCGGAATTGCGAATCGTTTTTCACGGTATTGACGTTGACGTCAATGCTTGTGAATCAAGCCAGCAATAAAATTGTGCTGCGACGCATTTGTCGATCCGTCGTCCCGTCATTTACAAGCTGCAGGCGTTACCGGCCATCGGGGAGCCGGTCAGCATGCTGACCAACGGTTCGGCGTAGAGGATGGGATTCGGTGACCGAAGGCGCGGAAGCTCAGCTGGATCCTGGCTGGGTGAACGAAGTGCTGCTCGCGGGCGGCGCTGACGACCACTGCCTGCACCTGGGCACGGACATCACGCGCGCCGAGTTGCGCGCGCTCGTGTCGAGCCGTCGCGCCGAGCTGGCCGAGGCCGGCCTGCGCCAGGGCGGTTCGGTCGCGCTGTGCCTCGCGCCGTCCGTGGCGTTCATCGCGAACCTCCTCGCCGCCTGGCAGATCGGCGCCCAGGCGACCTTGCTCGACTACCGGCTCACGCCCTACGAGATCGACATCGCGCTGCAGCGGTTGCTGCCCGAGGTGGTTGTCACGACCAAACACACCTCCGGCGGAGCGCTGCGCGGCTTCTTCGACATCACCGAGAGCGTGTCGACCTACCCCGGCCGGCCCGCCCGCACCCCGCACGCGGTCGTGCAGCTCAGCTCCGGCTCGACCGGCCCGTCGAAGATCATCGGACGCACCGCCGCCAACCTGGTCGCCGAGATCGAGCGCTACACGATCATCGACGGGGTGCCACGCGGCGGCGAGCGGATCGTGTCGCTAGCCTCGATGGTGCACGTGCTCGGGCTCGTCGGCGGCCTGCTCTACAGCCTGCACGCCGGCTTGAGCCTGGTGATCCCGGAGCGCATGACCGCCGACGGCATCCTCGCCACCGTCGCCGCCCGGTCGGAGCCCACCACGTTGCTCGGCGTGCCGTTCCACATCGAACTGTTGAGTTCCGTGCTGTCGCCCCCGCCGCTGCCGCAGCTGACGGGCATGACCACCGGTGGCGAACTCGTCCGCGCCGAGGTCTACTCCGCGTTCACCGACCGCTACGGCGTACGCCTCGGAAACATGTACGGGATGACCGAGATCGGCGTCATCGCCACGGACCTCTTCGGCGTCAGCCGGCCCGCCGTGATGCCGGCACCCGGCCTGACCGTGCGGGAGGAGGGCGGCGAGCTGCTCATCTCGCTGGCGGCGTCCCCCTATCTCGGCGACAGCGACTCGAGCCGGTGGGCCGACGGCTGGCTGCACACCAAAGACGCAGGCACCGTCGATCCCGAGACCGGCCTCGTCCGCGTGCTGGGGCGACGCGACTCGCAGGTCTCCGTCGGCGGCTTGAAGGTCGACCTCACCGAAGTCGAGCACACCCTGGCCGCCCTGCCCGAGGTCGAGTCCGTCGTCGTCGTCCAGGACGGCACGATCGAGGCCTACCTGGTGCTGCGCGACGGCGCCGACGTGAGCGGAGTCCAGGAGCAGGTCTCCACCCGGCTGGCGGCCTACAAGCGCCCCCGCCGCCTGCACGTCGTCGCCCAGTTGCCGCGCACCGCGACCGGCAAACTCGTGCGCGACCACGCCGTGCTCCGCGAGTCCGTGCCCGCCGCGCCGGCCGCCCCCGTCATCCCGTCACCGCGTTCCGGCACCCACAACACCGAGCCGGTCTCACCGCACCACCTCCCGAAAGGAAGCACCGGAAATGACCGATGAGATCCACGAGTTCCTTTTCGACTCGCTGACCGAGATGAACTACAGCACCGAGGGCCTCGACAACGACACCGCGCTCGGCCCGGCCGGGGCTGACCTGGAGTCGCTCGCGCTCGCCGAGTTGGCGGTGCGCGTCGAGGACCGTTTCGGCGTGAAGTTCGACGACGACGAGGCCGAGAAGCTCGCGGGCATGACCGTCGGCGAGTTCTGCGACGCCGTCAGCGCGCGCATCCAGCCCGCCTCCGCGTCGGGTCGCTGACCATGGCCGGGGCACCGCAGCGGTCCGATGTCGTCGCGATGCTCGCCACCTATGGTGACCGCCAGGCAGATCAGATTCCGGAAGGCATCGACTCGCTCGAACTGACGTGGCTCATCCACCAGATCGAGCAGACGTACGGCGAAGTGCTCGACGTCGACGACGACACGCTGCTGCGCATGTCCACCGTGACCGGGGTGGTCGACGTGCTGCGTGACCTGAAGGTCGGTTCATCGAATGAATGACGTCGGCCGTCCGCCACGTGGCTCCGGTGGACCGCCGACGTCGTTCGCGCGCCGTGGCCCGGGAGCGGTCGTCGTGACCGGGGCCGGCGTCCTCAGCGCGTACGGCCGGGGCCCAGAGGCACTGCTGGCCGGCGTGCTCTCCGGGCAACCCGCGTTCGCGCCCGGTGCGCCGGTTCGACGTGGGCGCGCGCCGGGTCGGGGTCGCGGCGACGCTCCCCGGCGCACCCGCGCTGCGGGAGGAACTGTCCCGGGTCGTCCGCGATGCCTGCGATCAGGCGACACTGACTCCGTCGCAACGCGCGGCGACGCCGCTGTTCCTGGCCATCCACGGCGATCCCGACATCGGCCGTGCTCCCGCCGACCGTCAGCACACGCTCGGTCCGGGGGCCTTCGCCGACAGCGTGGCCCGCGCCGGTCACCTCGATCCGACCCGCGTCCGGGCGTACACATCCGCCTGCGTCGCCGCGAGCACCGCGATCGCCGACGCGGCCGCGATGATCGCCCGAGGCCAGGCCGACCGCGTTGTCGTCGCCGGCGGTTATCTCGTCGACAGCGACCAGTTCGCCCTCTTCGACGCGGGCCGGGCGCTGGCCGACGACGGGCAGGTCCGACCGTTCAGCACCGGCCGACGCGGGCTCCTGCTCGGCGACGGGGTGGGCGCCGTCGTCGTCGAGTCCGCACAGGTCGCCCGAGGTCGCGGCGCGCCGGTGCTCGGCCGCCTGGCCGGATGGGGTCGCGCGGGAGACGCGTACCACCCGTGCCAGCCGCATCCGCAGGGCCACGGCCTCGCTCGCGCCATCGCGGCCGCGCTTCAACGAGCCGGCGTGCTGCCCGGCGACATCGGCTACGTCAACGCCCACGGCTCCGGCACCGCGCAGAGCGACACCGCCGAGACGAACGGACTGCGGACAGCCTTCGGCGACGCCATCGACGCGGTGCCGATCAGTTCCACCAAGGCTCTGCACGGCCAGTCGCTGGAGGCCTCCGGCGTGCTGGAGCTGATCGTCACGCTGCTCGCCGCCCGCGAAGGCACGCTGCCGGTGAACGCCGGGTTCCTCGGCGCCGACGACGGGTGCCGGCTCAACCTGATCCTCGATCAGCCGCGAGCCACCACCGCGTCGTACGCGATGAGCCTCAACGCGGCGTTCGGCGGCGCCAACACGGCCCTGCTGGTCGGCACGCCATGACGCAGCTCGCCCCCGCCGCCGCCCGCCACCCTCGCCGCCGCCGCGACCGCCGCCGGTCTGACCGTGCTCGCGGCCGCGATCTGGCCCGAGTCCGCGGCCGACGTCGACGTGCGCCCGCTGGCCGGCTTCGTCGTCTCCACGTTCAACCCGCTGCTGGCCGAGGTCGCCGAACGCTGCCTGCGCCGCCGGCCGGAGCCCGCCGCCGATGCCGTCACCGCGGTCATCGTCGTCACCGAACTCGGCGACGTCACCAGCGCCACCCACGTGTCCGAGGCCGTCGACGCCGGCGACCGGGTGCGGCCGCTGCTGTTCTTCCAGTCGGTGCCCAACGCCGTCGCCGGCTACGTGGCGGCGCGGCGGCATCTGACCGGGCCGATGGTCTGCGTGAACGACACCGGGGCCGCCCTGGCGCTGGCCGCGCTGCTGATCGACGACGGAGACGCGGACGAGGCCCTGATCGTCGCCGTCGATGTCGCGGTAACCGAACTCGATTCCGATCGCGCCGCGGCGGTGCTCGTCACCGCACCCGGCTCAGAGGGAGCACAGCTGTGAGCAGAAGCGTGGCGCTAACCGGTATGGGCCTGGTGACGTCTGTCGGCCTGACCGCCACCGACGTCTTCGACGCGATGTGCGACGGCCGTTCCGGGCTGAGCCATCCGCCCGAGGGCCACCCGATGCACGGAGTCATCGAGACCGCCGCGTTCGCTCCCGCCATCGACCCGACGACCGTCCTGCCCGCACCGGAGACGCGCGTCGTCGACCGCTACATCGTGATGGCCCTGCACGCCGCCGGCGCCGCGCTCGCCGACGCCGGGGTCGAGGTCGGCCGGGACGTCGACCCGTACCGCATCGCGATCATCGTCTCCGGCACCGGCGGCCTGGCCACGCTGGAGGCCCAGGTCATCCTACGCACTCAGAAGGGTCGCTTCGGCGTCAGCCCGTACATGCTGCCGGGAATGCTCCCAAACATGGGCGCGGCCCGGATCGCCATCAAGTACGGCATCCGCGGCTACAGCAGCTCGATCGGCACCGCGTGCGCCGCCGGCGCCCAGTCGGTCGGTGAGGCGATCCGGCTCCTGCGTGCCGATGAGGCCGACATCGTGGTGTGCGGCTGCAGCGAAGCGCCACTGTTCCCGACGCTCGCCGACACGTTCGGCAACGCCCGGGCACTGGCCCGCGGCTGGGCCGACCCGACCGCGGCGAGCCGACCGTTCGACCGTCGCGCAACGGACTGGTCCTCGGTGAGGGCGCCGGCGTGTTCGTCCTGGAACGCATCGAGCACGCCGAGGCGCGGGGTGCCACCCGCTACGCGGACGTGATGGGCTGGGGCGCCACCAACGACGCGTACCACCCGACGACGCCGCGGCCCGACGGCTCGGGCGCGGCCGAGTGCATGCGCCGGTCGCTCGTCGACTCCGGCCTCGACGCCGGTGACATCGGTTATGTCAACGCGCACGGCACCAGCACGAAGCTCGGCGACGCTGCCGAGGCGACCGCGATCCGGTCGGTGTTCGGCCGACAGGCGCCCCCGGTCAGCTCCACGAAGGGCAATCACCGGGCACATGCTCGGCGCCTCCGGCGTGGTCGAGGCCGGGGTCAGCGTCGTGGCGATGCTGCGGGGGCTGCTTCCGCCGACATACAACCTCGACGATCCCGATCCCGACTGCGATCTGGACCACGTCCGCAAGGCGGCCCGCCCGGTCGCGGTCGACCACGTGATGTCCAACTCGTTCGGCTTCGGCGGCCACAACGTCAGCCTCGTGTTCGGCCGGCCGAGCCCACGGCAGACCCGCGACGTGTAGTACCGCACCGAGTAAGGGCCGCATCGCATGAGCACACGTCAGATTCGCCACCGGTCGGAGGCGCGTCGCGAAGGACTTGAAGGGGTAGTAACGATGAACATCCTCGACATCGACCACATCGAACTGTATGTGGGTGATGCGCATCAGGCCGCGCAGGCTTTGTGTTCCGGCGTACGGTTTCCGCGTCTACGGTCACGGCGGTCCCGGAGACCGGGCTGCCGGGCCAGCGCAGCGTGCTGCTCGGCCAGGGCGGCATCCGGATGCTGCTGACCTCCGGCCTCAACGGCGACCATCCGGCCAGCCAGTACGTGGCCCGGCACGGCGACGGCGTGGCCGTGATCGCGTTCGCGGTCGACGACGCCGCGACGCCTACGCCGAGGCGGTCGCGGCCGGCGCCGAGCGCGTGCAGGCGCCGCAGACGCATGAGCGGCGGCGGCGCCACCGTGGTGACCGCCGAGGTCGCCGGGTTCGGCGACGTGATCTCACCGCCTCGTCGAGCGCCACGGCGCCGACGGCGAGTTCCTGCCCGGCGCGATCGACATGGACCGACGCGGCCGCCGGGGCCGGCGACGACGACCTGCTGCAGATCATCGACCACGCCGCCGTGTGCGTGCCGGCCGGCGAACTGGACGCCACCGTCGCGCTACTACGAGCAGGTCTTCGGCTTCGCGGTGATCTTCCAGGAGTACATCGAGGTCGGCGAGCAGGGCATGGAGTCGAAGGTGGTGCAGAGCCCGTCCGGCGGCGCCACGTTCACGATCATCGAGCCGGACCTGAGCCGCCGGCCGGGCCAGATCGACGACTTCCTGGCCTGGCACGACGGCGCCGGGGTGCAGCACGTCGCGTTCCGCACCAGAGACATCGTGCACGGCGGTGCGCACGCTCTCCGGCCGGGGCGTCGAGCTTCGCGGAGACCCCGGCGCAGCTACTACGACATGCTCGGCGCCCGCCTCGGCGCGACGGACGTCGCCGGTGGAGGCGCTGCGGCCGCTCGGCA
Organism: uncultured Actinomycetota bacterium; assembly: GCA_963797605.1. Taxonomy (GTDB): domain Bacteria; phylum Actinomycetota; class Actinomycetes; order Mycobacteriales; family Micromonosporaceae; genus DASQPR01. The sequence continues at coordinate 576,986 of CAWCPX010000009.1, read as the reverse complement.
TCCTGGTCGACCGCGACCACTGGGGCCAGATGTACCAGATCTTCGCGAAGTCGACGCACATCCGGCGCACGTTCTTCCTGGAGCTGATCGACCGGCACGGCGCGCGCACCTTCGGCACGAGCAACATCCCGGCGCTGTACGCGGCGAAGGAGCGGGAGCTGGCCGGCATCCGCGACACCGCCGGCACGCATCGCATCTGACGCTTCCCAGACTAGAGGAAGGAACGATCCGTGACCCTCTCCGTCACCCCGCCGTTCACGCTGACGGATGCGGAGCGCGAGCTGCTGCCGTCGGACGACGACGTCGAGCACTACGCCGAGCACGGCTGGTACCTGACCAAGAAGCTGTTCACCGACGACGAGGTCGACGAGCTGGTCGCGGCGAGCGAGCGCTACTACGCCGGCGAGCGCGACCGCGCGCTGCCGGTACGCCCGCCGAAGCTCGCCTACTGGGACCCGTCCAAGGGCGACGTGCAGCGGCACAACGACTACGTCCACTACGAGCACGACGGCATCGGCCGGATCCTGCGCAAGCCGCTCATCGGCGCGGTCGCGGCCCGGCTGGCCCAGGCCGACGAGATCCGCGTGTTCCAGTCGACGCTGATCTACAAGCCGCCGATCGCCGGCGAGCCGACGCAACATCGTGCCGTGGCACTTCGACAAGCACTACTGGTCGTCGTCGACCTCGGACAGGATGCTGACCGCGTTCATCCCCTTCCACGACTGTGACGAGGAGATGGGCACGATCACGATGGTCGACGGCAGCCATCGCTGGAAGGAGATCGGCGCGCGACGACTCGATGACGAAGCACTTCGCCGAGCGCGACAAGGACGACCTCGAGCGGGTGCTGGCGGAGAACGCGGCGTACAACAACGCCGAGGTCGACGAAGGTCCCGATGATCATCCCCAAGGGACACATGAGCTTCCACCACTGCCGCACCTACCACGGCAGCGCGGCCAACCGGAGCGGCCGGCCCCGCCGGGCCATCTCCTTTCACCTGCAGGACGGCGACAACGCCTACCGCCCGTTCACGCTCAGCAATGGCGACGTCGTCGCGTACAACCACGACGTCGCTGGTCCGGCGCCTCGCCGGATGGCCGCCCCGACTACGCCGACCCCGACTTCTGCCCGGTGCTGTGGCGCAACCCCGACCGTCCGCGTGACGGACATCGATCAACAGGAGGTTTGCATGTCGCGATATGACTGGGGCCAGCGGCACCCGGGAATCGACCGGCTGGAGGAGCAGATCAACGGACGCCAGGACAAGGTCGTCTCGCATCCGCTGTACGCCGCGCTCGACAACCACCACGCGATCCGCACGTTCCTGGAGCACCACGTGTTCGCGGTGTGGGACTTCATGTCCCTGCTCAAGTCGCTGCAGCGCAACCTGACCTGCGTCGACGCTGCCGTGGGTGCCGACCGGCCCGACCGGCAGCCGCCGCCTGATCAACGACATCGTGCTGGTCGAGGAGAGCGACGAGCTCGGCGGCGGTTTCATCAGCCACTTCGAGCTCTACATGAACGGCATGACCGAGGCCGGCGCCGACACCTCGGTGATCGACCGAGTTCCTCGACATGCTCCGGGCGAAGCGGCCGGTGCGGGACGCGATCGCGTGACGCGAAGGTGCCCGCCCCGGCGGCCGAGTTCGTCCGCTCACCTGGCGACTTCATCGAGAACGCGCCGATCCACAGCCAGGCCGCGGCGTTCGCGTTCGGCCGCGAGGACCTGATCCCGGACATGTTCCAGCAGGTCGTCGACGTCAACGAGCGGGTCGGTTCGCTCGACACGTTCGTCGACTACCTGGAGCGCCACATCGAGGTCGACGGCGAGTAGCACACCCCGATGGCGATGCAGATGGTCACCGACCTCTGCGGCGACGACGACGCCAAGTGGGCCGAGTGCGCCGAGACGATCAACCTCGCGCTCGCCGCCCGGGCGAAGCTGTGGGACGGCATCCTGGCCGCGATCGGCGACCGGGTCCCGGCCTAGGGCCCGTCTCAAAGTTGCCGTTCGGCGGCGCCGACGCGTGGCTCGCCGCTCGCTCGAACGGACTTTGGCACAGACCCGAACCGTCACATCTGATCACCTAGAGGGGCTTGCATGGTTGACTCCGCCGGTCTGTACCGCACCGTACGGCTGATCCGCCGGTTCGAAGAGCGAGCGATCGAGCTGGTCCGCAGCGGTGTCATCGCCGGCGGCATCCACCCGTACATCGGCGAGGAGGCGATCGCGGCCGGCACCTGCGCCGCGCTGCGACCCGACGATGTCATCACGAGCACCCACCGAGGGCACGGTCACGTGCTCGCGAAGGGCTCCGACCCGGTCCGCATGCTCGCCGAGCTGGCGGGCCGGGTCACCGGGCTGAACCGTGGCCGGGGCGGCTCGATGCACGCCGCCGACGTCAGCGTCGGCATCCTCGGCGCGAACGCGATCGTCGGTGCGGCGGCGCCGATCGCGACCGGTGCCGCCTGGGCCGCCCGTCGCGCCGGCTCGGACCGCGTCGCCGTCACGTACTTCGGCGACGGCGCGGTCAACCAGGGCGTGCTCCTGGAGACGCTGAACCTCGCGTCGCTGTGGCAGGTGCCGGTGATCTTCGTTTGCGAGAACAACGGGTTCGCGACGTCGATGCGGGTCGAGTCGTCGACCGCGGGCACGATCACCGGCCGGGCCGCCGCGTTTGGCATCCCGGCCGCCACGATCGACGGCATGGACCCGGAGACGGTGTTCGCCGCGACGACCGAGGCGGTGACCCGGGCGCGCTCGGGCGGCGGCCCGACCTTCCTGGAATGCGTGACGTATCGCTTCGACGCCCACCACACGTGGGAGCACGCGGCCCGGCCCCGATATCGCACTGACGAGGAGGTCGCGGCAGGCAGCGTGCGCGACCCGCTCGCGATCCAGGCCGCCCGGGTGCCCGCCGACGTACGGGATCGGATCGACGCCGAGATCGAGGCGCTGCTCGACGAGGCCGTCCGGTTCGCGACCGGCAGCGCCGAGCCCGATCCGGCCGGTGCGCTCGACTTCCTCTACGCCGACGGTCTGCGTGCCCGGGCGGGGGTGGCCTGATGCCGATCCTGTCCTATCTGAAGGCGCTGAACCGCGCACTGGGTGCCGAGATGGACGCCGATCCAGCCGTCGTGGTGTTCGGTGAGGACATCGGCGTCGCCGTCAGCAACGTGACCACGGGGCTGCTGAAGAAGTTCGGCCCGGAACGCGTCGTCGACATGCCGATCTCGGAGCAGGCCTTCACGAGCTTCGCGACCGGGGCGGCGATGGCGGGTGCCCGGCCGGTCATCGAGTTCCAGATCCCGGCGTTGCTCTACCTCGTCTTCGAGCAGATCGCGAACCAGGCGCACAAGTTCTCGCTGATGACCGGCGGCCAGATCCGGGTGCCGGTCACCTACATCCTGCCGTCGTCGGGTTCCCGCGTCGGGTGGGCCGGGCAGCACTCGGACCACCCGTACAGCCTGTTCGCCCACGTCGGTGTGAAGACGGTGGTCCCGGCGACGCCGACCGACGCGTACGGACTGCTGCTGACCGCGATCCGCGACGACGATCCGGTGATCCTGTTCGCCCCGGCCGGCGCGGTCGCCCAGCGGGAGAACGTCGACTTCGAGACGCTGGCGCCGGTGCCGTTGGGCGTCGGGCGGGTCCACCGCGCCGGCGACGATGTCACCGTGGTCGCGATCGGTCACCTCGTGCACGACGCGCTCGCGGTGGCCGAGGAACTGGCCGACACCGTCTCGGTCGAGGTGTTCGATCCCCGCACGCTGTACCCGTTCGACTGGAACGGACTGGCGGCGTCGCTGGAGCGCACCGGGCGGCTCGTGGTGATCGACGACTCGAACCGCTCGTGTGGCATCGGGGGCGAGATCCTCGCGACCGCCGCCGAGCAGATGCGCCTGATCGCGCCGCCGAAGCGCATCACCCGGCCCGACGGCGCCGTGCTGGCGTTCGCCCGCGAACTCGACCTCGCCGTGCAGCCGACCCGGGACCAACTGCGTACCGCCATCGAAGCGGTCATGAAGCCCACCGACCGATCCTGATCATGAAGACACCGAGGAGATAAGCCGTGGCGATCACGAACATCCGGGCGGCGCTGGCCGCCGACCCCGACGTTGGTGCGGGCAACGTGCTGCACAAGCTGATCGAGCACGGACAGCCGCTCGACGGCCCGGGCATGACTTTCGACGTCGACGTCGACGGGCACCCCGCGTGGATCGGTTTCACGCTCGGCGAATTGTACGAGCGCGTCGCCGCCCGGGCTGCCTGGCTGCATGAGGCCGGTATCGGTCCGCGTGATCCGGTGGCGATCTACGTGTCCACGTCGGCCGACTGCTTCCTGAACTTCATGGCGCTCACGTGGCTCGGCGCGATCCCGGCGCTGATGAACCCGAACATCCCGGGCGATATCGCCGCCGAGTACATCCGCCGGTTGCGCAGCGTCGGCGCGATCACCGACGCGGCCCACCGGGACAGGCTCGCCGGGGAGGACATCGGGGTGCCGTTCCTCGGCGACGTGGCCGACATCGGCACCGGCGACCCGGCCAAGGCCCCGGCGTTCTACAAGCACCACGCCGACGACCCGATCGCGATCACGCACTCATCCGGCACCACCCGCATGCCGACCGGCGTCGTGCACTCGCACGGCAGCCTGTTCGCCGCGACCCGCAAGATCCGCCTCAGCGGGCCGCGAGCGCAGGGAACCGACCGGATCCTCAGCGCGCTGCCGGCGCCGCACGCGGCCGGCATCATGACCCTGAACCACGCCCTCGGCAACCGTTCCGAGCTGCTGTTCCTCTCGGAGCAAAGTAATGGCGAGCAGGTGCTGGACGCGATCGTGAAGTGGAAGCCGACCGGTGTCTTCGGATTCGCGGTCACGTGGGCCGAACTCGCCCGCTACGACCTGACCCAGTACGACATGGAATCGGTCTCGCTCTGGTTCAACACCGGCGACTGCGCCCACGAGCCGCACATCCGCCACCTCGTCGCCGCCGGTTCCCGCAACGTGGTCACGCGCGACGGCGTCCAGCGGGTCTCCGGGTCCAGCTTCGTCGACGGCATCGGCTCGACCGAGATGGGCCACTCCGCCTTCCACATCACGCACACGAACGACACCGACCGCTACGGGCGCTGCGTCGGCCGGCCGCACATCTTCGCCGACGTCGCGTTGCTCGACCTGGCCACGGGCGCGGAGGTGCCGGCCGGGCAGGTCGGCCACTTCGGGTTGAAGGCACCGACGCTCGCCCCCGGCTACTGGAACGACTCGGTCAGCACCTACCGCAACCGCATGCACGGCTACTACCTCACCGGCGACCTGATGTTCCGCGACGAGGACGGCTACTACTACCACGTCGACCGGGCCGTGGACTCGATCGACCTCGGCGGCGGCGACTTCCTCTACACCGCGATGACGGAGGAACGGATCCTGCGGGCGAACCCCGACGTCCGCGACTGCACCGTCGTCTCGGCCAACGCGGACGGTCGCGTCGTCACGGACGTTCTGCTCACCCTGCACACCGACGCCGACCCCGCCGTCGACCGCACGGACGCGGTGCGGTCCGCGATGACCGAGGCGGCCGCGGCGACGCTGCGCCGGGTCGTGCTCATCGGCGACGACCAGCTGATCCTCGGGCCGACCGGCAAGGTGCGCAAGTTCCTCATGCGCCAGCGCCACCTCGCCGAGATGGCGAGCTGAGATGACCGCCGAACCGACCGCCACCGTGGCCACGGGACCCATCTGGCCGGACGCGTCCGAGCGGATCATGGTGCCGTTCCACGGCGAGGGCGTGGACGAGGACGTCGAGGAGATGTCCTGGGGGCAGTGGGAGATCTGGATCGCGATGTGCGACCAGCAATCCTCGCTGGCCATCGGTGGGGCCAGAGCGCTGTTCGACGGTGAGACGATCGAGAGCGTCGCGGCCGAACTCGGCTGGATCCTCGGCCGCTACCCGACCATGCGCACCCGCCTGCGCTTCCGCGACTCCGGCCGCCCGCTTCAGGTGCTGTCCGCGTCGGGGGAGATCCCGTTGGAGATCTTCGACGCCGCCGACGACGAGGACCCCGGCAAGCTCGCCGACCGGATCTACAGCAAATACGAACGCAACTCGTTCGACTACGTCACCGAGTGGCCGATGCGGATGGGCCTGGTGCGCCACCGCGGCGTCGCGACGCACATGGCGGTCGCGATGTGCCACATCGCCGCCGACGGGCCCGGCGCCCGGGTGCTGCTGCGCGAGGTCGCGGCACGCGCCAGCACGCCGGTGCCCGAGATGCAGCCGATCCAGCAGGCGCGATGGCAGCAGTCCGAGGCCGGCCGCAGGCAGAACCGGATGGCCGTGCGCTACTGGGAGAACCTGCTCAGCACGATTCCGGCCCGGCGCCTGTCCGGCACCGGTGATCCGCAGGAGCCCCGCCACTGGCAGGCCAACCTCAACTCACCCGCGTTCCTGCTCGCGCTGAAGACGATCTGCGAGCGCAAGCGGATCGAGTCGGCGCCGGTGCTCCTCGGGCTGTTCGCCGTCGCGCTCGCCCGGCTCAACGGCGTGAACCCGGTCGTCACCCGCGCGATCGTGAGCAACCGCTTCCGCAAGGGCATGGCCGACGTGGTCTGCATGCTCTCGCAGAACGGCATGGTCGCGCTCGACGTCGCCGACATCTCCGTCGACGAGGCGATCAGCCGGGCGCAGAGCGGCGCCATGACGGCGTACAAGTACGCGTACTTCGACGCCGAGGAGGTCGCCGCGCTGATCGCCCGGGTCACCGCTGAGCGCGGGCCTGATTTCAACATCGGCTGCTACTTCAACGACCGACGGATCGTGCACCGCGGGTTGCCCGAAGGCCCGACGCCGACAGCCGAGGCGATCGAGACGGCGCTGGCCAAGACGACGTTCACGTGGGTGCGCAAGCAGGCGAACCCGGCCGAGCGCATGTTCATCCACATCGACGACGTACCGGACATGATCCGGTTGACGCTCGACATCGACACCCACTTCGTGTCACCGGCCGACGGCGAGGCGCTGCTGCGGGGCATGGAGACCGCGGCGGTCGAGGCGGCCCTGGACCCGCAGACGCCGACGCGGGTGTCGCCGATGCTGGCGGAGGCCCGATGACCGCGCTCGTCGCCGTCTCCAGCTACCTGCCTGACGAGCGGGTGCCGATCGAGGCCCTGGCCGAGCAGTTCGACCTGACGCCGATGCAGATCAAGGTGTTCCGCCGCTACCACAAGCTGGGCGAGGTCCGGGTCGACCGGGGCGGCATGCTCATCGATCTGCTGCGTGGCGCACTCAAAAACCTTGACGAGCTTCAAGGTCGAGAGCACCTCGTCCGGTACGTCATCTTCGCCCGGACGTTTCCCGTCGTCGTCCCGTACCCGCTGAATCCCCTGCACGAAGTGTGCCGTGAGTTCGGCCTCGGTCATGCCGAGGCGTTCACGGTGAGCCACCACGCGTGCGCCTCCGGTCTGCTCGCCGTCGACCTGGCCGGGCGGCTGCTGGCGAGCGACGACGACCCGGACGCGCTCGCGCTCGTGCTGGCGGGGGAGAAGACGTTCACGCCCGAGGCCTATCTGGTGCCGGAGACGTCGATCTTCGGTGAGGGCGCGTCGGCGTGTCTGATCGGGGCCACCGGCGAACGCGACCGGTTGCTGTCCTACACCGCGAACCTGCGTGGCGAGTTCGACGGCGAGCTCGACGAGGTCGCCGGCCGCTTCCAGCGCGAGTACCACGACTCGCTGTCCGAGGCGATCCTGGCCGCGACCTCGACGGCCGGGCTGACGATGGCCGACATCGCGCTCATCGTGCCGCACAACGTGAACACGGTCGCGTGGAAGCGGGTGTGCACGCGCACCGGCTACCCGATGGCGCAGGTGCTGCTCGACAACGTCGCCACCTACGGGCACGTCTTCTGCGCGGACGCGTTCATCAACTATCAGACCGCGATGGCCCGCGGGCTGCTGAAACCCGGCGACCACTACGTCGTCGCGGCCGCCGGCGCGGGCCGGGGCGCGACGTTTTCCGCGATGGTTTTCCAGCACTAACCCTGTGAAAGGAACGACAGTGACCGACACCGCCACATTGGACCCGGATCTGCGCGCGCAGGTGCTCGACAACATCGTCGCGCTGCTCCCGCGCGTGCTGAAGCGGGAGATGGCCGACGCGAACGAGAACAGCACGCTGATGGAAGACCTCGGCATGAGTTCGACCACGGCGCTGGAATTGGTGCTCGAACTCGAGGAGAGCTTGGAGCGGGAGATCAGCGTCGAGGACCTGGGTCGGGAGGATTTCGACACGGTCGGCTCGCTGGCCAACTATGTCGCCGGAAACCTGCTCCCGGAAGACTGACGTGTACGCGACCCGCCTCGCCGACCGCGCCGCGGCACCCGGGACCACCGTGTCCGGGCTTCGCCGCGCGGTCCGGCTGACGTTTCCGCACCCGGCCGCGTCCGCCACCAATCCCGCGCACGCGCAGCGGCTCGGCGTCTACATGACCGACATGCTGACGCCGTACGGCCTCGGGCTCACGCCCGGCGCTCTGGAGGCCGGCGGCGGCCAGTCGTACGGCGAGATGGCCGAGGCGGTGATCCGGGAGATCGTGCCGCCGGGGGAGGAGATCGACCTGCTCGTGCTGGCGATCGCGATCCCCGACATCACGCCGGGCCGGGCGACGGCGATCTATCTGAGCTATAAGTGCCCGGGCAATCCGATGGCCTATGCGATCTGCGACCAGGGCACGGCGGCCGGCTTCACCGGTCTGCGGTTGATCGACAGCTACGCCGGTGCCGGGGAGAGTCCGCGAGCGCTGCTGATCGTCGTCGAGCAGGCCGAGCTGTCGTACGATCCGCGCACGCCGGTGTCGGTGCCGACCGGCCACGTGGCGGTGGGGCTGCTGTTCGGCGCGGAGGCGACCCGGGGGCGTACGGCGTCCGTCCGCAATCACACCGACGTCAGCCCCGACGAGCTGGGCCCGATGCTGGCGGCGCGGATCGAGGAGCTCTCGGCCGGTCACGACGGCGCCGTGACGATCGTGGGCGCCCCGCTGGCCGCGTACGCGCCGGGGGCGGTGCCGGCGGGGCAGCCGTTGACGGGTGTGTGGGCGGCGTACGCCGGCGCGGAACCGGGATCGTCGCGGGTCATCCTGGCCGACTACGACCCGCAGTTGCGCTACCTGTCGCTGGCGGCGTTCGACCCGGTCGTCTAGATCGTGCCGACGCGTGGAGCCGGTGCCCGCCACGTATCGGCACGACTCACGATGTGAACGGTAAACGGGTCGGCACCGGCCAGGGCGACGGCGGCGCGATATCCGTGCGGCGCGTCGATATCGCACACCCGGTAAGGCCCGGCCCCCTCGACGCCCTCGGTCGCGTCGTAGTCGACGAGCATCGTCGGCTCGCCATGCACCGGCAGGCTCAGGCCACGCCACAACCGGCCGCCACCCGCCTTGATCACGGCCTCCTTGCGGGCCCAGAGGCGCGCGAAGCGGCCGGCCGGATCACCGTCGAGGTAGGCCACTTCGTCCGGGCGGAAGAACCGTCTGGCCAGGCCCATCGTGTCCAGACCCGGCACCAGATGCTGGACGTCGACCCCGACCGCCCGGGACGCGCTCACGGCCACGATGCTCAGGTCGGCCGAGTGGGACAGATTGAACCGCAGCCCGGTCCAGGAGCCCGCGAGTTCCGGCTTGCCGTGGCGCCCACGCGTCCAGGTGAGTTCCTGCGCTGGCGCGCCCAGTTCGTGCGCCAGGATCAGCCGCAGGCTGCCGTGGGCGACGACGAACCGGTCGCGGTCGGGCGCGTGCACGAGAGCCGCCGCGCGGGCGCGTTCGTCGGGCCTCGAGCACGTCGTGGAAACCGTCCGGTGCCGTGTCGGCGGGCACGATCCACACCCGTACGGTGTCGGCGGTCATCGGGTGGACGACGACCTGGTCGGGTCGCTCGGGTCGAAGTCCGCGATGAGGGCCGCGAGCCGGGTCACGCCCTCCTCGATCAGCGCCGGCTCCAGAGCGCTGCACGAGAGCCGGATCGCGTGGGTGCCGCCGCCGTCGACGTAGAAGAAGCTCATCGGGGTCCACAGCACGCCGTACTCCTTCGCGGAGATCTCCAGCAGCTGCTCATCGGCGCGAACCGGCACGTCGACGACCGCGAAGAAACCGCCGCTCGGGGCGTTCCACGTGACGCCGGGAATCGGGGAAGGTCCGCTCCAGCGCGGCCAACAGCGTGCGCAGGTTGTCGCGGTAGAACGAGATCTTCTCGCGGTTGGCGGCCCGCAGGCTGTAGTTCGGCCTCGACGAGCACGCCGCCGATGATCGCCTGCGCGACCGGCGACGTGTTGACGGTGACCATGCTCTTGACGGTCGACAGCTCATCGGCCAGCAGGGTGCGGTTGCCGGCCGCGTCGACGACGGTCTGGTCGGCGACGAGGAACCCGACCCGGGCGCCGGGGAAGCAGGATTTCGCGAACGAGCCGAGGTAGATCACGCGCTGGTCGGTGTCGAGCGATTTCAGGGCGGGCCGCACCTCGTCGTCGAGCCCGAACAGCCCGTACGGGTCGTCTTCGAGGATCAGCAGGTCCTCCTCGGCGGCCACGTCGAGCAGGTGCCGCCGGGTCGAGACGGGGAGCGAGACGCCGGACGGGTTCGCGAAGTTCGGCACCAGGTAGAGCGCTTTCGGCACGCGTCCACTCGCGCGGACCGCCCGCGCCACCTCGGCCACCGTCTCCGGCCGCAGACCGTCGGAGGACTCCGGCACCGGCACCACCTCGACGCCCAGCACCCGGGCCGCACCCGGTGAACCCGACGTAACACGGCTCGGCGGCGAGGACGACGTCGTCGGGGCCGGCACACAACCCGCGCAGAGCGATGATCATGGCCTCCTGGCAGCCGGCGGTCACCATGATCGACGCCGCCGGCACCCGGATGCCTTCGTCGATGTCGAGCATGCGGGCGATCAGCGGCCCGATCTGCCCGTTGGTGCGGCCGTACTGCATCAGGGAGGTCCGGATCCGGGCCGGCTCCATGCCGCTCTCACCGAGGTGCTTCAGGTAGGTCGCGAGGTGGCGGTCGATGTCCTCGACGGCGTAGAAGTCGTCGTGCGGGCGGCCGGCCGCGAGCGAGATCGCATCGGGGAACCGGCCCGCGACCTCGTTGAGGAAGTTCATCGACGCCGACACCGGATCGGAGACCGACGTGTGCAGCGCCTCGCGTGTCAACTCCACCATTGGCTGTCTCTCCCAGACGTCATCGGGCTACCACGGATCGATCGAGGTCGGCCAGGCACCGTCGCCCGGCCAACGCCATCGCGTGTTCCAGCTCCTCGGTCGCGAGCCGCAGCAACTCCTCGACGCCACGCGCCCCGCCGGCCGCCAGCCCCCACAGCGGCGGCCGGCCCAGCAGCACCGCGTGCGCGCCGAGCGCGAGCGCGGCCAGCGTGTCCGAGCCCCGCCGCACGCCGCCGTCGAACAGCACCGGGAACGCGCCCGCGACCGCGTCGACGACCTCGGGCAGCGCGTCGATGCTCGCCACGGCGCCGTCGAGTTGCCGGCCGCCGTGGTTCGACACGATGATCGCGTCGACGCCGGCGTCGGCGGCGCGCATCGCGTCTTCGGCCGTGAGGATGCCCTTGAGCACGATCGGCCGGGTCGTCTGCGCCCGGACCCACGCGATGTCGGCCCACGTGACGGTCGGGTCGAACTGTTGCGCCGTGTGCACCGCGAGCGCGGACCGGCCGGCGCCGCTCTCGTGCGCGGACGCCATCACGGCGCCGGTGATGTTGACGGCGGAGACGTCACTCGGCACGGCGAACGCGCCGCGCATGTCGCGCCACCGGCGACCCATGCGGGGGACGTCGACGGTGAGCACGATCGCCTGGTAACCGCAGAGATCGGCGCGCTCGATGAGGTCGGCCATGATGTCGCGCCGCCGCAGCCAGTAGAGCTGAAGCCACAGCGGGCCGCCGGCGACCTTGGCGATGTCCTCGAACGTGCGGCTGGCCAGCATGCCGACGATGAACAGCGCACCGGCCGCGCCGGCACCTTGCGCGGTCGCGACCTCACCCTCGGGATCGATCAGCCGGTGGTACGCCGTCGGAGCCACGCCGATCGGGGTCGCGACGGGGGTGCCGAACAACGTCGTGCTGGTGTCGCATGTGGACACGTCGGTGAGCACTCGGGGCCGCAGCCGCAGGTCGGTGAATGCCCGCCGGTTCGCGGCGACGGTGCGCTCGTCTTCCGCGCCACCCTCGATGAAGTCCCACACGTCGGCGCCTAGGCGGTCGCGGGCAAGGCGGTGATAGTCATCCAGGCAGATGATCGACGGATCGCGCGACACGGTGGCGTCAGATCGCGAGCGTGTGCGAGGGCCGGGTGCCGGCTGACCGTCGATACCGTGATCTCCCCATAGACGGTAGCCTATACTCGCGCCGGTCACGGGCGCTAGAGACGTCCGACGAGGGGTGTCCCCAGGCGATGAGCACCGACTACGCCCGCACGCTCGAGGCCTCCGACCCACATTGTCTCGGCGACGGTGAGGCCGAGCGGCTGCTCGCCGGCCATCCCTGGCGTCGGTTCGTGGCGCTGGGCGACAGCATCACCGAGGGCGTGACCGAACCGGTCGCCGGCTACCACCCGCTGCCGTTCGCCGACCGGGTCGCCGCCGAACTGCGGCGCGCGCGGCCCGACCTGGCCTACCTCAACCTGGGCAGACGCAACCTGCGCGCGAGCGAGGTCCGCACCCGGCAACTCGGGCCCGCGCTCGCCTTCCGGCCCGACCTCGCACTGGTGGTCTGCGGCGCCAACGACGCGCTGCGACCGGGTTACGAGCGCCGTGCCGACGAGGTCGACCACGAGATCGGTGAGATCGTGTCGGCGCTGACCGCCGCCGGCGTGCTCGTGGTCACGATGTCGGTGTTCGTCATGGGCGACTATCCCAGGTTGCCGTCGTGGCTCGGTCCCGCGTTCGGCCGCCGCATGACGATGCTGGCCGCCCGCACCCGCGCGATCGCCTCCGCGTACGGCACCGTGCACGTCCACCTCGCTGACCACCCGGCCGCCGACGAGGCCCTCACCTGCGACGACGGCCTCCACGGAAACGGCCGGGGGCAGGCGATCGCCGCCGCGGAAATGGTCCGCGCGCTCGGCACTCACATCGCGAATCACATTCTGGAGGACCACCGGTGACGCTCGACCCGCAGATCCAGGCGATGCGCGATCAGCGCGCACACGACAACGTGCCGCAGCTCTACACACAGACGCTGGCCGAGGCGCGCGCCGCCGATCTCGCGTCGATCCAGGCAGCCGGCGGCGAGCCCGAACCGGTGTTGGAGGTGACCGACCTCGTCATCCCGGGCCCGGGCGGCGACCTGCCGGTGCGCGTCTACCGTCCGGTCGACGAGAAGCCGCTGCCCGCCCTGCTCTACTTCTTCGGCGGTGGCTGGGTCCTCGGCACGATCGACACGGCCGACGGCATCTGCCGGAGCCTCGCCAACGCGACCGGCGCGCTCGTCGTCGTGCCCGGTTACCGGCTCGCGCCGGAGCATCCGTTCCCGGCCGCGATCGAGGACTGCTACGCGGCCGTGCGATGGGTCGCGGCGCACGCCAGCGAGATCGGCGCCGATCCGGCCCGGCTGGCGGTCGCCGGTGACAGCGCCGGAGGCAACATCGCCGCCGGGGTGACGCTCCGGGCGCGCACCGACGCGGCCGTCGCGCTCGTCGGCCAGGTGCTCGTCTACCCCAACACCGACCAGTTGGCCGACGACGAGTCGATGCGGCAGGGCGACGACCCGTGGCTGTTCAACCATCACTCGGTCGCGTGGTACAGGTCGCATTACCTCGCCAACCCCGACGACGCGCTGGACCCACTGGCATCGCCGCTGCGCGCCGAGAGTCTCGACGGCCTCCCATCGGCACTCGTGATCACGGCCGAGTTCGACCCGCTGCGTGACCAGGGCGAGGCGTACGCGCACCGGCTCGCCGAGTCCGGCGTGCCCGTCGAGCTCACGCGCTACCCGGGCATGGTGCACGGCTTCTTCGGGATGGCCGGCACCATCGACGCCGGCCGCGCTGCGATCATTCAGGCCGCGACCCACCTGCGCGCCTGGTTCGCCACGCCGGAGTAGACGGCGCGCCGCGGGAGAAGTGCGCCCGTCGTCGGGGATCCGACTCACGCGGCGCGAATTTTGGCCATCGATCCGGCACCGTCCGATGTGTATATTCACCCTTACAGATGTCATTCCCGCGTCGGCCGCTCTCGACGCTTTCCCGGTGAGAGATCCGGCTAGCGAGAGTGAGCGGCACATGCACGTGGTGGATCGAATTGTCGTTTCGTTCGACGGTGACGGTTCCGGCGTTGACGAACTGGCCTGGGGCCAGGCTGAGAACTGGTCCGCGATCGTGCGGCAGAAGACGTGGATTCCGCTCGGCGGTGTGCGGCCGTTGCCCGAAGGCACGACCGTCGACGACATCACTGACGAGGTCAGCTACCTGATGGGCCGGTTCCAGGCGATCCGCACCCGGCTGCGGTTCGATTCCGAGGGCCGGCCCACGCAGGTCGTGTCGAGCTTCGGCGAGATCACGATCAATGTCATCGACGCCGGCGCCGACGATCCGGCCGAGGTCGCCGATCGGACCCGGGTCGCGTACGGCGAGGCCGACCTCGATTTCACGAACGAGTGGCCGGTCCGACTTGCCCTGATCCGCCACGGCGACGCCCTGACGCACCTGGTCATGCTCGTGAGTCACTTCGTCACCGACGCGGCCGGTGGCGTGACCATGATGACCGACGTGGCCACCCGTTCCACCGCGCCCGTCACCGGCACGCCGCCGCTGGAGCAGGCACGATGGCAGCACAGCCCGGCCGGGCGCCGGCAGAACGAGGCGGCGCTGCGCTACTGGGAACGCGTCCTGCGGTCGATCGACACCCGGCGCTTCGACTATCCGGCCGATCCGGTCGAGCCGCGCTACTGGCTCGGCGAGTTCAACTCACCCGCGATGGCCCCGGCGGTACGGGCGATCGCGGACCGCACCGGGCTGGAGTCGGCCTCGATCCTGCTCGGCATCTTCGCGATGGCGCTGGCCCCGCTGACCGGCATCAACCCGGTGGTCGTACGTCCGCTGGTCAGCAACCGCTTCCGCCCCGGTCTCGGCGAGGTCGTCTGCACGCTCGCACAAGCCGGTCTCTGCGCGCTCGACGTCGTCGGGGCACCGTTCGACGAGACGCTCGAACGGGTCGCGAAAGCGTCGCTGACCGCGTACAAGTACGGGTACTTCCACCCCGGCGACATGGTCGAACTGCGCGAACGCATCGCGAAGGAACGCGGCAGCGAGATCGACATCGGATGTTACTTCAACGACCGGCGCATGATGACCAAGGCGCCGCTCGACGGTCCGCCGCCAACGGCCGAACAGGCGCGGGAAGCGTTGCCGCGGACGACGTTCCGCTGGCTCGCGTCGCAGGACGGTCCCGCGTTCGAGCCGCTGTTCGTGCACATCGACGACGTCCCCGGCACGGTCGCGATGACGATCAACCTGGACTCGCACGCGCTGTCTCCGTCGGACGGCGAAGCGCTGCTGCGCGGCATGGAGACCGTTGCGATAGCGGGTGCGTTCGGCCCGTTGCCGTAACACCGGCTGCCGGTCGGCGGGAAGGCCCCCAGCCCGCCGACCGGCTCGTTCCACTGCATCATCCGGGTTTCGCTCTCGGCGCCGCCGTGGGGCAGCGTCTTCCCTCGTCGATCGCAGCGCCTTCGGCGGTGCTCCTCCTCAGTCCAGACGCCGCCGCGGCGCCTTCGCGAAACCCGGGGTGCTGGCCGCCTTCCTGTTGCTTAGTTAACTTTCCTTATGATATAAAGACGCTGCTCACCGGTGGGCTGGAGGCGGCATGTCGGAACGGATCATGATCTCCTTCGAGGGAGACGGCTCTGGTGTGAGCGAGTTGACCTGGGGTCAGCAGCACATCTGGGGCGCGATCGAGGCACTCGGTTCGACCATGAACATGACCGCGACCCGTGAGCTGCCGTCCGGCACCACGGTCGCCGAGTGCGCCGACGAACTCCGGTTCTATGTCAGCCGCTTCCAGGCGATGCGCACCCTCCTGCAGCTCGTGCCGGGCGGCCTGCCGATGCAGGTGGTCGTCGCGTCCGGCGAGGTGCCGCTGGAGATCGTCGACGTGGCATCGGGCGACGATCCCGCGGCCGTCACCGCCGACATCGCCAAACGGCACGAGAACACGCCCTTCGACTACGCGGCCGAGTTCCCGATCCGCATGTCCCTGGTACGACGCGATGGCGCGCTCACGAACATGGTGATGACACTGAGCCACTTCGCGACCGACGGTGCCGGTGGCTTCGCGATGTACAACGACTTCATGAGCCGCGACCCCGAGACCGGCCACGCCCTCGAACCGGTCCGCATGCAGCCGCTCGACCTGGCCGCGCAGCAGAGCACGCCGGGCGGCAAACGCCAGAGCGACGCCTCCCTGCGCTACTGGGAGGAGTTGCTGCGGTCGGTTCCGGCCCGCCCTGCCCGGCAGCCGTTCGAGGAGACCACGTCCGCGCGTTACTGGCAGGTCGAAATGGACTCGCCGTCGATGTTCCTGGCCGTGCGCGCCATCGCGGCCCGCATCCGGGTCGACGTCAGCACGGTGCTCCTCGGCGTCTACACCGTCGCGCTCGCCCGCGTGACCGGCCACAACCCCACGGTCGCGCAGATGCTCGTGAGCAACCGGTTCCGGCCCGGGCTCTCCGACATCGTCAGCAACGTGAGCCAGACCGGTCTCTGCGTCGTCGATGTCGCCGGAATGACGATCGACGAGGCGATCACGGCGGCCCGGAAGGCTTCGCTGCGGACATACAAACACGCGTATTTCGATCTGATGCAGTGGAAGGACCTGGTCGCGCGGATCGCGCGTGACCGTGGCGGCGACATCGGTCTCGGCTACTACTACAACGACCGGCCGTCGCAGTCGCAGGTGCCCGAGATCGGCGCCGTGCCGACGCCCGACGAGGTCAAGGCCGCCATCGGCGACACGGGTCCGCTGCGATGGACCGAGTTGCCGTTCTTCAACGAACGCCTGATGGTCACGATCAACGACGCTCCGGCCGCGGTCGCGCTGCTCGTGCTCGGCGACACCCACTTCGTGTCGAAGGCCGAGATGGAGGCCGTGGCCCGAGAGATGGAGCAGGTGGCCGTGGCTGCCGCCCTCGATCCGGCGGCCCGCACCGAGGTCGAGGTCTAGATACGGCGGGTGCGCTCGTCGTGGCGCCCCTTGACCCGGCGGCTCATCTCGCGGGCGATGTCGCGGTTCGCGTCGCGTTCGGCGAGCACCTGCCGCTTGTCGTAACTGCGGCGGCCGCGCGCGAGCCCGATCTCGACCTTGGCCCAGCCGTTCTCGAAATACATCGACAGCGGCACGATCGTGACGCCCGACTCGCGTACCTCGTCGAAGATCTTGTCGATCTCAGAGCGATGCAACAGCAGTTTGCGAGTACGGCGAGGTGCGTGGTTGGTCCACGAACCGTAGCCGTATTCGGGGATGTGCAGGCCGTAGAGCATCAGCTCGCCGTCGCTCTCCTGGGCGAACGCGTCCACGAGCGAGACCCGGCCGGCGCGCAGCGCCTTGACCTCGGTGCCTTGCAGCGCGATGCCGGCCTCGTAGGTCTTGAGGATCGTGTAGTCGTGACGCGCCTTCTTGTTGGAGGCGACGAGCTTGCGGCCGGTTTCCCGGGGCATGGCAACCTCCTGACCAGCGACTGTCGGACATGGCCATCGTATCGACCCAACGGCGGATGCTCGCCCCGATATCGGGGCGAGCATCCGTGACCTGCCAGTTTCTGTGCCGGCGCCTCCTGCGGCTCGACGCTCGGGTCGGGCGTCGCGCTGTCGTCGGGTGCGGCCGACGGCGGATCGGTGGTCGGCGCCGGATCGGTCGTCGCCGCGACCGCGTCGACCGCGGGAGAGGTGGCGGTCGGCTCATCCGGCGATGGGTCGGTCGACGGCTGACCCTGCGGCGGGTCCGTCGTGGCCGGCGGGTCCGGAGTCTGCGTCGGATCGGTGGTCGGCGGCGGTGTCGTCGGATCGGTCGTCGGTGGCACGGTGGGCGGTGTCGTCGTCGGCGGGCCCGTCGGTGTCGGCGTGGGCGTCGGCGTCGTCACCTGACTGGCCTGCGTCGTCGCTGATCGGCTGCCACTTTTCGGCGACGTGTTACCGGACGCGTCGAACGCCCGCACCGTGTACGTGTACGTCGTGCTGGCGGCCAACCCGATGTCGGTGAAGCTGGTGCCGCTCGCGATGCCGAGGCTGTCGCCGTCGCGGAACACTTCGTAGCCGGCCACGCCGTTGGCATCGTGCGACGCGCTCCAGCTAATCCGGATCTGGCTCTGGCTGATGCCGCTCGCGCCGGTGATCGACGGTGTCGACGGCGGCGTGGTGTCGGCCGCGGCAATCGTCGATGCCGTGATGACGTTGCTGCCGCGGGACGAGTTGTTGGACGTGTCGAAAGCCCGGACGTAGTACTGGTGCTTGCTCGCCGGTGCGAGGCCGGAGTCGAGGAAGCTCGTGTGGTCAACGGAGGCGACCCGCTTGCCGTCGCGGAACACGTCGTAACCGGCCACGCCGATATCGTCGTGGGAGCCGCTCCAGGACAACGAGATCGTCGTCAGGCTGTTCGAGCTCCACCGCAGGTTCGACGGCGTCGACGGCGCCGTGGTGTCGGGCTTGGTCAGCGTCGTGCCGGAGGCGCCCGCGCTGACCGGCGACAGGTTGCCGGCGGCGTCGAACGCGATCACCGTGTAGCCGTACGTCGTCTGGGCGGTCAGACCGGAGTCGGTGTAGCCCGGCGTGTACGTCGTGGCGATCTTGTGGCCGCCGCGCTGCACGATGTAACCGACGACCTTCACGTTGTCGTGCGACGGGTTCCAGTCGAGCGTGATCGCGCTGACCGACCGGCCGCTGATGTTCAGGCCCGGTCGGTGCCGACGGCTTGACCTTGTCGGCTGTCGGCCCGACCGCGGGCGGTGGCACCGGCGGCCCGGACTGCACCTCGGGAATGTGCTGCACGAACTGGATCACGGTGTCGTCGCCGTTGTCGGCGGCGGCACGGGCGCCCGGGAAGAACCCGGTCGTGCTCGCAACGTAGATCAGCGCCAGCAGGACCGTGAGGCCGCCGCGATCAGCACGTGCTTGGTGCGCTCGGTCGGGATGATTTTGCGCGACGGCGGAGCGGCCGGCCGCGGCTTGCTCTTGGCCAGGTCGAGCCGGGAGACGAGCTGCTGCGGCCGGTCTCCTCCCAATCGGAGCCGTAGCTGCTGAGAGCCACCAGCGCGAGCGCATCGAGCATCTTGCCGGCGTCGCCGACCCGGTCGTCGGGCTTGACCGAAAGGTTCCTCGTCACGATTTTGCGAACCCGTGGCGGCAGGTCAGTCGTCTGCGGTGCCGTGGACTCGTCACCTGTGAGGCATTCGAGGAGCGTCGCGGCGGCAGCGTACACATCGGACGCGAAGCTCGGTCGCTCGCCGGCCCACACCTCGGGCGCGAGATAGCGAGGCGCCTCCGCGTGGCGGTCGACCGGTGGGGCGATGCCGATGTCGACGACCTTCACGGTGCCGTCGGCCGCACGAGCATGTTCTCCGGGCGGAGGTCGCGGTGCACGATGCTGACGTTGTGCAACTCGGCGACGCCGGTGAGCACGCCCTTCATCAGGAACAGCGCTGATTCGGGTTCGAGTGGCCCGGATTCGAGGAGCCGGCGAACCGACAGACCGTGGACCAGTTCGGCGATGACGGCGGCGGCGTCGGCGCTCTCGACGAACTCGAACACCAGCGCGAGGTGTGGGTTGTCGACGCTCGCGAGCTTGGTGGTCACCTGGCGGAAGCCTTCGGCGAAGCCCGGGGCGTCATAAACGCTGTCGGATCAGGTATTTGACAGCGACGAGGGTTTCGGTTGCCTCGTCACGCACCGTTACGACCGTCCGGTCGAACCGGACCCGATACGTCTACCGGTTGGTAGCCGGGCAGTTTCCACGCCATCGCACACTCCGCCAGACCGTTAGAAATAGGTGAACGATGCGATGCTTCCCTACATCGGCAGATACGACAACGGCGGTAGCGGCAATCGTTTATCGGTCGGTCGGTGAGTAATGCGCACGCGAGGTCAGCGAGGTTCGTACGAGAGATTCGGTGCGAGCCAACGTTCGACCTCTGCCACCGGTACGTTTTTCCGCACGGCATAGTCGTCTACCTGGTCTTTTCCCAACCGGCCGACGGCGAAGTAGCGAGCCCGGGTTCGCGAACAGCAGTCCGCTGACGCTCGCGGCCGGCGTCATCGCGAACGACTCCGTCAGCGCCATGCCCAGGCCGTCGGCGTCGAGCAGGTCGAAGAGCTTCTGCTTCTCCGAGTGGTCCGGTGAGGCCGGGTAGCCGAACGCCGGCCGGATGCCCCGGAACCGCTCCGCGTGCAGGTCTTCCAGCAGCGGCTGGGCGTCGGGCTCGAACCACGCCTTGCGAGCTTCGAGGTGGACGTACTGGCGGCGGCCTCGGCGAGCCGTCGGCCAGCGCCTTCACGAGAATCGCGCGGTAGTCGTCGTTGTCGGCCTCGTATGCGCGGGCGAGTTCTTCGGCGCCCTGGACGCAGACCGCGAACGCGCCCAGGTGGTCACCGGCGGGCGCGACGTAGTCGGCGAGGCACCGGTTGGGCCGGTCATCGTTCGCGCGCGCTGACGTGTCGCGGGTGATCTGCGTCTCGGCGCGACCGGGGTCGAGCAGGTCGGAGACGACGCCGACGACGCGGGAGGCGTCGAGCACGTGCACGGTCGACTTGTCGTAGGCCGGGGCGATCCGCACGGCCGTGTGCTGCCGTGACGTCGTGGCGCCGCCGATCAGCAGCGGCAGCTTGAGGCCGCGGCGCTGCATCTCCTTGGCCACGTTGACCATCTCGTCGAGCGACGGCGTGATCACGCCGGACAGGGCGAATCCCGACCGCACTGGACCCTGTCTCCGATGGCGCGGCCGGCAGGGCGCCGGAGCTAACTCGTGGCGATATTGCTGCCGGCGAGGCTGGGATCCGCCTGGCTCGGCGGCACGGTCGGTGGGTCGGTTGTGGGGGGCGGGGCGACGGTGGGCGGGTCGGTTGTGGGGGGCGGGGCGACGGTGGGCGGGTCGGTTGTGGGCGCGACGGTGGCGGGTGCCGTGGTGGGCGCGACCGTAGGCGGCCCGATCGTGGGCGGCGCCGTTGTCGGCGGGGTCGTCGTCGGCGGAGCGGTCGTTGGCGGATTCACCGGTGTCGACTGCGTGGTGGCGGACCGGCTGGCGCTGCTGCCAGATCGGTTACCGGCCGCGTCGACGGCCAAGACGGAGTAGGAATGTGTGGTGTTGGGACCTAGCCCGGCGTCGACGAAGCTCGTGCCGGATACGTTGAAGGCAACGCTTCCGTCGCGGGTCACGACATAACCCGTCACTCCGACGTTGTCGGTCGAGGAACTCCAGCTGACGCTGATCGTCGTGTCGCTGGTGCCCGTCGCGCTGCGGATCGTCGGGGTGGACGGCGCCTTGATGTCGGGCGTCTTCAACGTGGTCACCGAAATGGTGTTGCTGCTGCCCGACGAGTTGTTGGACGTATCGAAGGCTCGGACCGAGTATCGGTGCGTGGATGACGGCCTCAGACCGATGTCGGTGAAACCGGCTCCGCCGACGGAGCCGACGCGCTGCCCGTCACGGAACACGTCGTAGCCGGCCACGCCGGTGTCGTCGTGTGAGCGTGACCAGGAGAGGACCACCGTTGTCGTGCTTCGGCCGGTCGAGTGCAAGCCGGTCGGCGTGGACGGAGGCGTGGTGTCGGGTGCCGTCAAGGTCGTGCCGACGACGGTGGCGCTGGCCGGCGACAGATTGCCAGCGGCGTCGAACGCCACGATCGAGAAGCTGTAGGACGTCTGTGCCGTCAGCCCGCCATCGGTGTAGCCGGGCACGTACGTCGTGGCGATCCGGTGACCCCCACGAAGCACGATATAACCGATCACCTTGACGTTGTCTGTCGCAGCCGTCCAGTCGAGCGTGACCGCGGTCAACGAACGGCCGGTGACCTGAACCCCCGTCGGTCGCGCGGGTTTGATGGTATCGGCCTGGGGTCCGGTCGGGCCCGGGGTTGGAACCGGCGGCCCCGACTCGACGATGGGAATGTGCGGGGGCGCCGGCGGATCGCCGATCCTCGAATCGGCGGCGGCTCGTGAGCCGGAGAAGAACACGCTCGTCGTCGTGACAGTCAGACCGAGGACCAGGGCAATGGCGAGACCGACCGCGATCATCATGTGAGCCGTGCGTTCCGACGGCAGAAGCGGCCACGTCGGCACGACGAACGGCCGGGTGCTCATCGTCTGGGAAACCCGGCTGACCAGCTTCTGCTTGCCCGCGTCTTGCCACGACGCGCCGTAAGTGCTCAGTGCGGCCATGACGAGCGCGTCGAGCATCGCGCCCGCGT
Organism: uncultured Actinomycetota bacterium; assembly: GCA_963797605.1. Taxonomy (GTDB): domain Bacteria; phylum Actinomycetota; class Actinomycetes; order Mycobacteriales; family Micromonosporaceae; genus DASQPR01. The sequence goes on along the minus strand of CAWCPX010000009.1, from coordinate 554,530 downwards.
CCGACGCGCGGTCGCCCGGGTCAACGGACAGATTCTTCGTGATGAGGTTGTTGACGTGCGAGGACAACTCGGCGGTGGGGACGTCTGTGGACCGGCTGCCGAGCAGGCATTCGAGAAGCGTCACCGTGGCCGCGTACACATCCGACATGGGCGTCGCGTCGTGCCCGGCCCACAATTCGTCGGCGACGTAACGAGGGGCCCCCAGGGTCACCGAATCGCCCTGGACCGGAATCGTGATGCCAATGTCGACGACCTTGGTGACGCCGTCGGCGCCGACGATGAGGTTCTCCGGACGGATATCTCGATGAACCACGCCAAGCTGATGGAGCTTGGCCAGACCGTCGAGCGCGCCGTGGATTAGATACAGCGCGGATTCCGGCTCGAGCGGCCCCAGCTTGAGAAGCCGGCGCGCCGAGACACCCTCGACGAACTCCGTGATGACGGCCGGAGGGTCGGGTTCTTCAAGAAAGGCGAGAATGCGGGGGAGGTGTGGATTCTCCACCCCCGCCATCGCCGCGGTGATCTCGCGAAACCGCTCAGGGAAGCCGGACACTTCATAGACCTGTCCCGACAGGTATTTGATGGCGACGACAGCGCCGCTGGTGCGGTCACGTGAAGTCACGACCACTCCGGTCGGACCGGAACCGATAACGTCTACCGGTTCGTAGTCAGGCAACCTTGACACCATCGCACGCTCCGCTGACGCCTCTGGGAAAAGCTTTACCGCACTATTCTCCTCTGCCGTGCGGCGCCCGACAATGGCGTTAGTCGCCAGGGTTCCACCTCGGACCGACGGCGGCTACAGCCGGTTAGCTGCGGCCGGCTCGTACGAGAGATTCGGCGCGAGCCAACGTTCGACCTCTGCCACCGGTACGTTTTTCCGCACGGCGTAGTCGTCTACCTGGTCCTTGCCGATCCGGCCGACGGTGAAGTAGCGCGAGCCGGGGTTGGCGAACATCAGGCCGCTGACGCTGGCGGCCGGCGTCATCGCGAACGACTCGGTCAGCGCCATGCCGAGGCCGTCGGCGTCGAGCAGGTCGAAGAGCTCCTGCTTCTCGCGAGTGGTCGGGTGAGGCCGGGTAGCCGAACGCGGGCCGGATGCCCCGGAACCGCTCGGCGTGCAGGTCTTCCAGCAGCGGCTCGGCGTCGGGCTCGAACCAGGCGCGGCGGGCCTCCAGGTGGACGTACTCGGCGACGGCCTCGGCGAGCCGGTCGGCCAGCGCCTTCACGATGATCGCGCGGTAGTCGTCGTTGTCGGCCTCGTACCTGCGCGGCGAGTTCTTCGGCGCCCTGGATCGCAGACCGCGAACGCGCCGAGGTGGTCACCGGCGGGCGCGACGTAGTCGGCGAGGCACCGGTTGGGCCGGTCGTCGTCGCGCGCGCCGCGTGTCGCGGGTGATCTGCTGGCGCAGCATCGGGAAGCGGGGGCCGCCCTCGACCACGATGTCGTCGCCCTCGCTGTGGGCCGGCCAGAACCCGTAGACGCCGTGGGCCTGGAGCAGGTTCGCCGGCCATGATCTCGTCGAGCAGTTCGCGTCCGTCGTCGAACAGCTCCCGGGCGGCCGGCTGTTCCAGAATGGCCGGATATTTACCCTTGAGTTCCCAGGCGAGGAAGAAGAACTGCCAGTCGATCATCTCGCGCAGCGTGGCCAGGTCGGGTGCGAGCACCTTCGTGCCGGTGAACGCGCGGCGTCGGCAGGTCGTCGAAGGAGACGACGCTCTCGGTTCTGCCGGGCCTTCGACAGCGGCAGCAGCGGTTGGCGCTGCTTGTCGGCGTACTGCTGACGGAGCCGCTCCTGGTCGGCGCGGTTGGCCGTGTCGAGCGTCTCGGCGCGGCCCGGGTCGAGCAGGTCGGAGACGACGCCGACGACGCGGGAGGCGTCGAGCACGTGCACGGTCGACTTGTCGTAGGCCGGGGCGATCCGCACGGCCGTGTGCTGCCGTGACGTCGTGGCGCCGCCGATCAGCAGCGGCAGCTTGAGGCCGCGGCGCTGCATCTCCTTGGCCACGTTGACCATCTCGTCGAGCGACGGCGTGATCAGGCCGGACAGGCCGATCGCGTCGGCGTTCTCCGCGATCGCGGTGTCCAGAATGGTGGATGCGGGCACCATCACGCCGAGGTCGATGACGTCGTAGTTGTTGCAGCCGAGCACGACGCCGACGATGTTCTTGCCGATGTCGTGCACGTCGCCCTTGACGGTCGCCATGACGATCTTGCCCTGGGCCCGGCCGCCGTCGGTCCGGCCCTCGCGGAGTGCCTGCTCCTTCTCGGCCTGCATGAACGGCTCGAGATAGGCGACGGAGCGCTTCATCACGCGGGCGCTCTTGACCACCTGCGGCAGGAACATCTTGCCCGCGCCGAACAGGTCGCCGACGATCTTCATGCCGTCCATCAGCGGGCCCTCGATGACATCGAGCGGCCGATCGGCCTCCTTGCGGGCCTCCTCGGTGTCGTCCTCGATGAAGTCGACGATGCCGTTGACGAGCGCGTGCGCGAGCCGCTTGTCGACCGGGGCCTCGCGCCACGACAGGTCGACCTCGCGCTTGGTGGCCGAGCCCTTGACGGTCTCGGCGAAGGCCACGAGCCGGTCGGTCGCGTCGTCGCGGCGGTCGAAGATGACGTCTTCGACGAGTTCCAGCAGGTCGGCGGGGATGTCCTGGTAGACGGTGAGCTGCCCGGCGTTGACGATGCCCATGTCGAGGCCGGCCTTGATGGCGTGGAAGAGGAACGCCGAGTGCATGGCCTCACGCACGACGTCGTTGCCCCGGAAGGAGAACGACAGGTTGGAGATGCCGCCGCTGAGGTGCACGCCGGGGCAGCGCTCCTTGATCAGCGGGAGCGCGTCGATGTACGCCTTCGCGTAACCGTTGTGCTCCTCGATGCCGGTCGCGACCGCGAGCACGTTGGGGTCGAAGATGATGTCGGACGGCGCGAACCCGGCCTGCCGCGTGAGCAGGTCGTAGGCCCGGCCGCAGATCGACACCTTGCGCTCGACGGTGTCGGCCTGGCCCTGCTCGTCGAACGCCATCACGACGGCGCCGGCGCCGTAGTCCCGGATCTTGCGGGCCTGGGCGAGGAAGGACTCCTCGCCCTCCTTGAGGCTGATCGAGTTGACGACGCCCTTGCCCTGGACGCACTTGAGCCCGGCTTCGAGCACGCTCCACTTGGAACTGTCGATCATGATCGGGATGCGGGCGACCTCGGGCTCGGTGGCGATCAGGTTCAGGAACGTGGTCATCGCCTCCTCGCCGTCGAGCAGGTCGGCGTCCATGTTGACGTCGAGGAGGTTGGCACCGCCGCGGACCTGTTCCACCGCGACGTCGACGGCACCCTGGTGGTCGTCGGCCTCGATGAGCCGGCGGAACCGGGCCGAGCCGGTCACGTTGGTGCGCTCGCCGATCATCACGAAGCCGGTGTCGGGCCCGATCTCGAACGGTTCGAGCCCGCTGAACCGGAAGCCGGTGTGCGTCGCGGGAACCTCGCGGGGCGGCATGCCCGCCACGGCCGCCGCGATCTGGCGGATGTGCTCGGGCGAGGTGCCGCAACAGCCGCCGACGACGTTGAGGAAACCGGACTCGGCGAACCCGCGCAGCAGCTCGGAGGTCTCGTGGGGCTGCTCGTCGTAACCGCCGAACGCGTTCGGGAGACCGGCGTTGGGGTGGGCGCTGACGTACGTGTCGGCCAGCCGGGACAGGCCCTCGACGTGGGGCCGCATCTCCTCGGCGCCGAGCGAGCAGTTGACGCCGACGACGAGCGGACGCGCGTGCTCGATCGCGGTCCAGAAAGCCTCGATGGTCTGGCCGGAGAGGGTGCGGCCGCTGCGGTCGACGATCGTGACCGAGATCCACAGTGGCAGGTGCGGGGCCACGTCACGGGCCGCCGCGATGGCCGCCTTGGCGTTCAGCGTGTCGAAGATGGTCTCGATGAGCAGCAGGTCGACGCCACCCTCGGCCAGGGCCGCGATCTGTTCCGCGTACGCGGCGCGGACCTGGTCGAAGGACACCGGCCGGAACGACGGGTCGTCGACGCGGGGGGAGAGCGACAGGGTCACGTTGAGCGGGCCGATGGAGCCGGCGACGTAACGCCCGCCGGCCTCGTCGGCGGCCTGCCGGGCCAGCCGCACCGCCTCGAGGTTCATCTCACGGACGATCGACTCGCAGGCCGTAGTCGGCCTGGCCGATGCTGGTCGCGGTGAACGTGTTCGTCGTGGTGATGTCGGCGCCCGCGGCGAAGTACTGCCGGTGGATGTCGAGGATGACATCGGGGCGCGTGATGTTGAGGAGATCGGGGTCGCCGGTGAGCTCGCGGGGGTGATCGCGGAACCGCTCGGGCCGGTAGTCGTCGGCGGTCAGGCCGACACCCTGCAGCATCGTGCCCCAGGCGCCGTCGAGCACCAGGATGCGCTCGCGCAGCGCATCAGTGATGGACTCGGTCTTACGGGCTTCGACGCTCGCCGCCACAGCGTTCCTCCATTTAACTGATTACCCAGAGGCACGCATTTTGTGATGTGCGAGACTCTTTAGGCGTTTTTGTCCTGGTCGCCAAGCTGCCATCAAATATCCAGGTGTGCTTACTTTACCTTCTGGCGTCCGTTGAGGCGAACCGCCTGCGGAGGCCGGGTATTCCGGCCGAACGGCGGCGCAACCGGCGAGCGTTCCGGGCTGGAAAGGCGTACCCGACAAGTCTTGATGTCTTGACAATAAGTTTTGTCGGTGTGATGCTGAGTGCATGTTCGATGTCGCTGTCATCGAGGATCCGGTCGCGGCCCAGGTGTCGCTCGACCCGATCCGTGCCCGTCTGCTCGCCGCGCTCGCCGAGCCCGGTTCGGCCACCACCCTCGCGGCGCGCGTCGGCCTGGCTCGGCAGAAGGTCAACTATCACCTGCACGCGCTGGAGCAGCACGGTCTCGTCGAGCTCGTCGAGGAGCGGCGCAAGGGCAACGTCACCGAGCGCATGTTGCGGGCGACCGCGCTGGCCTATGTGATCTCACCGGTCGCGCTGTCCCCGGTCGCGCCGGATCCGTCCCGTTCGCCCGACCGCCTGTCGGCCCGTTGGCTGCTCGCGGTCGGCGCCCAGCTCGTGCGTGACGTCGGCGCGCTGATCACCGGAGCGACCCGAGCCGGCAAGCGGGTGGCCACATTCGCGCTCGACGGCGAGGTGCGGTTCGCCTCGGCGACCGAGCGGGCCGCGTTCGTGGCCGAATTGACGTCGGCCGTGACCGGGCTGGTCAGCAAATACCACGATGAGACCGCGGTCGGTGGCCGCGACCATCGCATCGTCATCGCCGTCCATCCGAGCGTGAAGCCGGAGCCCGCGGCGGCACACACCACGACGACAGAAGGAGCGTGATCACCGATGCACACCGTGACCTCCGCCGACGGCACCACGATCGCTTATGACCGGGCGGGCGACGGGCCGGCGCTCGTGCTCGTCGACGGCGCCTTCTGCAGCCGCCAGTTCGGCCCGATGCCCGACCTCGTGCCGCTGCTCACGCCGCATTTCACCGTCTACTCCTACGATCGGCGCGGCCGGGGCGACAGCGGCGACACCGCGCCCTACGCGCCCGAGCGGGAAATCGACGACATCGAAGCGCTGCTCGACGCGGCCGGCGGTTCGGCCGGCGTTTACGGCATCTCCTCAGGCGCCGTCCTGGCCGCTCGGGCGACCGCGGCCCTGCCGGGCAAAGTCCGTCGCCTCGCGCTCTACGAGGCGCCGCTGCTCGTCGACGGCAGCCGCACCCCGCCGCCGGCCGACTACCGGCAGCGCATCGACGACATGATCGCGGCCGGGCGCACCGGTGAGACGGTCGGGTTCTTCATGACGAAGATGGTCGGCCTGCCCGCGTTCGTGCCCTACCTCATGCGGTTGATGCCGGCGTGGAAGAAGCTCAAGACGGTCGCGCCGACCCTGCGCTACGACATGGCCGTGCTCGGCGACAGCCAGACCGGTCACGGCCTGCCCGCCGACCTGACCAAGGCGTTCGCGTCGATCGATGTGCCCACGCTGGTGGCCGACGGTGGCAAGAGCCCGGCCTGGATGCACCACGCCGCCGACGCGATCGCGGGCGCGCTGCCCGTGTCCGAGCGCACCACGCTGCCGGGCCAGAACCACCAGGTCAAGCCGGCCGCGATCGCCCCGGTGCTGATCGCGCATTTCGCCGGGGAGCGCTGAGGTGGGCCACGAATTCGACGACGTCTTCGACCTCGAGGTCGACGCGAGTGTCGACGAGGTCTGGCAGGCGATCGCGTCCGGCCCGGGCATCGACTCCTGGTTCATGGGCCGCAACGACGTCGCCGACGGGGTCGTGCACACGGTCTTCGCCGATCTGGCGATCACCGAGTCCGAGCCGGGCAAGCGGTTCGCCTACGTGTCGCCCACGGCACCCGACGGCCGTTTCATCGCGTACGACTTCCTGATCGAGGGCCGCGCCGGTGGCAGCACGTCGATCCGCGTGGTGGCCAGCGGATTCCTGCCCCAGGAGGACTGGGCCGACGAATACTTCGCGATGACGCGAGGGCACGCGCTGTTCTTCCGTACCCTCGTCGAGTATCTGACCTTCTTCGCTGGTCGCCGCGCCACACCTGTCGCGGCGACCAGCCCGGAGATCGTCGACTGGGACCGGGCCTGGGCCGCGCTCACGAGCGAACTCGCGCTCGCGTCGCCGCCCCGGGTCGGTGACCGCGTCACGCTCACGCTGGCGGGGGAGCGTCCGATCGACGGCACGGTCTACTTCGTCAACGAGCACACGTTGGGGGTCCGCGGTCCCGACGCGCTCTACCGATTCCTGCGTGGTCTCGACCGGCCGATGCTGGCGATGCATCACGTGTTCGCCGACGTCGACATCGAAGCGGCCCAGGCTCGCTGGCAGGCGTGGCTCAACCGCGTTTTCGCCTGATTTATCCGTAGAACCACTCATCACCAGGAGATCACTATGCGCAAAATCGTCGCCGGCCTGTTCATCTCGCTCGATGGAGTCGTGGAGGCGCCGCACGAGTGGCAAGGCCCCTACTTCAACGACGAGATGGGAGCCGCCATCAACGAGCAGGTCGAAGCCTCCGACGCGATGCTGCTCGGCCGGGTCAGCTGGGCCGAGTTCGCCAGCTACTGGCCTGAGCAGGGGAGCGACGTCATGCTCGCCGACCGGATGAACGGGGTGTCGAAGTTCGTGGTCTCCTCCACGCTGGACAGTGTGGACGCGTGGCAGAACTCGACGCTCATCCCGGGGGAGAAGGTCGTCGACGAGTTGACGGCGCTCAAGGACGGCCCCGGCACGAACATCGCGATCGTGGGCAGCCCGACACTCGTCCGGACCCTGCTGCACGCGGGTCTCGTCGATGAACTCGACCTGCTCGTGCACCCGATCGTGGTCGGCCACGGCAAGCGGCTGTTCCCGGACGGCAGCGACCAGCAGCCGCTCGAGCTGATCAAGGCGCAGACGTTCGACACCGGCGTGATGCGGCTGGTCTACCGGGCGGCACCCGCCGTCAGCTGATCGCGAGGATCGGGGCCGCCGTCGCGCGGTCGTCGCGGAGGCGTTCGAGCCACTGCACGACCTGCGCGGCGGCGGTGCGGTGACCGGTGTCGTTGAGCACGTCGTGGCGCCCGTCCCGCACGATCGCGATCTCGCCGCGGGGCAGGACCGCGGCCAGCGCGCGGACCGGCCCCGGCGGCGCGATCACGTCGGCGGCGCCGTGCACGAGCAGGGTCGGCACGGTCACCCGGCCCGGCTCGAAACGATCAAGAGCGTCCAGGATCTCCACGGGTACGCCTCGCGACAGCGAACCGCGTACGAGCCTGGTGTCGCGGGCGAGCCTGGCCCGATGTGCCGGGCAGGCGGTCCGGGCGTCCAGCTCGTCGGACCACTCGGCGGGGCCGCGCTCGGGGATCCCGGTCAGCGTGCCGGCCAGCAGGAGGCCGTGGATCGTGACGACGCCGGCGGCCGCGATGACGAGCGCCCGTGCGGCACCGGCGTCGGAACCGGCGAGCACGAGCGGGGTGGCCGCGTCGGTGTACAGCCCGGCGAGCGGCCCGCCGGTCACACCGACGGCGGCGGGATCGTCGAGAGCACGGACCGTGTACCCGTCGAAGGCGAGGCGTCGCCCGAACCGCTCGTAGACGGCGGCGTGCTCGCCGCGCCCCGGCAGCATGACGACGGTGCCCCGGGCGGTGGCGCCGTCGGCGGGCTCCCAGGCACGACCGGCGCCGGCCCGGGCGACCGCGGCCGCCGTGACCCCGGTGGGACTGGCGTTGACGGCCGTCATGGGAACGTTCCTTCCGATGGTTTGGGACGGTTGTTGGGCCTATCGGCAGGTGACGGCGTGCTCACGCGATGTCATCGCGGGTCGACGGGCGACCACAGGCTCGGCAGGTTGACCACGATGCCCTCCTGGCTGCTGCGGGCGATGACGACGACGGCCTCCTCGGTGCCGGGGTTCTCCTCGCGATGGGGCACGAATGGCGGCACGAACACGTAGTCGCCGGGATCGGTCTCGATGCGGATCTCCCGTCGTTCGCCGTCAGCGCTGCCGGCGTCGCCGTCGCTGCCATCGCGATCGGCCGGTGGCGCGGCGAACACGAAGACCGGATGGCCGGAGACGACGTAGATGGCCGTCTCGGCGTCGCCGTGGTGATGGTCCGCGGACGCGGTGCGGGGAGCCACGTGCGTCTGGCCCATCCACACCTTCGACGAGCCGACGGTGTCGGCGGAGATCGCCTCGCGCCGGGTCATGCCGGTCGTCTGGCCGGTGTCGCCGGTCAGTTCGCCGCGGCGAACGTGCCGCAGCGGGGTGTGCCAGTGGTTGGGCGCCGGGGGATCGGCTGCGTGCGGGTCGTCGGGCATCGTGGTGGTCCTTTCGGTCGGACCGCCCGCGTCGACTCGTCCGGCGGATCGATCCGCTCGCGGGCGGCGGGCGAAATCTGTGCCAGGACGCGTGACGGGCGGCCTTGAAGGGAATATATTCCTAGTAAGTCGATAGGCAAAGTGGGTGATGCACGTGCGACACGTCGATCTCACGATCATCGGGGGTGGAGCGGCGGGCGTGCTGCTGCTGGCCCATCTGACCAAGACCGTCAACCGCCCGATCGACGTGGCCGTCATCGACCGCGGCCCGGGCCCGCTCGGCGCCGGAACCGCGTATCGCACCAACGATCCGCTTCACCACATGAACGTACGAGCTTCCGCGCTCAGCGCCTGGCACGACCGCCCCGGCGATTTCACCGACTGGCTCGGCGATGACGCGGGCCCGGACGACTTCGTGCCCCGCGCTCGCTACGGCGCCTACCTGGCCGAGACGGGCAAGCACCTCGCCGGCGGCGACCTCGTCCGCGTCACGCAGCTGACCGGCTCCGCCGTCGGCGTCACGAAAGCCGTCGACGCCTGGGACGTTCGCGTCGACGACGGCTCCATCATCCGCGCCGATCATGTCGTGCTCGCGACCGGCGTCGAGGCACCCTCGACGAGATGGGCGCCGGCCGGCGTGACCGCGTCGCCGCGGTTCATCGCCGATCCCTGGCGGGCCGGCGCGCTCGACCACATCGCTGACGGCGACCCGGTGCTGATCGTCGGCACCGGTCTCACCGCCGTCGACATCGCTCTCACCCTGGGGACAGCCGGCCGTGGACGATGTATCACCGCGGTGTCCCGACACGGCCTGCTCCCGGCGACCCATACGGCGCAGCCGCTCCCGCCGATGCCCGTCGACGACACCGCGTTGCCCGAGACCCTGACCGAGGTCCGGGCGCTCGTGCGGCGACGCGTACGCGAATCCGTCGCGGCATGCGGTGACTGGCGCCCCGCGATCGACGGTCTGCGCGACGTGACGCCCCGCGTCTGGGGCTCCCTGAGCGAACGCGACCGCCTCGAATTCCTGTACGCCGACCTGCGCGAATGGGAACGTCTGCGGCACCGGATGCCACCCGTGGTCGCCGCGGGCGTGCGGCGCCTGCGGGATCGGGGACAACTCCGAGTCGTCCGCGGCGACGCCGTCCAGATGATCGAGATGGCCCCGCCCGGCACGTGGGTCGTCAACGCGACCGGCCCGGACCCCAGCCTGACCCGGTCGGCCAACCCGGTCTTCCGGCAGTTGTTCGCCGACGGGGTGGCCCGGCGGGGCGCGCTCGGGATCGGGCTCGACACCACGGCGAGCGGCCGGCTCATCGACCGGGCCGGGTTCCCGGTGGCGGGGATATGGACGATCGGCTGCCCGCGCCGGGGGCAACTGTGGGAGTCGACGGCGATCCCGGAGATCCGCGACCAGGCCGTACGGCTCGCCCGCTGCGTCGCCGCCGCCACCGACGACGCCCTGCGCTAGGGCCGATTTCGCGCGAGCCGGGCGCCGATGGCGTCCGGGTGTTCCGAACGCGCGTAGTAATAACCCTGCACCACGTCGCAATTGAGCTTACGCAGCGCCTCCACCTGCTCGACGGACTCGACACCCTCGGCCGTCACGGTCAGCCCGAGCGTGTGCGACAACGTGATGAGGGTGCCGACGACGGCGTGATCCTCCGGAGCCACCTGGTCGCCGTGCTGCAGGCTCGTGATGAACGGACCGGCCAGCTTCAACGAGTGCACCGGGAGCGTGCGCAGGTAGGCCAGATTGGAGTAACCGGTGCCGAAGTCGTCGATCGCGATGCGGACCCCGAGGTCTGCCAGCACGTGCAGGGTCTTCAACGGTTGCCCGGTCGTCGCCATGATCGCGCTCTCGGTGATCTCCAGCTGAAGCTGCCGCGGCTCGATGCCGAACTCTTCGATCACCCGGGCGATGTCGTCGACGATGGACGGTTCGTTGACCTGGTGCGGAGCAAGGTTCACGCTCATCAGCAGATCGATCTCGCCGTGCTCCGCGCGCCACGCGTGCGCCTGGGCGCAGGCCGTGCGCAGCACCCACAGGCCCAGTTGCGTGATCATGCCGGTTTCCTCGGCGACCGCGATGAACTCGGTCGGGCCCAGACGCCCCCACTGCGGGTGCTGCCAGCGCACCAGCGCCTCGACACCGATCAGTTCGCCGTCGCTGAGCCGGATCAGCGGCTGATATTCCAGGAACAACTCGCCCCGCGACAGTGCCGACGGCAGCGCGCGGGCGAGTTCATAGCGCGTGATCTCCTCGCGCGTAGCGCTCGGCGTCGAACAGCGCCCACCGATTGCGGCCCTCGGACTTCGCCCAGTAGAGCGTGGCGTCGGCCGCCTTCATCAGATCGCCCGCCGTCCTCAGCGAATCCGACGTGGTCACGACGCCGACGCTCGCGGACACGCTGACCGAGTGATCGCCGAGCTGCACCGGCTCACGCACGGCCGCGAGCGCGCTCTCCGCGATGGCGATGACGTCGGCCGCGCTCGCGCACGGCTCGACCAGGATCACGAACTCGTCGCCACCCATCCGCGCGACCAGGTGCGCGCCGCTGATGTTGGCCAGGATGCGCTGCGCGATCGTCTTCAGCAGATCGTCGCCGGTCTCGTGACCGAGCGTGTCGTTGACGGCCTTGAAACCGTCGAGGTCGAGGTAGCACAGGCCGATCAGATGATCGCCGTCGACCGACCGCAGCGCCTCCTCCAGCATTTCGAAGAACATGGTGCGGTTCGGCAGATCGGTGAGCGGGTCGTGCACCGCCTGATGCCGCAGCCGGGCCTCGAGATCGTGGCGCTGCGTGATGTCCTCGGCCATCGCCATCATGTAACGGGGCGCGCCGCCCTGGTCACGGATCAACGACACGACAAGGTCGGTCCACATGAGCGAGCCGTCCTTGCGGCTGTACGGCTTCTCCATGCGGAAGTGGTCGCGGGCGCCGCTGATGAGTTCGGCGTACGTGTCCCACGTGCCTTCGGCGTCGGCGGGGTGCACGAAGTCGACGATGTTCGAGCGGAGGAATTGCTGCTTCGTGTAGCCGAACATGTCGCTCAGGGCCCGGTTGACGTCGAGGATCTCGCCGTCGATGGTGCCGACGCTGATGCCGATCACGGCGTCGGCGAACACGGCGGCGAAACGGCGCTCGCTGGCCCAGCGCGCGTCTTCGGCCTCCTGCCGGGCGCTCAACGCGGCCACGGTGATGCGTTGCTGCTCATCGAGCGTGACCTGGCGGAGCGCGTCGGCGTAACCGGCCGCGAACGCCGCGAGAAACGGCAGCGTGCGGTCGCGGATGCGGGCATCGGGTGACGCGGCGAACTCCTCGCCCAGCACCGACAGTGTGCGCGACAACGATTCCGGTGCCGTGAAGTGGGCGGTCACCATCGACGCACCCACCGCCCCGATCGCGGCCACATCGAGCACCTCAGCCTCGATCGCCGCCCGCAGTTGCCCGCCCACGTCGGTGAGGTAAGTGCGCAGCTCACGCCGGTTCATCGGCACGTAACTCGTGCCGAAGATGGCCTCGACCCATCGTTTGACCAGCCCGGACTGGGCGGTCCGGGGGCTTTCCGAGCTCGATGGGGCCGGCGACATGACAGCCCTAGACGAGACGTGCGAGGCCGGCGTAGCCCGGATAGCGCTTCGAGGACTCGGTGATGTCGTCGGGCGAGTCGGGGCGCCACAGTGGAATCGGCACGACACCGGGGTCGACCAGCGGAAGACCGCCGAAGAGCGAGACCACGCCAGCATGGGTACGCATAGCCATCGACGTCACCGACTTGTTGTAGAGCGACTCGGCCCGCGTGGCACCGTCGCTGAGTTCGTCGGCGCTCGCGTGGGACAACGCTACATAACCGCCGGCGGGCAGGAACATCCGCCACTCGGTGATCACTCCGGCCGCGGCTTCGTCGTCGGGAATGAAGTGCAGGACCGACACGATCAGCAGGCCGACGGGGCGGTTGAGATCGATGAGCCGCTTGATTTCGGGCGCTGCCAGAATGTCGGTCGGATGCCGCAGGTCGCCGGCGATGATCGCCGCTCCCGCGTTGCCGCTGAGAATCGCCCGGCTGTGCGCGACCGCGACCGGGTCGTGGTCGACATAGACCACTTTGGCGTCGGGGTTGAGGGCCTGAGCGACCTCGTGCACGTTGCCCACGGTCGGAATGCCGGAACCGAGGTCGATGAACTGGTCGATGCCCTGCTCGGTGAGGTGACGCACCAGGCGGCGCAGGAACGCGCGATTCTCCTGGATGACCCACGGCATGTTGGGCAGGGTGGCCATGACCTGGTCGGCGAAGGCCCGGTCAGCGTGGAAGTTGTGGGAGCCGCCCAGGTAGTAGTCGTAAACCCGGGCGACGCTGGGCTGGTCGATATCGACGCCGGTCGGCGCCCAACTGGGCCGGGTCACGACCGTAGTTTGCCACATCGGCACGGCGAGGACGAGACATGAAGAAGCTTAACTATGTGTGATCAGCCAGGTCAGAAAGGTGACCGCCGAGCACGCGTGGTAGGCATGAACTGACATCCGACGCATCGCCGCGACCATCGGTCCAGCGAGGCCTCGGCTACCGCGTGAGAGGACGATCATGACTTCGGTCCCCGATGTCGAGTTGAACAACGGCGTCACGATCCCCCAGCTGGGCTTCGGCGTCTTCCAGATCCCTCCGAGCCAGACCCGGGCCGCGACGCTCGCCGCGCTGGAGGTCGGTTACCGGCACATCGACACCGCCGAGATGTACGGCAACGAGAAGGAGGTCGGGGAGGCGGTCCGGGCTTCCGGCGTCGACCGGGAGGACGTCTTCGTCACCAGCAAGCTCAACAACGGCTTCCACGATCCGGACGCGGCGATGGAGGCGTTCGACCGTACCCTCGCGGACCTCGATCTCGGCTATCTCGACATGTTCCTCATCCACTGGCCGCTGCCCGCCGTCGGCGACTTCGTGGCGACGTGGTGGGCGATGGAGCAGATGCTCGCCGGCGGAAAGGTGCGGGCGATCGGCGTCTCCAACTTCCAGCCGGCCCACCTGCGCCGGCTGAACGACCGAGACCACGGTGGTGCCGGCCGTCAACCAGATCGAGATCCACCCCTACCTGACCCAGGACGACGTGCGCGCGGTCAACGCCGAACTCGGCATCGCGACCGAGGCGTGGTCGCCGATCGCGCAGGGCAAGGTGCTCGACGATCCCACGGTCGCGCAAGATCGCCAAGCGGGTCGACCGCACGCCCGCCCAGGTCATGCTGCGCTGGCACCTGCAGCGGGGCGACATCGTGTTCCCGAAGTCGGTGACCCGGGCGCGCATGGAGGAGAACTTCCGCCTCTTCGACTTCGAGCTGACCGACGACGACCTGGCCGCGATCACCGGCCTGAACCGCGACGAGCGCACCGGCGCCGACCCGGACACGTTCAACTACATCCCGAAGTAACACCCGTCGCCGCATCACAGGGCTGCCGATGTGGATGGCATCCGATAGGTTGACGTCGTTCGTCTCGCCTGTGGCACCGCCCGTCCCCCCGGGAGTCCTGTCATGCCCCGCCGATACGTCGGGCTCACGCTCGTCGCGGCCGTCGCCGCCCTGCTCGCTGCCTGCTCAACCGGTGCCGCGGCGCATAACGCGTCCGTGCCACCGCATTCCCGGGTGCCGAGCGCGTCCCCGTCCGCGTCACCGACCCCCACCCCGACAGCCGCGGTCACGCCGACGCCGCCACCGAAAGCGCCACCGACCGGTGGTGCGACGAAGCCCCCGAAGTCACCCAAGCCGCACTCGACGGCCGCGACCGGGACGGTGTCGGCGGCGTCGCTCGACGTGCCGGGCGCCGGCACGCTGATGATTCCGGCGTGGCCGAACACACCGCATTACCGGTGGCGGGGCCCGGACGGCTCGCAGGGTTCGACCGGCACCTCGGCGGTCGCGCTGACCTTCGACGACGGGCCGGGGCCGTACACGTCCCAGGTGCTCGACCTGCTTGACAAGTACCACGTCAAGGCGACGTTCTGCCTGATCGGCAAGCAGATCCACGCCTATCGGGCGGTCGTGAAGCGCATGATCGACGACGGCATGACGTTGTGTGACCACACGTGGGACCACGACGAGAGCATCGGCAAGCACAACGCGAAGTACATCGCGGCGAACCTGCAGCGGATGATCAACGCGGTGCACGCGATCGATCCGGCGGCCGACGTGACGTATTACCGAAACCCGGGTGGCAACTTCACCCCCGGCACGGTACGCGTGAGTGAACTGCTCGGCATGCGTCCGCTCTACTGGTCGGAGGACACCGACGACTGGACCCGGCCGGGCGTCGCCGCGATCGAGCACACGCTGGAGACGAAGACGCACCGTGACTCGATCGTGCTGATGCATGACGCCGGTGGTGACCGTTCCGAGACGCTGGCCGCGTTGCGGGCGCTGCTGCCGGGCATGGCGACGAAGTTCCACCTGATCGCGCTGCCGGCCGCCCGCACCGTGCCCGTCAATTCGGGCAACCCGCCACCAACCTCGCCCACCATGGATCCCCGCAGTTGAGAGAACCACGCGAAGATCCCCGGATCTTGCGACTTATCGGGGTCACGACGCCCTTGGCTTCAAGTGGTTGTTGCAACGGGAGCTGGATCTTGGAGGATGGATTCATGCCCGGTCCCCGTTTGACGTCGCACGAACGTGCGCAGATTGAAGCGCTCTACGGTCAAGGCCTGCGGTTCGCGCAGATCGCGGCCGTGATCCGCCGTGACCGCACCACGGTATGGCGGGAGGTAACCCGCAGCCGGTCGCTGGCCCGTGCCGGTACCGACCGAGGCTCGCTGCACCCGCGGGGCCGTCGTCCGGGATACGTGCCCGGCGCCGGCTACCCCCGTAGTTGGGGCCCCGCATACGGCTGGCGGTACAGCCACACCGTCGCCCACGAACACGCCGCGCAGCGCGCCCGCCGGCCCCGTACCGGCAAGCTGCGCCCCCGCTGGGGCCAGCCCATGCCACCGTTATGGCAACCGGTCAAGGACAAGCTCCAACAGCGGTGGTCACCGGCGCAGATCAGCGGGTGGCTGCGCGGACAGTTCCCGAACGAGCCGGAGCGATGGGTGTCCCACGAAACGATCTACCAGGCGATCTACTTCCAAGCCCGCGGCGCCATGCGCCAGGAACTCGCCCGACAGGTCGCCCTACGCTCCGGGCGCACCGGACGCCGCCCCCAGTCCCGCACCGCGGCCGCGACCCACAGCAGGAAACCCTGGATCAACGGCTTCCACATCTCCACCCGTCCCGCCGAGGTCAACGACCGGGCCGTGCCCGGCAACTGGGAAGGCGACCTGGTCATCGGCGCCCGCGGTACCAGCGCCATCATCACCCTCGTCGAACGACACAGCCGCTACGTCATGCTCGGCGCCCTCCCGAACTCACGCATCAGCGACGAAGTCACCACCGTCCTGATCGAGCTGATGCGACGCCTCCCGGCCGACCTCCGCAAAACCCTGACCTGGGACCAAGGCTCCGAAATGGCGCAACACCCCACCTTCACCCTCGCCACCGACTGCAAGGTCTACTTCTGCGACCCCCACAGCCCCTGGCAACGCGGATCCAACGAAAACACCAACGGACTCCTACGCCAGTACTTCCCCCGCACCACCACCAACTTCCGCACCTACACTCAAACCGACCTCGACGCCATCGCCCAGCAACTCAACGAACGACCCCGCGAAACCCTCAACTGGAAACCCCCAGCCGAAACACTCGCCAAATACCTCGTTGCAACAACCACCTGAAACCGCCTCCTCTCGACACCCCGGTAACTCGCAAGATCCGGGGATCTTGTCGCGCTGAAGGCTAGTCCTGGTCGGCGGCCTTCTCCTCGGCCGCTTCCTCGGCGGCCGCCTGCTCCGCCAGGAAGTCGGCCGCGTCGTCGTCGCGTGGTGACTCCGACGTGGCGCGGGTGATCGCTTCCTGCTCGTCGTACACCGACTGTGCGGCGTGGTCGAGCGCTTCGCGGTTAGATTCCGAGGTCATCGTGTCCGCCTCCGGGTGCCGGTATGGTCATAACGCCCCCATCCTGCCCCAACGCCCGAGCGGTCGTGCCCGCGACCGGGCAATCGCGGCGTGAGCACCCTCACCGTGCGAAGGGCAGACCTGCCTCGGCCCACGCTTCGATGCCGCCGATGATGTCGGTCGCCGCGTGCAGCCCGATGTCCTGCAGCGCCGCCGCCGCGAGTGACGACGTGTAGCCCTGTTGGCAGAACACGATAACGCGGAGGTCGTAACGCGCCGGCGATGTCCAGACGGGCGTCCGACCGCGGATCGAACCGCCACTCGAGCACGTTGCGTTCCACGATGAGCGCGCCCGGAATGTGGCCGTTCTCGGCTCGTTGCGCGGCCGGCCGGATGTCGACCAGCACCGCGCCCTTCCGGACGTCGGCTCCGGCCTCGATCGCGGTCACCCGGGTCAGGCGTGCGCGCGCTTCGGCGAGGATCGTGTCGATGCCACGCGAGCCCGCGGGCGCCAGGAGTGAGCCGGCGGCGGTCACCACTGCACACCGGCCCGTTCGATCGCGGCGACCGTGAGCCGGCCGTCTTCGACGCGGTACTGCGTCATCGTGGTGAGCGCCGGCGCATACACGTGGATGCTCACCGCCGGCCGGGTGCCGCGATTGGTCACACGGTGCACGTGATGGGCGCCGAAGCTCCGGCCACCTCCGGCGGTGAGCACGGTCGTTTCCGGCTCCGCCCCCGTGAAGGTCTCCTCCGTCAGTTCGCCGTCGACGACCACGAACGCGCCTTGCGATCCGCCGTGGTCGTGCACATCCGTGCCCTGCCCCGGCAGCCACGTGAGCAGCCAGACCTCGACCGGGCTCGCGTCGGTCGGGCCACACAGCCGATGACTCCATCGTTTCGCGGCGTTGAACCGCGGCGCGAGCGGCCAGTCGGTCGGTGCGGCGGCGAACTCCCGGGCGATGGCGAGGTGATCGGCCCGGCGGAGCGTCATGGTCATCGGTCGCGTCCCTTCTGCTGCGGATACCGCCACTCTACATGACCTATCGAGTTAGTAGGTATTACGTGTGACCAGTAATTTCGTTCGTGTCGCGGTGGTCGTGTCGAAAGCTGCGGAGCAGGATCTAGACCGGATCGGTACGGCTCGGCGCGGGTTCGTCCGCCGTCGTGTCCCGTGGCCCGGCGATCACCGGACCGGTCGGCGTCGGGGCCGGGGTCGGTCGGTCCGCGGGCACGTCCACGGGCACGGTCGCGGGCGGGATCACCGGGGGAGCGGTGGCCTCGGCCCTGTTGCGGCGCCGCGCCAGCACCCGAAGCTGCACGATCCGAGCGGTGCCGGGCAGCGCCACCAGCAGCACGCCGCCGACCGCCGCGAGTAGCAGTGCCACGCCGAGCGGCGGCGACGTGTGCCACCCGAAGAAGCTGACCTTCGCGCGCTGGCCGTTCTGCAGCACGAAGATCAGCAGGAGCAACAGCACGATCGCGAACAGGACCGACGAGATCCACAGCCCGGCCACTCGGGTGCGGGGTGGATCGGCCTTGCGTGACGACGTCGACATGGGCGTGCCCTTCTCTGGAGTGACCAGTGCGATTACCCCAAAAACCGCAACATCATGCGTGGGTACGCCTTCCGGCGGTCAAGCGGTCTCTTCGGCCACCATCCGTCGCAACTCCCGCTTGAGCACTTTATGACTCGGCCCGAG
The DNA here is from genome assembly GCA_963797605.1 of uncultured Actinomycetota bacterium. Classification (GTDB taxonomy): domain Bacteria; phylum Actinomycetota; class Actinomycetes; order Mycobacteriales; family Micromonosporaceae; genus DASQPR01. Next base: position 536,008 of record CAWCPX010000009.1, on the reverse strand, counting down.
CGGCAGCGCGTCGACGAACCGCACCTGCCGGGGATATTTGTGCCGGCCGAGCCGTTCGCGCGACCAGTCGACGAGGTCGGCGGCCGTCGGCTTCTCGCCCGCGGCCGGGTCGAGCAGCACCATCGCGCAGATCTCCTCGCCGTGTACGCCGTCCGGAATCCCGATCACCGCGACCTGGCCGATCGCCGGGTGCCGCGCCATCACCTCCTCGACCTCGCGCGGATAGACGTTGAAGCCGCCCCGGATGATGAGGTCCTTCTTCCGGTCGACGATCGTGATCGCGCCGTGCGCGTCCTTCGTGCCGAGGTCGCCGGTGCGGAACCACCCGTCGACCACGGCCTGCGCCGTCGCTGCGGGGCGACCGTGGTAGCCGGCGAACACGTTGTGGCCCCGCACGATCAGCTCGCCGAGTTCGCCCGGCGGCAGCAACTCGATACGGTCGTCGACCTCGGCCCGGGCCACCTCCACCTCGACACCCCAGATCGGGTGGCCGATCGTGCCGGCGCGCACCCCGAAGTCGGGCTGGTTGGTGGTCGCGGTCGGGGAGGTCTCCGACAGCCCGTACCCCTCGAAGATCGTGGTCTGGAACGCCGCGTTGAAGCGCTCCAACACGGCCAGCGGCAGCGACGCACCGCCCGAGATGCACAGCCGCAGCCGTGGCAGCGTGGCCTGACCGGCGGCCGCTTCGAGCAGACCGACATACATGGTCGGTACGCCGTGGAAGACGTCGACCTTCTCGCGCACCATCAGATCGATCGCCGCCGCGCCGGTGAAGCGGGCCAGCAGCACGAGCGTGGCGCCGATCCGGAAGGTGCCGTTCATGCCGACGGTCTGCCCGAACGTGTGGAACAGCGGCAGGCAGCCGAGCACCACGTCGTCACGGGTCGCGTTGTTGGCGTCGAAGACGTTCACCGTCGCGTTCATGACCAGGTTGAGGTGAGTGAGTTCGGCACCTTTCGGCTCGCCGGTGGTGCCGCTCGTGTAGAAGATGACCGCGATGTCCTCGGCTTCGCGGCTCTCGTAGGTCCGCAGCGGGATCGCCGCCGGCGCCGGTCAACGGGTTCGGGCCGGCCGGGCCGACGCTCACGACCGGGATGCCCGCCTCGGCCGCCGCCGCCGTGCCGCTGTCCAGCTGGCTGGTCTCGGCCACGAGCAGGGTGGCGCCGCTGTCCCGGAGCACGTACGCCATCTCGGCCGGCGTCAGCAGCAGGTGCACCGGGACGACGGTGGCACCGGCGGCGAGGATGCCGAAGTAGGCCCGCGGGAAGTCGGCGACGTTCGGGGCCAGCAGTGCCACCGTGTCTCCGGGCCGCACCCCGTGCGCGCGCAGGTTCCCGGCGTAGGCGAGCGCCTGCCGCCACAGGTCGGCGTACGTGATCCGGCTGTCGCGGTCGACGACGGCGACCTTGTCGGGATAGCGGCGGGCGGACTCGGCGAGCACGGCCGCGAGCGACAGCATCGTCATCGGGACTCCTCGGTCGAAAGGATGGCAACGGCTGCGACATTGTTCGCTCCGACAAGCTCGCTCAGCCGAGGTGGGCGCCGATCTGGGTGTAACCACGCAGCAGGTCGCGGGAGATGATCAGGCGCTGCATCTCGTCGGTGCCCTCGAAGATCCGCAGCAGGCGCATCGAGCGGTACCAGCGTTCGATCGGCAGCTCCCGGGTGTAGCCCATGCCGCCGTGGATCTGCAGCACCCGGTCGACGACGCGGTTCACCATGCCGGCGCCGTAGAGCTTCGCCATCGACGACGCGTGGCGCGGGTCTTCGCCCTGGTCGGCCGTCCACGCGGCGCGCAGCACCAGCCAGCGGGCCGCTTCCAGCTCGGTCTCGGAGTCGGCGATCATCCACTGGATCGCCTGGTTCGTCGACAGCTTCTTGCCGAACGTCTCCCGGTTGTTGGCGTGGTCGATCGCCATCTGCAGCGTGCGTTCGGCGATGCCGAGCGCGTGCGACGGGATGATGTAGCGGCCCTTGCCGATCCACTGCATGCCGAGCGAGAAGCCCTGGCCGACCTCGCCGAGCACGTTGCGGCCCGGCACCCGGACGTCGTCGAAGATCAGTGAGGCCGGCCCGCCCTCGCCCATCGTCTGGATGAACTCGGACCGCCAGCCCATCGACCGGTCGACGAGGAACGCGGTCGCGCCGCCGTCGTGCACCTTCCTGTCACGGTCGGTTACGGCGACCACGATCGCGAAGTCGGCGTCGTTGCCGTTGGTGATGAAGGTCTTCTCGCCGCGCAGCACCCAGTCGTCGCCGTCTCGCCGCGCCGCTCATCTTGATGTTCGCCGCGTCGGAGCCGGCACCCGGCTCGGTGATGGCGAAGCAGGAGATGCGGTCGCCGGCGATGGTCGGGCAGCAGGAACTCCTCTTTCTGCTGCTCGTTCGCGTAGAAGAGGATGTTGTCGGCCTCGCCGCCGAAGCGGAACGGCACGAACGAGCGCCCGATCTCGGTCCAGATCAGCGACTGCATGACGGCGGGCAGGTCCATGCCGCCGTACTCGGTCGGCGTCGACAGGCCCCAGAAGCCGAACTCCTTCGCCTTGAGCTGCAGCTCCTTGATCTCGCTGATCTCGATGCCGGTCTGGTGCTGGCGCTCGCGGCGCAGCACCTCCGCCTCCAGCGGCATGACCTCTTTGCGGATGAAGGCGCGGGCGGTCTCGCGGATCGCCTTTTCCTCGTCGTTGAGTCCGAAGTCCATGGGGGTCCTTAAACGTCAGGCGGTGAACGCGTTGATGCCGGTCAGTGCTCGGCCGATGAGGAGTTGCTGGATCTGGCTGGTGCCTTCGTAAAGCGTCATGACCCGTGCGTCGCGCAGGTATTTGCCGACCGGATACTCGTCGATGTAGCCGTAGCCGCCGAAGACCTGCAGCGCGTCGTTGGCGGCTCGCACGGCGGCCTCGCTCGCGAACAGCTTCGCCATCGAGGCCTCGGTGCCGAACGGGAGCCCTCGCTCGATCAGATCGGCGACCCGCCACGTCAGCAGCCGGGCCGCGGCGGTGTCGACGGCGACACGGGAGAGCAGTTGTTGCACGAGTTGGTAGCCGGCGATCGGCTTGCCGAACTGGGTGCGCTCGCCGGCGTAACGAACGGCCGCGTCGAGGCAGCCCTGCGCGATGCCGACGCAGCCCGCCGCGACCGACATGCGCCCCTTGTCGAGGGCGGACATCGCGATGCGGAAGCCCTTGCCCTCGTCGCCGAGGCGGGCACTGTCGGGCACCCGGACGCCGTCGAACGTCAGCTCCGCCGTCGGCTGTCCGCGCAGGCCGAGCTTGCCGTGGATCTCCCGCCGGGTGAGTCCGTCGCTGTCGGTCGGGACGAGGAACGCGGTCACGCCACGGGGGCCGGGCTCGCCGGTGCGCGCGAACAGCAGCACGACGTCGGCCCAGGTGCCGTTGGTGATGAACATCTTCGAGCCACTGATCACCCAGTCGTCGCCGTCGCGGGTCGCGCGCGTGGCCAGCGAACCCGCGTCGGATCCGGTGCCCGGCTCGGTCAGGCCGAAACATGCCAGCGCCTCGCCGGCGCAGAGCCGGGGGAGCCATTCCCGCTGCTGGGCCGGCGTGCCGTAGGCCGCGATCGTCTTGCCGACGAGGCCGAGAGAGACCGAGACCAGCCCGCGCACGGCCGAGTCGCCGCGCCCCAACTCCTCGAGGACCAGACAGTAGGCCACGTGGTCGCCGCCGCTGCCGCCATAGCTCCTCCGGAATCGTCAACCCGAGCAGCCCCAGCTCACCGAGCCGCGCGATGACACCGCGATCGATCGCCTCGCGTCTGTCCCACTCCGCGGCGAACGGCATGATCTCCCGGTTGACGAAATCGGCCGCGAGGTCACGCACCGCCGCGTGCTCCGGCGACAACGACATGTCCATGGCATTAAACTAGCGCTGCAAGTTTTCATCCGTCCAGCCCCGGTTTTCGCGAGGTGGCGCGACGGCGTCCGGACTGAGGAGAAGCATCGCCGACGGCGGTGCGCCGACCAGGGAAGACGTCGCCGGAAGTGCCGCCGGAGCGGAAAGTCGAATGTCGCCGCAAGGGAGCGCCCGATGCCCAGACCGCGCCAGCCGCTGCTCAACCGTGACCGCATCGTCGAGGTGGCGGCGACCATCATCGACGCCGAGGGCCTGGAAGCGCTGTCGACGCGACGGCTCGCGGCGGAGTTGGGCGTGCAGCGGGCCGTCGCTCTACAACCACTTCGCCACGAAAGACGAAATCCTCGACGCCGTCGCCGACGCCGTCGTGAGCAAGGTCGACATATCTTTTTTCACCGGGTACGACTGGCGGGAAGCCCTGCGGCGCTGGGCCCACTCCTACCGGGCGGCGCTGCTCGCCCACCCGCACATCGTGCCCTACCTGGCGCAGGGGCCCGGCCGTCGCGCGTCGTCGCTGCGGATCGCCGACGCGGTTTACGGCGGCCTCGTCCGAGCGGGTTGGCCACCCGCCCGGGCCACCCACATCGGCGCGTTGATGCGTTACTTCGTGGCCGGTTCCGCGCTCGGCTCGTTCGCCCGCGGTTTCGTCGAAGACCCCCAGTTGTACGCGCGCGACTACCCGCACCTGACCCAGGCGCACCGGCTCGCGGCCCACGAGGCGAGCGTCGACGAGGGCGCCTTCACGCTCGGCCTCGACGCGCTGATCAGCGGCCTGGCTCAGACGTACGAGCAGACGGTGGGTCCGTTGCCGCTCCCCGAACAGGAACGGGAGGTCTAAGCACCTCGCTCCGATCTGGCCGCGTCCGATTCGTCGCGTGTCGACACGCCGGCTCCCGGATTTCCGACGTCACTGTCGCCGCGGGCCCGCCCGGACGGCGCTGACGTCGGAGATCCGAACCGCGTCGGCGTGTCGCCCGAGCGTGTCGCGCCTTCGCCGACGGGCGGCGCCCGGTGCGCGTCGCCCGGAGCCACGAACGATGATCCGATCCCGGAGCGGGACCTCGGAGTCGGGCGCGCGGTTGTTTCCGGCCGAGGCGGCCCTCTCCGGCACGTTCGTCGAGCAGGACGCGTCGTCGACCCGGCAGCTCGTCGGCCGGGTCGTCACGATCGCGGGCACGCAGACGATCTCCTTCGTCGCGCCGAGCGGAGCGGCCACGGCCGAGGTGATGTTGTTCGAGCACGCGGGCGGCCAGCCGTGGCAGACGACCGCGTTCGCCACGGCCGACGGTGGCGGGCTCATGGTGACCAGTCGCTGACCGGGCCGTCGGCCGGTGCGGCCAGGGCGACGGCGCCACTGGTCTCCAACGGTCGCCCGGTCGTGCCGACGACCCGGTTGGGTTCGGTCCAGCGCCAGACGGTTTCGCCTGCGTCGCGCACCAGGGCGATGGTGAGCGGCGCGTAGCGGCCGTGTCGCAGGTCGACGGTCACGCTGCGGGCGACGGCCGGCACGGTGAAGTCGGCCGACTCGTCGACCACGACGCGCGGACGCTGATCGGTGCTGCCGGCGCCGGTCCAGACCGTGACGGCCATGCGCACGCCTTCGACCCTGGTGCCGGTCGCGCCGCTCGGATCGCGTGCACCGCTGACGCTGAGCGTCGTGACCGTGAAACGCCGGTCGTGTGCCATCCGCGCCGTCGCTACGCGGACGGTCCGGGCGCTACCCCCGAGGACCTTGCTCGGACAATATTAGTTAGGTTAGCCTTCCCTAATATGTGCGGATCCGGCCGCTGCCGGACCAGTCACGCTGCCCACGTATGGAATGGAGACCGCCGGCCATGACCGCCGCCACCGCCACCACCGACGCAATCCCCGACGCGACCACCGACGTCGTCATCCCCAGCGCACCCCCGGCCCCCGGATGTCGCCGGGTGCACGGCGCCGCGATTGTACGAATCCTGTTCGGGGTGCTCTGGGCAATGGACGCCACGTTCAAATGGCTGCCCGGGTTCATTCACGGCCAGACCCTCGGCCACGAACTCGGCGCGGCCGACGAGGTGCACACGCCGGTCATCCACCAGTGGATCTCACTGTGGCACTCGGTCGGCACGTCAAACCCCACAGCGTTCGCCACGGGTACGGCCATCATCGAAACCCTGATCGCGCTCGGCCTGATCTTCGGCGCGTTCTCCAACCTGGTCTTCATCGGCAGCGCCGTGTTCTCGTTCGGCATCTGGTCGGCGGCCGAGGGCTTCCACCTGCCGTGGCACCAGGGCATGACTGACCTCGGCCCGTCGGTCGGTTACATCTTCGCGTCGCTGGCGCTCTACTTCGCCGCGGCCGGCACGACTTGGAGCCTGGACACATGGCTGCGCGAACGGGTCGGGCGGCTCCGCCGGCTCACCAGCCCGACGATCGCCGACCTGCGGCGATAGCCTGCCCGTCGGATCACGGCCGGGGCGGGCAGAAGGTTGCCCGCTCCGGCCTTCGTGTCGTGGATCGGCCGTCAGCGCCAGCCGATTCGGCGGTCCGGTGCCCTGAACGGGGCCAGTCGTTCGCGTCCGATCGGATCTGTCCGAACAGTGATCGATACGCGATGATGTCCGTCAGTCGGGTGGTGTGCGGTCATGCACATCGGCTGCGGAGGGCTGGGTTGCCGTGAGGTCATCGACGCGTTCGGATGTGTTCTGGGCCGCGTGCCTGCTCGCGACAGCGTTTTCCGCCGCCGCGTGCGGGAGTCATGCTGCGACGAAGAACCGGCCCGCGGCTCGACCGCGGATCACCGCTTCCCCGACCGTCTTGGTGCCGTCGACTCCGCACACCACCCCGGCGCTGGTCGCCACGCTCGCCAGTGGCGCCGCCGTCACGGCCGTCGCGTTCAGCCCGGACGGCACGACGGTCGCCGGCGGTGGGCGCAGCGACGCGACCAGGCCGTCGCTGCCGCGTGCGCAGGTGCGGATCTGGGACGTGGCGACGAAGCGGGTGCTGGTCAGCATCACCGACGACGTGGCCTCGCTGGCGTTCAGCTCCGATGGCAAGCTCGCTGCGGTCACGGGCGACACCGTCACCGTATGGAACGCGGCCAACGGTCACTCCGTCGCGGCGTTCACCGGTGCACCGACAGGGCTGGAAGGGGTGGCGTTCAGCACGGACGGCGCGACCCTGGCCGCGGCCGGTGCCGATTACTCGGTGCATCTGTGGGACGTCCGGAGTGGCGACGTCGGTGCCGTGCTCACCGGGAATCCCGGTCGTTACGACCCGCCGATCATCCACACCGTTGCGTTCGATGCCACGGGCACGACTGTGGCCAGCGACTACGACGCGAGCGAGATCGCCCTCTGGGACGTGGCGAGCACGCAGACGCGGTTCGTTCTTCCCGGGCGCATCGAGGACCTTCACGGTGTCGCGTTCAGCGCGGATGGAAAGACCGTGGTGGCCGCAGGCGACTTGGGCGCGATCCGGGTCCGGGACGTGGCGACCGGCCAGCTCAGGAAGACCATCTCGGGCAACCCCGGTCAGGTATGGAGCATGGCGCTGAGCCCCGACGGCACGATCGTGCTCACCGGAGCGGAGAACGGGTCGGTGTTCGTGTGGGACGTGGCGACTGGTCGCGAACTCGCCACCCTGACCGGGCAGACGAAGACGATCAACAGTGTCGCGTTCAGTCCGGACGGCAGGACGTTCGCGGCCGGGAGCCAGGACGGCACGATCCGCGTCTGGCGCTTCCCGGGCTAGCGTCTGTGCATGATCCCGAATGGACGGGGGAGTAAAGGTTCCACGATCCGTGTGGACCTTGATGACGCGTGGTGCCTCGGGCAACCATGAATCGGCACGGTCGACTCGGAGGAGGCGCATGCACGCCCGGATGACGTCGCGTCGATTCTGTCCGTCAATTGACAGCCGCGCCGACCATACGGCGACATATCCCGGCGTTCCGTATCCATCGGTCACGGTAGGTGGTTGACTCGTCGCGATCCGCAAACAATTATGAACGCCAATATTAACGATGATCCATTGATGCATCGGGGGCGGTCGTGGGCGGAGACGGCGAGGTGAAGCCGACCCCGACGTCGGCCGTGGACGGCCCGGACCACGGGAAACTCGCCGTGCACGGTGGCACCCCGATCCGTCGCGAACCCTGGCCGACCTACGATCGTGGCGCCGTCTTCGTCCACCCGAAGACGAAGCAGGCGGCCGTACGCGCCATCCGCAGCCACCTGTACTTCCGCTACGACTACCGGCCCCATCACGAGACCGAGTGCGGCAAGTTCGAGCCGATCTGCGGCGCTATTTCGGCAGCCGGCACGCGCTCGCCGTCTCCAGCGGCACCACCGCGCTCGCGCTCGCCATCATGGCGGCCCAGATCCCGCCCGGATCCCTGGTCGCGTGCCCCGGCTTCACTTTCGCCGCCACGCCGAGCGCGATCGTGCTGGCCGGCTGCATGCCGTTGCTGGTCGAGGTCGACGAGAACCTGCACATGGACCTCGCGGATCTGCGCCGCCGCTGGACCCCCGAGATCAAGGCGATTCTCGTCGTCCACATGCGCGGTTTCGCCGCCGACATGGACGCGCTCTGCACCTGGCGGCCAGATTCGGCGTGCCGGTCTTCGAGGACGCCGTGCCCGCGCTCGGCGCCGACTACAGCGGCCGCAAGCTCGGCACGTTCGGCCTGGCCGGCGCCTTCAGCACGCAGTCGGACAAGTCGCTGAACTGCGGCGAGGGCGGTTTCCTGGTCACCGACGACAGCGAGGTGTTCGCCCGGGCGTCGGTGCTTGTCCGGCGCGTACGAGGGCCGGCTACCTGCGACATTTCCCGGACGGCGAACCGCCGCTCTCCTCCGATCTCGACCTGCCGCTGCTGCAGTTTCCGGATGGACGAGATCCGGGCCGCGATGCTCGCGCGCCGAACTCGGTCCGGCTGCCGATCCGGCTCGAATGCTTCCGCAGCAACTACGACTACGTCGCGGAGCGCTCGCCGACGTGCCGGGCATCGAGATCCGCCAGCCCGTCGCACCCGGCGCGTACCTGGGCGAGGCGTTCATCTTCCGCGTACCCGCGATGCCGGGCCGGACGCCAACTGGTTCGCGCACGCGCTGTGCTGCGAGGGCATCGCGGCGCGCAACCTCGGCTCCGACGACGACACGCAACATGCGGGTCTTCTGGAACTGGCGGTTCCTCTTCGACACGCGGGACGTCGCCGCAGATCCAGGCGACGCTGCCCGACACGACGCCGCTACCTGTAGCGAGGCCGTCGACATACCGCTGTCCTCGACGCTCTCCGTCGCACGACTGCGACCACCTGATCGACGCTGTCCGCCGGGTCGCCGCCGCGCGCAACGGCACCGCCCGGCCCGTGCTCGCCGGCCCGTCATGACCGCGCCGACGACCACCGAGCCGACCCGCGCCGTGTTACCGCGCCGGTCGCTGGTCGGCATCTTCGGCGGCCTCTTCGCCGGCTACCTCGGCCTGAGTTCGGTGATCCCGGTGATCCCCGGGTTCGTCCGCGACCGCTTCGGCGCGGCGAACTTCCTCGTCGGTCTCGCCGTGACCGCCACCGCGTTGACGGCGCTGCTCGTGCGGCCGATCGCCGGTGCGCTCGCGGACCGCCACGGCTACCGGCCGGTCATGCAGGTCGGAGCGCGGGATCGTGGCGGCGGGCGGGCTGCTCTACTTCGTGCCGCATCGGCCTGGCCGGCCTGATCGGTGTACGTCTGTTGCTCGGTGTCGGGGAGGCGGCGCTCTTCACGGCGGGCGCGGTCTGGACCGTCTCGCTCGCCCCGCACAACCGCCGCGGCCAGCTCATCGGCCTGTACGGATTCAGCATGTGGGGCGGCATCTCGCTGGGTACGTTCCTCGGCGCGACGCTGCAGCACTTCGGTTACGGCGCCGTCTGGGCCTTCAGCGCCGCCGCGCCGCTCGTCGGCCTCGTGCTGATCAGCGCGGTGCCGGAACCAGCGCCGCACGGCACATCGGGCGCCGGCCAGCGCGCGGGCACCCTCCTGCCGAGACCGGTGGTGCTGCCGGGCATCGCACTGTCCCTGGCCGCGGCCGGGTACGCGGGTCTGGCCGCGTTCGTGGTGCTGCATCTGCGAGCCCGCGGCATCCACGAGGGCGTCGTCGTGCTGAGCTGCTTCAGCTTCGTCTACGCCGGCACCAGACTCTTCATCGGCCACCTGCCCGACAAGCTCGGCCCGCGGCGCGTCGCGACCTGGTCGGGCATCGGGGAGGCGGCCGGTCTCGTCATCATCGCGGTGGCTCCGAACCTGCTCATCGCCGTACTCGGCAGCCTGATCATGGGGGTTGGTTTCTCGCTCCTGCATCCGTCGCTCGCTCTGGTCGTGATGAACCGCACCGATCCGGCGCAGCAGGGCGCCGCGCTCGGCGCCTACACCTCGTTCTGGGATCTCGGCCTCGGTGTGTGGGGCCCGGTGACCGGCGTGGTCGCGAGCGGTTTCGGCTATCCGGCGGTCTTCGTCGTCGGTGCGATCGCCGCGACCGTCGCGGCCACGATGGGAGCGGTCATCCCACAGGGCGCACCGAAACCGGCCAGCCAGACCGCGCTGGCCACCCATAGCGCACCGGCCGATCAGACCACGCCCGCCACCGAGAGCGCGCCGGCCACCCAGACCGCGCCGGCGCCGCGACCGGCCGCCGGGAGCTGATCGCCGATGGCCGCCGACCTCAAGATCCTCTGCATCACCGGATGGTGCCGCAACGGCAGCACGATCATCGGCAACGTGCTCAACGAGATCCCCGGGTTCTTCCACGTCGGCGAGATCCATTTCCTCTGGAAGAACGCCGCCGGCAAGGGCGTGAACAGTCTCTGCGGCTGCGGCCTGGTGCTCACCGAATGCCCGGTCTGGTCCGAGGTGATCGCCTCGACGAAGCCCGACGGCGTGCGGCTGGCCGATCACGCCGAAGCGGTGATGCGCCGGCAGCGGGCGAGTGTGCGGACCCGGCACACGTGGCAGGTCCTGCGGCACGGCCTGCGCGGCGGGCGTTCGGGAGCCCAGATCGCGGCACACGCCGACCTGATGGCCCGCACCTACCGCGCGATCGCCGATCGGCAGCACGCCGACGTGATCGTCGACACGACGAAGATCCCGGGCGAGGCGGCACTGCTGTCGCATCTACCCGGTATCACGCCCTACTACGTGCATCTCGTCCGCGATCCCCGGGCCGTGGCGCAGTCGTGGCGCGAGCCGAAGCAGTACGTCTACGCGATGTCGGCCAGTCGCAGCACCCTCTACTGGCACGGTTTCAACAGGGCGTCGCGCGCGATCGTGCGCCGCTACCCGCAGCGGTCGATGCTGCTGCGCTACGAGGACTTCATCGCCGACCCCGGTGCCACCATCGACACGCTGCTGCGGTTGTGCGGCACCGACACCGCCGCCAATCCGATGTGGGGCCGCACCATCGAGCTGCGCACGAACCACACCGTGACCGGCAACCCCGACCGTTTCCGCACCGGCTCGACGCTCATCCGCGATCGCGACGACGCCTGGATCTCCGGGCTTCCCGCGTCCGCCCGGGCCGCCGCGATCACCCTGTCCTGGCCGCTGTCGCGGCACTACGGCTACAGCGGCAGATCAACCGATTCCACGGGTACGAAGGAGTAGGGCATTGGATCTCGGCTTGACCGGCAGGGTGGCGCTCGTCGCCGGCGGTTCCAGCGGCCTCGGCCTCGCCGCCGCGACAGAACTCGCCGCCGAAGGAGCCCACGTGGCGATCTGCGGCCGCGACCCGGGTCGCCTGGCCGACGCGGAACGCGCGATCAAGGAGACCGCCCGGGGCCGGGTCCACGCGACCAGCGTCGACACCGCCGACCGCGAGGCTGCGCACCGATGGGTCGACGACGTGGCGGCCGAGTTCGGTGCGGTACACGTCCTGCTCGTCAGCGGCGGGAGCCCACCGATCGGCACCGCGTCCGGATTCGACCTGACCGAGTACGCGTCCGCCGTCGACCGGGTGCTGCTACCCGCCGTCGGCCTCGCCCTGGCCGCGCTCCCGCACATGCGCGCCGCCGGTTGGGGACGACTGCTGTTCGTCGCGTCCGAGACGGCGGCCATCCCGATCGGCCCGTTGGCGCTCTCCGGTGTCACACGGGCCGCGATCGTGCGGTTCGCGCAGGCGCTCGCGTTCGAGGTCGGCCGGGACGGGATCACCGTCAACGTGCTGGCGCCCGGCGGAGCGCGTACGCCCCCGATGGAGCGCGCCGCCGCCAAACTGGCCGGTCCCGACGGCGACGTCGAGGCGCAGTTGGCGGCCATGGGCCACCACAACGCGCTCGGGCGGCTCGCCGACCCGGCCGAGGTCGCGGCCGTGGCGACCTTCCTGGCGAGCGAGCGCGCCGCGTTCGTCACCGGCGCCGTGCACCTGATCGACGGTGGGGCCGGCGTGATGGGCCCGGAACAACCGCACCTGACCGGCGCCCGCAAGGACACGTACACATGACGGCCTTTTACGAATTGGTCATCGCCTGAGAGGGGCCCCTAATGCTGCAGGAAAGCCACGGCTTCACCGAGACCGACGTCGGTGAGTTCTTCGACCGCACCACCGAGACCTACCTGAGCTTCTGGGACAGCGAAGGCGTGCTGCACACCGGTTACTTCGACGGTGACGCCGACACCGACTATCGGGCCGCGGCCACGCGCACGAGCGACATCCTCGCCGCAGACGGTCGCATCGAGGCGGCCTCGTCGGTGCTGGACGTCGGGTGCGGCTGCGGCAACTTCCTGACGCACCTCGCCGAGCGGATCGGATGCGGCGGCGAGGGCCTCGATCTGAGCATCGAACGCGTCAAGTTCGCGCGGGAACAACTGTCGCGACACCCCGGTGTGCTGGGCGTGTCCTTCCGGCACGGGTCCGCCACCGCGATGCCCTACGAGGCCGCGACCTTCAGTCACGTCGTCAGCCAGGACGCACTCTTCCTGGTGCCCGACAAGCCCCGCAGCCACGCCGAGATCCACCGGGTGCTGCGGCCCGGCGGCATCTTCGCGTTCTCGGACTTCCTGCAGCCCACCACCGAGATCGGGGAACGCGCCCGCAAGCACGTCTACGACCGGGTGCGGTGGAACGGCGGCTACTCGTTCGTCGGCTACCAGGCCGCGTTGGAGGAGGCCGGGTTCGAGATCCTGCTCGCGCGCAACCTGCAGAGCCACATCCGGCAGACCTACCGTGTGCTGGGCGCGATGGCTCGCGAGCGGGCCGAGACCACCGACGACCGGGCCGCCCGGGAATGGATCCTCGCGTTCGCCGAGTCCTGCGGCGAGATCCAGGTCGCTATCGACAACAACGAGTTCGGCTGGGGCATCTTCGTCGCCCGCAAACGCGGCCCATCGCAGCGCGACCGGAGTTAGGAGCAACCGATCATGACCACAGAGGTGATGAAGCGAACGATCGCCGAGGTCGTCGCGGACCGCAAGCAGCAGATGTCGCCGGGCCGCCGGTTCGTCGAGGCCACCATGGCCGACGGACTGGCGGCGTCGGTCGAGTTCGACGTCACGATCACCGACTCACTGACGAGTTCCCGCCGCAAACCCCGCTACCCGTGCCGGAACATGTTCAAGGTCGTCGACCTGTCGCGCGATCCCCGGCAGTGGTACTGGCATGAGACGCCGTCGACCGCCGACGTCGCGCACAGCGAGATCCGGCGGGAGCTGGCGAACCACTTCCACAAGTCTCCGATCCCGGAGCTGCTGCCGACGACCGCCTGGGTGCAGGTGCCGCCCGATCTCTGGGAGGACCCGGAGACGTTCGAGTCGTTCATCAACTACCGGCTGATCGTGCGCCTCGCGACCGCGGAAAACGACACGATCCTCTGCGGTGACACCGGCCTGCTGAGCCTGCCCGGGATCGCCCGCATGCCGTCGAAGCCACCGTTCGGCTCGACGATCCTGGCCGCGTGCGACGAGGTCGAGCAGATGGGCTGCACCGCCGATGGTCTGATCATCAACCCGGTCGACTACTACCGCTACATCGAGACCGGGCATCTGATGGCCGACGTCGAGGCGAACGGCGTGTTCATCGTGCGTACCCGCCTGGTCGAGCCCGGCACGGCGGTCGTCGGCGACTTCGGGCACGGCGCCCAGCTGTTCGACGCCGGGCGCTCGGTGATCCGGTTCGCGGAACCGCCGCCCGGCACCTTCGCCGAACCGGGCATCGCGCTGATGGCCCAGATCTACGAGCGCGTCGTGGTCAACCTGCCGCAGACGTTCTTCGTCGTGAGCCTCTAGCGGATGCCGGCACCCGATTCGGCGGCGTCGCCGGACGTGCTCGTCATCGGCGGCGGCGTGGCCGGCCTGTTCTGCGCGCACTACCTGCGCCAGGCCGGTCGCACCGTCACGGTCGTGGAGCGGGGCGCGGTCGGCGGCGCGACATCGTGTTCCTACGGCAACACCGGTTTCGTCGGTACGCAGGGATCCGCGCCGCTGGCCGAACCGGGCCTGCTCGCGGCGGGTCTGGGCCCGTGGCGCCATCCGGACGCGCCGCTGCACGTGGCACCGGGATGGGACGCCGAACTGCTGTCCTGGCTGCGCAACTTCCGTCGCGCCGGGACCGAGCACGGGGCGCGTGACGGCTTCCGGACGCTGCTCACGATGAAGCAGCGCAGCCTCGCGATCCTGACCGAACTGTGCGCGTCCGGCCCGCTCGCCGGCACCTTCACCGAGGGCGGCATGCTGCTCGCCTACCGGTCGCCGGACGCGTTCGACCGGGCCTGTCGCGGAGTCCCGCACGCGGTCGCGAACGGCGTACCACTGCGGGTGCTCGCGCCGGGTGAGATCACGGCGCTGGAGCCGACGGCGCGCTTCGAGGCCGTCGGCGCCGTGTTCAACCCGGAGGGCGCGCACCTGGACATGCCGGCGTTCACGCTGCGGTTCGCCGAGGCACTGCGGTCCGCCGAGGTGGAGATCCACGAGCAGGCCGAGGTGATCGGCTTCGAGGTGGGGGACCGGTCGGTGACCCAGGTCCGCACGACCCGCGGCGACTTCCGGCCGGGCGAGGTCGTGCTCGCGGCCGGCGCCTGGTCGACGGCGTGCGCCCGCAAACTGAACATCGGGCTCGCGCTGCAGCCGATCAAGGGGTACAGCGTGACGGTCGCGATGCCGCCGAACGCGCCGCGGCGGCCGGTGCTGTTCGGCGAGGAACGGATGGGCCTCACGCCGCTCGGCGACCGGCTGCGGTTCGGCGGCACGATGGAACTCGCAGGGCTCGACGGCTCGCTGTCGGCCCGGCGGATCGACGGTATGCGCCGGACCGTCCGCGCCTATCTGCCGGAGTTGGCCGAGACCGAGACCGTCGAGACGTGGAGCGGCTTCCGGCCCTGTACGCCGGACAGCCTGCCGTACATCGGCCGCGCCGAGGCGTACCGGAACGTGTCGGTCGCGTGCGGCCACGGCCACATCGGGCTCGGCCTCGCCCCGGTCGGCGGCAGAATCCTCGCGCAGATTCTCACCGGCGAAGCTCCGGAGATGGACGTCATGCCGATGCGCGTCGACCGCTACGGAGGGTCGTGACATGACCGGCACCACGATCGGCGTGCTCTGCCTGGACACCGCGTTCACGAAGATCCCCGGGCACATCCGCAATCCGGTCACGTTCGACTTCCCGGTCGACTACCAGGTCGTGGTCGGCGCGACGCCGGAACGGGTGGTGAGCCAGGCCGATCCCCGCCTCCTCGACCCGTTCATCGACGCCGCCCGGCAACTCGAAGCACGCGGGGCGTCCGCGATCACCGGCGCCTGCGGATTCCTGGTGCTGTTCCAGCGGGAACTGGCGGACGCCGTCGACGTACCCCTGTACACGTCCAGCCTGATCCAATTGCCGATGGTGCACCGGATGATCCCCGCCGGCCGCCGGGTCGGGCTGCTGGTCGCGAACAAGGCCGCCCTCACCCGCCGACACCTGGCCGCGATCGACGGCGAGTCGGTGCCCATCTGCGTCGCCGGCATGGCCGACCGGCCGGAGTTCCGCGAGGTCATGCTGGAGGGCCGCCGCGTCGAGCTGGACGCGGGCCGGCTCCGCGACGAGGTGCTCGCCGAGGTCGACGCGCTCGCCGCCGCCCATCCGGACCTCGGCGCGCTGATCATCGAGTGCACCGACCTGGTCCCGTTCGCGTACGCGATCCAGGATCGCCTCGGGGTGCCCGTCTTCGATATCGTGACGCTGACCGAGATGGTGTACCGGAGCCTGACCCGCCGCCGCTTTTGACCCGCCACCGCCCCTATCGACGCGTCCGTTCGCCGGATGTGCGATGTTTGACCACACGGCGCGCCGGGAATAGCGAGCGCGCCCGGTCGGCGGCGGGAGGGAGCCTTGATGGCGGACGCGGTGAGGATCGACGGCCTCGATTCCGGCGATCATGCGTGCCTGACGTTCACCGACCCCGATGAGCGCATCGACCTGATCGCCGAGTTCGTCGTGGACGGCCTGCAACTCGGGCAGCGCGTCGTCTGCTTCACCGACGACGTACCCTCCGGCGACTTGGCTTCTGAACTCGAGTCCCGTGACGTGCCCACGGCCGACGCGATCCGCCGCGGCCAGCTCTCGATGGGCGGCAACGCCGACTCGTGGCTCGCGGGCGGCCCGGTCACCGCCGATCGCATGATCACGATCATCGCCGGCGAACTCGACCGCGCCGCCACCCTCGGCTTTCCCGGCGTGCGGGTCACCGCCGACATGGGCTGGGCCACCCGGGCAGTGGTCGCCGCCGATGAGCTGGTCGCGTTCGAGTCGCGGGTCGGCCGGTTGTTCGGCGACGGCAAGCTGACGGTCGTCTGCCAGTACGCCCGCGACAGCTTCGATCCGGTCACGCTCGCCTTCGTCGCGGACGCCCACCCGAAGACCGTCGCCGCCGTGGCCTACCACGACACGCCGCTGCTGCGGATCTGCCGGCAGCACCGTCCGCCCGGCATCCGACTCGCCGGCGAGATCGACTTCACCAGCCTCGATCCGTTGCAGCACGCGCTCGCCGAGGCGCTGCGCCTCGACCAAGACATCCATGTCAACCTGACCAAGCTGCGTTTCATCGACGTCACGGCCGCGACCGTGATCGCGAAGACCGCGCTGAGTCTGCCGGCGGACCGGCACATGATCGTCACGTGCCCCGAGGCGGTGGCCGCGGTGTTCGAGGCGGTCGGTGCCGTGCAGGCGTCGCAGTTGCGGATCCGGATCCAGTCATGAACGACACCTCACCGGACCGCGACGGAGCATCCGGGCTGCCCACGGTCGGAGTGCCGGCCGACCCGCCGCTGGACGCGGAGGTCGACATCGACAGCCTTTACTCGCTGCGAGCCGCCGTCGCCGCGCACGCGACCGAACTCGGTGTGAGTGAGGACCGCCTCAGCAAGCTGCTCGTCATCGCGAACGAGCTGGCCACCAACGCGATCCGCTACGCCGGCGGTGCCGCCCGGTTACGGCTGTGGCGGCAGGCCGCGTCCGTCTACTGCCAGGTGGTCGATGACGGCCCGGGCATCGAGGACCCGGAGGCTGCCGGCGTGCACGAGGTGCCGCTCAACGCGACCGGCGGGCGGGGTCTGTGGATCGTGCGCCGGCTCAGCGACGACGTCGTGATCGAGCGGCCCGAGACGGGCACCGCCATCACCGCGATCATCCACGTCGACGGATAGACCGGCTCTGGCAAGATCGGCGGCATGGAACTGCTCGGAAGTCGCGTCGTCTACACGAATGCCTGGATGACCGTGCGGGAAGACGACGTACGCCGGCAGGACGGGTCCGTCGGCATCTACGGTGTCGTCGAGAAACCCGACTTCGCGCTCGTGCTGCCGCGCTGGGACGGCGGTTTCTGGCTCGTCGAGCAGCACCGCTACCCGGTCGGGCGGCGGGCGTGGGAGTTCCCGATGGGCAGCTGGGGCGCCGGCATGAGCGGCACCCTCGAGGAACTGGCCCGGCAGGAGTTGGCCGAGGAGACCGGGCTGCGGGCCGACCGGCTGACGCTGCTCGGGCATCTGGCGCAGGCGTACGGGTTCGCCACCCAGGGCTTCGACGTATACCTCGCGACCGGGCTGACCGAGGGCGACCACGCGCGGGAGGCCACCGAACTCGACATGGTGCACCGGGCGTTCACCGATGCCGAGGTCACCGAGATGGTGTTGGCCGGCGCGATCGTCGACGCCGCTTCGCTCGCCGCGCTGACGCTCTATCACCTGCGCGGGTAGCGGCCGGCCCACGGCGAAAGGCGACGACGGTCACGTTTACACAGGCCGCGGCCCGGGTAGCGCTTCCGGCGAGCGCGATCAGGACGGGTGGGCGATGAGCGGGAAGAACGATCAGGCGTCGAGTGCCGTGACGGCGTCGGGCACCTCGTCGACGACGACGAACGCCTCGTCGAGGCCGCTGACTTCCAGAACCCGACGCACGATCGGCGGCGGACCGGCGATCGCCAGCCGTCCGCTGCCGTTTTCCAGCCGGTTGGCGATCCGCACGAAAGCCGTCAAACCCGAAGAATCGCAGAAGGACAGGGCATGCGCATCGACGATCACGTCGCGTGCTCCGGAGTCGATGGCCGCCAGCGCGGCGCTGGTCAGCTCGGGTGCCGTGACCAGGTCCAACTCGCCGACGACGACCAGGACGACGTGCGAACCACGTTGTTCGTGCGTGATGTGAAGGGGCATCTCGTCTCCGGTGTGATCGTGCCGGCGGCTGTTCGTGCGGACCCGTGTTCGAACGCCGCGTGGATGATTCTCGCGGGTCGGCATCCGGACCGCAACGCCCACCCCCGAACCGTGATCGGGTTCGATAGGGTCCACCCAGCCCCCGCAGCGTCCACGTGCGCCGCCTCGCGACCTAGCCCGATGAAACCGAAGGCAGATGACAGATGGATGCTCCCGCAAGCAAGCGCCTGGCCAAAACACTGGCCTCTCATCGCGAGGCGATCGTCGAGAGTTGGGGCGAGGCCGTCCGCGACACGCTGCGCGGCCGTCTCACCAAGACCGAACTCGGCCGTCAGCTCGATGATCTTTACACGGCGCTGCAGGCCGCGCTCGACAGCGGCATCACCAGCACCGACCTGGCGTCGGCCGGGGATCTGATGGCGATCCTGGCCGAGCTCTCCCGCACCCGCGCGCGGCAGGGTTTCAGCGCCACCGAGACCGCGGTGAGCGTGTTCGCGGTGAAGGACGCGTTGCTCGCGCACCAGGGCAGCAACCAGCAGGCGCTCGCCGACTACGCCGCGTTTTCCTCGTTCGTCGACAAGCTGGGCCTGTTCACCTTCGAGACCTACGTGAACACCCGCGACGCCCTGGTCGCCGAGCAGTCCGAGCAACTGCTCGAACTCTCCACCCCGGTCGTCAAGCTCTGGGAGGGCGTCGTCGCCGTGCCGCTGATCGGCACGCTCGACTCGGCCCGCTCCCAGGTGGTCATGGAACGGCTTCTGCAGGCGCTGGTCGACACCAGTTCGCCGTACGCGATCCTCGACATCACCGGCGTCCCGGCCGTCGACACCCAGGTCGCCCAGCACATCCTGAAGACGGTGGTGGCCGCTCAACTGATGGGCGCCGAGTGCATCATCTCGGGCATTCGGCCGCAGATCGCCCAGACGATCGTGTCGCTCGGCATCGAATTCGGCGAGATCGTCACGAAAGCGAACCTGTCGGACGCGTTGCAGTACGCCCTGCGCGCAAGCGGTGTCCAGATTGTCCGTCGCGCCCCGACGTCGGCGATGTAGGCGGGAGCCGGCATGGATCGCGTACCCGTCCTGACGCTCGGCGACGTGCTTCTCGTGTCGATCCAGGTCGACCTCGAAGACCAGCTCGCGGTGCGGTTGCAGGAAGACCTGGCGGACCGGATCGTCACCACCGGCGCCAAGGGCGTCATCATCGACATCACCGCGCTCGACATCGTCGACTCATTCGTCGGCCGCATGCTCGCCACGATCGCGGCGGTCTCGAAGGTGCTCGACGCGGAGACCGTGGTCGTCGGCATGCGTCCCGCTGTAGCCATCACCCTGGTCGAACTCGGCCTCCCGCTGCGCGGCATCCGGACCGCGCTCAATGTGGAGTTCGGTCTGCGCGCGCTGCGGGCCGCCCGCCGGAAGGACCAGATCGACGAAGTCGAGGAGTCACCGACCGATCTCCTGATCGACGACGCTCCCACGTGGGGGTGACGGCGTCGCATGATCAACGCTGAGCCGGCCGGCCCGCTGCACACGCAGACCATCACGGCAGACGACGATGTGGTGCGTGTCCGGCAGATGGTGCGCGCGGCCGCGGTGGCCACCAAGCTGTCCCTGGTCGACCAGACGAAACTCGTCACCGCCGCCAGCGAGCTGGCCCGCAACACCCTGGTCTACGGCGGCGGCGGCCGCGCCGAGGTGCAGGCCGTCACGAACGGCCGGAGGCAGGGGATCCGGATCGCCTTCATCGACGAGGGCCCGGGCATCGTCGACGTCGATCAAGCCCTTGTCGACGGGTACACCACCGGTGGCGGCCTGGGCCTCGGGCTCTCCGGCACCCGCCGGTTGATGGACGAGTTCGACCTGTGGACGAAGGTCGGCGAGGGAACCGTCGTCACAGCAGTCAAATGGGAGCGGTGACGAGCGCCATGACCACCGGTGTCGGCACGACCGCGGAAGACCGCGTATGGATGCGTGTCGACGAACCGGCGGTGGCCGCGGGCGTACGCCGGGCCGCCGTCGCGCTCGGCACCGAGATCCGGCTACCCGAACGGGTGCTCGGTGACGTGGCGATCGTCGCCATGGAAATGGCGACGAACCTGGCCCGGCACGCGGTCGACGGCGTGATGCTGCTGCGTGTGCGGCGCCTGGCCGATCACGCCGGGATCGAGTTGCTCGCGATCGACCGGGGCCCGGGCATCGCCGACGTGGCCGAGTCCACACGCGACGGTCACTCCACCGGCGGCACGCTGGGCATCGGGCTCGGCGCCATCGCCCGACTCGCCGACGAATCCGACGTCTACTCGCAGGTCGGCGTCGGCACGGTGGTCGCCGTGACGCTGTGGCGCGAGCACATGACGACGACCCCGTGGGTCGAAGGGGTGTCTCGCCCGATCGAGGGCGAGGAGGTCTGCGGCGACGGCTACGCCGCCCGGGAGATCGGGGAGCGGCGCCAGATCATGCTGTGCGACGGGCTCGGCCACGGTCCGCTCGCGTCGATCGCCGCCCGCGCCGTCGAGGTGCACTTCCGCGGTGCGCCGCCCGGCTCGCCGAAGGCCGTCCTGAATCACATCCACGAGCACACCCGGCATACCCGGGGCGCGGTCGTCGCGATCGCGGAACTCGACAGCGCGGAGGAGACCGTGCGCTACGCCGGGATCGGCAACATCTCCGGCACGATCCAGTCGGATCACGCTCGCCGCACCATGGTCTCGATGCCCGGCATCATCGGCCAGCAACGTCGTGACGTGCGCGAATTCACGTACCCGATGCCAACGGACGCGCTCGTGGTGCTGCACTCCGACGGGCTCACCGATCGCTGGACTCTCCACGACTATCCGGGACTTCGCTCGCACCCACCGGTCGTCGTGGCGGCGACCGTGCTCCGCGACGCCGCGAAGCGGCGCGACGACGCGTCGATCTTGGTGGCGCGCAGATGAGCGGCGTTGAGCTGTGCCGGGCGACGATCACCACCGAACAGGACGTCTTCGCCGCGCGCCGCCAGGGCCGCCAGATCGCGGCCGCGCTCAGGCTGGAGGGCCAGGATCAGATCCGGATCGCCACCGCGATCTCCGAGATCGGCCGGCGCCTGCTTGGCGGCACCGGCATGGCGACCATCACGTTCACCCTGGTCGTACCCGATGGTTTGGCCGCCTCGGCGCGGGGTAACGATCGTCCACTGCTGGTGCTCCGGGCCTGGACACCGGCCCGGGCCGACGATGTCTTCGTCGCTGGTCTCCAGGTCACGAAGGGCCTGATGGACCAGTGGGAGATTGAACGCGGAGAACAGGAGACGGTGGTGACGATGGCACGGCGGTTGCCCGACCAGGTAGCCGGCCTGTCCGCTGACGAATTGCGCGCGATCTCGGCCGATGTCGCGCATCTGACCGCGGGCACGGCGATGGAGGAGTTGGCGGAGAACAACCGGCAACTGCTCGCGACGCTTGCCGAGGTGCAGGCGCACCGCGACGAACTCCTCCAACTGAACGAGGAACTGGAAGCGACCAATCAGGGCGTGGTCGCGCTCTACACGGAACTCTCCGGCGAGTTGGAGGCGACGAACCGCGGCGTCGTCGCGCTCTACGCCGAACTCGATCAGCGGAACACCGAGGTGCGCGCCGCGAGCGAGGCGAAGACGCGGTTCCTGGCGAACGTCAGCCACGAGTTGCGGTCACCGGTCACGTCCATCGTCGGGCTGACGCGCCTGCTGCGCGACCCGGCGTCCGATCCGCTGACCGAGGAGCAGGCGCACCAACTCGCGCTCGTCGACGCGTCCGGCCACAGTCTGCTGACGCTCGTCAACGAACTCCTCGACCTCGCCAAGGCCGAGTCCGGGCGGCTGGAGCCGATGCCCGAACGCGTCGATCTCGGCCCGATCTTCGACACGCTCCGAGGCACCCTGCGAGCGGTCACGCCGAGCAGCGAGACCGTCCTGGTCGTCGACGATCCGCGGAACGTACCGCCGCTGCAGACCGACCCGCTCATGCTGCAGCAGGTGCTGCGAAACCTGGTGACCAACGGCCTCAAGTTCACCCCGACCGGCGAGGTACGCCTCTCCGCCACGGTGGAACCCGGCGACCCGGAGACCGCTGCGCACGTCGCGCTCACGGTTGCCGACACCGGCATCGGCATTCCGGCCGACGAGCAGGAGCGCGTGTTCGAAGAGTTCCACCAGGTCCGTAACAACATGCAGGCGAGCGTGACGGGCACGGGCCTCGGCCTGCCCTACGCCCGCCGGCTCGTGTCGATCCTCGGGGGCACACTTGACCTCGTCAGCGCGCCCGGAGTCGGCAGCACGTTCACGGTCCGGTTCCCGATCGGCGACGCCGGTGACACGGCGGCCGAGCCGCCGCCGATCAGCGTGCTCGTGGTCGACGACGACGAGGGGTTCCGCACAGCGGCGAGCGGGGTGTTGCGCGGCTGCGGTTTCACGGTCTACGAAGCCGCCGACGGCCGGACCGCACTGACGGCCGCACACGTACGCGCACCCGACATGATCTTCCTTGATCTGCGGTTGGCCGTGCTCGACGGCTTCGCGGTGCTCGACAATCTGGCAAAGGACGCGTCGCTGAGCGAGGTCCCGGTCGTCGTGCTCACCGCCTACCCCCAGGAGCTGATCGGGCACCCGGCGGCGGCCCGCACCGCCGCGATCCTCGACAAGACCGCCACGACCCTCGATGATCTGTGCGTCGTGGTACGCAGTACGGTCGTGCCCCGGCCGGTGCGATGACCGACGACAGCGATGCACGATGACGGGCGAGAACAACGTCGTGCTGCTCGTCGACGACACTCCGTCCAAGCGATACGTGCTGGCGAGCTGGCTGCGCCGAGGCGGCTACGTGGTGATCGAGGCCGCGACCGGCACCGAGGCTCTGGCCCGCTTCCGCCAGGGCGGCGTGAGCCTGGTCGTGCTCGATGTTCGGCTGCCGGACATGACCGGTTTCGAGGTCTGTGAGCAGATCAAGGCGGACCCGGCCTTCGGCACCACGCCGGTGATTCACGTGTCGGCGGCCGCGATTCACGCGGTGGACCGCACCCACGGGCTCGAACGCGGCGCCGACGCCTACCTCGTCGAGCCGATCGACCCGGACGAACTGCTCGCGACGGTGGCCGCGATTCTGCGCTACTACCAGGCCCGGCTCGAAGCCGAGCGGCTCGCCGGCCGGCTGGTCGACCTGGCACGCGTCACCGTCGCCATGAACGCCACCATCGGCGAACGGGCCCTGTTGCTGGCGGCCGTGGCCGGCGCCACCCGGATTTTCGCCGCGCCTGCCGCGATCGCGACCACCGGCGCCGACGGCGGACGCCTGATCGCGCTGTGCGCGGGCGTCGACGAGAAGGCGGTCGTGCGGCCGTCGGTCGTCGATTTCGATGACGCGCCGGTGGGCGTCGGCGTCCACGATCAGCCGGTGACCCGGTGGCCGCAGCAGGCGTGGCCGGGCGTGACGATGCTGCGGGTCGTCACGGTCCGCTCCCGGACCGATCGGCCGGCGATCTCCGTGATCGTGCCGGTCGGCGCGACGCTGGCCGGGGCGCCCGAACTGACGCTTTTCGGGCAGGCGCTGATGTCGGCGATGGACCGCACCCGCCTCTACGACGAGGAGCACGACATCGCGCTGACGCTGCAGCGCAGCCTGCTGCCACGGGAAATGCCGCACGTGCCCGAACTCGATCTGGCCGTGCGTTACGTGCCGGCCAGCGACCGGGCCGAGATCGGCGGCGACTTCTACGAGGTCGTGCAGTTCGACAACCACGTGTTCGTCGCGGTCGGTGACGTCGGCGGTCACTCGCTGCACGCCGCGACGATCATGGCCGAGGTACGTCATGCCACCCGCGCCTACCTGGCCGAGGGCCACGGTCCCGGTGCGGTGCTCGACCGGCTGAACCGGCTCATGCAGACCCTGATCCCGGGCGAGATCGCGACGATCTGCCTGCTCGCCATCGACATCACGACCGGGCGCGTACGGCTGGCGAACGCGGGCCATCCGCCACCGCTGCACCGATCGGACACGGAGACCCACGTGATCACCCAGCACACGCCGCTGCTCGGCATCCAGGTCCGCGCCGCGCAGGAGATCGAGTTCGACCTGCGGCCCGGCGACACGCTGCTGCTCTACACGGACGGATTGATCGAGACGCGCGAGGAGGACCTCGACATCGGCCTGCGGCGACTGCGAGCCGCGACGAAGATCGTCGAGAGCGATCTGGAAGCGTTCGCCAGCCGCATTCTCACCGAGGTCGGTCCGGCCGATCCGGCCGACGACATCGCGATGGTCGCCGTGCGGCGGGTCAGCCGGTGAGGGCGGATCAGCGAATTTGCGCTCTATCCGCATCGCGCCACCCGACGCGGGTGTTAATGGCGAGAATCGGGGTAAGGACGGGTGGCACAGGTCTGGAGGGAAGCCCATGACGCACGTCGGCGGTTCCTCCGACCCCGCGCGCCCTGCCATGATCATTGAGGTGACGACCGCGACCCGCCCCCGAGACGCGCCCAGCCGCATGGTTGACCTGGGCTCGCTAGCCGCCGTCCGGTCGTTCGTCGATCAGCATGCCCGGATCACCGGGCTTCCGAGCGACGCCGTCGACGACCTCGTGCTCGCCGCCAACGAACTCGCGACGAACGTGGTCCGGCACGGCGGCGGCCACGGCTGGGTGTGGGTGTGGTGCACCGGTGGCGTGGTCTACTGCCAGATGACCGACCGCGGCCCCGGCCTGACGGCTCCAGAATTGGCCGGCGAATCGCCCTCGGCGCCCGGTGCCCTCACCGGCCGCGGGCTCTGGATGATCCGCAAGCTGACCGACCGGATGTTGCTGGAGACCGGGCCGGGCGGCACCACGGTGACGGTCGCGACGGCGATCGACCGCTCCTGAGCGGCCCGCGCCGGCCGGTTACGCCTTGTCGAGCCGCGGGAACACCGTCTCCCGCAGCAGGATGTCGATCGCGGCCGCCACCGGGATCGCGACGAGCGCTCCGATCAGGCCCATCACCGCGCCGCCGACGAGCACGGCCACGATCGTAGCCGTGGCCGGCACCGAGACCGCGTGCCCGATGATCCGGGGCACGATCAGGTAATCCTCGAGCAGCCGGTACGCGATGTAGAACGCGGCGGTGGCGATCGCGACCGGCAGTGACACCGACAGCGCCACGAGCGTCACGATCACCCCGGCCACCGTCGATCCGACCACGGGAATCAGGTCGAAGACCGCGACCATCACCGCGAGCACGATCGGGTATGGCACGCCGAAGGCGAGCAGCCAGATCAGCGTGCCGACGCCGGCGATGAGGCTCGTCGCGAGGTTGCCCAGCACGTAGCGGCCGACTTTGACGCTGATCTCGTCGCCGATCAGGATGATCCGCGCCCGGCGCGACGACGGCGTGAGGCGGTAGATGAGCCGGCGGATGCGGGGCAGGTCCGCGAGCAGGTAGACGGTCAGGACCAGGACGGTGAAGGTGGACACCGTCGTGGTCAGCACGACCTTCCCGGCGCCGATGACACCGGTCGCGACCGTGGTGCCGTTGCGACGACTTCAGTGCCTTGGTCACGTTCTCCTGGATGTGGAACCGGGCTGTCGAGGCGCCCCAGCGTGGTGCTGTGGTCACGCATCTGGGCCACGTAGTTCGGGATCTCCTTGATGAACGCCTGCGACTGGGTCACCAGGGGCGGGATGGCGATCGCGAGGAATCCGCCGACCGCGCCGATGAAGATCAGGGCCACGATCAGCACGGCCCAGCCTCGGCGGATCCGCCACTTCATCAGCGATTGCACCGCCGGTTCCAGACCGATCGCGAGGAACAGCGACAGTCCGATGAGGACGAGGACGCTTGCTGGCGGCGAAGACGAACTGGAACAACTCGTAGGTCACGCCGACGCCGGCGGCACCGAGCAGCCCGATCATGAACGGCGAGCGGCGGCTCAGCGGGGGTCCGGGCGTGCCCAAGATCTGGCCGCTCTCGTCGTTCAGCGCGATCGCTTCGGCTTCGGCCTCGGCGACGAGGGTGGCCTCTTGGTCGTCGGTGCGGTCGTCGTCGGCGAGGTCGTCGACGCGATCCGGCGCGTCTACGCCGCGGGGCTGGTCCAAATCCACGGGCTCACTTTCCCACAATCGTCGACGTATAAACTGTTCGCGTTCACGGGCCGGCATGCGGTGCCGGGACGCACACCGTGACACACGAGGGCACCACGCGCACCTTTACGCGGCCGGTCTTGACCCGGGCGCCGCCGTCGAGCTCGTACATCAGCGGGCGGCGGATCTTGATCGACATGCGTTGCCCCCGGGTGGTGCGGACGAACGGCGAGCGGTCGGAGGGTCCGGTGCTCACGGTGCCGAGCGCCCGCGCCCATTCGGCCGGCCCGCGTGCGGTCGTGACCCCGATGTCCAGCCATCCGTCGTCGGGGCGGGCGTCGTCGAACAGCGTCACCCCGCCGAACACGGTGCCGACATTGCCGACGAGCACACAGGTCGCGTCGCCTTCGAACCACGTCGTGCCGTCGATCCGGATGCGTACGCGTGTCGGCGGTTGGGAGACCTCATGCAGACCCGTCCACACGTACGCGAGCCGGCCCAGGCGGTTTTTCAACGAACCGTCGGCGGCTTCGAGCATGCGGGCGTCGAATCCGATGCCGGCCATGACCCCGAAGTGCTCCCCGTTGAAACGGCCCAGGTCGAGCCGGCGCCGGTCGGGGCCGAACGCGATCTCGGCGGCCTGCGGCAGGTCATGGGGGATGCCGAGGTTGTGTGCGAGCAGGTTCGCCGTGCCGGCCGGGATGATCGCGACGGTCACGTCGGAACCGGCCGTGTCGCCGGCGCCGACGACCGCGTCGAGGCACCGCTGCACCATGCCGTCGCCACCCCAGACGATGAGGTGGTCGGCGCCCTGCTTCATCGCCTTCCGGACCATGCGCGGGGCCTTCTTGCTTTTCGGCACCTCGTACCACAGAAATGGTTCTGTCGTGTGTTCGGTGATGAGCCGGCGCAACTCGTCGAGTCCGCCGCCCAACGTCTTGCCGCTGTGCGCGATGACCGCGATGGTCTTCGTCACGGCGCCTCCTTCGGTTGGTGGCCGGAATTCGGTCGGATCATGAGGTACACGGCCGGGAGCCAGACGCCCGCGAGGACGACGGCGCCGAGCACATCGGTCGGGTGGTGCATGCCCCGGTACATCCGCGAGGCGGCCACGAGCACCGGCATCAGCACCGCCGGGATCAGGAAGAGCCATCGCCACCACGATCTCGTGTGCCCGAAGACGAGGATCGCGATCCCGACGTAGAGGCACAGCGTGGCGGCCACGTGCCCGGAGGGATAGCTCGATGTCGGCAGGTGCGCGTCGAGGTGCGGCACGTCCGGCCGTGGCCGTTTGATGATGACCTGCGCGATCAGGAACAGGAACAGCTCGCCGAATAGCAGCGTCGCGATGAAGATGGGCGGCCGCCAGCGACGGGTGATCGCGACGGCCAGCACACAGGTGAGGATCGCCACGATCAGGATGGCCTGGGTGGCGCCCATCGTGCTGAACACGGCGCTCAGGCTGTTGCGGGAGGATGTCCGGTGCGCCGCGAACCAGTGCGGGATCGCGTGGTCGCCGAGGAGGCTGCCGTTCCCGTTCGTGCCGCGCGTCACGAGTTCGCCGAAGCCCACGACGGCGCCGGCGGTCAGCACGAACGCGACGACCAGACCGGCCGCGATCCGCGCCGGATGCTGCGGGGTGGCCGGGTCGATCTCGGCCGGTTCAAGGTCGTGCGCGGCTTCCGGTTCCAGGCCCTCGGTCAGCGGCCGGGTCACGCGCAGGCCGGTCTGACGGCGCCCCAGCTCGAACGCCGCGGCGGTCACGCCGAGCCACGCGATTCCGAGTGACCAGGCGCCGACGACGTCCGAGAAGTAGTGCACGCCGAGCATGAGTCGGCTGGTGCCGATCGCTGCGACGAGCACGGCCACGGCGATCGTCACGGCGCGGCGGAAACGGTGGGGGACCGCAGGCAGGAACACCAGCAGCAGCGCGCCGTAACAGACGATCGAGCCGAGCGAGTGACCGCTCGGGAAGCTGTTGCCGGTGCCGTGCGATACCGGGTGCGCGACGACCGGCCGCAGGCGACCCACCAACGACTTGAGCACCGGGTCGAGCACCAGCGCGCCGGCGCCGGCGATGGCCAGGAAGATGGCCAGCGGACGCAGGCGCCGGATGAGCAGGACCACGATGCCGGCGAGGACGACCGTCCAGAGCACGCCGTCGCTGCCGAGCCAGGTGATGCCCTTCAACACCTTGAGCACGCCGTCGTGACTGGCGACGGCGGAGTTGAGGTGGCTCGCGATGCCGTGGTCGACCGACTCCAGCGGCGCCCACTGGGTGCGGACGAGCACGAGCAACGCCGTGAAGAGCAGCGCGGCCACCGTGACGCCGACGATGGGCAGCATGCTGACGGCCTTGGCGGGCAGCCGGCGGGGTCTGCGCGCCGGCGCCTTCTCGGTCGGCGGTCTGGGGTCGGCGAGTTTGTTCTCGGTCGGCGGCGGGGCCGGGCGGGTCGACATGTCGCCGAGTATGCCCACGGTCGCGACTGTCTACACCATCCGCGTTACGGTGGGCCGAATTTCGTGCCGACCGGGGAGAATCCGATGTCCGTGCCACCACAGCGTCGCGCCGAAGACCGCCGACAGCACCCGGTCGTCGTCGCGACCCGAGCGCAACGCACCCAGGACGTGCAGCTACGCATCGCGGACGCGATCACGGCGTTCGCGGGTTCGATGCGGTTCGTCTATATCCACGCCGTGCTGTTCACCGTCTGGATGCTGTGGTTCGAGTCGAACCCGTGGCCGACGCTGACGCTGGTCGTGTCGCTTGAGGCCATCTTCCTGTCGGCGTTCGTGATGATCGGGCAGAACCGGGCTTCGGCGTTTCAGCAGGCCAAGGCCGATCACGACTTCAACGAGCAGGAACTGGAACTGAAGACGAACACGCAGCTGACCCGGGAGATCCACACGCTGACGACGGAACTGCACCGCCGGTTCATCGACAACACCGCGTCGTGAGCCCGGCATCGGCGTGGCGACACGCCGGCGGCCAGAACTCCGACGTCAGTGTTGCCGGGGCAAGATCGAATCAGCGGTGGCGTCGGAGATCCGAGCGGCACGGCGTGTCGCGTGAGCGTGTCGCGGCGTCGAGGCGTCATCGGCCGTCAGCGCGATCGCGATCACGGCGTCCGAGAAGAAGATCAGACGTTCCAGGCTGCGGCTCTCACCGGCCTCGCCGTCGGCCGGCGGCGCGCCCGACTCGTGCCGCTGTGTCGGAATGACAGCGGCGTCAACGCGTTCGTCGGTCACGGCATCTCCATCGTCTCGGCGCGCGCGATCTCGGTGAACGCCCCGTCGAGGTACCTGCCCAGCGGGCGCCCGCCGGCCGTCAGCAGGTCCGCGATCAGCAGCGGGGCATGCCACGCGTACTGCGCCGTGGTCGGCGCCTTCGGCGTGACGATCGTGTCGCCGTCCGGCGCTCGCCCCGATGCTGGGCACGTCGGGGTCGCCGGCCCAGTCGTCGCCGGTGCCGCGCGTGTCGATCGGTCCGGTGATCTCCTCGTAGGTGACGCCGGGCTCGTGGATGCCGAGCGCGCTCGACAGCACCGCGACCAGCACCTGCACGTCCACGGACTCGAACGGCAGCCAGGCGACGGCGCCCCGGAAGCACCGGGCGAGCACGGCGTGCATGTCGTCGCCGTCGAGCCCGTCCGGATGCTGGTCTTCGAGGAGTGAGCGCACGATGGCGCCGAGCACGATGCCGGTCTGGTCCGCTGGCAGCGCCGCGACCTCGGCCGATGCCGTGACGAACGCCTCCCGGTCGCCGTCGCGGGCCGCGTCGATGGCGGCGCTGATGGTCGCGCCGATGCGGCGAGCGGGGCCGGGCAGGTCACGCCACGAGGCCATGAAAGATCAACCCCTTCTCACGGGTACGGGCAACTCCGATACCTTAGAGCGTCCGCCGATTCGGTGCGGCGACCGGAAACGCGAACGGCCGTCCGGGGTTGCCGGACGGCCGCTCCTCCTCACCCCCAGCAAGGAAGAATGCGCTCGCGCTACAACGATTCACGTGTGTGAACATGTCTCGGTTCATCGGGCGGCGCGGCCAAAATTCATTCCGCCGAGCGCCGGTCGCGTGCGCTAATTTGGTCGGCATGATCTCCGATGCGCGGAAAACCGAGGACGGCCGGCTCGTCGAGGCCCGCAAACTGTACGAATCGGCGGTATTCGGCGGTGACAAGGACGCGACGGCCGCCGGACATCGCGAGCTCGACAGCCTGGAGGCCGACCTGGCGCTGTCGCACGGCCGGTTGCTGCACGCGGAGTTTCTCGCGACCCGGGAGGAGAACTCGGGTGAGTTGCCGTCGTTCAAACGGGCGGCCAAGCTCTACACCCGCATCGGCGACACCAGGGGTCTGGCCGACGCCGAATTCTGGATCGGCTGCTATCACCAGGTCGTGCACGGCGACGAGGCCACGGCGCTGCGGCACCTGCAACGATCCTACGAACTGGCGCGCGAGGCCGACGACCCGATGATCATGTCGTACGCGGCTCGGCATCTCGGTTTCGTCGATCTGGCCGCCGGCCGTCCCCGTGAAGCCCGGGATTGGCTCGAAGAGTCCGTGCGTCTGCGCCGCGATCTCGACTTCCCGGCCGGCGTGGCGGCGGGCCTGCTCGCCCTGGCCGAACTCGACTGGACCGAGGAGCGCCGCGACGACGCGTGGTGGCATCTCGAGGAGGCGGCGGCGCTCGCGCGGGAGTGCGGCGCGTCCGGGACCCTCGGCTGGATCGACGCGACCCGCGCCGAGTGGACTGCCTAGGCTTTTCGCGAGGTGGCGCGGCGGCGTCTGGGCTGAGGAGAAGCATCGCCGGAGGCGCTGTGCCGACGAGGGAAGACGTCGTCTTGCGGCGCCGCCCGAGCGGGAGAGCCGCATGTGACAGGCTTTTCGCGAGGTGGCGCGGCGGCGTCTGGGCTGAGGAGAAGCATCGCCGGAGGCGCTGTGCCGACGAGGGAAGACGTCGTCTTGCGGCGCCGCCCGAGCGGGAAAGCCGCATATCACAGACAGCGGCATGAGCGGCGGCCGCACCGACTCCGAGTCGATGCGGCCGCCGTTTCGTGCCGATCAGCCGTTCGGGAACAGCATGCCGTAGTCGGCGTTGGCCATGGCCACGTCCGCCTGCGCCCAGAACCGGTGGTAGTTGAACACCGGTGCCGCGCCGCCGTTGAGGTAGGCCTGAACCTTCGCCCACTGCGGGTCGTTCTTGTACCAGGACCGGATGTCCAGGAACGTGTCACCGGCCTTGATGACGTCGCCGTCGGGCATCTTGCCGGTCCAGCCGGACGGCACGAACAGGCCCTGCTGGGTGCTGGAGTTCCAGACCTGGGTGAACCGGTTGTAGTCGGTCCGGGTCTCCGGCACCGAGACGCCGAGCGAGTCGGTGTTGAGCCAGATGCCGTCGAGCAGCTGCTTCGCGAGTGTCTTCGCGGCCGTGTTGCCGGACTTGGCCGAGTAGTACTCGAGCAGCTTCACGTACGCCGCCGCGGTGCCCAGGTCGTTGCCCGCGGACGGTGACGGTGACGTGCAGGTTCGTGTTCGCCGCCGGGGTGGTCGGGTTCCACGTGGCCGGTTGCCCGCTCCAGTTCAGCGTGTCCGGGATCAGGAACGTCCCGTTCGCGTTGATCGTGGTGTTGGCGGACGCCCACGTGACCCACTTGTCGAGCATGGCCTTCGCGGTCGGCGTCGCCGGTCGTGTAGTAGTACTCGGCCAGCCGCTCACCGGACCACGCCTGCATGCCGAACCAGTTGTTGCTCGGCGGGTCGTCGTAGACCGGGTTCGGCGTGTAGAACATGCCGTAGAACGTGGAGTCCCCGGACGGTGGCGTGCCGTAGTTGCCGCCCCAGCTGTTCGTGGCACCGCCGGCGAAGGCGCCCTCGCTCGATTGCAGCCACTGGTAGAACTGCATCTGCCGGGACAGGCTCGTGGTCCAGTCGGTCGCCGCGGTCGCGCCCTTCGGTGCCATCGCGGGCACGTTGGTCAGGGCCCACGCCGCCATCGGGTTCTGGTAGCCGAAGTGCGCCGCGCCGTCGCCGATGCGCCACGCCCAGGAGCCGCTGGTGGAGGTCGATCCGCCCCACGCGTAGTACCAGCCGAGCAGGTAGTCCATGCTGGACTTGCCCGAGCCGTTCGCGCACGTGGATTCGCCGACACAGTTGCCGATCGGCCTTGAAGTACTTGTCGAACATCGAGTAGCGCAGGTAGTCGCCCATCTTGCCGGCCTTCGCCACGGTGGCCGCGACGGCCGACGCCTTGCCCTGTGCCGAGGCCCAGGTGTAGGCCCAGTAGGCGGCCTCGATGGCGCGCGCGTCGGCGTCCGGAGCGTCGGTGTACTTCCACTGCGACGCGTAGCTCGAACCGGTCTGGAACAGGTCCAGGTAACCGTTCGTGCCGCCGTACGGCGTCAGCGTGTCACAGGACGGCTGCGGGATCGTCTCCCACACCGATTCCTGCTCACCACGCTGGTACGTATTGATGTACGAGGGCTTCGTGGTGTGGTCCTCGCAGTGCCCGTACCCGTAGATGTCGTCGACGTCGAGCAGCCAGTGCATGCCGTAGATAGTGGTGGTGCCGTAGGCGGCGGTCAGCTCGTTAGCGATCGGGTCGACGCCGACGGGTGCGCTCGACTGCAGTGCCGTCGGGTAGAGGCTCGGTTGCGCGGCCTCCGGGCGCGTACTGCGCGGGTGACGCCGGGTTGTAGGCCGCCGTCGTGGGCTGGTCGGCGGTGGCCGGGATGATGTACTTCTCCATCGTCGCCCACGCGTTGTTGAACGAGTCCCACGAGCCGGTGACCTGCCCGTACGTCGCTTCGAGCCACAGCCAGAAGCTGAACGCCTCGGACGTCGTCTCGTGACCGTAGTCGGGCGCCTCGACCATCAACGTCTCCACGCTGTGGTAGGGGATGCCCTGCGGGCTGAAGTAGCCCGCCGTCGACGCGTGCATCTTGTTGTACTGCGTCAGGAACCGGGCCGTGTACGCCGACTGGCTGACCGGCTGCGCGTTCGCTGTGACCGCCACCGAGGTGTAGCCGGTCGCCGCGAACGTGAAGACCCGGGCACCGGTGGTGCCGTCGGTGGTGGCGTCGGCGACCGTCACGTTCTGCGCGGTCGCGAAGTTCGACGGCGTGAACGTGAGCGTCGTCGGCGTCGCGGTCAGCAGCGTGTCGCCGGTCGTGGCCCCGGTGACGCTGACGGTCACGTTCGCCGTCGGTGCCGTGGAGAGCCGTACGCCGACCGTGGCGCTGCCGCCCTGCGGCACGGAGACCTGCGTCGCCGTCACGAGCACGGCGGGCGAGGTGTTCGCGTCGACGACGATCGGCACCGGCGCGGACAGCGTCGAGTCGCCCTTCGTGTCGTAGGCCTGCGCCTGGATCGAATAACTGCCGGCCGGCACGCTCGTCCACGCGAACGTGTACGGCGCGGCGGTGTCCGTGTTCAGCAGCAGCCCGTCGTGGTAGAACTCGACCTTCGAGATCGAGTCGCCGACGTCGGGATCGCTCGCCGACGCGCTCAGCGTGACCGTCGCCGGCGCGGTGAAGTGCTGCCCGCTGGTCGGGGCGGTGATGCTGACGACCGGCGGGGTGTCCGGCCCCGCGCAGGCCGAGCCGTTGACGGCGAAGTCGGTCGGCGTCGGGTCCGCGGTGGTCCAGGTGCCGTTGAAGCCGATGCCGGTGCTGCCACCGGGTGCGATGGTGCCGTTCCAGCTCAGGTTGGTCGCGGTGACCAGGGTGCCGGTCTGCGACCAGTTGGCGCTCCAACCGCTGCCGACCTTCTGGTTGGCGTCGGGGAAGTGCCAGGTCAGGGCCCAGGAACTCAACGCCGCCGTGCCGGTGTTCTGCAGCGTGACGTTGATGCTCATGCCGCCGGGCCACTCGCTGGACTTCGTGTAGGTGACTTGGCATCCGGTGGTCGCGGCGTGCGCGGGTGCGGCGGTGGCCACCGTGATCAGCGTCGCGGCGAGCGAGGCGACGACGAGCCCGATGAGGGTTCTCTTCGTTGGTCGTGGTCGTGTGGGGGATCTCATGAGAGCAGCACTCCTACGGGGGGAGAGTGACGGTCGGAAACGTGCGGCGGCGTGCCATCCCGGGTGCCCGGGTGCCCATGGCTCACGCGTCAGACGCTGTGTGTTAACCGCGTTTTCGGCTCTCGCGACATCGTCGGCGGTGGCTCAACGCCAGGCGCCCTAACGACACGGTGATGCTCGCATGGAAGCGCTCCCATTGACAAGGAGCGATACCGAAATGCCTCTTTAACAATGTGGAAACGCGGACTACTGTCAACTACCACGATCGATGGAAGCGCTCCCATCGCAGTGTCGGCGAGGCTTTCCATCTCGCCGGAGCCGCCCGCCCGCGGCATTCGACCCGCTCAGCCAGCGGGCCGGCGACGAGACCATGCAGATCTCGCCGCCGGCTGTCCACTAGTGACGCAAGGAGGTGGTCGCCACAGGAACCGCGACACATCGGCTCACGCACCGGCAGCCGCCCCGGAACCCGCGAAAGTTACATGGGCGCGCTGCTGTTGGTTACACAGTGGGGACGGGTTTGCCCACCCGTCCCCACCGTACGCTTCATGATCTGTTGACGACATACCGCGAAACGTGGAGCTGCCGCGACCGATAGTCGGCCGCGGCAGCATCCCTCACCCGGTAAGGCTTCGTTACTCGCCCGCGAGGTGCGCCTTCACACCAGCGCCGTACGCGGTCGGGGTTCCCGTGTAATCGCTGATGAGCGCCGGTCCGCTACTGCAGTCCCAGGTGTTCCACGTCCACGCGAGGAACGAC
The DNA here is from genome assembly GCA_963797605.1 of uncultured Actinomycetota bacterium. GTDB lineage: Bacteria > Actinomycetota > Actinomycetes > Mycobacteriales > Micromonosporaceae > DASQPR01. The sequence continues at coordinate 500,667 of CAWCPX010000009.1, read as the reverse complement.
GAGCCGTGCGTGTCGAGCCACGACATCAACGTGTCGACGTAGCTGTGACCGCAGTCGTTCTCGCCCAGCTCACCGACCACCAGCGGCACGCTGGCCTGCACCGGCGCCACCTGCGAGTCCCAACACGACGAATTGCCGCACGTGTTGAAGTTGTAGGAGTGCCACGACGCCACCAGGTTGTGACTGGGGTCGGTCGGCTCATGCGCGAGCCATCCGGTGAGGTCGTTCGAGTAGGCCAGGCCACCGAGCATGATCACGTTCGTGGCGCCGGTGGCACGGACCGAGTTCACCATGCTCTGCATGCCCGCGACCTGGTAACCGATGCCGGGACACGTGCCGCCGGAGAGCCAGCACGTCCAGCCGGTCGCCTCGGAGCCGGTCGCGCGCTCCGCGTACGGCTCGTTGAACAGGTCGAAGACGGTCGACGGATCGTTCTTGAACGCGGTCGCGACGCCCGACCAGAAGTTGTTCGCGTTCGGGGCGTCCGGCATCGGCTTCTGGCACGTCGCCGTCGCGCTGGCACAAGCGGACGAGTTGCCGGTGTAGACGCCGTCGGTCCAGTGCAGGTCGAGGATCGCGACGATGCCGTGGGCGTGGAGGAGCGAGACGTACGCCTTCACCGCGTTCTGGTACGTGGCCCCGGCGAACTGCGATTGCACGTTGGAAAGACCGAGCCAACAGTCCTCATTCAGTGGTACGCGGACGGCGGTGACCTTCCAACTGGCGATCGCGGTCACGGAAGAGTCGTCCATCGGGCCGTCCCATATGCCATTGCCCTGCACGCACGCGAACTCGCCCCCGGATCGGTTGACACCGAACAGTCGCACCGTGGTGCCGAACTGGTTGACGAGCTTGTTCCCGGAGACGTGCAGCTGCGGCGCCGTGCCCGGTGGGATCGTCGGCGGCGGGCTGCTCGGGGGCGGGCTGCTCGGCGGCGTCGTCGGGCTGTGGCTCGGGCTCGGGCTGGCGCTGTGGCTCGGCGACGGGCTCGGACTGGAGCTGACCGATCCCGTGCAGGCGACGCCGTTCAGCGTGAACGCCGCCGGGACCGGGTCGCTCGTCGTCCAGGTGCCGTTGAATCCGATGCTGGTGTTGCCGCCGGTGGCGAGCGCGGCGTTCCAGCTGAGGTTCGTCGCCGTGACGTGCAGGCCGGTCTGCGCCCAGGTCGCGTTCCAGTTCTGGCCGACGGCCTGACCGGTCGCGGGGAAGTCGAACGCGAGCGTCCACCCGTTGATCGGCGAGCCGAGGTTCGTGATGGTCACGTTGGTGCCGAAGCCGCCCGGCCACTGGTTCGTGATGACGTAGTTGACCGAGCATCCCGACGTCGCCGCGGCGGCGAACGGCGCCTCGACGACTGCCGTGACGCCGAAGACCGCCAGCACGCCGACGGCGAGAATGGCGACCCGGTGCTTCAATGTGCGGCGTTGGTGCGGTGGTGACGCGGGATGGACGGGTCGGTCTGGATTCGATCGCGGTTGCATCGATCGTGTCCTCTCCATTGACATAGGGTTACATCAATGGAAGCGCTCCCACGCATCTTGTCGGATCACCGGCCGCCCGTCAATGCGGCCGCCCGGTTATTTCGGGCGTGCCTACTTCCCGGTGTCTTTCAGGAATCGCTCCACCACACTCGCGGGAATGCGGCCACGGTCGCTGATCTCGATGCCGGTGCGCTTCGCCCACTCGCGGATCGCCTGGTTCTGGTTGCGATCGGCGCGACCGCCGGTCGTCTCGCGGCCACGGAGTTGCTTGCCGCCGCTGCCGGGACCGCCGGAACGTGAAACGCGCCGGCCGGCCACGATGTATTTGGCGACGGCGGCGCGCAACTGCTCGGAGTGTGCGGCGCTGAGGTCGATCTCGTACGTGATGCCGTCGAGCGAGAACGTCACCGTCTCGTCGGCCGGGCTGCCGTCGATGTCGTCAAGAAGGTGTACCTGCACCGTACGTGCCATGGTTGATGTCTCCGGTTACTGGAAGGTAGAGAGTATGAGTTTGGCATAAGGATCTTGCGCGACGACTGCGGGGACGCCGGTGTCTCGCGAGACTTCACCAATGTTGAGCAATTCTCGCAAACGGCGTCAAGATCTCGCACTCCGGCTCGCACTCCGGCTCGCTCTCCGCGACCGATTACGCTGACGGTCATGGCCAGCCACGGCTCATCGATCGATCTCGGCGCCGATTTCGACGTCGTGCCGACCGCTCCGGCCATGCCGTTTCGGTGGCAGACGATCCGGCGGTTCCGGCTGGCCGTACCCATCTGCGCGGTCCTGTTCTTGATCTCCGCCGCCGTCGCGCCACCGGCCGAGCCGCTCCGGCTCCTGGCCCGGCTTCCCGCCGGCGTCGACAGCGGTGTGATGGTCGGCGGCCCGGACATCTACGTCTACGGTCACGGCGGCATCCACGCCTACCGGCTGGCGGACGGGAAGCCGCGGTGGTCGGCGTCGACAGTCGAAGTCGCGACCGAGACGACGATGACGTATCTGGACGGCCGCGTGATCGTGAGCATGGCCGACACCGACGGCGCCGGGGAGCACACCGTCGCGTTCGACGGCGGCAGCGGCCGGCGACTCTGGACCAGCGATCTCGGGTCGGCCGTGCCGGTCGTCGGCGGGGTGCTGGTCGAGTCGCAGCCGCCACCGGCCGGTTACAACTTCCCGGGCACGGTGCCGGCAGGGTCGTTCGCGCTGCTGGACGCGGGGACCGGACACGTTCGCTGGCACCTGGGCGTGCCCGTCAACTGCCTGACGTCGCTCGCGGGCGGCAGCGTGCCGAGCGTGCTCGTCGAGTTGTGCGCGAACTCGTCCCGCCTGACGACGGTCGATGTGACCAGCGGAAAGGTCACGGCGGCGCGCGACGTCGATCTCGGCGACCCCGCGCTGAACTTCCTGCTGCCGGAGGCTGATCGGATGCCGGTGCCGCGGCTGGTCGTCGCCGGTGCCACGGTTCTGGTCGCCCACGCGCACGCCCCGAGCCCGACGATCGACGCGTACGCGCTGACCGGCCTTCGTCCACGGTGGACCGGTGTGCCCGTGACGGACGGCGAGACCATCGCGCCGTGCCGGCCGGCGCTGTGCGTCGGGGGAGCCGCCGTCGATCCGAGCACCGGAGCGCCGACCACCCGTCCCGCGGCGCCGCCCCGGAGCACCGGATCGCTGCTGCTCACCCCGGTGGGATCGACGGCCGCTGTGGACGTGGCGGCCGTCGCGACCGGTGCCAGCGTCAGCCTGGAAACCCCGCCGCCCGGACGCGCCGCCATGACACTGTCCCGATGGCGGGCGGGCGCCGCGTCGACCGTCGAGATCATCGACGGCGTCGCCGCACACTCCTGCGCCCAGGTCGGTGGCGTGCTCGCGTGTCTGTCCGGGCCGGATCGGCTGTCGGTGTGGCGGCTGCCGTGACGACGTCGGTTACAGGCGTTTCAGCCGCGCGACGGCATCTTCGAGCACCTCGGGCCGCTTGCAGAACGTGAATCGCACCTGGCTGCGGCCCGACCTCGACATTGTCGTAGAAGACGACGTTCGGGATCGCGACGACGCCGCACCGGGCCGGGAGTTCATGGCAGAACGCCATCCCGTCGGTGGCGCCCAGCGAGCGGATGTCGGTCGTGATGAAGTAGGTCCCGTCGGGCACGAAGACGTCGAACCCGGCCGCCGTGAGGCCGCCCGCCAGCAGGTCCCGCTTGCGCATCAGATCGGCCCGGAAGCCGGCGAAGTAGTCGTCGGGCATGCCGAGCGCGTCGGCGACGGCGTACTGGAACGGGCCCGCGCTCACGTACGTGAGGTACTGCTTCGCCGCCCGGACCGCCGCGACCAGGTCCGGAGAGGCGGTCACCCAGCCGACCTTCCAGCCGGTGAACGAGAACGTCTTGCCCGACGAGGAGATCGAGACGGTGCGCTCGCGCATGCCGGGTTCGGCCGCGATCGGATGGTGGGTGCCGGCGAACACGAGGTGTTCGTAGACCTCGTCGGTGACCACGAGCAGGTCGTGCGCGATCGCGATCGCCGCGATCTCGGCGACCTCGGCGGCGGTCAGCACCATGCCGGTCGGGTTGTGCGGCGAGTTGAGCAGCAGCAGCCGCGTCTTCGGCGTCACCAGCGCGCGGAGCCGGTCCAGGTCGGGGCGAAACGAGGGAGCTTCGAGCGTCATCGGTACGCGTGAGGCGCCCGCCATCGCGATGCATGCGGCATAGGAGTCGTAGAACGGCTCGAACGCGATGACCTCGTCACCCGGCTCCAGCAGGGCCAGCAGCGCGGCCGCGATCGCCTCGGTGGCACCGGCCGTGACCAGCACCTCGGTGTCGGGGTCGTAGGTCAGGCCGCGAAACCGCAGCTGATGTTCGCTGATCGCATGGCGGAGTTCGGGCACGCCGAGACCGGGCGGATACTGGTTGCCGCGACCGGCCCGGATCGCCGCGACCGCGGCCTCGGCGATCTCCGCCGGGCCGTCGGTGTCGGGGAAGCCCTGCCCGAGGTTGATCGAGCCGGTGGCCGTGGCCAGGGCCGACATCTCCGCGAAGATCGTCGTGCCCATGCCCCGCAGCCGCCGGTTGAGCAGCGGCCGGGTCGTCCCGGTGTCGGCGTTTCCGGTGTCGGCGTTTCCGATTTCGGTGGTCACGCCGAGAATGATGCCATCCGGCATCAGCCCAGGGTCCGCAGCGCCTTCATGATCGTGTCGACGACGATCTGCGGTTTCGAGATCATGATGACGTGCGAGCCCTCGGCTTCGGTGATGTCGGCACCGGCGCGCTGGGCCATGGACCGGACGACGTCGGCGCCGGCCGCTTTGTCGCCGGTGGCCACGACCGCCCACGACGGCAGCTTCTTCCACGCCGGATTCGTCGTCTTTTCCCCGAACGCCGAGGCCGCGACCGGCCGCTGGCTGGCGGCGAGGATGGCGGACTGCTTCGGTGGCAGGTCGGCCGCGAAGGAGTCGTGGAAGGACGCCACGTCGATGAACAGCTCGTCGGCCGTGTCGGGGCCGGCTCCGACCGGGAACTTCGCCGGCCGGACCGCCGCGTTGAGGACGCTGTCCGTCGAGCCCGCTTCGATGTCGCCGATGATCTCACCTTCGTCAGGTGCGAACGCGGCGACGTAGACGAGCCCGACGACGTTCGGTGCCCGCAGGCCGGCGTTCGTGATGACGGCGCCGCCGTAGGAGTGGCCGACGGCGAGCACCCGGCCCGGCGTCTGGCTGAACACGCTCGCCGCGTAGGCCGAGTCGATCGCGATGCCGCGCAGCGGATTGACAATGGCTTTCACGGGTACGTCGGCGGCCAACAGCAGTTCGAGGACGCCGTTCCAGCTCGAACCGTCGGCGAACGCGCCGTGGACGAGGACGACGGTTACCGGGTCATCTGCGGAGCTCGCGGTCATTTGGATTCCTTCCTCGACGGGTCACGGCAACTCAAACACACGCGGATGCCCGATTCGTCGATATCGTGGAAACATCTCGTGACCGTGAGGTGCAGGCCGTGCGGCCGCCCGCGATCGCGCCCGGCCGCACGGCCGCCGGCAATCGATTGGTCGCCTGCCGGCCGGTTACGCGTGGTTACCGACGCCTTGGTCACGTTGTGTATTCATGCTTGCTCGGCGGCGACCATGGTTGCTGGAGGCTTTGCTCTGCTCACTCATAGGCATCAGCGGTTTGAACTGCAGCGATATGAATCGTCGATCCCGGTCCATGATCGCTCGTGGTCGCGCAGCGTGTGCGTGGCCTCGGGGTGAGCAGAGCAAAGCTTCCCGCAACCCCTGTCTCGGGTACGCCGAGATGTGACCCTTCGTGACGTTACTCAGGTCGGCGCGACCTCGTGCGGCGTGACGCGTGCCGGGTCTCCGTGACCTCGTGCTGTGACGTTGGCCCGGGTTCGCGACCTCGTGACGCGTGCCGGGTCTCCGTGACCTCGTGCTGCGTAACGTTCGCGCGGATCTCCGTGACCTCGTCGAGCCGACGAGCGTGGCGGGCGCCGACCTCGAAGGCCCCGACGCCCGCGACCCACGCTCAGGTGCAGGCGGGGTTACATCCCTCGATCGCGCCCGGCCCGCCCAACACCGGCGTCGCGACCACGATCACCACGTCGAGTGACGTCGCCGCGTCCTTGATTTCGAGGTACGTGTGCCCCGCCGCGTTGCCACCCGGCGCCTCGGCGATCGTGTAGGACGCGTCGGGCGTGGCCATCGCGGCGAAGTGGTTGGCGAACGACTGACTCGACAGCCGGACCATCCGGGTCTTGTTCTTGTTGATCCAGGCGTCCATGAAGGACTTCGCGTACGCCGTCGCGTCGGAGGAGAACTTCATCGGATCCCACGTCTGCACGCTGCCGGCATGCCACGTCTTTTGTGAGAGCGACTCGTTATTGATGCGAAGGACAATCGCGTCGCCGGTCTTGTTGGTATACGTCGCGTAGGAGGAGCCCATCGCGCCCTCGGTGTCGATGCTCGTCCAGTGCTGGTCGGGGTGGCCGAGCCCGTCGAGATGGGACGCGGTCGCGGTCGAGGTCAACAGCGTCAGATAGGCCGTGTCGCCGTCGGCCCAGGCCTTCAGGATCGCGCCCGGGTAATCGCTCGGGTAGGTGTGCGTGGTCGCGGTCGAGGTCACAGTCGGCGTCGCCGTCGGGGTCGCGCTCGCCGTCGGGGTGGTGCTCGGTGTCGATCCCGCGTCGGAAAGGCCGCCCTGGCCGGAGCCGCTCGAGCTGCCGCACGCCGCGACCACGAGCAGCAATCCGACGCCGAGCACGGCGGCAACCCACGAGGCCTTGTGAGAGGCGGGGGCAATGGACGGCAGCGGCATGGTGGCCTCCTGGTCGGGCCGCGCCCTGCGACGCGGTGCGGACGTGAGCGAGCTTGGCGGAGCGAACCGTGTTGCAGCATGGCCGCGCCCTGCGAAGCGGGGGCGGACGTGAGCCAACGCAGGGTATGCCACGCGGGGAAGCAATGCTCGTCCTCGTCGGGATTCCGACCGGACCGACTCGCTGTCAGCGGCGTCCGCGCGCCTCCCGCCACCGGGCCACGACCGCCTCGACGTCGACCGTGCCCATCGCGACCGGCGGTCCTTCGACTGGTCCACGCCGGGCCTGGAGAATCCGGTCGTTGAGGTCGGTCACGATCTCGCGGACCGCCGCTTCGGAGGACTTCTTCGCGAGCGTCTGCGGCAGATCCTGTACTTCGCGTTTCAGCGCGAGCGCCGGCGGCAGTGCCAGGGCCAGGTCTTCGCGCTCGGCCAGGCCGCGGATCCACCAGTCGTCGTCGTATGCGCTGCCGCCCGTGGCCAGCGGCTTGCCGGCGCCGGCCAGGTTGTCGAAGTCGCCGCGCTCCTGCGCCTCGCGGAGTTGGCGATCGATCCGCGTCTCGTAGTAGCTCGACATGCCACACCAGCCTCACCACGCCCAACACGGGCGATATCAGGGGACGAAATCGTACCAACGCGGGTCGCGCTCACATACACGGGATTCGAGCAAGATCGGCGCGTTTCGGCAGCTGAGAGAACGTTGAGTGACTATTCTCCCCTTTTAGTACTAATTCGCGATGAACGGGAGGTCAGCCGATGGGTGTGACGAAAGCGCTCGGACCCGCGGTCAAGCAGATTCCGACGCTGTTGGCCATCGTCGCCGCCGTCACGCTGATCCTGACGCCGCTGCGGACCACCGGCCTCGTGCTCGCCGCCATCGCGCTCGCGGGCACCATGTGGCGCGGCACGGTGACGGACTTCGCGCGTACGACGCCAGCGCAATTGATCCTGCTCTTCGGTCTGCTGTCGGTCTTCCGCGAGGCGTCGACTTCGCCGTTCGATCTCGGTCTGACCGCCGCCGCGGCCGCGTTGTCGCTGGTGATCGTGATGCAACCGGCGTTCGCCGCGGCCATGAACCGGCCGCGCATAGCGGTGGCCAACCTGCCGGGCTACCACCCGCCGCGCCGAGCGCTCCTGGCCCCGAAGACGCTGTTCCGCGCGAACGCCGGCCTGCTCGCGCTCACGTTGGTCGTGGCCGCGGCCGGCTGGCCGGCGTGGCTGGTGGTGGGGCCGGTCGCGGTCGTCATGGCCGGCTACGCCGTGGTCGCCGTGCGGACCATCAACGCGAAGGTGCGCGGGCAGCGGGGCGAGACGCGCCTCCGGGCCGCGATCGAGCGTTACCAGCCGGCTTTCGCGCTCTACTTCAGCGCGCCCGACGACACCGACTACCACGTGCACATGTGGCTGCCGTACCTGGAGCGCATCGGGGAGCCGTTCGTGATCATCCTGCGGGAGCCGAAGGCGCTGCGTCCGCTCGCGGCGGCGACCCGCACACCGGTCATCTACTGCCCGAGCGTGGCGGCGGTCGACGAGGTCGTGACGTCGAGTATGAAGGCCTGCTTCTACGTCAACAACGGCGCCAAGAACGTGCACATGGTGCGCTTCAACCAGATGACGCACATCCAGATGCTGCACGGCGACAGTGACAAGGCGTCCAGCTTCAATCCGGTCACCGCGATGTTCGACCGGGTGTTCGTCGCCGGCCAGGCGGGCATCGACCGTTACGCCGCCAACGGGGTGCCGCTGCCGCTGGCCAAGTTCGACATCGTCGGGCGGCCGCAGGTCGAGAGCGTCGAGCCGGCCCGCGAGCACATCCGTGACATCACCGAGAAGGTCGTGCTCTACGCGTCCACCTGGATCGGTCTCTACACCGACGCGAACTACTGCTCGCTCCCGATCGGCGAGAAGATCGTGACCGAACTGCTCGAACGGAAGGCGACCGTGATCTTGCGGCCGCACCCGTACGCGCGCCGGGACCCGGGCAGCGTCCGCCACCTGGAGCGGCTGCACGAGATCCTCGCCGAGGATCGCGAGAGTACCGGCCGCGAGCACGTCTTCGGTGCCGCCGCGACGACGCAGATGACCCTGTTCGAGGCGATGAACCAGGCCGACGTGCTGATCTCGGACGTCTCCGGGGTGGCATCGGACTTCCTGCAATCGGGCAAGCCGTTCGCGATGACCGACATGGTCGGGGCCGGCGCGCAGGCGTTCGAGGAGTCGTTCCCGCTCGCGAAGGGCGCCTACGTCATCGACCAGTACGCCACGAACATCGACGACGTGCTGGACAACCTGCTCGAAGAAGACCCGCTCGAAGACACCCGGCGCGAGATCAAGGCCTATTACCTGGGCGACTTCGACGACGCCGCGTACGCGGACCGGTTCGTCGCCTGTGCCCGGTCCTACGTGTTGACACCGGACCCGACCACGGTCGCGGCCTGACGGGTCGGAGGTCGTCGCGGTGGCGTGCCGAGGTCCCGGCCGCCGATCTCGACCGTCCGCCGGGCGGCATGACCGGCCGTCGCGGCCCGCAGCATCACGCGCATGCGGGCCGCGAGCGGACGCTCGACGTAGCGATGCACCAGCCATGCCAGGCCGAGCATCGCCGTCAGCACCAGGCCGACGAGCAGTGGCGGCGACATCCGGTGCTGCAGCTCGTCGATGATCGCCCAGCCGATGTGCTGATGCAGCAGGTAGAGCGGGTAGGTGAGGCTGCCGGCCACGGTGAGCCAGCGCCAGCCGACGGCGAGCCGCACGACGCGCGCGATGAAGAAGTCGCCGACGCCCCGGTCGATCGAGCTGATGCCGATGACGAAACCGCTGATCAGGAAGAACAGTTCGACGCCGAGGAAGCCGTACTCGCCGGCCCGATAGATCGGCAGCGGGAATCCGTGCGGTGCCCGGGCGCTCCAGGCGTCGCCGCGCGCGATGTAGTGGTAGGACACGACCATCAGCGCTGCCACGAGCCGCAAGCCGTCGAGCACGGGTACGCGGGCATGGCGTACATCACCGGCACGGTCGCCGGATGTCCGTACCCTGGGAGGCATGATCGTTTGAGCTGTTGACTGTGTTCCCACGAAGGTGCCAACGGCGCCGACGGGGGCCGGGAGACGGCAGATCGCGCATTAACGGTGTGTTTGACCCTTATGAGGAGTGAGCGATGGCTGATGCCGCCGGTGGACACGTCGATGTCGCGGTGCTGGGCGCCGGGCCCGGCGGTTATGTCGCGGCGATCCGCGCGGCTCAACTCGGCAAGACGGTGGCGATCGTCGAGGAGAAATACTGGGGCGGCGTCTGCCTCAACGTCGGCTGCATCCCCTCCAAAGCGCTGCTGCGCAACGCGGAACTCGCGCACATCTTCACCAAGGAGGCCGCGACGTTCGGCATCTCCGGCGACGTCACTTTCGACTACGGGGTCGCGTTCGCGCGCAGCCGCAAAGTCGCCGACGGCCGGGCCAAGGGCGTGCGGTTCCTGATGAAAAAGAACAAGATCAGAGAATTCGACGCCAGGGGTACGTTCACCGGGCCACATTCGATGTCGGTCGACCGCCCCGACGGCAGGAGCACCGAGCTCACGTTCGACCACGCGATCATCGCGACCGGCGCGAAGGCTCGGCTGCTGCCCGGCACCGCGCGCTCCGAGCGAGTCGTGACCTACGAGGAGCAGATCCTCTCCGGCGAGTTGCCGGCGAGCATCATCATCGCCGGTGCCGGCGCGATCGGCGTCGAGTTCGCCTACGTGCTGCACAACTACGGCGTGAAGGTGACCATCGTCGAATTCCTCGACCGGATCGTGCCCCTCGAAGACGAGCGAGGTCAGCGCGGAACTGGCCCGACGCTACGCGCGGATGGGCATCGAGGTGCTGACCGGCGCGCGCGTCGAGCGGATCGCGGAGGACGCCGGCGGTGTCGACGTCACGTTTTCCCGGGGCGGCGTCAGCGAGACCCGGCGGGCCGACAAGGTGCTGCAGGCGATCGGCTTCGCCCCGAACATCACCGGCTACGGCCTCGAGACGACGGGCGTGACCACGACCGACCGCGGCGCGATCGCCGTTGACGGGCGCGGCCGCACGAGCGCACCGCACATCTTCGCGATCGGCGACGTGACCGCGCAGCTGATGCTCGCGCACGCGGCCGAGGCGATGGGCGTGGTCGCGGCCGAGACGATCGCGGGCGCCGAGACGATGGAACTCGACTTCACGATGATCCCGCGAGCCACGTACTGCCAGCCGCAGATCGCGAGTTTCGGCTGGACCGAGGCGCAGGCGCGGGAGCAAGGGCTTCGACGTGAAGGTCGCGTCGTTCCCGTTCACGGCGAACGGCAAGGCGCACGGCCTGGGCGAAACGGCCGGTTTCGTCAAACTGCTCGCGGACCGGGCGACCGGCGAACTGCTCGGCGGCCACCTGATCGGCCCGGACGTCACCGAACTGCTGCCGGAGCTGACCCTGGCCCAGAAATGGGACCTCACGGGACATCGAGCTGTCCCGGAACGTCCACGCCCACCCGACGCTCGGCGAGGCGGTGAAGGAGGCGATGCACGGTCTCACCGGCCACATGATCAACTTCTGAAAGCCCGCACGGGCCGCCCCTGTCGCGCGCATATGATTCGACCCATGGTGCACCGCGCTCGGTGGATCTACGCAGCGTCGGTGTGTGTGCTCATCGTCGTGGGTTTATTCGTTCCGCCGATCCGAGTAGGCGTCGAAGCAGCGATCGGTTTCACGTCGGCTTCGATGGTGATCTGGGCCGCGGTGGTGCGAGGTTCGTTCCGCCGTGGGGCCTGGCTCCTGATTGCCGTCGCCATCGTGCTCCTCACTGTCGGCGAGATCGTGCGAACGGCGACGGGAGCGGGAAGCTCGACACCGTTCCCCTCGCCGCCGGACATCCTCACCGTGATCGCGTACCCGCTGCTGGCCATCGGTGTGATCTGGCTGAGCCTGGCGCACTCGCCGAAAAGCGACCTGCGCGCGACCGTCGAAGTCGGTGCGCTCAGCCTCGCCGGCACTCTCGTGCTGTGGACCGCGTTCGTCTACCCGACCATGGTCCACTCCTCGCTGTCGAGCTTCGAAAAGACCATCGGCATCACGATCTGGGCCGCCGACGTGCTCGTGGTCGCCGCCGCGGCCCGCCTGGTCGTGACCTGGCGGCATTTCGTGGGCGCGTGGCTGCTCGGTGTCGGTGTGGTCCTGTTGTTCATCGCCAATCTCTACTACGGGCGGGCGCTCGTGCGCGGTACCTGGTCGTCCGGCGCCGTGATCGACTTGTTCACCCTCCTGTTCCTCGCACTGTGCGGCGGGGCCGCGCTCGCACCCCGTGTGAAGAAACGCGGCACCCCGTCGCCCCGGCGTGGCCTCGGTTTCGCCGGCGTCGCCGCGCTCGCGCTGGCGCTCCTCGTGGTGCCGTCGGTGCTGCTCGCCGAGGCCACGGGCGGCCCGGTCGACCGGCCGCTGGCGGCCGCCGTCGTCGGCTTCGTGATCGCCGCGCTCGTCGTCGCGCGCCTGGCTCTGGCCGCGCGAGACCACTGGCGCACGCTGCGCCGGCTGGACGTGATCGCGCGCACCACCCGGCAACTCGGCCTGGCCATGACGGCGAAGGACGTGGTCGCGAGCCTGAACTCGGCACTGGCGGCGCTGGTGACCTCCGGCGGTCCGGCGAGCGTGCGCATCGGCGCGCACGTGGCCCGCCCGGACGAGTTGCCGCCCATCTCGTCGAGCCACGGCATCGGGGTGCTACGGCTGCCGATCGGGATCCGCGGCCTGTGCCAGTCGGCGCCGACGGCGGTCGGGCCCGGTCCACTGATCGCCGCGGACCCGGGCGCAAGCCGGCGGTTCGACGGCAGGCCCGCCGCGGCGAATCCGCTGGACGCGGGGCCGACGGGGCCCGGGCCGACGGTGCCCGGGTCGGGTGCGGCCGGTCTAGGATCGGCGGCGACCGGTGGGGTCAACGGATCTGAGTCGGCCGCTGTGGCCCCGGTTGCCGGTGTGGTCGCCGCCGGCCCGGAGGTCGACCGGCCGGTGGGCCGCGGTGTCGTGCCGCAGCGGCGCCGCGTCCGGCATGTCAGCGATGGTGGCCAGGCCGCCGTCAACGTGCCGCAGCCCCCGGCTGCGCTCGCCCCGACCACGGGCCCGGCCGCCTCGGTCACCGACAGCGTCCCGGTCACCGACAGCGTCCCGGTCACCGACAGCGTCGTCGACGCGATCGTGCACGGCACGCGGAAGCGGGGAGACATCGGTGGCATGGGCACGCGACGGCCGACCGTCCGCTCGATCGCGCGTGACCGCCGGGACGTCGTGTTCACGGCCGAGACGGCGGAACTCGCCGACCTCGAAGACGTGCTCACCGACCTCGCGGAACAGGCCGCGATCGCGTTGGACCGCATCGACCTCGCCGACCGGGTCCGGGAGAGCGAACGCGAGCAGGACGTGCTGACGTACCGCGTGTCGCACGACGGTCTGACCGGCCTGGCCAACGCCGAACTGTTCCGCGATGAATTGCGGATGGCCCGTCGGTCGGCCGGCAACCATCTGACCGCGGTGCTCTTCATCGACCTCGACGACTTCAAGGTGATCAACGACTCGCTCGGCCACGACGTCGGCGACGCCGTGCTCGTCATCTCGGCGCAGCGCATCCGCTCCTGCCTGCGCCGGGAGGACCTGGGCGCGCGGCTCGGCGGCGACGAGTTCGCGGTGCTCCTGCTCGGCCTGGAGACTGTGGCACCGGCCGAGGCCGTGGCCCGCCGGATCACCGCCACGCTGGCCGAACCGGCCCGCATCGGCGGGATCCCGGTGGACTGCCGGGCCAGCGTGGGCCTGGCGACGGCGCAGACCGCCGAGGAGTACGACGTGCTGCTGCGCCGCGCCGACACGGCTCTCTACGCGGCGAAGGCGGCCGGAAAGGGCAGCTGGCGACCGTACGACCCGGCGATGCAGAGCCCGCAGCGGCGCAGTGGCGACCTCAGGTCGGAACTCGAACGGGTGCTGCGGCCGCATCCCGCGGCGGCAGGCGGCGACGTGGTCGCCGAGACACCACTGCCGGACGCGCTGGGTCTGCACATGCAGTACCAACCGATCGTCGAGCTGGCGACCGGCCTGCCGCGCGGGTTCGAGGCACTGCTGCGGTGGGACCATCCCCGCTACGGGCGGATTCCCATCTCCGACATCGTGACGGTGGCGGAGCAGACCGGGCTCATCGCGCAACTGGGCGACTGGGTCATGGAACACGCGCTCACCGAGGCGGTCACGTTCACCGGTTCGCCGGCCCCGTACGTGAGCGTGAACGTCGCCGCCGTGCAACTCGTCCAGCCCGACTTCCCGGCCCGGGTGATGGAACGGTTGCACCGCAGCGGGCTGGACCCGAGCCGGTTCGTCGTCGAGATCACCGAACGTCAGCTCGTGCGGGACAACGATCCGATGTGGACGGACCTCGGGCGGCTGCGCGACCGTGGCGTACGCATCGCCATCGACGACTACGGCACCGGGTACGCGTCTCTCAGCTACCTACGCCATCCGGTGATCGACATCGCGAAACTCGACCGCTCGTTCCTCGAGAACATCGACGAGGGTGGCACCGTAGCCGAACGGGCCCGGGTACTGCTGCGCGCGGTCCTGTCCGTCACCCGTGACCTGAGCATCGACCTGATCGCGGAGGGAATCGAGACCGAGAGCGTGCGGTCGGTGCTGCTCGACGTCGGATTCCGGTTCGGGCAGGGGCACCTGTTCGCGGCCGCCATGCCGATCGGGAAGGCGGCCGACTGGTCCGCGGCCGCCCGGACGTCGCATGATCTCAGTGCCGTCGTACCTCCCGATCGACGGTGAACCGCCAGCCCTTGCTCGGTGAGAACGGGTGCAGATCGTCGAGCGCGGCCACCGTGCCGGCCGCGACCTCGGCGGCGGCGTCGGCCACGTCGTAGTGCGGCCGGGTGCCGCGTTTGAGCATGAGAATCGCCTCGCCGCCGGCCGGATGTGCCCCGGCCGCCGGGCTGCCGTCGGGCGGTGCCACGGTGGTCACGCTCGTGGCCCACCGGTCGCGCCGGTCGACCCGCCGCACCGCGTCGGCGCCGATGCCGGTCACGAGCCGGACGTGGATCGGGTAGCCGGTCACGCCCGCCTCGCCGGTTACCGCGATCCGGGCCCGGTCACGGGGGCTCCGGTCGCGTACGCGTTGCCACCAGCGCAGCGCTGGCGATTCGACGACGATCTCGACGCCGTGGCCGTGTGTGCCCGGATCGCTGCTCTCGGCGACGTGCCGCAGTGTGGCGGCGAGCGCCGACAACTCGTGCCGGCGGAACGAGGACCAGCCGGTCAGCGCCTTGGTCACGGCACGGTTCGCCGGCTTCGGGGGCGGGGACGGCTCGGTCACGTCGTTATGGTGTCACCTGACGGTCGTGGCGCAACCCCGCGGGCCGCCGCCACCATCTGCAGAAACGTCGCCGGATCAATGACCGGAACGCCGACGGCGTGAGCCTTACGGGCCTTGACGGACATGGTGTCGACGTCAGCGGCGACGACGACGCGCGTATCGCCGCCGACGACCTCCTCGACCCGCAGGCCGGCCGCCCGGGCCCGGTCTTCCCAGATCTGCCGGGGCTCGGCGGTCTCGCCGGTGAACACGACGACGTCGCCGATTGAGAGGCTCCATCGCGGGCGGGGCTGGCGGGGGACGGACGAAGCCGCGCCGGCCCGGGCAAGCGCTTCGTCGACCGCCGCGGGCGGAAGTCCGAGCAGGGCCGCGACGGCGGCGAGATCGGCGCGCTCGGATGCGGTCACCTCGGTGGCCGCGTCGGCGAGGTCGGCCAGGTAGCCGCGATGCAGGTCGACGACGTCGGCAGCGCTGAGATCGAGTTCCGTGGCCAGAGCGACCAAGGCGTCGGACTCGGTGGCGGAGATGCGGCGATCGATCAGCGCCCGGTCGAGCAGCGCCAGGTAGGTGTCCGCCTGCGGTGGTTCGGTGACCCGGGGGAGGCGGTGCACCAGGCGGGAGAGGAAGTGTTCTCCGGTGGCGTCCGGGTCGGACCGCCGGGTCTCCGGGAACGTCGCCCCGGCCGGTGGCCACACGGCGCGGGCGGCCGCCGCGGACAGCGCCGTCCAGTCGGGTGACTGCGCGTGGTCGGTGCGCAGGTAGCGGCCGAGCAGTTCAGCGGCGGCCCGAGCGTCGTCGAGCGCGCAATGTGCGTTCTGCAGGGAGATGCCGGCGGTCGCGCAGCACGCGGCCAGGCTGCGGCCCGAGGTGGGCAGGAACGTCGCCGCCAGCAGCATCGTGCAGAGATTGTCAGCGCTACGAATCGGTGTCTCGTGGCCGATCTGGCCGAACTGGTGGTCCAGGAACGGTGCGTCGAACGCGACGTTGTGGGCCACGAGGACTCGGCCCCGCAGCAGGTCGCTGATCTGTGGCGCCAGTTGCGCGAACGTCGGCGCGCGGCGGGCGTCGGCGGCCCGGATGCCGTGGATCCGCTGCGGGCCGAGGTCGCGCTGCGGGTTGACCAGCGAGCACCACTCCGTGGTGATATCGCCCGCGTCGTCGACGTGCACGATGGCGATCTCGACGATGCGGTCGTGCCGCCGCGGGTTGAGGCCGGTGGTTTCCAGATCGATGACGGCGTACATCGCTACAGGTTAGATCGTGGCATCGCCGCCGTTACGGCCGATCCGCGCGCACCGGATCGGCCGTGTCGACTGTGGTCGGTCGCGGTCACGAACTGTGGTTCGGGATGATCCAGTCGGGATGCGCGGAGAGGAAATCCGAGACGGTGTCGGTGCGGATCGACGCGAACAGCGCCTCGCTGACCGGCGACAGCACCTCTTCGTCGAGGGTCAGGCCGCCCTGCTTGACGTACTTCGTGTTGTAGGTGCCGTTGTTCGTCTTGATCATGATGAGCCCGGCCGGGCTGATGGCCTTGAGCGCGAAGATCCAGTCGCTGAGCGCGATATTGCTGCAGGAGCAGGTGAACGCGTTGCCCAGCGGCGCGATGAAGGACGACAACTTCGTCGGATCGTTGAGACCCCGCTGGTAGAGCTCCTTCAGTACGGCCGCGATGAACTGCTGCTGATGTCGCTCCCGGTCGTAGTCGGCGTTGGGAAGGCCGTCGCGTTGGCGGACGTAGTCGAGCGCCTCGTACGCGGTGAGGTCGTGGTAGCCGACGGTGTAGACGACCGGGGTGACACCGTGCACCGAGTGGTTGATGGTGCCGTCGCTGTTGAGAACGAACGGTTTCGCGGCCGTCTTCACCCCGTTGACGGTCGTGAAGCCGTGGTGGATCGATGTCGTCTTCACGTCGACGTACATCCGCACGGTGCCGAGCGCCCGCACGATGTCGGTGAAGCCGCTGAAGTTGACGAGCACCGCGGCCTGGAACGAGATCTTCCAGTTGAGCTTGATCGTCGCGGCGAGCAACTGGAAACCGCCGGCGAGGCCGCCGCCCGATGAACTGCCGTGCTGGAACGCACCGTTGATCTTCTCGGTGTCACCGAGGAAGTGCGTCTTCGGGAACGCCGGGATCGGCACCTCCGTGTCGCGCGGAATCGAGGCCAGATAGATCTGATCGTGGGACGCCGGAATGTGGGCGATGATGATCGTGTCCGAGCGGGTGCCGAGGATGTTGTCCGGCCGGGTGTCGAGCCCGACGAGCAGGATGTTGATGGCGCCGGTGATGTCGACGTGACCCTGGGGATTCGTGGCGACCTGGTCGCCGAGCAGATCCTTCTGCGGAATCGCCTTGTTGATCGTGTGTACCGCGTCGTCTACCAGGATGATCGCGCCTCCGCCAGCGACCACCAACAGGCAACCGAGCACCATCACGAGCTTCGTCCAGATCGGGCTCCTGCGTTTCTTCGTCTTCGGAGGCTTCGTTCCCTCCAGAGCTTTGTTAGCTTTTGTGGGTTTATCCGGCTTCGCCGGTTTCGGTGGTTTGTCGGACTTCGCGGGCATGGCCGCTCCAGAAACGTGTCGAGGTTCGAGATATGAAGATCATTGTCGGGGGGCAAGCCTCGCAGGATACGCGATGAGATCAAGAGGGCACCGACAGTGCGGTCGTGCTCGGGCGGCCTCGGGCGCGACAATGGGTGCCGCCACCCGTCACCCGGAGGACGCCATGGACGCGCTGACCTACGCCGAAGTCGGCGCCACCGAGTCTCTGCCGATGCCGGCCGGCTACAACCACCTGCGTTACCGGCGGCGCGTCGGGGCGGTATCGCTGGACGAGGCGGCGACCGCCGTGCTCACGTTCGCCGTGCATCGCGCCGCCGGCCTGCGGGTCCGCACCGACACGGCCCGAGCGGTGCCCGGTGCGGTGGTGACGGTGATCGCGGGCGTCGGACCGCTGCGCCTCGTGGGCCCGTGCCGGGTCGTGGCCGTCTCCGAAACGGGGGAGCGACGCGGCTTCGCCTACGGCACGCTGCCCGGTCACCCCGAGCATGGCGAGGAGGCGTTCTTCGTCTCGCGGGACGCCGACGGCGATGTGTGGTTCGAGGTGCGCGCGTTCAGCCGCCCGGCGAGCCGGATCGCGAAGATCGGCGGCCCGATGGTGCCGTTGGCTCAGCGCGCGTACGCGTGGAATCTCGGCCGTACGCTGCGGCGGCTTCATGAGCCTTCACCAGGGCTAGTAAGCCCTGGGAGTAATTGCGTTGGCGAATGAGTGATCGCTCATTTACACTCGCGGCGTGACGATCCTGGAAGAGGCTCCCCCCGGTCGCCGTCGCGTCGCGCCGCTCGCACCCGACGACCGCCGGGCCGCGCTCATCGACGCGACGCTACCGCTGCTGTGCGAGCACGGCATGGCGGTCAGCACCCGGCAGATCGCCGACGCCGCCGGCGTCGCCGAGGGCACCATCTTCCGCGCATTCCCCGACAAGACCTCGCTGATCGTCGCGACCGTCCTTCGCGGCACCGACCCCGCCGTCGGCGTCGCCGCGATCCGGGCCATCGACCGCGGCGCCGACCTGCGCGACCCGGCTGACGGCCGCCACGCAGGTCCTGGCGGGCGGCCTGGCCAAGATGGGCCGGCTGCACATGGTGATGCGCGAGCTGATCGGCAACCCTGAGACCACCGAGTCCGTCTCCGCGCACATGCACGCCCGCCGCGAGGCGATGACCACTGTGCTCGCTGAGCTGATGGCGCCCGATGCCGCGTCGCCTGCGGGTCAGCCCCGGCGCCGCCGCCCGGCTCATCCTCGTCATGACGTTCGCGACCGGCGGGCACCCGCTCGCCGACGAGGACGCGGATCAGCCCGACCGATCTCGTCGCCGTGCTCCTCGACGGCCTGCTCGCCGCGCCTGCCGCCGCGACGACCACGGAAACCACGGAAACCACCACGCCAACGACCGCTACCGCGAAAGAGTCGCCGTGCTGATCAAGCTTCTGCGCACCTACCTACGGCCCTACAAGCGGCCGATCCGCCTGGTCGTGCTGTTCCAACTGCGTGCAGACGCTCGCGACCCTCTACCTGCCCGACGCTCAACGCCGACATCATCGACAACGGCGTGGTCACCGGCGACACCGGCTACATCTTGCGCATCGGCGGCATCATGCTCGCCATCACGTTCGTGCAGATCGCTGTGCGCGATCGGTCGCCGTCTACTTCGGCGCCCGCACCGCGATGGCCCTCGGCCGCGACATGCGCGCGGCCATCTTCGACCGGGTGCAGACGTTCTCGGCGCGCGAGGTCGGCCAGTTCGGCGCGCCGTCGCTGATCACCCGCACCACCAACGACGTGCAGCAGGTGCAGATGCTCGCGCTGATGACGTTCACGCTGATGGTGATCGGCGCCGATCATGTGCGTCGGCGGCATCGTCCTGGCGCTGCGGCAGGACGTGCCGCTGTCGTCGTTGCTGCTGGTCATCGTGCCGCTGCTGGTCGTGCTGGTGTCGCTGATCATCCGGAAGATGCGGCCGCTGTTCCGCGAGCATGCAGGTCCGCATCGACAGGATCAACCGGGTGCTGCGCGAGCAGATCACCGGCATCCGGGTGATCCGCGCGTTCGTCCGCGACGACGTACGAGCGCGAGCGCTTCGATGCCGCCAACGACGACCTGCGCGACGTCGGCCTCGGCACCGGCCGGCTGATGGCGCTGATGTTCCCGACGGTCATGCTGGTCATCAACGTCTCCAGCGTGGCCGTGCTGTGGTTCGGCGGGCACCGCATCGCCGCCGGCGCAGATGCAGATCGGCGTCGCTGACCGCGTTCCTGAGCTACCTGATGCAGATCCTGATGTCGGTGATGATGGCGACCTTCATGTTCGTGATGGTGCCGCGCGCCGAGGTCTGCGCCGAGCGCATCCAGGAGGTGCTCGACACCGAGTCCACGTCGTCCTCGCCGAGCACCCGGTCACCGACGTGGCCACGCGCGGCCAGCTCGACCTGCGCGACGCGAGCTTCGCGCTACCCGGGCGCCCAGGAGCCGGTGCTGCACGGCGTCGACGTCGTCGCCCGGCCCGGCGCAGACGACCGCGATCATCGGCAGCACCGGCGCCGGCAAGACCACGCTGCTCAACCTGATCCCGCGGCTCTTCGACGTGACCGAGGGCGAGGTGCTCGTCGACGGCGTCGACGTGCGCGCAGCTCGACCCGGCGCTGCTCGCCGCGCACGGTCGGCCTGGTGCCGCAGAAGCCCTACCTGTTCTCCGGCACCGTCGCCTCGCAACCTGCGGTACGGCAACCCGGACGCCACCGACGAGGAGCTCTGGCACGCGCTCGAGGTCGCGCAGGCGCGCGACTTCGTCGAGGCGATGCCGGGCGGCCTCGACGCGCCGATCGCGCAGGGCGGCACGCAACGTCTCCGGCGGCCAGCGCCAGCGCCTGGCGATCGCCCGGATGCTCGTCGCAAGCCGGAGATCTACCTGTTCGACGACTCGTTCTCCGCGCTCGACTACGCGACCGACGCCGCGCTGCGAGCCGCGCTGGCCGCGCGAGACGGCCGACGCCACCGTGGTCATCGTCGCGCAGCGGGTCAGCACCATCCGCGACGCCGACCGCATCGTCGTGCTCGACGAGGGCCGGGTCGTCGGCACCGGCACCCACGACGACTGATGTCCGACAACGAAACGTACCGGGAGATCGTGCTTTCCCAGCTCACCGAAGCCGGAGGCCACCGCATGAGCGCGCCCGCGAACGGCCGCATCCCGGCGCGCCCGACGGCGACGGCGCCGCCGCAGCCAGCAACGGCGCCAGGGCCCACGGCCGCTGCCGGCGACGAGCCGCGGTGACGGCACCGCCGGCAAGCCGGCGCCGACGGAGCCCCCGGCAGCCGACGTCAACGGGCCAGCGCTGCGGCCTGAGCGCGCAGACCAACGCCGCGTCGCGCCGCCGGGCAGCGCTTCGGTCCGGGCATGTTCGCCGGTGGCCCGGCGGCGAAGGCGCTCGACTTCAAGGCTCGAGCCGCGGCTGCTGCGCATGATGACGCCGCAGCGCGTGCTCATCTACGCTGCTCGAGCCTCGGCGTGATCAGCGTGACCCTGTCCGTGATCGGCCCGAAGATCCTCGGGCACGCCACCGACCTCATCTTCTCCGGCGTCGTCGGGCCCTGCTCGGCTCCCGGTTCCCGGCCGGCACGACCAGTGCCGAGGCCGTCGCCGCGGCTGCGCGCGCACGGTCAACGACCAGTTCGCCGACGCTCGTGCAGGCCATCGCACGTCACGCCCGGCCACGGCATCGACTTCGCCGCGGTCGGCCGGGTGCTGCTCGCTCGTGCTGGTCCTCTACGTGCTCGCGTCGGTGTTCATGTACCTGCAGGGCCGGCTCGCCACGATCGTCGTGCAGCGCACCGTCTACCGGCATGCGCGAGCGAGGTCGAGACGAAGCTGTCCCGGCTGCCGCTGAGCTACTTCGACCAGCAGCCGCGCGGCGAGCTGCTCAGCCGCGTCACCAACGACATCGACAACATCGCCCAGACGCTGCAGCAGACGATGAGCCAGCTGATCACCTCGCTGCTGACCATCGTCGGCGTGCTCGCGATGATGTTCTGGATCTCGCCGCTGCTCGCCGTCGATCGCGCTGGTGACCGTGCCGCTGTCGGTGTTCGTGGCCGCGCAGATCGGCAAGCGGGCGCAGCCGCAGTTCATCGCGCAGTGGGCGACCACCGGCAAGCTCAACGGCCACATCGAGGAGATGTACACCGGCCACTCGCTGGTCAAGGTCTTCGGCCGGCAGCAGGAGGCGGCCGAGGTCTTCGAGGAGCACAACGACAAGCTGTACAGCGCCGGCCTTCCGGGCGCAGTTCATCTCCGGCATGATCCAGCCGGCGATGATGTTCATCGGCAACCTCAACTACGTGCTCATCGCGGTCGTCGGCGGGCTGCGGGTCGCGTCCGGGCGCTGTCCATCGGCGACGTCCAGGCGTTCATCCAGTACTCGCGGCAGTTCAGCCAGCCGATCACCCAGGTCGCGTCGATGGCCAACCTGCTGCAGTCCGGTGTCGCCTCGGCCGAGCGGGTCTTCGAGCTGCTCGACGCGCCGGAGCAGACGCCCGATCCGGCGACGCCGGCGGCACCGGCGAGATCCGCGGGCGCGGTCGCGTTCGAGGGCGTCTCCTTCCGCTACGACCCGGACCGTGCCGCTGATCGAGGACCTGTCGCTGTCGGTCGAGCCGGGCCAGACGGTCGCGATCGTCGGCCCGACCGGCGCCGGCAAGACCACGCTGGTCAACCTCCTCATGCGGTTCTACGAGGTGACCGGCGGCCGGATCACTGCTCGACGGCGTCGACATCGCCGACGATGTCCCGCGACGAGCTGCGCGAGGCGATGGGCATGGTGCTGCAGGACACCTGGCTGTTCGGCGGCACGATCGCCGACAACATCGCCTACGGCGCCGACAACCCGACGCCGTGAGCAGATCGTCGAGGCCGCGATGGCGACGCACGTCGACCACTTCGTGCGGACGCTGCCCGACGGCTACGACACCGTCATCGACGAGGAGGGCTCCAACCTGTCGGCGGGGGAGAAGCAGCTCATCACCATCGCGCGGGCGTTCCTGTCCGAGCCGGTGATCCTCATCCTCGACGAGGCGACCAGCTCGGTCGACACCCGCACCGAGGTGCTGATCCAGCGGGCGATGACGTCGCTGCGCAGCGGGCCGGACCAGCTTCGTCATCGCGCACCGGCTCTCCACGATCCGCGACGCCGACGTGATCCTGGTGATGGAGGACGGGCAGATCGTCGAGCAGGGGACACACGAGGAACTGCTGGCCGCCGGCGGCGCGTACGCGCGCCTCTACCAGTCGCAGTTCTCTTCGGCGGTGGCGGAGGCGGACTGATTCGTCGCGCGGCCGAGGCCGTAGGGGAGCCCGGCCGCGTGACGTCGCCGCGGCTAGCGCGTGACGATGAAGCGGCTGATGACGCGATTCAAGTTCGCGATGTTCGGGGCCCAACTCGCCTCCGTGGTGATCCAACTCGCCGAGTAGGCCACGCCGGAGGGCATGATGTAGTCCCACACGATGCCGTGCAGCAGGCCCCGTGGCCCGTCGAACGTGAACTCCAACTCGGCGCACGCGGCGGTGCAGGAGACCGCGTTGATCGCCACCCGGCGGTAGAAGGGCATGCCGCCCGCGCCACGCAACTCGGCTTCGCGGCTCAGCAGGGCATTCGTCGCGTCGCTGCCGGCGCTGGCCCACTGGTTGATGAAGAGGAACCGTTGACCGTGATCGTCGTAGAAGCACGTCGTGGGATCGCCCGGTGCGATCAGCCACCTGGTCGGGACGGCGACGTGGTAACCGAGCGAGTTCGTGTACCACGACCAGTCGGCCGGTATCGACGGGTCGCCGGCCAGCGGCGCCGACGCCGGCACCCGACCCGCTCCGGGCGGCGCCGTCGGTTGACAGAGCCAGCCGACCTTCGCGAACGGGGGTAGCCCGCCAGGGCCGCCGGGGCCGCCGGGGCCCGGTCCACCGAACTCCTGGCCCGTCAACGGGCTTGCGCTCGGTGCCGGCCCGGCCTTCGCGGACGGCTTGCCGGCGATCTCGTGCCACGCCAGGAGACCGCCGAGCAGCAGCACCACGACGAGGATGACGGTGGCCGGGATCCATCGGGACGTGCGCCGGGGTGCCGGCGCCCAGTGCCACGCGTCCCTCGGCTCCGACTGGGTAACGCGCCGGTCGGTGAGCGGCGAACCGGTGCCGTTGGCCTTGCCGGTCACGTTGACCTGCGTGAGCAGTTCCTCCGGCCACGGCGGGAGATCGGAATCATCGTCGGGACTGGGCCAGTCGGTGACCGAGCGACCGGGCGTACGCCTCGGCAGCGACCGGCCCACCGCGCGCTCCTCTCCGGCCGGTTGCTCCTCCTCCGAGGCGAGGACGGCCGCCCACACGACGTCGTCGCGGCCGCTGCCGCCGGCCGCGACGCTCCGGTCGATGTCCTCAGGAGCCCGATGCGTGGCCGCGGCGCGACGGCCCCGCAGGAACCGCTTCGTCGTCGGCTCGTCGACGTCGGCCCCGCCCGAGGCCGCGTCGCGCCCACTGCCACTCGGCTCCGCGGCTTCGAGTTCGTGTTGCCCGGTCGGCCGGCCACCGGAGCCGGCCCGGTCGCCGCCGCTGTTCGATCGGAGCCCGCCGGAGTTGCCGACCTGTTCGCCCCGGCGCCGGGGGCGCGGCACCAGGTTCTGCGCCGCCTCGCCGGTGGTCACGATGCGTACGAGGGCGTTGCGGGCTTCCACCGGCAGCATGCGATTGCGCGGGTCACGGCTGAGCAGCCCGATCAGCACCGGCTCCAGGGCCCCGGCGCGCCGTGGCGGGTCCGGCGGGGCGGTGGCCATGGCGGCGAGGGTCGCGTACGAACTCTGCCGGGAGTACGGCGCGTGGCCCTCGACGGCGGCGTAGAGCGTGGCGCCCAGGGACCACATGTCCGCCGCCTGGGACGAGGTGCCGTCGAGCGCGCGTTCCGGTGCGATGAACTGCGGCGACCCGTAGACGATGCCGGTCTGCGTCAGGGGCGCGGTGATCTCTTCGAAGGTGGCGAGCCCGAAGTCGGTGAGCATCACCCGGCCATCGTTGGCGAGCAGCACGTTTCCGGGTTTGACGTCGCGGTGGAGCACGCCGGCGATGTGGGACGTGGCGAGCGCGTCGACCATCGCCAGCCCCACCCGGGCGGCCCGCTCCGGAGTCATCGGCCCGAACTCCCGGATCGCCTGCGCGAGCGACCGGGACGGGACGTACTCCATGATGATCCACGGCCGGTCCTGGTCGAAGATCACGTCGTAGACGCGAACCACGTTCGGGTGGTTGAGCCGGGCTGCGGTGCGGGCCTCGCGCAGGGTGCGGAGCCGAAGCTCCTCGCGCTCCTCATCGGTCAGCCCCTCGGGGAGAAGGATCTCCTTGACCGCGACGCTCCGGCTCAGGACGTCGTCGTGGGCGAGCCAGACGTGGCCCATGCCACCGCTGCCCACCTTGGGGCCGAGCTGATACCGTCCCCCGACCAGTCGCTCGGTCATGCGATCCCCCTGGGCATCGAACGGAGTTCCCGGCCCTGGAACGAGCGCCGGTGCAGGTAAACCGTCACGAAGCCCGACCTTCGAATATTGATGAATGTTGTCGTCGTGATGGACCACTCGACGATTCGCTTATCGAGCGTTCATCACAATTAGCTGAACGGGCGAAATCGGGCCTCGGGTCCTCCGGAACCTCATCGCCCGTCGATCGTTAGTCTTCACCCGGACGACGCATAGTACGTACGACGGGGCGCAAATGCATAGTCGCCGGAGCGGCATCGTGGGTGCGCGGAGACGTCACAAATCATCATCTGTCCGAAATGGTCAGACCGGAACCTCTCTGCGCCGGGGGATGACCGAACCTCAGGCACCTATGACGTACACATTGTGCGATTTTCCATGCTCGCGAAATCCCACCTGCCGCGGCTGAAACCTCAGTGCAGCAACGCTTTCGCCATCCGACGCGTCGCCAGCCACAACGTGAGCACGCCCATCGCCAGCAGGTAGATCGCGGCGAAGCCGATGCCGGGAGCGATGTGCCCGAGTGCCGGCTCCCGGACCAGTTCGATGCTCTGGTAGAGCGGCAGCGCCTCGATGACCGGGCGCAGCGCCACCCGGATAGACGCTGAGCGGGTAGAACGTCGTCGCGAACAGGAACATCGGCAGCATCACGAGCTGGATCAGCTGGCCGTCGGAGAAGTCGCGCATGTAGGTCGTGACCGCGAGGCCCGCCGACGCGAACGCGAACCCGATCAGCACCGACGCCGGCGGGCGAGCAGGGCCCACGGCGACGTGATGAAGCCGGCGACCGCGAGCACGGCGAGGAACGCCGACCGAGGAGATGAGGCCGCTGATGACGCGCCCACGCACCTCGCCGAAGGCGATGTCGATCACGGAGACCGGGGTCGGCAGGATCGCCTCGTAGGTGTGCTCCAACTTGATCCGGGCGAACACGCCGAAGCTGGTCTCGTTGAAGGTCGTGTTCATCGCGGCCGTGGCGAGCAGCGCGGGCGCGACGAAGACGGCGTAGCGCACGTGGACGCCGGGCACCGTGCCGACCAGCGCGCCGACGCCGACGCCGATCGAGAGCAGGTAGAGCATCGGCTCGATGATCGCGTAGATCGGTTCGGTCAACGCGCGCCGGTAGATCAGCAGGTTGCGTTCGACGATCGCGAGCGTGCGGCCGGGCGTGAGAGTCGCGCCGGCAAGCGTGTTCGGCGCGGTCAGGCTGGTCACGCGTGCAGCCCCTTCCGGTAGTTTCGCCGCGGCGATCACGAAGCCGACGAGCGAGAGCAGGAGCAGGTATCCGATGTGGACGGCGGAGCCGCCGGCGTCGCGGTGCCGAGGGCGAGCGCGCGGCACAGCTCGACGCCGTGACAGAGCGGCAGCACGTAGGCGAGCGAGCGGATCCACTCCGGCAGCTGGGTGATCGCGAAGAAGGTCCCGGAGAACATGTACAGCGGCATGATCACGAACCGGAACACCGTGTTGATCTGCTGCGATCGGGTGACGCGTGACCGCCCAGGCGGCGGCCGGGGTGGCGAACGCGAGACCGGTCAGCACGGCCGCCGGGAGCACCGCGAGGTCCACCACGATCGGGCCGCGCCGAACAGCGCCATCACGGCGATGAACGCGGCGCCGCTGGTCGCAGCCGGAAGGCGATGAAGAGCAGGTGCCCGGCGAGGATCTGTTCGGGCTCGAGCGGCGTCGTGGCCGCGCCGCGGTAGGCGCCGTCCAGGCGGCGGCCGCGCGCCAGACCCGGCCGGACGACTCGAGGAACCCGTCTGCATCGCCGCCGCCGCCAGCAGGCCGGGGGCGAAGAACGCGACGTAGGGCACGCCGGCGATCTGCGCCGGCGCGTGGTGGTCGACGAGTTGGCCGAGGCCGGCACCGATGCCGATAGGAACAGCAGCGGGTTGAGCACGCTGATGACGAACGAGCCGCGCCAGGTGCGGCGGTATGCAGCATCCAATAGGAGAACGCCCGCAGTGTCGGAAGCGACGTGGCAGGCCGCGGGGCCGAGTGGTCGTCATGGCCACCCTCTAATCGATCAGCGAGCGGCCGGTGAGCTTGAGGAACACGTCCTCCAGCGTCGACCGGCGCACGAGCGCGGTGATGGGGTCCAGGCGCATGGCGTGCACGGCGGCGAGCGCGGCTTCGCCGTCGTCGGTGTAGAGAAGCACGCGGTCCGGCAGCACCTCGAGGCGGGCGGTGCCGCCGAGCGCGGAGCCGCGGATCTTGTCGGCGGCCGCCTCCTGCCCGTCGATGGCGAAGCGCAGTTCGAGCACCTCACGGGTGGCGTGCGCCTCGATCAGTTCGCGCGGCGACCCCCCGCCACGATCTTGCCGTGGTCCATGACGACGAGTCGGTCGCAGAGTTGCTCGGCCTCGTCCATGTAATGCGTGGTCAGGATGAGCGTGACGCCCTGCTGCTTGAGCCGGAACAGCCGGTCCCACAGCACGTGCCGGGCCTGCGGGTCGAGACCGGTGGTCGGCTCGTCGAGCAGCAGGATGTCGGGTTCGTTGATGAGCGACCGGGCGATCGTGAGGCGCCGCCGCATGCCGCCGGAGAGCGCTGACACCTGCTCGGCCGCCTTGTCCTGCAAGCTGGGCGAACTCGAGCAGCCCCGCGGTCCGCTCGCGGATCACCGACTTCTTCAGGCCGAAGTAGCGGCCGTAGATGTAGCAGGTTCTCCGCGACGGTCAGCTCGCGGTCGAGGCAGTCGTCCTGCGGGACCACGCCGAGGCGGGCGCGGATGCGCGGCCCGTTGGCGCCGGTCTCCATGCCGAGCACTCGGAGCGTGCCCGAGGTGACCGGCGAGACGCAGCTGATCATGCGCATGGTCGAGGACTTGCCCGCGCCGTTGGGACCGAGGAAACCGAACGCCTCGCCGCGCCGCAGCTCGAATCGAACGCCGTCGACGGCGCGTGAACGCGCCGGAGGTGCCGCGCGGGGGATAGGTCTTGTGGAGGCCGTGCGCCTCCACCAACAGGTCAAGATCGAGATTCGGGGGCACGGACGGAGTCTAGAGATCCCGTACGACATGCTGCAATCCATTAACACGAGCTGTGCAATAACTTGCGCGAGCGGGGGATGGTTAAGGAAACCGGTTTGAACAGGGCATGAATCGGTGACACACAGCAGACACACAGGCAGAATCAAGAGTGATCTCAGCCAGAAGGGCCAGGATCTACATCATGTCGACCATGAATACCACGTATGTGTCCGAGCAGGGCGCCGGCCAGACGCGGGCCCTGCTGCGCCGCGCCGACGGGCAGCCCGTCCGCGTCCTCGTCGTCGACGACGAGTCCACCTTGACCGAGTTGCTGTCGATGGCGCTGCGCTACGAGGGCTGGAACGTCAAGGGCGCTGCCGACGGCCACGGCGCCGTCACGCTCGCCAAGAGCTTCGAGCCCGACGCGGTCGTGCTCGACATGATGCTGCCCGACATGGACGGGCTCGATGTGCTGCGGGCCTGCGCGGGCACTTCCCCGACGTGCCGGTGCTGTTCCTGACCGCGAAGGACGCGGTCGAGGACCGCATCGCCGGCCTGACCGCCGGCGGCGACGACTACGTCACGAAGCCGTTCAGCCTGGAAGAACTCGTCGCTCGGCTGCGCGGGCTGCTGCGCCGCGCCGGCATGACCGCGGTCCGGGAGGACGCCGTGCTCACCGTGGGTGACCTCAGCATGGACGAGGACAGCCACGAGGTGCGGCGCGGCGGCAAGGTGATCGAGCTGACCGCGACCGAGTTCGAACTGCTGCGCTACCTGATGCGCAACGCCGCGCCGGGTGCTCAGCAAGGCGCAGATCCTCGACCGCGTGTGGAAGTACGACTTCGGCGGCCAGGCGAACGTCGTCGAGCTGTACATCTCCTACCTGCGCAAGAAGATCGACGCGGGCCGCACTCCGATGATCCACACCATGCGCGGCGTGGGTTACGTGCTCAAGCCGGCCGCATGACCCTGGCCGCGATGAGCCGGTTCACCCGGCAGCGGTTCAGTGCGTGGACGCTGCGGGGCCGGCTTCTCGCGGCTCTAATCGGCCTGCTCGCGTTGATGTGCCTGCTCGTCGGCATCGTGACGGAGACGGTGGCGCACAAATACCTGGTCGCCGAGTTGGACACCAGCGTCAACCGGCTGGCCACGCACGCGCAGACCCACCAGAGCACGGGAGACTCGCCGACGGGCGGGCCGCCGGGGTTCCTCGGGTCCGCGCAGGTCGGTCAGGATTCGGTCGGCGTCGCGGTGGTGGAGGGCAATCTTGCCGGGCGGTGGTTACCGTGACGGCTACGACAGCTTCAACACCACGTCGGCGCAGAACGCCCTGCTCGCCGCCGTGCCCGCGGACAGACAGATTCGCACGCTGACGCTCCCGGGCCTCGGTGACTATCGCGTCACGGCCGTCTGGGCGCCGCCGCACGCGCCGACCCCTGACGACCCACAGGCGCGGCCCGGCCAGAAGCTCGTGACGGGCCTGTCCTTGAAGGACGTCAACAACGCGCTGATCCACCTCGACATCACCGAGATCTGCGTGGCCATCGCCGGGCTCATCGCGGTCGGTCTCGTCGGCGAGTCGATCATCCGGCGTACGCTGCGACCGCTGCGGCGCGTCGCGTCGATCGCCACCCGGGTCTCCGAGATGGAACTCGACCGCGGCGAGGTCGCGCTGTCGGTACGCGTACCGACCCGGGACACCGATCCGCGCACGGAGGTCGGCCAGCTCGGAGCCTCGCTCAACCGGATGCTCGGGCACGTGTCCGCGGCCCTGACCGCCCGCCAGGCCAGCGAGGTACGCGTCCGGAAGTTCGTCGCCGACGCCTCGCACGAGTTGCGCACGCCGCTCGCGGCCATCCGCGGCTACGCCGAACTCACGCGCCGGGTCGGCGGCGGCACGCTCCCCGACGACGTCGACCTACGCGATGGGCCGGGTCGAGAGCGAGTCGGCGCGCATGACCACGCTCGTCGAGGATCTGCTGCTGCTCGCGCGGCTCGACGCCGGCCGGCCGCTCGACCACTCGCCCGTCGACCTCTCCCGCCTGGTCGTCGACGCGCGTCAGCGACGCGCACGTGGCCGGCCGCGGCCACGAGTGGAGACTCGACCTCCCCGACGACCGAGGTCAGCGTGCTGGGCGACGAAGCCACGCCTGCACCAGGTGATCGCGAACCTGCTGGCCAACGCGCGTACGCACACACCCCGCCGGCACGAAGGTGACGCTCGCGCTCGGAGCGACGCCCGACGGCGGCGCCCGGATCACGGTCGTCGACAACGGACCCGGGATCGACCCGGCACTCCTGCCGGACGTGTTCGAACGCTTCGCCCGCGGTGACACGTCCCGGTCGCGGGCGGCCGGCAGCAGCGGTCTGGGCCTCGCGATCGTGGCCGCGGTCGTGGAAGCCCACAGCGGCACGGTGACCGTGACCAGCCACCCCGGCGAGACCGCGTTCGTCGTGACGCTGCCACCGGCACCAGCGGACGCCGACGAGGGTTACCGGCACGACACGCAGATCGACCTCGACGACGAGCCGGTGACCGGCCCGCCGGCACGTCTGGTCACCACGGCTCCCCATCGACGAGATTGACCGGTTACCGTACCCGGATGAGGGTCATCCTGTTTGGCGCCACCGGCATGGTCGGGCAGGGCGTGCTGCGCGAATCCCTGCTCGACCCCGACGTGACCGAGGTGCTCGCGATCGGCCGCACCCCGACCGGCGTCGACGACCCGAAACTCCGCGAGATCACGCACGCCGACTTCCTCGACTTCGACCCGATCGCGACCGAACTCGCCGGCTTCGACGCCTGCTTCTTCTGCCTCGGCGTCTCGTCGGTCGGCATGTCCGAGGACGCGTACACGCGGATCACGTACGACGTCACGACGGCGGCGGCCCGGGCCGTGCTGACCGCGAGTCCCGACGCCACGTTCATCTACGTCTCCGGGGCCGGCACCGACAGTTCGGAGTCCGGCCGGTCGATGTGGGCCCGGGTCAAGGGCCGTACCGAGAACGACCTGCTGTCGATGAGCCCGAAGGCCTACATGTTCCGGCTCGGCTTCGTGCTGCCGATGCACGGCGTCGTCTCCAAGACCCGCTTCGTCCGGGGGATCTACACGGGGTTGCGGCCACTCGCGCCGCTGCTGCGGCGAGCGCCGCTCGTCATCACATCGGAGCAGGTGGGGCGGGCCATGCTCGCGGTCGCCAAGCGCGGCGCGAGCACGCACGTGCTCGACAACAAAACCATCAATGCCCACGCGACGGACTGATCGCTCACAGGGAACACCGAGACTTTGCCGACGTTAACCCGAACTGGTTCGGTCAAGCTCGATGCGTGAGTGTGACGAGCATCGACATGCCCGCGACTGACGCGGCGATCCCGACCGTGCCGCAAGTGAGCTCCCGGGCCGGCGACGGTCCACGATGGGTCCGGCCCGCGGTCGGCGCGCTGCTGGCCGCCACCGCGGTGCTCTACGTCTGGGGGCTGTCCGCCTCCGGCTGGGCCAACGCCTTCTACTCGGCGGCCGTGCAGGCGGGCGCGACGAGTTGGAAGGCGATGTTCTTCGGCTCCTCGGACGCGTCGAACTTCATCACCGTCGACAACTTAGGTTCAAGGGGTCGATGCAACACCGGCTTGTTGAAGCGATGTTAGCTGTCCGGCGAAGGCTTCTGCGGGTGTGCGCCATTGGAGTGTCTTCGACGGCCGGCTGTTGAGGGTCGCGGTGACCGCTGCGAGGTCCTTGATGCTCCAGCGGGACAGGTCGGTGCCTTTCGGGAAGTACTGGCGTAGCAGGCCATTGGTGTTTTCGTTGGTGCCGCGTTGCCAGGGCGAGTGCGGGTCGCAGAAGTAGACCTGCAGTCCGGTGTCGATCGTGAGTTGGACGTGCTGGGCCAGTTCGGATGCCTTGGTCCCAGGTCAGGGAACGACGCAGCTGTTCGGGCAGAGTCGCGAACTGCACTGCGATGGCGGCGTTGACGGCCTGCGCGCCGTGCCCGGCCAGCGGCGGCCCGTTTTTGACCGGTTCCAGGATTCCGTGGCCTTCCATGCGGGGCAGGTGCAGCAACATCGTGTATCTGGTCGTGCGCTCCACCAGCGTGCCGATGGCCGACTTGTCGCAGCCCGATGATCAGATCGCCTTCCCAGTGCCCGGGCACCGCCCGGTCGGCGACCTCGGCCGGGCGTTGACTGATTCGGACCTGGTCCGGTCACGAACTTTTTGCCGCGGCCCTGCGTGCGTGCCCGCGGAACCCGCAACGCCCGCCCGGTGCGCAAACACGCGACTCAGCTCGCGGTGCGAGCGCGCCGCGGCCCTGGACGTAGAGCGACTGGTAGATCGTCTCCGGGCTGATCCGCATCGACTCATCATCGGGGAAATCGACCTTGAGCCGATGGCTGATCTGCTCCGGGCTCCACGCGGTGCCCCAGCGTCGGTCTTGACGACGACCATGACGGCGTCCCGCCCACGGCACGTTGGGCCCCGCGATCGGACGTCCCTGCGCATCCCGCACGGCCCCGGACAGTCGCTATTCCACATAGGCACGAAGCTCCGGGTTCGTGGCGAGCTTCGCCGGCTTGGGACGCTTGGCCGCCTGTTGCGCCTTCCACTGGGCCACCCCAGCACGGTAGCCTCGCTGCGATTCGCGCGTGGCGGCGTTGCGGCGCAACTCGCGTGAGATCGTCGAGGCATCCCGATCGATCTGTCGGGCGATCTCACGCACCCCGTGGCCTTGGGCCTTGAGCAGCGCGATCTCCTCCCGCTCAGCGAACGACAGGTAGCGGCCCGAAGGTTCGGCCAGGCTGATCGGCGGCATCCCGCCAGCGTGTCGGAACCACCTGCTCCCTACCGGTGTCGACACACCCACCCCGGCGGCCGCATCCTCACTCGTGGCACCGCCAGCGATCAACCGCCAAAACGCACGCTCCACCGCACGCGAAGGCTCCTGGCCGGCCGGGCGAACGCATAGCCGGCCGCAACGCCCGATCCGCCGCCCACTGCCGACGACCACCAACCGCATGCTCGCTCGCTGCCTGCTTCCACGACCTTGCTCGTGACGCCACGAGACACCTCCTCGATAGAGGTGTTGCGACGACCACTGGAATTCGCCCAAGACCCCGGCGTCGCTGTGGGTCATGGAGATCTCGGCGCGCGTCTTCGGTGTCAACTCGTGGAGCATCCTGGTGCCGCAGGCGATCGAGGGCGTCGCCGCAGTCGGGCTGCTCTACCTGACGATCCGCCGCTGGTTCGGGCCCGTGGCCGGGATCATCGCCGGTGCCACGCTCGCGCTGACGCCGGTCGCGGTGCTGATGTTCCGTTTCAACAACCCCGCCGCGCTATTGAGCTATTACGGAACAAGGTAGCGTGCGTGCATGACTCTGAGGCTGTTAGGTGCCGTGCGACTGTCCCGCCACCGGGGGGAGGGGGACCCGTCCACGTCCCCGGACCGACAGGAAGCCAGCGTAACCGCCGCTGCTGATCACGATGAGGTGCGCGGCGAGATCATCGGATGGGCCCGCGACCTCGACGTGTCCGCCATCAAGCTGAGCCCGTTTCAACGGCCTTCCCTCGGAGCGTGGCTGTCGGCCGCCAAGGCCAGCCAGTACGACGGGATCGTGTGGGCGCGGCTAGACCGGGCCGTCAGGTCGATGGCTGACCTTCACACCCTGGCGCAATGGGCCACCACGAACCGCAAAATCCTTGTCTTTGCTTCCGGCCCCGGTGGCGGGGTTATGAAGCTCGACATGCGCGCCGGACCACTCGACCCCATCCCCCACCTGATCGTTACCATCCTTGCGTTTGCTGCCCAAATGGAGGCGCAATCCATTACGGAGCGAAACAGAGACACGGCAGTTTGGCTCCGCGAGGTTGGCCGCTGGTCTGGCGGGATGTATCCGTATCACACGCTCGCCGTTAGGGAGGGCGTCGGATGGGGGTTGGCGACCAACCCGGAAACCCTTCCGGTTGTCCGGGAGATTGTTGACCGGGTGCTAGCGGGAGAAAGCAAGCTGAGCATCAGCCGGGACCTTAACAACCGGGGCGTACCGTCGCCCCGTGAGTACCGAATGGCGGCGGCGGGGAAGATTCCTACCGCCCCGGTTGCCGGTGTGGTGTCTATCAACCCGGGTGGCGTTCTAACGATCATCCCGGATGACGGCGGTAGCCCGGTGGAGTTCAGGCGGCACAAACAAACTGAGTGGGCCGTCAGTGATGGTGACCGGGTGGCGGAGGGGGAACGGCTATCCCGGCCGTTCCTTTGGGTATCCGCCACGGTGGGCCAGCAACTACGATCCCGGGCCCTGCTAGGTGAGGTGGAGTTTGAAGGGAAGCCCGTTCTAGGTAAAGACGGGATGCCGGTGAGCCGGTGCCAGTCGGTGGTGAACCGGGATGAGTGGGCCGCGTTGCAAAAGGTTCTAGATAAGGCGGCGGACCCTCATCGGGCTGCCCGTACCTACGGGGCCAGCCTGCTACTTAACGTCGCTTACTGTGCCCTCTGTGGATATCCGCTCCATCTCCAAAAGGCGACCAAGCGGGGGAAGAATTACAGCTACTTCACCTGCCCTAGTGCCCGGGGTGCTGTTCCTGACCACGTGAAGGACGGCACCCGCTGCACTGCCGGGTACCTAAGGGCCGACCATCTAGAGCCGATTGTTGAGCGGGTGCTGTTGGAGCATGTCGGCCACGTTGAGCAGACGCGCGAGATGATCCGGGCCGGTGAATCCCACCGGGACGAATTGAAGGCTGCCACGGATGCCCTGGCTGACCTGTTGGAGCGGACGGCTGGCAAGCCGGAGGTGGTGCAGGCGGTCTACCGGGGGCAGATTGAGGCCGTAGAGGCCAACGTGGTCCGGTTGGCTGCGCTCCCGGAGACGCAAGAACGGGTGGAGTGGCACGGAACCGGTAGGACGTACGGGCAGATTTGGCGGGAGGCTGACACTGCCGCCCGTAGGCGGCTACTGACTGACGCTGGCGTCCGGGTGGAGGCTGCCAAGGCTGGCGACACGGTGACCCTTGGGCTGTTTGAACGCCCGGAGGTGGATGCCGTGGCGTGGCATGAGGTGTCGGACGGGTTACAGGTGGCCATGTTCCTGCCCCGGGACTTGATGCAGAGGGCTGGGGCCACGGAGGGGGAAACCCTTGGGTACGGGCCCACTACGCCGCTACCGCCGTTTGCGACCGTCTGACGCGATGGCGCCGGCGGCCGCGGCCACGGTGACCGCGCCGGTGGTCGACATCGTGATCCGGGTCTACAACGAGCAGGCCGACCTCGACACATGTGTACGCCGCCTGCACGAATACCTGCGGACGACGTTCCCGTACACCTACCGGATCACGATCGCTGACAACGCGAGCACCGACGCGACCCCGGCGATCGCGGCCGGGCTCGCCGACGCGTTGCCGCACGTGGTCGTGGCCCGGTTCGAGGAGAAGGGCCGGGGCCGGGCACTGCACGCGGTGTGGGCGGCCTCGGATCGCCGATCCTCGCCTACATGGACGTCGACCTGTCCACCGACCTGGCCGCGTTGCTGCCCCTGGTCGCGCCGCTGATCTGCGGGCACTCGGACCTCGCGATCGGGTCCCGGCTGCGGCGCGGCTCCCGGGTCGTACGCGGCCTGAAACGCGAGGTCATCTCCCGCACCTACAACCTGATCCTGCGGGGCGCGTTGTCGACCAGCTTTTCCGACGCGCAGTGCGGCTTCAAGGCGATCCGGGCCGACGTCGCCCGGCGGTTGCTGCCACTCGTGCAGGACAACGCGTGGTTCTTCGACACGGAGTTGCTGGTGCTCGCGCAGCGGGCCGGCCTGCGGATCCACGAGGTCCCGGTCGACTGGGTCGACGATCCGGACAGCCGGGTCGACATCGCTTCGACCGCCATCGCGGACCTGAGGGGCGTTTGGCGACTCGGCCGGGCGCTCGCGACGGGCGCGCTGCCGATCGGCAAGCTGCGCTCGGAACTCGGGCGGGACGCGGTGCCCGGCGTGCCACGCGGGCTCGGCCGTCAACTCGTCCGATTCATCGCTGTCGGGATCGCGAGCACCGTCGCGTACGTGCTGCTCTACGCGCTGTTGCGGAACGGGCTCGATCGGCAGGCGGCCAACCTCGTGGCGCTGCTGGTGACCGCGGTCGCGAACACGGCGATCAACCGGCGGGTCACGTTCGGTGTACGTGGTGCCGACGGGGCGGTACGCCACCAGTTCCAGGGTCTGATCATCTTCGCGATCGGACTCGGCCTCACCAGCGGCGCGCTGGCCCTGCTGGGCGCCACGGATCCGCACGCGCGCCGCTGGGCAGAGTTGGCCGTGTTGATCGTGGCGAACCTGACGGCGACCGTGATCCGTTTCATCGGTCTGCGAGCCTGGGTGTTCCGCACGGACGCGGCGCGTGCCTCATGATCACCGGATCGTGCGACGTCGGGTCTTTCGAGGCGCGTCAAGACCCCGGGCGTCGCACGATCCGACCGAACGTCAGCCGCTGCGGCGGTTGGCCCACTGGCGCGGAGCCGGGCCGCTGTTGACGTTGCGCGGCGACACCTTCGCGACGACCTGCGGCTTGCCGCCTGCCTTCGTCTTGGCGCGGCGCTCGGCGCGGTTAAGCGGCACGTCGTCGCCCTCGGTCGCGTCGGTGGCCTCGGGCTCGACCGGTGCCGTCACGATCTCGTCGGCGGGGGTCGCCGCAGCGGTGTCGGTCTTGGCGGTCTTGGCCTTGGCGGGCTTGGATTTGTCAGCGGGCATCAGAGGTCTCCCTAGGAAAAGTCACGGTTGGCTGGCGGCGCTGGCTCGACGGCGGCGTGCGCGCGGTCCTAGGAGAACAAGTACATGCCGGACAGCCTAACAAGCCCCGTCGCCGCCCGCATGCGGCGCCCGCGACGGCGCGCGGTGTCGCCGGCGAGGGGCGGGAGCCGACTGCGGGCACGAACCGGAAAACTTAGCGAAAATAATTCATGAAATCTCACGGACAGCCTCTGAGCTGGCGTAACGTGATTGTTGAGGCGGAGATGAGATGCAAAAGTCCCAGTGATTTATGTATGTCGATTCGAAGTCTCAGCGCAGAGCGTCTCGGGAAACACTACGAGGCGCTCTCGCTCTGCGCGCGCCCCCGCACACGCCGACGCGCGGGAACTCAGACCGGCTTCGCCAGCACCGCCCGCGTGTAGAGAAGATCGAAACCCTGGCGCTGCGCGTTCTGCTGGGACTTCGACGCCGGCTGGGTCGTGATCACGGCGACGTCGCAGCCGGCCGCGGCGGCATCGGCGAGCCGGGCGGTGAGCAGCGCGGTCTGGATGCCCCGACGACGGTGCGCGGGCGCGGTCGCGGCCCCCGCGAACTGCGCGACGCCGCCTTCTATCCGCAGAGCCGCCCCACCCGCGATGACCCCGTCGCGCAGCGCCGCGTAGCGGATCACGCCCGCGGACGCGAGATCGCGCTCGGCGTCGACGTACACGTCCCGGGGGAACTCCTCGTGCGCCGCCAGCCCCTGCGTGTCCGGTTCGGCGACGGCGTCCGCCTGCACGCGCACCCACGCCTCGAACTCGTCGTCGCCACTGCGCCGCACCCGCACCCCCGGCGGCGCCACGCGTGCCGGCGCGCTTTCCAGAGCCATGCCGAGCACGTTCTCGAAGGATTCCAGCCGGTAGCCGCGCTCGCTGAGAACGGCGCCGATCGCCGCGTCGACGAGGTGGGCCAGTTCGACCTGCACGGGCGCGCCGCGATCGGCGAACGCCGCCTCGATCTCGTCGAGTTCGGCGGCGGAGGGCACGCCGCCGAACCCCAACCCGGCGACCTTGTTGAAGGGCGATCCCGCCTCGGCGAAGCTCGCGACACCGCCCGCGATCGACCTGACGAAGCCCCTCGCGCCCGGATTGCGGCGATGGGCGGCTTCGCTGGCGAGGGTCACCAGTCGCGCGTCGGCCCGCTCCACGCGCTCGGCGAGGCCGGTGTCGCAGAAAAGGGACGGCATCCGGCAAGCCTAGAACACCGTCCATGCCACCGATCGCGGTCGATTCGATGACGGTTCACCTCGGCGAGCCCGGTCCCGGCGACGACACCACTCACGAAGACGCCGGAGCCACCGACCTCGCCGTGAACCGTGGCTCCGGCCAGCGCCCCGAGCGTCGGGCCGTCTAGTCTGCGTGGATGTCGGAGAGCACGGGGACGTCGAACGACGGCAAGGCGAGCGGCGAACGCTGGGACGTGGCGGTCGTCGGTGCCGGCCCGGCGGGCCTGGCCGCGGCCCGGGAAGCGGCCCGGCACGGCGCCCGGGTGATCGTGCTCGAACGCGCGGCCCATCCTCGCTACAAGACCTGCGGCGGGGGCCTGATCGGCACGTCGTACGCCGCCGCGGCCGCGCACATCTCGGTGCCGACCCGCACCAACATCGCCTCGGTCACGTTCACGCACAACGGTCGCCGCACGTTCACGCGCAAGGGTCGGGGCACCGATCCGCTGCTGCGCCTGGTCCGCCGCGAAGACTTCGACACGGCACTGCGCGACGCCGCCGTCTCGGCCGGTGCCGTCGTCCGCGAACGCGCCACGGCCCGCGCGGTGACTCAAAACGACGATCACGCGGTGGTACGTCTCGCCGACGGCGACGAGGTCAGGGCATCGGTCGTCGTCGGCGCGGACGGATCGTCGGGGGTGGTGTCGCGTCACGTCGGCGTTCGATGTACCCAGGTGGATCTCGGTCTGGAACTGGAACTTCCGGTCTCGGGCGCGCTCGCCCGGCGATGGCACGACCGGCTGCTCATCGACTGGGGCCCGATCCCCGGCTCCTACGGCTGGGTCTTCCCGAAGGGCGACGTGCTGACCGTCGGCGTGATCGCGGGCCGGGGCAGCGGCGAGGCGACCCGGGCCTACCTGCGCGGGTTCGTGCACCGGCTCGGCTTGTCCGGCATCGAACCCGAACACGATTCCGGGCACCTCACCCGCTGCCGCGACGAGTCCTCGCCGCTGCGCGCCGGCCGGGTGATCGTCGCGGGCGACGCGGCCGGCCTGCTGGAACCGTGGACGCGGGAGGGCATCAGCTTCGCGCTGCGCTCCGGTGCCATGGCCGGGGAAGCCGCGGCGGCGGGCGATCTCGACGGGTATGTGACCTCCGTGAACCGAACCCTGGTCCCGGAAATGCTCG
Organism: uncultured Actinomycetota bacterium; assembly: GCA_963797605.1. Lineage (GTDB taxonomy): Bacteria > Actinomycetota > Actinomycetes > Mycobacteriales > Micromonosporaceae > DASQPR01. Next base: position 461,371 of record CAWCPX010000009.1, on the reverse strand, counting down.
CCGGCGCGCAACTTTTGGCCGCGTTCACCGCCCGCCCGGGGTTCTTCCACGCGAGCGTCGGGACACCGCTCGGATGGCTCGCGTTCAAGAAGTTCTGCGGTAGCGACCTGTCCTTCGCCTCGGCGCTGCGCCGGCCGCCGCTGCGGGCCGTGGTCAGCGCGCTCGCCGGCGGTGTCAACGCGCGACCCAGTCGGGCAGCAGTTTGAAATCGGTGGTCGTCACGACCTGGGTCAGTCCGGTGCCGTTGGCCCGCACGACGTCGAGCTCGTTGATCGGATGACGGTCGCCGGTCACGGGACTGAGCCCGAACATGATGTATCTGCCGTCGGGTGACCACGTCGGCGTCGTCGCGGCCCGGCCGCCGGGATCGGTGAAGACGGCGCGCAGGCCGGTGCCGTCCGGCTGGACCAGCATGATCGGGCTCGCGGGCTTCTTCCAGTACGGTGTCGCGAACACGATCTGCGTGCCGTCCGGCGACCAGCGGGCCGAGTAGGCGGGTGTGACGTCGGTCGGGGTGATCCGGCGCGGGCCGGTGCCGCCCACGCCGACGACGTAGAGCGGGCCGACCGGGGCGTCGCGGTCGCCGGAGGCGTGTACGCGCAGGAACAGCAGCCGTTTCCCGTCGGGGGAGAAGTCCATCGGCACGTCCCGGTCACCCGCCGGCGCGTTCGTGACCTGACGAACGTCGCCGCCGCCGGTGCCCACGTAGACACCGTCCCGGCCGGGTGTGCCGGCGTCCCAACCCTCGAACGCGAGGGTCCGGCCGTCGGGCGCGAAGGAGCCGGGAGCGAGATTGATCGCGGCGTCGGGCAACGCGATCGGCTGCGGGTCGCCGCCGTCGGCCGGATAGACGGCCGTCGTCGTGCGGCCATCGGTCGTGGTCGTCGACGCGAGGATCCGCGTACCGTCGGGGGAGATGCGGGGACAGCATCCGTCGCCGGACTCGTTGACCTGTCGCTCACCGCTGTCGCGGGCGGTGGTCGTGAAGATCGTGTCGTCGCCGAACTGGCCGCCGGCGCGGGCGAACACGATGACGCCAGTCAATCCCGTGATCGGGGGGCCGGCCCTGGCGGCACGGGTCTTTGCCGTCGCCGCATTGCTCGTGCCACACGCGCTCAGCAGCGATAATGCGAGGAGAGCGACCCCGGCGCTCGTGCGTTTCATCCTTTGGCCTCCGAAGTGTCGGCCCCCCGGAAAGGATAAATATCATGACCCGAACCGACCGCGCGATAGGCGTATCGGACCTTCGCTCCCGTGTGGATGTGACAACCCCGTCACCTGGGAGCGACCGGACATCGATCGGGATTCGGCGCCCAGCCCGTAGGAAAATCGCGCGGCGGAGACGTAGAACCGGCACGATCGCATAGCCTTGCGCGGACGTGACCTGATACCGGGTTTCGCGGAACCGTTCCCTCAACGGTCGCCGCAACCCTATGCTGTCACCCCCCACACAATGAGTACGTCGTAGCTGGAACGCAGATGGAAGAGGTGTGCGCGCCGATGGCGGTGAAGGTTGCGGCGGTCCGGGAGACCGCGCCCGGGGAGCGCCGGGTCGCGCTCGTGCCCGAGGCCGTCGCGCGGCTGCGGCGCTCGGCATCGAGGTGATGGTCGAGGCCGGTGCGGGCGAGGCGAGCGTGGTTCCCCGACGAGGCGTACGAGCAGGCCGGCGCCACCGTTCTCGACGGCGACGCGGTGCGCAAGGAAGCCGACGTCATCGTCACGGTGACCCGGCCCGACGCGGCCGACCGTGGCCGGCTGCTGCGCCCCGGCCAGGTGCTCATCGGCCTGCTGCGCCCGCTGACCGATCCCGGCCTTCGCCGCCGAACTCGCCGCAGACCGGCGTGACCGCGATCAGCCTGGACGGGCTGCCCCGGACGGTCAGCCGCGCGCAGGCGATGGACGTGCTGTCGTCGCAGGCGAGCGTCGCCGGGTACCGGGCCGCGCTGCTGGCCGCGACCACGTACGACCGCTACTTCCCGCTGCTGGTCACCGCCGCCGGCACCGCCCGACCGGCCGAGGTGCTGGTGCTCGGCGCCGGCGTCGCCGGGCTGCAGGCGATCGCGACCGCCCGGCGCCTCGGCGCCATCGTCAAGGCGTACGACGTGCGCCCGACGTCGGCCGCCGAGGTGAAGTCGCTCGGCGCCACGTTCCTGCGCCTCGGCCTCCGTGCAGTCGGGCGCGGGCGAGGGCGGGTACGCCCGCGCGCTGACCCCCGAGGAGCAGCAGGCCCAGCAGGACGAGCTGGCCGCCCACATCGCCCGGCACAACGTCGTCATCACCACCGCCCAGGTGCCCGGCCGGCGGCCGCCGCTGCTGGTCACCGAGGCGGCGGTCGCCGGCGATGGCCCCCGGCTCGGTCCTCATCGACCTCGCGGCGAGCCCGCTCGGCGGCAACGTGGCCGGGTCCGTCGCCGAGAGACCGTCGTCACCGACAACGGCGTGACCATCATCGGCGCCGCCAACCTCGCCGTCCGACGCGCCGTCGGCCGCGTCGGCCGCGTTCAGCCGCAACATCTGCGCGCTGCTCGCGCACCTGACCAGCGACGGCGAGACTCGCCATCGACCTGGCCGACGAGATCCAGGCCGGCATCGTGGTCACCCACGACGGCGCCGTCGTGCACCCGGCCACCGCCGCGCTGCTGGACCCCGCGCACCCCGTCCCCGGAGGAGCCACCGCGTGAGTACGTCGCTCCTGTTCGCGACCTGAGCATCTTCGTGCTCAGCCTGCTGGTCGGCTTCGAGGTGATCAGCAAGGTGCCGGCGACGCTGCACACGCCGCTGATGTCGGCCGCCAACTCGATCCACGGCGTCGTGCTGGTCGGCGCCATGCTGCATCGCGGTCACCGCGCACAACGACGCTCGGCTACGTGCTCGGCTTCGTCGCCGCGGTCTTCGCCGCGCATGAACGTCGTCGGCGGGTACGTGGTCACCGACCGGATGCTCGGCATGTTCCGCAAGCGCCCGGCGGTCGACGCGAGCCTGCCCGAACAGCGCGACGCGGCCGAGACCGCCGCCGGCCGGCCGGGAGCCCGCCCGTGAGCGCCGTCGGCACCGCGATCGCAGCTCGTCTACCTGGCCGCCGCGCCTGCTTCGTGCTGGGCCTGCACCTGATGAACTCGCCGGCCACCGCCCGCCGCGGCAACCAGCTCTCCGCCGCCGGCATGACCGCCGCGATCGTCGCCACCGTCGTGCTGGTCGCCCGCGCCGGCACGGTCACCGTCGACCGGCTGGATCGTGCTGGTCGCCGGCAGCGCTGGTCGGCGCGGTCGCCGGCCTGTTCAGCGCCCGGCGCGTGGCGATGACCGCGATCCCGCAGCTGGTGAGCCTGTTCAACGCGGTCGGCGGGGGCGCGGCGGCGATCGTGGCGCTGCACGACTTCATCGGCCGGGCGACGGCCGCCGGGCACCCCCCGGTCGCCGCCCGCGACGCGGTGCCGACCGTGCTCGACGTGATCATCGGCGCGGTCACCTTCGCCGGGTCGCTGATCGCCTCCGGCAAGCTGCAGGGCGTCGTGTCCTCCAGCCCGATCGTCTTCCCCGGCGTACGGCTGCTCACCATCGTGCTGACCGTGGTGATGCTGGGCGGCGGCGGCTGGCTGGTCGGCGGCTCGCCCGACCGGTGGCGACCGCGGTGCTGATCCTGCTCGCGGTGCTGGTCGCGGCGCTGCTGTTCGGCGTGACGATGGTGCTGCCGATCGGCGGCGCCGACATGCCGGTGGTCATCTCGCTGCTCAACGCGTTCACCGGTACGGCCGTCGCGATGGCCGGCTTCGTCATCGAGAACCAGGTGCTGATCATCTCGGGCGCCCTGGTCGGCGCGTCCGGCGGCATCCTCACCAAGCTGATGGCCGACGCGATGAACCGGTCGATCCCGGCCATCATCGTCGGCGGGTTCGGCACCGGCGACAGCGCCGTGGTCATCGGACCGGCCGGGGGCTCGATCCGCGAGGTCAAGGCCGACGACGCCGCGATCCAGCTGGCCTACGCCTCCAAGGTCATCATCGTGCCCGGGTACGGCCTCGCCGCCGCCCAGGCCCAGCACGAGGTGCGCGAGCTCGCCGACCTGCTGGAGAGTCGGGGCGTCGACGTGTCGTACGCGATCCACCCGGTGGCCGGGCGGATGCCCGGGCACATGAACGTGCTGCTGGCCGAGGCGAATGTGCCGTACGCGCTGCTCAAGGAGATGGAGGAGATCAACCCGGACTTCTCCCGCGCGGACCTGGCGCTGGTGATCGGCGCGAACGACGTCATCAACCCGGCGGCCCGCCGGCCCGGCAACCCGGTCTCCGGCATGCCGATCCTCGACGTCGACCACGCGCGCAGCGTCATCGTCATCAAGCGCTCGATGGGCCAGGGCTACGCCGGTATCGACAACGAGCTGTACGCCGATCCGAAGACGGGCATGTACTTCGCCGACGCCAAGAAGGGGCTGGCAGAGCTCGCCGCGGCGGTGAAGACCCTGGTGGGGTAGGGGATCCGGGCGGCGAAGCTGTCAGCTTCCTGTGTGGATTCGGGCGGTCGCCCGATCCCATGATCGTCCGATCGTCTGTGCCGTGTGGACGGTCGGCCGTGCCATCATCCCGCGCATGAGAAAGATCTGGAGACAATTCAAGTCCTTCGCCCTCAACGGCAGCATGCTGGACCTGGCGCTGGGCTTCATCATCGGCGCCGCGTTCGCGGGCCTGATCACCGCCATGTCCGACCAGGTGATCTCGCCGCTGATCGCGACGCTGTTCGGCACCGAGAGCCTCAACAGCCTGCACGGCAGCATCGGCAACGGTCCGCGCATCTACTACGGCGAGTTCCTCACCGCGGTGCTCAACTTCTTCCTGTTCGCGCTGATCCTGTTCGTCTTCCTCAAGTTCATCGCGGCGGTCGGCATGGGCCGCAGCCGCGACTTCGAGGAGAAGCAGTGCCCGTACTGCATGGAGTACATCCCGCCGCAGTCGCTGGTCTGCAAGGTGTGCTGCCAGCCGCTCGTCGCCGACATGCCGGCCGTGGCGGCCGCCGAGGAGCGCGCCGCCAAGCTGCGTGAACGCAGGCACCTGAACCTCCCGACCTCACCGATCTGGAGCTGCTGGAACTCGTCGCGGTGCCGCGCGTGCGGCGCAAGCCGGGCACGACGTCGGCGGCGCACCCGGCCGTGATGACACCGGAGCAGGCGCAGCACGAGGCCGGTCACGACGCGGCACCCGCGACGCATCCGGAGTAGGTCAGCCGCGCAGATCGTGGAGAGGTTCGGTCGCTACGTCGTCGAAACTCTCCACGATCTTCTTGTCTCGGCCCGGGTCAGCCGCCGGCCGCGCTTGTCGGGCCCACCGTGCACGGGCCGCCGGCCGCGAACGGATCGGGTGCTTCCGGGGCCAGCCAGGTCCGCACGACGGCCATCTCGCACCGGTTCGGCACGGTGCCCAGTTGGTCCGCGAGATCGTCGGTCGCGTACGTCGACAGTGACCACCCGAGCGGCGCGAACGGGCCCGGCCGCGCGCTCGGTTCGATCAGCGCGACCCGGGTCGCCACCGTCCGGGGCGGGATCGCGGCGACACCCCGGCAGACGACGGAACCGAACGCGTGCTGGAACTCCAGCGCCGTCCGCTGCTCGTCCCGCGCGGTCGCCGCGTCGCCCGCCGCCGCGTCACCGAGCGCCGGTGCCAGGAGTTCCTGCGGCTGGTGCGGGATCGCGGCCGGGGCCGGGTCCGCGTAACCGTTGTTGATGATGAGCAGTCGCGGCTCGACGCACGACGGCTTCGTCGCGTCGTTGTCGTAGTCCGCGACCTGACCCGCGATGCCCGACCACAGCTCGCCGAGCGCGCTCGCGCCGGAGTTGTCGATCACGCCGCCGTCCATCGTGAAAGTGCGGCTCTGTTTCGCGGTCGGGTCGTTGTTGCAGCCGGTCAACCCGCCGGTCGGGGAGATGTACGGGAACCGCGCGGCCAGCAGCGCCGCGCTCGACAACGCGATGTCACGAGAGTTCGCCGGATCGCCGGGCGCGCACAGGTAGTCGTAGAGGTCCTTGGTGCCGGCGAGCACCGGTTCGGACTGCGTCGGCGCGCCGGGGGAGCCGGTCTCGGTGAAGCCGGCCGAGCCGACCTGCTGCCCGACGACCGGGGCGAACGGCGCCATCGTGTAACACCCGGTGCTGCTCGCCGTCTCGTCCTTCGTCGCGGCGGCCAGCACCGAGGCGTTCAGGCGGCAGCCGTCGTCGACCGTGGCGCTGCCGAAGACCGTCAGCGGAAAGCGTAACTGCGTCGGCGACTGCCACGCCGACGCGAACAGGCCCTCGCTCATCGCTCCGCCGCTCGCCCGCTCCCACGACGTCTCCATGACCGCGGCCCGATCGTGTCCGACCGACTTGAACGGCGCCGGGATCCAGAACGACGGCGCGTCGCGGAACACCATCGCTGCGATGTCGGGAGACACGAAATCCTGGTCGAGCACCGGCGTGAACGCCTTGTCGCCGAGCACCCGGTGCATCGCGATGCCGACGGCCCCACCGGACACGCCGCTCTCGGCGAACACCGACGACTCGTCGAGCTTCTGGCCGGAACACGAAGGCGCCGCGGCGGCCGGTTCGGCGGCGGGGGCGAACAGGCAGTCGAGAACCAGGTTCGTCCAGTAGGCGCTCCGGATGCCGCCACCGTACGTCGCGACGAACACCATGGACACCGGCGCGCGCCCGCTGGCCGGGTTCGCCGCCGCCGCACCGCCATGCTCCGCGAGCCACTCCGACACCGCTTCCGACGGCGTGACCGGCCGCGGTTTCGTCGTGGTGGCGGCCATTAGCCGGACGTCGTGGTAGTGGTCGGTGCCCTGGACGATCGAGGTCACGAGCATCCAGACCACGATGAAGGTCAGCACGGGCACGCGTCGCAGCCGCAGCACCGCCAGCGGGGCACTCGGGCGCAGGTTGCGGACCGCGAACACGATCGCGACCAGGATCATCAGGAGCACGCCGCTGAACGCGAGCAGCAGCGCGAGGGCTCCGACCGCCTGTCCCATCGGGATCGGCCGCACCGCGCTGGCGATCGCGATCGCCCCGAACGCGACACCGGCCGCGAGCCGCCACGGCCACTTCGGCCTTCCGAGGCCGGCGAAGACCCAGCACAGCCCGAACATCAGCGCGGCGGCGACCAGGAAGCTGCTGCCGGTCGAGAAGACGCGCGCGTCGCGGACGACGAGGGACACCCCGGCCCGGACGGCTACGTAGGCGATCGCGGCGAGCGGCACGGCGGCGAGCAGCGGGATGGCCGCGTCGGTCAGCGGCGTCGTGTCGAGTTCCGGTTCGACGACGGGTGCGGGCCGCACGCGTACCGGCTGCGTGGTGTTGCCGTCGACCCGCAAGGTGCGGTGCTTTTCGACCTCCGTGACCAGGCCGAGGGCGAAGAAGGCCAGCCCGGGCCACAGCAGGACGCCCATCGGCGTGGAGGTGAGCACGGAGGCGATGTAGCCGGCGAGGAGGACCGCCCCGCCGAACAGCGACACCCGGCCGCTCGGGACGGCGCCGGAGGGCAGTTTGGCGCCCGCGTACCAGTCGCGGCAGAGGTAGCCGGTCTCGCGCAGCAGCACGCTGAGCCCGATCGCGGCACCGATGGCGGCCAGCAGCGGCCACAGGTGTGCCGGCCATCGCAGGGCCAGGTCGTCGACCTGCTCGCCCAAGCCGCCCCCGAGCGCGAGCAGGATCGCCGGAAGCACGGCGGCGGCGACGATCTGGATCCGCAGGATCACGACCACGCGGCCGAACCGGCGGAGCGCGCCCGGGCTGTCGTCGTCGTCGTGGCGGGCGCCGATGTCGGCGGCGAGGTGTGCGTACGCCATGAGCAGCACCGGCACGGCGATCGCGAGCCAGGCGACCGCCGTGACGGCGCCGGCGACCCGGACCAGGATCGGAGCCGCGCCCGGAACGGCCGCCCAGGCCACGAGGAGCAGCACGTCACGGGCGACGATGCCACCGACGAACACGAGCGGCCAGGCGCGCCCGTCGGCCGTGGCCGCGACGGCCGCGAGGTCGGACGCGTACGCCTCGGCGCCCTCGTCGTTGCCGAGTGTCGGAAACCGGCGTGTGGTGGCGCGGGTCGCGGTCCGGATCAGGGCCACCAGCGGCAGCGTCACCAGCAGCAGCCCGACGACAGTCACCAGGATGAGCGTGGCGAGCACGTGGATGCCGTGGCCGACGCTGAGCTGCGCGCGATCCCACGCGTGCCACCCGACCAGGGTCTGCGCGGCCGTCGTCGGCGACCATAGCGATTGCGGGCCGCTGATGCCACCGAAGGTGCCGGTGGCCGTGCCGGGCAGGTGCATGAGCCCGAGCGCGTCGTTGAGACGGCCCTGCGCGGCCAGGCCGGCGATGATCGCGAGCACGAGCGCGACCCCGCGGCCCGGCCGGCGCCAGCGATGATCGTCGGCCTCGGGCGGCGCCACCGGCGTGTCGTCGCCGGCACGCTGGACCGGCAGCACCGGCGTGGCGGTCGGATCGTCGCTGGTCACGTCGGTGCTGGTCATCGATGCTCCCGGGGGATGGGCTCGAGTCCTGCCCGCATTCTATGGCCAATGTGGAACGCTCGCCCGGCCGGATTTTCCGCAGCGGACGGCCATCGCAAGGCAAGATGGAACCCATGAGTTCCGATCTGATCGCGGTGACCGGTGCGACGGGCGCGCTCGGTGGCCGCGTCGCCCAGCGCCTCGCCGACGAGGGCGTCTCCCAACGGCTCATCGTGCGCGACGCCGCTGCGCGCCCCGCGCCTGGCCGGCGCCGAGGTCGTCACGGCCGGCGGCTACGACGACGTGGCCGGCATGCGCGCCGCCCTCGAGGGTGTCCGCACGGTGCTGCTGGTCTCCGCGACCGAGTCCGCCGATCGGGTCGGCCTGCACACGGCCGCGATCGACGCCGCCGTCGCCGCCGGCGTGGAACGGATCGTCTATGTGTCGTTCCTCGGTGCCGGCCCGCACGCGACGTTCACGTTCGCCCGCGACCACTGGCACACCGAGGAGCACCTGCGGCGGGCGGGCGTCTCCTTCACGATGCTCCGCAACAGCATCTACCTCGACATCCTGCCCTACTTCCCGGGCGCTGACGGGGTGCTGCGCGGGCCGGCCGGCACCGGTCGCTTCGCCGGCGTTGCCCGCGACGACATCGCCGACGCGGCCACGGCCGTGCTCACCGGCACCGGGCACGACAACCTGACCTACGAGCTGACCGGCCCGGAGACGATCACGATGGACGAGGTCGCCGCCGAGCTGACCCGGGCCACCGGGCGGCTGATCACCTACGACGCCGAGACGCTCGACCAGGCGTACGCGTCCCGGGCCGGGTTCGGCGCGCCCGACTGGGAGGTCGCCGGGTGGGTCACGTCGTACGCCGCGATCGCGGTCGGCGAACTCGACGGCGTCAGCACCGACGTCGAAGACCTGACCGGCCACGCGCCGATGAACTTCGCCGAGTATCTCGACGCGCAACCCGGACGAGGTCGCGCGGCTGCCAGGCCTGACGCGGTCGCGGTAGAAGGTCGGCCGGTCGCGTACAGTTTGCGGTCCTATGAGTAGCGCCACGCTGGTCGCCAAGGACCTGGCCGCCGGGCACGGCGACCGTACCCTGTTCGCGGATCTCGACCTGGTCGTCGCCCCCGGCGACGTGATCGGGCTGGTCGGCGTCAACGGCGCCGGCAAGTCCACGCTGCTGCGGATCCTCGCCGGCCTGCAGCCGCGCCGAGGCGGGCCCGATCACGGTCAGCCCGCCGGCCGCCACCGTCGGCCACCTGCCGCAGGAGCCGGAGCGCCGCGCCGGCGAGACGGTGCGCGACTTCCTGGCCGGCGCACCGGCGTCGCCGACGCGCAGCCCGCGATGGACGCCGCCGCCGAGCGCGCTGGCCGCCGGACGCGCCGGCGCCGACGACGCCTACGCGCTACGCGCTGGAGCGCTGGCTCGCCCTCGGCGGCGCCGACCTGGACGAGCGGGCCGACGCGGTCGCCGCCGAGCTCGGGCTCGCCGTCGACCTCGACCAGCCGATGACGGCGCTGTCCGGCGGCCAGGCGGCCCGGGCCGGGCTCGCGTCGCTGCTGCTCAGCCGCTACGACGTCTTCCTGCTCGACGAGCCGACCAACGACCTCGACCTCGACGGCCTGGCCCGGCTGGAGGCGTTCGTCACCGGGCTGCGGGCCGGCACCGTCGTGGTCAGCCACGACCGGGAGTTCCTGACCCGCACGGTCACCCGGGTCGTCGAGCTCGACCTGGCCCAGCAGCAGGTCAACGACGTACGGCGGCGGCTACGCCGCCTACCTGGAGGAGCGCGAGGTCGCCCGCCGGCACGCGCGCGAGGAGTACGAGGAGTACGCCGACACCCGGGCCGGCCTCGAGGAGCGGGCCCGGACCCAGCGGGCCTGGATGGAGAAGGGCGTGCGGAACGCCCGCCGCAAGGCAGCCCGACAACGACAAGATCGGCCCGCAAGTTCCGCACCGAGGCGACCGAGAAGCAGGCCGCCAAGGCCCGGCAGACCGACCGGCTGATCGAGCGGCTGGAGGTCGTCGAGGAGCCGCGCAAGGAGTGGGAGCTGCGGATGGAGATCGCGGCCGCGCCGCGGGCCGGCGCGGTCGTGGCGACGCTGCGCGGCGCGGTGGTCCGCCGCGGCGCGTTCACGCTCGGCCCGGTCGACCTGCAGATCGACTGGGCCGACCGGGTCGCGATCACCGGCGCGAACGGCTCCGGCAAGTCGACGCTGCTCGGCGCGCTGCTCGGGCGGATTCCGCTTGACGCCGGCACGGCCGCGCTCGGGCCCGGCGTCGTCGTCGGCGAGGTCGACCAGGCGCGCGGGCTGTTCCTCGGCGGACGAGCCGCTGCTGGACGCGTTCGGGGCGGCGGTGCCGCGATGTCGGACGCCGACGTGCGCACGCTGCTGGCGAAGTTCGGGCTGCGGGCCGCGCACGTGCGCCGCCCGGCGGCCACGCTGTCGCCGGGCGAGCGGACCCGGGCCGCGCTGGCGCTGCTGCAGGCGCGCGGGCGTCAACCTGCTGGTGCTCGACGAGCCGACCAACCACCTCGACCTGCCCGCGATCGAGCAGCTGGAGTCGGCGCTGGAGTCGTTCCCGGGCACGCTGCTGCTGGTCACGCACGACCGCCGGATGCTGGACGCGGTCACCGACGAACCGCCGGGTCGAGGTTGTGGACGGCACCGTGCGCGCCGCCTGAGAGCCGCCATCGCCCGATCGCGGCGTCAGCCCGCCGCCATGTCGCCGAAGCTTTCCATGATCGGCTCGACGCCGAGGGAATCCGCCGGCGGCCGGGCGAGGCGGCCGGCGGCCAGCAGCGCGGTCGTGGCCAGCGCGAGCAGCACCGGCACGAGCAGGAACGCGTCCGCGATGCCGACGTTGTCGGCCAGGAAGCCGAGCACGAACGGCGCCAGGCCGATCGCGACGCCGGTCCCGGCCGACGACCCGCGAACTCGCGACGTCCGACCGTGCGGCGTTCGTCGCCCCGCCGTCGCCCGCGGCCCGGATCGCCCGCGCGAGCCCGAGCGGATAGTGCAGCGCCATCCCGAGCCCGCACACCGTCAGCCCGAGAAACGCGAGCACGCCGTTGTGGCTCACCCAGAACACGGCGAAGCCGACGGCGGTGAGCCCGAACGCCCGGATCAGCATCCAGTCGACGCTCGCGCCGGGCCGCGATCCGGGCGCCGACGAACCGGCCGGCGCACATGCCGCAGCACGACCGCGGTCACCCCGGTGGCGGCGACGGCGGCGCTCAGGCCGGCGTGCTCCCGCAGCAACTGCGCGCACCACAGCGTCATGCAGAACTCGATGCCGACGCAGAACACGACGATCGACCAGCTCAGCCAGTACTGCGTGCCGAGTGGCCCGCAACTCGCCCACCGGCCGTCTCGGGACGTGGCCCGGCGGTCCCGGCCGGGTGCTCGGCGCCGCCGAATCGCCCGCGTAGCAGGAACAGCACGACGATCATCACGATGGCGATCCACAGCCCCGGACGCCAGCCGAACCCGGCGGCCACCGACGCTCCGACCGCCAGCGGCGCGAGCACGCCGATGGCGGCCGACACCCCGTTCGCCTCGGTCAACGCGGCCGGGCCGGCAGGACCGTGGTGATCCGCGAGGGCCGCGCCGACCGTGATCACCAGGCCGGAGCCGCCCGCGCCGACGAGGGCCGCGGCCGGCAGCGTGACCGCGGTCAGCGGGGCGGCGGTGTAGAGCGCGATGCCGGCGCCGAGGGCGAACAGAAAGATCCAGGCCGCAGCGGTACGGCCGAGCCGGGCAGGATGCGCGCCGCGAGCAGGCCGAGCACGACCACACCGACCGCGTAGCAGGTGCCGTGCAGCCCGGCGACGGCGTCGGACACGTGCTCGTCGTCTCGCAGCAGGGTGACGCTCGGCGTGAACGCGTAGAGGAAGTAACCGAAGATCGAATACTGCGCGTAGAGCAGCCACGTGGTGCCGTCGTGATGCAGGCGGACCCGGGTGTCGGTCACCGCGCGGCGAGGATCTGGGATCTGGTGCGCATGAGGGTCTCCCAGCGTCGAGAGCGGCGGACGGCCGCTGTGAGCACGGCAGCGGGCCCGATTCTGCCAGCTTCCCGGCCCGGCCGCGCTCCTAGGCGGCGGCACGGGTCACGGCACAGATCAAAGGAAACAGCCGAAAACTTCCATGAACGCAAAGATCTGGTTATGGTACGGGCATGATTGACAGCCGCCAGCTGGAGATGTTTCAGCAGGTCATCGACGCTGGATCGTTCTCGGCGGCGGCCCGGGCCCTGCACTGTTCCCAACCGGCGATCAGCCAGCAGATGCGTACGCTCGAACGGGCGATGGGCGGCCCGCTGTTCATCCGGGTCGGCCGGGCGCTTCAGCTGACCGAGGCGGGGAAGGTGCTCGCCCGGCACTCGTCCACCATCCTGGCCGATCTCGCCGTCGCGAAACTGCAGGTCCAGGCGATTTCCGCGCTCGATCTCGGCACGGTGCGCATCTGCGCATTCCCGAGCGCGAACTCGTCCCTGGTGCCGCAGACAGCGGCGGTGCTGCGGGCCGCCGCGCCCCACATGCGCCTGGAGCTGATCGAGGAGGAGCCCCCGGCCTCGTTCGGCATGCTGCGGCGGGCCGAGTGCGACATCGTGGTCGCGTTCTCGTACGACGGTGACGACTCGGCCGAACTCGGAGCCGGCATGATCCGGGTCCCGCTGATGTCCGAGCCGCTCGAACTGCTGGTGCCGGTCGGGCACGCGCTCGCCTCGCATGTGCGCCTCGACGCCGGGGTGGCGCCCGAGCCGGTGCCGCTGGCGTCGCTGGCGGGGGAGTTGTGGATCGCGGGCTGCCCGAAATGCCGGGTCACGTTCACCGAGGCCTGCGAGTCCGCCGGGTTCGAGCCCGACATCGTCTGCTCCACCGACGACAACATGGCCCTGCAGAGCCTCGTCGCGTCCGGGCTCGGGGTGGCGCTGGTGCCCCGGATGGTGCTGTCGTTCCTGCGGCACCCGGCCGTGACCTCGGTGCCGGTCACACCCGCCCTGTGGCGGCACGTGTCGGCGTACACGTGGCCGGATCTGGCTCGGGTCGAGGCGGTCGGTCGGGCCCTGGACGCAATGCGCACGGCCGCGCGCGGCAATCACGTCGGTGCGACCGGTTGACGCGCTACCGGCAGAGGTCGGCGAGTTTGAGCACCGTGTTCCAGTTGCGGCCGGTCGCGACGACGCCGAACCGCTTGTCCCACGCGAGTTTGCCGAGTTTCGCGTCGCGGATGCCGTCGGGGAACCACATGTAGATCTCGCGATCGATGACGCGGAATTGCTCGGGCTCGAAGTCGGCCGGGTCGACGGCGGCGAGCTTGGTCTCGTCGAGCGGTGCGGACAGGAACGTGACAAGGTGTCTGGCCGGATCCGTGGCGACGTCGGCGAGCGGATTGCGGTCGATGATCCGGCGCAACTCCGGGCCGGACCGCACGACGACCTTGATGTTCAGGCCCAGCTCGGCGGTGATCGCCTTCTCGATCGCGGCGGCGACCGCGTCCGACTTCGTGGCCGGACTCGTGAAGATCGCGTTTCCGCTGTTCAGATGGGTGCGGACGTCGGTGTAGCCGAGGCCTTCGAGCAGAGCCCGGAGATCGGCCATCGCCACCTTGTTGTTGCCGCCGACGTTGATGCCGCGAAGCAGGGCTGCGTATCGGGTCACGACGCCACTCTGCCACGGCCGTTCGGCCGCGATACGCCCGCGCGACACGCCGGCAGGGCCGGATTTTCGACGTCAGCGTTGGTTTGACGCGGCCGGGGCGACGGTGGCGTCGGAAATCCGGCGGATGCCGTGTCGCCACGCCGCGGATGGTGGCGCCCGGCTCCTGATCTTGGCGTCGCGCACCGCGTCATGACGGACTCGGTGGTGCATTTCGGATTCGGCAGCGTGGGTTTGGCGGTGCCGCCCAATGATCGTGGAGACTTCCGACCGGTATTCGACGGAAACTCTCCACGACCCGAATTTTCATGACCGAGCAGCAATCCGCGACACGCTTGCGCGACGCGCCGCCCCGGCCGGATTTCCGACGTCAGCGCTGGTTTGACGCGGCCGAATTGACGGTGGTGTCGGAAATCCGGCGGATGCCGTGTCGCCACGCCGGCGGAGAGTCGCCCGACCCGACACGCGACGGCGGTTTCGGCCTTGGAGGGTGGTTCGGCGGGGTGGGCGTACCCGTATAAGGCTGTCTTATGGGTTTGATCGCTATTAACGGCTAGTGCGGTGACCTGGGCAGTGGCATGGTCGAGTTATGACAACCCGGACAATCACTCCCGCCATCGCGGATCTTGCCGCGGAGATCACGACGATCGTGCGACGTGACGATCTGGCGTCGGTCGAGACCGCGCGGCTCGTCGCCGGCGCGTTGTCCGGAAGGCTGCGTCGGCCGGGGCTGCTGCTCAGCGAGCACACACGCCCGAAGACCGAGTGTTACTGCCAGCACCCGCTCTACATCGATCCCGACGGCGCGTTCTCGATCGTCGCGCTCGTGTGGATGCCGGGGCAAGGCACCAAGATCCACGATCACGTCACGTGGTGCGTGGTCGGTGTCTACGCGGGCGACGAGGAGGAGACGCTCTATCGGCTGGTGGAAAACGGCGTCGACGAGCCGCACCTCGTGCAGTCGGGCCACGCGGTCAACGGCGAGGGCACGACCACCTTCTTCACACCGCCTGGCGACATCCACCAGGTGCAGAACTCGAGCCAGGGCAAAGTCATTTCCCTGCACGTCTACGGGACCGATGTCTCCGTGACCGGAACCAGCGTGCGCCGCGTCTACGACCTGCCGATCCGCACCGCCTAAGCGGGTTGCGGCTGGTCGACGGCCGTCGCGAGCCACGCGCTGACGCGATCGGCGACCACGTCGGGGACCTCCATCATCGGAATGTGGCCGACTCGCGGCAGTGTCTCGAACGTCCACTGCGGACACAGCGCCGCGGCGGCCCGCGCGTTCTCCACCGGCACCAGCCGATCCTGCTCGCCGTGCAGCAACAGCACGGGCATCCGCAGGCCCCGCAGCAGCGCCCGGTAACGCCCGCCGCGCAAACCGAACCGCAGCAACGAGCGGGCGGCCTGCAGGAAGGCGTGGTCGATGCCCGGCACGCCCTGCCGCTGCCCGGTCAGCGCGGCCGACACGTCGATGACGTCCACCGGGACGAGGGACGGGTCCACGCAGCATCGTTCGAGCGTCTCCAGAACCGCCTGTCGCGGCGGCGTGACGGCTCGATGCCGGGCCAGGAAGCGCTCGCCGATGCCGGGGATCGCGTAACGCAGGAACTGGCCGGTGACCTCCGGATCGTTCGGTGCCCCCTTGGCCCGGGGCAGCACCGGGTCGAGTAATGCCAGCGCGGCGACGGTCTCCGGATGCGCGTGCGCCTGCAGCATCGAGATCATGCCGCCCATCGAGTTGCCGACCAGGACGGCTCGGGTGCCGACGACCTCGGTCAGGAACCGGTGCAGCACGGCCGCGTTCGCGGTGACGGTGCCGCTGCGGCCGGCCGGCAACGACAGCCCGAATCCCGGCAGGTCGACAGCCAGGACGCGGGCGCCGGTGGCCAGCAGCGGTCCCAACTGGATCCAGTTGAGATGCGATCCGCCGAGGCCGTGGACCAGCACGATCGTGCGCGCCGCGGCCGGCCCGGATGGATGCGGCGCACCGTCGAAGTCGATGTAGTGCACGCTGCCGCCCAGATCAACGGTGCGACTCGTCCATGACCGGTCCATCCGGGTCTCCCAAATGTCGAGGTGTGTCGCGGTCAACCCTATGTCGCGTCGAGCGTCACGGGTTCGCCACAGTGTTGCTTCGAGGCGGTAACGGAGGGGTTACACGAGTATTGACGAGGGCCGTGGGATTAGTACACTCCCGATGTAATTAGTTGTGCCTGAGGTCAATGCGTGAAACATGAGGCAGACAATGACGTCGCAATCCGATGGATTGAGCCTGAACGGGATCACGGTTCGCTTCGGCGGCCTGGTGGCCCTCGACGATGTCTCCCTCGACGTGCGTCCCGGGCAGATCGTCGGCGTCATCGGCCCCAATGGCGCTGGTAAGACGACGCTCTTCAATGTCATCTGCGGTTTCGTCCGCGCCGACAGCGGCGATCTGGTGTGGAAGGGCGCGAAGCTGCGGCCGCGCCCGCACCGGCTGACCTCCCTGGGCATCGGGCGCACACTGCAGGCGGTCGGCCTCTTCGACGGCCTGACCGTGCTGGAAAACGTCATGGCAGGCGCCACCAACAAATCCCGGTCGGGCTTCGGTTCGGCGCTGTTCGCGTTGCGACGGTCCGACCGCGACGAACGCCGGCTGCGCGACGCGGCGATGGCGCATTTGCAGGCGTTCGGCATCGCCCAATATGCGCGGGAGTTGCCGACTCCACTGCCCTTCTCGGTGCAGAAACGGGTCGCGATGGCCCGGGCGCTGATCGCCGATCCGCAACTGCTCCTGCTCGACGAACCCGCGGCCGGCCTGACCGCCGACGAGATCGAAGAACTCGCGACCGTGATCCGCGACCTGCCCGCTCGTCGTGGCCGGGAATGCGCGGTGATGCTCGTCGAGCACCATATGGACCTCGTGATGGAGGTCTGCGACGACATCGTGGTGCTCAACTTCGGCAAGGTCATCGCGCAGGGCTCACCCGATGAGATCAAGGGCTCCACGGCCGTGACAGAGGCTTATCTCGGTACGGAGGCGGGCGCATGACCGAGCTTGCCGGCGCGAAGGTCGTCGCGACGGATACCGGCACCGGCACCGACCTCGTGCTCGACGTCGCCGGGCTCACCGCCGGCTACGACGGCGAGCCGGTGCTGCACGACATCGACCTCCGCGTGCCGACCGGGTCGTTCATCGCGGTGCTCGGCGCGAACGGTGCCGGCAAGACCACCCTGCTGCGCACGCTCGCGGGCCTGATCCGGCCATCCGCCGGCCAGGTGCGCTTCCGCGGCGAAGACGTCAACGACCCGAAGCGCCGCAAACCCGCGAGCGTCGAGGAGCGCGTCCACCTCGGCATGGCACACGTGCCCGAGGCCGGCGGCATCATCGCCGAACTCACAGTCGACGAGAACCTGCGCCTCGGCGGCCTCTGGCGCCGTGACCGCCGTGACGCCGCGGCCGCCGTCGAGGAGGTCTACCAACGGTTCGACGCGCTGGCCGGGCGCCGCAGCGCGCTCGGGCAGCAACTGTCGGGCGGCGAGCGCCAGATGCTCGCGATCGGCCGCGCGCTGGTCTCCCGGCCCAAACTGATCCTGCTTGACGAGCCGTCACTCGGGCTCGCTCCCCGCATCACCGCGCAGATGATGGCGATGCTCCGCGCGCTCTGCGACGACCACGGGCTGACCGTGCTCCTCGTCGAGCAGAACGTGCGGGCCGCGCTGTCGGTGGCCGACGAGGGCGTCGTCATCGCGCTCGGCCGCGTCGTCGCCCGCACGACCGCCGCCGAAATGCTCGGCGACGAGTCGATGCGGCACGCCTACCTCGGTTTCTAGCCTCTTCTCAACGCAATCCCTCGAAGGAGGGTTCGGTTGGACCGGTTCGTATTCCTGACGGTCGACGGCCTGTCGCACGGTGCGATCTTCGCCGCGTTCGCGCTGGCGCTCGTGCTGATCTGGCGCGGCACCAGAGTCGTCAACTTCGCCCAGGGCACCATGGCCGTGGCGGCGGCGTACATCGCCTACAGCGTCACCAAGGCGAGCGGGTCCTACTGGCTCGGCGCCGTCGCCGCGGTCGCCGCCGGTCTCGTGTTCGGCGTGATCGTCGAGCGGGTCGTCATGCGCTACGTCGCCCACACGGCGCCGCTGTCGGCCATCGTCGTCGCGCTCGGGCTGAGCCTGGTGATCGAGGCCGTCATCGGCATCATCTACGGCGTCAACTACCTGCCCTTCCCGGCACCGTTCAGCCGCACGGCGTACGTGATCGGCGGGGTGCCATCGGTCTCGCCGTACGACATCTTCGTGTTCATCTCGGTCTTCGTGGTGATGGCGGGCATCGGGCTGCTCTTCACCCGCACCGCGATCGGGCTGCGGATGCGGGCGGCCGCGTTCGCCCCCGAGACCGCGCGCCTCGTCGGCGTCAACGTCTCCCGGGTGCTGACCTTCGGCTGGGCGCTCGCGTCGGCCGTCGGCGCGCTGGCCGGGCTGCTGATCCTGCCCACGGCCGGCCCCGGCCTGGTGCCGTCGGCGATGGATCTCGTCTTCGTCTCGGCGTTCACGGCGGCGGTCATCGGCGGTCTCGACAGCCCACCGGGCACCGTCGTCGGCGGCCTGGTGCTCGGCCTGGTGCTGTCCTACACGAGCGGCTACGTCGGCAGCAACGTCACCCAGATCGCGGTGCTGGCCCTGCTCGCGCTCGTGCTGCTGGTGCGCCCGGGCGGACTGTTCACATCGACGCAGGGGCGGCGGGTATGACCGAGGTCGAAACTCCGGCTGCGACGGTTTCGGCAGCTCCGAAGCCGTCGATCGTGACGCGGTTCGCGCTGCCGTCCACACGGCTTCCCGGCCAGGGTTCCACGCTGTTGCGGCATCTCGCACTCGCCGTCGTCGGCGTCGCGGTCGTGTTCCTCGTGACCTACCGCCTGCAGACGTTCTGGGACTACGAGCTGGCCACGATCGGCGCCTACCTGTGCGCGATCGCCGGTCTGACCGTGCTCACCGGCCTCAACGGGCAGGTCTCGCTCGGCCACAGCGCTCTGCTGGCCACCGGGGCCTACAGCGTGGCGCTGACGCAGACCGCGTTCGAGAACCACGACGTCACAGCACAGTGGACGCTGCTGGCCTCACTCGCGATCGCCGTCGTCGTGACCGCCGTGCTGGGGCTCGTCATCGGGCTGGCCGCGGCCCGATTGCGTGGCCCGTACCTGGCCGGCCTGACCCTCGCGGTCGCGGTCACGGTGCCGGCCATCGCGAGCGCCTACAGCGGTGTCTTCAAGGGCGACCAGGGGCTGTCCGTGCCGGTGCAGCCGCCGCCGACGAGCCTCGGCGACACCTTCCCGACCGAGCAGTGGGAGGCGTGGATCGGCGTGGTCGCGGCGGCTCTCGTGCTGCTGCTGCTCGCCAACCTGGTGCGGTCGCGGTTCGGTCGCACGCTTCGCGCCGTGCGTGACAACGAGGTGTCGGCGCAACTCGCCGGCATCCACGTCGCGCGTACCCAAGTGATCGCGTTCGTGGTCAGCGCGGCCTGTGCCGGCCTCGGCGGCGGTGTGCTCGCGGCCGTCAACCAGGCCGTCTCGCCGGACAGCTTCTCGTTGACGCTGTCGCTCTACCTGCTGCTCGCGATCGTGCTCGGTGGCCTGGGGAGCCTCATAGGCGCCGTGTGGGGTGCGGTGGCGATCGTCGTGCTGCCGTACTTCACGACTCAACTGATGCAGCAGTTCACGCTGGGTCCGGTCGAGACGGTGAAGTTGAAAGACAACGTACCGCTGGCGATCTTCGGACTCTCGTTGGTCGTCATCGCGATCGCCGCACCCGGCGGTCTGCAGGGCCTGCTCCGGCGACTGGCACGCGGCACCCGCGGCTTCATGACTCGTCGCGGCATCGGCCCCCGCTCCCGAAATCAACTCCTGAAACGTCACAGAAGGGTCGTCAGCACATGCATCTCACGTCCCGTTCGGTCCGTCGCACCCTGGCGGTTGTCGTGTCCGCGAGCCTGCTCGCCGCGGTCGCGTCCTGCAGCAGCGGCAACAGCACGAAGAGCGCCGCGAGCTCGCCCGGTGTCACGTCCACCACGATCACGGTCGGCACCACCCAGCCGCTGACCGGTCCGGCCGCCCCCGGCTACTCGAAGATCTCGGCCGCGACGAAGGCGTACTTCGACTACGTCAACTCGAAGGGTGGCGTCAACGGTCGCAAGATCACGTACGACATCCTCGACGACAGCTACAACCCGGCCACGACGCAGACGGACATGCGCAAGCTCGTGCTCAACGACAAGGTGTTCGCGATCGTCAGCGCCCTCGGCACCCCGACGCAGACCGGCGTGCTCGACTTCCTGAACAGCAACAAGACCCCCGAACTGTTCGTGGCCTCCGGCAGCCGCAGCTGGAACCAGCCGTCGAAGTACCCGCTGACGTTCGGGTGGCAGACCGACTACACGGTCGAGGGCAAGATCCTCGGCAGCTACCTCAAGGCCAACATGGCCGGCCAGAAGACCTGCTTCTTCGGCCAGGGCGATGACTTCGGCACCGACATGCTCGCCGGTGTGAAGCTGGAACTCGGCGACAGCGGCGTCGCGGCCAGCCAGACCTACACACCGACGAACACCAACGTCGGCCCGCAGATCGGCGCGCTCGCCGCGGCGAAGTGCCAGGTCGTCGTGGCCGCGACAGTGCCGGGCTTCACCGCGCTGGCACTCGGCACGGCGGCGGCGCTCAAGTTCGCACCGCACTGGGTCGTCTCGAACGTCGGTGCCGACTACGCGACCGTCGCGGGCCTGCTCGGCAAGGGCAAGCCGCTGCTGGACGGCGTCATCAGCGACGGCTACCTCCCGGCCGCCTCCGACAGCTCGGACCCGTGGATCACGCTCTTCCAGGGCATCAACACCCAGTTCAACAACAACGCGCCGTGGGACGGCAACGTCGAGTACGGCATGGCGATCGGATTCCAGTTCGTGCAGGCGCTGCAGGCGGCCGGTAAGAACCCGACCCGGGCGTCGATCGTCGCGGCCATCGAGAAGAACGGTTTCACCGGCCCGGGCCTGGTGCCACTGGCCTTCTCGTCGTCCGATCACTCGGGTTACACCGGGGTCCGGCTGGCGAAGATCACCGGCGGCGCGGGCGTGTTCTTCGGACCGACGTACACGACCGATGACGGCAGCGGCCCGGTGACCGAGTACAACGGCACCGAGGGCACCCCGCCGGCCAACGGTATTCCGGCCAGCTGACGCGATGCGGCCGGCGCCCCCGACGCCGGCCGCACGGAAACCGGCCCCCGCCAGGGCCGTTGTCAGATGGTCTTGCGAGGCTTGCGGCGTCACTGTTGACCGCGGTCCACACCACGGTCGACGGTGGCGCCGCAAGCCGTTCCATCTGGAGGATCGATGTCCGACGAAGTCAGCATCCCGGGCGTGACCCGTGTCGACGGGCGCTCCGCGCGTGCCCTGCGCACCCGCAGCGCGATCGTCGACGCCCACCTCGAGCTGCTGCGCGACGGTGACCTCCGCCCGACCGGCGAGCGGATCGCCGAGCGGGCCGGCGTGTCGCTGCGCACGCTGTGGACGAACTTCAAGGACATGGAGACCCTGTTCGCGGCCGCCGGCGAACGCCTCACCGAACTGCAACTGGCCGCGCATCGGCCGATCTCGCCGGACCTCCCGTTGGAGCGCCGCATCGACGCGTTCTGCCGGCAGCGGGCAACGATGCTGGAAATCCTGACGCCGGCCGCCCGCGCCGCGGTGACACGCGAGCCGTTCTCGCCCGCCGCTGCGCCGCAACCGGGCGAACGAGATCGACCGGGTCCGGTCCGAGATCGCGTCCCTGTTCGCGCGCGAGGTCGACGCGAGCCGTCCGGGTGGCCGCGAGCTGCTGAACGCGCTGTTGGTGGCCAGTACGTACGCGTCCTGGTCGGCGTTGCGCGAGCACCTTGGCCTCGACGTGGCGGCGGCACGTGGGGTGATGGCGCGGACGGTCACGGCTCTGCTCGCCTAACCCCGGCCCGCCCCCGCCCCGCCCCACCCTGACCCGCTCCACCCCGCTCCGCCCCGCCCTGCCCGCCCGAGCCCATGCCCGGCGCTGAGGCCGCCTCGCTGGCCGGCTCCCGGCGTCGGCTTGACGAGATCGTGGACGGAGCCGTCGTTATTCCGTCGAAAGTCTCCACGATCTTTCGATCCGCCCGCTGGCGGCAATGAAATTGGCGACAGCAATGTCATTCGCGACATCGCCATGGATCGCATGACATTGCAATCGCGCAACAACACATGCCAGCTGGCGGCGACATGCTGCCACCCCAGCCGTGACACGCCGCCGCACCCCGTCTACCGCGACACCCCGCCTGCCGCGACAGTCTGCAATCCGTCGGCCGTGACGCGGCGCTTCCGGCTACTGGCGCCAGCTTGACGAGTTCGCGGACGGAAACCGTCGATATGTTGTCGAAGGTCTCCACGATCTTTCGATCCGCCCGCTGGCGGCAATGAATTTGATGACAGCAATGTCATTCGCGACATCGCCATGGACCGCACGACATTTCAATCGCGCAACACATACCCGGCTCGCCGCGACACGCCGCCGCCCGCCCGCGGCGACACGCCGCTACGCATCGGCCGCGGCACACGGCCACCCCCGCTGGCCGCAATACGACACCACGATGGAACCCGACAACACCACGGGCTACGGCGGCCCGATCATTCCGCGTTGAACGCCTCCGCAGGCCGGCGGTCTCTGCGTCGAACCCTTCCGCGTGGAACGCTCCGCGTCGGAGGCCTCGGCAGGCGGGCGGCGTCCGTGTCAAAGGCCTCCGCAGGCGGGCGGCCTCCGCCTCGAAGGCCTCGGCGTCGACCTGCTCCGCAGGCGGGCGTGCCGGGATCGGATTCCGGTCGCCACGGGCGACGTCGAGTCGCGCCGACCGGTAACCTTCGACGCATGGACGCCGCCGACTGCCTCTTCTGCAAGATTATCGCTGGTGAGATCCCGTCAACGAGGGTCGACGAGGACGACCAGACGGTCGCTTTCATGGACATCAACCCGGCGACCCGAGGGCACGCGCTCGTGGTGCCGAGGCGGCACTCGACCGACCTGACCGACATCGACCCGGCCGATCTCACCGCGTGCGCGGTCGCGGCCCAGCGGCTCGCCCGAAAGGCCCTCGCGAACCTTGGGGCCGACGGCGTCAACCTGCTGAACTGCACCGGTGCGGCAGCGTGGCAGAGCGTGTTCCACTTTCATCTGCACGTGATCCCGCGCTACGCCGACGATCCGGCACGTGACCAGATGCGGCTTCCCTGGACCCCGGCTCCGGGCGATATGTCGGACATCGCCCTCGCCGCGGCCGAGTTGTCGCGATAACGCACGGCGCTCATAGGATGGTGAACGGCGATTCGGTGGAGATCGTCTTCGAGACGCACTCCACGAGCGAGGACAACGAGCGGGGCATCGCGACCGGTTGGCTCCCGGGGAAGCTGTCGGATCGTGGTCGCGCGCAGGCTGCCGATCTGGGTCGGCGTCGCCGCGATGGCGGGTTCGCCGCCGTGTTCACCTCCGACCTGCACCGCGCCGTGGAGACCGCGACGATCGCGTTCGCTGACACCGGGCTGCCGATTTTGCATGACTGGCGGCTGCGGGAGTGCGACTACGGGCGGCGGAACGGCATGGCGGCCGCGCGACTGCACGCAGACAGAACCCGACATATCGACGAGCCCTACCCGGGCGGTGAGAGTTGGCGCGAGTCGGTCCGCCGGGTGGGCGGCTTCCTGGGCGACCTGCCGTCGCGGTGGCGCGGCCAGCGTGTGCTGGTGATCGGTCATGTGGCGACCCGCTGGGGGTTCGACCATCTTCTCGACGGCACGGCACTCGAAGACCTGGCGGCGGCGGATTTCGCCTGGCAGGAAGGCTGGCGCTACCGGCTAGTCGTCGAGGACGAGCGTGACGTCGGTGGCCGCCGGCGCGCCGACGCGACGGAAGCCGCATTTCTCCAGCACGCGGAGCGAGCCGATGTTGTGCGGGGCGACGTCCGCGTGGAGGGGCCGGCCCAGATCCGCGACGAACAGCTTTAACGCCGCCGTCGCGATGCCACGGCCCCAGTAGGCCCGGCCGAGCCAGTAGCCGATCATTCGGTGACCCGACTGCTCCCAGCTCACCGCGTTGCCCGCGACCTCGCCACCGGCCGCGCCATCACCGACGACGATCGTCCGCAGCACGTTCGTGGGGTCGGCCCGGATCCGCGCCCAGTGCGCCATGAAAGGCTCCCGCTCTCGCGCCGGGAAGTCGGCCATCCGTGTCGCGCGCTCGTCGGCCTGGTGCTCGAAGAACAGATCAAGGTCAGAGTCTTCGACCGCTCTGACGCGTACGGCTTCCGGGCCTGCCACGGCTCACCCGACCTGCGCCGGACTCGACGGCAGCGGCGGCAGCGGCAGCGGCAGCCCCGGCAGGCCGTCGATGCTCGTCGCGACGTGCTCCTTCCTCTGGAAGTACGCGTCGAGCGACTCATCGGTCTCACGGGCGAACCGCGACGCGTGCAGCGGGCGGTCCTCGTCGTAGGTCATGAACGGCACGGCGTACCCGCAGGTGTCGCGGATCTTCTCGGCGGTCACGACGATGATCGCGCGCAGGCCGTGCGGGGTCGGGTCGATGTCCGGGAAGTGCCGCAGCAGCTCGGCCCAGCGCGGGTCGTCGCGGAAGACCGGCTCGCCGCGGCCGTGCACGCGCACGATGTTCGGGCGGCCCGTCGAAGGCGCACCACATCAGCGTGATGCGGCCGTTCTCGCGCAGGTGGGCGATCGTCTCGGCGTTGCTGCCGGCGAAGTCGAGGTACGCCACGGTGACTTCGTCGATCACGGCGAACGAGCCGGTCAGGCCCTTGGGTGAAAGGTTGACGGTGCCGCCGCCGGCCAGCGGAGCCGTCGCGGTGAAGAAGATGTGCTGCGCCTCGATGAAGTGCGCGCAGCCTGCCGTCGATCCGCTCGTAGACTCTTTCCCATGCCGCCCATTATCGATCCGCGGGCGGCGTCGCCGCTGCCCCGGACCGCGAAGTCACCGCATGCTGGGCCCGGAATGGTCGGCGACGTCACCCGTTCGGGCTGAGCACCTCGGCGTTGCCCACCAGGAACGGTGTGCCCTGCATGCAGTGCGACATGGCGCCCCGGGGTGCGAGTTTGCCGCTGACGACGACTCGCTGCCCGGCCCGGAGCTTCCACGAGTCGGCCGCGTCGAGCAGGTAGACGACCCGGCCCTGCAGGAGCAGCAGGCACGACGGCTCGGCACCCGCGTAAATCGTGCCGGTCAACGTCATCGTGCCCGTCGGCAGCGGCTTCACGATCCCGGAACGGGTGGGCGTCGGCTTCGCGGTGTAGATCGGCGGGGACGTCGGCCTCGGCGTCGGTTTCGGCGTGGGCGGCGACGCTGTGACGGACGACGGTGTCGACGGTGGCAGCGGACGCGGACGTGCCGGCGCCCGGCGACGATCCGGCGGTCGGCGTGTCGGCGGACGTGTTGGCGCAGGCGGCGAGCGCACCCAGGCCGAGGGCGGCGATGCACCAGGCGGCGATGTGTCGTCTCATACCCGATCCGACGCGCGCCGGGCCCCGACGGTTCCCGACGGGCGGGAAGTGGCACGAACCGTGGCCGCGGTCGTGGTCCTCGCCCGGCGGGAGCCGGACTGAGGCCGACCCTAGAAGACGACCAGGGACCGGGCGCCCTCGCCGCGAGCCATGCGGTCGAAGGCGGCCGGCACCTCGTCGAGGCGCGATCCGGTCGGTGACCAGCGCGTCCAGGTCGAGCCGCCCGGCGCGGACGTGCCCGGCGAGCACCGGCAGGTCGACCGCGGGGTCGCTGTTGCCGTAGACGCAGCCGCGCAGCGTGCGGGCGAAGTGGAACAGCTCCAGCGCGGAGAACTCCACCTTGTCGGTGGCCCGCCGATGCCCGACGACCGTGGTCGGACCGCCGCGGCGGGTCGACGACCACGCCGTGCGGATCGTGGCGGCCCGCCCGACGCACTCGAAGGCGTGGTCGGCGCCGAAACCGCCGGTCAGCCCGCGGATCGTCTTCGCGGTGTCCGTCGCCGGCGAGCAGGAACTCGGTGGCGCCCTGAGCCCGGGCCAGCTCCTCCTTCTCCGGGCGTACGTCGACCGCGATGATCGTCCCGGCGCCGGCGATCCGGGCCGACTGCAGCACGGCCAGGCCGACGCCGCCGAGCCCGAACACCGCCACCGACTCGCCGGGGCGGACGCCGGGCGGCGTGGTCACCGCGCCGTACCCGGTCAGCACCGCGCAGCCGAGCAGCGCGGCGACCGGTCGAGCGGCACGCCGTCGGGCAGCGGCAGCACGCCGCGCCGCCGGCACCACCGTCTCCTCGGCGAACGCGGCCGTGCCCAGGCCCGGGTAGAGCGGCCCGCCGCCGGTCAGCGTCGCGTAGGGCTGCCGCCGCCGCGTCACCGCGTGCCGCACAGCTACGGCTCGCCGCCGGCGCAGAAGCGGCACGTCCCGCACGACGGCGACCAGTTGAGCACCACCGCGTCGCCCGGCGCCACACGGTGACGCCGTCGCCGACCGACGACCACGGTGCCCGCGCCCTCGTGGCCGAGCACGGCGGGCACCGGCTGCCGCAGGGTGCCGTTGGACAGCGACAGGTCGGAGTGGCAGACGCCGGCGGCGGCGAGCCGTACCCGCACCTGGCCCGGGCCCGGCTCGGGCAGGTCGATCTCTCGACGGTCAGCGGGGCCCCGATGGCGGGCAGGACTACGGCGCGCACCATGGCACGATCCTCACGTTCGAGACGGGCGAGATCACGGGTCAGAACTGCTGCGATTGGTCTGGAGGAACTCCGCGAGCCCGTGCGGCCCCAGCTCCCGGCCGACGCCGGACTACTTGAACCCGCCGAACGGCGCCCCGGGTTGAACGCGCCGCCGTTGATGTCGACCTGCCCGGTGCCCATCCGGGGGGCGAACGCGACGCCGTCTCGTCGTCGGCCGCCCAGACCGCCGCCGGCCAGCCCGTAGCGCGGTGCCGTTGGCGATCGCCACGGCCTCGTCCTCGTCGCGGAACCGCATGATCGACAGCACCGGGCCGAAGATCTCCTCCTGCGCGATCGTCATGCCCGGCGTCGACGTCGGCGAACACGCGTGGGGCGCACGAAGTAGCCCGGTCCGGCCGTCGGGCGCGTCGGCGCCGCCCGCGACCAGCCGGGCGCCCTCCGTCGACGCCGGTCGCGATGTAACCGCGCACCCGGTTGCGCTGCCGGTCGGCGACCAGCGGGCCGAGCCGCGTGGCCGCGTCGAACGGGTCGCCGACGAGTACTTCGCGGCCGCGTCGGCGGCGAGCGCGACCGCCTCGTCGTAGACGGCCGTCGTGCACCAGCATCCGGGTCCAGGCGCTGCACGTCTGGCCGGAGTTGAGGAACGCGTTGGCGACGCCGACCTTGACCGCCCGGGCCAGGTCGGCGCCGGGCAGGATCACGTTCGCCGACTTGCCGCCGAGTTCGAGCGCGACCCGCTTGAGCGCGCCGCCGGCCGCCGCGCCGATCGCCGCGCCGACCGCGGTCGAGCCGGTGAACGAGACCATGTCGACGTCCGGGTGCTCGGCGAGCGCCTGGCCGGCCACCGGGCCGAGCCCGGAGACCACGTTGAACACGCCCGGCGGCAGCCCGGCCGCGCCGAGCGACCTCGGCCAGCAGGTACGCGATCAGCGGCGTGTCCTCGGCGGGCTTGAGCACCACCGTGCAGCCGGCGGCGAGCGCGGCCGCCACCTTCGCGACGACCTGGTGCAGCGGGTAGTTCCACGGGGTGATCGCGCCGACGACGCCGACCGGCTCGGCGCGCACCCGCGAGTTGCCGATCCGCTCGTTGAACGGGTAGGTGCCGAGCAGCGTCGACGTACGAGTCGAGCACCGTCAGCGGCAGGTCGACGTGGAGCCGCTGGGCCAGCGACGAGCGGCGCGCCGAGTTCGGTCGCGATCAGGTCGGGCGGCCTCGTCGGACCGGGCCCGCAGACCGTCGCGGACGGCGGCGAGCACCGCCGCGCGCTCGGCCGGGGTCGGTCGCGGCCCAGCCGGCGCCGGCGGCGCGGGCGGCCGTGACGGCCGCGTCGATGTCGTCGGCGCCGCCGGCCGGCACGGTGCCGATGACCTGCTCGGTCGCCGGGTTGACCACCTCGATGACCGTCGCCGGAGCCGGCCGCGACCCATTCGCCGCCGACGAAGATCGCCGCGCTGCTCACTTCACACCTGCCGGGTTCGGGATGTGGATCGGGTTGAGGGCCGGGATGCCGGATGTAGGCCGCGGCGGCCAGGGGCGTCAGCAGGTCGCGCAGGCGTGCGGTGGCCTCGGCGCCGAGCGCCTGCCAGGGCCGCGCGGCGGCCCGGTCGGTCGCCTCCTCGACGGCGGCGTAGGCGGCCTTGCCGGCGGCGGCGCGGGCACCGGAGCCGTCGAGCCAGCCGCGCTCGATGCAGGCGGGCCTCGGCGGCGCGTCCCACTCCTCGGCCGTCCAGCCGCGGTATTGCTGCATCTCGGCGCGGTCGGCCGGCTTCGTGCGCCACACCACCGACTCGCACGCGTCGAATCCGTAGGTCACCAGCGCCGCGACGTGGCCGTCGCCGCGGTGTTCGCGCAGCGTCGTGGCGGCCTGCCAGAGCCGGGTCACGGCCGGTGCGTCCGGGTCGCGGGGCAGCGCCGCGTTGGCGGCGCCGAGCACGTGCCCGGCGTGATGCAGATGGTCGACGGCCTGCTCGGCGAGCGCCGCGGCCTCGGTGAGCACCGCGTCGAGGTCGCCGCCGAGACCGCTCGTGTCGACGCCGGCGAGCAGCCGGGTCAGACGCGGCGGTGGCGCCGTCGGCGCGGGCGCGCAGCGTCTCGCTCGACGCTGGCGCGGCTCCACACGTCGGGGATCGCCCGGGCAACCATCGCCGGGGCGAAGCCGAAATAGGTCGCGACGACGGTGGACGGGCCGACGGCGCCCAGCGGGGCGGACCGGCCGGCGAAGTAGCCACGCCAGTAACCGCGCAGGCCGGCCGCCTCGAACGCGGCCCGCGCCTCGGGCGTGAAGTAGGTGACCGCGTGGATCGGCTCGTACCGCGTCCACATCTGGCGGGCGATATGCGTTTCTCGCGACCCCTGCGCGTCGGTCATCCGTACCTCCATCGTCGGGACCATTCTGCATTGGCAGTGCCATTACCTGCGAGCCGGTCGACCCCTACCGGCGAAGGCTAGGGTGTGGGGGTGGACCTGCTGGATCTCGCCGACTACCGGGAGCATGTCGCCCGGATGTACCTGGCCGAAACCGATCTCGCCGGCTTCCGCCGCGCCCGAGACGAGCTCTTCGCCACGCACCCGCAGTCGGCGGTCGCCGATCAGCGCGACGCGTTCACCGGCCTGCGTTACTTCCCGGAGAACCCGGAGGCCCGCGTGACGGTGCCGATCACGCCCGCGGCCGGCGGTGACGAGGGCATCGACATCGACACCGGCGGCCCCGACGGCGTCATCCACTACCACCGGGTCGGCACGCTCGACACGCCGTGGGGCCCGCTGACGCTCTGGTGGCTCGACGCCTACGGCGGTGGCCTGTTCCTGCCGTTGCGCGACGGCACCTGCGGCACGACCGCGAACCTCGGCCCGGAGCACTCCTACGGCGGCGGGCGCTATGTCACCGACACGGTCAAGGGCACGTTCGGCCGCGGCCTCGTCGTCGAACCCGACGGCGGGGTCACGATCGACGTCAACTACGCCTACAACCCGTCTTGCGCGTACGACGATCGGTGGGCCTGCCCGCTCGCGCCACCGGAAAACCGGGTGTCCGCGCCGATCCGCGCCGGCGAGATGGCCTACCACCTCTGACGGGCGCCTCTGGTAGGAATGATCCATGAGCCAAGCCACCGATGACGTCGTCGACATCTGCCGCGACCTGCTCCGCATCGACACCACCAACACCGGAGACCTCGACACCTCGAAGGGTGAACGGGTCGCGGCGGAATACGTCGCCGCCCAGCTCGCCGAGGTCGGGCTCGAACCGACGATTATCGAGTCCGAGCCCGGCCGGACCAGTGTGGTCGCCCGGTTCGAAGGCTCCGACCCGGAGCGGGGCGCGCTGCTGGTGCACGGTCACCTCGACGTCGTGCCCGCCGACGCGTCCGAGTGGTCGGTGGATCCGTTCGGTGGCGAGGTCAAAGACGGCTACCTCTGGGGCCGCGGCGCGATCGACATGAAGGACTTCGACGCGATGGTCCTGGCGCTCGTGCGCGACTGGCGCCGCACCGGGGTCACGCCGCCGCGGGACATCGTGCTCGCGTTCACGGCCGACGAGGAGGCCGGCGGCGTCTACGGCGCGCACCATCTCGTCGACAACCACGCCCACCTGTTCGACGGCTGCACCGAGGCCGTCGGCGAGGTCGGCGGCTTCTCCGTCTCCATCAGCAACGACCTGCGGCTCTACCTGATCCAGACGGCCGAGAAGGGCATCGACTGGCTGCGCTTCCAGGCGAAGGGCCGGCCGGGTCACGGCTCGATGATCAACGACGACAACGCGGTCACGAAGCTGGCCGAGGCCGTCGCGCGCGTCGGCTCGCACGTGTTCCCGATCCAGGTCACGCCGACGGTACGCGACTTCCTCGAGCACATCTCCGAGATCCTCGGCATCGAACTCGACCCGAACGACCCGGAACTCGCGATCGCGAAACTCGGTCCGATCGCGACGCTGATCGGCGCGACGATCCGTGACACCGCGAACCCGACCGGCCTGACCGCCGGTTACAAGCACAACGTGATCCCGTCGCGCGCGTCGGCCACGATCGACTGTCGCACCCTGCCGGGCCGGTCGGAGGCGTTCCTGGAGGAGATCCGGCAGCTGGTCGGCGACGAGATCGACATGGAGTACGTGCAGCATTTCCCGGCCGTGGAGACCACGTTCGACGGTGCTCTCGTCGATGCGATGGCCGCCGCGCTCCGGGCCGAGGACGCCGGTGCGCGGCCGATTCCGTACATGCTCTCCGGCGGCACCGACGCGAAGGCGTTCGCGAAGCTCGGCATGCGGTGCTTCGGGTTCTCGCCGCTGCAACTGCCCGCTGACCTGAACTTCGCTGCGCTTTTCCATGGCATTGACGAGCGGGTGCCGGTGGAGGGTTTAAAGTTCGGCGTGCGGGTGCTGGACCGGTTCCTGCGACAGGCATGAACGACTCTTCAAGTTTCAAGGGGCACGTAGTGAATGAGCAGGACGCGAAGCTTGACGCCGCGCTGGACAGTGTCGTCGCCGCGATTCGGGGCCACCTCGTCGCCGTCAGGGCGGCCGACGGCCGGGTCGACGACGACGGCGTCTGGAAGGCGTACGTCGAACTGAACAACGCCTCGTACGCGTACGACGACCTGCTGCTCGACGCGTACGGGGAGGTCACGCCGTGGGACGTGGACCTGATCGACCCCGAACTGGCCGACGAGAAGCTGGGCAGCCTCGGTGGCGACGGCGCGAGCGACCCGCACACGCACGTCGTGTCGATCCGGCAGCGCCGCGACTACCGGGTGCCGAGCGTGTCCGCGCTGATCGAGGCCGCGACATCGGCTCGCCGGGACGCGATGGACGGCGAAGACGGAGCCGACGACCCGGTCGAGTCGGTCGGTGAGGCGGTGCTGGAGTTGCTGCAGTCCGGTGACGGGTCGCTGTCGGCGCTCGACGTGCCGGAGTTGGAGCCGCTCGACGGTCTCGTGGCGGTCGTGGAGATCGACGACGCGCTCGACCTGGGTTCGTTCGACGAGACCGACGGTGCCGGCCCGTTCACGCTGGCCAGCCCGGCCCGTCTGGTCGGCCGTCTCGACGAGCACGCGTACGCCGACCTCGATGACGAGGACGACATCGAAGACGAGGAGTAGCCGGTGAGGCGGCGCCGGCCACGGCCGGCGCCGCCTCGGTGCCAGCGTTTTCTGTCACCCGGTGGTCGTAGGGTGCCGGCATGGACGAGACGCTGACCGCCGGCCACCAATTCCTGCTGGCTCACGCCCGGTTGCTCGAACGTCGGCTCTTTGACACGTGCCTGCTCGGCGCGCCGGCGAGCGGTGTCGTCGACGCGCTGCGCGGTTATCAAAACGATGACGGCGGCTTCGGGCACGCGCTCGAACCGGACACGCGCGTCGACGCCAGCCTCCCGGTCTACATCGAGGTCGCGCTCGGAGCGATGGCCTCGGCCGGCACCGTCGACCGGCCGATGGTGACGCGGGCCGTCGACTTCCTCGACCGCACCGCCGCGGCGGCCGACTCCGGCGGTGCCGTCCCGCTGGCGTTCCCGGTCATCGAGTCCGCGCCACGGGCCGCGCACTGGAGCGACTGGACCTACCGGCCCGGTCTGAACCCGACCGCCGGTCTGGTCGGGCGGCTCTACCAGCTCGGTGTCGACCACCCGTGGCGGGCGCGGGCGACGGCCTACTGCTGGGCGGCGCTGGAATCGGGCGGCCTGCCCGCCGACGCGCACGAGCTGTCCGAGGTGCTGCTGTTCCTGGCGCACACACCCGAGCGCGACCGTGCCGCCGCGTACGTCGACGGGCTCGCCGGGCACCTGAGCGCGGTTGACATGCTCCATCTCGACCCGGACGCGCCCGGCTACGGTCTGACGCCGCTGCAACTGGCGCCCGAGCCGAGTTCGCCGTGGCGGGCGATGTTCACCGACGCTCAGATCGACGCGCACCTCGACCATGTGCAGGCGGCTCAGCAGGCCGACGGAGGCTGGCCGATGAGCTGGGAGCCACCGGCGGGCGCGGCCGTCGCCGAGTGGCGCGGCGTGATCACGCTCGAGGCCCTGCGAACGCTGGTGTCCTACGGCCGCCTCGCCACCACCTGAACCCGATCGTTGTCGGGTTCTCCCGCGTCCGCCGACGCGCGGTGTGGCGCGCTGGCCGTCGAACGGACCATCGTTACCGATGTCCGGCTTTAATTAATTGATGCGGATGTTCCGCTGGTTGGTCGGCGCCGAATGGTTCTACCGTCCGATGCGGACACGCCATGATCTGCGCGGCCATGAGCCGGGGCCCACAGCGTCCTGCGACCGCCCGTCGAGGATGCGACGGCGCCGGTCCTGTGCCCGAGGGAAGGGTAGCGGGCTAAGGGGCTCAGGGGTGCATGGAGTTAAGGGGTGACGGCGGGCAGTGGTTGGCCCGTCCATCGGCGCCGGAGCATCACCTGACGGGTGCCGTCGCGCAGGAGGCGGACCCGGGCCAGCTCCCAATCGGAGAATTCGGCGGCGATGGTCAGTTGCGCCGCTGCGGTGGCCCGGTCGACATTGCTGGCGATGCGCAGCGGCGCGTATTCGTAGTCCATCCCCACATCCTGCTCGCCCCGCAGGCTCCGCACCAGCAGTTGTGCCCAGAATGTCAACGTCCGGGGGAACGCCGGGTGGCCGGGAGGCGACCCGGCAGACGACCGGCGAGCGCCCCGGAACGCGGCCACCCGGGGCCGTGAAGCGGACACGCGCGAACGGCGAAAGGCGCTCAGCCCTGGCGCTCGGGGTAGCCGATTGTGATCGACGACACGTCATCGAGGGCCCGGCTGATTTCGCCCGGCAGCGCGATCTCCTCGGTCTGCAGGGCGCCGAGCAACTGACCGACGGTGCGGGCACCGAGCACCGGCGCGGTCACGCCCGGGCGGTCGCGGACCCAGGCGAGCGCGACCTGGACCGGGGAGACGCCAAGGCCGTCCGCGGCGGTCAGCACCGATTCGACGATCGCCGAGCAGCGCGGGTCGAGGTACGGGCCGACGAAACGCTCGAAATGCGGCGAGGCGCCCCGGGAGTCGGCCGGCCGTCCGTTGCGGTACTTGCCCGTGAGCACACCGCGGCCCAGCGGCGACCACGGCAGCACGCCCAGGCCGAAAGCCTCGCAGGCGGGCAGCACCTCGCGCTCGATGCCGCGTTCGAGCAGGGAGTACTCGACCTGGGTGGAGACGATCGACGATCGGCCCGGCCACGCCGCCTGCCACGTGGCGGCCTGCGCGGTCTGCCAGCCGGAGAAGTTGGAGACGCCGACGTATCGCACCCGGCCGGACGTGACGGCGTAATCCAGTGCCGACAGGGTCTCGTCGAGGGGGGTCTCGTGGTCGTAGCCGTGCACCTGCCAGATGTCGACGTGATCGGTGCCGAGCCGGCGCAGTGAGGTGTCCAGGGTGGTGATGAGGTGACCGCGCGAACTGTCGTGGAATCGTGCCATGCCCGGGCGCAGACCCGCTTTCGTCGCGATGAGCACGTCGTCACGGGCGACGAGATGCCCGAGCAACGATCCGATCACTTCCTCGGCGTCACCGTCGGCGTAGACATCGGCGGTGTCGATCAGGTTGCCGCCGGCGTCGACGTACGTCTTGAGCTGCGCGGCCGCGTCGTCGGCGTCGGTGTCACGGCCCCACGTCATCGTGCCCAGCGCGAGGCGCGAGACGAGAAGTCCCGCGCGCCCGAGCGGTCGATGCTGCATGGCATGTGAAACTACCGGCGTGCGTGCCCGCGCCGGGGGAGCCCCGCCGCACGGACCCCTATACCCTGATGCGACTTGCCTTCGTCGGGCCTCGGCGGGGAGGATGTGTCGCCCGCGCAGGCCAGGAGCGAAAGGCAACGAATCGTGCGTCTCGGACTCAATCTCGGCTATCTGGCGGCGTGGAGCACACCCGCCGACCATCTGGCGTTGGCACAGGAAGCCGACCGGCTCGGTTTCTCCGTTGTCTGGGCGGCGGAGGCGTACGGGTCGGATTCGCCGACGTTGCTGTCGTGGATCGCGGGCCAGACCGAACGGATCGACGTCGGCACCGCCGTGATGCAGATCCCGGCCCGCACGCCGGCGATGACCGCGATGACGGCCGCCACGATCGACGCGTTCACCGGCGGCCGCTTCCGGCTCGGGCTCGGCGTTTCCGGGCCGCAGGTGTCCGAGGGCTGGCACGGCGTGCCGTTCGCGAAACCGCTTGCCCGTACCCGTGAATACGTGGACATCGTTCGGCTTGCCTTGGCGCGCGAGAAGGTCGCCTACGACGGCGAGCACTACCGGCTGCCGCTGCCCGGCGGCGCCGGCAAGGCGCTCCGGCTGACCGTGCATCCGGTTCGCGACCACATCCCCATCTACCTCGCCGCTGTCGGCCCGCGCAACCTCGAGCTGGCCGGCGAGATCGCGGACGGGTGGCTCGCCATCTTCTACGCGCCGGAGTTCGCTGAGGAGTTGCTGGCATCGATCGCCGCCGGCCGCGCGAAGTCCGGTAAGACCATGGACGGCTTCGACGTCGTGCCCAGTGTGCCGCTCGTCGTCGGCGACGACCTCGACGACTGCGCCGAGCTGATCCGCTACTACGCCGCCCTCTACATCGGCGGCATGGGCAGCCGGGAGCAGAACTTCTACAACCAGCTCGCCACCCGGATGGGCTTCGGCGACGCCGCGCCGTGAGGTGCAGGACCTCTACCTGGGCAAGCAGCAGCGCGGACGCGGCCGCGGCCGTACCGCTGGAGTTCATTGACCGCACGTCGTTGATCGGCCCGGTCGACCGGATCGCGGCGCGGCATGCGCGACTACGCCGACGCCGGCGTCACCACGCTGTCAGTGTCGTTGTTCGTCGCCGGCGCCGAGGACGGTGTGCGCACCCTGCGCGCCGTCGCCGAGGCCCTCGAGCGCTCCGGAGTAGGAGAGTAACGCGTGATCGATCTGTGGCAAGCGATCGTTCTCGGCATCGTCGAAGGGCTGACCGAGTTCCTGCCGGTCTCGTCGACCGGGCACCTGACGATCGCCGAGCAGCTCATGGGCCTCGCCGATCGAGGGCGCCGGCGCCGACCGCGTTCACCGCGATCATCCAGGTCGGCGCGATCATCGCGGCGATCATCTACTTCTGGCGCGACATCTGGCGGATCATCATCGGGATTCGTCCGCGGCCTGTTCAGCGCCCGGGCCCGGCAGGAGCGAGGACTGGCGGCTGGCGATCTTCGTGATCGTCGGCTCGATCCCGATCGCGGTCGTGGGCCTGCGCGGCCAAGACACGTCATCGAGAACCAGCTGCGCAGCCTCTGGATCGTCGCGGCCGCGCTGATCCTGTGGAGCTTCGTGATGATCTTCGCCGAGCACGCGGCGACGCAGAGCAAGGCGAGAACGGGCTCAAGATCCGGGACGCGATCTTCATCGGGCTGCTTCCAGGTCTTCGCGCTGATCCCGGGCGTGTCCCGGTCCGGCGCCACGATCAGCGCCGGCCTGCTCCGCGACCTCGACCGGGTCACCGCGACCCGGATGTCGTTCCTGCTCGGCATCCCCGCGCTCGCCGCGGCCGGCGCCCTCGAGGCGGTCCAGCGACAGACGACATCGCGCACACGGTCGGCTGGTCGGCCACCATCGTCGCGCTCGTCGTCAGCTTCATCGTCGGCTACATCTCGATCGCCTGGCTGCTGCGCTTCGTCAGCAAACACTCGATCGTGTGGTTCGTGTGGTACCGATTCGCGCTCGGCGGCCTGCTCATCGCCGCGCTCGCCACCGGTTTCATCAGCGCCACGTGACCGGGCGCCGCCACCGCAGCATGACGCGCCCGCGACCAGCGACGTAGCCTTACCACTCGTGACCACCGTCATCCTGCTCCGGCATGGGCGCACGACGTCCAACGCCGGCGGCACCCTCGCCGGTCATCAACCGACCGAACTCGACGACACCGGCCGGGCGCAGGCCGCCGCGGTCGGCGCCCGCCTGGCCGCGGCCGGGATAGCGCCGAACCTCGTGCTCTGCAGCCCGCTGATCCGGTGCCAGCAGACGATCGCCACGGTGCTGCCCGAGGCCAAGGTCATCGACGAGCCGGGTCTGGTCGAGTGCGACTACGGCGACTGGTCCGGCCAGGCCATCAAGAAACTCGCGAAGCAGCCGCTGTGGCGGGTCGTGCAGGCGCATCCGTCCGCCGCTGTCTTCCCGGGCGGTGAGGCGATGGCGGGCATGTCCGCGCGGGCAGTGGCCGCGATCCGCGCCGCCGACGCCCGGGCGGCGGCCGAGTTCGGTGACGACGCGATCGTGCTGGCGTGCAGCCACGGCGATGTGATCAAGGCCATCGTCGCGGACGCGCTCGGCATGCATCTGGACATGTTCCAGCGGATCGCGGTCGACCCGGCGTCGCTGACCGTGATCCGTTATACACCTTTGCGTCCGTTTATCGTCCGGTTGAACGACATCGGCGGCGACCTCGCGTGGCTCCGGCCGCCCAAGCGCCGCCGTGGCCGCGCCCGGCCGGCCTCGTCCGACGCGGTCGTGGGCGGTGGGGCGGGTGCGACGCCCGGGGCCGTAGCGGCCACGGAGACTGGCCGTGGCGACGAAGCGGCCCATGACCGGATAAGGTCAAACTCATGACCCATCAGGTGTACGAGTTCGAGCCGCCCGAGCGGTTCGTGGCCGGAACCGTGGGTGCCCCGGGCGAGCGCGCCTTCTATCTACAGGCGCGCGGCGGCGGTCGTCTCGTCAGCGTCGCCCTGGAGAAGGTCCAGGTGACCCTGCTGGCGGAGAAGCTCGACGAGTTGCTCGGCGAGGCCAACCGCCGGTTCGGGCTCAAACTCCCGGAGCCCGACGCGACTCCGCCCGACAACGACCCGCTCGACGCCCCGATCGACGAGGAGTTCCGCGTCGGCACCCTCGGGCTCGCGTTCGACGTCGACACGTCCACCGTCGTCATCGAGGCGATCGCGGTGGCCGACACCGACGACGAGACCGACGACGACGAAGACGAGGTCGACGACGACGATGAGGTCGCCGAGGAAGACTTCGAGGCCGCGACGGCCGATCTCGACCGGCTGCGGGTGCGGCTGACGCCGGAGGAGACCCGGGCCTTCATCGAGCGGGCCAAGCGCGTCGTGTCGGCCGGTCGCCCGCCGTGCCCGCTCTGCGGTCAGCCCCTGGACCCTGCCGGGCACCGGTGCCCGCGCCACAACGGCTACCACCGGTAGGTCTCGGGCGACCATGTCACTGGCCGAAGCGGACGCGCTGGAACTGCTGGCGCACGGCACGATCGAGATCGAGGGACGGCTCGTCGACGCCTCCAACACGACGCTGCGGGCCGAGATCTCGCTCGACGGAGTCGAGGCCCGGTGCGTGTACAAACCCGTCCGGGGCGAACGTCCACTGTGGGACTTTCCCGACGGCACCCTGGCCGGCCGTGAGGTCTCGGCCTACCTCGTCGGCGCCGCGACGCCCTGGTCCCCGGTGCCCCCGACGGTGCTCCGCGACGGACCCCTCGGCCCGGGCGCGTGCCAGCTCTGGATCGACGTCGCCGACGAGGAAGAGAACCCGCTGCTCGGGTTCGTGCCGGCGCGCCACATCCCGCACGGCTGGCGCCGCGTCGCGTCCGCGCAGGACGACGAGGGCCGCCCGTACGTGCTCGGTCACGCCGATGACGAGCGCCTGGCTCGGCTCGCGGCGTTCGACGTCGTGATCAACAACGCCGATCGCAAGGGCGGCCACATCCTGACCACGCCCGAGGGTGCCGTCTTCGGCGTCGACCACGGGGTGAGTTTCCACGTCGACAACAAGCTCCGCACGATCCTGTGGGGGTGGGTCGGTGAGCTGGTGCCGCCGGAGACGATCGAGGTGCTGCGCAAGCTGCGGGCCGATCTCGACGGCGATCTCGGTGAGGCGCTGCACGAGCACCTGACGATCAGCGAGGTCCGCAAGGTACGGCGCCGTATCGACCGTTTCACGCAGGCCGGCATCTATCCGGACCCGCCCGGAGACTGGCCGGCCGTGCCGTGGCCGCCGATCTAGCCAGCCCTTAGACTCCGGCGCGTGATCGGTTCCGCGTACTGGATCGCCGCCGCCCGCGCCCGGGAGTCCGCGCGCCCCGACCGGCTCTTCGACGACCCGTGGGCCGCTGACCTGGCCGGGGAGCGCGGGGTCGCGGCGATGGCGGCGTCCGAACGGGCCAGCGGCGGCGAGAACGCCTTCCTGCCGGTCCGCACCCGCTACATCGACGACGCGGTCACCGCCGCCGCGGCCGACGGGATCCGCCAGGTGGTGCTACTCGGGGCGGGGCTCGACACTCGCGCGTACCGGCTCGATCTGCCGCCGGATCTACGGTGGTTCGAGGTCGACCGGCCCGCCGTGTTCGCCGACAAAGACCGGGTCCTTCGCGCCGAGGTGCCGCGGTGCCGCCGGCTGGCCGTACCCATGGAAATGTCTTCGGGTTGGTCCGCGGGCCTGACCGCTGCCGGCCTGGACGTCACCGTCGGCACCGTCTGGGTCGCCGAGGGTCTGCTGTTCTACCTCGCGGCCACGGACGTCGACGCGGTGCTGGGCGAGGCCGCGGCCGTCTCCGGGCCGGGGAGCCGGTTCGTGGCCGACGTGATGAGCGCGGACGGCCTGCGGCAACCGGCGATGGAGCCCTACCGGCGCTACTGCGACGCACGGGGACTGCCGCCACCGTTCGGACACGACGATCCGGCCGCGCTGCTGACCTCCAACGGCTGGCAGATCCGTCACCTCACGTGGGCCGGTGCGCCCGATGCGAACTTCGGGCGGATCCAGCCGCGACCCGGCGCGGCTCCCAGTGGCGGCCGCGCCCATATCGTGACCGGCCAGACATCCGGCGGATGAGTTCTCGGCCACGTTCTGCGCCCGTGCCGAACGCCCGGGCGCCACCACGCCGGCCGGCCGTCGATAGGCTCTGGACCATGGATTCGTGGTTGCCTCCCGCCCTGCCCACGCTGCCCGGCACCCCGGTGCCGCTGGCGCTCTACGACTCGGCCCGCCAGGGCGTGCACCCCTCGGCGCCGGCGTCGGTCGCGAAGATGTATGTCTGCGGCATCACGCCCTACGACGCGACGCATCTCGGGCACGCGGCCACCTACCTGACCTTCGACCTCGTCAACCGGGTCTGGCGCGACAACGGCCTCGATGTGAACTATGTCCAGAACGTCACCGACATCGACGACCCGCTGCTCGAACGCGCGGCCCGCGACGGTGAAGACTGGGTGGTCCTCGCCATGCGCGAGATCGCCCTGTTCCGCGAGGACATGGAAGCGCTGCGGATCATCCCGCCCGCCCACTACGTCGGCGCCGTCGAGTCGATCCCGGCCATCGCCGACCAGATCAGCGCGTTCCTTGCCGACGAGGTGGCCTACCGGCTCGACGACGGCACCGGCGACGTCTACTTCGACGTCGCCGCCGACGCCCGCTTCGGCTACGAGAGCAACCTCGACCGACCCGAGATGCTCGACGTTCTTCGGCGAGCGGGGAGGCGACCCCGAACGCCCCGGCAAGCGCAACGCCCTCGACCCGCTGCTGTGGCGTGGCGCACGCGAGGGCGAGCCGTCGTGGCCAGGTCACGATCTCGGTCCGGGCCGACCCGGCTGGCACATCGAGTGCGCCGTGATCGCGCTCGGTCTGCTCGGCGACACGATCCACCTGCAGGGCGGCGGCAGCGACCTGCTGTTCCCGCACCACGAGATGTCCGCCGCCCACGCCGAGGCCATCACCGGCCAGGCGCCGTTCGCCGAGCACTACACGCACGCCGGCATGATCGGGCTGCACGGCGAGAAGATGAGCAAGAGCAAAGGCAACCTCGTGTTCGTCTCCCGGCTGCGGGCCGACCACGTCGATCTGATGGCGGTGCGACTCGGTCTGCTCGCCGACCACTACCGCAGCGATCGACAGTGGACTGACGAGGTCCTGAAGACCGCGGAGAGCCGGCTTGCGCGCTGGCGGGAAGCGGCCCGGCTGCCCGCGGGGCCGTCCGGGACCGACCTGCTCGCGGGTCTGCGCGCCGCCCTCTCCGACGACCTGGACACCCCGGCCGCGCTCGCCCTGGTGGACGCGTGGGCCGACGCCGCGCTCGCCGGCGAGGGCTCCGACGCGGAGGCGCCCGCGCTCGTGACCGCGGCCGTCGACGCGCTCCTAGGCGTGGCGCTGTAGGTCCGCCCACATCGACAGGCGCCACCGTGGCCCGTTTCGACTACAGTGCGGACGCCTGCCGATGCCGCATCCTGAGGCCCGGCAGATGTCGTCCGCGATGATGTCGGGTGGGCCGCTGGGCCTGGGCTTCGGCTGGCCGTTCGGCGCGATGGGGCCGGCACTGGCGTTGTCGATGCTCGGGACGGTTTCAGCGGGTCCGGGTTCGGCGGCGCCGGCTTCGGTGGGTCCAGGTTCGGGTCCGGTCATCAGGTCCAGGGGCGCATCGACGACGACACGACGTCGGCCGGTTCCCGCTATCGCAAGGCCGTGGATCGGCTGCCGGCGTTGCGGGTGCTGGGCGAGGCGTTCGTGGGCCGGGTCGGGCACGGTGACGATTGGGCGGCCGAGCTGGTGGCACAGGTTTCGGCGGGCTCATGGTCCCCTTGTGGGTGGCGGGATTCGGTCGCGGTCGGAATGCGGGGGCATGTGTTCGGTGAAAGCGATGCCGGGTGCGACATAGGGATGCCACGGAGGACATTGCTTCCGGGCCGCGCGGCCGCTCAGATTCCGGGCCGCGCCGGCCGCTCACCCAAGGAAGAAGTCTGAGCCCTCTTCGGTGGCCGTTTCGCGCTGGGCCGGGATCGCGTACTCCTCTGTCAGCGCCGTCATCGGGCCGGGCCACGTCGCCACGGCGACCTCGATGGCGTGGTGGTCGCGGTCGTACGCGATGTGCAACAGGTGCAACACCGGCGTGTCCGGGCGAATCTGGAGGATTTCCGACTCTTCGCGGGTCGGCAGGCGCGCTGTGACCTGGTCGGTGGCGGTCGCGTACGTGCGTCCGGTGACCTCCTCGACCTCCTGGTAGAGCGGCCGGCCGAACGCCTCCGCGCGCGCGAGCGACGTGCCGTCGGCGTCCGCGACGCGTAGCCAGCTGGCACCGACTTCGACGGGCGCTTCCTGGGTCCGCACGAGGTAGCGCCGCACGATCAGCTCGGTGCCGGCCGGGACGCCGAAGACGTCGGCGATCTCGCCCGGCGCGGGGGAGCGGCCGACCTCGATGAGCTGCTGGCGGTAGCGGGCGGCGAGATCGGCGTGGTAGCCGCGGCGGACGCCGTAGCGGCCGCGGGACAGCCGGTTGAGCTTGCGCCGGGTGCCTCGCACGAACGTGCCGGAGCCCGGTTTCGTGATCAGGACGCCCTCGATCCGCAGCTGATCGATGGTGCGTTGCACGGTCTGCTTGGCGACCCCGTATGTCGCGGCGATCGCCGGAATGGACGGCAGCCGCTCGCCGGGAGCCCAGTCTCCGCGCCGGATTTGTGCCCGAATCTGTGACGCGATCTGCCGATGGGGGTGTTCGGCCGCTCCGGGGTTGACTGTCATCGCCTCACCAGCTTCGGGTCGGTCTGTGCTCCTCTCGATCATCTTGCACCCGGCGTCCCCTATTACCTAGCTTCCTAGGACGCCTTACGCGACGTGAGCTATGCCGGGTGGGTTATAGCTCTCGGTTCGAACGCTCAGATCAAGGACATATCGGCCGCTTCGCGGCTCACCGATACAGAGCGGCGGCCTCGGCCGGTCGCCCGGGCTTGCGATGCGTGTCCAGCCAGCGGGCATGTGTGGCGACGACCGATGCGTCGCGAGCGGGGTGGTAGCCGGGAGGCCGTTTGCCGCGTGTCTGGGCGGCGTGGTGATGCCGTGCGCCTGCGATCAGTGGCGTGGCACGGACCGTGGAACAAAAGCACCGCGACAGGGTCCCTGGGGGTCCACGATCTTCTAGAACGCCGGAACACCGAACGTCGGCTCGCCGCTCACGCCGCACAGGGCAAGACCGACAGCCACGCAGTGTCACGATTTGACGTATCCGGGTAAGGGGTTGTGGGGAGCTTTGCTCTGCTCACCCCGAGGCATCACGCACGCTGCGCGACGATGAATGATCATGGTCTGCGGGTGCCGCATCACGTAGCAACAGCTCATCGGGGTGATGCCGATAGGTGAGCAGAGCAAAGCTCCGAGCAACCCCTTCAACCGTCAGGAGACTGCGAACACACAGCGTCACCGAGCGAAGGGCTACGTAGCGTGACCTACCAGGTGCCGGCGGTCGGGGCGCCCGGGCCGCCGCGACGGCGCAGGTACTTCTCGAACTCCTGCGCGATCTCGTCGCCGGAGGTCTGCTGCAGCCCCTCGTCACCGCTGCGTTCTTCCAGCTCGCGGACGTATTCGGCGAGTTCGGCGTCTTGCTCGGCGGCGGCGCGGAGCTTCTGCTCCCACTCGGCCGACTCCTCGGCCAATTCCATCATCGGCACCGGCAGGTCAAGCACCTCTTCGACGCGGTGCAGCAGCGCCTGCGTGGCTTTGGGGCAGGGCGGGTTGTTGGCGTAGTGCGGCACGTGGACCCAGAAGGACAGAGCGTCGAGTTCGGCGCGGACGCATGCGTCGTGCAGGATGCCCACGATGCCGGTCGCGCCCTCGTAGCGCGTCGGCGTGAGGTCGAACTTCTCGGCGGTGTCACGGCTGCCGGCGCTGCCACTGATCGGGAGCGGGCGGCTGAACGGCACGTCCGCGAGCAGGGCGCCGAGCACGACGACGCGGTCGACCTCGAGACTGTGGCAGATCTCCAGGATCTCGGAGCAGAAGGTGCGCCACCGCATGCTCGGCTCGACGCCGCGGATCAGCACGACGTCACGCTCGGTGCCGGGTGGAGTCGCGACCGAGAACCGCGTGGTGGGCCAGTCGATCGAACGGGTCTCGCCGTCGATCAGCGACACGACCGGTCGGTTGACCTGGAAGTCGTAGTATTCCTCCGGGTCGAGCGCCGCGATCTGCCGGGCGCCCCAGACCTGCTCCAGGTGCTCGACGGCGGCTGTAGACGAATCCGCGGCGTCGTTCCAGCCTTCGAACGCGGCGATCGCTACCGGATTGCGCAGCACGGGCAGCCCATCGAACTCACTCACGACTCCCACCCTACGTGTTTCTTGCCCGCTCGGCCCGTATGGCCCGGCCCGAGCGCGCTCGACGGCGCGGCGCCGGGCCACGGGCGGTGT
Source organism: uncultured Actinomycetota bacterium (assembly GCA_963797605.1). GTDB lineage: Bacteria > Actinomycetota > Actinomycetes > Mycobacteriales > Micromonosporaceae > DASQPR01. The sequence goes on along the minus strand of CAWCPX010000009.1, from coordinate 417,364 downwards.
CAGGCGGTCCGGCGGAAGACGCGGGGCATGGCGGCGGAGGGGAGTCAGGCGGCGCGGTGGGGGCGAAGCGTCCACATGACGGTCATGGTCGCGACCACGTCGCCGTCCTCGCGGGTCAGCTTCACCTCGACCGGGAATTCCGGCCGATCGCCGGCGTCGAGCGCGGCGATGACCTCGGCTCGTGGCCGGTCGAGCGTGGCGGTCGCGGTGATCGGGCCCATCGCGAGTTTGCGGTAGGAGATCTGCGCGCTGACGGCGAGCGGCACGGCCCGCTCCAACTGATCGCCGAAGGCGGCGAGCATGATCGCGCCACTCGCGCTCTCGCCGAGCGAGAAGATCGCGCCGGCATGCGGGCCGCCGACGTGATTGCGGTGCTCGGGAATGTCGGTGAGGCGCGCGATGGCTCGGGTGGGGTCGATGTCGGCGAACTCGATGCGGAGCGTGCGGGCGAACGGGACGGTGGCGAGCAGGCTCTCGCCGATGCTGGCGGTCATGCCCGCATGTTACTCACGAGTACATCGCGATTGCGACACACGGTCGATGTCGCGATGGGATGACACATGTGACGCTGCAGCGAGGGCCGATAGCCGATTTTCGGGGGTTACGCATGGCACGCACGCGAAAGCTCGGTCGACTGCCAGTCGGTGCCGCGCTGCTGATGGTCGTCGCGACCGCGGGAGCCTGCAGCTCGGATTCGGCGGCTGCGGCGCTGCCAGCGTGTGCGACGAAACGGCCGCCGGTCTATGACGTCCAGCCCACCCGGGACCCATCGGCGCCTCCGTCGACCTATCCCGTGGCCACCGCGCCGCCCGTGCCGACGGCGAGTGCCTCGGACATCGGCTCCGCTCTAGACGCCCTTACGCATCGCATCGCCGGCGACTCGGGCCTGCTGGCGCGTTCCGGCGTCTTCATGAGTTTCTGGGGACCCGACACCTCGACCGGTACGGTCTTCGTCACGCTGATGCCCGGCACCTGCACCCGATCCGTCACGTTGCCTACCGACATGGTCATACGGGCACAGGGGGTCTTCGACGGCCTCTACGGGCCCGGCCGGGTGATCGTGCGGCGCGTCGCCATGCCGGGGACCACGCAGGACTGAGGGTCAGCGTCACGTACCGACATAATTAGTCATAATGGGTCGATGAATGAGCGACGCACGTGACCGGAACAGATTTCGTATTGACGTTGTCCTGCCCCGACGTGCCCGGCATCGTCTACGCCGTGTCCCAGGTCCTCGTCGAGCAGGGTTGCAACATCGCGCAGAGCCAGCAGTTCGGCGACCCGGAGAGCGGCACCTTCTTCATGCGGGTGCAGTTCGGGCCGACTGACGGGCAGCCGCGCGACATCGAGGCGCTGCGCCGGCAGTTCACCGAGGTCACGGTGCGCTTCGGAATGGTGTGGCGGCTCGTGGACGCGAGTGTGCGACAGCGCGTACTCATCATGGTCAGCACGTATGGTCATTGTTTGAACGATCTTCTGTTCCGCAGTTCCGTCGGCGGACTCAATATCGACGTCGTCGGGATCGTGTCGAATCATCGGGCGTTCGAGCCGCTGGCCGTCGGCTACGGCGTGCCGTTCCACCACATTCCAGTGACCGCCGAAACGAAGCCGCAAGCCGAGGCGGCGCTCATGGAACTCGTCCGCGATCTCGGCGTCGATCTCGTGGTGCTCGCCCGCTACATGCAGGTGCTCTCCGACGATCTCTGCAAGCAACTCGAAGGCCGCGCGATCAACATCCACCACTCGATGCTGCCGAGTTTCAAGGGTGCCCGGCCCTACCACCAGGCGCACGCGCGCGGCGTGAAACTCGTCGGTGCCACCGCTCATTACGTGACCGCGGAACTCGACGAGGGGCCGATCATCGAGCAGGAGGTCGCCCGGGTGAACCACGGCATGAGCGCGGCCGAGGTGACAGCCCTGGGCCGCGACGTCGAATGCCAGGCGCTCGCCCGGGCGGTGCGATGGCACACGGAGAGCCGCGTCCTGCTCAACGGCCACCGGACCGTGGTCTTCCACTGATGGTCTTCCGCTGACGCGGTCTCCAGCTAGGCGGCGAGACGCGACAAACGAGACGGTCCCGGTGGCAACCCAACGCCACCGGGACCGCTCTATATGGGTAATGCCTAGTGGGAGACGACCGCACCCGTGGTCGGGTTCAGGATCACCGGCTTGACGTTCGGCCGGGAGTAGAACGACAGCATGCTCGAGATCGAGTTGGCGTCCGCGTCGAACGACTTGTTGCCGATGCGACCGGTGAACCAGTTGTCCTCGATGAACTTCAGGACCGAGGTCTGGTCGGTCTTCGTGTGGTCGACGAAGTTCGACTTGGCGTAGGGGCTGATCACGAGCAGCGGCGTCCGCGGGCCGTTGCCACAGCGGTCCTGGAAGCCACCGGCGACCTTCGCGTTGCCGCAGAGGCCCGCCTGGTCGTTCGTCGCGTCCTGGGAGCCGTGCGTGATCGCCGGCGTGACGTGGTCGTACCAGCCGTCGGAGTCGTCGTAGGCGATGACGACCGCGGTCGACGACCACTGCTTCGACTTCTCCAGCGAGTTGATCGTGTTCACGAGGAACGTCTGCTCGTCGAGCGGGTCCGAGTAGCCGCGCGTGACCGTCCTGGTACTCCGGGGCCTTCAGGAAGCTGACCGCCGGCAGGTTGTTCGCCGTGAGCGCCTGCTGGAAGTCGGTCAGGTCGTACTCGTGGTTGGCCTGGTCGGTGTGACCGATCGCGGCGACCGACGACGGCGGCAGGTGGTGCGGGTTCGCCGTCGACTGGTAGTACTCGAACGGGTTGTGGTGCGGGCTGTAGTCGACGACCGAGTTGCCGCCGACGTTCGTGTGGGTCGCGCCGCAGACGGAGTAGCCGCCCGCGGTCGTCGGTCGGCGCGAAGCCGCCCTGGAACCAGCCCCACGTGACGCCGCGCTTGTTGAGCAGGTCACCGATGTTCTGGCCCTGCATGGCCGCGAGCGCGTTCTTCGACGTGTGGTTGCTGTCGGAGCAGTCGTCCCACGCCGGGTCGGGGTCGTTGATGACCGTGCCGACGCCGTTCTTGTCCGGCGACACCGAGGTGTAGGCGTCGGTGACCGGCAGGTGTGTGACCGAGTCGACGGCCTGCACGCCGTGCGTCTGGCCGGAGACCAGGTTGAGCGCGCCCGGCGACGACGGACCGAAGACCGTGTCGAACGAGTTGTCGCTCATCGCGTAGTGCTGCGCGTAGTTCCACAGACCGGTGACGGTGTTGCCGTCGTAGTAGTCCATGACGAGACCGGGCTGGCCGTAGAGGATCGGCTGGCCGGTGCACTTGTCGGTCTCGGTGAACTCGACGAACTTGTCGGCCTTGCCGTTGTCGTAGGCCTTCTGCTCCGCGCCGTACCCGTGGTTCTGGTCGCAGGTCAGTGCCTGCTGACGGGGTGAGCCGCGTCGGGTTGAACGCGTTCGGGTTCTTCGTGAGCAGCTTGCGTGGTGAGGCCGTTGATCTTCGGCGTGTCCTTGGCCGCCGTGAAGGTCGTGCCGTCGGTGTTCGCGGCCTTCGGGTAGGTGCCGAAGTAGTGGTCGAACGAGATGTTCTCGTCGAAGATGACGACGAGGTGCTTGATCGGCGTCGCCGTGACGACCGGCTTGTGGTGTGCCGGCGTGTCCTTCGCGCCCTGCGCCCAGACCGTGCCCGACGCCGCGACCAATACAAGCGCGGCGCCGCCGACGATCAGCGACGCGTAGCGCGTCTTTGCATTCCAAGTTCCGGGCCTGATGCCCACCGTGCGCCTCCAGAGCTGTGACAGCGTTTGCGTTTCGCACACTGTCGGGTCCGGCGGGCAGAGCGGCGGCATCGGTCGGAAGGGCGACCGAACGTTACGTGAACCGATGGTGAAGCCGGCCGCGTCAGGCCAGGAGTGCGCTGCCGAATGTGTCGGCTTCATCGCGGACGCCCGGAAGCGCGATGAAATATCCGCCTCCGGTCGGCTGGATGTAGTCCACGAGCGGCTCGCCGGCCAGCCGTTTCTGGACGGCCTCGAACTGCTTCTGCAGGTTGGCCTGGTAGCTGATGAACAGCAGGCCCATGTCGAGGTTCCCGTTGCTGTCCATGCCGCGGTCGTAGTTGTAGGGCCGGCGCAGGATCCGGCTCGCGTCCGATTCCGGGGTGCGCGGGTTCGCGAGTCTGATGTGGCTGGTCAGCGGCGTCGCGGCGCCGAGCGGGTCGGCCGCGAAGCTGGGCGTGTCGGTCTCGTGGTTGCCGTCCATCGGGGCACCGGTGTCGCGCCGCCGCCCGATCAGGTTCTCCTGTTCGGAGATGGAGATCCGATCCCAGAATTCGACGAGCATGCGAATGGTACGGATGACCTGGAAGCTGGCTCCGGTCCACAGTGGTGTCGAGCCGTCGAGCCAGATGAGCCGATCACGTGCCGCCGTGTCGACGGTTTGCAGGTTGGAGGTGCCGTCCTTGAAACCGAGCAGGTTGCGTTGCGCGCCGGCCGGTCGGGGCTTGGACGTGAATCCGTCTACCCGCCACCGCACCTGCATCGCACCCCTGGTGGCCCGGGCGATCTCGCGCAGGGCATGCGCGACGGTGTCCCGGTTGTCGGCACACACCTGCAGGCTGATGTCGCCGTGGCACTGTGACGGCACCAGGTGGTCGTCGCCGAACGTCGGCATCGGCGTGAGGCCGGCGGGTTTACGGCTCGCGAGCCCGAAACGGCCGTCGAACAGCGACGCGCCGACACCGAGCGTGACGGTCAGCCGGTCGGCGGGCACCTCCGGGCCGAGCAACCCGGAGTCGGTCGGCGGTGTCGCGATGCCGGCGTCGGGTGGCGTACCGCCGGCGGTCAGGAACCGGACGCGCTCGGTGATCGTGTGGAACAGGTCGGTGAGCCCGGTCTTGTTCGCGACCTGGAGGTCCAGGGAGAGCGTGGTCGCGTGCGGCTGCTGCGGCGTGGTGATGCCGGCCTGCCGGGCACCGTGGAACGGCACGCTGCCGGGCAGCGCGGTGGCGTCGTCGGAACCGGCGTACGCCGCCGTGATCCCCGATCCGGCTGCCGCGCCGACGGCCACACCGGCGATGCCGGCTCCGATCGCGCCACGGAGGAATGCCCGCCGACCGGTCACTGTTCCCGCCTCACATCTCCGATGGCGGCGATGGGGGCGAGCGCTTCGAGCAGCCCGCCCACCGCCGCGTCGATCCGCTGCCGAGCGGCAGTCGGAAGGTCACCGACGGGCGTCCAGGACCCGTCGGGGCGCCGCGCGGCCGAGATCGCGGCGCGGGCGGTTGCCATGTAGCCGGGGAGGGTCGGCCAGGCGGTGTAGCGCGTGGACATCACCGGTTCCAGCGCGTCGAGCACGTGCTGGGTGCCGTCGACGTTCGCGAGCGCGGTCGCGAGGCTGGTGCCGCTGCCCTCGTCGGCGTTGCCGGTCAGCTCGAACTGCAGCGCGTTCTCCAGGATCTCGTGCGCCCGCAGCGGCAGGTCGTTGGGGTCGATCTGGTCGGTGGGCCAGTGCTTGCGCAGGCGGGCGATGTCGGTCTGGAGTTGCGCGGCACGGGCGGCGAGGCTGGGGAGGCTTTCGCCGTGCCACAGTCCGTATTCGATGCGGCGCAGACCGGTGAAGTCCGGATCGCGTACGCCGCCGGGCAGCCCGTCGGGGAGCCCGTCGATCGCGTCGCCGGAGTCACCGAACGTGTCGTACGCGGCCCCGAGCCGGTTGTACGTCAGGTTCGCGTCGAGCCATGCCGCTTCAGCCCGACCGCGGGTGCCGTGGACGAGCGTGGTGTGGAGCGTGGCCGCCTTTCCGGCGAGCGTCCCGAGCCCCGTGGCGACATAGGCGCTGTACGTCTTCACGACACCCACGAGGTCCTGGTTGGACACCGGTCGCACGGCCGCGCTGCCGACGGCGGGCCCGGTGGTCACGCGCTCGGCGGGGCCGTTGACGGCGTCGTTGTCCTCGGGGTAGCACCGGAACTGGTAGGTGCCGTGGCCGAGTCGCACCAGCATCGGGCGGGTCGCGTTCGGGGCCAGGGATTCGACCTCGGCGTACACGCCGCCGCTCTGTGGGTCTGTCAGTTGCACTTCGGTCGTGACGATGTCGCCGTTGGTGACCTGGAAGGTCTGGCTGCCGCCTCTCGCGTGCCACGTCGACCCGCACGCGCCGCGGCTGACCGTGATCGCGAGTTTCGGCGCCGGCGACGCACTGCAGGCGGTCAGACCGGCCGCGATAAGGGTCAGGCCGGTGGCGGCGACGGTCAGGCCGGCGAGGCGGATCCGGTGGGGCATGCCGGAGAATATGCCCGCCGTAACCGGCCGATTGCCAGCCCAGGGTGCCGGATCGTCGAGGATTCACCTGCCTTTCACCCTGAGTTCGGTCAGCTCGGGGGACAGCGCCGGTGGCCGTCGTGCCGCACAATCTGCGGTGGCGATCAGTTTCGACGAAGGCGGCTTCTGTGACGACCGATGAGGTTCCCGCGCGCGTCAAGCCGTGGTGGCGACGCAGTTCTTGGGCGGACCTGGGCATCCACCGCGGTCGGCCGTTGCCCCGGAGCTTCCCCGGCGTGGCGTTCGCCTGCTGCGTCTTCATGATGATCGCGCTGGTCGTGGTGATCCTGTTCGCATCCGGCCCCTTGCCGGGTGAGGTGCCGCCGTTGGCCGGCATCACGCTGGCCATGTTCACCGTCTGGATCATCAGCATGATGGGGCGGCAGCGGCCCCGGCACTGGTTCCTCGCGACATGTGCGAGTCTCGCCGCGGCCGTCGGCCTGGTGCTGGCGGTGCACCAAGCGCGGATCCCCAACCTTTACGGCCGGGCCGCGGCGGACGTTGTCGCCGTCGCGATCAGCTTCGCGGTCTGTTTCGGTGTGACGCGGATTCCGCGGCCGGGCGGCCGGCCCGATCCGCCGATCGTGGAGCCGAGCCCCGTGGTCGACCTCGAACTGCTGTGGGAGACGCCAGGCTCGGTGACACGCGATCGGTGACAGCTACGTCATCGGGGCGAGTTTGTGTCGCTCGGGCCACCGAAAGTCGCCCCAGCGGGCGACACCCCGGCGGAGTCGCGGCTCAGCGGTAGCGGAAACCGTCGAACATGCGGCGGAAGAAACCACCCTCGACCGGCAGCGGCGCGGCCGGCGGGGGAGCGGTCTTGCGGATGCGGCCGATCGGCTTGTCATAGTCGGCTCGGGCGATCGCGTCGATGATCGCCGGTTCGTCGAAGTCTTCGGAACCGTCGATCACGTCGACGAGGCCGACGAGCATGCCGTCGCGCATCACCTGGGCGTCGAGACCGGCGGCACCGTCAGCGTCCCAGATCGCCTCGCGGCCGTCGGGCAGTGAGACCCGCACGCCGAACTGGGAGGCTTGGGCGAGGTTGAGGTGGGCGTCGACGCCACGCTCCCGCAGCCGATCGACGACGCGGCGGGCACGGAGTTCTTCCATCGCCCCAACGTAGCCGAATTGTCTGTGAGTTGGCCGGGAGCGCCCTGTGCGGCGGCTGAGCCGGACGCGCCGTGCCCGGCTCCGGCGGTGATCGCTAACCTGCACGTCATGACGCAACCCGCTCGCCTGGCCGCGGTGCTTTTCGACATGGACGGCACCCTCGTCGACAGTGAGAAAGTCTGGCAGGCCGCGCTCACCGATCTGGCCGCACGTTACGGCGCCACGCTGTCGCCGGAAGGCGAGCGCGCCGTGCTCGGCGCGACCACCCGCGAGGCCATGGAGATCCTTTTCACCGACATCGGCCGGCCCGGCGAAGATCAGCGGGCGGCCGGCGAGTGGCTCGAAGCGCGAGTCAAGGCGCTGTTCGCGCAAGAGGTCGCGTGGCAGCCGGGCGCCCGGGAACTCGTCTCGGCCGTACGCGCCGCCGGTCTGAAAACCGCCCTGGTCACGGCGACCGGACGGCCGATCACCGAGGTCATGCTCGACACCATGGGCCGGCACAACTTCGATGTGACGATCACCAACGACGACGTCAGTCGCGGCAAGCCGAACCCGGAGCCCTACCGCCTGGCGGCCGCGAAACTCGGCGTCGCGATCGGGGACTGCGTGGCCGTCGAGGATTCGCCCGTGGGCATCGCGAGCGCGGTCGGGGCCGGGTGCGCCGTGCTGGCCGTACCGTCGGAAATATCCCTGTCTACTCAAGACACGAGGAGCGGCGCCGCGACGATCGTGCCCAGCCTCATCGGCGTCGATCTGGAATTTCTTCGCGGTCTGGTGGCCGGCGGAGCCCCCACTCCGCCGGCCACCCTGCGTCACTAGCGCTACATCATTCGTAGCTCTGCATCACTCGTAACTGATCGCGCCGAGCACGTTCGTGCGGGCGGCCCGGATCGCGGGCAGCACCGCGGCGACGACGCCGACGATCGCGGACAAGATCAGGATCACGATGATCTGCTGGTACGGCAGGGTCAGGTCCTTGATGCCCTGATCGTGCAGCGCGTGGACGATCGAGGTGCCCAGACCGATGCCGACCGCGATCCCGAGCACGGCGCCGAACACCGAGATCACCACCGACTCCACCGTGACCATGCCCATCGTCTGCCGCCGGGACATGCCGATCGCCCGGAGCAGACCGATTTCTCGGGTGCGTTCGAGCACGGAGAGCGCGAGCGTGTTGATCACACCGAGGATCGCGATCACGATGGCGAGCGCCAGCAGGATCTGAATGAACGTCAGCACCGAGTCGAGGCTGTCGGCCTGCTGCTTGACGAAGTCGCTGAAGTCGGCGACGTTCGCCTCCGGGCTGTCGGCCAGCAGGTGGTCGACCTGTGCCTTCACCGGAGCGACGGCGGTGCCCGCGGTCAGTTGGATGTAGGCCTGGAAGGGCTCGTCGACCTGGAAGTTTGAGGCGTCGACCGCGTTGATTGCCCACCCGTTGAACAGCGCGTTCTTGGCGTAGATCCCGGAGAGCGTGAAGGTACGAGGCCCGCCGTTGGTCATCTGCACCGTGACGCCGGTCCCGGCGTGCAGGCCGAGTTTGGTCGCGGTCGGCTGGTCAACCACGATCTGCCCGCTGTCGAGGGTGCTCAGCGTGCCGGCGGTGGGTTTCAGCGAGAACACGTCCGTCATGGAGCGCGGTTCGTTGATCGCCGTGAGGCCGATGACCTTGCCGTTGATCTTGGCCCGATCTTGGTAGACGCCGGCGACCTCATGCACGCCCGGAATCGCCGCCGCCTTCGTGAGCACGGTCGGGTCGAACGCGACCGGTTGAGCGTTGCTGCCGCCGGTGATGACGAGGTCGGCTTTGATCGTGGAGCTATCGATGCCGGTGATGCTCGTCTTCGCGGAGCTCAGCACCACGTTGACGCCGACGATCAGCGCGATGCCGACCATCAGCGCGGCCGCCGTTATCGCGGTGCGGCGGGGATTGCGGGCCGAGTTTCGCTTGCCGAGCCGGCCCGGCACCGACCAGCTGAACAGGCTGCCCAGCGCGCTGACAATGGGCCGGCTGATCGCCGGCGTGAGCACCGCGATGCCGACAAATGACACGCCCACACCACTGACGATGAGCGCGAGCGTATTGTCGCCGGCTCCGGAGAGCCCGGTGCCGAGCAGCGCCGCGCCGGCCGCGAAGATCAGCGAGCCGATGATGGTCACGCGGGTCAGCGGCCGGTCGGGCGTGGCCGCGTCGCGCATGGCGGCGATCGGGGCGATCCGGGAGGCTCGCAGCGCCGGTAGCAGCGCCGCGACGACGGTGATGGTGATGCCGACCGCGAACGATGCGATGATCGCCGAGGCCGGGACGCTGAGCCCGGCGAGTTGCAGACTGCCGCCGCCGACGTGGCTGAACACGTAGGCCAGCAGCGCCCCGACCCCGACGCCGGCGCCCAGACCGACCGTCGACGCGAGGACGCCGATCACGACGGCCTCGGTGAGCACCGACCCGATCATCTGGTTCCGGCTGCCGCCGAGCGCCCGCAGCAACGCGAGTTCCCTGGTACGCTGCGCCACGATGATCGAGAACGTGTTGAGGATCAGGAAGATGCCGACGAACAGGGCGACGCCGGCGAAGCCGAGGAAGATGTCGTTGACGAACCCGAGCAGGGCTGGAAAACGTCGCGGCCTGGTCGGCGGCGAGCTGCTTGCCGGTCTTGGCCACGTAGTCCGGGCCGAGCGCTTTCGCGACCCGGTCCTGCAGGGCGGTGTCGGACAGGCCGGCCACCGGCCGGACGTCGATGGCGGAGAACGCGTCGGGGTTGTGCAGCATGAGTTGCTGCGCGACGGGCGTGGTGAACGCGACCGTTTGCTCGCCGCCGAGGGAGTCGCGGTCGCCGCTGTAGACGAAGATGCCGACGAGGGTGAAGCTCTTGGCGGGGGCGTTGACGGAGACCCCGACCTGGTCGCCGACGTGGAACGACCCGGCTTTCGCGACACCGTTGTCGACGACGATCTCGTCTCGGCGCGGACGGTGCACGGCCGGTCTTGATGGAGCTGATGCCGCTCGTCGCCGGTCCAGTTGATGCCGAACCGCGGCGCGCCGGCGGTGACGAGCACCTTGCCGTTGGGGCCGACGACGTGGGCGCCGTCGGCACGGACGAGTCCCGTCGCGCTGACGACGCCCGGCACTGCGGTGATCTGGTTGATCACGCTCGCCGGCACGGTGGTCGCGGTGTCGTTCTGGGCTTGCGAGTCATCGATCTTCTGCTTCGCCGACACCTGCAGGTCCGTGTGCGAGTACGCGTTCGCGAACAGGTCGTGGAACGAGTTCGACAGCGTGTCGGTCAGCACGAACGACCCGGACACGAACATCACGCCGAGCACGACCGCGAGGCCGGAGAGGATCAGCCGGAGCTTGCGCGACAGCAGGCTCTTGAAGGTGGCCCGCAACATCAGGCGTCACCCGCCGTGATCGAGTCGAGGCGCTTCATGGTGTCGAGCACCGCGTCGGCCGTCGGCGAGGAGCAGCTCGGTCGACGATCGCGCCGTCGGCGAGGAAGATGACCCGGTCGGCGTACGCGGCGGCGTTCGGGTCGTGGGTCACCATGACGATGGTCTGGCTCGAACTCGTCGACCGAGTTGCGCAGGAAGCCGAGCACCTCGGCACCGGACCGCGAGTCGAGGTTGCCGGTCGGCTCGTCGGCGAAGATGACGTCGGGCCGCGACACCAGCGCCCGGGCGCACGCGACCCGCTGCTGCTGGCCGCCGGAGAGCTGGGTCGGCCGGTGACTGAGCCGGTCGCGCAGCCCGACGGTGTCGATGACCCGGTCGAACCACTCCTTGTCGGGCTTGCGGCCGGCGATCGCGAGCGGCAGCGTGATGTTCTCCTCGGCGGTCAGCGTCGGGAGCAGGTTGAACTGCTGGAAGATGAAGCCGACCTGGTCGCGGCGCAGCCTGGTCAGCTCGCGAGTCGGACATGCCGGTGAGCTTGGTGTCACCGATGAACACGTCGCCCCGGGTCACCGTGTCGAGACCGGCGAGGCAGTGCATGAGCGTCGACTTGCCCGACCCGGACGGGCCCATGATCGCGGTGAACTGGCCGCGGCGCAGCTCCACGCTCACCCCTCGGAGCGCGGCCACCTGGGCCTCACCCGATCCGTACACCTTCCAGACGTCGTCCGCGCGCGCCGCGATACTCGTGGCCTGCGCGTGTATGGCTGTCACTTCCGTGCCTCCCGTGTTTTCCGTCTGCTCATGACGCTCTCGGCGCCGCCGACTAGGTTCGGCGCCCGACTCATGGTGGCTGAGTCACGTTTCGTGCGCGTCAACCTGAGGGCGTAGTTCGGGTGGACTTCTCCCGGAGATTTCTCTCAGGGTCATCCCTCAGTTGCCATGCCGACAGCGGCTCACGGTGCGTGCGGGGCTCGGTGGCCGGCCTGATTTACTCGCCCGTCTCGGACGTCACGGAGACGGTCGCGGGGGAGACGATGGCGGAGCCGAACTCGACCGGGTAGGGCGGCGGGGTGCCACCGAACTCCGGGCACAGCGACTGGTGCGCGCACCACCCGCACAGTCGGCTCGGCGTCGGCCGGAACTCCCGCGCCTCGCGGGCCCGGTTGATCGCCGCCCACAGCGCGATCACGGTGCGCTCGAAGCGAGCCAGCTCCTCGACGTCAGGCTGGAAGTCACAGATCTCGCGGTCTTTCAAATAGATCAGCCGCAACACCGACGGGACCACGCCGCGTGTGCGCCACAGGACCAGCGCGTAGAACTTCAACTGGAACAGCGCTCGCGCCTCGAACGCCTCCCGCGGCGCTCCACCGGTCTTGTAGTCGACGACCCGGATGGCGCCGTCGGGCGCGATGTCGAGCCGGTCGATGAACCCGCGCAACTGCAACCGGCCCTCGTCGACCTCCGTCGTGACCAGGCACTCGCGCTCGGCCGGGGCGAGCCGGCGCGGGTCTTCCATGCCGAAGTAGCCCTCCAGCAGGCTGCTCGCCGACTCGAAGAACTCGGCCAGGGTCTCGTCGGTGACGACGCCGGCCAGGTCGGGCGACTCCTCGACGAGCCGGCGCCACTGTGGATCGACCAGCTCTGCGGCCGCGGCCGGGGTGCGCTCGGCGGCGTCGAGGTCGAACAGCTTCTCCAGCACGGCGTGCACCAGGGTGCCCCGGGCCTGATCGGCGGTCGGCGCTTCGGGAATGCGGTCGATGCTGCGCAGCCGGTAGAGCAGGGGACAGGTCTTGAAGTCGCCGGCGCGGGACGGGGACAGCGAGGCCCGCAGCCGCGAGTCCTCCAGCTCCGTCGCCGGACCGGCATCCGCGGCCACCACCTCCGGGGACACGTCGGTCGATGTCTCAGGCGATGTCTCGGAGCGCTCGATTGCCGTCATGTGGAGCAGGCTAGAGCAACCCTGCGACACTCCCGGCGTGAAGGCGGGCCCCGGGTGCGCTCGGCGGCGGTTCAACCGCGCCGTGGCAGCCGCGTCTTGCGTAGCATTGCGGGCAATGGCAGCGACCGAGCATCAGAAAGACGGCCGGCACCCGCCCGCCCCGCGTCCACCGCGCTTCGGTTCGTGGCAGGTCGCCCGGATCATGGGCGTCCCGATCTATCTGACGCCGTCCTGGATCCTGCTGGCCGCCATCATCATCGTCGGCTACGGCCCCTACGCCGGCGCCGGCCACTCGAAGGTCGCCGCCTACGGCCTCGGCGTCAGCATCGTCATCTGCCTGCTGCTCTCGGTGCTGCTGCACGAATTGGGTCACGCGGTCGTGGCTCGGCGGTTCCGGGTCGGCGTCCGCGGCATCACCCTGGAACTGCTCGGGGGCTTCACCGAGATGGACAGCGAGGCGCCGACGCCCCGGGCCGAAGCGTCGATCGCGCTCGCCGGCCCGGCCGTCTCGTTCGGCCTCGCGATCGTCGCGGCCGCGCTGGTGCCGGTGACCACCCGAGGGACCGTGCTCGGCGACCTGATCTTCCAGCTCGCCGCCACGAACGCGCTGGTCGCGATCTTCAACGTGCTGCCGGGCCTGCCGCTGGACGGCGGCCGGGCGCTGCGGGCCGGCATCTGGGGCCTGACCCACGACGGCAACCGCGCCGACACCATCGCCGGCTGGACCGGCCGGGTGATCGCGATCGCGACGCTGCTCGGCGGCATCGTGCTCTACACCATCACGCCGATCCTGACCTTCATCAGCGTGATCCTGGTGCTGATGGTCTCGCTGACGCTGTGGAACGGCGCGTCCGAGACGATCCGGATCGCGGGGGTCAAGCGCCGCCTGCCCGGCGTGCGGGCGGGAGAGATGGCACGGCCATTGCATCTTGTCTTATCGGGTACGCCACTCTCGGAAGCGCTGCGGCAGCGAGACGAGGCCCTGCTGGGTCGGCCGGCCGAAGGCGTCGATGGCACTGTGACGCCCCGGGCGCCCAGCGTCGATCCCCGCACCCCGGACACGCTCGCGATCGGTGTCGCGGATACCGCCGGCCGCGTGATCGCACTGGTCAACGGGCTCGCGGCGGAGCGCGTACCCATCAATCGAAGGCCCTGGGTCGATGTTGACTCTGTCTCTCGATCGGTGGCGCCGTCGCAGCGGATTCCGGCCGACGCCGCCGGCATGGACGTGCTCGCGGCGGTTCAGGCGAACCCGGGCAACGACCTGCTCGTGACCGTGGGCGAGGATGTCGTGGGCGTCCTGCGTGTGCGGGACGTGATCGCCATGCTCGAAGCCAGGGGGCCCCACGAATGACCATGCCGCTCGCCGAAGGCGTTGACGCGTTCCCGGACACGATGGTGGGACACGCGCACAGCGGCCCGTTCCGGGTGGGTGATCGCGTCCAGCTGACCGACCCGAAGGGCCGGATGCACACCCTCGTGCTGGAGGTCGGCAAGGTCTATCACACGCACCGGGGCGCGCTGCCGCACGACGAGCTGATCGGGCTGCCCGACGGGAGCGTCGTCACGTCCGCCGGCGGCACCGCCTACCTGGCGATGCGGCCCCTGCTCTCGGACTACGTGCTGTCGATGCCGCGCGGTGCCCAGGTCATCTACCCGAAGGACGCGGCGCAGATCGTCGCCATGGGTGACATCTTCCCGGGTGCGAAGGTGCTCGAAGCCGGAGCCGGGTCGGGTGCGCTCAGCTGCTCGCTGCTGCGGGCCGTCGGCGCCCACGGCACCCTGCACAGCTACGAGGTGCGGGAGGATTTCGCCGCGATCGCCGCGAAGAACGTCGAGGCTTTCTTCGGCGCGCCGCACCCCGCCTGGACGCTCCGGGTCGGCGACGTCGCCGACGCCACCGAGGTCGGCTACGACCGGATCATCCTGGACATGCTCGCGCCGTGGGAGATGATGGATCTGCTGTCGCGCGCGCTCATCCCGGGCGGCGTCTTCATCGGCTACGTCGCGACGACACCGCAGCTCAGCGAGCTGATGGAGGCCCTGCGCGACCACGGCGGCTTCACCGAGCCACGGGCCTGGGAGACGCTGGTGCGCGACTGGCACGCCGAGGGGCTGGCGGTGCGCCCGGACCATCGCATGATCGCGCATACCGCGTTCCTGATCTCGTCCCGTAGGCTCGCACCCGGTGTGACGGCGCCGCTGCGACGGCGCAAACCGAGCAAGGGTGCCGAAGCGTACGCGTTGCGAAAGGCGGCGGTCGCGGCCGGCGCGGCGGCTCTGGTCGAGGAGTCGACGGCGCTTGACTCGGTCGGCGTGGACGCGGTCGGGCCGGAGCCGATCGTGACCGAGCCGACTGTGGCCGAGCCTGCCGCAGCGGACGCGACACGGGAAACCGGGACGGACGAGGTGGGTCGGTAGCGATGGTGTCGTTCGGCAGTGAGTTGCCCGCGGTCTTCCCGGACTGGTCGCCCTACCCTGACCTCGACTCGGCCGCGCGCGCCTATCTCCGCGACCCCGAGGTCGCCATGGAGGCGCTGACCGGTGTGCTCGGCGGCGCCGAGGTGCTCGGCTTCACGCTCGAACGGTTCGTCAACGAGGTCAACGGGGTCTGGCAGGAGGTCGTCGTCTGCGACGGAACCCGCCTGATCCTGTGGCACGGCGAGGACGTCGCACCCGGCGACGGCCCGGCCGGCTCGATGACGTCGTCGCTGCGCGTGGTGCCGCTGTCGGCCGTGACCGAGGTCGGCTGCCGGCGACGGCTGACCCGGGTCAACGGCGGCACGGTTCGCGTCGACAGCGCCGACGTCTATTTCCTGCTCACGTCGCTCGACGAGGCCGGTTTCAGCTCGCTCGACGACGCCACGACCGTATTGCGCCATGACGCCCTGAGATTCGGCAAGACGGTCGATGACGGTGGTCCTGGGCAAATTGCCCGGTTAGAGGAGTTTGCCCGACTCATCGCGTCGATGGTCGGGCGTCCCCTGATGTAACAGGCTTTTCGCGAGGTGGCGCGACGGCGTGGGCTGAGGAGAAGCATCGCCTCAGGTGCTGCGCCGACTTGGGAAGACGTCGTCTCTCAGCGCCGCCCGAGCGGGAAAACCGCATGTAGCAGCAAAGCCTATTCAGCTTCGGGGCCGGCGATCTCCACGTCGTCGGACGCGCGGACGACGTGGATGCAGTCGCCCGGGCACTCCTTGGCCGCGTCGATGACCTCGAGCCGCAGGTGGGCGGGCACATCGGTCCGGGCGCCGGGTGTGAGCATCATCTCGCCCGAGGCATCCTTGACGTAGGCGAGGCCGTCGACGTCGAACTCGAAGACCTCCGGCGCGTATTGCACGCAGAGCCCGTCTCCGGTGCAGAGGTCCTGGTCAACCCAGACCTGCACCTCGTCGGTCGTAACGGTCACCGGCCCATCCTTTCCAGAGCTAGTCTCGAACATCTTGACGGTACCCGAGGCCGTTTCGCTCGGGTGATCGCCCGGGGGTGGTGCCGGGCAGGCTCGGCCGGGCAACGCTGTCCGACTGTGGCCCGCGCGGCACGGATTTTCTAAAGTCGTTGTTAACTGCCGTGCCGCGAGGGGTCAAGCGGGGCCATGAGCAGTTAGTGTGGAGTCCAGCGCGGTCGACGCTTTTTGGCCGAAACCGCGATCGAAGCGTTTACCCCCGGGGAGGTGGGACGTGGCACGTAGCGACGACGCGGAGACGCGCGCAGCGCGGTGGGAGAAGGAATCCCATGATCTCTCCACCCAGGTCGCGTTCCTTCAAGAGGAACTCGCCCTTGTCCGCCGCAAGTTGACCGAAAGCCCTCGACACGTTCGTCAGCTCGAAGAGCGACTCGCGGCGACGCAGGCGCAGCTTTCTCGGCTGACGGAAAACAACGAGCGCCTGGTCGCCACGCTCAAGGAAGCACGTGGCCAGATCATCACGCTCAAGGAGGAGATCGACCGACTCGCCCAGCCGCCCAGCGGTTACGGCGTGTTCCTGACCCGTCATGACGACGGCACGGTCGACATCTTCACCGGAGGCCGCAAGCTGCGGGTCGCGGTCTCCCCGTCCATCGACTCCGAGGCGTTGAAGAAGGGCCAGGAGGTCCTGCTCAACGACGCGCTCAACATCGTCGACGCGTTCGGTTACGAGCGCACCGGTGAGGTCGTCATGCTCAAGGAGATCCTTGAGGGCGGCGACCGGGCGCTGGTCATCTCGCACGCGGACGAGGAGCGGATCGTCTCGCTCGCCGACTCGCTCATCGACTCGCCGCTGCGCTCGGGTGACTCGCTGATGATCGAGCCGCGATCGGCGTACGCCTACGAACGCATCCCCAAGAGCGAGGTCGAAGAACTCGTCCTCGAAGAGGTTCCCGACGTCGATTACCACGACATCGGCGGGCTCGACCGTCAGATCGAGATGATTCGCGACGCGGTCGAAATGCCGTTCCTCCACGCCGATCTGTTCCGTGAGCACCAGTTGCGGCCGCCGAAGGGCATCCTGCTCTACGGCCCGCCCGGATGCGGCAAGACGCTGATCGCCAAGGCCGTCGCGAACTCGCTGGCCAAGAAGATCGCCGAGCGTCGTGGCGAGGAGAAGCACACCAGCTTCTTCCTGAACATCAAGGGCCCGGAACTGCTCAACAAATATGTCGGCGAGACCGAGCGGCACATCCGGCTGATCTTCCAGCGCGCCCGGGAAAAGGCGAGCGAGGGCACGCCGGTGATCGTGTTCTTCGACGAGATGGACTCGGTGTTCCGCACCCGCGGCTCCGGTGTCTCGTCCGACGTGGAAAACACGATTGTGCCGCAGTTGCTGTCGGAGATCGACGGCGTCGAGGGCCTGGAAAACGTGATCGTGATCGGCGCGTCCAACCGGGAAGACATGATCGACCCGGCGATCCTGCGTCCGGGCCGGCTCGACGTCAAGATCAAGATCGAGCGTCCCGACGCGGAAGCGGCGAAGGACATCTTCTCGAAGTACATCCTGTCCGGCCTGCCGTTGCACCCCGACGACATCGCCGAGCACGGCGGCGACGCCGACGCGTGTGTGGCCGCCATGATCCAGGCCACCGTGCTGCGGATGTACTCGGAAACCGACGAGAACCGGTTCCTCGAGGTGACGTACGCCAACGGAGACAAAGAGGTCCTCTACTTCAAGGACTTCAACTCCGGTGCCATGATCCAGAACATCGTCGACCGCGGTAAGAAGATGGCGATCAAGGAGTTCCTGGCGACCGGCCGTAAAGGCATGCGTCTGCAGCACCTCCTCGACTCGTGCGTCGACGAATTCCGCGAAAACGAAGACCTGCCGAACACGACGAACCCCGACGACTGGGCCCGCATCTCCGGCAAGAAGGGCGAGCGGATCGTCTACATCCGCACGCTGATCTCCGGTGGCAAGGGCGCAGAGGCGGGCCGTGCGATCGACACGGTCAACAACACCGGTCAGTACCTGTAAACACCTGTCAACGGCGAAAGGGCGGCCCTCCTTCGGGAGCGCCGCCCTTTCGTCACCACCGGGCGACGGCACGTGGTGATGACCTTGGCGAGAAAGTGTCGTCAGGGCAGCAGTTTCTCGCCAAGGTCACCCCGAGACTGAGGTAGGGCTAGTGGCGGGTGGATCGCGGGTTCGGGCGACCCGGCGGATCGTGGCGGGCGGCGATGTCGTAACGCGGGGTCTGCGGCGCCGACAGCGGTGTCACGGTGCGCGACGGCGCCAGCCGCACCACCCGCCCCTGGCCGGTCTCGTCCGAGTCCACGGTCTCGGAGCCGACTGTATCCAGGGCTTCTACCGCGTCGAGGGCGTTCAGGCGGTCCAGGTCGGCGGCGGAGACCAGTGCCACCAGCGGGCGCCCATGCCGGGTCACGACGATGCGTTCGTTGCCGTAGACGACGCGGTTGACCAGCTCGGCGAAGTCCGCCCGCGCCTGGGTCACCGGAATTCCCTGCTCCATGGAGCTATCTTAACCTCCTATGCGTCCTGTATGTTTTGTACAGAACGTTGAGAGGATCTGATCATGCCAGGAGATCGCCGGATACCCACGATCATCGAGCGCCACGACCCCACCAAACCCGCCGTCGACCTCTACACCGCGATGCTCAGCGCTCGCATCGTCTTCGTCGCCGACACGCTCGACGCCACGGCGGCGATGGACACCGCGGCGCAACTGCTCTACCTCGACGCCGACGGCTCCGATCGCGACATCGCGCTCTACCTACGCGGAAACACCGGGGTGGACGCCACGATGGAAGCCATGACCATCGTCTACGACGCCGTCCGCAGCGTCGGCTGCGACGTGCAGACCGTGTGCCTAGGCGAGGCCAACGCGACCACCGCGGTCCTCCTCGCCGCCGGCACACCCGGCAAACGCATGATCGCGCCGTCTGCCCGCGTCGTCCTCCACGAGCCCACATCACCGTCCCGGACCGGGCGCGCCGACGACATGGCGATCCACGCAGCGGAAATCCGGCGCGAACGGGACCTGATGATCAAACTTCTCGCCGATCACTCGGGGCAGCCGGTCGAGCGACTCGAAACGGACCTACGGCGACCGACCATGCTCACGGCGCCGGAGACCATCGCGTACGGGCTCGCCGACCACCTCGTCGCCACCCGCGACCGTCGGCCCGAGACGGCGGCACGCTGACGTGGCCGACGACGTGGAACCGATGCCCGCGCTGACCGGGGCGGAAGCCGACGTGATCAACGCCTACCTCGCGACCGTCGACTACCTCGGCCGCGCCAACCCGACCTCCGGTTCGCAGACCTACCGGGCGATGGTCGCTGCGCAGGGCCTGGCAGCCCACGCGGCCGCGCTCCGGGACGCGCTCGCGCTCATGTGGGAACGCGGTGAGACGGAGATCGACACGGCCGTGTTCGCCCGGGCCCTGCGCCTGCTCGACGGGCAGCGGCGGGTCGACCGGATCCGGTTCGACGTATGACCGGACTTTCGCGAGGTGCCCGGAAATCGGCCCGAGGAGGGCGTACATGGCGTATCCATGGTTGTTATGCCTTCGATCTTTCCAGCCGCGCGGACTCCGCCACCACGATTGTCGGCCGGGCGCTCTAGGCTTCACGCAGGACCGTAAAGCGGCAACGCGCAACGACGGAACATAGAGGCGATAAGCATGAGCGTGCGACGGATTATGGGCTCCGAGGTCGAATACGGCATTTCGGTGCCCGGGCAACCCGGCGCGAACCCGATGGTGACGTCCTCCCAGATCGTCAACGCCTACGCGGCCCGGCCCGAGTTGGCCCGTGGCGGCCGTGCGCGGTGGGATTACGAAGAGGAGTCGCCCCTGCGCGACGCGCGCGGATTCAGCTACTCCGGCGCGCTTTACGATCCCGCCGAGGCGCTGGCGGATGAAGATGTCGGTCTCGCCAACGTCATATTGACCAATGGCGCTCGGCTCTACGTCGACCACGCGCACCCGGAATATTCGACGCCGGAATGCACGAACCCGCGCGACGTCGTCCTGTGGGACAAGGCCGGCGAGCGGGTGATGGCCGAGGCGTCGAAGCGGGCCGCGAGCGTGCCGACGATCGGCCAGATCAACCTCTACAAGAACAACACCGACAACAAGGGCGCGTCCTACGGCACCCACGAAAACTATCTGATGGCCCGGTCGACGCCGTTCGCCGACATCGTCAGCCACCTCACACCGTTCTTCGTCACGCGGCAGATCGTGTGCGGCGCCGGGCGCGTCGGCATCGGTCAAGACGGCTCGACGCCCGGCTTCCAGATCTCGCAGCGCGCCGACTTCTTCGAGGTCGAGGTGGGTCTGGAGACCACGCTCAAGCGCCCGATCATCAACACCCGCGACGAGCCGCACTCCGACGCCGACAAATACCGGCGGCTGCACGTCATCATCGGCGACGCGAACCTCTCGGAAATCTCGTCCCTGCTCAAGCTCGGCACCACCTCGCTGATCCTGGCGATGATCGAGGCGAAGGCGTTGAACGGCGACCTGAGCGTCGCCGATCCGGTGAGCGAGCTCAAATCGGTGAGTCACGATCCAACCCTCACTCACCTGGTACGCCTTCGTGACGGTCGTCGCCTGACCGCGCTCGATCTGCAGTGGGCGTTCTTCGAGCGAGCATCGTCGTTTGTGGAGAGTCGGGGCGGCGACGAGGCCACCACCGAAGTGCTCGAACTGTGGGAGTCGGTGCTCGACAAGCTCGGCCGCGACCCGATGGAGTGCGCCGACCAACTCGACTGGGTCGCGAAACTGCGGCTGCTCGAGGGCTACCGTGACCGCGAGGAACTCGGCTGGGCGTCGCCGAAGCTGCAGCTGGTCGACCTTCAGTACGCGGACGTGCGACCGGAGAAGGGCCTCTACCACCGGCTCGTGGCGCGCGGCTCGATGCAGACGCTGTTCGGGCCGGAAGAGGTCCGCCGCGCCATGGTGGAGCCGCCCGACGACACGCGCGCCTACTTCCGCGGCCGCTGCCTCGCGCAATACAGCTCCGAGGTGGTCGCCGCCAGCTGGGACTCGGTCATTTTCGACGTCGGCCGGGACTCGCTCGTCCGGGTGCCGATGATGGAACCCGAACGGGGCACGAAAGCCCACGTCGGAGAGCTTTTCGACCGGTGCGCCAGCGCGAAAGATCTGCTGGAAGCGATCACGTCCAACCCAACGCCCTAGCGGCGATGTAGGTTTTGAGGAACAACACATGCCGGGCGATGGAAACACCGCTCCGATATGAGAGGGAGGCAACCGATGGCTACTCGCGACACCGGCGGCCAGTCGCAGTCGGGCAAGGCCCGCCGCGACTCCGAAGTCGAAGATGAGGCCGCGCCGGCCGTCAACCCTGAGGTTGCCGAGCGGCAGGAAAAAATCACGGAAGACGTCGACGACCTGCTCGACGAAATCGACTCGGTGCTGGAAGAAAACGCCGAGGAGTTCGTCCGTGGCTACGTGCAAAAGGGCGGCCAATGACCGGACATTTTCCTGGACGGCTTCCGGACGCCTACCGCACGGCAGGCGTCTCGTCGTTCACCGACTTTTTGAGCAGCCACTCTCCGGAGTTGCTGCCGGGCGCCCGGCAACTGCCGCCGGGCGTCAGCGCCGACATCGCACCTCACGGCACCACCATCGTCGCGATCAGCTGCGTCGACGGTGTCGTGATGGCCGGCGACCGGCGCGCGACCATGGGCAACCTCATCGCGAGCCGTGACATCCAGAAGGTGCACCCCGCCGACGCGTACTCGTGCATCGGCATCGCCGGCACCGCCGGCGTCGGTCTGGAGCTGATGCGTCTGTTCCAGGTCGAGCTGGAGCACTACGAGAAGATCGAGGGCACAGTGCTCTCGCTCGACGGCAAGGCCAACCGGCTCGCCACGATGATTCGCAACAACCTCGGTGCCGCCCTCCAGGGGCTCGCTGTGATTCCGCTGTTCGCTGGCTTTGACCTCGACGCGACCGACCCGAGCCGCATCGGCCGGATCTTCAGCTTCGACATCGCCGGCGGCGTCTACGAGGAGACCGGTTACGACGCGATCGGCTCCGGTTCGCTGTTCGCGAAATCGGCGCTGAAGAAGCGTTACCGGCCCGGTGTCACGACCGCCGAAGCGACCACGCTCGCCGTCGAGGCGCTCTACGACGCGGCCGACGACGACACGGCCACCGGCGGTCCCGACGTCATCCGCAAAATCTACCCGGTCGTCATGACCGCCACGGCCAACGGCACCCACCGGCTCAGCGAGTCGGAGACGGCCACGATCGCCGAGGCCGCGGTAGCAGCTCGGGCCAGCAACCCCGGCGGCTGAGCCAACCCCCACCGATCGTTGTTCATAGTTTCGTTTCGAAGCGAGGAGATCGCACGCCGTGGCCATGCAGTTCTACGCCTCACCCGAGCAGATCATGCGGGATCGCTCGGAGTACGCGCGCAAAGGCATCACCCGGGGCCGCAGCGTCGTCGTGATGAGCTACGCCGACGGTGTTCTGTTCGTCGCGGAAAACCTGTCCAAGGCGCTCCACAAGGTCAGTGAGATCTACGACCGGATCGGCTTCGCCGCCGTCGGCCGCTACAACGAGTTCGAAAACCTCCGGGCGGCCGGCGTGCGGATGGCCGACCTGCGCGGCTACTCGTACGACCGGCGTGACGTGACCGGCCGGGCCATTGCGACGGCGTTCGCGCAGACGCTCGGCTCGATTTTCACCGAGCAGACCAAGCCCTACGAGGTCGAGATCTGCATCGCGGAGGTCGGTGCCACGTCGGCCACCGACGAGCTCTACCGGATCACCTACGACGGTCAGGCGCAGGACGAGCCCGGGTTCCTCGCGATGGGCGGCCAGACCGAAGCGGTCACGACGCTGCTCAAGACCCGGCACCAGATCGACATGTCGCTCACCGACGCGATCCGGCTCGCCGTCGACGCGCTGGCGTCCATCGGTGGCGAGGGTGGCAAGCCACGCACCCTCGACGCCACCCAGCTCGAGGTAGCGGTGCTCGACCGGGCTCGGAAGGGCCGCAAGTTCCGACGGCTCACCGGTGCCGCGCTGACGCCGCTGCTGGGCGCCAAACCGGCCGACGAGGCGAAGCCCACCGACGAGGCACCCGCTGCCGCTGGCGGCGACGCCAAGGCCGACGAGGGCAAGGCGGCCGCGAGCAAGCCGGCGAAGGCCGCGAAGTCCGCACCGGCGAAGGCCGCGCCGACATCGTCGGAGCGACCGGAATCCTCCGACGACGAGGCGGCGTCATCGCTGCCCGCCGATCCGGAGGAGCAACCGTAGCTCGTCACATCTCGGGCTGCACGGCGACGACCATCGCCGTGCAGCCCGGTTTTCGTGCCCGGGCGCGGCGTTTGCGGAAATTTTATCGACGCACAGCATCGACGCCAACGCATTGCGTATCGGTCCGGAGATCGACACGAACGCGTTCGCGCCGCTGCCCGGCCGGCTGGCTCGAGATTCCTCCGCCGCGCAGACCGCGCGCAGGCCAGACGGGTTGCCGCGGCCCTGGCCCATAGATGGACGCCGTGCCGGTGCCCCACCCGGCGCCGTCGCGGGACGCGTTGTGAACCCCCGGCGCCGGTATGACCGGACGTGCCTGTGCTTGCCGGACGGGGGACACGGTCGGTCGTACCTGTCGAATGATCTTTCCCGATCGCGGCGAATGAGGCTACTGTCGTGTCATGGACCGGCGCATCTTCGGACTTGAGACGGAGTACGGCGTTACGTGCACGTACCGTGGCCAACGGCGGCTGTCGCCGGACGAGGTCGCGCGCTACCTGTTCCGTCGCGTCGTTTCCTGGGGGCGATCGAGCAACGTTTTCCTGCGTAACGGTGCCCGGCTTTACCTCGATGTCGGCTCGCACCCGGAATACGCGACGCCGGAGTGCGACTCGCTGACCGACCTCGTCGCGCACGACCGCGCCGGCGAGCGGATCCTGGAGGGTTTGCTCGTCGACGCCGAGAAGCGGCTGCACGACGAGGGCATCGCCGGTGAGATCTACCTCTTCAAGAACAACACCGACTCGGCCGGGAACTCCTACGGCTGCCACGAGAACTACCTCGTTTCGCGCCACGGTGAGTTCGGCCGCCTCGCCGACGTGCTCATCCCGTTCCTGGTGACCCGTCAGCTCATCTGTGGCGCCGGCAAGGTCCTCCAGACGCCGCGCGGAGCCGTGTTCTGTTTGTCACAGCGCGCCGAACACATCTGGGAGGGCGTCTCCAGCGCGACCACCCGGTCCCGGCCGATCATTAACACTCGCGACGAGCCGCACGCCGACGCCGAGCGTTACCGGCGCCTGCACGTGATCGTCGGCGACTCCAACATGAACGAGGTCACCACTCTGCTGAAGGTCGGCTCGGCCGACCTGGTGCTGCGCATGATCGAGGCCGGCGTCGTGATGCGCGACCTCTCCCTGGAGAACCCGATCCGGGCCATCCGCGAGGTCTCGCACGATGTCACCGGCCGGCGCAAGGTCCGCCTCGCCAACGGCAAGGAAGCCAGCGCCCTGGAAATCCAGCGCGAATACTTCTCCAAGGCCGCCGAGTTCGTCGAGCGCCGCGGCGGTGACCCGGTCGCGAAACGCGTCGTTGAGCTGTGGGGCCGGGTGCTCGACGCGATCGAGGGCGACAACCTCGAGCCGATCGCCCGCGAGATCGACTGGGTCTCCAAGCTGCGCCTGATCGAGTCCTACCAGGCCCGCCACGACATGACCATGGCCCACCCCCGCATCGCCCAGCTCGACCTCGCCTACCACGACGTGCGCCGCAACCGCGGCCTCTACGCCGTCATGGAGAAGCGCAAGCAGGTCGACCGGGTCGCCGGCGACCTGGAGATCTTCGAGGCCAAGGAGACGCCGCCGCAGACCACGCGCGCCCGTCTCCGGGGCGAATTCATCAAGCACGCCCAGGAGAAGCGCCGCGATTTCACGGTCGACTGGGTGCACCTCAAGCTCAACGATCAAGCACAGCGGACCGTGCTGTGCAAAGATCCCTTCCGCGCCTACGACGAGCGGGTCGATCGGCTGATCGCGAGCATGTAGGCTTTCGAGCGTTATGACCGAACCCGAATCCTCTGACACGCCCCGACGCGTCTCGCCCGAACCGGCGTCGCCCGATCAACTGCTGCCGCCCGACCAGTTGGCGCCACCCGCCGCGGCGGATGGTCGCCGGGAACCCCGCACGAGTGTGTCGATTCCCCGGCTGCTCGGCAAGGGCGGATCGCCCTACGCAGCCCACTACGCGAGGGTGGGCCGCCGGCGCGACAAGATCGTCGCCGAGATCGAACGCAACCGGCGCGGCGAGGCGGCCATCCCGACGTGGGTGCTCGCCCTGATCCTGGTCGTCATCGTCGGTGGCGTCGCCGCCCTGGTGATCTTCAGCTAACGCCGGCACCTTCGGCGAGCGTGGCCGCGTGCCGGCCGGCCGCCGCGGCCGCCAGGAAGTACGCGTGATCCCCGTCGAGATCGCGGCCCATCGTCGAGAGCTTCACCTGCAACGCGCGCAGCGCCGCGTCGAGACCGTCCGTCGGCACCGTGACCAGCCGGTGCTTCGAGGCCAGCGGCGCTATCGCGGTGGTCACGGCGCCCGCCAGCGGCTCCGGCAACCCGGCGGGCACCACGAGGTCGGCGCGCGCGTGGGCGACCCGCGCGTACGCGGTCAGGCTGTGGTGGGAGACACCGTAATGGCGTCCGCGCGGGTCGGCATCGGAAATGCGGAGCGAGCCGACCGCCCGGCCGGCGAGCGTGGCGATCGCGTTGACGGCCTCGCCGACCGCCGTGCCGGAGAAGCCCCAACGGGTGCCGGTGCCGAGGTTGCCGGGGCCCTGCGCCACGATCGCGACGTCCGCGGCCAGCACGTGCCGGGCCGCGAGGAGCCCGCCGTACACGTTCGTGGCCTCGAGATCGCCGCCGAACGCCTGCCCGACGGTGATCGTGCCGGCCAGGTCCTCCCGCAGGTCGCTGAGCGTGCGGGAAAACCATGCCGGCAGGGCTCCGCCGTCTGTCATCACGTACGCCACCCGGGCGCCCGGCGCGGTGGCCCGGACGCCGGCGATGATCGCGGGCAGCGCCGAATGCAGGTCGGCCACGACGACCGGCAGGCCGCCGATCTGGCCGTCGGCCGTCATCGCGGCTCGATGGGGGGACGCTTCCTCGTCGACCCCGAGCATGATCGTCTGGAGCGGGGTGTAACGGGCCTTCACGATGTGCCCGGGCGCCGGGGCGGCGTCGGGCGGGAGCCGATCGGGCAGCGCCACGACCAGGGCGTAGCCGCCGGTGCCGAGGCCGAGTGCCAGCGCGTTGAGATTGAGCAGCACCCGGTCACCGACGACGGGCTGGCCGACGAGTTCGGGATAGGCCAGCGCGCGGACGGTCGCCGGGTCGTCAGCGGCGCGCGCCACGACGTCGACGTCGAGCTCGCACGCGCCGTGCCACGATCGGCGCAGCGCCGTCACCCTGCCGTCCCGCCACCGAATCACGCGGTCACGATACCGGTCGAGGCCGGTGCGGCGGCGTGCGAACGCGCCCGCCCGAAAACAGTACACATGATCGAGCGATGACACGGCACGGTGTGAACCGATCAACGCCTGACACTGCTAGCGTCTTCACGTGTCGCGTACCCGAACCGAGCGTCTGGTCAACCTCGTGATCTGCCTGCTGTCGACACGTCGGTTTCTGACAGCGGCTCAGATCGCCGCGACCGTGCCCGGTTACGAACACGACCAGGCCGATCTCCGAGAACACGAGGCGTTCCAGCGGAAGTTCGAGCGCGACAAGGCCGAACTCCGCGATCTTGGCGTGCCGCTGGAAACCGGCACGTCCAGTGCCTTCGACAACGAGCCCGGTTACCGCATCACGCGTCGTGACTACGCGTTGCCCGACATCATTCTCGAACCCGACGAGGCCGCCGCCGTCGGCATCGCCGCCCGATTGTGGCAGCACGCCGGGCTGGCCGAGGCGGCATCCTCCGGGCTGGCGAAGCTCCGAGCGGCCGGGGTGGAGGTCGATCCGCAGGCCACGCTCGGTTTCGAGCCGCTGGTGTCGGTCGACGCCGCGTTCGGCCCGCTGACCGCGGCCCGCCGTGTGCGCCGGGCCGTCACGTTCGACTACCGGGTCGTGGAAAACGACGCGCCGAGCACCCGCCGGCTGCAGCCGTGGGGCGTCGTGTGCTGGCGCGGCCGGTGGTACGTGGTGGGTTACGACCTCGATCGCGACGCCGAGCGCTGCTTCCGCCTCTCCCGCATCGTGAGCAAGGTCCGCATGATCGGTCAACCGGGCGCCTATGACCCGCCGCGTGACGTCGATCTCATCAGCTACGTCGCCACCTTCTCCGGGCCGGTCGAGCACAAGCTCCGCACCACCGTCCGGTTGCGGCCCGGTCGGGCGGCCGGAGTGCGCCGGTTCGCCGAGTCGATCACGCCGACCGAGTGCGGCGACGAGGTCGTCCTGACCTACTCCGACGCGCGGGGCATCTCCGGCTGGTTGGTGCGCTATGGCAGCGACATCGAGGTGCTGGAGCCGCCCGAGGTTCGAGATGCCGTCATCGAACGGCTCAAGGAGATCGCGAAGATCCACGTCGGCGCATCGGCGGGGGTGCGCTGATGTCCACGACCGGTGCCACCGAACGTCTCGCGCGGCTGCTCAACCTGGTGCCTTACTTCCTGGCGCGTCCGGGCATCGAGGTCGTCGAGGCCGCGACCGATCTCGGCATCAGCGAGCAGCAACTCCGCGACGATCTGGAGTTGTTGTGGGTGTGCGGGCTGCCCGGCTACGGGCCGGGTGACCTGATCGACATGGCGTTCGACGGCGACCACGTCACGGTGATGTACGACGCCGGCATCGACCGTCCGCTGCGACTGACACCCGATGAGGCGCTCGCGCTCATCGTCGCGTTGCGGATGCTCGCCGAGATGCCCGGTGCCGCCGGCCGCGACGCGATCGAGACCGCGCTCGCGAAGATCGAGACGGCCGCCGGCGACCTCTCCGACGCGCCGGTCGCGGTCCGGATGGCCGGCGGCGAGACCGGAGCCGACCGGCTGGCCGCCATCCGGACCATCGTCGAGCGCCGTCACGCGCTCCGGATCACCTATTACACGGCCACCCGTGACCAGACGACCGACCGCGTCGTCGACCCCATGCGGCTGCTCGTCGTCGACGGCCGGACCTACCTGGAAGCGTGGTGCCGGCAGGCGGAGGCGGTCCGCATGTTCCGCCTGGACCGGATCGACGCCTTCACCGAACTCGATGAGCCGGCCGTGCTGCCGCGGCAGGCGAGGCACAGTGATCTCTCCGACGGCGTCTTCCGTCCGAGCCCGGAGCAGCCGCTGGTGACGTTGCGTGTGAGCCGGTGGGGCCGGTGGATCACGGAATACTATCCGTGCGAGTCGGTGGAGCACGGCGAGTCGGTCGGACCCGGTGGCGCCGACGCGTGGGTGGTCACGTTGCGGGTCAGCGATCTGGCCTGGGCTCGCCGGCTCGTGCTCGGCCTCGGCTCCGACGTCGAGGTGGTCGCGCCGGCCGAACTCGCCGAGGCCGTTCGCGATGAAGCGGTCAAGGCCCTCGCCGCGTACGGTGTCGCGGCATGATGATCGAGGCGAAGCGTGTGTCAGTGAAGCGGGGGCGGCCATGAGCTGGTGGGGTTGGGTCTCGATCGGCGTCGTCGTCGGCGCGCTGTTGATTTTGGTGGTTGTCGGCCTGGGCACGGCCGGGCGGCTGCGACCTCTGGCCGCGGCGGCCGCGGAGGCGCGCAATCAGCCCGGTCTGGCCCCTCTTCAGGCCCGCGTCCAGGAGCTTTCCGGGGAGGTGGCCTACGTTCAGCAGCGTGTGCAGATGACCCAGGAGCGCATTTCCGACCTGAAGGCCGCCAGAGCGGACGCCGGGGACGCATGATCGCGTTCCGGTGCGAAAACCTTGACGATTCGCATCGGTACGGGTGATCCTTGGCCCGACGTTCGTGAGCGCGAAACTTCGCCGCAACCGAATGCCGCTGGCGGCATAACCCTGCTGGCGACGTAGGATGGTGGCTGCCGGACTGGTGCCGGCTCCGTGTTTTGTTCGATTTCTCTGCAGAGAGGTGGCCCGGCATGGGTTCCCTGAGGCCGTGGCATATCGCCGTTCTCGTGGTCGTGTTGGTGCTCCTGTTCGGCGCGAAGCGACTGCCCGACGCTGCCCGTTCGCTCGGCCGGTCGGCGCGCATCCTGAAGGCCGAAACGCGCGGTCTCGCCGAAGACGACCTCAACGCGAAGGCCGAGGCGCAGAACAGCCGCGTGCCCATGGAGTCAGTCCGGGCACCGATCGACAACCAGCCGTCGGCTGCGCCGGTTGTTGACCCGATCGAACGCGTCCGCGACAAGTAACCGCGCGTTCGGTGGCTCAGGTCCGGCGCAGGCGCGCCTCTTCGTTCGAGCGCGCGTCCGATGGGTCGATGACGCTTTTCGACCATTTGCGTGAGCTGCGAAGCCGCCTGTTCAAAGCGGCCCTGGGCGTGGTGCTCGGCGCGATCCTCGGTTTGGTCGTCGCCGAGCACGTTTTCAACTACCTGATCCAGCCATACTGTGACTTCCAGCAGGCACACGCGGCGGCCCACACGGTCGCCAACTGCCTGGTCTCGGCGAGCGGCGGCCCGCTCGACGTCTTTCCTGCTGAAACTGAAGATCGCGCTCTACGTCGGCCTGCTGCTCAGCTCACCGCTGTGGCTCTACCAGTTGTGGGCGTTCATCGCGCCGGGCCTGCACCGACGCGAGCGCCGCTATCACCTACGCGTTCGCCGCCGTCGCCGCGCCGCTGTTCGCGGCCGGCGTGTTGCTCGCGCACATCATCGTCACCAAGACGCTGCATTTCTTCCTCGGCTCGGCCGGCATCACGGTCATCTCCGACGTGACCGCCTACTTCGCGTTCGTCACCAACATGATGCTGCTGTTCGGGGCCGCGTTCGAGTTCCCGCTGATCATCGTCATGCTCAACCTCACCGGCCTGGTCAGCGGCCGCAAGCTGCTCGGCTGGTGGCGCCCGGCGATCTTCCTGATGTTCCTGTTCGGCGCGGTCGTCACGCCGACCCCGGACCCGTTCTCGATGAGCATCCTCGCCGGCTGCATGGCCATCCTCTACTTCGGCGCGGTAGCCTTCGCTCTCCTCAACGACCGGCGTAAGGGTCGCAACCGGCCGTACGCCAATATCGATGATGACGAGGCGTCGCCGCTCGACGCGTCCGACCCCGATGATCCGATCATGGCCGGAGCCCCCATCCAGACCCTCGAACCGGTAGACGCGCCCCAACCGCTCGATCGCCGGTTCGACGACTTCACCTAGGCCGACCTGTGCCTCCACCCCCTCCAGCGGTCGACTCGATCGCTGTCCTGATCAACCCATATGCCGGTCGCGGCCGGCGCCACGATGACGTTCCCGGCCTCCTCGATCGGCTGCGCGGCTCCGGCCGTGATGTGTACGGTTCTCGCCGCGGGCAGCGTGGCCGAGGCGCTCGACGCGTGCCACGAGGCGGTGGCGAACGGTGTCGGCGCGCTGGTCGCGGTCGGCGGCGACGGCACGGTCAACCTCGCGCTGCAGGCCGTCGCCGGCACGGACGTCGCGTTCGGGATGATCCCGGCCGGCACCGGCAACGATTTCGCGCACGAGATCGGCCTGCCGCGCGGCCCTCGCCGGCGGCCGCCGATCGTCATCGCGGACGCGCTGCGTCATGATCGCCGGCAACTGGTCGACCTGGCCCGGATGGTGCCGGTGGACGGCCCCCCGCGCTGGTTCGGCGCCGTGCTCGGGGCCGGTTTCGACGCCGATCGTCAACGAGCGCGCGAACCGGATGCGGTTTCCCAAGGGTCGACGCCGCTACGACGTCGCCATCCTCGCCGAGCTGATGCGGTTGCGAGCCGCGTGCGTACACGATGAAGCTGGACGGGGTTGACCATGCATTCGAGGCGATCCTGGTCGCGATCGGCAACACCGCGGCCTACGGCGGTGGCATGCGGATCTGCCCGGCCGCCGACCCGACCGACGGGCTGCTCGACATCGTCGTCGCCGGCGCCGATCAGCCGCACCACGATGATGCGCCTCAAGCCGCGGGTCCACCTCGGCACCCACGTCACCCATCCCAAGGTGACGAGCTATCGCGCGCACACGGTCGAGCTGGCCGCCGACGGCATCGTGGCCTATGTGGACGGTGAGCGGACCTCCCCGTTGCCGGTCACGGTCACGGCCATGCCCCGCGCGCTGACGCTCCTCGCCTGACGCGGGCGCTTTAGCGAGCCGGGATCACGCCGGCCAGGGCGGCGACCGCGGACAGGCCGTTGGGCGCGCCCGGGCCGGCGGCCGGCACGATGTAGGCGGCACACCCGATCGCGGTCGCCGCCGCGTCGGCCGGCGTGTCGCCGACCATCAGCGCGCGCTCGGGATCGACGCCGAGCGCGGCGCACGCGGCCCGGAAGATCGCCGGATCGGGCTTGCAGCGGCCCAACTCGAACGACAGCACACACGCGTCGAACATGTCGACCAGGCCCATCGCGGCCAGCAGCGGCCGGATGTCGAACCCGATGTTGGAGATGACAGCTGTGCGCACGCCGGCGGCCCGCAGCGCGGTCAGGGCCGGGACGGCGTCGGCGTAGGCCAGCCAGCCGGCCGGCGAGATGCCGCGGTCGTACAGCGCTTCGGCCAGCCCGTCGACGTCGGTCGCGACGGTCTCGGCCAGGCCCGTGTACGCGGCCCGATGGGCGTGCTCGTAAAGGTCGCGTTCGGCCCAGCATTCGATCAGGTGCGGCGGCACCCGACGGGGCAGCGGACCCCCGGCCCGACCGGCGGTGACCAGGCGATCGGCCAGCACCGTCGCCGGCCCGTGCGCTATCGGCCGTCCACATGCGTCAGCGGCCGCCCGCACCCAGCTCGACGGCGTCCTCCACCTGCGCCAAGGTGCCGTGGAAGTCGAACAGCACGGCCTCGACCGGCCGGTGGGGCAACACGCCGTTACCTGGATGACCTTGAAGATCGGGGCCAGCAGGATGGCGGGGACTCGGCGGTTCAGCTTGGTCCGGCACGCCAGCACGATACGCCCCCGGTCTGACACGCCCACGGAACACCGCCGTCCCACCGGCCGGGTGGTGCCGGACGGCGGGTGCGGGGACCGCCCGCGACCCGCCCGGCGGGGTGAAAAGGAATGCCGTCGCCTGCTCGGGCATCGATCCACTAGCCTGGGGGGATGACCAGCCCCGCCGAGCGGTACGCCGCTTCCCGCCGGCGGGCCGCCGAAGAAGCCCGGCACCCGGCGTTGACCGATTTCGTCGCCGATCTTGACTTCGCGCTCGACCCGTTCCAGATGCGAGGCCTGCGAGGCCCTCGAAGCCGGCGGCGGCGTGCTCGTCTGCGCGCCGACCGGTGCCGGCAAGACCGTCGTGGGCGAGTTCGCGGTCCACCTGGCCCTGCGCGCCGGCCTGCCGGTGCCCGGCGCAAGTGCTTCTACACGACGCCGATCAAGGCGCTGTCGAACCAGAAGTTCCACGACCTCGTCGAGCGCTACGGCGCCGACCAGGTCGGCCTGCTGACCGGCGACAACGCGATCAACGGCGACGCCCCGGTCGTGGTGATGACGACCGAGGTGCTGCGGAACATGCTCTACGCCGGGTCGTCCACGCTCGACGGCCTGGGCTACGTCGTGATGGACGAGGTGCACTACCTGGCCGACCGCTTCCGCGGCGCCGTCTGGGAAGAGGTCATCATCCACCTGCCGGCGAGTCGGTCACGCTGGTCTCGCTGTCGGCCACGGTCAGCAACGCCGAGGAGTTCGCCGACTGGCTGACGACCGTGCGCGGCGAGACGACGGTCGTGGTCAGCGAGCACCGCCCGGTGCCGCTGTGGCAGCACATGCTGGTCGGCAAGCGCATGTTCGACCTGTTCCACGACGCCACGGCCGCCGCGCAGCACGACGTCCACCCGGAGCTGCTGCGGCACACCCGCGACCTGACCGCGCCGGATCGAGGGCGAGTTCGGCGGTCGCGGTCGCGGCGGCCGCGGCCGCCGCTACCCGCCGCCGCTGCGCGCCGACGTCGTCGAGCGCCTCGACCGCGACGGGCTGCTGCCGGCGATCCTGTTCATCTTCAGCCGCGCCGGCGTGCGACGCCGCCGTGCAGCAGTGCCTCCAGGCCGGCCTGCGGCTGACCGACGCCGGACGAGCGCGCCGAGATCCGCGAGGTCGCGCAGACCCGCACCGCCGCGATCCCGGCCGACGACCTGCAGGTGCTCGGCTACTGGGAGTGGCTCGACGGGCTCGAGCGCGGGCTCGCCGCCCATCACGCCGGCATGCTGCCGGTCTTCAAGGAGATCGTCGAGGAGCTGTTCGTGCGGGGCCTGGTCAAGGCCGTCTTCGCCACCGAGACGCTGGCGCTCGGCATCAACATGCCGGCCCGCTGCGTCGTGCTCGAACGGCTGGTGAAGTTCAACGGCGAGGCCCACGTCGACCTGACGCCGGGGGAGTACACGCAGCTCACCGGCCGGGCCGGCCGCCGCGGCATCGACGTCGAGGGCCACGCCGTCGTGGTGTGGACGCCCGAGGTCGACCCGCGCCACGTCGCCGGCCTCGCCTCCACCCGTACGTACCCGCTGCGGTCGTCGTTCCGGCCGTCCTACAACATGGCCGTCAACCTGGTCGGCTCGGTCGGGCGTCGCGCGCGCTCGCGACCTGCTCGAGTCCTCGTTCGCCCAGTTCCAGGCCGACCGCGTCGGTGGTCGGCCTCGCCCAGCCAGGTGCAACCGCAACACCGAGACCGCTCGCGTGTACGACATCGAGATGGGCTGCGACCGAGGCGACTTCGCCGAGTATTTCGCGATCCGGATGGCGATCACCGAGCGGGAGAAGGCGATGGCGCGGCACAGTGTCGCGCCTCGCCGGGCCGCCGCGCTCGA
The DNA here is from genome assembly GCA_963797605.1 of uncultured Actinomycetota bacterium. Classification (GTDB taxonomy): domain Bacteria; phylum Actinomycetota; class Actinomycetes; order Mycobacteriales; family Micromonosporaceae; genus DASQPR01. The sequence goes on along the minus strand of CAWCPX010000009.1, from coordinate 383,283 downwards.
CGGCGCTGGAGAAGCTGAAGGTCGGCGACGTGATCCGGGTGCCGTCCGGCAAGCGAGCTGGGCTCGCGGTCGTGCTCGACCCCGGCGTCGGCGGGTTCGCCGAGCCGCGCCCGCTCGTGCTCACCGAGGACCGGTGGGCCGGCCGCATCTCGATCACCGACTTCTCCACGACGGTCGAGGCGCTCGGCCGGGTACGCGTGCCGAAGAACTTCAACCAACGTTCGCCCGCGGAGCGCCGTGACCTCGCCGCGGCGCTCCGGGGTGCGCAGATCCAGCAGGACGTACGCCGGGCGAGCCGGGGTCGCCGATCAGCCGACGACGACCGCGAACTCGAACGGCTGCGCCACGACATGCGTAAACACCCGTGCCACTCCTGCCCCGACCGGGAAGACCACGCCCGGTGGGCCGAGCGGACGCTGGCGGCTGGCCAAGGACACCGACGCGTTGCGCGCGAAGGTCGCCTCCCGGACCGGTTCGCTCGCGCGGATGTTCGACCAGGTCTGCGCGATGCTGCGCAAACGCGGCTACCTGACGGCGACGGGTCCGGGCGCGGGTCGACGACGATCCCGGCGTCACGCCCGCCGGCGCATGCTCGCGCGCATCTGGACCGAGTCGGATCTGCTGGTCGCCGAATGCATCCGCCGCGGCGTCTGGGCCAACCTGTCGCCGGCGGAGCTGGCGGGCGCGGTGTCCACGGTGGTGTTCGAGGCGCGCCGCGACACCGAGGAGCGCGCGCCGATCCCGTACGGAGCCATCAGCGACGCCATCGGACGCGACCCTGGCACTGTGGAGCGAGATTTCGACCGAGGAGGCGGCCCACGGTCTCGAACTGACCCGTGAGCCCGATCTCGGCTTCGTCTGGCCGCTCTACCGGTGGGCCCGCGGCGAACCACTGTCCAAGGTGCTCGCGAGCGCCCATAGCGTCGACGGTGACATGCCGGCCGGCGACTTCGTCCGCTGGGCACGGCAGGTTATCGATCTACTCGGGCAGATCGCCGAGGCCGCCGGTGCCGATTCGGGCGTCCGGGACACCGCTCGACAGGCCAGTCATTTGGTCAACCGCGGCATCCTCGATTTCAGCTCGATGGCGTAATTCAATTACCTTCCGTAGCGAAAACTCGTATTCATCGAGAGGGAGTTGACTTAGCGCTCATCTTGAGGGTTACTCACTAACGAATGTCCAGTGGACCTGTGTGGGGAGACTTTCGGTGGCGCAGATCCAACAGTTTTCGTACGGCTGGATCACGCCAGCACTCGCGTTGCTCTTCTCGATCCTCGGCTGTCTGCTGGGCCTCAAGGCCACCGGCCGGGCTCGGTTGGCCACCGGCCGCGAACGCAACCGCTGGCTGATCCTCGCTGCGTGGGCCATCGGTGGCACCGGCATCTGGGTCATGCACTTCGTCGCCATGATCGGGTTCCAGGTCGGCGGCTCGGCCGTGCGCTTCAACCTCCCGATCACCATCGCCAGCTGGTTGGTCGCCATCATCGTGGTCGGTGCCGGGCTGTTCGTCGTCGGCTACGGCGAGCCGTCCGCGGTGAAGGTCATCATCGCCGGGATCTTCACCGGCCTCGGCGTCGCCGGCATGCACTACATCGGCATGTACGCGATGAAGGTCGACGGCATGGTCATGTACAACATGCGCCTGGTCTGGCTCTCCGTCGCGATCGCGGTCGTCGCGTCGATCGTCGCGCTGTGGTTCACCGTGATCGCGAAGAGCACCGGCTTCGTCATCGTCGCCGCTGTCATCATGGGCATCGCCGTCTTCGCGATGCACTACACCGGCATGACCGCGATCCACGTGCACCTCAACGCGGAACCGGGCAAGGTGACCGGCACCAGCGCACTCGCGTTCCTGGTGCCGATCCTGCTCTTCGTGCTGCTCGTCTTCGTCGCGCTCGGGTACGCGATGCTCAACTCGCCGTCCGCCGCCGAAGGTGCGTCGCTGGACGAACTCCAGTCGCGCATCACCACCGCGTCGGCGAAGCCGGCCTCCCGCACCCGCACCTTCCGGTAGCTAACCCACGGACGCGATCGCGTCGACGAGCCGTTTGGTCGGGCTGGCCAGGTTGTAGCGTTCGGCCAGCTCGATCACCTGCTCCGGATGCCGGGGCCCGTCCTGTGGAAGGCGGGCGTCGATTGCCGGCAACGTGACGTCACGCGCGACCGCGACCACCTTCGGCGCAGCGAGCAGATAATCGGCGGCCGACGTGAGCTTGCCGCGGAGTCCGGGCGCGAACCCCGAGGCCGGATCGGTCGAGGCGGCCACGATCGCCGCCAGACTGCCGTGTGTCGCGATCAGCCGGGCCGCCGTCTTCTCGCCGACGCCGGGCACGCCGGGAAGGCCGTCGCTCGGGTCGCCACGCAGCGCCGCGAAGTCGGCGTACTGGGCGGCGGACACGCCGTATTTTGCCTGCACGGCCGCGTTGTCGCAGACGTCGAGGTTGGCGACGCCCTTGCCGACGTAGAGCAGCCGCACCGGTTTCGCGTCGTCGACGAGCTGGATAGAGGTCGCGGTCACCGGAAACCACCTCGACCGGCCCGGGCTGTGTCGTCGCGAGCGTGCCCAGCACGTCGTCGGCCTCGAAGTCGGCGGCGCCGATCGCCGGGATGCCGAACGCCGCCAGCATCTCCAGAATGATCGGGACCTGCGGCGACAGGTTGTCGGGCACCTCTTCGCCACCGGCCGGGGTGAGCCGATGCTTCTTGTACGTGTCGATCAGCGCCACCCGCCACGCCGGCCGCCAGTCATAGTCGAAGGCGCACACCATCCGGTCGGCGCCCCGCGTGCGGATCAGCGTCGCCAGCATGTCCAGGAGGCCCGCGGACGGCGTTCATCGGGCGGCCGTCGGGAGCCCGTGCCGCCGACTCGGGCATGCCGAAATAGGCGCGGAAATAGAGGCTCGGCGTATCGATGAGCAGGATCGGTCTGTCCACGAACGCTGAGCCTACTGGTTCGATCCTACGCAGCGACAACGCAGCGCACGTCGCACGATCGATATCCGCCATCGGCATCGAATCGTTCGTTCCCGACATAGCGTTCCGCGCAACCATCATGCCACCCGCCACGCGACTTCACCCGTCCGTGGGCGATGCACGACACGCCGCCGGACCGGAATGCCCTCGCAGCGCCCCCAAACGACCGTTAAGCTAGGCGTCGTGGCGACCGACGACCTGTTCACCGCCGGAGCGGCTCGCACGCCGGCGCGACGGCGGCGGCACCGCGTGCCGCGCGGCCTGGTCTCGACGCGCTGCTCCTCACCCCCGGCGCCGACCTGCGCTACCTCACCGGCTACGCGCGCCCACCAGCTCGAGCGGCTCACCTGCCTGGTGCTGCCGGCCGACGGGCGAGCCGACGCTGATCGTGCCGAAGCTGGAGCGGCCCGCCGCCGAGGCGTCGCCCGCGCCGGGCACCGGCGCTGCGCATCGTCGACCACGCCGACGGCACCGACCCGTACCCGCTGGTCGTCGCGCGCGCCGCTGCGGCCGGACGCCGACGCGCCGCCGGCGGCGCGGTCGGCGTCGGCAACCGGATGTGGGCCGAGCACTGCTCGCGCTGCGCGCCGCGCTGCCCGGCGCGGAGCAGCGGCTGGCCGGCCCGGTGCTGCGCGAGCTGCGGATGCGCAAGTCCGCCGGCCGAGATCGAGGCGCTCGCCGAGGCCGGCGCGGCGATCGACGCGGTGCACGCGCGGATGGGGCGAGTGGCTGCGGCCCGGGCCGCACCGAGGCGGAGGTCGGCGCCGACATCGCCGACGGCGATCCTCGAGGCCGGGCACGCGACCGTCGACTTCGTCATCGTCGCCAGCGGGCCCGAACGGCGCCAGCCCGCACCACGAGCGTCTCCGACCGGGTGATCGAGCGCCGGCGAGCCGGTCGTGGTCGACATCGGCGGCACCATGCCGTCCGGCTACTGCTCCGACTCGACCCGCACCTACGTCGTCGGCGGCGCGGCGCCGGCCGAGTTCGCCGACTACTACGCGGTGCTGCAGGCGGCGCAGCGCGCCGCGGTCGCCGCGGTCCGCCCGGGCGTGACCTGCGAGTCCGTCGACGCGGCGGCCCGCGACGTGATCGCCGCCGCCGGCTACGGCGACGCGTTCATGCACCGCACCGGCCACGGCATCGGCCTCGACGGCCACGAGGAGCCCTACATCGTCGCCGGCAACACGCTGCCGCTGGAGCCGGGCATGGCGTTCTCCATCGAGCCCGGCATCTACCTGGCCGGGCGGCACGGCGCCCGGATCGAGGACATCGTCGTCTGCACCGACGACGGCGTGCGACGGCTCAACACCCTCCCGACGGAGTTGGTGCAGCTATGACCGTCGAACGCATCCTGCCGAACGACGAGGCCGCGCGCCTGCTCGAACTCACCACCGACCTCGCCGACCGCGAACTCGCCCCGCGCGTCGACCGACTTCGAGGCGCGCGGCGAGTTCCCGCGCGAGGTCATCCGCACCCTCGGCCGCGCCGGGCTGCTCGGCCTGCCCTACGCCGAAGCAGTACGGCGGCGGCGGCCAGCCGTACGAGGTCTACCTGCAGGTGCTCGAGGTGCTCGCGAGCCGCTGGCTGGCGGTCGCCGAGGCCGTGTCGGTGCACACGCTGGCCTGCTACCCGCTGGCCGCGTTCGGCACCGACGCGCAGCGCGAGGAGCTGCTGCCCGACATGCTCGGCGGCGAGCTGCTCGGCGCCTACTGCCTGTCCGAGCCGCAGGGCGGCTCCGACGCCGCCGCGCTGACCACCAAGGCCGTCCGCGACGGCGACGACTACGTCGTCGACGGCACCAAGGCCTGGATCACCCACGCCGGCGTACGCCGACTTCTACAACGTCTTCGCGCGCACCGGCGGCCCCGGCCCGGCCGGCATCTCCTGCCTGCTCGCCGACGCCGCCACGCCGGGCATCAACCCGCTGGCCCGCGAGCGCACGATGGGCCTGCGCGTCCTCGCCGATCGCGCAGATCGCCTTCGACGACGCGCGGGTCCCGGCCGACCGGCTGATCGGCGAGGAGGGCACCGGCTTCCGGATCGCGATGAGCGCGCTCGACTCCGGGCGGCTCGGCATCGCCGCGTGCGCGGTCGGGCTGGCCCAGGCGGCGCTCGACTACGCGGTCGACTACGCCGGCGAGCGGCGAGCAGTTCGGCCGGCCGATCGCGGACTTCCAGGGCATCGGGTTCATGCTCGCCGACATGGCCACCCAGATCTCCGCCGCCCGCGCGCTGACCTCGCCGCGGCCCGGCTGCGCGACGCCGGCCGCCCGTACTCCGTCGAGGCGGCGAAGGCGAAGCTGTTCGCGACCGACATGGCGATGAAGGTCACCACCGACGCGGTGCAGGTGCTCGGCGGCTACGGCTACGTGGCCGACCACCCGGTCGAGCGCTACATGCGCGAGGCGAAGGTGCTGCAGATCGTCGAGGGCACCAACCAGATCCAGCGCGTCGTGATCGCCCGGTCGCTGTCGAAGAGCTGATGTCGAACGGCTGAGGTCACAGCCCCTGCACGAACCGCAAGCGCGCGTCGACCGTGGCCATCAGATCGGCCGGCATGTCGTCGAGGTGCTCGCGCAGCTCGCTGGCGAGCACCCACGCGACGCGGTCGGGAAAGCAGGCGCCGAAACGCGGATGGCTCACCGCGAACGGGTTGCCGGCGTCACCGGGCTTGCCCGCGAACGGCACGATCAACGCCGAATACATCAACTCGTTGTAGGTGTTGGAGCTGATCACGATGCACGTGAACGGGAACCCGTCGGTGTAGGAACCCGACCACACCTCCCCGCGGCGGAAGGCGCTCACGGCGTGCCGGCGCTCCCGTCTACCTGGGCCATCGTCGCCACGTGGCGCCGGTGATGGCTCAAATAGTCAGGATCGGCATAACCGTTGTGCTCCTGCCACTCGCGGTAACCGATGAGCATTTCCCGCATGTGACGCTCATAAATGGCCTGGTTGACCCACGCGGAAAAACTGACGCCGGCGGCGTGGGCGTCTTCCTTGGCGGCGGCCAGCACCTCCTGGTCGAGGCTGACCGCGGTAGAAACGTTAGCCATAACAAAACTATAAGCGCCACTCATAGCACCGGCAAGACCCGACGACACCGAGCCGACGTGAGACGGCGCTCGCCCGGACACGCCGTAAGCGGTAGTTTCGTGCGCGTGGAGGACACTGATCGCCAAATTATCGCCGCGCTCTCCGAAGACGGCCGCCTGTCCTACACCGACCTCGCCGAACGTGTCGGTCTCTCCGTCTCCGCCGCCCACCAGCGCGTGCGACGCCTCGAACAGCGCGGCACGATCAAGGGCTACACGACCCGGCTCGACCACGAGGCGCTCGACACCCCGCTGACCGCGTTCATCGCGATCCGCCCGATCGACCCGGCCGCCCCCGACGACGCGCCCGAACGCCTCGCGCACCTGGCCGAGATCGAGGCCTGCTATTCGGTCGCCGGCGATGACTTCTACCTGCTGCTGGTGCGGGTGGCGAGTCCGTCCGGGCTGGAACGGCTGCTCCAGGAGATCCGCACCGCCGCCAACGTGATCACCCGTTCCACCGTGGTGCTGTCCACGCCGTTCGAGGGCCGGCCCCCGAAGATCACGTTCTAAGATCAACATCCCGCCACAGGTACGGCGTTCCGCACACCCCGGCGCCGCCCTTCTCGTGCCGTTCGTGGGTAAAGAGTCCTATCTGACCGAAACGTGATCGTGAGTTCCGTACAGTCTGGTTCATGGGCCAGGTCATCGGCGAGGTGCTGCCACTTGCCTCGCGGTCGCGATCAGCCCCACCACGATCATCGCGATCATCCTGATGCTCGTCGCCGCCAACGCCGGTGGGGCGTCGGCCGGGTTCCTCGTCGGCTGGGTTGCGGGCATCATCGTGGCCGTCACCGTCTTCACGGTCCTCGCACGGGCCTCCGGGCTTTCCACCGGTGGAAACGGCTCCACCGCCGGAGCCATCGTCAAAATCGTCGTGGCGCGCTCCTGCTCCTGCTCGCGGTCAAGCAGTGGCGCTCCCGGCCCGCTGAAGGCGTGGAACCGACGACCCCGAAATGGCTGTCCGCGCTCGATTCGATCACCCCGGTCAAGGCGACCGGCCTCGGGTTCGCCCTCGCGGCCGTGAATCCGAAGAACCTGCTCATGCTTCTCGCCTCAGGCGTCGCGATCGGGCAGTCGAAGCTCTTGGTCGCCGAGATCGTCGGCGTGATCGCGATCGTCACCGTGATCGCGGCCAGTACAGTCCTCGGCCCCGTCATCGCCTACCGGGTGGCCCGGACGCGGGCCGAAGTCTGGCTGGGCTCGCTGAAGACGTGGCTCATCGGCAACAACGCCACCGTGATGATGGTGCTGTTCGCGGTCATCGGGGTCGTGCTGATCGGCAAGGGCATCGGCGGCCTGTAGCACCCGTCGGTCGCGGCGTACCCGCCCGACTCCGCGAGTCTGTGCGAGATATCCGAAGAATGTCTGAAGGGTCCGACTCTCACTTACGCTGTGATGGTCGAATCCGAGGGAGAATCACCATGACGTCGGTGGATCAGTCACGCAGTAAGGCGAAGAACGCGACCGCGGTCACGGCGGCGGCGAACGCGGCGGTCATGGGCGCGCTGCCGTTCGCGGACCGGGCCGACTTCGACGACATCGCCCGCGGGCTGATCGCGACGGCACCGGCCGCTCCGATCACGGGCGCCGACGGCCAGCCGATCTGGGAGATGAGCGCGTACGCGTTCGAGACCGCCGACGACGTGCCCGCGACCGTGAACCCGAGCCTGTGGCGCCAGGCCCAGCTGAACAACATCGCCGGCCTGTTCCAGGTCACCGACCGGATCTACCAGCTGCGCGGCTTCGACCTCTCCAACATGTCGATCATCGAGGGCGACACCGGGCTGATCGTGATCGACCCGCTCATCTCCATCGAATGCGCGCAGGCCGGCATGGACCTCTACCGATCGCAGCGGGGCGACAAGCCCGTCGTCGCCGTCATCTACACGCACAGCCACACCGACCATTACGGCGGCGTGAAGGCGATCGTCTCGGAGGAGGACGTCGCCGGGGGCACCGTGAAGATCTACGCCCCGGACGGTTTCCTCTACCACGCGATCAGCGAGAACGTGTTCGCCGGCACTGCGATGAGCCGCCGCTCGCACTACCAGTACGGCGTTTTCCTGCCGAGAGACGAACGCGGCCAGGTCGACCTCGGCCTCGGCAAGGCGATCTCCAACGGCGCCATCACACTCATCGCGCCCACCGACCTCATCACCGAGAACGGCCCGCGCACGATCGACGGCGTACGGTTCGAGTTCCAGCTGACGCCCGGCACCGAGGCACCGGCCGAGATGAACTTCTACTTCCCGCAGATGCGAGCCCTCTGCGCGGCCGAGAACGCGTGCCACACCATGCATAACCTGCTCACGCTGCGGGGCGCCGAGGTCCGGGATCCGCGGATCTGGGCGCACTACCTGGACGAGACGATCCAGATGTTCGGGACGCGTACCGATGTCATCTTCGCCTCGCACCACTGGCCCGTCTGGGGCACCGAGCGCGTCGTCGGGTTCCTCGCCGACCACCGGGACATGAACAAGTTCCTGCACGACCAGACGCTCCGCCTGATGAACCACGGCTATGCCCCGATGGAGATCGCCGAGGCACTCACGAAGCTGCCGCCGGATCTGGACAAGCGGTGGTACCTGCGCGGCTACTACGGCAGCGTCAGCCATGGCGTACGCGCCATCTACCAGCGCTACCTCGGGTTCTACGACGGCAATCCGGCGCACCTGAACCCGCATTCGCCGATCGACGCCGGCAGGCGGTACGTCGCCGCGATGGGCGGTGCCGCGAAGGTGCTGGCGCAGGGGCAGGCCGCGTTCGACTCCGGCGACTACCGATGGGCCGCCGAACTCGTGAATCACCTCGTGTTCGCCGAGCCCGGCAACGCGGCCGCGATCGCGTTGCAGGCCGACGCGCTGGAGCAGCTCGGCTACCAGAGCGAGAACGGCACGTGGCGGGCATTGTACCTGACGGGAGCCCATGAACTGCGCAACGGCGTGTTCCAGGGTGACGGCCTGACGGCGGCCAGCGCGGACGTGATCCGGTCGATGAGCCCCGACCTCTACTTCGACTACATGGGCATCCGGCTCAACGGCGACAAGGCCGCGCACGTCGCCGAGACCCGGATGAACTGGACCTTCACCGACATCGGCGAGACGCACGCGGTCACGTTGCGCAACGCCGCGCTGACCCACCGGATCGGCAGCCCGCACGAGTCGCCGGACGCCACGATCACGCTGACGAAGGGCACGCTGGACCAAATCTCGCTGGGGCGGACGACGTTCGACAAGGCCATCGCGGACGGTGCCGTCGTCATCGACGGCGATCGGGCGAAGCTGACCCAACTCCTGACGCTGCTGGACGACTTCGAGTTGATGTTCAACATCGTCACGCCCTGACAGCCTTGAGCGGACTCGCCGAAACGGTCGTCCAACCGGCTTACGCTGAAATTTCCTCTGTTTTCAGCCGCTTCGACGAAAGGGAAAGCAGATGACCGGCAGTCAGACGGGCAAGGTCGCCATCGTCACCGGCGGCACGGCCAATCTCGGCAAGCTTTTCGCGCTGTCGCTCGCGCAGGACGGCGCGAACGTCATGGTGCACTACAACAGCCCGAGCCGCGCGGGAGAGGCCGAAGACACCGTCGCGGAGCTGGAAAACACGGCATCGAAGCGACGTCGCTGCAGGCCGACCTGACCACGGTGCCGGAGATCAAGCGACTGGTCGCGACGACGATCGATCGCGCCCGGGCCGCAGAAGACGAAGTTCCTGTTCGACGCGGAAACCGACGACACGCTCGCCTGGCTGCGCAGCATGACGATCAGTGGTGACCTCGGCGATCCCGTCGACGTCGTACCCGTGATGAAGTTCCTCGCGGCGCCCGAGACGCGATGGGTGACCGCGCAGACCGTGTACGTCAACGGCGGCATGATTTCGCCCGTGAACTAACGGGCCGAACTGGTTACGGCTGGACGTTCCAGCTGGTCAGGACCTTGGTGTCGTGCTCGAACCCGAGCGTGGACGTGGTCGCCGTGTCCAGCGCGAACATCGAGCCGTCGCCCGGGGGCAGGCCGAGCCATCGAGCCGCGGCCACCCGCAACGAGTGCCCGTGCGCGACCAGCACGACGTCACCCGATCGCAGGGCGGCGTCGGCGCGGGCGAGCACTCGGTCCAGACGCGCTCCGACCTGTGCCGGTGACTCGCCGCCCGGGCAGCCGTCGCGCCAGAGGTTCCAGTCGGGATCGCGTTCGTGGATCTCCTCCGACGTGATGCCCTCGTAATCGCCGTAGGCCCACTCGGCGAGGTCCTGATCGACAACGGCGTTGTGCAGCCCGGCCAACTCCGCCGTGCGCATGGCCCGCGCCCGAGGACTCGTCAGGACCAGCGCGAACGCCCGGCCGGCCAACGCGGGACGCAGCGCGAGCGCCTGTTTCTCACCGGTCTCGGTGAGGGGGAGATCGGTCACGGACGTGTGCCGCCCGGACGCGCTCCACGTGGTCTGCCCGTGCCGGACCAGAACGATCTCCGCCATGCGACCATTCTGTCAGCTCACGGCGCTTTCGTGGCACGGGACGGTGCTCTCTGCGGCCGCGCTGGGCGGCACGCCGTTCGGGTGATATCACCGTCGGCCCTCGGCTCCGGCCGTGCGTGCCGTTACTGTGTCGCAGCATGAGCCGACGGCGCCTGGTCCCCGCACTCCCGATTTTCGGCTTGATCATCGTCGTGATCGTCGTCGCGGCGGTGGCACTGACCCATCGGGAGGCGACCGCCGCGAAGTTCGTCGGGGCACCAGGATCGAGCCCGTCGGTCACGGCCAGCCCGACCGTGCGTCCGTCCGCCTCGCGCCCACCGGTCAAGCCGTCCGTGTCGCCGTCGGTGAAGGCCACCGTGGCGGCGGCCCAGACCGTCACCGCATACCTCGACAGCGTCGGCGGGCGGGCCGCGGTGGCCGTCCTCGACCGGGTCACCGGCCGCCAGATGGTCGTCAACGGCACGGAACGGTTCAAGACGGCGAGCATCGTGAAAATCGACATCCTGGCGACGCTGCTGTGGCAGGACCAGGTCGCGCGCAAGACGATGACGGCCGCGCAGAAGAAGACCGCGACGAAGATGATCACCAACAGCGACAACACCGCGGCCGACGAACTCTGGGCCACGATCGGCGCGGCGCCGGCGCTCGCCGCGGGCGATCGTGCGTTCGGTCTGACGCACACGACGCCCGGCACGACGTCCGCGCACCCGTGGGGCGACACCCTGACGACCGCGCCCGACCAACTGCGGTTGCTGCGCGTGGTGACGGAACCGGGCGGCCCGCTGACGGCGGCGAGCCAGGCGTACATCCTGGGGTTGATGTCGAAGGTGGAGAGCGATCAGCGGTGGGGCGTTCCGGCCGCCGCCGTGCACGCGTCCGCCGTCTACGTGAAAGACGGGTGGTATCCGCAACCCGCCGACTCCAACAAGTGGAGCGTCAACAGCATCGGCCGCATCGTCGAGCCCGGCCATGACTTCCTCGTCGTGACACTGTCGGATCACCGGCGCAGCCAATCGGCCGGCATCACCGTCATCGAGCACGCCGCGACGCTGGCTGTCCGTCAGATACGGTCGACCGCTCCATAGCGCCGGTCACCGCGTCCCACCTGCGGATCCGGTGCGCGCGACCCACCGGAGACCGATTGTGGCGAAGATGCGTACCCGGCTCGACGTCGCCGATCTGACGCTCGTGACCGAACTGGGCGGGGGCAGTCACGGATCGGTGCATCTGGTCGAGTCGGCGTCGATTCCGGAGCCGATGGCGTTCAAGCGCTACCTGCCGGGCGTGTTGCGCAATCTCCAGGCCGGCGTGCTGGAACGGCTGGTGTCACTGGCGGCCGACGAGCGCGACGACGACCGGCGATGGGTGTTCGCCCACGGCGCGTGGCCGGCCGCGACCGTCATCGACGACGGTGTGCCGATCGGGTTCCTGATGCCGGCGGCACCGCCGCCGTTCTACCGCGCCGGAGACGCGCAGCTGTTCCGAGTGGAGTCCCTGCTGCGCCCGCCCGACGTGCTGTCGCGAGGCGGCATCGAAGTCAGCGACCGGCACCGCGTCGGAGTGCTGCGTGACCTCGCGAGCATGCTGGCGTGGCTGCACGGGCACGGCGCGGCGGCCGGCGACCTGTCGCCGAACGACGTGGTCATCGGCCTGGAACCCGAGCCCAGGTGCTTCCTGCTCGCGTGCGACGGCGTCCGGCTGCGCGGGGAATCGGTGTTGAGCCAGGCCGGGACCTCCGAGTGGGCGGTCCCCGCGTGGCTGGCCGGCGGTCAGGCGCAGGCGCCGGGAGAGGCTCCCGGGTGGTCGATTCCGGCCGGTGAGGAACGCGGCACCGCGAGCGCCGACGTCTACCGGCTCGGGCTGCTCACGGTGCGTTTGTTCGCCCACGACGCGACCCTTCGCGACGCACGGGCCATGCCGGCCGGCTACCCCAACCTGGCCGAACTCGCTCGGGTCAGTCTGTCCGAGTATCCGAGCCGGCGCCCGAGCATCAGCGCGTGGATCGACGCGTTCGATCAGGCGAAGTCGGTCGCTTCGTCGAGCCCGCGCGTGGTGTCGGACGGGATTCCAGAGCAGCCGGCGTCGCCGCTGTTCGAATCGCCGGTTTCGGCGCCGCCGTCCGGGGCGCCGTTGTTCGGGTCGCCTGTTTCGGGGTCGTCCGTTTCGGCGGCGCCGCTGTTCGGGTCGCCTGTTTCGGGGTCGCCCGCTTCGGGGGCGCCGTCGTTCGGGTCGCCTGGTTCGGGGTCGCCTGTTTCGGGGGCGCCGTCGTTCGCGCCGCCGCCTCCGCCGCCGCCTCCGCCGCCGGCTTACCCGCCTCCGGTCGCCACCAGCCCGTACGGACGCCACGTCGCTGGTCAGGCCAACTCGGCGCTCTCCGGCCCATCGCTGTCCGTGCCGGCGTTGTCCCGCTCGCCGCTCTCCGTCCCGTCGCTGACGTTTCCCGGCGGCGCTCGATCGACCGGAAACCGGACCCGCGTGCGCCAGACGAGCCTGATCGTGGGCGCCGTCGTGGCCGTGATCGCCGTGGTTCTCGGCATCGGTGCGCTGCGCAGCGGCAAGAACGACACCTCGACCAACAGCACCGGCTTCACCGGCGGTTCCAGCACGAACCTCACGAACACCAACACCACGAACCCCGACACGGGTACGCCGACCGACATGGCGTCCCCGGTGACGCCCTCGGCCGCCCCGTCCGCGCAGCCGGTCGATGACGCCGCGACTCAGGCGAACGCCCTCAACGATCTGCTGTCCCGTTCCCAATCGTCCCGACAGAGCCTGACCGCGGTGCTCAACAATGTCGGCGTCTGCGAGGGTCTCGGGGACGCCCCGTCGGTGATTCAGAGCGTCGTCTCCGGCCGCACGGGTGAACTGGCCTCGGCCCGCGCGCTCGCCGTCGACGCCCTGCCCAACGGGCACGTGATGCAGGTCGTGTTGATCAGCGCGCTGACGCATTCGCTCGCGGCCGACAAGGACTACCTCAGCTGGGCCACTGACGTCGAGAATTCCGGCTGCTCGCGCGCGTCCCTGAACGACGCGCACAAGCGGGCCGGGGACACCCAGTCGCGCACGGCCACGGTGGTGAAACAGGAGTTCCTGGACGACTGGAATCCGATCGCGTCGACGTACGGGCTCCCCGCCCTGGACCAGGGTGCCATCTAGCCGGGCTCTCGTTCAGTGGGATTCATGTTCCGTATCGCGAGACGGAGTTCTACGGTGGTGGCATGTACACCCACGGACACCACGAGTCGGTTCTCCGGTCGCACCGCTGGCGTACGGCGGAAAACTCGGCGGCGTACCTCCTGCCCTACCTGTCGCCCGGGCGCTCGCTCCTCGATGTCGGCGCTGGCCCCGGCACGATCACCGTCGACCTCGCCGCGCGGGTGGCGCCCGGCCTCGTGACGGCCACCGAGACCAGGCCCGACGTGCTCGACCTCGCCCGGGCGGAAGCGGCGCGGGCGGGTCGGTCCAATATGGACTTCGTCGTCGCGGACGTGCACGCGATGCGGTTCGACGATGCCTCCTTCGACGTCGTCCACGCCCACCAGGTCCTTCAGCACGTGGCCGACCCGGTCAAAGCACTCGCCGAGATGCGGCGCGTGACCCGGCCGGGCGGTGTCGTCGCGGCCCGCGATGGCGACTACTCCGCGTTCGACTGGTTTCCACGGCTCCCCGAACTCGACGAGTGGCTCGCGCTCTACCAACGGGTGGCGCGGGCCAACGGTGGCGAGCCCAACGCCGGCGCGTACCTGGAATCGTGGGCGCGCGCGGCCGGGTTCACCGATGTCACGGCGACGACGAGCGCGTGGCGTTACGAGACGCCGGACGAACGCGCGTGGTGGGGCGGATCGTGGGCCGACCGCGTACAGGAGAGTGACTTCGCGCGGCAGGCGGTTGCCGGCGGCTTGGCGACGGCCGACGATCTGCGGCGACTCGGTGAGGCGTGGTTGGCGTGGGCTGCCCACGACGACGCGTGGATCGTGGTGCCCCACGGCGAGATCCTGTGTCGGGTGTGAGGTCGCGGGCTTTGGCGGATGATGACGTCGCGGTTTCGGTGCCGGGCGTGATGTCGCGGTCTCCCTCGCTCGGTGTGACGTCGCGGTCTCAGGGGTTGCCGACTCCGCGGGTTGCGGGCTCGCGGGCCGCGGGCTCCGGCTCGGGGGAAGATCCTTTGTGGAGCGAGGGTCGGCGGGCCGGTTTTTGTCGGTGGTGGCTCGTAGAATAAGACACATGTTCGAGGCTCGGTGGATCGACACGCGCGGCGGAAGCGTGTGGGAGTTGATCTCGCTGCCGCCCGCTCCGCCGACCGCGAAGCCCGCGCTGGGGTCGTTGCTGGTCGGGCCGGAGCTGGCCGCGGCTCTGGCTGACACTGACGCCGTGTTTGCGGCTCAGTCCTCCGTCGGCGAGTGCGGTGGTGAGGGTGCGCGGGTCGACGTTGACGTGGTGGATGTGATGGTGGCCCGGTCGCGGCTGATCGCGCATCTGCAGGCTGGGCTGTTGTCCGATCTGGTCCTGGTTTCGGATGCTTCGGTGGCGGAGATCCACCCGGAGTTGGCTTCGGATTTCGAGGCTCATGAGATCTCGGCCGCCCTGTGCTGGACCCTGCGCGCCGCCGAGGGGCAGCTCGGCCTGGCTGGGGCGCTGGTCAGGCGGCTTCCCGACGTCCACGCCGCATTGTCCGACGGCGTCATCGACCTGCCGCGGGCGCGGGTGTTCGCCGACGTGCTCGGCCCGGTCACCGATGACGACGTGGCTCGCCGGATCGCGGCGCTGGTGCTGCCGACGGCCGGCAAGCTGACGACGTCGCAGATTCGCGGCCGGTTGCGGCGGCGGGTCCTGGCAGCCGACCCGGCAGCCACGCGCAGGCGTTACGACTTATCGGTGGCCGGCCGGGAGGTGCACGTGTGGGCCAATCCCGACGGCACCGGCGGGCTGTCCGCAGTGTTCCTTCCACCGGCCCGGGCGCAGGCCGCGTTCGAGCGCGTCGACGCCATCGCTCGCAGCCTGCGCACCGGTGGCGACACCCGCACGCTGCCGCAACTGCGCGCCGACACCCTCCTCGACCTGCTCGACGGCACCACGCCCAGCGGGGCGCCCGCCGATCGGCCCGGCATCATCGAGTTCACTGTCCCGTGGGCCACCATCGCCCAGGCTGGCAGCGACCCGGGTGACCTGGCCGGATTCGGACCGGTGCTGGCCGACATCGCCCGGCAGATCGTGACCGACCACCAGACCGATCAATGGCGCTACAGCGTCCGCCACCCCGACACCGGCGACCTGCTGTTCCACGGGACTACTTCAGCGAGACCGGCACCACCTTCCGCCGCAGAACCCGACGGCGCGCGACCACCGGAACCGACCCCGACCCCGTCATCGACCCCGGAACCGGCTGAGGAGCCGACCGTGCCAACGGTCGCCGAACCGGCATCGCTCGTGCGGTCGGATGCGTCGGACGATCGTGCGATGCCTGCCTCGGACCATCCTGCGACGCCGGCGCAGGCCAGCCCTGAGGCACGGTCAGCCAACAGTGGCTCAGGAATCGGATCGGCGATTCCAGCCGCACGGCCGCCGCGGCAGGCCGAGCGTGACCGGTTTCCGTCCGTGGCCATGCGTCGGTGGATTACCGCGCGCGACCACACCTGCCGATTCCCGACGTGCAACGCGCCCGCGCGCTGTTGCGACATCGACCACTGCACCGAACACAGTCGAGGCGGACCCACCCGGCACGACAACCTTGAACTTCTCTGCCGACGCCATCATCGCCTCAAACACGAAGGTGGCTGGAAGCTCACCCGCAACTCCGACGGCACCTGTACCTGGACGACGCCCACCGGCCATACCTATATCGCCGAGCCCGATGATCCGTGACGTCGTGCCGCCGGCCCGCACCCAACCACGTGGTGGCGGCGTTTCTGACCGCCGGAGCGTCCTAGATCGACGGCGAACGCGCCCTCGAGGCGCATAGTCTGAACAACGCACAGCCGCGATACACAGCCGCGCAGCCGCATACACAGCCGGGGACGCACGCAGTCAGGGACACACGTCAGGACACCGTCAGGGACGCACCGTCAGGGGACGCATCGTCACGGACGCACAGTCAGGGAGCCGCGATGCCCAAGCCGCCCGCCTACCGGATCGCGCCGAACGTTTGGCGGATCCCGGCCGCCCCGTTCGACTTCGTCAACATTTACGCGCTCATCGACGACGACGGCCAGGTCACCCTCGTCGACAGCGGCACGACCGGCGCCACGAAACGCACCATGGCGGGTCTGGCCATGATGGGGAAGTCGATCGACGACGTGACGCGGATCGTGCTGACGCACGCGCACGGCGACCACGCCGGCGGCGCCGCGAAGCTGGCGGCACTGTCGGGCGCGCAGGTGTCGATCCACGAGACGGACGCGCCGTGGGCCGGCGACGGGATGGCCCCGCCGCGAGACGGGAGCATCGCGGCCGGCCGGCTGTTCAACCGCCTGGGGCGCCGGGCGAACGGGTTCCCGGCCGTCACGGTGGGCGAGGAGTTCTCCGACGGTCACGTGTTGCCGATCGCGGGCGGTCTGCGCGTCGTGCACACACCGGGCCACACGATGGGGCACGTCGCGTTACTCCACCCGTCCACGGGCGTGCTCATCACGGGTGACTCGATCTGGAACGTGCGGAAGATGAACTGGGGCATCAAGGCGTTCTGCCAGGACATCGTGCTCAACCGGAAGACCGCTCACGTTCTCGGTGAGTTGGAGTATCAGGTGGCGGCGTTCACCCACGGGCCGCATGTCAGCGATCGGGCCCGGGAGCGCGTACGGGGGTTCATCGCTGCTCAATCCCGCTGATCGACCGCGGATATGTGCGGTCCCAGCGGCGTGGCGTCGAGTGCGGACCAATCGGACAAAAGATAGTTTAAAGGGACTATTACGCCCCGACGGTCGAAAGAGGACTCATGTCGCGTTTCTCCGCGCTCGCCGGCGCCACAGTGACGGGAGCGGTTCTCGGCTCCGCCGTCCTGCTCGGCGCCGCCCACGCCGACACCTTGACGGTTACGTTCGAGGGTGCGGGCCTTCTCGGCCTGCCGGTGCTGTCGTGCGCGTCGCAGCCGACGCAGGCCTCGATCTCGATGTCCGCCGGCGACACGCTGGAGGTCAAGAACCTCACCGGCTCGGCGGCCGTCATCTACGTCAACGGGTCGAAGGCCACCAGCAACGCAAACATCGGCTCCAACAGCATGGCTCCGATCACGTTCCCGGCCGGCACGTGGCAGGTCGCATTGAAGCCGGCTTGCCTGCTCAACCTCAACGACGCGGGCTCCGTCACGGTGACCGTCAGCGCGGCCAAGCCGCCGCCGGCCAAACCGGCGGTCGCGCCACCGGCCGCGACGGATCTGAAGACGGTCGACATCCCACCCACGGTCGCGCCGGCCGAGCCGACACAGACGACGGCACCCAAACCCACACAGACGAAGGCCGCGAAGCCGGCACCGGCGGGAACACCGACACCGACACCGACTCGGCACGCCACCTCGACGACGTCCGCGCTCGCACCGACGGCAGCGGCCACGACGGCCGGGGCGACGACCGGGACGACGACGATCGGGGCGACGACGAGCGGGGCCACACCGACGGCGTCCATCGACCCCGATTCGGTCATCATCGCGCCGACCACCACGGCCACCGACGATCCGTCGACGACGGGTGACGTGAACGCGAGCGGTGCCGCGAAGGCCGCCGATACCGGATCAGCGACCGGCGGCGATTCGACGAGCGGCGGCGCGGACGCGGGCATGAAGACCACGGCGAAGGGCGTCGCGGTCGGTCCGTCGGTCAGCCTCGGCGAAGACAGCTCGTCCACGCCGAATTACCTGCTCGTGCTGCTGACGTCGATCGGCATCGTGGGCGTCGGCGCGGCCGCGATCAAGGCCCTGATCCTCCAGCGCGCCACCCGCCGCGCCTACTGACACGGCGGGTGGGCACGGGCGGACGCTCAGACGGCGGCTTCGGCGGCGAGCTTCTTGCGCCACCAGTCCTGACCGGTCTTCGGCAGCGTGTCGATCGGGTCGTAGAACTCGAACCGCCGCGACAGAGCCTCGGCGTCGTTCATCTCGATCGAGGTGCGGTAGTTCTTCGTCCAGTAGGAGATGCCGCGCTCGGTGTCGTACTCGTTGAGCATGTGCACCCAGCGCTTGCCGACGAACGGCACGTCGCAGATGATCCGCGGGGTCGCGTAGCCCGGGAGGTAGCCCATCATGTCGTGCTGCAGCATCTGCGCGTGCGCGACCGAGACGCGCCAGTGTTCGGCGTTCGGGATCATGTCGCACATGTAGAAGTAGTACGGCAGGATCGACGCCTCGCCCTGGAGCGCGAAGCAGAGGTCGAGCAGGTCGGTCGTGGTCGCGTTGACGCCGCGCATGAGCACGCCCTGGTTGCGGACGTCGCGGACGCCGACCTCGAGCGCGGTGCGAGCGGCCTTCGCGACCAGCGGCGTCACCGAGTTGGCGTGGTTGACGTGCGTGTGGATCGCGAGGTTGACGCCCTGCGAGCGGGCGCGCGTCGCGACCCGGCCGAGGCCTTCGACGACGTCGCCGTGCGAGCCAGTGCTGCGGCATCGCCGGAGAGCGCCTTCGTGGCGAGCCGGATGTCGCGGATGTTGTCGATCTCCAGCAGGCGCATCAGGAACGACTTCGAGCTGCTTCCACGGCACGTTGGCCACGTCGCCACCGGAGACGACGACGTCGCGGACGCCGGGGGAGCGCTGCAGGTAGGAGATCATCGCGTCGTAACGGTCGACCGGCTTGAGCACGAGCTTGAGCTTGTCGACCTGCGGCGTGGAGTTGCCGACGAGGTCCATGCGGGTGCAGTGGCCGCAGTACTGCGGGCAGGTCGAGATGCAGTTCGGCCAGCACCTTGGTCGGGTAGCGGTGGGTCAGGCCCTCGGCGACCCACATGTCGTGCTCGTGCAGCGAGTCGCGCGACGCGTAGGGGTGGGTCGGCCAGTCGGTGCGCCGGTCGGACTTCACCGGGATCATGTAGCGCCGGATCGGGTCGGCCAGGAACGACGCGGTGTCGGGCTCGCGGTCGGGCACCATCGTGTTCATCATGTGCGGCGGAACGAGCATCGACATCGTCGCGAACTCTTGCTGATCGGCTTCGAGGTCGGTGTAGAACGACTCGTCGAGCAGATCGCCCATGAGCGCGCGCAACTGCTTGATGTTCTTCACGCAGTTGACTCGCTGCCACTGCGCCGACTCCCACTGCTCGCGGGTAACGTCGCGCCAGCCGGGCAAACGGGTCCAATCGGGCTCCACGAGTTCACGTCGGCGGTACTCGTGCGGCTGGCCGCTCAACAGGTCACTCAACGGATCCTCCTCGATCCTCGGATAAGGTCAGGCTAGTGGAGGATTTCTCGTCTGCAAACTACGATGCCGTAAGTTTTACTGTGCAGACCCATTATCACCTCACTAATGCCCGGGAGGGAACCACATGACGTCACCGGTCGGTCTACACCGAGTGATCGCGCCGGCCGGTGTGCTGCCGCAGGCGGCCGAAAACTGGACAACCGGGCTGACCTGGGCACAGACGAGGTACGCATCACGGTTGAGCGTCTGAATCTCGACGCCGCCTCCTTCCGCCAGCTCGCCACGAAACACGGGGGCGACGGCGAAAAGGTCAAAGCCGAAGTTCTGGACATCATCGGTACGCGAGGCAAGATGCAGAACCCGGTCACCGGCTCCGGCGGCATGCTCATCGGCACCGTCGACGCGGTCGGCCCGACCTCCCCGCTCGGCCTCACCCCCGGCGACCGCGTGGCCACGCTGGTCTCGCTGACGCTGACGCCGCTGGCCATCACCGACGGCCTCGCCCGGTGGGACGGTCTCAGCGAGCAGGTGCCGACATCTGGTCACGCGATCCTGTTCGCCCGCTCGATCGCCGCCGTGCTGCCGCACGACCTCGACCCGGAGCTGTCCCTCGCCGTGATGGACGTCTGCGGCGCTCCGGCTCTCACCGCCCGTGTCGATCAGCCGGTACGACAATCCGAAGGTCGCCGTCATCGGAGGCGCCGGCAAATCCGGTTCCCTCTCGCTGGCCGCCGCCCGTCGTGCCGGCGCCACCCGTACCGTCGGCGTCGTCCCGACCGAGGCCGAAGCACGGCGCCTGGGCGATGTCGCGATCGCCGACGAGGTCGCCCTGGCCGACGCCCGCGATCCGGTCGCGCTCGCCGACGCCGTCACCAAGGCACTCGGCGGCCCGGCCGATGTCACGGTCGTGTGCGTCGACGTCCCCGGATGCGAACACGGCGCGATCCTGGCCACGGCGGACGGCGGCACCGTCATCTTCTTCTCCATGGCCACATCGTTCGCCGCCGCCGCGCTCGGCGCCGAAGGCCTGGCCGCAGACGTCACCATGCTCATCGGCAACGGGTACGTGCCCGGCCACGCCGCGTACGCGCTCGAGCTGCTGCGCACCGACCCCGGCGTTCGGCAGTTGTTCGATGCGCGCCTGGCGGCCGAGAGGGCAAACTGAGTCTCATGACGACCCCCAGCGCGCTCTACACGCAACGGTCAGATCTACAGCCCCGCCGACCCCACGGCGACCGCGATGCTCGTGCGCGGCACCACGATCGACTGGATCGGCGCGGCCGCCGACGCACCCGCCGCCGACCGCACGATCGACCTCGGCGGCGCGCTGGTCACCCCGGCGTTCGTCGACGCGCACGTGCACACGACCGACACCGGCATCGGGCTGCTCGGCCTCGACCTCGCCGGCACCCGCTCCGCGGCCGAGGTGCTCGACCGGCTGTCGGCGCACGCGGCCACGCTGCCGGCGGACGCGATCGTCGTCGGCCACGGCTGGGACGAGTCGACCTGGGTCGAACAGCGGCCACCGAGCGCGCCGGAACTCGACCGGGCCGGCGGTGGGCGTTCGGTCTACCTGTCGCAGGTCAGCGTGCATTCGGCCGTCGTCTCCACCGCTCTGCTCGACCAGACGCCGCCGGCCACCCCCGGCTACGACGAGATCGGGCTGGCTCCGGCGCGACGCGCACCACGTCGTCCGCGGCATCGCCATGGGCTCGATCTCCCCGTCGCAGCGCGACGCGCGCCCAGCGCGCGGCACTGCGGCGGGCGGCGGCACTCGGCATCGCGGCCGTGCACGAGTGCGGCGGCCCGGGCACCTCCGACGACGACGACTTCACCCAGCGTGCTCGCACTCGCGGCGCGACGACTCGTTGCCCGAGGTGTTCGGCTACTGGGGCGAGCTCGGTGGGCGCCGCGAAGGCCCGGGAACTCGGCGCGGTCGGGGCCGGCGGCGACCTCTACGCCGACGGCGCGCTCGGCTCGCAGACGGCGCACCTGCGCGAGCCGTACCTGGACAGCCGCGATCAGAGGCACTGCGGCCACGGGTACGTCACCGCCGAGCAGGTCGCCGCGCACCTGGTCGACTGCACCGGCAAGCGGGATGCAGGGCGGCTTCCACGCCATCGGCGACGCCGCGATCGGCACCGTGCTGGCCGGGCTTCCGGATCGCGCCGCGGCCCGTCGGCGTCGACCGGCTGCGCGCCGCCCGGCACCGCATCGAGCACGTCGAGATCGTGGACAAGCAGCTGATCGCCGGGTTCGTCGAGTACGGCATCGTCGCGAGCATGCAGCCCGCGTTCGACCGGCTCTGGGGCGGCGAGCACGCCGATGTACGCGCAGCGTCTCGGCGTCGCCCGGTCGCTCGCGAGCAACCCGATCGGCGCGATGGCCGGCGTCGGGGTGGCGCTCGCGTTCGGCTCGGACTCCCCGGTCACGCCGCTGGACCCGTGGGGCACGATCCGCGCCGCGATGCCGCACCACAACCCGGTCAGCGGATCGGCGTGCAGGCCGCGTTCGCCGCCCACACCCGGGGCGGCTGGCGGGCCGTGCACCGCGACGACGAGGGCGTCCTCGTCCCCGGCGCCCCGGCCACGTTCGCCGTCTGGTCCGCCACGCCCGCAGCCGATGGTGGCGTCGCGGACGGCGTACCCGGCTGCCGCATCGATCTCGCCCTTCCCGGGGAACCCCACCCGGAGCTGCCGAATGCCTGCGCACCGTCGTGCGTGGCAGCACGATCTTCAACGTCGAGGAGCCGTCATGACCGCGAAACACGAGGCGAAGCTGGGCCTCGATCCGGCGCTGGTGCGCCGGGCCCGGGCGCTGGCCGCGCAAGGCCGGCCAGCCGGTCGTGGACCTGGCCCGCAGTCGCATACCACCGTGTCGGTCGAGCGGGCCGTGCTGCGGCTGGCCGGGCGTCACCGGCGCCGACCCGGACGGCATCCCGTGGGTGAACCGCCTGGTCGACGCCGTGCGCGAGCGACGTCGGGCTCGGCCACGGCGTCGCGCTGCCGGTGTGGCACGCGATGGCGCGCGAGGGCATCGACGACCTCACCGTGCTCGCGCAGAAGGCGGCGGCCGGCTCGGTCCGTTTCGCCATGCCCACCGGGCGAGGCCGACGGCCGCGGCGCGCCGGCGCGCCCGGCGGCGGTCGGCGCGGGCATCAAGCAGATCGACCGGCGGCGGGCTCGAACGGGAGCGGCTGATCAAACGCCACGGCGACCCGAAGCAGCGGCCGTGGATCTACCTGATCGTGGCCACCGGCGACATCTACGAGGACATCCCGCAGGCGCAGGCCGCGGCCCGGGCCGGCGCCGACGTGATCGCGGTGATCCGCTCGACCGGGCAGTCGCCTGCTCGACTACGTGCCCGAGGGCGCGACCCGGGAGGGCTTCGCCGGCACCTACGCCACGCAGGAGAACTTCCGGCTGATGCGGGCCGCGCTCGACGAGTCGTCGAGGGAGCTCGGCCGCTACGTGCGGCTGACCAACTACGCGTCCGGGCTCTGCATGCCCGAGATCGCGACGCTGGCCGGGCTGGAGCGGCTGGACATGATGCTCAACGACTCGATGTACGGCATCCTGTTCCGCGACATCAACCCGATCCGCACGTTCGTCGACCAGCGGTTCTCCCGGCAGATCCACGCCCGCGCCGGCATCATCATCAACACCGGCGAGGACAACTACCTCACCACCGCCGACGCCGTCGAGGCGGCGCACACCGTGACCGTGTCGCAGCTGCTCAACGAGTACTTCGCGCACGAGGCCGGGCTGGCCGACTGGCAGCTCGGCATCGGCCACGCGTTCGAGATCAACCCGGACCTGCCGGAGTCGTTCCGGCTCGAGCTCGCGCACGCGCTGCTGGCCCGGGAACTGTTCCCGGACGCGCCGCTGAAGTGGATGCCGCCGACCAAGCACATGACCGGCGACGTGTTCCGCGGCAACCTGCTCGACGGTTTCTTCAACCTCGTCGGCACGCTGACCGGCCAGGGCATCCTGCTGGTCGGCATGATGACCGAGGCGGTGGTGACGCCGTGGCTGTCCGACCGCGACATCGCGCTGCAGAACGTGCGCTACGTGCTGAACGCGTGCGGCGGCCTGCACGAGGACTTCGTGCCGGCGCCCGGCGGCTTCATCCAGCAGCGCGCGCACCACGTGCTGGGCGAGGCGATCGACCTGCTCGGACGCATCGCCGACGACAAACTGCTGAACGCGATCGCCGACGGCACGTTCGGCATCATGAAGCGCCCCGCCGACCGGGGCAAGGGCCTGGACGGCGTGGCCAAGCAGGAGTCCGGCTACTACAACCCGGCGACCGAGATCCTGGAGGCAGCCGAGGTGGCGATGAACCATCGTTCGGCCCTACGGGGACATCACCGGCGACGGCATGGTGCAGCTGAGCTTCACGCTGCCGGTGGTCGCGACAAGCGGGCCGAGGGCGCCGCGCTGCAACTGGCCGAACAAGATGGGCATGGACCCGGCGATGGTCGTGCACGCGAAGCCGATGGGCGACGGCTTCACCTTCTTCGTCGTCTACGGCCGCGTGCAACCACCTCGTCGACCCGTCCCAGGTCGTCGTCGCCGAGCGGGACTTCCCGCTGCTGGCCGCGAAGGAGATCAACACGCTGGTCAAGCAGAAGATGCGCCGCAAGCTCGTCGTGGTCGGCGCGTGCATCGGCACCGACGCGCACACGGTCGGCATCGACGCGATCCTCAACGTCAAGGGCATCGCCGGCGAGAAGGGCCTGGAGTACTACCGGGAACTGCGCGTGGTCAACATGGGCGCGCAGGTCGGCGTGCCGGAACTGGTCGAGACCGCCCGCGCCGAGAAGGCCGACGCGGTGCTGGTCAGCCAGGTCGTCACGCAGCGCGACGCGCACCTGCACAACACCCGGGAGATGTCGGCCGCGTTCCGGGAGGCGCTGCCCGGCCGACAAGCGGCCGCTGCTGGTCGTCGGCGGGCCCCGCTTCGACGAGATGATGACCGCCGAACTGGGCGTCGACCGCATCTTCGGCCGCGGCACCACCCCCCGGGAAGTAGCCTCCTACCTGGTGGATGCCCTGATCGTGAACCGTCGGAAAGCGGTGGCCGCATGTCTGATCGTGACAGCCGGCTCGGGCTCGTGGTGACCCACCGTCGCTACGTGCCGTACTCGCACGCGCACTACGCCGGCAACCTCGTCGACGGCGCGTACGCGCTCGGGCTGTTCGGCGACGTGGCCACCGAGGCGTGCATCCGTACCGACGGCGATGAGGGTCTGTTCGCGTCCTACTCCGACGTGCAGTTCGCGGCGCCGATGCGGGCCGGCGACGTGCTGGAGATCACGGCCACCGTGGTACGCATCGGCCGCCGATCCCGGATGCTGGAGTTCGTGTGCAGCGTGGTGTGCCGGGGCGACGCATCGAAGGGCGAGTCCGCGGCCGACGGTGCTGGACCCGCCGATCGTCGCGGTCACCGCGACCGGCACGGTCGTGGTCCCGGCACCGTGACGTGCTGCCAAGGTCGCGGTCTGCGCCGACGTCGGCTCGACGTTCACGAAGGTGGCCGTCGTCGACATCGCGTCCGGAGCGCTGCTGGCGGGCAGCGTCCCGGCCCACGACCGTCGCCACCGACGTGCTGGAGGGCCTCGACGCTGCGCTGGCCGCGGTGGCGGCTCGGTTGCCGGGTGCGGACCTCTCCGACGTCTATCTGTGCTCCAGCGCGGGCGGCGGGCTGCGGCTCGCCGTCGTCGGCTACGAATCGCTGGTCACCGCCGAGGCCGGGCACCGCGTCGGCCTGTCCGCCGGTGCGCGCGTCGTGCATGTCGCCGCCGGCAAGCTGACCACGGACGCGATCGCGTCGCTGCGGGCCGCCCGCCCGGACGTGATCCTGCTCGTCGGCGGCACCGACGGCGGCGACGCGGAGGTGCTGACGCACAACGCGCGGCGGCTCGCGTCGGCCCGGATCCGGGTGCCGGTGGTCGTGGCGGGCAACGTCGACGCCCGCGACGAGGTGTGCGCGGTGCTGGCGGCCCGGGGTGTGCCGTTCGTCGCGGCCGACAACGTGCTGCCCCGCATCGGCGAATGCGACCCGACGCCGGCCCGGGCGGCGATCCGCGAGGTGTTCCTCCGCCACGTGATCGGCGGCAAGAAGCTGTCGAAGGGCCGGCGGTTCGTCGACCTGGTGCGCGGCGCGACGCCGGACCTCGTGCTGACCGGCGTCGAAGTGCTCGCCGACGACCTCGGCCACGACCTGCTCGTCATCGACATCGGCGGCGCGACGACCGACGTCTACTCGGTGCTGACGCCCGACCCGGAGCAGCGTGGCGGGCCCCGCGCCGAGGTCGCCGGCACGATGTGGCGCAGCCGTACCGTCGAGGGCGATCTCGGGATGCGGTGGAGCGCGACCGGCGTCGTGGAGGCCGCCGTGGTGGAACGGTTGCCGGTGCCCACGTCGTTGCCCGCCGCGGCTGCGCACCGGGCCGCCGACACCGACTTCGTGCCAACCTCGGCATCGGAAATAGCGGCAGACCTGACTATTGCGGAAATAGCGGCCACGATCGCGGTGCGGCGGCACGCGCGCGGTGAACCCGGCGGAGCGGCCCGGAAAGACCTTCGCGACGTGCGGTTGGTGATCGGCTCCGGCGGCGTACTGCGGCACGCGTCGACCACTGACGCGACGAAAGTGCTGGCCGCGCCGTTGCACGATCTCGCCGGTGGCTGGCCGTTGCCGCGACACGCCGAGATAGTGGTGGACGTCGATTACATTCTCGCCGCCGCCGGGCTTTTGGCGTCCGATTTTCCGGATACGTCGGTGCAATTGTTGCGTAATCAGCTACAGAGTGTGCAGGTCACGTAGCTGTCGGCATAGTGCCGAAACCAGCCGCTTCGACACGCCGTGTTCGCATAGATCGATATTGCGGAAATCGTTGACAGGGGCCGGGTATGGGCGCGTACCGTTCACTGGTCCAACTTCGATAGGCGGCAGTAGTTTGCTTTGCCTCTTCGCTAGCTGGCCGCTCGGTGATCATCCTGATGCCGACCGGTCAGAGCCAGCGGGCAGGGGTCGGCGAGGCGAGCAGACTATCGGCGCACTGGTGGTTCGGGCACGGAGCACTGCGAGGCCAGTAGACAACGGTCAGGCGTAGACAGCCAGTCCACGTCGGGTCGGTCCGAAGGTCGTCAAGCGGTCTGGTGCCGCACCGTGTCGAAGAGGGCCTGGGAGCTCGGGGTGCGGCCTTCACGGGCCGCACCCCGATTCCGACTCCGGCCCCTGTCACGTCCAAGGTTGACCTTGGCGACAAACTGCTGTCCCGACGACATTTCTCGCCAAGGTCGAGAGCGTCCGGCGGATGCCGGGCGACATGTCCGGATTCACTGGCCGCCTATTTCGGGTCTTATTAGCCATCCTAGGATGGCTTACGCAATGTGACCTACAAAGACCCGGTAGACGAGGCGCAAAATCGTCACCCCTTAAGAACTCAAAAGGCCGCTTCGCGGCTCACCGATAAAGAGCAGGCCGGCTCACGGCACACCGGCCTGCCGAATCTGCGGGATCGTGAACTCGACCAGGCCGAGTCTGTGAATGTTGAGAGAGAATTCCTGTCACTTTCGGTGTGACGTGCGCCCGATATCCGGATTTGCAGGCTGAAATGCCCCGGACAACCACGGTGGGCGGACGCCGACTCGATACACGGATGCGGCACAGTGGACGCGTGATCGAGTCATGACCGCCGTCCAGCGTCCGGTGCCGTCCGCGGAAACGGCCGCGGCGCCGACCGGCGATCCGAAGACGGCCCCCGAGGAGGCGACGACGGGAATGGCCACGGCAGCGGCAGCGGTGCCACGGCCAGCCGACGCCGCCCGGAAGCTGCCCACGCTCGTCGCCGTGATCACGGCTCTGCTCGGCGGCGGGGCGCTGCTGCTCTCGTTCCCGACCTACAACATCTGGTGGCTGGCACCGATCGGCGTGGCGCTGATCGCCATCGCGGTCCACCGGCGCGGGTTCTGGGGCGGATTCCGGCTCGCCGGGCTCGCCGGACTCGCGCTCTACGTGCCGCTGCTGCAGTGGACGCACATCGTCGGCGGAACGGTGCCGTGGCTGCTGCTGGCCGTCTGGAGGCGCTGTACCTCGGGGCTGCTCGGCGGCGCGACGGCGTACGCGAGCGTGCTCGTCGACCGGCACCGCTGGACGTGGCCGCTGGTCACCGGCGCGCTCTGGGTCGGTCAGGAGGCGCTGCGCGACCGAACGCCGTTCGGCGGGTTCCCGTGGGGGCGGCTCGCGTTCAGCCAGGCGGATTCGCCGGTGCTGCGGTACGCGGTGCTCGGCGGCGCGCCGCTGGTCACCTTCGTGGTCGCGGTGGCCGGCGGGCTGCTCGCGCTCGGCGCGGCTGGCACGCTGGTCGTCGAGACGCCGCCGGTGCGGTCGGCTGCGCGTTCCCGGATGATGCTCGTGCTCGGCGGCGCAGCCGTGCTCTTCGTTCTGGGTCTGGCCGTGCCGACCAGCACGCCCGATCGGTCGGCCGGTCCAGGTCGCGATCGTGCAGGGCAACGTGCCGCGGCTCGGGCTCGAGTTCAACGCGCAGCGCGAAGCCGTGCTCGACAACCACGTGCGGGCCACGCTGGCACTGGCGCAACGGGTCGCGGCCGGCACCGCCAAACAGCCCGACATCGTGATCTGGCCGGAGAACTCCAGCGACATCGATCCGCTGGTCACCGACGATCCGGGACGACAGCGACGCGGCGGCGGCGATCAGCGCGGCGGCCAACGCCATCAAGGCGCCGATCCTCGTCGGCGCGGTGCTCGAAGGGCCCGGCACCAACGCGCGCAACGCGGCGATCGTGTGGCTGCCGTCGACGCCGGATTCGGCCGGTGGCCCGCAGACCGGCGCGCACGGCATGTACGTCAAGCGGCATCCGGTGCCGTTCGCCGAGTACATCCCGCTGCGCAGCGTGGCCCGGATGGTCTCGAAAAAGGTCGACCTCGTACGCACGGACTTCATCGCCGGCAAGACGCCGGGCGTGCTGACGATGGGGCCGGTGACGGTCGGCGACGCGATCTGTTTCGAGGTCGCCTACGACAACATCGTGCGCGACACGGTCACCGGCGGCGCGCAGCTGCTGTCGGTGCAGACGAACAACGCCGACTTCAACACGGCCGAGGCCCGCCAGCAGCTCGCCATGGTGCGGTTACGCGCCGTCGAGCACGGCCGTGACGCGCTGATGGTATCCACGGTGGGCGTCTCCGCGTTCATCGATGCGAGCGGCGGTGAACATAACACCACCGGCTTCAACGTCGCGGCGACAGAGCTGCGCACGCTGCGGCTGGGCAACCAACGTACGCTTGCCACGGAGCTGGGCGAGATACCCGAGTTTGTCGTTTCCGGTGCGGCGCTGCTGGCGCTCATCGGTGCGGCGCTCCTGCGGCGACGCACCCGATCCACGGCACGAGCAGCCGGCTTGCACCTGGCGCCAGACGCGGCGCGAACGACGGAACCGATCAGCAAGGAGACACGATGACGAAGCGCCCCGCGCAGGCTAAGGCGAAACGGCCGGCCAGCGAGGTTGAACCCGAGGCCGAGGGTTACCCCGGAGTCGGTCGGGTCCTGGTCGTCATCCCGACGTACAACGAGATCGACAACCTGGAGATCATCATCGGCCGGGTCCGCGAACGCGGTGCCGTCGGTCGACATCCTCGTCGCCGACGACAACAGCCCCGACGGCACCGGTGACCTCGCCGACCGGATCGCCGCAGGCCGACACGCACGTCCACGTGCTGCACCGGGCCGGCAAGGAAGGGCTCGGCGCCGCGTACGTGGCCGGTTTCGCGTGGGCCCGCGACGCAGCGCTACGACGCCGTAGTCGAGATGGACGCGGACGGCTCGCACGCGCCGGAGGAGCTGCTCGAAGCTGCTCGACGGCCTGCGTACGGCCGACGTGGTGCTCGGCTCCCGCTACGTCAAGGGCGGCACCGTGGTCAACTGGCCGAAGCACCGGCTGGCCCTGTCCCGCGGCGGCAACTTCTACACGCGGATCGCGCTCGGCATGCCGATCAAGGACGCGACCGGCGGATACCGGGCGTACCGCAGCGCCGTCCTGGACAAGATCGACGCCGCCGGCGGTCGCCTCCCAGGGCTACTGTTTCCAGGTCGATCTTGCCTGGCGGGCGTACCGTAGCGGGTTCCGGCTGATCGAGGTCCCGATCACGTTCGCCGAGCGCGAGCGCGGCACGAGCAAGATGAGTTCGTCGGTCGTGCGCGAGGCGTTGTGGCGGGTGACGGTGTGGGGAACGCAATCGCGGCTGGGAGCGTTGAAGAAAGCGGTGGGTACGTCCCGCCGTTCATGATCTTGTGGAGGTCCGCCGCTGTGAAACGTGGGGGAAGGCGCTTTAGCGTCGCCGGTTTGGCGTTCGTGGTGACGGTGCTGGCGGAGGTGGCCGCGCTCATCGTGGTGTGGCATTTCGTCGGCGCGTTCGCGTTCCTGTTGCTGCTCGGGTTGTCGGTGGTGGGCGCGGTGCTGGTGCGGCGCGAGAGCACGCGAGCGTGGGCGCGGTGGCGGGCTGTGGCGGCCGCCGGTGAGCGTCCGGGTCCGCAGCTGACGCGGTCGGTCGTGGGGCTCCGTCGGTGCGGTCCTGGTGGCGATTCCCGGGTTCGTGACGGGTGTGATCGGGCTGTTGCTGTTCCTGCCGCCGGTGCGGGCGATCGCGGGTCGGGGCGCGACGGGGTTGGCGACGCGCCGGTTGGCGCCGCAGCTGGTGGGGGAGATGTTCGGGCCGCGGCAGGTGAAGGTGAAGGTCGGCACGCCGGTGCGGACGCCTGGGCCGGCGGATTCGTCGGCGCCGATCGAGGGCGAGATCGTCTGAGTTTCCGGGTTGTGCGGATGTGTGGTTGCGCAGGCGACCACAGGTTCGCATGACGGCGGCGGTCACTGGACTTACATGAGAACGGCCCCCGGACCTTGAAGGTCCGGGGGCCGTTCTCATGTTATCGTTAGGCGCGGCCGCGCAGTGTGCGGACTTCCTGGAGACGTTCGGCCAAGATGTCGTCCAGCTCGGCCATGCTGCGGCGTTCGAGCAGCATGTCCCAGTGCGTGCGTGGTGGCTTTGCCTTCTTCTGCTCGGGCTCGTTGCCGTCGACGAGTCGCGCGATGCTGCCGTCGAACTTGCATTCCCAGGTGATCGGCACTTCCGCGTCAACCGCGAACGGGACCTCGAACTGGTGGCCCTTGGCGCACAGGTATTCGCGGGTCTGGCGCGGAGCCAGTTCGGTGTTGCGGTCGGACTCGTAGCTAACGGCTCCGAGGCGGCTTCCGCGCAGCATGCGCTCGCCCATGATCGGCTGTCCCCTCCGGGTCGTTGATTGTTAACTGGTGTAACGACGGAACCCGCGTGACGATTCCCGCGGGATGGTAAACCCCCGGTTGCCTCTGCTCATCGTTGGCGCCGCTCTTGACGAGAGTAGCGGGCGAAGCCGAGCGGCGACCAACCCGATCGGGCCGGGATCACGCGTTTGTGCGGTTGTCGGTGCTGGTTGGATCGCTAACGACTCTGGGCGCGTTTGGTGATGAATGATGGCAAATCAGACGAAAACCCTTACGATGATCGGTACCAGAGGACGAAGCGGCTGCAATGACGAAACGGATGTGATCGTGAACAGACGTGCTGTGATGACCGCAATGGCGATCTTCGTCGCGCTCCTGGCGCCCGCGAGCGAGGCGCAGGCGAGTGGCTTCAGCTTCGTGCTGGCGACGATGCCGACCGTGACCGCACCGGGCGCCTACCAGGACACGGTGATAGCCGTGGCTTCGGTGGACGGTCCGATGACGATCGATGTCACGGGTCTGGACGGCACCACGATCACTCAGGTCGACGACCTGGACTGCAGCACCACTCCGACGGGCGCCCACTGCGCGTTCACCGCCGCAGCCGGGATCACGAACATGATCGGGGTCAGTGGCGCGTACGCGAACGACGTCGTACACCTGCAGTTGGCGGCATCGGACGCGGCCGGCCCGGTCTCGTTCGCCGCCGACACGTCCTACCCGGTGCTGCCGACCACGTGGCCGGCGCCGCCGATCACGGTGCCCCCCATTACGGTGCCGCCCATCACCGTGCCGCCGATCACGGTGCCGCCGGTGACGATCCCGCCGATCCCCACACCGCCGCTGACCCAGGCCGCGTTCACCCGCACCATGAACACGCTCGCTGCGACGATCGGGCAGACCACCGCCACCGTGGAAGCGCGCATCGCCGCGGCGAAAAAGGCGGCCGCCCGGCTGACCCGGCGCCGGTCCCGGGTGATCTCGTTCACCAACAACGAGCGCGCGATGTCCGGACTCGGGGGCCTGACCTCGAACCCGCAGCTCACCCTCTCCGCCGAGCGCTATGCGCAGCATCTGGCGTTGGATCGGGCGTTCTCGCACACGGACGGGTCGACGTTGGCGCAGCGGATCGAGGCGGCCGGCTACCGCTACCGCGTCGCTGGCGAGAACCTGGGCATGGGCCAGCCCACGGCGCGCACGATCGTCGCGGCGTGGATGGCCAGCCCCGAGCACCGGTCGAACATGCTGGACTCGCGGTTCACCCAGATCGGTGTCGGTGTCGCGACGCGGGCCGACGGTCAAATCGTCTGGTGCATCGACCTGGGTATGCCGTCGAAGTGATCTGAGCGCCGTCGACGCTTAACGGCGGTCGACGACGAGGTCGAAGAGGCCCGCGGCGGTGGCACCGATGTCGGCGCGGGCCAGGCGCGAGGCGATCCACAACTCCGCCATGGTGGCGGCGTGCCGGTCGCCGCGCGCCGACTCGTACGCGGCCTGCTCCACCAGCAGCGCGCTCGTGACCACGTCGGCGGCGAGCATCGCGAGGTCTCGGGCACCGGCGGCGACCAGCGGGCCGGTCGGGTTCGCCGCCGCCGACGCGAGCGCCGCGGCGAGCCGGTCCCGGGCCGTGGCGAGCGTGTCGACGTTGCCGACTCCGGCCGGGCTGGCCAGGTCGAGGGCGGCGTCGACGCGGGCGAGGAGCGGTTTGACGCCTTCGTCGCGGGCGACGGCCCGGAGGACGTCGACGGACAGCACGTTGGTGGTGCCCTCCCAGATCGGCAGCACCTGGGCGTCGCGGAGGAGCCGTGGGATGCCGGTCTCCTCGACGAACCCGGCGCCGCCGAAGCATTCGAGATATTCGGACGCGGACGCGACCGCCCAGCGGCCGGTGGCGATTTTCGCGAGCGGTGCGATGAGCCGCAGTTCGTCGGCCGCGCCCGTGTCGCCGTCGACTTCGACCGCTCCGAGCAGCGCGAACGCGTGTGCCGTGAGCGCGAAGGCGGCTTCCGCGTCGACGGCGAGGCGGGTCAGGGTGGCGCGGTGGAGCGGGTTCGCGTCGAGGCGGCCGCCGGCGATCGAGCGGACCGAGGCGTAGGCGCGGGCGTAGTCGAGGCCACGGCGCATGCCTCCGCTGGCCGCTGCCGCGTTGTGCAGCCGGGTCACCACGACGAGGGTCATCATCCGGGTCAGGCCGCCGGTCAGCGGGTCACCGACGGGGTATCCGACGGCGGCGTCGAGTCCGATTTCGGCGGTGGGTACGGCGCGGGTGCCGAGCTTGTCCTTGAGCCGGTGCAGCGTGATGCCGCTCGCGGGGGCGTGGCCGTCGGTGGCGTAGCGGGGGATCAGGAACGGCGCCAGGGTGCGGCTGCCCGGGGCGGCTCCATCGGGGCGGGCCAGCGCGACGGCCATCGCCGCGTCGGCCGCCGAGCAGAACCATTTCTCGCCGGAAACCCGCCACGTGTCGCCGTCGGATCGCGCGGTGGTCGTGGATCGGGAGATGTCGGAGCCGCCCTGGGACTCGGTCATCCACTGGCCGCTCGTGATCGCGGTGCCGGGATCGGTGGAGATCAGCCGGGGCAGCCAGGCGTCGCGGAGGTCGGCGGGCACGTCGGGCCGGGAGAGCAACGCGGCGGCGCCGTCGCTCATCGCCACGGGGCACGAGAAGGTCGCGGATTCCGGCCCGTACACGTGGAGCAAAGCCTGTTGCACTGTCCGCGCAGCGGATCCGAACCGCTCCCGGGCCTCGGTGAGGTAGGGCAGCGCGACGACGGCGTGGGTCGGCGGCGGCGCGGCGTTGGGTCTCCCAGCCGGCCGAGGATTCGACGCGGTCGACGCGGGCGCCCCAGGCGTCGAAGCGAGCGCAGCACCGGAGGATGCGTTTCGGCGTCCGTGTGCGCGTCTCGGAGGCTGCGCGGTGACGTCGGCGGCGAGCGCGGTCAGTCGCGGTGCGGCGGCGGCGACGCGGGCCGGGCCGAGGTAGCGGTCGAGATAGGAGCGGAGGACGTGATCGCTCGCGTACGGGTCCGGAAGCGGCGGTGCGGTCTGCACGAAACGCGACATGGGCTCAGTCTGCCACGGCTCATTACCGGCGAGTAGCACCTGCGGGCAGGTCGAGGCGCACCAGTAGCCGCCCGAACGTGGTGCGGTAACCGAGGGCTGCGCACACGGCCAGCATCGGGGCGTTGACGGCGTTGATCGTGGACGTGATCCGGTCGACGTCGGGGCGCTCGGTGCGGAGCCGGTTCGCGAGGTCCTGTTTCAGCCACGTCGCGACGCCCTGTCCGCGCCACCGTGGCACGACCGCGGTGCCGTGCTGACTCGCGCCGCCGCCCGCGGGCACTTCGACCTCGGTGTAGCCGACGATCGAGCCAGCCCGGTCGAGCGCCACCGACACCCACAGCTCATGTCCGTTTTCCGCGATCGCGGTTTCGGCTTCGCGGACCCGGTCGGCCGTCCACGGCGCCGGATCGAGCTGCAGATCCGCGTCCGGCGCGTCCGCGATGGCGGATTTCACCGCGGCGTAGTCGTCCATGAGCGCTGCCGGAACCCCGTCGCGCCAGTGCCGCACCGTGACGCCGGGCGGCATGTGCACGCTGATGCCCGCGGTGGCCAGGGTCAATTCGACGACCACGAGACGCAGCAGGGTACGGGCACCGAGCGCGGCCGCGAACTCCTGCCCGGGTCCGGCGACGATCGCGGTCGCGGTCACGGTGGCCTGCCCATTGTCGGTGGCCCACCGGGTCACCGCGCCGGCGAGACCACGGCCGGCTCCGAGGCGGCGGGCGGGCGGAGTGACGTACACGCGGGCGAACGTCTGTCCCGGGTCGGTGATCCGGCACTCCGCGACGCCGATGATGTGCCCGCGATGCGTCGCCGCGAACCGGACGATCCCCGGGTCCGGCGTGGTGCCGGCGAGCCACGCCGCGTACGCCTCCGCCGTGATCGTCGAGCCGGAATCCGCCGCCCGGCCGGCGGTGTAGATCGCGCACCAGTCCGCGAAGCCGGGGGAGCCGGGTCCGAAAACCGTGATCTCGGGAAGCACTCGCGGAGGCTATCAACCGCGACGAGGCCGTCTGCTTTGCCCGGCCGCGTCGTTAACCCCTACGGGTCGCCTTTCGCGGGAGGTACGTGTCAATGAGATTCCAGGTCGAACGCGACATCTTGGCGGACGCCGTGGCATGGACCGCCCGAACCCTCCCCGGCCGCGCGGCCGTGCCGATCCTCAACGGCATGCTGATCGAGGCCGACCCCGCGACCAGCAGCGTCACCCTGTCGAGCTTCGACTTCGAGGTCGCCGGGCGTCTGTCCTTCGACGCGATCGTGGCGACCGGCGGCCGGGCCCTGGTCTCCGGCCGGTTGCTCGCCGAAATCGGCCGGGCCCTCCCGTCGCAGACCGTCGACGTCGGCATGGACGGTGCGAAAGTCGTCGTACGCTGCGGCGGAAGCCGGTTCACGCTACAGACGATGCCGGTCGGCGACTATCCGACGCTGCCGACGATGCCGCCGCTGGCGGGCACGATCGGCAGCGACCTGTTCGCCGCCGCGGTCGCCCAGGTCACGATCGCCGCGGCCCGCGACGCCTCGGTCCCGATCCTGTCCGGCGTGCGCGTCCAGATCGCCGGCGAGCACCTGCGCCTCGCGTGCACCGACCGCTACCGCATCGCCGTCCGCGACCTCCCCTGGCAGCCGACCCGCCCGGACATGGCCGCGCTCGCCCTCGTGCCCGCGCGCGCCGTGGCGACCATGGCACGCTCCTGGAACGGTGCCGCGGAAGTACGGCTCTGCCTCGGCGCCGACGGAGCCGACACGATGATCGGATTCCAGTGCGGTGGCCGCAACAGCATGAGCCGACTCCTCGAAGACCAACTCCTGGACTACCTGTCCCGCTTTCCGAACGACTACAGCTCGACGGCCGAGGTGCCGACGGCGGCGCTCGCGGAGGCGGTCAAACGCGTCGCGCTCGTCGCCGAACGGTCCGCGCCGATCCGGCTGTCGTTCCGCCCGGGCGAAGTCGTGCTCGAAGCCGCGACCGGCGAGGAAGCGCACGCGATCGAGGTCATGCCGGTGTCGTTCGCCGGCGATCCGATCCAGATCGCATTCAACGCCCACTACCTGCTCGAAGGGCTGGCCGCGCTGGACTCGGACACCGCCCGCCTGTCGTTCACGACCTCCGCGCGGCCCGCCCTGATCACCGGCAAACCCGGTCCCGAACCGGCCGCCGTCGGCGGCGCCGGCTCAGGCGTGCCGGCTCGCGACCGGGCTGTCTCCCTCGACGCCGGTTACCGCTACCTGCTGATGCCGATCCGCCTGACATGATCGCGAACCTCAGCGCGGACCTCGCCGCGGGCCTCACCGCGGACTCGTGCGACCCCGGGCCGAGTCGCTGCCCACTCTCAGCGGCCGGCCGCCCGTCGGGGGTCACGCTAAGTGATAAGCGGTCGGGTGACGCAGGGTAGCGCTTCGCCGCCGAAGGCGAGAGGTGTTGCCGCGCGCTTTGCTCTGCTCACTCATAGGCATCAGCCACGTGAGATGCTGGAATGCAAATCCGGCCGCGCCGCCTTGATCAGAAGTCGGTGACTCAGCGTGCGCGATGCCTCGGTGTGAGCAGAGCAAAGCGACGAACAACCCCTTCCACGGGTACGCCGACTCCGCACGCTCTGTCATCGTTGAGCGTCAGCCCGGCGCGTCCGCGCGGGTGAAGGCGATGTCGGGGAACGTGGTATCGGGGATCGTGGTGTCAGGGAAAGCATCGGCATGCCGTTCACGACATCGCGTTCACCGCACACATATCGTTCACCGCACACGTGTTCGGATTCGGAGCCCGCTGCGACCGGCTGCGGTCACGGCTCCGAACGGGCGGCACCGAGCGCGGCCACCATCGCGGCGATCTGCTCCGACTGGGCGGCGATCCGCGACTCCTGACCGGCCGCGCGTTCCCGTTCCGCGTCGATGCCGGCGCGGGCGGCCGCTAGTTGGGCGCGGGTTTCGGCGAGTTCGGTGACCGCGGCGACGTGTTCGGCTCGGGCGGCATCCGTGGCCGCGGCGGCTCTCGCGGCGTCGGCCCGGGCGGCGTCGCGCTCCCAGACGGTTTGGCGGTGCTCGTCCCGGGCGGCGGCGGCAGCGGTCTCGGCGGTGCGCGCACGCGACTCGAGTTCGGCACGGGCCAGCGTCGCCGCCGACAGTTCGTCGCGGAGCCGGGTGACCTCGGTGACGGCCGCGTCCCGTTCGGCGACGGCTCGGTCCCGGGCGGCGAACGCGTCGTTGCTGGCCGCGATCGCCCGCTCAGCGGTCACCGTCGCCGCGTCGCGTTCGGTCAGCGCCGCGTCACGCTGACGTTCGGCCTGTTCGGCGGCGGCGCGGTGCCGTTCGGCGACCGCGACGGCCCGGTCGCGAGCGCTTTCGGAATCGGCTCGCAAGGCGGCTTCGGTCGTCGCGGCGCTGCGGGCGGTGTCGCGCTCGCCGGTGCGGGTGGCGAGCGTCGCTGTCAGGGCAGCGTTCTCCTCCTCGGCGCGGGTGGCGGCGGCGGTCGCGTCGGCGGCGCGGGCCACGGTGGCGGTCAGGGCGTCGGTGCGGCGGGCGAGTTCGGCCCGGGCCGCCTCGGCCTCCCGGCGGGCCTCGTCGCGCTCGGTGTGGGCGCCGGAGACGTGCGTGGCCGCCTCGGCACGCACGGCCGCGGTCTGCCGTTCTACGCCGGCCGGGCTCATCTCGGCATGCAGCGCGTCGGCGAGGGTGCCGGCGACGAGTTCGAGGCGCTCGACGATCTCCCACGAACGGGCGACCTGCCCGGCCAGGCCCGGCGAGTTCCGTTCGCGCATCCGTCCGTTGCGGGCGTTGCGCTGGCAGGAGCCGTCGTTGTCACGGCAGTAGCGGAACGGGCGGCCGGCACTTCCCCGCTGCGGCACCGGACGGCCACAGTAGACGCACGGGCGCACGGCTTCGGCCTCGGACGCCCCGATCTCGGACGTCACGGCGTCGAACGGTGCGGCGCCGGACGCGGCAACCTCGGGCACGCTCATGAGGGTGAAGGGTAATCCAGCCCGAGCGGTCACCGGAACGCCCCGGAGCGGGGGCGCGACGAAGGGCGGAGGCATGCCAGGATGAGCACCCACCGAACGCGACACGGAACCACCGAGACCGCCGCACCGAAGCACCGCAGGGAGGAGACGCGTGGCCACCGAGTCGCTGCCCATGCGCCCTCTGACCACCGGCGAACTGCTCGACGCGGCCGTCGCCGTGCTGCGCCGCCGCCCGATCCGCCTGCTCGGCCTCGGTCTCGTGCTCGCCGCCGCCGAACAGGCCGTGCTCTACCCGATCCGCAAGCACCTGTTCGCCGGCGTACCGCGCCTGGGCGACGTCCACGACTACGCACACGTGATCATCGCCGGTGGCGGGTCGGCACAGCTGTGGTTCGTGCTCGCTCTCGGGATGGCGTTCGAGGCCACGATCATCGCCCTGATCGGCGCCGTGGCCGCGGTGCCCGCCCTCGACCTGCTGATCGGTGACCTGCCCGGCGCGTCGGCGATCCTCGCGTCACGGGCACGGCCGGTCGCCACGATCGTGCTGAGCATCGTGATCGGGAGCGGGGCGTTCCTCACGTTCGTCGTCGGCGGTGTGCCCTGGGTGCTGTGGTTCATGCTCACCGGGCTCGCCACGCCGACGCTGCGCACGGACACGTACCAGCCCGCGGGCGCGGCACCCCGGCGGATCGGGATCCTGCGGGCCTTCGGCCGCGGGTTCGGGCTGTCGGCGCGGATGGGTTTGCGCGCGGGCCGCGTACGCGTCATGGGCTATGCGATCTGGTTCGCGATCCGGTTCCTCATCGCCTACGTCGGCCCATCGGCGCTCCTGGACACGCTCACCGTGTCCGGTCACGGCGTCAGCACCGTCGTCACCTACATCCTGTGGACCGGGATCAACGCGCTCGCGTACACGGCGATGGGGTGCCTCGACGCTGTGCTGCACCTCGAAACGCGGATGCGGGTCGAAGGCCTCGACATCGTGCTGTCCCGGGCGCTGCGCCGCAAACTCCCGGTCTCGACGGCGCTGGCGGTGCCCCGGTGAGCCGGTTCTGGAACGAATTCGTCGCCGGCCCGATCGACACGTTCGGCTTCACGCTGGTGACGCTGATCCTCGTCGCCGTGGCCCTGATCGCGGGCGCGGCGTGGCAGTGGTGGCCGGCGTGGCTGCCGACGAGCAACCCGTTCCGCGGCCTGTTCCGGCGCGGGTCGTGGCGCCGCGGCTTCTGGAAGAAGATCCGCCTCGGCTGGCGGCGCAAACGCCGGCCACGGCGCGACACGGCGCCGGCCGACACCCCGATCCTGTCCGGCCCCGACGTGCTGCCCGACCTTCCGGCCACGACGTTCCTCGCCAACGCCGACCGGCTCGCCGCCGAAGGCCGCTACGCCGAAGCCGTCCGCGAACGCCTCCGCGCCATCGTGCGGGACCTCGTCGACGCCGGTGTCATCGTCGGCTACCCCGGCTGGACGGTCAGCGAACTCGCCCGCGCCGCCGTGGCCGCCCGGGGCACGCTGCGGCAACCGCTGGACGACGCGAGCCGGGTCTTCTCCGACATCTGGTACGGCGAACGGCCCGCCGTCGCCGGCGACGACACGTCGATGCGCGCCTACGCCGGCCAGGTCACCGAGGTCCTGCGATCGGCACCGGCACGGGTGACCGCGTGACCACCCAGACGCTGCCGACCCGCCCCGCGGCCCCACCGGCGACAAGGCGGCATCACCGTGGGCAATGGCTTCGCCGCTGGTACAAGCTGACGATCCCGCTCGTGATCGTGTTCCTGCTGATCGTGTGGACGATCGTCGCGCACATGCTGCAGGGCGTCGACGTCACCGACACGTCCTACCTGAACCCGGCCAGCACCGCCCCGCTCGGCGGACTCCGACCTCGCCGGGCTGCTGCGCGCCGGCGGGATCACGGTGCGGCGGGTGACCAGCACGGCCGACGCGTTCGGCTCGATCAACGGGCCGACGACGGTGTTCATCCCGGCACCGTCCCTCGTCGAACCGATCGACCTCGGCGTGATCCGGGCCCTTCCCACCGGCACCCGCGTCGTGCTCGTGGCACCCGACGAACACACCGTCATCGCCGCCGACCTGCCGTTCGACGTCGCCGGCACGCACTGGGCCACGCAGGTCGACACCCCCGGCTGCGACCTGCCGGCCGCGCACCGAGCCGGAGCCGCGGCACCCGACCGGATCGAGTACATCGCCGCGGCCACCGACGCCACCACCTGCTACGACGGCTCCCTGATCGAGATGCACGACGGCGGCGCCGACCTCATCGTCGTCGGCGCCAGCGATCCGTTCCGCAACGACCGCATCCACGAACACGGCAACGCGACCCTGGCCACCGGCCTGCTGAACACGCGGCCGAGCCTCGTCTGGCTCGACCTGCACCGGGCCGAATCCATCACACCGACGCCGATCGCCACGGTCACCGGCGGCCACCTGCCCAGCGGCGGCGGTGACGACTCGTCGAGCCGCAGTTCGATCGCCGGGCTGTTCCCCGGCTGGCTCTGGACGGCGCTCGGCACCACTCTGCTCATCGGGGTCGCGCTCGCACTGGCCGCCGGTCGCCGTCTCGGCCCACCCGTCAGCGAACCGATGGCCGTCGCACCGCGCGCC
Source organism: uncultured Actinomycetota bacterium (assembly GCA_963797605.1). GTDB lineage: Bacteria > Actinomycetota > Actinomycetes > Mycobacteriales > Micromonosporaceae > DASQPR01. The sequence continues at coordinate 342,459 of CAWCPX010000009.1, read as the reverse complement.
AACGAGACCATCGAGGGCCGCGCGCGCCTCTACCGCCGCACCGGTGACCGCAAAGCCGCCTTCGCGATGCTCCGCGGCGCCGTCATCGCCCGGCTGGCCGCCGCGACCGACCTGACACCCGACGCGCCCGACGCCGACGTCGTGACCGCGATGGCCACCCGTACCGGCCGGCCGACCGACGAGATCGATGAGATCCTGTTCGGCGCGGACGTCGGCGACGGCCAGAAACTCGTCCGGGCCGTGGCCCGTCTCGACGACCTCACCCGCGCGGCCGGCCTGTGAGCACCGCACACCCATCAGGGAGTTCCGATGACCGAAGCCATGACCGGCGCCCCGATCACCACACAGCGCACCGGTGCCGGCGACGACGCCCACGCCGCCCTGTCGCCGGCTCCGACGTCGAAGTCGGCAAAGTCGTCGTCGGCCAGGACGCCGTCATCACCGGCCTGCTCGTCGCGCTGCTCTGCCGAGGCCACGTGCTGCTCGAAGGCGTGCCCGGCGTGGCCAAGACGCTGATGGTGCGCGCGCTCGCCGCCGCGCTCGACGCTCGCACCAAGCGGGTCCAGTTCACCGCCGACCTGATGCCCGGCGACGTCACCGGCTCGCTGATCTACGACAACCGGACCGCCGAGTTCGCGTTCCGGCCCGGGCCGGTCTTCACCAACCTGCTGCTCGCCGACGAGATCAACCGCACCCCGCCGAAGACCCAGGCGGCGCTGCTGGAGGCGATGGAGGAGCGCCAGGTCTCGCGTCGACGGCCATCCCCGGCCGCTGCCGGACCCGTTCATGGTCGCCGCGACGCAGAACCCGATCGAGTACGAGGGCACCTACCCGCTGCCGGAGGCCCAGCTCGACCGGTTCCTGCTCAAGCTCACCGTGCCGCTGCCCGAGCCGCGACGAGGAGCTCGGCGTGCTGCGCGCCCACCACGCCGGCTTCGACCCGCGCGACCTGGCCGCCGCCGGGCGTGCGGCCGGTCGCGACCGCCGCCGACCTCGCCGCCGGCCGCGCCGCGGTCGGCCGGATCCGGTGTCGCCGACGGGGTGCTCGGCTACATCGTCGACCTCTGCCGGGCCACCCGCGTCGCGCCGTCGCTCGAACTCGGCGCCTCCCCGCGCGGCGCGACCGCGCTGCTGCACTGCGCGAAGGCGTGGGCGTGGCTGTCGCGGCCGCGACTACGTCACGCCCGACGACGTCAAGGCGCTCGTCCGCCCGGCGCTGCGGCACCGGGTCCGGCTGCGCGCCGGAGGCGGCGCTCGAGGGCGTCACCGTCGACGGCGTCCTCGACTCGGTGCTCGCCACCGTCCCGACGCCCCGGTGAGGCCGCGTGCTCACCTGGCGCGCCGCCGTGCTGGCTCGGCGCTCGGGGCGCTCGCCGTGCTCGTCGCCATCGGCGACGGCTGGGTCGCGCTCGTCGCGATCGTCGCGATCGCCGCTGCTGGTCGGTGCTCGACCTCGCGCTCGCCGGCGCCGCTCGGCGACGTCACCCTGCGGCCGCGACGGCGACCGCCAGGTGCGCCTCGGCGACACCGCGCACGGTCGACGCTGACCGTCACGAACACCGGCTCGCGGACGCTGCGCGCCGAGGTCCGCGACGCCTGGGTGCCGTCGGCCGGCGCCGCGTCGCCGACGCCGGCAGCCGGATCGCGCGTCGCGTACCGCCCGGCGAGCCGCGTCCGGCTGCCGATCGACACTGCGCCCGACCCGGCGCGGCGACCGGCCGGCCGTACGCGTCACGCATCCGCTCGTACGGGCCGCTGCGGCTGGCGTACCGGCAGAGCACGTCGGCCGGTCGGCCGCCGCGACGCCGCCGTGGACGCTGCGGGTGCTGCCCCGCTTCGACTCCCGCCGGTTCCTCGCCGAGAAGGTCGCCGAGCTGCGGGATCTTCGACGGCTCGGTGGTGACCCGCGGGCCGCGGCCAGGGCACCGAGTTCGACTCGCTGCGCGAGTACGTGATCGGCGACGACGTCCGCTCGATCGACTGGCGCGCCACCGCCCGCGCGATCCGACGTCGTCGTGCGCACCTGGCGGCCGGAGCGCGACCGCCGCGTCGTCTGCGTGCTCGACACCGGCCGGACCAGTGCGGTCCGCGTCGGCATCGACCGCGACCGGACGGCCGCCGCCGGTCGCCGAACCCCGCCTGGACGCGGCGATCGACGCCGCGCTGCTGCTCGCCGAGCTCGCCAGCCGCGCCGGCGACTCGCGTCGACCTGTTCGCCGTCGACGCCGCCGTCCGCGCCGCCGTCACCGGCAGGCACCAGCGCGTACGCTGCTCGCCCGATGGTCAACGCGCTCGCGCCGCTGCAGCCGGCGCTCGTCGAGACCGACTTCAGCCTGTCGTCGGCGAAGTGCTGCGCCGGGAACGCAAACGCGCGCTGGTCGTGCTGTTCACCGCGCTGGAGCCGGGCGCGCTCGGCGAGGGCCTGCTGCCGGTGCTGACGCCAGCTCGACCGTGCGGCACAAGGTCGTGGTCGCGGCGGTCGCACGACCCGGAGCTCGAGGCGATGACTCGCGCCGCGGCACGCGTCGGCGACGTGTACACTGCCGCGGCCGCGCACGGTGACGCTGGCCGAGCGGGCCGGATCGTCGGCGCGCTGCGCGCGCACGGCGTCGAGGTCGTCGACGCGCCGGTCGCGACTGCTGCGTCCCGGTCGCCGACGCCTACCTGGCCATGAAGGCCGCCTCGGAGGTCGGCCGAGCTCCTGACCACGACCGTCAAAGCGCCGACGCCTGTCGACGCTCAGACCGCCGGGGAGACGTCGCTGCGCGTCGGCGCAAGGATTCGTCCAGGTCGGCGGACTCGGCCATCGCTGCGCCCGCCGAGCCGAACACGAACATGTACGCCAGGAACGCCGACCCACACCGCGAACCCGATGCCGATCCGGGCGCACGTCGGCAGCGGCGACGGCGTCACGAACGCCTCGATCAGCGCCGCTGACCCCGAGCACGACCACCAGCCCGAGCGCGACCAGCATCGCCGAGCGCGCCGCCTCCGCGACCGACGGCGTCCGGGTCAAGCCCGGACGCGGCGCGATCCACGCCCAGCCGATCCGCAGCCCGACGCCGGCGGCGATGAACACGCGGTCAGCTCGAGCAGCCCGTGCGGCGCGATCAGGCCCCAGAACTCGCCGGAGCGGCCGGACGCGATCATGAAACCGCCGTCGACGCCGATGTTCAGCGCGTTCTGCGGCGAGCAGGTAGAGCACCGGGAGGAGCAGGATCCCGGCGGCGAGGCACTGCGCGGTGAGCAGCGCGTTGTTCGTCCAGACCTGCAGCGCGAAGTGCTGGGCCGGATATTGCGTAGTAGTAGTCTGGCGAAGTCGGTGCTCGGCGAGCTGCTGCGCGTCGGTCCGGCGGCAGCAGCATGTTCTGCACGTCCGGGTTGCTCGGCGATGTAGAACATCAGCGCGATCGACAGCCCGGTGAACGCGACGCCGACCGGCACCCACCAGCGGCGCGCCTGGTAGACGGCGAGCGGGAAGCCGACGGTGAAGAAGGCCGACGGCCTGCCAGCGAGAACGCGGAGCCGCCGGTGATCTGGCCGCGGGCGCTGAGCACGATCCGGGACAGCCACGCGACGAGCGCCGGGTCGGGGGAGTTGCGTGCGGATCGCCGACAGGTGCGTGCCGGTGCGCTGGTAGAGCGTCATCAGCTCGTCGACCTCGGCGACCGACTTGCCGCGCTTGCGCGACAGCTGCTCCAGGCGCCGCCACTCGAGCGTGTGCTCGGCGACGAACGCGTCCAGGTCCATCGCACCCCAATGTCGAGCCCGCGGTGGGAACCCGCACACAGTAGCGGGCTGGTTGACTGTACGGGTGACCCCCGACCCGCAGCCGCCAACCGACCGCGTCGTCACCGGCGACGCCGTCGAGATCGACGTCCGCGTCGCGCGGCATCGGTTCGCGCACGCTTCGCCCGGATGATCGACCTGGTCGTGCAGATCGTGCTCGGGATCGTGTTCGTGCTGGTCGGCGTTGCTGGTCACGACGTTCACCGGCGCGCTCGACGGCGCCACCGACGGCGCGATCTCCGTGGTCGCGTCCGTCGTCGTGCTGATCGCCTACCCGGTGGTGATGGAGACGTTCGCGCGGCGGGCGCACGGTCGGGAAGCTCGCGATGGGGCTGCGGGTCGTCCGCGACGACGGCGGCCCGATCCGGTTCCGGCAGGCGCTCACCCGCACGCTGGTCGGGGTCGCGGCCGAGGTGCCGGGTCTGCTGCCGCCGCTGACCTGGTTCGCGAGCATCGGCACGATGACTGACGAACCCGGCCGGGCAAGCGGCTCGGCGACATCGCGGCCGGCACCATCGTGATCCACGACCGCACGGCACGGGACGTGGGGCTGGGTGCCGGCGATGCCGCCGCAGCTGGCGCCGTGGGCGGCGACGCTCGACCTGACCGGCCTGTCCGACGACCTCGCGCTCGCCGTCCGCAACTACCTGGCCCGCAACCGGGTCTGCGCGAACCGGCCCGGACCCGCCTCGGTCGGGAACTCGCCGCCGAGGTCGCGCGCCTGCGTGTCACCGCCACCGCCGGCCGGCACGCCCGGGCTGGGCCTATCTCGCCGCGGTGCTGGCCGAGCGGCACCGGCGGGCGGCCCGGCGCATCATGCGCAGACCGGGCCGCGACCGCCGCGGTCTGGCCGGAACTCGACCGGCTCACCGGTGCCGACCAGCCGCCGCCGAACATGATCCGTGCATGGCGCCGCCGCCGGCGCACCCAGCGCCGTCGACCGCCGCACCAGCAGCCGGCGGCGCTCCGCCGGCGGCACCGACGCAGGCATCCTCGGGGAGATACTGACCGCATGCATCGCACCCGCGTCTACCGCGACGGCGCGCTGGAAGCCGAGAACTTCCCGGTCGCCGAGGTCTCCGACTACCCGAGGATCCCGCCGCCACCGTCTGGCTCGACATCTGCGAACCGACCGAGGCCGACCTCGGCGCGATCAGCGAGGAACTCGGCCTGCACCCGCTCGCCGTCGAGGACGCGATCCACGAACACCAGCGGCCGAAGCTCGACCACTACGCGAGCCACCTGTTCCTGACCGCGTACTCGGTGCGGCTCGACACCGACACCGGCGTGCTGACGACCGCCGAGGTCTCCGCGTTCATCACCCGGAACGCGCTGGTGACCGTACGCAAGAGCCCGGACTTCGACATCGACGCCGTGGTCGCCCGGTGGGACGGCGACGACGCGATCGCGACGCAGCCGGCGTCGCGTTCCTCGTGCACGGCCTGCTCGACTTCGTCGTCGACAGCCACTTCGACGCGATCCAGTCGCTCGACACCGAGGTCGAGGCGCTCGAAGACCAGCTGTTCGCCGAGAGCGTGCGGACAGACGTCGATGCAGCAACGCACCTTCCAACTCCGCAAGTCGCTCGTCGTCGCTGCGCCGGGTCGTGCTGCCGATGCGCGAGGTCGTCAACACGCTGCTGCGCCGCGACCTGCACCTCGTCGACGCCGACGACGATGCCCTACTTCCAGGACGTCTACGACCACGTGCTCCGCGCCAGCGAGTGGACCGAATCGCTGCGCGACCTGATCGCGAACATCTACGACACCAACCTCAACCTGCGCGGCAACCAGCTGAACGCGATCATGAAGAAGGTCACCAGCTGGGCCGCGATCATCGCGGTGCCGACCGCGGTCACCGGCTGGTACGGCCAGAACCTGCCGTATCCGGGCTTCGCCGACCACAACGGCCTCTACGCGTCCGCGGCGCTCACCGTCGGCGGCACCATCACGCTCTACCTCCTGTTCCGCCGCAACGGCTGGCTATAAGGCCTTAAAGATTTCACGGGTACGGGCAGCCGCCCGGCTCCGGTAGCCGTACACGCCACATCGCTGCGCGCGGCAGCCCGCCATGCGGGATCTCCACGTTAGAGCCCGATCAGGTCGGCCATCGCGCCCATCTGCAGCGCGAAGAACTCGTCGCGGGCCTCGATCACGTTGTTGAGCTGCCCGAACAGCTCGAAGCTGATCGCGCCGAACAGGTGGATCCAGCCGATCATGCCGCGCATCAGGATCGTCTCCGGCAGCCCCGGCGAGATCGCGTCGCGGACGGCGGTCAGATCGGCCCGCACGGCGGCCGGCAGCGATCGCCGGTCGTCGGTGAGCGTGCCGCGCGGTGTACCCGTCGGCGAGGATCCCGATCAGCACGACCGCGATCCGGGCGGCGGGCACGATCGTGTCCGGCGGAGCCGCGTACCCGGGCACCGGGCTGCCGTAGATCAGCGCGTACTCGGCCGGGTTCGCCAGCGCCCACGCCCGGACCGCGCGGCCGGTCGCGAGCCACCGGCCGCGCACGTCGGCGCGGTCGGTCACGGCCGCGTCCCCGGCCTCGGCGGCGTCGGCGACCTTGTCGTACGCGTCGATGATCAAGGCCGTGAGCAGGTCGTCCCGGCTCGGCGAAATAACGGTAGAGCGCCGACGAGACCATGCCCATGTCCCGGGCGACCGCGCGCAGCGACAGGTTCGCGCCGTCGGTCTCCAGGTGCCGCCGGGCGATCGTCTTGATCTCGCCGATCATCTCGGCGCGGACCCGGGCGCGGATCGAAGGAGCAGCCATAACGAGATTGTTGCACACATTCGAGAGCACTGCTCTTGCATCTGCGCACCGATCGTGTGCGACTATTGGTCACAACAGAGAGCACTGCTCTCGATATCGAGCACGATCCGAAGGAGATCGACATGTCACAGCACGTGATCGTCGGAGCCGGCGCCGTCGGCATCGGCCACCGCCCAGATGCTGGCCGAGCGCGGCGAGACGCGTCCGCCTCGTCACCCGCCGCGGGACCGGCCCGGAGCACCCCGCCATCGAGCGCGTCGCCGCCGACGCCACCGACGCCGACCGGCTGGCCGAACTCGCGAAGGCGCGGTCGCGCTCTACAACTGCGCGAACCCGCAGTACCACCAGTGGCTCGACCGACTGGCCGCCGCTCGCCGCGTCGCTGCTGACCGCGGCCGAGCGCAGCGAGGCGACCCTCGTCACGATGAGCAACCTCTACGGCTACGGCCCGGTCGACGGCGCCGATCACGCCGGAGACGCCGCTGGCCGCGACCCACCCGAAGCTGCGGATCCGCGCCGACATGTGGCGCGACGCGCTGGCCGCCCACGAGGCCGGCCGGATCCGGGCGACCGAGGTGCGGGCGAGCGACTACATCGAGGCCAACGGGCTGTTCGCACCGGCGTCGGCAAGCCGCTGCTCAAGGGCAGCGCCGGCTACTCGATCGCGCCGCTGGACGTGCCGCACAGCTGGACGTCGATCACCGACGCCGCCCGGACCCTGGTCACCGTCGCGACCGACGAGCGGGCCTGGGGCCAGGCATGGCTCTGCCCGTCCAACCCGGCCGATGACCGTCCGCGCAGTTGGCGACCCGGTTCGCCGAGGTCAACGGCGCCGGAAAGGCGAAGCTGATCACCGTCCCGTACCCCGTGTTGTGGTCGGTCGGTCTGTTCTCCCCGATCGTCAAAGAACTTCGGGCCACGCGCTACCAGTTCGCGAAGCCGTTCGTCATCGACTCCAGCAGCACCACCGAGACCTTCGGCATCAAGCCCATCGACCTCGACGACGCCCTCCGAGCAGCCGCTGATGGTCTGCGGGCGGCATGAGACACCGCGGTCCGGAACCGCGGTTCCGGACCACGCCGCCGCCGAAAGCGTGAGCGGCTCACTGTCGCCTTTCGTACACATGAAGGGCCCCGGTTGCTGTCCTGCGCCGGTAATCAATACCGTCGGGTGCCGATGTGTTCGACGATTCGTGGAGGCTCCATGTCCGACATTTCCGGGGCGGTGAACTGACGTGCGCCTGCTCGTCGGCCTGCACCACCTCGAACTCGGAGGCAGCCAGCTCAACGCGCTCGACCTCGCCCTGACGATGCGCGAGCGCGGCCACGAGGTCGCCATCTTCGGCGTCCAGCACGGCGAGGTCCCGGGCCCGGTCGCCGACATGGCCCGCGACGCCGGCCTCCCCGTCACGTTGGTGCGGCACCCGCTCGAACGCACCCGGCGGGTTCTTCCCTACCGGCCGTCGGTCGCCCGCGCCCTCGTGCGCGCGGTGCAGGAATACCAGACCGACCTTGTCCACGTGTACGAATACCCGCTGATCCTCGACGCGTTCCACGGGCCGCACGTGCGCCTGGGCACCGCGATGACCGCCACGATCTACGCCATGGCCGTGCCGACGTGGCTTCCCCGTTACCCGGAACTCATCCTCGGCAGCCAGGAACTCGTCACCCGCGCCGACGGCTTCCGCGACACCCCGACCCTGATCGAACCACCGGTCAACACCCGGGCCGACTCGATCGGCGCCGTCGACGGAGCGAAGTTCCGCGCCGAGTGCGGCATCGCCGACCACGAACTCGCCCTCGTCATCGTGAGCCGTCTCGAGCCCGACATGAAGGGCGAAGGCATCTTCCGCACGATCGAGGCGATCCGTGAACTCGACGACGCCCGGCTCCGGCTGTCATCGTCGGCGCCGGCCCGTCCGCCGACGAGATGCGCGCCCGGGCCGCCGCCGTCAACGAGCCGCTCGGCCACGAGGCCGTCACGTTGACCGGTTCGCTCTCCGATCCCCGCCCCGCGTACGCGGCCGCCGACATCGCGCTCGGCATGGGCGGCTCGGCGCTGCGGGCGCTGTCGTTCGGCAAACCGCTGATCGTGCTCGGTGTCGGCGGCTTCTCGATGGCGTGCACACCGGAAACGCTCCCGCACTTCCTGCACGTCGGCTTCTTCGGTGAAGCACCCGACCCCGGCGCCGGCACACTCGTCGACCAGATCCGATCGCTGGCCGCCGACGCCGACGCGCCGGGCCGTCCTGGGCGGCTGGGGCCGCCGCCTCGTCGTCGAGCGATACAGTCTCGACGCGGCCGCCGACAAGCTCGGCGAGGTCTACGCGCAGGCGCTCGCCAACCAGACCGGCGCCGGCCGTCGGGTCGGTGAAGCCGTCCGCGCCGCGTCTCGCCGGGCCGCAGCGGATATCGTGCCGGTCACCGTGAAAAACCAGATCAAGCGGGTGCTGAGATGAGTAAGTCGGCCCGGGCCCGTGAGGCGATCCGGATCCTGTCAAACGACGGCGCCCGCGGCTTCGCCCAGCGGGTCTCCCGCGTCGCCTACCAGCGTCTCGGCGCCGCCGAACTCGACTTCCCGCTGCTCCTCGACGACGTCGCCGACTCCCGCCGCCTCAACCTCGTGACCCCGTCGGTCCGACCCACGCGCTGGCACCCCGCTGACCGTCGGCTGGATCTGCACCCCGCCAGGGCCCCGGCTCCGGTGGCCACACCACCATGTTCCGCATGATCGAAGCGGTCGAAGCCGCCGGTCACACGTGCGTGCTCTACCTCTACGACCGGTTCGCCGGCGAGATGTCCCGCCACGAGCAGGTCATCCGGCAATACTGGCCACGCGTACGCGCCGAGATCCGCTCCGTCGCCGAAGGTCTGGCACCCCTCGACGCGTACGTCGCGACCGCCTGGCAGACCGCCCACGTGCTCGCCGTGCGCGGCCACGTGCCGACCCGGCGCCTCTACCTCGTGCAGGACTTCGAGCCGTTCTTCTACCCGCAGGGCTCCGAGTACGCGCTCGCCGAAGACAGCTACCGCTTCGGTTTCCAGCACCTCGCCATCGGCAACATGTGCGCCCATCTCCTCAAAGAGAAGTTCAACGTCGATGCCCCGGTCGCCGCGTACGGGTGCGACACGAGCGTCTACAACCTGACCAATCCCGGGCGAGCGCAGTGGCGTCGTGTTCTACGCCAAGCGCGACGCCCCCCGGCGCGGGTACGCCCTCGGGGTGCTCGCGCTGCACGAGTTCCACCGTCGGCACCCGGAGCAGCAGATCCATCTGTTCGGTGACCCGACCGTCGCCGTCGACTTCCCGGTGACCAACCACGGCCGGCTGACGACGGCGAAGCTCGCCGAGCTCTACAACACCGCCCGCGCCGGGATCGCGATGTCGTTCACGAACGTGTCCCTCGTGCCGGCCGAGATGATCGCCTGCGGGGTCGTGCCGGTGCTGTCCGGCGGGCCGTACGCGAGCGCCGACCTGGAAAGCCCCTACGCCCGGTGGGCCGACCCGACGCCGGGCGCGCTCGCCGACATGCTGAGCGAGGTCGTGCGGTCGGACAGCCCGAAACCGTCGGAGATCGCCGGCAGCGTGTCGACCGAGGGCTGGGCGCCGGGCCAGCGGGTCGCCGTCGAGACGATCGAACGCGCGGTCTACGGAAGCTGACGCTCTCCGCCACCTGGGTCGCGGCGGCCGATCGTGCCAGGCGGTGCGAGCGGCGGCGGCTCCATGTGAATCGTGCCGAACGATGGCGGCCCCACTCGATCGTGCCGAATCGTGGCGGCCCCAGCAACCATGCATCGGCACAACCAGCCGCCAGCAACCATGGGTCGGCACAACCGTGGATCGGCACAACCGGCAGAGCAACCGTGGATCGGCACAACCGGCAGAGCAACCGTGGCATCGGCACGATCCATCCCAGTGGCGGCGGCCCGCCTCGACTGTGCCGAATCGTGGCGCCCTCAGCAACCATGCATCGGCACAACCGGCCCCATCAACCATGGATCGGCACGACCGGCAGAGCAACCGTGGATCGCACGATCCATCCCAGTGGCGGCGGCCCGCCTCGACTGTGCCGAATCGTGGCGGCCCCAGCAACCATGCATCGACACGTCAGCACTGACAGCACAACCGGCCTCAGCAGCCATGGATCAGCACAACCGGCCTCAGCAGCCATGGATCAGCACAACCGAGCGACCATGGGCCGCCACGAGACATGCGAGCGGCGGCCTGGATCGACTGTGCCGAGCCGTGGCGGCCCCGATGACCATCGGTCGGCACAATCGGCCTCCTGCAACCGTGCATCGGCGCGGCCAGCCCGGCGACCAGGGCTCGGCACGATCCATCCCAGCGGCGGCGGCTCGGGTGGATCGTGCCGAACGGTGGCGGCCCCGCTCGGTCGTGCCGATACGCGGCGGCCCCGGCAACCAAAGGTCGGCACGACCGGCGGAACAACCATGAATCGGCACAATCGGCCGAGCCGATGGCATAAAAAACGACGACCCGCTATCGTGGTCGTCGTATGTCTTAATGCTGGGCATAATGCTTTAGCCCTTTGTTGAGAGAACTGTATCGCATGAGGAGCATGAGTGTCAAGTGAACTCGGCCGCGAACAATCGTACGTCACCATGCTGTACGGACGGCTCGACGCGCTCCGCGAAGTCGCGAACGAGCGGCTGACCAGTGCGGCCCGGGGTTCCGGCCCCGGTGGCACGCAGCAGGCGCGCAGCGAACGCGATTCAAACGTGTCGATGTACACCGATTACATCGCGCAATACAACGCCGTCGAGAATGGACTGGTTTTCGGTCATCTCGATTTCACCGACGACACCCATTCCTATATCGGCCGTATCGGCATTCACGACCACGACAGCGACGACCCGACACCATTGTTGATGGATTGGCGCGCACCGGCCGCCCGTCCGTTCTACCTGGCGACCGTGGCTGCGCCGGAGGGCGTACGCCGCCGGCGCCACATCCAGACGCGCCGCCGTGAGGTCATCGGCTTCGACGACGAGGTCCTCGACGCGACCGCGGCCACGGCCGAGATGCATGACACCGTCACGAACGAAAACGCGCTGCTCGCCGCGATGAACGCCAGCCGCACCGGCGAGATGAGCGACATCGTCGAGACCATCCAGGTCGAACAGGACGAGATCATCCGGTCGAGCCACGACGGCATCCTCGTCGTGCAGGGCGGCCCCGGCACCGGCAAGACCGCCGTCGCGCTGCACCGGGCCGCGTACCTGCTCTACACGCACCGCGCCGAACTCGGGCAACGCGCGGTGCTCATCGTCGGGCCCAACGCGACCTTCCTGCGCTACATCGCCCGCGTGCTCCCCGGCCTCGGTGAAAGCGCCGTCGTGCTCGCCACGATCGGCGACCTGTTCCCCGGCGTCTCCGCGAAGGCCGTCGACACGCCCGCCGCCGCCGAAATCAAGGGCCGCACCGCCATGACCGGCGTCATCGCGAACGCCATCGCCGATCGCGAGCAGGTCCCCGACGACGTCTGGGAGATCTCGTTCGACCGCGACGTGCTGCGCTTCGACCGGGCCACGTGCGAACGGGTCCGCGACCGCGTCCGCCGGAGCAAACTGCCACACAATCAGGCCCGGCCGATCTTCGTACGCGACATGATCGAAGCACTAGCCCGGCAGGTCGCGGACCGTATCGGCATCGACGTGCTCGGCGGCCCGAACCTGCTCACCGCCGCCGACCTGGCCACGATCCGTGACGAGCTGCGCGACGACACCGGCGTGCTGGCGACGATCGACGAGCTGTGGCCGGTCCTGACGCCGGAGGAGCTGATCGGGGACCTGTTCGCCGAACCCGACCGGCTCGAGAGTGCCGCGCCCGACCTCACCGACGCCGAACGCGCGCAGCTCGCCCGCCCGGTCGCGGACGCGTGGACGCCCGCCGACGTGCCGCTGCTCGACGAGGCCGCGGAACTGCTCGGCGTCGACGACTCGGCCGCGATCGAAGCCGAGGAACGCGCGCGCGGCACCGAGGTCTCCTACGCCGAGGGCGTGCTCGACATCCTCTCCCGCGACATCGAAGACGACGAAGAGATCCTGATGGCGTACGACCTCATCGACGCCGGCCGGCTCGCCTCCCGCCAATCCGAAGGCGACGGACTGTCGGTTGCCGAGCGTGCCGCCGCCGACCGGCAGTGGGCGTACGGGCACGTGATCGTCGACGAGGCGCAGGAACTGTCGGACATGGCGTGGCGCGCGCTGATGCGCCGGGTGCCGAGCCGCTCGATGACGCTCGTCGGCGACGTGGCCCAGACGAGCGACCTGGCCGGCACGACGTCCTGGGGTGACACGCTCACGCCGTACGTCGCCGACCGGTGGCGGATTTCGGAGCTGACCGTCAACTACCGGACCCCGTCGGAAATCATGGACGTCGCCGCCGGTGTGCTCGCCGAGATCGACCCCGACCTGCGGGTGCCGAGGTCGATCCGGAGCAGCGGCGTCAAGCCCGAGACGATCACGGCCGCAGACATCGCCGCCACGCTGCCCGGTGTCGTGGCGAAACTGGTGGCCGAGGTCGGCGACGGGCGGCTGGCCGTACTCGTGGCGGACAACGATTTTGACCTGGCTCGTCGCTGTCTGCCCGAGGCCGCGGCCGGCGAGGACCCCGATCTCACGCACCAGGTCGTCGTGCTCGACGTGCGGCAGGCCAAGGGTCTCGAGTTCGACGCGGTCGTCGTCGTGTCACCCGCGCACATCGTGGCCGAGTCGCCGCGCGGCCGCAACGACCTCTACGTCGCGCTGACCCGCGCCACCCAGCGGCTCATCATCGTGGAGTGACGGCTTTCGAGATCAAAACCAGCAGATCGCTGATGTGGGTACGGGTAACCGGATCATCGACGACGCCACCGGCACCGACGGCGTCCCGTGGCACCGGCACCCGCACCCACGCGGCCTCGATGACGTCGGCGGCGACGTAGCCGAGCACCGTCCGCAGCATCGCCTGGGCCTGCTCGCCCCGAGGAGCCGTGGCGACGTTCAGCGACGCGACCGGCTTCCCCTCCATCTCGCCGCCCTTGACCGTCCAGTCGAGCAGGTTCTTCAACGTGCCCGGCAGCGACCCGGCGTACTCCGGCGTACAGAACAGGATCGCGTCGGCGGCGGCGATATGCGCTCGCAACGCGGCCACGATCGGCGGCGGGGGATCGGTGTCGTGGTCGGGGTTGAACGCTGGCAGGTCGCTCAACCCGTCGTAGAACACGGTGTCGACGCCGTCGATCGACAGCGCGTGGGCGGTGCGGAGCGCGGCCGTGTTCGTGGAGGCGCCGCGGGTGCTGCCGGTGACGAGCAGAATCTGAGTCACCGGTCGAGGCTAGCGCGTGCCCAGCGACCGTGGCCGCCGTTGTCGTACCGCGCGGTTACGCTGCGCCCATGAATTCCTGGCATCACGCGCAATCGGCGGCCCGCAAGTGGGGTGGCGAACCGGAGATCTATCTGCCGATCGAGGAGTTCATCGACTCGTCCAAGCAGATCATCGGTGACGTGCGGCACCGCTCGATGTACCACCACACCGCCGGGGTGTTTCTGTGCCAGCGCGTCTTCGGGGTGACCCTGGCCGTGGGACATAAACGCGTCCCGGTGCGGCTGATCGCCGAACGGCACATCCTGGAAGACCTCGGTTGGCTGCCCAGCCCCGCCGACTACATCGCCGGCATGCCGATCCAGGCATGGATGTCCGGCAGCCAACGCAAGGAAATGCCGTTGTCCACACTGCTCGGTGCCGCCGCGGCTCTGACCGACCACCCGACGGGAGCGACGCTGTGAGTCACGCCAACTTCCTGGGCATCCGAGTCGAGGGCACCATCACGCCCGCCGGCCGCGTGCACCAGCGGCCACTGACCGAGCTTCAACCGCTGCTGGCCGACCTGCTCAACGACCCCGAGATCGACGAGTTCGGGTGGCGGCAGTTCACGCCCTACTTCAACGACGGAGAGCCCTGCGTCTTCACCGCCTCGGATTTCTGGGTCCGCACCGTGCACGACCCGAACGCCGATCGCGACGACCTACTCGTCGCCGACTATTACAACTACGTGCACCCGACGCTCGGTCGGGCCGGTCGCCACTACTCGATGTCGTCGGCATTTGCCGATCGCAACCGCCCCTACGAGGGCACCGACGAACCCCGTTACCGGCGCGCCCGGGCCCTCGCCGACGCCATGAGCAGCCGAGAATTCAATGACGTCCTGATGGACGCGTTCGGCGATCACGCCATCGTGACCGTCCGGCGCACGGGCATCGTCGTCGACTTCTACGAGCACCAATAGCCGTGCGCGCGAGGGTCTCAGTCGAGAGCGGTTGGAGTGATCTCGAGCCGTCGCCTGCGCAGGAAGTCGCGTTCGGCGGCGTTGCCGGCCGCTCCGATCGCCGCGTCGTATTCGGCCAAGGCATCCGAGACGCGGCCGAGACGACGGAGCAGATCCGCGCGCACCACATGAAAGAGCTGGTAGTCGCCGAGCTCGAGGGCGTCGACGATCGCGAGCGCCGCCGCCGGCCCGTCGACCTCGGCAACCGCGACCGCCCGGTTGAGCGCAACGACCGGCGTCGGTGCCAGGGCTAGCAGCTGATCGTAGAGCGCGAGAATCTGCGCCCAATCCGTCGGCGCTTCGCTGTGGACCGCGTTGATCGCCGCCTGAATCTGGTACGGGCCGGGGCTGCCGCGTCGCAGGCACTGCCGCACCAGCGCCTGACCCTCGGCGATGAGCTCCCCGCTCCACAAGCGACGGTCCTGGTCGGCGAGCAGCACGAGCGCGCCGTCGGCGCTCACGCGCGCCGGCCGCCGTGCCTCGATCAGCAGCATCAACGCGAGCAGCCCGATCACCTCGGGCTCGTCGGGCATCAGCTCCGCCAGCAGCCGGCCGAGCCGGATCGCCTCCGCACACAGGTCGTCACGGATCAACCGGTCGCCGGAACTCGCGGCGTACCCCTCGTTGAAGATCAGGTACACGACGGCGAGCACAGCCGCGATCCGATCCGGCAAGTCGGCCTCGGCGGGAACCCGGTACGGAATGCCGGCGTCCCGGATCTTGCCCTTGGCCCGCACGATCCGCTGCGCCATCGTGGCCTCGGGCACCAGGAACGCCCGCGCGATCTCGGCCGTGCTCAGCCCGCCGAGGAGCCGCAACGTCAACGCGACCCGCGCGTTCGCCGCGAGCGCCGGATGCGCGCACGTGAAGATCAGGCGAAGCCGCTCGTCACGCACAGGACCCTCCTCCGGCGATTCGTCGCGGGCGTGCAGCAGCGCGGCCTGCGCGTGCCGATTCTCGCGCTCGGATTCGCGGCGCAGCCGGTCGATCGCCCGACGCCGCGCGGTCGTGATGATCCATCCGGCCGGGCTCGGTGGCAGACCGGTCTCGGGCCACCGCTGCATCGCCGCGGCGAACGCGTCCTGCACCGCCTCCTCGGCCACGTCGATGTCCCCGAAGACGCGCACCAGGACCGCGACCGCCCGCCCGTACTCCGCGCGGAACACCCGCTCGATCTGGGCGACGGTCGCGGCCGGCACGTGTTAGACCTCGCCCTGGAACGGACGGACCTCGATCGGCAACGTCGTGATCTCGGCCAGACGCCGGCCCCACGCGAGCGCGGCGTCGAGGTCGGCGGCCGCGATGATCGTGAAGCCGCCGAGATGCTCCTTGCCCTCGGTAAACGGCCCGTCGGTCATCAGCACGTCGCCGTCGCCGGCACGCAGAACCGTCGCGGTGCTCGGCGGGAACAGGCCACCCGAGAACACCCAGGAGCCGGCGGCGCGCATCTCGGCGTTGAGGTCGTCGAGACGTTCGCCGATCTTCGCCAGGACGTCGGGATCGGGCGTCAAGCCGTCCGGCTGGTACACGCTGAGCAGGTATTGCTTCATGGTCTTGATCCTTCCGTGTGAGCCATTTATCTACTACACGAACGGGGACCGCCCGGATCGACACATCACAGATTCCGGCGGTAGACCATGAACCCCCGATCCTCGGCAACCTGGTCGTAAAGGCGGCGGGCGGTCGTGTTCGACACCTGCGTCGTCCAGTAGACCCGGCCGCAGCCGCGCTCGCGGGCCCAATCGGACACCGCCTCGATCAGCGCCCGGCCCGCGCCGTGACCACGAGCGTCCGGGGCGGTGAAGAGATCCTGCAGGTAACACGCGTCGGCCGAGGACGTGCTCGGATGCACGAGGAAATGCGTGATCCCGACCAGTCGCCCGTCGAGTCGGGCACCGAGCGCGTGCATCCGGTCGTCGGCCGAGAACTCCCGCCAGGCCCGCTCGTACATCTCCTGTGGTTCGGTGCGCCCGTAGAAGTCGATGTACGCCCGGAACAACGTCTCCCAAGCCGTCCGGTCCACCGGCTCCAGTCTGCCAATCGTGATCATGACCGACACTGTACGAGATCGGGGTTACGGCCCCAGAAGGAAGCGATTGCTGTGGGCTGCCTTCACCAGATACGGCAGCAGAGACACGGGAACACCGAGCCGGGACCCGGTTTGGGCGATGATGATGACGTTCGTGCCATCAAGAGCGGTGTAGAACACGGATAGGTTGGACGCCTTCGAGCCGTGTTTCGCCGGGAAGATCAGTTTCGTCGTGATGCCCGTGTCGCCGGCGTCGGATGTGCACGCGCCGCCGCTACCGGATGCACAGCCGTTGGTCTTCGGGTCGGGCTTCTGCGGCTGATGCGCGACGGTCATGCCGAAGGTGATGCCGTTGTACGTCCACGACACGAAGTATTGCGGCGAATCGTAGATAGGGGTGTCGCCGCCCAACGGTGCGGGTCTCGAGCTGAACCTGGCGTTGTGCGGCACATGCAGGGGGATCGGCAGGAGCGCGAGACCCGCGGTGAGCCGGGCCCCAATCCCGGAGTCGTCCGGCGTGCGCGTCGGTGTCGGTGTGGTGGCCGCCGTGGTCGCGGTGCCGGCCTGAACCGGATGCGCGACCGACCGCGGTCCGCTCGTCAGCGCATACCCGCCGCCCACGACCAGTGCCACCGCGGCGAAACCCGCCACCGCGACCCAGGTCCGTGACGACGCCCGGCGACTCTGACCGCGCCGGATCAGCTGATCGAGCTCGAAACTCTGCGGCGGAAGCTTCTCCACCAGATCGTGCAGGTCTTCGGTCAGTCCCATGACGTTCCCTTTCATACGAGATCGTGTACGTCGCTCGCCGACGTACGCAACGTGGCCAAAGCCCGGGCGGTTTGGCTTTTCACCGTGCCCGGGCTGCACTCGAGCACCTCGGCGGTCTGCTCCACCGACAGGTCGCAGTAGAACCGCAGCACGATCGCGGCCCGCTGCCTGGGCGGCAGCGCCTTGAGATGCTTGAGGAGCGACATCCGGTCGTGCAGCGCGCGATGGTCCCCGGACTGATCGCCCAGCGGCGACTGGACCGCCAACCGTTCGCGACGCCAGAATCGGCGCCGTTCGTCCATCCCCGCCGTGATCACCGCACGCCGCACGTACGCGTCGACGTTCTCCATCCGCGAGACCCGAGCCCAGTTCCGGTGGACCTTCACGATGGCGGTGGACACCGCGTCATCGGCGGCGTGCCAGTCACCACACATCAGGTACGCGGTGCGGCGCAGCGAATCCAGGCGCGAGCCGAAGTACTCCCGAAAGCTGGTCTCGTCTTCTTGATCTGACATGTTTGTCCGCCGTCTCCTCTCGAAGCCCTCGCCGTATAAACCACGCCCGGGAGGTTCGAGGTTGCATCGGCGGCCGAATGCTTTCTCCGCCTCTGGCGTCGGCTCGGCGCATCCGATAGGACGCGACCGTAAGCGCATCGTCGTCAGAGCCATCACGGCCGCAATCGCCGCGTGCTCGCCGTCCTGAAGCTCCCCGGCACGTGGGGTTGGCATGGCTGCAAATTAGAGCGACACCTCCAATCAGGTTTGTTACCTTGGTCCCTAGGTAACAAAATAACGGGGAGGATGAGGCTGTGACCGAAGCTGCACAGAAGATCCAGCGGGTCCAACTGGGCGTTCGCATGGAAGCTCGGCTGGTGAAGGTACTGAAGGGCTTGGCCGAGTTCAACGACGAGACGCTGGGCGAGCTGCTGGAAAAGATCGTCCTCCACTCCTTCGATCCGGTACCGGGCGATGAAGGCGAGTCCAGCGCCAGCCCGCACGGTAAGGCCGCGCTCAAAGCCATCGAGGACCTGAAGAAGGTCTACGGGCTCGACTACGACACACACCGCACTCGCACCTTCCCGAAAGAGTCCATGACCGACTGATCCGCCAGTCGCCTGCGGTATGCGTCACTGCATCGCAAGGCCGCGCCACAACACGAGGGGGTGCTGACGTTCACGAACGTCAGCACCCCCTCGTTGCTTGCCATTTGAGTGAGAACTCGCCACGGACTCGCCTTGTCAACACGGGATTCGCCAGTTCGGCCGCGAAGCGACATGAAGTACCTCGGCGCGCAAACGCCGTCCCTAGTTTCGGGGGAGGTTTTGCAGATTATCGGATTACCAATATCGGTAATCCGATAATCCACGTCGAGAAGATCCCGGCCATACGGACGCGCACATAATGACAGTTATGTGCGCGTCGCCGCTTTATGTGCGCGTCGCCGCTTTATGTGCGCGTCGCCGCTTTATGCGGTCCGCGTTTTCGGATCTTGACACTTTCCGGGCTCACGTCCTGCGCTGAGACCCCGATACGCGGCAAGATCCGAAACGCCCTACGTTGACGGCGGCGTGAGGTGGCGAGTGCGTCGTAGGCATGCCCACATTGCGGCTGGACTACGTCACGCGATGACTCGTCGAGGCGCGCCCTCATCGCCCGGCGACTACAGACCGCGACCGTCAGCGCGCACTACACAGCGTCGCCACACCTGCCGTCGCGTTATGCCCTTCCGCGGAGCTTTGCTCTGCTCACCCATACGCATCTGCGCATTGACCTGCGATAACAGCATTCGGGTCCGCGTTGACTCGTCCGCGAGTGGTTACACAGCGTTGGTGAAGCCTCCAGGTGAGCAGAGCAAAGTCACGCGCACCACCTCACCCGCCTTGACCCGACCATCACACTCGGTAGCGGTTCAGGAGCGCCGTCGGAGTGCACAGGCCGGCATGAGGCGCCACGGCGACGCCGCCCGGCACCCCACGCGACGCCGCCGTTAACCTGTCGCCCCCGGCCGGAGCACCCGGATAGGTTGTCGCGTGTGACCCCCTGGCTACGCAGACTTTTCCCGTACCTCCGGGCCCACCGTGGCCTCGTCGCCGTCACGTCGCTCGGCTCGATCCTCGGCGTCGTGCTCGGCATCACGGTGCCGCTGGTCATTCGCCACGTCATCGACACGCTGCCCGGCAACCAGCACGTGCGGGCGTGGGCCGGCCTGCTCGTCGTGATCGCGCTCGCGACGTACGCCGCCCGCTACGCGACCCGGATCGCCGCCGCCCGACTCGGCCAGAGCATCCACTTCGACCTGCGGCGCGACCTCTTCGCCACGCTCATCCGGCTCGACGGCGCGGGGCAGGACGCGATCGACACCGGGCAGGTCGTCAGCCGGTCCATCACCGATGTCGGGGTCGTCGGCGGCACCATCACGATGCTCCCGTACGTGGCCAGCAATGCGCTCTTCTTCGTGATCGCGCTCGGTGTCATGCTCACCCTGTCGCCGCTGCTGACCCTCGTCACCGTTACGCTCGCACCGGCGATGTGGCTCGTGTCGAGGGGCGCCCGCCGCACCCTGTTCCCCGCCAACTGGGACGCCTCCCAGCAGGCCGGCCACCTCGTCGGGCACGTCGAAGCGGCGGTCACCGGCGTACGCGTCGTGAAGGGGTTCGGTCAGGAGGACCGCGAACTCGCGACGGTGCAACAGCAGTCCGAGACCCTCTACGCGAGTCGCGTACGCGCCGTGCGCCTGCAAGCGCGCTTCAGCCCGATGTTCACCGCGATCCCGGCGCTCGGCCAGGTCGGCGTGCTGCTGTTCGGCGGCTGGCTGGCCCTGCACGGCCACCTCACCCTCGGCACGTTCCTCGCCTTCTCCACCTACCTCGATCCAGCTCGTCAGCGAGGTGGACGCCTTCGGTGAACTGCTCGTCGTCGGACCGGTCAGGCCCGGGCCAGCTTCGAACGTCTCCTGGACGTCATCGACACCCCGCCCGGCATCGTCGACGCGCCCGACGCTGTCGACCTTCCGGACGGCCCGCTCGGCATCGAGTTCGACGACGTCCACTTCGGGTACGGCGGCGCCGACGTGCTCGACCGGCCTTACGCTGCGGGTCGCCCCGGGGGAGACGGTCGCCGTCGTCGGCGGGGCCGGTTCCGGCAAATCGACGATGCTGCAGCTCTTGACCCGGTTCTACGACCCGGCGACCGGCACCGTACGCGTCGGTGGCCTCGATCTTCGCGACGTGACGCCGGACCTCGCTGCGCCGCGCGGCCGGGACCGTGCTCGACGACGCGATCCTGTTCTCCGACACCGTCGCCGCCAACATCGCCTACGGCCGGCCCGACGCCACCCCGGCGCAGATCCGAGCCGCGGCCGCGCTCGCCGAAGCGGACGCGTTCATCGAACGGCTGCCCAGCGGCTACGACACCGTGATCGGCGAACGCGGCCTGACCCTCTCCGGCGGGCAGCGGCAGCGGATCGCGCTCGCTCGGGCGCTGCTGCCACAGCCACGGCTGCTGATCCTCGACGACGCCACCTCGGCCGTCGACCCGCGGGTCGAAGCCCGGATCAACGCACGCCTGCGCGCCGGCGACCAGACGCGGGCCACGCTGCTCGTCGCGCACCGGCACTCCACGCTCGAGCTGGCCGATCGGGTCGTCGTGCTCGCCGGCGGGAGGGCGGTCGCCGCCGGCACGGTCGCCCGAATTGCGCGAGAGCAGTGCCGAGTTCCGGCGCCTGTTCTATCCGGAGACCGACGACGAGCTGCAGATCAGCGCGAACGTGTCGGCAAGACCGGCGCTCGACACCGCGGAAACCCGCAACGCCGCCGCGATCGCCGCCGGGGCCCGGGGGCGGGCGTCGTTCGCCCGGGACGGCGGCATCGCCGGAGCCGCCGCGACCACGCCCGGAGCTGCTCGCCCGGGTCGCGGCCCTGCCGTATCCCGACGACAAGCCGGACATTCCTGACAGCCTGACGCACCCACCGGACCCGAGGTTCACGCTCAAGGGCCTGCTCCGCCCGGTCCGGGTCGCGTTCCTCGCCGGCCTCGCGCTCGTCGCGCTGGACGCCGTGGCCACACTGCTGATGCCGGCCGTCGTCCGCAGCGGCATCGACCGCGGCGTCTCCGCGAAATCCACGGCCATCCTGCTCACGCTGAGCGCGGTCGGCCTCGCCGTCGTCGGCGGCCAGTGGCTCGTCGGCCACTACGGGCAACGCGTCACCGGCCGGACCGGCGAGCGCCTGCTCTACCTGCTGCGGGTCAAGACGTTCGCGCAGTTGCAGCGGCTCGGCCTCGACTACTACGAGCGGGAACCGGCCGGCCGCATCATGACCAGGATGACGACCGACGTCGACGCGCTCTCGATCGTTCCTGCAGACCGGCCTGATCTCGATGTTCGTGAGCCTGCTGACGATCATCGGCGTGCTCGTCGCGCTGGTGCTCCTCGACGGGCCGTTGTCGCTCGTGCTTCTCGGCATGCTGCCGGTGCTGCTGGTGGCGACACTGCTGTTCCGCCGGTTCGCGGTGCCGACCTACAGCGTCGCCCGGGAAGCCGTCAGCCTGGTCAACGCGTCGCTGCAGGAGAACGTCGCGGGGCTGCGCGTCACCCAGGTCTACGCCCGCGAGGCCCGCAACACCGAGCGCTTCCTCGCCCAGGCGGCGACCTATCGGGAGGCGCGTGTCCGATCGCAGCGCTACGTCGCCGTCTACTTCCCGTTCATCGGCCTGCTGAGCAGCGTCGCCGGCGCCCTCGTGCTCGGGTTCGGCGCGACCCGGCTGAGCGCGGGCACGCTGACGACCGGCGAACTCATCGCGTTCTTCCTCTACCTGGACGCGTTCTTCGGCCCGGTGCAGGAGCTCTCCCAGGTCTTCGACGGCTACCAGCAGGCCAGCGTCGGGCTGAGCCGCCTGCGTGACCTGCTCCGCACGCCGACGAGCACCCCGCAGGCCGCGAACCCGCTTCCGGTGCCACAGCTGACCGGCGAGATCACGGTGCGCGACGTGTCGTTCCGCTACTCGGGCGCGAGCGACGACGCCGTCAGTGACCTGGACATGCACTTCGCCGCCGGCGAGACCGTGGCGCTGGTGGGGGAGACCGGGGCGGGGAAGTCCACCGTGGTCAAACTGATCGCCCGGTTCTACGACCCGACCGTCGGCAGCGTCCTCCTCGACGGGCAGGAGCTGCGCGACCTCGACCTCGGCGGCTACCGGCGGCGGATCGGCCTCGTGCCGCAAGAGCCATACCTTTCCGCCGGGTACGGTCGCCGAAGCCATCGCGTACGGGCGCCCGGACGCGCCGCAGGCCGACATCGAGGCCGCCGCCCGGGCTGTCGGTGCGCACGACGCCATCCAGGCGCTTCGGGGCGGCTACCAGCATCCGGTTTCCGAGCGTGGGGGCAACCTCTCCGCCGGGCAGCGGCAGCTCATCGCGCTCGCCCGCGCCGAACTGGTGCAACCGGACATCCTGTTGCTCGATGAGGCCACCGCCGCGTTGGACCTGGCCAGCGAGGCCGTCGTCGCCCGGGCCACCCGGCAGCTGACCCGTCGCCGGACGACGATCGTGGTGGCCCACCGGCTCACGACGGCCGCCCGTGCCGACCGGATCATCGTGCTGGCCGACGGGCGGGTCGTGGAAACCGGTTCGCACGAGAAACTGCTCGCGGCCGGCGGCTCGTACGCCGAGCTGTGGGCCTCGTACGCGGACCGGCCCATCGAGAACTCTCGCTAGACGGACAAAAGTCGTTCGGATCAAGGGGCGGAGAGGCGGCACAATGGCCCGCATGAATCAGCAGAAGGTGCTCGAAGCATTCGAAACCCAGGTCCGACGCCATCCAGGCCCCGATGACACCGATGGTCGCATCGAGCGCACCGACACCGTGGTGCGGTGCGTTCCGACCGTCGACGGGTGGGCCGGGGTGATGTGGAGTGACCTCGACGAGGCCAACGCCGACGAGGTCATCGCCGAGCAGGTCCGCCGGTTCGCGGAGGTCGGCCGGCCGTGGGAGTGGAAGCACTACTCCGGTGACCAGCCCGCCGACCTGCCGCAGCGGCTCGTGGCCGCCGGATTCACGCCCGGCCCGCCGGAGACGCTTCTGATCGCCGAGATCGCCGATCTGCTGCTGGACGTACCACCGCCGCCTGGTGTTGATCTGGTTCCGGTTGTCGATGCCGCCGGTGTGGACGCGCTGGTGGCGGTGAGCGACGAGGTGTTCGGCGGTGACCACGCCGCGCTCGGCCGCAACCTCGCCGCCGACCTCGCCAAGACGCCACCGGCCGCCGCCGCCGTGATCGCGATGGCCGGTGACACCCCGATCTGCGCCGGGCGGATCGCGTTCCACGAGGGCACCGAGTTCGCGAGCATCTGGGGCGGCGGCACGATCGCACCGTGGCGTGGCCGGGGCGCGTTCCGGGCGGTCGTCGCCTACCGGGCCGCGCTCGCGGTGGCCCGGGGCTTCCGTTACCTGCAGGTGGACGCGTCCCCGGACAGTCGCCCGATCCTGCGGCGCCTCGGTTTCGTCGAGATGGCCACGACCACGCCGTTCGACCACCCCGGCGTATAGGCGGCCGTGTCCTGCCGGTTCCCGATGACCGGCAGGACGCCGCCTAGACCCGCGCGGGTGTGCTCTCCGCTGGCGCCAGGGCCGGCGCCGGGGCTGCCGGCCGCAACCGTGGCAGCAGCTGGACGGTGCCGCTGACCAGGCCGATCGCGGCCAGCACCCACCAGACGTGGTGGAACGCGGACACGACCGTCGCCGGACTCGGCGTGCCCAGCACGGCCACGAACACGCTGATGCCGAGCACCGCACCGAGCTGCCGGAAGCTGGAGTTGATCGCCGATCCGACGCCGTAACGCGCTGGCGGCAACGACTCGACGGCCGCGCCGGACTGCACCGGCAGCGTCAGCCCGATGGACAGGCCCATCAGCAGCGTCGGCGGCAGCCAATGGAGCACCCAGTGCGGGGAACTGCCGACGCCGAGCGCGAACCAGGTCAGCGCGCCGGTCCAGAGCAGCGCGCCGGTGATCAGGACCGGGCGGAACCCGATCCGGCTGGCCAGCTTGCTTGCCGGGCGGGCGACAGCGGTGACCATCAGCGGGCCGGGAGCGGCGGCGAGCGCGGCCCGGAGCACCGAGTAGTGCCAGCCGGTCTGCAGGAAGATGATGTTGGCGAGCAGCATGCCGTAGAACGCGGTGGCGAACAGCAGCGAGGCCGCGTTCGTCAGCCGGAACTGGCGGACCTTGAAGAGGGTCAGGTCCATGACCGGGTGCTCGGCGACCGACGAGCGCCAGAGGAACGCCGGGATGAGCGCTGCGGCCAGCACGAATCCGACGACGACGCGCGGGTCGGACCAGCCCCACGTCGGGCCTTCGATGATCGCGTAGCTGAGCAGGGCCGGGATGCCGGCGATCAGCAGGACGCCGAGGGGGTCGGGCAGGCCCTCGGCTTGCGGGTCGCGGGATTCGCGCAGGAGCCGGGCACCGAAGAACACGAGCACGGCGCAGATCGGCACGTTGACCAGGAAGATCCAGCGCCACGACGCGAACTCGGTCAGGAGAGCGCCGATTGTCGGGCCGGTGGCAGCGGCGGCGGCGCTCATCGCGCCCCAGGTGCCGACGGCGACGTGACGCCGATGCGCCGGGAACTCGGGCAGCACCAGTGCCAGCGATGTCGGCACGACGAGCGCGGCGAAGACGGCCTGAAGCGCGCGGCCGGCGATCAGGATGCCGGCGTTCGGCGCGGCGCCGCAGAGCGCGCTCATCAGGGCGAACCCGGTGAGACCGATCAGGAACACGCGTTTGCGGCCGTAGCGGTCGGCGACCCGGCCGGCCGGGATCAGCATCGCGGCGAAGACGAGGCTGTAGGCGTTGAGCACCCACGACAGGTGCGCCGTGGTGGTGTGGAAGTCGCGGCTGATCGTCTCGAACGCCACGTTGACGATCGTGGTGTCGAGGAACACGACGAACATGCCGAGACTGCCGATCGTGAGCACCCGCATGGCGTGGCGATGCTCGGCGGGGGTCTGCTCAAGGACGGTCATGCGGGCTCCCGGCACGAGTGTGTTGTGATTACCAACTGACTCGATCACGCTAGCAGGAGTAGGTTGGAATGAACAACCGACTAGGATGGCGTGATGAAGGACGACACCTCCCTCGATGTGATGGCCGACTGGCCGGTCGGCGTGCGCCGATGCCCGGCCGCGTCCTCGCTGGAGATCCTCGGCGAGCGCTGGTCGCTGCTCGCGATCCGCGAAATGGGCTACGGTGTGCACCGTTTCAGCCAGATCGCCGGGTTCACCGGAGCCTCGCGCGACATCCTCGCCGACCGGCTCCGCACCCTCGAGAGCGCCGGCGTGGTCGAAAAACGGCAGTACAGCGAACATCCGCCCCGCTTCGAATACCACCTGACCCAGGCCGGCCGCGAAGTGTTCCCGGTGATCATGTCGTTGCTGCAGTGGGGCGAGAAATGGACCACCACCGACGCGGCGCCGACCTTCCGCCACGACTGCGGCCACACCCTCGAGTTCGACCAGGTCTGCCGCGGTTGCGGCGAGCCGATCACGCGAGGCACGCTCACGTCGAGCAGATCAAAGGCTTGAGTTCGCGCATTGGTACGGTCATCGCGCGCGAACCGCCGCTCCAGACGGCAGCATGGCGGCACGATCCGCGCCGAGGAGGCCCCGTGACCACGGCCGAGTTCGACGCCTACGAACGCCGCATGTGGGCCGGCCGCGCTACCGCGTTCGAGAACAGCACCGCGAAACTCTGCGCCCATCCCGCGCCCGCGTTGCTCGACGCCGCCCGCGTGACCCGGGGCACCTGGGTGCTCGACGCCGGCACCGGCTCCGGCACGGTCGCCGCGCTCGCCGTCGCCCGGCGCGCCACCGTGACGGCGGTCGACGCCGAACCGAGCATGGTCGAGATGGCGTCCCGCCGGGTTCCGACCGCCGACGTCCACCACGCGACCCTTCCCGACCTGCCGTTTCCCGCCGACACGTTCGACGCCGTCGTGGCGAACTTCGTCGTGAACCACGTCGGCGACCCGCTGGCCGCGGTCGAGACACTCCGGCGGGTCGCGAAGCCGGGCGCCCGCGTGGCCGTGTCGATCTGGCCCTACCCACCGTCGCCGCTGCACGCGCTGTGGGACGAGGTCGTCGACGCGGCCGCGGCCCGTCCGAGCACCGCCTTCCCGAGCGTGCCGGCCGGACTGAACTTCGAACGGACCACCGCCGGGCTCGCAGCGCTGCTTCGCAGCGCCGGTCTGACCGACGTCACCACCGACACCCTGACCTGGGAGCATCGGGTCCACGCGGACCTGTGGTGGGAAGGCCCGGCGAACGGCGTCGCGACGATCGGGCAGATCGTGACCGGTCACGACCCCGAAACGGTCGCGCGGATGAAGCATCACTACGACCGGATCAGCGCCCGCTACCGAGACCAGAGCGGCATGCTGTCCCTGCCGACGTCGGCGTACCTGGCCAGTGGTCTGGCTTGAGTTCCTGCCCTTGCTCTGCTCACTCCACGGCTACGGTCACCTGACCTGGCGGGCGCGCTGGCCGACCGCGACCGTGCCCGGCCGCAGCACCTCGCAATAGAAGCCGAAACACGCCGCCCGTCCGAAACCCGCGACCTCTCGCCGGTAGTCGCGCGCGAGCGTCCCGAGCAGCGCACGGTCGGTCGCGTCGCCGGCGTCGTCGTCCCTGTCATCGTCGGCGTCATCGGAGAGGCCGGGCACGATGCAGCGCGGTGTCGGCAGGACCACCCGGAACGCGGCGTCGCCGACCTCGAACTCCACCCCCGCTTCGGGA
Organism: uncultured Actinomycetota bacterium; assembly: GCA_963797605.1. GTDB lineage: Bacteria > Actinomycetota > Actinomycetes > Mycobacteriales > Micromonosporaceae > DASQPR01. Next base: position 314,978 of record CAWCPX010000009.1, on the reverse strand, counting down.
TCCTTGAGCGCCTGGATCACCAGGTTCGGCCGGAACCGCGCCACCGGCACCTTCGGCCGGCCCAACCGGGTCGCGAGGTCGTCGAGCGCACCGGTCGTCACCACGTGTACGGCACCGAAATCCACGAACCGCCCACCCGGGCGCGCCGCCGACTCCTCGGTCACGATCTCCGCGCCCGGGGCCGCCGACATCCACTCGGGCCGCATGCCGCCGTCGTCGGGCATGAGCCGATGCACGCGAACGACGTCCGGCCGCACCCGCGTCAACCGCACCGGGCGGCCGAGATGCGAGGTCAGCACCGCGTCGGCGGCATCCGTACCCGCGACCGCCCGGCGCTCGCCGACCGTGAGGTGCACCGCCCCGGCGATCGTCCGGGCATCCACGCGCAGCAGCGAGCCCCAGCGGCGCGGATGCTTGGCGCTGCCGACCGTGCCGTCCGCCGCGTCGACACACGCCCAGACGCGATCGCCGGCGACACCGTCGGAGACCACGGTCATGCTGCGGATACGTTCGCCCCGAGCGCTCTTCATCGGGTAGCGCAGCAGTTCCACGACGTCTCCCACGCCGCCATTTTGGTCGACGGAAGCCGACCTTGGCGAGTAAGTGTCGTCAGGGCTGCAGTTTTTCGCCAAGGTCGGGATGCGCGTGGGCTCTGATGACCCGCCCGGACGGGTCCGCCGCCGATGAATCCCGCAAGCGATCCGTCAGGAGAAAGTCCGCTAGCTCCCACTCCGAGCCGGCTGCCGATTCCGAGAGCACATGCGTCCCGCCTGCTGCGTCCGGATCCCAGCCCGTCGCGAGCGCGTGTGCGATGGCCGACCGTACGTCGGCCGGTGTCGGATAGGCGTCATCGGTCGCGCACGCGCCGTACGGCGACGGCCAGGTCTTCGACAGCAGGTCGGCCTGCGCACACCGGCTGTTCTTGTCTCGGCCCCATATCCGCAGGCGAATGCACCGATGACAATCGGCCGCGCCCTGAAGATGACGGATCTCCGCTGTCCACACGAATCTCCGGCCGTCGACGTGCAGCCTCCGTAGGCGTGTTCGCACTCCCACCCCGATTCGTCCGTACGGAATCTTACGAGGCGTGACCTTGGCGAGAAAGTGTCGTCAGGGCTGCAGTTTTTCGCCAAGGTCAGGATGGGCGAGAACGTGTTCACCGTCTTCGATTTCCGGGCACGCGCGCCTACCATGGGTTGACGTCGACTCAGGGGGAGCAGCCGTGGCCAGGTCACGGAACAGCGAGCGGCCCGACGGGATGATCGACGCGACGGCGCTGGTCGTGCAGTGCGAGGCGCCGCCGCAGGGATTTTTCGGCATGCTCAACGCGCACAACAACTTCATCCGGGTCGTCGTCGACGCGGGCGGCGGGCCTCGCATGGTCACGCTGACGTTCTCGCCGTCCGAGGACCGGTGGCTCGTCCCCGGCCAGGAGATTCCGGTGTGGGTTCCGCCGCAGCAGCCGGACCGTCTGCGGATCAACTGGGCCGCGATCCCGAGCATGCGCGAGCGCGTCGCCGCCGGTGATCCGTCACTGGTCGACGCCGTCACCGGCATGCGTCGCGTCGCCGCCGCGATGGGCAACACACCCGCCGACGGCGACTGGGAGAACACGCCGGCCGAGCAGCGTCGCCGGAAGGTTCGCGAGTTCCTGCGCGACACCCCGCCGCCGCCCGGGTTCGTGCGCGCCCACGTCTTCATCTTGAGCAAACGGCCCAAAAGCCGCTCCGACCCGAACGATCCCCATGGTGGCAACATCCTGAGCACCGCGGTGACCAGCGAGACCGTGCTGTCCGTGCATCCGGTGGACCGACCCGCCTACGCGCTGTTCGTCGAGAAGTTCAAGCTCACGAAGGAGCAACGGAGCGTCAGCGGCACCGGCTACTCGGCGCTCGTCGCGGCCGACGATCCCGCCGACGTACGGATGCAGTGGGACGACGTACCCAACCTGATCGGCAGCACCGCCGCCGACGCGCTGCTCCAGAACGTGTCGAGGCAGAGCGTGTGGGGCGGACTGCGCCAGGCCGCCGCACTCCGGCAGGTCGTCCAGCAAGCGCAGGCACAACAACGGGCCGCTCAACAGCAGGCTGCGCAGCAACAGTGGGCAGCCCAACAGCAAGCCGCGCAGCAACAGTGGGCAGCCCAACAGCAGTGGGCAGCGCAACCGGGCGCCCAACAGCAGGGAGCTCAGCAGCAGACCGCGCAGCAGACCGCCGGCTACCCGCCGCCCGGCGGCATCGTGTGGACTCCGGAGACACGCCGGACAGCGATCCTGAAACTGCGGTACTCGCTGAGCCTCGTACCCGACCCGGCACAACGGCAACACCTGATCGACCAGTACCGCGCGTGGGGCATCCACCCGACCGACGAGGAACTGACCGGTCCGATGTAGCCCCGAACTCGACCGGTCGTCATGTCCGCGCCGAACCCGCACATCGTCTCCACGTCATCACCACATCGTCGTGATCGGATCGGACGATGACGGACCACGACCTGCGCAAGAGTTCGGTGACCTACCTCGATCACGCCGCCGGCAGTGAACCAGGGCGTGCCCACAAGCAGCGGATGATCGACGCGATGGACCTGCGTTCCGGTCAAACCGCACTCGATGTTGGTTGTGGTCCCGGCACCGATCTGACCGCGGTGGCCGAGGCGGTCGGCACGACCGGCAGCGTCATCGGTGTCGACGCGGATCCGGTCATGATCGTGGAAGCCGCACGTCGGTCCACCTCGCTACCGCAGGTCCGAGTGCTCCTCGGCGACGCGCACCGGCTGCCGATCCTCGCGAACACGGTGGACCGCGCCCGGTTGGATCGGGTCGCGCAGCACCTCGTCGAGCCGGCGCGCGCGTTCGCGGAGGTCCGCCGCGTGCTGTGTCCGGGCGGCCGGCTCGCGGTGACCGAACCCGACTGGGACACCCTCGTCGTCGACGATCTCGACACCGAGACGACCCGCGCCTACACGCGGTTCGTCGCGACCCGGGTTGTCCGCAACGGTGCCATCGGCCGGGCTCTGCCCCGCCTGGCGATCGGTGCCGGCCTGACCGTCCGCGACGTCGCGGCCACGGCGGTGGTCTTCACCGATTTCGCGGCCGCCGAACCGATCCTCAAGCTGACGACCGTGATGCCACGAGCCGTCGAGTCCGGAGCGGTCCACGCCGACGCGGCGAACCGATGGCTCGAACGCCGACGCACCGAGCCGTTTCTGGCCGCGTTCACCGTCTTCACCCTGGTCGCGACGAAGCCGTCGTGAGGCCGTAGGGAGGGCGCTAACGCACGACGCGATAACCGACCAGCAGATACCCCATCGGCGAGGTCTCGCTCGCGATCGTTTCGAGCCGAATCGACGGCACCCCATCGAGGAGTCGTCGCCCGTTCCCGGCGACCCTGGGCGCGATCACGAGCCGAAGTTCATCGACGACGTCGGCGGCGAGCAGCGCCTGCGCGACCGAAATGCTGGCCTGGACGCCGATGTCGCCACCGCGCCGCTGTTTCAGGTCGCCGACGAATTCGGCCAACCCGCCGTCGATCACAGTGGCACGGGCCCAATCCTGATCGAGGGGCGTCGACGTGGCGACGTGCTTCGCGACCCCGTTGATGAACGTCGCGAACGGCTCGACGTCGCTACCCGGCCAGAAGTTCGCCCACTCGGTGTAGCTGCGGCGACCGAGGATCACCGCGTCCTGCGGCCCGATCACGGCGGCGAGGTTCGCGTCCATCGCGTCGTCCCAGTCGCCGATGATCGCGTCCGGATCGTCGGCGACCCCGTCGAGCGACAGCAACTCGTACACCACAACCTTGCGCATGGGTATCGATGCTACTGGCCTGTCGACGACCGCGCGGGGCTCGGCCCCTTCAGGGTGCGGTGCAGCAGGGCCGTCTCGATTCGGCGTACGCCCGGAAGTGCCGCCGCCGCGCCGGTCAGGTAGCGGTAGAACGCGGGCGCGTCCTGGCAGAGCACGCTCGCGTACACGTTCTGCGGCCCCGTCGTCGCCCCGGCGAACGCGACCTCCGGATGCTCGGCCAGCGCCGCTCCCGCCTCCGCGAGCCGCCCCGGCTCCACGTCGCACCACAACGCGACGCGAAACGACGTGGATCGCGTCCACGAGGCCAGGTCCACGTCGAAATACAGCACACCGCTCGCGCGCAGTTGGCTGATCCGGCGCCGCACGGTGGTCTGCGACCACGTCGTCACGGTCGCCAGATCGCCGATCGCGGCACGTCCGTCCCGCGCGAGCGCGGCCAGCAACCGTCGATCCCCGTCATCGAGCGGGTACGGCGGGGCCGGCTCGGTCTGCGGCGTGTTCGGCGCGTCGGCCGGGGCCAGTTCGGCGACCTGCTGCGCCGTCAGCGGGCCGGAGCGGGTCAACGGGTTCTGCTCCTGGGCGAAGAAGAAGTGCAGGAACGCGTACGCGTCGATGCCCACCACCCGGGGCGTACGCGGCAGCGTGTCGAGCAGCAACGCCTCGCCCTGATCCGCCTCCGCGTGCACCATCGTGCAGATCTCGGTGCCGCCTGTCGTCATCGTGACCCAGCGCGTGTCGTGACGCCGGGCGAGCGCCTCACCGATCGAGGCCGCCGCGTCGGGCGTACACCGGACGCGCAGCATCCACGGTGTCTGGCCGGTGCGGAACGGATCGGTCAGACCGACGACACGCAGCCGCCCGGTCGACCGGAGGCTCGCGTAGTGCCGGGCGACCGTCTGGTCGGAGACGCCGAGCACGTCGCCGATCTGGCGGAACGGCGCCCGCCCGTCGACCTGCAGCGCATGCGCGATCTTCCAGTCGATGTCGTCGAGCGCGGTGAACACGGTGTCGAGATTCACCCTGCCAGACTATGCGCCGTCGATATTCGCCACGTTGGGCGCGCTGGTTAGAGAAATCAATCGGCATGCCGCAGGCTGTCAGACGTCACCCAATTTCGAGACAAAGGAAACATCATGCGCAAATGGGTACCGCTGGTGGCCATCTGCCTCGGCGCGTTCATCCTGCTCGTGGACATCACGATCGTGAACGTCGCTCTGCCGAGGATGGCGACCGATCTCCACGTCACGTTCACGTCGTTGCAGTGGGTCGTCGACGCGTACACCCTCGTGCTCGCCGCTCTTCTGCTCGTCACCGGCTCGATCGCGGACGCCTACGGCCGTCGCCGCTTCTACGTGATCGGCCTGGCCGTCTTCGCCCTGGCGTCGCTGGCCTGCGCGCTCGCCGGTAACGGAGACGCCCTCATCGCGGCCCGCGCGGTCCAGGGCATCGGGGGAGCGGCCATGTTCGCCACATCCCCGGCACTGATCATCGCCTCCTACAGTGGACGCGACCGTGGCACCGCCTTCGGCATCTGGGGCGCCGTCAACGGTGCCGCCGCCGCGATCGGTCCGCTGCTCGGCGGCGTGCTCACCCAGCACTACGGTTGGCAGGCGATCTTCCTGGTCAACCTGCCGATCGCAGCCGTCGCAATCGGCCTGAGCCTGCGGGCGCTACCGGCGGACAGCCCGGTGCGCACGGCCGCGAGCCGGATCGACCTCCCGGGTGCGGCCGCGTTCACGGTCAGTGCCGGCGCCGTCACGTACGCGCTGATCCGCGGCGGTGAAACGAGCTGGTCGGCGTCGTCCACGATCGTGGCGTTCATCGTCGCCGCCGTCGCCCTGATCGCGTTCCTCGTCATCGAACGCCTGGTCGCGGACCCGATGCTGGACCTGACCCTGTTCCGGAATAGGGGTTTCTCCGGACTCATGGCCGGCGCGGTGCTGCTGCAGGCCGGGGCGTTCGGCAGCCTCGTCCTCGTCTCGCTGTGGTTGCAGTCGCTGCTCGGGCTCAGTCCGATCCGGGCCGGCCTCGCGCTGACCCCGCTCGCGGTCGCGTCGTTCATCACCGCCGCGGTCGCCGGCCGGTTCACCCAGCGGATCTCGCCGAGCCTCCCGGTCGGGGCCGGCCTGCTCGCGGTCGCCGCCGGCATGGTGCTGCTGCGCACCGAGATGACCACCGGCGCCGGCGCGAACTCGCTGATCATCGGCCTGGTCGTCACCGGCGTCGGCGTCGGCCTGGCCACCCCGGTCGTCGTCTCGGCCGCCGTCGGCACGCTGCCACCGCACCGCATGGGCATGGCCGGCGGCGTCGTCAACACGTTCCGGCAGCTCGGGTTCACGCTCGGCATCGCCGTGTTCGGGGCGATCTTCGTCGGACACGCCCAAACCGCTTTCACGGGTACGCTTCCCGACGCCCACGGCGCCGCACTCGCACTCAGTGCCGGTCAAGCCCACTCGCTCGACGCAGCGGTCCCGGCCGAGCAACTGCACCACGCGTTCGCCAGCGGACTCGACCTGGTCTTCGTGTGGGCCGCGGTCGCGGCGGCGCTCGGTGGGCTGGTCGTGCTGCTGCTCGTGCGCAACCGGCCGCAGCACGGCGACACGGCCCCGCCGGCCCCGCGGGTCGCGGAGCCGGCGGCCGTCGACGCCGGGTAAGCCAGGCGGATCGTGCGGAACCGTGACGCCCCGGGCAACCACGGTTCCGCACGATCGGCGGCGTCAGTAGCGGTAGTGCTCCGGCTTGTACGGGCCGTCGACGTCGACGCCGATGTAGTCGGCCTGCGTCCTTGGCGCAGCTCGGTCAGCCGTACGCCGAGCGCGTCCAGGTGCAGCCGGGCCACCTTCTCGTCCAGGTGCTTGGGCAGCCGGTAGACCTCGCGGTCGTACTCACCCGGCTTCGTGAACAGTTCGATCTGCGCGATCGTCTGGTTGGTGAACGAGTTCGACATGACGAAGCTCGGGTGGCCGGTCGCGTTGCCCAGGTTCATCAGCCGGCCCTCGGACAGCACGATCACGCGTGCCCGTCCGGGAACGTCCACTCGTGCACCTGCGGCTTGATCTCGGTCTTCACGATGCCGGGCACCCGGGCCAGGCCGGCCATGTCGATCTCGTTGTCGAAGTGGCCGACGTTGCCGACGATCGCGTTGTGCTTCATCCGGGCCATGTCCGGCGGCCATGATGATGCCGGTGTTGCCGGTCGTGGTGATGACCACGTCGGCCTGCGTCGATGACGTCGTCGAGGCGGACCACCTGCAGGCCGTCCATCGCCGCCTGCAGCGCGCAGATCGGGTCGATCTCGGTGACCACGACGCGGGCGCCCTGGCCGCGCAGTGACTCGGCCGCGCCCTTGCCGACGTCGCCGTAGCCGCAGACCACGGCGAGCTTGCCGCCGAGCATCACGTCGGTGGCCCGGTTGAGGCCGTCGACGAGCGAGTGCCGGATGCCGTACTTGTTGTCGAACTTGGACTTCGTCACCGAGTCGTTCACGTTGATCGCCGGGAACAGCAGTTCACCGTCGCGGGCGAGCCGGTAGAGCCGCTTCGACGCCGTTCGTGGTCTCCTCGGTGACGCCGCGGATGTCGGCCGCGATCCGGGTGAACCGCTGGTCGTCCGCGTTCCAGGCTGCGGCCAGGGTCGCCAGCACGTGCGCGGTACTCGGCCGAGTCGTCGTCGGCGGGTGCCGGCACCGCGCCCTCGGCCTCGAACTCGACTCCCTTGTGGACGAGCAGCGTCGCGTCGCCGCCGTCGTCGACGATCATGTTCGGGCCGGCCCGCCGGCGAACTGGAACAGCTGGTCGGTGCACCACCAGTACTCTTCCAGCGTCTCGCCCTTCCAGGCGAAGACCGGCGTGCCCGCCGGCGCGCTCGCGGTGCCGTGCGGGCCGACGACGACGGCGGCCGCCGCCTCGTCCTGGGTGGAGAAGATGTTGCAGGACACCCAGCGCACCTCGGCGCCGAGCTCGACCAGCGTCTCGATCAGGACCGCGGTCTGCACGGTCATGTGCAGCGACCCGGCGATCCGGGCCCCGCGCAGCGGCTTGGCTTCGGCGAACTCGCGGCGGGTGGCCATGAGGCCCGGGCATCTCGTGCTCGGCCAGGCGGATCTGGGTCCGGCCGTACGCCGCGAGGGTCAGGTCCGCCACCGCGAACTCGATCCCGTTGACCTGCTGGAGCTTGGCGTTCATGTGTGTCTCACTTCCCGGTTCCGGGAGGCGGTCATCTGGCATCAGGGCGTGCGTCATCGCGCGGGCACGGCGGGCGTGATCGCGTGATACCGGCGGTGGTTTACGCCGTGCGGCTGCTCGCGACCATGGTGGTCACGACGAGCCGGCTCACAGGCTGTGATGTCAGGAAACTCGCCTCCTCGATTCAAGGAGGCGCCCTTAACGGGTTAGTCAGCGATCGAGCGTGGCGGACAATCGGGCGAACCCGGTCCGTCGCAGCGCCCCTCGACCCTGACCGCGGATCAACACCGCGATGCCATCAACGGTACGCGTGCCCGCCCAGCGCCCGCAACTACCGGCGCTACCGGCGTGGCCACGTCGCGAATCGCGCTCGCAGCAGGTCCACATCGGCCGCCGTGAGCCCGTAGAGGTCGGTGAAGACGCTGTCGTCGAGCCGGTCGAGCCGTCGCATCGCGTCGAAGAACTCGTCGTCGGTCAGCGACGGTTCGGCGTGCCGGGCCAGCGCGATCAGCCGTGGCCGGGAATAGCGGCTGAGCATGCCGGCGACGTCGACCAGGTCGCGTGGCTCGGCCCGGGTGACGAGCGCGACGACTTTCGTGGCGACGATGTCGTCGAGGTGCAGCACCGGGCCGACACTCATCTCGACCGGCTGGTGGTCTCGATCGAAGCGGACGAGCTGCAACCGGACGGTCTGGTGCTCGCGGGCGACCTCGAACTCGATGAGCTCCTGGTCGAATCCGTCGAACACCTCGCCGAGGTCCGCCGACCCGGGGATCTCCGTGACGCGCAGCCCGGCGGCTGTGAGCGCGGCGACGACGAGTGCCGTGGCCTCGTGGACACCGTCGGCCTGGTCGGTGAACAGGTCGATGTCCTCGGTCGGGCGGCTGACGATGCCGTGCGCGATGAGGGCGTGGCCGCCGGCGAGCACGAAGCCGTAGCGGTGGGAGGCGGTCAGGGCGATCCGGGCGACGTCGAGCTGAAACGGATCGGGCGGCGTCATGCGCGGGCGGGTGTTACGCCGCGACGGGGAGGCGGCTCGAGCATCGGGTGCCGGCCCTCCCAGGCGGCGCGGACGCCCCGGGGCACGAACAGATCCGGCCACAGGCGCACCAGCGTGGCGCCGTCGAGCCAGGTCCGCAGCTCGTCGGGGCTCACGGCTTCGCGGAGAACGGTCTCGTACATCCACGCGAGCACGGCCGGATTGTCGAGGTCGATCATGCGGTTGGGCTGCCAGAACAGGCGGTGCGGCAGCTCGACGATGCCCCCGGTCGGGCCCCGCAACTCGGTCAGGTCGGCAGCCACCACGGCACGACGACCGGGCCGGGCCTCGTCAAGAACCCGGCGCCCCGCACGCGCCCGCGTGTCCGCCATGACACCCAGAGTAGTGCACACGCGACCGCCCGCGCGATCTCCACCGACCGCAGGCCCCGTCGGCGCCCCGCGTCGCCTCGCTCCACCCGCGGTACATACGTCCCGGACGCGTCATGTCCACCAAGGCATCGGCATGCCACCCGCGACCTAATCGTGCTGACGTCGGCCCGGTCGGCTCCAGATCTCCTTTCCCCGCACACGCACTCGGCAGCCTTCGGCGGTGAAGGTGGTGTATGTCCGGGTCACGTCATGTCGGAAACGACATTGGCATGCCACCGGCGACATTTTCGTGCCGCTCGCGGTGGCCGGCACCGTGTCAAGATCCCCCGGATCTTGACACTAATGGGGCCCAACGAGCACTGGGAGACCCCGATAACGTGCAAGATCCGTCCTGACGCCGCCCGCGCGGGCGGTCAGCGGGGGCCGGCGTAGAGGATGAAGTCGTCGAAAACGTGCACGCCCGGCCGGTCCGCGACCCCGTGGGCGGCCGCCCGCACGGCCCGGAGTTGCCGCATCGTCATCGGAAGCGGTGGCTCGTCGGGCTGGTCGGTGGTGCCGAGCGGGTAGTCGACGCCGGGCGTACGCGTCATCTCGATGTGGCAGCCCATCACGTGCGTGACCGGACGCGCTTCGGCGAAGGTCGACAACCGATCGAGGCTGTCCACGTACGCGGTCATGTCGTCGGCGTACAGCCGCCCGGGGTAGACGGTGTCGCCGGTCAGCAGGAAGCCGCTCCAGGGGTCGAAGACGGCGACGGCGGTCGGCTCGTGCCCCGGGATCGCGACGAGTTCCAGCACGCGTCCGCCGAGATCGCACGCGCCCCGTGTCGTTCGGCCAGTCGGTGAACCCGAAATACGACGCGACGTCGGCGAGTGCCGTACCGATGATCCGGGTGTGTTTGCGGGAGCGGAACTGACCGTCGGCGGCGATGTGATCGCGGTGCCCGTGCGTATGCGCGACCACGAGTTCGTAACGCTTGTGCGGATGCCGTGCGACCCACGACGTGACCAGGTCGTCGATGGTCTCCCGCAGCGGAAACGTGGCCGGGTTGCCGGTGGCGCCGGTGTCGAACAGGACCGCCCGGTCGTTGCCGAACAGCAGGTAGAGGAACGGGCCTTCGTAGTCGACCGCCTTGCTCTGCCGGATGATGTACGTGTGCTCGTCGTACGCGTGGACCTGCAGAAACGGGTCGTCCGGTGATCCACCGTGGATCCAGGTGACGTCGAGGTCTCCGGCGACCGGGCCCGCGGTGAAATCGACCATGCGCATCAGCCTACGAGCCGGCCCTGGCATCATGTCGCGATGATCGCCAATCCCTGGCTCGAAGGCCCCGGTCCGACCGCCCGCCTGCCGCACGACCGGCTCACCGAACGCATCCTGAACCTGTTGTCGTCACAGAACATGTGCGTGGTCGCGACGTCGGGTGCCGGTGGTCCGCTGGCGACACCGGTGCGCTACTTCCACCAGGGTCTGACGCTGTACTTCACCGCCCAGGCCGACACACCGAAGCTCCGCAACATCGCCGCCGACTCCCGGGTGTCGATCGCCGTGTTCGCGCCGCTCGTCGGGCAGGCGTCCTCCCGGGGCGCGCAGCTGTTCGGGGCCGCGGATGTGCTGATGGCGGGCGACGACGGCTTCGCCGAGGCGCTGGACGTCTACCGGTGGCAGGACACCGCGGCCGAGCGCGGTCTGTCGCTGGACCAGCCGCCACAGGGCCCGATGGTGCGCGTCGAGGTGACCCGGGCCGTCTACACCGAACACTGGCTGCGCCGCGACGGTTTCGCCGCCCGTCAGTTCTGGTCGGCGGGTTGACTCGGCGGGTTAACGAGGGCCAGCGCCACCGGGCGATTATCTTGTTCGCCCTGTTCGCCGACCAAAACGGGGGAAAATATACGTAACGACGAAGGGTGGCGGACATGTCGATGGGAGCGTTCGGTGTCGGCGGGGGCAACAGCGGTCTCAACCCGATGGGCGGATCGATCGCGGATCTTGGCGTCATCGTGGCCAGCTACCCCCAGTACGCGCAGGCGCAGCGGGCCGTCGACTACCTCTCCGACAACCAGTTCCCGGTCGACACCGTCTCCATCGTCGGCTCCAACCTGAGCATCGTCGAACGCGTCCTCGGGCGCCTGACCACCGCGAAGGCGGCCCTCAGCGGTCTGGCCGCCGGCGCCTGGTTCGGCCTGTTCATCGGCCTGCTGTTCGGCATCTTCACCACGCGCAACTGGTTCGCCGTCGTCTTCACCGCGCTCGCGATCGGCGCCGTCTGGGGTGCGATCTTCGGTGCGATCGGACACGCCGCCACGCGCGGGGCCCGCGACTTCCTGTCTCGCAGCTCGCTCGCGGCCGGAAGCTACGAGGTGCTCGTGAGCGGGCCGCAGGCGGAGCGGGCCCGGGCCATGCTCGCCAATCTGCCGCCGGAGAGCCCGCCACCGGGAGCGATGCCCGGAGCCGTGTCACCGGGAACCATGCCGCCCACGACGATGCCCCCGGCGACGCCACCCGGGACCCCACCAGCGGCTTAACCGCTCCTCAGAGCACCACTCGGTAGTGTGTCGTCAACCTCCCGTCGTCGTCGAGCACGTGGAACGCGACGCCGGGAGGCTGCTCCGTGTCGATGAAACCGTCGTGTTCCCACGGGAGCACGACCGTCGACACGACGCCGGGCGCGATCAGCAGCGGACGGCCGGCGAAGGTGGACGCCGCCGCCGAATGCGCGTGCCCGACCAGCACGGCGACCACGTGCGGGTGGCGGGCGAGCACCGCCGTCAGGGCCTTCTCACCGTGCAGTCGGATCAGGTCGAGGTGCGGCACGTGCAGCGGCACCGGCGGATGGTGGAAGCACACGAACGCCGGCTCCTCGGTCGCCGCGAGCACGTCGTCAAGCCACGTGAGAGTCTCGTCGCTCAGGTGGCCGCTGTCCTCGCCCGGGATCGACGAGTCGCACATGGCGAACGTGACCCCGCCGATGCTGCGGACCATGTTGATCGGAGTCTCCGGGTCGACGTCGACGACCTCGCACAACAGGGTGCGGCGGAACGGGCCGCGAACGTCGTGGTTACCGGGGCAGACCATCATCGGATAGGGGCTTCCGAGCGCCTTCCGTGCCTCGTCGTACTCCTCGGGCAGGCCGTGGTCCGCGATGTCACCGGTCACGAGCACGACGTCGACGGGTTCGGCGAGCTTAGCGAGGTAGGCCATCACCCGGGCGGCCCGATCGGCGGCGTGATCACCACCATCGAAATGCGTGTCACTGATGTGCGCGATGACGTACATGTGCCGATTCTGCCAGATCGGTCGAAGTGATCATGTGCCGTGCGCGCCACGGCGGCCCCGGGTCGGCGTCGTTGACTAGGATGGTCGGCATGACTCAGAGCAAGCCGATCATCGACTTTCCCGAGGGCCCGGCCCCGACCGAATTGCAGATCGACGACATCATCGTCGGCACCGGCGACGAAGCGACACGCGGCCACCAGGTCGTCGTCCACTATGTCGGCGTCGCGCACTCCACCGGCGAGGAATTCGACGCGTCTTGGAACCGCGGGGCCCCGTTCACCTTCCCGCTCGGCGGCGGCCAGGTCATCCAGGGCTGGGACCAGGGCGTCGCCGGCATGCGCGTCGGCGGCCGTCGCCAGCTGACGATCCCGGCCAAGCTCGGCTACGGCGACCGGGGCGCCGGCGGTGCCATCAAGCCCGGCGAAACCCTGATCTTCGTCGTCGACCTGCTCGAAGTCCGCTGACCTCCAAGTCCCGCTGACCTCGAAGTCCGCCGATCCTCGAAGCACGCTGACCTGAGAATCCGCCGGTGGCCGCGCACGGTCGCCGGCGGATTTCTCCGGTTTCCGGGCAGTGCGAGTCCTGCTAACGTTTGCGACCATGACGAGCGACTGCACGCGACCCGCATGATGGCCAAAGCCAAGGCGGCGAAGGCCAAGGGAAAGATCGACCCCCGGATCGTGCGTTCACTCATCCTCATCGTGGCCATCATCGCCATCAGCTGCAGCCTCCTCGTCGGCTACAGCCAATATCGGGATTCACAGAACAAGAAGGCGCCCGAGCGTGCCGCGAACGAATTCCTCAGCTCGCTGGAGCTCGGAAACGTCGCCGACGCCTACACGCAACTGTGCTCCACAGTGAAGCGGGGTTACCCCGAGGCGCAGTTCGCCGACGGGGTCGAACAGGGCCCCCCGATCAAGGGTCACACCATCAAGTCCACCGACGTGACCACCGTCAACGGCGCGTCCAGCGCGGTCGTGACGCTCAGCATCACCCAGAGCAGCGGCACCGCGCACAGCCTCCAGCTGGTGATGGCCGACCAGGACGGGACCTGGCTCGCCTGCGCGAAACCGCCCTACTGACATGCCGGTCGTCGACGGCGAGATCGTGCGGGCCGGCGACGCCCGGCAATTGGCCACCCATGACCTGCTCGCCACGCACACGGCGGCGTGGTTGTGGAGCTTCCGCGAGTCCGCGCACACCCGCGCCGCATACCGCCGCGACGTGGAGGCGTTCGTGGCCTGGTGCGCGCAGCGAGACCTCGATCCGCTCGACGTACGCCGCCCGCACATCGACGCGTACGCCGCGAACCTCGCCAACCTGCCGCATCCCGCGGACCCACCGGCCGCTGGCCCCCGCCACGGTCGCGCGCCGGCTGGCGGCCCTCTCCAGCTGGTACGGCTACCTTCAGGACGCCGGCGCCGCCACCGTGAACCCGATGCTGCGCGTACGCCGCCCGCGCATCGATCCGACCCACTCGACCACCGTCGGCATGACCGCCGCCGAGACGATCGCGCTGCTCCGGGCCGCCGAGAACGACATCGTGCTCGGCAAGCCGCTGGCGGGCGCGCTCGCCGGGTTCCTGGTCGCGATCGGTGCCCGCGTCTCGGAGGTCTGCGCGCTCGATGTCGGCGACCTTGGGCACGACAGCGGCCACCGCACCGTGCGCCTGCGCATGAAAGGCGGCAAGACCCGGACCCGCGCGATCCCGCCCGCCCTCGCCGCGCAACTCGACGCGCTGTGCCACGGTCGCACCAGCGGCCCGCTGTTCCGTGACGCCGACGGCGAACGCCTCGACCGCTACGGCGTGGCGCGGTTCGTGCGGCGGGCGGCCCGGGCGGCCGGCATCCCCGCGGCCGACAAGATCACGCCGCACAGTTTCCGGCACGCGTGGGCGACCCTGGCCCGGGAACGCGGCGCGACGCTCGAAGAACGCCAGTACGCGCTCGGTCACGCCGATCCGCGCACCACGCAGCGCTACGACCGGGCCCGGGAAAGTCTCGACCGCGACCCGTCCTACCTGGTCGCCGCCGCGGTCGCCGGGCCGGGTGTCGACTCGGTCTCGCCGGTCGCCGGGCCGGGTGTCGACTCGGTCTCGTCGGGTGCCGGGGCCGCTGCGGATCGGTAAGCAGAGCAAGGCCGCAGTTTCCGGACACGACATCCCCGCACCGGTCGCCACGATCGGCGTGGCGACACGCCGGCGGCCACTTTTCCAACGTCAGCGTTGCCGGGACCGGCTCGAAACAGCGGTGACGTCCGAGATCCGAGCGCACCGGCGTGTCGAGCAAGCGTGTCGCAGCGCTCAGCCGTCATCAGCGAGGAACTCAGCCTGCACGCGCTCGGCACGCCCGCCGGTCCACGATCTCGAGTTCATTGCGCGCCAGCGTCCGAAGGGGATGCTAGGTTCCACGATCGTCACCGACACCACCTCCACAAACCGGCGACCGACGCGAGAACGGAGACAAACCATGGCCGACACCACGTGGGACGGGCTCCCGATCGCCACCGACCATCCGCGCGGCGCGTCGGTCATCGTCCGGCGCACTGACGGCGACGTGCTGCTTCTCCACCGCGCGCACCATGGCCCCGACTTCGCCGGTGACTGGGCGTGGACCCCACCGGCCGGCGCCCGCCACCCCGGCGAACCGATCCTCACCGGCGCCCTCCGCGAACTCGCCGAGGAAGCCGGCCTGACCGGCATCGAGATCATGCCGGTCGACCTCTCCGCCGGCTGGGCGATCTTCACCGCTGATGTCGCCCAGGAAACCGAGATCAACCTCATCGATCCAGAACACGACCGATTCACCTGGGTACGCCCTTCCGACGCCGTCACGCGCCTGCGACCATCCACGGTTGCCAAGGCGATGCGGCGGGCTCTGGCCGTACCACCGCATGACGTTGACTTTCGGCCGTTGACCCGTGACGGTCTCACAGACCTGGTGACCTGGCAGAACGCGCGGCACGTGAAACGTTGGTGGGCCGACGCCGTGCCGGATGCCGCCGCCGCGGAAGCGAAATACGGACCCCGGATCGACGGTGCCCACCCGACCCGCGTCGACGTGTTGCTCGTCGACGGACAGCCGGCCGGGTTCATGCAGTGCCTGCCGCTCGCCACCGATCCCGACTATCTGCAGGTCGCTGCGCCCGCCACGGATGGGGGCAGCGACGCCGTCGCCATCGACCACGCCATCGGTGACCCGGCGCTCCTCGGGCGCGGCATCGGCACCCGAGCAATCTGGCGTTACCTTCGCGACGTCGTCTTACAGCGATTTCCGGCCACGCGGTTCGTCGTCGCCGATCCTGAGGCCACCAACACCGCGTCGATTCGCGCCCTCGAAAAGGCGGGTTTCCGACAGCTCAGAACCCTCGAATCGGGGGAGGCGCTGTGCGTGCTGGAGCGCGCCCGGGTCTTCGGAAACGACTAGGGTCAATCGCGTTGTCACTCACGAGGGAGCCGACCATGCCGCAGACCAGCCCGGAGTTCACCGACGCCGTCGTGGAATACCTGAGGTCGCAGCGTCTCGGGCGACTCGCGACCGTCGACCCGCAGGGCGCCCCGCAGAACAACCCGGTCGGCTTCACCTACAACGCCGGCCTCGGCACCATCGACATCGGCGGCCACAACATGGGCGCCAGCCGCAAGTTCCGCAACCTCGCCACGAACCCCCACGTCGCGTTCGTCGTCGACGACATCGTCTCCACGCAGCCGTGGCAGGTGCGGTTCGTCGAGATCCGCGGCACCGCCGAAGCCCTCGACGAGCAGGCGGCCCGCGTGCCCGGCTTCTCCGGCGAGATGATCCGCGTGCACCCGATCCGCGTGATCACTTACAACGTCTAAACCATCGCCGGCGGTTCGTTACCGGCGGCCACGATCGCGCGCCGCATCGGCACCAGCGCGAGCGCGATGAAACCGACCACGAAGAAGATCAACAACGACACGATCGCGATGCGGTACGAGCCCGTCCACTGGTACGCGAGCCCGAACAGCAGCGGCCCCAACCATGTCGTGCCGTCCTGCGCGATCTCGTAGATGCCGAAGTACTCCGCTTCCTGACCCGACGGGATCAGCTGGCTGAACATTGACCGGCTCAGCGCCTGACTGCCACCGAGGACGAGCCCGATCACGGCTCCGAGCAGCATAAACGCGACCGGCTGATGCGCCGGCAACACGTACGCGACGGCGAGCGTGCCGACCCATACGACCAAGCTCGTAAGCACCGTGCGTTTGGCGCCGAACCGCCGCGCGATCCGTCCCATCAACACCGCCCCGCCGAAGGCGACGAACTGCACGAGCAGGATCGTCTCCACCCGCGTGTTCTGCGAGAGGTGCAGCTCCTTCTCGGCGTAGACGCTCGCCATCGTGATGACCGTCTGGATACCGTCGTTGAAGATCAGGTACGCGGCCAGGAACCCGATCGTCAACGGGAACGCCCGCATCCGTCGCAGCGTGTGCCCCAACTGCCGGAAGCCGTCGGTCAGCACCGAACCGGTCGCGTCACCCGCCACCGCCGGCCGGTTCCGCAGCCGCCGCAACGGCAACGTCGTGAACACCGCCCACCACACACCCGCCGACACCAGGCTGTAGCGCGCGACCTCACCCTCGGAGAGCCCGAGCGGGCCGTCGAACGTCAGCGCCACCAGGTTCAGCAGGAGCAACAGCCCGCCGCCGATGTAGCCGATGCCCCAGCCGATCGTGGAGACGCGGTCGCGGTCGTCGGGCGCGGCGATCTGCGGCAGGAACGAGTTGTAGACGACCGAACTCGCACCCAGCGCCACGTTCGCCAGCAGGAACAACCCGGCCCCGAGCAGGAACCGGCCGCCGGTCAGGAACAGGAACGCCATCGTGGCCCCGGAACCGACGTACGCGAAAAGAGCGAGCAGTTGCTTCTTGTGCGACGACCGGTCCGCGATCGCGCCCACGACCGGCAGGACCAGCACCTGCAGGATCACCGACAGCGACACCGTGTAGGCGAACACCGACCCGGACGCGATCGGCACCCCGAGCACGTGCACCCGCCCGTGCGCGTCCGCCGCCTTGTCGGCCACGTCGCCCAGGTAGGGCCCGAGGAACACGGTGACGACCGTCGTCGCGAACGCCGAGTTGGCCCAGTCGTAGAAGTACCAGCCGACACGTTCGCGCTTCGTGCTCTGGGGCAGTTCCGGTGCGTCCGGTGCATCCGGTTCGTCGGTGCGGGTCTCGGCTACCACGGCGTCCGCTTCTTCCTCAGGCCGGCCAGAGGCCGCGCTCGGTGTAGACGTCCCGGAGCACGTCGATCTGATCGGTCATGATGCCATCAACGCCGACGTCAAGTAAGCCCCGGATGTCATCGGCCTCGTCGACCGTCCAGACGTGCACCGCCAGTCCGAGCCGGTGCGCGTAACGGACGAGCCGGCGGTCGACCAGTCGCACTCGGCCCCGCCCGATCGGCATCTGCACGGCCGTCGCGCAGGCCACGGCCGCCCGGCCCCCGAACCCGGTGCGCGACGCCAGGTAGAACCGCGTCACGCCGCCCGCCCCGATACCGGTCGCGAGGTCCGGCCCCAACGCGGCCCGCGCCCGAGCGATCCGATGGTCCCGGAACGACGTCAACAGCACCCGATCGAGGACCCCCGCCTTCCGGATCACCTCGATGGCCGGCTCGACGACCGCGTCCGCCTTCATGTCGATGTTGAAGAACCGGTCCGGCCACGCGGCCAGAAGCTCATCGAGCCGTGGCACCACCGGCGCGCCGCCGACCCGGACGGAGGACAGGTCTGCCCAGGTCAGATCGACGATGCGGCCGGGGCGGCCGAGGATCCGGGCGGTGCTGGCGTCATGGAAGACGACCACCACACCGTCGGACGTCGCGTGCACGTCCGTCTCCAGATGGCGGTAGCCCAGCGCGACCGACCGGGCGAATGCGGCCAACGTGTTCTCGTCACCGGCCGACGCGCCACCCCTATGGGCGAACGCCAACGGGCCGGCTCCGACGAGATACGGATGAGTGAAGGTCACGCCGGGAGTATGCCCCCAGCCCACCGTAGGCTCGGCCACCGCCGCGAGGTGGCCACATGGAAATCATCCGAGACGCCGCTTTACAGGCGCCATTCGGCGAGAGACCGTGGACACCACAGGTTTGTGCCAAATGACGGGGACCGGTGAACCGACCGTAGCGGTTCGCTTTCAGTCCGTCACGCGACACGGCCACCGGGCACATGGAGGTGCACGGATGACGATTCCGCGGTACGTGGTCGGCACAGCTGCGGAGGCGACGCGGATCCTGCATCGCCTGAGCCGCACCGGCTGGCACCCGCGCGCCGGCTTCGGCCTGCCGCCCGCCGGCAGCCCGATGGCGATGCACCTTGTCCTCTACGGCCGCGTGACGACACTGTCCGTCGCCGCGGCCGCAGCGGCCTCCGCCGCCCGCGGGGTGGGACTCGTCGCCATCGCCGACGCGGCGTCCCCGTCCGGGCGCGCACTGATCGCGGCGCTCGAAGGCATCGGGCCCGTCTACCGCACCGAACACGCGGGCGAGGTCGCAGCCGATGTCCTCATGCGACCGGTCAGCAACAACCACCACCACGTCAACCACGCAGCGGGTGAAACCGCCGGAGCGGAGGGTCAGGTGCTCACGAACCTACTCCCGGAACAACGCGCGCTCCTCGGTCGTCTCGCCAACGGAGAGACGATCGCGACCGCGGCCGCCGCCGAATTCCTGTCGTTGCGCACCGCGAACCGGCGCATCGCACAGGCCCGTAGTCAACTTGGAGTCCGCACGACGCGCGAAGCGGTCATCGTCTTCCTGCGTCAACGCCGCCCGGAGTGACTCACATCGTGTCGTCGTGCTGGTGCTGCTGCTTGATCCAGTCGACGCCGATCGTCACACCGAGCAACGCGACCCCGGTCGGCCCGGCCACCCACAGCGGCCACGGATAGGTCCACCCGGTCGTCACGGTCACGATCGTCCACACGACGACGTTGACCGCGACGATGCTGCCCCAGATCGTCCAGAGGATCTGCAGCGCCAACGGAATGCGCCGCTTGGCCTTCTTCTTCGGCTGCGGCCCGATCCACGCGGCGACCGTCGGCGTCGGCAGCGAGACCACGGCCTGCGACGTCTTCGGCAGGTCTTCCAGCAGCGTGTTCAGATCGGCATACGTCGTCGCGTGATAGGCCGTCGCGACCCGCTCGTCGTACTCCGACAACGTCAACCGGCCCTCGTCGAGCGCCACCCGCAGCACCTCGACGACCTGGTGGCGGTCACCGTCACCGGCACGCATCGAACTGGTCTCACGACTGGAACTCTCCCGTGGCGTCATCCGTAGAGGATCGCTGCTTTATGACAACCATTCAAGCTTCGCCAGTCACGGATTGAGCCGCGAACGGCCAGCGGCGTCCGATCGCCACGTGCAGGATCACCGAGACGGCCAGCGAGTTCAGGGCCGCGTGGGCCACCCATTCCGCGGGCGTACCCCGCGTCCACGTGAGGGTGTCGGCGTAGGCCGTCAGGCCCGCGTACAGTGCGGCGGCCAGCGCGACGATGACGGTCACCGACACGACCCGGTCCCATGCGGGCGACAGGTGTGGCCGCACGGCGTCCTCGAACAGCATCGACACGACCAGGCCGGCGGCGATCAGAGACCCGGCCGCGGCGGTGATGACCGCGGGTTCGAAGTCGGTAGCCGCACGGATCACCGCGAAGGTCAGCCAGCCCCCGCCGATCGTGACGACGTTCGCGGCGACGAGCCGAAGCCATCGAGCGCGAATGCCCGCGAAGGGCCACCCGCGCCAGGTCACGTAGAACCACACCTGCCACACCGCGATCAAGGTCAGCAGCGCGCCGAGTTCGCCACCGGTCCAGATGCCGTGCCGCGGCGTCAGCCCGGATCCGGGAGCCGGATGGGCGTCGACCACCAGGTAGTAGATCGCGATCGCGACACCCCACGACACAGCGAGCGCGATCAGACCACCCGGAATGCGCGGCAACCTGCGCAGCGGCCACCCTTCGTTGACGAGCGTGAGCTGGAGGATCGCGGTGAAAGCGGCACCGGCCAGCGGCAGCACGGCCGGAAAGGTCGCGGCGTGGCCGATCCCAGGAGCCGGCTCGAAAACGCCGGCCAGATCCGCACGGCCGACGATCGCCTGGCCGGCGATGGTGAGCCCAATCGCGACGACAGCGACGAACGCGGTGTCGAACCAGCCCGACCACCAGGCGGGGCGCAGTAGTGTGCCCGGCCAGTCGTCCCACCAGAAGGCCACCATCGCCACCGGTGGCAGCGCGAAGGTGATGATCGGGCCCAGCACGAGCAGCGAACGTTCGGCGCTGCCGGCCCCGAACGCGAACAGGATGGCGATCGGCACGACGAGCAGGAGGCCGGCGAAGCCCAGGCGCGGTTGCCGGGCCGTCCGCCGCTTCCGCGCCGCCACCTGACTGGCGGGTTGCAGCGCCTCGGGAGTGCTAATGACCGGGCGTTCGGGAAACGAGGTGGAACCTGGTCCGCCCGTGCCGGGCTCCCGAGCGGGCACCGCGGACACGGACGAACCATCGGTCATGCCGTAGTGCCGATCGGGTCCAGGACGAGTTCCGCGGCCATCGGCAACTCCCGGACCCGGCGCCCGATCGCGTGGAAGACCGCGTTCGCGATCGCCGCGGCCGACCCGACCTGACCGATCTCGCCGACGCCTTTGACACCGAGCGGATTGACGAGGTCGTCCTGGACGTCGACGAACTCGACAGTGATATCGGGTGCGTCGGCGTTGACCGAGACCAGGTACTCGCCGAGATTGTTCGCGGTCCACTTGCCGTAACGGGCATCCATCCGATTGCCCTCCAGCAGCGCCTGGCCGAGTGCCCAGAGCATGCCACCCATCAGCTGGCTGCGGGCGAGCTTCGGGTTGAGCACCCGGCCCGGAGCGAACACGCCGAGCATCCGCCGGACCCGCACGATACCCAGGTCGGGATCCACGGCGACCTCGGCGAACTGAGCGCCGAAGGTCAGCAGGCCATGCGGCGTGTCCAGCGGCGGCGGCGTCCAACTGCCCAGGGCTTCGGCCTCCACCTGCCGGTTGCGCTGGAGCAACTCGGCGTAGCTGTCGCTGGTGCTCGAATCGGAGCCGACCATCCGGCCGTTGCTGACGGTCACCGTCGCCGGGTCTGCCCCGTGTAGCGGCGATTTCGCGTCCGCGACCGCCGCCGCGATCATCTGGTCGCGCAACGCGATACCGGCGGTGTGCACGGCGGCGCTGACCATGCCCGCGCCGGACGAGCCCACCGCCGCCGAGGTGTTCGGCAGATCGGTGTCGCCGGCCTCGAAGCGCACGGACGCCATGTCGAGACCGAGCGCGTCCGCGGCGACCTGTGTCATGACGGTCGTCGCCCCGACGCCGAACTCCTGGGCGCTCGTCTGCATGATCGCACTGCCATCGGAGTAGAGCCGAGCCCGAGCGCTCTGGGCCGGCATGAAGAACGCCACCGGGTACGCGGCCGCGGCCATGCCCGTGCCGAGCAGCCAGTTGCCGTCGCGTCGCATGCGGGGCCGCGGGTCGCGATCGGCCCATCCGAAGCGCTCGGCGCCCAGGCGGAGGCACTCCGCGAGTCCGTCGCTGGACCACGGGTTGCCGTGGGGATCGGTGGCGGTGTGGTTGCGCAGCCGCAGCTCGATCGGGTCGATCCCGGCGGCGTAGGCCAGCTCGTCCATCGCGGTTTCCAGCACGAACACGCCGACCGCCTCGCCCGGGCCGCGGGTGAACGTCGGCGTCATCGTGTTGCCCTTGATGAGGCTGTGCACACCCGAGTAGTTCGGGGTCGCGTACAGCTGCGAGGAGACTCCGGTCGCAGGCTCGGCCCAGTCGTCGAACGGCGAGGTGATGGAAAGTTTCTCGTGTTTGATGGCGGTGAGCCGGCCGTCGGCCCCCGCCGCGAGCGACATCCGCTGTTCCTGCTCCTCGCGCTGGCCGTGCGAGACGTAGGTCTGCGGGCGGGTGAGCACCAGTTTCACGGGCCGGCCGACGTGGCGGGACGCCATCGCGGCGAGCGTCGTGTGCGGCCAGACCATCGCCTTGCCGCCGAACCCACCGCCGACGAAGTGCGTCAGAACCCGGATGTCGGCGAGCGGCAGGCCGAGCAGCGCGGAGACCGTCAGCTGCGTCGCGCGAATGCCCATCGTCGACTCGTAGAGCGTGAGCCGCCCGTTGTCCCAGGTCGCGGTGGTGGCCGACGGCTCCAGCGTGTTGTGGTGGTTCGCGGCGAACCGGTAGGCGACATCGACCCGGTGTTCCGCCGTGCCCAGCGCTCCGTCGACGTCGCCACGTTCGTTGCGGCCGGGCAGCAGACCGCCGAACAGCCGCTGCGCCTCGTACGCCTGCGGCCGCCCTTCCTCGATCGTCGTGACAGATGGGGAGCGTTCGTAGCCGACGTCGACGATCGACGCGGCGTACTGCGCGCGTTCGTGGCTGTCTGCGATGACGACGGCTACCGGCTGACCCCAGTAGTGCACGACATTGTCCTGCATCGGGAAGAACGTCTCCCCGGGTGCGGCTTGGCCGAGGAGCGACGGCAGCAGCGGCGGTTGAGCGGCCACCTTTGGCAGATTGTCGTGGGTGAGCACGGCAAGCACGCCGCCGGCGGCCATCGCACGAGTGACGTCGATCGACGTGACCCGGCCGCTGGGCACGGGCGCGCCGACGATCGCGGCGTACGCCATCCCGGGCAGCACGATCTCCGCCGAATACCGGGCGGCACCGGTGACCTTGTCCATCCCGTCCACCCGGCTGATCGGCTTTCCGACGACGGCGGTCATCGGGCACCTCCGTTCATGGCGTCGGTCAGCCCGCGAACGATGACCCGCTTCGCGAACTCGACCTTGAATGCGTTGGCGGGACGGGTGACGGCAGCCCGAAGTTCGGCGTCCGCCGCGGCCGTGAACGACTCGGCGGTGGCCGGCGCGCCAAGCATCTGTGCTTCAGCCTGGCGGGCCCGCCACGGCGTGGTGCCGACGCCGCCCAGCGCGAGCCGCACCTCGGCGACCATTCCGTTCTCGACCCGCATGGCGGCGAAGATCGAGACGAGCGCGAACTCGTACGACTGCCGGTCGCGGTACTTGTAATAGAGCGATCGGGCCGCGACCGGCGTGTCCGGGACCTCGATAGCGACGATGAGTTCACCGTGCGCGAGCGGGTGCTCTTTGTCGGGCGTGTCGCCTGGGCGCAGGTAGAAGTCGTCGATCGCTAGCGCACGGGCGCCGTCGGGGCCGATCGTATGCACGACCGCGTCAAGCGCGACGAGTGCCACCGCGACGTCGGACGGGTGCGTGGCGATGCACTGCTCGCTGGTGCCGAGGATCGCGTGACCCCGGTTCGCGCCTTCCAATGCCGAGCACCCGGAACCTGGCTCCCGCTTGTTGCACGGAGACGTCCCGTCGCGGAAGTACGCGCACCGGACCCGCTGGCACAGGTTTCCACCCATCGAGGCCATGTTGCGCAGTTGCTCGGACGCGCCGAGCAGCAGCGCCTGCGACATCCCCGGGTACCGCTCCTGGACACTCGCCGCCCGGGCGACGTCGCTCATCCGGGCCAGCGCGCCGATGCGGATCGCGCCGCCGGGAAGATCCTCCAGATCGGTGAGCGGCAGATTGTTGATGTCGACCAACGCGTTCGGGTGGATCAGACCGAGCCGCAGCAGGTCGACTTCGGTAGTGCCGCCGGCCAGGAACGCGCTGCCGGGATCGGCGGTGACGGTCGCCACGGCCTCGGCGACACTCGACGCTCGGACGTATGTGATGGGCTGCATGGATCACTCGCCTCCGGCGTCGCGGACGTCACGGATTGCGGCGCGGATGTTCGGGTAGGCCGCACAGCGACAGATGTTGCCGCTCATGTATTCGGCGATGTCGGTGTCGGAACTCGCGTTGCCCTCTCGCAACAGGGCGACGGCGGACATGATCTGCCCGGATGTGCAGTATCCACATTGGAACGCGTCGTGCTCGATGAACGCCCTCTGCATCGGGTGCAGTTCGCCTTGCGACGCGAGGCCCTCGATCGTGGTCACCTCCCGGTTCTCACACGTCATCGCCAACGTGAGGCACGAGAGCACCCGCCGGTCGTCGACCCACACCGTGCAGGCGCCGCAGGTGCCCTGATCGCACCCCTTCTTGGTGCCGGTGAGGTCGAGGTGTTCGCGGAGCGCGTCGAGCAGGCTCACCCGGGGTTCGAGGTCGACCGCGTAGGTGACTCCGTTGATGGTCAACGCGACCGGCTCGCTCTGTGGACCGCGAACAACCGCCGGGTCGTCGCTGACCTGGGTCGGAGCAGATTCGACAATCCTCATCCCAGCTCCCAAATATCCGCTAAGGATAAATATATGATTTGCTGGCACGCGCAACCGCGCATGGCGCATTCGCGATCGCGTGCACACGTGATCGCGTATAGTGAGCGCGGCTTCGCGGGCCGGTCGAGAAGCTGCTCGACGCCTCGCCTGACCGCATATGCCTTTAAACGCTACCTGACGGTGCGGCGTCGGGGAGCTGAACCGGGCGCCGCACGAAGCTCCGCGCCGAACTCACCGGTCGTGCCTCGTCGATCAACGCCGGCAACCCCGGCTCATCGGGCCGCAACGGCACCAACGCCGCGACAATCCCAGCCATGATGCGATCGGTCGACTCCCGGATCGGCGCCCCAGCCGTCAGATCGATCGGCTCACCGAAATGCACCCGCACGATCGGCCGGTGCGTCAACGCCCGCGCCAACTGCCCGAGCGTGCCCCGCGGCGCACCCCACGCCAGCACCCATTGGGCACCCCACTGCGCCACCGGCACCACCGGCACCCCGCTGGCTACCGCGAGCCGGGCCAGGCCACTCTTGCCCCGCTCCGGCCACAGACCCGGATCGAGGGTCATCCGGCCCTCCGGATAACCCAGCACCACCGAACGCTCCGCGAGCGCCGCCTGCGCGGCCGGGTACGCGTCGGTGACGTTGACCTGCCGCCGGTCGACGCGGATGTGGCCCCACGCGCTCATGATCGCGCCGACCACCGGCGCTCGGAACAGGCCGCCGGTGGCCATGATGCGCGGCGCGATCCGGCGCTGCGCGCAGGCGGCGGTCAGCACGACCGGATCGAACGCGCCGATATGGTTGGCCGCCAGGATCAGCGGCCCGGCCCGCCGATCGTCGGGCACGTCACCGGTGACATGCAACCGGCAGACCAGCCCGACCACCGGCCGCGAGGCCAGCAGCGCCAACCTCCACAGCAGCGGCACTCGCCACTGCTGTGGTGTCGGAGCCACCGACGCCGCCATGGATCAGTGCGTCGCCGTGGGCAGATCGGCGAGCTTCGCCTCGATCTCGGCCAGCTCGGCCCGGAGCCGCTGCGCGTGCGCCTGCGTCTCGGAGCGCTCGGCCTCGACGATCTGCTCGACAGCCTCGTGCACGCCCGGCACGTCGAGCATCGCGACCATGCGCAGCGCCTCGGCCGGCTTGATCAGGTAGGGCTTGGCCAGCGCTTTCGTGCCCTGCTGCGCACCCACGCTCCATTCGCCCTCGGTGTAGGAGATGGTGACCGTCAACGACGGCTGCGGCTTGACCTTGGGCTGCCGCGGTGCGGCGGCCTTGCGGGCTGGCTTGGCGTCGTCGGACGCCGGCGCCGGCGTGTCCTCCGTGGAAGTCACGGTCATGGCGGGGGCCTCCTGGCGTTGGGACGGGGGAGCGGCGATCGATTCGTAGGGGATGATGTCGGGCGGCGGCGGGGTCGGCTCAGGTTCGACCTTCGCCGGCCGTTTGACCGGAACTTTAGCGGGGATCGCCAGGTCGGTGGGGGAGAAAGGCAACTCGTCGCGCCCGAACCGGACCACGACCCACTCGTCGTTGCTCGGGTCGAGCAACTCGACGACCTGCCCGATCTGGCCCGCTATCTGGCCCGCCGACTCGGTGAAGACGACCTTCGGTTTCCGACCCGCGTCGAGCGTCGCGCGGATCGACGTCAGATCCGCCGCCGATAGCCCTCGGGTCGAGGTCGCGGCAACCATCGTGTCCTCCGTTTCCGTACATCTGTTTGAATAGCGCTCTTCTTACCAGGTCAGTGCGACACTTGCACACGACACACCGACGGATGCCCGCTGACGAGCCAATTCAACCGGCGACTCAGGACACCGCGCGACCGAGGGCCAGCACGGTGTCGATCTGATGGCGGACCACACCGCCGCGCACGTCGACGACGGCCGCGAGCGCGGTGAACAGGTCGGCGCGCTGGTCGTCTGGCAGCATCCGGTGCGGTGAATAGGTGTTCAGCAGCCGCACGAAGTCGTGCGTCGAGTAGGGCACGATCCGCCGGAACCGT
Source organism: uncultured Actinomycetota bacterium (assembly GCA_963797605.1). Taxonomy (GTDB): domain Bacteria; phylum Actinomycetota; class Actinomycetes; order Mycobacteriales; family Micromonosporaceae; genus DASQPR01. The sequence continues at coordinate 288,034 of CAWCPX010000009.1, read as the reverse complement.
GTCGTCGTCTGGTCGGTGAAGAACTCCGAGCCGACCATCTCGTCGGAGAGCCAGAACGGCGACGGCGCCGGCATCCGGGCCGCGGCGGACTCCGGCACGACCTGCGTGTTGCCGCCCTGGAAGCCGCGCACCGGCGAGTCCGGGAAGAGCCGGACGTAGACCTCGTCGAGAGCTGCCCGCACGTCGTCGTCGGCGAAGTTGTAGCTGTGCCCGCACAGGGCCAGGACCCCACCCGGTCGCAGCGCGGCGTGGGCCAGGGCGAGTCGCGTCTCCGGCGTGACCCAGTGCCACGCCTGCGCGCTCACGACCAGGTCAACGCCCCCCGCGGGCGGTGTCCAGTCCTCGAAGCGGCTCACGACGACCTCGATCCGGGCGTCACCGGCCACCTTCGCGGACAGCACGGCGGCCATCTGCGGGTCCGGTTCCACGCAGGTCATCCGGGTGCCGAGCGCCGCGAACGCGGTCGTGGCCTTGCCCGTGCCGGCGCCGGACTCGACGATGTGCGCGGGTGTCACGCCCGCGTACGCGACGACGGCGTTGACCAGTTCAGCCGGATAGTCGGCCCGAACGTCGTCGTAGTCGTCGGCCACCTCGCCGAAAGTCAGCCGCTGCTCCCGTGTCGTCATGGCGCAGACCCTATATCCGAGGCCCGGATTCGCTAGCCTGGGCGTGCCCAACTGTGTTACCGCGCGTCGCGGCCTCGCCGTCGACCCACCACATGAGGAGCCGTAATGACCACGTTTGTCTCCACGATCGCCGACGTGACGTTGTTCGACGAACCGTTGCCGGAGGCGCAGATCGTCTCCGGCGACCCCGTCGTGTCGCATCGCCTGCTCTGCGCGTCCGCCGACGGCCGGGTGCAACGCGGTGTCTGGCAGATCACCCCGGGTGTCGTCACCGATGTCGAGGCAGACGAGATGTTCGTCGTGCTTTCCGGGTCGGCGACGATCGAGTTGCTCAGCTCCGAACGCACGATCGACGTGGCCACCGGCGATGTGTGCGTGCTGGCCGAGGGTGAGCACACCCGCTGGACCATCCACGAGACGCTGCGGAAGGTTTACCAGATAACCTCTCCCGCATGAGCGAGCTTGTCGGAGCGAACCGTGTAACAGCATGGCCGCGCCCTGCGAAGCGGGGGCGGACATGAGCGAGCTTGTCGGAGCGAACCGTGTAACAGCATGGCCGCGCCCTGCGAAGCGGGGGCGGACATGAGCGAGCTTGTCGGAGCGAACCATGTAACAGCATGGCCGCGCCCTGCGAAGCGGGGGCGGACATGAGCCGAGTCACGATCATCACCGGCGGAGGCCGGGGGATAGGTGCCGCGACCGCCGTCCGGCTTGCCGAAGCCGGCCACGACATCGTGATCAACTACTTGAAGAACGAAACCGAGGCAGAGCAGACTGCCGCACTGGTACGAGCAACCGGGCGCCGAGCCCTGACCGTCCGTGGCGACACCGCCTCCGAGGCCGACGTGCGGCGGCTCTTCGACGAAGCGGACGCGTTCGGCCCGATCACCGGTCTGGTCAACAACGCCGGTGTCACGGGACCGCTGGGCGCGTTCGTCGACACGTCCACCGAGACGATGCGCCGTGTCGTCGACGTCAACGTGATGGGCTACCTGATGTGCGCGCAGCAGGCCGCCCGCCGCATGTCGACGCGACTCGGTGGCAGCGGCGGGGCGATCGTGAACGTGTCGTCGGGTGCCGCTACCACCGGCAGCCCGGGGGAATACGTGCACTACGCGGCCGCGAAAGCCGCCGAGGACACGATGACGATTGGGTTGTCGAAGGAACTCGGCCCGGAGGGCATCCGGGTCAACGCGGTGGCACCCGGCCGTGTCTGGACCACGATTCACGCGGACATGGGCGACGCGAACCGGCCCGCGTTGATGAACGAGATCGCTCCGCTGCGCCGGGCCGGACAACCGCAGGAGATCGCGGCGGCCATCGCGTTCCTGCTCAGCGACGAGGCGTCCTATGTGACCGGAGCCATCCTGCGCGTCGCGGGCGGCATGTGAACCACCCGGAATGTAATTCACATGAAGTAATTACACGTGAGTGAGTTACACGGACCGAATTACACGTGTAGGAATTACACGTCGGTGACGAGCCGGGCGTGCAGGTGTTCGTCGTAGCGCTGCCCGTCGCCGTAGATGTACGAGTTGCGCAGCACACCTTCGAGCAGGTAGCCCGCTTTCGTCGCCACGGCGCACGAAGCCGGGTTCGCGGCGGCGTGGCAGAGCTCGATGCGGACCACCGGAAGATTGTCGAAAGCCCAGGTCGTGGCCGCTGCGACGGCCTCGGTGGCGTAACCCCGGCCACGGGCCCACGGGGCGACCCGATAACCGATCTCGGCATCGGCCTGGTCCGGGTCGACGCTGTGGATCGAGACGCTGCCGGCGAGCCGGCCGGAGTCGGCCTCGATGATCGCGAACGAGGCGTGGGTGCCGTCGGACCAGTCGGCCTGGCGTTCGCACCAGGCGGCGGCGGTTTCCAGGTCGACGACGTTGCCGTGCGGGTTCCACAGCCGGGTCTCCGGGTCGAGCATCATCGTCAGCACGTCAGGCGCGTCCCGGGTGGCGTCGTTGAGCCGCAGGACAAGCTGTTTCGTGGCGATCACCCGCACAGCCTCCCACAACACGCGACCACGTCCCACCGATTATCACCGCGATTCGATAATGCACATTATGTCAATCTAGGCTGCTGCCCGATATGCCGCGTGTCGACACGCCAACGCTCGGAACTCCGACACCACTGTCACCGTTGGGGCGCCGAGACAACGCTGACGTCGGAAATCCGCGGCCGGTCGGCGTGTCGACCAAGCGTGTCGCGCCCGAGAACGGCGGAGGAGTCCGTGGGTGCGGACGGCGACACCAGTCGGGTTAGAGTGCCCGGCGTGGAAGACGGATTCGTCGTGCTGGATGGGCTCCTCGACGGGGCCACGCTCGCCGCCGCCCAGGTCCACGCCGACGATCTCCTGCGCGATGCCGCGTGGAGCGACAACGACTTCGACGGTCGGCGTACCCGGCGGGTGTATTCGCTGCTCAACAAGCTCGGCTCGTTCGAGCCGCTGCTGACCCACCCGGAGATTCACCGCCGGGTTTCCGAGGTGCTCGGCGACGTCTACCAGTTCGGCATGTTGCTGCTCAGCGCCGTCGACCCGGGTCAGGGCGCGCAGATGAGACACTTCGACGCCGGCGCCTACCCGCTCCCCCGCGACCGCGACGTCGAACTCAACACGATCTGGGCGCTCGACGACTTCACCCCCGACAACGGCGCGACGATGATCGTGCCCGGCAGCCACACCTGGCCGGCGGGTCGCCGTCCGAGCGCCGACGAGTTCGTGCCGGTCGTGATGCCGGCGGGCAGTGTGCTCGTCTACAGCGGACGGCTGTGGCACCACGCCGGCGCGAATCGGTCGCGGGCGACGCGGCGGGCCCTCATTTGCGAGCACATCGCGCCGTGGCTGCGACCGGGCGACAACCACATCCTCGCCACCGGGGTTGACGGTCTGGCGGCGCTGTCGCCTCAGTTGCGGCGGCTCGCGGGGGTGGCGGCGGCGAGCGAATACCTGGGGTTCGTGGGCGGCCAGGATCCGGAGCGGTGGTTCGCGGCCCACACGCTCCGGCAAAGCCCGACTTAGGCGCCCGGCTCACCCAGGTCGCGTCGCAGCCGCTTGCGTACCGGCCGCTTCATCAGGTAGGTCGTGACCGCCCTGATCTGGAACTTGTCCTGGATCTGGTTGCGGCTCATGCCGCTGACTTCCCAGTCGTTCGCGCCGAGGCGGTTCAACCCCGACACGACCGAGCCCGGCACGGCTTTCGAGCCGCCCTTCGGTCCGTGCCACGTCAGCGCGGTCTGCGTGACCCAAACGCCTTCGTCGGAGATCGACACCGACTCCGCGATCAACTCGCCGTACTCCCACGTCGCCATGGCGCCGTGATACCCGACCGGCGCACCTGTTGAACCTCCGCGGCGCGGCGACCGGGTGCGACGACGCCGGCCGCGGGAAGACGAGCAGGGCGACACCGACGAGCGCGATCACGACGAAACCGTCCGCCCAGTAGTGGTTCGCGGTGCCGAGCACGACGACGTACGTGGTCGCCGGGTAGAACAGCCACAACCACCGCCACCGGGACCGGGCCGTGACGATCAGGCCCATCGCGACGATCAGGGCCCATCCGACGTGCAGCGACGGCATCGCGGCGTACTGGTTCGAGAGGGTGTCGGTGCTCGGTGAGCCGTAGACCGAGGGGCCGTAGCGGGCCGCCGTGTCGACGAGTCCGACGCCGACGAGCATGCGGGGCGGCGCCAGCGGGAACAGCACGTGTGTCGCGAGCGCGAACGTGGTCACGAGTGCCATGACCCGTCGCAGCCAGAGGTAGTGCATGGGGCGCCGGATGTAGATGTAGAGCAGGAACGCGATCGTCGCCGGGAAGTGGACGTAGGCGTAGTAGCAGTTCGCGACCCGGATCAGCACGTCGTTGCCGAGCAGCGCGTGCTGGACGTCGACCTCGCTCGGCAGCCGCAGGAGCCGCTCGACGTGCCAGACGGATCGGGCGTTGCGATAGGCCCGGGCGACGTGCCCGTCGGCGACGATCCGGCCGAGTTTGTAGGCCATGAACAGGGCGGCGACGAGCAGGACCTCGGGCAGCGGCCGGGGTCGGACGCGAGTCTGCCGGGGTGCCGGCGGCAGCGGCTGCCTGAGGGTCGGTGCATCGATCGCCGTCTTACTGGCCGACCGGTAAGGGGTGAGCACCTACCGATCTTGTGCCTCTGGATCACGTCGCGGACACCCGGGGTTCATCCGAAGGCCGCGATGAGCACGCCCGATGACCTGGCAAATCGCCCTCAGCGCCCAAACAGGATGCGTCCGCGACCGCCGAAACCGTCCCGCTGTGTGCCGCAGACCACGCTGTCACGGTGCGTGAGTCGGATCACGCGACCCCGCTTTTCGGCCGCGCACACCCGGTCCGAGCAGCGACAATGCCACCATGACCGATGTCGTGTACGGGCGGGACCTGGGCCTCGCCGGCCTTCCGAACGCCCGGGACCTGGGCGGATATCCGACCCTGACCGGGGAACGCGTACGTGCCGGTGTGCTGTTCCGCTCCGACGCTCCGGTGACGGCGACCGATGACGACCTCGCGGTCCTCGGCGCGCTCGGCATCCGGCGGGTGATCGATCTGCGGGGCGATGCCGAGATCGAGCGGTTCGGCCTGTCCCGGTGGACGGCGCCACGCGTGCACCTGCCGATCGGGGACGTCTCCGGCACGATCATCGCGGCGGTCCTGATGTCCGACGGCGATGAGCCGGTGACGGCTGAGACGTCGGAGCGGATGATGACCGACATGTACCGGTCGTTCGTGGCCGACGACGCGTCCCGGGCCCAGTTCGCGGAGGCGCTGCGGCTCATCGCCGGTCCCGACGACGTGCCGCTGTTCTTCCACTGCGCCGCCGGCAAGGACCGCACCGGCTGGCTGTCCGCGATCGTGCTGACGGCGCTCGGCGTCGACGAGGACACCGTGTTCGCCGACTACCTGCTGACCAACGAGCGGTTCAACACCGGCCGCGGCGCCGTGACCCGTGACGTGTTGCTGGCCGCGCTCAGCGACGTGATCCCCGACCTCGACCCGATCATGCCGCTGATGGAGGCGCGGTCCGGCTACCTCAGCGCGGCGTTCGACGAGGTCAAGTCGATGTACGGCACCTTTGACGCGTTTCTGGACCTGGGCCTGAACGCTGACGGCGCCGGCCTGCGAACGAACCTTCTGCCGTCTACAACGACCTGAGATAGGCCAGATTGTCTTTCGTACGCTCCGCCAACGGCAGTTCGGTCGAGAAGTCTTCGACGGTGACCCAGCCGTCGTACCCGAATCGCCGTAGCGCCTCGATGTAGCCGCTGATGTCGGCCTGCCCGTCGCGCAGCGGCGCCCACTGCTCCCGCCACATCGTCGAGCCGTCCGGCCGGGAACCCGACGGCTGCCAGGCGACGTTTTTCACGTGTACGTGGGCGAGGTACTCCCCCAGCATCTCGAACGCCGCCAGCGGCTGCTCGTGTCCTTCGATGATGAGGTTGCCGATGTCGTGGATGACCCCGACGTGACGAGGATCGAGGCTCTCCACCAGGCGCATGGCCGCTGACGCGGACGCGGTGATGGTGCCGTGGTGCAACTCCACGACCGCGCTCACGCCGTGGTGTTCGGCGCGCCCGGCGGCCCACCGCATGTCCTCGCGGGCCTGGTCGAACAGGTCCCGATAGGTGCGCCGTGCCGAGTTTCGGCATCGTCACCCGGACCCGCCCGGCCCCGAGCGCGGCGGTCGCGGCGAGCATCCGTTCGACGTTGTCGCGGTCGAAACACGGCACGTAGCCGCCGAGCGCGGACATCTCCAGCCCGGCGGCCCGTGTCATGTGCGCGATCTCCGGCAGGTGCGCCTCCATGCCGGTCAGTGGCCAGGTGGCCCGGTTGCCGGCCCAGAACCCTGGCTCCGGCGCGGTCTCCTGGTCGGTGACGCGCCATTCGACCCCGTCCCAGCCCTGTTCGGCGAGGTGGGTCACGGTTTCCTGGGGCGACCACTGCGGTGTGGAGGCGGTGAAGACGGAGAACTTCACGGGCGTGCTCCTTACGATTGTTCGACCGCCTTGAGATCGTCGTCGAGCTCCCCGGCGAGCACGGCGTCGACGTTGATCGGGCGTCCGAGGTGTTCGGACAGGTACATCGACTTCACGAACGCGACGTCCAGCAGCGCGTCGGCCGACGGCGACGCCGGGTGCGCGGCCGGTGGTGATGGCGTCGACGATGTCGTTCCACTGGCGCAGGTGGCCGACGACGAACCCGTCCGCGGGCTTGGCGGCGCCGGCGATGTCGACGGCGGGCACGAGGTCAGCGGCGCGGTTACCCGTACCCGTGGCGGAGTAAAAGGATTCGAGTTGGTCGTCGTGGATGACCGCGGACCCGGTGATCCGTGCACCTGCAGACGGACCGCGAGCCCGGGTAGGCGGCCGTGGTCGCGTGCAGCACGGCCAGGGCGCCGGAGGCGAAGCGCACGGTGGCGACGGCGACGTCTTCGACCTCGATGCGTTCGTGGGCGAGCACGGCGGTGTGCGCGAACACCTCGACGGGCCGGCCGAGAAGCCAGAGCAGCAGGTCGACGGTGTGTACGCCCTGGTTCATCGTCGCTCCCCCGCCGTCCTGCTCCCAGGTGCCGCGCCAGCCGGCGGAGTCGTAGTAGTCCTGGCCGCGCCACCACGCGACGGACGCGACGGCGGACGTGATCCGGCCGAAGGCCCGCTGGTGACCGCGTTGGCGACGGCGACGCTGGCCGGGTCGAACCGGTGCTGGCAGATGACCGACACCGTCTGACCACTGTGCCTGCGCGCCGGCGCGCGTCCGCGATCCGGCGCGAGGCCGCCAGGGAGGCGTCCAACGGCTTTTCGATCACCAGGTGTACGCCGGCCCCGAGCGCGATCTCGGCCAGCGGGCCGTGGGTGCCGCTCGGGCTCGTGATGACGACGATGTCGATCCGCCGGCCGCGAGCGCGTCGGGCAGTGTCGTCGAACACGGCCGGGGTCGGGTCGATGCCGGCGCGCGCGAGGCGTTCGGCGGCGGCCAGATCGCGGGTCGACGACTGCGGTGACCGTGAGTTCGGGGTGCAGCAGGATGGCTTTGGCGTGGTTGTCGCCGATGATCCCGGCACCGATGATCGCTACGGACAGGGTCATGCCCGCCCCCGCTTCGCAGGGCGCGGGTCTGCTCCACATTTTCGCTACGACGATCTCGCTCATACGATCTCTCACCCCGATCTCGCCGGTGAGGGCGGCGAACGCGCGGGCGGCGCGACCGAACGCGGCCGGCCCGGAGAAGCCGCCGAGGCCGTGCTGGATCGCGAGGTGCGGTTCGAGGGAGGCGAAGCCGGTGTATCCGTCGTCGCGGAGCGCGGTCACGGTTTCGCAGAGCTCACCGTCGCCCTCGCCGGCCGGCACGACCTCACCCGTACCCATCAAAGCGTCTTTGACCTGGAGATATTCGAGGTAGGGCCGGAGCATGGCGTATCCGTCGGTGTAGGGCCGCACGCCGACCTGCACGTAGTTGGCGTTGTCCCAGGCGACCCGGAGGGCGTCGGATCCGACGGATTCGATCAGGTCGAGGACCCGGGCCGGTATGTCGCCGTAGATGTCTTTCTCGTTCTCGTGGACCAGCACGACGTCGTTGCGGGCGGCGAGGTCGGCGAGCGCGGACATCCGGGTGAGCACGTCGTCGCGGATCGCCTCGACCGGTACGCCGTCGGCCGGTAGAACGAGAAGATCGCGGATGTAGCGGGCGTCGAAGCGGTGCGCGGCCGTGATCGCGCGCGCCGAGCCGGTGCGCCTCGTGGTCGGGGTCGGTGGTGATGTCGACCTTGCCGATCGGGGACGCGATCGCGGACACGGCCATGTCGCGGTCTTTGAGGTGACCGGCGAAGGCGTCGAACTGCTCGGTGGTCATGTCGACGATGTTCGTGTCCCATGCGCTGCGCACTTCGATGTGCCGGGCGCCGAGCGCGGACAGCACGCTCAGTTGGATGGCCGGGTCGGCGTCGATCTCGTCGCCGAATCCGGACAGGTGCCAGGTTGTCATGTCGCTCCGCCCGCGGTGCGGCCGCTGGTCGGCCGGGTGATCAAGTGTCACTGATCAACGCGGAACGTATCAATGGCGAAAACATTGCGGCAATCGGTTGCCAAGTGTTGCCAAGTTTGGTCTTGTGGGTCTCGTGAAACGCGTGACCATCCATGACGTGGCCGCGGCGACGGGCGTCGCCGCGTCCACGGTGTCGCGTGCCCTCAGCCGCCCCGGCCGGGTCAACTCGGTCACCCGCGAACGCATTGAGGCCGCGGCCCGCGAACTCAATTATGTGCCGAACACGCAGGCCCGGGCTCTGACCTCCGGGCGCACGGAAACCATCGCGGTGCTCGTCTCCGACGTGACGAACCCGTTCTACTTCGGACTGATCCGGGGTGCGCAGCAGCAGCTGAAAGCGGCGGGTTACGCGCAACTGCTCATCGACAGCGAAGACTCCGCCGAGTTGGAGAACCATCTGCTGCACAAGATGCGGCGGTCGATCGACGGCGCGATCCTGGCCGCGTCCCGGCTGTCGGACGTCGGGCTCACCCGCATCGCCGCGGAGTTGCCGATCGTCACGGTGAACCGCAACGTCGCCGGGGTGCAGAGCGTCGTCATCGACAGCCCCGACGGCGTGACGCAGGCGGTCGAGCACCTGGTGTCGCTCGGGCACTCGCAAATCGTCTACGTGTCCGGTCCGGCGACGTCGTGGGCCAACGAGGCCCGGTGGCGGGCGATGCGCGCCGCGATGACCCGCCACGACCTGCCGGCGACGAAGATCGGGCCGTTCCGGGCCTCCCGGCCGTCCGGGTCCGCCGCGGCCGACGCGCTGCTGAACACCGGTGCCTCGGCGTGTGTGGCGTTCAACGACATGCTCGCCATCGGCATGCTCAGCCGGCTGCACGAACGCGGAATACGCGTGCCCGGCGACATGTCCATCGTCGGCTGCGACGACATGTTCGGCGCCGACTTCTGCCACCCGCCGCTGACCACGCTGACCGCCCCGATCGAACGCGCCGGCCAGGTCGCGGTCGCGATGCTGCTCTCGCGTCTCAACGAGACGACACCCCAGGCCGTGCGCCGCAAGGTCGTGTTGCCCACGCACCTCACGATCCGGGAGTCGACCGGACCGCTCTGATCGTTTACAGTCACGTCCGTCGATGTATGGCTGCCCGCTGCGCAGCTTGACCGCGTGAGGAGACAGATCGCGATGATCACCGCTGATCACGGCGCGGCCGAACGCGACGGCACACCGCTGGCGACGATCGACTACACCGTGGCCGACCGCGTCGACGTGACCTTCACCGGCGCCGGTGCCGGCAGCGGCCCGCTGTCGTGGGGGCAACTCGACATCCTCACGACCATGCGCAAACTCGAAACAGCGCTGCCCACCGGCGGTGTGATCCCGCTGTCGCCGGGCACCACCGAGGCGGCCGTCGGCGCCGAACTGCGCTATCTGATGAGCCGCTACCCGGCGATGCGCACCCGCGTCGGCACCGACACCGACGGTGCCCCGACGCAGGTCGTCGCCGGTGAGGGCACGATCGGGCTCGACATCGTCGATGCCGCCGGCCGCGACCCGAGGCGCGTCGCCGAATCGGTCTGCCAGACCTTCCGCAAACTCCCCTTCGACCACGGCGCCGGGTGGCCGGTCCGCATGGCCGTGATCCGCGACGGCGCGGCCTGCACCCACATGGCCTCGCTCATGTCGCACTTCGCCATCGACGGCGTCGGCGGCGCGATCATGATGCGCGAGGTCCCGGCCCGGGTCACCACGCCCGCGGGCGGCACCCAACCACTCGACCAGGCCCGATGGCAGGCGTCCCCACCGGGACAAAGACAGAACACGGCGGCACTGCGACACTGGGACGCTCTCCTGCGCGCGATGCCACCACTGGACCTCGGCGCGCTCGCCGGCCCACGCCAACCCCGTCACCACACCGGCGTGCTCCGGTCGCGAGCCCTGGCGATGGCGTTGCCGGCGGCGGCCGCGCGCACCGGGCTGAGTTCCGCCGCCGTGCTCACGACCGTGTACGCGCTCGCCTTCACCCGGATCACCGGCGTCACCGCCTTCCCGGTGCGGCCGGTGGTCAGCAACCGGTTCCGGCCCGGTCTCGCCGACGTGGTCAGCCCGGTGTCGCAGCACGGCCTGTGCGTGATCGACACGACCGGTGGATCCTTCGACGACGTCGCCGAACGCACGCAGCGGGCCACCATGACCGCGTACAAGTACGCGTACTACGACCGGACGCTCCTCGACGAGCTGATCGGCCGCGTCGTCGCGGATCGGGGGCCCGGGCTCGACATCGACTGCAACCTCAACGACCGGCGACCGTCGGCCCCCGGTGGACCGGTCGCGACGCCGGGCGAGATCCGCGACGCCGTCACCCGGACGAGCTTCCGGTGGACGCACGCGCAGGATACGCCGTCGTCACGGCTGTTCGTGAAAGTCGACGAGGTCGACGACGCCGTCGAGTTGATGGTCCACGTCGACAGCCATTTCCTGGCTCCCGAGCGGGCCGAGGAGCTGTTGCGCGCGGTCGAGTCGGTCGCCGTACGCGCGGCCGGTTAACCGGCGGACCGGATCACGGCTATCGCCTCCACCTCGATGAGCATGTCGGCCTCGATCAGTTCGCTGATCACCGTCGTGCTCGCCGGCGCGTGGCTGAAGTACTCCCGCCGGACCGAGGCGTAAACCGCCACGTCCTGACGGCGTGGGAGCCAGGCCATCAGCTTCGCGACGTCGGTCATCTGACCACCGGCCGCCTCGACGAGCGCCCTCAGCCGATCCAGCACCTGCCGGACCTGGGTTTCGATGTCCGCACGCCCGTCCGGACCGGCCGGCGCGACCTGGCCCGACGTGTAGAGCATCCGGTGCGTACCGCAGTCGACCAGCACCGCCTGCGATCCGTGCACGGGTACGCCGTTCAGCGTGAACGGAGCCGCGCCGGCGGCCGAAACGGGCGTGATGGCCATCGGGTTCTCCTTGCTGCTCGGCGCGGTGGGGCGGACGCGAGCGGTGGGGCGGGGATGATCGAGCGATGGAGGTACTCAGCAGCCGTATTCTGCTACGCCCGTCCGACCCGGAGCGCAGCCGCCACTTCTACCGTGACGTCCTCGGCCTCGCGATCTACCGCGAGTTCGGGCCACCCGACGATCCGGGGCTCGTCTTCTTCGCAGGTCCCGGGCTGCTCGAGGTGTCCGGCCGCTCCCCCGCCGGGCCGGCCGGTCCGCTGCGGATCTGGCTGCAGGTCCGTGACGTGCGCGCAGAGCACGAACGTCTCGTCGCTGCCGGAGTGGCGGTCGCCCGCGAACCCCGGCGCGAACCGTGGGGACTCGTGGAAATGTGGATCGAGGACCCGGACGGCGTAGAGATCGTGCTCGTCGAAGTCCCCGACGACCACCCGCTACGGCGCGATCCCCGGTGAATCGATCGACTCTCCACGATCATCGAGTTCCGTGGGTTCGATGATTACGCTGCGGATAAGTCTTACAGGCCTCGGTGATGTGTTGCCCGCGGCTTTGCTCTGCTCACCCCGAGGCTTCAGACACGCGGCGTAGCCGATCACCGACAAGGCTGGCCCAACCGGATTTCCATCCCGCCAGCTCAATGGACCGATGCCTATGGGTGAGCAGAGCAAAGCGCCGAGCAACACCATCCCCGCCGAGCGCGAGACGATACGCTGCGTGACATTCACCCGACGTCGCTCTCCGTAGCCGTTCGCGCGGCAACATCACGCCGTGCGTGTTTTTCGGTTGCCGGCCGAGCCGTGCGCCTCTAACGTGGCCCTCCACAGAGAGGCGGACCGAATGACCTCGAACCTTGTCGCACTGTGTTTCGACGCCGACGACCCGCTCCACCTCTCGCGCTTCTGGACCGGAGTGCTCGGCTTCGACATCGCCAATGACCCCGAAGACGACCCCGACACCGGCGCGACCCTTCTCCCGACCGACGACACCGGCTTCCGCATCCGATTCCGGCCGTCGCAGGAGCGAAAGACCGAACAAAACCAGATGCACTTCGACCTGACGAGCACGTCCCTCGAGACCAACAGCGCACGGTCGCGAAGGCGCTCGCGCTCGGAGCCCGGCACATCGACGTCGGCCAGCGTCCCGAGGACGGACACGTGGTGCTCGCCGATCCCGAAGGCAACGAGTTCTGCGTCATCGAGCCGGGCAACAACTTCCTTGCCGACTGCGGCTTCATCGGCGCGCTCGCGTGCGACGGATCGCAGGAGGTCGGCTACTTCTGGAGCCAGGCGCTGGGCTGGCCGCTGGTCTGGGACCAGAACCAGGAGACCGCGATCCGCTCGCCGCACGGAGGCCCGAAGATCACCTGGGGCGGGCCGCCGCTGAAGCCGAAAACCGGCAAGTACCGGCTGCATTTCGACATCGCTCCGCCGGCCGACGGCGACCAGCAGGCGGAGGTCGACCGGCTCATCTCCCTCGGGGCCAGGCGCGTCGACATCGGCCAGGGCGAGGTCAGCTGGGTGGTCATGGCCGATCCCGACGGCCATGAGTTCTGCGTGTACCCAGCGCGTGCCGCAAGGTGTGCCTCGACGCTCCGTGGGCCGGATACCTCATCCTCGACGTCGTCCACGACCACATCGAGTACGCCGCAAACGAACGCGCCGGATCGGTAGGTCGGCGGTGGCCGCTCCGGCGTCCGGCACAATGGCGATCATGCGTGTTCTGGACCTGACCGGCCTGACCGTCATCGTCACCGGCGCCTCCTCCGGCATCGGCGCCTCCACCGCGCGGCTGCTGCACGAGGCCGGTGCCCACCCGGTCCTCGCCGCCCGCCGCGCCGACCGGCTGGAGCGGCTGAGCGACGAACTGGCCGGCGCGCTGGCCGTGCCGACGGATGTGACCGCCCCGACGACGTACGCCGTCTCGTCAGCGCAACCATCGACCGCCACGGCCGCATCGACGGGCTCGTCAACAACGCCGGCGTCAGCCTTCACCAGCCGACTCGACCGGCTCGATCTCGACGAGTTCACCCGGGTCCTCGCGCTGAACGTCGTCAGCGTGGTCGCGATGACGCAGGCGGTGCTGCCGACGATGCGCCGCGAGGGACAGGGCCGGATCGTCAACGTCAGCTCCGGCACGACCCGGTCGGTGCTGCCGGGCGTCGGTGGGTACGCGGCCACGAAGGCGGCTCTGAACATGCTGACCGCCGTCGCGCGCAAGGAACTCGAGCCGGACGGCATCGCGGTGTCGCTCGTCGTCCCGTCGATCACCGCCACGGAGTTCGCCGGCGGTCGCTACCAGCCCGGGCAGCAGACGCGTCCGGGAATGATCGCGCACCACCCCGACTACGTCGGCCGGGTGATCCTGCGGGCATTGCGAACCGGTGAGGAACCCTCGACATCCCGCACGGCGAAGAGCAGCCCGACCTGCTCGAACTTCCCGACGGCACGCGGTGACCGCGACCCACAGAGGCCCGCGTACTCCCGCGGCCCCTCGGCTCGGCACGGGTCTGCGGGCCGCCGAAGCCGACCACTACGACCTCGTCGACGAGACCACGGTCCGCCGCCTCGACTTCGCCGACCGGGCGTTGTCCGGGCGGGCCGGGATCTCGCTGGAGTTCGAGGAGTGCCGGTTCACCCGGGCCGCGCTTGCCGGCGTCCGGCTGGAACGCGCCGACCTCACCGACTGCGCCGCCGCCACCTGCGACTGGTCGAACCTGACCGCGGCCGCGTCGTCGATGACCCGGGTACGATCACCGACAGTCGGCTGACCGGCCTGACCTGGACCAACGGCGCCCTCCGCGACGTCGAGTTCCGGGGCTGCCGGATCGACCTCGCCGCCTTCCGGTTCACCAGCCTGCGCGACGTCGCGTTCATCGACTGCAACCTCGCCGGTGCCGACTTCACCCATGCCGACCTGCGCGGGGCCGCGTTCACGGACTGCTCGCTCACCGGCGCCCAGTTCGCCGAGGCCACCACCGCCGGGGCTCGGTTCGTCCGCTGTGATCTCGCGGGTATCGGCAGCGTCACCAACCTCCGCGCGCCGTGCTGACCGGCTACGACCCGGGCGACCTGTCCCGCACCCTGGCCGCGGCGCTCGGTATCGTCCTGGGCTGACCCACATGCGCGAGCGGCCTTCCCGCGTCGAACAAAGCAGGAAGACCTCGTGACGGTACGACGGTGCCGGGGTCAGGAACTCATAACCTGGAATTCCGAGAGCTGAGCACCGTTCTGCACGCTGTTCGCCGTGAACGACAGCCGCACGTACTGCGTCGGTCGTGCCGGCCGGCATCGTGATCGTCACGGTGTTGCCGGTGGCCGGGTTGAACGTGTAGGTCGCGGACGCCGACCAGCGTGGTCCACGTGCGTGTTGTCGGTGCTGCCGAGCACGGACAGCGTCTGGGTACGCGTGGCCCACGACGTCGACGGCGGCAGGTCCAGCACCATCGAGCCGAGCGCCTTCGACGAGCCGAGGTTCACCGTGATCGTCGTCGGCCACGAACCGTTGACGCCCTCCCAGTAGGTGCTGGTGTTGCCGTCGTTCGCGTTCGTCGCGCACGTACGTCTGGGTGTAGCTCGACGCGGTGATCGGCGCGTTCAGGGCGAGGTTCGTCGGCGTCGTCGTGCCGCCGGTTCCGGTGCCCGTGACACCGACGGTCAGGGTGGCGTTGGTGGCGTTGCTGACGATCGTGACGTTCGCCGGACGCGCGCACCGTTCGCGGTCGGTTTGAACGTGACACTGACCGTGCACGAGGCACCGGCGGCGATCGCGGTGCCGCATGTGTTCGTCTGCGCGAACGGCGCCGCGACCGAGATCGACGACACCGTCGCGCTGACCGTGCCGGTGTTCTTGACCGTCACCGTCTGCGCCGCCGACGTCGTGCCGACGGTCTGGTTGCCGAACGCCAGTGACGTCGGGCGTGGCGGTCGAGCGTCGCACTGCCGCCGCCACCGCGAGCCGCCGAAGATCTCGAACTCCGACACCTGCGCCGCGCGACCAGCCGGTGTTGCCGGTGAACGACAGTTGCAGGTACTGCTCGTTCGTGCCGGCCGGCAGCGAGAAGCTCACCGTGTTGCCGGTCGCGGGGTTGAACGTGTAGCGCCGTCGACGGCACGAGCGTGGTGTAGCTCGTGCCGTTCGTCGAGCCGAGCACCGACAGCGTCTCGCGTCCGGGTCGCCCACGATGCCGGCGGCGGCAGGAGCAGCGTCACCGAACCGAGGCTCTGCGCCGAGGACAGCTTCGGCGGTCAGCGTCTGCGGGTACGCGGCACCGTTCAGGCTCTCCCAGTAGGTGCTGGAGTTGCCGTCGTTCGCGTTCGACGCCGGGAACCCGGACTGCGCTGCTGCTGGCCGTCATCGTCGCGCCGAGCGCGAGGTTCGTCGTCGAGGTGGTGCCGGTGCCGGACAGCGTGATCGTCGTCGGGCTGTTCGTGGCGTTGCTGGTGACGGTGACCGTGCCGCTGATCGGCTGCCGCCGCGTCGTCGGTGTGAACGTGACGTTGACCGTGCATGACGCGCCGGCCGCGATCGATGTGCCGCAGGTGTTGGTCTGCGCGAAGCCGCTGCTGGCCGTGATCGACGACACGGTCGCGGCCGGACTGCCGGTGTTCGTGACGGTCACCGCGTGCGCGGCGCTGGTCGTGCCGACGGTCTGGTTGCCGAACGCGATGGCGGACGGGCTCGCGGTCAGCGTCGGGCCGGTCGGCGGCGGTGATCGGCGGCGAGTTGACCGTGCCGAGCGCGTTGGTCAGCACCGCGCTGGTGTACTGCGACTGCAGGTTGCTCGACGTCGCGACCTCGTACTGGAATCCGGCCGGCTGCGAGGCGGGCGGGGTGCCGAAGCAGCCGCCGCCGGTCTGCGTGCCGACGTGGCGGGAGTTGTCGATGTTGCCGGTCACGGTCCAGTTCGTGACGCCGTTGACCGGGTAGCCGTAGCCCATGTACTGGCCTGTCAGCGTGTTGCCGGTGACCGTGGCGCCGTAGTTGCGTGCCGGTGGCGCAGTTCCAGGCCTGTTGGCCCTGCGCGATGCCCATCTTGATGAACGCGGACAGCGCGTTGATCGTGTTGTTCCGTGACGATGGTGCCGGTGTAGTTGCCGTTCATCGGCGCGTAGTCGACCATGTTGATGCCGCCGAGGAGCAGCTGGTTCTTCGCGATGATCGGTGTTGTTCTGGATGGTCGAGCCGGGCGCGCCGAAGACGACGATGCGCGCCGTCGGTCGCGTCGGTGACCGTGTTGCCCGAGACCGTCGTCGTGCCGCAGGCCAGCGAGATGCCGTCGGCCCAGACGCCGGTCGCCGACGGCGTCGCGGTGCCCGCCGGGCCGATCTGGTTGTTGAGGATCTTGGCCGCCCTGGCACTGCGGCGTGTTGTTCGTGACCGCGCCCTCGATGAAGTGCAGCGTCGACCAGCTGCGGGTGTCGTGGGCGTAGATGTTCTGCACGGTCTGGTTGCTGCCGGAGCCGCCCATCTCCATCAGCGCGCCGCCGTCGGTGAGCACACCGAGCGCCGGGCGCGAGCCGTTGACCTGGATGTTCTCGACCATGACGCCGTTCTGGCCGGTGCCCTGGATCGCTGTGGAGATGGCGCTGCTGGTGATCACGAGGTTCGCGCGGGTGCTGTCGGTCGGCAGGCCCTGGGTGAGATCTGCTGGTTGGCGGCGGTGAAGACGACCGGGTTGCTGAGGTTGAAGACCGCACCGGGGCACAGCATCGGCCTGCGCGCCGACGCCGACGAGCGCGGCGTTGATCGACGGCGTCGGTGCCGGAGGCGATGCAGCCGGCGGCCTGGGCGCTGGTCGCGGTCGGGCACGACGATGCCGGCGACGACGGCCGTGGCGACCGCGACCGAGCGCGAGGACGCGCCGTCGGCCGCGGGGAGTTCGATGGAATTCCGTGCCTGACACGCATGACACTCCCTGACGTGGTGGCCATCGCGGCGGCACGCCGGAAAGAGCGACAACCGCGAAGCCGAGATGGGGGTACGCCCGAGCGGAGGACGGCTGGCAAGTTCGCTTCACGGTACAGTTGCCGACAAATTTCGGCAATGTTACGACGCAGGCACGAAATAACCCGATGGCGCCTCGGTTTCGGGCCGCGTTCGGCGTGCCGTCGTCGGTGCGGCGTGACCTTTAGGGTGATGTCCGTGACCGATCAGAACACCCCCGACGCGACGAGCAACGAGCGGCACGCCAGTTGGGCCGAGCTCTTCTTCGACCTCGTGGCGGTGGCGGGTGTCAGCGCCTGTCGCATGTGCTCGAGTCCGAACTGGACGCCGCGGCGCTCGGGCTCTACGCGCTGCTGTTCCTGGCCTTCTGGCTGTCGTGGACGACGTTCATGCTCTACAGCAACGTCGCCGCCGGGCATACCCACGTCGTACGGCTGATGGTCGGGATGTTCGGCCTCGGCGTGATGGCCGCGTCGGTGCCCGGCGTCGCGCACACCGTGCTCGGGCGACGGCGGCACGTCCGTCCGCTGACGGTCTTCACGATCGCGTACGTCGCCACCCGCATCTACGGGTCGCAGTCCTGGCGCCGGGGCGAGGTGCTGCTGGACTTCCCGGTCGTGCAGTACTCGGCAGGGCTGCTGCCCTGGTTCGTCTCGATCTGGGTCGACGAGCCGTGGAAGCTCGTGCTCTGGGCGGTCGGGGTCGGCCTCGACCTGCTGCTGATCCTGGTCCTGTCCGGTCAGAAGATCCTCGCCCAGGTCCAGGCCAACCTCACCGCGCGGCCGCTGCCACGGCGCGCGCCGCGGCCGCGCGTCCGACCCGACGGGCAAGCGCCGGTGATTCACGGGGTGTCGGTCGATCCGGCGCCACCTCTCCGAGCGGCTCGGGCTCTTTGTGATCATCGTGCTCGGCGAATCGGTGGTGCAGGTCGTCGACGCCGCGGCCGAGACGCGCGTTACAGTGTCGGCCTGCTGGCCACCGGCATCGCGGCGTTCGTGTTGCTGGCCGGCATGTTCGGCTTGTCCGTCGTCTTCGGGTACGCCGGCCTGCCCCACCTGCGCGCCGGCCGCATCCCCACCCGCGCCGCCCTTGGCCTGCACTGCCTGGTCACCGGCGTCGTCGCCACCATGGCCGTGTCGCTCTCATCGGTGGTCGAGGCACGGCTCCGATCCGCTGTCCGGCCAGGGTCGCTGGCTGCTGTGCGGCGCGGTTGCGGCCTACTTCGCCCTCGGCGTGGTCACCGGCGTCGCCAGCCACAGCTCCGATCTGCAGAGGACGGTCTCACGGGTCACCACGGGTATCGCGGTCCCGCTGCTGCTGGGCCTGCTCGCCACCGGCCTCGAGTGGCCGGACCCTGGTGATCTGCCTGGCCCTGGTAGTACTCGCCCACCTCGGGTTCGAACGGCGAACCGCGCCGGCCCACGACGGCAGCTAACCGGCCGACTCCTGCGGCGCCCATTATCGCCGACGGTACGTCACGGTCTCGGAGATCTCCCGGATGACTCCCCTGAGCCGTTTGCCCTTCCCATCCAGCGTCAACGTGATGGCCGTCCAGTTCGAGAACGCGCAACTGTCGACCCACCACAGGCCGTGCCACCCCGTGTATTGGCGCCCGCCACTCCGAGCGACGCTGCCGACGACCGTACCCGCCGGTAAGTAGCATCGCCCTCCGGTGACCTTGAAGGCGGTACGGGCCGTGAACGTGTATCCGGTCGGGGCCCGGGTCACCGTGACCACGGCGCGCGAACCGTACGTGACATCCCAGTCGCCAAGGATGGGGTTGTCCGGTTCCCGGAGCCGCCTGGCTATCGAGTCGTCCACACCCGTCCCCCCGCCATGATCCGGCCGCCGTTACCTGATCTGACGGACGCGCGGTGATTCCCGGGCAATCCCACGTACCGGCCGCACGACCAGGCTCGGCGGAGCACCATCGAAACGGAGCACACAACGCGAACGATGCTGGGGAGGTTCCGATGGCACACGTGGATTGGGATCGGGTGACCCGCGACGACGTGGTACGCGCGATTCGCGAGTACGACCGGCTCGGCCCGGATCAGTTCTTCTCGGACCACGGCTTCGCGCCGACGACGACCTACGAACTCGTGTCCGGCAAACACACGTACCCGCCGAAAGCGATCTTGGGAACTGCCTATGAGTTCGCCACCGGCGAGCGCCTGGCTTCCGCTGATTTCGAGGGCGGGAAGACCGGTGCCGTCAAGATCCTGGGCCAGATGGACTTCACCGTCCGGCACTTGTGACCCGGACGCCTACAACCCGTTTGTCTCCGGCAGTCGTAGCGAGATCTCGCTGACGGTCGGGAACACTGGCACCCTGCCACATCGGTGAGGCCGGCGCTAGTCGGCGGCGTCGGCCCGCGCCGTCGTCGGGTCCTCGCCCAGATCGCCGCGCTGGTCGAGTGATGTAGAGCACGATCAGCAGCGGGATCACCATGACCACGGCGACGAGAACCATCCCAGCAGCCAGTCCATCGTGGCGCCGGCGCCCGCGCCGGCGGAGATCGTCAAGCTGAACGGCAGCAGGTACGGGTACTGCGCGACCGCCCACGCCCAGACCAGTGCCGCGACGCCGAGCGCGGCCACGACCCGCAGCCCGCGCGCTCGCGCCACGCAACGCCATCGACGAACGTGACGCGCCAGCGCGAGCACGCCGATCACCAGCAACGGGACGCTGCGGTGCGCCAACCGGTGGAACATCTGCCGACTGGTCGGGGTGCAGCGCGATCGCGGCGACGATGCCGCACAGCAGCGCCGACCACGCCGGCGATCAGCGCCCGGATCCGGAAGTACGCGCGCAGGTCCGGGGACGTTGCGGCGGGCCGACTCGACGACGAGGTAGACGGCGGACAGGAACGCGCCCATCGCGACGGTCAGCAGCGCCGACGCTGATCGAGACGCCGGTTCCACCAACTGCTGACCGGGTCGCCGCTGCCGTCGGCGGGCACCCGGCCGGCCATGATCGCGCCGACGGCGGTGCCGAAGAAGAACGGCGTGATGATCGCGCCGAGGCCGAACAGCCAGCCGGCGACGTGCGCGGCCGCCGGCGCGGGCGGCGTCCTTGCGCAGCGCGAAGTTCGGCGCCGCGCAGCACGATGCCGAGCGCGGCCGAGCGACAGCGGCACGAACAGGGTCGTCATGACCGGCGCCGAACGCCTCGCCGAACCCGGTCCAGCAGCAGTGACCAGGATGAAGATCAGCCACACGTGGTTGGCCTCCCAGACCGGCGTCACCACCTGGTCGATCAGGGCCCGGACCCGCCGGCCGCTGCGACTTCGCCGCCGGCCGTGCAGATCCCAGAATCCGGCGCCGAAGTCGGCGATGCCGGACCAGGCGTAGAGGGTGATCGCCGAGGACCATGACCCCGGCGACCGACGACGGCGGCGTCGTTCACGACGCCTTCCGCTCGGGTAGCGCCGCGGCCTCGAGTTCGGCTTCGCCGGTTCGGGTCCGTACGGGCGCGGCGTCGTCGTCGCGGTGTCCTCGGCGTCGGCTGTCTGCGCCATCGTCGGGTCATCGCGCGGAGCACCGTGATCGTGGCGGCCGCCAGCAGCGCGTACAGCACGATGACCACGGTGAAGCTGACTCGGCACGCCGCTGGACGTCGTCACGGCGCTCGATGTGCGGGCGATGTTGTAGACGATCCAGGGCTGCCGGCCGACCTCGGTGGTGACCCAGCCGGCCTCGATCGCGATGTAGGACAGCACGCCGGCCGCGGCCGCGACCCAGAGGAACAGTCGCAGCTGCGGCACGTCGCGGCGCCGCCAGTACGCGATGGCGTACCAGACGACCAGCGCGAGCAGCAGGGTCGCGATGAGCACCATGATGTCGAACGCGAAGTGCACGAGCGTCACGTTGGACGCGCGGTCTGTCCGGTGCCACCGCAGCGAGACCGGTCACGTTGGTGCTGGGCTGCCGCCGGCGAGGAACGAGTCCAGCCCGGGGATCCTGATGCCGCCGCGTGACGGTGTTCGTCGCCGGGTCGTACCGGCCGAAAAGGTATCTCGGGCTGGTGCGTTCCGGTCTGGGTGACGACCTCCATCGCGGCGAACTTCGCCGGCTGGTGCTGGTAGACCCAGCGGGCGATGGAGTCGCCGACGACGAACTGCAGCGGCGTCGCGATCGCGCCGATCGTGAACGGGATCAGGATGCCGAGCCGGTGGTAGCGGTCGCGGCGGCCGCGCAGCCAGCCGACGATGTAGACCGAGGCGACCAGGAACGACGCCGCCATGTACGCGGCGAGCAGGAAGTGCGTCAGCTCGAGCGGCAGCGCCTTGTTGAACATCGCCGCGAGCGGGTCGACGTGCGTCGGCAGGCCGTCGGCGCCCGATGCGTGAAGCCGGCCGGCGAGTTCATCCACGAGTTCGCCGAGATGATCGACAGCGCGCCGATGATCGCGACGAACGGGATCGGGAAGCCGAGCCAGAAGTGCGTCCACGGCTTCAGACGCCGCCAGCCGTAGATGTAGATCGCGACCAGGAGCGCCTCCAGGAAGAACGCGATGCCCTCGATGGCGAACGGCAGCCCGAAGACGTCGCCGAAGACCTTCGTGAAGCCGGGCCACAGCAGGCCCATCTCGAAGGACAGCACGGTCCCGGTGACCGCGCCGACGGCGAAGGTCAGGCCGGCCACGTGCGACCACCGGCGGGCGAGCGTGAGCGCGGCGGTGTCGCCGTGGCGCAGGCCCTTGTAGTTCGCGATCAGCATCAACGTCGGCAGCACCACGCCCATGGGTACGAGCAGGATATGGAACCCCAGGGTGAACGCCATCTGGGAGCGGGCCGGCGTGAGCTGCACCGGCTGCGCGACCAGGATCCACTCAAGCTGCGCATGGCTCCTTGGGCTCACCGGGCTCAACGACGAACGGGCGGCCGCGCCCACCGTCGAGGGCACTCCCATGCGGTCGAGCAGGTGGTCGCCGACCCGCAGCGCGTTCGCCATCGCGGTCAGGGCCGGGTTCACCGCGCCGATGCTCGGGAAGACGCTCGTGTCCACGACGTACAGGTTCTCGACCTCGTGAGCTCGGCAGTCGGTGTTGACGACCGACGCGGCCGGATCGGTGCCCATGACGCAGGTGCCGGCCTGGTGCGCGACGCCGGCCACCGGGATGTCCGTCTTCATGTAGGCGAACCGGTGAATCAGGTGTTCCGGATGCATGCCGAGGTGGCCCAGCATCGATTTGAGCTGGTGGTAGAGCCGGTGCCCGGCCGCGGGATTGCTCGGCTTGTACGCGAGGTGGATGTTGTCCTCGTGATCGAGGGTGACCCGGTTGTGCGGCACCGGCAGGTCCTCGGGGAGAGCCAGAAGTCGACGGCGTGCTCGGCGACGTCACCGAGTGTCCATTCCGGGATCAGTTTCGTCTCGATCGGTTTCTCGCCGCGGTACATCTCGGCCTGCGACTTGCCGATCATCTGGATGTTGCCCATCGGGTACGGGAAGTCGGGGCCGCTGAAGTAGAAGTCGTTGACGGCGAGCGTCTTCTGGAACACGGTCGGGTTCGGTTCCTTCGACAGCGCGAGCACGGCCTGGCTGTCGTGGAACATGTAGTTGCGCCCGACCTGGTCGGAGCCGTTCGCGAGACCGTTCGGATGCTTGTCGTTCGCCGAGGCGAGCAGGAGCTTCGCGGAGTTCGCGGCACCGGCGGAGACCACGACGACGTGGGCGGCGTACCGCTCCAGATGCCCGTCGTGCTCGACGACGACCTCGGTGACAGCCGTACCCGCGGCATTGGTTTCGAGTTTGACCGCCATCGCGTCGGTGAGCAGCGTGACGTTCGGGTATTGCAGTGCCGGACGCACGCCGACGACCTCAGCGTCGGATTTTGCGTGTACGAGACACGGGAAGCCGTCGCAGGTCGGGCACCGCACGCAGGCGCTGTACGGCATGTTCGCCTCGTTGAGCATCACCCCGGACGGTGCGTGGAAGGGGTGGTAGCCGGCGGTGCGGAGGTCTTCGGCGAGCTGGCGGATCCGCGGCTCGTGCGACACCGGGGGAAACGGGTACGGTCCGCTCGACGGCCCCTCGCTCGGGTCCTCGCCCCGCGCTCCGTGCACCCTGTACATCCGTTCGGCGGCGAGGTAGTAGGGCTCCATGTCGGTGTACGAGATCGGCCATGCCGGCGAGATCCCGTCGTGGTGCCGCAGTTCACCGAAGTCTTTCTCCCGCAGCCGGTAGAGCGCGGCGCCGTAGAGTTTCGTGGCCCCGCCGACGTAGTAGTGGATCTGCGGCTGGAACGCCTTGCCGTGCCGGTCGTACCACGTGTCGTCGGAGATGTAGCGGTTGTCGACGAACACGTCGGTGGCAGACCAGTTCGCCGGTTCGCGGGGCAGCCAGCCGCCGCGTTCCAGCAGCAGGATCCGCCGGCCGGACGGGGCGAGGTGCCGGGCGAGGGTGCCGCCGCCGGCACCCGTACCGATGATGATCACGTCATAGGTCGCGTCCACTACATCTCCTGCAACAGCTCGGCCACGATGATCCGCCCGGCCGCGTCGATCAGCGCCAGGTGCGAGAACGCCTGCGGGATATTGCCCATGAACCGTGAGCTGCGGGCGTCGAACTCCTCCGCGTACAGGCCCAGCGGCGACGCGATCCGCAACAGTCGCTCCATCAGGTCCCGGCCCCGGTCGATCTCGCCTACGATGACGAGCGCGGACACGAGCCAGAACGAGCAGATGATGAACGTGCCCTCCCTGCCACTCATCCCGTCGTCGGTCTCGTTCGGCCGGTAGCGCAGCACGAACCCGTCGTCGGTGAGGTCGTCGGCGATGGCGTTGACGGTGTTGCGCATACGCTCGTCGGTCGGGGGCAGGAACCCGAACATCACCGCGAGCAGGGTTGAGGCATCCAGCGCGTCGGTGTCGTAGTGCTGGCGCATGATCCCTTTGTCGCTGAAGCCGTGCGCGATGATGTCCGCCTTGATCTCGTCAGCGGTCGCGCGCCACGTGGCCGACTGTTCGGGATTTCCCCGGATCTCCGCGAGGGTCGACGCCCGGTCGAGCGCGACCCAGCACATGAGTTTCGAGGAGACGTAGTGTTGCGGGGCGCCGCGGGCCTCCCAGATGCCCTGGTCGGTGTTCTTCCACACCTTGCTCGCGCCCTCGGCCTGCGACACCACGATCGGCCACAGTCGCCGTGGCAGCCGCTGGCTGTGCCGGGTGTGCAGCAGGATCGAGTCGAGCACGGCACCGAAGACGTCGTTCTGCTTCTGGTTGTAGGCGCCGTTGCCGACGCGCACCGGGCTCGCGCCCTCGTAGCCGGACAGGTCGTCACGGGTGCTCTCGGTCAGGTCGCGGCGACCGTCGATGCCGTACATGATCTGCAGCGAGCCGTCCTCGGTCGGTTCGATGTCCGCGACGAACTGCATGAAGTCGTCGGCCTCCCAATCCAGCAGCAGATAGTGCAGCGCGCGCAGGGTGAAGGTCGAGTCCCGCATCCACGTGTACCGGTAGTCCCAGTTGCGCTCGCCACCCCACGTCTCCGGCAGGGAGGTCGTCAGGGCGGCGACCGTGGCTCCGGTCGGCATGTAGGTCAGGCCTTTGATCACCAGCGCGGCGCGCTGCAGCGGCTCACGCCACCGGTGGTCGGGCATCCGGGAGTTGGCCAGCCAGGTCCGCCAGAAGCTGATGGTGGCCTCGATCCGCGCGTCCGCTTCATGGATGTCTTCCGGCGCCCGCAGGCCCTCGGCCCACGACAGGGCGCAGTAGGCTCGCTCCCCCTCCCGCAGCACGTGTCGGCCGCGTAACCGGTTTCCCTCGACGCCGACGGCGAGGTCGGTGCGCAGCCGTAGCGTGACTCCGGCGCAGACGGCGTCGGCGGTGTGCCGGTCGCCGTCGTTGATGGTCCATTCGCCCGGTGTCCGGCCGTAGTCGAACGCGGGGTCGCAGGTCAGTTCGACTTCAACACTGCCGGCGGTGCATTCGACGGTACGCACGAGCATGTGGTCGGCGTCCGCGTCGGCCGGCGGCCGGGTGTGCGGGGTGATCGTGTCGTCCGTTCCGCCGGGGCCCATCGTGAGCGCTTCGCGCACGACCATCCAGCCGGTACGCGTCCGCCACGTGGTTTCCATGACGTTCGTGCCGGGGACGTAGTTGCGGGCGACGGGGTGCACGATGCCGTAGGGCGCGAACCGGAAGGCACCGGCTTCCCGGTCGAGGAGGCTGCCGAAGATGCTCGGCGAGTCGAATGCCGGCACGCAGAGCCAGTCGACGGAACCGTCCGGGGCGATCAGGGCGCCGGTGTGACAGTTGGACAGGAACGCGTAGTCGGCGATCGGTGTGAACGGCGAGGTCAGCGACCTGCCGTGATCTTCAGCGGCGAGCCCGGCGGGGGTCGCGGGATCGGCGGCCCGGGCGGCATCGGTGGCGGCGGCGCCACGTGTCGGGGCGCCGTCGGCGGTTGTCGCGCGGTCGGCGGTCGTTGTCATGATTCCACCCAGGGTTTGCGCCAGCCGCCGAAGTCGGCGACGAGTTGGTCGGCGGCCGCGGGTCCCCACGACGCCGGTTTGTACGGGAGTACCGGTGGTGGCGCGTCGAGCAGCGGTTGCATGACCCGCCACGTTTCTTCGACGCCGTCCTGGCGGGTGAACAGGGTGCTGTTGCCGAGCAGGGCGCCGTGAAGCAGGACCTCGTACGGTGTCGGGCCTTCGCCGCCTTCGTCCGCGAACTCCATCTCGAGGTCGATGGGCTCCGGCAGGATCTCTCCGGCTCGTTTGGCCTGCATGTCGAACCGGATGCCGGTGGACGGGTCGAGGGTGATCGTGAGCTGGTTGGCGATCGCTTCCTTGACCGAGGCGACGGCGAGCCCGAGTTTCGGCGGTTCCTTGAACACGACCCGGAACTCGGTCTGGGTCACGGGCAGGAGCTTGCCGGTGCGGATGAAGAACGGGACACCGGACCACCGCCAGTTATCGATGTCCAGGCGCAGGGCCGCGTACGTTTCGGTGGTGGAGCCGGGGTCGACGCCGGGGACGTCGCGGTAGCCGTCGTACTGGCCGCGGACGTAGCTCGCCGGGTCGGCGGGCACGATCGCACCCCAGAGGGTGTCCTTGGCGTTGTTGAGGGTGTTCGGGTCGCGGCCGGCCGGTGGTTCCATGGCGCCGGCGGCGACGACCTGCATCAGATGGTTGACGACCACGTCGCGGAGCGCGCCGACCGGGTCGTAGAAGTGGCCGCGGTCTTCGACGCCGAAGCTCTCGGCCATGGTGATCTGGACGCAGTCGATGTAGTTCCGGTTCCAGATCGGTTCGAGGATCGTGTTCGCGAACCGGAAGTAGAGCAGTTCCTCCAGGCCCATCTTGCCGAGGAAGTGATCGATGCGGAAAAGCTGCGACTCGTCGATGTACTGGTGGAGTTCCTTCGCGAGCGCGACCGCCGACGCGAGGTCGTGGCCGAACGGTTTCTCGACGACGACGCGGCCGGTTTTCGTCAGGCCGGCTTCGGCGAGCCTGCCGACGACGGTGCCGAACAGGAACGGCGGGATTTCCAGGTAGAACAGCGGTGTCATGGCGCCGTGCATCGCCGTTTTCACCGCGGCGTACGTGGCCTTGTCGGTGAAGTCGCCGGAGACGTACGTGAGCCGGTTCGCGAACCGTTTGAAAACGTCGTCGTCGATGGTCTCGCCGGCGCCGGCGATGCATTCGCGGGCGTGGTCGCGGAGTTTGTCATCGCTCCATGTGTCGACGGCGACGCCGACGATCCGGCAGTCGAGCAGGCCGCGTTTCTCCAGCCGGTAGAGGGAACGGAAGGTCATGACTTTGGCAAGGTCGCCGGTGATGCCGAAGATCACCATGACGTCGGCGGTGGCGGTGTCGGCCATGTCAGTCGCCTCTCGGCTGCGGGTGGGATCGCGGTGCCACCGTGACCGGAGGGCCGCTCCAGTGGATGCGCGGGGTGTCGATGGTCGACGGGTCCAGGAGCGCCGCCGACCGGTGGTTCGGGCGCACGTAGAAGTCTTCGGCCCAGGCCATGAAGGCGCGGGTTTCGGCCTTGATGTTCGACAGCAGTGCGGCGTGGACGCCCAGCCAGGCGGCGAACGCGATCCGGCCGTGGAGTTCGTGGCGGTGCTCGCCGATCTCGGCGACGGCGGCGCGGCGCCCGATCATCGCCATGATGCCCTTGTCGTGGTAGTCGAACGGGGTCCGCTGGTCGCCGGCGACGTCGGCCAGGATGTTGTAGCCGACCCATTCGCCCGCCTGCTGGGCGACGCTGCCGAGCTGCGGCATGAAGCCGCCCTGGCCGTCGGGGAGGTTCGCGGCGTCGCCGACGACGTACACCCCGGGAAAGCCGTCGACGGCGAGGTCCGGGCCGACGTCGACGCGGCCGCCGTGACCGACGGGCAGCCCGGATCGGCCGATGATCGACGCCGCCATCTCGCCGCCGCCCCAGACGGTCAGGTGGGTCTTGATGGTCGTGCCGCCGTGCAGGGTGACGTGGTCCCGGGCGACCTCGGTGACGCCGGCGCCCAGCATCAGTTCGACGCCCCGCCGGTCGAGTTGCTTCGCGGCGTACGCGTGCGCGGCTTCCGAGAACGCGCCGAGCGGCACCGTGCCGAGGTCGACGACGATGATCCGGGCGGCGGACAGGTCGACGGCGTCGTAGCGCAGCGGCATCACGTCGCGTACGAGTTCGGCGAGCGCACCGGCGACTTCGACTCCGGTGGCCCCGGCGCCCACGACGACGATGTTCAGCGCGCCGTCGCCCGCGAGCGCGGGCCGGGCGGCGACGTCTTCGAAGAGTTGCAGCACCCGGGAGCGCACCGCTTCGGCGTCGGAGAGGCTGTAGAGCGGGAACGCGTACTCGGCGGCGCCGGGCGTGTGGAAGAAGTTCGGTTGGGCCCCGGCGGCGAGCACCAGGATGTCGCCGGCCACGGTGGTGCCGTCCGCGAGCGTCACGGTGTGCGTACGCGCATCGGCGGCCACGACCTCCTCGGCGCGGATCTCGACGTTCGCGTGTTCGGTGAAGATCTCGACGAGGTCGAAGGCCACGTCGCCGGGGGTGAGTTCGGCGGTGGCGACCTGGTAGAGCAGCGGTTGGAACTGGTGGAAGCCGTTCTTGTCGAACAGCGTCACCCGGATGCCCTCGGCGCCGGCGAGCCGTTTCGCGCACGCGACCCCGGCGAAACCGCCACCGACGATGATGACGTGAGACGTGGACGGTGCGGCCTGCCCGCCGTTTCGCGTGTGGGCGCGATCTCGCATCTGGGCGTGCCTCCCCGTGGTCTCAAGGCCGAGGTCGGTCACATCGACGGTACCGACAAACATGTCCCGAACGGTCCGAAATGCCGACTTCGGTCCTCGTTACGGCGCGCGCGTGGTCGCGTCGTCGTCGGCGGCTTGCGCGTCGTCGCGGGCGTGACCCGGCCCGAGCACCACGAGCCTGTCCCCGGGCCGCGCCGCGGGCACGGCCGCCGTGGTCACCGGGTCAAGCCGCCCGTTCACCCGTACCCGGAAAAGCAGGTCTTGACCTTCGGCCAACCGGTCGCCGACCGCGATCCGGGCGCCGTCGTGATAACGGCCGACGAGCGCCTCTCGCGTCAGCGACCGGTGGAAGAGCACGGCACCACCCGCGTACGCGACCGCCCGGCCCCGCGCGTCCAGGGTGGATCCGACCCGGTAGACCCGGCCGCCGTCGCCGCCTTGGATCAGCCCGGCGGCGAGCGCGTTGAACCCGTCCTCCGAGGTCAGCAGCAGCACCGTGGTGACCCCTTCGACCTGCGCGCCCTCCCCGGTCGCGTCGCTGATCAGCGTGTCCGGCGCCAGTTCGAGGCCGGCCGCTCGGATGCGCTCGCGCTGCGGTTCCGACTCGGTCCACATCAGCACCGACAGGCCGCTGTCGCGCAGCGCCCGCCCGAGGTCGACGACCCAGGGCTCGCCGCCGACGAGCAGCGGCCGGGTGATGCTCGGCCGGGTCACCCGCAGCCATGCGGCGACCGGCTCGGCGCTGAGCCCGTAGAGCGTCACCGTCATCACGATCACCAGGAACGTGCCGGGCAGGATCTTGTCCGCGCCGGCGACGTGCCGCGACGACCAGCTCGGCCGAGAACGTCGAGGCCGTGGCCGCGGCGACGATGCCCCGGGGCGCCATCCAGCCGACGAACACGCGCTCGCCCCGGGTCAGGTCGGTGCGCAGGGCTGACAGCGCGGCGGCCACCGGTCGGACGGCCACGACCAGCACCGCGACCAGCGCGAGCGTCGGCAGCAGCAGGCCCCGGACGGAAACCGGGGTCACCGTCGCGGAGATCGAGATGAAGAGCACCCCGATGATCAGTTGGACGAGGGCCTCGAAGAACGGCTGTCGCGACGGCATCTCGAACGCGTCCACGTTCGCCACGACCAGGCCCATCACGATGGCGGCGATCAGACCCGTGTCATCGCGGACCAGCGTCGCACACCCCGGCGACCGCGAGCACCGCGGCGAGCTGTACCGACGTGCCGAGCGCGGCGCCGATCCGCATCCGGACGAGCAGAAGCCACAGCACCCCGACACCGACGAGGCCGCCGAGGAGCGCCGATGCCGACGCTGCTGAGGAACTGCTCGACGTCGTTACCGATGCCGGACTGGTTGCCGGAGGTGACGGCGTGGAAGACGACCGCGCCGAGCAGGCCGCCGACCGGGTCGATGAGCGACGCCTCCCAGGTCAGCACCCGGCGCAGGGTTGCGTCGGGCGCACGAAGGCCAGCAGCGGACCCACGACCGTCGGCCCCGACACGACCAGGATCACGCCGAACATCAGCGCGGCGTCGTGCGACATGCCGAACAGCGGCGCCGCCACGACGGCTGCGACGACCCATGTCAGCGGTACGCCGAGCGCGAGCAGCCGGACGACGACCGTGCGCGTGTGTCCGGTGAGTTTCGCGAGGTCGAGACCCATGCCGGCGTCGTAGAGGATGACCGCGACCGACATCGACACCAGCGGCTGGAACGACGCGCCGAGCAGGTTGTTCGGGTTGATGTCGTCGGTCAGCCACCCGGCCACGAACCCGACGGGCAGCAGCAGGATCAGCGACGGGATCCGCAACCGCGCACCGAGCAACTGGCAGCCGACCGCGAGCACGAGCGTCAGGCTCACCCCGATGTAGACCTGGTCCGTGCTCATGCCGCAGCGCCCACCGATCGGCGGGAAAGACGTCCCCGCGTATCCATTTAAGACACCATATGAGATGAAAGATATGTGATTGCGGATCGTGAGCTGTGTGATCGTCAGCTGTGGATCGTGAGCTGTGTGATCGTCGTGGAGGCGGGGTGATCGGGACCGGTGGCAGCCAGCGCGGGTGAGCCCGCCGACCTCGAAGCGCTCCTGCGCTCCCGCCGCTACCTCGGCCTGCTACTGATCGCGGCCCTGCTCGGGGTGCCGATCGCGGCGGCCGCGTACTGGTTCCTGCAACTGACGGCGTACACGAAGACATGGACGTTCACCGACCTGCCGCACGGCCTCGGGTTCGCCTCCATACCCGCGTGGTGGCCGCTCGTGCCGCTCGCCATGGCCGGTGTGATCGTCGGCGTCACCGTCCGCTACCTGCCCGGACACGGCGGCGAGGTGCCCCTCGACGGATTCCACCCCGGCGGCCCGGCCCCCGCCAAGCTCCTCCCGGGCATCGCCATCGCGGCACTGGCCAGCATCGGCCTCGGCGCCGTCGTCGGCCCCGAAGGCCCACTGATCGCGCTCGGTGCCGGGGCCGCCGTGCTGGCCGTACGCCTGGTGAACCGCAAGATGCCGAGGCAGGCCGCCATGGTGATCGCGGCGACGGGCAGCTTCGCCGCCGTGAGCACCCTGCTCGGCTCACCGATCGTGGGCGCCTTCCTGTTGATGGAGGTGACCGGTGTCGCCGGCGCGACCGAGTCGGTGGTGCTGGTCCCGGGGCTGCTCGGCGCCGGCCTGGGCGCGCTGATCTTCACCGGCCTCGACCGGCTGACCGGTCACGGCACGTTCTCCCTCGCGATCCCGGACCTGCCGGCGGCCGGGCGCCCGACCTTCAGCGAACTCGGCTGGGCCCTTGTCGTCGGGCTCGCCGCCGGACCGTTGTGCTGGCTGATCCGCCGGGCCGGGGCGACGATCCGGCCGATCACCGAACGCTGGGTGCTGATCCTGACCCCGCTCATCGGGCTGGCCGTCGCCGGTCTCGCGATCGGCTACGCGGAGGCGACCGGTCACGCCGACTCCGACGTGCTGTTCTCCGGCCAGGACCAGCTGCCGTCACTGGTCCAGCACGGCGCCGACTATTCCGTCGGTGCGTTGCTGCTGCTGATCGTCTGCAAGGGTCTCGCGTACGCGGGCAGCCTCACCGCGTTCCGGGGCGGCCCGACGTTCCCGGCGATGTTCCTCGGAGCGGCCGGCGGCATCGCCATGTCACACCTACCGGGCCTGTCCCTGGTCTCGGGCGCGGCCATCGGCATCGGCGCGATGACGGTCGGCATGCTCCGGCTGCCGCTGACGTCGGTGCTGCTGGCGAGCTTGTTCTTCGGCACCAACGGGCTGACGGTGATGCCGCTGGTCATCGTCGCGGTGGTGGTGTCGCACGTGGTGACGATCAGGCTGACTCCGGTACCGCGATCCTCGTCGTCTCCGTCGCCGTCATCACCGTCGTCGTCACGGTCATCGCAGTCTCCGGAATCGCCGGCCGCGCCGCCCACACCAGGCCCCGCTCAATGATCGTGTGTACCTCCGGTTGCCGCAGGTCGGCCATACGGTGCCCGATCGCGCAGACGAACACCCGCCCGGCGCCCCACCGGCGCGTCCACACGACCGGCATCGTCACCGGCACGTCGACGTCCCCACCGGGATACGGCTCGTAGACGGTCGTCGCGAGCACGTCGTTGTGGGCATCGGTCAGCATCCAGTACTGCTCCGAGTGCACGGTGAAGGGTTCGATCCCGGCCGTGATCGGATCGTTTCCCCCAGGTACGACGCGGTAGTCGACGAACTCCGGATGATGGAAGACGAACCGGCCGCCGACCATCCGTAGATAGGCGTCATCGGTCGCGAACGTGGCCACGACGCCACCGTGCCAACCGGCGAACCCGACACCACCTCGGACGGCCGTCCGCAGCCCGGCGGACTGCTCCGGCGTCAGGGTGCCCATCGACCAGCACTGCACGATGAGGTCGTAGCCCGCCAGGGCATCCGGGTCGGCGTACACGTGAAGGCTCTCGGCGATCGTGACCGTGAACCCGCTGGCCTCGAGGTGCGGGATGAACAGGTCCGTCGCGGGCACCGGCACATGCCCCTCCCAGCCGCCGCGCACGACGAGCGCCGACCGCCGCGCCGGCATGGCCGATGCCGTTGCTGGTGCCGTTGCTAGTGCCGTTGCTAGTGTCGTTGCCGCCGCTGGTGCTGATGCGGGTGCATGATCAGGGACGTTTCGAGCCGTCATGGCGCCATAATGGCACGGTGCCCGACCTGATCCCGCCGGCCGTCCGCGTCCACCGGTCGTTCCTCGACGCGATGGCCGAGTTTCGCGCCGAAGGCCGCGGACGCTCCGGTGACAGCTCGATGGTCGGCAGCGACCTGCGTCAATACCGTCAGACGTGGACGGACCCGGCCGTCTTCGCCTCCTACGTCGACCGCGTCATCGCCGAAGCCGACCCGACATCGCCGCGACCGCCGGGCTACGTGCCGTGCACGACGATGTGGTACGTCGACGGCGACGCTTACCTCGGCCGGCTCGCGATCCGGCACACGCTCACACCGAGCCTCCGCGAATTCGGCGGCCACATCGGCTACGACGTACGCCCATCGGCCCGCCGCCACGGCCACGCGACGGCGATGCTGCGCGACGCGCTCCCGATCGCGTACCGTCTGGGGATTTCCTCCGCGCTGTTGACCTGTGACACGACGAACGAGCCGTCCCGCCGGGTCATCGAGACCAACGGCGGCATCTTCGAAGACCAGCGCGGCAACAAGCTCCGGTTCTGGGTGCCTACAGTCCCTGAAACATGATCAACAATGCGACGTACCCGTAGCGCGGATGGTCGAACGCCTCCGGCACGGTCCCGACGATCGAGAAACCCAGCGACTGCCACAGCCCGACCGCCCGCGTGTTGGTCTCGACAACCGCGTTGAACTGCATCGACCGGAACCCGTTACCCCGCGCCTGCGCGAGAACATGCTCCCCGAGCGCCCGGCCGACACCACGGTGCTGGCAACCCGGGTCGACCATGAAACTCGCCGTCGCCACATGCGCGCCGCGGCCCGGCCGATTCGGCCCCGACTTCGCCGAGCCGAGCACCGTGCCGTCATCGTCCAACGCGACGAACGCCCGATCCGGCGGCGGTGCCATCCACAGCGACCGCGCCTGCTCCGACGTCATCGCCGGGTCATAGGCATAGGTCTCGCCGTCGGCGACGATACGCCGGAAGAACGGCCAGATCGCCGGCCAATCGCCGGGTCGCGCGTCGCGGATCATCATGATCGGAAGCCTACAAACGCCGTCGTGCCGGGGACAAGCCACCAGACCCGCACTGATGATCGCGCGGTAGGTTGACGGGATGGCGGAGCGACGACACGGCACCCCGGCGGCACCAACCGACACCGAAATCCGCCACGAAGACTGGGAAGGCCGAGACCTCACCGGCGTCTCCCACACGCGGGTCGCGTTCATCGACGTCGACCTCGGCGAGGCCACCAACACGGGTGGCGTCTTCGAAGAATGCACCTTTCGCGACTGCCGCTTCAACGGTTCCACCCACACCGACGCCGCGTTCGTGAACTGCACCTTCGTCGGCTCGTCGCTCTTCGACACCACATTCACGCGATGCAAAATGGTCGGTTCCATGTTCGACCGGTGCACCTTCGGCCTGCTAAAAATCGTCGACGGCGACTGGTCCTTCGTCGGCCTCCCCGGCGCCGACCTGCGCAAAGCCGACATCAACGGCGCTCGGTTCCGTGAAACGGACCTGACCGCCGCCCGGGTGTCGGCCGCCCAGATGCGCCGCGTCGACTTGAGCGGGGCATGGATGCAGAGCGTGGATTTCACCGGTACGGACCTCCGCGGCTCCGATCTGTCGACACTGGACCCGATGACGACGACGCTGACGAACGCGAGGATCGATCCCGAGCAGGCGGTCGCGATCGTGACGACGATGGGTCTTCGCGTCGGATAGTGCTCCGACCACAACTGTGGCGGTGTTCGCCGTCATGGTGCTCGCCGTTCGGGACCGCGGGTGGCGGGTCGCTGGGTTCACATCTGGTGGCGTTCGCCGCCGACGCGGATCGGGGTTGGCGCGCGACGGTTCCGGGCGAGCCGGATCGCTTACTTCCTTCGTCGGCGGATAATTTGCAGCGGCTGCTGACTCTGTTTATTCGTCATGGATCCGCCGAATACGTGGACGTTCGGTCATGCCCGGCCTGCGACCACCTGCTCCCAGACGTGAACAGCGATCTGTGTTGATCTTGTGATCGGGTTGGTTTATGTCTTCGTGTGATAGCGGTTCCGTTGCGGGTGTTGGTCCGGGTCCACGTATGCCGGTGGAATGAAGGAGAACTGTCCGTCAGTGTCGCGGATGATTTCCCACCCGCCTGGCAGGTGCACGACGTGGTGGTGATACGTGCAGAGCAGGAGGCCGTCGTTGGCGCAGGTGGTGCCGCCCTTATGCCACGGATTCCAGTGGTGCACTTCGCACCATGACGGGGGCCGGTCGCAGCCGGGGAAGGCGCAGCCGCCGTCTCTGAGGATGATCGCCCGCCGGACCGCCCCGGTGTAGAGGCGTCGTTGCCGGCCCAGGTCGAGGACTTCGCCCCGGTTGCCGAGGACCGCCGGGAGGATCAGCGCGTCGCAGGCCAACCTGCGCACCGTGTTCGGGGACAGTTGGCCGCCGATGTCCAAGGTTCCGGCCGACAGTTCCTTGGTGAGGACGTCGTAGTGGACGGTGACGTTCAGCTGCGGGCGTTGGCCGCCGTTGTCGGGCAGGGTGTCGGTGGTCAGCGCGATCCGGCACACGTCGATCAGGGCGTCGGCGCGTCGTTGTTCGGGCGCCCGTTGGTCGCGTTCGCCGTCTCTACCCGCCGGGATCGGTGTGCACAGCGGGTCGATCGCGGCCTTGAGGATCGCCGCTGATTCGGTGTCAAGGCGGCCCCGGATGCTATGCGATCCGTTGCCCTCATCGCGGATATTGAACGCGCGGGTGCGGCGGGCGGCGGCTTCTTCCCGGTCGAGTTTCGCGGCCAGGGCGTCCTCGGCGATCTCCGGGGCGATGTAGTCCAGAATCCTCTCGCCTTGGCGGCGAAGGAGGGTGGGTTCGTAGACGGCGGCGAGTTTGATCAGTTCGGCTTCGCAGGCGTCCACAACCTTGGGGTCGAGGTCGTGGGGCAGGTTTTTCATGATGTGGCCGATGACCAACGCCTGCTCCGGGTTCACCGCGATCCCCACGACCGGCGCCGCCGGCCCCGCATCGACCGCCCCGGTGCGGCCATCCGCGTCGCTGGGGGGAGCACTCTCGCTCCCGTCGCCCGGGTCGGCGCTGTCGGAGACGGCGGCACCATCGAGATCGGTCACGTCGGACTGCGCTGCCGCGGCGGCCTCGGTCTCCGCGACCAGGTCGCCCAGCGGCCCGGACAGCGCTTCGGCTCGGGATCCGGGTGCCATCGCCGGTCCGATCGCGTCCCGGCGGTCGAGCAGCGCCCCGAGCTTCAACAGCCGATCCGCTGCGGTGCCGCTGATCCGTAGATGGTCGCGTAGGAAGTTCGCGGTCGAGGTCGACCCGTGCATCCGCGGCCAGTCCCGCCCCGCCAACTCATGCGCCAACACCGCCTGCGCCACCCGCACCGACGTCGAAAGATCTTCCAGCCCGGTCAACCGAGCCACGATCTCGTTGCTGTCCAACGCCCACACGGATTGATCGAGCACCGCGGCCACAGCGGTCGCGGTCTGCTCGATCACCTCGTTCACAGGTTCATTTTGGCACGGGTGTACGACAACAACCTATCGAAGTTGATCTCCGCCAAGAAAATTCTCTGCGTATTTCTGTCAGGTGGCAGCAGCCTGAGCATTCATGATCGAGTAAAGCTGCCGGGTGATGTAGCGGTTCAGGCAAAGCTTGATCTCGCGGGTGGCAGGGTCGGTGCGCCGGCGGCCGATCGCAATGGTGTGCAGAGCACCGTTAAGGACGCGTTCGCCGCCGCGGTTAAGGCGGTAGCGGACCGTGCGTCCGGGGAAGAGCGGGCGAACGGGGCCTCGCCACGGACCCGGTCCACGTGTGAGTAGCGGTTCACGGCGACAGCGGCGGTGACCGGGCGACACCGCGTTGGGCGATCAGGCGCGAGGTATCCACCGATCAGCGGCCTTCCTGTGAGGCCAGAAGCGCCAATGCCTCGTCCCGGTTGTACTCAGCGATCTCCTCCATGAATGCGCGATTCGGGAAGTCGCCGTCGAGCATCCGCAACGGGCCAGCCGTGAGCGACAGGCGCTGGGTGAGCATGTAGAGAGCCATCCGGTCTGCGTCGAGTGCGTCGACCCCGACCAGCGGCGCCCACTGTTCGTGCAGCCGGATCTGCATAAAAACGTGTTCCCACTCGACATCGAAGTACATCAGATCTTCGATGTCGATGATGACGGGATTGCCCTCCCGGTCGACGAGAATGTGGTCCAGACCCAGCTCACCGTGGACGACCGAATACTCGGCCCGCGGCCGCACCGCCGCGGCGAGTTCGCGCAGCCGGTCCTCCAACCGGCCGCGGGCGTCGGCGATTCTCCGGTCGCGCGCCGCGGCTTCGGCCAGACACCGCACGGCGAAGTCCAGCGCACCTTCCTCGCATGATCGCCAACGGGACACTCCGCCACCATCGACATGTCCCACCTTGCCGGGCGAGGGGCCGCGATACTCCCGCATCGCGGCCAGACCCTCGCGCACGCGTGCCAGCGTGGGTTCGGCCGCGGTCGGATTGTGCTTGTACCGGTCCAGAAGATTCCCACCGGAAACGTCTTCCACGATCGCAATATCGGCCGAGTAATGCCTGCGATCGCGATCGAGGAGATAGACCTCCGGAACCCGCAGGCCCAGCGACGCGAGCCGGTGGTGTGCGGCTTCGAAAAGGTCGGAACCGACCCCGGCCGAGAACTGGTCGGCCCGATCACCGTCATCACGGGTCTGCGGCCAGAAGTTCTCCGAGTCCTCCCACAGGTACGCAATCGCTGTTGCGGTGTCGTCCATGGTCAGCCGGTAAACCCCCTTGCGAGTACCGCCGGCAAGGCGCTCGACGCCATCCAGTCGACGACCGCCGCCAAGCGCAGCCCGTGCCGCGCGATCCAGATCCTCGGGAGTCACGATCCTGGGCGCCACATGCACCGCTCCTTTCCGCCGGACAACGGCCGGACCCTGACCAGACGCCGCTCACCGCCAAAAAATCGAAGCCATGACAGCGCAGCAACCCTAAGCAAGGGGTGTCGAGAACGGCTAGCGCTTAAACGTCCACGTGAGCATCACGGCAGCCTCGGTATCGTCGGCGCCGCCGCTGCGGTAGGTCGCGAGCGCCGCATGGTTGTCCGCGTCGGTCAGCACCCACATGCCGTAGCAGCCGTGGTCGACCGCCACCGAAACGAGCGCCCGCACCAGCGCCACCCCGATCCCCCGGCGCTGATGGTCCGCGGCGACTTCGAGCTCGTAGAGGAACATCTCGGTGCCCTTGTCCGGCATCGTCATCTCCACCCCGGTGATCATGCCGACCGGTACGTCGTCCACGTACGCCAGGAACAGGTGGTGCGCCGGAGCGTCGAGGAACGTCGCGGCGAAGTGCGGCTGGGCCGGCCCGTCGAAGAGCGCGGTCGCGGCGAGCACCTCGTCGACCGTGGTCGCGCGGCGAATCTCCATGAGGGTGAACGTACCAAAATTGATGATTGCAATAAGTAGTTGACCGATATATGTTACTCACATGGGTATACCGATGACTCCGATGCGCGAGCCGACCTACTTCGTGCTCGCCGCGCTACTCGACGGCCCACTCCACGGCTACGCCATCATCAAAAGTGCCGAAGCAGCCAGCGGCGGCCGCGTCCGCCTGGCCACCGGCACCCTCTACACCGCCCTCGACCGGCTGACCAACGAGGGATACGTGCGGCTCGTCAGCGAAGAAATCGTCAACGGCCGCACCCGCCGCTCCTATGGTCTGACCGAAACCGGCGCGACCGCGTTGCGCGCCGAAGCGACCCGCATGGCCGAGGCCGCCCAGATCGTCACCGGCCACAGCGACGCGAAAACCGCCTTCACCTCACCGAAAGCGCGGACAACGTGACCGACGAACTCGAACGCCGCTACCGCCGCCTGCTGCGCTTCTACCCCGCCACCTACCGTCGCGAGCGAGCCGACGAAATCATCGACACCCTGCTGCAGGGCGCACAGCCCGGTCAGCGCCGCCCCGGGTTCCGCGACACAATCGCGCTCGCGACGGGGGGTCTGCGGGCCCGGGCCGGCGTCGACCGACGACTCAGCCTCGCGGCGAACCTGCAGACGTCGGTGCTCTTCACCGTCTTCATGCTCCTGGCTTACCCGGCCGCGATCGGCATCCTCCAGGCATACGATGAAGTCCGCCTGTGGATCCACTATGGCGCGAACCAGCAGCCCAGCGGCCCCGACCGCCAGGACATGGTCTTGACCGCTCTCACGCTCGCAGCCGCCGTGCTGGTGTGGCTCGGCCACCGTCGGGCCGCGATCGCCCCCGTCATCGGCATGTTGATCGCCGCGTGGCACCCGTTCTATTTTCTCTCCAACAGCCTGACCCTCACCGTGACACCGCTGGTGATCCTGGTCGCGTTGGTGTGGCTGGCTCGCGATCCCCGCGCCCGGTCGTTTCCCCGATCGTGGGCGTGGTTTCTCGTGCCCTACCTGTTCTGGCATCTCATCTGGCCGCGGTTCATCGAGGAGCACCTGCTGTCGCAGGGCGTGACCAGCTACCTCCTGATCACCTACATCCCGTTCGCGCTCGTCCTGGCGTGGTCATTGATCGACGGGCGCCTCGCCCTATCGCTCAGCATCTTCGCCTGCGTCAGCTCGATCGTCTCGCTGATCTACACGGGCATCGTCGCCCTCATCGACCCGACCGAGAACGGCAGTGCCGACCTGGCCGGCTACACGAACGCGTACGGTTTGGCGCTGATCGCCGTGATCCTCGCCGTCGGAGCGGCCGGTCTCGTGCGGGTCCGCCGCCAGGCCGCACTGTGACCGGGCCACATCTACAGCGGACGGACGAATCAGATCGCGAGCTTCGCCCGCAGCGACGCCAACGCGTCGTCGACCTGCGCCCGGTCGTAGCCACGCAGCACGACCGGGATGCCGGCCTCGATCTCTGACTTGGCCGCCGCACGCTGGGCAGCCACCTCCGACGCCACGGCCGCCGCCTCCGACGACGCCACGGCCGCCTCGGCCTGCGCGATCACCGCGTCGGCCCGCACTCGGTCATAACCGCGCAGCACCACCGAAAACATGTACCCCACTAGCGACTCCAGACATGACGGTTACGACAACGGCTTAGGGTACGGCGGCTTCCCGTTGACGAACAGCCACGGCTTGAAGAACGCGTCCAACGACTTCCCCGACTCCCGGTCCGCCAACGCGATGAACTGGGCCGTGCTTCCGTTGCGGTACTTCCGATCCGCCGCCCACGCCCGGATGATTTTGAAGAACGCCGCGTCGCCCACCGTGATCCGCAACGCCTCCAACGTCGCCGCACCCCGCTTGTAGACCTCGTCGCCGAACAGCGTCGCCACGGTCGGTTTCGCTGTCGCGGCGAGGTCCATCGGCGGCTCGCCGCGCCCGTAGTAGAGGTCGTCGAACGACTGCTTCGGCGTCTTCCCGCCCTGGTGCTGCGCCCACAACCATTCCGCGTATGTCGCGAAGCCCTCGTTGAGCCACACGTCCGACCAGTCGGCCACCGAGACGCTGTCGCCGTACCACTGGTGCGCCAGTTCATGCGCGACCACGCCCGTCTGGTCCCCGCCGTCCCGGAAGAACACGTACGAGTAGACGGGCCGCGTTTGATTCTCCAGCGCAAAACGGAACTTCGGCTCGTTGTGCACGATCGCGCCCTCCGCGTCGAACGGGTACGGGCCGAACTGCGTCGTCAGGAAATCCACGATCTCCGGCGTATGCGCCACCTGCGCGTCGACCGTCGTCGGCAGCGAGCTGTCGACCGCCACGACCACCGGCATGCCGTTGTGCGTGGTGTTGACCACGCGGTACTTCCCGATCACCACCATCGCCAGGTAGCTCGCCATCGGCTTGTCCTCGGACCAGCGCCACGTCGTCGTCGCGCCCGCCGCCGTCTTGGTCACCAGGATGCCGTTACTCAACGCGGACAGATCCGACGGAGCCGTGATCGTGATGTCGTACGTCGCCTTGTCGAGCGGATGGTCGTTGACCGGGAACCATGACGACGCGCCCTCCGGCTCCCCCTGCGCGATCGCGCCCGGACCCGACGGCACCAGGCCCTCCTCGCCCAACTGCGGATCGTCGTGATCGACCGGCACACCGCCGTACACCACCCGCGTCGTGTAGGAAACGCCCTTGTTGATGCCCTGCCTCGGCGTGATCACGAGCTTGTTCCCGACCCGTGCGAACGCCGCCACCGGCACGTTGTCCACCGCGACCGATCGCACCTGCAAACCCACCAGGTCGAGATCGAATCGGCCCAGATCCTGCGTCGCCGTCGCCGTCACCACGGTGTCACCGGTCAACCGCGTCGCCGCCGGGTCGTAGCCGAGCGTGATCGCGTAATGCGTCGCGTCGTAGCCCGTGTCACCCTCGTGCGGGAACAGCGAATCGCCGATGCTGGCACCGCCCGGCAGATAGTGGTGCGAACCCGACGACCGCGGCAACGGCGCCGACGTCGGCACGGACGGCACCGGCACGACCGACGACAGCACGGCCGCGGGCCGCGACGGCGACTCCTGCACGACCGGCTTCGACGACGACGTGCACGCCGACGCCACCAACACCGCCGCGGCCGCCGCCACGCTCAACCCCGTCCGACCACGCATGCCCTCACCCTACGGAGCCGTCACGGGCAGCATCGACCCGCGACGGGAACCGAGACGGACATGCGACGCAGTTGCCACGAAGCCGCAACACCGGAGGGTTGACCGGCGCTCACTCAGACGCGATAGACCTTGACGCTCCCGACGACCGTGTCCACCCGCAGACGCAACACCGGTGCCCCGGGCCGCGCCACGTCCTCCTCGACGCTCCGGCTACCGACCACCGACGCCCCCTCGACCTCGACCGCGACACCGTGCGGAACCCACACCTTCACGCTGCCCACGACCGACCGCAGTTGCAACGTCACATCCGACGACGCGATCTCCACATGCCGCATGTCCACCTTGATCGAGCCCACGATCGTGCCGATCTCCGTGTCCCGATCCAGCCGCCAATGACCCGTCCGCTTCACCGAACCCACCGGCGTGAAGTGCGACGCAGCCGTCACCGGCGGCACCCGACGCGTCACCGCCGACGCGGGAGTCGGACGCACGAGCGACCCCGACGGAAGATCAACGGTCAACCGCTCCAAATCGCCACGGGTACGCGCCGCGAGCGCCTCTGACACCCGATCGCTGAACTCCTCCAGCGTCAACCGACCCTCAGCCGTGGCATCGTTCAGCCGGGCCACGATCGCGTCACGTTCCGCGTCCGACACCCGCAGCTTATCGAGACCGCCACCCGTACCACCCTGGCTCTCCATAGCTAGGCAGCGTATCGGCCGCGAGCCGCGCAGCCGAGTGCGTAGGGTGTCCAAGTGCATCCCGACCTGGACCTCATCATTTTCGACTGCGACGGCGTGCTGGTCGACAGCGAACCCATCGCGATCCGCGTCAGCGCCGACATGACCGCCGAACTCGGCTGGCACCTCACCGACGAACAAATCGTCCAGCTTTTCGTCGGCCGCTCCGAACCCGAGAACCTCGCCCAGATCGAAGCCCACATCGGCCGCCCCGTCCCCGCCGACTGGTCCACCCGTTTCGCCAGCCGCATCCGCGCCGCCCACGACCTCGAACTCACCGCCGTCGAAGGCATCATCGAAGCGCTCGCCGCCATCGCCGAAACCGGCGTCCCGACATGCGTCGCGTCCAGCGGTGGCCCCGAGAAGATCCGCCATAGCCTCAGCCGGTTCGGCATGGTCGACCAGTTCGCCGGCCACATCTTCAGCGCCGCCCAGGTCGCGCACGGCAAACCCGCACCCGACCTGTTCCTGTTCGCCGCGCGCAGCATGGGCGCCGACCCGGCCCGCTGCGTCGTCGTCGAAGACAGCCGCCACGGTGTCACCGCCGCCCGGGCCGCCGGCATGCGGGCGCTCGGCTACGCCGGCGGTGTCACGCCCGCCGAATGGCTCGAAGGCCCCGACACGACCGTCTTCACCGACATGCGCAAGCTTCCGGAGCTGATCGCCGCGATCGGCAGCTGACCAGCCGTCTCGTCCCCGTTCGCGAGAAGCGGGTCAGGCGGGCAGGCGGCGGGTCCGGGCGCCGGGCGTGTCCGCGCCGTAGCGGGCGATCTCGCTATCGAGGTCGAGTGCCCGCATCACCGGCGGCTCCGGCGGCAGCAGTTCCGGCGGCACCACCCACGTCAGTTCGAACTCGAGGCCGTCGGGGTCCTTCGCGTAGACACCCTTGGTCGTGTGATGGTCGGTGGCACCGACGACCGCTCCGGCCACCGCGAGCCGGCGCGCGTACTCCCGCAGCGCCCCGAGCGTGCCGACCTCCCACGCCAGGTGGTAGAGCCCGACGGTCGACCGGCCCGCGGTCGGTGCGCCGGCCCGGTTTCCGATGCCGAACAACGCGAGATCGTGATCGTTCTGCGAGTCCGGGGCCCGCAGGAACGCGCCGTTCGGCACCTCGTAGGCGATCGTGAAGTCGAGATTGTCGATGTAGAAGGCGGCGGTGCGCTTCGCGTCGCGCACATATAACACGGCGTGGTTGAGGCCGGCGATGCTCACAAGACCTCCCTGGTCAGCTACCGCCGAACGTAGCCCCGCCGAAACTCAAAAGCCAACCGAAGATC
Organism: uncultured Actinomycetota bacterium; assembly: GCA_963797605.1. Taxonomy (GTDB): domain Bacteria; phylum Actinomycetota; class Actinomycetes; order Mycobacteriales; family Micromonosporaceae; genus DASQPR01. Next base: position 244,529 of record CAWCPX010000009.1, on the reverse strand, counting down.
CGCGCTTCCCGCAGGACGCGATCGACCGCCACCGTGCTTCCGAACGCAGGCTTCCCCGGCGGTAATCCGAAACGATCTTGATTTTTTCGGCTGGTGAGCCGCGAAGCGGCCTTGATGTTCTTCGGTTTGACCGGTTGCCGCGTGTGCGGCCGGCATGATGGGTCACATCGCGTGAGCCGTCCTAGGATGGTGGATCAGCTCGGGCGCGGCTCCAGCGATCGCGTCGAGTGCCGGTCGAAATTGTCCTCGATCATTCAGGCAGCGATCGGCAGCCGTTGACGCCTGGTATGTCGGAGTCACATCGCTTAGTGCGTCCTAGGAAGCTAGGAACAGGTCAGGCGGCCGGGTGCCGCACGCCACCGCCTATGATCAACGAAACGCCACCGACCGAGGGGATCCCAGCCGGTGACCGCCAGCGCGTCCGCCGCTAACCTCACTGACCAGGCAACCCGGGCCCATGACGCGGTCGGGGCGCATCAGGCGGTCCTCGCCCGTCTGTGGGGCGCCTGCGCTCGGGAACCTCTCCCCCACATCGCCGGCCGCCACACCGAAGCCCGCGACGCTCACGCAGGCGACCCGGAAGCAGGCGGCCCGGACAGCCGCCACACCGCGGAACACGGCACCGACCTCATCGTCACGCTGACCGACGGCCGGCAGGTCCGCGGCCCCGCAGCGGCGGCCGAACCCTTCGCCACGCCTCCCGACGACCTGCGCATCACTGTCGACGGCACTCCGTACACCGACCCGGGCAGCCTCGTCGGCGCGCTGTTCGGCACCGCGGCCGCACGCCTGCGAGCCGAGATCGACGATAGCGTCGCCAACCTGACCCTGGCACGGCAAGCGCAAAAGCCAGGTCAACCCCTTTTCCCCGCCGCGTACGCGCACCCGGACGCCCTCGTCACCCTCGAACAATCGGTCGTGGACGGGCATCCCCTGCATCCGCTCTGCCGGACCCGGATGGGCATGTCGCCCGACGAGGTCCGGCGCTACGGTCCCGAGTTCCGTCCCACGATCGACCTCGCCGTGGTCGCGGTGCCGCCGGACCGCTGGCTCACCACCGGGTCCGGCCTGCCGCCGCTGCTGCCGATGCACCCGTGGCAGCGTGACCACGTGCTCGACGCGCATCCGGACCTGCGTCCGACCGGCGAGACGATCCGGGCCCGGCCGTTGATGTCCCTGCGTACGGTCGCTCTCGTCGACGATCCCCGCTGGCATCTCAAGACCTCGGTCGACGTGCAGATGACCTCGGCCGTCCGGATCGTCTCCCCGGCCGCGATCCACAACGGCCCGATCGTGTCCGCCCTGCTCACCGGACTCTGCGCCGGCATGGATCTGGACGTGCTCGCCGAGGTCGCGGCCGGCGCGGTGCTCATCGACGGGCAGCCCTCCCGGAGCCTGGCCGTCGTCCGGCGAGCCGCGCCCGTGCTGGGTCCGGGCGAGGCGGCCGTCCCGTTCGCGGTGCTGTCGGCGCCGTCACCGGCCTCGGGCCGCGCCATCCTCACCGAGATCGTGGCCGGCGGCGATCCGGAGGCGTTCTTCGGGGCGCTGATGTCGGTCGCGATCCCACCGCTGCTGCGCCTGTTGCACGCGGGCGTCGCCCTGGAGGCACACGGACAGAACACGCTGGTCGTGGTGCGAGACGGGCACCCGGTGCGCCTCTGCTACCGCGACATGGGCGGCGTGCGGCTGAGCCCGAGACGGTTGGCCGCCGCCGGCATCGAGGCCCCCGACCTGCGCGGCGACCTGACCACCGATGATCCGGACGCTTTGCGCACGAAGCTCGCCGCAGCCTTTCTGTCCACTGTGGTCGCCGAGTTGGTGGCCACTCTCGGCCGGGAGTACGCGCTGGCCCCGGAACCGTTGTGGCACCGAGTGGCCGAGATCATAAAAACCACATACCGCGCACTCCCCGCCGCGGCGGGAGGCGACGAGGCGGCTATGTTGGGTCCGACGCTCCCGATCAAGGCGATGACCGCGATGCGCCTGTCGCCGCAGCCGTTGGAGGACATCTGGACGCCGATCGCGAACCCGATGGCCGGTCGATGACACCCACCGAGCCGGCGAAGGCAATCGAGCCGATGACGGACACCGAGCGAATGACAGCCACCGAGCGCGCGCGGGACGTCGTGGGCCGCCGGCTCCTCGGCGCCGCCTACCGGGAGGACCTGGGCGCGCATCCGCACCTCCGGCCGCCCGCTTCCACCGGGCGCCATCCGCCACGGCTTCGATCGCGTCGAATTCCACCACCCGGTCACCGCGTCCCCGGCCGACATCCTCGCCAGCCTGCGGGGGCCGGAGCCGGGTCGAGTTCATGCGCCCCCAGCCACCCGAACTCAACCCAGCCTGAACGACAGCGTGACAACCGACGGCACCGCGCACCTCGTCGTCGAACTCGACAACGCGATCGACAACCTCGCCATCGCCTACGAACGGCGGGTCGACATCGATGCCCGGTGGCGCAAGCGCGCGGCCGAACGTGGCGTCGCCGACGCGTACGGGGCGATGCTCGACGAGCCGGCCGACGAGCAGGCGGTCGCGTTCGAGCAGCTCGCGACGGACGGGCACAACCTGCATCCGTGCGGCCGGACCCGGTCTGGGCTGGAACCGCGCCGACGTGCTCGCCTACGACCAGGAATCCGACGGCTTCGAGATCGGCTTCGTCGCCGTCCGCCACGACGTGCACCTCGGAGACGACGTCGGCGATCGGCTGCGCCCGGGGTTCCCGCGGTTGCCGCCACCGATCGACGGCTACGCGCTGCAACCCGTCCACCCGTGGCAACTGATCAATGTTCTGCGCCCGCGCTACGCGGACCTGTTCGTCGTCCGGCGCGCTGCGGGAGGTCCCGGGCGCCGCGATCCGGGCCGTTCCGACGACCGCGCTGCGCACCGTGCTGCTCGAGCCCGATACGAACGGCCGGCGCCAGTACGTGAAGCTGTCGCTGGACATCCAGGTGACGTCGACCCGGCGCAGCATCTCGATCGCGAGCACGCGCAACGGCCCGGTCATCTCGCGGCTGCTCGCGACGCTCGTGACCGACGACCGCGTGATCCTGCATGCCGGAGACGGCCGGTGCGGCGATGTCCTCCGGCCGCGACGTGGCGGCGATCATGCGCGGCCGGATCGATCCGGGTCGGCTCGCGGCCGGCGACGTGCCGCTGCCGGGCGCCGCGCTGCCCGCGATCTCGCCGGTCACGGGCCGCACCCTGCTCGCCGAGACGGTCGACCGGTTCGCGGCGAGCACCGGAGGATCACCTCTTCAATTCCTCCACGGGTACGCGAACCTGCTGCTCCCCCCGCTGCTGCGGCTGCTCGACGCGGGCGTGGGTCTCGAGGCGCACCTGCAGAACAGCATCCCGATCTTCCGCGACGGCGTGCCGGTAGCGGATCGCGTTCCGTGACTTCGCCGGGCTGCGGCTGCACCTGCCGCGGGTCGCCGAGCGCGTCGGGCCGTTGCCACTGTGGGACGGTTCCGTCGTCGGCACCGCCGGACATCGACGTGGTGCGGGCCAAGCTCGGCTACACCGCGTTGCAGGCGCATCTCGGCGAGATCATCGTGCGGCTGACCGAGTCGCACGGGCTCGACGAGGGCGCGGCATGGCGGTCGGTGCGCGCGGTCATCGAGTCGGTCTACGCCGGTGGTGGTCTCGACCCGGGCGACCGGGCGTTCTTCCTGGCCCCGACGATGCCGCACAAGGCGCTGGTCCGGATGCGGCTGCGGCCGGCGGCGGCGACGTCTACGTGCCGGTCCGGAACCCGCTCCATGACGTCTGACCTGCCGGCCCGCGTGGTCGGCGGCGCTCGCGGAGCTGCCGTCGCCGGTCTGCGCCTACGTCTACGACACGCGACGCTCCGCGACGACCGCGGCCGCGCTCCGGGCCGCGCTACCGGCCGGCACCGTGGTGCTCTACGCGGTCAAGGCCAACGGTCACCCGGCCGTGGTCGAGGCGCTGGGCACCGCGCTGGACGGCTGGGAGGTGGCCTCCGGCGGCGAACTCGCGCTGGCGCTGACGGCTCGGGAGCGGGTCGGCGACCGGGAGCGGATCGCGTTCGGCGGACCCGCGAAGACCGACGCCGAACTGGCCGCCGCCGTAGCCGCGATCGGTGCCGGTGTCGACCTGACGATCAACGTGGAGAGCGCGCACGGAACTGCGCCGCCTGTCGCTCATCGCGGCGCCGCCGTGACCGGGGCGCGGGTGGCGGTCGCACTCCGGGTCAACCGGCCGCCTGCCCGCGCTCGGACCCGGCACCGCACCAGATGACCGGCGTGCCGACCCCGTTCGGCATCGACGAGGCCCAGCTCGACGCCGCGACCGCGCTCGTGCCGCGATCTGCCGGGCCTCGACGTCGTCGGCTTCCACCTGCACGCCGTCTCGAACAACCTCGACGCGGCCGCGCACGCCGGCTTCATCGCCGACGCGGTCGACTGGTCGCGCGCGCACGGCCGCCCGCACCGGCGTCGATCTGCGGGCGGTCAACGTCGGCGGCGGCCTCGGCATCGACTACACCGGCCGGACGTCCTTCGACCTCGGCGCGTTGCCGCGTCCGATGCCGGCTCGTCCCGGACGGGGTGACGCTCGTGCTGGAGCCGGGCCGGTTCCTCGCCGCGACGGCCGGCTGGTACGCGGCCGAGGTGATCGACCTCAAGCGCACGCACGGGCGCTGGTTCGCGGTGCTCCGGGGCGGCACGCATCACTTCCGGCTGCCGGCCGCGTGGGGCTACAGCCACCCGTTCACGGTGCTGCCGCGCGACGACTGGGCCCACCCGTTCCCGCGGCCGGAGGTCCAGGACGTCGCCGTCGACGCGGTCGGCGAGCTGTGTACCCCGCGCGACGTGCTCACCCGGGGGCAGCAGGTGGATCGGCTGCGGGTCGGCGACGTGCTCGTGTTCGCCAAGACGCGGCGCGTACGGCTGGGACATCTCGCACCACGATTTCCTGCGCCACCCGTACCCCCAATTCCTGATCTCCTAAGCTCTTCGTCACGGAACGTGACACTCGCCTCGGCTGACTCAGCGTGATCGAACGCGTCGGTGGCGGATGGTGTTGCCGGGAGCTTTGCTCTGCTCACCTCCAGGCATCATCGCGCTGACCTGTGTCGACGAGATCTCGCCCTGGCTGGCCGGGACGGCGACGGTCGCGCAGCGTGTGTGATGCCTCGAGGTGAGCAGAGCAAAGCGGCGCGGGGCCCATCACCAAGCCGGCCCGGAAACCACGAACGGTGACCATCGAGGACGAGTCAGCCGCAATTCGTTGATCAACCGGGGAAAGCGCTACCCGGACGAAGTGTGAGAATTACGCTGATCTGCGATGGTTCACACCGGCGTATCGGAGGTCAACACATGTCGGCAGTTTTCGCACCCGACACGGTTGGACCGGTCGACGTGGCCGTGATCGCGTTCGACGGCAACCGGTTCCACGGCGACGTCGTGCCGGCGCTGCTCGACCTCGAGGACAGCGGCACCGTGAAGATCATCGACATCACGTTCGTCCGCAAGGAGCACGACGGCTCGATCACGATCGTCGAGGTCGCCGAGTCCAACGTCGCGGCCGATTTCGAGCGCCTGACGCTCTCGCAGGTCGACCTGCTCAGCGACGACGATCTGCGCGAGATCGGCCACGACATGACACCCGACTCGACCGCCATGGTGATCGTCTGGGAGAACAGCTGGGCGTCCCGCCTCGTCGCCGCGCTGATGGCCTCGCACGGCCGGGTGATCTCGCTGGACCGCATTCCGCGAGACGTGTTCCTGAGCGCCGCCGCGGCCCTCGAACCGGCCTGACCCTTCACTCTTTGATCTGGGAGGAACGATGCGACGACGCATGGGCCGCCCCGGCCTGCTCGGCATGGCCGCGCGCACGGCGGTCGTCGCCGGCACCGCGACCGCCGTCTCCGGCCGGGTACAACGACGCGGCGCGGAGAAGGCGGAACAGCAGCAGGAGGAACAACAGGAACAGCAACAGGCTCCGCCGTCGCCGGCTGCGGCCGGATCGGGCGAACCCGATCGGCTGGCGCGGCTCAAGGAACTCGGCGAACTGCGGAGCAGCGGCGTGCTGACCGACGCCGAGTTCGAATCGGAGAAAGCGAAGATCCTCGCCTCGTAAGGCCGCCTCTGAGTAAGCGGTGTTATGAAGGCGTCGCCGACACCCAAGCCTAAAAGCGTCTTATGACGGCGTCGCCGACGCCCATGCCGCCGACCGCACCGCGCGCAACGCCTGCCGGCGCGTGTCGCCCTTGAGGGCGTCGACGTAGAGCCGGCCTTCGAGATGATCGGCCTCGTGCTGGAGCGCGCGTGCCAGAAATCCGGTGCCGTCGACCACGACCGGCTCGCCGTTCTGATCGAACCCGTGCGCCGTGCACGTGAGCGCGCGGGGCGTCGGGAAGAACAGCCCCGGAAGCGACAGGCAGCCCTCATCGCCCCCCTGCCGCTCGTCGCCGACCACGATCGTCGGATTGACCAGATGACCGACCTGCCCACCGGCCGCGTAAACGAACACGCGGGCCGAGATCCCGATCTGATTGGCCGCCACGCCGGCTCGGCCCTCGGCGCCCAAAAGCGTGTCCATCAGGTCGCTGACCAGGTCGCGGAGCTCCGTATCGAAGGACGTGACCACATCGCACGGGGTACGCAACACGGGATCGCCGAGGAGCCGGATGGGACGCATCGTCATGGCTTCAGACCCTAACGCCACCCGCCGCGAATCGGTGCCACCGCCCGCCGCGACGTGACGTGCCGAATGTGACTGATCACGGTCAGTGCATAGTGCGTTGCATACGTGAAACTTCAGGCCAGACGGCATTCCGGGCCCGCTTGACAACCGCCTAAACTGTCCCGGTCCCGACACCTGTCGTGCGCGCACAGCCCCGCCCTCGCACCACAGGCGGGGCATCGCTGCCGTACGCAGACCCCTTGAAGTCACACGGAGGCAGCACGATGCCGAACGGCCGTTCCGCGAACGTTCGATCGCACCGCCGGGGTGGTGGCGGCCGCCGCCGAGTCTCGCCGTGGCTGGTGATCGGCCTCGTTGTGGTGCTGGCCCTGTCGGGCGTCACGGTCGGCTGGACCTACCTCGTGCACAAGAGTTGCTCCGGCATGGACAAGGCGACCATCGACGCCTCGCCCAACATCGCGCCGATCCTCAACTCGCTCGAAGAGCAGTGGGCGAAGACCAGCCCCGCGGTCGCCGGCACCTGCGTCTCGGTCAGCGTCAACGCCAAGGACTCCGCGCTGATGGCGACCGCGCTCGGCAGCCCGTGGGATACCCAGGCCAACGGGCCCGCGCCCGACGTGTGGGTGCCCGAGTCCAGCGTCTGGGTCCGGCAGGCCTCCGTCAGCAACGTGGCCCAGCAACTGATGCCCGACCTGCAGCCGAGCCTCGCCCGCTCGCCGAACGTCATCGCGATGCCGAAGAACCTGGCCGTCGCGCTCGGATGGCCGAAGGCGCAGTTCGACTGGCCGGACATCCTCAAAGACCAGGACACGTCGAACTTCTGGGGCACCAAGGGTCAGAGTTGGGGCGCGTTCAAGTTCACGATGACCTCGCCGGAGACGTCCACCGCGGGCATGCTCGCGCTGATGTCGATCGCCGACGCGGGCAACGACGGCGCGATCACGGCGTCCGACCAGTCGTACGTCTTCGACTTCGCGCAGCACGAAGAAAACCAGGTCGGTGACACCTCCGACATCATGACGGCGCTCGCGACCCCCGACGGTCAGTCGGCCGGCGCCGTCGACAAGTACATCTCCGGGTTCCCCGCGCTGGAACAGGACGTCATCCAGTACAACGAGAAGGACCCGAAGGAACCGCTGGTCGCGGTCTACCCGACGAGCGGCAGCTACGACGCCGACCACCCGTACCTGATCCTGAACAACCCGAGCTGGGGTTCCAAGGCCGCCGTCACCGCCGCGACCGCGTTCGAGGCGTACGCCCGCGGCACCGTCGGCCGGTCCACCTTCCTCAAGGCCGGTTTCCGCGACTCCAACCGGTCCGGCGACAACGAATTCGTCCCGACCAACGGCGTCATCACATCCCTCGACTCCTACCTGCCGCGCGCCGTGCTCGTGCCGGACTCGGTCAACGACACGATGCAGGCGTGGACCGCAGCAGACCCGGGCGACCAACGTGCTGATCGTGCTGGACGTGTCCGGATCCATGGTCGACATCGTCCGCGGCACCCAGAAGACCCGTCTGCAGTACGCGCAGGCGGCCGCGCTCAAGGCGGTGAACGAGTTCAGTCCGGACTCGAACGTCGGCCTGTGGGTGTTCGCCACCGACCTCGTCGGTAAACGCGCCTACAAGGAACTCGTCCCCATGGGCGCCCTGCAGGAGACGATGAGCAACGGCAAGTCGCGGCAGGCGAACCTCCGCACGAAGCTCGCCGGCCTGCAGGCGGGCGGCAACACCGGCCTCTACGAGACGCTCGACGCGGCGCAGAAGGAGGTCGTCGCGAACTACAAGCCGAACGCGACGAACCTGGTGGTGCTCATGACCGACGGCAAGGACGATCCCGACCCGGGCACGACCTCGGGCGTCGATCTCACCCAGCTCGAACTCGACCTCACCAAGAACCACTCGAGCGCGAAGCCGGTGCCGGTCGTCACGATCGGCCTCGGTCCCGACGTCGACAACAAGCGGCTCAGTGAGATCTCCCGGGTCTCCGGCGCGATCTCGCTGACCTCCGAGAGCGGCTTCGACATCAACCAGGTGCTGCTGTCGGCGTTGTTCGGCGTCGCCACCGCGGGCTGACCGGACCGACCGACGTTGGCGGGTTGATCTTCGGATCAGCCCGCCAACGCTGCTTTCACCGGATCCGCCTTGGCCGCCGCCTCCGCGACCTCGGCCTCGGGGTCGCTGCTCCAGGTGATGCCACCACCGGCCCACACGTGTAGGCGTTCGGAGTCCACGGCGACCGTCCGGATCGTCAGCCCGAGATCGAGCCCCTCCGGCGTCAGCCAGCCCAGCGCGCCCATGCTCGGACCCCGGCCGACCGGCTCCAACGCCGCGATCTCGGCCAGCGCGGCCAGCTTCGGCGCCCCCGTGACCGAGCCGCCCGGGCACAGCGCCCGAAGCACCTCGGCCAGCCCGACGCCGGGCCGCAGATCCGCGGTCACGACGGACTCCGCCTGCCACAGCCGGCTCCAGCGGCGGATCGCGTACAGCTCGTCGACCGCCACCGAACCGATCCGGGCGATCCGGGCGAGATCGTTGCGCGCCAAGTCCACGATCATGACGTGCTCGGCCCGCTCCTTCGGCGACGCGAGCAATTCGGCCCGCCCGATCGCCGTCGCGGGCCGCGTCCCCTTGATCGGTCGGGTCTCGACGCGGCCGCCCGAGATCCGCACGAGCGTTTCCGGGGACGCACACCCCAATGCCCATCCAAACCCGCTCAGAACCATCGGGTAGCGCCCGCCGGGTAGACGGGCTACACGGAGCAGGGCCGGCCCGGGATCGCCCGCGTACGGCGCGCTGGCGTGGCCGACGACGTTCACCTGATATACGTCACCCTCCGCAATCGCCCGAAGCACTTTTCGTACCGCCGCGGCATGATCATCCGGCGACCAGCTCGGTTCCCAGACGCCGACCGCCCACGGTGTAACGGGCTCATCACACTGTGGTGTCGGCTCGGCCTCGGTCTCGGCGTCGAACGCGATCGCCACCAGGTCCGGAACCGCCGGCGCGGGCGTCCCGGCGCCGAGCGAACCGCCCGTGAGCAGCGCGGACGCGTCGGCCGACAGGTGGATGGCGGCTCCGACCGCGGCCCCTGGAGATGCCGCAAATGCCGCGCTAAGGTCTTGGGAAGGCAGTCCGTGGGCGCTCGCGAACGTCTCGAGCAGCGCCGCCGGATCGCCGCCGTCACGGATCCGCCATTCGATCCGGGCACGCTCCCGAAGGCCGCTTCGAACTACGAATCCGGTCGTGCCGCGCATATGGGACATCATGGACGCGGTGGTTACGCTGAGTGGCCGATTCGGGCTCATCCAAAGAGTCAAATCTGAATAGCCTTCAGCGTTACTTGCTCGAAACTGCACCGTTGGGCAGGGTAGCGTGCGTTGTTGGTCATGTGAGTGACCTCACATGGTTTTTACATAGCATGGGTACAGTTGAACTACAGCAAGATCGCATATCAGCGATGACATGCGGATTGCCGCACCACAACCGAGTTCCATCCACCCAGCACCACCCCCGGAGATCTACGCAAAATGTCTAGCTCAATGTGCCAGCACCAACCGTCCTGCCCGTCCGCCGACGCCCTCGATCACGACGCCGCTCGCGTCATCGCCTCGTTCTCGGAGCAGGGCTGGAGCCTTCTCTGCAACGGTGTGATCCTCTTCGAGGACACCGGCGAAATCATGCCCGACGGCAGCGCCGTCGGCCCTCACCGCGCCCCGGCGCCGCACAACGCGGCCTACGCCGCGGCGTAAGTTCCACCGCACCACGGTTTCATCCGCGCCATCCAGCAACACCGCGCTCCAGCACCCGCACCATCCGCACTACGGCCCCATCCCGACTGCTCAGCAGTTCGGCTCAGCCGGAGCGACAGACAGGTCGCCGGCTTGATCCGGTCCCCGCGCCGTCCGCGGGGGCCGACGCCGTAGTAGCGCACTCCCCCGGCCCGACCAGCCCGGGGCCGCATTCCGGCCAAGATCCGCGCGATCATGGCCGCGATATCGTTAAACGCACCGGAAACCGCAGCAACTCCATGATCACGCGGATCAAGCCGGATCAGTCCTCGAAGGCCTCCGGCGGCGGGCATGAGCAGACCAGGTTCCGGTCGCCGTACGCGCCGTCGATCCGCCGCACCGGGGACCAGTATTTTCCGGCCCGGTCCACGCCGGCCGGGTAGGCCGCGACCGACCGCGGGTACGCGTGCGACCACACGTCCGCCGTGACCATCGCCGCGGTGTGCGGTGCGTGCACGAGCGGGTTGTCGTCGGCGGGCCAGGTACCCGTACCCACCTCATCGATCTCGCCCTTGATCGCGATCATCGCGTCACAGAAACGGTCGAGTTCGCCCAGGTCCTCGGACTCGGTCGGCTCGACCATCAGCGTCCCGGCCACCGGGAACGACATCGTCGGCGCGTGGAAACCGAAGTCGATCAGCCGCTTGGCCACGTCGTCGACGGTCACGCCGGTCGCCTTCGTGATCGGCCGCAGGTCGAGGATGCACTCGTGCGCGACCAGGCCCTTGTTGCCCGAGTAGAGCACTGGGAAGTGCTCCCGCAGGCGCGTGGCGCACGTAGTTCGCCGCCAGCACCGCCACACCGGTCGCCCGGGCCAGCCCGTCCGGGCCCATCATCCGCAGGTACGCCCACGGGATCGGCAGGATGCCCGCCGAACCGTGCGGGGCAGCGGAAACCGGACCGACGGCACCGGTCGGTGCGAGCGGGTTGCCGGGCAGGTAGGGCGTGAGGTGCGCGCGGACCGCGACCGGACCCACGCCCGGGCCGCCACCGCCGTGCGGGATGCAGAACGTCTTGTGCAGGTTCAGGTGCGACACGTCCGCGCCGAACCGGCCCGGCTTCGCGAACCCGAGCAGCGCGTTGAGGTTCGCGCCGTCGACGTAGACCTGGCCGCCGGCGTCGTGCACCCGGGCGCACAGCTCGGCGATCGACCCTCTCGTAAACACCATGCGTCGACGGGTACGTCACCATGATCGCGGCCAGTTGCGCGGCGTGCTGATCGATCTTGCGCTGCAGGTCGGTCAGATCCATGTTGCCGTCGTCGTCGCACGCCACCACGACGACCCGCATGCCCGCCATCACCGCGCTGGCCGCGTTCGTGCCGTGCGCGCTCGACGGGATCAGGCAGACGTCACGGTCGCTGTCTCCGTTCGGCCTGGTGGTAGGCCCGGATCGCGAGGAGCCCCGCCAGCTCGCCCTGGGAGCCGGCGTTCGGCTGCACGCTCACCGCGTCGTAGCCGGTGACCTCGGCGAGCCACGCTTCGAGCTGCGTGACGAGTTCGGCGTAACCCTCGGTCTGCGACGCGGGCGCGAACGGGTGCATGTTGGCGAATTCCGGCCACGTGATCGGCTCCATCTCGGTCGTGGCGTTCAGTTTCATGGTGCAGGAACCGAGCGGGATCATGCCGCGGTCGAGCGCGTAATCCTTGTCCGACAGCGAGCGCAGGTAGCGCAGCATCGCGGTCTCGGAGTGGTGCGCGGAGAACACCGGGTGGGTCAGGAAGTCGCGAATTCCGGGCCAGCGCTGGCGGATCGCGCTCGCGCCGCCCTCGATCGTCGGTCACGCCGAAAACGGACAACACGGTCGGCGATGTGCGCGGCCGTCGTGGTCTCGTCGCAGGAGATCGAGACCCGGTCGTCGTCGACCGCGGAATGTTGATGCCGCTCGGCTGCGGCGGCCACCATGTAGGCGCGCGCGCGCCCCGGAACCACCGCGGTCACGGTGTCGAAGAACGCCTCGGACGCGAGCGCGATCCCGGCGCCCCGCAGCCCGGCCGCGAGCGTGGCGGCGTGCTCGTGCGTACGCCTCGCGATCCGGCGCAGCCCGTCCGGGCCGTGGTAGACCGCGTACATGCTCGCGATCACGGCCAGCAGGACCTGCGCCGTGCAGATGTTGCTCGTCGCCTTCTCCCGGCGGATGTGCTGCTCCCGGGTCTGCAGCGCGAGCCGGTAGGCGCGGTTGCGCCGTCGACGTCCTTCGAGACGCCGACGAGCCGGCCGGGCAGCGAGCGTCCAACCCGGCCGGACGGCCAGGTAGCCGGCGTGCGGACCGCCGAAGCCCATCGGCACGCCGAAGCGCTGCGCCGATCCGCAGGCGATGTCGGCGCCGATCTCCCCGGGCGGCCGCAGCAGCGTCAGCGCGAGCAGATCGGCCGCCACCGTCACCAGCGCGCCGGCCGCGTGGGCGGCGTCGATCAGGCCGCGTGGTCGCGAATCGCGCCGGAGGCTCCCGGGTACTGCAGATGCAGGCCGAAGAAGTCGTCCGGCAGGCTGTCGCCCTCAAGGTCGACGACGGCCGACCTCGATGCCCAGCGGCACCGCGCGGGTCGCGATGACATTGATCGTCTGCGGGAGGGTATCGGCGTCGACGACGTACACACGTGACTTGCTCTTGCTCGATCGGCGGGCCAGCGTCATCGCCTCGGCCGCGGCCGTGCCCTCGTCGAGCATCGATGCGTTCGCGGTCGTGAGCCCGGTGAGGTCGGTGACCATCGTCTGGAAGTTGAGCAGCGCCTCGAGCCGGCCCTGGCTGATCTCCGGCTGGTACGGCGTGTACGCGGTGTACCACGCCGGGCTCTCCAGCACGTTGCGGCGGATCACGGCCGGCGTGTGGGTGCCGTAGTAGCCGAGCCCGATCATCGAGATCAGTGGCCGGTTCCGGCCGGCGATCTGGCGGAGTTCGGCGATCGTCTCGGCCTCGGTCGCGGCCGGCGGCAGCGCGAGGCGGCCGTGGAAACGGATCGATTCCGGGATCGCGACGTCCATCAGGTCGTCGACGGAGCCGTAGCCGACCGCGTCGAGCATGCGGGCGACGGCCGCCGGATCGGGCCCGATGTGGCGTGCGGCGAACGGTGAATCCAGGTGCGTCATGACGGCGGCTCCCAGGTGAGGACGGCGAGAACGTCCTCCCCCTCTGTCGTCACGCTCACCGTGGGCTCGCGCGCGCTTCAGAGCTGCCAGCCGGTCGCGGTCCTTTTGCCTGAGAGGTTCCGGGGAGGATTTGCCCCTTCGGCGCCTCGACCACCGGATGGGCGGTCGCGGACTCTCCCGCGCGGGTTGTTGGCAGCGCCAAGGCTATCGCAATCGTGTTACGGATTCGCGACGGCGTCGGATGCTTTGTGACCAAGATCCCCGCCCGGTCACACCCCCTAAGGCGTCCTAGGATACTGGGTCACTTCCTCGCGGACGATGCGGCGGCCAGCGCCACCTGGATGCCGTCGACTTTCGGCCCCAGAAACACCGGGCGCCGACCGGTCACCGTGTCCCATACCGCCTTCACGTCGGCGAACTGCTCCCGGAGCGTCGCCCGCCACCACGTCAACCGCTGCCCCGCGACACTGTCGTCACCGACGCCGTCCGCCACGACACCCTCGCGCCGGCAGACCGCGATCGCACGTGGCAGGTGGTAGGTCTGTGACACCACGATCAGCCGCCGCACCCCGAAGACCTTCCGCGCCCGCACACACGAGTCGTACGTGTCGAATCCGGCATAATCCGCCACCACGGCCACCGCCGGAACACCGTTGGCGACGAGCCACTGCCGCATCACGTCCGGTTCGTCGTAATCGGGGCGGCTGTTGTCGCCGGAGACCAGGATCGCGCGTACTTTCCCGCTCGCGTACAGCCGATCGGCGATCCGCAGCCGCGCCAGCAGAAACGACGACGGCTGCCCATCCGGCTCCACGAGGTCCCCGAGCACGAGCGCGACCGGCGCCGGTGGCACGTCGGCGACCCCGTAGACGTGCCCCCGCGCCTCCACCCGCACCCACGTCACGCTGGCGAGAGTCACGATCGAACCCAAGATCAAGATCATCACAATGGTACGGGTACCCCGCCGAACCCACTTTCGACGCAGCAGATCCATCCCGACGCTGCGCGTACGTGCCCGAAAGGACCGTGGCACCGGCTCCGCTTCGCTCATGCGCGCGAGTATGCCGATCCCCCGCAACCTCCCCGCCGCACATCCGCCCCTGCGGCCTCGCTCGGAACCCCGACCTCGCACGCCGCCGCAGCGTCGGCGTGGCGACACGCGACCCGCAGGTCGCCGTCGACGTGGCGACACGCAGGCCGCCGGATTTCCGACACCAGTGCTGCCGACGACCGGTCAAACCAACCGTGGCGTCGGAAATCCGAGCCCATCGGCGTGTCGCGTAAGCGTGTCGTCGCGGTTCGGCCCGGAACGGTGCGGCGGCTCCGGAAACGCGGCCGGCGCGAGCGTGTCGTGTCGTGTGGTGTGGTGTGGTGTGGTGTGGTGCGCGTTTCGGGCGTTCCATGACATACGGGCCGGCCGTGGCCCCGTAGCCACCGCGCCGTTCCGAGCCCGCGCCGACGACTCGATCGCGCCGGCCGCGTTTCCGCACCCGACGCACCGTTCCGAGCCTGCGGGCCGACGACCCAGCCGCGCCGACCGCAACTCCACAGCCGACGCACCGTCCCGTGCCCGCGACCCGACGACCCAGCCGCGCCGACCGCAACTCCACAGCCGACGCACCGTTCCGAGCCCGCAGGCCGACGACCCCGCCGCGTTTCCGTCGACCGTCGAAACTCACCCCAATCACGCGGCCACCGCACCGATCCCCGCGGCGACCCGCGGCAACCGAACAGTTCTGCCGACCATGCCGAGTTGCCGCGACACCAAGATCGGCGGTCGGCTCTTGAGCCGTCGCTGTCGCCGCAGTGGCGAAACTCGTTGCCGCGGCAGTAGCGAGACGGGCGCCCCGGCGCGTCGACGCCCGGCGTGGCGACACGCGGGCCGCCGGATTTCCGACACCAGCGCTGCCGACGACCGGTCAAACCGACCGTGGCGTCGGAAATCCAAGCCCATCGGCGTGTCACGTAAGCGTGTCGCCGCTGCCCGGAACTCGCCGACGAAACCCCGGCCACGGCAACTCTCGATTCGGGCCACAGAACCGGATCGTCGAGACTTAACCCCGGACACCAGCGCTGCCGACGGTCAGCCGAACCGACGGTGGCGTCGGGAGTCCGAGCCCATCGGCGTGTCACGTAAGCATGCAGCCGCCCCCGGCCCGGACTGGCACGACGGCTCCGGAAACGCGCCCGGCGCGATCGAGCCATCGGCGCCGCGGCCCGAAGCGACTACGGAATCGCAGGCCCCATACACCCCAAACGGCCCGGAGAGCGCATCAAAGACATATCGGACCAGTCGGGTCCTGAAACCGGCACAGCATCGTGGAGTCTTCACGCTCGGCTAGGCGCTCCGAACCAGGATCTGAATTTCCGAGGAACCCCGAAAGCGACGAAAACGTCAGCCAGCCCGGCGGCGGGCGCGACGAGCCGCGAGTTCGTCAGCCGCGCTCACACCGCCAGCGGTCGCACCGGCCACGACGTCGGGCTGGGCCGGCTCGGAGGGCATCGGCTCCGCGATCGCCGGCTCGGCCGGAAGCTGCGCCAGCGAACCCTGGATCTCCTTGAAGGCGCCGCTGATCGCGATGCCGAACACGCCCTGGCCGCCCTGCAACAGGTCGACGACCTCCTCGGGCGAACGGCACTCGTAGACCGTGGTGCCGTCGGAGATCAGCGTGATCTGAGCCAGATCCTCAGCGCCGCGTGACCGGAGCGCTTCGATGGCCTTGCGGATGTTCTGCAGTGAGACGCCGGCGTCGAGGAGGCGTTTGACGACTTTCAGCACGACCATGTCGCGGAACGAGTAGAGCCGCTGGGTGCCGGAACCGGAGGCGTCGCGGACGCTGGGCACGACCAGGCCGGTGCGGGCCCAGTAGTCGAGTTGCCGGTAGCTGATCGTGACGGCGTTGCAGGCGGTCACGCCGCGGTAGCCGAGACCTTCACCGTCGACGGGTGCGGCGCCGCCGTTGGGACTGTCGTTGGGGTCTGGGTGGTCCTGCACTTGTGCTGGCCTCCCCACGAGAGATCACCGACCGAGAGATCACTAACTGAGAGATCACTGACACAGCCGGGAAACTCCACCTGATTCCGACGGCTCAACATTAGCCGCCCGGGCTGCCGCGGACGGCTACCTGACCCGCCGACACGCCGAGCGAGAACCGAAACGACCGGTCAGCCCGCGAAGTCTTCCGGCGTGACCTGCTCAAGGAACTCCCGGAACTTCTCGACTTCGTCCTCCTGCTCGTCGGGGATGATGATCCCGACCTCGGTGAGGATCTGTTCGGCGCAGCGGATCGGGGCGCCGACGCGCAGTGCGAGGGCGATCGAGTCGCTCGGCCGGGCCGAGACCCGGACACCGTCGCCGAGGAGCAGATCGGCGAAGTAGACGTTGTCCTTGAGTTCCATGATCTCGACCGCGCGCAGCGGCGCGTCGAGCGCCGTGAGGATGTCACGCAACAGGTCGTGGGTCAGCGGTCGCGGGCGGCTTGACGCCCTGCTGCTCATAGGCGATCGCGGTGGCCTCGACCGCGCCGATCCAGATCGGCAGATAACGGTCTCCATCGACCTCCTTGAGCAGCACGATCGGCTGGTTGCTGGGTAGCTCCACCCGAACACCGACCACGCTCAGCTCGCGCACCGCCGCCTCCGTCCGCCTGTTGCTCTTCGCCGACTCGGTTCTTCCTGCACGCTACACGCGCAGGGCGGTGGATGCCGCTGCGTCGAGCCTACGACACCAGCCGCCGAACCCGGCCCACCGGCCCGTCCGGGAGCCGTCAGCCGCCGATTATCGGCTGAGGAGCCCGCGTCACTGACCGAGAGTGCCGCGCAGGCCGACCCGCACAAGCGCAGCGTGCAGCTGCTGTGACAGGGATGTCAGCTCCCGCAACGCCTCCTGGGCCCGGGCGTGAGCGGCGGGCGAGGACGACTTCGCCAAGGGCGCAATCAGGGCCGTGAACAATCCCACCTCGCGATCCGCCGCGGTCCGGTAGCCGCGCAGGTGCCGTACGCCGATGCCGAGCGCGGCCAGGTTCGCGGCGACGGTGGCCACGATGACGGCGTCGGCGTCGTACCACCCCGGGCTGCTCGCGACGACGAGGCCGGCGTCTTCGAGTTCGGCGAGCTGGCGGTCGAGCAGGCCGGAGCGCTGCAGCAGCACGTCGCGGTGCACCCGGGACGGGACCGGGGCGGGCGGCTCGTCATCGATCGCGGACGGGCCGGTGCGCCGGAGGCCGTGCTCGGCGAACCCGTCGAGCACGGCGGCATCGCCTTTGTCGAGCGCTTCAAGTTGGTCGCGGATCACCCGAAGTGGCAGGAATCGGTCACGTTGGGCGGCCAGCACGAATCCGAGACGCTGGACGTCGACCGTCGAATACTTGCGGTAGCCGGCGGCCGTCCGCTGTGGATCGACCAAACCTTCGGCCTCGAGGAACCGCAGCTTCGAGATCGTGATGTCGGGAAAGTCGTCACGGAGCCGAGCGAGGACTTCACCGATGCTCATCAGCGGCGACGCGCCGAACGAGGGATCGGGCGAGGAATCTGCGGCCGCCGCGGCGGCCCCGGTCACCGAAGCCGGCCTCGGTGACCCTCGGCCGCGTGCCGCGTCATGACACCTCGTCGGGACGCGGCCCAGCGATCAGGACCAGCCGGAATTTGCCGATCTGCACCTCATCGCCGCTGGAGAGGGTCGCGGCCTCGACGCGCTCACGGTTGACGTAGGTGCCGTTGAGGCTGCCGACGTCGCGCACCGTGAAGGTCGCGCCGTCGCGGTGGAACTCGGCGTGCCGGCGGGAGACCGTGACATCGTCGAGGAAGATGTCGCTGTCGGGGTGCCGGCCGCTCGTGGTCACGTCGTGATCGAGCAGGAAGCGGGCTCCCGCGTTGGGGCCACGCCGCACCACGAGCAGAGCGGTGCCGGGCGGGAGCGAGCCCGCGACCCGGCTGGGTGCGACATCGGGCTCCCCGGCGGGGCCGTCGAGCACGTCATCGAGGGCGCCAAGGTGCAGCGTCGACGTGACGTCGAGCGGGGGGAACTCGTCGTCTGGGCGCGTCATCGGTCCACCTTACGGGTAATTGGCTGATCTCTCGACTGAGCGAGCGTAGCGACGGCGCATTCAAAGGGTCAACCGGACGCGCCAAAGATCCGCGACACACCCGGACAACCCGGGTGCGCGCGGTCGGTAACGGGCACTCCACGTCGGTCAGGACGCCGTCAACTCCCGGTACGCCTTGGCGTCGAGAAGGCCGTCGACGTCGCCGTCATCGGTCGGTTCGATCTCCACGAGCCAGCCGGCACCGTACGGGTCGGTGTTGATCAGCTCCGGCGAGTCCGCCACGGCGTCGTTGCGGCGCACCACGGTGCCGCTGATCGGCGCGTAGATCTCGGACACGCTCTTGGTCGACTCGACCTCACCGAACGACTGCCCGGCGTCGAGCGCCGTGCCCTCGTCGGGCAGCTGCACGTAGACGATGTCACCGAGGGCGTCTTGCGCGAAGTGGGTGATGCCCACGCGCACCGTCGCCGAGCCGGGTGCGACCCACTCATGGTCGTTGGTGTAGCGCAGATCGTCGGGAATCAACGTCACTCACTTTCGTGGAAGAAACGGTGGCGCTCACGACACCGGATGGGCGTATTTCGCCGGCGTGGTGGCGTGCAGCGCGCTGACGGTCACCGTGCCCGGCGTTTCGACGAGCACGTTACCGCCCGCCTGCTTGACCATGTCGTCGACCTCGCCGGGAATCGTGAGCGCGGTCTGCATCGTCTGCGGATCGCCGATGACGGTCAGCGCGAGTGAACCGGTCAGCGCCTGCCCGTCGACGATCACGGAACCGTTCGGGCCGTCGATGAACCAGCTGGACGCCACGATGCGCACGGCGGGCCCGGTGGCGCCCGAGATCTGCATCGCCTCGCCGCCGGCGTCCCGGAGCGCTTCCACCGCCTCCAGCACGAGTTCGCTGGTCGATCGACTTGCCGGCAGCCGGTTGCAGCGTGATCACGAGGCCGGGGCCGGTCGCGGGCAGCGTGCCGGCGAGGATGCCGAGCTCGTCGGCGCGCTGCTGAGCGGCCTGCAGCGCGGCTTCGCGACCCTGCGCACCCGAGCTGAGCTGGCGTTGTTGCGCCTGCAGCGACGTGATCTCCGTGCCGAGCCGGTCTTTGCGGCCGTCGAGGTCGGAGAGGATCCGCACGAGGTCGTCGGGGCGGTCGTTGGCGAGCGTCGACGAGTTGGAGTTGCTCTTCACCTGCACGATCAACGCGAAGCCGAGAAGGCCGACGAGCAAGGCGATCAGCGCACCGGCACCGGTGATGCGCGGGTGCGCGAGGCGGCGCATGCCACCTCGCCAGTCAAACCCGGAAGAGGCGGCCATGGGTACGGATACGGTCGGAAGCCGGCGCGGTGGGCGGTTTCGGCTTCGCGACCCGATTCGGGACCGTGGGGACGTCGATGTCCGCGTGGTCAGCGTCGGCGGGTTCGGGGCTGGTTTCGGAGGTGGTTTCGGCTGTGGGTTCGGGGTCGGTTTTCGGCGATGCCACGGTTTCTCGCGGCTCCGCGGCGGCGACGGTGTCCGCACCGGTCGGCTCGGACGGGTTCGGCGCCTCCGGGTTTGCGGACGGAACTCGCACGGTCTGATCGTCAGCCGTGCCGCCGGCCGTACCCATGTCGGGGTCGGGGTCGGGAAGTTGACTGTGATCGTCGGTCATGTCCTCGCCTTACGCCTTGAACAGGTGCCGGCGGATCGCCGCGACGTTGCCGAAGATGCGCACGCCGAGCACGACGACCACGCCGGTCGACAGCTGACCGCCGACGCCCAACTGGTCGCCGAGGTAGACGATGAGCGCGGCCACGAGCACGTTCGAGACGAACGAGATCACGAACTGCTTGTCGTCGAAAATACCGTCGAGACGGGCCCGGATGCCACCGAAAACGGCGTCCAGCGCGGCCACGACGGCGATCGGGAGGTAGGGCTGGAGGGCGAGTGGCACCGTCGGTTCCAGGACGACACCGAGCACCACCCCCACAATCATCGCGAGTACGGCGAACATCAGCGACCTCCGGTGGACGAGGGGGACGGCGAGGGTGGCGCCGGTGGTTTGACGGTCGTCGCGTAGCGCAGCTGAGGATCGGCGGCGGCGGGCAGCGACAGGTTGTCGGCCTGTGCGATCGTGAAATGCATACCGTAGGTCTGCGTCAACCGCGCGTAGAGCTGACCCGTCGGCGAGGCGCGCAGCCCGTCCTCGAGGGATGGCGGGCCGATCGCGGAGATCTTGTACGGCTGGTTGATCGGCTGGAAGTCGACCAGGATCGCGCTGCCGGCGGCCCGGATCGTCGACGTCACGGTCAGCCGCTTCCCGTTGATCGAGATCGCCTCCGCGCCGTCGTGCCACAGTTCGTTGACCACGTTCTGCAGGTCCGCGTCGAGCACCCGGCCGAGGTTTTCGCCGGTCGCCTTGCCGGTCACCGGGTCGACCGGCACCGGCCCGTCGGCCATCGTGACCACGACGCCGTCGCCCCGCACCGCGGCCAGCCCGGTGCGGGCCTCCAGGTCACGGAGCGCCTGCGCGCCCGATGTGCCGATCTGGGCGTCCCGGAGCGAGGACACCTGCTGCCGGAGCGCGTCGGCCTGGCGCTGCATCGCGTCGGTGTCCGCCTGCCGGGCCTGGATGTCGGTCACGAGACCCTTGCGCGCGTCACTGGTGGCCGGGGCGGCCGCGATCGTCTGCTGGTACGCGATCGCGAGCAACAGACCCGTGGCGATCAGCACGATCGTGCGGACGATGAACCCGGTGCGGCGGTTCGCCGGGCCCGGAGGTCCCACGCGCTCCCGCCGCCGTGCCGCGTCCGCGTAGCCGGCGTCCAGCGGATTCGCGAACATCTCCAGCAGGAAGTCCGGCGTGAAGGTCCGCTGCGGCGGGGACGGCTGCGACGTGGGCGCTCCCGGCGGGGGCGTCGACGACGGCTTCGGGTCGCTCATGTCCGCCCCCGCTTCGCCGGCCGCGACCGTGCCGCGCCACGATCCGCTCCGACGAGCTCGCTCATGTCGGAACCGGGCGGCTCCGGCGCGCCGCCTTGATCGCGCCGCCGACCTGGATCACGTAGAAAAGGCCGGCGATCCAGTAGAGGACGATGCCCCACCAGGCCATCGCCCAGCCGGTCGCGAACCAGAACGTGTGCCACGGGATGTCCGCCTGCGCCAACAACAGCAGCGGAAACGCGACCAGCAGGATGAACGTGGCCGTCTTGCCGATGTAGTGCACCGGCGGCGGCCCGTAGCCGTAACGCCGCAGCACCAGCAGACACCCCGCCAGCAGCACGTCACGGGCGACGAGCGCTACGAAGAACTGCCACGGCACCACGTCCCGGATCGTGAACGCGACGAGCGTGGCGAAGATGTAGAGCCGGTCGGCGAACGGGTCCATCAGCTCGCCGAGGCGGCTGACCTGGTTGAGCCGGCGCGCGAGGTATCCGTCGACCCAGTCGCTGCTGCCGCCGACCGCGAGCACGATGACCGCGGCCACGGTGTAGTGGTTGAGGAAGAGATAGAGGAAGACGGGCACGCCGATCAGCCGCGCGAAGCTGATCGCGTTGGGAATCGTCCAGATTCGGCCAAGACCGGCGTCGGGGGCAGCCATCTGACGCCTCCTGAGAAGTGATCACGGTCGGGACGATCGAGGCTACCAGGCGTGCCGGAACGCCCACGCGAACCGGTCACGCCCGGCAGACCACCGAGCGGATCACCAGATGTCAGCTGGCACGCCAGGCATCGCGGAGCTTGACCCGGGCACCGCTGCGCACGACGGCGTTGCGGTAGATCCGGCCGGATAGCCAGATCAGCGCCGGGATGATCACCAGGATGCCGGCGACGGCCACGATCGATTCCCACACCGGCACGCCACCCATCGCGAGGCGCATCGGCATCAGGGTCGGCGCGAACGTCGGGATCAACGACATCGTCTCGATCAGCGGGCTGCCCGGGTTGGACGGCAGGATCGAGATGCCGAGCACGTACCCGATGATCACGAACATCAGCACCGGCGTGACTACACCGTTCACGTCCTCCTGGCGGGAGACGAGCGCCGCCACGGCCGCGAACGCGAGCGCGTAGGCGAAGAACCCGAGGAGGTACCACACGATCAGCCAGACGACGGTGCTCGCCGCCGCTGAGACGGAGATCGTAAGCACGCCGGTGAGCAGGCCGGCGGCGACGCCCGCGGCGCCGATGACGATGATCTGTAGCAGGCCGACGATGCCGATGCCGGTGACCTTGCCGGCCATGAGCTGCCACGGTCGGACGGTCGCGAGGAGCAGTTCGACGACCCGACTGGATTTCTCCTCGACGACGCCCTGCGCGACCGCTTGCCCGTTGATCAGCAGGGACAGGTAAATCAGGATGCCGGCCACGATGCCGAGCACCAGGCGCTGCGTGTCGTAGGTGTGCGGCGGCTTCAGCGATGTCACGGTGACCGGTGCCGAGGCCACTGCGGCCTGGACCGCTTGCGGACTGCCGCCCAACGACGTGATCTGCCGCGAAAACGCCAGCTGGCCGGCGAGCACGCGCAGTGCGTTGCCGAGGGTGTCGTTGAGGTCGCGGTTGACGATGACCTGCACGGTCGACCCGTCGCCGACGAGGAGCGCGTCCAGCTTGCCGTCGCTGACCTCCGCCCGGCCGGTGGCCTCGTCCGCGACGATCTTCGTGGTGACGGTCTGGCTGATCGACGCCGCGCTGGCGTGCAGCGGTGCCGCCAGGGACGCGTCGTTGCTGGTGAGCCCGACGGTGAAGTCGGATCCTCCGCCGCCACTGATGAGCTTGAGCACCACTGCCAGACCAACCAAGATCACAACCAAGACCAGCGTCGCTATCTGGTACGCCCTCGACCGCAGCCGAGTCGTGACTTCCCGGCGGGCGATCAGCCAGACGGCGCTCATGCTGCGACTCCGATCGTGGTTTCGGAGGCTTCGACTCCGGGGTGGTGGGGGGCGTTGACGATGTCGCGGAACAGGTCGGTCAGCGACGCGCGCGACCGGGCGAACTCGTGCACGGGACCGGTCGCGAGGGCGGCCCGCAACACGGCCTGATCGTCGGCACCGGCCGTGAGCTGGAGCGAGGTGCGGTGCCCGGCGTAGGACGGGTCGATGACCCCCGGAATCGGGTCCGCCCAGCCGGCCGGGGCCGCGGGCGCGACCACGACGAGGCGGTCCTCGCCGGTGGAGCGGAGTTCGTCGACGGTGCCGGTCGCGACCATGGAGCCGCCGCGCACGATGCCGACGCGGTCGCAGATCCGTTCCACCAGATCGAGCTGGTGGCTGGAGAACATCACCGGGATGCCGGCGTCGGCCTTGTCGCGCAGCACCTGGCTCATCACGTCGACCGCGACCGGGTCGAGGCCGGAGAACGGCTCGTCGAGCACGAGGATCTGCGGATCGTGCACGAGTGCCGCCGCGAGCTGCACGCGTTGCTGGTTGCCGAGGCTCAGTTTCTGCACCTCGTCGCCTCGGCGCGCCGCGACCCCGAGCCGCTCGGTCCACTCGTCGGTCGCCGCGGCAGCCTGCTGTGCCGTCATGCCGTGTAGCCGGGCCAGATAGATCAGCTGCTCGGCGACCCGCATCCGGGGGTAGAGACCGCGCTCCTCCGGCATGTAGCCGATCAGCCGGCGGGTTTCCAACGTGACCGGGGCGCCGGCCCACCGCACCTCGCCGGCGTCCGCGGCCAGCACGCCGAGCGCGATCCGCATCGTGGTGGTCTTGCCGGCGCCGTTGCTGCCGACGAAGCCGAAGATCTCACCGGCGCGCACATCGAAGGTCATGTCGGAGAGTGCGACCACGCTGCCATATCGCTTGGACAGGTGGTCGATCTCCAACTGTGGGGTGGTCACGTCGGTCGCTCCGATCGAGAGGGGGTGTCACGTTCACGATTAAAGTGATATCACTATGATAGATTGCGACGCAAGCCCGCCGAATGGAGCCGATCATGACCGACGTACCCGCACCGACCGCTCACGAACGCCTCATCAACGGCGCATCCGGCGCCCCGATGCTGACCCTCGTCCTCGCCCTGATCGCCGGCGGCATCACCACGATCATCATCGAGGCCGGCAGCGCGCTTCTCTGGATCGGCATCGGCGCCCTCGTCGTCGCCGTGATCGGCGCCTTCGGCCTGACCGCCGTCTCCCCCGGTCAGGCGCGCGTCGTCCAGCTCCTCGGCCGCTACGTCGGCACCGTGCGCCACACCGGCCTGCGGTGGCTCAACCCGTTCACGACCCGGCGCCGCGTCTCCACCCGCATCCGCAACCACCAGACCGAGGTGACGAAGGTCAACGACGCTGACGGCAACCCGATCGAGATCGCGGCCGTCGTCGTGTGGCGCGTCGACGACACCGCCCAGGCGACGTTCGAGGTCGACGACTTCCGCGAGTTCGTGGCGATCCAGGCCGAGACCGCCGTGCGGCACATCGCCAACTCGTACCCGTACGACGCGCACGCCGAAGGCCAGATGTCCTTGCGCGACAACGCCGACGAGATCACCTCCCGGCTCTCCACCGAGATCGGCGACCGCGTGACCCCGGCCGGCGTCACAGTGGTCGAGTCGCGGCTATCCCACCTGGCGTACGCACCGGAGATCGCGCAGGCGATGCTCCGGCGCCAACAGGCCAGCGCGATCGTGGCGGCCCGCACCCGCATCGTCGAAGGAGCCGTCGGCATGGTCGAGATGGCACTCAACCGGCTCGCCGAACGCGACGTCGTTGACCTCGACGAGGAACGCAAGGCGACGATGGTCAGCAACCTGCTGGTCGTGCTGTGCGGCGACCGCGACGCCCAGCCGGTCGTTAACACCGGCACCCTCTACCAGTAACGACGCCCGTGGCCGAACGCAAAAGCATCCTGCTGCGCCTCGATCCCGCCGTCTACGACGCGCTGGCGCGATGGGCCGGCGCCGAGTTGCGCAGCACGAATGCCCAGATCGAGTTCCTGCTGCGGCGCGCGCTGTCCGACGACGGGCGCCTGCCCGGCGACGTCGGCGAGATCCGGCGCCGCGGCCGGCCACGATCGACCGAACGACTCAGCGCACCCGGGCCAACCAGCGCACCTGAACCACCCAGCGCACCCGAGCCACCCAGCGCACCCGAGCCACCCAGCGCCGCCGACCCTCCCGAAGCGAAAGGCGCCGACCATGACGATTCCTGACTCGGTTCCGGCCCGCGCCTACCTGCTCGCCTACGATGTCGACCGCGAACGTCTCACTGGCCGCACCTGGCTCGGCTACACCCTCCGGGCGGCCGCCCTCGCGGACTTGTTCGCCACCGGGCACCTGACCGACGTCGACGGTCGCCCCCATGCCGGATCACGACGCCCCGCCGACCCGGTCCTCGCCGCCGTGTGGAAAGAGATCAGCGACGACAAACCACGCTCGTGGGAGCGATGGGTCGGCCGCGGCCGCGGCGAGATCGACCGCGCCGTGCGGGCGCAACTCGTGGCCGCGCGGGTCATCCGGGTGACACGCGAGCCGACCTGGTTGCGCACGGCGAAGATCGAGATCACCGATCCTCGCGCCCGGACGCGTCTCGACGCCCGCGTCGGCGCGGCGCTGCGAGGGCCGACTCCCGTCAATCGGCTCGATCCCCGCGACGCCGCCCTGGTCGCCGTGCTCGTGATCGGCGAGGTGCGCGCCGGCGTCAGCAGAACCCAGAAACGCGAGTACGCCACCCGCGTCGCGGCCATGGTCGCCCGTGGCGGGCCGCCGATGATCGGGTTGAAACGGGCGTTGCGCGCGGCCAGATCCTCGGCATCGTAGGTCGGGCCGGGCGGCAGCGCCGCCGTCTGGTTTCGCGCCGGTGGACACTCGCGCTGGCGGCCGTTCGATCCGGCGGCCGCTCGCTCTACCGGCCGCCCGCTATAACGGCCGCTCGCTCTACCGGCCGCTCGCTCTACCGGCCGCTCGCTCTACCCGCCGCTCGCTTCAGCGGCCGCTCGACCCGGTGGCCGTTCCATTCGCGCGGTAAGACTGAAGGGCCGCCGATGATCCACCACGCTGAGTAATCGCGCCTGGAATCGTGCAATATCGTGTCGGGGGCTCGATATTGCTAACTCCCACGCAACACGCACGATCTGTCACCAACGCCGGAGGGTCCCAATCCCGCTAATTTCAGAGCCGTGCAGCTCAGTGCCGATGTTTCCCCGAAGTAAGCAATATCGAGCCCCCGACAAGGTGTGAGTCGAAAATTCCCTCGCCTACTGAACGTAATCGAGCGGCTCAAGCCCCCGACGAATACGCAGGGTGACATCAACCCGGCGGTCGCCGAGAAGGCGACAGCCTCGCGACTTTGACACGATCATCATCGAGGCCAGACCGTGGAAACGCGACCGGCGCACGGCCGCCGAGGGCGTGCGCCGGTCAATTCGCGGGCGTCAGGCGCCCCATCTGATCGGCGGCGCACCGACCTCCGCCAGCGCCTTCGCGATCCCGCTGAACGGGCGGCTGCCGAGGAAGCCCTTTGGGTTCATCGGGCTCGGGTGACCCGCCTCGAGCACGACGTGCTGCGGCGCCGTGACCAACGCGGCCTTCTTCCGCGCGTAGGACCCCCAGAGCACGAACACGACCCGCTCGGCCTGGTCGTTGAGCGCCATGATGGCGGCGTCGGTGACGTGCTCCCAGCCCCGGTTCGCGTGCGATCCCGGCGTGCCCGCCCGCACCGTGAGCACCGCGTTGAGCAACAGCACACCCTGGCTCGCCCAGCCGGTCAGATCGCCGTCGCGCGGCGGTTCGACGCCGAGGTCGTCACGCAACTCTTTGTAGACGTTGCGCAGCGACGGCGGCACCGGCACACCGGGACGCACACTGAAACTCAGCCCGTGGGCCTGGCCCGCCTTGTGGTAGGGGTCCTGGCCGAGAATCAACACTCGCGTCTGCTCCGGCGAACACAGCCGAAACGCCGTGAACAGGTCGTCGATCGGCGGAAACACGGTCGCGGCGGCATATTCACCGGTGATGAAGTCGCTCAGGGCGGCGACGGTCGCGGCGTCGAGATGCGGTGCCATCGCATCGCGCCACGCGTCGGGCAGGCGGTCGAGAAGATCCATGCCGAAACCCTAAAGCCTGCCCCCGACAGAACCGGTAGGAACCCGTTACCGTCAGCGCGCCTTCGCCACCTGCGCCGCCATTGTGGTGAGGTTCGCCTGCCGGTCCGGGGCACCGGACGTGTACACGTCGATCGCCACCACGATCGTGCCGACCTGCTCGTACATCACGGTGAGACGGCGTCCGGCGGCGTCCGGCTTGTCCTGCTCGAAGCCGATGCCGCCGCCCGGTACGTCGAACGAGCCGCTGACGTTCGCGGTCGCCACCCAGACCGCCTTCCGGGCACCCGCGTAGTCCCGCGCGCCGGCCGCCGTCGCGAACGAGGTCAGATGCGTCAGCACCGCGACGCCGTCCGGGCGCTTGTATTCCGTGGCCGCCGAGGCGACGAAACCGTCGGCGCGCAGCGTGTCGGCCTGCAGTGGCGCGCTCGGGAAGAATTGCAACACGTCCTGGCGTAACGTCAGCACGCCGTTCGTCGCATCCGGCAACTGGATCATCACCGAACCCGTGGGCGCCGGCACGATGCGGGACAGCAGCACCGACCCGGCATCGACGGGGGCGACCGTGACTGCGGGCGACGTGATCCCGGCCGTGCCCGACGACGAGGCAGTGTTGTCCGACGTGCCGCCCCGGATCAGGTAGCCCGCCGCCCCGCCGGCCGCGCCGGCGACGACCACGCTGATCGCCACGGCCAGGACGAAGGCTCCGGCTCCGAACCGCCGACCGGCCGCGACCGACGGGGCGGGCGGCGGCCAGTTGCGATTCCGCGGGTGCACCGCAGCGGGCCCGGCGACCGGCGCGGGAGGCTCCGATGTGGACGGATCATCGGCGGGCTCGACCGCGGCCGGCGCCTCGGTTGCCGGGCCGGTGGCCTGCGCGACCAGCGCGGCCGAATCGGTCATCCGCTCGGTGAGCGCGTGATCCTTCCAGGGATCGGATCCCAACTCGGTCATGGTCAGCCTCTCGGAACGGTGCGCACAGAGTACGTGACGCGTCAGCTCAACTTCCGCATCTGCACCGCCATGATGGCGAGGTCGACCGACCGGTTGAACGTGCCGGCGGTGTAGACGTCGAGCGCGACCACGATGTCGCCGATCCGCTCGTACATCACGGTGCGCCGATTGCCGAGCTTGTCGAGGGCGTGCTTCTCGTAACCCACGCCGCCGCCCGGCACCGTGAACGAGCCGGTGACATCAGCGTCGCGCGTCCAGGCGGCACGGCGCTGGAGAAAGTAGCTTTGGGCGCCGTCCTGGGTCGCGAACTGGGTGAGATGCGTGAGGATCTGCAGCCCGTCGGTCCGCTGGTAGTCCGTGGCGGCCGCCACGACAAACCCTTCCTGCCGAAGGATGCCCGCCTCGGTCGGGCCGGTGCTGAAGAACTGCTTGACGTTCTGGTCGAGGTCCAGCACCCCGCCGGGCGCGTTCGTCATCGCGAACTCACGCGCACCGGGCGGCGCCGGCACGATCCGGGCGAGTAGAGCCGCACCGGCGGCCGACGACGGCGCGGTGCCCGGCGTCGAATCTTCGGGCGTGGGCACGAGCGTGGGCAACTGGATTCCGGCCGCCGTCGTCGACGTCGCGGTTTTGATCGCGACGCCGGTGACAACGCCGGCGGTGCCGCAGACGATCGCGGTGAGCACCGCGACCAACACGAGCGCACCGGCCCCGAACCGGCGTTTCGGCGCCGGTTGCGGCCACGCCGGCGGCGGCCAGGCCGGCTGCCACGGCGTCATCGCGGGGACCGGGCCGGCCGGGTAACCGGACGGGTACGACGGCGGCGCCGAGAAAGCCGGCGGTGCGGTCACTGGCGCCGGGTCGACGGCCGGAGCCGGTTCCCGCGCGATCGGTGACTCGAACGTCACGGACGAGCCGCCCGTCCGCTGCTCCGGAACGGGCGGTACCGGCTGCTGCTCCACAGCCACCGGAACCGGCCACGGACTGGACTCGAACTCGGACATGACTCTTCCCTCCGCATAGTCGCGGTGCGAAGAGTAATGGTTCACCTGGTCGGCGCGTGTACCGGTCGGCTGGCGCGAACCCTGGAAACGAATGACGCCCCGCTCCGCCTTCCACGGGGGAAGAAGGCGGTGCGGGGCGTTCTGGCCACGACGCTAGCGGGTTAACGACTCCGTGTCGACCCTACGATTTACCCTCCGACACTCTTCCCAGCCCCCTTTGCGCTGGTGGAGCGCTCTCCCGCTGCGATCGGGGCTACTCGTGCGGACCGACGTCGACGATGCGGACCACGGCGGCACCCAGTTCGTCGGATTGGGCGAGGTCGATCTCGGCGTCGATGCCCCAGTCACGGTCACCGGCCGGATCGTCGAAGATCTGACGTACCGTCCACGTGGTCGTGCCGGTCGTGATCGCGACCAGCGCCGGGCCGCGTGCGTCCGGGCCGACACCGAGGTCGTCGTACTCGTCGAAGTAGTCCTCGATCGCCTCGCGCCACGCGTCGGCCGTCCAGCCGCTCTCGCCGTCGAGTTCCCCGAGTTCGTCGTAGCGGCCCAGGGCGGCCAGCTCGACCCGGCGGAACAGCGCGTTGCGCACGAGCACCCGGAACGCGCGGACGTTACGGGTCACGGCCGGCGGCGGCGCGTCGACGGCGGGCGCCGCCTCGTCGGCCGGGTTCCGCAGCTGCTCCCACTCGTCGATGAGGCTGGAGTCGACCTGGCGGACGAGTTCGCCGAGCCACTCCTCGAGGTCGATCAGCTCCTCGGTCTTCGCCTCCTCCGGCACCGTCTGCTTCAGGGCCTTGTACGCGTCCGCGAGGTAGCGCAGCACCAGCCCTTCCGAGCGCGACAGTCCGTAGAAGCCGACGTATTCGACGAACGTCATCGCGCGCTCGTACATGTCGCGGACCACGGATTTCGGCCGCAGTTCGTGGTCACCGACCCACGGATGACCCTTCCGGTACATCGCGTACGCGGCTTCCAGCAGTTCGGCGAGCGGCTTCGGGTAGGTGACGTCTTCGAGGAGTTCCATACGTTCCTCGTACTCGACGCCCTCGGCCTTCATCGCCGCGACGGCTTCGCCCTTCGCCTTGAACTGCTGCGCCGACAGGATCTGCCGGGGATCGTCCAACGTGGACTCGATGACCGACAGCACGTCGAGCGGGTAGACCGGCGCGTCCCGATCGAGCAGTTCCAGCGACGCGAGCGCGAACGGCGAGAGCGGCTGGTTGAGCGCGAAATCGTACTGCAGATCGACGGTCAGCCGCGCGATCCGGCCCTCGGAATCGGGCTCGGACAGCCGCTCGACGACTCCCCCGGCCACGAGCGCCCGGTAGGTAGCGATCGCGCGCCGGATGTGCCGCCGCTGCGCCGCCGGGTCCTCGTGGTTCGTCGTCAAGAGGTGCCGCATGGACTCGAACGCGTCGCCGGGCCGGCCGATGACGTTGAGCAGCATGGCGTGCGTGACGACGAAACTCGACTTCAACGGCTCCGGTTCGGCCGCGATCAGGCGCTCGTAGGTCGGGCGGGCCCACGCGATGAACCCCTCCGGCGGCTTCTTGCGCACGACCTTGCGGCGTTTCTTCTCGTCGTCGCCGGCCTTCGCGAGTGCTTTCTCGTTCTCCACGACGTGCTCGGGGGCCTGCACGACGACCGAGCCGACGGTGTCGTATCCGGCGCGCCCGGCCCGCCCGGCGATCTGGTGGAACTCGCGCGCCTGCAGCAGCCGCATGCGCACGCCGTCGTACTTCGACAGCGCGGTGAACAGCACGGTGCGGATCGGGACGTTGATGCCGACGCCGAGCGTGTCGGTGCCGCAGATGACTTTCAGCAGCCCGGCCTGTGCCAGCGTCTCCACGAGGCGGCGGTATTTCGGCAGCATGCCGGCGTGGTGCACGCCGATGCCGTGGCGGACCAGGCGGGAGAGCACCTTGCCGAAACCCGCGGTGAAACGGAAGTTTCCGATCGCGAGCGCGATGGCGTCTTTTTCCTCACGCGTACACACGTTGATGCTCATCAGGGCTTGCGCTCGCTCGAGCGCGGCCGCCTGGGTGAAGTGCACGACGTAGATCGGGGCCTGTTTGGTCGCGAGAAGTTCTTCGAGCGTCTCGTGCAGCGGCGTGAGCGCGTAGTTGAACAGCAGCGGCACCGGGCGTTCCGCGTTTTGGATCACGGCGGTCGGGCGGCCGGTGCGCGCGGTGAGGTCGTCTTCGAAGCGGGTGACGTCGCCGAGCGTGGCGGACATGAGGATGAACTGTGTCTTCGGCAACTCGATCAGCGGCACCTGCCACGCCCAGCCGCGGTCGGGGTCGGCGTAGTAGTGGAACTCGTCCATCACGACCTGGCCGATGTCGGCGTCGGCACCGTCGCGCAGGGCCATGTTCGCCAGGATCTCGGCCGTGCAGCAGATGATCGGGGCGTCGCCGTTGACCCGAGCGTCGCCGGTCATCATGCCGACGTTGATCGCTCCGAAGATCTGGATCAGCGCGAAGAACTTCTCCGAGACCAGGGCCTTGATCGGCGCGGTGTAGAAGGTGCGGCGCCCGTCGGCGAGCGCGACGAAGTGGGCGCCGACCGCGACCAGGCTCTTCCCGGAGCCGGTCGGCGTCGACAGGATCACGTTCGCCCCGGACGCGATCTCGAGCAGCGCCTCTTCCTGGTGCGGGTAGAGAGTGATGCCGGTGTCGGCCGCCCAGGTCTCGAACGCCTCGAACAGCGAGTCGGGATCGGTGGCCGTCGGGATGCTGTCGGTAAGCGTCATGGTCCGACCATCGTGCCTGGCCGAAGCGGCCTACCGCCAGTCGGGGCGGTCGCGGCGATGATCGGCCGGTGCCGCCTCGGCGATCAGTCGGTCATATCGACGGCGGTTGGGCTGGGAAGAAATCTTCCGATAGTGTCGGCGAATGTCTTCCGACGTGGTGGTCGCGACGGCGCGACTGCGGGCCCTGGCCCACCCGACCCGCGTGCGGATCGTCGAGTTGCTGCGACAACACCCGTCGCTGACCGCCACCGAATGCGCGACCATGCTGCACCTTACGCCGAAGACGTGCTCCTACCATCTCGCGACACTCGCGGCGAACGGACTTGTTTCGGAGATTCCCGTCAGCGGGCGCAACCGTCCTTGGCAGCTAACATCAAGTGCGAAAACCGCAGATCGTGACATAGGTACGGAAATCCGAACCAGCACCGCCGATCCACACGGCAGCGTGCCGACACCCGATGGCGCCGGTGACCCGAACCGCCCACCCGGCGACGACGCCGACGCCTGGCACCCCGGCGAACCGTGGCGAACGTCCGACGACGACTCCGAACCCACACGCGGCGACGATCACGTCGCCAGCCGTTCCGTGGCCGTGCCACCCCACCCCGGCACGCACCCGCTCCGTCGACCCTCGGCCCGACGAGGCAACCGATCCGACGAGGTCCGGGTGCGCCGCGAGGAGACGCTCCTGGCCGACGCCGCCGACGCGATCGCCGCCGCTTCCACGAACCCGGCCTGGGCCGCCGCCGCGGTCGTGCACAGCCACCCCGCCACGATGACCCCCGAAGAACTCGCCGCCTGGTGTGACGACGTGGAACGCCTGACCCGCCGGCACGTCCGCCGCAGCGCCGGAGAACCGTCCGACCCGACCCGGCAACCGGTGGACCTGACCTTCTTCGGCGCTCCGTCGTAGCCACGCGCACTTCCCTCGTCACCCATTGAGGCGCTCGCCAACCCGCGACACGCCGGCCCCGACACGCCGCACGGTCCGGATTTCCGACACCACCGCTGCCCGGACCGCTCCCCAACAACAGCCACGTCAGAAATCCGGCCGACCGCGTGTCGACACGCCGACGCCAACCCGAGCGGCTGCCCGCCGATGCGGTTCCCACCTTCAACCCGACCGCTCGTCGCCCACCGTTTGAGTCGCCACCAGTTCGGCCGCCCACCCGTTGGCCAACTCCGGCGCTCGCCCGCTCACGACACGCCGACCCCGACACGCCGCACGCCCCGGATTTCCGACACCACCGCCGCCCGGGCGACCCCACAACAACAACCACGTCGGAAACCCGGCCGACCGCGTGTCGACACGCCGACGCAACCCGGCGGCTGGCCGCCAAGGCGGTTCCTCCCCTCAACCCCGCCTTCTCGCCGCCCACCCGCTGGGTCGCCACCCCGCTGGCCAGCTCAGGCGCTCGCCCGCTCTGGCGCTCGCCCGTCGCCCGCTCGCCGTCGCCCCTCGCTCGCCCCTCAGGCGCTCGCCCTCGCCCCTCGCTCGCCCCTCAGGCGCTCGCCCGCGCCCGTTTCTCGCCAACCCCGCGACACGCCGTCAACGACACGCCGCGCGCTCCGGATTTCCGACACCACCGCCGCCCGGGCGACCCCACAACAACAACCACGTCGGAAACCCGGCCGACCGCGTGTCGACACGCCGACGTCAGCGGGTGGCGGCGGCGGCCTTCGTCAGGGCCGCCCGTACTCCGGCGACCAGATTCGGAATGTCGCGGAGGTCGTCCTTCGTGATCGGGTAGACGTCCCAGTCGGCTGCCCTCAACGCTCGGAATCGGCGCCGATCCTTGTCCACCTGGATGCCCTGACCGTGCCACTGACCGTCGTATTCGACCGCGAACCGCCACTGCGGCCACTCCAAGTCGACCCGTGCCACGAACAGGCCGTTCCGGTCACGGACCGTGTATTGAGGCACCGGCACCGGCAAGCCACCGTCGGCCAGAATGACCCGAACCTGCGACTCCGGCACCGATTCGGCCCGGGGGTCGCACAGGCGCATCGTCGCCGTCGCCTGGCGCGATCCCCATTCTCCCCCGTGCTGGTGGGCGTGGCTGATCAGTTGGTCGGACGTCACCTTGCGAAATCGGGCGAGCGCGTCGATCCACCCGATCGCGTCGAGGACCGGGAGCGTGCGCGCGATTTCCCACGCGGTGTGGAGCGGGGCGGTGACCGGCACACCGAGACACGTCGTGACCTCGTCTGCCCTGACCGTGCCGGAACGGGTCGAGACACCGGGCCAACGGGTGAAGTCGACGGGCGACAGGACCTCGACCGGATCGGCCGGCGCGGCGAGTTCGGCGCCCCACAGGTGAGCGGCGGACCGTCCGGTGATGGCGGCCCCTGGCGGTAACCGGAGCGCCACGGCGCGAATCCGCAGCAGGTGCGAGTCCGGTACGGCAGCGGCGACGTACACATCGTGAAAGATCCTGCGCCATGCCGTGCTCCGCAACCGGGCCGCCGTGATCAGATCCGCGGCGACCGCGGCACTCCCCCGAAACGGCACCTCCCCCGGCTGATGTGTGAGCACCCGACCAGCATCACCGACGTCACTCGATCCCGCTCTGACCGGCCGACGAACTGTGGATGACGAGGGTGCTTGGGGACATTCGTGCCGTGAAACGTCACCGGCATCAGGTCAGGATGACGAGTTCCCGCGTGGCCCGGGTCATCGCGACGTAGCGGTCGACCGCGCCTTCGATCCCGTCGCCGAACCCCTCCGGGTCGATCAGCATGACGAGGTCGAACTCGAGACCCTTGGCGAGTTCCGGGGTCAGTACGCGGACCCGGGCCGTGTCCTCGACCGCGTCGAGGTCGCCGGTCGCGATGACGCAGGCGATCCCCTCCGCGTGCGTGGCCAGCCAGGTAGCGAGAATCGCACCGAGATCGGACGTCGACGCATGCCGGACGGGGATGCCGCTGTGACGCACGGAGGTCGGGACGTTGGCGTCCGGCAGCACGGCACGGATCACCGGTTCGGCTTCGGCCATGACCTCGTCGGGCGTGCGGTAGTTGATGGTCAGCGACGCCACCGTGATCCGATCGAGGCCGGCGCGCTCCAGCCGTTCGGCCCACGAGTCGGTGAACCCGTGCCGAGCCTGGGCCCGGTCGCCGACGACGGTGAAACTCCGGGACGGGCACCGCAGCAGCAGCATCTGCCACTGCGCGTCGGTCAACTCCTGGGCCTCGTCCACCACGATGTGCGCGAACGGGCCGGCGAGCAGATCCGGGGCAGCGCCGGGGACGGCGGTCGCCTTGACCAGCGCGTCCTGCAGATCCCGTCCCTTCAACATGATCATGGCGCCCTCGTTGTCGTCCTCGGCGGCGAGAATCTCCTCGACCACGCGGTCCATCTGCTCGCGCTTCGCGGCCACGGACGCGTCGTGGCGGCGCCGCCGCAGGGATATCTCCGCGTCCCCGAGGCGCGCTCGGGCGGCGTCCAGGAACGGTAGGTCGGCGACGGTCCACGCGGTCGCGTCGGCGCGCCGGAGCACTCTCGTCTCCGCGGGACTCAGCCACGGAGCGCAGTGCCGCAGGTAGGCCGGGACCGTCCACAGGTCTCCGACGATCTCGGTCGCGTCGAGCACCGGCCAGGCGCGGTTGAGCGCGGCGAGCAGATCCCGGTTGCCGGCGAGCGACGCGCGGAGCAGGTCCTCGGGTTCGTCTCCGTCGTACCGGTCGACCAGGATCTCGAGCAGTTTCTCCCAGATCTCGACCCGCGCTTCGTTGTGCGGCGTGCCCGGATCGGGTGTCTCGAACGCCTCGGCCCAGTCGTCGGGGCGCAACCGGATGTCGGACCACTCGGTCGCGACGGTCATCGGCTCGGTGGGCGGCTCCTCGTAGAACCGGACGGCCGCCTCGATCGCCCCAACCAACCGCGCGGACGACTTCAGCGCCGCGACCTGCGGGTCCGTCTCAACCGTCGCCTCGGCCCCCTCCGCCACGAGGTCCCGCAGGGTGCACATCTGCACGTCGTCCTCGCCGAGGCTCGGAAGGACATCGGAAACATACGCCAGGTACGGCTGGTGCGGACCGACAACGAGGACGCCGCCGCGCCGGTGACCGAGCCGGGGGTCGGAATAGAGCAGGTACGCGGTGCGGTGCAGCGCGACGACCGTCTTGCCGGTGCCGGGACCGCCGTCGACGACGAGGGCACCGCGGGAACCGGCACGGATGACGGCGTCCTGGTCGGCCGCGATGGTGCCGAGCACGTCCCGCATCCGCGCCGAGCGGTGGCTGCCCAGGCTGGCGATGAACGCGGACTGGTCGTCGAGCGCGGCATGGCCCTCCCAGCCGTCCGGGGCGAACATCTCGTCCCAGTAATCGGTGATCCGGCCACGGGTCCAGCGGTAGCGGCGCCGGCTCGTCAGGCCCATCGGGTTGGCGTGGGTGGCGCCGAAGAAGGGCTCGGCGGCCGGGGTACGCCAGTCCAGAAGCAGCCGCCGGCCGGCCCGGTCGGTGAGCGCGAGCCGTCCGATGTACACGGGTTCGGCCTCGCTCGCGCTGACCATGTGGCCGAGGCACAGGTCGGATCCGTAGCGGCTCAGCGTACGCAGCCGGGCGGTCAGCCGATAGATCTCCTGGTCCCGGTCCGCCGCCGCCTGACCGACACCGCCGGGAGCCTTGCGTTGCGCGTCGACGCGCTCGGTCAGGTCGGCCATCGTCTCGTTCAGGCTCGCCGCGATCGCCGCGAAGTGCCGTTCGTCGTCGGCGATCAGGGTCGGGCCCGCTTTGGCGGAGAGGCTGTCGGGAAGGTCGAAGACGCTGGTCGTCGGGTGATTCATGTTCTCCTGTTTCCGCAGTATCTGGGCTCAGCCAGCGATTCTGCGCCACTACCGGGGCCTTGCCGCAAGCCCCGGGGGGCGATATATGGTGAAAGTGGAGGGACCGCGGTCATCTCGGCGCGCCGACCCTTGACCGGCGGATATGTCCTCCCTAGCGTGACTCTCATGGCTATCTCCCACGTGAAACTGCTGTCCGTGCCGGTCACCGACCAGGACCGCGCGAAGGACTTCTACGTCGGCACCCTCGGCTTCGACCTCATCGCCGACAACCCGATGGGGCCCGGTCAGCGGTGGGTTCAGGTCGGACCGAAGGGCGGCCAGACGTCGATCACGTTGGTGACGTGGTTCGAGTCGATGCCGGCGGGCTCGCTGACCGGGCTCGTGCTCGAAACCGACGATCTCGACGGCGACGTGGCGGCACTGACGGCCAACGGGCTCGTCACCGACGGCGTTCAGGACGAACCGTGGGGCCGCTTCGTGACGTTCACCGACCCCGACGGCAACGGCATCGTGCTGCAGGCGACGTCGTCCGACGGGTGAGCACGACGGCCTGATGGTCTTGGCAAGGTCCTCTTTCGGCGGTAACGTCCGGTTAACCTGATCGATACATGTGCCTTCGTCGATGCCATGTAAGGGAGGACCGGCCATGTCCGAAGCACCGACCGCCGAACCCGATCCCAGCCCACCCGATCCCAGCCCACCCGATCCCAGCACACCCGACGTCAGCCAGCCCGAGGCCGGCCAGCCGACCACGACCGCGACGGCGACCGACGCCCGCAGCGGATGGCACTGGCTGCTGGTCGTACCCGTCGTCGTGCCGCTGTTGACGTTCCTCTACAACGCCAAAGACCCCTACTTCCTCGGTTTCCCCCGGTTCTACTGGCTCCAACTCGCGTTCATCCTGCTGGGCGTCGGCACCACCACCCTCGTCTACCAGATGACGAAGGACGACCACGCGACGAAGGAACGCCAGCCGGCCAGGCATCGGAGTGATCGCTGATGCGCGCGCACCTCACCGAGATCATCGTCGCCGGCGTGATCTTCCTGGCGGTCAGCGGCATCGGCTTCGTGGCGGCGCGATGGAAGCGTCCGCAGACCATGGGCCACCTCGACGAATGGGGCCTCGGCGGCCGCCAGTTCGGGTCCTGGGTCACCTGGTTCCTGATCGGCGGCGACCTCTACACCGCGTACACGTTCGTCGCCGTGCCCGCGCTGCTGTTCGGTGCCGGAGCGGCCGGGTTCTTCGCGGTGCCGTACACCGTCATCGTGTACCCGCTCGTGATGGTCGTGCTGGTGCGGCTCTGGTCGGTGTCACGCAAGCACGGGTTCGTCACCCCGGCCGACTTCGTCCGGGCGCGCTCGGGCTCCTCGACGATGGCGCTGCTCGTGGCGATCACCGGCATCGTGGCGACCATGCCCTACATCGCGCTGCAACTCGTCGGCATCGAGGCGGTCCTCAAGACGATGCACGTCAACCCGACGTGGGCACTGATCGTCGCGTTCGCGATTCTGGCCGCGTACACGTATCAATCAGGTCTTCGCGCGCCCGCGCTGATCGCGTTCGTCAAAGACGGCCTGATCTATCTCGTCATCCTCGTCGCGATCTTCTACATCCCGCACAAGCTCGGCGGATGGCACTCGATCTTCAACGCGGCCGACGCCAAATTCGCGGCCACAAAAGTCGGCGGCACCGTGCTGGCACCGGCCGGGCAGTGGCAGTACATCACGCTCGCGCTCGGGTCCGCGCTCGCGCTGTTCCTCTACCCGCACAGCGTCACCGGCGTGCTGGCCAGCAAGTCCCGCAACGTGATCAAGCGGAACATGTCCGCGCTGCCGGCCTACAGCTTCCTGCTCGGGCTGATCGCGCTGCTCGGCTACATGGCCATCGCCGCGCACGTGAAGCCGATCGTCAGCGGCGGCAAGGCGGACGGCAACACGATCGTGCCGGTGCTCTTCGACCAGGTCTTCCCGCACTGGTTCGCCGGTGTCGCCTTCGCCGCCGTCGCGATCGGGGCGCTCGTGCCGGCCGCGATCATGTCGATCGCGGCCGCGAACCTCTTCACCCGCAACATCTATACCGAGTACATCAAGCGGGACGCGACACCGGCGCACGAGGCGACCGTTAGCAAGATCGCGTCGCTCGTCGTGAAGATCGGCGCCGTGGCCGTGATCCTGCTGATCAGTCCGCAGTTCTCGATCGACCTCCAACTGATCGGCGGCGTGATCATCCTGCAGACGCTGCCCGCCGTCGGCATCGCGCTTTACACCGGCTGGCTGCACCGGTGGGGCCTGGTCGCCGGATGGATCGCCGGCATGGGCCTGGGCATGTGGATGCTGTACGAGATTCCGAATCCCGCCACGAACCACGTACATTTCGGCGGCTCGGCGTTCGCGATCTCGAAGTGGTTCGACCCGACCAGCATCGGGCTCGACGCGAAGGCCACGATCTACGTCGGCTTCGTCGCCGTCTTCGCGAACGCGCTGGTCGCCGTCATCGTCACGCTGCTCTGCAAGGCGCTGCGCGCGGCGGACGGCGTCGACGCGACCGAGCCCGGCGACTACACGCACGATCCGGAGGGCTCGGCGCGGATCCCGTCGCCCGCCTCGCCCGCCGACGACATGCCGGAACCGGTGCCGGTGACCTGACCGCCTATCCGACGGTGGTCGTGGTCGCATTGGGCGCCACGGCCACCGCCGCGGCGGGATTGCAGATCGTGCACGTCGCCCGGCCGGACCAGTTCTCCCGGTTCAGATCGATCGCCCGCAGTCGCGGCGCGCCGAGGTCGTCACGGATCGCGACCCGCAACCGCCACATCTGCTCCGCGTACGGGTGATAGGCGTCGTGGAACTCGGCCGTCCGCAGCCGGGCACCGCGCCGCACCGCGTTGCGCACCTCGATCAGCGCGTCGAACGCCGACTCGGCCGCCTGGGCCACCCGCCACGTCGCCGTCATCAGCATCCGCTCGCGCGCCACATAGACACCCGCCTTCGACACCGCCTTGCTCGCGCCGTCGTACATCTTCGCGTGCGGCGTGTCGGCCGCCGCGACGCCCCGCAGACCTTCGAGAGCCGAGCCGAGGGCCAGCATCATCTCGAGGTAGGCCTGATGGCGCTGGGAATGCCAGTGCCGGTGACGGCTGTCCCGGCGGCGCAGCAGGTCGGCGATCACGGTGCCGGAGAACGCGATGGCGGCACCGGCGGCCGTCGCGACGAGAGGCGTCCAATCCACGGTTGTCATCATGCCGGTCGGCGTCCACCGGCCGCGACCCGTGATCGCCGTGAGGCCCTGTCCTGCCGATCATCGGTGGACTGCGGCCGCCCTAGACGACGACCGGCGGCGCTCTGGCAGATCCTTCAATACAAACGCGGTATTCAGGACTGCTGCGAGCGTGCCGGATCGCCGCCTGGAATCCGCCTCGCCTCACCATAAACGGCAGGACAGGGCCTACGCAGCCAGGTCGACGTCGCTCCGCAGATCCGCCAGTGCCGCCCGGATCACCGACTCCCCCGACCGATCGCCCAACTGCGCGTACGCGGCCAACGCGGTGAGAAGCCCGCGCTCGGCGGCATCGAGCTGACCGGCTGCCCGCAACGCCTCTGCCAGCAGATGCAGGCTCCGAGCCTCACCGGCGACGGAACCCGTCTGCCGGTGGATCGCCAGCGCCCGGCGGTGACACTCGGCGGACCGCTCGGGCCTGCCGAGGAGCAGGTGCAGCGCGCCGACGTTGTTGTAGACGGCGGCTTTGTGCCCGGCCCGGCCGGCCGCGCCGAACAACTCCAGGGCGGCGTCGTAGTCCGCCAGCGCCTCGGCGTAACGGCCCTCGCGCCGGTGGATGCCGCCCCGGTTGCCGAGAGCCGCCGCCCGGCCGCTCAGCCAGCCACTGCGAGCCGCGTTCCGTTCCGCCGCCGTGCACGCGTCCACCGCGAGCACGAGGTCTCCGGCCAGGATCGAGGCGTCGGCCAGGCAGAGGTGCGCGGCGGCGCCGGCCCGTCCGTCACCGGCCGATCGGGCCGCCTCCCGGGCCGCGATGGCGACCGCGATCCAGTCGACGGCCTGCGGGACCTGCCACGACCAACCGCGGAGCCCGTCCGCGAGCAACCACGCGTACCGGTGCAGGCCCTGGCGGTGGGCGGTCATGATCGCGGCGGCGAGGTTCTCGATCTCGGCGTCGAGCCAGCGGGCCGCCTGTGCGGGCGTCGTGAGCACCGGATGCGGGATCAGACTTCGCTGCGACGGGGAGTCGAGCCGCAGCGCCTGCGGGTAGAGCGCCTCGGCACCGGCGGTGACGCTCGCCAGGCACCAGTCGTACCACCGCTGCAGCGCCCGGGTCTCGACCTGCGGCGGTCGGAACCCGGCCGCGGCCGGCGCGGTGCGGAACCGGCCCGGCGAGCGCTCCTCGACGAGCCCGCCGGCGGTGAGCGCGACGAGCAGCGCGGCCGTCTCGGTCGTGCGGGCGGCCATCGCGGCGGCGAGACCGGTGACGTCGTGATCGGCACCGGGTAACACGGTCAGCACCGCGAACAGACGCTGCGCGGGCGGATTGTGCCGGCTGTACACGAGCGACGGCGGCTGCTGCGGCGTGGAGGTGGGTGCCGGGGCTGCCGGGGCGTATCGGGTACGACGTGACGGTTCGAGGCTGACCATATCTATGACGACTCGCGAAGGCCCCTCCCAGTTGGGTGGGTAACCAAATCGTCACCTGATTTCACCCTCCGGAGTCAGGTCGAAATGCCCCGCGATCGGCCTTGACAAGGCGTCGTCCGTCACATCCGTTGACGATCCGATTACTCACTGTTAGTGTTTATTGAGTCGCTTACCGTAGTTGTGGCGTCGGGGGGATACCCCTCATCACACGCGAAACGGGCCGAAAGCCGACCACGGGTCGGTTGCGCGCACGAGATGGTGCGTTCTCGGCCCGCAATTGGCTATTCCCGATTTTTCCCATCTGTTGCTGATTTAGCGCGATCATGCCTTGATGGAAGTGACCTGGTTCACAGTTACTCGCTGTAGTCTTGCCAGGTCAGGGGCCCTCCGTGTCACGGTCGTTGGCAGCACCGATCCCCCGGGTGCTGCCAATCGATAAGGAACGGAAGCGATCTTGACGAACCATCGTCGATTCCCCCGCGTCCCCGGTACCTTGCTCACCCGCCGACTCACGGTCGGCGCGTTGTGTGTTTTTACCGCTGGTGCCGCCGCCCTCGGAATCCAACTGGCGCCATCCTCGGCCCCCGTCCCCGCCCATGCCACGGCCGCGTCGCTCGCCGACGAAGCCTCCGCACTGAACACGACCCGGTCGGACGCGGCTTCGCAGGCCAACCGCAGCAAGACCCGGACCGCCCGCGAAGCCGGCCAAGCCCGCGCCGAAGAAGCCCGGCTCCGCTGCCGAAGATCAGCGGCCTGACCGCCACGCAGGTCAAGAACGCCTGGGCGATCGTGCTCGAGGGGCATCGCATGGGCATCAACGCCCGGGGCCAGCAGATCGCGATCGCGACCGCGATGCAGGAGTCGAACCTCTACAACCTCAAGTACGCCGTGGACCACGACTCGCTCGGCCTTTTCCAGCAGCGCCCCTCCTCCGGCTGGGGCTCGCCGAAGCAGCTGACGAACCCGACCTACGCCGCGCACGCGTTCTACCAGGTGCTCGTGCACTACAAGGGTGCGTGGGGCTGCGTCACGTGCGCCGCTCAGCGGGTACAGCGCAGCGCCTACCCGAACGCGTACGCGAAGCACACGGCCGCCGCGCTCCGGGTCGTGAAAGCGTTGGACAAGCGCTTTTAAGGAAATCCCCCCGCGATAACGCCCGCCTCGCCGATCCCGGCTGGGCGGGCGTTATCCATGTATTCAGCGGGTACGGCGGACTTAGCGGGTTCGGCGGCGCCGGCGGGGACGGGCTCGGGCGATCCGCTGCGGCATCGCGTAGAAGCCGTAGCCGCCACCGCTCTGCGACCGACGGTAGGGCACCCGGCGCCGTGGCCCGGTGACCGCGTACACGAGGCCGAGCACGACCCCGAACACGACGTACGCGCCGAGGATCACCATGCTGTCGTCGGCGAACGCGAACACCCCGTCGCCCGCCCGCAGCGGCACCGCGATCAGCTGCAAGACCAGCCACCACGCGCCGCCGTAACAGATCCCGATGCCGATGGCCGGCACGATCTGCGCGCTGACCGACCGGCCAGCGAAGGTTCCATACAGGGCACCGGCGACCGCGCAGATCACCAGCAGCACCGTCCAACCGACCTCAATGGACGGTTTGCCGACCAGGTCGCCGATCGGGCGGATGTGGCCGAAGATGGTCAGCACCAGGCCGAGGAGTACGCCGCCGGCGATCCCGCTGACGACGCCCGCGCCGGCACGGCTGATCGGATTGGACGGGGCGATATACGGGTCGGACATGGCACTCCGCGTGTCTGAGGGGATTTGATGAGGGCTGTACTTGACGCACCACATTAAAACGTGGCGATGGGCGGCCCGGAAGACCGGACCGCCCATCGATTTCCGACGCTAGTGCGTCAACTCACGAGTTGCCACAGGGCCGGTGTGGTCGCCGGCTCCCATCCGACCTGGGACGTATGCGCCTGCAGGCACTTGTACGTGTGTCCCTGGTAGGTCACGAGCGCGCCGACCGCGTACGCGTGGTTCGCCACCCAGGCCGGCGACGTGCCGGTCTGCGAGGGCGTCGGCGTCGGGGTCACCGAGGGCGGCGGCGTGGTCGGCGGCGGCGTGGTGGGCGAGGTCGTCGGTCCACACGTACCGTTGTCGGTCCACTCCGCGTACTGCGCGTGGTGCGTCGCCGGGTCAGCGCCCTGCGACCAGTAATTCGCGGTGTACTTGTGGCCGCCTTCG
The DNA here is from genome assembly GCA_963797605.1 of uncultured Actinomycetota bacterium. Lineage (GTDB taxonomy): Bacteria > Actinomycetota > Actinomycetes > Mycobacteriales > Micromonosporaceae > DASQPR01. The sequence goes on along the minus strand of CAWCPX010000009.1, from coordinate 200,569 downwards.
GAGACCACGGATCCACCGGGGTACGCCTGCGTGGAGACCCATGCCGGCGCGGTGCAACCCGGCGGCGGGGAACTGGGCGGAGGTGAGCTGGGCGGCGGCGAGCTGGGCGGAGCCGTCGTCGGGTGCCCCGAGGTCGGCGGCGCCGTGGTCGGGCTCGTCGTCGTCGGCGGAGTGCAGCCCGGAGCGCTGCCGTTGACGTCCGTGACGACGTCGTTGAACAGGGTCGCGGCCGGATCCAGGTCGTAGAGCGAGAACATCATCGCGCCCGCGTACCCGTTGCAATGCAGGTAATTCGCCTTGGCCTGGATCGACTGTGGCGAGTCACCGGTGTAGAAGTTGGTGCCGTCGTACCAGTAGGACGACTGCGTCGTGCTGTCGTAGAACGTGTCGGCGGCGTTCGTCAGGAGCGGCGTGATCTCCTTGTACATCGCGACGCCCGGTACGTTGCCCGACAGCGTCATGCCCGGTGAACCGCCGGTCGACGTCTGATAGAGCCCGTGATTCGCGCCCGCGGGCACGCCGGTCCAGCCACGGTAGTAGAACGGGAAGCCGATCGTCGCCTTGCTGGCCGGGAACCCGCCGGTGATGCCGTAGGCCGGATCACCGACCGTCCACGCTTTCATGGCCGCGTCGATCGAGTACTTCTCGGTGCCGGGTGCCACGTGCGACGGGTCGTTCGGCGACGGATAGATCGGGTCCTGCTCGTTGGTCGTCGGTTCGAACGCGCCGTGCATGTCGTAGGTCATGACGTTGCCGTAGTCCAGATATTGGCCGATCTGGTTCGTCTGGATGAACGGAATCTTGTCCTGACCGGCCGGAAGAGCGGCGGTGAGGTACATCTTCTTGCCGCCGTTGGCCGTACCGAACGCGTTGATCTCGCTACGGAACTCGGCGAGGAGCGCGGTGTAGTCGGCCGGGTCGTTCGTCGGGTCGACGTGGTTGCCGAGGTGCCCGCCAGCCGCGCCCGGATACTCCCAGTCGATGTCGAAGCCGTCGAAGATGCCGGCCGCCGTGCCGGCGCCGCCGTATCCGCCCTGCGAGGGGAGGTTGCCCTTGAGGAACATGTCCACACAGGAGCTGACGAACTTCTGCCGGCTCGCCGCCGTCTTCGCGACGTCGGAGAAGTACTTCGAGTAGGTCCAGCCGCCGATGCTCAGCAGGATGTGCAGGTTCGGGTACTTCGCCTTCAACTCCTTGAGCTGGTTGAAGTTGCCGACGATCGGCTGGCTGAACGTGTCGGCGACGCCACTGACGCTCGTGGAGGCGTCGTAGCTCTTCTGGTAGTCGGCGAACGAGTCCTCGGCACCGTCACCGGCGTTCGGGTCGTTCTCTCCGGCCGGATCCTGGTCGGAGGCCTTGGACGCCTCGAAGCACGTCAGGTTCGTCGGGTCGATGTTCTCGAAGTCGTAGATCAGGTAGTTCAGCTTGCTGGCGATACCTTCGGTGTCGAGGTTCTTGAGATAGAACGCGTTCTGGTAGATCGACCACTGGTCGAAGTACGCGATCTTCACTCCACCGCTGGTCGCCGCCGCGTTCGCGACCGACCCCGTGGTCGTGAGCACCACTGGCACCGCGGCCGCGCCGGCTAGCAGCACACCCGCTAGCGCGGCTTTCCACACTGGACGTCGTCGTTCGCCCAGGAGATGCCTTCCGCCTTCTCGCACGCGCCTCACTCCCTCTTGATCAGGTAGAACGCTGGTTTTCCGTACTCTTAGTTAACCTTCCTGTTTGATGGATATACATATCAGCGTGGATGCCTTGAGAACAAGAGGTAGAGCAATATATGTCGGTACGGCACGCCGCATTTAACGTCCGCTTCAGAGAATCCGTCAGGGCGTGTTGGCATCCGCCGACTCGGCGATGACCTTCTCCTCGATGCGGCTCGCCGTGCACCAGGCCGCCAGCATCACCGTGAGGGGACCGTCGGGCCGCTCGACCAGCAACGGTGTGATCTCACCGGCGAACGGCTTCCGTGAGAACCCCGGCACCAGCTTGTGCACCACGCGGCGGTTGGCCGTGAAGGCGCCCTCGACCTCGTACTGCGGACGGAAGACGCTGTTGATCCAGGTGACCGTCCCGCTGCGCAGATGTAGCGCCTTCGTGCTCCGCGACAGCCGGTCGACCCGAGCGACCTCCTGCCCGTCCGCGTCGAGCACGACCTGCACCCCGGTGGCGCCCGGGACGAACGGAAGCGACCAGACGCCGGCGGCCGTCGCGAGAACGCTGCCGAGCGCGACCGTGTCGCCGGGCCGGATCGGTGACGGAAGCAGCAGCGGGCCGATCGTTCCGATGACGCCGGCCGCCGTCTCGACCACGGTGACCCGGCGCCGGTCGACCCGCACGCGGCGTGCCAGGAATCGACCAGGCCGCATCGGTACATAGACGAACGTCACGCCCGATAGCGTCGGCCCGCTCCGGGTCCCGTGTCAACCGGGGTTCGGACAAAGCACGACACGCTCGAGCGACACGCCGATGGGTGTGGATTTCCGACGTCAGCGTCACGGCAGACTCGCCGAGGCAACACTGACGTCGGAAATCCGAGGGTTGGCGTGTCGACACGCGACAAATCGGACCCAGGCCGATGACCCGCGGCGGACCGCAAGCCTGGAGCTACCGCGACAGCGCCGGCACGTGCGGCCGCAGCACCTCGCGGACCTGAGCGGTCAGGTCGTCGAACGAGTCGTAGTAGGCCACCGACCAGCGGTCCGCCGTCTGGTGGATCATCGTGCCGACTTCGGCGACCACCGCCACCGGCAGCCCGACACCGTGCACCGCGCCCAGCTCGTAATAGCAGCTGGGGCGCTCCAGGCTCAGATCGGCGAGCGCCACGACGCAGTCACGCACCTCCCGCCGGAGTTCGGCGGCGGACACGTCGTCGGTGTGCTCCCGGTGATCGAGCGGGTGGTAGGGCCGCAGGCCGAGGGAACGGATGGCAGCGTCGATCCGCGCGCGCCGCTGGGCGTGCGCCGGGTCGGATCCAACCGGCATGATCACATACACGCCCGCTGTCATCGCCGCTCGCCGCCTTCGTTAACTGCTCTTCGTGTCCATGTCGAACGGCGAGAATCCGTGGTTATGGAAGACGCCGAGAACAATTGTACCAACCGCGACGAGCACAAAGAGGATCCGAAAGGCGTTCGGCACGAAATACTCCGCACCGGACGACCGTAACGCCAGCATGCGCCGCAGCCCGGTCCGGTGGATCTCGGCGAGCGCGTTGTCCTCGATCATCGCGTCCCATTCGCGACGGAAGGGCTCGTGGGACCCGATCCGCTCGTACGGGCCGGCCGGCTGAAACCGTACGTGTGGCGCCATGTCGTTCAGGATCGAGAATTTCTCGTTGTTGAGCGCCTTGAAGTCGTCGATCTGCCGGATCCAGAACGAGCAGTGCAGGAACGCCATGATCGACAGCATGACGACACCGGCGATGCCGACGACCTCGTGCGTGTCGTTGGACGTGCCCCAGACGAGCACCAGTCCGATCGCGATCAGCGTGGTGACGGCGATCGAGTAGTTCCACCGGTTGATCTCGAGTCGCCGGTCGGTGACACGTTCGGCGGACTCGTAATACATCCGGTACTCGTCGAAGGAGACGTGCGGTGTGGAGTCGTCAGGGGTGGCCACGCAGGCAGGCTACCGGTGATCTTCGCCGACCGATAGAGCCGAAAAGCGCCGATGTCCCTCGGCCGCCAGGCGCCGATATCCCTCGATCGACAGCGGCACGGCGAGCACCACGACGAGGACGGCCAACTGCCCAGCGGCTACGACCAGGCCCAGCGGGATGCTCGCGAGCGCGCCGGCGAGCGCCACCAGCCGGTACCCGGACGGGCCGAGTCGCAGGATCCGACGGAAGATCAGATCGCCGGCGAGGAACAGCGCCACTCCCCCGCCGAGCGCGATCGCCTGCGCCAGGCTGACATGCCCGAAGGCGTGCGACGTCGCCTTCTTGATGCCGGCCGAGACGGCGATGATGCCGGCCATGATCGGATAGTGCGCGTAGCCGTAAGAGCGCAGCGCGACCCGTGCCCGGTGCTTGGGGTCGTCGATCGCGTCGAGCGCGTGTTCGGCCCGTTCCTCATCGCCGCCGAAGTAGGCCCAGTAGAGGAAGTACGCGAGGATCAGGCCGAGCACGGCGATGCCGATCACCTCGATGTCCAGGTGCAACGCGGAGAGCCCGACACCGATCGCGACGACGGACTCACCGATCGCGACGATGACGACGAGGCCGTGGCGCTCGACGAAATGCGCCGCCGAGATCGTGAACCCACCGATCGGAATCAGGTACGGCGTGGCGATCTGCAGCGCGAGGGCCGCGCCCCAGAGTCCGTAGCGCCAGCCGATCGGGGCCAGGCCGCCGGCGAGAACCAGACTGGCGCCGACGAGGTTGACCGGCCCGAGCGATCGCAGCGCCCGGGCCGCGGACGGGCCGCCGGAGAGCAGGAACAGGCCGGAGTGCACGAGGTTGACCACGAAGTAGCCGAGCCCGAAGGCCCATCCGGACGTCGTGAACGCGCGCGGGACCGCGATCGCCATGATGAGAAATCCGGCCATCCCGGACACGAGCAGGCCCCGGCGGATCGAGTTCACCGGAGCAACGGCGTTGGTGAGCCAGGCGTATCCGCCGTACATCCACAAGGTGATGCCGAGCAGGAGCAGCACCCGGCCGAACGACCACAGCGTCGTGTGCTCGGCCAGGATCGCCGTCAGCTGGGTGACCGTGAAGACGAAGACCAGGTCGAAGAAGAGTTCGATGGTGCTGACACGCACGCCGCTCTCGGTCGGCGGCGGGCTCACTTCGTCAGGGGCGGACACCCCAACGATCCTATGTGGGTACGGTGTGCGGAAACCGCTCACCGGGAAGCGGGCACAGGTCGGGTTCGACCCATCCGGCTTTCGCGGCGGCCGATGCAAGCGTCGTGGAGCGGTAATGCCCGGCGAGCAGCCGCTTATCGAGCAGTGCCGGCACCCGATCGACGAACGCGTCGAAGGACGTGTCGTCGCCGGAGGCTCCGGTGTCGCAGTGGAACGCGACCAGGTCGACCCAGGCTCGGCTCACGGTCGCATGGTATTTCTGGGGCGCGCCGGCGTACCGGGCGGTTCGCCGGATGCCCGCGCTGACCACGTCGATCGCGGCCACTCGGCCGACCTGTCGCACAATCAGCCAGGTGAGCTCGACGTGTTGCCGGTGCCCGAACCGCTCGGCGCGGGTCATGACGTCGGCCATCATGCCGTCGAACACATCCGTGGTCATCGGGCTCCCATCCGCGCCAGGGTGGCGAGCGACGCGCGCAGACTCTCAATCCCGGCGAGGCCGGCGCGTCGCTCCAGATCGGTCATCGCGGCCCGGACCGTCGCCGCCGTGGCAGCGCCATCGGTCGTCAACTCGATGAGCACCGCCCGCCGGTCTCCCGGCTGGGTTCCCCGCGTGATCAGGCCTCGCCGTTCCAGCCGGTCAAGCACGCCGGTCAGGGTCGTTGGGCGGGCTCCGATAGCCGCGCCGAGTCCGGAGACCGTGCGCGGGACGCCGTCGCCGAGGTTGCCGAGCGCGTTGATCTCGGACGATGTCAGGTCGAGGTCGACGAGGTCGGTGGCGAGCGCCTGCAGCGTGGCGTGGGTGGCGCGCTGCAACGCGAGAAGTACGGGTTCGGATATCACGATTCCGTACTATACGATTCCGTACTATGTTTGGCAAGCGGGGGGCGCGCAACACCCCGCTTGCCGGAGCTCTCAGCAGCCGCCGTCGGAGATGACGTAGTAGTTCGCGGCGGTCTGCTTCAGGGTGTGCGTGACGAACACGTTCCACAGACCCATGTTCTGGTTGGAACCGTTCGCGTAGGTGTACCCGCCCGATTGGTACGCGCGGCCCGCGACCGTGTGGGCGTAGTTACTCGCGGTGTAACAAACCGGCGTCGTTGGCGTGGGCGTGGGAGTAGGCGTCGGGGTGGGTGTCACCGTCGGCGTCGGTGTGGGCGACGGCGACGCGCTGCCGGTGTCCAGGCCGAAGAATTTCGCGGTGTAGTACGTCGAGCAGATGTAGTTCGGGTAGTACGTGCCGGTCGTGCCGCACTGGTCGATCGCCGAACCCGGGTGCACCGCCGTGCCGTGGCCCATGCCGGAGATCGGTGTAGAGCTCGACGGCCGGCTTGCCGCTCGAGTCGTTGTAGACGTTCAGCGTGGTGCCGCCGGTCAGCGTCTGCGTCGACGAGGCGGTCTGGCTGATGCCCCACACGTTCGTCCACTGGTCCCGCAGTTCGGTGCTGTTGACCGGCGTCACCTCGGAATCGGAGCTGCCCTGCCAGATCGCGACGCGCGGCCACGGTCCGGCGTACCCGGAGTCGCCGCCGCGGGCCAGGGTGCCCCACTGCGCCGGAGTCTTGTTCTGGTTGCTGTACTGGCACGTGCTCGCCTGCGACGTGCTGGTCGCGCAGAACGCGGGCAGCCCGGAGTCGGTGGCGCCGCCGGCGAACACGTCCGGATAGTCGGCGAGCATGTCCGCCGTCATCGCGCCACCGGCGGACAGCCCGGTGATGAAGACGCGATGCGTGTCCGAGCCGTAGTGCGCGACGGCGTAGTCGACCATCTGCTTGATCGACAGCGCCTCGCCGACGCCCGCGCGCGTCCTTCGTCGGGTCGAACCAGTTGAAGCAGCTCAGGGAGTTGTTCGCGGACGTCGTCTGCGGGAACACGAGCCGCGAAGCCCCACAGGTCGGCGTATTTCGGCCAGCCGGCGTTGCTGTAGAAGTCCGATGCCGACTGGGTGCAGCCGTGCAGCGCGACGACGAGCGGGGCGCCGGCCGGCAGGTTCGTCGGCACGTACGCGTACATGCCGAGGTTTCCCGGGTTTGATCCGAAGCCCGGTGACCTGTGTCAGCGTGGCGGCCGCGGTCGCCGGCGCGCCTGTCACGACGGCGAGCGCCGCGGCCGCGACCAGGAGCACGGTGAGCACGGCGGCGACCGCGCGTTCGCAGCCGGCCGAGGTACGCGTGGGCAGGGATTTCATCCATGGGTCCGCTCCTTTCGTCGACGTCGCTGAGGTCGATGCCGCGACCGTAGGCCGGCACGGGCGACCGACACCATATGGACGAAACCCGATATTTACCGCGGCGGACATGTGTCGAGGCCACCCTGCAGTCGGGCGGAGCTACATGAGTTCCGGGCAGACTGTGTGGGCGGCAACCATGTGCGCGCGCGCGCGCGGGCTCGTAGTTTCCTCGCATGACGATCACCGACGCGCCGCATCGGCCACGACCGATCGGACGGCCGAAGTGGTGCACCTCGACCTGAGCGGCGCATACGGCGATCGTGACCGGGGCCGGCCAGCGGCATCGGCCGCGCGATCGCGATCCGGCTTGGCCGCGACCGGGGCCAGGGTGATCGCGCTGGACGTCAACGCCGAGGGCCGTGACGGATCGCCGCTGGACATCGGAGGCACGCCGGTGGCGGTGGATCTGTCTCGCCGACCAGCCGCCTCGACGCGTTCGACCCGCTCGGCTGCCACGATCCTCGTCAACAGCGCCGGGCTGCAGCACGTCGCGCCCGATCGAGGAGTTCCCGGGCGACCGCTTCGCGTACATCCAGCGGGTGATGGTCGAGGCTCCGTTCCGGCTGACCCGGCGCGTGTTGCCCGCGATGTACGCGCGCGGCTGGGGTCGCGTGGTCAACATCTCGTCCGTGCACGGGCTGCGCGCCTCGCCGTACAAGGCGGCGTACGTGGCCGCGAAGCACGGGCTGGAAGGCCTGACCAAGGTGATCGCGCTCGAAGGCGCCGCGCACGGCGTCACGGCCAACTGCGTCAACCCGAGTATGTGCGCACGCCGCTCGTCGAGGGCCAGATCGCCGCAGCAGGCCACCAGCCACGGCATCCCCCGGCCGACGTCGTGAGCAAATATCATGCTCGACCCGGTCCGCGATCAAACGCCTGATCGAGCCGGCCGAAGTGGCCGAATTGGTGGCATATCTGTGCTCGCCCGCCGCCGATTTCATGACCGGCGCCTCGATTCCCCTCGACGGCGGCTGGACCGCCAGTTGACAATGTCGCTCATGCCGGCCGTCCGCGACTTCCTCGAACTGCTCGCCCGGGAGGCGGCCGCGATCGAGTTCGAAGGTCCGCTGGTCGCCGCGCGCACCGGCGGCCTGCCCCCCGACGAGATCGCCGAGTTGGAGGAGACGAAGGTCGTCGCGCTGCGGGTCCGGAACCTGCTCGCCCGCCGGCGCCGGCGCGAAGAGGAGCTGTCGGCGCTCTACGACACCGCGAACGACCTCGCCGGCATGCGCGACATCGACGCGGTGCTGCGCGCGATCGTGCACCGGGCCCGCACGCTGCTCGGCGCGGACGTCGCCTACATGACGCTGACCGACCCCGAGCGCGGCGACACCACGATGCGGGTGACCGACGGATCGGTGTCGGCGCGCTTCCAGGGGCTGCGGCTCGGCATGGGCGAGGGGCTCGGCGGCCTGGTCAGCCAGACCGCGACGCCGTACGTCACCGCGAACTATCCGGCCGACAGCCGCTTCCGGCACACCGGCGACATCGACGCGGGCGTCGGCGAGGAGGGGCTCGTCGCGATCCTCGGCGTGCCGCTGCGCCTCGGGTCCAGCGTGATCGGTGTGCTCTACGCGGCCAACCGGGCCGAACGCCCGTTCGCCCGCGAGGAGGTGGCGTTGCTGGTCTCGCTCGCGGCGCACGCGGCCGTCGCGATCGACACGACCCGGTTGCTCGGCGAGACCCGCACCGCGCTGGCCGAGCTGTCCTCGGCGCACACGGTGATCCAGGCGCACAGCGCGTCGGTCGAACGCGCCGCCGCCGCGCACGACCGGATGACCGCGATCGTGCTGCGCGGCGGCGGCATCGAGGACGTCGCGGCGGCCGTGACCGACATGTTCGGCGGCTCCCTCGTCGTCTACGACAGCGGCGGCCGGATCCGCGCCGGCGGCGACGTCCACGACCCGGCGATGATCACCGAAGCCGTGACCGCGTCCCGGCGCGAGGGCCGCAGCGTCGTGCGCGACGGCGTCTGGGTGGCCGCGATCGTCGCCGGCACCGAGGATCTGGGCGCGCTGGCACTGCGGCCGGATCAGCCGCTCGTGGACGCCGACCAGCGGATCCTGGAGCGGGCGGCGGTCGTGACGGCGCTGCTGGAGCTGTTCGCCCGCAACGTGGCCGACGCCGAGGGGCGGGTGCGCGGTGACCTGCTCGACGACCTTTTGACCCAGCCGGTACGCAATCCCGACGGCCTCCGGTCACGGGCGCTGCGACTCGGGGTGCGTCTCGACCAGCCGCATGTCATCGTCGTGCTCGCGACCGCTGACGGTGCCCCGAGGCAGCGGACGTTCTCGTGGGCGGCGACGTACGCGTCCTCTCGCGGTGGTCTCGCGGCCGCTCGACAGGCGCGGATCGTGCTGTTGCTGCCGGGTTCCGACGCCGGCGCCGCGGCCCGGACGGTCGTGCGCGACCTCGCCCGGGCGCAGACGGCCACGGCGACCGCGGGCGCCGCCGGTCCGACGCTCGACCTCGCGACCTCGCCGACTTCGCGCCGGCGTTCCGCGACGCGGACCGGGTCGCCTCCGCTCTCGTCGCGCTCGGCCGGATCGGCAACGCCGCCAGCACCTCCGAGCTGGGGTTCGTCGGCCTGCTCCTCGGGGCCGAACGCGACGTGACCGGGTTCATCGACCGCACCCTCGGCCCGCTGCTCGACTACGACCGGCGCCGCAGCACCGCACTCGCGCAGACGCTCGAGGCCTATTTCGCGGTCGGCGGCGGTCTGGCCCGGGCGGCCGAACTGCTGCACGTGCACGTGAACACGGTGACGCAGCGGTTGGAGCGGGTCAGCCAGCTGCTCGGCCCGGACTGGCAGAAGCCCGAACGCGCGCTCGAGGTGCAGCTGGCGCTGCGGTTGCATCTGCTGGGGCCGTCGCTGGAGGCTTTGTAGCCGCCGGCCGGGCGACCGGGCATACTGCCACCTGGGGCTCAGCCAATGAAGCACGAGCCAATGGAGGACAAGACCATGCCGGCACTTCCGCTGTTTCCGACCACGCTGGTGGGCAGTTACGCCCAACCCGACTGGCTGATCGACCGGGCGAAGCTCGCCGGCCGGTTCCCGCCCCGCGTGCGTGCCCGCGAGCTGTGGCGGCCGGCGCCGGAATATCTGGCCGAGGCGCAGGACGACGCGACGCTGCTCGCGATCCGGGCGCAGGAGGATGCGGGCCTCGACATCCTCACCGATGGCGAGATCCGCCGGGAGAGCTACTCGAACCACTTCGCGACCGCGCTCGTCGGTCTCGACCTCGACCACCCGGGCGAGGCCCTCGACCGCAGCGGCCACCCGAACCCGGTGCCGCGCGTCGTCGGCCCGATCAGCCGTCCGCACCCGGTGCAGGTCGCCGACGTGCGGTTCCTGCGCGCCAACACCGACCGCACGATCAAGGTCACGGTGCCCGGCCCGTTCACGATGTCGCAGCAGGCACAGGACGACTACTACGGCGACCCGGAGCAACTGGCCTATGCGTACGCGGACGCCGTCAACGCCGAGATCCGGGACCTGTTCGCCGCCGGCGCCGACATCGTGCAGGTCGACGAGCCCTACCTGCAGGCACGCCCGGAACCCGCCCGGAAGTACGGCCTGGCCGCGCTGAACCGTGCGCTCGACGGTGTCGTCGGCACCACGGCCGTACACCTCTGCTTCGGGTACGCCGCGATCATCCACGAACGCCCGTCCGGCTACTCGTTCCTGCCCGAACTCGCCGACTGCTCCTGCGACCAGATCTCGATCGAGACGGCGCAGTCCAACCTGGACACATCGGTGCTGCGACGAGCTGCCCGGAAAGACGATCATGCTCGGCGTCATCGACCTGTCCGACCCGGCCGTGGAGACGGTGGAGACGGTCGTCGCGCGGGTACGCCGGGCCCTGCCGTACGTCGCCCCGGAGAACGTGGTGCTCGCGACCGACTGCGGCATGAAGTACCTGCCCCGGGATTCGGCGGCCGGCAAGATGCGCGCGATGGCCGGAGCCGCCCGGGTGCTCCGGGAGGAGTTCGCCTGATCGCCAGGCCACGTTCCGTGGTCACGTGGACGGCGGTCGTGTGGGTCGTGCGGCGGGATCAGCGATCGAAAAGTCGGATATGTCGTCCGGGGGGCGCAGGCGTTGAGTAGACCTTGATGATTTGTGGCTGCCGGGGCAACCATGAATCACCAAGGTCTGCTCGCCTGACGGGTCCGTCGCAGGAGTGCTGCGACAGATCGTGGACCCGGAGGACGCCCGCCCTATCGGCAGTCCGTTCAATTCGTGACAATCACGGCGGCCACCGCGTCTGCTCCCGCGCCGGGCGCGACGATCGTGTAATGGTTCGTGCCCGGCACGAATCGCACGTCCACCCGAGCCTGGTCCAGCGCCGCCACGGCCAGCCGACCGTCGTCGTACAGCGCCTGCTCCTCGTTCATCAGGCCACGCTCGGCATGAAGGAACGTCACCGGGCATTCGAGATCCCGGATCGCGTCCCGGATGTCGGACTCCACCAGGATGTCGCGCCCGTCCGCGCGGATCGCCTCCTCGACGCAGCTCGAGACGACCGTGCCGGCGCCGGCATCGACAGCGTCCCGGTGCAGGTACGCGGTCAGCTCCGGGCTCCAACTGCCGACGAACGCCGGATGCTTGCGGTGGAAGTCGAGGTAACCGTCGACGCCGTCGAACGTCATGGCGAGCTTCGCCACCGCGGGCCCGAGGATCGCGTCGAGGACGTGGTCCGGGTCAAGGCCCGCGGGCACCGGGAACCCCAGCCCGCCGTCGACCGCGATCACCCGGGACACGCGTGCCGGATAACGCCGCGCCAGCGTGCATGCCACGAAACCGCCGAGCGAGTGACCGACCACGGTGACACGTTCGAGGCCTGCGTGATCGAGCACGGCCACCAGATCGTCGGCGTCCCGTGCGATCCCCCACGGTCCGGCCGACGGCACGTGACCCCGCCCGGCCCCGCAGGTCGGGAGCGATGAGGTGCGCCCGTCCGCCGACGGCCTCCACGACGCCTGCCCAGGCGAGCGCGTTCGCGGTGATGCCGTGCACCAGCAGCACGGTCGCGGCGTCGGCGTGGTCGGCGGGCCACCGCACCACGGCGAGGTCACCGCCGGCGACGGGCACGGTGTGTTCGTCGAACGTCTCAAACCTCGCCATGCCGGCTCCTTCCGAGTCGAGTCAGCCCGAGTCGAGTCAGCCCGAGTCGAGTCGCCCCGAATCGAGCCAGACCGAGGCGCGCCGGCAGCCCGGCGAGACCTCCCGGCACGAAGACGACGATGACGACGAACGCCAGCCCCAGGAGAAACAGCGGCTGCGCCAACGGCCCGCGAACCATACCGGGCAACGACGCCACGGCCGACGAGTTCGACACGCGGGTGAGCGTCTGGCTCGCGTACGCGTACAGGATTCCGCCCATGATCGCGCCCCAGCGGCGGCCCGCGCCTCCGAGCACGACCATGACCAGCAGCGCGAGCGTGAAATCGGAGCCGGACACGGTGGCTGTGGCGCCGCCGAGCAGCAGCAGATACATGACGCCGCCCGCGGTCGCGAGGACCCCGGCGACGACGAACGCGAGCAGCTTGAACAGGTAGGGGTGCAGGCCCAGCACCTCGACCCGCTGCTCGTTGTCACGGATCCCGCGCATCACCCGGCCCGGCACCGAGGCCGATACCGCCCACACCACGACCGCGCACACGACCAGGTAGACCAGCGCGAGCCAGTAGAGGTTGCCGGTGTTGCGCACGCCCGCGAGGAAGGCCGGGATCGCATCGTCCCGCAGCGCCTGGCCCTGCTCGCCACCGGTGAGGCGCGGTGAGCCGGAGACGATCAGGATCGAGACCGCCTGCCCGAACGCCAGCGTCACCATGGCGAACCCGATGCCGGACACGCGCATCGCGACGCCACCGAGCGTCACCGCGGCGATCAGTCCGATGCCGAGCCCGAGCGCGGCCGACGTCCACAGTCCGTAGCCGGCGTGGTTGACGAGGATCGTGGTCGCGTACATGCCGATCGCCACGAACATGCCGTGGCCGAACGAGAGGATGCCGGTGTGCCCGAACAGCAGGTCGTAGCTGATCGCGAGGCCGCCGAAGACGAGGCAGATCGCCATCAGCTGCTGCACGCCGGCCGAGTTGAACGCGCCGTCGAACACGCCCGGGAGCGAGAGTGTCGAGTACGGAATCGCCGCGAGCACGACGAAGACGATCAGCGCCCGGAGCCAGAGTGCCCGCCTCATGCGGGCCTCCCGCCGAGGTTGCGGCGCCGCAGCAGCACGACGACGGCGAGCAGGATGACCACGGATTCGCTCCCGAGGTTGGCGGATGTAGTTGGCGAACTGCTGGACCAGGCCGACCGCGACGGCGGCCAGGGCGGTGCCGGTGATCGAGCCCATCCCGCCGATCACCACCACGACGAACGCGAAGATCAGCAGCGAGGTGCCATCGCCGGGTGCGACCGAGCCCTAGTAGAGGCCGCCGAGCGCGCCGGCCGAGCCCGGCCGCGGCCCCGCCGAGCGCGAAGACCAGGTGAACGCGCGGCGCACGTCGATGCCGAGCGCGGTGACCATGTCCCGGTCCTCGACCCCGGCGCGCACGACCAGGCCGCACGGGTCCGCGTGAGCAGCAGCCACAGCGCCAGCAGGAGCAGCACGGCGGCGCCGATGAGCACGAGCCGGACCGTCGGGATGCGCGCGCCCGGCGACGTCGAACGTGCCGCCGAGCCACGCGGCGGGCCACGTCCTCGCGTCGGCGCCCCAGATCGCCTGCAGCGAGCGCGGGCATCGCGAGGCCGAGCCCGACGGTGGCGAGCACCTGGTCGAGCGGTCGCCGGTACAGCGGCCGGATCACGCACGAGTTCGAGTGACCGCCGCGACGACCGCGCCCGCGAGAACGCGCCGCAGCACGAGCGCGGCGACCAGCCGAACGAGCCGCCGCCCGGTCCGCGACGGCCCACCAGACGTAGGCGCCGACGGTGAGCAACGCGCCGTGCGCGAAGTTGAGCACGTCCATCAGGCCGAAGATCAGCGAGAGCCCGGAGGCGACCAGGAAGTACAGCGCGGCCAGGCCCGAGTCCGGTGACGGTCAGCAGGATCGTGGTGGTCACGGCGTCACTCCTTGGGCGGTCGGCTTGATCGAGACGCCGAGCAGCTGCCCCGTCAGCTCCGGGTCGGCGAGCAGGGCCGTCGGCGTCGCCGGTGTGCACGACGCGCCCGTCGGCCAGCACGACGGCGTCGCGTCGCCAGCCGGCGGACCACGGCGAGGTTCTGCTCCACCAGCAGGACCGGCACCGCCTCGGCGACCGCGCCAGCGCGACCGCGACCTCGGTGACGACCTTCGGCGCCAGGCCCTTCGTCGGCTCGTCGGCGATCAGCAGCCGGTTGCCGCCCGAGCAGCACGCGGCCGATCGCCACCATCTGCTGCTGGCCGCCGGACAGCGTGCCGGCCGCCTGCCGGTGCGTTGCCGCAGCTCGGGAACAGATCGTAGACCAGGTCGTACGCGCTTCGCGCGGTACGCGGCTCGGCCAGCCGCAGGTTCTCCGCCACCGTCAGCGCCGCGAAGACGCCGCGGTCCTCGGGCACGTAGCCGATGCCGCGCGGCGAGCCGGTGCGTGGCGAGCCGGCACGTCGTCGCCGCCGAAGCGGACGTGCCGGTCGACGGCCACAGGCCCAGGACGCCGCGCACGGTCGTGGTCTTGCCGACGCCGTTGCGGCCGAGCAGCGCGGTCACGCCGGTCGGGGCGACGTGAACGAGACCCCGTGCAGGATCGGGCTGCCGCCGAGGCGACACGCGTAGGCCGGCGACCTCGCAGGAGCGGCGTCACAGCGCCTCCCCCATGTAGGCCTCCTGCACCGTGGCGTCGGCCATGACCGCCTCCGGGGTGTCCGAGGGCGAGCAGCGTCGCCGTGGTGCATCACCGCGAGCCGGTCGGCCAGCCCGAGCACGACGTCCATGTGGTGCTCGACCATCAGCACGGTGCGGCCCTCGGCGCGGAGCAGGGAGCGGATCAACTCGGTCAGCTCGGGCACCTCCTCGGCCGCCACCCCGGCCATCGGCTCGTCCAGCAGCATCACCCGGGGCTCGCCGACCAGCAGCACCGCGAGTTCGAGTTTGCGTTTCTCGCCGTGCGACAGTGCGCCGGCGAGCGCGCCGGCCCGGCCGGCAGGCCGTCTGCGCTCCAGCGCCATGTCCGCCCGGCTCTTCGCCTGCGTAGCCGATCCGGCCCACGGCGCCAGGACCGGTACGAGCCGCCGATCGCCGCCTGCGCGGCCAGCCCGACGTTCTCGCGGACCGTCATGCGGGCCGAACACGCTCGACGTCTGGAAGGTCCGGCCGAGCCCGCAGCCGGCCCGCCGGTGCGTCGCCATCGCGGTGACGTCGTGCGCCGTCGAGGACGATCGTGCCGGAGTGGGCCGCAGCAGCCCGCTGATCAGGTTGAACAGCGAGGTCTTGCCGGCGCCGTTGGGCCCGATGAAGGCGAGGAACTCGCCCGGGGCGACGTCGAGCGTGACACGTCGTTCACGATGGTCGCGCCACCGACCTGCCAGGTCAGCGCGTCGAGCGTCAGGGCGCCGCGGGGCCGGGTGGTCGCGACCCGGTCCCGCGCGAGGTGTTCGGAAGCCGTCGTCATCAGCCGGACGTGGTCCAGCCGGCTGGGCCGGCAGCGGCGGCGCGATCGTGGCCGGGTCGACGGCGTTGACGAGCTGCGGCGTCCACGTGGTGCCGGATCCGGTCAGCTTCGCCTGGAACTCCGGCTGGAGCAGGGCGTGGTCGGCGGCCCGGACGGTGTACTGGCCGGAGACACCGGCGAACGACCAGCCCTCCAGCGCGGCGATCTGCTTGTCGGCGCTGCTCGGGTCGGCCTCGATGGCGTGCGCGAACATCTGCGCCGCGGTGAACCCGTCCGGCGTGAACAGGTCGACCGTGCTGCCGGCCTTCGTGACCGCCGCCGTCATCGCGGCCTCGATCGGGTTGTTGCCGCCGGCGCCGGGGAAGTAGTGCGCGAGGAACGAGATCTTCGGGCCGGCCGGTGCCGGTCGCCGGATAGGTCGCCGTGTTCGCGAGGCCCGTCACCACCTGCGTCGACGTCGTGACGCCCTGCTGGTCGAGCGCCGTCCACATCTGCGGTGGCGTTCGCTCCCGGCCCACGCCACGAACAACAGGTCCGGCTTCAGCGTGGTGATTTTCCGGGCGAACGGGGTGAAGTCGGTCGCGCTCCGGCGGCACGAGCACGTTCTCGACGGTCGCGCCCTTCGCGCCGAGCACGGCCTTCACGCCGGCCGCGTTCGCGGTGCCGAACGCGCTGTCCTGCGCCAGCACCACGACCTTCTTGCCGGTCAGGTCGCCGACGAAGGTGCCGGCGGTCGGCGATGTCCTGATAGGACTCCCGGCCGGAGCGGAACGTGTAGCGGTTGAGGTTGTCGAGCGCGCCGACGGCCGCCGGGCCCGGCGATGAACAGCGCCTTGTTCTGCCCGGCAACCGCGGCGACCTGCAGCGCGATGGCCGAGTCGACGGATCCGCCAAGGATCGTGACGCCCTTGCCGATCAGGTCTTTCGCGTCGGAGACGGCGGTCGTGGGGTTGTCGGCGTCGTCGTCCACGATGAGATCGATCTTGTGGCCGTTGATCTTCCCGGTGCCGTGGGTGACGTACGCGAGACCCGCGGTCAGGCCGTCGAGATATTCGCCGCCGTAGGCGGCCAGCGGGCCGGTCTTGCCGGTGATGATGCCGATCTTCACGTCGGCGCCACCCGCGGCGGAGGGTGTGGCTGTGTGGGTCGCACACCCCGCGGCGAGCGCGACGGCCACGACGGCCACGGCGACTCCCGCGAGGCGGGGTTGGGTCAAGCGCATCTTCGCTGCTCCTCGGTCCACGTGGACATCTCCACCGGATGACGACGGCGTGAACAACACCGTGCAGCCTGGACCCTAGGTAGCCGCCGGAACGGCAACCATGTGTGCCGGGCACATATTCCGGGCTCGTTTCATCGCCGGATCACCCACGTTCAGGGGCGGCCGGTAGCGTCTGCCTGCGTGATCGACGTACGCCGCGGCACTCCCGCCGACGCCCCCGAACTCGTGCGCCTGCGCGCCGTCATGCTGGGCGCGATGGGTGGGGGGCCGGTGCCGCCGGGGCCGTGGCAGGGCGCCGCCGAGACCGTCTTCCGGACACGGCTCGCCGCCCGTGCCGCTGAGACGATGGTGGCGTTCGTGCTGGCCCGGCCCGATGATCCGGAGCGCCTGGCGGCCTGCGCGGTCGGGCTGGTGGAGCAGCGGTTGAGCAGTCCCGCGAACCCGGTCGGCCAGGTCGGTTACATCCTCAACGTCGCCACCGACGAGGCCTACCGGCGCCGTGGCTTCTCCCGCGCATGCGTAGAAGCATTGCTCCACTGGTACGCGAACCGGGGCGTACCCGTCGTCGACCTGCGCGCCAGCGACGACGGTCAGCCACTCTACGAATCGCTCGGCTTCCGCCCCGACGCCCGGACGATGCGGTTCGTCGGATAAGTCCGCTAGCGGGAAACGGTCAGGTCCCGGGCTTCGGCATAGCGCGACCGGACCTTCGGTGTCGCGTCGGCCTCGTACGTTGCTGGGTCGGCGAGTGCCCAGGTCGGCGCGTCGGCGGCACCGGAGAGCGCCCACGCTGCCTGCCGGGCGGCACCGTCGGCGACGTACTGCGACGCGGCCGGCACGAGCACCGGGCAGCCGAACACGGCCGGAGCGATGTCACGGACGGCGGCCGACGCGGCGCCGCCACCGATCAGGATCACCCGGCTGGCCGGCGACGTGAGGGCACCGAGCGCGTCGACGGCGTCGGCCATCGCGCACAGCATGCCTTCCACGGCCGCCCGGGCGAGGTGCGCCGGGGTGCTGTTGCGCAGCGTCAGGCCGTGCAGTGCGCCGGTGGCGTCGGGTTTGTTGGGCGTACGTTCGCCTTCGAGGTACGGCACGAGGACGAGCCCGTCCGCTCCCGCCGGTGCCGACAGGGAGAGGTCGGAGAGCTGGTCGTGGCTGACGCCGAGCATCTTCGCGGCCGCGTCGAGCACCCGGGCCGCGTTCAGCGTGCAGACCAGCGGCAGGAACCCACCCTGGGCGTCGGCGAACCCGGCGACGGTGCCGGTCGGGTCGGCGGTGGCACCGGTCCAGCGGCGGAACGCGGTGCCGGAGGTGCCGAGCGAGACGATCACGTCGCCGGGCCGGGCGCCGAGGCCGAGGGCCGCGCCCGCGTTGTCACCGGCGCCGGCGCCGAGCACCGCGCCGCCGGGCAGACCCGCCGCGGCGACGGTGCCGGCCGACGCCGACGCGGACAGAACCGTCGGCAACACGAGGTCGTCGCGACCCGTGGCCCGGGTCAGCAGGTCCGATCGGTATTCGCCGGTGGCCGGAGACCAGTAACCGGTGCCACTGACGTCGCTACGGTCGGTGACGAGGTCGCTCAGCGACGTGGCACCGGCGAGGCGCCACGTCAGCCAGTCGTGCGGAAGGCAGACCCCGGCCGTGCGCGCCATCGACGCCGGTTCGTGGTCGGCCAGCCACCGCAGTTTCGTGACGGTGAACGAGGCCACCGGTACGCTGCCGGTCGCGGTCGCCCACGGCTGCGGGCCGCCGAGTTCGTCGACGAGCGTCGTGGCGGCGGCGGCGGACCGCGTGTCGTTCCACAGCAGGGCGGGCCGCACGACCGAACCGTCGGCGTCGAGGCAGACCATGCCGTGCTGCTGGGCCGCGACCGACACCGCCGAGACATCGTCGAGGCCACCGGCCTGCTCGATCGCGGCGGTAAGCGCCTGCCACCACGCCTGCGGCGCGGCCTCGGTGCCGTCGGGGTGCGGCGCCGACCCGGAACGCACGAGCGCTCCGGAATCGGCGTCACGGACCACGACCTTGCACGCCTGCGTCGATGAGTCGACTCCGGCCACGAGCGTCATACGACCATCCTCATCGGGCGTTTCTTCGGGACGTTCGGGCTTAGCGCGCGTTCGCGAGGTGCTCGAGCGCCAGCTGGTTGAGGTGCACGAAACCGAAACCGCGCTTCGCGGCGGCGTCGACGTCGAAGTCCTCGTAGACGCTGCGATCGGCTCGGAAGTCGGCGATCGACTCCCCCGGTGCCAACGTCGGCGTCGCGAGGTCGGGCACACCGCTCGCGGCCAACGCCGCCACCACCTCGGGATCGGCCCGGAACGCCGCCGCCCGCTCCTTGAGCAGCAGGTAGGTGCGGATGTTCGCCGCCGCCGACGCCCAGACACCGCTCATGTCCTCGGTGCGGGAGGGCTTGTAGTCGAAGTGACGCGGGCCGTCGTAGGCGGGGCCGCCGTTCGGGCCACCGTTTTCCAGCAGGTCGACCAGGGCGAACGCGTTCAGCAGGTCGCCGTGACCGAAAACAAGGTCCTGGTCATACTTGATGCTGCGCTGCCCGTTGAGGTCGATATGGAACAGTTTGCCGTGCCACAGCGCCTGCGCGATGCCGTGCACGAAGTTGAGCCCGGCCATCTGCTCGTGTCCGACCTCGGGGTTGAGGCCGACCATCTCGTGATGCTCCAGGCTCCCGATGAACGCGAGCGCGTGGCCGATCGTCGGCAGCAGGATGTCGCCGCGGGGCTCGTTCGGCTTCGGTTCGAGCGCGAACCGGATGTCGTACCCCTGTGAGATCGCGTAGTCGGCGAGCGTGTCGACGGCCTCGCGGTAGCGGTCGAGCGCCGCGCGCACGTCCTTGGCCATGTCGTATTCGGCGCCCTCGCGACCGCCCCACATCACATAGGTATGCGCGCCGAAGCGGGCCGCCAGGTCAAGATTGAGCATCACCTTGCGGATCGCGTAGCGCCGGACGGACCGGTCGTTGCTCGTGAAGCCGCCGTCCTTGAACACCGGGTGGGTGAACAGGTTCGTCGTCATCATCGGGACCTTGAGGCCGGTCTCGTCGAGCGCCTTGGTGAACCGCTCGATCGTCGCCTCGCGCTCCGACTCGGACGCGTCGGGCGCCACGAGGTCGTCGTCGTGGAGGGTCACACCGTAGGCACCGATGGCCGCCAGTTGGTGGACCGACTCGACCGGATCGACGGGCGCGCGGGTGGCGTCTCCGAACGGGTCTCGGGCCGGCCATCCCACCGTCCACAAGCCAAAAGTGAATTTATCGGCCGGGCTGGCCTGTGTCGCCGTCATCGCTGATTCACCGCCACCTCTTGAGCAGGAGCCTGGGAACATGTATTTGTTTAGTGGATGAATTATTTGACTGGGATGTGAGACTGTCAAGACCATGGCGCAGCTCCAGACGGCAGCTCCGGTGCGGCAGGCAAGCCTGCGCGAGCACAACCTCGCGTTGGTATTGCGGCAGGTCACGGGCCGACGCACGGTGTCCCGCGCCGATATCGCGACGGCCACGGGGCTCACCCGCGCGACCGTTTCGGCGCTTGTCGACGACCTCATCGCCGGCCGTTTGGTGGTGGAGATCGCACCCGCACCGAAGGCCGGCGCCGGCCGTCCGCCGACCGGACTGGCTCTCGACGCCCGCGGCCCGGCTGGCCTGGGCCTGGAGGTCAATGTCGACTATCTGGCGGTCTGCGTCGTCGACATGACCGGCGCCGTCCGGCATCGCGAAGTGTTGCGGGAGGACCAGCGTCCACGCACCCCGTCGGCCGTGCTCATCGCGGTCGAAGCGCTGGCCGCCGCGGGTGCTGCCGCCGCCGAGGCGCTCGGCCTGCACCTGGCGGGCGCCGCACTCGCGGTGCCGGGTCTCGTGCAGGGCCAGACGGTGCGGTGGGCACCCAACCTGGGCTGGCGAAACGTCCGCATTCCGACGCGCGTCGCCGGCGCCCCGGTCCGCGTCGACAACGAGGCCAACCTGGCCGCACTCGGCGAGATGTTCGCGAATCCGCAGGCCGGCCGCAGTTTCATCTACGTGTCCGGTGAGATCGGCATCGGCGCCGGCATCGTGCTGAGCGGCGAGGTGCTGCGGGGCGCGCGCGGCTTCAGCGGCGAGATCGGCCACGTCGCGGTGCAGCCCAACGGGCCTCCGTGCCGGTGCGGCGCCTACGGATGCCTCGAGCAGTACGCCGGCCAGGAAGCGATTCTGCGGGCCGCGGGTCTCGCCGGCAGCGACCCGACCCTGGTCGACCTGGCCGGCGGCGCCATCTCCGGCAACCGCAAGGTGCTCAGCGCACTGGACGCGGCCGGCACCGCGCTCGGCATCGCCCTGTCCGGCACCATCAACCTGGTCGACGTCGACACCGTCATCCTCGGCGGCATCTACACCCGGCTGGAGCCGTGGCTGCGCGCGCACATAGCCCGTGAGCTGGCAGAACGTGTGCTCGCGGCGGAGTGGGCACCGATCGAGATCCGGCCCGGCGTGCTCTCCGAAGACGCCGCGGTCATCGGCGCGGCGGCCTCCGTCGTCCGGTCGGTATGGGATCATCCGGCCGCCTGGATTCCGGCGCGCTAGAAATTTGATCGACATCACCCGTTCACATTGGACGCCTGAACAGGCACTGTCTGATGACCGTTGGGTGCGTTGATGCACGTCAGAGGTGGCCTTGACAACCTGACGCCGCGCACAAATAATTCATCCGCTAAACAAATATGCATTTCACGTCCAGTGCGACGACAATGTCGACGCCACACATCAACACCCCAACATCTACATCCCAAGCACGACGCAGCGTGGCGTCGCTCGCCAGCGACGCGACCAGGAAGGAGACACGCGGCGATGCGTTCTACCCCCCGTACGATTCTCACCTTGGCAGCTACCGCAGCTGTCATCGCAGCCGTTCTCTCGGGTTGCAGTTCCAGCAAGAGTTCTTCCGGAGGCACTGCCACCGCGAAGAACAACAAGGTCGGCGTCCTGCTGCCCGACACGGCGTCCTCGCCGCGCTGGGTCTCGGCTGACCCGAACGAGATCAACGCGCAGTGCATCGCGTACAAGCTGCAGCTGCATCATCGACAACGCCAACGGCAGCGCCACGCAGCAGCAGGCGCAGGCCCAGTCGATGATCAACGCCGGTGTCGGCGTGCTCCTCATCACCGACCTCGACCCGGGCTCCGGCAAGGCCATCCAGGACCTCGCGAAGCAGCACGGCGTCGTCACCATCGACTACGACCGTCTCACCGCCGGTGGCAGCGCGTCTTACTACGTCTCCTTCGACAACACCAAGGTCGGCTCGGACCAGGGCACCGCTCTGACCCAGTGCGACCAGGTCAAGGGCAAGTCCGCCGTCAACTACGTCGAGATCGACGGCGCGCCGACCGACAACAACGCGACGCTGTTCAAGCAGGGTTACGAGTCGGTTCTGTCGAAGCAGGCCGGCTGGACCAAGCTCGGCGACCAGACCGGTAACTGGGACGCCGCGACCGCGCAGACCGTCTTCACCACGATGCTCGGTCAGCACAAGGACATCAACGCGGTGATGGTCGCCAACGACACGATGGCCCAGTCGGTCATCAACGTCCTGGCGTCGCAGGGCCTCACCGGCAAGGTCGCGGTCTCCGGCCAGGACGCCACCGCCGGTGGTCTCGACAACATCATCAACGGCTCGCAGTGCTTCACGATCTACAAGCCGGTCGCCGGCGAGGCTGACGTCGCCATCAAGCTGGCGTCGCAGATCCTCGACGGTCAGAAGCCGACCGCCCCGGCGACGATCACCGACCCGACCAACCAGCGGGCCGTTCCGTCCTACCTGGCGGACCCGACGGTCATCACCAAGGCCAACGTGGCCCTGCCGGTCACCGACGGTTACGTCACCTACGCCGCCGTGTGCAGCACGCCGGCCCTGGTGACGGCGTGTGCCGCGGCCGGAATCAAGCCGGCTAGCTGATCACTCGGTTCGGATAGGTGGGCCAGTCGCCAGTGCCTTCACGGGCTGGCGACTGGCCCACAGTCCGATTACGGGCAAGACGATCTCCTGTCACCGTGGTCACAGACGGTGGTCTCGGGATTACCGCGACGAAAATGATAAGAAATGTGGTGTGTGGTGACGTTGCAGGACCCCTCTGCGACGCCAACGCTGGAACTGCGTGGCGTCGATAAATCGTTTGGACCGGTGAACGTGTTGTCCTCCGTGGACTTCATCGCTCGCGCCGGGGAAGTAACCGCACTCGTCGGCGACAACGGCGCCGGCAAGACCACCCTGGTCAAGTGCATCGGCGGGATCTACCCGACCGACCATGGCGAGCTCTGGTTCGAGGGCAACAAGGCCTCGGTGCACACGCCCCGCGACGCGGCGGCACTCGGCATCGAGATCGTCTACCAGGACCTCGCGCTGGCAAACAACCTCGACATCGTCGAGAACATGTTCCTGGGCCGCGAACGCATCTCGAAGTTCGGCACGCTCGACGAGAACTCGATGGAGCGGATGGCCAACGAGACCCTCAAGGGCCTCTCCGTCCGCACCGTCCGGTCCGTTCGGCAGCTCGTCGCGAGCCTCTCCGGTGGCCAGCGCCAGACCGTCGCGATCGCGAAGTCGGTGCTGTGGAAGTCGAAGGTCGTCATCCTCGACGAGCCGACCGCCGCGCTCGGCGTCGCCCAGACCGCTCAGGTGCTCGACCTCGTCCGCCGCCTCGCCGACCAGGGCGTCGCGGTCATCCTGATCTCGCACAACATGCTCGACGTGCTGGAGGTCGCCGACCGGATCGCGGTGCTGTTCCTCGGCCGCATGGTCGCCCAGGTCAACCGGGCCGACGTCACGCAGACGCAGATCGTCGAGCTCATCACGGCGGGCCGGTCCGGCGACATGGGCCTGCAGTCCACCGACACCGAAGCCCACGGAGCGTCCGTATGAGTGTGCCACCGCAGGCCGACGAGCTCACGCCGCAGCTCCTGGACACGCCCGACGAGGAGGCGTCGCACGGCGTCGGCACGCTCGTCGCGTACTCGAAAGACTATGTAGCGCGCGTCAAGGGCGGCGAACTCGGTTCCCTGCCGGCGCTCGGCGGCCTGATCGTGCATCACGATCTTCTTCTCGATCGTGCACCAGGGCTTCCTCAGCGCCTACAACATCGAAGCGCTGGTCATTCAGTCCGGCCCGATCATCATCATGGCGATGGGCCTGATCTTCGTCCTGCTCCTGGGCGAGATCGACCTGTCGGCCGGCACCACCGGCGGCGTCTGCGCGGCGATCATGGCCGTGCTACTGACGCCGTCACGGCCAGCCGTGGTACCTCACGGTGCTGGCCGGGCTCGTCACCGGCGTCGTGATCGGTTTCGGCACCGGTTGGCTGCGGGCGAAGGTCGGCATCCCGTCGTTCGTCATCACCCTGGCGACCTTCCTGGCCTTCCAGGGCATCACCGTCATCCTCGTCGGTGGCAGCGGCTCGATCCCGGTCAACAGCCACATCATCGTCGCGCTGGAGGGCCTCAACGGGCACTTCCTGTCGGCGTGGGCGGCCTGGGCCATCCTTGCCGTGACGGTGCTCGGCTACGCGGCGGTGAAGCTGCAACGACGCGTTCGGTCGCCGTCGCGCCGGCCTGCCTGGCCGTGCCGACCATCGTGATCCTGGCGAAGGTCGTGGTCGTCGCTGTCGCTCGGCGCCGGCTTCGTCTACCTGATGAGCATCAACCGCATCCTGACGCAGAACGCGTTCTTCCACGTGAAGTCGGCCGGCACGCCGTGGATCGTTCTGCTGATCCTGATCCTGTTCGTGTTCTGGAACTTCGTGCTCAACCGCACGCGGTACGGCCGGCACGTCTACGCGGTCGGCGGCAACGACGAGGCGGCCCGGCGCGCCGGTATCAGCGTCTCGCGCATCCGCATCTCGGTGTTCGTGATCTGCTCCGGCATGGCGGCCCTGTCCGGCATCGCCGCCGCCTCCGCAGCTGGAGTCGGTGCAGTCCAACGCCGGTGCGCAGAACACGCTGCTCCTGGCGGTCGGCGCGGCGGTCATCGGTGGCACGTCGCTCTTCGGCGGCCGCGGTCGCATGATCGACGCGATCCTCGGTGGTCTCGTCGTCGAGGTCATCCAGAACGGCATGAGCAGCCTGATCCAGGGCCCGAACTCGGCCGGCTGGGAATGGATCGTGACCGGTGGCGTACTGCTGCTGGCGGCCGGTTTCGACGCCGTCGTGCGGCGCCGCGGCGCGGCCAACAGCTGATCGCGCACCACGTCGCAACCCGCTCCACCCGCACCATCACGAGGCCCTGGCCGGGCATCCGGCCGGGGCCTCCGCCGTGTCAGGCGCGCTTGCGGGCCCCGATCGTGAACGTTTGCGCCAGCCGCGACGGCCGATCCGCGAGCCGCCACTCTCCGTCGGTTTCGGCCGTCTGACCGGGCAACGCGTCCCACGGCGCGCTGTCGTGCTCCAGCAGCATCGTCAGGTCCAGGCCGTGCGCCATCAGCGCGGTCACGATCTCACCCAGACCATGATTCCACTCGTACGTCGTCGGATTCGTGAACGTCTGGTCCGTCTCCACGTACGTGCCGCCCTCGGTCCACACGATCGGCTCCGGGCGCTCGAAATAGGGGAAATCAACCGATAGCGGGCCGTCAGCGCGGGGCACCGTCAACGTCAACAGCATCGGGTGCGCGTCGCGGATGAACAACCGTCCGCCCGGGCGCAACAGCGCGGCCACGACACCGGCCCACCGATCGATGTCCGGCAGCCAGCACAGCGCGCCGACCCCGGTGTAGACGAAGTCGAATGAGCCCAGGTCGAGCACCGTAACGGCGTCGTACACGTCGGCCTCGACGAACGTGATCACGGCACCGGCACGCATCGCCAGATCACGGGCCTGCTGCAGTGCCTTCGACGAGAAGTCGAGCCCGATCATGTACGCGCCGAGACGCGCCAGCGAGATCGTGTCGGTGCCGATGTGACACTGCAGGTGTGCTCCCCGCTGCCCCGTCACGTCGCCCAGCCGCTCCCGATCGAACCGGACGGTGCCGCTGAGAAACGCCGGATCGTCGACAAACCGCTCGATCCCGTACTCGCGGGACGCCACGTGCACCGGCACTCGCTCGTCCCAGTTGGCCCGGTTGACGGCTCGGTAATCGTCCACGATTCACGGTCTCACAGCAGGTGACCGCCGATCCGGCGAGTTTTGGTTTCGGTAGGGTGACCGCATATGAGGTTCGAACGCCCGGTGCCGGTCGTCGGTGATGCCACGGCGGCGTCGGAGCGATCCGCCGATCCGACCGGCTGGGCCTTTCCACAGGTCGAGCGCGACAGTTTCTACGACATCGTCCGGGCCCGCCGGGACGTACGCCGGTTCAGGCCCGACCCCGTACCCGTCGACGCCTTGGATCGGGTGCTGACCGCCGCCCACGCGGCACCGTCGGTCGGCCACAGCCAGCCGTGGCGCTTCGTCGTCGTGCGGGACCCGGCGCGGCGCGAGAAGGCCGGTCTGCTCGCCGACCGGGAACGGCTGCGCCAGGCCGCACAGATGGCTCCGGACGCCGCCCGCCGCCTGCTCGACCTGCAGCTGGAAGGGATCCGGGAGGCTCCACTCGGGATCGTCGTGTGCTGCGACCGGCGCACGGACGCGGCCGGCGTGCTCGGACGGGCCACGTTTCCGGACGCGGACATGTGGAGTTGCGCGGCGGCGATCCAGAACCTGTGGCTGGCGGCCCGGGCCGAGGGGCTCGGCCTTGGTTGGGTGACGCTCTTCCAGCCGGACGAGCTGGCCGCGCTGCTCGGCGTGCCGGCCGGCGTGCTCACGCTCGGATGGCTCTGCGTCGGCTGGCCCGACGAGCGACCGCCGGAGCCGGGCCTGCAGCGGGCCGGCTGGTCGCGCCGGATGCCGCTGACCGACGTGGTGTTCGAGGACGGGTGGCACGATGTCACGGCCGCGCCCACATCACATCTGCGGGCACCCGACCAACACGCCGTTGTGGCGGCGCACGACGCGGCCGACCGGCTGCTCACGCCACCGGGGTCGCTCGGCGTGCTCGATCGCGCCGTAGACCGGGTCGTCGCGCTGGGCCACGGCGGCGCGCTCGGCGGCACGCTGGTGCTCGCGGCGGCCGATCATCCGGTGGCAGCGCTCGGGGTGTCGGCCTATCCGGCCGCGGTGACACGGCAGGTCTTCCAGGCCGCGACGGCCCGGGTGTCGATCGGCGCCCGCGCGGCCGCGGCGGCCGGGCTCGGGCTCCATGTCATCGACGCCGGTGTCGCGGACGGTGCCGGTGGTGACGTGACCGTGCGGGCACACGACGAGCGCGGGGACCTCGCGCACGCCGACGCGATGAGCCGCACCGACACCGAGCGCTTTCGTCGAGGCCGGCCGGGCCGTCGGCGCCGACGTGGCGGGCGGTGGGCTCGTCGCCGTCGGGGAGATCGGCATCGGAAACACGACCGTCGCCGCCGCGCTCGCGGTCGCGCTGCTCGGGCTCGACGTCGATACGGCCGTCGGCCTCGGATCCGGCGCCGACAGCGCCATGCTGGCACGCAAGCGGGATGTCGTCAGAGCGGCGGTCGACCGGTGGCGGACGGCAGGCGGCGACACCGGCCCCTGTGGCATCCTGGCGGTGCTCGGCGGCCCCGAATTCGCGGTGCTGACCGGCGTCGTGCTCGGAGCGGCGGCGGCCGGGGCGGCGATCGTCCTCGATGGACTCGCGACCGGTGTCTGCGCGCTCCTGGCCGTGCGCGGGGAGCCCGCCGTGGCCGCACATCTCGTCGCCGGGCAGCGCAGCCGGGAACGCGCGCACGCGGCGGTGCTCACCGAACTCGGTTGCGAGCCGCTCCTCGACCTGCGGTTCCGTGCCGGCGAGGGTGCGGGCGCGGCCCTGGCTACGGGGCTGCTGCTCGACGGGCTGGCCGTACGCCGGACGACCGCGGAGGTCACCTACTAGGCCCTGTCTCGAAGTCCGTTCGAGCGAGCCGCGAGCCAGGCGCCGATCCGACAGGGCTTGATCTTTGCCTGGATACCGCGCCTGTATCCAGGCAAAGATCAAACGCCGTCGGTCGGCGTCTGGGTCACGGCGCAGCCGAACGGCAGCTTTGGGACAGGGCCTAGCTCCCGTCCAGCGATACCGCGAGGCTGCGGAGGGAAACGGCGCTATGGCACCCGAAACTCTCCGAAGCCCCGGCCGATCCCCGTGCTCGGTCAGCGCCGGCGGCGGGCGGCCACGTACGCGCTCGACGCCGGCGCCAGCAGCAGCACCGCCGCCACGATCACGGCCATCAGGCTAAAGAGGTTGATCAGCGTCGCCGGCAGCACGTACCACCCGGGGATCGCCGCCCGGACGGTCGCCATCGCGGCCACGACCCGTGAGCGCAGCGCGTCGGTGCCCGTCGGCGTCGCGAGGGACGTCAGCGTGCCGCGCGTGCCCACGCCGCCGAAGAACACGAGGGCCATCGGGATCGCCAAGACCCACGTCCACACCCGGCCGCTGCCGCTGCCCCGCAGGTTCGCGCCCGCGAGCAGGCCCACGATGACCGTGCCGACGGTCGCGCCGACCACGACGAACATCAGGTAGACCACGAGCGGACCGGCCGCGGTGCTGCCCAACCCCGCGAACGCGGTTGACACGCTCGCCGACACCGTGGCCACGGCCGCCGCCGCCAGCACGGCCTCCAAGCCGAGCCCGATCGCGACGCCCATGAGCAACCGACCGGCCACCGTCGCCGTGAGCGGACGCGCGACCACCGGCCGGCCCGGCGGGGCCATCGGCTGCCACCCGTACGGTGTCGGCGTCATGAGCGGCTGCCACCCGTACGGCGTCGCGACGACGAGCGGGGCGCCGGCCGGCGAGCGCACCGGAGCGGGTAGCGGCTGCCGGGGCACGGGTCGGCGCGAGTCGATCAGGGTCGGCGGCGGGGCGGCCACCGTCGGCACGGCCGGGGCGCCGGCGGCGATCCGATCCAGGCGCACCCGGACCGCGTTCGCGCTGGCCGGCCGATGCGCCGGGTCCTTCGCCAGCAACTCGCGCAGCAGCGCCTCCAGATCTGGCGGGGCGTCGGGCAGGTGCTGTCGCAGCGGCGCCGGTGGCGCGAACTGGTGCGCCGAGATCCACGCGGCCGGCGAATCCGCCTGGTACGGCGAGCGGCCGGTCAACAACTCGTAGAGCAGGCAACCGAGGGAGTACAGGTCGGAACGGCCGTCCATCTCCCCGGCGCGCATCTGTTCCGGCGAGGCGTAGGGCAGCGTGCCGAGGTAGTCGCCGGGCACGGTGAGCCGCGACATGTCACTGATCCGGGCGATCCCGAAGTCCACGATCTTGGGGGTCCCGGTCGGACGTACCACCATAATGTTCGCGGGTTTGAGATCTCGATGCACGAACCCGGCCGTGTGCGCGGCCGCGAGCCCGGCGCTGATCTGCGAGCCGATGCGAGCCACGCGGGTCACGTCGAGCGGGCCGGCGTTCTGAGCCCGGCGGCGGGCGAGTTCGTCGGCCAGCGAGCCGCCCGAGATCAGCTCCATGACCAGGTAGGCGGAGTCATCGTGCACGCCGAAGTCATAGGCCGTGACGATGTTGGGGTGGTTGAGAGAGGCGAGCGCGCGGGCCTCCCGCCAGAACCGCTCCGCGAGCGCCTGCCGGTCGGTGTCGGGGCGGTCGAGGGCGATCATCTTGACGGCGACATCGCGATCGAGGGTGGCGTCGTGACCGCGCCAGACGCTGCCGAAGCCGCCGCCACCGATGCGTGCCGCCAGCGTGTAGCGATTCCCCACCACCAGGCCGACGGACATGCCAGGAGTATCGGCCACGTGAGCGTCCTCGCGCTACCGCGCACAGCCTCGCGAACGTTCGGTGAATGTAAAGCGTATTCGTGAGCCGGACTCGCGATTTGCGCCGCGTGGCTCTAACCTGGCGTAGCCGTGGGCGCCAGCCTCCATCGGCAGTCCCCCCACGGAGGTCGTTGATGGTGCGCGTGGTCCGGCGGATGGTCGCGGTCGCCCTGGTGCTGGTCGTCGGTGGTTGCGCGCAGCCGGTGCCGCGGTGGGTCGCGGCCGGCCGCACCGCGCCGCCGCATTCGGCCGCGCCGTCCCCGACGAGCCCGACCGCCGCCGCCCAGAACACGTTCACGCTGTCCGCCGTCGGCGACACGATCCTCGGCGACGCACCCGGGCACCTCCCGCCGCACGGCGGCACCGATCTGTTCGCCGACGTCAGCTCGGCGTTGCAGTCCGATCTGGAGATGGCCAACCTCGAGGAGCCGCTGGCCGACGTGAAGACGTCGCCGAAATGCAGCGCCGCCGAAATGAACAAGACGTGTTTCGCCTTCCG
The DNA here is from genome assembly GCA_963797605.1 of uncultured Actinomycetota bacterium. Classification (GTDB taxonomy): domain Bacteria; phylum Actinomycetota; class Actinomycetes; order Mycobacteriales; family Micromonosporaceae; genus DASQPR01. The sequence goes on along the minus strand of CAWCPX010000009.1, from coordinate 170,417 downwards.
GGCACCCACGTCCTACGCGGGGTTGCTGCAGGCCGCGGGCTTCGATCTGGTCAACATCGCGAACAACCACACCCTTGATTACGGTACGACCGGCCGGGACCAGACCGAGGGCGCGCTGACCGCCGCCGGCATCCCGTACACCGGGCCGCCGGGGCACATCCCCGTGCTGACCGTGAAAGGGATCAAGATCGCGGTGCTCGGCTTCGCGCCGTACGCGTGGGCAAACAATCTCCTGAACGTGCGGGCCGGCCAGGACCTGGTGCGCGAGGCCAAGGAACAGGCCGACATCGTGATCGTGCAGGCGCACATGGGCGCCGAGGGCGTCGCCTACCAGCACGTGCCGAAGGGACCGCAGACGTTCCTCGGCGAGAACCGGGGCGACGCGATCGCGTTCAGCCACGCCATGATCGACGCGGGCGCCGACATCGTGATCGGTCACAGCCCGCACGTGCTCCGGGCGATGGAGTTCTACCGGGGCCATCTGATCGCGTACAGCCTCGGGAACTTCGCGGGCTACCACGCGCTGAACACGTCCGGAGCGCTCGGGATCTCGATGATCCTGCGGGTGACCATGCGGGCGGACGGTTCGTTCGTCAGCGCGACGATCGTGCCGGCCTCGATGGTGGCCCCCGGCATCCCGCGACTGGACCCCGACGGACGGGCGATCCCGCTGGTGCGATCGCTCACCCAGAGCGACTTTCCGGACACCGGCGCCGCCATCAGCGACGCCGGCGCGATCACACCACCGGCCACGTCACCCGCGCCGGCCGGGTGACCGCGGCCACCCGCCGTCGCCGCTGCAGTGATCCACGAGCCTGACGAGGGTAGGGTGCCTCGTCATGAAGGTATGCATCGTCGGCACCGGTTACGTCGGCCTGACCACCGGAGCATGTCTCGCTTTTCTCGGTCATGACGTCACCTGCGTCGACATCGACCCGGCGAAGATCGAGCTACTGCGCGGCGGGCACACCCCGATTTACGAGCCCTTCATGGAAGACCTGCTGAGCACCGCCGGCGACCGGCTGCGGTTCACCACCGACTACGCCGAAGCGGTGCCCGGGGCCGACGTCGTGTTCATCGCGGTCGGCACACCGTCGCAGGCCGACGGCAGCCCCGACCTCAGTTACGTGTCCGCGGCCGCGGAGAGCATCGGCGGCCACCTCGACACGGGGTTCACCGTGATCGTCAACAAGTCGACGGTTCCGATCGGCAGCGGCAACTGGGTCGACGCTCTCGTGCGCGATGCGTTCGAGCGGCGGCACGGCCAGCGGGCCAGCGACGAGTTCTCGGTCGCGTCGAACCCGGAGTTCCTGCGCGAGGGCGCCTCGATCTCGGACACGCTCTACCCCGACCGCGTGGTCGTCGGCTCCGACCACCCGCGCAGCATCGACCTGCTCTACACGCTCTACCGCCCGATCGTCGAGCAGTCGTTCACGCCGCCGCCGTTCCTGCCGCGGCCCGAAGACATGACCGCCATCCCCCTGGTCGCCACCGACCTCGCCTCCGCTGAACTGATCAAATACGCCGCGAACGCCTTTCTCGCGCTCAAAATCAGCTACATCAATGAGATCGGCCAACTTGCCGCGAAGGTCGGCGCGGACATCACCCAGGTCGCCCGCGGCACCGGCCTCGACACCCGCATCGGCCCGCGCTTCCTGCAAGCCGGTGTCGGCTGGGGCGGCTCCTGCTTCGGCAAGGACACGGCCGCCCTCATCGCGACGGCCGGCGAATACAAACTCGACATGCCCATCGTGGCAGCGGCACGGGAGGTCAACCACCGTCAGCGCGACCTCGTCGTGGAGCGGCTCCTCGACGAGTTGCGCATCCTGAAGGGCCGCACGATCGGGCTGCTCGGCCTCGCGTTCAAGCCGCAGACCGACGACCTCCGCGACGCGCCCGCGGTCGAGATCGCGCGCCGGTTGATCGACCGGGGTGCACGGGTTCGCCTGCACGATCCGGTCGCCATGGAACGGTTCCGCAGGGAGCACCCCGACCTCGCACCCTTCCTCTGCGAGACACCGGCGGACGTCGCCGACGGCAGCGACGCGCTCGTGCTCGTGACCGAATGGACGCACTACCTGGAACTCGACTGGTCGAAACTCGGCGTCGTGATGCGGGAGGCGCGCCTGCTCGACGGGCGGCACGCACTGGACCCGGGCCGCATGCGCCGGGCCGGTTTCCGCTACCTGTCGCTCGCGGGGCCTCGATAGGGCGGCCGCCCGGCGCACAGGTATGGTACGTGGCGACGGCGGGCGCCGCGATGCGTCGGGCCGCGCGTAAACGAAAGGGTGTAGCGGGTGTCTGAATTCCCGTCCCGCCTGACCGCCTTCTCGACACCGGCGTAGAGGCGAGGGTTAGCCGTGCACCACCACAACAACTGGTACGGGCACGTTCGCCTGCTCGCCCGTTACGCCGGGATGCCGCTCGCCAAACCACAGCGCCTCTGGGGCTACCTGCAGCACGGGTGGAACGTCTTCGACGGCTTCGGCGCCCGCACCCCGATCGCCGACGGCATGCCGCGGTTCGTCTGGTCGGAAACCCCGCGCCGCCGGGGCTGGGCCGTTGGCAACGTCGGTTACGAGGTGATCGGCGCGCCGTGGGCCTACCTGCTCCGGCTGGAACCCGAACCCGAGCCGGCGGCCGAAGCCACGCGCGAGGGCACGATCTTCTATCCGTTCCACGGGTTCGACAAGCAGGCCGTCCACGGCGACCATGTGCAACTCGCCGACGAGATCCGGGCCCGGGAAACCGGTCCGGTGACCATCTGCCTGTACTGGATCGAGTTCCGTAACGCCCAGATTCGCTCGTTCTACGAAGATCGCGGGTTCCGCGTCATCAGCCACGGTTACCGCGGCGACCGCAACCGCCCGAGTGACGGCGAGTTCCTCCGCAAACAACTCACCGAGTTGCGGCGGCATCGCCGGGTGGCATCGAACCGGCTGACGACCGCCCTGCTCTACGGCGCGTCGGTCGGCTGTGACGTCGGCGTCTACGGCGATCCCATGGTTATCGAAAACGACCATCCTGTTTATGGTGGTATCAAGCGCATTCAGGAGCTATGGCCCGAGATGCACCATCCTAACGTACCCACGGCGACGTCGTCCGCATTCGCCCACGAGGAACTCGGAATGCGGCACGTCGTCAGCCCGGCCGAACTCGCCGAGGTCTGCGGCTGGGCCGCCAACGTGTCCCGGGCGAGCCGATGACCGACCCGACGAGCCACAGCCCGCGCCTGATGGAAGCGCCCGCGGTCACGGCGACCCTCGACCACATCGGTGCCGAGATGCGCGGCGGCTCCGACGGTCCGGGCCATGTCGGCCCGGCCGTGCTGCCGCTCCTCGCCCCGATGCCGGGCCCCGGCGCTCGCGTGCTGATCGCTGGCCCCGTCGATGACGCGCTGGTCAGCGGGCTGCGGCGCGACGGCTACGAGGTCTCCGTGCAGTTGCGGTCCCTCGAAGACGCCGAGGCGGCCGCTGCCCGGCTGCCCGCCGGGGTGAGGGTCGCGTGCGGCTCCCTGCAACGCATCGGCGAACGCTTCGACGTCGTTGTGGCACTCGGCGGCCTGGACCACCTCGCCGGTGCCGACGCGCCGATCGAGGACTGGCCGGCCGCGCTCGACATTCTGGCGGGCACCGTGGCCGACGGTGGCCTGCTCGCCGCGATCGTGCGCAACGACCTCGGGATCGGCCGGCTGACCACGGCCGACATCACCGCCACGCACCGAGACGACGCCTTCGCGGGCAGCCATGCGGACGTCGTCCGGTGGCTGAGCCGCACCGGCCTGGCGGCCGAGGCCGAGATCGCACTCTTTCCAGACACCGCCGACCCGACCGTGCTGGTCCACGGAAGCCTGTTCGGCCCGGCCGACAGCACCCTGGCAGCGCTCGTCGGCGGGGCGTACCGCACCGCGGAAACCGATCCGGCACTGCTCAGCGATCCGCGGCGGCTCGCCCGCGACAGCGTCCGGCACGGCCTGGGCCTGGAACTCGCACCCGGATGGCTGATCGTGGCGCGCCGCCCCGACGGTGTCACAGCAGCCCGGCCGGCCACCGAGACGCCCGTCGCCGGTGTGGTTCTCACGGATCCGGAGCACAGAGCGTTCGGCTCGATCCCCCAGGTCGTCACACGCTCGGCCGACGGATCCTGGTCACGTGCACGGCTGCCCGGCGGAGCGCCGCCGCGGCTCACCCACGCCACGATCGCCCGGCGGCCGGAACTGCTCGACGGCCGGCTTCCCACCGGCCAGTCGTTCGAAGAGCTGCTGCTGCGCGCCACGGGCAGGCACGACATGCTGGAATTGCGCGAGCTCCTTGGCCGCTACGCCCGCTGGCTCGGCGTCACCACCGACTGGCTCGACGGCACCGCCGGGCCGGCGCGCGACTGCCCGCCCGAGCGCGTCTTCGGTGTCCCCGACAATCTCGTCGACGACGGCGCCGACCTCTCCTGCTTCGACCCCAGTTGGCGCGTCATCGCACCGGTGCGCGCCGATGTCGCATTCCTCTGCGGCCTGCGGCGATTCGCCGGCCGGGTGCTGGCCGGCGCACGCCCGCACCCGTGGGTGAGCTACCAGTCACCCGACCGGCTCGCGGCCCGCCTCGCCACCATGGTGGGGCTCGCCGCAACCGAAGCCGACCTGGATGCGGCCGCGGAACTCGACGTGGCGGCCAGCGCGCTGCTCGGTGCGGTGGCCGTCCCGCTCACCGCGGCCGCTATCGCCGCCCACCCGGTGATCGTCCCGATCGTCGCCACCGACACCGAGGCCGCCGATCCCGACCTCGTTTTGGGGCCCGAGGTCGGGCCGGTCGACCCGGTCGGGCCGACAGCTCATCCGCGCGGCTACGCCGAGGCGATCCGGTCCACGACCCTCGTATCGGCCGAACTGGCCGCGGCACACGAGCAGATCCGGTTCCTGTCGGCGGTGGTCATCGAACGCGACGCGAGGCTGGCCAAGGCGAAGAAGGAACTCAAGCGGCTGCGGAACTCGCGTACCTATCGCGTCGCACTGGTGCTGGCGGTGCCGGTCGGCGCGGGGCTTCGCGCCGCGCGCAAGGTGGTCCGCCACGCTCGTGGGGCGAAAAAGTAACGCCGGCGCCCCCGATGGGGGCGCCGGCAACAGCGCGTCGTGGCCGTCTTACTTGGGCAGCCGGCGCTTGACGGCGGCCATCAACTTGCGAGGATCGCGGATGCGGCTGGCCTTGCGGGCCTTCTTCACGAACTGGTAGACCCCGAGAGCGCGGATCGACGTCAGGTCCCGGCGCAGGGTCCGGATGACCTTCTCCCGCGACTTCAGCTGCCGATCGCGGTAGCTGATGGTGCGCTCCAGCCCGAAGACCTGGCCCGCCATCTCGAACAGCTGGGTGCGCGCCTCAGCCGCGTCGGCAAGGGCCGTGCGCAGGTCAACCTCGGGATCGGACTCCGCGTCACCGATAGGCGCGAACCCGAGGACCCCGGCGATGGCGTCGGCCAGTTCCCGGCCGCGAGCGGTTTCGCTCGGTGCCTCGTCGCCGGACATGCCAAGCCAGATGATCACCAGATCGTCGCCGACTGTCCACGGCGGCCACGGGTGCCGGCGGTGCTGGTGCATGAGGCGGTCCTGGAACCTGTACCACGCGGCCGCCACGAGATCGTCACCCCGCTCGGGCAGCGTCGTGGCGAGCGCGTTGAAACCCCAGGCGAACGCGTCACCGTCGAGGAAGAGATCGTCGAAGCACACGACCTGCTCGGGAGCGATCGCGTTCTGGCGTCGAAGCCACTCGCCCAGCCGGCCCGCGAGCGCCCGGAAGGCGGGCACGTCTTCGGCGGCCGCGAGCCGGAACAGCAGCCGTTCGACCGACTCCGTGTGCGGGACCTCCGCCGGGACGCGTGCCGGTGAGGCCATCACGGCACCCAGCATGTCGCCGAGCGGGCCGATCTTCGATCGGTCGATGTGCCACGCCTGGCGGCCGTCGGCGGCACGCAGGTTCGCGCTAACGACGGCGGCGCCGCCGGGCATCCGCACGTACAGTTCCGCACCGCGGTCGCCGCCGGCGCCGTTGCTCGCAGCCGTGTTGCCGACAGCGCCGTTGCGGTCGCAGAGCGCCAGCCACTCGGGTGCCATAGCGCCCAGCAGCCCGGCCCGGATCACGCCGTCGGTGCCGTCGGTGATGGACGCGAGCAATGGGGTCGTACGTGCGGCGGCTTCGAGCGCGGCGACGGCGGCTGCTGCGGACGGGCTACCGAGTGTGGCCGAGGCGGCGGCGGCGATATCGAGGAGCGCCTGGGGCCGGCCGGCCGGACCGAACGTCGCGTAGAGGCGGGCCGCCGGCAGGCCCGCGCGGGTTAGCGCATCGGTGAACTGCGACGGCGACGCCGGGCGGCGGGGGTCCTGGTAGATCGGGCGCCACTCGTCGTCACCGTGGCGTTCGCTCGCGGGGCGGCGATCGAGCAGGTTGAGGAGCGAGGCCTCGTTTTCGCACGCGATGACAGCCAGCGAGGCACCGGCGGCGAGGCGGGCGATGATGTCGAGGCGTTGCGGCCAATCGAGGTCGTCGCTGTCGGCACCGAGCACCCGGTCGAGGCCGTCGGCCGCGACGACGACGTCGAATGCACCGTGTTCGGCCAGTTCAAGGCCGTCGAGTGCGCCGGTGATGACGGTGACGTTCGAGGTCGGGACCGTCTCGGCGAGAGTGGCCGCGTCGCTGACCGAGCGCACCAGCACCGTGACTCGGGCGCTTCGGGCGGCGACGGCCTCGATCACGGCCGCCTCGTGCGGGCCGATGATCAGCGCGGTGGCGGCGTCGGGCAGCACGTCGTCGAGCAGGCGGAGCAGAACCGGGCCCGAGGCTGGGGGCTGTTGCTCGGTGTAGTCGCTCCAGGGTTGCATTTCGCCACGCACCACCTCGATCGACGTCGAGCCGTTGTCAGCCACGTTCTCTCCAATCGAACAGCATCCGCATCTCCGGACCGGACAACTTCCACGGCACGCCGAGCTCCGTGCCGGTGATCTCCCGGGCGGTTGCCAGGTCGATGTCTTTACCGATCAGCTCCGGCCACAGCCGCTGGATTCTGGCGGATCCTCCGAACAGCGGATTCTCGCCTTCGAGTTCCATCGGGTCGCCGTAGACCGCGGGTTCGCAACCGGCCGAGATACCGTACAAGATCGCGGTGGACAGGCGGTTCGACGCTACCCGCTTGTGCTTGCGCAACGCCTGGAGCTGCTTGTACATGAACTTCCGGTCGGTGCCCTCGTAGTTCCACCCGCGCCGGCCGAAGCAGACCACCTCGAACCCGGCGCGCTCGTAGAACCGGCGGACCTCGGGGCGGTCGTATTCGGTGTAATAGAGGCTGAAGGTCACCGGGCCGGGCTCGGTCTCCTTGATCTCGTCGATCAGGCGGCGGTGGTCGCCATGGATCTTGCCGCCTTCCCACCCGTGGAACAGGAACCACAGCGTGCCGGCGCGCTCCTCTTCGGGCACCCGGCCGAGTTCCGGCTCCAGGTCTTCGAGGTAGATCCACGGCGCGCCGATGACGTGGTAGTTACGGCGGCCCAGGAAATGGCCGCGGCGACGGGGGCCGTCACTCCACACGAAGCGCCAGGCGCCGTCGAAGAACTCGTGCACGGGGTTCCAACCGCACGCGATGTTCCAGCCGTGCTGCAGATAACCCCGCAGCCGCGGCGGAACCTCGTCGTCGAGACCGGCGTATCGCGCCAGAATGTGCGTCTGTCCATAGTAGTGATTGTGGTGATGCATCGGACCTACCGTACCTCGACGTGAAATGTGCCGGCTTTCGGTTCCACGGTCAGATGGCCCGACTCGCTGATGATCTCGAGTGGCATCCGGCCGACCTCGTACGCGTCGATGTAGATCGCGTACGCGGAGCCACCGGCCGGAATCGCGTAGAGCGACCACACCGAACCGGCCTCGAGCGGGCTCGCCTGCGGGTCGGCGGGGTCGGTCGAGGTGAGGTCGACGACATCGATGGTGGCCGACCAGCGCCCGCCTGCGACGTCGACATCGCAGGCCACGTCGACGTGCGTGTCGCGGGCATCGAGGTAACGGCGCCAGATGACCCGATCGACGCGGCCCTCTCGCAGCTCACCGAGCACCCGCAGTCGCAGGCCGCGCGGCCCCTCGTCGGTAACGGTCTCGTCGGCCATCAACCGGACCGGGCTCTCCACGAGGTGCGTGTAGTTGCCGGCGGACCGGGTCACGGTCAGCAATCGTTTGCGGTGCACGTGGCTCACGGAGTGCCGGAGCGCGGCGGCGAACAACAGCCGCTTCTCCTCGCCGCTCACGACGTACATCACCCGGACGGTCGCCATCGTGAACGGGTCGTCGGGGTTGTCGGGGTCGACGAGGTCGTCGAGGGGTATCGCGGCCACGAACTGCCCGTCGCCGGTGTCGGACAACGGCTGGAGATCGACCACGATGTCATTGCGCGAATGCCGCGAGAGCGTCAGTTTGGGCTCCGGGTGCTCGCCCTCCGGCAGGTGCACCTGCACGACCATCGACTCGTCGACGAACTCGACGGCGGTGATCTGCCACGGGTCGACGTGCTGGCGCAGCGCGAACCAGCCGCCCTTGACCGGCCCCGGCTGGATCCACATCCTGTCGGTGATCCAGCTGCCCTCGGCCATGACCGGATTTCCCTGGATCGCGCCGCGCAGGTCTTCGGAGCGGTGCACGCCGGACGATGTCAGGCTGAGGGCGAAGCGGACGGAACTGCCGTTGTGCTTCAACGCCCCGAGCAGCGCCCTCGGCACCCGGGCCTCGAAGCCGACCAGCGCCAGCTCGCCGTGCTTGTCGAGCGTCTCGAATCGTTTGAACGGAATCGCGGTGCGGGTCCGGCCGTGGACGAGACTGATCTTCAGCGTCGAATCGTCGGTCGTGCGCAGGTGCCGGATCTCGGCCGTGCCGCGGATGATCACACTCATGTCGGTCCACCAGACGCGGGTCACCGAGGAGAGGAGTTCGAGCGCCGCGTACGGCAGCCGGTAGAGGCTGCGCGGAATGACCCGGTTCCGATCGGTCAGGCCGGGGTACTCGTTTTCGTAGCGCCACCGCATCAGCGGGTGCTTGCGGGCCCGGACGCCACCGCGCACGCCGCCGTCGATCTGGAACTGTGCGAGGCGCCGCAGCAGGTCGACCTCACCGGTGTGCAGCGCCCGGAATTGCAGGCGGTCGTAGCGCGAGCCCTTCGCCAGCACCGCGGGGTCCAGACGGCTCGTGAGCCGCCGGCCCAGTTCCACCAGATCGGCAAGCCGGTCGTCGGGGGTGCTAGGGAACGCCTGGACCAGGGCGGCAAGGTCGATCTTGGCGAAATGGGAATGGACGGTCGTGCGGAGCATCGGAGCGCGCCGGTCGACGAGGTCCATGACCATCTCGGCGGAGAGCACGCGGTCGTAGAGGTTCGTGTACTCGAACTTGTACTGCGTGATCGACTCGCCGGACTCGCGTTCGCGCCAGTAGTAGACCGGGCTGGACAGCGAGTCGACCGTCACGGCGTCGAGGTGGGCCTTCAGCGTGACCGGATAGTCCTCGTACCGGATCGGCGGGAACTCGAACTTGAACTCGTCCCAGAACGAACGGCGGTAGACCTTGTTCCACACCATCCGGTCGAGAGCGAGTTCCGGGTATTCCAGGACATGCGTCGTCAGACGGTCTTTGGCGAACGGGATCTGATGCAGGTAGGACGGCCGGACGCCGGACGAGTTGCTGAAGCGCCGAGCCCCGCCGGCCGCGAAGGAGGAACCGGTCTCGTCGAGCGAGCGGACCATCAACTCGTACGCGTACCGCGGGACAATGTCGTCGCTGTCGACAAACGTTATGTACTCGCCGGTCGCGTGCACCACACCCGTATTCCGGGCCGGCCCGAGACCCTGGTTTTCTTGGGTGACGATGCGAAACCGCGGATCGCGCTGTGCGAACTCCCGGGCGACGTGCACGCTGTCATCGCGCGACCCGTCGTCGACGAGGATTACTTCAAGGTCTTCGAACGTCTGGCGGGCCAGGGAATCGAGGCAGTCGGCGATGTAGTCGGCAACGTTGTAGAACGGGACAACAACACTGAGCCGGGGCAAGATCTGTTCCTCCTCAACGTGCCTGCGACCAGCTTCGAATCGATGCTGCGCGGACCGTCACGTCCTTTATAGCTCAGGCTTTTTCGTTGTGCCCGAAGACCGACTGCCGGAGGCTAGCCCAAGCGTCAAACGGCTGTCAAAGCAGCCTAAGTCTACTCGAAATAGCAATAATTCCGGCATTTCATCGAAGCCGCCCGGGAACGTAAGCGGGTGGCCATTCCTCGTTCGCCTGCCGGTCGACCGGCCGACATCGCAGGCACGCGGCATCCGCCGATCGGGAGAACCGGCACCCGATCGGTGCCTGCGGAAGCCGCAATGGCCACCAGCGGCCGCCGACAGTGATCAAGATCGCATCTACGTCGGCGACGTCGATCACACGGCCGCGCACGCCGGCAGCCGCCCGCCTGGACTCGGCCGCCGGTGGCGCCGCGTCAGCGAAGGGCGGCCCGGAGCGCGTCGACGACCTGGTCCTGCTGGTCGTCGGTGAGGTCGGGGAACAGCGGCAGCGACAGCTCCTCGGCGTAGAACGCCTCCGCGTTCGGGCACATGCCGCGCCGGTAACCGAGGTCCTCGAAGACCGGGTGCCAGTACGACCGGGATGTAGTTGACCTGCACCCCGATGCCCGGCGGCGCGCATCTTCGTCGTAGACCTCGCGGCGGCGGCCGCCGAGCACCCGCACCGGGATAGAGGTGCCAGGCCGGCGTCGACGCCGGCGCGCTGCGGCGGCAGTGCCAGGCCGTCGACGCCGGCGAGCAGCTCGTTGTAGCGGGCGACCAGCTCGGCGCCGGCGCGCCACGGAACGCGGCGAGGCGGCGCAGCTGGACGATGCCGAGCGCGCACAGCACGTCGGGCAGCCGGTAGTTGAGGCCGAACTCGTGCACCTCCTGGTGCCAGCCGCCCTCGTCCGGGATAGCGCTGCGCGGCCGGGTCGCGGACCAGGCCGTGGCTGCGGAACCGCGCGGGCCCGCGCGGCCAGCTCCGGGTCCGGGCGACGCGACCGCGCCGCCCTCGGCCGTCGTCAGGTTCTTCGTCGGGAAGAACGAGAACGTGGTGATGTCGGCGGTCGAGCCGACCGGCCGGCCCTGGTAGCGACGCGCCGATGGAGTGCGCGGCGTCGACCAGCAGCAGCGCGCCGGCGCCGCCGGCGATCGTCGGCGAGCGCGTCGTGGTCGGCGGGGTGCCCGGCGTAGTCGACGGCGGCGACCACCTGCGGTCCGCGGCCGGCGACCGCGGCCTTCGCCGGCGGCCGGGTCGAGCAGCGCCGGTGTCCGGGTCGACGTCGGCGAACAGCGACCGTGGCGCCGAGCAGCGATCGCGGTCGCCGCGGTGGCCACGAACGTCATCGGGCGTCGTGACCACCTCGTCGCCGCGGCCCGACGCCGCAGGCCGCGTACGCGACGTGCAGCGCGGCCGTGCCCGGACGTGACCGCTGACGCACTCGGCGCCGCCGACGCACCGCGACAGCGTCGCCGTCGAACCGGTCGACCGCCGGGCCGGTCGTCAGCCAGTCGCCGCGCAGCACCTCGACGACCGCGCGCGATGTCGGCCTCGGCGACCGACTGGCGGCCGTACGGCAGCACGTCAGCTCGGCACTCCGACGGCCGGCGAGCATGGTCGCGCAGGTCCTCGACCGAGCAGCCACAGGTCGTTGGTGTCCGACCGGTAGGCGAAGCTCGTCCGGCAGCCGCTCGCCGCCGGCCGGCGGCGTGTACCCCCAGGTCGCGATCGTCGGCTGCAGCACGTACCGGTCGCCGATGCGCAGCGCCCGGCGGCCCTCCTCCGCCGAGATCATCTCCTCGTGCAGCTTCTCGCCGGGGCGCATGCCGATCTCGTGGATCGGCGACGTCGGGCGCGACCGCCTCGGCCAGGTCCATGATCCGCATGCTCGGGATGCGCGGCACGTACAGCTCGCCGCCCTGCATCAGCTCGAACGAGTCGACGACGAACTTCACCGCCTGGTCGAGGCTGATCCAGAAACGGGTCATCCGCTTGTCGGTGATCGGCAGCGACCGGCCCTCGGCGGCGAGCTTGCGGAAGAACGGGATGACCGAGCCGCGGCTGCCCATCACGTTGCCGTAGCGGACCACGGCGAAGCGGGTCGGGTACTGCGCGGCGTAGTGGTTCGCCGAGACGAACAGCTTGTCGGCGACGAGCTTGGTCGCGCCGTACAGGTTGATCGGGCTGGACGCCTTGTCGGTGGAGAGCGCGACGACCTTCTCGACGCCGGTGTCGATGGCCGCGTCGATGACGTTCTGCGAGCCCGATGACGTTGGTCTTGCACGAACTCGAACGGGTTGTACTCGGCGGTGTCGACCTGCTTGAGCGCGGCGGCGTGCACCACGTACTGGACGCCGTGCATGGCGCGCATGAGCCGGTCGCGGTCGCGGATGTCGCCGATGAACCAGCGCAGCCGTGGGTCGTCGTCGAACAGCTGGCGGGCCTCGTACTGCTTCAGCTCGTCGCGCGAGAAGATCGACCACCCGCGCCGGGTCGTGGTGCGTCCAGCAGATGGCGGATGAAGGCCTTGCCGAACGAACCGGTGCCCCCGGTGACCAGGATATCCGATCCCGACTGCACGTCCACATCGTCTTCCCCGCGCGATCACGCACAGATTTGCCGGGTTCGCACGCGGTCTGATCCGCGCCCGGGCACCCTATAACCCGCTCGTCGAGGCGGGCAAATCCCCGCTGAAACGAGTTTCCCTGGCATTGTGCACCCTTGGCCACGCAGCCTGCACGGGCCACCGACGCGCTCGCAGACGCGGCACCGCGCAAATCCGCGCGGTGCGCCGCCAACGCCTGCGCCGAAGTCCGCCCCGGCTCAGCCGAACGGCGGCTTGACCGGGCGCTAGCATACGTCGCAGCGTACGACGTTTACCTGAGGAAAAGGTGGCCAGTAGATGAAGTCCGTGATCGGGGTAATCCAGGCGCGCATGGGCTCCACCCGCCTGCCCGGAAAGGTGCTGATGCCACTGGCCGGGCGTTCCGTGCTCGGCTGGGTGGTTCGGGCCGCCCGGGAGTCCGGCGCGCTGGACGACCTCATCGTGGCCACCACCGTCGAATCCGGTGACGACGCCGTGGTGGCGGAGTGCGACCGCGCTCGGTGTGGACGTCTACCGAGGCCCGGTCGACGACGTCCTCAGCCGGTTCCTGGGCGCGATCGAGGGCCGCGACGTCGGCGCGGTGGCCCGGTTCACCGCCGACTGCCCGCTGCTGGATCCGCAGGTCATCGACGCCGTGATCTCGGCCTGGCGGGCGGCACCCTGGCTCGACTACATCTCGACCTCGATGCCCCGCTCAGTGCCCCGAGGCATGGACGTGGAGATCGTCCGGGCCGCGACGTTGCGGGCGCTCGACGACACCGCCACCGACTACCACCGGGTGCACGTGACCTCCGGCATCTACACCAACCCGAGCGCGCACCGCATGCTCGGCATGACGTTCGCGCCCAACGCTTCCGACCTGCGCGTGACGCTCGACACCGTCCGACGACTGGACCCTGATCCAGACCGTCGTCGAGGCGTTCGGCGACCGCACCGCCGACATGCCCGCGCTCGTCGCGTGGCTGCGCTCCAACCCGGAGGCCATCGCGATCAACGCGCACATCGAACAGAAGCCGCTGGAAGCCGGATGACCCGGATCGTCTTCTGCTGCGACGCCGGGCCGGTGCTCGGCATCGGGCACGTGATGCGCTGCGTCGCGCTCGCCGAGGAGTTGGCGAGCCGCGGCGTCGAGTGCGTCTTCGTCGCCGACCTGGCCGGAGTGCCGTGGGCGGAGACGCAGGTCACGTCGCGCGGCTTCGGCGTCCGCCAGCACGACACCGGCGCGCCCGGGCTGGCAGCGGCGATCGAGTCGTTGCGCACCGGCCGCGGTGGTGCTCGACTCGTACCACGCCGACCCGTCGGTCAGCGCGTCGCTCCGGACGGCGGGCGTGCCGGTGCTCGCGATCGTCGACGGATCAATGCGAGACCAATCCGGCGACGTGTACGTCGACCAGAACCTCGGCGCCGAACTGCTACCCGGCCCGCAGTGCTGCCCGCCTCGCCGGCCTCGCCGTACGCGCTGCTGCGCACCGAAGTGCTCCGGCTCCGGCCGAGCCAGCCGCCGACCGGTGCCCGGCACGATCCGCCGCGGGTGCTCGCGTACTTCGGCGGGACCGACGCGTTCGGCGCCTCGCCCGTGCTCGCGGCCGCGCTGGCGGCGACCGGGGAGCCGTTCGACGCGACCTTCGTGGCGCCGCGCCCCGAGCTGGCGTGCCGCGATCGGCGCGGTGCCGTTGACCGCCGGGCAGACGATGCGCGTGATCGGCCCGACGACCGAGTTGATGACCCTCGCGGCCGAGGCCGACGTCGTGATCAGCGCATCCGGCACGTCGCTGTGGGAGCTGCTGTGCATCGGCGCCGCGGCGGCCGTCGTGTGGGTCGTCGACAACCAGGAACTCGGCTACGACCGGGTCATCGCGGCCGGTACGGCGGCCGGGCTCGGGCACCTCGACGAGATCCGCCGCGATCCCGCCGGCGCCGCGAAGGTGCTCGGCGCGCTGCTCCGCGACGTGCCGTGGCGCGACCAACTCCGGGCGACGGGCTGGGCCATGGTCGACGGTCAGGGCCGGTCCCGGGTCGCCGACGCCCTGCTGGCGCTCACCACCCGGTAGCCGCGCGGCTCCGGTGTCGAGGTGACCTTGGTGAGTCATGGCGGCTATGGCAGCCACGAATCGGCACAGTCGATGTGTCCGCGATCGTGCGGGTTCGCGGTCGCTGGGGCGACCACGGACCGGCACGATCGGCAATCGACCTAGATCACGTCGAGGGTCAGCGGGGTGCCGCGTTCCACGTCGCGGGTGAAGGTGCGGCCGAGGAGCGACGACAGCATCTCCGGGGCCAGGCCGCCGGCCGGGCGGATCGAGCGCACGTTCGCGGCGCTGACCACGTCGCCCGCCTTGACGTCTTCGACGACGAACAGCGACCGGCGGAAACGCAGGCCCTCACGCTCGTGCTCGGTCGGGCCGACGATCGCCCGACCCCATCGCCGCCCACGCCACCTCGGTCTCGCGGCGCAGTGCCGTCAGCTCGTGCCGGCTCCAGCGAGAACGCTGAGTCGACGCCGCCGCCCTCGCGGGAGATCGTGACGTGCTTCTCGATGAGCGTGGCACCGAGTGCGACCGCGGCCACAGCGGCGCCGATGCCCAGCGTGTGGTCGGAGAGGCCGACCTGGACGCCGAACGCGTTCGCGAGCACCGGCAGCTGGCGCAGGTTGCTCTCCTCCGGCGGCGCCGGGTAGGAGGCGGTGCAGCCGAGCACGATGATGTTCTCGTTGCCGGTCTCCCGGGCCACCCGGACCGCGGCGTCGATCTCGCCGAGCGTGGCCATGCCGGTGGAGATGACCATCGGCTTGCCGGTCTCGGCCATCAGCCGGATCAGCGGCAGGTCGACCAGCTCCGAGGACGCCACCTTGTAGGCCGGCGCGTCGAGCTTCTCCAGCAGGTCGATCGCCGTCGGGTCGAACGGGCTGGAGAACGGCACCAGGCCCAGCTCGCGGGCGAGCGTGAAGATCGGCTCGTGCCACTCCCACGGCGTGGACGCCTGCTGGTAGAGGTCGTAGAGCACCCGGCCGCCCCACAGCTCGTGCCCCGCGGAGATGCGGAACGGCGGCGTGTCGGCGTTGATGGTGATCGTGTCGGCCGTGTAGGTCTGCAGCTTGACGATCTGCGCGCCCGCAGTCGGCCACCGCGCGCACGATGTCGAGGGCCTTGTCGAGGCTGCCGTCGTGGTTGCCGGACATCTCGGCGATGATCACCGGCGGGTGCTCGGGGCCGACCGGCACGCTGCCGAGGTTGATGGTCGAGGTCATGCGGACTCCTTGCGGGCACGGGCACGCGCGTCGTGCTCGGCGCGGCTCAATCGGATCGGGTAGACACGGACTTCGGCACCGTCGATGACGGTGATCTCGGGGTCGCCCTCGGTGAACCCGAGGCGTTTATTCATGCGGCGGACCACGGTGTTCGCCTCCAGCACCTCACCGGTCAGCACGTCGAGGTCGAGCGTTTCGAACGCGTATTCAACCGCCTCGCGCTGCACGGCCATCCACGCGGGCAGGGTTTCGCCGCGCGCGTCGAGGCCGTCAACATCAAGATAGAAGCCCCAGATGGCGGTACGGGAGTCAGGATCGATCCCGGTGAAGTTGACGACACCGGCCGGCGCACCCTCGTATTCGTAGACGAGAACGCGGCGCCGCGGGTCGGCCCGGGCGGCCGCGAACCACGCCCGGTGCTCTGGTTCGGTGATCTCGTGCGTGCTGATGCTCACGGATCGAACCTGTGGATGGTTGCGCCAGCGACGGATATCGTCGGTGTCGCTGTCGTTCGCCGGGCGTAACACGCGGCCTCCGATGCCCTCGATGTCAGACCGCTACGTTACATTGCATCGGTTGAGCAGCCCCCGGCCAGGTGAAGCCTGGGCGGGCGCCCACGATTGCCACCCGCTCC
This sequence comes from uncultured Actinomycetota bacterium, assembly GCA_963797605.1. GTDB lineage: Bacteria > Actinomycetota > Actinomycetes > Mycobacteriales > Micromonosporaceae > DASQPR01. Next base: position 153,873 of record CAWCPX010000009.1, on the reverse strand, counting down.
CCCACCAGACGGGACCGACATGCCTCCGGAGACCACAATGCGAATCGACCGTGCCCAGGTGCGCGAGCTGATGGCGCTCGTGCTGGCCACCCGCGACGTGAAGCTGCCCGACGACGACGCCGCCGAGCTGCGCGAGATCGGCTTCCGGTCGCTCGACTTCTCCGAGCTGGCGCTCCGCGTCGAAGACGAGATCGACCGCGAGCTCAACTTCGACGCGCCCGGGCTGCGCAGCATCAACACGGTCGGTGACGTCCTCGACCTGATCGACGTGCTGCAGGCGAGCTAGTCGCATGACGCAGCCGAACCGCCTCGTCGTCGACGGCCGGCCCACGACGTGGGCGGAGTTGTCCGCGAGCGGGCCGCTCGCCGCCGCACCACTGGCCGTGCTGGAAGACGGGCACCAGGCCGCGTTCCGGGCCGTGGCCCGCCACGCCGACAGGCAGCCCGATGCGAGCGAACTGCTGATCGCCACCGCCGGCCGCGTCGACGCCGAGTTGCGGGCCGGTCTCTCCGCCGACGGCTTCCACCTGGTCACCCCGGCGGGTGTGGTCGAGCCGGCTGAGACCCGGGAGCCCGAAGCCGGCCGCATCTGGATCCTGACGAGCGGCAGCACCGGCCGGCCGAAACGGGTGCCGCACACGCTGACGAGCCTCACGACCGTGGGTGGGGAGCAGCCGCCACGGGTCTGGCTGTGCCCCTACTCCCCGGGGACGTACGCGTGGTGGCAGGTCGTGACCCTGTCGTTGACCGTGCCCGGCCAGGGCGTGGTGACCATCGACCAGGCCCAGCTCGACACCTGGCCGGCGGTCGCGGCCGAGCACGGCGTCACTGCGGTGTCCGGCACCCCGACGTTCTGGCGGCAGACGTTGCTGCGTTCCGGTGATGAGCTGGCCGCGCTCCCGCTGGCCCAGGTCACGCTCGGTGGCGAGCCCGTCGACCAGGCGATCCTTGACCGGTTGCGCGAGGTGCTGCCGGCCGCGCGCATCAGCTGGATCTACGCGTCGAGCGAGGTCGGGGCCGCGATCGCGGTGCACGACGGCCGGGCCGGGTTCCCGGTCGCCTGGCTCGACCGCTCCGGTTCCACCGATTCCGAGCACAATGACGCGAAGCAGAGCCGGCCCACGCTCTCGATCGACGACGACGAGCTGGTGATCGTGTCACCGCACGCCGGCGCCGGCTTCGACGGCCGCGTCCGCACCGGAGACCGTGTCGAGATCGCCGACGACCGGGTGCTGATCACCGGCCGGCGTGACAGCGACGAGATCAACGTCGGCGGTTCGAAGGTGTCGGCCGGCATGGTCCGCAACACGCTGCTGACCCACGACGCGGTGCGCTGGGTGCGGGTCTTCGGTCGCAACGCGCCGCTCGTCGGTCGCGTCGTCGCCGCCGAGATCGTCACCGACGGCACCGTGACCGAGGCCGACCTGATGAAGTGGGCGCAGACCCGGCTCGCCGAATACGCGATGCCGCGCCGCATCCGCCTGCTGGATGAAATCCCGATGAAGGAGACTTTGAAGAGTGATGTCTGACGCCCCCGTGCCGGTGCCACCGGTCTCCGTTGTCCTGGTCTCCGGCGGGTCGCGCGGTCTCGGCCTCGCCATCGTGGAGGATCTGCTCTCACGTGACGTCAAGGTCGCCACGTTCGCCCGCACCGTCACGCCGGAGCTGACCGCGCTCGTCGCGAAATATGAGGGGTCCGCGCTGGCCGCGTCCGTCGACGCCGCCGACCGGGGTGCCGTCGACACCTACATCAAGCGCGTCGAAACCGAACTCGGTCCGATCGACGGTCTGGTCAACAACGCCGCGATCGGCCAGGATTCGCTGCACATCCACACGTCTCCGGCCGCGATCGCGAACATCATCGACGTCAACCTCACCTCGCCGCTCCTGCTGACGCGGTCCGTGGTGCGCCGGATGATGGCCCGTGGCGCCCGGGGCCGGGTCGTGTCGATCACGTCGATCTGCGCCCAGCGCGGCTTCCCGGGCCTCACGGCGTACGCCGCGACGAAGGGCGGCATGGAGGCGGCCACACGCGCGCTCGCCCGCGAGTTCCGTGACCGGGTGCTGATCAACTGCGTGGCGCCGGGCTTCTTCGCCTCCGAGATGTCGTCGGTGCTCGGTCAGACCGAACTCGACGCGATCACCCGCCGCACGCCGACCGGCCGTCTCAGCGAGCCCTCCGACGTGCTGCCGCTCGTGCGGATGCTGCTGCTCGACGAGACGAACGTGCAGGGCCAGTCATACATGATCGACGGCGGCGCGGCGACCTGACCGGAGCCGGCGTCCAGCCCGAGGATCTGCGCGTCGACGATGACCATGTCGTCGTCGGGGCGCCGTCGGATCGTCGCGACGGCTGGGTCCGCTCCTATCTCGAAGACGGCCGCCTGGTGCAATGGCGGCCGCCCCGAGAAGCGTTTCCTGAGATCAGCCGATGGGCCGTCGATGCCGAGATCGGCGCCCAGCCGGTGCCGTCGGCGTTGGCGGCCCGCACCGGCATCACCGAGCCCGCCGTCTTCTGGCCCCGGTGGACGGCCGTCGAGGTGGCGTGCAAGCTGCTGGACGTACCCATGGTGATGTGGATCGTTGACTTCGGTCTGGACCCGCAGCCGGCGGTGGGTCGTGGCGTGCGCGCGCGCACCACGACCCATCGCGATCTGGTCATCACCGTCGGCGGGTTGACGCCGACGGTGGACGGTTAATGGATCAGCTTCCGACCGACGCCATCGGCGGGACCGGGGCCGGCGCGCTCTGGCGGATCCTGCGACGACGCGCCCGCATGCGGAGCATCAGCCCGATCATCTCCATGCCGAGCTTCACGGTCTTGCCGAAGTCGCCCGTCACCGAGGAGACACCGACCCGCTCGTGGTAGTTGACCGGCACCTGGACCAGGCGAGACTTCATGATCACACCGAGCAGGAGCATCTCGAGCCCGTACGCGGATCCGTCGAGTTTCGACTTGTCCAGGATCATCGCGGCCTGGTCGCGCGTCATCACTCGGAAGGTGCAACCGACGTCGCTCAAGTAGGACGTGTTGTAGAGGACCTCGATCATCTTGGCGACCGCCCAGTTGCCCCACTGCAGGAACCAGCCCATGTTGGCGCCGTCCCAGATGAAGTTGGAGACCGTGCGGGAACCGATGACGTAGTCGCACTCCGGCATGAAGGCCAAGAGTTTACGCAGGTCGGCCGGGTTGAAGGTGCCGTCGGGCTCGCAGATGGCGACCAGATCGGTGTCCGCCTCGCGCAAGCCGCGCTTGATCGCCGCGCCGTAACCCTGGCGCGTCTCGATCACCTCACGGGCACCGGTCTTCGCGACCTCTTCCGAGGTGCCCGCGGCGGCGTTGTTGTTGACGACGATGATCTCGTCAACCATGCCGACGGCCTCAAACTGCCGGATGACCTCGGCAATGCTGTCTTTCTCGTTGTACGTCGGGAGCACCACCGACAGTGTCTTACCGTTCCACATGGGATCCGACCTCCATCGGCGAAGGGGGTTGCCTGGTCATCGCGATGCCACGACGAGCATTTGGCCGGCGAGCGGCTTGATCGGCGACCGGAGATACCACGGCACGAGGAAGGTGAGCCCCGAGCCCTTGGACTTCAGTGTCAACGGCAGGAACTTCGCGTGCATCTTCTCGATCGTGAAGCCCTCCGACACCAGGTAGTCGGACAGCGACTGGTCGGTATAGATCGCGACATGCGTGAAGTCGTCGAAATACCGTCCCGGGTTCAGCCGAAAGTTAGGCTGCATGAGAATCAGTCGACCACGCGGCCGCAGGACCCGCTTGGCTTCGGACAGAAGCCGAGATGCCATTTCGCGCGGCAGATGTTCAAGGAGGTTCGACGCGAAGACGACGTCGAAACTGCCGTCCTCGAACGTGTTCAGGTCGGTGCAGTCACCGACGACCGCTGTCACGTGTTCGGCGGCGGCCCGCTTCACGGTCGCGTCGAGGTCCATGGCGACGACATGACCAGCCTGGACGCTGTTGGCGAAGTCGCACCAACCGGCGCCGAGTTCGAGCACGTCGGCGTCTCGGGCGATCCATCGCGTGAAGTAATCGCTCAGGTGCCTCCAGACTTTGGCCCGATTGGCATCCTGGGTCAACCGCGTCTCGAAATAGCCGGCAACGTAGACGCCAGAGGGCTCGGGCGGCGTGCCGCTGGACGCGGAGCCTCCGGGCATATCGTCCGGCAATGAGGAGTCTGTGGAATGCACGAGGAGGAAGATAGCACCAACGGTCGGAAATCCGACGGGGCCTCACATGCTTATACTACCGGGCGTGCCAGGCGGCCTTGATGTCGCAAAAATCCGGGCTTCAGGGGAGAAACGTGACACAGACGACCGATGACGCCGCCCCCGATCTCGAGGACCGTCCGCCCGCTCCCGAGCCCGTTACGCCACCGGTCGCGACGGCGGAAGCAGGTGCCCGCGCGACCAACCGATTCAGTCGTTTGGGTGTCCTGGCCGCGGCGCTGGCCGCGCTGGCGATGCTCGCGTACGCCGTCCGTGGCGGCATGTCCACCGCTCACGTCACCCTCGCGACGCTGGTCGTCATCGGCACCCAGATCCTGCCGGGCATGCTCGCCTGGCGTTCGGTGCGCCCGCGCAAGGGCTGGCTGATCGAAGACCTCGCCATGGGCTTCGCGATCGGCTCGGTGCTCGCGATCGGCGCCCAGGTCGTCGCGGGTCTGACCGAGACGCCGTGGATCTCCTACACCCCGATCCTCGTCGCGGTCGTGTTGCTCGCGGTGCCCGGCACGCGCCGGCGCATCATCGACGTCCGGTCCACGTCGCTGCCCTGGTGGTGGAGCACGGCCATCGGCGCGCTGTTCCTCACCACGATCCCGCAGCTGCGGTCCTACTTCCGGTACGTGCCCCTGAGCTGGCAGTCCGGCTTCCGGTCGCCCCACGTCGACGCGTACCTGCACCTCGCGCTGGCCGGGCAGTTGGCGCACCGCGGCCCGACGACGTTCCCCTGGGTCCACAGCGAATCCCTGGCCTACCACTGGTTCAGCCACGCCTGGGTCGCGCAGATCTCGGTCGCCTCCGGTGCCCCGCTCGACGAGGTGCTGTTCCGCTTCATGCCGGTGCTGATGCCGATCGTGGTCGTCGCGGCTATCGCGATCGCCGCGGTGCGCCTGTCCGGTCGTGCGTGGACCGGTCCGCTCGCGGCCGCGCTCGCGCTGTTCGGCGGCGACCTCAACGTCTTCGGCCGCGCCGCCTCCGGCAGCCCGATCGCGCCGCTGTCGCCCAGCCTCGCGCTCGCGATCCCGATGATGGTCGGCGCCGTGCTCGTGCTCGCGCTGCGATGGAACAAGCAGATGGTCGCGGGTGGCGTCGTGCTCCTGCCGATCCTGTGCATCGGCGCGGCCGGCACGAAGGGCTCGACGCTGCCGCTGCTCGTGGTCGGTCTCGGCCTTGCCGTCGCGGGCATGATCTTCTTTAACCGCGGCCGTACCTGGGCCGTCGTGATCGACCTCGTCATCGTGATGGCGTGCCTGATCTTCGCGCTCGTGTTCGTCTTCCAGGGCTCCGACGCCGGCCTCAACATCAACCCGACCGAGGCCGCTGACGAGACCGGCGTCAACACCTGGCTCGGCATCCCGCACGGCACCGCGCAGATCGTCCTGGTGCTGGCCCTGGCCGTCGGCGGGGTGCTCGCGCGTGCGATCGGCGCGGTGGTGCTCCCGTTCACCCGATCGGGTCGTCGCAGCCCGGTCGCGTGGACGCTGATCGGCGGCTCCCTCGCCGGTGCCGGTGCCGTGGCCGTGTTCGGGCATCCGGGTGCCAGCCAGTGGTATTTCGCCCGGACGGCCGAGCCGCTGCTCGCGATCGCGTCCTGCCTCGGTCTCGTCTCGCTCTTCAACGTCATCAAGCCGGACAAGCGCGTACGCGTCATCGGTCTCGGCCTCGTGGCCGGCCTGGTGTTCGTCGAAGCCGCTCCGATCCTGCTCGGCCCGCTGCCGATGGGTGCCTGGCGGCGTGCCGGTGCGATGGTGCTGATCGCGCTCGCCGTGCTGGCCCTCGCCGCCGTCGTGGGCTGGTTCCTCGGCACCGGCCGCACCGAACGGGTCCGGCTCGCCGGCGCCGCGGTCGTGGTCGCGGTGCTCGCGGGTGGCCTGTTCATCGGATGGACCAGCCTGCTGCACCCGCCGATGGCGAAGCTGGCCAGTGTCTCCCAGAACAACCCGCAGGCCACCTCGGTCGGTGAGATCGACGCGGCCCGGTTCATCCGCGACCACTCGGGCGTCGACGACATGGTGATGACCAACCGACACTGCACGACACCGATGGCTCCCGACGCAAACTGCGACTCACGCCGCTTCGTGGTGGCCGCGTTCAGCGAGCGGCAGGTGCTGCTCGAGGGCTGGACCGCGACGCCGGAATCGGCCAAGCTCGCGCCGAAGGGCCGCGACTCCATCACGATCAACTACTGGAAACCGGAACTGCTCGCGCTCAACGACGGATTCATCGCCGACCCCACGGCCGACGGCGCCGCCCAACTGGAGAAGATGGGCGTCAAATGGATCTTCGTGGACCACACCAGGCCGTACGCGAGCCCGGCGGCCTTCGCGCCCTACGCGACCTTGCGTTACCAGACTTCCGGGGTCGACGTATACGAATTCACAGGCTCCAAGTAGCCTCCTGACAGCAAGGGCTAACCTGAGAGGGACGCGCTTTCAATTTCGCGCGGGCCTGAAGTGAGCGTTAGCCTGTTACGCGCAGCAGACCCCGAGCATTGGAACGGCCGTTGTCCCTCGTAAACCGCTGGTCCGACAAACTCCGTCGGCATCGCGCCCGGCTCACGAAGTTCGGCGCGATTGGCCTGGTCGGTGTGGTCGCCGACGTGGGTGGCTTCAACGTTCTGCGCTATGGCGGAGTCGAGCCGCTGACCGCCAAGTTCATCTCCACGGCGCTCGGCATCCTGGTCTCGTGGGTCGGCAACCGCTACTGGACCTTCAGCGCGACCAAGCGGCAGGCCATCCGGCGCGAGTTCGTGATGTTCCTGATCGTGTGCATGGTCGGTCTCGGCATCTCGCTCGGCATCCTGTTTTTCACGCACTACGTGCTCGACCTGCGCACCACACTCGACGACAACATCTCCACCAACGTGATCGGGCTCGGGCTCGCCACCGCGTTCCGCTACTGGGCTATGCACAAGCACGTCTTCACCGGCAACCCGACCACGAAGCCTGCCACGGCGGCGAAAGCTCCCACAGCGACAGAGACGAAGCCCGCCACGGATACGCCCTCGTCGAACCCCGCCGGCGGCGCGCAGACCGGCACGGCGGGCGCCGCCTCGACGACCGCCTCCGCGCCCAGCGAGCCTGCCCTGCATCGGTGACACCGGCGCCCTAAGGTGGGGCCGTGACCCCCGACCCCTCCGTTAGGCGGATCCGCACGGTGCCCGCGATCCCCGTCCGTGCACGGCCGCGGATCGCCCGGGGTGCCGAGTCGTGACGTCACCGCAGCGCGAGCCCGGCCTGCGGGTGCGGCCACCGGAACCCGCCACCCCCGTGACCGGCGTCGTGATCGTGCTCCCCGGCGGCCGGGCCACCGGTCTCGCGCCCGCGAGCCGCCGCCATCTCTCCTACCAGCGGATGACTCTGTTCGCCCGGGAGATCCACCGGGTCACCCGCGATCACGGTGTCGCCGTGTGGCAACTGCGCTACCGCGTACGCGGTTGGAACGGCCCGAACCAGGACCCGGTACGCGACGCCAGGTGGGCGCTGGCCCGCGTCCGCGCTGAACATCCGGGCGCGCCGGTCGTGCTGGTCGGTCACTCGATGGGTGGCCGCACCGCGTTCTACGTCGGCGGCGATGATCCCGTGGTCGCGGTCTGCGCGCTGGCACCGTGGGTCGAGCCGGGCGATCCGTTTGCGCAGCTCAGGGGCCATCTCGTCGTGATCGCGCACGGCGACGGCGATCACATGACCAGGCCGAGCGCGTCCCGCCGGTACGCCGTCGAGGCGGCCGCGGCCGGGGCCCGGGTGGCGCATTTCCGTGTCGCAGGGGAAGCCCACGCGATGTTGCGCCGGGCCGGCGACTGGCACGCACTAGCGCGGGACACCGTGCTGTACGCGCTCGGCATCGCCGAACAGGGTCAGCTCGCGCGCACGCTGGAGGCGCCCGCGGCCGAACGAGTCGACGTGCCTCTCGACGCCGTCGACAGGTGAGCGCGCATCGGAGTCTCCGATTATCGGGCGTAACCCGAACAATCCTCGTTAACCTCATGCCATGGCCGGTTACCGTCTTGCCGCTCGGTCCGTCGTCCTGGCCGCCGTCCTCGTGGTCGCCGCGGCGCTGGTGGCGACGCCGGTCGTGGCGGCCGGATCGGCGGCGGACACGCTGGCGACCGCCGTCGCGAACCTCAACGGTCAGGGCTACAACCTCAGCGGCACGAGTGGCTCGACGGCCGCGGGCGGCTCCGGCAAACTGACGGCCAGCGGATCGGTCGACCCGACGTCACGCGCGGCCACGCTCGACCTGCAGGGCACCGAGGGCGGCACCCCGATCGACGTCGACTTCACGCAGATCGGCGACAAGTTCTGGGCGAAGCTCGACGTCGGTTCGTTCCAGTCACAGGTCGGGGCCGGGCCGGACAAGTGGCTCGAGATCGACAAGTCGAAGCTCACGAGCGCGACAGCGGCGCCGTTCGACACCTCCGGTTCGACCGACGCGCTCGATATCGCCGGGCTGCTGACGAAGGTGTCCGACGTGACCTATCCCGACCCGTCGGATCCGACGCGCGTCGCGGGCACCGTCGACCTGACCGCCGCGACCGGGGTGACGGCGCCGCCGGCGAGCGACCTGAAGGACGCCGGGGTGGCCGCGAGACGGACGCCGTTCACCGCCACCGTGGACGGTCAGGGCCGGCTCACCGACTTGACGATCAACGCGGACAGCTACGACGGCAACCTGACGAACGACTTCATGTTCACCGACTTCGGCGCGCCCGACGCTGTCACCGCTCCCCCGGCGGCCAGCGTGATCCCGGCACCGCCGGCCACGTACGCGTTCTTCAATGACTAGGACTGACGAGGTCCTGATAGTCGTCGTGATCGCGGATGTAGGCCGCGATGAACGGGCACAGCGGCACCACGACGCCACCGTGGGCCCGGATGTCGTCGAGCACGCCCCGGGCGAGCGCGCTCCCGAGCCCATGACCCTCGTACTCGGGTTCGACCTGCGTGTGCGTGACGATCGTGGCCTCGGGTGTGCCGGAACGCATCTGGTAGGCGGAGAACCCGGCGAGCGCTCCGTCGAGGCGTATCTCATAGCGGTGTTTCGCCGGCACGTTAGCGATCTCGACGCTCACCGGAGCCGTCCCTTCATTCGTTGTCGTTTTCGTCGTCGGTCGGCAGGCCCGGCGGCTGCGCGCCACCGGCCGGCCCGCCGTCGCGCAGCCGGCCGAAGTTGCCGACCACGAGCCCGACTACCGATACAAGGTACAGCTGTCCGATGATCGCCTCGGACACGGAGACGAGCTGGCCGGTTCGCGTGGCCGCGGTGAAGTCGCCGTAGCCGACGGTTGCGAGGGTGACGAAGCTGTAGTAGATGAAGTCGGCCGGGTCGACGGTGCCGTGGTTGCCGGCGAAGAACGGGGTGTCGCTGACCGATCCGATGAACCCGAAAATGTAGGTGTACGCGAGCCCGATCAGCAGGTAGACGCCCATGACCGCGAGCACGGTGTCCCGGTCGACCATCAGCCGTTCCTTGGCTCGCCGCAGGATCGCGCCCATCGCGCCGATGGCGAGCAGCGCGCCGGACGCTGAGTCGAGCCCTTCGAGCCACGGTTCGACCCGGCCGGTGTCGATGATGGAGATGACGAACGCGGCGGTGGCGAGCGCGGCAGCGATCTGGCGGGGGCGAGCGTGGGCGCCGGACGTCCACAGGGCGAACACGAGCGTTCCACCCTGGACACCGATCGCGACCGGGCCGCCCGCGTTGCCGAAGCCCACGAGGACGATCGTCACGACGATCGCGACGAGCAGGAACGCGTAGGCATCGCGCTCCACCAGACGTCTGCGGACTCGGTGGACCCGCGCCGGGGAGCTTTGTGACAAACCGAGCGCCGATCTGTTCGGTACAACCGATAATCGTCTTATGGGCAGTATGTCACTGTTCCGATCCTTCTCGCAGTCTCTCCTGACCCGCGCGACACCTGTGGTCGAGCGCCTCGCGTCGGTCGGACTCATCCAGAGCGCCGTCGTCCTGGCCGCACAGACCTTCATGGCGTTGTTTCCGCTGCTCATCGGCATCATCTCGCTCGCACCGGACGCGGTGGGCGAAGCCCTGCAGAACACGTTGCGGCGACGTTTCGGCCTCAACGGCGACACCTCGCAAACGTTGCAGCACCTGGTTTCCTCGCGCGACGAACTCCACGGTGGCCTGACCGTCCTCGGCCTGCTGGTGGTGCTCGGGTCGGCCACGAGTTTCACGCGGGCGCTGCAACGGGTCTACGAGAACTCCTGGGCGCTGCCCCGGCTCGGCATGAAGGGCAGCCTGCGCGGTCTCGAATGGTTGATCGGCATCATCCTCTACCTCGCGCTGGTCGGGTTCGCGCTGAAGCTGACCGAGAGCCCGGCCTTCTACGTCATCTCGCTACGCGCACTGCTGCTGATCGTGTTCTCGGTCGCGCTCTGGTGGCTGACACCGTTCGTGCTGCTCTGCGGCCGGGTCCGGATTCGGTCCATCGCGGCCACCGCGATCATCACGTCCATCGCCATGGTCGTCGCGAGCGCCCTGTCGGTCGAGTTCGTGCCGCGCATCATCCAGAAGAACGAACAGCAGTACGGCACGATCGGCGCCGTGTTCGCGATCCAGTCGTGGCTCGTCGTGATGGGATCGGTCATCGTGGCCACGGCGATCCTCGGCGCTCTCGCCGCCCAGCACACCGGCCGCCTGGGCACCTGGGCCCGTGGCTCGGCCGACCCGGAATCGTGGCGCCGCGACAAACCGCCGAGCCGGATTGTCACCGCCGCTCGCCGCCGTGTGGGCAAATCCGGGGCTACGGCGCCGCCGGCGTCGCCGGATGGGTGACGCGACGGCCGAACCGGTGGATCACCGCGAACGCGCACGTGATGACGAGCGCGCCGATCGTCAGCCAGATCGCGGTGCTGATGAACGGGTTGTGCAACAGAATGACGAAGGCCAGAACACCCAAAACCAGAAACACCCATCCGCGGTACGCGTACAGCCCGGTCCAGAATCCGTTGCGCGACCATCCGATCTGCCGGGCCGTCCACGAGAACCCGGGGTCCACGATCCGTCGCAGCAGCGTGCCGACGCGCCCGCGGCCGACGAGCCACAGCCACACGGCGGCCACGATGAACGTGACGAGCGCCGTGACGGTCGCGAGGATCAGGTAGTGCGTGACCTGGTTGTAGACGACGAGTCCCGCTGGCTGATCCAGACCTTTGATACCGAGCGCGCGCACGTACGCGTTCCGGATGTATCCGTTCGTGATCAGCTCGACGATCATCAGCAGGCCCGCGAACACGACGCCGGCGATGGCGGCCCGGCGGCGGCGGGGAGCGGCCCACAGCGCCAGCGCGAAGACGGCGAGCGTGATCCAGGGCAGCCAGTTCGCCGTGCGGTTGAGCAGCCGCACGTACCCCTGGACCTTGGTGATCTTGTCGGATTCGAACAGCGTGAACGACGTGTTGACGGTCGGCACTTTGGACGCGAGCGAGAACCCGTCGTTGACCAGCGCGGTCTTGGCGCCGGCGACCAGCGGGCCGATGTTCAGCACGATAGCGCCGTCGGTCGCGGTGACCGCCCCGTTCTTCTCGCCGGTGAGGATGTGGTCGACCGCTTGATGCGCGGCTCGCAGGATCGAGGCCCAGAGCGACGCGAACGTGGCGCTGCTGACGAACTGGTTGACGTGCTTGTAGACGAAGGAGTGCACCCAGTCGGTGATCGGGCCGGCGACAAGGCCCCCGAGCGCGTTCAGGCCGCGGATGTTCACGGCAGAGGTGGCCTGGTTGATCAGCGCGGGCAGGTCGAGGTAGTTGATGACCTCGTCGGTCACGCGTTCGGTCAAGGCGCTTTGCACGGCCGGGTCGGTCGCCAGCGGAGCCATCGTCGCGACGAAGCGGTCGGTGTTCAACAGCTCGCCGCGGGCGTAGCGGGCCGCGATCGTCGCGGGCACGAGCAGTCCGGCGATCAGCAGGAGGACGATCGCGGCGGTCCATCGGAGCCCGCCGACGCTGTGGCGGCGCACGGCGGCCGTTCGCGTGACGTCGGAGCTCGCGTCGCCGGAACTCGCATCGCCGGAGCGCGGCCCGCTCGGCTCCGGATCGTCGGGCATCGGCGCGACGTCGCCCGTATCCGCCATCATGTCATCGTGGCAGCCCGTGATGACGTTTAAAGCCATTTGCCGGAAATGCGAGGAGTGGTGACTCTTCCCACCGGACGTACCTCGCAAAAATGGGCACATCGCCGAAACGTGAATGCTCTACTGGATCAACGGACACAGGAGGCAGGCCCATGTCGAACGTCTTCCTCACGGACGGCTCCCGGCGCGTGCCGTGGTGGATCTACCTCGTCACGGCGGCGGCCTGGACCATCATCGCCTGGGTGGTGCTGCGCTTCAACGTGCACACGGTCGCCGCGATCGCCGCCCTCGCCGGCGTGATCATCCTGCTCGCGGCCGCCGCCGAACTCGTGAACGCGTTCACGGCACCCGGATGGAAGTGGCTGCACACGCTTCTCGGCGTCCTGTTCCTCGCGACCGGCATCGTCGCCCTCGTGCACCCCGGCGACACCTTCGTCTGGGTAGCCGCGTTCATCGGCTGGTACCTGCTCTTCAAGGGCATCACCGACATCATGCTGTCCTTCGCCACGAAAACCGAGAGCGACGCCTGGTGGCTGCTGCTCGTCGTCGGCATCGCGGAACTGCTCGTCGGCTTCTGGGCCGCCGGGAACTTCCACCGGTCGGTGTACGTGCTCGTGCTCTACGTCGCCGTGGTCGCGCTGGGGCGGGCTGTCACCGATGTGACCCTCGCATTCCGGTTGCGCAAACTCCAGCACGCCTTCGACGACCACACCGGCCATGGCGGCCACGACTATGCTCCGACGGGCACCGTCACCGGCGCGCACGCCGCGCCGACCCCGCCGAACATGCCGGGTGATCCCACCACGAGCTGAAACCGCCGTCTCCGGGTCCGCCGCGCACTCCAGGCGCGGCGGACCTTTCGCGTGCGCCGAACCAGCGCGACATTCGCGCGCGCCGCATCGGGCATGACATAGACGGGTATTGACATCGACGACAGGTCGGGCCAGCATCTCTCACATTAGTTAGATAACTTGACTAACTAACTCGCGTACACGGGGGCCTCCATGTCCACGTGACGTGCCGGCCCGGGTCCAACGCCCGGTGCCGGCACGTCGCCCGAGCACGGAAAGGCCAAGCATGCGCCACCGATCCATCCTGATGGCGGCGATCACCACCGGAGCACTCGTGGCCGGTGCGCTGGTCGACGCTGCGCCCGCGACCGCCGCGACGGCGTTCCCGGCCCACTACGCGGCGCCCTACGTCCAGATCGGCAGCGAATCGACCGGAGACATGGCCGCCGACCTGAGCGCCAGCGGCAACAAGTACTACACCCTCGCGTTCCTCATCCCGAAGAGCGGCTGCACCCCCGAGTGGGAAGACGGCGACGACGCGCTCGGGGCGTTCACGTCGCAGGTCACCGCGATCAAGAACGCCGGCGGCAACGTCATCATCTCGTTCGGCGGTGAGACGGGCGGCGAACTGGCCGAGACCTGCACCTCCGTATCGAGCCTGACGGCCGCCTACAAGAACGTCGTCACCACGTACGGCATCACCCGCCTCGACTTCGACATCGAGGGCGACCCGCTCGACAACACAGCCGCGAATTCCCGCCGCGACCAGGCCCTGGCCGCGCTGCAAGCATCGAACCCGGCCGTGCAGGTGGACTTCACCATCCCGGTCGACCCGGACGGACTCGAATCCAACGCGCTGGCGCTGCTCAACGACGCCAAAAGCAAAGGGGTCAAGGTCAGCATCGTCAACATCATGACGATGGACTTCGGCGACGGCGAGAATGCGCTGGCCGATGCCGAGTCGGCCGCGAACGCCACGCACACGCAGTTGACAAGCGTTTACGGCGGTACGTCGGCGTCGATCTGGGCGACGATGGGACTGACCCCGATCGCCGGCGAGAACGACGACGACGAGGACTTCACGCAGGGCAACGCGGCGACGCTGGAGAGCTTCGCGGCCTCCAAGGGCGTCGGCGAACTCGCCTTCTGGGAGGTCGACGGCTACGACAAGCCGCTGAAGTACGCGTACACCAAGGTGTTCACGAAGATCACCAGTAGCGGCGGCACCACACCGACGGCGCACGCGTACGTCGGTGGCGGCTCCGGCAAGTGCATCGACGACAACAACGGGTCGACCACCAACGGCACCCAGCTGGAGATCTACACCTGCAACGGCGGCTCGAACCAGGCCATCACGAACACCGGCGGCACGCTGACGGTGCTCGGCAAATGCTTCGAGACCGCCGGCAGCGGCACGGCCAACAACACGGCTGTGCAGATCGACACGTGCTCGGGCGGCGAGAACCAGCAGTGGACGCTGACCAACAACACCATCGTCGGCGTGCAGTCGGGCAAGTGCCTGACCGTGCAGGGTGCCAGCACGGCCAACCTGGCCAAGCTCATCCTCTACACCTGCAACGGCAAGACGAACCAGGTCTGGACACAGCAGTAGCGCCTGGCGTCTGAACAGGACAGAAAACCGCCGCCGGCCCTGCATGGCCGGCGGCGGTTTCGATGTCTCGGCAGGTTATGCCACCGGGTTCCAGTAGTCGCCCGCCATGACGATGTAGACGATCATCTTGATGGTCTCGCCGTAGTACGCGTCACCGAACGGGTTCTTCGCCAGTTCGGCCCAGATCGCGTCCGTCCACGTCTGGTCGCCCGCCGCCATCGCGGACGGACCCACCGAGTCACCGGCCTCCTCGGCCTGCGTGTCGGTGTTGCCGTCGCCGTCGGTGGTGCGCTTGACGCAGTTCAACTTCGTGTGCGGGTACACCTTCTGCGGGTTGCCACCCGACTCGCTCTTGAGGCAGTTCGACTCCTTGACCGCCGTCGCGTAGGTCACCGCGGCCGTCGTGGTGCCGTAGAGCAGCGCGTCCGTGCCCATGTGCCACGGAACCCGGATCGAGTTGTAGCCGACGATGTTGTCCGGCTGGTTCTCCTGGTAGTCGGCCGGTGCCGGCTTCGGGCTGGTGGTGTTCGCGCTGACCACGAAGTCCGACATCAGCCCGTACGCCGACGAGTACGCCGCCGTGAACTCGCTGATCACGGCCTGCGTCCGGGTGACCACCTTGGCCCAGTCGTGCGCGGTGTCGTAGGCCGCGAACGCCCGCAGGTGGTCCACCATGAAGTCGCTCGGCCGCGTGTCCGTCGACGGACCGTCGTCCTCGCACTTCAGGTGACCGTCCGACGCCACGTCGGCGGCCCAGAACTTCGCGAGCCAGGCCTTGGCGTCGGCCGTGTAGCCGCCCCACTGCTTGTCCGCGAGGATCAGCCCGTAGCCGATGTCCAGGTCACCGTCGGTGGCGGCGTCGGGCGTACCCGAATCAGCGTATTTGCAGGTCTTGCCGTCGAGCTGCCACTGCATCATGCCGTGACTGTCGACATGGTCCTTGACCAGTTGCCACAGGCCGTTGAACTCGGTCTGGGCGTTGGCGTCGTAACCGGCCATCAGCGGCACGATGTTCATGCCGTAGCCCTGGGCCTCGGACACCGTGCCGTTGTTCGGCGCGTCGTCGTCACCCTTCGTGGAGACGTAGTACTCGTTCGATGCACAGCCTTTGACCAGGTAGGTCGCCTTCCAGGAGTCGTACTGCTTCTCCACCGCGGCGTCGCGGCTCGACTGACTCGCTGACGGTGTCACACCGACCTTGTAGGTCACGTGCGTCGGGAACGGGTGCGCCGCGGTGGCGGCTGCGCTCGGCGACACGGTGACAAGGGTGAACGCTGCGGCCGCGGCGACCGCCAAGGACCCGCCGAGGATCACTCTCGGCAGCGGCCGGGACAGCCGCGAACGGCGTGAAGCGGGATGGGACACGTGTTGCCTCCTCCATCGACATCGATAGGCAACTTGCTTTACTAACTGCGCGTGTCAGCCAGCTTCGAGCTTCGTCGATCCCTTGTCAAGACGAGGTCGGATGTTTTCCACCTCGAAACATGCCGCCGACCTGTTAACCGCCAGGCAACGCCCGGGACCCGTGGGTGTAGCAGCCACGTCGTCAACTGGAGACAGAGCGCACCGGCACCGACGCCGACGTTTCGTGGCAGTCCGGAGACTTTTTCGAGGCGGGCAGCTGGCGCGCAGCAGCCCGCGGATAGGTGCCGGTGAGGGGCACCCGTGGTGGGCGGGCCGGCACACCCCGCGTACCGCACGTCTCTCGCGGTGCCGGGCGGAGTCGGCGGCCGGAGCGTCCCGGCCGCCGGCACCGTCGTGCGTGCTACAGGCCGGGCCCGCACGTACTGGCTCGGCCAGTAGACGTCCGCTTTCAGTTCGCGCGCCGCCCGCTGCGGCCACGACGGCTCCCGGAGCAGCGCCCGGGCCATCAGGACCGCGTCGGCCGAACCGTCCACGAGAATCTGCTCCGCCTGTTCCGGCTCGTTGATCATCCCGACGGCCGCGACCGGCAGCCCGCTGGCCTCGCGGACAGCACGCGCGAACGGGACCTGGTAGCCGGGCGAGATCGGGATGTCCTGGTCGGACGAGAGACCGCCGCTGGAGACGTCGATCAGATCGACACCGTGATCGGCCAGATTGCGCGCCACCTCCACGACCTCGGCGAGTTCCAGACCGCCCTCGACCCAGTCGGTCGCGCTGACCCGCACGAACAGCGGCTGATCATCGGGCCACACGGCACGCACGGCGGCGGCGACCTCGATCAGGAAGCGGCTGCGCCCGGCGAGCCCACCACCGTAGGCGTCCTCACGCTGGTTCGACAGCGGAGACAGAAATTCATGCAGCAGGTACCCGTGCGCCGCGTGGATCTCGGCAACCTCGAAGCCGGAGGTGAGCGCTCGCCGGGCCGCGTCCGCGAACGCCGTCACGATCTCGCCGATCTCCGCGACCGTCAACTCCCGGGGCACCGCGTAGCGGCCGAACGCGATCGGGGACGGGCCCACGGTCGGCCAGCCGCCTTCCGCGAGCGGGACCGAGCCACGACCCTTCCACGGCGCGTACGTGGACGCCTTCCGGCCGGCGTGCGCGAGCTGGATGCCGGGCACCGCGCCCTGCGACCGGATGAACGCGGTGATCCGGCGGTAGTCCTCAGCCTGCGCATCGGTCCAGATGCCGGCGTCGTCCGGCGAGATCCGGCCGGTCGCGGTCACGGCCGTCGCCTCGCTCAACACGAGCGCCGCGCCGCCCCGGGCGATCCCACCGAGGTGCACCAGATGCCAGTCCGTGGGGTGGCCGTCGACCGACGAGTACTGGCACATCGGCGACGTCCAGACGCGGTTGCGGAAGGTGGTGCCGCGCAGGGTCAGCGGCGAGAAGAGTCGGCTCACGCCTCGATCCAACACGACTGGTCGATCGAAACTTCCGGCGGCTAGCGTGTTGGTCATGGAATACGGACGCTTAGGTACATCGGGATTGAACGTGTCGAAGGTGATCCTCGGCTGCATGAGCTACGGCGAGCCGCACCAGGGCAGCCACGCGTGGTCGCTCGGCGAGGATGACGCGAGACCGTTCTTCCGGCAGGCGATCGAGGCCGGCATCACGACCTTCGACACCGCCAACGGCTACTCGGCCGGCAGCAGCGAGACCATCACCGGCAAGCTCCTCGGCGAATTCGCCCAGCGTGACCAGGTCATCATCGCGACGAAGGTCTTCTTCCGGGTCAGCGACGGCCCCAACGGCGGCGGCCTGTCGCGCGGCGCCATCATGACCCAGTGCGACGCGAGCCTGCGCCGCCTCGGCACGGACTACATCGACCTCTATCAGATTCACCGGTACGACCCCGACACGCCGATCGAGGAGACGATGGAGGCGCTCCACGATCTCGTCAAGGCTGGCAAGGTGCGCTACATCGGCGCCTCGTCGATGTGGACGTGGCAGTTCGCGCAGGCGCAGTACCTCGCCGATCGGCACGGCTGGACGCGTTTCGTGTCGATGCAGGACCAGTACAACCTGCTGATGCGTGAGGAGGAGCGGGAGATGCTGCCGTTCTGCCTCGACCAGGGCGTCGGCGTGATCCCGTGGAGCCCGCTCGCCCGCGGCCACCTGACCCGTGACTGGGGCACCGCCACCGATCGCAGCGAGACCGACGCGTTCGCCAAGTCGCTCTACCGCCAGACGATCGAGAGCGACCGAAAGATCGTCGAGGCCGTGTCGGCGGTGGCCGAAGAACGCGGCGTCACCCGCGCCCGGGTCGCGCTCGCGTGGCTGCTGCACCAGCCGGCGGTCACGGCGCCGATCTTCGGTGCCACCAAGCCGCATCACCTGACGGACGCGATCGCCGCCGTCGACCTGAAACTGTCGGACGACGAGTTGCGGCGCCTGGGTGCGGACTACGTCCCGCACCAGCCGGAAGGGTTCTAACCTGACCTTGGCGAGAAACTGCTGCTCGGACAACAGTTTCTCGCCAAGGTCACGCGGCTAGCTCGCCCAGACCTGGAACTCGGAGACCTGACCGGCGGGCCAGCCCGTGTTCGCGGTGAACGTCAGCCGCAGATAGCGCGTCGTCGTCGCCGGGAACGAGATCGTGACCGTGTTCGTCGTCCCCGGATCGAACGCGTACGACGTCGCCGCCGCGATCGTGGTGAACGCCGAGGCGTCCAGACTTCCGGAGACCGCGATCGTCTCGTTGCGGGCACCCCAGGTCGGCGGCAGCGTCAGCACGATCCGTTTCACCGACCGCGCCGAACCTAGGTCGACCTGCAGCCACTGCGGGAACGCGTTGTTCGTGCTCTCCCAGTAGGTGCCGGTGTTGCCGTCGTTCGCGTTGCCGGGCCCGTACACCTGCGAGAACCCGCTCGACGTCATGGTCTTTCCCAGCGCCAGGTTCGTCGCGGTGCCGGCGTCGGTCGTGGCCGTGACCGGGTTCGACGAGGGCGAGATGTTGCCCTGCGCGTCCGACGCCGTGACTGTGAACGTGTAGGCCGTCGACGCCGCGAGCCCGGTCACCGTGACGGACGTGCCGCCGGTCGTGGCGACGACGGTGCCGTCCTGCCGGATCTGGTAGGCGGTGACACCGACGTTGTCGGTCGAGGCCGTCCACGACAATGACACGCTGCTCGACGTGTGCCCGGTGACGGCCAGGTCGCCGGGCGCGGTCGGCGGGGTGCCGTCGCCTCCGGATCCGGACCCGTAGACCTCCAGTTCGGAGAGCTGCGCGGCCGGCCAGCCAGTGTTCGCACCGATCGTGATCCGCACGTACCTGGCCGACGTCGCACCGAAATTGATCGTCGCCGTGTTGTTCTGCACGGCCGGGTCGAAGCCGATCGTGGACGGGCCGGAGAGCACGTTGAAGGTGGCGTTGTCGACCGAGCCGGAGACCGTGACCTGCTGGGTACGCGCTCCCCACGACGTCGACGGCGGCAGCTTGAGCACGATCTTGTTGACGTTCTGGCTGGAGCCGAGGTCGACCGTGAGCGATTGCGGGAACGCGTTGTTCGCCGATTCCCAGTAGCTGCTGGCGTTGCCGTCGACCGCGTTGGTGGCCGCGAACGTCGAATTCACGCTGGTCGCGGTGACCGGGTGCCCGGCGGCGAGATTGACCGGAGGGGCAGCGTCGGTGGTCACGGTGACGGTGTTCGAGGGGGCGCCCACGTTGCCGGCCGCGTCGATCGCGGTGACCGTGAAGCTGTACGCGGTCGATGGCGTCAGCCCGGTCACGGTGGCCGTCGTGCCGGTGACCGTAGCGACGACGGTGCCGCTTCGACGCACCTGGTAGCCGGTGACGCCGACGTTGCTGGTCGAGGCCGTCCACGACAGGGACGCCGTCGTCGAGGTGTGGCCGGTGACAGTCAGGTTCCCGGGCGCCGTCGGCGGCGACGGTTCTCCCCCGGTGCCGCTGATCGTGACCGCACCGGTGAGGCGGATGTCTCGCTCCGAGGCGCCGACGTAGATGGCGTTCGAGCCGGACGCGTTGAGCCACGTGTTATTCCAGTACTGGAAGCTGCGCGCGTCGAGGGTCAGGCTGACGTGCTGGGTCGCGCCGGGCGCCAGCGTGACGCGGGTGAATCCCCGCAGGTTCTTCGGCGGTTCTCCGACTGCCGCGGGTTGCCCGACGTAGACCTGCGGCACCTCCGTGCCCGTGACGGATCCGGTGTTGGTGACGTCGAAGCCCACGGCGACGTTTCCGCTCGCGTCCGGCGTGCCGACGGTCAAATTCGCATAGCCATATGTGGTGTACGACAGGCCGAACCCGAAGGGGAACATCGGCGTCTTGCCCTGCGCGTCGTACCAGCGGTAGCCGACGTCGAGCCCCTCGCTGTACTGCACGGTGCCGCCCGAGCCCGGCCATTGCGCCGTCGTCGAGGCGGGCACGTCGGCCAGCGAGGTCGGGAAGGTCACGGGCAGCTTGCCGGAGAAGTTCACGTCGCCGTAGAGCAGCGCGGCGATCGCGGTGCCGTCCTCCTGACCCGGGTACCAGTTCTCGATAATGCCCTTGACCGAACTCGCCCACGGCATCGTGACCGCGGAGCCGCTGTTCACGACGACGACCGTGTTCGGGTTCGCCGCCGCGACCGCGGAGATCAGCTGGTTCTGTGCCGCCGACAGGTCGATGTTCGGCAGGTCGGCGCCCTCCCCCTCGGTCATGTCGACGAAGACGAGCGCGAGGTCCTTGCCGGTGGCCGCGGTGACCGCCTGGGCCTGCAGGTTCTGGTTCGGCACCTGCCAGTCGAGGTCGAGCTGGCTGCCGCCGCCGTCCTGGAAGTAGTCGACCTCGATCGAGACCGGCTGGCCGGCCGTCAGCGAGATCGAGCCGGTCTTCGTCGTCGGCGGCTGGTCGGCCCAGTTGCTGATGATCTGTTGACCGTTCACGAACAGGCGGCTGCCGTCGTCGCTGGTCAGTGAGAAGTTGTAGGTGCCGGTCGTCGGTGGGGTCAGGGTGCCGGTGAACTTCGCCGACCAGTTCGTCGTCGGGACGCCGTTGCCCGGGGTCAGACCGCCCCACGTGTAGGTCAGCGACGGGTCGTTGCGGGTCGCGATCGGGGTGCCGCTCAGAGCCGTACCACTGTAGAACTGGCTGTAAAAGCCCTGGCCGGTGCCTTGCGATGGGGTGATGAACGACGGGTCGACCGGGCCGCCGTTCGGCGGTGCCACGCCCTGCGCGTAAGTCACGGTCTGAGCGGTGCCGGCGCGGGTCGTGATGCCCTGGAACGGCGTGATCACGTGTGGCGCGTTGACCTGCGCGCTGCCGAAACCGGTCGTGGTCGCGTCGATGCCGGCGTCGTCACCGATCACCGCGATCGTGTGCTTGGCCGGCGTGATCGGCAGCACGCCGGCGTTCTTCAGCAGCACCGAGCCCTCCTCGGCCACCTGCTTCGCGACGTTCGCGTGGGCGGTCGAGGTGACGTCGGTCGCGAGCGTGCCGGTCTGCGTCTTGTCGAAGAGCCCGGCCGCGAACATCGAGGTCAGGATGCGTCGGACGGAGTTGTCGATGGTGGCCGTCGAGACGGTGCCCGCGTTGACGGCGTCCGTGAGCGGCTGGCCGAAGTAGGTGCTGTCCGGCAACTCCATGTTGAGGCCGTTGTTCGCGGACGCGACCGTGGAGTGGGTCGCGCCGAAGTCGGACGCGGTGAACCCGGTGAAGCCCCACTGGCCGAGGATCGTCTGCAGCAGGTTGCTGTTCTCACAGGCGAACGTACCGTTGATCTCCGCGTACGAGCACATGTCGGAGAGCGCGCCGCCCTGCTTCACCGCGTCCTCGAACGCCTGCAGGTAGATCTCGCGCTGCACCCGGTCGCTGACGATGGCGTTGTCGCTCGTCTGGTTGCGGTTGGTCTCCTGGTTGTAGACCGCGTAGTGCTTCACGTTGACCATCGGGCCCTGCGACTGGATGCCCTGGATGTCGGCGACCGCCAGTTGCCCGGCGAGATACGGATCCTCGGATAACGACTCGAACGCGCGGCCCCATCGCGGGTCCCGGACGATGTTGATGGTCGGGCCGAGCACCATGTTGACGCCCTTGCCCCACTGTTCCGAGCCGATAACCTGGCCGTACTGACCTTCCAGCGCGGTGTCGAAGCTCGCGGCGGCGGCTACCGGGGCGGCGAGCTGGGTGACACCGACGACGCCGTCGGCGACACCGTCCGGGCCGTCCTGCATGTGCAGCGCTGGGATGCCGAGCGTCGTGTTCGCGGCCGTGCACGTGTCGTATCCGTTGCACGCGGACGCGCTGTGCATCAGGTTGAGCTTGTCCGTGATCGACATCGCGGCGAGCAGCTCGTTGGCCCGCTGCAACGGTGTCTGCGTCGTGTCCATCCATGGTGGACTCGCGGCGTTCGCCGGACTCGGACTCGCGGTGAGGCCGAGGACCAGCAGCGCGAGCGCGGCCGTGGCGGCGGCGACGCGGCGTCGTAATGGAGTGGCACGTCGATGCATCGCGGACCTCGATCTCGCTCGCGGCGGGGGCTGGCCGGGCGAAGCCACGCTCAACCGGCGGCGGCGTGCTTCCGGTGGGAAACCCGGTCGCACCACACCGGCACGGGAGCGGACCATGCGGTATCGCGGTGGTTTCGACTACTTTGCCGGAACATTTCGGGAGCCGGCTCAGCAAGACCGTACGATTCGCGTGTCCGAATGTAAATAGATCGACGCAAATTTCTTGCGGACATCAGCGGGCGGGGTTCGTGATATTGACCCCCACCCGCGGCCGCGACCTGCTAACGTCCGCGCGAATTCTTCCCCCGGCTTCGGAGCAACGCATGCCATCAGAAACAGCACGCACGGGCGAACCCCGTGGCACCACTCACGAGTGGGAGATGCTGACGTGGTTCGTCATCGTCGCCGCGGTCGTCTGTATCGGGCTGTGCGTGGCCACCTCGGCCGTGAACGTATGGGTGTATCAATCCCTCCATGGCGCCACGTGGATCTCCTATGCCGATCGAGTGCACGTGCTGACGGTGCTCCGCAGGCAGGCAGGCGTCACCCTGCTCGCGCTTCTCACGCTGTGGGGCTCAAGCTCGTGGTGGCTGACGAAGACACGTCGCGCGCTGGCCGAAGCGTCGGTCGACCCCGATCCCGTGTTCAAGCACCCGTTCATCCTCGCGTCGCGCGTCGCGATCATTGTGGGCGCCGTCGTCCTGTTCGCGGTCAACCACGCGTCCGCCACCGGTGTCGGATCCTCCCCGATCAACGGCAGCTTCCTGGCAACCGCCCTGTCGCCCCTGATCATCGTGGCGCTCGACGTACTCCTGATCATGGGGGTGCTGGTCGTGCGCACGCGCATGCGCGCGCTGCCTCCATCGGCCGCGTCGGCGGCGGCATGGAAGCCGTCACGGGCGGAAATCGCGAACCAGGAGTGGCGCGCAGAACGACGTTTCTGAGGCACGTGATCGTGCCGACCCGTGGCGGCCTCAACGTGATCGTGCCGACCCGTGGCGGCCTCGGCAACCATGGATCGGCACGATCGTGCCTCCGTGGCGATCTAGAGTGATTAGTGACATCGGGGGAGAAAATATGCGTTTGAGCATCCGGAATCAGCTCGGCGGCACGATCGAGGCGATTGCCCGTGGCGAGGTGATGAGCACCGTCCGCGTGCGCCTCGGCGGCGGCCAGGAGATCACGTGCGCGATCACGCTCGATGCCGTTGACGACCTCAAGATCGTCGAGGGTGACCGCGTCACGGCACTGGTCAAGGCGACCGACGTCTCAATCGCGCTGGCCCCGGTGGGCGGCCTGAGCATCCGCAACCAGATTCCGGGCACGATCGTGCGCATCGATACCGGCCCGGTCATGGCCACGGTGGCGATCGAGATCATCGGCGGGCAGACGCTGGTCGCGGCGATCACGAAGAGCGGTGCCGACGACCTCGCGCTGAGCCGAGGTCGGGAGATCGTGGCGCTGGTGAAGTCGACCGAGGTCAGCCTCGCCGTCGAATAGCCCGGAGCCGACGCCGCAGCGTCACTTTCCGTAACACTTTCGCTCGAGGTGGCGCATCGGCGGAGAATCACCGCGAGTGATGGACTGTCGAATCCATGGTGCTGTCTGTTCACAGCTTTGCTCTGCTCACCCGACGGCAACACCACCCTGAGCTGCCCATCTTCTGAAACCCGCTGCGGTGGTCAGTTCGGTTCTGATCACTCAATGTAACTGTTGCCTGGGAGTGCGCAGAGCAAAGCTGCGCGCAACCAACATGCCGCCCACGCCGAACCGATCGCTCTGCGTGATCGCAGCCGGCGTCATCGAAAGCCGGTCATCGAGGCCAGGCCACTGGCACCGACACACAAACGCCGCGCCAAAGCCGGACCACCAAAGCCGAGCCACCAAAGCCGAGCCACCAAAGCCGGACCACCAAAGCCGCGCACTCGAAAGCCGTGCACTCGAAAGCCGCGTCAGACGGCCGGAATCTGTTGCCGCTGACGCCGCGAACAGCGTGTTGTCGCCCGTCGCTCCTATGCCGGCCAGCTCACGTTCAGGACCAATTCCATGAACGCGGCCAGCGTGATCGGACCGACCGTGACCTGGTGCGTAATCGAGCCGCGGGCCCAGCGCGCGAGAAACCGCGACTCGCCGGCTTCCATCACGGAGACGCGGTGGCCGCCGAGACCGACGAGCGCGATCAGGCGACCCGACGGTGCCGGTTCCGGACCCGCCGTCGAATGCACCGTCGCGATCGCGCCACCGCTCGTGGTGTAGGCGACGAACCGCTCGTCGGCGAAGGTCGCGAGACTGCCGGGGACGCGCTGCCACTCGGCCGGCCAGATCGGCAGATCACCGACCGGCACAGCCAGCACCCGGTCATCCGCGGCGGTCCGGGGCGACGGCAGCAGGAGCGTCCCGGCGGCGAGTGCTCGCTGGACCAGCAGGTCGGGGTGCGGTGACGTGAGGGGTGTCTGCACGGTGGGCTCCGTCGGGCCGGCCCGCACCGGGTGAGGCGCGGTGATGCGGTGCGGCTGGGTGTCGCCGCGGTAAGCCCGACGTTGCGCTCCCCCACACTGTGCACGACATCCCGCCGTAACGTGATCCCGGCCCACGTTTCGGGACGGCCGCGCCCGTAAAGATCAACAGATCAGGTCAGCGCCGCCGGGGACGTCGCGTCCGGGATCAGGATTCGGGGTGCCCCGGTGCCGTCGGCGGGCACCGTCCACACGTCGGAATCGCCGGCGCCGCGCGGGATGCCGTACCCGACCGACGTGTTCGTGATCCACGCCGCCTGATCGTCGACGCTGCGGGTCTCGGCGAGCATCGTCACCGCGCCGGACGCGAGGTCCAGCACCGCCAGATGCCATCCCTTCGCCGGGTCGTCACCGATCGCCTGCTTGAACGCGATCCGAGTGCCGTCCGGTGACAGCGACGGGCACTCGACGCCGCCGTGCAGCGTCCGCACCGTCTTCGTGCCCAGGTCGCCCTGCACGAGGTAGCGGTGACCGGCCGTGGACATCGTCGCGTAGAACGTGTTGTCGTCGGCGCCGAAGGTCACGCCCCAGAAGTTCTCGTCGACCGCCCGATAGGGCTTGCCGTCGACCGTCACCGCGAACGCCTCCAGGCTCGGAAACAACGTGTCCGTCTTCCGGTCGAGGATGCCGGCGCGGGTGGAGAAAACACCGCCGTTATAGGAGTCGCCGGTCACGAACACCGTCCACGCGAGCATGCGGCCGTCCGGTGAGACCCGGGCCCGCGTCGGCAGCCCGACCAGTGGAATCTTCTCGGTCACGCGCAGCCGGTCGTCGAGCGCCGCGAGCTGGTAGGTGGCGAGGTCGCCGTCGGGTCGCAGACAGATGCCGGTGCCGCCGGCCCGCGTACACGCGGGTGCACGACAGCGCCGACACGAGTCTCGGGCCGGTCGGATCGCTCGCGGGCACCGTGATCACGCGGCCTCGGGCCCCGGCCGCCGTGCTGATCGCCAGGATTCTGGGCCCCGGCGCGATCGACACCGTGTCCGACGCGACGGCGGCACCGGCTCGACCTCGGGCGAACGCGACGTAGGAACCCGCGATCACCACCATCACGAGCGAAAAGACACAGGCCACGATCACACGGGTACGCGTACTCACGTCCGCCCCCGCTTCGCAGGGCGCGGCGGCCATGCTCCGACATTGTTCGCTCCGACAAGCTCGCTCATGCATCTTCCTTCCGGGCCGGGGCCAGCAACGCGATGGTGCCGAGCACGGCGACGACCGCGCCGAGCGCCGCGATCCGGCTCGATTCCGCGGCCCCCCAGTGCTGCCACCCGAGTCCGAAGAGGACGGACGACACCACGTACGCGAGCGCCTGCCCGGTCTGCACGAGCGCGATTCCGGTGGTCCGCAGTTCCGGCGGCAGCACCGGGCCGGCGAGCGCCATCAGGACGCCGTCGGTCGCGGCGTAGAAGCCGCCGTAGAGCGCGAGGGCGAGCACGAGCAGCGGCCACCCGCCGATCGGGCCGAACAGCAGCAGGTAGACGGCGATCAGCGCGACGTACCCGCCGACGATCACGCGGAGCCGGCCGACCGGTCCGCGAGCCGGCCCAGCGGCGCGGCGAAGAGCAGGATAGCCCAGGTTCGTGCCGACGGCGAGCACCGGGAACCAGCCGAGCGCGATGTCGGTGCGTTTCTGCAGCAGCAGGTAGACGAAGCCGTCGCCGATCGTGGCCACGCCGAGCAGGCAGGCGGCGGCCGTCAATCGGCGCACCGGGGCGGCGCGCAGCAGGTCGACGACGGCTCGCGCGGAGACGGTGTGCGCGGGCGGCCGGGCGCCGCGGCGGTCCTTGACGAACAGCGCGAGCAGGCCGACGGCGATCATCGCGACGCAGAAGCTGACGACGAAGACTGCGTCGAAGGACTGCCCGCTGGTGGCGAGCACGACCATGGCGACGAGCGGGCCGGCGAAGGCGCCGATGCTATCCATCATCCGGTGCACACCGAATGCCCGGCCGAGCATCGGTTCCGGCGTCGACAGGGTGATGAGCGCGTCCCGAGGCGCGGTCCGGAGCCCTTGACCGGCTCGGTCGGCCGCGATGACGGCGCCGATCGCGGGCACGGATCCGCCGGCGGCGAGCAGACCGAGTTTCGCGACGGCGGACATCGCGTAACCCGTGCCGGCGACGATCTTGCGGTGCCGAATCCGATCGGCGATATAGCCCCCGACCATGCGCAGCAGCGCCGTGGAACCGGTGTACGCGCCGTCGACGGCACCGTACGCCGTCGGGCCGACGTGCAGACCCAGCACCAGGTAGAGCGGCAGGATCGCGGTGACCATTTCCGACGAGATGTCGGTGACGAGGCTGACCGTACCCAGAGCGAGGACGTTGCCGTTGACCTTGACCTTCGCCTTGACCTCGGTCTCAGCGCCGGCCGCCGCCGTCGTGGTCGGCGCGGCCACTGTGGACAGATACACTGCGCACCCCTTCCGGAGCGTGAAGGCCGTCGCCGGACGTGGGGGCCCACGCCCGGCGACGGATGGCTCTTACTGCCAGACGTCGGTGATCGAGGCGGCGGTCGCGGCGTTCGCGATCGGCGCCAACCCGTACGCGTCCTCGATGGTGCGCAGGACGTTGTAGTGGTTGATCGACTCGGAGTAGGAGCCGACCTTCACGTGCTGGCCGACGAAGAACGTCTCGATCTGGTTGACCGATGTGCCGCTGTCTTCGTCGAACGTGACGATCAGGAGGCTGTTGTGGGTCTGCGCCCAGGTCGCGTACGGCTTCAGGTTGTTCTTGAGCCACGTGTCACCGGTCGCGACCGAGCAGTCGTGCATGTCGTTGCAGAGGTTCGGGGTCACGAACGACACCGTCGGCAGCGACGCGTAGTTGGCCGAGGTCGGGAAGCTCGCGTAGGTCAGGTTGTCCGCCGCCGGCACGTTGTTGAAGTCGACCCAGCTGTTGTGCTTGCGGGCATAGTTCCCGGAGCTGCAGCCGGTGTAACCGTTGGACGGCATCGTCTCCGAGTAGCCCTTGAACGTGAAGCCGCCGCCGAGCAGCTGGCTGCCGAGGTTGGTGACGTTGCTGTAGTTCTTCGGGCAGCTGTCGCTGGTGACGCCCTGGGTCGACCCCGAGAAGAGGGCGATGTAGTTGGGCTGGCTCGGGTGCGTCACGCCGAACGCCTTCGTGAACTTCGCGCCCGACGCGGCCAGCGAGTTGAACGTCGGCGCGCTCGACGATCCGTTGATCTGGGTGTAGTCGTGGTTCTCGAACATCACCAGGACCACGTGGTCGGGCCGTGGCACCGTGACGACCGCCGGCTTCGTCGCCGCCGGTGACGCCGGTGAGGCCGACGCGACCGCGGCGGTCACCCCCGTGGTCAGGAGGGCGACCACGGCCGCCACGACCGCTATCCGTCTTCCGTTCATGCGTTCCCCTTTTCTCCGCCAGTGCCTCCGCCGATCGACGCGACCACTACGCGGGCCGGGTCGAGGAAGGTGGCTTATCGTCCCCACGGTGGGTCGTCCGTTCGGTGTGTCGTGGAAGAGCGGGGCATGAGGGTCGGGTGAACGAGGGATGACGGCGTTTCCGCTAGCCGTCTGTTGCGGGCGGATCCAGGGCGGCCTGCACGATCACGGACTCCAACTCGTGCGCGGAGCGCTCGATGTCGGCCGGGGACAGGCGATGCGTGTCGGCCCATATCGCGAACTCGACCGCGTCCGGTGCCGCGTCCACGTGCAGATAGAACGCTCCGTCGTACGTGTCGAGCTTGCTTCCCCATCGGAAGGTCGTACCCGGCAGCGCGGCTCTGATTTCGTCGGCCGTCGGTGACCCGGCGACGACCGGGGCGCTCTGGCCCCGGCGGTCGTTGACGTAGCAGGAGATGTCGATCTCCTCTCCGCGTTCCCGGCCGATGCGGGCGAGCAGCGCCTGGTGCTCCATCGTGTCGAAATATCCGTGCAGATGAGCGTTGGTGGCGGCGTTCCACGCCTGCGCGACGATGTCGTCGAAGCGGCGGCCCGCGACGTCGATGACGCAGATGCCCGGTTGGGTCAGGTGGCTGACCGAGTTGGCGAAACCCGGCCGGAAGCGGTTGTCGACGAGCACCTGCGCGACGCTCGGGCTGCGGCCGGTGACGCGGGCGAGCGCGACCGCGTACCCGGCGAGCACGACATGCCCGGTGTCGGCGCGGGTTCGCTCGGAGACCGCCTGCAGGGCCAGGTACATCGCCGGAGAGTGGCAGACGATCTCCCAGAAGCGCGGTTCCTCGGGCTGCGACGACACCCCGAAACGCTGCGCCGGGATCGTCCGCAGCAGGCTCTCCCAGTAGCGCAGGGCGCGTTGGCTCTGCCGCCGGCCGACCGGGCCGCGTTGCTTCGCCGCGAGCGCGAGCGGGCGGATGCCGCTGACGGCCTTGGTCGCGGCGCCGGTCTCGGGATCGAGATGGGCGAGGTCGCGCACGACGGCGTCTATGCCGGAGCCGTCGACGGAGAGGTGACAGTACTGCACGACGAAGTGCGTGAGCGTGCCGTGCTGCCGGATCAGGCCCATTCGCACCGGCCATTCGTGCGCGTGGTCGAACGGGGTGGACTCGTACCGGCTGCGGAGCGCTTCGGCGGCCTCGGCCGCGTCATCACCGGCGTCGATGTCCATCACGTCGAGAGCGGCCTCCCCCGAGGCGAAGACGACCTGACACGGCCAGCCGTCGTCGCCGAAACGCAGGCGGGTTCGCAACGACTCGTGGCGGCTCATCAGAAACCGGAGCGACGTCGTGAACTCGTCGAGGGCGGATCCGGCCGGGAGTGGCATCGCCCCACCGATGTTCATCGTGCGACCCGTACGCAGCATCGTCATCCAGATGCCCTGCTGCCCCCAGGTCAACTCACCGTCCCCCTCGCCCGGACCCGCGAACGGCACCGGAATCCGACTCGTCACTGCGCCCATCGACCGCTCCTTTGTGAGCCGGCCGTCCAGCACGCGACATCGACGTCGCGACATCGACGATCCAGCGGGATTTCGAGCGCAGCATACCTACCATTAATCGAGTCGTGTCAATCATTTCCGAAACTCGCGGCCGGCGGCGATGCCCCGAAATTGTCAGGGGGTCGACATAGGTTAAGGACATGGATTGGAAGATTGAGCTAGTTGCGATGCCGGTCACCGATGTCGACCGGGCCAAGGCGTTTTATGTCGACCAGGTCGGTTTCCACGCCGACCACGATCACCAGGTGCACGAGGGTCTGCGATTCGTGCAGCTGACCCCGCCCGGCTCGGCGTGCTCGATCGTGCTCGGCACCGGAGTCACCGAGATGCCGCCAGGTTCGCAGAAGGGCGTGCAGGTCGTCGTCGCCGATGTCGCGGCCGCGCGGAGCGCCCTGCTCGCGCGCAGCGTCGACGCCAGCGAGGTCGAGGTGCTGCCGTGGGGCTCGTTCGTGCGGTTCGCCGACCCCGACGGCAACACGTGGGCGCTGCAGCAGCCGCCGGCACGGTGAGCACGCCGAGCGATGTGCGCGCGGCCTACGACACGGTCGCCGGAGCCTACGATGCCGCCCTGGCCGACGAACTCGACCGGAAACCGCTCGACCGTGCGCTGCTCACGGCGTTCATCGAGGTGGCCGGCGACGGCACGATCGCTGACGTCGGCTGCGGTCCCGGCCACGTCACGCGCTACCTCGCGTCCCGTCACGACCGCGTGGTCGGCGTCGACCTCTCGCCCGGCATGATCGAGGTCGCACGCCGCCGGTCGCCCGAGATCACGTTCACGGTGGCGTCCATGCTCGACCTGCCCGTCGGCGACGGCGCGTGGGCGGGCCTGGTCGCGCTCTACTCGATCATCCATCTGACGGCGGCCGAGCGGGCCGTGGCGTGCCACGAGTTCGCCCGCGTCCTGCGACCGGGTGGATGGGCGCTGGTCGCGTTCCACATCGACAGCGCGACGACGCAAGCCGGCGAGGTCGACCACCTGACCGAGTTCTTCGGCCAACCCGTGGAGCTCGACGGCTACTACCTCGACCCGGCTGACGTCGCCCGCGACCTGGAAGCGGCCGGGTTCACGGTCATGTCAACCGTCGTGCGGCGGCCGTGGCCGGGCGCCGAATACCCCAGCCGGCGCGCCTATCTGCTGGCCCGGACGACACCCCCACCCGAAAGGCGGCCATGAAGCTTGGTCGCTTTCAGGGAAAACATCAGCGGGATCTGCCAGCGCTCGGGCGGAAATCGCCACAGGCCGTCGTCGTGCCGTTCGAGACCGTAGAACATCGGGAAGTCGGTGAAATCGTATTCGTGCAGGAATTCGATTGGAAGTCCGGCGCCGGCGAGCGCGTTGACGACACTGCCGATGTGATGCGTCCATTTGATCATCGTGTCGGCCTGCGTTTCGGCGGGCCCGGCGTAACTGCCGTGTTCCTCCTCGACAAACGGACCGTGGTCCAGATAGCCACGTCGTAGGCCGCGGACCTCATCGTCCATGATGTCGATGAACGGATGCATTTCGGCCATGTAGAAGAACCCGCCGGGACGCACGAGGCTGGCGACAGTCCGCGCCCACTGTTCGATATCAGCGATCCATTGGTTGACGCCGATCCCGGTGTACACGATGTCGAAGGTTTGCCCCTCAAGCGCCGCCGTGGCGTCCGCGATATCGGAGGTGACGAACCGTGCCGATTCCACGCCGATCTGCTGGGCCAGGGAGGCCGCGACATCGAGCGCTGGCTGGGAGAAGTCCAGCCCGGTGACGGTTGCGCCGCGCCGCGCCCAGGAGAGCGTGTCCAAGCCGATGTGGCACATGAGGTGCAACAACGTCTTGCCGGCGACGTCGCCGACCTCGTCGGGCTCGAACGGGCGCAATGTGTCCGCCCCGGCGACGAAGCCGGGCACGTCGTAGAGCCGGCTGGTCGCGTGAATCGGGGCGCGTTCGTCCCAGTAGGCGCGGTTTACCCGCATCAAGTCCGACGGTGTCGCGGTTTCCAGGTCCATGGTCCGCGGACGCTAATCCGCCGACATCGCGCCCGCAATCGAATTAGGCGCGTTCCGATGCTGCCGCCGACGGGCGAAACGGCACGTGACACGTATCGCGACCGGAACCGGTTCGTACGTCGCGACATGGCACGAACGTCCGCCCGGCGCGCCGCGAAATTCTCGATTACTCAGGCACCCGGTGACGGCAGGCGCGAGGCTGGAGGGAATGGGTTTCGTCGAGATCGACCGGTCCCGACGCTGGCAGAACGCCATGAAGGGAGCACGGAGCAGTGGACACCAGGCTTGAGGTTGCGATGATCCCCGTCTCTGATGTGGACAGGGCAAAGACGTTCTACCAGGGGTTGGGGTGGCGCACGGACGCCGATATTCCTCTGGGCGACGGCAAACGGGTGGTGCAGCTGACGCCGCCGGGTTCCGCGTGTTCGGTGAGTTTCGGCAACGGTGCGCCTCCAGGGATGGAACTCGTCGTCGACGACATCGACACCGCGCGGGCCGATCTGGCCAAACACGGCGTGGAGGTCAGCGAGACGTTCCACCGAGAGTCCGGCAAACTGGCCCCCGGCCCCGATCCGGCCCACACGAGCTACAACTCGTACGCCTCGTTCAAGGACCCGGACGGCAATGCCTGGCTCCTCCAAGAGGTGACCAGTCGCCTACCCGGCCGGACGACCTCGCCACTGGCCATTTACGGCTCGGAGGCCGGCTTGGCCGACGCACTACGGCGGGCATCGGAGGCACACGGCCAGCACGAGGCCGAAATCGGCAAGGCCGATGACGATTGGCCCGACTGGTACGCGCATTTCATGGCGGCGGAGGCGGGCGATTAGCCGATCCCGCTCACAGCAACCCGACCCGAAGCTCGGGCTGTGACCGCGAAGGCCCGTCCGCTGATCAACGGAGGCAGAAAATGGCTACCATCCATTTCCATAAGACAACCACGGCCACACCCGAGCAGGTCGTATCCGCGATCACCGATTTCGGGCCGGATCGCTCGAAGATCTGGGGCAGCAGTTCCGAGGATTATCTGAAGGTCTACGACCAGAGTCCCGGTCATGCCGACGTTCGCGAAGGTTCGGGTGGCATCTGGGAACGCCTCGATTACGACTGGACCGATCCCCACCACATCACCCTGAAGACCACCGACTCGAATACGTGGGGCGGCAAGTCGGGCCACTCGTACACGCTCACGCCGAAGCCGGACGGTGGCACCGACATCGACGTCACCGTTGTTCGTGACGGGAAGACGTTCAAGGGCAAGATGCTCGGCGCCGTGATTGGCACCGTCGGCCGGGGCGTGCTCCCGAAGGCCTTCGGAAAGTCCGTGAAGGCCATTGAGGAGCGCAACGGTGGCGGCGCGAGCACCAAGCAAGCCCCGTAACTGCTGCGCCGTCACGCGACCATCCGCCTGGCCGGTTGCGCGCCAGAATCGCGCGTGGTGCGGCGCTCCGGACCTACGCAGCGTTACCGTGACTCGTGTCCATCGTCGCGAAGGCGCCGTCCGCCGTTAGACCAGCGATCTTCGGCGCCGCTCCGCCGGGAGCCGCCCTTGTGCTGGCGGGTTTCAATCTCGCCGTGGCGCTCGGGCTGCTCGCTTGCACCGGCCTGGGCCTGGCCCGTGGGGCCGTTGTCGCTTCCGGCCGCGATACCGCTTCCGTGGACGCGGCGTTCTGGTCCGGTTGGTCGGCATGTTCCGGGACCGATCGAGTTGACCTTCGTTCGGATGATCGCGAAGAGTTGAGGTCGTGCTGGCAACATGGGTCTTCACGATCACGCGGCCCGGCGGGGGATCACGATGCGTCACGGCCATGCGCCGACCGATGTGTTGTGGAGGGGGCTTGTTATTGCTTACCTCGGCGGGTCGATCACTGACAGCGATGCCGGTCTATCGTCCACAAAGAGGCATTCCGACGAAGACACAGGTCACAGCTGTGTCGCACAGAGGTAAGCAGTAACGAGCCCCCGACACGACCACAATGGCTCGCGGCGGGAGTCACGAAGCGTAACAACGCCCGATTGCCGGCCAAGAGTGACGCAACGTCACCGACACGACGCTACGGCCAGCCGGCGCGGATGAAGCAACATTGAGAGCGCGGCGAATTACTCGCCGCCGGCTTCGGCCGCGAGCGCTTCGACCACGCGCAGCGGCCCCGCCGCCTCGGCCGGCAGCCCGTAGGCCGCGACGAGCGCGACCGGGTCGTGATAGGCAATCCAGACGCCGGCGTCATCTTGCCGGACCAGGATGCGCAAGGGCAGATCGAGTGCGAGACCCGGGCGCTGCGCCATCAGGGGCGTGCCGGCGCGGGCGTTGCCGAAAATGATCACGAGCGTCGGCGGCATCTCGAGTTCGGCGGCCCGGGCGCTCGCGGCGTGGTCGACGCGCGCGAGCACCTGGACCGGCCTGGCCGCGAGCCCGTCTTCCAACCGTCGCACGGTGTCGGCGAAATTGAACCGGCTCCGCCGCTCGACGACTCCCGCGGGAACGTAGGCGTCTTCCACGCCCGAATCCTACCGGTTAGCGCGGCGCCATCCGGATCGCGCCGTCCAGACGGATCACCTCGCCGTTGAGCATCGGGTTCGCGATGATGTGCTCGACGAGAGCGGCGTACTCCGCGGGGGCACCGAGCCGGCTCGGGTGCGGCACCTGCGCGCCGAGCGATTCGCGGGCGGCCTCCGGCAGCCCGGCCAGCATCGGCGTCTCGAAGATGCCGGGCGCGATCGTCATCACCCGGATCAGCTTGTCAGCGAGGTCGCGAGCGATCGGCAGCGTCATGCCGACGATGCCGCCCTTGCTCGCGGAGTAGGCCGCCTGGCCGATCTGCCCGTCGAACGCGGCCACCGACGCCGTGTTGACGATCACACCGCGCTCGCCGCCGATCGGCTCGACCGTCGCCATGATCTCGGCACCGAGGCGCAGCACGTTGAACGAGCCGATCAGGTTGACGTTGACGATCCGGGCGAACGCGTCCAGCGGCAGCACGCCGTGCTTGGACAGCACTCGGCCGGCCGTGCCGAGACCGGCGCAGTTGACCACGACACGAAGATCGCCGAGCGTGCGCGCGGTCGCGAAAGCGGCCGCGACCTGGTCTTCGTCGGTGACGTCGGCGGGCGCGAAGACCGCTGTCGTGCCGAAGCCGGCCGCGACCTCCTTGCCGGCCGATGACGGCAGGTCGAGCAGCACGACGGACGCGCCACCGGCCGCCAGCCGCTGCGCCGCCGCCAAACCGAGCCCGCTCGCACCGCCCGTGACGACCGCCACCGCTCCGCGCAGATCCATGTGTTCTCCTTCGTCAACCGTGTCACGCCTCGTCGCGTGACTCGTCCCACCCGTCTTACCAGACGAACCCCGAATCCGGTTACCGCAGGCACTCGCAGCAGCGTCCGTGATGAGCGTGCGAAGGTAGGGCGTGCTGATTGACTCCGCCGCCGACATCGCGGCATCTCCCCGGGGCGTCGAGGCGGCCGCGGTGCGTGCCGAAGCCGACGGCTACGACGGTTTCGGCGCCCCCGAGGCCAAACACGACGTGTTCACGGCGCTGACGCTGGCCGCCCGCGCGACCGAGCGCATCACGCTGCAGTCGACGATCGCGGTCGCGTTCGCGCGCAATCCGATGAACGTCGCCACCCTGGCCAACGATCTGCAGCTGATCTCGGACGGCCGTTTCCAGCTCGGCCTCGGCTCGCAGGTGCAGCCGCACATCGAGCGCCGGTTCGCGATGCCCTGGAGCCGCCCGGCCGCGCGGATGGAGGAGTTCATCGCGGCGATCCGGGCGATCTGGGCACGCTGGGCCACCGGCGAGCGCCTCAACTTCCGGGGCGAGTTCTACAGCCACACGCTGATGACCGACTTCTTCGACCCCGGCGCGAACCCGCACGGCAACCCGCCGATCCTGCTCGCGGCCGTCGGCGAGCGCATGACCGAGGTCGCCGGCCGGGTCGCCGACGGGCTGCTCTGCCACAGCTTCACCACGCCCGCCTACCTGCGGGAACACACGGTGCCGGCGCTGCTGCGGGCGCGCGGGTCGCTCGATGGCTTCAGCGTCTGCCTGGCGGCACTGGTCGTGCTCGGGGAGACGCCGGCGGAGCGGGCCCCGGCCGCCGAAGCGGTGCGCCGGCAGATCGCGTTCTACGGCTCGACGCCGTCCTATCGGGCCGTGCTCGACCAACACGGCTGGGGTGAGCTGCACGAACAGCTCAACCGGCTGTCCCGGCACAACGCGTGGGCGGAGATGGGCGCGCTGATCACCGACGACGTCCTCGACACGTTCGCCGTCAGTGGCACGGCAGCCGAGGTCGCCGCGGGTCTGCGGAGCCGCTTCGGCGACGTCGTCGACCGGATCTCGCTCTACACGCCGTACGAGCTCGATGCCGCGCAGGCCCTCGCGGTCACCGCCCACCTGCGGTCGTGACGCAGTCACGGCTCGTGCCGGTGCCGGGGGCCACGATCTACGTCGAGGTTCGCGGCACGGGCCCGCACCTGCTGATCGTGCCCGGCGGTGACGGCGACGCGAACACGCTCGACGGCCTCGTCGACCATCTCGTCACCGAGTTCACGGTGATCACGTACGACCGACGGCGGCTCTCCCGGAGCGTCGTCGACGGCCCGCCCGCCCCGGTCACGGTGCCAACCCACGCCGACGACGCGCGCCGGGTGCTGGCCGCGGTCACCGAGGAGCCCGCCGACGTCTTCGGCACGAGCATGGGCGCGCTGATCGGCTTGCAGTTGATCGCCGAACACCCCGGGCTGGTCCGCACCCTGATCGCGCACGAACCGCCGTTGACCCAGGTGCTGCCGCCCGATGAGCGTCGCGCCGCGGAAGCCGTGCTGGAAAAGATCGACAACACCTTTCACCGGGACGGTACGGCCGCCGCGATGCGACTGCTCACCGAGGCCACCGGGATCGTGCTGACCGACCGGGAACCCGGCGCCGTGCTGCCGAGGCCGACCGCGCAGCGCCGCCGCAACCTCGAATATCTGCTCGGATACGACACCGTCGGCACCCGCCGCTTCCACCTCGACATCGACGCCGTACGCGGCAAGCCGGTCGAGATCGGGGCGGGGACGGCGTCGGCCGGCGGTTTCCCGTACCGGTGCGCGCAGGATCTGGCGCTCTTGATCGAACGCTCGTTGATCTGTTTTCCCGGTGGCCACACGGGTTACGGCACGCACCCGCGGGCGTTCGCGGAGACGGTGCGGAAAATCTTCGCCGGTTGATGTCACATTCCGGCGCGCCGTTCAGTCTTCACGGGCATGAACACTTCAGCGAAAACGGTCCTGCTGGCGGGCGCGAGTGGCGTGTTCGGCCGGCACATCACCCGGGTGCTCACCGGCGCCGGCTACGACGTGGCGGGCATCGGTCGCGGCCCCGGCAATGCGGTGCGCGCCGACCTCAATGATCGCGAGCAGCTACTCGCCGCCGTCGCCGGGAGGCACGCGGACATCGTGATCCACGCCGCCACCGCGCTCAAACGGCCGCCGGCACGCCACCGCGACATGGCCGCCACCGACGCCCTGCGTACGGCGGGCATGCGCAACCTGATCGAGGTCGCGCGGGTCGTGGGCGCGTCCCGGATGATCACCGAATCGATGATCTTCGGCTACGGGTACGGCGAGCACGGCCGGGCACTTCTCACGGAGGCCGCGCCGTTCGGGCCGCCGCAGCCCGACGCGCACCTGGAAGCGCACGTGGCCGCGATGCGGATCAAGGAGGAGCTGACCTTCGGCACCCCGGGCATCGACGGCGTGGCGCTGCGGTTCGGCCTGTTCTACGGGCCGGGCGGCACCGAACCGATCGTGGACGCGCTGCGCAAACGGACGCTGCCGGCGCCGACGTCGCATGGTCGGGTGCTGCCGTGGGTCCACCTCGAAGACGCCGCCGACTGCGGTCCTGGCCGCGATCGAGCACGGACAGCCCGGCGAGGCCTACAACATCGTCGACGACGAGCCGATCGGGTTCGGCGACAGTCGTCCGGGCCACCGCGAACGCGTTCGGCACGCCGAAACCGATGACGATGCCGGCGTGGATGTTGAGCCCGCTTCGCCTGCTGTCGACGATGCTGAAAACGGATCTGCGGCTCAGTAACGCCAAAGCCCGCGCCGACCTGCGCTGGACGCCGCGTTACCCGACGATCGCCGACGGACTAGCCGCCATGACGGGTGCTCGTGACAGTCTGACCATATGAGCGAGACGTTTGCGGATCCGGTTTTCACCGAGCACCGGCGCCTGCTGTTCTCCGTCGCTTACCGCATGACGGGCAGTGTCGCCGACGCCGAGGACATCGTGCAGGACGCGTGGCTCCGGTGGTCGGCGACAGACCCGGAGACGGTTCGGGCACCGGTGCCGTACCTGGTCAAAACAGTCACGAACCTCGCCCTGAACGAGATGACGACTCGCACGGGCGCGGCGGGAGACGTACGTCGGGCCGTGGCTGCCGGAGCCGCTGCTGCCCGCCGCCGGCGCTGAGGCTCCCGGGCTCGATCCGGCCGCGGAGGTGGAGATGGCGGAGTCGGTGTCGCTCGCGATGCTCGTCGTGCTGGAGAGCCTGTCGCCGCTGGAACGCGTCGTGTTCGTGCTGGGCGACGTTTTCGGTTACGGGCACGCGGAAATCGGCGAGATGATCGACCGGGAACCGGCCGCCGTCCGGCAGCTCGCCCACCGGGCCCGGGCGCACGTGCAGGCGCGACGGCCGCGGTTCACGGCCGACGACGACACCCGGGCCGGCGCTGGTCGCCCGGTTCCGGGAGGCCTGCGCCGGCGGCGACATGGCGGCGCTGATGGACCTGCTCGCGCCGGACGTGACCGCGTGGTCGGATGGCGGCGGCAAGGTCACCGCGGCCCGGCGGCCGGTGGTCGGCGCGGACAACGTGGCCCGGTGGCTGCTCGGGGTGCTCGCGAAACCCGGCACGGCCGGCCTGGTCGTCGACATGACCTCGATCAACGGCTCGCCGGGGTTGCTGGCGTCGTTCGGCGACGAGGTCGCCGGCGCTGTCGATTTCGACGTCGACGACGGCCGGATCGTCGGGACTGCGGCTCATGCTCAACCCCGACAAGCTGCGGGGTCTGCGCCGCGCCGAATGATCCGCACATTACGGTGGAGCGAAGGAGGCCACCGTGCACAGTGAAGTGATCATGGTCCGGACCGGGTCGAGTCCGCGCGTTCGCGACATCACGGCCGAGGCACAGGCGTTTGTCGACACCCATGCGGGCGGCGGTGACGCGCTGTTGCACGTGTTCGTGCCGCACGCGACCGCCGGCGTGGCGATCATCGAGGTCGGGGCCGGCTCCGATGACGACCTGCTGACTGCGATCGACGCCGTGTTGCCGGCCGACACCCGCTGGCGGCACCGGCACGGCTCGCCCGGGCACGGCCGCGATCACGTGCTGCCGGCGTTCGTGGCGCCGTACGCGTCGCTGCCGGTCATCGGCGGCCGGATCGCGCTTGGCACCTGGCAGTCGATATGCCTCGTCGACCCGAACGGCGACAACGACGTCCGCCAGGTCCGGTTCTCGCTGCTCACCGGTTGATCCGGGCCGAGACGGCCGGCCTGGCTACTACTTCGGCGTCTGGCTGTCCGGAGCGGTCATCGGCGGCGTGACCAGCGTCTTCCCGCCTGCGTCCACGAGGCTGATCGTCACCCGCGTGTCCGCGGTGACCGGCACCGACGCCGGCACGATGAAGTAGCCGTCCACGACCTGTTGCGAGACCGCAGCGCCACCCACCGGCGCGATCAGCACGCTCGTGACGTGGAAGGTGCCGACGTTGCCGATCACCACACCGGACGTGTAGCCGTCGAGGCTGACCTGCGCCTTGTTCAGTTCACCGCATGCCCCCGACCCGGTCACCCCGAAGTCGAGATAGGTGCACGTGGACCTGGCTCCGGTGCCGGGTTTGGGACCGGCGACCCACAGATCGACCGTGGTCCCGTCGCGTTCGGTCGCCGAACCCGCGAGCGCCGGTGCGCCGAGTTGCGCGCCCGAACCCTCCTTCTGCTTGACCGCGGCGTTCGCGGACACGAAGTAGGCGCTGACGTGACTCGGACGGTCGGCGGTGCTGGTCGCCGTCGCGCCGCCGGCGGTGCATCCGGACGCGGTCAGACCGACGGCCACAGCGCCACCGGCAGCCACCCCGCGCAACACCGCCGCCCGCCGCGTGACCTCACGAGAAAGCCCGACCCTCACTCGAATCCCCTTTCGACCGACACCTGACGCTGGCGTCGGAACTATAGAGGATTCGATCTATGCGATCTCCGTGAATATGTTACCGGCGTGGAAATTCTCCGACATCAATCCGCTACAACTGCGGGAACTGGCGAGTCAGCCGCTCGTCGGCCTCGAACAGCTGCGACGCCGGGCCGACCAGGAGCGGATCGGGCGTGCCCACCAGCTCGACGTCCTTGTTGTCGTACTCGAACTGGTTGAGCAGGAACCGCATCGCCTGCAGCCGGGCGCGTTTCTTGTCGTTGCTCTTGATGACGGTCCACGGCGCGTCGGCGGTGTCGGTGTAGAAGAACATCGCCTCCTTCGCCTCGGTGTAGTCGTGCCAGCGGTCGAGCGAGGCGAGGTCGGTCGGCGACAGCTTCCACTGGCGCACCGGGTCGACCTGCCGGATGACGAACCGGGTCTGCTGCTCGCGGCGCGACACCGAGAACCAGAACTTCACCAGGCGGATGTCGGAGCGCACGAGCATCCGCTCGAGCTCCGGCGCCTCCCGCATGAACTCCAGGTATTCGGTGCGGGTGCAGTAGCCCATGACGCGCTCCACGCCGGCCCGGTTGTACCAGGACCGGTCGAAGAAGACCATCTCGCCGCCGGCCGGCAGGTGCGCGATGTAGCGCTGGAAGTACCACTGGGTCGCCTCGCGCTCGTTCGGCTTCTCCAGCGCGACCACGCGGGCGCCGCGCGGGTTGAGGTGCTCCATGAACCGCTTGATGGTGCCGCCCTTGCCGGCCGCGTCGCGGCCCTCGAACAGGATCATCAGACGCTGCGCCCGACGTCTTCATCCAGTTCTGCAGCTTCAGCAGCTCGATCTGGAGCAGCCGCTTGTCGTGCTCGTACTCGTCGCGGCTCATCCGCTCGTCGTACGGGTACCCCTCGCGCCAGGTGTCGACCGGCTGACCGTCTGGCGTGACCAGGACCGGGTCGTCGTCATCGTCGTCGATCACCCGGTAATCGCCCAGCCGGTCCATCAGCAGTTCGCGGATCGGCTCGATTTTCGGGCCCTTGCTGTTCGGCGTCGCCTCCATGCGATCACGGTAGGCCACACCGCCTCACGTGACGAGAGTCGGACCTGTTGTTCACGGCGCGTCCACGTGCCGTCAAGCCGAGCCGGCCCGATCGGTCAAACGAGCGCGACATGATCGTGACGTCGGTCGCCGCATGTGCGCCGGCGGCGTGGACTGCGATAGATTGGGATGTTTGGTGGCGACACGGCCGGCCATGTCGTGGCTGCGTCAATGGCCGTGAGGTGGGAGTTCGTCGATGGATGTGACCGATGACCGTCTGGTGCTCGAGCCGGAGGTGACGGAACCTCGATCAAGGGCGACGAATCCCGCGGTGTACGCGCCCGAGGAGCCGCCGCCGGAGCGCACGCTCATCGACATCCTCGACGCGACCGTGGCGAAGCATCCGCACGCCGCCGCCATCGACGACGGCCAGCCGGGTCGTGTCCTACCGCCGGCTGCATCGAAGAGATCAACGCCCGCAAGCGCCAGCTCGCGTCGGCGGCCGTCGGTCGTCGGCGACCGCGTCGGCATCCGCATCGACTCCGGCACCGCCGACCTCTACGTCGCCATCCTGGCCGTGCTGCGCGTCGGCGCCGCCTACGTGCCCGGTCGACGCCGACGATCCCGGACGAACGCGCCGAACTCGTCTTCGGTGAGGCCGAGGTCTGCGTCGTGCTCGGCGACGGCAAGTCGATGACGATGCTCGCGCCGCCGCACGGCATGCCCGGCAGCAGCCGCGGCCGACCGACGACGCCTGGATCATCTTCACCTCCGGTTCCACCGGCAAGCCGAAGGGCGTCGCGGTCACTCACCGGTCCGCCGCGGCGTTCGTCGATGCCGAAGCGCTGCTGTTCCTCGTCGACGAGCCGATCGGCACCGAAGACCGGGTGCTCGCCGGACTGTCGGTGGCGTTCGACGCGTCCTGCGAGGAGATGTGGCTGGCCTGGCGTTACGGCGCCTGCCTGGTGCCGGCGCCGCGCTCACTGGTACGCACCGGCGTCGACCTCGGCCCGTGGCTGGTCGAGCAGCGGATCACCGTCGTCTCCACGGTGCCGACGCTCGCCGGGCTCTGGCCGGCCGATGCGCTCGAAGAGGTCCGGCTGCTGATCTTCGGCGGCGAGGCGTGCCCGCCCGAACTCGCCGACCGCATGGCCGTGGAAGGCCGCGAGGTCTGGAACACGTACGGGCCGACCGAGACCACGGTGGTCGCCT
Organism: uncultured Actinomycetota bacterium; assembly: GCA_963797605.1. GTDB lineage: Bacteria > Actinomycetota > Actinomycetes > Mycobacteriales > Micromonosporaceae > DASQPR01. The sequence goes on along the minus strand of CAWCPX010000009.1, from coordinate 111,390 downwards.
GCGCCGCGCGACTCGGCGGCGACGAACCGGTGCGCATCGGCCTGCCGCTGGCCGGCTGGGAGCTGGCCGTGGTCGACGCCGAAGGCCTGCCGGTGGCGATGGGCGGCAGCCGGCGAACTCGTCATCGCCGGCGTCGGCCTGGCCCGCTACCTCGACAAGGACAAGGACGCGGAGAAGTACGGCGCGCTGCCCGCCGCTCGGGCTGGCACCGCGCCTACCGAAGCGGCGACCTCGTGCGCGCCGATCCCGAAGGGCCTGTCCTTCATCGGCCGCGCCGACGAGCAGATCAAGCTCGGCGGCCGCCGGATCGAACTCGGCGAGATCGACGCCGCGCTGCAGGCACTTCCCGGCGTGGCCGGCGGCGCGTGCGCGATCCAACGGACAAAGGGCGGAAACCAGGTCCTGGTCGGCTACGTCGTGCCGGCCGCCCCGCTGACCTCCGACTCCGGCACCTTCGACCACGACCTCGCCCTGATCCGCCTGCGCGAACAGTTGCCGGCCGCCCTGGTGCCGCTGCTCGCCGTCGTCGACGATCTGCCCACCCGCACGTCCGGCAAGATCGACCGGGCCGCGCTGCCGTGGCCGCTGCCGACCGCGCACCCGCACGGTCCTGGCGCCGAGCAGGTCGACACGCTCACGCCGACCGAGTCGTGGCTCGCCGAACACTGGTACGAGATCCTCGGCGTCGAGGTCGAGACGCCTTCGCCGACTTCTTCAACAACGGCGGCGGCAGCCTGACGGCGGCGCAGCTGACCGCCCGCGTACGCACCCGCTACCCGCAGGTCTCCGTCGTCGACGTCTACCAGCACCCGACACTCGGTGGCCTGGCCGCGCTCCTCGACACGTACGAGGGCACGCACGCGGTGCGGCGCGACGTGGAGCCGACGCCCACGGCGGGCCGGTGTGATCCAGAGCCTGCTGATGCTGCCGCTGCTGACGATCGTCGGCCTCCGCTGGGCGATCGTCGCGGGCGCGCTCAGCAACGTCGTCAACGATGCCGTGGGCACCGCATATCTCCTGGTGGTGGCTTGCCGCCGGGTGGATCGTGCTCTACAGCCCGCCGGCCCGCATCGCGATCTCGGCCGGTGGCGCCCGGCTGCTGCTGCGCGGCATCCGCCGGGGTGCGTACCCGCGCGGCGGCAACGTGCACCTGCGGCTCTGGTTCGCCCAGCAGCTCGCCGACGCCAGCGGGGCGACCTCGATGTCCGGGGCCGCGCTGATGGTGCCGTACGCGAAGGCGCTCGGCGCGAAGGTCGGCCGCGACGTCGACCTGCACTCCGCTCCCCCGGTCACCGGCATGCTCAAGGTCGGCAACGGCGCCGCGATCGAGCCCGAGGTCGACCTGGCCGGCTTCTGGATCGACGGCGACGTGCGTGCACGTCGGCAGGATCCGCATCGGCGCCGGAGCCCGCGTCGGCACCCGCAGCACGCTGCTGCCCGGCGCCCGGATCGGCAAGGGCGCCGCGCTCGCGCCCGGATCCGTCGCTCGCCGGCGTGGTGCCGAACGCGCAGCACTGGGCCGGTTCTCCGGCCGAGCGGCCTGGACCCGGCCGATGAGGCGGTCACCGTCGCGGCCGCATGGCCGGCCCGGCGCGCACCCCGTTCGCACGTGCTGGTCGGGCATCTACGGTGTGTCGTCGATGCTGCTCGGACTGCTCCCGGTGGCGGCGATGGTGGCCGGCGTCGCGGTGCTCGGCGCGTTCGTCGACCGGCGCCTCGTCACTCGCGGACGGGCTCGGGCGGGCGCTGCTCGGCGTCCCGCTGGCGACCCTCGCGTACCTGCTGAGTTATGCGCTGTTGACCCTGATCCTGGTTCGCGCGCTGAGTGTCGGGCATGCGCGACGGCGTGCACCCGGTGCACAGCCGGCTCGCGTGGCAGGTGTGGGCGACCGAGCGCCTGATGGACATGGCCCGGTCGGTGCTGTTCCCGATCTACGCGAGCCTGTTCACGCCGGTGTGGCTGCGGCTGCTCGGCGCGAAGGTCGGGCGTGACGTGGAGGCGTCCACGGTGCTCGCGGTGCCGTCGATGACCACCATCGCCGCGGCGCGTTCCTGGCCGACGACGCGATGGTCGCGACCTACGAACTCAACGCGGGCTGGCTGCACATCGCCAAGGCGAGCATCGGCAAGCAGGCGTTCCTGGGCAACTCCGGGCATGACGGCGCCCGGCCATGCCGTGCCGAAACGGGGTCTGATCGGCGTGCTGTCCTCGGCGCCGAGACGGTCGAAGAAGGGCTCCTCGTGGCTCGGGTCCGCCGCCGATGCCGCTGCGCCGGGCCCGCAACGACGCCGACACGTCCCGCACCTACGCGCCGCCGATGAAGCTCAAGGTCGCCCGGGGTTCGATCGAGGTCGCCCGGGTGGTCCCGGTGATGGCCGCGGCCGCGCTCGTGGTGCTGGTGCTCTTCGCCGTGCTCGCGATCGGCGAGGCCACGAACGGCTTCGTCGCCGGCCTGGTCAGCGGCTTCGTCGTGCTCGGCGCCGGCGATTGTGGCGACCCTCACAGCGACCCTGATGAAATGGACGCTGGTCGGCAAGTTCGCGGCTCAGGAGCGCCCGCTGTGGAGCTCGTTCGTCTGGCGCAACGAACTCGCGGACACGTTTGTCGAGGTCCTGGCCGTGCCGTGGTTGATCGGCTCGGTCAACGGCACCCCGTGGCTCACCGGCGTGGCTGCGCACGATGGGCGCGTCGATCGGCCGGGGCGTGTGGCTGGAAACGTACTGGTTGCCCGAGTCCGACCTGGTCGCACCTCGGCGACGGAGCCACGATCAACCGGGGCTGCGTGGTGCAAACTCACCTGTTCCATGATCGAATCATGAGCATGGACACGGTCAGGATGGACGCCGGTGCGACCCTGGGCCCGCACGGCATCGTGCTGCCCGGTGCCAGCATCGGCGAGCGCACGACGGTCGGCCCCGGCTCCCTCGTAACCCGCGGCGACGAGCTGCCCGCCGACACCCGGTGGCAGGGCAACCCCATCGCGATGTGGGGTCCCGACGAGGGCGGCGCACGCACGCGGGTCCGCCGGGGGTGAACACCGCCGTTTCCGACTCCGTGGCCAGACCTGGCGCGGATCGCTCCACCGACCCCTACCTCCCGCGCCACGGCAACGGCGGCTACCGCGTCACGCACTACGACCTCGACCTCGACTACCGGGTGGAACCCAACCGGCTCGACGGCGGCGCCACGATCACGGCCGTCGCCGACGCATGCGCTCTCGCGGGTCACGCTCGACCTGGCCGGGCTGCGGGTCATCGACGCGAAGGTCAACGGCCAACCCGGCGAAGCACGAGCACGTCGGCGGCAAGCTACGCATCCGGCCCGCCAGGCCGATCGCCGGCGCACGCAACGTTCACCGTCGCCGTCCGGTACGCCGGCCGGCCGCGCCCGGTCTCGGGCCCCTGGGGCGACATCGGCTGGGACGAACTCACCGACGGCGCCCTCGTGGCCAGCCAGCCGATCGGCGCGCCGTCGTGGTTTCCGTGCAACGACCACCCGTCCGACAAGGCGAGCTACCGGGTCGCGGTCACGACCTCGCCCGCCTACACCGTGGCGGTCACCGGCAACCTCGTGCTCGCGGGGCCGCAGCGCGGGCGGCATCCGGTGGGTGTACGAGCGGCCGGAACCCGACGGCGACGTACCTGATGAGCGTCCAGATCGGCCAGTACGCCCTGGTCGAGCTCGCCGCACGACCTCGGTGCCGCAGCGCGCCGTGATCCCGGCCCGGCTCCGGCGGCCCTTCGACGTCGACTTCGGCCGGCAGGACCAGATCATGCGGATGATGGAGCGCTTCTTCGGCCCGTACCCGTTCGCCGAATACGTCGTCGTGGTCGCCGGACGACGAACTGGACGATCCGGTCGAGGCGCAGGGCATGTCCATCTTCGGCGCGAACCACGTCGACGGCCGGCGCACCTACGAGCGGCTGGTCGCGCACGAACTGGCGCACCAGTGGTTCGGCAACAGCCTGACCGTCGCCGACTGGCAGCACATCTGGCTCAACGAGGGCTTCGCGACCTACGCGGAATGGCTGTGGTCGCAGGAGTCCGGCGGCATGACCGTCGACGGGCAGGCGCGCATCTGGCACGCGCCGGCTCGCTCGGATGCCCGCCGACTTCGCGCTCGCCGACCCGGGCGTCGGCCGGATGTTCGACGAACGCGTCTACAAGCGCGGCGGGCTGACGCTGCACGCGCTGCGGCGTTTCATCGGCGACGAGCCGTTCTTCACGCTGCTGCGCGCGTGGGCCGACCGAGCACCGGCACAGCGTCGTGACGACCGAAGCCTTCACGGCGGTGGCCGAGCGGATCGCGGGCAAGCCGCTCGGCGCGTTTTTCCGGTCGTGGCTGCGCGAGATGGCCTTGCCCGCGATTCCGCGCTGATCCCTTACTGAGCGGTCGCGGCCTGCGGCTCGGCCGGCACGGCGGGCGTGATAGCGCGCCAGGCGATCGGCGCGTACGACGCCGGGATGTGGCCGCCGTGACGCTCCAGCTCCCGATGCCGGCTGGCCTCGGCCGTGCCGACACCGATGTACATGCCGGCGGCGAACAGCAGCAACCCGACCACGAACGAGACGATGCACGTGGCCATCGTGAAGCCGAGCACGTTCGCGTCCGTGCGCATCAGGGCCATCATCGCGCCGCCGGCCAGCATGAAACCGAGGCCGCCGAGCAGGTCGACCCAGTGATCCACGTTGTGCCCGATCAGCGTCGCCAGCAGGACGACGATGCCCGCGACGATCGAAATCTCCGCGAAGCCCCGGTTCGCGTGCAGACCGAGCACCGACGCGGTGTGATCCTGGGTGAACGCCGGCCGGTCACCGGTCTTCGAGAAGGCCACCGCGCCGAAGACCAGTAGGTAGGCGCCCGTGACCGCGGCCGTCAGCCGGTAGACCGGGCGCAGCGGGTGGTTCAGTGGGTTGTGCGAGAACACTGTGGACACAGCGCTGTCTCCCGTTTCGTGGCGAAGAGCGACCGTCGATTGCGCTGGCGGACGCCGGGGATCCGACAATGGCGATCACCTTAACGCAAGCGTTTGTAGCGCCGGGATCGATGGCTCCGCTTGTCGTCTCGGGCGATGCAGTGCGCTGTCGGCGGCCGGATTGAACGGCAAACGGTCGAGCGCCCGTACCCGCTGCCGGCCGAGATCGGCGCGGTGATCGAGGCCGGTGCGTGACGGCGTCATCGGCGATCGTACTAGCCTAGTGATCATGGCTTTGGTACCTGACGAGTTTTACGCCCACGTTCTCGCCGCAGCGGACGGTGAGGGTCGGCTACCGCTGGCGCGAATGACGGGGTGGGACATCAGCCCGTTCGAGCCGGACGGGCTTCGGGTTTCGCCGCTACGCGCTCCGGTTCTCCCCGAGCCGGCCCGGCACGGGGAGGACCCGGCCGACTGCGGCTCGTGTCGAAAGCGGGACGAAGGAATATGGATCGACGATCACTGGCGCTTGACCCGGATCGCGAAGGTCGGCGTACCGCTCGTTCTGATGCTGTACCCGCGCGATCATTACGATCTCGCGGATCTGCCCGATGAGCTGGCGGCCGAACTCGGGGTGCTGACCACGCACATCGTCCGGCACATGCAGGAGTTGCCGCACATCACCCGAGCGCACGTCTACCGCATCGGGGACGGTGCCGCGCACTTGCACATCTGGTTCTTCGCCCGACCCGAGGGGCAGGCGCAACTCTTCGGGTCGTGGCTGCCGGTCTGGGACGACCTGTTGCCGGAGTATCCAGCCGACGTAGCCGACGCCGACGCGACGATCGTGGCGGAGGCGCTGGTCGCGTCCTACGGCGGCCGGCGGTAACCGGACGTCCAGGAAATGGGAATCGGGATGATCCGGGATATCTGACGGTGCTCCGACCCCGCTAACCCTCCCGGATCATCGAAAGCCGGAGGCCGCCGCCATGTCAGAGACGGATGCTCGCCTCCCTCGACTTGACTCCGAGCGGGAGAGATCGCCATGACGATTAACGAGCACATCACGACGTTTGCCGGGCTCCCGGTGGTGGCCTACCCCGATGGCGAGCGCCCGGGCGACGCCGGGAGTGTCGCGTGGCGGCTTGAAGACCCGGAGTTCGAGGGCGGCGACATTTTCCTGTCCCGGCTGTCCGATTTCGCGGCGGAACCGTGGGCCGCCGATGTCACCGCGCTCGTCATCGGTGAGTGGGGCTCGGCTTACGACAGCGCGCCGCCGCTGGATTACCTCGGTGCGGTGCTGCCGCAGTTGACCGGGCTGCGTGCGCTGTTTCTCGGTGAGTTGACGTACGAGGAATGCGAGATCTCGTGGATCCAGCATGGTGACATCACGTCGCTGCTGGAGTCGTTGCCACAGCTGGAAATCCTGACCGTGCGCGGTTCGGAGGGGCTGACGCTCAAGCCGGTGCGGCATGAGTCCCTGACGCGGCTGACGTTCGAGTCCGGTGGTCTGCCCGCCGAAATCGTCCGCGCGGTCGGCGAGTCCGATCTGCCCCGCCTCGAGCACCTCGAGCTGTGGCTCGGCACCGACAATTACGGTGGTGACGCCACGGTCGATGACCTGTCCACCATCCTGGCCGGCACCCGGCTGCCGGCGTTGACGTCGCTGGGGTTGCGCGATGCGGAGATCGCCGATCAGGTCGCATCCGCGCTGGCGGGGTCGGCCGTCGTGGCACGTCTCGCGGAGCTTGATCTGTCGCTCGGCATGCTCACCGATGTCGGCGGGAGCGCGTTGCTGACCGGGCAACCGCTGACGCACCTGCGCCGTCTCAACCTCAGCCACCACTTTCTCAGCGTGGATCTGATGCGACGATTCACGGCCGAGTTGGCCGAGGCCGGCGTCGACGTCGACCTGTCCGATGCCGGTGACCCCGATGACGACAACCGTTACATCGCCGTCGCGGAATGACGTGCGGTTCGTCGTCGTCGGGAACCCGGGCAGTCGTCGGGTGGCGCTGTTCGCGGCCGCCGCGGCCCGGCTCGGCCTCGCCGCTCCCGACGTCATCCCGTGGCTCGACGTCGCCGGCGGGGCCGAGATCCGGTTCCCGGCCGGGTCGCGGATACGGATCGAATCGCCTGGTGAGGATGCCGAGGTCGACCGGTTGCTGCGAGGGGCGACCGAACCGACGCGGCACGGTGAGATCGTCGGCGGACGTGCCTGGTACGCCGGGTTCGCGGCCGCGTCCCGGCGGATCGAGGCGCAGGCGTTGCGGCAGGGGGCCCACCTCACCCGTGACGTCGGCGAAATGCTGGTGATGTTCGACAAGGCGGCGACGCATGCCCGGCTGTCGGCGGCCGGGGCGCCGGTCCCGCCCGCGCTGCCCGATGCACCCACGGGCTGGGCTGATCTGCGCCGGCGGCTGCGCGAGGTGGGGTGGTCGCGGGTGTTCGTCAAGCCAGCGCACGGTTCGTCCGCTTCGGGTGTCATCGCGTTGCACGTGGGAGCGGCCGGTCGGGTGCTGGCCACGACGTCCGTCGAGATCGCGGACGGCCGGCTCTACAACTCGCTCCGGGTACGTCGTTATGAACGCGAAGCCGACGTCGCCCAGATCGTTGACGCGCTCGCCCCCGACGGTCTGCACGTCGAACGCTGGTTTCCGAAGGCGGATCTCGACGGCCGCGTCGTCGATCTGCGGGTCGTGGTCATCGACGGGGAACCGGTGCACGTCGTCGTGCGGGGCAGCCGCTCCCCCATGACCAATCTGCACCTCGGCGGAGCGCGCGGAGATCTGGGCGCGCTGATGGCGGCGGCCGGCAAGGCGTACGCGGACGGGCTCGATTCCTGCCGCCGCGCCGCCGCGTGCTTTCCGAGCAGCCCGTGCGTCGGCGTCGATCTGATGTTCCGCACCGGGTGGCGGTCGCACGCGATCGCCGAGGTCAACGCGTTCGGAGACCTGCTGCCCGGGCTTCTGGTCAACGGCCGGGACACGTACGAAGCGCAGTTGTCGCTGTACGACATGAACGAGGTGGTCGGCCGTCCGACATCGCTCTGATCACGCTCGACACGCTGCGCTACGACGTCGCCGCCGAGCTCGCACGGCCGCGGGCCGACGCCGCACCTCGCCGCGCGTCCTGCCGGGCGGCGCGGTGGGAGCAGCGGCACACCCCGGGCAGCTTCACCTACGCCGCGCACCCCGCGTTCTTCGCCGGCTTCCTGCCGACGCCGGTCGCGCCCGGGCCGCACCCGCGCCTGTTCGCGGCGCGCTTCCCCGGCAGCGAGACCACCGGCCGCGACACCTGGGTCTTCGACGCGCCCGACCTGGTCGTCGCGGGCTCGCCGCCGCCGGCTATCACACGGTGTGCGTCGGCGGCGTCGGGTTCTTCAACCACGCAGCGCCGCTCGGCAGCGTGCTGCCCGGCCTGTTCGCCGAGAGCACTGGCGCGCCGGACTTCGGCGTCACCGACCCGATCTCGCTCGAGCCACCAGATCGACCGGCGTCGAGGTCAGCTCGGCCGCGCTCGGCGCCGGCCGGCCGCTGTTCCTGTTCGTCAACGTCTCCGCGCTGCACCAGCCCAACCAGTTCTACCTGCCCGGCGCGACCGACCGGACACGCCGCGCCACGCACGCGGCCGCGCTGGCGCTACGTCGACTGCCCAGCATCGCCCGGCTGTTCGGCTGCTCACGGCGCGCGGCCGGCCGTGCTTCGCGATCGTCTGCTCCGACCACGGCACCGCCTACGGCGAGGACGGCTATCACCGGCCACCGGGTCGGCCACGACGTCGTGTGGACCGTGCCGTACGCCGAGTTCGTACTGCAGCCCGGAGAATGGCGACGCTCGATGCTCGACGGCATCGCCCGTACCAGGGCTATCGTCTACGCGTACCCGCACAAGACGCGCCTACCGCCCGCTGCGACCGCGGCCCCGGCTGCGCGACGTGTGGGCCGGCGAGCCGCCGCGACTCGCTGTTCCTCTACCTGCACATCCCGTTCTGCGAGATGCGCTGCGGCTTCTGCAACCTGTTCACCCGCGCGACCGGCCGCCGACGAGCGTCCGGCGCCTATCTGCGGCGCTGCGGACGCAGGCTGGCCAGCGTCGGCCGCGCGAACTCGGGCGCGGCCCGGTTCGCTCGCTGCGCGCGATCGGCGGCGGCACGCCCGACCTACCTGACCGCCGCCGAGCTCGACCGCGCTGTTCGCCGCTGATCACCGACTTCGGCGCGGACCCGGCCATCCCGATCTGTCCGTCGAGACCTCGCCCGCGACCGCGACTGCCGACCGGCTCGCGGTGCTGGCGGCCCGCGGCGTACCAGCGGATCAGCATGGGCGTGCAGAGCTTCGTCGACGCCGAGGCGCGCGCGGCCGGCCGGCCGCAGAAACGCTCCGACGTCGACGCGCGCTCTCGCGCGATCCGCGCCGCCGGGTCCGCGGCGCTCAACATCGACCTGATCTACGGCATCCCCGGCCAGACCGCGTCACCTGGCGCGCATCGCTCCGGACGCGCGCTCGCCTGGCGACCCGAGGAGATCTACCTCTATCCGCTCTACGTGCGGCCGCTGACCGGGCTCGGCCGGCGCCGTGGCATCGACGGCGACCGCGCCTGGGACGCCGCACCGCCTCGACCTCTACCGGCAGGGCCGCGACCAGCTGCGCGAGGCCGGCTACCGAGCAGCTCTCGATGCGCATGTTCCGCCGTGCCGACGTGCCGGACCCCGACGGCGCCGATTACTGCTGCCAGGACGACGGCATGGTCGGCCTCGGCTGCGGCGCGCGGTCGTACACGCGCGGACCTGCACTACTCGTTCGACTACGCGGTCGGCGCCGCGAGGTCCGGGCGATCATCGACGACTACGTCGGCCGACCGCCGCCGATTTCGCGTCCGCCGAGTACGGCTTCCGCGCTCGACGACGCCGAGCAGCGCCGGCGCTGGCTGATCCAGTCGCTGCTGCAGACCGAGGGCGTCGACCTCGGCGCCTATCGCGGCGCGGTTCGGCACCGACCCCGACGCGGATCTGCCCCGCCTCGCCGACCTCGGTCGCCCGTGGCTGGGCGACGTCGACCGGCACCGTGTTCGCGCTCACCGCCGAGGGCCTCGCGCACGCCGACGCGATCGGCCCGTGGCTGTCTCCGAGCGCGTCCGCGCCTCGATGGAGACGGCGGCTGATCCGGTGAGACCTGTCGATCCTCTACCGCGGACCGCTCGCGAGCTGCAACTACGACTGCGCCTACTGCCCGTTCGCGAAGCGGCGCGACCGGCCGGAGCAGCTGCGGGCCGACCGAGCGGCGCTGGCCCGGTTCGTCGGCTGGGTCACCGAGAACCCGTACGGTGACACGCTCTCCGTGCTGTTCACGCCGTGGGGCGAGGGGCTGACCCGATCGCTGGTACCGCGAGGCGATGGTCGCGCATGTCGCACCTGCCGCAGGTCGAACGGGTGGCGATCCAGACGAACCTGTCGGGCCGCCTCGACTGGCTGGCCGCGCCGACCCGCGACCGGCTGGCGCTGTGGTGCACCTACCACCCGGGTCAGGTCGACCGCGAGCGGTTCCTCGCCTCGTGCGCCGGCCTGCGGCCACGCGGCGATCCGGCACTCGGTCGGCATCGTCGGCCTCGCCGAGCACCTACGACGAGGCGCTGGCGCGCTGCGCGCGGCGCTGCCGCCGGAGACGTACCTGTGGATCAACGCGGCCGACGGGCACACCTACACCGCCGACGAGGCCGCGCTGGACAGCGATCGACCCGCTGTTCGGCTACAGCGTGCGACCACACCTGTCGGCCGGCCGCGCTGCTTCGCCGGCGAGACGGCGGTCGTCCGTGGACGGCGACGGCACCGTGCGGCGCTGCCACTTCATCGCCGAGCCGCTCGGCAACCTCTACGACGGCTCGTTCCGCGACGCGCTACGGCCACGGGCGTGCCCCAACGCGACGTGCGACTGCCACATCGGCTACGTCCACCTCAAACCGCTCGGCCTGCACGAGGTCTTCGCCGGCGGGGTGCCCGAACGGATCCCGGCCGGCTGGGGCACCCCGTCGGCGCTGGTCAGGTCTGCCGCAGCGGCGCGTATTCCTCCTCGGTGAGCCCGAAAGTCCAGGCCACGCCGGCTTTCGCGGTGGCAGTGCGCGGCGGCACCCGCAGGAAGTAGGTGCGGAAGGTGCCGTCGGGCTCCGGGCTCGCGTTGACCACCTCCACCATCACGAGCGGCTCGTCGTCAGGCAGCGGCGATCCGCCACAGCGTGCCCGTCTCATCGGTGTGAGCCCGGGCCGCACCGGACTCGCGCAGGTAGCGCTCGAACCCGAAATGCTCCAGCATCACCCGCCGGATCTCCGCGTTCTTCTCGGCGTGGATGTCGGCCACCGTGACCGTCGCCAGCCGGCCCGCGACCTCGGCCGGGATCGGCATGCCCCGCCACGCGTGCACCCCCGAACCGTCCGGATAGGACAGTGCCGGGCCGTCGCCACGGTGCAGCCGGCCGAGGTTGTCGCGGTGTACGGCCAGCGGCCGCTCGGTGAGGATCGCGACCTCCTCGAACGCCCACCACCATCCCGAGGCCGCGGCGACGTCGGCAAGGGCCTCGATCGCGGGGTCGTGCCCGTCGAACGCGCCGATCCACGCCGTGTCGTGCTGGCCGAACATCGCGTCGAGCAACGCCTCCCGGCTCGCCGCCGCAGCCCGGCCGGGCTCGGCCTCGAATCGAGCGTCGAGCCGGCGGCGCAGCGGCGTCGCGATCTGCTCGACCAGCAACTGCCAGGGCCGCCGTGCGGACGCCGCCCAATGCCGGGCGAAACCGACGCTGCCCCGATCGGCCAGGGCGGCCGCCCGTGCGCGCGCCCACGGCCGGGTCCGCACGACCGGCCGCAGACTGCGCCCGAGCACGATCTCGCCGGGCCGCACGCCCTGACGCCGCAACTCCGCGGCGACCTCGCTGTCGTCGTCGGTGCCGGTCCGGATCAAGCCGATCGCCCGGGCACCGCTCTCCGGCGAACCGAGCCAGATGATCGTCTTCGGCGCTCCGCGACCGGCGGTGGCATAAGCGGCATGGACGGCGCGCTCGGCGGCGGCACGATCGGCCGGCGCCGCGCACAGCCCGGTCAACAGGGATCGCTCCGCTCGCAACGCGAGGTCACGCGACTCGTCGATCGCCATGGTGGTCACCGCGATCAGTCCGCGACCGGGCGGATGGCGCCCGGGAAGTATTCGCGTTGCCGGATCACCTGGTAAGAACCGGGCGGCAGCGGGATAGGGCCGTGCTCGTCGTGACCCAGCCGGCCATAGCCCTCGATGTCGAGAAACAGCCGCTCCGGCTCGTCGGGCGGGCAGAGCAGTGCGACCCCATCGCCGGTGACCACGTGGGCGTGGCCGGTCGCCTCGCCGAGCGCCAGCACCATGCGACCACGGCGGTCGCGCGGCGCCGGCACGAGGCTAACCGGCAGGCGCGCCGCATCGATCGGTATCACCAGAACATCACCCTGTCGGAACATCGGCCGATCGACTCCCTGTCTGTCCGGTCGCGGACGGGTCCGCTGTGGAGAGACACAAGCTATCGGCGAGGTACGACAAAAAGTTCCTCGAGAACCATCGCGACGCCGTCATCGTCATGGCCAGCGGTGACCCGGTCGGCGGCCGCGAGCACGTCGGCATGGGCATTGGCCACCGCGACCGATGCGCCGGCCCACCGCAGCACGTCGAGGTCGTTCGGCATGTCACCGAACGCGATCACCTGGCCTGCCGTGATCCCCCAGCCGTCGCAGAGGCGGGCGAGCGTGACCGCTTTGGTGACACCGGGAGCACTGATCTCGATCATGCCGGCCGCGCCCGAGTAGGAGACGACGACGCCGGGTGCGCTGGCCTGCACGGTCGCCACCATCTCGTCTGTGACCGCGGCCGGCGACCACGCCAGGAGCTTCACGCAGATCTCGGAGGTCGACCAGAGATCATCGAGGTACTCCCGGTCGGCGTCCCGGCTCGCGACGTGCCGATATCCGGGACCGACCAGCGCGTGCCGTCCGGTCTCGAGGGCGAACGCGGCGCCGGGCATCACCTTGGCGACCGCCCGAGCCACCCGCGCGGCGACCGGGACCGGCAGCGGGTGGACGACCTGCATCGCGTCGGATGCCGGGTCGTAGACGACGGCCCCGTTCGCGCAGACGGCCGGCCCGGTGATGCCGGCCTCGGTGGCGACGGTGCGAACGAAACGTGGCGGACGGCCGGTGACGATGACGACGCGTACGCCGGCTGCGGTGACGGCGGCCAGCGCGGCGACCGTCCGCGGGGAGACGGTCTTGTCCGTCCGCAGCAACGTGCCATCAAGATCAACAGCCACAGCCTCGAATGGGTACGGACTCCTCACGGCAGGTCGTCTCGTGGCGGGAAGGTCACGCTTCGCACAGTACCAACCCCGCAGGGCCTCACCGGATCTTGCACGTTACGGGGCCCTCAATGCTCGGGAAGGCCCCGCAACGTGCAAGATCCGGCGATCTTGATCGCGGAGCAGCGCGAGGGACTTTGTAAACTGGCGGGTATGCCGGAGATCGTCCAGTTGCTGGCCTCACCGGTCCATCGCTTCGAGGGGCGCCCGGCGGACGGCCCCGCACCGGCACCTCCGGGCGAACTCGTAACGGAGATCCGGATCCGCGAAGGGCTCGGCATCGTCGGCGACCGTTACTTCGGAAAACCCGCGCACCGCGACGCCAGTGTGACCGTGATCGCCCGGGAGTCACTGCCGCCCGGTGTCGACCTGACACAGGTGCGTCGCAACATTCTCGTGTCCGGCATCGCCGTCGACGACCTCGTGGGCAAGGTCCTGAGTCTCGACTCCGGGCACGGGCCGGTCCGCCTGAGCGTGCGCCGCCGAGCGAACCCCTGTGCCTGGATGGACGTCACCATCGGCCCCGGGGCGTTTCGGGCGCTGCGTGGCAAGGGCGGCGTTCGATGTACGCCACTGAATGACGGAACCTTGAGCGTCGGCCCCGTCACCGCCGTCATCGAGGATTAGCACCCGCGTGGCGCTCGCCCCACACGCGCAGCGCCGTCAGCACGGGGAAGAGTTCCCGGCCGACGTCGGTCGGCACGTACTCGTCGCGGGGCGGACGGTCGCTGTATCTCCGGCGTTCGATGATCCCGGCCTCTTCGAGTTTGCGCAGCCGGAGCGCGAGCGTCTCCCGGGGTGCACCCGTGTTGACCTGGATGTCGGAGAACCGGTGCACGCCGAACGCGAGTTCCCGCAGCACGAGCAGGCTCCACCGCTCCCCCACGATCTCGAGCGTGTCCGCGATGGGGCAGACCCGGGGGGCACCCAGGTTGGTCGGTTCGGTTTCCTGACTCACCCTGCTATCGTAGCTCTCGTGAGTAAGTTCGTAAATCGAACTCCCTACGCTAGGGAGATCCACATGCCGTCCGTACTCATCACCGGCGCGTCCCGGGGAATCGGCCGGGCCATCGCGACCGACCTGACCGCCCGCGGCCATCGGGTCGTCGCCACCGCCCGCAACGTCGAAGACCTCGACGGACTCGACGTCGACCAGCGACTGCGACTCGACGTGACAGATCAAAAGAGCGTCGACGCGGCGCTTCGCGAGGCCGGCGACGTCGACGTGCTCGTCAGCAACGCCGGCGCGACGATCCGCGCACCGCTCGAGACCGTCCCGTTGGCCGAAGTCGACGCGTTGTTCCAGCTCAACACGCTCGGCTCGCTCCGGGTGGTCCAGGGCGTGCTGCCGGCCATGCGGAAGCGGGGCGCGGGGCGACTCGTGTTCGTCTCCAGCATCCAGGGCCGGCTCGTGCTGCCGATCATCGGCCCGTACGGCGCCAGCAAATGGGCACTCGAAGCGCTCGCCGAGACGCTGGCCATCGAATCCGGGCACTTCGGCGTGAAGGTGACGATCGTGCAGCCGGGCGCGGTCTCCTCCGGTGGCGCCGAGCGCGCGAAGTCGTTCTTCACCGAAGACGATCCCTACGCCGCGCTGTACGCGCAACTCGGCTCGCTGCGGGGCGAGTCCGTGACGCCCGAGGAGGTGGCCGCGGCCGTCGCCGACACGATCGAGCAGGCCGATCCGCCGCTGCGGGTGCCGGTGGGTCCGGCGGCGACGGCCGCGCTCGCCGCCCGCAAGGTCGCGCCCGAGGACGCGCCGCACTTTCCGGTCGCGATCGACTGGTAGCGACGAGGCGGGCCTGTCCAGTCGATCGTGCCGAGCCGCGGCTGCCATAGCGACCACGGCTCGGCACGATGAGCGAGAACGTCAGATCAGGGGAAACTGACCAGGTAGACGTTGTTCGTGGTGGAGTTGGCGGGGCCGCCGGTGTTGTTGATGATGTGCGAGATCGTCCCGACTCCGCCGAGCGAGACGACGGCCATGTCGTGGAACTTCACGCCAGCGACCGCCGGCACCTCGAAGGAGCGCAGGGAGGCCACCGCCGGATTCACGTTGAAGAAGCAGTAACTGCCCAGGCCCCACGCCTCGAACGTCGTGACCGCGGCGGCAACCTTGATCGCCGGGTACCCGTTCTGGGTGCCGTTCATCCAGGCGGCCTGGTTCGGCGGGTCGTACGGCATCTCGTTCTGGAAGAATATGATCTTGCCGTTGGCGCCGTTCCAGACGACCTCGTTCTTCTGGTAGTGCTCCACGAACAGGCCGGTCGCGAGCACGTTGTCGCCGTTGACCGTCAGACCGTTGTCGGCCGTGTTGACGGTCCAGCCGATGCCGCTGCCGTGGTCGGCCCGCCATGCCCAGGTGTGGTCGACGATGGTGTTGTTGGCGTTGACGACCAGGCTGTTCGTGGCCTTGCCGGCGACCATGCCGCCGATGCGGAAGAACACGTCCTGCACCGTCGTCGGGTTGGCGGCGTGGCTCACGGCGGTCTTCGTGAGGCCGACCTTCAGCAGGGTGTCGCTGTTGGTCGTGCCGGCGTCGAAGAGCAGGCCCTTGAGGCGTACGCCGTCCACGTCGGCCACGTCCATCGCGTTGACGCCGCCGTCCGGAATGATGGTCGGGTAGCCGATGCCGAGCACGACCGTGTTCGCCTTCGTCACGTGCAGCGTCTGGTTGACATGGTAGATGCCCGGCGTGAAGAAGATGTTGCAGCCGTTGGCGAGCGCGGTGTTGATCGTGGCGGCCGAATCACCCTCGTGCGCGACGTAGAACGTGCTCATCGGCACGGAAGACCCGGGCGTCGAGCCGCCGGCCCAGCTGGGCCCGGACGCGTTGGTGCGCAACGAGGGCAGGAAGACCCGGTACTTGCCGGTCGAGTCGATGTACAGGTAGGGCACGTCGCGGGAGACCGGAGTCGTCGCGAGCGTGGTGTAGCGAGGACCGGCGGCGGCGGTGTTGAAGTTGTTCGCAGGAGCGCCGCCGACACCGGAGAAGACCATGTTCCAGTTGGAGCCGCTCCACGCGCCCAGGGTGCTGTCCCGGGTGTAGAACTGCTGCTGGGAGGCGGATTCGACGGTGCCGTCGACCTTCGTGTCGGCGATGTAGCCGCCGCTGGCCCACCCGTAGCTCGCCGGGTAGACGTTGAGGCCGCCGATGACGTGGATGCGCCGGAAGGGTGCGGCCTGCGCCACGGCCCAACGGTCCGCGCCACCGAGCGTGTTGATCGACAGGTTCTCGGCCGAGCGCCAGAAGTTCTGCGTGGCGTTGCCGGCGTCACTGGCGTTGAACGCGTCCACCGTGACGGCACCGTTGATCCGCACGTCGTCGGGGTTCTGGCCGACGCCGAGGATCGACGTGTTGAAGCCGATGTTCGCGCCGACGACGTACGGGGTGGTGCTGGGCTTGAAGATCTCGGCGTCACGGCGCGTCGCAAACTGCGCGGTGTTGGTGTCCTTCTGCGCGTTGAAGATGCTGTCGAGGGACGCCTGGATCGCGGCGTCGGTCATCGTGTGGTCGTAGATGTGCACGTTGGGCCCGAAATTCGGCGTGTCCGAGTAGGTCGGGCAGGTGCCGGTCGGCGGCGGGGTCGTCGTCGTGCCGACCGCGAACTGCTGGGCGCCGGTGCCGTTGCAGTCCCAGATTTCCAGGCGCGTGCCGTTGGCGGTGGCGCCGCCGGGTGAGTCCATGCACCGGCCGGAGTTCGGGTTCTTCAGCGATCCGTCGGCTTGCGCGACCCAGCTTTGCGCGCCCGTACCGTTGCAGTCCCAGAGCTGCAGCTTGGTGCCGTTGGCGGTGCCCGCACTGGTCACGTCGAGGCAGCGACCGAGGGTTTGCAGCGCGGTGCCGCTCCACGTCCAGTGCTGGTCGGCGGCTGCAGTCTGGCAGTCCCAGAGCTGTACGGCGGCGCCGTTGACGCCGATGTCGTCACCGCTGACGTCGACGCACTTGCCGCCGGGGCCGATGATCGTGTTGCCCGTGACGGCCGCCGACGCCGCGGTCGCCGGGACGACCGCCAACCCGATGGCCGCGAGCACACCGGCGAGCGTGGTCAACAACAGGATTCTTCGCGTACGTGGACCGGTTCTCATGTGCTACCTCTCGCCGGGTGGGGGGACAGCGCCGTAAACGTATCCGGGTGAAACACGAGGTCCCGAGTGCTACGAACCGGGGTTACCGCGACGAGTTGTCACAGCCGACTGACAGCAATCTCATGGATTGGCGTCAATGTTGCGGGCGCGTCTCGTCCATGTCAAGTCGTGATGAACCGCTAACGGTCGCGTTGACCGGCAGCGTTGCCCGGTCGCGAGCCGACCGTGACACATTGACTCTGATCATTGCTTGACATGCCCGACACACGCCCGCAACATTTAAGACGGTTGTGAGAAACCTTTCGCGACCATCGAAGCCCATGACTCCGGTGCTTTCGTCTGACCGGTGTCTGCCCAGCTAAACCCCCGAACCCGCCTGACCACCGACGTCACCGAGCGTCCCATGGCGTAACCGGAAGCGTTTTCGGAGCAGGCCGCAGTCAGGAAGGCCCCGTCATGCGATTAACCCCCCGACGCACCGCCGTGATGCGCCTCGCGGCATTGGCCGCCGTCACCCTGGTCGTGTCGCTCGCGCCGACCACGATCGGCGGTCCGGCCGCCGCGGCACCGGCACCACCGGCCGGATTCACGCTCACCTTCGCCGACGACTTCAACGGCGCCGCGAACACCGGCGTGCCCGCGAGCCTCTACAAGTACGACACCGGTCCGGGCAGCAGCTTCGGCACCGGCGAGATCGAGACGATGACCAACAGCACCTCGAACGTCCACTACGACGGCAGCGGGCACCTCATCATCACGGCGCTGCACTCCGGCACGAACCCGGCCAGCGGCTGGACCTCGGGCCGCATCGAGACGCAGGCCGCCACGTTCGGCGCGGCGCCCGGCGGCATCGTCCGCATCGAATCGGTCCTGCAACAACCCAACGTCTCGACCGCGAACGGTGCCGGCTACTGGCCGGCGTTCTGGACCCTCGGCGCCGGTCTGCGCAGCGGCGGCGTCTGGCCGGGCATCGGCGAGATCGACGCGATGGAGGACATCAACGGGCGCAGCTCGGTCTTCGGCACCCTGCACTGCGGTGTCAGCCCCGGCGGCCCGTGCAACGAGAGCACCGGCATCGGCAGCGGCGAGCGTGCCTGTGGCGGCTGTCAGACCGGCTTCCACGACTACGCGATCGAGATCGACCGATCGACGTCGCCGGAGCGGATCCGCTGGTACCTCGACGGCAACAACTACTTCACCGTGCTCGCCAACCAGGTCGACGCGACCACCTGGGCGAACGCCGTCGACCACCCGTTCTTCATCATCTACGACCTCGCGATGGGCGGCGGCTTCCCGGCCGCGTTCGGCGGTGGCCCCAACGCCGCGACGGTCTCCGGCGCCTCGATGGTGATCGACTCGGTCTCCGTCTACAACAAGGGTCCGGCCACGACGTCCGGCGCGACCACGATCACCGGGCCCGGTAACAAGTGCGTCGACGTCAGCGGTGACGACATCGGGGTCAACGGCGCCGCCGTACAGCTCTGGGACTGCCAGAGTGGAGCCGTCGACCAGCACTGGACCTGGAACGGATCGGCGCTGCAGACCCTGGGCCGCTGCCTCGACGTGACCAGTGCCGGCACCGCCAACGGCACCAAGCTGCAGCTCTGGGACTGCAACGGCACCGGCGCGCAGACTTGGGTCGCGCAAGCCGACGGATCGCTGAAGAACCCGAACTCCGGCCGCTGCATGGACTCACCCGGCGGCGCCACCGCTAACGGCACCCGGCTCCAGATCTGGGACTGCAACGGCACCGCCGCTCAGAAATTCCACAAGAACTGACCGTTGACGCGGCGCCGGAGACTTCCGGCGCCGCGTCCTTTCTGCCCGCAAAGGAGTCGAGTATGCGTGTGTCCACTGTGCGCAGACGAGCCTTGATCGCCGCCATCGTGGCGATGCAGGTGCTCGCGGTGCTGGTCGGCGTGCAACCCGCCGCGGCCGCCACCGCACAACTGCCGTTCACCGTCACCAACAACTCGGGGCGCGGCGACGCGACCTACATCTATGTGATGGCACGAAACTTCAACACCGGTCAGCAGGGGTACGTCGATTCCGGCGGCACCTGGCGTGCCTTCTCGTTCCCCGGATCGATCCCGCCCGGCCAGCCGAACCCGGCCGCGCCCGACGTCTCGATCAGCGGCCCGGCCACCGGCGCCAGCAAGGTGATCACGCTGCCACCGAACCTCTCCGGCGGCCGGATCTACATCTCCATGGGCGCGAAATTGCAGTTCTTCCTGACCACCAGCGGCCTCGTCGAACCGGCGTCCTGGGTGGCCACCGACCCGAACCACAACACGCTCTACGACTGGGCCGAGTTCGCCCGCGTCGGCAGCGCGATCTTCATCAACACCACCACCGTCGACATGTTCAGCGTGCCGATGTCCGTCAGCGTGACCGCCACGAACGGCAGCACCCAGACGCAGGGCATGACGGCTGGGCGTACCAGTGTGATGAACGCGATCTCGGCTCTTGGTGGTGATTGGGCGAAGCTGGTCTACACCCGGCCGTCCGACGGGCTGGCCCTCCGCGCGCTCGCACCGATCCACGGCCTGCAGAACGGCGTCTTCAGCAGCACCTATCTCGACGCGTACATCGCGGCAGCCTGGTCCTACTACGCGAGCCACACGCTGACGGTCGACACCTCGCTCGGTACGTTCACCGGCACCGTTTCCGGCACGAACATGACCTTCCGGGACGGCTCCGGGAACGTCATCGGCACGCTGCCGAGGCCGAGTACGAGCGACGTCTTCGGCTGCAGTGGCGCCACACAGCCGGGCGGGCAGCCGAACGAGACGGCGATTCTCGCGGTCGGCGCGCGGGTTTGCGCCGCCATTCACCGTGCCACGCTGTCCACCGCGAGCCGGGTCATGTTCGACCGGCAGCCGACCACCGACCCGTCGCAGTTCTACCTGCAGAGCGCGTCCGACCTGTACTCCAAGACGATCCACAGCTTCGGGCTGAACGGCTTGGCGTACGGGTTCTCCTACGACGATGTCGGCAGCTTCGCACCGGTCATCGACCAGCCGGACCCGGCGTCGGGCTCGTTGACGATCGGCTCGTTCGGCACCGGCGGAGGCGGCGGTGGCGGCACCACGGCGACGACGATCACCGGGCCGGGCAACAAGTGTGTCGACGTCAGCGGTGACGACATCGGTGTCAACGGCGCCGCCGTGCAACTGTGGGACTGCCAGGCCGGCGCCGTCGACCAGCACTGGACCTGGAACGGATCCGCGTTGCAGACCCTCGGCCGATGCCTCGACGTCGTCAGCGGCGGCACGGCCAACGGCGTGAAACTTCAACTTTGGGATTGCAACGGTACGGGTGCCCAGAGCTGGGTCGCCCAGGCCGACGGTTCGCTGAAGAACCCGCAATCCGGCCGATGCATGGACTCACCCGGAGGCGCGACGGCGAACGGCACCCGCCTGGAAATCTGGGACTGCAACGGCACCGCCGCGCAGAAATTCCACAAGAACTAGCCGGGGGAAGGCGGGCGCGGCGTTCGTCGTCGCGCCCGCCACCCGTCACACATCCGGCGGTTGGGTCCGGTCGCAGCTCTTGCCGTGCGCGTCGAGGCCGCTGATGCCGACCCAGACCGGGTTGTGGCCCTCGCCGAGCGGCAGATCCTCGGTTCGGCTGATGCCCAGTGAGCGGACCTTCAGTGTGACGCTGTCGAAATAGGACTCGCCGCCGTCGGTGTCGACGATATCGGTGGACAAGTGCATGGCGACGTAGAGTTCGCGTTCCTGACCCGGGTGGATCGTCAGAGGCAGCGTCTGCGTCGATGAGGTGGGGTCGGACGAGCTGCCGTCGGTATGCGGGTTGACCGTGATCTTCTGATGGGCGATGTACGAGATCGTGCTGATCGACCGCACCGTGACGTCGTGACCGCCGGTGTTCCGGATGCTGAATCCGAAGGTGAACGTCCAGCCGGGTTTGTCGGGGTAGCAATACTCGGTCGTGGTGCCGGCCTCCAGGATCGTTGCCGCCGTGCCGGAATAGAATTCATCGCCCGAGATGAGCACGTTCGCCCGAGCCGAAACCTGCCACCACGTCAACGGCCCAACCAGAACCGCGACCACCGCCGCCGCGATCGACACGCGCCAGATCGTCCATCGGCGTGGCCACCACCTCGGCTGAATCGCGGCCAGCGGCGGTTCGGAAACACCCTGCCCAGGACTCGTCATGGGCGGCAGCGTAGCGACCAGATGCCAGCCGGCGCAGCCCCTGCCCAACTCGGCACGTCACGGACGTAGAACGTCCGGAATGGGTTCTATATTGACGCGGACGTGACGGTGAGGGTTCTCGGGAAGGTGCGCGGATGCGATCTCGTATGCAGGGCATGTGGTGGGGAACAGCGATCGAGGCATCCGACCCGGCCGCGCTGGCCAGGTTCTATGCGGAACTGGTCGGGTGGAAGATCGGTCACGAGGAGCCGGGCACGACGATCCTCGCCGCGCCTGAGGGTTCCATCTATGTGGTGTTCCAGCAGGCCGCCGACTACCGGCCGCCGGTGTGGCCACCCGCCGACGGGCAGCAGCGGCCGATGATGCACTTCGACTTCCAGGTCGGCGACCTCGACGACGCGGTTGTCCGAAGCCGTCGCGCTCGGGGCGTCCGTCGCCGCGCACCAACCGCGGGAGAACGTGCGGGTCCTGTTCGATCCGGCCGGGCATCCGTTCTGTCTCTGCCGCGACGACGGCTGATCGGCTGACGGTGCCGGCGGTCAGCTGCCCGTGACCTCGACGACTTCCTCACCCTCGCCGGACGGCGGCTCGAATCCACGCAGGAAGTCGGCCAGCAGGTCGTCGGTGACGGGGAATGCCGCGTTCGCGTCGAAGCGTTCGGCACGGACCCGTAGCCGCTCACGGAGCAGCGCCTCGTCGATACGCAGGTAGATCAGGCGCCAGCGGCCACCGGCTCGCGCGATCAGATCCTTGTACGCCTCGCGCCGGGACCGTTGCCAGAAGCTGGAATCGATGACGACGTCCCGGTCTTGCGCGATGAGCGAAAGCAACCGTTGCCGAAGCGCCTCGCGGGCCACCTCTGTGTGTGCCGCGTACTGATCGGGCTCGTAGTCGACGCCATACGCGCCGAAGCGCTGCCAGATCTCCTCGTCGACGGACAGCCGAACGTACCCATTCGCCTCGAGACCCTTCGCGTACGTGGTCTTACCCGAGCCGGCGACGCCACACATCAACACCACTTCGGGCCGCGGCGGCTCCCCGGATTCGCGCGCTCGCATGATCACAAGGATCACCGCTGCGCGCGGAATTGTCACACGCGTTTCGGCGTCACCGGTGCTATCGGTCGTAGCGCCGGAGTTCGTCCTGCTTGCGCACCTTGCGACGCGCCGCCCAGTCGACGATCCGTTCCACGCGGTCGAACAACCACTTGAACATGCCCCCGACGGTACCCCCTTCGCGATCGCGTACGCCGCATCATGTAGTCGCACGTCTTTCAGGGAGCCGCACCCCGCTCCCGATCACACCCCTGGCCCGTTCGGAGGAACGATGAAGTTCGCGATCAGTTACAGCACCCCGTTCTACGGGACCGACCCCGATCGACTGATCGCGTTCGCACAGCATGCCGAGACATGCGGCTTCGAGGCGATCTACCTGCCCGAGCACATCGCGCTCTATCCCGGTGCGGCCGTCGGGCCAATGGAGCTGGCGCCCTCGCTGCCGTTTTTCGATCCGCTCGACGCCCTGGCCTTCATCGCCGCCGCCACGAGCCGGATCCTGCTCGGTACGGGTGTCCTGCTGCTGCCCTACCACCATCCGATCGTGCTCGCGAAACGGCTGGCGACGATCGACGTGCTGTCCCGGGGCCGGATGCGGTTGCTGACCGTCGGCCTCGGGGTGCTCCCGGGTGAGGCGGCCGCGATGGGCGTCGACTTCGGCGCGCGTGGCCGGCGGGCGGACGAGGCGATCGACGTCCTGCGCCTGCTGTGGGGCGGTGACGACAAGGGAGTGAGTTTCTCCGGTGAGTTCTTCGCGTTCGAGAACCTGTGTACGTTTCCGAAGCCGCACGACGTCGTCCACCTGCCGATCCACGTCGGCGGATCCAGCCGGGCCGCCGCCCGTCGCGCCGGCGCGCGCGGGGACGGCTACTTTCCCGGTGGTCTGCTCACGCCGCACGAGCGCGGCATCCAGATGGATCTCGCCCGGGCCGCCGCTGTCGAAGCCGGCCGCGATCCCGACGCCATCGAGTACACCCGCTGGGGATCGATGGACATGCCCGACGAGCGGGTGGCGGGGTTCGCCGCGCAGGGCGTGACTCGCATCGTCGTGGGCGCGACGGCGACCGAACCGGAGCGGCAGCGCGACGAGATGTCCGCGTTCGCCGCCCGGTTCGGCCTCATCGTTTGATCAGTAGCCGTTGCCGCCACCGCTGGCCGCCGGCGCTCCCGACGCGGTCATCGACGTGATCGCCTGACCGGCGGCGTTGACCTCCCACCAGGCGGCACCGAAGCCGGTGTTGCCCTGCCCGGTCGTCTGCCCGGCCGACTTGTCGCCGGCGAAGTAGTACAGCGGGTGACCGCCATACGCGATCTGTTCGCCGCCGTCCGAACGGGCGATCATCGTCAGCTTGGCCGCGTCCACTCCGGGGCCGGCCATCGGTGTCCCGGACGCGGGGACCGGCGGCCACACCGACGCGCAGGCGCCGACGCACGTCGACTTCCCGGCCGAGTCGGCGACCCAGAGGTAGAGCGTGCGGCCGGTCGCGTCGGTCAGATGCCCGCCGGTGATCATGACCGTTGCCGGCGACGCGGAACTGCTGCTCGATACGTTCGTCGGCGCCGATCCGGACGATGCCGATCCGGACGACACGCCGCTGCTGCACGCGGCCGCGAACACGCCCGCGGCGACCAGCGGCAGACCGATCTTGGCGGTCCGGGAACGCATAAGGGTGGCGATGGACATGGTTGTCCTCCAAAGAGAATGCGATGGAATTGACGTTCGGGGGGAGGTGATTATGGCGAATTACCGGTGCGCGGGGAGGCGGTCGGCGCTCCGGGGCAGTTCCGCTTTCGGTGCCGCATTCCGGTCGCCGACACGCATGAAGAAGAGCAGCGCAAGGGCGGCCGCCGCGGCGATTGCCTCACCCCAGAGGCTGAACGTTTTCTGGCCGTACCAGACCGGCTCGTACATGTTCGGCAATGGTCCGAGCGCGCCGACGTTGACGTACGTGTAGACGAGCACCGCCAGGACGCCGCCGGCCGACACCAGGAAAGCGAACGCCGCCGTGTACCAGCGCGGACGGACGAGCAGCGCGATCGCGGCGACGAGGGCGAGACCCGCTTCGATCCGGAAAAGATCACCCTCGCTCAGCACGCTCGTCCGGGCCGAGTCGTAATCCGAGGCGAGATGGAAATGCACGTACGCGTCAATAACGAGCCCGACAATGACGACCGCGGCCAACGGAATGCTGATACGTCGCCAGGCGCGAGTGTCCATGGGAATTCTGCCTCCTCGAATGCGGGGTGAATATTCCTCCCCATTACGACGGCGACAGCGGCCGGGTTCGACGATTCCGCATTATTTCCCGGCTTTATTTTCCGGTGACCGGAAGTGTGACGAGCGTCTGCCCTTGGGTGCCGAGAAGGACCAGTTGGCGGAGCTGATCGCGGTTGAAGTCGGTCGCGGTCGTGATCTGGGCCTTTCCGCCGTAGGAGGCGACCCACTGCCCGGCCGGATGCCGCGATCCGTCCTTCCCGACCGCGATCAGCGTGCAGTGTTCGTTGATCGGCAGTCCGGCGACGGTGACGTGCAGCGTGGTTCCGGTCTTCGCCGGTTCGAGCTGGGCGTCCATGCGCACGCTGCCGGCCTCGACCGAGAAGGACGACGCCGGCGACGATCCGGACGAGGCCAGGGTGCCGATGCCGACACCGGCGCCGGCCAGCGCGATCGCGGCTACGGCGGCGGCGACGAGCATCCGAGGGCGCGACCGGCGCCGTCGGCTGCTCGACCTCGGGCTGCCGACCGACACCACGTGTGGCGGAGTGGCGGGCGTTTCCGATGCGTCGACGCTTGCCGTGATGCGTTCGAAGAGATCCGGCGACGGTTCGACGTCCAGAGCTTCGACATCGGCGGCGTCGACCGAGGCGAGCAAGTCACGCAACGGCTCCAACTCGGCGAGTTCGGCCGCGCAGGCTGGGCAGTCACGCAGGTGCAGATCGACGTCGCGACGCTCGGCCGCGGACAGCGACCCGAGCACGTACGCGCCGAATAGAAGGTTTGGATGTTGATCGGTCACGGTGTCACTCCGCGTTCGGCCAGGGCGAGTTTCAGCGAGCGCAGCCCGTAGTAGCTCCGCGACTTGACGGTGCCGGCCGGAATCCCGAGCGTCGCGGCCGTCTCCTCGATGCTGCGGCCGCGGTAGTAGGTCTCGAAGATGACCGCGCGGTGATCTGGCGACAGCGACGCGAGCGCGTCGAGCACGACGATGCGGTCGAGGCTGCTATCCATGGCGCTCGCGGCCGGGACGGTCGCCAGCATCGAGTCGCCGACCTCGGTGGGCCGAGCCTGCCGCGAACGGTGGGCGTCGATCGCGATACGCCGGGCGACGGTGAACAGCCATGATCGGATGGAGCCTTCGCGGTCGTCGAGTTTGTCGAGGTTGCGCCAGGCCCGGATGATCGTCTCCTGGACGATGTCCTCGGCGGCGGCGCGGTCTCGGCCGGTCAGCCGCATGGTGTACGAAAGCAGCGCGGACGCGTGCTCGTCGTAG
Source organism: uncultured Actinomycetota bacterium (assembly GCA_963797605.1). Lineage (GTDB taxonomy): Bacteria > Actinomycetota > Actinomycetes > Mycobacteriales > Micromonosporaceae > DASQPR01. The sequence continues at coordinate 85,294 of CAWCPX010000009.1, read as the reverse complement.
AGGGCCCGGAGCCGTTCCTCCTGGGCTTGGTCCATGGCACTGGTCACCCTCTCCTTACGGAAGCGGGCGGTGCCGAGTTCGATGGAACCGCAGGTATCGGGCGTCACACCCGGTCCGCTATCCGACTACGGTACCTTCGCCGGCCACTCGGGGCTCAGCGTGCACACGTACCCGCACGCTCAGGCCGGCACCGGCCGGGCGCCGAGCCGCCGGTCGAAGACGGTCAAGACCAGAACAGCCAGACCGACGCCCAGCAATATGTACGACATCGCGTGCAGGCCACCGTCGCTGACTCGGCTGCGGAACGCGATCCCCGTGATCGTCGCCGCCGCGATCGAGCCCACGTAGCTGAACGTGCGCAGCAACCCGCTGGCCGTGCCCAGCACGTCGGCCGGCGCCTGGCGGTAGAGCGCGGTCTGATTGGCCACGCTCGTCGCGCCCGTGGCGACGCCGAAGAGCACGGTGACTCCGATGATCACGATGATCGGGCTCGTATGTGTCAGGAACAGCGTCGCCAGCGCGCCGAGGAGCAGGAACACCGCCGACACGATGAGCGGGCCACGGACGAGGTTGCGTCGGGAGATCGGCCGCGAGATCACCGCGGCGATCGCGCCCATCGGGATCAGCAGAAGGCCGGCCTCGTCGGCGGACAGGCCCCGAGCAGCCTCGATCCACTGGGTCAGGCCGTAGAGGATCACGTAGACGCCGACGAGCGTCAGACTCGACCGCAGGTAGGTCCGGGTCAGGGCGCCGTTACTCGCGAGCAGGCGGACGTCGATGAAGGGCCGGCCGGCGCGCAACTCCCAGGTCACCAACGCGGCGCCGCACACCACCGAAACGCCGAGCGCGATCCAATCCGGCTCCGGCAACGACAGCAGGAAGACCAGCAGCGCGGTCATCGCGGCACCGAAGCCGACGATGCCGATCAGATCGATGCGCGCGAGCACGTCTCGGACGCCGCTGCCGGTCGCGATGGGCTCGTCTTTGGGCAACCAGAAGATCGCCAGAGCCAGAGCGATGAGCGCGATGGGTACGTTGATCAGAAACGCCGCCCGCCAGTCGAACCAGCCGATCAGCAGGCCCCCGACGGTCGGGCCGATGGCCACGGTGACCTGGCCGGCGATGGCGAGCCCGCCGAGCACGTTGCCGGGTGGCTCGCGCAGGCCCGCGGCGGCGGCGCGGCGACGGATCAGCACCATCGCGGACGGGTATCCGGCCGACGTGCCGATGCCGATCAGAATCCTCGCCACCACCAGCGTGCCCAGGTTCTGGCCGAGGCCGCCGACGATGCCGCCGATGAGCAGGACCACGATGCCCGCCAGGTAGACCCGGCGCGGGCCGAACTCCTCGGCGAGCTTGCCCGCGGTCGGCTGCGCCACCGTGCACGTCAGGTAGAGCACCGACACGAGGATCGCGGTGCGCCCGACCGGCATGCCCATCGCCGCCGCGATCGCCACCAACGCGGTCGCGATCGCGGTGCTGTTGATCGGGTTGAGCGCCGAACCCATGTAGAGCGGGGTCACGAACCGCCACGAGAAGCCGGGGCGCCGCTCCGGAATCGCGTCGCTCGGCGCGGCAGCCGGTGGGGCTTCGACTGTGCTCATGCTTGGTGGCCTCGATTCGTACGCGCCCATTTCAACAGGCTGCCTGTATATTTTAACAGGGAGCCTGTCGATCCGCTAGACTCGGGCGCATGGCAGCCGGGACCCCGACGTCGCTGGAACTCGCGAGCGAACTCGCCCGGGCGATGACCCGCCTCCGGGCCCGGCTCCGGCTGGAATCCGCCCCGACGGACATGAGCTGGACGTGGCCGCAGCTCGTCACCCTCTCGCGCATCGTCATCGAGGGTCCGATGTCGGTGAGCGCGCTGGCCCAGGCCGAACACGTCCGCCCGCAGTCCATGGCCGAGACGGTCGCCGCGCTCAAACGCCTCGGCCTCGTGACGTCGGCGGCCGACCCGAACGACGGTCGCAAGACGCTCATCTCCGCGACCGACGAGGGCCGCGCCCTGACCGCCAGCGTGCCGGCCGTCCGCGCGGCCTGGCTCGACACCGCGATCACCGGTCTGACCGACCCGGCCGAACGCGAAGCCCTGGGCACGGCGATCGAGGTCATGAATCGCTTGGCCGACTCCTAAGGTCTGTCGCAAAGTCCGTTCGAGCGAGCCGCGACGGCGGCTTTGCGACTGGCCCTAGCTGGATATGCTGCCGTCGTGTCCGAATGGATTTACTTCCTGCACCCGCCGCGCACCAACTTCGCCGCGACCATGACAGACGGCGAAGCCGACGCGTTCCGGGCCCATTTCCAGCGGTTGCGGCAACTTCTCGATGACGGCGTGCTCATCATGGCCGGGCCGACGCTCGGCGAGACGAACACCGGCGTCGCGGTCTTCGAGGCAGCCGACGAGGCGAGCGCTCGCGACATCATGAACGCGGATCCGGTGATCGTGGGCGGATTCCTGACCGGCGAACTACGGCCGTACCGGGTGTCGCTGCTGCGTGGCCGCGACTGACGGATCTGAGCGCGGTGCGCGACGTCGCGTCATCGGGTGCTCGTGATCTGACCGCGCCCCGTGTGGTGACGGGGTTCGTCCCGCCAGGCTCCGGTCGCCGCCAGCGACAGGACGAGGAGCGCGCTCAGCACGGCCAGCGTGACGATCGCGCCGAGCGCGGTGCCGCGCCGGATCGTGCCCGGCACCGTGCGCCGCGCGAAGGCGATCTGAACGGCCGGCACGAGCCTTCCGAGCGTGTGCAGACCGGTGAAGACCGCCCACACGACAAAGGCGGCCTTGTGGATCATCAGCATGCTGAGGCCGGGGCCGGGCAGGTGGAGGAGGTCACGCTCACTCGCGCTCGTGCCCATGACGATCAGCGCGACACCGGACCCGAGGACGGCCAGGGTCGACGCGATGACCAGCGGACCGAGCACACGCAGGAAAAGTGGCGGCGGCCCGGCGACGCGGTAGGGCTCGTGGCCGGTGTAGTAGCGGACGATCCGCCAGCCGGTCGTACCGGTCTTGAGCAGTGCCGGCGGGATCAACAGCACACCGATGCCGACGTGCCAACTCAGGAGGCCGTGGACGTCGAGCAGTGTCACGAACTCGGCCAGGAACAGCACGAGCAGCAGCAGGCCCGTCCACGCGGTCAGCCGCGCGTTTCCGGCGGGGCCTCCCGTCCTCGGGAGCACGGCGTCGGCGCGGTGGTGGCGTCCGATCGCCTCTGTGGCGGTCTCGTACGCGATCGCTCGAACGTCCATCCGGATCCCTTCGCCGTGGGAGGTCCACTATCGCGGCGGATTCTTAGCCGCTTCTAAGAAGCGACGGGGCCATCTGTGAGCAGCTGAACGTGGTCGTAGCGTCGAGGTGACTCTCAGAAGACCCTGAGAATCGTCGGTAATAGTTCTCGTGATGACGGCCGTTACTGATCAGGGACCGCGGCATTCTCGCCGTCCTGACCGTGGCACGACGCCGGCGGCCGCCGGCCGGGGCCGACGGGACGCGATCATGGCTGTCGCCGCGTTCACCGTCGTGGCCGTGTTCGCGCTGTGGCTGCACGGTCGCAATCTGCAGGCGATCGGCGCCGGTGGCAGCGACGCGTGGCTCTCGGCCGGCCGGTTGGCGGGCCTCGTCTCCGCGGACATGCTGCTGATCCAGGTGTTCTTGATGGCCCGGGTTCCGTGGATCGAGCGCGCGTACGGCCAGGACCGGCTGGCCAGGTGGCACCGATTCGTCGGCTTCGCCGCAATCGATTTGATGCTGTTGCACATCGTGCTCATCGTCATCGGGTACGCCGCCGCCGATCGCGCGCCCCTGATCGGAGAGACGTGGAACCTGGTCACGACCTATCCGGGGATGCTGCTCGCGACCGCCGGCACGGCAGCTCTGATCATGGTCGTCGTCACGTCCGTACGCGCCGCCCGAACCCGGCTGCGATACGAGTCGTGGCATCTGCTGCACCTGTACGCCTACCTCGGCGTGGGCCTGTCGCTGCCCCACGAGTTGTGGACGGGTGCCGATTTCGTCTCCACCGCGCCGGCACGGGTCTACTGGTGGACGATCTACATCATCGCGGCCGGCAGCATCCTGGTGTTCCGCGTCGGCCTGCCGCTGTGGCGCAGCGTGCGGCACGACCTGCGCGTGGAGGCGATCGTCGCGGAGTCGCCCGGGGTCACGTCGGTGCATCTGCGCGGACGCCATCTGGACCGGATGCCGGTGCGGTCCGGCCAGTTCTTCAACTGGCGGTTCCTCGGAGCGCACGGGTGGACGCGGGCGCATCCGTACTCGCTGTCGGCCGCGCCTCGACCCGACCTGCTCCGCATCACCGTGAAGGATCTCGGCGACGGCAGCGGCGCCCTCCCGCATCTGAAACGAGGCATGCGCGTGCTGGTGGAGGGACCGTACGGGCGTCTCACCGGAGCGGTGCGGCAGCGGCATCGGCTGACGTTGATCGCGTCCGGTATCGGTATCACGCCCATGCGCGCCCTGCTCGAATCGGAGCACTACCGACCGGGCGAGGCCGTCCTCATCTATCGCGCCAGCACGCCCGCGGACTTCACGTTCTACCGGGAGATCGAATGGCTCGCCAAGGCCCGCGGCGTACGCGTGACCTACCTGGCCGGCCCACGCGGCGCCGGAACATCCTGGCTACCCGCCGGGCACGAGCACGACACCCAGGCGCTGCGGCGGATGGCACCCGACATCGCGGCCAGTGACGTGTTCATCTGCGGCCCCGAGCCGTGGATGGAATCCGTGCTCGAGTCCGTCCGCCGGGCCGCCGTGCCCGCGGACCACATCCACCTCGAACGTTTCGGCTGGTAACCAGCCCCGACCAGCATGGGAGTCGCCGATGCGGCGCATCACCCTGTGGATCGTCGCGACGGTCGCCATCGTCGTGCTGCTCTTCAGCTACCGCACGAGCCTCAGCGGTCCGGCGACCACACCTCAATCCGACAGCGGCGCCCAACCCGCCGGGGTCGTCGCGACCGCACCGAGCACGCCCATGCCTCGGCCCTCCGGCAGCGGCCAACCGACCGCGACAGCGGCACGAGGCGTGTCCGTGAACGGCACGGTGGCCCAGACACGCTGGGGACCGGTGCAGGTGCGGGTCCACATCACCGGCTCGAAGATCACCGACGTCGTCACCCTCGTGTCACCGTCCGGGAACGGCCATGACCAGGAAATCAACGCGTACGCGCTCCCGCAATTGCGGAGTCAGGCGCTCACGGCCCAGAGCGCGCGCATCGACGGCGTCAGCGGCGCGACCGTGACGAGCGACGGCTACCGTGAGTCTCTACAGGCCGCGCTCGCCGCGGCGCATTTCCCCAGCTGATCGGGCCAGAGGCAGACATTGTTCACATCCGGCGAGGTTGACTCGATGATCCACGACGTTGGCGCGGCGCGCGTCCTCGTCGTCGAGGACGACCGTGAGCTGCGGGACCTGCTCACGCGGCTGCTGCGCGACGTCGGCTATCGGGTGGACGCGGTCGGTGACGGCCAGGCGGGGTTGCATCGGGCCCTCGTCGACGACTACGACACCCTGATCATCGACCGTGGCCTGCCCGCCGTCGACGGTCTGGACCTGATCAAACGACTGCGGCGGCGGGGTGTCCGCACTCCGGCGATGATCCTCACCGCCTACGGTTCCCTCGCGGACCGCGTCGCGGGTCTCGATGCCGGCGCCGAGGACTATCTGGTGAAGCCGTTCGAGGTCGACGAACTGCTCGCACGGCTGCGCGCGCTGCTGCGGCGCCATGCCTCGGCGATCGAGACCGTCCCGATCGGCGGCGGCGTGCTCGATCCCGCCGCCCGGGTCGTCCGGCGCGCCGGCGGTGACGAGGTCGAGCTGTCCGGCCGGGAGACGACGTTTCTGCGGTTGCTGGCATCGCGGCCGGGCCGGGTCTTCAGCCGGGAGGAGCTCCGCGCTCAGGTCTTCGATTCGGCCGAGTCGGCGTCCATCGTCGACACGTACGTGCACTACCTGCGCAAGAAGCTCGGGAACGGCGTCGTGCGCACGGTCCGCGGCCAGGGATACCGGATCGGCGACGCGTGACGACACCATCGACGGTCACTGAGCAACGCCTGATCCGGGGCACCGCTCGCCGGATCGCCCTGCAGACGGCTGTGCTGTTCGCGGTCGCGATCCTGGCGCTGGCCGCCGTCGCCGCGGCGTTGGTCATCCGCACCCAGGAGTCCGACGCGCAGACCGTCCTACGGCAGGCGATCGCCGATACCGACGCGGTCACCGATCCACCGTCGGGCATCCTCATCTACGAGTCGCACGATGGAGCGGACCGAGCCTCGCCGGGGCTCCTCCACGGGCCACTCGACCCTCGCGCCCTGAGTGCGGTGATGGCCGGTGGGCCGACCCGCACCAGCCAGGTGCACGTGGCCGGCCGCGACTACCTCGTCCGCACCAGCCGCCGTGGCGAGAGCAGCGTTCAGGCCGCCCTCGACCTCTCCGATCAACATCGCGAGCGCGCTCGACTGCTCCAGAGCCTCGCCGCCGCGAGCGCCGTCGGCGTCGTGCTCGCCGTCGGCATCGGTTTTCTCATCGCCCGCCGCGCGATCCGTCCACTCGGGCTCGCGATGGACCGGCAGCGGCGTTTCATCGCCGACGCCAGCCACGAACTGCGGACACCGCTCACCCAGGTCCACACACGCGCGCAACTCATGCAACGAGCACTACGATCGACGGCGGACCAACCCGAACTCCGAGATGACGCCGATCGCCTGGTCCGCAGCACGAGGCAACTCGGGGAGATCGTCGAAGAGCTGTTGATTTCCGCTCAACTTCGCTCGCAGCCGCATACGGTCGGACCCGTCGACCTCGCCGACATCGCTGACGAAGTCGTCGAGGCGGAGCGCGGGCGCGCGACGGACCTGGGCATCAGCCTGTCCGTCGCGCGTGGCGCCGGTCCGCACATCGTGCGCGGCTCCCCCACCGCCCTGAGGCGAGTGCTCAACTCCCTGACCGACAACGCGCTCGGGCACACGCCGTCGGGTGGGCACGTCACGATCGAACTCACCAACACCGAGAAAGGCCAGATCATCTGCGCGGTACGCGACGACGGCGTCGGCTTCCAGGACATCGACAGCGATCGCCTGTTCGAACGGTTCGCGCGGGGCGGTCAAGGCTCGGGCCGCCGTTTCGGGCTCGGGCTGGCGCTCGTGCAGGAGGTCGTCGACGCTCACAACGGCACCGTCACGGCGACCGCCACGGCTGGTGAGGGCGCCACCTTCACGGTCACGCTGCCGGCGTATGCGGGTGCGTAGGATCTAGCGCAGGCTGTGTTTCGGTGGCGGTGGCCGCCGCGCAGCAGACGCTGTCATCTGCCTTCCCGAGGGAGGCGGCATCGGCTTTCACCGTGTAGACCTCCCATGGTTCGTCGCCGGGACCACGGACCCACACCTTGTCCTGCACGGCGTAGCAGCACTGGGTGTCAGCCTCGGTCACCGTGACGAGCCCGGCGCCGGCGAGCCGGGCGCTCGCGGCAGCCACCTCCTCGGTGGAGAAGACCTCGATGCCGAGGTGGTCCATCACGGTCGGCTGACCGGGGCCGCCCTCGATCAGGACCAACTTGAGCGCCGGCTCGTCGACGGCGAAGTTGGCGTAACCGGGGCGGCGCTTGGCCGGGCCGACGCCGAGGAGTTTCGCGTAGAACTCCACCGATCCGTCGAGGTCGGATACGCGCAAAGCGAGCTGAACACGAGACATCGATACCTCCTGAAGTGATCAACCGTCCGCCAGTTGATTCGACAACCATCAAGACAGATAGTTTCACGCTGATTTGATGTCTGTCAAGATAGATGCGTGCCTAAGCAAGACACCATGAAGACTGGGCGCTCGACGATCCGGCCGGAGCACCAGGGTTACTTCCAGGGGCGGAGAACCGACGGCAGCACAGCGCCGGAGCACCGCGTCCGCCTGCGTCTCACCGAGTTCCCCGACCCTGATCAGGCACCGTCCGAGGGCATTGTGTCGTTTCGGGCTCGGAGCCATTCGTCGAATTCGACGGCGACGATGCGCTCGTCGTGCACGCCGGCCGCCGCGTCCGATGCCAGCCAGACGATCGGCGGGCCCATAACAGCCGGCTCCAGGAATCCCCGGCCGGCACCGTCCAGCCCGGGCGGCATCATCCCCGTGACGGTCGCCCCTCCCGGCAGAAGCAGGTTGACCGTCACTCCCGTATCGCGCAGATCGGCGGCCATGATGCGCGACAACGACTCACTACCCGCGCGCGAGGGACCGTACGGAACGAAACCGGCACGGCCCATGGTCGATTCGCTGACGGAGATGTTGACGATGCGGCCGCTGCCGGCCGCCAGCATCCTCGGTGCGATCTCGCGTGCGAGCAGGAAATAACCCGTCAGATTGGTGTCGATGACCGCGCGGAAGCCGTCGGCCGGCACCTCCCAGAAACCCTGCGGATCCGTCATGAACCGCGGGTTCACCGAGAGCATGCCGATCCCGGCGTTGTTGACCAGCATGTCGATGCCGCCGAGCCTCGACCACGCCTCGTCGACCACGCCGGCCACGGATGACTCGTCACGCACGTCCAGCTCGACGCCGCTGGCTCCGGGCAGGCCACTGGCCACCGACCTCGCCCGCTCGCCCGATCGGCCGGTGAGCACGACGGTCGCGCCCGCCTCGGCCAGAGCGGACGCCATGGCGAACCCGAGTCCGCTCGTGCCTCCGGTTACCAGTACCTTCACCGCGTTACCTCCCGCTCCACGACGCGCTGGCATCGAAGGTCCGACTGCCGCCCGCATCGAGTTGGCCATATGAGTAGCCGGATCGCCGGCCCTGCCGCCATTGTTGACCAATGTCCATGCCGCCGATGAACGACCGGGTCGTGGTTATCACCGGTGCCAGTCGCCGGATCGCGATCGGAGCCGCTATCGCTCGACGCATCGTCGCCGATGGCGGTGCCGTCCTCGTGCATTCCTGGGCACGGTACGACGGCGAGCAACCGTGGGGCGCTGATCCGGCCGGCCCCGAAGCACTCGTCGAGGAACTGCGTCACGCCGGCGGTCAGGTCGAGCACGTCTCGGGGGATCTAGCCGACCGGGGCACACCGGAGATGCTGATCGCCGCCGCGCGGGACAGGTTCGGCCACGTCGACGCGGTGGTGGCCAATCACGCACGCAGCATCGGCCAGTCGTTGGAGACCCTCACCGCCGACGAACTCGATCTGACGTACGCGGTCAACACGCGTGCGACACTGCTGCTGGCGAAGGCGTTCGCGGCTCAGCACGACGACGGACGCACGGGCGGACGCCTGATCCTCTTCACCTCCGGCCAGTACCACGGAGCCATGCCGTCCGAACTTCCGTACATCGCCTCGAAGGCGGCACTCCACGAACTCACCCGCAGCCTCGCGGTGCACCTGATGCCACGGCGGATCACGGTCAACTGCGTCAACCCCGGACCGAACGACACCGGGTACGCGGACGACGAAAGCCGGGCCATCGTGAGCCGTGCGAATCCGGGCGGGCGCTGGAGTACGCCGACGGATGCCGCGCGGCTTGTCGCGTGGCTGCTGAGCGACGAGGCGGCCTGGATCACCGGCCAGACCATCGCCTCGGACGGCGGCTGGTCGGCGCGGTGACCGCGGATCGTCGATCGTGCCGGCCCAGAATGTCCGGGATCCTCGACGGCGCATGGACGTTCCCGACCGTCGCGGCCGCGTCGTAGCCGACGGCTCAGTGCTCGGTGCTGTCGCGGGTGACCAGTTCGACCGGGAAACGCTGCCGAAAGCCGGCGGGCGGGTTGCCGTGCAGAAGCAGCCGGATAGCCGTGGCGGCCATCTCCTCGACGGGCAGACGCATCGTGGTCAGGGGCGGATTGGTGCACACGGCGACGATGCTGTCGTCGAAGCCGATGATGCTCACGTCTTCGGGGACCCGTCTGCCCGTGGCCGTGATCGCCTGGACCGCGCCGGCCGCCATCAGGTCACAGGCGACGAACATCCCGTCGATGTCCGGATCTTGTGCGAGCAACCGCTCGGCGGCCAGGAACCCGCCTTCGCGGTAGAAATCCCCGTCGGCGCTCACCGCAGCCAGGCCCAGGTTCTCCACGGCCCGTAGGTGGCCGATCCGGCGGTCGATCGCGCAGGGGTTGAGGGCGGGCCCGTGGATGGCCGCGATCCGGCGTCGGCCCAGTCGGTGGAGTTCGGCGACCGCCGCGTACGCGCCGTCGATGTTGTCCGCCTCCACCCCGGGAACCGACGCCGCGGTCGGCACCATCGACACGACCCGACGGCATCGACGGTGGAACCGGGTGGCCAGGGCCGGAGTGGCATCGGCGATGACCGCTCCCAGGGTCGCGTTCGCGGCGATGTCGTCGATCGCGTCGGCAGCGGACGCGTAGCCGACCACGTGCACTCGCAGTTGCGCGTTGACGTCTTCGAGCACGGGCATCATGCCTGCCAGCACCCGGCTGAAGTAGGGATGGGCTCCGAGCCAGCCGATCCCGGGGCCGTAGGTCACCGCGATGACGTCGACAACGCGCTGCCGGCCGAGGGCCAACGCCCTCGCGGTCTCGTTGGGTTGGTAGCCCAATTCGGCCACGACGGCCTGGACCCGGGCTCGCAGCGGGCCGGACGCTCCCGGCGCGTTGTTGATGACGCGCGACGCCGTGGCGCGGGAGACGCCCGCCACACGTGCGACATCGTCGATCGTCGGTCTCAAGCTGGTCACAGCGCCCGCACCTCCATCGCTGTCGGGGCAATCCGAACGATAGGCCCGAGAGCGCTCTCAGGTGAAGCGCCCCGAGGACCTTCTCGTCCCGGCAGAATGTCAGTCGGTGCGGCTATGGCGGGAGATACTGAGCGATGATCTCCCATCGGCAGACGGTACGCCGCGTCGACGTATGCGGCCCGTGCCCGGCCGATGAGGTCTGGGATCGCTACCTCCGACCGGGACGCTGGCCGGAGTGGTCGCCACAGATCCGATCGGTCGACTACGCCGCGGACGTGATCAGCCCGCACACCACCGGCGTCGTCCACGGGCCGGCCGGAATGCGCGTCGCGTTCGAGATCGTCGAGGTCTCCGATAGCGGCCCGATCCGCACGTGGTCATGGGCGGTGTCGGCGGCCGGGACCCGGCTGCACTTACGGCACGATGTCGAGGCCACCCCGACCGGCAGCCGAACCCTGCTCACGGTCCGCGGCGTCGCCCCCGCCGTGATCCTCTACCTTCCCGTCGCCCGGCTCGCCCTGCGTCGCCTGGTCTGCTGACGCGTACCTTGTGAAAATTAAGATTTTTAAGATCAACATATTGAAACTTAATCGCTTCATCGGTACAACTTAGATATGACAGAGCAGACGATGGACTGGCAGGAACTGACCAACCTGACCCGGGGCCGGCCGATCGTCGTCGAGCGCGTGCGTCTGTCCGACAGTGGCGTCGCGATCGAGGGCGAGTTCGAGCTGCCGCAACTGGCTCAGCTCAGTGTCGAGGATCAGGTCTTCGTCACGGCCTTCGTGCGCTGCCACGGCTCCATCAAGGAGATGGAGCGGATCTTCGGGGTGAGCTATCCGACGATCAAGTCCCGCCTCAACCGCGTCACGCAGATGCTCGACTTCGTCGAGACCGACCCGGCGCCGTCACGGGCTGACGTCATCGATCGGTTACGTCGCGGCGAGGTCACCGTGCAACAGGCATTGTCCGAATTGGAGGGTCACGCATGATGCCGCAGTTGTTGACCGTTCGGGTCAAGCGCCCCGATGGTCGCCCGATCCGGATCTGGGTGCCGGTTCTCCCGGTCGCGCTTCTGTTCTCACCGATCATCGTCCTGGCCGCGCTCGTGGCGGCCGGGGCCTGCCTGGTCTACCGCGTCAGCGTGTTCCGGGCGATCGGCAGCGGTTGGCGCTTCGTCTCCGCGTTGCCCGGCACCCGGGTCGACGTCGAGCAGGGCCGCACGGCCGTGCTCGTAACAATCCGATAGGAGAAAACCGTGAACGAACAACGCAAGGACATCCTCGACATGCTGGCCGAGGGCAAGATCACTGCGGAGGAGGCGGAACAGCTGATCGCTGCGCTCGACCGCGACCAACCGCCGGCCGCGTCAAGCACCGACGCTCGGCCGAAGGCCAAGGCGAAATACCTGCGGGTGCAGGTGGACACGCTCGAAAACGGCGAACCGGGCCGCGTCAACGTGCGGGTCCCGCTGCAGCTGCTCCGCGCCGGCGTGCGGCTCGCCGCCTTGATCCCGCCGCAGGCGCTGAACCAGGCGAACGCCGAACTCTCCAAGTCGGGCATGCCGTTCGACCTGACGCAGCTCAAGCCCGAACAACTCGAGGCCCTGGTGGAGCACCTCGACGAGATGACCGTGGAGGTGGATCAGCCCGATGCGAAGGTGCGTGTCTTCTGCGAGTAGGCACCGTCCCGGCGGACGGGCCTTCGAGAGGGTGCTGGAACACCCTCCCGAGGTCGCGCCCACGACAGCAGAGCACGATTGACCTGCCGACCTGAAGCTTACCGCGCACCAGCGTCATCCGGAGGGGCCCGTCACGCGGCGGGCCCCTCGCCCTGTGTTCACCGTCCGCACGCGTCGCCCTTGGAGCTTCGGAGAGAAAGGGCTATTCGCAGCCCGCCGACATCACTCCTCGGCCGACGGGCGGGGACGGACCAGTGCCAGGAATTCGCGGCCGATGCCGAACGACGGCCGCTGACCGAAGACGCCCACTACCTCGGTGTCGTCACCGCCGCCGCCGATTCCGCCGCGGTCGTGGGCCGCGCCGACCTCCCCGACTGGCGCGACCCGGCCGGCCAGTCGGCCGCCCGAGCCGAGATCGCGCAATGGTCGGCCGCTCGGCTGCGGTCAGCGGTGTTCGCCGTCCACGACAACATCGTCACCGCCTCCCACCCGACACGATGGCCACCGCTGCTGGATCCGATCGTCGACGCACTCCCCTGGAGTCGCGCGGACCTCCTGTGGTGCCTCCGGCACGCCAGTCGGGTGCTCGTGTGCGACATCGGCGCGAGCTACCACCTCCCCGCCCGGCTGGCCAACCTCGTCCCGGTCGAGGCGCTCGACGACGACGTCCAGCGCGGATTGCGGGCGTTCGAGACGTTCATCCGGGCCGAGCGGATGCCCGCCGCCGAGCGAGGCGAGATCCTCTCGCTCATCCGATCGGCCACGGACCGGGTCCGCAACGCGGATCAGGTCTCGGCCCGGTTTCTACCTCCCGGCGACGGCTTCGGCCTCGCACGAGAACGGCTCCCGACCGGGATGTCAGGTCCGATCACGGCTCTGTTCGCGCACGCTTCCGCGCTCGGCAAACCGGCGCCGACCCGGAAGTGGGCGTCGGTCGCCCGCGAGTTGGCCGTCGGCACCGGCGACGCGACGGCGGCGGTCCTGCGCGCGTTCGTGCCGTTTCGGGGATATCTCGACGCCGAAAACGACTGCCTGCTGCGCGGGCTGGTCCACGTACTCGCTCAGGACGCGTCCGACGCGGCGACCGACCTCCTCGCCGGCGCCGCGCTGGCGGCAGGTGCGACGCCGCCGCACCAACAGGGTTTCCTCTACGCGCCGAAGACCGCTCACGCCGCCGTGGAGGCCCTGACCACACGCGGTGGCGACGCGCCACTGCGGACCCTGGCGAGGCTCGCCATCGAGGTCAGGAACAAGGCGCTGCAAAAGCGGGTCGAGTCCGGCCTGCTGCGGCTCGGCGCGCAGCGCGGCTGGTCGATCGGTCAGGTCATGGAGTTGGCGGTCGACGACCACGGCCTCGATCGCACCGGGCGGCGGGTGATCCCGATCGGCGCCTATTCCGCGACAGTCGAGATCGTCGGCGACAAGGGCCGCCTGTCCTTCGCCAAGGCCGGCGGCTCCCTGAAATCCGTCCCGGCGACGGTCTCGACCGACCACCCGGACGAACTCCGTGCCGCGCGCGATCTGGTCAAAGCCGTCACACGCTCGCTGCGGATCGAACGCGCGCGCGTCGAAGGTCTCATGTCACAGGAGCGCACGTGGACGCTCGACGGCTGGTCCGCGCGCTATCTCGATCACCCGGTGACCGGCCGGTTCGGGCAGGCGCTGATCTGGGAAGGAAGCTACGACGGCGAAACCTGGCTCGCGGGCCGGCCAGAGCGTCGCGATGACCGATGGTCTCTCGTCGATCGCGACGGTGCGCCGATCGCGTTGGCCGGTGACGGCGCCGCCGTACGGCTGTGGCATCCCGCTCGGACGACGCCGGACGAGGTCCGAGCCTGGCGGGACTACGTGGTCGCGGCCGGTCTGCGCCAGCCGTTCAAGCAGGCGTTCCGCGAGATCTATCTGCTCACGCCCGCCGAGGAGACGACCGCGACGTATTCGAACCGGTTCGCCGCGCACTATCCTCGCTACCGGCAGGCAAACGCGTTGATGCGTACGCGTGGATGGCATGCGAACTACCTCGGCTTCTGGGATTCGGCGCTACCACGGTGAGGCCGCGAAGACGTTCGGCGACGGCGCCTGGCAGGCCAGTTTCTTCCACGACCTGGTCGACGAACACGGCCCGCGACGATTGGCAGGCGCACTACTGCTCGACCGACCAGGTGCGCTTCGCCCGGCGCCGGGGCGCCTCGTGGGAGACGGCGCCCTGCGCGACGTGCCGACGCTGGTGTTCAGCGAGGCGATGCGCGACGTCGACCTGTTCGTCGGCGTCACCGTCCATCGCGACCGACCGGACGCTGGGCCGATCGCGGCGAGGACCGCTTCCAGGCGCTACTGGTCGGCGGCGGGCTTCGGCGCGCTGACGGCGTCGGCCGAGATCCGGCGCGAGGTGCTCGCCCGGTGCTGCCGCAGCTGAAGATCGCCGGACCGTGCGAGCTCACCGAACGCTTCCTGCGCGTTCGCGGGTCCCGCACGACCTACAAGATCCATCTCGGATCGGGCAACATCCTGATGGAGCCGAACGACGCGTACCTGTGCATCGTGGCTGCGGCCGGTAAGCAGCCGGCGGTGGACCTGCCGTTCGACGACGACGCCGTGCTGTCCGTGGTTCTGTCGAAGGCGATTCTCCTCGCGGCCGATGACAAGATCACCGATCCGACGATCGTCCGCCAGCTCCCCCACTAGCGGCGGCCTTATCCGGTCGCGGTCTCGCCCGCGTACGTCGTGGCGAAGCCGGTGACCCGGATCGCGTACGCGGCCGGTGCGTTGTACGCAGCCAGTGCCGCCTGCCAGCCCGCGGCAGGTGCCGAGGTCGCCGCCGGCCGCGCACAGATAGCGGGCGGCGGTGAGGGCCGCGTCGTCGATGTCGTTCGGATTCGGGATCTGTCCGTCGGCCGAGGTACCCCACCGGGTCCACGTCGACGGGATGAACTGCATCGGCCCGACCGCGTGGTCCCACCGCGGATCACGGTCGAGCAGCCTGCCCTCCGCCGTGGCCGGGATGGCGATGTTGCCACGGGTGCCGTCGAGGGCCGGACCCAGAATCGTGATGCTCGTGAGTCCGTCCACCGACAGCACGCTGCCTTCAGCGGTGCCGTGGCCGGACTCGACCGCTCCGATGCCGGCCAGCATCGCCCAGTTGACGTGGCACCCGGGCTGCTGCGCCGCGATCACGAGTTGAGCGTTGGCGTACGCGCGGACCGCCGGGCCTGGGATCCCGGTCCGTGCGGCGACCGCTGCCACCCAGGTGTCCGCGGCGCTGACGGCGTTCTGGGGCGGTCCGGGTGTGTGGGTGGCGGCCGCGGTGGGTTGTGGTTCCGTCGACACGGCCGCGGTCACGATCGACGGCGCGAGCATCTGACGGGCGTCGGGGCGTTGGCGTGCCAGCAGGATGTCGAACGAGACCACGGCGAGACACGCGACGCAGGCGGCGACGACCCAGCGACGACGCCGTCTCGGCGGTCGCGGCGCGGGCGGGGCCGTGATCGTTCGCTCCGCTTCGACCGTCTCCACGCGGCCACAGTATGCGGCGAAATCCTGCTGTCGCCATGCCGGCACGGACGATCAGGTCAACGGCCATCGGGCGGCCAACGACCGTTCACGTCGCCGTTGCTTCGCGCGGGCGCACGGCCCTGCCCGCGCGACGCAAAGACGCGACGGCGCCACGAGACCGCGACGGCGCCACGAGACCGTGACGCCGACGACGGCCGCGCGGGCCCTCGGTGCCGTGACCGAAGGCCCGGGCGCCGCTCAGGGTTGGCCGACGAACGTGACGGTGACGGTTGCCGGCCTCGCGGTCGGGCTGGTCGGCAGGGGCGTGAAGGTGACCTGGCCGGTGCCGTAACAGGGCAGCACCAACGTGGCCGGAATCAGCGCCGAGACGGCCCAATCGTGGAGCATCACCGGCGTGTTAGCCGATGACGTCGCGCCGAAGGTGACCGCGATGGAATTCGCGGCGGTGCCGGTGAACCCGGCGATGGAACTGGTCGGGGGCGCGACGGGAAGGGCTTTGACCGTCTGCCCGGCGACCGGATGCCCGGTCTGGCCGATGACGACGGGTCCGTAGCAGGCCATGTGGATGACCGCAGGGCTCGCGGTGTTGTTGACCTGACCGACGAAGTAGTTATTGGGCCCGATCGGTGCGGGATCGACGATCCCATCGGCCGCGGCCGGGAGGGCGCTCGCCGCGATGAGGATGGCGCTGGCGGCCGCGATGAAGCAGAGTCGACGTTTGTTGGACACGATGGTGCCCTTTTGCGAATGGGGATCCGGATGTGACGCGCCGAGCGGCGTCGCGTCCCGCCGAACATACATTCACGCATTTCAATTAGTCAACGGATGAGGGGCTATCCCTGGCGCAGACGTCCGATGGCGGGCCCGAGGTCGCGTTCGATGCCGTCGGGCTCCTGCAAACCATGATCCAGCAGGGTACGAGTGAACGCGACGTTCTCCGGGCGGGCGACGGAAGCGAAGAACGCCGCGATCCCCGGGGCGAATTCGGCGTCGTCCGGCAACGAGGCGACGTCGACGAGATGCTTGATGCCCGAGACCGCCGCCTTGCCGAACGTCGCGATGCGCCCGGCTAGGGCCTCCGTGACGGCGTCGAGGTCGGCCTCGGGCACGACGCGGTTGACGTAACCGTATTCCGCGGCGCGAGCGGCCGGGATGTCGTTGCCACCGAGGAGGATTTCCAGCGCGCGCCCGCGACCGGCCAGTCGGGCGAGCCGGGCCATCGCGCCGCCTCCGGGCACCGCGCCCGCGCCGACCTCGAACTGGCCGAGGATCGCGGTGTCGGCCGCGAACCGGATGTCGGTGGCCAGCACGAACTCGCTGCCGGCCGCCCGGACCCGGCCCCGGATGGCCGAGATCGTGGCCGCGGGCACCCTGCTGAGCCGGATGAAGTTGTCCAGGTAGGGGTGCAGGCCCGTCGGTCCGGGCGGCATCGCACCGACTCTCGCGTTGTCGGCGCGGACGTCCCAGTGCGCCATGAAGTAATCGGGATTGGCGCTGCGGAACACGACGACGGTCAGGTCCGGCGCCGTTTCCATCCGGGTGATGAGCGCCCCGAGCTGGTCAACGGTGTCGGGATCGATGAGGTTGATCGGCCCGTTGCTGAACGTGACGCGCCAGTATGCCGACGACACCTCGTCGACGTGGAACTGCTCGACCATGCCGGCTGCTCTCCTTAGGCTGAGAAACTCGCCATCTGCGATTCGATCGGGCGTCCCGGACGCGGCATGTCCAGGATGTCCATGAACAGCATCTTCAGGGCGCCGTTGTAGATCTCCGAGAAGCTCGGGAACGGCCGGATCGTGTCGGCCAGGATCGTTATCGGCACGTGCGCGCGGATCGCCAGCGTCGCCTGCTGCAGCCACTCGCCGGCTTCGGGGCCGAGCGCGTACGCGCCGGTCAGCCGCTGACCGTCACTGAGCAGCGTCAGAAAGCCGTTCGATTGCGCGTACGCGTGCGTGTAGGTCGCGGTCTTCGGCACTTCCGACAGGAGCGCGGTCGCGCTGTACGCGGCTTCGGTGGCGCCGACGGCCGCAGCCTGCGGATCGGTGTACGTAACCCGGGGAACGGCTTCGTAGTTGGCCGGACGCGGATCGCCGGCGATGTTCGCGGCCACGACGTCGCCCTCGTATTCGCCGACGTGTGTCAGCGGCCAGATGCCCGTGACATCGCCGATCGCCCACAGCCGGTCGCCGGCGCGCAGGTATTCGTCGACGGCGATGCCGTGCGGGTCGGGTGTGATGCCGACGGTCTCCAAGCCGATGCCTTCGACGCGCGGACGCCGCCCGGTCGCGACGAGCAGCCGGTCGCCTCGCCGCTCGGAGCCGTCGTCGAACCGCAGGATGTAGTCGTCTCCATCTTTCGCGGCACCGGTGATCTGCTTCCCGAGGGCCAGTTCGATGCCGTCCCGCCGCAGCGCCTCACCGAGGGCGTCGCCCAGGGGGGCCGGCTCTCGGGGCAGCACACGGTCGCCGCGCTGCGCGATGACGACCTCACCGCCGAACCGTCGCACGACCTGGGCGATCTCGAGGCCGGCCGAGCCGCCGCCGACGACGAGCAGCCGTCGCGGGACGGCCTTCATGCTGGTGGCCTCACGGGTGCCCCAGACGCCCTCGAGTTCGCGGAGGCCGGGAATCGGAGGCACGAACGGCGCCGAACCCGTCGCGACCACGATGTTGTCGGCGTTGTGGCGGACGCCGTCGACCTCGACCACGCCGGCGCCGGCGAGCCGGCCGGTGCCGCGGATCAGGTCGATGCCCCGGTCCGCGAGCCAGCGCTGCTGACCGGTGTCGGTCCAGTTGGACACCATGAAATCACGCCAGGCGAGCGCGGACGCCACATCGACCTGCGCGCTCGCGCCCGCGTCCCGGGCCTCCTGCACCGCCTCACCCGGCCGCAGCAGGGACTTCGAGGGGATGCACGCCCAGTAGGAGCACTCGCCACCGACCAACTCGCGCTCGACGATGGCGACGCGCATCCCGCGTGCCGCCAGCGCGCCCGCGCAGTGCTCACCGGGCGCCCCGCCACCGAAAACGATCACGTCATAGTGACTGTTCGAGTCCATGGTTCCCCCGTCAGCACGCGTGCCGGACCGGGCGCACGCCCTCAGACCGGGCAGCACCGGAGTTGATCTCCAAGTTTACCGAGGTGATCGACGCGCGAGGGTGGCTTCGCCAACTTCACGCTGGGCGGCGAGGGCGGCCGCGATGATGAGGACGGCTACGGCGGGAGAGGTCAGTCCGATGTGTGCGGCTTGCCGATCGGTGCGATGTCAATGATCTCGCCGTACGGTGCGCTGCCGGGTTCCACGGCGTCGTCCGGGACGATCAGCTTCTCGAACGCGACGGCCGGGCCGACCTCGGGCTGACGGGAGTCCTGAGACGAGTCGTCGTGCATCGGCCGCCGCGTACCGTCATCTGCGACATTTCCGTCATGCTCTACCATGGAGGTTCCCTTCACGGTGCGTCATCGCCCGCTGAACCGCGCGGCGTCTTTCGACACACCACATGCCCCTGACGGCAACCCCGCAAACGTGCCTCGATGCTGCGTGGGTACGGCGTGGCGGGCCTCGCGAGACGTCTTGTGTCCGCGATCATGGCGTTCGGTGACCACGTCCCATCGACCGGATGACAGGAGATGTTTCAGATGAGCGGGTCTTACCGTTTTGTGGTCGTGGCGAACCGGCTCCCGGTCGACGAACAGGTCGACGACGCCGACGGCCACAGTTGGACGATCAGCGCGGGCGGCCTGGTCAGCGCGCTGCATCCGGTCGTACGCCGCGCCGAGGGCGCGTGGCTGGGCTCGTCGGGGACCGCTGACGAGGAACTGGAACCGTTCAGCTTCGACGGCATGTCCCTGCATCCGCTCCCGATCAGCACCGAGGAACTCGACGAGTATTACGAAGGCGAGTCCAACGCCACGATCTGGCCGTTGTTTCACGACGCCGTCGAACAGCCGCTCTACCGACAGCCTTGGCGAGAGACGTACGAGGCGGTCAACCAGCGTTTCGCCGACGAAGCGGCCGCGCTCGCCGCGCCGGACGCGACGGTCTGGGTGCACGACTACCAGTTGATGCTCGTGCCGGCGATGCTGCGCGCCCAGCGACCGGATCTGCGGATCGGTTTCTTCCTGCACATCCCGTTCCCCCCGGTGGAACTCTTCATGCAGCTCCCGGGCGCAGCCAGATCATCAGCGGACTCCTCGGCGCCGATCTCGTCGGGTTCCAACGACCCCAGGCGGCCCAGAACTTCCTGCAGCTGACCGAACGTCTGCTGGGTCTCGAGCCGGCCGAGGACCGGGTCTCCTACGAGGGTCGGACCGTGATGGCGAGCGCGTTCCCGATCTCGATCGACACCGCGGCGTTCGAGGAACTCGGGGCCGACCCGGCCGTGCAGGCCAGGGCCGCCGAGATCAAGACGGACCTCGGGTCCCGGCGGATGCTGCTCGGCGTGGACCGCCTCGACTACACCAAGGGCATCGAGCAACGTCTGACCGCCTACCACGAACTCCTGACCGACGGCCGGCTCAGCAACGACGACGTGGTGCTCGTGCAGGTCGCGATCCCGAGCCGGCAGGGCGTCATCCAGTACCAGCGGCTCCGGGAGCGCGTCGAGGCGCAGGTCGGGCAGATCAGCGGTGACTTCGGCGACGTGGGTTCGGCGCCGGTCCAGTACCTGCGCCAGTCCGTCGATCGTGACGAACTGGTCGCCCTCTACCTGGCCGCGGACGTCATGGTCGTGACGCCGTTGCGCGACGGCATGAACCTGGTCGCGAAGGAGTTCGTCGCCGCGCGCGTCGATGACGGCGGTGCGCTCGTGTTGAGCGAGTTCACCGGAGCGGCGGCCGAACTCGACGACGCCTTCCTGGTGAACCCGCACGACGGCGAGGACCTGAAACGCGTGATCGTCGAGGCCCTCGACGCGGACGCGGACGAACTCCGGCCACGGATGCGCCGGATGCGCGCCTACATCGAGACGTACGACGTCGACCGGTGGGCCCGCGACTTCCTCGACGCCCTCGGGCACCCGTCGTAGCGGGCGGATTCAGCCGAGCCGGGAGACGGTCGCGAAGAAGTCGTCCCAGACCAGTTCGGCGGCGCCGACGAGGGGCCCGGATCCACCGACGCCGGCCGGTTCGACCGAGGGTGGCCGTTCCCGGCGTACACGCATCAGCCCGGCCAGGTACGCCGTCCGGAGCGCGCCACCCGCGACCGCCCGGATCTCCGGCCCGAGACCACCGAGCGTCAAGAGGTCCGGGTCCAGCGCGTTGGACAGGCCGGCGAGACCTCGTCCGAGCACGCCGGCCACCTCGACGACAACCCGCATGGCGGCCGGGTCCCCGGCGGCGGCTCGGCCGATGACCTCGCGGGCGTACCGCACCGGTTCGGCCGGCGGCGGCGCGCCGAGCAGCCGGGCCATCGCCGTGCCGTCGACGGAGGTGCCCCAGCAGCCGTGAGCACCGCAGGGGCACAGCACGACCGGGTCGCCGAACGGCATGTGCCCGAACTCGCCGGCGATCCCCCGGGCACCGGCCACCACCCGGCCGCGGTCGACGATCGCTCCACCCAGCCCGGCGTCGATGTGCACGTGGACGGCGAGCGCCGCCTCCCGGGCCACGCCCCGCCGCGCCTCCGCGACCGCTGCCAACGTGGCGTCGTTGCCGACGACGAGCGGGCGGACCGACGGGAACGCGGCCGTCAGGTCGACGTGCTCCCAGCCGAGGGCGACCGCGTCGACCACGTGGCCGTCGGTGACCGTGCCGGGCACGGAGATCCCGAGGCCGCGGATCCGGCCGGCGTGCCGGCGGCGGAGGGTTTCGACCGCGTCCGCGACCGTGGCCAGGACCGGTGCGGCCGGGCCGACGGCGTGGGCGGCCTCGATCGACTCCACCACCCGGCCGCCGAGTTCGACGGCGGCGAGTCGCCAGGACTCGTGCGAGATCGCGACCGCGAGCACCAGCGGGCCGGCCCCGTGCGGCACGAGTGCCCGGGTCGGCCGGCCACGGGCCCCGGTCGGCTCGGCCTGCGCTTCGGCCAGCAATTCCGCCTCGACCAGGCGGGCGACCTCCTCGGTGGCGGCGCCGGTGCCGATGCCGGTCGCCCGGGCGGCGTCCGCGCGGGTGAGCCCGGGCCGATCATGGACGACCCGCAGCAGCGCCACGCCGCGTCCGGTCATCGCCCACCTCCGCTCACATCGTCTTCTGGGTCCCGTTTCATATTTACTCTGATACGGAGTTTAATGGAGAAGTGACCGTTCACGCATCCCCCTCGCGCACCGACGACCACCCGGAGCGGATGCCCTACCTCATCCTGGCCGTCCTCGCCGGGACGGTCTTCATCGCGATCACCACCGAGGTGCTGCCGGTCGGCCTGCTCCCGGTGATCAGTCGCGATCTCGGCACCAGCGACTCCCGGACCGGCTTGCTGGTCTCCGCGTACGCGCTGGTGGTGGCGGTCGGTTCGATCCCCTTGACCGCGCTGATCGTGCGGTGGCCGCGCCGCCGCGTGCTGATCGGCCTGCTGCTGTTGTACGCGCTCAGCAACGTGCTGACGGCGGCGGCCGGTGACTACTGGATCGCGCTCGGCGCCCGGCTGCTCGGCGGCCTCGCGCACGCCGGCTTCTTCTCCGCCGTGTTCGCCGCGGCCGTGGCGGTCTCGCCGGCGGCCCGGTCCGGGCGGGCCACCGCGATCGTCGCCTCCGGCACCGGACTCGGTCTGGCCTGCGGCGTGCCGCTCGGCACCGCGTTCGGCACCGCGGTCGGCTGGCGCTGGGCCTTCCTCGCGTGCGCCGCCGTCATGCTGCTGCTGGCCGGTGCCACGGCCCTCGTCATGCCGAGGAGCGACGCCCCCGCCACGGCCGAGATCGGCACGCCGATCATGACCGCGATCCGTGGCCGGGCGCTGATCATGGTGGCCGTGATGATCGTGGTACTGACACTCGGGCATTACACCGCGTACACGTACGTCAGCCCGATGCTGCTGCGTGACGGTGTCGGGGTGAGCACGATCAGCGTGGTCCTCGCCGGGTACGGCGTCGCCGGGATCGCCGGACTCGTGCTGACCGGCACCGTCGTCGACCGCCGCCCCCGCGCCGCCCTCTACGGGGCCATCGTGCTGACGGTCGCCTGCCTGCTCGCGGTCGGCCTGATCCACCAACCGATCGGCGCGACGATCGTCGTGGCCGCATGGGGTTTCGCGTTCGGCATGCTGCCCACGCTGATCCAGGCGGTGGCGCTGCGCGCGGTCCCGCACTCACCCGACGCGGCGCCGGCCGTGGTGAACTCCGCGTTCAACGTCGGGATCGCCGGTGGGGCCCTGATCGGCGCGCGCGAACTGCTCGTGGCGGCGCCGTCGGCACTGGCGCTGACCGGCGCCGGGCTCGCCGCGGCCGCACTGCTCGCGCTGGCCGCCGTGCCCCGACCGGCCGCCGCCGACGCGCCGCGCGAGGTCGACGGTCAAGCCGAGGCCAGGCGCCTGGCTCACGCCCACCAACCCCGTTGACGGCACGCGCTCAGGCGACCCAACTGGCCAGCAACGCGTACTCGCCGAAGCCGCCGCCGACCGACGGAGATCTATCCACGGCCGCCGACCTGCTGGCGCACGCCTCTCGCACGCTGGTGACAATCGAGCGGGACAGCGCCCCGGGCTAGCGCCCGCGGCAGGGCTCACGACAGCAGCCGTCTCACCTCCGCCACGCCGGCGATGGCCTGATCGTCGTCCGGCGCCTGCGGGATCAGGTTGATATTGATCGCGCCCGCCTCGACGTACGGTTTCAGGAACGCGGCGATGTCGGCTGCCGTCCCGTAAGGGCAGTAGCGCTCGAATTGGGCGAACGGCACCCGGTAGAACGCTTCCATGGCCGGCGCCAGGTGGGTCCGGCCCTGCTCCTTCGAGTTGCCGAAACCGCACCACACCTGCATGCCGTGCTGAGCCGGCGGGGTCGCCCGCCCGGCCCGGATCGACTCCTCGGCGATGATCGACACTGCGTCGGCGAAACGGCGGGGCGAGTTCCAGATGCCGAGCCAGCCGTCACCGAACCGACCGGCCCGGCGCAGCGCGGCGTCAGAGCGGCCGCCGACCACGATCGGGATGTCGGTGGCCGGCGCGATCACCGCACCCTCCAGATCAAAGAACTCTCCGTGGTACGTCACCGGCTCCCCTGTCCGCAGTCGCCGCAGCACCGTCAGGCACTCGTCCATGCGGCGGCCTCGCGTCGCGGCGTCCACACCGCAGATCGCCACCTCGTTGCGGTCCTCCCCGCCGACGCCCACCCCGAAGGTGAACCGGCCGGGCGCGATCCGCTGAGGTCGGCCAGTTGCCGCGCGACCAGCACCGGATGCCGCAGCGGCAACAGGTAGACGCCGCATATCACCCGAAGCGTCGGGTGCAGCATGGCCAGCGCGGTCGACTGGACGAGGCCGTCAAACCCGATGTCGCCGAAGCTGACGTGGTCGCCGCAGCACACGTGATCGATCCCGGCCTCGGCAACACGGTCGAGGTAGGCGCGGGCCGCCACGACGCCGCGCTCCAGCAGGTCGAGCGGTGCGAAAATGCCGATGGAAGGCGAGTGAGTCATGTGTCGATCGTCGCCGACGACGCCATCGACGTCAGCCGTATAAATACCGCAACCTCACCGATTCTCGAGCGGCCATTCAGCCGCCGGCCGCGATCCACGCTGCGACCTGCGACCGGGACCGGAATCCCATCCGCGTCCGGATCCGCTCGACATGCGACTCGGCCGAGCGTTCCGTGATGTGACAGGCGTACCGCATCTCCCGGTTGGTCATGCCCTCACTGACCAGCGCCGCGACCTCGCGCTGCCGGGCTGTCAGCGTGGGCACCGCCGGGCGCCGCAACGACGGCAGCCCGAGGAATCGGCGCATGCTGCCGGCGAGCGCGTCGACGTCACCGACGTAGGGCAGATGCGACCGCCCGGGCAGGACCTCGAAGCGAGCGCCCGGGATCGCGTCGGCGAGCGCCCGGCCCTGCGCCACGGGTGCGGCCCGGTCTCCATCCCGGTGGATGACCAGCGTGGGCGCGACGATCGCCGGCACGATGTCACCGATGTCGACCTGATAGCCATGGTCGAGCATCGCGTGAGCCGTGGTCGCGGTCGCCGCCTCGCGTTGGTATCGGGCGAACACCGTCCGCATGGCGGTGTCGGCGTCGGGCGCGAAGATGTCGGCGAGCACGTCCGAGCCGAGTCCCCAGTGCTGCGCGATCAGGCCGAGTACGTGCCGCCGCACAGCCGGCTCGGCGACCCGGGCGCCGTCGATCCAGCCGCCGTAGAGCATCAGCCGGTTGACCCGGCCCGGATTCCGCGCTGCCCACTGGGCGGCCACGGCGGCGCCGAACGAGATGCCGAGAAGGTCGATCGTCGGGGCGCCCGCCGCCGCGATGACGGCGTCGAGCGTCTCCAGTTCCAGCTCCATCGAGGGTGGCCGGTCGGTTCCCGCGGACAGGCCGCACCCGGGTTTGTCGTAACGCACGAGGGTGCGGCCACGGGACAGGGCCTCGTAGAAACCGCGTTCGGCCGGGATCGCCCAGCTGAGTTCGAGGTGCGTCAGCCAGCCGAGCGCGTAGACCAGGGGCGGCCCGCTGCCGGAGGTGGCGTACGCGATCTCGGTGCCGTCGGCCAGCCGGGTCGTCGTGATCCGTTGTTCCACGGGCACATTGTCCCTCCCGATTTCGGTGCACCGGGCCGCGCATCGGATCGTCAGTCGCGAGCCCGCAGACGGTCGAGGACGATCGTGAGCAGATGGCGGCCACGAGTCCCGGCACCGTCTACGCGGAAGGATTGTCGAGCCGGTGACGGTCCACGCTGACCTGCTCCGCGTCCAGGTTGTCCTGGATCTGGCGCAGGACCTCGTCGTCGATGTCGCCGTTGTCGCGCATGGTGACGACCGCGTCGTGCTTGTGCGCGATCACGGCCGACCGCAGGTTCGCGTACTGCTGGTCCCAACCGGCCGCATCATCGGCGCCCACGTCGTCCTGGTCGGCCCGCAGCACCCGCAGCCGGCGGGTGTACTCCGCCCGGAGCTGATCGGTGATCCCCGGATCGGTGCCCTGCTGTGCCGCCAACTCCGGCAGGGACGCGACGGCACCCTCGGTGGCCGCGATCTCCGCACGCCGGCGCTCCCGCGCGCTCTCGTTCCCGCCGGTCAGCCGGGCCCAGCGTATGACCCGCGGGAGCAGCGGTGCCTGTACCAGCAGCGTCACCAAGATCACGCCAGCGGTCACGAAGATGATCAGGTCGCGGTCAGGAAAGGGCATCCCGGAGTCGAGCAGGTGCGGCACTGCCAGAGCCGCGGCGAGGGAGACGGCCCCGCGGAACCCGGCAGCGGCCATGACAGCCCTCGGGCGGCTGCCGAGGCGCAACGCTCGCTGACGCGGCCGGCGATCGAGCAGCCGGATGACGTACGGGCTGGTGAACAGCCATCCGAATCGTACGGCCACGACGACCGCGCTGATCCCGACGACCATCAGCACGCCGCGTGCGCGCCCGACCGTGGTGAGCCCGCGTACGGCGGACTGCGCCTCGATCCCCACCAGCACGAACAGCGCCGCGTTGGCGAGCGACGTCAGGAAGTTCATCACCGTCTGGACGTACTGCCGGGCGTACGCCGGAAACAGGTGTGGCGAGACGCGGCCGACCCACAGCCCGCTGACGACCACCGCCAGCACGCCGGAGACCGAGGCCGCCTCTGCGATCAGATAGGCGGTCAGTGGCGTGAGAACCGCGAGCAACGTGTGCTGGAAGGCATCGGTCAGCCGGCGCCGGACCTGCACGCTCAGCCACGTGACCGCGAGCCCGATGGCGACACCGCCGACGTACGAGAGCACGAACATGCCGCTCAGCCGGGCCACGCTGAACGATTCCTGGCCGGACGTCACGCCGACGGCCAGCGCGTAGATCACCAGCGCCGTGCCGTCGTTGACCAGGCTCTCCGCGCGGAGCGTGGCCGCGATCCGGCGCGGCAGGACGCGACTCAGCACGCCGGTGGCGGTCGCGTCCGTCGGTGCCACCGCGGCACCGAGGACCCAGGCGGGACCCCACGGCAGGCCGAACCCGTGCGCCGCGGCCGCCACTCCCGCCGCCGTGAGGGCGACCAGGATCGTGCTCAACAGAACGATCACCCGAATGTTGTCGCGGATCTCGCGCAACGACGACGTGAAGCTCTCCCAGTACAACAGGATCGGGAGGAACAGCAGCAGGACCGCCTGCGGCGGCAGGTGCACGGCGCGCAGCGCCGGCACGAACCCGAGCAGGATGCCGGCCGCGAGCAGCAGCATCGGCGGAGCGAGTCCGAGCCGCCGGGCCAGGGTGCGGCAGGCCAGCACCGCGATCCCGATCGCGACGACCAGCTCAAGACTGGACACGAGCGCCCTCCGGCTTCACGGCGCCACGCTAGAACGGGTCCGGACGGTCGACGTTCCAGTGCCGGACGGTCGACGGGAACCACCCGCCGTCCTGCTGCGCCGGCGCCAGCACGAACCGGGTGATGATGCGCTGGCCGCCGTCCTGGTCGCCGTACAACACATCGATCGTGATGCCTTCTCGTCGTCTGATCCCCTCCGCGGCCTCGACGTACGCGTGATCGCTGGGGTCGCGGAAGGTGCCCTGCCAGAATCCGAGGCCACCGGCGGGTATGTAGAGGTCGCGGGACAGCTGCCGGAACTCCGACGGCTCGGCGTGCCCTCCGGCGGTCAAGCGGCGTGGATACAGGTACCAGCCGTGCAGCACGGCGATGCCGGTGGCGACATTACGCAAGGAGATGGCCAGGTAGATGACGTTGTCGCCGATCTCGGCAATGGATCCGGAGCCCGGCAGTTGGAAGTAGCGCTGATCGGTGAAGCCGACCTTCTGCTCGATGTCCTGCGGGTTCGAGATGAGCAACAGCGGCCGGATGTTCGCCAGCACGGAGAGTTCGGCCGCCCTCGCGGACCGATTGCCCGACCGCACCGACATGAACGTCGCGACCGACAGCAGCACGGTCGCGAATGCCGTCGCGAGCGCGGAGATCGTCTCCCAGCTCACCGTCTACCCCAGGTCGCCGCCCGGTTCGGCCGTAGTGCCCTCGAACAGCCGCTCTGTCGGCTCGACCGCGACCCGGGCGGGCATCACGATCATCGGATCGGGCGTGCCGACCACGTCCTCGTCCTTGCCGGTGTAGTCGAACTGCGTCAGCACCCAGCGCATCGCCTCGACCCGGGCCCGCTTCTTGTCGTTGCTCTTCACCACCGTCCACGGCGCGTCGGCGGTGTCGGTGTAGAAGAACATCGCCTCTTTCGCCTCGGTGTAGTCGTCCCACCGATCCAGCGACGCGAGGTCCATCGGGCGACAGCTTCCACCGGCGGACCGGATCCAGCTGCCGGATCGCGAACCGGGTGCGCTGCTCGGCTCGGCGAGACCGAGAACCAGAACTTGATCAGATGGATCCCGGCGCGACCAGCATCCGCTCCAGCTCGGGCGCCTCCCGCATGAACTCCAGATACTCGTCGGCGGTGCAGAAGCCCATCACCCGCTCGACGCCCGCCCGGTTGTACCAGGAACGGTCGAACAGCACGAGTTCCCCGGCGCCGGCAGGTGCGCGACGTACCGCTGGAAGTACCACTGGCCGGCCTCGCGTTCGGTCGGCTTGTCCAGCGCCACCACTCGTCCCGCGCGGGTTGAGGTGCTGGGTGAAACGCTTGATGGTGCCGCCCTTGCCGGCCGCGTCCCGCCCCTCGAAGATCACGACGACGCGCTCGCCCGTCTTCTTGATCCAGCTCTGCAGTTTCAACAGCTCGATCTGCTGCAGGCGCTTGACCCGGTCGTACTCCGGGCGGTTCATGCGCTCCTGGTACGGGAAGTTCTGCCGCCACGTCTCCAGCCGGTGGCCGTCGGGGCCGACGAGCCCCGGCTCACCGTCGAGGTCGTACTCCACCCGGTAATCGCCGAGCGAGTCGAGCAGGTTGGCCCGAGCTGCCGCCGATCGGGAACCGGACCCGCCGGAGGATCCGTTCGAGCCGGACGGTGTCGCGAGCGCCATGCCGGCCTCCCGGAGTGATGATCTGAACGAACGTCACATTGAGGATAGTTTGCTCGGTATGTCGCGGCGTCCCAAACCGCTGCGATCGGTCATGATCGGCGGATCTTGGGATCCAGCGTGATCATTTCGAACAGCTGATTCACGACACATCGCAGGATCCGGGGATCAAGGCGCCGGGGTACGCAACGGCTTGAGCGCGTCGGACCACCGCAGCAACTCCCGGAGCATGAGATCGGCCGAGCCGTCCATGACCTCGTTCGGCACGATCTCGCCGTCGTCGTTGAGGAACTGGGCGACGAACGGGATCGACACCGCCTCGAGCAGCGGCATCATCTTCAGCGTGGTGACGACCTGCTTGATCATCTGCGCGGCCCGGGTACCGGCCGCCACGCCGCCGTAGCTGACCAGGCCGACCGGCTTGTAGGCCCACTCGGCGTGCAGGTAGTCGATCGCGTTCTTCAGCGGGGCGGTGAAGCCGTAGTTGTACTCGGGCATGACGAACACGAACGCGTCCGCCGCGTCGACGCGGGCGCTCCAGTCGAGGGTGTGCTGGTGGGTGTACGTTGCGCAGCCGGGGGTGGTTCGGCTCGTCCATGAACGGCAGGTTCACCTCGGCCAGGTCGACGAAGTCGATCTCGAATCCGCCGTGCTCGAGCGCGCGGTCGTGGAACCATTGCGCGACCGGCAGGCCCGACCCGGCCGGGACGGGTGCTCGCGATGATGATCTGCAGCTTGGGCACGGTTAGGCTCCCTGTCTCGGGCACGTTCTTGACCCGGCAAAGATATCCAGCGCGCGGGATCAGGTGCAGACCACGCGGAGGTCGTCGACGTTCGCGAACGCGTCCGTCGGCGGATCCCCGTTTCGCACCACCGATACCCGGATCACCACGTCGAGTGGACCGGGATACCAGGTTCCGGCCGTGACCAGCCGGTACCCGACATCCGTGGTGGTCTGGATCGTGGTCAGGGCGATGTAGGTCCACGTCGTCGGGTCGATGACCTCGAAGTTGAGCTGCCCGGCCGGGAGCTTCACGTAGATCTGGGCGTAACACGCGGCCCGGAAACCCGCGGGCGGCTGCAGGTGCACGGAACGCCCGACCGAGAAGAAGCTGTCGTTGTAGAACGAGTCGATGGAGGCGTAATGGATGCCGGAGTGGGCCTGGAGCGAGTCGGCGTCGACGTATCCGCAGAAGCCGCACGCCGGATTGCCACCGAAGAACCACGTGGCGGCGGCGTTGTTCTCGAAGTTGTCGGTAAGGACCCATGACGGCGGTGGCGCGGCGGAGGCGGGTGGCGCCGGCATGATCACACTGGCGGCGAGCACGGAGACGGCGATCAGCAAGGCGCGCCATCGGCGTCCGGAGACTCGTGTGGTCATGACGCGCCCTTTCGGATCGGCCATCGAGGTCGTGCCGATGGTCGTCCGCGGCCGTATCGGTTGTCGACGTCGGCCCGGGATGCCACGCGAGCGCACGGGACGCGACCAGGACGCCGTGGCGACGAGGGGCGTGGAACTTTCACGCCTACCGCGCGTGCGCCGGCTCCGTGGCGTCGTCGGCGGGAGCCGGTTTGGCCGCGGTCGCGGCGGCGGAGGGCTCGGCGGCCGGCTCGGCGGCCGGGCTGATGTCACCGCGGCGTGCGGCGGCGAACGTGGACCAGCCTCGCGCCAGGCCGTAGCGGAGCCACGCGCACACCACCAGCACCGCGACCGCGACGATGCCGTCGAGCCACCAGTGGTTGCCGGTCGCGACGACGACGAACACCGTGATCACGGCATGCAGCGGACCCAGGTAGCGCCACCGGCTGCTCGTGATCCGCATCGTGTACCAGGCGACGACGACCGCCCACGCGACGTGGATGGACGGCATCGCGGCGAGGTTGCCTTCGAGGCCACCACCGGCATAGACCGACTGACCGTAGACGGCGGCGGTGTCGACGAACCCGGGCAGCAGCCGCGGCGGCGCGACCGGGATGAACTGAATCGCGAGGCACGCCAGCGTCGTGATCGCGAGCGTCGTGCGGATCGCGCTGTAGCGGTCACGGTGGCGGGTGAACATCCACAGCAGGAAGACGAACATGATGCCGAAGTGCATGGTGTCGTAGTAGAGGTTCGCGGCCTGGACGAGCGTGCCGTTATGCAGAATCAGGTCCTGCACGCTGCGCTCGGACGGCAGCCCCATCGTGTGCTCGAAACGCGCGATCCATTCCCCTCGGCTGAACGCCTGATCCGTGCCCATGACCGAGAAGTCGCCGACGAACTGCCACACCGAGTACAGCGCGGCGATGATGGCCGTCTCGACAACGATCGCGGCGGCCGTGACCATCCGTGGCGAGCGCGAGCGGCGCAGACCCATGCCGACGACGGCGGCGACGCCCGCGACCTCAGCGGACTGCTGCCACGACAGCATCAAGTTGACCACGTCGCCACTATGCCTTGTCGGCGCCGGCCACGTGACGGTCCCCCGGTGATCGTGACGCGCGATGAAGCTCGCGATCCTCGACGACTATCTCGACTGCGCGCGGACGACTCGCCGATTGGAGCCCGGTGGCGGCACGAGCGGAGATCACCGTGTTCGATGAGGCGTTCGCGTCCCCTGCGGCGACCGTCGCGGCGCTGCGCGACTTCGACGTGCTGTGCCTGATGCGCGACCGTACGCCGCTGTCCGCCGGAACGATCGCGCAGTTGCCGAAGCTCCGGCTGATCACGATCACCGGCCGGGGCAACGCCACGCTCGACTACGCCGCGGCCGCCGCGGCTGGGATCACGATCAGTTACACCGAGCGCAGCCTGGTGGAGTCCACGTCCGAGCTGGTCTGGGCGCTCCTGATGGCGACGGTACGGCACGTGCCCGCCAACGACGCGGCGCTGCGGGCCGGGCATTGGCAGGCACGCATCGGCACCACGCTCGCCGGCCGTACGCTCGGCGTGATCGGCCTCGGCAAGATCGGATCGAAGGTCGCCCGCTACGGCCGGGCCTTCGGCATGGACGTGATCGCGTGGAGCCCGCACCTGACCGACGACGCGGCGGCCGGCGTTCGGGGTGCGACGGGTCATGTTCGACGACCTGTTCCGGGAAGCCGACGTGGTCACCGTGCACGTGCCGCTGAAGCCGGAGACCCGTGGCCTGATCGGCGCCCGGGAGATCGGGCTGATGCGCCCGGCGGCCTACCTCGTCAACACCTCGCGCGGTCCGATCGTCGACGAGGCCGCGCTGGTGGCGGCGCTGCACGACGGCACGATCGCGGGCGCGGGCCTCGACGTCTACGACCGTGAGCCGCTGCCTCGACGAATCCGATCATCGGCGCGCCGAACACCGTCCTGCTCCCCCACCTCGGCTTCGTGACCCGGGAGAACATGCGGGTCTTCTACGAGGACACGGTCGCCAACGTGGTCGCGTGGCTCGACGGGAGCCCGATCCGCGTCGCTTAGATGCTCCGTCGCACCGCAGCGCCCACGGCCGCTCGTGCCGCCGCGGGATCGGCCGCCGCGAGCGCCGCCTCGGCCACCCGTACGCAGTCGGCCATGCTCATCCCGGCCAGCGCCGCCGCCACGCCCGGGAGCGCCGGCGACGACATCGACAGGCTGGTGATGCCGAAACCCACCAGCACCGGCGCGAGCAGCGGATCCGCGGCCGCCTCTCCGCAGACGCCGATCGGTTTGCCGGCGTCGCGGCCGGCCGCGCCGCACGCCGCGAGCAGCGACAGCACCGCCGGTTGCCACGGGTCGAGCAGGTCGGCGAGGTCGCCACCTTCGCGGTCTGCGGCCATCACGTACTGGCTGAGGTCGTTGGTGCCGATGCTGGCGAAGTCGACGACCTCGAGGATCTGCCGGATCCGCAGGGCCGCCGCCGGCACCTCGATCATCACGCCGACCGTCGGCAGGCCGTGGCTCCGGGCTCGGGCCGCGAACGCCGCCGCCTCGGCCACCGTGGTGATCATCGGCGCCATCGTCCAGATCGACGCGTCCGTGTCCTTGGCGGCCAGCGCGATCGCGGCGAGTTGGCCGTCCAGCACCTCGGGCGAGCGGCGCGCGGTGCGGTATCCACGGACGCCGAGGGCCGGGTTCGGTTCGTCGGCGAGCGTCAGGAACGGCAGCGGTTTGTCGGCTCCGGCGTCCAGCGTGCGTACCACGATAAACCGGTCTTGATGTGCTCGAAAGACGTCGCCGTAGGCGCGCCGCTGCTCGTCGGCGGTCGGCGCGGTGTGCCGGCCGAGGAAGAGGAATTCGGTGCGGAACAATCCCACGCCGTCTCCCCGCACCCGGACATCGGCCGCGTCACCGACGTTGAGCAGGAGTTTCACCAGATGGTTGCCGTCGATCCGCCCGCTGAACGCCTCCGGCCGCGCCCGCGGCGCGACGTCGACCCGTGACACGCCGACCTCCACGGTGCCCGTCTCTCCGTCGACGCGCACGAACACGCCGTCGGCGATGCCGGCCGCGTCGACGCACGAGACGACGGCCGGGATGCCAAGCGTGCGGGCGAGGATCGCGGTGTGGCTGGTGGGGCCACCACGCTCGGTCACCAGAGCCAGCACGACAGCCGCGTCGAGCGTCGCCGTGTCGGCCGGCGCCAGATCGGCCGCGACCAGCACGAACGGGTGGCCCGGCTGCGGCACGCCCGGCAGCGCGAGGCCGAGCACCGCCGCGACGACGCGATCGCGGATGTCGTCGAGGTCGGTCACGCGTTCGGCCAGAAACCCGCCGGCGGCCTCGAACATGCGAGCGGAACGACGCGAACGCGGCGTGTACGGCGTGCGCCCCGTCGGACCCCAGCATCACGGCGGCGACAGCGGCGTCCACAAGGGAGTGATCTGCGGCCATTTCCGCCTGGGCCGCGAGCACGTCGGCGGCCGGACCGCTCGCCGCGCCGGACCGAGCCGTGAGATCGGCGACGATCCGGGCGAACGCGTCCGTGAGTGCGCGGACCTCCTCGGCCGGATCATCCACCGGACGAGCCTCGGGCAGCCGCGGCCGGGCGGCCATCCGCAGCGCCGGCCCGGTCGCGGTGCCGCGACTGACACCGACGCCGGTCAGCCGTGTCGGTGCCAGGGGCTCGGCCGACGGCGCGGTCACGACGCGGCCGACGGTTCGGCGTCGAGGTCGCTGGCGAGCATGGCCGCGAGCCGGTCGAGCGTCTCTTCGGCCTGCTCCCCCTCGGCCTCCAACGTCACCTCGACGCCGCAGCCGGCGCCCAGCGACAGCACGCCGAGCATGCTCCGGGCGTCGACCGGCGGCCGGCCCGCGACCGAGATCCGCACGGGCACCGGCGAAGCCGCCGCGGCTCGGACGAACAGCGTGGCCGGGCGGGCGTGCAGGCCCGTACGTGCTCCGATCGTGACGATGCGTTGCGCCATGACGGTTCCTTCCTTGTTGTCGTGCCGATGTGTGGCGGCCGTGGCCACCACGGACCCGCACGTCCGCATCCACGGAGTGGACCGTGCGACGTTGTGGCGCCTATGGCCGCCACGGGGCCGCACGACCGCGTGCGGTCGGACTACGGCTCGATCGTCACCTTGATCGCGTCGCCGCGAGCCACGATCGCGAACGCCTCCAGCACCTCGGTCAACGGCAGCCGGTGCGTGATCAGGTCGGCGACCGGCACCTCACCGGACGCGATGAGACGCAGCGCCTCGGCGTTGTGGGCCGGGCTGGAGCCGTTCGCGCCGACGATCGTCAACTCGCGGTAGTGCACGAGGTTCGAGTCGAGGCGGATGATCGGGTTGTCCTTCGGAAGGCCGCCGAAGAAGCTGATCCGGCCCTGCCGGGCGGCCATCGCGACCGCCTGCTCCTGCGCCGCACCCGAGGCCGCCGCCGTGATCACGACGTCGGCGCCGCGACCGTCGGTCAGTTTCATCACCGCGTCCACGACGTCGGTCTCGTCACCGCAGATCGCCGCGTCCGGCCGCACCAGACCGGCGGCGAGGTCGAGCCGGGCCCGGTTGAGGTCGGCCAGGAACACCCGCCGCGCGCCGCGAGCCCGGGCCAGGCGGACGTGCAGGCAGCCGATCGGGCCGCTGCCGATCACGACCACGTCGTCACCCACGCCGACCCGGGCCAGGTTCTGCCCGTTGAGCACGCATGCCAGCGGCTCGGCCACGGACGCCTCCGCGAACGAGACGCCCTCGGGGATCCGGTTGACACCGTCGACGCGCAACACTTTCGCCGGCACCACCATGTGCGTCGCGAAGCCGCCGTCGTAGTGGTAGCCGATCGATTCCTGGTTCGGGCACACCGTCATCCGCCCGGCCCGGCACTCGGCGCACTCGCCGCACGGGATCGCCGCGATGACCTGCACTCGCTCCCCCACCGGCCAACCGTCGACGTCAGCACCGACCCCGACGACCTCGCCCGCGATCTCGTGGCCCATCACGCGCGGCGGCACGATGTGGTGGTGCCCGAACCGCCAGATCTTCACGTCGGTGCCACAGGTCGAGCAGTTGCGTACCCGGATCAGCAGCTCGTCGGGGCCGTTGACCGGCTCGGCGATGTCTTCGAGACGGACGTCTCCGGGTGCGTGGAAACGGGCGACCTTCATGCTTCGTCATCCTCATCGGGGTCGGGTGTGAGCAGGGCGATAACGTCATCCGCCGAGGTGGCGGCACGGAGGGCGGCAGCCCGGGGCGGATCCATCAGGATCGTCGGCGAGCTGACCGAGGATCGCGATGTGGCCGTTGTCGCGGGCCGCGATGCCGATGCCGACGGTCACACGTTCGCCGCCCCAGTCGACTGCCGTCGGGAAAGCTGACGAACGACAGCGCGTCATGGCGGACGTGGTCCTTGCCGGCGAGGGTGCCGTGCGGGATCGCGACGCCCTCGCCGACGTACGTGGAGACGGACTGTTCGCGTTCGAGCATCGCGTCCACATAGGCGTCGGTTCGCCGCGCCGACCGCGACCAATGCCTCGCCGCAGATGCGGATGGCCTGGTCGCGGTCGGTGCTGGGTTGTCCGAGACGCACCGAACGGGGGTCCAAGAGTTGACCCACGGCAAGATCAGCCATTGACCGTTCCGCCGTTCTTGATCGCGTTGACGACCTTCGTGACCGCCGGGTCGCCGATGAAGACCTGGAACGGACGATCACCTTGCCGGGCGCGGACACCCGAGCCCGGGCCGCCAGGCCGGCGTGGCATACGACCACGTCGGCGTCGGCCGGGATGGTGTTGACGGGCGTGTGCTCCACGGTCACAGCGGTCGCCTTGAGCTGCTTGCGCAGGGTGCTGGCGAGCATGACGCTGCTGCCCATGCCCGCGTCGCACGCGACGACGAGCTTGTGGATGTCCGATCCGGCGATGCTCGGCATGGCTGTTAAACCTCCGCGGGCTGTTGGGTGGCTACGGTCTCGGTCGCGAGTGCCTCGGCTTCGGAGACGGGCAGAGCGTCGTCGTCCGGCAAACCTTCTTCGCCGTCGTCCTCGTCCTTGAGCTTGCCGAAGCCGAGCAGCGCCGATCCGACCGCGAACGACACGGCCGCCGCGACGATGACGCCGGCGAAGACGCCGAACCACCCACCCTTCGGGGTTTCGGCCGCGTACGCGAAGATACTGCCGGGTGACGGCGTCGCGACGAGGCCCGCACCGGTGGCGATGAAGACGCTGATGCCGCAGAAGCCGCCGGCGATCGCGGCCAGGATCATGCGGGGCTTCATCAGCACGTACGGGAAGTAGATCTCGTGGATGCCGCCGAGGAACTGGATGATGATCGCGGCCGGCACGCTCGGGCGCAGGCGCTTCGGCCCGAAGAAGAAGTAGGCCAGCAGGATGCCGAGACCCGGGCCGGGGTTCGATTCGAGCATGAACAGCACCGACTTGCCGTGCTTGGCAGCCTGCGCGACGCCGAGCGGGCCGAGCACGCCGTGGTTGACGGCGT
The DNA here is from genome assembly GCA_963797605.1 of uncultured Actinomycetota bacterium. Taxonomy (GTDB): domain Bacteria; phylum Actinomycetota; class Actinomycetes; order Mycobacteriales; family Micromonosporaceae; genus DASQPR01. Next base: position 48,513 of record CAWCPX010000009.1, on the reverse strand, counting down.
TGTTGAGGAACAGCACCTTCGCCGGCTCGATCAGGAACGACGGCGAACGGCAGCAGGCTGTGCCCGACGAGGTAGTTGACGCCGTGCTCCATGATCTTGGTGAACCAGTCGACGACCGGGCCGATGCCGTAGATGCCGGCGATGGCCATGCCGCCGCCGATGATGCCGGCGCTGAAGTTGTCGACCAGCATCTCGAAGCCGGGGCGGATGCGGTCTTTCGACGGCCGCGTCGAACATCTTCAGGATGAACGCCGTCAGCGGACCGATGATCATCGCGCCGAGGAACATCGGGATGTCGGCGCCGACGACGAGGCCCATCGTGGCCACGGCGCCGACGACGGCACCGCGCTGGCCGTGCACCAGCCGGCCGCCGGTGTAGCCGATCAGCACCGGCAGCAGCGTCGAGATGATCGGGCCGACGACGACGGCGATGGTCGCGTTCGGCCACCAGCCGGTCGGGATGAACAGAGCGGTGATGAGGCCCCAGGCGATGAACGCGGAGATGTTGGGCATCACCATCCCCGCGAGGTAGCCGCCGAAGCGTTGGATCGTTGCTCTCGTGCCGGTGCCGGTGACGGTCGGCGTATAGGGCATGGCCATGGGGGAGCTCCTTTCGGGAGCCGCGCTAGTCGGCGACCAGCGCGCGTGCGAGATCAGGGCCGGGATGAATGTGGACGGGGTCTCGGTGGATGTCGTGCGGGCCGGGCATCCGGCTGCCCGGAAGGCGTACGGCGGCGGCTCCCCACGCGAGCGCTTCGGCGAACGCGTGCCGGCCACGCGCGCCGGCGTGCAGGAAGCCGGCGAGCATGGCGTCACCGGCACCGACAGAGCTCCGCCGGGCGGCCACGGCGCACTCGCCGATGAGCACGCCGTCGGCCTCGACCAGCACGGCGCCGTCGGCTCCGAGGCTGGCCAGGACCGCGCCGGCGCCCCACCTGCGGACCTGTTCGGCGGCGTCGACGACGTCCCCGAGCGTGAACAGCGGTCGACCGACCGCCTCGGTGAGTTCGGCCCGGTTGGGTTTGACCAGGTCGGGCCGGCTGTCGATGGCGGCCCGCAACGCCGGGCCGCTGGTGTCGACGGCGACCTTGAGGCCGCTCGACCGCAACCGGGCGCAGAGGTCGCCGTAGAACCCGGTGTCGACGCCGGGTGGCATGGAACCGCAGATGGCGACCCAGATGGCACCCTCGCCGCTGGCCGCCGCGGTTTTGATCAGGGCGGACGCGACCGCGTCGAGTTCCGCGGTGGACAGGCTCGCGCCGGCCTCGTTGACCTTCGTGATGGTGCCGTCGGGCTCGGCGAGGGTGATGTTCGAGCGGGAACTGCCGGCGACCGGCACCGCGACGACGGCGACGCCCTCGGCTTCCAGCAGCCGCACCAGCTGCCGGCCGTCGTCGCCGCCGACCGGCAGCACGGCCACCCCCGGCACGCCGTTGGCCAGCAGCGCCCGGCTCACGTTCACCCCTTTGCCACCCGGATCGAGCCGAGAGGCGGTGGCCCGGATGACGGCGCCGCGGGTCAGCTCGGCGATGTCGATCGAGCGGTCGACGCTGGGATTCAACGTGAGGGTGACGATCATGCCCGGCTCACTCGCAGGCCGGCCTGTTCGAGTTCGTCGGTGAGTTCGCCGTCGAGCCCGGTGTCGGTGATGAGCATGTCCACATCAGACAGATTGGCGAACCGGGAGAGGTAGTCGTTGCCGATCTTCGTGTGGTCGGCCAGCACGATGGTGCGCCGGGCCGCCGCGATCATCGCCCGCTTCACCGCCGCCTCAGCCGGATCCGGCGTGGTCAGGCCCCGCTCCGGCGACAGCCCGTTCGTCGCCATGAACGCCACATCGACGAACATGTTCGACAGCGGGAACAGGCCCCAGTCGTCGACCGTCGCGAGCGTGCGCCCGCGCACCCGACCGCCGAGCATGATGACCGCCAGGTTCGCCCGGGTCGCGAGCATCGTGGCCAGCGGCGGCGCGTTGACGATGACGGTCAGCTCGCGGTCCATCGGGATCGCCTCGGCCAGCCGGCTCGTCGTGGTGCCCGCGTCGATGATGATCGAGCCGCCCTCCGGCAACTCGGCGAGCGCGGCCTTCGCGATGCGTTCCTTCTCAACCGTCATCACGGCGTCGCGCGCGGCCACGGCAGGTTCGAAGCCGAGGCGCTCGACCGGGATCGCACCGCCGTGCACGCGTCGCACCACGCCGGCCCGCTCGAGCACCGTCAGGTCACGCCGGATCGTCTCGGTCGTCACGGTGAGATCGTCCGCGAGCGCGACCACGTCGACCCGACCGTCGGCACGCACCCGTCGCAAGATCTCCTGCTGGCGTTCCTCGGCGTACATGTGTTGGTTTCACCGCCGTTTCTTCTTTGTTTTCGTTTTTCTACACCCGGTTACTTTGTCGGTCAATAGTCATCGATCCAACTGGCACGGCATGCGGCCGCTTGTCGGGCACTAAGATCAAGGGCCATGCGCTCCACGGGTACGGCCAGCCGCACGCCGCGGTGGCTCGCCGGTTTCGTCGCCGATCCGGCCCATGGCCCGCTGCCCGCCCTGCTGCTCTCGCTGACCGTGGTGACCGGGCTCGTCGACGCGTTCAGCGTGCTGTCGCTCGGGCGCGTCTTCGTCGCCAACATGACCGGCAACGTGGTCTTCACCGGCTTCGCGATCGCCGGCGCCCGTGGGTTCTCGCTCGCCGCGTCCCTGTCCGCGCTCGGCGGTTTCGTGGTCGGCGCGGCCGCCGGCGGACAGCTCGCCAACCACACAAACGGGCATCGGGGCAGATTGCTGCGCAACACCCTGGGTGCCGAAGTGGTTCTCACCAGCGCTGGATTGATCGTCTACGGATTCTCCGAGCCGTCGGCGGGCACGCGAATGATCGTGGCCGCGCTCATCGCGCTGGCCATGGGTGCGCAGAACGCGACCCTGCACCAAATGGCCGTCCCGGACGTGGCGACGAACGTGCTGACGACCGCGCTGACGAATCTGGCCGTGGGTTTCGCGAAGGCGCCGCTCACGCTGACGTTCCGCCGTGCGCTGCCGGTGCTGGGCCTGTTCGTCGGCGGGCTCGTCGGAGCGGTGCTCGTGCTGGACGTGAACGCGACCGCGACGCTGATCACGGCCGTCTGCGCGCTCGCCGTGATCGCGGTGATCACGGCGGTCGTCGGCCGCGGCGACGCCGCGTGGCACCGCGCCGGGTCCGGTAGCTGACAGAACGACCTCCTCGTCGACGCTGTGGGATCAGAAACACGGCGGGCATTCTCGGCAGCAGCGACACGAACGACGACTTCGCCGACGGCCTGATCGCGCTCCCGGTCCACGGCGGCGCCCGCAGCGACCTGGTCATCGGCGACGACGGCGAGACGATCGGGGCGCTCACCAGCTGCGGCGGGATCGCGATCATCCCGGGCAGCGCGACGGGACTGACCGCGACCGGCAACCAACTTCTCGAACCCGGCCGGCTGACGACCGGTACGACCAGCTTCGAGTACTTCGGCATCGCCGTCGGCTAACGTCCGTCACAAGTTGGCGTCGCCTCATGTTCCCGGCCGGGCTTCCGCGCGTGTGTCAGGATCGCTGTGTGAGCTATGACGAGGCGCTGGCGCAGCGGGTGCATGAGGTGATCGCCACGATGGCGGAGCCCGTCGAGATCAAGATGTTCGGCGCGCTCTGTTTCATGGTCAACACGCACATGGTCGTCGGCGTGACCCAGCACGGGCTGCTGCTCAAGGTCGGAAAAGAGCAGGTTGACGCGGCGGTCGCTCGCGGTGGCACCCGCCCGGTGATGGGCGAGCGGACGATGACCGGGATGGTCCGGATCAGCGAGTCGGTCGTCGATCGCGACGGTTTGGAGACCTGGGTGCTGCCGATGGTGGAGGCGGCGCTGGCGCGCAAGCCGAAACCCGCGAAGCGTCGGTAGCCGCCGACCGCGTTCGCGTGTCGGCTTATGTAGGTGAGCCGCGGCGCCGACGGAACTTTTCCTGGAGCCGGCGAGCGTCGCCGGACTCTTCGACAGTGTTGGCCGTGGCCTGCCACCGGCTCAGCACTCTCACGATCTGCCAGGGCGATTAGCCGTCGTCGGTGTGTGCCGTGGTGCCGTCCCTCGAACAGTCGTACGATGTTTCACGGTACGAGACTCCCCGGAGGACACCATGACGACTGCTCCGAACGACCCGACCGCCACGACGAGCGGCCGTCCGCCCGTTGTTGACATGGCCACGTGGCAGGCCGCCCGCGACGAGCTTCTGATCCGGGAGAAGGCACACACCCGCGAGGGCGACGCGATCGCCGCGACCCGGAGACGGCTGCCGATGGTGGAGTTCGACGGCACGGTCGAGGTGGTCGGGCCCGACGGGCCGGTGCCGTTCCTCGACCTGTTCCAGGGCCGCGACGAACTCGTGGTCTACAAGCACATGTGGCACGACGGCGCGCCGCACCAGGGCCAGTGCGAGGGGTGCACGACGACGGCGTGGTCGGTGAAGGACGCCGTCTACCTCAATGCCCGGGGCGTCTCGTTCGCGATCCTGACGACCGGCGAGTGGGCCGAGGTGGCACCGTTCGTCGAGTTCATGGGCTACACCCAGCCGTGGTACTCCGTACGTGACGTGCCGCCGCCCGTCGGCGAAAGCATGGGTTCGGTGACGGTGTTCCTGCGCCATGGTGACCGCGCGTTTCTCACCTACGCCACGACCGGCCGTGGCAACGAACCGATCAGTCCGCACCTCATGCTGCTCGACATGACACCCTACGGTCGTCGCGAGGCGTGGGAAGACGACCCGGAGGGCTGGCCCGATTCGCCCGACGCCGGCTCACCGGTCGGCGGGCACGGTGCCCCGATCTGCTGGTACTGGCGGTCCGACGCCGACGGCCACGCGATCTGGGGTCCGACCAGCCGGCCCGCGCCGCAGTGGACGCGTCCCGGCGCGACACCCGTGACGACGCTCGGCCGCACTGGCGGCCACTGACGGGCCGGCACATCGCGGCGCGAGTCATCTCGTCAGCGGCGCTGCGCGTTCGCGAGCGGGAAGCGGGGTCCTTCTAGACTTGGCAGGTGCCGATCATCCTGTCGCTGCTGGACACGGTGCGCTGGGATGGCGAGCCGGTCGCGGGCGAACGAACGCAGACGCTGTTCGCAGCGCTCGCCGCCGCCGGTCGCACCGTCAGCGCGACCCGGCTCACTGAGCTGATCTGGGCCGACGACGCCCCCGCCAATCCCGCCAAGGCACTGCAGGTTCTCGTCTCGCGTACGCGTTCGACGCACGGGCCGGACTCGGTCATCCGGGACCGCGACGGCTACCGCCTGGGCGTGGATCGCTCCCGCGTTGATACCCAGGTGCTCTCGGACCGGCTCGCCTCGGCACGGTCGGCGTTCGACACCGATCCGGTGCTAGCGGCGGCGTTGGCGACGCAGGCCCTCGCGCTCGGCCGGGTGGCCACCGACGACGCGTACGGTCCTCTCGCCGCACTGCGACGCACCGCCGCACAGGAACTGCAGCAGGCGACGGTGCTGCTCGCCCGGGCTCGGGCCCGGATCGGTGAACACGGCGGCGCGCTGAGCCCGCTGACCGACGCGCACGCGGATGATCCCTCCGACGAACCGCTCCTCGCCGATCTGCTGCGCAGCGAAGCGGCCGTCCGGGGCGCGGCTGCCGCCCTGGGCCGCTACGAGGCGTACCGGGCGGATCTGCGGGAACGGCTCGGCACCGACCCCGGCCCGGAGTTGCGCCGTCTGCACGGCGAGTTGCTCGCGATGGATCGACCGGTCCGCTCCGGTGTCCGGTACGAAGCGACGACGCTGCTCGGGCGGGCCGACGACGTACGCCGCCTGCACGCGCTGCTGGCCGGCTCCCGGGTCGTGTCGATCGTCGGCCCGGGCGGACTCGGCAAAACCCGCCTGGCCCACGTGCTCGGTCGTGAGTACCCGGCTCCGATCGTCCATTTCGTCGAACTCGTCGGCATCACCGCGCCCGATGACCTGGTCGGCGAGGTCGGCTCGGTGCTGGGCGTACGAGACTCCGTCAGCGGCCGGCGCGCCCTCAACCCGGAGCAGCGCGCCGACGTACGCGCCCGCATCGCCCGCCACCTCGACCAGTCGCCGTCACTGCTCATCCTCGACAACTGCGAGCACATCGTCGCGGCCGTCGCCGATCTCGTGGCCTACCTCGTCGCCACCACACGCGAGCTGCGGATCCTCACCACCACCCGGGCACCGCTGGCGATCTCCGCCGAGCAGGTCTACCTGTTGGCCGAACTGGACACCGCGCACGCCGTGGAGCTGTTCCGGCAACGGGCGATCGCGGCACGCCCCGACGTGCACCTGACCGGCACGGAACCGGCGGTCACCGAGATCGTGGCGCGCCTCGACGGGCTGCCGCTGGCCATCGAACTCGCGGCGGCGAAGGTGCGGGTGATGGGCGTCGCCGACATCGCCCGGCGGCTGGAGAACCGGTTCGCGTTGCTACGCGGCGGCGACCGCAGCGCGCCGGACCGTCACCAGACGTTGCTGGCCGTCATCGACTGGTCGTGGAACCTGCTCGCGGAACGGGAACGACGCGCGCTGCGATGGCTGTCGGTGTTCCACGACGGATTCACGTTCGCCGCGGCCGAGGCGATGCTCGGTGACGACGCGCTGACCGCCGTCCAGGACCTCATCGACCAGTCGCTGCTGACGATCGTGGAGACCGAGCGCGGCGGCGTACGTTACCGGATGCTCGAGACCGTTCGGGAGTTCGGCCGGATGCGGCTCGCCGACGCCGGCGAGGACGACGCGGCCGAACGCGCGCACCGGGCGTGGGCGATGGCGTTCGCGGCGTCGTACGCCCGTGACCTGTTCGGCCCCCGCCAGTTCGAGGCGGTCGACGCCGTACGCGCCGAGGAGAACAACCTCTCCGACGTGCTACGCCGGGCCCTCACCGCATCGGACCCGGACGCGACCGTGCAGATCCTCGCGGCGCTGGCCAGCTACTGGGTCATTCGCGGCGAGCACATGCGCCTGATGGTGCTGTTCGAGGCCACGGCCAGGCTGCTGACCGGCTGGACACCGCCGGCCGCTCTGGCTGACGCGACCCGGATGACGGCCGGGATGATGCTCAACGGCGCGATAATCGTGGACAACGACCATTTCGACGCGCTGCGTTCGGTGCTGCGCGACCTCGGCCCGGGCGACGACGACACGTGGATATTCGCGCTGGTCACCGTGCTGAGCGAGATCGAGCAGCGCTCCTCCGACGGCTTGATCAAGCAACTCCGCGCGTACGCCGACTCCCCCCACCGCCATATCGCCGCGCTCGCGTTGCCGTGGCTGAGCCAGGTGTTGGAGAACAGCGGCGATCCGGACGCGGCCATGGACGCCGCCGAGCGGGGGCTTCGAGTCGTCGACGACTCGGACGGACCGTGGATCCGGGCGATCACGCAGACGATGGCTGCGCAGTTGGCCGTCCAACTCGGTCGCGTCGACGAGGCGGTGGACCATGCCCAGGCCGCCCTTCCGGTGTTGGAACGCCTCGGTGCCCGCGACGATTCGATTCAGCTGCGTTCGCTGCTCGCCCTCGCTCTGATCGCCGAGGGAGACCTCGACGCGGCCGCCGCTCAGCTGGCCGGGCTCGACCTGGTGGAGCCGGGCGACGCGGTGCTGGGCGGATGGTTGGTCTACGAACTCGGTGCCGCCGAACTGGCGCTGGCCCGCGGTGACACGGCGGCCGGGCTGGGCACCTACCTGGCGGTGAGCGAGCGTGTCGGCGCGGTCCGGATGCCGGGGATGCCGTCGACCGGCCTGGAACCGTGGGTGCTGCTCAGCGACGGCATCGGTTTGGCCGCGCACGCCTACCACGCACCGGCCGGTGATCCGACCGGGTCGAGGTTGTTCGCCCGGGCCCAGGATCTGGCAGTGCGCGTGCTCGATCCGGCACATCCGCACCTGGATTTCCCGGTTGCCGGGTTGCTGCTCTTCGGGCTCGGCGTGTGGGGGCTCCTGCACGGGGCGACAACACCGGCCGACGCGGTCCGCCTGATCGTGCTGGCCGACCGGTTCGCCTACAACCGCAGCATGCCGACGATGTCCTGGGAGCGGATCAATGCCGAGGCCGAGAGCCGCGCACCGGGATTGATGTCGGCGACCGCTGCCGAGTACGGGCATCAGCGCGGCCCCGAACTGCTGGACGAGGCACGTGGCCTGCTCAGACGGCTCGGGGCCGGCGGCTGATCGGCGTCGATCAGAGGTGTCGCTTGTAACCGTGGACCGACAGCGGTGCGAAGATCGCGATGACCACGGCGCAGGCCAGCAGCGCCCAGCCGACGTGCGCGGTGACCTGCCCGTTGTTGGCCAGGTCCCGGGTCGCCGTGACGATGTGGGATACCGGGTTGACCTTCACGAACGCCGCGAGCCACCCGGGCAGCGTGCTGACCGGCACCAGCGCGTTCGAGAGGAACGTCAGCGGGAACATGATCATCATGGAGATGCCCTGGACGCTCTGCGCGCTGCGGGCGATCGTGCCGACCCAGGTGAAGACCCAGGCCAGGGACCAGCCGGCGATGATCGTGAGCACGATCGCGCCGAGCACGCCGAAGACACCACCGCCGGGGCGGTAGCCCATCGCGATGCCGGTCGCGAATGTGAGGGTCGAGGCGATCGCGTACCGCAGAAGGTCGGCGATCATCGGGCCCGCCAGTGGCGCGATGCGTGCCATCGGCAGCGACCGGAACCGATCGAACACGCCCTTGACCATGTCCTCCCGCAGTTGCACGCCCGTGGCCATGCAGGCGGTCAACGCCGTCTGGGCGAGGATGCCGGGGATCACCAGCGGCAGGTAAGCCTGCACGCTGCCGGAGAGTCCGCCGCCGAGCAGGTAGGTGAACATCGCCGTGAACAGCAGCGGCTGCACGGTCACGTCGAAGAACTGCTCGGGGTTGCGGCGCATCTTCTTCGTCGCGCGCCAGGCCATCGACAGCGTCTGACTGATCGTCTCGCGAAAGCTGATGCGATCGGTGGTACGCGCGGCGATGTCGTCGGCCGTCAAGCGTCGCGGCGATACGGGTGCGATCACCGGCTCGGTCATCTGCAGGGTCATCGGGCCACCTCCAGCTGGGGTTCGTCCACGGTCGCGGACGCGTCGGAACGTTCGCCGGTGTCGTGACCGGTGAGCGCGAGGAAGACTTCGTCGAGTGTCGGTGCGTCGACGCTCACGGACGTGATGCCGATGCCCGCCTCACGCAGGCCGATCAGCACGTCGGCGGCCCGGTTGGCGTCGGCCAGGGCCACGTTCATCCGGCCCGACTCGGGGCTGAGCACCGGCTCCTCACCGAGCAGCCGGCGGACGACCGCGCTCGCGAGGCTCTGGTCGGCGCCGTCGGACAGGCGTAGCAGCAGCGTGGAGTTGCCGACCGAGGCCTTCAGCTCCTCCGGCGTGCCCTCCGCGACCTTGTGACCTCGATCGATCACCGCGATCCGGTCGGCGAGCTGGTCCGCCTCGTCCAGGTACTGCGTCGTCAGCAGCACGGTGCAGCCGTCGGCGACCAGGTCACGGATGGTGTCCCACATCTGGCCGCGGGTGCGCGGGTCGAGTCCGGTCGTCGGCTCGTCCAGGAAGATCAGCGGCGGGCGGGTGATCAGGCTGGCGGCGAGGTCGAGCCGCCGGCGCATCCCGCCGCTGAACTGTGAGATCGGCTTGTTCGCCGCCTCCTCCAACCCGAACTGTTCGAGCAGTCGGGCGGCGGTGTCCCGGGCCTTGCCGCTCGGCACGCCCTGCAGCCGGCCGAACAGCCACAGGTTCTCGTTCGCGGTCAGGTTCTCGTCGACCGACGCGTACTGACCGGTCACACCGAGCAGTTGACGCGTGCGGTGCGGGTCGCGGTGTACGTCCACGCCGAAGATCTCGGCCCGGCCCGCGTCGATGGACAGGAGCGTGGCGAGCATTTTGAGCATCGTGGTCTTGCCTGCGCCGTTGGGCCCGAGCACGCCGAAGATCTCGCCCTGCTCGACGTGCAGGTCGACGCCGTCGACCGCGTGGAAGTCACCGAAGGTCTTCACCAGTCCCTCAGCGTGGACCGCGGGGATGTTCGTCATGATTCACTCCTTCACGACCGGCGTGGACCGGCCTGAGAGAAGCCTGCGGCGCGCCGGTTGCGCGGCGCTTACACGGCGGTTTCACGAGTACGGGGCGTGTCGTAACCTCTAGCCCATGATCGAACAGGTACGCGTCGCCGTCGTGGGCGTCGGTAACAACACGTCCGCCCTGGTCCAGGGAATCGCCTTCTACCGTGAGACCGGCAGTCTGGTCGGTATCAACCGGCCCACGATCGACGGGATCGGCGTCGGCGACATCGACTTCGTCGCGGCGTTCGCGATCTCCGACGCGAAAATCGGCGCGGATCTGACCGAGGCGATCTTCATGCCGCCGAACAACTTCCCGAGACTCCGCGGCGATCTCGTCACGGCGGGCGTGCCGGTGACCAGGGGTCTGCGGGACGCGGGCGAGGTGCAGCGGGTGGCCGCCACCCTCGCCGGGGCGGAGGTGCTGCTCTACGCGGCTCCGAGCGGACGGCCGGAGACGGCGCGTGCCTACGCCGAGGCCGCTCTGACCGCGGGCGTCGCGTTCGTCAACACCACGTCGGACCCGGTCGCGCGCGATCCCGAGGTGGTGGCACGGTTCGAGGCGGCCGGGCTGCCCCTGATCGGTGACGACCTGGCGAGCCAGTTCGGCACCTCGGTGGTGCACAACGCGCTGCTGCGGCTGCTCGCCGAGCGCGGCGTCACGCTGGTCAGCTCCTACCAGGTCAACCTGGGCGGCACCGAGGACTTCCGCAACCTGGTCGAGAATCCCAACACGAAGAAACAGTCGAAGCTGAACGCGCTCGGATCGGACGCCAAGGTCGCGATGGCTCCGCTGGGCTACCTGCCGCACCTCGGATCGGTGAAGGTCGCGCACCTCAATATCGAGGCGCAGGGCTGGGCCGAGACCGGGGTCAGCCTCGACGTGAAGCTGAAGGTGAACGATCCGAGCGGAGCCGCCGGCGTCAACATCGATCTCATCCGGATGGCCGCGAGCGCGCTACGAAGCGGTCGTGGCGGCTTTCTGACGGAGGCGGCGGAGATGTTGAAGTCTCCACCGGGGTCCGCGATCTGAGCGGATTTCATGTACGGTGCCGGTCGACGCCGCGGCGGAACCGCGATCACCCGGGGGGATTCATCATGAACGTACGTGTGGCCAGGGTTTGCGCGACCCTCGCGGGCATCCTGCTCGCCGCCGGTGGCTGCACCGCTGTCGAGAAGAGCGATCCGGTCGCGGCCACCCCGGCCATCACCGCGAGCGTGTCCGCCTCCCCGACGCCGACGTTGCCACCGGCCAAGCCCGAGTTCCTCACGGCGCTGGCGAAGACCACGGCCGGCCCGTTCCACTTCACGATGCAGAGCACGCTGCCCGACCGCGAGTCAGAGTCCGGTCACGGCGCGTTCGACAAGGCACGTCAGGTCTACGAGTCGACTCTGACGCATGTCGGGGGCAGCCTGGCGGGCACGCACCTGCGCATCGCGATCGGCAAGAACCACTTCCTCCGCGACGCCAAAGACCGGCGCTGGGTCCATCTCGACATGTCCCGAGTCTCCAAGGACAACGGACTGATCTACTTCGACTTGACCGACCCGATCGGCCTGGGCCGGTTCGCCAGCCGAGTCGTGGACGTGGCCCGCCTCGGGCCGAAAACGTACGTCGGCTCGTTCGACCCGTCCGGCATCACCCCGGAGTTCCTGCCGCTCGGCGCGCCCAGCCTATGGATCATCGGGGACTCAGCGGCAAAGTTCAACGCGACCGTCGACGCCAGCGGCCGGGTCAACGCGATCACGATCAGTGTGGCCGTGCCAGGCAAACCGACGATGCTCATGAAGGCGACATTCACTCGGCTCGGTACGCGCCTGACAACGAAGGCACCGTCCCGATCCCAGTACGACGAAGCCGACAACATGTACTACGGCAAGTAGCCCTTCCGGCAGCAACCACCAGCGGCGGGACCGCTACTGGGACGCTCGCCGTGACCGGTCCGACCGTACGATCACCGTCAGCGCGATGCCGACCACCAGCATCAACAGCGCCGTCCCGCCGATCAGGAGCAGCGAGCCCGATCCGGTCGTCGGCAGGAATCCGGCGAGCAGCCCGGCCCGTCGGGGCGCCGACGTCGTGCTCGGCTGCGCCGACGTTGCGGCGACAACCGGACCGATCGAGGGCGTGACCGACGGCAGCACCGATGGCAATGGGGACGGCGACACCGAGGGCGACGGTGAGGGCACCGGCGCGCCGGGCACGATCGCCGTCGTGAACTGCCGCTGCCACCCGATTTTCGTGTTGGCCCCGGTGGCTGTCCAGCCGACCCACGCGGTGAACGCCGTATCCGTCCCGCCTGGCGCCACCACCACGCGCAACCATACGTCGACAGTGGACGCGGGCGGCACGCTGACGGCCGGGAGCTGCCAGATCGCCGCGCTGCCGCCGATCGACGGTGCCAGCGGAGCGAGCGTCCACGGGCCGTGATTGGTCATCGACCATTCCACCGTCGCACCGAGCGCGACCGGGGCCTCGGAGACCCATTCCGGCTGGCGTACCGGTGTGGTCAGGTCGGGGAAGGTCGCGCCCGCGTTCAGGAAGCTCGACGCGGACGGGTTGACGTAGCCGACCTGGAAGATGGCCGGCGCGCCCTGTGTCACCGTGGCGGGCCAGACCGCGCTGATGTCGAGCGGTTGGACGGCGATCGTGTGCCGGGAGGTGGCGAGCGGTGCCGATCCGGTGTCGGCCCCGGACCCGTCGACCGTGATCAGCGCGGCCACGACGGACAGGTCCGGCAGCGGCGGATTGACCGATGGGGTGCCGGAGGCGACGTCGCCCACGAACGCGAGCCGCACGGCGGTCGTGGTGCCGGCCGGCAGCGGTGCCGTGAGCGCCGGGGACCCGTTGACGCGCGTCCACGCCCCGCCGACGAACTCCCAGACGTCGATCGTGGTCGGACCGGAACCGTCGTCGGACGTGATCCTTAACGCCGACGGTGTCTCGGGGGTGGTCACCGACAGGTCGAATTCGAGCGGGTCTTCGCGAATGCCGATCGAGCTGGCGGCGTGCGTCCAGCTGACCGACGGCGGCGCCGCACCGTCGGCCACGGCCGGTGCACCCGCCCCGACCACGGCGGCGACGACGACGGCGGCCAGAACAGCGGCGCGAACCGATCTGCCGGACATATCTACTCCCCGTTTCGGCCTGCGGCGGCGCACGCTATCACGCTGCGGAGAGCGTCCGCGCGCTCCACGGTACGGCCCGGCGGCAAGCGCACGCGGGACCCACGCGGAGATCATCGCCACGTTTCGGGACGAGTTGGCCCGCTGCCGCCCGGCTGTCGTACAGTGTTCGCAGGTCATGAGTGCCAGCAGAAAGCCCCGGCTTGCTGGCCGGCAACCCTCGTTGTTCGCGGTGGGGTGCCCCGGGTGAAGACCGGGCACGACGGCGTCCGCTGTCGCGCAAGCGCGGACCCACGCGGGTCCTGTCCCAACGGAGGACTCTGTGTTCAACCCATCTCCGTCCACGTCAATCTCGTCCAGCCCGGCCCCATCGCACGCCACCCCGCCGGCCGTTCTCGGCGATCACCTGCCGGTCACGCTCGCCGACGGCCGCAAGGTCGACCACGCCAACCTCGATTACGCCGCCACCGCGCCCTGCCTCAGCGTGGCCGCCGATGCCGTCAACGACCTCCTTCCGTGGTACGCGAGCGTGCACCGCGGTGCCGGCGCCGCCTCGAAACGCTCGACGCTCGCGTATGAGCAGGCCCGCGAGACCATCACGGACTTCCTCGACGCCCGTCCCGACGATCACGTGATCTTCACCCGGAACACGACCGACGCGCTGAATCTGCTCGCCCGGGCCGTCCCCGCGGGCACGGTCGTCGTCGGATGGGAGGGCGAGCACCATGCCAATCTGCTGCCGTGGGCGCAGGTGGTGCGGCTCCCCGTACCCGCGTATCCCGATGACTGTGTCCGTGATCTGACCACCGCGCTCGCGGGCCTGGGCCGGCCGGCGCTCGTGGCCGTGACCGGTGCGTCCAATGTGACCGGTGAGGTCTGGCCGATCGACGCTCTGACCGAGGTCGCGCACCGGTTCGGGGCCCGGATCGTGGTCGACGCCGCGCAACTGGCCCCGCACCGTCGCCTCAGCCTCGCCGAGACCGGTGTCGACTACGTCGCGCTGTCCGGCCACAAGCTGTACGCGCCGTTCGGTGCCGGGGTGCTCGCCGGGCGCGCCGATTGGCTGGACGCGGCCGAGCCCTACCTGGCCGGCGGTGGTGCCACGGCACACGTGGGCGATGACGGCAGCGTGCGGTGGCAGGTCGGCCCGGCGCGACACGAGGCGGGCACGCCGAATCTGCTCGGCGCGGTGGCGCTCGCGGCGGCCTGCGCGCGGATCGGCGCGGCGGACCGGGCCCTGCTGGCGGGTCATGAGCAGGCGCTGCTCAGCCGGTTGCGGCGAGGTCTGGCCGAGATCCCGGGCGTGGCCGAGTTGCGGATGTTCCCGAGCTATCACGACCGCGTCGGCATCGTCAGCTTCGCGGTGGCCGGGATCGAGGCGACGGCGGTGTCCGAGCGCCTGGCGCGGGAGCACGGCATCGGCGTCCGTGACGGTCTGTTCTGCGCGCACCCGTTGGCGCGGCGGCTGCTGCGAGAGGCGGCAGAGCGCGTCGGCCGGCCGCTCGGCACCAGTGCCGTGCGGGCCAGCATCGGCATCGGCAGCACCGATGAGCACGTGGAACGCCTGGTCGGCGCCGTGCGAGAACTCGCGACAGCCGCGTGACGGTCGGCTACCGGACACCGGCGCGGAAGGCCACCCGTACCGCTGAAATAAGCTGTTAATTCCTCCCTGGCGGGAGAACCGGCTGAATCCGTGGCCCGACGCGCCGGATTACCATCAATTAGACGGGGTGCTCGGCCGTAAGCTTGGCCGGGCACCGACTCGATATGGCCGTGTCCGACGGCTTCGCCGATGGGGAGACGGGATGCAGGTCGACCGTCCGCTGTCCCCCATGCTGGTGGCGGCCTTCAACACGGTGATGGCCGCGCGCACCATCCACTGCGTCTACCAACCGATCGTCGCCGTGCACACGGACGAGGTCGTCGGTTACGAAGCACTGGCTCGCGGGCCGGCCGGCACCACATGGTCAACACCGGAAACACTTGTCGGGTACGCGGCCCGCGTCGGCCGCCTCCCGGAACTCGACTGGATCTGCCGTGCGGCCGCGTGTCGGGGTGCCCTCGCGGCGGACCTGCCCGGCACCATGCCGCTCTTCGTCAACGTGGAGCCGGCCAGTTCCCGCACACCGTGCCCGGACGACCTGGTCAAGATCATCGATACCGCCGTCGACCGGCTGCAGATCGTCGCCGAGGTGACCGAGCGCTCGGTGACCAGCGATCCGGGCGGCCTGCTGATCGCGATCGAACGCCTGCGGGCCCGGTCCAACCGGATCGCGCTCGATGACGTCGGCGCGGACGCGGCGAGCCAGGCGATGATGTCGTTGCTGCGACCCGACGTGATCAAGCTGGACCGCAGCATCGTGCAGGAGGCCGACAGTCCGACGTCAGCGGACGTCATCGACGCGGCCCGCGCCGAGGCGGCTCGCACCGGCGCGGCGATCCTCGTCGAGGGCATCGAGACACCGGAGCACCTGAGCGCGGCGAAGGCGATGGGTGCCACCCTCGGGCAGGGCTGGTTCTTCGGGCGCCCGGGGCCGCTGCCCAAGCGCCACGACGCGACCAGCATGGTGATTCCGCACCTGGTCATGCCACGCCGCACCGGTCAGACGCCGTTCGTCGTGGCGAGCGGACGGCAGTCGCCGACGTCGGCACGCAAATCCGCTCTGATCGCGCTCAGCCGCGAACTCGAGGACAAGGGCGTCAACGCGACCGAACCCACGGTGCTGCTCACGACGTTCGAGCACGGCCGCCATTTCGACGCGGGGACGCGCGTGCGCTACCACAGTCTGGCCTCGCACGCGATCTTGACGGCGACGTTCGCCGAGAACATGCCGCTGGAGCCGGGCCCGGGCATCCGTGGGTGCCCGCTGTTGCCGGGCGACCCGCTGATCGGCGAGTGGAACGTGATCGTGATCGGCAGCAAGTTCGCCGGCGCGGTGCTCGCCCGCCAGACGCGCGACGCCGCCGAGGAGCACGACCGCGAATTCGACGTCATCGTGAGCTATGACCGGGACATGATCCTCGAGGCGGCCCGGCCGCTGCTGGAACGGCTCGTGCCGCTGTCATGAGCTGAGGATGGCCGCGGCCACGGTGTCGACGTACCACTGCTCGTACCTACCGTGCCGCGACGACGACCGATCAGAGGGCGGCCCGGATCGGCACGGCCCGCCTGCTCGAACGGTTCCGGGAGCACGGCGCCGGCTACGCCTTCCCGACCGGGATCTGGTCGATCACCGCGATCGCGGGCTAAGCCGTTTAAAGGTCGCATTTTTTGGGTATATAACCCTCTTCGCTGCTTTTGGTGGCTGGGGTGAGATGCGATGTTGGTCGTGACGACGGAAGTAGTTCCCGGTCGACCGATCGGGTACGTCATCGGCGAGGTCATGGGCGTGACCGCCCGGGCCACGAACCCGTTCACCGAGGGCCTCAAGACGCTGGACGGCCGCTCGAAGACGCCCGCGCCCTCGTTGCTGCGGTGGCGCCGCGAGGCCATCGCGGAGATGATCGCGGAGGCCAAGCGGCTCGGCGCCGACGCTGTGGTCGGGATGAAGTTCGACCACCGTCAGATCACGGATTCGTGGATGGAGATCTGCGCGTACGGGACGGCTGTCCGGTTCGTGGTGTACCGCCCGCAGCCCCTTCGGAGTTCGGTGCGAGGGTCCGCGACCGTTGCGCGCGGGCCGCGTCATCAACTGCGATGACCTCGCGGAGCGTCGCGAGCGCCTCGGTCAGGATCCGCGAGACGTGCATCTGCGACAGACCGACCGCGGCCGCGATCTGCGCCTGCGTCATCTCGTGACGAAACCGCAGGCCGACGATGTGCCGCACGCGCTTCGGCAGCGCCTGCAACGCCCGGCGGACCGTCAACTCGTTGTCCACGATCTCGTAGCCGCGCTCGGTGTCGGCGACGTAATCCTCGATCGAGCCCGTGTCGAGCACCGGTGTCGAGAGCGATATCGGCGCGTACGACTGGCTCGCGAGGTGCGCCTCGACCACGAGGTTCTCGTCGATCCGCAGCATCGCGGCCAGGTCGGCGGTGGTCACGGACCGGCCGAGGCGCTGGGCGAGCCCGTCCGACTCACCACGAATCTGCAGCCAGAGGTCCTGCAACCGCCGTGGCACCCGGATGCTCCAGGCCTTGTCGCGGAAGTGGCGCCGCAGCTCACCGGCGATCGTCGGGGTCGCGTACGGCCAGAAGCCGGCCGGATGCCGGGGATCGTACCGGTCGATCGCGGTGATCAGGCCGATCGCCGCCACCTGGGCCAGGTCCTCGAGGGACTCACCCCGGCCGGCGAACCGTTTGGCCAGGCGTTGCGCGGTCGGCAACCCGAGTTCGATCGCACGGGCGCGCAGCCGCAGCCGGCGGACGTCGTGGCGGGGCAGCATGCTCGCCTGGCGCAGTAGCTCGGCGATCGGATCTCTGGCCCGGCCGACCACGCCAGCGCCGCAACACGACAGGTCGGGGCGCGGCGGCGCGGACGCCGGATCGTCATGCGCGCGGAGCAGGCCCGCCGGATCCTCCGCGTCGATCAGACTCAGGATCGCTCCGGTGGCACCGACCACACGGAACCGATGGCCACGCGCGGCGACCTTGCGCCTCACGTGGAGGAGAAACCGCACGGCGTGCGCGTCCATTGCCGCGACACCACGGACATCCACATCGATCGCGGCAACGTCGCTCGCGATCGCGTCCTCGACGACGGGGGTCAGCCCGACGCAGTCGGCGAACGTCAGCGAGTCGCCCACGACCACCAGTGTGGTGCCGTGAGCGCGATGGGCGTGTGCGGTGGTAACCCGTTGGGTGAACACCGGAGACCATCACTCTCTGCGACCCGCTGCCCGGATTCTGGTGGGGTCGCCACGATGAGACGCTAGCAATTCTCACCCGACAAATACGTACATTGGATGTTTTGCGAGGCCAGGGACGGGGTATTCACTACTGGCGTGGAAGTCCATGACGCGCCTCTACGCATCGCCCTCGTGGCACCGCCCTACTACCAGATTCCGCCATCGGCCTACGGTGGCATCGAGGCGGTGGTCGCGGACCTCGCCGATGCCCTGGTCGACGATGGACACTCGGTCACACTGATCGGGGCCGGAAAACCGGGAACCAAGGCCAATTTTCTGCGTACGTGGGACCGCCTGGTGCCGGAGCGCCTCGGCGAGCCGTACCCGGAAATCATGAATGCCCTTCTCACTCGACGAGCCGTGCGGCGACTCGTCGGCCGGATCGACGTCGTGCACGATCACTCGACGTCCGGACCGTTGAACGCGGACACGTACGCCCGCTGGGGCCTGCCGACCGTCGTCACGATGCACGGGCCGGCCGACGACCCGGACCTGCGGGCCTACTACGGCGCGCTGGGCTCAGCCGTGCACATGGTCGCGATCAGCGAACGCCAGCGAACGCTGGCACCCGAGCTGAACTGGATCGGCACGGTGCCGAACGCCGTCAAGGTCGAGCTATGGCCCTTCCGCGGCCACAAACGCGACTACGCGCTCTTTCTCGGCCGGTTCAGCCCGGACAAGGGCGCGCACACGGCGTTGCACGCGGCGCACGAGGCCGGGCTGCCGCTCGTGCTCGCCGGCAAATACAGCGAGCCCTCGGAGAAGGCGTACTTCGCCGCCGAGGTCGAGCCGCTGCTCGGGCCGGACGACATCGTCTTCGGCCTCGCCGATGCGCAGGAGAAGCGTATTCTCCTGGCCGGCGCCCGCTGCCTGCTCTTCCCGGTGCAGTGGGAGGAGCCGTTCGGCATGGTCATGATCGAGGCGATGGCCTGCGGTACGCCGGTCGTCGCGTTGCGCGCCGGATCCGTGCCCGAAGTCGTCGTCAACGGCGTGACCGGCATCATCTGCGAATCGCCCGATCAACTCGCCGCCGCGCTGGCGGACGTGCGCCGGATCGACCCGGTCGACTGCCGAGCCCACGTCGCGTCTCACTTCTCCGCCGCGGAACTCGCCCGAGGCTACGCGGACGCCTACCGCCGAGCGATCGCGCTCACGCCACGCGTCCTGACCTCCGCCGCTCGGAGGCGTGGACCAGCACCGAACACCACATCCGGTACGGTCGCCAGCCGTCCGTGATCCGGGCGACGTCCGCCGGCGCCGGCTCGTCCAGGCCGTAGAAACGGGCGATGCCGGCGCGGGTGATCGGGTCGCCGGGCGTGGCATCGACCAGGCCCGCCCCGCGCATGACGATCGCGACCGCGAAGAAATCGCCGACGCCACGCAGCGTCTTCACCTCGGCTAACGCGTCCTCGACCGGAAGCGAACGCAGGTGGGCCCGATCGAGACGGCCGGCCATCGCGGCTTCGGCCACCCCGTGCAGCCGGGTGATCTTCTCGTCGCTCAGACCCGGGATCTCCATGATCTCGCGCAGGCGCTGCGGTGTCGGAAACGCTGACACCGTCGTGCCGTCGATATCGAAGCGCTCGCCGAACGCCGCCGCCATCCGCGCCCGGATCGCCCGGCCCTGCTCGATACGCAGCCGGTGCCCGATGATGAACGCGCACGCCGCCTCGTACGGTGAGTGGAACAGCACCGGCCGCAGAAACGCGTGCTCCCGCTGCAACGCAGCGATGACCGGATCGCGGTCGCCCACCTGCGCGTACCCACTGCCGTCGCTGTCGAGCGAGAGCACCGCGAGCGCCTGCTGCCACGCCTGCTCTCCCCCGCCGACGACCTCGCCTTCCATGGTGCCGTCGTCGAGTTGCCGCAGCGTGACCGCGGCGGAATGGGTCCAACCCTCGACCGGGAACGCCATCACGATGGCCTTGTCGTGCATCCGCGTCCACCCGCCGAAGTACTCGCTCTGCCGGGCCAGGTCGAACGGGCCCCGAATGTCTGCTCTCATGCCAGCCACCATGACATCGCAAACCTGACACCTCCTGTCATGTTTTCTCGGTAATGTTGTGCGCATGCGCGCCGACCGGTTGCTCTCCCTCGTGCTGCTGCTGCAGGCGCGCAACGGCTCGTCCGCGCCCGAATTGGCCGAGCGTCTCGATGTCTCGGTGCGCACCGTGCTGCGCGATGTCGACGCGCTGAGCGCAGCCGGCATCCCCGTTTACACCGAGCGGGGGCGCGCCGGTGGCATCCGGCTCCTGGACACCTACCGCACCGGTGTGGCGCACCTGAGCCGGGCCGAGGGCGCCGGGCTCGCGGTCGGGCAGCCACGGCTCGCCGCGGATCTCGGGCTCGGCGACGCGCTCGACATGGCGATCGAGAAGATCACCGGAGCCGGTGGGCAGGCGCTGCGGGGCGGGTTCGAGCAGGGCCGGGCGCACATCCTGGTGGACGTCGACCCGTGGATGCGGTCCGGCGAAGACGTACCCATGTTGCCGTTGATCCATGATGGTTTGATCCGGGCTCGCCGCCTTGACCTGGACTATCGCGACAGCGCGACGCGCCGGCGGCAGGTGACCGTCGATCCGGCCGGCCTCGTCGCGAAGGCCGGCGCGTGGTATCTGGTGACGGCCGAGCCGGCGTTGTTCCGGGTGTCACGGGTCGACGCGTGCACGGTGCGACCGGAACCCGCGGTGCGACCGGCGGATTTCGATCTCGCGGCCGCCTGGGCGGCGCTGCGGGAGCGGGTGGAGGTGCGGCCACGCGAACTCGCCGTGACGGTTCGGGCGGAGGCGGCGGCGGTCGGCATGGTGCGGCGGCTGCTGACGTCGCATCTGCGCGACGACGACGGAGCCGGCCTGAGCGTGCGGCTGGCGTTCAACGGGGTGCCGCACGCCGTCGGGAGCCTGCTCGGGCTCGGCACGCGCGTCGAGGTCGTCGAGCCGCCGGAGGTGCGGGCGGCGATGGTCGCGGCGGCTGCTGAGGTGATCGCGCTATACGGCGCGGTGGGTGAGCCACCAGTGCCCGATGAAGGCGGCCTTGTTCGGGAACGCCCTATCCCAGGAGAGCAGCGCGTTGGACGGCATACGTAGCGGCGTGCTCCGCCCATCGAATTCGTACACGACGACCCGCTGGCCGCCCATGAACCGCTCGACCTGCACCGCGGCGATCCGGTTCCACGGAATCGCCCGGCGCCGCAAGCTGTGCACAAGCAGAGCCTCGCCGGTAAGGGTCGCGCCGAACCACCACCCGACGAGCCAGACCTCGAACGAGACCGCGACCAGAAGGACCGACGCCGAGACTCGACCGAACATCACCAAGCCCGACATGCCGGGCGGTGAGGCCCACAACAGAGGGTTGGCGAAGTCCGCGAAAACAACAAAGGGAAGAAAGAAGACAGGCGTTCGCTGAGCCCAGGTCGGGCGGAAGCGAACGTGATCGGGCGCGACCGTCGACGGGCTGCCGATCGCCGGTGGGGAATCTGTGCTCACGTGGGGGATTATGCGGCCCGACACGAAGATCCGATACCCCGTCAACTCCATGATCGCGCGGATCTTGGCAGCCTGGCGGGGCGTGATCGCGACCACTCCCCCGACCTCGGTAGTCTTCGGCCGGTGACCAACCTGACGCATCTCGAATGCCCCCGATGCGGCAGCCGCGTCGCCTCCGACCAGCCGGCGAACCTCTGCCACTGCGGGTCGCCGCTGCTGGCCCGCTACGATCTCGACGCGGTCGCGCCGATCGGTCACGCCCGCCGACATTCGCGCACCGCCCGGCCGATCTGTGGCGTTACCGCGAGGTGCTGCCCGTCGACGATCCCACCCACGTCGTCACGCTCGGTGAAGGCTGGACGCCACTGCTCCCCGCTTCCACCTACGGCCGCAGCATCGGCGTCCCCGGGCTGCTGATCAAAGACGAAGGGCTCATCCCGACCGGCTCCTTCAAGGCACGGGGAGCCGCCGTCGGCGTGTCCCGTGCCAAGGAACTGGGCATCCGCCACGTCGCCATGCCCACCAACGGCAACGCGGGCGCGGCCTGGGCGACGTACGCGACCCGCGCCGGCATCCGCAGCACCATCGCGATGCCGGTCGACGCACCCGTGATCACCCGCAACGAATGCCTCGCCGCCGGTGCCGACCTGCACCTCGTCGACGGACTGATCTCCGATGCCGGCGCGATGATCGGGGCGTTCGTGCGGGCCGGCGGCGGCTCGGTGTTCGACGCGTCCACGCTCAAGGAGCCGTACCGGCTCGAAGGCAAGAAGACGATGGGCTACGAGATCGTCGAGCAACTCGGCTGGACGATGCCGGACGTCATCGTCTACCCGACCGGAGGCGGCGTCGGCCTGATCGGCATCCACAAGGCGCTGCAGGAGATGCTGGAACTCGGCTGGATCTCCGGCCCGATGCCGCGCCTCGTGGCCGCGCAGGCGAGCGGGTGCGCACCGATCGTCAAGGCGTTCGACGAGGGCGCGACGCGGGCGCAGCCGTGGCCCGACGCGTCCACGATCGCGTTCGGCATCACGGTGCCGTCACCGCTCGGTGACGAGTTGATCCTGGCGGCGCTCGCAGACACGAACGGCATCGCGGTCGCGGTGGATGACGATCAAATTCTTTCCGACCTCTCCGGGTACGCCCGTGCCGAAGGCCTGCTCCTGTGCCCCGAGGGTGCCGCGTGCCTGAGCGCCGTCCGGGCATTGGTCGCGTCGGGCTGGCTCGACGGATCCGAGTCCGTCGTCGTGCTGAACACCGGTGCCGGCATCAAGTACCCCGGCACGATCAACACCGACGGCCTCCCGGTGCTGCCGCGAGGCAGCGTGCTGCCTACTCGTCCATCATGACGTTCGGCGGGCGTTAGCGACAACATGTCGTGATCGCCAGGCGTTTCTCAGTTTGCATCTGGACGCCGGGGAGGTACGGCTACGGTTTAGTGCTGAGGGTTATGCAAGGACAGATCGACGGAAAAGGCTCCACAGTCGCTGAACGGCGACACCTTTCCTCCGATAGACCTCGTCGCACACTTTCCCGCTCGACGGGCCGTGGAGGAGGCGGCGCGCCGACAATTGCTGACCGCACACACACTCGGCCGGTCGGGCACGATTTCGCTGGTTGCTCAGGATTATCGCTGTCCAACATCGATGTGATGCCGATCGTACGAGGCGGGCTACCTGTCGGCCCTCTTTCCATCCGGAGGCATGACCAATCGTGGCGAAAAATCCTGTCGAGGTCTTGACCGCTCATATGACCGAGCTTTCGATCACCCGAGACACCTCTGCCGGTCCGACGACCGGCACCGAGAAGGTGCTCGCCGAAGTGCTGGCTGACGTCGTGAAGCTCGAACAGGTGTCGGTCGACAGCAATTTCTTCGATGACCTTGGTGCGAACTCGCTGGTCATGGCCCACTTCTGCGCACGCGTCAGGAAGCGGGCGGACCTACCGTCAGTGTCGATGAAGGACATCTACCGGCATCCGACGATCAGAAGCCTGGCCGCGGATCTCGACGACGCGGCGCCAGCCCCGATCGACACACCCGCGCCGGAGCCGGCGCAGGTGACGGCGAGTTCCAGCACAGCGGAGTACGTCCTATGCGGAGCGTTGCAACTGATGTTCTTCCTCGCATATACCGTCCTCGTCGCGCTCGTCGCCAGCCTGGGCTACGAATGGATCGCGAACGGGTCCGGCTTGATCGACTATTACGTGCGATCGGTGCTGTTCGGCGGCGCCGCGTTCGTCGCCGTGTGTCTCTTTCCGATCGCGCTGAAATGGCTACTCATCGGCCGGTGGAAACCCGGTCACGTGCGCCTCTGGAGCCTGGCGTACGTCCGTTTCTGGATCGTCAAGACGCTGGTCCAACGGAACCCGCTGGTTCTGTTCATGATCGGTTCGCCGCTGTACCCGATGTACCTGAGAGCGCTGGGCGCGAAGGTCGGGCGAGGTGTCGCGATCTTCTCGCGGAGCGTGCCCGTGTGCACCGACCTACTCACCATCGGCGACCACACGGTCCTCCGTAAGGACTGCGTCATCAGCGGCTATCGCGCCGAGGCCGGGTTCATCGAGACCGGGGCGGTGACGATCGGGAAAGACGTGTTCGTCGGCGAGATGACCGTGATCGACATTGGAACCTCGCTGGCCGACGGCGCCCAGCTCGGCCACACGTCCTCGCTGCACAGCGGTCAGGCGGTGCCGGCCGGCGAGCGGTGGCACGGTTCCCCGGCGCAGCAGACCGAGGTTGACTACCGGATGGTCGACACCACCGGCTGCGGCACTCTGCGGAGGGCGCTCTACCCGACCCTGCAGATCTTCAACCTGCTGTTCTTCTACATTCCGCTGGCGGTCGGCGGTGCGGACCTCGTGCTGAACGAGATCCCGCAGCTGTCGGCGCTGGAGAACGGAACTCAGACGCTCAGCACCCTCACGTTCTACCTCGATGCCCTGATCGTCTCGCTAGTGCTCTTCGTCGGAACCATGCTCTTCGGCCTTCTCGTCGTGGCCACTGTGCCTCGCTTGCTCAACCACGCGATCAAACCCAACAAGGTCTATCGGTTGTACGGCCTGCACTACGCCGCCCACCGGGCCATCGTGAGCACGAGCAACAACAGGTTCTTCAAGATCCTGTTCGGTGACAGCTCCAGCATCGTCCAATATCTGCGCTACCTCGGTTACCGGCTCCCCCAGGTCCAGCAGACCGGGTCGAACTTCGGCACGCAGCTCAAGCACGACAACCCGTACCTCACCACGGTCGGCAGTGGAACGATGGTCGCCGACGGACTGTCCGTCGTCAACGCCACCTTCTCCGGCACCTCGTTCTCCCTGTCCCGGGTGTCGATCGGAGCCCACAACTTCCTGGGAAACTTCATTGCCTATCCCGCGCAGGGAAAGACGGGGAACAACTGCCTCATCGGCACCAAGACGATGGTGCCGATCGACGGCGAGATCCGCGAGGACGTCGGACTTCTCGGCTCGCCCTCGTTCGAGATTCCGCGTTCCGTCCAACGTGACACCACATTCGACGATCGGTTCACCGGGGTCGAACTGCGTCGCCGCCTGGCCGCCAAAAACCGGCACAATGCCGTCACCGCGGCGATGTACCTCTTCGCCCGGTGGCTCTACCTGTACGGCATCATCCTGATCACATGGACCCTCACCCGCTTCTACGGCGGGCTGGGGACCTGGTCTATCGCGCTCGGCACGGTCGTCACGCTCGTGTTTACGGTTCTGTATTTCGTGGCGGTGGAACGCTCCGTGCAGGTGTTCCTGCCGCTGCGGCCGTTGTACTGCTCGATCTACGACCGCCGCTTCTGGCGGCACGAACGCTTCTGGAAGGCCGCCGCCGTAACGGGCTACCTCCACGTCTTCAACGGCACACCATTCAAGAACCTGATCTGGCGGATGCTGGGCGTCCGGCTCGGCCGCCGGGTCTTCGACGACGGCTGCTCGATACCGGAGAAGTCACTGGTGACGATCGGTGACGACGCCACCCTCAACGTCGGCTCAACGATCCAGTGTCACTCGCAGGAGGACGGCGCCTTCAAATCCGACCGCATCACCATCGGTGACGGCTGCACCGTGGGAGTCGGAGCCTGGATCCACTATGGCGTGACGATCGGCGACGGCGCAGTGATCGCCCCCGACGCTTTCCTGATGAAGGGCGAGGACGTGCCGCCGCACGCGAGGTGGGCGGGAAACCCAGCCCGAAGCCTTCGAGATGACCGGGTCACGCCCATGCCGGCGGCCTATGACAGTGCCGACAGCCGCACCGAAGCACTGGTCGGCGGCGAGTAACCCAAGGCCACTAGAACCCAAGGCCAGCAGAACCGTGGCGATGGCAACTGGAGGGATTCGATGGAGTCAACAGCGGCAGCGGGCCGGAACTTCTGGCTCAGTGTGTTCGCGGCCGGCGGGCTGACCACGATTCCACGATGGACGCTCGATCCGACGCCGGGCGTCGCCGAGTACGCCGCGACGATCCCCGGCGACCGGGTCGCGGCGTTGCGCCGACTCGCCGACGAGCTGGCGGTGCCGGTCAGCTCGGTGCTGCTGGCCGCGCACGCCAAGGTGCTGGCCGCGCTGTGCGGCGAACGCGAGGTCGTGACCGGTTACGTCACCGGCGACCGGACGTTGCCGTGTGTCCTGACGACCGAACCCGACTCGTGGCGGACCCTGCTCATGGACACCCACCGAGCCGCGTCAGAATTGCTGTCGCACCGGCACTTTCCGGTCGATGACCTCAGGCGCGAGGTCGGCGCTTCCGGGCCGTCGTTCGAGACGGTGTTCGATCCGACCGGCAACGAGACCGATCTCGCCGAGGACACGGTGCTGTGCGTGGCCTTCTCACCACGGGGCGGCGGCCTCATGCTCCGCCTGCGCTATCGCACCGACGCGATCGACGCGCAGTGCGCCGCCCGGATCGCCGGCTATCACCTCACCACGCTCACGCTGATCCTCGCCAATCCGGACGCCGAGCACAGGCGGCAGAGTCTGCTGTCGGCGGAGGAACTCCGTTTTCAGCTCGACGGGCTGGCCGGGCCGCATCGCGAGCTCCCCGACCGCCGGTTCCACGAACTGTTCGAGATGCGAGTACGCGCGCACCCGGACGCGGTCGCGGCGGCGCACGGTGACCGTCAGCTGACGTACGGCCAGCTGAACGGTCGCGCGAACCGCCTGGCACGGGCCCTCCTGGCGCGAGGGCTCGGCCCCGAGGGCGTGGTAGCGGTCGTGACCGAACGCAACCTGGACTGGATGACCGCCGTTCTCGCGATCTTCAAGGCCGGTGGTGCCTACCTGCCGATCGAGCCGCATTTCCCGACGGACCGAATCGCGACGACCCTGTCCCGTGCCGGCTGCCGGCTCGTGCTGACCGAGCCGGCGAGCACCACCACGCTAGGCCCGGCGGTCAGGTCGCTGACCGGCGTCGAGACGGTGTTCATCACGGCGGCCGAGGAGGAGGACCTCGCCGACGACGATCTCGGCATCGATGTCGCGCGCGATCAGCTGGCCTACATCTACTTCACGTCCGGCTCAACCGGCGAGCCCAAGGGCGCCATGTGCGAGCACGCCGGCATGCTCAACCACCTGTACGCCAAGATCGACGACCTCGAAATCGATGAGGGATCGGTGGTCGCCCAGACCGCGCCGCAGTGCTTCGACATCTCGCTGTGGCAGCTGGTCTCCGCGCTCCTGGTCGGCGGGCGAACCCTGATAGTCGAGCAGGACGTGATCCTGACCGTGGACCGGTTCGTCGACAAGATCGTCGACGGCCGGGTCGCTGTGCTCCAGATCGTGCCGTCCTACCTCGACGCCGTCCTGTCCTACATGGAACAGAGCCCGCAGAAGCTGCCGGACCTGCGATGCGTGTCGGTCACCGGCGAGGCGCTGAAACCGGAACTGGCACACCGTTGGTTCTCGGCCCAGCCCGACATCAAACTCGTCAACGCGTACGGGCTGACCGAGACCTCGGACGACACCAACCACGAGGTCATGCGCGAGGCACCGAACACGGCTCGGGTCCCGCTCGGTCCCCCGATCAACAACGTACGCGTCTATATCGTCGACGAGCATCTGGCGCCGGTGCCGCTGGGTGCCCCCGGTGCGATCGTCTTCTCCGGAGTCTGCGTCGGCCGTGGCTACGTTAACGACCCCGAGCGCACCCGAGCCGCGTACCGGCCCGATCCCCACCGGCCAGGGCAGCGGCTCTACCAAGGCGGCGACGACGGTCGCTGGCTGCCCGACGGCAAGCTCGACTTCCTCGGACGCAGCGACACCCAGGTCAAGCTCTACGGCTTCCGGATCGAGATCGGCGAAATCGATAGCACCCTGTTACGGATACCGGCTGTCCGCGACTGCGCCGTCGTGGTCGCCGAGCGCAGCGATCAGAACAAGCACCTCGTCGCGTTCTACTCCGCGCAGCGGCCGGTCGCCGTCGAGGTCCTGCGCGACCGGCTGAGCGAGTCCTTGCCCGAATACATGGTCCCCACGGCGTTCCACTGGCGCGAGAGTCTGCCGCTGACCGCCAACGGCAAGACCGACCGGAAAAAGCTCACGGCACTCGCCGGTGAACTGGCCATCGTCGAGAGCGATTACCAGGCGCCGAGCACGCCAACCGAACGCCGGCTCGCAGCCGCGTGGGCGACGGTGCTCGGCATCCCGGAGCATCAGATCGGCCGGTGCGACCACTTCTTCGATCGGGGTGGCACGTCGCTGTCGGCGGTGAAGCTCGCGGTCACCTTGAAGCGTCAGGTGTCGTTGAAGGACGTCACCCGGCACCCCGTCCTCGCCGACCTGGCCGGCCTGGTCGATGGCAGATCCGAGCGCCGTTCCGGGCTGTTGCAGCCGCTGTCTGATTCCGGTGAGTCGCGGGTCGGCGCGCTGGTGTGTTTGCCGCACGCCCGTGGCAACGCGATGAATTTTGGCCCGGTCGTGACGAGCAACCGAAAGGATACAGCGATGGCCTCCTCTACCGCAGCGCCATGGATCGACGTGGACCTACAACCCGGCAAGCCACCGATCACGCGGGTCGAAGTGGCTGGGGACGCGCCGACGTGGGCATCCGAGCACCGGGACACTGTGCGCGACCTCGTTGCCGAGCATGGATCGATCCTGGTGCGTGGCCTCGGGCTGCGAGACCCGAGCACGGTCGCCGCCGTCTTCGGGCGATTGGCGACCGGTCTCATGACGGAGCGAGAGGCGTTCGCGCCTCGGCAGACCTACTCCGACGGCGTGTACTCGTCTACTGCGTGGCCGGCGAACCAGCCGATGTGCATGCACCACGAACTGAGCTACACGCTCGATTCTCCGAGCCTGATGCTGTTCGCGTGCCTCACTCCACCGACCGACGGCGGGGCGACCGCCGTGGCCGACTCGCCGACCGTGCTCAATGCGTTGCCGGCCGAGTTGACCGGGCGGTTCGAGCAGGAGGGGTGGCTGCTGGTTCGCAACTACAACGACGAGATCGGCGCGTCGATCGCCGAGTCGTTGGGCACGGACGACCCCGCCGCTGTCGCCGGCTACTGCCGGGCTAACGCGATCGATTTCGAGTGGCAGCCCGGCGGCGGCCTGCGCACGGAGCAGCGTCGGAGCGCCGTGGTCCGGCATCCGGTCACCGGCCAGCGCTGCTGGTTCAACCAGATCGCGTTCCTGAACGGGTGGACGCTGGCGCCGGAAGTGCGCGAATACCTGGTCGACATGTACGGCGAGGACGGGTTGCCGTTTGACACGCGTTTCGGCAACGGTGATCCGATTACCGAGGACATCATTCTGCTGCTCAACGAGGTGTACGAAGCGAACACACTTCGTGAGCCCTGGCAGGCCGGCGACCTGATGCTGGTCGACAACATCCGCACCGCGCACAGCCGGGAGGCATTCGACGGTCCTCGCGAGGTGCTCGTCGGGATGGGCGACGCGGTGCGGCTGGCCGAGGCCGAGGAGGCGGCCCGATGACGGCGGCGAGCGCCACCGCGGGCGTGCCGTCGACGGCCGCACGGGCCAGCGTGCCGCCGTTCGCCGTAGTCTCGGGCGGTCAGGTCCAGCGCGTGCTGCAGGGGCGGGAGAAGGAGATCGTCTCGTTGGTCGAGGCGACCTACCGGCTGCACGGCTCCGGCGATTCGGTGAACCCGGCGTCGTACTTTCTCCGTTTCCCCGACCGTCCGTCGGCCCGCATCATCGCGCTACCCGCGTCGCTCGGCGGGCAGGTGCGGGTGGACGGTCTGAAGTGGGTCTCAAGCTTTCCGGAGAACATCGCGTCCGGTGTGCCGCGGGCCTCGGCCGTGCTGATTCTCAACGATCACGACACCGGCTACCCCTTCGCCTGCCTGGAAGCGTCGATCATCAGCGCGAGCCGCACGGCCGCGTCGGCAACCCTCGCGGCCGACTGGCTCAGCCGGGACCGACCGCGACCGACACGGGTCGGGTTCTTCGGGGTGGGCCTGATCGCCCGTTACATCCACACCTTCCTAGCGGGCACCGGGTGGACGTTCGACGACATCGGCGTCTACGACCTCTCCGCGGAGAGTGCCACCGGCTTCTGCGGCTACCTGACACGGTCGGACTTCGCCGGCCGAGTCACCGTCTACGACAGCCCGGAGGAGCTGATCCGCTCCAGCGAGATGGTGGTCTTCAGCACCGTGGCCAGCCAGCCGCACGTCACCGACGTGTCGTGGTTCGCGCACAATCCGGTGGTGCTGCACGTATCGCTCCGCGACCTGGCACCGGAGATCCTCCTCGCGTCGACGAACATCCTCGATGACATCGAGCATTGCATGAAGGCCGACACCTCACCTCACCTGACGGAGCAGGCCACAGGTAACCGCGACTTCCTGGACGGCACATTGGACGACGTGATGGCCGGCCGTTTGTCGGTGGCCGCGGACCGGCCCGTCGTCTTCTCACCCTTCGGCCTGGGCGTGCTCGACCTCGCCGTCGGCAAATACGTCTACGACGAGGTCGTCAGTTCCGGCGAGCTGCGTGTTGTCAACGACTTCTTCCACGATGTGCAGCGGTACGGATAACCAGAGGTCTGCAAAGAAGGAGGCCACCATGCCCGTCATTTCCGTTCCTCAGGTCTTCAACGAGGAGGAACTGTACGTCGACCTACAGCCGATTTTCGGGCACTCGCTGTACCTCAAGTGCGAGGGGTTCAACTTTGCCGGCTCGATCAAGCTGAAGGCCGCCGCCGAGATGGTCGAGGGCGCCGAGAAGGACGGAGTGCTGACGCCACGCTCGATCCTGGTCGAGTCGTCATCGGGGAACCTGGGCGTCGCGCTGAGCATGATCGCGGCCAGCAAGGGCTACCGGTTCCTGTGCGTGACCGACCCACGCTGCAACCTGACGACCAAGCGGACGATGGAGGCGTTGGGCAGCCAGGTGCACACCGTCACCGAACCCGATGCCAGCGGCGGCTTCCTCGGCACCCGCATCGAGTACGTACGCGCTCTGTGTGCCTCTGACGACCGTTACGTGTGCCTCAACCAGTACACCAATCCGCACAACTGGACCGCGCACTACCGCACGACAGCACCTGCGATCGCGCGTCAGTTCCCGAACCTTGACGTGCTGTTCGTCGGAGCCGGCACGACCGGGACACTCATGGGCTGCGCGCGCTTCTTCCGGAACTGGCGGTGGCCGGTGCGGGTCGTCGCGGTGGACGCCGTCGGTTCGGTGACGTTCGGTGGGGAGCCGGCCCGCCGGATGATTCCCGGATTGGGCACGAGCGTACGTCCACCGCTGCTGGACGCTTCGTACGTGGACGACGTCGTCCGGGTCGAGGAGGCGGACACGATCCGCGCCTGCCATCGTCTGGCCCGCCGCGGATTCCTGTTCGGCGGCTCGACCGGAACGGTGGTCAGCGGTGCCGTCGACTGGCTGGCCGCGCATAGCAGACGCGAACTCACCGCCGTGGCCATTGCCCCGGACCTCGGTGAGCGCTACCTCGACACCGTCTACCACACGAACTGGCTGCATGACCTCTACGGCGAGGACGTGCTCCGCTCCGAGGAGCTGACTGTCGGTTCCCGGTCAGCCTGACTCAACAAGGGTGCCGCCGGGCAACGTACACCCGGCGGCAGCCCTTCTCTATTGACCTGCTAGAAGTTCCACTCGAAAGCTAGAAGTTCCAGACCTGGAAGCCCGAGATCTGCCCGGCCGGCCAACCGGTGTTCGCGGTGATGTTCAGCCGGACATAGCGCTGCGTCGTCGCCGTGAACGTGATCGTCACGCTGTTGCTGGTCGCGGGATCGAACGCGTACGCGGCAGACGCCTTGATGCTGGTGAAGTTCGTGCCATCCGTGCTGCCCAGAACGGATAGCGTCTCATTGCGCGCACCCCACGTCGTGGGGAGCTGCAACACGATCCGGCTCGTGCTCTGCGCCGAGCCCAGATCGACCTGAACCCACTGCGGGAACGCGTTGTTCGCGCTCTCCCAGTACGTGTTCTGGTCACCGTCGGTCACGTTGCTCGATGGGTACACGTCGGTGTGGCTCGACTCGCTCGTCGCCTTGCCGGCCGAGAGGTTCGTGCTCACACTGCCCGCGCCGGTGCCCGAGAGGGCCACGGTCGTCGGGTTGTTCGACGCGTTGCTCGTCACCGTGACGGTGCCCGTGCGGTTGCCGGTCGCCGTCGGGTGGAACGTCACCGTGACCGTGCAGTTCGCACCGGCCGCGATCGACGTGCCACACGTGTTGGTCTGGCTGAAGTCACCCGAAGCGGCCACCGACGACACCGTCGCCGCGACCGATCCGCTGTTCGAGACCGTGACCGACTGGGTGGCGCTGCTCGCGCCGACCGTCGTCGAGCCGAAGGTCAACGCGGTCGGGTTGGCCGTCAACGTCGCCGTGCCGGCGGAGGTGCCGGTGCCGCTCAGCGCGATCGTCGTCGGGCTGTTCGTCGCGTTGCTCGTCACCGTCACGGCACCGCTACGGCTCCCGGTCGCGGTCGGGTGGAACGTCACCGTGACCGTGCAGTTCGCACCGGCCGCGATCGACGCACCACACGTGCTCGCCTGGGTGAAGTCACCCGTGGTGGCGATCGACGAGACGGTCGCGGTGGCCGTACCCGTGTTCGAGATGGTCACCGTCTGCGACGAGCTGTTCGTGCCCACCGTGGTCGAGGGGAACGTCAGCGACGTCGGGCTGCCCGAGAGCGTCGCCGATCCGCCGCCGCCCGCCGTCGCGAACACCTCGAAGTCCGACACCTGACCCGCCGGCCAGCCGGTGTTCGCGGTGATGTTCGCCCGCAGGTAGCGAGCGTTCGTCGCCGGGAAGCTGATGTCCACCGTGTTCCCGGTGGACGGGTCGAACGTGTACGCCGTAGACGCGACGATCGTGGCGAAGTTCGTGCCGTCCGTACTGCCCTGCACCGACAGGGTCTGCTGACGCGTCGCCCACGCGGTGGCGGGCGGCAGCTTCAACGTCACCTTGCCCACGCTCGTGGCCGTGCCGAGGTCGACCTGCACCCACTGCGGGAACACGTTGTTCGTGCTCTCCCAGTAGCTGTTCACGTCACCGTCGGTCACGTTGCTCGCCGGGAATCCGCTCTGCGTCGACGAGGACGCGGTCGGCTTGCCCGCCGCGATGTTCGTCGTGCCGGTGCCGGTCACGCCGGTGCCGGTGAGTTGCACCGCGATCGCGCCCTGCCCGTCGTCGCCGGTGATCGAGTAGACCGCCGACTGCGCACCGGTGACGCTCGGGGTGAACGTGACCGTCTGGTGGATCACGTCGCCCGGCGAGAGCTGCTGACCCTCGGAGACCGGCGTGGTCGTGTTGAACGCGCCGACCGGTGGGGCGGCCTTGGTCAACGTCAGCGTGATGTTGCCGGTGTTGGTGATGTCGAACGTCTGCGTCGCGGTCTGGCCGACGCTGACCGACCCGAACGCGACCGGGTTCGGCGTGATCGACAGGTGCGAGGCGCCGGTGACGGCGTTGCCGCTGATCGGGACGGTCACCGAGCCCGCGTTGCTGCTCACCGACAGCGAGCTGGACTGGTTTCCGGCGACCGTCGGTGTGTACGTCACCGAGACCGACACCGAGGCGCCGGGTGCGAGAGTGGATCCGTTGGCCGGGAAGCCGGTCGCGGTGAACGGTGCCGACGGCGCGGTCGAGCCCGTGATCGTGACCGACGACGTACCGGTGTTGACGATGCTCACGCCGATCGTGTTGTGCGCGCCGGTCGGCACCGTGTCGAATGCGAGCGTCGACGGGGTCGCGCCGAGACCGGTCTGGGTTCCGTTGCCGTGCAGGTCCAGCGCGACGTTACCGGTGTCGGTGACGAAGGACAGGCTGCCCGTCGCGCCTCCGGTCGCCGTCGGCGTGAACCGCACCGGCACCGACAGCGTCTGACCGGTGGTCAGGCTGACCGGCAGCGCCGGCGGCGTGGCACCGAACGGAGCCGCGGTCGAGATCGATGAGATCGTGACGGCCCGGGCCGCGGTCACGGTGACCGTGGCGTTCGCGGTGCTGCCGACGTTGACGTTGCCGAAGTCGGTCGGCGAGCTGGTCAGCGCGGCGCTGGTGGGCCGGCCGAAGCCGATGATCTTGCCGTCACGCGTACCGACGAAAACGCGGTTTCCGTCTGTCGCCGGCACGATGAACTTCGTGGCGGTGCCGATCGGTGCCGAGTAGCGCAGGTGCAGTTGGCCGCCGACCGGAAGCGCGTCGTAGGCGCGGAGCTGGCCGTTGGCACCGTTCGAGCCATCGCTGTAGACGGCCCAGACGATCGCGGAACCGCTGGTGGTGCCCGACGACGTGACGACGGGCGAGCCGGACGTGTAACCGAAGGTCGACGAACTGGTCGCGGCAGACGTGAGCGTGGGCAGGCCGGCACCGTTGACGCCGTACTTCAGCGCCCGCAGGTAGCCCTGGTTTTCCACGTCGTAGACGTAGCCGCCGTCGCCGCCCCAGAACGCGGGGTGACCCCACATGCCGTTGTACGGGCCGAGCGGCGGGCCGACGGACGCGTCCGTGCCACCCGCGCCCTGACCGGTGCCACCGAGATTGTCGCGGTCGAGCAGGTAGACCCGACCGTCCTTGCCGTCCTGCACGAGCAGGTGCGGGTGCGCCGTGGTGCCGAAACCCGACGGAAGCGCCAGCGGGCCGCCGGAACCGAAGTCGGTGTCGTCCTGATCGAGCTTCGTGTTGTTCGTCGGCGAGAAGAAGTCTTTCGCGGTCAGCGAGCCATCCGCGTTGACCTGCAACCGGATCACCGACTCGGCCAGCGTGCTGGGCGGGCTCGTGCCGGGACCCGGCGCCGGCGACACGCCGTTGCCGGTGGCCACGATGATGCGACCCGAACCGTCCGAGACCAAACCGCCACCGGACTGCCAGATGCCACCCTCCGCATTGGACTTGCCCGCTTCGGTGGACCACAGGGTCGACATCGCCGGCGTGGCCGTCTTCACGCCGGCGATGTAGCCGACGTACGGGCCGTAGTCGCAGTGGCTAGCGAAGCCGGCGTAGACGACGCCATCGAGCAGCAGCAGACCCGGGCGCTGGGCCGCCGTCTCCGGGTTGAACGGGTTCGTCGCGTCGTTGCTCGGCGTGCCCTGGATCGTCACCGGCCAGCCGGAGCGCTCGACGCCCGTCGCCGGGTTGATCGAGTGCATGTAGAAGTGCGGGTGCGCCGCGTCCGAGCCGTCGTTGACCTTCGCCGTGAAGAAGACGGCGCCGGTCGTCGGGTCGTAGACCGGCGTGCTCGTGATGCCGATGTTCGGCACCAGGTCGCCACAGCCCAACGTGGACGCTGGCCATGCCGGGCCGACACTCCGAGACCAAGTGATCGCACCGGTCGCCGGGTTCATGCCGTAAATCCAGTTGTTCTCCGTCATCGCGATCAGCGTGCCCGCGACAACGATCGGCTGCGCGTAGACCTGGCCGTTGAGGGTCGTCGAGAACAGCTGGCCGAAGTCGGACGCGGACACGGCGGACGGCCCGAGGCCAGGCTCGTTCTGGTCCCATCCGGTGCGAAGCGTGTCGACGGAAACCGTTGTCTCATCGGCGGCGGCGGCATGCGGCAACGCCACGACGCCCATCAGCAATAGGGCTGCCGGGATCAACCCGGCCAGCATCCGACGTGCCCGAACTCTACGACGCATGACCTGCTCCTGGGGGGAATGAGCGGAGATCGACGGATGCACCTGCCGGTCACAACGATGATCATCGTCGGACCTTAATGGAGCGAACCGTAACTTGGCCGACACGATCCCGCAAGATACTGACATCGACAAGAAATAATCGACGACCCTCGGATCAAAATCCTGCGATCCTTCGATGGGTACGCGTCCGCGCGGCTCGCCTGGGATCGGACACAAGCGAGCCCGTTACGTGGCTGCCTCGCTGATGCGGTCTCCGCCGCCGTCCCCGACAGGCGTGGGCGACACGCATGGGCGACACGCCGATACGGCGAGGTTCTCCGACGTCACGGTTGTCTCGGCGGCTCGCCGACGACAGTGGCGTCGGAGAACCGAGGGGCGGCGTGTGGACACGCGACAATCCGGCGCGGATCCGTCAGCCGCCGCGACTGATTCGTGGTTGGGCCTCGAACCGCACCTCGATACGGTCGGCAGCGGAGTTGAATGCGGACAGGCCCGATAGGGGCTACTTGACCGCGCGTGAACGAGTGCAGAACTCAGCCTTGGCCGGGAACGTCACCGGCCGCGGTCCCATCAACGGAATGATGGTGCTGTCGATCGCGGACAGATGGTCGGCGGCCGGAATGACGGCTGCGCGTGACCTCACCGGGCCGCGTTAGCTGGATGCTTCGGTGACGACCTCGAATTCGAGCAGGCTGGCGCCGGTCGCGACGGGCTGGCCTTGGCCACCGTGCGCCGCCCGGGCAGAACCGGCAGACCACGCTTGGAACGCTGCCTCGTCTTCCCACTTGGTGTAGACGAAGTAGCGGGATTCACCACCAACCGGGCGCAGCAACTCGAAGCCCAGGAAACCGGGCTGGCCCTCGACCGCGCGACGCCGGGCGGCGAATCGCCGTTCCAGCTCCGGACCTGCCCCTTCGGGCACCTCGATAGCGTTGATCTTCACCACTGGCATGCCTCAACCTTA
Organism: uncultured Actinomycetota bacterium; assembly: GCA_963797605.1. Lineage (GTDB taxonomy): Bacteria > Actinomycetota > Actinomycetes > Mycobacteriales > Micromonosporaceae > DASQPR01. The sequence goes on along the minus strand of CAWCPX010000009.1, from coordinate 11,923 downwards.
CCGCCGACGATCACCACACCACGCATACCGGACAGGACCTGCCGAAAATGGAGACGAACTCGGTGCGGCTGTCAGATGGACGGTCCTGCAGATCCACGCTGCCCCGGCCACAAGGATGCACACTCCATTGTGCCCAGGCCGTCGCCGCACGTCAGGCACGCGCGTATCGGACGGACGGAGACCGGCCGCTACACATGCCTGTTCCTCGACCGGTAGTTGCACGTGCTGTTCGATCGGCTGATCTTGCGGTCGTCGAGTTGCCGATCCTTCAATCGGTGCTGGCGTTCGAAATGGCCGGCGGGCGCCAGTGGCGGATCGACCCCGGGGCCACTGGTCGCGACGCGGTCGAGAATGGCCTCGAACAGTCGGCCGCGACATGTGCCATCCATTCCGGTGCACCGGTGACTCGGCGCGCCAGCGAGGTCGGTTGTTTCGGCATGGCGAAGGACTGGTTATGGACTTCATCGAGCAAGACCGTGCGGTTGTCGTGGTAGAAGCCGACCGTGATCACGATGGCCGGCCGGCTGGCATGGACGACATCGGGGTAGCCGAGCGTCGGCTGCCACGTTCGGCGGGTAGGCCGCGGTGTGGGCGGGCGTCGTCGGCCACGATTCGGCGCGCATCCGCAACGTCTGGACGAAAACCCGCGCGTCGGTGTCCAATTCGTCGTCTTCGCATTCGAACCACACGAAGTCCATCACCCCGGCAGAATAGCGGCGCAATCGTCCGTCCCGGGCTCACCGAAGGTCAGCCCGAAACCGCGCGTCCATATAGTAGGAACTGCATGATCCCGAATATCTAACGGTGCCCCCACCCCACAAAACCTTCCGGATCACGCGGCGCGTGAACATTGGAGAGCCATGGCAACCTTCACCGGATCCGATGATCTACGCGAGGCCGAATTCGTCGGCTCCGACCTGCGAAACGCCCGGTTCATCGGTGCCGACCTGTCCGGCGTCGTGATGCGCGCCGTCGACATCTCGGGCGCCGACATCGAAGCACCGTGGCTGTTTGAAGACGGCAACTCGTTGCGCGTCAACGGCGTCGACGTGGTTCCCTTGATCGATGCCGAGCTCAACCGGCGCTTCCCCGGGCGATCCGAGCGCGGCGCCACCGATCCCGACGGCCTGCGCACGGCCTGGGCAGCGCTCGAACACACCTGGTCGGCCACCGTGGAGCGAGTGCCCGCGATGCCGGCAGGCACGGTCGACGTATCGGTCGCCGGCGAGTGGTCGTTCGCGCAGACGCTGCGGCATCTGGTCGTGGCCACGGACATGTGGCTCGGCCGGGCGATCCTCGAGATCCAACAGCCATTCCACCCGCTCGGCCAACTGGACGCCGGCACCGCGGGCGACGGCTTCGACCTGTCGATCTTCACCACCGAGACGCCCTCCTTCGCCGACGTCCTCGATGCCCGTGCCGGTCGCGTCACGATGATGCGCGACTTCCTGGCCACCGCGACGCCCGAGATTCTGGCCGGAAACCGTCGGAACCCGCACGCGCCCGATCACGAGGAAACCGTGCTGTCCTGCCTGCACGTGATCCTGTACGAGGAGTGGGAGCACCACCGCTACGCCGTACGCGACCTCGACGCGATCGCATCGGGATCCGATTTTCGTTAGGCAACCTAATTTGGTAGCCTAACGATATGATCGAGCCAACCGAGCCCGTCCACGCGATCGACGATCTCGGCACCGAACTCCGCGAGTCGGTCGGGCGCCTGGTCCGGCGGCTGCGTGCCGAGAAGGCCAACGACCAGATGGGCGACACCCCCAGCTCGGTGCTGCTGTTCCTGGTCAAAGAGGGTCCGCACACGCTGCGACAGCTCAGCGATCAGGAGCGGGTCACGCCGCCGTCGATGAACCAGACGGTCAACGCCCTCGCCGACGCCGGTTATGTGGTCCGCGAGCCCGATCCGACCGACGGCCGCAAAGTGCTGATCGTCGCCACCCCCGAAGGCGTCACCCTGGCCACCGAGACCCGGCGCCGCCGCCACGCCTGGCTCGACGGGCACCTTGAGAAGCTCTCGCCCGAGCAGCGCCAGATCGTGCTCGAAGCGACGCGCATCTTCCGAGAGATCGCCGACTCATGACCGACATGTTCCGGTCGCTGGAGACCTACAACTACCGGGTGTGGGCGAGTGGCGCGTTCGTCTCCAACGTCGGCACGTGGATGCAGCGCACCGCGCAGGACTGGATCGTCCTCACCCAGCTCACGCACCACAACGCGACGGCCGTCGGGTTCGTGATCGCGCTGCAGTTCGGGCCGCAGGTGCTGCTCCTGCCGCTGACCGGCCTCGCCGCCGATCACTTCGAGCGCCGCAAGCTGCTGATGGTGACGCAGGCCGCGATGGGTGCGCTCGCGTTCGGGCTGGGCCTGCTGACGGTCACCGGCACCGTCGAGCTCTGGCAGGTCTACCTGTTCGCGCTGCTCCTCGGATGTGTGACGGCCTTCGACTCGCCGGCGCGGCAGACGTTCGTGTCGGACCTGGTCTCCGGGCCGAACCTGTCCAATGCGGTGGGCCTGAACTCGACGTCGTTCAACGCGGCCCGTTTGATCGGTCCGGCGGTCGCGGGCGTGCTGATCGCGGCGGTCGGCTCGGGCTGGGTCTTCGTGATCAACGCGGCCACGTTCGGCGCGGTGCTGACGTCGCTGGCCTTCCTGCGGGTGCACGAGCTGTTCGCGGCGCCGCGCAAACCACGGTCGCCCGGAGACTTCGTGGGCGGCTTCCGGTACGTGTGGAGGAGACCAGATGTCAAAGTCATCTTCTTCATGCTTTTCCTGATCGGTACGTTCGGCCTCAACTTTCCGATCTTCCTCTCCACGATGTCCGTCAGCGTCTTCCACGCCGGCGCGAGCGCCTACGGTTTCCTGACCTCCGCGATGGCGGTCGGTTCCGTCGCCGGTGCGTTGCTGTCCGCGAGGCGCGCGAAACCCCGGGTCACGCTGTTGTTCGTCGGCGCGTCGGTCTTCGGTGTGGGGTACGCGTTCGCCTCGATCGCTCCGACGTATTGGCTCTTCGCGCTCGCGCTGATCGTGGTCGGCGTGTCCTCGCAGACGTTGACGGGCATCGTGTCCTACCCGACCGCGCACCCCGTGACCGATGTCGTCAAGCACGCCGGCGCGCTGGCCGACGCTTTCCGCAGCCGCCGGATGCCGGTCGTGCTCGTCACCGCCGACGGCGTCGCGGCGGGCCGCACCGAACGATCCCGCAGCGCCGCGATGAGTGACCGCCCGGCCGGTTGGGCCGACCTGGTGCCGGAGCTGAACGGGCAGCCGGAAGATCACACGGTCGTCAAGCGGACGTGGGGCGCCTTCACGAACACCGGTCTCGACGAGCACCTCAAGGGCCTCGGCGTGACGCAGGTGGTGATCGCGGGCGTGTCCACGAGCGCCGGTGTGGAGTCGACCGCGCGGCACGCGCACGAGAACGGTTACAACGTCACGCTCGCCGTCGACGCGATGACCGACACGAGTCTGGACGCGCACACGAACAGCGTCACACTGGTCTTCCCGCGGATCGGCGAGACCGGCACCACCGCCGAGATCATTAGCCTCTTAAGCTAGTGACCTGCGGTCCGGCCGCCGTCGATCGGCAGGATCGCGCCGGTGACGAACGGCGCCGATTCCAGGTACATCACACCGCCGACAACGTCCCCGACCTGGCCCATGTGCCCCACGGGCGGCAGCTCGGCGCGGGCGGGGTCGGTGAGCACCGGGTGCATCGGCGTCGCGATGATGCCCAGGGAGACGGCGTTCACGCGGACGCCCGTCGTCGCGTACTCGATCGCGAGTGACTTCGTCGCCGACTCCATGCCGCCCTTGGTCAACGATATGAGGACGGACGGCACACCGGCGACCGGATGGTCGGCCAGGACCGCGCTGACGTTGACGACGTGGCCCGAGCCCTGGTCGGCCATCTGACCGATCGCGAGCTGCGTAATCGTGAAGAACCCGGTGAGGTTCACGCCGACGACCGCCGCGTAGTCCTCGGCCGTGTAGTCGGTGAACGGTTTGCTGATGAAGATGCCGGCGTTGTTCACCAGCGTGTCGACGCGGCCGAACGCGTTGAGCGCGGCCCCGACCACCTTCGCCGCGGTGATCGGTTCGGCGAGATCGCCCGAGATCGTCAGCACTTCGGGATCGTCGGACGGGTTCATCGACTTGGCGACCGCGACGACGGCGTACCCCCGTTCGCGGTAGGCGGTGACGAGACCGGCGCCGATCCCCTGCGAGCCGCCGGTCACGATCGCGACCTTCTGAGCGTCGTTCGCCATGATCACGCCTCCCGAACCTGTGCGGGGCCATTCAACGTGACGCTACCGGCGCTGGTGGGGTCAGGTGAGCTGATCCAGAAGCCCGAGGTCTCGAAGACTCTCGGCGGTCTCCACGATCGTCGTCTCCACCGGGCGCGGCCGCCAGCCGAGCTCGTCGCGAGCGCGGTCGTTGTGAATGATCAGCTGCGGCAGTTCGTCGCCGGGCGCCTCCTCGGTGGGCACCCGGGCCGCGATCGGACCGAGGCGTTCGCGCAGGATCTCGGCCAGCCGGAGAAAACTGATCGTCGGACCGTCCGCGAGCGCCAGGTAGCGTTTTCCCGCCGCCCCGGGCGCGGCCATCGCCCGGATGTGCAGGTCAGCGACATCGCGAACGTCGGCGACACCGAACCGTTGCCGCGGCACCACCGTCATCGTCCCGTCCAGCATCGCGTTGACCATTTGCAGCGAAGAACGCGCGTCCGCGGTCAACGTCGGCCCGAGGATGTAGGTCGGGTTCACCACGACAAGCTCGGTGCCGCCGCCCTCGCGCTCGATGAAATCCCAGGCGGCACGTTCGGCGATCGCCTTGGCGCGGGGATAGGCGGGCAGGCCCGGGGTGTCGGGGTCGGTCCAGTCCGCCTCGGTGTAGTCGCGGACCGGCTTGGGTGAGTAGCCGACCGCCGCGAACGACGAGGTCAGCACGACGCGCCGGGCGCCGGCATCACGAGCGGCCCGCAATACGCGCAGGGTGCCGTCCCGTGCGGGCACGAGCACCTCGTCCAGGTCGGTCGGCTGGATCATCGGCGTGGCGACGTGGTGAACCTCGTCGCAGCCGGCCAGCACCGCCCGCCAGCCGTCGTCCGCGGTCAAGTCGGCGGCGACGATCTCGAGCGCGCTGTCGTCCGCGTCGCCCCGGCGCACCGCCGCCCGCACCTCCGGCTCGCGGTTGCCCGAACGAACCGTCGTCCGCACCTGCCGACCGTCCCGCAGCAGCGCGGCGACCAGTTGCGTACCTACATAACCGGACCCGCCAGTCACCAAAACCGTGCTCATCGCAGTACGTCCTCCAGTCGGGGAAGCATCTCCCGCACACGCAGGCCCGCTTCCGTCTGCGCGTCCGCGTCACCGCGTGCGCGCGCGTCCCACAGCGCCGCCTTGGCGCGCAGGTAGTCCAGATGAATCCGCAGCGTCTCGATCTCGGCCGCGATCCGCTCCGCGTGACGTAGCAGCAGGTCGCGCTGCTCCCCCGCGGCCGCGTGCCCCAGCCGCCGGTTGGCCTGATAGGTGCGCATGTCCTCGATGCCGACGCCCATCGCACGCAGGCACGCGAGAGCCTGCAGCGTGTCGACGTCCTCGTCGCGATATCGGCGGTGCCGGCTGTTCGGGTCGCGCTCGATCGGGCCGATGAGCCCGACCTCCTCGTAGTAGCGCAGCGTCGGCTCGCTCAACCCGCTGCGCCGGGACACGTCCTGGATCGTGAGTGCTGCCATCGGTCCAGCAAAACAAACCTCAAGCGCTTGAGGTCAAGGGATGCGAGATTCCACACCGAGATCGCGTCCATATGTACGTCAAGGGTGCCTCCCGTCCTAGTTAGGACCCCTGTCGTACACGCGGACGCGATCTTGCCGTGATGATCCACGCCCGCGCGTCGAACCAGACGCCGTCGTCGCGTAGACGGTCGGTGATCGCTTCGCGTAGCCGGGCGTCAGCTCGCGTCGCGGCGTCAGCGTCCAGGCGTTCGCGGGCCTCGATGGTGGACGTGAAGCCGCCGACCCAGCCGTGCGCCGTGGCAACGTCGGCGCCGTAGTAGACCGGCTCCCAGACCTCGGCGAAGGCGGTATCGGTGAACCCGGCGGTCGTCAGCGTCTCCGTCACCGCGGCCGGGTCGGCGAGGGAGAACGGATCCGGGCCACTCGCCGCCCCGTCGCCGCCGAACGCGCTCCGGATCACGACCTCCCACTCGTTGAGGTCACCGGCCTGCCAGACCATCATCACCAGGCGGCCGCCCGGACGCAGCGCACGTCCGATGTTCGCGAACGCGGCGACGGGATCGGCGAAGAACATCGTGCCGAAGCGGCTGATCGCGAGGTCGAACCGTGCCGATGGAAAGCGGTGGGTCTGCGCGTCGGCGTGCTCGAACGTGACGTTGCCGATCCCGTCGGCGCGTGCCAGTTCCCGAGCGCGCTCGACGGCGGACGCCGAGACGTCGACTCCGAGCGCGCTGCCGTGCCGAGCCGTACGCGCCGCCTGCCGGGTCGTCAGGCCGGTGCCACAGCCGATGTCGAGCACGTGATCGTGGAGTCGGACGTCGGCCGATCGCCGCAGCACCTCGTTGTGCCGCCGCAGTTCGGCGTCGTAACCACCGGCAGTCACGCTTCTCATCATGCGCTACCGGGGTCGAGCAGGTTGAGCAGACGGCGGGCCTGGACCCGGTCGGCACCGGGTGGATTGCGCCGCGCCGACGGACTCCCAGGTCGCATAAGCCACAGCCACAGCATCGCGAACGCGCGCCGGGCCGCCCGTAGCCGAAGCGGATCCACCGTGAACGCGGCGCACAGCACTTCGGGGTCGAGAGCACGCGCGGACATGTGCTCGACCAGCAGTGCGAGTTCGGTCGCGGGGTCCGACAGCGCGGCGTCCTCGAAGTCGACGATCCGCACCCGGGTCCCGTCCCACAGGTAGTTGTCCAGGTTCGGGTCGCGGTGACCGAGCACCGGGTCGAGCGGCGGCGTGGCGAGCAGCGCCGGATCCGGGCCGTGCCACCACGCGACCGACGCGTCGTAGGCCGTCGCTACCAACGGATCCGCCGGCCGCGGCGAGTCGGTGAGGCGACGGGCGTACGCGAGGTCGCTGGACCACGATTCGACGACCGCGTCCGGAATCACCGGCACCGACCACAGCGTGTGGATGGCGGTGATCAGGCCCTCCGTCTGATCCGGCGACGGGCGACCAGGCAACGGGTCTCCGGGGACACGCGTCATGACCAATGTCGGTGGCACGCCGTCGAGGTCGGCCGCGACCGGATCCGGAACCAGGCCGGGCGCGTGGAGCCGCAGGTGGTTCAGGGCCAACCACTCTCGACGGTGCTCCGCGCGATCCCAGGACCGGTAGGTCTTCGTCACAAGCTCCGGCCCGATCACGATCCCGTGCGTGTGCCGCATTCGGGCAGCGTAATGGCTCAGTTCAAGGTGCTGGTGTGCACCGATGAGCGGCGGCTCATCGGTGCACGCTGTGGTGGCCGCGCTTCGAACCCGACGTGCTCGCCCAGGCATACCTCGACCTGTGCCACCAGCCCGACGCCGAGTGGGAGCACGAATTCGTCTACTAACGGGAAATCCGTTCGACGACGGTCCGGTTTGCTGACACAGTGGCGCACTATGACGAGCTTCGATCGGGTGACCGTCGCGGACGTACGGCTGATGCAGGGCCTCGCACAGCGTGTCACCGCCGCCCGGCCGGACATGATCAGCGCCGGTGCGTCGTACGGAGAACTCGCCTGGATCTGGGGCCACGGGCACGCGGCCTACGGTCCGACCTTCAGGCGCCGACTGTGGTTCGCGGACGCCGATCTGGTCGCATGGAGCTGGGCCTTTCTCCCCCGCGAGACCACGCTGCCCGACGGCTCGGTGAAGAAGGTCACCGGTGCGAACCTCACCTATCAGGTCCACCCCGACCACACCGAACTGATCGACGACCTCATCGACTGGTACGACGACGTCGCGGCCGGTCTCGAACGCACCGTGTGCCCGACCGACGCCGAGGCGTACGCCCTGGATCGGTGGGCGGCATACGGTTACGCGACCGATCCGGCGTCGCTCGGTGACGACGGCGACTGGACGCAGCTCAACGAGCGGGACCTCACCTACGTGGAAGAGCCGGCGCTTCCGGAGGGTTTCCGGTTCCGCACCGCCGGTGAGGCCGGGCCGGAAGCCGCCGTCGCCGCCCATGTGGATGCCTGGGCGAACTCGGCGTACACGGCCGAGAGCTACGCGGGCGTCCAGGGCACCCCGGGTTACCGTGACGACCTGCACATCCTGGTCGAGGCGCCGGACGGCACGATGGCGTCCTCGACGATCATGTGGCTCGACGAGGCGAACAAGTCCGTCGAGTTCGAGCCGGTCGGCACGCATCCGGACTACCGGCGACTCGGGCTGGGCCGGGCGATGCTCCTGCACGGGATGCGTCGGGCACAGGCGGCCGGGGCCATCCACGCCACGGTCGTCTGCGCGGGCGCGCCAGCCCAGCCCGAAGCGCGCGGACTCTACTTCGGTGTCGGGTTCCGGGAAATGTCGCGGGACGTACCACTGCTCAAACCCGCGACCGACAGCTGATCTACCGGCCCGCTCCGTCGGCGATCGGCTCGACTCCGAGGGCCCGGCCGGCGGCCCGCGCGGCCTCCAGCGCTTCGGCGTGCATCTGCTCGGCCACCGGCTTCAGCGGATCCATCGCCGGGACCACCCCGGCCAGCGTCAGCTCCCGCTCGACCACGGTCACGTCGGCACCCCACTGGTCGGCGAGCATGCGGCGCAGGTACGGAGTCGAGTGGTCCCAGCCGTGCTTTGGCGTGCCGGGAGCGTAGCCGCCGCCACGGACCGCGACGAGCACCACCGGCTTGCCCTGCAGCAGCGGCTCCGGCACGCGGGCCCGCGGATCACTCATGATCAGGTCGAACCAGGCCTTGATGTGCTGCGAGACACCCCAGTTGTAGAGCGGCACGGCCAGCAGAATGGCGTCCGCGTTGACGATCTCGTCGGTCAGCGTGGCGGCCAGCTTGACCGCGGCCTCCTGCTCGGCGCTGCGATCCTCGGCTGGGATGTAGCCGGCGGCGATGGCGTGCCCCCACGCGTCAGCGGGCAGGACATCGACGCCAATGTGCCGCTTTTCGACCGTTTCATCCGGATGGGCGGCCAGCCATTCCTGCTCGACGATGTCGGCGATCTCGCGGCTCGCCGATCCCTCGGCCCGAATGCTCGCGTCTAGACGGAACAGCGTCATGGTCATCTCCTCGCATCGTTTGACTTCAAGCTTGAAGCTGCAAAGCTACTCAACTTCAAGCTTGAAGTCAACTCAGCGCCCGGTACGCTTGCTGCCATGGAAGGCACCGACGAGCCCCGATGGCTGACGGCTGACGAGCGCGATGCCTGGATGGCGCTCGCCTGGGTGATGTTCAAGTTGCCCGGTGCCTTTGACGCCCAGTTGCAGCGCGACAGCGGCATCTCCTTCTTCGAGTACCAGGTGCTCAGCGCGCTCTCGATGGCACCCGGCCGCCAGATGCGGATGAGCGATCTCGCCGACATCGTCAACGGCTCGCTCTCCCGCCTCTCGAACGTCGTCAAGCGCCTGGAAGAGCGCGGATGGATCTCCCGCGGGCCGTGCAACGAGAACAGCCGCTTCATCGAGGCGACACTCACCGAGGCCGGATGGAAGATCGTGGAACAGGCCGCGCCCGGCCACGTCGAGGCCGTCCGGCGGTATGTATTCGACGCGCTCGGCCCCGACCAAGTGGGCCAACTCTGCGACATCGGCCGGCAGATCGTCCAGCAGATCGACCCGCACCACACCTGGCTACCGCCAGAAGAGTAGACAACCCGTTCGCGGGTGGACGTATCTCCCGCCGCCCGGCGGTCTCATCATTCTGTGAGCCAATCGGCCGCTTGCGCTCGCCCGCGCATGCGCTGACGCTCAGTCTGACGACCGTCGATAGGGAGACCGCATGGTCATCGAAACGACCCCACTGCGCTCGCGCCTGACCCGCCGACCCGTCTACCTGCCGCTACTCGCCGGAGCCACGAGCCTGATCACGTCGCTGACCACTCTGTTCGCCGGGCAACCAGTCGTCGCCGAGGTGCTCGCGGCGGTCGGAGCGGTGCTGACGGCCCTCGGCGCCGCGCTCGCCGCGACCGTGCCGCCGGTCAAACCGGTCGTCTCCGTCACGCCGCGGGTCTGGGCGCTTCCGCAGCGGCTGGACTACTTCACCGGCCGGTCCACCGATCTCGGCCGAATCTCGGACGCGCTCGGTCGCGGACGCCACCCCGACGTCGTCATCGTCTGGGGCCTCGGCGCGGTCGGCAAGACGTCGCTCGTCCTCGAATACGCCCACCGGGTGACCGACGCGATGAGCCTCACCGTGTGGATCTCCGCGTCCTCGCGTCAAGGCGTGCTGGCCGCGCTCGCCGAACTGGGTCGCGAAGTGGGCGTCGCCGATGCCGACGACGATCTGGAGCGGGCCGCCCGGGCCACACTGGCCTCACTCCCGGCGCGGGAGCCGTGGTTGCTCGTCTACGACGGCGCCACCCCGGCGACGGTCCGCGACCTGATTCCGACCACCGGCGTCGGCGACGTCATCATCACGAGCCGCGGCAACGACTGGGACGGTGTCGGCACCACCGTCGAACTCGACACGCTGCCCGAGGACGCGGCGGTCGACCTGCTGCTGGCCCGCTCCCAGGACCGATCGCCGGACGCCGCCGAGCAGGCGAAAGACCTGGCCCGGCGACTCGGCTACCTTCCACACGCGCTCGATCTCGCCGGCGCCTACTGTCGCAACACGTGCATGCTCGGCGAGTACAGGGACCTGTTCGAGCAGGTCGGCATCGGACTGCTACGCGAGAATTCCGCCCACGGGCCGGCCGAGATCACCACCAGCCTGAGCGAACAGCGGCTGGCCCGGGGCAGCGACCGACAACTGCTGCGGATGCTGGCCTTCCTCGCACCCGGCTACGTCCCGCAGTCGCTGTTCACCGCGCACGTCTCACAACTCCCCCGGCAACTTCGCACCGCCGCCTCCTACGCGCCCGCCTGGCACGCGCTCGTCAACCGCCTGCACGCCGCCGGCCTGATCCGGGCCGAACCGGGCATGCTCTGGGTCCACCAGCTGACCCAGGAGGCGCAGCAGGACTTCATCGGCCGGAACACCCGCGACCGGGCGCGCCGCGCCATCCGGTGGATGCACGCCGCGACCGGTCGCGACGCCACCGCGGCCTGGCCCCGCGAGCGCTGGCTGAGCCACGCCGCCGACCTGCTCTTCGACGTGTTCCGCACCGGCGACGACCCGGCCTGCTGGCGAAGCTGCTCCGACCTCACCCGGCACGCCGACCGGGTGCTCGCGCAACTCGACGGCGAGCCGAGCGCCGAGTCGGGTGATCTGCGGATGGCGCTCGGCACCTACTGCTACGCGCGCGGCGAGTTCGCGGTGGCGAAAGACCTGTTCAGCAAGGCGCTCGACGTCCGCCAACAGCTGTACGGGCCCGACGACCCGGAGACGCTGCGGTCGATGAGCAACCTCGCGCTCGTCTTCCATGACAAGGGTGACCTCGTGGCCGCTCGCGAGCTCAACGAGCGGTCCTTGGCGGGATTCCGCCGCCGCTTCGGTGACCGTCACGTCGACACGCTCAAGGTGATGAACAATCTCGGCCTCCTCCTCCTGGAACAGGGCGAACTCGACCAGGCCCGCGCCATCGACGAGGCGGCCCTGGCAGCTCGGACCACGCTGCTCGGACCGGAACATCCGGACACCCTGCGGTCGATGAACAACCTGGGCCTCGTGCTCTACCGGCAGGGCGAGTTCGACGCGGCGTGCGACCTGCACCGCCATGTACTGGACGTGCGCCGGCGGACGCTTCGCGCCGACCACCCCGAGACGCTGCAGTCGATGCACAACCTCGGCC
>CAWCPX010000008.1:0-294340 GCA_963797605.1 uncultured Actinomycetota bacterium | reverse complement strand
CATTTGCTCGTCGCCTTCGCCGGCCACCAGTAGTTCGCGGGCGGCGAGGGATCGGACGGCTTCGGCGAGCACGTCGTCGGGTGGGCGAGCTTCGAGGAAGTCCACGACGGCGTCGACGGCGGTGAGTTCCGCGATCGTGTACGCGCCGAGGAGTACCGGCCCGGTGCCGACGAGATCGACGACGCTGGTGACGAGACCTTCCGGCACGTTCGCCTGGCCGCCGGGGTCTGCGGCGCTCATGCGAGCCCCACGTCCGCCCACAGTCGCTGGCCGGGGTTGTCCTGGGTCACGCGTTCGAGGATCGCGGCCGTGGCGCGGGACGTGGTTTCGGTGACCCAGACATCGGAGCTTCCGAACAGGCCGCGTCCGGCACCGTTGCCGATGGCTTTGCCGAGTTCGGTCCTCGGGTCCGGGCGATCCGGTGGCAGGAAGTGGGCCGCGAGGTCGGTGGACACGGCGGTGACGTCGTCGTTCTCTTCGATCTGACGCAGCGCGGTGGTGAGCGATTCGGCCACCGGGCCCTGCAGAGTCTGTGGGACGGATATGGCGGGGGACAGGTACATCGGCCGGCGTTCGGTCTTGCGGGACAGTCCCCACGGGCCGACGTTGCTGCGGGTGATCTTGTAGCGGATGTAGTCGGCCAGGTGCCGAAGATCGTTCATGGACGGCAGTTTGCGTTTGCCGAACGCCGCCGGTGTCTTTTCCAGTTGCACCCATGTGCCCTGAGCCGTGCGCCCGTGCAGCTTCTCGCGCACGACGTGTCCGCGCATGCCGATGTCGGGGTAGCGCGACTTGTCGATGGACCGGTGGTGGCTGGAGATGCGCAGGTGGCTGACCTTGTCGAAGTGCCAGTCGTCGTATAGCTGCGGGTCGTCGACGAGCACGTGGCCGCCGCAGAGCACGTCGTGGAGTTGGGAGACCTGCATGCCGTGGCGTTCGAGGTCGACGATGATCGACGCCTCTTCGGGGCTGAGGCGCTCGGCCGCGTTGATCAGGCCCTTCCGGTAGGGCTGGGCTCGCGTGGTCAGCTCGATCAACAGCTTCACACGGGTACGGATCTGCTCGGTCTGCTCGCCGCTCAGCCCGGATGTGGCGGCGTGCGGCTGGCACATCTGTTCGTCGGTCTCGGACACGGCGGACCCTCCCGGTGTCAGCGAGGTGCTGCGGTCATCGGGCACTGCGCACACGAAAGCGCACGTCAATGCCCCAAGACTATTAACGCTGGGGTCCGTGGGTGCGAGAAACGGTCAAAGACGAATGCGTTGATCACGGGTACGGCTAAGCGGACGGCGGGCTCCCGGATGGACGTCCGGGAGCCCGCCATCGCCTGGATCAGTGCTGGCCGGTGACCCTCATCGTGGCCGCGAGCGCCGCGACGGCGTACGGCGAGTCGGTGTCGAACGTCAGCCCACTGGTGTAGGTGCCGCTCTGACCGACCGTGCGCGCATCGAAGGTGACCTGCACTTTCACCGTGGCGCCGGGGGCGACAGTGACGGTGCGTGGAGCCGACAACCAGGCGACGGCGCCGGAGTTGCCGCAATCGCCGTAGCCCGGTAGCTGTTCGACGCCGGCGGTTTGGCTGGTGTCGGTCGCGCCGCCGATGACGTAGAGGCCGCAGGCGCCGGCGGCCCGGTAGACCAGCGCGTTGGTTGCGGGGAGGGCCGACCAGGTGTTGGTTGCCGGGTCGTACTCCTGCGCCTGGTTGGTCAGTTGCCCACCGGAGACGCCGCCGACGACCTGGAGCCGGTCACCGGACCCGGCGTAGGCCATCGCCCAGTTCGGGGCCGGCAGGTCGGCGCGTTGGGTCCAGGCACCTGTGGTGGGGTCGAAGGCGTACGTCGCCGCGGTTTCGGCTCCGGTGATGGGGTCGCTGCCGCCGGCGCAGATGACCTGTCCGTCGATGCCGGTGCACGCCTGCCACGAGTCCGTGATCGGGTAGTCGGCCACCTGTGTCCACGTGTCGGCGTGCGGGTCGTAGACGTAGGTCGCCTGCGAGGCGGGTAGGCAGTTGCCGCCGCAGCCGGCGATGACGTACATGCGGCCGCCGAGGGATGCTGTGCCGCCGGCGACGAAGCCTGAGGGCAGCGGCGCGATCGACGACCACGAGTCTTTCGTGGGGTCGTAGCGGTAGGCGGCGCTGGAGGCGGTCCCGGTGCTGTCCCAGCCGCCGACGACGTAGATCTCGCCGCCGATGGCCTCGACGCCGGGTTTCTCGAGCCCCTGTGGCATGTTCGCCAGCCGTTTCCACCCGCCGGTGGTCGGGTCATGTACGTAGGCGTCGAACAGCAGGCTGGATCCGTCGGTGCCGCCGAACGCGTAGACCTTCCCGTCGACGGTGACCGCACCACTGTCCATCTGTGCTGCCGGCAACGCGTCGGCGATCGTCCACGCGGTGGTTCCCGGGACCACGGCCGTCGCCGCACTGCCGCGGGTGGGGCTGTGCAGCAGCGACCGGGGCGAGAACTGGCCCGGAACGTGCCGGACCGGGGTGCTGTTGCCGGAGTTCGCCGCGGCGCCGGGGTGCGACGGCGGTGTGTAGGAGCCGTCTTGCGGTTGGATGCTGACGTGCACGGGTGCGGTGCCGGTGTTGCGGAGGGTCACCGTCCGGGTCGTCGATCGGCCCAGCGGCTGTGTGACCTGCAGCGGACCGCCGGTGACGCTGATCCGGCCGGCACCCAGGCGCCAGTTCTGCCGGGTGACGTGGTCGCGGGCGACGGCGACGTTCGCGGTCGCGGCCGTGTAGGCCCCGTCGACGACGCCGAGCGTGGTGCGCCCGGAGCGGTCGGCGGCCGAGGCGGGTGCGAACACCTCGTACGCGCCGCCGCTGGTCACGGTGGTCGGGGTGGCGGCGACGCTGACGTTCGCGCCGGTCAGTGCCGCGCCGGTGTTCGCGTCGGTGACGGTGCCCGCGACGAGGCCACCGGCGGCGGTGTCGCAGGTGCGGTCGCCGATGAAGACGTTGTCGACCTTCCAGAACCACGAGTGGACGGCGTCGTACCGGAACCGGACCTGCACGTTGTTCTTGCCGGCGGCCTGCGGGATCGCGGCGACCTGCGGGCCGTAGGAGATCGTGCGGGCCATGTGCCAGACCGACGTCCAGTTGTGTCCGCCGTCGACGCTGACCTCCACGTAGGCGTTGGAGTTGTAGTGCGGGGACACGAATGAGTTGTCGAAGGACACGATCGGTGTGGCGTCGCCGGACAGGTCGAGCACGGGCGAAACCAGCGTGGTCGTCTCCTCGGTGTCGTTGCCGCCGTCGCGGGAGTCGACCTCGGCGAACTGGCCGGAGCCGCTCGTGTCGTTGCCGAAGTGACCCGGGTCGTCGAAACGCCACGTGATGCCCGAGCCGCTGTCGTCAGTGACCGTCCAGCCGTCCTGCGGCGTGGCCCCGGACCAGCCTTCGAAATCGGTCGTGCGGCCGTTGTAGCCGAAGGTGTAGCCCATGGCGGTGCAGGTCGCCGGGTCCACGGCCAGGGCCACATCGTGACGGACATCGGTGGTGCCGACGGTGACACTGTCGTCGGCGGTCTGGTAGCCGGGCAGGGTAGCGGCGATGTGCAACGAGTACTGGCCGCCGTCGGGTAGCCGGAGCGAGTAGCGGCCGGTGACCGGGTCGGTGTGGACGGCGCCGCCGGGGTATCCGTCAACGGTCATCGTCGCGGCGACCGGCCACCCGTGACCGGACGCGTCGGTGACGGTGCCGGACACGACCCGGCTGGGCAGGGCCCGCAACGTGAACGATTCGGTGACCGTGCGTCCCTGCGTGACCTGGATCGTCATGGTCGCGGTGGCGTAGCCGAACTCCGTGACGGTCAGGGTGTAGGAGCCGGGAGCCGCAGCGAGCGTGAACCGGCCTGACGTATCGGTCGTGGCGGTCACAGAGCGGCCGGTCGGGTCGGTGGCGGTGACGGAGGCACCCGCGATCACCGTCGAGCCGGTGTGCACGGTGCCGGTGACCATGCCGTGCGGACCCAGGCGCAGCGCGCCGACACCAGCGGGCGTACCCAGGCCGGTCGGGCCGTCCCAGCCTTGGCGGGCGGTGCAGAGCTGGTCCCCGCACTGGCCGTCGGAGCCCGTGGTGACGTCGGTGAGGTCGCCGGCGGTCGTGTCGGCGTACGGGTAGCTCACCGGATAGGTGCCCTGCGTCGGGGCACCGGCGAGGGCGTACATCGCGGCGATCAGCGGCGAGGACAGCGACGTGCCGCCGTACTGGGCCCAGCCTCCGACGGCGGTCGAGTTGTAGATGCCCAGACCGCTGTCCGGGTCGGCGTCCGCCGAAATGTCAGCGATCGCGCGGTTGTCGCAACCGGTGTCGAGACTTTGCTGGTAGGTGGGCTTCGCCTCGACGCTCGCGCACCCCGAACCACCGGAACCCCAGGCCGCCTCGGTCCAACCGCGGGCGGTGCTGCCGTCGCGGGTCAGCGTGGTGCCACCGACGGCGATGACCTGCGCGTCGGACGCCGGCCAGTTCGACGACGTTGCCGTAGTCACCGGTGGAGGCGGCGACGGCGATACCGGGGTGGTCGTAGTAGCTGGTTGTACGCGGACGCGCCCGGCGGGTCGAACGGGATGCCGTACGAGTTCGAGATCGCGACCGGGTGGTAGGCGGCAGCCGTGTCGACGGCTTGGCCGAGGTCATCGATGCCGGGGGAGTCGGCCTCGACGAGCAGGATGCGGCAGGCGGGCAGGCCGACGACACCGCGTCGAGGTCGAGTGCGGTTTCGATGGACCAGTTCGCATCGTTCGGCGGCAGGTTGTGGCCACCGTTCTGGTCGACCTTGGTGAAGCATCCGTTCGCGGTCGTGCACGCGGGCAACCCGTACGTGTGGCGGAAGACGCCCAGGTCGGCCTCGGCCGCCGGGTAGCCGCCGGAGTCGACAATCGCGACGGTCTCGCCCGAGCCACCGGAGGGCAGGTCGTACGCCGCCCGCACGTCGGCCGGGGTGAGCGCGGTGGCCGGTGGCGTCGGCGAACCCGCGGGCACGGCGTCGCGACCGTCGGTGAGGGCCATCAGGTCGCAGGTGGCGTACGGTGAGTCCCCTTTTTGTTCGGATACGGGGACCGGCACGGCGCATGCCGCGGGCTTGTACCCTGTCGTGCTTTGCGGGGTGGTGCCGCTTGCGGTGGGTGCCGCCTGCGCCGTGGCGTCGGCCATCGGGCCGAACGTCAGGGCGAGGACGACCGCCATCGCGGCGGCCCACCTACGTCGTCGTGCGTGCATCGCTGTCCTCCGGGGGTGTGCCGGCTGGCCGACACGGGGGTGGGGAATGGGGGTAGGTCAGACGGGCCGGTAGCGCACACCGGCCTTGCGCCGGCGTTCACCTGGCCGATCAGCGGACGCCGGCGCGGCGGGCTCGGGGGTGCCGTCCGCGTCGTCGGCAGCGGGTTCGGTGAACCTGTCGATCGGCCCGCCGGTGCTGTTGTCGGTGGAGCCGACCGCCGCTGGTGTGCCGGCATGTTCCTGGCCGTTGCCTGCGGTCATCGCGGCTGCTCCCTGCTGTGTGAGTGCAAGCAGTGAACGCGCCGCGCGATAGAGGCGGCAATGCGTAGAACTACGCGGGAAACTCCGGTGACCGGTGGTGGTCTACCCAGTGAACGGTGGCTCGGTGCTGCCGTCGGGCGGCGTGAGGTCGCCGGATTCCACCGCGTCAACGGCCAGCGCGGTCCGGGAGGGCACGTCGCGTTTGCGCATCGCGGAGTGGACGTGCTTGTCCACGGTCCGGGGCGAAAGGCCGAGAACACGAGCGATCTGCGCACTGGTACGACCTTGGACGAGCAGCCGCACCACATCGAGTTCACGCGGTGAGAGCCGGTCGCCGTAACCCGGCCGGCCGACCCGTGCGACGGTCCGGATCCCTTCCTCGGACAGGCTGCGGCGGACCCGATCGGCGTCCACGGTCGCACCGAGCGCGGTGAAGTCGCCGAAGACGTCGCGGAGCATGCCGACGGCCCGGTCCCGGTCACCGGCGGCCAGGTAACACCGGGCCGCGGCCTCTCGGGCGAGCAACGCCTCGTAGGGCCGGGGCAACTCCAACCAGGCCGAGGCGGCGTTGTCGAAAAGCGTGCCGGCGGTGGGGTCGTCGTGGGCGCGGGCGAGCAGGGCTGCGATCAGGGCGCGGGCGGCGGTCGCGGCGGGCGCGTCCAGGGTGCGGGTGCCGGTGGCGAAGTCGTCGGCTGCCTGGGCCGCGTCGTCGGTGCGCTGTTGCGCGAGCAGCGCCCGGATGCGCAGCGGTGCGATTTCGGCGGCCCAGAGCCACAGTCCCTTGGCGCGTACGAGTTGCCATGCGGTGTCGGTGGCGGCCAGCGCCTCGGCGGGGCGGCCGGCCGCGATGGCCAGGTGGGCGAGCACGGCCGACGGGTCACGGGATCCGTCGGCGGGGCCGCGCGGGCGCCCGACCTCGATCGCCTGCCGGACGTGTTCCTGCGCGCGCCGGTGGTCGCCGTGGGCGGCGTCCAGGAGGCCGCTGAGCAGTCGTGCGTCGACGCGCAGGACGGGTTCGTCGGCGTCGAGGGCGGCGGCGCCCCACCGGGTCGGGCTGGTCCAGTTGCCGGTGAGCCAGTCGAGATGGGCGAGGGTCGCGCCGACGAGATCGCGCAGGCGCAGGTACTGGTGTTCGTCGGCGAGGGCCGCGGCCGTGTTCAGCCGGTGCCGGGCCTGGTCGTAGCGGCCCCACAGCATCGCCGCCTCGCCGAGGTTGGCGTATCCGCGGGCGCGTTGGAGGATTTCGCTGGGGGACTCGGCACCGCTGGGCAGGGGCTCCGCCGCGGCCCATCCGGTCGGGTCGCCGAGCATCAGCAGTGTCGCGGCGTGGTCGGTGCGATAGGACAGCCGGTCCTCGGGTGACAGGCCGGCCGTGGTGGCGGCGAGACGTTCGGCCCGCTGGAGCCACATCCGGTGCTGCGCGGCGGGGCGCGGGGTGCCCAGCGGGCGAGCGAGCATCATCATCGCCGGGATCGCGGCTGCCGGGTGGTCCTCGATCAGCCCCGGCACGGCTTGCTCCATGTGCGTCGAGGCGGCCTCGATGTCACCGACGTGGAACATCAGCCGGGCCAGCTGCCACGTGACCTGCGTCCGTTCGGCCGGCGCGAGTTCGCCGGCGACGGTGTCGCGCAGCACGGCGACGAGTTCCCGCAGTGGCCCGTTTCCCGGGGCTGCGTACAGCGGCATCCGCTGCACCAGGCCGGGCACCGCGGCGCCCCGGACCGCGCCGCCGGTCAGTAGATCCAGGAGAAGCCGGAACGCGGTACGCGGATCACCGGAGGAGATTGCCTGGTCGGCGGCCTGGTGCGTGTACGTCGTCCACCGGTCCGCGTCGTGCGCCTCCCGGAAGTGGCGGGCCAGTTCGGCGAAGCGGCGTACGGGTTCGCGTTCCAGGGCCAGTCCGGCGCGGCGGTGCAGGCGACGGCGTTCGGTGGCGGCGAGGGTGTCATAGACGCTGCGTGCGGCCAGCACGTGGTGGAAGGTGACGCGACCGTCGCGGTCCTCGTGCAGCAATCCGCTGGCCAAGCGCGGCGACGAGTCCGTCCTCCGCGTCCTGGGGTGCCATGGCGGCGACCTCGGCGACCAGTGGCAGCGTGGCCCCGGCTTCGAGGACGGCGATCGCGGCCAGCACCGCGTGGGCCGCCGGTCCGAGGCGGGAGGTCCGTTCGAGGACGGCGTCGCGGATGCTCGGCGGCACGTCCAGCTCGGCGACGTCGCGGCGCAGCCAGGTGCCGTCCTCGCAGACCAGGTCTGCACGGTCGTGGAGCAGCCGGACCGATTCCTCGATCGCCAGCGGGAGCCCGTCGGCGTGATCGCGGAGGAACTCGGCGAATTCGGTTGATATCGGTTCATCGCCGAGCATCGAGGACACCAACTCGGCGGTCTCGAGGGTGCTCAGCGGAGCGGGTTCGACGCGGGTGACCCCGGCTTGTGCGATCAGCCGGCGCAGCAGGGATGTCGGCGTGACGTCTTCGGGGCGGTAGGTGAGCACCAGGCGCTGCCCCCGCTCGCGTCGGGCCTGGAGAAACAGCAGCAGTTCCAGAGTGGTCTCGTCGGCCCAATGGGCGTCCTCCACCACGAGGAGCCCCACGCCGAGGGTGTCGATGAGTTCGGCGAACGCGCGCAGCAGACGATGCCGGGCGGCTGCTGCGTCCGGCAGTGGCTCCGGCGCGGGCGGCAGCCGATCGGTCCATTCCGGAAAGATCGGTCGAAGCGCCCCCGCGAGCGCGGTCAATGGCAGATCGAGGATCTGGTCGGCGAGGCGGTGGACGGCATCGACGAGTGGGCCGAGCGTGTACGGCTCCCGAAACGGTGGGCACACGGCGATCAGCACGGTCTCCCGGCGGCGGGTCAGGAGTTCGTCGACGAGCCGGGTCTTGCCGATCCCGGCCTCGCCGGCGACCACGACGATGCCGCGCCGTTCGTCGAGTGCCTGATGCAGGTGGGCGAGGTCGTGCTCGCGGCCGATCAGGCGGGGCGCGGCGAGGTCAGGGCGGCGCGATCGTGCGGTCGTGCTCCCGGCCGTACGCATGTCCGCCTCCGATCCGCTTCGGTGCGGTCATTGTGCACGTCGCGGCTGCGACCCGCGCCCCTGCGTCGTGCGGCATCGGGGGTCACCCGGACTTCACCCTGAAGTATCACCTCAGGGTATTCTCGCGGGTAATACTGGGCTGTACGGTGAGGGCGTGAACATCCCCACCACTCTGCTGGGCCTGCTCGAGCCGGAGCCGAGCCACGGTTACGAGCTCAAACGCTCCTACGACACGCTGTTCGCCGACAACGGGCGACCGCTGTCGTTCGGGCAGCTCTACGGCACACTCAACCGCCTGGAACGCGACGGCCAGATCCAGATCCTCGGCGCGGAACCGGGCGACGGGCCCGACCGCAAGCGATACGGCATCACCGACATCGGCGTCGCGCAGATCGAAAAGTGGCTCGCCGAACCGGAGCGGCCGGAGCCGATGCTCCAGGCGACGTTGTTCGTGAAAGTCGTCTTGGCGTTGCTGTCGCACCGACCCGCCGCGGCCTACCTGGACTCCCAACGCAACGCGCACCTCGAACGCATGCGCGAACTGACCGTCATGCGCAAAGCCGGACCGCTCAGTCGCACCGTGCTGGCCGACTACGGCCTCTTCCACCTCGAAGCCGACCTGCGCTGGATCGACATGACCGTAGCTCGGCTCGATCAACTCCGAAACGAGATCGCCCGATGAACATTCTGTCCGCCAACCAGCTCACCAAGACGTTCGGATCCACCGTCGCGCTCCACGATGCGAGCATGTGCCTCGAGCGCGGCGAGATCCTCGCGGTCATGGGCCCCAGCGGCTCCGGCAAATCAACGCTGCTGCACTGCCTTGCCGGCATCTTCGCACCCGACAACGGCACCATCACCTTCGACGGCCGCGACCTGACCTCGCTGTCCGACCGGGACCGCACCCGGCTACGACGCACCGACTTCGGCTTTGTCTTCCAATTCGGTCAGCTTGTCCCCGAGCTCACCGCGATCGACAACATCGCCCTGCCGCTGCTGCTCGCCGGAAAACGGCGCCGCGCCGCCTACGACCAGGCCCGGTCGTGGTTCCCGCGCCTGGACCTCGCGGGCCTGGAACAGCGACGCACCGGCGAACTGTCCGGCGGCCAAGCCCAACGCATCGCCGTCGGCCGGGCCCTGGTCACCGGCCCCAAGGTGCTCTTCGCGGATGAACCCACCGGCGCCCTGGACTCCCTGACCGGAGAGAAGGTCATGGACCTCATGGTCGACACCGTCCGCGACGAGGGCACCTCGGTCGTGCTGGTCACCCACGACGCCCGGGTCGCCTCCCACGCCGACCGGCAAATCACTGTCCGCGACGGCCAGGTCATCGCCGCCGGAATCGCCGTCTCATGATCCGCTTCGGACTCCACATGACCCTGCGCAGCGGCCGAGAAGCGCTGACGCGGCTGGTGGTCACCGCGCTGTCGGTCGCCGTCGGCGTCGGCCTGCTTCTATCCGTGCTGGCCATGTACCAGGCCTACCGCGACACCGTCGCCAAACCCTGCTGGCAATGCACCAACGTCACCGACGCGAGTGGCCCGCTGCTGTGGAACTACAGCCAGGACGAGTACCGCGAACGCACCATCGACCGACTCGACACCGCCACCCTCGCATCCGGCGGCCCCGTCGTGCCCGGCCTGGCCGCCATGCCCACCGCCGGCCAGTACTACGCCTCGCCGGCCCTCGCGGCGCTGCTGCGCACCGTGCCGCCGGGCGAACTCGGTGATCGATTCCCCGGCACGCTGGCCGGCACGATCGGCGCCGCCGGTCTGCAAAGCCCCGACGAGCTGGCGATCGTGATCGGGCACCCGCCCACCGACCTGCAGGCACTGCCGCACACCGTCCGCATCAGCGCGATCCAAACCACCCCGCACGACCTGTCGACATCGCAGTTCTACCAATTCGGGTTCGCGCTCGGCGCGGTCGCGCTCCTGCTGCCGATGCTCGTCCTGATCGGCAACGCCACCCGGATGGCCGCCGCCCGGCGCGAGGAACGGTACGCCGCGATGCGTCTCGTCGGCGCCGAACGATCCCAGATCAACACCGTCGCCTCGGTGGAGGCCGTGATCGGCGCCGTCGTCGGTGCCGTGGCCGGCATCGGCATCTACGCGGTGCTGCGCCCGGCGCTCAGCCACATCCCGCTGCTCGGATACCGATTCTTCGACGACACGATCACGCCGGCGACATGGGGCTACCTCGGTGCCGTCCTGGCCGTGCCGGCCGCGGCCGCCGCCGCGTGTCTGATCTCGCTGCGCCGGGTCCAGATCTCGCCGCTGGGCGTCACCCGGAAGATGACCCCACCACCGCCGCGCATCTGGCGAACAGTGCCCCTGCTCGCAGGCCTCGCCGTGTTCATGATCCCCGTCCTCGCGGCACCGAAAGACGCTCGCGGCGCCCCAACCGTCGCCGTTTTCGCCCTGATCCTCGTCATGACCGGGCTCCTGATCGCCGGGCCGTGGCTGACCATGAGCGCCGCACGCCTGCTCGGGCGCTGGACCATCGGCGGATCCGGCCTGCTCGCCTCACGCCGCCTGGCCGACAACCCGAAGGCATCGTTCCGGGCCGTCAGCGGACTGGTCCTCGCCGTCATGGTCAGCACCGCGCTCGCCGCCCTGGTCCCGGCCGCACTCGCATCCCAGGACACCACCCACACCGGACCGCTGCGCGACGTGCTCCGGGTCGGTTTCTTCACCGGCGACCACGACAAGCCCGGCGGACCCGGCACGGTGCCCGGCCTGCCGCCGGACACCGCCGCCGGTCTGCTCACGAAGGTCAACGCGATCCCCGGCACCATCGCCGTCCCGCTCTACCAACCCTCGCAGGCCGACATCGCCGCAGGCCCCGCCGACGGGCCGGACGGTGGTGGCGGGCCGCAGGTGGTCGTGCTCTGCGCGGATGCCCGCCGACTGCCCGCACTCGGCACGTGCCCGGCCGGAGCGAACGCGGTCGGCATCGACGGCAGCGCCATGTACACCGACAACCTGCGGGCGCTCAACGCGTTCCTGCCGTTCATCAAACCCGGTGGCCGTGTCACCGCCGACACCGGCAGCGGCCAGGTGCTCAGCGACCTCATGGTCAAGGTGGACAGTCCGGCCACCCTGGAGCGGGTACGCACCCTGCTCAGCGGCTACCGCGAGGACATCGACTCGTACGAGACGCCGATGACCTTCGGTGAGGTCGGCGATGTACGGGCCAAGCTCTACCTGGAGATCCAGCGCGTCGTGACGATCCTCGCCGGAGTGACACTGCTCGTGGCAGGATGCGGCCTCGCCGTCGCGATCTCCGGCAGCCTCGTCGAACGCAAGCGGCCCTTCACCCTGATGCGGGTCACCGGCACCGGCACGGGCACCCTCTACCGGAGCGTTCTGCTCGAGACGCTGCTGCCCCTCACGGCAGCGACCGCCGTGGCAGCAGGCGTCGGGATGGCGGTGGCCTACCCGATCGCCCGCGCACTGGCTCCCGAGCGCCATGGCGTCGTGCTACCGCATCCCAGCTACGCGCTGACACTCATCGGAGGGGTCCTCACCTCCGTCGCGATCATCGCGGCCTGCCTACCCATCCTCGGCCGCATCACCGCACCCGAGAACGCCCGATTCGAATAGCCGTGGGGGGCACTCGGCCTGCCGGTAGACCTCCGGCAGGCCGAACGCGGCGAAATGCGTGACCCCGATGAACGACGTGATCGCACAAACCCGGTCGTCGCGGACGGTGAACACATCGATCGACCAGGCGCCGAAAACGTCACCGCCGTCCGAGCACAGGTAGGAAGCCACCGCCGGCTGACCGTTCGCCCGCGTCGGAAGGTGCCGCCATTGTCCGCACGATCCCATCGGTACCCGTTTCGCGAAGTCGCGTACCGCTGCCGTCCCGGCGTACCAGCCACGCAGCGGCGGCATCGACCAGGTGACGTCGTCGGTCAGCAGGGCGATCAGCGCGTCGACGTCGCCGCGTTGCAGTGCGTCGGCGTAGGTGCCGGCCAGCGCCCGCGCTCGCGTGTCGTCGAGCTGTTGCGCTGGTGCCGGTGCCTTCGACGCGATCAGTGTCCGCGCCCGCTGCAGTGCGCTGTTGACCGACGCCAGCGTTGTGCCCATCATGTCGGCGAGCTCAGCCGGAGTGAATCCGACGACCTCGACCAGGAGCAGCGCGGCACGCTGGTTTCCCGGCAGGTGTTGCAGCGCTGCGACGAACGCGAGCTCGACGGATTCGCGATGCTCGTACGCGCCGGCTCCCGTCAGGCGCCCACTCGGGTACGGGGTCAGCCACGCGATCTCGTGATCGGGCGCGTCCACCGTCAACGCGAACGTGCTGGCCGGTCCGAGATCCATCGGCAGCGCCCGCCTCTCGCGATGCTGGAGAGCATCGAGGCAGGTCCGCGTGGTCACCATGTACATCCACGATCGGACCGCCTCGGGCGACCGGACCGCAGGCAGGCCGCGCCAGGCCCGCACCATGGCCTCCTGGAGGGCGTCGTCCGCGTCGTGGCTGGAGCCAAGCATGCGGTAACAGTGCGCGTGCATCTCACCACGCAGCGGTGCGACCAGTTCGGTGAACTCCACGACCGATGATTCTGCCCCGGCACGGCAGTCTTATGTGGTGAGGACGAGTGAGGGAGTGACATTGCGTACCGTAAACGCACCGAAAGACCAGCAGATCATCACGTTCAGCCGCGAGTTCGCGGCACCGGCCGCGCAGGTGTTCGCGGCACACACCAGGGGCGCGTTGGTCGCCCGCTGGACCGGGCCCAAAGGCACCACCGTCAACATCGAACAATTCGCCGCACGAACGGGCGGCCGGTGGCGCTACACCGTGTCCGACGGTCAGAACGACTACCGTTTCCACGGCGTCTTTCACGAGGTCATACCGAACGAGCGGATCGTGCAGACGTTCGAGTTCGAGGGCAAACCGTCGCTGGAAATCCGGACCTTCACCGACCTGGGTGCCGGCCGCTCCCGTGTCGACGGCACCTCGATCTTCCCGACCACAGCCGAACGCGACGCCATGTACGAGGGCATGGACCAGCAGATGGAGGCCGACTACACCCGCCTCGACGAGGCCTTGGCCGACGGTATCGATGTGGAAGAACGACCGAGCATCCGCTACAGCGGCACCACCGTCGACTGCGCGGACCCCGGCGTCCTCGCCGACTTCTACGCAGCGCTCACCGGCGGCACGGTGGTCGCTCGGCAGGACCATTGGGCGTTGATCAGCACCGACGACGGTGAGATCGCCTTCCAGGCCGCACCCGGCTACCAACCACCGGTGTGGCCCGACCCGGCCGCGTCGATCCAAATGCACCTGGACTTCTACGTCACCGATCGGGCCGCGACCGAACAGGTCGCACTCGCGCTCGGTGCGATCAAATACGACTTCCAGCCGAACGACGACCATTGCACGGTCCTCGCCGACCCGGTCGGTCACGCCTTCTGCCTGTCCACCTGGGGCGAACCAAACTAGAAAGCAGCCAGCGGGTCACGCGCGAGTTGCGCACGTGAAGCGCCGACCCGCTGGCTTAGAGTCGACCTCGGATAGGTACCGGCCTCGGCACGTAAGGAGCCACCCATGGCGGAGCTTCTCATCGACTTCATCACGTCGCTCGACGGATATGGAGCCGCCGAAGGCTGGCCGGGCTGGTGGGGCCTCGAGGGTCCGGAATACCTCGGCTGGCTGGGAGATCAGCCGGAAGCCGACTACACGATTCTGATCGGCGCGAACACCTACCGGCTCATGTCCGGGTTCGCCGCCCAGGGTGAACCGGGCACCGGAGCGCTGGCCGACATGTCGAAAGTCGTGTTCTCCAGCACCCTGACGGCACCGCTGTCGTGGCCGAACACCCGACTGGTGACCGACGACGCGGTCGCGGCCGTGCGGCGAATGAAAGCCGACAGCCCGACGTCGATGCGTACCATCGGCAGCCTTTCGTTGTGCCGATCGCTGCTCAACGCCGGCCTCGTCGACCGTTTCCGGGTGGTCGTCTTCCCGGTCATCACCGGAAGCACCGGCCGCGAACGGATCTACGACGGCTACCCGGACGTGTCCCTGGACATGATCGGCAGCCGTACCTTCGACGGTCGGCTGCAGCTCGTCGAGTACGTGCCGACCGTGCTGACCGGCCCGCCCGGTGCCACGTCGGGCTCGTAGACGGAGCAAACCGCTCGCGACTCGTACCGTCGGCATGGTTGCCCGAGAATGTGACCTGTGCCCTTCCTGAGAGGCGCTGGCACGAGCGCGCTCATGAAATGGCGAACGCCGACGCACTCTGTCAGGCTGCAGGCCGAACCGATCCGACACGGACCGCCAACGCCACCATGGAAGGAGGCCTATGGCCGACGGACAGATCGTCGTGTCCGGCCTGACCAAGGTCTACAAGAATGTCCGAGCAGTGGACAACTTGTCGTTCGTCGTCGAGCCGGGCCGGGTCACCGGGTTCCTCGGCCCCAACGGCGCGGGCAAGACCACCACGCTCCGCATGGTGCTCAACCTGGTCACCCCGAACGCGGGCACCGCCACCATCGGCGGTCGGCGCTACGCCGACCTCCCCGAGCCGATCCGCCACGTCGGCGGCGATCCTGGAGGCCAGCGCCGCACACCGAGGCCGCACCGGCCGCAACCACCTGCGCATCATCTGCCAGTCGGCGGGCATTCCCCTGGCCCGCGCCGACGAGGTTCTCGAGATCGTCGGGCTCACACCGGCCGCGGAACCGCAAGTTCAAGGGCTATTCCCTCGGTATGCGCCAACGGCTCGGCATCGCCGCCGCGCTGATCGGCGATCCGCAGGTTCTGATCCTCGACGAGCCGGCCAACGGACTGGACCCCGAGGGCATCCGCTGGATGCGCGATCTCCTCAAGTCCCTCGCCGCCCAGGGACGCACCATCCTGGTCTCCAGCCATCTGCTCTCCGAGATGGAACTCCTCGCCGACGACCTGGTCATCATCGCCGCCGGTCAACTCGTCACCCAGGGCACCGTCGCGTCCGTCGTGGATTCGATGGCCCACACCGGACGCACCCTGGTGCGCACCCCCGACCCGGACAAAACTCACCGCCGCCCTCGACTCCGACTGCGACGATCACACCAGGGGACACCGGCGACGTGTACATCACCGGCGTGGACGCGGCCGCGATCGGCGATGCCGCCCAGCGCGCCGGCATCGCCGCTACATCAGCTCACGACCGAGCGCCCGACCTGGAAGACGTGTTCCTCGAACTGACCAAGGGAAAGGCCGCCATCCGATGACGCTGCTCGACAGCCCCGCCCTCGCCGCGGCCACCCGCACCGGTACCGACACCCGTCGGTTGGTCAAGGGCGAGATCATGAAAATCCGTACCACCAACACCTGGTGGCTGTTCCTGATCGGCATGTGTCGTGCTCACCGCGCTCGCGCTGACCGATCAACGGGTTCTCGCACCACTACGATCTGTACCCGCAGCTCGCGGGCCCGCGGCGACGACGAGACAGAGCGCGGGATGGCACAGGCCGCGCACACCGCACCCACGCCGGGCCTGGCCGCGATCGCCGCGGACATGATGACCGCAGGACAGTTCTTCGGCGTCTCTGTTCGCGATGCTCATCGGCGCGCTGGTGGTCACGAACGAGTTCTTCCACCAGACCGCGACCGCGACGTTCATGACCAACCCGCACCGCACCGCCGTCATCATGGCCAAGCTCGCCGCGGCCATCGATCTTCGGCGCGCTGTTCTGGTTCGTGTCCACCGTGATGGACGTGATCGTCACACCGATCTTCCTGCACAGTCAGCACGTCAGTCTTTCGCTCACCGACTGGATCGTGGTGCGATCGGTCCGCTGAACCTGCTCGCGTTCGTCATGTGGGCGATCTTCGGCCTCGGTCTCGGCACACTGATCCGCAGCCAGATCGGCTCCGTCGTCACCGGCATGGCGGTCTACCTGATCGGGTTCGCCGCCGTCGAGCTCATCTTCCACCTGATCTACCACGTCTACCACCACTGCTGGTCCTCGGCGCGCCGGCGTCATCGCACCCGCGGTCGCGTCCCAGGTCATGACCACCCGGCCGCGCATCTTCGACCACGCGCCCCCCAGTGGGCCGGCCTGTTGGTCATGATCGGATACGCGCTGCTGATCGGCGGAATCGGCATCGCACTGACCCGCCGCCGCGACGTGACCTGAGGTTGTCGGGATCTGCCGTTTCCGGTGCCGGCCACCTCGGCTGGCACCGGAAACGGTCGTGTCAGATGGGATGCGCCCTACCGTCCCTGACGCCTTCAGCGCACACTGTCGGTGCCACTGCCCCCGACTGGCCGGAGCACACCCATGTCGATCACACCGACGGACGCCGACATCCATGCCAATATGGCGTTTCCGGCGGTGGCACGCGCGGCCAGGGTCCACGGCCTGGCATTCTGGGGCGTGCTGCCGTTCTTCGTGATCGCGGCCGCCTCCTGGGCGCTGCACCACCGGACGTGGGTGGCCGTCGTCGCCCTGCTGATCTCGATGACCAGCGTGGCCGGCCAGATCTACGGCTTCCGCCTGGCCCGCACGCCGTTACGGGATTTATCGGACGACGAACAAATACGGCAACGCGCCTGGAAGCTCGCGACGACGGCCGCGAAACCGCGACTCATCCGGTGGGTTCCTGGCCTCTAGCGAAGTTATCGGATGGTCTCCAGCGCACGGGTCATGACGGTGAGATCCTGGTCGCCGAACCCCGCCGCGACTGCCCGCTCCCATTCGTCAGCCAGACCCAGGAGAGACCGATAGCGATCGTCGCCGGCGGCCTGCAGGGCGAGGTGGACATCTTTGAGCGCGAGAGACAACGGGAATTCGCTCGAGAAGTCGTCGCGAACGATGCGGCGCAGCTTGGCTGCTTGCCAGGGCGAAACGAGCGGTCCGCCGTCGAAAGCGTCGACCACTGTCTGCGATTGCAGCCCCAACTGCTGGGCTAGGGCGACCGAGGTGGCGACCGCGTCCGACGCGAGCGCCAGCCACGCGTTGTTGACCAGCTTGAGCCGGGATCCAGCGCCGACGGGACCAACCCAGATCGTCCGCTGCCCGATGGCATTGAAGAGGGGCGTGACCGCCGGGCGGACCTCGTCGGGTCCGGACGCGAAGATGGTCAGCTGGCCGTGCTCGGCGGGCGCCTTGCTACCGGATACTGGTGCGTCCAGCAGAGTGACGTCCGGGCGGTCAGCTTGGACCTTGGCGGCGACGCGTTCGATTCCGGCGACGCCGATGGTGCTCGTTTGGACCCAGATCGCTCCTGGAGCAAGAGCAGCGAGCATGCCCATGTCCCCGGCGATCGAGATGACGGCGTCGGCGTCGGTCACCATCGTCACGACAATCGGGGCTCGCCGCGCGGCCTCAGCGGCGGATTCGGCCACGTCCGCGCCGAGGGTGGCGAGATCGCGTGTGGCGGCGGGTGTGCGATTCCAGACGATCGTCGGGATGCCGGCGCGCACGATGTTGGTGGCCATCGCGTGACCCATTGCCCCCATACCGAGCACCGCGACGGGATTCTGCCTCTGTGCCATGACAGTCCACGCTATCGGCCGCCCCGAATGGGTGGTCCCAGAATCCCATTTCGGTAGCGATTAGCGGCCCCGTTGTTTGCCTTGCGGCGGCAACTACTCGGACATTTGCCGTCCCGTGGCGGCCCGAAGACATGCGTGTACCCACTGCGTCAGCCGGAGGCAACAGTGTTGCGGTGATCGCCGCTCGGGTGTCGGCGGACGAGGTTTCGGTCCGGCAGGTGATCCACTGGTTAACGAGATGGCCTGGGATGCCTGGACCCTCGGTGGGCGGGTGTCCGTCCCCGCCGCATCAGTGACGACGGCGAAGCGTTCATCGTCACGACGGCCAACACCCGCCCGGAATCGTTGGACCAGCCGTTCACCCGGTGGAGTGTTCGCAAACTCGCCGATTACCTCGCCCGGATACGCGGCCCGGGCCGGGTGGTGAGTGTTCAGAGCCGGTCGAAGGGGTGTGCGTAGTGGAAGTGGCCGGTCTGGCCGTCGTATCGCGTCAGGGTTCGGACCTGAAATGCGTCGCCCCATGACGGGTCCGGTGCGGTGACGGCGAATGACCGTGCCGGTTCGAAGCCGAAGCGGCCGTAGTAGTCAGGGTTACCGACCAGTCCTACCAGCGTCTCGCCGAGGGCGTCGGCGGCTCCGAGGATCGCGTGCATCAGGGCGGCCCCGATGCCGGCCTGGCGGTGGTGCGGGAGAACGCTCAGCGGTCCGAGGCCCAGGACCGGGTGGGTATCGACGTGGGCTCGGTTGCTAAGACGTGGCCGACGACGAGATCGCCGACGATGGCCACCAGGGACAGCTCCGGGATCCAGCTCGGGTCGCTCGCAGCCACGAGATCAGGGTCGCTTCGCCGGTCGCCGCCCGGCTCCACCGGCGGTGCGCTGTGTTCGACTCCGTGGAACGCGGCAGCGGTGACCGCGCGGATCCGGAGGCGTCGTCGGGCAGTTCACGTCGAATCATCACGAGCGAACCATCGGACCTGTTGGGAGTCACCGTCAACGCATTTTTCCCGGGACGCCCATACGAGACGTTGTGCCTCGTGGACGGCCTACCACGTGTCCTTAGACAGCGATGTTCGCAGCTTTCAATCAGCGGCTAGGACGTCCTCAGGCGGCGGGGGTGGCGAGTCTTGACGAGCCATATCAGCGGCGACATCCGATAAGCCACGCCCCGCTGCCGTGAGGCATCTCGAACACCGGTCCGAGACGGTTACCAGGCTAAGGACATCCGAACCCTGTTCGCTGTCAACTGGTGCGTTGGTCGGGTGGAGTAGTGGCGGTGTGGGTGGCTGCTTGCGCAGCTCAGGCGGTTGGCGTGTGCGTGCCGGTGAGTGGCGGTCGGTTGACGTCGCTGAGGTCTGGGTCTTCGGTGGCGAGCATGTCTTCGAATGCTGTCCAGCCGTGTGAGGCGACGAACTCGGCTTCGGTGGTGGTGATCGGCACGAGCCGGATGAGGGTGATCGTGCGGGTGCCGGTGTCGAGCTCGCCGAAGTCTTGCGAAACGTAGACGGGAACGGCTGCGTAGAGGGCGCGGTGCATTCGCCCTGGTCGAATAGGTGCCCGCGTGGACCGATGACTTCGCCGCGGCGTAGGCCGTGGCCGCGTTCGATCAGTTCCCTCGCGACTTGGAACAGGATCGCCGGCGCATTGGGTGGGGCGGTCTGTTCGCGAACGTGGAGTAGGAGTTCCTGGTGGTTGGCGCCTGGTCCGGTGAGGTGTTGGTGGGACAGGCCGAGCGTCGCGAGGGTGCGCATGCCGAAATGCGGACGGTTCAGCTCGAACCACACCACGCTGATGCCCGGGAGTTCCGGGTTGGTGGCGCCGTTTTGGATGGGGCCGAGGTGCTGTTCGAGGTGTTCGGTCAGGTCGGCCACCGGGTGAGTCCAGGTGGTATCCGGCCAGTCCCGCTGATCTGCGCAGTTCCGTGCCGCGCATTGCGAAAGACATCGATAGTGAGCAGCGGATCCGTGTCCGCGAAATCGATACGAGGGGCGCTATCAATTCTCTGGACTGTCATGCCAGCGTGCCGTGGGCGGGTGCATCGGTCGCCGTGTGTGCGGCGACGTGCCGGTAGATGGTCTCGAACTCATCGAGAGTGGCGGCGAGGTCCTGACGCTGGGCAACGGCTCGTGCGGCACGGCCGGTCCGGGCGCGCAGTGAGGCACGACCGAACACTCGGCTCAATGGTTGCCGCCTATGTTCGAGGCGGCAACCCACCCGTCAGCCGAAGCATCCCGACGCGGTGTGCCTGCGAAGTTGCTGGTTCTTGGAATGGCGGCGTGACGCTCGGAGTGTGCGGGTACGCCGCCGGGTCCGCGCGGAATGCGCGGACCCGGCGGATGGTTCGGTCGTTCAGGCGTGGGCGGCCAGGTTCGCCGCCTGTCGGAGCAAGGCGTTGCCCCGCGCGGTCAGCGACGTGAGCTGCCCGTGCGACGGCGTCGACCCGCTGGCCAGCACCTGCTTCATCTCGCTGGCCAACGCGTCGCGCGCGTCAGCCAGGTGCTGGAGCGTGTCCTCGACGTCGGCATAGCTGCTGGTCGTTGCTGGCCGACCCGCTGGCGAGCGCGGCCGACTCGGCGATCAACGTGTCCGTGGCGAACGCTCCGACGCTGGAGTTCAGCTGCCGGTACAGCGCCGCCAGGCTGGCGGGTGTCGCCGTCGGATGCGTCAGCACCTGGTTCACGACGGTGCCGTCGGACGGGTAGTCGTCGTGCAGCCCGACCAGGTGCAGCAGGGTCGGCCGCAGGTCGACCTCGTCGACGTACGTGCCGGTCCCGCTGGCCTGCGGCACGGTCCGCGTCGAGTTCGGATCCGATGCCTCGTTGCCGTCAGCCGGCTGCGGACCGTCCACGCCCAACCGGGCGACGCCGGGGCCCGCGAAGGCGCCCCAGGTGATGTCGATGTTCGGCGAGTAGTACCCGTGGTCCCACGCGAACGAACTGTTGATCGACACGTTCGGACCGGTGGTGGAGAAGAAGTAGTCCGGTACCGGGAACAGCGTGTATGTCGGTGTCCGCAGCGGATCGCCCGTCTGCATGTGCAGGATCCGCTGCTCAACCGCGCCGGCCTGGTACTTCACGATCTTCTGGCCGGTGGCGCCGCTGTATGGGTTGTCCCCGGTCATCGACGCGGTGTCGCGTTCGAGCTGGCGGACCGCCGGGTCGTCGGCGGCGGGCTGGCCGTGTACGTAGATCGAGGCACCCTGCGGCTCGATGTCGAACGCGGTGTTCTTGCTCGCCGTCGTCGACAGCAACCCCTTGATGTTCGCCTGCAGCTCCCCGACCTGGCCGATGGCGTACTGGCACGCGACCGTGACGCCGTCACAGCCCGCCGGCGTGGGCTGGCTGGCCCGTCCGACGTTGGCGCCGGCGAACTGGTCGTTCTCCTCGGCGCTGATGAGGAACTCTGTGTTCGCCGGCGTGATGCCGTCCTTCTGCAGCCGGTCGAAGAAGGCTGCGAACGCCGCGTCGTAGGCCTTGGCGTTCGTGACGTAGCAGCTGTCGCCCGGGCCGATCGGCTTGCCCGAGCCGGTCGCCGAGGCCGTGGTGCAGTTGCTCGTGCCGGCCTTGCGCTCGTGAATGTCGGAAATGTATCCGTAGGTTACCGGGATGCCGCTCTCCTGCATGTCAGCGAGGTAGGCGAGCGTCTGCGACGCGGTGGGGCTGAAACCGGGGAAGCCCGCGGTGTGGCTGAACTGGTTCGTGATCGCCACGCCGGACAGGTCCGTGAGCGTGCCGGTCGAGTCGGTCACCGGATATCCGGCGTGTGTCAGGTTCGGTGTGCCGGCGCCGAGCACCGGAGCCGACGTACCGGGCGCCGAACAGACCCTGGTAGCCGGTGTAGCCGCCCGGCTCGGTGGGCAGCAGGTCGGGCCGCGCACTGGGCGACGGCGTGGTCTGCCCGAACTTGACCGCCTGCGCGTCGGCGCACGTTGCGTCGCCTTACGTGCGCAGTGCACGGCGACGCCGATGTAGTCGGCGACCTCGGGATCCTTGAACGAGTCCGGGTCGGCGGCGAGTTGGGCGCTCTCCGGCGAGTTCGGGCCGAAGACGGTGTTGATGTCCTGGGTGGTGTTCTCCAGGACCATGTTCGCGGTCGAGAAGTCACCGACGGAGCAGCCCGCACGCGTGAACGGAACCCACGGTGCCGGCGTCTGCTGACCGGTGTTCGGCGTCGCGGGCGTGGTGGCCGAGTAGGCCATGGTCGGCGTGGTGTCATGACCGGCGGTCGGCGTCGCCGCCGTGTCGACGCCGGGCTGGTCCAGTACGCGAACGAGGTCGCCGGGTCGGTCGTGCCGTCCGGGTTGTAGGTCTTGTACGTGTTGCTCAGCGGCTGACCGTGCCGATCGCCGTAGAGGCCGGTGTAGATCGCCAGGCTGTCGTCGGCGGTATGCGCGATCATCGGCGTGTGCAGATTCGACAGCACGGTGCCGTTCTGCTCCAGGAAGTTCAGCAGATGCGGCATCTGCTCGAGGTCCGACGGCACGTTCGGGTTGTCCCGCGCGAAATGCACGTTGTCGAACACCAAGCTGATGACGTGCTGTACCCCATTGCCGAGACGGCAGGAGGCAGACGTCGTCGTCCCCGCCGCGTGCGGTGCGGCCTGCGCCTGTTGACCGGACACGACCGTGCCCGCGCCGATCAGGACAGCGACAGCGACCGCAGTCGCACGGCGCACCGGATGGGCAAAACCCCGTAAAGCCATAACTGTTCCCTTCGCAGTAATACCCCAGTCACACGCAGATAGACGTTAGCCACTGAAACACTCCGCTAAGCATCGTCGCGGTGAGCAGAAGATGTCCACCCGGAGATCGCCGCCGAGGCAGCGACCGCACCACCGTGCTCGCCACGAGCCGTCAATGACAACAACGTCCTGCCGACAAGAACAAAGGCCTCGATTCGCGGCGTCGACCACGACCCGGGGCTTGCGGCTGCGTAGTCGCAAGGATGAGCAGCCCGTTCGTCCCATGCGGCGTTCGTCCGCGCGCCGCAGGCCTGGCGGGCGTGCTCCGCCTGGCTGGTTACAGCGGCGGGTATTGCTCGTGTGGAACCGAGGCCGCCCATCGTGTCTGGAGCGAAACCGTCAGATCCAGGCCACCCGCGAGCGTCTGCCCGCAGCCGAAGTCCTGACCTTTCCCGGCGGCCACCTGACCGCCAGCGAACGCCCGGACCTGCTCGCCGTGGCCATCGGCGACATCGCGGCGCGCCACGGCGTTGGCATCTCATGCATCGCCCACTGATGACATGACCCGTTGAAACGGAACCGAACCACGATGACCAGGATGACGTCGCTACTCGAACGCGACGAGCAGTCGCCCGGGCCTGGGTTTGCTCTTATGGCAGGGACCGTCCTACAGCAACGGGCAATCGAAAACGTTGACGACAAGGCGTCGAGGTGGTCGATGGCGGCGGCGACGGGTCACTCGATTACCTACACCCGCAGGACTTGCTAGGCAGGTCGGGGTGCCCGGCAATCGACTGTGTCGCCGTGCCCATCAACACTTTGGCGACGAGTCTCGATAGGGAATTGTTCGACCGACGGGTCCTCAAGGCGGGTGGCAAGGTTAGACGTTCCAGCCTCGGGGTGTGAACGGTTCGCGTGAGGTCGCCGCGTGCAGAGTCTGCATTGGATCTGCCAACAAAGAACACAGCTGGGATTCAGGTTTCGCCTAGGTTTCGCCTAGGTTTCGCCGCGCGGTCATTGACCTGAGCCGCTGTGTTGACAAGGGCGGCGTAGGAATCAGGGTGCATCGTGCGATATCCGACACCCTGCAGGGA
Source organism: uncultured Actinomycetota bacterium (assembly GCA_963797605.1). Lineage (GTDB taxonomy): Bacteria > Actinomycetota > Actinomycetes > Mycobacteriales > Micromonosporaceae > DASQPR01. The sequence goes on along the minus strand of CAWCPX010000008.1, from coordinate 270,549 downwards.
GACCATTGATGGATAACACGGAAGCGTCTCGCGAGCGTCGCGGTCGCCTCGTTGGCGGCCATCGCCGCTACGGTCGCGCTATACCCGTCCGACGGGCAGGCCGCAGGCCCGCACCCGCCACTGAACTGGACCTCGATCCCGGCAACCCCCGACATCCGTGGCATCGCCGCACCCGACGCGCTCTCACCGGAACTGAGGCAGTACGCGGTGGCGCAAGGCTCGATGGCGCTGGAGAACCCTGACGGCGCCGTCGGCTTCTACGGCTACAACGCCAACGGCCCCCTGATCGCGGATCCCACGATCGTGCAGGCCCCAGGGCACAACGTAGAGGCCAACAAGACAGAGCCCGACAAGAACACCTACCTCCACCTTCGTGGCCTCACCGGCGCGGACCCGCACTATGACTACGGCACACACTTCCTGTACGCGGGCCACGAGACGGGAGTCCAGGGCTACATCACCCGGGTCAACCTCGACGCGGACGCCGCGCACCGGGTCACCCTGATCGCGGACAAGCTCGCCGACGGTACATCGATCCCGACCATCGACGGGTCAACGTGGGACCCCTGGGCGCGGCGACTCTTGTTCACCACCGAGTCTCCGAACAACGCGTCGGTGATGCAGTCGACGCCCGACGTCGGCGCCACCGTCGAGGACATCTCCCCCGCAATCGGCCGCGCCGGGTACGAGGGCATCCAGAACGACTCCGCAGGAAACCTCTGGCTCGTCGAAGACGTCGGTGGTGCCACCGCACCCGGCACCAATGCCAAGAACCCGAACAGCTTCGTCTACCGCTTCCTGCCCTACGACAAAGCCGATCTCACCAGGGGTGGGAAGCTGCAGGCACTGCAGGTCATGTCCGCGCGCAGTCACCAGCCGATAAGATTCCAACCGATCGACGCTACCCATCCGACCGGCGGCATCTTCACCGATGACCAAGCCGACCTCAGCACCTACGGGCACTCCTTCGACACCGCATGGGTGACCATCCACGACACCGCCACCGACACCAGCGGCCTGCCGTTCGCCGCGAACACCCTCGCCAAAGCCGCCGGCGCGACGCCGTTCAAGCGGCCGGAGAACGGCGTGTTCCGGCCCGGCACCCGCTTCGGCGAGTTCTACTTCGGCGCCACCGGTGACACCACCACCACCAGCACCGCCAACACGGGATTCGGCGGTTGGGGCACGCTGTTCAAACTCACCCAATCCGACCCGCGCGCCGACCACGGCACGCTGAGCGTGTTCTACCAGGGCGACCAGGCACACGCAGCGTTCGACAACGTCACGTTCATCGACAACAACCACGTCGCATTCGTCGAAGACGCCGGCGATGGCCTGCACCTGCAGCGCAACGCGTTCGACTCGGCGTACCTGTTCGACGTGCGCATCAACTACGCCCACGGGCAGGACCCGATCCGATTCATCGCCGAAGGCCGGGATGCCTCGGCCACGCTGGACAACATGTACAGCGCGCTCGGCAACGGCTTCCCCAACGAAGGCGACAACGAGATCACCGGCATCCATATGTCCGACGGCGACGCCACAATCGGCGGCATCCTCGGCGCCAAGACCCCCAAACTCTTCCAAGACGGCTGGCGACTGTTCTGGAACCAGCAGCACGGCGACAACTTCGCCTGGGAGATCCTTCCCGAGTCCAACTAGCCGCGGTCACTCGGCGGTCGGTCCGCCACCGGACGGGCCGACCGCCGCCCTAAACACCATCAGCCTGCCCCGCTCTGGCCATTTCCTGGTATCTGCTAAGCGCGGTCATGTTCGCACAGGTGGTCAGATAGCGATACCGGAACGCACCTTGTGGACAAAGTGGACGCGCCATCGGCCTGTCTCGTGACCGGTGGTTCGTCGACGAAACATAATTCAAGGTCAACGGCGTGTGGCGCTTCGTCTACCGGGCCGTCGACCAGCACGGGAAGATCATCGACATCCCGGTATCCACCCGGCGGGACGCGGCAGCCGCCCGACGGTTCTTCACACGTGCGCTGACCACGTTAGGTGGCCCCCGCTGAGGTGGCTACCGACGCCGCACCGATCTACCCACGGGTCCTCGACGAGATGGTGCCGGCGGCGTGGCACCACGTGAGCAGTACGTCAACAACCCGCATCGAACCCGATCACAGTCGACTCAAACACCGATTACCGCCGATGCGAGGGTTGCGCACCGACCGCAGCGCTCACGTCACATCGCCTGCCTCGCGTTCCTGCAAAACCTGCGCGCGGCCACTACGAACTCGCAGCGGAAACGATCCGCCCGCTACGGGTCGCGACCGCGTTCGCTGGCCGGCCCAAGCGATTTGACTGCGTCGGCGGGTGACGAAGTCGCTCCGGCCGGAGGCTCTGGTGATGGGGGCGGACCTGGCGAAGGCCTTGAGCCCACGGGTGTCGGTGAATCGTGTGCCGCTGTCGCCGATTTCGGCGAGTCGACAGCCATGTAACGACTCGTAGTTCGGATGATCTGCGCCACGAAGGCCCCTCGAGTTCCACAATTCGTCGAACCGGCTCGTTGCAGCGCCCGTGCGTCTTCGTGAAGGTCCCGTTGCTCTCCCATGACGGTGACCACGATGTGAGGAGTCTCTTATGCTCAAACGAGTCGGTCTGGTCGGCGGTGGCGTGCTGGTATCGGCCGCCATTGCCCTTGCCATTCCACTTGCGGCGGACGCTCAGACACCGAGCGCTCACGCGAGGTCCAACGGCGTCACGCAGACCAATCTCGTGTCCGATCAGCCCGGCAAGGCGCAGCTGACGGATCCGCACCTGATCAACGCGTGGGGTGCTTCGGAGGGCCCGACCACTCCGCTGTGGGTGTCGAATACGGGTACCAGCACGTCGACTCTCTACGCTGGCAGCGTTGGCTCGGCGCCGGCGAGCATCACCCCGCTCGTCGTCAGCATCCCGGGTGGACCGCCGACCGGTCAGGTGTTCAACGACACCACCAGCTTTGACCTGCCGGGCACTACGACACCGGCGAAGTTCATCTTCGCCGGCCTCGGTGGCGACATCACTGCGTGGGCCGGCGGCACCGTGGCTACGGTCGCTGCCGACCAAGCCGGGTCGGTGTACACCGGCCTCGCGCTGGCGCATAGCCCGTTCGGTCCGCTGCTGCTCGGCGCGGACTTCGCCACCGGGAAGGTCGACGTGTTCGACTCCACGTTCACCAAGCTGCCGGTGGATGGGCTGTTCCGTGACAACAACCTGCCCAAGGGCTACGCGCCGTTCAATGTCACGGAGCTCGGCGGCAAGGTCTACGTGACCTATGCGAAGGTCGACCCGACCACGCACATGGAGGTCAAGAAGCCGGGTGAAGGCTTCGTCGACGTCTACACCAACTACGGTTCATTCATCGAGCGGCTGGCCAGCCACGGCGTGCTCGACGCGCCATGGGGCGTCGCGATCGCACCGGCCACCTTCGGCACGTTCTCGAACGACCTGCTCGTCGGCAACTTCGGCAACGGCCGGATCAACGCGTTCAACCCGCAGACCGGCCACTTCATCGGCCCGGTCACCGACTCGTCCGGCAAGCCGGTCGTGATCGACGGCCTCTGGGCCCTGCTCGTCGGAAACACCGCCATCGGCGGACCGGACTCCATCCTGTTCACCGCCGGTCCGGACAACGAGACGCACGGCCTCGTCGGCAAGCTGACCGCCAACTAGCACCCTCGCAACCCGCTCCGGCCCCACGCGTCACCGCGTGGGGCCGGTTCCCATTTGTACAACACATCAGCGCGCTCCGCCGGCGGGGGACCGGCCGACTTGGTCCACCAGCAGACACCCAGGATCTCCCGCCCGCACTGGGCAAGGCACCAGCCCTCCATCGGTGCCCCCAACGGCGGAAACATCACCGTGGGCAGCCCGCGCCGCTACGTCATCGCCCGCCACTCACCCGATAGCAACCACCGTTCCACATGACCGAAGATCCTTGACCTGCCGTGGCTCTGTGGACTCGTGGATTGTGGATCGGCGGAATGAGCTGGAGGCGCTCTCAACTCATCCACCGGTTCCTGCCGGCCAAGGGCGGCCTCGGTCCCGCGCTCACGTCGCAGGCCGGGCGCGCAGCGGCCCTGTCGAACTTGATACCGACATGGAAGGCCGATTTCCGGAGCAGGTCGAGGTCGCAGCCTATTACGTGGTCGCAGAAGCGCTGACCAACGCCGCCAAACACGCGCGCGCTACCGCGATCTGGGTCGGGGGCCGGCGTGGAAGACGGCCGCATACGGCTGATGGGGCGCGATGACGGCGTCGGGGGCGCGGACCCGGCCAACGGCTCCGGGCTGACCGGTCTCACCGACCGGGTCGAGGCCCTCGGCGGAACGATCACGGTGTTCAGCCTGCCGGGCACAGGAACGTCCCCTGCGCGTCTGACTGCCTATCGCGACACCGGACAAGGCGTATTGGCACTCGCCGTCGCTACAGACATGCGCCTGATCCACCAGTTCAGCGGAATGATGGACAAATGCGCATCTACGTAGCTGCGTAGACAATCCCCCCATCTCGTCAACGTCACGTGCCGCAGCTGACCGGCGAACACGACGAGGGCTCTGGCTCGCCGCCCAGGAAGCCAAATACGGCGCGGTCACGTCGCGGACGACCCGACCGACACCAGCGCGTGGATCTCCTCCCGACCTGCGCCGTCTTCCTCGATCTCAGTGAGTTGGAACAGCGGCGGTCACTTAGCGGGAACGACTAGGTGCCCTCGGTCGCCCATCCGACCGTGGCAGTGATAGCACTCACCGCGCCGAACCGCCGCCACGATGTTGGCGTGACTACTGGTGTTCATGAATTGCGTAATTACGACACTATGGAGGTTATACCGCGATGGTCTCTCCCATGTCACGTCGCGTCGTGCTCGCCGGACTAGGAACCGCCGCGGCGGCCACCACGCTCGCCGCATGCTCGAGCGCATTGAACACGACCACATCGGGCGGCACCCCGACGACCTCCACTCCGCCCAGCCCGGCCGGCTTGGGCAACGCCTCGCCGGGCGGCACCCCGACGACCACCCCGTCCAGCCCGGCCGGCTCGGGCAGTGCCTCGCAGGCCAGCGGCACGAGCCTCGGCAGCACCGCAGACATCCCGGTCGGTGGCGGCAAGATCTTCCAGGATCAACAGGTGGTCGTCACCCAGCCAACCCAGGGCGATCTCAAGTGCTTCACCGCCATCTGCACCCACCAGGGCTGCATCGTGCACGACGTCACCGGCGGTACGATCAACTGCGCCTGCCACGGCAGCAAATACAACATCGCCAACGGCGACGTCGTACAGGGTCCCGCGCCACGACCGCTGGCCCCCGAGAAGATCACCGTCTCTGGCAACACGATCACGCTCAACAGCTGATGTGGAACGGACCTGTCAAGTGTGAGTACGGCATTGCGGTGGTTGTCTGGTTTCTAGGGTGAGTCGTGGGCGGTTTTGGGCGCGGGTCGGTGTCTTCCCTGCCGCGTTCGGCTGCCTGATTCCGCAGCCGGGTGGGCGGGTCAAGGGCCGGCGGATGCCGGTCGCGGCAGCGACGCCGTGGCGCCCTTGACGCGTCTGCCCGGCTGTAGCGACGATCGGAGCAGCGGGGCAGGGAAGTCCTGGGTGGTGGATGGTGCGGTGGTGGTCGGGGTTGGTGGCCACGACGCGTCGAGACGGAGCGGGTCGGTGCGCCGCCTGTCTGATGTTCGCGTGTCGAGATCGCATGTCGGGTGTGCGCAGGAGGGTGCCCCTGACTAGAGTGCGGCTGTCACCGCCGTGGCGGTGGGCCATAGTGCGACGGGGATCGTTCCTGCAACGGCGTGCCTCGACGCGTCGTGGGGTGGGGGGCGCGCGCGGTCACCGATCCGACCGGTGTGTGCTGCGCGCGCGGTTCATGGTGGGAGTCCTTCACGCTCTACGCGGCGGCGGTCATTTCGGCCCACAGGAACCCGGCGAGTTCCCGGGCGATCGGCCACGGCGACGATGTTGCGGCTGCTCTTGCGGGCGCTCAGTCGCCGAAATCGGCGTGCACAGCCGCTGCTGCGCGGTCCAGGACCGGGCCACCGTGGCCGGGTCGACGCCGGCCTGACGGCGGCGCAGCATCACGCCGAGGTTCGGCACGTGCTGATACGCCCACGCCGATTCGATCAGCTGGGTGCGCAGATGCGTGTTGCCGGCCTTGGTGATGTGACCACGGTGCACCGTCTCGCCGGTGGAGTACTCGCTGGGGACCAGGCCGGTGAAGCCCATAAACGTCCGCGCCGCCGGGAACCGCCGCCAGTCACCGACCTCGCTGGCGATCGTCAACGCCCCCAACTGCGCCACCCCGCGGTAGGCGGCCAGCCGGGCGACCGCGTCGGCGAACGGACCGTGGTCATACCAGTACGCCGAGATCCGGCTTCGATCGCGGCGAGTTCCGCGTCCCGGGCCACCAGCATCGACCGGTAATGGGCATAGGTGGCCCGCAGCGCCGCCTCGTCGAAGCGCTGAGTCAGCAGCCACCTCTCATGCGTGAGCGTCCACTGCGGCTCTCGCCAGACCCGGTCGTGCCGCAGCAGAAACTTACTCAACCGATGCCGGGTCCGGGTCCGGTCCGTGACCATATCCGCCCGCGCCCGACACAGATCCCGGACCGCCTCCTCCGCCTGGCTCGGGACCCGGATCGCGACCAGCTCCCCAGCCCGATGCAACCGCGCCAGACGCCGGGCGTCACGCCGGTCGGTCTTCACCCGATCCGCCGGCGCCTTCGGGATCAACGCCGGCGCGATCACGTCACACGCCACCCCCATCGACCGCAGCAGCCGATGCAACCCGAACCCGGTCGGCCCCGCCTCGTAACACGTACGCAGCAGACCCCGATCCGGGAACCGCCCGATCAGACGCCGCACCGACGCCTCATCATTGAAAATCATCTCGATATCCGGGGTCTGCTCACCCCACCGCAGGACCGCCACCGCGATCTTGTTCTTACTCGTATCCATCCCCAGATGGATCGGACCCCCGCCAACAGCGACACTGGACATGAGCGGCCGGCTCCTTTCGGTAGTGGCTCCTTCCGCTACAACAGTGGATGACCCACGAGAGATCGCCTACGGGTGCAGCGCAAGTGAGCCGGCCGTTCCATGCTGACTAAAACGGTGTTCCGCCGTCGGGTAGACGCCCTCGCGGACCTCGTCGGCGAACTGTCGGCCGCGCCGCTCAGCACCCCCGCGAGGTCGGCGTAGCGCTTGACGAACCGCGGTGCCTTCCCGGTGTTCAGCCCGGCCATGTCCGGCCATACCAGCACCTGGGCGTCGGTGTCCGGGCCCGCGCCGATCCCGACGGTCGGGATCGCGCAGCTCGGCGTCACCCGCTTCGCGACGTCGCCCGGGACCATCTCGAGCACGACGGCGAACGCGCCGGCCTCCGCACGGCCAGCGCGTCCTCGATCAGCTTGTCGGCGCCCGCACCCCGGCCCTGCACCCGGAACCCGCCGAGGGTGTGCTCGCTCTGCGGGGTGAACCCGAGGTGGGCCATCACCGGGATGCCGGCGTCGGTGAGCGCCGCGATCTGCCCGGCGACCCGGGCCCGCCCTCGAGCTTGACCGCGTGGCGCCGCCCTCCTTGAAGAACCGCACCGCGGTCTCAGGGCCTGGGTCGGACCCGCTTGTACGAGCCGAAGGGCAGGTCGGCGACGACGAGCGACCGCGAGTCGCCCGCACGACGGCCGTACCAGTGGAAGCAACTCGTCGACCGTGACCGGCACCGTGGACTCGTAGCCGTAGATGTTGTTGGCGGCGGAGTCGCCGACGAGCAGCACCGGAATGCCGGCGTCGTCGAAGATCCCGGCGGGGTACGGTCGTAGCTCGGTGAGCATCGCCCACCGCTCGCCGCGCTCCTTGGCGGCGATCAGGTCGCGGGTGCGCACGCGCCGGGTGGCGGGCCGCCGTACAGCGATGACACTTCCGCTTGGGTCATATCGCTCTCCTTGCGTCGTCTCGAGGCCGGCGTCGTCCTGCTGGATCTCGTCGCGGTCCCCGGAGTCGCCCTAAATCGTCCCACCCCGTGAGCACCGGCTGGCAGTGATCAGTGCAGGACATCACACCCAAAATCAAGATCAGAAGCTTCACATTGGTACGGTGTTCCGCCCGGAAAGCGCCTCCCAGATGGGCATCAGATGCACAACCAGGAACCGTCGCCGGCCGGCTGGTATCGGAATCCCTACGGTGCGGGTCAGCGCTACTTCAACGGCGCCGACTGGACCGACGCGGTTTCCGACGACCCGAACATCGGTGGCACCGACCTGCCCCCGTGCCGGCCAGCCCAAGATCAACGCTGACGCGCGCTGCCCTGACCGCCGGAATCTTCCTGCTCATGGCGATACCCTGCACCTGGTCGGCCGCGAGCATCCGGTGGCTCTTCGACGGCTTCCAGTGGACCGCTCCGGTCGAGGTCAGCGGCTGGGCGCGCTACGGGCTGCCGGCCGTGGTCATGGCGATCGTCGGTCCCCGCATCTCCTATCGCCGCCGCGACTGGCTGCTGATGCTGATCCCGATCTACGGCTGGTACCTGATGTTCGGCATCGGCTGGCGGCTTGCCTACCTGCCCTATCGCGACTGGTCTCCACGCGCCGGACGAGGCCGCCTCATGGCAGCAACTTCGGCATCCGATCCACCCGGGCGCGCTCCTCTACCGAACCCGCCCGACCGGCTTCAGCGTGCCGTAGCGGCCGCGAGCTGGGCCGACAGGATCGCGGGCGCCTCGGCGAGCGACGGACCGTACCAGGTCAGATGCCGCCCCGACACCAGCGCGAACGGGACCCCCGGAAACGCCTCGGGCCCGTCGTCTGCGGTGAAGGCGTACGGCTCGTCGGGTAACACGAGCAGGTCCGGGGCGGCGGCTCGCAACTCGTCTATCGAGGGACGCGGGTAGCGCTCGTGATCGTCGGCGTAGAGCGTGGTGACGCCGAGCCGTTTCAGCACGTCGCCCGCGAACGTCTCCGAGCCCAACACCACCCACGGCCGCCGCCACACCGGCACGAGCGCCCGCGTCGCGATCACCGGAAACGGCACCGACCACGCGCGTTCGGCCGCGTCGAGCCACTCCGGTGCGGGCAACGACATCGCGGCGAACATGCGGGCGAGGCTGAGCAGGGCCTCGTCGAGCGTGCGTGGGTAGGTGACCCAGACCGGCACCCCGGCCGCCCGAATGGCCTCGACGTCGTCGAGCCGGTTTTCCTCGACGTTCGCGAGCACCAGATCGGGCGCGAGCGCGAGCACGGCCTCGACCGACGGGAACTTGCTGCCGCCGATCCGCGCGACGTCGAGTGTCGGTGGCTGGACGCAGTAATCCGTGGCGCCGACGAGAACCGTGGCGTCGACCGAAGCCACCGCCTCGGTCAGCGACGGCACCAGCGACACCACCCGCCTCGGCGAGCTTGGCACGCGCACGAGCGTCCCTTGATCGTCGCGCCACCCCGTGTCCACGCCACCGACTCTAATCACGCCCGCTTATCGTGTGGACTTCCGACGGAACCGGCCGCCCCATGCCCGATTTGTCGCGTGTCGACACACCCTCCGCCGCTTTTCCGACGTCACGGTGGCTAGAGACCCGCCGAGGCCACAGTGGCGTCGGAAATCCGAGCCGATCGGCGTGTCCCGTGGGCGTGTCGCGTCGCGTGGACGTCGGTGGACGGCGGCGGGGAGCAGCGTCTACGCGAAGTCGTCTTCCCAGAACTCGCCCGGGTTTCGGTCGTCGGGCGTGCGCTTCTCCTCGGAGGTACGCAGTTCGACCCGGCGGATCTTGCCGGAGATCGTCTTCGGCAGCTCGGCGAACTCGAGCCGCCGGACCCGCTTGTACGGCGCCAGGCGCTCGCGCGCGTACGCGAGGATCGACCGCGCGGTCTCGGCGGTCGGCTCGTGCCCGGCGGTCAGCATGACGAACGCCTTCGGCACCGCGAGCCGCAGCGGGTCGGGCGACGGCACCACGGCGGCCTCGGCGACCGCCGCGTGCTCGATCAGCACGCTCTCCAGCTCGAACGGCGAGATGCGGTAGTCGGACGCCTTGAACACGTCGTCGGTGCGCCCGACGTAGGTGATGTAGCCGTCGGCGTCACGGACCGCCACGTCGCCGGTGTGGTAGACGCCGTCGCGCATCGCCTCGGCGGTGCGCTCCTGCGGAGTCGTGGTAGCCGACCATCAGCGACGATCGGCGCGGGCGTCGAGGTCGATGCAGATCTCGCCCTCGTCGCCGGCTTGCCGGTCACCGGGTCGACCAGCACGATCGAGTAGCCCGGCAGCGGCCGGCCCATCGAGCCCGGCTTCAGCGGCTGGCCGGGCGAGTTGCCGATCTGCGCGGTGGTCTCGGTCTGCCCGTACCCGTCGCGGATGGTGATGCCCCAGGCCGCCCGGACCTGCTCGATGACCTCGGGGTTGAGCGGCTCGCCGGCGGCCACGCACTCCCGGATCGGCACCTCCCACGCAGCGAGGTCGGCCTGGATCAGCATGCGCCAGACGGTCGGCGGCGCGCAGAACGTGGTCACGCCGCACCGCACGATCGCGTCCAGCAGCGGCGCCGCGGCGAATCGCTGCTGGTTGACGATCATCACGCAGGCGGCGGCGTTCCACGGCGCGAACAGGTTGCTCCACGCGTGCTTCGCCCAGCCCGGCGAGGAGATGTTGAGGTGCACGTCGCCGGGGCGCAGACCGATCCAGTACATCGTGGAGAGGTGCCCGACCGGGTAGGACGTGTGGGTGTGCTCGACCAGCTTCGGCTGCGCGGTCGTGCCCGACGTGAAGTAGAGCAGCAGCGGGTCGCCGGCGCCGGTCGGGCCGTCTTCCGACGAGTCGTGCAACGACGTGTACGCGTCGTCGTAACGCAGCCAGCCCTCGGCCTGTCGGCGCCGACCGCGATCCGGGTCCAGTCGCCGGGCACGTCGGCGAAGCGCTCGACATCGGCGCGACCGCGCGATCACGTGCGCGACGTGACCGCGCTCGACCCGGTCGGCGAGATCGACGCGGCCCGAGCAGCGTCGACGCCGGGATGATGACCGCGCCGAGCTTGATCGCGGCCAGCATCGTCTCCCACAGCTCGACCTGATTGCCGAGCATCAGCAGGATGCGGTCGCCGCGGCGGACGCCCTCACTGCGCAGCCAGCCGGCGACCTGCGACGACCGGGCCGACAGCTCGGCGAAGCGTCCACTTGCCGTCGCTGCCGTCGTCCTCGACGATCCACAGGGCCGGGTCGTCGGCGTGCTCGACCGCGAGGACACCGTCGAACCAGTCTCGGGCCCAGTTGAACTGACTCGAGCTCGCGGCCACGAGAAGCCCGCGTAAGCGGTGTCGTAGTCGTCGGCTGCGCGAGCAGGAAGTCGCGGGCCGCGCGAAACGTGTCGATCTCGGTGTCGTCAACCACGTCGCCAGCCTCTCGGACATTCCCGACCCGCACAAGACCACAACCCGCCGGACCTCACGCTTCCACAGTTTCGAACAGGACGCGCCGTTGCGTCGGATCAGCCACCGTCAACCGGACCGGCCTGCGTTGCCCGATGACCAGGCCGGCGCCCTCGCAGCGAGCCCGGACGGCCGGGCTGTCGATCGCGACGACACCCCGGGGCGGGGCGTCGTGCTTCGGGGCGTCGACGTCGAGCACGGCGGCGTCGAACTGCTCGCCCACCCGGCCTTCGAGCAGCACTGCCTCGGCCAGGTCGACGGCACCACGCTCGGCGGCACCAGCGACCCGATCGGTGGAGGTCATCACGTCGGGGAGTTTCGGCAGCGCCGCGCGAACCCATGCCGGCACCTCCACCCCGGCGAAGAGCGCGAGACAGACCTCGGTCGCGTAACGGTCGGCCAGACGGCGCAGGGGCGCGGTCACGTGCGCGTAGGGAGCGGCGACGCCACCGTGCTCGATCAAGACGGCAGCGGACCGTCGAACGCGCAGTAGCCCGCGCCCCGCATCAGCTCCGCTGACTGATCGAGAAACGCGGCGCCCCGAGGATCGCTGCCGTCGACGGCTCCGATGACCCGGCCCGCGCTCGCACCGTCGGGCCAGTCGATGCCCAACGGAGCGGCGGCCGCCTTCAACTTGGCGATCGCCTGCGGATCGGGGCGGGGCATCGTACGCAGCAGACCGATCTTGCCGTTGATCATTATCTCGGCCGCCGCCATGCCGGTGAGCAGCGAAATCTGAGCGTTGAACTCTTCGATCGGCAGCGGCGCCGCGAAGATGAGCTGCCACCCGCCATCGACCGCCTCGACCTCCTGCGACGGGATCGGCAGGTTGATAGCGCCCCGGACCAGGCCACGCTCGACGAGCAGCTTACCGATCTCGGGCAGCAGCGCGATCGACTCGAGCGGGCCGCTGACATCACCCGCGTCGATCGAGGCCGCGACGGCCGGGTAGTTGAGTTTGGCGCGGCTGCGGATCGTGGCCCGTTCGACTCGGACCGCCGAGGTGGCGCCGTCGGAGTCGAGATCAATCGTCCAGAGGACGGCGGCCCGGACCTGATCGGGCAGGAGGCTGGCCACGCCCTCGGAGAGGTTCGCCGGGTGCAGCGGCACCTTGCCGTCGGGCAGATAGACGGTCTGGCCACGGTGCCACGTGTCGGCTTCCAGCGCGCCGCCCGGAGTCACGAACGCGGACACGTCGGCGATGGCGTAGTAGACGCGGTAACCGCCGCCGATCCGCCGCTCCAGACACATCGCCTGGTCAAGGTCCATCGACGAGGGCGGGTCGATGGTGACGAACGCGATGTCGGTGCGGTCGAGCCGGGGCATCACCGGGCCGGTCGCGGCGATCGTGTCGGCTTCGCGCTGCGCTTCGGGCGAGAACTCCGAAGGCAGCTTTAACTCGTGACGGAGGGCGCTGAAGTCGATTTGAGGCGCGACGAGACGGCGGATAACCATCCGTCAGTCATACCAGCGCGTGGCGACATCGTCTTGGCGAGGCGCGAGTCAACCTTCGCCGCCGATCCCATCACGGTCTTCGCCGCGCAGTCGGGGCCAGGCCCTGTCTCAAAGCTGCCGTTCGGCTGCGCCGCGAGCGGCTCGCTCGAACGGACGTCGAGACAGGGCCTACCGTCACCGCTCGTGGCACCGACTGCGCGGCGCCCTGGCCACGCGTGCCTTCCGAGGACTCACCGTGCCAAGCGCACGGTCGACCGACGGGCCGCCGCCTTGCGAGCCGGGGCCTTCCGTGCGCTCTTCTTCGCCGCGGCCTTCTTCGCCGGGGCTCGCTTGCTCGCCGCCGACGTGCGCTTTCGCCCCGGTGCGGACGCCGACGTCCGTTTAGCGACGGTGGGCCGCGCGGCCTTGCGGGGCGTGCCGGTCCGGGCCACCGTGGTCCGGGTCGTCGTCCGCTTGGCCGGGGTCGCTCGCTTCGCCACCGCCTTCTTCGCCGCCGCCCGCTTGACCGCAGTGCGCTTGGCCGGAACCCCCTTGGTCGCCGTCGCCTTGCCGGCGGTGGTCTTCCGAGCGGCCGTCGTTTTCGTGGCGGCGGTGGTCTTCTTGGCCGGCGTTCGCTTGGCTGCCGTGGTCTTCTTCGCCGCCGTGGTCTTCTTCGCCGCCGTGGCCTTCCTCGCCGCCGTGGCCTTCCTCGGAGCGGCCTTCCTCGCGGTGGTCTTCCGGGCCGCGGCGGTCTTCTTCGCGGCGGTGGTCCGCTTGGCGGTGATGGTCTTCTTGGCCACCGTCCGTTTCGCGGTCGTGGTCTTCCGGGGCCGCGTCGCGGCGGTCGCCTTCCTCGGCCGAGTCCCCGCCGTTGCCTTCCGCGCTCCCGTGGTCGCTGTGATCCGACGGGTCGCGGTCGTCTTCCGCGCCGCCGAGGTTGTCTTCCGGGCAGCCGTCGCCTTACGCGGCGCGGCCGCCTTCTTGGCCGGGGTCGCCTTTCGCGCCGCCGTCGTCTTCCGGGCGGTCGTGGTCTTGCGGGCGGTCGTGGTCTTGCGAGCGGTCGTGGTCTTCCGGGCCGCGGTGGTCTTCCGGGCCGCGGTCTTTCGCGGCCCGGTGGCCTTTCGGGCGGCCGTCGCCTTCTTCGCGGGCGCCGTCTTCTTCGCCGCCGCCCGCTTCGCCGGCACCCTCGCGGATGTTGTCCGTTTCGCGGCGGTCGTCCGTTTAGCCGCCGCTGACGTGGTCCTTCGCGCGGTCGTCTTCTTCGCGGCCGTGGTCTTCTTCGCGGCGGCTCGCTTGGCCGGCGCCTTCTTGGCCGCCGCCTTCTTCGCGGGTGCCTTCTTCGCCGCCGTACGCGTCGTGACCGCCTTCTTCGCCGGCGCCTTCTTGGCCGCGGTCGTCTTCTTCGCCGCCGTGGTCTTAGCCGCCGTCTTCGCACCGTGGTCGCGGTCGCCCGGACCGCCGTCCTGGCCGGTGCTCTCTTGGCCGCGGTGGTCTTCTTCGCCGGGGCCGTGGTCGTCTTACGCGCGGCCGTGGTCTTGCTAGCCGGCGTGGTCTTAGCGCGGTCGTGGTCTTGCGAGCCGTCGTGGTCTTGCGGGCGGCTGCAGTCTTACGGGCCGGTGCCGTCTTCTTGGCGGCCGTGGTCTTCTTGGCGGCGGTCGTCTTCTTCGCCACGGTCGTCTTCTTGGCCGGAACCCGCTTCACCGCGGTGGTCTTCTTCGCCGGCGTCGTCTTCGCCGCCCCCACGGTGCGCTTTGTCGCGGTCGCCTTCGTGGCCGTGGTGCCCGTGGCCCGCACCGTCGTCGTCTTGCGAGCGGCGACGGCCTTGCGCGCGGGTGCCTTCTTCGCGGTCGTCTTGCGAGCCGTTGTCGTCTTCTTGGCGGGCGTCGCCGTCTTGCGGGCCGGCGCGGTTTTTTTCGCAACGGCCTTCTTCGCGGTCGTCGCCTTCGCTACGGTCTTCTTGACGGCCTTGGTCGCGGTGCTCTTCGCAGCCGCGACGGTCCGGCCCACCGCGCGGGCGGCCGGCGTGATCGTGGCCTTGTTAGCTGCGGCCATGATGTCCCTCCCTTGGGAACCTAAGGATTGCTCGTCGCACCGCGAAGCGCGTCGACGAGGTGGGCAGCGGACACCGCGGCCGAGCCATTGGGCAATGGCCCGTCATTTGTCGCCGGCCCATCGCGCGTCCTCGGCATCCCAGGCTTCGTTGCGCTCGGCGACTTTGTCGAGTGCGTGTTCCGCCTCGGCGTGCGTCGCGTACGGCCCGAGTCGGTACTTCTCGGGGCACGCCTGCCCTGCCGGTTCCACGCGGTTGTGGCGAAGGCACCAGAAGTACCCGCCGCCGACTCCGCTGCTGCTCATGTGATCACTGTGCACCGCAAACCTCCCAAGCGCTACCGATTCGCTGCAAAAGCCATACCACTTCCACATAGGAAGTAATCCCCCGACATGCCGCAAGTCGGGGACCTCTTCTTGTCAACGTGTCAGCGAAACCCTTATGACGCAATGCTTTCTTCGATGCAACGGTGGTGAATGGCATGCACATCAGCATCGAATAAGCGACCGTTTCCGCCGGTCGTCATCGCCAAAAAAAGTTCTGCCAGAACGCGCCGATTACCGGAGAAACGTTCCCCCTGCGGGGTCTGACGAAACTCAGAAGCCTGTGCAGTGGTCGCCGGAAATCGAGCAAGAAAGCGGGTGATCCGAGCCGTCGCCGCCGTCGACCTGGAAACCGAAGGTCACCGGCGCACCCGGCGCCAGGTTGGCCGACCAGGTCTGCGGAGTGAACGTCCACGCACCGGCGTCCCCCACGACCTGTGCTTCCCACGCCGTCGAGACCTCCGCGGCGGCCGGAAGCGTGATCGTCACACTCCACGTGGGAACCGTCCGGGTCGCGGTGAGCGTGATCTGGGCTGCGTATCCGCCGTCCCAGGTGTTGGTGGTGCGATAACTGGCGGAGATCGGCGCGGCTGCTTCGGTCGGTGCCACGGTGGTCGTCGGCGCCACGGTGGGCACGTGCTCTCCGCTCGGAGACGGTGTCGGCGTTGGGGTTTTCGGCCTGGCCGATGGGTGTGCCGACGACACGGTGCTGGTCGGCGCCATGGAGGCCGAAGGCCTCGGCCCCTCTGCTGCCGCCACCGGGACCGGGTTCGCCGCGGTGGCCGTACCAGTGGAGAAGATCGAACTGGCTCTGGTCGCGACCACCGCGAGCGCGATCGCGGCCAGCACGCACGCGGACGCTGCGATCACGCGATGCCGTGGCCACCGGGAGATGGCGGAAATCGGCTCTGCGGCGGGTCGGCCGTGGGCGAAATCGAGTTCGACCGGTTCGGGCATCGGCGCCGGGGCGGGCGCCTGTCGGTCGGTGGCCGCGATGTCGGGTTCGCCGGCCAGATCGGCGAGCATTCGCGGGAGCGCCAGCTCGAACAACTCCCGGTAGGCCGTGGTGGACAGGCCGCGGCGAGGCACGAGGGAGGCAGCGGCGAAACCGGATTGCGTCACCCGGAGCACGCAGCCGATCGAGGTCGGCGCGAGCTCCCATTGCGCCGCGGCCTGCTGGAAATCCGACCACCAGTTCATGCGCAGAGACCGCTCCGGCTCGACGGCGATGACCTCGCCGCGGATCGTCTCCGGCAGGCCGAATCGGGCGCCGCCGAGCACGGAGAACGTGTGACCGACGGCCGGTGCGAGGTCGGTCGGCAGAAACCAGCCAGACAGTGCGCGAGGATCGGTCAGCGCATGCCACGCGAGTGCCACCGGATGATCCAGGTGAACATCGATGTGGGCCTCGGGCACTCCCGGGACTATAGGGACTTCTCGACCACGACAACAGATCAAACCGTCACCGTGGTACGAGTTTGAGCCTCGCTTAAGGTCGCAAAGCCGCTAGGCGATGGCGGCCGCCGCTACGCTCCCGGCATGAGATCCGGGCTGGCCCGCGTGACGGCGTTGATGACCGCCGTGGTCGCGTTGCTGCTCATCGTGCCGCTGGCCTGGGCCGTCTCCGCACTCGCGGCGGACCGGGCGATCTCGTCGGCTCGCGCTGAGGTCGCGAACCTGATCCCGGTCGTCACGGTCACGACCGATCGGCTGCGCATCGCGGACGCCATCGACGCCCAACCCTCCGGAGCCCGCCGTATCGCGATCTACCTGCCGGGCGGCCAGGTCGTCGGCGCGGGCACGGTCGGACCTCCATCGTTGACGAACGGCTCACGATCGGTGTCGGTGCCCGGCGGACGTGTCGTGGAGCAGACGATCGTCACGGCAAGCGGGGGCACGGCGGTCATCGAGGTGTTCGTGCCCGACGGCGACCTCCGGCGCGGCGTGGTGTCACTGTGGCTCGGCCTCATCGCGCTCGGCGTGCTGCTCGTCGGTGTCTCGGTGCTGCTCGCGGACCGGATGGCGCTGCGGCACGTGATCGCCGCGCGTGACCTCGACCGGGCGGCGCGGGCCTTCGCCTCGGACTTGACCAAACGCGTCGAGGTCAGCGGCACCTCGGAGTTGGCCGAGGCGGGGACCGCGTTCAACACGATGGCGGACCGGGTGGTCGCGTTGCTCGGAGCCGAGCGCGAATTGGCGGCCGACCTGTCGCACCGGTTGCGGACGCCGCTCACCGCGTTGCGCCTGGACGCGGAGGCGATCCCGCCCGGGCCGGTCGCGACCCGCATTCGGGAAGCCGTGGACGCGCTCGAAGCGGAGGTCGACGCGATCATCACGGACGCGCGCAGCCCGGCACGGGAGCGTTCGGCGGAACAAAACGACCTGGTGGACGTGCTCGCCGACCGGTTGGCCTTCTGGGCCGTGCTGGCCGAGGACCACCGTCGCCCGTGGCGCGTGACCGGCGCGGAGACGCCGCTGTGGGTGCCGGTGCCGCGCGACGATTTGATCGGTGTCGTGGACGCCCTCCTCGGCAACGTTTTCGAGCACACGCCGCAGGGCACCGCCTTCGCCGTGCATGTGCTGCCGGACCGGTTGATCGTCGAGGACGGCGGCCCCGGCATCGCGGACGTGGCGTCGGCGCTTCGCCGCGGCGAGTCGACCGTCGGATCGACCGGGCTCGGCCTCTCGATCGTGGTGCGGATCGCCGAGAGCGTCGGCGGCGCGATCCGGGTCGATCGGGGTGAGTTGGGCGGCGCTCGGATCGCCTTGATCCTGCCGTTAGCGGTCTGACCTCGGCTCTTCGGGCTGTCTCGCGCCCGTCGTCTGGTGTGGCATCTCCACTCGCCGTGGGCCCTGGCCGACCGGGTGGTCGTGCTCCGTCGTCTTCGTGACCGTCACCGTGACGGTGTGGGTGTGGTGCGGATCGTCGTCGTTTTTGAAGCGGCTCGACCAGCGTCGGGCGTCGAGCACACGCAGAAACGGGATATAACGCAGTTCCAGGGTCAGGAAGACGAGAACGGAGGCGACCGTGGCTAGCCAGAGCTGGCCCTCGCCGGCGGCCGCGCCGATGCCGGCCGCAGCGAGGATCGCCGCCGCCGTCGTCACACCGTGCACCACGCCGACGCTCTGGTCGGACTGCCGGAACAGCAGGCCGGCGCCGATGAAGCCGACGCCGGTGACCGCACCGGTCAGGATCGTCAGCGCACCCTGAGCCGACAGCACACCGATCACCGCGGTCGCCACGCCGATCAGAGAAAACGTGCGGTCGCCGGCGGCCGAGCCGCGGATCTCACGCTCGAAGCCCAGCGCGAAAGTCAGGCCGAACGCCACCAGAACGCGCAGCCCGATCGTCAACTGCATCGAAAACATGGGCCGATCCTGCCGCACGCCTCTGACATTCACCGAATCGTCGTTTGCCCGACAGCGACGCGTACGTTAACCCGTCGTTTGGACGGGTAACGATAGGCTGGACGGCAAGTTTGCGACGGGGTGCCGACCGGCACGTCGCGCGAAACCAATGGGGGCACGTGGTTACATCAGCACGGATAGCGACGGCCGCGGCCATCGTTGCGCTGCTGGCAGGCATGATCGGCTGCGCACCGACCACACGGCCCGACCCTCCTCGCGGAACGGCATCGACGCCGCCGCGCGCGTCCGCTGACGCGCCCGGCGCGCCGATCGGCACGCGCGCCGCCGCGATTCCGGTCACCTGGCAGCGAGCGATCGCTGCCGGGGTGCTGCCACACGGCACCAACGAACGCCTGTTCGTCGACGCGGTCAGCCCGGACGGCCGCTCAGTCTTCGCGGAAAGCCGCGTCGACGGGGCCGCCCCGACACTCGAAATGATCCGGAAACCGGCATGGCGACGCACCCTGGTGCAGCGACTGACCGCCGACGCTCGGATCGTCGGGGTCGCGTTCGACGGGCGCTACCTGACCTACACCCGAGCCGCCCTGACCAATCCCGATCGCTGGACGCTGTGGATATGGGATTCCACGCGTACGGCGGCCCCGCGGCAGATCGCGCACAACGCCGTCGACGTGACCGGCCTGCCGGTGCCCGGGCCGACAAACCGCCCGTCGATCGACCACGGCCGCGTCTTCTGGGTGCAAGGCGACGAGGACGGCACCGACAACGTCCGCGACTACACGATCGCTGACGGCACCACCGCCCTGATCCGGCGCGGCCGGCCCGGCACCCCGTTCATCGCGGGACGCCTGCTCGTGTGGCCGGAACTGCACGGCACCGCGAAGCTCACCGCGCTCTCCGCGATCTCGCTGGACACGCTGCAGCCGGTGCCGGTGCCGGCGTCGCTGGCCGGCATCCACGGCCCGACGTCGATCTGCGCCAACCCCGACACTGTCGTGTGGGTCGACGCCTCCCGCACCGAACTGCACGTCTGGCGGCGCTCCTGGCCGACGCCACGGCTCGGGGTGCGGTCGATCGCCAGCATGCCGCTCGGACGCGTACACGTGGCGGGTTCGATCGTGACGTGGGACGACACGTACGCCGACTGGGCGCTCGACCTGCGCACCATGGTCTTCGTGAAGATCGCCGCGAACGCCGGTGGCACCGACGCGTGGGGCACCTCGCTGGCTGTCCGATCCCCGACTGTTTCGATCGTCAACACGGCCACGCTGGCGCCGCTGTAACCAGTCGTAACCCGCTGTAACCTCGATTGTTACCAGCAGGTGAGAACTTTTCGCCGAAACTGACACCATCCGTGCGACGGCGGATTAAAACCTGTCGGACGCTTCACGTTCGCCGGACGCGAATCTCGCCGAACCCTACGGCCGAGGCCATCGATCGGCGTCAGATATACGGTCAGCCGGTGACCGAGCCGGAACCCCAGCCCCGCCGTCGTTGGTTCGCACGACGCACGTTCATCGTGAGCGCGGCCGTGGTCGTCGTCCTTATCGCCGCCGGAGCAACGCTCCTGGTCACGCGACGATCGGAGCCGAAAGACCCGGGGCTGACAGCGCTCGCGAAGACCGATGGCAGCGGGGCGGCGGCGTGCGACTACCTCGCGCAGTGGCTCAAGGGGAAGGTGCTGAACCCCGACACGAAGAAGCCGTACGCGTTCATCGTGATCAGCGTGGCGCTCAGCACCGAAGCCGCCCAATCGACCACGCCGGCCATCAAGGCGACGGTGAGCGAGCCGGTGCTCGACAGCCAGACGCTGGCGCTGCTGCAGGCGAACAACACACCCGACCAGCAGAACTACCGCCTGACGAATTTGACGTCGCTTTACCAGGCCTGCGACGGCGCGGGCGTGAAGATGCCGCCGGTAACCGTGATGCCGAACTAGCCTCGCCACGCCGTCGCGTCGGCGTCGCGTCAAGATCCGCGGATCTTGACGGTTACGGGGCCTTCCGGCCGGTTGAGAGCCCCGTAAGTGGCAAGATCCGCGGATCTTCGCCGATCCGCCCGCCGGAAGCGGGGATTCGGATGATCACGAAGGGATGTGGTCGTCCCAAAGCGACCATAAGTCTTCGCGATCACTCCAATCGCCCCCGCGGATCGATGTGGGCCGACGAGACGGGAGAACGACGGACGAGCTGGCCTGTACGCCGGGTTCTGTCAAACGGGCCGAAGCCCGCGTGGCGGTCATCCATCTCGGCCTACCGTCGCCGGCAGGCTCTAGCGGTCTACCCGCAGACTCGGGCGAGCAGCCCTCAAACGTCTGCGCAGGCCACGACCGGAGCCGCGACCCTCTTGACCTTGCTCCGGGTGGGGTTTACCAAGCCGCCCCGGTCACCCGAGGCGCTGGTGGGCTCTTACCCCACCGTTTCACCCTTACCGCGCCCGCGGCCGAAACCAGCGTCGCGGCGGTCTGTTTTCTGTGGCACTTTCCCGCGGGTCACCCCGGGTTGCCGTTAACAACCACCCTGCTCTGTGGAGCCCGGACGTTCCTCGGCAGCGGTTTCCCGCCGACGCGACCGCCCAGCCAACTCGTCCGTCGCGCCTGCCAGCCTACAAGCACCCCCGGACACCACGAAGCCGACGAAACCAATGCCGCCCCGCGCGCACCATGATGCCGCGACGACATAACGTGTCGGGACGATGGAGTTCTCACACATAATTTTTCTGCTCGCGGCCGGTTTCGCCGCCGGTGCCGTCAACGCGGTCGCCGGCGGCGGCTCGCTGATCACCTTTCCGGCCCTGCTCAGCACGGGTCTCGGCCAGGTCGCCGCCAACGTGACCAACTCCGTCGCGGTCTCTCCGGGCTATGTGGCCAGCGTCTACGGGAGCCGCACCGACCTCCGTGACCTCGCCGCGAGCCGCGGGCGCAAAAATCTGATCAACCTCATTCCGACCGCCATCATCGGTACGGCTATCGGCTGCACCCTCCTCCTCGCGACCCCGGCGACGGCGTTCAAAGTCGTGGTGCCGTTTCTTGTGTTCGGGGCCGCCATCGTGCTCGCCCTCCAAACCCGCCTGAAGAACCTTGTCGGGCACCCCCGTGACATGTCGCCGCGCCGCCGTACCGTTTCGCTCCACGTCATGACGGGCGCCGGCGCGATCTATGGTGGCTATTTCGGGGCCGCGCTCGGCGTGATGCTCGTGGCCGGTCTCGGGCTCGTGCTGGACGAGTCCCTTGCCCGGATCACGGCGCTGAAGAACGCGATCTCCACGGTCGTCGGTCTGGGTACGGTCGTCGCGTTCGCGATCTTCGGCGCCGTCGACTGGGCTGCGGTGGCGACGCTCGCTCCCGCGACGATCGTCGGTGGCTACGTCGGTTCGCGCGTGGCCCGCCGGCTGCCCCCGCTGGTGCTTCGCACGATCATCGTCACGCTCGGGGTGGTCGTGGGCATCATCCTGGCGATCAAAGCGTTCGCGTGAGCACGTTCGTCTCGATCACTCTGCTGGTCGTGGTGCTCGTCTTCGCGACGCTGCGGCCACTCCGGCTGCCAGAGGTCGTCGCGGCGCTGCCCGCGGCTGCCATTCTCGTGCTGACCGGCATCGTGACCTGGCCGGAAGCCCGGCACTCGCTGGCGTCGCTCGGTCCGACCGTGGGGTTCCTCGCGGCGGTGCTCATGCTCGCGCACGCGGCCGATCGGGCGGGCGTGTTCACGTACGCCGGTGCGGTCGCGGCCGGCGCGGCGAAAGGCAGCAGCCAGCGGCTCCTCGCGGTGATCTTCGTGATCGCGTCGATCACGACGGCGGCGCTGAGCCTCGATGCCACGGTGGTGTTGCTCACGCCGGTGGTCCTGCTGACGGCTGAGACGATGCGCGTGCGCGCCAAGCCCCACGCGTACGCGTGCACGCACCTGGCCAACTCGGCGTCGCTCCTGCTGCCGGTCGCGAACCTGACGAACCTGCTCGCGTTCGCGGCGTCCGGACTGACCTTCCTCGGATTCGCCGGGCTCATGGCGCTGCCGTGGGTCGTCGCGATCGCCATCGAGTACGTCATCTTCCGCCGGTTCTTCCGCGGCGAACTCACCGATCGAGGCGAACAGGAGCCGGAACCCGTCGGATCGGCCCCGAAGTTCGCTCTCGTCACGCTCGCCGCGACACTTGTCGGCTTTGCCGTGTTCGAACACGTCGGCGTGCATCCGGCCTGGGTCGCGCTCGCGGGCGCGCTGGTGCTCGGCGCGCGCAACATCGCGACGGCCACCGAGCCGACCCGGGCCGCCCGCGATCTCGTCGCCGCCAGCAACCCGCTGTTCTGCGTGTTCGTCTTCGCGCTCGGCATCGTCGTGCTCGCCGTCAGCCAGACCGGTCTGGGGCGGCTCGTCGCCGATCTCACGCCGATGTCGTCCGGGCTCCTCGGCCTACTCGCGGCGGCCGTGCTGGCGGCCGTGCTCGCGAACCTTCTGAACAACCTCCCGGCGACGCTGCTCCTGGTGCCACTCGTCGCGCACTCCCCCGCCCTCGTGCTCGCCGTGCTCCTCGGCGTCAACATCGGCCCCAACCTCACCTACGTGGGGTCGCTCGCGACGCTGCTCTGGCGCCAGGTGCTGCACGCACGGGACCAGGCACCGCCGACACGGGAGTTTCTACGGCTCGGCGCGCTTACCGTGCCGGCGTGCCTGCTCGGGGCTGTGATCGCGCTGTGGATCGGTGTGCGAGTGTCGGGCGTCACTTAGAGCGTCCGTCAGTGCCTGGCGGGGCTGCGGCGGCTCCCGGCCGCCGACTGGCCGCGTTGTCGTCGTCGCCCATGCAAACCAGCATGGTCAACTCCTCCGCCTGGCGATCCGACAACCACTACCCGCCTCGCACCCACCGACCCAATTGACGGACCCTCTTGGACATGTCGAAGTTTGATGTCGGTGCGGGAGGGTAGCGTGCTCATCGATGGCCGGTCAGACGCACGCACCCTCCCCCGACACCACCGTCCGCAGCGCTCCTGCGCGCCCGGGTGAGCAGGCGCGCGCCGGCACCGTCGCCCCCAGTTTCGGTTACAGCCCGGCGCTCGACGGCATCCGGGCGCTGGCGGTGCTCGCGGTCATGCTCTTCCACTTCGGCGTGCCCGGGCTCACCGGTGGTTTCCTCGGTGTCGACGCGTTCTTCGTGCTGTCCGGTTTCCTGATCACGAGCCTGCTCCTCGCCGAACACGCCCGTAACGGCCGCATCAAGCTCTCCGCCTTCTGGGCCCGCCGTGCGCGCCGGCTCATGCCGGCCGCGCTGGCCATGCTGATCGCGACCGTCATAGCCGGCCATTTCCTGCTGCAAGACTCCGACCTGGCGCTGCTGCGCGTCGACGGCCTGGCCGCCCTCGGTTACGTGGCCAACTGGCGCATGATCTGGCGTGGCACCGGCTATTTCGCTGCCACCGCGACCGCGTCGCCACTGCAACACACCTGGTCGCTCGGCATCGAAGAGCAGTTCTACGTGATCTGGCCACTGATCATCGCCGGGTTGCTGGTGTGGCTGGCCGCGCGGCGGACCCGCTGGATATTGCTGTTGTTCTGCGCTCTGGGCACCCTGGTCTCGGCGGCGCTCGCGGCCGCGCTCTACCACCCCGACAACATCGATCGAGCGTATTTCGGCACGGATACTCGGGCCCAAGCACTGCTGATCGGAGCCGCGCTGGCGGTGCTGCTGACCCGTGTCGACGGGGCGCCGGCGCCACGGCACCGCGGGTCCGCGCGGCACTTCGTGCTCGGCATGTTCGCGCTGGCCGGAGCCGCTGTCACGCTGTGGATGTGGCATTTCGCGGTCGGCACGTCACAGTGGATCTACCACGGCGGGCTGACGATCGCGGCCGGGGCGATCGCTCTGGTCATCGCGCACGCCGTGATCTCGCCGAAGTCTCCGACGGCGCGGGTGCTGGCGCTGCCGCCGCTCGTCTGGCTCGGCAAGATCTCCTACGGCGTCTACCTGTGGCACTGGCCGATCGTGTCGTTCGTGACCGCCACGAACACGGGCCTTAGCCCGGTGCCGCTGTTCCTGGTGCGGATCGGGCTCACCTTCGCCATCGCGCTCGCGTCGTTCCACCTGATCGAGTCTCCGATCCGTCACGGCGCCCTGACCCGGCTGCTGCCACGGCGGGTGCCGGTCGGCGTCACGGTCGCCGCCATGGGCATCACGGCGGCAGCCATCGTCGTCGGCACCGCCCCGGTGTCGAGTAACCTTCCGGCCGCAGCGGCGATCGTCACGCACGTGTCGCCGCGCCCGTCCGCGTCATCGCACGCCGGTTTCGTCGTTCCGATGGATCGCGCCCATCGCACGCCCGGCACCCAGCCTCGCATCGACTTCTTCGGCGATTCGGTGTCGTGGGTCATCGGCACCTACCTGCCGGCGCACCCCGGCATGACCGTGCACACGCGCGCGGTCGAGGGCTGCGGCATCGCGACGCTCCCCGACATCCTCGAACTCGGCACCCCGCACACCAACTATCCGGGCTGCACGACGTGGTACAACCGCTGGCAGAAGGGCGTCAACTCCGACGATCCCGACGTCTCGGTGATCGAGCTGAACCGCTGGGAGTTGATGGATCGCAAGCTCAACGGCACCTACCAGCACGTCGGCGAACCGGCCTACAACGCGTACCTGCTGGCTCAGCTCGACCGTGCCGTGTCGATCGTGAGTTCCAAGGGTGCCGCGGTGGTGTTGCTGACGGCGGCGTACACGCACCGTGCCGAAAAACCCGACGGCAGCCTCTACAGCGAGGATCAGCCCGCCCGCGTCGACGCCTGGAACGCGCTGTTGCGGCAGGAGGCGGCGAAGCATCCGACCAACGTGACGATCCTCGACCTCAACAAGCTGGTGTGTCCGGCCGGGAAGTTCACGTGGGACATCGGCAAGCTGCAGATCCGCAGCGACGGCCTGCACTACACGCCGGGCGGGGTGCAGCGCATCATCGCGCCGTGGCTGCTGCCGAAACTCGCCGGCGTCGCGGCCGGCACCTACAAGCCGCCGACGATCGGCGGCTAGCCGGCTACTTCAAGCCGCAGGCGGTGTCGACCGCGTCGGAGTCGGGCAGGATCCTGGCCGACAGGGCAGGGGCGACCGCCTTGTGAGCGGTCATCGCCGCGCCCAGCTCCTTGAAGTCAGCCGCCGCCGTCTTCATTGCCGCGCTCGCCTTCGCGTTCTTCGTCAGCGCGGCGTCCCTGGCGAGTTCGGCCGCGAACGCCGTATATTTCGCGCCGAGGTTCGGGTCGCTCGGATTCTTCTTGATCGCCGCGGACATCTGCGTCGCGTACACCTCGGCTTTGGAACAACCCGGATCGGTCAGCGACTGCGGCGTGACCGCGGCGGTGGACGGGCTGTTGCCACCGGAGATCGCGTGTGATCCGACGATCCACAGCGGCACCCACAGCACCGCGAGCACGATTCCGATGATCGACATCGTGCGACCGCGACCGACCGTGGCCGCTCGGCGGATCCCGGCGATGCCGAAGCCGATCCCGACGAAGCCCCAGCCGCCGAAGATGCCCAGGATCAGTGCCGTGAGGGCGAACCCGTTACGGGCCTCGGTCTCCTCCTCGGCCGGATCGGTCTCGTAGGGCGCGGCCTGCGGATAAGGCGAGCCGCCGCGCTGATCACGGGCCGAGGGCTGATCGGGTGCGGTCCCGTATTCACGCGCCAGCTGGTGGTCGCGAGCGGGCTGGTAATCGCGCGACGGGTGGAACTCCGGTGGCGGTTGGGCACCGCGGGGGTCGGCGTACGGGTCACCCTGCCGTGGAAACGCCGGCTGTGTCGCGAACGACTCGGGCCCGTACGTCGGTTGCGCGTAGTCGGCCGAAGACTGGCTCGGCGCACCGTACGCCTGCCGGGAGTGGTCCACCGGGAGGGAGGCCGGTCGCGGGTAGCCGGGCTGCTGATATCCGGGCTGCGGGTAGCCGGGCTCGGGGTAACCGGGTTGGGCGTATCCGCGGTCGCCGTAGCCGGAATCGCCATAGCCCGGCTCGGCGTAACCGGGCTGCGCGTAACCGGGCTCGCCATAGCCGGAGTCGCCGTAACCGGGCTGCGCGTAACCGGGCTCGGCGTAACCGGATGGGGCGTAACCCGGCTGCGAATATCCGGGCTGGGGATAGCCCGCCGGTGAGTAGCCTGATGGCGAGTAGCCGGGCTGCGCCTGGTCACGCGGAGGGTAGTCGCGCTGCGCCGGATCGGGCTGCCACGTGGCCGGGCGTGGATAACCGGGCTGACCGTAACCCTGCTGGTCATAACCCGGCTGCGACTGCGACCACGGGATCTCGGCGGGCGGCTCGTCACGGCCGGACCCGGGCCCGGGCCCGCGCAGATCCGCGTATCGCGGATCGTCCGGCCATGATTGCTGGTCATGCCGTGGATACGACACCGATCCCCCTCAGCATGTCGTCCGATCGAACGCGGCGACAATCCCTCGTCACGGCGATCCGACACCGAGGGCTGATCCTAAATGGCTTCCGCGTTCGCGTCGAGGCCGGGCATAACCACCCGGCCGCGATCAGGAAACGCCCGGCGCCAGGTGAGCGGTGTCGTTGACCGTGCGCACCGAGACGCCTCCGTCGGGCCACGAGTCGATGATCGAGATGCCGGCGGCGTCGAGATGCAGCCGGTGCAGGAACGCGTCTCCCGGCCGCCAGCGCGTCACGCAGCATGATCTTGATCGGGCTGACGTGGGACACGACGACGACCGTGGCCTCGGGGAACCCGGCCCGGATCGCCGCGACCGCACGGCGTACGCGCATCGTGACCGCCCGGAACGACTCGCCGCCCGGCGGTGCCACGGACGGCGACTCCAGCCACCGGGTCAGCTCCAGCGGCGACGTTTCGCGTACCTCGGCGAAGGTCTTGCCCTCCCACGCGCCGAAGTCGCACCTCGATCATGTCGGGCTCGACCCGCACTCGGCACGTCGCCGGACAGCCTCGCCGCGATCGGCTGCGCCGGTCTGGCGACAGCGTGACAGCGGCGACGTGATCACGGCCGCGACGGTGCCGGCGAGGTTGGCGACCCGCACCGCCGTCGCCTCGGCCTGCGCGATCCCTTCCAGCGACAGCGGCACGTCGCCGCGGCCGGAGTAACGCCCGGCCTGGTTGTGCTCGGTCACGCCGTGGCGTACCAGGATCAGCCGGGTCGGCTTCGACGTGCGGGGTTCCCAGCGAGCCGGCGGTGCGCTCGACGCGGCGGCGCGGACACCGACGGCCGAGTCCATCGCCTGGTTGGCCAGTGCGTCGGCGTGGGTGTTGCGCTCCCGGGGGATCCACTCGAAGCGGACCGCGTCGAACTCGCGCACCAGCGTGGCCGCCTGCGCCGCCAGTGGCCGCAGGCCCGGATGCTTGATCTGCCATCGGCCGGACATCTGCTCGACGACAAGCTTCGAATCCATCCGGACGGTGACGTCGCGCGCGCCCAGCTCGACCGCCGCCGACAGGCCCTCGATCAGGCCGGTGTATTCGGCGACGTTGTTGGTGGTCACGCCGAGCGAACCGGAGCGCTCGGCGAGCACGGAGCCCGC
Source organism: uncultured Actinomycetota bacterium (assembly GCA_963797605.1). Lineage (GTDB taxonomy): Bacteria > Actinomycetota > Actinomycetes > Mycobacteriales > Micromonosporaceae > DASQPR01. Next base: position 242,456 of record CAWCPX010000008.1, on the reverse strand, counting down.
GCCGGCCGGCTCGACCGAACGCACGACGGCGCCGAAACCGGCTGGGCCCGGGTTGCCTCGCGCTCCGCCGTCTGCCTCGACGACCACGTGGGTGATCGGCTCGGGCACGTCTGTCACAGACCGGACTCCTCGGTGCGGACCATGATGCGGCGGCACTCATCGCAGCGGACGACCTCGTCGGGGGCAGCGGCTCGCATGCGGGCGCGCTCACCGCCGGAGAACTCGAGCCGGCAGCCGCCGCAGCGGCCGCTGCGCACGAGCGCGGCGCCGAGGCCGCCCGACTGATCGCGGATTTTGTCGTAAAGCGTGATCAGATCGGCGGGAAGGTCGGCGGCGAGTGGTTTGCGGGCGCTCGTCTTCCACTCCTCGTCTTTGGCGATCTCGGCGAGGGCTGCGTCGCGCTCGGCCTCCGCCTCGGCCAGGCTCGCGCGCGCCTCGGCCAGCCGGGCGATCGCCTCGTCGACGGCGGACTGCGCGGTCTCGCGCTGCTCCATCAACTCCAGCTCGGAGTCTTCGAGCTCGGACTGGCGCCGGCGCAGCGACGTCAGCTCGTGCTGGAGCGCCTCGATCTCGCGCGCGGGGCCGGACCCGGCGTCGAGCCGCACTTGATCTTTGTCGGAGCGGGCCCGAACCTGCTCGATGTCGCGTTCGAGCCGGGCGATATCGCGGTCGATGTCGTCGACGCCGACCTGTGCCCGGACGCGCTCGCTGTCGACATCGGCGATCTGCCGGGTCAGCGTGTTGATCGTGGAAAGTTGCGGCAACGTCTTCCGCCGGTTTTCGAGCACCTGCAACGCGGTGTCGATCGCTTGCAGATCAAGCAGGCGGCGTTGGTCTTGCGGGGCTGCCTTCACTCTCGCGGCTCCTTCTTTGTCGGCCTCTACGCTACCTGCGGTCGAATCGTTTTGCTCGTACTGACGGCCGAGCGAGCAATATTGTGATCATGTTTGTCGCGAGTTGCCGCCGCGATGGAGCGTCCATGGATCAGTGTCCACGTCTGAGACGATCGTGACGAGTCCGGTTGCCTGCACCCACCGCCGCGGCGACATCGTCGAGCCACGGTCGCTCGGTGGCCCAGTGGGCGGCGTCGATCAACGCCGGGCCGCCGCCAGCCAGGTGCTCGCTCGCGGGATGATGACGAAGATCAGCGGTGAGGTACGCGTCGACGCCCGCCGCCGTGGCATCAGCGAGGAACGAGTCGCCGGCGCCGCCGCAGACCGCGACCGTCGTCACGAATCCGATCGGGGTCACCGGCCGCCCGGATGCCGCCGGCCGTCACCGGCAACACGTCGGCGGCGTGCTGCGGCGAACGCGGCCAGACTGACGGGCGCGGGCGAGCCGGCCGATGCGTCCGGAGCCGAGCCGTTCGTCGGTCACGCCGGGTCGGCGCAGCGGTCGCAGCGGCCGCAGATCGGTCAGGCCGAGCCGCTGCGCGAGCAGCGTCGGAGACGCCGGGGCTGGCGTGGTCGGCGTTCGTGTGCGCGACGTACAGGGCGATGTCGTGCTTGATCAAATCGTGGACGGTACGCCCCTTGTACGATGTCGTCGCGACGCTCGACACGCCGCGCAACAGCAGCGGATGATGCGCCACGATGAGCTGGGCGCCGACGGCGATCGCCTCGGCGACGGTCTCGGCCACGCAGTCGACGACGAACAGCACGCTCCGGACGGGGCCGACGGCTCGCCGACCACGAGCCCGACCCGGTCCCAGTCCTCGGCCCACACCGCCGGATAGCGGGCGTCGAGCAGCGTCGACAACGTCGGCGACACGACGGCCTTCGGCACTGATCGGCGGCGATACGGCGCTGGTCACGGCATGTGACGTTACACGTTCATCGAGGCCGCCGTTGATCTCCGCCAGCGCGGCCAGGGTGAGGTGCCACGGGAACTGGGACGCGCTGCTCTCACCCGTACCCGGCGCGTGCAGTTTGAGCACGTCATCACCGAACAGCACGCGGACGCCCCATTTCGCGCAGGCGCGCGATGCTCTCGCCGAACGCTCGGGTGCGCGGCCATCGCCGTGTTGGTGAACGGCAGCGCCACGATCGGCAGCCCCTTGCCCTGACCTTCGACCAGCAGGCCGAGCGCGAGCGTGTCGCAGATGCCGGCGGACCACTTGTTGATCGTGTTGACCGACGCCGGCGCGACGATGATCGCGTCGGGGTCGGGCAGCACGTCGAGGTCGCCGGGTTGCTTGAAGACGCTGCGGACCGGGTGGCCGGTCTGCGCCGCCAGCGCGGGTACGTCGACGAAATTGCGACCGTCGGGCGTCACGATCGCACAGACGTCCCAACCGTCGGCCTGGCCCAGGTCGACGAGTTCGCCGAGATGCCGGGTTGGCGGCGAGCCGCAGCCGATCACGTAAAGGACCGGCTCAGCCGTCATACGCCGACGCCCATGTGCTCGGCCAACTCGGAGAGGGCCGGGCTGCGGTACGCCGCGCGTGCGACGGAGGACGTCACTGAGCACTTCGTGGGCGATCGGTCGGCAGCGGATCTCGGACGGCGCGAGTCGGTCGCCTTCGAGCAGCATCTCGGCCGCCCGGGTGACGTCACCGACCTGCGCGAGCCCGCGGGCGATGTCGATGTAGTGGTGGGCCCGGCGCTCCGGCAGCAGCGCGGTGAACGCGGCCGGGTCGAGCCGATCGTGCACCTCGACCGCGGCCCGGCCCTCGCCGAGTTCGACGGCGGCCGCGGCCCGGTGCAGCTCGACGTTGGTCGGGCCGAACGAGGTCCAGTAGTGGTTGGCGTCGACACCGATCGCCCGAGCCGCCTCGGCGGCGCCGCCGAGCAGGTCGCGGACGGTCGCGGAGTCACCGATGCGCGCCGCCGCCATCGCGCCCTGCAGCAGCAGCATGCCGTAGACGCTCAGGCGCTCGGGCGTGGCCGGCTCGCCGTTGACGCCCGGGGCGAGCCGGTTGGCGATGTTCACGTTGACCTCGAGCGCGGGCCGGGCCCGGCCGAGCGCGAGCAGCGCGAGCGACACGCGATAGGTCGCGGTGCCGGCCAGCAACTGGTCGCCGGCTCGCTGCGACACCGCGATCGAGCGGTCGGCGGCGAGCCAGGACAGCTCGTGCTCGCCGAGCTTGCGCAGCACCGACGACGCGATCTGGTAGACCTGGCCGAGCAGGTGCGCGGCGTCTCTGCTCTCGTCGGAGCCGCCGAAACCGGTGTCGGCCGCCTGGGCGTCGCGCAGCAACTTCGGCAGCATGCGCGGCGAGTACGCCGTATTTCGCGTGCTGGTAGGTCAGCCAGGCGTGCCCGACCGCCTTGCGCATCTGGTCGAGCGGCGGCGGCTCGGGCGGGGCGTAGAAGAAGGCGCTGATCTGGTCGTAGCGCTCCAGGGCGGCGCGGATGTCTTCGACCTCGACCTGGTCGATGCAGTTCATGCTGCCCGGGCCGGCGCTCGGGGTCCTTGCCCATCAGCAGCTGCACGTCGAGCTGCAGCACGTCGGCGATCTCGTAGACGACGGAGAACTTGTCGAGCCGGCGTACCCCACGCTCGACCTTGTCGACCCAGCTCTTCGACTTGCCGAGGCGGTCGGCGAAGACCTGTTGGGACATCTTTCGGCGTCCCCGCCAGTACGCCACTCGGCGCCCTATTGGCAGCTCGTCCACAAGCCCATCCCCTCACGCCGGTCGCACGTCATGTGCGGCCACACACGGATAGATGCTCGTACCTTCGAATGCAAGTTGCAATAACACTTACCTGCCAGCGTCAACGACCACGACACGCCACAAGTGACGTGAATTCGGCTCCCGAATTTTTTATGGCCCAATCGGTCTCGACTCGGGCCGTCTACCTGGGGGAAGCTCGATGCACACGCGATGGTTCGAGGACGGTTGCCCGGCTCGCGGAGGGTTTCGGCGGCTGAGATTACGGCACGCAGCATTGGCATATGCGAGCACACGGTTGGAGGGTTGTGGCCGGCGCACGGCTATGCGGTGAACGCTTTTCGTGTGGGCCGAACTGTCGAACGGTCGGATGTCATCCGCTGTTTCACCGATGGGAGCAGTCGGCGACAACCGATTCGAGCCGCGATTGTCGCGCAATGGCATTCGTCGCCACATTCGGTGCTTCTCGCGACCGGAGAAGTGTTCGATGTCGTCGATGTGCCGGCGCATATCGGCACGGCCGCGGGAGATCGGATTCGCGGGCCGGTCGCGGTGACGCCGTTCGGGCGATGGATGTTTCTCGTGCGGGCCGGTCGGAGACCTGTGCCCGGAGTTGGCCCGCCAGCACAACGTGGTGCTGCACGGAAATGGGTCATGGATTCCGGCACCGCCGGTGCGCATGCCCGAGGGGCCGGTGCGATGGGCCGTCGCTCCGCACGACACGGATTGGCGGCTGCCCGATCTTGGCTCGGTGCAATCCGCATTGGTCGCGACGCTGTCTCGATGGGGCGCTCACGGGTCGACAGTCGATCGAGCTGCATGAGCATCATCATACCACCCTATGGCCCTATCCCCCCATAGCTGTGCGAAAATGATTGCGCGACCGCTCGGGCTCGCGATCGTTACTCGGGATGGGCAAGGGGGTCCGAATGTCACTTCACACCGTATATCGGCTTCTTTTGGGCGTCGACACCTCTAATGGACTATTCGTCCATAGATGGGCCGGTACACGTCCGGCCAGTTCGCGGCCCGGAGGATCACGCCCGACCGGCACCAGGCCCGCCGGCACACATCGTCCGATCCGCGTTTACGCAGGGTGAGGGATATTGCCGCGGTCAGCGATCGAGCCGTCTATCGGCTGCGGCGACGCCGCCAGGTCAGAAGCCAGCTGGCGATCATGCCAGCCGCGAACGTGCACAACAGCACCAACCACAGCGGCGCGCTTACGGTTTCGACCCACAGTTTGATGGGCACGTGACGGGTGTTGACCAGCAGGAACCAGATCAGCGCGGCCAGAATCAGGATCCCGATGATCAGCTTCGGCGGCACCCTGCGCCGGCGTTTACCCTGCGCTTGAGCCTGCTGCCCGGTCACCGTCGACGGCCCTGAGGCCATTGGCGGCGGCACCGGTACGTCGCTCGTCATAGATCAAGATTACGCCAAAGTTCGCAAACATTTGGGTTGCCTCGTTCATGGTCGTACTCTTAGTTTCACTCTATAGATGCGTGAGGAGATCGAGTGGTGCGGTGGGGGGCTGACGATCCGCGGTGGTTATCGCCGTCCGGAGGAGAAGCCATACGCGCCATGCGAATGCCACCCGCAACAATGCCGCCCACCCTGACCGGGGCTCGGGCGGCATTTTTTTGTCCGGAGGTGAACCGGTGGATGCCGTCCTCGTCTTGAACGCCGACTGCGGCCCGCTGCATCGGGTCAGCCTCAAGCACGCGATCCGCATGCTCTTCCGCGAGGTTGCCGTGGTGCACGAGGCTCAGCCCGACCGAATCATCGGCGTCTACCCGATGCCGACCGTGGTTCGGCTGGTCAACTATGTCGTGACCCGCTGGCGCTACACCTCCGGGCCGGCGTGGTCAAGGCGCGGCTTGATGGCCCGCGACGCACATCGATGCGGTTACTGCGGTGGCTCGGCGACGACCGTCGATCACATCAACCCGCGCTCCCGGGGCGGCCGAAATACGTGGCTGAACACGGTCGCGGCGTGCTCGACGTGCAACCACCGCAAGAGCGACCGCACGCCCTCCGAAGCCCGCATGCCGCTGCGCATCAAACCGTTCGTGCCCACGTGGGCCGCGATCATGCCCACGTAACGCGCGCCGCCGACGGCTGCCGGCGAAATTCGGTTGCCGCCGCGGCCCGAGCACGGGTAACTTTGGTTTCAGCAAGACGACATTCGATGAAGGAGATCACGATGATCACATCAGGCGGCGCCCGAGGGTAGCGACCGATGTCCATCGTGGCCGCCCCTCCCTCACCGGATCGGGCGGCCCTTTTTTATGTTGTCATACGGTTACGTTCCGCACGCGGTTGTAGCTCAGTGGTAGAGCGCGACGTTGCCAACGTCGAGGTCCCGAGTTCAAGTCTCGGTTGCCGCTCCAACATCTGAATAGCGTGGCTTCCACCTGCGGTTCCCTGCGACGTCCGCGCAGGACGCAGCGCTCACGCTGGCGATGCCGGCGGCCCTTCTCACAGGCCGCCGGCATCCGTTTCTTCCATTCCGTTAGCGTGCCCGCATGGACGTCAACGCGTGGTGCCCGCGCCACCTCGGATCCGAGGTCGCGGGCGTGCTGTTCGAGGCCGGGCACCTGTCCGAGGTCCGGGGCGTGCGCCTGGCCGACGGGCGAGAGGTCGTCGTGAAGTCACGGCCGGCGTCGCCCGCCTGGCCACTTGTACGGCCGTGCAACGGACCCTCTGGCAGGCCGGATTCCCGGCACCGGAGCCGCTCGTCGGCCCCATCGTCGACGGTGAACTCGCGGTCAGCGCCGAAGCACTCGTCGCCGGTGGATCCCTCGCTCCCAACGACCGGGCCGCTGAACGCTTCGCCGAGTTGCTGGCCCGGTTCATCGCGCTCGCGCCAGCGGCCGACACCGTCGGATCGCTCGAACCGCAGCTCCCCTGGGTCGCATGGGACCACGCCGACACCAACCTCTGGCCGACACCAGACGACCGCGACGTCAACCTGAACACCACCCGGGGCACGCCGTGGCTCGACCACGTCGGCAGCCGCGTACGCGCCCGGCTGGCCCGGTTCGTCGCACCGAAGATCGTCATCGGCCACGGCGACTGGGAGGCGCAGAACCTTCGGTGGGACGGTGATCAACCGCTGGTCGTCCACGATTGGGACAGCGTGATCGCCGGCCCCGAGGCGACGATCGTCGGTCAGGCGGCGTCGGTCTGGCCGTGTGGCATCGAGATCCGGGCCGCCACGGTCGCCGAATCGGCCGCTTTCATCGAGGCCTACCAGGTGGCGGCAGGGCGACGGTGGTCCACCGAGGAGACGGAAGCGAGTTGGGCGGCCGGACTGTGGGTCTACGCGTTCAACACGAAGAAGGCGAGCCTGGACAACGTGCCGTGGTTGACGCCGAGGGAAGCCGAGCAACGCCTGAACCTGGCGGGGGCATAACGGTGTTCGAGGTTCGGGACTCGGTGGGCGAGCGGCATCTGCCCGACCTCATGCGCCTGTTCGGCTCCGCGTGGTGGGCCGAGCGCCGTACGGCCGATGACGTACGCGACATGCTCGCCGCCTCCACGATCGTCGTCGCCCTCGTCGACGACGGGAGGACCGGCTCGTCGGTTTCGCGCAGAGTACTGACTGATTTCACGTACCTGGCGATGATCCTGGATGTTGTCGTTGACCCTGATTTTCGCGGCACGGGCCTCGGCGCCGCCGTGATGGACGCGGTCGTCGGGCACCCACGGCTCATTGGCGTCGCCAGTCTCGAACTGGTCTGCCAACCGGAGTTGCGGGCGTTCTATCGGCGGTGGGGCTTCACCGACGAGGTCGGCACCTCCGGCCTCATGCGACGGGCCCGTCGCGCGACTATCTGACCGTCGCGGCCTTACCTTCCGCCCGAGTACGACCGACGATCGTGCCGAGCATCGTTTCCAGCGAGTCTCGGCCCGCGACCGTTTTCGAATACTGACCCGATCGCAGCGTGGTAATGCTCCCGTCATGCATTCGTACGGTGAACCGCACCCGCAGACCGGTCTTCATATCCGCGCCGGCAACCGATTCCAAGGGCATGTACGCGTGTCCGGGCGTGGCAATCAACTCGCGTGGAGACTGCGCGAGCCGGCGCCGGAGCCGACTCTCGCTCGCCGGCCAGCTCTGCGCCGCCCAAGCACACGGCGGCGTGAACACGAGGCCGGTGCTCAGCACCATGACGTCACGGCGCTTGCCGTTGACGATCACGTTCGTCACCGCACCGGTAATCTCGGCGTCGCCACCCACGTCGGCCGACTCGACCAAACGTGACGGTTCACGTCGACGCCGAGATCCGCGAGCGCGGCCCGGGACGCCTCCGGATCACCCCGGTGCAGGCGTCGACCGCCTCGCTGATGCTGCACAGGCCGGCCTTGCGCCCGACCAGACGGACACCATCGCTCCACGACACGTCCCAGCCGGCGACGCCGCTGTCGACCATGGCACCACGCACGGCGTCCCGTGCCGAGCTGCCGATACTCATCGCCCGGATCGCGGAGTCCGGCCAGGTCCGCCGGGCCGCCGACCGCCGCCCGTACCAGTTCGTCGTGTCGACCGCTCGTATCGAGGGAAAGCACCGTGGCGAGGCTGGGTTGTCGTCGTGCGCGAGACGGCCGGCGCCACGGTACAGCCGGTCGGCGCGCTGCTGCATGGAGAACTGGCCGGCCCGACGCACATACTCGTCGAACGGGACGACGTCGCGATTTCGAGATCGAATAGGTCGTGTTCGTTTTGCTCGAGCAGATCTGGCATCCCGGGGATCAGCTCGTACGCTGGACGGGCGTCGGCCGCATGGGCGTGTCGGATTCGGCCAGGGTCTCGACCGCCGCCACACGCGCGCCGATCGGCGGGTGCGAATCCCAGCGGGACGGCTCGCGCTCGGGGTCGACGCCGCCGAGAAGGTCGATCTGGCGGGCCGCGAGCATGTCGGCGAAGTGTGTCGCGATGCCGGCCGGCGCGGCGCCGCTATCGAGGCCCCACGCGACGTACTCGTTCCAGTAGGTCGTCCACGCCGCATCGAGCGGTGCCAGTTTCCGCAGCGCGCCGGTACGGCGGCCTTCCCGGCCACCCGGATCGATACCAGATCGGCCTCGCGCTCCTGAGCCCGCGTGACACCGGCCTGGACGAGCATGTAAAGCTCCGCATACATCGCCAGCAGCACGCGGACCGTACCGTGCGGCATGCTGGCGACCGTGCCGAGAACCGTCGCGCGGGCGCGATAGGTGATGGCGCCGAGGCGCGTGTGATGCCGCGAGTAGTGACCCAACTCGTGACCGAGGACGCCGCGTAACTCATCGACGCGCAGCGCCTGCAGCAATGGGACGCCAATCACCAGGAACCGGCGACCGCCGATGAGGCCGAGCAGCCGGGAGTGCTCGGTAACCGCCGCGTTCACTTCGCTGACGAGCAGGATCTCGTCGGGCGGCCGGGTGCCGGCCGGCTTCGGCGAGATCGCTGACGGTGCGCCAGAGTTCCGGTGCTTGCGCCGCCGTCACGCGCACTCCGGTCGGTGCGCTCGGCTTCGCACGCACGACCCGCCACAGCGCCGTGACCATCACGACGGCTGTGAGCAGCGCCAGGCCGATGAGGCGACCACCGGCCGCGGCCGACGACCGCCACGCAACGATTCCGGCGACGATGAGGGCCACGACGATGGCGCCGCCGAAGACGAGAAACAGGGCCAGAAGGGCGAGCGCGAGCAAGGCCCTCAGCGTGGTCGTCATGTGATATCCCCGTTTGGTTGACCGCTGATGGTGCGCACACCTTAGATGTCGGGGGAGCCCGGCGACAAGACCGCGAGTGCCGCGACGTAACCCGCATCGGCCGGTAGGTCGCGCACGCTTTCCCCGGCGGGCAACGCCCCGAGATCGAAGCTGCTCATCTGTCGAGCCAATCCGTGGCCGCTCGCTTTGATCAGCGCCTCCTTGCGGACCCAGACTCGCAGCAGGTCGACGCCGCTCACCGCGACCTCGTCAGGAGCCAGAATCATCGGGGCCAGCTCGTCGATGTGTCGGGCGACGGCCTCGACGTCGACACCGACACGACCGGTGTCGGTCACCGCGAGGATCACGCGATCACCGGCGTGCGACAGCGAGAAGTCGGGGCCGCCACCCACGAGTTTCGGCTTGCCGTGGTGCGGGTCGTCGCAGTGATCGCAGCGCCGGTCGAACGCGAGCGCGCGAGGATCCGATCGCGTCACCTCACCGAGCACGCGACGAGCCATCGACCATGCGACGAGGAAGCGGTCGCGGTCGGCCTGTTGCCGAAAGCGCTGCATGCGCTCGATCTCCGCTGACGTCAGAAGCTCGGCGGCGGCGTCTGCGGGCGCGACTTGGGATGGTGTCGCCCACTCGATCCTGATCACGGTCCGAAGCCTACCGAGTGGGTCCGACCCATTGACGATGATGCGCGGACGCCCGGCGCCCGGCCCTCTTCACGTGTGTGTTCATCGATGGGAGGCGGGTTAGGCTGGCGGCGTCACGCGAGAGGCGGTCATCGCATGCGTTCGGACATCGTGCCCGGCGGCGTCTTCCCGGATTACTCCCTGCCCGATCACACGAATACCGTCCGCACGCTGAGCGAGCTTCAGGGCGACGATCCCATGATCCTCACGCTCGCGCGCGGCCACTACTGCCCGAAAGAGCACCAGCAGCATCTGGAATTGGCGGCGTTCCAGTCGAAAATCGCTGTTTCCTACACGAGCATCGTCACCATCGCGACCGACCCGCATCACACGCTGCAGGAATTCCGCGCATCGGTCGGCGCCTTCTGGCCTTTCCTGTCCGACCCCGGTCGCATCGTGCAGAAGGACCTGGACATCCAGGAATACACAGACCCGGAAAACGACCCGATGATCCCGCACACGCTCGTGTTGAAGCCCGGGCTGATCGTGCACAGCGTCTACAACGGCTACTGGTTCTGGGGGCGGCCGACGATCGACGACCTATGGCACGATCTGCGCGCCGCGACGCGGGAGATCCGGCCCGACTGGGACCTGAGCGCGCCGGGGCTTCGCGAGGCCTGGGCCGCCGGCGACAAATCGAAGTTCCACGGCTGGAACAAGCGTTAGCCGGGCACGCCTATCCTGCGGGAACATACCCCTGATCGTCGAGGATCTCGACCCGGAACAGAGCGCGGTCGGATCGACGCTGCGGCCGCATCGGCGCTACTCATGTGCGTCCATTGTGGTTGAGTTGGCCGAGGCATACCGGCGGGCGCCTTTCGTTTAATGCTTCTACGAGCCGGTCGACGGTCAAGCTGTATGGGAGACGGCGAGCTTCGGGTCCGATCTACGTACCGTGGAAACAAGCCTGTGCTCTGACCGCCGCTCCGGCGCTAGCGGTCGTTGATCGTCTTGAGCGATCGAGCAGAGGCACGTCACCTCAATTGATCGGGCGAAGCGACATCACCGATCGTGATATCCGCTTGAGCGTCGACTGTCTATGTCGGGGGCTCGTTATTGCTTACCCTGGCGCGACAGTTGCAACGGGTAGTCTCCCGTGGAGTCAGAATCATTGGCGGAAACCCGATAGCAGCAGTTCGCGGCCATGATTCGCGGGCGTAAGCAATAACGAGCCCCGTCCGCTCATATGAGACCCTCCCAACAACCGTGACGCAGTGTCACCTGTGTCGCGCTGGCGGTTGGTGACAACGAGTAGCGGGCTTCGCCCGGCATATTCCAGAATCCCAGCCGACGGCCATCGGAGCCGTCTGTTATCGCATCGAGCAGTCTTCGGGCGCCGAGCGAAATCGTCTGTCCGAAGGCGAGGTGATATACATCGGTGGCTTGTGGAGAGGCAGTGGCGTTGGCAGATTCGATACCGGGTGAGTCGAGGGAAAACGTCCACGATCTTTCGTGTCACGACCGCACCGCCGGGCCACTCCCGCCGGACGCGGTTCGTGCTACACAAACGTATCAAGGCTGAGAAGTCCCGAGTCCATGAGCGCCGACTGTCGTTGGACTAATCGATGACCATGATTCGACAGCACTCGGTCGAACGCGACGGGACGGCGCCGAAGCGACCGCCCGGCCAGTGACGCCCCTGCAAGCCCCCGGGTGACTCCGCCCGGGCGTTTTACCCCCAACCAACCCCCCGAAGGAGAACCGTGAACCGCACCAGAAAGTTTGTTACCGCGATCGGCGCAGCAGCCGTGGTCGCCGTCACCGTTGTCGGCGGGTCCGCGAACGCCACCGGCGTCAGAGCGGACGCGACACCGGTGTTCACCGGTGGTGTGCAGCCCGACGGCTCGCAGGTCCAGTGTTTCGACGTCCGCACTGGCAGCGCCACCCTGCATGCCTACTTCGCCCCGAACGCCGGCGTGAGCGTCTGCCCGACCGGCTATTACCAGCACACCACCCCGGCACCCATCGCCGGCCCGACCGGCCCGAAGGGCGACACCGGCGCGACCGGTCCGGCGGGCCCGACCGGAGCCGCCGGCCCGACCGGCCCCAAGGGTGACACCGGCGCGACAGGTGCGGTCGGCCCAGCCGGACCCGCCGGCCCGACGGGCGCTGTCGGCGCGACCGGCGCCGTGGGTCCCGCCGGAGCGGTGGGCCCAGCGGGTGCCAAGGGTGACACCGGCGCGACCGGTCCCGCAGGCCCCACGGGTGCTGATGGTGCGAAGGGTGACACCGGCCCCGCTGGCCCCGCCGGACCAGGCGCGGTCACGCAGATCTACTCGGTCGCCGGCCTGTCCGCCGACGTCACGCTGACTCATGTCGGTGGCACGATCAAGACCGGCGCGACCCCGCTTTCCGACGCGGTGACCCTGCCCGCTGGCACCTACCAGTACACGTTCTATGCCGACTTCCACCGCCAGGCGCTGACCGGCTCCGACAACCCGGCCGGCAATGAGACGTTCGGGACGGCGTTCCTGTGGGCCGGCCCCGATGACGGAACCTACGACTGGAACAACGGCGACGCGCTGGGCCGCACGATTCAAACCGGCGCCGTCCCGATCACACCGACGGGTTCGATCGAGCAGTCGGCGAACGGTTTCGGCTGGTTCACGCTGACGGCGCCGACCCGGGTCATCGTCGGTGGCTTCGGTTACAACAGCAACACCGGCAACTACGGCACGCAGGGTGCCGCGGGCGCAAACGACTTCACGTTCGAGGGCGTGACCGCGACGTTCGCGCTGATGGCCGGAAACTAACCCGCCTAAACTCGTGGCAGCTGACCGGATAACTACTGGTCAGTTGCCACGAGCGGGTTGGTGCCACCGTTCATGTCGGGGAAGACCGCTCCCGCCTTCGTCAAATAGGGCGGCGGGTGCAGCTCGACGGACAGCGCCGCACCCACCGCCAATGCGGCCGCAACCTGCACGTCTCCCGGACTGGTGTCGACCGGGTAGGGAACTATCTCGGTGACGATCACCCGGTAGCCGCCCGCAGTCCTTGCAAGCCAGCCGAGTGTGTACCGAGCGCCGGCGACGGCCTCGTGGATGAACACATCATCGCCCGGCATCTCGACGATCGCGTTCGGACCGTAGACCTGACGCCGCCACATGAACGCGTCGTCCGAAACGGAGACTTCGTCGAAGTCGTTGACCTCGGCCGTGACCGCTACATCGGCGACGTGAGCGATCACGCCAACCATCTTCCGCAATTTGAAGATCGCTTCCATGCCGCCGATCCTATGGACCCGAGGTCGTAGGAGAGACTGGCCGGCTCGGCGCCACCGCACAGCACCCACGCGAACTCCGGCCGACGACGGCGAGCCGACAACCACCCGCTTAAAACTCTGGCGCGTGCGATCGCCGCCTGGACCGCATTTGCCTGCTCGGTGGTCGCCTGATCGCGGCGCTGATCGTCCACAACTGGCTGTCGTCGACCGGAGCTCAAGCCGGTCATGGTGCCACGAGCCTCGGCTTGGACGCGGCTGGCCTTGATGATCCGTGCGCGAGGCGAGGGAATGACCCCTCATCGACAAATCAGGGTCGACGATGAGCCGTGGTTTCGATTCGGGACATTGCGGCGCGTTCGCGCATGGTGTCCGCGCCAGCCGTGGGCCGGAACCGCAGAATCGGCGTCGACGGCGGCGGACGAGGAGCGGTCAGCGGCGACCGTCGCGAGGTCGGAGACGCCGAGCTTAGTGAGGAGCCCTGCCACGACGCCGTAGGCCGAGACGTAGGTCAGTGCGAGATCACGGCGGCTACGGCCGGATGTTGACCGGTTTAGGGACTCTGCTGACGTCAGCAGAGGTGGAAGCAGACCGATCACGTCACCGTACCTGGTGGCCTGGTAGGTCTGGTGGGCCTGATCTGTCATGCGTCGAATCGCGACCGCGTTGGGCAGTTCGCGTTTCGGATCGAAGCCGAGAAGATGGTCGTATCGCGCGAAGAAGGTGCGGACGGCGGCCAGGTCTTCCGGCACCGTCCCGCCATTCGGGGCATACTGCCACATCGCTCCTGTCAGCGCCTCAACCTCGACATGCGTGACTCTTGCCAGGTCGACCAGAACTGACAGGCGATCGACGGAACGGACGCCGCATTCGAGCGCCGCGAACCATCGACATCAAATGATGGTTGGCTCGCGGTTAGAACCGCGGCGCCGGTTCATGTTGTGAGGTGTCGTTGAACCTCACTAAGGTCCAACGAGGCGGTGGCCAGTCGGTCGGATCTTCGTTGGTCAGCCACTCGGTTGTCGACGCGGGGTCGGCGCGGAGATCAAAGGATCGATGTAGCGGCAGCAAGCCGAGCGCATGAAACGAGATCTCGACTGTCTCGGAATGCCCGACGATGATGACTGTCGTTCCCCGATGTCGATCGGCAATGTCGACGATCGTTCTGCTGCCACGGACAACCATTTCTGCCCATGTCTCGTTGCCAGCCTGAAACGGTCGGTAGATGCCGCCCCCCGGGAGGGCGGATTGAGATTGGGTGATGTCCTTGCGCTGCCCATCCATCCAGTCGGGGATGTGCCAGGTGCACAGTCCGCAGTCTTGCGTCGGGATCACGCCCACGGCGATCGAGATGATGGATGCAGTCTCGATCGCCCTCGGCAGCGTCGACGAATAGATCGATACGGCCTCGGCGCCATCAAGGTCAGCGGTGAGACGTTGCGCGACCTTCGCGGCTTGCTCCCGACCTGACTGCGTAAGACCCCGACATCCCTTCGGTCCGCCGAAGATGCCCTCGACTGTGTGCACTGCCTCGCCGTGCCGCACGAATAGCAAACGGGTCTCCACGACCCGAATCATGCCCGAATTCGTTTGCGCGCACTGACTCGCAATGCGGACCGTGGACGCACGCAACCGATGCCCGTCGAGCATCAGCTGGGACAGCAATGTCAAGCATCTACCGGGACAGGACAGCGGCAGAAGGCGTTGCGCCGCCGAATTGCTCTGTATGGATCAAGGCACGCCGCTGACGCGGCGTGCACCGTGGCGACTGGCCCGCCGCAGCAGGCGCAAGCGCCCCGGACTCCGCCTTAGCGGTCGCACGGCGGGTCCGGGCAAGCCACGTGGCGCGGCCGTCGCCCGCACCTTGTCAGCGGGATTTGAGGGCTCGGCTGATCCGTCGATGACAGGCTTGCGCGGCCAGCGGCGTCCGGCGCGCTCGTACAAGCCCTCACGGTTGGGGCATCGCCCTCCCCACTGCCATTCACGTTAGCGGGCAGAGATTGGGCTGGAGTCAGTGCGCGCTCATCGGCTGAGCGGGCACTCGAATTCGCAGACGCTAGGAGCGCCGACCGGACTACATTTCAAGGCATGTCCGAACCGAACGCCGAGATGCGCAAGGCTTGGGACGGCCCCGACGGCGACATCTGGGCCGCGTCCGCTGACCAGTACGAGACCCGCGGGGCAGGGCATCGGCGGTTGTTGCTGCAGGCGGCGGCGATCGCCTCTGGTGAACGTGTCCTCGACCTCGGGTGCGGCAATGGCGCTTCGACGCGCGAGGCTGCGCGGATGGCCGAGCCCGGCGAGGTCGTGGGCATCGACCTGTCAACGGCAATGCTGACCAATGCGCGGGTGCGCAGTGCGGCCGCGGGATTGACCAACGTTACCTTCGTCCACGGTGATGCGCAGGTCCACGACTTCGAGCCCGAGAGCTTCGACGTCATCATCAGCAACGCCGGGGCGATGTTCTTCGACGACAAGGTTGCTGCGTTCACCAACCTCCGGCGGGCGCTGCGCCCCGGCGGCCGCATCGCCCTGATGGCATGGCAGCGACTTGATGACAACGAGTGGCTGACAGTACTGCGCGGAGCGCTGTCGATGGGGCGAGACCTGCCGTCCCCGCTCGTGGGGATGCCCGGACCGTTCGGGCTGGCCGATCGCGAGCAGGTGAGCGCTCTGCTCTCGGAGACCGGCTTCACCGATGTCGGGTTCGGCGACGTCCGCGAGCCGTCGGTGTTCGGGGCTACCACCGCTGAGGCGTACGCGTTGATGTCCGATGACGGCCCGACCCGCGGCCTGCTCGAGGACCTCAGCCATGCCGACAAGGCCACAGCGCTCGACCAGCTGCGCGCGGTCATCGCCGCGCACGAGACGCCGTCCGGCGTCATCTTCGGCTCAGCGTCCTGGCTCATCCAGGCCCGCCGCTCCTGAGCCGCGTAATTGATCCTCCCAGCCCCGAACTGTGGTCGCTTCCGCCCCGAAAACGACAACAATCCGTGCAGCGCCCCGACGAGTGCACTCATCTCGGCACATGACGATGTGGCGCCGAGAGTGAATCCCGCAGGAGGAAGGTGCCGCAGTTCTTGGATGACGTGGGCTTCTCGGAGACCGAGAACCGCAGCACCTGTCGTCAGCATGACGCGGTGGCCACGACGTCCTCTTACTAGTTTGTCAAGAAGATTCGCAGCCGGGCGACCCACTCAGCGCGCTTCTCGAAATGCGCGGCATGAGCTGCGTCGTCTATTAGTGCCAGCTCACTGTTTGACACGGCCGCATGAAGTTGCTGAGCCACCTCAACCGGAAAACCGAGTTCCCTCTCGCCGTGCAGGATCAGCGTCGGACGGCCAGCATCTCGCAGTGCCTGCTCCGGATCGGCGGGCCGGGCAGGGCGAACCATTCCCGCCACGAACGCTGGCCCCCAAGCGCCCGAGAACCGTACTTGCTCGAGGACGCGTTTCCAATCGTCGAGGAGGTCGAGGTTCCACAGGTTCATCGGTGCGGAACACATCGCGTCGCCGCGCCACTGCTGGTCGCAGCCGAGGGTCGCATCTGCATACACCGCCTCGGTGGCCTTATCGACGGCTGGCGACCTGCGCTGGTACTCCTCGTTGTCGTCGAAGTAGTGCTCGTAGTTGAGGTACGCGGATGTCGATGCCAATATCAGCCGGTCGATAAGGTGCGGGTAACGGCCGGCAAACCCCATCGCGATCTGTCCGCCATAGGAGAACCCGAGCAGATCGACCCGGTCTCGACCGAGCCATGCGATCAGCTGGGCGGCGTCATCAGCGCAGAGATCCGGCTGATAAGCGTCGATCGGAAGATTCCTGCTGCTGCGCCCGCAGCCCCGCAGATCGAACAACACCACATGCCGGATGTCTGCAAGATCGTCCAAGGCGGGCAGCAGATACGAATGATCCCAGCCCGGACCACCGTGGATGGCCAGTAGCACCGGCAGTTCTGGATCTCCGGACCGGCGCACGAACAGCGACACATCGGGCAGATCGACGATCTCTTCCGTCACAGACATGCCGGCAAGCCTCCCACGGATTCGGCAGAAGAGGATGATCCGGCATCGTGCGCGGGACCTCCCGCGCTCGTCACACACCGCCATCGCCGGTGGGCAGAAGGCGCAGTCGAGAGTGAGTCCAAGTCGGGTGATGCGTGGGCGATCCGGTCACCGACGTTGCGACCTCCAGGTGTCAAGACTCGATTGACGTGGAACGGACCAGGCAAAACACGCTCAAGGAGCATGCCCACGGCGTGCCTCATGGGCCGGTAAGCCACGGCCAATGGCGGGCTACGACGGTCCAGCATCGAGCTAGAACACTAGACCGGAAACACTTGATGACCTGGAAGTTATCCAGGCCATCAGAGTGGGCACGGTAGGTTTCGAAGCTCCGACTCCCCCGCTTGTAAGAACCGTTCAAGCGGTCCGACAACATGCGGATTCGGCTGCGTACGCAGGTCATGGTCTTAACACGTTCGCCGTCATGCGAGGGGGCCCGGCGGGCAGGTTGCTCTCACCGTTGCTGTCGGCCTCGGTGTCGCCTACCGCACCTCAGTGGCCTTCCGGCTTCCCTCGATCGTGGCGTCCGTCGTGGAGAGCTGAGAGTATGACCGGGTAACTCACCACCGCTGCCACGACGAAAATCAACATCCGAAGGATCCGGCCAGCAAAACCTGCCGCCGGTGTTTGGTCAACCAGCCAGACGTCACCTGCGCCCACCAAGACGAACCAAAGTAAACGCCACGGCTTGACCACAAGGCCCACGAGCACGCGCCGTAGCACGGTACGAAAGGTCACGCCGGGCTCCTCGGGCGGGCGGTTCGGGAAGCCGAACGTACATGGGACGTACTGAACCCTGACCCCCACACCATAAAACATGCCGCACCGGTCGGAGATGGCATGACGCGGTCTCCGATCAGTGCGGCTGAATCACTGATCTGCCCCGTCGAGCACCGCTACCAGCTCCGTTTCGAGGCTAACTAGTTCGTGTTCACTCGACTCAAGAAGATGTGTGGCAGTCCCGCCGTTACGTAGCAGGCCGAGCAGAATATGTTCGGCGGACACTTCCGCGTGCCTGAGTGCTGATTCCTCCTGGGCCAGTTGGACAGCCTTGTGGGCACTCGGCGTAAACGGCGCGACGTGGCGGGCGATTTGTTTCGCAGAGTGAGGACTGACCTGCGAGCGAACATCTGCGAGGGAAAACCCACGCGTGTTCAGCATCCGGGCTGCCTCACTGCCACCCTCTGCAAGCAGACCGACGAGGATGTGTTTGTCGTCGACTCGGCTGGCGTTCTGTAGCGCCTCGGCGTGGGCTAGTTCAACTATTCGGCGGGCGCGTTTCGAGAATCCCGGACAGAACGGCTCCGATGGTTCAGGTGATGTCATGTCGACCTCCTTCCAGTGAGTTGAGTCTATGTCGGCGCCCGAAGGGCCGAGCGCAATCACCGTGTCGAGGCTGTCTTGACGCGGTATTCGCCGGACGGCACACCAAGTACGTACGGCAACCTCACACTGCAGGCATCGCCACCAGTGTGTCGGTGCGCTCGTCAGCTCGGGATCGTCGCTGGAGGCAAGCGGCGGCGTCCATAGGACCCTGTTCAATGACTGGCCGCTCCACAACCACCGCAAGAGCGGTAGATACCGCACTACACGGCCTCCAGGACGAAGAACAGGAAGCACAAGAACGGCTTGTCGGGAGCTGGGAGGTCGTCCGGGAACAACTCGTAGGCACCCGGTGCCGGGGGCGGTTCGCCGATGAGGGCGATCCGGAAGCCGGCTGCGTTGAACGCATCGGCCATCGCGTGCAGGGGGCGATGCCAGAAGCGCATCTGTGCTACCTGACCGCCGAAGGTCCATTCCTCGGTTCGCGGGCTGGTCGCGAAGTAGTCCAACCCGGGATCGAACATCTTCTGGACGAACGGGTGGTCGATGGCCACGATCAGCCGACCGCCGGGGACCAGCACACGCCGCAGTTCGGCCAGCGGTGCCGTCCAGTCCTCCAGGTAGTGCAGGACCAGGCACGCCACGACGTCGTCGAACGCCTGGTCCGGGAACGGCAGCGGGTCCCCCAGATCGCCCAGGTGCAGATCCGCGTCCTCGCCGAGCCGCTTGCGGGCCAACTCCAGCATCTTGGCGCTGGCGTCGATGCCGGTTACGATCGCGCCCCGGTCGCACAGCGCAGCGGACAGCGGGCCGGCACCGCAACCGGCGTCCAGGATCCGCCGGCCGGCCACGTCCCCGGCCAGGGTCAGGATCGCGGGCTGCGCGTAATAGCCGTTGAGGAGGCTGGACTCGGACTTGGCCGCATACGCCTCAGCGAAGCTGTCATAGTCGTTGGCCACAGCCAGACCTGCGGGATCGGCAGAGTTCTCGGCAGACATGCAGCCGATCATGCCGCATTGCCGCCGCGGCGTGGGGGCCAGTTCTCGCTGTTATCAATTCAGCCGATCTTGAAGCGGAGCCCGAAACTGAATCCCAAGTGGGGCCAGAACTTCCCCTCCAAGCCACAAGGTTGCCGCCGTCGATGCTGACTCGGCGGTTGCGCGGGGCATGGCCGCCTACCAGGTTGTCTGCGCGCTGCTCAAGGCCGATCGTCCCGAGGAAGCCGAACACTTGGCCGAGCAGTTGCACCGCCTCGCCCAGGCCGACAAGCCCGACGCCGTCTCGGTCGCTGGATCGCTCTGGCTGATCGGCGCCGTCATCGCGGCTCGTCAAACCAACGCCACCGAAGCGTGGCGTCGCCTGACCGCCACCGAGCAGCTCGCAGCCACGATCGGCCGCGAGGGCAACCCGGTTGCTGTCGCGGTAGCTGTCAGGCCCGGTTCCCTCGATCTTGCTGAGGGATTCCGGGCCTGATCAGCATGGTGGGCACGGTAGGTTTCGAACCTACGACCCCCCGCTTGTAAGGCGGGTGCTCTCCCACTGAGCTACGCGCCCGGGTCGGCGCCAGCGTAACTGGCTCCGAAGCCGGTAGGAAACCGATAAAGACTTACAGCGCTTCGAGTGCCTTGCGCCACGCGTTCTGGTCGCGGGCTTCGCCGGGCGAGTTCATCTCGGAGAAGCGGACGATGCCTTCGCGGTCGACGAGGAATGTGCCGCGCAGAGCAAAGCCCTTGTCTTCGTTGAAGACGCCGTAGGCGCGGGCGACCTCGCCGTGCGGCCAGAAGTCGGAGAGCATCGTGAAGCTGTAGCCCTCTTTGTCGGCCCATGCCTTCTGAGCGAACGGCGCGTCGACGGAGACCGTCAGCAGTTCGGCGTCGTCGTTGACGAAGTCGCCGATGTTGTCGCGGATTTCGCACAGCTCGCCGTTGCAGGTGCCGCTGAACGCGAACGGGTAGAACACGACGAGCACGTTCTTCTTGCCGCGGAAGTCGGACAGCGTGACACTTTGCTGATTCTGGTCTTTGAGTGTGAAATCGGGCGCGACGGCACCGACCGCGATGGGACTTGGCATGCGATAACTCCAAACGAAGACGAGGGAGGACCACCTCCGAGCATGCCATGCAACGTCCGGAGGCTGGAAGCGGGAGTGATCAGCGTTTGCCGCGCGCCGCCTTCGGAGCCACGAGACGGGCTCCACTCCAATCGACTCCGGCGCTGATCGTCGACGTCTGAGCCAAGCCGGCGGTCGGGGCGGATTCGGTCACGTCACTCGGTTCGACGTGGCCGTCGCGGCCGGCCTTCGGGGTCAGAAGCCAGACAACACCGTTGTCGGCCAGCGGGCCGAGCGCATCGACCAGGGTGTCGACCAGGTCGCCGTCGCCGTCGCGCCACCACAGCAGCACCACGTCTACGACCTCGTCGGTGTCCTCGTCGACCAGCTCGCCGATGCGGTCAATCAGGGCGTCGCGGAGATCTTCATCGACGTCATCGTCGTATCCCATCTCCATAACGACCATCCCCGGTTCGATACCGAACCGGTCCGCCAGGCTGCGTACGCCATCAGCGGCCTGACCAGCGGTCGCGCTCACTGTCCTATGCCTCCTCGTCAATGCCTACTCGCGTCGTTCGACGCCTTAGCCGCTAAGTCCACACAGTTGTCGCCGCTCGCGCAAGTGGCTCACCGTATTCGCGGTCAAATGAGACAGTATTCGACCCGCGATGACCGTGCCCGGCCGGAGCCCAAATTCCGCCAAACCATCGCCAAAGACAAGTCAAAATCATGGTCAACAGCTGTCACGGGTACGGGAATCCGAAGACAACCGGTACCACCGTTCGAGACGGGCACATCGCGCGCAATGGCGCCGCCAAGATCCGTGGCACCGGGGTCAGACGGCCAGCAACCCCCGGGCACCCGCCATCACCGACTCCTCGGAGATCAGGACGTGGTTCGCCGCCGGGCCCAGCGGGATGAACGAGTCGATGCTGGCCACCCGCCGCGCGACGCCCACGTAGCCGCCGTCGACCAGCGCCGAGATCACGCCCTCGCCGACTCCCCCGGAGCGCCGTGTCTCGTCGACGACCAGCACCCGGCCGGTCGCGGCGGCTTCGCGGATGATATCGGCGGTCGGGAGTGGGGCGAGCCAGCGGAGGTCGACGACCCGGCATCCGACGCCCTCGGACGCGAGCGTGGCGGCGGCGCGCAACGACATCCGGACGCCGTTGCCGAACGTGATGATCGTCAGGTCGGCGCCGCCGCCGAGGATGTCGACCCGGGCCCGCCCGATCGGGGCGTGCTCGTCGACCCAGGCGGACGGCGGGGCGTAGCGGGCGAGCCAGCCGTGGTCGCCGTCGACGTACAGGTCACGGGTGTGGTAGAGCGCGATCGGCTCCACGAAGACGCAGACGGTGCCGTCGATCGCGGCGGACGTGAGACACGTACGCATCAGGGCCGCCGCGTCGTCGGGCCGGGCCGGGCACGCGACCACGATGCCCGGGATGTCACGGAGCACGCCGAGCGCGTTGTCGTTGTGGAAGTGACCGCCGAAGCCCTGCTGGTAGGCGAGGCCGGCGACGCGGAGCACCATCGGGTTGCGGTACGCCCCGAGCGAGAAGAACCGCATCGTGGCCGCCTCGCCGCGGAGCTGGTCCTCGGCCGAGTGGAGGTAGGCGAGGTACTGGATTTCGGGGATCGGCAGCATGCCGGAGGTGCCGAAGCCGAGCGCGAGCCCGAGGATGGACGTCTCGTCGAGGAGCGTGTCGAAGACACGTGCGGACCCGAAACGGTCCACCAGACCCTTGGTGACTCCGTAGACGCCGCCTTTGGCCGCCACGTCTTCTCCGAACACCATCGCCTGCGGCCAGGCGACCATGGCGTCGGTGAGGGACGCGTTGATGGCCTGGGCGAGCGTCTGCGGGCCGTTCGCTTCCGGGAGTTTGCCGCCGAACGCGACGGCTCGGGCCCCGGCGCCGCCGGCCGGGTTGCCGCCACCGGCCTGGTCGGCGGCGAACGCGAGGGTCTGCTCGACGACGGAGGATCGGCGGGGGGCCAGCGGTGCGATGACTTCGGCGGCGTCGCCGAGTTTCGGCTCGGTCATCACCTCTTCGGCGATCTGGCGGACCTTCCACCCGATCTCGTCGTAGCGGGCCAGGACGCCCTTGGAGTCCATTACGCCGGCGGCGACGAGAAGTTTCGCCGATGCCACGAGCGGGTCCCGGGCCACGTCGGCGAGGATGTCGGCGCCGGGCCGGTAGGCGATTTCGGCGTCGGCGCCGGCGTGGCCCATCAGCCGGACGACGCGCAGGTGCAGGATCGCGGGCCGCCGCTCGGACCGGACCCAGTCGGCGGCTTCGCTGGCCACGTCGTACGCGTCGGCGAGGTCGGTGCCGTCGGCGGCGAAGTAGCGCAGGCCGGGTTTGGCGCGGAGCGCGGCTTCGACCCACCCGGCGGGCGAGGGCACGCTGATGCCGAGGCCGTTGTCTTCGCAGATGAACAGCGCGGGCAGGTCCTGGCCGGACTGGGTGCACCAGCCCGCGGCGTTGAGCGCGGTGGTGGCGGCGGCCTGGTTGATGGAGGCGTCGCCGAAGGAGCACGCGACGATCGCGTCGGTGGGCCAGGCCATGTCGGTCAGGTGGAGTTGCCGGGCGCGCTCGATGGCGAAGGCGATGCCGACGGCGCGGGGCAGGTGCGAGGCGATCGTGGACGTTGTCGGGATCACTGCGAGGTCGGGGTGGCCGAAGACTTTGTGCCGGCCGCCGGCGATCGGTTCGAGGGAGGAGGCGACGAGCCCTCGCACGACGTCGCGGATCGCGTCGGCGCGTGTCTCGTCGGCGTCGCGCTCGCCATCGAAGCCGGCTTTGGCCGGGGTGCTGTCGGCCGCGCGTACCACATAAAAGGCACCTGATCTGTAGTGCAGTAACGCCGGGTCGGTCGGGCGCAGTGCGGCCGCGACCGCCGCGTTGCCCTCGTGGCCGGAGGATCCGATCGTGTAGTAGCCCTCGTTGAAGCTGCGCAGCCAGCGCGCGGCGAGGTCGAGGTGCCGGCTGGTGATCTGCGCGTCGAACAGGGCCATCGCGCGGCCGCTGAGCAACCGGGAATCAGGGCGCACCGGCAGGTCGACACCGCCGATGCCGACCGTGTCGAGCGCCGCGACCGCGCTCCGGAAGCGTTCGTCGAGATCTCCTGGCGTGGTCACGCGTGAAAGCATTACGCATGCGCGCCAAGGCCGCCAAGCGGAGGTCGCGACTACGACGAGTTACCGGAGATAACTGCTGGTGAGGATGTGTCGGCGGCGGGGACGTTCGCGCGGGCGGCGGCGGAGAGCGGATCGATGGCCGCCGGCACCGCGACGGGTGGTCCGCTGTCGTCGATCGGGCCGGCGCGTTGCGGCTGCGGACTGGGCACCATGCCGTCCTCGAAGGGCACCGCGGGCGGGCTGTCGCCGATCTCGATGGACGCGGTGCGCACGGTGGTCACGTCGCCGCCGCGCAGGTTGGTGTTGCCCCACCAGGAGTTCGTGGTGGGCACGCCGGGCCCGTGCGACAGGTCGGGACCGTTGCCGGCGAGCACGTTGCGGCTGATCTGGTTGTTGCTCGCGGTCGTGGCGCCGGCGTCGGTGACGCTCACGCCGACGCGTTCGTTGCCGGTGATGAGGTTTTTCGCGACCATGTTGGCGCTGCCGCCGCTGATGTCGATGCCGACGCCGAACTCGCCGCCGACCGGGCCGGGCGTGGCGGGCTGGGCGTTGTCGACGATGGCGTTGCCGACGACGATGGCGCCGGCCTGCGGTGCGAACTCCTTTGCGGCGTCGGTGCCGATCGTGAGGCCGACGCGGTTGTCCGCGATCCGGTTGTCGTGCACGTAGAGGCTGGCCGACGCGTTGGTGAGCGCCATGCCGATGTTGTTGCGCTCGGTGTCGTTGTCGGCGACGTCGGTGTTGCAGGGCTTGCATCGGGCGACCGAGATGCCGGCGGTCGCCTGCCCGGAGGCGTAGTTGCCGGTGATGCTTCCGCCGGTCGCGTGCACGCTGCTCAACCCGTAGTGCCGGTTGTTATAGGCGGTCACGTGGTCGAACCGGAAGCCGCGTACGCCGGTCGCGACGGCCCCGCTGTCGGCGAAGTCCCGGACGGTCAGATTCTCCACGCTGTCGCCGTCGGCCAGGAGCGTGACGCCGATGTCGCGGGTGAACTGCCCGTCGATGATGACGTTGTTCCGGTCGGTGCCGCGGATCGTGAGCCGCTGGACGGACAGCTGGACGGCCTCCGGGTAGACGCCGGGCGAGATGAGGACGAGGTCGCCGGGTTTCGCGACGTCGACGGCGCCCTGGATGGTCCGTGCGTCGGCCGGCACGCGTATCACGACCGATGATCCGCTGGGCCGGTGGCCCACACCGTCGCCGTTTCCGCACGCGCCGGCGCCGGCGAGAGTGGCGCCGCACAGGATCATGGCCAGCATCGCTCGTGTCACGACTGTCTATCGAGCTGACCTGAGGAAAGTTGCGGTATTTCGCCCGATAGCGATTTGTTGTCTGGATAAACAAACCGGGCTCGCGGCTGCATCCGATTTCGACCTCGATGCGAAGGTCCCCGCCTACCCTCGCACAACGCGATCGACCTCGCACCGCCCTCGAATGCCCTCTAACTGGGTCTAGCCGGGCGGTCAAAGGCTCGTTTTTCAGCGCGATGTAGATCGAATACTACTCAACGTGCGGCATTCATGACATAACGTCACACCCCCGGTACCGTTGAGTGCATGGACGCGTTACCCAATTGTTGCCGACTCGAACAAAACGAAGCCGGTGATCGCTTCGTCGACGCGCCCGGCGGCACATTGCGTTGCCGGACACAACAATCGTCCCGCCCGTGAGCCTCGGCAGCAGCCGCAGCTCGCGAGGGCGAGGCGCCTATCTCGCCGGGCCACCGGCACGAATCTCGTCAGAAAGGACCCGTGCGATGCGCAAGGGGCTCCTCGCCGTCACCGCCATTGGTGCGTTGACGCTCAGCGGCATAGCCGCATGTTCCAGCAGTTCGAATAACAGCAGTTCCAGCAGTGGTTCCTCCGGTTCGACGACCAGCTCTTCCAAACCGGCCGTCGGCGTGATCCTGCCCGACACCAAGTCGTCCGTGCGTTACGAGACCCAGGACCGCCCGAACCTGACGGCCGCGTTCCAGGCCGCCGGCGTCAAGGCCGACATCCAGAACGCGCAGGGTGACCCGGCAGCCTTCCAGACGATCGCCGAGGGCATGCTCAACGAAGGCGTCAAGGTGCTGATCATCGACAGCATCGACCCGACGAGCGGCTCCGCCGTCATCAACAAGGCCCACGCGGCCGGCGTGAAAGTCATCGACTACGACCGCCTCACCACCGGTGGCGGCGCCGACTACTACGTCACCTTCAACAACGTGAAGGTCGGTGTGCTTCAGGGTCAGGGCCTCCAGGCCGGCCTGGCCGCCGTCAAGGCGAACAAGCCGCTGGTCGCCGAGCTCAACGGCGCGCCGACGGACAACAACGCGACCCAGTTCGCGCAGGGCTACAACTCGATCCTGAACCCGCTCTACGCCAACGGCACCTACCTCAAGGGCCCGAACCAGTCCGTGCCTGACTGGAACAACACGGTGGCCGGCACCATCTTCGAGAACATGCTCACGCAGAACCCGAACATCAAGGGTGTTCTCGTCGCGAACGACGGCATGGCCAACTCCGTCATCGCCGTGCTGACCAAGAACCACCTCGTGCTCCCGGTCACCGGTCAGGACGCGACCGTGCAGGGCCTGCAGCACATCATGGACGGCACCCAGACGATGACCGTCTTCAAGAACACCAAGCTCGAGGCCGACGCCGCCTCGACGATCGCGATCGACCTGGTCAAGGGCCAGCCGGTCACGACCGCGACCGCGACGACGATGGACCCGACGACGCACAAGAACGTCCCGTCGGTGCTCCTGACGCCCGAGCCGATCACGAAGGCGACCATCCAGGACGTCATCAAGGGCGGCGGCACCACCGTCGCCGCGCTGTGCACCGGCACCTACGTCGCCAAGTGCGCCGCGCTCGGCATCAAGTAGCTGGCAGTTATCGGCAACGGCTCCCGGTGGTCGACACCCGCCGGGAGCCGGCACCAGCGATGAGGAGTACCCATACCGTGTCCGATACCGGATCCACTACGCCGCTGTTGGAAGTCGAAAACGTCAACAAGAGCTTCGGCGCCGTCAAGGTGTTGAACGACGTGAGCCTGAAGGCGTACGCCGGCGAGGTCACGGCGCTCGTCGGCGATAACGGCGCCGGCAAGTCCACGCTCATTAAGTGCATCGCCGGCATCTATCCGATGGACTCTGGCATCTACCGGTTCGACGGCAAGGAAGTCACCGTCCACAACCCCCGGGACGCGGCCTCTCTCGGTATCGAGATCGTCTATCAGGACCTCGCGCTCTGCGACAACCTCGACATCGTGCAGAACATGTTCCTCGGGCGCGAGAAGACGAGCGGACTCGTGCTCGACGAGCCGTACATGGAGCACCTCGCCGCCGAGACGCTGGCCGGTCTGTCCGTGCGCACCGTGAAGTCGATGCGCCAAGTCGCCGCGAGCCTCTCCGGTGGCCAGCGCCAGACCGTCGCGATCGCCAAGGCCGTGCTCTGGAACAGCAAGCTGGTCGTCCTCGACGAACCGACTGCCGCCCTCGGTGTATCCCAGACCGCCCAGGTGCTCGAACTGGTCCGGCAACTCGCCGACAAGGGCCTCGGCGTGCTCCTCATCTCGCACAACATGAACGACGTCATCGCCGTCGCGGACAGCATCGCCGCGATGTTCCTCGGTCGCATAGCCGCCCAGGTGCGCACCACCGAAGTCACCTCCACGCAGGTGGTCGAGCTGATCACGTCGGGGCGTAGCGGAAACATCGGCCTTCCTCCGACGGTGACCGGCGCCACCCCCGGGTCCAACACCACCGGAGAACCCACGATCGGAGCGACTTCATGACGACCGTAGAGACTCCGGAGTCCGACCTCCCGGTTGTCACCCAGGAAGAAACGCTGTCCAACCACTTTCGGACTTACGTGCAGAAAGTGCGCGGCGGCGACATCGGGTCTCTTCCGGCCATCATCGGCCTTGTCATCGCCAGCGTCGTCTTCGGCATCCTGCGGCCCAACTTCTTCTCCGAACGCAACTTCGCGAACCTGTTCCAGCAGGGCGCCGCCGTCATCTTCATCGCGATGGGCCTGGTCTTCGTGCTGCTGCTCGGCGAGATCGACCTCTCCGCCGGCTTCACGAGCGGCGTCTGCGCAGCCGCGATGGCGGTCGTGCTGACCGAACACCACTGGGCCTGGTACTGGGCCGTCCTGTTCGCCATCGCCATCGGCATCGTCATCGGGTTCTCGCTCGGCATCATGGTGGCGAAGGTGCGGGTGCCGTCGTTCGTCGTCACGTTGGCGGCATTCCTGAGTTTCCAGGGCGTCCAGCTGAAGCTGCTGCACGACGGGCAGAGCATCTCGATCTTCGACAAGACCATCGTCGCCATCAACACGAACAGCCTGGACCCGTGGGTCGGCTGGCTCATCGTCGCCATCCTCGTGCTCGGGTACCTCGCGATTCAGCTCTGGCGCCTGCGCAACCGCCGCAAGCGAAACCTGGTCACGGTGCCGATGTCGTTGATCGCGATCAAGACCGGCACGCTCCTCGTGATCACCGGCGTCGCGACCTTCCTGCTGAACGAGCAACGCAGCATCAATCCGGCGGTCAGCTCAATCCGGGGTGTCCCGATCATCGTGCCGGTCATCCTGGTCGTGTTCTTGATCCTCGACTTCGTGCTCTCCCGCACCACCTACGGCCGCCACATCTACGCGGTCGGTGGCAACGCCGAAGCCGCCCGACGCGCCGGCATCCGGGTCGACCGCATCCGCATCTCCGTGTTCGTCATCTGCTCCACACTCGCGGCGATCTCCGGCATCGTGGCCGCCTCCCGCCAGACCGGCGTCGACTCCACCCTCGGCGGTAGCGACGTGCTCCTGTTCGCCGTCGGCGCGGCCGTCATCGGCGGCACCAGCCTCTTCGGCGGCCGCGGCCGAGTGCTCGACGCGATCCTCGGTGGCGCCGTGATCGCGGTCATCAGCAACGGCATGGACGCGCTCAACCTGGCCGCCGGCATCAAGTTCATCGTCACCGGCCTCGTGCTTCTCGCCGCCGCGACGGTGGACGCACTCTCCAGAAGGCGAGCCGCGGTCACCGGGCGATAGGCTCTTGCGAATGCGGGCTGGCCCGAGCCAGGAAGACGTCCGCCGGCAGAATCTGGGTGCCCTGCTGCGCCTGGTGCATGTCGGCGGAGCCGCGTCGCGGGCCGAACTCACCACGAAACTCGGCCTCAACCGGTCGACGATCGGCGCCCTCACCGCCGACCTCGTGGGCGCCGGCCTGGTGCGCGAAGAACTCCCGAGCGACCGGGGCCGCGCCGGGCGACCGTCCCTCGTCGTGCGCCCCGAATCCCAGCGCGTCTACGCGTACGCGTTCATGATCAGCGTGGACCGCCTCGTCGCCGCCCGCATCGGACTCGGCGGCGTGATCCTCGATCGCCGGGAAACGGTCCGGGGCCGAGGCGACGCGACGCCCGCCGAAACGCTCGCGCCCCTCGCGGCCTTCGTGCAACAGATGCAGCGGGGTACGCCACCGGAAGCCGTATGTATCGGCAGCGGCGTGGCCGTCGGTGCCATGGTTCGCCGGGAAGACGGCATGGTGCGCCTCGGCCCCCACATCGGCTGGGTCGACGAACCGATCGCGGAAGCGCTCGCCGGCATCGTCGTCGAACCGACCGCCCTGAACTCCCCGCCCACGTCGCCCACGTCGCCCGCGTCACCCACCTCGCCCGCGTCACCCACCTCGCCCGCGTCGTCCGCCGAGGCCGCGTCGGCCGCCGAGGCCGGTCCCGTGCCGGCCATCTCCATCGGCAACACCGCCGATCTGGCCGCGCTCGCCGAACACGTCCGGGGCGCGGCGGTGGACACCGACAACGTCATCTACCTGCACGGCGACGTCGGCATCGGTGGCGGCATCATCGCCGGCGGCCGGCTCATCGCGGGGCACGGGGGCTACGGCGGCGAGGTCGGTCACATCGTCGTCAACCCCGGCGGACGCCCCTGCGGCTGCGGATCCCGGGGATGCTGGGAAACCGAGATCGGCGAACACGCGCTACTACGAGCCGCCGACCGCAGCGGCACCGGCCGAGACGGCATCCTCGCCGTCGTCGACGCGGCCCAGCGTGGCGACGCCCGCGCCCAGGAGGCCGTGCGCCACGTCGCCGAATGGCTCGGCTTCGGCGTCGCCAACCTGGTCAACATCTTCAATCCAGACACGGTCATTTTCGGCGGTACGCTCCGCGAAGTCTTCCAAGCCGGCGCCACCGAAGTGCAGAGCCGGATCGACCGCAACGCGCTCCCCGCATGCCGGGAACACCTGCGCCTGTGCACGCCGGATCTCGGCGACGACGGTGCCTTGATCGGCGCCGCCGAACTCGCGTTCAGCCGAGTGCTCGCAGATCCGTTGTCCCGCTGAATGCCCGCTCACGGGCGTTCTTCGAGGCGACCTTGATGATTCAGGGTTGCCCCGGCAACCACAATTCACCATGATCCACTCGGTGCCCGGGTTGCGTAGGCGACATTTCGGATTCATCCCCGGCTACCGCGAAGCATCGGTGCCGGGCGGCGGCGGAAGGGGTCGTCAGCGGGCCAGGTGGCGGGCGAGGAACGCGAACGCTTTCGGGTAGGCGTCCAGGCGGTTGGCGCGTTTCGCCAGGCCGTGGCCCTCGTCGCCGAACACGAGCAGCTCGCATTCGACACCGTTGCCGGTGAGCGCGGCGTGCAATTGGTGGGCTTCGGAAACCGGCACCCGTGGGTCGTTGGCGCCGTGGATGACGAACAACGGAGCCCGGATGTCGTTGATCCGCGTCAACGGCGAGGCCATTTCAAGGAACTCGCGGTCGGTGTCGAGGCTGCCGTATTCGCGTTCACGGACGCCACGGCGGTAGGGCGCGGTGTTCTCCAGGAACGTCACGAGCGACGAAATGCCCACGATGTCGACGCCGGCCGCCCACAGGTCGGGCTGGAACGCGACGCCGGCGAGGACCATGTAGCCGCCGTAGGAACCGCCGTAGAGCGCGGCGCGACGGGGATCGAGACCGAGCGTCGGCAGGTACGTGTGGATCGAGGCGAGGTCGGCTACCGAGTCGAGGCGCAGACCGACGTCGTCGAGCGAGTACCACCGCTTGCCGTAGCCGACGGAGCCCCGCACGTTGGGCACGATGACGGTGTAGCCGGCCTGGGCGAGCGCCTGCACGAACGGGTTGTAGTTGCGCTTCGACTGGCCCTCGGGCCCACCGTGGATGAAAACGACCGACGCTCCGGCCGCCGATGTCGCGGCGTCGGCACCCGGCCGGTAGACGAACGCGGGGATCTGTTCACCGTCGGGAGTCGGAATGCGGTGGGGCTCGGGCGACGCCAGTTTCTCGCCCTGCAGCGCCTCACCCGATCGGGTGAGCACCGTGCACGTGCCGGTTTCGGCGTCGATGCGCGCGACGTCGCCGGGCACGTCGCTGCCGCTGATCGAGACGACGATCGAACGCGAGTCGGGCGACCACTGCGGATCGGGCAGCGGGTTCCCGGTCACCGTGCCGGCCGTCGGCAGCGGGACATCGCGTAGGTGGTCACCGGTCGCACCGTCGTGCACGGCCAGCGTCGAGGCGCCGTCGTCGTTGGTCTCGACGAACAGCAGCGCACCATCGGGGGAAAGGAACCCGGCGATGTCGTGCCAGTCGTCGGTGGCGAGCCACGTGAGGTCGCCGGTGCTGGCGACGACGCGGGCGACGGCCATCAGGTCGCGCTCCCGGTTGGTGGTCACGATGAAGGCATCGCCGGTCGGCAGCCACGTGAGTGTCTCGAACGCGGCGTGCTCCTCGGGACCGGTGATCTCGCGGACGCGATCCGCCGCCGGCTGGACCTCGCCCGCGGCGCCGCCCGGGTGATCGGCTGGGAGATCGACGTCGACCAGGAGGATCTGACCGGACATCGGCTGCGCCGCCGCGACGATCATGGCGAGAGACCGCCCGTCGGGAGACAGCGCGGCCTCGGAGACGTGACTGCCACCGTCGAACGCGACGATCTCGGTGCCGGTGGTCAGGTCGTGCACGATGACGTCGAAATCGACCCGGTTGCGACGGTTGGTCGAGTATCCGATCCGGTCCGGCTGCACGAACATCAGATTATGGACAAATCGGCTATCGCGAACGATCGGTGTCAAGTCGTCGAGACCGGCCGGCCCGTCGATCGAGCCGTCGAGCGGCAGCAGGGACAGCTGGGTGTTCTCGTTGCCGCCCTCGTCGTGGGAGACGACGACGGCGCGCCGACCGGGGACGTATCTGCCCTTGCAGGCGCCAGGCAGCGCGGTGAGTTCGGTGATCTCACCGGTCGGTGCGATCTCGATGAGCTGCATGGATCCCCGTTGATCGGTGCCGGCGAGCACCCGGCCGTCGGCGTCGACATCGAACGATCTGTACACGGGTACGGCGAGAAGCTGCTCGAGCCCAAGTTCCATCGGGACACCTTCTCACATCTGTCACACCCGAACCCGCACCGGAAACGACGGAACCTGACGGCGCCATTGGTTCGTGACACTCGCCATCCGACCACGGACGCGAGCGTCGGCCGTACCATCTAA
This sequence comes from uncultured Actinomycetota bacterium, assembly GCA_963797605.1. GTDB lineage: Bacteria > Actinomycetota > Actinomycetes > Mycobacteriales > Micromonosporaceae > DASQPR01. The sequence continues at coordinate 210,144 of CAWCPX010000008.1, read as the reverse complement.
AGCATGGTTTGATGGTTTTTGCGGTTTTCTGTTACCGATCGGTAAGTGTCCGACGTCGCTGTCAGGCCCTGCCGAGGTGACGCGCGGTGGCCAAGGGAGGCAGGATGGACACCGGTGCCATCCGCGCCGCGACCCTGACAAGATAGACGAGGAACGCCTGTGGCCACTTCGGAGCGCAAGCGCCCGGTGATCAGCGATGGCTTGCCGAGCCAGCTTCCCGACATCGATCCCGAGGAGACGACCGAATGGGTCGACTCCCTCGACGGCATCATCGACGAGCGCGGCCCGAAGCGTGCCCGCTATGTGATGCTTCGGCTGCTCGAACGCGCCCGGGAACGACAGGTCGGTGTGCCACCGCTGACGACCACCGACTACATCAACACGATCCCGCCGGAGTCGGAGCCCTGGTTCCCCGGTGACGAGCACGTCGAGCGGCGGATCCGGGCCTACATCCGGTGGAACGCGGCCATGCTCGTGCACCGGGCGCAGCGGCCGGGCATCGGTGTCGGCGGTCACATCTCGACCTACGCGAGTTCAGCCTCGCTCTACGAGGTCGGTTTCAACCACTTCTTCCGTGGCAAGAACCACCCCGGCGGCGGCGACCAGATCTACTACCAGGGGCACGCTTCCCCGGGCATGTACGCTCGCGCCTACCTCGAAGGCCGGCTCAGCGAGCACCAGCTCGACGGGTTCCGGCAGGAGTTGTCGCACCCGGGTGGCGGCCTGCCGTCCTACCCGCACCCGCGGCTCATGCCCGACTTCTGGGAGTTCCCGACGGTCTCGATGGGCCTCGGCGGCCTCAACGCGATCTACCAGGCGCGGTTCAACCGCTACCTGCACAACCGCGGCATCAAGGACACGTCACAGCAGCACGTATGGTCGTTCCTCGGCGACGGCGAGATGGACGAGCCGGAGACGCTCGGCGCGATCGGGGTGGCGGCTCGCGAGGAGCTCGACAACCTGACGTTCGTGATCAACTGCAACCTGCAGCGCCTCGACGGGCCGGTCCGCGGCAACGGCAAGGTCATGCAGGAGCTGGAAGCGTTCTTCCGGGGCGCCGGCTGGAACGTGATCAAGGTCGTCTGGGGCCGGGAGTGGGACCCGCTACTCGCCGCCGACACCGATGGTGCGCTGGTCAACCTGATGAACGTGACGCCCGACGGCGATTATCAGACCTACAAGGCCGAAGACGGCGCCTACGTACGTGAGCACTTCTTCGGTCGCGACCCGCGCACCCGCAAGATGGTCGAGGGCTTCACCGACGACCAGATCTGGAACCTCAAGCGGGGCGGGCACGACTATCGCAAGCTCTACGCGGCCTACCAGGCGGCGGTGAACCACACCGGCCAGCCAACGGTGATCCTGGCGAAGACGGTCAAGGGCTGGACGCTCGGCTCGCACTTCGAGGGCCGCAACGCCACGCACCAGATGAAGAAGCTGACCCTCGACGACCTCAAGGGCTTCCGCGACCGCCTCTACCTCGATATTCCGGACTCGGCGCTGGAGGAGAACCCGTACCTGCCGCCGTACTTCCGGCCGGACGAGAAATCCGACGAGATGCAGTACATGTTCGAGCGGCGGCGGGCGCTGGGCGGTTCGATTCCGACCCGTCGGCCGGCCTCGTCGAAGAAGCTGGAACTGCCGGGCGACGCCGCGTACGCGGACTCGAAGAAGGGCTCCGGCAAGCAGAAGATCGCCACCACGATGGCATTCGTACGCCTGCTGAAAGACCTGATGCGGGACAAGACGTTCGGGGCTCGCTGGGTGCCGATCATTCCCGACGAGGCGCGCACGTTCGGCATGGACTCGCTCTTCCCGACGGCGAAGATCTACTCGCCGCACGGGCAGAACTACACGCCGGTCGACCGTGACCTGTTCCTGTCCTACAAAGAGGCCACGAGCGGCCAGATCCTGCACGAGGGCATCAACGAGGTCGGTTCGGTCGCGTCGTTCACGGCCGCCGGCACCTCCTATGCCACGCACGACGAGCCGATGATCCCGCTCTACATCTTCTACTCGATGTTCGGGTTCCAGCGGACAGCCGACGGGCTCTGGGCCGCCGCCGACCAGATGGCGCGCGGGTTCGTGCTCGGTGCCACGGCCGGCCGCACCACGCTCAATGGTGAGGGCCTGCAGCACGAGGACGGGCACTCGCACCTGATCGCGGCCACGAACCCGGCCGTGGTGGGCTACGACCCGGCGTATGCGTTCGAGACGGCGTACATCGTGCAAGACGGTCTCCGGCGCATGTACGGCGATGATCCGGAGAACATCTACTACTACCTGACGCTCTACAACGAGCCGCTGCTGCAGGTGCCGGAGCCGGCTGACGTCGACGTGCCGGGGCTGCTCAAGGGGCTCTACCGCTTCAAGGCGGGTTCCGGGCCGGAGGGTGCGCCGAAGGCGCAGATCCTCGCGTCCGGTGTCGGGTTGCAGTGGGCGCTCAAGGCGCAGGATCTGCTCGCGGCCGACTGGGGTGTCACGGCCGACGTGTGGTCGGCGACCTCGTGGACCGAACTGCGGCGCGACGCGGTCGAATGTGAGGAGTTCAACCTGTTGCACCCGGGCGAGCAGGCGAAGGTTCCGTTCGTCACGGCTGCTCTCGGCGACACGGAGGGCCCGGTCGTCGCGGTGTCCGACTACATGCGGGCCGTCCCGGACCTGATCTCCCGATGGGTTCCCGGTGACTACACGTCACTCGGCACCGACGGGTTCGGGATGTCCGACACCCGGCACGCGCTGCGGCGTCACTTCCGGGTCGACGCCGAGTCGATCGTGGTCGCGACGCTGAGCCAGCTGGCCCGGCGCGGTCTCGTGCCGACATCGGCTCCGGCGGATGCGGCGACGAAGTACGCGATCGACGACGTCACGGCCGCCCCGGTGGGCGAGACCGGCGGCGACTCCTGAGTTAGGTGATGTGACGGGCCCGGCACTCTGTGTGCCGGGCCCTTCGGCCCTTCGTTACCTGGGCATACATCCGGTACCGTGTTTCACGTTCGTGTTGGGGACCCACCGAAACGGGAGAATAATGTCGTCCGCATTCGACTATGGCGACCTGACGGGCTATGAGCCCATCACCGATGTCGCCCGCAAGGAGTTCCTCGACCAGGGCTTCATGCTGCTCCGCAACGTGCTCACCGAAGACCACCGGGCCGCCCTCGAAGAGGCCGTTGACCGCGTGCACGCCGAAGAGACCGCGAAGGGCAACGTCAAGAAAGACGGATCGCTGCACCTTCTCGGGTTCCTCGACCGCGACGAGCTGTTCGGGCAGCTACTGACGCATCCGACGACCTTCCCCTACATGTGGGGCATGGCCGGCTGGAACATCTACAGCCACCACAACCACCTCGACGTCACGCCGCCGGCGCTGGAGCCGGAGAAGCCCTACTGGGGTTGGCACCAGGACGGTTACCGGCAGAACTCCGACCCGGAGACGCTCGACCCGAACCTGCCGAGGCCGATGTTCTCGCTCAAGGTCGCGTACATCCTGTCTGACATGTCCGAAACAGGTCGCGGTGCGACGAAGGTCATCCCTGGCAGTCACCTGAAGAACTCGCTCCCCCGGCCGGCCGACCTGTCGGTGCACAACCCCGACCCGGAGGGCACGCTGGAGATCACGGCGAACCCCGGTGACGCGTTCATCTTCGACCGCCGCCAGTGGCACTCGCGCTCGACGAACCTGTCGGACATCACCCGCAAGATCTTGTTCGTCGGGTACACGTACCGGTGGATCCGGCCGCTCGACGAGCTGCACGTCGACAAGGACGGCGCGTGGTGGGCCAACCGCACGCCGGTGCAGCGTCAGCTCGTCGGTGAGGGCTCGCACACCGCCAACTACTGGGGTGTCGGCTGGGACGGCTACGTCGACGAGGAGATCCCGCTGCGCAAGGAGCTCAAGGCGCGCGGTCAACTCGACCGGGCGATCCCCTGGCTACGCTGAACCGTCACGAAAAAGGCCCGGTCCGCGTGGACCGGGCCTTTTTTCATCTCGTCATCACCACTGCGACCACGGAACTTCCCAGTCGGCCTGGGTCGTGTCGAAGCCGATCGTCACCGGGGAACCGGTTATGTCGACGATGTCGCCCGGGCGCAGCAGGTTGTACATGTACATCGCGTCGGCGATGCCCACGTTGACGCAGCCGTGCGACGTGTTCTTGACGCCGATCTGGTTGACCGACCACGTGCGCAGGTGCACGTATTCGCCGCTGTAGGAGATGTGCACGTCGTCGCGGACCGTCTCCGGCGCGTAGTAGAACGGGGATGACTTGTCGGACACGCCGTATGACGCGGACGACATCGTCACGACCGGGGACTTGTCGAGCACGATGTGCGGACCGTTACGCGTCCAGTAGTTGACGTGCTGGCCCTGGGCGCCGGTCGTGGAGCCGCCCATGCCCAGGCTGACCTTCACCGTGCGGGCGAGTACGCCGTTGATGTAGACCTTCATGCGGTGCGTCTTGTAGTCGGCGATCGCGATGTGCGAGTCACCGATCTTGATGGTGGCGTGCGCGTTGGTCGCGCCGTAAACACCGCCGCCGAAGTGGACGCCATAGGTGTTCGCGGAGATCGCGACCGTCGTGCCGGTCGCCCAGTATTTCTCCGGACGGTAGTCGACCTCTGTCGAGCTGACCCAGTGCCACTTGCCCTCGACCGCGGGGGTCGACGTGACCGTCAGCGCGGCGACGGCGGCGGCCCGATCGGCTTTCGCGATCGAGCTGTGGAAGTTGACGATCGCCACCTGGCCGACACCGTAGGTGCCGCCGTCTTTCAGCGCGTTGAGCTTGTTGGCCTGCAGCGTGAGACCGATGGTCTTCGTCGCCTTGGCGGTGGTGAACGTGCTCGTCGTGGTCGCCTGCTTGCTGCCCGACGACGTCACGGTCACGGTGTATTTCGTGTTGAAGGCGAGTTTGCCAGTGGATTTCCAGGTCGTGCCATCGGCGGCGAGGGTGCCCGCCACCTCCGTTTTGCCGTTGCTGACGGTGACCGCGGTCACGGTCGCGCCGCCGCTCGCGGCAACGGTGACCTTCGTCGCCGGGGCAACTCCGGTCGCCGCCGACGCGGGGGTGATCGCGATGGCGGCTGAACCGGTGGAACCACCACCGGACGCGGACGGTGCGCCGGACACGCTCGGCGCACCCGAGGAGCCGGGCGTCGCCGTCCAGTGCGCTGTGGATGTCGAGCATCCGCTCAGCAGGAGCGCCCCGAGGGCCGCAAAGGTCGCGGCGGCTGTCGCCGGCGCGAATCTGGTGCGGAAAGTCATGGAAAGCCTCGCTCAACCGGGGGGATCGGGAGATGTGTGTGTGAAGAGTACTCATCAAGGCTATGTCGCGCACTCTCGCACAGTCAGCATGCACCCTCAATGCCACCAGGGCCTGAAGACGAAACCCGCTTGCCTCGGCGGGCCGGTGCGGCCGTAGGGTAGATGTCGTGACCGTACGAGTGAGATTTGCCCCTTCTCCGACTGGATTGTTCCACGTCGGCGGTGCCCGATCCGCGCTGCAGAACTGGCTGTTCGCCAAGCAGCACGATGGGGTGTTCGTGCTGCGCATTGAAGACACCGACGCGGCCCGCAATCGCCCCGAGTGGACCGAGGGAATCCTCTCAGCGCTCGATTGGATCGGCATTTCCCGCGGGACCTACGAAGGGCCGCATTTCCAGTCTTCCTACGCCGACGCGCAGAAAGCCGCGGCCACTCGGCTCTACGAAGCCGGCCGAGCCTACTACTGCGATTGCACCCGCGAGCAGATCCAGGAGCGCACGGGCAATAAATACTCGGGCTACGACGGCTACCATCGCGACCGGGGCCTGCCCCCCGGCGACGGCCACGCGCTGCGTTTCCGCACCCCCGACGAGGGCGTCACGAAGGTCGTCGACCTGATCCGCGGCGAGCCGACCTTCGAGAACGCGCTGCTCGAAGACTTCATCATCGCGCGCGGCGACGGTTCGCCGACGTTCCTTCTCGCGAACACCGTCGATGACATGTCGATGGGCATCACGCACGTGATTCGAGCCGAGGAGCACCTGCCGAACACGCCGAAACAGCAGTTGCTGTGGGAGGCACTCGACGCGACGCCGCCGATCTGGGCGCACGTGCCCGTGGTCGTCAACGAGAAGCGGCAGAAACTGTCGAAGCGACGCGACAAAGTCTCGCTCGAGCAGTTTCGCGACGAGGGTTATCTCGCCGACGCGATGCGTAACTACCTGATGCTTCTGGGTTGGGCGCCCAGCGGCGACCGCGAGATCGTGCCGTGGTCGGTCATCGAGGAGGAGTACCGGCTGGAGGACGTCAATCTCTCGTCGGCGTTCTTCGACGAGAAGAAGTTGCGGGCCTTCAACGGCGATTACATTCGCGCGCTGTCGCCGCACGAGTTCGTCAAGGCCTGCCAGCCGTGGCTGATCGGCACCGAGACCATTCCGGTGCCACCCTGGCCGGCCGAAGCGTTCGATCCGAAGGTGTTCGCCGCGGTCGCACCGCTCGCGCAGACGCGGGTCGCGCTGCTCGCCGAGATCGTGCCGAACGTCGACTTCATGTTCCTGGAGACGCCCGACTTCGACGAGGCCGCGTGGGCCAAGACGATGACCGGTGGCGCCGATGACATGCTCGCCGCGACGCACGCCGGGTTCTCCGGGCTCTTCAACTGGGACGCGGAGACGCTGAAGGCGACGGTCGAGGAAATCGGCGCGGCGCGGGGCCTCAAGCTCGGGAAGGCGCAGGCTCCGATCCGGGTGGCCGTGACCGGCCGCACCATCGGATTGCCTCTGTTCGAGTCGCTGGAGTTGCTCGGCCGAGACCGCACGCTCGACCGGATCGCGGCCGCACGGGAACGCATCTCGCGCTCGCTTTGATGACCCCGTGACCCCCCAGGGATAGCGGACATCGTGTTGACTGTCTGACACGACCAGCTTTCCGAAACACCTCGGCTGTCCGTAGTGTTTTGATCTTCCCGTTGTGCCGCATCGCTGGCCGGTTCACCACCGGCCGCCGCGCTCCCCCTCAGCGCCAGGAGTTTCCGTGACGACCCCGCGAGCGAACGCTTCCCCTGCCGGCAGGCCCATCGCCACCGCGTTCCGTCGGGCGGCGGTGATCGTGGCCTGCGTCGCGGTCATCGGGCTGAGCGGCGCAACGGCCAGCTTTGCCGCCTCCGCGAAGACCACCGGCGGCACCACGACGGTCCTTCAGAAGGTGAAACCGTCGGCGAAACCGACGGTCAAGGCGACACCGAAGGCGCCACCGAAACCGATCCAGAAGACGATCACGATCACCGGGCCCGGGGTCGCCAATGCGATCACCATCCGATCAGACACACAAGCGGCGTTGTACACCTCGATGCTCGGCCAGGTCACGTGGATGAACACGCTGACGCCGAACGTCATGAAGACGCTTCCCAGCTACGGTCCGGCTTACCAGGTGACGCTGCTGACCGGCGGCGTGGCGACGGCGACGTACACGCTCTATCCGGAGTGCCCCGGCGGCGCCCGCGCCCACCGCCCGGCCCAGAACCACACCCCGCAGGGCTGGTTCTTCGCCCCGGTGACGATCGGCGCCGCACTGACGTCGGCCGGAGTCACGTTGCCGAACCAGCAGATCCTCGCGTCCGGCGATTCGGTGGCACCGGCCGCCACGAAACCGGCCACGAAGGGCGACTCACTCGGCCAGGTCTTCCGGCAGTCGCGCGAGGCGTTGCTGCTGGCCGGCGGCGCCGCCGCGATCGTGCTGATCACGCTCGGCCTGGTCGCGCTCATGGTCCGCAAGCTCGATCGTCGCCGTGCACTCCCGGCCGCGTTGGTCCGGCTCGACACCGCGCGCACGTCGTCCGGCCGCGCACCCGATGTCCGCAACGTGCGCCCGGCCGCCCCACCTGTGGCGAGGCGACCTCAGCTCGCGGGCGCGGCCGGCCCGGTCACACCGACACCCTCGACGGCCGTCACCACGAAACTCGTCTCCGGAAAAGCCGCGCCCAAGGGCAAGGCTCCGGCCGGGAAAGGCACGGCTGGGAAGGGCGCGGCTGGGAAGGGCGCCCCGAAGCCGACTGCCGCTGATCGTCTGGCGAGTTTGAGCCGGCGATTCGGCACCGGTCGCAACGGTGTCGGCTCGCCCGCCGTGCCACCTGCCGTGCCGCCCGCCGTGCCACCTACAAAGCCGACGCCGGCCGGTGCGGGAGCCACGTCGACCCAGCCGGGCTCCGAGGAGACCGTGCGTCTGACGACCTCCGACTCGGCGGCGGTGACCAGCCGGATCGTCGCGCCGACCGAGAGTGCCATCGCCGCCGACGCGCCGACCGTGACCGTGACAGCTGCCGAGATCAAGGCGGCGTCCGAGGCCGTGGAAAGCGTGCTCGGCACGTCGAGCCCGGAGACCGAGGCGCCGACCGGCACGGATAGCGAGACCGTCTCACTCATGGACACCGTGCCGCTGGCCGAGGCGGCCGCGATGACGGAGACCGTGCGGATCGAGGCGCCGCGCATAACGGCGGCCCAGATCCAGGCGGCCGGGATCGCGGCTGCGCAGATCACCGCCGCCCAACTCGGCCCGGACGACGACGTCAGCACGGCCGCCGACGCCCCGACGGACGCGGCGGACACCGACGAGACGGCCGCCGATCCGCTGAGCACACAACGGATCAACACAGACGTCCTCGACGCGAACGATGTGCCGGAAGCGACAACGGCCACCACCGTGTTCGCCGCACCGTCCGCCACGACCGACCTGACCTCGACGGCGGACACGCAAAGCCTCGCGCCGGGCACCGTCGAGCCAGCCGAAGCCGTCGAGTCGTCCGAGGCCGTGGATTCAGCGGAGGCTGTCGAGGCCGCCGAGCCTGAAGACTCCCTCGGAGTCGTCGAAGCCGTCGAGTCGTCCGAGGCCGTCGAGCCGTCGGAGGCCGTGGATTCGTCTGAAGCCGTCCAGTCGTCTGAGGCCGTGGATTCAGCGGAGGCTGTCGAGGCCGCCGAGCCTGAAGACTCCCCCGGAGTCGTCGAAGCGCACGAGCCCGTAGACCAACCGACGGTTGCGGCTGATGAAAGCCGGGCCACTGCTGACGAGATCGGCAACAACGACGGTGTTGTCGAGGATGCGCCGGCCGAGGAAAGCGTCGCCGACGAAGCCGTGATTGAAACCGCCGTCTCCGAGCACGCGGTGGCCGAAGAAGCCGTCGGTGACGAGGTTGTGGCCGAGGAGGCCGTAACCGAAACGGCCGTCGTCGAGGAAGCCGTCGTCAAAGAAGCCCTCGTCAAGGAAGCGTCGGCCGTCGAGGCGATCGAAGCCGAAACTGCCCATGTCACCGAGAACATAGACGTCGACAGTGACAACAAGCTCGGCAGAGACACCGACGCTGACACCAACGCCGACACTGAATCTGACGCGCACGAGGACATCGACGCGACGACGAGCAGTGACACCGACACAAGCGGTGACACCGACACGAGCAGTCACGCCGACACGAGCGGTGACGGTGCCACGAGCAGTGACGGTGCCACGAGCGGTGAAACTGTCACGATCACGCCGAGCGGCATCAACGCCGACACGGTCATCATCGACGGCGCGAACATCCCGGCACCTCGGATCGACACCGACGCGCATGCCGGTATCTACGCCGAGGCCGAGAGCGAAACCGAAAGCGACACCGAGCCAGAGCCCAACGTCGACGTGACCACATCCGCTACGCATTTCGCCGGCCCCGACAAGCCGGGCGGACCGGGGATCGTCCCGACGGCCCGTACCAGCTCGGAAGGTACCCCGGCCGACGATGCGCCGGCCGACACCGACGCGCAAACCGATCCCGAAGCCGAAACCATTGCCGACGACGTCCCCGCGACACGCCCGGACGCGGTTGGCACGCGACGCGCCCCGAAGCGACAAACCGGACGCGTCCCCTCCGCCCGTACACCCCGTGAACCTGCGGTTACCGAAGACGCCTCGCGCAAGGGGCGGCCGGCGAAAGGCGACAAGTAGCCGCTTCACCGCATTCCGGCCACGTCCGGCTGTGTTGTGCTTACGTGGTGGACGCGAACCCACCTCACCTGGTCTCCCCCGTAGATGGCCTGGTCGTCAGGGCCGTGTTGGACGAAGACGCAACCCTGACGGCAGGGCTGGCGTCAACCCGTGACCGGCGCCGGAGCGTCATCCTCGTCGCCACCGATCCGGGCCACCCGTCGCAGCGCGAGGAGTTCATCGCCTGGTGCCGCGCGCTGGAAAGCATCGCCGGCACCGCTCACGTCGCACGGATCGCGGGCTTCGGTCACACCGATGACGGCCGGGCCTACCTGGCCACCTATGTCGGCAGTTCGCTCGCGGACCGGCTGCGGCTCGATGGGCAACTCGACGTCGACGATGTACGCGGTCTCGGTGCGGTCCTCGCCGATGCCCTGGCCACCGCGCATTCCTACGGCATCGCGCACGCGGCGGTCAGCCCGGCGACGATCCTGATCACCCCCGACGGTGCTTGCCTCGCGGGTTTCGGTGCCACCGCGCCGACGCTGTCGGGACCGCTCGGCGTCTGGGCGTTCACGGCACCGGAGCACCGGGTCACGGCCGCGGCGGGCAGCGAGATCTCGTCGCCTGCGGCCGATGTGTTCGCGCTGGCCGCCACGATGTGCGTCGCCATCGCCGGAGCGTTGCCCTGGAGCGACCCGACCACATGGGCGGACGCGGCCCGGCTGCCCTCCGGACCGGACGCCCCCGATTGGGTGAAGGCGATCCGGGCCGCGCTCGACGCCGACCCCGACCAGCGGCCTAACGCCGAGGAGTTCGCCCATGTACTGCGGCGCGTGGCCGGGCCGGTGACGGTCGGATTCCACGGCGCGAAAGTCGATCTGCGAGCGCTGATTCCGCGTACGGTTCGGCGCCTCGCCGCGAGCAGCGTGGATGCGATGTCCGAAGGCGATGGGCGGGCGTCGGGGCGGGCGACAGCACCGGGAAGTCGCGTCGTTGCCAGGGCGCGGCGCGGCGCACGTACCCGGCAAATGGTCGTCGGTTTCGCGGCGACAGCCGTGCTCTTGATCGTCGCTGTTACCGCGTTTTCGCTGCTCGGCCGGGCTTCGAACGCCGTGGCGAACGGGCCGACCGGAGGCGGCACGCTGGTGCCACAGCAGACGCTGCTGTTGATGGCGGGTGCGCGTGAGGCGAGTGAGTCGTGGCTGCACCGGGTGGCGGCGGGTGACGCGAGTGCTTGCCAGGCGGTGCGGGGCGCACGGATCGTCACGACGGCGCCCGGCACGACTCCGGTCACGTGCGGCGATCTCGTGGCTCACCGCGCGACGCTGCTGCCCCCGAAAGCGATCACCGCGATGCGCTCCGCGACGGTGCTGGAGGTCACCGGTCTGACGGTCGGAATGCATGGGACCTCGACGCCCGTGCGCGAAACCCCGGCGACCAGCGACAATGGGAGTGGCACCGATGACGCGTACGCCTACGTGTCGCTGCCCTACGTGCCCGCGCTCGCTTCGACGCTGCACCGATTGGAGATCACGATGACGTTCCGTGACGGCCACTGGTGGGTGGCTTCGGTCGTCGTCTGGTGACGACGTCTGGCGCGGTGCCCGGGGCGGTGCCGGGTGCCTTGGCCGCGACGCTGACCCGCATCGAGCGGTCGGCGGGCGCCTTGTCGACCGCGAGTGTCGCCCGGATGGACGAGGTGCTGCCCTGGTTCCGGGAGGTGCCGGCCGGATCAGCGCGCCTGGGTGACGTTGGTGGCTCAGGCGGGTGTGCGGTCGCTTGTCGAGTGGCTGCGGCGGATGGACAACCTGGCCGAGGGCGAGTCGCAGGAGGTATCCGACGAGGTTTTCGACGCGGCTCCGCGTGCGCTGGCGCGGTCGATCAACCTGGAGCACACGGTCCAGTTGATCAAGGTGACGATCGATGTGGTCGAGGATCAGGTGCCGCATCTGGCCGAACCGGGTCAGGAGGCGGTGCTGCGCGAGGCGGTCCTGCGGTTCTCCCGCGAGGTCGCGTTCGCGGCGGCTCGGGTCTATGCGCGGGCGGCCGAGACCCGTGGACTCTGGGACGCGCGGTTGCAGGCGCTGCTGGTCGACGCGCTGCTGCGGGGCGAGGAGTCGGACGTCATCGCGAGCCGCGCGGCCGCGTTGGGCTGGTCGGATGCCACGCCGGTGGCGGTGATCGTCGGGCGGTCGCCCGGAGGCGAGGCGGCGGCGGTCGTGCACACGGTGTTCCGCGCCGCCCGCCGGCTCGGCATCGAGATCATCGGTGGCGTGCACGGCGATCGGCTCGTCGTGGTGCTCGGTGGCGCGACCGATCCGCTGAACGCGACCGAGAAGATGCTGGCCTCGTTCGGCGACGGCCCGGTGGTGGTCGGCCCGTCGCGTGCCCACATTGGACGAGGCCACCCAGGCGGCCCGGGCCGCGCTGGCCGGGTTATCGGGCGGCGCCCGCGTGGCCGACGGCGCCGCGACCGGTGCTCGCGGCGGAGTTGCTGCCGGAGCGTTCGCTCGCCGGCGACGCGGAGGCGCGCCGGATCCTGCGCCACGAGGTCTACGGCGTCGCTCGTGCGTTCCGGCGGCGAACTGCTGGAGACGCTGGACGCGTTCTTCGCGGCAGGCGGGGTGCTCGAGAGCGCGGCCCGGGCCCTGTTCGTGCATCCGAACACCGTCCGCTACCGTCTCAAACGCGTCGGGGAGATCACCGGTTTCGCGCCGTTGACGCCGCGAGATGCCTTCGCATTGCGCGTCGCGCTTGCGATCGGGCGCCTTGATCCATCCCGCTAGAAAGAAATGCGACATTGCAACGCGACAGAACACGCCAGTGGTACGCCTCAGCATTTGTAGGATTCCTACAAAACACTTGGTCGGGTTTGGTGCCCGGCGGTACCTCCGCCACCGCCCGCATGCCGGAGAGTCATAACCGTGCTCGCCGTCCTCGCTCCCGGCCAGGGTTCCCAAAAACCCGGCTTCCTCACCCCCTGGCTCGCCCTACCCGGCGCCGAGGCCCGACTGCGCTGGTGGTCCGCGCTCGCCGGGCTCGACCTGGTGCACCTCGGCACCGACGCGGACGCCGACGAGATCAAGGACACCGCCGTCACGCAGCCGCTGCTGGTCGCCGCCGCGCTGCTCGCCGCCGAGCACCTGCCGCTGGGCGACGTCGCGCCGTGGTCGCCGGCCACAGCGTCGGCGAGCTCGGCGCCGCCGCGCTCGCCGGCGTGCTGACCCCGGAAGCCGCGGTGACCCTCGCCGCGGTACGTGGCCGGGACATGGCCGCCGCCTGCGCGATCGAGCCGACCGGCATGACCGCCGTGCTCGGTGGCGACCGAGGACGAGGTGCTCGCCGCGATCGAAGCGCGCCGGCCTGACCCCGGCCAACCGCAACGGCGCCGGCCAGATCGTGGCCGCCGGTTCGCTCGACGGGCTGGAGAAGTTCGCCGCCGAGCCGCCGGCTAGCGCCCGCGTGATCCCGCTGCCAGGTCGCCGGCGCGTTCCACACCGCCGTACATGGCCCCGGCCGAGGCCGCGCTCGCGGTCGTCGCCGCCGGCATCACGCCCGGCGACGCGACCAAGATCCTGCTCTCCAACCTCGACGGCACGGCCGTCGACAGCGGCCACGAGGTGCTGGAGCGCCTGGTCCGGCAGGTCACCGCGCCGGTGCGCTGGGACCTCTGCATGGCCACGCTGGCCGACCTCGGCGTCACCGCGATCATCGAGTTGCCGCCGGCCGGCACCCTCGCCGGGCTGGCCAAGCGGGCGCTCAAGGGCATCGAGATCGTCACACTGAACACGCCCGACGACCTGGCCGCCGCCCGCGACCTGATCGAACGCCACGGCTCGTCGCCCGACGCACGAGCCGACGCCGCACTTCCAGGTCGTCGTCTCCGCCTCCGCCGGCAACTTCCAGCCGCTCGAAGGCCTGGAAGAGGGCGCGGACGTACACGCCGGCATGATCATCGGGCACGTCGTCACCCGTCAGGGCCCATCGAGGTGGCCGCGCACGCATCCGGCGTGCTCACCGAATGGCTCGCCCACCACGACGACCCGGTCGCGCCGGGCCAGCCGCTCGCCCGCATCGGAGCTGTTAGCGGGCGGCTGTGCCGACTCGCTGCCTGTTTCGCGAGCTCGACCAGTGCCGCCCCCGCCGCCGCAATCGAAAGGCCGACATCATGACCGGGTCCAAGATCCTCGCGATGGGGCACTACCAGCCCGTCCCGGGTGCTCACCAATGACGACCTCGCGCAGATGGTCGACACGAACGACGCGTGGATCCGCGACCGGGTCGGCATCGCCGACCCGCCGCATCGCCGACAACGAGACGGTCGCCGACATGGCCGCCGCCGCGGCCGGCAAGGCGCTGGCCAACTCCGGGCTCACCGCCGCCGACATCGACCTCGTGATCGTGGCGACCTGCTCCTCCGTCGACCGCTGCCCGAACGTCGCCACCCGCGTCGCCGCCAAGCTCGGCATCGCGGCGCCGGGCGCGTACGACCTCAACACCGCGTGCTCCGGCTTCTGCTACGCGCTGGCCAGCGCCGACCACGCGATCCGGGCCGGCGCCGCGCGCAACGTCATCGTGATCGGTGCCGAGAAGCTCTCCGACTTCACCGACTGGACCGACCGCTCGACCGCCGTCATCTTCGGCGACGGCGCGGGCGCCGCGATCGTCACCGCCTGCGCCGACGACGAGGAGCCCGGCATCAGCCCGGTGCGTGTGGGGCTCCGCTCCCGGAGACGCAACGACGCGATCCAGATCGAGGGCTGGCGCCCGTACATCCAGCAGGCGGGCCAGGCCGTCTTCCGCTGGGCCACGTTCGCGCTGCCGACGCTCGCGCTGCGAGGCCTGCGAGCGCGCCGGTGTCGACCCGAGGACCTCGGCGCGTTCGTGCCGCACCAGGCCAACCTGCGCATCATCGAGCCGCTCGCCCGCAAGCTCGGCTCGGCGAGTACGCGGTGGTCGCCAAGGACATCGTCGAGTCCGGCAACACCTCCGCCGCCAGCATCCCGCTGGCCCTGTCGAAGCTGCTGGAACGGCGGGAGGTGCCCTCGGGCGCACCGGTCCTGCTCTTCGGCTTCGGCGGCGGCCTCACCTACGCCGGGCAGGTTGTTCGCTGCCCGTGACAGCCCATGATCACTGGGTCGTACGCATCATTTACCGCACAGCTGGAAGGAACCATCGTCATGGCAGACCGTGCCGAGATCACCGCAGGCCTCGCCGAGATCCTCGAAGAGGTTGCCGGTGTCAACCCGAGCGACGTCGCCGAGGAGCAAGTCGTTCACCGATGACCTGGACGTCGACTCGCTGTCGATGGTCGAGGTCGTCGTGGCCGCCGAGGAGAAGTTCGGCGTGAAGATCCCGGACGACGAGGTGCAGAACCTCAAGACCGTGGGCGACGCCGTGTCGTTCATCGAGAAGGCGCAGGCGTGACGGAGACAACGTCGACGTCGTCGTTACCGGGCTTGGCGCGACGACCCCGCTCGGCGGGGACGTCGCGTCGACCTGGGACGCCATGCTCGCCGGCCAGTCCGGTGTCTCCGCGCTGACCCAGGAGTGGGCCGCGCAACTGCCGGTCCGCATCGCGGCCCAACTCGCCGTCGACCCGTCCGAGGTGCTCGACCGCGTCAAGCTGCGCCGGCTCGACCGTTCCGAGGCGGTCGCCCTGATCGCCGCGCACCAGGCGTGGGACGACTCCGGCCTGGCGAAGGCACGGGCCTCGACCCGGAGCGCCTCGCCGTCGTCGTCGGCAGCGGCATCGGCGGCGCGCAGACCCTGCTCAACCAGGACGACATCCTGGAGGCGTCGGGGCCGCGGCGGGTCAGCCCGCACACGGTGCCGATGCTGATGCCGAACGGGCCGGCCGCCTGGGTCGGTCTCGAACTTCGGCGCGAAGGCCGGCGTGCACTCGCCGGCCAGCGCGTGCGCGACCGGCGCGGAGGCGATCGCGTGGGCGCTGGACATCATCCGGTCCGGCCGGGCCGACGTGGTCGTCGCGGGCGGCACGGAGGCGGTCATCCACCCGCTGCCGATCGCCGGCTTCGCGGCGATGCGGGCCATGTCGACCCGCAACGACGATCCCGAGCGCGCGTCGCGTCCGTGGGACAAGGCCCGTGACGGGTTCGTGCTGGGTGAGGGTGCCGGCGTGATCGTGCTCGAACGGGCCGACCACGCGGCCGCTCGCGGCGCGCACGTCTACGCGCGGCTCGCCGGCGCCGGGCATGACCTCGGACGGCTACGACATCGTGCAGCCCGATCCGGAAGGCAGCGGCGGCGCTCGTGCGGTCGGCCCTGGCGCTGCGCGACTCCGGACTGTCCGCGAAGGACATCGTGCACGTCAACGCGCATGCGACGTCGACGCCGACCGGTGACATGGCCGGAGATCCTCGGCCTGCGGCGCGACGCTCGGTGACCACATGGTGCTGACGTCGACGAAGTCGATGACCGGGCACCTGCTCGGCGCGGCCGGGCGCGCTCGAGTCGATCGCGACGATCCTGGCGATCCAGCACAGCGTCGTCCCACCGACGATCAACCTCGACGACCCTGAGGATGGCCTGCCTGGACGTGGCCGCTCACAAGGCCCGCCACATGGATGATCCCGGCGGCACTGAACAACTCGTTCGGCTTCGGCGGCCACAACGCCGCGCTCATCTTCACGCGCGCCTAGCCACCCCCAACGCGCGCTTAGACCTTTCCGGAGGCTGCACGTGACCACCACCGACACGTCTTCGTCGACCGACGAACACGTCGACTACCGCGATCCCGAGTTGCGGCTGCGCAACCTGTTCGACCGCGGCACGCTGCGGCTGATCGATGCAGCCGGACAGCTCCGGCGTGCTCATCGCGCGCGGCGAGATCGACGGCACGCCGGCGATCGCGTACGCCACCGACGCCACCAAGATGGGCGGCGCGATGGGCATGCAGGGATGCCAGCACATCGTGGACGCGATCGACTCGGCCGTCCGCGAGCGGGTGCCGGTGCTCGGCCTCTGGCACTCCGGCGGCGCGCGGCTGCCCGAAGGCGTCTCGCGCTGGACGGCGTCGGCATCGTGTTCGCCGCGATGGTGCGGGCCTCCGGCCGGGTGCCGCAGATCTCGGTCGTGCTCGGTCCGGCCGCCGGTGGCGCCGCGTACGGGCCGGCGCTGACCGACATCGTGATCATGGGTGGCGACGGCCGCATCTTCGTGACCGGCCCCGAGGTCGTCCGCAGCGTCACCGGCGAGCAGGTCGACATGGAGCGCCTCGGTGGCCCGGAGCCGCACGGCCGTCGCTCCGGCGTGGTGCACGTGACCACGAAGGACGACGCGTCGGCGCTGGCGAGCGCGCGGGAGCTGACCTCGCTGCTCGGCCGCCAGGGCCGCCTGTCGCCGTCGGACGTGGCCGATGACGTCGACCTCGGCGCGCTGCTGCCGGTCGAGACGAACCGGGCCTACGACGTGAAGCCGGTGGTCAAGGCGCTCCTTGACGAGCCCGGCGTGGAGTTGCACGCGAAGTGGGCGCCGAACATCGTCACGACGCTGGGTCGGTTCGCCGGCCGGACGGTCGGCGTGATCGCGAACAACCCGCTGCGCCTCGGTGGCTGCCTCGACTCGTCGAGTGCCGAGAAGGCGGCGCGGTTCGTGCGGATGTGCGACGCGCTCGGCGTGCCGCTGATCGTGCTGGTTGACGTGCCGGGCTACCTGCCGGGCGTGGGCCAGGAGTGGGACGGCGTCGTGCGGCGGGGTGCGAAGCTGCTGCACGCGTTCGCCGAGGCGGTCGTGCCCCGGGTGACCCTGGTGACCCGGAAGTCGTACGGCGGCGCCTACATCGCGATGAACTCGAAGTCGCTCGGCGCGACGGCCGTGTTCGCGTGGCCGAACGCCGAGATCGCGGTCATGGGCGCGAGCGCGGCGGTCAACATCCTCTACCGCAAGAAGCTCGCCGCGGCGAAGCCCGAGGTCCGCGAGGAACTCCGGGCGCAGCTGATCGAGCAGCAGATGCAGAACGCCGGCGGCGTCCACCGCGCGGTGGAGATCGGTGTCGTCGACGAGATCATCAAACCGGCAGAGACGCGTAAACGGATGGCCGAGGCGATCGCCGCGGCACCGGCAGCGCGTGGTGCGCACGGGAACATCCCCCTGTAGTCGCACTCGCAATAGGGAACGCCCCGCTGATCACCATGTCGGCGGGGCGTTCGGCGTTTCCTAGCCGACCTGGGTCAGCAATGTCACGGGCGCGCCGTCGCCGGCGTACCGGTAGGCTCGAGTTCGTCGTCCCACGCGGTGCCGAGGGCTTTATCCAGGTCATGGGCCAGTGCTTCGGGGCTGCGGGCGCCCATCATGATCGCCCGAGTCGGTCCTCGCCGAGTTGGATGTCGCCGTTGGCGCTCATCGACGCGGAGAACAGTCCGCGTACCGGCACGTGCATGAAGCGCTGACCGTCGACGCCGACGCTCGGCTCCTCGGTGACCTCGAAACGGATCATGGGCCACTGCCGGAGGGCAGCAGCCAACTCCGCGCCTGTGCCAGGCCGGCCGGACCAGGTGCACTCGGCGCGCCGAGCGGTCGGGTCGACGGGCTGGGCAACCCATTGCAGGTTGACCGGCGCGGTCAGGACGCGCGCAATCGCCCACTCGACATGCGGGCACACCGCCAACGGTGTCGAGTGAACATAGACGACGCCACGCGTGGGCACGGATACCTCCCCGGGGGTCCAGGTGCGTCTTCCCCTACGACCTGCCGACCGGCGAATGCATTCGTCCAACGAGAACATCATGATGCCGGTGGGACGCAAGTGGCGCCAGCGAATCGCGGAATTGGCCTAGATCTACACGGCGTGTCGGCACGTGTCGACACGTTCGGTTGTCATGCGGTAACCCGAATGGTGGTCCGTACCGCGCTGAACAGGGTCTTCTGATCTTGGCTGTGACTTGTTCCGGACGCCGCATTTGCAGGTATGGGGCAGGGCTCGGCTAGACTGATTCAGGCCCATCGTCTGGGCTCCCATTCATCTGCCCGTTATGCAAGGAGTTCCGCGTGGCTAGCAACACCTCAAAGACCGCGCGCGCCTCAGTCCGCGCTGGCCAGGCCGGTGCGGCCGGTGGCGCGCTGAGCGTGCTGGGTGAGTTCAAATACATCATCCCGCTGGCCGATGGGAAGTTCGCCTACGTGCGTAACCTCACCAACGGCAAGACCAACCGTCTGCGCACCGACTCTGACGCGTTCGCCGAGGAGATCCGCGTGCTGTCGGCGGCCGGCCACGGCACCAAGCTCCGCGCCGAGTTCGCGGCGCTGGCCGCTTCGGCTCCGACTCACGGCTGGGACACGACCGAGAAGCGCCTGGTCGAGGCCGGCGTCTTCGGCGAGTAAGCAGCTCTTCGCAAAAGGCGCTTCCCATTCGGGGGGCGCCTTTTCGCACCCAGAGCCCGCGCCGATCTGCCAAGATCCGCGTGATCATGGCAGCGCTGCTGTTTCCCGGCGGCTGAAGGCTCGATAAGTCCATGATCAGCCGGGTCTTGGCACGTCAGTGCAGGGTCATCTGCACGCCGTCCAAGGTCTCGGCGTAGCCGGCGCCGAACGCGCTCGACGGGGTGTGGGCGCCTGGACGAACATCGCCCGCCAGCAGCAACCCCACCGCTCGCACGACCGAGTCAGCCGTCAGGTCGTAGCCGTTCGGGCCGGTCAGGGTGCCGGTGCGAGAAGCTCCCGTCGCGTCCGTGACCTCACCCCACACCTCCGATCGCGACGATGCGCGCCGAGCCGCGTCCGGCCCCTTGACCCACGATTTGACCAGGCGGGACGCCACGGCGCGCAGCGGTCGCCACGCCATCATCGAGGAGACCCCGGCGCCGGGCGGCAACACCGTATAGGTCGTGATGTCGGGAATGCCGGTGCTGCGATGCGCGGTCACGAGGTCGCCCCACCGGATCGCCGAAACCGTCCGCTCCCCCGACGGAAACGGCACGCTGCGCCGCGGTGACCCGATCGGCGACGGCACCAGCACGCCGCCGCGCCGCACCCGGCCGCCGAGCGCCATCCCGGCCAGACTCGACCTCGCTGTGCCCGGACTCAACCCGCCACCGGCGCGAAAGGCCAAGTGCAGCTGCGTCGCGGACGGCAGCGCGGTGAAAAGCCGAAATGCCAAGCAGTCCGTGGGGACGACGTCGAAGCCCGCTCCCGGCAGTGCCACGATCCCGGCCGCGATCGCGTCGTCGTGGCGGGCGAACACGGACTCGAACACGTCGATCTCGCCGGTGACGTCGAGATAGTGGGTGCCGGTTTCCAGGCAGGCGGCCAGCATCGGGGCGGACGTGTCGGCGAACGGACCCGCGCAGTGCGCCACCGCCCGCAGCCCGCTCAGCGCCGCCCGGAGAGCCGCGGGATCGCGCAGGTCAGCCACTCGATGCTCGGAGCCCTAACTCGGCTGCGAGGGCGCTCAGAGCGGCGCCGTTGCGGCCGGCCAGCACCGGACGTTCGCCCCGGGCGACGGCGAGCCGGGCCACGAGTTCGCCGGTGTAACCGTTCGCGCCGTAGATCATCCAGTCGTCCGCCATCGGCACACCGTAAACCGGCCCGACCGGAAGCGGGTAGTGTTGACCGTCCGCCAACTGCGGCTAGGGCCTGCCACAGCGAGCCCGTCGAAACAGAGCAGGAGCTTCGTGACCACGTCATCCCACGTGAGCCCGATTCCCGAGCGCACCGAAGCACCCGACGCCACCGCACCGACCGCTCCGGCCTCGGCCGTGGCCGCCGCCGACAGCATCGCCGACGAGGAGATCGCGGCCGAACAGCGCTACGTCGACAAGGTCTACGCGCGCCTGGAACAGGCCAAGAAAGACGCGACGGTCGCGGAAGCGGACGGGTACAAGATCGCTAACGTCGGCAACTTCGGTGCCCTCGTCGAGCGGGACGCGATGGTCTTCCACGCGGCTCGGCGGCGACGGCAGCTCGACTCCGAGCACGAAGGTCTCGTCTTCGGCCGCCTCGACCTGCACGGCGACGAGATCCGCTACGTCGGCCGGCTCGGTCTGCGCGATGACGACGCCCACTCGCTCGTCATCGACTGGCGCGCTCCCGCCGCGGCGCCGTTCTACCAGGCCACGGCCGCCGATCCGATGCAGGTCATCCGCCGGCGCATGATCGTTTCCTCGGGCGAACGAGTCACGAGCGTCGAAGACGACCTGCTCGACCCCGACGCGGCTCCGACCGAACATGCGGGTCGTCGGTGACGGTGCCTTGGTCGCGTCGCTCGCCCGGGCCACCGACGACCGGCATGCGCGACATCGTCGCCACCATCCAACGTGAGCAGGACGAGGCGATCCGCTCCCCCGCCGGTGGCGTCACCCTCGTGCGCGGTGGTCCCGGCACCGGGAAGACGGCCGTCGCGCTGCACCGGGCCGCGTTCCTGCTCTACTCCGACCGTCGTCGTTTCGCCGGCGGCGGCGTGCTCGTCGTCGGCCCGTCGCCGGTGTTCGTCAACTACATCGCGCGGGTGCTGCCGTCGCTCGGCGAAGACGAGGTCACGCTGTCCTCGCTCGGCACACTGGTGCTCGACGTACGGGCCACCCGCCACGATCCCGACGACGTTGCCACGATCAAGGGTTCGGCGCGGATGGCGACCGTGCTCGCACGTGCCGTCCGCGACAGTCCGCCGGACGCGCCGACCGAGTTCCGGCTGCTCTACCGTGGTCAGTTGCTCCGACTCGACCGCCAGGCGCTGCGCCGGCTTCGCGACACGATCAACGGCATCGGTGCGCCGCACAACACCGTCCGCCGCAAGGCCGCCGGTCAGATCATCCAGACGCTCTACCAGCAGGCCGGCGAGCTGTTCCCGGGCTGGCAGACGACGCGGGAGGAGTTCGCCGAGCAGGTCGCCGAACGCAGCGAGTTCATCGCGTTCATGCGCCTGTGGTGGCCGGTGCTCACGCCCGTCGACGTGCTGCGGTGGCTCGGTGATGCCGGTCGGCTGCGTACCTATGCGAACGGTTTGCTCGATCGTCGGGAAACCGAGGTCCTCGCCGCCGCCGCTTCCGCGCAGACCCGCATCTCCGTCGAGGACGTCGCGCTGATCGACGAACTCGACGAGCTGCTCGGCATGCTGCCGAAGCGCAAGCGGCCGTCGAACCCGTACGCGTCGGGTGGGGTGCAGGAACTCGCGACCTACCACGAGCGGCAGGCGGCGGCGAAACCCGCGTACGAGCGGCCGGCCGACTATCGCGAGTACGCGCACATCGTCGTCGACGAGGCGCAGGACGTCTCGCCGATGCAGTGGCGGATGATCGGACGGCGCGCGTCCCTGGCGAGTTGGACGATCGTCGGCGACCCGGCGCAGTCGGCGTGGCGAGGCGACCCGACCGAGACCCGTAAGGCGCGTGACGCGGCGTTGCGTGGGCGTAAGCGGAATGACTATGTGCTGACGACGAACTACCGCAACTCGGTGGAGATCTTCGACGTCGCGGCCCGAGTCGTCCGGCGGGCGATCCCTGACATCGAACTGCCGACTGCCGTACGCCAGACCGGTGTCGAACCCGTGCACACGCTGGTCACCGGGGCGGAGATCGCGGAGGCGACGCGCGCCGGCGTGGTGCGGCTGCTGTCCGATGTGGAGGGCACGGTCGGTGTCATCACGACGCAGTCGACGCGCGACGAGGTCGTCAAGTGGCTCGCCTCGGTCGACGATCCGCGGCTCCAGGTCGTGACGAGCCTGGAGGCCAAGGGCATGGAGTACGACGGCGTGCTGATCGTCGAACCGGAGGCCATCGTCGAGGAATCGCCGGTCGGGCGTACGGACGCTCTACGTCGCCCTTTCCCGGGCCACCCAGCGCCTGACCACGGTCTCGACGTCGGAGGCGTGGCTCACCGGGTCGTGATCGCGGGCACCTGGGGTGTCAGACGGCGAGGCTCGCGGCCGTGACCGTGTGGCGGAGCAGCAACGCCGTGGTCACCGAGCCGACGCCGCCCGGCACCGGTGTCAGGGCGCCGTCGACGCCGGCGAGGCTGGCGGCGTCGACGTCACCGACGAGACTGCCGCCCGGGGTCGGATTGGTCCCGACGTCGATGACCACGGCACCGGGCCGCACGAAGTCGGCGGTGATCAGCCCGGCGTGACCGGCCGCCGCGACCAGCACGTCGGCTTGACGGCACACGGCCGCGAGATCGGTCGTGCGCGAGTGGCAGACGGTGACCGTCGCGTGTTGCGCCAGAAGTAGCAGCGCGGCGGGTTTCCCGACGACCGTGCTGCGACCGACGACGACGGCGTGCCGCCCGACCATCGGAACCTCTTCGCGCTGCAGGATTTCGAGCACGGCGGCAGCGGTCGCGGGTGCGTACGCGGGCAGGCCGGCGGCCAGACGACCGAGGCTCAGCGGGTTCGCGCCGTCGACGTCTTTGGCCGGATCGATGTACGCGCCGACGTCGGCGAGCGCGACGCCCGGCGGCAGCGGCGTCTGGCAGATGATGCCGTGCACGGAGTCGTTGCTGCTCAGGGTCTCGAGATGCTCGCAGATCGCGTCGCGGTCGGCACTGATCGCGTCGATGACCAGCACCGCGACGCCGGCTTTCTGCGCGGCCCGCTGGATGTTGCGCACATACCACGCGGTCGCCTCGTCGCCCGTCGGCACGAGCACGGCCAGGGTCGGCGGTGCCGGCAGCGAGGAGACGGTGGTCGCGAGTTCGGCGGTGATGTCCGCGGCATGCTGGCGTCCGTCGATCAGTCTCATTTTCGCAAGCTCACCCGTACCCGTGAAATGATCTTGTCTGCCTTTCTCGCGACCGCGAGATGTCGCTCCAACTCGGGCTCGACCGACTCCGACATCTTCGGGTCGCGCAGCGCCTCAAGGTTGATCTCGACGTTGACGGCGGCGGCTTCGAGCGCGGCCCGAGCGGCGGACGCGGCGACCGACACGTCGGAGAGCAGGTTGACGTTGGCGCCCGGCAGGATCTCGTCGGCCATGTGGATCACCGTGGCGGCCATGGCGGCCATGCGCAACGGTGGCCGGACGGCTCCGGCGAGCGTCCGGGAGATCGCGGCCGGACGGTCGGGATCGTCGGCCGGCAATCGGTAGGCGACCATGACCTCGTCAAACGCACGGGCGTCATCGGCGACCAACTCCTGCGCCTGCACGCGGATCTCGGACGCCTGCGCCCGGACACGGAGCATCAGCGGTTCGTGTTCGGCGTAGCGCGGCTTGCCGATGGTCAGGTTCGTGACCATCTCGATGAGGGCGGCCCCGGTGGCGACCATCAACGCGGCGGCCGCACCGCCTCCGGGCGTGGATTTGGCGGAGCCGAGATCGGCGAGAAATTCATCGATCGGTTGGTTCACGGCCGCTGACTCACTGACGCTGTCTCACTTTCGCTTGCCGAACATGCCTCGGATGGCCGCCCACATCAGCAGGAGGCCGACGACAACGCCGGTGATGACGACGCCCGGCACATGGTTGGGGCCTTGGTCAGCGAGGAACACGTGGCTCACTCTGCCAGCCTCCAACCATGATGGCGAATGGTGCTGGTCGGCGGGCTGGAATCGAAAAACATGGGCAATCCGGGTGACCTTGGCGAATTGCTGTCGCTATAGCTGCAGTTTCTCGCCAAGGTCACATTCACGGAACGGTTATTTCCACTTAAAGTGGACGAAGACTCGCCCGAAGTTTTTCGAATCCTTTTCGACCCGGTGGTAGATCGACTTGATCTCCTTCTGATCCAGGAACTTGAGCACGTGCTTCTTCAGCGCGCCCGACCCTTTCCCCGGGATGATCTCCACCAGCGTCGCCTTCTTCGCCACCGCTTCGTCGATGATGCCGCGGAGCGCCCGATCGATGTCGTGGCCGCGATTGAAGATCTCGTGGAGATCGAGCTTGAGCTTCATCCCTGCAGTATCCCCCGGTTGAGACGCGCTCCGATCGCGGGCAGAATCGCGCCGTGAGATATGACTTCTGTGTCATCGGCGGCGGCATCGTCGGCCTCGCCACCGCGATGGCGCTGCTCGAGCGGCAGCCCGGCGCAGCCTGCTGCTACTGGAGAAGGAAACCGGCCTCGGCCGCCACCAGACCAGCCACAACAGCGGCGTGATCCACGCGGGCATCTACTACCCGCCGGGCAGCCTCAAGGCCGATCTCTGCCGCCGGGGCGCCGTCGCGACGAAGGCGTTCGCAACCGAGCACGGCATCCCGTTCGAGGTCTGCGGCAAGCTCCTCGTCGCCACGACGCCGCTCGAGCTCGACCGCGCCGACGCGCTCTACAAGCGCTCCCAGGACAACGGCATCGAAGTTCACCAACTCGACGCCGACGAGTTGCGCGCGCGCGAACCCAACGTCAGCGGCCTCGGCGCCCTGTTCGTGCCGAGCACCGGCATCATCGATTACTCGCTGGTCGTCGCGGCGATGGCGAAAGTCGTGCGCGCTCGGGGCGGCGAGATCGTGACCGGCGCCGCGGTCACGGCGATCACCGAAGATCAAGAGCAGATCAATATCCACATTGGTACGGCTGTCCGGTACGCGGCAAACCGTCTCATCGCCTGTGCGGGCTTACAAGCCGATCGCGTCGCCAGGATGGCCGGGATGCCGGTCGATTTCCAGATCGTGCCGTTCCGGGGCGAGTACTACCAGCTGCCGCCGGCACGCAACGACATCGTGCGGCACCTGATCTACCCGCTGCCCGATCCGGACCTGCCGTTCCTCGGCGTCCACCTGACCCGCATGATCGACGGCTCGGTGACCGTCGGGCCCGAACGCGGTGCTGGGCATGGCCCGGGAGAAGTACGCGAAGGGCTCGTTCGACGGGCGGGACTTCTGGGAGTACGCCCGATTCCCCGGAGCCTGGAAGGTGGCCCGGAACAACGTCCGCACCGGCGCCCGCGAGATGCGCAACTCCATCTTCAAGCGCGGTTACCTCCGCGAATGCCAGAAGTACTGTCCGAGCCTGACCGTCGCGGACCTGCAGCCCTACGAGGCCGGCATCCGGGCACAGGCGGTCCTTCGCGACGGCACCCTCGTGCACGACTTCCTGTTCGAGCAGACCGACCGGATGCTGCACGTCTGCAACGCTCCGTCCCCCGCCGCCACGTCCGCGATCCCGATCGGCGAAATGATCACCGACAAGCTGTTAGGCGTTTAAACACCTCCGCTTCCGGCGCGGCCGGGTTTCCGCGGTCGGCTCGCCGAACCGGGCCAGCAGGACGCACCCGCGATGGCCAACACGAAACCGATCACGGCGACCGGGATGAATCCCGGGTCGGGTCCGGTCCCCGAGCACGACCACGCCGACCAGCGCCGGCACCACGGTCTCGCCGACGACGACCGCCGCGGTGACCGTGGTCACGGCATAGCGCTGGATGGCGGTCGTGTAGATCAGGAAGGAGACGAACCCGGCGAGGAGCACCGCGTACGCGGCCGGGTTCCGACCAGGCTCCCGAACGACAGATCCGTCAGCACCCGGGCCCCGAGCGCCACCACGCCGAATCCGAAACCCGACACCAGGCCGAGCACGACCGAGGCGAACCGGGCCCTCGACCGGCCGACGGCGAACCCGATGACCGTGATGACCACGGCCGAGATCAGCAGCGCCCAGCGGACCGCCTGCACCGACCGGCGCGACGCGTTCCGAACCGGCGGCGAGCGCGAGCAGCACCAGGCCGCCGCATACGCCGGCGATGGCGGCCCACTCGCGACCGGCCAACCGCGCGCCGAGCACCGGGATCGCGACGACGGCCGTGACGGCGAGGTTGCCCGCCTGCACCGCCTGGACGACGAAGACGGCGAGGTAGCGCAGCGCGACGAACTGGGCGGCGAACGCGATCACGTCGAGCACGAGGCCGGCCAGGAACGGGCCCTGTTCGCTAACCGTGCCAACAGACGGGCGTCGATGCCTTCGGTGTCGTGCTCCTTGCGGGCCGAGGACGCCTGCAGCACCGACGCCACCCCGTAGCAGATGGCCGACAGCGCGGCGGCGAGAAGCCCGATGATCATGCGTACGACTCTACGGCCGTGGACAAGCCCCAGCCGGGTAACCTGGCCACAGCACTCCCGGACCCGAGCGCACCCGAAAGACCCGCCACACCCGCCAACCAGAGGCCTGCATGATCGATCTGCTGCGTGCGCCGTTCCGCAAGCGGAGTCTTGCCGAGCTGCTGTACGCCCTGGTGGGCTTCCCGCTGGCGATCCCCGGGTTCCTCTACGCGGTCGGCATGCCGCTGCTCAGTCTCGGTCTCGCGCTGACGCTCCTCGGTGTGCCGCTTTTCGTGGTCGGCATGCGGGGCGCCCGGGGTCTGGCCGGAATGTACCGTTCGGTGGCCCGTGGCCTGCTCGGTCTCGACGTGCACACGCCACCGCGGCGACGGCGTGGCCTCGGCGTCCTCCAGACGATCAAAGAAGCGCTGACCGACTCGATGGGCTGGCGCGCCCTGCTCTACATGCTGATCAAGTTGCCGCTGGCGACGTTGACGCTGGTGGCCGCGGCCACGTTCTGGGGCTACGGCCTCGGCCTGCTGACCTACCCGCTGTGGTGGCATCTGCTGCCGAACCAGGGCGCGAACGGCACCGCGAAACACGGCATCGGCGTCGCCGGAAGCCTGTTCCTCGACACCGTGCCGAGCGCGCTGAGCACCGCGATCGTCGGCCTTATCGTGCTGCTGGTGGCGCCGTGGGTGGTGCACGGGTCTGGTCACGCTCGATCGGCTGTTGATCCGGGGGCTCCTCGGGGCGACGACGCTGACCGAACGCGTCCGCGAGCTGGAAACCTCCCGCAACCAGGCCGTCGACGACGCGGCCGCCTCGCTTCGGCGGATCGAACGCGATCTGCATGACGGCACCCAGGCCCGGCTCGTCTCGCTGGCGATGAAGATCGGGCTCGCGAAGGAAGAGTTGTCGGGGGTGCGTGGGCCGGTTGACCTCGCGCGTGCCCGGATCGCGATCGACGCCGCGCATCAGAGCGCGAAGGCGGCCCTCACCGAAGTACGTGACCTGGCCCGGGGCATTCACCCGCCGGCACTCGACCGTGGCCTCGACGCGGCTCTGGCGACATTGGCGGCGCGGTCACCCGTACCCGTGGAGCTGGATGTTGATCTGACGATCCGCCCGTCCGCCGCCGTCGAGACGATCGCGTACTACTGTGTCGCCGAACTGCTGACGAACATCGCCAAACACAGCGGGGCCCGGCACGCGCAGGTTACGGTCGATCAGAGCGGAGAGCGCATGCGGGTACGGGTGATTGACGACGGTGCCGGCGGCGCCTGTCGAGGCGGCGGCACCGGGCTGCTCGGTCTCGCGGAACGCGTGCACACCGTTGACGGCCGGCTCGATGTGGAGAGCCCTGACGGCGGCCCGACCGTGATCGAGATCGAGATGCCGACACATGTCTGACACCCGGGTCATCGACGCGCCCGAGACGCACCGCTACCCGTTGCGGATCGCGATCGCGGAAGACTCGGTGATCCTTCGCGACGGGCTGGTCGAGTTGCTGACGAGCCGGGGCCACGAGGTCATCGCGGCGGTCGGTGACGGCGAAGCGTTGCTGGCGGCGTTCGCGGAGAGCCCGCCGGACGTGGCTGTCGTCGACATTCGGATGCCGCCGACGCACACGGATGAGGGGTTGCGGGCGGCGATCGAGATCCGGCGGTCGTACCCGCACGTGGGTGTGCTCGTGTTTTCGCAGTACATCGAGACGCGCTACGCCGCCGAACTGCTCGGGGGCCGATCCGACCGGGTCGGTTACCTGCTGAAGGACCGGATCGCCGACGTCTCGGACTTCATCGATGCCCTGGAACGCATCGCGGCCGGCGGCACCGTGCTCGACCCCGAAGTCATCACGCAGTTGCTCGGGGCCTCGCGGAAAACGGACGTCGTCGCGTCACTGACGGCTCGGGAGCGGGCGGTGCTGGAGCTGATGGCCGAGGGCCGGTCCAACGCCGCCATCGCCAAAGCGCTGTTCGTCGGTGAGGGTTCCGTAGAAAAGCATGTGACCAGCATCTTCTCGAAACTGGGGTTGCCCCCGTCAGATGCTGATCACCGCCGCGTCCTGGCCGTGCTGCGTTACTTGGAGTCGTAATCACCGTCGTGCTGCGCCCGACCTCGTTGAGGTAACTCAGACCCTGGCGGTAGGACTCGACCGCGCCGACCTGCACGTAGTCGACGCCGCGCTCGGCGCAGAAGTCGCGCACGATCGGCTGGACCTTCCGCAGGTTGGCCCGGGCCACGCTCGGGAACAGGTGGTGCTCGATCTGGTAGTTGAGGCCGCCCAGCATGAAGTCGACGATCGGCGCGCCCTTGACGTTACGGGCGGTCAGCACCTGCTTGCGCAGGAAGTCGAGGTCGTCCTCGGCGGTCAGCATCGGCATGCCCTTGTGGTTCGGTGCGAACGACATGCCCATGTAGAGGCCGAACAGCGCCTGGTGGACGCCGATGAACGCGAACGCCATCCCGACCGGGAGAACCGCGAAAACCGCTGTCAGGTAGGCGGCGAAGTGCACGAAGATCAGGACGCCCTCCCAGCCACGGTGCCGCATCTTCGTGGTGAGCACGGCCTTGACGCCGTCGACGTGCAGGCTCAGGCCTTCGAGGAACAGCAGCGGGAAGAACAGGTACGCCTGCCAGCGGGCCATCCACCGCTTCGCGCCGCGGGTTTCGGCGGCCTGCGCGGGCGTCCACACGAGCGCGCCGGCACTCACGTCCGGGTCGTCGTCTTCGTGGTTCGGGTTCGCGTGGTGCCGGTTGTGCTTGGAGAGCCACCAGCCGAGGCTCATGCCGACGCCGAGGTTGCCGACGAGCAGGCCCGGCGATCTCGCTCGGACCGCGCTTGCGGAAGACCTGGCGGTGGCCGAAGTCGTGGCCGAGGAACGCGACCTGGGTGGTGCCGAACGCGATCAGCACCGCGATGGCGAGCTGCCACCACGACGCGCCGACGACGGCGAAAAGGGCCCAGCCGGCGGCGTAGAGCGCGACCGTGCCGACGATCTTCGCGATGTAGTAGCCGGGGCGCCGCCGCATCAGACCGGCATCGGTGACGCGCGCGCTGAGCTGGGAGAAGTCACTGCCACCCGAGTGTGCCGGATCAGCGCGTCCGGGCCGGGTGGAGCCGTTTACCGTATCGGTGGGGGGCGTCTCGAGGGCTCGATCGAGGACCGGTGCGGAAGTCAATGCCATACCGCAAAGTCTTCGCAGAACGGACGTTGCCAGACAGCCCACAGACCCCCGTGACGCTAGACGGCTGGCACCCGCGGTAAGGGGTGCTACCCCCCGTGCGCGTTCACGGTCGCTGACGTATGTCGTACGCGTATGTGACGATGCGGGAATGGCTGCGACACCTATTTATCTCGAAGTCGGGAAGAAGAAGGTCTTCGCGTGCGCGCGTCGACTGGCCGGGGTGGTCTCGGGCGGGCAAGACCGAGGAAGACGCGATCGAATCCCTCGCGACATATGCCGATCGTTACGGTGAGGTCGCCCACGAGGCCGGCATCGCGTGGCCCAAACGCATCGCCGACGACTTCGCGATCGTCGAACGGGTCCCGGGCAACGCGACGACCGACTTCGGCGCCCCGGCAAGATCGCCGACTTCGACCGCCAGCCCGTCACCGGCGGCCGAGCGTCGTCGGCAGGCGAAACTCATCGAGGCGACGTGGGCCGTGTTCGATCGCATCGTCGCCGTGACGCCCGACGAGCTGCGCAAAGGTCCACGGGGCGGCGGTCGCGACCGTGACAAGATGGTCGATCACGTGCTCGGCGCCGAAACCTCCTACGTGCGGCAGATCGGCGTGAAGCACCAGGTGCCCGCGCGTGACGACGCCGCCGCGATCACGGCGTTGCGGGCGGATGTCGTCGCGGCCGTGGTCGCCGGCCCAGCTGATGACAGGTGGCCGGTGCGCTACCTGGCTCGACGGCTCGCGTGGCATGTGCTTGATCACGCCTGGGAGATGCAGGACAAATCCGACCCGTCATAGCAGCGTCATCTGCTCGAAGTCGGGCTCGGCCGGCGTCGCCTGCGGCACCATGCGGGCCTCGCCGCCGATCGCCGGGCCCGATGTGATGACGGCGGGCCGCGATGCGCACCCGTGCGGCAATGGCTCGTTGCTCTGCCTCCGGCAGGTAAGCCCGGGTGCCGTAAAGCTGCTCGTAACGCGGCACCAACGACGGGTACGTCGCGCGAAGCCACCGCTTGATACCACTCCCGGGCGCCCGGCCGCAGATGCAGCGGCAACGGCACGACGCTGGCCGCGCCCGCGTCGGCGATCGCGCGCACGGTCGCGTCGATCGACTCCTCGGTGTCGGTGAGGCCGGGCAGGATCGGCGCCATCAGCACGTTGACGTCGAATCCGGCGTCGGTGAGGGCCCGCACCGCGTCGAGGCGGCGGCGTGGCGAGGGCGTGCCCGGCTCGACCGCGCGCCAGATCTTCTCGTCGACGAACCCGATCGACATCGAGAGCGCCGACCGAGGTCACCGACGCCGCCTGCGCGCAGCAGGTCGAGGTCGCGCAGGATCAGCGTGCCCTTGGTGAGGATCGAGAACGGGTTGGCGAAGTCGCGCAGCGCCGCGATGATCTGCGGCATCAGCCGGTAACGGCCTTCGGCGCGCTGGTAGCAGTCGACGTTGGTGCCCATCGCGATCGGCGCGCCCCGCCACCGCGGCGCGGACAGCTCGCGTCGCAGCAGCTCACCGGCGTTGACCTTGACCACGATCTGCGAGTCGAAGTCGCGGCCGGCGTCGAGGTCGAGGTATTCGTGGGTTTTGCGGGCGAAGCAGTTGTGGCTGACGACGCCGTTGGCGATGAAGTCGCCGGTGCCGGTCGTGATGTCGAACATCGGCAGCTCGATGCCGAGGTCTTCGATGCTCGACGATGGCGAGATCGGCGGTGGCCCGCACGTCGTGACCCGCGACCGATCGCTTCCGCGTGATCGCCGGATCGACCAGGTGGAAGAAGCGCAGGTGTTCGCGGAGGCCGCCGACGACCCGCACGGCCGTGACCGCGTCGTCGCCGTGCGCGTGGTCGAACGCGGTGTGGAAACCGTGGCCGACCAGCGCGGTCATGGCACGCTCGACCAGGCCCGCGTCGGTGTGCGCGATGCGCAGGATGCCTCGGTGATAGCTGCCGCCGGCGTCATAGACGCCCGCGAGCAGGCCGACTTCCCAGTCGGGATCGGGTGTGTCGGGCCAGTCGGCGAAGTCAGCGAGCCCGGGCGCCGGCGTGGTGGCGAAGGTGATCATCGGCTGGCTGCGCGCGGTGTGATGCCGATAGTGGAACTCGCTCGTCTCGACGCCGCACATTTGCAGGTAGCGGCGGGTGCGGTCGAGCGCCTCGACATCGACGAGAGCGGCGCGGAACCCCTGTGGCCCGGCGTTGATGTCGCCGCGCATGATGCCGCCGAGGTAACCACGGCGGTAGCCATCGGTCTCCTTCGCCGGCGACGCCACGTCACCGACGCCGAACAGACGCGCTCCGACCGTCAGATGCGGGCGCTCGCTCGGGCCGTCGTCATCGTGTGAACCGGCGGTCACGTGCCGCCAGCCGCCCTCGGCCAGGAAGCGGTGCTCGCCGCTGGCGACGAGAGTGGTGCCGTCGCGCAGGGTGATCCGGTAGGCGTGTTTGACCGTCGACCAGTGATCGAGCACGAGCGTGGGCTCATAACGGCGGCGGGAGCCGCGCATGACCGTGCCGTAGACGTAATCACCGGGCCGGACGTCGGCCAGGGCCTTGGTGCGGCCGTCGGCCATCAGGACGCCGGTGTCGCCGGTAAGGCAGTAAACGCAGGCGTGGGAGCACCCGCGATAGGGGTTGATCGTGAACTGGAAGGGCATCTGTGAGGACGCGGGGACCCGACTGATGATCGATTTCGCCTGCACCTCGTGGAAGGTGATGCCGGCGAAACCGGGCGTGTCGAATGTGCGACGAACCCCGCCGGCGAGTGCGAGCGGCAAGGGTGGGGCCGCCCGCACATCGCCGTCGGATGTCGGGTCACCAGCGGCGGGATCGCTGATCCGCAGGTTGTTCCAACGCATGTTCTATTAGAACACACGTATGAAGATCGACACGCGGGTACGGGTGGATGGATATTGTAGAGATTTCTTTCTAGAGTTATCTTTACAATATGGCCGAGGATGACATCGACGTGACCGCGGAAGCGGACGCGAGTCGGAAACGCACCGAGCTGACCGACGCGCGCTCGATGCGGGCCTACGCGCATCCGCTGCGTCTCAAGCTGGTGGTGCTGCTGCGACTGCAGGGCCCGCACACGGCCACCCAGGCCGCCAAGGCACTCGACGACAACGTGCCCAACTGCTCCTTCCACCTGCGGCAACTCGCGAAATACGGCCTCGTCGAACGCGCCGAGGGCAGCGACCGGCGCGAGCGACCGTGGCGCGCCACGACCATGACGACAAGCTGGGACGACGCCGTTGCCGACCCGGACCGACGCGCCGCGGCCGACCATCTGACCAGCGTGATCGTCGACGAATACTTCGACTTCGCCCGCCGGTGGATGCGCCACCGCGAACGTGAGTCGACTGCGTGGCGCCGGGTTACCGGCATCGGCGACCAGACGCTGCACGTCACCGTCGAGGAGATGGCCGACATCCGGGCGCGCATGCGGGAGGTGACCGCGCCATATCGCGACCGTGACAGCGATCCCTCGCTGCGACCGGCGGGCTCCCGACCGATCAACGTCGTCACGATGATCATGCCGTGGGATGAGCCGTGACGGCACCCATCGACGTCGCCGCGCCAGCCCGAAACCAGCCGCCATCACTGCTGCGTCAGCGCGACTTCCGCCGCTACTGGACGGGCGCCACCGTCTCGCTCTTCGGCGATCAGGTCTCCTCGCTCGCGATTCCGCTCCTCGCCGTGCTCACGGCACACGCCACCGCCGCGCAGATGGGCTACCTGACCGCCGCCGGACTCCTGCCGTACCTGTTGTTTTCCCTGGTCGCCGGCGCGTGGGCGGACCGTCGCTCGGACCGGCGGCGCATCATGATCGCCACCGACCTCGGTCGGGCGGCCGTACTGACAGCGGCACCGGTGCTCTACGCGACCGGCCTGCTCACCCTCCCGATTCTCTACGCCATCGCCTTCGGTGTCGGCACCCTGAGTGTCCTCTTTGGAGTGTGCGACAACACCCTCTTCGCGGCGCTCGTGCCGAAGGACGGTTACATCGCGGCGAATACGCTGCTCAACGGCTCCCGAGGCCTGTCGTTCGTGGCCGGCCCGAGCGTCAGCGGGCTACTCGTACAGATCCTGAACGCACCGATCGCGCTGATCGCCGACGCCGCCAGCTTCGTATGTTCCGCCGTCATGCTGAGCCGGATCCATCCGGTCGAGCCGAAGCCCGTGCCACGGGAGGGCTGGGGCATCTCCGAAGGGCTCCGCTTCATCGCGAAACAGCCGGTGCTGCGTACGCTGCTCGCCGCCACGACCACGCTGAACCTCTTCAACTTCATCTTCTCCGCGCTCGTGGTGCTCTACGTGACCCGGGACCTCGGCATCTCCCCCGGCACCCTGGGCGTCGTGCTGGGCATCGGCGCGATCGGGGCACTGATCGGGGCCGCGGTCACGAAACCGCTGGTGGCTCGGCTGGGCGTCGGGTCGGCGTACCTGCTCGGGCAGCTGTTGTTTCCGGCTGCACTGCTGCTGGTGCCGCTGGCGCACGGCGGGCGCGTACCCGTGCTGATCATGCTGTTCGTGGCCGAGTTCTTCTCTGGTGCCGGCGTGATGGTGCTCGACATCTGTGCCGGGTCGCTGATCACGGCCGTGACACCGGACGCGCTGCGCGCCCGCACCGCCGGCGCCCAACGCACGATCAACTACGGCGTCCGCCCGATCGGCGCGGTGCTCGGCGGCCTCCTCGGCACCGAGTTCGGGGTGCACGCCGCGATCTGGGTCGGCGCGATCGGCGGTGTGCTGGGCGCGTTGTGGCTGGTGCGGTCACCGATCCCGGGCATGCGTGAGCTGCCGGCCACCGAGATCGACGTGGCGTGAGCCGGCTCAGCGCTGCGGATGGATCGTCTCGTGCCGGTGACACATGTCGACGAACTTCGCGATCCGGGCGGCCCTGGTCTCGGGCTTCTTCGCGTCCTGCGTGCGGTAGAGGATCGCGAAGCGGTTCGTCTTGTTGAGCGTCTCGAAAAACGCCGCCGCCTCCGGATCGGCTGCCAGCGCCGCCGCCAGATCATCGGGCACCGTGGCGGTCGACGGCGGATCGTAGGCGGCCTCCCACCGGCCATCGGCCTTCGCGGCTTCGATCGCCGCCAACCCGGCCGGACGCATCGCGCCCTCGGAGATCAACGCTTCCGCACTCTGGCAGTTGACCTTCGACCATTTGCTGCGGGCCGTGCGCGGCGTGAACCTCTGCAGCCAGAACGCGTCGTCCAACGCCTTCTTCTGCCCGTCGATCCAGCCGTGACACAGCGAGACCCGGAGACAATCGGCGTAGGAAATCGTCTCGGCGGCGCGCACGCCCTTGCCGATCTTCAGCCAGAAACCGCCGTGCGAGGCGTGGTATTCGGCAAACCAAGCCTCGCACTCGACGACGGTGGAAAACGCGATGATCGGATCGGCCATCACGCAAATCTACTAGCGATGGTTGAGGCTCAACAGATCGAGCAGCGAACGCACGCCCGGATCGTCGGTGCGGTCACTCAAATCGCCCACGAACACGACGACCGCCAGCTCATCCTCGGCGTCGGTGCTCGCCATGTCGGCCCGCAGACTCCGCATGACCTGCAGGTTCGGGTGTTCCATCTCGGTGCAGGCCTCGGCCGGCGCGAGCAGTTCGATCGCACGATCAAGATCTTCAATCGTCAGCGGGTACGAGCCCGAGCCGCTCACGTGACCACTGACGGTGGCGAGAATGACGGCGGGCAGGTAACTCTCGCCCACGTTGATGCGTTCGAACAGCGTGGTGTCCTCGTCGGCGGCTCGGCCGATCGCCCACGCGGCCGGCCGCTGCCAGCCCGGAATCGCCCGCTCGAACCGCTCGCGGGCGGCGTCGATGTCGGCGCGTGTGTGCCACTGCTCAGTCATGCGGACATCTTGCCAGAAACCATCCTCATTCAACTCAGGATTCGTGGAGCGCTACGCCCGAGCACCGCCGAGACCGAGCAGCGCCGCGAGCCCGAGCGCGCTTCGGGGCGCGTACGGCGCCCGCCACAATCCGCCGTGAGCAGCGCCGTAGGCCTCGTCCTGCCACGGATGCTCCCGCGGCGCGACGGCGGCCGGATTCCGCAGATCGTGCACGAGAAGCATCGCCATCAGCGTGTTGCTCGTGGCCGGTTCGAAGACTTCGACATCGAAGATGTGCGCGCCCGCGTACGCCGCTGCCAGCGCCCGGTTCTTCAGCACCGAACGGGTCCGCGTCGGCGGGGCGACCTTGAAACTCACCGTGGTGCCGGCCGCCCGAGCCGCCGTCGCACGCCACCGTTGCAGGCGTTTCGCGAGCGCGTAGTTCGGGCCCTGCTGCGGCACCAGGCTGTCGCAGATCGCCAGACTCCGACCCGGGCGCGTAGTTGCGTCGGAGCAGACGGCCCGCCGAGATTACGCGCAGCGGCCGGCGTACCCGTGAAATCGTGGTCTTTCGTTCGTAAGCTCGGACCGCCTGATCGACGGCGTCGGCCGGCACCGCGAACGTGTCCGTCGGCGTGGCCAGAAACGCGAGCGCCGTGTCGGGCCGCTGGGCGCAGAGGTGAGCACTGAGCGCATCGACGGCCATCGAGACGCGGACGTTCGTGGCACCGTCGGCGTAGACGTAGTTGCCGAGCACGAGCCGCCCGTCGACGGCCAGCAGCCACGCGGCGACATCGGGCAGCCCGTGCACCAGGTCGGCGCCGGCTCGCTCGATCAGCGGCTCCGCGCCAGTGCGAGCCGGCACGTGCAGCCGCCCGCCGTAGCGACGGTTGACGTCCAACAGCCTTGTCCACACCGCCGGCCTCGGCAGATCGACCGCGATGACGTCGGCGCCCCACCGCAGCAGCGATTGCGTCGGGCCCATCTCCGCGCCCGCACCGAGCACCACGACCCGCTGGTCGGAGAGATCGAGCCAGTCCGGGTTCGCGACGACCGCGCGCACCGCGTCGGCGCACGACGGCTCGATGACGCCGCCGGCCACCCACGTGTCGAGTTGCCGGGAGAGGGCGTCACCCCGAAGGCGCTCGCCGCGGTAGGGCAGGGACAGCGCCCGGTCGACCTCCCCGGCACCCGCGACCGTGACCGTTTCCACGTCGGTGGTTTCAGTGGTGAACGTGTCGCCGAGCGCCACTTCGTCACCGCTCGGCCGCACGAATCGCATCCGCTCGTGCAGCGAGGCGAGCCCGTCGGTGGCGATCGTGACGGCGGCGTCGGGCGAGGTCAGGCCGGCTTCCAGGACGCGCCGGAAGTGACCGACGTATCCGTGGCGCCAGTTGGTTTCGGCTCCGGCTGCGCGCGATCCGACCGGATCGACCGACGCAGCGCATCGCCGATGACCGCTCGCGCGAGCGCCGATGTCGAGCGCCCGGCATCGCCGGCGGTCGGGAACACGAGTCCATCCATCCGGACATCATCCACGAGACCGGGCACCGGCGCTCCTCAGGCGTTCGGTCGCTCAGGCACTCGGTCGCTCAGGCACTCGGTCGGCCGGCCGGCGGGCGGAGTTGCCAGATCGTGGCGTGCATGGTCGCGGTGTCCTCGACGACCGATCGCACCGGCACGTCGTAGCTCGCCAACTCGTCGAACCGATCGGGCAGAAGGAATCCGCGGCCGGGGTCGCCGACCAGCGCCTGAGCGCCACCGCCGGCCGCGCGGCGCAGGAACCGCATGACTCGGTTGGTCATCGTCGGCCCGTAGAACAGGTCTCCGACCAGAACGATGGTCTCGGAGACGATCGTGTCGAGCGCGTCCCCGACCACGCCTGTCACCTCGACACCGTTCGCGCGCGCGTTGCGGTCGACGGCCGCGATGGCGTCCGGATCGGTGTCGGCGGCCCGGACGCTGCGGGCACCGGCCTTCGCCGCGGCGATCGCGACCAGCCCGGAACCGGTGCCGAGGTCGAAGACGTCCCGTCCGCTGACGACGCCCGGGTGGTCGAGCACGTATCGCGCCAATGCCTGGCCGCCGGCCCACGCGAACGCCCAGAACGGCGGCGGCCGGTCACTGTGGTACTGGCCGCCCGATCCGTCCCATAGTCCGACATCGCTGCCGACCTGAAAGATCGAAATCTCGGGCACGAGTGGTACGGGCAGCAGCTCGACGTGT
The DNA here is from genome assembly GCA_963797605.1 of uncultured Actinomycetota bacterium. Lineage (GTDB taxonomy): Bacteria > Actinomycetota > Actinomycetes > Mycobacteriales > Micromonosporaceae > DASQPR01. Next base: position 172,033 of record CAWCPX010000008.1, on the reverse strand, counting down.
ACGGCATCCGGCACGCCCGCCATTGTCGTCTGCCGGCGTTTTTCTCAGCCGACCGGCACGACCTCGCCGGTCCACGTTTCGGTGACGGCGTCGTTGACGATGACGCCCCACACCCGAAACGACGCGAGCGTGCCCGAACCGACACTGGATGTGATCACGAAAGTAGACACCCGCCCGCATAGCCGGCCGTCGGCGTGGAAGGAGAATCCGCCAGCCGCGCTCGCGACGGTGCCGTCGGTCGTGGCCGTGACGCATCCCGACGGCGCCGGGCTCGGACCGTCACCGACGATCATCGATCGCGCCAGCAGGACCTCGCCGGCGATGGGCAGCTTGCCGCTGGCGGTGCCGGCGAAACAGGACGCCAGCGGATGCCCGGTCGGGCAGGCCGCCGGCCGGAACGCGACCCTGTCCCACGTCGTGGCGAAGGCACCGGAGCCGGTGAAATCGGTCGACGGCGGCGGTGGCAGTGGCATCGTCGGCGTCGGGCTCGGATCGGCGGAGGCGGCGGGCACCGGCGGTTGGCCGATCGGGGGCCTCATCGGTGTCGATGGCGACGAGCACGCGGCAGCGGCCAGCAAGACGACCCCACCGATCACGGCCCAACGCATTCACCCATTCTGCATCGATCCGTCACGATCTGGCAGCTGAGATTCTGTCGGCCGGGGATCTGCATGCTCTGGTCCGGCCGCCGCGCGTGAACGCGACGGCCGGCAATAGGTAGACGCGCCACGCACCGCCGAGGTTGCACCGGCGGCAGAAAATCGTCCGCGCCAGTCCGCGCCCGGGTGCGGTAACGTCCCATCCGTGATTTCCGTGATGACGCCGCACTAGCCGACGGCCTGCTCCGACAGCCACCGTCCGCTCGTCACCTCGATCTCCGGAGTTCGCATGTCCGCCACCGCGGGCACGTCTTATCGTGCCGTTTTGTCCCTTCCGCAGGCTCGCCGGCTCTACCTCACGTCCTCCCTCGGACGCCTCGCATACGCCGTCCTCCCGCTCGCACTCCTGCTGACCCTCGCCCGCGACACCGGCTCGTTCGCCGTGGCTAGCCTGGTTATGGCCGCGTTCAACACCACGATCGTCGTATTAGGACCAACCAGAGCCAGATTCATCGACAGGTACGGTCGCCGCCACACGCTGCCGCTGATGGCCACGCTCTTCGCGACCGGCGCCGGCGTCCTGGCCTGGTGCGGGCACCTGCGGCTGCCGCTGATCGCGCTGATGGCGATCGGTGCCGTCACGGGCGCGTTCCCACCACCGCTCGGGCCGACGATGCGGACGTGGTGGGCCGGGCAGACACCGGATCCGCGGACGCGACAACGTGCCTACAGCCTCGACGCCGTGACCGAGGAAATCCTGTTCGCGGCCGGCCCGGCGCTGACCGGGCTGCTGATCGGCGTCGCCAGCTCGGCGGCGGCCGTGATCACCGGCATGACGCTGATGACCGTCGGCACGCTGGCGATGATCACCAGCCCCGGCATCTACAGCGACCGCCGCACCGACCCGGCGATCGAGAACATCCCGAAGGCGACCGTACGCACCGGCTCGCTCCTGCGACTGCCGCGCTTCACCCTCATGATCCTCGTCCTGGCCGGCGTCTCGGTGGCGCTCGGCGGCGTCGACGTCATCGTGCCGGTCGTCGCGATCAGGTCGGGCGACGCCGCCGTCGCCGGGCCGCTGCTCGCCGCGATGTCGGTCGGCAGTGCGATCGGTGGCCTGCTCTACGGCCGCCGCGCTTGGAAACTCGGGCCCGCGCAACGGTTGTGGCGGATCGTGCTCGTGCTCGCCGCCACGGTCGCGGCCCTGTCGCTGGCCGAACGATCCTCGTGGGCGCTCGGTGCGGGCCTTTTCATCGTCGGCCTGTGCGTCTCGCCCGTGCTGATCATCGCGTACACGCTGTCGGACCGGCTCACCCCGGAATCCGCCCGCACCGAAGCGTCGAGCTGGGTCAACACGGCCGGCAACGCCGGAGCGACGGGGGGCCAGGTGACCGCCGGATTGCTGGCGGATCACCTGACCCCGTCCGTGCTTTTCGTGCTCGCCGCCGCCGCGCTGGGCGTCAACGGCCTGGCTCAGTCGTTGTCCCCGGTGGCCCGGCGACGTCGCGCCATCACGAACAGGGCGAGCCCGACCAGGAACGTGACCGCGACCGGCGTGGACATCGCACCGGTGACAGGCAGCGGCGGCGGTGACACGCTCGGCGTCGGTGTCGGCGTGGGCGGCACGTCCTGATCGATGAACGGCAAATATCCGCCGGCGCTACGGCCTCACCACCAGGCGGCGAAGTGATGCACCGGCCCGTGCCCGCCGCCGACGTCGAGCCGATCCGCGGCCCGCAGCGCCTCTGTCAGGTAGGCCTTGGCCTCGGTCACGGCCGGCAGCCACCCGTCGCGCTGCGGCCGCAGTGCCGCGATCGCGGCCGACAGCGTGCAGCCGGTGCCGTGATCGCTCGTCGTGTCGATCCGCGGCGCCACGAGCCGCACCGGCGCCTCGGACGCGTTCAGCGCGAGCAGGTCCGGGCACTCGTCGCCGGCCAGGTGGCCGCCCTTGAGCAACACCGCCGGGCCGAGTTTGAGCAGCGCGTCGAGCTGCTCGCGCATCTCCGCCTCGGTGCGGGCCTCCGGCACGCCGAGCAGGTCCGCCGCCTCCGGCAGGTTCGGCGTGATCAGGTCGACCAGCGGCAGCAGCACGGTCCCGCAGTCGCGCCACCGCGTCGACGGTCAGCAGCCGGTCGCCGCTCTTGGCGACCATCACCGGATCGAGCACGACGAACGGCGGCCGCCGATCGGCGAGCGCCGCCGCGACCGCGTCGATGATCTCGGAGGTCGCCAGCATGCCGATCTTCACCGCGTCGACGCGGACGTCGTCGAAGACCGCGTCGAGCTGCTCGGTCACGAACGCGGCCGGCACCTGGTGCACCGACCGCACGCCTCGGCGTGTTCTGCGCGACCAGCCCGGTCACCACGGTCATCCCGTAGGCGCCCAGAGCCGAGAACGTCTTCAGGTCGGCCTGGATGCCGGCGCCGCCGCTGGGATCGGTGCCGGCGATCGACAGCACGTTGGGGATCATGCTGCGCACCTCCCGACGGCACCGCATCGCGAACGTCACGACCGCGGCGACGAGGAACGAGATCATCGACGCGCTCATCCACCCGGCCGGCGTGAAATGCAGCCAGTCGCGCACGTGCCGCCCACCAGCCGACCCACCGCGCCACCGCGCCCGGGTTGATCAGCTGGTACGCCAGAAGCCCAGCGCCCACGGCACCAGCAGCAGCCACCGCGACGGCGCCGTCTCCGACGTGTCCCAGTGCGCCGCCCGCGCAGCACGAAGTACCGCACCGCGAACACGGCGAACATCGGCACGAACACCGAGCCGATCAGGTAAGGAAGTTCTGGTAGGAGGCGATGTCGAAGCGCGAGCGCCCCGATCGTGGCCAGCGCGCCGATCGCGACCGCGAGCACCCGCCGATCGGCGAGCGGCCGCAGGTTCTGCACCGAGACCGCGGTGGAGTAGACGTTGGCGAAGGACTCGTCCAGCTCGCGCAGCACCAGCATCGCCGAACGCCAGCCAGCCAGCGGCACCGCGATGAACGCGCCGAACATGCCGTGCTGCGACGGGTCGGCGCTCGCCACCGTGGCGAGGGCGAGCAGGCCCAGGCCGTAGCAGAGGATCTGGGTGACGCCGTAGCCGACGAACGATCCGGCCGAACGCGGCGCGTTCGCGTGCGCGAATGCCGGGAGTAGTCGGCGGCGAGCGGCACCCACGACACGGAGACGGCGATGACCAGGTCCGTGCCCGTCCAGAAGCCGTTCCACCCGCCGTGCGTCAGCGACGGGCAGCGGTTCGGAACAGCCGCACGATCAGGTACGCCGATCGCGATCAGCACGGCGACCAGGGCGTACCGGCGCAGCAGCCGGACCGAGCCGAGCGGCCAGATCGCCATGACGGTGGTCAGCGCGCCGGCGACCACCTTGTAGGGCCACTGCACGTGCCACGGCAGCAGCTGCTCGGCCGCCTGCGAGATGACCAGGATCTCGAACGTCGCCCAGCCGAGCAGCTGCACCAGGTTCAGCACGGTCGGCAGGTAGGACAGCTTGGCGCCGAACAGCCCGCGCAGCATCACCATCGCCGGCTTGCCGGTGCGCGCCCCGGCGACGTTGGCGAGCGCGAGGCCGGCCGCGCCGATCACCGTGCCGACGACGACCGCGATGAACGCCGCGAGGAACGACATGCCCGGCGCGACCACGAAGACCGCGGTGACCGGGCCGAGCAGGCTGATGCCGAGGTTGCCCCAGAGCGCCGTCTGGTCGAGGAAGCCCGAGCGTGCGCGGCTGGACGTCATCGAGGGTGAGGCCCGGTTCGGCGCGGCGTTCCCGACGCTGGGTCGCTCGGTCTCACGATGCTGCCCGCCCCCGCTCCGCAGGGCGTGGGCACCCCGCGACATGACTCGATCCGACAAGCTCGCGCATACGTCTCCCTACGCCGGCATTACCCGGTCAGGTTCGTGCGGTCGACGACGGCAGTCGCCCTCTCAGCCCGGTCTGCCCGAGCTCCCGCGGTTCGGTGTTGCATAAGGTTCGGTGTTACAGCACCGCCATGCCCGTCGTCGGCGACGACGCCTGCGCGTGCATGCGCTTCGGGATGCGGCCGGCCCGCCGCGCCAGCCGGCCGGCCGTGACCGCCGCGGCCATCGCGGCCGCCATCATCGCCGGATCCTGCGCGCGGGTCACGGCCGAGGCGAGCAGCACCGCGTCGCAGCCGAGTTCCATCGCGAGCGCGGCGTCGGAGGCGGTGCCGATGCCGGCGTCGAGCACCACCGGCACCGTCGCCTCGGCGACGATCAGCTCGATGTTGTGCGGGTTGAGGATGCCGAGGCCGCTGCCGATCGGCGAGCCGAGCGGCATCACGGCGACGCAGCCCGCGCGCTGCAGCCGCCGGGCGAGGACCGGGTCGTCGTTGGTGTAGGCGAACACGCGGAAACCGTCGGCGACCAGCCGTTCGGCCGCGTCGAGCAGCTCGATCGGGTCGGGCAGCAGCGTGTCGTCGTCGGCGACCACCTCGAGCTTGACCCAGTCGGTCTCCAGCGCCTCGCGGGCGAGCTGCGCGGTCAGCACCGCCTCGCGGGCCGTGCGGCAGCCGGCGGTGTTCGGCAGCAGCCGTACGCCGTGACCGCGCAGCACGTCGAGCACCGAGCCGGTGACCGTCGGGTCGACCCGGCGCATCGCCACCGTGCACATCGCGGTGCCGGAAGCCGCGACGACCTCGTCGACGACCTGCAGGCTCGGCGCGCCGCCGGTGCCCAGGATCAGCCGGGAGCCGAGCTTCTCCCCGGCGACCACGAGACGATCGTCCGTCATGGTCAACCTCCCTGCACGGCGGTCAGCAGCTCGATCGCCTGGCCGTCGCGCAGCACCACCGCCGACCAGGTGCCACGCGGGGCCACCTCGCCGTCGACCGCGGCGGCGACCCCCGTCCGTCGGCAGCCGCTCGCGCGACCAGGTCGGCGCAGCGTGATGCCCATCGGCCAGTTCGGCGGCTCGCCGTTGACGGTGACGTTCATGCGGGCACCTCGCGTTGTCGTTGGAGCGAAGCGGCGCGAGGCGAGAACGGCGGAGCGATGTCGGGCGTGCGGCCGTCCACGATCGAGCCGGGCGGCGACCTCGTCGCCGGTGACCGGGGTCGAGCAGGATGCCGTTGCGGTAGTGGCCGGTCGCCACGATCAGGCCGTCGATGCCGCTCGGGCCGATGATCGGCGCGTTGTCCGGCGATCCCGGGCGCAGGCCGGTGCTGACCTCGCGGAACGTCGACTTCGCTGAGCTGCGGGCACCAGCGACTGCGCGTCGCGCAGCAGTTCGTAGACGGCGCCGGCGCGCGGCGCGTGTCGAAGCCGGCCTCCTCGCTGGACGCGCCGATCGACGAGCTCGCCGTCGGCGCGCGGCACGAGGTACACCGGGGTTGCCCTTGACCGAGCCGCGCACGACTCGGTCGAGCAGACCTTCGGGCCCCGACAGGCGCAGCGTCTGGCCCTTCACCGGGCGCACCGGCGGTGCAGGTGCGGCGGCAGCCCGTCGACCTGCCGTGACCAGCCCCGGCGGCCAGCACGGTGACGCCGGCAGTGCAGCCGCTCGCCGGCCTCGGTGATCGACGCCGTCACGTCGGCGCCGTTCGTCGCACCCGGGAGACCGCGGGCCGCGCACGCGTCGGTCACGCCGCGCCGCTCGACCGCCCGCGATCAGGGCGCCATGCAGCCGCCGGTTGTCGACCTGGTGGTCGTCGGGCGCCAGCAGGCCGCCGGGCAGGCCGGCGGCGAGGGCGGGTTCGGCGGCGCGCAGTTCCCGGCCGGTCAGCAGCTCGAGCGTCACGCCGAGCGTCGCGTGGAACGCGTGCAGGTCGCGCAGGTCGGCGAGATCGGCGGCGTCCCAGGCGACCTGCACCGTGCCGCAGCGGCGGTAGCCGACGTCGAGGCCGGTCTCGCTGACAGCTCGGCGACGAAGTCCGGGTAGCGGGCGGCCGAGTCGAGGTTGAGCGCGAGCAGGTCCCGGCCCTCGTAGTGCAGCTCGGTGACCGGGGCGAGCATGCCGGCGGCGGTCGCGCGACGCGCCGGTGCCCGGCGCCGGGTCGACCACGGTGACCTCAAGCCCCGCTGCGCGCACCGCCACGCGATCGACAGGCCGATGACGCCGCCACCGATGACGACGACGTCGCGGTGCCGCTGGTGCGTTCATCGCTGCGCCTCCCGACCCGTACCCGTGACAAGACGTTGATCTTGACGGTGGCTGGGATTCGAGTGGTGCGTGCTCCCTGCGCCGGCATTACCCGGATCAGGTTCGACGGTCGGCGGCTCCCAGCGCGCCCTCTCAGCCCGGTTCACCGGGCTCCCGTGCAAGGTCACCATACCCCGGCCCGAGATCTTTTCGACATCGGGTAGCGTCCGGCGGCATGACGCAGCAGCCGTTCGGGAGCGGTTCGAGCAGGCACGGCTCTACCTGTGCACGGACGCCCGGGAGCGCCAGGGCGATCTCGAGGACTTCCTCGACGCGGTGCTCGCCGCCGGAGTCGACGTCGTGCAGCTGCGAGAAAAGGGACTCGAGGCGCGCGACGAGATGCGGTTCCTCGAGGTCTTCGCCGCGGCCGCCCAGCGCCACGGCAAGCTGTTCGCGGTCAACGACCGGGCCGACGTCGCGCGCGCGGCGCAGGCGCCGATCCTGCACCTGGGCCAGGACGACCTGCCGGTGCCGTGGCTCGCGCGATCATCGGCGACGACGTCGATCATCGGCCGCTCGACGCACTCGCCGGCGCAGTTCGACGCCGCCGACGTCGAGCCCGGGCGTTGACTACGTCTGGCCGGCCCGACCTGGACCACGCCGACCAAGCCCGGGCGACCGGCCGCCGGGCCGTCGCTGCTGACGCACGCCGCCACGGTGGCCGAGCCAGGCGGACCGGCCGTGGTTCGCGATCGGCGGCATCGAGAGCCTCGACCGGCTCGACCGAGGTGATCGCGCGGGGCGCCCGCGACGCGCCGTCGTGGTGCGGGCGATCACCGAGGCCGAGGACCCGGGCGCGGCCGCGCGCGCGTTCGCGGAACGTCTCGCGGCAGCGTAAACGTCTGGCGGCAGAATCTCGCGGTGTCAGCGCACTCGCGGAAGCGCAGGAGCAGCAGCGCAGGTGGGGCGTACCCGACAAGTGCATCTGTCTTGACGATTTTTATTGTCGGTTTTCTCGTCGATGACTAGGGTGGAACGCATGACGCATCCGTTCGAGCTGCCCGAAGAGATCAGCCTCGACGCGACCCCGGAGCAGGTCTGGGCCGCGATCGCGACCGGCCCGGGCATCGACTCGTGGTTCATGGGCCGCAACGAGATCGAGCCGGGCGAGGGCGGTCGCACCACGATGACGCTCGCCGGCTTCGCGCAGTCGGGCACGATCACCGCGTGGGAGGAGGGCAAGCGTTTCGCCTTCCGCAGCGACACCGGCGATGACGGCTCCTTCATGGCGTTCGAATACCTCATCGAGGCGCGGGCCGGCGGCAGCACGGTGCTGCGGTTCGTCCACAGTGGTCTGCTCGGCGACGATTGGGAAGCGGAGTACGACGGCCTGTCCACCGGCGACCTTATGTACCTGCGGAAACTCGCCGTCTATCTGGCGCATTTCGGCGACCGTACGTCGACCTACAACATGTTCCTGATCGGTCCCGTCGTCGCCGACAGAGCGACGGCGTTCCGCGGGTTCGCGTCGGCGTTCGGGCTCGATGACGTGACCGAGGGTGCGGTCGCCTCGCTCGCGATCGACGGTCTCCCGCCGGTCAACGGTGTCGTCGAGTTCGCCAACGATCCGGCTTACCTGGGCGTGCGCACCTCCGACGGGCTGTACGCGTTCATCCACGGCTACCAGGGCGCGACCGTCGCCGAATACCACGCGTTCAACCCGAGCGTCGATCCGGCCGCGTTCGAGAGCGCGTGGCAACGGTGGCTGACCGCGACGTTCACTTCATAGGCGGCCGTCACGCCGGGAGCAGCACCTGCGTGCATCTGCTCCCGGCCAACGTGTTGCCGTCGGCGTCGAAGAGTTCGGCGGCGCAGAAGACGACCCGCGACGTACGCCGGACGACCCGGCCCTCCGCGTGGATCGTGCCCGGCCGGGTCGGTCGGAAGAACTCGACGCGCAGGTCGGCGGTCAAGAAGACCTCGTGGTTGTCGAGTGTGGTCCAGCAGGCGCCGCCCATCGCCGAGTCGAGGATCGCGGTGACGAGGCCGCCTTGGATCACCGGGCCGCTCGATGTCAAGAAACCGTAGTTAACAGTCGCGTCCCACTCCACGGTCGCCGTGCCCGGCCCCCAATCGGTGCGCCGGAAACCCAGTGTGCTCCACAGGTTCGGCCCGTCACCCGCCCGCTGACCGAACGACGTGATGTCGGCGAACCGTTCACCTGCGACAACGCTGCGATCGACCATGTCGGCTCCGGTTTGGGGTTGACGTGAGGAATGTTTCGGCATAGGCAGTGTAGAAACGTGTCCGGGCCTCGCTCCGCACAGACCGATGTGATTTGCGATACGAGCAGGAGATGTGATGGAAACAAATCTCGCGAGGCTCGCCGAGGCCGCGATGGATCGTTTCGGCGACTACCCGTCACTCCTGTTCGACGACGTCTGGCACACATCCGGGCTCCTTGCGCGGACGGGCCACCCGGGTGGCCGGCGGGCTGCGCGAGGCCGGGGTTCGGGCGGGTGACCGGGTCGTCGTCATCATGGCCAACTGCCCCGAGGTCGGCATCGCCTACGACGCTCTCTGGCGGATCGGAGCCGTCGTCACGCCGGTCGTCTTCCTGGTCACGCCGCCGGAATTGCGGCACATCATCGCGGACTCCGGCGCGGTCGCGGTCATCACGACGCGCGAGATCGCGCCGAAGGTCGCCATCGCGCAGGAGGGCGTCGCCGAGCCGATCCCGGTCTTCACGGTCGGTGGCAACTTCGCCGAGCTCGAATCCTGCGGACCGCTCTCGATCACCGACCGGGGCGCCGACGACCTGGCCGCGCTGCTCTACACGGGCGGCACGACCGGCCGCAGCAAGGGTGTCACGCTCAGCCACGCCAACCTCTCCCACGCCGGCGCGTCATCGCGTGCGATCAGCCACATTCCCGGCCTCGTCCGCGGCATCAGCGGGTTGCCGTTGTCGCACTCGTTCGGGCTGCTCGTGACGGTCGGCAACCTGCACGCGCCGGAGCCCGTGGTCTCGATCCTGCAGAAGTGGTTCGAGCCGAAGCAGTGGCTGCGCCTCGCGACCGAGCACCGGGCGCAGAGCACGCCGGTGGTGCCGTCGATGCTGGCGATCCTGCTCGGGGAGCCGCTCGAAGACTACGACCTCAGCGAGCTGCGTTACGTCTACTCCGGAGGGGCACCCCTGTCCGCGGCGGTCGCGGCCGAGTTCGAGAGGCGGGTTCCGTCCACGACGGTCCTCGAAGGCTACGGGTGTACGGAAACCGGCGGCATCATCTCCAGCTCCCCGCCCACCGCGCCGAAGCGTGGCACCGTCGGCAAAGCCGTGCCGGGCGTGACGATCCGGATCGTCGGCCCCGACGGCACCGGCATGCCGGTCGGCGAAGAGGGCGAGATCGTCGTACACGGCGCGAACGTCATGGCGAGCTACTGGCAGGGAAAGCCGCTGGCCGACGGCTGGTTCGCGACCGGCGACATCGGCCGCCTCGACGACGACGGCTACCTGACGATCGTCGACCGCATCAAGGACCTGATCCTGCGCGGCGGTTTCAACGTCTACCCCCGTGACGTCGAGGACGTGCTGATGACACACCCGGCGATCGCGATGGCCGCGGTGGTCGGTCGGCCAGACGAGCGGCGTGGTGAGGAGGTCGTCGCGTACGTCTCGCTGATCGAGGACGCGACGGTGACACCCGCCGAGCTGATCGAGTTCGCCCGGGAGCACCTCGGCTCGCACAAGTACCCGCGCGAGGTGCAGATCATCGACCACGTGCCGTTGACGTCAGTCGGCAAGCTCGATCGGAAACGGTTGCGGGCGGCGGCCGCACTGACAACGGAATCCGCAGACCCGCCTGACATCTGACGGATTCCGCCGGTCGTGGCGACCCAGCGGGTTGACCTTGGCGAATTACTGCTGCCCGGGCAACCGTTACTCACCAAGGTCGAATCCGAAGCGGGGCGGTGCGGAAGCCGGCTCGGGCCGGGGACGCCGGCTGGCCGGAAGCCGGCCGGGCCCTTGTGGCGTGGAGACTTCCGGTGGCGCCGGGTTCGTGGCGCCGGGCGACATATACGAAATGTCGGCCGAGGCGAATGCGCTGGGGTGAGTTTGCGTTGCCCTGACCACCCGTTCTCGACCCAGCCACGCAGAGACCGGTTGACCTTGGCGAATTACTGCTGCCCGAGCAACCGTTGCTCGCCAAGGTCGACTCGGAAGCCGGGACGACCGGAAGCCAGGCCGGCCGGAAGCCGGCACGACCGGAAGCCGGGACGACCGGAAGCCAGGCCGGCCGGAAGCCGTCGGGTCAGCTGGCGCCCTTGGCCGACGTCACGGCGGGGCTTGAGCACACGTCGCCGGGCTGGCCGTTCGTCAGGCCGCAGATGATCTTCGTGAACGTATTCGCGGAACCGCCGACGGCTTTGGCGATGTCACTGTTCGGGTCGGCGAGCACGGCCGCTACCTGTGTCGACGTCAGACCGTGGAGCAGCTGCGGGTTGTAGGTCGAGCCGGAAAGGATGGCCTGATTGGCGAAGTCGACGAAGGGGATCGCGCCGGATCCGGAACCGGCCGGAACGAAGGGCGGCGCGTCGAATTTGTCGATGAGCGCCTGCTGCGCGGAGGTCGGCTTCTCCAGGGTCTTGTGCACGTTGTCCGCTAGTTCGACGGATTGGAACTCGATGTACTGGCTGGTGTACGTCGCGCCGTGGAACGACAGCGTCGGGGTGAGCGGGAAGACGTCCTGGGAGTTGGACCGTGTCTGACCGAGATTGGAGAACGTGCCGAATCGGGAGAGTGCAACCACCATCGGCCAGCGCTCCGCGGCACAGAACGGGCACCACTCGGCCCCGATGTAGACGATCAGCGGTTTTCCGCCGGACTGCAGCACCGGGATGTTGCTCGTGGCCTTCGGCACGACATCGACCTTGCCGGCGCCGATGGTGTTGAGGGTGGCGGCGGGCACACCGGTCACGTCGCTCACGATCGCGGCCGAGGCGGGAGTGGCCGGCACGTCGGATTTCGACGAGTTGCCGCCGCTCAGCTTGACGCCGATCAGGATGCCGACGATGACGACCACGGCCACGACGGCGCCGCCGGCGATCCGCAGTTGCCGCGAGCGCGCTTCGGCTTTGCGTTGGGCCGCGAGTGCTTCCGCCGCCCGCTGCCGGGCCAGATCCTTGTTTCTCGACGCCATCTCGAGTCGACCTCCACTGCCACGGTGTCGCTATTCACGGTGTCACATGCGCGGGAGACCACGCGCGGGGACGGCGCGATCCGCGCCGCAGGCGCGAAGCCCGAGGCTATCTCGAAGCACGGTGCCGCCGGTCGCCCGTACCCGGGTAAAAAAAGATCTTGAACTTTTGTCTTTGATCGTGTCGAGAACGCGGCACCAGGCCCGTCCTCGGGTTGAATGCGTCAGGATGGGCGCAACCAGGTGAGGAGACGGACATGGCGAGATTCATGTTGCTGCAGAACTACGGCGGTGTGCCGGACATGGTGCCGATGACGGAATGGACACCGAAGGCCATTAACGCCCATATCGACTTCCAGGCCATGCTCAACAAGGAGCTCACGGCGCGGGGCGAACTCGTCGACGCGCAGGGGCTCGCCGGGCCGAATCTGGCGAAGTTCGTCGTGTCGGACGGGGTCAACGCGCCGGTCGTGACGGATGGGCCGTTCCCGGAGTCGAAGGAATTGCTCGCGGGTTACCGGATCATCGACGTCGAGTCCGAGGCGCGGGCCCTCGAGATCGCGGCGCAAGCCTCGGCGGCTCCCGGGCGCCACGGTACGCCGATCCAGCAGACGATCGAGGTACGCGAGATCATGGGCGCCCCGCGCATGGACCTGTGACGCTGCCGCCCGAGATCGAGAACCCGCTGCGCATGCTGGCGCCGCGGGTTCTCGGCGCCGTCGCCCGGCGCTTCGGCGACTTCGACTCGGCTGAGGACGCGACGCAGGAAGCCCTGTTCGCGGCCGCGACGCACTGGCAGGTCGACGGGCTGCCGGACAACCCGTTGGCGTGGCTGATCACGGCGGCCGCGCGCCGGATGACCGATCAGATCCGCAGCGAGCAGGCGCGGCGGAACCGGGAGCGGATCGCGGCGCTGCGGGAACCGCCGGACCCCGTGGTGCCCGATCATGACGACACGCTGACCGTGCTGTTCATGTGCTGCCACCCGGCGCTGACGTCGGCGTCTGCGATCGCGCTGACGCTCCGGGCGGTCGGCGGCCTGACGACGGCCGAGATCGCGAACGCCTTCCTCGTGCCGGAGACCACGATGGCGCAGCGCATCAGCCGGGCGAAGCAGCGGATCAAGACGTCGGGCGTGCCGTTCACGTTGCCGACCAGCGCGGACGAGTGGGCGCCGCGGCTGCGTTCGGTGTTGCGGGTGCTCTATCTGATCTTCAATGAGGGGTACGCGAGCAGCATCGGGGACGACCTCCACCGGGTCGAACTCTCGGATGAGGCGATCCGGCTGACGCGGATGGTGCGCACCGCTCGGCCGGACGAGCCCGAGGTCGCCGGGCTGCTCGCGCTCATGCTGCTCACGGATGCCCGGCGGGAGGCCCGTGCCACCGAGGCGGGCGCCCTGGTGCCGTTGGCCGAGCAGGACCGCTCCCGATGGGACGCGGCGCGGATCGCCGAGGGCGTCGACCTGGTCGCCGGTGCGTTCGCGCGGGGTGCGATCGGTGAGTATCAGTTGCAGGCCGCGATCGCGGCCGCGCACGACCTCGCGGCGCGCGTCGAGGACACCGATTGGCAGCAAATCCTCGCACTGTACGGCCTGCTGGAACGCATGACCGGCAATCCGATGGTGGCACTGAACCGGGCCGTGGCGGCGGCGATGGTGCACGGGCCGGCGGCCGGGCTGACGCTCCTCGAAGCGCTCGACGAACCGTTGGCGGGCCACTACCGCCTCGACGCCGTGCGCGCTCACCTGCACGAGATGGCCGGTGACACCGATGCAGCGGTGGCGCACTACCGAGCGGCGGCGGCCCGCACGACGAGCGTGCCGGAACGCGATTACCTGTCGATCCAAGCGGCCCGGCTGCGGTTCTAAGACAGAAACAAGCAGAACGGGTGACCGGCCGGATCGAGGCAGACGCGTACGCCTTGCTGCGGCTGGAATTCGGCGACCGTGGCACCGCTGGCGACCGCGTGGTCCGTGGCCGCGGCGAGGTCGTCGACCTGGATCTCGAGGTGGATCATCATCTGTTGCTCGGTCGGCGTGGCCGGCCAGACCGGGCGCACGTAGTGCTTTTCCTCCTGGAACGAGAGCCCGACGCCGCCGGCCGGGTCGCGCATCACGACCCAGCCCGGTTCTTCCAGGCCGATCTTCCAGCCGAGGAGTTTCTCGTAGAACCGGGCCAGGGCGTTGGCGTCGGGGGCACCGATGTTGACCGTCGTCAGCTTCAGTTCCATGTGGACGATTATGCGCCGGACGTCGACCCGTCGGTGCCGCCGCCGCCGTCCCCGCCGCCACCGCCGGTGCTCACGGTCGGGTCGGGGTTGACCGTCGGCGTCGGGGTGACCACCACGGGTACGCATTCGGCCGGCGCCGTCCAGTTCAGCGAGTCGGTCAAGCCGCTGACCGGATCCTTGACTGACGCCGACCCGTCCGCGTGGCCGTCGCCGATGCCGAGCGTGACGGTCTGCGCGCCGGCCCCCGCGAACGAGACCGACTGAGAACCGTTCGTGCCACCGACCGAGTAGTCGAGTTCGACCGACATCGGGCCGGACACCGTGACCGTCGCCTCGACCGTGGTCGAGCAGGCCGGAGCGACGATCGTGACCGGCAACCGGCTGATCATGATGGACACGACGGTCGGGGGCGGCGCATCGGTCTGCGTCGGCGACGGCGTGGGTGTGGGCGGTGGCGGCGGGTCCTGCGTCATCCCGGCGACCGGGCCGGCGAACGACGACGCGTTGTGCTCGGCATCGCGGGCCAGCACCTTGTAGTGGTAGCGGTGGCTGGCCGCCAGACCCTCGTCGATGTACGACGTCGCCGGGGCCAGCACCGTCGCGAGGTAGGTGCCGTCACGGTAGACCAGGTAATCGGTCACACCGATGTTGTCGGTCGAGGCGTTCCACGCGACGTTGATCGTGCTCACACCGGTGCCCGTGGCGGCGAGACCGGTCGGAGTCGATGGAGGCGTCGTGTCCTTCTGCACCAGCGTCAGCGTCGAAACCGACAGCGGTCGGCTGTTCGCAGACGCGTTGTTGGAAGCGTCATAGGACCGGACGGCATACCGGTGCGCGGTGCCCGGTGCGAGGCCGGTGTCGATGAAGTTCGGCTGGGTCACCGAGGCCACCTGCACACCGTCGCGGAACACGTCATAGCCCGCGACACCCGTGTTGTCATGCGACGCCGCCCACGCGAGATAGATCGTGGTGGTGCTCTTACCGGTCGAGTGGAGCCCCATGGGCACCGACGGCGGGCTCTGGTCGGGCGCCATCAGCGTCTCCGCGAAAACGGACGCGCTGACGGGCGAGAGGTTACCGACGGCGTCGAACGCCTGCACCGCGAACGAATACCTCGTGTGGGCGTGCAGACCGGTGTCGGTGAACGCCGGGTTGTAGGACGTGCCGACGCGCTGGCCGTCACGCAGCAGCAGGTAGCCGGCGACCTTGACGTTGTCGCGGCCGAGGTTCCACACGAGAGCGACCGCCGTCCGGGAACGGCCGGTGACGCGCAGACCGTTGAGCCGATCGGGCCGAACGTGGTCGCCGGTCGTGGTGCCGGGCGGTGGCGGCGACGGCATCGGCGGTCCGATCACCGCGACCGGCGTATGCGTGAACGTCGGTTCGGCACCGCTGTGCGCGTCGGCTCCCCCGGAGAACACGCCACTGTAGACAAGCAAGCCCACCAGCGCGAGCACGATCACGAGCGCACCGGCCACGAGCTTGCGGGTCCGGGAGATCGGCGCGCGGGGACCCCGGTCGTTGGAACCGAAACCGCCCGCCTTCGCCGGCCGCAGCACGCCGGTCGGCGCCTCGGCCAGCAACGCGAGGCGGCGGATCAGCTTGAGCCGACCGGCCTCTTCCCAGCCGGAGCCGTACGCGCTGTCGGCGGCGAGCTCGAGCTCGTCGAGCATCGCGGTGGCGTGGCGTGCACGCTTGGCCAGTTGGAAGGCCATCTGCCGGGACAGGAAGCGCCGGAGCCGCTCCGGCAACTTCTCCGGGAGCAGCGCGGCGACCTCATCCTCGGCCAGACCGGCCCGGCCCAGCGGCGCGTTGTCCGCACGTGGCGGACGCCCGGTGACGCACTCGAAGAACATGGCACCGACCGCGTACACATCGGACGCGATCGACACCGGCTGACCCGTCCACACCTCGGGTGCCAGGTAGTCGGGATCGCCGGCCGCGGGCGCGTTGCGGTGCATCGCGGCGAGACCGGTGTCGGTGATCTTCGTGACCCGGTTCTTGTCGACCAGGATGTTCTCGGGCCGGATGTCGCGGTGCACGATGCCGGCTTTGTGCACGTCGGCCAGGCCGAGAAGCACCGCCTTCATCACGTAGAGCGCAGCCTCGGGGTCGAGCGGGCCACCGTTGTCGAGCAGCACTCGCAACGAGACGCCCTCGACCAACTCGGTGATGAGAGCCGCCGCGTCGGGACCCTCGACGAAGTCGTAGAGTTGCGCGAGATGCGGGTTCTCCATGCCAACGAGCACCCTGGACTCATGGCGAAAACGCTCCATAAATCCGGGCATACGAATCATATTTTTGGACAGGTACTTAACCGCGACCACGGTGCCAGTCGTCTGGTCCCGTGACACGACTACCGTGCCTGTCGAGCCGGATCGCAGCTGATGCGTCTGCTCGAATCCGGGCAATTTCCACGCCATCGTACGCTCCGCCAAACGTTACGCCTCGGTGAACAAACCGATACTCCCCCGTCGTACGGCGTACGACAATGGCGAATGGGGGCAATGCTGACCGGTCGATCAGCACCGATGTTCATGCGAAACGCCATACTTCGACCAGGCGTACAGCCCCACCAGTGACGACGTCGTAACCGTCCGCGACCCCCCTCGCACGGAACAGTGTCACCCATCGACGAACAGAACGACAACCGACGGCCGTAGCGTGGGGGTTGTTCGGAGCACGATCGAAGGGAAGGCGCCCTGATGGCGGCGGAAGCACGACTCGGCACGGCCAAGGGTCGATGGATTCTGATCGCCTGCGTTCTGGGCTCCGGAATCGCCGGCATCGACTCGACCGTTGTCAACATCGCCCTTCCCGATATCGGGCGCGACCTACATGTCGGATTCGCGTCACTTCAGTGGACGGTCACCGCGTACACCATCACCCTCGCTTCGTTGATCTTGCTTGGTGGTTCGCTCGGAGACCGATTCGGCCGGCGGCGCATCTTCGTGATCGGTGTCGCCTGGTTCGCCGTGGCCTCGCTGCTCTGCGCGCTCGCACCCAGCGCCGTCCTACTCATCGCTGCCCGCGCGCTCCAAGGTGTCGGCGGCGCCCTGCTCACCCCGGCCAGCCTCGCGATCATCCAGGCGAGCTTCGCCGCGAACGACCGAGCCAAGGCGATCGGTGCGTGGTCCGGCTTCAGCGGCACCGCGTCAGCGATCGCACCGTTCGTCGGCGGCTGGCTGATCCAGGCCGGTTCGTGGCGGTGGGTCTTCTTCATCAATCCGCCGCTCGCGCTCGGTGTCATCGCCATCGCGCTGCGCCACATGCCGGAGACCCGTGACGAAGACGCGAGCGGGCACGTCGATTACGCCGGCTCGGTGCTGGGTGTGATCGGGCTCGGCGGCATCACGGCCGGCGTCATCGCGGCGGCCGACCACGGCATCACCTCGCTGCCGGTGTTCGGACCCGCGCTCGTCGGCGTGCTCGCGTTCGTCGTGTTCGGGATCGTCGAACAGCGCGAGAAACACCCGATGCTGCCGCTGTCGCTGTTCCGGTCGATGCAGTTCTCCGCGGCCAACGCGGTGACGTTCTTCCTCTACGCGGCCAACGGTGGCGCGCTGTTGCTGCTCGTCGTCGAGTTGCAGACGGTGTCCGGCTTCAGCCCGCTGGAGGCCGGTGTCGCCCTGCTTCCGATCACGGTCATGATGCTGCTGTTCGCGGCCCGCTTCGGCGCGCTCGCCCAGCGCATCGGTCCGCGCATCCCGATGACGGTCGGGCCCCTGATCTCCGCGGTCGGCCTGATCCTGATCGCGCGGCTCTCCCCGCACACGAGTTACTTCCGCGACGTGCTTCCCGCCGTCACGGTCTTCGGTCTCGGCCTGGCCATCTTCGTCGCGCCGCTGACCGCGACGGCGCTCTCCGCCGTGCCGGTCGCCCGGGCCGGCATCGCCTCGGGCGTCAACAACGCGGTGGCCCGGGCGGCGGGCCTGATCGCAATCGCGGCCCTGCCCGTCATCGTCGGGCTGACCGGCGACACCTACACCGAGCCGGCGCGCTTCCTGGCCCCGTTCCGCCACGCGATCTGGATCTGTGTCGGCCTGGAGGTGCTCGGCGGTCTGTTGGCGGCCGTGACGATCCGGAACGCGCTGCCAGCCGATCACACGGTCGACGTGCCGACGTGCTCGGTCGGGCCCGGCGGCGACCCGCCCGTCGGCGTCTCCTCACCAGCCCACCATGACCGGCAGGACACGGCCTAAGCCGGGCGCACGACCAGCACTGTCTTTCCCGGCTGCGGATCAGTCGGGCCCGACTCGAACGCGCGCCGGCCCTCCGCAAGCGGATACGTCGAGCTGACCACGGCCCGCAGCCGGCCGGCATCGACGAGTTCGGCCAGGTGAACTAGCTGTTCAGGCATGGGCGTCACGACGAAGAACGTCGCGCGCACCGAGAACTTCTCCGCCTCGCCCTCCGGTGGCGGCGCGCCGAGCGTGACCAGGTGACCGCCGGGCCGCAGCACGGCGAAGGAGCGGGTCATGGTGTCGCCGCCGACCGTATCGATCACGACGTCGACGTCGCGCACGGTGTCCTCGAACGCGTCGTTGGTGAAGTCGATGACACGCCCGGCGCCGAGTTCACGGACGAAGTCCGCGTGCGTGCCACGGGCGGTCGCGATCACGTTGGCACCGAGGGTCGCGGCGAGCTGAACGGCGTACGCGCCGACGCCGCCGGCACCGCCGTGGACCAGCACGGTCTGCCCGGCCGACAGCGCGGCATGGTCGACGAGCGCCTGCCACGCGGTGAGCGCTGCCAGCGGGAGAGCGGCGGCCTCTACGTGCGAGACGGTGCTCGGCTTGCGGGCGAGACCGCCGATCGGCACGGTCACGAATTCGGCGGCGGCGCCGTCGCGATCGAAGTCGATCAGGCCGTAGACCTCGTCGCCCACGGTGAAGTCGACTACCCCGGAGCCCAGGACGTCGACCGAGCCCGATACCTCGTGCGACGGGATGATGGGTGTGCGGTCACGGCCGGTCGCGTCCGTCCACGTCTGGTCCCAGGTCAGTTCGTCGAATGTGATCGCGCCCGCGTGCACCGACACGAGCACCTCGCCAGGGCCGGGCACGGGCATCGGGGCGGACTCGTAGACCAGGGTCTCCGGGCCGCCACGGGTGTGCGCGCGCAACGCCCTCATGGTGTCCATCGGCCCAGCCTACGATGACACGTGGATCGGTCGGGACCGCAATGCATGACACCGACCGTAAGATAATGTGAATGGCGCGGCCTTCGATCTTCGAGTTCGCCGGCGGTGAGTCCGCCTTCCTGACCCTCGCGACCGCTCACCACGAGCGATGTCTGCAAGATCCGGTGCTCAATCACCCGTTCTCGCATCCCGGCAACCCCGACCATGTGCAGCGCCTGGCGAACTACTGGGCCGAGGTGTTCGGTGGGCCGCCGACCTTCTCGCGGACGGCCGGTGGTCACTCCGCGATGCTGGCCATGCACGCCGGCCAGGGCGCCGTCGGTGACATCGGCGACCGGTTCGTCACGTGCTTCGTGCAGGCCGCCGACGACGCGAGACTTCCCGCCGATCCCGAGTTCCGGGCCGCCCTCCGCGCGTACATGGAGTGGGCGGTTTCCGAAGTCATGGCCGTCTCGCCGGCGGGTTCCGAGGTCGCGGCCGACATGACCATGCCGCACTGGTCCTGGGACGGATTACAAACCTGAACCGCGCCGCCAGGCGCCGGAAACAGAAGGGCGTTTGGTGAGCGTTGAAGAACGGCTTCCCGGTGGAAATCTCGGTGGCGCGGTACGCGTCGGTGCGACGGTGCGCCGCCCGACCGGACCGTGGACGCCGGCCGTACACGCGCTGTTGGCGTACCTCGCCCCACGCCTCGATCACGTACCGGCCGTGCACGGGTTCGATGAGTGCGGACGCGAGATCCTGACCTACCTGCCCGGCCGCGTGGTCGACATCGACACGGAAACGCTCACCGACGCCCAGATCGTCTCCGTGGTGCGATGGACCCGACGCTTTCACGAGGCGGTCGCGGGCTTCACGGATGTCCGACCATGGCGGTATTTCCCGATGTCAGGGCCCACGATCATCGGTCACAACGACATCGCCCCGTACAACGTGTGCTTCGAGGGTGAAGATCTAGCCGGTGTCTTCGACTGGGATCTCGCCGGCCCGACGACACCACTGTTCGAGCTGGCCTTTATCGCGTGGAATTGCGTACCCATGTGGCGCGATGTTGGTGTTGATCTGGCCGCGCACCGACTGACCGTGATCGCTGCGACCTACGGCGACATCAGCGCTGGCGAGATCCTACACGCGGTGGCGCCTCGCGTGCAGATCATGCTCGACGGCATCCCGGCGGCAGCCGCCGCGGGCGACCCGGGCATGGTCCAGCTGATGGCGGCGGGCGAGCCGGAACGGTCGCGGGCGAGCCTGGCCGACCTGGTCACCCGCATCCCCGCGATCGACCGCGCACTCCCCCGATAACGGGCGACAGTCGGGCCGATGCTCCTCCCCCCAGAGCGCATCGGCCCGACTCCCCCGTTCGCCGCCGACCCCCGTCTCACCGGGCGGCGAGTCCCGTTACCGGGCGGCGATGGCTGCCCACGACGGCGAGGTCGGCTTGAGACGCAACGGCATCCGCGCCTCCTCGGGCGTGCGGTCACCTTTGCGACTGTTGCACGGACCGCACGCCGCCACGGTGTTCAGCCACGTGTTCTTGCCGCCGCGCGACCGCGGCAGCAGGTGGTCGATCGTGGTCGCGTGGCCGCCGCAGAACGCGCAGCGGTGGTGGTCCCGCGCCAGCACGCCGGTGCGTGACCACGACGGCCCCGACGAGTAGCGCCACTTCGTCACCACGTAAGCCACCAGCCGCACGACCTTCGGCATCGGGTAGATGCCGAGCTGCCGGTCGGGCTCCGCCTCGTGCACCACGGCCACCTCCCGGAACAACATGCGGATGGCGTGCCGTATCGAGACCCGCTGAAGCGGGCCAAGGTCGGCGTTCAGCACAAGTACCGCGTCCACCGGATCCCTCCTCTCAAATCAAATTCATGCACTTCCATATGTTGGTACGGGCGCCCGAAACAAAACAGCCGCCCTGACCCTGTGGCGGGTCGGGCGGCGCAAACCATTAACTGCGCTTACCGATGCCACCTGACCTGCAATTTCCACTCTCGCCGCGACGCCGCGGGGCTGGTGTAACAGCCGGTCATGTCGGGTGCTCCTAGGTCGCGGTTTCGATCTCTGACAACGCCAAGGGTAGGGACGGCCGATCATCGGCGCACGCGAATTATTCACACGGAAATGTCGGACCGGTGGCGCACAATCGTCGGCATGCGTACGTCGATCACCACGGTTTGCGACCTCGTCCACGATCTCGATAGCGGTGCCGCGCCGAAATATCTGCTGTTCTGGGGGCATCGACCGCAGCGTGACGGCAGCATCGGCCCGGGCTGCCTGAGTCAATGGTGGCCGGCCGCGTTCACGGTCGACGACCTCTCGTTTCCCACCGCCGAGCACTTCATGATGTGGAGCAAGGCGTCGCTGTTCGGTGACACCGAGATCGCGGCCGAGGTCCTGGTCGCACCACATCCGCATCGAGCGAAGGCGTTGGGCCGCAAGGTGCGTGGCTTTGACCAGCAGACGTGGGAGCGCGAGCGGTTCGCCATCGTGGTGCGGGCGAGTGTGGCGAAGTTCGGGCAGCACGGCGATCTGCGCGCGTTCCTGGTGGGCACGGGCGACCGGGTGCTCGTCGAGGCGAGCCCGACCGACCGCGTCTGGGGCATCGGGCTGGCCGCGGCCGACGAACGCGCCGCCGACCCGCGCGCGTGGCGGGGGCCCAACCTGCTCGGGTTCGCTCTGATGTCGGCGCGCGAGGAGCTGCGGGCGTGACCAAGATCCACGGATCTTGCCAGATAACGGGGTCTCCGACGACGGGAAGGCCCCGTAAGTGGCAAGATCCGCGGATCAAGCCGCGAGGCGTTGCCGCAAATCGGCTTCGTCGGCGACGAACCAGGTCTGGTTTCCGCGGTTCGCCTCGGTGACGAAGTCGCGAAGCGCCGTGCTCGTCGCGACATGCGCGGAGACGTCGCCGATCACGACGAACCGGAACCGGTAGGTGGCGAACTTCTGCACGATGGCGCCGGCGAGACCACTGCGCAGCACAAAGAACTCATCGGTCAGGCGACCGATCGGCAGCGCGATCACCTCGACCGGGTGCGCGAACGCATGCCCGACGAGGTCTGTCGCATCGGCCTCGGTGGCCAGCGCGGGCCCGTCCGGCGAGCACAGCAGCACCGACACGTCGCCGATGGTCTCCACGCGATCCGTCACGCCGGGAGCCTACTGACGCGATCCGGCCGGCGCACCCGAGAAAACGGGCGCGTGGTTATGATCGCCAACCATGACCACCCCCACCCCCAGCAACCTTGAGCTGCGCGATCGTCGGGTCGACATCGTGCTCGCCGTCTTTTTCGCCGCTTTTACGGTCACCTCCGTCATCAGCGACCTGCTGCCCACGATCGGCGTGAAGTTCAACCACCCGTCGTCGAACTTCTTCGTGAACTCCAACTACTGGTACGCGCACGACGCCGATCCGCTCTTCATGAACCCGCCCGACTGGATGCGGATCGTCACCGGCCTGTCGGCATTCGTCTACATGCCGTTCTACCTGGTGCTCGTCTACTCGCTGGTGACCGGGCGCAACTGGATCCAGCTGCCGTCGGTCATCTACGCCACGATGATCGCGACACTGACCGGAATCGTCGTGTTCGGTGTCGAGTTCTGGGGCGAGCAGGCGCTGCGGACCGGGAACCCGGCGAAGTTCCTGGCGTTCAACCTGCCGTACGTGCTGGTGCCACTGGTTCTGCTGGTCCGGATGCGTAAGCCGCTGCCCTTCACCCGACGGTTCTAGGGCCGTCTCGAAGTCCGTTCGGGCGCAGCTGAACGGCAGCTTTGAGACTGGACCTAGTCCCCCGCAGCACACGCGCCGTAGCCCGTGTCAGACCAGTAGAGGTAGGTGTCGTCGTCGGGGCAGTACAGGTTGCCTTGACCGACTTTCGTGATGACGCCGTTGTGTGAACGGGCGCAGTCGACGACACTCGCGGACCCGTCGGCGTCCGACATCGACACGCACTGTCCGACCCGGGGTTTCGGTTGCGCCGCCTCACGGACGTGCACGGCGTGCACGATGAACGCGGCCACCATCGCGATCGCGACGAGGGGTACGAGGGCGCCGAGGCTCTCCCACCGCAGGAGAAGCGGGCGGCCGACCGGCAGCGGTGACTTGCCCGACGCCGCGAACGACGGCGGCGCGAGCTTCGCCACCCGGCGCCGGGCCTGCAGGTTCGAGAGCACCGTCAGTGGAGTGAGGGCGAAGGACAGCAGCGACATGGTCCACCCGTGCACGAGTGTCCACGCCGTCGTCATGCGGAACGTGGCGATCCCACAGTCGCGGCAGAACGGGCCGCCGAGCGCGATCGGTTGCTCCTGTTGACCCTCGAATTGGGCCCGGACCGCCGGGACGCTGCCACACCAGCAGCAGACGAGTACGGTGCGCGCCGCCGGGACCGGGGCGGGCGCAGGCAACTCCGGCTCCCAGTTAAACCGAACAGTCACGCGTGGCCCGCTCTCGTTATCCGACGGTGTCGATCTCTCGCCGCCGCACACACTAGCGATCCGCGGTCCGCCCCGCTGTCCGCGGCTGTGATGGTCACTTGGGTGAGTTCGTGCTGCCGGAGCAACCCGAACTCCCCCCATGGCCTGCCTACAGGCTGTCAATCGCTCGGGATGACGGCAACGAACCAGTCCGCCGTCACATGCTCCGTCGTGATCGAGATTGTGGCTCCGGCCTTGCCGACATCGATAAGCGAGTATGCGTCGCGATCAGCCTGGTAGGTCCAGAACTCCTGCCGCCACCGCAGTTTCCCGTCGACGAAGACGCTAATCGACCCGGGGGTTTGCGAGGTGGCCACGAATTCGTATCGCCCACTGGAGACGCGCACCGACATCGGGCCACCCGCGCGGATCAACGCGACCGGGGCGGGTGGCATCCGAGCGTCGAGCGTGACGAGGTGCGCAGGTCGACGCGGCAACGGATAGTCGTCGAACGGCACCGCCTCACTAATGGCGGCGGAGACATCGACGTCTTGGAGCGGCACGGTCGCGGGTGATGGGTTCTCGAGAGGCGTCCGCACCACCCGCAATGTGAGGGTCACCGGCACGCCGACCCGGAGCAGGTCCGCTCTGAGCAACGTCATGGAATCGCCTGAGCGATACGGCTCGCAGCTCGGGCTTGCTGCCGCGATGACGCCGTTGATGTAGGGCGCCGCCATCCAACCGGTCGACGAGACAGACCGGCCCGTCTTTTCCACCAAGCACTCGATCAATACGTGCGCATCGGTCGTCGTCGGCGTCCACGTGATGCTGAGGTCTCGGCCGGTTGTGGCGGAGCCAGTTCGGATGACACGGTCGCCGTCGACGTAGGTGCCCACCCGCGGCAGGGACGGCTCGATTGCGGCACGGCGGAACGCATGCGGCGCCACGATGAGCGTGACGACGAGCGCCAACACCGCAAGCCCGGCCGCGGTGACGGCGGCGACCCGGCGCACCCGGCGGTGTCGGATCCGCGCGTGCACGGCGGCGAGACGCTCGGTGCCCTGCGGCGCCTCGGGCACCGGGAATCTCTCTGGCCGCAGCGTCTCGTCCATGCGCAGATTCGCCAGCCCTTTGGAAGCGTGACTCTTCACGGTTCCGGCCGAGATGCTCAGGGCGTCGGCGATCTGCGATTCGGTCATGTCCTCGAAATAGCGGAGCACGATGACCGCCCGTTGTTGGCGTGGCAGCCTGCCGAGCGCCCGCCAGACCTCGTCTCGATCGTCCACGCCGGCCTGGGGCGAGCGTTCGGTCAACTCCGGCAGCACGTCACTCGGAAGCTCGCCGTGCCAGCGGCGGCCACGCCACGACGCGTATGCATTAACGAGCACCCGCCGCACGTACGGCTCCGGATCAGCATCGATGCGCGGCCACGCCGACCAGGACCGGGCGAGCGCCGTTTGCACCAGGTCTTCTGCGTGGTTGTGATCGCGGGTCAGCAGGTAGGCGACCCGAAGTAGATGTGTCGAGCGGGCGCGGACGAAATCGTCGAAAACGGTGGTGCCAGGCATGTGCTTACTCCAGCGCAGGGGATGTCGTGAGTATGTACCGGCTGGAGGGCGGCACAGGTTGCCCTGGTTGAGTTATCGGGGCTGATCGGCGCTGGGGTGAGTTCGTGCTGCCGGAGCAACCCGAACTCACCCCATCGGTGCGCCTAGGAGCTGTAGACGGACAGTTCGGAGAGCTGACCGCTGGCTCCACCGGTGTTCGTGGTGATGTTGATCCGGACGTATCGCGTGCTGGTCGACGTGAACGAGATCGTCACCGTGTTGCCGGTGGCCGGGTCGAACCCGCGGGCGGCCGAAGCCGAAAGCGTGGAGAACGTCGTGCCATCGGTGGAACCCAGCACCGACAGGGTTTCGGTGCGGGCGGCCCACGACGTTGCCGGCGGCAGGTTCAGCACGACCGAACCGACCGTCTGCGCGGAACCGAGGTCGACCGTGACAAACGCCGGGAAGCCGGCCGCACCCTCCCAGTAGGTGCTCGTGTTGCCGTCGACGGTGTTGCTCGACGCGTAGACCTGGGTGTGACCGGACTCCGTGGTCGTCTTGTTCAACGCCAGGTCGGAGCGGCCGACGCCCATGACCTGCACCTCGGAGAGCTGAGCTGCCGGCCAGCCGGAGTTCGCCGTGACGTTCAGCTTGACGAACCGGTCCATGGTCCCGGCCGGCAGGTTGATCGTCACGGTGTTGCCGGACGCGGGGTCGAGCGTGTACGTCGCCGAGCCGACCAGCGTCGCGTACGTCGATCCGTCGTTGCTGCCCAGGATCGACAGCGTCTCGGTACGGACACCCCAGGTCGCCGGCAGCTTGAGCACCACCGAGGTCAGGGCGTCCGAGGCACCGAGGTCGACCGCGAACGTCTGCGGGAACGCGTTGTTCGCGCTCTCCCAGTAGGTGCTCGCGTCACCGTCGACCGCGTTCGCGCCGACGTACGTCTGCGAGACGCTGGAGACGGTCGTGGACTTGCCGAGCGCGAGGTTCGTCGACGTCGCCGCCGTGCCGGTGCCGGTGAGGGCCGCCGTCAGGGACGGGTTCGTCGCGTTGCTCGCGACCGTCAGGGTGCCGCTGGCAGTACCCGTCGCGGTCGGGGCGAACGTGGCGTTGACGGTGCAGGAGCCACCGGCCACGAGCGACGCGCCGCAGTTGTTGGTCTGCGCGAACGCGCCCGATACCGAGATCGAGTTGATCGTCGCGCCGGCCGTACCCGTGTTGGTGATCGTGATCGCGTGCGCCGCCGACGTGGAGCCGACCGACTGGTTGCCGAACGCGACGCTGGTGGGCGACGCGGTGAGGGTCGCCGTTCCGGCCGCCACGCCGGTGCCCGACAGGGCCACGGTCAGCTGTGGGTTGGACGCGTTGCTCGCCACCGTCAGGGTGCCACTGGCAGCTCCCGCGACGGTCGGTGCGAACTTCACGCTGACCGTGCAGGAAGCGCCGGCCGCGATCGATGTACCGCACGTGTTGGTCTGCGAGTAGGCCCCGCTGACCGACACCGAGCTGACCGCAGCCGCGACGGTGCCGCTGTTCGTGACCGTCACGGTCTGCGCACCGCTGGTCGTGTTGACCGTCTGGTTGCCGAAGGCCAGCGTGGTCGGCGAGGCGCCGAGCGTGGCCGTGCCGACGGACGTACCCGTGCCGGTCAGCGCGACCGACAGCGTCGGGTTCGTCGCGTTGCTCGCCACCGTGATCGTGCCGCTGGTCGCACCGGCCGCCGTGGGGGCGAACTTCGCGGTGACGGTGCAGGACGCACCGGCCGCGATCGACGTGCCGCAGGTGTTCGTCTGCGAGAACGCTCCGGTCACGGAGACCGAGGAGACCGCCGCCGCCACCGTGCCGGAGTTGCTGACCGTGACGGTCTGTGCGGCGCTCGTCGAACCGACGTTGACCGAACCGAACGCGAGGCTGGCCGGGCTCGCCGCGAGGGTGGCCGTGCCACCGCCGCCGCCACCGGTGCCCGGGAAGACCGCGAACTCGGAGATCTGCCCGGCCGGCCAGCCCGTGTTACCGGAGATGCTGAGCTGGATGTAACGGTCGGACGTGCCCGCCGGGCAGCGGGATCGTGACGGTGTTGCCGGTCGACGGATCGAAGACGCGGCCAGCCGAGGCGGACAACGCCCCGAACGTCGTGCCGTTGGTGCTGCCGTTGACCGCGATCGTCTCGGTGCGGGTCGCCCATGACGCCGACGGCGGCAGGTTCAGCGTCACGGAGCCCACGCTGAGCGAGGAACCGAGGTCGACCGTCAGCGTCTGCGGGAACGCGGCGCCGTCGGTGCTCTCCCAGTACGTCGTCGTGTTGCCGTCGTTCGCCTGGTTGGGCGCGAAGCCGCTGGACGAGCTGCTCGCCGTGATCGCGGCACCCTGGGCGAGGTTGGTGGTCGAGGTGATGCCCGTGCCCGTCAGGCTCGCGCCGATCGGGGTCTGGGTGCCACTGTTCGTGATCGCGACCGAGCCGGACTGGAATCCGCCAGCGGTCGGCGAGAACTTCACCGACGCGGTGCACGAGGCACCGGCGGCGAGCGACGTACCGCAGGTGTTGGTCTGCGAGAAGCCGATGCTGGCCACGACCGAGGAGATCGTGATCGCGGACGCGCCCGGGTTGGTGACCGTGAGCGTCTGCGCCGCCGTCGTGGAACCGACGTTGATCGAGCCGAACGCGAGGCTGGTCGGGGTCACGGTCGGGGGTGTGATGACGTTGTTCGCGCCGGTGCTGCCGACCAGTTGGAGCACGGTCGGGTTACCGGGCTGGTTGCTCGGGATCGTCAGCGTGCCGGTGGTGATGCCGGTGGACGGCGCCCGGAACGAGACGTCGACCTGGCACCAGACGTTGGCGTCGGTCGGCGTACTCAGGTTGAGCGTGGTGCCGCACGGCTTGCTCGCATCGGGCGTGACCGTGAAGCCGCTGCTCGCTGAAATCGCGCCGATCGTGGCCGCCGCCGCGCCCGCGTTGAAGATGGTCACCTTCTGCACCGGGGTGTTGCTGCCGGTGGTGGCGTTCTCGAAGGTGGTCGTGGTCGGGAACGCGTACAGCGGAGCCGATGCCGGCAGGCCACACGTGGTCGTAGACCAGCCGGAGTTGCCGGCGCCCTGGGTCAAAGCGAACCCGGAGTTGCAGTTGAACATGCCCGCGTCACCGACGCCGGTCGCGGTCGTGCCGGAAACGGTCGCCGAACCGGGCGATTGGAGCTGGAAGACGAACGTACCGACATTGTTGATCGTGTTGTTCGTGATTGTGACGCCGCTCGTCGCGTTGCCGAACGTGCCCTGGGTGGTGACGCCCGCACCGACCGGTGGGGCCGCGTTCTGGAACTGGAACGCCTCGCCGGGGCTGTCATCGATCTCGTTGTTCGTGATGTTGACTGTGCCCGGTAGCGCGCCCTCCAGCGGCCAGAACCAGATCGCGCCGACGTTGTAGTCCCACCCCGGATCGAACTGGCCGGTCCGGACCAGCTTGTTGCCGCTGATCGTGGTCGTGCCGGCCAGTGCGCCCGCACCGAACCGGCTGCCCATGCCGATGCCGCCGCCACGGGTGACCGTGTCCTGCAGCAGGTTGTTCGTGATCGTGGTGCCGGTGCCGCCGTAGAGGCCGACGTTGTTGGCGATGCCGGGCGAATCGACCGTGTTCTGTGTGAACGTGTTGTTCACGTCGGCGCCCGGTGACGACCAGATCGCGAAGCCGTCATCTTGCAGGTTGCGTTCGAAACTGTTCTCCACCAGGGAGTTCGTCACCGAGCCGTGGAAGTTGATGCCGTCGGCCGTGGTGTCCTGGATGCGGACCGAGTCGATCGTGAGCGAGTCGGTCGGGCCGACCACCCAGATGCCGACCTTCTCGTTCTGGATCCACACGTGGTTGATGTTCGAGTGGTCGAAGCCACCGTTGAACCCGTGGACGGTGCCGTCGGAGTCGTCGCGCGTGTTCACGTTGCCGAACATCGACAGGTTGGACACGTTGACGTTCGTGGACGGGTTGCCGATCTGCCCGGCGAACTCGACCTCGTGCCCGGTCAACTCCGTGTACCACTCGCCCGCGCCCTCGATCGTCACCTTGTTGACGAAGATCGGGGTGCTGACCTTGTAGAGACCCTGCGGCAGGTAGAGGCCGACGCCGGCGCTCGATGCCGCGTTGACGGCGTTCTGCAGCGCTGTCGAGGAGTCGTTGAGGCCGCTCGCGTCGGCGTTGTAGGGCGCCGCGGTCGCGTCGATGAAGCCGGCCGGCTTCGTGATCGCTGGCGCGACCAGCTCGAAGTCGGCTGTGTTGATCGCGTACCACGGGGCGTTGTCGCCCGCGTCGACCTGCAGCTTCACCGTCGTGCCGATGGGCAGCGTCGAGGAGAACATCGTGCGCACGTCGTCGTAGAAGTCGTGCGGCGCGCTCGTGCCCGGGTCGCTGACCAGCGGGGAGTTCGTCTCCGAGGGTGGGTTCGAGCCGTAGAGCCAGCTGTTGACGGACGTCAGCGTGAGCGGCGTCTGCGCCACGTTGTTGACGTAGAGGCCGAGCGGCGCGGTCAAACCGGCACCGTCGAGCGAGTCCGGGATCGCGTAGTGGAAGTCGACCGCGTTCGCCGGCGCCGTCAGCGTGAACGTCACGAACTTGCCCTGGCCGACGAGCTGCACCGCCTGCCGGCCGGTGGCTTCGGAAGCGAGGGTGCCGAAGTAGAAGTTCTTCGCGAGGATGTTGCCGTTCGTCGCGGCATTGACCGCGAGCTGTTCCACGAACGGGGTCGCAGCACCGGGCGGGGTGGCCGCCTGTGCGGGAGCGGAAATCGCGGTGACGGCGATCGTCGCCGCGACCAGGCTCAGGCCGACGGTGGCCGCGAGCGCTCGCAGCCTCCCGAGCCTGGCGGTCCGATGACTCAGGTCTAGAGGAATCACGGTGGCCTCTCGTGCGTGCGGCCGGCACGAGGCGCTGTTCGCCACGGCTCGGGCCGGAGTGCTGCAACCCTTGGATGTTGCAAATCAACGCCGCCCCCGCGTGAACTTGTTAGCAAGATGGCAACACCGATGTTGCAAGAAATCAACACTGTCGTTATCGCGACGACCTTTCGCCATATGCACACCCACACTTAAAACCTTAAATCAATCGATGTTTGGGTACGTTTCACCCGACTATCAAACGGTTCCACCGTGAGGTCGGGGGACCCTACGTTTTGTCGATGGGGTCGGTGGATACCTCGAAGCAGCGCAAGAAGTTGCGACCTTCGGGCCGGTCCACTGAGGGTGGGGTCTCGTGGCAGCTATGTGGAAACGGATCAGCGCGTGGCTCGGCATCGGGCCCGCACCGCGCACCAAGCCGCGGGTTGCGGCACCGGCTGGGGTTTCAGGCGTTCGCGCTTCGGGTGTTGCGGCGCCGAGTGCTGGGGCGGCGCGGATCGCGGCCCGGCCTGGGCCGCCACCGGGGCGGCACCTCGCCTACGCACCGAAACTCGACGGTCAGGCCGATCCCGGCGAAATCGTGTGGACGTGGGTGCCGTTCGAGGAAGACGCATCGCAGGGCAAAGACCGGCCGGTGCTGATCGTCGGCCGGGAGGGCTCCTCGCTTCTCGGGCTCATGTTGTCGAGCCAGCACGATCGTGAAGGCCAGCACAACTGGTTCGCACTCGGCACCGGCGACTGGGACAGTGAGCGCCGCCCGAGTTTCCTGCGCCTCGATCGGGTGCTCGACGTGCACGAAGACGAGGTACGTCGGGAGGGCGCGATCCTGGACCGGAAGCGGTTCGATGCCGTCGCCGGCAAGCTGCGCTCCGACTACGGATGGCACTGACGATGCGGCTACACGTACACGAGACGGCACCGGGCGGGGCAGCGGACCGCACCGCCGTTCTGATCCACGGCTTCACGAGCAGTCATCGCAGCTGGCACGCGGTCGAAGCGGAGTTGGTCGCGCGGGGCTATCGCGTCCTCGCCCCGGACCTGCGCGCTCACGGCGATAGCCCGAGAGGTGGGGCGACCGCCGAGGAACTCGCCGACGACCTCGTGGAGAGCCTGCCGACCGGCGTCGATGTGGCGATCGGACACTCGCTGGGCGCGCTCACGCTTCTTCTCGCCGCCGAGCGGTTGCGGCCGAAGCGCGCGATCTACTCCGATCCCGCATTCAGCTTCGGGGACTTGCCAGAAGACCACGAGGAGAAGATCCAGCGCGCCAACGAGCAGATCGTCCGGGAGATCGAGTCGACGACGCCGGAGTTGCTGCGCCGCGCGCGTCCACGGTGGAGCGAGGGAGACATCGCCGCCGAGATGGAAGGCTTGGCCAGGTTCGATCCGGCCTACCTGGCGTCGTTCGGCGACTTGACCGGCCGCGACTTCCTGCCGCTGACCGCCGTGGTGCCGTCGCTGATCCAGCTCGCCGATCCGTCGGAAATGCTCGACGAGGCGCAGATCGAGTTGCTACGGACACGAGGATTCGAGATCGTCAGCGTGCCCGACACCGGCCACTGCATCCACTGCGACGATTTGCCCGGCTTCATGAAGTCTCTCGAGGGTTGGATCTAGTCGGCTGACGTGATCCAGGAGAGGTAACGGGGTCCCAGCACCGTTACCTCTCCTGGATCACCGTTATCCACAGGCGCACGGCGACGGGTTCCGGTTCTGCGTCATCACCGGGAGACTGGGGATGTGTTCGACGAGATCCTGCTGGCGCAACACGGCATCGTCGATCTCCGGCAGGCCCTCGCGTGCGGGCTCACCCGAGAAGCGGTCCGGGCCCGGATCGATTCCGGCCGATGGCAGCGCTCTGCATCGCGGCGTCTATGCGACTTTCTCCGGCCCACGCACGAGGTTGGCGCAAATCTGGGCGGCTTGGCTGTCATGCGGCCCGACATCGGCGGTCAGCCATGCGACCGCGGCCGAATTGCTGGGCTTGAGCGATGAGGCTCGGCCCGAGGTGCACATCACCGTCCCGGACACACGACGTATCGCGCCCAGGAGCGGCGTCATCATCCATCAGGACCGGCACGTCGCCACCAAGATCCATCCAGCTCGGCTACCGCGCCAGACCCGTGTCGAACACACCGTTTTCGACCTGATCAACGCGACTGACAACGTT
Source organism: uncultured Actinomycetota bacterium (assembly GCA_963797605.1). Lineage (GTDB taxonomy): Bacteria > Actinomycetota > Actinomycetes > Mycobacteriales > Micromonosporaceae > DASQPR01. The sequence goes on along the minus strand of CAWCPX010000008.1, from coordinate 139,747 downwards.
GAGGAGGCGTTCGGGTGGCTGGCGGCGGCATGTGGTCGTCGCCTGACAAACCCCGGCCGCCTCGTCGCGACCCTGGCGGAGCGGCCGAAAACGCGATGGCGGCGCGACGTGTCCGACGCGCTGTCGGATGTCGCCGCTGGATGCCATTCGCCTCTGGAACTGCGTTACCTGCGCGACGTGGAACGACGTCATCGCCTCCCCCGAGCCGAACGGCAGAGCGTGGGCCGCCTTGGCGGCGGACGGATATATCACGATGTGCGCTACCGCGACTTTCGTACGATCGTCGAACTCGACGGCAGGCTCACACATCCCTTTGACAAGCGGTTCCGCGATCTTCGACGGGACAACGCCGCCGCTGTCAACGATGAGAGGCTCCTGCGCTACGGATGGGGTGACGTCTGGCAACGGCCGTGCGAGATCGCGGCGCAGGTGGCCTCGGTGCTGATTCGGCAGGGCTGGCCGGGCTCCGCGCGTCCATGTGGTGGCATCTGCGTGATCCAGGAGAGGTAACGGGGTCCCAGCACCGTTACCTCTCCTAGATCACCGTTTATCCTTCGGGATCACGAAGGGGCGGTCGACAACTCACCACGGTGGCTTCGGGCGCGGCAGGTCTGACTCGCCCCAGGTCCACTCGGGCGCAACTCGGTCCCCCACCAACTCGGCGAACACGACCGATGGGGCTCGTTGCGTCAGTCACTGGAAACGCAGCCGCACCAGCGAGGCGCCAACGTCGCGCAGATCCGCCGCCGGCTGCCCCGGATCGGTTGCCCACCGCGGCGCCGGCCATTCCTGCGCCATCACGGCGAGCGGCGCCCACGCGTCATCACCCATGGCCACGCTCGCCCGGGTAAACCGTACGGTGATCAACGTCAGCACGATCCCATCATCCCGGAGACGCGTGTCAAGCATTTGGCAACCGGCACCCGGTTTAATTCCGTCATGGCGCGGGCGGCTTCGGCCGGCTGTCGCCAACGGGGGAGGGTCCTACGGTGATGGTCGGCTAGCCACGATCACCGACGGATTCTCAGGCCCGAGACATCTTCGGTCGGTGCTGCGGTGTGGCAGCAGCCGGCGCGCCGCCCGGGGAGGTCTCGGCGCTCGGTGTGGCAGCCGCGACCATCCGCTCCGCGGCGGCTACATCGGGCGGGCGCTGCGCCATGGCGAACGCCTCGGTCGCGTACTCGTAGGCGCGATCGACATCGCCTGCCGACAGCGCGACCGCCGCCTTAGCGATAACGGCCTCCACGACGCCCAGGCCGACACCGAGCCGCCGGGCCTCGCTCTCGGAGAGTTCCAGGTCCGCCATCGCCTCCGCGTAGTCGCCTCGGGCATGCCGTACACGCCCACGGACCAGCAGCGTGCTCGATCGCAGGCTCGGATTGTTGGCCGGACCCACGAGCACGTTGGCCCGCTCAGCCATGGTCAGAGCCTCCTCGATCCGCCCGTCCGCGAGCACCGCGCTCGCCGCGCTCGAAAGCAACGCCGCCTCGCCGACGATCGCGCCACGGCCGCGGTAGATCGCCAGCGCCTCCTGGATGCCGGGATCGATCTCGGCGAAGTCGGTGTCCAGCCGCACCTGGGCGTCGATGACGACCATCAGGGACGCGGCCGTGCCCTCGGCGTCGCCCAGGGTGCGGTAGATCGCTTCGGCGCGGCGGGCGAAGTCGAGCGACCTGGGGTAATCGCCGACGTCGTTGGCGACGGTCGACAGGTTGATGAGGCACGCGGCGCTCGCGACGTGGTCGCCTGCGGAAAGCAGAAATTCCAGAGCCTTCTCCGAGTACGCGATCGACTCCGCGAATCGGCCCCGCTCCCGGTTGATGCCGCCGAGGTTTCCGAGCGCGCCCGCGTTGCGCCGGTGGTCGCCGCGTCGCAGTGCCTCCTCGCCGACGGCGAGGAAGGTCTGTTCGGCCGCGTCGTACTCGGAGCGGGCCCAGTGCATGATGCCGCGCCGGTTCAGCACGAGCAGCGCCATCTCGCCGTTGCCGGCGGCCTCGCATGCCTGTGCGGCGGCGTCGATCGAGGCGGCCCAGAGCGCTGCGGAGCGGCGCAGCCAGAAGTAGCCGGCGAGCGCGTCGCAGACCTCCCAGGCAAACGACCACGGGCCGTCGACGGCGGCTCGCTGGGATTCGGCGACGATGTTCGCGACCTCGGCATCGAGCCAGGCCAGCGCGTCGGCGGGGCCGTCGAAGGTCTGTGGCCCCGGTGGCAGGTGCTTGAGGTAGAGCCGGTTCGGGTAGGTGGCCTTGGCGGCGCTTCGGGCGGTCGACACGTAGAAGGTCAGGAGCCGGCGTCGCGCGCTGTCGATGTCGGTGGTGCCGTGGCCGATCTCGGTCGCGTACGCGCGCACGAGATCGTGCATCGAGTAGCGACCGTCGGCGGATTCGAGGATGTGCGCCCGGCACAGTTCGGCGAGCACCGGTGCGACCTCGGCCGCCGCGGATCCGAGCAGGGCCGCGCAGGCATCGACGGTGACGTCGGCTCCGGCAGGGACTCCGAGCAACCGCAGCAACCGGCGCGCGGGTTCGGTGAGCCGGTCGTAGGAACTGGCGAGCGTGGCGCGTACGCCGGTGGTGAGGTCGCCGTCGATCTGCAGCGCGTCGAGCACGCCACCGCTGACCATTTCGGCGTGGTAGGCGGCGATCGAGGTGTCCCGGCGGCCGGCGAGGTTGGCGGCGGCGACCCGCAGCGCCAGGGGCAAACCGCCGCAGAGCGTGGCGAGGTCGGTGGCGGCCGCGACTTCCGCGCGCACCCGCTGCGCGCCGACGATGTCCCGGAGCACGTCGAGCGAGTATTCGGCCGAGAGCGGGCGCACGACGAGGCGGGTGGCACCGTCGACGGCGGTCAGGCCGGTGAGCGGGTCCCGGCTCGTCACGATCACGCCGCACCCGGGCGCGCCGGGCAGCAGTGGCCGGACGGCGTCGGCCGAGGCGGTGTTGTCGATCACGAATGAGCAGTCGGCGGCCGGACAGCCGGGCCCGCAGCATCACGGCGGCTGCGTCGATGCCGGAGGGGATCGATCCGAGCGGCTCCCCCAGCGCGAGCAGGAGCTGAGTCAGTGCCTCGTTGGTGGACGTGGGTTGGCCGGCGCCGTACCCGTGAAGGTTGACGAAGATCTGCCCGTCGGGAAACCGCGACGTGGCGCGGTGGGCCCAGTGCACGGCGAGCGCGGTCTTGCCGACGCCGCCGGGCCCGGTGATGATCACCAGTGGCGCACCGCCGGCCGCGGAGACGGTGTCGTCGAGGGCGGCGAGTTCGGTGTCGCGGCCGGTGAAGGTGGGCGCGTCTCGAGGGAGCGTCTGCACCGAGGCCGCCGGGCGCGTGGGTTCCGGTGCGGAGGTCTGCCGCAGGATGCGCAGGTGCAGCCCGGCCAGGTCGGGTCCGGGGTCGGCGCCGAGGTCATCGCGGAGCACCCGGCGCACGTCGGCGTAGGCGTCCAACGCCTCAGCCAGCCGGCCACCGGCGACGAGTGCGGTCATCAGCAGGCCGACGAAGCCCTCGTGGGTCGGGTGGCTGCCGACGAGGCCGCGCAGTTCGGCGACGGCTTCCCGATGCCGGCCGATCTCGATCTCGGCTGCCAGGCGTCGTTCCTGCGCGACGAGTCGCAGTTCGATGAGGTCGCCGGCCAGCGCGTGCCGCAGGTCGGGAGGTGCCACGTCCTGGATGACGTCGCCGCGCCAGAGTTCGAGCGCGGTGCCCAGGGCGTCGGCTCGGGCCGCGGGGTCGGTCAGGGCGAGCGCGGAGCTGACGGCGGCCCGGAACTGGAACGCGTCGACGTGCTTTTCGTCGACGTCGAGCGCGTACGCGTCGCCGCGGGTCGCGATGAACAGGCCGTGCGCCGCGAGCACTTTGCGGAGCCGCGAGACGCTGACGTTGATCGCGGCGCGGGCCCCGGCCGGCGGCTCCGCGCCGTTCCACGCTACGGCGGCGAGCCGCTCCACGGAGACGGCTCGACCGGTGTGCAGCGCGAGCACGGCTAGCACGAGGCGTTCCCGACGCCGGCCGAGAGAGATCGGCCGGGCGTCGGAGATGATCTCGACGGGCCCGAGGAGCAGCAACTTCATAGCCCAGGCACTGTAACGAGAAGGTGCGGTTACGAACAACCGTTATCCCGGTCGCTCTCCGTAGCGGAGCACCGTGGAGCTACCCCTTGAGGCTGCCCGTGGTGAGGCCGGACATGATGCTCCGCTGGAAGAACAGGAAGAAGATGATGGTCGGTAGGGCCGCGATGACGGCGGCCGCGATCACGACGTTCTGCGGATAGGCCCTGCGAGAACGCGTAGATGCCGACGTTGACGGTCTTCGTGTTGGGCGCCGGCTCGACCAGCAGCGGCCAGAGGAAGTCCTTCCAGACCGCCGTGACCGACAGGATCGACACGACGCCGAGGATCGGCCGCGACATCGGCAGGATGATCGACCACAGTGTCCGCAGCGAGCTGGCGCCGTCGATCGCCGCCGCCGCGAGCAGGTCCTGCGGGATCGAGTCGAAGAACCGCTTCAGCAGGAAGATGTTGAACGCGTTCGTGACCGCCGGCAGCCAGATCACCCACGGTGAGTTGAGCATGTTCCAGTGGAAGATCGGCAGGTTGATGACCGTCACGTACTGCGGGATGATCAGCACCGTCGACGGGATCATGAGCGTGGCGAGCATCAGGCCGAGGATGGCGTTGCCGAAGATCGGGCGCAGCTTCGAGAAGGCGTACGCCGCGCGCGACATCGAAGACGAGCTGGAACGCGAGCGCGCCGAACGCGTAGACGATCGTGTTGAGCAGCAGCCGGCCGAGGTCGAGCTGGTTCCACGCGTCGAGGTAGTTGTGCGACCTCGGGGTGCTTCGGGATCAGCGTCGGCGGGTTCTGGGCGATCTCCTTGCCGGTCTTGAGACCGCCGGTGACCATCCAGTACAGCGGGCCGAGGAAGATGATGGAGAACGCGACGATCGTCAGGATCACCAGGACCCAGTAGATCCGCCGGCCCGCGGGCCGGCTGAGCCGTGCCGGGCGAGATCGGGTGCGGGTTGCCATGCGACTCGACTTCAACAACGGCCATGACGTGCCGTGAGCCATCCTAGTCCTGCTTCGGGCTCAGCCACGTGTACAGGCCGGAGAACGACGACCAGCACGAGCATCAGCATCACGCCCAGCGCCGCGGCGCCGTTGAGGTCGTACTCGGCGAACGCGTGCTGGTAGATCAGGTAGACGACCGAGGTCGCGGAGTCCTCCACGCCGTTGCCGCCGGCCAGGATGAACGGCTCGATGAACAGCTGCATGGTGCCGACGATCTGCAGCAGGAACATCAGCGACAGGATCAGCCGGGTCTGCGGGATCGTGACGTGCCAGATCTTGCGCCAGGCGCTGGCGCCGTCGAGCTCGGCGGCCTCGTAGAGCTCGCCGGGGATGTCCTGCAGCGACGGCGAGGTAGATCAGGATGGTGCCGCCCATGTTCAGCCAGGTGGACGCGATGACCAGCGACGACGATCGTCATCGTCGGGTGACTGCACCCACTGCGAGGTCGGCAGATGGAGCGTGTGCAGGATGAAGTTGAAGATGCCGCCGTCGTCGGGGTCGTAGGCGTACTTGAACAGCAACAGGCCGGACGCGGGCGGCAGCATCACCGGCAGGTAGACCAGCACCCGCAGGTAGCCCTGGGCGTGGCGGAACTCGTTGAGCATGATCGCGATGAAGAACGGCAGCGCGTAGCCGATGACCAGCGCCAGCAGCGTGAAGTAGAGCGTGTTGCGCCAGGCCTGGCCGAACGCGGGTCGTGCCAGACCCGGATGTAGTTCTCCCAACCGACCCAGGTCGTGACGCCGCGGTGGGTCCGCTGGAAGCTCATGATGAATTCGCGGACCATCGGGTACCACGAGAAGAACGCGAAGCAGATCACCGCGCCGAGCAGGAACGCGTGGCCGGTGAGGTTGTCCGATCACCTTGCGGGAAACCTCGCCGCTGCGTGCCCGGTTCGGACTCGGATGGACCGGTACAGCGTCTGCGCGGGGCAGGACGGAGGTGACCGCCATGACGTACTCCTGGGCGTTCGTTGAGCTGAGCGGGTGACTGTAGCGCCGGGCGAGGTGCGGGTAAATCCCGCGGCTAGGCAGAACAGCGACTAGGCAGCGCGGTGCGGGGGCCGGCCGAGCCGGCCCCCGCGCCGTCGATCAGGAACCCGCGCTGAGCAGGGTCTGGATCTTTCCGTTCGCGCGTGGTCAGCAGCTTCTCGATGTTCGCGTTCTGTTGGGTCAGCACCGCGGACATCACGCCGTCCAGGATCGGGTAGATCGCCTGCGCCTGCGGCGGCTCGGCGACGACCGGCACCGGGTTGGCGACGTACTGCGCGTAAGTCGTCCAGGTCCAGGTTGCGTGCTGGCCGTCTTGAGCGTCGTCGTCCTGCTTCTGCAGTCGCCGAGCCGGCCGTCCAGATGACCGGCTCGGGCAGACCGACCGGCAGGCCCTCCGCCTTCTGCAGCGCGTAGTTGAACTGGCCCTGACCCGGGGTCAGGTCCTCGAAGGTGACCCACTTGAGGCCGGCCTTGATCTGCTCCGGGCGTGTCCGACCTTCTTGAACATGTAGCCGCTGCCGCCACCGAGGGTGCCCTTCGCGGGGCCGCGTCGCCGGGCATCGGGCCCATCGCCCAGTCGCTGTAGTCGCCCTGGAACTGCGTCACGATCGCGGTGATCGTGTCGGGCGCGCCGATGTACATGCCGACCTTGCCGGCGCCGGCGTTCGTCAGCAGGTCGGGCCACGTCAGAGCTGCTTGACGCCCATGCTGTTGTCGTTGAAGCGCATGTCGTGCAGGTTCTGCAGGACGGCCTGCCGCCTCGGGGGTGTTGACGGTGGCCGTCTTGCCGTCGGCGCGACACGTCCGCGCCGCCACGCGAGTAGAGCTCGGCGGTGAAGTGCCAGCCACCGGTGTTGCCGGCGCTGTAGTCCTCGTAGCCGGCGACGCCGGGGCCGAGCGTCCGAGATCGTCTTGGCGTCGGTCGGCGACGTCCTGCCAGGTGGTCGGCGGCTTGCTCGGGTCGAGGCCGGCCTGGGTGAACAGGTCCTTGTTGTAGACCAGGCCCATCGTGTAGCCGGCGTAGCCGATGCCGTAGGTCTTGCCGCCGTCCTGGAACGGCTTCTTGATGTTGTCGAGCATCTGGTCCCAGTTCGGGACCGTGTCCTTGGTGATGTACTGGGTGATGTCGGCGGCCGCGTCGGCGTCGAGCACCTGGTTCAGGTCGGTCATGTAGCGCGTAGAACACGTCGGCCTCGGTGCCGCCCTGGAGGCGGGCGGTGAAGTCCGGCGGGTTGTCACACTGGGCGCCGACCGAGATCGACTCGATGTCGATCGTGGGGTTGGCCTTCTCGAACGCCGCGATATCCGCGTTCCAGTTCTTCGAGCGACTTGCCACCGTTGTCGGTCTTCAGCGGCGGGCAGTCGACCGTGATCGTGGTCTTGCCGCCGCTGGCGCTGTCGCTTTTGCTGGAGCCACAAGCCGCGAGGCTGAGGCCGACGGTGGTCACGAGCGCTGCCGCCGCGACCCTCCGGTAAAGCCGAGTGGACATATCGTCCATCCTTTCCCGACTGGGAGTTAACCGCGATGGCCCCCACCGCGGCGATGCACTTTACTGGCCAGAAACTTCCGCGTAACCCTGGTCTGCCGTCAGGCCGACTAGGAGTGAGCGGGCTCACCGTAACGACGTCGACATCTTTTCCGCAAGATGTCGACGAAACTTGCAAAGACACGACTTGATTACGAGGGGCGTCCCAGGCGCGAATCTAGGGCTATCGACTTAGTACTAGTTGCGCCTCAGGATTGGCCAAAAGGTTGGTACTGGTCGGGGCATAAAAGCAAATAAAACCCATCAAATCGCCTCCGTGGTACGCCTGCAAGGAAACCGCACCGGGATGCAACTATTTGCGTTAACGGACCGTGTCGAAAAGTCTCGTACTGTTCTTGCAAACTCGAATTCGCTTCTTGCGAAACAATCTGTCAGGATCGTGGTCATGAAGACGAGGCTCTCCGAGATCGCCGAGTTCGCCGGCGTCAGCAAGGCGACCGTCGGCCGGGTGCTGAACGGCAAGCCCGGCATCGCGCCGGAGACCCGGGACGCCGTGCTGACCGCGCTCGACGTGTTCGGCTTCGAGCGGCCGGGCCCGCTTCCGCGGCGAGACGGCCGGCCTGGTCGGCCTGGTCGTGCCCGACCTGCAGAACCCGATCTTCCCGATGTTCGCCGAGGCCGTCTCGTTGCGCCTGGTCAAGCAGGGTCTCATGCCGGTGCTCTGCACCCGCACCGCCGACGCCGTCTCCGAGGCGCACTACATCGGCTGCTGCTCAAGCACGAGGTCGCCGGCATCCTCTTCATCGCGGCCAGCTACGCCGACGCCGGCCCCGAGCTAGGCCGGGAGCTGCGCGAACGTCGGGTGCCGATCGTGCTGATCAACGCCGCCGACGACAACGCAGGGCGCCGCCACCGTCGCGTCGACGACGGCGCCGCCGTCGACCAGGCGTTCGCCCATCTGACGTCGCTCGGCCACGAGCGCATCGGGCTGGTCCTCGGGCCCGTCGGCCACGTGCCCTCGGCCCGCAAACTCGCCGCCTTCAAGGCGCAGCAGGAGCGCCGCGCACCGCGCCGAGAGCTGGCGAAACCTGATCGCGCACACCGGCTTCTCGATCGAGGGCGGCTCCGCCGCGGCGGCCCGGCTGCTGGCCGAGCGGTCACCGCGATCGTCTGCGCCAGTGACGCGCTCGCGCTCGGCGCGATCCGGGCGGTGCGGCGGGCCGGCCTGCAGGTGCCCGACGACGTGTCGGTCGTCGGCTTCGACGACTCCTGTACATGATCGGCGACCGATCCGCCGCTGACGACCTTGCGCCAGCCGATCCAGGCGATCTCCGCCGCGGCCGTCGACTCGCTGATCGCGCAGATCGACGGGCGCACGCGCTCGGCGACGAGGCGGCTCTTCGAGCCGGAGCTGATCGTGCGCGGCTCCACGCGGATGCGGCGCGCATAGGGCCTGCGGCTCCCGAAACGCCCCGGAGACACGGCACCGGTCGGCGCGGAGTCGGTTCGCCCGAAGTCGCGCCGCTGTCAGGGCTGGTCAGAGCCGGCCGTACCGGTGAAAACGCGGTTGATTTCAGGGGTTTTGTCTGGCTCGAAGATCGTGCAACCGGCTTGACGATCTTCGTCGACTTCCTGCGTTCTTCTATGGACATCTCTCGGTCTCAGTTGTAGCGTCCTGCCAAAGCACCCCGATGATTTTCCGGAAATCCCGGGGCAATGTGCCCGAAACATGCACTGGCGAGAAATGCAAGCCGCGGCGTCGACAATCTGCTGTGCCGAAATCTGTAGCGCCGAAACTCCAGGCCTCCGGCCGACTCACGGAGGCATCCCCCGCAGCATGAGTCAGGAGTTCGCATCCATGGGCAAGACCATGACCCGATCTCGGGCGCGGTTGCTCGCGTCCTTCACCACGATGGCCATCGCCGTAGCCGGTGCCGTGGCCATCGTCATCACGCCGGCGGCCGCCGCCGGCACGACCTACGAAGCCGAGTCCGCCGCCCTCGCCGGCGGCGCCGTCGTGCAGAGCGACCACACCGGCTACACCGGCAGTGGCTTCGTCGGCGGTTACACCGATGGCAACAAGGGCAACGCCAACACGACCTTCACCGTCTCCGCCACCGCGGCCGGCAGCGACACCGTCGCCATCTGCGCTACGCGAACGGCAACGGCTCCGCCAAGACCATCTCGCTCTACGTCAACGGCACGAAGCTCCGGCAGATCTCGCTGAACGCCACGGCCGACTGGAACACGTGGACCACCGAGACCGAGACGGTGACCCTGCATTCCGGCAGCAACACCATCGGCTACAAGTTCGACACGACCGACACCGGCAACGTGAACCTCGACAACATCGTCGTGACCGCGGTGGCCGCCCCGCCGGCCGGCCAGTACGAGGCCGAGTCCGCCGCGCTGACCGGTGGCGCCGCGATCGCGACCGACCACAGCGGCTACACCGGCACCGGCTTCGTCGGCGGGCTACACCGACGGCAACAAGGGCACCGCCGACACGTCGTTCCTCGTGACCACCACGTCGGCCGAGACCGCGACCGGTCGCCCTGCGCTACGCCAACGGCAACGGCGTCAACATGACGCTCTCGCTCTACGTCAACGGCACGAAGGCTCAAGCAGATCTCGCTGCCCGCGACCGCCGACTGGGACACCGTGGCGACCGAGACGGAGACGGTCTCCGCTCGATTCGGGCTCGAACACGATCGCCTACAAGTTCGACAGCGACCGACACCGGCAACGTCAACCTCGACAACATCACCGTGGTCACGCACGGCGCGGCACCAGCCCGCACCGACGCCATCGCCGTCGACGAGCACGCCGCCGCCACCGCCCGTCGACCTACGAGGCCGAGACCGCCTTCTTCTCCGGCGGCCCGTCGGTCGCCACCTCGATCGTCCGGCTACACCGGCAGCGGCTACCTCACCGGCTTCACCACCCAGGGCGCCCAGACCGTCATCGACACCGCGACGTCCCCTCGGCGGGCAACTACCCGGTCGCCGTGCGCTACGCCAACTCCACCGGCTCGGCGCAGACCATCTCGCTCTACCTCGAACGGTCTGAAGGTCAGCAGATCAGCCTGCCCGGCCGGGTCCGGCTGGCTGACGTCGTCCAAGCACCCGTCCCGCTGCGCTCCGGCCTCAACCTGTCGGCCTGCGAGACCGACGCCGGCGACACCGGCACGTCGCGATCGACGACATCGTGGTCACCGGCGGCACCGCGCTCGCCACCCAGGGCGCGACCCTGCCCTACACCGAGTACGTGGCCGACGCGCAGACCACCAACGGCAGCGTGCTCGCCGCCAGCCGCACCTACCCGTCCATAGCCGCCGAGGCCACCGGCCGCAGCGCCGTCCAGCTCACGTCGACCGGCCAGTACGTGCAGTTCACGCTGACCAAGCCGGCCAACTCCGCTGGTCGTCCGCTACTCGATCCCCGACAACGCCGACGGCACCGGTCACGACCGCGCCGCTCGTCGCTCTACGCGGGCACCACAAGGTCCAGGACCTCACCCTGACCATCAAGTACTCCTGGCTGTACGGCGGCGGCTACCGTACGACAACACGCCCGGCGACGGGCTCGGGTCACCACTTCTTCGACGAGATCCGCGCGCTGATCGGCAACCTGGCCGGCCGGCACGGTGCTCAAGCTCCAGAAGGACGCCGCCGGCAACGCGGCGTCCTACACCATCGACCTGTCGACGCCGAGCAGGTCGACGCCGCCTACACGATGCCGGCCGAACTACATCTCGATCACCACCAACGGCGTCACCGCCAACGGCGGCGCCGACGACACCTCGCGCATCAACAGCGCGTCTCGCAGGCGCAGTCGCAGGGCAAGGGCCTGTGGCTCCCGGCCGGCACCTACAACATCTCGGCCCGGCTGAACCTGGCCAACGTCACCGTGCGCGGCGCCGGCGAGTGGTACACCACGTTCCAGGCCGCGCGGAGAACGGCCCCGGCGGGTTGTTCGCCACCGGCGGCAACGTGCCAGATCGCCGACCTGACCATCGCCAGCGACGTCACCTACCGCAACGACAGCGCGTTCAACCCGGCTCGAGGGCAACTTCGCCTCCGGCTCGCTCGTGTTCGACGTGTGGATGGAGCACGACCAAGGTCGGCCTGTGGACCGACCCCGGCACCAACGGCCTCTACGTCGGTCGGAAACCGGATCCGCGACATCTTCGCCGACGGCATCCAACGTCCACGGCGAACGTGCTCAATACCCGCGTCGACCAGTCCAGCGTCCGCAACACCGGCGACGACGGCCTGGCGATGTTCTCCGACGGCGACCGCGGTCACCAACTGCGCGTTCACGTTCAACACCGTGCAGACCCGCTGCTCGGCCAACGGCATCGGCGTCTACGGCGGCAGACAACAACGTGGTCTCCGACAACCTGGTCTCGCGACATCGTCGTCATCGGCTCCGGCATCACGGTCAGCACCCAGTTCGGCACCGCGCTTCTCCGGACCGACGCTGGTCACCCGCAACACGCTGACCCGCGCCGGTAGCTTCCACAAGGACTGGGTCACCGACATCGGCGCGCTGTGGATCTACGCCGAACGCTCCAACATCACCACGCCGGTGACCGTCTCCGGCAACACCATCAACGACAGCAGCTACCAGGCCATCCTGATGAGCTACGCCATGCAGATCAGCAACCTGCTCCTGGACCACGACACGATCACCGACGCCGGCACCTACGGCATCGACATCTACAACGTCACCGGCAGCATGACCGCCAACACGTCACCGTCACCGGTGCCGCGAGCCGGCGGCCTGAACAACCCGGGCGGCTACACGGTCAACCGTGGCGCCGGCGACACCGGCTGGTAACACCCGAACGTTACGGCCAGACCAAACGGCCTGACGACAACCTGGGCGCCCCGCCTGCCTCCGTTTCGCGGCACGGCGGGGCGCCCATCACACCGATTCAGTCTGGAGCGAAGTTTCCATGGCACAAACCACCGCCGCCTGGTGGCGTACCGCGTCGATTTATCAGATCTACATGCGAAGTTTCGCGGACGCGAACGGCGACGGCGTAGGCGACCTCGCGGGCATCCGCAGCCGCCTGCCCTACCTGCGCGAACTCGGCGTGGACGCGCTCTGGCTGACCCCGTGGTACGTCTCCCCGATGGCTGACGCCGGCTACGACGTGGCCGATTACCGCGACATCGACCCGATCTTCGGCGATCTGCGACAGGCCGAGGAGTTCGTGGCCGCCGCGCATGACCACGATCTGCGAGTCATCGTCGACATCGTCCCGAACCACTGCTCCGACCAGCACGCGTGGTTCCAGGCGGCGCTCGCGAGCCCGGCCGCGCCCGAGCGGGAGCTGTTCTGGTTCGTCCCGGGCCGCGGGCGAGGGCGGCAACGAACCGCCGAACGACTGGCAGTCCTATTTCGGTGGCGCCGCGTGGACCCGGATCACCGAGCGCGACGGCACCCCCGGCCCGTGGTACCTGCACATGTTCACGCCCGAGCAGCCCGACCTCAACTGGGAGAACCCGGTCGTCCGGCTCGAGTTCGAGGCGATCCTGCGCTTCTGGCTCGATCGGGGCGTGGACGGTTTCCGGATCGACGTCGCGCACGGACTGATGAAGGAAGACGGGCTCCCCGACGTCGGCCCGAGCCCCGACATGACCAACCTGCCCTACCAGGACCGCTGGAGCGTGCACGAGATCTACCGCGACTGGCGCCGCATCTCCGACTCATACCCCGGTGAGCGTGTCTTCGTGGGTGAGGTCTGGTTGCCGACGCCCGGTCAGTTCACCAAATACCTGCGCCCCGACGAGCTGCATTCGGCCTTCAATTTCGAGTTCCTCTGCTGCGCATGGGAAGCGGGGGCCATGCGCCGCGTCATCACCGACACGCTCGACACGCACCAGACCGTCGGCGCCCCGCCCACCTGGGTGCTCTCCAACCACGACACGATCCGGCACGTGACCCGCTACGGTCGCGAAGACACCGCGTTCGACATGAGCAACAAGCGTCACGGCGCGCTCACGGTGCTCGACCTCGGCCTGCGGCGGGCCCGCGCGGCCGCGATGCTCACCTTCGGCCTGCCCGGCGGCGTGTACGTCTACCAGGGCGACGAACTCGGGCTCGCCGAAGTCGAAGACATCCCCGACGAGATGATCCAGGACCCGACGTGGGAGCGGTCCGGCCACACCGACCGTGGCCGCGACGGCTGCCGGGTGCCGTTGCCGTGGAGCGGTGACGACAGCCCGTTCGGGTTCTCGCCGGCCGGGTCCACCGAACCCTGGTTGCCGCAGCCGGCTGCGTGGAAGGTGCAGACGGTCGAAGCCCAGGCCGAGGACCCCGACTCGGTGCTGTCGCTCTACCGGGCCGCGCTGACGCTACGCCGATCAACGCTGGCGACGCTGCCGGAGACGATCGAGTGGCTTCCGAGCGACGACGACGTGATCGCGTTCCGGCGCGGCGACGGCTTCGCGTGCGTCGTGAACTTCGCCGCCGACCCGGTGCCGTTGCCCGCGCACACCGGCGTGCTGCTCGCCAGCGGGCCGCTCGCCGCCGACGGTTCGCTGCCGTCGGACACGTGCGTCTGGTTGCGCACCATCTGATCGGTCACGCGAGGCCACACCGCCTTACTCCGGATCAGAAGGCAAGTGAACGGCCTCCGGGCAGTGGACACGCTGACCGGAGGCCGTTTCCGATCAGTGGCCTGGGTGTACGACAAAGACCACCGCGGTTTCCCGGGTGGGGAGTGGGCCGTTGTTGATCACGATGGCGAGTGCGTTCGCGGATGCCATCGTGAGGTGCGGGTTGGTTGGCGTGATGGTCACCGATCCGCGCACCGGCGACGGGATCTCCGTGACGGTCAGCATCGTGCCGTCCACGACGATGGCCAGCTGCTTGTGAACGCTGTTCGCCTGGTTGGCCGGGGCGTTGAGCCGGTTGGTCAGGTCCGTCCACCGCTGCTGCCCGCTGGCGGTGAACGCCACGGTCATTTGCCAGCCGTGCACCTGATCGTTTATCGGCGTGGCCGAGGCGATGTCCGTGTTGGTCAGCTGCGCGGCGCTCAGCAGATACTTCGACCGCGGGCCGGACCCCTGATCGCAGGTGACGATCTGTTCGGCGGCAGGTGCCGCGGTGGGCGGGGTGGTCTCCGGGTCGACGATCTGCGCGCAGTTGATCGTCGGCACGTTGAACTGGATCCGCGCTGGCAACACCGCTACCTCGGACCATGTCAGGGTCGCGAACGGTGCAAGCTGCGCCCTGGTCGAGGCGTCGAGATCGGTTGGGCCGGTCAGGCTCGCGGCGACGGTGTAGGCCGCGCCGAGTTTGGCCTTCACCGTCGCGAGGGTCGGCGGTGTCGCCGGCTGCCGTGTCGCCGCGTCGAGCTGGTCAGTGGTCAGTGTGGGCATCAACGTGGTGTCCAGCACGGTCCGGAATTCCATGATCCCGGGGCCTGTGAGCTGCTGAAGTGCGGTCTCCATCCGATCGCGCGGCAGAGCCGATCCCAACCGGAACTGAATGTCAGAGGTTGCCTGCAGTTTCGTGCTGAGCACGGTGAACCCGGCGTCGACGAACCGCTTCCGCAGCTGCATGGATGCCTGGGTCCGGTCGCCGGTCGGCATCACGACATCGATGTCCACGGTGCTCTGCCGGGACGGGGCGGATGCCGTGCCATGCATGTGACGCGTGACCACGACAGCCGGAGCGGCCGCCGCGGCCAGGGCGGTCACCAGGGTCACGGCCGCTATCACCGAGCGGCGGCGGCGGATCTGCCGGCCGTCTCGTAGCGCGGTGGCGGCCAGGTTCGCCGGACCCGGTCCCATTTCGTCGGCAAGCTCGCGCAGAGTGTCGGTCAATTCCACATCAAATGCTGTCCTCATTTGATCACCCCTCGGGTGGCCAGCGGAAGCGGGCGCGTCGGCGCCGGGTCATCGCGCAGTGTCGGGCTCGATCGGCGTAGGTGCGCCAAGGCACGCGTAGCCTGGCTGCTGACGGTGCCCCGGCTGCAGCCGAGAATCGCGGCAACCTCGTCGACGCTCATGTCTTCGAAATATCGCAAGACGATCACGGCCCGCTGCCGTGGCGGCAGCGTCGAGATCAACCGCCGCAGCGCCACCCGGTCGGTGGTGGCATCAGCGTGATCTGTACGCCCGTCGTCCGGTGGATCGGCAACGACGGTCTCCGGACGCCGCCGCCGATACCGCCAGCCCGAGACGAACTCACGGTAGAGCACCGTACGTACGTAATGCTCGGGCTCGCCCCGGATCCGCGTCCATCGGCTAGCGGCCTTCGCGAGCGCGCTCTGAACGAGGTCCTCAGCCGTGTGCTGGTTGCCGCAGAGTGCGTAAGCGCTGCGCAACAACGCATGTCCACGGCCCGTGACGAACGTGGTGAAGTCGTACTGGGAACTGCTATCCACATCCCACCTCCACCCGGATAGACGCCATCCGGTCGGAAGAGTCTGCACGTAACTTTGCGTAACGGTCGAGTTAGCCGCGGGCGATGCTATCTCAGCTGGGCCGATGCGGATCCGCACGCCGAGACCAACCTACGACGGTGTCACCTCGCGCCGTCTGATGGACCGTCTGAGACTGGCGCCGATGCCGACCGCGACCCCGACCAGCACCACCACAGCCGCTGCCCACGGCAATCCGACGGCGCCCACGCTAGGCCACGTGCCCGCTGTCCAGAGCGGTCGGTTCGTGAAGATAGGCATGTACGCCCCGGACGCCCACCACGCGAGCCCGCCAGCGATCAACCCGACGAGCGCCGCCGCCGCCACGAGGACGACGTAGCCGCTCGACGCCGCCCGGCCGATCGTCCCCGACCTCACGCCCTGAACCCGCAACGCGGCGAGTTCCGCCGCACGGGGTGATCGGTCGACGCCACCGACGAGCAGCAGCGTGCCCAGTGCCAGCGCACTCGCGAGCACCGCCGCGAACAGGTGGAACCACAGCGCCAGCGCGGCACCCTGATCGCCGAAGCGTGATCGGGTCGAGTCGATGGTCTCCGACGCCGTGACGACGACGCCGTGCGCGGCAAGGAGCGCGATCGCGTCGCGGGGAGCGTGCGGACCGAGCCACACCTGCGGGTCGGTGGGTGCCCCGGAATCGGATGAGAGCAGGTCGGCGTAGTCGAGGTCCATCAACACGCCGTCGCGGCCGAGACGCGGCATGCCGGCGATCGTGGCGACGTCGACGACCGGCAGGTCCGCGTTGTCGAGGCCGGGCAGCTGGGTCTGGTCGAGGTGCGCGGTGGTGACGACGGGCAGCGGTGTCGGTGCGTTGTGTGGCCGCAGCCAGTACGCGGTCGATGAGTCCCGGGCGCTGATGAACGTCGCGGCGACGCCGGTGGCCGATCCGGCTACGGCTCCACCGGGCGACGTCGACCAGGCCGTGGCCTGTGTCGAGATTCGGCAGCGGCTTCCCGTCGACGGACAGCGCATGGAGCGTCATCACGAAACGGAACGGGACCGAGTTGATCCGGTCGAGGCTGAACCCGCGCAGCCGGCAGCCCATCTGGCACGTCACCGGGCTGCCGATCGTCACCGGCCCGTTGCGTATCTGGTCGGAGACCGTGAGCGGCTTCGATCCGTCGAGCGGCAGCAGCGTGATGTCGAGGAAGATGTTCGCGTCCGGATCGAGTCCCGAAACGGTCGCGGTCAGTTCGAAGCGGGAGCCGGTGAAGATCGTCGGTGCCGGTAGGCCGGTCGGATGCAGAAGCGCGCCGATCCGGGCGGCCGAGAGCGACCCGTACGCGGGAAGCCAGGTCGCCACGGCGCCGAGCCGGGTCGCGTCCACGGCGATCGTGGGCGGGCTGCCGTCGCCGGAGGAGCTGTCGTTGGCCGGGCGGGAGGCGACCGCCATCGCCCAGGCGCCCGATGGGTCCGCCGCGCGTACGCCTTCGAGCAGTTCAGCCCGGGTCAGTGTGTCGACGGAGAGGACGGTGGGGGCGCCGGTCTGAACGCGTGCCACGGCCGCCCGGTCACGGCTCGCCACTCCGAGCCCGGCCGTGGCGAACGCGAGGAGGCCGACCGCGATCGCGATCAGGATCAGCAGCCGCTGGGCTCCGGGCCGTCGGCCGACGTAATAGGCGGCCAGCGCGGTGGCGACGCGGCCTCGGCGCAGCGCGGTCCGGCCGAGCACGCGGGCCACCGGCACGACGGCGAGGCTCGCGAGCACCGCGGTGCCGAGCACGACGAGTCCGGGCGCGAGCGCCGTGACACCGCTGAGGTCCCCGCCGGATTCGCGCAGCCGTACGACGGCGGCCACGGTCACGAGCACGATCAGGACGCCGGCGGCTCGCGCGATCCAGCCGAGGCCGCTGCCCGGCTTGCCGTGCCGCAGCATCGAGGAAACCGAGCCGGCGACCAACCGGAATTGTGCCAGGAGCGCGGCGATGATGCTGCCGGCGAGCGCGACCACCGGCCAGATCACGTTGACGGGCGTCCACAGGCTGGTGATGGCGTACCCGGCCGCGGTTCCGGCGATGATCGCGGTGATCGATTCACCGACGGCGAGCAGCCATCGGAGGCGCAGTGGCGCTCCCCGGAGCCCGATCACGGCGAACTCACCGCGGCGGCTGGCGGCGGCGTACGACGCGGCGATGAAGATCACGCACCAGGCGAAGACCACCAACGGCGCGGACGCGACCGGGATCACCTCGCTCGCGGAGCGTTGGTTCGAGCGGATCGCCGTGATGAGGTCGGGAATCTGCGTCGACACGTCCATCTTGGCGCTGAGCTTGTTCACCACGGAGGTGACGGCCGTGACCTGCTTGCTGAGGGCGTCGAGATCGCCGGTGAAGGCGGCTTTGGCGGCGATGGCGTCGACGTCGAATTCCGCGACGGCGGGTGCGAGCGCGGCGACGGTCGCGTCGTCGGTCAGGATCGGCGGGGATAGGCCGGCGGCGAAGTAGTTTTTCGCACCCCAGTAGATGTCGGCGGGGTCGATCGGTTGGTATACGCCGACGACGGTCGTCGTGAGCACGGATCCGGCCGGTTCCTGGGCGAGCAGCGTGTTGTCGTAGGCGGAGTACGCGAACCGGGCGGTGTCGCCGGGCGCGAGGTGCAGCCGGGTCGCGGTCGTGTCGGGCAGCATCACCTCGGCGACGCCGGCGACGCACCGGCCGGCGATGAGGCGGATGTGCTCGCATTCGTCCTGCCGGTCGACCATCGTGCCGGTGAACGCGGTCTGCCGCGGGTCGGTGACGGGCGTGACCACGGGGAAGGACACCGATGTCAGGGACGTGAAGTTCGCGACCGGCAACAGTGTCGTGATGAGGGTGCGGGGGTCGACGGCCGCCGAGTCCGGGTCCTGATCGACCCGCCCGACGAGGGTCAGCCGACGTTCCTCCAGGGTGGAGGCGTTGAACTGACTCGAGGCGACGTGGGCGTCGATGCTGCGGAGGTAGGCCGGTCCGGCGAGCGCGGCGAACGTGGCGGCCGCGGCGAGCAGCAGCATCGTCAGGCCCTGGAACGGCCGGCGGCGGAGCATCGCGACGAGCAGCGGCATCATGAGGCACTCCGGCGGCGAGCATCGACGGTGAGGGAACGGCCGGCGATCGCGGCGGCGAACCCGAAGACGAGCGCGACCGCGACGACGCTGACGAGGGTCGGCCCGGGCACGACGCCGTGTTCGCGTGGCACCAGGGTCCAGGTGTCGATGAAGAGCGGGGCCTCCGTGTGCACGATGACCTGGGCGATCACGGCGGCGAGCACACCGAAGACGACCGCCGCCCCGGCCAGCACGCCGTAGCCGCCGTAGCCGATCGTGGTCGCGACGCGTGCGGATAGGCCCTGCGTCCGCATCACCGCGAGGTCGCCCGCCCGCGATGGTCGTTCGGCCGAGGCCGCGGCGGCGAGGGCGGTCACCGCGAGCAGCACGCTGACGACGCCGATGAGCAGCTGGAAGGTCAGCGCCGTGGCCGGGCCCTCACGCGATAACCGGGTTCGGTCGGAGCCGATCGAGTCGTCCGAGAGCACGTAGAGGCCGGTCGCTTTGAGCCGGTCGACGATGCTGGCCGGGGTGTGCGGTGCCAGCCAGACCTGGGCCACTCCGGTGCCGGCGTCGGAGGTCAGATGCTCCAGCGACGGCAGGTCCACGATCAGCCCGTGCGCTCCGACGGCCGGTAGCAGCGGCACGGCGTCCATGATCCGTAGCGCGATCGGGTGCCCGTTGAAGGAATTGCTTCGGTCGCGGGTGATGCCCAGGTCGGTGGTCGACGGTCCGGCTTGCACGGCCGGGAGCGGGATCGGGCCGCCGGCGACGTACGCGTGGAAATCCATCTTCACGCCTTGGGCGAGTTGGGTGAAGCCGGGATCGACGAGCATCTGCATCGAGCCGTCGGCGTGGCCGATCGCGAGTCCGACGAGGCCGGGCAGGGTGTTGCCGCGCCATCGCGTCACGTCGGCGAGCACGTCCGGCCCGGCCACGACCGTTCCCGCCGCCGAGATGCCGTGCACGCTCAGCTCCTGCCCCGTCGGCGGGCACGTCTTCTGGTAACCGCAGGCGAACGATCCGTCCAGCAGCGGGCGGGCGGTGAGTTCGAGGGACTCGACCCAGCACCGGCTCGTCGTGCAGCCCGTCAGGGATCCGATGACGGTGTGGCGCCCGTTCGGAAAGACGAGGTCAAGAGCGGATTCCAACCCCGTCGCTTCGCTCACCACGTGTACGCGCAGGTAGGCAGGCCCACCCGAGGCCGTGGCATCGACCGACACCGTGGCACCGCTGACGTAGATCGGGGCGGGCGCCGGTGCCAGCAACGACGCGCCGATCCGGGTCGGGTCGGTGGATCCGTAGAGCGGCGACCAGTCCGTCAGATCGGCGAACCGGCGGGCGTCCACGGCCAGGATCGGCCCGGTCACGACGGATTCGGTCAGCGCGTCGGGCACCGGGGAACTCTGATAGACCATCGCCGCCATCGCCTTCTTACCTGTGGGGTCGGCCGCGTCCACGTCGCGCATCAGTTGTTGACCGTTGGCGGCGCTGACGGTCAGCACCCGCGCCGCACCCATGTCGATCACCGCCCGGTCGCTACTGGCCGTCGCGGCGGCGTGCCATCCGAGCACCGACGCGGAGAGCAGCGCCGTGGAGACGGCGAGCAGCACGAACACGCGGTCGGCGCCGGGCCGCCGAGCGATCTGGAGGGTGCCGATGGCCAGGCTCAGCCGGGCACCGCGCATCGCGGCCGCACCGACCGCCGCGCAGATCGGCAGCAGGCTGCGCGCCACGATCAGGGTGATCGCGAGCGCGACCAGGCTCGGTGCCAGCGTGGTCATGAAGGACACCTGCGGGTCGACCCAGGCCTGGTAGGCGCAGGCGATGGCGAGCACGACGATGACCAGATCAGCGATGTCGGTACGCACGCCGCGTCGTCTCGGTGGCACCTTGCGCAGCAGGTCCCCGACCGGGAGCCGAGCCGTACGCCAGTCCGCCGCGACGATCGCGACCAGCGCGCCGACCATCGTGAGCACGACGGCGACGACGGACAGTTCCCAGCCTGCGGCGGTCGGCTCGGACAGTGGTTTCCACAGCCGGACCGCGATGAGCAGGCCGGCCAGACCGACGACGAGGCCGCT
The DNA here is from genome assembly GCA_963797605.1 of uncultured Actinomycetota bacterium. GTDB lineage: Bacteria > Actinomycetota > Actinomycetes > Mycobacteriales > Micromonosporaceae > DASQPR01. The sequence continues at coordinate 118,641 of CAWCPX010000008.1, read as the reverse complement.
GACGACCGCGGCGAAGCCCTGACCGACGGAGAGCCGGAAGAGCGTCCACCGCGTCGAGCCACGCAGTTTGACCAGCCCGGTATCGGAGCGGCGCTGCTCCGCGGTGTAACGCACGGCGAGGAACAGCGCGAACCAGCACATCCCGAGCAGTTCCGCGACCGGCACGAACACCCCGGTGCGCACGAGATGCCGGTTCTTGGCGACGCTGTTCGCGAGCGTGATCACGCCCGGTGACAGGGTCATCTGTTGCGCCTGCAGCCGGGAGCGCGCGTGCGTCAGTTCGGTCGCGAGGCCGGCGTCGTCGGTGAACGCGGCCGGCGTCACGTAGACGTCCACGACCGCCTCGACCTGCGGGATCTCTTTTTCCGCCATCGTTTCCAGGCCGACGAACACCGGATCGGGCAGCTGGGTCGGCGTCGGTGCGTTGGCTCCGGTCAGCAGCGGCGTGGTCCAGTAGTCGCCGGTCGGGTTCACGTACGTGTACTCGCCGGTGACGGTGACGGTCAGCTGGCCGGAGAGGCTGACGATGGTCGCCCGGGAACCCACGCGCAGACCCAGTGTCGCGGCGGACCGGGCGGTCAGCATGATCTGGTTCGGGCCGCTCGGGCACGCGCCGGTCACCGTCATGTGGGCGCACATCCCGTCGCGGTACGCGATGCGCGCCGGTTGCACGTGATCGCCCTGCACGAACGAGATCGACGAACCGATGCCGTTGATCGTCGTGCCGAGATGCTTGGGGAGCGTCTGGGTGGCGGTGGCGTCGACGGTGTCGAGCAGATCCCGCGCGGTGCCGGTCGGCGAGGTGAACTGGCTGATCGACGCGATGCGCTGCACCATCGGCGCGACCCGCACCTGGTCGTCGATCGACCTCCGCGCGGCCGTGAACACGTAGAGCGGTGCGGCGGCGGCCGAGGCGACCGCGAGCGCGCACAGCACGAGTACCGCGAGACTTTGCGCCCGCCGTGCTCGCATCGCGCTCAGAACCAAGCGAAGCATGCCGCGCCCCCGTCTGCTTTGCAGAGTTTGTTCGCGCAGGAGGCTAGCTGAGCATGCTGTCCGGGGGCAGACCTGTTATCAGACGATGCGGCATTTGCGTGATTCGTAGGAGAGATTCGCGCTGAACGGTTGGAGAGATGGGTCCGCTCTCGGCAATGTCTACTGCAACCTCCGATCTCGGGGAGAAACTGGAGGCATGGCCGACCCGCCGCCGCACCGGCTCGCGTTCGTGCTGCACGAGCATTTCAAGCCGCGGCACCACTTCGATCTTCGGCTCGAGGAGAACGGCGTGCTGCGTTCCTGGGCGTTGCCCCGCGGCTTGCCGACCAGCCCGTCGGACAACCGGCTGGCCATCGAGGTGCCCGATCACGCGATGGAGCACCTGACCTACGAAGACGCCGACAAGTCGATCGCCGACACCGGGTGGTGGGAGGAGCGCGATCGCAACGACCGCCGGATGGTGTTCACGCTGCACGGTCGCGGGGCACCGCACCGGTACGCGCTGATCCGCACCGGCGAAGGCTGGCTACTCCACGAGACCAAAGATCAAGAGATTTAAGCCTCCGCACGGGTACGGCTGGCCGCGCGCACCCGTGGCGGCGGCGCCGGATCGAGGCGATGTGGCACCACGTGGTGCACCGTCAGGACCACGATCGCCATCACGAAACTGGCGGTCGCGAGGATCCCGGCGCCGCTTCCGAGGTACGCGACCACCTGCCGTTTCTGACTCAACACATCGTTCGCGGCACCGATCACGTCGTTGGTCAGCCGCAGGCCGACCGCGGCCACGATGAACGCGACCGTGCCGAGCGCGGCCATGGTCCACCAGGCCACCTTGTGCGATTCCGCCTCGACCACGCGTTCCCGGCGTCGCCGCAGGTAGCGCAGGAGGATCCCGGCGAGCGCGGCCCAGACGCCGACCACGAGGATCGCACCGACGGCGTCGCTCGGTCGATGCCAGCCGGCCGAGAGGGTGGCGACCCCGATCGCGGCCGCGTAGATCGCGCCGATGATCGCCCCGGCGCCACGGACCCGCGGCGGCAGCACGAGCACGAGCGCGACGACGACCGACATGGCGATCGCCGTATGTCCGCTGGGAAAGCTGTTCCCGGCCGCGGCGCGCGCTTCGTCGATGCCGAGGTCGGGCCGGTGCAGATACTTTTTCATCAGCTCGGCCGTCAGGTTGGCGCCCGCGATCAGCACGATCGACGTGACCGCGAGCGCGACCCGCCGCCGCACGAGCGCGATGAAGCCCACCACGGCGGCGGCGGCCGCGACGGCGACGATGGAGATCGCGTTCAGCAGCACGTTGATCGGGTGTCCGAGATGATCGGCGGCCAGCCCGTTGCTCGACAGCGCGATCGTGTCGAGCCGCTGGCCGTGTTCGGTCAGCACGAAGAAGCGGTAGATGACGACGAGGGCTACGGCCTGCGCGAGCGCGGCGCCGAAGAGAATGCTGGACAGCAGGATGGGGTGGGGACGACGGCGCACAAGGCAACAAGTTACGCGATGGCCGCCCACGAGGCACTTCGCCGCTGCCGTTATGGGTGCATGGCGGCACCCTTGAACACTTTGTCGACGGCGTTGCGGGGTCCGTAGGCGGCGATGCCGACCAGATCGAGGTCCGCCGTCGCTACCGCCCGGACGGCGGCTCGGTTGTCCCGGTCGTTGCCGGTGGCGAACAGATCGGCCGTGAACACGGACAGCAGGAGCCCGCGGTCGACGGCTCGGGCGTGCGAGGTCGTGAGCGTCGACGCCGCACCGGCGAAGATCAGCACGGGCTGCCGGAACATCGACAGGTACCGCACGTCGTCCCGATCGACGTACGGCTCCCCCATCACGTCGGCGACCGTACCGGCGATCCCGCTGACGAGGAACGCGGTGACGTTGAGCCGCTGCCACGTGGCGAGGTCGTCGCGGAGCAGCACCGCGATCTTCGTATCGAAACGCACAGGTTCGGTCATGGGCCGAGTCTTGACCGGGCCGCAGCCGGCGTCTTGTACGTTCTTGACATGGGGTCCTCCCCGAGCATCCGAGCGTGGCGCCCGCAGATCAGTGGCGTGGTGGAGGTGCTGCACGCGCACTTTCCCGACCACGCCTACCCGGTGCACACCCACGACGCCTGGACGCTTTTGATCGTCGACGACGGCGTCGTGCGCTATGACTTGGATCGGCATGAGCACGGCGCACTACGGCCGCTCGTGACGCTGCTGCCGCCGCACGTGCCGCATGACGGTCGTTCGGTCACCACGACGGGTTTCCGCAAACGGGTGATCTACCTTGACGAGACGTGGCTCGGCCGGGATCTCATCGGGCCCGCCGTCGATCATCCGGCCATTCCGGACCCGATCCTTCGCGACCGCGTGCACCGTCTGCACGACGCGCTGCGCCGCCCGGGCGATGAGTTCGAGGCCGAGAGCCGCCTCGCGCTGATCGCCGAGCGTCTGCGTGAGCGGCTCACCGGGGCTGACGCTCACGGCGACGCCGGGGCTGTTGCGCGCGGCGACGCTTACGCTCACGGCGGCGCTGGGGCGCTGGGCGGCGCCGGGGCGACCGACAATCTGTCACGCGGGCGTGACCGTGGCGTCCGTGACCGTGACCGTGGCGTCGCGGTGCGGCTGCGCGAGCTGATCGACGCGAGCGTCGCGGCGGGCATGCGACTCGACGACGCTTCTCGGTTATTGGGCGCGTCGCCGACGCATCTGGTCCGCAGTTTCAGCCGCGAGTTCGGTGTGCCGCCGCATCTCTATCTCACCGGTCGCCGGCTCGATGACGCCCGCCGGTTGCTTCTCGCCGGTCAGCCGGCCGCCGACGTGGCGACGGCGGTCGGCTTCTATGACCAGTCGCACCTGACCCGTCATTTCCGGCGGATGCTCGGTGTCACGCCGTCGACCTACGCGGCCGGCGCCGCGCCGCGGTCCTGACCTGGGCTCGCCACCGTCTCGGCGGCCGGCGCTCTCGGCAACCAACACTGCCGGCAACCAACGCTCGCGGCAACCAAAGCGCTCTCGGCAACCACGCTCCCGGCACGACGCTCCCGGCAACCAAAGGCTCTCGGCACACCCCCACCAACGCTCACGGCACCGAGCTCACGGCACCGACGCTCCCGGCAACGACGCTCCCGACAACCAACGCTGCCGGCAACCAAGCTGCCTGCAACCGGCGACCCGACAGCTACGGTCAGTGATCGCCGCTGACGCGACGCGGCCGTCACTTACCGTGCCCGGCAAAATCTCGAACTCATGGGGTGCGAAGGGCTCGCTATTGCTTACCTCGGCGAGACACATGATCTGAGCAGCTTCATCGCCGAAGAAGCGGGATTCGGACGCCGCCGGGGCCGTCACAGATCGTGTCTGATGCGCCCGAGTAAGCATTAACAAGCCCCCGACACGATAAGTAGCCTCGGCGCATAGTGTCACGTTAAGTGAGCGCACCACCTATGACCCGAAGCCGCACGCGCGCACTCTTTCGCGCCGGCAGCGCCCCGGGACGTGCCCGCGACCCTGCCCCCGGACGTGCCCGGGACGTGCCCGGACCCTGCCCACGGACTGCCCGGGTCAGACTGCCACACGTCGGGACGTACCCCGGATGACGCCCGGGAACTGCCGGGAGTCAGGGTCGACACGGCGCCCCGGATCGTGTCCCCGGCCACGTTCTGGATCATGCACCGGGGACTACACCCAACGATCTTGCACGGTGGAACGGTTCCGTTACCTAACGTCGCGACTTTACTTTAGTCGCGAAAAATGGCACATCGCCTTGTGGAGACTATTCCCAGGTGAACCGGCATCGATCGACGGAACCGCTTCCGGCAGCCGTACCCATGTCTGAATTGTCTGTTGACTTGGGGTCTGGATTGGGCGAATCTCTCCCCTGAGCGCTCCGGCGAAACACCTCCGAAATACTGCGTTCATCGCGGGAAATTCGGGCTCCGGCGTGGCGCCACCGGTTCGGCCATCGGTGGCGTCGCGCCACCTCCGCTCGTCCAGCCACATCCGGTTCATTAACGCCCGGTTCATGAACACAGGTTCGAAGCCGAACCAGAGCGGCGCACCCCGCCTCACCGCCAAGACGGCGCCGGGTGGCCGCACATAGACGCCGGTGGGTGTCGCTGTCCCCTCGCGGCGCGGCACCCACTGGATTTTCTCGGACCGCCGCCACCGGCACGGTCGCACCGACCGCGACAGACAGCGATGCCGCCCGATCGACGCGGTCGCCCATGCCCGCATCCGGCGAATTCTCTCGTGATTGACAGTCATCACTCTTGACAGCCCGCGATCGGGTCGAGCAATATTCGACTCAATTGGAGAGCGCTCTCCCCTGCGCGATCAGGCCGATAGCAGGGGCCGCAACGCTCCGGTGGCCTTCGCCGACCGCCGGCCCGCCAACCCGCACCGGCGTGCGCTGCCTCATGGCAGCGCATCGCACGCCGGCGTGGACCCCCAAACCGGCAGGAGTGCTCCCATGGGCCTATCAGCCCTCGGCGTCCGATGGCGCCAACCCGTCCCCCGTATCACGATCTTCGTCGCCTTGGCCGCGCTCATCGGCCTGCTGTTCGTCATCGTGCCGGTCACGACCGCCCACGGCGCCGGCACGCTGCTGTCGCAGGGCAAGCCGACCACGGCCTCGTCGAGTGAGGGCGCCGGTTACGCGGCGTCCTACGCGACCGACGGCAACACCGCGCACCCGCTGGGGCAGCCTGTTCACCGATCCGCAGTGGCTGCAGGTCGACCTCGGCGCCACCGACACGGTCAGCCAGGTCGTGCTCAACTGGGAGGCGGCCTACGCCACGTCCTACCAGATCCAGACATCGGCGACGCGACCAACTGGACCACGATCTACTCCACGACCACCGCCACCGGCGGGATCCAGACGCTCAACATCAGCGGCACCGGCCGCTACGTGCGGATGAACGGCACCGTGCGCGTCGGCGGCTACGGCTACTCGCTGTGGGAGTTCCAGGTCTACGGCTCAACCGGCGCCAGCCCGTCACCGAGCCCCACACCTCGACGGCACCGCCCGGCACCTGCGGCACCGACCAACGTCGCGCAGGGCAAGCCGACCACCGCGTCATCGACCGAGGGCGCCGGCTACGCCGCCCTCGCCACCGACGGCAACACCGCCACCCGCTGGGCCAGCCTCGCGGCCGACCCGCAGTGGCTCCGACGTCGACCTCGGCGCCGCGCAGACCATCAGCAAGGTGTCGCTCAACTGGGAGAACGCTACGCGACCGCGTACCAGATCCAGATCTCCGACGACAACGCGACGTGGACGTCGATCTACTCCACCACCACCGGCACCGGCGGCATCCAGAACCTGACCGTCACCGGCACCGGCCGCTACGTCCGGATGTACGGCACCGTCCGCGGTCACCGGCTACGGCTACTCGCTCTGGGAGTTCAGGTCTACGGCAGCGCCGGCACCGCCGTCGCAGCCCGCCGGCGCTCACCGCCGCCGGCGTCACCGCGAGCAGCCCGTCGCCGCCGCCCGGCAACTGGACCACCGTGTGGAGCGACGACTTCACCGGCGCCGCGAACACCGCGCCCACACCGGCAACTGGATCAACGACACCGGCACCGCGCTACCCCGGGCGGCCCCGCCAACTGGGGCACCGGCGAGGTCGAGACGACGACCAACTCGACCACCAACGTCGCCCTCGACGGCAGCGGCCACCTCGACCTCACCGCCCGCAACTCCGGCGGCGCCTGGACCTCGGGCCGGATCGAGACCCAGCGCACCGACTTCGCCGCCCCGGCCGGCGGCCAGCTGCGGATCTCCGCCAGCATCAAGCAGCCCAACCCGGCCAACGCGCTCGGCTACTGGCCGATCTTCCGGACCCTCGGCGCGGGCTACCGGGGCAACGTCGGCGCCTGGCCCGGCGTCGGCGAGAGCGACATCATGGAGGACGTCAACGGCCGCAGCCAGATGTCGGCGACCCTGCACTGCGGCACCGCGCCCGGCGGCAACTGCGACGAGTACAACGGCCGATGACCAGCGGCCTGGCGACCTGCTCAGGGCTGCCAGACCGGCTTCCACACCTACTCCGAGATCATCGACCGCACCACGTCCGACGAGCAGATCCGCTACTACCTCGACGACGAGCAGATCTGGGTCGTGCACGAGAGTCCAGGTCGGCGTCGCGACCTGGCACGCGGCCGTGGACCACGGCTTCCTGATCCTGCTCAGCCTCGGCATCGGCGGCTCCTACCCGAACGCGGTCTGCGGCTGCACCTCGCCGTCGGCGCAGCACCACCTCCGGCGGCACGCTGAGCGTCGACAACGTCACGGTGCAGACGCAGACCGGCACCCCGCCGGCCCCGCTCACCACGCCGGCGACCCCGACCGGCGGCAGCGTCGTGAAGGTCACCGGCAGCCAGGGCAACTGGCAGCTTTCGGTCAACGGCAGCCGCGTACCAGGTCAAGGGCCTGACCTAGGGTCCGCCCGCGGCACTCGGCGCGGCCCACATGCGCGACCTGAAGTCGATGGGCGTCAACACCGTGCGCACGTGGGGCACCGACGCCACGTCGCACCCGCTGCTGAACGCGGCCGCGGCCTACGGCATCAAGGTGATCAACGGCTTCTGGCTCAACCAGGGCGCCGACTACGTCAACGACACCGCCTACAAGACGAGCACGCTGAACTCGATCGTCTCGTGGGTCAACACCTACAAGAACAACCCCGGCGTGCTGATGTGGGACGTCGGCAACGAGGTCATCCTCACCACGCAGGACCACTACACCGGCGCCGCAGATCGAGCGGAGCGCATCGCCTACGCGCAGTACGTCGAGCAGGTGGCGCAGGCGATCCACGCGGCCGACCCGAACCACCCGGTCACCTCGACCGACGCGTGGACCGGCGCGTGGCCGTACTACAAGCAGTACACGCCGAGCCTCGACCTGATGGCGGTCAACTCCTACGGCGCGGCGTGCAACGTCAAGGCAGACTGGCACGCGGGCGGCTACACCAAGCCGTACATCGTCACCGAGGCCGGCGCGGCCGGGCGAGTGGGAGGTGCCGAACGACGCGAACGGCGTGCCGACCGAGCCGACCGACACCGCGAAGCGGGACGCGCTACCCGGCGTCGTGGACCTGCCTGAACAGTGACACCGGCGTCTCCCTCGGCGCCACGTTCTTCCACTACGGCCTGGAGAACGACTTCGGCGGCGTGTGGCTCAACACCGTTCGGCGGCGGCTGGAAGCGGCTGTCGTACTACTCGGTGGCGGGCATGTACGGCGGCAACGTCGGCACCAACACCCCGCCGGTGATCTCGTCGATGACGCGTGGGCAGAACGTCGGCCAGCCGGGTCGGCACCTTCCCGGTCTCGGTGGCGGCTTCCGATCCCGAACGGCGATCCGATCCGCTACAACCTGATGTTCTCGAACAAGTACATCACGGGTGGAACGGGCTTGTCGCTGGGCGACGTTCACCCAGACCGGCAACGGCACGTTCACCGTCACCGCGCCGGACGGCCTGGGCGTCTGGAAGGTCTACGTCTACGCCTACGACGGCCACGGCAACGTCGGCATCGAGACGCGGTCGTTCAAGGTCGTGGCACCGCCGGTGTCGGGCACGAACGTCGGCCTGGGCAAGCCCGCGACGGCGTCGTCGTACCAGGCGACCGCTCAACGGCGCGACGTTCACCGCCGTCGCAACGCGATCGACGGCAACACCACCACCCGGTGGGCCAGCGACTGGTCGGATCCGCAGTGGATCCAGGTCGACCTCGGCGCCGTGACCGCGATCAACCACGTCCAGTTGCAGTGGGAGGCCGGCGTACGCGACGGCGTACCAGATCCAGATGTCCAATGACGGCACCAACTGGACCACGGTCTACTCGACCACCACCGGCGACGGCAACTCGACGACATCGCCGTGAACGTGTCCGGACGCTACGTGCGGATGTACGGCACCGCCCGCGGCACCGCGTACGGCTACTCGCTCTACGAGTTCGGCATCTACAGCTAACACCCGAATCAGCCGGCGGGCCGCATTCCTTCCGTGGGCGGCGCCCGCCGGTGCATCTCCGACAGAGTTGGGTGGAGAGCGCTCTCCATGCTATAAACAGGGCATCATGAGCAGTGAGGTCCCGCCGACCCGTCGGATTCCCACGCTCGAACACGTCGCCGCCGCCGCCGGTGTGTCCCGGGCAACCGTCTCGCGCGTTATCAACGGCGTCCGCAACGTCGACCCGGAACTCGTCGCCACCGTGCAACGCGCGGTCACCGAAACCGGCTACGTGCCCAACCGCGCCGCCCGATCCCTCGTCACCGGCCGCACCTACTCGGTCGCGCTCGTGGTCTCCGCCGACGACACCAGCGCCTTCGACGACCCGTTCCACAACCAGGGCTTCCATGGCCACGGCTTCGACGACCCGTTCTTCGGCCGCATCGCCAGCGGCGCCCACGCGCATCTCGGGCCGATGCACGTCCACATGGTGCTTATGCAGGTCAGTAGCACCGACGTCCCGCGACCGGCTGCTGACCTATCTGCGTTCGGGCGACCTCGACGGGGTCATGCTGATCTCGATGTGCGCTCGCGACCCGCTGCCCGGCCTCCTCGTCGACGCCGCGCGCCGCCACCGTGCTGTTCGCCCGACCCGCGTCGCCACTACCGATCAGCTTCGTCGATGTCGCCTCGCACGCCGGCGCCGCGCTCGCCGCCGACCGTCTCGTCACGCGCGGCTGCACCTCGATCGTCACCATCGGCGGCCCGGCCGACACCCCGGCTGGTGCCGATCGGCTCTCCGGCTTCCGTGAGGCGATGGCGCGGCGCGGGCGGCCGTTCGTGCCGTCGGTCGAGGGCAATTTCACCCAGGAGGGCGGCGAGGCGGCGATGCTGCAGTTGCTCGCCGAGGTGCCGGCGCTCGACGGCGTGTTCGCGGCCAACGACCTGATGGCGCTCGGCGCCGTGCACGTGCTGCGAGACCACGGTCGGCGCGTGCCCGACGACGTGGCCGTCATCGGATTCGACGACAGCCGCGCCGCGATGGCGAGCCGCCCGCGGCTAACGACCGTGCGGCAACCCGTCGAGGACATGGCCGCCGAGATGGCCCGGTTGCTGCTCGAACAGATCGGCGACCCGGGCCGCGCGGTGACCTCGACGATCTTCGATCCGCAGTTGGTCAGCCGGGCGTCGGCGTAGCGTCGGCCGGCCTCGACCGCAGCGCGTCGATCGCGGCCACCTCCTCGGTCCGGCCCAACCGGGCGAAGATCGTCGGCGGCCTCATCGAAGGCTTCCGCCGCCGCCACCGCGTCCACCTTCGACCGCGCGGCGCCTAGACTCCGCAACGCGGCGGCGAGGAAGGCCGCCCATCCACGGGTACGCCACACCCGCACCGACTCCTCCAGGTGCTCGATGGCCCGTTCGGGATGCCCGGCGGCCAGCTCGATCTCGCCGAGCACGGCCAGCGAATCGGCGATGTGGTGCGGCATGTTGTACTCGCGGCCGAGCGTCAGGGACACCTCTGCCGCCGCGGCCGCCTGCGGATCACCGCGATGGAGGTAGAGGCGCGCCAGCAGCAGCATCGTCAAGACCTCGGTGTAGTGATCGCGGAAGCGCCGGGAGATCACCAGCGAGTCCGTGAGCATCTGCTCGCTCACGCCGAAGTTGCCGATCCTCAGGTGTGCCATGCCAAGGAACTGCAACGCCGTGCCTTCGTACCTCGGATTTCCCAGCGTACGGGAGTGCGCGAGGGCGCTGTCGAGGTATTCGATCGCCAGCGGCAGCGCGCCCTGCTCGGCGTGCGCGATCGCGAGCGCGACTTCGGCCCGGGCCTGCCCGCCGATGTGCGAGGTCTCCTCGGCCAATCGAAGTGCCTCGGTGGCATGCGCGAGCGCCTGTGGGTAGGCGCCCACGGCCGCGTGGCCCCACGAGCACATGACGTTGGCATCGGCCATACCGGCGTGATGGTCGAGCGTCGTGAACAGCCCGAGCAGACGGGTCGAGTCCGCCAGCGAGTCGACCATCGCCTCACCGGCCTTGTCGGTGCTGTTCCACGTCACGACGTCGATCAGGCCGCGCAGCATCACCGCCTCGCCCAGCACGTTGCCCGCGGCCCGGCAGACGCCCATCACGTGCTCGTTGACGGCCCGCCAGTCGATGTACATGCCGCGAATGTCGAAGTATTTCTCCATGCAGCCGGCGAGTCCGAACGCCACCTGGTCGAGCCCTAGCGCGCACGCCTGGTCGATGACCGATTGCAGCGCCGGCCGCTCGGCGTCGAACCAGGTGAGGGAATCGGTGCCGGCCAGACCCGCGTCGGCGAGGTCGATCGGGTAACGCTCGGCGGAACCGTGGATCGGCGCGTAGCAGGGGCCCGGGACGGGCAGGGCCATGTGTTCGGCGACGGTCAGCCACGCCCCGAACCCGCGCCGCAACGCCGCCGCACGATCGGCTTCGCTCTCCTCGGCCTCGCCGCACTCACGCGCGTACAGGCGGACGAGGTCGTGAAATCGATAGTGGCTGTGTCCTGGCCCCGGCGACCCCGCTGTGGAGATCGTCAGCAACTGCGCGTCCACCAGCGTCTCGAGGTGGCGCGCGGCCTTGTCGGCGTCACCGTCGAGGAGGGCGGTTGCGAGGAAGTCCGGGATATCCGGCGTGTCGAAGAGGCCGAGCAGCCGGAACAGGCGCCGCGATACGCCATCGAGACCGTGGTAACTGAAGCCGAGCGAAGCGCGTACGGCCAGGTCACCCGCGGTCAGTCGATCCAGCCGCTGCCGTTGGTCGCCGAGCATGCCGACGAGATCTGACAGCCGCCATGTGGGCCGGGCCGCCAGCCGGGCGCCGGCGATGCGGACGGCGAGCGGCAGCAGCCCGCACAGCGCCGCGACCTCGGCCGCCTCACCGGCCTCGGCCGAGATCCGCTGCTCCCCCGCGACCCGGGCCAGCAACTCGACCGCGTTGCCCGGATCGAACACGTCGAGATCGATCCAGTGCGCGCCCTCGACCCCGGACAGCCGAGCGCGGCCGGTGATCAGCACGCCGCACCCGGCCGCACCCGGTAGCAACGGCCGGACCTGCTCCTCGGACGCGGCATCGTCGAGCACGACGAGCACCCGACGACCGGCCAAGCGGCTGCGGTACATCTCGGTGCGTTCGAGCAGATCATGCGGGACGGCCCGGGCATCGACACCCAGCGTGCGCAGGAACCGGGCGAGAACGTCGCCCGCGTCGACCGGGGCCGGTTGAGCTCCGCGCAGATTCACGAACAACTGCCCGTCCGGGTACGCCGACGCCACCCGGTACGCGGTGTGGACGGCTAACGCGGTCTTGCCGACGCCGCCCATCCCCGAGATCACGACGACTGGCAGCGCGGCTCGGGCCGGCTCACGGTCCGCGTCGCCCCGCAGGTGACTGACAACCTGCCCGATCTGCGACTCACGACCGGTGAAATCCGCGATGCCGGGCGGGAGCAGTGACGGCACGACGGGCTCCCGATCGGGCCGCGTGAGCAGCGAGCCGACACGCGCCTCCGGTGGTGGCACCTCGCCCCGGAGCACCCGCAGGTGCGCGTCGCGCAGTTCGGCCGCTGGTTCCACGCCGAGTTCGTCGGCTAGCCGCTCGCGCATCTCGGCGAACAGTCGCAGCGCCGCCGCCCGTTCGCTGCTGCCCGCGAGGCACAGCATCAGCCGCGCGTACAGGCCCTCGTGATAGGGCTCGTCTTCCACCAGGACACGTAGCTGGCCGGCCGCCAGGTCGTACTGTCGCAGGTCAATGGCGATGTCGGCCATCAGCAGGGCGGCGTCGAGACGTTCCCGGTTGGCTACCTGCGCCGCCGGATGCTGGCGAAGGCGGATGTGGCCGTCAGCGAGCGCCGGTCCACGCCAGCATCGCAGTGCCCGATCGAGCAACGTGACCGCTTCGGCGTTCGCGCCCAGGTCCCGCTGCGCCCGTGCCTGCGCGGTGAGCAACCCGAACGTGGCGACGTCGCTCTGGGCGGCGTCGAGCCGGAGGGCGTACCCGGCATGATCGAGTTGAATGACGTCGCCGGGTGCGCGGCGCTCGCGGCCGGGCTCGAGCAGATCGCGCAGCTGACCGACCGCCATGTGGATCTGGCTCACGCATGTCCGGGGCAGGTCATCACCCCACAGGGCATGCATGATCTCGTCACGGCGGACGGGTTGGTTGGGCTGGAGTGCGAGCAGGCCGAGGAGGCCGCGCTGCGCTGCGGTGGCGAGTGTCAGGTCCGCCGGACCACGCGTGGCCTGCAGCGGACCCAGCACGTCGACCCGCGGCCGCCGGTCCGAATCCGGCGCCTCGCGTTGACGGGGTGCGTCCGGGGAATCGAGTCGGGCCGCGCGGAAAAACTCCTCGGTCTGGGCGTCGGTGAGGTCGAGCGCGCTCGCGAGCCGGCGTAGCGAGTCGAGGCGTGGGCGTGCGACCTGTGCGAGTTCGATGTCGCGCAGGGCTCGGACGCTGATGCCGCTGCGCTGAGCCAGGTCATGCTGTGTGAGACCGACCCGGCGCCGGTGGGATTGCACGAGCAACCCGATTCCGGTGCCGTCCACGAAAGAACCCACCACCCTGTACGGTTCACGGATCCACCGGCTTGGATTGTGCCGGTTTTGCCGCGCAGCGTACAGGGACGACACCCGGGCGGCCGTCCCGTGAAGAGACGGCCGCCCACCCCCGAATTCGGTGCTAGAGCGCGCTGACGTAGTAGTCCCCGTAGGCTGCCGCGACGATCGGTGCCTCGGCGGCCGAGTTGTAGCCCCAGCCGGCGACGTTGCCCCAGAACTGGCAGGTCAGGCAGTAGTCCGGTGACTCGTCACAGGTGCTCAGGTTGTAGTAATGGCAGGAATACTGGTGATAGATGCCATTCAGCGGATCCTTGTAAAGGTCGGAGTGCCCGAGCGGCTCGTTGACGCCGCCGCCACCGGCATAGAGGATCTTGTGCCCGACGATGGCCTGGTTGCTCCACTCCAGCGCACTCTCCTCACCGACGACCCAGTCTTCGGATGAGCCGATGAGCGTCCAGTCGGTGCCGCCGCGTCCGTTCAGGTAGTAGGCCTGCGGGTTGCCCCACGGAGTGATCCAGTACTGGATGAAATTGGGCCGGTCGATGCCGTTGACCTGGTACCCACCGCTCGCCGCGAGTTCCCGGCACTGCGTGTTGTTCTGCGCCACGGAGCAGAACGCGCCCTGGGTCGAGCCCTGGAACGGAGTGTTGAGCGTGCTGACGTCCTGCACGTAGATGTACGGCGGCCAGCTGAAGCCGTTGGCCGTGTTGTTGAACGGATCGGAGTTCGGATGCTGGGTGCCGGAGACGGCCACCGAGGCGATGAGCCCGCCCATCGAGTGCGCGACGATGTCGACGCTGTTTCCCCAGCGGGAGAAGTTGTTGTAGATGTACCAGGCGAGTCGATTCGCGAACACCTCGATGGGAGTGTTCAGGTCACCGCCGCCGGGCAGATAGTTGTCACAGTAGGAGTCGCCCGTGTAGTAGCCGATCGTGATCAGTTGCGCGCTCGTGTACCCCAGGCTGCGGTAAACGCTCTTGGCAATGCCGCCGTTTCCGTCACCCCAGACCTCGGTGCACGTGGTGCCGCCGGACGGCTGGTAACCGTGGATGAACAGCACGGTGGAGGTGCCGTCGGATCGCAGCACCGGTGAGTACGGTTGCGGGCACGCGGACATGCCGGGCTGCGGGTCCACGCTCGTCGTCAGGTTGATCGCCGGCATGTAGCCCCACTTGTTACGGCCGGCCTGCCCTGCCGCGGCCCGATCGCCGAGCGAGTAGTACCAGACGTCGTTTCCGCCGGCATGCATCGCGCCGTGGCGATAGCACACGAACCAACTCGACGTGCTGTCCATGTAGGCGGTCGGTGTTTCCGGTCGGGCGTCGCCGTACATCGTGGCGCCCTTGGTGTTGCCGCAGACCCATCGCGTCGTCCAGTGCCAACCGGTGTTCGGGTCGGTCACCGAGACACCGGTCTGCTGGGTGCACGCGCCGGCGAACGCCGGATCGGCTCCGACCAGCACCGCGGTTCCACTGACGACGATCATGGCGAGCGCGAGCAACGATCTGGAAAATATCGTTCGTCGGTCCATAGTCGGTCCCTTCATGGCCCCTGGCGGATCGCTCCGCCTCCACCGGCCGCCGGAGTTCGCGTGCCGCTGTGGGCAGCCTATGAATGGGCTGTATGCGTGCGCTATCTCCGCGAACCGCCGGGGACTCGACTGGTCGCGGTGAGAGAAAGCGCTGGTGGTGTGGTGTTCGTGCGCGCCGGAGGGGTCGCTGGGCGACGGTCAGGCGGCAGAAAGGCAGAGCTGTGAGAGGCAGATTCGGGATCGCTCGGTCTGTTGTCAGCCAGCGTTCTTAGTCTGTTGTCAGCCAGCGTTCGAGCACGAAATCTACCGACACGTCTTCCTTACCGGCGATGTATTCGGCGCACCTCACACCTAGATTGGTGAACGCGGTGATCAGGCCGTCTTTGTCGTCGGTGCTGCCGAGCAGCGTCTCGAAGGCCGACAGATCGTCTTTCAACACGGCGGCGATCAGGCCGACCGAGATGCGGAAGGCCTCGTCGCCGTAGGCCGGGTCGTCGGCAGCGTCAGCGTCGGTCACCCTCCAAGATTACGTTATTTCGTGAGGCCCGCGACAATGTTGATGGCAGCCGCGATAATCACCGTGCCGTACAGGTAGGACAGCAACGCGTGTCGAAGCGCCGTCCGCCGCATCGCCGACGAGGTCAGGCTCGTGTCGGAGACCTGGAACGTCATACCGATGGTGAACGCCAGATAGGCGAAGTCGAAGTAGCGAGGGGCCGCGTCGGCCTCGTTGAAGTCGACACCACCGGTGTCTCCCGTGTGATAAATGCTCGCGTATCGCAACGTGTACGTGGTGTGCACGACGATCCACGACACGATGATGGTGCCGATTCCCAGGATCGTCTGGAGGAGGCGTGGCGTGCCGCTGACCTCACTGGCGTGCACGATGACGACGAGAACGCCCACGAGACTCGCGACGCTCGCGAAGAGAAGCAGGATGTCCGAACCTCTCCGGGTCGGATCCTGAACCTTGGCCTTGCCGGCGGTGTCATCGGCGTCGAGGTGTCCGATCGTGGACCAGATCCATATGAGATACGTGATCATCGCGGCGTCCCAGCCAACGAGCGGTGTCAGCCACAGCGGGCCGAACGGCGACGCGATGACGGCGGCGACGAAGCCCACGACGACGCAGATCGCCACCTGCCACAAGGCACTGGCCCGCATCGTTACCGTTTCTGCCATGGCCGCACTTTAACGGCATCGGTTCGCGGTTCGGGCCCGCGGCGGCGTGCGTCGGTTGGAATCGTGTTTCGGCGGCGAAAACTTTCTCAAGATTCTTAACTGCGGAGATCAACTTCGATGCTTTGTTGTCGTACGCCCGGAACGTCGCCCAGACTCTCGCCATGGGAATCGCACGCGCGATCACTGCCTATGAATCTTCCGTCCAGCAGGCCAGAATCGCGTCCGCGACCGTGATCGCATCGATGTTGCGTGGGTGCGGCGGCATTCCGAATGTCGGTGGCATCCCGCTCACGTCGATGGTCATCACCTGATCGTCTTTGTGCACGACGAGGGTGCCGGTGGCGAGCGCGTACGCGTGTTGGCCCACAGCCGGGACTGTTTCCGCGGTGCCCTGCGATTTCGTGAACGCCGCGAGCGCTGTTGTCGGGTTCGGGTGGTCTTCGACGGACAGCACCATGACGCCGTTGGCGAAGACGTACCGGCAGCTGTAGACGCCGTTGACCCATGTCGGGGCCAGCGGTTGGGTGGGACCGACGCCGAGCGCGGTGACCACGTCGCTTTCGGCGTCCAGGCCGCATGCGAGTCTTGCCTGAGGCGACGGCTGGTTCGCGGACTCGTTGCTGCCAGAGGTGTTGCCGGCGGCGTGCGTACCCGTGGAACAGCCTGTGATCGTGAGCGCGACCAGCACGAGCGTGGCGATCAGGGTGCGATGGCGCGGGCCGACCTGTTGGTGCCAGGCCGACCCGCTACGTGACATCGAGTTCATCTAGACCGCTCTATCACGGGTGGATCAGTTGGTAGTTCGCGTCCAGGACGGCGCCCTTGTCGGGGTGCTCCTGGTCGTAGCCGTGGCCATCGCACTGCAGGCCACCGTCGATGCAGTGAACGACCATCTGGTTGAGGGTGTTCGCGTCCCATGCGTTGAAGAAGTCGAAGTGGAAGGAGTAGCCCCGTCCGCTCGACAGCCGCAGCTGGGAGAGGTCGCCGCTGACCGGGAACGCCATCTTGAACTCGATCATCGGCAGCTGGATCGGGTGGTCGGCTGGGCAGCGACCGGCGATCGGGTACGCCATGTGGCTCTTGTGGTCGGGCGTGTCCAGGTAGAGGCCGTTCCAGCAGCTCGGCGCCTGCAACCGGATGTTCAGCTGGCTGCCGGCCGGGCAGTTCGCCGGGAAGTCCCAGTTGAAGAAGCTGTTGCCGCATTCCCAGCCCTCGACGGTGCCGGGCAGGTTCTGGAACTCCGCCTGGGTCTGCGAGGGACTGCCCACGAGGAACCGCAGGCCTGGCGGGAACGGGTGCACGGCGGTGTAGTCGATCGCGTTCGTCTTGTAGTAGATGACCTGGGGTCCGGTGGGCAGGATCATCGTGTTGCCGTTGTACATCGTCGGCATCCAGTAGCCCGACTTGTCGCCCGGTGCGAGGCAGGTCGTGCCGCCGGCTTGGAGCGAGGTCAGGGTGGTCGCCGCGTTCGTGGTCGTGTTGCCCATGAACGTGTGCATGTGCGAGGCACCGGCCTGGCCTGGGAAGACGATCGGGTCATCGGGCAGCTCGTGGTTGACCGCGCAGTCGGCCTGGAACTCGTGGAAGTACGCGTTCGGCGGCGTGTACTGCGATGGTGTCTGCCCGGTGACCTGCGGGTTCGCCAGAACGTATCCGGTCCCGGGGTTCGTCGGAAGAACCCCGAAGATCTGGAACTCATAGAGCGAGTAGCCGTACTGGGTGCCGCGAACGGTTCCGTACATCCGCACGTAACGCCCGGAGCCGGTGACGTTGAGCGTCTGGTTGCCGCCGGTGCTCGTGGTCGTCGAGTAGATCGTCGTCCACGTGACGTTGTCGTTGGACGTCTGGATCTGGTAGGCCTTGCCGTAGGCGACCTCCCAGTTGAGGACGACCTGGCTGATCGTGGCGGTGGCGCCGAGGTCGATCTCGAGCCACTGCGGATCGCTCTGGACGCTGGCCCAGCGGCTGGTCAGGTTGCCGTCGTCGGCTGCGTAAGCCGGTGTGCCGCCGGCGTTTTCGACGGATGACGCCGTGGCCGGCTTGTTCTGCGAGATGAGTGGGTCAGCGGCCGACGCCGCTTGGCTCTGTGCGATGGCGACGAAGGATGCGACCAGCGTGACGGCTGTCGCGATGGCGACCCTCGATCTGATTGTCCGGCCAACTTTCTGGCCCGGACCGGCGCGATGTTGGAGCAGGCTCATGCGGGACTCCCTGGGGGACGGGAAACGGGAAGAGAAACAACTTGGAGAGCGCTCTCCCACTTACCAGAGTGTTGCCCGCGTGTTACATAGCCGTCAATAGATGTCTCACATTCGTTGCGCCGATTTTGGCAACTGGCACAAGGCAGACATGTCGCCCGGCGCTCTATGGTCGACGTATGAGACGCGATGTGGAGCCGACGTTCGACGAGGTCGTGGCCGCGCTGCCCGGCGATGAGATCGTGCCGGAGGCCGATGTCGTGATGGATCGCGCGTTCACCTTGCCGGGGCCGCCCGAACTGGTCTGGCCCTGGTTCGTGCAACTCGGCAAGGGCCGCTCCGGCTGGTACTTTCCGCGGTCGGTGGAACGCTTCATCCCGCCCCGACGCCGCGCGCTGCGCCGGATCGATGCCGAGCTGCAGCACCTGGCCGTGGGCGACATCATCGACGACTGGGGCGGGAGGAAGGGCTACTTCGAAGTCGCGATGATGGCGCCGCCGAACACACTCGTTCACACATCAACACGCGGTGGTACGCATCTGAGCTGGGCGATCACGCTGCGGCCGCTTGGCGCGAACACGCGGGTGCTGATCCGGTTGCGGCTGGCACCCGTGCGGCACCAGCGGCTCGCCGAATCCGTGGGCGGTTTCTTCGATCTCGCCACGATCGCGGGCCTGGCCGCCGGCCTGCGCGAGCGCCTTGCCGACACGAGTTGATGCTCACCCGATAAGCGATTTCACGATGTGCTCGATCCCGGCGACGCGCGATGCCAGATCGCTGACCGTCTTCACACCCGTGGCGATGCTTGCCAGCAGCCCGGCGACCTTGTACTTGTCGGGCTTCTCCGCCGCCACCTCCGCCCGCAACTGCACCGTCTCCTGCGCGGTGGTCTCCGGATGCGGCAGTCGCGGACCGGCCGCCTCGATCGCCATGATCAGGTCGGCCAGTTGCTTGTGCAGGTCGATGGTGCGCGGATCGGAACCGTGATGGTTGGTGACGCTCGCGTGGGCGCCGATGGCCACGTTCGCGTCGTGGAAATCAGCGTCGCCCCCGATAGAGAGCCCGTAATTGTCGCCGCTCATAGTCGTACCACCCTCTAACTTGATCTGGCTTTGTGCTCTGACGTTTAACGACCCTGGTGCGTGGCGCCGGCGCCGGCCCGCATGGCACCGCTCACGGCCTGCCCGGCATGGCTGATCTTGGTGGCGATCGCGTTGCCACCGACGGCGACGTTGGCGTTGTCGAAGCTGGCGTTGCCCGAGACCATCACGCCGTTGTTGAGGATCGTGGTCTGGCGCTCGGCGAACTCGGCCGCGTCGATGCCGTGGTCCTTGAGGAAGTCACCGAGCGCGTCGAAGATCCGGCGTTCGACCGTCTTCGCGTAGAGCTCCTTGTCGAGCTTCTGAAAGTAGCGGTAGTACTGACGGTCGCAGGCGAGTTCGCGAGCGCTGACCTTCGCACCGTAGTTGAAGGAACGTTCGGTGTTGATGGCTCGGCGATCCTCAAACGAGCGACGCCACTGCTCGAGCGGGCGGATGATCGGCATGAGCAGCCCGGGGACGCAGAGGAACACCCGTTTCGGCAGCGTGAGGATGGAGCGCCCGATGGCGACGGTGATGGTCCAGGGCGTGGGCATCGTGGAGAGTCGATCGATCTCCTGGTATGCGGGACGCACCGGGGTGAGCAGGGAATAGCTTCCCTCGACGAAGAGCACGTCCTTCTTCGGAGACAGGTCGAATCGGAGGAAGACGCTCAGCACGACCTCACCACTCCAACCGGCGACGCGAACGCACATGTAGGTGCGGGCGCGGCCCCGGGTGTCGCCGATGAGCCGTCGGGTGGAGGCGTCGCTCAGGGACGGTTCCGGCGATCCGAGTGGGTTCGGCAGGATTTCGCGGGCGACGTCGGGCGGGAGTTGGTCGAGGAGGTCGGCGCCGTTGACCAGGACGCGGTCCATGACGTCGACGCCGGGCAGGTGCAGTGCGAGGACACGCTCGGTGATGTGGTCGTGGACCTCCTCGACGGTGAACGGCGTGACCGTCTGGCCGTCTTTCGCTTTCGCGGTGTTCAGTGCGAAGGACCAGTTGTCGAGGATGACGCCGTAGCCGAAGAACGGCGAGTAGTCGGGGAAGATCGTGACGTTTCCGCGGTCCTTCGCGGCGATGTCCGCGAGCCTGTTGTTGAGCCGGGAACTCGCGAACGTCGGCGCCTTCGCTGGATCGAAGGTGCCCCGACGCAGTTGGCGGGCCAGCGGTCCGTGGCGGGCGGCCAGGTTGTCGACCACCACGGTGATGAGCGCGGCGAGGAGCCAGAGCAGGAACAGGGTCGGCGCGAGGTAGACGATTTCGATCAACAGGCACAGGATGGCGTCGCGTACGAGGTGGCGGCGGCGGGACGCGAGGGCGTACCGCAGCACGGTCGTCAGGTCGATCCCGGGTGACGACGCGGCGGCTCGATGCGGTTCGTCGACGATCTCGCGGATTATCTTGCGGCTGTAGCTGCTGTCGGTCAGCGCGGCGAAGCAGAGGTACCGCGTCGCGTCGCGGGCGAATCGACCACCGCGAGGTGCCGTTGCCGCACCAGTCATAGACGACGTGGTCATGGCCGGTGTCGTGCCGGGCAAGCTGGCACCCGGGGCTGCGATCACCGTGGGGATCGGACGTTCGACGGTCTTGGTCGACGGCATGGCTGTAGTTGAGGCCATGGCCGTAGTCGACGGCATGGCGGTCCGGGGCGCCGGGGTCGCAGCGGCCGTCGTTGGCGCCGATGTCGCGCCGGGAGCGGCGATGACCCGCTGGCGGCCGCACCCGGCGCAGGTGAGGAAGTTCGGAGCGTTCGCGGCACCGCAGTGGTAACAGTCCATGATGGGAACTCCTTAGCTGACGTCACTCGCGACGTGGTGTGGCGGTTTCACGGTCGGCGTGGAGTGGGCGTGCGTCGCGGCCGGTGTGGGCGTCTTCGTGATGCCGGGCGTTGGTTTCGCGACTCCGGCGCCGCCTACCAGCGCGACCGTCAGGGCGGCGACGACGGCCACGGCACCGACCGCGGTGAGTGCGATCTCTCGGTTCTGCTGGATCGCGAGCGGACCGCGGGTCTGTGAGCGAGATCGGGTCATGGCGGCGTCAGTCCATGTACTCGACGTTGATGGACTTGTAGCCCGGCGTCTCGGTGGGGATCATCATTTCCTCCGCGCGGGCCGAGGCGACGAGCGAATTGAGCAGTCCGCTGATCGCTCGGGACAACGCGCCGTCCTCGTCGGACGTGCCGTCGGCGATGAACGCGGCCTTCGTGGCGACCTTGCTGAGGACGGCTTCGGACGCGTCGCCGAAGCCGTACGTGATCACGTGCGGCCGGCGACTCCAGGAGCGATCGGTGAGCCGGTCGAACGCCGCCTTCCACTCGTTGTCCGAGGGGATGCCGTCGGTGAGGAAGAAGACGCAGGGTCGCAAGACCGCGCGTCCGGCACTGCGCAGCACCGGAATGTCAGCCTCGATCCGCTGCTTGATCAGGTCGAACGCGTCGCCGTAGTTGGTCATGCCGTTGCAGAGCACCTCGGGCATGTCGGTGACGTACTCCATGTCGACCATCTCGATGACGACCCATGGCATCGTGGAGAACGCGATGATCGACATGTGTGCGAACTCGGCCACGCGCGGGCTGTTCGCGAGCGTGTGGTGCAGCTTCTTGAGGGTGCGATTGAGTCCGTCCTGGTGTTTCTGCATCGAGCCCGATACGTCGACCACCAGGTAGGTCGGGAGGCACTTCTGCCGCAGTTCGAGGTCTTCCATGGACATGCGATGTGCTCGTCTCTGTGTCAGTAGTCGGGCAGTGTCGATGGTCGGGGCAGTGTCGATGACGTCGGCGACGACGCCGGTTACGCGAAGATCAGGGCGAGGACGATGACGAGGATGGCGATCACGAAGGCGATCGCGATGGCCGCGTTCGAGGCCGACGGTTCGGATGTGGTCTGCGTCGACGCCACCGAACCCGCCGAAGTCGAGCCAACCGAGGTCGAACCCGCCGTCGCCACCGGGGAACTCTTCGGACCAGCGCTGGCCGTGACCGTGACCTTCGGCGGCGGCACCGGCTGGACCGGCTTGTCGGGCAGCGGCCGGTGCGGGATCGACATCCTGATGTACGGCAGACCACCCAGTGCGGCCTGGAGCGCCGCCACGGTCGGTCGCCGGGCTCGATCGGAGGCGAGCAACTGATCTTGGAGCACCTGCGACACCGCCACCGGTTGGATGGCCGGCAGCGCGTGCAACAGTGCGACCTGGTCCCGTACCCCGGTGAGGCAGCGGGCGACCAGCAGTGCGACTCGGTAGCGGTCGGTCCACCCGTCGGCGGCCGTGCTGCGCGGGGTCAGCGGATCGGTCCAGTTCGGCTGGAAGATGTTGTGGTGGCTGACGAACCCGCAGCCGTCGACGTCGATCACGAAGGCTGATCGTTCCGGGATGTTCCAGAACGCGTTCGAGTAGGACCAGTCGGAGTAGACGAGTTTGTGGCGTTCGAACAGCGCCGCGACGTCCACGATCGCTCGGCATACGCTCAGCCGATCGTCAGGCGTCGGCACCGGCAGTCCCTTCGCCGTGAACAGCGTGGCGTCGGCCTTGGCGAGGAAGTCGATCTCGACGAATCGGTTCGCGAGCGAGCCCGTCGTGGCTCGGCATGCCGCCGGCGCCATCGGGATGACCGAGCCGATGGTGTCGCCGCCGGTGTCCGTGATCCTGGCGGCGGGCCAACTGGTCCGGGAGCGCAGGATGGCAAGGTCGGCTGCTGGCGCGGTGTGGGCCAGCCCGATGAGGCGGTTGAGGGTCACCACGCGTTCGGTCGCGATCGGGGCCTTGTAGATCTTCGCGAGCCAACCGGCGTGCTGCGACAACGGATAGATGCCTTTGCTCTCGCCGTCACCCTCGCTCACAGGCGCACCGAGGCTGCCGACTCGCCGATCGTGACGACTCGGCCCAGCGGCCACGTACCTGTGGGAGCGGTGTTGGGTGTGCTGGTCATCGGCCACTCCCCGCGGTGCTGGCGAGGCTCGGGGTCCACACGACGACGGCGGTGCGGTCGTCCTGCTGGCGAGCGACCTCGAACCCGACGTCGTGCACGAACTCGGCGACCGGCGGTGGCTGCTGCCAGCGCTGAGCGAGATACGTGCGGGCATCGGGCACCATGGCCAGCACGTCACCGACACCATCGGTCACGAACGCGAGCGTTTCCCCCGGTGCGAGATCCACCGTGGTGGACTTGACCGCGCCCGGATGCAGCGGCAGGCAGGCATCGAGCTCACCGGATTCGATGCCGTCGTTCGCGTCTTTGCGGTCGCCGGCGACGAAACTCCACCCGCTCGCGTCCAGACGCCAGGCCGACGCGTCGCCGACCCAGCTGATCCACGCACGGCGCGGGCGATCGAGGCGGCCGGCCTCGACAAAACCAAGGACAAACGCGCAGCAGAGGCTCGGTACGGTTGATCCGACGGGCCGCGGCGGCCGACTCCATGCCGTTCGCGACCGCGGCGAAGATGCGGTCGTGTCGATCTGCCGCTTTCCCGTCGGCGCGTTGAGCTGGGCTATCGCGACATCGAGCGCGGTTTCGACGGCGATCGCGGCGCCAACGTGAGACAGCCGCGACTGGGAGACGCCGTCGGCCACGGCGACCACGACGTAACGACTGTCGCGGTCGCGTCCGAGACGGTACGCGTCCTGGCGTGGCACGGCCGGGTCTTCGCACCGGTGGCCGGCGCCCACGATCGAGACGCCGCGAATGGACAATTCCCCCACCCGCGCCTCGTCGGCGGCGACACCGGTCTGCGCGGGTTCGCTCGGCAGCAGCCACGGCACCGTGTGCGCCGGCGACCGCTTCGTGCCGAACAGCGGCAGCGGCGGGAATGTCGTGCGGTCCGGCTCCGGCGACGATTTCAGTGAAGTCTCGCGAGACGGGGCGGCTTGTCGGGACGGTGCGACCAGTGTCGCGGTCGCGGCCGGAGCCAGCTGCCCCGCACTCGACTGCCCCACATTCAACTGCCCCGGAGGCGACTCACTCGGACCCGTCCGGTCGGCGACCGGCTGCGCAACGATCGGCCGGCCCGGGAATCGAATCTCGGCGAACGGCGGCTCATGTGACGCGGCATCCGCACCCACCGCCGGCGAATCGGATCCCGACCGAAGCCACAACGAAAACGCGCATGCGCCGGCGATAAACGCAATCAACGCGAGCGCTCGGGCGAGCACATTCGGCGGTAAGAACAGCAGCTCCACGCATGCCGGAACGACGACGATGCTTATCCATCCGAGGCGTCCCATTCGACTCATGCGCGAAGGTTATGGATCCGGCGATCGGTGCGCCACTGTCGCTTATCCGACGTATCAGAGCGACGGGACGGCAATCCGGAAGATTATTCGTGATAGGTACGCTCAACTGGCAAAATACGACGCCGACGGGACGGAAGTACCGTGCCTGAAATCGCAATCGGCGGCGAGGAGACGACAGTTGGCAGCCGATGAAATGACCACACAGCGCTGGCGGCGAGCCGGACGGTTGTCCCCATTCGGGCGCACGTTGACCCTCGAAACAACGAATCCTGTTCACGTCGGCGAATTAATAGTCGGACGCTAAGGGCGGCGCCACGGGATGCGCCCATATCCCGTCGCCTTCACGGCGGCTGGCGAGGTCGTCGAGAATCGTCGCGGTCGCCGTCGCTCCGAACCGGGTCACCCCCATGGCGGCCATTTCCAGCAGCACGTCCAGAGTGCGTACCCCACCTGCGGCCTTGATCTGGATCTGCGGCGAGACGGTGGCCCGCATCAGGGTCAGATCGGCCATGGTGGCGCCGCCGCTGGCGAATCCCGTCGACGTCTTGACGAAGGCGGCACCCGCGCGCTCGGCCGCCCGGCATCCGGCCATCTTCTCGTCGTCGGTGAGGTACGCGTTCTCCAGAATCACCTTCACCGGCGCCCCGGCAGCCGCCTCGACCACGGCCCGGATGTCGGCCTCCACGTAGTCGACGTCTCCCGACCGGAGCCGCCCGATGTGCAGCACCATGTCGATTTCGTCGGCGCCGTGGCGGATGGCCGTACCCGTCTCGGCGACTTTGATCTCGGTTGTCGAACTGCCGTGCGGGAACCCCACCACCGTGCCCACGAGTACGTCGGTGCCGGACAGCAGCGATGCCGCGAGAACCACGTCGCTCGGCCGCACACACACCGACGCGACCTGGTAAAGGGCCGCGAGTGCGCAGCCGTCACGGATCTCGTCGATCGTCAGTTCAGGCCGCAGCAGCGAGTGGTCGATCATTTTCGCGACGTGGGCGACGGTGGGGAGCGTCATGATCAGGCGGCCCGGCGACGTAGGGACGGCTCCGCGAGCGCGGGCGGGACGTAGCCAGCGTCGGCACGGGAGAAGGTGGTGCCGGGCGGCACGATCTCGTCGATGCGGTCCAGCACGTCGGATGAAGAGCGTGACGTCGAGCGCGCCGAGTTGCGATTCCAGCTGTTCCATCGTCCGCGGGCCGATGATCGGCGAGGTCACGGCGGGTGCCGCATCACGAACGCGATCGCCATGTGGATCAGCGAGATGCCGGCTTCTTCGGCGAGTTCGGCCAGCGCGTCCGCGGCGTGCGAGTTTGCGCTGATTGGCCGGGAGCGAGAGGTCGTAGCGGGCGGGCATGCGATCGGCGCGGCTGGAGGTCGGGCCTCCTGGCCCTTGCGGTACGCGCCGGTCAGCCAGCCACCGGCCAGCGGGCTCCACGGCAGCACGCCCATGCCGTAACTGCTGCCGCGACCGGCAGCATGTCGGCCTCGATGCCGCGCACGAGCATCGAGTAGGGCGGCTGTTCGGTGACGAAGCGGCTGAGTCCCGCGCTTCTCGGCCACCCACTGCGCTTCGACGATCTGGTGGGCCGGGAAGGTCGACGAGCCGAAGGCGCGGATCTTGCCTGGCGCGCTGCAGGTCGGTGAGCGCGGACAGGGTCTCCTCGATGTCGGTGTTCGGGTCGGGCCGATGCACCTGGTAGAGGTCGATCCAGTCGGTGTCGAGCCGGCGCAGGCTGTTCTCGACCTCCTGCACGATCCAGCGGCGGGAGTTGCCCCGCCGGTTGGGGTCGCGTGCCGTCGCCCATCGGGCCGTGGAACTTCGTGGCGAGCACGACGTCGTCGCGACGCCCGCCGGCTAGCGCCTTTCCGACGATGACTCTCGGACTCGCCTTGCGAGTAGACGTCGGCGGTGTCGATGAAGTTGATGCCGCGTCCAGGGCCTGGTGGATGATCCTTGATCGACGTGTCGTGGTCGGGTTCGCCCCACGCGCCGAACATCATCGCTCCGAGGCAGAGCGGGCTGACCTGGATTCCGGTGCGTCCGAGGCTGCGATATTCCATGATCCGACCATAGCGCTGTTCGGTGAAGCGTCGAGCACCGAAGCTTCACCGCTAGCGGAGGATCACGGTTCACGGAGGATCAGGGGCTCGCGGAGGATCACGGTTCGCGGAGGATCAAGCGGCGCGACCGTGGCGGAGGTTACGACGGCGCCACGATCACTGCGGCCTGGCCACGGAATGATCGGCCTCCGCTCGGGGTTGCCGAAAATATGACGACAATTGGTTTTATCGGAAGCGGACATATCGGCGGCACCGTGGCTCGGCTCGCAGCGGCCGCCGGCTATGACGTGGTGCTCAGCAACTCACGGGGTCCGGAAACCCTCGCCGATCTGGTGGCCGACATCGGTCCGCGTGCCAGCGCCGCCACCGCGGCGGAAGCAGCCGCGAAGGGTGACATCGTGGTCGTCTCGATCCCGCTGAAGGCCTACCGCGACGTGCCGGTCGACCCGCTCGCGGGCAAGATCGTGATCGACACCAACAACTACTACCCACAGCGGGACGGCCAGTTCCACGAGATCGACAGCGGCTCGGCGACGAGTTGCGAGCTGCTGCAGGCGCATCTACCGACGTCCCGCGTGGTCAAGGCGTTCAACAACATCTTCTACCAGCACCTCGGAGCGCTGGGCCGACCGGTGGGCGCGCCCGACCGCACCGCGTTGTCGATCTTCGGAGACGACGCGGACGCCAAAACAGCCGTGACCGCGTTCCTGACGTCGATCGGTTACGACACCGTTGATGGCGGCACGCTCGAGGAGAGCTGGCGGCAGGAGCCGGGGTCGTCGGCCTACGGCGGCATTTACGGCGAGTTGGACAACCCCGACGGCACGCCCGCGAACACCGACGTCGTGCGTGCCGCGATCGAGGCCGCGCACAGATAGGCGGCTGACCTTCCGAGCGGAGGGGTTAGGCGGACCGGCTGCGGCGGCGTTTCGTGGTGCGTTTACGCGGAGCGTCGCCGCCGTCCGCCAGCCGGGTGTAGGTCAGCGAGTTCGCCGCACCGATGCCGACGACGGCGAGCGCGACCTGGATCGCCAGCGTGATCCAGTGCCAGTGCAGGAACCAGAGGTGAGCCGGGTGCTGGGCGCTGACATGGAAGGCACGGGCGAGGAACAGGCCGAGCAGCGCCGCGCCGATACCGACGATGAGGGTGGCGAACGCGCCGAGCCGTTGGCGACCGGGGAGCACCAGCCGGCCGAGTAGGCCGATCACGGCTCCGACGACGATCGCGCTCAGGACGTCGGTGACTCTCATGGCAAGCTCCTCCGTAATGCGGTGCCCGCGATGGGCGATGCACCCAAAGCTGTACGGGAACAGGCTTACCCGCTGATCAACGCTCCGAAACGGTTGGCTGGTCGAAGGTCGAACGCTTGAGGGCTGGTTGCTCGACGGTCAACGGGGTGAAGGTCAGCGTGACGACCGCGCCGCCGCTGTTTCCCCGCGAGACGTGCATCGCTCCGCCCGCCGCCTCCGCTGTGCGCCGTGCGATGTCCAGGCCCAATCCGGTCGACGCTCCCGAGGAGATGCCCCTCGCGATGTCTTCCGCGGAGAACCCCGGTCCGTCGTCGGAGACCGTCAGTTCGATGCGCTGTCCGATCGCCGATGGTCACCCGCATCCCGACGCCTTCGGGCGTGTGCGCGAAAACGTTCTGCATCAGGGCGTCGAACGCGGCCGCGAGGTCGGCTTCGGCGCACCGCACGAACACCGGCCCGACCGGCACCGTCGCGTCGATCCGGCGGCCGTCGTCATCGGCCAGTGCCGTCCAGAAGCCAACCCGGGATCGCACCAGCGCGGCGAGATCGGTGCGGGCGCCGGCACCTTCGCGAATCGGCCTTCGCGCCGTGCGGATCACTTCGTCGACGACGCGGGTCAGCTGGTTGACGTCCGCCGCGATGCGTCCTCGATCGTCGTCGTCGCCGATGGAGTCGGCGTCCAGGCGAAGCGCGGTCACCGGTGTGCGGAGCCGATGCGCGAGATCCGCGACCTCCTCCCGCTCGGCGGCGAGCAACTCGGAAATCCGGCCGGCGAGGCGGTTCAGCTCGGCACCGACGCCCCGCAGTTCGCGGGGTCCGGTGGGGGCCGCGCGCGCGTCGAGGTCGCCACTGGCCAACCGATCCGCCGTCGCCGCGAGCCCGGTCACGGCTCCGACGAGCCGCCGGCCGAGCCGATCCGCCAGCAGCAGGCCGAGAAGCAACAGCGCGACCCCGAGCGCGAACAGCACGGCCCAGGTCCGCCGTACGTTGTGCCGCAGGAGGTCGTGTGAGGCGTACGCGCGGACGACGGTGGCCCCGCCGGAACCCTGGACCGGCACCAGGGCCTCGACGCCGGTGCCGCTGGTCGCGGTGAAGGCACGACCGCGAGAGGCCAATTCGATCGACGTGGTCCGCGTGGCCGGATGCCCGGTGACGGTGCCGTCGGGCAGGAAGACGGTGACCGTGAGTCCGCTGGCCGGGGAACCGTTGACGCCGTGCGCGGTCTCGGGATCCGTGGCGATGAGGGCGGCGGTCGTCTGCGCGGTGTCGTTCGCCGCGGCGATGGCCCGGTCGGCGGCGGCGCTCCGCAACACGATCGCGAGCGGGATCAGGAACGCCAGCAGCACGAGGGACATCGCGACGGCCACGAGGGTCGCGAGTTGTCGGCGCACGCCCGCACCACCGCCGTCGACGCGGCCCGTCATGATTCGCCGACGCCCGCGGGAGCGGCGAGCCGGACCCCGACCGATCGCACCGTGTGCAGGTAGCGCGGCGCCTGTGCGGTCTCGCCGAGTTTGCGTCGCAGCCAGGACAGGTGCACGTCGACGGTTTTGTCGGCACCGCCGTATGCCTGACGCCAGACTTCGGTCAGCAGTTCCCGCTTGCTGACGACGTGATCCGCCCGCTCGGCGAGGTAGCGCAGGAGATCGAATTCGCGGGCACTCAGATCGATCGCGGCACCGTCGAGCGTGGCCGTACGCGCGGTCGGATCGATGACGAGCGCACCCACGACGATCTCCGCCGGCCGGGTGTCACCGGTTGCCGCCCGCCGCATGACCGCGCGGATCCGGGCGTCGAGTTGCGCGGTGCCGAACGGTTTCGTCAGGTAGTCGTCGGCGCCCGCATCCAGGGCCCGGACGATCTGGCCCTCGTCGTCGCGCGCGGTGGCCACGATGACCGGCACGGTGCTGACCGCTCGCAGCATGCGCAGCACCTCGGTGCCATCGATGTCGGGCAGGCCGAGATCGAGCACGACGATGTCGGGCCGGCCGTCGACCGCGGCTGCGAGCCCGGTCATGCCCGTGGGCGCGGACGTCGTCGCGTAGCCGCGGTCGGTCAACGCTCGGATCAGGGCGGTACGCAGTGTCGGGTCGTCTTCGACGACCAGCACGTGTGGCATGTCAGCGACGCTACCGGGGCGCGGCGAGGATGAGCAGAGCGCGAACCGTTCCTTGTTGTCGGCTTAGCCTGCTCTTATCGTTGCTGTCGGCAGGGTGGGTGGCATGAGAATCCGATGGATCAACGCAGCACTGTGGGGCGGGGCGGTCGTGCTGGCCGTCGGCGCCGGCACGGCAGCGGTAGCAGCCGCATCCAACGACAGCGGTCGGCATGTTCTGAGCCGGCAGGAAGTCGCCCGGGAACTCGCCGGCCTGCCGGGCGTTCGCCGAGCGCGGCCGGGGTCTCGCCCGGCGCCGACGACAACGGGCAGGCGCTCTGGGTTACCGGTGGCGGCGTGGTGGTGTCGTGCGACGGCGACACGGCGACGCTGCTGCGATGGTCGCCGGCATCCGGTTACCGGGGCGACGACCCGCAATACGGTCCGGCCGCGACCGTGAGCGTGCGATTCGAGAGCGACGCGGCGTCCGATGACAACGCTCCGGATGTCTTCGTCAGCGTGCGGTGCGTCAACGGCGTGGCGGTCAAGGCCACGAAACTCGGCGACGATCACGGCCACGACGGCGCGACGCCGCAGCCGAGTGCCGGCGGTGGTCGCGACAACACTGGCGACGACGGTGGCACGAGCGGTAAAGGGAATGGCGGTGGGAGTAACGGTGGCGGCACCGACGACCCGACCGGCCACCACTAGCGGCTAACGAGGCGGGCGGCTCGCAATCGAACCGGTTGCGCGCCGCCCGCGTTACTCGTCGCGTTTCGCCTTGGCCCGGCGCTTGCCTTCGTGCATCGCCTGGACCCGGGCGATCGGAATCTCGTGACCTTCGGCGACCAGATCCGCGGGCAGGTGCTGCGGCTTCGGCATCAGTCGCGTCCACGGATCGTCGTCGCGCAGAAGTTCCGGAGCGTTACGGATCGTGAAGTCGCGCGGGTGCACGGAGTCGAGATCGGCCCACGCGACCGGAAACGACACCGTGGCGCCGGGCCGGATCCGGGGACTGTATGCGGCTGCCACCGTGGCACCGCCCGCTCGTGTGGAATCGAGGAACACCTTCCCACCCCGGTCTTCGCGGATGAACGCGGTCGTCGCGAGCGCGGGATCTAGTCGCTCGGCTCGGGCGGCGATGGCACGCGTCGCGGCGGCGACATCTTCGATCGTGACGGTCGATTCCAGCGGTACGAACACGTGCAAGCCCTTGGCGCCACTCGTCTTCACGGCACCGGCCAGACCCGCGTCGGCGAGCGTACGTTCGATCAGATGCGCCGCGCCGACCGCCATCTCGAACGCGTCCGCCTCCGGAGGGTCGAGGTCGATCACCAGATGCGTCGGCGTCTGTGGATGGTCGGTGCGGGCCAGCGCCACGTGGTATTCCACGGCACGCTGGTTGCCGAACCACAGCAGCGTGCGACGGTCGTTGCAGAGCGCGTAGGACACGTCCCGATGCGATGCTTCGGCCCACACGGTGACGCTCTCGATCCACTCCGGCGCGTACGTCGGGAGGTTCTTCTGCATGAACGGCTTCTGCCCGGGCCGGACCCGGATCACCGATAGCGGCCGATCACGCAGCGCGCCGATGATCTGGTCGCGGACGGCATCGAGATAGTCGACGAGGTCGCCTTTCGTGGCGTCCGCCCCGTCGAACAGCGGCTGGTCGAGATTGGTGAGCGCGACCCCGTCCCGCTCGTCTGCGGTCATGCTCCCAGACTAGCGGAATCGACGCACGCAAGATCACGAAGACTGACGAACAGCCTCCAGGTACGCGGTGATCGCGTCACGGTTGCGGCTCAGGCACTCGATCCGGCTGTTCATCTGCTCCCGTTGCCGGTCGAGGCTCGCGATCATCTCCGGGGTCGCGTCGGTCACGTGGATGGAGCAGGGGTTGTCGAGGCACGGCAGGATCTGCTGGATGATTTTGATCGGCAGCCCGGCGTCGAGGAGCCCGCGGATCTGCGTGACCCGATCGATGAGACCTTCCGGGTATTCGCGGTAACCGTTAGCGGCCCGGGCGGGCGTGAGCAGGCCCTGCTCCTCGTAATAGCGGAGCAAACGGGTCGACACGTTGGTCCGCCGGGACAGTTCGCCGATCTTCATCACACCTCCGAATCCCGCACTTGCCTTCACACTAATGTGAAGGTTTCAGCATGGACACATGACCACGCAACATGCCGGCGCGCAACGTGCCACGCTCGCGCGCTTCCTTCTCCTGGCCCTGCTCTGGGGCAGCAGCTTCACGCTGATCAAAGTCGTGCTCGACGGCTCCACCCCGGCGCAACTCGTGCTGGCCAGGCTCGTGCTCGGCGCCGCGTTCATGCTCGGCTTCGCGCGGCTGCGCGGTGCCGCACTTCCCCGCTCCACCGCCGTCTGGGGTCACATCGCCGCGGCCGCGCTGTTCGCCAACGTGCTGCCGTTCCTGCTGCTGTCCTATGGCGAGCAGACCACCAGCGCCGGCATGGCGGGCGTACTCATCGGCAGCACGCCCCTGCTCACCATGGCAATCGCGACGGTCGCCCTGCCCGCCGAACGCGCCACCGCCCGCAAGGCCGTCGGTCTGGCCGTGGGGTTCGCCGGCGTGCTGGTGGTGATCGCCCCGTGGCACGCGTCGACGGGCTCCCTGCCGGGCGAGTTCGCGAGCGTCGGCGGCGCCATCAGCTACGCGGTCGGCTTCGTCTACGTACGCAAGTTCCTGTCACCGCGTAGCCTGCCGCCGATGGCGCTCGCCGCGTCGCAACTCGTGGCCGCGGTGGCCTTGCAGGCTGTGGTGACACCGTTCCTGGCCTGGCACACCCCGCATTTCACCCTTCGCGTCACCGCGAGCATCGTCGTGCTCGGCATCGTCAACACCGGCCTGGCCAACGTGCTCTACTTCCGTTTGATCGGCGACGTCGGCGCGACCACCACATCGGCCGTCAACTACGTGGTCCCCGTGTTCGCCGTGCTGTCCGGAGTGGCCGTCCTCGGCGAATCGATCACCTGGAACCTGCTGGCCGGGGGCCTGATCGTGCTGGTCGGCGTCGCCTACGCGGAAGGCCGCATCACGCGCAAGCGACGCCCGCACGACGTGGTCAGCTCGCCGAATCCTCCGGATCGTCGTCCGGCTCCACCAGCAGACGGGCGTAATTGCCCATCGATCGCTGGTAGCGCACCAGATGCGGAGCCAGCGCCGTCAACGCGACCGACACCGCTTCCCGCTCCCGCCCGACACTGACCAGGGCGAGCGCGAGCGTGGCCGAGATGGCGTCGTCCAACTCGTCCGATCCCATCTCGCGTTCGCGGGTCAGCAGTTCCACACTCTCCGGCGCGCGTCCGACGTTGCGGAGCGAGCTCGACATCTGGATCACCGCCCGGCGGCGTCGGATGCCGGTCAGCCCGATGTCGAGCGCCCGTCGGTAGAGCGGCACGGCCAGGTCGGAGTGGCCGGTCGAATCCTGGGCGCAGGCCCGCTCGAACAGCGCCGCGGCGTTGTCAGCGGGCAATTCGGAGGCCAACGCGTCGATGATCGCGACGAATTCCACCTCGTCGTGATCATCGAATGCGGCCCAGGCCTCGGCCACCCGGGTTTCCCATTCGGGTGTCGTACCCGCCGCCTGATCTTGCTCGTTGATCGTCATGCGGAACATCTTGGCTGCTCGGATGGGTCGGGCACCAGCGACTTTGTCGGCACGTCCGCGCCCGATCGCGACCTTCCGGCAGATAGCACTGTTGGCCCGAATCCTGTGCCGGCGTGACTTAGCGTGATGAGAACGCTTTCAGGAGGCACCTATGTCCCACAAAAAATCGAACGAAAACCTCCGTGACCAGCGGCTGGTCAGCGAACTGACGACTGCGCTGGACTCGGCGGCCTGGGCGGCCGAGGCCGAACGCCAGCGGGCCTGGACCGAGGCCAACCGCGCCGACAACCGGCCCGACCCGATCGACGCCGCCGGGCCGACGATGTGGGACAAACTAGGCGACAGTCAACACCCTTAGCGCGCCACGGGTACACGCACGGCACAATGTGTCAGCGTGGAGCCCTTCCGGGAAACGAAAACACCCCGCGCGGTGGTGACTGACCTCGACGGCACGGTGATCGATCAAGGCACCGCCACCGCCGCCACCCTCGACGCCGCGGTCGCGCTGGCCGCTCAGGGCATTCCGCTGATCGCGGCGACGGCACGCACCCCGGTCGGCGTCAGCTCCCTGGAATCCCTGGTCCCCCACTTCACCATCGCGGTGTGCTGCGGCGGATCGTTCGGCTGGGAGCCGCGCACCGGCGAGACGCTGTGGCGGGAGGACCTGCCGGCCGCGACGGTGGAGCAGATCGTGGCCGTCGTGACCGAAGCGTGGCCGGACGCCGGCATCGCGGCCTACGACGGCGGCCGTTGGATGATGACCGAGGCGTACGCCTCCCGGCGGTGGGCCGCCCGCAAGGGCGCCACCGAGATCGTGCCCGCGTCGGCGTACGCACGCCGGCCGGTCTGCGCGATGTCGATCTGCCATCCGAGGCACAGCTCTGACGAGATGCGCGACATGATCATCTCGGCCGGCATCGACCCGGCACCGGGCCTCAACTACGGCGCCGCGAACCTGCTCGACGTCGTGGCCGGTGGCATCGACAAGGGCACCGGTGTCCGCCGCGCGCTCGCGATGCTCGGCGTCGATCCGGCCGACGCGCTCGCGTTCGGCGACATGCCCAACGACCTGTCGATGTTCGAGCTGTGCGGGCGCTCGGTCGCGATGGGCAACGCGCATCACGATGTGCTGGCCGCGGCGTCCGTGATCACCGACAGCGTGACCGACGACGGCTTCTCGAACATGCTCGTCCGCCTGGGCGTCATCGGTCCGAGGGTCGCGAGCATGTGAACCTCTGCCCACGACAGATCGTCAGCCACACGTGCCGCTCTGACGGACGGCGGCGCTCGTCGGATCAGGTAACCGTCACGTCTGCCACGGCCCGGTTGACCTCGGCGCCGTCGGCGGCGGTCATCGTGCCGACGCCGGACGCGCCGGAGCCACCGGCATCGCCCGGCCCGCCGGAATCGCGCGCGGTGTCCGCGTGCCCGGGCCACCACGCGGCGTGGCCGATCAGAGCCGTCAACGCCGGCGTCAGGAACAACGCCATCACGAACGCGACGATCGCGATGCCGCCCGAGATCGCGAAGCCCATCTGCGGTCAGCGTGCTGTTGCCGGCCAGCATCAGCGACGCGAACGTGCCGGCCAGGATCAGGCCGGCGGCGGCGACCGTCGGGCCGGCGTAGCGCACCGACATCGCGGCGGCTTCGCGCGGGCTGAACGCCCGGCTCGCGCCTCCTCGCGTAGTCGCGCGATCATCAGGATGTTGTAGTCGGTGCCGAGCGCGACCACGAACAGGTACATGATCACCGGCAGGATGAAGATCAGGCCGGGCTCGCCCTGGATGTGCTGGAACAGGATCACGGTCGCGCCGAGCGTGGCGGCGAAGCCGAGGCCGACGGACGCGATCAGGTACCACGGCGCGACCAGGCTGCGCAGCAGCAGCCCGAGGATGATCATGATGAGCACGGCCGCGACCGGGAAGACGACCGTGTAGTCGTGGTTCACCGCGGCCTGGATGTCGACGAAGACCGCCGTGATCCCGCCGACGTACGCGGTCGTGCCCGCCGGCGCGGACGCGTGCGCGACCGTCCGCAGCGGGCCCTTGACGGTCTTGATGCGCCTGGCTCGACTGCGGGTTGGACGCGAGCGTCACCTGGAAGTCGGCGACCGTGCCGTCCTTCGACAGCACCGGCTGCGCGACCTGGCCGACGCCCGGGCACGGCGGCGAGCTTGTCCTGGTAGCCGGCGAGGACTGCTCGGGCAGCGGCGGCGCCGTTGTGCGACTGGAGGTAGACGTCCGAGGGCTCGGTCGCGCCGGCGGGCAGGCCCTTGAGCAGTTCGTTCTGCCAGACCGTCGACTCGGACGCGTTCGAGGTGGAGCCGCCGCTGAGGTCGAAGTTCGGGTGGAACCCGAGCGCGAAGATGGCCAGGATGACCAGCACGCCGCCGGAGACGCCGGCGTACAGGGCCGGGCGGCGGCCGAGCGAGCGCGCCGATGGCGGCGAACCGGGCACCGGTCGGCTCGGTCTTCCACGCCTTCGACGGCCAGAAGACCTTGGTGCCGAGCAGCGATACGATCGCCGGGATCAGCGTCAGCCCGGCCAGCAGCGTGGTCGCCACCGCGATGGCGAGCGCCGGGCCGAGCGACTTGAACAGGCCGAGCGTCGAGAGGGTCAGCGCGAGGAACGCGATGATGACGGCGCCGGCGGCGGACGCGATGGCCTCGCCGACCCGGGTGACCGCGCTGATCATGGCGGTCTTCGGGTCCTCGCCGGCGCGCAGCCGTTCCCGGTAGCGGAACATCAGGAACAGGATGTAGTCGGTGCCGACGCCGAACAGCACGACGATCAGGAACGCGCTGACGGAGCTGTCGGTCTTGAGGTTGAACGCGTTGTTGGCCCAGCCGATCAAGCCGGTCGCGATCTGGGAGACCACGCCGATCGTGATGATCGGCAGCAGCGCGATGATCGGGCTGCGGAAGATGATCAGCAGCAGCACGAGGATCAGGCCGATGGTCGCGACGCCGATGATGATGTTCGCCCGGTTGCCGGAGGCCTGCGAGTCGAGGGTCTGCGCGGCCGTGCCGGTGATGCCGGATTTGAGGTCGGTGCCGGGCAGTTGGGCCTGAAGGTCGGTGCGCAGCGCCTTGACGGCGTCGCTCGGGACCCTTGTCGTTCGGGTTCTTCTGCTGCGGCATCTGCACGGCGATGATCTGGATGAGCTTGTTCGCCGATGCCGGGGCGGCCGCGATGCCGGTGACGTTGGGGATCGCCTTCGCCGACAGCGCTTGGCGATCGCGACGACCTTCGCCGAGTCGGCGTCGGTGAGCTTGCCGCCGTCGGCGCGCTCGAACACGATGATCGCGGCCGGCGTCGCGGCCTGCGGGAACGCCTTCTGCTGCAGGTTGATCGCCTGGATCGACTCGTAGTGCGTCGGCAGGAACGACGCCTCGTCGTCGGTCGAGGTCAGCTTCGGCGCGAACCCGATCACCACGACCGCGGCGACCACCCATACGACGATGACCCAGATCGGGTGGCGGACCACGAACCGTGCGACGCCAGCGAACACGAGCGATTCCCCCGTACCTCGACAACGATCAAGCCTTGAACCACTCAAGCCCTCAAAGCCGAGGAGGATTCTACTTGCCGGCCGTCAAGTAGAATCGCGGGGTCTCATCCCTCCCACTCCGCGAGTGCGGCGATCGCGTCCCGGATTCCGGCAGGTGGATCGAGTTCGTGGTAGCGGCGCTCACTGGTCTCGATGTGGTCGAGGAACATCTGGTAGAGGAGCGCGCCCGACAGTGCCTGCAGCGGTCGAGCCAGCCGGAGCGCTCGGGCGGGATCGCATCCGGGCACCTCGGCGGCCCACGCGCGGCACCAGGTGTCCACGATCGCCGCTCGATGGTGAGGCCGGGCGAACTCTCGCAGCCGCTCGCCGTCGAAGGCCGGATGCCCGACGTAGGCGTCGGCGAAGTCGATGAGCACGGTGTTCGTGCCGTCGGACCGCCAGTTGCCCGGGTGGAAGTCTCCGTGCACCAGCGTGTCGGGCAGCCCGCAGGCGCGCAGGTCAGCGACGAGATCGGGCAGCCGCCGCCACATCTTCTCGGCATCGGCCATCTCGCCTGGCGTCAACTGGGCCCCGGCCTCGCCGCCGAGAAGCCTCGCGAGCCCGTCGGCGAGTTGTTCCGGCCGCCGCTCCGGCACCGCGTCGTCGAGCGCGGTCGCCCGGCGCGCGATCTCGGCCTGGGCCGCCACCCACCGGGCCAGGGTCGCGCGGATCAGATCAGAGTCAACGTCCCAGCAATCCTCGCCGGGTACGTGTGCCAGCAGCATCCGCCGCCGCACCCGGTCGCCGGCGATGACCGTGGCGACCAGCGATGGGTCGACGGACGCGATGATGGCCCGCACGGCCGGCTCGTGCGCCGCGAACGGGGGCGTGACCTTGAGCCACACCGGCGCGCCGGCGGTCGGGATCCGGAAGAGGCCGGCGAGGTTCCACGTCTTGACCTGCTCGACCACCGTCTCGATCGGGCCGCTGAGGCTGCCGGCCGGAAGCGCGATCTCGGCCCAGGCGAGCGCGGCCCCGAGACCATCGGCGGTGGCCCAGGCCGCCCGTCGAGGCTCGGGTTCCTCGGGCTCGGTGAGATCCCGGAT
This sequence comes from uncultured Actinomycetota bacterium, assembly GCA_963797605.1. Lineage (GTDB taxonomy): Bacteria > Actinomycetota > Actinomycetes > Mycobacteriales > Micromonosporaceae > DASQPR01. The sequence goes on along the minus strand of CAWCPX010000008.1, from coordinate 80,272 downwards.
GCGCGGCGCCGGCCGGAGCGGTTCGAGCGCCTGCACGTGATAGGTGACGTGGCCCTCACGGGCTGACCGGCCGCCGATGACGTCGACGAGCCGCAGCACCACCACGTTGCCACCGAGCGCATCGCGCAGATGCGCGACCACCGGCTCGACATCGGCCCACCACGGCGACTCGACATCGAACGGACCGACGACGCCGACGTGTTCTTCACCACCCTCGGCGGATCCGCTGGCGACGGATCCGCCGGTGATGAGCGCGGTCACGGTCCGGCCTGGACTGGTCATGTCGCATTCTCGCCCCCAACGCCGCTGCGTCACGAACGGTTTTCGCCCCAGGCGGGCAACCCGGCTACCATTGACCGGCGATCTCGTCATCGAACATCCGCGGGTTGGCGCCCTGAGCGTGCCGGCCGGCTTCTCCCCCAGCGACCGGCGTCGGCCGGCTCCGGGCACATGCCATCAGTTGAGACAACCAGCGATCAGTCAGACAGGGGTCAGTCGTGGGCGCGCGCAGTAAGGCCAAGGAAAAGGCGCGAGCCCAGCACACCCGCCAGTACGCCGGGCACGCGAGCGCGACGGCGCCGGAGACCGATGCCGACCGCACCAGCGCGTACGCGCTGATCAACGAGGCGATGCGCGGTTACCGGGGCCAGAACGTCCGGGCCTTCGAAGCGCAGCTCGACCAGCTCACGATGGCACCGGCGGCCGTCGTCGACGCGAGCCTGCGCGAGATCACCACACACATTCTCGAGCTCCTCTGGAAGCGCGGCTGGCAGCCGACAGACGTTGTGCGGTCCGTCGAGAGCGTGCACGGCAAGGTTCACCGCCGATGGATCATCGACCTGCTCGCCGACGAGATCAGGGCCTATCCGGCGGCGAAGATCCACGACCGCTGGGTAGCGCAACTCGAGACGCTCGGCGCCGACGTCTGGTGGGCCGACGACGCCGACCACCTGCGCCTGTTCGCCGCCCGGGAACGCCTCGACCGCGGTTCGATGATCCGCCTCGCGATCGAGGTCATGGGCATCGTCAACTTCCTGCCGGATCTGCCCGTCCTGATGCCGCCGCCGGGTGTGGCCCGCAGCGGCACCTTGGCCGCGTCGGCTCCGAATCGGGCCGCTGACCAGCGGATTCTCGGCCGGGTCCGCGGTCTGCTCGCGAAGGCCGAGTCGACGAGTTTCCCGGACGAGGCCGAGGCCTACAGCGCCAAGGCGCAGGAGTTGATGGCCCGCTACAGCATCGATCACGCGCTGCTGGCCGGGCAGGACGACGACCCCGACAAGCCGGTGGGCGTACGCGTGACGATCGAGGCCCCGTACGCGGAGACGAAAGCGCTCTTGCTTCAAGTGGTCGCCGAGGCGAACCTCTGCCGGTCGGTGTGGAGCGGCCACCTGGGCTTCACCACGGTGTTCGGGTTCCCGAGCGACCTGGAAATCGTGGAAATGCTCTTCACCTCGCTGCTCGTGCAGGGCACGACGGCGATGGTCCGGGAGGGTTCCACGGTGCGTCCCGACGGCACGCCGCGCACGAGGCTGTTCCGGCAGTCGTTCATGCAGGCGTACGCGTCGCGGATCGGCGAACGGCTGCAGGAGGTCGCGACGCGTGCCGAGACCGAGGCCGCGCAGACCGATGAGCGGCTGTTGCCGGTGCTCGCGAGCCGGCAGAAGGCCGTGACCGAGCACGTCGAACGGTTGTTTCCGCATTTCGTGGAGAGCCGGGTGCGGATCTCCGACGAGCAGGGCTGGGCATCGGGCACCGCGGCCGCCGACCGGGCGTCGCTGCGGCAGCGAGTGCCGGCAGCGACGAACGGTTAGCTGGTCGCCGTCGGCGGGAAGTCCGGCAGGGCTTCGCCGTCGATGTCGTCGATGTCGGGCAGCAGGGCGTCCATCCGGGCCCGCTCCCTCGCCGCCGCCCACCGGCGGGACGCGATCACGAGTGCGGCACCGGCGCCGACGCCGGCCGCGGCAACCAGGAACAGCGTGCGGCGCTGGTGGGTCTTGCGGCCGGCGAGCGCGTCGCGGGCGGCTTCGCCTCGGCGCCACGCCTCCCGTTGAGCGCTCAGCACTCGGTCACGGGCTTCGGCGGCTCGGTCCCTCGCGGTGCCGGCCAGCTCCTGCCCGCGGCCCGCGGCCCGGTGGGCCCGCTCACGCGCGTCGATCGCCCGTTCACGCGCGTCTCTGGCCCGGTCCCGAGCCGCCCCGGCGAGGTCACGCGCGGAGCCGGCGACGTCATATCCCCAATCCCGGGCGGAGCCGGCGAGGTCTTGCCCACGGTCTGCCGCCGTGTCGTAGGTGTCTTCGAGTTCGTGCCATCCGGCGATGACGGCGCGCTCGGCCTCTCGCGTCGCCCGCGCGAAGTCACGCTTGGCTGCCTTAACGCTCATGTCGGCTCCTCACAACGTCAGTTGCCTGACGTTGCCCACCGGAGGAAGCCGGTAAACACGCGAGGCGAACCGCGACGGCGTAAACAGCCGCCGCGGTCCACCTTATATCGAAGATCTACCAGCCGACCGCGACCTCCAGCCACTGCGGGTTCGCGTGCGAGATGAACGAGGACTGCCCGGCGCACGTCGTCGTACGGGAAGCCGTACGCCAGGTTGTTGATCGCGTTGTCGTGCCAGAACTTCGCGTAGTAGTTCGCCGGCGCGGCCTGGTAGTACAGGCTCGGCGTCGTACCACTGGACGCCTGCGGCAGCTGCGCCACGTGCCGGTTGAGCGCCGCGCACTCGCCCGGGTTCGCGGCGAGCGACGCCGGCGCAGCCGAAGATGTTCGACGGCGGTCTCGTTGACGCCGACGGACTGCGCGTACGCGGTGAAGTAGTTCGCGTTACCGCCGCCGGCCTGGAACGCGGGTCGCTGCCCGGGCGACGGATCCGGTACGGCGCCTGGGTCTGCGCCAGCACCTTGAACTCGCGCGGCACCGCGTTCTGGAACTGCGCGAACGTCGCCGCACGGCGTCTCGTGAGAAGGTCGCTGGTTCTCGCCGACCTGTGACGTCGTAGCCGTCGTGCGCGTGCAGCCGCATCGCGATCTTCAGGCCGAAGGCGTCGACCCGGGTGGTGTTGCCGTTGAAGACGCTCGCCGCCGACCGTGAACTCGATGAAGTCGTAGTACTGGCTGGTCGGCGAGCCGAGGTAGAAGTACATCCGGCCGGCCGAGTTGACCGGCATGTCGAAGTACGGCTGGTCGGCGATCGAGTGGGCCTGCCGTTGAAGCTCCAGAACACCTGGCTGTCCGGGTACTGGCCGTTCGTGCGGTTCAGGATCTTCAGCTCGACGACGTTCTGCGCGGCCGGGATGCGTGCTGGTGTCGCCCCAGAACGAGGCCGGCGGCGCGCGTGCCGCCGGGCCGGTCGGCGTGGTGGTCGGCGGCGTGGTGCGTCGGGGTGCCGCGGCGCCGGTGGTGTGCACCGCGAACTCGAAGAGCGAGTAGCCGTACGCGGTGGCGCGGGCGGTGCCGTTCATCCGCATGTAGCGGCCGGTGCCGGTGACGGTGAGGTCTGCGTGCCGCCGGTGCCGGTCGTGGTGGAGTAGATCGTTCGTCCACGTCGCCGCGTCGGTCGAGACCTGGATCTGGAACGCGGTCGCGTACGCCGCCTCCCAGGTCAGCACGACCTGCAGATCGGCTCGACGTGCCACCGAGGTCGACCTGGAGCCACTGCGGGTCGCTGAACGCGCTCGACCAGCGGGTGCCGGCGTTGCCGTCGACCGCGCCGGAGGCCGGGACGTCGGCGTTCTCGGTGGACGACGCGGTCGCGGGGCGGCCCTGCGCGGCGTTGGCGGTGCCGCAGGCGCGACGTGCCGCCGATCGTGCCGTAGACCTGGAACTCCCACAGCGAGTAGCCGTACTGCGGTGGCCCGCACGGTGCCGTACATCCGCACGTAGCGGCCGGTGCCGGTGACGGTGAGCGTCTGCATGCCGCCGGTGCCGGTCGTGGTGGAGTAGATGCTCGTCCAGGTCGCCGCCGTCGTTCGAGGTCTGGATCTGGAAGGACTTCGCGTACGCCGGTCTCCCAGTTGAGCACGACCTGGCTGATCGTCGCGGACGCGCCGAGGTCGACCTGGAGCCACTGCGGGTCGCTGAACGCGCTCGACCAGCGGGTGCCGGTGTTGCCGTCGACGGCCGCCGACGCCGGGCGTCGCGTTCTCGGTGGACGACGCGGTGGCGGGCTTGCCCTGCGAGAGCAGGCTCGCCGCCGCGCGGGCCGGGCCAGCCGTGATCGTGATCAGCGCGGCCAACAACAGGGCGACGGCCACCGCGACTGTTATCAGAGCTGATCGACTCGGACGGTTGGATAGATCTTTCAGGGAGTGGGACGGGGACGTGACAGGCATAGCAGCTCCTGAGATTGGGTGGGCGTCAACATCGACGCCATCCGCGCCCGGCCACCGTGCGACAACGCTGACGCACGAACGGCCGAGAACCTGAACGGGAGCGCTTTCGGCATTTGCATCCTCATCGACAATCATCGACGCGTCAAGGCAAACCTGTGCAACAGGACAGCAACTCGATACATGACCAGGTCTCACACTTCGGCAAAGACAGGCCCTACGCTCGCGCGGGCTCGCCAATGGCGGATTCGGTCGCGGCGAGCCACGTGAGGTACCACTCCCCGAAACTCACCGGGTCGCCCTCGGCCGTCAGCATCGGTTTCAGGTCCTCGTCGACGCATCGGGGGTCTTCCCACATCGTGCCGCGTGCCGGGCCGCTGACGACGAGCCAGTCACGGTAGCCGCAACCTTCGTCAGCGAGGCAGATCGCGCCGACCGTCATGGCAGGGTCTTCGAGCAGGCTTTCCAGGCGGACGTCCCAGTCATCCAAAGCTCTGTCGAACTGTTCTTCGGTCGCGAAATCATGTTCGCGGGGGCGTTCGGCCTGAAGCGCGTCGATGACGTGTGGGCTGATCCGCTCGACCGGAAACGCTTCCAGCAGGCGGCTGACGTCGGTCAACGCGCCGTCCGCACCGGCCCACTCCCAGCCGGCCACGGTCGCGCGCACCGGCACGACGCCATGGAACGGGCCCGCGCCACCGGCGGCGACAGCGGTCAGGAAGCTGCCGTAGTCATCGGGCAGGAAGACGCCCAGCCACGCTTCGAGGTCGCCCAATTCGGCGCCCGTGAGCGGTGGGAGCAGCACGAATCCGTGGCCGCTGGCGCCGAAGACGTCGCTGCGGCGAGGGTGCTCGGACAGTGCCGCGACGCGTTCCCGGACGCCGGACCAGTCTGTGTTGGGCACCGCCAAATGCTCCCCGCCCCGAATGGTCAACACAAGCAAGACGCGCGGCACGGCGCAAATCGTTGCTCGCTTCAACCGAGACGGACTAACCTGTTAGCTAAGGAGGTCGTCCATGTCCGCTGAACCCCGTGATCAATACAACATTCACGATGCGAAGACCAATTTGTCGCGCATCATTGATCGCGTCGAGCATGGCGAAGAGATCATCATCAGTCGTGCCGGACACCCGGTCGCCAAGGTCATCCCGCTGACCCGGCGGGTGTCACGACGAGGTCGTGGATCTCTCGCAGGCAAGATCACCCTTGCCGAAGACTGGGATTCCGACGAAGTCAACGAAGCGATCGCGCGTGACTTCGGCCTCGCACCGTGAGTCTTCTGCTGGACACCCACGTCGTCTTATGGTGGCTAACCGACGACCAGAGCCTGTCGGAAGATGTCAAAGTTATGTTGGACCAGCAACCAGATGTCTTTGTGAGCCCAGCGACGATCTGGGAACTGGTCATCAAACAGAACGTCGGCAAGCTGAAAGCGCCTGTCGATCTTGCAGAGCAGATTCGCGATGGTGACTTTCGCGAACTTCCGATCACCGCAAAGCATGCGATCACAGCCGGCAGGCTGCCGCCCATTCATCGTGACCCATTCGATCGGATGCTGGTGGCTCAGGCGCAATGCGACGGTTTAACGCTGGCGACGCGAGATGCCCAGATCCAGAGATATGACGTACCGACCCTTCTTGTGTAGGTAGGTGCCACCCGGCCCGTCGGGCCGGTTGACCTTGGCGAGTAACTGCACCCCTGACTACAGTTTCTCGCCAAGGTCAACTCGACAGCGACGGGCGACAGCGACAGCGGTCAGACCGTCATCGACTGGGTGCCGATCACCGACAAGAGTTGCAACTTCTCGTAACTCTCGCTGCCGGGTGTTGCCGTGAAGATGAGTAGCGCCTGCGCCTGATCGGGATCCAGGAGCGCCTGACAATGCACCCGGATCAGGCCCAACTCGGCGTGTACGAGGTTCTTCTGCTCCTCGTGCCGCAGGCCGACCTCGTGCTGCTCCCACAGTTCGACGAACTCCGGGCTGGTCGCTTCCAGCCGCCGGACGATCAGCGCCGCCTGCGAACTGCCGCCGGTCAGCACCGTCCGCAGTTGCGACACGAAGATCCGGCTGTGGTGGTGGTGCTCCGCCTCGGGATAGAGCCGGCGCGACTCCGGTTCGGCGAACCAGCGGTAGATCATGCTGCGATCCGGGCCGCTGAAACCGGTGTGGTCGCCGAAGAGCGCGGTCGCGGGCGGCGTCTGCGCCAGCACCTCCCCCAACTCGGTCACGACCTGCGCCGGTGTGTCCTGCAGCCGGTCGAGCACTCGAAGCAGCGCCGGGCTGACGTGGTCGGTGCGGGAGGCGCGGGCGGGCACGGCGTGACCGGCGAGGCGGAACAGGTGATCGCGCTCGTCGAGGGATAGGCGCAGGCCGCGCGCGATCGCGGTCAGCATGTGCGCGGACGGCTGCGGGCCGCGCTGCTGTTCCAGCCGGCTGAGGTAATCGACCGACATGCCGCACAGCGCGGCGACCTCTTCGCGACGGAGCCCGCCCGTGCGGCGTCGCGGGCCCTTGACCAGGCCGACGTCGCCCGGCTGCAACGCCTCCCGCCGCGTACGCAGGAAATCGGCTAGTTGGGCTCGGTCCACGTTTCCAGTATCCGCCGCCGCACCCGCGTAACCAGGGACTGCCGATCCGTGGTTGAGCGCTCCCTTCCGGCACGTCACGTCCGCGTCGATAGTTGGCCCCATGACGAAAACCCGATGGACCGCCGCCGATCTCCCCGACATGTCGGGCCGCACCGTCGTCGTGACCGGCGCGTCGAGCGGTCTCGGCGCCGTCACCGCTCGCGAGTTCGCCCGGGTCGGCGCGCGCGTCGTGCTCGCCGTCCGCGACGTCGCGAAGGGTCAGCAGGTCGCCGCCACGATGCCGGGCGAGACCGAGGTCCGCGCGTTGACGCTGACCGACCTGGCCTCGGTGCGAGCGTTCGCGGCGGCGTGGCGCGGTGATCTCGATATTCTGATCAACAATGCCGGCATCATGCAGGTGCCGAGGGGCACAACCACAGACCATTTCGAGCTGCAGATGGGTACGAATCACCTGGGCCACTTCGCCCTCACGAACCTGCTCCTGCCCCACATCACCGACCGGGTCGTGACCGTCTCGTCGAACCTGCACCGGCGCGGACGCATCCACCTCGACGACCTCAACAGCGAGCGGCGACCGTACAAGCCGATGGCGGCGTACTGCGATTCGAAGCTCGCCAACATGCTGTTCACGCTTGAGCTGCAGCGGCGACTCGAAGCGGCGCGCAGCCGGGTGCGATCCGTGGCCGCTCATCCCGGCGTCGCCCGGACCAACCTGCTTGCGCATGTCGGTGGCGTACAGGGCCGCATCAGCCAGATCTTCGGCGGCCTGCTGTCGCAAGACCCTGAGCGGGGCGCGCTTCCGACCCTGTACGCCGCGACCGAGGACGTGCCGGGAGGCAGTTACATCGGGCCGGACGGGCTCGGGAACCTCCGCGGGTACCCCGAGATCAACAAGCCGTCTCCGGCCGCGCTGGACACCGAGATGGCGCGGCGGCTGTGGGAGTTGTCAGCGGACCTCACGAACATCGACGCGGCGCTTCCCAGTAGCGTTTGAGTTGCGCTAGTAATTACGGCACGTGACGAGCAACGGATCAGGAGTCAGTCATGCAGGTAGGTGTGCACTTCGCGAACTTCACCCTTCCCGGCGGCCCGGAAGCCCTGCACTCGACGCTGCGCGACACCGCGAAGGTCGCCGACGAGAGCGGCTTCACGTGGTTCACGCTGATGGACCACTGGTTCCAGATGGAGGGGTTCAAGACCTCGCTACGACCCGATGCTGGAGGGCTACACGTCGCTCGGCTTCCTCGCCGGCCAGACGGAGAAGGATGAAGCTCGGACTGCTGGTCACCGGTGTGACGTACCGCGCACCGGGCCTGCTGGCCAAGATCGTGACCACGCTCGACGTGCTCTCGGACGGTCGCGCCATGCTGGGTCTCGGCGCCGCGTGGTACGAGCGGGAGCACAACGGCCTCGGTGTGCGCGTTCCCGCCGGTCAGTGAGCGGTTCGAGCGGCTGGAGGAGACGCTGCAGATCTGCAACCAGATGTGGAGCGACAACGACGGCCCCTTCGACGGGCAGCACTACCAGCTCGCCGAGACGATCTGCGTGCCGCAGCCGATCCAGCGCCCGCGCCCGCCGATCCTCATCGGTGGCAGCGGCGAGAAGAAGACGCTGCGGCTGGTCGCGAAGTACGCCGACGCCTGCAACCTCTTCGCCACCGAGTCCGGCCGAGGTGGCGCACAAGCTCGACGTGCTCGCCCGCCACTGCGACGCCGAGGGCCGCGACTTCGCCGCGATCACGAAGACGGTGCTCGGCGGCGGGGACCCGTTCACCGAACCGGACGCGTTCGTCGCGAACATGGCCGAATACGCGAAGCTCGGCATCGACCTCGTCGAGATCATGCCGGCCGGCGACGACCCGGTCGCCGAAGTCCGCAGCGTCGGCGAGAAGGTCGTGCCCCGCCTGGCCGAAATCGGCTGACGACGGTGAGCGGAGACAACGTACGCAGGGTTGTGGTCACGGGCGGCAGTGGAAAGCTCGGCAGCGCGGTCGTCAGCGAACTTGTCGCACACGGGTGGGACGTGATCAACGCCGATCTCGTGCCGCCGGCGGTGCCGCTCTGCGCGTTCACCCGAGTCGAGTTGACCGACTACGGTCAGACGGTCGAGGCGCTGACCAGCATCGACAGCCGTTACTCGGGCGTCGACGCGGTCGTGCATCTGGCCGCGATCCCGGGCCCCGGCGCGGCGCCCAACGCGGCCACGTTCGAGAACAACATCCTGTCGACCTACAACGTGTTCGCGGCGGCTCGGGCGGCCGGCATTCGCAACATCGTCTGGGCGTCCAGCGAGACGGTGCTCGGGCTGCCGTTCGAGACGCCGCCGCCCTACGCGCCGGTCGACGAGGAATATGAGGGCCGCCCGGAGACCTCCTACTCGCTGAGCAAGCACCTCGGCGAAAAGATGGCCGAGCAGATGTGCCGCCAGGACCCGGCGCTCAAGATCTACGGGCTGCGGTTCTCCAACGTGATGCGGCCCGAGGACTACGACGCGTTCCCGGCGTTCAATGACGACCCGCGCCTGCGCTCGTGGAACCTCTGGAGCTACATCGACGCTCGCGATGGCGCCCAGGCAGTGCGCAAAGCCTTGGATCACACGGGTACGGGTGCCGAAGTCTTCATCATCGCGAACGCTGACACCGTGATGAGCACCCCGTCGGCGCAGCTGCTCGCCGAGACGTTCCCGGGCGTGCCCGTCACGAAGGATCTGGGCACCCACGAGACGATGCTGTCGATCGACAAGGCGCGCCGCGTCCTCGGCTACGAACCCGAGCACTCGTGGCGATAAGACGGCGATAGCGCGTTAGCGGGCCGGCCGCGTGGAGAGTCGCGGCCGGCCGGCGCCCTTACTCGACGTTCGTTTACGGAAGACTGAGTTACGGCAGACTCAGTTATGGCAGGAAGTAGTTCGGGTTCGGCAACTTGAACGTCTTGTCCGCGAAGCCGCCGGTCAGGTCGCTGAACTGGTCGCCGAAGTTCGCGACAATGTCGTAGCCGAGCGACTCGATGTGCTTGCGTGTCGCCGTCTTGTAGTGGTCGGTCGTGCAGGAGCCGTTGGGGTCGCCCGCGCACGCCGCTACGAGGTAGGGCGGGTAGTCCGCGACAGCGGGCTTCGTGAACAAGCCGTCTTCGCCGTCGTTGAGCGTCGTCGGCTTCGGGTAGCCGGCGTCGATGCCGATATTGTCGCTGCCGGTCAGGTTGCCGAGCGTCGCCGCCTCTTGGGTCGCGGGCCGGCCGGTCAGAAAGAAGATCGCATAGCCCTCACGTTCGGCGGCCTTGACCATGTTGACCATGCCGAACACGGCCGGGAACTCCTCGTTGGTCACGAAGGTGGCGTTCGTCGTGGGGTTGAACGCCCAATTGCTGAAGATCTCGTAGTTCCACGTCAGCAGGGTGGTGTCGTCGACGTCGAGCACGATCGCCTTCGTGCCGTGCACGTAGTGGCGGCTGCCGAGCCACCGCTGGCCGGCCGCCGCGACGGACTCGACCTCCTTGGCGTAGTTGCTGTCGGCCGGCGAGACGCCGGTGCCCAGCGGGTCGCCGTAGTAGTTACGGAGTTGCTGACGCAGCACGTCAAGGTTCGTGACCTGCCCCGCCGACTTGGGGGTGAAGGTCTTGATCGCGGGCTGGCTGGTGGCCGCGAAGGCAACACCGCCGCCGGCGAGAGCGAGCAGACTGACCGCGGCGACCGCGGCGATGGTGACTCGGCGTGAGGGACGACGCCAGAAACGCTCGGACACGGACACTTCCCATCGATAGAGGTCGGTACCGATCGGCAACCTATCGTTAACTGACGTGCTATGCCACCACCGACACCCGTTCACCGAACTCCTGACACATTGCGGCTTCTGCGCCTTTCGAGTTGATTCGGCATTGATACTGATCGGATGAGCACCGTCCGCGACCTCGCGACCCCGGCCGACCGCCAGGCTCGCGGCAGGCGGCTGCGAACGCGGGTGCCTCGCGAGAGCCACGCCGAGTGGGACGCGCACGCGGACCGCGATCCCGTCGGGATTCTGGAGGTGCAGGCGCAGTCCCGGGTGCCGGACCTGGTGCCGATCCGCTACGGGCGGATGCTCAGTTCGCCGTTCGCGTTCTACCGGGGCGCGGCCGCGATCATGGCCGCGGACCTCGCGCGCACGCCTATCTCCGGCATCCACGCGCAGCTGTGCGGGGACGCGCACCTGGCGAACTTCGGCGCGTTCGCGTCCACCGAGCGTGCTCTCGTCTTCGACATCAACGACTTCGACGAGACGCATCGAGGGCCGTGGGAGTGGGACGTGAAACGCCTGGCGGCGAGCTTCATGGTGGCGACTCGCCTGCGCGGCTACGACGAGACGCAGCAGCGTGCAGTCGTCGGTGACGTGTGCTCCGAGTACCAGGAGGCGATGCGTTCGTTCGCGTTGATGAACTCGATGGAGGTCTGGTATTCGCGGATCGACGCGTCCGAGTTCCAGGCCCGGTGGCGGCACGAGGCGCGCAAGACCGAACGCCGCAAGCTCCGGCGGCTGACCGAGAAAGCGCACGCGAAGGATCGGATGCGGGCGTTCGACCGGCTGACTCATTTCGTCGACGGCGAGCCTCGCATCATCAGCGATCCGCCGCTGATCGTGCCGGCCGAGGAGTTGCTGACGCCCGGCGAGGCGGCCGATCTCCAGGAGCAGATGCGCGAGTTCATCGATCGCTACAGCCGAAGTCTGCTCAACGATCGGCGGTTTCTGCTGCGCCAATATCGGATGGTCCACCTCGCGCACAAGGTCGTCGGGGTCGGCAGCGTCGGCACCCGTACGTGGATCGCGCTGTTGATCGGCACCGACGGCAACGACCCGCTGTTCCTGCAGTTCAAGGAGGCGCAGGAGTCGGTGCTGGCGCCGTTCGTCGGGCGGAAGCGCTACGCGAACGAGGGCGAACGAGTGATCCGCGGCCAACGCATCATCCAGGCCACCGGTGACATCATGCTCGGCTGGACGCATTCCGATGCCAGTTTCGACGGCGGCACCCGGGACTTCTACGTCCGGCAGCTGTGGGACTGGAAGGGCTCCGTTGACGACACCTCGACCCCGCGCGGGACCCGCATCTACGCGCAGGCGTGCGGTCGGGCGCTGGCCCGGGCACACGCGCGCTCGGGAGACCGGATCGCGATCGCCGGGTACCTCGGCAGGAACGAGGAGTTCGGGAAGGCGATCGTCGAGTTCGCGGCCGCGTACGCGGACCAGAACGATCGTGATTACGCGGCATTGCGCGCGGCTGTGGGTTCCGGCCAGATCATCGCGCACGAGGGTATTTGAGCCCGGCCCCGCGATCGAAGCCGGGCTCAACACAGCGACTACGAGCAATGGACCCCGTTGACGGTGAACGCCGTCGGATTGCTGTCGTTGCTGGTCCACGTGCCCTGGAAGCCGAAGGACGCGTTGCCACCCGGCGCGATCGTGCCGTTATAACTCATGTTCACGGCCGTGACGACCGCGCCGGTTTGCGTAGCCGTCGCGTTCCACGCACTGCTGACGTGCTGGTCACCGGGGAAGGTCCAGACGAGCGTCCAACTTGTCAGGGTGGTGGTTCCGGTGTTCGTGATCGTGATGTTGGCGTTGAAGCCGCCGCCCCATTCGCTCGCCTTCACGTAACCGACATGGCACCCGGCTCCCGCGGTCGGCGTCGGGCTCGGCGTTGGAGTGGGGGTCGGTGTTGGAGTGGGGGTCGGTGTTGGGGTCGGCGTGGGTGTCGGTGACGCGGAGCGCGTCGGCGACGATGACGTCGGTGGGGCGCTCGGCGAGCCGGTCACGGTGCCGTTGATGTCGCCGTAGATGATGCCGCGACCGTTGGTGCCGAGGTAGACCCGGCCGTAGACCCGCGGGTCGCCGGTGATCGCGTCGCCGGAATTGCCGTACTGGTGCGCGTCGTCGTTGATCCGGATCCAGGTCGCGCCGGCGTCGTCGGAGCGGAAGATGCCCTGCACGCCGCCGACCGTGGCGTCGAGGTAGAGCGCCGGGTAGGTCTGCCCGGGCGCCGCCTTGCCGAAGCCGACGTTGAGGCCGGCCGTGATGCCGGCGACCTGGGTGAACGTGGCGCCGAAGTTCGTCGAGTGCCAGAGGCCGACCGGTTGCTGGGCCACCGGCCAGCCAGATGTCGCCCGCGTGCCCCGGCACCGCCTTGATGTGCACGGAGGTCGTCGGGAGCCCGGTCGCCGCGGTCGCGGTGAAGCGTGGCGCCGCCGTTGGTGCTGGCGTAGAACGTGCCGCCGGAGAAGCCGTAGTACTCCTTCGGGTTCACCCGGTCGGACGCGATCACGGCCCCGGCCGGGATGCCGGTGGAGGCGGTCCACGAGCTGCCGAACGTGGTCGAGTAGTAGACGCCGGTGCCGGCCGGGCTCCACAGGTCCGACGACGCGTCGGCGGCGATCGCCACCTGGCCGCCGCCGGTCACGCCGGGCGGCTCGGCGCTGGCCTGGAACCAGGTCGACGCCGCCGTTGGTGGAGAAGCCGACGCGGTTGACGTTCGGGTTCGCGCTGCGGTCGATGTCGCCGGAGCGGATCATCGTCGCCGGCGTGGTTTCGGCGAAGTCGATGCTGTCGCCGCTGGTCAGGTTCGGTGCGGTGAACATCGACGACGGTACGGTCGTCAGCGACGTGTGCACGAAGCCGTCGAGGTCGCCGAGCGCGGAGACCAGCGGCGGGCCGGTCGGCGGGCTGATCAGTCCGTTGACGGCGGTCTCCTCGAGCCCGTTGACCATCGGCGTGATCGTGAAGCTGGTGTTCGTGTCCCAGTTGGTGAGGTTGGTGGTGCCGAAGAGGGTGGCGCCGGTGCCGTACATCATCCGGTCCGAGTTGAACGGGTCGATCGCGAGACCTTCGGTCATCCAGCCGAGTTTCGGTGCCTCGACCGGTTCCTGGGTGGTGCTGCCGAACGTCAGCCACGGCGTCGCTGGTGATGTCCAGCGTGTACGCATTCGTCCGGTTGGGGTAGGCGCTGTCGTCCCAGGCCTGCTTCCAGGTGGCGCCGCCGTCGGTGCTGCGCCAGATGTAGGTGTCCGGCCACCAGGAGCTGTAGCCGGTGACCATGATCGTGCTCGGGTGCTGCGCGTCGATGGCCAGGCCGCTGTAACCGAAGTAGTCGGCGCTGGTGTTCGACGACGGGATCGGGCTGATCTGCGTCCAGACACCGGTCGCGAGCGCGTACTTCCACACGTCGCCCGACGAGCCGTCGTACGGGCCGCCCTTGTTGCTGGTGGCGATGTAGAGGAAGCCGGCCGGGTCGATGACGCCCTTGTGCGCGAGGAATCCGGTCGGCTGCCCGGCGACCCGCGACCAGGTCGCGCCGCCGTCGGTGCTGTGGTAGACGGTGTTCTGCATGTCCGCGACGCCGACGTAGATGCTCTTCGTGGTCGTGCCGGCGGTGCCGCTGGTCTTGTCGAACGCCTCCCACACGACGCCCTGGTTGTCGCTGGGGTAGCCGGAGGTGTCGGTCGCGTCCTGCACGTAGTTGCCGGCGTTGGGGAAGCTCGTGACCTGCGCCCAGGTGACGCCGGAGTCGGTGGAGCGCCACAGCCCGTTGCCGCTGGGCGCGCCGAAGTAGAGCACGTTGTCGTTGTTCGGGTCGACGGCGAGCCGCTCGCCCATGCCGCGGCCGGGCATGTTGCCGCCGAGCTTGAACGGCAGCGCGGTGACCTGCCAGGTGGCCCCCTGGTCGCTGCTGCGCAGGATCGAGCCGTTGTTCGGGTCCCAGCTGTTGGTGTACATGCCGACGGCCGCGTAGACCTTGCTGGCGTTGATCGGGTCCGGGGCGATCGACACGACGCCGAGGTCGCCCCAGTTCGACTGGCCGACCCAGTCCATCAGCGGGGTCCACGTGCTCGTGGTCTGGTTCCAGCGGTAGGCGCCGCCGATGTCGGTCCGCGCGTAGATGAGGTTCTGCTGGGCCGCGTTGAAGACGATGTCGGGGACGAAGCCGCCGCCGCCGATCTGCACGTTGTTCCAGCTGTAGGTCTGGGTCGCGGCGGCAGCGGCGGGTGGCGCGTTGACCGACAGCAGCACGGGTACTCCGGCGAGCGCGATCATGGCTAGGGCGATGCCGCTACTGAGGAGGGCTTTCCGGATTTTCGTGGCGCCGAAACGCGGGCTGCGCAGACTCATGGGCGGGAGCGTAGGGCTGGCCGAATTCCGGTGTCGATGACGTCAACAGCGGGTCAACATCCATTCACGTCGATCAGCAGGGTACGGCTAATCCGGGCCCCGAATAGTCGTGAAAGTTTCAATACGTCGAGGAGATATTCGGCTGCTTTGACGACGGCGTGACGGTGCCGTGGCGCCGGCGAATTAGTCCGAGTAGTCGGACTCATCCTCCGATCATATCGGCACGAATCAGCTGCGGTATGTCCGATTGATGCGCAGACGAGCCCCGGTGCTTTCTCCACAATGGTGGCCGTGCGGATAAATCGGTGCAGATCATCCGTACCAGTGTAAATGATTTCAATTCAGATGTGAGCCTGCGAGGAGAGAACGTGAATCAGCGAGTCAAAATCGGCGCGATCATTGGTGGGGTCGTGGCCGTGGTCGCGCTGGCCGGCGGCACCGCATACGCGGTCAGCGCGGCCAGCGGCACCGGTCTGCAATCCAACGGCACCATCGAGGCCTGCGTCGACAACTCGAGTCACACGCTCCACGCGAAGACGAGCGGCCACTGCCCGTCAGGTTCGACCGAGCTCGACTGGAACCAGAAGGGCGCCGCCGGCGCGAAGGGTGCGACCGGTGCCACCGGGGCGAAAGGCGCGATCGGAGCACACGGAGCGACAGGTGCCACGGGTGCGACCGGTCCCGCCGGCCCGGCCGGACCGGAGGGTCCCCCCGGGGCGCCGGCGATCCTGACGGTGTCCGCGCAGACCAGCGTCTCGGACCGGCAGGATTCCGGCAATCACGATGATTGGGCGGTGGACGCGTTCATCCGCACGGTGAGCATCACCCGACACAGCGCGGTGGACGTGAGCGACTGCGGCTCCGGCGCCGTCGACTGCTGGTTCTACACGGGCTCGCTGACCGACTCGGGCAGTTTCTCCACCATCGGCGGCGCGTCATCGCCCAACGCCGGCGATCCGATTCACGGCGCCGTGACGGGCACGATGACCGGTGGCAGCGAAATCCAGTTCTATGCCAGTTCCAACGCTCCGAGCGCGGCGGGCGTGCCGGCGACGATGAGCGGCAACAGCCTCGCCACGTCCGGCTGGGCCACGTTGTTCTTCCCGAACTCCGCGGTCGTCACGCCGCTGACGCTGAAGAACTGGTCGTGGACCTACTCGGCGCCCAACACCTGCGAGACGTGGGTGGACGCATTCGACAACGGCGGCGGTTCGGGCGCGTCGGCCGGCGACGTCCAGGGCGTCAACGCCTGTTCATAGCGCGCTTATTTCACGCGAACGGCACGGCTTTTCTGGGGCACGAGAAATGCCCGGCTGCCAGCGATACGCACGCTGGCGGCCGGGCATTCGTGGCCTTACAGAACTCCGGCGAGGCCCGTCAGCAGGTTCGCGACGACACCGAGCACCGAGTCCAGAAGAGCACTAAGCATGTGATTTCCCCTCGTGTGGTGCACCAATGTGGAAGATGTGGAACGACGGCCCATACGGGCATAAGCCGTAAGTCGGGCACGCGATCGAAGGCTACCCGAAATGTCCGATCGGGTAGAGGTCTGCGACGAGATGTCGTCCGGCGTGTCGACGCTCGGTCCGATAGTTGCCCCGGTCGAGTGAAAGCCCGTTACCAATGCGTACGCTGCCCGGATGCGAATCGATCTCGTCGCTATCGTCGTCGACGAATATGACCAGGCCATCGAGTTCTTCACCGGCGTGCTGGGCTTCGACCTCATCGAAGATTCCGCATCGCTGACCAACGACGGGCGGCCCAAACGCTGGGTCGTCGTGCGGCCGCCCGGAGCCCAGACCGGCCTGCTCCTCGCCCGTGCCGACGGCGAGCCGCAGAGCGCCGTTGTCGGCAATCAGGTCGCCGGCCGGGTCGGGTTCTTCCTGACCGTCGACGACTTCGATGCCGCGTACGCGCGGATGACGGCCGCCGGTGTCGAGTTCGTGTCGCAGCCTCGCACCGAGGCGTACGGGCGGGTCGCCGTCTTCCGGGACATCGCCGGCAACAAGTGGGACCTGCTCGGTTAAGCGCTACGCCATCGGCCAGGAATCCGCGACGAGCACGATCCGGAAACCGTCGGGATCGGCGATCGTGACGCCGACCCGGTCCCAGTAGGGATTCTCCGCCGGCAGGATCGGGGCGCCGCACTGCGCGACGAGCCGGTCGACTTCGGCCCGGTTGCCCACGTAGAGCACGAGAAGATCCTCGGGGTGCGGTGACGGCGGGCGGATGTGCTCCGTCTCGGTGAACTCCAGGTGCGTGCCGGTCCCGGGCAGGTCGAGCATCACACCGCTATAGCCCTGATGATCGGCGAAGCCGCCAATTTCCGGAAGCCCGAGCCCATCGCGATAAAACGCCACGACCGCGTCGAGTTGCGCGGTCTGGCGGGCGACGCGTACCTGCATCGCTCAAATCTAAATCAGACGGTGACCGTGAATCCGCTGTACGGCGGATGCGGTCCGATCGGCCTCCTCACCCTCGGCACATGGCTCACTGTCTCTCTCGGGCTCATCGTGGTTTTGGCACTCACCCCGCAAGCCCGCCACCTCATCGATGTCGGGAGCAAGTGGGTCGACCGATACCAGCACGTCGTGCCGATCGCGGTGCTGGCCGTCAGCGTCATCGCGGCCGTGGGCGAAGGTGGCGTCGCGACGCAGCGGCCGGGCTTCACCTATCCGAGCTGGCTGGTGGCCGTCTTCGAATCGGGACTCACCGCGTTTCTGGCACTGTTGGCCCCTCATGCTCATCGCCGGCTATGCCTACCAGGACGCGAGGGCAACGTGGAAGAAGCACAAGAAGTCCAAGGCACCACGCCAGCGGCGCGACGATGATCAGCAAGCCACCGCCACCGTGAAGGCGTGATCGAATAGCCCGGACCTAGAGAGCGCGTGCTCCGGCAGAGCTACATGCTCATTTCGGCCGCCTCTTCCAGCAGCTTTATCGCCTCGTCACTGCGGCCGACGCCATCGAGGGCCACTCCCAGATTCGTCAGGGCCATCGACGGCGGCGGCCCGTAGGCGATCGGATCCGCCGCGGCCAGCCGACGAAACAACCCGACAGCCTCTTCGTAGGCTCCGACGGATGGCCCGCCTTGTCCGAGCCGCGCCAGGATGAGCCCACGTCGGCGAGCGCGTGCGCAGTCGGCCGTGTGCTCGTCGCGACCGGACCGATCAGGGGCCGAAAGTCCTTACCAGCAAGCGATCGCGGTGGGACATGTCGGCGCGATGTACAACCTCGCCAACTTGCTGAGCCGACAGGGCCGCGATCGTGAAGCCGAAGCGTTCTACCGCCGAGCCAGTGATGCCGGGGACGATTCGGTCACCTACAACCTCGCGATCGGCCTCGTAAATCGTGGCGAACTCGCGGAAGCCGAACAGCTCTACCGGGTCGCGATCGACCGAGGCGTCACCGAAGCGCTCACGAACCTCGGCGGCGTGCTCGTACGCCGGGTTGCGTACGCCGAAGCGGTGCCGTTGCTCCAGGCAGCCGAAAGCGGCGACTCGACCGCGGCGTTCAACCTCAGCGGGCTGCCCCGCCAACTCGGCCACTGCGGAACCTGATCACGCTTCACCTTCAACGCGGCGACCAGAATGGCGCGGCCAAGCTCTACCAGCGCTTTACCGAATTGGGCGGCACCGTCTGACGCGGTCGTGGTTACCGTTTCCAGTGGCCGTCGTGACTCGGGCACAACATGCCGGTAGAGCGGCACGTCGAGCAGGTCAGACGATCTCCGAGAAGGCTCCGCGTCGATTGGCCTTTGCAGCTGGAGCATTCATGCAGGCGCTTGTGGCACTTTTCGCAATCCATGCTGCACATTCTGGCCGCGTCGGGATCGTCCGACATCTTCCTTTCAGGCAGCATGTTCGGCTGATCACATTACCGATTCCGCGTCCCGAGCATTCGATAGCCTTCGACGCGGAGGAGGCCGGCATGGCTGTTGAAAGCCACGCACGTAGTTATCTCGATGATCAGCGCTCGGCCGCCGTCATCGCTCTTCTCAGCGCGGGCCTCGAACCGGCACCGACGAGAGCCAGCATGGTCGGCGCGCTGGCTGACTCCCGCCGAGAGGTGGCTGCCCTGCAGAGACAAGGTCATGATCTCATGCCCTGGGCGATCGCCGAGGTACGCGGAATCAGAGAGAACGCGGTCGTGGTCGCCATGCTCGAAGTTGCCGCTTACCGCGAACAAACCGCGGAGTCGTATCGCCGGCGCTATCCCGAACGCACCAGCCAGCTTGACAGATTCCTTACGAGCCTCGGCAACTGAACACGCGGCCGCGCTAAGGGGCTCTGATTCGTCCGGCTCCCCGACGAGGGAGCCCAGCCATTTACAGCATGGCTCAACGAAGCGAGTTGGCAGGCGTTTCCGTTCGGGCCCAGAGATAGTCGGCGGGAGTTAGCGGGGCGTGAGGATGAATGCTCGCGCTCCGCCGATCCACGCCGCGTGCAGGTCGTCTGCGCTCGGATTTCCGGCCGCGTCCAGCTCGACTTTGTTGAACTTCGCGAAGTTACGATTCGCGCGAATGATCACCTCGTAAAGCGAGACCACGCCGGCTTCGTCGCTGACCACGCGTACGTCGGCCGTGCGGCGCCTGCCTTTGAACCGGATCTCGATCGGCTCGCCGGTGCGCAGGTTGCGCCCCCACCCGAACGGCGTGCCGAACAGCAGCCCGCCCTCGTGCGGCACGTACGCCACGGGAACGGTGTAGTGGCGGCCCGACTTGCGGCCGACGATGTACAGGGTGACCAGTGCTTTGCCGATGCCACGGGAGATGAACGGCACTCGGAGCATGCCGCGGGCGAACGCGTTGGCCAGTGGTTGGATCGCCATCGTCTGGGCACGGGTGTTCGGGTTACCGGCACCGGCCGGTGAGGGATTCGATGGTCCGCCGGAAGTCATACCTCACCCTAAATCAACCTCGGCCGATCTCGCAGCACAAGCTCCCCCGGCCAACAAAGCGGGAGAGCCGCAGCGACGCCCCGCTGCGGCTCTCCCCGATCTCAGTGCAGGCTGTTACTTCCCGTGGTTCTGAATCACCACGGTCGCTGTCGCCGGTGCGCACGAGGACGCGCCGGCCGCCGTGACGGAATACCGACCCGGCGAAGCACTCGACGGCACCGTCAGCGTGACGCTGATCGTGCCGGTCGACGAGGCCGTTACCGTGACCGTCGGCGACGATCCGGCGTGCAGCCGCACTGTCACCTTCTCACCGGCCGCGAAGCCGCTGCCGGCGATCGCGATGCCCGCGGTGCCGACCGACGCCGTGATCGACGGCTGGAAACGAGCCTTCGACACGGTCACGGTGAGCGTCGTGGTCGTGCTGGACAGCGCGTCCCACACGGTGACGTGCACCGTGTACGTGCCGGTTTGCGCGTACGTGTGCGACCCGGTGATCGCCCCCGTTGCCGAGATCGCCGCGTCGTCGGGCACGGTGCCGTCGCCCCACTGCACGCGTGGCGTGGTAACCGCCCGCGTCCGTGACGCCGCCGCTCACCGAACCGAGTTGCGCCGCGAAGGCTTGGCCGGCGTTCGCCGTTTGCGTGGCCGGGGCCGTGACCGCCAGGGCCGGCGACGGGGTGCCGTCATCGGCGATGGCGAACACGTGGATCCGCCCGGACGTGCTCGGGTCGCCGGTCTGCGTCGGCAGGGTCACCGACACCAGCGTCTTTCCAGCCGGGATCTGGTACGGCACGGTGGCGAGCAGGAACGGTTGGGCGCTGTCCTTACTCGTACCCGCCAGGCGGTAAGCGGTTTTCGCCACGACGATGTTGCCGAAGGCCGGCGTGCTGTTCGGGTTGCCACCGAGGGTCCAGTCGCTGAACTGGATCGGAATGCTCGCCGTGGTGCCGTCGCTGAACGTCGCGACGCCGGTGGTGTTCTGATTGCCCTCGGTGCCGGTGCCGACGAACGAGATGCTCGTGGCGTCGGCCGGCAGGTGCAGCGCGATGGTCTGACCGTCGCCGGTCGCGTTATCGGGCTGGCCCGCCGGGATCGTCGGCAGCGTGAAGTGCAGCGCCGTTCCGGGCACCGTGACCTGCTGGCCCTGGGTGACACCGGCAGCCGCGATCGCCTGCCGGGACAGCCCGAAGCCGACCGTGTCGCAGTTCGGCCGCGAGCACGCCGTCGTCACCGATGCACGTCGAGTTGAACGCCGAGGTCAGAGCACCGACTCGGGGCGTAGGCAGCGTCGACGCCGACCGTTGCCGAACCCTGGCGTGGTGCCGTCGGTCACGGTGACGTTCGCCTGGTAGTAGCCGGGTTTGGCGTAGGTGTGCGTACCACTGACGCTGTAGACCGCCTTGGAACTGAGCGTGATCGTGCCCGCCGTGGCCGGCGAACCGTCACCCCAGTCGACCGTCGCCTGGTAGCCACTCGCCGTGCCACCGGTGGCGGTGGCGAGCGAAACCGACGCGGACGTGCCGGACGTCGCGGATGCACCGGTGGCTGCGGTGACCGTGACGGCTTTGCCGCCCAGGTCGACGTTGCCGCCGGCGAGCAGCTCGATCTCGGCGAGGTTCGTCGCGGTGGCGCCGACTGTCTTGCTCACGACGAGCCGGAACTGCGCGAACTTGCCCGGGTTGCTGATCTCGAACGGTCGAGTCTGGTCACGCCACGCGAACGTCTCGCCCTTGCGGTTGTCGAGCGTGGTCCAGGTGAGCCCATCGTTGGAGCCCTGGAGCTTCCAGTCGGACGGGTCGCCCGCGGTCGCACCGGACGTCAGCGTGTAGTACGTCGGCGTCTGCTTGCCACCGTGGAACGCCCAGGTGACCTGCGGTGTTGCGTCGGCGAACGTCATCTGCGTGGTCGAGGAGTTGTCGAACAGCTTCGACGCATCGAGCCCACCGGTCGCGGTCGCGCTGCCCAGACCCGGGCCGGTGGTGTCCTGCAGCGGCTTCGCCACGGTTGTGCCCGAGGTCAGCGACGGCGGGGCGTCGTTCTTACCCGTCCCCCATGAAGAGGCGTTCGGGCCCATCTGGAAGTCGATCGTGCCACCGTGAGCGAGGACCGACGAGTCGATGGACGTGCTGCTCTGCTTGTTACCGTTCACCTTGACGCTCTGCACGTACACGTTCTTCGTGCTGTTGTTCGCCGCGTTGACGACGATGTCACCGGTCGAGCGGTGCACGGTCATCTTGGTGAACTGCGGCGAGCCGATCGCCCAGTTCGACGATCCGGCCTGCAGCGGGTAGATGCCGAGCGAGCTGAGGACGTACCACGCCGATTCTTCGCCGTTGTCCTCGTCGCCCGGGTAGCCCTGGCCGATCTCGTTGCCGACGTACATCCGCTGCAGGATCTCCCGCACGATCGCCTGCGTCTTGGACGGCGCTCCGGCCTCGTCGTACGCGTAGGGGATGGCGTGCGAGGGCTGGTTGCTCATGCCGAGCTGACCCATGCGCACGGCCTGCGCTTCGACCATCTCGTGGATGGTGCCGCCGTAGCCGCCCGGGTGGTCGGCGTTCTCCGGCGTGGCGAAGAACTGGTCGAGCTTGTCTTCCAGCCCTTGCTGACCGCCGTAGAGGTTGGCCAGGCCCTGCGGGTCCTGCGGCGCGGAGAACGCGTAGTTCCAGCCGTCGGTCTCGGTGTAGACGCCACCCCAGTCCAGCGGGTTTCCGGCGAGGAAGTTGCCGGCGGCGTCGCGACCCTCGAAGAACTTCGTGTTCGTGTCGAACAGGTTGACGTAGTTCTGTGCGCGCTGCAGGAAGTACGCGGACTCCTCGGTCAGGCGCTTGCGCTCCGACTTCGGCGTGGCCGGGTCCTTCGCGAGAGCCGCGCCCATGTTGCCGATGCCGTAGTCGTTGATGTAGCCCTCGAGCGCCCACGACACCGACTCGCCGGTCGAGGTGGGCGTGTAGCCGAGGAACAGCGACGACTCGATACCCTTGCGACCGACCGCGCTCTGCCCGGAGGCCACGGTCGCGTCCTTCACAGCCGCGTTGTAGGCGTCGAGCGCGTCGGGCAGTTTCACGCCGTTGAGGTACGCCTCGGCCATCGCGACGTCGGCGCTCGTGCCGGTCATCAGGTCCGCGTAACCGGGTGACGACCAGCGGGCGATCCACCCGCCGTCACGGTACTGCTGCACGAAACCGTCAGCGATCTTCGCGGCGATGTCCGGATAGAGCAGCGAGTACGCGGGCCACACCGTGCGGTAGGTGTCCCAGAACCCGTTGTTGACGTAGATCTGCCCGTCGACGATCTTCGCGCCGGTCTGCGTCGGCGACGAGGTGCCGGTCGGCGCGGAGTCCGGGCTCGCGTACTGCCAGTGCGGCGCCGCCGCGGTGCCGGTGTTCTCCGACTGCGAGTTCGGGTAGAGGTTGAGGCGGTAGAGGTTGGAGTACATCGTGACCAGCTGCGGTCTGCGTCGCGCCCTGCAGTGCACGCGGCCGAGCCGGTCGTTCCACGCCGCCGTGGCAGCCGCGTGGATCTGGTCGAACGTGCGGCCGGTCACCTCGAGATCCAGGTTGTGCTGCGCCTGGTCGACCGAGATGAACGAGGTCGCGATCCGCAGCGTCACCTGCGAGGTTCGTCGACGTGTCGAACGTGACCGACGAAGCCGCGGTGGCGGTCGGTGCCCGGTCGAACGTGCCCGACGACGAACATCCGGCTGTAACCGGCGGACAGGCCGCTGCCGTTGTCGACCCAGCCGGTGAACGTACCGTCCGCGTTGAAGGTGAAGGTGCCGTTGAAGAACACCAGGCTGCCGGTGGCCTGCCCGGCCGGGAACGTGAACGCCATGATGCCGCCGTGGTCGGTGGGCGACATCTGCGCGACGAGGCCGTTCTGCAGCGTGACCTTGTAGAAGTCCGGCTGCGCGGTCTCGTCGTTGTGGCTGAACGCGGCGGCGCGGCTGCTCGGCGACCCGGTCAGCGACCCGCCGGCGAGCACCGGCATGACCGACATCTGGTCGCGGTCACCCATCCACGGGCTCGGCTCATGCGAGATCGCGAGTCCCTGCAGCATCGGCAGGTTCGCCGCGTTGTTCTCCTGCTGGTACTCGTACTCCCACGAGTTCGACGACGCGTCGGTGACCGGCGTGAAGAAGTTGAACCCGTTCGGCATCGCCGAGATCGGCAGGTTGTTGCCGCGGGAGAACGACCCGGACGCGTTCGTGCCGCGGCGGGTGTCGACGTAGTTGGTCAGGCTCGACGCGTCGATCACCGGCGGCGTGGCCTGCACGGTCACGTCATCGATCCAGCCCTGGAAGTGCGTCGACGCGGTGGCACCCGGGTCGTCGTAGGCGAGGTCGATCCGGTCGATCGTCTTACCGGCCGGCGACCGTGCCGATGTCGGACTGCACCGCGTTCCACTGGTCGGCGTAGAGCACCTTCGACGCACCCTGGCCGGCGGCGGTCAGCGCGTAGCCGTGCTGGTCGATCGGCGCGAGCTGGCTGAGCATGGTGCCGTCGGTGAAGTGCAGATCGATGGCCGCGTACTGGACGGGTACTGCGCGTCACGCCCGGTGAACTCCGGGAAGATCTTGTAGGACAAGCGGGTCTTCGCCCCGACCGGAATGTCAACGTCGAAGAGCTTGTTCGTCGCGTACGCGCGGCCGTCAGCCTGCGCACCACCGGCGTACCGCAGCGACGCGAGACCGGTGAACCCGGCGGTCGGCTTCATGTTGTAGCCGCTGACCGGCCCGGTGCCGACCACGGTCACCATCGGCGTCGCCGGCGGCAGCGTGTTGGAGCCGTCGCTGATGTCCCAGTCGGCGAGCTGGATGAGCCCGTCGCCCGAGTTCGCGGTGATGTTCAGCCGGTAGAAACCGTAGGCGGTGGTGTTCGTGAGGCTGTACGTCTTCGTCACGAACCGGCCGCTGAACGTCTGCCCGGTCTGGCTGTCGAGGTTGACCCAGGTGCTGCCGTCGGTCGAGCCTTGCAGCGTGAAGTCCTTCGGGTCCCGGGTCGGGCGTGTCGTTCGCCGAGGTCAGCGCGTATTTCACGACCGCCGCGGGCGTGCCGAGCTTGTAGGTCACCCAACCCGTCGTGTTGAAGACGAGCCACTTCGTCGACGGATTGCCGTCCTTGAGGTTCACGGCCACTTCGTTCGGCGGATTCTCGGCGCTCGCGGTCACGGCGGTCACCGTGTTGAGCAGGCTGCCGGGCAGGCCGGTCGGGCTGGAACCGCTGAGGTTGCCCTGGATCGCGGTGCCACCTGTGGAGGTTTCGACGGTGCTGGCAGTCGGTTGCGGGTCAGCGGTCTCGAACGACGAGGTGAAGTCTCCGGGCGGAGTGGTTGCCGCGGCGGGCATCGCCGTCGCTACCAGAGCTATAGGGGTTATCAACACGGCGGCGAGCAGCCTCGCCAGGACGGGGCGGCGGGTGAAACTGCGGGACATGATCGGGTGCCTTTCGACTTCCGGCGCGGCACTCACCCCGCGCACGACAACGTTGTCATATCAGCCCGACATGCCAACGGCAGCGAGGCTGGGGTACCGCCAGATGATTACCGGCATGTAACGGCGCTGTCAAGGGTGCTGAGGGTTCGGTCGCGGCATCGTAGGGAAGACATCGACGCATGGCGAGTGCGCGTAAAACGACATTCCGCGCCGTGACCTGCGGCGTCGTACGACAACGTTGTCAGCCTGGTACCTCGGCCGCGTCATCGCGTACCAAGGGTGATGAGGCACGTTCCGTGGGCATGATCGCGTTCAATGTTGCCTCACGGGGGTATGCCTGCCTCCGATACCTAACTGAGGCAACACTCATTCCGATCGTTGCCCGGTCACCCCGGCGCCGGCACCTCGTCGGCATCGGAGTCGAACGCCGAGGCACTAACCGTCGGCACGGAGAGCTATCGTGATTTGCTCGTGACTAACAGAGCCCGGGTGACCGCAGCGGCATCGAACCGATCCGGAGCGAAGTCAGTGGCGGCGTCGAGCCCCAGCCACTCCAAACGCTCGGCGTGTTCCGGGTCAGTGGGATCCTTCAGAATCTCGACAAGGTCGGCGTAGCCCCATACGCCGCCACAATCTTCCGGCGGTGCGGCACGGCGACCCCCGGTGCACCGCGGGTAGGTCACCGCCGGCTCTCGGTCGAGGATCTTCTCCACCACGATGTCGTGATGCCAGTCGTCGCCGAAGTCATACGTGTACCGGAGCTTGCTGCCGACCTCGGGAGCAACCTGCTCCAACGTCACCGGCGCCTCGGCCCGGAAACCGAGCTCCGCGTCCGCGGTGCCGAAGCGCCCGTACGGGGTTTCGAAGGCATGCATGTGGCTGTCGTCCCAACCGAACGCCACCTGAATCACCACGTGCAGGCGGCTGAGACTGACATCGGCCGGCACCTCAAGACGTCGCCAGATCGGCGGCTTGGCGCCCGCCAACCCGACTTTGAGCTGATACACCGGCGCTGGACCATTGGACTTCTTCCGTTTCGGCGGCAGCTTCGCCACCGCGCTGCTACGCCGGCCGGCCGGCAAACCACGGCCACCGGTCGCGCCGAACTGTTCCAGCATCTGCAACAGCGAAAGCGCCGCCTCGTTATCGCCTTCGTGCCCATGCGGCGCCGCAGGCTTGTTCGGTGCCGGCAACGCGCTCATCCGGGTACGCACAAGCAACGCCAGAGGTTGATAACCCGGCCCGTCGTCATCCACCAGGCCTTCGGCCTCGTCGTCGTCCAACATCTCGTCGATGTCGTGCACGGCCCGCGCGTCGAGCGCCTTCTCGACCTGCCACCGGAACTCCGCGGCTTCCAGCGTCTCCGTCGTGATCTCCACACCATCGGCACGCGCAGCGGCCCGCAGCCTCTCCAATACGTCGGGCAACTGGCCGTCGTCGATCAGGTGAATGTCGCTCGCGGCGCCGCAATCGAGATTGTCCACGGTGATCATCACCGCGTGCGAGCGCGTTCCGCGATGAAACGTGCATGCGAAAATCGACGCCGTGCCCTGCGGGTCATGGAGGTGCTGGCATTCGCCGACTGTCACGTTCTCGCGTAGCTCGGCGGTCCAAGCTGGCTCCGCGACACCATCGGCGATCAACCGATCGGCGGCCAGTTGGGCCGACTTTCTGGCCTCGTCGGATGCCACCGAACCAATGGCAAGCAGCATCGCCAACGCTTCCCGGTCGGCACGCTCCTCGAATTCCGGGATGAATCCGTCGATCAGTGCTTCGTCGAAGCCGTCGCCGACCATTGCACCGATCGACACGAATATCGCTCCGAGAACCTCCGCGTCGAGCGGATCCTGTGACTCGAGTACGTCGGCGGCACCGGCGACCATGTCATCGATGAGTTGCCGCGAATCGAGGTCGTTGCCGGTACACGCCGGGCAGTCGCATTGGTCCGGGGCACCCACCAGCGATAACGCACTCGTTCGCCGGTTGGGCCTCTTGTTCTGCTTGCCTTTTCGGCCACGGCTGACAGGGCTCATAGCCCCATTTTGTCGCATCGGCATCGTTACGTCACGCTGGCGGCACCATAATCTATGCGACCGACGTTGAGCCAGAAACCCCTCCGGGGATCGACGGAACCGATGCAAACGGTGAAAGCTACGCATTAGCGACCGGCACGCTTCCATGCCTGGTAGAACTCCTTGTAGAGGAAGCGCTGAACCGGGGTGCCCGTCGATGCGACCTGCTTTCCGATGGTGCGGGCTCGGATCCACATGCCGGAGACCTTCGGCACGCCGGCGACCGACTCGGCAACCGATGCGACGCCATTGACCAGCTCCTGCTCTACGGAGGACTAAACGACCTTCCGTAGTCCAAGGCGTTCCAGCAAGTGCCTCTTCGCTCCATCGATATCCCGAACCAGCCGTTGATAGACATCCAAGGCGTTGACGCTGGCTGTCGATGGCGGTTTCCGGACCGGATGACTAAGGTCAGCATGTCAACAAGCGGTCCGACGGGCTTCCGAGACTGGGATATGCCCCCCATCCGCACGATTCTTTCGTGCTGCCCGGGGGCATTCGTTCATGTCGGCGTACCGCGGATCCGTCGCAAGCCTCGTTACGCTCGCCGATCGCGACATTCTCGCGGACCGCGTCGCGGAACAGCTCCGCATGACCGGCACCGGCGTCAGCGCGGCCGAGCACCGGTCGTGGTCCCGCAGCCTCACGGCCCTGACCCACGATCTGATGGACGCCGGCCTCGGCCAAGTCGAAATGCTGATCGAGTACAAGCTGCCTTTGACCAGCAAGCGTGCCGACGTCGTTCTCGCCGGCCAGCATCCGCAGACGGGTGCTGACTCGTTTCTTGTCGTCGAACTCAAACAATGGTCGGCGGCGCAGACATTTGACGACGCGGAGAACCTGGTCACGGTCGACCACGTCGCGGCGCCGCGGCTGCATCCGGCCGTCCAGGTCGCCGCTTACTGCTCCTACCTAGGCGATTTCCTCGGTATCGCGGCCTCGGCGACCGACATGATCCGTGGCGTCGCGTATCTTCACAACGCAACCGACCATGATGTCTCGGACCTGCTCAAACTTCCGGCGACGGAGCAAAGTCGGATGTTCACCGGCCAGCGCCGTGGTGATTTCATCGAATACCTGAAGACCAGATTCGCGCCGTTGTCCGGGGCCGCCGCGGGCGACCGGTTCATGACGAGCGCGGTGCGGCCGAGCCAGCAGTTGCTGACCCACGCGGCGGACATACTGAAGCAGCGGACTCACTTCACGCTCATCGACGACCAGCGCATCGCCTACGAACGGGTCCTTTCGGCGGTGCACATGGCGCGGCGCGAGGACAGCAAACGGGTGATCGTCGTGTCCGGCGGCCCGGGCAGTGGCAAGAGCGTCATCGCGTTGACCCTGCTCAGCGACCTGGCCCGGCTCGGCTATCCGGTCTTGCACGCCACGGGTTCGAAGTCATTCACGGAAACGTTGCGCAAGTACGCCGGTCGCGGCTCAAACCGTACTAAAGAATTGTTCCGATACTTCAACAAGTTCATGGACGCGGACAAGAACGGTATCGACGTCCTGATCTGCGACGAGGCGCACCGGATCCGGAAGACCTCCGTCGATCGGTTCACGCCGAAGGCGGCCCGCGAAACGAGTCGCGGGCAGATCGAGGAACTGATCGCCGCCGCCCGCGTACCCGTGTTCCTGCTCGACGAACACCAGGTTGTGCGACCCGGCGAGATGGGGTCGATGGACGTCATCACGAGTCGTGCGCATGATTTGGGGCTCGAAGTCGAAGTGTTGTCGTTGCATGACCAGTTCCGTTGCGGCGGCAGCGACGCGTATGAACGGTGGGTGCTCGCCCTACTGGGTCTCGCTGACGCTGGCCCCGTGACCTGGGTGGGCGACGGCAACATCGACGTCCGGATGGCGCCCTCCCCCGCCGCGATGGAGGAATTTCTGCGCGCGCGGGAGGGCGACGGGGACAGCGCGCGAATGGCAGCCGGCTTTTGTTGGCCGTGGAGCGATCCTCGACAGGACGGTTCCCTGGTCGACGACGTGCAGATCGATGGTTGGTCGCGGCCCTGGAACGCGAAGAGCGAACGAAGCGTCGGTGGCGCGCCGGGACGGTCTTACTGGGCAACGGATCCGGCTGGTTTCGGGCAGGTCGGATGCGTCTACACGGCTCAGGGCTTTGAGTACGACTGGTCCGGCGTGATCATCGGTCCCGACCTGGTGATCCGGGATGGCAAGGTGATGACGCGGCGGGCGGAGTCCAGGGACCCGGAGTTGATGAAGAAGAAGGCGGTTTCGGATGAACTCGCCGATCAGTTGATCCGGAACACGTACAAGGTTCTGCTGACGCGGGGTATGCGTGGCACGGTGATCTACGCGACGGATGCCGAGACGCAAGAATTTCTGACCGATCTCGTACAGCAGCGGCAGCCCTTGGAGACGAACTACGCCCCGAGGGCAGAGCCGGTAGCCGTCAACGCCTAACCTCGCATCAGCGACCGGCACGCTTCCATGCCTGGTAGAACTCCTTGTAGAGGAAGCGCTGAACCGGTGTGCCCGTCGATGCGACCTGCTTTCCGATGGTGCGGGCTCCGATCCACATGCCGGAGACCTTCGGCACGCCGGGGACGGACTCGGCAACGGAGGCAACCCCGTTGACCAGCTCCGTCTCCACCGATGAGAGCACGACTTTCCGCAGTCCGAGGCGTTCCAGCAGCTGTTTCTTCGCACCGTCGATGTCCCGTACCAGCCGCAGATGATCTTCGTCTGTCACACATCGGGCTACGGCCGCACGCAGCTCAGCAGCCTTCTGCCGGTAGTCGACGATGCGGGTGACGACGAGATCGATCCACTCGCGGTCGCCGATCTTCTTGGTCTCTGATGCCTGCCACAGCCGGCCGACCAGGAGCGGAAGCTCCAACTCGAGGAGCTGCACGCGGTAGGTATCGCTATCGTCGACGGCCGTGATGAGGGATTGGTGAATTCCGCGGATGGCCTTGATGACATCGAGTACGACGCCCTCGGTCGCTCCCTCACGGGAGAGGTCGAAGGTCAGTAGGAAATCTCTTCGCATCGGGTGGGCCTGGTAGGACAGCCCTGTGGCGCCAGCCCTCGATCGATACTTCAGGCCACGAGCTAGTGTGGCGGCAAGGTAGACCTCCTCGCCCGCTGGTGCCATCGACTGCAGCGGGCCGCGCAGCACGATCGACGCCGCTCTGGCCCACGCGCCGAACGCGTCGTCTTCCACGCCCTCAGATGTCGCGATGCGATCCTGGTGGTGGCCGGCGACGCGGACGTTCGCAGCCTGGAAGGTGCACCAACCGTGAGTGCGCTTCGATAGCGAGTTTCGCTGATCGGGCAGCGCGTCATCGCAGGTGACCGCTTGCTCGATGAATTGCCCGAGCGCCTTGTTGCCTTGCCAGCTCTGCAAGTCGCGAAGGGCTTCTTCCTCTGCGGTGTCGGCGGCGGTTCTTTCGTCGGGATCGAGCTGCAGCGGGTGAAGGAGACTGGCGTCGGCGAGCGAGCGCAGCAGGTACGGTTTGGCGCCGAAGTCGCCAGCGGTCGGCTGAGCTATCACGGGGTGGGCGACCCATACCCGGTCCATGAAGACCAGCGATTGGATGAGCTCGACGAACGCTTGGCGAGCGAACGGATCTCCGGGCTGGCTACCGCGGTTCTGGGCGACGATGAAGTCTTCGGCGCCGATGATGGAGGTGACGTCTACGAGGACTTCGGTGTTGCGATGTGGGAGTCCTGCACGACCTCCACGAACCACTTGACTGCCTCCGGACGGCCCATCACGGTGCTGGCGAAAGTCGGTTCTGGTTGAGCGAGCGTCTCCATTGATACAGGTAGCCGTTTGGTTCCATGTACGTCTGTAGATATTAGACCGGCGATCTCGCCGAGGCACAAGCCTGCGAGGCCGTCCCATACCTTCTGCTGGGGCCGGTAGAACAGATCGAACCGCTGCGCATTCTCGATGAGTCCGGTCAGGTCGACGGCGGTTCGTAGCATGTCGAGGGTCTGCGAGGTGGTCCGCGTTTTCAGCGCGTAGCCGGCGGCCGCGATGGCCGTCTCGTACGGTGGTGCGGCGGTCTTCGCGCTCCGGGTCAGGGAGGCCGCGTGCGCCGGGACAGGTCCGTTGTTGTTCGTCGCGGGCTGACCGTTCACCACGATCGTGTTGTCGGCTCGGGATGCGAGCACAATGATCGGCGTCCGGCCGACGCCGAGTTCGGGGGCCACGATGAGCGCGGCTACCGGTTCCCGCCGTTCGAGCAAGCAGACGACAGAGCAGAACTCGCCGCTGTGTGGCTGGACAAACTCGGCCGTGCCGTCGATCGGGTCGATGACCCAGATCCGCTCGGGTTCCACGTCGACGTCAGGTCGCCAGCTGCCGCTGCCGGACTCCTCGGCGAGAACTCGAGCTTCGGGGTCGACGGCGCGGATCCTGTCAATGATCATCGTTTCGATGGCGATGTCGGCTTCGGTGAGCAGCGTGTGATCGGCCTTCTCGTGTATGTCGAGTTCCGCGACCCTGGCGCGGTAGGTGGTGAGCATGGATAGGAGATCCGTTGTCAGATCGGTCCAGAGCTTCGTAAATTTCATGGAAACTCCTATCTCAGCAGTTCCGGAGCAATCCGGCGGCGGCTGCACCATCATTCCATTCGCTGCCCTCTACGTGATGAACGAGTTTGTTCTGATACAGCGACCGGAGATGATCTCGAGGTGAGCGGACGTCGCATGTACGGGTATCTGCCGCATTCGCCGGCATGTTTGCGGTCGGACAGACGCATCTCATCTTGTTGAAGAAAGGTCAGGAAGCCCTGAGGGAGAATCGCCGTGCGCTATCGGACCTGACACGATCTGTCACGTCCTGACAGTGCAGGTGGAAGGCCTTCCGCTGCCTGCAATAACATTGACTAGCATCAACTGGTCGAGTACCGTTGATGCCTGGCTATGAAGGCCGAGCCACGCTCCCAGGTCGTCAAGGCGGCATGGAGCCATTGACCTGACCGCGATGCGCGGTCGGAAGGGTAGGTCCCCGACACTTCGCGCGGTTGGCGCGGAACAGACGGCGCTCATGTACGTGAGAAGACCGTGTTGGGGATTCCTGTCATCACATCATTGCGGACGAATATCTCGTCCCGCCTCAGCATTGCCTTCTGACAGCATCCGAGCCGTCGGGCCGCGATCCCTTGCGCCGGCGGCCGTTTCCATGCGCCTACCAGCATCGACGCAGGCGGGCGACGTGGGTGTCCGATCCGGGATCCGGCCGGGGGTCATCGAGCCCGTCCCGCTTGATAAGGACCCCCAGGCACCCTGACCGTCATCTGACAGCGCAGGCCAGACCCGGTTCATCTGCGGCCGATGCAAACCCGAAGACCCATAGGGTCTCCCCCTACAGGGGTGTTCACATCTATTCACGTCACGAGGGGATCTATTGCCACGACACCCTGACCCGGTTCTCACACTTCAACATCACCTCACCGACCGCGACTGGCGACTATTCGGCTGGCTCTACGACCACCGCGTCCTGACCAGCTTCCAGGTCGCCAACGCCCTGTTCCCGTCCACCAACTACGCGCAGCGCCGCCTGACCGAACTGACCCACCTCGGCCTGTTGGAGCGGTTCCGCCCCTGCGCATGCACGGCGGGAGCTACCCATACCACTACGCCCTCGCCCACACCGGAGCCCTCATCATCGCCGCATCCCGCGGCGAGACCCCACCGCGGCGCATCGACAGTCTCACCCGCCTCCACCGGATCGCCAGCAGCCGCAACCTCGACCACCGCCTCGGCATCAACCAGTTCTTCACCGACCTCGCGGGCCACGAACGCCGCCACCCCGACACCCACCTGCACCACTGGTGGCCCGAGCAAAACTGCAGTCCTTTGTCCCGCCCGGCACCTTCACCATCGGCGTCATCCACGCCGACGGCCTCGGCATCTGGACCGAAGGCGACGCAACGGTCGCGTTCTACCTCGAACACGACACCGGCACCGAAGCCCTGCCCGTCCTGGCCAACAAACTCCACGGCTACGACAACCTTCGCCGCCGCGGCGGACCCGCCTGGCCGGTGCTGTTCTGGCTGCACTCCACACTCCGCGAAACCCACCTCCACCGCCGCCTCACCGAAGCCCGACCTGCCGTCCCGGTGGCCACCGCGGCCCGTGACCGCCTCGGCGACCGCAGCCCCGCCGACGCGATCTGGCACCTCCACGCCACCACCGCCCCTCTGCTGCCACTGGCCGCTCTTCCCATGACCGACCCCGTCGACGTCGGCGCCTTCGACGCCGTCGCCGGCTACACCCAGCAGGAGTACACCCGCACCGAGCCAAGGGGGAACCGCCGATGAACACCTGGCAGGAGATCGTCTCCGTCACCGGGCGGATTCCGTCCGGTGTCTGGTTCGCGCTCATGATCGCCAACGTCGCAGCCACGGCCATGACGTGGCGCATCGCTCGCCGCCGGATCCGGCTGGCCGGCGAACGCGCTCTGCGCCCGGATCGTTTCGCCGATAGCCGCCGGCGTGACGTTGCGCTGACGGTGGCGTCGCTTGTTCCAGCGGCCTGTTCTGGGTCATGGTCCTGGCCGGATCGTTCCGCGGCCTGGTCGCGTTCGGACAACGGTCCTGGACTGGAACGGCGGCGCGGAGTTTCTCGTTCCCGGAACACTCGACGGAATTTGTGTGACGTTCGCGTTCCTGGCGTTCCGCGCGGTGCACAAGCAGCATGATCCGAGCCGGTGTTACCGGGTGGTGTGGGTGGCGTCGCTGTCGTCGGCGACGGTGAACTTCGCCTACGAGTACGGCCACACACCACAACGTGTCGCAGGTGGCTACCTGGCGCTGCTGTCGGTGTTCGGGATGGTGATCTTCCACGAGTTCCTGTCGCAGTTCGAGGAAGGCGCCGAGTACGTGCGCGCGGAACAAGCGGCCGCCGTACGGGCTGCGGTGGCTGACCTGCGCCGTCGAGCACGTTCCAGGCGTTCATCGCCTGGGAGAACTTTCCGCCGGCGGATGGAACGCTCCGCGACGGTGCTGAACGGTCTGGAGAACCTGGAACGGGTCCGGATCGATCAAGCGGAAGGCCGTGGACGCTCGGATCCTGGAACGGCACGCGCAGGATCTCGCGGCCGCGCGTCGGAAGGCGGAGTTGGCCGCAGTGAAGGCGGCTCCGACCGTGGTCTTGTCGCCGGCGTCGATCGCCGGTGCAGCCGAGCCGGCGCCGGCTAAGCCGCCTGTGTCGGTGCCGCCGTCGACGCCACGACCGTCACGGACGGTATCGGCTGTGACCGAAAGGCACGAAGACTCAGAGCCAACTGAGGTGAAGGTGCCGGCTACAGCGGCGAAGATCGCCGAGTGGGCGCAGACGTGGGTGAACATGTGCGCGGACGGTGAGTTCGTGTTCACGTCGCTTAGCGACGATGACTACGCCCGCAGCGCTTACGGCGTGTCTGGGCGGCTGCTGCGCAGCATCCGGACCGCGGCGCTGTCAGGTGCTCTTGAGCGCAGGGCAGGCGACCTCGGGGTCGAGTTGCCTGCGGGTTACGCGGGCCAACTGGCCCAACGGGTCGAAGGTCACGAGTTCGCTAGGGTCGCCTAACGCGGATTGACGGGAGCAGGAGTCCGGCTAGGCGGGTGGGCGGGTGCGGCTCCCGACGGGTAGCAGATGCCCGTGACGGTACGTGGTGCGTGGCGGGGTTCTTGAAGACGAGCCTTCACCGTACGACGGACAACCAACTAGACGACGGTAGCGCCGACACCGCCCACATTGGCCGTCGCCTGCCCCGTTAGCTCCCGGGCCGTGTTGGCACCACACCTGTTGGCGCCCGTTGGTTCGCGTTGGCGCCCGTTGGTTCGGGTTGGCGCCCGTTGGTTCGGGTTGGCGTCCGTTGGTTGGCGGCGAGCCTGTTGGTGCCCTCGACCGTGGTGGGGGCGCTAGCGACCGGGGTGTAGATGCAACGGTTCTGTAGCGGGGTTGGCGGCCGGGAGTTTGGCTGGCCGGCACCCTCGCCGACCGGGACACAGCAATCGCCCGTGAGCAGCGTCCGCTGATGGCCAAGATGCCCCGCCAGCAGCGGACGCCATCATGGCCAACCTCAACTCGGTTGGTTTCAGGGGATTTATGTCGCGACCGAGGGCCACGGCCGCCCCGTCCTGAAGATGGAGGCCTACCGGCGGCTGCGGCACGACGGCGGTCCCGACTATCGAATGCTGTTCTGGCTGCCCAGCCAGCTGCGGGAAACGTACCTGCGCCGCTACCTCACCTCCGCGTCACGCGCGGCGACCTGACCATTGCCACCGCAGCCCGGGACAGCCTCGTGAAGTTCTTTCCACGCTCGCGCGGTTGGCAGCCCGCATTGAGGTGGCGGTCAGCTATGTCGGCAAGTTCCCGACTCGGGACCAGGCTCCACTTTCCACCTAGCGGACGTATGAGTGCGCAAATCCGACGAGCTTGGCGAGCGCCTTCTGGGTGCGGCATCAAATCGGCTGACCGGTGGGCGCGAAGGTAGGCCGACGCCTAGGCCTAGATCCAGGTCAGGGGGTGGGTTTACCCCCAGTCGCTTCTGGGCCCGATTTCGGGGCCGGAAACTACCAACAGCCCAGCTAGGAGCCATGATCATGCCAGTGTGTGAAACGCGACATTCCCCTCTGGGGGAATCTCTCCCATCGGGGGTACCCCGTTCACTATCCCGGTCCTGATCAACTCCGCGATCATCCGTGTCTGATGGGTTGTCCGCTCATGCTCGCGGGAGGCCGAGTTCCAGATCATCGTGAGTTTGGCCAAGGTCGCCGGGGCGGATGTCTGCCATGTACGACGGGTTTGTCGCCGTCTGCTCGCAGCAATCCAGCTCAGCGGTATGTGTGGGAGGCCCGGGGTCAATCTTGGGATCGGGCGCACGGCTACTTCGATGCGAGGCGAATGGGCGTGCTGGTGTTGCAGCCGAACGCAGTCAGTCAAGCAGGCTACGAATGTCTGCGGCGGTCAGTTCGGCCGAGGCGAATTCGCCGCCGTCGAGGACGCTGCTGAACAGCTCGGCCTTCCTGGCCTGGAGTGCCATCACCTTTTGCTCGATGGTGTCTTTGGCGACGAGGCGGTAGACCATGACCTTGCGGGTCTGGCCGATGCGGTGGACACGGTCGACTGCTTGCGCCTCCGTCGCCGGGTTCCACCACGGGTCGAGGAGGATGCAGTAGTCGGCCTCGGTCAGGTTCAGGCCGAAGCCGCCTGATTTGAGGCTGATCAGGAATACTGGAGCGGTTCCGTTTTTGAAGTCGGCGATGACCTGGGCCCGTCGTGGTGTCTTGCCGTCGAGGTAGCAGCATGCGATGCCGGCGTCTTCGATCCGTTGCCGGGCGGTGCTCAGGAATCGGGTGAACTGGCTGAAGACGAGCACTCGGTGTCCTTCGGCGACGAGGTCGGTGACCCGCTCGTCCAGGGCATCCAGCTTGGTCGACGCGATGCCGTTGTGCTTCGGATCGACCAGGCTCAGGTCGAGGCTGGCCTGACGGAGCAGTGTCAGCGAGCGGAAGATCTCGAAGCGGTTTTTTTGCAGGTCGCCGAGGAGACCGAGGATTTTCTGCCGCTCCCGTTGCAGGTAGGTCTGGTACATCTTGCGATGTTTGGGATTCAGGTCCAGCTCGACGGTCTGTTCCTGTTTGGCCGGGAGTTCGGTGGCGACCTCGGCCTTGCGGCGGCGCAGCATGAGCGGCCGGATCCGGCGGCGCAGTTGGGCGAGCCGGTCCTCGTCGTGGTCCTTCTCGATCGGCTTTCGGTAGTAGTCGGTGAAGCGGTCGAGCCTGGGCAGCAGGCCGGGCGCCGTGATGGACAGCAGTGCCCACAGCTCGGCCAGGTTGTTTTCCATCGGCGTGCCGGTGATGGCCAGCTTGAATGTGACCGGCAGCTGCTTGGCGCAGCGGTAGCTCTGCGACTGGGCGTTTTTGACGAACTGTGCCTCGTCCAGGATCAGCCCGGCCCATGGTAGGGCGGCGTAGTCGTCGTATTCCAGCCGGAACAGCGTGTACGAGGTGACGACGATGTGTGATCCTGCGGCCGCTTGTGCCAATGTTTCGCTCCGGCGGGCGCCGGTCTCGACGATGGTGTGGACCCGGAGTTCCGGTGCGAACCTGCGTACCTCGTGCGACCAGTTGCTGACCACGCTGGCCGGTGCGACGACCAGGAAAGGTGCCTCGGCGCGGGACTGCTCGACGGCGTGGCTGATCAGGGCTAACGCCTGCAGCGTTTTGCCCAGCCCCATGTCATCGGCCAGTACCCCGCCGAGATCATGCCGGTGGAGAGCGGCCAGCCACTGGAAGCCCTCCCGCTGATAGGGCCGGAGCGTGGCGACCAGTCCTTCCGGGACAGTCTCCGCGGAGACGGTTCCTGTGGCGCTCAGAGTGCGGACGGACTCCTGCCAGGTCGCGGCCTGACCGGTGACCTCGCCCAGCTCGGACAGCTCCTGCCATAGTCCTGCTTGAAAGCGGCCGACCCGCAAGACGCCGGCCGGCGCATCCCCCAGTTCTCGTGCTTCGGCGATCAGGCTCTTTAGCTGGCGGAACTCGGCCTGGTCGAGCCGGAAATATCGACCGCTGGGCAGGATCATGAATTCCTGCTCGGCCGCCAGCGCGACGAACAGATCCTCGAAGCCCACGTCTTCGCCACCGACCGTGACCCGCACTGACAGGTCGAACCAGTCGTGGTGGCCGGCGCTGGCCTCGGCCGCGCTCGCGAACGTGACGAGCGGGACCTCCTCCTGCTCGACGTAGTCCGGCACGTCCTCGTCGGGCTTGACGACCACGTCCAGGCCGTCAGTTTCGGCAAGTTGGGGAAACGCATCGCGGACGAGCCGCAGCATGACATCACCGGCTACGACGGCATGACTCAGCAGTCGCCGCCCGCCCGAAGACGGCTCTGTCAACCCGTAAGCCGGTTCCGCCAGCAGATCCGTGGCCCGCCGGAGCATCCCGGCACGGTCGCCACTCCGATCGACGCCGCTGTGCAACGGCTCCGCGAAGGTTTGCGTCCCGACAACGGATACCCATTCCCAGGCCAGCGACATGCG
Source organism: uncultured Actinomycetota bacterium (assembly GCA_963797605.1). GTDB lineage: Bacteria > Actinomycetota > Actinomycetes > Mycobacteriales > Micromonosporaceae > DASQPR01. The sequence continues at coordinate 41,815 of CAWCPX010000008.1, read as the reverse complement.
GTGCCCCGGCAGGCGCTGCACGCTCAGCGTCAGTGTCGCCGGCCTGATGTCGGGCAGGGCCGCGGACTCATCGAGTGACACGACGTCGGCCCGCAGCACCAGACCTGGGTAGTACTGGCGCAGGAACCGCGACTCGTCGGCAGCGGGAACGACGATCGGCGGAGCGGTCAATGCCTGGATAACCTGCGCGCTCACCGGCCGCGCCAGCGGCGCGAGTCGCAACGTTCCCGGGTCCTTCGAGGACGCCTGCCCCATCGTTGCCCACCACGCGATCCCGTGGGCCGGACGCCCGACCAAGATCGACATGCTGGGATCGATCACCTCGGCGCCGTCGGCCAACACCGGGTGCAGCCGCAGGCCGGCCTCGACCCGATCGGCCCGGACCGAGAATTGCACTGGCTGCGCCGCCAACCTGACCGGCAACGCGGCTCGGCCGCTCTGCACCATCGGCAACCCTGCCTCGTGCGCCTCGGCCAGGACGTCCCACACCCGCCGGCTGCGGAACTCGTCCAGGTAGACGACGCGCTGGCCCGACCCGTAATAGCGGTAGTTATAGCGATCGTGTTCCTCCCCGTCCGCCAGCGAGAGCAGCTCCCGCAGGAGGTCTACATGGTCGCGCGTCCGAGGCGAGCCGGGAACGAAAGAGTAGTCGAGCGAGTTCCACGAAATGCCGGTACGGATCCATCCTTTCTTGCCCGGGATAACCGGCCGGAGCCCGATCCGCCACGGCGAACGTTTGTCACCGTCCTCGATGTCAAACTGCAACGCCAGTTCCGGGGAACCAGGCCCGCCGGATGGGCTATCGCCGCCGAGGAGGGCGGTCAACGCCAACTCCCACGACGGCGCTGGCCGTGGCCTCAAGGTGTCCGACGTGTACGCGATCAATACCAGGGCGGCCGGGTGGGAACAGTCGCGTGGCGCGTCGCAGGTACACGTGCCGCTGATGCTCTTGATTGCACCGTCGGGGCCCATCACAGCCGACGCCATGACCGAGCCGGTCGTCTCACCTCGCACGATGGCTTGTCCCCGGCCAGCCTGTTGGTTCCACCTCACGTCGATCAGATCGCCACGGGCCACGAGCGAACGAGCCTGCACAAAGGTCCGGACACCGACGGCCTCGCACACCGTCGCCTCATCTGGGGTCAGGACGAGCTGGACCAACGAGTAGCCTCCGCCCGATTCGTGAGTGCTCAGGCTACCGGGTGATCTGGCGGCGTTACACGGGACGCCCCCGGATCGGACACTCGCCTCGGGCGGCGTAGACGCAGCGTACCAGCGCAGGGCCGACGGGTGGCGGCATCGTCTCTGCAGTGTCGGAGGCCTTCGATCGTTTGCCTCAGTACAACTCGAAGCCAGCGACAACGTCGGGATACTCATCGAGCGTGGCGTGTACGGCCGACGACCCGACCGACCTAGCCACCCTCGCCAAGGTGCACCCGGGCATCTTGCGGCCGTTTCACCGCAGACTTGTCGATGTAGGTTTCGTCTGGCCACCCGAGTTGTACTACGGCATGGACGAAGGCACCGCCGCTTACATCGTCGAACTCATCGACAGTGGAGCCGAGGCGGCCGGACGTCGGTTGTCGGCCCTGGGTCGACCCCACCACAGCGTTGGCGATCGCGGTCATCGCCGCCAAGAAGGCCGCGAAGCATGGCAGGGCGACACCTGCTGCACCCCCGCGTTTAGCGCCACCGTTCGGACAGACTCCAACGACTGCCAGGACAGATGCTGTCCGTAGCGACCTGCATGGAGCGATTCCCGGCCGGCGCGCCGGCGGACGTCGGCGATCATCGCGCCGCCCACGCAGTAAGCAGATATCTGCCCGAACTGCCACATCCTGTTGGTCGAGGCGAAGTCGAACTCGTTCGCGAACCTGGGGACCGCGGAGAACCAGGCCGTTACCCTCGGCGCCACCGTGGTCAGCAACAGTTGGGGCGGTTCGGACGCTTCCGATGCGACCTACGGGGCCTACTTCAACCACCCGGGCGTTGCGATCACCGTCAGCTCAGGTGACAACGGTTACGGCGTCGAATATCCGGCGTCGTCGCACTACGTCACCGCGGTCGGCGGCACCCACCTGGTCTCCGGGGGCGGCACTCGTGGCTGGACCGAGACCGTATGGAGCGGCGCCGGATCGGGATGCTCGACGCTGAACACCGCGCTGTCGGGTGCGGCCAGCTTCGGCACCGGCTGCACTTTGCGGGCGGAGGCGGATGTGTCCGCTGTAGCTGACCCGAACACGGGGGTCTCGGTCCGCTACAACGGCAGCTGGCTCGTCTTCGGCGGCACCAGCGTCGCGTCGCCGATCATCGCGGGCGTCTACGGGCTGGCCGGCAACGAGGCGAGTATCGACAACAACTACCCGTACACCCATTCCGGGTCGCTGTTCGACATCACCTCGGGCAGCAACGGCACCTGCCCGACCACGCAGTGGTGCAACGCCCGGGCAGGCTGGGACGGTCCCACCGGTCTCGGCACACCAAACGGCACCGGCGCGTTCTAGCGCCAACGCCGGTCGCGACGTCCGGGAGCGGTGTTCGGGCACCGCTCCCGGCGCCGCCGCCACCGGCCAACTCGTCTGGCAGCCGCCGTGTGACATCCGTCCCTCCCACAGCGCTATACCCACGACGGGTGATTGCTGCCGTCACCACGCCAGACCAGCGGTCAGCATGACGTCGCACGCCACTCAATCGCGCGGCGCGCTGCACCTTGGGCAGCCACGATAGGCAACCACAGGCAAGCGAGGCAGTGATGACAGGAGAGGAAGCACATGGCCATCAGGGGCGGAAGGCGTCGCGCGGTTATCGCCGTAGTCGGTGCAGTCGTACTCGTGCTGGGTGCCGGGATAACCATCCAGGTCACTCGTGGCGGCGGAGAGCATGAGTCCGCGGTCGCGCGAGAAGTACTCCGGCGACGATGCCGATCGACCATCACAGGGAATCGCGAACGGAGGTTCGGGCGGCGAATCGAACGAGTTCCTGACCGCGCAGTCCGAGTACGCGTGGGCGCGGACCGCGCCGTCGGGCATCGTGAACCCGGGTGCCTATTCGTCCGCGTATGCCCAGCTGCACGGCTTGAGCGCGACCGGCGGTGCGTGGAGTGAGATCACGAACGCCCCGTACGACGCCGACGACCCGGATTACCGCGATTATTACTCGAATTCAAGCGGTGGCTCCGGGCTTGTCACCGGCCGCATCACCGGCATCGCGGCCGACGACAGCGGCGATGTCTACGCGGCGGGCGCGAATGGCGGTGTGTGGCGCTCGACGACCGGTGGCGGCCACTGGACGCCGATCGCGGACGCGCTGCCGTCGCTGTCGACCGGCACACTCTCCCTAGCGAAGGACGGCTCACTCTGGTACGCGACGGGCGAAGCCAACACCGGCGGCACCAGCTACGTCGGTAGTGGCGTGTACCGCCTGGCAAACCCCAAGACCGGTGTGTTCAGCGCAGCCGACCGGGTCGGTGGCAACGAGTTGGAGAGCACCACGATCGGCGCGCTGCGGTTCACCACCAACCGCGTATGGGCGGCGACCCTGCGTGGTGTCTGGTGGCACTCGCTGAGCGACACCACCAGCCACTGGACGCTTTCACTGGCCCCGAACCCGGGATACGAACCGACCGCACTGGCCGGCTACGCGCAGAACCCGGCGGATGGTGCGCAGTTCGGCACGATCACGACGGCCGGTGACTCGAACGCGGCGTACAAGAACATCGCGAACGACGTCGCACCGGACCCGAACGATCCGACACACATCGTCGCCGCCGCCGGTTGGCGCAGTGGGGATACCTACAACGGGTTCTACGAAACCCACAACTCCGGCGCGACCTGGTCGAAGATCAACCCAACCGGATCCCTGCCCGCCGACGACATCGGTTACGTGAGCTTCGCGTACGCCAAGGACGGCTCGAAGCTCTACGCCATCAACGAGTCGCCGACCCTGCTCAACAAACTGTCCGGCACGGTCAACAGCTACCTCGACGGTATCTATGTGTCGAACAACGGATCGATCACCGGTCCCTGGTCGAAGATCGCCGACTCGCAGAAGCTCGCGAACTCGGGCTCGGCACTGAAGCAAGCGATCGGCGGCAAGGGCTACGGTCCGGGCATCCAAGCGTGGTACAACCAGTTCATCGCGGTTGACCCGACCGACCCGAACCACGTCTACGCCGGCCTCGAAGAGGTCTACGAGACGCACAACGGCGGCTCGAGCTGGTCCACGGTCGGCCCGTATTGGAACTTCAATTTCCCGTGCTGGACACCGGACTCGCTGTATTCGCCGGACGGCTCGAAGGGCTGCCCGCAAACAACGCACAGCGACCAGCACTCGGTCGCGATCGGCACGGTGAACGGCACGCCGTCCGTCTTCGTCGGCAACGACGGGGGCATCTACCGGCGTCCGATCGCCGGAAGCGTCGACTCAGCCGGGCACGCGACCGACTGGACCAGCCTCAACGACGGCACGATCGACGCGCTGCAGTACTACTCGGTCGGCGTTGGCAAGATCGCTGGCAACGGCACCCGACCAGACCTTGGCGCCGGCGACGGCGTCCTGGTCAGCGGTGGTATGCAGGACAACGGCGGGTCATTGATGCGACCGGGTGCACCGAAGATGGTCTCCAACTTCGGCGGCGACGGCGGCGACGTCCTGGTCGACCCGAACAACGGATGCAACATCGTCCAGGAGTACGTGGATCTGACGATGGAGGTCACCCAGACCTGCGCCAACCCAGGGCCTGGCCACCCGAACGCGTTCCTCGACAAGGCGGATGCGACAACCTTCAGTATCTCGCCCCCCGACATCAATGCGCGCTTCATCGCACCGTTCGCGGCCAGCGCCACCGATATCAACCAGTGGGTCGCCGGAGGTAACAGTCTCTGGTACCAGAACAAGGGTTTCGCGATCAGGTCCGGCAGCGAGTGGTCGAAGATCTATACATTCGCGTCGCCGGTCCAGGTCGCCACGGCCACCGCGTTCTCCGGCAACCACGTCATCGCGGGCTGGTGCGGGCAGTGCAACAACGCCGGCTTCTCCAGCGGCGTCGTGATCGGCACCCACCAGACCGACGGATCGTGGACGTGGCAAACCGTCGCGGCCGGCGCCCTGCCGAGCCGATACATCGGCGGCGTGACCATCGATCCGGCGAACTCCAACCACATGATCGTTGTCATGAACGGATTCTCGCGGCACTTCACCGAGGGTCCGGGAGCCGGCGTCGGTCACGTCTTTGAGACAACCGACGGCGGCACGACCTGGGCCGATATCGATGGTTCGACGTTCCCCGACGTCCCGGCGAACAGCGTGCGCATCACACCAAATGGCGGTCTCGTTGTGGGTACGGACCTCGGCGTGCTCTACCGACCGGTCGGCGGGGCGTGGACGCGACTCGGGACCAACTTCCCGACCACGGTCGCGATGTACGTCACCCTCGGCCCTGACGGCAACGTTTATGCGGCAACGCACGGACGCGGTATCTGGCGCATCACAACGCCGTAACCAACAAGGCCGCGACCGGCCAGCGCATCTGAGCCGGCGCCTATCCATATTGGACGGCGCCGGCTCATTTGCGGACAGCGCGGGGAGCGATGGTGACGGTGATGTTCCGAGCTGGCAATCAAGAGCTAAGGATCCTGGCGTGCCACGTACTGAGAGTGATGGTTTGTTGTGCTCTCGCTTCGCGGACGCGTGGCGCTACCAGTGCCAACGGGCGGGGCGCTGCGTGGCGCCGTAGCGTAGACCGAACAGGAGTTCCTGGCCGCGCTGTCTGTGGCCGAACGGACGGCGCTGCGCGACATGTTGGGCCGGATTGTCGGTGGCCGTGGCTAAGGTTGGCGGTGTGACCTACCTCGATGTTCCGGGTGCCCGCCTCTACTACGAGGCCAGCGGCACCGGCCCGCTCCTGCTCATGATCGGGTCGCCGATGGACAGCAGCGGCTTCGCACCGCTCGCCTCGGTGATGAGCGCCGACCGTACTGTCGTGACCTACGACCCGCGCGGCATCGGCAACAGCACGCGCGACGACGACGACGCCGACATCACGCCTGAGGTCCAAGCCGACGACGTGCACCGGCTCATCGAGTCGCTCGGTGGCGGCCCGGTCGACTTCTTCGGCTCCAGCGGCGGCGCGACCGTCGGGCTCGCCCTGGTCACCGCGCACCCGGCCGACGTACGCACGCTCGTGGCCCACGAACCGCCCGTGACCAACGCGCTGCCCGAGCGCGACGAGGAGCGGGGCCACATGCAGTCGATCTACGACATCTACTGGACGGACGGTTCGATGGCCGCGATGGGCGCGTTCCTGTCCCATATCGGCATCGATCCGACTGGTGGTGGCGGGGGCCCGGCCTGGGAGCCGACGCCCGAGCAGCTGGCCCGAATGGACGCGACGAACAAGGTCTTCTTCGGCCACCTGATCCGCCAGACAACCGCTTTCGAGCCGGACTACGAGGCCCTGCGCGCTGCCCCGACCCGCATCGTGGTCGGCGTCGGCGCCACCTCGGCCGGCCAGCTCGCCCACCGCACCGGGATCGCTGTCGCCGTCGAGTTGGGTATCGAGCCGGTAGTCTTCCCGGGCGACCACGGCGGTTTCGCCGGGCACCCGACGGAGTTCGCCAAGACCCTCGCGGCCCAGCTGTAGCAGTGGGCTTACGCCAAGCCACGGACCACGCGAGTCCGCGGATGGCTTTGCGAACTCCTGACAGCGACGGACGGCGCCCTCACGCGGGGCGCGGCCGCCCCAGATTCGGGTGGCTCCCAGGGGAACTGTGCGCGCCGGTTCGTTTAGTCCGAGTGTTGTGGCGTCATCACTACGATGATCATCAATTCATGATGCGCCAGGAGACATCGAGTCTCGGCGAGGCTGATCGAGCGCAGTCCGAGCCGCACCAACTGCCCCTTTTTGAGCTTGCGCGGTGACGGCGAGGCAGGCGTGGGCGCACAAAGTAACGGACATTATCTTGTGGGCCGGCGGGCTGATGCGCGAATGGGCGGGGTAGATCTTCGCCAGAACCGGTCAGGAACGAACCCAGACTGTCGGCTCATTGTCCGTGATGGTGATGACGCCGTCGGTGAATAACTGGACAATCACGCCGTCGATGCCCGTCGAACTTTCTTCGCTGATGGGGTAGCCGATCTGTTCACGCAAACCAGGCTGAGCCTCGAGGGCGTCCATGACGACGGTGGACACTGTGACAGTGTGATGGTTTCGGTGCCGGAGTATGTCGCCGCACTCGAATTGCTGACGGTTCGCCCAATGCTTGCCCCCGTAAAGCCCGCACTCGTCGATCTTGTCGCCGATCGGGAACCCGAGCCAGCTTCCGGTACCGCCTGCCCGTTCAAAGACCACAGCACGGCGCGAGGAGACGGTGAAGGTGCCAAAATTTGATGTGTAGACGGTGCATCCGCCGGCGGCCTCCATCCCCCGGCTGGCCCACAGATCGAGGATTTCTGAGTCGAGTTCCTTCTCGTGCTCGAACCGCTGGAACTGGCCCGTGGTGTTATGGATGGACGGCTGGGCTTCGCGGGCGGGTCCGAGGGGGAAACCGAGATCGCCGCCGGCGCCGCCCAGGCGCTGGTGGTAGTCAGCGATGGGTTTGGGTATGCCGAACGCCCCGTGCCCGTGGGTGAAGGTGACCGCACCGCCTTCAAAATATTGAATCCAGTGAGCCGAAGTCTCACCTGGTCATTGTGGTCGGCGTGCCAGATGACCGCGCCGCGCACGGTGGCGCCCGCTGCGGGAAGCTCCGCACCCTGCGGCATTGAGATGATCTCGGCCAAGCCGACCGCGCCGGGCACTCCGTTGATCCGGACGAAGACGCCGAAGGGTTGTCGTCCGATAACTTCGCCGGTTACTAGCGATCCCACCGGCAACGCCGTCACGATCTCCATCCAGTTCTGGCGCGCCTGCTCGGCCAGCCGCGCTCCGTCCGCAGGCCAAACGTAGTCGTTCACGGGCTAAGTATCGGCACGTGTCTGCCACCGTCCGAGCGTGGGTGGAGCAACCGCTCGTGCCGATGAATGGCAGAGAGATCACTTGAAGTAGTACCAACCTCCGCCTTGGCGAACCCGTTCGTCGGAGTCGAAGCCGACCCTTGCATCGAAGGCGTTTGGCCATCCAGCCTCGTAGAGGCAGGTGCGGACGACGTGCTGCGCCTCGATCAGACTTGAGCGAAGTTCGAGGTCGTTCCCCTGGACATCATGCGGGTCGAAACACCACTCGGGAATACGCCCAGGATCACCACTAAGAAGAACCCACACGACGAGGTGGTTCGTAGCTATATCAACAGCACCGTAGTAGAACGCGGTAGCGATCATTTCGCCGAATCTCTCGCGAAGACGTCCCCGAGCTCGTTCGACGGCGGCGTCCGCGATGCGTCTCATCGACTGTCCAGCTCCGCTCATGCGACTTATTCCTCCACCGCATCTGATCTGCGTAGTCGAACGTACAGCGACCACGTCCGCTTACGAACATCCGGTCGTGCCGCTGGTCGGGCGTCGCCATCAAGCATTCGCTCGTGCCGATGTCCGGATCGGTCGCTGCGTCGCGGTGCGACGTCACAACTCTGTTCGTCGGCGCCACCAAGCCAGGTATGCAGGCGTGAAGGGATCGTGGACCGTCGCGGTGCGGTAGCGGGCGTCCAGGGTCGCCAGTAACGAACAGAACTGCCGGCGCGCTGGTCTGCGGAATCCTGCGAGCACGGCCTCCAGTAGTGCGCGGTCGTCAGCGAAAGGTGGGCTGAACAGCCGATCCGTAGCGCCAACGGTCCGCACGCCGACACCGTGCCCAGCAATCCCATCGGCGTAACGCTACTGCGACGTGGCCAGGGTCAAGGCCGTGGCGGCGTTCGAAGCTGCGTATTTGGTGATTGGTCGAGGCAGACAATTTGGCGGGCAACGGTGTGCGTGATGCAGGGACCAGTCGCCAGCGATGTCGGCGCGGAGACATCGCTCTAACCTGTCTCGCTGATCGGCGAGGCATGAACACTTCCCAGGTTCGTTTCGCCTTCGATCATGCCACGGCGACGTGCCATCGCGGCACTAGCGTCGAAGCCGAATGCATCCGCACATGCCGCGTTCAGCGCGTTGATCTCCGTCGACCGATGCTCGACTCTGCCGATGTGCGCTCACCTGATCATTCGGAGGTGGTCGCATCGAGACAGTCGTGTCGCCGATCACCGTCGGACCCCAGCCTGACCCAGCGCGACGCCAACAACCGGTACCACCGGATGAACGGCGGCCGCGAGCCAGTAGCCGACGTGCGCGCTCTTCGGGACGTTGCGATAGCGGCGTTGCCCGGCGATGCAGTGGCCGTTCGTGCTTCCTCCGGCCACCGGAGAGTGCTCGTGTGGCTTGTTCGGGTCTGCCGGTCGCGGGGCGTGGCTCGGGACTGCAAGCGGGCGATGTAAGCGCCCCGGCCGGCGCGGCACCAGCGCCGTTGCACCATAGTCAGATAATCTTTATATTGGCGGTCATGTCGAAGGCCATGCGAGAACCGACGTTCTGGATCCTGACCGCGCTGGTCGATCAGCCACGGCACGGGTACGGCGTGATCCAGACGGCCGAGGCGCTCTCCGAAGGCCAGGTCAGGTTGCAGGCCGGCACCCTCTACGCGGCGCTGGACCGGTTAGCCGCCCAAGGACTGGTCGCGATCGACAGAGAGGAGACCGTTGAAGGGCGTCCTCGGCGCTACTACCGCCTCACCGACGGCGGCGCGGCAGCACTCGCTGAGGAGACAGCGCGACTGGCCCACAACGTTCGCACCGCATCGCGGCGGCTGAACGCCTCGCGGCCTGGCCCGGCGTTCGCATGAGCCGCCGCCTCGCCACCCCATATCGCCTGCTGCTGCATGTCTACCCGAAGGGCTCACGTCGCGGAGAACTGGCAGACACGCTGCTCATGGCTGCCGAGGCCGGACACGTCCGGCCCGGCCTTATTGAGACGCTCAACCTGCTTCGGCAAGGCATGCGGGCCCGACTCGGTCGTCCACTCAGCAGAGGCGTGGTCGTGCTGGCAATCTTCGCCTCAATCTTCTCCGGCTTTCTGAGCGCGTCGCTGGCGAACCGTATTGGTTGGGAGGCTGCGCCGGCGCTCCCAACCGGCGCAGCGCGGACTCAGCTGGCCGAGATGCTCACCCCAGGCTTATCGGCACAATGGTACGAAAGGTCGGACGACTCCTTCCGCAACAACGGTGGTGAGACCGATGCGGCGTCGGTCAGCTACGGCACCGATCGAACGCCTGCAACCGAGGACGTCGACGCCTATCTAGCCGGCCTGCAGCAACGCCTGGAGGCGGCCGGCTGGCGCGTCACCGACACCTACTCGACCAGCCCGACCGACATCGAAACCGGCGCCCGGCAAAACAACTCGCAGGCGTTGACCGCACGCAACGACGCACTCGTGCTGTCGTTCGAGGACTACTTCGACGCAGCGTACGCCGAAGGCGGGCTCAGAGTCTCGATCTACCGGGCGGAACCGCGCTGGCTCACTGGTTCGACGCTCGCCGTCGGCCTGCTCGGTATGCTGGCCGGATGGCTGCTAGCCGGCTGGGCCAGCCGCCGTCTCGAGCACCGTCCGTTGGCTGCTCCTCTCGCGGCCACCGCCGCCATTGGCGGTCTCGTCTTGCTGATCCCCGCCTGGCTGCTCGGTAGTCTGCAATTCCTGGGCACACTGTCCGACACGGCCGTGCCTGACTCGCCGTTCTGGCGTGGCCTGGTGCCCACCGACGAGTTTGGCGGCATGGCCTACCCCGCCGGGGCGGCGATAACAGCAGCCATCGCCGTGGCCGTGCTCTGCCCGCCCCGGCCCGCTCCCGCCACCGACCCCGGCTCAGCCACTTATCTGACCCACGAGGCCAACCTCGACCAAGATCAGAAGTAGGCTCCCCTCTGTGTCAAGCGGCAGCGGGTAATGATGTTTTAGGGTGAGTGGTGGCGGGTCCGGGAAGTGACTGATCCGAAGTACCGGTGTCGGGATTGGGCTGGCCGCGCTGGATTGAAGAGTCGCTCCCGTGTGTCCTCCCGGGCCCGTCACGGCGTCGTTGGCGTCGTCGGAGCATCTGCTTGTAGACGATGTCGGACAGGCGTCGTTTGAGGGCAGCGCAGGGCTTCCATGTTGGTTTTGCCGGCGGCGACTTTGCGGCGGTAGTAGGCGCGGCCTTCGGTGTCGTGGCGCAGCTGCGACGATGGCCATGATGTGCAATGCCCGGTTGATACGGCGGTTGCCGGCGCGGGAGAGGCGGTGGCGTTGCTGGTCGCCGGAGGATGCGTCCATGGGTGCGGTGCCGTTCCAGGAGGCGAAGTGGCCGGGTGGCGAAGCGGCTGATGTCACCGATGTCGCCGATGAGGCGGGCCGCGCCGGAGGGTCCGATGCCGTTGAGGTCTGCAGTCCGCTGCCGGTGGCTGTCGACGAGTTCGTGAGTTGTTTGTTGGCGGTTTTGATCTTCTTGTCGATGCGCGGCGAGTTCGGTGATCAGCTCGGAGGCCAGCCGCCGGCGGGTGCGCCCGACGATGTCGCGGGGCCGGACCGTGTCGAGCAGGGTCGGGCCTGGGCTGCGGACAGAAACTTCTTCGCCCCGCCGGGCATGAGTTCCAGCAGTAGCTTGTGCATGCCGGTTGACGGTCTCGGTGCGGTCCCGGCCCAGCCGTCGCGGCGATCGACCAACAGCCGCAGCGCGACCGTCGTGTCATCGACGGCGACCTGGCGTAAACCGTTGCTGCGTAACGCTGCGACGCGCCACCGAGTGCGCGTCGACGGGATCGGTTTTGCGGCCCTGGCCGGTGTCGAACACCCGCGCCCGCGCCGACAGCTTCGCCGGCACGTCGACCACGGCCTCACCATCGGCGACCAGGCGTTGGGCGAGGTGCCTGCCGATTCCGTTGCAGCCCTCGACCGCCCAGACGCGGTCCTTGTACGGCGACCGAGTTTCAACATGGCCTGGTAGCCGTCACGGTCGGTGGCGTACCGGCCGTGAGCCAGGACCTTCTCTCGATCGTTGATGATCTCGATGGTCGCGGATCTCTTATGCGGATCCATGCCGATGATGACGGTCTCCACTGCGTTCTCCTCGATCAGAGTCGCTGATGTCAGCGAGGAGGGCAGCGCTACTTCGAGCACATGGGCAGACCCCTGACTTGTCTAATGAGGTCAGACGCGTGGGTCTGCAGCCCGTCAGGGTCATTGCGTAGTCGGGTTGTTGCTGGTCACGGCGTCGATGAGGTCGTGGGGTCGGCGGTTGGCGCGGCGGGTGGCGCGGGCGATGTTGGTTTCGCCGTTGGTGCGGTGGTATCCGATCGCGGTGTTGCGGAGGACGGCGGCGACGGCGGGTCCGGTGCCGGTGCGGGCCTGGTGAGCGTCCTCGCGGAAGGTCATGTCGCGGACCCAGTGAAGTCGGTTCTCGATATGCCACTCGCGGCGGGCCCAGTCGTGCAGGTCAGCGGGTTGGGCGTGCTCGGCGGGCAGTGACGCGATCAGGTAGGCGGTCTCCCGGCTGGTTTTCCCGGCGATGATCCGGGTCCGGGTGATCCGCACGGCTTGGGCGGCGTGGGGAAACCCCAGCCCGCCGGGGGTGGCGACGGTGACGGCTTTGAGGGTGCGGGTCTCCCGGCGGCCATGCCCCCGGTCGCGGGTGCGGTGCCCGACGCTGACCTGCGCCCAGGGCAGAGCGCGGAGATGTCGGTGCAGGGTCGGCTGGTTCGCTTTGGCGGTGACCAGCAGATGCGCGCCGCGGGCGGCGAGGTAGTGGGCGTGACCGACCTGGGCGTGCAGCGCGTCGGCCACCACGACGACACCGTGTCAGGGTGCCGAGGATGGTCTCGACCTGGTCGAGCAGCGGTGCGAAGGCGGGGATTTCGTTGGACTTGCTGGCGATGGTCACCTGCGCCAGCACCACGCCGGTGGCGGTGTCGTAGGCGGCCAGCAGGTGGATCTGCCGGCCGTCGGGCAGCCGCGCCCCGCGCAGCACCTTGCCGTCCACCGCGATGACGGTCCGGGCCGGCCGCGATGACCTGTCCGCAGGTGGTGGGGTGATCCGGGAGCGTAACCAGCCGGTGAGCACCGCCTGCAGAACCTCGGCGTCGAGCCGGATCAGGAACCGCCACACCGTGGTGCCCACCGGGATCGGGCCGGTGAACCCGAGCCGGTGGCGGGCGTCGGCGTCCAGATCGACGGCCCAGTCCGCGATCGCGGCGAACGTCACGGCCCCGGCCAGCACCGCGCACACCGCCACCGCGAGGAGACTCGCGAGCTGGTAGCGGACCCCGCGCGGGTCACGGGGATCCGGGACACCTGCCAGAACTCCAGCAGATCACGCCGGGCGGGCTCGTCGATCAGATCGGGGACATCGATATCGGCGTGCAGGTTCGGGCGCAGCGCGGCGATCAGCGATGATGGCATCAGCAGGTGTGGCCTTCTACTCGGAGTCGTGTTGTTCAGCAACTCCATGATCACCGAAGGGGCCACACCTGCCTACAGCACCCCAGAACCTACCGACAGCTCCACATAGCCCAGGTCAACCTACTCCACACTGGACTACGCAATAGCCCTGGCAGCCCTAGCGTTAGGGCGCCGGTTGGCACTGGCTCGCATGACCCCTTGCCGCCTACGAGCTGGCTCATCAAGAGCGTGCCATCGCCGACCGGCGCCCGGCCGTGGCGTGGCTCGACAGAGGCATGTACAAGAGATTCTTCAAGTCAGGCTGCCCGCCACGGCGTCCCCGTAGCTGCCCCCAGGCGAAATGGATGCCCGTGATCACCATCGGAATCGACCCGCATAAGGCGTCGCTGACCGCTGTTGCCTTGGACCCGAGCGGCCAGCAACTGGCCAGCCGACGTGTCACCGTCAACGCCGGCGCTTACAAGACCTTGATGACCTGGGCCGCGCGCTGGCCCCAGCGTCGCTTCGCTGTCGAAGGCGCCACCGGACTTGGCCGCGGCATTGCCCAACTGCTTGCCGCCCACGGCGAAGACGTCGTCGACGTACCCGCAAAACTGTCCGCCCGGGCTCGTCTGCTCGACACCGGCGGCACCCGCAAGACCGACCCAGCTGACGCGGCCAGCGTCGCCCACGCCGCGATGCGCCACAAGCACCTGCGCCCAGTCGTCGCCGAAGACCACACGACCCAGTTGCGGCTGCTCGCCGAACGCCGCGACGACCTGGCCGTCGAGCGAGTCCGGGCACTCAACCGTCTTCACGTCCTACTGCGCGACCTCATCCCCGGCGGCGCCCCAACCGACCTCACCGCCGCCAAAGCCACTGTCCTCATGCGCGGCCTGCGACCACTCACCGCCACCGACGCCTGCCGGCGCGACCTCGCCCGCGAGATCCTCCCTCACCGACATCCACGGCGTCGGACCCATCATCGCAGGCAAGATCCTGGGCCACATCGGTGACGTCACCCGCTTCCCGACCGCTGATCACCTCGCCAGCTACAGCGGCACCTCCCCGCTCGAGGCATCCAGCGGTGACCGCCGACGCCACCGGCTCAACATCACCGGCAACCGTCGACTCAACACCGCCATCCACACCATCGCCGTCTGCCAAGCCCGCGATCCCGGCCCCGGACGCACCTACTACCTCCGCAAAATCGCTGAAGGAAAAACCCCGGCAGAGGCCCGGCGGGCGCTCAAGCGACGCCTCACCAACGTCATCTACCGGCACATCCTCAAAGATCAACAGCTTCAGCCAACCGCAACTACTTGACACACAGAGGCGCTCTTGAGCCTCTCCGCGCTACGGTGACCGGCCGGCCGCATGCCAGATGAGAGCCACACCAATGTTGCAGTGGGCAGCCGCGATGAGAGCGTCCCGCCGGTCACCTCGACCAAGCCTGCGCGGGCCGCGGTCGTAACGCTAGTAAACAAGTAGCCGCAAGGCCCTGCATCCCGGTGTGAGCACCGTCCTGGCCGTGACCCCATGGAAGTGCCCTGCTGGTCGATACCGAGAAGCTCGACCAGAACTCGGCCAGCGTCTATGTAACGATCCCGGGCTGTACTACTGGCGCGGAGGTGCTGGCAGTTCCGTTGCAGTCACGTTGGTGGAGTTCGACGAGATGATGCCGGCAATCGCGGTGCCGGTTTCGATGTCACGGCCTGAGGCGCAAATACGTCGCACAGCACACGGTATCCACGTGGGTCACGCTGACCTCCAGGACGTGGGGTCAGGCGTTAACACACGTCCCACGCAGCCCGGCCTCGGACTGACCATCGCCGGTCAGCCTTGCGACGCCGTCCTGCTGATCACCCGCTCCGCAACGCGAGATCGCTAGTCTCGAACCTGAACTCCTTGCTTCCAACGAATGGATAGGTTGCCGGTCGGTCGGTGGTGCGGTCGACGGACCGATAACCTCACCAATTAATCGGACTCAGCGCGGCCATCTCGTCGGGCGCGATGAACGCGCCGCAGCAACAGCACACCAACACCACGAGAGCAATAATCGTGAGGAAGCCAATCCGGTCCTTGCGATTCGTGTTCACTCCCGCATCGTGGAGTACCGGAACCGCCTGCCGCGGTTGCCGTCCACCGTTGTAGCGCCGCTCACATCTACGGTCCGAGCGCCGCCGACGGTGCCTGGCGAGCGTTGCTTTGCTTTCGATGGGCTGTAGCGAAGGGCAGGCGCTTTACGGGGACGAGATGCATGTGACGACTCGCTCCCGACACGAAGCGGACTACGGCTGACGCGACGCCCAGATGTTGCAAGCGATGGTCATTGTTGGTCATCGGGCTCAGGTATCAGCGAACTGTCCTTCGTGCGGCCTCTACGCTCCAGCCGACGTTGCTCGCCGACGACCGCCACAGGTTCCCCTACGGACCGTCGCCTTCGTGAGCGGCCGCTCCTCCACGCCCCGCACCGGCCATGCAACCACAGCGTGTCATCGACCTCTCCGGAGGTCAGACGAGCGCTGGCGTTGCCGGAGCGATCACGTCCTCAGGCATTCTGGGGTCAGCTGAGTCGGTTCATGAGAACGAGGACTATGACGCACTCGGTGGCGTATTCGTGGAACAGTGCCGGAAATTCAGGCTCCACGCCTGCGGATTCGAGTCAGCCACGTGCGTCGAAGACGGCGTCGTGGCGGGCTGTGTCGGCGATGGGTTCGGTCAGGAGATGGTGGCATTCGGCCAGCGCGTGGTTCTCCTGGCGGGCGCGGCGTCGTCGCGCCTTGTCGGCGGCCGGGTTCCCAGGGAGTTGGATGAGCGATGCGTGGATCTGTGCGAGGAGGAACACGTCTGCGGCCATGATCGGCCGTGTTGATGGTGACGTGAGGGGTTGCCCGTTGATGGCGTGGCTGGCTGCTTCGAGGGCGTAGAACGTGTACGGGGCGGCGGCCGCGGCACACAGGTCGGTCAGGTTTGTTGACGTACCCGCCGACGGCGTCGAACAGGTCGTGTGCGGTGCGGGTCCGGATGTCATCGTCGTCCCAGGCGTGCTGGGCGGCCTGTTGCTGGGTCGAGGGCCCGGGCTTGCTCGGTGGGAGCGGTGGCGAGGACAAGACCGACGTCGTTGCACGCCAGTCCCATCAGCAGCAACGGCGCGCCGACCTCGGTCGGCAGGGTGTGCCGTTCTCGAAGGAGAGGTGGAAGCGGGCACCTGGGTCGGAGCGGGTGCGGTTGTAGAGATCCATCGGTATGCCTTTGCGGGCCGGTTACCCGGCCGCCGATGCCGGTGGGGTGCCGTCCGGCGCCTGCGTGCGCGGGCGGGCCTGGCCTAGGCGCCGCCATAGAGCGGGGTAGGCGTCGCGGGCGGTCGCCGCGGTGGCGATCAGCCGGTACGGCTGGTGGACACCCGAGCCGGCACCGGAACCGGTGGCCACATTGCCCAACTGGCGCCCGGTGCCACGCTGAAGGTGCCGATCTCCGGCGTCAACGGGATCGTCGCGAACGGCACGACCGCGACGCTGCTGAACCTGACCGCCACCGGTGCCACCGCTGGCGGTTGGCTCGTCGCCTATCCGGACGGCGCCCCTCAGCCCAGTGCGTCGGCACTGAACTACGCGACGGGCCAGACCGTATCGAATACGTCGATTGTGCCGGTCGGTGCGGACTGCATGATTGACATCGTCAACGGAGGCAGCCACCCGGTGGACGTGCTCGTCGACATGAGCGGCACGTTCTTCACGTACCCGTCGAGCTAGCGGTTGTCTTGACCGATGCGTCCCGGCTGCCACGTCGCCGGGACGCATCGTTTATGCCCCGCGGGGTCAGCTGGAGGTGATACGTTGCTGCCCGACGCCGGGGCACGGGTGTCCGGCTCCCGCAACGTAGTGACCAGCGGCAGCACGACAACGGTGGAGGATCTTGTGGGCTTCTTCGGTGCTCAGGTGCTGGCGCGCACGCAACGCAACCTCGGCGCTATTGCCGCGATCGGTGCCGTGACCATCGAGGTCGATAGCGAGCGAACGTTGGCCAACGGATGGCGGACGGCCAGGTTCTCCACGATGGACCTTGCGCCGACCGATGTGCGGGCTGCGGCTGACGAGCTCGGTGGTCCGGTTGTCGGGGCGACGTTCTGCGACAGTGACTTCGCGATCGCGTGGTTCGCGGCGCCCAAGGCCCGAGTGACGCAGTTCTTCCTGAATCCGGCGACAGCGGCGCGGTATCGCCAGAATGTTGACTGGGGAGTTCAGCGGTCGGCCGCACGCGTGATCGCCCGTGCGATCGGCCGTGACTCGGACAAGCGCGAGATCCGAGCGGCGCTGGAGGTAGACATGGTCTTTGCCGAGGACTCATTCGTGCGCCTGGCCGGCGCTCTGGGCGGTTTCCCAACGGCAGAGCTCGGTGACTACGTCTTCGGACCCCTTGACCCCCGCTGACGTTCAGCAACGGCCACGCGACGTGCCGTAGGAACCAACCGGTCCGCCCGCTCCTGCGCCAGTTGGCTATGGCATTCAGATCTGCTCGGAGTCGCTCGAGGTCCGGCCCCGGATCCGGCGCCGCGACGGCTGGATTCGCATCGGCCTCGACACCCCGCCGCGGGCGAGCTCACCGACCGCGAGGTTCACCTGACCGCGCGCATCGAGGGCGCTACCGCGCGATCGTCGGCATCGCCTAGATCAGTCGGTCGGTCTCCCGCCGGGCCCGCTGCACCAACTCGTCGACCCATGTGATGGCGTCCGAGGTGACGTGGATGCCCTCCTCCAGGACCCAGCGGAGCGCCCGTAACGTCCAGATGACGCCGCCGACGGCCAGTTGGCGATCGATCGACCCGGTGGCGTCGCCGCCCGCCCCGATGTACGCGTCCACCAGCGGCGCCGTCGGGTAGCCCAGCCGGGCGGCATCCCGCCGCAGGGAGTAGAGGTCGCTCAGGTGCGCGCCGACCTGCGCAGTGGCCCAGTCGATCAGGTGCAGCCCACCGTCGTCGCCCACCACCAGGTTCTTGGCCTCGTAGTCGCCGTGGACGATCGTGTCCGGGATGGTCGCGTCCAGCCACGCCAGGTGCGGCTCCAGCGCCGGCCCGCAGCGATCCAGGGCACCGGCCAGGTCGGGGCGCACGGCGGCGAGAGCGGCCACCGCGCGCTCCCACTCCGCCAGGATCTCTTCGCGGCCGAAACGGAACTCCGCGTCGACCAGCCCGCTCGCGTCGTGCCGGAGGTGGGCCAGCAGCCGCGCGGCCGCCATGAAGCCCGAAAGGCTCGGCGTCTCGGCCAGCGAGTGGCGCCCGACGTCCTCGAACATCAGCACCGCGTGGTCGGCCGCCCGGTCGGCGGCGAGCAGGCGCGGGGCCGGGATGCGATGCGGGACGAGGAGCCGCTCGTACACGTCGAGGGCCGTCAGCTCCTCGCCCGCCACCCGCTTCGCGACGGTCGTCGTGCCGTCGGCCCACCGCACCCGCCAGGTGTCGCAGATGCCCCACGCCCGGAGCTGGTCACCACCGACCGGGACCCGGCCGCCGGCCACGCGGCCGAGCCAATCGGGGGTCTGCACCAGCTGCCTCCAATGCACGGGACCGACCAACCACCTTACGGCGACGACCGGTCCGCCGCCCCCGGCATATCGGGCTCAGCCGGCGACAGTACGGCCCGGGTCAGAGCCTCACAAACTCCGAACTGGCCAGCTGGCGCTGGAACGCGACCTCGATTTGAATGTGGCAGCTCAGGATCGAGATCAACCGGGCGTTGACCGGCCCTCGCAGGCGCCTCTATTTGAGGATGACCAACTGTCCCGTCCGGCTTGAGGTGGCACCAGCTCCGGTGTCTGAACCGCAGTCAACCGGCTTCGGCGCGGACAGTCGAGGTCGATCGTCCGGATCTAGTTGGCCCCTTCGGTCGCGAGTCCGGCGCGCTTGAGGATCTCCACGACGGCGGCGGCTTTGCTGTGGACGTAGTGCGCCATCGACATCGGATGCTCCGTGGCTGACTGGTGCTTTTGTGCTTCGTAGCGATCTCGATCAGCGGGGTGATCGCGCAGCCAGTCGCGAAAGATGACGTGGCGAAGGTATTCGTCGCAATCAGGACCGAAGACGTGCAAGTTGACCTCGTGATTATCGGTCCATAGGCACCGGTGCTCGTACCAGTGCGGTTCCCGAGTACGCAGCGTATAGCCGGCGGCGGTCAGTTCTGGCACGTAGGCTTTTTCGTCGGCTGGGTCCGCGACGATCAGGTCGATATCGATGCGATCCTTGGCGGCCAGTCCTGGCACGGCGGTGGAGCCGACGTGTTCGATAGCAAGGGCCCGACCACCGAGAACAGCTCGGATGCGCCTCTCTTCACGTTGGTAGCGGACTGGCCAACTTGGGTCGTACGGACTGATAGTGATCGGCTTGGTCACTTCTGCGGGTCGGTCACCGACGACACGCTGCGCCATCTGTTCCGGTGTGAGAGGCCGTGGCGGTCTGGGCAGTGGTGGCATACGCACACAAGGACGTTATCGGTCCAGATCAACGACTCCGGGACTATCTGGCGGCCGTGAGCCAGACCCGGGTCTGTCCTGAATTCCTAACGGACTCTCGACCGTAGGAGTGCGTATTCGATCGATGCGAGTTCTCGACCCAAGGCCGATAGTGGTTGCGACGAGCGGGAGCAGCATGGGGCTGGTAACGCCGCTACCGGCGTCGAGAACCCGACCGATCAGCCGGCCTGCCTGGCAGCGGTTGCAGATCGGTCGCCGTCCGGAGCGGCGATTCCTGGTGGTTAACTGGCGGAGTGTAGGTATTCGAAACCCGCGCTATTCGTCGATCAGGCAAAGCGGCAGGACAGTTCGACGTCGCTGGCGCCATCGTCGCGGTCTGGCTCAAGGGGAGAGCGCCGAGCGCCGGGAGATAATCGAAGCGGCCGAGGCTGAGCGCCGGTAGCCTCGCTGCGCTCGTACGTCGAGCGGTACGGGCCGCTGGGCTGGCACGACTCGCTGAGTTTCCTAGAGCAGATCGCCGGCCCGTACAGAACGGATGAAGCGGCCCTGCTCCGGGCGGTGGACGTGCTGTCGGCGAGCCGTGCCGCACGGGTCGCCGCGTTGGACCGGTACGCCGAGATCCGCCGGGAGGCGAAGCGTCGCGGCGAGCGGACCCCGCGACCGGTCCCGCCGAACCCGCTCAGCCTGGCGATCTGGTTCGGTGACGAGCGCCGGGCGGCAGTACACGTCCTGCGCCGGCGCCGGGCGGAGCTTAGCCGTCTCGGCCAGGCGTGCGGCCCTGAAAGCGTGGAGGCGCGGCTGAGCGACCTGACGGATGCGGTGATCGAGTCGGGTGGCCGGCTGGACACCGCGGCGGCGCGGGCGCTGGCCGATATCCTGACGATGCTCCGGTCTCGGCTGACCCGAGGGCGGTACGGGGACGATCCGAAGGCCTACTACCACTCCCTGCATCTGTCGCGGATCGGCTGGGTGCTGATCGACGCGCTGAACCCGAATTTGGCTGGCACGTTTTCCGCGTAGCTGTGCACGATGAGGGTGTCGAGGAGCACATCGGCTAGGCGCCGGGCAAAACCCGCTGGTCCTTGTGGCCCGGCCTCGGCGTCAGCGGACGGCTGTACCGTGACGCGGTGATCGAGATCCTAAGCCGGGCACAACTGACCGCGCCGGTCGAGCGGCTGATTGCTCATCCGCGCCTTCCGCTGATCGCCGGGGTGGACCTGACACGGCCGGCGGTGCACGTGTGGGACCTCGACCTACGGCCGATCGGATCAGTCGGCCCCGCCACCGCTGAATACGGCGCGGAACGACCGGCACTGTCGCCGGAACTCGTCTGGCACCCCCACGAACCGATTCTGATGGTGTCGACGGGCGAGACGTTGACGCGGTGGAGTCCGGGCGATGTCACGACTTGGTCGAGCACATACAGCAGCCTGGCGTTCAGCCCCGACGGTGGCACGCTGTGGGCGTCGCCGGCGGGCGGCGGCGGCAAGGACGCCTGGCTGGCCTCCGACGTGGTCGACCCCGCCGGCGGCATTGTCGGTACCGGACCGCGCTGGGACACCGGCGTCGCCGAACACCCGGCCGGCGGCCTGGTCCTCACCCTGGCGAGCGACCAGGGTGCGACGCTATGCCTGTTCGCCCGGAACGAGGACCGGCGGATGCGGATACGCAGCCGCGCGCTCGTACTCGACGTCGACGGATACGCGACGCCGGTCTGGAGTCCCGACGGCCTGCGCTTCGCGGTCCGCGGCAACAACTACGCCCAAACGTTGGAGGTGTTTTCGTTCCCCGAGCTGCGCTGCCAGCTGCGGATCACGCTGCGAGAACCGGATCCGAATCTCGCGACAGACCCGACCGAATGGACGCTGGCGTGGCTGCGACACGACATCGCGTTCGCCGCCGACCCGAACGTGCTGTGGATCGGCACCCCGCACGGCCGGCTGATCTCGCTCGACCTGGCCACCGAGACGGCCACCGAGCACACCGTCGCCGACGCCGCGGTGACCGCCGTCGCCCGCACGGTCAATCGGCCAGCTGATCGTGGCCGACCGTGACGCTGGCCTGGTCATCTTGTCCGTGCCGGGCGACCACCCCGCCCCGGACCCCGACGGCCTCATCGCCTTCCTCGACTCCACTCAGCCAATCGACGCCGACGGCGAATTGTGGGACCGGCTCGAGCTCACTGACGGCGTGCGCACCTGGCGTGAGGACGACCTGAACGCCGTGGTCACCGCCGACGACTCCGACCCGACCTGGCTGCGCCTTCAGGCCGCGATCAATGCGATGGGGAGACTATCCGCCGATGACCCGACTGTCCGTCAGCCACCGGTCGGGCAGTGAACGCGGCGGCGCTGAGCTGAATGCGCGGCATCCGGCGCGTACCGGTGTTGTCCACCAACGTCGTTGTTAGAGGTCTGCTCTAGTAGCTGGCAACCGCATCGCGTGTTGGAAGCGGCAGTACTCGAATGCGCCATCCGCATACAACGAGTGGGGCGAAGCTACTGGTTAACTGGTGCAGCTCACGTATTCCGGACTCGTCGTATTCCAGTGGGGACGCCGATGACCAGGCGGCGACGAGGAACGCTGCGCCGGGTGGCGATGAGGGCAAGCACGGTGGTTCGGCGTGCGGCGCAGCGGGCCGGATTCCATTAGGAGAGCGGTGGCAGCGAGCGTGGCACACCAGGACCGGTGTCTTGCCAACTGGCTGACAGCACGGTGATAGCCGTCGGGTCGCTCAGGTCGGTGGCCGGCTCGATCAGGCTGTGCCGCCAGTCCGCGCTGACACACACCGTTCAATCGGCTCAGTCATCCCAAACGTTGGCTCGTAGTCTGGTGGTTTCCTATGAGTGGAGAAGCGTGGCGCACTCCCCGATCGAACCGTACGAGACCGGAATGCACGAGACTGGCGACGGCAATGCCGTCTACTGGGAGACGTGTGGCAACCCGGCCGGCCTGCCGGTGCTTGTCGTTCACGGCGGCCCTGGCGCGGGTTGCTCGCCGGGGTTGCGGCGTTCGTTTGACCCCGAACGATACCGGATGGTGTTGTTCGATCAGCGCAACTGCGTTAGGAGTACGCCCCACGCGAGCGATCCTGTCGCGGACATGAGCTTGAACACAACCGACCATCTCATTGGCGACATGGAGGCGTTGCGCGAGCGGCTCGGTATCGGTCGTTGGGTGTTGTTCGGCGGATCGTGGGGTGTGACGCTCTCTCTGGCGTACGGGCAGCGCTACCCGGGGCGGGTGCTCGGAATGCTGCTTGTTGGCGTCATGACGAGCCGGCGCTCCGAACTGGACTGGCTGTATCGGGGAGTCGGCCGGATCTTCCCGGAGGCGTGGGCACGTTTCCGCGCCCACGCGCGTGCCGACCTGTTCCGCCAGCCGACCGACCAAGAGCCGCCGATCGAGCACCTGCTCGCTGCGTACTCCTGGCTGATGGAGGATGCTGACCCGCAGGTTCGCTTGCGGGCGGCGGTTGAATGGCTTGCCTGGGAGGACGCGGTGATTTCGATGGAGAGCGGTGGCAAGCCAGGCTCCTACAGCAACCGGTTCGAAGACGACGCGAAGCTTGCGTTCGTTCGGATCTGCGCGCACTACTTCTCGAATGGCGCGTTCCTTGATGACGGCGTGCTCGTCGGCGAGGCGGGGCAGCTCGCTGGCATCCCGGGTGTTCTCGTGCACGGCCGCGCTGACATGGGGTGTCCGGTGGTCACCGCTTGGGAGCTGACCAGCGCATGGCCCGGCGCAGAGCTTATCGTCGTTGACGATTCCGGCCATACCGCTGGCGCCGCATTGCAGGAGGCGTTGCGCGTTGGTGGCGAGCGATGCGGGCCTCGGCTAGCAGATCGGCGATCCCACCGTCGCGCACGATCGGGATATCCAAACCCATATGCCCTTGGCTCAGGCCGCGGTGGGATGGGGTCGTGCGACCCGACTCGACGTCGTAGAACGTGGCGACGATTTCCTATCCGGGAGGCAGCGCCCGGCGGGTCACGTCCAAGTGCCGCGGCAGCGACAACGTTGGGTCCTACGTGTCGTCCGGTGAGGTGCGACCCAGCCACGCCACCGGTACCCACACCGGTTGCCGCCCCGGTTCGTGCAAGGACTCCGCCCACAACGATTCGAGCAAATCCCGGGGGTCCGTGATGGCGATCGTGTGTCGACGTCCATGGCCAGTCCCTTCGCCGGGAGGACCGAAGCCGGATCGATCCTCGCCAAGCCGGGGGAGACGTACGCGGGAGCACGCCGCGCGTGCTGTTCGCCGCCACGTATGACCGCTGGGCGGGCGGTGAGTGCACCGTCGCTCAACGACGGCACACCAGCTCATCGCCGCAACTCACAAGCATCATCTCATGACGGGTGACAGCGGATGAGCGGCAAGCGGATGCGTGGATGCGACGGTGGATGGCTGGCCCTGCTGGCGAGGCACAGGTGTTTCCAGTCGATATCCGCTGCCCGCCGACCGGCAGCGATCCAGGCGTTAAGCGCCGAGGCGCTTTGTCACCTCGTCGCCGATGACACCGTCGCTGGCTGGCCCTGTCAGCGACGCCATCCGTCGCGGACACGCCCGGCGCTGCCCGGCGCAGGTTCTGGCACCAGTCGTCGTCGGATGCTGCGGGTCATCGCCTCGGCACCGGGGGTCATGCGGCCGGCCAATTCATTCGCGCCGGCCGGTTCACGCTTGTGCGGTCCGTCAGCTAACAGTGCTCACCGTTAACGGCGGTCGCGTCGATCGAGATTGGCGCGCCAAGCCGCGCATGTGAGGGTTCGGGGTGTCGGCGGAAAATATTGTGAAGGCGTTTGAATTTTCGACGATTGTTGGCGGCTATTCGATGCTCGAACGAATGATTAACGTGTAGCGATTTCATATTGTGGATGGGACTTGGGCAAACACACACATCCCCTAATTCGATCCCCGACCGAACTCTTGTCCGTGTAGCTTAATACCTCGGTCTTGGGGTCTACAGGGTCCCCGAAGTGCACGTTCGTGGTCTGATTATGTCCTTGCTGACAGCAGTCTTTTTCCGTACGTGTTCGGTCTCATCCGAATGCGCTAACGGTCTGCCTTTTCGATGGGTCTCACCGATGCGGGCAGTGGATGTCGCCAGGCGTGTCCCTCGATATTGTTCGGTCCGGCAGCAGTACGTACGCAGCCGCAAATGCATTCGTCACGCTGGGGGTCGGTTGTGGGCGGTCGCGTATTCGCATTCCTGTCGACATGTGTGGTCGTCGTCGGGGTATCTGTGGTCCTCGGCAGCGGGCGGGCAGTGGCGGCCGCGCCGAGTGGGCCGAGCGGGGTCAGCGCCTCCGTTCAGGGCCTGAATATTGCCGTGTCTTGGACGGCGCCGGCAGACGCGTCGGCGCTCAGCGGTTATCAGGTGACTACGGTGCCGGCGGGACCAACCCTGGACGTGCCCGCTGGTGCCGATCATGCGGTGTTGGTGGGTGTTCGGCCCAATACGAGTTATCTGGTCGAGGTGGCGTCGACTGCCGATGGACAATCGTCCGCCCCGGTCCCCGCACCGACCAGCGTGACAGTGGCCGCCGCCGGCGGCTCGTTCACCGCCGTGTCCCCGTCGCGTTTGTTGGATACGCGGTCGGGCCTCGGTGGACCGCAAGGCGCGACGCAACAGGTCACACTGCAGGTGACCGGTCGCGGCGGTGTGCCTGCGACTGGCGCGGCGGCCGTGGCGTTGAACGTGACCGTGACGGGGCCGGCTGGCAGCGGTTACGTAACTGTGTATCCGGCAGGCTCGGTGCGGCCGACGGCGTCGAACCTGAACGTGGTCAGGGGCTTGACCGTGGCGAATCTTGTCGTGGTCCCGTTGGGACCCCTGGGCCAGGTGGCGCTGTACTCCTCGACGAAAACTCACCTGATCGCGGATGTGGCTGGCTGGTTCTCAACCGGTGCCACGGCTTCGCCGAGCATTGGATTGTTCCACGGGCTGAGCCCGTCTCGTCTGGTCGATACCCGGACCGGATCGGGAGGTGTGACTCCTGGCGCGGGTGGCGTGGTCGCGGTGCAGGTTACGGGTGTTGGTGGAGTGCCGGCCGCGGGTGTGACGGCGGTTGTGTTGAACACGACGGTGGTTGGGTCGAGCGCGGCGGGATATGTCACCGCGTATCCGGCCGGACAGCCGCGTCCGACTGCTTCCACGGTGAACTTCACCCAAGGAGCGGTCGTCGCGAATCGGGTTTTGGTGCCCGTCGGCGCCGGGGGTGTCGTCGATCTTTACAACGCGGCCGGAAACACACCACTGTTGGTCGATGTGACCGGCTGGTTCACCGACGGGTCCGATGGAGGTGCCGGCGGCGCGTACTTCGCACCGGTCTCACCGACTCGGATCGTGGATACCCGTGCAGGACTCGGCGCTCCGGCGGTGCCTGTCGCCGCGGCGACGGCCCTCACGGTCATCGCTGCCGGCCACGCCGGGATACCGGCTTCAACCGCCGGCGTCCCCGCCACGGGGTTGATCGCCAACGTGACCGCCGTGCACCCGACAGCGAACGGCTATCTGACGGTGTTCCCGTCGTTGAGCGCACAGCCAACGGCATCGGACCTGAACTTCACCGCCGGCGCCACCGTGCCGAACCTCGCCATCGGTTCGCTCGGCGTGGACGGGGACCAACTCATCTATAACTCGGCAGGCAGCACAGACCTGCTCGTTGACGTCGTCGGCTACTTCGTCGGCGAGGTTGCGATCCCGTCAACGACCCTGACCGCCGCCCCCGGTGAGGTCACCGATGTCACCGGTACCGCCGGCGCCAGCCAGCAGGTCACGCTCGCGGCCGGAACACCAGTGCCTGCGGTGGGTGACGTGCTCGCGGCCGGGGTCACACCGCAAACACCGGATGGCCTGCTCGCCCAGGTCACCGACACCACAACCGATGCGCAGGGCCGCCCGATCTTGACAACTGAACCGGCCAGTTTCACCGACGCGTTCGGCGCGGCGTCCTTCTCGATCTCCGCGCCGCTGTCCAGCACGGACGTCACCGCCAACCGGGTACCTGGTGCCAGGGAACTCACCCCAGCCCTGCTGCGGGCCCGGTTGGCCGGCAACGCCGCGATCAGCCCCGTCACTCAGCCGATCAACAAAGCGGTCACCTGCCTAGCCGGCGGCAGTATCACCGTGACCGGTAGCGTCGGGCTCAGCCTGTCGGTCAACCTGTCCGTCGACTGGAGTTGGCTGTCACTGCACGGCGCCACGTTCACCTCGACTCTCAGCGAAGACGCCGCCCTGTCCGCGGCGGCCCATGCCGCCGCCGGCTGCTCCGCCGGACCGATCGCCTTGCTGGCCACACCGATCCGGTTCGCCCCGATCACCTTCAGCATCGGCCCGGTCCCGGTCGTGATCACCCCGCAGCTGCAGTTCTACCTATCCGCGTCTGGCACGATCAGCGCGGACGTCACCGCGTCCGCGACCCAACACGCGTCCGGGACCCTCGGCGTGGCCTGGCAGAACGGCAGCCTGAGCCCGATCGCGTCTACCAGCAGCTCGTTCACCTATAACCCGCCCGCCGCCGGGATCACCGCGACCGTGACAGCGAGCGTCGGCCCACACCTCGACCTCTACCTGTATGGCGTGGCCGGCCCATACCTCAGTGCCGACGCCGGTGTGGACCTGGACGCCGACCCGTCGGCAAGCCCGGCGTGGACTCTCACCGGCACTCTCGACGCGGGCGCCGGTGTCGCCATCCCGGAACTCGATTTCGACAAAAGCGACCCCTCGATCCTGCACTACCAGCACGTCATCGCTCAGGCTCCGCTGCCGGCCGGGTCCTGGCTCGAAGACGGCTTCGGCGCCGACCGCACCGGCGTCAACCCGACCGAGACCACCGTGACCACCGGCAACGTGACATCGCTACACCGCGTATGGCAGTACACCGAGTCCGCCGCCGAAGAGTTCTCCCCACCGGTCGTCGCCGGCGGCGTCGCGTTCATCGTCGCGTCCGCGTTCCCCGCTACCGCCAACGCCCGACTGGTCGCAGTCAACCTAACCACCGGCGCGCGCGTCTGGCAGCGAAACCTCACCGGAACAACATTCCTCTCCCCCGTACTCGCCGGTGCGGACGTCGTCGTCCAAACCGACAGAGGTGTGTTCGCCTACACCACGGCCACCGGTGCACCCGTATGGTCGAACACCGCCGTCACACGCACCAGGTGCGGCGCCAGCAACATGGACATCGACGGCTCGACCCTGTACGCGTTCACCGACACCACGGTCTACGCGCTCAACGCCACCAACGGGACCATCCGCTGGAACACCACCGCACCGGTGTTCTGCTTCTCCGGACTCGCGGCCGCCGGCGGCCGACTGTTCGCCGTCAGCCGCTCCGTCCCCGACCCGAACGACAACCAGACCGGTCAGATGCGAGCACTCAACACCCAAACCGGTGCCGTGCTCTGGACCGTCACCACCCCCGTCACCATCGACGGATCACCAGCAACCGGTAACGGCCTCGTCTACGCCGCCACCCAATACGAACAGCAAGGCATGATCGCGTTCGACGCCACCACAGGCCACATCCGCTGGCAACGCAAAGACCTCCTCAACTTCGACCAAGGCCCCGCCGTGACCGCCAACGCCGTCATCGTCACCAGCGAAGACGGCGCCACCACCACCCCCCAGACCGTCCGGGCAGTGAACCCGCTGACCGGCGCCACCATCTGGACCCGAAACATCGCCGGCGCCTTGTCCGGATCACAGCCCGCGATCGCCAACGGCGTCATCTACGTCGGCAGCGCCGACTCAAGCGCCATCTACGCCGTCCGGCTCGACAACGGAACCCTCATCACCACACTCCACGTCGGCGCCGACAACGGTGGAGTCGAGATCAGCCCGATCATCGTCAGCGGCACCGTCCTCGCCTCCGTCGCCTTCTCCGACAAGAACGGGAACCCGAGCGTCCCCACCCTGCAGGCATTCCGCCTCACCAACTGACGCGGACGGGGGATGTGAAACCGATCTATGCCACCGTCAACACCACAGCGACACGGGCGGCGTTCGATGACGTGGCTGAGAGTTACGTGGCGCTTGGATACGACATTAGGTGCAGGAAAGGGAGGTGCGCTTTGAGCGACGCTGAAATCTTCGCGGTAATAGTCTCGACAGTCAGCGTGTCGGTCGCGGTAAGCAGCTTTGTCCTGGCCCTTAAAGTGTATCGACGGGGCGCACCCAGAGTCACAGTGAAGTACGAAGGATCAGCGTGGACGGAGTTTCGGGCTGATGGTTGGCCGGAGACGCTTGAGCTCGATCTTCGAATTGTCAACGATGCAGCGGCTCAAGCGTTCATCGAGGAAGTCGGAGTCCACTGGTCTACTAGAGCGCCCCGCCGAACCCTCCGCAGCCGAGGTTGCGCGGTCGGATGGAGGGCTGGGGATAAGCCGTTGACAGTCGGTAGCTTTGATTCAGAGCGGGCGAAGGTCTCGGTTCCAGTTTGCCCAACGACCAACATGACGATGCATGTCGAGGCAAGAGGGTACGTGAGACTCAAAACCGGGGGACGCCGTTTCGCCTCGGCGTTGTCCGCCGCGTCGCGAAGCAGATATTAACGTCCGCTTGGACGAACGCACCGCAGCGCGCTACGCGGTGGAACCCGGCGCGAGGTAGCCCTTCTGTACGTCCGCGGCAAGAGCGAGACGGCATGGATGCACGTAGCGGATGTTATGAGCGACGGAGTTTGGGAACGCGCGAGCGCCGTTCACCTTCGCCGTCCGCCTGGCGGTGTCTTGGTCCGGGACGCCCGTCCACGGCAGGTGGGAGTGTAGACAGCGATCAGCGTGCCCGGCGGAGCCACCGGACTGCCGACGTGGGAAGTCGGTCGCAGCAGTCGCTGCGGCGCCGGCGCAATGGACCGTTGGCTGGCTCGTTGAGCGACAGCGGAAACTCGAGCACGTGTAAGTCTGATCCGGGTCTGCACGCGTCGCGGATTGGTGGTCGAATATCTGCGATATAGACGTAACCATTCAGGTGGTTCGGGGCATCCAGGTTTGATCTTGGTGGAGTTGGGTGAGTGCGTCGAGGGCGTTGATGCCTTGTTTGCGGGCGGTGGATAGGTAGCTGCGGATGGCGCAGAAGGTTTCCGCGCCGGTGAAGGTGCGTAGGCAGCCACTGACTTTCTGGCGGAGTTTGACCATGCGGATGTCCCGTTCGGCGAGGTTGTTGTCGAACGGGACGCGTAAGTCGTAGGCGAAGCGCAGGACGTCGCGCCAGAATCCGTCGAGACGCGCGAGCAGGTTGGTTGCCGCGGATCGGGCGCCGTGGCCGGTCGGGCTGGGGTTGGCGGTTTTGCCGATGTCGATGATCGTCTGGTAACGATGTCGGTAGGTGTTGAGGAGCCGGTCATCGAGGGCGTGGGCGGCGACGGTGTGGGCGTGGCGGACGGTGTCGTTGATCTCGCAGAGCAGCCGGGCGAGGTCGTCCGCCCAGGCTTGGGTCGGGTCGGCGTCGATGATCGCGGCGAGTTCGCGCAGGTGGTGGGCGTTGCAGAGTTGGTGGCGGTGCCGTAGCGGCGATACGGGGTGTAGCCGTCGTGCACGGCGATGCCGGTGAAGACGGGCAG
Source organism: uncultured Actinomycetota bacterium (assembly GCA_963797605.1). Lineage (GTDB taxonomy): Bacteria > Actinomycetota > Actinomycetes > Mycobacteriales > Micromonosporaceae > DASQPR01. The sequence continues at coordinate 11,413 of CAWCPX010000008.1, read as the reverse complement.
GACGCCGGCGGCGGTGATCGCGTCATGGCCGCGGGAGGCGTGCACCGTGAACAGGGACAGCGTCTCGGTGGAGGCCGAGTGGACCCAGGCGCCGCCGCCGGCCACCCGTAGCCCGGTCTCGTCGAAGTGCGCCACGTGTGCGCCGGCCAGTTGGGTGCGGACCGCGTCGAGGAACGGGTCGAGCCGGTCACTGGTGCGGGTCATCGCCGCGTGTCCGGCTCGAGGTCCTCGTCGCCTGGCTTGCCGAAGTCGTCGTCGGCCGGCAGTCGGGCGGCGTCGAGGTAGAGGATGGGTGCGCGGGCGGCCATGGCCGCGCCGATGAACGCGGCGGCGGTCAGTTCCCCGGCGTCGAAGTACACCGCGGGGCCGCTCCCGGCGTCGGGGACCGCGGGCAGAATCATCAGTCCGGCGTCGGCGCCCTGCCGCTGGATGGCGGTCAGCGCATCGTCAAGGTCGATCACGGGTATTGCTCTCGGTCGAGTGTGTCGTAGACGGCTACCGGCCAAGGGACGGTGAAGTATCGGCGTTCGACGGCCCGGTCGATGAGCGCGCGTAGCGTCTCGCCGCCGATCTCGAGCAGGCGGATCTCGACGGGATTGTTCTGGCGGACGTTTTCCACGACGTAGAGCCAGAAGTTCGGATTGCGGCGGGCTTCTTCGACTTGGCGTACTTCGAGCCACAGGTCTTGGCCTCGGGCCGAGCGACCGTATGCTTTGACCTCGATGGTGCGTTCGGTGTTGGCGACATCGCCGGCGGCGCCGGTGCCGCGGGTGTCGTGGGACGGGCGGCCGTGCGCCGCTTCCCAGTCCAGGACGAACACGATCGCGGTGTCTTCGATAGCTCTGTTGCTCATCTGTCGGGTCGTGGCCGACTCGGTCACGGCGACCACCGTTGCGCGGCGAACGTCCCATCCGGTCGCAGAAGCACCACGTGAATACCGGCGGCCCTGCGGCCGGTGGTGGTGCGATTGGTCAGGTCCCGGTACCGAGGGAAGTCGGGCAGGACCATGACGGACTCGTGGCCAGGATGGCTGTCGAGCAGCAGCATCGCCTTGAACAAGGCCTGGCTGAACCAGTGACCCGCCTGCGTGCTCGGTGGGGTCGGTTTGACCTCGGCGGCGCGGCGCGGGTCGGCGTACCCGTCGGACGGCCACCCTTTCACCTCCGCGCCCAGCCGCCGTTCGCCGTTGACCGCGAGGACATCGACACCGGGTGCTTTGGTTGCCGTGTCCGCGGTAGCGGTGATCTGCCAGCCACAACGCTCCAGGATGTCGACGAAGACCGCTTGGACGGCTCCCTCCCACGGCCACTTCCGAGACGCCACACCCACAGGTCCCGACACACGCGCGGCAGGGGCGTGGACGTCGGCGGTTGGGCCGACGGAGTCGGTGATCGTGAAGCTAAGCGTACGCAGGTGCCGTACCGCCGTCTGGCTGGTGAACTCGCGGCGAGACACACCGGCCGCGACCTCAAACGCCTGCTTGACCGGATACACCACAGACGCGACCCGCACACCGTATTCACGAACCGGCTCCGGTGACACATCCGCCAGCCGGCCGATCACCGTCTCGGCGTCAAGCCACTGCGGCGCCCCGTTCAGGACAAACCTCACGATTCTGGATCAAGCCGCGTGAGAAGCGGCCGGTCGAGCGGCCCGAAGACGGACGCCTCTCCCCGGGAAAACATCGCTGACGTCGGGATCGCCGGCTGTCGCCGAGATGCCGCGTGAGGTTAGGAAGTCGAGCAGGTCCACGATGCAGTTTCCCGACCAGAGGAACGGATCGTCGTCCAGTCGCCGGCCGCTAGTTTCAAGGATCTCCAAGGCAGCATCCGGGTCTGCTGTCGCAGCGACCTCGCGAGCTGCGGCGCCGTCGATCACCCAAACGATGCACTCGCAGACATCGGAGATCCCCTCGCCGATAGAAGACGACTGCTGATGTCTAGCCCGGTCCGCGACTCGGCATCACCTGCCGCAAATGCCGCTGCCATATTACATCGAGGTGGCTCCGATCGACATCCGCTACTCGCAGACTGGCGGCGATCTCGATGTCGGCGTTCGGAGATCGGTCTGGCACTGTGTCACCTCGGAGCCCATGGCGCCGTCACTGGTGACTCAGGCCGCGACGCCATTCGTGGCCGATACCCCGGGGTGTTCAACCAATCAGGGGCAGCGGCTACCCATCCACGCCTGGTTCCGGGGTGCGGCAGGTCGGTGCATCATTCGGTGAGTTGCAGGCGTTCGTGAAGTTTGCGGACGAATCGGTGAGCGCGAACGAGCATCCATACGGCGACCCCGATAAAGATCAGGACTCCAATGTCGTAGATGCTCCAATATCCAACTCGTGGGCGCGGTTGGTAGAAGATGACGGCCACCGTCGACATCGTGAGTTGGCCGGTGAGATCGCGATGTCGGCCAGGACGTATCCGTGGACGTATTCGTAGAGGCTCTGTCCCTCATGGCGGCCCTCGGTCTCGGAGAACATCGTCGACCGGCTGTTGATCAGTGTGTTGCTGAACGCGATCACTCCGACGCCGGCCAGGCAGCCGGTGAGCAGCCACCATGCTCGAGGATTGTGCAGGTAGTAGATCGCGCTGATCTCGAAGACGCCGAGCAGGAATGGTATGACCGTATCCGGCACTTTGGGCGACCACCGGTATACGGCGACGAAGTAGTAGTACTCGAACGAGATGGTGATGATGATCAGAAACGAAGCGACAGCGTAGATCAGCACAGGGGCCCAGCTTTGCGGGCGCCCGGTGAGGGGCAGGACGTGCTCGACGAGCAGTCCCAACGCGACGCCTTGGATCACGCTGATGGTCGTGAGGTGAACCGCCGGGAACGTCTCGGCCGTGCGTCGCTTGAACTCGGCCCGATCGAGTGGCTCGTACGCCGCATCCACTCTGCCGGCCGCTTCTGTCATCGGGCCCGGCGTGGTGCGGCGCTGCGTGGCGAGTTCGGCGTCGACGGAGCCAGCTTCGCCATCGGCTGATCGCACATGAGGTCCGCTTTCGACCTCGCTGCGGTCGGCACTCTGACGGCGGATACGGTTGGTGACATTCCGCCGCTCGCCGGCCTCGGGAGCAACATCGCGATCCCGCGCTGAGTGGCTGCTGACCAGTTTTGGCGCGGCGTGTTGTCCACGTGAGCGGCCTCGAAGTCTCGGCGCGCTTCGTGGAGACGCTGTCGGAGTGTTGTTCGGGTCCTGACACAGCCATTTTCTCCTGTCGGTCCACATTGATGCCGCGGCTGAACTTTTCGTGACCGTCACCGCCGGCCGTCGAGCCTGCGACGCCTTCACATTTCCCGCGTGGTCGGAGTGTTAGCTGCGGAATTCGGCGTCGGCCCAGATCGCGCTGTAGCCGGTGTAAGGGGCGCAGGTGACGAGGTGGCCGGGGTCAACCCATTCGATGCCCAGTTGCAGGCGAAGGGAACCGTTCAGCTTGATCGAGATCGCGGCGTGCTGGCCGTAGACCATCTTCTTCTTGAAGGCGAGTCGTGATGTTCCGCCTGGTTCGACGAGGTAGACGGTGAAAGTCCAGGCCAGTTTGTCTGGATATTCATCGTCCAATCCGGCGTTGGCGCTGAACGCCGTCATACCATCAGGAATGTTATAGACCGCGTAGTTCTTGCCGCACACCCATTGATTCTGGCCGACAACATCGTCGTAGTTCTTTCCGAGCAGTGACTCGGAATCCGTGCCGATATCACCACTGATCGGGGTGAGCTGGCTCAACGAGATGCTCGCCGGGACCGGGTCGGCTGCAGGGCTCGCCGGCGCTTGCGTCGTAACGGATGCGGCGGGTAGCGGGGAGGACGCCGCGTCCGAAGGTGGCGCACTGGTCGGATCGGGGGTTTGTGCGTCTATGACGGGCGAAGAGATTGCGTGCTCGCACCGGCATCACTGTGAGCCCGGTCTGCCGGCCCGCGCGGGAAGGCATACGCGATCACGGTGACGATCAGGGCGAGCACGGTCGCGGCTGTACCGATCACCGCGATCTTGTGCCCGTTGTTCACCCATGCCCACCGACTCGACTGCATACGGGCCTCCTCTTTGATGCCGCTCTTGACGTGGTCGGATATGCGGCCGAGTTCGTCGGGTCAGTCGGCGTTTAGGCCACGGTGTCCATGGCCAGACCGGCACCGCTTACGCCATCGCCTGACACCAGTGCCGCCGGGTGCCGACGAGCCGATGTGTTCGATACCTGTTCCCCTGTCGCTGTATGTCGCGGGCACGCGTATACCCAGCCAACCGAGCCCGCACACCCGCTTGCATTGCCGCACATACCTGCGGCGGGATTACCAGGACGCAGCCGCGATCGACACCTCGCTTACGGCGCGCTCCCGAGCAGGGTGTCAGCACGTCTGCATCTGACGGACAGAAACCGATCCGCGCGACCTACAGTCGAGTCGAACCGCCTGGACAGGGCGCCGTGTGCCGATCAGGAAATTCCTTCGGAGAACACACCCGCGACACGAGACATGCGAAACGTCACCCGCTTGGCGGCCAAAGGCAGTTGGTAACGGGCGGGAAGCGTTCGATCGGATGTTCCCGCATCGAAACGCTTCGGCAGCGTCCGCGACTTCTTCGACGCCGTCTTGCACCGGCAAGCGATCAGGGCTCCGGCGAAATGACATCGGCTTGGTGCAGGTCCGGCGGCCTTCCGGCGACATGGCCAAGTCCCCCTGCATCGATCGCACAGCCGGATGTTCTATCACTCCGGCAGGTGACATGGTCATCGTTCGATGTTCGGGCCGGTACTGTCCTGCGGTATGGAGCCGGTCTCAAGCACGATCCTGCTGGCCGTTTCGAAGGCCGTTGTGACCCAGGCCGGCAAAGAACTCGGCGGTGGCCTGGGCAAGGGTGTCAAGCGCCAGGTGCTCGGTGACCCGCAAGAGAAGGCGTTTGCCGCAGCTCTCGGCCGCGCCTACACCACCACGCAAGCGTCACACGGGTACGCGCTCACGCGATATGACGTCAATCCCGGGTTCCTGGAACTGGAAGCCGCCACGGAGTTGGCGAAAGTGGTCATCCCGGGAGCGGAAGCGACACCGTACCGGCTGGCCGAGTGCTGCATCGACTCCCTCGCCCCGGGCCTGTTCGGGGAGAAACGATGGACGTACCTGCTGGAGTTGCAGCCCGTGTTCGCCGCTCTCGTCACGAATCTCCAGGCTGAGATCCGCCGAGAGCGGGCACTGGACAACCTGACAAGGCGGTCGGAGGAAGCATCTACCGGCGACGCCGCGACACGGATCGCCGAGCGCTTGGGGGCCGCGACCGCGACGGACACCGATGTGACCACGTATCTGCGCTGGGTCATCGATCACCACCTGTACCTGCGGACCACCGGAATGGTCCACAACACCAACGTTCAATTGCCGCTCCGTGATGTATTCGTGGGTCTGTCGTCGCGCCGTGATCGTCGTCCTGGTGACCGCGCCCACGCGTGGCTCAAACAACGGCAGAGCGAACTGGACGCGATGCTCACCTCCGGCGACCTCGACCCGACCTCCTATGAGGCGAAACTCGATCGCATGCACCTACAAGCCGGCACACATCGCGACCTCGTCACGGGCCAGCCGGATTCGGAACCACGCCCGGTAATGGACGCGGTGAAGAACACGTCTCACCTGCTGGTGCTGGGCGATCCCGGCAGCGGCAAGACCACGCTGCTGAAGTTCCTGGCCCTGCGGAACGCCGAAACTCTCATTGGGTTCACCTCAAATCCAATAGCCAACGCGCGACTCCCGATCTACGTCCGCATCGGTGAATTCGCCCGCTCAGCCCAGCGAAGCCAAGGACTCAGCGCATTCCTGCCCGGCTACTTCGCCCGCCAGGAATGCAACACACCAGGACTCCCGGACCTCATCCAGCGCAAACTCGACGCCGGCGAAGGTCTGCTCCTCCTCGATGGGCTTGACGAAATCGGCTCAGCGGACGACCGGCGAGCCGTCGTCGACGCGGTCACCAGTCTCACCACCGCCTATCAACGCCAGGGCAACCGGTTCGTGATCACCAGCCGCATCGCCGGCTACCTCGCCGCGCCACTACCCGAGCCCTTCCAAGCCGAGCGCCTACTGGACATGAGCGACACCACCATCACCCAGTTCCTCGACAGCTACTGCACCGCCCTCGAACGCGCCGACGCCCCCGACAAATCTGCCGCCGCCGTCCTGCGCGACGCTCGCACCAACGCGCGCGACATCCGCGTCGCTCTTAAAAACAATGCCGGCGTCCGACGCCTCGCCGCGAACCCCCTCCTACTCACCGCCTTGGTCCTGGTCCATAAAGCGCGCGGACGACTTCCACACCGCCGTATTGAGGCCTACGTCGAGGTTTCCGAAGCACTCGGACGCACCTGGCGCAGCGTTCAAGGCGTCCCCGAAGCCGAACTCCCCGACGAACTCGTCCTGAACATCTGGCTCACCCGCATCGGTTCATGGCTCCACGCACACCGACCCGAAGGATCAGCGACCAAAAACGAATTCCTTGAGGTCCTCGGTCCTCTCTGGGCCAAACACACAGGGCTCCCTTGGGATCCAGACATCGTCCACAGGTCCAACCCGCTCGATACCAGACCAGGTGCTGATGTCGAGGACTTCCTTCGCAAAACTGAAATCAGCACCGGCCTCCTCGTCGAACGAGCGCCGGGCAGATACGGATTCCCCCACCTAACCTTCGAGGAGTACTACGCCGGCCGTGCCCTAGCCTTCGAAGGCCGCGCCGTCGACCGCCCCGGCCGGATCCGCGCTCGCCTCCATGACCCCCGCTACCAGGAACCCATCCTTCTCGCCCTGGGTCTCGTCGGACGTCAACAAGCCGACGAAATCGAACTGCTGATCGCCGATGCCATCTACCCGGCAACAACCGTTCGCCACGATCATGAAGACCTCCTCGGCTGGGACTTCCTATTCGCGCTGAGAACTTTGGCCGATGACATCCCCCTCGACACGACCATCATCGACACGCTGCTGACCAATGCCGTCCATGAATACCTCAACACCGACAGCCGATGCCGGTTTACTCGATACCGCACTGCGCTGCAGGAAAGGCTTCGCGACCTCGGTGGCACTCGGGCCGCCCGCCGACTGGCGCTCGTCATAGCCGCAACGGTCGTACCCGCAGGTTTGGAAGATCGCTTCTGCTCGCTGGTGGAGGTGTGGCCGGTACCAGGCGATCCACCGAGCAGTGTTTTCTCGTCTATTGCAGAGATAGCTCGCACCGCCGCTGACCCGGACGTGCGCTTTCGTGCGGTGGAGGTACTGGCGGGTGGTGGGTCGTTGTCAGCCGAGGCGGCTTCGGTCGCGACGGATCTTGCACGCACCGCCCCTGACCTGGCCGTGCGGGTCCATGCTGTGAGCACGTTGGCCCGTGGTGGGTCGTTGTCGGCCGAGGCGGCGACCATTGCCGGAGAAATTGCCCGCACTGCAGCCGAACCGGCTGTGCGGATCCGCGCGGTGGGGGTGTTGGCGGCGGCTGGATCGTTGTCAGCCGAGGCGACTTCGGTCGCCACGGATCTTGCACGCACCGCGCCTGACCTAGCCGTGCGCGTCCGGGCGGTGGGGGTGTTGGCAGCGGGCGCGTTGTTTTCGGCTGAGGTGGCGACCGTCGCCACGGATCTTGCGCGCACCGCGCCTGACCTAGCCGTGCGGGTCCAGGCTGTGGGCGTGTTCGCAGGTAGTGGGTCGTTGTCGGCTGAGATGGCGGCCGCCGCCACGGATCTTGCTTGCACCGCCCCTGACCTGGCGGTGCGGGTCCAGACGGTCGGCATGTTGGCAGATGGTGGGTTGTTGTCAGCAGAGGCGGCGGCCATCGCCACGGATCTAGCGCGCACCGCCCCGGACCAGGCTGTGCGGGTGCGTGCGGTGGGGGTGTTGGCGGCGGCTGGGGCGTTGTCGCCGGAGGTGACGGCTATCGCCACGGATCTAGCGCGTACGGCTGCCGACCCGAACTTGCGAATCCAGGCGCTACGGTTGCTGGCCGACCGTGGCTCGTTGTCGACGGAAGCGGCGGCCATCGCCGGAGATCTTGCACGCACCGCCGTCGACCCGGCTGTACGCATCCGCGCGGTGAGGGTCTTGGTAGGTGGGTCGTTGTCGACGGAAGCGGTGGCCATCGCAGGAGATCTTGCACGCACCGCCGTCGACCCGGCTGTACGCGTCCAAGCGCTGACGGTCGCTTTGGACGGTGGTGGGTTTTTGTCGATGGAAGCGGTGGCCATCGCCGAGGACCTTGCGCGCACCGCCATTGACCCGGCTGTACGCGTTCAGGCGGTCAGGGCCTTGGTGGGTAACGGTTCGTTGTCCGTGGAGGCGGCGGCCACCGCTGGCGATCTTGCGCGTACCGCTCCCGATCCAAACGTGCGGATCGAAGCTGTGGGCGTGTTGGCGAGCGGTTGGTCCTTGTCAGTGGCGGCGGCAATCGCGACGGATCTTGCGCGCAACGCCTCCGACCCCGCTGTGCGCGTTCGCGCGGTCAGGGTATTGGGGGAAGGTGGGTCGTGGTCGGCGGAGGTGGCGGCCATCGCCGGGGATCTTGCGCGCAACGCACCCCACCCGAACTTACAAATCCAGGCGCTGAGGGCGTTGGCGGGCTGTGGGCCGTTGTCGGCTGAGGCGATGGCCGTCACAACCGACCTGGCGCACACCACCGCCGACGACGGGGTTCGACTTCAGGCCCTGACGACGTTGGCCGGCGACGGACCACCGCCGGTCTGCTTTACTGCGGCGCTCACCGATATCGCTCAACACAGTGAGGCCTATTCCGTCAGGCGAGGCGCGATGACGATGTTGGGACGCCTCGACCTGACGCCCGTTGTCGATGCGTCGTTGAAATCAGGATTGCTGGACGAAGACAACGAAGTAAGGCGGGAGGCGGGAAACGCCTTCGCCGAGATCGCGAACCGACAACGCGAAGGACGTTTCTCGCTCTATTGCAAGGGAACTGGCGGAACTTTGTTGTGATAGCACTCTTGACGAAGCCGATATTCACGAGGACCGCCCCGGCTGGGATTATGCGTATGACGCACTGTGGGCGTAACCGAATCAATCTCCGCGCAGTCGTAAGGAAAGAGCCCCCGCGTGCGTGACGCTCAGTTGACTGTGACGTGCGCTGAGACGTGGTACTGGTGCTGATCGATTATCAACGCCGCCGGTAACTATTCAGGTGGTTCCTAGTTGCCTCTGTTGATCTTGTTGGGTTTGGGGCATGCTGGCGGTCGTGTCCGGTTCACCGTTGATTGTGGAGTTGGTGGAGCGGCTGGCCCGGCTGGAGACTGTCCTGGCTGCGCGGGACGCGCTGATCGAGGATCAGGCCGCGCAGATCGTGGTGTTGACGGCTCGGGTGGCGGACCTGGAAGCGTTGCTGCGCCGCAACTCGCGGACGTCGTCGAGGCCGCCGTCGTCGGATGGTCCGGCCAAGCTGCCGCCACGCTCGCGGCGCGAGCCGTCGGGTCGCTGCCCGGGAAGCAGCCCGGTGAGCCGGGGTTCACGTTGCGGCAGGTCGCCACGCCGGACGAAGTGCTGGTCCACCGTCCGAGGGCTGTGACGTGTGCGGCCGGTCGTTGCGGCGGGCACCGGTGTGCTCGGTCGAGGCGCGGCAGGTCTTCGACCTGCCGCCGGTGGCGCTCCGAGTGGTCGAGCATCGCCTGGAGCATCGCCGGTGCCGGTGCGGGACCGACGACGATGGCGCGGGTCCCGGCGGGGTCGGTCGCGCCGGCCCAGTACGGGCCGCGCGTGCGGGCGATCGGCGCGTACCTGGTCGGCTACCAGCACCTGCCATATGAGCGGGCCTGCGAGACCCTGGCGGACCTGTTCGGGTGTCGGCATGTCGGTCGGCGACCCTGGCCGCGGTGATGACCCGCACCAGTGACCGGCTCGGCCCGTTCCTGACCGCGGTCCGCGCCCAGCCGGCCGCGGCACCGGTGGCGCACTTCGACGAGACCGGCCTGCGGGTCGCCGGCGGCAGTGCCTGGGTCCACTCGGCCTCCACCGAGACGCTGTCCGCTGTTCACGATGCACGCCTCCCGCGGCCACGACGCGATCGCCGCCGCCGGTGTCCTGCCCGTCTTCACCGGCGTCGCCGTGCACGACGGCTACACCCCCTACCGCCGCTACGGGTCCGCGCACGGCCTGTGCAACGCTCACCACCTGCGTGAACTCGCCGCGATCATCGACAGCGACACGACCCAGACCTGGGCGGCGGACTTGGCCCGGCTGCTGTGCGAGATCAACGACACCGTCCGCCACGCCCATACCGTCGGCGCTCACCGCCTCGACGAACGGCTCCTGGACGTCTACCGACATCGCTATCAGACGATCATCGATATCGGCAAAGCCGCCAACCCCAACCCGATCGGGCACGGCGCGCGCACGGCGGCGGCGAACCTGCTCGCCCGCCTCGGCGGATTCTGGCGCGACGTGCTGCGCTTCGCCTACGACCTGCGCGTCCCGTTCGACAACAACCTCGCCGAACGCGACATCCGCATGGTCAAGCTCCGCCAGAAAATCTCCGGCTGCCTACGCACCTTCACCGGCGCCGCAACCGTTCTGCGCCATCCGCAGCTACCTCTCCACTGCCCGCAAACAAGGCGTCAACGCCCTCGACGCCCTCACCTAACTCCACCAAGATCAAATCTGGATGCCCCGAACCACGTGAATAGTTGCGGCAATCCAGCGGCTTAAAAGTCCGCGGCTCTGCCATGGAGCTAGCAGCCCGCTGGTGACACCGCCCGAGGTTTGTCCGGATGTTCGGCCACTCGGCGATCACCCGACCACTCACCGGATCCAGGAGTTGAGGGTGCCCGTACAGGGCGATGACCTTGTCCAGCGAGAATTGACCTACCCACGTCGCCGCGGCCAACCCGACACCACCTGAACACTAGTTTTCTGGATCGACGAAAGGCACGGGGGCCGGGGCGATTCGCCCCGGCCCCTGTTTAGTGCTGCCAATTAACCGGCGTGCATCACGCGACCCCCGGGTCAGCGCCCCCGCTGCGGTCCACGGAGGCCGGGAAGGACCTGCGTGCCCTCAGCCTTAACGGCCGTCAGCTTGGCCGGGTTGAGCCCCAAAACGGAGAGGATCGTCGGCGCGACCTGGGTGGTCTCGACGGAGGCGGACTCGACCTGAGCCGGGATGCCCGGGCCGTTGACAACCATCAGGACGTGAGTGTCACCGGTGTTCATGCCACCGTGCTCGGCGAGCTTGGTCGGCTTCGAGTAGACGATGCCTTCCTGGACCTTGCCGAAGACGTCGGGGTAGTGGCCGTTGTGGACCGAGACGCCGAAGAAGTTGGCGGCGGCGGCGCCGGCCCAGATCTCGGCGAGGCCGGAGTGCTGGACGGTGACTGGGTCTGGTTGACCTCGTAACCCTGAGCGGTGTGGTTCCCAGATAGGTTAACGAGAGTCGCAAGCGGCC
>CAWCPX010000007.1:0-183514 GCA_963797605.1 uncultured Actinomycetota bacterium | reverse complement strand
GCCCGGTTGGATTCGAACCAACGGCCTTAGGATTAGAAGTCCTCTGCTCTATCCACTGAGCTACGGGCGCCTGCCGAAAGAGGGTACAGTCCCGCCGGCCGATTTAGGTCACGCGGAGGGCTCGTCGGCGCCACAAAAGGCCGAAGATCCGGCAGCCGAGCCCATCTTCCCCGACGTCGGCCCCGCGTGTCGACCAAATACCCGGCGACCCCGCGACCGGCAGCTTCCGCGATGATAGGGGCATGACGGACGTGCAGATCGACGGCGACATGACCCGGCTCGGCCAGTTTCTGAAGCTGGCGAACGCGGTCGACACGGGCGGCCTCGCCAAGATCCGCATCACCGAGGGCGACGTCACGGTCAACGGCGAGGTGGAGTTCCGGCGGGGCCGCCAACTGCACGCCGGCGATGTCGTCGAGATCGACGGCCAGCAGTACAAAGTCGCCTGAAAGTGGCGACACCAATTACCCCGTGACCCAGTCGAGTGACAGTCGGTAATCTCGACATTTCCCTCAATCTATAAGGATTCCGTCTCTCGACTTTCGGTCACCACGAGATGGCGTTACGTTGACTTGGTCGCACCGGCCACTTGTTGGTCACCCCCGACCAGCACCGTTGCGGCGCCGCCGAATCGCACAGTCCATGCGCCCCCTCCCGGGCGACCGACGCGAATCGGGGACCCAGGTTGTTGGGGTGAATCCGCGTTTACCAACGGTAATCGCGGTAGGGCGCTTCTTCCCGCCCGAATCCGTCAGCTAACCCGGTAGGCGGCAGTCGGAAGAAGGAGTGTTTTGCTTTTGCGCAATGCGCGAAGGCTGACGCGTGTTCTTTTCGCGGGTGCCCTCGTCGCTGGCTTTTTCGTGCCGGCATCGACGGCAGCCGCGGCTCCGAGCACCCAGCCGCATCCATCCAACAGCAGATCAACGCAGCTCGACCCAGCTCGAGACGATCGTCGAGCAATTCGACGAGGTCAACGGGGCGCTCGCGGCCAACCGGACCGCCGAGGCGAAGCTGAAGGCGCAGATCGCGCCGACCCTGACGGCGGTCGACGCCGCCAAGGTGCGGGTGTCGCAGATCGCGGCTCAGGCGTACATGGACGGACCGCCGAACTCACTGGCCATGATCGTGGGCGCGAGCAGCACGAGCACGCTCCTGGACCAGATCACGACGCTCAACCAGGTCGCGGCGGGACAGAAAAAGCAGATCAACGGCTACGCGAAGATCACCGCGACGTACAACACGCAGAAGCAGAAACTGGACGACCTGATCGCCGTCCAGACCGCGCAACAGAAGAGCCTCGCGACCCAGAAGGCCACGATCAACACCAAGCTCACCAAGTTGTACGCGCTGCGAAAAGCGGCCTACGGCAGCGCGACCACGAGTTCCGGCAAAGCAGGACCGGCGCCGCCGACCTACCTTCCGGGCCGAGGTGGCAGCGTCGTCAAATTCGCGTACGCGCAGCTCGGCAAGCCGTACGCGTGGGCGGCCGACGGCCCCGGCTCGTACGACTGCTCCGGCCTCGTGCTCGCCGCGTACCGGAAGGTCGGCGTCGACGCTCTATCACAACGCGGCCGATGCAGTGGGGCGAGGTGCACCACATCTCCCGGTCAGAGCTGGAGCCGGGCGACCTCGTGTTCTACGAGCCCGGCAACATCCACCACGTCGCCATCTACATCGGCAGCGGCAAGGTCATCCATGCGCCGACGTTCGGCGAGGACGTCAAGATCGCCGGCGATGGACATGATGACGGCGATAAAAGGGTTACCGGGTCGGCACGCGTGCAGCCACGGTTCAGGCCGGGTACGCGTGCGTCTCGGTCGCCTTGACCGCCACCCACGCCTCCCGGCCCGGCACCAGATCGAGTTCGGCCGCGGCGGCCGTGGTGATCTCGGCGGCGACCGCGGGCGTGCCGGTCGAACTCCACCCGGACCTGGTCGCCGTACTGCTCCACGCCCGCGACCGCGACCTGCCACACGTTGCGCGGGCTGCCGTCCGGCCGGCGTCGGTGGACCGCGACCGCGCTCGGCGGGAACGCCACGAACACGTCGCCGTCGACGCGCTCTCGTCGACCGTCAAGCTGGCCGCCGCCGCGCAGCTCCACGGTGCCGGCCGAGGCCGTCGCCGCGATAGAGGTTGAGGCCGGCCAGCCGGGCGACGTAGTCGGTGCGCGGCCGGCGGACGATCTCGGCGGGCGTGCCCTCCTGCACGACCACGCGCCGTCGCTCGATCACGACGATCCGGTCGGCGAGCACCATCGCGTCCAGCGGGTCGTGCGTGACGAGCACCGTGGCGCCGTCGAAGTCGGCCAGGTGCCGGCGCAGTTCGGCGCGCACGTCCAGCCGGGTACGCGCGTCGAGCGCGGCCAGCGGCTCGTCGAGCAGCAGCAGCCGGGGCGCGTGGCCAGCGCCCGGGCCAGCGCGACCCGCTGCGCCTGGCCGCCGGAGAGCTCGGCCGGCTTAGGCTCGGCGACGTCGGCGCAGGCCCATCCGCGCCAGCCACTCGGTCGCGATGCCGCGGCGGCCGCCCGGGACGTGCCGGCACAGCGGGGTCCGAAGGCGACGTTGTCCAGCGCGGTCAGGTGCGGGAAGAGCAGGTAGTCCTGGAAGACCACGCCGACCCGGCGGCGCTCCGGCGGCATCGGGACACCGGGCGCGGTCGCGATCTCGGTACCCGTCGAGCGTGATGGACCCGTCGGCAGCGGCCGAGCCCGGCCAGCGCGCGCAGCGCGGTGGTCTTGCCGGCGCCGTTGGGCCCGAGCAGCGCGACCACCTCGCCGGCGCGCGACGTCCAGCGCGATGTCGAGGCGGAACGCGCCGCGGTCGACGACGAGGTGCGCCGACAGCGTCATGCGTCTGCGTCCGATCCATCGTGCCGCGCAGGCTGCACCAGCACCGCGACGAAGACCGCCACGAGCAGACAGGCTCAGCGGATCGCCGCGTCCGGGTCGTTCTCGAGCGCCAGGTAGACCGGCGAGCGGCATGGTCTGGGTGGTGCCGGGGAAGTTGCCGGCGAAGGTGATCGTGGCGCCGAACTCGCCGAGCGCCCGGGCCCAGCACAGCACCGCGCCGGCCGCGACGCCCGGCGCCACCAGCGGCAGCGTGACCCGGCGGAACGCGGTCCAGCGGGACGCGCCGAGCGTCGCGGCGGCCTCCTCGTAGCGGGCGTCGGCGCCGCGCAGCGCGCCCTCCACCGCGATGACCAGGAACGGCATCGCCACGAACGTCTGCGCCACGACCACGGCCGCCGTGGTGAACGGCAGGTCGATAGCCGAACCAGCGGTCCACCACTTGCCGACCATGCCGGTGCGGCCGAACGCGGTGAACAGCGCGACGCCGCCGACCACCGGCGGCAGCACCAGCGGCAGCGTCACCAGGGCGCGGACGAGCCGCGGCCGGGGAACCGGGTACGGGCCAGCAGGCAGGCCAGCGGCACGCCGAGCACCAGGCACACCGCCGTGCTGATGCGTCGCGGTCTCCAGCGACAGCCGCAGCGCCGGCAGCGCGTCCGGGCTGGTCAGAGTTCGCTCGCGCATGTGCGCCACGGCGCCCGGACCAGCAGGCCGACCAGCGGCAGCAGCAGGAACGCGAGGCCGATCAGCGCCGGGCACGAGCAGGACGGCCGGAGGGCGGCGCTGCGGTGCGGCTCGTCGTCCGCTCGCGCCGCACCGCTGGCTGCGCACGTGCCATGCATGCCTGATCGACCGAGTTACGGCGCCTGGAAGCCGGCCGCGTCGAGCACGGTCAGCACGGCCGGCGACTCGATGAACGCCACGAACGCCTGCGCGTCGGTCGGGTTCTTCGAGTCCTTCAGCGCGGCGATCGGGTACTCGTTGATCGCCTTCGCCGACTCGGGGAACTCGACGCCTGCACCTTGCCGCCCGCGCCTTCGCGTCGGTGCGGTAGACCAGCGCCGCGTCGGCCTCGTCGAGCTCGACCTTGGTCAGCGCCGACTTGACGTCCGGCTCGAGCGAGACCGGCGTGAGCTTCACGTTGCCGGCGGCGAGCGCCGTCTGGCGGCGGCGCCGCACGGCTCCGTCGGGCGCGCACACGACGACCTTGAGGCCCGGCTTGGTGAGGTCGGCGAGCGACTTGATGCCCTTCGGGTTGCCCGGCTGCGACCGCGATCACGAGCTGGTTGCTTGACGAAGTCTGGCGGCGTGCCGTCGGCGTCGCCGGCGTCGGTCGACGGTCTTCATGGTGGCCGGCGCGCCGACGCGAACACGTCGGCGGGCGCGCCCTGCGCGATCTGCTGGGCCAGCGTGGCGCTGCCGCCGTAGGAGAACTTGACGGTGACGCCGGGGTGCGCCTTGGTCGAACTCGGTCGCGCGAGCTGTCGGCACGATGTTCGGTCAGCGACGACGCGGCCAGCACGGTCAACGTGACCGGTGCCGCGTGGTCGAGCGCGATGCTTGTCGCTCTCGAGCTGCTGCCGCAGCCGGCCAGGGCGACGTCGCGGCGACCGCGACCACGGCGGACGGTACGAGATCTTCCACATAGGACACTCCGGGGCTAGGGGATATGAGCGGGGTCTCGACGATCACGGTGGTGGACTTGACGACCGCGACCGCGACGGCACCGATCTCCAGGCCGAGTTCGTCGAGGGCCTCACGGCTCATCAGCGACACCACCCGGTGCGGACCGGCCTGGATCTCGACCTGGGCCATCACCGTGTCCCTCTTGATGCCGGTGACGAGCCCGGCGAAGCGGTTGCGGGCCGAGGACGTCGGAGCCGCCCTCGTCGGTGCGGCCGTTGCTGCGCTCAGATATGCGGCCAGATCGGCACCGGCGACGATGCGGTGCCCGTTGGCGTCGCGCTCGGCCGGCAGCTTGCCCGAGTCGGCCCAGCGGCGGACGGTGTCGGCGCTCACCCCGAGCAGGTCGGCCGCCTCGCCGATCCGAAATTGCGTCACGCATACCGATCATATGCGTGGCAGATGCGGGATCAACAACGCACATAACCATCGCAAGTGAGGCACGGAGCGACGCAGCGCCGCGGCCGCCGCTGGGCATGATCGCAGCCATGCCTCGCCGTCGTGGAACCCCGAGCAATACCTGCGGTTCGCCGCCGAACGCGCCCGGCCCTTCGACGATCTGGTCGCCCGGTCGCGACCGACGATCCCGCCACGTCGTCGACCTCGGCTGCGGCCCCGGCAACGTCACCCGTACGCTGCTCGATCGCTGGCCGCACGCGCAGGTACACGGCATCGACTCGTCCGCCGACATGATCGATAGCGGCCGAGCGCGCTCGCCGACCGACCGGCTTGACCTTCGCGCTGCGGCGACATCGCGACCTGGGCACCCGAGCCGGCGTCGGTCGACGTGATCATCTCGAACGCCGCGCTGCACTGGGTGCCCGATCCCATGTCGACCGCGCTGCCGACGTGGCTCGCGCGCTGCGCCCGGGCGGCACGCTCGCCTTCCAGGTGCCGGCGCCGGCGCCGGCCGGCGACATCTTCCGCGACGGTCGCCCAATCGCCGCGCTGGTCCGGCGCGCTGGCGTCGATCGCGGCCCTGGCCGACGACACCACGAGGGTACGGCCGCCGGCCGAGTACGCCGACATGCTGGCCGGTCTCGGCTGCCACCGTCGACGCGTGGGAGACGACCTACATCCACGTGCTGGCCGGCGACGATCCGGTGCTCGAGTGGTTCTCGGGCACCGGGCTCCGGCCGTACCTCGACGCGCTCGACAAGGACCGAGTGGACGCGTTCCGTGCCGATGTCGCCGCTGCCCTGCGGGACCGCGTACCCGCGCCGGCCGTACGGCACGCTGCTGCCGTTCCGGCGGATTTTCGTGGTCGCCCGCGTCGACTAGCCGGCTGCCATCGACGTGGCGCGCGACATGACGTCGTGCCATCGTGTTGAGCCATGACCACTGACACTCCGCTGACCGAGACGCCGACGCCGGCGTGCCGAGACCACCGCGGACGTCAAGCACGGAATGACGATGCGAAGCTCGTGCACGGCTGGCACGCGCATCCCTCGGTGCGCAGCCGGAGCGAGCTGACGCGGGGCGAACGCGCCGCCGACAAGATGCGCAACGGCATGGGCTCGTGGGGATTCGTCTTCGCCGCGCTGGCGTTCCTGGCGGTCTGGATGCTCTTCAACGGCGTCGCGGGCACACGGCTTCGACCCGTACCCGTTCATCCTGTTGAACCTCGTGCTGAGCTGCCTGGCCGCGATGCAGGGCGCGATCCTGCTGATCGCGGCGAAGCGCAGCGACCAGGTCGCCGCCGAGTTGGCGCAGCACGACTACGACACCGACAGCCGGGCCGAGAAGCTGATCGAGGCGCTGCCCGAGAGCCTGCAACGAGCTTCGCGACGAGCACCGACACCTGCACAGATCAGGATCATGGCCGAGCTGACCGCCGCCCACGACCTGACCGTGACGCAAGACGATCGGATCCGGCCGGTCGTCCGGGCGCGAGTGCTGACGCCGGCGGAGATCGCTCTGGGAGGGGGTTGGCGTCGTGCTACGCGGCCTTGAGTCCCTCGGCGCGGGCCAGCTCGCGCAGCCGGCCGAGCGCCTGGATCTCCAGCTGGCGGATGCGCTCGCGGGACAGCGAGAACCGCGACGCGACCTCGGTCAGCGAGTGCTCGCGACCGTCTTCGAGGCCGTAGCGGGCCCGCATGATGCCGGCCGACCGGTCGTCGAGGTGGCCGAGCAGCCCGGCGATGCGGTTACGCTCCATCGCGGCCAGCACGAGGTCCTCGGGCGACGGCGCGTCGGTGTCGGAGACCAGGTCGCCGAGGCGGGTGTCACCGTCGTCGCCGACCGGCGTGTCCAGCGACACGGTGTCCTGCGACCAGCGCTTGAGTTCACTGATGCGCTCCACGGTCACGCCGAGCGCCGCGGCGACCTGGGCCGGCTCCGGCTCGCCACCGAGCTCACGGGTGAGCTGGCGGACCACGTTGCGCATCCGGTTGACGTCTTCCACGAGGTGCACGGGCAGGCGCACGGTGCGCTCCTGCTGGGCGATGGCCCGGCTGATCGCCTGGCGGATCCACCACGTCGCGTACGTCGAGAACTTGAACCCGCGCTCGTAGTCGAACTTCTCCACGGCGCGCACCAGGCCGGTGTTGCCCTCCTGGATCAGGTCCAGCATCGGCATGCCGCAGCGCACGTAGCGGCGGGCGATCGAGACGACGAGTCGCAGGTTGGCCCGGATGAACAGGTCCTTCGCGACCGTCGCCGCGCTTGACCATGGCCTCGAGGTCGGCCGGCGTCCCAGCGGTCGGGCAGCTCGCCGGTCTCCAGCAGGTACTCCGCGTAAAGCCCGGCCTCGATGTCGCGCGACAGGTCAACTTCCTGCTCCGCGTCGAGCAGCGGCGTCCGGGAAATCTCATGCAGGTAGACACCGACCAGGTCGCGCTCCTCGGCGACCTCGTCGGTTCGCATCGTCTTCACATTCGCGTCTTTCACGCTCGGGCCCCTCCCCGTCATTTCACACAGTGCCGTGGTTCCCTGCTCGATTGCGCCCCGCCATTTGTTGGGTCGTCCTCGGCGTGGCACTCTTGGCCGTGGTGGGAATGTTCGGCGTGAGCCGTCACTCCCGATAGCGTCCTGCCCCCTGCACAACAGGCGAGGCACTGCCAGAGATTCCGCTTTCGATGTCGTTCCGTCACCGTTCACGTATCTGCCGGATTTCGAGCCGCCGAGTCTGCGCTGACAGACCTTCACTTACATAGACGCTTTAACGCCGCCTCAGGTTCGCAAACCTGGCTGTGAACGTTACCTGGGCGCTTATCATGGACAAGCGACCCTGAGTACGCCGGCCTGGCTCGACCAGGCCGTTCGACGCACCGACGATCGGCGCCGAACCCCGCGCTCCCGCTGCTCAGCCGCGCTCATCCCGCGGCCGGAATTCGGCACCCGAGCGGTGACGGGCGTCGATGTGTCCGGGCACCCGCCGCGGTGCGTCAGTGCCAGGCGGCCAGCAGTTCCGCTTCCTCGGCGGTCAGGCCGGCGCCGCGCCCGGGCCCGGTTGCCGCCTTGCGCGGCCCGCCACCAGTCGAGGGTGGCCTGGGCCGTGTCGGCCAGCGTCGCGGCAGGATCAGGCCGGCGGCGAGCGAGTCCGCGGTGTCCCGGGCGAGGAAGCCGGCGTACTCCGGCAGCGGCAGCCACAGCGGCAGCGACCGCGGCCCGGCCCACGGTTCGACCTCCTTCTCGCTCCGGAAGTCTGGCCGACCCAGGCGTACGGCCGGCCGGGTCGGCGCCGACCCCGGCCGCGACGCGGCCAGGAACGCCGACCGCGGCACGCTCGCCCCGATCCCGTCGTACGTGCCGGCGACCCGCTCCCGGGCCGCGTACACCAGCCACTGCGCCAGATCGCGCACGTCCACCCACTGCACCGGATCGTCCGGCGTGCCCGGGGCCAGCACCTCGCCGCCCCGGGCCAGCCGCACCGGCCAGTAGGTGAACCGGCCGCTGACGTCCTCGGGGCCGACGATCAGCCCGGCCCGGCAGATGAAGGCGCGCGCCGGCGCCGACCCCGTCGCCGCACCGCCTGCTCGCAGGCGACCTTGCACGGCCCGTACTGGTGTGCTCGATCGGCGGCCGGTCGTCGACGGCGGGCGGGGCCGCCGGCTCGTCGGCGCGGTGACGGCACGCTGCCCGGGCGTCGCGTTGTCGGTGTAGACGGAGGCGGACGAGACGTAGACCCAGTGCGTCGACCCGGTCGCCCAGCGCTGCGACGCGGCGCGCACCTGCGACGGCGGCTGGACACGTCCACCACCGCGTCGAAGGACCCGTCGATCGCCGCGTACGGCCCTCGCCGTCACGGTCCGTCGCGACCAACCGGGCACCCGGCGGCGGCGTGCCGCTGCGCCCCGCGCCGCGCACATGACATCGTCACCGGCGGCCAGCGCGGCATGCGCCACCGCCCTGCCGAGGAACGCCGTGCCGCCGAGTACCAGGAGTCTCATGCGGCTCATCCTGCCCTTCCGGCACCGACAGCGGCCATTGTCTTCCCTTGATCAAACCCTCGCCGAGCACTTCGGTGACCTGGGTCACGAGTCTGGACGCCGGTTCAGCCGGCTCGCGTCCGGCCGATCACGCAGCGTCACGTCGATTCGGGCACCCGGCGACCGCTAGGGCAGAAATCGACGCCCGGCCCTGTCCGGAGCAAGATCTGCGTCGCCGGAAATGGTCGCCGGAGATGGGTAAACAGATTCGCCGGCTGCTTAGCCGACTGGTATCGCACTCGGGTCACGCCGAGTTCTGCCCGCCCGGGGCGATGCCACCCCCTGGTCAATCACCGGGCAACGGGCAGAAGCGGGGAACCCACATTTCGGCCGGTCACATCCCCCGGTGCCGCCTCGGGGTGAAGCCGGGACACGTCCGGCCGGGAACCTTCGTCCCGAACCCGACAGCTCACCTCGCAGGCGTTGTCGAAGGGACATACACTGTGCGCACCACCGGTCATCATCGCCGTGCCCGCGCGCGAGCAGCGATCGCCGCGGCCAGCCTGATCGCAACGGCCTGCCGGTCGCAACGCCTCGCGGCTGGCGGCCGCCGGCCTCGCTGCTGCTCGGCCGTCATCGCGCACCGGATTCTTGGCACAGCCGCCGCTCACGGCACCCCGGCAACCGCGGTCGACCATCAGTCCGCTTGGCACGTCGGCCGCCGCCGTGACGTCGACGGCCAATCCGCGAGTTCCGTGCTCAAGGCGCACCCCGTGAGCTTCACGGCCACGGCGACCCTGCCCGACGGCGCCCCGGACGCGTCCACGGCCCGTCACGTCTGCAAGTGACGACCGTCCACGGCTGGGATACCGTCGACGACGAACCTGTCCGCAGCCGGTACGGCCGCCTTCACTTCAAGTCCCGAACTACACCACGTTACCGGGCCACGCTGCCCGCCGTCGGCAACGGCGGCACCACGCTGCCGGCGTCGCGGCCGTCCTCCGTCGCGGTCAAGACCACATTCGACGACATCGGTGCCGCGATCGTGGCCGAGCGGCGAAGGACAAGGGCGCACCGGTACGTCTTCGGAGCCGAAGGTCCCCAACACGTTCGACTGCTCCGGCCTCGTGAAGTACGTGTTCGCGCAGTTCGGCATCAACCTGCCGCACCACGCCAACGACATGAAGCACTACGGCGTGCGAGTGTCCGAAAAGGACGCGAAGCCCGGCGACCTGGTGTTCGTATTCTCCGGGTCGTTCGCGCACCACGTGGCGATCTACGCGGGGAACGGGACCTGGTGGGAAGCTCCGCACACGGGGTCTTGGGTTCGGCATGTCAAGATCTGGTCGTCGGATATTGAGTTTCGGCGGGTTCGTTAGGTTTGTGGTTTAAGGGCGGGGTTGGGGGCCAGCCCGACCGATACGGCTAGTAGAGCGTTTTTACGCCGTATCGGTCGGGCTGGCCCCCAACCCCTGTCGTGGTCCCGGTCGCGCGGGCCTCGGCGGCACCGGGTTTGTCGCTTTGGCTGGAGAAGGGTGGTCGGGTCGCTTACGCGACCCGACCACCCTCCTTTATGTCCGTCGTGCTCCCTCGGATAGACGAGAGATGCGGCGCCTACGGGAGTGCGGCGGCTGGCGGGGAGCTCGCGGCGGCTGGTGACCTTGCCGAGTTGGTGCGGCCAGGCCCGCAGTTTCTCGCCAAGGTCACGCCAAGGCGGGGTCTTTAACGGGCTGGGGCGAGTTTGGGTGGCCGGGACCACCCAAACTCGCCCCAACGACCGTCCAGCCTCATCCGGCGCGGGACTTGGTGCGGCGAGATGCTGACCTTGGCGAATTACTGCACGCCTGACGACAGTTTCTCGCCAAGGTCACCCGTGGCGGGTTCCCTTTCGGGTCTACGGGACTCGGGATGACCTCGCGCACCATGCCCGTGAGGCCCGTAGCTGGACCACGAAGTTGGTCGGGGGCACCCCAACCGCATCGGCGTAAAACGCTCTATAGCCGATGCGGTTGGATGCCCCCGACCAACGCCTACCCCGAACTAAACCTCAGACAAAACCTGAGCCAACCGATCAACAGCCCAGTCCACTTCATCCCCGGTAATACAGAGCGGCGGAGCAAGCCGAATAGTCGACCCGTGCGTGTCCTTGGCGAGCACCCCGAGAGCCATGAGCCGCCGACTGGCCTCGCGCCCGCTCATCAGGGACGGATCGATGTCGACCCGGCCCACAGCCCGCGCCCGCGAACCGCGGTCACACCGTGCCCGATCAAGCCGTTCAGACCGAGTGTGCAGACGCTCGCCGAGTTCGGCGGCCCGCGCCTGGTATTCGCCGGTGTTCAGCAACGCGATGACGGCCCGGGCGACGGCGCACGCCAGCGGGTTGCCGCCGAACGTGGAGCCGTGCTCGCCCGGCTTCAGCACGCCGAGGACCTCGTGCGAACCCGCGACCGCGGACACCGGCACGACGCCGCCGCCGAGTGCCTTGCCGAGGATGTACATGTCCGGAACCACGCCCTCGTGCTGTACGGCGAAGTTGGCTCCGGTGCGCCCGAGTCCGGACTGGATCTCGTCGGCGATGAACAGCACGCCGGCGGGCGGACGTCACCTCGCGTACGCCGGCTCAGGTAGCCCGTCGGGCGGCACGATCACGCCGGCCTCGCCCTGGATCGGCTCGATCATCACGGCGACCGTGTTGTCGTCGATGGCGGCCGTGAGCGCGTCGAGGTCGCCGTAGGGCACGATCTCGAATCCGGGCGTGTACGGGCCGAAGTCGTCGCGCGCGTCCGGATCGGTGGAGAAGCTGATGATCGTGGTGGTGCGGCCGTGGAAGTTGTCGGCGGCCACGATGATCTTCGCCTGGTCGTCGCGGCACGCCCTTGACCAGGTAGCCCCACTTGCGGGCCAGCTTGATCGCGGTCTCGACCGCTTCGGCGCCGGTGTTCATCGGCAGCACGAGGTCGGTGCCGCACAGCTCGGCCAGCTCGTGGCAGAACGGCCCGAACTGGTCGTGCACGAACGCGCGGCTGGTCAGCGTGACCCGGTCGAGCTGCGCGTGCGCGGCCGCGATCAGGGCCGGGTGCCGGTGGCCGAAGTTCAGCGCCGAGTAGCCGGCGAGGCAGTCGAGGTAACGGCGGCCGTCGACGTCGGTGACCCAGGCGCCGTCGGCTTCGGCGATCACGACCGGCAGCGGGTGGTAGTTGTGCGCCGTCCACGCTTCCGCCTCGGCGAGCGCCGGCGTGGTGTGGTCGGTGTCGGTCGCTGTCTCGGAAACCAAGGTCATGGCCGTACCTCCAGGGTGCAACACTTCGGGCCGCCGCCGGCCTTGCGCAGTTCGGACATGTCAACGGGCACCGGCTCGTACCCGGCCGACGCTAGTCGTGCGGCGAGTCCGGTGGCCTGCGACGGCATCACGACATGGGTGCCGTCACTGGCGGCGTTGAGGCCGAGCACGACCGCGTCGTCGATCGAGGCGTGGATCGCGTCGGGGTAGAGCCGGGCGAGCACCTGCTGGCTTCCGGGCGAGAACGCGGCCGGCAGGTAGGCCACCTGCGGACGCCGTCGTGCGCGCCCGGGTTCAGCACGGTCAGCGCGGTGTCGAGGTGGTAGAAGCGCGGGTCGACCAGCTGCAGCGTGATCACCGGGCGACCCCGAACAGCTCCTGCGCCTCGGCGTGAGCCGCGAGGTCGGTGCGGAAGCCCGTACCCGCTAACAGGTATTGATCTGTGCGAAGCATGTCGCCTTCGCCCTCGTTTGTCGACTTCGCCGCCTGGGTGCGGTAGCCGGCGCGGGCGAACCAGTCCAGGTAGGCCGGGCCTTCGGCGGCGCGCTCGGCGAACGTGAAGGAGACGCCGAGCACGGCTCCGTCGACCATGGTGGCACCGTTGGCGGCGAAGACCATGTCGGGCAGGCCCGGGATCGGCTCGATGAACTCGACCGTGTGACCCAGCGACCGGTACGTGTCGACGAGCGCCTTCCCACTGCGAGATCGCGAGTGCGGGGTCGACCGGGGCGGCCGGGTCCATCCACGGGTTGATCGCGTAGTCGACAGCGAAATAGGTGGGTCGACACATCAGGTAATGCCGGGTCATGGAGCCTCCGAGGGAGCAATGAGCGGTTCTGTCGACGGTATGCGGCGCAGGCCGTCGACAGCAGGCCCAGGTCTTGCGGGTCTCCGGAGATTCGTTGCGTTCTTCGAGACTCTGGCGGCGATCCGTTGCGACGGGACCGTCAACCCATTTCGCGCCACCGATCGGTGCCGTCGATGAGGCCCCGGACGCATTCCATGGCGGCGTCCTCGTCCGGATAGTCGCGCATGATCGCCCGACCTTCCGAACCGCCCTCTCTCGCCTCGACCCACCACTGGCCGCCGTCCTCATACAAGAGCACATCGCGACGGGCCAGCCGCCCCCATTTACCGTTCCACCAGTACTTTCGTCGCTCCACCCGAGCATTAGAACACGCGTACTACCCCCGATGTAGGCACTTTCAGTGCTACGTCACAGTCTATTTTGCCCGTTTCATGCTCGGTGCGATTCGCCCGTCCGACTTAAGATCGAGGAATTAACTGCAAGGTTTCTTGACTATTACTGCCACGACTGTCAACAATGTTTTCTGTTGACCGGCCCACCACGGGGGGCCGCTATTTGTTCACGAGTATGTGCACTCGCAGCGCGGAGGAGGCCAGCGATGGACCGTCGTCTCAATCGGCTGGCTGATGCCGTGCTCCAGCCCGGATTCGTCGGGCTGCAGCCGCCGGACTGGCTGCGGCGCCGCCTCGCCGACGGGCTCGGCTCGACGCTGCTCTACGCGCGCAACATCGCGTCTCCGGAGCAGGTCGCCGCCGCTGACCGCGGCGCTGCGGGCCGAGTCGCCCGACGTCGTGATCTGCATCGACGAGGAGGCCGGCGACGTCACCCGGCTGGAAGCGCACATCGGCAGCTCGCGGCCAGGCAACCTGGCCCTGGGCGCGGCCGACGACACCGCGCTGACCACGGCCGTCGCCCACCACCTCGGCCTCGAACTCGGCGCGCTCGGCATCACCCTCGACTACGCACCCGACGCCGACGTCAATTCAAACCCAGACAATCCTGTTATCGGGGTACGCGCCTTCGGCTCCGATCCCGACCTCGTCGCCCGGCACACCGCGGCCTGGGTGACCGGGCTGCAGTCGGCGGGCGTCGCCGCGTGCGCGAAACACTTCCCGGGCCACGGCGACACCGGCATCGACTCGCACCACGACGTGCCGCTGATCGCTGCCGAGCGGGCCGCGCTCGACGCCGTCGAGCTGGCGCCGTTCCGGGCCGCGATCGCCGCCGACACGAAAGCGATCATGACCGGCCACCTGGTCGTGCCCGCGATCGACCCGGACCGGCCGGCCACGCTGTCCCGCCCGATCCTCACCGGCCTGCTCCGCGGCGAACTCGGCTTCGAGGGCCTGATCGTTACTGACGCGATCGAGATGCAGGCCGTCGCCCGCCGTTACGGGCTCGCCGGCGCGACCGTGGCCGCGCTGGCCGCCGGCGCCGACGCCGTCTGCGTCGGTGGCGAACACGCCGACGAGGAGACCGCGATCGCGTTGCGCGACGCGATCGTCGCCGCCGTGCGAGCCGGCACGCTGCCCGAAGACCGCCTCGTCGACGCCGCCGCCCGCATCGCCGCCGTCTCCGCCTGGTCCCGCGACCAGCGAGCGCTCGTGCTGGCCGCGCCCAACGGTAAGCCGGCCGGTCACCCCGGCCTGGCGGCCGCGCGGCGGGCACTGCGTGTGCACACCACGTCCGGCACGCCCACGCCGTGGCCGCTGCCGGCCGCCGCCTACGTCATCGAACTCTCCCCCGACGTCAACATGGCGATCGCGCCGGAGACGCCGTGGGGGCTGTTGACGCCACTGTCCAACCTGGTGCCCGGCACGTCCGGCATCCGGGTCACGGCCGCCGAGACAGCCGTGGACGCGCAGATCGACGCCGCGCTCCGGGCTTCGGCGGGCCGTCCGCTCGTCGTCGTCGTACGCGACGCGCACCGGCACCCGTGGATCCTCGCGGCCGTGGCCCGCACGCTCGCCGTCCGGCCCGACACGATCGTCGTCGAGATGGGTGTGCCGGCGGCGCCGATCGGCGACGTACACATCGCGACCTACGGTGCCTCGACGGCCTGCGGTGTCGCCGTCGCCGAGTTGCTGGCCGGGGTCTCGCCGACGGGCGTACGGTCGGCGGCTGTCCTCGCTCGGTAGCACGACGCGCTAGCACGGCGCCGCTACTGTCGGTGAGCCGCCACTGCTTGTCTTCCGGCCGCGTGTGCCGCGACAATGGCCAGGCCGTGGGGGCGCTCGCCGTTGCCGGGCGCGGCTGTTCCGTTGCTCATCTTCATCGTGGCCAGGGGGCCTTGTGACCGCATTCACGCTGGACAACAGCGGTGACGCACGCCTTGCTCTCCAGGAGATCTTCCGGGACTACGGCCTCGCGGGCATCGACGACGAGGCGCTCGTGACCCGCTTGCTGCCCGATCTGTTGCCCGATTCGCCACGGGAAGCGAGCCTGTTGCGGTCCGCGGCCGGCGCGAACGTCGGTCATCTCCTGACCGATCGGATATCCGCGCACATGCCGGCCGACTCGGCGGTCCGCGACGTGACCGCGATCCTGACGGCCCGGCTCGCGTTCGATGCCACGGCCTGTCTGTGGGTCGTCAGCGAATACGCACGAGCGATCGGGCACCCGGTCGATGTCGCGCCCACGCCCGTCGCAGCCCGCACCGGTCCAGCCCGCGCCCGTGCGGCCAGCTCCAGTCCAGCCCGCGCCCGTGCGGCCCGCTCCGGTCGCGCCCGTCGCGAAGCCGGCGCCGCCGGTCGTGCCGGCCCGTCCGGCTGATGCCGACGCGACGCACATGGACCGCAACGCGGCCGCCCCGGGCTACCGGCCAGGCCGCGCCGGACCCGCGCTCCCACCGAGCAACGACAACCTCAGCGGTTCGTTCCGTGTGCCCACCCGCAAAAACCGGCTGCCGCTCATCCTCGGCATCGTCGTGGTGCTCGCGATCGCGGCCACCATCGGCATCGTGCTGGCACTCCACGACAAGCCGTGCACCGGCTCGACCTGCACCGCCACCGATACGCACACGCCGACGAACCATCCGACCACCAACCAGCCGACGACGAGTCCGCCGAGCACGCCGCCGTCAACGCCGTCGACGCCGGCCACCCCGTCGACGATCCCGTCGGTCGGTGGATCTCCGACGCTGGCGGACGTCATGCCGGCCGACCTCACGGTGGGCACGGACTGCACCTCCAACGGCGAACCGTTCCTCGATCATCTGAGCGGTTACTACGTCTGCACCGAATCCAAGAGGTCCGACATGGCCGGCATGACCGTGTGGGGGTACGAGTTCGCGACGAAGAGCGCCTATCAGGCCGGCATCGCCCAGTTCAACAACAAGGTCTCGTTCTCCCCCACGCGCGCCGGGATCAAGTGCCCGCCCACGACCGGTGTCGACGGCTACGAATCGTGGTACCGGGACGGTAACGACAACAGCTCACTCGGGCACCTCGAGTGCTACTACTCGGGAAACCACAAGAACAAGGATTACGCGTGGACGGATGACGCGGAGTACACCATCATCGTGGCCGAGGCGACGCCCAGTCAGACCTTCTCCCAGCTCGATTCCTGGTGGCAGCACAACAACGTCAACGAAGCGCACTAGGACCGGCCGTGAGCGATTACATCGACAAGAGCGTCTGGGACGTCACGTCCACCGCCAGTCATGCCCGGCGGCGGCATCGCCAAGCGTCCGTTGCACTTCATCCTCGCCGCGGACGCCTCGTGGTCGATGAACGGCACGAAGATGCAGTCGCTCAACTATGCGATCTCCACGATGCTGCCGCACCTGGCGGCCTGGGAGCGCGCGCAGGAAAACGCGCAGGTGCTGATCCGCGCGATCAAGTTCGACAACCACGCGACGTGGCACATCGCGGAGCCGACGCCGGTCAGTGACGTGCGATGGACGCCGCTGCGATGCGAACCGCGCGCGCTCACGCACATGGGCGCCGGGCTTCGGCTGATGGCGACCGTGATGACGGCGGAGCAGTTGGAACGCCGAGCACTGCGACCGGCACTCCTGCTGATCACGGACGGCATCGCGACCGACGACTACGACGCCGGTCTGGCCGAGTTGCTGGCGACACCGGGCGGCGCCGCGGCGCTGCGGGTCGCCATCGCGATCGGCCCGGACGCGCAAAGCGATCAACTCGCGAAGTTCGCCACGCCGGACCTGCCGGTGCTGCGGGCCGACCGCACCGACGAGATCCCGGACATGCTGATGGCCGTATCGATCGCGGTGTCACGGATGTCCGAGGTCGGCGCCGACCGGCACGTACTCGGTGCGCAGCTCCGACGACAGGCGGCTGCCAGCGTCGACGACGATTCGATCGTCTGACCGTCATGGCCGCGGATCAGACACGGGGTTGGCGCGCGATCGTCGCCGGCGCGGTCGGTGCTCACCACGTCCGGAGCGGGCTCGCCTACGAGGACGCGTGCGCGGTTCGCCCGGCGGCGGGCCACTCGGAGTTCACACCGGCGCTGGCCGTCGCTGTCGCCGATGGGCACGGTCACGCGCGCCACTTCCGGAGCGCTCGGGGTGCCGAGTTCGCGGTAGGGATCGCGGCCGATCTCGCGGAGGTGGCCGCGACCACGGCCGCGAGCGACATCGTGGACGTGTTTCGTACCCGCGTGGGGCCGGAATTGGTTTCGCTCTGGCGGCGCGCCGTCGAAGCGGACATCGTGGCCGACCCACCGTCCACGGTGGAGCTCGCCGCAGCTGGGCTCAGCAGCGCCGCCACGATGGAAGACCGGATTTACGCGTACGGAGCGACCATCATCGTCGCGCTGGCCACCACGGACTGGCTGTTGTGCGCGCAGATCGGTGACGGGGACGCGTTCGCCGTGACGGCCGGAGGTGCCGCGATCCCGCTGGTGCCGGCGGATCCGCGACTCGACGGCGCCCGCACGACGAGCCTCTGCCAGCCGGACGCGTTCGACTCGATGCGATTCGGCGCGATTCCGTTGGCCGACACCCAGATCGTGGCCGTGGTGCTCGCGACCGACGGTTTCGGCAACGCGCAGGTCCGCGACGACTGGGAAGCGACGTTCGCCACCGATCTCCGCGATCTGGTGACGACACGTGGTCTCGACTGGATCGCGGACGCGCTCCCGGCCTGGGTCACCGCCTGCGCGTCGTCGGACGGCAGCGGCGACGATGTCACGGTCGCGCTCATGTTCGCCGGCGGAGGATCGGCATGAGACAGGTCGCGAAAGAGTTGCCCGAGGCCGGCGACACGCTCTACATGGAACGTACGGGCGAGCCGCTGCAGGTCGCCGAACGCGTCGGCGAGGGCGGTCAGGGCGTCGTACATCGGGTGCTGCTGCGCACCGGGGCACCGCTCGCGGTCAAGTGGTACCGGCAGAGCACCGACACGCCCGCGCAACGCCTCGCCATCAGCCAGCTCGCCGGGCGCCGCTGCCCGCACGAGGCCTTCCTGTTCCCGCTTGACACCGTAACCGCGCGGGGGACGGCGGGATTCGGCTACGTGATGCCGTGGCTGGACGCGCGCTTCGCCTCGTTCGCCCATGTCATCAACGATGCCCGGCCGCCGGGTCTGCAAACGAAGGCGAAGATCGGCCGGAAACTCGCGGAAGCGTTCGGCGCGCTGCACGCGAGCGGACTCTGCTATCGCGACATCAACTTCAGCAACCTCTGGGTCGATCCGCTGCGCGGTGACGTCGCGATCATCGACAACGACAACGTCGGGCTCGACGACGGCCACGCGGCCGTCTGGGGCGTGCCCAGATTCATGGCGCCCGAGGTGATCCGGCGCGAGCGCAAGCCGTCCACGATCACCGACTTGCATTCGCTCGCAGTCCTGCTCTTCTACCTCTTCATGCACGGGCACCCGCTGGAGGGCAGCCTGCTGGAGGCCGCGTACACCTGGTCGGATGGGCGCCGGAAACCCGACGATCAACTGGCGGTCGAGCATTACGGCACCAAACCGGTGTTCATTTTCAGCCCGACCGACCACTCCAACCCCGCCGTCGACGGCCACGGTCCCGCGACCTGGTGGCCGATCTACCCGGAGTTCCTGCACCGGCTGTTCACGCAGGCGTTCACGATCGGGCTGACCGATGCGACCCTGTCCTCCCGAGTGTTGGCGAGCACATGGCGGGACGCGTTACTCCAGCTCAGCGACCTCTGCCAGGTGTGCCCGACATGCGCCGCGGCGCTCGTGCACGACCCGGAGCACCCGCACAAGGCCTGTTGGAGCTGCGGCAACACACCTAAGCCGGTGGCACAGCTCCGGCTGCGGACGCCTCGGCGCGCACTGCTCACGACGCCGGGGCATCCGGTGCTGCTGATTCCCGGCGCGACGCTGTGCAGCCACCACGTCATGAACGACCGCGACTACGACACGTCCGTCGCCCAGATCGAGACGCATCCGCGCGCCGGCCTCGTGTTGCGCAACCGCTCCACGGTGACCTGGATCGCGCACCCTGCCGACGACGCTCCGAAGCTGGTCGCGCCGGGGCAGGCGTTCGCGTTGCGTACCGCGATGATCGATTTCGGCGCGACGCGCGGCGACGTCGTGATGCCTTGACGTCAACGGCGTGCCGCGCCCAGTTACCTTGAGTGACGCAGGTCGGCGATTACTGAGCGTGCGTGTGCGCGATCCGCGACATGATGGTCTCACCGCGCTTTGCTCTGCTCACCCATAGGCATCATGTGGCCTGAACAGCCTGAACGTTGATTGCGGCCCGCGCCGAAGGCCATCGCGGGCTATGACCCTCCGTGCCTGATGCCTATATGTGAGCAGAGCAAAGCTACTCAGCACCCACATGCCGGCGATCAGAAATATCACGTTCCGTGACGGATCGAGGGGGCGAAGACGCGAACAGGCGAAGGACGACGCGCTACGTCTTGCGCATCGGGCGACCGACCCGCCGCACCAGGACAGTCGCGCCGAGCAACGGCAGGACCGTCAACAGCAGCACCATCAGCATGTCGAAGAGCCACCGCCCCGAGGTGTGCCCGCGGAAGGGATCGCACGACGGATCACTCGGCGACGTCTTGCGCACCTTCCGGCCGTCGACGCGCCCGCCGGCGGAGGTGCCACAACTGCGGGGCGCGAGCGACTGCAGATCGGCCGTTGACGCGGCCGCCGCGAAACCCCACCGGGCGCTCGTGACGTAGCTGAGCGGCTGCAGCACCGGCGAGTTCGCGACGTTGAAGAAGGCGCCGGACAGCAGGAACTGCGCCAGCAGCACGACCGGCAGGACCGTCAGCGCCTTGTCCGGGTTCGAGACGAGCGCGGAGATCAGCAGCGCCGAGCGCCATCGCGGCCAGGCCGGTGCCGGCCGCGACCACGATCAACTCGACCTTGCCGGAGCGTAAGCAGCGCGCCGGTGGTCGGACCGCCCTGGCGCGCGGTGCCGAGCAGCACCAGGATCACCGCCTGCACGATCGTGAGCAGGCCCAGCACGATCGCTTTCGACCACAGGTAGGCGCCCGGAGACAGGCCGGCCGCCCGTTCACGGGACAGGATCGGGCGTTCCTTGACGATCTCGCGGACCGCGTTGCCGGCACCGAGGTAGGTCGCTCCGAGCACGAGCGCGAGCAGCACCGTGCCGCCGCCGGAGGCGCTCACTCCCGGGCGCAGGCCGTCGCTGCCGAGCGCCAGCAGCATCAGCAGGCCCAGGATCGGCGCCTGGACGAGCAGCAGCAACGTGTTCCGCGTGTCGCTGACGATGATGTCGGCGTACCGCTTCGTCAGCGTCGCGAGCTGGCGGGCCGGGCTCGGCACCCGTGGCGTGACCCGCGCCGGCCGAGACGGCGGAAGCTGCAGCTGACCCGTTTCCAACTGCCGGCGCAACGGCTGCTCGAGGTATTTCTCCGCCTTCGGGGACGCCGTGTAGGCCGCTTTCGCCCGGCCCGGACGCGCCCTCTTCGAGCTGCGTGAAGACCTCGGGATAGTGATCGGTGCCGAAGTGCTCACGAGCCTCGGCCGGCGGCCCGTAGTAGGCGACCTGCCCGCCCGGCGCAAGGAACAGCAGTCGGTCGCAGAGATCGAGACTCTCGGTGTTGTGCGTGACCGTGATGACGGTGCGACCGGCCCGGGCAAGATCCCGCAGCAGCGTCATGACCTGCCGTTCGTAGCCCGGATCGAGGCCCGACGTCGGCTCGTCGAGGGACAGCAGCGACGGCCGGGTCAACAACTCCAGGGCCACACTTGTACGTTTTCGCTGCCCGCCGGAGAGCTTGCTGACCGCGAGATCGGCCCGGGAGGTGAGCCCGAGTTCGGCCATGACCTCCTCGATGCGCTGGTCTCGTTCGGCGTTCGTGACATCGGGCGGAAACCGGAGCTGAGCGGCGTAATGCAGGGCCCGGCGGACCGGAAGCTGGTTGTGCAGGATGTCGTCCTGCGGTACGTAACCGATGCGGTAGCGCAGCTCGTCGTACGCCGAGTAGAGGTTGCGACCGTTGTAGAGCACCGATCCGGAATTGGGCGCCTGCGTGCCGGTAAGCACGCGCATCACGGTCGACTTGCCGGCGCCGGTCGGGCCGAGGATCGCGAGCAGGGAGTTGCGGTCGAGCGTGAAGCTGATGTCGTCGAGCAGCCGCTGCTTGCCAGCGGTGACGGTCAGGTTGAGCGCGGTCAGGTTGACGCGGCCGTCGTCGAGATATTCCTCGAGTCGGCCCTGGCTCAGGAAGAACAGGTGGTGGGCGACGCTGATGACGGCACCGTCCGTGACGGGGGTGCGTTTGCTGATGCGGACGCCGTTGACGAAGGTGCCGTTGAAGCTGCCGAGGTCTTCGATGAACCACTGTCCGTCGGTGCCGGTGAGCGCCGCATGATGCCGGGAGGCGAGCAGGTCCGCGACCACGATGTCGTTGTCGGAGTGGCGGCCGATCGTGGTGCGCTTGCCGGTTTGGTGCACCATGCTGAACGCGCCGAGCAGTTGACCGGCGGCCGGACCCGGTCCGGGCTGGACAGGCGCAACCGGCTTCACGGTCGGCAACACCGGATGCACGGTCGAGGCGGACGGCGAGGCCGACGTCCCGATCGGGCGGCCGGCATCGGCCGGCTTCGCGGGATCGGACGGCGTTCCGGAGTCCGGCGACTTCGCGGAGCCCGACGACTTCGCGGAGCCGGACGGCTTTCGTTGCGCTGGCACCGGACCGACCGCGAGTTCGACCCGTTCGCCGTCGTCCGGGTTGCCGAGCATCAGCACGACCGACCCGTCGACGACGACACGGCCGACGCGAGCGCCGTCCCGGAAGGTGCCGTTGGAACTCTTGTCGGTCGCGATCCAGCCGGTGCCTTCTTCGAACCGCACCGTCAGATGCTGGCGCGACACCTTCTCGTGCGCGATGTGGACGCTGACCGACGAGTCACGCCCGATCACCACTGGCGTTTCCGGGTCGAAGCTTGACGCGCCGGATCGGGTCGTCACACGAAGAGGTTCAGCTGCGGCCACGCACGGATCATAGGCAGCGACGCCGAGCCACCGAATCGGTCGAACCCGCGAATAAGCGATCCGTCCGGGCGACGCGCGTCGATGCGACGGGCGCCTGGCCCGTTAGGTCGCTATCGATGTAGCCGGCGCCGTCCCCGATCCGCGGAAGCATCGACGTGCGGGTGCTATCGCTCTGCTACCGCGCGCGATAGCAGAGCGACCGTTCTGGCGGTGTGCTCGCGCCGGCCTTGAAGACGGCACCTCGTTGACGGCGCTATCGCCCTGCTACCTCCGAAGGCAGCAGAGCGATAGCACCCGACAGAACGTATGCCGGCCGACGTGAAGCCACTGTCCGGATGCAGTCGCCGGCCAGGGCCACGGCGGAATGCGCCGCCGCCCAGACCGCTCGCCGCGACGGCCGCCATCACGCCGAGCCGGCCCGAGGCGATTACAGCCGCACGACCATCTTGCCGATGTTGTGGCCCTTGAGCATACCGATGAACGCGTCCGGCGCGTTTGCCAAGCCGTCCACAATGGTCTCGTCGCAGACCAGCTTGCCGTCGCGGAGCCAGCCGGACGCCTCGGCCACGAAATCGGCCATGCGCGCCTGGTGATCGCTGACGATGAAACCCTTCAGCGTGAGCCGCTTGCCGATGATGAGCGCCATGTTGTGCGGGCCCGGCACCGGCTCGGTCGCGTTGTACTGGTCGATCATGCCGCAGATCGCCGCCCGGCCGTCGCGCTTGAACGCCCCGATCGCCGCCGTCAGGTGATCGCCGCCGACGTTGTCGAAGTAGACGTCGATGCCGTCCGGGGCCGCGTCCCGGAGCGAGTGCCGTACAGCGCCGTCACGGTAGGAGAAGGCCGCGTCGAAGCCGAGCTTCTCGGTCAGGTAGGCCACCTTCTCCGGCGATCCGGCGCTGCCGATGACCCGACCGGCGCCCCGCAGCCGCGCGATCTGCCCGACCATGCTGCCCACCGCGCCGGCCGCCCCGGAGACGAACACGGTGTCACCTTCCCGCATCTCGGCGATATCGAGCAGACCGACGTAGGCGGTCAGCCCGGGCATGCCGAGCGCGCCGAGGTAGATCGATACGGACGGGACGGCAGCCGGATCCACGACGGTGCAGTGCCGATCGGTGACCACGGCCAGGTCGCGCCAGCCGTACCCGTGGAGAACCGTGTCTCCGACCTTGATCTTCTCGCTGTTCGACTCGATCACCTCGCCGAGAGCACCGCCGTCGAGGACCTTCCCGATCTGGAAGGGGGGCACGTAGCTCGGCACGTCGTTCATCCGGCCGCGCATGTAGGGGTCGACCGACATGTAGGTGTTGCGGACCAGCACCTGACCCGGGCCCGGCTCGGGCACCGCGACCTCGATGAACTCGAAGTTGTCGGGCCTCGGCCAGCCGTCGGGGCGGGTCAGCAGGCGGATCTCATGCGCGGTGTGCGGCGTCATTGCGGCAACTTCCTCATCGGGGTTCGGCTACGGTCTACTGCGACACGATAGAGGGGGCCCGGCGACAAAGGGAGATCATGTGGCTGGCACGACCCGGATCTCCGTCCCGAACGCGCGCTTTCAACAGTGGCAGTCGCTGTTGACCAACCGCACGAAACGCCACCGCGCCGGCGAATTTCTGGTGCAGGGCGTTCGCCCGATCACGCTCGCGGCGCAGGCCGGCTGGCCGATGCGGGCGCTGCTCTTCGACGCCGACCGGGCCCTGTCAGCGTGGGCGCGTGATCTGCTCGACAATGTCCGCACCGAACGCGTCGCGCTCTCGGGCCCGCTGCTACGTGAACTCGGCGAGAAGACCGACGAGACCCCCGAGTTGATCGCCGTGGTCGAGACCCCGCCGGACACGCTGACCCGGGTCCCCCTGACCGCCGGCACGCTCGGCGTCATCTTCGACAGACCGATCAACCCCGGAAACATCGGCACACTGGTACGGTCAGCCGACGCCTTCGGCGCAACATCTGTGCTGGTCACCGGGCATGCGGCGGATCCTTACGACCCGAAGTCCGTGCGCGCCAGCGCGGGCTCGCTTTTCGGGCTGCCGGTCGTGCGGGTGCCGTCGCATCGCGAGGTGCTGGCGTGGCTGTCGGTGTCACCGATCCGCCCGCGACTGATCGCCACCGACGAACACGGCGACGTGGATATCGCCGATGCCGACCTGACCGGGCCGGTGTTCCTGCTGATCGGCAACGAGACGGCCGGGCTGTCGGCGGCATGGCGAGAGGCGTGCGACGAAACGGTACGCATCCCGATCACCGGCACCGCGAGCTCCCTGAACGCGGCCAACGCGGCGACCGTCGTGCTCTACGAGGCGTCGCGGCAACGGCGACTTGCGTCCGGCAGCTAACCTGTCGCGAATGCTTCCGGAGATCGTCGACCGTTACGTGCGCGCGATCGATGACGGCGCGCCCGGGCTCCTGACCGGCTTCTACCTCACCGGCTCGATCGCGCTCGGCGACTACCGGGCCGGGCGCAGCGATGTGGACGGTGTCGCGACCCTGTCCCGCGAGCTGACACCGGCCGACGTGACCGCGCTGCGGCACGTGCACGAGGCCGTGTTGCCCGACGCGCCGCACGTCGACGTGGTCTACCTGACCGCTGACGCCTTCTCCTCGCAGCCCGCCGCCCGGCAACGCGCTCCACATTCGTTCGAACACAGCTTCCGCCCCGACGCGCCGTGCGCCCAACTCAGCCCGGTCACGTGGGCCGAAGTCGCGGACTACGCGGTCACCGTGCGGGGCGAAACACCGGCGTCGCTGGGCATCACGTCGGACGCGGCCGGGCTCGATGCCTGGGTGCGCGGGAACCTCGACTCGTATTGGCGCGGTCACGGTGCCGAGGCCCGTGTGATGGTCGCCGACATCGACGGCGACATGCCGCTGACGTTCGTGGAGATGCTGGCATGGAGCGTGCTCGGGCCACCGCGGCTGCTTTACACGATCACGACCGGCGAGATCACCTCGAAGACCGTGGCCGGGGCGTGGGCCGCCGTCCGGTTTCCGCCGTACGCGGACCTCATCGATCGGTGTGTCCGGTTCCGGGCCGGCGAGACGGTGTCGGCCACGATCGCTGACGTCCGGGCCGCCGCCGATCTCACGGACGCCGTGATCGACGCGGCACTGGCCGTACCACCGTGGCGGGTTGGGAATTAGTTGCTCCGTCAAGTACTTTAGGTGGGTGAGCGCGCTACAGCGGCGCGTAGGCTCTGTTCAGGAGGACAACATGCCCGCCGTCACCGTTTCCGACATCACCGTGCTGCCCCGCATCGCCACGCCCGACCCGGTAGTCGCCCGTCAGCGCCCGGTGCGCAAGGTGACGACCGCGCCGTCCGGCTTCGAGGGTGAGGGCTTCCCGGTCCGCCGCGCGTTCGCCGGCGTCGACCTGGCCGACCTCGACCCGTTCGTGCACATGGACCAGATGGGCGAGGTCGAATACGCGCCGGGGGAGCCGAAGGGCACCCCGTGGCACCCGCACCGCGGCTTCGAGACGGTTACCTACATCATGGACGGCACCTTCATCCACCAGGACTCCAACGGTGGCGGCGGCGTGATCACGAACGGCGACACCCAGTGGATGACCGCCGGTGGAGGCATCCTGCACATCGAGACGCCGCCCGAGTCGCTCGTCATGAGTGGCGGCCTCTTCCACGGCATCCAGCTCTGGGTCAACCTGCCGCGCGCGCAGAAGTTCGTCGCGCCGCGCTACCAGGACCTCCGCGCCAACGAGTCCGCGCTGCTCACCACGGAAGACGGCGGCACGCTCGTGCGCGTCATCGCCGGTGACATCGCCGGGTTCCAGGGGCCGGGCTCGACCTACACACCGATCACGATGATCCACGCGACGCTCTCCCCCGGCGCGCAGCTCACGATCCCGTGGCAGGCCGATTTCAACGCGCTCGCCTACGGTCTCGCCGGCCGCGGCACCGTCGGCACGGAGCGGCGGCCGTTCCAGATGGGCCAGCTCGCGACGTTCGGGGCCGGTGACACGCTGACGATCTCCGCCGACGCCCACCAGGACTCGAAGGCGCCGGAGCTCGAGGTGCTGCTGCTCGGCGGGCGTCCGATCAAGGAGCCGGTCGCGTTCATGGGCCCGTTCGTGATGAACACGAAGGCCGAGGTCATGGCCGCGTTCGACGACTTCCAGGCCGGTCGGCTCGGCTCGATCCCGGCGGTGCACGCGACGCCGACGCACGTGATCGAGAGTTCGGGTAACTAGTCCTGTCGGACTACTACTGAGGGTGATGTCGGGTGACATCACCCTCAGTCATGTCCGGAAATTCACGTTGTGGTGGTGTCGGGGGCTCGTTATTGCTTACGCCTACGCGACATCGCGTTGAGCAGCGCGTTCTTGAATCTGACGACTGCGTGCGTTGAAGATCCGGACACGGACGGTAGCTGTTGCGCCCGAGTTAGCAATAACGAGCCCCCGGCACAACGTCACGTCGATTTTAGAAATCTCACTGTCGGTGAGATCGGCCAGCCGATCGATGGGTTAGTCGATGGGGGCCGTCTCTGGTTCCGTGGGCGCCCAGACGAAGGCCGGCGTGACCGGGGGCGCCGAGCCGAACGACCGATATATCCCACGCTCGTTCGTGCGCGTCGGCGCGGGCACGCTTCCCGACGCGGACGCAGACGCGGGGACAGACGCAGAGGCGGCTGAGGTCGAATCCGCGGACGTGACCGGGGGCGGAGTCGCCGAGGCCAGCGTCACGGCCCGAGCCGGGATCGTCGGCGTGACCGGGTTGAGCAGCACCGCTTCGCGCAACGAGCCGGGTCGAGTTTTCGGATCCGTGAACATGGGTGGAACCTCCGCGCGGCCGCCGGTCGGGCCGGCCCAGTTGGGCGTCGTCGCTGGATGCGTACCGGCCTTTCCCGTCGCAACCGGTTGCGTGGCGGTCTTGGCAGCCTCAGCCGGGGACGCCTTCGCACCGCGAGCCGCGGCCGGGACCGCCTTTGCGCCGCGAGCCGCGTTCGCTTCCGCCACAACCTTCGCCTGCGTCGGCACCTCGGCCGCCGCGACCGCCGCGACCGAAACCGTTGGCCCAGCGGTCGCGCCTTCCGCGGCATCCTCGGCCTTGCACGCCACCGCGACCGCCGTCGCGCGTGCCACCGCGTCCGCCGTCGCGCGCGCCACCGCGTCCGCCGTCGCGCGCGCCACCGCGTCTGCGGCCGCATCGCCCGGCGCGAGCGGGACGTCCGCAGCACCTTCGACGGCCGCAGTTTGCTCGACGTCGGCAGCGTCCTCGACCTCGGACTCGACCTCAGCAGCGTCCTGGACCTCAGCACCGGACTCGACATCGGCAGCGTCCCCGACCTCGGCACCGGCCGCCGCGGTCTCGGCAGCCGTCGCGGTCGTTGCCGCCCTCAACGCGGTCACCTGGCCGATCGTCAGCCCGGCGACCGCCGCCGTGAAGCCATCGCCTCGCATCGAGAGCGGCACAGACGAGCGCGGCACCGACACGGACGGCATCAGCACGGACGGCAGCGATGAAATCGGGGAGGTCGGCGAAATCGGCACCCCGCCAGGTCGCGCCGACTCACCTCCCGCGACCGCGTCGCCACCGGCGATCGCACTGGTCAGCGCCGGGCGCAGCGGCACGCCGAGACGTTCCGCGATCTCCGGCAATTGCGCGTGTTCCACCACGTAGACGATCTCGCGACGCCGCGGTGGCCACATCAACAAGGCGATCGCCACGAGGCCCACGATCGTGCCGAGGCTGAACAGCGCCCAGGTGGTCGGGTTCATCCAGCCCGGCCGCACCTCGACCTGAGCCGTCGCGGTCACCGCACCGGCCGCGTCCGCCCGCATGATGACCAGCGACATGCCGGCGTATCGACGATCGGTCGCCGACCACTCCAACTGACCGTGATCGCTGCGAGCCGCCCAGAAAGCCTGCGCGCCCGGCGCTCCACCGGGGACGGACATCGGTCGAGCCGGTCCGACCCCCGGCACGTTCTGCAGCGCGACCACGGCGCCACCCGCACCCACGTGGAGCGCCGCGACCCGGGCGTACGGCGCCGGACCGAGGTACGTTCGCACGGCCTCGGCGGGCGCCAGTCCGATGAACGCGGTGCCACCGAGGATCTGGGCGTCGACCCGTACGGTTGTGCTCGACCCGCCGGTAAACGGGGCCCGGGCTCTGATCAACGCGTCCGCGTCGGGCATCACGATGGCGTTGCCCGGAGTGGACAGGCCCGTCGCGTCGCCGCCGAAGGCACCGCCGGATCCTTCGTGCCGCATGACGACCCACAGCGCGCCGCCGATGACGAAGCACAGCACGGAGATCGTGATGAGCACGATTCCACTCACGGTACGGACAACGCGCATCGCAGGTCCCTTCGGCCGGTCGCCCGACTATACCGGCAAAAGGGACAAAGAGTGCCCGGCGCACTGATCTACCCGTTGGGCCGCACCAGCGGGAACGCCACCGTTTCCCGGATCGATCTGCCGGTCAGCGCCATAACCACGCGGTCGACGCCGAGACCGAGACCGCCGGTCGGTGGCATCGAGTATTCGAGCGCCAGCAGGAAGTCCTCGTCGAGATCCATCGCCTCGGCGTCCCCTCCGGCCGCGAGCAACGACTGCGCGGTCAGGCGGCGGCGTTGTTCAAGCGGGTCGACGAGTTCGGAGTAGGCGGTGCCTAGCTCCATGCCGAACGCGACGAGGTCCCAGCGTTCGGCGAGGCGCGGGTCGCTCCGATGCGTACGCGTCAACGGCGAAACCTCGACCGGGAAGTCGATGTAGAACGTCGGCGCCACCGTCACGTGCTCGACGAGGCGTTCGTAGCACTCGAGGAGCACCTGGCCACGGTTCCACGAGGGATCGACCGGCACCCCCGCCGCCTGCGCCCACTCGCGGAGCACGGCGTCCGGCGTGTCCGGCGTCAGCTTCTCCCCCATCGCCGCGGCCACCGCGTCATGCACCGTGACAACCGGCCACTCGCCCGCGAGATCGACCTCACCCTCGGGTCGCCGGGCCACCGGACGGCCGAACGCGGCCCGCGCGGCTTCCACGATCAACGCCTGGGCCAGGTGCCGCATATCCGTGTAATCCGCGTACGCCTGGTAGGCCTCCAGCATCGTGAACTCGGGATTGTGCGTCGCGTCCACGCCCTCGTTTCGGAAGGTCCGACCGATCTCGAAGACGCGTTCGACACCACCGACGGCGAGCCGTTTCAGGTAAAGCTCGGGCGCGATCCGGAGGAACAGCCGCATGTCGTACGCGTTGATATGGGTCACGAACGGGCGGGCGTTGGCACCACCGTGGCTCCGCCCCAGCACCGGAGTCTCGACTTCGAGGTAGTCGCGGGCGACGAGACCGCAGCGGAGCGCGTGCAGCACGGCGCCACGCGCGCGCAACACGTCACGGGCACCCGGATCGATCACGAGATCGAGGTAGCGCTGCCGGACCTTCGACTCCGGATCGGCTAGGCCGCGGCGCTTGTCCGGCATCGGGCGCAGGCACTTCGCGGCCATCGTCCAGGCGGTCGCGAGCACCGAGACCTCACCGAGCCGGGACGCGATGACCTCACCGCTCACCGACACGTGATCGCCGAGGTCCACCGTGGATTTCCAGGCGGTCATGGCGTCCGCGCCGGTGCGCTCGGTATCGATCATGACCTGGAGATCGCCGGTCCAGTCGCGGATCGTGGCGAAACAGACGGCACCGTGATCACGCAGCAGCATTACGCGACCGGCCACCGACACGCGATCACCGGTCCGTTCGTCGGCGGCGAGCCCCGGGTGGCTGCCCCGGATCTGGGCGCACGTGTGGCTCCGCGAGACCGAGGCGGGATAGGCCTCCGTACCCGTACCCATCAAGATGTCGACTTTGGCGATCCTGATCTGCTCTTGCTCACTGCGCTGCGGTGCGATCGGCCGCGGCGGCTCGGCGAACCGCGCCGGGTCGACGTCGACCACGCCGCCCGCGGCCGGTGCGGTCTCCTCGGCGAGCCGCCCCCGGCGCAGGAGCGTACGGAGGCTCGGCACCACCACGAAGCCCTCCGCGATGCCGGACGCGAGCGCGACTTTTGCCAGGTCGCGCCGGTCTTCGAAGCAGAGGAAGCGGGGCAGCCACTCGGGACGGTATTTCACGTTGGAGCGGTAGAGCGATTCGAGCTGGAACCACCGGGAGAAGAAGAGCAGCAATCCGCGCCACGTCCGCAGCACCGGCCCGGCTCCGATGCGGGCACCCTCCTCGAACACCGCCCGGAAGACGGCGAAGTTGAGCGAGATCCGGGTCACGCCGAGCGCTGGCGCGGCCGCGACCAGCTCGGCGACCATGAACTCCATCAGCCCGTTGTCGCTGGTGCGGTCGCGGCGCATGAGATCGAGGGAGAGCCCGTCGCGACCCCACGGGGCGAACGACAGGATCGCCGCCTCCCGGCCGTCCTTGTCGAGCGCTTCCACGAGCACGCACCGGCCGTCGGCGGGGTCACCGAGGCGACCGAGCGCCATCGAGAACCCGCGTTCGGTCTCGGTGTCACGCCAGGCCGCGGCGAGGCCGATGATGCGGGTCATCTCGTCGGCACTGATCTCGCCGTGGCGCCGGATCCGCGCGTGATAACCGGCCCGGGACACCCGGTTAACCGCCTGCCGCACCGGCCGCATCTCCCGGCCGTCGAGGGTGAACCCGGCCACCGACAGGATCGCCTCGTCACCGAGTTCGATCACGCGGAGTCCGGCGCGCGCGTAGGCCGTCGCGCCCTCCTCGCTGGCACCCATGACGGCCGGCGTCCACGCGTAGACCTTGTTCAGCTCCAGCCACGCCTCGATCGCCGGTGGCCAGGCTTCGACGTCGCCGACGGGATCGCCGCTGGCGAGGCTGACGCCGTTGACGACGCGGTATGTGATGGCGGACTTGCCGGTCGGTGAGAACACCACGGACTTGTCCCGCCGCGTCGCGAAATAGCCGAGCGAGTCGCGGTCGCCGTGGCTGGCCAGAAGCTCGCGGACGCGCTGCTCGTCGTCGATCGACGCGACGGCCGTGATCCGCTGCGATCGCAGGAGCGCCCACAGAGCCGCGAAGATCGCGACCGCGCCGCCGAGCCCGAGGAGCAGGTTGACCCAGGCCGGGCGCGTGACCCCGCCGGGTGACGTCGAAGTCGAACGCGCCACCGAGCACCCGCTGGAACGCGTAAACGAGCTTCTGACCGTGGTGCAACGAACCGGGTGCCGCCGCGACGAGACCCCATCCGGCGAGCGTGAACGTGGCGACCAAGCCGGCGAAGACCGCGAGTGCCCGGCGTACGCTGCCGCTCTGCCGTGCCGCGTAGAACTGCCCGCGGGCGAACCACAGCACGACCAGGGCACCTACCGAGATCGCGAGATTGAGACCGGTCGCGCCCGGAATCCACCACGGCGCGCGGCGGAAACCGTCGAACACGCGGCCGGTGACACCGAGGAACGTCAGCAGGCCGAGATCGAAGACGACCTGCACACCGAAGTAGATCGACAGCGCCGCCAGCGCGACCTGCTTGCGACGGGCGACGCTGGCCGCGAGCACACCGACGAACGCGGCGTAGCCGAGGTTGGCCGGAGCCGGCACGAGCACATCGTCGATCAACTCGCGCAGCGGCTGGCTCCGGAAGAACACCGCCTCGCTGATCGCCGCGGCCGCGCACATGACCGCGAGCACGGCGAGCACCCCGGTGAAGACACCCGGGACGCGGCTCGTCCAGTCGTCGTGCGGTGCTGCGCTACGCGGCGGGGCGCTCCGCTGTCTCGGCGGCCTCACCGCGTCGGGTGAGGCGGTCTGCAGGGCTGCGGCCACGCGTCGAGCCCTCCTGTTCGAACGTCATTTGATCGGCACGACCGTGGAGACCGTCGCCTCGTCGATATCCGTGGTACGAAGCGTAAACGTGAACTTCCAATTTCCGGGTACGGGAAGGATCGCCTCGGTGATCGCGTGCGTCTGAGCCTGGACGCTGACGCCGAGGTTCACGTCGAGGTTCTGCGAGGGCAGGGACGCCGTGACCACCCATGCTTGCACGGGCTGCGGACCGCCGGCCGGATTGAACGCGAACATGTGCACGTCCATGACGCCGCCGGCGCCGGGCAGGAACTCCACCTGCAGGGTGTAGAGCGGGCTGGTCAGCGACACGGTGCCTTGCGTGTCGGTGGTGACGCCGGCGGCGTTGCGGGCCGGCGACGACTGCACCAGGATCGACGTCGCCACCAGCACCGCCGACGGCCAGCGCGAGTTCGACGATGACCGATCGACGCAGCCGCTTGACCTGTGGCTCGCGCATGCCGGGTTCATCGTCATCGCTATCGTGATCATCGTCGTCGCCGGTCGTCCCGGTCGTCGCGGTCGTCGCGATCGGCCTCGATCACGTCCACCGAGCCACCGCCGACGCCGACTGAGACCGGTACCGCCGCTTCGACCGACGCCAGCGCGTTTCGCTGCACCATGCGCCGGGCGCCGCCCGCGAACAGCAGGATCACACCCAAGATCAAGACCTTGACGATCACGAGTTGGCCGTACGTCGTGTGCAGCAACGAGCCGATCGAACCGATCTCGATGAGCGCCTGCGCGGTGCCACCGAGCACGAGCACCGTGACCGCGAGCGTCGCCCAGTTGGACCAGACCGGCAGGATCGCGCTCAGCTCCCGGGCATTGGCCCGGCGCAGCAGGAACGCGGCCAGCATCACGAGCCCGCCCAGCCAGATGGACACGCTGATCAGGTGGGCCTCGTCGGCGATGATCGTCAACGGCGGCACGCTGGACGCGCTCGGGTGACCCGCGAACGGCCAGGTGCCGATGCCGATGGCGCCGAGCACCCCGAGGAGCACGTGATCGGACTTGCTCCCCCGGCCCGCGAGCACCGGACGCAGCAGGAGCGCGCAGACGACGATCACGGCGAGCCGGACCAGCATCGCCTGCCCGAAATGCGTGTCGAACACGTCGGACAGGTCGGATCCGGTGGCGCCGAAGAGCGAGGTTCCGTTCGCGTACGGCGCCTGCAGGTAGAGCCCGGCCACCGTGGCCACACCGACGAGCCCGAGGCCGGTCCAGGCCAGGCGGGTC
The DNA here is from genome assembly GCA_963797605.1 of uncultured Actinomycetota bacterium. GTDB lineage: Bacteria > Actinomycetota > Actinomycetes > Mycobacteriales > Micromonosporaceae > DASQPR01. The sequence goes on along the minus strand of CAWCPX010000007.1, from coordinate 150,082 downwards.
GGCGCCCGGCGGTCGAGGCGCCGCGGCCACAGCGCGACCAGGACGAGGGCCGGGCCGACGACCAGGCATAGACCCGCGAAGCCGAGGAACTGCATGACCGAGACGCCCGTGGCCACGACGTGATCCGTGGCACCACCGTCGACCAGCTTCGGCAGGCCGCCGCTCGACTTCGCCACCAGGGAGTAATAGAAACCGTTGCCGACCGGGTGGCTGTCGGCCGAGATGACCCGGTAACTGACGAGGTACGTGCCGTGAGCGACATCGGTGCGCACCGGGATCCGCAGTTCGTCGCCGACCGTCTGCGGGTGCCCGGTGTCGATCCGCTTCTGTCCGGGCCCGATCAACCGAGATCTTGTCCGGCACGGCCTGTACGTGCTCCGAGAACGTGATCACGATCTCCGTCGGCGCGACCGGGACGACCGACCCCGCCACCGGATTGGTCGAGATCGAGAGCCGCGTGAGCGTTGGCCGCGCCGGCCGGGAAGAGAAACAGTCCGCAGAGGCCGACGATGACGCCGACGAGCAACGTGGCCGCACGGACGCCGGGCCGGTGGATGGATCGCGCGCGCGGACGGGGGGTCGTCGGCGAGGTCATACGACCATAGTGACCCACCCCGGTCTCGCGCGAGAAACGGCTGGCTGTGTGTTCGCCGACCACGAACCTGTATGTCCGCAAATAACGTAGTCTGTCAGCCTGTGGTGCCAACGCCGGAAGCGCGTGGCTGTACGCCGTTTAGCGGAGGCAGAGATACATGAGTGGTTCGACAGCCGTTGACAACAGCACCGCCAAGGGCCGCGCTTCCAAGAACACGGTCGACCAGGCGAAAGACGTCGCGAAGAAGAAGCGGCGGCGCCGTCGGATCATCACGCTCGCGTCCGTGCTCGTGGCGATCCTCGTGATCGGCCGGGTTGACGGTCTGGGGCCTTCACGTGGTCACGAAGAAGCCCGCGTTCGACACGCCGGCGCATGCTTCGAAGAACAGCGACGGCATCATCGCCGGCGGCAACGGCAGGGTGCGCGTCGACATGTACGTCGACTTCCAGTGCCCGGCGTGCAGTTCGCTGGAGGCGTCGGCCGCCCCGGTGCTCCAGAAACTGATCTCGACCGACGCGATCACGCTCGCCTACCACCCGATGTCGACGCTCGATCCGAAGACGAAGAACCAGTACTCCTCCCGAGCCGCGTCGTCAGCCGGATGCGCGTCCGACTACGGGTACTTCCTGCCCTACGTCCAAGCGCTGTTCGCGAACCAGCCGACCGAGAGCAGTGGCACCGGGCTCACCGACGACCAGATCGTGCACGTCGGCGGGCTGGCCGGCATCAACGATCCGCATTTCGCGCAATGTGTACGCGCGCAGAAATACCGTAAATGGGTCACCCACGTGAACCAGCAGGCGGCGGCGAAGCACGTGATCGCGGTGCCGACGGTGCTCGTCAACGGCCGGTCGGTGGCCGTGCCAGGCGGCTCGCCGACGCTTCCCGAGTTGCAGGCCGCGATCAAAGCCGCCCAGTAGTCCCACCGCCGGCGACCCCGGCTCGGGCGGGGCGGCTGGCGGCGGGGCGGCTGGCGGCGGGGCGGCTCGGTCCGGCTCGGGGCGGAACGGCTCAGGGCGGAACGGCTCAGGGCGGCTGGCCGACCGGCGTGACACGCCAGGGCGATACGCCGACGGCTCCGGATCTCGGACGTCAACGTCGTCACGGCAGCCGTTCGGTGACAGTAGCGTCCGAAAAGCGGCGACGAGTGTGTCGACACGCGACAAATCCGGCAACGACTCGGCCCGGAACCGGCCAGCCCGACGCGCTGACTCGCGACGGCCCCCACTCCAGGCCACCCCAACTGGCGGCCCCAACTCCGGGCCGCCCCAACTCGGGCCGCCGACCAGCCGGCGGGACACGCCAGGGCGACACGCCGACGGGTTCGGATCTCGGACGTCAACGTCGTCACGGCGGCCTTCCAATGACAGTGGCGTCCGAAAAGCGGCGGCGGGTGTGTCGACACGCGACAAATCGGGCGCCGGCCCGGCCGGAACCGGGCGGCCGCCGTAACGCGGAGTGTTGAGGCTGCCATGGCGGCCATAAGTCTTCGCGTTGACACAATCGGCAGTCGCGACGCCCGAAGAATCCGAAATATCGCCCATGCCGCGCCCGACCGCTCGCCCACGCCGCGCCCAGCCCCCGCCCAGGCCACGCCCAGCCCCGCCGACGCCGCGCCCAGGCCACGCCCAGCCGCGCCGAGCCGCGCGCCCACGCCGCGCACCGACTTCCACACCGGCTTCCGCACCCCGACGACGTTGCGATCGAGTCCGCGCTTCCGGGGCAACATGACCTCACCCCAGCCGACCGGGAACACCCACCGACACCGGCCGTCGGTAGGGTTTCGGGCATGACCGCACCGATCCGCCTCACCCCGGGCGATGCCGCTCCGGACTTCACCCTGACCACCGACGATGACTCGACCCTGACGCTGTCCAGCCTGCGGGGCCAGAAGGTCATCCTCTACGCGTACCCGGCTGCCATGACGCCCGGCTGCACGAAGCAGGCCTGCGACTTCCGTGACTCGTTGGCGTCACTGACGGCCGCCGGTTATCGGGTGGTGGGCATATCCCCCGACAATCCAGCCAAGCTGGCGAAGTTCCGCGAGCGCGACGCGATCACGTTTCCGCTGGTCTCCGACCCGGACAAGAGCGTCCTGCAGGCCTACGGCGCATACGGCGAGAAGCAGCTCTACGGCAAGACGGTCACCGGCGTGATCCGGTCGACGTTCGTGATCGACGAGAAGGGCGCGATCGAGCACGCCTTCTACAACGTGAAAGCGACCGGCCACGTGGCCAAGCTCCGCCGCGACCTCGGGCTCGATTCATAAGTAGGGCCGATGAGATTCGAACTCACACTGGCGCGGACCTAAACCGCGTGCCTCTGCCGTTGGGCTACGGCCCCATGTCATGACCATTGTGGCGGACGCGGGCTCCGCTGGCTAACGCGGCTCGACGGTGACCTCGTCGCCGACCGCGATCGTGCCGGTAATCTCCGGGATCAAGGCGAGCGCGAACAGCAGTTCCTGGTCGATGTTGCGGTGCCGGCCGAGCGCCCGCAGCGGCTCCCGGCCCCGGTCGCCGTCCTCCTGGTCGGTCGTGGTGACCACGCAGCGCCCGAAGCCCTTGGCTGCCCGGAAGGTCACATCGCCGACGCGAATGCGCTGGCCGACCCAGTCATCTTCGGCCCACGGCCGGGCGCCACTGAGCTCGATGTTCGGCCGAAACCGGGCCATCGGCAGCGGCGCCTCGTCACTGCCGGACTCGAAGATCAGATCGTTGAGCGCGGCCAGCGACGCCAGGTTGCCGAGCGAGACCGGGAAGTCGTCGGCGAAGCTCACCCGATCGTGCGGCTCGCTGAACCGCTCATCGACGGAGCGCCGGGTCGGATCGTCGAGCCACATCAGCCGGACCTCGCGACCCAGCACGTCGGACAGCCACGCGTCCGCGACCTTCCCGACCGGGGTGCCCTGAACCGGTGTGCGATGCACCGTGAAGTCGACGATCTCGCCGGGCTCGGAACCGACGGTGACGCTCGGGTGCCCGTCCGCGCGGAGGGTCAGGGTGGCGCCGCGCGATGTCGGCTTGACGCGTACCAGGCGAGGATCTTCGCGCTGTGTGATCATCACGCCCTCGGCATCGAGGATCAGCCACCGCCGGTCGCCGGCCAGGCCCCACGGTTCGACAACGGCGTCACGGCGATCAAACCGATAACAGCCTTTTATCGGGTACGTGTGAATCGCGGTGACGCGCATGCCGCCAAGCTACCGATCCGTGAGCAGCCACGTCGACCTCGAATCGACTGAATGGAAACTTGCCGTATGGTCTGGGTGTGCATGAAGAGTTGCTGACGCTCGTCGACGGGGTACGGCTCACGCCCACCCAGCGACGCATCGCGGCCTGCCTTCTCGAACATGCCTCGAAAGCCGCCTACCTCAGCGCCGCGGAGGTCGCGGAGCTCGCCGCCGTCAGCCAACCGTCGGTCACGCGGTTCGCGATCGCCCTGGGTTACGACGGCTACCCGGCGCTTCGGCGGGTGCTCCGATCGACGGCGGCACCGACGCGTACCAGTGATGACGCCCATAATGATCTTCAACACGCGATCGTCGGGGAGATGGACAACCTGCGGCGGCTCGTCGATCAACTCGCGGACGGGGCGCCGGATCGGATCGGCGTCGACTCGGCGGCCAAACTGCTCGCCGCGACCCGTCCGCTTCCGGTCATGGGGCTCCGATCCGCAGCACCGGTGGCCCGTTACTTCGAATATTTCGCCGCGAAGGTCCTGCCCGACGTCCGCATGATCGATCACGGTGGGAGTCTGCTCACCGATCGGCTGGAACAGGCACGGGCGGCCGGCGCGACCGCGATGCTGGGCATTGTGCTGCCGCGTTATCCGAAGGAATCCCTCGACGCCCTGCGGGAGGCGCGCGCCGCCGGGCTGTCCGTCGTCGCGCTGACCGACTCCCCGATCGGCGAGGTGGCCGACGTCGCCGACATCACGCTGCGTGCCAGCGTCGGTTCCCGGCTCGTCTTCGATCTGCACGCCGCTCCGATGGCGCTCGCGATGGTCCTGTTGCAGGCCATTTGCGACGCCCTGCCCACCCAGACTCAGGCCCGGCTCGAGGATTTCGAATCGTCGGTCGCCCGGCGCAACGTCTTCGTCCCGTAACCGCTGAAGGAGAAGTAGTGGACGCGATTCGGTCCCCCCGGGGCACGACGCTCACCGCGCAGGGCTGGCCGCAGGAGGCCGCCATGCGCATGCTGCAGAACAACCTGGATCCCGACGTCGCGGAACGTCCGGAAGACCTGGTCGTCTACGGCGGCACCGGTAAGGCCGCGCGCGACTGGCCGAGCTACCACGCGCTGATCCGCACGCTGACGACGCTCAAGGACGACGAGACGATGCTGGTGCAATCCGGCCGGCCCGTTGGCGTGTTCCGGACGCACGAGTGGGCGCCACGGGTGCTGCTGGCCAACTCGAATCTCGTGCCCGACTGGGCCACGTGGCCGGAGTTCCGGCGGCTGGAAAAGCTCGGCCTGACCATGTACGGGCAGATGACGGCCGGTTCCTGGATCTACATCGGCACGCAGGGCATCCTGCAGGGCACGTACGAGACCTTCGCGGCGGTGGCGGCGAAACGCTTCAACGGCACCCTGGCCGGCACGCTGACGCTGACGGCGGGCTGCGGTGGCATGGGTGGCGCGCAGCCGCTCGCGGTGACGATGAACGACGGCGTCTGCCTCGTGGTCGACGTCGACGGGCACCGGCTCGCGCGCCGGGTCGAGACCCGCTACCTCGACGTGGTGGCCGACTCGCTCGACCAGGGCATCGAGATGGCGCTCCGAGCGAAGGCCGAGCGGAAGGCGTTGAGCATCGGTGTCGTCGGCAACGCGGCGACATTGGTGCCGGAAATCCTGCGGCGGGGCGTACCCGTGGACATCGTCACCGACCAGACGAGCGCGCACGACCCGCTCTCCTACATCCCGGAGGGCATCGAGCCCGGCGACGCGCCCGACTACGCCGCCCAGAAGCCGGACGAGTTCACCGACCGCGCCCGCGCCTCGATGGCCAAGCACGTGGAGGCGATGGTCGGGTTCATGGACGCCGGCGCCGAAGTGTTCGACTACGGCAACTCGATTCGCGGCGAGGCGGCGGCGGGCGGCTACCAGCGCGCGTTCGCGTTCCCCGGATTCGTGCCGGCCTACATCCGGCCGCTGTTCTGCGAAGGTAAGGGCCCGTTCCGGTGGGCGGCGCTCTCCGGCGACCCGGCCGACATCCACAAGACCGACAAGGCGATCCTCGACCTCTTCCCGGAAAACGAGTCGCTCGCCCGGTGGATGAAGATGGCCGGTGAGCGGGTCGCGTTCCAGGGGTTGCCGGCTCGGATCTGCTGGTTGGGCTACGGCGAACGCGACAAGGCCGGCGTCCGCTTCAACGACATGGTCGCGAGTGGTGAGGTCTCGGCCCCGCTGGTGATCGGTCGCGATCACCTCGACTGCGGCTCGGTCGCGTCGCCTTACCGCGAGACCGAGGCGATGGCCGACGGGTCCGACGCGATCGCCGACTGGCCGCTGCTCAACGCGATGCTTAACACGGCTTCCGGGCGCGACGTGGGTCTCGATCCACCACGGCGGCGGCGTCGGCATCGGCCGCTCGATCCACGCCGGTCAGGTCTGCGTCGCCGACGGCACCGCGCTGGCCGGGCAGAAGATCGAACGCGTGCTCACGAACGACCCGGGCATGGGCGTGATCCGGCACGTCGACGCGGGCTACCACATCGCGGAGACGGTCGCCGACGAGACCGGGGTGCGGATTCCGATGCGGGAGAGTGACCTCGCGTGACCACGAACGCCGGACCCATCGCCGCGCCCGCCATCATGCCGCGAAAAGTAGGTCATGTGTTGGGCGAAAGCGATGTCGCACACCGCATGGCCATGCGATCCGCGACATACCGTTCTCAGAACACATGCCGGCTCGCGGCCGTGTGGCCGCCGACCATGCCGGCCGGGAGCATGTCGGCGGGGTTGCGATGACGGCCGAGATGACGGCTCGGTTCACCGCGCTCTGGTCGTCACTCGCGCCGATCGGGCGTGCGGGCGACGACAGCGGATACGTCCGCTACGCGTGGACCACGGCCGACCTCGACTGCCGCGAGTGGTTCGTCGAGGAGGCCCTGGACCGGGAGTTGACGGTCGAGACCGACGGCAACGGCAACATCTGGGCGACGTGGCTGCCCGACGGCGTCGACGACACCACGCCCGCGATCGTCACCGGCAGCCACCTCGACTCGGTGCCGCACGGAGGCGCCTACGACGGACCGCTCGGAGTCGTGTCGGCGCTGCTGGCCGTTGACGAGATGCGGGCCCGTGGTGTGGTGCCGGTCCGACCCGTCCGCGTCGTCGTGTTCACCGAGGAGGAGGGGTCCCGTTTCGGCGTCGCCTGCCTCGGCTCCCGGCTCATGTGCGGCGCGATCCTTCCGAACCGGGCACTGGCCCTCCGCGACCGCGACGGTGCCACGCTGGCCGACGCGATGACGCGCGCCGGCGAGGAGATCGACCGCGTCGGCCCCGATCCCGAGCGCCTGACCGGCATCGGCGCCTTCATCGAACTGCACGTCGAACAGGGCCGCGCGCTCGCCGAAACGGATCAGCCGGTGGGCGTCGCGAGCGCGATCTGGCCGCACGGTCGCTGGCGGATGCGGTTCGAAGGCGAAGGCAATCACGCGGGTACGACTCGCATGACCGATCGTCACGACCCGATGCTCACCTTCGCCTACACCGTGCTGGCGGCGAACAAGGAGGCCCGGGTGATCGGCGCGCACGCGACCATCGGGCGGGTCGAGGCGGCACCGAACGCCACCAACGCGATCCCGACATCGGTCACGGCGTGGCTCGACGCTCGGGCCGCCGACGAGTCCACGCTCTCGGAGGTGGTCGCGGCGATCGGCGCGAAAGCCGGCGAACGCGCGGATCGCGACGGCACCCGGGTCGTCGTGACGCCCGAATCGACGTCTCCGGAGACGGAATTTTCGAGTCGGCTTCTCGACACGATCACCACCGTCCTGCCCGGCGCGCCGGTGCTACCTACGGGCGCGGGTCACGACGCCGGAGTGTTGGCGGCGCACGTACCAACGGCGATGTTGTTTGTTCGCAATCCAACCGGTGTGTCGCACGCGCCCGCCGAGAGTGCGACCGACGCTGACTGCGCGGCCGGGATCTTGGCACTAACGGACGTGATCACGATGCTGGCCACGGTCGACACGCTCGCCGGACTTGCGGCAGTGTGAAGGCATGACCGGTCGACCTCGCAGCATTACCCGATTCCACGCCGAGTGGGCCCTGGTGCCCGACACGGCTTCCGGTCAGACCGGCACCGTCGCGCTTCCGGACGTGCTGATCGAGACGACCGACGGTCTGTTTACCGCGATCACGCCGGGGGTTCCGGCCGACGTCCCAGCGGCGGACGGCGCGATCCGGCTCCCCGGCCTCACCATGCCCGGCCTGGCGAACGCGCACTCGCACGCGTTCCACCGGGCGCTCCGAGGGCGCACGCATGCCGGCAAGGGCAGTTTCTGGACCTGGCGCGACGGCATGTACGCGCTCGCCAACCGCCTGACCCCCGACACCTACTACTACCTGGCTCGGGCCGTCTACGCGGAAATGGCGCTGGCCGGCATCACCGCCGTTGGCGAGTTCCACTACCTGCACCACGGTCCGGCCGGGCAACGTTACGACGATCCCAACGCGATGGGCGAAGCCGTGCTGTTCGCGGCCCGTGACGCCGGCATCCGGATCACCCTGCTCGACACGCTCTACCTGATGTCCTCGGTCGACGGCCGGGAGCCCAACGAGACGCAAATGCGCTTCTCCGACGGCGACGCGGACGCGTGGGCGCGGCGAGTTTCGGCGATCGCGTCACATGAACACGCGCGCGTCGGCGTGGCTGCCCACTCGGTGCGCGCCGTGCCCGATACCGCGCTGCCGACGGTCGTCGCCGTGGCCGACGGGCGACCGCTGCACTTCCACCTCTCCGAGCAGCGGGCGGAGAATTCCGCGTGCATCACGCAATACCACCGCACGCCGGCGCAGCTGCTCGGCGACAACGGCGTCCTCGCCGCGAACGCGACCGCTGTGCACGCGACGCACCTGTCCGACGACGACCGCACGCTGCTCGGCGACACCTCGACGACCGTATGCCTCTGCCCCACCACCGAACGCGACCTGGCCGACGGCATCGGCCCGGCACGCGCCCTGGTCGACGGCGGCTCCTCGTTGTGCCTCGGCTCCGACAGCCACGCCGTGATCGACATGTTCGACGAGATGCGGGCCATCGAGATGCACGAACGCGTACGCACCGAGACGCGCGGTCACTTCAGCGCCGGTGAACTCCTGACCGCCGCGACCGTGGCCGGGCATCGCGCGCTCGGCTGGGACGACGCCGGCGCGCTCCTCGTCGGCGCCCGGGCGGACCTGGTCACGGTGCGGCTCGACAGCGTACGCACGGCGGGTTCCGACCCGTTCGCGGTGCCCGCGTTCGCCGCGTCCGCCGCCGATGTCACGCACGTCGTCGTCGACGGCCACATCATCGTGCGCGACTCGGCGCACACGACCATCGACGTGGGCGCAGCCCTGCACAGTGCGATTGCCGCAGTTACGGAATAACGACATATGAGTGCCAAGCTATGAGTGCGATTCTGATCCACAACATCGGCGAATTGGTCACGAACGACCCGACGCTCGGCGACGGCAGCCCGCTCGGTGTCATGCGTGAAGCCGCGGTCATCGTCGAGGCCGGGCTGATCACGTGGGTGGGGCCACGCACTTCGGCGCCGCCAGCCGACCACCGATTCGACGCGGGGGCGCGAGCGGTCATCCCCGGATTCGTCGACAGCCACTCCCACCTCGTGTTCGCCGGTGATCGCGCGGCCGAGTTCGCGGCTCGGATGGCCGGTCAGCCGTACACCGGCGGCGGGATTCGGACGACCGTAGCCGCGACCCGGGCCGCCTCCGACGACGACCTCCGGGCCAACGTCACCCGGCTGCGCACCGAAGCGCTCCGGCAGGGTACGACCACGATGGAGATCAAGAGCGGGTACGGGCTGTCGACGCCGGAGGAGGCCCGATCGCTCGCCATCGCCCGCGAATTCACCGACGAGACCACGTTCCTCGGCGCGCACGTGGTGCCCGACGGCATCGCCCCCGACGCGTACGTCGACCTGGTCCGCGGCGAGATGCTGACGGCCGCCGCCCCGCTGGCCCGGTGGGTGGACGTCTTCTGCGAGCGCGGTGCCTTCGACGTCGACCAGGCCCGCGCGGTGCTGACCGCCGGCACCGAGGCCGGGCTGCTGCCGCGGATCCACGCGAACCAGCTCACGGCCGGTGGCGGCGTGCAACTCGCGGTCGATCTCGACTGTGCCAGCGCGGATCACTGCACCCATCTGCTGCCCGCGGACATCGACGCGCTGGCCGGCTCGCAGACCGTCGCGACGCTGCTGCCCGGCGCCGAGTTCTCGACCCGGTCGCCGTACCCGGATGCACGGGCACTACTCGACGCCGGTGCCACCGTGGCACTCGCGACGGACTGCAATCCCGGATCGTCGTACACGTCATCCATGCCGTTCTGTCTGGCCCTGGCCGTGCGGGAGATGCGGATGACGCCAGCCGAGGCGCTGTGGTCCGCGACCGCCGGTGGCGCGAAAGCGCTGCGACGCGGTGACATCGGTCACGTCAGCGTGGGCGCCCGTGCGGATCTCGCAATTATTGACGCACCGTCATATATCCACCTGGCTTATCGGCCGGGCGTGCCATTGATCTCAACAGTTCTGCTCGATGGGGAGTTCGCATCATGACCGTCACCGTCCACCACACCGGCGTCACGAGCGCCGATGTCGTCGAGGTCGCCCGCGGAACCGCCCGCGTCGAGATCTCGGCCGAAGCACTCTCCGCCATGGTCACGAGCCGGGAGATCATCGACGACATCGAGCGTCAGGGTCGGCCCGTCTACGGCGTGACAACCGGTTTCGGTGCGCTCGCGAACACGTTCATCCCACCGGAGCGCCGGGCCGAGTTGCAGCACGCGCTGATCCGTTCGCACGCCGCCGGCATCGGCACGCCCATGCCGCGCGAGGTCGTCCGCGCGATGATCCTGCTCCGGGTGCGTTCCCTGGCGCTCGGGCACTCCGGCGTGCGGCCGCTCGTCGCGCAGGCCCTGGTCAACCTGCTCAACCACGACATCACGCCGTGGGTGCCGGAGCACGGCTCGCTCGGCGCCTCCGGTGACCTGGCGCCATTGGCCCACTGCGCGCTGGTGCTGCTCGGTGAGGGATGGGTGCTCGGCAAGGACGGTGGGCGGCTCGCCGCTGCGGACGCGCTCGCGCACGCCGGCATCCGGCCCATCGAGCTGTCGTCGAAAGAAGGCCTGGCTCTGATCAACGGCACCGACGGGATGCTCGGCATGCTGCTGCTCGCGGCCCGCGACGCGGCTCACCTGTTCGCGATGGCAGACGTGACGGCGGCCCTGTCGATCGAGGCGATGCTGGGTTCGGACCGGCCGTTCGCACCGGAGATCCACTCGATCCGGCCGCATCCCGGTCAGGGCGTATCCGCCGCGAACATCCACCGGCTGCTGCAGAACTCCCCAATCATGGACAGCCATCGGGACGACTTCGAGCACGCCGTACAGGACGCGTACTCGATCCGGTGCGCACCCCAGGTCGCCGGCGCGGCTCGGGACACGCTCGACTTCGTGAGCCAGGTGGCCGGCCGCGAACTGGTCTCGATCGTCGACAACCCGGTCGTGTTGCCCGATGGCCGAGTCGTCTCGACCGGCAACTTCCACGGGGCACCGCTCGGTTTCGCGGCCGACTTCCTCGCCATCGCGGCCGCCGAGGTCGGCTCGATCTCCGAGCGCCGCGTCGACCGGCTGCTCGACGTGGCCCGTTCGCGTGACCTGCCGCCGTTCCTCACGCCGGACGCGGGCGTCAACTCCGGCCTCATGATCGCGCAGTACACCGCCGCCGGCATCGTCGCGGAAAACCGCCGGCTCGCCTCGCCCGCCAGCGTCGACTCGGTGCCGACGAGCGGCATGCAGGAAGATCACGTCTCGATGGGCTGGGCAGCCGCGATCAAACTCCGCCGGGTGCTCGACAACCTGACCGTCGCTGTTGGCCGTGGAGTTGCTCGCGGGCGTACGCGGCCTGCAACTGCGCGCCCCGCTGACCCCGTCGCCGGCCGGGCGGGCGGCAGTGGCGGCACTCGCCGACATCGCGGGGCAGCCGGGACCGGACATCTTCCTGGCGCCGGTGCTGGAGGGCACGCGCGCCGTGGTCTCCGGGCCCGCCCTGCGGGAGGCGATCGAGGCCGAGATCGGCGTGCTGCTTTAACCGATCAGTCGGGCGGGTCGAAGTCGCCGGCCCGGATGCCGGCGGTAAACGCCTGCCACTCCGCGCTCGTGAAGATCAGTGTCGGCCCATCCGGATGCGCGGAGTGCCTAATCACGAAAAGATCGTCGGTTCGGGCCACTTCGACGCACTCGGCAGAGCTGCAACTGCTGGCACGGTGCCACTGGACCTCACGACTGTTGTCCATCCATCGGCCTCCGGTGTCTTCTGTGCGTAATATCAGTGTGACTGACAATCGTCAATACGTCGACACGTCGTCGTACTGCTCGGAAGAAGCAAGAGTGCTCCGTGCAACTCGCATGGAGCACTCTTGCGGAGCCTCACACCCGGCTACCGGTCGAACTCACCGGCTCTCACACCCACGACGAAGTCTGCCCAACTCGCTGGCGGAAAGGTGAGTATGGGTCCGTCAATGCTCTTTGAGTCACGGATCGCGAATAACGCGCCGATGCGCGCAATCTCGACACATGCCCCGGTGTCGCAGCGCACGCTTCTGCGCCAGCCGGTCGCAGGCGGAACTTTGCTCACGTGCTGTCTCCCTTTGTCAACCTAAGTGATTATGTACACAATGGGCGATCAGCACTGTTTGTGCCTACCCGACATGCGCAGACGCACCAGACTCCAAGCCACGATCGGTGGCACGGCGTCTCAGTGTCCCGGGTCAGCCATCTTCCGTCCGAAGCTGGGCGATGGCGCTAGCGATACGGTCGATGGAGTCTTCATCGGTCAAAGATCGATGCCACATCACGTCGAAGACTCGCCGGTGCCGATCGATCTCATCAACAGCATGCACCACCTCGTCTGCGGCGCCGGTTTCGCGGTACAGCAACGCGCTTTGAGCCTCGTCGAGGTCGCTGAGTAAGAACGGGCCAAAGAAGAGAAGCGATGTGGCGGCGCTGACAAATGGCATGATCCGCACGCGCAACGTGGTCTCGCCCATGACCCGCAGAATGTGATCAAGCTGCCCGACCATGGCCACCTTCCCGCCGACCGGACGCAGAAGCACAGACTCGTCGAGCACGACGAGATACCCGGGCGCCTGAGGTCGATAGAGAAGTTGGTGGAGGCGGCGCTGCCGAGCTGCGATACGAGCGGAGATCGTCTCGGGCGGCAAGGCATCGCGCACGTTCTCGAACATGGCCTCGGCATAGGCTCGGGTCTGCAGCAGGCCCGGAATGACGTAGTTGTTGTAACAACGGATCGTGGTCGCTTCCAGCTCAAACTGGAAAAGTTCGATCATCGCCGGAGTCAGGTGCTCGCGATCCGCAGGATCGATGGTCCAGCGCTCTTGCCGCGACAACCGGGCGTCGTCGAGAAGTTGCCGCACCTTATTGGGGTCGCCGACGTCCAGGAATTCCAGTAGAACTTTCAGGTCATTCGGCGAGACGTTGACATCGCCCTTCTCGATCCGCATGACTTTCGACAGGGACCATTCCATCGCCCTGGCGATCTGAGTCTGAGTCAGTTGTTTAGCTTCGCGCGCGGATCTGAGCGCGAGTCGCACGCGACGTCGCGCTACGGCAGGCGAATCGCTGTTCGACATCCAGCCTCTTCTTCGCTCCAGGACGTTGCCAGCCAGACTCCTACCTGCCGAATCGCAGATCCTGCCGAAGCAGGCCGACAATTGGCAGGTAGGCACCCGTCGCCCTGGCGGATCTTACGACAGATCCCATATCTTGCCGAGGCCCACCAAGGGTTGTTTCTGCTAACGAACGTTAGCCTCCAGCGCGCGGACCAACGCACGCTTCACCTGACCGAAAATGCGCACGTCAGTGGTGCTGAACAGCGCGACCTGATAGCCGTGGTAGGTCGCTGTCAACTCCCACGTGCGACGGTTGAGCAGGCGACGCCGGTCCACACTGGACTTGCTCACCTGCACGTCGCGAAGGTCGGCGACCAGGAACCGCTGCGGTGTCGGCCAACCGCTCTCAAACACATCGCCAGTGACGAAGACCGTTGTTCCCTCGTAATAAACGACCATCTCGCTGCCTCTCGCCGGCGCCACGTTGCCCTCCCCTGGCCCCGCTGCCAGGTAATGCGGGACTCCGCCGGGTCATCGCCCCCCAACCCGGGCGACCACGGAAACTCGGCCGTGGCAGCTGTCAATCTGCGATATGGCACCTTGCGGTATCCCTTATTTAATAGTCAGTAATCGATGCCGTTAACGCAAGCGTTTACCGGCCTCGTGGCCTGGCCAATGCGAGCGTTCCTGGCCGGCCGTCATGCCAATCTGCGATCCAACTCGCGCCAGAGCCCGGCCGGAGTAGCAAACGTGTGGTGCGCCGCGAGCTCCCGCCACAGTTCGCGGCCCACCGGCCACATCGCGCGCAGCGCGCATCCGGGTTGGCCGCCAGCGTGTCGTGCAAACGCACGATGGCCGCCGACGGTAGCTCGGTCTCGGCCCGGCGCGACGGCGTCAGCCAGGTTTCGGTCGCCCCGGTGGCAAGCCGCGCCATCCACGTCAGATGCCGCCGCGCGTGACCCAGCGCGTCGTCGGCCCGAAGCACCTCGCCCCGCGCGCTCACGTTTGTCGCCAGCACGATCCAGTTGGCGAACCGCAGGCACAGCTCGGCGATCTCGGCCGCAGTCTCGGCCGGCCGCACCCGCTCCGGCAACGCCTCCAGTAGCGGGCGCAACGCACCCCGACGATCAAGAACAATGACGTCATCGGTGAGCGCCCCGAGCGACGGCCACCCCGAAACCACCGGCAGATCGGCCGTGGTCGCAAAATGGAACTCGCCCCGGACCAGACCCTCGAAGAAGACCACGTGCGAGCCGAACTCATTGACCGTCACCGCCCGCGACGGAGCGATTCGCTCGCACCACTCGAGCGGTTCCGGCGGCTGCGCGAAGAACAGCCAGAACTCGATATCGCTGTACTCGTCGCCGACGCCCTGCGCGATGGAGCCGTACATCAGGGCAGCGTCCAGCCCCGGATCCGACGCGCATAACTCGCGTACCCGCGTGATCAGGTCCTGTTGTCGCGACATCAACGGACCGTAGCCGACAATGGCGGGATGCCCGAAGTGAATAACCGTCGCTGGTACCAGCGCATGGTCGCCCGCGACACCGAAGAGTCGCACCGTGCCTCGACGCCGCTCGAGTTGCTGTTCGACCTGTGCTTCGTGGTTGCCATCTCGCAGGCGAGCGCGGGCCTGCACCACGGGCTGAGCGACGGCAGTGCGATCGGGCACACCGTCGCGCGTTACCTGATGGTCTTCTTCGCGATCTGGTGGGCATGGGTCAACTTCACGTGGTTCGCGTCCGCGTACGACACCGATGACGTGCCCTACCGGCTCACGACGCTCGTGCTCATCACGGGTGCGCTGATCCTGGCCGCCGGCATCCCCCGGGCCTTCGCGCAGGGCAGCTTCAACATCGTTGTCATCGGGTACGTCGTGATGCGGCTCGCGATGGTGGCGCACTGGTTGCGGGCGGCGTACTCCGATCCGGACCGACGGCGTACGTGTCTCCGCTTCGCCGCCGGCATCGCGATCGTGCAGTGCGGATGGATCGCGCGCGTCTTCGTCCCCGTCTCCTGGGGAAACGTCAGCTTCCTCGTGCTCGTCGTCGCGGAACTGCTGGTGCCGATCTGGGCCGAACGTGCCGCCGGCACCACATGGCACCCCGGACACATCGCCGAGCGGTACGGCCTGTTCACCCTGATCGTGCTCGGCGAGTCGGTGCTGTCGGCGACCGAGGCGATCCAGACCGCGTTCGACCTCGGTGGCAGTCGCGGGCATCTGCTCGGCCTGAGCGCGGCCGGACTGGTCATCGTGTTCGGCATGTGGTGGCTCTACTTCGATCGGCCCGGGCACGAGGTGCTGACCACGCCATCGTGCCGGCTTCATTTTCGGCTACGGCCACTACCTGATCTTCGCTGCCGTGGCCGCCGTCGGTGCCGGGATCGCCGTGAACGTGGACGTCAGCGAGCACGCCGGGGACATGTCCGGCCGCACGGCGGCGTACGCGGTGGCCGTACCCGTGGGGATCTATCTGTTGAGCCTGTGGAAGCTGCACCACCGGCTCGATCAGTCGGCGTCGCGGACGTTGTCGTTCCCGATGGCGGCGGTTGTGGTGCTGGTGTCGCCGTTCCTGCCGGCGCCGGTCACCGTGATCGCGGTGGTGTTGGCGGCCCTGGTCGCCGTGGTCACCGTCCGCCCCTAGACCCGGTTCGGTTTCGTGAAGACGCGCTCGCCGTCCGGGATGAACTTCGTGCCGCCGTCGCCAGGCGGGCGGTCGTGAACGACAGCATGGTTACGGAATGAACATTTTTCGTCGAAGAGTCATGTGCTGCTGGCCGCTCTGCTCTGCTCACTCCGAGGCTTCAGACACGCTGCGCGATCGGGTTCGGGAGGGGCGGATCGGAACGTATTTCTCCGCGGCAGCTCATGGCGGCGGTGTCTAGGGGTGAGCAGAGCAAAGCTCGTCGTGACACCCGTCCGCCGCTATCCGAGGCGATTACGTTCCGCGACGGACACGCGATCACGCTCGTATTCAGGCGCGGCGTAACTTCCGCGTGGTCATACTTCCGCGCGGAGACCTCGCGCGGAAATATACACGGATTTACGGTCAGTTCGCGGGCGATGATCGTGGCCAACTCGCGGAACGCCTTGCCGCGGTGGCTGATCGCGTCTTTCTCGGCCGGCGCCAACTCGGCGCTGGTCACCGTCTTGCCGTCGGGCACGAAGATCGGGTCGTAACCGAAGCCGCCGGTGCCACGCCGCTCCCGGATCAGGCGCCCCGGCATGCGGCCCTCGGCGACGAACGTGCGCCCGTCGGGCAACGCGAGCGCCGCCGCGCAGATGAACGACGCGGCCCGCGCGGAATCGGGCAGGTCGACGATCTGCGCGAGCACGAGATCGAGGTTGGCCTCGTCGTCGCCGTGCTTGCCCGACCAGCGAGCGCTGAAGATGCCCGGCATGCCGCCCATGACGTCGACCGCGAGACCGGAGTCGTCGGCGACCGTCGGCAGCCCGGTGTATTTGACGCCCTCGGTCGCCTTGAGCAGCGCATTCTCGGCGAACGTGACACCCGACTCGGGCACCTCGACGTAATCGTCGACGTCACGCATGCCGACGACCGTGACCGCCATCGAGGCGGCGTCGAGGATGCGCTGCAACTCGACCAGCTTCTTCGCGTTGCGCGTGGCGAGCAGCACCCTCATCGGGCGGCCAGCGCCTTCTCCTGCATCGCGGTCAGCTCGGCGCACCCGGCCACGCCGAGGTCGAGCAGCGCGTTGAGTTCGGCGCGAGCGAAGACGTTGTGCTCACCGGTGCCCTGCACCTCGACGAACTCGCCGGTGCCGGTGCAGACGATGTTCATGTCGACGTCGGCGCTGACGTCTTCGACGTAGTTGAGGTCGAGCCGGGGCTCGCCGCCGATCACGCCGACGCTGACCGCGCAGATCGACCGGTGAATGACCTTCTCCGGCGGCGGCGGCGAGCATGCCCTTGCCGGCCATCCAGGAGACGGCGTCGCTGCAGCGCCACGAAGCTGCCGGTGATCGACGCGGTGCGGGTGCCGCCGTCGGCCTGCAAGCACGTCGCAGTCGATCACGATCGAGTTCTCGCCGAGCGCGCTCAGGTCGATGCAGGCACGCAGGCTGCGACCGATGAGCCGGGAGATCTCGTGGGTACGACCGCCGATGCGGCCCTTGACGCTCTCGCGATCGTTACGCGTGGTCGTCGACCGCGGCAGCATCGAATATTCGGACGTGACCCAGCCGAGGCCGGAGCCCTTGCGCCACCGCGGCACCCCGGACGTGACGCTCGCCGTGCAGAGCACGCGGGTGTCGCCGCAGTCGATGAGCACGGAGCCCTCGGGGTGCATGCTCCACCCGCGGGTCGATCGTGACGGGGCGAAGTTGATCAGCGTTACGTCCATCAGGTCGGGCCATACGAGAATCCTGCCATGCGGGTCCGACAGCTCCCGTGGACGGCGCGCCCTCAGATCTCGTAGCGGGCGCCGGCCCGCACGACGTCGATCGGGCCGCCGAACATCGAGCTGGCCTCGTCGAACGTGACGACCTCGTTGCCCCACGCCTGCACCAGATGGGTCAGCAGCAGCCGGCCGACGCCCGCCTTGCGTGGCCGCCTCGCCGGCATCGCGGCCGGTCATGTGCAGGCCGGGCGGGTTGTTGTCGGCGCGACATGTAGCCGCCTCGCACAGGAACGTGTCGGCACCCTCGGCCAGCCGGATGCACGGCGTCGCACGGCGCGGTGTCGGCCGAGTACGCGAGCGCCCGGCCGCCGTGCTCGATCCGGGCGCCGTACGTCTCCACCGGGTGATCCACCCGATCGACGGTGACCATGAACGGCCCGATCGGGAAGGTGCCCGGCTGCAGCGAGTAGAACGTGTACACGTCGTCGAGCGGACCCTCGTCGGGCCCGTACGCGGCGGCGATGCGCTCCCGGGCACCGGACGGCCCGAACAGCGGCAACGGCGGGTACGGGCCGTCGGGCGCGTACCGGCGGACGACGACGTACGAGCACGCGTCGAGCATGTGGTCGCAGTGCAGGTGCGACAGCAGCACCGCGTCGACCGCGGTGAGGCCGGCGTAGCGCTGCAGCGCCGAAAGGGAGCCGGTGCCGAAGTCCATCAGCAGGCGGAAGCCGTCAGCCTCGATCAGGTAGGCCGAGCAGGCCGAGTCCGGCCCCGGAAAACTCCCGGCGCACCCGAGCACGGTCAGTCTCATGCCCGCCCCCGCTCCGCAGGGCGCGGCCTGCTGCTACATGGTTCGCTCCGACAAGCTCGCTCATGCCCGCCCCCGCTCCGCAGGGCGCGGACCTGCTGTACACGGTTCGCTCCGACAAGCTCGCTCATGCCCGCCCCCGCTTCGCAGGGCGCGGACCTGCTGTTACACGGTTCGCTCCGACAAGCTCGCTCATGCGCCCGCCTGCGCTAGTGCTCCGGCGGCCGCTGCCTCCGGACCGAGGAATCGACGTGCGAGTTTCGCGAACGCCGCCGGATCGCCGGTGCTCGAGAACTCGTGGACCGGAGGGAGCGCGTCATCGGGCCGGAACATGTTGCGCGCTGTTAGCAGACGGTAGACCTCGCGAGCCGTCTCGTCCGCGCTAGAGACGAGCGTCACACCGTCGCCCATGACGAGACCGAGCATGCCCGCGATCAACGGGTAGTGGGTGCATCCGAGGATCAGCGTGTCGACGTCGGCCCGCTGCAGCGGCTCGAGATAGCTGTTGGCCAGGCCGAGCAGCGTGCGGCCCGAGGTCACGCCGCGTTCGATGAAGTCGACGAACTGCGGGCAGGCGGCGCTGGTCACGTGCACCTGCGGGGCGGCGGCGAACGCGTCCGCGTAGGCACCGCTGTTGATTGTCGCGTTCGTGCCGATCAACGCCCACCTGACCGTTTCGGGTGGCCGCGACCGCGCGCCGCACCGCCGGCCGGATCACCTCGACGACCGGCACCGAGTAGCGCTCGCGGGCGTCGTGCAGGCACGCGGCGGAGGCGCTGTTGCACGCGATGACCAGCATTTTCACGTCGCGCTCGACGAGTTGGTCGAGGCAGCCCAGCGCGAGCGCGCGGACTTCGGCGATCGGACGGTTACCGTACGGCAGATGTGCCGAGTCGCCCAGATAGATCACCTGCTCATGCGGCAGTTGATCGAGGATCGCCCGGGCCACGGTGAGACCGCCGACACCCGAGTCGAAGATTCCGATCGGCGCATCCGTCACGCGGCGCAGCCTACGCTGGTCGCGGCGGCGACCTAGGGCAGATCCGGCAGCGATGTCATGAACGCGACACCGAAAGCGTTCCCCGGCCGGGTTATGCGATCAGCGTCACGCACGGTTAGGTTGAACGTTGCACTTTACGGGTAGTTCAGGGTTTTCAAGAGAGACGGTGGCTACGTGGCGGCGAACACGCAGGAAGAGTCCTCGACGAGGATCGGCTCGCGGTCCGGTGACCGTGTCGCCGCGCGGGCACGACCGACGGCGCGGCCCAGGCGCGTGGCACCTACGTGGCCGACAGCTTCTCCGGCGACGTCACGGCGACGATGGGCGGCACGTTCGCGCTGGCCCACGACGGTGAGCCGGCCGGCCTCGCGCGGGTGACGCTCGCCATGCGCACGCCGGCACGCAAGGAATCGCCGGCGCCGCGGCGCTTGATCGGGCTGTGCTCCTGGGCGGCCGCGCTCGGCATCCTCGGCACGATCCTGGCGATCCGGGCCGGCGGTGGCCGTGATGATCGGCACCCCGTCGTGGTACCTGCCGGCTGCCACGATCATCGCGCTTGTCGGCCTCGGCGCGACGATGGGTTCGTTCCTCACCGCGCGCGCACGGGTGGTGCCGTGGGCGCTGCTCGGCGTGGCCACGAGCGCCCTGCTGGCCGGGTTGATCGTGACGATTCGCCGCGTACGTCCGAAGCGCATCGCTGGGCCTCACGCCCAGAGCTGGCCCTCCAGAGCCGCTTCCGCGTCGGCGAGAGTGCCACCGTAGGCGCCGGTCGACAGGTATTTCCAGCCGCCGTCGGCCACGAGGAACGCGATGTCCGCCTTGCGGCCGGCCTTCGCCACCTGGTGCCCGATCGACAGCGCGGCGTGCAGCACCGCTCCGGTGGAGAACCCGACGAACATGCCCTCGACCTCGACCAGTTGCCGGGTACGCAGCACCGCGTCCTGAGTCGCCGACCGAGAACCGCCGGGTCAGCACGGTCGCGTCGTACAGCTCCGGCACGTAGCCCTCGTCGATGTTCCGCAGCCCGTAGACGACCTCGCCGTAACGGGGTTCGGCCGCGATGATCTCGATGTCGGGCACCTTCGAGCGCAGGTAGCGGCCGGTGCCCATGAGCGTGCCGGTGGTGCCGAGACCGGCCACGAAATGCGTGATCGTGGGCAGGTCGCTTGAGCAGCTCAGGCCCGGTCGTCTCGAAGTGCGCCCGGGCGTTGGCCTCGTTGCCGTACTGGAAGAGCATCACCCAGTCGGGGTGGTCGGCCGCGATCTCCCGGGCCCGCGCCACGGCCTGGTTCGAGCCGCCGGCAGCCGGCGAGAAGATGATCTCGGCACCGTACATCCGGAGGATCTGGCGTGCGCTCGGTCGAGACGTTTTCCGGCATGACGCACACGAGCCGGTAGCCGCGGAGCTTCGCCACCATGGCCAGCGCGATGCCGGTGTTGCCGCTGGTCGGCTCCAGGATCGTGTCGCCGGGCCGAAGCCTGCCCTCGGCCTCGGCGGCACGAACCATGTAGAGCGCGGCGCGGTCTTTGACGCTGCCGGTCGGATTGCGATCTTCGAGCTTCGCCCACAGCCGCACGTCGGCCGACGGGCGAGAGCCTGGGCAGGCCGACGAGCGGGGTGCCGCCGGTCGCGTCGAGGAGGCTGTCGAACCGCGCCACGACTAGACCCGCAGCGAGGGCATCCGGCCGGAGGTCGACCGGCTTGCCATTGATCGCGGCGATGGCGGCGAACGCGAACGCGCCACCGGCGACGGCCGGCAGGATCGTCACGTTGTCGCCGTCTTTCAGCGGGGCGTCGAGCGAGCCGAGGAACCGCACGTCTTCGTCGTTGACGTAGACGTTGACGAAGCGGTGCAGCGCGCCGTCTTTGATCAGCCGGTCACGAAGGCCCGGGTGGCGCGCGTCGAGGTCGACCAGCAGCGCGCCGATCGTGTCGCCGGAGCCTTCGACGGCCTTCTCGCCGCCGGTGTAGGTACGCAGGATGGTGGGAATGCGCACATCGATAGCCATGATTTCGTGAACTCCTCGAACGTTTGGGAACAACGGATGGGAAAGCGAATGCGGCGGTCGACTACTGGTAACACTCGTAGTCGACGGAGGCTTCCGTCTGCCCAAACATGTATGTCGTCACGGCGTTCACACTGGCATCAACGATCCGGACCGGCTCTTCGGTGACGACACCGTCCACGATGCGGAACGACCGCACCTCGTCGACGTCGGGCTCCCGTGTCGAGACCAGCACATAATGCGCGCCGGGCTCGCCCGCGAACGAGATGTCGGTGCGGGAGGGATAAGCCTCGGTCGCGGTGTGCGAGTGGTAGATGACGACCGGTTCCTCGTCGTTATCGTCCATCTCGCGCCAGACCCGCAACTGTTCCATCGCGTCGAACCGGTAGAACGTCATGGATCGCTCGGCATTGTCCATCGGGATGTGCCGCAGCGGCTTGTCGGACCCGACGGGCCCGGCGATCACGCCGCACGCCTCTTCCGGGTGATCACGGCGGGCGTGCGCCAGGATCGCGTCAACAATCTCGCGGTCGATGGTGAGCACGCCTCACAGCCTATCCTGCCCGCCGCGCTTCCTCATCGCCTCCGTCGCGCCGGCGTGGATGCGCCGCGCACGTACGCTTGAAGCGCGCCGAAGGCCTATCACAGAGCAGGCCCGGCAGCTCCTCACTTGTCGAGGGCGAGAGCTGCCGAGCCTGGCACTGCGGTCACGGTCAAACCGTGTCGGTTGGTGGGATCAGATCATCACTCCGAGGTCTTCGCGCCCTCATCATCGGCGGCGACGTCGTCGCCTGCGGATCGCTGCTCCGGCACCAGGGCCGGCTCGGCTTCGACCGCGGGTGACGGCTCCGGCGAGGTGCCGACCGGCTCCTCGGTGACGGCCCGGCGGCCCGGGTCACGGCCCATCGGCTGGTCGATGATCAACGCGAGCATCGAGTTGCTGCCGTCGTCGCCCTCGGGTTCACGGCCCGGCGTCTTCAGGTTGAACTTCACGATCATGAAGCGGAAGACGACGTAGTAGATCACCGCGTACACGAGACCGACCGGGATGATCAGCCACGGCTTCTCGGCGTCGTTACCGAGGAAGTTGAGCGCCCAGTCGGTGAAGCCACCGGAGAAGGTGAAGCCCTCCCGGATGTGCAGCGCGTTCGTCAGCATCATCGCCGTGCCGGTCAGCACCGCGTGCACCGCGAACAGCGACGGCGCGACGAACACGAACGCGAACTCGATCGGCTCCGTGACACCGGTCAGGAACGACGTCAGCGCGGCGGCGCCGAGGATGCCGGCGACGGCCTTGCGACGGTCCGGACGAGCCGTGTGGATCATCGCGAGGCACGCGGCCGGGAGCGCGAACATCATGATCGGGAAGTAGCCGGTCATGAAGCCACCGGCGTGCGGGTCACCGGCGAAGAACCGGTTGAGGTCGCCGTGCGCGTTGCCTTGTAGGTGCCGAACTGGAACCACAGCAGCGTGTTCGGGAGGTGGTGCAGACCGATCGGCAGGAGCAGCCGGTTGACCACGCCGTAGACGCCGGCGCCGATCGTCTGGTTGTCGACGATCCAGTTGCCGAGGTGGTTGAAGCCACGGCCGATGTACGGCCAGATCAGACCGAAGATCACGCCGAGGACCGTGGTCGCCAGACCGGTCACGATCGGCACGAACCGCCGACCGCCGAAGAACGCCAGGTAATCCGGGCAGCTTGATGCGGTAGAAGCGCTGGTAGAGCAGCGCCGCCGTGATACCGACGATGATGCCGTCGAGCACGCCCATGGGCACCGGCGCGCCCGCGACCTCCAGGCTCTTCTGGCTCGCGATCGTCGTGTAGACGTTGTTGAAGATGAGGTAACCGACGACGGCCGACAGCGCGGTCATGCCGTCGGACCGGCGCGCGAAGCCGATCGCGACACCGATGGCGAACAGGATCGACAGGTTGCTGAAGATCGCGTTACCGGCGTTCGCGAGCACCTGCGACACGATGTTCGTCGGTGAGGCGCCGAGCCACTTCGCGACGTCGCCCTGCCCGAAACGCAGCAGCAGGCCGGCGACCGGCAAGACGGCGATCGGCATCATCAGGCTGCGCCCGATGCGTTGCAGAACGCCAAAGGTGGCGCTTCCGCGTCCGGCGCTGGGTGCGCCGGCAACCGCTTCTGCGGTCATGTGAGTCCTCCAAAGGGGGTGCGGAGACTTACTTAATGGGGGTTGGGGTTATGGGGGTTCGTTATCGGGGGTAACGGTCGGGCCAACGGCACCCAGAGCTGGTAGCGATCGGCTCGATAGATCGATACGGAAAACGCGACGACGAGCTCGCCCGCGTACGAGTGGCGCTCGATGCGCAACACCGGGCTGCCCGCCTTCACCTGAAGTGCCGTGCCCACCTCGGAATCGGCGACCACGGCCTCGATCACGTCTTCGCCCCAATCGGGCAGCAGACCGTACGTGAGGCTGAGAGTCGCGTAAATCGAGTCGGGAGCCGGTTCGTCCGCCAGGCCGGGCACCAGCCGCTCGGGCAGCCAGGACCGCTCGACCGCCATCGGAGTGCCGTCGGCCAGACGGAGACGTTTGAGATAGACCAGCGGACTGCCCGGCTCGGTGCCGAGCTCGCGCGCGAGTTGCAGGGTCGCTGCGACCCGGCCGAACGTGAGCACGGTCGAACTCGGGCACCATGCCGCGACGGGTCATCTCCTCGCCGAAGGAGGTGAGCCGCGCCTGCAGGTCGACCTTGGGACGGGCCACGAACGTGCCCTTGCCGCCAACCTTGAACAACCTGCCCTCGGCCACGAGCGACTCGACCGCCTGGCGCACGGTCATACGCGCGACGCCGTATCGGGCGGCGAGGTCGCGTTCGCTCGGGATCGGGGCTTCGGTGGTCGATCCCTCGATCAGGTCCAGCAGGATCTCGCGAAGCTGCTGGTGTTTCGGGACCGGGCCGTGTTGGTCAAGCGTCATCCGGCTCTCTTCGCAGGTTTCGTTCACTGAATATTTTGGTGAAATCGTGATGGCCATCACGTCTAGACCGGACTAGACCAGATGGTGTCTACTGTTGTCAACCCTTACTGATCCATCCTCGAAAAGCCCCCGAGTAGGAGAAACATGGCCACCAAAGCGGAGCGCATCGTCGCAGGTCTGGGCGGTGCCGACAACATCATTGAGATCGAGCCGTGCATCACTCGGCTGCGCACCGAGGTCACCAACGGCTCGCTCGTCAATGAGGTGGCCCTGAAGGCGGCCGGCGCGCACGGCGTGATCCGTTCCGGCAACATCGTGCAGGTGATCGTCGGCCCCGAGGCGGACACGCTGGCCAGCGACATCGAGGACATTCTCTAGTGGAGCTTCAGGTCGTTGCCCCGCTCGCGGGCGTGGCGGTGCCCCTGTCCGAGGTGCCCGACCCGGTGTTCGCGGAGGCGATCGTCGGGCCCGGGCATCGCCATCGAACCCGACCCGGCCGCGCACGTGGTCACGGCGCCGATCGACGGCGTGCTGCTGAAGGTGAAGCCGCACGCGTTCGTGGTGGTCGCCGCCGACGGCCGGGCGGTGCTCGTCCACCTCGGCATCGACACCGTCTCGCTGGGCGGCGACGGTTTCACGGTGCTGGCCGACGAGGGCACGGCGGTCGCCGTCGGCGACCCGGTCGTGCGGTGGGATCCGGTCGCCGTCGCGAGCCGTGGTCTGTCCGCGATCTGCCCGGTCGTCGCGCTCGAAGCATCCGAGGTGCGCGGCACCGTGACGGGTCCGGTGCTCGCCGGCGCGCTCGATCTTCACCTGGCCCTAAGCACCCCGTCCGCGACACCCGACCAGCAGCGCTGCGTCGTCAGAAACAACACCGGCACCGCTATACGCGGCATTCGCCGCAACATTGAGGAGTTCCCCATGGCAGAACGTCGCGTCTCGGTCGACGAGCCCCGACGGCTTGCACGCCCGGCCGGCCGCGCTGTTCGTCAAGGCGGCAGCCGCGTCGGGTGTGCCGGTCCGCATCGCCAAGTCCGGCGGCGCCGACGCCGATGGCCGCAGCATCCTCGCGGTGCTCGCTCTCGACGTGCGGCAGGGCGACGAGGTGGTGATCTCCGCCGACGGCGACGGCGCCGACGACGCGCTCGACCGGCTCGCGGCCATGCTCGACGGCGAGGCCGCCGATGCCGCCTGAGGATGCCCGCCGAGAGTTGGCGGGCATCGGCATCGGACGGCACGCCGTCGCCGGCCCGGTCGTCCGGATGGCGCCGCCGCTGCCGGAACCCTCGACCGCGCCCGGCACCGAACCGGCCGACGTCGCGCTCGGCCGCGCCCGCGCCGCGCTGACCGGGGTGGCCGAGACGCTGCGGGCACGCGGCGCCGCGGCCGGTGGCGAGGCCGCCGACGTGCTCGACGCGCAGGCGCTGATGGCCGAGGACCCGGCGCTCGACGACATGATCGCGGCCGGCGTGACACGGGGACTTTCGGCGGCTCGGGCGGTGTTCGAGGCGTTCGCCGGGTTCCGGGAGGCCCTCGCCGCGGCCGGCCCGTACCTCGCCGAACGCGTCGCCGACCTCGACGACGTGCGGCAACGAGCAGTCGCGGCCTGCCTCGGCGTACCGGTGCCGGGCGTGCCCGATCCCGGCCACCCGTTCGTGCTCGTCGCCCGCGACCTCGCGCCGGCGGACACGGCCGGCCTGGACCTGACCACGGTGCTCGCGCTCGTGACGGCGGACGGCGGGCCGACGAGTCACACCGCGGTGCTGGCCCGATCGCGCGGCATTCCGGCCGTCGTCGGTTGCGCGGGCGTCACCGATCTCGACGACGGCACCGACAGTGCTCGTCGATCCGGGCGCGTCCCGCGTGATCGTCAATCCGGCCGCGTCCGAGTTGCCGAAGAGCGACGCGACCGCGGCCACTGCTCCGACCGGGCCCGGCCGCACCGCCGACGGCGTCGCGATCGCGCTCCTCGCCAACGTCGGCAGCCCGGCCGATGTGCCGGCGGCGGTCGCGGCGGGTGCCGAAGGCGTCGGCCTCTACCGGACCGAGCTGCTATTTCTCGACGATGCCACGGCTCCGAGCGAGGCCAGTCAGGTCGCCGCCTACCGCGATGTGTTCGCCGCGTTTCCGGGCGGCCGGGTCGTCGTGCGCGTGCTCGATGCCGGCGCCGACAAGCCGTTGCGGTTCCTGGCGCAAGACCCGGAGATCAACCCCGCTCTGGGGGTACGCGGTCTGCGGGCGTTGCGGCGGCAGCCGGAGGTGCTGCGGACCCAACTGGCATCGATCGCGACCGCGGCCCGTGACACCGAGCGCGGACGTCTGGGTGATGGCGCCGATGGTGGCCGACGCCCCGGAGACCGAGTGGTTCCTCGCCGAGGCGGCGGCGCACGGACTCGCCACGGCCGGCGTGATGGTCGAGGTGCCGTCGGCGGCGATGCTGGCCGACCAGATCTTCGAGGTCGCCGCGTTCGCGAGCATCGGCACGAACGACCTCGCCCAGTACGCGCTCGCCGTCGACCGCCAGATCGGGGGCCTCGCCTCGCTGCAGGACCCGTGGCATCCGGGGCTGCTGCGCCTGATCGAGGTGATCGGTCGGGCCGGTCGAGCGGCGGGCCGGCCGGTGGGCGTGTGCGGCGAGGCGGCGGCGGATCCGATGCTGGCCCGGGTGCTGGTCGGTCTGGGCGTCACCAGCCTGTCGATGGCACCGCCCGCGCTCGCCGACGTGCGGGCGAGTCTGGCCGAGGTCACGGTCGCGGAATGCCAGGCGGCCGCCGCGCGCGCCGTGACGGCACGATCGGCGGCCGAAGCCCGGGCCCGCGTGGGCGCGCTCAACGCCGCAGCAGCAGGTTGATGTCGCCGAACTCGTGCCATAGATAGCCGCAACGCAGCGCCTCGGCGTAGGAGTCGGCCAGCAACTGCTCGCCGACGATGCCGCGCAGCATGTCGAGATGCGAGGCCCGGGGTTCGTGGAATCCGGTCACGAGGCCGTCGGTTACCCGTACCCCGGACATGCTCGTGATGATCTTTGAAGTCCAGCCGCTCGCGGCGTGCACCTGACCCTGCTCGTCGACGGCGGTCTCGATGGCGCGCACCGCGGTGGTGCCGACACCGATCACGCGCCGGCCGGCCGCCGTGCCTCGTTGACGATGCGGGCGGTCTCGGCCGGCACGTCGAACCGCTCCGGGTAGGGCCGCTCGTGCGCCTCGGGCGACGCGACGCCGGTGTGCAGCATGATCGGCGCGAACACGACGCCCCGGCTCGCCAACCGTGTCACCAGCGACTCGGTGAACGGGCGGCTCGCGCTCGGCATCTCTGCGCTGCCCGGCGTCGTGGCGAAGACGCTGCGGTAGGTCGCCAGCGGCCACTCGCGCTCCACATAGGAGTAACGGATCGGGCGACCGAACATCATCAGGTAGGCCGGCAGGTCGGCAACGTCAAAATCGGCAACCCACAACCGCCCTCGCGTGTACGGCTCCCGCAGCGTCACCTGCGCACCACCGGTCACCCGAAGGCGGCCGCCCGCCGAGCCGCCCGGAAACGGTTCGGTGGCCTTTCCGGCCGACTGCCGCAACTCGATGACCCAGCCACCGTCGGGGAGTTCCGTCGACACGTGTACGGCCAGCTTCCCGCCCTCGACCGTCGAGCGCGGCCGGCATCGTGCCGGACGTGTTCACCACGAGGACGTCGCCCGCGTGCAGGATTTCCGGCAGATCGGCGAACCGGTGGTGGCTCAGCTCGCCCGTGTCGAGCCGGCTGACCAGCATGCGCACCTGATCGCGGGCGATCCCCCGGGCCTCCGCCGGTTCGCGCGCCTCCAGTTGCGGCGGCAGCTCGAAATCGTACGCGGAGGCGATCATTTCTCGCTCCACACGTAGATCTCGGTACCGTTCGGATCGACCACGGTGAAACCGGAGTGGCCGCGATGGTGTCGCAGCACCGGCGAGGGCTCGGCGCGCTCGGAAACCCGCTTGTGGGCCGCGGTCAGTGCGTCGAGATCCGCGTATTCGATGGCGGCTCGGGACCCGGATCTAGCGGTCGCTACGGGGTGTTCGACCTCGATCCGGGCGTCACCGATCGCGAACACGGCGCCCCGCTCGTCGTCGATCGACCAGCCGTCGACCTCGGCGAGCCCGAGCACGTCGCGGTAGAAGGTCGCGGACGGGCCGAACTCGTCGACCTCCAGGGTCAGCCAGAGCTTCGCCGGGCTCGTGGTCTCGGTCGCGGTTCCGGCCTCGGCAGGTGCCGCGAGCCGGTGCCGGCCCGACGGCGGCCGCGTGGCGAGCAGCCGCATCAAGCCCGGCGCGACCTCGGCCGGCAACGCCCGATCGCTGATGTCCTCGCCCGGAAACGCGAGCTGGTGCATGTCGGTGCGCACGTCGCCCGGATCGACCCGCCACACGGTGACGTCGGGTTCCTCGGCGGCGAGCACGTTGCGGAGCTGTTCGGTGGCGGCTTTCGAGGCACCGTAGCCGCCCCAGCCCGGGTAGGCCTCGACGGCCGCGTCCGAGGTCAGGTCGATGACGATGCCGTGCGCGGACCGCAGCAGCGGCAGGGCGAGTTGCGTCAGCGCGAGCGGGGCGATCACGTTGACCTCGACGATCTCGCGTAACGCGGCCACGTCGAGCGCGGCCGTCGCCGGCAGCGGGCTCGGACCGAGCATGCCGGCGTTGTTGATCAGGAGATCGAGCCGCCCCCGGGCCGCTGCCGCCCGGATCAGGGCGTCGCGGTGGGCAGGATCGGTGATGTCGCCGACGATCGGCTCGACCGTGACCCGGTCGCCGGCGCCGACCGGCTCGGCCCGGCACGCGGCCGACCCGGCGACGCGAAGGCGGTCCGCGGCCGCGTGCAGGGAGGCCGCGTCCCGGCCGTCGATGATGAGGTTCCAGCCGGCGTCGGCCAGCTGCTCGGCGAGGGCATACCCGATGCCTCGCGATGCTCCGGTGATGATGGCGTTAGGCATGCTTCGACGCTATGGCGGTGAGCGATTGTCCGAATCGGGCCGCAGCCCGGCCCCGTCTAGGACCTTGGACCTAGGCCCCGCGCCGCATCCGCCGCGCCGCCGCAGTCGGTAGCGTTGACGCGTGGACTCACGCCGGAACCTGGAACAGCTCAGCGCCGCCGTGCTGGCCGTCGCCGGGCACCGGTCCGTCCGTGACGTGCTCCAGACGATCGTCGAGAGCGCGCGCGAGCTGCTGGCCGTCGACTACGCCGCGCTCGGGGTGCCCGACGACCAGGGCGGCTTCGCCGAATTCGTGGTCGACGGCGTCAGCGAACGCGAATGGGCCGCGATCGGGCCGCTGCCCCGCCAGCACGGCATGCTCGGCGTGATGCTTTCCGATCCGGTGCCACAGCGGCTTGCCGACCTGCGAGCCGACCCGAGATTTGGCTGGTGGCCGGCCGCGCATCCGGTGCTGCGCGCGTTCCTCGGCATGCCGATCCTCGACGGCGACGAGATCCTGGGTGCCATCTACCTCGCCAACCCGCGCGGCCGTGACGGCTTCACCGACGACGACGAACGGCTGCTCCGGGTGCTCGCCGCGCATGCCGCCATCGCGCTCACCAACGCCCGGCTCTTCGAGCAAGGTCGAGAGCTGACACTGGTCCAGGAACGGCAGCGCATCGCCCGGGAACTCCACGACGCGGTCGCGCAGACGCTCTTCAGCCTTCGGCTCACCGCTCAGGCCGCGGCCACGCTGATGCGGCGTGACCCCGACCGGGCCGCGGCCGAACTCGACACGGTCGCGGCGCTCGCGGGCGAGGCGGCCGACGAACTCCGGCAGATCGTGGCGGAGTTGCGCCCGCGGGAGCTGTCACACTACGGCTTGATCGAAACGCTCCGCGACCGGGTTGCGCTGCTCGATCGGGTGCATTCGGCGTCGGTACGCTTCACCGCCGACGACTGCGTGGTGCTCCCGCATCGCACCGAGGAAGCGGTGCTGCGGATCGCCGAGGAAGCGCTGCACAACGCGCTGCGGCACGCGTCAGCGTCGCAGGTCACCGTGACGCTCGCGGAGACTTCGGACGGAGAGGCCATCCTGGAGATCGTCGACGACGGTGGCGGGTTCGACATGGCCGGCGCGACCGGATCGACGAATCGGCTCGGGCTGGTGTCCATGCGGGAGCGGGCGAGAGCCGTACACGGTCAGGTCACCGTCTCGTCCACGATCGGGGCCGGGACGGCGGTGCGCCTGGTCGTGCCACGCGACGTCGGAGGTGCCCGGTGACCGACGCCGCTCCGATCCGGGTGCTGATCGTCGACGACCACGCGGTCGTACGTCGCGGCCTGCGTACGTTTCTCGATCTGCTCGACGATATCGAGGTCGTCGGCGAGGCCGCCGACGGTGCCGAATGCCTCGACGCCGCCGCCAGCCTGCGACCGGACGTGATCCTGCTCGACCTGGTCATGCCGGGATTCGACGGGGTCGAGACGCTCCGGCGGCTCCGGGCGTCCGGCAGCACAGCACGGGTGCTCGTGGTCACGAGCTTCACCGATCCGACCGTCGTCGTGCCGGCCATACGCGCCGGAGCCCGAGGCGTCGTCTACAAAGACGTGGAGCCACGTGATCTGGCGAGCGCGATCCGTTCCGTCCACGCGGGACACGTGCTCCTGCATCCCGACGTGGCCGCGGCCCTGATCGCGCCGGACGCGGCACCCGACCGGCTGGCCTCGCTCACCGCCCGGGAACGCGAGGTGCTTGCCGAGATCGCGCAGGGTCGATCAAACCGGGAGATCGCGAAAGCGCTGCTGCTCGCGGAGAAGACCGTGAAGACGCACGTGTCCAATGTGCTCATGAAACTCGGCGTGGCCGACCGGACCCAGGCCGCCATCTTCGCGGTCAGGCACGGCTCCTCGACGGACGGCTAGCTGGTCAGCGCGTCCAGCAACGATTCCTGCAAATACCCCAGGTAGGCGTAAAGCGATAGCTGCCCCACCCGAGCAGAGGTGGGATCGTGCAGCACCGCGTCGTCGAGTTCTTCTTCGAGGTTCATGTCGTCCTTGACATCGAGGCGGGTGCCGAGCGCGAGCCGGACGTCGTTCAGCGCGCGCAGCCACGCCTCGGCCGACTCCTCGTCGAGCGTGACATCGGTGCCACCGCTCGCCGGCAGCACCGCCAGCATCGCACCGGCTTGGTCGATCTTCGCCGTCTTCAGGTCACCCTCGGTGTATTTCCGGAGGTCGGCGGCCCCGGCGGGATCATCGCGGTAGACGTCGGGGAACAGCCGTTCGACGACCGGATCATCGCGGTCGAAGCCGTCGGTGAGCAGCGCCACGACCTCGGTCGCAACCTGCCGCAGCACTTTGACTTCCTCGGGCGAGAAGCGAGCCGTGCAGTGCGAACCCTCTCGCCGAAACATGCTCATGTCCGCCTCCGCTTCGCAGGACGCGGCCATGCTGAAACATTATTCGCTCGGCAGGCTCGCTCATGCGTTACGGTCCACGGTCGCCCACAACCCGTAAGCGTGCAGGCGGGACGCGTCGTGCTCCATACGCTCGCGGGCACCGGAAGACACGATCGCCTTTCCCTTGTGGTGTACGTCGAGCATGAGTTTCTCGGCCTTCTCCTTGCTGTAGCCGAACAACTTCTGCAGTACGTACGTGACATAGGACATCAGGTTGACGGGATCGTTCCAGACGATCGTGACCCACGGGCGATCGGCGTCGGGCACGTCCTCGACGTCTGGTGTCTCCACGGGGAGGACCTGAGGCGCAGCCATCCCCCCATCGTGCCATGCCCGGAAGCCGCCACCCACCTGAGCCTTGACCGGACATGCGGCGCGACGAGCAAACAAGGCTTTCGCGAGGCGCCTCGACCCACCGGCCCAGGCTTTCGCGAGGTGCCGTGACGGCGTATGGACTCCACGAGGAGCACCGCCGAAGGCGCCGCGATCGAGGAGGGAAGACGTCGTCTTCCAGCGGCGCCCGAGCGAAAGCCGAATGTAAGAGTCGTAGTGTTGTCAGTTGTGACCGAGATAAGCCCAGCGATGTTGACCGACCAGTACGAGTTGACCATGGTCAACGCCGCCCTACGCGACGGCACGGCGAATCGGGCCTGCGTTTTCGAGGTCTTCGCGCGCCGCCTTCCGACCGGGCGCCGTTACGGCGTCGTCGCCGGCACAGCCCGGGTCGTCGAGGAGATCTCCCAGTTCCGCTTCACCCCCACCGACCTCGAGTTTCTGCTGGGCACCGGCGTGGTTGACGATGCCACTGCGGCTTGGCTGGCGGACTACCGCTTCACGGGCGACATCACGGGCTACGCGGAAGGTGAGCTGTTCTTCCCGGGCTCGCCGATCTTGACGGTCAGCGGCGGTTTCGCCGAATGCGTCGTCCTGGAGACGTTGATCCTCTCCGTGCTCAACTTCGACTGCGCCATCGCCGCCGCGGCCGCCCGTATGGTCACGGCTGCCCGGGGCCGGCCGGTGATCGAGATGGGCTCCCGCCGGGCCAACGAGCGCGCTGCCGTCGCTGCTGCCCGGGCCGCGTACCTGGCTGGATTCGCGTTCACGTCCAACCTGGCCGCCGGCCGCGCTTACGGGATCCCGACCACCGGCACCGCCGCGCACGCGTTCACGCTGCTCCACCAGGACGAGCAGACCGCCTTCGCCTCCCAGGTGGCCGCGCTCGGCAAGCAGACCACGCTGCTCGTCGACACCTACGACATCGATCAAGGCATCCGCAACGCGATCGCGGTCGCCGGCCCCGATCTCCGGTCGATCCGCATCGACTCCGGCGACCTCTCCATGCTGGCCGGGCACTCGCGCGCGCTCCTCGACTCGCTCGGCGCGGTCGACACGAAGATCGTCGTCTCCGGTGACCTCGACGAATACGCGATCGCCTCGCTCGCCGCCGAGCCGGTCGACGTCTATGGAGCCGGCACCGCCGTCGTGACGGGTTCCGGCGCGCCCACGGCCGGCCTGGTCTACAAGCTCGTCGAGGTCGACGGCCGGCCCGTGGTCAAGCGCAGCGAAAACAAGGCGACGGTCGGCGGGCGAAAGACAGCGGTGCGAAGGCATAAGCCGACGGGTACGGCCACCGAAGAGATCATCGTCTCCCAAGGCGTGCCCGACTACCAGCCCGGCGACACGCTGCTGCAGCACAACTTCATCGTCGACGGCACTCCGGCCGATCCGGTGACGCTGGAGGCCTCCCGCGAACACCTGCGCGAGGCTCTGATCTCGATCCCGTGGGAAGGTCTGAAGCTTTCCGCCGGCGATCCCGCGCTCTCGGTTACCGTTGTCCCGGCCCCTTCGCAGTAGGAGATCCGTCGTGTCCCGAGCGCTCATCATCGTCGACGTCCAGAACGATTTCTGCGAGGGCGGTTCGCTCGCCGTGGTTGGCGGCGCGGCCGTCGCCGCGGACGTTTCCAAAGCCCTTGCCGCCGACGCGTACGCGGCCGGTGCGACCATCGACCGTCGCCACTGGGACCACATCGTCGCCACGAAAGACTTCCACATCGACCCGGGCGCGCACTTCGGCAATCCACCCGATTTCGTGCACTCGTGGCCGGTGCATTGCGTCGTCGGCACCGACGGTTCCGAGTTCCACCCGGCGCTCGACACCGGTCGGGTCGAGGCGGTGTTCAAGAAGGGCGAGCACGAAGCGGCGTACTCCGGTTTCCAGGGGCACGCGGGCGACATGGGCCTCGCGGCCTGGCTGCGGATGCATGACGTGACCGATGTCGACGTCGTGGGCATCGCGACCGATCATTGCGTACGGGCGACGGCGCTCGACGCGGTGGCCGAAGGCTTCCAGACGACGGTGCTGCTCAACTTGACGGCCGGCGTGTCTCGCGAGACCACCGACGCGGCGCTCAACGCGATGCGCGGTGCCGGTGTGCGGCTTGAGGGCGTGCCGGTGGTCGCGAGCTGATTCGTGCGTTATCGGCCGCAGGTGCGGCCGTGATTGCCGAATTTGCCTGGCAGGTGCGATCCTGGACGGGTGACTGCCGGAATTGTGCCGAAAGACCGACGTCGCGCTCAGGTGCTGGCGACGCTCGCCGACATCCTGGTCACGGCCGCCGCTGGGCCCTCCCCGCCCTGCGCGCCGCCGCCGGCGAGACCGGCACGGTCATCGGCATCGACGTGACGCCGGAAATGCTCACCGTGGCATCCGCGGGGTCCGCGGCCCGGCAGTTCCTGGTGCAAGCCGACGCGCGCCACCTGCCACTGCCGGCCGCCCGCGTCGACGCTGTGTTCGCGGCCGGACTCGTGCAGCACCTACCGGACCCGGAAGCCGGGCTCGCCGAGTTGGCCCGCGTGACGCGTCCAGGTGGCCGACTGATCATCTTTCACCCGTCCGGCCGGGCCGCGCTCGCCGCCCGCCACGGCCGCACGCTGCGACCCGACGAGCCGTTGGCCCACGAGCCGTTGCAACGGCTGATGCGACAAACCGGATGGGACCTCCAGCGATACGACGATCCGCCCGACCGCTTCTTCGCGCTCGCTCGGCGCGTCTGACCGGGCCACCGACCTTCGTTCTGGAGTTCGTGTCGGCCCGGAGACGCCCCGACCGATTTCACGTCGAAAACAAAGCCGAAACGCATCGTGGCGGCCCCGACCCCACCAGGGGTCAAAGCCGCCACGATCACGATGCTTACCGCGCTATGACTGGTCGATCTCGCCAGACCTCTGCGCACCGACCGGCACCGGGTGGGCGATTTGCGGTGCTCCTGGCGCCAGATGCGGGAAGTGCAGGTCGAAGGCCGGCCGCTCGGACCGGATGCGCGGCATGCGGTCGAAGTTGCGCAACGGCGGCGGGCACGAGGTGGCCCACTCCAGCGACATGCCATGGCCCCACGGGTCGTCGACCTCGACAATCGGGCCGGTCTTGTACGACTTCCACACGTTATAGAGGAACGGCAGCGTCGACGCACCGAGGATGAACGCGCCGATCGTCGACACCGTGTTCAACGTGCTGAAACAGACCGTGCCGCCGTGACCGGGGCAACCATCGGTGGCGAGGTAGTCACCGTAACGACGGGGCATGCCCTCCGCGCCGAGCCAGTGCTGGACGAGGAAGGTCAGGTGGAAACCGACGAACGTCAGCCAGAAGTGCACCTTGCCGAGCTTTTCGTCGAGCATGCGGCCGGTCATCTTCGGGAACCAGAAGTAGACGCCGCCGTAGACCGCGAACACGATCGTGCCGAAGAGCACGTAGTGGAAGTGCGCGACGACGAAGTACGTGTCGGAGACGTGGAAGTCGATCGGCGGGGCGGCCAGCATGACGCCGGACAGACCACCGAGGAGGAACGTGATCAGGAAGCCGATCGAGAACAGCATCGGCGTCTCGAACGAGATCTGCCCTCGCCACATCGTGCCGATCCAGTTGAAGAACTTGATGCCGGTCGGCACGGCGATCAGGAAGCTCAGGAAGGAGAAGAACGGCAGCAGCACCTGGCCGGTCGCGAACATGTGGTGCGCCCAGACGCTCATCGACAGAGCCGCGATGGCCAGCGTGGCACCGACGAGGCCCTTGTAACCGAAGATCGGCTTGCGCGAGAACACCGGGATGATCTCGGACACGATGCCGAAGAACGGCAGCGCGACGATGTACACCTCGGGATGGCCGAAGAACCAGAAGAGGTGCTGCCATAGCAGGGCACCACCGGTGCTCGCGTCGTAGACATGCGCGCCGAGATGCCGGTCGGCTTCGGCGGCGAGCAGCGCGGCGGCGAGGATCGGGAAGACGAGCAGCACGAGCAGCGACGTCACCATGATGTTCCAGGTGAAGATCGGCATGCGGAACATCGTCATGCCGGGCGCGCGCAGCGTGAGGGTGGTCGTGATCATGTTGACGGCGCCGAGGATCGTGCCGAGGCCGGAGAGCACCAGACCCATGACCCACATGTCGGCACCGAGGCCCGGCGAGTTCTGCACGTTCGCCAGCGGCTGGTAGGCGAACCAACCGAAGTCGGCCGCACCACCGGGCGTCGCGAAGCCGAGGATCGCCAGCGTGCCGCCGAACGCGTACAGCCAGTAGGCCAGCGCGTTGAGTCGCGGGAAGGAGACGTCGGGCGCGCCGATCTGCAGCGGGACGATGTAGTTCGCGAACGCGAAGACGATCGGCGTCGCGAAGAACAGCAGCATGATCGTGCCGTGCATCGTGAACAGCTGGTTGTACTGCTCCAGCGACAGGAACTGCAACCCCGGCCGGGCCAGCTCGGCGCGCATGACCAGCGCCATGAACCCGCCGACGAGGAAGAAGATGAACGACGTCACGAGGTACATGAGACCGATTTGCTTGGCGTCGGTCGTACGCAAGATCCGCGAGAATGCCGAGCCCTGCAGGGGCATGCGCACCGGGAACGGCCGAGTCACGATCGGCTTTGGAACGAGTGTCGTCACGTGGTGCCCTCCTGTTGCTGATCACCGACGATCAGAGCCAGGATGAAACGTCACTCGACGTTGCGGACCTGGCCGACCAGTGCCGGGGGGGTTGATCTGCGGCCGTACCTCGGACGCGAGAATAGTCCCCGTGCGACGGGTGATGCCGATGGGGTCACGCAACAGTGGAGGGCGCTACGTCGGCGCGCCACCCGTCTTCAACTGGGTGAGCCGCGTCTCCACGTCGATATCGACCGCGTCGAGGGCAAGGCTCTCGAATTGGGCGTCCAGACTCGACGCGGCCAACTCCTCATGACCGCGGATGCGGGCCTCCTCGCGCCGGATCTTCTCCTCGAAACGGGCCACTTCGCTCGTGGGGTCCAGAATGTCGACGGATCGGACCGAGTCGAGTACACGGTTCTGCGCCTCGACCGTCTTCGCCCGGCCGACCAGCTCGTCGCGCTTGCGCCGCAGTTGGTCGAGTTTGCCCCGCATCTCCTGCAACCCGGCCTTGAGTTTGTCGACAATGTCACTCTGGTCGGCGATCGTGACCGCGAGCGTACGAGCATCCGCCTCGCCGTCGATCTGCTTTCGCAACGCGACCCGGGCCAGGTTGTCGAACCGTTCCGCCTCGGCGGGATCGTCGGCCCGCATCTCATCGGCCTTGCGGCTGGCCGCGGCGGCT
This sequence comes from uncultured Actinomycetota bacterium, assembly GCA_963797605.1. GTDB lineage: Bacteria > Actinomycetota > Actinomycetes > Mycobacteriales > Micromonosporaceae > DASQPR01. Next base: position 112,496 of record CAWCPX010000007.1, on the reverse strand, counting down.
TTCGCGCCCCACTGCGCGCTCGCGCCCTGGGCCTCCCGCGCGTCCTCCTCCATCATCCGGAGGTTGCCGATCGTCTGCGCGACCGCGCTCTCGGCGTCGCTGATCGCGCTCGTATAGTCGCGGACCATTTGATCGAGCATCTTCTGCGGGTCTTCCGCCTGGTCGAGCAGCGCGTTGATGTTGGCCCGGGCCAGCTGCGTGATTCGTCCGATAACCGATTGCTGCGACATGAAACGCGCCTCTCCCTCAACCCCAGACCTACCCGAAGCTCGCATCCGATCTAGCGGCCCCAACTCACGCGACCAGAGGCTCAGAACCGCACCCGCACCCTGGTGCCCGGCCCGCCGAAGCTGCCCGGAACCCGTCCGCCCCAACCGAAACCGCCGCCACCGAACCCGCCACCGGTGAACCCGCCACCACGACCACCCCCGCGACCGCCGAGCATCCCTTCGAGCAGGATCCCGCCCAGCACCGCGCCTTCCAGGCCCCCGACCGACACGCCGCTCGGCCCGAAGTTCGGCTGCGACCATTCGTTCACGTCGTCGTTCGCGATCTGACCGGCCTGCTCCGCCAACGCATCCGCCTGCTGTGCCGCGGTCAGCGCCGCCACCGGATCGGTATTCGCGAGTTCGACCGCCTGCCGCAGGTGCCGTTCCGCCTCGTTCAGCCGGGTCCGCGCGTCGCTGCCGACGGCGCCACGGCGGGTCGTGATGAAGTTGGTGACCGCGGAGATCTCCGCATGGGCCGCCGGGATCGCTTGCTCCAACATGACTTTCGCCCGCTCGGCCCGGCTGGCGGCGTCGCGGATATTCGTGAGCGCGGCCGAAAGCCGCACGTCGACCTGCTCCAGCCGGCGCAGTGCGAGAAACGGATCCGGCCGCGATTCCGCCATCTCGGCCCGGATCGACTGGGCCACCTGCGATGCTCCGGCGACCGCGGCGGCGAGATCGACCGTGCTCGCGGACGCGTTCGCGCCGACACCCGCGCCAGCCGCCCCCACCGCGGCGTGACCTGCGGCGACGTCCGACTCCACGGCCGCGAGCGCCGACGCGACCGAGGCGAGAGCGGCGTCCAAGTCCTTGCCGAGTTGCTCGATGCTCGCGAAGATCATGTCGACCTGGCCCAGTGCGTCTTCGGTCGCGCGGACGGCGAGTGCCGCATGGGCCCGGTTTCCGGCCGCCACGGCTTCGCTCGCCTGGTCGAGGGTCCGGGCCGCGAAGTCGATGCGCTCCTGCACCTGGGCGCCACTGTTGGATATCGAGAGCACGGCCTGGGGCGCGTACCGCTGTTCGAGAGAGAGGTAGGTCGCCTGCGCCTGTGGCAGTCGGACATCCGCGGAGTCACGGCGCGCTTTCAGGGCCGGGATCAAGGTCTCGACGTTCGCTTCGAGGTCTCGGAGCTTGTCGAACGCCTCCACGTGCTCATCGAGACGGGCATCGGCGGCGCGGCATCGAGCGATGATCTGCGCGTACCAGCTTCGTTGGGTCTGCTCCGTGTCTGGCACGTCGTCGTCGAGCATCTGCCGGAGGTGAAACGCGGCGGTGACGTCGGCTCGGGACTGCTCGAGGGCCGCGGTGAACGCACGGGTCGCTTCGACGCCGTATTGCGCGGTCGCGAAGGCCAACTCCTGCTCGCTCGTCTTGAGCGCGTCGTCGGCGGACACGAGCAGGGAGTTCGCGTCTGCCGCCAGCTTTTCTGTGGGGACGGTGCGGTAGGGATCGGTCGGGTCGGGCGAGGTCATCTTCACGCCGCCGCCGCGGTTCTTCGACGACCGGCCGCGCACGAAGAGCCACACGCCAATGCCGACGATCAGAAACGTGCCCACCACGCAGAGAAGCACCGACCCCGAACCGTTGCGCACGTAGGTCGTCGGCTCGGGGTCGGCCAGCGGCGTGAGCTGGGCCGATACCTGGGCCGCAAGAGTCGGAGGCACGTTGTCAGCGTAGCGAGCAATCCTCAGATTTTAGAGCGAAAAAGACATAGTGCCTCACTGGTACGCGTCCCTATCCGCCCTGCTCAGCGCACCTGACTCCAGGCCGGCGTGGCCGGGGCGGCCGTGAAGTCGTAACGGACGCGACCGTCCGCGCCGAGCGCGACGAGGCTGGCGGACGTCGATCCGTAGCGCCGCCCGTCGAATTCATGCTCGATGATCAGCCCGCGCTCGTCGGTCAGCTCCAGATCGCCACCGCGCAGCAGTTCCACCCACCCCTCCCACGCCGCCGCCGTGCCATGAGCGTCACCGAGTGGCGGCGTGGCCGTCGCGGCGAGCAGCGGCCGGAAATGCGGCACCAGCGGATCAGCGTCTGCGTCCGGGCCGAGGTTGACCAGGATGTGGTCGCCCGGTTCCAGCTTCTGGTACGCCAACTCCACCCCGTCCCACGACCAGACCTCGACCATCGTCCGGTCGGCCCGCAGCAGGTGGAACCCGTCATAGCGAGCCAGTGCGGCCGCGTCGGCGATGCCCGGCACGACGGCCGTGGACCCGCCGACCCGCCAGCGCGGCCAGCACCAGCGTGCCCCGCGTCGGCCGGGTGGCGCCGTCGGGCAGATCCGGCAGCCGGGCGCCGTTCAGCAGCGCGGCGATCGCCATCGACTCGGGATCGACGGCCATCCACGTGCCACCGCCCACCCGATCGCGGCCGCCGAGCACCGCCGGCTGCGCCGGCCAGTAGGCGCCCGGCGGATCCCACGGGCGCTGCATGAACTCGTCCCGGACGGCGGCCAGCAGCACGGGCCACGGCGCGGACGGATCGAAACGCAACATCACGGTGCACACGCCTGAGAACCCTATCCATGCCCCCTGCGGGCTAACCTGGAGCCCATGCGCTTGGCCACGTGGAACGTCAACTCCGTCGGCTCCCGCCTGCCCCGCCTGCTGGAGTGGCTCGAGACCACCAAACCCGACATCGTCTGCCTGCAGGAGACGAAGACCGCCGAATTCCCGGAGGCCGAAGTCGGCAAGCTGGGTTATGAGGTGGCGGCCCACGGCGACGGCCGGTGGAACGGGGTCGCGCTGCTGTCGCGGGTCGGCATCGACGACGTCTCGCGCGGCTTCCCCGGCCAGCCCGGCTTCCCCGATCCGGAAACCCGGGCTGTCGGCGCGGTCTGCGGCGGCGTACGCGTGTGGTCGGTCTACGTGCCCAACGGCCGGACCCTCGACGATCCGCATTACCAGTACAAACTCGCGTGGCTGGCGGCCGTCAAAGACGCGCTGGCGCCCGAGGTGGCGAGCGGCCGACCGCTGGCGATCTGCGGTGACTTCAACGTGGCGCCGACCGATGCCGACGTGTGGGACCCGGCCGCATTCGTCGGCTCGACCCACGTCACCGCACCGGAACGCCACGCGCTGACCGAACTGCTCGGGCTCGGGCTGATCGACATCGTGCCGAAGCCGATGAAGGGCCCGAACCCGTTTACCTACTGGGACTACCGTGCCGGCATGTTCCACAAGGACATGGGCATGCGCATCGACCTGGTCTACGCGACTCCGAGCATCGCCAACGGCGTGGAGAACGCGGTCATCGATCGGGAGGCCCGCAAGGGCAAAGGCCCGTCCGATCACGCGCCGGTCGTGGTCGACTTCACCCTGGCCTAGCGGAAGCCACGACACGCCTAACCCGTCAGCCCGAATGTGATCTTGAAGTCGCACTCGCCGGTGCAGGTGAACGTGCTGGACGCGTCGTCGTACGCGTACGAGTAGGCATAAGGTTCCGCGTCTTTGTAAACGGCGGCGTAGTTGACCGGCCACTTCGTCGGCAGGCAGACCGACCGGGGTGCCCACGCGTTTCGGCAGCAATAGGCGTCCGTGTTGAAGTGGGCACACGCGCTGATGCACGCGCCACCGGCGACTTTCAGCACCGAGGGGCAGTTCACCGGCTTCGTACATCCCGTGTATTGCCCGGTGTTGATGCATCCGTTCTTCGTGATCTTGTCCTTCGTCTTGCCCTTCGTGATGTTGATCCACATCGGGAGGTTCGAGCCGTCGACCATGCTGACGTCGTAGAAGTCGAGGTTGTCGAACGAGTTCAGGTTGTATTCGGCGAGCGTCGCCGGGATCGACCCGTAACCGGTGCACTGAAACTTGCCGCCGCAGTCGCCGGTCGTGCAGTGCCCGCGGCCGGCGCTGTTGAACGAGCAACCGGTCCGGCCCCAGAACCGGCCGTTCCACTTGTCCGGCACGACGACCGTGATGCTCGCGCCGACCGGCAGCACCCAGCCCGTCGTCTTCAGCGCCGGCTTCGGTGTCTGCTGGTAGGCGGCGAGCCAGATCGTCTGGTTGACGTTGTTCACGAAGATGAAGTTCATGCTGCCCGCGGGCGCGGCCGGCGGCTTGCGGGTCGTCGCGGACGGCTTCGGGCTCGGCGACGTGTGCGGGCTCGGGGACGGATGCGCGCTGGGCGACGGAGTTACGGTCGGCGTGTTCGACGGTGCCACGCCCGGCACGAGCGCGACGCCTCCGGATGCGGCCGCATCGGCGGTTCGCGGGCCGTCAGCCGGCCCGGACGAGTGAAACGCCCACACCAAACCCGCCGAAACCAAGAGCAAACCAACTGCGACTATCGCGGCGGGTACGGCAAAGCCGGAACCCCGGTGGCGACCGAACATCGTGAACCCACATCCCTCCGGCACCGGCTGTTGTCGCCGAGCCGATCCGGAGACCGGACCACCCGCGATCAGATAACAGATTTTCGGTAATTGGCGCGGGCCAAAACAGTCTCCGAATAGCGGACCCGGCATGCGCGGGTAACGTACGGCCCGAGTCTTCGCAAAGGACAGTGAATGCACGCACCCAGCCGGATAAGTCCTGACATCGCGACGGTCAACGCGGCCCGAGCCGGTGACCGAGACGCCCTCGACGCCCTGGTGGCGCAGTCGTTGCCGCTGGTCTACAACATCGTCGGCCGGGCCCTGAGCGGTCACGCCGACGTGGACGACGTCGTGCAGGAAACGCTGCTGCGCATGGTCAGCCACCTCGCCGACCTCCGCGACCCGCGCGCCTTCCGGTCATGGCTCGTCGCGATCGCGATCCGGCAGGTGCGTGACCGACATCACTTCCAGAAGACGACGCTGACCCGGCACGCCCGCCTCGACGACGCCGGCGACGTGCCCGATGTGGCCGGTGACTTCGTCGACGTCACGATCATGCGGCTCGGCCTCACCGACCAGCGTCGCGAAGTGGCCGAGGCGACGCGGTGGCTCGCCGCCGAAGACCGTGACCTGCTGTCACTGTGGTGGCTGGAGGAGACCGGTGAGGTCGACCGCCGGGAACTCGCGGAGGCGCTGCAACTCAGCGCCCCGCACGCCGCGGTGCGCGTCGCCCGCATGAAAGACCAGGTCGAAACGGCTCGCACGGTGGTACGCGCGCTGCAGGCCCGACCCGGGTGCATGGACCTCTACGAGATCGCGCGTACGTGGGACGGCGAACCGAGTCCGTTGTGGCGCAAACGGTTCGGGCGACACGTCCGCGAGTGCGAGGTCTGCGCGCCGCGAACGCACGGCATGTTGCCGATGGACCGGCTGCTGGCCGGCGCGCCGTTGGTCGTCGTGCCGCCGAGTGTCGTCGCGAGCGCCGCCCGGCTGCTGGCGAAACCGGCCAAGGCGCTGCACGCGGCCGGCAAGGGGCACCTGCTGCGCACCGTCTTTTCCGGCTGGCACGGTGTCGTCACGGCGGCCACGGTGACCTCGGTCATCGCCGTCACGGCGGTCGCCGTCGCCGCGGCCGGCAGTGGCACCCCGAAGCCCGTCGCCGCGCCGCCGACGAAGGCACCGGTCGCCGCACCGTTCGCGTCGCCGTCGCCCTCGGTCGCGCCGTCACCCTCGCCGTCCGCGAAGCCGACCGTCACCCCGACCACACACAAGGCGGTTCCGCCGCTCACGCCGGCGACGTCGGATCGCAAGGGCGTCTGCGTCTGGACGTTCAGCGGCGTGAGCAAGGCGCTCGCCCAGTCCGGCGCGAGCTGGTATTACACGTGGTCGACGAACCACAACGGCGTCACCACGCCCAAGGGCGTCGAGTTCGTGCCGATGATCTGGGGCCCCGGCAGTGTCACCGCGAGTTCGTTGGCGGCGGCGAAATCGGCCGGCCACGAGCTGCTCGGCTTCAACGAGCCGGACATGGCGGCCCAGTCGAACATGTCGGTCAGCCAGGCCCTCGACCTCTGGCCGCAGTTGGAGGCGACCGGTCTCAAGCTCGGCAGCCCTGCCGTCGCGTACGGCGGTGATACCCCCGGTGGGTGGCTCGACCAGTTCATGAAGGGCGCGAAGAGCCGCGGTTACCGGGTCGATTTCATCACGCTGCACTGGTACGGATCGGACTTCACCACTCCCGACGCCGTCAACCAGCTGAAGTCGTACATCCAAGCCGTTTACAACCGCTACCACAAGCCGATCTGGCTGACCGAGTTCGCGCTGATCAACTTCTCCGGTGGCACCCACTATCCGAGCGAGGCACAGCAGGCCGCGTTCGTCACGGCGTCGACGAAGATGCTGGACGGTCTGTCGTACCTGGCGCGGTATTCATGGTTTGGGTTGCCGGCGGCGGACACCGGCGCGAGCACCGGCCTCTTCCACAGCGGGCCGACGGTCACCGATGTCGGCAAGGCGTTCGAGGCTGCTCGCTAACGCGGCCGACTGTCGGTCCGGCGGCTTGGGCCCGGTCCTGCCGATCATTGACGGGCTGCGGCGGCCCCAGACGACCGGCTGCGTTCTCGCAGGTCCTGAAGACAACCGCGGTATTCAGGATTGCTGCGAGCTTGCCGGATCGCCGTCTGGAATCCGCCTCGCCTCACCATGATCAGCAGAACAGGGCCTAGACTTTCACTCTCGGCGGCTGGAGGTTCTCCGTGACAACGTTCGCGCTCATTCCCGGTGCCGATGGAACAGCCTGGTATTGGCATCGGCTCGTGCCCGAGCTTCGGTCGCGTGGCTACGACGTCGTGACCATGGAGATGCCGACCGAGGTCGACGCGGCCCTGGCGGCCTACACCGCCGCGGTTGTCGACGCGATCGGTGACCGCGCGCCGGTTGTGGTCGTGGCGCAATCGATCGGCGGATTCGTCGGCCCGCTGGTCGCTGAGCGGGTCCCCACCGAGTTGCTGGTGCTCGTCAACGCGATGGTGCCGGTGCCCGGCGAGTCGGCCGCGCAGTGGTGGGAAAACACCGGTCAGCCGGCGGCTCACGCTGAAGCGGCGCGACGGGCCGGCCGCGATCCGCACGCAGCGTTCGATCCGATGATCGAGTTCTTCCACGACGTGCCGACGGCTATCCGAGACGAGGCGATGAGCGGCACCCCGTCGTCGCCCTCCGAGGCGTTCTTCGCCGACCCGTGGCCGCTGCGCGCCTGGCCCGACGTGCCCACGCGTTTCTTCCAGGGCCGCGACGACCGCTTCTTCCCGATCGAGTTGCAGCGGCGGGTGGTCAGTGATCGACTGGGCATTGAGGTGGAAGAGATTCCCGGCGGACATCTGAACGCCCTCAGCCAGCCGAAGATGCTCGCCGAGAAGTTGGACGCCGCCGTCCGCGCACTCTGACGCGATCCCAGTGCGACGTCGACCGTGATTTCGAGGTGCCGTCATGCCCGACGATTACCGCGAACGACCCTCCCGGCTGCCGGGCGCCGTCATGTGGGAGCGCGTTCTGAGCGCACCGGCGGCCGGCCGGGTCCTGCCGGATGGCTGCACGGACCTGATCTGGGTCGACGGCACGCTGCTCGTCGCCGGGCCCGACACCACGGCTTACCTCGGCGGCGACCCGGGTCCCTACGCCGCCCTGCGCTTCGCACCCGGCGACGGGCCGGCGTTCTTCGGACTGCCGGCGTCCGAGGTTCGCGATCAGCGGGTTCCGTTGGCCGATCTCTGGTCGAGCGCGGTCGCGCGGCGGCTCAGCGATCGGATCACCGCCGCGCCGGATCGGTGTGCCGCGCTGGAAGACGTGGTGTTCGAACTCATGCGACCGACCGATCCGACGGTCACCGCCATCGCGACGTCGCTCGCCGCCGGCGCCTCCGTGGCGAGCACGGCCACGCTCGTCGACATTGGTGAGCGACGGTTGCACCGCCACTGCCTTGCGGCTTTCGGCTACGGCCCGAAGACGCTCGGCCGGATCCTGCGGATGAACCGCGCGCTCGACATGGCCCGGGCCGGCACCGCGTTCGCCGATGTCGCGGCCCGCGCCGGGTACGCCGACCAGGCGCATCTCGCCCGGGACGTACGGGCGCTGGCCGGCGTACCGCTGAGCGCGTTGATCTGATTCTCGCGGTTGGACCCTGTCCTGCCGGTCGTTCGTGGGCTGCGGCTGCCCAGACGACGACCGGCTGCGCTCTCGCAGATCCTTCAATACACACGCGGTATTCAGGACTGCTGCGAGCTTGCCGGATCGCCGCCCAGAATCCGCCTCGCCTCACCATGACCGACAGGGCCATGACCGACAGGACAGGGCCTAACCGATCGGCGCGAACAGGTCGACGGCGTTGCCCTCGGGGTCGAGCACGGTCGCGTAACGCTGGCCCCAAAAGGCGTCCCACGGGTCCTTGTGGCTGCGGTAGCCAGCCGCCGTGAGCTTCGCGTGCACCGCGTCGACCTCGGCCGGCGACTCGCAGAGGAACGCGAGGCTGACCCGCGAGGATCCCTCCGGCGCCCGCCACTCCGGGTCAAACGAGTGGATCGTCTCGATCGTGTCCCAGCCGATCCGCATGCCGCCCGGCAGCTTGACCTCCGCGTGCGGAGCGCTGTCGGCGTCGGCCGGGATGTCGAGCCCGACGAGACGATAGAAAGCCAACGAGGCGGGCATGTCGGCGACGGTCAGGCCGATGAAGTCGAAGGAAACAGTCATGAGACCAACCTAGGAGCGAACGCCGCCCGATGTCTTGAACGAATCGGACAGGCGACGTTCGGTCAGCCGGTGATCGTGATCGGTGACGCCATTTCGGTGCGGCGGCGACGCCGGAACAGCACGAACACGGCGAGTGCGATCAGGGCGAGTCCGAGCGCCCCGATGGCGTAGCCGGCCCATGTCGGCGTCGGCAGCACCGCGGAGTCACCGTGCGCCCGCAGCGTCTTCGTCTGGCCGGTCGCGATCTGCGTGTTGCCGAAATCGACCGTGCCGGTGTGCTGCTGGCCGTCGACCTGCCAGGTCATCACGCAGGTCCGGTCGACGCGCAGGGAACTGCCGTTCGTGTGCGTGACGTGGCTGACGCTGCACGACTGCACGGTGCCGCTCACGACGGTCCAGTTGTGGCTGATGATCAAGCCGATGCCGACGGCCACGAAAATGATGCCGACGAGGCCCGCGATGACCGCCCCGGCAAGGCGGAAGATCCGGAACAGATTCGCCGGCACGGCCGGGCGGGCAGGGCGCGAGAAGTCAGTCACAGCCGGACTGTACGGACCGTTTTCCCTCGTCGGAAACCTCCGAGAAGCCGATCGATCAATCACCGTTCCGGGCATTTAGACAGCCCCGGGTTTCGACTTGCGGACCTAGAATCTGGTGGCATGCCTCGACAACACACGTACGACACGGTCGTGACCTGGACCGGCAACACGGGCACCGGCACGAGCGGCTATCGCGAGTTCGAGCGGGCGCACGAGATCACCGCCGAGGGGCGCGCGCCGATCGAGGGCAGCTCCGATCCAGCGTTCCGTGGAGACGACACGCGATGGAACCCGGAGCAACTGCTGGTCGCGTCGCTCTCCCAATGTCACATGCTGTGGTATTTGCACCTGTGCGCGGACGCGGGCGTCATCGTGACGGATTACGTCGATCGGGCGTCGGGAACCATGACCGAAAGCGGCAGCACCGGCCACTTCACCGAGGTGGTTCTGCGGCCGCACGTCACCGTCTCCCTGCCCGAGATGATCGAACGGGCAACGAGGCTCCACCACGACGCGCACCAGGCGTGTTACGTGGCGAACTCCGTGAACTTCACGGTCCGCCACGAACCGCAGATCACCTCGTCTTAGCGCCGCTTCAGCGCAGCCCGGCGAACAGGTCGTCTTCCGGCAGCGGTGCCCCGGTCGTGTCGGCCACCCGCACGAACGTCTCCATGCCCATCAGATCGGTGAACCGCTCCTTGCCCATGCGAGGAAGAAGATGTTCTCGCTCTGGCTGGCGTGCGCGGCGAGCGCGTCGAACTTCTGCCCGCCGAACGCGGTGGTGTCCACCCACGTGGTGATCTCGTCGTCGGGCAGGCCGATCTCCGGCCATCGGCGCCGTCGGCCGATCCGGCTCCGGCTCGTCCCAGTCGGCGCCGAACTCGCGCATGACCTTGCCGAACCGCTCGCATCATCGAGCGGGGCATCGTGGTCCAGTAGACCTTCGCCGGGATGCCGGTCGCCTCGACCGCCGCCATCGTGATGCGGTGGGCCTGGATGTGGTCGGGGTGGCCGTAGAAGCCGTTCTCGTCGTAGGTGACGACGACGTCGGGCCGGTAGTGCCGCATGAGTTCGGCGAGCCGGGCGGCGGCCTCCTGCGACCGGCGTCTCCAGAAGGAGCCCGGGGCGTCGTTGTTCGGCCAGCCCATCATCCCGGAGTCGGCGTAGTCCAGCATCTCCAGGTGGCTGACCTTAGCACGTCACAGCTCGCCTCGAGCTCGGACGGCGCATCGCGACGACCGCCGCCGGATCGTGGCCGGGCTCGCCCGGCTTGACGCCCCCCGGACCGTCGCCGCAACGCGCCGTCGGTACAGGTCACGAGCACGGTGCGGATGCCTTCGGCCGCGTACCGCGCGAGCACGCCGCCGGTGCCGGTCGCCTCGTCGTCGGGGTGGGCGTGTACAGCCATGATGGTCAGCGGGCGGTTGGGCAGGGAGCGATCAGGCATACGCCCACCCTAAGCGGTGCCTCTGACATGATTCACGCTCCGCTCGGGGAACAGCTTCCGGAGATCGGCCGCGATGTCGGAAACCTCGCGGAGCGAGCCGTCGGCGTCGACCAACGGCACCCCCGTTGAGCGCGAAGAACGCCCGGATCGATCAAGCCCGACTTGATGAGCTGTAGCGGCACGCGAGAAGCTTAGGCGCGCTGCCGGTCCGAGGCGGGCCGCCGCATGCTTCCCGTCACTTCTCCGACGGCACCCGTTGCCCCCACGCCGCCCGCTGCACATCGGCCCCGACGATAAGGGAGACCCCCATGACCGAATCCGTCGCGTTACCCGGCGGCGCCCTGCTGCGCCCGCTCGATGTCAACGACGCGGAGGCCATGCTCGACGCGTACCTGCGTAATCGTGTGTATCTGCGCCCTTTCGAACCCGAGCGGCCCGACTCCTTCTGGACGCTCGACGGCCAACGGACCCGTTTGGAATCGCTGGCGCAGCAGCAGGCCGAGGGCACCGTGTTGCCGTGCACGCTGGTCCGCGACGGTCGGATTCTCGGCTGCGTAACCCTGAACACGATCGTGCGCGGCCCGTTTCGCAGCGCAAGCGTCGGTTACTGGATCGACGCCGAGGAAGCGGGCCGAGGGCTCGCGAGCGCCGCCGTCGCCAACCTGTGCAAGATCGCTGACGAGGCGCTCGACCTGCATCGAATCGAGGCGAGCGTGCTGCCGACCAATGTCGTGTCGCAGCGGGTGCTGGCGAAGAACGGATTTGAGCAGATCGGGTTCGCCCGCGACTACCTGCACATTGACGGCCGATGGCAGGACTGCCAGATCCACCAGCGCGTTCTCAACACTCGTCCGCCCGGCACCGGCGCCCGCACCGACTGACTCACGGCCTGCGCGCCGCCCACACCGGCCTGTTCGCGCGGACACTCAGGTCGTCACGCCGCAGCACGCTGTCGGGGCCGCCGGAGTCGAGCAGCGCGTCGAGCGTGGCCAGGTCGTCGGCGCTGATCCGGCCGTCGAGCCCGCCGCGCATCCGTCGCAGCGACGCTTCAGCGTAACGACCGGTCGCGGCCGGGAGCGGCGGCGTCAGATCGATCGCGAAACGCCGCTCGGCTTCCACCGCGAAACCGGCCTTCGCCAGCCGCGCGGGCCAGTCGGAGCCGATGTGCGGAAGCGCGTGGTTCCGCTCCGCGTCGGCGAGAGCGTGGCACCGTTCCTCGAGCCCGGGCCGGCCCAAGCCCAGGTCATCGGGCAGGAACCGAGGGAAGCCCTCCAACTCCGCCACGATCAGCAGGCCGCCGGGCCGGATCGAGCCGAAAACGTCCGCGAGGACACGGTCCGGATCCCGCATGTGATGCAGGGAATTGGCCGCCCACACCAGATCGACCGGCTCGACGGACGGAAAACCCAGATCAAGGTCGCTTTGCACGGTACGCGTTCGGTCCCCAACCCCTTCGTTGCCGACCTTGTCGCGGATGCGCGCCAGCATCTCGTCGGACGCGTCGACCGCGATCACCTCGGCACCCTCGAAGCGCCGGGCCAGCGCGAGCGCCCCGGTGCCCGTGCCCGCGCCCAGGTCGAGGATGCGATCGATCGGCTCGCCGGCCAGATCGCGCACCCAGTCGATCACGTCGGACAGATAGCCGTGAAGAACCTCGGCGTCGAGGTCGAGGAGTTCGGCCATGCCCGCAGTGTCGGTCGCGGAGTGATCGTGGTGACCGTGGTGTTGGTGACTGTGGTGCTCGTGATGGCTATCCATGGCTGTGACCGTACCGTCAAATTGCGCCCCTGACATATGCTCTTGCGTATGACGCAAGACGGAGAACTCGACGAACTGGTCCGCAAGCGGATCCGCGAGCTGCGCGTGGCCCGGGGCTGGTCGCTCGATGACCTGGCGACCCGGTGTTACCTGAGCCCTTCGACGCTCAGCCGCATCGAGACCGGCCACCGGCGGATCGCCCTTGATCAGCTCGCCCCGATCGCCCGCGCGCTCGGCACCACGCTCGACCAGCTGGTCGAGTCGGTCGATGACGACGACGTGGTGATCCGGCCGCAGCGCGATGTCGTGCGCGGCATGACCACGTGGCTGCTCAGCCGCGAACCCGGCCCGCACGGCGCGACCGTGGCCAAAATGCGCATCACCCGGCCGGCGCCGACCGGGGCCGCGAGCGAACTGCGGGTGCACCCCGGCAAGGACTGGTTCACGGTGCTCTCCGGCACGATCGTGCTCCGCCTCGGCGACCGGACCATCCTGGTCGAGACCGGGCAGGCGGCCGAGTTTTCCACAATGACGCCGCACGCGTTCGGAGCCCACAACGGGCCGGCTGAGATCCTGTGCATCCTCGATCACGATGGGCACCGCACGCACCTGAAGCCAGCCCGCGCCGCGGAGTAGTCGGCAGCCGGGGCGAGTTTGTGTTGCCCGAGCGACACAAACTCGCCCCAACCGTGGAGGATGTCGCTCTGCCCGAGACGGTGGTGGAATAGGGCATGCTCATTCGCATCGATTCGGCGTCGTCGGCTCCGCCGTACGAGCAGATCCGTGCGAGCATCGCCGATGCGGCGCGCGGCGGCACGCTGCCCGCCGGCACCCGTCTCCCGACGGTTCGCCACCTCGCCGACGACATCGGAGTCGCCGCCGGCACCGTCGCCCGAGCGTACAAGCAACTGGAAGCCGACGGCGTCATCGAAACGCGTGGCCGACATGGCACCTTCGTTTCGGCTGGTCCCGACGCCACCGCGGCCGAGGCACTGGCCGCCGCGATCGCGTACGTGGCCCGAATGCGGCGGCTCGGGCTGACCGAAACCGAGGCTGTCGATCGTGTCCGGGCCGCGTACCGGCTGGATTCGATCTAGATTTTGCGCTCTTCTGCGACAGTGACCTTGTTGGATCTCGGCGTTCGCTAGGCGTTCCTGTCCGTCAGAGGAGGCAAGGCGCCTGGAGCCGCCAGTCACAAATGATCGATACGACACGGCCTGAGGGCGGGCGACGCATGACGGTGCACTGGACCACAATCGCGGCAGTATGTGCGGGCTTTGGAAGCATCGGATCGTTGATTGCCGTCGCGTGGCAACTTCGATCGCTTGCCATGCAGACGAAAGAGGCGGCCAAGCAAGCCGAAGCGAGCGGTGCGGCGGTGCGCGCATCGGTCTATCTGACGCTCCAGGTCGCCGCGATGGACTTGGACGGCTTCTTCTTCGAGCACCCCGATCTGCGAGCCAAATTCTACGGAACCGTGTCCGGACCTGGCGCGCAAGAGGATCTGCAGCGAGGCGAGGCGGCCGCGGAAATGGTCATCGACCTGTTCGACATGATGACGGTGCACGAGATGCACATCCCCGACGCGGCGGCCGAGGGATGGCGCGAATACATCCGTTACATGATGACGAACAGCGATGCCCTGCGGAAGTTCTGGCATCGCAACAAAGGCTGGTATCCCGCACTCCGCCCATTAGTCGACGCGGCCGCGCCGGAGCAACCCGTGGCCCCGACGCCGCGCGGCGCAACCGAAGCCCCGAGCCCAGCGTCACTTGTCGACTAGGACCGGTTCGTAGACGGCGAGGATGTTGCCGGAACCCTCCCACGTGCGGCTCGACAGAAGCTTGAGCGAGACCGGCGGACGGCCGGTGAACAGCGGGATGCCCTCGCCACCGATCACCGGGAAGATCGTCAGATGCAGCTCGTCGATCAGGCCGTGAAGAAGCAGTCCGTTCCACAGTTGGCGGCTGAGCAGCACCAGGATGTCGCGACCCGGGCGGGCCTTGAGCTCGGCGATCTTCGCGTAGAGGTTGTCGCCGCGAACGATCTGTGTCGTCTCCTGCCACGGCGCCAGGTCTTCGGTGGCAATCGTGTTGGAGACGACGAACTTCTCGGTGGTGCGAATCAGCTCGGCGAATTCCCGTCGCACGGCCGTGCCGGGCGGACTGTCGGGATAGGAAGTCCAGTAGGCCTTGTTGCCGAGGAACGACGTGCGCCCGCTCATGATCAAGGTGTCCGAGTTACGTAACAGCTCGGCGGTGTAGTCGTCGAAGGCCTCGTTGGCGCCGTAGTCCTCGTGGAAATAGTCGAAGAACCGGCCAAACGTCTTGTCGGTCGACTCGTAGTAGCCATCGAGAGTCTGGAAGTTGCACACGATCAGCTTTCGCATGGACGCATGCTAATGGCCGGGTACGACAAGAAACTCGCGCCGACGTCAGCGATTGGGCAGTCCGTGGTGGTCGTCGCTCAACTCTCGGTAAGCCGTGAGGACCGCCTCAGCTCGCTCGGCGAAATCGGCCGCCGGATCGGTGCGGTCAGCCCAATGCGCAGTCTCTTCGATGCCCACATCGGCTTGAGAGACCATCAGCTGTGCCTCTTCGGCGGCCTTGCGTTTCCGCCGCTCCGCCGCCTCGGAGTTAGTGACCGAACTGCTTTGTGTCGCCGGGCTCCGCAGCCGCCCTATCCGCGACTCGACCTCAGCCTGCACCGATCCGAACTGCTCGGCGAACGTCGTCTGACGTAAAGAGAGTTCATCGCGTATCGGATCGTCATCAGCCAATTCCGCTGCCGAACGATCGGCGGCCCGCTGCAAGTCCGCCAGCCGGCTTCGATCGCGAAGAAGACGGGCTAGTTCCCACCGGGCCGCTTCGGTGACCTGCCGAATCTCCTTACGACTCAGCGCGCTCGCGCGAGGCAGATGTTTGACGATGGTCTTGCACGCGTCGTCGATCTGTTCCCAGTTGTAGCGATCCACAACCTCCACACGGGGCGCCGCGAGCCTGGCCGCCCAAACTCCCGCCCAAAGCGAAACCAGCGCAACTGCCACAACAACGGCAGCAATGATGTCGAAAACCGCGAGAGGGCGATCGACGGATAAGGCGATCAACGTCATCGACCAGACCCATATGTCCGCCCCGGGTCGCAGTAGCGGCGCAAGCCACCGGAGACGGGTGGCTCCGTAAACGCGGAGCGGGCCGGTGCGCGCGCCCATATGTCGGCTCCCTGGCACTCCCGCTCGACGCGCCCCGCCAGCGCAAATCAACGGCGGTGCAACACCATAGCCCACCCGGCGTTGCACCATCCGAAGTCTTGATACATTCTGTACAGAATTTACGTTGTGTACAGGAGATGCAAAAAAATATGAGCCAGCCGCGACTGCGATTTCTCAAGTCATCCCCCTATTGGCCGGCCCTAAGCCATCCGGTGCTCCAACGGATCCTGCCGGGACTGACCGTTTCCGCGCTCGGCGATGGGATGGCCGAGGTCGCGGCAACCTGGCTCGCCCTACAACTCGCTACCGGACCCGACCGAACCACGTGGGTATCCGCGGCCATCGTGGCCTACACCGTGCCCAGTCTCGTCGGAACCCTGCTGCTCGGGCGCCTGCTCGGCGGTCGCCCGGGCGCCCAACTGGCGGGCTGGGACGCCATCCTGCGCGCCACCGCACTCATGGCGATTCCGGTGGTTTACCTGCTCGGGGCCTTGAACATCGAGATATACGTTCTTCTGCTCGGCCTATCGTCGATCCTGCATGGATGGGGCTCAGCCGGCCGGGCCACCCTGATCGCCGAAGTCCTTCCCGACCATGACCGCATTCCCGCCAACGCGATTCTGAACACGATCGCCGAAGTCGCCGCGATCACTGGGCCACCCCTGGCCGGTCTCCTCATCGCCTCGCACGGTGCGGTCTTCGTGATCGCCATCGACGCCGCGACATTCGCCGTGCTTGCCGCCACGTACCGTCACGCGCAGTCCTACCGGACCGATCAACGTGCCGCCCGCGATGCGCCGACGTCGCGGAATGCCGGGTTCGGGATCATCCGCCGCAGCCCGGCCCTGGCCAGCCTCTGCGCGCTCAGCTTCGGCTTCTTCTTGATCTTCGGGCCCGTATATATAGCCTTACCCGTCCTGGTCACTGCGGAACAGCACGGGTCCGCGACGCCGACTCAGCCTTTACTACACCGCGTTCGGCGTTGGCGCGGTCATCGGTGGCCTGAGCACCGGCTACATGCGACGGTGGCGCCCGTGGCCGACGCTCATCGCCATCATGCTGGGCTTCGGCATGGCGATGCTTCCGCTCGGCGTCGGCGCACCCAGAGGCCGTGGCGCTGACGTGCTTCGCCCTTGCCGGACTCATCTGGGCACCGTACATGCCGATCTCGATGGCACTGTTCCAGCGCTCGACCACCACGGCTCTGCTGCCGCAAGTCCTTGCCGCCAACGGCGCCATCGCCGTTCTGTCCGTCCCGCTCGGCATCATGCTCGGGGCGCCGCTGGTGGCCGGTATCGGCGCCCAGACGACGCTTCTCACGTGCGCGCTCGCCACCATCGCGCTCGGTGTCGCAACCGCGATCGGCGCGATTCTCATCCGCCGTGCGCCGGATGCCGACGCGAGCGCGGATTCAGCTACGCCGACATCCGATGCGATAGAAGTGTAGGAACACTATGTTCTACATTCGTGTATGAGTTCCGTGCCGGTGCGTGAGCTGAATCAACAGACCAGCGCGGTCCTAGCGCGCGTCGAGCATGGCGAAACGATCGAGGTGACCGTCAACGGTCGACCCGTGGCACGTCTCGTCCCCATAACTGCAGATGTCTCGCTGCTGGATCGTCTGGCCGCCGAGGGCCGCGCCATTCGGCCCAGTGTGTTGGGGGCGATACCGATGCCTCCCGCATTAGGCGATCCTGATATTGATGTAGCTGCCGAACTGGCCGCATCGCGTGACGAGCAACGCTGGTGGTCTATCTCGGCTCCGCAGCCGTGGTGAAATTGGTGCGTGCGGAGGCCGGCACGAGTGAACTTGTGCAATGGCTCGGCGAACGGGAGGGCTCCCCCATCGTCTCCTCAGCACTGGTTGAGGTCGAGGTGCCGAGAGCGCTCAGGCGGTCAGCCCCCGGGGCCTCGCGGGCATGCCGTCCGTCCTGGCCCGGATGTATCGACTCGAGATAGACGCTTCGGTGCGTGCGATCGCGGCGGGTTACACCGATCCGACACTGCGGTCGCCGGACGCGATCCACCTTGCGACGGCACAAATCTTGGCCGGATCACCCGAGTCAGCCTTCGAAGCTTTCGTGACGTATGACAAACGGCTGCTCGCTTGGGCCTCGTCCATCGGCTTGCCAACCGCCTGCCCTGGCAGCTGACGGCGACACTATTCAGTGCCGCCTCCGGTGAGAGCCGTACGCGCGGCCTGAAGCAGTTCCTCGGAGAGCGGGTCGTCACGGGTGGCCCGCGCGAGCACGAGCGCCCCGACCATTGTGGAGAGTCGGGCCAGGCCGTCGTCGTCACCGGTGGCTAGCTGAGCGGCGAGGTTCCGCACCCCGTTCGCGTACGCGTGGTGAGCGGGCGTGCTGTGGTCTTCCTCGCGGGCGAGGTCGGCGGCGAACCCGGAGACGGGGCAACCGTCGGCGGCGTGATCGCGGTGCCAGACCGAGAGGTAGTTGTTGATCATCTCGCGCCGAGCTGCCTCGACCCCGCCCGCGTGCTCCGTGCCGGACGTGTCGGGCACATACGTCGCCGGCTTGTCGAAGGCGCGGGCGATGGCCTGATCGACAAGGTCCTCCTTGGAGTCGAACTGCTTGTAGAACCCGCCATGCGTGAGCCCGGTGGCCTTCATCACGTCGGCAAGGCTGACGGCGGTGCCCTTCTCCCGGAACATCCGGGAAGCCGTCGCGACGACGCGCTGGCGGTTCTCCTGCGCTTGCGCCTGGGACACACGGCCCACGGGAATCACTCTCCTCGGAGATGGATGTCACTTGCAATCTATTCTAGCGTCGGTTTAGATTATTGACGACATCTATTGGCTTGCGGCTAGCTGGCAGGCCGAGCCGAGATTGGCGCTTCCGTGCACCGGCGGCGTCCACCCGGCATCAAAAGAGCCCACATACCATCGGAGAGTCTTGTGACATCGCCACCCAAGCCGCCGACGCCCCTAGCGTCCACGCCATCTACCCCATCCGGAACGAAGGGCATTGGTTCCGCAGCAAACGCAGGACAGGCCAGCCATCAGGCCAATTACGCTCACGCGATGACGCAGACCGCCGAAGCCACGGGGACGTCCTCGCGGCAACGGTGGACGCTGTTGCTGGTGTGCATCGCGGCGTTCATGCTGCTGCTGGACATCACTGTGGTCAGCGTGGCGCTCCCGTCGATCCAGCGGGACCTGCACGCGAGCCTGTCCGACCTGCAGTGGGTGAGCGCGGCCTATTCGTTGGTCCTCGCAGTGCTGCTCCTGCCAGCGGCGACCCTGGGTGACCGACTGGGCCGGCGCCGCCTGTTCCTCATCGGCATGGTCATCTTCACCCTCGGATCACTCGCCTGCGCGGTGGCCCCGACCGCGCTCGCGCTCAACCTGTTCCGCGCCCTGCAGGGCGTCGGCGGCGCGGTGCTGTTCGCCACCGCCACCCCGCTGCTGCGCGCCGAGTTCTCCGGCAAGGCCCTGGCTCGGGCCCTGGGCGCGTTCGGCGCCACGCTTGGCTTCGCCACCGCCATCGGGCCGCTGGCCGGCGGGGTCCTGACCGACACACTCGGATGGCGGTCGATCTTCTTCATCAACCTGCCCATCGGCGTCGCCGCGTTCCTCATCGGGGCGACCCGGCTACGCGAATCGAGCAACCCGACCGGCGGCCGCGCCGACTGGGCGGGCACCGGCCTCATCACCGCGGCCCTGACCGCGCTGATGTTCGCGCTGATCCGCGGCAACTCGATCGGCTGGGCAAGCGCGACGATTGTGGCCCTGTTCGTCACCGCGGCCGTAGCCTTCGCCGCGTTCGTGATCTACGAGCTGCGAGTCGCCAAGGCGCCGATGGCGGACCTACGCCTGTTCCGCCGACGCAGCTTCGCCGCGACCGGGTTCGTAGCGTTCGCGATCTCGGCAACCGTGATCGGGATGATCATCTACCTGTCGCTCTACATCCAGAACACGCTCCTCTACTCGCCGGTCCAAGCCGGGCTGCGGTTCCTGCCGCTGTCGCTGGCCTCCTTCGCGGCCGCGCTCGTGACCGGTCGGCTGATCGGCAAGGTGCAGATGCGGGTGCTGCTCGGCGTGGCCATGGTCGCGGCCGCAGCCGGGCTGGCCTCGATCGCTCACTTGAACGCCAGCTCCACCTGGTTCGTGCTCATACCCGGCTACGTTCTGGCCGGAATCGGCCTCGGCATCACGTCCACCGCCCTGGCCTCGGCCGCGCTCGGCGCAGTGGAACCGGCCCGTGCCGGCATGGCGGCCGGGATGGTGAACACGCTCCGCCAGGTCGGCACCGCCGCCGGTGTGGCCGTGAACGGCGCCTTCTACGCCTCCCGTGTCAACACCGCCACCCAGCACGCCCTGGCCGGCCTGCACCTTCCGACCAGCGCCATCGACCGGCTGGCGACCGCTGTCGCCTCCGGCGCCGGTGCCAGAGTGGCGTCTGCGGTCCCGGCCGGCACCCGCGCCGCCGTCGCCCATGCGGCGCGTGCCGGCACCGCCGGCGGGCTCAACGACGTGCTGTTGGGCGTGGCCGCGTTCGCCGTACTGGCCGCGATCGCCGGATTCGCGTACGGACCCGATCGAGCGAAGCAGCCACAACCCGCTCCGCCGGCCGGTGAACCTTCCGCCGACAGGGGGTGACCCGGAGGCGTCCGACGCGGACCTCGATCCACGGTGGACGCGCTGACCTGACACAAAACGCCCTGGTTACCGTAATCGCGGTAACCAGGGCGTTCGTCTTGGGTGGAGCCGAGGGGATTCGAACCCCTGACCCCCACACTGCCAGTGTGGTGCGCTACCAGCTGCGCCACGGCCCCCCACTGCCCGGTCGCCCGAGCACTCGCGCAATAGTACACAGCCCAGGATCACCAGTCATCTCGGCATGCCCAAACGAACCCGCCTCAGACCGAACGAGCCACCAACCCGGCAAGATCAGTTCATGGACGGGTCGGCGGGGAAGATCGCGACCGCCGCCATGATGCCGCCCTGGCGACGGAGAACCATCGGCCATAGATCATCGGGACGATTCATGAACGCGTCGCCAGGCAGCGCGTCGAAGACGAACCATGATCCGTTTTCGATCTCGCCTTCCAGCTGCCCCTCGCCCCAGCCCGCGTAGCCGGCGAAGACGCGTACGCCGACCACCTTATCGACGAGCGCGGTCGGGTCCTGGGAGAGGTCGAGCGTGCCGACGGCGCCGGAGACCCGGTTGAACCCGTCGACCCGGCCCAGCGTGGTCTTCGTGCGGGCGATGCAGATCGCGGCCTCGGGCTGCACCGGACCGCCCTCGAAGACGACGCCCGGGTCACCGGCGAGCACACCCCAGCCTTCGAGTACGTCGTCGACCGCGACCTCGGTGGCCCGATTGAGCACGACGCCGATCGATCCGCCCGGTTCGTGCGCGACCATCAGCAGCACGGTGCGTTCGAAATCGGGATTTTTCAACGCCGGAGTCGCGACGAGCAGGCGCCCGGCCAGCGACTCCATTGCCTAACCTCCCTCACGCCCGCGAAACCGGGCCGTCATCGATCCAGCGTCATCGGCTCACGCGCGACCCTGACGGACGCGCCTCAGCCGTACGACAGCAGAACACGAGCCCGCAACGCACCATAGCTTGCGGATGTGGCCCCGGCTAAAGTCTGTGCGTGACCACACTGGCGGACGTGGCAGTTATCGGTGGCTCCGGGCTTTACGCTCTGCTAGAGAACCCGGAAACGCACATCATCGATACGCCGTACGGGCTTCCGTCAGGCGAGATCACGGTTGCCGACGTCGGCGGGCGGCGAGTCGCGTTCCTGCCGAGGCACGGCAAGGACCACCGATTTCCGCCGCATCGCATCCCGTACCGTGCAAATCTCTGGGCTCTTCGCGTCGCCGGGGTTCGCCAGATTCTCGCACCATGCGCCGTTGGTGGGCTGCTCCCGACGCAGGTGCCGGGCCAGTTCGTGGTGCCCGACCAGTTGATCGACCGCACGTCCGGGCGGGTGCAGACGTTTTTCGACGAGGGCGCCGTGCACGTGAATTTCGCCGATCCCTACTGCGTTTCGGGGCGGCGCACAGCCCTCGCGGCGACCGCGGACGCGGGCATCGACGCGACCGACGGCGGCGTGATGGTGGTCATCGAGGGGCCGCGATTTTCGACTCGGGCGGAGTCACGATGGTTCGCGAGCGCGGGTGGCACTGTCATTAATATGACTGGACACCCGGAGGCGGTCCTGGCCCGGGAACTCGGGCTCTGTTACACGGCGATCGCGCTGATCACCGATCTCGACTCGGGCGTCGAGGGCGACCACGGTGTGACGCACGAGGAGGTGTTCCGGGTCTTCGGCGAAAACACCGAGCGCCTGCGCGGAGTGCTGCTCGACGCGGTCACGCGGCTGCCGGAAGAACGTGGATGCGAATGCGGACACGCACTCGACGGCCTCACGCTGCCGTTCGAGCTTCCGTAATCAGGCCACGGGCAGGCGCACCAGGAACTCGCATCCGCCGCCCGCGTTACTGACGGCCACCTCGCCGCGGTGCGCCTCGACGAGTCCACGCACGATCGCGAGCCCGAGCCCACCGCCACCGCTGTCGTGGTCGTTGTGCCGGTTTCGGGGCGTCCGCGCGGCCTCGCCCCGGAAGGCGACATCGAACACGCGCGGCAGGTCGTCCTCAGGGATGCCGCCGCACGCGTCGGTGACCGACAGCCAGCCACCCATCTCGTCTTTGCCACCGCTCAACGTGATCGTGCCGTCGGCCGGCGTGTAGCGGATCGCGTTGCGGAGCAGGTTCGCGACGACGCGCGCGAGTTCCGGCTCGCTCCCCCGCACCGTCGGCCATTGGCTGAGCGCGGTACGCAACTCGATGCCCTTCGCACTGGCGACGGGTTCGGCGGAGGCGAGCGCGTCCGAGACCACGTCGCCGAGGGATACGTTGCCCATGGTCAGACGTAGCGCGCCGGCGTTGATCCGGGAGAGTTCGAACAGGTCGTCGACGAGTTGCGTCATCCGGTCGGTTTCGACTCGGATGCGGCGGTGGTAGTCGGCGACGGTCGGCGCGTCGGTGACGACACCGTCTTCGAGCGCTTCGGTCATCGCACGCATGCCGGCCAGGGGCGTGCGGAGATCGTGTGACACCCAGGCGACGAGGTCACGCCGGCTGGCCTCGATCATGCGTTCCCGGGCCCGGGCTTCGTCGGCCCACATCGCGTCCGTCGCGAGCCGCCGCCCCAGCCAGAGACCCATCGCGAGGCTGACGGCACCCGAGATCCCGAGCACGATGATCAGCACGCGCAGGTCGTGATGCGAGATGAACATGCCCTGCGCGACCGCGATCACCCCGGCGAGCGCGCCGAACAGCGTGACGAGCAGCAACAACAGGATGTGCGCGATGATCGAACGGCCGCGGAGGAGACGATGGGCGATCGCGCCGGGGATCGCGATCGCGACGACGCCGAGAAGCGCGATGACCAGGATGCTGATGACGTCACGCGCGTGCATCGAGACCCTCGTAGCGGTAGCCGACGCCCCAGACGGTCACGATGCGTCTCGGATTGGCCGGGTCCGGCTCGATCTTCTCGCGCAGGCGGCGCACGTGCACCGTGACGGTCGAGTGATCGCCGAACGTCCAGCCCCAGACCGATTCCAGCATCTCGGATCGCCGAAACGCCCGCCCCGGATGGGACATGAGGAAGATCAAGAGGTCGAATTCGCGTACGGTCAGGGCCAGTTCCTCGCCACCTCGCGTGGCCACCCGCCGCACCGGGTCGACGACGAGATCACCGTCGACGAGGATCTGCGGCTGATCGACGATCGGGGGTGGCGTGACCGCTCGCCGCAGCACCGACTGCACCCGCAGCACGAACTCCCGCGGCGAGAACGGCTTCGTCACGTAGTCGTCGGCACCGAGTTGCAGGCCGAGCACGCGATCCGCTTCCTCGCCCATCGCCGTCAGCATGATGATCGGCACGTTCGGCCGCCACCGCGCGCAGCCGCCGGCAGACCTCGAGCCCGTCCATGCCCGGCAGCATCAGGTCGAGCACCACGAGATCGGGCTGCTCCCGCTCGAAGGCGGTGAGCGCGGCCGGGCCGTCGGCGGCGAGCGCGACACCATAGCCCGCGCGCTCAAGATAGCGCCGGACGACATCGCTCACGGTTGGATCGTCGTCAACGACGAGCACGCGTTGCCCCATGACGCGAGCCTACGGCCGCACGCCCGCCACGCCCACGCTCGTGCGTCCGCCGTCCGCGATCTGTAAGGCCTTACTTACAACTGGTGCCGTTGAGGCTGAAGTGACGGGGCCGCGACTGCGAGCCGGGTTTGGAGGTGCCCAGGAACCCGATCGTGACCGACCCACCGACCGGAAGGCGCCGGTTGTAGAGGACGTCACGCACGATCACCCGATTGCCGTCCTGATGCCACAGGCCGTTCCAGCCGCCGGCGACCCGCATGCCCGACGGCATCTGGAAGGTCAGTGCCCAGCCGGCCAGCGCCGCCGTGCCCCGGTTGACGAAGGTCACCTGAGCGGTAAAACCAACAATCCATTGTGATGTGTACGCGTACCGCGCCGAACAAGCCTTCGACACCGGCTGCTGCTTCTTCGTGGGTGTCGGGGCAGGTCCGACCACCCCGGGAGTCGTCGGCGTGACCTTCGGCGTCGGCACGGTCGCGTCGCCGGACTGGTGCAGTTCGGCCCACCCGAGGCAGCCGATGAGCAGGAGCAACAGCACGGCCGGGAGGATGAAGACGCCTCGCTGCCGGCGGGGTTCGGGAGGACGCCGCCGCGGTGGCGCCGCGGGTGGGGCCGGAGTGGCGGGCGCGGGGCGGGTGGGGCGTGTGGCGGGACGCTTCGCGTGCGGTGGGCGTACCGACGCGATGCCCTGCGCCACGGAGTTCATCGGCGCGGTGGACGTGTCCGGGTCGACGAAGTGCGTCGCGCCGTGCGGCACCACCCGGGTCCCGGTGCGCGTACGCGTCTCCGCCTCCACCGCGGTCGTGGCACCCTGCAGCGATGGGCGTGCCCGCGGATCGCCCTCCCGAGCGAGCGTCGCTAACTCGCCACAGACCTGCGCGCTGGACGGCCGCTGGCCGGGGTCGACGGCGAGCGTCCGGGCACACAGCGCGGCGACCTGCGGCGGCATCCCGGCGACCGGCGGAAGTGGCGCCGGCGGCTGGTAGCGATGCGCGGTCAGCATCTGCGTCGTCGTGGTGGCGGACCACGGCAGGTGGCCGGTGATCGCTTCGTACAGGAGCAGGCCGAGCCCGTACACGTCCGTTGCCGACTGCGCCGGGCCACCCGACAGCCGCTCCGGCGCGAGGTAGGCGGGCGTGCCGAAGACCTGCTCGGAGGCGTCCATGCGCTGGCCGGTCGTCGCGGAGATCCCGAAGTCCACGACTTTGACGCCGTCGACGCAGAGCATCACGTTGGACGGCGTCACGTCTTGGTGCACGACGCCGAGTTGGTGTGCCGCCGCGAGAGCCGCCGCGACCTGGGCACAGATGCCGGCGGCCGTCGGCCAGGAGAGACGCCCTCGCGTCAGCACCTGCGCCAGCGACTCGCCTTCGACGAGTTCCATGACGATGTACGGCACCGTGACGCCGCCGGGCTCGGCGCTTTCGCCGTAGTCGTACACGTTGGCGATGTAGGGGTGTGAAATTCGGGCGATGGCCATCGCTTCGCGCCGCACCCGTTCGGCGAACATCGGGTCGCTGGCGCTCGCACTGCCGCCCGCCAGCACTTTGACCGCGATCGGCCGTGCCAGCACATCGTCGTGGCCCCGCCACACCACGGACATGCCACCGGCGGCGATGGGCGCGATGAGGCGGTAGCGCCCATCCAGCAATGCCCCCGACACCGTCATCGATATAGCGTGGCACAAATGCGTGAAAGGCCCGGTATTTCTTGTTGAATACGCCGTCCGGTCGATAGGATCAGCCGCGCTTATACCACTCAAGGACGGATGACATATGCGTTTGGCCACTATTGCCGGCCTGGCGATCATCGTGCCGTTCGCCGCGGCAGCCTGTTCGTCGTCGGCGCCGGCACCGGCCCCCACCCACGCCGCGCGGGCGATCGGCCCGACCGGCGCCGCGCTGCGCGGGGCGCTGGTCACAGCGGTGCCGAAGGGATTCACGTTCAACAAGACGGGCTCACCCGACAGCGGCGACGAGCCGCTGACGCCGGTTTCCGGGTCGATGAAGACCAAGTCGCACTGTGCCGACCTCAACGCGACCGCGTTCATCCAGGCATCCGGTGACGCCGGCATCGGTTTCGCCCAGAGTGACTATCTCGACCCGCAGAACAACGAGATCGCGCAAGAGGTCGACTCCTTCGCGACCGCGGCCGCCGCGACGAAAGCGGTGACCAACCTGAAGAAGTTCTTCGAGCAGTGCGCGAGGTTCAGTTACAAGCAGGGCGGCACGAAGTTCTCGGTCAAGTTGGCGACGTCGGCCGCTTCCGGACTCGGCACGGGCGCCTTCAAGGGCACGATGACCTCGGCCCAATGGATCGGCGGGTCGACGCTGGTCGTGGCGCAACAGGGCGCCTACGTCATTACGGCCTTCTACTCGACGCGGTCGAGCACACACGGGTCGGAGATCCTGGCGATTGCCGCCAAGATCCGCACGAACCTGACCGCTCCCTAGATATCGCTGCCCACTGGATATGAAACAGCGGGTTCACGATGGCGTTTCCGCCGCCGTGAACCCGCTGTAACCGCTTCGTGTGGAGGTGCCGGGAATCGAACCCGGGTCCTCCGCCGCATAAGCAGGACTTCTCCGAGCGCAGCTCGCGTTGTCATCCTCGGCCCTCCCGTTCTCGCGAGCAAGACGGGAAGACGGGCCCAGCCACGTTTTATCTCACCGCACAGACCTCGTGACTAGATCTGCTTGGCCAGCCCTCTAGATGACGCCGGCTACCGGGCCGAAGGCACTCCCGGGCCGACGCAGCCGTTATCGCTTAGGCAGCGAGAACGAGCTGGTGTTGCTTAGCGTTGTTGGCGCTTATTGTTTTCCAACGACGATTAACGAGGCGACGTTGGCTTCCTCGGCTCGCTTCTCCTGCCGCAACGTACAGAGTCGAAACCTGTCACCCCCTGGACTGCGCATCGCGTTGCCGATGCCCAGGGTCTTACCGCTACAGCTTAGCGCGAGAGCGCCACCAACGTCATCTCGGAATCGCAAGCCCGTGCCGCGCCGGCACCATAGCCGGCGGCGCTCTCGCCTACTCCATGCCCTTGCTGCGGCGGCCGAGCGAGCGGGTGATCTCCCGGTTCGCGTCGCGTTCGGCAAGATCATGACGTTTGTCGTACGACTTCTTACCGCGCGCGAGCCCGATCTCGACCTTGGCCCAGCCGTCCGAGAAGTACATCTGGAGGGGCACCAGGGTTGTGCCACTGTCGTGCAGCTTGCCGATCAACTTGTCGATCTCGGCACGCTTCATCAGCAGCTTGCGGGCCCGCCGAGGCTCGTGATTGGTCCACGTGCCCATCGTGTATTCGGGAATGTGCACGGAGTAGAGCATGATCTCGCCGTTGCTCTCCTGCGCGAAACCGTCGACCAACGACGCCCGCCCGGCACGAAGCGATTTCACCTCGGTGCCCGTCAGCGCCATGCCAGCCTCGAACGTCTCGAGGATCGAGTAGTCGTGACGCGCCTTCTTATTGGACGCGATCAGCTTGCGACCTTGCTCTCTGGGCATCCGACAATCCTACCCATCAGCAAAAACACTTCGGTAACCAATTTAGTGGCTGCACCGGCCGGCCATTGATGCGCACCTCGAAGTGCAGGTGGTAGCCGGTCGCGGCACCGGTTTCACCGACCCGGCCGATCACCTGGCCGACGCTGACGTGCTCACCGGCGTGTACCAGGATCTTCGACTGGTGCCCGTAGCAGGTCGCGATGCCCCGCCCGTGGTAGAGGCCGTTGTCGATGCACGTGTAGTTGCCGTAGCCGCCGTCCCAACCGGCCCGGATCACCCGGCCGGCCCGGGCCGCCCGGATCGGGGTGCCTCCGCCCGCCGCGATGTCGACGCCGGCGTGCAGCTGCCAACGGTGGTAGAAGGGGTCGTAGCGCATACCGAAGTTGCTCGACTTCCAACCGTGCACCGGCATGATGAAGTAGCCGAAGGTGCCGCCGCCGCGCGTGTCCAAGCCGGTTGAGCCCGCCTTCGGCGTCGTGGGCTTCTTCGTGCTCTTGCCGGTCTTCGTCGGCGTCTTCTTGGCCACGGCCCGGTCGCGCGCCGCTGCCGCGAGCAACTCCGCCGCCACCTGGTCGCTTTCCTGCTGCAGTTGACGATCGATCGCCAGCGTGGCCGCCTTGTTCTTCCGCGCGACCGCGAGCGCAGCCTGCCGCTGTGCCACCAACGCCGCGACGTCGTCACTCGCCTGTTGCGCGGTCGCCTTCGCCTGTTGCGACTTCGTGAGAGCGGCGGACGCGGTGTTACGTGCGGTCACGGCGATGTTCGCCTTCTCGTTGGCCGCGTTGGACGCCTCCTTTGCCATCATCCGCGCCGCGATGTAGGTGTTGAGCGTCTTGTGCTGGGTCGCGACGATCTGGTCGGCGTACCCGAATCGGCTCAGTACGTCGCTCGGGGATCCGTCGCTGAGCAGAGCGTTCCAGCCGAGGAACTCGCTGCCCTGGTAGACGGCGCTGGCGACACTGGCGATGGCGGCGCGCGTCGCGACGACGTGCTGCTCAGCCCCTGTCAGTGTCGCGGTCGCGATCGCTGCCGCCGATTGGGCCGTCACGGCATCTTCGGTGGCTTTGTCCACGGCAACCGACGCCGCGATCACGGACCCGTTGGCGACCGCGAGCGCGCTCTGTGCCCCCGGCAGCGCCGTCGTCGCCGACGTGTAGCTGACGGCCGCCGCTTGGACGGCCGCGGACGCGGATTCATAGGTCGAGTTCGCGCGCGCTAGCGCGGCATCAACCGCGGCCTTCTTCGCGGCTAGGTCTTTCGTGTCGGAGCCGCTGCCGGCGAGCACCGGGCCGAGCGCGATCACCGGGGCGAGCGCGGGCGCGGCAACGCTCGCGGAGGCTCCGATCGTGGTCAGGCTGACGGCCGCGATCGCGGCGAGCACCGACATGGTCGCGACGGTTCGGTTCGGCCGGCGTGGGCCCTCCGGCACCCCGCCCGGCATCGCCGCCAGTTTGAACATCCCGTCCCTCCGTCACACATCGCCACGCTGCTGCGCTCAGGCCACATCCGCCATTCCATCATCATTAGCTCATATATACGACATAAATCACATAACTCACAAGTAGGCGCAGCAGAAAGCCGGACACACCCGAGGGCATGTCCGGCTTCTGTAAGGCCGTGCGGAGCTGCAGCTACTTCTTGATGTACACCCGGAGGGTCACCCAGCCGGTGGCACCGGAGACGAGCGCGCCGGCCACGACGAGGAGCGGGAGCATTTCGTTGATCGTGCTCCACTGCACCTCACCGAGCAGCGCTGTCAACGCCTTCAACGAGCCGTCGATCAGGAACAGCTTCGAGCAGACCAGGGCCACCCAGGCGAGGATCGCGCCGATCGCACCGGCGAACATCGCCTCCAGCACGAACGGGGATTGGATGAACCAGTTGGAAGCACCGACAAGTTTCATGACGGCGACCTCCCGTCTCTTGCTGAACGCGGCCACCTGGATCGTGTTGGCGACTAGGAGCAAGGCGGCGAGCCCTTGGGCGATGGCGAGCACGAGGGCCAGGTTTTGCAAGGCGCCCAGCACCTTGAAGACCTTTTCCAGGAGCACCGCCTGGTTTTGCACCTTACTGACGCCGGGCAGGCTCTGATATTCCGTCGCGAACTGCTCGAACTGGTTCGTGTCCTTCAACTTCACCCGCTCGGAAGCCGGCAGGTCGTCGGACGTGACCGTCTGGGTCAGGTTCGGGTAGGAGGTGCCGTCCTGCTTCTTGAAGATCTCGAGGGCTTCGTCTTTCGACACGTAGTGGGTCGACTTGACGAGCGGATCCTGAGAGAGCTTCGACTCCAGGTCGGTGCGCTGCGCCGGCAGGATGCTGTCGGTCAGATAGATCTCGACCGACAGGTTACCGACGAAGACCGACTTCATCGTGTTGATCTGCTGGTAGAGCACGAGGCTGGCGCCGAGCATCGTCAACGAGACGGCCATCGTAATGATCATGGCGATCGTCATCGTGACGTTGCGCCAGAGGCCGATCATCACCTCGGACAGGACGTACTGTGCGCGCATCGGTTGTGGGGTTCCCTTCGGATCTCGCCAGCGAATGTCTACCTGGTGGAGCGGACTGGTCTAGCGGAAGTCGGCTCAGCCGTAGACGCCGCGCGGCTGGTCCCGCACGATCTTGCCGCCCTCGATCTCAATGACGCGGCGGCGCATCTGGTTAACGATGTTGGAGTCGTGCGTGACCATCACGACCGTGGTGCCGGTGCGATTGATCCGGTCGAGCAGACGCATGATCTCGATCGACGTGTCGGGGTCGAGGTTTCCCGTCGGCTCGTCGGCGAGCAGGATCAGCGGCCGGTTGACGAACGCGCGCGCCACGGCGACACGCTGCTGCTCGCCACCGGAAAGCTCGTGCGGGTAGCGGTGTTCCTTGCCGCCGAGGCCGACGAGCTCGAGCACCTCGGGCACGACGCGGCGGGCGACAGCCTGCGACTTGCCGATCACTTCGAGCGCGAACGCGACGTTTTCGTAGGCGGTCTTCGTCGGCAGCAGCCGGAAGTCTTGGAAGACGCAGCCGATCGAACGGCGGAAGTGCGGGATGCGCCAGGAGCGCATGCCGGTCACGTCTTTGTCGTTGACGACGACCTTGCCCCGGGTCGGCTCGACCTCGTGCAGGAGCAGTTTCACGATCGTGCTCTTGCCCGAGCCGGATGGCCCGATGAAGAACACGAAGTCGCCCTTGTCAATGGAGACGGAGACGCTGTCGAGCGACGGGCGGGCCGCTTTCGGATAAGTCTTCGTAACGTTCTCGAGCCGAATCACGGGAGGGAGTTTACGCGGTGTCACGGATTCGCCAAGCCGGCGACCCGTGCCGTTACGGCGCAACTGGGGCCATAATTGGTGCGAAACGGGCACAAATTCCCGCACATCGAGTGTGACGTGGCTCACACGATCGTGGGAAATACGTGTCTGACAGACGCCAACTGTCGGCGTGTCAGCCCGCAATGATTACTCTGCGCCTGCCTCACGCTCACGCTGCTTGCGCCATCGGATGCCCGCTTCGATAAATCCGTCGATGTCGCCGTCGAAAACGGCACTCGGGTTACCGACTTCGTATTCCGTGCGCAGATCTTTCACCATCTGGTAGGGATGGAGCACGTACGACCGCATCTGGTCGCCCCACGAGCCCATCACGTCGCCACGGAGCGCGTCCATCTTCGCCAGCTCCTCGGCCTTCTTCAACGCGAGCAGCTTCGCCGACAGCACCAGCATGGCCGAGGCCTTGTTCTGGATCTGCGAGCGCTCGTTCTGGCAGGAGACCACGATGCCGGTCGGAAGGTGGGTCAGGCGGACGGCCGAGTCGGTCGTGTTGACGCCCTGGCCGCCGGGACCCGACGAACGGTAGACGTCGACCCGCAGCTCGTCGTCGGGGATCTCGATCGCGTCGGTCTGCTCCACGACGGGTACGACTTCGAGCGCCGCGAAACTCGTCTGCCGCCGCCCCTGATTGTCGAACGGGCTGATCCGCACGAGCCGGTGGGTGCCCTGCTCGACGGAGAGGGTGCCGTAGCCGTACGGCGTCTTGACCACGAACGTCGCGGACTTGATGCCGGCCTCTTCGGCGTAGGACGTGTCGTAGACCTCGGTCTGGTAGCCGTGGCGCTCTGCCCACCGCAGATACATCCGCAGGAGCATTTCCGCGAAGTCGGCCGCGTCGACGCCGCCCGCCCCGGACCGGATCGTGACGAGGGCTTCCCGCGCGTCGTACTCCCCGGAGAGCAGCGTGCGGATTTCCAGCTCTTCGACGGCCTTCTGCAGCGCGGTGACCTCGGAGGCGACCTCGGCGAGCGAGTCGGCGTCGGACTCGGACTGCGCCAGCTCGAGCAGCACACCGGCGTCATCGAGGCGGCCGCGGAGCCGCTCGACCTTGCCGATCTCGGCCTGGACGTAGGACAGCTTCGACGTGACCTGCTGAGCGCGCGCCTGATCGTCCCAGAGGGAGGGCTCGGAGGCGGCCACCTCCAGCTCTTCCTTCTCCTTGCGCATCCGCGGCAGGTCGAGGACGACCTCGATGTTGTGCAGGACGGCGTCTAGGCTCTTGAGCTGCTCGGCGTAATCAACTTCGGTCACGGGATATAACAGTACGTCGCTTGCCCACCGATTTGCTCAGCGGCCTATTCGCTCCGAGCCTGTTTTGGTCGGCGCCTATTTGGTCGGCGCGGTCTTGAGCCAGGCGAGCGCGGCCTTGTGATAGCCGATCGCGAACTCCTGCGCCGCCGCCGCGAACCCCTCGCCGTCTTTCTTCATGACCTTCGCCGCGTCACGGATCTCGGCCAGCGCCTGCGTGTGATAGGCGACCGACTCGGCATAGGTCGAGGCGAGGGCGGCCGCCGACTGATGCGATCCGAACGCGGTGCGCAGGGCGGTCGGGTTGCGGACGGCCTCGTGACCCGGATCTTCGGCGAGCCAGCGGATGAACGCCCGCTTGCCGGCCGGCGTGATCGCGTAGGGCTGGCTGGATCGGGCACCGGGCTTGCCGAGTTTCACATAACCCATATCGGCCAACGCGGGCAACTCGCGATAAACCTGGCTACGCGTCATCGACCAGTAGGCACCGAGCCGACGTTGCGCCTCTGCCATGAGTTGGCCACCCGTCATGGCACCGTCGTGAAGCAGCCCGAGCAGGGCCGCGGCTGTCGCATTTACTCCAGACTCAGGCATGCCTCCTATGCTGCCATGATTTGGGCGCCGCGCCCAGGATTTCGGCTTTCGACACTCCACTTAGAACGGTTGGTGATGGACGGTGCAAACGGCCATTGACATGCCGGTCGGCACCCCGTAGCTTCGGCAAATTAGTTAAAATGTTTACCTATCTGAAGAGGCTCGATGGAGCGAATGTCCGGTTCAGCGAAGCTGCTCCGCTCGATGAACATGAGTGCGGTGTTGTCGCACCTGCTCAGTCGCGGACCGCTCACGCGCGCTGACGTGTGCGAGCTGACCGGTTTGTCCAAGCCGACGACCTCTGACGTGCTGCGAAAGCTCGTGACGGCCGATCTCGCCATGGTCATCGGGCACACATCCGGCGGCCCGGGGCCTAACGCCGAGATTTACGCGACAAACCCGGACGGAGCCTTCGTCGGGGCGATTTCGGTGCGAGAGACGACGGGCGCACCGCTGATCGCCATCGCCATCGGCGACCTCACCGGCGTCACCCGGGCCCGCACCGAAGTCGAGATCAGCCTCGCCGTCGACGATCCGGCCGCCGCGCTCGCCGCCGCGCTGCGCACGCTGTGCGTCGAAACGGACATCCGGCCCGACCGCCTTCGCCACACGCAA
This sequence comes from uncultured Actinomycetota bacterium, assembly GCA_963797605.1. Taxonomy (GTDB): domain Bacteria; phylum Actinomycetota; class Actinomycetes; order Mycobacteriales; family Micromonosporaceae; genus DASQPR01. Next base: position 79,278 of record CAWCPX010000007.1, on the reverse strand, counting down.
TTGGGCGTACCCGGCTCCTACGACCCCACCAGCGACACGATCCACCACGTCGACGTGCCCGGGCTCGACCGGCCAGGCCTCGTCACGGCGCTCCGACGAGCGTTGGACGCCCCGGTCTCGATCGACAACGACGTCAACCTCGCGGCCGTGGCCGAACGCCGCCGGGGCGTCGCGGCAGGCGTACCCACATTCGCATTGCTCTGGCTCGATCATGGTTTGGGTCTGGCCATCGACCTCGGCGGCACTCTGCTGCGGGGCGCGCGCGGCGGCGCCGGCGAGATCGGCTACATGCCGCTCGGGCTGCCGACGCAGCGATCCGGCGCGCAGGCCCCCGACCTCGACACGATCCTCGCCGGGTTCGGCCGTGCTCGCGCTCGCCACAGCCCACGGCATCACCGCGGAAACGCCCGCCGCCGCCGTCGCGACCGGTGGCGCCGCCGTTCATCGCCGCGCTCGCCCAGCGTGTCGCCGTCGCCGCCGCCGCCGTCGCCGCCGTGCTCGACCCGTCGCTGGTGGTGCTCGCCGGCGCGGTCGCTCAGGCCGGCGGCTCCCGCCTGCGCGACGCCGTCGCCATCGCGATGCGCGCCGCCGCACCGCTGGAAGCCGAGATCGCCACCACCACCATCGCCGACGACGCGGTGCTGCTGGGTGCCCTCGACGCCGGACTCGCCGCCGTGCACGAAGACCTCATCCGAGCCGTCGGCGACACCCACTGACATCCCCGAACATCCCAGCGTAACAAAACCCCCCGGAAAACCCCCACCCCCAAGGAGTACGGCAGTGAAACGCAAACTCCCCCGCTTGACCGTGGCGGTCACCATGGCGACCGCCGTGCTGGCCATAGCCGCCGCGTGCACCCCCAGCGCCACGAAGACCAAGCCGATCGCGTCGCCCGGCGTGACCGCCTCCGGCACGATCGAGTTCTGGCACTTCTTCACCGACCGGGAGGCGGCCGCGATCCAGGGCGTCGTCGACGACTTCGAGGCGAGCCACCCCAACATCAAGGTGATCGTCAAGTCCGGCCAGGACGACGACAAGATGACGCAGGCGATCGCCGCCGGCCAGGGCCCCGACGTCGGCCTGTCCTACTCGACCGACATCGTCGGCAAGTTCTGCACCTCGGGCGCCTGGCAGGACCTGTCGCAGTACATCCAGCGCGACAAGGTCGACATGACCAACATCCCGGCGCCGGTGCGCGACTACACCGCCGTACAACGGCAAGCGCTGCACGATGCCGTTCCTCACCGACGCCTACGGCATCTACTACAACAAGGACATGTTCGCGGCCGCCGGGCATCACCGACGCCGCCGAAGACGCTCGACGAGCTGACCGCCGACGCGAAGAAGCTGACCGTGTTCAACGCCGGACGGCTCGATCAAGGTCGCCGGCTTCGACCCGCTGTTCGGCTTCTACGAGAACTCCGCCGCGCACTTCGCCGCGTTCGCCGGCGCGAAGTGGCTGACCGACGACGGCAAGTCCGCGATCGGCACCGACCCGGCCTGGCAGGAGATGCTCAACTGGCAGAAGAGCCTGGTCGACTGGTACGGCTACGACAAGCTCACGAAGTTCAACGCGTCCCTCGGCGACGAGTTCAGCGCGCAGAACGCGTTCGAGGCCGGCAAGGTCGCCATGAACATCGACGGCGAGTGGCGCATCGCGTTCATCGCCGCCGACAAGTCGAAGGTGAACTACGGCGTCGCGCCGATCCCGGTCGCGGCCGACAAGTCCAGCCTCTACGGCTCCGGCTACATCACCGGCAACGTCATCGGCATCTCGCGCGGCTCGAAGAACCCCGAGGCCGCGTGGGAGCTCATCAAGTACCTGACGACCGACACGGACGCCAGGTCGTGAAGCTCGCCAACGGCATCAAGAACGTGCCGACCACGGTCGCCGCGCTCAACTCGCCCGACCTGACGGCCGACCCGAACTTCAAGGTGTTCCTCGGCATCTCGGCGAACCCGAACACGTCGACCACCCCGCCGAGCGGCGCGGGCACCACCTACCAGGACGACATGCAGGCCTTCCTCGACAAGTGGCAGGCCGGCAAGGTGACGGATCTGTCCGGCGGCCTGACCGCGCTCGACAGCCAGATCAACCAGGCACTGGCTCTGGCCGGATAGGCAACGCGACCATGTCCACGCACACCGTCACGGCGCTGGACACGTCGGCGCGACCGGGTCCGTCCCGGTCGCGCCGGCGGCGCCGCCTCGCGCGAAAACCTCGTCACCGCTGTCCTTCATCGCGCCGGCACTGCTCGGCATCGCGCTGTTCCTGATCTTCCCGCTGGCCACCGCCGTGCAATCGTCCCTGCACAAGTTCGACCTGCTGGACGCGCCCGGCACCTGGTTCGGCCTCGGCAACTACCAGCTACCTGCTGCACGACCAATTCGTGCGGACGGCGGCGGAGAACACGCTGTGGTTCGTCGTGATCATGGTGCCGGCCCAGATCGTGACCGGGCTCGGCGCGGCCACGCTGCTGACGAAGATGCGCCGGGGCTCGTCGGCGCTCCGGACGATCTTCTACCTGCCGGCGCTCGTGCCGCCGGTGGCCGGCGCGCTCGCGTTCGTCTTCATCCTCAAGCCCGGCACCGGTCCGGTCAACCACATCCTCGGCAAGTTCGGCATCGACGGGCCGCTGTGGTTCAACTCGCCGACGTGGTCGAAGCCGTCGCTCGTGCTGCTCGCCATGTGGGGCATCGGCAACACGATGGTCATCTTCCTGGCCGCGCTGCTGGACGTGCCGGTGAGCCTCTACGAAGCCGCCTCGATCGACGGCGCGACGGCGTTGACAGCAGTTCCGGCACGTGACGCTGCCGACCATCTCGCCGGTGCTGCTCTTCACGACGATCACCGGCATCATCGCCACGCTCGGCTACTTCACCGAGGCGGCGGTCGCGTCGGCGGCGGCCTCCGGCAAGGCGACGGTCGGCGGCGGAGCCGCGGGCAACTTCGGCTACCCGCAGGAATCGACGCTGACCTACCCGCTCTACCTCTATCAGGCCGGCTTCCCGCGAGAACACACTCGGCTACGCGAACGCGCTGGCCGTGGTGCTGTTCCTCGTCACGCTCGTCGTGATCGCGGTGCTGCTGAAGCGATCCCGCACGTTCACGGAAGGAGCCTCATGACCACGGTAACGGCCGGCCCCGCCGCCATCACTCCGGAAGCCCTGGTCGCCACGCCGCCGAGGCGCCGCCGCCGGGGCGAGGGCAAGCTGTTCTTCATCGCCCGGCACTCCATCGCGATCGCCGTCGCCATCTGCGCCCTGGCCCCGATCGTTTTCATCGTGCTGACGTCGTTCATGTCGCCGCAGCAGTCGCTTTCCAGTGACTACTGGCCGAAGAGCTGGCACTTCAGCAATTACGCGGACGTCTTCAGCAAGCTCGACATGTGGCGCTACCTCGGCAACACCATGATGTACGCGGTGCTCGCGACGGGCTTCATGCTGCTGTCGAGCGTGCCGGCGGCGTACGCGCTGTCGAAACTCAAATGGCGCGGACGCAATCTCACGTTCCTCGTCATCATCTGCATGATGCTGCTGCCACCGCAGATCACGACGGTGCCGCTCTACCTCTGGTGGGCGCACTTCAACCTGACCGGCACGCTGTGGCCGCTGATCCTGCCGAACCTGCTCGGCGACGCGTTCTCCATCTTCCTGCTGCGGCAGTTCATGGTGACGATCCCGAGCGAATACCTCGACGCGGCCCGGGTCGACGGCGCCGGCGAATGGCGTACGTTGCTGCGCATCATCGTGCCGATGGCACGGCCGGGAATCGCGGCCACGGGATTATTCATGTTCTTCTCGTGTTGGAACGACTACTACGGTCCGTATCTCTACACGAGCCAGAATTCCAACAACTGGACGCTGTCGTTCGCGCTGGCGTCGTTCCACGGATTGCACAACGTCGAATGGAACCTCGTGATGGCCGCGACGGTCATCACGATCCTGCCGATCGTGGTGCTGTTCTTCTTCGCCCAGAAGGCATTCGTGCAGGGCGTGACGTTGACGGGGGTCAAAGGGTGAAGTTCGCGGTCGTGGGTGGCGGGTCTACGTACACGCCGGAGTTGGTCGATGGGTTCGCCCGGCTTGCCGGGCAGCTCGACATCACCGAACTCACCCTGATCGATCCGGCGGCCGAGCGCCTGGAGATCGTGGCCCGGTTCGGGCAGCGCATCTTCGGGCACTACGGCCACCCGGGCAAGCTGACGTGGACGTCGTCGCTCGACGACGGGCTGCGCGACGCCGACGTGGTGCTGATCCAGCTCCGCGTCGGCGGGCAGGCCGCACGGATCTCCGACGAGACGTTCCCGCTCGACTGCGGCTGCGTCGGCCAGGAGACCACGGGGGCGGGCGGCCTCGCGAAAGCGTTGCGGACGGTGCCGGTCGTGCTCGACGTCGCCGAACGCGCCCGCCGCCTCGCCGCTCCGGGCGCGTGGATCGTCGACTTCACGAACCCGGTCGGCATCGTGACGCGCGCGCTACTCGACGCCGGTCACCGCGCGGTCGGCCTGTGCAACGTCGCGATCGGCTTCCAGCGACGGTTCGCCGGCTTCCTCGACGTCGAACCGGGCGCCGTCACGCTCGACCACATCGGGCTCAACCACCTGACGTGGGAACGGCACGCGTACGTCGACGGCGTCGACCGGCTGCCCGAACTCATGCACGCGCACCTCGGGGAGTTGGCCGAGGAGGTCGAGCTGCCGATCGAGGTCCTGACGAGCCTCGCCTGCGTGCCGTCCTACTACCTCCGGTACTTCTACGCGCACGACGAGGTGGTCCGGGAACTCACGGGCGCGCCGACACGAGGCGAGGCCGTGGCCGCGATCGAAGCGAAACTTCTGCACATGTACGCCGATCCGAACCTCGTCACGAAGCCGGAACTGCTCGGGCAACGGGGTGGCGCGTTCTACTCGGAAGCCGCGATCGGGCTCGTCTCCTCGCTGCTGTCGGGCGACGGCGGGGCGCATTCGGTAAACGTACGCAACAACGGCACGCTGCCCTTCCTCGCCGACGACGCGGTCATCGAGGCCACGTGCTCGGTCAACGGCTCGGGTGCCACGCCGGTCGCCACGGACCCGGTCGGGCCGATGATGTCCGGGTTGATCGCACACGTCAGCGCGTACGAGGAACTCGCCATCGACGCCGCGATCCACGGTGGCCGCGAGCGTGTCTACAAAGCACTGCTGGCACATCCGCTGATCGGGCAACACGAGCTCGCGGACCCGCTGACCGACAAGCTGATCGCGGCCGGTGCGGCGCACTTGGCGTGGGCCCGATGAGTCTCGATGGTGCGATGAGGCATTACGTTGCGATCGACGGCGGCAACTCGAAGACCGACGTCGTGGTGGGCGACGAAGTCGGCACCGTGCTCGCGTTCGTGCGCGGCGTCGGATCGTCGCCCGACAATCTCGGCATCGAGGGCTCGCTAAGCGTGCTCGGCGATCTCATCGCGCAAGCGGTCGAAGAGGCGGGTGTGCCGGCCGATCTGCTCGTGGCCTACCTCGCTGGCGTCGATCTGCCGGTCGAGGTGGAAACCTTCGGCAAGGCCGTGTGCGAGGCGGGCTGGGCCACGCAACAGATCGTCGAGAACGACCTTTTCGCATTACTGCGCGCCGGTACGGCCGATCCGAACTCGATCGTCGTGATCTGTGGCGCCGGCATCAACTGCCTCGGTCGCGACCAGGACGGCAGGGTCGCTCGCTTTCCCGCGCTCGGCCCTATCTCCGGCGACTGGGGTGGCGGCCACCACCTCGCCGCGGTCACGCTGTGGCACGCGGCTCGTGGCGAAGACACTCGCGGCCCGGCAACGGCACTGGCAGGCGCTGTCGCCGATCACTTCGGCCGGGCAACCGTCGAAGACGTGAGCGCCGCGATTCACCTCGGTGAGATCGACAGCTCCCGCATCGAAGAACTCACGCCGCTGCTCTTCGAGGTCGCGGACGCCGGGGACGCGATCGCTCGCCGGGTCGTGGCCCGCCAGGCACGCGAGATCGTCTCGCTCGCGCGTATCGCCGGCACCCGGCTCGGGCTCCTCGATCAGGCGCACACGATCGTGCTCGGCGGCGGCGTGCTGGCGGCCCGGCGACCGCTGTTGCACGATGCCGTGCTCGCCGGGCTCTTCGAGGTGGCTCCGCTGGCGACGATCGAGGTCGTGCACGATCGCCCGGTCATCGGCGCGGCGCTGCTGGCCCTCGATCAGTGGGGCGCCGTGAGTCCGGACGTCGACGCGGCAGCCCGAACGGCGATTCGCAGCCGCCTCCCGAGTTGACTCGCGTCACCGTCACTTCTTCGTAAGAGCGGGCGTCGTCATGGCGTGGAATGCTTGGCGGCATGGCTGACGTGACCGTGTACGGCGCACCGTGGTGCCCCGACTGCAAGCGCGCGAAGACGTTCCTCGCGGAGCACCGGGTTCCCTACGAGTGGATCGACATCGATCAGGACCCGAGCGGTCTCGCGTACGTCGAGAAGCTGCAGAACGGCGGTCGCACGATCCCCACGATCCGTTTCGCCGACGGCAGCCACCTGCTGGAGCCGGGCAACGACGAGCTGGCCGAGAAGCTCGGCATCACCCGGGAGCCCATGTGCCGGGTTTACGACCTCGCCATCATCGGCGGCGGTCCGACCGGCTTGGCGGCGGCGATCTACGCGGCCCGTGAGGGCATCGACGCGATCGTCATCGACAAGGCGGGCCTCGGCGGTCAGGCCGGCATCACCGAGAAGATCGACAACTATCCCGGGTTTCCCGACGGCATCGGTGGCGGCGAACTGGCCGACCGATTCGTCGCGCAGGCTCGTCGTTACGGCGTCGAGCTGCTGTCGGCCGTTGGCGTCACGAAAATCGTACCCGTGGAAGAGGGTGGGGTTGCTTTGACGCTCGCGACCGGTAAAACGATCGGAGCGTCGGCCGCACTGATCGCGACGGGATCCGCCTATCGACGGCTGGGCGTGCCGGGCGAAGAGGATTTCATCGGCGCCGGCGTGCATTTCTGCGCCACATGCGACGGCCCGTTCTACCGCGGCGCCGAGGAATTGCTCGTGGTCGGCGGCGGAAATTCGGCGCTGGAGGAAGGGCTGTTTCTCGCGCAGTTCGCGAAGCGCATTCGGGTCATCGAACGCGGCGGCTCGTTGCGCGCGTCAAAAACGTTGCAGGACAAGGTGAACAACCATCCACAGTTCACCGTGAACCTGAATACGTCCATCGAATCCATGGCCGGCAAGGGCGGCAAGCTGACCGAGGTCGTCGTGCGTGACGGCAGTGGCACGAAGAATCTCACTCCGGCGGCCGCCTTCATTTTCATCGGTCTCGACCCGAACACCGGCTGGCTGGGCGATGCGGTCGCGCTCGACAAGTGGGGTTTCGTGACGGTCGATTCAGCGTTCGCGACGTCGGTGCCCGGGATTTTCGCGGCCGGGGACGTGCGCGCCGGATCGACGAAGCAATTGGGTTCGGCGAGTGGTGACGGGATCGCGGCCCTCATCGCGATTCGGTCGTATCTGCAATCGCACGACGACATGCGAAAGATCTCCATCAACGCGTAGCGCTGGGCGCTGGACGCTGGGGGCTCGGCGCTGGGGGCTCGGCGCTGGGCGCTGAGGGCTCGAAACGTCCTCAAGATTTTTCTTTGGCGGAGATCAACTTCGATGCTTTGTTGTCGTACGCGCGTGCGAAAATGAACCTGTGAACGAGATGATCGGGCAGGCGGCGGTGGCTGTGGCTGCTGTGCTTGATCAATCTCCGTGGGCTCTGGGCAGTGTCGACATCGTCGACCGGTTGGCCGGGCTCGAGGACATCGCGACGTCTGTCCGGGTGGCACAGGCGAGGTTGGCGCATGAGTTGGCGGGGCGGGATTGGCCGCGGATGCACGGGTCGACCTCGACCGCGAATTTCCTGCGGGATTTTCTGCGGATCAGTGGTTCGGCGGCGGATCGGTTGGTGAAGCTCGGGGCGATGCTCGATCGTCGGGAGGCGATGGGTGCGGCGATGTCGGCCGGGTCGCGGGCGGTGGCGTTGGCGGGGCCGTTGGGCGACCTGGTCTCCGAGGCCGCGCGACGTGATGCCGGGTTCGGCTGAAACGGCGTCGGCGGAGGCGGCTGCGGAGCGACAACCGCGACAGAGGCCGACGCGGGCGAAGAACAGAAACGGGTGCCGGCCGGGTGAAGCCACGACCGCGACAGGGGCTGGCTCGGGCGCGGCGGCGACCGCCGGGGAGGCTGGCTCGGGCCGGCGGCGACCGCGCCGATTCCGACTCCGGCGCTGGCTCGGCGCTGATGGTCTGGGCGATGACCGCCGACGACGGTGACGCGGCGAGCGTCGCGAAGCCGGTCGTGGGGATCGCGGTGAACCCGGAACAGGCGATAGTCATCGGGGCCATCATGAAAAACCTGCCGCATGACCTCGACCCGAAACTCGTCGACACCTGCGAAGCCGAACTGATCAAACTCGCCGCGGTCTACGAACCCACCCTGCTACGCCACCAGGGCGAGAAGATCCTGGACTACATCGCCCCCGAAATCGCCGACGAAGCCCTCGAAGCCAAACTCAACCGCGAAGAAGCCGCCGCCCGCCGCAAACGCGCGTTCTCGATCCGCGACAACGGCAACGGCTCCCACAGCATCTGGGGTCACCTCGACACCGAGAGCGCCACCATCCTGAAGTCCGCCATCGACCCGCTGGCCAAACCGATCCCCGCCGGCACAGCCGGCGAACGCGACCAGCGGCTGCCCGAACAACGCCGCGCCGACGCCCTGATCGACGTGTGCCGGCTGGCCCTGCAAGCAGATACGTTGCCGGACAACGGCGGCCAACGCCCGCAACTGAACGTGACCGTCAAATACGACGTCCTGACCAAGGAACTCTCAGCCGGAACCTTGGACATCGGCGGCCAACTCTCACCCACCACGGTGCGGCGGCTGGCCTGCGACGCCCTGATCCTGCCCGCGGTCCTGGGCAACCGGGGCGAAGTCCTCGACCTCGGCAGGCAACGACGCCTCTACACCGGAGCCGTCCGCCGGGCGATCATCCTGCGGGACGGCGGCTGCGCCTTCCCCGGCTGCGACCGGCCACCCACCTGGTGCCAAGTCCACCATCTGGAAGCCGTGGCACACAGGCGGAACGACCTGCGCCGCCGACGGACTCCTGCTCTGCTCGCACCACCATCACACCGTGCACCTGCCGGGCGGGTGGGAGATCATCCGCGACACCGACGGACAGTTCTCCTTCAAACCACCGCCGTACGTGGACCCGGACCAACGACCACAACGCAACCGCTACCACACGAAGACATAGACCAACCCAAGCACAAGATCAACACCCGGCACGTTCTCGCGCGTGCGCAGCGTATGCCGTCTCCAAGGGGGTATGACGCCTCTACGATGCGGGTATAGGAACGCAGCGTGGCCCATGGGGATCGGCATCACGACGACAGGCACGGCGCGCTGTGCCAGCGGGGACGACATGACTGGCATTCGGGAACGATTCTTCGCACTCAGCACCCGGCTCTACGCGCCGAACGCCCGGACTGTGCACCTCAGCTGGCTCGGCGAGGAGCGGGTCGCGATCGGCAAACTCCCCACCGCGGCCACCCTGCGTTATCTTCCGGCGCTCGGCGTGACGGACGTCGTCAACTGCCGTACCCGTGAGCAGACCTGGATCTCGCAGGATCTCGCGGTCGAGCGCGCCGTCTTCGGGCCGTCGCACGTCGTGCACGCGCCGATGTGGGACGTCGGCCGGTGGCAGCCGCCGGAATTGTGGTCGGCCGCGGCGGTCTTCGCAGCGCGGACACTCGGCGAGAATCCGACGGCGGGCGTACTCATGCACTGCCAGCAGGGGCGGCGCCGGTCGACGATGATGGCGTACGCGGTCATGCGACTGCGGGGGCGCACGGTCGACGAGGCGACGAAGCTCATCGCCGATCATCGCGCCGAGGCGGAACTCGTCCCGATCTACGCCGAGAGCGTCGAGAAGTGGATCTCCGACGGTGCCGTGCCGGTCGGGCCGCTCCGCATCGGCTGACACGGGCACGGCTAACCGATCAGAGCTGACTGCGCAACTCCCACAACTCGGGGTAGAAACGCAGTTCGATACGCGACCGCAGGTACGCGCCACCCGCGGATCCACCGGTGCCGGGCTTCGTGCCGATCTGGCGCTCGGCCATCAGCACATGCCGGGCGCGCCACAGCGACCATGCCTGATCGTGGTCGATCAGGGCCTCCGCGAGGTCCCACAGCGGGCCGTACGCCGCCCGGTCGTGAGCCACCGTACGCAACGCGACGACCCGCTCCTCCGGCGTCTCCACGGAGAAACCGGCGAGCCGCAGCGCCGCGAGATAGCCGTCCCAGAGCGACGGCTCGTCGAGACGGAGCTTCAGCTGGCCCCGCTCCTCGTCGGTGAGGCCGCGGAACCGGCTGAGATAGCCCGGGTCCTTGAGGCCGGAAATGAACTCGATCTCCCGGAACTGCGCCGACTGGAAGCCGGACGCCGGAGCGAGCTTCGTCCGGAACGCGAGGAAGTCTTGCGGCGTCATCGTGTCGATCACGTCGACCTGGCTGATGAGCAGGCGTTCGATGGACAGGCAGCGCTCCAGCCGTACCCGTGGGAGGTAGGTCTCGCCCTGCAACATCCGATCGCGCGCGTCGGTCAACTCAGCGAGCAGCAGCTTGAACCACAGTTCGTAGACCTGGTGGATCGTGATGAAGAGCAACTCGTCGTGAGCCGGCGGGTTCGACTCGGGGACCTGCTGGTCCAGAAGGTCCGAAAGATGGAGATAGCTGCCGTACGTCAGCAGGCCACCCTGTTCACCGAAATGCGGGCCTTCGAAAGTCTTCCCACCAGCGTTTTCCACGTCGCTACGCTAACGCGCGGTTGTCCACAGGCCGCGTGGGGGTAGTTGACGGTGCCAGTGGCGGTACGGAAGATTTGGCTAGCGTGACGTCGACGCTCCGCCAGTGGCTTGCCTCCCGAACCGAACAGCAACTCGTGGACATCCTGACCAGGCGCCCCGACGTCCTCGGCCCGTTCCGCCCCCGTGACCTCGGCGATGTCGCCGACCGGTTGCACTATCCGACCAGTCTGCGCAGCGTGCTTTATGACCTGCCACAGCCGTGCGTCGAGGTGCTGTCGACGCTGCTGGTCTTCGAAGACGACGGCATGACCCGCGAAGACCTGGCGGCGAGGCTGCATCTGTCTGCCGATGATGTGCATCTCGACGCGGCACTGCACGTGTGTATGGATTGGGCGGTCGTCTGGGAGTTCGAGGGCCGGCTGCACGTGCCCGGTTCGTTGCGGTCGCTGATGCCGCAGCCGCTGCGGCTCGGTCCACCGGTGGCCGAGTTGCTGAGCCCACGCACCGTCGACGACCTGCGCGCCCGGGCCGACGCGCTGGGCCTGCCGATGCGATCACGGAAAGTCGACATCCTCGCGGACCTCCAAGCCTTTTACGCGGACGGCGCCGCGGTGCGCAGACTGTGGAACGCGGCCCCCGACGAGCAGCGTGAGTTGCTGACGGTCGGCGCGTGGTCGCATCCGGTCCTGCAGTACCAGACGACCTACGCCCACCCCGGGCGGCTCGATCCGGCAACCGCGTACCTGCTGCTCAATGGGCTTGTGCTGGGCGATTGGCAGTCGGTGATCGTGCCACGCGAGGTCGGGTTGGCGATCCGTGGCGACGACTGGCATCCGACGCTGTCGCCGAAGCCCGAGGTGACCGCGCCAGGCACGACAGGACTCGCGACCGGCGGCGCGTCGAGCGGCGTCACGCTGGTCGCGGCCGTGCCGGTGCCGCAGGCGGAGGCCGACCAAGACGCCGCTGCCGCGAGCAATTCCGCGATCGAGCACGTGGCCGCGCTCGTCGAGGCGTGTGGGCACACGCCGGCCGCACTGCTGAAATCAGGCGGTGTGGGCGTACGCGAACTGCGACGCCTCGCGAAAGCCGCCGGCCTTCCGGAGAGTGCGGGGGCCGAGGGCGGCGAAGTGCGGCTGTGGATCGAGCTGGCGCACGCCGCCGACCTGCTCGGAGCCGAGGGCGGCGTGATGATGCCGACGCCGGCCTTCGACCAGTGGCGGGCCCAGGCGCCGGGCGATCGGCTCGTCGCGCTGCTCCACACGTGGCTGGCGCTGCCGACGATCCCGCTGGTGCAGGGGCAGCCGACGCGTCCGGCGTTGATCACCATCGGTTTCGGCTCGGTCTACCGGCCCCGGCGGGTCGGACCGGGCGGCTTTCGCCGGGGTGGCTACGAACCAGCCGGTCCCGGTTCGGCGAGTTTCCGGCCGGCGGGCTTCGAACCGTCCGGGTCGGCCGCCTACGGGTCTCCGGCGTACGGGTCGGTCGGAGCCCACCTGCGGACCGACGTGCTGCTGGCCGCGACCGAATGGCCGCCCGGCACCGGGTTCGCGACGATCTCCGATCTGCAGGCGATCGTCCGCTGGCGCCGCCCGATCGTGGCCGGGGCGCTCGCCGACGCCGCGAACGCCGTCGACCCGACGTGGGCCGAAGCCCGGCTGCTCGGCATCGTCGGCCGGGACACGCTCAGCTCTCTCGGCCGCGCGCTGCTCGCCGAAGGGAAGGCCGGCACCACAGGCGAGCTGGCCGAGGTCGCGGCCACGTTCGTGCACCCGCCGAGCGCCGAGGCGATCTTCCAGGCCGATCTGACCGTCGTCGTGCCGGGCAGCCCGTCGTCGTCGGTGTCGACTCTGCTCGACACCGTGGGCGACCGCGAGTCCCGCGGCTCCGCGACAACGTGGCGGATCTCGCCGGCGTCGGTGCGCCGCGCCCTCGACGGTGGCGCGACGCCGGACACGGTTCTGCGTGAGCTGCAGGGCATCGCGGCCGGCGGAAAGCTCCCGCAACCACTGGAATACCTGGTGGCCGACGTCGCCCGGCGTCACGGCGCGTTGCGGGTGCGCACGGTCGCCTGCGTGCTGCGGGCCGACGATCACGCGCTGCTCGCCGAGATCGCCGCCGCGAAGTCACTGACGTCGCTGGGCCTCACGTTGCTGGCGCCCGGTGTGCTGGCGAGCGCGGTCCCGATGGAGAAGACGCTGGCGTCGTTGCGAGCCGCCGGTTACGCACCGGTCGGCGAAGACGACACCGGCGCCACGATGATCGAGCGGCCGGCCAGCCGACGGACCGGCGAGCGCCGGGTCCCGGCCCGGAGACACACGGTCACCAAGGTCGACGAAGACGGATACGAGTACGACGAATACGAGAAGCATGAGGTAGACGACTACGACGAGGACGAGTACGACGCGGACGGAGCGTGGACCGGCACCCGGGTGCCAGGTCAGACCCGCAACTCGGCTAGCGCCACGGCGACCCTCGACATGGCGGCGGTCGTGACGCAGATCCTGGCCGGCGAGGTCGACCGGGCCAACGAGGAGGCGGCGAAGCTCGACATCGCCCAACATCTCGGCGTGCCATCGGCGGAGCCGCCACCGCCACCGCCACGACGCACGATCGAGTCCGGCGAGCCGACCGTCGACACGGCGGGGTCCGCGACTCCCGTCTCCATCCCGCCGGCCGTCCTCGCGACGCTGCGCACCGTGCACAAGTACGCGCCGCAGTTGAGTCCGGCCGAACAGAAGCTGCTCGCGGCCGCGATCGATGCCGAGACCCCGATCTGGATCCACTACGCGAGTCAGGACGGTCAGCAGACCAGGCGGATCATCGAACCGACGGAACTCGACGGCAACCTCGTCACCGCGTGGTGCCGGCTCCGCGACGACGAACGGAACTTCGCGCTCAACCGGATCCGCAAGGTGACCGCCGTTTAGGCCCGTTTACCGCGTGTGGTCGAGCACGACCTTGCCGAACACGTCGCCGGACGTCAGTCGTTCGAACGCGGCACGGACGTCGGAGAAGGCGTGCTCCGAGTCGATGATCGGCCGGATCCCCCGGCCACGCACAGGGCCGCGAGCGCGGCCAGCTCGTCGCGGCGTACCCATGGTGGAGCCGATGATCTCCAGCTGCAGGAAGAACACCCGGCGCAGGTCGACGGTGGCCAGGTGGCCGGACGGTCGCCCCGCAGACCACGATCGCGGCCGCCCGGCTCGTCGCCTTCAGCGAGTGCTCGAAGGTCGCCGCGCCGACCGTCTCGATCACCACGTCGACCCGTTCCGGCAGCCGCGCGCCGGGCTCGAGCGCGGTCGCGCCGAGCGCCGCGATCCGCTCCCGCTTGTCCGGCGTCGCGGCTGGTCGCGTAGACCCGTCGCGCCCAGCGCCACGGCGAGCAGCACCGCCGCGGTGGCGACCCCGCCGCCGGCGCCCTGCACCAGCACCGAGCCGCCCTCCGGCAGACCGGCCCGCGGATCCGCAGCATCCGGTACGCGGTCAGCCACGCCGTCGGCAGGCAGGCCGCCTCGGCGAACGAGAGTTCCGGCCGGCTTCGGCACCAGGTTGCGCCGCGGCACCGCGGACCCGCTCGGCGAGCGTGCCCGGCTAGTGCTCGGAGAGCAGCGTGCGCTTCGGGTCCATGGTCTCGTCGGCCGGGTCGGCTCGGCGTCGCGCCGATGACCGGGTGGACGACCACCTCGTTGCCGTCGGCGTCGACGCCGGCCGCGTCGCAGCCGAGGATCATCGGCAGCCGGTCGGCGGGCAGCCCGACGCCGCGCAGCGACCAGAGGTCGTGGTGGTTGAGCGAACTCGCCCGCACCTCGACCGTCACCCAGTCGTCGGGCGTCTGCGGGCTCGGCCAGGTCACCGACCGCGAGCGCGGCGAGCGGGTCGTCCGGATTGATCGCCGAGGCGTAAGCGGCACGCATGCCGGCACGCTAACACCGGCCGACGGGCTTGCGCATGGACCTGACGAACGCCCGCACGGCGACCCGATCAGCGAACTATCGGTCGCGCACGCCGATCGCCGGACGCTTCGTCAGGCTGCCGCTGCAGCGGCAGACGCCGTCGCGGCGGGCCGGCCGCCGCGACCGCGGCGGCCACCGCCGGTGCGACCCGCGGGTCGAGCGGCGCTCGGCACGATCGCGTCGGCACGCAGCTCGTCGGCGACCACGCCGGCGATCGCCTCCGCCGCCGCCACCTTCATGCCCTCGGTGATGCGGGTCGCCCGCGCGTCCAGCGCGCCCCGGAAGATGCCGGGGAACGCGAGCACGTTGTTGATCTGGTTCGGGAAGTCGCTGCGGCCGGTGGCGACCACGGCGCGTACCGCGCGGCCGACCTCCGGGTGCACCTCGGGCGTCGGGTTGGCCAGCGCGAAGACGATCGCCGCCCGGCGCCATGCCGGCCACCGCCTCCTCGGCGATCGCTGCCGCCGGACACGCCGATCGAGCACGTCCGCGCCGCGCAGCGCCTCGGCGACGCCGCCGGTCACGCCGCGCGGCGTTGGTCATCGCGGCGAGCTCGGCCTTCGCGCCGGGCTGAGGTCGCCCCGGCCGGCGTGGATGATGCCGCGGGAGTCGCAGACGATCACGTCGCCGCGGTCACGCCGCCCGCGATCAGCATCCTGGTCACCGCGACGCCGGCCGCGCCCGCGCCGCTGACCACCACCCGCAGGTCGGCCGAGCTTGCGGTCCGAGCAGCGGGCCGCGTTGCGCAGCGCGGCGAGCACGACGACCGCGGTGCCGTGCTGGTCGTCGTGGAAGACCGGGATCGGCAGCGCCTCGTCGAGCCGGCGCTCGATCTCGAAGCAGCGGGGCGCGGAGATGTCCTCGAGGTTGATGCCGCCGAACGAGGGCGCGAGCGCGGTGACCGTCGCGATGATCTCCTCGACGTCCTGGGTGTCGAGGCAGATCGGCACCGCGTCGACGCCGCCGAACTGCTTGAACAGCACCGCCTTGCCCTCCATCACCGGCATCGCGGCGCGCGGGCCGATGTTGCCCAGGCCGAGCACGGCCGAGCCGTCGGTGACCACCGCGACGGTGTGCGAGACCCAGGTGTAGTCGTCGCACCAGGGACGGGTCGGCGGCGATCGCCTCGCACACCTCGGCCACGCCGGGCGTGTACGCGAGCGAGAGGTCCTCGCGGCTGGCCAGCGGGACCGTCGCGCGCGACGCCATCTTGCCGCCGCGGTGCAGTGACGAAGACTCGGGATCGGCGGCGTCGAAACTGTGCGGCGATGCTCATCTCCCAGGCCCGGGCGCCGCGAGCGCTCTCATGCGCAGCACGAGCCTGCTCGGGCCGGATGCGGCCACCACCGCAGCAACGACCCGTGCCTCGCACCTCGGCCAGCGCCGTAGGCACGCGGGAGTCGTCTGTGACGCGAGATTCGTTGTCGCCCTAGACGCCCACCAGCCGCCGGCCCGGCGTGCGCGACGCCGCTTGACCACGTAGCAGGTTCGGGCCGGCTCCGGAACCGTGCGACCACGACGTCGCCGGGCCGGCCGGCCGCCGTGCGGCGCACCAGCAACGCGTCGCCGTGCCCGCAGCGTCGGGACCATCGACGGGCCCCGACCAGCACCGGAAACAGCCACGCCGGCGCAGTCGGGCCGTGAACCGGACGAACGGGGTATCGCCAACGAGTTCACCTCCGGCGGCCAGAGTAAGGTCGATACTGGAGAACGATCATCGCAAAACAGCTCATGGAGGATGTGACGATGCGACTGCCACGTATGTTCACCCCGCGCACGATCGTGCAGCGCCCACTGCGACCTGCCGTGCGGCGTCTACGACCCGGCGCAGGCCCGGATCGAAGCCGAGTCGGTCAAGGCGCATCTGCGAGAAGTACCAGGCCAACACGGACCCTGACTTCCGCACCCGCGGCCTGATCATCAAGGAGCAGCGCGCCGAGCTGGTCAAGCACCACCTGTGGGTGCTGTGGACCGACTACTTCAAGCCGCCGCACTTCGAGAAGTACCCGGACCTGCACAACGCTCTTCAACGAGGCGACCAAGCTCGCCGGCGCGTCCGGTGCGAAGGGCTCGGCCGACCCGGCCGTCGCCGACAAGCTGCTCGCGAAGATCGACGAGATCGCCAAGATCTTCTGGGAGACCAAGCAGGCGTGAGCGAACCGCAATTCACGATCCGGCCGGTACGTCCCCAGGACGTGCCGGCCGTGGTCGCGATGGTGCATGAACTCGCCGAATACGAGCGGGCGCCGGAAGAGTGCCACCTCACCGCGAGCAGCTCCAGGTCGCTCTTTTCGGCGACAACCCGGCGCTCTTCGGCCACGTCGCAACCCGGACGGCACCCCGACCAGCGACGATGCGATCGGCGAGGCGACCCCTCGGCATGATGCTGTGGTTCCTGAATTTCTCCACCTGGGAGGGCCGGCACGGCATCTACCTGGAAGACCTCTACGTGCGTCCGGCGGCCCGCGGTAGCGGCATCGGTGCGGCCATGCTCGCCACGCTCGCGCAGATCTGCGTCGACCGCGATTACCCGCGACTGCAATGGTGGGTTCTGGACTGGAATCCGGCCCGCGAGTTCTACCATTCCGTCGGCGCCGTCGCGACCGCGGAATGGGTCCCGTACCGGCTTTCCGGCGACGCTCTGGTAAAGCTGGCAGCCTCCAGCGATCACAAGATCGCACCGACCGCATAGAGTCGCGGTCTGACGCAAACGCGAGGGGGTTGATCGGTTGGCTTCGCCCACGACTGATCCGACGGCTGATAGTCCGGCGACCGGCGGCGATGACGTCGTCATCGTTGTGGTGCCCGCCAACGGCACCTACCTGGCGGTTTTGCGGACCGCCACGGCCGGCATCGCCGCACGTCTGCAGATGACTCTCGACGAGATCGAAGACCTGCGCATCGCGGTCGACGAGGCCTGCGGCATCCTGCTCCCGCTCGCGTCCCGCGATTCCGACGTGACCTGTCGCTTCTCGGTGACGCCGGGCGCGCTGACGATCGACGTCTCGGTGCCCGCCACCGGCACGAGCAAGCTGCCGGGCGATCAATCGTTCTCATGGCAGGTGCTCACCGCGCTGGCCGGGGAAGTCTCGGCCGATCAACTCAACGGCAGGGCCACCATCCACTTGACCAAACGCCGCTGACCGGCGGTTTCTTCGCCGGTAGACCGGCTAGAACAGGCCCAGCAGCTAAAACAGGCCGGCAGCTAAAACAGGCCGGGCAGCTAGAACAGGCCCAGCGCGGCGCGTGTCGCCGGGGCGAGCAGAAGACCAGAACCGACAACACCGATCACCATGACGGGTACGCCGACCCAGGCCAGCCCACCCGCGACCATGTAGTAACCGAGCGGGATCAGCAGCATCTGCAAGACGATCGCCGGACCGCGGGCGAGCGCCTTCTTCCGGGCCAGCGCGAGGCCGAGGGCCGCGAGCACGACGGCGGAAAGCGCGATGAACCCGCTCGTGGCGATGGCGCTCTCGATCGTGACGTTGGACGTCGTCACGGCCGCCCAGATCGACAGTGCCGTGAGCAAACCGACCGCGACTGCTTCGGCCAGCATCAGCCGGACCGCCCACGTCAGCGTCCAGCCCGAGCGGCCAGACGCCATCGCGACTGGCGCCGCCGGCAACGGGGCCCGGGCGGCGGCCTTGCTTCGAGTCGCCTTGCTCGGGGGCGTGTCGGTCACCCCATCAGAGTACTGCCGACCGAATCACCCTCAGACCGGCCGGTACAGTCGCAGGCTATGCGCGCTCTGCTGGTATGCAATCCGAAGGCGACGACAACCAGCGACCGGGTCCGGGATGTGCTGGTCCGGGCGCTGCGGAGCGAAACCGAGCTCGATGTCGCCTACACCCGACGGCGCGGCCACGGGGTCAGCCTGTCGCGGGAGGCGCGAAAGAACGGCGTCGATGTCGTGGTTGCCCTCGGTGGTGACGGCACCGTGAACGAGGTCGTCAACGGGCTCCTCGCTGACGGCCCCGGAGCCGATGTGCCGGCCCTCGCGGTCGTCAGTGGCGGATCGACGAACGTCTTCGCCCGGGCACTCGGACTGCCGACCGACTGGGCAGAGGGCACCGCGGTGATCCTGGAGGCGCTGCGCGCCGGACGTACCCGTGAAATCGGTTTGGGCAAGATCTCGACCACCGGACACTCCAGCCAGGCGGCCGAGGACCGTTATTTCACATTCTGTGCTGGTTACGGCATGGACGCGGAGGTCATTCACCGGGTCGAACGGGCTCGCCGCCGCGGGCGCAAGTCGACGCCGCTGCTCTACATGCAGTCGATGGCGGGCAACTTCGTCTTCGACCGGGCCAGCCGGGCGCCGAAGATCGCACTCGAACGAGCCGACGAGGAACCCGAAAGTGGTTTGTCGATGGTCGTCATTCAGAACACCGCGCCGTGGACCTACATCGGGGAGCGCCGGATCGACGCGAGCCCGGAAGCCTCGTTCGATCTCGGTCTCGACGTGATGGCGATGAGAGACATGACCGTCACGGGCAGTAGTCGAACGATCGTGCAATTGCTCGCAGGACGCCGGTCAAAAGAGACAGGAGCGGCGATCGGGCCGCACGGCAAACACGTTCTGCGACTGCACGATTTGCCCGAATTCACGGTGAGCGCAAAGTTGTCCGCCGGTCTGCAGGTCGACGGCGACTACATCGGCGAACGGGACAAAGTGCGTTTTACCGCCGTCCCGGCAGCGATTCGGGTAGTCTGCTAGAGCGCTCGTTGCCGAGAGTTGTCATGCGACACTTGCGACACATGCCGAATATGGTGGCATGTCCCCACGCAGGGTACTACATTGACTACTGACGGTTGCAAGTCAGGGGTCCCGATCGCGTCATAGAAATCCGGGCAAAGCGTGCGTGAGTTCGCTCACCCATACGGACTTTTTCGCGCGATCCCCCTTGACATGACACGAGTTCGTGAAAGTATTCACAAGCGAACCAACGAGCCTGTTCACGCGCTGTCGACCGTTCGGCGAGCCCCTGCGGCTAAGCCTCGGATGGACCGCTGCGTTGCGTATAGGAACCCACGCTGTTCTTGCAAGGCCAAACGAACCTGTGAGCGTCGCTTAGAACCTGTGAGCGCGCTCGCGAGTGAGCTTCACCAAACGCTGAGTTTCACCAAACGCTGTGTTTGACCAGACGCTGTGTTTCACACCAGACACGCGGCGTTTCCAAACAACCCTGTGTTTCTTCAAACAAGGAGTGTTTCCGCCATGGACTGGCGCCACCGTGCTATTTGCCGCGACGAGGACCCCGAGCTGTTCTTCCCGATCGGGACGTCTGGTCCCGCCGTGTTGCAGGTAGAACAGGCGAAAGCGGTCTGCCGGCGTTGTTCTGCCGTTGACGAGTGCCTTCAGTGGGCGCTCGAGTCCGGGCAGGATGCCGGCGTCTGGGGCGGCATGAGCGAAGAGGAACGCCGCGCTGTCAAGCGTCGTGGCGGGATCCGCGTTCGCGCCTCGATCTGACCCAAAGCCGCTAAGCCTCCAAGCATCTCCGCGCGTCTCGGCATTACCGCAGTTCTCGTCATCACCGAGCGCGTCGCACCAGATCAACTTCACCGTCCCGTACCAGATCATCTTCGTGCATCACATCAGTCCGATGGCTTCCTCCAACGGAACTGTGAGCCACACTACAGGCACCCTGGAAGCACTTTTTCCGGGGTGCCTGTTTGGTTACGGGTGTGCACCACGGTTCACCACAGAGCGTGACGAACCGCAGGTCAGAAGCTTGATCAAATAGCCCAACCGGTAGCTCTGTCGGCGACCGCGAGTAAGACGGGGTCAGATCTGCGCTCGGGCGGCGACGATCGCGGCCAGCGCCTCGGCCGTGAACTCCTCGGCCACGCCCTTGTCGACACCGAGATCGCTGAGCAGGCCCGAGCCATCTTCGAGCTCCAGGAGCGCGAGGAGAATGTGCTCGGTGCCGATGAAGTTGTGACCCATGCGCAGCGCCTCCCGAAACGTCAACTCCAGCGCTTTCTTCGCCTGTGGGTCGAACGGGACCAAGGGTGACACTTCTGCCTCCGCCGGCGGCAACAGGGCCGTGGCGGCCGCACGAACGGCCTCTACGGTCACTCCCTGCGCCACGATCGCCTTCGCTCCAAGGCCGTCCGGCTCGGCCAGCAGGCCCAAGACAAGGTGCACCGGACGGATCTCCGGGTTGCCGGCCGCCCGCGCCTCGTTTTGCGCCGTCATCACGACGTTGCGGGCGCGATCGGTGAAGCGGCCGAAGCCCTGACCCGGATCGAGGTGTTCGGGCTCACCCGGGCTCTTCGGCACGAAGCGCTTCTGCGCCGCCTGCTTGGTGACGCCCATGCTGCGGCCGATGTCGGTCCAGGAAGCACCCGAGCGCCTCGCCTGGTCGACGAAGTGCCCGATGAGATGGTCGGCCACATCGCCGAGGTGGTCCGCGGCGATGACCGCGTCGGAGAGCTGGTCGAGCGCGTCGGTGTGGACTTTCTTGATGGCGTCGATGAGGTCGTCGAGCCGCACGTGGCCCGTCATCGGAATGGGGTTCGTCATGCGTCAACCATAGGTTGACGCAGGTGCCGCGTCAACCTCAAGTTGACGAACGTTCAAGCGGAATCGACGTCAAGGGCGCGGGGCCGCCTCGATCCGGCGAAGGACAAGTTCGGTGATCTCGGCGGCGGCACCGAGAGGGTCGGTCGCGACGACACGTGGTTTCGGGAAGGCGCCGCGGTCGAGCAGGTCCACGGCACGCGTACGCCCCGCGGGCAGGTTCGCCGCCATGGGCGCTGGGACCGCCGGACGGGATGGCAGCATCGCCCGATCGTGAAGGACGCCCGGCGCCAAGAAATGCGACGCGAGGACCACCTCGTCGGCGCCCGCCCGGTGGAGGTCGGCGACCACATCGGCCACCGATGCCCCGATTCCGGACGCATAACCGGCACGGCACGGCCTACCGGTCGCTCGGCCCAACGCTTCGGCCACCGCCTCGACGGCCGCCAGCGCACGTGGATCGCGGCTACCGGCGGCGGCGAGCACGATCGCGGATGACCCGGTCGGCTCCACGTGCAACCGCCGGCGCAACGCGGCCACGAGCAGATCGGTGCCCCCATCGTGCGGCGCGCCGAGAATCGGCGTTACGTCGATGCGAGCGCCCCGATCCCTGGCCGCGGCCACGACCGTCGGTACGTCAACCCGAGCGTGGTACGCGGGCGTCAACAGCATCGGCACCACGATCACGTGACGGTTCGACAGCCAGCCCAACACCTCGTCGAGTCGGGGTGTTTCGAGGTCGAGGAAGGCCACATGCACGGCGAGATCCGGGCGGGCGGCGGCGACGGCACGCGTAACCTCTCGCGCCGTGACGCCCGCCCTCGGATCCCTGCTCCCGTGAAAAGCCAGAACAACACTGCTCACGCCGCGTGGAGCCCGCACTCGGTCTTGTCGAACATCGCCCAGCGGCCTGCCCGCGCGTCTTCGCCGGGAGCCGTCCGCCGGGTGCACGGCCAGCAGCCGACCGACGCGAATCCCTGGTCGATCAGGGCGTTGACCGGCACGTTGAAGCGCTTGATGTAGGCGATCTGGTCCGCCTCGGTCCACAGCGCCAGCGGCGGCGATCTTCACCTTGCCCCGAGCCGCTTCGAACCCGACCACGGGCGTGTTGGCCCGGGTGGGTCCCTCGTCGCGACGCAGCCCGGCCGCCCAGGCGTCGTAACCCTCCAGAGCCCGCTCCAACGGCTCGACCTTGCGCATCGCGCAGCACGCGTCGGGGTCACGGCGCGAACAGGCGCGGGCCGTGTTCGCCGTCCTGCTGACCGACCGTCTGCCTCGGCGTCACCGTGACGACGCGCAGCGGCAGCGTGCGGGCGACCTGGTCGCGGACGCGCAAGGTCTCGGCGAAGTGCAGGCCGGTGTCGAGGAAGACCACCTCGACGCCCGGGACGACGGTCGACACGACGTGTGCGAGCACCGCGTCGGCCATCGAACTCGTGACGCAGAACCGCTCGCCGAACTCGCCGGCGGCCCACTCGACGATGCGCTCGGCGGGAGCGCCTTCCAGCGCCGCGTTCGCGCGCAGCGCGGTCTCTTGCAGATCTTCGTAGGAGCGCCGACCGGCCGGAGCCGCCGGCATCAGCGTGATGGTCATCGCTGATGCCTCCGTGCTTTACCGCAGTTGTGGCCGCTCCGGATCGGGATGCGGGCACCAAGCCAAGGAACCGCACGCCGAACGCGCGTGCGCATGCGCGGCACTCCCAGACGCCGTGGCCCTCTTCGGAGGGGCGCAGGTCTTCGTCGCCGCAGTAGGGGCAGTAGTAGGGCACGACGCGCTCGCCCGCCTCGCCGCCAGCACCGGACGCGCTCATCGCAACGCCTCTTCGTCGGCCCGCGTCACCCACGAGGCGAACGACTCGCCTTCGGAGCGATCGGCGGCGTAGCGGCGAGCCAGGCGGGTGACGTACTCGGGAAGCTGCTCGGCAGTGGTCTTGAGGCCGCGCAGCTTGCGGCCGAAGTTGGGCCGGTCGGCCGCGGACAGGCCGAGGCCGCCACCGAGGTGCACCTGGTAGCCCTCCACCATCTCGCCGTCAGGGCCCGGGATCAGCTGGCCCTTGAGGCCGATGTCGGCGACCTGGGTGCGGGCGCACGCGTTCGGGCAACCGTTGATGTTGACGCTGATGTCGACGTCGATGTCGGCCAGCGTGGTCTCGAGCGTGCGCACGAGCGTCGCCGCGGCCGCCTTCGTCTCGACGATCGCGAGCTTGCAGAACTCGATGCCGGTGCAGGCCATCGTGGCTCGGCGCCAGCTCGACGGGCGCGCCGACAGACCGATCTCGTCGAACGCCGCGATCAGCGACTCGACCTGGTCTTCGGCGATGTCGAGCACGATCAGCTTCTGCTGCGCGGTGATCCGCACCCGCCAACCGCCGTGGGCCTCGACGATGTCGGCGACCTTCGCGAGGATCGTGCCGCTGACCCGGCCGGCGATCGGCGCGACGCCGACGTAGAACTTGCCGTCACGCTGCTGGTGCACGCCGACGTGGTCGACCGGGCGCTCCGGAAGCTCCGGCGCCGGGCCGTCGACGAGCGGACGGTGCAGGTATTCGGTCTCCAGCACGTCGCGGAACTTCTCCACGCCCCAGTCGGCGACCAGGAACTTCAGCCGGGCGCGGGTGCGGAGCCGACGGTAGCCGTAGTCGCGGAAGATCGCAGATCACGCCCGACCACACGTCGGCGATCTCTTCCAGCGGCACCCAGGCGCCGAGGCGCTTGGCCAGCATCGGGTTGGTCGACAGGCCGCCGCCGACCCAGACGTCGAAGCCGGGACCGTATTCGGGATGGACAGACGCCGACGAAACCGATGTCGTTGATCTCGTACGGCAGGTCGGGCAGCCAGCCGATCGACGTCTTGAACTTGCGGGGCAGGTTGGAGAACTCCGGGTCACCGAGGTAGCGGGCCGTGATCTCGCTTGATGGCCGGCGTCGCGTCGATCACCTCGGCGGCCGCGACCCCGGCGACCGGGCTTCCGAGCACCACCCGGGGCGTGTCGCCGCAGGCCTCGGTGGTGGAAAGGCCGACCGCCTCGATCTCACGCCAGATGGCCGGCACGTCTTCGATGCGAACCCAGTGCAGCTGCACGTTCTGCCGGTCGGTCAGGTCGGCCGTGTCGCGGCCGTAACGCGTGGAGACGGTGGCGATCGCGCGCAGCTGGGCCAGGTCGAGCTGCCCGCCGTCGATGCGGACGCGGAGCATGAAGTATTCGTCTTCGAGCTCGTGCGGCTCGAGCATCGCCGTGCGGCCGCCGTCGATGCCGGGCTTGCGCTGGGTGTAGAGGCCGAGCCAACGGAACCGGCCGCGCAGGTCGCCCGGGTCGATGCTGGCGAAGCCGCGATGCGCGTAGATGTTTTCGATGCGCAGACGGGCGTTGAGACCGTCGTCGTCTTTCTTCATGCGCTCGTTGGGATTGAGCGGCTCGCGGTAACCGAGCTTCCACTGGCCCTCGCCACGGCGCCGCGACGCGGCGGCGGTGCCGGGCGCGCGCCCGTCGTGGTCGCGAGCTGGGATGCTGCGGTGATGGTCATGTTCGGTGTCCTGCCGATCGAAGGTGCGGTAAGGACACGCAGCACGCCGAGACGCTCGGCCCTGAGAAGACCGATTCGTGTGACGTCTGTGTCAGTGAGTGCCGGCGGATGCGCGCCCGAAAGGGCTAGCGGGCTCGGACGCCGGACACATGGCGCTGCGAACGCGCCCGTAGTCGACATGGCGGCGAGCGGTCAGGAAGTCTTCCTGGCTCCACGCGCGGCTTCGACTGACATAGTTTCACTCTGCCACACACCGTTAACAAACGGCCAGGCATCGAAGCGGACTTCCCACCCACCGGGCGTGATCCGGGCGTCGGGTTGGGTCGACAGCCGCTACCTGTTTGTCCAACGGGAAGACCACTCGCGCCTCGGTGCCAGTCAACGATCCCGGCCTGATCTCGATCGTGCCCCGCAATTCCCCGGTCACGAGCGTACGGACGATCTGCATGCCGAGCTTGCCGGAACCCTCCGTATCGAAATCGTCCGGACAGACCGCGGCCGTCGTCGGCGACGGTGACGTGGAGGTGCCGCCGCTCCCGCGTGACGGAAACGGTGACCGAGCCGTCCGAGCCCGGCGCGAACGCGTGTTCGGCCGCGTTGAGCAGCAGTTCGTTGAGCACCATGACCAGCGGCGTCGCGATCTCGGCCGGCAGCACCCCGAACGTGCCCTCGCGGCGCATCGCGACCTTGGACTCGTCCGCCGCGACCTCTCCGGCCGCTGTCGCCACCCGGTCGACGATGCCGTCGAACTCGACCTGCCTCGTCGGACGACATCGACAGCGTCTCGTGCACCAGCGCGATCGACGCGACCCGGCGGACAGATTCCTCCAACGCGGCCCGAGCCGCCGGGATGCCGACCCGGCGCGCTTGCAGCCGGAGCAGCGCGGCAACCGTCTGCAGGTTGTTCTTCACCCGGTGGTGGATCTCCCGGATCGTGGCGTCCTTCGTGATCAACGCCCGGTCGCGGCGCCGCACCTCGGTGATGTCCCGGACCAGCACCAGCGCGCCGATCGGCACCCCCGCCGGCATCAGCGGCAGCGCCCGCATGAGCACCGAGGCACCCCGGGCGTCGATCTCCTTGCGCGGCGGGCTCTCGCCCCGCAGCGCCGTCAGGATGCGCGCGTTGACCTCGGCTGCCCTCGAGCGTGTCGTCGGCGAGCCGCTTCGTCAGCAGGGCCAGATCCTCGCCTTCGAGGCCGGCGCTCATGCCGAGGCGACGGTAGGCGGACAGCGCGTTCGGGCTCGCGTACGTCACGGTGCCGGCCGCGTCGAGGCGGATCAGCCCGTCGCCGACACGGGGGGCCGTGGTCGTCTCGCCGGGGTGCGCGGTCGGCGGGAACGTGCCATCGGCGATCATCTGCGCGAGGTCGTCGGCGGTGGTCAGGTAGTTGAGTTCGAGCTGGCTCGGCGACCGCGACGTTCGACAGGTTCGTGTCCCGGCCGACCAGCGCGATGACCTCGGTGCCGCCGCGCCGCCGGATCGGGATCGCCTCGTGCCGGGCCGGCAAATCCCCGTACCACACCGGATCGCCCTCGCGCCAGATCCGGCCCTGCTGTCGGGGCGATCGACAGGTGCGCGATGTCAGGACCAGCAGAAACCCGACCAACCTGATCATCCTGGTACGTCGTCGGCGCGGTCGTCGGGCGCACCTGCGCGACGCAGATGAACTCGTCCTTCCCGACGGCACCGGGTTCGCCGATCTTGACCCACATCAGCAGGTCGGCGAAGGACAGGTCAGCGACCAACTGCCAGTCACCCGCGAGACGATGCAGGTGCTCGACGTCGGCGGGCTCGAGGGCGGTGTGCTCCTCAACGAGATCGCGCAGCGTAGACACGCCCGTAAGCCTCCCACGTCATACGTCCAACACCCGGAGTAGCCTCACCCCGTGTCACGAACAGATCGCGCTGCCCGCCTCGCCGCCGCCGTCATCGTCGCCGCCGCCGTCTGCTCCTCGCTCGCGAGCTGCGGTTTCGTCGGCGCGTCGCAGAAGAGCGACATCAAGCCGGGCGGCTTCGTGCTGATCGGCCGCGCCGAGGTGCCGGCCGGCACGCCCGCTGACGGCGCCGCGGCGGCCACCGGCAAGTCCTGCGTGTCACCGCCGTCCTACACCGACATCGCCGACCTGACCCGGGTGACCGTGACCGACTCGGCGGGCAAGGCGGTCGCGAGCAGCACCCTCGGCCCCGGGCTCTACGCGGCCGGCAGCACGGGCATGGTCTGCGAGTTCCCGTTCCTGGTGCGCGGCGTTCCGGACGGCTCCGACACCTACAACGTCGCCATCGGCAACCGGCCGAGCGAGCGTTTCCAGGGCGCTGACCTGCGCGTCAACACGCCGGCCGTGATCGCGTTCGGCGCCGCCGCCGCGCTGAGCTACAGCGTGACGGTGACCTTCTTGAGGCCGCGAGGCGCGTCCGGATCCTCACCACGACCGAGCGACAGCGCGAGCGCGAGCCGTTGCAGCGGCAGGATGTCGAGCAGCGGCGCGTAGCGTTCGTCGACCGACGGTGTCTCGATGCGAGCCGTCGCACCCGGCACGGCCGACGGACCGACCACGACGACGTCGGCTCGCCGCTCACCGAGCCGCGTCACCACCTCGCGCATCGACGTCGCCGCCCGGCCCGTCACCGACGACCGCGAGCACCGGCACGTTGGCGTCGGTCATGGCGAGCGGGCCGTGCAGCAGGTCGGCGCCGGAGAACGCGAGCGCCGGCACGTAGGACGTCTCCATCAGCTTGAGCGCCGTCTCGCGGGCCGTCGGGTAGGCGTAGCCCGCGGGCGGTGGTGACGACCCGGGCGGCGAACCGATAGCGCCGGGCCAATTCGACCGGTGTCTCGTCGCTCAGCAGGCCGGCAGCGAGGTCGGGCAGCGTTTCGAGGGCGCGGCGTTCGTCGGCGGGAAGTTTGCCGTCGCCGGCCCGGATGCCCTCGATCAGCATCAGCAACGCCAGCAACTCGGCCGTGTAGGTCTTTGTGGCGGCGACGGCACGCTCGTGACCGGCGGCGATGTCGATGTGGATGGCGGCGGCCTGCGCGAGCGGCGAGGAGGCGTCGTTGGTGATCGCGAGCGTCTGCGCGCCGGATTCGCGTGCCGTGCGCATGACCTCCGCGAGGTCGGGTGAGCCGCCGCTCTGGCTGACGCCGATGACGAGCGCCTCGGAAAGATCGGGCCGGGCCCCGTAGACCGTGACGGCGGACGGCGACGCGAGGCCGGCCGAGATGCCGAGGCGGATCTCGGTCAGGTAGGCGCCGTAGAGCGCGGCGTGATCGGACGTGCCCCGGGCGGTGAAGACGATGTGCTTCGGGCGCGCTTCCGCGATGCCGGCGGCGACGGTCGCGATCGCGGCGGAGTGCTCGGGCGAGAGCAGCCGGGTGTAGACCTCCGGCTGCTCAGCGATGTCGGCCGCCATGCCAGATCCGCGCTCGCTCACGTCGTCTCCCCTGGGTCACGCTCAGACTGCGCATCCACCGCGCATTTGATGCGCAGTCTTGCACAATTCAAGCCCAAAACGCAAAGCTTTGCGCACGGGTACGACTCCCCGCACGCAAGATCAGCCAAGTAGCTCCAGGGCTACTTCGAGGCCGGCGGCTTTGCGGTCGTCGTCGGTGATGCCGTCGTCACGCAGCACGAAGAACGTCGCGTGCACCGCGAACACGGCCATCGACGTCTTCAGCCGGGCCGACAGCGGCGCGTCGGGTTCGGTCAGGTATTCGATCAGCGTGAACATCTGCTCGCGCATGCGTTCGCCGGACGGGTGATCGCGCAACGCCGTCGGATTGCGCTCGAAGAACCGCATCGTCTCGTGGTGCCGGCCCTCGTGCAGCTCGTCGGCGTAGCGCTCGATGAACTCGCGTCGGCCCGCGGCCGTGCGCGGCAACGTCAAGCCCCACGCGACCAGCGCCTCCACCTTCGCGATCCGATCGTCGATGAGGCTCGTGACGATCTCTTCCTTCGTCTTGAAGTGGTAGTAGAGCGCCGCCTTCGTCACGCCGACCTCGTCCGCGATCTCGCGCAGCGACGTCGCTTCGTAGCCGTGCTCGTTGAACATCAACAGCGCGACTTCCTGGATGCGCGTACGCGTATCGGGCTGACTCATCGGTGTCTCTCTTCTCAAACTTTCCGGAACTTTCGGGAACCGCGGGAATCTACTTGACGGCCGGTAAGTACATAACTTACCGTGCAATCGACAGCAATGCTAGCCGGTCGGCAAGTAAGCAACCATTCGGGAGTGTCCCATGTCAACACTAGAAGCCGCGCCCGCCGCGCCACCCCGTCGACGAGAAGTCATGGCCGTCCTGCCGGCGCTGATGCTCGCGTTCATGCTCGCCATGCTCGACAACTTCATCGTCAGCACGGCCATGCCGCGGATCGTGCGTGACCTGCACGGCCTGTCCCACCTGTCCTGGGTGGTCACCGCCTATGTGCTCGGCACGACCGTCTCCACGCCGCTCTGGGGCAAGATCGGCGACATGTACGGGCGGAAGAGCATCTTCCTGACCTCGATCGTCGGTTTCCTCGTCGGCTCCGCGCTCGCCGGCATGTCGCAGAACATGTCACAGCTCATCGGCTTCCGCGCGTTGCAGGGCCTGTTCGCCGGCGGGCTCGTCGTCGGCGCGATGGCGATCATCGGCGACCTCGTGCCACCCCGCGAACGCGGTCGTTACCAGGGCTTCATGGCCGGCACGATGGCGATCGCGATGGTGGCCGGCCCGCTCGTCGGCGGTTACATCACCGACAACCTCAGCTGGCGCTGGGCGTTCTATGTCAACCTGCCGATCGGCGCGATCGCGCTCGTGCTCATCACCGCGAAGCTGCACCTGGAGAAGAAGCGCACCGACCACCGCATCGACTGGGCCGGCGCCGGGCTCCTCGCCGTCGGCATCACCGCGATCGTGCTCATCACGACGTGGGGCGGCAACCAGTACGCGTGGTCTTCCGCGCCGATCATCGGTCTCGCCGTGATCGCGGTCGCGTCCCTGGCCGTCTTCGCGTACGTCGAACCGCGCGCCTCCGAGCCGATCCTGTCGCTGGGCCTGTTCCGTAACCGCAACTTCTCGCTGGTCTCGGCGATCGGCTTCATGGTCGGCTTCGCGATGTTCGGCGCGATCAGCTTTCTGCCGCTCTACCAGCAGACCGTGCAGGGCGCATCGGCGACGAACTCCGGCCTGCTGCTGCTCCCGATGATGGCCGGGCTCCTCATCACCTCGCTGATCTCGGGTTCGCTGATCACCCGGACGGGCGAGTACAAGATCTATCCGATCATCGGCGGCGTCGGCATGACAGTCGGCATGGTCCTGCTGGCCACGATGGACGCGAACACGTCCAAGACGATGACGTCGATCTTCATGCTGGTGCTCGGCCTCGGCATGGGCTTCCTGATGCAGACGACCATGCTCATCGCGCAGAACAGCGTCGAGCAGAAGGACATCGGCGTGGCGAGCAGCGCGGCGACCTTCTTCCGGTCGATCGGTGGCTCGTTCGGCGTGTCGCTGTTCGGCGCGCTGTTCAACCACCGGCTCTACAGCGACCTCGTGAAGAGCGTCGGCGTGACGTTCGCCAACGCCGTGAAATCGGGCGGAGCGAACAGCATCGGCGGCGGCGCGAGCGCGCTCCCGAAGCCGGTGATCGCCGCGATCGCCGACGCCACGTCGAGCGTGTTCTTCTGGGCGATCTTCCTGGCGGCCGTGGTGCCGATCCTCGCGATCTTCGTCAAGCAGATCGCGCTGCGCGGCGCCCCGACCGACGCCTCCCCGGAGACGCAAACCGAACTCGCCGTCGCCGCCTTCGAGTAGCGATCCCTACGCGGGCAGTTCCAGACGCAGGGCGGCCAACCCGATGCCCGGGCGCGGCGACCAGTCGCGCTCGGGTACGCGGACGAATCCGAACTTCGCGTACATCCGCAGGGCCACCTCGTTGATGTCCCGGGTGCAGATCGCGACCGCTTCGTAGCCCCGCTCGGTGGCAAGGTCGAGACATGCCCGCACGAGCGCGCCACCGACGCCGAGCCCCTGAGCCGACGGCGCCACGGCGAGCATGCGGAACTCGGCCTCGCCCGGCTGGCTGATCTCCGCGAACGGTGAGCCGGGTTCGAGGAAGGTCACGCAGCCCACGACCGTGTCGGCGTCGTCGACCGCCACGAGGATGTGACCGTTCGCGGCTCGGGCGGCGACATCGGCGAGCACGGCACCGTACGGGTCGCCGGGGCCGTCGATCAGCTGGCCGTCTTCACGGTAGGCGTCGACACACACGTTGCCGGCGACGGAATACTCGCGCTCCGCCGCCGGACGTACCAATATCTGCAAGGTCTTGACGCTTTCTCGAATATCGATCAGTCGAGGACGGCGATCAGGTCGCCCTCCTGGACCACATCGCCCTCGTTGACAGCGATCTCCTTGACGGTGCCGTCAGACTCGGCGATCACCGGAATCTCCATCTTCATGGACTCGAGAATGACGAGCGTGTCACCCTCTTCGACCTGGTCTCCAGCCTTGGCGACGACCTTCCAGACGTTCGCCACCATCTCGGCGTGGATCTCCTCGGCCATGTTGCGCCCCTCTCGTCACCCGAATCATGCGGGACCCGATGATTTTCGCCAGACCGGCCTTCGGCACCAGGGTGCACCAGCCGGTCTCTTAGCGAGGAGTATCCAATCATGGAAACGCGCCGGACGGCGCCTCAACCTCCGCGACCGGCATGCCGAGCCAGGCGGCTACCATCGACGACGAGGAAGAGGAGGGTCACGATGGCGAAGAAGTCGCGCAAGAAGAAGGCTCGTAAGAAGAGCGCTGCCAACCACGGCAAGCGTCCAAACAGCTGACATATGCTTTGATCATGGGCCGGCCACCGGTCAGCCCATGATCAAATCAAGTCGGCCAGGCACCTCAGCGTCAGCGCGAAGGCTCCGAGACGATCTCGTTGAGCTTCGCCCGAAGGCGCTCACGCAGGGCTTCCGGCGCGGTCTCGCCACCGCAGCAGCGGGAGACGAGCACCTTCACCTCCTGCTCGATGCCATATTCGCGGAGGCACGACGAGCACTCGTCGAGATGGGTCCGCAGCAGCGCCCGCCGCTGCTCATCGCACTCGAGGTCGAGGTAGAGATAGACCTCCCCGAGCACGTCCCGACAAGGGGTCTCATGGACGTGGGAACCCACGGTTACACCTCCTGGCCGGCAGGGGCGTCAGCGCCCGCAACCGGATCATGCTCATCGGCGTCGACCAGGTCGACGGCGCCATCGGCGGTCGCGCGGGTGAACCCGCGATCGGCCGCATAGGACTCAAGACTGCGGCGCAGGTTGCGCCGGCCGCGGTGCAGCCGCGACATGACGGTGCCGATCGGCGTGTTCATGATGTCGGCGATCTCTTTATAGGAGAAACCCTCGACATCCGCCAGATAGACAGCCAGACGGAACTCCTCCGGCAGCGCCTGCAACGCGTCTTTCACGTCGGAGTCAGGGAGGCGATCGAGCGCTTCGGCCTCAGCCGACTTCAAGCCGGTCGACATGTGCGACGAGGCCTCGGCAAGCTGCCAGTCGGTGATCTCGTCGGTCGGCGCCTGCACGGGCTGGCGCTGACGCTTGCGGTAGGAGTTGATGTAGGTGTTGGTCAGGATGCGGTAGAGCCACGCCTTGAGGTTCGTGCCCTGCTCGAACTGGTGGAACGCCGCGAACGCCTTCAGGAACGTCTCCTGCAGCAGGTCTTCGGCGTCGGCCGGGTTACGCGTCATGCGCAGCGCGGCACCATAGAGCTGATCCACGAACGGCATGGCGTCGCGTTCGAACCGGGCTCGGTTCTCTTCCCGCTGGCCTTGTGTCACGAACACGCCCTTCCTCGACCGTCCCGACGAGGATACGCCGGGAGTGATCGACAGGGCGGCGCGGTCGGCGCGCGCCGGGAAAGGAGATGTCGCCACCGGAGGCGACGCGGGCGCCAAACTCGGTGCCCATTCGGGCGCGGTCAACAGACCGGCCACGAAAGTCTCTTCTTCGTGTTTCGGTGCACGTTGGCGAGTCGCCGTCATGCAGCTCCCTCCCAGGTCAACAACCTCACGGGCAGGTCGGAAATGGTCCGATGCGCCCTACGGGGGTTGTAACGCCGGGACTCGGCTCAGGCATTCCACATCGCGGAAGCGGGCCTGGAAAGTCGCTGTGAGAGCCGGATGAGAAGGCCGAAAAATGAGCCACCCCTGGCCCGACGGGGGGACCGACTGCGCGCGTAGCTACCCCGCAACGCGCGCGGTCAACCGTCGGGACCAGGGGGAGCCTGGGAGGTTGGTACCGGCCGCGATCGCCGTTGAGCCACAGCGTCCGCGGTCTTCGTGCCGGACCCGAACGTATCGGGTCCTATCCCTTTAAACGACCCGCCGCCGGGATGGTCACGACGCCCAATCCATACGGCACAACCACTCGGTGACCAGGGCAGATGTGCCCCGCAAATCGGTCCGAAGGTCATGCCGGGCACCTGGACGCACCGCCACCTCGACACTGTCTCCGGCCTCCGGCACCCCGAACGGGTCCCGATCGCCGTTGACCACCAGCGTCGGGAGGCCGGTCCGAAGCTCCGAGTCGCGGGACTTCTCCGGGTGGCCCGGCGGATGCAGCGGGAACGCGAGCGCGAGCACGCCGACCGCACCGGTGGCCACGGCGGTGCGGCATGCGACCCGGGCGCCACTGGACCGCCCACCGACAATCAGCGGCAGCTTTCGGTCAGCGCCGCGGCGAAGTTGCGCGAGGACAGCCGTCCACGCCTCGTCGAGGTGACCGGCCGGTGCGGGCGCGCGCCTACCCGCGACACGGTACGGCTGGGTGACGCGGACGACAGCGACACCGTGCCCGACGGCGGCATTTGTGATCGCCACGAGGTCGGGTGAGTCCACGCCACCGCCGGCGCCATGCCCGAGCACGAGCAGGCTCCGCGCGGGGCCGGATGGTCTGTCCATCGCCACGAGCGCTGGACCGCGCGATGTCGCGTACTGCGTCATCTGTACATGGTGCGGCCCAGGCGCTCGGTGCGACGGAATTTACACCGAAACGGCCAAACCGGTCATGATCGGACCGATATTCTGACCCGGGAACGTCCCCATGTCAGGATCTGGCTCGCCTCGCCACACCGGCGCCATTGCTCGGCGTTCTCGGGCCGTCGTGCCGCCCCAGACGCCGTGGCAATCGCCGGCGTCAAGCGCCCACGCAAGGCACGCGCCCTGCACATCGCACGATCGGCACAACGCGATCGCTGGATCCGTCGGCTCCCGAGGTGCCGGGAAAAACGTCTCCGGATCGAGTTGGCTGCACAGCGCGCGGGCGCGCCATGCCTCATCTGGCCGGCGTTCAGAGAACGCACGCACCAATCTCGGGTCCCTCCGAGCTGCCGCCACTTCGTGTGGCCTAGGCATGCGTGCTCGGGTCATTACCCACCTCCCCCGCGGGTATAACAAGCTCCCCAAGGTCAACCCTGGGGACAGCGCCATTCAACGCTGGCGTTGTGTTCTATCGCATAAACGACAGCGAGGACAAGGGTTTTCCGTAAGGACTGCTAAAAGTGCGAGGAGAATTTACAGCGAATGCGACTAAAAGAGGGTGAGATCAACCGCTGCTTCGGCCGGTTGGATGATCCGTTCAATGAGTTGCGGACCGTCATTGCGCACATCTCCGACCGCGCCTGAGACCGGCCGGATCTCCAGCGCCTCGACTTCGGCGAGTGACGGTGGCGCGAGTAGTCCGCCGAGGTCAGTCGCTGTCGTCAGCCAGGCGTCCCAGCGATCACGAGCCAACATCAACGGCATTCTGTCGTGTACGGCTGTCAAATCGCCGATCGCTTCCATCGTGACAATCGAACAGGTCAGCAATCGGTCACCGGGCGGCCCCCAAACCGACCACAATCCCCCGAAGACGACCGGCTCTCCATTACGCGGAGTCATGAAATAGGGCTGCTTTCGAGTCGACCCGGCGGCGACCGCGAATTCATACCACCCGGTCGCGGGCACTAAGCACCGGCGGGCCGCGAATGGCCTGGCGAACGCCTTTGTCGTAGCGACGGTCTCGGCTCGCGCATTGATCATGCGAGCGCCGACACGGCGATCGGTCGCCCACGGTGGCACCAGGCCCCACCGGGCCACGCTGAGCACCCGCGCACCGACCGACGCCGACATGCGCACGATCGGGATCGGGTCGGTCGGCGCCACGTTGTAATCGACGACGACGCGACCTCGCGCCGGGGCGTCGGCCGGATCAGTGGCCGCGTCGTCGGGGTCTGACGCCGTCGTGTCGATCGCGTCGAAGAGTGCGGAGAGATCGGTCGCCGTCCGCGTCGTCGCATACCGCCCGCACATGCGCCCAACCTATCCCGGCGTCGGGGATCGGGACAGCCTGAACCCCGGGCGGCTAAGGTGCGAAGGCGGACCACGATGCTGTGACGAGAGGATTCGGTTGACGGCCAAACGGCGCGAATACGACGAGGACGATGTGCGGGTGCGCCCCGGCAAGACGTCCTCCCGCCCGCGCACCCGGGTGCGGCCGAAACACGCCGATGCCGCCGAGGGCTTCGTGATGGCGGTCGACCGGGGCCGGTTCACGGTCGAGGTCGACGGCACCGCGGTCACGGCGATGCGCGCCCGGGAACTCGGCCGGCGCGGCGTTGTCGTGGGCGACCGGGTGGCCGTCGTCGGTGACGTGTCCGGTCAGACGGACGCGCTCGCCCGCATCGTCCGCATCGAGGAACGCACCGGGGTGCTCCGGCGTACGGCCGACGACGACGACACGACACCCGAGGGCCGCCTCGAACGCGTCATCGTGGCCAACGCCGACCAGCTCGTGATCGTGAGCGCGCTCGCGGATCCACCGGCGCGCACGGGCTTCATCGACCGCTGCCTCGTCGCGGCGTACGACGCCGAGATCGAGCCGCTGCTGTGCCTCACGAAGGCCGACCTCGCCGGGCCGGAAGCCGTGCTCGACTACTACGCCGAACTGCTCCTGCCCTACGTGCTCTGTTACCCCGACCGGCCCCTGACGGACCTCGAAGACGCGCTGGCCGGCCAGGTGTCGGTGATGATCGGGCACTCCGGCGTCGGCAAGTCGACCCTTGTCAACCGTCTGATCCCGGGTGTCGACCGTGCCGTCGGCGTGGTGAGTTCGATCGGCAAGGGCCGGCATACGTCCACCAGTGCCGTCGCGCTGCCATTGCCGGGCAACTCCGGCTGGATCATCGATACGCCCGGCGTGCGGTCGTTCGGCCTCGCGCATGTCTCGGCGAACAGCCTGCTGCACGGCTTCCCGGACCTGGTCGAGGCGTCCGTCAACTGCCCGCCGAACTGCGAGCACCTGGCGACGTCACCGGAATGCGGTCTGGACGCGCTGATCGCGGCAGGCGGTGCCGACCCGAGACGGTTGGCGTCGTTCCGGCGGTTGTTGCAGTCGCAGGCGGGCACCTTCGATCCGGAACCCGACGACCCCAACCCGGACCCGAACCGCACGCGCTGACGGACCCGTTGAGCGCACGGGTTCAGCGAACCCGTTGAGCGGCATCCGTTGAGCGGCATCCGTTGAGCGAATCCGTTGACCACATCTCTGGCGGCACGACCGAAACGGGATACATGTTTGGCGAAAGCGATGTCGCGATCGACATCTTCATGTCTGCTACAACATGGTTTTCGCGGAACGTCGGCCCGGTTTTGCGCAGCGGATGCGGCTGACGACCGTCGGCGAACCCCGCGACCGCTCAGTCGACGTCGACCGGGCCGCCGGCGCGCCAGTAGATGCCGTGTTCGCGATCCATCAGCGCCTCATCGATCAAATAGCGCCGAAGCGTGACGTAGTCGTCGTGCCAGGCACGCAACACCGCGTCGACCGCGCGCTCCGGATATTTCACGCCGGGCTCGAAGCAGGCCGCGATGTGCTCGAGGACCACCTTGCGCTTGCTCCGCATGGCCGGCATCGAGACCAGCCGACCGTCACGCACAAACGCCCGCAACGTCGACGCCTTCGCGGCATCCGGGTCGAGCGGCTCCTCGGGGACCGGTTCCGGAGTGTGTTCCCGCACCGAGTCCTTGAAGAC
Source organism: uncultured Actinomycetota bacterium (assembly GCA_963797605.1). Lineage (GTDB taxonomy): Bacteria > Actinomycetota > Actinomycetes > Mycobacteriales > Micromonosporaceae > DASQPR01. The sequence goes on along the minus strand of CAWCPX010000007.1, from coordinate 42,388 downwards.
CTCCCGTGAGGCGATCAACGCGCCGTCGACGATCGAGACGATCCCGCCCTGCTCCAAGCGGCGGATCGCCCGCACGACCTCCCGGGCCGGCAGACCCGTCGCCGTGGCGACCGCGCTCGGCGACGACGCACCGAGCACCACGGCGGAAAACACGAGCAATCGCTCTTCCTCGGCCAGCAGGCCACACAACACATCCGGACGCACGCCAGCCAACATAGAGGATCCGTCAACCGGGCCTGGTACGGCTGCGGCGTGTCCACCAACCCGATTGGCGCACCCTCTGCCCCTCAGGCGCGCAACACGCGTCACCGTTTATCCCCGGCGGTAATATTCGCCGCATGCGCGCCTACCTTGACCTGCTCGATCATGTCTTGCACAACGGCACCGAGAAGGGCGACCGCACCGGCACCGGCACCCGGTCGATCTTCGGCGCTCAGATGCGGTTCGACCTCGCGGCCGGGTTCCCGCTGCTCACCACGAAAAAGGTGCACATGCGGTCGATCGCGCACGAGCTGATCTGGTTCCTGCGCGGCGAGACCAACATCGGCTACCTACACGAGAACAACGTGCGCATCTGGGACGAGTGGGCCGACCCCGACGGCAACCTCGGGCCGGTCTACGGCAAGCAGTGGCGCTCCTGGGAATGCCCGGACGGCCGCACGATCGACCAGATCGCCTGGGTCACCGACGAGATCCGGCGCAATCCCGACTCGCGGCGCCTGCTCGTGAGCGCGTGGAACGTCGCCGATCTGGCCGAGATGGCGCTGCAGCCGTGCCACACGATGTTCCAGTTCTACGTGGCCGACGGAAGGCTGTCGTGCCAGCTCTACCAGCGCTCCGCCGACATCTTCCTCGGCCTGCCGTTCAACATCGCGAGCTACGCGCTGCTGACGCACCTGATGGCGTCCGCGACCGGGCTGACGGTCGGGCGACTTCGTGCACACGATCGGCGACGCGCACCTCTACAACAACCACGTCGACCAGGCGAAGCTCCAACTCGAACGTCAACCGCGCCCGCTGCCCCGGCTCACGCTCGCCCGGAAGCTCGACGAGGTGACCGATTTCCGCTACGAGGACATGATCATCGAGGGCTACGACCCGTACCCGGCGATCTCGGCTCCGATCGCGGTTTGACCTTCCGCGCGACACGTGCGTTCACGTTCACGTTTATGGACTACACGTGGGAGCACTGCGTCGGCTAGGTTGCCGACATGCCCGGATATGCCGATGACCTCGCCCTGACGCACATGCTCGCGGACACCGCGGACACCATTTCGATGAGCCGCTTCCGGGCCCTCAATCTCCGCGTCGAGGACAAGCCCGATCTCACCCCGGTCTCCGACGCCGACACGGCGGTCGAAAAGGCCCTCCGGTCGACGCTGAACCGGACGCGTCCCCGCGACGGCGTCTTCGGCGAGGAGTTCGGGTCCACCGATGCTCCCGCCGGTGCCGGGCAACGCCGCTGGATCATCGACCCGATCGACGGCACGAAGAACTACATCCGGGGCGTACCCATCTGGGCGACGTTGATCGCTTTGATGGACGGCGACCAGGCGGTCGTCGGGATGGTCTCGGCGCCGGCGCTGGGCCGCCGATGGTGGGCCGCGTCCGGCCACGGCGCGTACGCGGGCCGGCACCAAGCGGCCGCGACACCGATCCGGGTCTCCGGGGTCCGGCGGATGGCCGACGCCTCGTTCTGCTACTCGTCGCTGACCGGCTGGGAGGAGACCGGCCGCCTCGACGTCGATGCTCGGGATCATGCGCAAGACGTGGCGGAGTCGGGCGTACGGCGACTTCTACGGCTACATGCTCGTGGCCGAGGGCGCCGTCGACATCATGGTCGAACCGGAGCTCTCGCTGTGGGACATGGCCGCGCTCGTGCCGATCATCACCGAGGCCGGCGGGTCGTTCACCGATCTGAGCGGTCACCCGGGGCCGAGCGGCGGGAGCGCGATCGCGACAAACGGCGCACTGCACCACGATGTGCTGGAAAGCCTGCACGTGCCGTCGCTGGGTCTCACCTGACGCTGCGCGACGCGACCCGACGTGACGCACGCCACTCCCGAAATAATTTGTCCGCCAGACCTACCCGAACGGCTCATTATTTTCGCCGAACGACCCGGATTCCCGCTGGCGAGGGCCGGGGCGATCTTACGGTCTCAGATGCCGACGGGCTTTATTCCCGATCGCCGTCTATCCTCGTGCAATGGTGTCCTCCGGTTGGTTGTGCCTAGGCGCGATGGTCATCGCATACGGGTGCAGCAACCTGTTGCAGTCCATCGCAGCGGTGCGTACACGACCGCATCACACTATGCATCCGTCGCTGTTGTGGCGGCTCGCCGGCCAGCGGACTTACCTATTCGGCGTCGGTTGCCAAGCCATTGGTTTCACCCTCGCGTTCTTCGCCAGACGTCAATTGCCACTCTTTCTTGTGCAGGCAAGTGTCGCGGCCGGCCTCGGGGTGATGGCCATTCTCGGGGTGGCCATTCTCAAATGGCGTCTCCCCCGCGCTGAGCTGCTATTACTCGGTCTTCTCGGCTTCGGCATCGCCGGTCTCGTCGTCTCCGCCAAACCCGGCGCCGCGCGTCCCATCGATATGCTCGGCATCATCGTGCTCAGCGCGGTGCTCGTCGTGATCGGCGTGATCGGCATCTTCGCCGCCCGGCTCCGCGGTGCCCCCGGCTCGGTCGCGCTCGGCGCCCTGGCCGGTCTCGCGTTCGGCGCGGCGGCCATCGACTCGCGTTCCCTGGCCAACGTGCACAGCCTGCACGCGCTCGTGATGAACCCGCTGCTCCTGCTGCTATTCGCGCACGCCGTCGTCGGGCAGTTGCTGCTGGGCATGGCGATGCAGCGGGGCTCGACAACCGCCGCCGTCGCCGCGATGGACGCCGCCTCGACGGCTCCGGCCGCGATCATCGGTCTGCTCATGCTCGGCGACCAGATCTGGCCCGGTCGGCAGTGGCTGGCCGCGGCCGGATTCACGTTCACCCTCGTCGCGGTGCTCGGCCTGACCCGCTTCGCCCAGCCGCAGCATGATCACGTCGCGGAGGGCATGGCCGAGGGTTTCGCCGAGGCAGCGGGCGTCGCCACGACGAAGCTCGCCGCCGGCCCGATCAAGTCGACGCGCAACACGCCGGCCATGAACTCCCCCGTGCCCGTGCTCGACGGCGCCAACATCAACGGATCGTCGCTCGTCGGTGCCGGCACGAACAGCGCCGCCGCCAATCCCCGGCGCCACAGTTCCGGGCCCTATGCGGCCGGTCCGTATGGCGCCGGCCCGTACAGCAGCGGGCCCTACGACGAGCCGACGCGGGAACTTCGCGTCGTGCCGCTCCGTGCCGCCGCGAACACTCCGGGCGCCACTAACGGCCACGGTCCCACCAACGGATCGTCGTCGGGCGGCGGCTCCGCGCCCGCCGCTCCACAGGTGAAGGCGCCGGCGCGACACGGCAACCCGGCGCACGTGCAGCCCGGTGGCGGTGCACGGCTTCGCGACGAACCCCGCGACCGCCCGCTAACCTCCGTTTTTCTCGATCGCACCGCCAGGGATCGAACGCGCCCGACGCTTGCATGAATTTGCATCCACTCGTACCAAAATTGCGAAGCCCGTCATCCGCCGCGTTCCGCCGCTCACGCCCCGACTGGGCAGCCAAGAATTGGCACGTTCGCGCACGACACGAGGTCAGCGCATATTTCCGAGGGCATGGCCCGATCCACAAACGCCGTGGATATCCGTAAGAAAGTCATCCGCTTGCAATAATCTGCGCGACATATTGCGGAAACACTGTCGTCATCGTTACGGTGATCCCGCTCACGTCTCATCCACGCCGGCTTACGTGAAAGAAGAAAGCCACGATGACTCGCAGATTTCTCCCCCGCACCGCGATGGCGGCCGGTGCCGCCGTCGTGATCGCGAGCGCCATGCTGGCGGGCGGTGCGTCTCCGGCCGCCGCCAGCGTCCCGCTCCCCACGCTCCCCAGCCTTCCGGGCACGGCGCTGCCGCTCCCCGCCACGACGAACGGCCCCGGCGCCAAGGTGCCGTTCACCGAATACGAGGCGGAGAACGCGCGCACCAACGGCACCGTGCTCAGCCCGAGCCGCGCGTTCACGCAGCTCGCCGCCGAAGCGTCCGGCCGCCGCGCGGTCAGCCTGAAGGCCGGGCAGTACGTCGACTTCACGCTCGCGAAGGCCGCCAACGCGGTCGACGTGCGTTACGCGATCCCCGACGGCCCGGACTCCACGCTGCACGTCTCGGCACGGCAGCCAGACCGCCAACGTGACGCTGACCTCGGCGTACTCGCGACGTCTACGGCAACTACCCGTTCACGAACACCGCCGACCGACGGCGGCGAGCACCACTACTTCGACGACGCCCGCACGATGTTCGCGCACACGCTGCCGGCCGGCACCCGGGTTCGGTTCCAGGCCGACGCCGGCCACGCGTGATCGACCTCGCCGACTTCGAGAGCGTCGCGCCCGCGGCCACGGCTCCGGCCGGCTACCTCGACGTCACCGACTTCGGCGCCGACCCGACCGGCGCGACCGACTCCTCGCAGGCGATCCAGGACGCGATCAACGCGGCCTAAGCCGCAGGCCAAGGGCCTGTTCATCCCGGCCGGCACGTTCACGGTCACGCGTCAGCTCCTCGTCGACAACGTGACGATCAAGGGCGCCGGCCCGTGGTACTCGGTGCTGCACGGTGCCGGCGTCGGCGTGTTCGGCAAGGGCGCGCCCGACGCCGAGCAACGCGCGTGCACCTCTCCGGCTTCGCGATCTTCGGCGAGACCACGGTGCGCAACGACCAGATCTCCGACAGCGGCCTCGGCGGCTCGCTGGGCGGCGGTTCGACCGTCGACAACCTGTGGATCGAGCACACGAAGGTCGGCGCCTGGTTCGACGGCCCGGTCGACGGTCTGACCATCACGAACACCCGCATCCAGGACACCATGGCCGACGGCATCAACCTGCACAACGGTGTCAGCCACGTGACCATCTCGAACACGTTCATCCGCAACACCGGCGACGACGCGTTCGCGATGTGGTCCGACCAGAACGCCGACCACGACAACGTCGTTCACCCACGACACGGCGTCGGTGCCGGTGCTCGCCAACGGTTTCGCGATCTACGGGGGTCACGACAACACGATCAGCGACAACATCGCGGCCGACACGGTGACCCAGGGCGGCGGCGTGCAGGTGGCCAACCGCTTCGGCTCGGTGCCGCTGGCGGGCACCACGACCGTCACCGGCAACCTGCTGCTGCGCGACGGCAACCTGGTGCCCAACGACCCGACCGAACTCGCCGCGGAGATCTTCTGGGCGGCCGACGAGGCGATGACGGGCACGATCAACGTCAGCGACGAGACGATCGTCGACAGCTCCTTCGCGGCGCTGCAGTTCTACGGCGAGAGCATCACCAACGTCAACGTCAAGAACGTCAACATCCTCGGCGCCGGTACGTCTGCCGTGCAGCTCCAGGCTCCCGGCGCGGCGACGTTCGCGCACGTGGTGGCGTTGGGCCTCGGCGACACCGGCGTGATCGACTGCGCCAGCGGGTTCGCGATCACCAAGGGCGCCGGCAACCTCGGCTGGTCTGGCACGAAGTGCGGCTTCCCGCCCGCGGGCCAGCTGCAGATCGCCCAGGCCGCCGGCATCGACTTCGGTTTCCAGGGTCTGAACACGTCGGCCACGCTGCCGATCGCGATCACGAACCCGGGCCCGAAGCCGATCACGATCCAGTCGGTCACGCCACCGGCCGGCTTCACCGTCGCCAACACCTGCGGCACGATCGCCGTCGGTGCCACGTGCACGCTGCACGTCGGGTTCACGCCGACGACGTCCGGCAACTTCGCCGGGCTGCTGACGATCGACAGCACCTCGCCCGCCGGCCCGTACGTCGTCGGGATCAAGGGCATCGGCTTCGACCCGAACGGCAACCTGGCTCTCGGGCGCTCGATCACGTCGAGTTCGGAGGCGGCCGACTTCTTCGGGCCGCAGAAGCTCGTCGACGGTGACCAGGGCTCCTACTTCGAGAGCCACGACGGCGACCCGTGGCCGCAGACGGTCACGCTCGACCTGGGCCAGTCGTTCTCGATCGACCGGATCGTGCTGCACGCTGCCGCCGGGCTGGGGCACGCGTACCGAGAACGTCGCGATCTCGGCCGACGGTGCGCCGCTGGTCGCCGCGGCTGACTACACGCTCGACCCGGGCGTCGACAACAACTCCGTGACGATCACGTTCCCGGCCACGACCGTGCGGAAGCTGACGCTGACGATCGCCAGCAACACCGGATGGATCGCCGCGCAGTTCTCCGAGCTGGAGGTCTTCGCGCACTGACCGGTTGATACGCCGCCCGCCGCCGCTCCGGGGCATCCCGAGGCAGGCGATGTGCCGACCGAACCGAAACGCGCCCTCCCGGATCTTCTGGGAGGGCGCGTTTGACGGTCGGGGTCAGCGGTTCAGTGACCAGTCGAAGGAATCGTCGACTTCGACTCGGTCTTGGCCTTCTTGGCGGACCGCTTCTCTTTGAGACTCTTGCCCTGCTTCTTGTCATTCGACTTCTGGGGCGACTTGTCGGGCATGGTTATCCCTTCTCAGCATGATCATCATGATCACCTCTGTAGCGTAGCCCTCCGAGGTCACAGATCTTTTCGGCGCGGACGGTTGAGAGCCCGAAAACGCGCCGTTGCCGGGGTTCTCGCACGACGGCCGTACCCGTGTGATGAAGTTGATCTTAGGTGTGGAAGGTTCGGCCTTTCCACGCGCCGCCGCGGCCGCGGTAATGCAGGATCGCCGAGTCGACGGTCATCGCGAGGTAGAGCGTCGCGGTGTAGGGCAGCAGCGCCGCGAGCGGCCAGGCCAGAGCGTAATAGCGCTGCATGGGTACGTAGAGAGCCGTCATCACAGCCCACGCGCCGGCACCGAGACCGAGCAGCCAGCCGTCACCCGTGATCGCTCCGCCGACCGTGGCCGCGACCGGCACCAGGAACATCAGGGACAGTCCGAGCACCGTGCCGATCAGCAGCGCGGGCGAATAGCGGAGTTGCGCGTAACGCGCTGCGGGAAACCATCCGCCAGAGTGATCCGAGGTCCGGATAGGGCCGGATCGAGTCGACGCGATCGGCCAGGCCGAGGAAGATGCGGCCGCCGCTGCGTTTGATCGCCTTCGCGAGCGCGACATCGTCGATCACCGCGCCGTGGATCGCGTCGATGCCACCCGCCCGCTCCAAGGCGACGCGGCGCACCAGGTCGCAGCCTCCGGCGGCCGCGGCGGTCCGGGAACCGGCGCGATTGCTCCAACGAAACGGGAACAGCAGCGCGAAGAAGTAGACGAACGCGGGCACGAGCAGGCGCTCCCAGCCCGTCTGCGTCCGCAGGCGCGCCATCTGCGACACGAGATCGAGTTGTCGCGCGGTGGCGGATCGCACAAGCGCGGTCAGCGAGTCGGCCTCGTGCGCGATGTCGGCGTCGGTGAACAGCAGGAAGTCGACGTCAGCGGCTTCCCGCGTGCCCGCCCGCAGCGCCCACAACTTGCCCGCCCAACCCGCCGGCGGCTCTCCTGGCGTCACGATCATGACTCCCGCTGGGATCGCCTCTCGGGTGCCATCGGTGGAGTTGTCGTCGACCACTATCACGCGCGTCGGGCCCGGGTAGTCCTGCTTGAGCAACGTCGGGAGGGTGATCGGCAGCACGTCGGCCTCGTCGCGGGCCGGCACCACGATCGCGACGGACGGCCAGGTCACCGGGTCTTCACCGGCAGGCAGGCGCACGTCGGTCCGCCAGTACATCCCGCGCGCGAACGCCAACCACACCCAGCCGCCGAGGGCGATGCCCGCCACTACCCGTTCGATGATCACCGTCGCAGCCTGCCATCCCCGGCCTCATATTGGGATGTGCGTCACCCGATCTGGAACCGTCGTTCCGTCTGCCGCTAGCCTATGCGGAATCACAGTTCCGCTTTGGAGGCTCGCATGCAGTTGGCCGCCCGCCGTCCACACCACCAGGTCACGTTCGCGGTCCTGGCGGCCGGGGTCGCCGCCTACGCGCTGCTCCAGTCGCTGGTCATCCCGGTGCTGCCGACGATCCAGGCCGACCTGCACACCACGCAGAACACCGTGACCTGGGTGCTGACGGCGTATCTGCTGTCCGCGTCGATCTTCACGCCGATCATGGGCCGCATCGGCGACATGGTCGGCAAGAAGCGGGTCTTCGTGGTCGACCCTCGCGCGCGCTCGCCGTCGGCTCGCTGCTGGCGCGCGCTCGCCACCGAACATCGCAGGTGATGATCGTCGCCCGGGTCATCCAGGGCATCGGCGGCGGCGTGCTGCCGCTGGCCTTCGGCATCGTCCGCGACGAGTTCCCGCAGCGAGAAGCTCACCGGCGCGGTCGGGGCCATCGCCTCGCTCACCGCGGTCGGCGGCGGCCTGGGCATCGTGCTGGCCGGCCCGATCGTCAACGCGCTCGACTACCACTGGCTGTTCTGGCTGCCGATGATCCTCACCGTCGCCGCGGCCGTCGCCGCGCACTTCTTCGTGCCCGAGTCGCCGGTGCGCACGCCGGGGCGGATCAGCTGGGCGCCCGCCGTGCTGCTCTCCGCGTGGCTGGTCGCGCTGCTGGTCGCGCTCAGCCAGGCGCCGGACTGGGGCTGGGGCTCCGGCAAGGTCATCGGCCTGATCGTCGCCGCGGTCGTGCTCGCGGCCGCGTGGGTCGTGGTCGAGCGCCGCGCCGCGACGCCGCTGATCGACATGCGGATGATGCGCCTGCCCGCGGTGTGGACGAACAACCTCGTCGCGCTGCTGTTCGGCGTCGGCATGTACGCCGTCTTCGCCTTCCTGCCGGAGTTCGTGCAGACGCCCGCAGTCGACCGGCTACGGCTTCGGCGCGTCAGCATCACCCAGTCCGGGCTGATCCTGCTGCCGTCGTCGATCACCATGTTCGTCGTCGGGCATGTTCGCGCGGCCGGCTGGCCACGCGGCTCGGCGGCAAGTCGCTCGTCGTCTGTCGGCTGCGCTGATCGGCGTCGGTGTCGATGGCTGATCCTGGCCTTCGCGCACGACCAGAAGTGGGAGCTCTACCTCGCGACCGCGCATCATGGGCGTCGGCTTCGGGCTGGCGTTCGCGGCGATGTCGAGCCTGATCGTGAGCGCCGTGCCCGCCGCCCAGACCGGCGTCGCCAGCGGCATGAACGCCAACATCCGCACGATCGGCGGCTCGCATCGGCGCGGCGCTGATGGCCAGCATCGTCACCTCGCACCCGGCGCCGACGGCCTGCCGAACGAGTCCGGCTACACCGACCGGCTTCGCGATGCTGGCCGGCGCCTGCTGCTCGCCGCCCTCGCCGCGCTGCTGATCCCGTCGGTGAAACGAGCGGTCGGAGCGGTCGGAGCGGTCGGCGTATCGTCCGAGGATGAGCCGGAGCACGTCGAACTCGCGATCGTGGCGGGCGGCACGCTGATCGGCGACAAGAGCGAGTAGAGCCCTGATCCAGTCTTTCCGGGGGCGGACGGAGGAGTTGCGCCGATGATCGCGGAGACGACCCGCCGGCCCCGCAGCGACGCGGCACGCAACCACCAGCTCATCGTCCGCGCGGCCGTCGAAGTCTTCTCGGCGCAGGGCATCGACGCCGGCATGGAGGAGATCGCGGCGCGTGCCGGCGTCGGTGTCGGCACCGTCTACCGGCGCTTTCCGAGCAAAGACGCGCTCATCGACGAACTGATCACGCTCGTGGTCGACGACCTCGTGGCCTCGGGTGAGCAGGCGCTTGCGCGCACCGACGGGACCGGGCTCGAGATGTTCCTGCGGGCGCTCGGGAAGTCGTTCGCCGACCATCGCCGCTACGCGCGGTTGCTGCTCGGCCAGACCCGATCCGACTGCGGCGCCAGCACCGTCCGCCGCCAGATCGAAGACCTGTTCGACGCCGCGCATCGGGCCGGCACACTCGGCTCCGATGTGCGGTTCGGCGACGTGATGACGCTGGTGTGGGGCATGCGCGGGGTGGTCGAGTCGTCGGGTGACATCGCGCCGGACGCCTGGAAGCGCTACCTCGACGTCCATCTGGCCGGGCTGCGGCAGGCCGGTCCGCGCAGCGACACGGCGGCGATCACGCCGGCGCAAGTGGCGGCGCTGGCCCGGACGCGGCGGTAGACCGCACTCGCGGACATCGTCGGTCGAATGTGGCTGCTGCGGTAAGCCGCAAACTTTCCAGGGCGTTACCCGGGCTGGCTTGCGCTCACCGGGTCGTGTCAATTTTCGGGCCTTGACGGCCGACCGAAGGTGAGCGCGCGGCTGCTGATGGCGCGGTTGGCGGCATCAGCCTGTTCTGTGTTTGTTCGCGGCTGCGCAGCAATCGTTCCGCGCACCACCGCGAGCCCTGCATGATTCGTGGCATCCCGACCCAAAGATTGGAGTTCGACGATGTCTATCAACCTGCCGACGATGCACGACGAGTGAAGTCCCTTGTAGTCGCGGCGATCGTCGCGGCCGCCGTCCTCGTGGCGCCGACGTCGGCGTCAGCCGCACCGGCAGAGCACGCCACCACCGGTTCGACCTACTGTCGGATCACCTACTTCCCCAACCCCGGCTCCACCGCGGGCACATGCCTGCAGACCGGCACAGGCGCACCGAGCAACACGATCTACGCCGGCGCATGCGTGTATCAGAACGGCGGCTACGGCACCAGCGCGTGGGCCTCCGGTTGGATGTTGTGCTTCTTCGGCCCGGGAACCTTCCTCGTGCCGGTGGCGTACAACGACAAGGCGAGTTCCTGGGATACCGGGTGCACGGGCGGCACCTTCTACACCAACCAGCCCGGCACAACGCCCAACGCCAACTTCCCGAGTCTCACCAGTGGCAACTTCCCCTGGGGCGGCGTCGCGAACGATGCGCTGTCGTCGCTGACACTGACGTACGGGTGCTACTAACCAACTCGTAGCGACAAGATCGGGTCGGCAATCGGCCCAGTGTTCTAAACGATCAACGGCCGGCCCTCGAAATCGAGGACCGGCCGTTGATCACGTCAATCATTTGTAGCGGGGACAGGATTTGAACCTGCGACCTCTGGGTTATGAGCCCAGCGAGCTACCGAGCTGCTCCACCCCGCGTCGCCTTGACTTGGTAAACACTAGCTCACCCAAGACCCACAAGCAAAACGACCCCCCGCTGGGTCGACTTCGTGCTGCCGGAACCACCCAAACTCGCCCCAGCAGGCCGCCCGACGTGACCTTGGCGAGAAAATGCGGCCGGAGCAGCAGTAACTCGCCAAGATCACGGAGCAAGATCACGGAGCAAGATCACGGAGCAAGATCACGGAGGTCGGTCACCTGCCGGGCAAGATCAGCCGCCGCTCGGGGACGTGCTCGGTGCGGCTGGAGCCGTCGGGGACGCGGACGGCGACGGGAGGGCCTTCAGGGCGGCCTGGTACGCCGTCACGGCCGTCTGCACCTCCGCCAGCGCCGCACCGTACTTCGCCGGATCACCGGAGATCTGCGCCGCCTTGAGGTCCGCCAGCGCCTTGTTGAGCTGCGTGACGGCGGCGGTCACCGCGGGAGACGTACCCGTGGGAGAAGTGCCTGTCGGTGGGTTCGTCCCTGTCGGCGGCGCCGTTGTCGTGGGCGCGCCGAGTTTCGCTTGCGCGAGGAGGTCCTTGATGCCGGAGGCTATGTCGTCGTCATAGGCGACGTAGTCCCCGTAGTTGAGCAAGACCTTCTTCATCAGCGGGTACGAGTTTTCCGCCGTCGACTGGATGTAGAGCGGTTCGACCGAGAGCACCCCCGCCCCGAGGGGCAACGACAGCAGGTTTCCATAGACGACTGTCGAATTCGAAGACTTGAACAGGGACAGGTCTTTTCGCACGTTCGGATCATTTTGCATCTTCTGCTGCACCTGTGTCGGGCCCAGCACGGTCTGCCCGTTCGGGATCGTCATCACCGACAATTGCGGTTTGCCGTCCACAGAGGAGCCACTGATGAGCGCGGACAGGTTCGGCTGGTTGCCGGGGTAGACCATGGCCGAAACCAGCTGGAACGTCGGTTGGGTCTGGCCCGGGAACTGCGCCAACAGGTAGTACGGCGGCTGCTTCAAACCACTGTTCTCGTTGGCCGGGTCGCTCGGCACCTGCCAGAAGTTCTGCTGCGAGTAGAACGTCTTCGCGTCGGTCACGTGGAAACGGGTGAGCATGTCGCGCTGCACCTTCAGCAGGTCTTCCGGATAACGGAAGTGCGCGCTCAAGTCGGCCGGGATCGCGGATTCCGGTTTGATCAGCTTGCCACCGAACGCCTTGTTCCACGCGTCACGGATCGGGTCCTGGCCGAACGCGTAGAGGTTGACCGTGCCGTCGTAGGCGTCGACGGTGGCCTTCACCGAGTTGCGAATGTAGTTGACGTTCGTGTCGGCCTGCTCGGCCACCCCGGAGCCGACCTGCGCGTCGCTCGTCGCGGTGCGCAGATCCTCCTGCGACGAGTACGGGTACGTGGACGCGGTCGTGTAGCCGTCGAGGATCCACGTGATGCGCCCGTTCACGACGGCGGGGTACGGGTCGCCGTCGAGCGTCAGGAACGGTGCCACCTTCTGCACCCGATCGCGGGGGTCCCGGACGTAGAGGACCTTGGAGTTGCCGTTGAAGACGCTGGAATAGAGGAAGTTCGGTTCCTTGTACTTGTACGCGTAGAGGACGCGGTTGAAGTACGAACCGACGGACACGCCGCCCTTGCCGGTGTACGTGACGTAGGCGTCCTTCGAATTGCTCGTCGGACCGTCGTATTCGACCGGGTTGGCGCCCTTCGGCTGGCCGACGACGGCGTAGGAACCCATGCCCTCACCGAAGTAGATGCCGTTCTGCGCGGCCGGGAACTGATCGGTCTGCGACTGGCAGGCTTCCTTGTTCTCCTGGGCTCCGAGGAACCCGGAAACGAAGTACGGCTGACCCTGGCACACGGTCTGGTTGGCCGGCGCGGCAACGAAACCCGAGCCGTGCGTGTAGATCGTGTGCGCGTTCTGCCAGTTCCACGTCTGTCCGATGGTGCTGTTGTAGTCGATTTCACGGATGCCCATGACGTAGTCCTGGATCTTGTCATCCGTCGTGTACCGGTCGATGTCGAGCTTCTCGCCGAAATCGTAGAAGCCGCGGGCCCGCTGCAGCGCCGTGTAGGTGTCCGCGACGACGGCCGGATCGAGCAGGCGGATGTTGGGCACCGTGTTGGTGTCGCTTGCGAGCGAGGTCGGCGGAGTCTGGTTGCTCGCCGAGTAGTTCGTCGCAACCGCTGTGTTCAGCCCGAACGCGGTGCGCGTGGAATCGATGCCGCGCTGGATGTAGACGGCCTCTTTGTCCCGCGTGTTCGGCTTGACCTGAAAGGTCTGCACGACGAATGGGTAGATGCCGCCGAGCGCGATCGCCGACAGCACGAGCAGGCCGATGGCCATCGACGGCCACGCGAGGTTGCGCACGAACGCGTTCGAGAAGATGAGGATCGAGACCGCCACGACGATCGAGATCCAAGCCAGGATCTCCTTCGAGGGCAGCAACGCGTTGACCGCGGTGTACCCGGCGCCATAGAGGTTGATGTTGCCGTTGTGCGCGAGCACGGTGCCCCGGCGGTCGAGGAAGTAGGCGAACGCCTTGAGCAGGATGAAAACGGCGACGATCGCGCTCAGCTGGGCCCGGGCCGCTGTCGTGATGCGGTCACCCTCGCCCTGCAACCGCACGCCGCCGAAGAGGTAGTGGACGCCGAGCGTGCCGAGGAGCGTCAGGAACATCGTCGTGAAGCCGACACCGAGGAGGAAACGCCACCACGGGTACTCGAAAACGTAGTAACTGATGTCGAGGTGGAACTGCGGATCTTTCACGCCGAACGGCACCTTGTTGACGAAGAGCAACCAGGTCTGCCAGTGCGACTGGCCGGAGGCGCCGGCGAAGAGGCCGATGAACACGGAAATCAAGGTGATCCACAGCGCCATGCGTGGCTGGAGCAGCATCCGGTAGCGCTCCAGCGCCTGCTGCTCACCGGACCTCGCCCGGAGCAGTGGGCGCATGCGGAACGCCAAATACATGCTGCCGCCGACGATGCCGCCGACCACGATCCCGAAGACGAAGAACAGCACCAGGCGGGTTACGAGCATCGTCGAGAAGACCGACGAGTAGTGGACCTGCTTGAACCACAGGCGATCGGTCAGCACGTTGTCGGCCCAGCCGAACAGGATCAGGGCCAGGATGACGCTCGCGCCGACGATCAGCACCAACCGGCCGCGCCGGCTCATTCTCGGCATCGGTGAACGCATAACCACGTCGGAGGTCACCTCTATATCGGCTGGAGAACACCCGCCGATATAGCTGACGGAGGCTCTCACGATCACGCTAGTGGGGTCCAGCGTACGAGGTCGTTCATAAAACGCGTCGCCCGCGCCACCTGTGTATTGGATCTAGTTCTCGCCGCACGTCAATCGGTGCCATCGCACCGGCGATCGGAGCGCGGTCAGCAGGTCGGCGGCTTCGTGCCGTCGCGCAGATCGGTCAGCGCCGTCAGGGCGCCATCGAGTGTCGTGACCTTGATCAGCGTCAGGCCCTTGACCTGGTTGCGGTTGGCCTCGGCGCAGTTGCCCGCCGGAGCGAGGAAGTAGCGGGCGCCGGCGTCGTAAGCGCCCCGCATCTTCTGCGCGATGCCGCCGATGACGCCCACGTTGCCGTCGTCGTCGATGGTGCCGGTGCCGGCGATGATGCGGCCGCCGGTCAGGTCGACCGGGTCCAGCTTGTCGATGATGCCGAGGCTGAACATCATGCCGGCGCTCGGGCCGCCGACGTTTTCGAGCTCGAACTTCACTGTCAACGGAGACGGCTGCTTCTGCTCCACCGAGACGCCGATCTGCGGCTTGCCGTCGGTGCCGGCGACCGTCTTGATCTGGGTCGTGCTCGCGACGCCGGCCCGCGTGAAGCCGAACGAGAGCGTGGTGCCCACCGGCTTCGCCTGCACGAACGTCACGAGATCGGTGCTGGAGAGCACCTTCTGGCCGTCGACCGTGGTGACCATGTCACCGGGTTGCAGATGACCCTCGGCCGGCTTGCCCGTCGCCACCTTGTCGATCAGGACCTGCACCGGGTAGCCCTCGTGCCGGAGCGCCGACGTGATCGCGGAGGACTGCGACTGCTGGAACAGGTCGGTGTTGGCCCGGTCGACCTGCTGCTGCGTCTGGCCCGGCGGCACCAGGATCTCCTCCGGGATGACCGCCTTGTCACTGCTGAGCCAGTCGGTCACCACGTTCCACGCGTTGAGGCCCTCGACCTCGTACACCGTGAGCATCCGCAGTTGACCTTTGGAATCGCTCGTCGGCGCGCCAGTGATCGTGATCAGTTCCTTGCCGCCGGACTTGCCGAGGGTGTTGTAGGTCGGACCGGGCTCGAGCGCGACATAGCGCACCGGGACGTGGGCGAACGTCAGCCCGAACAGCGCGGCGAACACCAGGACACCGGTCAGCAACGTGGAGGCACGGCGGGTCATGGCGCGAGCCTAGCTGGCAACGCTGGGCAGTTGCTGACCGCGTTCGGATCGTCGCCGACTTCGCTGGTAGCGATCAGGAGGGCGGTCGGGCGCACGGACCGCGTACGGTGGGAAGCGTGCCCGACATCCCATTCGGATTCCAGATGCCCGGCGGCGTCCCGGACCCCAACGACCCCGCGTCCATGCAGCAGTTCATTGATCAACTGCAGCAGATGTTCACCGGCTCCACCGATGACGGCCCGGTCAACTGGGACCTCGCCCGCCAGATCGCGCTCGCCTCGCTGACGAGCACGCAGAGCGCGACCGGCGCGTTGCCGATGGGCTTCGGCCTGCCCACTCCCGCCGCCGACGTGCCCCCGATCGAACCCGGCACCGACCTCTCCGACATGCCTCCGCTGCCGGCCGACGAGCCGCCGAAGCCCCCGGGCGACCCGGCCGTGACCGCCGCCGAGCGCGCCGAGGTCGCCGACGCCCTGCGCCTGGCCGATCTGTGGTTGGAGGACAAGTCCGCGCTGCCGTCCGGGATCGGCACGATCGCCGCCTGGACTCGCTCCGAATGGATCAACAACACGCTCCCGGTCTGGCGCAAGCTGTGCGATCCGGTCGCGGGCCGCATGGTCACCGCGATGGGCGATCTCGTGCCCGAGGAGATGCGCGACCAGCTCGGCCCGATGTCGTCGATGGTCGCCACGCTCGGCGGCGCGCTCTTCGGCGGCCAGTTGGGCCAGGCTCTCGGATCACTCGCCGCCGAAGTGCTGTCGGCCGGCGACATCGGCCTGCCGCTCGGCCCCGCCGGCACCGCCGCGCTCGTGCCGGCCAACATCTCCGGCTATGGCGAAGGCCTCTCGCAGGACGCCTCGGAGCTGCGGATCTACGTCGCGCTCCGGGAGGCGGCGCACCAGCGGCTCTTCGGTCACGTGCCGTGGCTCCGAGCGCACGTGCTCGGCGCGGTCGAGGCCTACGCGGCCGGCATCCAGGTCAACCGGGAAGCGATCGAGGAAGCGATGGGCAGCATCGACCCGAGCAACCCGGAGTCGATGGAGGGTCTGGCGCTCGAAGGGATCTTCACCCCGGAAGACACCCCAGCCCAAAAATCCGCACTGGTACGCCTCGAAACCACGCTCGCTCTCGTCGAGGGCTGGGTGAACCAGGTCGTCGACTCGGCCGCCGCCGACCGGCTGCCCAACGTCGTGGCGCTCGGCGAGGCGTTCCGGCGTCGTCGCGCCGCGGGTGGGCCGGCCGAGCAGACGTTCGGCGCGCTCGTCGGTCTCGAGTTGCGGCCGCGGCGGCTGCGCGAGGCGACGGCACTCTGGGCGGCGCTGACCGAGCACCGGGGCATCAGCGGACGGGACGCGCTCTGGGGTCACCCGGACCTGCTCCCGAGCGCCGACGACTTCACCGATCCGGACGCGTACGCGCAATCGCAGCTTGATCTCGGGTCGCTCGACGATTTCCCCGACTTCGGCGACGCCGGTCCGGCCGAGCCGAACGCCTAGGGCTGATCTCTTAGGAGAAATACCCGCATGGCCGGGCGATATTGGCTGCGGCGAGCTATTGCTCTGCTATCGCCGACGGCAGCAGAGCGATAGCGCCCAACCGGACACATGCGGCGCACCGGGGTCTGTCTGAAGAGTCCGTTGCAGCGAGCCGCGACCCGGCAAGGCCGGATCCTTGCCTGGATACAAACGCGGTATCCAGGCGAAGATCAAACGCCGTCGGTCGCTGTCTGGATCACGGCGCAGCCGAACGGCAGCCTGAAACGGCCCTAGTGCACGCCAGCCGAGCCGCGGCTCAACAGCGCCCGGGTCGCCTCCCAGCCGTCGAGTTCGGGATCGAGCCGGCCCAGCGATGCCGGGATGCGCAGGCGGTGCCAGCCGGGTGTGCCGATCACGTCGGTAGCGGCCGGCGCCGCGGCGCGGATCGAAGCGACCGTGGCCGTCTCCAGATCGATGTCGGGCAGCCATGCGGGTGTCGGCAACCGGCTCGCGACGCCGAGCAGCCCAGAGGCCTCCTCCGCCGCCGGGGCAGCCGCGACCGGGCGGGTGGTCAGCGGCCGGAGCAACTTCGCGATCATCATGCCGGGCAGATCGGGCACGTCCGCGGCGATGATCGCGGCCTGCTCGAAACCGTCGGCCGCCGCCGCGGCGAAAACAGCCCTGACGGTGAGCCGCGGAAGCGTGTAGATCCGCATCGTCGGCCACGCGACCGAGGTGGCGAACTCGCGATCGGCCTCGACCACGGCGAGCGCCGGTTCGACCTCCGCCAGGGTGGCCAGCAGGTCGATGAGGTCGTCAGCAAGGGCACGGCGCCAACGGGCCGGGTCGGCGCCCGGAGGCACCCAGGTCGGGGCGATCAGCGGGACGACGACGACGCGACGGGTCACCCGTCAATCCTCGTCGATAGCCGTGCCCGAGATCGCGGCGACCCCTTCGAGATAGCCCCGAGCGCGTTCGGCCTTCGGGTAGCGGCTCACGAGCGCCCAGAACTCGGCGTTGTGCGACGGGACCACCAGGTGGACGAGTTCGTGGAGCACGACGTAGTCGATGACCCAGTCGGGCATGTCGGCGATGCGGTGCGAGATGCGAATGGTGGCGTCGGCCGGCGTGCACGACCCCCAGCGCCCGTTTTGATTGGAAACCCACCGAACGCTCGTCGGCTGGCTGGCGGCCGAGTGATCGGGCAGGTATCGGTTGGCCAGCCGGATCGCGCGGACGGTCAACTCGGCATCGTTGCGCCGCACGCGGCCGTCTCGGGCAGCGAGCCGCACGAGCATCTTGTCGACCCACTCCCGCTCTTCGGCGCGAGTGAACTGGTCAGGGATCAACACGACGACCCGCCCGCCGTCGCGATAGGCGGACACCGTACGGTGTCGACGCTGACTGCGCCTCACCTCGACGTCTGGCATGCTCACGAACGCACGCTAGCCCGCGCCTACCACGGCTCGGAAGGGCCAACTCCAGCGCCGCGCCAGGCTCGCCCCGGTTCATGGCTGCTTATCCGAAAGATTCTTTAAGATCTTGCAACTGTCGGGTGAATCACTGTCCATTTGTGCGCCATTCCGCGCCATTAGCGTGGAACATCCCGGCGTGTCCCGCTGAAACGTCACCCACGAAGGCGCTGGGCGAGGCACAGTAGACGGCGTGCGTCAGCGCTCACGCCCGTCGGCTGGAACCTGCCGGCTAGCGGTTGCCCGCGCCGGCGCGAACACCCACCAAGGAGGACACCGTGGCCGAGAACAAGGTCGAGACGTACAACGGCTACTGCGTCAAGTGCAAAGAGAAGCGTGACTTCGAAGGCACCGTCGCGATCAGCAAGACCGGCATGCGGATGGCCAAGGGCCCATGCCCGGTCTGCGGCACGACGGTCAACCGGATTCTCGGCAAGGCGTAGTTGCCCGTAGCTCCTTCATGATCCAGGTATCTGGTCCGGCCTCGCGCCGACCGGAAACCTGGATCATTCTCTTACCCCACGCTCGGTGCCGGTGGGCGTACGCCGCGTCCGAATCCGTGTCAGGTATCGGACGATCGCACCGAGAGGCTGTGGATAACTGGCCGTTTGGCTGTGGATAACACGTGGATGTCGGCAAAGATCTGTGGATAACCGGGTCCCGGCGTCGGCCGTTCGTGGCACCGTCGCGTACGTGAATCGGCTCACCCTCCTCCCCGGATTACGTCGGCTGTGGCGTGAACCCGATGTCGTCCAGTTCGGCGTCGACCCGGCCACCGCCACCGTCATCGAGTTGCCCGACACCGACGTCGCCCGGGTGCTGACGCTTCTCGACGGTTCCCGGCACGAGCGAGCCGTCGTCCGGGACGCGTCCGCGATTGGCGTCGCCCCGGAACACGCGACCGACCTGCTCACTGCCTTGCGCGAGGCGGGCGTGGTGGTGTCGGCGGACACGCTGATGCCCGACTCGTTCACCGAGCCGGCCCGACGCCAACTGGCGGCCGAAGCGGCGGCGCGGGCGATCACCGCCCGGGTCGACAGGTCCGTGCCGGACGCGTCCGAGACCCTTCGCCGCCGCCGAGCCGCCGCCATCGTCGTCACCGGGTCCACTCGGCTCGCCGTCCCGATCGCGTCCGCCCTGGCCGCTTCCGGCATCGGGCACATCGACGCGCAACTGCGGGGCCGGGTTCGCTCCGGCGACACGAGCATCGGTGGTCTCGCGATGGCCGACCTCGGTCGCCCCCGCGGCACGGCCGCCGCCGACGTGATCCGGCGAGCGACGTCGACGGTCGAAACCGGTGCGCTGCGGCATGGCGCCGCGTCGTTCGTCGTACAGGTCGGTCAGCGGGTTCCGGCCGAGTTGTCGGCTCACGGGTTCGCTCGACGAAAAGCGGCCCACCTGCTGATCGAGGAACGCGACGCGTCCATCCTCGTCGGCCCGCTCGTGCCGGCCGCCGGCTCACCGTGCCTCCACTGCCTCGACCTGCACCGCCAAGATCACGATCCGGCGTGGCCGGCGCTGATGGCGCAGATCGCCACGAGCGTCGATGAGACGGCGTCCACGGCGGCGTCGACCGTCTTGATCGCGGTCGGCCTCGCGGTGGCCCAGGTCCTCTCACACATCGACGGCGGTCCGCCCCCGGCCGCGCTCGGCGCCAGCATCGAGGTCGCCCCGTCGGCCGTGATCCGGCGTCGAAGCTGGCCACCGCACCCGCGTTGTGACTGCTCCCGGCGCGCTAACCAGCGCCGGGTGGGGCGGCCGCCAGCGACATGAGGTTGAATGACCGAGTGACCGACATCCCGCGCCGCGCCGTATCGAGAACGGTTCGCCTCGCGTCACTCCCCCTGGGTTACGCCGGGCGAGCGGCGCTCGGCCTTGGAAAGCGCGTCGGTGGCATCGCCGCCGACGCAGGTCTCCGCCGAGCTCCAGGAGCGCACCGCCGAGCATCTGTTCAGCGTCCTCGGCCAGCTCAAGGGCGGAGCGATGAAGTTCGGCCAGGCGCTGTCCGTCTTCGAGGCCGCGCTGCCCGAAGACCTCGCCGGCCCCTACCGGCAGGCGCTCACGAAGCTCCAGGAGGCCGCGCCGCCGCTGCCGGCGGCCAGCGTGCACAAGGTGCTCGCGACCGAGTTGGGCCCCGATTGGCGCGACAAGTTCGTGCATTTCGAAGACGTGCCCGGCCGCCGCCGCGAGCATCGGCCAGGTCCACCGCGCGGTGTGGAAGACGCGGGCGAAAGCCGGTCGCCGTGTCGCCGTCAAGATCCAGTACCCGGGCGCGGGCAAGGCCCTCCTCGCCGACCTCAACCAGCTTTCCCGGCTCGCCGGCATGTTCCGGGTGCTCCAGCCGGGCCTCGACGTGAAGCCGCTGCTGGCCGAGTTGCGGGCCCGCATCACCGAGGAACTCGACTACGAGCTGGAGGCGACGGCACAACGGCAGTTCGCGCAAGGCGTACGAGGACGACGAAGAGATCTACATCCCTGACGTGGTCGCAGCGTTCGCCCCGGGTGATCGATCACCGAATGGATCGACGGCACCCCGATGTCGCAGATCATCGCGTCCGGCACCGAGGAGCAGCGCGACCGCGCCGGCTACCTGATGGCGACGCTGCACTTCTCCGGGCCGACGCGGGCCGGGCCTGCTGCACGCCGACCCGCACCCGGGCAACTTCCGGCTGCTCAGCGACGGCCGGCTCGGCGTGATCGACTTCGGCGCCGTCGCCCGCCTGCCCGACGGCCACCCCGAGCCGATCGGCCGGCTCACCCGGCTCGCACTCGCAGGGCCACGCCGACGAGGTGCTGGTCGGCCTGCGCGAGGCCGGGTTCGTCAAGCCGACGGTCGAGGTCGACGCCGACGCGGTGCTCGACTACCTGCGACCGCTGCTCGAACCGATCGCCGACGACGAATTCCAGTTCACCCGCGCCTGGCTGCGGGCCGAGGCGGCCCGGATCGCCAACCCGCGCAGCCCCGCCTTCCAGCTGGGCAAGAACCTCAACCTGCCGCCGTCGTACCTGCTGATCCACCGGGTCACGCTCGGCTCGATCGGCGTGCTCTGCCAGCTCGAGGCGCGCGCGCCGTACCGGGCCGTGGTCGAGCGCTGGCTCCCCGGCTTCGCCGAGCCCGACACCGACCAGGCCGCCTAGCCCGCCGACACAAAGGCGACCGCCCGCCTGGCCAGCCGACACAAAGGCGACCGCCCGCCTGGCCGAAGCCAGACGGGCGGGAAGTGGATACCGACTGCGTGTTACTCGGTTGCCCAGGGCGCGGTTCTGCTCGTTACGCGAGCGCATCGCGATCCGGCGGGCGGGACGGGAAGCCTCAGAGATGTTGTCCTGAGGCCTCGGCATTCGGGCCCGACTCATCGCTTCGTGGATGAGATGGGAGTTCGGGTGGAAGTTCACGGTAGTGCTCCTTGATAGTCGTCCGTTATTTGTTTCTCGTACTTTTCAACGTCAGTATGCTGTTTCGGTACGTGCCGAACATGTCAGGCCGCCGAGCCCACGAGCACGCCGACTCGGCGACCGAGCCGCGTCGCGGGCGACGTCCACCTTGCGGGGCCGGCCACGCGGCCGCTTGCGCGCGATAACCGCGCCACGCTCGAAGATCTCGCCGCCCCAGACGCCCCAGGGCTCGGCCCGCTCGATCGCGCCGGCGAGGCACTCCACCCGCACCGGGCAGTCACCGCACAGCGACTTGGCCAGCTCCAGCTCGGCCGGCGCGTCCGCGAACCACAGGTCCGGGTCGAACCGCCGGCAGGGCACATCTGTCCACTTCGACCCGACGTGTCGAGCGGCGCAAGCGCCATAGTCATCGTCCTGTCACCTCTCCTCTTCGATCTCGTTCTGCTGTCGGGATAGCGACCGTTCGCTGAGCCGGGGTGGTGTCCCCAGCTCAGTGGATGTCTTGGCAGACATCTGGACCTTCATCTCTCCTCGTGGCAAGCCGTGGGCCAACTTCGCTGGAACAAACAGAAAGGCCGCGGATCCCTTAGCGGGTTCCGCGGCCTCGAAGTGAGCCAGCTGGTCTGTTGTTTAGACCGGCCTACCTCGAGGTGGAACACCGCTTGCCTTCGCGCCCGCCGGAGCGGCCGTGTCTGGCTTCTGAGATCCCTGGAGCAGCAGACACACTGTGCCGTAGAGGGCACCCATGATCGGCAGGATGCTGGACAGTGCGAGTGTTGGTGCGCGGCCGCTGCGTCTTGCAGCAAGCCACCATGGTCGGCGCGTGCGTATCGACGCCCTGGAATCTGGCGGTGCGCAGAGCTCCGCCCCGGACAGCCAGGAAGCCCACCTTCGCGGGGTGGGCAGGCGTCGACGCCGACACGGGCGCGCAAAGACACAGGCAGCGTCGACGTCTGGGTCAATGTGATCCCCATCGTCGAACACCTCCTGTCTTCTCTCCGTGACGACGTTGGTTTGGCCAGCATGAAGCTGGTCCGTCGTGATGTATTAGCAGGCTAGTTGGCGCCAGCAGGCCGGGGCAACCGAATTAACGCGCGTTGTGCGCCAAACTTTTTGCAAATTCCTCGAGGTATGGGCGCATCATGTGTCATCACTGTCGTAGGGGCCCAACGACTCCACGCTCGCGCCTGCCGACCAGCGCCAGCACGGCTTCGCCGTACATGCCCAGCTTGCGCGGACCGATGCCGGCGATGTCGATCAATCCCGCGACCGTGGTCGGTTGCCGCTCGGCGAGCGCGGTCAGTGTCGCGTCGGTGAAGACGACGTACGCCGGGACCCGCGGCCAGCCTTCGCCGTGCGCGCCGCGCCACTCGAGCAGCCGGCCGTAGAGCTCTTCGTCGACGTCGGACGGACAGTCGGCGCAGCGGCCCAGCTTGCGTTCCGCGCCGCCGAACAGCGCCGCGCCGCAGATCCGGCACGTCACCGGGTCGGCGGACCGCGGCCGCCACGGCTTGCTCTGCTCGGTGCGCCGTTCGGCGCGGCGGCCCTCCGGCGACGTCCGGCGCCGGCAGGAATCGGCTCGGGCGCCGTTGCCGACCGCCCGGCGACCGCGCATCCGGCGTACGACAGCCACAGCCACTCGCCGCGCCCGGGTGATGCCGACGTAGAGCAGCCGCCGCTCCTCTTCGAGTGCCTCGGGCGTCTTCGCGTACGTCGTCGGCAGCGTGCCCTCGGCCAGGCCGACCAGAAACACCGCGTCCCACTCCAGACCCTTGGCGGAGTGCAGCGACGCCAGCGTGACCCCGTCGACGGTCGGCGCGTGCTGGATCGACGCCCGGCGGGCAGCTCGTCACTGAACTCGCAAGGGTACGGCTGGCTCGACCCGCTGCCTCGTCGTCAGCGTCGCTTCCGACCAGCAACGGCACCGGTTTCGGCCGAACTCCTCGGCCAGCCCGGCCAGCGCCGCCAGCGCCTCCCACCGTTCCCGGGCGGCACCACCGGCCGGCGGCCGTCCGGGCGCCAGCCGACCGCCTCCAGCGCGGCCACCACGGCGTCGACCAGCGGGGTCTCCGCGCGGCGTCGACTTCTCGGCGGCGCGCAACGCGACCATCGCCTGGCGGATCTCCGGCCGCTCGAAGAACCGCTCGGCGCCGTGCACCACGTAGGGACGCCGGCCTCGGCGAGCGCCTCCTCGTACGCCTCCGACTGCGCGTTCGTCCGGAACAGCACGGCGATCTCGCGGGCCGGCACGCCACCGGCGATCAGTTCCGCGCATCGGGCCGCGACCGCGGCGGCCTCGGCCGGCTCGTCCGGGAAGAAGCGGATCTCCGGCTCCGGGCCCGCCTGGTCGCTGGCCGACGAGTTCGAGCCGCAGCCTGCGCCTCGACGCCGCGGGCCTGCCGGATCACCGCGTTGGCGACGCCGACGACCTGCGGGGTCGAGCGGTAGTCGCGGACCAGCCGGACCACGACCGCGTCGCGGTGCGGACCGGCGCGGAAATCGAGCAGGTAGCCGCTGGACGCGCCGGTGAACGAGTAGATGGTCTGGCTCGCGTCGCCGACCACGGTCAGGTCGCGCGCGCCCGCCGAGCCAGGCATCGAGCAGCCGCTGCTGCAGCGGGTTGACGTCCTGGTATTCATCGACGACGAAGTGCCGGTACTGCGCATGCACCTGCTCGGCGACGTCGGGGTGCTCCTCGATGGCCCAGACCGCCGCGCGCAGCAGGTCTTCGAAGTCGACGACCCCGTTGGCGCGCTTGACCTGCTCGTACGCGGCGAACACGGCGCCGACGCGGGCGGCGTCGATCGGCGTGTCGCGGGTCGGCCTTGGCCGCGGCGGCCGCGTATTCGTCCGGCTCGACGCAGGCTCGACTTGGCCCACTCGATCTCGCTCGCGAGGTCACGCGCGGTGGTCCGGTCGGCGCGCACCCCGGCTCGGGCCGGCGGCCAGCGTGACGAGTCGCGCCTTGCTCTCGACCAGCTCCGGCATCGCGCGGCCGTGCAGCACGCGGGGGGCGAAGTAGCGCACCTGGCGCAGCGCCGCAGCGTGGAACGTGCGGGCCGAGACACCGCCGACCCCGAGCGCGGCCAGTCGGGCCCGCATCTCGGCGGCGGCCCGGGCGGTGAACGTCACCGCGAGCACGTGCCGGGCTCGATCTGCCCGGTGAGCGCGCGGTGGGCGATGCGGTGGGTGATCGCCCGGGTCTTGCCGGTGCCGGCGCCGGCAAGGATGCACAGCGGCCCGGCCGGCGCGGTGACCGCGACGCGCTGCTCCGTCGTCGAGCCCGCGGAGCACAGCGTCGGCGGCACGGGTGTCGCGACCGTCACTCATGGCCGGTATCCGCCCACAGTCAGGCATCATTCCAGCCGGGTCCGACGTTGTGCGATGAGTAGTGTGCACGCTGACGTCCCCCCTCGGAGGTCTTCCTGATGTTGACCATGTACTCGACCACCTGGTGCGGCTACTGCCACCGGCTGAAGTCACAGCTCGACCGTGAGGGCATCGGTTACACGGTGTCGACATCGAGCAGGACCCGGCGGCCGCCGAGTTCGTGATGAGCGTCAACGGTGGCAACCAGACCGTACCGACGCTTCGCTTCGAGGACGGCTCGGCCCTGACCAACCCGTCGATCGTGCAGGTGAAGGCGCACCTGGAAAGCCTCACCCTCGCCTGACATCCGCCCTACGAAACTGCCGCATCACTCTTCGGTGCGGCAGTTTTGCACTCAAATCCGGCAAAAGCCATTCGGTTACGGGTGGGCGCCCATCCGGGTGAATAGCGGCACTCAGTACATTGCGTGGTGCGACGTGCGAGGGGAAAGTTGCAAATTGCAGCGCCCCTCCCCCGCGATGCTCGTGATGTGGAGCGTGAAATGCCCTATCTGGTCATCCGAACTGACGTCCGCAGCGTCCCGGAGGAGATCGTCGGCCCGCGTTTCCGTGACGAACGCAATGAGCCGGAGACTCGCCGGCAGACTGCCACGGCCGACAACTTCGACGCCGCGATGCGCATGGCCCGGGCGCTCGCCGCCTGCGGTCAGGTGCGTGCGGGTCGACAGCGCATCAAGGTCATCCGGATCGGCCGGACCGCGGCCGCCACCTGACGGGCGCGCGAATCGGGTCGGCTCAGGCCGCTGCCCACGTGCCGATCAAGCGATGTGCGATCGATGATGCCATCGGCAGCCCCGGCTCCACGCCGACGGTCCCGTCCGAGTCCATCGATGCGAGCGCCTTGCGGATCTCGGCGCGGGTGAACCAGCTCGCCGCCGCGATCTCCTCCAGGTCGAGCCGCAGCGGCACCGCCGGGTCGGCTATCGGCGAAGAAACCGAGCATCAGCGATCCCGGGTACGGCCACGGCTGGCTCGCCACGTAGCGCACATCGGTGACGCGTACGCCGACCTCCTCCAGCACCTCGCGTTCGACCGCCGCCTCGGCCGACTCGCCGGGCTCCACGAAGCCGGCCAGGCAGGAGTAGCGCCGGGCCTGACCGGGCTCGGGGCGCCCATGCGGCGTTGTGGCCGAGCAGGCACCGGCCGGCCTCGCCCGCGACGCCGTCGTGCACGAGCATGATGACCGCCGGATCGGTGCGCGGCCACTGCTGGTTTCCGGTGCCGTCGACTCGCGTCCAGCCACCGTCGGCGACCGTCGTCTCGGCACCGGTCATCGGCGAGAAGCGGTGCCGGGCGTGCCAGTTGGCGAGGGCGACCGCGGTGGCCAGCACGCCCGCCGACCGCGGATCGAGCCCGTGCCCGACCTCCCGCAGCGTGGCCGACCCGAGCATCCGGCATATCGGGCAGGTGCCCGATCGCGGCGAAGTACGGCACGTCGGCCGTATCGACGCCGAGGAAGAACCGTTCGCCGGCACGGTCTCGGCGGCTGCCGGGTGCGCAGCGTCGACGTAGACCAGGTCGCCATCGGCGCCCACGAGCGCGTGTCCGGTGTAGAGGCTGGCCGCGTCGACCATGATGATCTTCGCGCGCAGCCAGGCGTCGGCCAGCCACGCGGCATCGGACCGCCGGTGGCCGGCCCGGTCGAGCACGGCCTCCGACGCCCCGTCGTGACGCTCGATGGTCGGCGTCGGTCACTCCGCTTCCGTCCGCTCGACCGGCCCGAGCACGGCCAGCGGCGCCTCGACCTTCTCCGCGTCGCCGAGGATCACGGTCACCGCGCCGGACGGCGCCAGGTACTTCGCGGCCGCAGCGGCCACGTCGTCGCGCGGTCACGCTGGCGAGCGCGGCCGCGTAGCCGACGAGGTAGTCCAGGCCGCAGCCCGTAGCCGGCGTAGGTGCTGGCCAGCCCGGCGAGCCCGGCCTGGGTCGACATGCCGAGCAGCAGCGTGCCGATCGCGTACTGCCGGGCCTGCTCCAGCTCGTCCTCGCTTCGGGCGGCAGGCTCGCCATGCGGCCCGAGCTCGTACCAGGTCTCCAGCAGCGCCGGGCGCGGTCACCTCGGTGGCCACGTCGGCGACGAGCGACAGGATCGAGCCGGCGATCGAGTGCTCGATGCGCGGAGTGCGGGCTGTACGTGTAGCCCTTGTCCTCGCGGATGTTCTCCACCCAGCGCGACGAGAAGTAGCCGCCGAAGACCAGGTTCGCCAGTTGCAGCGCGGCGAAGTCGGGGTGGGTGCGCCCGACGGCCGGCAGCGCCATGCCGCATCGACGACTGCACCGAGCCGGGCCGGTCGACCAGCATCGATCGGGCCCCGGCCGGCAGCGCCGGGGTCGGCGGCAGCTCGGCGTGCTTGCCGCCACCGGTCCACCGGCCGAGCGCCGCCTCGACCTGGTCGATCGCCTGCGGCCGGGTCGATGTCGCCGACGACCACCAGGGTCGCCCCGGCCGGGTGCAGCCGCTCGGCGTGCAGCGTGCGCAGGCCGGCCGGCTTGACCGCCTGCACCTGCTCGTCGGTCGGGTGTCTGCACCGCGTACGGGTGGCTGCCGTAGACGCGCTTGAGCAGCGCCACCCGGACCAGGTGGCCGGGTTGGCTGCTGGCGATCTGGATCCGGTCGACGAGCCGGGTCGCGCTCGGTGGCCACCTCGTCGGCCGGGTAGTCGGCGCCGCTGAGCACGTCGGCGAGGATCTCCAGCAGCCGGGGCAGCCCGGCGGCGAGCGCGTTGCCGGAGATGAGCAGCCGGTCGGGGTCGGTGCCGGCGCCGAGCGCGCCGCCGACCGTCTGCAGCTCGGCCGCGATATCCACGGTGGACATGGTCGCCGTACCGGAGAAGAGGGTCTGGCTGAGCACGTCGCCCCGGGCCAGGTTGGCGCCTGCGCGAACGGGACCCGCAGGCGCAGCTCGACCAGCGGCACCGCCGGGCGTCGGATCGCGATCACCGTGAGCCCGTTGGCGAGCGTGCGCTCGACCGTCTTCGGGCAGCATCGAGCTGCGGTTCGGCTCGAGGTCGGGCAGCGCTCGCGTTCACGACGTCATTGCCTACCTTCCGCGCTCGACCTCGACCGCGGCCGCGCCGGACGGCAGCAGCGCCGCGGCCGCCGCGACGATCTGCGCCTCGGTGACCTCGCCGATGCAGCTTCGGCAGGTCGTTCATCACGGTCGCGTCGCCGCGCTGCTGTTCCAGCACCGCCATGCGCAGCGCCCGGCCGAGCACCGCGTCGGCTTCGCGCAGCAGGTGGGTCGCGATCCGGGCCTGGGTGCGGGCGAGTTCGCCGTCGTCGAGGCCGTCGGTCGCGAGCCGGTCGCACTCCTCGTCGACCGTGCGCAGCACCTTGTCCACGTCGCCGCCGGGCGGCAGGTGCGCCTGCAGCAGCAGCGCGGTCGGGTCGCGCACCTCGAACGCCTCGCCCATGAAGCCGATGTACCCGCCGATGCTCGTCGCCGACCGGTCACGCTGGATCAGCCGCTGCACCAGCCGGGACGCGTCGCCGTCGGTGAGCACCTCGGCGAGCACGACGTAGGGCAGGTAGTCGGTGAAGTCGTCGATCGGGTCGGGCACCCGCCAGGCCGCTCGCGATCGCCGGCAGCGGCGCGAGCGCGGTCGGTGTAGGCCTCGCGGCGCTCCTCGGTCAGGTCCGGCTCGTCGAAGTCGGGCCGCTTCGGCGCCGGCCGCTTCGGCACGTCGCCGAAGTGCCGCTCGACCAGCTTCGTGGCGGACGCGACGTCGAAGTCGCCGGAGACCGAGAGCACCGCGTTGCCGGACGCGTAGTACCGCTCGAAGAAGTCCTGCGCGTCCTGCGACGGTCGCGCTCTCCAGGTCGACGAACGAGCCGTAGCCGTCGTGCGCGTTGGCGAACGTGTCGAACATGACCGGCGGCAGCTTGAGCCACGGGAACCCGCCGTAGGGCCGGTTGAGCACGTTGACCCGGATCTCCTCCTTGACCACGTCGACCTGGTTGCGCAGGTTCTCCTCGGTCAGCCGCGGCCCGCGCATGCGGTCGGCCTCGAGGAACAGCGCGCGTTCCAGCGCGTTGGCCGGCAGCGTCTCGAAGTAGTCGGTGTAGTCGAGGTGGGTCGAGCCGTTGAAGGTGCCACCGGCGCCCTGCACGTAGCGGAAGTGGGCGAGCTTCTCCAGGTTTTCCGAGCCCTGGAACATCAGGTGCTCGAACAGGTGGGCGAAGCCGGTGCGCCCCTCGGGCTCGGATCGGATGCCGACGTCGTAGACGACGGCGACGCCGACGACCGGCGCGGACGGGTCCGGGTTGAGCACGACCCGCAGCCCGTTGGGCAAGGTGAAGCGCTCGATCGGATATTTCGTGGCTGGGATCTTCACGCGACCTGACACGTCTTGACCCTAGCGCGTGCCCGGCCGTCGTTGGTCGGGTCCACCGGTGCGAGCCGTCGTCAGGCTTTTCGCGAGGTGGCGCGACGGCGTCTGGACTGAGGAGAAGCACCGCCGCAGGCGCTGCGCCGACGAGGGAAGACGTCGTCTTTCAGCGCCGCCCGAGCGGGAGGGCCGCATGTCCGAGGTCGGGTCCACCGGTGGGCGCCTCAAATCACGTGGGGCGTACCGACGCTAGCAACTGATCTATGACGTAGTCG
Source organism: uncultured Actinomycetota bacterium (assembly GCA_963797605.1). Classification (GTDB taxonomy): domain Bacteria; phylum Actinomycetota; class Actinomycetes; order Mycobacteriales; family Micromonosporaceae; genus DASQPR01. The sequence continues at coordinate 12,567 of CAWCPX010000007.1, read as the reverse complement.
TATTGCTGGTGGGTGCCCGGGATCGAGATGTAGAGGATCGACGCGTTGATTTTGCCGATGTCGATCATCGCGACGCAACCAGCTCATCTTTCGCCCGCAGCCCGGCACGCTGAAATGCAGCCGGAACTCGCTGACCCAGGCCGGCCGCCCGCCCAGCGTCGTCGCGTCGTTGCGGATCATGTCCATCGTGTTGGGCGTCGGGTAGTAGCGCGCGCGCACATCGGCCGCGACCTGGCCGCCGGTGCACTTGAGGTCGAGGGTCAGCGCGTCGTTGGTCGCGGCGGGAACAGAACCAGACAAGATCGTCGCGTTGTACGTGCCTCCGCCGGGAAAGGCTCGGTGACGAACGACTGCCCGGAGCGGAACGTGACATCGAGTTCGCCACCGGTGTCCCACGGCTGGTCGAGCGGGCCCCAGGGCGCGCCGAAGGCCTTGTAGGAGATGCCGGACGGGGTGTCAACCGTGCGGGGGCCGGCCGGAGTCGGCGGAATCGGCCCGGACGGTGCCGCTGGGCCGGACGGCGGCGGGCACAACTTCGCCAACTCCGGACGCAGATCGGGGGCGGCGGTCTGCCGGCCGACGAGCGGGCTGTGGCCGGTCAACACCAGCGCGAGCAGCACCGTGATGCCGACGGCGAGGACAGCCGCCGGTCGCGCCCGCGAACCACCGCATCGTGCGGCGCCGCAGCGCAGCCGGGTCGGGCGGGGCCGACTCCGATGCCGATGGCGCGATCGGCTTGGACGGCACGATCACCGAGAGCGACCCGTTGCCGGACACGCGACCGGCGGTTAGCGTCTGGCTCGAATCACGGCCGATCGATGTCAGGGAAATCGGCTCGGCACCGGGGCGTGACTGACCCGTCGGCGGCACGCCGATCGGCGCTGCCGTCGGTGTCGGGGGCTGCGTCGGGCGGCCGTCATCGGCCGAGGGCCGCGCCCACGGCGAATCCGGTGACGGTTGTGGAGACATCGCGTCCAGTGTTCACCATCGGCCCTGGCCGTGCGCAACCCACTCGCACGACCGGCTGACACCGCCGCTCAGGTGGCAGTCGAATCCGACTCCGGCAGGCTCGCCACCAGGGCCACGAGCCCTTCGGCGTCGATCAGGTCGGCCGGGCGGACCGTGACGCCCTCGGCCACGTAATGGAAGCCGGCCCGGACCCGATCGACCGGCACGCCCGACAGCTGCGCCCACGCGAGTCGATAGGCGCCGAGTTGAATCGCGGCATCGGCGGCCGCCCGCCCGGTCGGCTTCCGGCCGGTCTTCCAGTCGATCACGTCGAAGCTGCCGTCGTCGTCGGCGAAGACCGCGTCCATCCGCCCCCGGATCACCACGCCCGCCACCGCCGCCGCGAACGGCACCTCGACCGCCACCGGCACGCGCTGTGCCCACTCGCTCGCCAGGAACCGCTCTTGCAGCGCGCCGAGCGCCTCATCGGCGGCCGCGTTGTCGTCGCCGGCGCCCGGCAACTCGTCGAGGTCGATCAGCTGGTCGGAACCGAAGCGCTGTTCGAGCCATCGATGGAACGCGGTGCCACGACGCGCGTACGGGTCGGGGCGGCGCGGCATCGGACGGCGCAGCGACCGGGCGAATGCGGCCGGATCGTGGCGCAACGAGACCAGATGCGAGACCGACAGCTGGGCCGGTACGCGTACGTCCTGGGTGTCGCCGGGCCCTGGCACGGTGCGCGCGCGCTCGGCGAGGAGCAGGTCAACCTCGTACGCCCACCGGGCCGACTCCTCGGACTCCTGAGCCGGCGGGACGGCCGACCGGACGAGTGCCGCCGCCCGCTCGACCTGATCCCGGCGAGCCCCGAGTGGATCCTGTGGCCACACGGCCTGGTCGACCTGCTCCAGAGTCGGGTTGGACGCGTCGTCGGCCGGTGGCGGCTCCCACGCGTCGATCACGCCGGCGCCCGCCTCGCATGCCTCCCGGACGTCTTCCAGGAACACCGACGGGCCCCGTGACTTCGTCGCCTCGATCGCCCACCAGTAACCCGAACAGAGCAGCAGCTGCTTCGGACGCGTCGTCGCGACGTACGCCAGCCGCCGCTCCTCGCGCTCGGTGTGCTGGCGCCAGTCGGCGATGAACCTGTCGTGCGCGTCGCGGACCTGCACCTGCGTGGTCGCGCCGGTGATGTCGAGCACCGGCAGCCCGTCACGATCGCCGCGCAGCGGGAACGGCAGCGTGCCGAGCCCGCCCAGGAAATGGTCGCCGGCTGTCGTCGGGCTCGGGAACGTGCCTTTCGTCAGCCCCGCGACGGCGACGATGTTCCATTCGAGACCCTTGGCCGCGTGCGTCGTCAGGATCTGGACGGCACCGTCGACGATGTCGATCTCGCCTGCCGTCAGGCCGCGCTCCTCCGACTCGGCGGCGTTGAGGAACGCCAGGAACGATGACAGCGTCGCACCGGGAGCCTCGGTCGCGAACCGCGTCGCCGTCTCCGCGAACACATCGAGGTGCGCCCGGGCCAGACCGGTGTCGGCTGCGCGCACGGAGACCTCGATGTCGACGCCCATCGCACGCTCGACTTCCGCGACGAGATCGGGCAGCGGCTGGTCGAGCCGTTGCCGAAGCGAGCGCAACTCGGCCGCGTAGGCGCTGAAGCGGCGGAAACCCTCCGGTGAGTAGCGCTCCTGCTGACCGAGGTCGTCGAGGGCGTCGATGAGCGCGGCTTCGTCGAGCCGGCCGGGCATCAGTGGCTCGGACTCGGGCACGGCGCCGGACTCGGTGTCGGGAACGCCCTCTCGCCGGCTCGTGAGCAGCGATCGGGCGCGCGCGTAGAGGGCGACGAGATCACGAGGACCGATGCGCCACCGGGGCCCGGTCAGCAGCCGCAGCAGCGAGGCACCGGCGAGCGGATCGGAGAGCACTTCGAGCGTGCTGACGATGTCGCGGACCTCGGGCGTGTCGAGCAGGCCGCCGAGGCCGACGACCTCGACCGGCAGCCCGCGGGCCCGCAGCGCGCGTTCGATCGGGGCGATCTGCCGCCGTGTGCGCACCAGGACGGCGGTCGACGGCCGTGCCTCGATCGGAATGTGATCGATGCCGGGCGCGTCGCCGTCGGCCGGAGCGGCACCGAAGCGCCACGCGGCCACGATGCGGTCGGCTATCCACTCGGCCTCGTCTTCGTAGGTCTCGAGCAGCGCGCACCGCACCGTCGACGCGTCGACCGGATCGTCAGCGGTCGGCGAGGCGACCAACTCGGTGACACGGTGACCGGCCGCGCGGAGCGGCGCTGACATCAGGTTGGCGACCGTCAGGATCTCGGGCCGGTTGCGCCAGCTCGTCGACAGTGTGAGCGCGAGCGCCGGCCGGCCCCGGACGTCGGGGAACTCCTCCGGGAACCGGTCGAGGGTGCCCGCGCTGGCACCGCGCCACCCGTAGATCGACTGGCACGGGTCACCGACCGCCGTCACCGGGTGGCCGCCGCCGTAGAGCGTCCGCAGCAGCGTCACCTGAGCGTGGCTCGTGTCCTGGTATTCGTCGAGCAGCACGACCCGGAACCGATCGCGTTCGATCGCACCGACCTCGGGATGCTCCATCGCGACGGCGGCGGCACGGGCGAGTTGGTCGCCGAAGTCCATCGATTCGGCGAGCCGCTTGCGACGGGTGTATTCACGGATCATCGGCAGCAGCGCCAGTCTCGCCTGCTGCGCGCCGAGCAGCTTCTCCACGTCTCGGTAGACCCGGCCCGCCGGTGCCGTCAGCTCCGCGTAGAACCGGCCGGTCCAGGCGGCCAGCTCCTCCGGCGTGCAGAGGTGTTCGGACAGGTCGGCGGCGAGATGCAGGACGGCGTCCGTCACGTACGTCGGGCTGTAATCGACCGTCGTCATGTCGCCGTGATAGCCCCGGACGACCGCGTCGGCGAGTTGCCAGCACGACGCTTCGGTGAGCAGTCGCGTCGTCGGCTCAAACCCGGAACGCACGCCGTGTTCGCCGACGACCCGAGCCGCGTAGCTGTGGTAGGTGGCGACGGTCGGCTCCCCCGCCGCGACCGCCTGCGTGCCGAGCTTGCGTTCGAGTTGGGCCAGGCGCAGCCGGATGCGGCTGGCGAGTTCGCCGGCGGCTTTGCGGGTGAACGTGAGGCCGAGGATCTGCTCCGGGCGCACGTAATCGTTGGCGATGAGCCACACGACGCGGGCCGCCATCGTCTCCGTCTTGCCCGACCCCGCGCCGGCCACGACGAGCACCGGCGCGACCGGTGCCGCGATGATGGCGGCCTGCTCCCGGGTCGGTCGGTCGCGGTGGAGCAGCAGGTCGGCCAGCTCTACGGGCGTGAACCGGGGCCCCGCGGTCGCAAGCGTCATGTCGCACCACCATCGTCGGTGACCTGCCGACCGTGCCCCGACACCGGGCACGATCGCTGCACCGGGCAACTCCGGCACTTCTTGTTGACCACGGCCTTGAACGTGGACGCGGCCATCGTCTTCGCCGTCTCGCGGACGAGTGCCTTCGCCCACCCGGGATCCTCGGCGTCGGCCAGCGGCGGCTGCGTCTGCTCCTGGGGGCCGACGCGGTCGGTGCCGAGCTGCACGAGGGCCGCCCCGCCGGACTCGTCACCCACGTCGGGGAACGCGCCCGCCTCGACCGCCGCCTGATAGGCACCGAGCTGCGGATGCTCGAGGATCTCGCCGGTGCGCACGCTGGTGGTCTTGCCGGTCTTGAGGTCGATCACGACGAGCCGGCCCTGCGCATCGATTTCGAGCCGGTCGACACGGCCCTTCACCTGGACGTTTTCGTCGATCTGCACGAGGAAGTCGCGCTCGATCGCGGACATCTGCCGTGGATTCGTCGACAGGTAGGTCACGAGTTTCGCGATCATCGACTCGGCCCGGGTGCGCTCGCGTTCGGCCAGCCAGCGCGCCGACAGCTCGATCTCGCCGAACCGCGCCGTGACGTAAGCGACGAGGACGGCCGGATCGACGGACGCGTCGGTTGCCAGCATCGCGGCCTCGTGCACGAGGTTGCCGACCCCCTGTTCGGGTGATGGCGCGTCGCGACCACCGTGGCGTTCGAGCAGCCACCGCAGGCTGCACCGCTGCACGACTTCCACCGTGGACGGCGTCACCACGACCTGCTCGCCCTCGTCAACCAGCGGACGCGCATCGGACAGGTCGCGCATGCCCCACCAGTCATCGGGATCGGCCCCACCGACACCCGCCTCCGAAAGCCGCCGCAGCTGTGCCGCCGCGGCCGCTCGTCGCTCCGACGCCACCGTCTCGTCGACGACGACGGATCGCAGCTCGGCCACGAGCGCACCGAGGGTCAGCGCCCGAGGCAATCGGGTCGCCTCGGGCTCCGCGTCATCGTCGGCCGCCAGTCGCAACTCGGTCAGGAACCTCGATGGCTGCTCCTCGCCGTCACCCGAATGCACCGCGGTGACGATCAGCCGGCGGCGAGCCCGGGTCGCGGCGACGTAGAAGAGGCGACGCTCCTCGTCGAGCAGCGCAGCGGTCTGGCTCGCGACGCCGGCGACCGAACCCGGACCGGCACCCGACGGCTCGGACGGCCCGGCCGCGACGCCGGTGCGCCCGCTGAGATGGTCGACGAGCTGCTCGGCGCCCAGCACGCTGCCACGCAACCGCAGGTCGGGCCACAAACCTTCCTGGACGCCGGCGACAACCACCACGTCCCACTCCTGGCCCTTCGTGGCGTGGGCGGTGAGAATGCGCACCGCGGCTCCGCGATCGGCGGTCGGAGCCAGCGAGTCGCCCGGCAGCTCCTGGCCCAGCACGTGATCAAGGAAAACCTCGGCGCGCGCACCGGGCATGCGATCGACGAAACGCGCCGCCGTCTCGAACAGCGCGACCACGGCGTCGAGATCACGGTCGGCGGCGGCGCCACGAGGGCCGCCGCGAGCGCTCTCCGCCGACCAGCGCTCGGCCAGGCCGGTCGCGCACCACAGCGACCACAACACGTCTTCGATCGTGGAACTCGGGATCGCCGCGGTGCGCCGGACGGCATCGAGCGCACCGGCGACCGCGTAGGCCGGGGCGGACCACCGGCGCCGCACCGCCGCCAGCTCGGCCGGCTGCATCAACGCCTCGACCAGCAGATCTCCCGACGAGCGGCGGTCACCAGCGGCGGCCGCGAGCGCACGCAACTCCTGCCGCAACCGGCGCTCGGCCAGCGGGTCAGCACCCCCGATCGGCGAATGCAGCAGCGCGACCGCGGTGGCCTCGTCGAGCTTGCCCGGGTCGAGCGCGCACGCGAGCGTGAGCAGCAGTGGCGAGACGGCGGGTTGGGTGGCGATCGGCAGATCCTCGGCGAGGACCTCGGTCGGCACCCCGGCCTGGTGCAGCGCCCGCCGCAACGACGCGAGCCGCAACGAGGTCGACTTCACCACGACCGCCATGCCGCTCCACGGGATGCCATCGATCAGGTGCGCCTCACGGAGCCGGTGCGCGACGTAGGCGGACTCGCTCGCGCTCGACCGGAACGTGTGCGCGGCCGCGTCACCATCGGGGATGCCCGGAGCGGCGGCGAGCGCTCGATGCCGGGCCGGGCCCCGCAGGCGATCGCCGAGGCGCCGGGTCGACGCGAGCAGCGGACCCGCGGCCCGATGCGTCTGCGTCAGCGTCAGCGTGGGCGCGGGCTCGCCCGACGTCTGCGCGAACCGATCGGGGAACGCGGCGACACCTGCCGGGTCGGCACCACGGAAACCGTAGGTCGACGAGTCAGGATCGGCGAACGCGACCACGTGCGCGCCATCGCCCGCGATCAGATGCAACAGGTCGAGTTGAGCAGGGTCGGTGTCGGCCAACTCATCGACATAAACCGAGGACAGCCGGCGCCGCTCGGCTTCCAGGAGCACGGGATCGCTACGCAGCAGTCCGACGGCGGCGCGGACGATCTCGGCATTGTCATAACCGATGCCGGCCCGCCCGGTCGCGTCGCGCAGCGCGAGAACCTCGTCATATTCGACCAGGAATCGGGCTGCCGCGACCCAGTCGGAGCGGCCGGTCAACTCGCCGATCCGCGCGAGCGAACGCGCCCCGATGCCTCGCTCGGACGCCCGCAGCAGCAGGTCACGAAGCTGGCTGGCGAACGCTCGGGTGGGCAGCGCGGGCGCCAACGACTCGGGCCAGTCTGTCTCGGCCCGATCGAGCAGCAGCTCGCGGATCACGAGGTCTTGCTCGGGACCGCTCAGCAACCGGGGCGGCGGCTCACCGAGGTCGGCGGATGCCCTGCGGAGCAGGCCGAACGCGTAACCATGGAAGGTGCGCACCAGTGGCTCGGACGTGATGCGACCGGCGCCGCCCAGGGCCGGCTTCGATGCGGGTGCGGAGGTTGCTCGCGCCACGGCGGCCGAAGGTGAGCGCGAGGATGCCGGAGGCGTCGGCGCCGGCGGCCACTCGTGCCCGCACCGACTCGACGAGGCACGTCGTCTTGCCGGTGCCAGGGCCGCCGATGACCAGCAACGGACCTCGGTCATGCGCGATCACCGCGGCGGCGGCCGGCTCCCACGCGAGCGCGGCGGCAGCCGGGACCGACCGGCGAACCAGCCGGTAAACCGAACCCTCGGTGCTCACGCTCACGAACCAATCAGACCACGCGGGTGTGACAGTTGCGAAAGTTGAGCACCGGGCTTACGGCGCCGCGTCGTCGCCGTTGAGCGCCAAATCGGCCGCGACGATGTGACGGACCGCCTCCTCGACATCGTCGGTCACGAGCAGCAGGTCGAGATCGGTCGGGCTGATCTTGCCGTCGGCCGCCATCGTGGTCCGCAGCCACTCGATCAAGCCCGACCAGTAGGCGGTGCCCATCAGCACCACCGGGAAGCGCGTGACCTTGCCGGTCTGCACCAGCGTCAGCGCCTCGAACAGCTCGTCCATCGTGCCGAAGCCGCCCGGGAGCACGACGAACGCCTGCGCGTACTTCACGAACATGGTCTTGCGGGCGAAGAAGTAGCGGAAGTCGATGCCGACGTCGACCCAGTCGTTCAGCCCCTGCTCGAAGGGCAGTTCGATGCCGAGCCCGACGGAGAGCCCGCCGGCCTCAGTCGCGCCCTTGTTCGCCGCCTCCATCACACCCGGCCCACCGCCGGTGATCACGGCGTATCCGGCCCGGGCCAGCGCGCCGCCGAGCTGTTCGGCCATCTCGCACTCGGGTGACGACGCCTTCGTGCGCGCCGAGCCGAACACGCTCACCGCGGTCGGAAGGTCGGCCAGGCTGTCGAAGCCCTCGACGAACTCACTCAAGATCCGCAGCGCGCGCCAGGCGTCCTTCGATTTCCAATCGCCACGGGTTCGCGAGTCGAGCAACCGCTGGTCGGCCGTGCTCGGCGGAATCGACTCACGCCGCAGTGTGACCGGGCCACGGTGCCGTTCGGGTCCGGATTCACGGTGCTGGCGTGCGGTCGTCATCGCGTACCCCTCACATCAATGGTGTTGACCTGCCCACGCTAGACCCCGCGCGACAGCCAGGACCGCAAGATCTCCGCACCGGCGACAATCTTGTCGATCTCTACCTTTTCTTCCGGCTTGTGCGCGAGATTCGGATCGCCCGGGCCGTAGTTCAGTGCCGGGATGCCCATGGACGCGAACCGGGCCACGTCGGTCCACCCCAACTTGCCGATCGGCGGCCGGCCCACCGCCGCGATGAACTCGACCGCCGCCGGCGCTTCGAGTCCGGGCAGCGCGGCCGGTGCCGAGTCTTTGATCTCGACCTCGTAACCGGCGAAAACCTCGCGGAGATGCGCCTCGGCGTCGGCTTCCGTGCGGTCCGGCGCGAAGCGATAGTTGACGTCGACGACGCACAGGTCCGGGATCACGTTGCCGGCCACACCGCCTCTGATGCCGACCGCGTTGAGCCCTTCGCGGTAGTCGCAGCCGTCGATCGTGACCCGGCGGCCCTCGTAGCCGGCCAGGCGTCGCAGCACCTCACCGGCGCCGTGAATCGCGTTGACCCCGCGCCACGACCGGGCCGCGTGCGCGCGCTCGCCATGCACCGTCACGGTCGCCCGCATGGTGCCCTGGCAACCGCCTTCGACCAGGCCGTAGGTCGGTTCGAGCAGGATCGCGAAGTCGGCCGCGAGCAGTTCCGGATTGGTCTTCGCGATCTTGAACAGGCCGTTACGCGCGGCCTCGACCTCTTCGCAGTCGTAGAAGAAGTAGGTGACGTCGTGCCGGGGCTCGGTCACGGTCATCGCCAGCCAGAGCGCGAGCGCGGTGCCGGACTTCATGTCGGAGGTGCCGCAACCCCACATGATGTTGCCTTCGGTCTTGCTCGGGAAATTGCTGGCCAACGGCACGGTGTCGAGGTGCCCGGCGAGAACGACCCTCGATCCAATGCCCATCTCGGTACGAGCCACGACGGTGTTCCCGTAACGCGAGACGGCGAGATGCGGCGTCGTGCGCAGCGCGGTCTCGACGGCGTCGGCGATTTCCGCCTCATTGCCGGAGACCGACTCGATGTCGACGAGTGCTCGGGTCAACTCGACCGGATCGGCGAGAACGGCGGGGTCAAGGTAGGCCATGGTGCTAAAGATTAGTACGGTGACCAATTGTGAGCGCATTCCTGACCGGCCCCGCGTGGGGTAAAGGCCTGTCCACCGTCACCGATGGCAAGCAGACGCTCGACGTCTGGTTTCCCGGCGGCTACCTCGGCCTCGGCACACAGCCGGCCGACACGCCAGCACTGCCGCCCCTGACCGGCCCGCGCCCGCTGTGCGGCGTGGCGGTCATCGAGGTGGACGTGACCATCGAGTCGCTGGCCGACGCCCCGAAATCCGCCGCCGACGCGTACCTGCGGCTGCACCTGCTCTCGCATCGGTTGATCACGCCGCACCAGGCCAACCTCGAAGGCACGTTCGGCCTGCTCACGAACGTCGCGTGGACGTCGGCCGGCCCGTGCCCGCCCGAACGCGTCGACGAACTGCGCATCATCGAACGGGCTGCCGGTCGGCATCTCGCGGTGTACGGCGTCGACAAGTTCCCCCGGATGACCGACTACGTGGTGCCGAGCGGCGTACGGATCGCGGACGCCGACCGGGTGCGCCTCGGTGCGCACCTGGCCCCGGGCACCACTGTGATGCACGAGGGCTTCGTCAACTTCAACGCCGGCACGCTCGGTACGTCGATGGTCGAAGGCCGGATCGTGGCCGGCGTGGTCGTCGGCGACGGCTCTGACATCGGTGCCGGAGCGTCCATCATGGGCACCCTGTCCGGTGGCGGCAAAGAGGTCGTCAGCGTCGGGCAGCGAAGCCTCATCGGGGCGAACGGCGGCATCGGCATCTCGCTCGGTGACGACTGCGTGGTCGAGGCCGGGCTCTACGTCACGGCGGGCACGAAGGTGCTGCTGCCGACGGGTGAGGTCGTGAAGGCCGGCACGCTCTCCGGCGCGTCCGGGGTGCTGTTCATCCGCAACTCGGTGACCGGCCAGGTCGAGGCGCGCGCCCGGACCGGCTCCGGCATCACGCTGAACGCGGCCTTGCACGCCAACTAGGCGCTGTCGTGCCGACTTGTGGTGGTCTGGGCCGCCATGAGTCGGCACGATTCAATCGACCGGCTCCGTGAGCACCGTCGGGTCGCTGATGCGGAACCGGCCCTCGACCTGCGCGTTGATCTGCTGACGCTGCGGGTCGAGGTCGAGATCGGGCTGGCTGGCGTCGTAGCCGCCCCGGGCCTTCGAGAACTGCATGCCCATCGGCGCCATCCCCGGACTCGACATGCCGACGTCGGTCAACTCGACGAGGCCGGTGACCCGTGCGCCGAGCGCTTCCGCGTACTCCTTCGCGCGCGTGATGGCGTCGGCGATCGCGGCATGCCTGGCCTCGCGATAGACGGGGCTGCCCGGGCGCACCGACCAGAACGGGCCGTTGACGGAGGTCTGCTCGGTGCCGACAACCCGCAGCATCATCTCGCCGAGCATGTCGAGATCGGTGACGGTGACGCTGGTCGTGGCGTTGCCGACGTACGCGGTGATCTTTTCGCCGGATCGCTTCGTCTCCGCGTAAACCGACATGCGGGACGTTTCCCGCTTCTCGATCCCGGACGCGTACCCGTCGAGGACCGTGCGGAGCGCTGCCACCCGGTCCGCGAGACGGCGCAGCGTCGTGTCGCGGTCCTTGTCGCGGGCATTGACGGTCACCGTGAACTCGGCGATCTCAGGGTCAACCTCGCGAGTGGATTCGCCGCGAACGGCGACGGTGGGAGCGCTCGATTCGGTCATGCTTCGCACCGTATCGCACATGGCGTCCGGTCCTGGCCGACGTCTGTCAACCGCTCGAGGCTCTGTCTGAAAAGCTGCCGTTCGGCTGCGCCGTGACCCGGACACCGACCGACGGCGTGTGATCTTCACCTGGATACAAACGCGGTATCCAGGCAAAGATCAAGCTCTTCGGATCGGCGCCCGGCTCGCTCGAACGGAATTTTCAGACAGGCCCTAAACGGCCAGGCGCCGGGCCGCGGTCGCGATCCGCTCGTCGGTCGCGGTCAGGGCGAGCCGCACGTACGGCTTGCCGGCCGGACCGTAGAAGTCGCCCGGAGCGGCGAGGATGCCCCGCTCGGCGAGCCAGTCGACGCTGGACCAGCCATCGGCCTGGCCACTGCGGGCCCGTGCCCAGAGGTAGAGCCCCGCTTCCGAATTCTGGATCGTGAACCCGATGTCTTCGAGCGCGGATCGCAGGATGGCACGGCGCTGCCGGTAACGCGCCTTCTGCACCGCGACATGCTCCTCGTCGCCCAGGGCCGCGATCATCGCCGCCTGCACCGGAGCCGGCATGATCATGCCCGCGTGCTTGCGGACGGCCAGCAACTCGGCGACCAGTGCCGCGTCACCCACGACGAACCCGGCCCGATAACCGGCCAGGTTGGAGCGCTTCGAGAGCGAGTGCACCGCGAGCACGTTGGTGAAATCACCATCACAGACGGCCAGCGCCGACGTCGGCTCGTCCTCCCAGCCGAGGGACAGGTAGCACTCGTCGCTCGCGACCACCACGCCATGCGTGCGGGCCCACTCGATGATGCCGCGCATGGTGGCATCGCTCATCACGACACCGCTCGGATTACCGGGCGAGTTGATCCACACCAGCCGAACGCCGTCGGGCGGCAGCAGGTCGGGCCGGTCGGAGCGGACTACGGTCGCACCCGCGAGCCGGGCTCCGACCTCGTAGGTCGGGTAGCACACGGACGGGATCACCACCGTGTCACCGGCACCGAGGCCGAGCAGCGTGGGCAGCCACGCGACCAGCTCTTTCGACCCGATCGTCGGCAACACCCCGAAGCCGTGACCGGCACCCATGTGGCCGGACCCGTCATCGGTCGGCAAGCACGCGCGACCGACCCAGTGGGTGATCGCCGCCCGCAGCGCTGGCGAGCCCGCGGTCAACGGGTAGCCGGGCGCGTTGGCGGCGGCACCGAGCGCGTCTTGGATCACGGCCGGCACCGGGTCGACCGGTGTGCCGATGGAGAGGTCGACGATGCCGTCGGGATGCGCGGCAGCACGCGCCTTGGCGCTCTCGAGGAGGTCCCACGGGAAATCTGGCAGCCCCGAGCTGAGGCCACCAGATCCCGGCACCGCCGGGGTGCTCAGTGCTCCGACGCCTTCGGCGGCAGCCCGATC
>CAWCPX010000006.1:0-151997 GCA_963797605.1 uncultured Actinomycetota bacterium | reverse complement strand
GCCACGACGAGGAGCCCACCGAGCGCCGGGCCGATGAAGCTGGCCGTCTCGTTGACCGCGCTCATCAGTCCGCCGACGCGGGTCAGCCGCAACTCGTCGTCGCCGACGATGTTCGCCAGCACCAGCCGCTGCGATGACGCGTACCCGGGAAAGAACGCGCCCACCACGAACCCGACGGCGAGCAGCAGTCCGAACGAGAGCGCGCCGAGCCAATACGCGATCGGAATCAGGGCGACGAGCGCCGCGCGGATGAGGTCGGAGGCGAGCATCATCCGGCGCGGGCCGAGCCACGCGGCCGCCTGCCCGCCCCACAGCCCGAGCACGGTCATGCCGACGAACTCGGCGGTCAAGACGAGACCCATCCGGGTCGGCGAGCCGGTCGACACCAGCACGAACCACGGCAGCGCGACGGCGGTTATCTCGGTGCCGGCCGTCGAGATGACGTCGGCGACGAGAAGCCCGGTGAGCTGCCGGGGCGCGGTGCGATCCACCAAACCATCATGGGGGGCGTACCCACATCGCGATATTGAGTTTTTGACCTCAGCACCGGCGCGGGAAGCCCGCGTTCGCGGAGACGACCGACGCCTGCGTGATGAGGTTCGTGTCCATGACCGTCGCCGCGTCCGTCTCGAAGACTGCCATCACGCGGTCACCGTGGTCGCCGCCGAGCGCGCGGCGGAGCGTCGGCGAGACGAAGTCGACGATTTCGCATCTCGTGCCCTCGATGCCGACCAGGAGCGCGGGCGGGCCGGCGGTGGCGTCGGCGGGCAACTCGCGCCGGACCCGCGCCTCCGCGGCGGTCAGCGTGCCGGCCGGCAACACGAGCAGGAAGCCGTCAACCCGACCGGCATGATCGGTGATCACGGTCGCTTGGCCGGAGGCGTGGTGCGCGTCCCAGGTCGTTTTCGTGGCCCCGAGACCCGTGAGGTCGGGCTGAGGCGAGGAGGCGCAGGCCCCGATCACGCAGAGCCCGGCCGCGGCGACGATGAGCCGCCACCGGCCGGGTCTCGCGAGAGGACGACGCACGCCCCCAGCATCGCAGCGCTAACGCGCGCTCGGAAGTAGCCGGGACAGCGAGCGCATCGGGATCCACAGCCAGTTCGGCCGATGCCGGGCCTCGTAAGCGACCTCGTAGATGGCTTTGTCCAGCTCGTAGGCCTGCAACAGTGCGAATTCGGAGCGCGGATCGGTGCCGCTGACCGAGGCGTAACCCTCGCAGAACGCGTCCCGGTTGCGTTCGGCCCAATCCTGCGCCCGGTTCATCGAAGCCTCATCATCGACGAAGTCCACGAGCAGGTAGTGGGCGGCGTAGTCGAAGGACCGCAGCATCGCGGCGACGTCACGGATGGGCGAGGCGAGACGGCGCCGTTCGGCGATCGGCTGGCCAGGTTCGCCCTCGAAATCAATCAAAATCCAGGTGTCCGGGGTACGCAGCACCTGACCGAGATGCAGGTCGCCGTGCACCCGTTGCAGCATCGTCGGCACGTCAGCCCGGGCGATGATCTCGCGGGCCTCGGCCAGGTAGGGCAGGAGTTCCGGCACCTCGGCGGTCGCGACTTCGAGCCGATCGATCAGGTGCTCGTTGGGCGGCGGCCCGATTTCCGTGCCCATCGTCTCGGCCAGCGTCTTGTGCACCGACGCCACCGCCTCGCCGAGCCGGTACGCCTCGGCGGCGAAGTCGCCACCCATTTCATCGGCCTGCAGTTCCTCCCCGGGCGGCGAACCGGCCGAGGCGAGCAGATCACGAGCGCTCGTCAACGCCATCGCCCAGCCCTCGGCCGAGTTGCGCGCGAATTCGGTGAGGATCCCGAGCGATCGGGGCTGGCCGTCGGTGTCGGCGTCCTCGATCGAGCCGAGCAGCTTCGCGACGTGCGGGTTGCCGGCGTGGGCGAGCGCCCGCGAGAGCTCCAGGTCGGGGTTGAGCCCCGTCACCACGCGCCGGAACACCTTCAGAATGGCGAGATCGTCGAAAATGACGCTCGTGTTGCTCTGTTCCGCGTCGCTGACCCGAGAATTCGCGAATTCCAGGTCGTCGGCGCTTTCCCGGACGAAGCGCACGCTGTCTCGGGTCGCGTCGGCGCGCATGAGTTCGAGGATCGCCTGGCACGCGGATTCGTCGTAGAGCGCGTCGCAGGCGGTGCGGCCGTCGATGTCACCGATGACGCTGACGCCGACGTATTCCTCCGGGATGACTCGATCCCAGCCCACGAACACCTGATAGCGCTCGGCGAAACCATCGTCGAACGCGACATTGAGAACAACGTGATCGAGGCTGTCGTCAATGGTGGTGACGACCCGGTCGATGTGGTGCACGGTGCGGTTCTTACCCGCGTACCAACGTTGCCGGGACAACCACTCGGCCCACGGCGAATTCATCAGTCCTCCTCTGGTTCGCGCAATTGCAGCCAGTAGAAGCCGTGTCCGGGAAGCGTTAGCAGATATTGAAGCATGCCGATGCGAGGGAACGGCACCTGTCCGGTCAACTCGATCGGCTGCCACCCGTTGAATTGCTGGAGCGAGAGTTCGACCGGCTGCGGGAAGCGGGAAAGGTTGTTAACGCACAAGACCACGTCGTTGCCATGGGTACGGAGAAACGCGAGCACACACGGGTTCGAGCCGCCCAACTCCCGGAACTCGCCGACGGCGAACGCGTCATGGCGCCGGCGGACCGCGAGCATCGTGCGGGTCCAGTTCAGCACCGACGAGCCGACGTCGCGCTGAGCCTCCACGTTGATCGCCTGGTTCCCGTACATCGGATCCTGGTTCACCGGCAGGTAGAGCCGGCCGGGTGTCGCGGTGGAGAAACCGGCGTTGCGGTCGGGCGTCCACTGCATCGGGGTGCGCACGCCGTCGCGGTCACCGAGCCAGATGTTGTCGCCCATGCCGATCTCGTCGCCGTAGTAGAGCACCGGCGAACCGGGCAGCGACAGCAGCAGCGCGGTGAACAGCTCGAACTGGTTCCGGTCGTTGTCGAGAAGCGGGGCGAGCCGGCGCCGGATGCCGACGTTGGCCCGCATCCGGGGGTCTTTGGCGTACTCGGTGTACATGTAGTCGCGCTCGTCGTCGGTGACCATTTCGAGCGTGAGTTCGTCGTGGTTCCGCAGGAAGATGCCCCACTGGCAGTTGGCCGGCACGGCGGGCGTCTGTTCCAGGATCTCCGAGATCGGTACGCGTGACTCCCGCCGGACGGCCATGAAGATGCGCGGCATCAGCGGGAAGTGGAACGCCATGTGGCACTCGTCGCCACCGGTGTCGGCATCGCCGAAGTACTCGACGACGTCGGCCGGCCACTGGTTCGCCTCGGCGAGCAGCACGCGGCCCGGATACTCGTCGTCGACCACCTTGCGCAGGCGCCGCAGGAAGTCGTGTGTCTCCGGCAGGTTCTCGCAGTTGGTGCCCTCGCGTTCGAACAGGTACGGCACCGCGTCCAGGCGGAAGCCGTCGATGCCGAGGTCGAGCCAGAAGCGGATGACGTTCAGCATCTCGCGTTCGCACTTCCGGGTTGTCGTAATTGAGGTCGGGCTGGTGGCTGAAGAATCGGTGCCAGAAGAACTGCCGGCGTACCGGGTCGTAGCTCCAGTTCGACTCTTCGGTGTCGACGAAGATGACGCGGGCGTCGGCGTACTGCTCGTCGGTGTCGCTCCACACGTAGTAGTCGCCGTACGGGCCGCTCGGGTCGCGGCGCGACTCCTGGAACCACGGATGCGAGTCGCTTGTGTGGTTCATGACGAGGTCGGTGATGACCCGGATGCCGCGTTTGTGGCACGCGTCCATCAGCGCGACGAGATCGTCGACGGTGCCGAACTCGGGCAGCACCTTGTAGAAGTCGCGGATGTCGTAGCCGCCGTCGCGTAGCGGCGAGTCGTAGAACGGTGGCAGCCAGAGGCAGTCGACGCCGAGCCATTCGCAGGTAGTCCAGCCGCTGCATCAGGCCCTGAAGGTCGCCCTGACCGTCACCGTTGGAGTCGTAGAACGCCCGCACCAGCACCTCGTAGAAGACCGCTCGCTGGAACCAGTTCTTGTCGGCCGGCAGTGTCCGGGCGTGCTCGAAGTCGCTGGCCTGCGGGTGCTCGACGGTGCCATCGGCGGCGACGTGGCTGCCCTCGTCGAGATCAGTCTGACCGTCGGCCTGTGTATTACTTCCGTGCGGATGTGTCGGGTCCATGAGCGTCCAATCCACCGCCGATCTCTGGGGGCGCCAACCGATGAGAACTCCGCGGAAGGCTATTCGCCGTCGCCCAGATGCTCTTCGATGTAGCGCTGCGGGTCTTTGTCGACCGGGTCGACGCCGGTGACATGCGCCGCTTCGAACCCGGCGAACGCCACGCCAAGATCGTGCCGGGTCTGGAGGGACGCGTGCAGGCGGAAATCGGTCAGACCTTCGCGCTCTTCCTCCGCCATGTGATCGCCGTTGGCCTTGTTCGCCGCCATGATCGCTTCGTACCAAGCGTCGCTGCCGATTTCATGATCGGCGACTGCGGCCACGGCGTCCCGGATGTCGTTGTGATCGCCGATCGCGTCGTCTGTCTCCGATTCGGGCGTATGCCCGCTGCTCGCACCCTTGCCGAGGTGCAGCAGCGCAGGATAGAAGTGCCGCTCCTCGGCCTCGGCGTGCAGATCGAGGAACGCGGCCAGGCGGCGCCACACGGCGGTGAGGTTCTCGACATCGTTCCGGTCGATCTGCTCCAGCATCGCGAACAGCCGGCGCTGCTCGTAGTGGTCGTCGAGGATCAACTGGGTGATGTCCACGCTGGGATCTCCTTCGCCGAGTGATTACTTCCCACGGTAGTAGGCCCCGCAGGCGTCGGGCAGGTTTTGCTGTGCCCCAACGGTCGCGTCGGTAAACCTCATGATCTTCACGCGTAAATTGTTTTGCCTGGCCGAAGCGCCGAGCCTTAGTGTCGGTGGCTGTGGAGACCGTCGAAGATCCGAGCCTGCGAGCGTCGTTCGTCAACTGCACGAAAGGCGAGGTGGCGAGGATCAATCTGCCGCACCCGTCGGCTCCGATCCGGTGGGAATCGCTCGACTTCCTCGGCTGGCGCGACCCGAAGACACCCGACCGGGGCTATATCGTCACGCCCTGGCAGGACCGGCTCGTCGGGATCGCGCTGCGGGCCGCGTCCCGTTCGTCGAAAAGCCTCACGAAGAGCAGCATGTGCTCGATCTGCATGACGGTGCACGCGGCGTCGGGGGTCACGCTCTTCACCGCCGCGCTCGCCGGGGGCGCGGGCCGAGCCGGCAACTCGGTCGGCAACTACATGTGCGACAACCTCCAATGCTCGCGATACATCCGCGGCGAACTGAAGTCAGAGGCGCTGGTCACGCCGACGGAGTCGCTTACGCTCGACGAGCGCATCGCGAGACTCCGGTCCAAACTGGACCCCTTTATCGAGCGCATCCTCGCCGGCACGGCATAGGCCAAACGGATCTTAGTAGCGGTCGAGCATGAACGTGGAGACGCCGGCGGTGTTGTCCACGTCGATCCGGTTGCTCGCGGCAGCCCAGCCGTCGGGCGTGAAGACTGTGCCGCCGGCGATGCCGGTGTGCGGCGTACCGTCAATCGTGGCGCTTCCGCCGCCTCCGCCCATCGTGACCCGGGCCGGCACCCCGGTCGGCGCGTGCACCGTGAACTCGCTCGCACCGCCTTCCATGCGTACGCCGATCGTGCCGGGTTCCTGGGGCAGCGAGGCGTCGATCCGGGTCACGCCGGCACCGAAGTCGAGCGAGGCCAGGCCGCCCTTCTTCATGTCGACCGAAGCCGTGGTCGAACCGCCGTCGAGGTGGATCGACCAGCCGACGTCTTCGCTCAGCGCGATGTCGATGACCGAAGGCCCGTTGACGCCGTTCGCCGAGACCTGCGCCACGACGTGATCATCGGTCACCACCGCCGCCGGGAGCACGCCCGCTCCGGCCGGCGTGGTGATCCGGTAGAGATCGCCGCCAAGGTCCTCGCTGTGCACCACGACCGTGGTCACGCCGCTGGCCATCTCGAAGTCGGCGGTCGTGAGCGACCCGCGATCAGCCACGACCTCGTGCGGCCCGGCGGTGGCGACGGGATTGTTGTCGACTACGCGGACGCGCGGCGACGGGGTGTTCGAGTCGCAGCCGGCAAGACCAACCGCAAGCAGAGTGGCAACGGCGATCGTGGCGAGGCGGGGGAGTCTGCGCATGCAGAAATGATGCCCGCGACGTCGGCTCTTCAATCCACAGAGTCGTCGCAAGAATCGGCTCGTGCTTGAGGCGCCAGGATCTGCGGATCTTGACAGTTGCGGGGCCTTCGCCGGCCGGGGAGACCCCGGTAAGTGTCAAGATCTGCGGATCACCGAACGCCAGGGGGCGTGGGCTCGGAGTGCACCGGCGGCGCCCACCCCGGTCGCGGGATCAGGCAGAACGGGTGACCGGCCGGATCGGCGTAGACGTGATCGCCCGGAGCCAGTGCGACCGCGCCGATCGCGAGCACTCGGGCGTCCGCTTCGGCCAGATCGTCGACCATGACGTCGACGTGGATCTGCTGCGGCCGTGTCGGATCGGGCCATCGCGGCGGCTGATGGTCCGGCGCCCGCTGGAACGCGAGCCCGGACGTGGTGTCGTTGCGGGAGATCACCACGAAGTCATCGTCGCGGTACGTCACCGGCAGCCCCAGCAACTCGCTGTAGAACGACGCCAGTGCGGCCGGGTCCGGGCAGTCGAGGATCACATGGTGCAGGCGGCCGATCGGGGGCTGCGTTTCGGTCATTTGCGGGACTCTAGCCGTTTCGTGGCATGTCGACACGCCCACTATATGTAGGTGACTTGACCCGCTCGACATACGAGATATTGTGTTGGGGCAGCTGGTTCGCGAGATTTCGTCAGAGATCGAGCGTCGTAAGAGGGAACCCGGTGAAAATCCGGGGCTGCCCCGCAGCGGTAAGTGGGAACGAACGCCGTCAACGAGCACTGGGCATGATCAGCCTGGGAAGCGACGGCCAGTAGGAGGCGCTTCGGCGACCGTGCCCGCGAGCCCGAAGACCTGCCAGCGCACCGCACGCCCACCGTGCGGTGGTCCGCGGCCTCGTGGGAGGGCCAGGGGCGAGCCGCCGTGGCGGTCTGTCTCCGTGTGCCCGCATGCCGCGGACCGTCGTCTGACGAGTTCGCAAGGAGATGACAGTGACGCTGACAGACCTGGCCGCGCCGATCGTGGTGGCGCCGAGGCGTGCCCAGATGCAGGTGCGCAAACGCAACGGCGACCTCGTCGACGTCGACGTGAACAAGATCGTGCGAGCCGTCGACCGCTATGCCGATGACCTTTCGGCCATCGACCCGCTGCGCGTCGCCACCAAGACGATCAGCGGGTTGTACGACGGCGCGACCACCGCCGAACTCGACCGCCTGTCGATCCAGACGGCCGCCGAGCTTCTCGCCGAGGAGCCCGAATACTCCCGCCTCGCCGCCCGCCTGCTCGCCGGCTACATCGACAAAGAGGTCCGGGGCCAGGGCATCGCGTCCTTCAGTCAGAGCGTGGCGGCCGGTCGCGCCGAAGGCGTGATCGGCGAGACCACGGCCGCGTTCGTGGCCGCGAACGCCCGCAAACTCGATGACGCGATCGACATCGCCAACGACCGTCGGTTCGAATACTTCGGGCTGCGTACCGTTTACGACCGCTATCTGCTCCGCCACCCGACCTCCCGGCTCGTCGTCGAGACGCCGCAATACTGGCTGCTCCGGGTCGCGTGCGGGCTCGCCGACGACGGCTGCCGAAGCGATCGAGTTCTACCGGCTGATGGCGTCCCTCGCCTACCTGCCCAGCTCGCCGACGCTGTTCAACTCCGGCACCGCGCACAGCCAGATGTCCTCGTGCTACCTCGTCGACTCGCCGCGCGACGAGCTGACTCGATCTACGACCGGTACGCCCAGATCGCGAAGCTCTCCAAGTTCGCCGGCGGCATCGGCATCTCGTGGTCACGCGTACGCGGTCGGGGCGCGCTGATCCGTGGCACCAACGGGCTGAGCAACGGGATCGTGCCGTTCCTCCGCACGCTCGATGCCAGCGTGGCGGCGGTCAACCAGGGCGGCCGGCGCAAGGGCGCCGCCTGCGTCTACCTCGAACCGTGGCACCCGGACATCGAGGAATTCCTCGCGCTGAAAGACAACACCGGTGAGGACGCGCGGCGTACGCACAACCTGAACCTGGCCAACTGGGTGCCCGACGAGTTCATGCGCCGCGTCGAGGCCGACGAGACCTGGTCGCTGATCGACCCGGCCGAGGTGCCCGAGTTGCCCGACCTCTGGGGCGAGCGATTCGACGAGGCCTACCGGGCCGCCGAGGCGCAGGGCCGTTTCGTGCGACAGGTTCCGGCGCGGGAGCTGTACAGCCAGATGATGCGTACGCTCGCGCAGACCGGAAACGGCTGGATGACGTTCAAGGACGCGTCGAACCGCACCTCGAACCAGACCGCCGAGCCCGAAAACGTCGTACACCTGTCCAACCTGTGCACCGAGATCATCGAGGTCTCCAGCGACGGCGAGACGGCCGTGTGCAACCTCGGTTCGATCAACCTGGCCGCCCACATGTCGCCGACGGCATCGACTGGGAACGCCTCCGGGCCACCGTGCAAGACCGCGGTCACGTTCCTCGATCGCGTGATCGACATCAACTTCTACCCGAGCACGGAGGCGGCGGCGTCCAACCCGCGGTGGCGTCCGGTCGGCCTCGGCATCATGGGCCTGCAGGACGTCTTCTTCGCGCTGCGGCTCCCGTTCGACAGCGCGGCGGCACTGAGCTGTCGACCCGCATCTCCGAAGAGATCTACCTCTCCGCGCTGGAAGTCTCATGCGACCTCGCCGCGCAGGCCGCGCCGCATCCCGCTTTCGCCGAGACCCGGGCGGCCCGTGGCGATCTGCAGCCCGACCTGTGGGGCGTCACACCGACGCAGACCGACCGCTGGTCCGCCCTTCGGGGCAAGATCAAGGAGCACGGGCTGCGCAACTCGCTGCTGATCGCGATCGCGCCGACCGCCACGATCGCGTCCATCGCCGGCTGCTACGAGTGCATCGAGCCGGCCGTGTCGAACGTGTTCAAGCGGGAGACGCTCTCGGGTGAATTCCTTCAGATCAACACGGCGCTCGTGACCGAACTCAAGTCGCGTGGGCTGTGGACCGACGAGGTACGCGCCGCGATCAAACGGGCCGACGGTTCGGTTGCCGGCATCACGGCGCTTCCGGAGGACGTCCGGGCGCTCTTCCGCACGGCGTGGGAGCTTCCGCAGAAGGCGCTCGTGGATCTCGCGGCGGCCCGGTCCCCGTACATCGATCAGAGCCAGTCGTTGAACTTGTTCTTGGCCTCTCCGACGATCGGCAAGCTCTCCTCGATGTACCTGTACGCGTGGAAAGCCGGCCTGAAAACCACCTACTACCTGCGGTCGCGGCCGGCGACGCGGATCCAGCAGGCCACGATCAGCCTCGCCGCTCCAGCGGTCGACGCCGTCGCCTGTTCCCTCGAAAACCCCGAATCGTGTGAGGCATGCCAGTGACCCGCCACTTCTGCTCGACCCCGGCATGGACCTCACGCTGCGGCCGATGCGCTACCCCGACTTCTACGACCGGTTCCGCGACGCGATCAAGAACACGTGGACCGTGGAAGAGGTCGACCTGCACACCGACCTCGCGGACCTGGCGAAGCTGTCGCCCGGCAGAGCGCCACCTGGTGAACCGTCTCGTCGCGTTCTTCGCCACCGGCGACACGATCGTGGCGAACAACCTTGTCCTTAACCTCTACCAGCACGTCAACTCGCCCGAGGCTCGCCTCTACCTCTCCCGGCAGCTGTTCGAAGAGGCGGTGCACGTCCAGTTCTACCTGAACCTCCTCGACACCTATCTGCCCGACGACGCGGCTCGGGCGGAGGCGTTCGCAGCGGTGGAGCAGATTCCGTCGATCGCGCGGAAAGCCGAGTTCTGCTTCACGTGGATCGGTTCGATCAGTCACCTGCAGCGGCTCGAGACGAAAGCGGACCGGCGGGCGTTCCTGCTGAACCTGATCTGCTTCGCGGCCTGCATCGAGGGGCTGTTCTTCTACGGCGCGTTCGCGTACGTCTACTTCCTGCGCTCGCGCGGTCTCCTGCATGGGCTCGCGAGCGGCACGAACTGGGTCTTCCGCGACGAGTCAATGCATATGGCGTTCGCGTTCGACGTCGTGGAGACCGCCCGTCGCGAAGAACCGGATCTCTTCGACGAAGACCTTGCCGCACAGGTACGCGCGATGATGACCGAAGCCGTCGACGCGGAGACTGCGTTCGCGGAGGATCTGCTGGGTCGGGGCGTGCCCGGGCTGTCGCTGGCGGACATGCGGACCTACCTGGAACACGTGGCCGACCGGCGAGTCACGCAACTCGGGATGGAGCCGATCTACGGCTCCAAGAACCCGTTCGGTTTCCTGGAGCTGCAAGACGTACAGGAGCTGTCGAACTTCTTCGAACGCCGGGTGTCGGCGTATCAGGTGGCGGTGGCCGGCAGCGTCTCCTTCGACGAGGATTTCTAAACCCTCGTCGATGGGCCAAAAATGAGTTGCTGCTCTGATCATCGACTGAGAAGACGTTGGGGCGAGTTCGTGTTGCCGGAGCCTCACGAACTCGCCCCAATCTCCGGCCGGGGGCCCGCGTTCGTCCGTCGATGTATATCCGAAGACGTCTTTGATATCATGGCTTCATGAGGACGATCATCGATGTCGACGACGAGCTGCTGGTGGCCGCACAGGCTGAACTCGGCACGACAACGAAAAAAGACACGGTCAACGAAGCGTTGCGTTACGTCGCTGAGCGCCAGGCTCGTTCGCGGGCGATCCTCGACGATCCGTTCTTCCTAGGTGGCTCCGACCTCACCGACGCCGAGATCATGAGTGGTGCCCGGCGTTGACCACGCTCTACCTTGCCGACACGTCCGCTTACACCGTCGCTCGTCGCTCGCCGACAGCCGAGACGCGGTTGAAGAAGTTGGCCGCTGACGGAGCGCTGGCGACGTTCGTCACGATCGACCTCGAACTCGGTTATTCGGCCCGCAATCCGCGCGAGCATCAAGGCATTTTTGGCGTCCGGGGCCAGCTCGTGCAACTCGGTTCTGTCGATGAAGTCGCATTGCGAGCGCGCGAGGTGCAGGCACTGATGGCGGCGCAGAGCCAACATCGCGCGGCCGGAGTAATGGACCTGCTCACCGCAGCGACGGCCGAACACTACGGTGTGCCGGTCCTGCACTACGACGCGGATTTCGATCACATCGCCGCGCTCACCGGTCAGCCGGTTGAGTGGATCGCTCCCCGGGGTTCGGTCGCGTGAGGCGGACTCAGTGAGGGCGGCCGGGGCGTTCCTGCAGCACGTCGTCGATGTAGATGTCGACGCGTTCGTTGTAGAAGCAGGCCAAACCGGCGATCTTCTGGCTCTCGGGTAGCGGCGTGCGGTAGATCCACACGAGATCGTCGTAGACCTTGCCGTCGAGTTCGAGAGACCAGTACGTCGCCGCTCCCTTGTACGGGCAGTGCGTCACCGTCGGAGAAGGGCGCAGCATCTCGGTACGCAGATCGGTGACCGGCATGTAATAGCGCGGCGGCAGGTGTGTCTCGAACAGGATCCGTGGCGAGCGGGTTTCCGCCACGACGTGACCGTCGACCTCGACCCGCATCTGGCGGCTGCTCGCGAGAATGTCGACTCGCGTGTACGGGTCGCGCGGATGCGTATAGACCGGCTCGTCTTCCTCGAACCAGTCCTCCATCGAAGCCCAGTCGAGCCGGACCGCGCCGGTCAGCTCCGGGATCGGCGATTCGCCCATGACGCGTGCCGCACCGGGCGCCGTGACGCCGGCGCTGACCACATCGTGAACGACGCTGTCACCTCGGCTCGGGGAGTGTTCGGTCTGGTCCGTTGGCGTGAGCTTGGCGAGCACGTCGTCCGCGTGGAAGTAGTAGGTCGGGTAGTACGGCCCCTCCCACACGAGCAGCGGCCGGATCGTGTCGACGACCGCGGCGCCGCCGAGGAACGCGCGGATCCGCTTGCGCCCCTGCTCCACTCGAACTCGGCCATGCGTGTCGATGCCAGCCATGAGGCCTCCCAGATCGCAGTCCGGACTCCAACGTAACCCGCGGACTAAGCTCGCGGTGGCGGTAGTGGTGGCGCGGGAGTTGATCGTGTCGGTCCGCGGCGCCTGGACTTGATCGTGTCGGTCCGCGGTGCCCGGAGTTGATCGTGTCGGTCCGCGGTGCCCGGACTCGATCGTGCCGGTCCGCGGTGCCCGAGTTGATCGTGCCGGTCCGCGGCGCCCGGACTCGATCGTGTCGGTCCGAGGTGGCCCCGAGTTGATCGTGTCGGTCCGCGGTGCCCGGACTCGATCGTGCCGGTCCGCGGTGCCCGGACTTGATCGTGTCGGTCCGCGGCGGTCCAGGCCACCACAGATCCGCACGACCAACGCCCAACCGCCATGCATCGGCACGACCGCCGCCCAACCGCCATGCATCGGCACGATCGGCGCTTCAGCCACCACGGATCGGCATGACCACGACCCTAGCCGCCACAGACCGGCACGACCGCCACCCCAGCCACCGCGGACCGGCACGACCGCCGGTCCCCAGCCGCCACAGATCGGCACGACCACGACCCGGCCGCCACGGATCGGTGCGACCGCCACCCCAGCCGCCACAGACCGGCACGACCGCCACCCCAGCCACCGCGGACCGGCACGACCGCCGGTCCCCAGCCGCCACAGATCGGCACGACTACGACACGGCCGCCACGGATCGGTGCGACCGCCGCCCAGCCGCCACGGACCGGCACGACCGCCGTCCCAAGCCGCCACGGACCGGCGCGACCGCCACCCCAGCCACCACAGATCAGCATGATTGGAAACCGGAGGCCCCACCGGATCACCCGCAGGAAGACGCGATACGTTGGCTGATCGTGGGCATCGAAACGACGGCACCAGCAGTGATAACCCCCGAGCAGCAGCCAGACCGGTACAAATGGGTAGCACTGTCGAACACCACGATCGGCGTCGCTGATGGCGGCGATCGACGGCTCCATCGTGATCATCTCGTTGCCGGCGATCTTCCGGGGCATCGGCCTGGATCCGTTGGCACCGGCCAACATCGGCTATCTACTGTGGATGATCCTCGGCTACCTGCTGGTCTCGGCCGTGCTCGTGGTCGCGCTCGGACGCCTCGGCGACATGTTCGGCCGCGTCAAGATGTACAACCTCGGCTTTCGTCGTCTTCAGCATCGCCTCGCTCGCGCTGTCGATCGATCCGTTCCACGCGGGCCCGGCGCGCTCTGTGGCTGATCGGCTGGCGCATGGTGCAGGCGACCGGCGGCGCGATGCTCATGGCGAACTCGGCCGCGATCCTCACCGACGCGTTCCCGGCCAAGCAGCGCGGGATGGCGCTCGGAGTCAACCAGATCACCGCGCTGGCCGGCCAGTTCCTCGGGCTGCTTGCTCGGTGGCCTGCTCGCCGCGATCGACTGGCGCGCGGTCTTCTGGGTGAGCGTGCCGGTCGGCATCGTCGGCACGATCTGGTCCTACCGCAGCCTGCGCGAGACCGGAACCCGCCAGCGCGCACGCGTCGACTGGGCCGGCAACATCACGTTCGCCGCCGGGACCGCGCTGATCCTGGCCGCCATGACGTACGGGATCCAGCCCTACGGCGGTCACCCGACCGGCTGGACCAACCCGACGGTGCTCGGCGGCCTGATCCTCGGCGTCCGTGCTTCTGGTCGCGTTCGTGCTGATCGAGACGCGCGTCGCCGACCCGATGTTCCGGCTGGCCCTGTTCCGCATCCGCGCGTTCAGCGCCGGCAACCTGGCCGCGCTGCTGACCGCGATCGCCCGCGGCGGCCTGCAGTTCATGCTGATCATCTGGTTGCAGGGCATCTGGCTGCCGCTACACGGGTACGCGTTCGAATCCACGCCGCTCTGGGCCGGCATCTACATGCTCCCGCTGACGGCCGGCTTCCTGATCGCCGGCCCGACGTCGGGCTACCTCTCCGACCGGTTCGGCGCCCGGCATCTTCTCCACCGGCGGCCTGCTGCTCGTGGCGGCATCGTTCATCGGCCTGCTGCTCCTGCCGGTCGACTTCTCCTACCCGGCCTTCGCCGCGTTGCTGCTCGTCAGCGGCATCGGTCAGGGCATGTTCTCCGCGCCGAACACCTCGGCGATCATGAGCAGCGTGCCGTCGGCGCAGCGCGGCGTGGCCTCGGGCATGCGGGCCACCTGCCAGAACGCGGGCACCGCGCTGTCCATCGGCATCTTCTTCTCGCTGATGATCGCCGGTCTCGCCCGCGCGCTGCCGCACACCCTGACCTCGGGCCTGACCGCCCAGGGCGTGCCGAGCGGCGTCGCCGGCCAGGTCGCGACGCTGCCGCCGGTGAGCACGCTGTTCGCGGCGTTCCTCGGCAGCAACCCGATTCAGCACCTGCTCGGCTCGCACGTCGTCTGCCTCGCTGTCGCACGCGAACGCGTCCACGCTGACCGGTCGCGAGTTCTTCCCGCAGTCTGATCTCCGGTCCGTTCCACCACGGTCTGGTGATCGTCTTCACCGCTGCCGCCGCGATGTCCCTGCTGGCCGCGGCCGCGTCCGCGTTGCGGGGCAAGCGCTACATGCACACCGAGCCGGTCATCGCGATCGAGGACGCCGAGGTTTAGGCGCCTGATCCTCGGGTACGGCTCTGGAAGCCGACCCAAAGGAGGCGTGACATGAGCACGGAGAACAAGGCGGCCAACAAGGCCGACGAGTTCAAGGGCAAGGCCAAGGAGTTCATCGGCGACAAGACTGGAAACCGGAGTCTTGAAGCGGAGGGACGGGCCGACCAGGTGGGCGCGCACGCGAAGCAGGCGGGCGAGCACATCAAGGATGTCGCGAGAGACATGAAGTCGGCTGCCGGTAGTTAGCGAACGACCGGATAGTCACAGCAGTGGCGGGTGGCCTCGGCCGCCCGCCACGCTTGTGTCGACGTCGGTCAGGCGTCGGAGCGCATCCCGGCCGCCCACTTTTCCTCGATCCGGCCGAACTTCCAGATGAGCAACGCGACGGCCCACGTCAGCACGAAAAGCCCGACGATGCAGTAGCCGACGAGATTGAGGTCGAGCGCGCCGACCCAGGCCAGCGGACCGTGATCGATGTGAAACTGGCTGGTCAGGATCGAGACCAGTTCGATCAGGCCGATCACCATCGCGACGGCGACGGACAGGCCGGTGATCGTGATGTTGTAGTAGACCTTGCGGACCGGCTTCGAGAAGGCCCAGCCGTAGGCAAAGTTCATGAAGCAGCCGTCGATCGTGTCCAGCAGCGACATGCCGGCCGCGAACAGCACCGGAAGCGTGAGAATCGCGTACCACGGGAGGGCGAAGATGGCAGCGCCACCCGCGATCACCAGCAGCGAGACTTCGGTCGCCGTGTCGAAGCCGAGACCGAAGAGCAGCCCGATCGGGTACATGTGCCAGGGCTTCTTGACCGCTTTCGTGGCCCCGCCGAGGATGCGGTTCATGAAGCCCCGCTTGTTGAGGTGCTCCTCCAACTCGACCTCGTTGTAGGTGCCGCGACGCATCGCGCCGAACACCCGCAGGATGCCGCGCAGGATCACGAGGTTGATGATCGCGATCAGCATCAGGAACACGCCCGAGACCAGCGTGCCGATCAGGCTTGTGGTCGTCTGCAGCGTCGAAGCACCGTCTTCGACCTGGCCGGCCAGCGTGCGCACGCCCATCGACAGCAGGAAGCACAACCCGAAGACGACGCTCGAGTGGCCCAGCGAGAACCAGAAACCGACCGACACCGGTCGCTGCCCGTCGGCCATGAGCTTGCGCGTCGTGTTGTCGATCGCGGCGATGTGATCAGCGTCGAATGCGTGCCGCATGCCGAGCATGTAGGCGGTGATGCCGAGCCCGACGCTGTAGACGATCGCCTTGCCGTGGGCGTCGTGGCCGAGCGCGTAGTGATGCGGGGCGATCAGGGCGAAAAGGCTCACGAACCCGATCACGTGGAGCGCCACCACGAACGCGCCCATGCCGGTGATGCGAGTCCACTCGCGACGGCTGAGCTGCGTGGGGCTGAGGTCGGCGTCGGCCACCTCGGACGACGGGGGCACGAGAGTGGACGCGGGAGCGCTGGCCATGATCGACACCTCGAGTCGGCGGTCATTGTCGGAACAAGTGTCCAGATCATCTAATCGCCCATCAGACTCTATTGCAACTTGTTTGCAGTAAAGAAAAATGACGAACAGCGCACATGGGTACGCCCTTCCGGGCCGAAACCACGCGTGGTGATCGTCTTTCGGAGGGAGAGACCGCAGCTCAGCTGTGCGGAAGGCAGGGTTCGGGCTGACGAGTGGGTTCCGGCTGATCCGTACCCGTGACGTCTGAGGTTTTGGGATCTTGGCGCAGTGGGATCGTGGCCAGGAACCCGATCGGGATGATCAGCCAGCACGACAGCACCCGGTAGAGCAGCACGGCAGCGGTGGCGGACGCGGCACCCGCACCGGCCGCCGTGATGCCGGCGATGAACGCGGTCTCGATCAGGCCGACGCCACCGGGCGTGATCGGCACCTGGCGGACGATCTGCACGCCGAGATAAATGCTGGCCAGCGTCGTGATGCCGATGGGCAGACCGACCGCGCGGGTCGCGAACGCGAGGCACAGCAGATCGGTCAGCCAGTTGCCCGCCGCATAAGCGAACGCGGCCGTCCAGTCGCGAATGCGCAGCGAGCCGCCGGCGCGCCAGGCCTCGCGAACCGCGTTTCCGGCAGCCCAGGCGTAGCGCGCCCAGCGCCCTGCCGGTGCCGGCTTGACCGTCACCACCTGCGTCTTCGGACCGGAGCGGCGGCGCCGGATCGAGGTAACGGCGGCCGTGACCAGGCCGGCCAGGATGCCGATCAGCACGATCGAGGTCACAGCGAGCGCGGCCGGTGGTTCGGTCCAGAGCTTGGTGGGATCTCTTGTGACGATCCCGAGCACGCCGGTGATGTAGAGGGCCGCGAGCCCGACGATGGACGCGAGGCCCGACACGATCATCGTGGCGGTGGCGATCTCCGGGCTGGCACCGGCGCGGCGATAGTGGCGCAGCGCGTAGGCGGCCGAGACGGCGGCGCCGGCCGGGAGGCTGATCGAGATCGCCGAGCGCGCGAGCGTGACCGCCATCGCTCGGCCGAGGGGGAAGCGCACCTGCCAGGCCTGCAACAACGCGCGTTGCTGGGCGGCGAACATGAGCATCGAGATCGCCTGCATGGCCGCTGCCGCCGCGATCCAGCCGACCTCGGCATGCCGGATCGAATCGAGCACCGCGGGGCCGCTCGGAAGCCGGCCGCGCAACGTCAACGTGATCAGCACGATCAGCGCGACCAGTACGGCGATGAGGCGCCAGACTCGTTTGCGTCCGCCTGGTTTCGCGGGTGGCGTCGGCGGCCGTGTGTCTTCGGGTCGCTGTCGAACATGGACAAACGCGGACGGAACCACCGCACGCCGCAACCGTATGCGCCCGATGCGCGTACGGGTGGGCGATTGCTGGGCCATGACCGTCCTGTCGTCGTCGGTTACCTGTCGCGGCATTGGGGGTTATGTCCGTGTCGTCGCCTTGGCAACACGGCCGGCACGCGCACGGCGCCCATGGTGAGCGCCGGCCACCGCGTCAGCGTAAGCGTCCGTGACACGCGGAGTCACGAGGGCAAATCCCGGATGTCCGGCAAGCCGCTGGCATCCCCGGGCTAGTTCAGGGTACGGCCAGGTGGCGGCACATGGCGTGCACCGTGGCAC
This sequence comes from uncultured Actinomycetota bacterium, assembly GCA_963797605.1. Lineage (GTDB taxonomy): Bacteria > Actinomycetota > Actinomycetes > Mycobacteriales > Micromonosporaceae > DASQPR01. The sequence continues at coordinate 134,242 of CAWCPX010000006.1, read as the reverse complement.
GGATCATTCGCGGCGGCGTCCCCGTAGGGGTCACGGCCGGAGCATGCGCTCCGCGAGGTCGGCATAAAGCTGTCCGATGGCCTCGGGTGTACGCGAGCCCTCCGGCCTGTACCACCGGGCGACGTCGACCGTCAGCGACAGCAGTGCGAGCGCGGTGCCTCCGATGTCGACGGCGGCTAGTTTGCCCAGGTCAACGCCGTATTCCAGGGTTTCACGCATGACCGTGTCGATCTCGCGGCGCAGTGCCGTGATCTCGTGCAGATGCTCCTCGGCCAGGGCTTCGATCTCGTACTGGATCACTCGCGCGGGCACGTGATTGCGGGCGTGCCACGTGGCGAAGCCGCCAACGACCGCGCGCAGCCGGGCGACCGGGTCGGTGGTGCTCGCCGCGGCCTCGCGGATCACGGCGAGCGAATGCTGGTGTCCGATCAGATTGATGCGGTAGAGCACTTCTTCCTTCGAGCGGAAGTGCACGTAGACCCCGGCTGGGCTGAGCCCGGCCCGGCTCGCGATGTCGCGTGTGGTGGTGCCGTGGTAGCCGCGGACGGAGAACTCGATCATCGCGGCGATCATCAACCGGCGCATGACCGCGGGCTCGATCTCCTGCCAGGCGAACTCGAGGTCGAGGCCGGTCAGGTCACCCTGATCGCCGTCGACCACGATCTCCTGCGCCGGCATGAGGCTCCCTCGGTGTCCTCGTGGATCGATGTCACGGTGTCACACGTCGCACTTGCTAAGCAAGCGCTTAGTCAGCTTACTATGAACGCATTGCCGCGAGACGTGGTCCGAATCGCCGCCGCCTCCGGCACGACCGTCAGGCGCCTCCCGCGCCCGCCCTTGGAAGGGAACACCCGCATGCCTGAGGCTGTCATTGTCGCCACCGCCAGGTCACCGATCGGCCGAGCCGGCAAGGGATCGCTCGTCTCCATCCGCCCCGACGACCTCACCGCCCAGATGGTGCGAGCCGCCCTCGACAAGGTGCCCGCCCTCGACCCGATGCTGATCGAAGACCTGATGCTCGGCTGCGGCCTGCCCGGCGGGGAGCAGGGCTTCAACATGGGCCGCGTCGTGTCGGTGCTGCTCGGCATGGACCACGTGCCCGGCTGCACCATCACGCGCTACTGCTCTTCGAGCCTGCAGACGACCCGCATGGCGATGCACGCGATCCGGGCCGGCGAAGCCGACGTGCTCATCTCGGCCGGTGTCGAGACGGTCTCCCGCTTCGGCAACGGCAGTTCCGACTCGTGGCCGGACACGCGCAACCCGCTCTTCGCCGAGGCGTACGCCCGCACCGAGAAGACGGCGGAAAACGGCGCGAGCAGCTGGAGCGATCCTCGTGAGGCCGGCCTGGTGCCCGACGTCTACATGGCGATGGGGCAGACGGCGGAAAACCTCGCGCTACTCAAAGGCGTCACCCGCGAAGACATGGACGAATTCGGCGTCCGCTCGCAGAACCTCGCCGAGAAGGCCATCAACGACGGCTTCTGGGCCCGCGAGATCGTGCCGGTGACACTGCCCGACGGCACGGTGATCTCCAAGGACGACGGCCCGCGCGCCGGCGTCACGATGGAAGGCGTCGCGGGGTTGAAGCCGGTGTTCCGGCCCGACGGTCGTGTCACAGCCGGCAACTGCTGCCCGCTCAACGACGGAGCTGCGGCGCTGGTCATCATGTCCGACACGAAGGCCCGCGAGCTCGGCATCACGCCGCTGGCCCGTGTCGTGTCGACAGGTGTGTCCGCCCTCTCGCCCGAGATCATGGGGCTGGGCCCAGTCGAGGCGTCGAAGAAAGCCCTGGCCAACGCGGGCATGACAATCAGTGACATCGATTTGGTCGAGATCAACGAAGCGTTCGCGGCGCAGGTCATTCCTTCTTATCGGGATCTCGGGATTCCGCTCGAGAAGTTGAACGTTAATGGTGGGGCGATCGCGGTCGGGCATCCGTTCGGGATGACCGGGGCTCGGATCTCTACGACTCTTATCAATTCGCTGTCCTGGCATGACAAGACGTTTGGGCTCGAAACGATGTGTGTCGGTGGGGGTCAGGGGATGGCCATGGTTTTGGAGCGTCTTTCTTAGTTTGTGGTTTTCTGGGTTTGTGGTTGCGGTGGTGGCGTCTGGCGGCGCTTGCGCACGACGGAGCGGTCAAGCTTGATCTCCGTCGTGCGCAAGCGCCGCCAGACGCCTGTTGTGGGCACGGTTTGCCGATCGCCTGCGGGATCAGGCATCCCGGGGGCCGTGGCAACCTGGAGAAACGGTGCTGTGGCGGCGGGTGCCTACCCCTCTCGCCATCGGTGCGTCCTCCCGGTGGGCGATTTGTCGCGTGGCGACACGCCGACGCTCGGATTTCCGACGTCACGGTTAGCGCAGGCCGGATCGGGCGACGGTGGTGTCGGAAATCTGAACTCGTCGGCGTGTCGCCGGAGCGTGTCGGCGCGGCGCAGCGAGGGCCGGGTCACGTCGCGAAGATCGAGGCCACCGACCGGCGTCGGAGATCGGGGGCCGTCGGCGTGGCGCCGGAGCGTGCCGCGCCCGTTTGGTGACGTCCCGGGCGGCTACGGCTTGGGGGCTGGGGTCCGGCCGCGGAAGTAGGCGGCGCCTCCCAAGAGCGCGCCGATCAGGCCTAGCACGGCGCCGATGATGCCCCAGGTCTCGCCGGAGTTGGAGCCGCTAGAGGTGGTGGAGCCGGTCGAGGTTACGGCCGTCGATGTTGCCGTTGCAGTCGGGGCACTGGTCGCGGTCGGTGCGGTGCTGGCGTCACCGCCGGCGGGCGTCAGCGTGAGGACCGGGGCCGGGTGGTCCGGCTCGGGCTGGCCGGGAGCGGTCGTGTCGATCCAGTGCACGACGGAACCGTCGGAGTAGGTCTGCAAGATCTTGAACGTGACCGATCCGGTCGTCGGCAGCGGTCCGAGTTCCACCGGGAACTGCTGGAACTCGCCCGGCTTGATCGCGGTCGCGGCGGAGGTCGCGGTCCAGGTGACGTCACCGATCGCGGTGGTCACGGTGTTGCCGTCGTCGTCCTTGATCGGTTTCGGGAGCGTCTTCGAATCGAGCTTGGCCGTCCAGCCCGGCACCGGCTGCGTGTCGACGACGGCGATCGGGTTCGTCAGGTCGAAGAACAGCTGGAGCTTCGTCGTCGACGCGGTATCACTCTCGGTCGGCACACGGAACGTGACCACCGTGAAGCCGCCCTGCGGAGCCGACGACGGACTGATCGTCACGTGGGCGAACGCCGCGCCAGCGAGGCCGAAGACGCCGAAGGCCGCGCCGAGGACGATCGCCCCGGCTCGTCGTACCCGTCGAACCCGTACCCCTGAAAACAGCACGTGATCTCTCCCTCTTGCCCACAGCGGACGCCTTCGTGACGCGCTCGACAGCCATAGTCGTCGAGGGCCTACCGGAAGTTCCCGACGTGGTCGAAGATTTTGCGTGACCCCGGGCGCCGTCAGCTCGTGGCGCGCAAATGCCGAGGTGCCGGCACCGGCGGCGCGTCCGTGTCGGCTCCACGCCACGCCTGCACGAGATCGTCACGAGCGCGTGCGACGCGGGAGCGGATCGTGCCGACCGGGCAGCCACAGACCTCGGCGGCCTCGTCGTAACTCATGCCGAGCATCTGCGTCGTGACGAAGGCGATGCGGCGATCGATCGGCAGCGCGTCGACCATGTGCTGCAGCACGACGCCCTCCTCGAAACGGGGGCGGGGCGCGCGGCGATCGACGGCGGACTCCCAGTCGACGCCGGGTGCGATGCGCGGCTGGCGCACGATCGTGCGGATGTGATCGGCGGCGACGCGCCGGGCGATCGCGAGCAACCAGGTCTTCGCGGACGACTGCGCGGCGAACCGGGGCAGCGCGCGCATAGCCCGCAGATAGGTCTCCTGGGTCAGGTCATCGGCCTCCGTGGCGCCGCCGAGGTGCACCAGGAACCGGCGTACGTCGGCGCGGGTGGCCTGCACGAACGCGGTCACGGCGGCCCGATCACCCTGCTTCGCGGCGAGCGCCAACGCTGTGACCTCGTCGCGCGAACTCGTCGCGGACATGTCCGCCAGGCTAACCGGGCTGCCTGGGAACCATTCGGTGGGTGCGCGCGACTATTACGGGTATGCGGTGTGAGCAGGTTCGGATCGCGCTGTCGGCGCGTCTTGACGGAGAAGATGGGCCGGCCTCCGGGTCGGCGGTCGACGCGCACGTCAATGGCTGCCCCGCGTGTGCCCGTTGGCTCGACGACGCGGCGGCGGTGACACGGCTGCTGCGGACGAATCTCGCGCCGGCGCCGACCCTCGAAGATCCACGATTCCTCGAGTCGGTGCTGGCCGCCGCGCCCGGTCGCGGCTGGTCGCGAGGCGGCACGGCGCTCCGAGTCGCGCTAGCGATCGTGGGATTCGCACAGTTCGTGCTCGGCGTCGCCCAGGTCGCGGCGATGGGCATGGCGGCATCACAGCCGGTCGCGGGCGGCATGACCGCTGATCATCTATGGCACGAGTCCGCGGCGTGGAACATCGCGATCGGAGCCGGGTACGCGTGGATCGCCCTCCGACGCAGCCGCCCGGCCGGGGTGATGCCCATGCTGACGGCGTTCGTCGGCGTGCTGTTGCTGCTGTCGGCCGAAGACCTCGTGACCGGGGAAGTCGCCGCGACCGCGCTGCTGACGCACGGTTTCGTCGTGTTGGGCTATCTGATCCTGCTGGCGCTGCGGCATCCGGGATTCGACGTGGCGACGCCGCCCGGAACACGGCTGTGGCGACTCGCCACCGACGACCTCGTGGACGTCGACGAGCGCACAGCGGCCGGATCACGAACGGCGGGGTCACGAACGGTCGGCGGAGCGACGGCGACCGCGGGCCGTTCGTCGGCGCAGGTCAAGCGGGATGTCGCGGCGTAGAACTCGCCTGTCGGTGACGTGGGCCACCTGGAAATACACGCGGGGCTACCCCGGGCACAGGGCGGGGACCCCGGACATAAGGGTGCCCGTCCGGCACCCACGGGGGAAGGCGTCGGACGGGCAACGGGTCGAGCATAACTAGTCTGATCGCGACTGGCGAGCCTCACGTATGCCAGATGCGTGCTCAAAAGCACAAACGGACAAAACCGAAAAATCTACTTCGGCGGTGCCACATTGGGTACGTCGTCGAATGTGGACGGCACGGTCAGCCATGTCGTGCGGCCGACCGGCCAGAACAGCACAAACGCCCGCCCGATGACCGACTTGATCGGGATCGTGGCCTCGTTGATGTCTGGCTTGTTCGAGGCCCAGTGCTCCTCGGAGTCGGCCGAGTTGCCGCGGTTGTCGCCGAGCACCCAGAGCCGCCCGGCCGGCACCACGATGTCGAAGCTCGTCGGGCTCGCCGGTGCGCCGGAAGGGATATAGGGCTCGTTGAGCGCGACACCGTTGACCGTGACGCGGCCCTTTGAGTCGCAGCAAACAACGTGGTCACCGGGGACCCCGATGACGCGCTTGACGAACACCGTCTCGTTGGGCGCCTGCCGCCAGTCGAGTGGCGACGTGAAGACGATGACCTCGCCGCGGTGTGGATCGCGGAAATCGTAGGCCAGTTTGTTGACCAGGACGCGGTCGTTGATGTTGAGCGTGTGCTCCATCGACGGCGACGGCACGTAGTAGGTCTGCAGAACAAAGGTCCGCACCAGGATCGCAACGACGATCGCGGCGCCGAGCAAGATCGGAAGCTCGCGCCAGAAGCTGTTGTTCTTCTTCTTGGTCGCGGACTTGGTCTGCACAATGGTCACGGCCGAAGCTTACGTGGCGATGCCATGGCTTCGCTCTCCGTGCCGCCTGTGAACAGCCTGGGAGCCAGCCGGATGTCCTATGATCGGTGTCCGACCAGCGGTATTCTCCGGCGATTGCGCCCCATTGGTCTACATCTACGGATTTACGGAATGGAACCGGGTCCATTGCTCCCGTACCATCGGCCGGTCCACGGTCAGGCGGCATCGCTCGGTTGACATTCACTGGTTGAGACCAAAAAGGGGTCCTGTTGACTAACCCAACCTCGGAGCCGTCGCCGGCCGACGCTCCCCAGCCGCAGCAACCGTACGTCGCTCCGCAGCAACCCACGTACGACGCGACGCAGCCGGCCGCCCCGGGTTACGGCCCGCCGCAGCCGGGCTACGGCATGCCGCCGGTCGCGCAGGACAACGGCCTCGCCACGGCCGGCCTGGTGCTCGGCATTCTCCCGACCGGTCCGGTTGGCCTGGTGTTCAGCATTCTCGGCATCAACCGGGCCGGCAAGGTCGGCGGCGTCGGCCGTACCCGTGCATGGGTCGGTCTGGTGCTGTCGATCGTGTGGATCGCGGTTGGCGCGATTGTGGTGGTCGCGGCCGGAACCGACACCGTGAAGAACGTGGTGACCTGCAACCAGACGGAGAAGTCGGTCGAGGCGCTCGGCACCAAGAGCCAGGCCGACGCGAGCGACCCGGCGGCGTTCAAGAAGGACCTGCAGTCCATCATCGATGAGCTGAACTCGTCCGCGAACAAGATGGCCGACAAGAAGAAGGCGGCCGACATGCGTAAGGCGGCGGCGGACTTCAAGGAGGTCCTCGACGACGTCACGTCCGGCACCGCCCCGTCTGCCGACCTGCAGGCGCGGCTGACCACGGACGGCGCCGCGGTCGACGCCGACTGCAGCTGACCTAGCTCGACCGTCTGCCCCCGTCGCTCGTTGACGGGGGCAGACGTCGTTCATGTGCGGGACCACCGGTTCGCGGCATTTCGCGCCGAGTGGTAGACGAGACGAATGGGTCGCAAGGTAGCCTGCTTTGGTGCATACGTCCAAGATGTTCCGGACCGCGGCGCTGGCCGCGACCTGCGTGGCAGCCCTCGGCCTGACCGCGTGCGGAAGTTCCAAAGGCGCGCCCGCGGCGTTCTCGTCGACGGCGGGCTGCCACGTCGGCGTCTCGCTGACCAAGGCCGACAAGCCGACGATCCAGGTGCCGTCGTGCGCCAAGAAGCCGGCGACGCTGCAGACGACCGACATCATCGCCGGTAAGGGCAGGGCGGCGCAGGCCGGCGACGCCGTCGTCGTGAAATACATCGGCTACGGGTTCGACAACAAGAAAGAGTTCGACGCGTCCTGGGACAACGGGCTGGGCACGTTCAAGGTGGCCCCGCTCGGCCAGGCGCAGGTGATCGACGGCTGGAACCAGGGCCTGATCGGCGCGAAGCCGGGCGCGCGGCGACTGCTCGTGATCCCGCCGAGCCTGGGTTACGGCGCCGCCGGTTACCCGCCCGCGATCTCGCCCAGCGAGACGCTCGTGTTCGTCATCGACGTGGTCTCGGTCGGCTCGCCGTCCTGACCGCCGCTCTCCGGGCACGGAGAATAGGGTGTGCCGATGACTGCTTCCGTGCCCAAGCCCGACCCGCTGGTGACCGCTGACGGGATCGCCGACGCGGCCGCGAGGATCCATGGGCACGTGTTGCGTACGCCGCTCCTGCCGAGCCGTCGGCTGAGTGACGAACTGGGCGCCCAGGTGTTCCTCAAGCCGGAGAACCTGCAGTACACCGGCAGTTTCAAGGTGCGTGGAGCGTTCAACGCACTGCTGGCGCGGGCTGCTGCCGGGGCGCTTCCGGCTGGCGTGACCACGTTCTCGGCGGGCAACCATGCCGCTGCCACAGCGTTCGCGGCGAGTGGCCTGGGCGTGCCGGTGGTCGTCTGCATGCCTCCGGGCGCCGTCGCGACGAAGGTGGACGCCGTCCGGCGCTACGGCGGCGAGATCATCTTCACGGACGACCTCGTCGGCACGTGGCAGTCGGTTGCGCAGGAGCGCGGCTACACCGCCATGCACCCGTTCGACGATCCGGACGTGATCGCCGGCCACGGATCGGTCGGTGCCGAGATTCTGGCCGACTGCCCATCGCCAGACCTCGTCGTCGTGCCGGTGGGCGGCGGCGGTCTGATCAGCGGTGTCGCGAGCGCGCTGCGGCTGTTGTCGCCGGCGTTTACCGGTCGCGTCGTGGGTGTCGAGCCGCTGGAGGCCAACGCCGTCAGCTACGGGCTGCGGGTCGGCGCGCCGCTGCCGCCACCGATCAAGCAGGCGTCCCTTGCCGACGGCCTTGCCCCGCCGTTCGCCGGCGTCAACACGCTCGCGCACATTCGTCGCTTCGTCGATGCCGTGGTCGAGGTGAGCGAGGACGAGATCCGCGAGGCGTGGTGGCCCATGCTCGACACCACGAAGATGTTCGTCGAGCCGGCCGCCGTGGTCGGGCTGGCCGCGATCCGGTCCGGCCTGATCGAGGTGCCTGTCGATGGCACTGTCGTGCTCGTGCTGTCGGGCGGAAACGCGAGCCGGACGGGCATCGCCGCGCTGGCGACCTGATGGCTTGACCCTCACGTGGCGTCATGCCCGAGCATGGATCGCACGGAGGGAACCATGAGTTTTTCGGTGGGTCAGGTCGCCGGTCTCGCCGGCGTGACGGTGCGCACGCTGCATCATTACGACGAGATCGGGCTGCTGTCGCCGGGTGCGAGGTCCGCGGCCGGTTACCGGCGCTACACGGATGCGGACCTGGAGCGGCTGCAACAGGTCCGGTTCTACCGAGAACTCGGGTTTCCCCTGGACGAGATCGCGACCATGCTCGACGACCCGACCGCCGATCCGCTCGCCCACCTCGACCGGCAGCACACCCTGCTGACGGTCCGGTTGGAGCGGACCCGGCACATGATCGAGGCCGTCGAAGCCGCCAGGGAGGCAATCAGAATGGGAATCACGCTCACGCCCGAGGATCGTTTCGAGGTCTTCGGCTCCGAGGACCCGGCGCAGTACGCCGACGAGACGGCGGAACGCTGGGGCGACACCGACGCGTACCGCGAGTCGCACCGGCGAACCAGCGCCTACACGAAGGCCGACTGGCTGGCGATCAAAGCCGAATCCGCCGCGATCGAACGGGCATTCATCGAGGCCATGACCGCCGGCTATCCCGCCGACAGCGTTCCGGCGATTCGTGCCGCCGAGCAGCACCGCGGGCACATCACGACCCGCTTCTACGACTGCTCACCGGAGATGCACCGGGCATTGGCCGAGATGTACATCTCCGACCCACGATTCACCGCGGTCTACGAGCAGGCCGCCGAGGGTCTGGCCCGATACATCCACGACGCGATCGAGGCGAACGCCGCCCGGGACGGATCACGAAAATAAGCGGCGCTGCCACGCCCGAACGCTTCCCCGAAGCGAGGCACGTGGTGCCCGGCTGGCAACCGCGAACCGTGCCACGACCCGCCCGCCGAAGACCACGAACCTAGATCCAACGCCCACCCAACCACATCCGAGCGAACCATTGGGTGTACGTGATCTTCTCAGCCGCGTAGATCGGATAGAAGTACGCGAAGCAGAAGAGGATCACGAGGATGTACAGACCGAGCAGGGTCCCGCCGACCATTCTTCGGTCGACGGCGCTGAACCAGCCGGTCGACGCCGACGCGGCCTTTCTCGGCGTATGGATCATGAGCCCGAACAGGTACACCACCGCCATGATCATGAACGGCAGCGCCGGCAACGCATAGAAGTAGAACATCGTCCGGTCGCTGAATTCCCAGATGAACCACGGTGCGATGCCGACGATGGCGCCGAGGAGGATCGCGTACCCGCGCCAGTCACGCCGGGCGATCGTGAACCCGGTCAGGCCGACGAGCGCCGGCAGGAACGACCACCACAGCAGCGGCGTGCCGAGCAGCAGCACCTCGGAGGAGCAGTTGGCGGCACCGCAGCCGCCGGCGGCCGAGTAGTAGAACGCGACCGGACGGCCGAGCAGCAACCACTGCCACGGCCACGACTGGTAGGTGTGTTTCGTGGTCAGGCCGGTGTGGAACGTGTACGCGTCGTGGTGATAGTGCCAGAGGTTCTGCAACGCGCCGATGATCGGGTATTCGTGGTGGCCGGTGCTGGCGAGCCAATGCCGGTCGTAGCCGTGGGAGGTCACGAGCCAGCCGGTCCAGCTGGCCGTGTAGACGACCAGCACGATCACGCCGAAGGCGACCAGCCACCCGGTCTCGTCGAGGAGCGTGTCCATCACCGGGTGTGCGCTGCCGACGGTGCGCCGGACACCGATCTCCCAGATGATGATCAGGAAGACGAACAGGATCACGTACCACAGGGCGCTCCACTTGACCGCGAGCGCGCAGGCGGTCATGACGGCGCCGGCGAGCCGCCACCACGGCACCGCGTCGCGCCATGACGTGCGGCGGAGCCGGCCGGCTTTCCCGGGCACCGTCGGGTCGAGGCCGTTTTCCATCGCGCGCAACCAGCGGCGGCGGCGCTGGTCTCGGTCCATCACGAGGCAGCCGAACGCGGCGAAGATGAAGAACATCAGGAAGATATCGAGCAGCGCGGTGCGGGAGAGCACGAATTCCATGCCGTCGAGCGTCATCAGGAGGCCGGCGGCGCACCCGAGGATCGTCGAGCGGAACATGCGCCGGGTCACGCGGATCAGCAGCAGGATCGCCAGCGTGCCGAAGATCGCCGGCATGATCCGCCAGCCGAACGTGTTGTAGCCGAAGATCTGCTCGCCCAGACCGATGATCCACTTGCCGAGCGGCGGATGCACCACGAAGTCGCCGGTGCCGGTCTGAGCGTTCCACTCGACGCCGTGTTTGAAGAGGTCGTGACCCTCGGTCGCGTAATAGATCTCGTCGAAGATCTTGTCTTGCGTCTCCGGCGGCTGAGGGTGGGCCAGGCCGATCAAGCGCAGCACGAACGCCACGAACGTGATCAGGAGCGTGGCCGCCCATGAGAACAGGCGGTCGTCGGGCAGCGCGGGGGCGAGGCGGCGCCGGATCACGTCGGGGATCTCGACCAACCGTCGGCCCTGATCCTCACCGGGTGTCGATGCGTCGTCGCTGGCGCTCACGAGTTCGTCAGCTGTCATTGGCGCGGTGGTCACCCGGAGATCCTAGGCGCCCAGCCTACGAACCGTCGCGTGGTGGATCGGTGAAATTCACTCCGGTGCTCGCATCAGGGACAATGGCACGCATGCCGGTAACTGACGAACGTGGTCGATTGGTGCTCGTCGGTGCCCCGTTGGGCAATGTCGGGGACGCCTCAGCCCGGCTTCGGGAGGCGCTGACCAGCGCGGACATCGTCGCCGCCGAGGACACCCGACGCCTCGGCCGGCTCGCGCGCGACCTGGAGATCGAGATCGGCGGCCGCGTCGTCTCCTACTTCGAGGGCAACGAGGAGCGCCGCACGCCCGAGTTGGCCGAGGCGCTTCTAGCCGGTGCGACCGTGGCGGTCGTCACCGATGGCGGTATGCCGAGCGTGTCCGACCCCGGTTATCGCCTGGTCCGGGCCGCTGTCGAGGCCGGAGTCCCGGTCACCGCGGCGCCGGGGCCGAGCGCTGTCACGACCGCGTTAGCGCTCTCCGGCCTGCCGAGCGACCGGTTCTGTTTCGAGGGATTCCTGCCCCGAAAGCCGGGCGAACGTCGGGCCCGGCTCGACGCGCTCGCGACCGAGGAACGCACGCTCGTGTTCTTCGAGGCGCCGCACCGGATCGCGGCCACGCTCGATGCGCTGGCGACCTCGTTCGGGTCGGATCGGCCCGCCGCCGTGTGCCGCGAGCTGACGAAGACCTACGAGGAGATCCGCCGGGCGCCGCTGCGTGATCTCGCGACGTGGGCCGCCGACGGTGAGCCTCGTGGCGAGATCACGCTGGTCGTCGGGGGAGCGCCGGCCGTGGTGGGTCGCCCGAGCGACAGCGCGTTGCTGTCCGCGGTGGCTGTCAGGGAGTCAGCGGGTACGCCTCGGAAAGACGCGATCGCGGAGGTCGCGAAGGAGTTCGGACTGCCGAAGCGGGACGTCTACAACCTCGTGGTGGCCGCGCGTCCTAGTAGGTAGCGGCCAGCATTCCGGCAATCAGGGCAATCGGTGTGAACAGGCTGAACAGCACCGTGACAATTCGCCCACGCCTGCTCGGCAACCGGAACGAACCCGTCGACCACGCGATCCCGAGACCGCACAGCAGCGCGATGGCGATGCCGGGCCCCCACCGGAGGTAGAGGCTGCTCGTGTCGCCCGCGTACGCCGTCGACGCCCGGTCGGAAACCATCTGAGCCGCCAGCTTCGTGCCCGACGGCGCGTGCTGGCTCGCCGGCCCGAGCAACGTCACCGTGGCGCTGAAGGACGCGTCCGTCGCCGTGAACTCGGCACACCGCTTGTCGATCCCGTCGACCGGGCAGTTCGCGACGACCGCGACGCCGTGCCGCCCATGACCCAGCGTCAGCCACAGGGGTGCCGCCGAGAACCACGCGAAGAACGTCGCGATGAACGCGAAGAGCAGCAGGGACGCGAGACCGACGACCGGCGAACGCGGATCCTTGATCTTTTTGCGACGTCCGCGGATCGGCACCGGGGTGTCGGCGCGATGACCCGAGGGGACGTGCATCGTCGCGGCCGGCCACATCGGTTCGACCGGCGCCCGCTCGTCGGCCTCGAAGAAGACCGCCAGCGACGACGCCGGCTCGCTGACCTCCTGCCGTGGCGCGATGATCTGGGCGGTCGGCGCGGCCTCGGCGATGTCGTTGTTCCGCTGGTTGCCGCCGCGACGCGGGACGCGCGTCGGTGTGCCCGGGCCGGCGACCGACCGGGCCGACGATCTGGCCGCCGCGCTACGGGCGGCGGCATCGGCGGGGGAAGCGGTGTCCGGCATCGGACGCTTCGGCGCGCGCGCGGACGGCGTGCGGTGGCTTTCGAAGCCGCCCGGTGCCGTGTTGCGGCTCTGGCCGGGGAGGTCGGTGGACGGCTCGGCGTCGGTAGCGCTCTGGATCTCGGGGTCAGAAGGCGTCGTCGCCTCAGACGTCGCCGCATCGGATGTCGTTGCGTCGGACGGCGCTGTTTCGGAAGTCGCGGTGACGGATGCTTCCGCGTCGGCGGTGGCCGCATCAGAAGCGCCCGCGTCGGGGATCACGGTGTCGGCTTGGTCGGCGCCTGTTGGCGCGGTTTCGGTGGGTGGTTCCTCGGTTGGTTTCGGAGCATCCGCTATCACGGTGGCTTGATCCGACCCTGACCGGTCATCGCTCGCCGTCACCTCGGCCGCGACAACTTCGACCGCCGGTGCGTCGCCTGCCGGAGTCGGAGCCGCAGGGGCCGGCACCGTGACCGGAGTCGGTTCGGCGCTCCACGGACCGCCGGGCGCGAACGCCGCCGCCACATCATCGGCGATCGGGCTCGGCTCGTCGGACAGTTCCATCCGTCGTCGCGGCGCCGGCCGGGTGGGCGGCGCGGGCGCGGGCACCACCGGGAACTGGCCGGTCGTCGGGGACATGCCGGTGTGCTGGCCGGACGCGGGTGTTGCGGCGATCAGGGGCGGCGGGCCGCTGACGACGCGTGGAAGCGACGGCGGTGGCACGATCGGGGGGCGCTCAGGCGCCAGAGGTTCGCTCGGAACGGACTCGGCTGCACGGTCGCGGGCGTCGCGCGTACCCGTGGAAGAAGGCTTTTGAGCAGTTGGGTCTTCGCGCCACCAGGCGGTGTCCGGCCCAGGCGGGGGCCACGGACGCCCCTCCTGCGGGTCGGCGCCTGCCGGCTCGGTCGAATCTGTACCGCTCACGGTGTCAATTGGACACTGTTTACGCGAGCCGCCCCGGCACGTGCAGCGCGTGTCGGCCTGGAAAGTAAGGTTGAGCACCATGAGTCACGTTCTTTCCGCGGTCGCCTGGCCTTATGCCAACGGCCCGCGTCACATCGGCCACGTCTCCGGTTTCGGGGTCCCCTCCGACGTTTTCAGCCGGTATATGCGGATGTCCGGCCACGACGTGCTCATGGTCTCCGGCACTGACGAGCACGGCACGCCGATCCTCGTCCAGGCGGAACAGGAGGGGTCGACGCCGCGCGAGCTGGCCGACCGCTACAACCGCATGATCGTCGAAGACCTGCAGGCCCTGGGCCTGAGCTACGACCTTTTCACGCGGACGACGACCCGCAACCACTACGCCGTCGCCCAGGAGTTGTTCCGGCAGGTCTACGCCAACGGATACATGATCGAGCAGACGACCAAGGGCGCGATCTCCCCGTCATCCGGTCGCACGCTGCCCGATCGATACATCGAGGGCACGTGCCCCATTTGCGGTTACGACGCGGCCCGCGGCGACCAGTGCGACAACTGTGGCAACCAACTCGACCCGATCCAACTGATCAACCCGAAGAGCCGCATCAACGGCGAGACGCCGAAGTTCGTCGAGACCGAGCATTTCTTCCTCGATCTGCCGGCGCTCGCCGACGCGCTCGGTGCCTGGTTGCGGACTCGCACCGACTGGCGCCCCAACGTGCTGAAGTTCTCGCTCAACCTGCTCGATGACATCCGGCCGCGCGCGATGACCCGCGACATCGACTGGGGCATCCCGGTGCCGCTGCCGGGCTGGGAGGACAACCCGAGCAAGCGGCTTTACGTCTGGTTCGACGCCGTCGTCGGTTACCTCTCGGCGTCGATCGAGTGGGCCCGGCGCACCGGCGACGACTCCGCGTGGCGCGCGTTCTGGGACCCGGCGGGTGACGCTCGCTCCTATTATTTCATGGGCAAGGACAACATCACGTTCCACGCCCAAATCTGGCCGGCCGAGCTGCTCGCTTATAACGGCGAGGGTGCGAAGGGCGGCACGCCCGGGGCGCTCGGAGCGCTCGCGTTGCCGACGGAGGTCGTGTCGAGCGAATATCTGACGATGGAGGGCCGGAAGTTCTCCTCCTCCCGGTCGGTCGTCATCTACGTGCGCGATTTCCTCGAGCGCTACGACGCCGACGCCCTGCGCTACTTCATCGCGGTCGCCGGCCCGGAGTCGACCGACACCGACTTCACCTGGGCCGAGTTCCTGCGGCGCAACAACGACGAGCTGGTCGCGGGCTGGGGCAACCTCGTCAACCGCACGATCTCGATCACCGCGAAGAATTTCGGCGCCGTGCCGCCGGAAGGCACCCTGGCCTCGGAAGACGTCGCGTTGCTGGAGTCGATCCGGGTTGGCTTCGACACCGTCGGCGACCTCATCGGCCGCCAACGGCAGAAAGCCGCGATCAACGAGGCCATGCGATTGGTGGGCGAGGTCAACAAATATCTGTCCGACCAGGCGCCATGGAAGCTCAAAGACGACACTGCGCGCATGGGTACGGTGCTCCACACGGCCCTCCAGGCGATCCGCTACTGCAACACGATCCTGACGCCGTTCCTGCCACACGCGGCGCAGCAGATCCACGAATTGCTGGGCGGCTCCGGGGTGCACGCGCCGATGCCGTCGATCGTGGAGGTCGACGACCTCGACGGCGGCCCGGGCTACCCGATCCTGACCGGCGACTACTCGGTCGGGGCGCGCTGGGAGCCGGTGCCGATCGTCGCCGGGACGCCGCTGGAGGCGCCGAAGCCGGTGTTCAAGAAGCTCGACCCGTCGATCGTCGACGAGGAGCTGGCTCGACTCGCGTCGTGACCTGACTCGCACTGTCGCCGGCTCCGCACAGATGAGCGGGGCCGGCGCAGATGGGCGGGCTGGGCGGGGTGGGCGGGTTGGCGCAGACGGGCGGGTTGGGCGCAGATGAGCCGGCTGGGCGCAGACGGGCGGGGTCGGCGCAGATGAGCCGGCTGGGCGCAGATGAGCGGGGTCGGCCGCGAGCGGCTTCGGGCAGCATCTGCGCCGGCCGGCGTGCCGCGTCGAGTTCGGCGGCGGTGGGGTCTTGGGTCGCATCGGCGTGTCCGGGATTCGAGGCATGTGTCCCGGGTCTTTCATGTCGCGCGTGACATCCCGATGTCGTTTGCGACATCGGCCGGAGCGCGTGATCTTTGCCGATTTCGGATCTTGCGACTTATCGGGGTCTCCCGTCGCCATTTGACCCCGATAAGTCGTAGCAACCGGCGATCATGCCGGACTCGGCCGCCGAGTGCGGCACGTTTGGGTTATTTGTCGTGTTTGAGTGCCTGCGTCACGGTGCCCTCGCTATTGGCGGCATGTGTTTCACGACTCGAATGTCGCGAAGGGCATGGGCATGTCCTTCGCGACATGACAATCGCGCGAGATGTGATCCGCCGCGTCAGGCGCGACCCGCTGCGCGAGATATTGGCCGGTGGGCGAGACGTGCGTAACCCGCTGGGCGGGACGTGACCGCCGCGCGGGACGTGACCGCCGCGCCAGACGTAACCGCCGCGCGGACGTGACCGCCGGGCGAGATGCGACCGCTGGCGAGACGTGATCGCCGGCGGACGTGACCGCCGGGCGAGATGTAACCGGCCGGGCGAGACGTGACCGCCGGGCGAGATGTAACCGGCCGGGCGAGACGTAACCGCCGCACGAGACGTGATCGCCCGCGCGAGAAGCGACCCGCCGGGCGAGATGTAACCGGCCGCACCAGACGTGACCGCCGCGTGAGACGTAACGGTTCCGGGCGGGGCAGGTGGCCTTCGCGCGTGGTTCGGGGGATCTTGGCCGGGCCGAATCGAGGGCGACTGGCGGGTCGTGTGATGCTGGGGGCGATGTCCGAGATCACGCCACCGAAGATCGAACCCGAGCGCGCCGCCCGCGCCAACCGCCGCCGCGACAGCGAGTTTCCGCCACTGCCGGAGCCGCTAACCGTGCCGGTGCTTGACAGTCACACGCATCTCGACATCGTCGGCGGTGATCCCGCCGTGGCGATCGAGGCGGCGCGCAGCGTCGGGGTGGACAGACTCGTTCAGGTGGGCTGCGACGTGCCGTCTTCCCGATGGGGTGTCGACCTCGCGGTCAAGCACACGGCCGTGCTGGCGACCGTCGCGCTGCACCCCAACGAGGCACCTCGGCTCGGTGCTGGCCTCGACGAGGCGCTCCGGGTGATCGAGGATCTCGCGGCCAACCCCCGGGTGCGTGGCATCGGTGAGACCGGGCTGGACACGTTCCGCACCGGTGACGAGGGCCGGGTCGCGCAGGAGACGAGTTTCCGCGCGCACATCGCGTTCGCGAAGCGGTTCCGGAAGGCGCTCGTGATCCACGATCGGGAGGCGCACGCGGACGTCCTGCGGGTTCTCGACGAGGAAGGTGCCCCGGAGACTGTCGTCATGCACTGCTTCTCGGGCGATCGGGAGTTCGGCCAAGAGTGCGTACGCCGCGGGTTCGTGCTGAGTTTCGCCGGCACCGTGACCTTCAAGAACGCACAGCACCTTCGCGACGCCGCCGAGGTCACGCCGCTCTCGCAGATGCTCGTGGAAACGGACGCCCCCTACCTGACGCCGATGCCGCACCGTGGCCGGCCGAACTCGCCGTACCTGATTCCGCTCACGGTGCGATCGCTCGCCGCCACAATCGGCAGGGACGTCGACGAGGTCTGCGCCGGCATCTCCGCCACCGGGGAGCGAGTTTTCGGACCCTGGTGACCGCTGGCGTCGATGCGAGCCTTTGGCGCCGGGCCAGATACGGTTAGCACGTGATCGGACTGCTCGGCCCGGCGGAGATCCGGGAGTTGGCCGAGCGGCTCGGGGTGCGTCCCACGAAGCAGCTCGGCCAGAACTTCGTGCACGATCCGAACACCGTCCGCCGCATCGTCAAAGCCGCCGACCTCACCCCCGACGATGTGGTGATCGAGGTCGGGCCGGGGCTCGGTTCGCTCACCGTCGGATTGGCACAGACCGCCGCCCACCTGTACGCGGTCGAGATCGATCCCGTGCTCGCCGGCGCACTCGCGGAAACCGTCGGCGAGCGCGTGCCGGAGGCAAAACAGCATCTGACCGTGCTCAACCGCGATGCGCTGAAGGTGACCGCCGCTGATTTCGAGCGCCCACCGACCGCGCTCGTCGCGAATCTGCCGTACAACGTGGCGGTGCCGGTCGTGTTGACGCTGCTCGCCGAGCTTCCGAGCCTGCGCCACGGGCTCGTGATGGTGCAGAAAGAGGTCGCCGACCGGCTCGTCGCGGGGCCCGGTTCCAAGATCTACGGCGTGCCGAGCGTGAAACTCGCCTGGTACGCGAGCGCTCGGAACGCCGGTCGGGTGCCGCCGAACGTCTTCTGGCCCGTACCCAACGTCGACTCCGGTCTGGTCGCTTTCACCTGCCGTGAGGTGCCGAAAAACGTCGACCGCCAGGCGGTTTTCGCCGTGATCGACGCGGCGTTCGCACAGCGGCGCAAGACGCTCCGAGCGGCGCTCGCCGGGTGGGCCGGCAGCGCGGCCGCGGCTGAGGCAGTGCTCACGCGGGCGGGGGTCCCCTCCGGTGCCCGCGGCGAATCCCTCACCATGGAAGAGTTCGTCGCGATCGCGGCCTCGGGAGTGCGCGCCATGGAGGAGACACAGTGACCGAGCCGTTGAATGCGCAAGAGCTGGAGCGCCCGAGACTCGGTGCCTCCGGGCCGGTGCGGGTCCGCGTGCCCGCGAAGATCAATCTGCATCTCGGTGTCGGCCCGATCCGCCGCGACGGCTACCACGAGTTGACCACCGTCTACCACGCCATCTCGCTGTTCGACGAGGTCAGCGCGCGCCGTGGCGATCAACTCACGCTGACGATGGAGGGCGAGGGCGCCGGCGTGCTCGCGCTCGACGACTCCAACCTTGTGATCAAGGCCGCGCATGTGCTCGCGAAGCAGGCCGGCGTGCCCGCGCTCGCTCGCCTTCACCTGCGCAAACAGATCCCGATCGCGGGCGGCCTCGCCGGTGGCAGCGCCGACGCCGCAGCCGCCCTGGTCGCCTGTGACGCGCTCTGGGGCCTCGGCATGACTCGCGACGAACTCGCCACGGTGGCGGCGGAAGTCGGCTCCGACGTGCCGTTTCTCGTGCTGGGCGGCACCGCGCTCGGCACTGGCCGCGGCGAGATCGTGAGCCCGGTGCTCGCCCGCGCCAACACGTGGCATTGGGTCGTCGCGATCGCCGACACCGGGCTCTCCACGCCAGAGGTCTACCGCGAGGTCGACCGGCAACGCGCGGCGCTCCTCGGACCGGCTCCGCTCGGTGCGCCCGACGAACTGATGGCCGCGCTGCGGCAACGAGACCCCGAGGTGCTCGCCGACGCGATGGGCAACGACATGCAGGCGGCCGCGCTCACGCTGCGGCCAGAGCTGTCACAGACATTGGCCGCGGGTACGGACGCCGGCGCGCTCGCCGCGATGATCTCCGGCTCCGGGCCGACCTGCATTTTCCTCGCGTCCGATGCGGGGCACGCCGCTCATATCGTCACCGCGTTGACCGGCGCCGGCGTGTGCCGCGTCGCCACGGCCGCTGTCGGTCCCGTCCCGGGCGCGCGGGTGCTCTGATGGCCAACATCGTCAGCCTCGACCGGATCTCGAAGTCGTACGGCGCCGCCGGCACGCTGCTCCGCGACGTCTCGATCGGCCTCGACGACTCCGATCGCGTCGGTGTCGTCGGGCTCAACGGCGCCGGCAAGTCCACGCTGCTGCGCCTGTTGACCCGGCAGGAGGAGCCGGACGACGGCCGTGTGACGCATCGGCGTGACGTACGCGTGCTGTCGCTGCCGCAGTCGCTCGACCTGTCGCCGGAGCTGACCGTCCGCGACGTCGTGCTCGGCACCGCGTGGCTGGCCGTCGGCTTCGAAGCCGAGCACGAGTGGGCCGGCGACGCGGGGGTCCGCGACGTGCTCGACGGCCTCGGCATGGCGCCACCTCGGTCTGGACACCGCCGGTCGGCCCGATGTCCGGTGGTGAACGCCGCCGGGTCGCCCTGGCCGCGTTGCTGATCCGGGCCGCCGACCTGCTCGTCCTCGACGAGCCGACGAACCATCTCGACGTCGCCGGGGTCGCCTGGCTGGCCGACTACCTGCTGCAGCGTCGTGGCGCGCTGGTCGTCGTGACCCACGACCGCTGGTTCCTCGACGCCGTCTGCACGATGACGTGGGAGGTCGCCGACGAAACCGTCCGCTCCTACGAGGGCGGGTTCGCCGCGTGGATGCTGGCGCGGGCCGAACGGCAGCGGGTCGCGTCCGAGACCGAGGCGCGCCGGCAGAACCTGCTGCGCAAGGAGATCGCGTGGCTGCGCCGGGGGCCGCCCGCCCGCACGAGCAAGCCGAAGTTCCGGATCGACGCCGCGAACGCGCTGATCGCCGACGTGCCGCCGCCCGGGACACGGTCACGCTCGCGAAACTCGCGACGACGCGCCTGGGCCGCCAGGTCTACGACCTCGACGACGTCACCCTCTACGGCGGCGAGAAGCTGCTGCTTCCCGGCTCACGTGGCATGTCGGGCCGGGCGACCGGATCGGGCTCGTCGGCGCCAACGGCGCCGGCAAGTCCACGCTGCTGCGGCTGCTCGCCGGGGTCACCGCCGAGCCGTCGAGCGGCAAGATCGTGCGAGGTCAGACGGTCAAGCCGGCGTTCCTGTCGCAGGAACTCGTCGAGCTGCCCAACAACCTGCGGCTGCTCGAAGCCGTCGAAGAGGTGGCGAAGCGGGTCAAGCTCGGTGACAAGGAGCTGTCGGCCGGTCAGCTCGCCGAGGTCTTCGGCTTCACCGACCGTCGCATCTGGACACCCGGTCGGCGACCTGTCCGGTGGCGAACGGCGGCGCCTGCAGATGCTGCGGCTGCTCGCGGCCGAGCCGAACGTGCTGCTGCTCGACGAACCCACGAACGACCTGGACACCGACACGCTCGCGTCGCTTGGAAGACCTGCTCGACACGTGGCCTGGCACGATGGTGATCGCGAGTCACGACCGCTACCTGATCGAACGGGTCACCGATCATGTGTACGGGATGTTCGGCGACGGCCGGCTCGTACACCTTCCGGGCGGCGTCGACGAGTACCTGTCCCGGATCGCGCCCGGTGGCAACGGGGTCCGCGCCGAACCGGCCCCGGCCCCGGCCGCGACGACGACGCCACCACCGTCGGCGAATCTTTCCGCGACCGATGTGCGTACCGCGAAAAAGGAATTGGCTCGGTTGGAGCGCACGCTCGCGAAGATCGAGGAGCGATCGACGAAGCTGCATGCGGAGATGGCCGCGAACGCCACCGATTACACGAAGATCAGCGCGCTCGACGAGGAACTACGCGGTCTGGGTGCCGAACGCGAACGCACCGAGGCGGCATGGTTGGCGGCGGCCGAAGCATCGGGGGAGTAACGCGCGCAAGGGTGGGTGAGTAACGCCGTCGAAACATGGGGGATAGCCCCCATAAGCGGCGTCGGGATAGCCCTCAAATTCGCTGCGGGCCATCCCCCGAAAAGGCGCTGACCTGCGGAAACGTGGCGTTCGCGTAGCTGTGAAAACTCGGTTGACCCTGTCGGAGTTACGGTACCGTAGGTTACGGTTGCGGGAGTGGGCCGAAGATCAAAAGGCCTGCTAGGCCCCCGTCTCGCTCGCGAACCGAGGTACCCATGACGACAGCCATCCTGGACCAGCAACCCGCCGACGTGCAGACCGGTCCCAAGCCGCTGACCGAGGGTAAGCAGCCGATCGGAATCATCATCGGGCTCTGGGCGTTCGTGGTGATCCCGTTCGTCGCGCTGGTCGCCGCCGTGCCGATCGCCTGGAACTTCCACGCTCTGACCTGGACCACGGTCGCCATCGGCGCGGTCTTCTACACGATCTCCGGCCTTGGCATCACGGTCGGCTATCACCGCTACTTCACCCACGGCTCCTTCAAGGCCAAGCGCGGCCTCCGCGTCGCGCTCGCCGTCGCGGGCTGCATGGCGATCCAGGGCGAGCCGACGCAATGGGTCGCCGACCACCGCCGCCACCACACGTTCTCCGATGTCGAAGGTGACCCGCATTCGCCGTGGCGCTTCGGCGAGACACTTGGGGCCGTGCTCAAGGGCCTCTGGTACGCGCACATGGGCTGGCTCTTCCACCGCGAGCTCTCCAACCGCGCCCGCTTCGCGCCGGACCTGGTCGCCGACAAGGACATCCAGCGCGTCGACACGCTGTTCCCGCTGATCGTGGCCGCGTCGATGCTCGCGCCCGCCGCTGCCGGTGGCCTGATCACCATGTCGTGGACCGGCGCGTTCTGGGCCTTCTTCTGGGCCGGCCTCGTGCGAGTGTCGCTCCTGCACCACGTGACCTGGTCGATCAACTCGATCTGCCACGTGGTCGGCGAGCGCCCGTTCGAGCTGCGCAAGGGTGACAAGGCCGCCAACTTCTGGCCGCTCGCGATCCTGTCGTTCGGCGAGAGCTGGCACAACCTGCACCACGCCGACCCGACCTGCGCCCGTCACGGTGTGCTGCGCGGGCAGATCGACATCTCGGCCCGCACGATCTGGATCTTCGAAAAGCTCGGGTGGGCCCGCGACATCCGATGGCCGAAGCCGGAGCGCATCGCCGCCAAGCGCGTCGCGGCCTGATCGCCGGTCACGGCACCAGGGCATGATGATGCGGTGACTTCACCGGCGTCAGGTTCTTCGCGGGTACGCATGTCCGCCGCCCAGCGCCGCGAACAGCTGATCGTCATCGGACGGCAGCTGTTCGCGGAACGCGGTTTCGACGCCACCTCGATCGAGGAAGTGGCCGCCCGGGCGAAAGTCTCGAAGCCGGTCGTCTATGAGCACTTCGGCGGCAAAGAGGGGCTCTACGCCGTCGTCGTCGATCGCGAAGTGCGGGCCCTGCTGGCGCGGGTGACGAACGCGCTCACCGGTGGCCATCCGCGTGAACTGCTCGAACAGGCCGCGCTCGCGCTGCTGGACTACATCGAGGGCGAGACCGACGGCTTCCGGGTGCTCGTCCGTGAATCGCCGGTCATGTCGGCCTCGGGCAACTTCTCGAGCGTGCTCAACGACGTCGCTCACCAGGTCGAATACATCCTCGGCGACGAGTTCCGCGAGCGTGGGTTCGACCCGAAGCTGGCCGAACTCTATTCGCAGGCACTCGTCGGCATGGTCGCGTTGACCGGGCGGTGGTGGCTCGAAGTGCGCGAACCACCGAAAGAGATGGTCGCGTCGCACCTGGTCAACCTCGCGTGGAACGGTCTGTCGAACCTCGAAGCCGTGCCCAGGTTGACGGTCCGGAAATCCGAGCCCGGCTCCTAGGCCCTCGCTCCAACGGCAGCTTTGAGACAGGGCCTCAGGCAAACCGGTGGCCGTCGGGGTGGTCCTCCTCCGGCCTCGGCGGCGCGCCCTTGAACGCCCACCGGTGATCGTGCGGGTCGGCGCCGTGGTGGAGGCGGAAATGCTCCTCCTGCGCCTCAACGGCTGGCGAGGCGGTCTTGCCGTAGAGCCCGGCGAGTAGCAGGACGATCCCGATGACGAACGACACGATGCACGTCGCCATGCGGAAGTTCAGGAAGTCAGGGCCAGGCCGCAGCAGGATCATCATGATCATCCCGGCACCGAGAAAGACGCCGCCGGCGACGATGTTGATGTAGTGGTCGACGTTCTCCGCGAAGGCCGCACCGCCGAGCACGACGATGCCGGTCAACACCGAGACGATCGAGAAGGCCAGGTTGAGTTTGAGGCCGAACACCTCGTCGTCGTTGTGCGCGAAGAACGGATCGCTCGCCGTACGGGTGATTCCGATGATGCCGAACACCAGCACGAATGTCCCGGCGGCGGCGGCCAGCAGTCGATAATACGGCTGTAACGGGTGATTCACGGGTATGTGCGGCATGGTCAGGCCTCCAGGTGAGCGCTCACCCTGCAATTATCCGAAATATCCGGCTTCATGAAGGGGATTCGGAGTCGTCGGCGCGGGGGGCGGGCGTCGGGCGCCGATTCGGGTGCGCGAGAATTTGGTAAAGCTGCTGTACAACCGGGCCGTACCCCCGCCCGAAGACGCGAAAAGGTGCCTCATGTCGCATATTCCGGTCAATCACCCGCTGCGCTCCTTTTACCGGTTCCTGGCCGCCCTTGCCGGGCTCTACGTGCTCGTTTTCGGCATCGTGGCGTTCGCGAAGACCAGCGGCAACGGTGTCGGCGCGTTCAGCCAGAGCCACCTTCAATGGGCGCTCGGCCTGCGGGCCAACGCCGGATTCGCGATCATCTCGATCGTCGCGGGTGCCGTGATCGTGGTCGCCGCCGTGATCGGTCGTAACGTCGACCGCTACATCAACGTCGCGGGCGGCCTGTTCTTCATGGTGGTGGGCATGGGCATGATGCTGTTGATGCGCACCGACGCCAACTTCCTGGGCTTCTCGATGGCCAACTCGATCGCGTCGTTCCTCATCGGCACGGTGCTCTTCGCCGCCGGTCTCTACGGTAAGACCGAGTCGCGCAAGGTCGCCCCCGCCGCGCCCGTGGGTCGGCAGGCACAGGCCGCGACCAGGGAAAGCGTGTCCGTCGGTTAACACGTTTCCGTTGATCATTACCGTGGCGCTACGCTATCCGCAGCACCCGGTCGGCCGTGGTGTAATTGGCAACACGCGGGCCTTTGGTGCCCGTTTTCTAGGTTCGAGTCCTAGCGGCCGAGCAAATCCCCTTGACCCGACTCAGGTGCGGTCGTATGGCTGGCTCCGGCAACCCTGAGGCAGCCACCTGACCGCACCTAAAGCCGGCTCCCGATGAGGCGTAGTTGCTCGGGGGCGTGCGCCTGCCAGAAAGTGCCGTCGTGGCAGCCCTTGGAGATGTGCACGATCGACCGATCCGGCAGCTTGTCGCGGAGTGTGGCCACGATCGGCTCGAAGGAGTCGGACCGGCCGACGTAGATGTGCGCCGGCAGCCTGCCGACGTCACCGGCCCGGGCCAGCACGTCGCCGTAGGCCGACCACTCCGCCGACGACGAGAACGCGCCCGGGTTGACCCGCTGCGCCTCGTCGAAGGAATGCCAGAAGGCCGGCGCGTTCGCCACGACGGCCGCGAACCGGTCCGGCTGGGTCAGCCCGCACATCAGCGCGCCGTAGCCGCCCATCGAGTACCCGAGCACAGCCGGCCGATCGACGTCGAGACCCTTCGTGCCGAGCAACGGCAGGAACTCGTGGAAGATCATTCCGAGCGGATCGTCGGCCGGATGTGGATGCCAGTAACCGTTGCCGCCGCCCACGGCCGCGAGCGCGAACGGCGGCGTGCCGGCGGCCACGGCCGCGGCGAGGTTCGCGGGATAGTTGCCTGCAGACAGTGCCGCGGATTCGTCGGCAGCGTAACCGTGCAGCACGAGCGAGACCGGTAGTTTGCTTCCTGGCGCGTACCCCGGTGGATAAGCGATCTTGAAGTTGACCGTCGCTCTGCGGTAGGTCGACGCGAAGCTTCCGGACACGATCGGGCCCGCCGCGGCTCGCACCGACGGGACGGGCACGCTGCAGAAACCGAGCTGCTGGTCGACGACGCCTTTGCCGGGGATGACGCCACCCGCCGCGAGCGCGACCGCGCCCGAACCCGCCGCCGCGAGCCCGACCAACCCCAGCCCACCGACCAGCACCATGCGACGACTCACCATCGGCCGAAGGATAGAGCGACAGGTCAAGTGCGGAAATTCGAAAGTTTGGCGGGTACGCCCAGCCGAATCCGGCCCCTGGCTACCATGACTCGGCACGGACCAGTGTTCGCGGACGGGAGATATCACGATGAATGAGGCCCCGACGGTTATCGTCCTCGCCGCCGGTGAGGGAAAGCGCATGCGCTCGTCGCTTCCGAAGATGATGCATCCGTTGCTGGGTCGCACGCTCATCGGACACGTGCTGCACGCCGCCTCGCCGCTGCGCGCCGCCCGCACGCTCGTGGTAATCGGCCACGGCGCGGACCAGGTCGGGCCGCATGTCGCCGAGATCGCCCCGGCCGCGACCACCGTGCTCCAGGCCGAACAGCACGGCACCGGGCATGCCGTCCGGATCGCGCTCGACGCGGCGCCTGACGTCGCCGGCACCGTCCTTGTGATCAACGGCGACACGCCGCTTCTGCGCACCGAGACGCTCACGCGCGTGCTCGCCTCGCACGCGTCCGCGGGTGCCGGCGCGACCGTGCTGACGGCCCGCGTCGAGGATCCAAGCGGGCTCGGGCGCATCGTCCGCGACAGCGACGGTCGCGTGCAGCGCATCGTCGAGCAGCGCGACGCCTCGGCCGCCGAAGCCGCGATCACCGAGGTCAACACGGGTCTCTACGCGTTCCAGGCGGACGCCCTCCGGGACGCGCTCGGCAAGATCTCCAGCGACAACGCGCAGGGCGAGGAATACCTGACCGACGTGATCGGGCTGCTCATCGCGGCCGGTCACGGCGTTGAGGCGGTCGTGGCCGACGACGCGAACGAGACGTTGGGGTGCAACGATCGCGCTCAGCTCGCCGACCTGCGAAACCTGCTCCGGGACCGCGTCAACGGTGAGATCATGCGCTCCGGCGTGACGATGATGGACCCGGCCACGACCTGGGTCGATGTCACCGTGACGGTGGGTGTCGACGCCACCATCGAACCCAACACGCAGCTGCGCGGAGCGACGGTGATCGAGGCCGGTGCGCTTGTCGGGCCGGATACGACGTTGACCGACGTCACGGTCGGCGAAGGTGCGCACGTGGTGCGCACGCACGGCTCGAACGCGAACATCGGGGCCGGTGCCTCGGTCGGACCGTTCGCCTACCTGCGGCCGGGCACGGAACTCGGGGACTCGGCCAAGATCGGCACGTTCGTGGAGACGAAGAACGCCCGGATCGGCCGGTCGAGCAAGGTGCCGCACCTTTCTTACGTCGGCGACGCGACGATCGGAGAGCACGCGAACATCGGCGCGGCGACGATCTTCGTCAACTACGACGGCGTCCACAAGCACCACACGACGATCGGTGACGGCGCCTTCGTGGGCTGCGACACGAGCCTGATCGCGCCGGCCACCGTGGGCGACGGCGCCTACATCGCGGCCGGAAGTGCGATTTCGGGCACCGTGGCGCCGGGCGTGCTCGCGGTCACCCGAGCCCCGTTGCGCACCATCGACGGCTGGGTGGCTCGCAAGCGCGCTGGCACGAAGTCGGCGGCGGCAGCGGCCCGAGCGATCCAGGCGGCAGCCGAGGCAGCGTCGGCGGCCGATACGTCGGGAGATGGTACGGCGGAGTGATGTATGACATCCCGGCTGGGCTGCCGCTGGTCGTTCCAGGATGCCGGGAGATACTTGGGCGGTGACCGGTCGGCGACGTAACGGGGAGCGGTAGATCCGATGGGCAACATCTCGACCGAAAACCGTAAGACGCTCATGCTCTTCTCGGGCCGGGCCTTCCCCGAGTTGTCGGCCGAGATCGCGAGTGATCTCGGCGTCGCGCTGACCACCACCGATTCCTATGAGTTCGCTAACGGCGAGATCTTCGTGCGTTACCGCGAATCGGTGCGAGGCTCGGACGCGTTCGTGATCCAGTCGATGACCGCGCCGCTCAACAACTCGATCGTCGAGTCGTTGATCATGGTCGACGCGCTCAAGCGGGGATCCGCGAAACGCATCACCATGGTGCTGCCCTTCTACCCCTATGCGCGCCAGGACAAGAAACACCGCGGCCGCGAGCCCATCTCCGCACGGCTGATGGCCGATCTCTACCGCACGGCCGGCGCCAATCGGATCTTGACGGTGGATCTGCACACCGCCCAGATCCAGGGCTTCTTCGACGGGCCGGTCGACCACCTGTTCGCGATGGACGTGCTCGCCGACTACGTGCAGACGCAGTACGCCGACCGTCCGATGGCGGTCGTGGCCCCTGATTCCGGGCGCGTACGCGTCGCCGAACGCTGGACCGACCGTCTCGGCGGCTGTCCGCTCGCGTTCATCCACAAGACCCGCGACCCGATGAAGCCGAACCAGGTCGTCGCGAACCGTGTCGTCGGTGAGATCGAAGGCCGCGTCTGCCTGATCGTCGACGACATGATCGACACCGGCGGCACGATCTGCCAGGCGGCGGAGATCCTGTTCGAGGCCGGTGCGGCCGACGTGATCGTGGCGGCCACGCACGGGATCCTTTCCGACCCGGCCACCGAACGTCTCAAGAACAGCCAGATCAGCGAGATCGTGATCACGAACACGCTGCCGCTGCCGCCGGAGAAGCAACTCGACAAGATCACCGTGCTGACGATCGCGCCGCTGATCGCCCGGGCGATCCGTGAGGTCTTCGACGACGGCTCTGTCACGACGCTCTTCGGCGGTCTGAGCTAACCCTCGTTACCGCGAAAGCGTGACGCACGCAACCGTTGGGGTACGCGTGTGTCGCTGAGAATTGACTCGGGTAAGCTTTGACGGTTGCCACGGCGAGGGTGCCTCGCGGGCCACGTGCGGCACGAACACTTCGGTGATCGAGCGCGCGAGGATCCGCCACATGAGGCGCCGTCATCGACGCGGTGCTCCGGGCCTTGGTCCGTGCGCGCCAGCGCCCTCGCCCGGCACCGCCGACGTAGCAAGCGAAGACTTCAACAGATTCAACGGAAGGTGTATTGCCGTGTCCGAGGTACGCATCAGCGCCGAACCGCGCACCGAGTTCGGCAAGGGTGGTGCCCGTCGCACCCGTCGCGCCGGCAACGTGCCCGCCGTCCTTTATGGTCACGGTGAAGCCCCCAAGCACATCGCGCTTCCCGCACGTGACTTCGCCGCGATCATCCGCCACGGCGGCATGACGCAGGTTCTCAACATCGACATCAGCGACGGCACGACCGCTCTCGCGCTGCCGAAGTCGATCCAGCGCGACCCGGTGCGCGACAGCTACGACCACGTCGACCTGCTGATCGTCCGCGCCGGCGAGAAGATCACGGTCGACATTCCGCTCGTGCTCGTGGGCGAGGCAGCCCGTGACACGCTGGTCAACCACGAGCAGCAGACGCTGTCGATCGTCGCCGACGCCACGAAGCTTCCGGAGCACCTCGACGTCTCGATCGATGGCCTCGAAGCCGGTTCGCACGTCACCGCGGGCCAGATCAAGCTGCCTGCCGGTGCCGAGCTGGCCGTCGACCCCGAGCTGATCATCGCGATCGTCAACACCGCGCCGACCGCTGCCGACCTGGCGGCCGAGGGCGAGACGGTCGAGGGTGGCGCCGAGGCTGGCGAGGCCGACGAGGAGACCGAAGCCGCGGCCTGATCCACAACCGCACGTCTGGAAGCGGCCGCCTCGATCCGAGGTTGGCCGCTTCCGTCGCATGGTCGTCATGTGCTCATCGGATAGGAGACGTGCGTGTCGAACGACGAAGCGCCGTGGCTCGTCGTCGGGTTGGGCAATCCCGGACCGACGTACGCGAAGAATCGTCACAACGCCGGCTTCCTGGTCGCCGACCTGCTCGCGAGTCGCATCGGGGTGAAGTTCGGCCGCGCGCGCCGCGCCGCCAGCGAGGTCGCCGAGGGGCATCTGCGCCCGGGTGGGCCGAAGCTCATCATCGCCAAGCCGACCACGTTCATGAACCTCGTCGGCGGCCCTACCGCCAACCTGGCCCAGTTCTACAAGGTGCCGCCGGAGCACGTGGTGGCCGTCCATGACGAGTTGGACCTGCCGTACGGCACGATTCGCGTGAAGATCGGCGGCGGCGAGGGCGGCCACAACGGGCTGCGGTCGATCACGGGCTCACTGTCCACTAAGGAATACGCGCGGGTTCGGTTCGGCATCGGCCGCCCGCCCGGTCGCCAGAGTGGCGCCGACTACGTGCTGAGCGACTTCTCCGCGGCCGAGCGCAAGGAACTCGACTTCCTGGTCGACCGCGCCGCCGACGTTGTCGAGTCGGTCATCGAGATCGGTGTCGAGCCGACTCAGAACAAATATCACGCCGTCTAAGCGTTGTCCTGTAATTCGTCACGTTTGGCCCTTTAAACGCCGCATCCGGATGGATGATTCTTTTTGAGCCGGATAGGTGGGTCCGTGCTGATCTAATGACCCGTGACGGTGCGTCGCCTCCGACGTTGAACGGCTGACGCGCTGTCGCGAGTGCGTAACCGGGGGCAACGCGCTAGGGGGCGAAGTGTCGAATCGTTCGTCGCGTGAGCAGGATGAGCTGCTCACGGCCGTGTCGCTGGACGACACCCTCCCGAGCGTGTTCACGACGGACGACGTCGCGCGGGGCTTCACGCTCGCCGAAGCGCCGGTGAGCCCCGCTCCGACGACGATGTCCGCCTCCGCGAGCAGATCCGAGGCGCTGATATCCGCTTCGAGCACGGCGCCCACCCCGTCGCGTCCGGTATCCGGCCGGCCGTCGCCCCGGCCCGTCGCCGCCGTCACGACGGTCACGCCCGCGCGCAGTTACTCCAAGCCCAGCGTCGGCCGGCACGCGCGCACCGGCCGGATCCGGACCCCGTGGGAAGCCCGGTACGTGCGGACGCTCGTCGCCTCGGACCTGATCGCCGGCATCAGCGGAGGTGGCTTCGCCTTCGGAGCCCGGTTCGGCAACGCGGTCACCCCGTACAACAGGCAATATCTGCTCTTCACGGGCGTGCTGCCGTTGATCATGTTGGCCTCGCTGACGCTGAACCGCGCCTACGAGCGCCGGTTCCTGTTCGTCGGCACCGACGAGTACCAGCGCGTGCTGCGGGCCGGCATGGCGATGACCGCGATGACGGCGATCGTGTCCTACGCGTTCGAGTTCGGGCTCGCCCGCGGCTACGTCGTCGTCGCGCTGCCGCTGGCCACGTTCGTCGCGATCGGTGCCCGCTTCGTGGTGCGCAAGCACCTGCACAAGCAGCGGACGAAGGGCCAGTGTCTGCGCCGGGTGATCGTGGTCGGTCACGAACTCGCCGTCGTCGGACTGTCGCACCAGTTGAGCCGGGAGCTCTACCACGGCCTCGAAGTCGTCGGTTGCTGCTTGCCGTCGGATCACGACGGCGCGGTCGGGATGCCGATCTACGGGACGTTCGACGACGTCGCGGACGCGGTCGAAGCCGCCCGAGCCGACACCGTGATCGTGCTGTCGTGCCCGGAACTGGACGGCCACATGCTCCGGCGGCTCGGGTGGCGGCTGGAACGCGAGGACATCGACCTCATCGTCGCGAACTCGCTCATCGACGTCGCCGGTGCGCGTACTACCGTCCGGCCCGTCGACGGCCTGCCGATGCTGCATGTCGAGCACGCCCGGCTCTCCGGCGCGGCTCGGGTGGTCAAGGCCATCTTCGACCGCTTCTGTGCCGCGCTCGGCCTGATCGTGGTGTCGCCGCTGCTGCTGGTCATCGCGGTGGCGATCAAGCGAGACTCGTCCGGCCCGATCCTGTTCCGGCAGATCCGCGTCGGGCGCGGCGGACGGCAGTTCGTGATCTTCAAATTCCGCACCATGCACTCGGACGCCGAGCAGCGGCGGGAATCGCTGCGGCACCTTAACGAGCAGGACGGCGTGCTCTTCAAGATGCGTGACGACCCCCGGGTGACACGTGTCGGCCGGATCCTGCGGCGACTCAGCCTGGACGAGTTGCCGCAGCTGCTGAACGTGTTGCGGGGCGACATGTCGCTGGTCGGGCCGAGGCCACCGCTCCCGGCCGAAGTCGCCGTCTACCCGGCCGATATGCGACGGCGGCTCGCGGTTCGTCCCGGCATTACCGGCCTATGGCAAGTTTCCGGACGTTCCGACCTATCTTGGGCCGAGGCGATTCGATTGGATCTCCGATATGTGGAAAACTGGTCCTTCTCATTGGACTGTGTGATCCTGCTACGCACCCTTTCCGCGGTGTGTCGGAGTTCGGGAGCGTATTGATGCCACCCGCAGTTGACGGCTCGTTCGCGCGATGGCTCGCGCAAAGCGCCGGCGATGTCCTGTTACAGCTCCGCGCTGAGATGGGCTTCGATGATCCGACCAACCTGCGCAAGAGTGGCGACAAACACGCCCACGACTTCATCACCACGACGCTGGCGCGCTGGCGGCCGCAAGACGCCGTGCTGTCCGAGGAGGCGGCGCACGACGACCTCAGCCGCCTCGACGCCGACCGGGTCTGGATCGTCGACCCGCTCGACGGCACGCGCGAGTTCGGCGAGGAGGGTCGCACCGACTGGGCCGTGCACATCGGGCTGTGGGCCCGCGCCTCGGCCGCGCCGAGCCGGCTCGCCGCCGCCGCGATCAGCCTCCCGGCCCAGCATCGTGTGTTCAGCACCGACGTGCCCCCGACCTACCCGCCGCTGTCTCCGGCGGCGGCCGGCAGTGATGGCCGCGAGGAGGGCAACACCCTGCGCTTCGTGGTGAGCCGCACCCGGCCGCCGGCGATGATGGAGTCGATCCTCGCCGAGCTGGGCGGTGTGCTCGTGCCGATGGGTTCGGCCGGCGCCAAGATCGCGGCCGTGATCTCGGGCGACGCCGACGCGTACGTGCACTCCGGTGGTCAGCACGAATGGGATTCGGCCGCACCGGTGGGTGTCGCGATCGCCACCGGGCTGCATGCTTCTCGGATTGACGGGTCGCCGCTGGAATACAACCGGGCCGACACGTTGCTTCCCGATTTGGTGGTGTGTCGCAAAGACCTCGCCACCGCACTGCTCGCCGCGATCTCACGGGTTGGATAGCCCTCGCAGCGCGCTGACCAGCCGAGATCGACAAGATAGGGTCGTTGGAATGGATTCACATCCGCCCGCACGTCGAGCGGTGCCCTCCGGGGCAGAGCACTCTCCGGCCGCCTACCGGGTCTCCCACCTCGACACTCTCGAGTCCGAGAGCATTTTCATCATGCGCGAGGTCGTCGCCGAGTTCGAGCGGCCCGTGCTGCTCTTCTCCGGCGGCAAAGACTCGATCGTGATGCTGCACCTCGCCGCGAAGGCGTTCGCGCCGGCGCCGATCCCGTTCGCGATGCTCCACGTCGACACCGGGCACAACTTCCCCGAGGTGCTCGACTATCGCGACCGCCGGGTCGAGGAGCTGGGCGTCACGCTCAACGTCGCCTCGGTCCAGCACGCGCTCGACGCCGGCACCGTGCACGCTCCGGCCGACGGCACCCGCAACCGGATCCAGACGCCGGTGCTGCTCGACGCGATCGAGAAGGGCCGTTACGACGCCCTTTTCGGCGGCGCGCGGCGCGACGAGGAGAAGGCCCGGGCCAAGGAGCGCGTCTTCTCCTTCCGCGACGAGTTCGGCCAGTGGGACCCGAAAAACCAGCGCCCGGAGCTGTGGTCGCTCTATAACGGCCGGGTGCATCCGGGCGAGTCCATCCGCGTGTTCCCGCTGTCCAACTGGACCGAGCTGGATGTCTGGCACTACATCGCCCGCGAGCGCATCGAGTTGCCCGCGATCTACTTCGCGCACAAGCGGGAGGTGGTCGATCGCGGCGGCATGCTCTACGCGGTCAACGAATACCTTCCGATGCGCGCCGGCGAGGAGTCGACGGTCGAGCAGGTGCGCTACCGCACGGTCGGTGACGCGTCCTGCACCGCGGCGGTGCGGTCCGATGCCGACACCATCGAGAAGGTGATCGCCGAGGTCGCCTCGACCCGCATCACCGAGCGCGGCGCGACCCGGGGCGATGACCGGGCCAGCGAAGCGGCCATGGAAGACCGCAAGCGGGAAGGTTACTTTTAATGGACACCCTCGCTCCACTGTCGCCCGAGGTGTCCGGGCGCGGCATGGACCTGCTGCGGTTCGCGACCGCGGGCTCGGTCGACGATGGCAAGTCGACGCTGATCGGCCGCCTTCTCTACGACACGAAGACGATCTTCGAGGATCAGCTCGCCGCGGTCGAAGCGGTGTCGGCGTCGCGCGGTGACGAATACACCAACCTCGCGCTACTCACCGACGGTTTGCGCGCCGAGCGGGAACAGGGCATCACCATCGATGTCGCGTACCGCTACTTCGCCACGCCCAAGCGGAAATTCATCATCGCCGACACGCCCGGCCACATCCAGTACACGCGGAACATGGTCACCGGCGCGTCAACGGCCGACCTGGCGCTGATCCTCGTCGACGCGCGTAAGGGTCTGGTCGAACAGTCCCGCCGGCACGCGTTCCTGTGCTCGCTGCTGCGGGTGCCGCACCTGGTCCTGTGCGTCAACAAGATGGACCTGGTCGACTACTCGCAGGAGGTCTTCGACAAGATCGCCGACGAGTTCACCGACTTCGCGGCCAAACTCGAAGCTCCCGACCTCACGGTCATCCCGATCTCCGCGCTGCTCGGCGACAACATCGTCGACCGGTCCGACAAGATGCCGTGGTATCAAGGACCGTCGCTGCTGCACCGGCTCGAACACGTACACATCGGATCGGACCGCAACCTCGTCGACACCCGGTTCCCGGTGCAATATGTGATCCGGCCGCAGTCGTCGAAGGTCACCGACTACCGGGGCTACGCCGGCCAGGTCGCTTCGGGCGTGCTGAAGCCCGGCGACGAGGTCATGGTGCTGCCCTCCGGTTTCACGAGCCGCATCTCGGCGATCGACACCGCCGATGGGCCGGTTTCCGAGGCGTACCCGCCGATGTCGGTGACCGTACGGTTGGCCGATGAGATCGACATCTCTCGTGGCGACATGATCTGCCGTCCGCACAATCAGCCTTCGGTCTCGCAGGACGTCGACGCGATGATCTGCTGGATGGACGAGACGCGTCCGCTCACGGTTGGCACGAAATACGCCATTAAACACACCACGCGTTCTGCACGTGCGGTCGTGCGCGATCTCAATTACCGTCTGGATGTGAACACGCTTCACCGTGATGAGGGCGCGACCGAACTCAAGCTCAACGAGATCGGCCGGGTCCGGCTTCGCACCACGGTGCCGCTGCTCGCTGACGAATATCGGCGCAACCGGACCACGGGTGGGTTCATCGTGATCGACGAAGGCACGAATCGCACAGTCGGGGCGGGCATCATCGTGGAGGCCGCCTGAGCGTGACCGCAGACGCGCCGGCAGACGCCGGCTGACGCGGCCGCACCGGCCACGGGTCGTCTCCACCCGTGAAGCCGGCGATGCCACGCGCGCCATGGTGCCCTCGCAGCGCCGGTGGCCCGTCACGGTCGAGTCGGCGCAGCCGGGCAATCCGCTGGGGCGCCGGGTCTCCCGGGCCACCGGCCGCATTCGCGAGTGGCTGAACGCGGTCGACAGGACGTTCGGCGTGCCGCAGTCGGCCGGCCGCACCTCGGTCAGCGACGCGGAGTTGCGTGCGCTGGTGGCGGCGAACCTGACGCTCGACGTCGAGGAACGCAGCATCATCGACGAGGTGTTGACCGCCGGCGCGCGCCACGTGAGCGCGGTCATGGTCTCGCGTACCCGTGTGGTCTATCTCGACGCCGACCTCGACGTGGCCGCCGCCGTCTCGACGATTCGCGACGCCCCGCACTCACGTTTCCCGGTCATCAACGGTTCGCACGACGACGTGATCGGCTTCGTGCACCTGCGCGATCTGCTGATGCCGCCGGAGGAGATGGCCGGCCGCGCGTTGACCGTCGGCATGCTCGCCCGCGAGGTGCGCCGCGTGCCGACCAGCAAGCACGTGCTCGCCGCGCTGTCGGAGATGCGCCGCGAAGGGCACCATCTGGCCGTCGTCGTCGACGAGTACGGCGGCACGGCCGGCATCGTCACGCTGG
Organism: uncultured Actinomycetota bacterium; assembly: GCA_963797605.1. GTDB lineage: Bacteria > Actinomycetota > Actinomycetes > Mycobacteriales > Micromonosporaceae > DASQPR01. Next base: position 99,028 of record CAWCPX010000006.1, on the reverse strand, counting down.
AAGATCTGATCGAGGAACTCGTCGGCGAGATCCGGGACGAGTACGACGCCCTGCCCGAGCCCGATCGGCTGCCCGGCGACGTCGACGGGCGGCTCCACCTCGCCGATTTCGCACAGGATGTGGCTTCGAGCTGCCGCCCGGCCCCTACGAGACGCTGGGCGGCTTCCTGATGGCACGGCTCGGCCGGCTGCCCGTCAAGGGAGACGAGGTCGTGGTCGGTGAGTGGCGGCTGCACGTGACGGAGTGCGAGGGCCGTCGTGTCAGCCGGGTCGCGGTGCGCGCGCTCTGACCGAGGTCAGTTGACGGTGCCGACGTAGGGCACGAACGCGGCCGCCCAGGTCGCGCCATCGCGAGAGGTCGCCGGCTCGGTGCCGAGCGAGATGAAACCGTCGCGGACCTGCACGAGCGTGCCGCCCGGCGCGAGTGGCCCGGTGTCCGGCAGGAACGTCTCGCCGTGGTCGACACTCCGCAGGTAGGTCGTGACGCCGTCGTTCGTGAACCAGACCAGCAGCGACCCGTCCGGCTTCGCGACCATGCCGTACGACGTGCCGGTCGGCCAGACCTCCGCGGTCGCCGTCGGGCTCCACGTGAGGCCGCCGTTTCCGGAGCGGGTCAGCACCATCTGGCCGCCGCTCGTGACGAGCACGTAGACGTCGACGCCGTTGGACGTGGCGAGCACCGGGCCGCCGCTGATGCTCCGGGGCAACGTCGGCGACGCGCTCGCGGTGACCGCGTCGGGGAGAAGGCCCAGCGGATGCGTCGACCATGTCCGGCCGTCGTCACGACTGACCGAGACCGCCAGCTCGCCATTGTCGGGTGTGGTGCCACAGACCCACCATCCGGCGGTTTCGCTCTCCAGCACCGGCTCGGAGACCGGCGGTTGGTGCACCAGCGTGGCCGGCTGCCCGTACGGGCCCTTCACCACCCGGATCGCACCTTGAACGGTGGTCTGGATCGGTCGCGGTGCCGAGTTGATCGTGCCGGCCGCCGTCGTCACGTTGAGGGTCTGGTAGACGCGTGCGCTCTGGCCGACGACCGCGCTGATGATGACGGTGTCCGCGTTGACGACCACGATCCGCGGGTCGGTCAGCGTGTCGGTCGGCCGCTGGCGCAGAAGGCCGAGCCGTTGCGTCACGTTGCTCTCGGTCGGCGGCGAGATCTGCGAGAGCTGCAGATTGCATATGCCGGCGGAGCACACGTCGACGAGCCCGTACGAGTGGGCCATGTCGATGCCGTCGGCCGCGACGACCGTGCGCGTGATCACCTTTGGTTTGGGGGTTGGCACCGGCACCGAGTTGTTGTTGCCGTCGTCGAGACCCACGATCGTGATCGTCTGCGCGTGCGAGACGTGATCGATGACCACGCCGGCGACGATCAGGCCGGGCGTGGCGACGGTCAACACGCCGAGAATCTTCGCGGTCGTGGCCAGCCGCCGCCGCCTCGTGTGCTTGCGGGCGCGGCGGGTGACCTCCTGGAACTCCGGCAGGTAGGTGTTCTGCTCGATCGATGCCCGCAGGTCGCTGAAGCCGAGGTCAGGCATCGCCGACCTCCCTCCGCGAGCTGATCGGCGCCAGTGCCGGTGCCTCCGGGTCACGAGGACGTGGCGGCCTCGGCGACGACGCGGGAGTGGGCCGGCGCTCCGGCGAGGTGTCGGTGTCGCGGATCAGGTCGGCGAGCATCGCGCGGCCGCGTGACAGTCGGGCCTTCACGGTGCCGACCGGCACGCCGAGCGTCTCGGCGACCTCGTGCACGGACATGTCCGCGAGGTGATGCAGCACGATCGTCTCGCGGGTCGGCCGGGACAGCTTCTGCAGCGCGTTGACGAGCAGCACCCGATCGGGGTTCGCGCCCGGGACCGAGTCGGGCGCGACCACGATGCGGCCGGTAGCGCACCATCGTGTCGAGCAGACGGCGCCGCCGCCACCGGGTGCGGGCGAGGTTGACGGCGACCGTGCGCAGCCACGCCTCCGGATCGGCGACGTCGAGGAAGACCTTCGGTCGGGCCAGTGCCCGCGCGTACGCCTCCTGGACCAGGTCCTGCGCCTCGCCGTGGTCGGCGGTCAGCCCGTAGAGCGTGGCGACCAGACGGCGGTAGTAGGCCTGGTACGCAGCGCGTACGGCCTCTCGCGCCTCAAGATCGTCAGCCACGGTCCGTCTCTCCTCATGCGAATGCACGCGTCTGGTTGTCATGATGTCTGACCGTTGGCTGTGACAACAGGTTGCACCCGTGCCAGTGCGAAGTATCCGCCTGAAATACTGGCGAACATGCCGCAGACCGATCCAGTGACGCGTTCGACCCGGCCCCGGGTGCTCTCGGGCATCCAACCGACGGCCGACTCGTTCCACCTGGGCAACTACCTCGGAGCGGTGCGCAACTGGGTCGCTCTGCAGGACACGCACGACGCGTTCTACTGCGTCGTCGACCTGCACGCGATCACGGCCGGGCACGACCCGCGCGCTGCTGCGTCAGCGCACCCGGGTCAGCGCGGCGCAGTTGCTCGCGAGCGGCCTCGACCCGGAGCGGTGCACCCTGTTCGTCCAGTCGCACGTGCCCGAGCACCCGCAGCTCGCCTGGGTGCTGAGCTGCATCACCGGGTTCGGCGAGGCCAGCCGGATGACGCAGTTCAAGGACAAGTCGGCGAAGCAGGGCACCGACCGCTCCAGTGTCGGGCTGTTCACCTACCCGATCCTGCAGGCGGCCGACATCCTGCTCTACCAGGCCGACGCGGTGCCGGTCGGCGAGGACCAGCGGCAGCACCTCGAACTCACCCGCGACCTGGCCCAGCGGTTCAACACGACGCTACGGCCAGACCTTCACGGTCCCGTCGCCGTACATCCTGAAGGAGACGGCGAAGATCACCGATCTGCAGAACCCGACGGCGAAGATGTCGAAGTCGGCGTCGGCGCCACGGCGGCGTGGTCGATCTGCTCGACGATCCGGCTCGGTCGGCGAAGAAGATCCGGTCGGCGGTGACCGACACCGGCCGCGAGATCATCTTCGACCCGGTCGACAAGCCCGGCGTCTCCAACCTGCTCACGATCTTCTCCGCGCTCGACGGCCGATCGATCGACAGCCTGGTCGAGACGTACGCGGGGAAGGGTTATGGCGATCTGAAGAAGGATCTGGCCGACGTGCTGGTGGAGTGGGTGAGGCCGATCCAGGAGCGGACGCGTATGTTCCTCGACGATCCGGCACAACTGGACAAGCTGCTCGCGATCGGCGCCGAAAAGGCCCGTTCCGTTGCCGAGGTCACGCTACGTACGGTGTACGAACGGATCGGCTTCCTGGCGCCGGCTCAGTGCTGGCGCACCAGTCGTATCGAGGAGGGCCACGTGTCGAAGGCGGTTCCTCCGACCACCACCATCGGTGTCGCGATGCGGATCCCGGAGCCGTGGGATCAGGTGCTCAACGACGCTCGCGAGCGCTCCGGCGACCCGTTGGCCGCCACGATCCCGGCGCACGTCACGCTGCTCGGCCCGACCGAGATCGACCCGGCGCGCTTCGACGATGTGTGCGCCCATCTCGCCTCGGTCGCCGCCGCGCATCCGCCCTACTCGATCCACCTGCGGGGCACCGGCACCTTCCGGCCGTTGACCGAGGTCGTGTTCGTCGCGGTGTCCGCCGGCATCAGCGAGTGCGAACGGCTCGCGTCCGCCGTACGCAGCGGACCATTGGCTCGTGACCTGCATTTTCCCTACCATCCGCACGTGACCGTGGCGCACGACGTGCCGACCGACGCACTCGACCGGGTCTACGCGGAGTTGGCCTCCTTCGACGCGCGGATCTTCGCCGACCACTTCACGTTCTATGTGCACGGCCCCGACGGCTGGGCGCCGAAGCAGGACTTCCCGCTCGGCGAATAGCCGCCAAGACCGCCGCAGCGCGAGACGATACCCATGTGAAGATCGTCGGCTGGGTGGAAAATACCTGGAACGCAGGTATTGACTACGCCCGTCGGCACTCCCGATATTTCGACCATTTCTGGCGTGCCCGGCAGCGTTACAACGAGGAACTTGGCGGTCGGCTCGCCGCAGCCATCGCCTATTACGCGTTCTTCGCGGTGTTCGCGCTCGCGCTGCTGGCCTATTCGATCGTCGGATTCGTGCTGGCCTCCAACCAGTCCGCCGTCGACGCGGTCAACCGATATCTGGCCGCGAACGTGCCGTTCTTGGACGCGAGCCAGATCGCCGACAGCCGCAACGCGATCGCCATCGTGGGTCTGGTCGGCCTGGTTCTGACCGGCGTCGGCTGGATCGAGGCGCTGCGGTCGTCGCAACGGGCGATCTGGGAACTCGACCAGCAGCCTGGCAACGTCGTCATCCGGCGCCTCGTCGACCTCGCGATCCTGGTCGCGCTCGGGCTGCTGCTGGCTCTCTCGGTGTGGGTTCAGGGTGGCATCAACGATCGGATCCGGCCGATCCTGCTGCGGCTGGCACCCGAGAACGTCAGCGTCGACATGCAACAGGCGATCCTCACCATCGCGAGCGTGGTGGGCTGGATCCTGGCGCTGATCGTGAACGCGATCCTCGCCGTCTCGATCCTTTCCGGCGTCTCGCGGTTGCGCATGCCGGCTCGGCGGTGGCTGCCGTCCACGGTGATGGTCGCCGTCGGGTTGACGCTGCTCTCGACGGCCGGCCGCGCCTACATCAGCTACAGCGCGCACCGCCCGGCTTACCAGGTCGTCGGTGGCACCGTCGGCCTGCTGCTGTTCCTTTACTTCTTCAACCAGCTCGTGTTGTTCGGCGCGGCGCTCGCCGCGACGAGCACGCACGGCACGGTCCGGGATCTGGCCGCCGGCCCACCGCCGGAAGACGCGTCAGACCCAGATCAAGATCATGAGGAGGGTACGGATACTCCGAAATTGTGAGGACGGCATTTCTCCCTCGAATCGGCACGGTGGCGACGATGATGGGTCCGTGGGCGCTTTAGTGACGTTGGAACTCGCACCGGACTCGCCGATCCTCGCGATGCCGTGGATCATCACGTTCGGGCCGCTGTCCGACGACGAGGACTGGGAGCCGGTCGTCTGCGGGCCCTACGAGCGGCCGCACGCGCTCGCGCTGGCCGAGGAGGTCGTCGCCGACGAGGAGCTGATGGCCGTCGTCGAGCCGCTCATGTCGTTCACCGCGGTCGATGAAATCCGAGCCGAGATCGAGACCGCCCGAGCCGTGGCCGCGGAGACCGGCGACGATCTGATCGAAGAACTCGAAGCCCAGGAACTCGACGACGATCTCGACTTCGACGATGACTCGGCGCTGGATTCCGGTCTCGATCCGGGCCTCATCACCGACCTCGATCACGGCGAGGCCACGCCGCTCCCGACGCCTGACGAGGTCCGGGCCGGCATGGCGCGCATCGCGGCCCGGATCGCCGAGGCGGGCTGACGAAGCGCGTTGTCGCATTGGTGCTCGGGGTCCTGCTGGTCCTCGCGGGTGGAGCGTGTATCGGTGGCAATTCGGGCCTGCGCGTCGGCCTCGCGTACGGCACCGGCGGCCCGGGCGATGACGGATTCAACGATTCCGCGCTATCGGGCCTCAACCGGGCCCGTAACGATCTGGGCGCCGTTTCGAGTGTCAAAGCCCTGACGGCGGGCGCGGACGACAGCGAGCAGGACCAGTACCAGCGGCTCACGCTGCTGTGCGAAGCGGGCTACAACCCGGTGATCGCGGTCGGCTTCACCTACGCGGGCAGCGATCCGGCCGACGGTCCACTCGCCCGGGCGTCCAAAGACTGTCCGAAGACGCACTTCGCGATCGTCGACGACGAGACGGTGAGCCGACCGAACGTGGCGAACCTCGTCTTCGCCGACCAGCAGGGTTCCTTCCTCGTCGGTGTGGCGGCCGGAAGCAAGACGACGACCGGCACGATCGGGTTCGTCGGCGGCTGCGACATCCCGTTGATCAACCGCTTCCTCGCCGGGTACGCCGCCGGCGCCCGGGCGGTGCGCCCCGACGTCAAGGTCGTCACCGGGTACGTGTCCGACGATCCGAACGCCTGCGATTTCACGAACACGGACGCGGGCCGGCGAGTCGCGACGGGTTTGTACGCCGGTGGCGCCGATGTCGTGTTCCAGGCGGCGGGCGGCTCCGGCATCGGGGTTTTCGAGGCGGCGAAAGCGGCCGGCGCCAAGGCGATCGGGGTGGACCAGGACCAGTACAACACCGTCGGCGCGTCGCTTCGCTCGGTGATCCTGACATCGATGGTGAAACGGGTAGATAACGCCGTTTACGACTTCATCGCGAACGTCAGCGAGGGCCGCTTCACGCCCGGAATCCGGCGCTACGACCTGGCGGACAACGGCTTAACATTCGCGACATCGGGTGGATTCATTGACAACCTGATCCCGACAATCGAGGCGTATCGTGAAAAGATCATCTCAGGGCAAATTGTCGTGCCAACGACACCTTGAATGCCTGGTCGCGGTGTAGATCGCGGCTCGGTATCAATCGCGCCACGGTCGGCATCGAGTTCGCAACATAAACCCGATCACGGCCGTTGACCGGCGTACTCTGCCGGTCGTTGGTCCACATCGCGGCGTTCGCGGTGTCAGGGAAAGGGGATTCATCTTGCGCTCGAAGCGTGGGATCGGGATTGTTGGCGCACTCGCGATGAGTGGCGTCTTGCTCGCCGTCGGAGCGTGTGGTTCGGCCCCGGCGAAGAACAACGCGGGCGGGTCGGCAACATCGTCGGCGGCGTCCGGCAAAAAGATCAAGGCATGCATGGTCACGGACACCGGCGGCATCGACGACAAGTCGTTCAACGCGGCCGCGTGGGCTGGCCTGCAGGCGGCGAACAAGCAAAACTCCAACATCTCCGTGCAGTACGTCGCTTCGACGACTCAGGCGGACTACGCACCGAACCTCACGAACTTCGCCAACCAGAAGTGCGACCTGATCCTCGCGGTCGGTGGCCTCATGGGCGGCGACACCGACAAGGTCGCCACGGCCAACCCGAACGAGCAGTTCGCGATCGTGGACTACGGCAGCAAGGTCAAGAACGTCTACTCGATGCAGTTCGACACCGCTCAGGCCGGCTACCTCGCCGGTTACCTCGCGGCCGGCATGAGCAAGACGGGCACCGTCGGCACCTACGGCGGCCTCAAGATCCCGCCGGTCACGATCTTCATGGACGGCTTCGCTGACGGCGTGGCGCACTACAACCAGGTCAAGGGCAAGTCGGTCAAGGTGCTCGGCTGGGACAAGGCCAAGCAGAACGGCCTTTTCGCCAACAGCTTCACCGACCAGGCCGGTGGCAAGACGCTGGCGCAGACGCTCAACAACCAGGGCGCCGACGTCATCATGCCGGTCGCCGGTGGCACGGGCCTCGGCACCGCTTCGGCGGCGCAGGCCTCGGGCGGCAAGTTCAGCGTCATCTGGGTCGACCAGGACGGCTGCATCTCGGCCGCGACCTACTGCTCGGTGTTCCTGAGCACGGTGCAGAAGAACATCGCGGACGCGGTGACGAAGACCGCTCTGGCTGACGCGGCGGGCACGCTGGCCGGCACCGGCTCGGTGGGCACCCTCGCCAACAACGGCGTGGAACTCGCCCCGTACCACGACTTCCAGGACAAGGTCCCGGCTGCCCTGCAGCAGGAGATCACGCAGCTCAAGGCCGACATCGTCAGTGGCAAGATCACGGTGTCATCGCCCGCGAGCCCGAAGTAAGGTGGTCGCCGACATCGTCTGTGAGATGATCACGACGGTGTCGACAGACTAGACGCGGGAGCGTCGGATCGACACACTGGCGATCCGACGCTCTCGTTGTTCCCTGTTTGCGCCGTGGGGGCCACGGCGCCCCGCCCATCGGTGTGATTCGCGGAGGTTGCGCTGAAACTCGAATTGCGTGGCATCACGAAGCGCTTCGGCGACCTCGTCGCGAATGACCACATAGACGTGACCGTGGAGCCCGGCGAGATCCACGCCCTCCTCGGTGAGAACGGCGCCGGCAAGTCGACCCTGATGAACGTGCTTTACGGGCTGCTGCAGCCTGACGAGGGCGAGATCCTGGTCGACGACAAGCCGGTGGTGATCAAGGGCCCGGGTGACGCGATCGCGGCCGGCATCGGCATGGTGCACCAGCACTTCATGCTCGTGCCCGTCTTTACGGTGGCCGAAAACGTCATGCTCGGCGTCGAACGCGTACGCGTCGGTGGCCTCCTCGACCGTGGCGCGGCCCGTGCGCTGGTGCGCGAGGTCTCGTCTCGCTACGGCCTGCCCGTCAACCCCGACGCCCTGGTCGAGGAGCTTCCGGTCGGTGCGCAGCAGCGCGTTGAGATCGTGAAGGCGCTCACCCGTGACGTCGATCTGCTGATCCTCGACGAACCGACGGCCGTGCTGACGCCGCAGGAGACCGACGACCTGCTCGAGGTCATGCGCGGGCTCAAGGCTGACGGCAAGTCGATCGTGTTCATCACGCACAAGCTCAAGGAAGTCAAGGCGATCGCGGATCGCATCACGGTGGTCCGCCGCGGCAAGATCGTGGGCAGCACGACGCCCGACGCCAGCGAAGACGAACTCGCCGCGATGATGGTCGGGCGCTCCGTGCGCCTGAAGGTCGACAAAGAGGTCGCGCAGCCGGGTGAGCCCGTGCTGACGATGAGCGGCGTACAGGTCGCCGACGACCGTGGCTACCTGGCCGTTGACGGTGTTGACCTGCAGATCTTCCGTGGCGAGGTGCTCGGCATCGCGGGCGTGCAGGGCAACGGGCAGACCGAGTTGGTCGAGGCGATCATGGGGCTCCGGCCGGTGATCTCCGGTGCGATCGACCTGTCCGGCACGTCCCTGGTCGGCCGCAAGACCAACGCGGTGCTGGCCGCCGGCGTCGGTTACGTGCCGGAAGACCGCAGCGCCGACGGTCTTGTCAAGGAATTCTCGGTGGCCGAAAACCTCGTGCTCGACATGTACGGCCGAGCGCCGTACTCGTCCGGCCTGGCCCTTCGTCCCGACGCGATCGCGGACAACGCGAAGGCTCGGATCGCCGAATTCGACATCCGCACGTCCTCCCATGAGACACCGGCTTCCACTCTCTCCGGCGGAAACCAGCAGAAGGTGATCGTGGCGCGCGAGATGTCTCGTCCGCTGAAACTGCTGATCGCATCGCAGCCGACCCGAGGCGTCGACGTCGGCTCGACCGAATTCATCCACGCCCGTGTCATCGCTGAGCGCGACGCCGGCAGTGGTGTGCTCCTCGTCTCGAGCGAGCTTGACGAGGTGGTCGCGTTGGCCGACCGCATCGCCGTGATGTACCGCGGAAAGGTGCTGGCTATCGTCGGCCCGGACACGCCACGGGAACGCCTCGGCCTGCTGATGGCCGGCGTCACCGGCGACGCGACAACGGAGGCAGGAAAGTGAGCGACCAGAATTTGCCGGAGGGCGCCGACGAGCCCGACCTCGAGATGGCGTCGTCATCGGAGGACCCGACCGTCGACGAGGACCCGCCGGTGACGGAGCCTGCCGCGAAACCGCGACAGGGCATGCCGAGGTGGCTCGATCGGGCGCTCAGCGTCAACCCGGTCACCGTCACGGTGCTGTCGATCTTCTCGGCCCTCGTCATCGGCGCCATCCTGGTCGTGGTCGGTGACCGGCAGGTCATGTCGGAGTTCAGTTATTTCTTCGCTGCGCCCGGCACCGCGTTGTCCGACGCGTGGTCGGAGATCTGGGCTGCCTACAGCAACCTCTTCAAGGGCGCCGTCTTCGATCCGACGACGCTCAACGGCGCGTTCATCGGTGCGAACTCCTGGTCGGCCGCGCTGTTCCCGATCTCGGAAACACTGAAGTACGCCGCCCCCCTGATCTTCACCGGCCTGGCCGTGGCGGTCGCGTTCCGTGGCGGCCTCTTCAACATCGGTGCCCAGGGCCAGGCGATCTTCGGTGCGATCGGCGCCGGTCTGATCGGCTTCGAACTGAAGCTGCCGATCGTGTTGCACCTGATCCTCGCGCTCATCGGGGCGATCCTCGGCGGCGCGATCTACGGCTTCATCCCCGGTTTCCTCAAGGCCCGCACCGGGGCGCACGAGGTCATCGTCACGATCATGTTGAACAACATCGCGTTGCTGTTCCTCGCGTGGCTGATCACGCAGCCCGGGGTGCAGGACCCGACCCGGTCCGACTCGATCAGCAAACCCGTCCACGGCAGCGCATCGTTGCCGGGCATTCTCGGCGGCAACCTCAGCGCGAACCTGGGCCTGATCGTCGGCCTGGCCGCCGTCGTGGTGATCGGGTGGCTGCTCAACCGCTCCACGTTCGGCTTCGAGTTGCGGGCGGTCGGCTCCAATCCCGACGCCGCCCGCACCGCCGGCATGAGTGTCGCCCGCACGTACACGCTGGTGATGGTCGTGGCCGGGGCACTGGCCGGGCTCGGCGGCGCGACCGTGCTCCTCGGCACCGCTCATCAGCTCACGGATCAGGTCGTCGGCAACATCGGGTTCGACGGCATCACGGTGGCCCTGCTCGGCCGCGGCAAGCCGTGGGGCGTGGTGCTGGCGGCGCTGCTGTTCGGCGGGCTGTACGCGGGCGGAAACCGGATGCAGTCGTACGCGCAGGTGTCCGTTGACCTGGTCTCGGTCTTGCAGGCGCTGATCGTCATCTTCATCGCGGCGCCGGCGCTCATCAAGGCGATCTACCGCCTGCGCGCGGATCGTTCCGCCACCCTCCAAACGAGTCTCGCGAAGGGCTGGTAGGGCCATGACCACGGTAGAGGCGCCGGAAGCGCTCGTCGCCGCACCCGATATCCGGTTCTGGACGAAATCCCGCAAGGCCGGAGCGATTTACCTGGTGGCCGGCGTGTTCGCCGCGATCTTCTGGGGTCCGCTCGCCAAAGACGACAACTACAACGCCCGGTTCGCGCTCGGCGAGACGTCATCGAACCACTCCCTGCCGATCCCGGCCCGGGCCGGTGCGATCGTCTTCGCGTTGATCGCCGCGGCGGCCGGTGGGGCGCTGCTCTCCGGTCGCTTCAACCGCCGCTACAACCTGCTGTCGGCGGTCGCGATCGTCGGCATCGTGCTGTCGTTCCTCTGCTGGCAGGTCTCCGGCAGCGTGCTGCCGCTCGGGTCGACCGCCCAGCTCTCCGTCGTCGCGGCGCTCCCGCTGATCCTCGGTGCCCTCGGTGGCGTGCTCTGCGAACGCAGCGGTGTCATCAATGTCGCGATCGAGGGGCAGTTCCTGACCGGCGCGTTCATGGCCGCGTTCTTCGGCAGCGTCAGCCATTCGGCGTGGGGTGGTCTGCTGGCCGCGATCGTCGGTGGCGTACTCGTCTCGGCGCTGCTGGCGTGGCTGGCGATCCGATACCTGGTCGACCAGGTCGTTCTCGGCGTGCTGATCAACCTGCTGGCGCTCGGTCTGACGAGTTTCCTCTACACGCAGGTCATGCAGACGAACGCGGAGAGCTTCAACAACTCCCCGGCTCTTCCGACGTGGACGATCCCCGGGCTCTCCAAGATCCCGATCCTCGGGCCGGCCCTGTTCGAGGGCAACATCCTGCTGTTCCTCACGATCATCCTGGTCGTCACGGTGCACGTCGGGCTGTTCCACACCCGGTGGGGCCTGCGGACCCGGTCGGTCGGCGAGCACCCGACGGCGGCCGAGACCGTCGGCATCAAGGTGCTGGCGACGCGCTACCGCAATGTGCTGCTCGCGGGCGTGATCGCCGGACTCGGCGGTGCCTACTTCACGATCGGCCTCGGCAACGACTTCAGCAAGAACCTCACGGTCGGCAAGGGCTTCATCGCGCTCGCCGCGTTGATCTTCGGTCGCTGGAGTCCGGTCGGTGCCACGCTGGCCGCACTGCTCTTCGGGTTCGCCGCTCAGCTGTCGAGTTACCTGGGCGCCATCGGATCGTCGATCCCGACGCAGTTCCTCGGCATGCTGCCGTACATCGTGACGATCTTGGCGGTGGCGGGTCTGGTCGGACGGGTTCGAGCACCGGCAGCCGACGGAAAGCCGTACACGAAGAGTTGATCTTCCGGCGGGTCTTGGTCGGAGCACATCGCGGCGGGATTCCTGACGTAAGAGTCGGATATGTCGCCTGTAACCAGGGCTGTCGAGTGGATCGTGGTGAGTGGTGGCGGCCGGGGCAACCACGGATCGGCACGATCAACGATCAAGGACGGCTTTCCGCCCTCTTTCCGGAGAACGGTCGGCGCGGATCATGAGATGCGCCATGTTCGTTCGTGGCCAGGTCGGGTGCCGTGGAGAATGGTCGGCATGGACATCGACTGGGCGGAACTCCGCGCGGCCGCGATCGACGCGATGGGCGGCTCCTACTCGCCGTACTCGAAGTTTCCGGTGGGCGCCGCCGGTCTGGTCGACGACGGCCGGATCGTGCGTGGCTGCAACGTGGAAAACGCGTCGTACGGCCTGACCATGTGTGCCGAAAGCGGCATGGTCTCGGCGCTGCACGCGAGCGGAGGCGGGCGGCTCGTGGCGGTCGTCTGCGTTGACGGCAACGGCGACCTGCTCATGCCGTGCGGCCGATGCCGGCAGGTCATCTGGGAGCACGGCGGCGCCGGTTGCCTCGTCGACGCCCGTGGTGGCGCACTCGCGATGGCCGAACTCCTGCCATACGCGTTCGACGTCGGCGACATGAACCGTCCCGCTCCGACCGCCGAGCCCGCGCCGCATCTCCGCGACATGCTCGGCCGCGGCACCGTCTTCGTGCACCCCGACGCGATCGGTGGCGAACGCGTCTGGACCGCCTACTGGGACGGTTCGACCGGCGTCGGCAACAGCCACAACGCGATCCTCGACGAGGCTCCGAGCCGACCCGACGCGGCCGACGTGATCGCCTGGGGGCTGGCTCGTACCCGTCGAGTGATCGTGGTTGACGCCGAAGGCGAGATGTTCTGGGCCGGCGAGGGTCCGGCGCCCGCCGAGGTCGGTAAGCGGTGGACCGCATGAGCGAGCTTGTCGGAGCGAACCATGTCGCAGCAGGTCGGCGCCCTGCGAAGCGGGGGCGGGCATGATCTACACGGCCATCGACGCGATTCGCACCAAGCGCGACGGCGGCGTCCTCGGTGACGCGCAGATCGACTGGCTGATCGACGCGTACACGCGGGGTGAGGTGGCAGACGAGCAGATGTCGGCCCTCGCGATGGCGATTCTGCTGCGGGGTATGACGCCGGCGGAGATCTCCCGGTGGACGTCCGCCATGATCGCCAGCGGGGAGCGCCTCAACCTCTCTTCCGTGACCCGTCCGACCGTCGACAAACACTCGACCGGCGGCGTCGGCGACAAGATCACGCTGCCGCTCACGCCGCTCGTCGCCGCGTGCGGTGCCGCCGTGCCTCAGCTCTCCGGCCGCGGCCTCGGTCACACCGGTGGCACGCTCGACAAACTTGAATCGATCCCGGGCTGGCGAGCCAAGCTCTCCAACGCCGAGTTCCTCGCCCAACTCCGTGACGTCGGTGCCGCGATCTGCGCCGCCGGCTCCGGACTGGCGCCGGCCGACGGCAAGCTCTACGCGTTGCGCGACGTGACCGGCACGGTCGAGGCCATTCCGCTGATCGCGTCTTCGATCATGAGCAAGAAGATTGCCGAGGGTACGAGTGCGCTGGTGCTCGACGTGAAGGTCGGCACCGGTGCGTTCATGAAGTCGATCGAATCCGCTCGGGAACTCGCCGGGACCATGGTCGAGCTCGGCCAGGCGCAGGGCGTACGCACCGTCGCCGTGCTGACCGACATGTCCACGCCGCTCGGCCTGGCCATCGGCAACGCCGTCGAGGTCACCGAGTCGGTCGAGGTGCTGGCGGGCGGCGGTCCGGCCGACGTGATCGAGCTGACGCTGGCGCTGGCCCGGGAGATGCTTGACCTCGCCGGACTGCCCGACGTCGATCCGGCCAAGGCGATCGCGGACGGCCGCGCGATGGACTCGTGGCGGGCGCTGATCCGAGCGCAGGGCGGCGACCCCGACGCCCCGATGCCGGTCGCGCCGGAGATCGAAGTCGTTCGCGCGACCACCGCCGGTTACGTCTCGCAGATCGACGCGTACGGGATGGGTCTGGCCGCGTGGCAACTCGGCGCCGGGCGCGCTCGCAAGGAACACGCCGTCTCGGTGCCCGCCGGCGTGGTGCTCCACCGCCGGCCGGGTGACGCCGTGGCCGTCGGCGACGTGCTCTACGAGCTGCGCGCCGACGAGGCCGCCCGCATCCCCGCCGCGGCCTCGTCCGCCGCGGGTGCCGTTACGATCTCGGCCGAGGCGCCCGACCGGTCGCCGCTGGTGCTCGAAAGGATTTCGGCATGACGGAACTCATCGCGTCCGCGTCGCGGGTGCCGGTGCCCGGTGGAAAGGTCATCGACGAGTACGTCGGCCGGCTGAACAGCGGCGAGACGGCGATCTCGGTCGCGCACATGGTGGCGCCGGCCGGCTGGGAAGAGCCCGCGCAGACTCCCGATTTCGATGAGTACACGCTCGTGCTGCGCGGAAGCCTGCGCGTCGAGCATCCGGGCGGCATCGTCGACGTCAACGCCGGCCAGGCCGTGGTGACCCGGGCGGGGGAGCGCATCCGCTACACGACGCCCACGGCGGACGGCGCCGAGTACGTCGCGATCTGTCTGCCCGCGTTCGCCCCCGACCTGGCCCACCGAGACGGAGATTAGCTCCCAGGTCACGACGCTGACCGACGGGAAATCGACCGACCGTCGGATGTGGGCCGGTGGGCTGGTCGATAGGCTCGTGGTCCCCCTGCCCTTACCGGCGATCGAGGTCCGATGATCGTCTCCGCTCCTGATCCGGTGGCCATCCGAGCCGCCAACGTCGAAGAGCTCTACCGCCTTCGGCTGCCACTGCCGCCGTCCACGTTTCCGCTGGTGTGGGAGCTGGGCGACGAGATAGAGCTCCGAGCCACGCCCGAACTCGAAGCGCGTGCGGCGATTCTCAACGTGGTGCTCGCGCGCTCGTTCGGCATGCCGTCCCGGCTCGCGATGGCGTGGCTGCTGGAAGCCCGGCTGATGGAACGCGTCACGCCGCCCGAGTGGCATTACGTCACGGCCGGTCAGGGCGACGACCACTCGTTCGCGTTGCATATGGAAGCTTTGAGCGCGCTCGCGTGGCTCCTCGGGCTCGCGAAAACTCTCGATCCGGCGGCCCCCGGTGGCGAAAATCTCACGCCGCTGCTGCCGAACCTGCGTGACGGCGAGCCGTTTCCCGCGTGGCGGTCCCGCAGCCTGGTGGCGCCGCGCGATCCGGCCGCCGCCGCCACGGTGCTTGATCTCTACTACTGCCTCGACTGGGCTTACCTGGAGGCCGAGCGCCGCCGGGAGCCGTTGCCCGGCCTGATCGACTCCAACGCGATCGGGCAGCGACGCTGGGCGTTGGAGTGGGCGGTCGTGTTTCGGGGGCCGTACCACGATGAGCCGGTTGGTTGGGAAGATGTTGATCTGTCGACCTGACGCGTGCGATCAGCGGCGGGCATAGCTTGCCACGGTGACCGACATCGTCACGTCCGACGGCTCGCGCAGACCCGCGATCCGCGCCGTCAGGTCGCCCGAGTCGATGTGATGGGCGCTCGGCCCCATCCGCACCAGCGTCGCCATCTCCGCGCGGTCCAAGGTGAGCACGTGGCTGCGGGCCGCCGTCTCGATGAGCCGGAATCCGCCGTCGAGGGCGCGGGCGACCCGATCGTCTTTCGCCGGATCGACCCGGAGCAGCCCTAACGGCGCCATGACCTCGGCGAGATGCGCGGCGGTCGGCGTGACCACGATCAGCACGCCGTCCGGCCGCAGGACGCGAGCGAACTCCGCGCCCGGTCGCGGCGCGAACACGTTGAGCAGCACTCCGACGGCCTCGTCGGCGATCGGAAGCGGCTGCCACGCGTCGCAGACGATCGAGTCGGCTCGGGCGTGGGCTCGGGCGGCGACCCGGGCCGCCGCTTTCGAGACGTCGGTGGCCAGACCGTAGGCATCGGGCAGGTCGTCGAGCACGCCGGCGAGGTGATGACCGGTGCCCGCGCCGATGTCGGCCACGATGCCACCGCGCCACCGCCCGTGCGCGGCCGCCCGGATCCAGCGGGTGAGCGCGGCGTAATGCCCGCCGGCGAGGAACGCGTCTCGCGCCGCCACCATCGCCCCGGTGTCACCCTCGTGGGTGAGCGGGGCGGCGGTCAGTTGCGCGTACCCGTGGCGGGATTGGTCGAAGCTGTGCCCGCGCGGACACCGCAGTGGTCCGCGCGCACCGGCCGCGAGCTGCAATGGATCGTGGCAGACCGGGCACCGCAACGCCTGCACAACCTCGGGTCGCAACGCATTCCTCACAGGCGAAAGATAGGGTTTGTCGATGATCGCACTAACCCACGACGAGATCGTCAAGGCCCCGAAGGCACTGCTGCACGACCACCTCGACGGTGGCTTGCGCCCGGCCACGATCGTCGAACTCGCCGACCAGATCGGCCACCCGCTTCCGGCTCCCGACGCCCCTTCCCTCGCGGCATGGTTCGTCGAGGCGGCCAACTCCGGCTCACTCGAACGCTATCTCGAGACGTTCGCGCACACGGTCGCGGTGATGCAGTCGCCGGAAGCGCTCCACCGGGTCGCCTACGAGTGCGCCATGGACCTGTCCGCTGACGGTGTCGTCTACGCCGAGTCCCGGTTCGCCCCGGAGCAGCATCTCGCCGGCGGGCTGACGTTGCCCGAGGTTGTCGAAGCGGTGGTGGCCGGCTTCGCCGAGGGATCCGCGGCGGCGGCCGCGGCCGGGCGACCGATCCGCGTCGGCACGTTGCTCACCGCGATGCGGCACGCCGCCCGGTCGATGGAGATAGCCGAGCTGGCCGTGCGCTATCGCGATAGCGGGGTGGTCGGGTTCGACATCGCCGGCGCCGAGGCTGGTTACCCGCCCACCCGGCATCTCGACGCGTTCGAATACCTGCAGCGGGAGAACTTCCACTTCACCATCCACGCCGGTGAGGCGTTCGGGCTGCCCAGCATCTGGCAGGCGATCCAGTGGTGCGGTGCCGACCGGCTCGGTCACGGCGTGCGGATCGTCGACGACATCTCCGGCGATGGCAAACTGGGCCGGCTCGCCGCCTACGTGCGCGATAAGCGCATCCCGCTGGAGTTGTGCCCGTCGTCCAATGTGCAGACCGGGGCGGCTCCCTCAATCAGCGAGCACCCGATCGGATTGCTGCGTGATCTGGGATTCCGGGTCACAATCAACACCGATAACAGGCTTATGTCGGGTACGTCAATGTCGCGCGAGATGTCGCTTTTATCAGATGCATTTGGGTACGGATGGCCCGAACTCCGCTGGTTCACGATTAACGCGATGAAAAGCTCCTTCATCCCGTTCGACGAGCGGCTCCAGATCATCAACGACGTCATCAAGCCTGGATATGGCAAATTGGTGGATTCGTTCAGCCGAACGGATGAGTAGTCTCGTTTTCGCGTGCGAGAACATGTGGGTAGCTTCGGCTAACCCGGCGAATGCGTCCATTTCGGAATCTCGTTAAAGTATTTGATCGTGTACATTTCGTAGTTCCGCCAGACGGAAGCGCCTAAGGCTTTGTGCACGGGCAGGGCTGGGCTTTCTCTTTCTCGCGCGGCGTGGTGGAATCTCGGAGGTCCGGCCTGTTAAAAGGCGCGGTCGATGACGGGTGCCCGAGCTTTCATGGGCACGGTACGGAGGTGGTGAGGTGAGCAAACGGCCACAACCAGGGCCCGGGGCGCGTCCCGGCCGGCGTTCCTTGGTCGGATACCTCCGTGATACGCGGATCGGTATCAAGCTCGGCTTCATCATGTTCGTGCCAACCTTGGCGACCGTCATCGTCGGTGCGAACGGCCTCGTCACGCAGATCTCCACGGCCAACAGCGCTGACCGAGCCCGCACGCTGTCGACGCTGTCGGAGTTCTCCGGCACGCTGGTCGACGACCTGCAGGCCGAGCGCGCCGACTCGATCATGTGGCTCGGCAGCCCGCCGAAGAGCGCGAACGCGGTGACCGCCTCGAAGGCGTACGCGGCCGAGGCGCAGAAGTCGGTGACCGCCGCCGCCGCCTACACGCGGGAGAGCACGTCGCTGGCGAACCTGCCGGACAACTTCAACGCGCTGCTGACCCGCATCCAGAAGCAGATCGGCGACCTGCCCGCGCTGCGCACCCAGGTCAGCGCGAACCAGATCCCCATGACGATCGCGAGTCAGCGGTTACACCGTTCTCATCAAGTCGCTGCTCGAACTTCGCGACGACTCCGCACAACTCGCCGGCGACTCCACGCTGAGCTTCGAGATGCGGGCGGCGTCGGCGATCGCGAGCGCTAAGGAAAACCTGTCGCAGGAACGCGTCGTCGTGCTCGAGGCGTTGTTGCAGGGGAGCCTGCCGCCCGAGGCGCGCAAGAGCTACCTCTCCACGCAGACCGGCCAGGCGCAGGCGCTCGACGCGTTCAACCTGGTCGCCACGCCGGCACAGCGTGCGCTCTTCGACCGGAAGGTGGCCGGCAACAACCTGCGGCCGTCCACGGTCGACGAAGGCAAGATCAACGGTTTGCAGTCCGACACGATTCCGGCGGGTCTCGACCCGTCGACGTGGAGCACGGACATGAGCGAGCGTTCCGACCTCATGCGCTCGGTGGAGCAGACGATCGACGCGTCCACGGTGCAAGATGCCACGACGCTCCGCGACAACGTCTCCAAGCAGATCGTGATCGACGTCGGCCTGCTCTTCGGCATGGTGCTCATCGCGATGCTGATCGCCTGGTCGGTGGCCCGGTCGATGAACCGTTCGCTCCGCGAGCTGAAGCAGGGCGCCCTGACCGTCGCCCGGCACGGACTGCCGCAGGCGGTCGCCCGTCTGCGTGACCCCGCGCTGGCCACGCAGATGACGCCCGCGCAGATCGCGCTGCAGATCGCCGAACCGCTGCCGGTCCGGAGCCGTGACGAATTCGGCGAGGTGACGGAGGCGTTCAACGCCGTCCACCTCGAAGCCGTCCGCACCGCCGCCGAGCAGGCCGCCCTGCGATCCTCCGTCGCGACGATGTTCGTCAACCTGGCCCGCCGTTCGCAGATCCTGGTCGACCGTCTCATCGGTCACCTCGACCAGTTGGAGCGCGGCGAGGAAAACCCGGATCGTCTGGCCGAGCTTTTCCAGCTCGACCACCTCGCCACCCGAATGCGCCGCAACGACGAAAACCTCCTGGTGCTCGCGGGCGCCGACTCCACCCGTGTGCAGCGTGAGCCGGCATCCCTGATCGACGTGCTGCGCGCCGCGCAGTCCGAGGTCGAGCACTACACCCGGGTCGAGTTCGGCATGATCGACCGGGACATCGAGGTCGCGGCGCACGCCGTCAACGACCTCGTGCACCTGGTCGCCGAGCTGTTCGACAACGCGACGGCGTTCTCGCCGCCCGACGCCGTGGTCCTCGTCGAGGCTCGCCGCATCGGTGACCGGGCCGTGCTCTACGTCGAAGACCGAGGCATCGGCGTCTCCGCCGACCAGCTGGCCGACCTCAACGAGCGGCTGGCCACACCACCGATCGTCGACGTCGCCGTCTCCCGCATGATGGGCCTCGTCGTGGTCGCCCGCCTCGCCTACCGGCACGGCGTCAAGGTCGAGCTTCGCCCCGCAGCCGAGCGCGGCACCATTGCCGACGTGCTGCTGCCGACGTCCGTGCTGGTCCCGCGGTCGCTCGTCGGCCGCGGCGCCGGGCCGATGTCGTCGATGTCGGCGCCGCCCGCGCTCGAACCGATGCGACCGCCGCCGCCGCCCGCGCCCACGATGCCGGCCATCCCGCCCCGCTCGCCGTTCAACCCGCCGCTCGCGCTCGAAAGTGGGCCGTCCGGCGGACGCTCCCGCGAGAGTGCGTCCAACGGTGCCGGTTCGGTCGGTCCGAGCAGTCTCGGCGGCTTCGCGGCCAACGCGGAGGCCTTCGGCATGGACCGGGACGTGCTTCGCGGCAGTTCGGCGGCCAGCAAGGCGGCGTTGCCGAGTTGGTCCGACCTGACCGGCGTAGGCGACGCTCCGGCCGGCGGCGACGGCCTCGGGCTGCGGAGCAGCGGCATGAACGCGGCGCCGTTGCCGAAGCGCCGGGCCACCGAACAGGCGACCGATGAGGCCGACTCGCTCGACGACCGTCCGCGCATCCCGCGCCAGCGTCCGCAGGCATCGGCTCCGCTCGACGAAGCCAGCCTGATGGAAGAGTTCGCCGACAACGACTACCGCGAGGGCCGGTTCGAGCCGAGCCGCAACGGTGGCGACCGTTACGACGACCGTCGTGACAGCGCCTACGACGACGACCAGGCCCGGCCGAGTGAGGTTTCCGCCCCGACGACCGCGCCGCCGGTCTGGCCGCCGGTGCAGACGCCACAGCTGGCCGGGGGCTCTTCCGCTCGGGAAGACGTGCGCGGTATCGAGATCGGTGCCGGTCCGCTCAAGAGCCCGGTCGACATGACCGCCGAGATTCCGAAGGTGCGAGAACTCGATCTGGCCGGCGCGGCCAGGGGTGATCGTTCCCCGTACGACGACTTGCACGAATCGGCTCAGCAGCACACCGGGTCTACCGCACCGGCCACGCTGCCGCCGTTCGCCGACGAGACGATGGAGTTGCCGATCTTCCGGGAACTCGAATCGGCCTGGTTCCGCGATCCCGTCGCCGAGGCGCCGTACGCGGCCGACGGATCCGACCGCACGTCCGACGAGCAGGTCGCGGCGCAGTCCGCGGTCCGCATTTCGACGGGCGGTGGCAGCCGCGCCAACGGTGGCGGCCGCACCTCGACGACAGACTGGCCGCCGGCGGCCGCTGAGCCCGTGGCAGCGTCAGCCGGGGCGGGCTCGACGGCGCCGGGCACGACGATGGGTGGCGCGAATATGACGGGTTCGGCGGCCTCGGCTGGTCGGGTTCCGTCCGCCGACTGGCGGAGTCCGGCTGACGACGGATGGGTGGCGGCAGCTGCCGCATCCGAGCCGATTGTCGGTGGAATGACCGAGGGCGGTCTGCCGCAACGCGTACCCATGGCACAGTTGGTACCGGGCGGTGTCGAGAAGGCCACCACGAGCTCGAACCGCCGCTCGCCCGACGCGGTCCGCGGTTTGCTTTCGGCTTATCACCGGGGCGTCCAGCGTGGGCGCCAGCAGAGCGATGAAGTCGACGGAACATCGGAGTCAACGACGACCGGACGCAACCCGTCCGGCGGCAGGGAGCAGGAAGCATGACAACGACCCAGGATCTGAGTTGGTTGCTGGCCAACTTCGCCGATCGCGTGCCCGGCGTGGCTCACGCCGTCGCGGTCTCGGCGGATGGCCTGCTCCTCGCGTCGTCCAGGGATCTGCCGCGCGACCGGGCTGACCAACTGGCCGCCATCGCGTCCGGCCTCGTCAGCCTCACCGTCGGCGCCTCGCGGTGCTTCGACGGTGGCGCGGTGTTGCAGACGGTCGTCGAGATGGACAATGGATTCCTCTTCCTGATGTCCATCTCCGACGGTTCATCGTTCGCCGTGCTGGCCGCGCGCTCATGCGATGTCGGTCAGGTCGGCTACGAGATGGCCCTGCTCGTCGACCGTGTCGGTGACGCGTTGACGCCGCCGCCTCGTGCGGCCGCATCGATGATGGGCTGACGCTGAGATTTACGGCTCCACCACATTGGACAGCACGACCGGGTGAGCGAGGAGGTGAACGGTAGTGGCCGACATGGACGAACCAACCGGAATGCTGGTCCGGCCCTACGCCGTCACCCGAGGTCGCACCCGGCCACGGCTGGACATCGCCATTGAGGCGCTTGTGGAGACGACGGTGCGAGGTCGCGCGGCCGATAATCGGTCGGGCGGCCACGGGCGGGAACACCAATACATCGCCACGCTGTGCGACGGTCGGCTGCAGTCCTTGGCCGAAATCGCCGCACGGATGCAGCTTCCACTCGGGGTCGCCCGAGTGATCATTGCGGACATGGCCGCCGACGGGCTGGTCGCGGTTTACGAGCCGACGTCGTTCGACGCGAACGCGGAAGACTCGGTCGGAACGGAACTTCTGGAGAGGGTGCTGAGTGGACTTCGGAGGCTCTGACGTGTCACGTCCGCCATCCGGACGGGTCACGTCGGCGAAGATTGTCATCGCCGGTGGGTTCGGCGTGGGCAAAACGACGCTGGTGGGTTCGGTTTCAGAGATTACGCCCTTGACCACCGAGGCGATCATGACCTCGGCGGGTGTCGGCGTTGACGACAACCGACAAGTTCCGGGTAAGACGACAACCACGGTGGCGATGGACTTCGGTCGTATCACCATCGACCGTGACCTGATCCTGTACCTGTTCGGCACGCCCGGGCAGACTCGTTTCTGGTTCATGTGGGACGAGCTCGTCAAGGGAGCGATCGGCGCGGTGGTCATGGTTGACACCCGCCGTCTCGCCGACTGTTTCGCGGCGATCGACTTCTTCGAACATCGTCGTCTGCCATATCTGATCGCGATCAACTGCTTCGACGGGCAGCAGTTCCACACTGCCCAAGACGTCCGGGACGCTCTGGCGATCTCGTCCGACGTGCCGGTTGTCGCGTGTGACGCGCGCACCCGGGACTCGACCAAGCAGGTGCTGATCTCGCTGGTGGAGTACGTGTTGACGATGCGTCGTCAACGCACCGGCGCGCCGGCCTGACGTTCAACCAAAAGTGCCGTGGCTCCCACATCGGGGGCCACGGCACTTTTTCTGTCCTCTGAAGCGGTCTTACATGGGCGCCGCGGTGGGTGCGGCGCCCCTGTAAGGCGTTATGTGAAAGCGTTACCCGGCGAGCGTTAACGGCTGAGCGTTATCGGTGAGCGGCGGAACGGTAGCCCGTGTCCTGCTCTGAGTCCCAGCCGTCGCGACTGAAGTCCCAGCCGCCACCGGATTCACGACCCGGACGGCCGCCGACCGCGTAACCCCGGACCTCTTCGCCACGGCGGGAACCGCGGAAGTAGCCGGTCGTGTGCGCGGCCATGGACGCGGGGTCGCGGACGATCCGCAAACCGTGGTCGACCATCGGCGGTAGCGGCGAGCCGGGCACGAGGTTCGCCTGCGGCACCCGCCGGGGGAGCCCGACCTCGGTCTCGTCGCCGATCTCCGGCGTCTCGGCCCGTAGTGCCGCGTTCCAGCCGAAGTCAGCCGACTCGGACCACTTCGGCGGCTCGACCAGCGCAGCGCCTTCCTCATCGGGATCGACGAACCACGCGGAACGAGCCTGCGCGAAGATCAGCAGGTCGCCGTCGGGCTCCTCTTCGGCCGCCAGGTGCGGGCGATCCGTCGTCGGGTAGGACCGACCGCCCCGTGGCTCCTCGGAGCGCTCGGACCGGTCAGAACGCTCCGAGCGAGACTCCGAACGGTGTTCGGCGCGCGTGTAGTCCATGCGGAAGTCGGGGCGGAGCGCCTCGGCACGAGAACCGCTCCGGGGCGGCTGGCCTTCGGAACCGACGAGGCGCAGGGCCGGCGTGACCGGTGCCGGTTCGGGCTCCACCAGGCGCAGCGCCGGCGGCTCCGGCGGCAGCGCCATGTCGTCGCTCTGCCAGGGCGGCGGCACCCGGCCGTCACGCTGACGCGGGATCGAGTGCTCGACGGGCTCGGGCGTCGGTGCGGAGTGCCCGTACGAGGGGGCTACGCGCGCGTTGACGGCCGCGTCATCGTAGGAGGGTGGGTTGAGTGGCCATGTCTCGCGCGTGCCGGGAGAAGGGATCTCAGAGGCCAGCGGATAGCCGTTGGGCTCCGCGACCGGCGCCACGTGCCCGTTGTGCGCGTTGCCACCGTGTCCGTTGTGCGAGACGCCGTTGGGAAGGTGGCCGTTGGCCGGCTCGGGCTCGTAGGACGACGGCATGCGGAAATCGGCCGGCAGCCCGTAACTCGAATCGTTCCAGGCGGGCATGGGCGGCATCACCGGCATCTGCGACGGTGACGGCGGCATGACCGGCTGCGGCATCGGCGCTTGATGGCTCGGCTGGTGCGCTTCCATCTGCGCGGGCGGCACGGACATCGGAGCGACCGGAGGCGCGGACATCGGAGCGACCGGAGGCGCGGACATCGGGGCGACCTGCGGCGCGTTGACCGGGGGTGCGACCGGCGGCATCGAGGCCGCGTAGCCGGGCGCGGGCGCCTGGTAGGAGGGCATCTGCTGCTGCGGGGCCGCCATTGGTTGCGCCGGCGGCGCCATCTGCTGCTGCGGCATCGGTGTCTGGTAGGCCGGAGGCACCGGTGTCTGGTAGGCCGGAGGCACCGGCTGCATCGGCACCTGCATCGGGACCTGAACCTGCGCACCCGTCTGGGACTGGTGCGGGAAGATCGGCGTGATGCCGGGTGGCGGCGGTGGCACCGACGCGGGTGCGGCGGGCGGTGCCGACACGGCGGCGGCGCGGGCGGCGGCCGCGGCCGGTCGCTGCGACCGGACCGGAGCGGAGCGCTGCCCGGCCATGCGGCTGGCGGTGCGACCCAACGGCTCCAGCGTGGGCGTCGGTGCCGGCTCGGCAGCGGGCGCGGGGGCGGCGGTGCGGCCGCGGCGAGCGGGGAAGCGAGTCGATTCGGCCGGGGGCGCGGTTACGGGAGCGATGCGAGCGATCTGCGGCGCGGTCGAGACCGGCGCCGCCTTCTCGGCGAGCAGGCCCACAAGCGCGCCGATCGCGGCGTCGCACGCGCGGACGGCGGCCACGGCTTCGCGAATGGTCTCCGCGATCGCGGTCGTGGTGCCCTTGCCGATGCCGGTGCGCCGAGGAGTCTCGGCGATCGCGACCCGCAACGCCGTGATGGCGTCGCCGATCGTGCCGGGGTCGGCGAGCCCGGTCTGCGCGAGTTCGGCGGCGACGGCGGCGTCTCGGCCGCGGTTCGCCGTGGTCGCGCCGAGCAGGCCCGGCTCGGGGAGCGCGTCGAGAATCGCGAGGGGGATCGCCTCGGCCGGGTCGGGGTAGGCCCGCAGTGCCGCCGGGTAAAGCTCGCGCAGCACCTCGCGCAGGGCGACAGCGGTGCCGTGGCGGCCGATCGCGACCGCGGCGTGCGCGGAGAGCACGGGCTTGAGAGCCATGAGTTCGCGGGGGGCGCCCTGGCTGCCGGCGGTCAGGGCACCGGCCTGAAGCGCGCGGGCGAGGCCGACGGCGCTGCGTTCGGCTGGGCCGGCCTCGATCTCGTCGAGCGACTCGTCGTCGGCGAAGCGGTCGGCGTAGTCGCCGACGGTCTCGTCGTCGACGATGGCCAGCGGTCGACCAGCGGCGGCCAGCAGCAGCGTCACCTGGTGCTCGTCGCTGTCGGCGGCAACAGCGACGCCACCGGCGCCACCGGACCGCTCGGCCAGCAACGCACCCAACTCCGCATAGCCAACGGGGTCGTCTCCGATGTCACAGACATCGAGCAGACGGCCGGCGTCGTCAACGACGGCGGCTGTCAGCCACCCATTCGTTCCGGCCGGCGAGCCGGCTGGTTCGCTTGCAGCCAATCCGCAATACACACGCATGAGCGCCACGGCTTCGTCCTCCTCCCGGACTCTCCTGGTGTAACCGGCTCCACGTCATCGAAGTGAACGACGTGGGGCCAAGCACTGATGGTCCCCGGTTTCGGGTCAGTCGCGCCAGTCCACGACGGCGGAGATCTTGCCGATAACCGTACGCCAGCCGAGACTTGCGGTTTCTGTCCCGATTTTCTTCGCCTTGCGACGAGCGAAGAAAGTGCCGACTCCACCTGCGGCAACACCACGGAGCGCCTCGTCGAGATCATCGAGGGGTGATCCGGGTGATAGTGCGAGCACGACCGGCTTGATTCGCAGGGCGTGGCCAAGGTCACGGGCGAGCTGTCCGGATTGGACGATCAGCGCCGGGTCCCATTCGTCGTGGGAACCACGGAGGTTCTTCACGACGAGATCGAGTTCGTAGGAATCGTCGTCGGTGGCGACGATGTATTCGGGTCGGACGTCGTTGACGAACTCGGCCCAACCGTCGAGCTGGGTCAGGTCATGCTCCGCGTCGGACCGCAGGAACGTGACGAGGCCGCGGCGCGAGCGGAACAGCAGCAACTGGCCGCGGTCGCTCAGGAACAGCGGGACCTCTTCGTCAGCGGCTTCGGCGGCGGCCAACGCGTCGTCATCATCGTCCGCGTCGTCATCTTCGTCGTCGGCCAGGGCCTCGGCGTCTTCCTCGAGTTCGAGATCTTCCTCGTCGATCGCGTCGTCATCGAGATCATCGGCCTCGTCGAAGTCTTCGTCGTCGAGGTCACTCGCGTAGGCCCGAGCACGATCGGGAAATTCGAGGTCTTCACGACCGGAGAAGTCGGACGGCGTGACGTCGGAATCCATCCGGTAGGCGCGCAGCGTGTAGCCGACACCACCGGGCAACGCGATCTCGACCGGATCGATCTCGACCCGCTTCCAGAACGCGTCGACCTGCGAGGTGCGGCGGATGTCGCCTTCGTCGATCTCCGAGACCTCGTCATCGACCTCGTCGGCCGCAGCGACACTGTCATCGACTTCCGCGATTTCCGCGTCGGTGGACTCGGATTCGTCGACCGGAAAGCCCGACGAATCGGACTTGGGCTTATCGGCACCGGGCCGACGAGCTGGCGGACGCGCCACAAAGACCTCCGGACGTAGTTGAGTGCTGTACGTGACTCTGGGCACACCCTAGTCGCATCTGACGGATGCCGCAGATCCCACCCCTGAGCTGCGTTTTTACGAAGAAGACATATCCGTGATGTCGGGATTGATCGGTCGCGTTACGAACGATCTGTCCGAGAGATCACATCCCTTTCGGGTGCCACACCGTCTTCGTCTCCAGGAGCGCCGTCATCCGATCGATGCCGGGTTCCCGGCTCCAATCGATGGGATCCGAGGGCCGGCGGATCACGCGCTTGAGATTGTCGGCCGCCGCGACCTCCAACGACGTGGCCAGATCCGCGTCGGCCACCCCGCTCAGGTCGATCGCGTTGACGTCCATGTGCGCGGCGAGATGCGGTGCGGTCTCGGCGACCCGGCCGGTCAGGATGTTGACGGTGCCACCGGGAAGATCACTGGTCGCGAGCACCTCGGCCAGCGTGGAGGCGGGCAGCGGCCGGTCGTCGCTGGCCAACACGACCACGGTGTTGCCGACGGCGATGGCCGGGGCGATCACGCTGACGAGACCGAGCAGCGAGGAGTCGGCCGGCGCGATCACGCCCACGACGCCGGTCGGCTCGGGCGACGACAGGTTGAAGTAGGGCCCGGCGACGGGGTTGGCGTTGCCGTACACCTGAGCGATCTTGTCGGTCCACCCCGCGTACCACACCCACCGGTCGATCGCCGCGTCCACGAGCGCGGTGGCGGCGCCCGCGGAGCCGCCTTCGGCAGCGCGTACCTCGGAGATGAACTGGTCTCTACGCCCTTCCAGCATTTCCGCCACGCGATAGAGGATCTGGCCGCGGTTGTAGGCGGTGGCGCCGGACCAGCCCTTGACGGCTGCGCGGGCGGCCACGACGGCGTCGCGGACGTCTTTCCGGGAGGCCAGGGCGGCGTTGGCCAGGTGGGCGCCCTTGGCCGACGAGACGGGATAGGTTCGGCCGGACTCGCTGCGGGGGAAGGCGCCGCCGATGAACAGCTTGTAGGTCTTCAAGACAGCCAACCGGTCGGCGGTTTTCTCAGTGGGCAAGGTAGGCCTCCAGGCCGTGGCGGCCGCCTTCGCGACCGTAGCCAGACTCTTTGTAGCCGCCGAACGGCGAGGTCGGGTCGAATTTGTTGAACGTGTTGGCCCAGACGACGCCGGCCCGCAGCTTGTCGGCGACGGCGAGGATGCGGGAGCCCTTGTCGGTCCAGATGCCGGCGGACAGGCCGTAGGGAGTGTTGTTCGCCTTCTCGATGGCCTCGGCCGGGGTGCGGAAGGTCAGCACCGACAGCACCGGCCCGAAGATCTCCTCGCGAGCGATGCGGTGCGCCTGGGACACCCCGGTGAAGATCGTCGGAGCAAACCAGAAGCCGCGGCCGGGCAGGTCACACGGTGGCGACCACATGTCAGCGCCCTCGGCCGTGCCGACGTCGGAGAGCTCCCGGATGCGAGCGAGTTGCGCGGCCGAGTTGATCGCGCCGACATCGGTGTTCTTGTCCAGCGGGTCGCCGACACGCAACTGGGCCATCCGGCGCTTCAACGATTCGAGCACCTGGTCGGCGACCGATTCCTGCACGAGCAGGCGGGAACCGGCGCAGCAGACGTGACCCTGGTTGAAGAAGATGCCGTTGACGATGCCCTCGACGGCCTGGTCGATCGGCGCGTCCTCGAAGACGATGTTCGCTGCCTTGCCGCCCAATTCGAGCGTCAGCCGCTTGCGGGTGCCGGCGACGGACTTCGCGATGGCCCGGCCGACCTCGGTCGAACCGGTGAAGGCGACCTTGTCGACGCCGGGGTGTTCGACCAGGGCACGGCCCGTTTCACCGGCGCCGGTGACGATGTTGACGACACCGGGCGGAAGGTCCGCCTGCTGGCAGATTTCCGCGAAGAGAAGCGCGGTGAGCGGCGTGGTCTCGGCGGGTTTGAGCACCACGGTGTTGCCGCATGCCAGCGCGGGCGCGATCTTCCACGCGAGCATCAGCAGCGGGAAGTTCCACGGGATCACCTGGGCGGCAACGCCGATCGGCTGTGGATTGGCGCCGAAACCCGCGTGCCCGAGCTTGTCGGCCCAGCCCGCGTAGTAGAAGAAATGCGATGCCACCAGCGGTACGTCAACGTCGCGCGACTCCCGGATCGGCTTGCCGTTGTCGATCGACTCCAGCACCGCCAATTCGCGGGAGCGCTCGGCGATGATGCGCGCGATCCGGAAGAGGTATTTCGCTCGCGTTGGCCCGGGCATCGGGCCCCACACGTCGCGGAAGGCGGCCCGGGCCGCGGCCACGGCTCGGTCTACATCGGACGGACCGGCGTCGACGATCTCGGCCAGAGTCTCCTCGGTGGCCGGGTTGATCGTCTTGAACGCCGTGCCGTCTTTCGACTCGACGAACTCACCGCCGATAAACAGGCCGTAGCTCGGCTTGATATCGACGATGGCGCGGGATTCCGGGGCAGGTGCGTAATCGAATGCCATCGTGTCAGTCCAACGTCACGTAGTCGGGTCCGCTGTAGCGGCCGGTGGAGAGCTTTTCGCGCTGCATGAGCAGGTCGTTGAGCAGCGTCGACGCGCCGAAGCGGAACCAGTCCGGGTCGAGCCATCCGTCGCCGACCGTCTCGTTGACCATGACCAGGTACTTAATAGCGTCTTTGGTGGTACGAATTCCGCCAGCCGGTTTCACGCCGACCTTCCGCCCGTACAGCGCGTGCATGTCGCGGACGGCCTCGACCATCAGCAGCGTCACGGGCAGCGTGGCGGCCGGGGTGACCTTGCCGGTGCGCGTCTTGATGAAGTCGCCGCCGGCCAACATGCCGATCCAGGACGCGCGCCGCACGTTGTCGTACGTCGCCAGTTCGCCTGTTTCCAGGATCACTTTGAGATGCGCGTCACCACAGGCTTCTTTGACGGCCGCGATCTCGTCGAAAACGGTCATGTAGCGACCGGACAGGAAGGCACCGCGGTTGATCACCATGTCGATCTCGTCGGCACCGGCCTCGACCGCGGCCCGGGTGTCGGCCAGCTTCACCTCGAGCGGCGCCTGCCCGGACGGGAACGCGGTCGCGACGCTCGCGATGTGAATGCCGGAGCCTTTGAGCTCAGCAGCGGCGGTGGCGACCATCGACGGGTAGACGCAGACGGCCGCGACGGGGGGACAGTCGGCGTCGCGGGTGTCGGGGCGCTGCGCTTTCGCACACAACGCACGCACTTTGCCCGGTGTGTCCGCACCTTCGAGCGTCGTCAGGTCGACCATGCGGATCGCGAGATCGATCGCCCAGGCCTTGGACGTCGTCTTGATCGAACGCGTGCCGAGCATCGCGGCCCGGCTCTCCAGGCCGACGGCATCGACTCCGGGCAAACCATGCAGAAACGTGCGGAGCGCTGCGTCTGATGAGGTGACGGACGAGACGACCGACGCGAGGTCAACAGTCGTGGTCATGGCCGGATTCCGCCGGTCGCCGGTGACACGGTGTTCATGTCAGCGAGTCTACGCACTTTGCCGGTACGGTTACGCCTCGTGGACGTACTCGTGGTTGATCATCCCCTGGCCCTGTCACGCCTGACCGTGATGCGTGACGCGAGGACCGATTCGGCGACCTTCCGGGCCGCGCTGACCGAACTCACCACGATGCTGGTCTACGAAGCGGCCCGGCTCTTCGCGGTCGAGACCTATCCGGTGCGCACGCCCGTCGATGACGCCGAGGGCACCCGGCTCGCCTCGCCGCCGCTGATCGTGCCGGTGCTGCGGGCCGGTCTCGGCATGGCCGACGCGGCGCTCGCGCTGTTGCCTGAGTCGTCCATGGGCTTCGTCGGCCTCGCCCGTGACGAGCACACCTTCGAGCCGCGCGCCTACATGGAATCGTTGCCGACGGATCTGACCGGCAAGCCGGTGCTCGTGCTCGACCCGATGCTGGCGACCGGCGGCTCGCTGCAGCACTGCTGCCAGCTGCTGGCCGACCGAGGCTGCAGCGACATCACGGTCGTCTGCGTGCTCGCGGCGCCGCCCGGCATCGATCGGTTGTCCCGGTCCGGCCTGCCGATGCGTCTGGTCACGGCGTCGATCGACCGGGAACTCAACGACAACATGTTCATCGTGCCGGGCCTCGGTGACGCGGGCGACCGTCAATTCGGCGGAATGCCCCGTTTCTGAGGGTCGCATCCGCGTGGGTCGCATCCGCGTGGGTCGCATCCGCGTGGGTCACACCGATTGCGGCGCATGCTGGGTCGCACCCGCGTGCGGCGCATCGCTGGGTCACATCCGCGTGCGGCGCATCCGCTTGGGTCGACCGCGTGCCGCGCATCCGCGTGGCGGAATCCTGCGTCGCGTTGATATCCGTGCTCCGCGCGCGTCGTGATCCCGTCAGGCAGTTACGTTGCGTCGCTTTCCGGTCGGCCTGGCGATAGGTGTTCGCGAAGCTTTGCTCTGCTCACGCATAGGCATCAGGCACGGTGGGTGACGAGCGTAGCCGGTCCGCCCGCTCGCGAATTCCTGAAGTCCGTGCTCAAAAGGGTGATGCCGCGAGGTGAGCAGAGCAAAGCCCCCCGCAACCATCGCCGCCGCTCGCGCCGTCGGTGACGGTCCGTCACACATGGAAACGTCACGCACCGTCACGTCCATGTCGCTGGATCGCGAGGGCTCACCAGATCGCGAGCGCCGCCGCCGTCTCGGTGCGCAGGGCCGACAGCGCCGCCGCTCCACGTTCGCGGGCAGAGGCCACGTCGCCGTCGATGACCGGCTCCACCACCTCGAGGTAGGCCTTGAGCTTCGGCTCGGTGCCACTCGGACGCACGACGACACGCGCGCTCGGGGTCCGCAGGATCAGCACATCGTTGTCGGGCAGCAGGTCCTCGATCGACTCCACCGGAGCGTCCAGCAGCGTCGTCGGCGGGTGCTGTCGGATCCTCGCCATCAGCACGCCAATTTCGGCCAGGTCATCGACGCGTGCGGAGAGTTGATCGGTGGCGTACACGCCGAATTCGGACGCGATCTCGTCGAGCCGGTCGGTCAGCGTGCGCAACTCGCTCTTGAGGCCGGCCGCCAGGTCCGCGACCAGAAGCCCAGCAGAGATGCCGTCCTTGTCGCGTACGCTCGCCGGCGCCACGCAGTATCCGAGCGCCTCTTCATAACCGAAGATCAGTGGTTCGCCGGTGCCGGCCCGCACGATCCACTTGAAGCCGGTCAGCGTCTCCGCGTAGTCGACGCCCCGGCGCCGGCACATCTCCCGCAGCAGCGACGACGAGACGATCGTGGTCGCGTAGAGCCCCCGGTCGCCGCGCCGCATCATGTGATCGGCGAGGAGCACGCCGACCTCGTCGCCTCGGAGCGCCCGCCAGCGGCCGGTGGCGTCGGGCACCGCGACGGCGCACCGGTCGGCGTCCGGATCGTTGGCGATCGCGATGTCGGCGCCGTCTCGGTCGCGAGCGCGATCAGAAGGTCCATCGCGCCGGGCTCTTCCGGGTTCGGGAAGCCGACCGTCGGAAACTCGGGATCCGGCTCGGCCTGCGCGGCCACGATGGCGACCGATCGAAGCCCGCCGCGGCGAACGTGGCCTGGGCGACGCCGGCGCCGACGCCGTGCATCGGCGTGTACGCGATCGACAGGTCCCGCGGCCCGTTCGGGTCCGCGACGGCGACCGCGCTGGCGATGTACGCCGCGACGATCTCGTCGCCCAGCACGGTGCCGTTCGGGCCGAGCGGGACCTCGGCGAGTGGGCCGACCGCCCGGATCGCGGCCTCGATCTCGGCGTCGACCGGCGGCACGATCTGCGCACCGGCTCCGGCCGCGCCACCGAGCCGCGCCCCGAGATAGACCTTGTAGCCGTTGTCCTGCGGCGGGTTGTGGCTCGCGGTGACCATCACGCCGGCAGCCGGGATCTC
Source organism: uncultured Actinomycetota bacterium (assembly GCA_963797605.1). Taxonomy (GTDB): domain Bacteria; phylum Actinomycetota; class Actinomycetes; order Mycobacteriales; family Micromonosporaceae; genus DASQPR01. Next base: position 66,678 of record CAWCPX010000006.1, on the reverse strand, counting down.
GTCGGGCGACCGGTCCGCCAGTGCACCCGTCGGCACCACTTCGCCGGTCGCGGTGACGTGCGTGACCGCGTACGCGAGTAGGGGCGTCGGCAGCGGGCTCGGCATCAGCAGCGCCACCCGGCCGGCCCCGGTCACGACGCGCGCCGTCTCTTCGGCGAACGCGGCCGATCCGTTGCGAGCGTCGAACCCGATGACCACCGGACCCGGTTCGTTTTGCGCGTCGAGCCAGGCGACCAGACCGGCGGCGGCGGCGCGGACGACGGCGCGGTTCATCCCGTTGGGTCCGGCGCGCACGGGTCCGCGCAGACCGGCGGTGCCGAACGTCAGCGGGCCCGCGAACCGGTCAGCGAGATCAGCGGCGCTTCCGGGCAACGCTTCGAGCACAGCCGCGAGTTCGGCGCGGGTCTGCTCGTCGGGATCGTCGGCGAGCCATGCCTGCGCCGCCGAGCGCACGCGCGCGTCGTCGTCGGTTTCGGCCGGGCGCGCTGCGGGCACGAGGTCATCGTCGATCCGGGTCTGCATCACCTGTTGATAGCACGACCCGTGATGGAACGCGCCACGGACTCTCCCAAACGATCAACCAGGCCGGACTGCTGGTGCGTCAGTCAGACGGAATCGTGAGCTGGAAGGTGCGCACCATCTCGTCGAAGATCGGCTTGCTCGCATCGAAATCGCTGTCGGGGACGGTCAGGTAGAAGTGGTACGCGTGGCCGCCCTCGGTCGTCGCCGCCCAGATGCCGTGACGCTTGCCGGTGCCGGAGCCGCACGTGTATTCGAGAACCGCGGCCGGGCGGCCGCCCATCGTGATCGTGGTGAGCGCGACCCGCGAGTACGGCGCGGTGCATCGCTGCGGGTTCTTCAAGCCGTGCTCGGCGACGGTGAGGAACTTCGTGGCCGAGTCGCTGCCGGACGGTTCCACGTTGATGCGCAGCCGGCGTGAGGAACTCTGCGGGTCGGTGAAGTCGGTGTAGTTGGACGTGCTGGACTTCTTCCACGAGGCCGGCACGCTGACCGTGACTGCCGCGCGTGTTCTTGAACGTCTGCACGGCGAACGACGGAGCGGACGCAGTGGCGTTGGGCTTCGTCGCGGCCGTCGGTGGCTTCTTCGAACCGCCACCGGCCGTCGCCGCGATCACGATGGCGAGGATCACCACGGCGACGAGACCGCCACCGAGGCCGAGCCGAAGCCGTGGCGGCCATCCCTTGACCGTCTCGACGAGTTTGCGGACGCCGTTCGAAGCGCCCTCGACCGCGCCGCCCATGCCGCCCGAGGCGCTGCGGCCCGCTCGGCGGCTCGCCCGGGTCTCGGTGATCGGCAGACCGTACGGTGTCGGCTGCAAATATCCCGTGGGCGGGCCGTCGTCGTCGACCGCTCTGGGCTCGTCGAAAACCGACGGAACGTACGGTTTGGGCTGCCCGGTGCCAATGCGCAGCCGGTCTTCGACACTCTCGTCGTCGCCGAGCAACGCGCGCCCACCGAGGGCTCGGGCGCCGGAGGGCAGCGCTGGAGTGCGACATCGCTTCGGTCTCGCCGGAGTAGGAGGCGGGCGCCGGCGAGATGGCGGGGGCCCGGGTGGCTCCGGCGGCCGAGGTCAGCTCGCGAAGCGCGGTGCGGGCCTGCCCGACCGTCCAGCGGCGGGCCGGGTCCTTCTCCAGCAGGCCCATCAGAATCGGTGCCATCGCCCCGGCTCGCACCGGCGGCAACGGCTCGTCTTCGACGATCGCGCGCATGGTCTCGAACGGGTCGCCCTTGTCGAACGGCGGCCGGCCCTCGATCGCGGTGTAGAGGGTCACGCCGAGCGAGAACAGGTCGCTCGGCGGGCCGAACGCGGCGCCGATCGCCCGCTCGGGGGAGATGAAGTGCGGGGAGCCGAGGACCATGCCCGGCTGCGTCAGGTTGCTCTCGGACGGCATCCGCGCGACGCCGAAGTCGGTCAGCACGCAGCGGCCGTCGGAGCAGATCAGCACGTTAGCGGGCTTCACGTCACGGTGGAGCACGCCGGCGATGTGCGCGACCTCGAGCGCGCCGAGGAGGGCGATGCCGATCTTCGCGACCGCGCGACCGGCGATCGGACCGTCCGCGATGATGATCTCGGAAAGGCTCCGGGCCTGCAGCAACTCCATGACGATCCAGGGCCGGCCGCCCTCGGTCACGACGTCGAAGACCTGCACGACGCGACGGATGCGACAGCGCCGCGGCGGCCCGGCCCTCGCGGAGGGTCCGCTCATACATCGAATGCCGCTCCGAGGCTGGCATGCCTGGCGGGAGCAGCACTTCCTTGACGGCGACATCGCGCCGGAGCACCGTGTCGACGGCCTGCCAGACCGTGCCCATGCCGCCGTTGCCGATAGGCGAACGAAGTTCGTAGCGATCGCCGATGACCGTGCCGGGAACGGCTCGTTGCATCGATGATGCGCCCGGATCGCCCTGCCACGCCGAAGTCTGGGCCGTCACAACTCTCAACCGTCTCGTCTGCCGTCAGCAACCCCTCCATCTTGGGGGTTAGACCCCGGAAGGGAAAGCCGAGAAGATGGCCGAGCAGCTGAAGTGGGTGATTTGTGGCGAATATTCGCTGGTCCCGGTGGAGGTTCGTCACTCATCCCACTGGCCATGCTCACGCAGCCGGACGGACAACTTACGATCTGCGATTATGACGAAGAAGTCAGCGACCCGGCTCAGCGAATCGGGCTTTGCGATCAAGCCGGTGTACGACTCGGGCGACGTCGCCCCCGATGTGGCCGATCGGCTCGGTGAGCCCGGCGACTTCCCGTACACGCGGGGTGTCTATCCGACGATGTACACGTCGCGGCCCTGGACGATGCGCCAGTACGCCGGGTTCGGCACGGCCGCCGAGTCGAACAACCGCTACCGGCAACTGCTCGCCGCCGGCACCACCGGGCTCTCCGTCGCGTTCGACCTGCCCACCCAGATGGGCTACGACTCGGACGATCCGATCGCGCAGCGGCGAGGTCGGCAAGGTCGGCGTCGCCATCGACTCGATCGACGACATGCGCCGGCTGTTCGACGGCATCCCGCTCGACAAGGTTTCGACGTCGATGACGATCAACGCGCCGGGCAGCGTGCTGCTGCTGCTCTACCAGCTCGTCGCGGAGGAGGCCGGGCATCCGGGCCGACCAGCTGACCGGCACGATCCAGAACGACATCCTCAAGGAGTACATCGCCCGGGGCACGTACATCTTCCCGCCGGTGCCGTCGCTGCGGCTGGTCGCCGACACGTTCGCGTACTGCTTCGAGGAGATTCCGAAGTGGAACACCATCTCGATCTCCGGCTACCACATGGCCGAGGCCGGCGCGACGCCCGTGCAGGAGATCGCGTTCACCCTCGCCAACGGCGTCGAATACGTGAAGGCAGCGATCGCGGCCGGCCTCGACGTCGACGATTTCGCGCCCCGGCTGTCGTTCTTCTTCGTCGCCCGGACCACGCTGCTCGAAGAGGTCGCGAAGTTCCGGGCGGCCCGGCGGATCTGGGCCCGGATCATGCGCGACGAGTTCGGCGCCAAGGACCCGAAGTCGCGGATGCTGCGCTTCCACACGCAGACCGCCGGCGTGCAGCTCACCGCGCAGCAGCCCGAGGTCAACCTGGTCCGGGTGGCGGTGCAGGGGCTCGGTGCGGTGCTCGGCGGCACCCAGTCGCTGCACACCAACTCGCTACGACGAGGCGATCGCGCTGCCGACCGAGAAGGCGGCCCGGCTGGCCCTGCGTACCCAGCAGGTCCTCGCGTACGAGACGGACCTGACCGCGACCGTCGACCCGTTCGCCGGCTCCTATGTGGTCGAGGCGATGACCGACGAGATCGAGGCCGCGGCGCTCGCGCTGATCGAGCAGGTCGACGACTACGGCTCGGCGGTCGCCGCGATCGAGGCCGGCTTCCAGAAGCGGGAGATCGAGACGTCCGCCTACCGGATCGCGCAGGAGATCGACTGCGGGCAGCCGGGTCGTCGTGGGCGTCAACCGGTTCGCGCTCGACGAGGAGGAGCCGTACGAGCCGCTGCGGGTCGACCCGGCGATCGAGGCCGAGCAGGTCGAGCGGCTCGCGGGTGCTGCGAACGGAGCGCGACAATGCCGTCGTTGACGCGGCCCTCGACGCGCTGCAAGATCGCCGCGGAGAGTGACACGCGACAACGTGCTCTATCCGATGAAGGACGCGCTTGCGCGCCCGGGCCACCGTCGGTGAGGTCTCGCACGCGCTGCGTGACGTGTGGGGACGGTACCGGCCGACCGACCGTTTCTAACCGGATCGAGCTGGGTACCAGGACCGCACAATCGGTGCGACTCCGACGCTCAGCTGGGCTGAAAAAATCTTCATGACCCGATTGGCGCGCCGGGCGCGTTTCCGGAGCGCGCCGTCACACGTTGTAGAAGGGTGTGCAGCACATGCCTGCTTTCAACGCCGCACCGCGCACCGCATCCGCCGCCACGGACCGCACCTACCAGGGTTTCCGTGACTCTCCGCAATCTCGCCACCACGCGAACGGGATTGCGCAGCGTCACCGGGTCGGGGCTAGGCTGACCAAGTTGTCTCCCATCGATCGAGATCAAGAAGAGATCGTGACCTCTGCGCTGACGTCTCCGCTGAGCCTTGAGGCCGGCGAACTGACCGCCGACTGGCCGACCGTGCCGCCGGGCGCCGAGCCGCTTGCCGGGTCGAGCTCGACCGCTGGCTGACGCGACAAGGGCGCCGACCTCGATCGCCGTATCGCGTCGCCATCTGCACGCGCATCCGGAGCTGTCCGGCCAGGAGTTCGAGACGGCGGAGCTGGTCATGACGCGAGTTGATGTCGGCCGGTCTGTCGCCTCGGCTGCTGCCCAAGCGCAACGGCGTCATCTGCGACGTCCCGGCAACGGCACGCGGGCTCGATCATCGCGCTGCGCGCCGACCTGGACGCGCTGCCGCTGCAGGACAGCAAGGACGTCTCCTACCGCTCCACCGTCGACAACGTCTGCCACGCCTGCGGTCACGACGTCCACACCACGATCCTGCTCGGCGTCGGTCTCGCGCTGCCCAGCTTGCCGACCGCGGCGAGCTGCCGGGCACGGTGCGGCTGCTGTTCCAGCCGTCCGAGGAGGCGACGCCGTCGGGCGCGCCCGAGGTGATCGCCGCCGGCGGCCTGACGGACGTCTCCGCGATCTTCGCGCTGCACTGCGCGCCCGCACCTTCCCGGTCGGGCTCGTCGGGGTGCGGTCCGGCCCGTTCACCGCGGCCGCGGACATGGTCGAGATCCGGCTGCATCGGCGCGGGCGGGCACACCGCGCGTCCGCATCTGACCGCAGATCTGGTGCACGCGCTCGGCCGGGTGATCGTCGACGTGCCGTCGCTGCTGCGACCGCCGGCTCGACCCGCGCGCCGGCGTCTCGATGGTGTTCGGGGCGGTGCGCGCGGGCGAGGCGGCGAACGCGATCCCGAGTCGAAGGGTTCGCGCGGGCCACGGTGCGCATTCTCAGCCGCGAGATGTGGCGAGAGGTTCCGGAGCTGGTGACGCAAGCTGGTCCACGACGTGGTCGCGTCCACCGGCGCCACAGCGTCGAGGTCGACTACCGGCGCGGCGTGCCGCCGGTCATCAACGACCGGATGGCGACCGCCGTGATCGCCGGCGCCGCCGCCGCCGCGCTCGGCCCCGATCGGGTCGTCGAGGCCGAGATCAGCATGGGCGGCGAGGACTTCGCGTTCTACCTCGACCAGGTGCCGGGTTCGATGATCCGGCTCGGCGTGGGCGTGCCGGGCGCGACCGACAAGTTCGACATCCACCAGTCGGCGTTCGACGTCGATGAGCGAGCGATCGCGCACGGCGTCCGGGTGATGATCCATACGGCATTAGCAGGCCTGGCAACACCCGGCTTGTAGCCGGGGGTTGCCAGGATGCGTGGTTTTGAGTGTTGCAGCAGGCCTGGCAACACCCGGCTTGTAGCCGGGGGTTGCCGATAGGTCAGCTCTGCTCCGGCGTCGGCGCGGCCTCCACGGCGGGCCGGTGCCGGCGCCGGCGCCGAATCAGCGCGATGATGATCCAGGCTGGAATCCCGATCGCGACCAGGAACGGCAGCAGCGCGCCAATCACCTGGAACAGCACCGTGACCGAGTCGACGAACGTGTGCCAGCCCGACTTCAATCCGGCCACGAATCCCTTGTGGTGCTCGGCGGGCTTCGCCGTGAGCTTCGCCTCCGGCCCGAGCAACGTCACCGTGATCGTCGAGAGCGATGTGAGGTCGGTCAGCGAGCGCATCTGCGCCTCCAACGACTCCAGGTCCGCCTCTCGCTGCGTCAACTCACCTTCGATCGACACGATTTGTGCGACCGAGGTGGCCTGGGCCAGCAGCGCGCGGATCCGGTCCACGCTCGCCTGCTGCGTCTTGATGCGCGACTGCACGTCCACGACTTTCTCGGTGACGTCCTGTGTGGACACCTGCCGGTCCTGCTCCTTGCCGAGACCGCTGAGCGCGGCGAGCGTCGTGTTGAATTGCGCCGCCGGCACCCGGAGCGTGAGCGTCGCGACCGAGGCTTGGGCGTCGATCGAGCGCTGGTCACCGCCGACGTAACCACCGGAGCCGGTTGCCATCGCGGTCGCCCGGAGCGCTGCCGCGTCCACATCGGATACTCGTACCGTCATCGTGCCCTGATAGATGATCGAACGCTGCACCTCGGTGGCCGGCAGCTGGGGCGCGGTCGTCGGCGCCACTTTGTCGCCAGGCGCCGCGGCACCGCCGTTGAACTGCTCCGGTGCGGCTGCGGGGGCGGCCACCTTGCCACCATCGGCGACGCCCGACGATGCGGAATTTCCCGAGCCGCTGCTGCAACCGGTCGCGATGCCGGCCAGTGTCAGACCGGCCACGATCATGACTAATGCGCGAACGCGAACCTTTCCCGTCAACATGTGAGCCTCCACGACTCATCGGAGGGAGCCCGGCAATCGGCGCCTGTGCAGCGCCGATCGGTGGTCTCGCTCGTAGCGCGAGTGCCAAAAGCCGCTGTTCGGCCGCGGCTGCGTCGCGGCTCGCTCGATCGGACTTTTGGAACAGGTGCTTTGCCTCGGCGCCTGCCGCGACGACACGGCCGGCAATACACGGATAAGACGCCGCGCGGGGAGCCCAGGTTCCGTCAGACTGGTCGGGTGAGCACGGCGAGCGGACTGGATCGACTGGCCGAACGGCTGTTCGCGCTGCCGCCTGCCGAGTTCGTGCCCGCGCGCGATGAAGCGGCCGCGACGGCTCGGGCGCAGGCGATCGCGCGACGGCCACCGCGATCGGCAAATTTCGTCGCCCGACCGTGGCCGCGTGGCTGGTCAACCTGCTGGCGATGCGGGCCGCGCCGCAACTCGACGAGTTGTTGGAGCTGGGCGTCGCGATGCGGTCGGCTCAGGGCGACCTTCGTGGCACCGACCTCCGCGAACTCGCCACCCGCCGCCGCACGCAGATCGCCGGCCTGGTGCGTCAGGCCAGTGATCTCGCGGTCGCGTCGGGAGCGGCCCGATCGGGTCTGCCGGTGGCGGAGGTGGAGGCCACGCTGAGCGCGGCGGTCGCCGACGAGTCGATCGCCGAGCAGGTGCGTGCGGGCCGGTTGCTGAAATCCGTGCACTACGACGGCTTCGGGGAGGCGCCGCGTGGGTCGCTGCGAGCCGTGCCAAGCCCACCCACACAAGATCAAATTCCGTCACGGGTACGTCCACCGGCGCCCCCAACCGCACCGCCGCCGCCAAAGCGATCCGCGGACCACGAAACCGCGCTGATCCGCGCTGCCGACAAAGCCCGCGAAGCCGTGGCGGCCGCTGAAACCCGCCGAGACGAGACCGCCGCCGCTGCCGCCGAAGCGTCCGCGCGCCTGACCGCTCTCGAAGCCCGGCTCCTGGAGCTGCGCCGGGACCGAGTGGCCGCGCACAGCGCCGCGACAGCGGCCGAAACGACTCGCCTCGCCGCCGCCCAAGCCCTGACCGCCGCCCAACGTTCATTGACAGCCGCCGATCGAGCCGTGGCTCGGGCACAGAGCCGTGGCACCACGAAAAACCCGCCCGCCGGTGACACGGACGGGTGAGGAAGGGCTACCCGCTACCCGCTGTCGATGGGCACAATCACTACGTGACTCCCGAACAGACGGCAACGTCCGCCAAGGCCGCCGTCCGGTTTCTGGGGCAGGCCTTCACCGAGTGCCCGAAGACGCTGCGGCGCGCTCGTGAGCTGGGCCTCACCGGGTGGGCGTTCTTCGTCGCCGGGCTCGGAGCCGCCCTGGGTGACGTGCCGGTCGAGATGGTGTCCGCGTCCATCGGTTTCATCGCGCCGGAGGCCGTCCGCGATGCCTGGGAAACCGCGCGCGAGACGTGCCCGATCAGCGAGATCGCCAGTCACAATCTGGCTCAATGCCGGCGTTGGGGCGCGGAGAAGCTCGAGGGGTTCGGAGCCACGTCCCGGCTCGTGGAGCTGGCCGAGCGGGCCGTGCCGAGCCGCCGACGCGACCGCCATGCCGCTGTTCGCCGCGTGGCGGGCCGTCTCCGACGTGCCGGGGCGCACGCGGTGCCGGGAGAGGCCGGTGCCGGGGCCCAGGCAGCCGTCCTGATGAACCTGCTGCGGCATCAACGGGCCGGAGCGCATCTGCTGGCCGTCCGCGCGGCCGGGCTCACGCCGCTCCAGGCGATCGCGGCCGGCCCGGAGCGTGAGGCGGGGCGATCGCGTTCGGGTGGCAGCCGCCCTACCCGGCGTTCGCGCCCGCTGCTGCGCCGGTGGCTGTGGGCGGAGACGCTGACCGACCGGATCTCCGGCGAGGCGTTCCGCGACTTCGACGCCGGCCGAGCGCGACGAGTTCGTGCGGCTGGCTCGCGGGCGCCATGGAGTTCGCCCAGCTCCCGACCGGCGAGTTGCCGCAGGTGCGATCGAGCCACGCGGCGCTGCCGCTGGGAGTGGCCGTGGTCGCGCCAGGGGCAGCCGAGACGGCGTGAGGCGCGTTACAGAGTCGTCGAGCGCGTGGGCCGGTCGCGCAGGCGCTTGACGTAGTCCTCCGGGGCGCCGGCGCGCTCGGCCGCCGTCGCGATCTCGCTCAAATACCACGACGTGGGCAGGCCGCCCTCGTAACCGGTGAAGACGTAGACCCAGGCGGTCACGTCGCCGTCCAGGCGTGGCGACCCGCACGTGCAGCTTGCGGTATGTGCCGGAGTTCACGCCCTCGACCTCGTCGAGCTGCTGCGCGTCCCACGGGTGGACGTCGTAGATCGACACGAAGACCCGGTCGCCCGGCGACTCGACGATCGTCGAGACCGCGCCCTCCCAGCCGAGCTCTTCCTCACCGGCGAAGGTCAGCCGCCATCCCTCCAACCACCCGGTGCCGATCATTGGAGACTGGGGACAATAGGCACGCATCCGACCGGGGTCGAGATTCGAGCCATACGCGGCGTAGTGACGCACGGCGATGACGATAGTCCTCATTGCCGGTGAGAGAGAATACGGTGGAGCGTGTCGTTCGTGGAGCTGGAGTGCTGTGAGCGTGAGTCGGATAGTGATCATCGGTGGCGGGCCGGCCGGGTATGAGGCGGCGCTGGTCGCCGCCCAACTCGACGCGGAGGTGACCGTCGTCGAGGCGGATGGGGCCGGCGGTGCCTGTGTGCTGTCCGACTGCGTCCCGTCGAAGACGTTCATCGCCAGCTCTGACGTGGTGACCGGCTACCGCGACACCGAGCAGTTCGGCGTCGACGCCGGCGGCCTCGCCGCGGTGCCGGGTCGACGCGGCCGCCGTGCACGCCCGGGTCAAGCGGCTCGCTGTGGCCCAGTCGGCCGACATCCATGCCAAACTGATCAAGGCCGGCGTCGACGTACGTCACCGGCACGGCGCGGCTCGGCTCGGACACGCTCGGTCACACTCACCGGGTCGAGATCACCCCGTCCGACGGTCCGCGCCGTCGACCGTCGCGCGCCACCGCGGTCCTGATCGCCACCGGCGCCACGCCCCGGCTGCTGCCCGACGCGCTGCCCGACGGCGAGCGCATCCTCACCTGGCGCCAGGTCTACGACCTGCCCGCGCTGCCCGAGCACCTGATCGTGATCGGCTCCGGCGTGACCGGCGCCGAGTTCGCCTCCGCCTACCTGGCCATGGGCGTGCCGGTGACGCTCGTCTCCAGCCGCGACCGGGTGATGCCGCACGAGGACGCCGACGCCTCGACCGCGATCGAGCGGGTGTTCCGGTCCCGCGGCATGGACATCCTCAACAACTCCCGGGCCTCGTCGGTGCGCCGGACCGGCGACGGCGTCGAGGTCACGCTGGCCGACGGCCGCGTCGTGACCGGCTCGCACGCGCTGATGGCGGTCGGCTCGGTGCCCGAACACCGGCGAGCCTGGGCCTCGCCGAGTACGGCGTCGAGGTCGGCCCGGGCGGCTACGTGACCGTCGACCGGGTCTCCCGCACGAACGTGCCCGGCGTCTACGCCGCCGGCGACTGCACCGGCGTGCTGCCGCTGGCGAGCGTCGCCGCGATGCAGGGCCGGATCGCGATGTGGCACGCGCTCGGCGAGGCGGTCGCGCCGCTGCAAGCTGAAGACGGTCGCGGCGAACGTGTTCACCGATCCGGAACTGGCCACCGTCGGCGTCTCCCAGGCCGACGTCGACAGCGGCCGGGTGCCGGCCCGCGCCGTGATGCTGTCGCTGGACGGCAACGCCCGGGCGAAGATGGCCGGCATCCACGACGGGTTCGTGAAGCTGTTCTGCCGACCGGCGACCGGGCAGGTGATCGGCGGCGTGGTGGTGGCGCCGAAGGCGAGCGAGCTGATCCTGCCGATCGCGATGGCGGTGGAGAACCACCTGACCGTCGACCAGCTGGCGCACACGATCACGATCTACCCGTCGGTGTCGGGCTCGATCGCCGAGGCGGCCCGCCAGCTGATGCTGCACGAGGTCGGCTGACCGCCTGTCTCGATGTCGCGGTGCTGGTTCGGCGCCTCACGGTTTGGGCCCCGAACGGTTTCGGGATGGCGGTTCTGGTTCGGCGCACGTACCATTTAGCGCATGATCTTCGGTTTTTGCACGACGACGCCGGGAGACCCCGGCGTGCCGCTGTGCTGACCTGATCTTCCTGTCACGCAACGCCCCGGGCGACTCGCCCGGGGCGTTTTGCGTGCCGGCGGTCGCCCCTCTGCGAAGGAGACCGCCATGAACCACCAGATCGACCACCGCAAACTCGGCCGCGAACTCGACCTCTTCGACTCCGATCCGCTGATCGGCGCCGGGCTGCCGTTCTGGCTGCCGGCCGGCGCCGCCGCCCGCTACGAGGTCGAGACCTACCTCCGCGAGGCCGAACGCCGAGCCGGCTACCAGCACGTCTACTCGCCGGTGCTCGGCAAGCGGGAACTCTACGAGCGCTCCGGCCACTGGCAGCATTTCGGCGACGACATGTTCCCGATGCATGGCGGTGTCGGAGGACGACGAGTTCGTGCTGCGGCCGTCGCTGTGCCCGCACCACGCGCTGATCTTCAAGTCGCGCGCCCGCTCCTACCGCGACCTGCCGCTGCGCATCGCCGAAATCGGACCGCAGTACCGGGCCGAACGCTCCGGCGTGCTCGGCGGCCTGAGCCGGGTCCGCTCGATCTGGCTCAACGACGCGCACAACTTCTGCGCGCTCGACCAGGTCGGCGACGAGATCGGCGAGATCCTCGCGCTGATCGCGCAGGCGCACCGGGATCTCGGCATCCAGAGCGCCGGGTTTCCGGCTGTCGCTGCGCGGCGACGCGCGAGAAGTACGCCGGCGAACGACGCCATGTGGGAGCGCGCCGAGGAACTGCTCCGGAAGGCGCTCGACGACGCCGGGGTGTCCTACGTCGAGGCGCCGGGCGAGGCGGCGTTCTACGGGCCGAAGATCGACGTGCAGATCGTCGACCCGGCCGGCCGCGAGTCGACCCTCTCCACCATCCAGGTCGACTTCCACCAGCCGGAGCAGTTCGACCTGTCCTACGCGGACGCGTCCGGTGCGCCGGCAGCGGCCGGTGATGGTGCACCGCAGCATCGTCGGTTCGATGGAGCGGCTGTTCGCCTACCTGATCGAGGTGCACGGCGGGCGCCTTCCCGGCCTGGTACGCGCCGGTGCAGGTGCTCGCGGTGCCGATCAGCGACGATCAGGCGGATGACGCGATCGCGTTCGCTCGCCGGTGCGTCGCGGCCGGACTGCGGGCGGATGGTCGCTCGACGGTTCGCTGGGCGCCCGGATCCGCGACGGCGCGAAGCGGAAGATCCCGTACGTCGCGGTGATCGGCGCTCGCGAAGCGCAGGCGGGCGAGGTGTCGCTGCGGCTGCGTGACGGCAGCTCAATGCCAGGTCAAGGCCATGATGACGCGGTACGGATGATCCGCGAGGTGACCGACTCCCGATCCCACGCGCTCGTGCCGTCTCACCGGTAGCGTGGGTTTTTGTCGTACGTCTGAGTCATGGTGGACGCGAGATGACCGTTGATCGGGAGATCACTGATATGACCGACGTCCCGAAGATCGGCAGCTTGCGTGCCGTCGCGTTCGACGCCGCTGACCACCGGGGGCTGGCCCGGTTTTACGTCGGGTTGACCGGCGGCACGGAGATCGACGCCGACGACGACTGGGTGACCGTCGAGACCCCCGACGGCTGGCGGTTCGGATTCCAGCCCGCGCCCGACCACGTGCCGCCGCAGTGGCCGTCCCAGGCCGCGCCGCAGCAGATGCACGTCGACTTCCAGGTCCCCGACATCGACGCGGCCGCGGCGCGAGCCGAGGAGTTGGGTGCGACTCGCATCGGCGGCGGCGAGACGTGGCATGTGATGGCTGACCCGGCCGGTCACCCGTTCTGCCTCTCGCGCAACGAGCAGAGTGAGCCGGTGCGCGTGTTCGGCGTCAACATCGACGCACCCGATCCGACGGGGCTCGCCACGTTCTACCAGGAGTTGCTGGGCATGGACCTGAAATATGCCGGCGACGAGGGCGAGGCCGGCATGGCGTGGATCGGAAACGACGGCGCGGGCCTCGGCAACGTGCTGATCCAGGGCGTCCGCGACTACACGGCGCCGCGGTGGCCCGACCCGGCCTATCCGCAGCAGTTGCACCTCGACATCGAGGTCGCCGACGTCGACGAGGCCGAAGCGCGGGCGCTGAAGATCGGCGCGACGCGGCTGCCCGGTGAGGGGGCCGATTGGCGGGTCTACGCCGATCCGGCCGGGCACCCGTTCTGCCTGGTCTGGTAGTTACGCACCTGTCGGGCTGGCTCGGGAGGACAACTCTCGTGGTTTCGGTATGTCGCTTGGCGCATCGGTGTGTGGTGTGCGGCATGGCTCGGGGTCACGGTGGTGCGACACGCTTGGGTGACACGCCGGTGGGTTCGGTTTTCCGACGTCAGGGTTGTCTCGGCTGGTCTGTGGCGACGGTGGCGTCGGAAATCCGAGTGGCTGCGTGTCGACACGCCGCAAATCGGGCGCGACATCGCTTACTCCAGAGTGGAGCGTTCCTTGCGCACATCGGCGATGGCCTCGTCGATTTCGGCGGCGCGAGCCGGGTCATTCGCGACCCGGCGTCGCCCGAACGAGAGCATCGCGTCAACGAACTTCAAAAGCGCCCGCAGCACCATGGCTCTGCCCTCCGTGGGAAACGTCGATGGCCAACGATGCCACGGAAAGCCGGTGACGGTCACCTCGGATTTCGCGCGACCTACTTGATCTCGCAGATGACCGCGCCGGCGGTGACCACGTCGCCGACCGACGCCGACAGGCCGGTGACCGACGCCGGCCTTGTGCGCGTTCAGCGGCTGCTCCATCTTCATCGCCTCGAGCACCACGATCAGGTCGCCCTCGGCCACGCTCGTCGCCGTCGGCCGACGCGCGACCTTCACGATCGTGCCCTGCATCGGCGCGGTCAGCGCGTCGCCGCCGACGGCCGCGCGCCGCCTTCCGGCCGGCGCCGCCTCGCGGGCGCCGGCCGTGCGGTCGCCGGCGACGGCTCCGCGCCGAACCCGGCCGGCAGCGATCACCTCGAGCGCGCTTGCCGCCGACCTCGACGACGACCGTCTCGCGCGGCGGCTGCGTCCTCGGCGGCACCGGCCGGCGCGACGAACGGCGGCACGACTGGTCGTCGAACTCGGTCTCGATCCAGCGGGTGTGCACGGTGAACGGCTCGGCGGTGAACGCCGGATCGCGGACGACCAGCCGGTGGAACGGCAGCGCGGTCGCCATCCCGTCGACGACCATCTCGTCGAGCGCCCGCCGGGCCCGCTCCAGCGCCTCGTCCCGGGTCTCGCCGGTGACGATCACCTTGGCCAGCAGCGAGTCGAAGTCGCCGCCGATGACGCTGCCCGACTCGATGCCGGAGTCGACCCGCACGCCCGGGCCGGCGGGCAGCGTCAGCGTGGTGACCGTGCCGGGCGCGGGCAGGAAGCCGCGGCCCGGGTCCTCGCCGTTGATGCGGAACTCGATCGCGTGCCCGCGCGGCGCCGGGTCCTCGGTGAAGCGCAGCGGCTCGCCGTCGGCGATCCGGAACTGCTCGCGGACCAGGTCGATGCCGGCGGTCTCCTCGGTGACCGGGTGCTCGACCTGCAGCCGGGTGTTGACCTCGAGGAACGAGATCGTGCCGTCGCTGCCGACGAGGTACTCGACCGTGCCGGCGCCGTGGTAGCCGGCCTCGCGGCAGATCGCCTTCGCGCGACGAGTGGATCTGCGGCGCGCTGCTCGTCGGTGAGGAACGGCGCCGGCGCCTCCTCGACCAGCTTCTGGTGGCGGCGCTGCAGCGAGCAGTCGCGGGTGCCGACGACGATGACGTTGCCGTGCTGGTCGGCCAGCACCTGCGCCTCGACGTGGCGCGGCTGGTCGAGGTAGCGCTCGACGAAGCACTCGCCCCGGCCGAACGCGGCGACCGCCTCGCGGACCGCGGACTGCGAACAGCTCCGGGATCTCCTCGATCGTGCGGGCGACCTTCAGCCCGCGCCCGCCGCCGCCGAACGCCGCCTTGATCGCGACCGGCAGGCCGTGCTCCTGGGCGAACGCGACCACCTCGTCCGGCCCGCCGACCGGGTCCGTGGTGCCGGGCACGAGCGGCGCGCCGGCGCGCGGCGGCGATGTGCCGGGCGGTCACCTTGTCGCCGAGGTCGCGGATCGCCTGCGGCGTCGGGCCGATCCAGGTCAGCCCGGCGTCGATCACGGCCTGGGCGAAGTCGGCGTTCTCGGACAGGAAGCCGTAGCCGGGGTGGACCGCGTCGGCGCCGGACCGCGGCGGCCACGTCGATGAGCTTGTCGATGCGCAGGTAGGACTCGCCGGCGGTGTCGCCGCCGAGCGCGTACGCCTCGTCGGCCAGCTTCGCGTGCAGGGCGTCCCGGTCGGAGTCGGCGTAGACGGCGACGCTGCGCGAGGCCGGCGTCCCGGCAGGCCCGGATGACCCGGACCGCGATCTCGCCACGGTTGGCGATCAGAACCTTGCGCATGTCATGCCCTCCAAGCGGTCGTACCCGCCAGTAGTGTATCCACGCAGTTGATCTTTGGATGCCGGCCTGTCGTCGGTAGTCAAATTTGGCTATTACGCTTGTGGTCGTGTCGACCACGCGCATGATGATCCTCGGCCTGGTCAAGCTGATGCAGCCGGTGCACGGCTACGACGTGCGCCGCGAGCTGCTCAGCTGGAACGCCGACGAGTGGGCCAACGTCGCCCCCGGGTCGATCTACCACGCGCTGCGCAAGCTCACCGAGGAGGGCCTGCTGGAAGAGGTCGCCACCGAGCAGGTCGGCGCCCGGCCGGCGCGGACCACCTACCGCACCACGGCCAAGGGCGACTCGGAGTTCGAGGACCTGCTGCGCGACTACTGGTGGCAGCTATCGAGCAGCCGGTCGACCCGTTCCAGGCCGCGTTCGCGTTCCTGCCCGCGCTGCCGCGGCCGAGGAGGCCGTCGGCGCGCTGCGCAACCGGGCGCGCATGCTGGCGCGCCGACAGCCGACGGGCTGGCCGCCGCTATCGACAGCGCGTGGATGCACGACGAAGCCGGTCCACGTGCGGCTGGATGTTCGAGCGCTCGATTCTCCTGATGCGAGGCCGAGATCCCCTGGTGCGAGCGGGTCGCGACTCGCATCGAAGCGGGCGAACCGACCTGCCGGCCTCGATGCCGCCGCCGGACTGACCGCGTGGCCGTCGGCCGCGTCGCGAAAAAATGTCACAGGCATCACATACAACAAGCGGGGCCGTCTTCAACGGGGGAGACGGCCTCCTTCGATCGCGCGTGCCGACGTCAAGGCCGTGATCGGACGTCAAGGCCGTGAGCCCGATCGTTCAAGCAATATTCAAACTTGACCTGTCGAGACATATCGCGTTAGCCTGGCCGCGATGACGGAGGAGGTGCAGAGATGATCATCGAAACGACCGGGCTGCGGAAGTCGTTCCGCAGCCGCAAAGGCGACCGTCGACGCTGTTCGGGGCGTTGACCTGGCGGTGCGCGAGGGCGAGATCTTCGGGTTCCTCGGGCCCAACGGCGCCGGCAAGACCACCACGCTGCGCATGCTCGCGACGCTGATCGAGCCCGACGGCGGCGAGGCCACGGTCGCCGGCGTCGACCTGCGCGAAAGACCCCGGCGAGGTGCGCCGCCGCATCGGCTACGTGGCCCAGGGCGGCAGCACGTGGGACGAATCGTCCGCCCGCGAGGAGTTGGTGCTGCAGGCCCGGCTCTACGGCATCGGCAAGACCGACGCGCAGCGCGCGCACGAGCACCGCGCTCGACGCGTTCCAGCTGACCGAGTATGCCGACCGCAAGTGCAAGACCTACTCCGGCGGTCAGCGCCGCCGGGTCGACATCGCGCTCGGCATCATTCACGACCCGAAGATCGTGTTCCTCGACGAGCCCACCACCGGCCTCGACCCGCAGTCGCCGCGCCCACATGTGGGACGAGGTGCGCCGGCTGCGCGACGAGGGCATGACCGTGTTCCTGACCACGCACTACCTCGACGAGGCCGACGCGCTCTGCGACCGCATCTCCATCATGGACGATGGCGAGATCGTCGCCGAGGGCACGCCCGACGAGCTGAAGCACGAGATCTCCGGTGACGTGGTGACCCTGGGCGTCAACGGGTCCGCGCCGGAAGCCGAGGCCGCTGCTCAAGCGCGAGCCCTACGTGCACCGCACCGAGGCGATCGAGGCGGGTCTCCGGCTCTTCGTCGACGAGGGCGCCACGGCCATCCCGCAGATGCTGCGCGCGCTCGACGGTTCCGGCATCGACCTGCACTCGATCGAGCTGCACCGACCGAGCCTCGATGACGTCTTCCTGGCCAAGACCGGCCGATCCCTGCGCGAATCGTGACCGGAGGTCAGCAGACATGAAACTCGCCCGCGACACCTGGCTGCTCTTCCAGCGCCAGTTCTCCCTGGTCCTGCGCAACCCGGTGTGGATCATCGTCGGCATCATCCAGCCGCTGTACTACCTGTTCCTGTTCGGCCCGCTGTTCAAAGACGCGCTGCGGCTGCCGAGCGCCGACGCGTACCGGTTCTTCGTGCCCGGCGTGCTGGTCCAGCTCGCCATCTTCGGCACGTTCTTCGTCGGCTTCGCGCTGATCAGCGAGCTGCGCGCCGGGTGTCATCGAGCGCACCCGGGTCACGCCGGTCAGCCGGCTGGCGATGCTGCTCGGCCGGTCGCTGCGCGACGTCGTCACGCTGCTGTTCCAGGCCGCCCTGATCACCGTGCTGTCGATTCCGTTCGGGCTCGCGGCGAAACTCGGCAACGTGCTGCTCGCGTTCGCGCTGCTGGGCCTGATCGCGCTGATGCTGTCCGCGGCGTCCTACGCGGTCGCGCTCAAGCTCCGCAGCGAAGACGCGCTCGCCCCGCTGCTCAACACCGTCGGCATCCCGATCCTGCTGCTGTCCGGCATCCTGCTGCCGATCACGGCCACCAGCCCGACGTGGCTGCGTGACGTCGCCGCGTGGAACCCGTTCTCCTGGGCGGTCACCGGCACCCGCGCGCTGTTCGCCGGCGATCCGGGCGACCCGCACGTGTGGAAGGCGCTGGTGATCCTGAGCGCGCTCACGGCGGCCGCGGTGCTCTGGGCGGCGAGATCGTTCGCGAAGAGCGTGCGCTAAAAGTCGCCATCGGGCCAACCCGCCGACCATTAGCGGGCCAGGTCGAGCCGATTCGCCTCGGACGCGGCCTGGCCCCGGTTGCTGACGCCGAGCTTGCGCAGAATCGCGGAGACGTGGTGGTGCACGGTCTTCTCGGAGAGCACGAGCCGGCCGGCGATCTCCGCGTTCGATGCGCCTTCCTGGATCAGCGCTAGCACCTCGATCTCGCGCCGGGTGAGCTTGGCCGGGTTGCTGCTCGTCTCCGGCCGGACGCCCCGGGGCACGCTCCGGACACCGTGTTCCCGCAAGCGCCGCGTGACGATCGCGGCCGCGGGCCGGGCTCCGAGCCGCTGGAGTTCCGCCAGCGCAGCGCGGAGGCTCTGTTCGTCGCCAGAGTCGATCACGGCCAGCGCGGCGTCGTACGGGCAACCGAGTCGCGTCCAGTGTTCGACCGCCTCGGTCACGTCTCCGGTGAGCTGTGCCGCGTACGGCGTACCAGTGGCGTCGATGGTTTCGTCCATGCCCGAGAGGTGGCGAAGCCAGCCGAGTTCGCCGACGACCCACGACGCGCCCCGGTGACCACCGAGCGCGAGCGTCTCCCGAGTTGCCGCGTCGACCTCGGCGCCTCGGCCGTGCAGCCACAGCGCTTCGGCCCGGGCGCCCGCCACCGGCGCGTGGAACTGCAACTCGTCGACGCCGTCGAGAAGCGCGTACGCCTCGTCGAGCGGCTGCCACGGGCCCGGGTCGCCGCGACGCGCACGCAGGAGCCCGATGGTGGTGAGCGCGAGAATGCGGACCAGAGGAGCGGCCAGATCGGATCGGAGCACCGAGGTCGCGTCCTGCGCGGCGGCGTTCCACTGCCCGCGATCGAGGTGCATGCGGGCGCGGTACGCGAGGACGTACAGCTTCCACAGCTCGAGTCCGAGGTCCTCGCACACCTTCACGCCCTCGTCGAGCCACGAGCCGAGGTCGTAGGCACGGGTACGGATGATCGCCCAGCCGATGTTGATGTAGACGCGGCCGACGTGCTCCTCCATGCCGGGGCGATCGGACCGGGCCAGGCTCTCTTCGAGGTGGCCCAGCCCTTCCGGCAGGCCCGCGAGAAGCTGCATCGTGCCGATGTTGTTCAGGCTGTGCACGATCACGCCGTCGTCGCCGAACGTGTCCGCCAGATCGAGCGCGCGCGTGCTCCACTCCATCGTGCGCGCGAAGTCTTCCTCGTTGAGGTGCAGCTGGCCGAGGTTGCCGGAGATGAGCGCGAGTTCCCGGCTCGGCGGCATGGCTTCCAGCAGCCGCAGCGCCTGTTGTCCGATATCGCCAGCATCGCCGGTGCGGCCACCACAGTAGAGCCGCCGGGACAGCGAGGCCATCGCGGTGCCGAGCGCGAGCTGATCGCCGATGACGTGCCGTTCGGCCACGGCGCGTTCGAGCGCGTCGATGGACGAATCGGTCTCTCCGGCCAGATAACACTCGTAGGACCGGGCTTCCAGCAGGTTGGCGCGCTCGGTCGCGGGCAGGTCGGGGCCGAAGCTCAGCGCGCGGGCGTACTGCGCGGCGGCTTCCCGATGGGCACCGTTCGATGCGGCGTGCCGAGCGGCCCCGGGGGCGAACCGAAGGACGGCGTCGGAGTCGCCGGCGGCCTCGGCGTGATGTGCGAGTCGCGTCAGGTCGGGCGGCCCGATCGGGGGTGCCGCGAGTGCTCGCAGGGCGCCCTGGTGCAGCGCCAGCCGACGATGCGGTGACAGCGACTGCTCGACGGCGATCCGGGCGAGTTCGTGGCGAAACCGTACGCCGAACGCGTTCGCGGTGCTCCCGGCGGCGGCGACTTCGAGAATGCCCGAGTTGAGAGCCTGTTCCAGGGCCACGGATCCGTCGGGCACCAGCGCGTCGAGGAGCCACAGCTCGGCCTGCGGCACGGTAACCGAGACCGCTTCGACCACCGTTGTCGCCGCGTTGCTCAGACGTGTCGTCCGGGCCATCACCGCGTCTCGTACGGTGGCCGGAATGTCGGCGTCACGCGTCGCCAGCACTTCCGTGACGAAGAACGGGTTGCCGCCGGTGACCCGGTAGAGCGCGGCCGCGTCGGAACCGTGTGGTGCCGCGAGCGAGGCGACCGCCGATCGGGAGAGCGGTTCGGCCGCCAGCCGGACGATCGAGCGACTGGCACCCATCTCGCCGAGCATGCGCCGCAGCGGGTGGGCACGATCGAGTTCGTCGTCGCGGTAGGTCGCGATGAGCAGTGCCGGGATGGACGCGATCCGGCGGCCCAGCAGGCTGACCACGTCGAGAGTGGCCTCGTCCGCCCAGTGCAGGTCTTCCAGCACGATGATCATGCCCGGACGCGCCTGTGCCTCCTGGGCGATCGCGGCCGCGAGTTGGTACGGCTTGGCGCCGTTGGTCATCAACTCGGCCAGCCCGCCACCGATGATCTGAGCGATGTCGATGACCGGGCCGAGCGGACGCGGCGTGAACAGGGGATCACATGCGCCCCAGAGGACGCGTTCGGAAGCGAATTCATCGGTGAATCGGCGCAGAAGGGCGGTTTTTCCGCCGCCCGCCTCACCGGCGAGGAGCACGAGCACGCCGCCCGGGCCGGCCAACGCGAGGTCTCGTGCCTCGCGGAGGGCCGAAAGATGACGTGAACGCTCCAGCAGATCCGAAACCGGATCGAGCCGGGTCACGTGGGAGGTGCTCACCTTTCGACAGTGCCAGGGCGGCGCGCGCGCGTCTACACGAATAGCGAGTTGGACAACGTCGACGCGGCCGACGCTTACAGCACGAGCGCCATCGTGATGCCGTCCGCGAATGGCATGATCATCGACTGAACCCGCGTGTCAGCCGTGACCATGTCGTTGAAGCCGACCATCGCGGCGTCGTCTTCGCTCGCCGGGGTCGGGTCGACGATGCGGCCGCCTCGCAACACGTTGTCGACCAGGATGATGCCGCCCTTGCGCATGCGTGGCACCAACTCCGCCCAATAGGTCGGATAGCCGGTCTTGTCCGCGTCGATGAACGCGAGATCGATGTGCGGCTCGGTCGGCATCGCCCGCAGCGTGTCGGCCGCCGCCCCGATGCGCAACTCGATGCGGTCGGCGAGGCCGGCCGCTTTCCAGTAGCGGCGGGCGATCGAGGTGTATTCCTCCGAGATGTCGCAGCAGATGAGCTTGCCGCCGTCGGTGAGGCCGCGTGCGATCGACAGCGCGGAGAGGCCGGTGAAGGTGCCGACCTCGACCGCGTGCCGCACGCCGAGGGCCCGCGTGAGGATCTGCAGGAAGGGCGCCTGCTCGGGAGCGATCTGCATGTTGGCTCGATCGCTGAGGGCATGGCGGGTTTCCGCGACGAGATCGGCGACGAGCGGGTCTGGCGTGGCACCGTGCGCGATCACGTAGGCGTGGAGTTCGTCGGAGATACCGATCGTTTTAAAGGCCATAAGTCCAACCTAGTCCGCTATCGCCGGGCTCGATCACTGACCGGCCGGCCGCCACAGATCGGTGATCGCGGTGCCGTGCTGGGCCAGCAACGTGCGCAACACCGGCATCGACAATCCCACGACGGTGCCGTGGTCGCCGTCGATCGACGACACGAAGGCCGAACTCCGGCCGTCGATCGTGAACGCGCCCGCGACCTGCAGCGGCTCACCACTGTCGACATAGGCCGCGATCTCGGCATCGGAGATGTCGGCGAACCGCACCGTCGTGCGCGCGCTCGCTTCGGCCCGCGTGCCGGTCGCCGTACTGATCAGGCAATGACCGGTGTGCAGCACCCCCTCGCTGCCGCGCATCGCCTGCCAGCGCCGGGTCGCGTCGGCGGCGTCGGCGGGCTTTCCGAGGATCTGGCCGTCGAAATACAGCACCGAGTCGCAGCCGAGCACGAGCGCGTTGTCGTGGTGCGGAAGCCGGCGCGTGCGGAGCCGATCGACGACGGCTTCGGCTTTCAGGCGCGCGAGCACGAGGCTGAGCGTGTCGGGCTGGGTCGCGTCGACGGTCGACTCGTCGACGCCGCTCACGATGACGTCCGCGTCAATGCCGGCCGCGTCGAGCGTGCGCAGGCGAGCGGGGCTGGCCGAAGCCAAAATCAAATGCGGGGTTTTCACGGTACGTGATCTTAGTGCGGGTTCAAACAGTGATCGACGGAGCCTGCCTTTGCGGCGACGATTGACAAATGATGCTACGCGTTATGTGTATTGCGCCGGTCATGAGCGTCGGTCATGATGGGAGCGACGCGAGTGAGCTTGCGCTCGCTGAGGGAGTCGCGTCCGTTGGCACCTGCCAATGAAATCGCCGTCACTGGGCAAGCATTTTCCCGCATAGGTTCGGCCGCGTTCCGATCAAGATTCGACGGCTACGAGTCCTGATCGCGACCAGACCGTCGGCATCGCTTACTCGGTGGTGACATCAGGGGGCCCCGTGCATTTCACCGAGAAAATTTTCACCTCTTATGACATTCAGGCGTGCCTATATGATGAAGTGCGTGTCGGGCATTTCCGCGACGCGATCTCCAAGACCGTTAGGCCCGGTGACATCGTCGTCGACGCCGGCAGCGGCACCGGTCTGCTGGGCATGCTCGCGGTGCAGGCCGGGGCGTCCAAGGTCTTCTGCGTTGAGATCAGCGAAGACTATGCCGAGATCATCGCGGAAAACGCCCGGCGCAACCACATGGAGAACGAGATCGTCGTGATTCACGGCGACGCGACCACGATCTCGCTTCCCGAAGAGGTCGACGTGATCGTCAGCGAAGTGATCAGCGCCGGTTTCTTCTACGAGCCGCAGTTGCAGATCATCGACAACATGCGGGCACATCTCAAGAGCGGCGGCGCGATCATCCCGCTCTCGATGGAAAACCGGGTCGAGCTGATCAACGCGCAAGAGGATCTTTACGGGCTCAAGTTCAACTACGACACTCGGTTCAAGAGCCTGCACGACGTCGCGCTCACCGATAAGGCGACCTATCTGCAGACCGACTTCGGTTCCCAGACCGACCGCGTCATCCGGTCCACCACCCGGGTGCGCGCGACCGGCTCGGGAGTGGCCAACGCGGCCCGCATTTCCTACGGCATCGATTTCGCTCGCGGCGTGTCCTCCGACGAGCCGACGGAATTCCTGCTGAACCCGCAGATTATCTTCCTTCCCGATCCCATTTCGATCAACGAAGGCGACGACATCGACGTCTCGCTGGTCTACGAGGCCAGCACATCGCCACTCGATTGCGAGATCGTGATCGAAAAGCGCTAGTGGCCACACAATTGGCCATCGGCCGTCAGCGGTGCCCGATAGTGGCCGCACGCTGGCCATAATTCGCGTATCCGGTCCTTTATGGTTCGGTCATGAATACTCACTGAAGCAATACGGCCGCGTCCCTCGATTCCGCCGATTCCACGATTCGGTGTTTTCCGTAGCTCGGCACCTTTACGGCCGATCCGCGGCTGCGGACGCGGCATCCATCACCCTATGTAGCCGCGAGCCGCTCGTGACAAAACTGCGGAGGGTGACGGGCGGTTCCTGGCGTTGTCTTCACGCGAGGGGCTCGGTATTGCTTACGCCGGCGAAACACGCGTGATGATCTGGGATTTCGTCGGACGAGCGGATATCGGACAGTGCGGCTCGATCACGCTCGGTGCCTGATGCTCCGGGGTGAGCAATAACAAGCCCCCGCCAAGGCATACCAGAGTTTTCCCAGACGCTACTGAGAGCGACCGAATCACGTGGCCGGACGGCAGCCACCGACCGATCGGCGGGAAGGGCGCCCTGTCATCGGAAGGGATCGGAGCGAGCGCCGCTGACTAGCCAGCCGCCCGCCACGCGCCGATTCCGGGCGCCGGAAGCCGGCCCGCTCGGGGCGCCGCGCTGGCCCGCCATCGGGATGGCACGGCCGCCGGCGCGGCCACCAGGGCGGCTGCCTGCCGCCGAGACCACAGCACGCCGACGATCGCGGCGAGTTCCTCGGACGTGGGCGTGCCACGGACGATCCGGAACATCGGTTCTTCCGACATAGCGACTCCCTAGAGCGGAATGTTGCCGTGCTTCTTCGGTGGCAGCGTGTCGCGTTTGTTGCGCAGGAGCCGCAAGCCCCGCACGATCTGCGCGCGCGTGGACGACGGCGCGATCACCGAGTCCACATAGCCACGTTCGGCCGCGACGTACGGGTTGACCAATGCGTCTTCGTATTCGGAGATCAGTGAGGCCCGGGTCGCCGCGGCGACGTCGGCACCCTGGGAAGCGGCCTCGCTCAACTCGGAGCGGTAGAGGATGTTCACGGCACCCTGCGCGCCCATGACGGCGATCTGTGCCGTGGGCCAGGCGAAGTTGAGGTCGGCTCCCATGTGCTTCGACCCCATCACGTCATAGGCGCCGCCGTACGATTTTCGCGTGATCACCGTGATCTTCGGCACCGTGGCTTCCGCGTACGCGTAGATCAGCTTGGCGCCACGCCGGATGATGCCGTCCCACTCCTGGTCGGTTCCGGGCAGGAAACCCGGGACGTCGACGAACGTCAGCACCGGCACGTTGAAGGCGTCACACGTACGCACGAACCGGGCCGCCTTCTCCGACGCCGCGATGTCGAGGCAGCCCGCGAGATGCATCGGCTGGTTCGCGACCACGCCCACCGGCCGCCCCTCGACCCGGCCGAAGCCGACGATGATGTTCTGCGCGTAGAGCGGCTGCACCTCGAGGAAATCCGCGTCGTCGAGCATCGCGGCGATGACCTCGTGCATGTCGTACGGCTGGTTCGGCGAGTCCGGAATCAGCGAGTCGAGCGAGGCATCCACGTCGGAGACGTCGAGCGAGGCCGTCGTCGGGTAGACCACCGGCTCGTCGAGATTGTTGGACGGCAGGTAGGAGAGCAGGGCCTTCGCGTACTCGAACGCGTCGTCCTCGTCGGAGGCCAGGTAGTGCGCGTTGCCCGACTTCGTGTTGTGCGTGCGCGCGCCGCCGAGATCTTCCATCTTGACGTCTTCACCGGTCACGGTCTTGATCACGTCGGGTCCGGTGATGAACATGTGTGACGTCTTGTCGACCATGATCGTGAAGTCGGTGACCGCCGGCGAATACACCGCGCCACCCGCGCACGGGCCGACGACCAGCGAGATCTGCGGGATCACGCCGGACGCGCGGACGTTGCGAAAGAAGATCTCCCCGTAGAGCCCGAGCGACGCCACGCCCTCCTGGATCCGCGCACCACCCGAGTCGTTGATGCCGATCACGGGGCAGCCGGTCTTCATCGCGAGGTCCATGACTTTGACGATCTTCTCGCCGAACACCTCGCCGAGCGAACCGCCGAAGACCGTGAAGTCCTGGGCGAACACGCAGACCGGGCGTCCGTCGACGGTGCCGTAGCCGGTCACGACGCCGTCGCCGTAGGGGCGGGTCTCGGCCATGCCGAAGTTCGTCGACCGGTGCCGGGCGAACTCGTCCAGCTCGACGAACGAACCCTCGTCGAGCAGCAGGTCGATGCGTTCGCGAGCGGTTTTCTTGCCTCGGGCGTGCTGCTTCTCGACCGCGCGGGCCGATCCGGCGTGCACGGCCTCTTCAAGGCGCCGCTGGTGATCTTCAAGTTTCCCGGCGGTCGAATGCAGGTCGAGTTCCGTCTGCTCATTGGGCACGTCCGCGATGCTATCCGGCACGTCGTAGGCTCGTCGGATGGGCTCGTCGCCGTACGCCGACCTGGACCGTCCGCCACTCTCCGAGACGAGGCTGCGACGGGCTCTGATCGTGCCCGGCGAGATCTGGACCGATCTGCGCTACGTCGCCACCACCGGCTCCACCAACGCTGACGTGGCCGCTGCGGCCCGAGCCGGCGCCCCGGAAGGCCTCGCCATCGTCGCCGACGAGCAGACCGCCGGCCGGGGCCGTCTCGATCGCCAGTGGCAGTCACCGCGCGCGGCCGGAATCGCGGTCAGCGTGCTGCTGCGGCCCGGCCGAGCCAGCACGGAGCGCGGTTGGGAGCCGGTGCCGCTGACCCGCTTCGCGATGTTGCCGCTGCTCGCGGGCGTCGCCCTCGTCGAAACCGTCCGCCGGATCGGCGAGGTCGATGCCGTGCTGAAGTGGCCCAACGACCTGCTGATCGACGGCCGTAAGTGCGCCGGCATCCTGGCCGAGACGGTTTCCGCCGGTGGTGAGACGGCGGTGGTGCTCGGCATCGGTCTCAACGTCACCCTGCGCCAGGCCGAGCTTCCCCGCGCCGACGCGACATCGTTGCAGCTGGCGGGCTCGTCCTGTGTAGACCGTGACCCGATCCTGCGGTCGTTTTTGCGCGCGCTCGGCGACGGTTATGCCCGGTGGCGGGACGCGTCCGGAGATCCTGTCGCCAGCGGGCTGCTGGAAACCTATCGCTTCCACTGCGCCACGATCGGCCAGTCGGTGCGTGTCACATTGCCGGGCGATGAAACGCTCGAAGGCGTCGCCACAGCCGTCGACGATGATGGATGTCTTGTCGTCGACGGCCGGAGCATCGCCGCAGGAGATGTCGTCCACCTGCGGACAAACTGAGGCACGAACAGCCGAGCCACAATGTGCAAACACCCGCTACCGTCATCGCGGATAACTATGCGATGTGAGGGAGGTTGGTGTGGGTTTTCCAGAGGATGAACTGACCAGCAACGAACATGTGGTCTTGAATCTCCACCCGCACTGGAAGGCGCTGGTCTGGCCGATCGGCGTCCTTGTGGTTGTGCTTGCCGGAGTCATCGCGGCCTGGGTCGTCAGTGTTGCGCCGATCCTGTTGCTGATCATCGGTGTCGTCGCGATCGCGTTGGTTGTGTGGTTGACGGTGCTGCCCTACCTGAAGTGGCACTCGACCCACTACGTGTTCACGAACGAGCGGGTCCTCACCCGCCTCGGCGTTTTCGCGCACGACCTGGAGACGATCCCGCTCAACCGGGTCAACGACTTCTCTTACCACCAGTCGTTCTTCGACCGCATCTTCGGCTGCGGCTCGCTGACGATCGAGTCGGCCGGCGACCATGGTCAAGACGTGTTCAAGGAGATTCCGCACGTGCGCTCGGTGCTGAAGACCCTGCACGAGATCATCGACCCCGAAGGTGATTACAAGGTCTTGCGGCAGAGTGGCAGCAACGACGGCACGACCCAGCAGGTCAACACCAATTAAGACCCTGTGGGTGGTCCGGCGGGCATTCCGATCTTCTCGGGGTGCCCGTTCTGCTGTCTGCGGCCCATGACTTGTCCGGGGCCTAGGACTTGTCGGGGGCCCATGACTTGTCCGGGGCCCGGGACTTGTTGGGCGCCGATGACTGAGGCACCGGCGACTGAGGCACCAGCGACTGGGGCGCTGGTCGGCGGCGGAACCAGCCGCGGAACGTCGTCCGCACCACGATCTTGCCGGGCTGCCCGTCGTCGTCGACCCGGGCCATCGTGGCCATGAGTTTGACGGTGCCGATGCCGGGCTTCGCCTCCGACGGGGCCGCGCCGAGCACTTCCAGCCGGACGGCGAGCCGGTCGCCCGCGTAGACGGCCGCCAGCCAGCGCAGCTCCTCCAGACCGGGGGAGGTGTCGCTGGCCGCCCGGACCAGCACGTGGTCGACGTAGGCACGCATGAACAGGCTGACCGTGAAGAACCCGCTGGCGATCAGGTCGCCGAAGGGGCTTGCCGCCGCCATGTCCGCGTTGACGTGGTACCACTGCGGGTCGAAACGCTGGGCGAACGCGAGCATCTCGGCCCGATCGACAACCACCGTGCCGAGGTCGAACACCCGGCCGACCACCAGGTCTTCGAAGAAGATGTCGGCTTCCGTGCCCGTGCCCGACCGCGCTGATCCGTCGATCACGGCCGCCGGATCACCGGTCATTTAGCGCTCGAAGTCGCCGGTTCGTCGGCCGAATCACGATCGGCCAGCTCGGATTCGAGCGGCTTGGTGAGTTTGACGAAGCCGTCGGGCCGCTGCATCAGCACGATCGAGGACGACCTCGACGGCCTCGGTGATCGCCTCCTGCACCGCGGTCTCCGGCTTGGCCTTCTTGAACACGAACGTGCGGTAGGTCAGCAGCAGGAACAGCGTGCCGACGCCGGCGCCGACGAAGCGCACCACGTTGAGCGCGAAGTGATCGCTGTCGGGGATGTTGAACATGTATCGACACAGGTTCAGCAGCGCGAGCTGGATGCCGAGCGCAACCAGGTTGAACGCGGCGAAAAGGGGCAGCTCGCGGCGCACCGACGTGCGCGGGCGGTGCCGGTAGGTGACGTGGCGGTTGAGCAGGTAGGACAGCAC
Source organism: uncultured Actinomycetota bacterium (assembly GCA_963797605.1). Taxonomy (GTDB): domain Bacteria; phylum Actinomycetota; class Actinomycetes; order Mycobacteriales; family Micromonosporaceae; genus DASQPR01. The sequence continues at coordinate 38,433 of CAWCPX010000006.1, read as the reverse complement.
CGTCGCGATGGCGGTCGAGATGATCAGCGCGAACGAGGGGCCGAGGCTGGCACGAAGCAGGCCAGCGAAGATCAATTGACCCACAGCTGTGTTGATCGCGCCGACAGTGCCGAAGGTGACGACCTCTTTGGCGAGCGCGTGGTGGCGTTCAGGGATCAACCGGGTCAAGGTCACCGGGCAACACTACGGGAGCAACCTGTGATCCGCACGGAACAGGACCTGTCTGGTGCTCAATTCACGGCTGATCGTTACCCCCGTTACGCTGGTGTTACAGGGGTTACGGCCGGTGTCGCAGTGGTTCGCGAGGCGGGGTGCGGCTCGGGCGTACCCGTGTGAGAAGGGTTTGACCGCGCTCGTGACCGGGCAGTAATTCGCCACAGGCGCCACATGACAACCGCACACTTCTGTGAAGTCCTTTGCGCGAAGTTGCGTTGAAACAGCAATTTTCGCGCTCGGATAAACATTGGTCCGCAGAATCGTGCGCGCTTGTGCAAAGCTTCACAAGCTCGCACGGTGACCCGTTCCCGCCTCCCGGTTTACGCTGAGCACAACCCTTCGGCAACCGACAATTCACTGTCGAGGCCGCGTTGGCGACGATCTCGCCGAGCACCGCCGGGGCCGTTATTTGGCGACGAATCAAAGGAGATCGAGCCATGACCGCACCGTCCACCTACCCGCTCGGGTTGGACGCCGCACCGACCACGCACCAACGATTGCTCACATGGGTTCGTGAAGTCGCGCGAACTCACCACACCCGACCGAGTGGTCTGGGTCGATGGTTCCGAAGCCGAATGGAAGCGGCTTTCCGACGAACTCGTCGCGGCCGGCACCCTCGTGCGACTCAATGACGAGTTGAAGCCCAATTCCTTCTGGGCGAAGACGGATCCGACCGACGTGGCCCGGGTGGAGCAGCGCACGTTCATCTGTTCCGTCGACCCGGCCGATGCCGGCCCGACGAACAACTGGATGGCGCCCGCCGACATGAAGCGGGAGATGACCGCGCTCTATCGAGGCTGCATGCGTGGCCGCACGATGTTCGTGATCCCGTTCTGCATGGGGCCGCTCACCGCGGAAAATCCGATGTTCGGCGTTGAGATCACCGACAGCGCCTACGTCGTGCTCTCCATGCGCATCATGACCCGCATGGGCTCGCACGTGCTCGAAGCGATGGGCGACGACGCCGTGTTCGTGCCCGCGCTGCACAGCGTCGGCGCACCGCTTGCGCCCGGCCAGGCCGACGTGCCGTGGCCGTGCAGCGAGACGAAATACATCTCGCAGTTCCCCGAGGAGCGCGCGATCTGGTCCTACGGCTCGGGTTACGGCGGCAACTCGCTGCTCGGCAAGAAGTGCTACTCGCTCCGGATCGCCAGTGTCATGGGCCGTGACGAGGGCTGGCTCGCCGAGCACATGCTGATCATGAAGCTGACGTCACCGGCGGGCAAGGTCTATCACATCGCCGGTGCGTTCCCATCGGCCTGCGGCAAGACGAACCTGGCCATGCTCGAACCGACGATTCCCGGGTGGACGGTCGAGACGCTGGGCGATGACATCGCCTGGATGCGTTATGGCGCCGATGGTCGGCTCTACGCGGTCAACCCGGAATACGGCCTGTTCGGCGTGGCTCCGGGCACCGACTACAAGACGAACCCGAACGCGATGCGCACGATCGCTGCGGGCAACACCCTTTTCACCAACGTGGCGCGGACGGATGACGGCGACATCTGGTGGGAAGGGCATGGGGGAGCCGCCGGCGCACCTCATCGACTGGCACGGCAACGACTGGGCGCCTGATTCCGAGGAACCGTCCAGCCACCCCAACAGCCGCTTCTGTACCCCGATCAAGCAGTGCCCGATCCTCGCCGACGAGTACGAAGATCCGCAGGGCGTGCCGATCGACGCGATCCTCTTCGGTGGCCGCCGCAAGACGACGATCCCGTTGGTCACCGAGGCACGCGACTGGGTGCACGGCGTCTACATGGGCGCGACGCTCTCGTCGGAGACCACGGCGGCCGCGGTCGGCCAGGTCGGCGTCGTGCGGCGCGACCCCATGGCGATGCTGCCGTTCATCGGTTACAACGCTGGTGACTACTTCAACCACTGGATCCAGATGGGCAAGGGCGGCGGCGACTCGGCCGGGGACGCGTCCCTGCTTCCGAAGATCTTCTATGTGAACTGGTTCCGTCGCGGTGATCAAGGTCAGTTCCTGTGGCCGGGATTCGGCGAGAACAGCCGGGTGCTCAAGTGGATCATCGAACGGATCGAGGGCACCGCGGCCGCGGTCGAGACGCCCATCGGTGCCGTCCCGACGCCCGAATCGCTCGACGTGAGCGGCCTCGATCTGTCGGCCAGTGACATCAGGGCGGCGCTGCGGGTCGACGTGGCCGAGTGGCGGGCCGAGATTCCGCAGGTGGTCGAGTGGTTCGAGAAGTTCGGCGACAAGTTGCCGGCCGTGCTCTGGGCCGAACTCGACTCGCTGAAAGCGCGCCTCGGCGTCGAGTAGATCTTCCAGTGATCATCAGGTGCGTCCCGATCGGCGGGACGCACCTGATGTCTATGTCACAAACCCACCAGCAATTCATGATTTCGCGCACTGTTTTCCCTGAGATCCCAGCCCGGGCTGGCCACAGGACTTGCGCAGGTGGATAGTCTGCGAGTCGTGCGGAATTTGATTTATTCGGTGTACGAGCGGCGGCTTCTCGCGACTCTCGCGGGCAAACCCCATCCGCATCATGTCGGCGTGATGTGTGACGGCAACCGCCGGTGGGCCCGGGAGATGGGCTATGTCGACCCGAACGACGGTCACCGAGTCGGTGCCGTCAAGATCAGGGACGTCATCCGCTGGTGCGAACAGGCCGGCATCCGCCACGTCACGCTCTACCTGCTCGGCATGGAGAACCTGCGCCGTCCGGCCGCCGAACTTGATCCACTGCTGCGCATCATCGAAGACCTCGCCGGTGACCTGGCCTCCGAGGGCAACCCGTGGGAGCTGCGAGCCGTCGGCGCGCTCGACGAGCTGCCGGCATCGACCGCCTCCGCGTTGAAGGCGGCCGAGGCCGCGACCGTCGACCGGGCTGGCGGCATGATCGTCAACATGGCGGTCGGCTACGGTGGCCGTCGCGAGATCGCCGACGCGGTCCGGGCGCTGCTCGTCGAGCACGCGAAGTCAGGCGGCACCCTGGAAGAACTCGCCGAAGTGCTCGACGTCGAACATATCGCCGAGCATCTCTACACCAAGGGCCAACCAGACCCTGACCTGGTCATTCGTACGAGTGGCGAGCAACGGTTGTCGGGTTTCCTGCTGTGGCAGTCGGCGCATTCCGAGTTCTACTTCTGCGACGTCAACTGGCCCGATTTCCGGCGAGTCGACTTCCTGCGCGCGCTGCGCTCCTACGCGAACCGCCAGCGACGTTTCGGCGCGTAACCCGCGCGCCGATCGGGTCGGATCCCGGTCGTCGCCATCGTTCCCGGCCGGCTCGAGCGTCGAAAAAGTCATGATCAATTAGCGATTTCGCCACCAAAAGTTCCTGCGTGGCGCATCTAGCCCAATGTGGCGGCTGGCGTCTAACGTTTGCGTATGGCGCGGGGTCTTCCCGCGCCAACCGGACGGCCCGGATCGCGATATGCACGACGCGGGGCCCGCACCCGACCCCGCTGACGGGCACCGGATGTGTGTGGCGGACACGGGCGAGGTGCGTCGCCTGCCGGAGCATGCCTCGTGACAATTCGGCGTAGTGATTCCCAGTCGACCTCAGGCCAACCGAGCGCAGACATCGCGACACACACGTACGTTCTGGATACATCCGTCCTCCTGGCAGACCCGGCCGCGTTCATGCGGTTCGCGGAGCACGAGGTCGTTCTCCCGCTGATAGTCATCTCGGAGCTCGAGGCCAAGCGCAATCACCCCGAGCTCGGTTATTTTGCCCGCGCGGCCCTCCGCCGCCTCGACGAACTTCGTGTCATGCACGGCCGCCTCGACGAGCCGCTGCCGGTCAATGACGCCGGCGGCACGGTCCGGGTCGAGCTGAACCACTCCGATTCGTCGGTGCTGCCGCAGGGTTTCCGCAACGACTCGAACGACGCTCGCATTCTGGCCGTCGCGCTCGCCCTGGCGTCCGAGGGTTCCCGGGTCACGCTGGTCACGAAAGACATGCCGCTGCGGGTCAAAGCCGCCGCGGTCGGGCTTCCCGCCGACGAATACCGGCACGGCCAGGCCACCGACCCGACCTGGACCGGCATGGCCGAAGTCGAGCTGACCGAAGCCCAGGTCGCCGCGCTCTACGCCGGAGAGGCGCTCGACGTCGACGAGGCCGCAGGCATGCCGATCCACACCGGACTCGTGCTGCACTCGACGAAGGGGTCCGCGCTCGGCCGGGTCACCGCCGACAAGACCGTCACACTGGTACGCGGCGATCGCGAAGCCCTCGGTCTGCACGGCCGGTCCGCGGAGCAGCGCGTCGCCCTCGACCTGCTGCTCGACGAGTCGATCGGCATCGTGTCGCTCGGTGGCCGCGCCGGCACCGGCAAGTCCGCGCTCGCCCTGTGTGCCGGGCTGGAGCAGGTCTTGGAGAAGCGGCGACACAAGAAGGTCATCGTGTTCCGGCCATTGTTCGCCGTCGGCGGGCAGGAGCTTGGCTATCTCCCGGGCACCGAGTCGGAGAAGATGTCGCCGTGGGGCCAGGCCGTCTTCGACACGCTTGGCGCGATCGTCAACGAAAACGTCGTCGAAGAAATCATGACGCGCGGCATGCTCGAAGTGTTGCCGCTGACGCACATCCGCGGTCGCAGCCTGCATGACGCGTTCGTCATCGTCGACGAGGCGCAATCACTCGAACGCGGCGTGCTGCTCACCGTGCTTTCGCGCATCGGCGCCGGTTCCCGAGTGGTTCTCACACATGACGTAGCGCAACGAGACAACCTCCGGGTCGGTCGTCATGACGGCGTCGTGTCCGTGATCGATGCGCTTGAAGGGCCATCCTCTGTTCGCACATGTCACGTTGACCCGTTCGGAGCGGTCGCCCATCGCCGAAGTGGTTACGGATCTGCTCGAAGACCTGCCTGCCTAGCCAGTCATTGACCCCGCTTTCGGGGGATTTGCGGCGTGCCTGTAGTCACACGATCGGGCGCCTGCGTTTGCCATACCCGCCCGTCTGGGTGAGGGTGTTGAGCGAGCGTACGGCGCCCGATCGTTTGGGCTCGGCGCTTGCAGTGTGTTGATTCGGCATCCCCCCGCCGACACCACTGCGTCTGGAGCGTGCGTCGTTAGGCGCGGTGGGTGCGAGGCGCGCCCTGACCTTCGGATCGCAAGGCGGACAAGCCGCCAGTGCTGGTTGTGCATTGGCGGTGACGACAACGCCGCGAGTCGAAGGTCAGGGCGTGACGCAGCCCCGCCGGTGTCTGCTGACGGACGCTCGAACCCCCGACGAAGGGACGCACTTCGTGAGTCGGCTCTGGAGCCGGTCCGGTCTGCGCATGCTTTCCATCTTTGTATTGATGTTCGGTCTGGTTGGCGGCGGCGTTCTCAGCCTCGACCGGCAATCGCAGCAGCGCGCTACGGCCCTCGGTGAACAAGCCCGTATCGACAGTTCCTATCAACAGCAGTTGCAACAGGAGAAGGCGGCTGCCTACCAGGCGGCGGCTCCGTTCCGGGCAGCGCAGGCGACGGCACAGGCCAAGGCGGCAGCGGCCGCGGCGGCCGCGGCGGCCAAGGCGAAAGCAGCCGAGACCGCGGCGCGTAAGGCGCACGTCGCGACTCGGTCCACGACGCGTACGCCGTCGTTCGGTCCGATCCCGACGTCGTGCTCCACCTACGACGGCAACCGTGCGATCGGCTGCACGCTGCTGCTCGACGCCGGCTTCGGGCTCAGCGAGATGCCGTGCCTGGACAAGATGTGGACCCGCGAGAGCAACTGGCGCACGACGGCGGAGAACCCGTCCTCGCATTCGTACGGCATCCCGCAGGCGTTGCCGGCCGACAAGATGGCCAAGAAACCAGGCGGCCCGGACTAGCAGACGAATCCGGCTACCCAGATCAAGTGGGGTCTCGGCTACATCGTGGACCGCTACAAAACGCCATGCGGCGCGTGGACTTTCTGGCAGGCACACAACTTCTACTAATCTATAGTTCCGATTTGTGACATATGGTGCTTTCCGGAAGATGTTGATCGTCGCAGCAGTCGCCACGGCGGCCGCCTGGTTCGGATGCGAACCGGCGGCCGCCGTCGTCGGTGGCAGGGCCGTGGCCTCGGTGGACGGCAACGTGGCGAGCCAACGCGCCATTGCCAGCCCACGCATCATCGACGGCCTCACGACCGGCACCCACGCGTACGACTGGACCGTGCGGCTCTCGGTCGGCTGCGACGGCGCCCTGGTGGCACCTCGGGTCGTGCTCACCGCCGGCCACTGCGTCACCGGCACCGGCCCGACGAGCAACATCCGGGTGACCGGCGGTTCCGCGAACCTCAAGGCGGCCGGCGAGATCACGGTGCGCTCCGCGTACGTGCTGCGGGCCACCGGTTTCACCGACGCCACAACCGGCAACGACTGGGCCCTGATCCAACTCGCCGCACCGTTGCCGCTACCAGTGCTGACGATCACGACCGGCGCCGCGTACGACAAGGGGTTCTTCCGGGTGATCGGGTGGGGTTCGACAACCGAGAACGGGCCGCAGCAGACGATTCTGCGGTCCGCGCTGGTGCCGTTCGTCTCCGATGCGGCGTGCGCCCGCGCGTACCGTGGAGACTCGTTCGTGAAGTCGCAGATGATCTGTGCGGGTAACCTCCGGCGCGGCGGTGTCGACGCGTGCCAGGGCGACTCCGGTGGGCCGCTCGTGCGGCGGGACTCGGCCGGGCAGTACGTCGAGGTCGGCATCGTGAGCTGGGGGTACGGCTGCGCGCGAGCGGGTTACCCCGGCGTTTACACCCAGGTGTCGGCGTTCGAGGGAGCGATCTTGGCTGGCATCGCCACGCTGAAATGATCGACAGTATGGCGCCGACGGTCCGCACCTGATACGAACTACAGGTATGACGGACCCGTCGGGTGATGATCGGGATAAGTTCGGCACCGAGCCTTTCTACGCGGCACTCGGCCGTGCGTTCGTCGTCATGTGCGCCGTCATCCCGGGCCTGTTCCTGATCGAGTTCATCAACAAAGAGACCGACAACAGCCTCGACAACCAGGGCGCGATCGTGCCGCACACGCTGCACGGGCTCGACGGCATCGTGTTGGCGCCGTTCCTGCACGTCAGCTTCCCGCACCTCTACGGCAACTCGATCCCGCTGCTGCTCACGGGCACCTTCGTGCTGGCGGGCGGGGTCAAGCGGTTCCTCATCGTGACCGGGTTCATCGCGGTCATCAGCGGCCTGGGCGTCTGGATCTTCGGCTCCGGTCCGACCGTCGGTGCCAGCGGCGTGATCTTCGGTTACCTCGGCTATCTCTTCATGCGCGGCCTCGTCGAGCGCAACTGGTGGAACATCGCGGTCGCGCTGCTCGTCGGCCTGCTCTACGGCAGCCAGCTGCGAGGCGCGCTGCCCGGCGACCCCAACGTGTCCTGGCAGGCACACATGTTCGGCCTGATCGGAGGTCTGGTGGCAGCGATCCTGTTCCGGAAGCGGCGACCTCGACCGGTGCGCCTGGCGCCGACGGAAGACCTTCCCGTGACCCTCCAGATTCCCCCGACCTCGTGATGGATGACTTGATGACGGACGGCGCCGCAACTACTCACAATGTCGACCTCGCGATCATCGGGGCCGGCCCGACCGGTCTCTTCGCGGCCTACTACGCCGGTTTCCGCGGTCTGTCCGTCGCGATCATCGACAGCCTGTCCGAAGCGGGCGGCCAGGTCACCGCGATGTACCCGGAGAAGCTCATCTTCGACGTCGCCGGCTTCCCCTCGATCCGCGGCCGTGACCTCGTCGAACGGCTCGTCGAGCAGGCCAACGGGTTCACACCGACCTACCGCCTCGGCGTGCTCGCGGAGGGCTTGACCTACGTCGACGACCGGCCGGTGCTGACGCTCTCCAACGGCGAGACCTGGCGGTGCGGCGCCGTGCTGATCACGGCCGGGCTCGGCAACTTCACCGCCCGTCCGCTGCCGGCCGCCGCCGAATACCTCGGTGACGGCATCGTCTACTTCGTGCCGCATCTCGCCGACCTGTCCGGTCACCACGTGGTGATCGCGGGCGGCGGCGACTCCGCGTTCGACTGGGCGCTCGTCGCTGTCCGGCGTGGCGAAGTCGGTCACGCTCGTGCACCGACGCGATCGGTTCCGGGCGCACGCGTCCACCGTCAGCGCTGTCCGAGCGATGCCCGTCGAGATCATCGTGAACGCGGAGATCACCCGGATCGACGCCGTCAACGGTCGGATCAGCGGTGTCGAAATCGCGGAAAAGGGCCAGGGTGCCCGACTGCTGCCGGCCACGACGATCGTGGCGGCGCTCGGGTTCACCGCCGACCTCGGTCCGCTCGCCGATTGGGAACTCGCCCTCGACAAGCGGCACATCGTCGTCGACTCGGCGATGCACACGAATCGTCCACGCATCTTCGCGGCCGGCGACATCTGCGAATACCCGGGGAAGGTGCGACTGATCGCGACCGGATTCGGCGAGGCGGCGACCGGCGTCAACAACGCCGCCATCGCGATCGACCCGGCCGCGCACCTGTTCCCGGGGCATTCGAGCGAAGCCCCATAAAACCTTCACATCGGTACGCGCCCGAGCCGCAGCGCGCGGAAATTTCGGTTAACTGTCCTGGGAATGCGATGTCGGGAACGGCATGCTCATGTGCCCCACAACATCGCTTTCCCGGAACAGATGCCCGCCAGATCCGCTAACCCTGGCCGCCGAGCGCTTCATCGACCTCGGCCGCCGTCGGCGCGTACGCGCCCGGTCGAGTGCATGCGAGAGCCGCCACGGCACAGACGTACCGCAGCACCGGCTCCAAGTCCTTGGTCACACCGTCGACGCCACTGGCCTGCAACTTGGTCAGGAGCGCGCCCATCGCCGCGTCACCGGCGCCGATCGTGTCCGCGACCTCGATGACGGGCGCTGCCACGTGCATCCGGCCGCCGCCACGCGCAAACGCCGTCACGCCGCCGGCGCCTCGCGTCAGCACCACGAGCGCCGGCGCGGACGGACCGTCGAGCCAACCGCGGGCGACGGTGTCGGGATCGCTACCCGGGTACGCGAGCGTCACGTCGTCGTCGCTCGCCTTCACGACGTGGGCCAGCCGGACCAGCCGCTCCAGCCGATCGATCGCGGCCGCGCCGAGCGTGTCGAGCACGATCGGGCGCAGGTTCACGTCGAACGTGATCGTCGTGCGGTCCCGGTGCTCCCGCAGCCACGCCTCGGTCGTGTCGGCGCCGGGCAGCCAGTAGGCCGCGAGCGAACCGACGTGCAGGATGTCGCCGCCGGACGGCATGGGCAGCGCGGTCGCCGCGAAATCGGCCGCGCCGTTGAGCCAGAAGTCGTAGGTGGCCACGCCGTCGCTATCGATGGTCGCGAGCGCGAGCGCCGAGGGTGCGGCGAGATCCGGGGCGTGCCGCAGATCGACTCCGGCGGTCGCGAGCCGGTCTCGGAACGCGCGGCCAAACGCATCGGCACCGAACCGGCCGACGAATCCGACCGAGGCGCCGAGGTGCGCCGCAGCGACCGAGGTGTTGGCCGGGCCGCCACCGAGCGCGGGCCGCAGCAGACCATCGGGCACCGTGAGCAGGTCGGTCACGTTTTCGCCGGAAATCAAGATCATTGAGTCACCTCGGGTACGTTCGCTGGGGGGTTGACGTTCGTGCTGCTCGTCGCCGCGATCACGACCGCGATCAGGGTCAGGGCCACACCGATGAGGGTCAGGGTGTCGGGACGGCCGCTTCCGCCCGGCGCGAGCATATCGATGCCGAGCGCGCCGACAAGTTGCCCGGCGACCATGGAGAGGCCCAGGAGCAGCACACCGATGTAGCGCACGACGGCGGCCGAGATGGCGATGAAGACGACGCCGATGGAGCCGCCGAGGTAGAGCCACGGTTCCGACGGCAGGCCGCCGGTCGGGTTGCCCCGGATGGCGGCGTCGGCTCCGAAACTGAGCGCCAGGACAGACGTACCCACGATGAAATTGACCAGCGTCGCCGCCGGGACGCTTCGACCGGCCTCGCGCACCCGGCCGTTGACCGCCTGCTGCCACGCCGTGCCGACGCCCGCGATCGCCGGGAGCACCGCCAGGGCGAGGGCGCTGGGCGTGCTCAGGCGATCGGCGACGGCGACGATGACCGCGACGACCGTCAACACGGCGCCGACGACCCGGGCGGCGGTGAGGGCCTGCGGCCCGGCGGGTCCGATGCCGGCACGGTCGATGGCGAGACTGGCGACCGATTGGCCGGCGACGATCGCGACCGTGAACAGCGCGACTCCGAGCGTCGCGACCGTCAGCCCCTGGCTGGCGACGAGCAGCGCACCGCACGCGCCGCCGAGGCACTGCCACGGTTTCAGACGATGCGACCGAAGCGCCGCTAACAGCCGTGAGATGCCGCGACGGCCGTCGGGGAGGGCCAGCACGATGAGCGCGATGACCACGAGTCCGCTGCCGAAGGAGATCACTGCAGCCGCGAAGCCGTCGTGGAGGCGTCCGCCCAACTCGCCATTGATCTTCGCTTGCACCGCCACGCCGACACCACCGATCACGGCGGCAGCGATGCCGATCGGTCGCAGGAGAGCCGAGGTCACGGAGCGGTCAGCGGCTTTCCGTCGAAGTCGACGACCGAGTAGAGGTTGATCTTCTCGAGCTTGTGGTAGGAGTCGATGACACGAATCGTGCCACTCTTCGAGCGCATGACGATGGACTGGGTGAACGCGGTGCCCGACCGGTAGCGGACGCCTCGCAGCAGATCGCCGGTCGTGACCCCGGTGGCGACGAAGAACGCGTTGTCGCCTTTGACGAGGTCGTTCGTGTGGAGCACCCGGTCGAGATCGTGGCCGGCGGCGAGCGCCTTCTCCCGCTCCGCGTCGTCACGTGGCCAGAGTTTCGCCTGCATCGCGCCGCCCGTGCATTTCAACGCACACGCGGCGGTGATGCCTTCCGGGGTGCCGCCGATGCCCATCAAGACGTCGGTGTCGTAGCCGTCGCGGGCCGCGCTGATCGCACCCGCAATGTCGCCGTCACTGATGAACCGGATGCGTGCGCCGGCGTCGCGCACCTCTTCGATGAGGCGTTCGTGCCGGGGACGATCGAGGATGCAGACCGTGACGTCGGAGACGCTGGTCTTCTTCACCTTCGCGATGCGCCGCAGGTTTTCCACCGTGCCGGCCTCGATGTCGATGACGTCGGCACAGTCGGGCCCGACGACGAGTTTTTCCATATAGAAGACGGCGCTCGGATCGAACATCGCCCCACGCTCGGCGACGGCCAGCACCGCTAGCGCGTTGGGCATGCCCTTGCTCATCAGGGTGGTGCCGTCGACCGGGTCGACCGCGACGTCGACCTCGGGACCGGTGCCGTCTCCGACCAGTTCGCCGTTGTAGAGCATCGGCGCGTTGTCTTTCTCGCCCTCACCGATGACGACGACGCCGCGCATCGGGATCGAGTTGATCAACCGTCGCATCGCGTCAACGGCGGCCCCGTCGCCGCCCTCCTTGTCGCCGCGGCCGACCCAGCGCCCGGCGGCCATGGCCGCGGCCTCGGTCACCCGGACCAGGTCGAGCGCCAGGTTGCGGTCAAGATTCTGCGGGTGGCGCACTCGGTCGTCGGTCATGGGGCGCCTCCTCGTTGCGGCGAACTCATGGCACTGGCGTACACGAGAATCCTGTCATGTGGACGGCGGTCGTGGTCTGCGAGATCACGAGACGCAAGTCACTTCGGCCCCTGCGGTGGGCGCGCCGAGCGGTATCGGCGAAGATGGCTGGGTGACCGTAACCCAGCATCCCGCCGCCCCATCGGGCAACTCCGCCGCCGTGAGGCTGGCACGCACCCCGATGGACATGGCGAAGGCGGTTCTGGTCCTCCTCATTCCGCTGCTGATCCTGTTCGGTGTCTACGTCTACTTCTTCGGCGGAAGTAACGCGATCAAGATCGATCCCAGCGGTACGTTCTCGGACGCCCGCGCCTCGGCGCACTTCACCGTCCTGGAGCCGCACGGCCTCTCGAATGGCTGGAAGCCGATCAGCTCGCAGTACGCAACCGGCACCCCGTCGACGCTCCGGGTCGGCTACATCGCGCCGGACGGGGCCGGGATCCAGCTCATCGAGAGCGACAAGCCGGCTGATGCGTTGATCTCCGCTGAACTGGGCAACGTGGGTGCCGTCGGGCGCAGCGTGACGATTGACGGCCGTACGTGGGGTGCCGTTGGGCATGCCCTGGTCAACACCGACGCCGGCCGGACGGTGATCATCGTCGGACAGGCCAGCGACGCGGAGTTGGACTCGCTGGCCGGGTCGCTTCGTTAGTTTGGTCGGCCGGCTCCCTAGCCATGGGCGGCGCCTCCCGTGCCGCGCTGGTCTCCGCTACGCGTTGCCGTCGGCGTTGCGGCGCTCGCGGGCCTCGGTTAGCCGGGCCCTGGCGCCGTCGAGCCATCGTTGGCAGATGTCGGCGAGCTGCTCGCCCCGCTCCCACAGCGCCAGCGAGTCTTCGAGCGTGGTGCCACCGGCCTCGAGGCGTTCTACGACGCTGGCCAACTCGGCGCGGGCCTGCTCGTAGGACAGTTGGGGAGCGGTCTCGGTCATGATGTGGCCACCTTCTGGGTTCCGTCTTCTCGGCCGGCGTCGTCTTCGCGCGACTCTTCTGTCTCTCGGCGTCGGGCGCGGGTGTCTGGGCGTCGCCGGCCGTGACGGTCGCAGCGATGTCGCCACCGGCAACCCGCAGCCGCACCGGGTCACCGGCCTCGACCGCGCTGGGGTCACGAACGATCGCGCCGTCGTCGGCTCGCTGCACGATCGCGTATCCGCGCTGCAGCGTGGCGGCGGGTGACAGCGCGCGCAGGCGGGCGACCGTGTGGGACACGTCGGCATCGGCTCGGTCGAGCCGGTGTTCGAGCACGCGGCCGGACCGCACCCGCAACCCGTCGATGTCGGCGGCCCGCTGATCGACGATCACATCGGGGCTGCCAGCACCGGCCGGCTGCGCATGCGACTCGATGCGCTGCTGACTCCCGGTCGATGAAGTGCGAGACGCCGCGCCGCAGCCGCTGCCGAGCCTGCGAGATGAGCCGGAGTTCGTCGGCGAGGTCGGGCACGATGCGCTTCGCGGCGTCGGTCGGCGTCGAAGCCCGCACGTCGGCGACGTAGTCGACCAGCGGCGCGTCGGTTTCGTGCCCGATGGCGCTGACGACCGGCGTCGTGCAGGCGAACACGGCTCGGCACAGTGCCTCGTCGGAGAACGGCAGCAGATCTTCGGTCGAGCCGCCGCCCCGGGCCAGCACGATCACGTCGATCGCCGGATCACGGTCGAGCTCGGCCATCGCGTCGATGATCTGCGGCACCGCGGACGTGCCCTGGACCGCGACGTTGATCACCCGGAACTCGACCGCCGGCCAGCGCCGGCGCGCATTGGTCAACACATCGCGCTCGGCAGCGCTGGCCCGCCCGGTGATCAGACCGACGCGGGTCGGCAGGAACGGCAGCCGGCGCTTGCGCCTCGGATCGAACAGCCCCTCGGCGGCCAGCAGCTTCTTCAGCTGTTCGAGCCGGGCCAGCAGCTCGCCGAGACCGACCTGGCGGACCTCGTCGGCGCGCAGCGACAGCGTGCCGCGACCGGCGTAGAACTCGGGTTTCGCGTGCACCACGATGCGGGCACCGTCGGCCAGATTGGGGGCGCCGGTGTCGAGCACGTCGCGGTGGGCGGTGACGCTGAGGCTCAGATCGGCCGAAGGATCACGAAGTGTAATAAATACGACAGATGACCCGGGGCGACGGGTGATCTGCGCGACCTGACCGTCGATCCAGATCCAGCCCAGCTTCGCGATCCAGGCGCCGATCTTCTGGCTGACGACGCGAACCGGCCACGGCACCTCGGCGGTCGAGGCTGGGGTCGAATCGGTCTCCGTCACGCCCGCCACTTTACGGGCGTCCACCGACACGATGGATGATCCTGGCGTCGGCCGTACCATGGGGCACATGACCTCCACTGCGAAGCGTGTCCTGCTGGCCAAGCCGCGCGGCTACTGCGCCGGCGTCGATCGGGCTGTGCAGACCGTCGAAGAGGCGCTCAAGCTCTACGGCGCCCCGATCTACGTGCGCAAGCAGATCGTGCACAACAAGCACGTGGTGGCGACGCTCGAAGCGCAGGGCGCGATCTTCGTCGAGGAGAACGAGGAGGTGCCCGAGGGCGCCACCGTGGTCTTCTCCGCACACGGCGTCGCGCCGGAGGTCTACGACCAGGCTCGGATCGGGGCCTGCGGGCGATCGACGCCACCTGCCCGCTGGTGACGAAGGTGCACCACGAGGCGCGCCGGTTCGCCAGCGAGGACTACGACATCCTGCTGATCGGCCACGAGGGCCACGAAGAGGTCATCGGCACGGCCGGCGAGGCGCCCGCGAACATCCAGCTCGTCGACGGGCCCGGACAGCGTCGACAGCGTGACCGTCCGCGACCCGGCCAAGGTCGTCTGGCTGTCGCAGACCACGCTGTCGGTCGACGAGACGATGGAGACCGTGGCCCGGCTCAAGCAGCGCCTGCCGCTGCTGCAGTCGCCCCCCAGCGACGACATCTGCTACGCCACCTCCAACCGGCAGCACGTGGTCAAGGAGATCGCACCGGAATGCGACGTGGTGATCGTGGTCGGCTCGACGAACTCGTCCAACTCGGTGCGTCTGCGCGAGGTGGCGCTCGACGCCGGCGCCCGCGCGGCCTACCTGGTCGACTATGCGCGCGAGATCGACGACGCCTGGCTCGACGGCGCGACCACGGTCGGTGTCACGTCCGGCGCGAGCGTGCCCGACGACCTGGTGATGGAGGTGCTGGACCGGCTCGCCGGGCAGGGTTCGGCGACGTCGCCGAGGTGACCACGGCGAGGAGAAGCTGGTCTTCGCGCTGCCGCAGGAGTTGCGCCGAGACATGAAGGCCCAGGCCGCAGCGCGATCGGTCGAAGCGGCCGCGTTGGCCGCATCGGCCACCACGGATCAAGCCTGACGCACGAGCCTCGCGGGATCATCTCACCGAGCGTCGCAGGTTATGTGTCTCATAATGAGCGCCTATCCCCAGATCGGAGTGCTCAGCGTGCGGCGGGCCGTCATCGCCGATCGCGGGTGGGGCGGGCTCGATCGACACCGGATCGAATTCGGCGACTGCAGCTGCCTCGGCGCGACCTTCGATCTGCGGCGGCTCCACGAGCACCTCGGCCGACACACCCATTCGGCGAGCTTGCGCGCGCTGACCAGCACCCGTGACTCCAGCGAGCCGACCGCCCTGTTGTAGGCCGTGACCGCGCCGCCCAGCGAGGCACCGAGTTTCGACAGGTAGCCACCCATCGTGGACAGCCGGCCGTAGAGTTCGCGGCCGAGCGCGTGCACGGCCAGCGCGTTTTCAGCAAGAGCCTCCTGCCGCCACGTGTACGCGATCGTGCGCAACAACGCCACCAGCGTCGCCGGCGTCGCGAGCACCACGTCACGGCTGAACGCGTACTCCAGCAGCGTCGGATCGTACTGCAGCGCCGCGTCGAGGAACGGGTCGGCCGGCATGAACAGCACCACGAACTCCGGTGTCGATGGAAAACCCTCCCAGTACGCCTTCGCGCCGAAAGCGTCTACATGCGACCGGACGGCTCGGGCGTGACTCGTCAGGTATTCCTTGCGAGCCCGGTCGTCACGGGTCTCCATCGCCGTCAGGTAAGCCTCGAACGGAGCCTTCGCGTCAACCACGACGTGCCGGCCGCCGGAAAGACGTACCACCAAATCGGGTCGGATCGTCGCCGTCGTCTGTTTGCGCGGTCGTCTGTTCGGTGAAATCGCAGTGTTCGAGCATGCCGGCCGCCTCGACGATGCGGCGTAGTTGGTGCTCGCCCCACCGACCGCGGACCTGCGGCGCGCGCAATGCCGCGACCAACTGGCTGGTCTCGGTGCGCAGTTCGCAGGAGACGCCCGACATCGTGCGGACCTCGGTGCGCAGCTCGGCATAGGCATCCACGCGGTCGTGTTCCAGTTCGACGACCCGCAGCTCGTAATGCCGGAGGGCCTCCTGCAGCGGCGCGATCAGATGACCGAGCGCGACCTGCTGATCTCGGGCGGCGTCTTGAGCGAGCGCTCGCAGCGACCCGGCAAGCCGCTCCTCGCCCTCTCGGGCAGCGCGCAGCGTCGCGTCGAGATCGGCGATGCGGGCGGCGGATCGAGCGCGGGCGGCGAGCCACCGAGTGCGACACCGATGACGAGACCGACGAACAGCATCACAAACTGCATACCCGGATCATGACTGAGCGGTACGACAGTTTACTGCGGCAGGTACCGTCAATTGGGTCGCAGACTCAGGAGGTGGGGAGATCGACATCATGTGGTGGTCGCGCAGGCGGGCCGAACGGGAACTCGCGGACGCACGCGAAGAAGCCCAGCGGTGGTACGAGCGATTGGGCGGCCAGGTCGCGAACCTGCCAGCCGGCGAAGAACTCGCGACGAAGCAGGCGCTGATCGACGCCAGCGAGCGCTACAACGCTGCCGGATCGCAGCTGGAGCGGTGCGACGTCGGTGAATCAATACCAGTTGGCCCGGGAGACGGCGCTCGAGGGCCTGGCCTACGTGCGGGCGGCTCGCATTTCGCTTGGGCTTCGACCCCGGACCGCCGTTGCCCCCGCTGGAGAGCCAGCGCGCGGCCGGTGCGATCCGGGAAGCGCGTGTGGTGCAGGCCGGCGGTCGCGACTACGCGGCGTCGCCGCAGCCGGGCAACAGCACGCCCTACTACTACCCGGGCGGCACGGTCTCGGGGCGCCCGGTGCCCTCGGGGTGGTATTCGGAACCGTGGTGGAAGACCGCCCTCACCGCTGGCGCCTGGGGCATCGGCAGCGTGTTGATCTTCGATGCGTTGCTGGCGCCGGGCTTCGGTGACTACGGCTACGGCTACGGCGGTTACGACCAAGGTTATGACCAGGGATACCAGGCCGGTGAGAACCAGGGCTATGACCAGGGTTATGACCAGGGCCAGCAGAACGACGGGTCCGATCAGAACTCCGGCGACCAGGGCCAATACGGTGACCCCGCCGCCAACGATCAGGGCAGCTACGACCAAGGTAGCTACGACCAGGGCGGTGGCGATTCCGGCGGCGACGACGGTGGTGGCGGTTTCGACGGTGGTGGGTTTGATGGTGGTGGCTTCGACGGTGGCGGTTTCGACAGCGGTGGCGGTTTCGACTTCTGAGTCAGCAGCCTTCTAGGTCAGTCCGCGTCCAAATCGGCTGACGTAGACGTCGGGCCGGGTCTACGTCAGTCGGGGTCTACATCAGTCGGGGTCTACGTCGGGCGGTGTCTGGGTGGGCCCGGGGCACTTCGGCGAGCCGACGTTGGGCGGGCGCTCTGGTCAGCCTGCGTCGGTTAGACCAGGCTGTCTTCCCACTGCTGGTGCAGGTTGGCGTAGCGGCCGCCGGTGCTGATGAGTTCGCCCGGCGTGCCGTCCTCGACGATGCGGCCGTCGATCGAGCACCAGCACGCGGTCGGCGATCTCCACTGTGGACAGCCGGTGGGCGATGACGATCGCGGTCCGCGACCTCAGGATCGTGCGCAGCGCGCGCTGCACGAGTCGCTCGGACGGGATGTCCAGGGACGATGTCGCCTCGTCGAGGATCAGCACGGCGGGGTCGGCGAGGAACGCGCGCGCGAACGCGACCAGTTGCCGCTGACCGGCCGAGAGCCGGCCGCCGCGCTTGCGTACGTCGGTGTCGTAGCCGTCGGGAAGCGCCTCGATGAACCCGTCGGCGCCGATTGCCCGGGCCGCGGCGTGGACCTCCTCGTCGGTCGCGTCCGGGCGCCCGAACCGGATGTTGTCGGCGATCGTGCCGGAGAAGAGGAAGTTCTCCTGGGCGACCATCACCACGGCGCTGCCGCAGGTCTTCGTCGGACAGCTCGCGCAGGTCAATGCCGTCGAGGCGGACGGCGCCGCCGGTCGGATCGTAGAACCGCGCGACCAGTTTCGCGATCGTCGACTTGCCGGCTCCGGTCGCACCGACGAGCGCCAACGTCTGACCGGCCGGAATGCGACAGGTCAAGGTCGGGAAGGACGGGGCGATCCGGACGGTACGCGAACGTCGTCTGATCGAAGACGATCTCACCGACGCTCGCTGTTGAGTGCCGTCGGCTCGGCGGGTTCCGGCACGGCCGGCTCCTCGGCGAGCACGCCCGCGAGCTTCTCCAGCGCCGCGCTCGCCGACTGGAGGGTGTTGTAGAACATGCTGAGTTCCTGCATCGGCTCGAAGAACCGGCGCAGGTAGAGCAGGAACGCGGCGAGCACGCCGATCTGCATGTCGTGCCGTGGAGCACCCGGTAGCCGCCGTAGGTGAGGACCACGGCGATCGTCACGTTGCCGATGACCTTGATCAGTGGCGAGAACCGGGCGATGAGCTGGAATGCACTCGTGTTCGCGCGCCGGTAGTCGCCGTTGACGCCCTCGAAGATCTCCTGGTTGCGGCGCTCGCGACGGAACGTCTGCACCGCGCGCATGCCGCCCATCGACTCGACGAACTGCACGATGACCAGCGCGACCGTCTCTCGGGTGCGTCGGTAGGCCTTGGCCGACGCCTGCTGGAACCACCGCGAGAGCCAGATCAGGAACGGGAACGACATCAGCGTCACCAGGGCCAGCTGCACGTCGAGGACCAGCAGGATCGCGGCGACGGAGACCACCGAGAGCGCGGACAGCACCAGGTCCTCGATGCCGCCGTCGACGAGTTCCGAGATCGAGTCCATGTCGGAGGTCAGCCGGGAGACCACGCGACCCGACGTGTACCGCTCGTGGAAGCCGATCGACAGCCGCTGGAAGTGGTCGAACACTCGTTGCCGCAGTTCGAAGCAGCACGGCCTGGCCGATCCGGCCGGACAGCGTCAGGAACCCGCGCTTGCCGACGTACGACACGACGATCGACACGGCGAACGCGACCGAGATGCCGATCATGATGCGACTGTCGTGGTCCTGACAGCGGCTGGATGCCGGAGTCGATCCCGAGCATGACCAGGTACGGGCCGGCCATGTCGGCTGCGGCCTGCAGCAGCAGCAACGCGAGCAGGGTGACGATGCTGCGCTTGTGCGGGGCAGCAGGGAGCCGAGCAGCGCGCGGCTGTTGGCCCGGAGCCGCAGCACCGCCTTCGCCCCCGGAGCCTCGGCTTCGGTGCGGTCGGCGTTGTCCTCGGGCGCGATGCCCCGCCAGGTGTGGAAGCCCGGGTCGGGGGTGATCGGCTGGTCGGGGGCGATGGAGTCGTCGATGGGCGCGGTCTGCTGATCAGTTGACATTGACGCTGTCCCGTGACTCGAAGTGGGTGTCGCTGACGACGTCGGATGGCTCGTCGCCGGGGTCTGGGGGCGTGTCGCGCTCGGCTTCCGCGGAGAGCACGGCGCGGTAGGCCGGCACGGTCGCCAGAAGTTCGGAGTGGGTGCCGATGTGCGTGATGACGCCGTTTTCGAGCAGGGCGACCCGGTCGGCGAGCGCGACCGTCGACGGCCGGTGCACGACGATGAGTGCGGTGCTCCCGGAAAGCACCCGGGCAAGCGCCTCCTCGACCAGCGCCTCGGTGTGTACGTCGAGCGCCGACAGCGGGTCGTCGAGCACCAGCACCTGCGGGCGCCCGAGCACCGCCCGAGCCAGCGCGAGCCG
This sequence comes from uncultured Actinomycetota bacterium, assembly GCA_963797605.1. Classification (GTDB taxonomy): domain Bacteria; phylum Actinomycetota; class Actinomycetes; order Mycobacteriales; family Micromonosporaceae; genus DASQPR01. Next base: position 18,674 of record CAWCPX010000006.1, on the reverse strand, counting down.
TTGTCGCTGACCGCCCGAGAGGGACAGGCCCTGCTCGCCGACCCGGGTCTCCAGACCCCACGGCAGCTCGTAGACGAAGTCGGCCTGCGCGATTTCGAGCGCCTCGGTGACCTCGTCGTCGGTCGCGTCGGGCCGGCCGAGGGTGAGGTTTTCGCGCACCGACATCGAGAAGAGCGTCGGCTCCTCGAACGCCACGCCGATCAGGTCGCGCAGGTTGTCGAGCTTGAGGTCGCGGATGTCGTGGCCGTCGAGGGTGATGCGGCCGGACGGTGACGTCGTAAAGCCGGGGTACCAGTGCGATCAGAGCCGACTTGCCGCTGCCGGTGGCGCCGACGAGGGCGACCGTCTCGCCGGGCCGGATGTCGAGGTCGATGCCCCGCAGCACCGGCGCCGTCGGCGTCGGGGAACGCGAACGTGACGCCCTCGAATCGCACGCCGCCCTGGACGCCGCCTCGGTCGAGGGTGATGGCGCCCGGGCGGTCGAGGATTTCCACGTCGCTGTCGAGCACTTCGTAGATGCGGTCGGCGGCCGTCATCGACTCCTGCAGGTTCGCGATGATCCAGCCGAGCGCGTCGATCGGCCAGATCAACATCAGCTCCAGCGACACGAACGCGACGAGACCGCCGATCGTCATGCCGCCGCTCGCGACCGCGTACGCCCCGCCGACCAGCACGATGGCCAGGGTGACGTTGGGGACGAGGTCGAATCGGGCCCAGGTGCTGGCGAGCAGACGGGCCTTGCCGACCGCGGTGTCGTGGACGAGTCGCGCTCCGGCCTCGAACTGCGTCGACATCTGCCGGCGCCGGCCGAACGCCTTGACCGTGCGGAGACCCTGGGCGGCCTCCTCGGCGAGGGTGGCGAGGTCGCCCTGCTGGTCCTGCATGAGCCGGGAGGCCGTGAAGTACTGCTTCGTGAACTCGCCGGCTGAAGAAGAACAGCGGGACCGAACACACGACGACGACCGTCGGCCAGCGGCCAGTAGAGATGGAACAGCAACGCGATGACGGTGATGTAGGTGCCGATGTTGACGATCAGGAAGATCAGGCCGAACGACATGAACCGGCGGATCACGGCGAGGTCGGTGGTGACTCGGGAGAGCAGTTGACCCGACTGCCACTGATCGTGGAACGCGACCGGCAGCCGTTGTAGATGGGCGTACAGGTCGTTGCGCTGGGTCGCCTCCATGCCGAGTGCGGATTGGCTTTGCGTCCACCGCCGAATGAAGATCATGACCGCCTCGAGCAGACCGAGCAGTAGCGCGAGCCCGCCGAGAGCTAGGAGGCCGCCAGGCTGGTTGTGCCGGACCGGACCATCGACAACGCCCTGAACAACGAGCGGGACGACGATGCTCGCCGCGGTCGCCCCAGCGGCCGCGATGAGCATCCACACCATGTGCCGGACATAGGGCCTGAGATAGATACGCATTCGCCACAGGTTGTGCATCTGACGGTTACTCGGCGTTGCTGATTCAGGCGACACAGGTTGACGTTATCTGGTCGAGATGATTGATCACGAACGGGTTTTTGGTTGCGAAGCCCCATTTCGCGCCGATTCATCGATGGTGATGGCGGGCGCAGCCGCACGTTCGTGGTCGAGCAACCAACGCTTGACGTCGAGGCCCCATCGATAGCCTCCGAGGCCGCCATCGGTGCGCACGACGCGGTGGCACGGCACGAAGAGCGCCACAGTGTTACGGGCGCATGCCTGGGCGGCACCACGGATTGCCATTGGCCGCCCTGCCTGAGCCGCCAGCTCCTTGTAGCTAACCGGGACACCGCCCGGCACGCGGCGCAGCATCTCCCACGTGTGGTCGAGGAATTTGCCGGGAGAGTACTGGTCGACCTTGATGGAGTCGATAGCGGTGAGATTGCCGGCGAAGTATTCGTGAACCGATGTCACGATGCCACCGAAATCCGCATCGGCATCGCGGTCGTCTCGGAGCGACGGGTGAATCGACGCCACGAGTTCGTCGAGATCCTCGGTGAAGCCAGCCGACAACACCGCACTACCGCTGGCGATGATCGAGAACGATCCGACCGGCGTGCTGATGGTCGTGTTAGCCATGTGACATCCTCCACAATCGAACTACCGCATAGGAACGCCACGGCGACCAGCGCTGGGCATGTGTGTCAAGCGCCGCCGGAGTGGCCGGAAGCCCGGCCTTGCCCGCCGCTCGCCGCAACGCCAAGTCACTCGTGAGGAAGACGTCGGGGTCGCCCAGTGCCCGCATGGCGACGTAGCCGGCAGTCCACGAGCCGATGCCGGGGATCTCGCGCAGCATCGCCTCGGTCTCGGATCGGTCGCCGGCGCCGTCGAGGACCACCTCGCCGGACGCGACCGCGGCGGCCAGCGCCTTGATGGTGGCCTTGCGCCGCTCGGGCATGGAGAAGACATCGTCTGGCAGCTCCGCGACGACGCTCGCCGCCGGGAACGGCACCAGCGAACTGCCCGACCCGGTTTCGCGGTCGCTAGTCTCGCTGTCGCTACCCGTCTCAATCTCGCCGGATCCGTCGGCGAACGCGGCCTCTCGGCGGGCCTCTTCCGCTGCCCCGGCACGCACGATGCGGTCGATGACGGTGATGGCCGCCGGCACTGAGATCTGCTGGCCGACGATCGCCCGCACCGCGACCTCGAAACCGTCGACGGCGCGCGGCACCCGGACGCCGGGCTCGGCCAGCACGTGCGGCCGGAGCGCCGGGTCGTCGCCCAGCGTGCCGTCGATCGCGGCCGGATCGGCGTCGAGGTCGAGCAGCCGACGGCATCGCGCTACCGCGGGCGCGAGGTCCCTGACGTCGGCGAGCTGCAGCGTGGCGGCCACGTGATCGGGCATCGGCGTCAACATCACGGTCGCGACGCCGTGCGGAAGCCGGATCGCGCGGGTGTAGTGGTCGTCGCTGACGATCTCGACACTGGGGATCGCCCGCAGCGCCAGGAAGTCGAGCAAGGCGCGCTGGTGCAACGGCGGACGGTAAGCCAGCCGAACCCCGATCGTGCCGTTGCCGGTCGGCTGCTTGCGGGCGGCGGCGACCCGAAGATCACGTGGACTGGTCGCGTAGACCTCGCGGACGGTCTCGTTGAACTGCCGGACGGAACCGAAGCCGGCCGCGAACGCGATCTCGGTCAAGTGCATATCGGTCGTCTCGATGAGGGTGCGGGCCGTCTGCGCGCGTTGTGCCCGGGCCAGCGCGAGCGGACCGGCTCCGACCTCGGCGACGAGCATGCGGGTCAGATGCCGGGTGCCGAAACCCAACCGATCGGCGAGGCCGCTCACGCCGGACCGGTCGACGACGCCGTCAGCGATCAGACGCATGGCGCGGGCCACCACGTCGGCGCGGTTGTCCCACTCGGGGGAACCCGGTGCCGCGTCGGGACGGCAGCGGCGGCAGGCTCGGAAGCCGAACCGGTGCGCCGCGGCGGCGGTCGGGTAGAAGGACACATTTTGCGGTTTCGGTGTGACGGCCGGGCACGATGGGCGGCAGTAGATGCCAGTCGATGTGACAGCGGTCACGAACCAGCCGTCAAAGCGCTGGTCGCGGCTGTCAACGGCGCGGTAGCAGCGGTCGAAGTCGAGTTCCACATGAACAATCGTGCCCCGCGTCGGATCGAATGGCTCGCGGGTTTCGGACATGACGTTTTCTAGAGGGTTGGCGCCAATCGCTCCAGAAGAGCCGTCTGGATTGTCCGCCGTGACCCGAATACGAGCAGGAAGGTGGCTTCCCGCATCAATCGCTGGGCATGCTGATCGAGGCGGACCGCTCGCGCCCCGGTGCGTACGGTCAGCGCGGCAGCCGTACGCAATGCGAGGTCAGAGGCCCTGGCTCGAGCGAGCGGCAGCGTGTCGTCGTCGGCGGATAGCAGAGCCGTCCGAGCCGCGTCCAACTCGGCATCGAGGCCGCTCGGGCCCAGGAGCTGGCAACACCGGTGGGCGAGACCGAGCGACAGGAACCCGTTGAGCGTCGAGCCGCTGCTGTCCGCCGCCTGCCACTCGTCGAACGGAACCGTGCTGAGCAGCCGATCCGCCGGAACGAAGTGATCGTCGAAGGTCACGTTGACCGTACGACTCGCTTGGACGGCCACGAGGCGCTGTTGCGTGGGAGTAAGCGAGGGTGACCTCACCGCGTCGACCAGAAGGAAGTGGATCAGGTCGCCGTCGAGAGCCGCCACGTACACGCAGTCGATCATGTCCCAGCCGGTGATCCACGGGACCTGGCCGGACAGCACGTACCCGCCGTCGGCTGGCCGTACCGTCAAAGGGTCATGAGGGTTTCGAATGCCGGCGAGGCCGATGCCACCGCGGCGCTCGCCCGCGACGAGAGCCGGCAGTAAGTCGGTCCGATTGGCGGCAGCAGCGGCCCGGACCGGCGTCAGGGACTGCATCCAGACGAAAGCCGTCGTCAAACACCCGCTGGCGAGCGTCTCGACCACGCGGCACAGGGTGGCGTAGTCGACCGCGGGATCGTTGGCGATGCCGTAGAAACCGGTGGCCGCGAGCAGGTCGAAATGTGAGGCGGGCACCCGGTCGGCCGCGTCCACAGCCATTGCCGCCGGGAACAGGATGTCTTCGGCGATGGCGCGTGCGCGTTGCTCGATCATGTCGCTCCTCTGCCGGTCAACCCGAGCTGATCATATTTACCGCGTGCCGGGCCGATCGTCGTGACCAGTCATTTCGGCAACTGCCCATCGCCTGCGTAAGCTGGTATTCCGTGACGCTAACCATCGGCATCGTCGGCCTGCCCAACGTCGGCAAGAGCACCCTTTTCAACGCCCTGACCAAGAATGACGTGCTCGCGGCCAACTATCCGTTCGCCACGATCGAGCCCAACGTCGGCGTTGTCGGGTTGCCTGACCAACGGCTCAACCGGTTGGCGGAGATGTTCGACTCGGTCAAGACGGTCCCGGCGCCGGTGTCGTTCGTCGACATCGCGGGTCTCGTGCGCGGTGCGTCGACGGGTCAGGGGCGGGGCAACGCGTTCCTCGCGAACATCCGCGAGGCGTCCGCGATCTGCCAGGTGGTGCGGGCGTTCTCGGACCCCAACGTCGTGCACGTCGATGGCAAGGTGTCGCCGGCTGACGACATCGAGACGATCAACACTGAGCTAATGCTCGCTGACCTGCAGACGATCGATAAGGCGCTGCCGCGGTTGGAGAAGGAGGTGCGCCTCCGCAAGGATCGCGCGCCGGTGCTCGCCGCCGCCCAGGCCGCCCGCGACCTGCTGGACTCGGGCGTCACGCTGTTCGGCGGCGCGGCCAAGGCCAAGATCGAGCTGGAATTGCTCGACGAGCTGCACCTGCTGACGGCCAAGCCCTTCCTCTACGTCTTCAACGTCGACGAGGCCGAACTGGAAAACGCCGAGTTCCTGGACTCGCTGCGCGCCATCGTCGCCCCCGCCGATGCCGTCTTCATGGACGCGAAGATCGAGTCCGAACTGATCGACCTGCCCGAGGAAGAGGCACGTGAGCTGTTGGAAGCGATCGGTCAGCCGGAACCGGGGCTCAACCAGCTGATTCGGGTCGGCTTCCGGACGCTGGGCCTGCAGACCTACCTGACGGCGGGTCCGAAAGAGTCACGTGCGTGGACGGTTCCGGTCGGCGCGACGGCACCCGAGGCGGCCGGCGTCATCCACTCCGACTTCCAGCGCGGCTTCATCAAGGCCGAAATCGTCGGGTTCGACGACTTGATGACGGCGGGCTCGAAGGCGGCCGCGAAGACGGCGGGCAAGGTGCGGATGGAAGGCAAGGACTACATCATGCAGGACGGCGACGTCGTGGAGTTCCGCTTCAACGTCTGAGCGCAGCCGGAGCCGGGGTGTGGCGGAGGTGAGCACAGACCGCCGCTTGAACGTCTGAGCCGGTCAACTTGCTGAGCCGGTCAGGCCAGCCCGACGATCGTGCGGTAGGTGTCTTCGATGCGAGCCGCGAGGTTGACTTCACTCTGCGAAAGCTCGCCGGTTTCGCTGGAATCGAGGCCGATCAGCGTGTTGCCGTCGCGGCGGCGAATGCGTGGGCGCACGCCGATCGCGTCCGCGATGATGGCAATACGCTCGGTGAGCGCGGCGTGCTGTGCGTCATCAATGCGGAGAGTCCGGTTGATCTCTTCGCCGTCTCGTCGCCAACCGGCCAGCAACGCGAACGCGTCACTGAGATAGTCAGCGGCGGGCGCTGTCCTCCGTCGAGCATTCATGGGCACACCTCCCAGGCATCCGTTACTGGCTTGTGGCCGTCTCGTCGCCCCCTTGTTGCGTTTGATGTCCTCAGTGTTGCTAAGTGAGCACGCTGTGTCTATGGCCACAAATCCGACGTCGGGTGGCCATAGGGACGGAAGGGCTTTCATTTCCCCGAAGATCTGGCACGCTGATGGCTCGTGCATACCGAACGTCCTACCCCACGTGTCATCGTTGGCGCCGCGATTATCCGACAACGCAGAGTGCTCGCCTGTGCCCGCACCGAGCCACCCGAGTTCGCGGGGAGGTGGGAGTTTCCCGGTGGCAAGGTAGAGCCGGGGGAGAGTGACGTCGAGGCGCTTGTCCGCGAATGCGTGGAGGAGTTGGGCGTGCCCGTGGAGGTCGGCGAGCGGGTCGGTCGGGACATTCCGCTTGGTCACGGGTGGGCGGTGCTGCGGGTCTACGCGGCCACGCTGGCCGACGGAGACCAGCCACGCCTCATCGAGCACGGTGACATGCGGTGGCTCGACGCGAGCGAACTCGACAGCGTTGATTGGCTGCCGGCCGACGCTCCGATCGTGGCCGCGCTGCCGCCGTTCTTGACGTAAAAAGGATCGTGCCGATCTGCGGTTGCCACAGCAGCCACAGATCGGCACGATCGCGCGTCGGGCGGAGCCTTAAAGGCTCCGCCCGATCGAAGAAACTAAGCGCCGACCTGATCCCGGCGGAAAATCTTGTTTCCCAGCCAGACCAGCGGGTCGTAACGCCGGTCGACGACGCGTTCCTTCATCGGAATGATCGCGTTGTCCGTGATCTTGATGTGCTCGGGGCACACCTCGGTGCAGCACTTCGTGATGTTGCAGAACCCGAGACCCTGGTCTTCAACCGCGAATTCCTTGCGGTCGGTACGCGCGTCGAGCGGGTGCATGTCGAGCTCCGCCGCACGGATGAAGAACCGCGGCCCGGAGAACTCCTGCTTGTTTTCCTCGTGGTCACGGACGACGTGGCACGTGTTCTGGCACAGGAAGCATTCGATGCACTTGCGGAACTCCTGCGACCGCTCGACATCGATCTGCTGCATGCGGTAGTCACCCGGGGCGACACCGGCCGGCGGTGCGAACGCCGGCATCTCCCGTGCCTTCTGGTAGTTGAAGGACACGTCGGTGACCAGGTCGCGAATGACCGGGAAGGTCCGCAGCGGCGTGACCGTCACGGTCTCTTCCGGCTCGAACGTCGACATGCGAGTCATGCAGCCGAGCTTCGGCATGCCGTTGATCTCCATCGAGCACGACCCGCACTTGCCGGCCTTGCAGTTCCAGCGCACCGCGAGATCCGGCGCGTCGGTGGCCTGCAGCCGGTGGATGATGTCGAGCACGACCTCGCCATCGTTGACCTCGACCTGGAAGTCTTCGAGCTGGCCGCCGGTGTCATCACCCCGCCAGACCCGGAAATGGCGCTTGCTACCCATGATTATTTGCCGCCAATCGTCGTCGTCGCGTCGTCGTTCACCGTCACGGACTTCGCCGCAGTGGCGGCCGCGTCGTAGTCGATCAATTCGTTGGAAGTCATGTATTTCGAGAGTTCCGACTGCTCGAAGAGGCCGAGTAGCTCCGGCCGCAGCGTCGGCAACGGCTGGTGCCGCAGGTCGACGCCGTCACCCGAAGGCGTCAGCGAGCACACCAGGTTGACCAGGCGCCACTTCGCGTCCATCTTCGGGAAGTCCTCGCGGGTGTGGCCGCCGCGCGACTCCTCGCGTTCGAGGGCCGCGCGTGCCGTGCACTCCGAGACGACCAGCATGTTGCGCAGGTCGAGCGCGAGGTGCCAGCCCGGGTTGAACTTGCGGCCGCCGGTCGCGCCGACGTTGGCCACCCGCCCACGCAGGTCGGCGAGCTTCTTGATCGACTCTTCGAGTTCTTCCTTGCGGCGGATGATGCCGACCAGCTCTTGCATGACCGTCTGCAGGTCGTGCCACACGTGGTACGGGTTTTCGCCGGCGGCGCCACGGTTGATCGGAGCCAGCGCCGTCTCCAGCGCCGCGGCGAGATCAGCCTCACCGACCTTGGGCTTCGCCGGGAGCGCCGACGTGTACGCGGCCGCGTACTCGCCCGCCCGCTTGCCGAACACCAGCAGGTCGGAGAGCGAGTTTCCGCCGAGACGGTTGGAGCCGTGCATGCCGCCGGAGACCTCGCCGGCGGCGAACAGGCCCTCGACCCGGCCGGCGGCGGCACCCGTGTCGGGATCGACCTCGACGCCGCCCATGACGTAGTGGCAGGTTGGCCCGATCTCCATCGGCTGCTTCGTGATGTCGACGTCGGCCAGCTCCTTGAACTGGTGGTACATCGACGGAAGCCGCTTCAGGATGAACTCGGCCGGTCGGCGCGACGCGATGTCGAGGTAGACGCCGCCCGCTTCGGTGCCTCGGCCCGCTTTGACCTCGCTGTTGATCGCGCGAGCGACCTCGTCACGGGGTAGCAGCTCCGGTGGGCGCCGGTTGTTGTCGGGGTCGGTGTACCAGCGGTCGGCCTCTTCCTCGGTTTCCGCGTACTGCTTGCGGAACACGTCGGGGACGTAGTCGAACATGAACCGCTTGCCGTCGGAGTTCTTCAGCACGCCGCCGTCACCACGCACCGATTCGGTGACGAGGATGCCCTTGACCGAGGGCGGCCAGACCATGCCGGTCGGGTGGAACTGCAGGAACTCCATGTTGATCAGCGTCGCGCCGGCGCGCAGAGCGAGCGCGTGGCCGTCGCCGGTGTACTCCCAGGAGTTCGACGTCACCTTGTACGACTTGCCGACACCACCGGTGGCCAGCACGACGGCGGCCGTTTCGAAGAGCAGGAACTCGCCCTTCTCCCGGGTGTAACCGAACGCGCCGGCGATCTTGTTGCCGTCGAGGAGCAGGTCGGTGATCGTGGTCTCGGCGAAGACCTTGATGCCCGACTCGTAGTCACCGGTCTCGGCGAAGTCTTTCTGCTGCAGCGAGACGATCTGCTGCTGGAGCGTGCGGATCATCTCCAGGCCGGTGCGGTCGCCGACGTGCGCCAGCCGCGGGTACTCGTGGCCACCGAAGTTGCGCTGCGAGATCTTGCCGTCGGCGGTGCGGTCGAACAGGGCACCGTAGGTCTCGAGCTCCCAGACCCGGGCCGGCGCCTCTTTGGCGTGCAGCTCGGCCATGCGGAAGTTGTTCAGGAACTTGCCACCACGCATCGTGTCGCGGAAGTGGACCATCCAGTTGTCGTTGGAGTTGACGTTGCCCATCGACGCGGCGGCGCCACCCTCGGCCATGACCGTGTGGGCCTTGCCGAACAGTGATTTCGAGATGATCGCGGTCTTCTTGCCGGCCATGCGGGCCTCAACGGCGGCGCGCAGACCCGCACCACCGGCACCGATCACGACGACGTCGTACGCGAGTCGCTGGATCTCATTCTCAGTCATGTCAGAGTTCCTCAGTTGATGAATCGCAGGTCGGTGAACCATCCGGCGGACACGGCCATCACGTAGAAGTCGGCGACGGCGAGTGACGCGAGGGTGGTCCAGGCCAGGCCCATGTGGTGGCCGTTGAGCTTGGAGACGAAGCCCCAGACCTTGTAGCGCACCGGGTGTTTCGAGAAGTGCTTGAGGCGGCCGCCCATGATGTGCCGGCACGAGTGGCAGGAAGCCGTGTAGGCCCACAGCAGCACGACGTTGCCCAGCAGGATGAGGTTGCCGAGGCCGAACCCGAGGCCGTCGGTGCCGTCGAAGGCACGGATCGCGTCCCACGTGTTGATGATCGAGATCAGCACGGCGGCGTAGAACGCGTACCGGTGGAGGTTCTGGAAGAGCAGCGGGAAGCGGGTCTCACCGGTGTACGTCGCGTGACCGTCGGGCACGGCGCAGGCCGGCGGGGACGCCCAGAAGCTGCGGTAGTAGGCCTTGCGGTAGTAGTAGCACGTGAGCCGGAAGAGCAGCAGGAACGGAAGGCTGATCGCGGCGAACGGGATGATCGGCCAGTCCGGAAGGAACCGCCCGAACTCGGCGGCCGCCGGCACGCATCCGTTGGAGAAGCATGGCGAGTAGAACGGCGTCAGGTAGTGGTAGCCCGCGCCCTCTTTGAAGTAGTCCGCCTGCTGGAACACGCGGAACGTCGCGTACGTCAGCCAGGCCAGCAGCCCGATGACCGTCAGCAGTGGCGCGAGCCACCATCGGTCGGTACGTAATGTGCGCGCCTCGATCTCGGCGCGTGGCCGGGGCGTGGGCTCGGCAGCCGTTGGACGGGCCGCTGTAGTCGTCATCTCGTCTTCGCTCCCTGACGGTTTCCGCTGCTCTTATATGCTCAGCGCGCGCTAAATACGATCTTCAAGCCTCAGCTGCGGGCAGCGCGTCAGGTCTTCGCACGACGGGAATGAACCCACGCGGAAGATCGCGAGCGCCACGCCGCCCTCGCGTTTTCCGTGCACACGTTACGCCGCGATCCAGCGCACACATGCCATCGGTGGGCAGTCTTGCGCTTCGGACGACATCGCGAAAGTCCGGAGGTCACATTCGGGGCCGAGTGTGCACAACTTCACTGTGCGCAGCCGCCACCCCGACGCCCGGCGAAGCTCCGCTGAAGACTGGGTGAACGTCAGCCGGACGCGCCCCCGGTGAAGTTCCACGAGGCGAGCCGGAGTGCCGGGGCACGGAACGACGCGTATTCGTAGTTGAACGGCATCGGCGGAGCGTAGGAACCGACGCCGAGCACCGCCCCGGGCGCGAGCGCTTCCGGGTAGGACTGGGTGAAGCGGAAGTTGCGGAGCGGCCGGGTGATCTCGCCGTCTTCGATCAGCCAGACGCCGTTACGTGTGAGCCCGGTCATGACCAGCGTGCGGGGATCGAGCACCCGGGTGTACCAGTGGTCGGTGACAAGGACGCCGCGGGTGACGCCCGCGACGAGAGCCAGCACGCTCGCGTCGGCGGCGGGCCCGTCGACCTCGGCCGGCGTCGATCCGTTTCCGCCAGCCGGAGCCAGCGTCAGCTGCAGCGGGTACGCGCCCCACGGGCCACCGACACCGTGGCCCGTGGTCTGTGAACCGGCTTCGGCGGCGGTGCGCCGGTCGAGCGTCGGCGAGATCGAACGCCCGTCGGTGACGAGTTCGACGATCCGTTTCGGCGTGCCCTCCTTGTCGAACGGGATGCCGATCGTGCCGGGCGTGACCGCGTCGTCGAAGAAGGTGATGCTGGGGTCGAACTGCTGCTCGCCGGGTCGCAGAAACGTCGTCTGGTCGACGAACGAGCGCCCGTTGAAGCCGTAGATCGCGAACGCGTCGAGCAGGTCGCTGACGGCCGTCGGTTCGAGCACGACCTCGTAGCGCCCGGGAGCCAACTCGGTCGCGTCGGCACCGGCTCGCGCCTTCGCGGCGGCGCGGGCACCGAGCAACGCGCCGTCGATCTCGCTCAGGCGGGAACTCGCGAGCCGCGCCGAGCCGTCGGAGGTCGGGGTGCGGGCGATGCCGTCGAACCCGACATCAGCCGAGGCCCCGGCGACGCCCTGGCCGGCGGAGTTCGCGAACGCGGACCGGACGTGACGCGTCTGGCAGTAACCCGCGGTTGTGAGACCCCCCGCGGCGTCGACGAAGGCGCGGACGCGTTCGGCTCGGTCCTTCGGCGTGGCGTCGGCGATCGCCGGGTCCACGGTGCCCGGGTAGGCCGTCGGGGCCGCGGGTGCGAGCCCGGGCCAACCGGGATCGAGCGGCGCCACTCGCGCCGACGCGATCGTGCGACTGACGAGCGAGTCGAGCGCGTCAGGGCCGGTCAGCGTCGTCGATGACGTCACCGAGCGGCCGTCGGCATGCACCTTGAGCCGGATCGTCGTGGTCTCGTCGGCCACGTTTTGATGGATCGCCGAGTTGGCGAACCGGGTGAGGGCCAGGGCCACGGTTTCCACCGACACTTCGGCTTCCGCGTGCGGCGCGGTCTTGTTCACCATCGCCACGAGACGATTCGCAAGATCAAGTTCGCTGCTCATGCGCCCGCCACCTCGCGTCGGTCGGTGCCGCGACTCACCTGCGACATGTGAAATCGCTGCCGCGCTTTCATCCGCGTACCCCCACTCGCACGTTTGTGAACCGGGCCGGTGCCGCCGGGTGGCCCGTGTGACCGACCTGGCCGGGCTGGCCCTTTCCGCAGTTGGGCGTGCCCCAGGGCACGATTTCCGACGACAGCATGTCCATCGACTGCCAGAACCGCGGGCCGATGCCGGTGTAGGTCGGGTTGCGGAGCATGCGGCCGCGTTTACCGTTCTTGATCTCCCACGCGATCTCGCAGCCGAACTGGAAGTTGAGCCGCTTGTCGTCGATCGACCAGGAGCGGTTGTTCTCCATGAAGATGCCGTCGTCGGTGGCGGCGATGATCTACTCGAGTGTGTCGCGGACCTGGTTCGAGGCCGACGTTGGTCATCCGCACCATCGGCAGCCGGGCCCAGCCGTCGGACCGGACGCTGCCGCCGTAGTCGAGGCCGGCCATGCTCGCGGAGTCGCGGCCGGCCAGCACGCCGACCCAGATGCCGTTGCGGACGGCGTCGCGCGGCGCGGCCACGGTGCCCTCGTCGTCGTAACCGAACGAGCCGAGCGCGCCCGGGATGCGCGGATCGATCACGATGTTCATCAGGTCGGAGCCGTAGCGCAGCGAGCCGAGCTGGGCGAGATCGAGCCAGGACGTGCCCGCGTAGGCGGCCTCCCAGCCGAGGATGCGGTCGAGTTCGATGGCGTGCCCGACCGACTCGTGGATCTGCAGCGCCATCTGCTCGCCGCCCAGGATGAGGGTGGTCTCGCCGGCTGGGCAGAGCGGAGCCGTGAGCAGGGCGCGGGCCTCGTCGACGATGCGCTCGCCGTGTGCGGCCAGATCGATCTCGTGCACGAGTTCCCAGCCACGGGTGCCGAACTGGCCGCGATTGGCCGGGTAGGAGCGGCGCTGGGTCTCGCTCTCGCCGATGACGGTGGTGGTGATGCCGGCACCGCACTCGCGAATGTGCTGGTCGATGCGGTGGCCCTCGGAGGAGACGAACCACTTCCGCGTGTCCCAGATGTGGTAGGACCCGGTCGACTGGTCGCCGCCGGCCCGATGCATCGCTCCGGTGACGCCGGTGAGCAGGTCGCCTTTCTCCGAGAGCGACACGGACAACGGGTCGATCTCGCAATCGGACGCCCACGAGTCGACCGCCGGCCGGCCCGGCACCAGCTCGGCCGGCCTTCCCGACACCAGAGCGCTCGCCGCCGCGATGGCGGCCGCTCTCTCGCCGGCGGCTCGGGCGGCCGAGGTGGAGAGGTCGGGCACGGCATAGAAACCCCACCCGGAGCCGACGAGTGCGCGGACGCCGATGCCCGCGTCTTCGACGTTGTCGAGTTCCTCGATCTCGCCGTTGCGCGCGGACATCGATTCGGTGCGTCGATGCATGACGCGGGCATCCGCGTAGCGGGCGCCGGCCGCGATTGCCGCCTCGACCGCCGCGGTCGCAAGGTCAAACTGAGTCATGCGATCGAGCCTAGGCCGCCGAACGCTCCCCGGTTGTCCCCATCGGGTGGAGTCGAGGGTTGTCCTTTTCCCGCTTGATCATCGCCCGGGCCGCTACCGCGTATGTTCCCGGATGAATTCCAATTCGAACTGCATCAGCCGTTCCCGGATGCCGCCCGCGGCCATGTGCGACGCGCCGGGCAGCGGAATCATCGAGTGTGGCCGGCCCGCGGCCAGCAGCGCCGCCGACAGCCGCAGGGTGTGCGCGGCCACGACGTTGTCGTCCGCGAAACCATGAATGAGCATCATCGGTGTACGCGGGTCGCCGGCGAACTGCGGTTCCGAGGCGAGCGCGATCAGGCTGTGGTGGGCGTAGACGTCCGAGCCGTCCGACGGAAGACCGAGGTAGCGCTCGGTGTACGCGGTGTCGTACAGCTCCCAGTCACTGACCGGCGCCCCGACCACGGCGGCACGGTAGACGTCGGGCCGGCGTAGCGCCGCGAGTCCGGCCAGCCACCCGCCGAACGACCAGCCCCGGATCGCCGACCCGGTTCAGGTCGAGGTCGGGATGCTTGTCCGCGAGAGCCTGCAGCGCGTCGACCTGGTCGGTGAGCACGACGTCGGCGAACCGGCGGTGGATCACCTTCTCGAAGCTCGGCGCGACGCCCGGCGTGCCCCGGTTGTCGATCGACACGATGGCGAAGCCCTGCTCGGCCCACCACTGCTTCTCGACCCAGCGCGATCGGGCCGAGACGATTTCCTGGTGCCCGGGGCCGCCGTAGATGTCGACGATGCACGGGCAGTTTGCGGCCGGCGACGTGGCTGCGGGGGTAGAGCACGCCGGACGGAAGCCGCCGGTCGGTCACCCGTTCGAGCGCGGGCCGGGGCGCGTACGGCGGGGTCGCGGCGAGATTCTCCAGCGTGCCGATCTGGGTGCTGCCGCGCCAGACGGTCCATTGCGTACCCGCGAAATCCAATGAATTCGAAGCGACGACGAGCGTGTCACCGCCCACGAACCCGTTGTGCCAACCGGGCACCGTGGTCAGCCGTGTGAGCTCGGTCGGCGAGGCGCCGGCGCACGCGTCGACCCGGAAGAGATGCTGCTCGGACGGCTCCCCGTCAGACGCCTCGACGAGCAGATCGCCGCCCAGTCGGCCGCAGACGCGCCGCAGATAGACCGACGGCGGGCTGACCAGGGTGCCGTCCGCGAACAGGCACCGAGCGTCGTACCCGTCGTGGGCCAGTTCGCCGCCGACGAGCACCCGGCCGTCGGGCAGGTAGGTCGGGGTGCCGTCGATCGGCTCGACCCAGCGCGGATCGGCGAGTTCGGCGTGCACCTGCGTCTCGCCGGTGCGCGGGTCGACGGCGAGCACGAGGCCGTGCTGCTGCAGCCGGCGCAGCACCGTGATCAGCGGGCCGCCCGTCTCGGTCCAGGACACGGCGACCACATACGGGTAGGTCTCCCGATCCCAGTGGACGTCGACCCAACCGCCGTCGAGATCCAGCAGATGCAGGCTGACCTCGGCGTTCGGCGAGCCGGCGTGCGGGTACGCGATCGTGCGCGGCGTCTCGTCGGGGTTCGTCGGATCGGCCAGGTGCCACCGGTTGACCCGGGCCTCGTCGACGCGGGCGGCCAGGATCGAGGTGCCGTCGGGTGCCCACCAGTAGCCGCGGAAGCGCCCGAACTCCTCGGCGGCGATGAACTCGGCCAGGCCCCAGCCGATGCCGGCCTCGCCCGCGATCAGCGTGTCGCCGCCGGTCTCGCTGGTGACCCGGAGCGCCCCGTCGCCGTCCGCCGTCGACACGTACGCGATTTTGCTGCTGGTCGGGTCCGGTCGGGGATCGAGCGCGCCGCCGGCCGCCGCGCACACGGTGGTGACGCCGGTGCGTAGATCGGCCCGGAACAGGCGCCCACCCACGGTGAAGGCGGCCACGGTCGCGCGCGGGTCGGTGCCGTAGGAGCCGATGCCGCCGGCGGACAGGCGGGTGCGCTCGCGCAAGGCCCGCTCGGCGGCGTGGCAACTCGGCCGTCTGCCCGTCGAGCAGCGGCGATCGGATCGGCGATCAGTCGTTCCGTGCCGGCCGCGACATCGAAGACGTACAGCCGGTCGATTGGATCTTCCGGGCCTCCGCGACCGCAGAAACACGACCCGGGCGCCGTCGGAGCCGACGGTGACCGCGCGGGGAGCGCCGTAGGAAAAGCGTCGGGTTCGGGCGGCAAGTTCCGGATACTCCATTCGACCATGATGCCGCGCACGCCGCGGGAGCGTGGGCAGACCCGGCGACTTCCTCCGGCGCGGCCGTCTCGCCTCGCCTCGCATCGCCCGAGAGGGCTGCTGGCGGCATCCGCGGCTAGAGTGTTCGCGGTGGCATCCAACTCCGCGTCGGCTCCCGCAGCGTCCTCGCGCGACGCCGCGCGCCGGATCATGTTCGTGCATGCGCACCCCGACGACGAGTCGATCGGCACCGGCGCCACGATGGCGCACTACGTGGCCGAGGGTGCTCACGTCACGCTCGTCACCTGCACGCTGGGCGAGGAGGGCGAGATCCACGTGCCCGAGCTGGCCCAGCTCGAAGTGATGCACGCCGACCAGCTCGGCGGCTACCGCATCACCGAGCTGGCGGCCGCCTGCGCCGCGCTCGGCGTCACCGATCACCGGTTCCTCGGTGGCGCCGGCCACTACCGCGATTCCGGCATGATGGGCACGCCCGCCAACGCGAAGCCACGCGCGTTCTGGGGAGTCGACCTCGACGAGGCCGCGAAGACGTTACTCGAAGTGATCGATGAGATCCGGCCGCAGGTCCTGGTGACCTACGACCCCAACGGGTTCTACGGCCATCCCGATCACATCCAGGCCCACCGGGTCGCGATGCGAGCCGCCGAGATGGCGACGGCGGCGGGCTTCGGTCCGAGCAAGATCTACTGGACGGCGGTGCCTCGCAGCGTGCTCGCCGCCGGCATCGAGGCGTTCGCCGACTCGACCGACAACCCGTTCGGCGACGCCAAGAGCATTGACGACCTGCCGTTCGGCACCCCCGACGCGGAGATCGCGGCCGCCATCGACGGGCAGGAGCAGCACGAGAAGAAGGTGGCGGCGCTGCGAGCGCACGCGACCCAGATCCCGCCGACGTCGTGGCTCTACGCGATCGCCGGCAATTTCGGTGCCGAGTTCATGGGCGTGGAATTCTTCACCCTCGCCGTCGGCGACCGAGGCCCGGGCTCCGGCCCGAACGGCTGGGAAAGTGATCTTTTTGCCGGCATCACGGACTGACATCGCCTATCGCGTCGGCGGCACGCTCGTCGGCGTGCTGCTGGGCGTCATCACGGCCATCTGGGAAGCGCTGCTGACGCCGCTGACCTTCCCCGGCTCGCACCACTGCCCGGATGCCGGTCGCGCTCCTCGCGGCCGTCGTGGGCAACGCCGCGATCGTCTGGTTCACCTATCGCGTGACCCGGCACGTCGGCCTGGCGCTGCTCCCCGGTCTCGCGTGGTTGATCGTGATGGGCGTCGCCGGCACCACGACCTCTGACGGCGATCTGATCCTCACCGGCAACAACTGGGTCGGGTTGGCGACGATCGCGACCGGATCCCTGGCCTGGGCCGGCACCGGCTACTGGTTGATCGTCAAGCGGGCGAACGCGCGTGCGGCCGAGGCCGGGCAGGCCGGCACGAGCCTGCTGGGTGGCCGATCGATGGCGCGTCAGGCGACGCCACCCGTGCCGCCGAAGCGTGACCCGGTCGTGGCCCCGCGACCCGGAGCAAAGCCGGCGAAGAGTTCCGGGGCGAAGCCGGCGAAGAAAGGCCGGCCATAAGCCACCCGGCACCTCACAGGAATTTCGGAGGATTTGCCACTGGCGGCCCGGGCCTCGGTGCGGTTATATCTGTTGCGATCGGGTGACTGTCAGACGTCCGCGGTCGCGCTGATCGATGAGGGGAGTTCGTTGCCATGTGGGGCCGCTATAAGCCGATCGCGATCGTCGCCGGCGTGATCTTTCTGGCCAATATCATCGTGCGGATTCTCGGCCTCACGGTCTACCGCAAGTCCGATAACGGTCAGATCAACTCCGGTCTCGTCTTCCTGGCCGTGCTCGCGGTCATCATGGTCGTCGCGGCCTACTGGTGGTCGGTGCGATACCCGTCGTCTCGTGCGCTGCCCGAGTTAGGCCTGGTGCTGCTCAGTGCGACGATCGCGTGCGTGCTGATCGGCCCGGTGTTCAGCGGGGCGCTCAGCCGGCTGCATCACCCGAAGGTCTCCGCGAATCCGTTCGACGGCGGAGCCGGCCTCTTTTTCTCCGAGATCTGGCACCTGCTCGGCATCGGCATCGGCGGCGCCGATCATCGGCCTGCTGGTCGCGATGGCGATCGGGCGCGATTACCGGGCCCAGCAGTTGAAGGAATTCACGAAGACGGTCGGGTCAAAGCCGCACCGCGTGGTCCGCCGATAGCGAAGGCGCGCGGCGGAATCCGCTTCGCGGCGACAATCGCTTCCACGGGTACGCTTACCGGCCCATTTTTCGAGGCCACCGTGAGTTCGTCAGTGCCGTATGTCAGCAGCTCGCCGAGAATGTCGGTGAAGAGCGGACGGCCGTCGCGCTCGCCGACCACGCGGCGGACCACAACCCGGTGTCCCACATCTTGTGGTCCGATCATGCCGCACCTCCCGTGGTTGGCCCTCAGGCGGAATACTAAGCTGTGTGCGTCGACGCCCGAAGGGTGTGACCGAGACACTTGTGCAGGAAGGGACAGGGCGTGACCTACATCATCGCCGAGCCGTGCGTGGATCTGCTGGACAAGGCGTGCATCGAAGAGTGCCCGGTGGACTGCATCTATGAAGGCAACCGGATGCTCTACATCCACCCCGACGAGTGTGTCGACTGCGGTGCCTGTGAGCCCGTCTGTCCCGTTGAGGCGATCTTCTACGAAGACGACGTTCCGGCGCAGTGGAAAGACTTCACCGGCGCCAACTACGAGTTCTTCGAGGGCCTCGGCTCGCCCGGGCGGCGCGTCCAAGGTCGGCAAGATCGACAAGGACGCGACTTCGTG
>CAWCPX010000005.1:0-1282262 GCA_963797605.1 uncultured Actinomycetota bacterium | reverse complement strand
ATCAATCAGAACAGCCTGAACAGTGCGATCCTGCTGGTGCTCGCAGCGGTCGCAGTCGGTTACGTGTCCCAGCTCAACGTCAAGACGCAGGCGCGACTCGCCCAGGCTGTCGACATGGAGGCGTCCAACCGCACCCGGGAGCGGCTGGCCCGGGAGATCCACGATTCGGTGCTGCAGGTGCTCACGCTCGTGGCCCGGCGCGCGCACGACCTCGGCGGCGAGGGCGTCGAGTTGGGCCGTCTGGCCGCCGAGCAGGAGATTAAGCTCCGCGCGCTCGTCGGCACCGGCGGCCGCGACCGAGCCCGGTGACGGCGTTCCGATCTCCGGTCGATGCTGGCGGGTTTCGCCTCCGAGACGGTCACGCTCGCGATCCCGGCCACGCCGATCGGATTGCCGGCCGACGTCTGTACCGAACTCGCCGCCGCCGTCGGCAGCGCGCTCGACAACGTCAACCAGCACGCCGGGCCCGGTGCCAAGGCCTGGGTGCTGGTCGAGGACGACGATGACGGCATCATGATCACGGTCCGTGACGACGGGCCCGGCATCCCGGCCGGCCGGCTCGAAGAAGCGGCGACGGCCGGGCGTCTCGGCGTGGCGCAGTCGATCCGCGGACGCGTACGCGACATCGGCGGCACGGCCGTGATCCGGGCAGGTTCCGGCATGGGCACCGAGGTCGAGTTGCGGGTCCCGCGCGCCCGTGCTCCCCGTGACGTGCGACGATCGCGGGCATGACGAACGGCACGCTGATCACGGTCGCGCCCACCGGCGCGGAGTCGGCGAAGGTCGGACGTCCCCGCGCTGCCGGTCACCCTCGACGAGCTGGTCGACCACGGCACGGGAGTGCGAAGCGGTCGGCGCGAGCGTGATCCACGTGCACATCCGCGACGACGACGCCCAGCCGACGCTCGACCCGGGCCGGCTCAAGGAGACGGTGCAGGCGCTGCGGGCCGAGACCGACCTGATCGTGCAGCTGTCCTCGGGCGGCGCGGTCACCGACCCGGAGAGCGCCCGGCTCGCCGTGCTCGACGCCGAGCCCGACATGGCCTCCTGCACGATGGGCACGGTCAACTTCGGCGACGACGTCTTCATGAACCGCTGGGAGTTCATCGTCGACCTGCACACCCGGATGCAGGAGCGCGGCATCGTCCCGGAGTACGAGATCTTCGACCTCGGCCAGCTGACCTCGCTGCAGCGGCTGCTCGGCAAGTACGGGCTGCCGTCCGGCGGCCACGTGCACGTCGACTTCGTGATGAACGTGCCCGGCGGCATGCCCGGCACCACCGAGGCGCTGGTCGCGTGCAAGCAGGCGCTGCGCGACCTGCCGGAGGGCACGACGTTCTCGGCGACCGGCATCGGCCGCTCCACGATCGACGTGATGCTCGCCTCGCTGTCGGCCGGCGGCCATCTGCGGGTCGGCATGGAGGACACCGTCACGTACGCGAAGGGCCAGCCGGTCGAGTCGAACATGCAGCTGGTCGCGCGCGCGGTCGGTTTCGCCCGGCTGGCCCAGCGCCCGCCGCTGACCACCGACGAGGCCCGCGCGATGCTGGGCGTCGCGGCGCGTTGACCGCGCCGTTACCAGGGCGGCGATGCCGCTCGCCGAGGTGGGCCGGTCCGGCTTCGTCGAGGGGTTCCACCGCGGCTCGGTCGCGGTCCTCGGCGCCGGACGGCGCGCTGGTCGCCGAGCTCGGCGACCCGACCGGTGCGGTGTTCCCGCGCTCGTCCAACAAGCCGATGCAGGCGGTCGGCATGCTGCGAGCCGGCCTGTCGCTGACGGACCCGGCCGACCTGGCGCTGATCTCGGCGAGCCACTCCGGCGAGCCGATGCACATCACGCGGGTACGGGCGCTGCTCGCCGCGGCCGGGCTGACCGAGGCCGACCTGCGCACGCCCGCCGACCTGCCGCTGGCGAGGCGGCCCGGAACGCGCTGCTGCGGGCCGGCGGCGAGGCCGCGCCGGTCTACATGAACTGCTCCGGCAAGCACACCGGCATGCTGCTGACCTGCGTCGCCGCCGGCTGGCCGCTCGACGACTACCGGTCGCGCCGACCATCCGCTGCAGACGTCGCGCTGCGGCAGCGCGGTCGAGGAGATCACCGGCGAGCCGGTCGGCCGCGGTCGGCGTCGACGGCTGCGGCGCGCCGCGTGCTGGCGATGTCGCTGCGCGGCGCTGGCCGGCGCGTTCCTGCGGCTCGTCGACGCCGCGCCCGGCACGCGCGAGCGGCGCGGTCGCCGACGCGATGCGGGCCCACCCGGAGCTGGTCTCCGGCACCGGCGCGGACGACGACCGGCTGATGCGCGGCGTGCCCGGCCTGCTGTCGAAGGGCGGCGCCGAGGGCGTGATCGCGGTCGCCGTGCCCGGCGTCGGCGCGGTCGCGTTGAAGATCGACGACGGCGCGATGCGGGCCCGGATGCCGGTGCTGGTCGCCGCGCTGCGGTTCCTCGGATGTGACGCGCCGGTGCTCGCCGACCTGGCGCGAGGTCGCCGCTGCTCGGCGGCGGCGTCGCGCGGTCGGCGCAGGTTCGCGTCCGCCGTGCCTCGATCTGTATCGCGGTGATGCGCGACACGCCGTGGTAGCTGCTAGCTAGCGTTTTGCTTGCAATTGCTAGCACGGCGTGGCTAGACTCTGGATGCGTGACCAACCCCCGGGACCTGTCCCACGACATCGGCGAGTTCATCCGCGATCTGCGCCACAACGCGCGGATCTCGCTGCGCCAGCTCGCGGAGCAGGCCGGGGTCTCCAATCCCGTACCTCAGCCAGATCGAGCGGGGCCTGCGCAAGCCGAGCGCCGAGGTGCTGCAGCAGCTCGCGACCGCGCTGCGGGTGTCGACGCCCGTGATGTATCTGCGGGCCGGCCTGCTCGACCTCAAAGACGGTCAGGGCGTGCTCGCCGCGATCGCGGACGACCCAGACCTGACCGAGGCGCAGAAGCAGACGCTGACCCAGATCTACGAGACGTTCCGCCGGGAGAATGCCCGCGAAGCCGACATAACCGTTGATAGGTACTGATGACGCTGCCCGCACGAGGACCGCGAGCCCAGAACCCGAACCGCAACTGACCATGAAGGAGTCGTCATGACCACCACCGACACCGAGCCACACGAAGATCCCGACCCCGCTCTACGCCGCCGCCGGCGCCGGCGACCTCGCCATCGAGCGCCTGCGCAAGCTGCCGGAGCGGGTCGCCGGCTGCAGGAGCGGGTCAACGCGTTCCAGGACGAGCTGCCCGGCCGCTTCAACGTGATCCAGGACAAGGTGACGCAGAAGGTCGCCGAGATCCCGTCGCTCGTCGCCGAGCTGCGCCAGCGCGTCGTCGACACCGACACCGACAAGCTGCGCGAGTCGCGCCCGCCGGAACGCCAACGTCGTGCGCACCAACGCCCAGGCCGCGCAGGAGAAGGCCGCCGCGATCTACGCCGACCTGGTCACCCGCGGCGAGCAGGTCGTCGGCCGCAACACGCCGCCGGCCAAGCCGGGCGCACCGAGCGCATCGTCGCCGAGGTCGTGACGGCCGAAGAGTCGCGCCCGGCCACGTCGAGGTCGACGACACCGTCCTCGTGGCCGATGTCACGACCGAGCCGGTCAAGCGCGGCTCCGAAGGCCCGCAAGACCAACTAGTCACCGCGCAGGCCGCCCCGCTCGGAGTCCGGGCGGGGCGGTCGTCGTCCGGGTGTGCGCGTGACCGCGTCATCGCGCCGCTCACCGCGGGAGGAATAAGCTGTCGGCATGGCATTCGGCATACCTACGATCCAGCATTGGGTGGCGGACGCGTTCCTCATCGTCACGGTGATCGCCGAGGCGCTGGCATTCGTGCACTGCGTGACCCGCCGGGCCGACGCGTTCCCGGTCGTCGGGCGACTGACCAAGGGTTCCTGGGTGCTGATGACACTGGGCGCGCTGATCTTCACCCTGCTGACGTCGGTGTCGTTCTCTACGGCGGCGGCGTGATCACCTCGATCCTCGCCGTCATCGCCATCACGGTCGCCCTGGTCTACCTGCTCGACGTCCGGCCCGCCATCCGCGACGCCACCGAAGGGCGTGGCAACTGGTGAGAGACTTCCGCTGGCCCCCGCCACCGGGGTCGGGTCCCAACACGTACGGGCCCGGGCCCAGCGGTCCCGTACTCGGGCCGCCCGTCGCTGCCCCAACCCGAGACGTCGCTGCTGCAGACGCCGCACGGCGTCGAGTTGGAATACCTCGTCACCGGCCTCGGCGATCCGGTCACCGTGTTCGCCCACGGCCTCGGCAACGGCATCGCCGAGACCCGGCCGCTCGGCAGCGCCGTCACCGGCCGCCGGGTGTTCTTCCAGTTCCGCGGCCACGGCAGGTCCGCCGCGCCGGCCGGCCGCTGGACCTACGCCGACCTCGCCCGCGACCTGCGCGCCGTCGCCGACCTCACCGGCGCCACCCGCGCGCTCGGGGTCAGCCTCGGCGCCGGGGCGCTGTGCCGGCTGCTCGCCGAGCACCCCGGACCGGTTCGAGCGGGTGGTGCTGTTCCTGCCCGTCGGTGCTCGACACGCCCCGGCCGGCCGCCGCGCGGGAGCGCCTCACCGCGCTGCTCGACGCGATCGACGAGGGCGACGCCGCCGGGGTCGCCGAGGTGCTCTCCCAGGACATCCCGCCCATCGCTGCGCAACAACCCGTCGACGTGGTCGTTCCTGCGCCAGCGCATGGACATGCTGATGGGCGACGGCCTGGCGCCCGGCCTCGCCAGCCTGCCCGAGCAGATCGCCGTCTCCGACCCGGCGACGCTCGCCGATGTCGCGGATTCCGGTGCTCGTCATCGGCTCCAGGGCGACGAGCTGCACCCGGCGGCGGTCGCCGAGCAGCTCGCGGCGCTGCTGCCGAACGCGACCCTGCACATCTACGACAAGCCCGGCGTCCTGTGGACGCAGCGTGCCGACCTTCGCGACCGCGTCGCGACCTTCCTCAACGATTGAGGTAACAGCAGCCATGGGCGTGACCCAGCACGGCCGCACCACGCGTCTCGACCTCGCCGACCCGACCCTGCGCGAGTGGCAGTGCACCGTGCTCGCCAGCGACGCGGAGAACGGCATCGTGCTCGACCGTCGGCCTTCTACCCGGGCGGCGGCGGCCAGCCACCCGGACCACGGCGTGCTGCTGTGGGAAGGCGTACAGACCCGGATCGTCGGCACCCGCAAAGGCGACGACCTCTACCTGATCCCGGCCGACGGCGATCCGCTCCCGCCGGCCGGCACCGCGGTCACCGGTGCCCTGGAAGACGCCCGGCGATCCATGCTCATGCGTACCCACTCCGGCCTGCATGTGCTCTGCGGTGTTGTCTTCCGCGATTTCGGCGCACTGGTCACCGGCGGCAACATGGAGCCCGGGCGAGGCCAGGATGGACTTCAACCTGCCCGAGGTGCCGGCCGACTTCAAGGCGCGGCTCGAAGAACTCGTCAACGCCGAGGTGATCGCCGACCGGCGCGTCGGCTGTGAAGGTGCTGCCGCGCGAGGAGGCGCTCGGGTTGCCCGACATCATCCGCACCCAGAGCAACCTGATCCCGGCCGACGAGACCGAGATCCGCATCGTCGACATCGTCGGCCTCGACACGCAGGCCGACGGCGGCACCCACGTCGCTTCGACCGCGCAGATCGGCAAGGTCGTCGTGGTCAAGGTCGAGAGCAAGGGCAAGGCCAACCGGCGTGTCCGGGTACGGCTAGCCGACTAGCGGCTTCCGGCTTTGAGCGGCGGCTTTCGAGTGGCCCAGTCGTGGCGGCGCCCTTACGCTGGCGCCATGATCACACCACCGGCGCGCCGCAACCCGGTCCGTGAGTTCCTGACGGGCATCTCGCTGCTCGGTCGTGGCCTGGGCATGTACCGGTCGAGCATCGGCCTCTACTTCCTCGGGCTGCTCCCGGCACTGATCGCGGGCCTGCTGCTGCTCGTCGTGTTCGTGCTGCTCCTTGTCTACATCGGAGACCTGGCGTCGGCCGTGACCTGGTTCGCGAACGGCTGGAACGCATCGCTGCGCGGCATCGCCCGTCTCATCGGCGGCATCGCCGTCATCGGGATCACCGGGCTGCTCGCCGTCGTGACGTTCACGTCGATCACGCTCGCGATCGGCGATCCGTTCTACGAGAAGATCTCCGAGCGGATCGATCAGAAGCTCGGCGACGTCCCCGAGCCGGTGCACCTGCCGTGGTTCGCGGAGTTGGTGCGTGGCATCGGGGAGTCGATCCGGCTGGTCGCGATCTCCGCGCTGATCGGGGTGCCGCTGTTTCTGGCCGGGTTCATCCCGGTCGTCGGGCAGACCGCCGTACCGGTGATCGGAGCCCTTTTCGGCGGCTGGTTCCTGACCATCGAACTCGTCGGCGTCCCGTTCGCCCGGCGTGGTCTCAAACTGGCTGATCGGCGGCGGGTTCTGAGGGCGAATCGTCCGCTGGCGGTCGGTTTCGGAGCGACGGTGTTCGTGTGTTTCCTGATCCCACTGGGAGCCGTGCTGGTGATGCCGGCAGCGGTGGCCGGTGGCACGCTTCTCGCCCGCCGAGTCCTGCCCGTGCCGGCCGCCACGACCACACCGCAGCTGTCCGGTTGATCACTTTCAGCGAGGCACGGGGAGAAATGCGATGACGATCGAAATCGTCGAAGGGGACATCACCGAATAGCGAGTGGACGTGATCGTCAACGCGGCGAACTCGTCGCTGCTCGGCGGCGGGGGAGTCGACGGCGCGATCCACCGCAAGGGCGGCCCGGAGATCCTGGCGGCCTGCCGGGCGCTGCGCGCCTCCCACTACGGCCGTGGGTTGGCGACCGGCGACGCGGTGGCGACGACGGCCGGGCGGCTGCCAGCGCGCTGGGTGATCCACACGGTTGGACCGGTCTGGCGCCAGGGTTCGGCCCGCCCGGACCTGCTGCGATCCTGCTACACGACGTCGCTGGCGCTCGCCGCCCACGCTGCCGGCCACGAGCGTCGCGTTTCCGCTGATCTCCAGCGGCAGCTTCTCCTGGCCCGTCGACCATGCGATCCGGATCGCGCTCGACGCGATGCGGGAGGCGCCGCCCGAGGTCAGCACCGTGCGGTTGGTGCTGATGGGGCGCCCGACCTTCGACCTGGCGACGGCGATCGCGGCCGGCGAACCCGACACGGGGGCGTGACGCCGAGGACTCGATCTTGGGTGGATCAAGGTCGGGGGAGCGCTCGTGGCGTGCGCGGACTAACCTGGCGAGAGTGGTCGACCATCGATCAGTCGGAGGACCGAGGCATGGAGCAGGGGCTGGCATGACGCAGGAAACGCCACCGCCGACCTACTTTGACCTGGAGATGCTCGCCGCCCAGCTGCGGAAGCACACGGATGATCTGTCGCTCTACTCCGGCTTCCTGCTCAACGTGCTCTCGGCGGCGCTCCCCGGCGAAATCGTGACGGTGCGGCGCGAGGGCAAGATCAAGGCGCGTCTCGGTGGTCGCAGCGAGCCGGCCGTGCTCAGCGTCTCGGTGCACCTCGGCAACCACCGGTTCGACCTCGATCGGCATGAGTTCGGGCGCCCGCTGACGGCGTCGATCCGGCACGAATCCGGTGGTGTCGTGATGTCGAGCCGCACGGTCACGCTCGACGAGTGGTCTCGCGAGATGGCCGCCCAACTCAACGCGGTCGCGTCCTCCAACGCCGCCGCGGCCGAGATCCTCGCCCGGCTGACGACACTGTGATCATGGGTGGCACCGTGATCATGACGGACGGGATGGTGGCGTGATGTCGGCACCCAGTGGTCCTTCCGGCCCCGGCGAGTGGACCCCCGAGCAGATCGCGGCGGCAAGCGCGGCTGAGATCGCGGCGGGCCGTCTCCCCTTACAGGCGCAGTGGCGCATCGCCGAGATGCGGCAACGAGCCGATCGGGGCGAGTCCGGCGCCTTCACCTCCGATCTCAGCACGCAGGAGTTCGCCGCGATCCGATCGGTCGGATTCTCGCCGGTCGGTCAGGTCATGGGCAGCGCCGTTTTCAATGTCGGCTGGTCGTACACCGGATGTGGTTATGGCGGTGCCTACCGTGGCGGGTTCGCCGGCGGTGGCTTCAACTCCGGCGGTTTCTCGGGCCAGGGCATGGGCGGCCGATATGGTGCGTGGGCACCCGCCCCCGTGGTCGACGTGCCGGCCGTGCAACACCTGCTCGAACAGGCCCGGCATCGCGCGGTCGAACGCATGCGCACGGAATGCATCGGTCTGGCCGGCGATGGCGTCGTCGGGGTCCGGCTGACGGTCGGCTCGTTTTACGGCAACGGTCTCGAGTTCCTGGCGATCGGCACGGCGGTCCGGGCCGACGGCGACAAGCGGCCGAAGAAGGCGTTCACCTCCGACCTCAGCGGCCAGGAGTTCGCGAAGCTGCTCCGAGCCGGCTGGGTGCCGGTCGACCTCGTCCAGGGCGTCGGCGCGGTGATCCGGCACGACGACTGGTCGCAGCGCATGCAGCAGAGTTCCTGGATGAACCAGGAGGTCGTCGGCTCCACGAACCTCGTCACAGCCGCCCGCCACGCTGCCCGGGTGTCGCTCGCAGCCGATGCCGCGAAGCGTGGCGGTCACACGGTCGTGCTGAAAGACATACAGCTCAACATCTTTGAGAATCGCTGCGCGTACGGCGGCGAGGACGCCCACGATCACATGGCCGACGCGTTCCTCTGGGGCACGGCGATCGTGCCGATCGGCACCAAGGGTCGGCCGGACAAACCGGAGATGCCGCTCCCGATGCTGCGACTGGACAAGCCGGGCACGTTCAACAAGAAGGTAGGACGCTCATGACCGCCCAGATGGACCCGACGGCGCTGGGACTCCCGCAGGACGCGATGAACCGGCTCCAGGAGCTCAAGCCCGGCACGCCGGGGCACATCTTCACATCGGACCTGAGCGTCAACGAGTTCCTGCTCGTCAAGCAGGCCGGCTTCACGCCGCTCGGGCTCGTGCTGGGCTCGTCGGTCTACCACGTCGGCTTCCAGATGGGCCGGTGGAGCAAGAACCAGGAACTCGACGTGCTGTCCCAGGCGATGTACCACGCCCGCGAACTCGCCATGTCCCGGATGCAGGCCGAAGCCGACGTGCTCGGTGCCGACGGCATCGTGGCGGTGCGGCTGGAGGTCGAGTTCAAGGAGTGGGGCAAGGACGCCGCCGAGTTCCTGGCCGTCGGCACCGCGGTCAAGGCCGACGACGGCAAGAAGTGGCGTAACGACGCCGGGCACCCGTTCACGTCCGACCTGAGCGGGCAAGACTTCTGGACTTTGCTGCAGGCCGGCTACGCACCGCTCGGCATGGTCATGGGCACCTGCGTCTATCACGTCGCGCACCGCACGTTCGGCAACGTGCTCTCGAACATGGGCCAAAACGCAGAGTTGCCGCAGTTCACGCAGGCGCTCTACGACGCCCGCGAACTCGCGATGGCCCGCATGCAGAAGGAGGCCGAGGCGCTGCACGCGGAGGGCATCGTCGGCGTCGACCTGTCGCAGCGCAACCACACGTGGGGCTCGCACACGACCGAGTTCTTCGCGATCGGCACCGCGGTGCGACCGATCCGCCCGGACCACGTCATCCCGACGCCGCAGCTGATGCTCGGCCTCGATCGCTGATCCTCGGCTGCGCGACGCGCTCATGTGAAAGGGCGGGCAGCCCCCCAGCCGCCCGCCCTTTCATCCCCCGAGACCGCTACGCGTCACGCGTGCGCATGAGCCACGCGCCGACAATGAGCGGTACAACCCACCAGATGGTGATCGTGAGATAGCCGATCCACGGGCTCGCCTGATCGTGGACGGGGATGACCGCCGCAACCCTTGAACCCGCGTTCGAGGTGAAATATTCGGTGACATTGTCGCCCCACTTGCCCGGGAGCAACTGCGTCAGCGGCGGCACGACGAGCAGCAACGCGATGGCGGCCGTGATCGCACCGGCCGTGTGCCGGATCACCGACCCGAGCGCGAAGCCGAACATGCCGCTGGCGAAGACGTAGAGCCCGCCACCGATCACGGCTCGGAGCACGCCCGG
Source organism: uncultured Actinomycetota bacterium (assembly GCA_963797605.1). Lineage (GTDB taxonomy): Bacteria > Actinomycetota > Actinomycetes > Mycobacteriales > Micromonosporaceae > DASQPR01. The sequence continues at coordinate 1,272,277 of CAWCPX010000005.1, read as the reverse complement.
GTCGCCGATGTGAGCCGCCAGGTGGTGATGCGCCCAGAACGGCATCGACGCGTAGAAGGCTCCGAACGTCGTGATCACACCGACGACGACCGCGATGATCCCGAAGACGATGCCCTTGGCCAGGAGAACGCGCAGGCGGTTGGGCACGGCGGTCAGCGTGGTCTTGATGCCGCCGGTGGAGTATTCGGTGGTGATGATCAGCACGCCGAGTACGGCGATCGCCAGCTGGCCCAGCGATAGTCCGGCCATCGACTGATACGTGACGTCGAGGGTTGCCCGGTCGGCCGGGTCCATGTGGGACAGGTTCGAGCTCTGGCCCCAGGACGCGAGCACGGAGATGCCGATCGTCGCGATGACGAGGATCAGCAGCGTCCAGAAGGTGGAGCGTACCGACCAGATCTTGGTCCATTCCGAGCGGACGACGTGCGCCAGGCTCGTGCGGGCCTTCCGGTCGTCGAAGGTGATGGGCGGCGGCGCCGCGATAGCCGTGCTCACTTCACGCCTCCCTGGGTAGCGGCGACCTCGCCGGTCGCGTGGTATTCGACCGAGTCACGGGTCATCTCCATGAACGCCTCTTCCAGCGAGGAGCGCTGGGCGAACAGTTCGTGGATCGTCACCCGGTTCGCGGCCGCGATGTCGCCGACGGCGTCCGTGGTGATGTCGTTGATCTGGATGAAGCCCTCGACCTGCGTCGGCTTCGAGCCGGCGGCGATGAGCGCGTCCATCAGGGTCTCCACCTGCGGTGTGCGGACCCGGACGCTGCCCGACGAGTTCTCGCTGATGAAGTCCTCGGTCGTGGTGTCGGCGAGGAGCTGGCCGCGGCCGATGACGATGAGGTGGGTCGCCGTCAGGGCCATCTCACTCATGAGGTGGCTGGACACGAAGACCGTGCGGCCGGCCGCCGCGAGCGACTGCATGAAGTGGCGAATCCAGAGGATGCCCTCGGGGTCGAGGCCATTGACCGGTTCGTCGAACATCAGGATCTGCGGATCTCCGAGCATCGCGGCAGCGATGCCGAGACGCTGGGACATGCCCAGCGAGAAACCCTTGATGCGCTTGCCGGCCACCTCGGACATGCCGGTCATTTCCAGCACCTCGTCGACGCGACGCTTCGGCAGCCCGTTGGACTGCGTCAGGCTGAGCAGGTGCGAACGAGCGGTGCGCCCGCCGTGAATGTCTTTCGCGTCGAGAAGCGCTCCGACCTCGCGCAGTGGCGCCGTGGCCGCCGAGTAGGGGCGGCCATTGACGAGCGCCTGACCCCTCGTCGGCCGGTCCAGACCGAGGATGAGCCGCATCGTCGTAGATTTGCCGGCCCCGTTGGGCCCGAGAAAGCCGGTCACGATGCCCGGCTGGACGGTGAACGAGAGGTCGTCGACGGCTACTTTGTCGCCGTACCTTTTGGTGAGGCCCCGAGCCTCAATCATGACATTCTCCCTGCTTTATGATCTTCCGTGTTAGACGGTATCGATCCGGCGCCACAGGCGGCAGGGTTGAAACACCTGAATCTGTCCATGACAAAAGTCATGTGACCCCTAGGGGGAAGGTCGTCTACCCCACCCGCAGAGCTTGCAGAGCGGGTTCATCGCCGGATATGTCCAGCGTATCGAAGCCGACGCGACCCCAGAGCGCGAGCATGAGGTCACTCGCGGAGCCTTTCGCGACAACGATCGGCCGGTGCTCGTCATCGTCGAAGATCGTCTCGGTGTCGAGCAGTGCGATGCCCTCACCCCGTAGGCGGGCGAGCCAGGTGTACTCGACGTCGGTGCCCACCAGCGCGACGAGCCCGGAGAAGTCTCGATTGCCGACGCGGCGACCGGCCGGCACCCAGGTGTCGAGCACCTCGGCGACGCCGTCGGCAGCGAGTCGCGCCGCGATCGGTTCGGGGCGGCCGATCGCGATCTGCGCGTCCCACCGGTGGATCGTGGTCTCGTGCGCCATGCGCCGATGCCAGAACGCCGCTCGCTTCGGAGTCGGCGCCCAGTTGTAGGCCGGCAACTCCGGGTCGGCGGCGTCGAGCGCGCCCAGGACCGCGGCGAGCTGCCGGTCGAACCAGGCGAGCTGATCGGTGGCACGGGGTTCGGCGCGGATCGCCTCGATGGAACGCTCGGGTGGCGTAGCGATCCCGCGAAGCACATGGCCGTGGACGTACTCGTAGACGGTGCCGAGATGGTGGATGAGGTCGGCGACGCTCCAGCCGGGACACGAGGGCACCGAAGCCGCTGGACCCGCCTCGGTGACGGCTTCCCGAAATGCGGCGCCGTCAACCCGTAGCTCCTCGAGCCAGATCTCCTTCGTGGCGTGGATCCGTGCCATGTTCGCCTCCCGTCGCGATCGTTGGCGGACCGCACTGTCCCGTCTTGATGATGTTGATGTACTCGTACCCAAATATCCGTGCCTGATCCCAAGGGAGCGCGGATCATGCAGATGATACGAGATGCCCGCACGTGGCCGTGTTCAGCGACCGTGTGGTCGTCTGATTTGCGCCGCGGCTAGAACGGCAACATATGGAGAGAGGCAACTGGACCGTCCGAATATCGAGTGAATCCACCCCTGAGAACGGTTATCGTCACGCGATGATCGATAGCGACATCGAGCGCTACTACAACCGCGGCGGCGAGTTGACCCGGCTGGCCGACGGTGTCGCCCGATTGGAGTTCCTGCGTACGTGGGACGTGCTGTCTCGCGTGTTGCCGCCGGCACCGGCGCGGATCCTGGACGTCGGCGGTGCCACCGGGGTCTACGCCGCACCGCTGGCCGCTGCGGGCTACGAGGTGCACGTGGTCGACCCGATCGCGGAGCACGTCGCGCAGGCCGCCCGGCTCTCCGGCGTCACCGCGACGGTGGGCGACTCGCGCGCGCTCGACGACGCCGATGCCAGCGTCGACGCCGTGCTGCTGCTCGGGCCGCTCTATCACCAGATCGATCGCGCCGACCGGCTCCGAACCTGGCGCGAGGCCGGCCGGGTCGTGCGGCCAGGCGGTCCGATTGTCGCCGCCACCATCAGCCGGTTCGCGAATTTCTTCGTCGCGTTCGCCGACGGCTACGCGACCGATCCCGACTTCCAGCTGATCCTCAGTCGGAATCTTGCCGACGGCGTGCATCTCAACGCGTCACCCGACCGCACATGGTTTGCCACCGCCTATTTCCACCATCCGGCCGAAATCCCGGCCGAAGTCGTCGATGCCGGTCTCGTCTTCGATCGCACCGTCGCGGTGGAGACGGCCCTGCCGCTTGCAAACGACGCCCTCAGCGCGCTCCTCGAGGATGCGGCGGCGACGGCCTCGTTACTGGACCGGATCCGTGACATCGAGGCCGAACCGAGCCTGCTGGGGGCGAGCAGTCATCTGCTGACGATCGCGCACCGAGCACGAGATACCGCCTGATTGGCAGTCAGGTCTTCGCCGGCCAAAGGGTGAACGCGTAGGAGCGCAGGTCGGCCGCGCATCCGTCGAGTGGGCGCGGTGGGTCATCGGTGTTCGGATCGACGGGGCAGCCCATCCCGACACCCACGGTTGCGCCGGCGAACGAGGCGATACGCAGCCGATAGGCGAGCGCGCCGTCCACGGTGAAATCGATCGTGCCCGTGCTGTCGGTGACGCGTACGGTCAGGGTGTGCCGTCCCGGCTGACCGCCGACCGTCGTCGCCGCGATCTCCGTCGTGAACGTGCCGAATCTGTCGTAGCGGCGGACGTGCCAGGAGCCGGAGCTGTCAACCGCGAACAGATAACGCGGGTACGGGTAATCGAACGGCGCCGGGTCCTTCGGCCGTGGCGCGACCGTGATGCCCGTGAGCGATCCGAGTGGCCCAGTCGGGGTCGCGGCCACGACTTGGACCTGAAATCCGACGTAGCCGCGATCCGCGATGTCGCTGCGTCGGGTGACATCGATCGTTGACTCGGTCGCGAACAGGCTCCGTCCGATCGAATCGCCTGGCGTCATGACGACGTGGTCGGTGAAGCACCGAATCGTCGCCCGGTCCGGGTTGTCCCAGAGGTCGGTCATCTCACCGTTGTCGGCCTCGGCGCGGTCGCCGCATCCGGTGCCCGGCGCGGCGTATCGGTGCACGTACATGCCGTTGTCGTTGAATGCCGTGGCGACGATCCATCCGAGGCCGCCGAGGATCACGACGCCGACGATGACCATCGCCAGGCACCCGAAGTGTCGAGCCGGGCGCGGTGCCATCGCAGGCCTCCTCCGCTTTGGGTGATTGTCGCCTGTCGATGTGAGGCTCGCACGCGGACACGAACGACAGTCGCATGTGCGATGAAATATTCGTGCGCGGGGACACCCGGCGCAACACCGGAATTAAGGAGCTACCGCGGACCACTCCACCGTCAGCTCGCCGCGACGCCACGCCGGCCGGCGATCCAGCACCGGCCACCCCGCCGCCAGCACGGCCTCGACGGACCGAACCCACCGTTGCCGGGAGCCGAAGACGCCGATCGGAGCGGCGGCCGTCCACGCGTCGTCGAGCGCCCCGATCAGGGCGTGAATCGGCTGCCCCGGCACGTTGTGGTGGATCAGTGATTTGGGGAGGCGTTCCGCCAGAGTGGCGGGCCGGTCCAGAGTGGACATCCGGGCGGCGAGCGTCAACGACCGCGGGCCGTGCGCGTCCAGGAGCACCCACGAGGCCAGGCGGCCCAGTTCGTCACACGTACCCTCGACGACGACACCGTCGGGCGCCAGCGCGGACGTCATCGCGGACCAGGCCGCCGGCACCGCGGCTTCGTCGTATTGCCGCAGCACGTTGAACACCCGTACGACGATCGGACGCAGCCCGAGCGGCCTCGAATCCGCCTCGGGCGAACGTCAGGCCGGGAGGGCGGGCGAACGGCTGCGCGTCAGCGACTCGCACGGGATCGATCTCCAGACCCACGACCCGAACGTCTGGCCGAACCGACGCCGCCAACCGGGCCCGAAGTTCGATTGCCGTGATCGGGGTCGCGCCGTAGCCCAGGTCGACGACGAGAGGGTCGGCCGCACCGGCGATCCGAGCGCCACACGTACGTGCGATCCAGTTGTCGACGCGACGCAACCGGTTCGGGTTCGTCGTCCCGCGTGTGATCGCTCCTAGGGGTTTCACCACCGAATCACTGGTCGTCGAAGACCCGATGCACCTTGTGCTGGGCGGCCTGGGCGAGCGGGCGCACGACGAGACGGTCGATGTTGACGTGGTGGGGCAACTCCGCGCACCACGCGACACACTCGGCGATGTCGTCGGCGACCAGCGGTTTCGCGACCCCGGCATAGACGGCGGCCGCCTTCGCCGCGTCGCCACCGAATCGCACCATCGCGAACTCGTCCGTCTTCACCATGCCGGGGTCGATCTCGACCACCCGGACCGGTTGGCCACTGAGCTCCAGGCGCAGCGTGCCGGTCATTGCCGTGACCGCGTGTTTCGCCGCCGCGTAGCCGCCACCACCCTCGTAGACGACGTGCCCGGCCGTCGAGCTCATCACGATGATCGTGCCCTCGCCGGACGCGATCAACGCCGGTAGCAGCGCCTTGGTAACCCGGAGCGTGCCGAGCACGTTGACGTCGAACATCCACTGCCAGTCGGCCACACTCGCCCCGGCGACAGGGTCGGATCCGTGTGCGCCGCCGGCGACGTTCACGAGCAGGCCCAGATCACCGTCGAGCGCGGCCACCGCCGCGACCAGCGCATCGACGTCCGCGTCGGCATTGACATCGGCGGGTACGGCTGTCGCGACGCCGCCCAGCTTCGAGATCTCCGCCACCAGTTCGTGCAGCCGGTCAGCCCTGCGTGCGGCGGCGACCACGTGGAATCCGTCGGCGGCGAGGCGGCGGGCGGTCGCGGCGCCGATGCCACTCGATGCTCCGGTGACGACGGCGATTTTGGGCGAGTTCATGTCCCAGATCTTGCCAGGCGCTGCGCGCACCGGGAAAAGCGAGAGGTGCGTCACGTTCGTGACATGCGGAGGACATGAGGATCTTCCAGAACGGGAAGATCCTGGCGAAGCGCACGGTTGTGGAGGTTGGCGCATGACTGCGTCAACTTGTCGGCACGACGGAGGTTTGCAGGGTGGCGCGCACACACACGAGCAGTCTGCCTCGTCGAGTCGCCACCCTCTCGGTGCACACGTCGCCGCTCGACCAACCGGGCACCGGTGACGCCGGGGGCATGAACGTTTATATCGTCGAGGTCGCGAAGCGGCTGGCGGACGCGGGCGTCGAGGTCGAGATCTTTACTCGGGCCACCCGCAGCGGCTTGCCCGCCGTCGTCGAGATGGCGCCGGGTGTGCACGTGCGGCACGTCAGCGCCGGTCCGTTCGAGGGTCTGGCCAAGGAGGATCTCCCCGCCCAGATGTGTGCCTTCACGCAGGGTGTCCTGCGGGCCGAAGCCACCCGGGCGCCGGGCCACTACGATCTCGTGCACTCGCACTACTGGCTCTCCGGCCAGGTCGGCTGGCTCGCCAAAGACCGCTGGGGTGTGCCGCTGGTGCACTCCGCTCACACGCTCGCCAAGGTGAAGAACCGGCTGCTCGCGGTCGGTGACGCGCCAGAGCCGCTGGCCCGTGTGATCGGTGAGGAGCAGGTGGTTGCCGAGTCCGACCGGCTCGTCGCGAACACGCCGACTGAAGCCCGTGAGCTGATCGATCTCTACGGCGCGCACCCGAGCCACGTGGCGGTCGTCGAGCCGGGTGTCGATCTCGATCGGTTCAGCCCGGTCGACGCCGCCGGTCAAGCCGCTGCTCGCCGCCGATTCGGGCTGCCCACCGACGGTTACGTGATCGCGTTCGTCGGTCGCATCCAGCCGCTCAAGGCGCCCGACGTGCTGCTACGAGCCGCCGCCGAATTGCGTCGCCTCGATCCCGACCTCGCGGGCAAGGTGACCATCGCCATCGTCGGCGGCAACAGCGGTTCCGGGCTCGACCTCGGCGCGCTCGTCGACTCGCTCGGCCTGGAGTCGTCGGTCGTGTTCCTGGCGCCGCAGGGCGGAGACGCGCTCGCGGACCTTTACCGAGCCGCTGACATCGTCGCGGTGCCGAGCCACAACGAATCGTTCGGCCTCGTCGCGATGGAAGCGCAGGCCTGCGGCACGCCGGTGGTCGCCGCAGCCGTGGGTGGTCTCGTCACGGCCGTCCGCGATCAGTACTCCGGCGTTCTCGTCGACGGCCACCACGCGACCGACTGGGCCCGTGTGCTGCGCGATCTGCTGGCCCAGCCCGGCCGGCGGGCGATGCTGTCACGTGGCGCGGTCGAACACGCGGCCCAGTATTCGTGGGCTCGAACGGCCTCCGGCCTGCTGGCGGTCTACCGTGAAGCGATGGTCCACCACCAGGCGACGATCGAGGCCGAGTTCTCCGCCGACTGGCGCAGCGTCGGCGCAGCAGCCTGACCATGGCGACTCCGGAGCAAGCCCACGTGGCCGAGATCATCGAGGCCGCGTTGACCGAGCGCGAGATCGTGTGGGAGCCGTCCGGCGACAATTCCTACGTCGTCACGCTGCCCGGCACCCACAAGCTCAAAACGCTGGTCAACCTCGTCGTCGGCGCGCACGCCCTGCGGGTCGAAGCGTTCGTCATGCGGCAGCCCGACGAGCGCCGCGAGGAGTTGTGGGCCTTGCTGCTGCAACGCAACGCCCGCATGTACGGCGTCGCCTGGGCCATCGATGCCGTCGGTGACGTCTACCTGACCGGCCGCACCCCGCTGCACGCCGTGACGACCGACGAACTCGACCGGCTGCTCGGGTCCGTGCTTACCTACGCGGACGAGACGTTCGACACGATGCTGGAGGTCGGTTTCGCCACCGCGATCCGCCGCGAATGGGCCTGGCGTGTCTCCCGCGGCGAATCGCTGGCCAACCTGCGGGCGTTCACGCACCTCATCGACGAGCACTAGGACACCGGCAACCCGGGTGTCATGTGGATCGTGGTGAGTTGTGGCGGCCGGGGCAACCATGAATCGGCGCGGTCGATTCGCAGGCCACACGGCAGCTACGACTGCAGGTGCGCGAGCACAGCCAGCACGCGGCGGTTGTCGTCGTCGGAGGGTGCCAGATCGAGTTTCGTGAAGATGCTCGCCGTGTGCTTGCCGACCGCGCTCTCGCTCAGGAAAAGCCGCTGCCCGATCGCGGCGTTCGACCGGCCCTCCGCCATCAGTGCCAGCACCTCCCGTTCCCGCGGCGTCAGCCGGTCGACGCCACGGCCGCGGGCGAACAGCTTCGCCACCACGTCCGGGTCCATAACGGTGCCGCCGGCCGCCACACGACGGACCGCGTCCACGAACTGCTCGGCGTGCAACACCCGGTCCTTGAGCAGGTAGCCGATGCCACCGGAGCCGTCCGCGAGCAACTCCCGGGCGTACAACTGCTCGACATGCTGGGACAGCACGAGCACCGGCAGGCCCGGACGCTCGCGACGCGCGGTCAACGCCGCCTGCAGCCCTTCGTCGGTGAACGAGGGCGGCAGGCGGACGTCCACGACGGCTACGTCCGGCTGGTGTGCACGCAGCGCGGCCAAGAGTTCCGGGCCCGAGCTGACCGCCGCGACCACGTCGCATTCGTGAGTTTGCAACAGCAGCACGAGACCGTCTCTCAGCAGGACAAGGTCTTCGGCGAGGACGACTCGCATGGCAACTCCATCTTGATCTCGGTCGGCCCGCCCGGAGGACTGACGATCGCCACGGTGCCGTCGAAGGTGCCCAACCGCCGCGTGATGCCGGCGAGCCCGGTGCCACCGGCCGGATCGGCTCCGCCGCGACCATCATCGGTCACGGTCATCGCGAGCCGGCCTTCGCGCCACGTCAGCTCGACGTCGATCCCGGTCGCGTACGCGTGCCGGACCGCGTTCGCGATCGTCTCGCCGACGGCGAAGTACGCTGCCGACTCGACCGGGGCGGGCAGCGCGCCGGGGATGTCCACGGTGACGTCGACCCGCAGCGGGCAATCGAGCGCGAGGGCCCGGATCGCGTCGCCCAGGCCACGTTCGGCGAGGACCGGCGGGTGGATGCCGCGGACGAGGTCGCGCAACTCGATCAACGCCGTCTCGGACGCCTCCCGGGCCGCGACGATGAGCGCCCGTGTCGCGGCTGGATCCGTGTCGACCGACCGCTCGGCGAGCCCCAGCGTCAGTCCGACCGCGATCAGCCGGGCCTGGGCACCGTCGTGCAGGTCGCGTTCGATCCGGCGGACCTCGGCGGCCTGTACCTCGATCGCGTCCGCACGCGTCTCGGTCAACCGCGCGACCTCCAGCGCCAGCCGGGCCTTCTCGGTCGGCGCCAGCAGTGTCGACGTAAAGCGGCCGTGCCAGCGGAGCAACGTCGGTGCGATGACGACCGGCAGCGCGAGCAGAACCAGCCCGGCAAGGACGCGTACGACGATGACCGCCACCGAAAGGTGCCGCATTTCCGCGAACGCGTCCGCGATCACCCAACCCATCGCCCACACCCACATCGCCGGCGGGATCAACGCGATCACCACGCCGGTGATGGGCTCGATCGTCGCCGAGAGCACGTCCCGCCAGGTGGCCGGATCGCGGTAATAGCGTTGCTGGCGTTCGTTCCAGTTGGCCCATCGCTTCGTGCGGAACAGGTTCTTGCCGACCCGGAAACGGCCGTCGGCCTCGACGATCAGCGGCGCCGCCGGGAGGTACGGCGAACCGATGGCGGTGCCTTCCCACTCGTTCGCGAGCGCCCGCCGCAGGCCTGCCACCCGGCGCGTCAAATCGATGACGGGAGCGAACGCGAAGACCTGCCCGATCGTGAAGGTGAGCACGATGCCGATCCACGCGACGACGACCGCACCGAACGCGACCAGCCCGACCGCGGCGACCGCGGGCAGCTTGACCAGGGCGAGCAGGTGCTGCCGGAACCACGTCCGTCGTGCCGCGATGGCCGCCAGCCGGGCCGTTGACGTCGGGGCGAGCAGCGCGCGGCACCAGCGACCGTAGAGGCGCACGGCGGCGGGGGCGATCGCGAATCCGACCGGTACGGCGAGCAGACCGAACCATCGGCCGGTGATGGCGGCCCAGGCACCGAAGCCGACGAGCGCGACCGGAAAACCGGCGACGGCGCCGCCGACGATCGGGTTCGCCAGCAGCCAGACCAGGTCCTTGCCGGTGGCGCGGTCGCCGAGGGCCCATTCGATCCGCGCGGACATCGCCGGCCACCACGCGTGCCGGTGCAGGCTGCCGTCGCGTTCGTAGAGGCCGTCGGGGCGCCGCAGCGGTGGAAACGGCGCGTCGTGGTACGGCACCGGGATCGTCACGCCGCACCAGCGACTGCAGACGCGCCGGACCAGGTTCGTGAAGTGACGCCCGGTTTCGACCGGCCACGGGATGAGAAGCACGATGCCTAGCCCGAAGGCCGGCAGGAACGCCACCAGCGTGGCGACGCAGACGAGACCGGAGAGCACGGCGAGGCACAGGAGACCGACGGATCGACCGAGGGCGATGATGGTTGTTCGCATGCGGATCAGTCTTCGGGCATCGAGCCGGTGCCGGAATGTGTCTGGGCGCCCGGTGGGGGTGGGGGAAACTACACCCTAGCCGGGTCGGTGAGCGGGTTGGTGGATTCCGGTGCGCGGGCGGCTCGGAGCGCAGCGACGCGCCGCTCGCGCAACGGCCCCGCGATCAGATGCCCGAGCGCCACGAGCATTCCGAGCACGAAACCGCCGAGCCACACGGACGAGTCGCCGAAGTGATCGATCGCGTACCCGCCGACGACGGGCGCGATGAAGGCACCGGTGGAGTAGCTGAGGCTCGCGAGACCTTGGTAGCGGCCACGCATCAACGGGGCCGAGAGGTCGGCGATGAGCGACGAGTTGGTGGGCGACGACGTCATCTCGCCGATCGTCCAGATCACGACGGTCAGACAGAGCAACAGCACGTTGGGAGCGAACGCGACCGCGCCGAATCCGACCCCGACCAAGACGGCAGCCGTCGCGAGCACGCCGGTGCGAGAACGGCCTCGGAGCAGCCGCGGCACGAACAGTTGCCCGAAGATGATCAGGACGCCGTTGACCGCGATGATCGAACCGAACGCGGCCGGCCGGAGACCGTGGTGCAGCATCGTGACCGGCATCAGGGTGAGCGTGGAGATGACTGTCCACAGGCCCAGGTTCAAAGCGACGAGCGTCATGAACGGACGATCCGCCACGACGTGACGGAGCCCTCGCGGCGCCATTGGTGCGGCCGAAATCGTCTGGAACAGCGGCGCCGGCGCGGTCTCCCGTACCCGGAAAAAGATCCAAAAAGCGCTGGCGGCCGCGGCGGCCGCGTCGAGCGCGAACAGCGTCATGCGCGGCGAGTCGGCCAGGAGCCCGGCCACCGTGGCGGCGCCGGTGAAGCCGATGTTGATCGCCCAGTAGTTGAGGTTGAAGCCGCGCACGCGCTGACGATCGCCGAGGACGTCGACCATCATCGCGCTGAACGCGGGCCGGGCCAGGCCGTTGAAGAAGCCGTAGGTGGTCGCGAGGATCACGATCGCGGTCGGGTTGCCGGTGACGCCCAGCGCGAGCGTGGCGGCGACGCTGGCGAGGTTGGCCGTCAGGAGCGTGGCCCGGCGGCCCCACCGATCGGCGAGCACGCCGCCGGCGAGTGAGCCGAACGCGCTGCCGGCCCCGCTCAAGCCGATCACGAGACCCGCGAAACCGGCAGTCACGTGGTAACGGGCGACGAGGTTGATCTCGAGGTAGAGGATCGTGAAGTTGCCGAGCCGATTGATGAGCGTGCCCACCCACAGGTGCCAGAACGCTCGGGGGAGGCCGCCAGCGGTTTCGTTGATCCAACGACGCACGCCGGCTCCTCATCGGTAATGACTGCTCTGCTTTGGGTGCCTTACAACCTAGTGGGCTCGCAGGGTGCTGGTCATCCGATTTCTCACGTGGCGGTCGTCACCAGGTGGCCGCGGGCGATGGCCCAGGGAGATTTGGAAGACTGGCGGCATGACTCGCACCTTGATCCTGCTGCGCCACGGCGAGAGCGAATGGAACGCGAAGAACCTGTTCACAGGCTGGGTCGACGTCGACCTCAGCGCGTCCGGCGAGGCCGAGGCCCGACGCGGTGGCGAACTGCTCGCTGCCGAAGGGCTCCTGCCGGACGTCGTGCACACGTCGGTGCTGCGCCGCGCGATCCGCACGAGCGAGATCGTGTTGCACACCGCCGACCGGCACTGGATTCCGGTCTCGCGCTCCTGGCGCCTTAACGAACGCCACTACGGCGCGTTGCAGGGCAAAGACAAGAAGCAAACCCTCGCAGAGTTCGGCGAGGAGCAGTTCATGCTCTGGCGCCGCTCCTACGACGTGCCACCGCCGCCGCTGGCCGATGACGACGAGTTCTCGCAGATCGACGACCCGCGCTACGCCGGGCTGCCGCCGGAGCTCAAGCCCCGCACCGAATGCCTCAAAGACGTGCTGACCCGGGCCCTGCCTTACTGGTACGACTCGCTCGTGCCGGATCTGCGCCTGGGCAAGACGGTGCTCGTGGTCGCGCACGGCAACTCGCTGCGCGCGATCGTCAAGCACCTCGACGGGATCTCCGATGAGGCGATCGCGGCGCTCAACATCCCGACGGGCATCCCGCTGCGCTACGACCTCGACGACGAGACGCTGCGCCCGGTCATCGCAGGCGGCACCTACCTCGACCCGGAAGCCGCCGCGACGGCCGTTGCCGCGGTCGCGAACCAGGGCCGGTAATTAGTCCCAGACAGCGTGATGCCCGGGTCCCGCGTGGGCCCGGGCATCACCGTGCAGTGGTGGTCAGGCGATGGTCGGTTCGCCTGTCACCAGATAGATCACCTGGCTGCCCGCCTTGACCGCGTGGTCGGCGTAGCGCTCGTAGAAGCGGCCCAGCAGGGCGCCGTCGATCGCGGCCTCGACGCCGTGCCGCCAGGCGGTGCCGAGCATGAACGCGAGCAGCTGCTTGTGCAGCTCGTCCATCGCGTCGTCGTCGTCTTCCATCTCGGCCGCGCGCGCGGCGTCGGAGGTCTGCAGCACCTCGACGGTCTTCTTCGCGATGCCGTCGGCCACCGAGGCCATCTCCCGGATGACGGGGACCAGCTCCTCCGGGACCGCCGTCTTCGGGTGCCGGCGCAGCGCGGTCTCGGCGATGTGCTCGGCGAGATCGCCCATCCGCTCCAGGTCGCTCGCAACGTGCAGGGCGGCGATCACGGTACGCAAATCGGACGCGACCGGCGACTGTCGGGCGAGCAGCTCGTAAACCCGCTCCTCGACCCGGTTGTAGAGGGCGTCGATCTCATTGTCGCCGGTAGTGACCAGCTCGGCTTCGGTCTCGTCGGCGTCGAGAAGGGCCGCGGTCGCTCGTCGCATGGCCGTACGGCCTGCCTCGGCCATGTCCACCAGAAGGCTGTTGACGATGGCCAAGTCGGAACGGAACTCGTCGCGCATGTCTCTCCACGTGTCGATCTAGAGGTGCCAGGGAAGGTTCTACGGTCGCAACGGTAGGTGCACCCAGCATCATGGTGGTGAACGGGGGTGAACGGCATCGAGCGCAGTGGTGAACATTCGGAGTCGCGCGCCCGATTTGCGATCATTCGCGGTTTTCATCGAGTAAACAATCGCCCTACCATTGCGCGTGTGGAGTGGACACGCAGCAGCAAGGGCCTCGGCCGACGCAGTTTGGACGCGTTGCGCGTCGGGGTGCTCGTGCTCGACTCCGAAGATCGGCCCGTCCTGGCGAACCCGTCCGCGCACCAGATGGGTCTGCTCCGACCCGGCATCGCGGGCGCGGCGTCGGTCGCCCACACCTTGATCCGCACCCTGGCCGGCCAGGCCCGCCGCACCGGCACGCACCGGGAAGTCGAGCTGGACATGCCCCGGGGCTCGGCCGAGCCGCTCGGCATCCACATCCGGGCGGTCGCGCTCGCCGACGGGCACGTGACGATCGAGGCGCTCGACGTGACCGAGTCGCACCGGCTCAACCGGGTCCGGCGCGACTTCGTGGCCAACGTCAGCCACGAGCTGAAGACGCCGGTCGGTGCGCTGCAACTGCTCGCCGAGGCGCTGCAGGAGGCGATGGAAGACGACGGGTCCGGTGGCGATCCAGCGGCCGCCGTCCGGTTCGCCGAGCGGATCCGCCACGAATCCAACCGCCTCGGCCGGCTCGTGACCGAGTTGCTGGAGCTGTCCCGGCTCCAGGGCGGCGACCCGATCCCGACGCCCGAGCCGGTCGCCGTCGACCGCGTGGTCGCCGAAGTGATCGACCGGAGCCGCATGGCCGCGCTGGCGAAGGGGATCGAGGTCGAGTGGATCGGCACCCGGGGCCTGACGATGTACGGCAGTGAGAGCCAGCTCGTCACGGCGCTCTCCAACCTCGTCGAGAACGCGATCGCCTACTCGCCCGATCGGGGTGACGGCGTCCCGCCCGCGCAGATCAGTGTCACGATCCGTATGGAGGGCGACGAGATGACCGTCGCGGTTGCCGACGAGGGCATCGGCATCGAGGCGAAAGACCTCGACCGGATCTTCGAACGCTTCTACCGAGCCGATCGCGCGCGCTCCCGAGCCACCGGTGGCACCGGCCTCGGCCTGGCGATCGTCAAGCACATCGCCACGAACCACGGTGGTCGCGTGGAAGTCACGAGCGTCGTCGGCGTTGGATCGACGTTCACGCTGCGGCTTCCTGCCAGACCACCCGACGATTCCCTTCCGCTACCCACGTCGGTTGGAGTAAGCAGCACCAACGGGGCGTTCCACACATCAGGTGTGGTCCCGACATCAGCATCGGCGCGAGCCGAGAGAGGAAGCCGATAAGTGTCCCGGGTGCTCGTGGTGGAAGACGAAGATTCGTTCTCTGACGCGCTGTCGTACATGCTGCGTAAAGAGGGTTTTGAGGTGTCCGTCGCGGCCACCGGCACGGCGGCGCTGACGGAGTTCGACCGGACCGGCGCCGACATCGTGCTGCTCGACCTGATGCTGCCGGAGATGTCCGGCACTGAGGTCTGCCGCCAGTTGCGGACCCGGTCGCACGTGCCGATCATCATGGTCACCGCGCGCGACGCGGAGATCGACAAGGTGGTCGGGCTGGAGATCGGCGCCGACGACTATGTGACGAAGCCGTACTCGCCCCGGGAACTCGTCGCCCGGATCCGTGCCGTGCTCCGGCGCAACGCGTCCGAGGCGGTCGAGATCGTGGCGCCGACGCTTTCGGCCGGCCCGGTCCGCATGGACGTCGAACGGCACGTGGTGAGCGTGGCCGGCGAGGCCGTACCACTGCCGCTGAAAGAATTTGAATTGCTCGAACTGCTTCTGCGCAACGCCGGCCGGGTGCTGACGCGTGGCCAGTTGATCGACCGGGTCTGGGGTGCCGATTACGTCGGTGACACCAAGACGCTCGACGTGCACGTCAAACGGCTCCGGTCGAAGATCGAGCCGGAGCCGTCGACACCGCGTTACCTGATCACCGTGCGTGGCCTGGGTTACAAGTTCGAGCCGTAGAGCGTCCGTCGATAGGCGCTAGTGGGCGCAAGCCGCGCCCTGGCGTGCGCTCTAAGCAGTAGCGATGCGCCACCGTCTCGCCTGCGCGCCCGGTTTCCGGACGAGCAGCGAGAGCACGGTGGCGAGCAGGCACAGGAAGCCGGCTCCGTACCAGGCGGCGGTGTAGGTGCCGAGTTGATCGCGCACGACGGCCGACGCCGTGGCCGCGATCGCCGCTCCGATCTGGTGCGACGCGAAGACCCACCCGAACACGATGGACGCGTCGGCGCCGAAGTGCTGCCGGCAGAGCGCGATCGTCGGTGGCACCGTGGCGACCCAGTCGAGTCCGTAGAAGATGATGAACATCAGCATCTTCGGCTGCGCGGAGCTTGCGAACAGGTCCGGCAGGATCAGCAGCGACAGACCGCGCAGCAGGTAATAGACGCCGAGCAGCACCCGCGAGTCGACCCGGTCGGTGAGCCAGCCGGAGAAGATCGTGCCGACGATGTCGAAGACGCCGACCAGGGCCAGCAGGCTCGCGGCGGTCGTCTCGGGCAGGCCGTGGTCGTGCGCCGCCGGGATGAATTGCGTGCCGACGAGCCCGTTGGTGGTCGCGCCGCAGATCGCGAACGCGCCGGCGAGGAACCAGAACGTGCCGGTTTTCGACGCCGCGTGCAGCGCCATCAGCGTCTTACGCGCCGGGCCGGGGCCGGTTTTCACGCTGTCGGGTCGGGCGACGGCCTGGTCGACCGTGCCACCGAACGGCTGCGCGCCGACATCGGACGGGAAGTCACGCAGCATCCAGACGGCCAGTGGCGCCACGATCAGCGCCCCGGCCGCAACCGTCAGCGCCGCGACCTTCCAGCTGTGCGCCGCGATGATCTCCGCGAGAACCGGTAGGAAGATCAGCTGCCCGGTCGCGCCACCCGCGGTCAGGATGCCGGTGACCAGGCCTCGCCGGGCGACGAACCAGCGGCTCGTGATCGTGGCGACGAACGCGAGCGCCATCGAACCCGTGCCGAGTCCGACCAGCACGCCCCAGCAGAGGATCAGCTCCCACGGCTGCGTCATGAAGACGGTCAGCCCGCTGCCGGCCGCCACGAGCACGAGCGCCGAGCCGACCACCTTGCGGATGCCGAAACGCTCCATCAGGGCGGCGGCGAACGGCGCGGTCAGGCCGTAAAGGATCAGGTTGACCGAGACGGCGGTCGAGATCGTGCCGCGCGACCAACCGAACGCGTTTTGCAGCGGCACGATCATCACGCCCGGGGTGGCGCGGAATCCGGCGGCTCCCACGGTGGCGATCAGGGTCGCGGCGGCGACGATCCAAGCACGATGGATCAAGGGCTTTTGGCGGGTACGACTCTCCAGCATGGTCACCGGATCATCCTCAACGAGGACGTCGACGCTCACCAGTGGCCTGACTGCCACGATGTGAAAGAATCCGGCCATGAGTTCCGTTAGGCCGACACCACGCCAGGTGGCCGTGATCGCGCTCGACCAGGTGATCGCGTTCGACCTCGGCGTGCCGACGCAGATCTTCCACGGCGCCCGTGATCTCGACGAAAACCGGTTCTACGACGTCCACGTGGTGACACCCGACGGCTCTCCCGTCCGCAGTTCGGCCGGGTTCCTCGTGACGCCCGAACGCGGGCCGGAGGTCATCGACACCGCCGACATCGTGATCGTGGCCGGCATTCACTACGGCTCGACGCACCTCACGCCGCCACCACTGCGTCCCGACGTAACCGCCGCGCTCGCCCGCGTCCGGCCCGGCGCTCGCACGATGTCGATCTGTACCGGCGCGTTCGTGCTGGCCGCGGCCGGTCTGCTCGATGGTCGCCGGGCGACGACGCACTGGGCCCACGTGCCGGCTTTCCGCGAGATGTTCCCGCGGGTCGACATCGATCCGGACGTGCTGTTCGTCGATGACGGCGAGGTGCTGACGTCGGCGGGCGTCGCGGCCGGCATCGATCTGTGCCTGCACGTCGTCCGGACCGATCACGGCAGCGAGGTGGCGAACCGAGCCGCTCGTCGCGCGGTCGTGCCGCCCTGGCGGGAGGGTGGGCAGTCGCAGTTCATCGAGCGCCCGATGCCCGACCGCGTCGACGCGGGCACCTCACCGACCCGGGCCTGGGCGATGGGCCGGCTCGACCAGGACATCGACCTGGCCGCGATGGCGAGGCACGCCAGGATGAGCGTGCGCACCTTCACCCGCCGTTTCCGCGAGGAGACCGGCGTGAGCCCGGGCCGGTGGCTGCTGACGCAACGGGTGGAGCGGGCGCGGCGACTGCTCGAAGCCACCGACCTGAGCATCGATCGGGTCGCCGAGCAGGCCGGTTTCGGCACCGCGACGTCGCTGCGTCAGCACCTGCACGCGACCGTGGGGGTGGCGCCCGCGTCATATCGACGCACCTTCCGCGGGCCGGCCCGGGTGAGAGAGGCCGATGGTGGTGCCGACGGTGCTTCGCGTGCTGGTGGCGGTGCCGTGGGCGCGTCGCGTCCTCTTGCCGGCGTGTCGGATCTGGCTATCACCGAGAGTGATATTGCCTGAGGTCGCTCAGCGTGACGAGATTTTCGGGGGTTGTTGGGGGTGCGGGAAGCTTTGCTCTGCTCACTTGACGGCTACATGCGCCTTTAGCAGGTCGCATAGACGCAGACAAATGGGTGAGGCGATCACCGAACGTCGGTGAAGCCTCCGGGTGAGCAGAGCAAAGCCTCCCGCAACCACCTTGCCGGCGCGATGCGAGAAACACGGGCAGTAACCGCACGCTGCGAGGGCTCAGATCCGCTTCGCCGGATCGTGCGCCGGCCGGGCAGGTGTCCGCGTCGCCGGCGGCCGTGCCTTCGCAGGCGTCGATGACTCGGTGCCGGCCGCTGCCGCCTGCGCCGCGACGGTCGCCGGGTGCGGCGCGACGAGCCCGGCCGCGCGGCGCTCCTCGCACATCTCCGCGAGCTTGTCGTAGGCGCGCTGCCCGATCAGCGCGATCAGCTCCGGACCGTATTCCAGGTACATCGGTTGCACGCCGACATGCGCCTCCGGCGATGACGTGCACCACCAGTGCAGATCGTGGCCGCCCTCGCCCCACCCGCGCCGGTCGAACTCGCCGATCACCGACAGCAGGATCTTGGTGCCGTCGGGTCGGGTGATCCAATCCTGTTCGCGTCGGATCGGCAGCTGCCAGCACACGTCCGGCTTGTATTCCAGCGGGTGCTTGCCGTCGCGCAGCGCCTGCCCGTGCAGCGCGCAGCCGCCGCCGCCCGGGAAATCGGCGTCGTTGTGGAAGACGCAGGGCCCGTCGGGGCGGGTCGCGGTGCGCCGGGCCGGTGTCTCGCCGTCGACCGTGTCCATCTCGGTGTAGTTCTTGAAACCCTTGACGTAGTGCTGCCACCGCTCCGGTGTGAGCAGCTTCACGGCCTTGCGCACCCGCGCCTCGTCATCGGCGTCGGTGAAGAAGGCGCCGTGTGTGCAGCAGCCCTCGGGCGCCCCGCCCGGCACGATGCCGTGGCAACCCTTGCCGAAGATGCAGGTCCAGCTGTACAGCAGCCACGTGAGGTCAGCGCGCACCAGATGCTCGGCGTTGGCCGGGTCGACGAACTCGAGGTATTCGCGCGGGAAGTCGAGCGCGACCTCGCGACTGCGCGGCGTGCCGAGTGGGACCGGCTTGGGGCGGTCCGACGGCACTGGGCGGGCGGCTTTGTGGGCATCCTGACAGCCTACGACCGACCCCGTCCCGAGACCGTGAGCAGGGCACATGGATACGGTATGTGTCATGCGACTGGGAGTCCTCGACGTTGGGTCCAACACCGTTCACCTGCTCATCGTCGACGCGCACCTCGGTGCGCATCCGTGGCCGGCTCACTCGGTGAAGAATGTCCTGCGTCTGGCGGAGCAGATCGGGCCCGGACGGCCGCCTGTCCGACCGCCGGTGCCGACGCGCTCGTCGCCGCCGTGGCGTCCGCCCGGACGTCGGCGGAGAAGCTCGGCACCGAGGATCTGCTCGCGTTCGCCACGTCCGCCGTCCGGGACGCGAAGAACTCGGCGGCCGTGCTGGCTCGCGTACGCGCCGAAACCGGGGTCGAACTGCGGGTCCTCTCCGGCGAGGGCGAGGCGCGGATGACGTTCCTCGCGGTGCGTCGGTGGTACGGGTGGTCCGCCGGCCGCCTGCTCGTGCTCGACATCGGCGGCGGCTCGCTCGAAGTCGGCGTCGGCATCGACGAGGAGCCGCAGGTCGCGCTGTCGCTGCCGCTCGGTGCCGGCCGGCTGACCCGGAGCCACCTCGGCGGCGACCCGCCGACGGCGGCCGAGATCGGGGCGCTGACCGAATATGTGGACGCGACTCCTCGACAAGGCCCTGGCCCGCATCGACTTCGGCCTGTGGGACCGAGCCGTCGCCACGTCGAAGACGTTCCGCACGCTGGCACGCCTCGCCGGGGCGGCGCCCTCGTCGGCCGGCTCCCGGGCGCCGCGGCAACTCACCCGGACGGGCGTACACCAGGTGCTCGGTTTCATCCGGCACATCCCGTCGCGCGGCCCTCGCCGAGATGGACGGCGTCGGCGCCAGCCGGGCCCACCAACTGCTCGCCGGCGCCATCGTCGCGGAGGCGGCGATGCGCCGGCTCGACGTCGACGCGCTCGACGTCTGCCCGTGGGCCCTTCGGGAGGGCGTCATCCTGCGGCGGTTGGACGTGCTCGAAAGCTGACCGTGCGACCGGGCTATCTGACCTCGTGGGACTACCCTGCGGGTGAACCCGTCCTCCTCTCGACCTCGTCGGTGTTTCCCGAGCCCACGTCGGCCGCGTTCGAAATGGCGCCGTCCTGGGTACGACGGTGTCGAGGTGATGGTCTGGACAGACGCGGTCAGCCAGGACGCCGTCCGCGCTCCGCGGCCTGTCCGAGCATTACCGGGTGCCGGTCGGATCCGTCCATGCCCCCTGCCTGCTGGTGACCCAGCGCGTCTGGAGCCCCGATCCGTGGGAACGGCTGCGACGGGCCGCCGGCCTGGCCGAGACGCTGGGCGCCCCGATCGTGGTGGTGCACCCGCCGTTCTCCTGGCAGCGCGACTACGCACGCCGGTTCGTCGACCCGGGATCGAAGAACTGTCGCATGTCGTTCGGCTCGGTCGAGTTCGCGGTGGAGAACATGTTCCCGGTCCGCATGGCCGGCCGCGTCTTCGTGCCCTACTCGCCCGGTTACGACCCGACCGACGTCGGCTTCGACGCGTACACGCTGGATGTCTCGCACTGCGCCGCCTCGCACCGTGACGTGATCGCGATGGCCGACACGCATGGGCTCCGGGCTTGCGCATATCCATCTCGGCGACGGCACCGGCGAGGCTCGCGACGAGCACCTGGTGCCCGGCCGCGGCACCCAACCGTGTGGTGCGCTGCTGTCGTCGCTGGCCGGCCGCGGGTTCACCGGCGCGGTCGCGGTCGAGGTCAGCACCCGGCGGGCGGCAAGCCGTGCCGAGCGCCGAGCCGACCTGGCCGAGTCGCTCGCGTTCGCGCGGACGCCACCTCCCTCGTCCACGTGGCCGCTTAGCGCACAGGCCGGCTCGGGGCTGACCGCGACCGCACGTCGTCGGGCTCGGTCGAGGCGGCCCGCTTGCGGGCGCGATGCGCGGCCACGTGCGACCGGGTCGCGCATCGCTCGGAGCAGAACCGCCGGCAGCAGTTGGACGATGTGTCGAGATAGACGTTGCCGCACCGCTCGTCGGCGCAGACGCCGAACCGGGCGCTGCCGTATTCGCAGAGCCAGACGGCAAGGCCCCAGATCGCGCCGGAGAGGTACTCGGCGCTCACCGCCGCCCCGCGGCCGGTCACGTGCATGTGCCAATCGCCGACGTCGTGTCCGGAGATGCGGGGCTGCACCGGGTAGACCTCCAGCAGCGCGTTGAGCGCGACGACCGCCTCCTCGTCGCGGGCCGACGCGCCGAGCTCGAAGCCTCCCGCAGACGTTTCTGCACCCGGCGGAACGCCGCCAGATCGCGCTCTTCGACGGTGGATCGGCTGGTCTCGCCCCACCCGAGGTCAGCGAAGATCACGCGGAGGTCATCGAGGTTGGTGAGCGGCGCGTTGACGAGCGAGACCGCGCGATGCGCGTACGCGTCAAAGTTCACCCGTCAACGTTAAGCGTGGTCGATTGCGACCTAGGCGACGCTCGACTAGAGGGGCAGCGACCGGCGCTGGCCCGCCGATGCCGTCTCGCGTGACAGCGGCTACGCTGAGTCCATGCTCCGATCGGTCATTCTCGCCGCCGCACGGTCACCCCGGGTCGCGCGGCTCGTGGAAACGGCCCCTATCTCCCGAGACGTCGTACGTCGTTTTGTCGCCGGCCCCCGCACCGAAGACGCGCTGTGACCACGACGCGCCCTGGTCGACGACGGTCTGCGGGTCACCCTCGACTACCTCGGCGAAGACACCCTCAATGCGGAAGCAGGCCGAACACACCCGCGACGAATACCTGGCGCTGCTCGGCCAACTGTCGGCGGCCGGGCTGACCCCGGCGGCCGAGGTCAGCGTGAAGCTCAGTGCCCTGGGCCAGATCTTCGACGAGAAGCTGGCCGAGGAGAACGCCCGCGCGATCTGCGCCGCGGCGGCCGAGGCGGGCACGACGGTCACGCTGGACATGGAAGATCACACGACCACCGACTCGACGCTGGAGATGCTCGCGCGGCTGCGCGTCGACTTCCCGACGACCGGCGCGGTGTTGCAGGCGTACCTGCGGCGCACCGAGGCCGACTGCCGCGAACTGGCCCAGGCCGGCCAGCGCGTACGGCTGTGCAAGGGCGCCTATTCCGAGCCGGAGTCGGTCGCGTTCTCAGTCGAAGATCGACGTCGACAAATCGTACGTGCGGTGTGCCAACATCCTCATGTCCGGTCCGGGCTACCCGATGCTCGCCACCCACGACCCGCGGCTGGTCGCGATCGGCGAAGACCGGGCGAAGTGGTTCGACCGCGGCGCCGACGACTTCGAATTCCAAATGCTTTACGGGGTACGCCCGGCCGAGCAGCGTCGCCTCGCCGCCGACTACACCGTGCGGGTCTACGTGCCCTACGGCGACCAATGGTACGGCTACCTGATGCGCCGTCTCGCGGAGCGTCCGGCGAACCTCGCGTTCTTCGCACGGAGCCTGATCGGCGACAAATAGCACGTCTCGGGAGACGTCCCCGAACTCGCCTCATCTTTTATTGATCGAAAGTCGCGAACCTTCGCGCTGGTCACACCCGCCCCGGTACCGTTCTAGATACACAGCGAACGCCTCGTTAATAGGGCTGAGGGTGAGTGCATATGGCTGGATCGCCGCGCGCCGACGCCAGATTGTCGGAGGTCAGGTTCCTGACCGTCGCCGAAGTCGCCGAGTTGATGCGTGTTTCGAAGATGACCGTCTATCGGCTGGTGCACTCGGGTGACTTGACGGCGGTGCGGGTCGGCCGTTCCTTCCGGGTGCCGGAGCACGCGGTGCACACCTATCTCCGGGAGGCGTTCCAGGAGTCCGCCTGAGCACCCGCTCCACCGACGCCGACACCACCTTCGCTTTCCTTCCGCGACGCCACGACGGGGGCCGTGTTGGCCTCCGGTCCCGTGGCGGCTACGCTGGACGCGGTCATCACTACACCCCACTTGACGGCCAGGCATTTTGACGGCTTGGCATCCGTGCCGCCACGCAACGTGTGTGCCGCAGTGGGGTGAGACATTGATGAACGAATTTACATTCGGGCGACGGCCTCGGGTTTCCGACGGCCCGTCCGACCAGCGTGTTAAAGGGGATAGTCAATATGGGCTCGGTGGTCAAGAAGCGCCGCAAGCGGATGGCGAAGAAGAAGCACCGCAAGTTGCTGCGCAAGACCCGCGTCCAGCGTCGCCGTCTCGGCAAGTAGGCGACGCGCTCTTCGCTGGTGGTAAGCCACACCGGGTTGTCGGTGCGCCCTTGAGGCCCGGCGACCCGGTGTGCCAAACCGATTTTCCCGCTGCGTGCGGAGGCAACACGTGAGCACCGATCCAGACCGCCGATCGCCCACGCAGACGCTGACGAGTCTCTTCGCTGACGTCGACGTGCCCCGTGCTGTGCTGGTGACCGGCGCCGCCCGCTATCTGGGTGCCCGCGTCCTCGCGCGTCTCGCAGCCGACCCGCGCATCGAGCGCATCATCGGCATCGACGCGCTCGACCCGTCGCCCGAGGCTGCCGCGCTGCTGTCGAGTCAGGTCGGGCCCGATCGCGTCGAATTCGTCCGCGCCGATGTCCGCACGGCCGAGCCCGCGAAGATCATGGTCCAGGCCGGCGTCGAGGCTGTCGTACATCTCTCGATCGTCTCCGCCGCCGACGGTCACTCGGGCGGCCGCTCGGGAATGAAAGAGCAGAACGTCATCGGCACGATGCAGCTGCTCGCCGCGTGCCAGCAGGTGCCCGACCTTCGCAAGATCGTGATCCGGTCCTCAACCGCGGCCTACGGCGCGTCGTTCCGCGATCCGGCCGTTTTCACCGAGTCGACCGAGCCCCGCGAGACACCGCGCGGCGGGTTCGCCCGCGACGTGCTCGACATCGAGGGTTACGTACGCGGTTTCCGGCGCCGGCGGCCCGATGCCCCGGCCACGGTGCTGCGGTTCGCTCCGTTCATCGGCGAGCACGCGAACACCACGCTCACGCGCTACTTCTCCCAGCCGTTCGTGCCGACCGTCTTCGGCCGCGATCCGCGCCTGCAGTTCATCCACATGGACGACGCTCTCGAAGTGCTGTACAGGTCGGTGACGCAACACCACCCGGGCACGTACAACGTCGCCGGCGCGGGTGCCATCACGCTCTCGCAAGCGGTCCGCCGGGCCGGCCGGATCGCGATGCCCGTGCTCGAACCGGGCATGTCAGCGCTGGCCGGTTTCGCGAAGGGCATCGCGCCGAGGGGATTCAGCCTCGATCAGCTCGACCTGTTCGTGCACGGTCGCGTTGTCGACACGTCCCGTCTGATCGACGAGTTCGGTTTCGAACCCCGTACGACAGCCGAAGCGTTCGCGGACTTCCTGCTCGGTCAGGCCAGTGGCGCCGTCGTGCCGAGCGAGGCCATCGCCGCCGCGGAGCGCACGATCCTGGAGCAGATCCGCCAGGTCCGGGCCGGGATCCGCGCCACGTCGAACTCGGCCGGTGATACGCAATGAAGGAAACCGATTTCGTAGTGGATACCGATGTAGTGGTGGAAGAAGAGCACGACATCTGGGACGAACGCGTCGCTCGTGGGCTCGCGTTCCTCCGTCGGCGGCTGACCGGCGACTACGACGTCGACGAGTTCGGCTTCGATCAGGAGCTGACCGACGGGGTCTTCCAGCCGATGCTGCGGCCGCTCTACCGCGACTGGTTCCGGGTCGAGGTCTCCGGAGCGAAACACGTACCGGCCGAGGGTGCCGGTCTGGTCGTCGCCAACCACTCCGGCACCGTTGCGCTCGATGCCCTGATGCTGACCGTCGCCGTCCGCGATGAACGCCGCTTTCTCCGGTTGCTCGGTGCTGACCTGGTCTTCCGCATGCCGTTCGTCTCCGAACTCGCCCGCAAATCGGGTGCCACGCTGGCCTGCCAGCCCGACGCCGAGCGGCTCCTGCGCACGGGTGAGTTGGTCGGCGTGTTCCCGGAGGGCTTCAAGGGCGTCGGCAAGAACTACCGCGACCGTTACAAGCTCCAGCGCTTCGGCCGGGGCGGGTTCGTCGCGTCGGCGCTGCGCACCGGCACGCCGATCGTGCCCGTCGCGATCGTCGGCGCCGAGGAGACCTATCCGCTGCTCGCCAACGTGAAGCCGCTGGCCCGCCTGCTC
The DNA here is from genome assembly GCA_963797605.1 of uncultured Actinomycetota bacterium. Lineage (GTDB taxonomy): Bacteria > Actinomycetota > Actinomycetes > Mycobacteriales > Micromonosporaceae > DASQPR01. The sequence continues at coordinate 1,247,085 of CAWCPX010000005.1, read as the reverse complement.
GGCATCCCGTACTTCCCGGTCACGCCGACGTTCCCGTGGCTCGGTCCGCTCGGTCTGATCCCGCTGCCGTCGAAGTGGCTGATCGAGTTCTGTGAGCCGATCGAGACCGCGCATCTGATGGAGCAGGCCGACGATCCGATGGTCGTCTTCAACCTTGCCGACCAGGTCCGCGAGACGATCCAGCAGACGATCCACGAGCTGCTGGCCCGCCGGCCGGACGCCTTCTGACGGTCGCGTTCGCAGCACGTGAGTCGGCTCCTCGTGAACGCGCGGGCTAACCGCGCCGGGCTAGTGGTGTGACCGGCGCTTGATGGCGGCCGCGGCGACAGCGGCACCGACGATCGCACCGACACCGATCGTCGTCGGCACGGCGATCTTCGCGGCCTTGCGCGCGGTGCGGAAATCGCGGATCTCCCAGCCCCGGCGACGGGCCTCGCGGCGCAACCGGCCATCGGGGTTGACCGCCACGGCATGCCCGACCACCGACAGCATCGGCACGTCGTTGATCGAGTCGCTGTAGGAGGTGCAGGTGGACAGGTCGAGTCCGTGCGCGTCAGCCAGCTCCCGGATCGCCTCGGCTTTCGCCGGCCCGTGTAGCAGGTCGCCGACCAACCGTCCGGTGTAGACACCGTTCCTGTTCTCCGCGATCGTGCCGAGCGCGCCCGTCAGACCGAGCCGATCGGCGATCACGCGGCCGAGCTCGATCGGAGCCGCGGTCACGAGCCATACGCGTTGACCGGCCGCGAGGTGGAGCTGGGCGAGCGCGAGGGTGCCGGACCAGATGCGTTCGGCCATGAGTTCGTCGAAGATCTCCTCGCAGAGGTCTTCCAGCTTGTGCACCGGCCAATCCTTGACGAAAGACAGCGCGGCGGAGCGGGCATGCGACATGTCTTCCGGAATCTCGCTGGCGAGCACGCGGAACTTCAACTGACTCCACGCGAACCGCATCATGTCGCGGGTGGTGAAGTAGTCACGAGCGGCCATGCCACGGGCGAACCAGTAGAGCGACGCGCCTCGCAGCATCGTGTTGTCGACGTCGAAGAACGCGGCGCTCGCGTGGTCGGGCGGCACCGTGAGAGCGATCTCCAACTCGGGAGCAGCCGCCGACATGCCCGCGACCACCTTGCCGTCGAGGATTTCCACACCGATCGCGTTGTCGGTCACGCCGTCAGCCTTTCCGAATCATGCCCGGCCGGGCCACGATGCCCGGACCCGTCCCAGGGTACCGGCCCAGCGGTATTCGGCAGCGGGACACAGCGTGAACATCGCCGGTACCACATATCTCGGACAGACGACGATGGGGTGCCCGGCCAGGCCGGACACCCCACTGCCATCTGATTTCTACAACCCGCCGAGCAGATGCTGGACGGCTCCGAGAAGACCGCCGTCGTCCGTCGTCGGTGTGGAGGCCGGACTCACCGTGGTGCTGGCGGGCGCGGCCGGCGTGCTCTGCCCCGTCGCCGGCGCCAGGGTGCGCACCGACGACGATGTGTTACCCGCGTCGGCCGGAGTCGTCGACTCGGCGGCCTTCTTCCCGGGCTTCGACGAACTCGACTTGCCGTTTCCTGACTTCGGAGCGTTTGCGGGCGGCGCCTCGTCAGAGGTCTTGCACTCCAGCTCCGGACCCAGGTTGTTGTTGATGTCGCCGATCATGGTGGACGGGCAGTTCGTGAGCGCCCGCTTGATGGTGGCGCCGCGAACACCGATGAGGTCGAGCGCGGACCTCGAATCGATCAAGCGGAGATGCATCGGCGACGTCGCTGGCACGGCCTGCAACAGCAAGTTGAGCTGCTTGGTCTGGTCGGCCACGAATTCGTTGACGGCGTTGACGGCGGCCGTGTCGCGATGCCGTGTCGCCGCCGTCAGCAGGATGCGCGCACCCTGCGTCGTGTCGCTGTCCATGTCGGTCAGCGTGCTCGTGAAGTACTTCGAGGAATAGCTGATCTCGCCGGCTTCGGTCAGACGCTGGCGCGCGAAGCTCAGGTAGTAGTTACCCTTACCGTCGCCACTCGACACCGCGAGCTGCGCGCTTTCCGCCTGACGCTTCATGCCGTAGAGCGCGTCACCCGGCTTCGCGTCGCCGCTCGCCGCCGAAATGCCGGACAGGGCCAGCGTGCCGACCGCGAGCCCGACGAGGATCGCGCCACGTGCCCGGCCGCGCCGGGTCGTCATGCGTGGTGTCGATGACTTCGGCCGGACGAGGCTCTTGACGCCGGCTCGAGCACTGACCTGAGCCCGTCCGACGACCACTTGCGCTCGGCCGACAGCGGGTTCGCTGGTGGCCGTCTTGCCGATGCCGTCCCGTTCCGCGATTGCCATGAGGAACGCACGTGTGTCGGTCCGGAACTCCGGACGCACTGTCACCTCGGGCGTGGCCGCGGTCAGGCGATGACTCAACTCGACCAGATCATTCAGTTCGTCGTCAACTGATGACCGAGCGTGATGACGCCGTGCGCCGCTAGCCTCGTCGAGGAGCTGTGCGTAGCGCTCGCTACGTCGGCGATGCAACACCGATGAACTCACCGCGCACACCCCCCTTCGTTGATCGTCACCTGGGCGCCTATGGCATTTACCAGGTGAAACGGGTTACCGGACAAACCGGCACCAGTCGTGGCGTAGGTAGCAGCCGGTAACTCAACTGCCAGCGTCGGAGCGCTTCTTTGCGCGAACCGATGCACCTGATTCAACGTGTGAACGGGCTCTTTAGTTACGCACAGCATTGTTGGGGATGTCGTCATGCCTGGAATCCGTCCGGCAGGAGGCGTGCCAACGCGCGCACCGCACGATACTGGAGGGCCTTGATGGCGCCTTCATTCTTACCCATGGTCTGCGCCGTCTCGGCGACCGAGAAGCCCTGCAGGAACCGCAGCACGATGCACTCCTGCTGCTCGGGGTTGAGCTGCTTGACGGCGGTGAGGAGGGTGACGTTGGTGATGTGGTCGACGACGGCGGATTCCGGGCTGCCTTCCGGGCCGCGGTCTTCGCGGTCGGCGTCGAGCACGTCGCCGGTCGTGACCTCGAGTCGGTAGCGGCCCGATTTGAAGTGGTCGGCGACCAGGTTGCGGGCGATCGTCACGAGCCATGCGCCGAGATCGCGACCCTGCCACGTGAAGCTGCCGATGCGCTTGAGCGCCCGCAGGAATGTGTCGGAGGTCAGATCTTCGGCGAGTTGGCGGTTGCCGACGCGGAAGTAGATGAAGCGGAACACCGTGTCCATGTAGCGGTCGTAGATCAGACCGAACGCGGCGGTGTCTCCGTTCTGAGCCCGCTCGACCAGCGACCACACCTCGTTGGCGGGGTCACCCGGCTCGGGTCGGCTCGGAAAGCCGGTGCCCGTCTCGGTCGGCGGTGGGGGTGGCTGGATCGGTACGTCGATGACCGAGGCCACCGTGGCGACACCGATGTGATCCGGGCTGTCCGCCGCCGTCGGCTGCCGACCGGGCGCGCCGGTGCGAGGGCTGCCGACCGGCTTGACGTTGCCGCCGGGCTGGTGCCGGGTCGGGGCATCGTTGGCATGCGGGCGACTGCGCGTCCGCGAGGTGCCACCGTCGCCCCGGATGCCGATGCTGCGCATCTCCTCGATGCCCAGCATGCGCAACTCGGCCAGCGAGCCTCGCAGTGCTGCCAGGCCATCGCTGAGGGCGGCGCGCGCGGCACGAATCTCCGCGCTGATGGGCGGCGTGAGACCCCAACCATCAGACTGGCCGGCGGCCAGTGGGTAGCCGCTCACGCTGCCGCCTCGAAGGGTGGGATATGTCCGGACGAATCCGGGTGGAACGTGTCAACATTCGCCGATGCGCCGGAGTGGCGAATGCGACGAACGCGAACGAGGTGGTATTGCCGTGCTTTAACGGGCACTGCCGCCTCCTCTGGGTGAGGGGTGCCTTCTCATGCCAAAACGGATGAGCTGACCCAAGAGATGATAGGGCCAACGTCACCCGTGTGTGGAAAGTCCGAATATCAGGGCAGAAGTATTTCCCGTCGTCTGTATGTCGCGTCGGACACACTGTCCGATATCACCCGAACACGCTTGGTGATCGACACGCCGATGAGCTGCGTATACCAACACGCCGATGCCAACTTTCGCGCGTGTCCCGCAGGCGGGCGTGTCGCGCTCGCGGTACAGGCGAAAGCACCGTATTTGCCCGACTACTCGGCGTGTCTCCGTTCGTGGCGACCAGTCGGACGGATGTGGCAAACTTCGCGTGTGCCGAGCCCTCGCATCACGTTGTTCACCCGCCCGGGCTGCCACCTGTGCGACGACGCGAAGGCGGCACTCGATCGCCTCGGCGAACCCTTCGCGGAGGTCGACATCACCGGCGACCCAGACCTTGAGGCCGACTACGGCGAGATGATCCCGGTGATCACGTTGGACGGTCGCGTCCACGGCTACTTCCGGGTCGAGCCAGAGCGCCTCGCGCGTGATCTTGGCCGCGGATAAAACGGTCCGTGGGTGGCATTAGGATCCCGGTAATGAGCCACATCGTCTGGGACTGGAACGGCACCCTGCTCGACGACCTTGACCTGGTCGTGGCGGCGACGAACGCGTCGCTTGCCTCCGCCGGCGGCGCCCCGGTGACGAAGGCCGACCACCGGCGTGATTTCCGCCGCCCGGTCCACCATTACTACGGCTCGGTGCTGGGCCGCGAGATCAGCGAAGACGATTTCGTGAAGCTCGACCACGAGTTCCACCTCGCCTACAACAGCGGGTTGCTGAGTTGCGCGCTCGCGCCGGGCGCTGTCGAGGCCCTGTCCGGTTGGGGTGGCAGCCAGTCGCTGCTCTCCATGTGGTTCCACGACGAGTTGGTGCCGACGATCGGTCGCTACGGCATCGCGCCCTATTTCCGTCGGGTCGACGGGCTCCGCGCGACCACCGGTGGTGGCCCTAAAGCACCGCATCTCGTCGCGCATCTCGAAGCACTCGACCTGCGCGGCGAGGAGTGTGTGCTGATCGGGGACTCGGTCGACGACGCGGTCGCGGCCGCCGCCGTCGGAGCGCGCTGCGTGCTTTATTCCGGTGGCTTGACCGACCGCGATCGGCTCGAGACGGTCGGAGTGCCGGTCGTCGACACGCTCGCCGAGGCGGTCGCGCTCGTTTCGCTGGCCGGTCCGGCCCAGCCGCGCACGTGACGGCGCGGTCGGCGGGATCAGCCGCGCAGGTAGGTCAGCACCGCTAGGACCCGGCGGTGCTGCTCGTCGTCAGGCGGTAGGTCGAGCTTGGTGAAGATGTTCTTGACGTGCTTCTCGACCGCGCCGTCGGTCACCACCAGCGCCTTCGCGATCGACCCGTTCGAGCGGCCCTCGGCCATCAGGCCCAGCACCTCGCGTTCGCGGGCGGTCAGCTCATCGAGCGGCACCCGGCCCCGCCGTACGACGAGTTGCGCCACGACCTCCGGGTCGAGCACGGTGCCACCGTCGGCGACCCGGGCCAGATTGTCGAGGAATTCGGCCACGTCGGCCACGCGATCCTTGAGCAGGTATCCGACGGCGCCGGCCCGGTCGGCCAGCAGATCGTCGGCGTAGGAGACCTCGACGTACTGCGAGAGCACCAGGATCGGGGTCTTGGGCAGGAGCCGGCGGGCCTGGACCGCGGCGCGCAAGCCCTCGTCGGTGTGCGAGGGCGGCATCCGGACGTCCACGATGGAGACGTTCGGACGGTGCCGGACCGCCGCGTCCACAAAGGATGGCCCGTCGCCGACGGCCGCGACGACCTCGTGTCCGTTCTCGGCGAGGAGCCGGATCAGGCCCTCCCGCAGCAGAACCGAATCGTCCGCGACGATCACGCGCACGGGATCTCCACTCGAATCTCGGTCGGCCCGCCGATCGGGCTCGTCACCGCCAGCTTGCCACCGGCCGCCAGCACCCGGTCGGCGAGCCCGGCGAGACCATGACCCTTGGCGATGCTCGCGCCACCGACACCGTCGTCCGCCACCACCATGCCGATCAGCTTGCCACCACGGGCGATCGTCACGGTGCACTGGCTGGCGTGGCTGTGCTTCGCGACGTTGGTCAGGGATTCGGCGACGACGAAGTAGGTCACGGTCTCCACGTTCGCGTCGAGACGACCAAGACCAGGTTCAATGGCGAGGTCCACGGGTACGGGTGACCGGCCCGCCAAAGCCGCCAGGGCGCTCGGAAGCCCGCGATCGGTCAGCACCGGCGGCGCGATGCCACGGGAGAGCGCCCGCAGTTCGTCGAGCGTCTCGCGTGTCTGGCCGATGGCTTCCTCGATGGTGGCGCGGGCGGCCGTGGGATCGGTCTCGAACTGCTGCCGGGCCCGGCCCAGGTCCATCGCGAGACGTACCAGCCGCTGCTGTGGACCGTCGTGAATATCGCGTTCGAGGCGCCGCAGCGCCGTCGCCTCGGCGGACGCGGCCGCTTGTTTCTGTTCCTGCAGGCCGGTGATCTGTTGCCGCATTTCCGCGACGCCGCACAGCAGCGCCCGCGCGATCTGGGCTCGGAGCAGGGCCGCGAGCCGCACCGCGATGGGCAGCGTCAGCAGGAAGAAGATGCCGATCGCCGTGTTCAGCGAGATCCGGGCGGTGGCGCTGCTGCCCATGCCGAGGAATTCGGACAGCGGCTGGTTGTTGACGACGACGCCGCCGGAGCCGGGGTGGCGGTAGATGGTCCAGTCCCACAGGCCGTAGGAGACCCCGCCGAGGGCGAGCGACCACCACGTGACGGTAATCACGAACGAGATGATCGCGAACGGAAGATCCAGGATGCCCGCCACCACGTCGAGCCAGGATTGCCCCTGCGTCATCGGATTCAGCATGCGACGGAACCAACCGGCCCCCGCTGGTGATCTCGGGTAGATCGGTCGTGCCGACGGCCGGCGGACGACCGGCGCGAGGCTGACGCGATGCAGGTCGCCCAGGCCCCGCGCGATGAACATCGTGGCCGCGAGGACCGCGAAGCCGACGACGATCACGAGGAGACCGGCGCCGAGGCTGAGCCCGGTGACGATGAGGACAAACGAGACAATCGACATCGGCAGGGCCAGAAGGTTGTACAGACTGTCGATGCCGAGCTGTCGCATCATGCGGGTGAACGCGTTGCCGTGGACGGTCGACGGGTACGGAAGCGGTGGTGCCGGGGTGCCCGGGGCCGGCCGGGTGTCGTTCGCCATGTGGTTGACAGTAGAGAGCGGACGGGTTCGATCCCAGCCGATGCGCCGCAGTCTTGCCGGTAGGGCTGACCCCACCATCGAGGCGTCCGGTGGCTCGGTTTCGATGCCGACGCGCCGAATTCTCAGCAAGTGGCGTGCTTGGTCCGACTTGAGTCATAATCGCCGATGGCGGGTGGACGCTGTCCAGGCTGGGAGAAGCCCACGATGGCACCAAGATCGCGATTTGTGCACGCGTTCACAAGCGCCTACTCTGTGACTACGGCGAGCACCGTTAACACGGAACGTAACTGCTCGCGCGCCGGGGGAGCCGTTTGTTCGCGAGCGTCCCGGTTGGCAGGGTCTCGGTCCATTCGCTTCATGGCACGGAGTCAGATGAGTCAGCAGCGCAGCGGCACGGCCGGTGGTGACCACCAACCTCCGGAGCGTTTGACCGCGTTCCCGGACCTGCCCGAGGCGACCGTTGCCCGACTGCCGGAATACCTTCGCGCACTTCACAACCTTGCCGAAGGCGGCCACTACACGGTATCGAGCGAGGGCCTGGCCGGTGCGGCCGGTGTCAACTCGGCGAAACTTCGTAAAGATCTGTCCCATCTGGGGTCTTACGGCACCCGTGGCGTCGGTTATGACGTTGCCATGCTCATCGAGCAGATCGAATACATCCTCGGGCTCACGCACCGCCGGGCGGTCGCGCTGGTCGGTGTCGGTAATCTCGGTCACGCCCTCGCCGGTTACGCAGGGTTCGCGAGTCGCGGGTTCCGCATCGCCGCCCTGTTCGACGCCGATCCGGCTCACGTCGGCGAGCAGATCAACGGCCTCGCCGTGCGCCACATCGACGACCTGGCCGCCGTGGTCGAGGCCGAAGACATCGCGATCGCCGTCATCGCCACGCCCGCGACGGCCGCCCAATCCGTGGTCGACGAGTTGGTCGCGTGCGGTGTCACGAGCATCCTCAACTTCGCACCCTGTGTGCTCTCAGTGCCCGAGGGCGTCGACGTCCGCAAGGTCGACCTCGCCATCGAGCTGCAGATCCTGTCTTTTCATGAGCACCGCAAGGCTTCGCTGACCGCTTTGCCGGCCATGCCGACCGCGGGGCTGCTGGCATCGGAGGCGGTCGGCACGTGAATCTGTTGGTCGTAGGCGTTTCCCATCGCACCGCGAGCGTGGCTGTTCTCGAACGGCTCTCCGCGTCCACCGACGAAACCCCCCACCTCCTCACCGACTTGATGGGCCAGCCGTTCATCGGCGAGGCCATGGTCCTGTCGACCTGCAACCGGGTCGAGATCTACGCCGGCGTGACCGCGTTCCACGGCGGCCTGGCCGACATCGCCGCCGTGCTGGCCGCCCGCCTCGGCGCCACACCGGCCGATCTGGCCCCGCACATGTACGTGCACTTCGACTCCGACGCGGCGCGGCACGCGTTCCGAGTGGCGACCGGCCTCGACTCGATGGTCGTCGGCGAGGCGCAGATCCTCGGACAGCTTCGCGACGCGTACGCGCTCGCCACCGAACGCGACACCGCCGGGCGGCTGATCCACGACCTGATGCAGCAGGCGCTCCGCGTCGGCAAGCGGGCCCACGCCGAGACCGACATCGACCGGGCCGGCCGCAACGTCGTCACCGCGGCGCTCGCACAGGCCGCCGAGCACCTGCCCACCGGTGCCATCGGCGGGTCCCGCGCGCTCGTGATCGGTGCCGGCTCGATGGGCGCACTCGCCCTCGCCACGTTGCGCCGCAGCGGTGCCGGGCAGACGTTCATCACGAACCGCGACGCCGTCCGAGCCGACCGCCTGGCCGAGTTGCACGGCGCGACCGCGGTGCCATTCGACGATCTGGCCGCCGCCGTCGCGGACGTCGACCTCGTCATCTGCGCCACCGCCGCCCCGGGCCACGTGCTTGGGCGTGACGACGTCGTCGGGCCCCTCGTGGTTCTTGACCTCGCCGTCCCTCGCGATGTCGAAGCGGCCGTCGGTGACGTGCCCGGTGTGGTGCTACTCGACATGGAGCGCCTGGCCACCGCGATTCGTGATGGAAAGACGTCCGACCCGCTGCTGGCCGACGAGGTCGCGGTCGAGTCCATCGTGGCCGCCGAGGTCGACGCGTTCCAGTTGATGCTGCGCGGGGCGGAAGTGGCGCCGACCGTCGCCGCGTTGCGGGCACAGGCCGACGACGTCGTGGCGACCGAGTTGCACCGGCTGCACCAGCGGCGTGCCGACTTCACCGAAGACCAGCGCGCCGACGTGGCCCAGACCGTCCACCGCATCGTGCAGCGGTTGTTGCACTCCCCGACCGTGCGGGTCCGCGAGCTCGCCGCCGGTCCGGGCGGCGACCGCTACACGGCGCTGCTGCGCGAGCTGTTCGACCTCGACGTGCCGCCGACCGCGAAAACGGTCGGCGACGTGCCGGCCGATGTGACCGACGGGGGATTGTCATGACGTTGCGCCTGGGCACCAGAGGCAGCACGCTCGCACTCGCGCAGAGCGGGCTCGTCGCCGACTCGATCCGTAAGGCCACCGGTCGCGACGTCGAACTCGTCCCGATCGTCACGGCCGGCGACCGTTCCAGCGCACCGGTCGCCGGGCTGGGCGTCGGCGTGTTCGTGTCGGCGCTGCGCGAGGCGTTGGCCGCCAAGGAGATCGACTTCGCGGTTCACTCGTACAAAGACCTGCCCACGGCACCGGCCGACGGGCTACAGATCGCCGCGATTCCGCAACGGGAAGACCCGCGCGACGCGCTCGTCGCCCGCGACGGGTTCACGCTGACGCAGCTTCCGGCGGGTGCCCTCATCGGCACCGGCGCGGTCCGGCGCATCGCGGCCCTCCGGGCGCTCGGCCTCCCGATCAAGACGGTGCCGATCCGGGGCAACGTCGACACGCGGCTGCGCAAGGTCGCCGACGGCGAACTCGACGCGATCATCGTGGCGCGCGCCGGTCTGGCCCGGCTCGGCCGCGCCGGTGAGATCACCGAGATCCTCGATCCGTCGCTCATGCTGCCGGCTCCGGCACAGGGCGCACTCGCGATCGAGTGCCGCGCCGACGACCCGGAAGTGCTCGAGCTGCTCGCGCTGCTCGATGACCCGGCCAGCCGGGGTGCGGTCTTGGCCGAGCGCGCGATGCTCGCGGCCCTGGAAGCCGGCTGTTCCGCGCCGGTCGCCGGGCTCGCCGAGGTGCGCCGCACGGTCACGCAGACACCCTTCGGCCCGGACGCTTTATCCGCACAATCTCGATCCTCGAAATCGATGTCCACGATCGAGTCCGCCGGCACCAACGACGGCGGTAACGCCGCCGGTGGGGGCGAGCTCGAGATTCACATGCGCGGTGCCGTCTATAGCCTCGACGGGCGGATTGCCCTTCGGATGACGCGCACCGGGACGCTCACCAGCGCCGAGGCGCTCGGTCGGCAACTCGCCGCCGATCTTCTCGCCGCTGGTGCCGACAATGTACTGGGAGTGCAGCAATGACCCGCACCCGCAAGACCACCGGCCGCATCAGCTTCGTCGGTGCCGGCCCCGGCGACCCGGGTCTGCTGACCCGCCGCGCCTACGACGCCCTCGACGGTGTCGACCACGTCGTCTTCGACCGGAGCGTGCCGGCTCCGATGCTCGAAGCGATCAAGGAGATCACCGGCGAACAGGCCGAGTTCAGTCCCGCTGAGGGCGCCCCCGGCGATGTCGCGAAGGTGCTGCTGTCCGCGGCGCGCTCCGGGCTCCGCGCGGTGCACCTCATCGCCGGTGACCCGTTCGGGCACGACTCCGTGGTCAAGGAAGTGCAGGCGGTTGCCCGCACGGCGGTGCCGTTCGAGGTCGTCCCGGGTGTCGGTCAGGCGGCCGGTGTCGCGACGTACGCGGGTGTGCCACTGACCGGCGTACGCACCTCGGCCGACGTCGACGACGTGAACACGCTGGACTTCGACGCGCTCGCCGCCGCCGCGGCCCGTGGCTCGGTCGCGCTCGCGGTCGACGCCGGTGACCTGGCGGCTGTCCGTGACGGCTTGCTGGCCTGCGGCGTCGAGCCGTCCGCGCCCGTCGCGATCACCGGCGACGGCACCGGCGAGACGCAGTACACGACGACGTCGTCGGTCGACAGCGTGGTCGCCGCGTCCCTCGGCTTCTCCGGCCGGGTCGTGCTGAGCATCGGTGCCGGCGTCAGCCACCGCGACAAGCTGAGCTGGTGGGAGAACCGTCCGCTCTACGGCTGGAAGGTGCTCGTGCCACGCACCAAGGAGCAGGCGGGCGTCATGAGCGACCTGCTGCGCACCTACGGCGCGATCCCGTGCGAGGTGCCGACGATCGCGGTCGAGCCGCCGCGTACACCGGCGCAGATGGAACGCGCGATCAAGGGTCTCGTCGACGGCCGGTACGCCTGGGTGATCTTCACCTCGGTCAACGCCGTCCGGGCCGTCTGGGAGAAGTTCGCCGAGCACGGTCTCGACGCCCGTCATTTCGGCGGCGTGAAGATCGCATGCATCGGCGAGACCACGGCCGACGCCGTCCGCGCGTTCGGGATCCAGCCGGAGCTGATCCCGAGCGGCGACCAGTCGTCCGAGGGCCTGCTCGCCGAGTTCTCGCCGCACGACGAGATCCTCGACCCGGTCGGCCGGGTGCTGCTGCCGCGGGCCGACATCGCGACCGAGACCCTGGCCGCCGGCCTGACCGAGCGCGGCTGGGAGGTCGACGACGTCACGGCCTACCGCACGGTCCGCGCTGCACCGCCGGCCGCCGAGATCCGTGACGCGATCAAGTCCGGTGGCTTCGACGCCGTGCTCTTCACGTCCTCGTCGACCGTCCGCAACCTGGTCGGCATCGCCGGCAAGCCGCACGCCCGCACGGTCGTCGCGGTGATCGGTCCGAAGACCGCGGAGACAGCGGCGGAGTTCGGCCTGCGGGTCGACGCCCAGCCCGGTCACGCATCGGTGCCCGACCTCGTCGAGGCGCTGGCCGCGTACGCCGTCGAGTTGCGCGAGAAGCTGGCCGCGATGCCGGCGAAGTCGCGCCGTGGCTCGAAGGTGCAGGGTCCGACCGCGCTCCGGTTCCGCTAGTCCTTCTCGATAGGGGGTCCCCATGACATTCCCCACCGTCCGGCCCCGGCGTCTGCGCACGTCGGAGCCACTGCGCCGGCTCGTCTCCGAGACCCACATCGCGCCGGCGCAGCTCGTGTTGCCGATGTTCGTCCGGGAAGGGCTCACCGAGCCGCGTCCGATCGCGTCGCTGCCCGGCATCGTGCAGCACTCGCGGGAGTCGTTGCGTAAAGCCGCCGCCGAGGCGGTCCGCGAAGGCGTTGGCGGCATCATGCTCTACGGCGTGCCGCTCACGCGCGATGCCGTGGGTTCGGGCGGCACCGATCCCGAGGGCATCCTCAACGTCGCGATCCAGGACGTGATCGCCGAGGTCGGCGACGCCACGGTGGTCATGAGCGACCTCTGCCTCGACGAGTTCACGTCACACGGCCACTGCGGTGTGCTCGCGGCCGACGGCAGCGTGGACAACGACGCGACGCTCGAGCGTTACGCCGAGATGGCGGTGGCTCAAGCGGCCGCCGGCGTGCACATGGTCGGCACGTCCGGAATGATGGACGGCCAGGTCGGCGTTACCCGGAAAGCGCTCGACGAGGCCGGGTACACCGATGTGACGATCCTCGCGTACGCGGCCAAATATGCCTCTGCCTTTTATGGTCCCTTCCGTGAGGCGGTGGAGTCGGCGTTGGAGGGCGACCGTCGCACCTACCAGCAGGACCCCGCGAACCTGCGCGAGGCGCTGCGTGAGGTCGCGCTCGACGTCGCCGAGGGCGCGGACATCGTGATGGTGAAGCCGGCGCTGCCCTACCTCGACGTGCTGGCCGCCGTGGCCGCGTCGGTGGACGTGCCGGTCGCCGCCTACCAGGTTTCCGGCGAGTACGCGATGGTCGAGGCCGCCGCGGCCAACGGATGGATCGACCGTGAGCGGGTCATGCTCGAAACGCTGATGTCTATTCGGCGGGCCGGTGGGTCGATCATTCTGACCTACTGGGCGGCCGAAGTCGCGAAACTGCTACGCGAGCGTTTCTAACCGGTCGGCATCGGCGACGCGCTCTCCCTGCCGTCGCCGGGCCGTCGTTGCGTCACTGTCGGTCACTTTCCCTCGGACCAGTTGTATAGGGTGCGGCGCGCTTTGCTCTGCTCACTCCACGGCTACAGCAACTCTTCGTAATCGGATCTCGTTGTGTGGCCTCGAAGTGAGCAGAGCAAAGCGGCTCGAACCCCATATGCCGCCGAGAAGTCAGACACCCCATGAGCAGTGGCGACACTCGGGAGCCACCGTTCGGTGGATGCGCCGCGCGATCGGATGTCGGTGACAAAGAGTCACGGTGGCCTTGTTCGCGCGCCGATCACGATGCGTCACTATCCACAGGCGAAGGTTGATCATTGAATCGGTCGCGTCGATGGCGGATGCTGATCGGGTGTCAGGTGACGATGACCGGGCCGAGGTCTCCGATGTGCTGACCGGCGCGTTTCCGGCGGCTGGTCTCCTTCGCCGGGCGCGCCGCATCGCTCATCTCAGCCAGCGCGGGATGGCCCGCCAGGCCGGGCTGTCCGCCACCACCATCGGTCGGGTCGAGTCGGGCGCTATGGTGCCGAGCCTCGACGTGCTGCAACGGACGATGGCCGTCGCGGGGCTCTATCTCACCGTCGTCGACCAGGCCGGTCACGTGGTGCTGCCGATGGAGGATTTCGACGACACCCGTGACGGCGCCGAGCGGCGCTATCCGTCGCATCTCGACACGATCCTCGATCCGCGCCCAGGAGAGTGGTGGGCCGATCTCTACGGGCTGGCTCGACCGCCAGAGACGTTTCACCGCGATCGCGAGTTCCGCGAGGTGCGGCGCAAGCGCAGTCAGTGGGAGGTGCGGGTCGCGCATTATCGCACGGCCCCGCCGCCTCCCGAGCCCGACCAATGGCTTCGCCGGCATCGCCGCGCCTCCTAACCGACCCTCTCCACCTCACCGCGCGCGTCCAGGAAGGCGGCGTGCACGGTGCTGGCGTGCCTGTCGTAGAACACCATCAGCCCGAAGCTGCCCCTATCCATCCACGCGCAGACGGCGAGCGGCTGGCTCGCGGCGGCGCCATCCCCGCACTGCGCCACGCCGCCGAGCCGGCCCGGATCGACGCTCTCCGTCGCTGTCACGCTCAGAGAATTCTTGAGCGCGGCCATCGCGACGTTCAGCTGCGAGCCGGGGTTGTCCTCCGGCGCCGCGACCGCGATCAACATCGTGAGCGTCTTGTCGGCCGTGCTGCCGTAGAAGCCGTCGACCGTCGCGGTGGCCAGTGGCGCGAGCGCCTTGAGCTGGCTGCTCATGCTGCCGGCGGCCGACGTGAGCGCGGCTTCGGTGTTGGGCTGCGCGCCGTTGATCGTGGCCGGCTTCGTCACATGGATGCCGGCGCCGCCAGCGGCTTTCGGCGCGGCCTCACCGGACGACGTGGGCTTGTGCGACGAGGCCAGCAGCGCGCTGATGCCGACGCCCGCGCCGACGAGCACGATCGCGACGGCACCGACGGTCACCCAGAGCCTGCGGCGGGACGGTTTCGGCGTCGGCGTCGTGCGCGCGCTGCCAGCCGAAGCCCGGGAGGACGCGGGCGGGTATCTCCGGGTCTGCGACGGCAAGGTCGGCAACGGCGGGTCCGGTGGCGGTGCGTTTTGCGACGGTACGGTCGGATATTCGGCTGGCGGCTTTGGTTCCGTCATCGGGCGCTCCGCAGGCGAGGGGAAGGTGGCCCAACCCAGGCATGGCAATTTTGGTCGGGACCACGTTACCCAGTGTGAGCGTTAGGCGACGCCGAGCCGCGCCGCGAGTTCCGGGATGTCGGCCTCGTATTCACGCCATTCCCGATCAGGCTTGAATCCCAGCTCCGAATTGATTTCGACAATGCCTTCGGCATCGAGGCCGTTCCACGTTTGCACCGAACGCACTCGCAGTTCGGAGGAGCGCAACTCGAACAGCATTCGAGCCTTGATGGCCCGAGTGAGCCCATAACCGCGGTGCTCGGGCACGACGATGGTGTCGTATTGGTCGGCGCGGTCGGGGTGCTGCGCTGCCACGACGACCTCGGTCAAGGCCGCGACCTCACCGGTCGACTCGTGGATGCCGACGACGATGTGCGGTTTCATGCCGCGCATGTGGAGCGTCTTCAAGCTGGCACGGAGCCGTTGCGCGTTCATCGAGCTCGGTCGCAACGCCAGATCGCCGAGGTCGACGCCACTGCGGGCAAGGTATTTCGCGGCCGCGTAGGACTCGTAGAGCTCCTCGGGCGGCCCACCCGGGTGGTATTCGATCCGGTAGCCGGAACCGACGCCACCGGCCATCTCGCCGAGCTTGAGCCAGTCGACGGTGGACAGCTGCAGGACGCTGCGCGTCTCGGTGTAAGCCAGGTTGAACCCGAGCGCCTCGTAGAACTGCGAGGCCGAGGTGCCCCCGATGACCTCCACGCCCATCGACGTGAAGCCCTCCTGATGGGCCCGCTGGACCGCGGCGGCCAGCAGCTCGCGACCCACGTGGGTGCGGCGGGCCTTCGGGTGCACGAGCACTTCGAGCACGGCCATGTCGTCGAAGAGCAGGATGTTGGACTGCCCGAGCACGCCCTCGCCGTCGGGGTGGTGACCCGCGGCGGCGCCTTCGGACGTCTCGGCCAGCCAGATGATGCGGCGCTCACCCGGCATCGTCACCGACAGGTATTCCCGGAAAGAGTCCGTCAGCCAGGGCGGATCGTCCGGCAGGTCGGTCGCGAGAATGGTGTTGAGA
Organism: uncultured Actinomycetota bacterium; assembly: GCA_963797605.1. Taxonomy (GTDB): domain Bacteria; phylum Actinomycetota; class Actinomycetes; order Mycobacteriales; family Micromonosporaceae; genus DASQPR01. The sequence continues at coordinate 1,231,188 of CAWCPX010000005.1, read as the reverse complement.
GAGTTCACCATAGTTTCGATCTCTGCGGACGGCGCCGTTCGGGGATCCCACTCACGTACCATCACGGGTCCAGCTTGCCGATAAAGTCGCCAATGCGAAAGTGCAAACGTCCGCCAATATCTCACGGTCCGAAAATTGATCGTCACGTTGCGTGTCGGACGTGCACGTTTGCTCGCCGAACGTGCTATTTGCCGGATGCACCCGCTAACCTCGTCACATGCCCAGCTACGACTACCGCTGCCGTCAGTGCGGCGATACATTCGAGGTCAAGCGGCCGATGAGCGCTTCAAGCGACGCCGTGTCGTGCCCCGGCGGCCACTCCGACACTGTGAAACTCCTCTCCACGGTGGCCGTCGCTGTCAGTGGTCGCGCCTCTTCCGCGGCACCCGCGCCGACGAGTGGCGGCGGTTGCTGCGGTGGTGGTTGTTGCGGCTGAAGCCTTGCGATAACACACTTTCGGTCCGATCTCGCGGGCGTAGCGAAGTTTTCGTCGCACCCTCCCGCAACCATGGCATGTGGTTGTCGTTACGAGTGCGGACAACCCCTCGCGTCCGGCTGGCCGTTGCGCTACGTCTTTGAGCCGATCTGACCTGCCCGTTCCTCCGATGTAACGGTCAGCAGCGCTGGGGCAGCATGAGCGTGACTTCCAGGGGGGCGGAGGTTTTGGTGTTGCGACAAAAGGTGAGAACCACCTTGCCCAGCGGATCGGTGACGTTCCTGTTCACCGACATCGAGGGCTCGACGCGTCTGGCACGGATGCTGGGCGCGGGCTACCGAGCAGTGCTCGTCGAGCACCGCAGGTTGTTGGTTCGTGCACTGTCGGCATGTGGGGGCGTGCCGTTGTTCACGGAAGGCGACTCGGTGTTCGCGGCGTTTTCGCGCGCCTCCGACGCGGTTCGGGCGTGCGTCGCCGCGCAGCATGCGTTGGCCGCGCATCCCTGGCCGACGCCCGAGGCACGACCGAGTGTGCGGATGGGTCTGCACACCGGCCACGCCCTGCCGTCCGCCGGTGAATACGCGAGCCCCGAAGTCCACCGTGCTTCCCGTGTCGCCACGGCGGCGCACGGCGGCCAGGTGCTGTGCTCCGAGGCGACGATGCTCGCCGCCGGCGAACTCGACGAGGGCGCGTGGATGCTCGACCTCGGGCTGCATCGGTTGCGCGGGTTCGACGACCGGGAGCGCATGTTCCAACTCGTCGCGCCCGGCCTGGAGCGGAAGTTCCCGCGGCCGCGGACGCTCGCGACCAGTCCACACAATCTTCCGGCCGCCGCGACGTCGTTCGTCGGCCGATCCGCCGAGCGTGCCGTGCTCGGCGATCTGTTGGCCAACAATCGGCTGGTCAGTGTCGTCGGGCCGGGCGGGGCGGGCAAGACCCGACTCGCGCTCGAAGTCGCGGGCGACGCCATCTCGGCCTACCCCGACGGCGTCTGGTTCACCGACCTCGCGTCCGTGACCGACCCCGGCCTCGTGGCGGTCGCGGTCGCGGCGACGCTGGGCCTGCGGCCGGAGCCCGGTCGCGCGGTCGTCGACACGTTGCGCGAGTTCACCGCCGATCGTCGGTGCCTACTCGTGCTCGACACGTGCGACGCCCAGCCCGGCGCGACCGCGATGCTGGTGAGCCGGGTGCTCGGCAGCGGTTCGGCCGCCAAGGTGCTCGCGACCAGCCGGGAACCGCTCAACCTGCCCGGCGAGGTGGTGTGGCGCATCCCGTCGCTGTCACTGACCGCCGGGCCGGACGGGGCGCCGAGTGAGGCGGTCACGCTGCTGCTCGAACGCATCGAGGCGAGTCGCGGCGGCCGTCCGGTCGACCACTGCGACATCGAGCAGCTTTCCCGGGTCGCGCGCTACCTCGACGGGCTTCCGCTCGCTCTCGAACTCGCGGCGGCCCGGCTGCGCATGCTGTCCGCGACCGAGCTGGTCAACCGGCTCGATGTCGCGGTCGACGCGCTCGACATCGGACTCTCCACTGTCGACGCCGACACGCCGGCCGGCCGGCACTCCACGATCCAGGCGACAGTCAGCTGGTCCTACCGCACGCTGAGCCGTGAGTCCGCGCTGCTTCTGCGCTGGCTGGCCGTCTTCGCGGGCCGGGTCGACCTGCACGCCGTCGAGTGGTTGACCGGCACCGACCCGCTGGCGGCGCTGTCCATCCTCGTCGACAAGTCACTCGTCGCGGCCGAACCGACCGCCGACGGCACCGTCTATCGCATGCTCGACCCGATCCGGGCCTACGTGGCTCGCCGCCTGGCCGAACACGGCGAGGACGAAGCCGCCCACGAGCGCCACGTCGCCTGGACCCGGCACGAGGTCGCCCGGCTGCAACACGGCCCCGACGGCCGGCCGGTGACGCTCTCGATGTACGCGATCGATCCGCTCGCCGACGAGATCCGGGCCGCGCTCAAGTGGATCGTTACTCGGGGCAGCGCCCGTGACGGCCTCACCCTGGCTAGTGGGTTGGACCAGTGGTGGCGCGAACGCGGGCTCGCTCGTGAGGGTCGACTGTGGATGTTCCGGCTCTACGAACGCATCGCCGCCACCGGAGAGGTGATCCCCGAGGCGGAGTTGGCAGCGGCGTACCACATGCATGCTCTGCACGCCGGTGCCGACGGGGAGCACTCGGAAGCGCTGCGGTTCTCCCAACGGGCCGAAGCGGCCGCGCGCCGCAGCGGTGACCTCGGCCTGATGGCTCGGGTCGGTGCCGGTCGGGGCATGCCGCTGCTCGACATGGGTGACCCGATCGCGGCCGAGAAAGCCTGCCGCGACATCCTCGCCTGGGCCAACGAGCACGACGTCGCCCATGAAGCGCTCGACGCCGTCTACTGCCTGGCCCAGCTGTTGTGGCGCCGCGGTGGTGTCGACGAAGCCGCCGAGTTGCTGGCCGCGACCCGCCCGATCGAGGCGTCCCGTCCGGTCGAACGCGGCCGACGCACCGTCGACATGGTGCTTGGCATGGTCGCGCTCTCCCGTGGCGATCTGGTGGCGGCGCACGAACATCTGGTGGTTGCGTTGCGCTCGCGGATGAGCTTCGGCTTCCACTCGGGTGCCTGCGAATCGCTCAACGCGCTGGCCGCCCGGTGCGCGCTCGGTGGCGACCAGATCACGGCGGTGCGGCTGTTCGGCGCCGCGCAGGCCGCTCAGGTGCAGCTGCGCGGCGCCAACGTGCTGTTCGCACCATTCTGGACGGAGCAGCAGCGCCGGATCCGGGAAATGCTCGGTGACCGGGTCTTCGACGACGTCTACGCCCAGGGTGCGGCCCTGACGCTCGACGAAGCGGTCACGGTCGCGCTCTCCGTCGACCACCCGGACATGGCGGTCGGCTCGGAGCGCTTCGCGGATATGGCTTCGTAAGCGCCTATCGGATCGTCGGTTACAGGATCGTCCACGTGTCGCCGGAGTTGAGCAGCGAGGTCAGCTCAGCTTCGGGCTCGCCGGCGGTCGCCGTGGCCGCCGCGACCTGGTCGCGCACGAGCGTGTCGTAGGCGGGGCGCTGCACGTCACGGAAGATGCCGATTGGCGTGTAGCGCAGGTCTCTCCCGGCGAGGCGAGACAGCGCGAACGCGTAGGACGGGTCGGTCACGTTGGCGTCGTGCGTCAGGATTTCCGCCGGTGACACCTCGGCGGTCGGACGCACTTCGAGGCTGAAGGCTCCGGGCGGGTGCACGACGCACCATTCGCCATTGGCTCCGAACGTGATCGGCTGCCCGTGCTCCAGCCGGATCGTGTAGTCGTCGCGGGTCTCCGGCTCTTTCAGCACGTCGAACGCGCCATCGTTGAAGATGTTGCAGTTCTGGTAGATCTCGATGAACGACGAGCCCTCGTGCTTCGCGGCGGCCCGCAGCACTGACGTGAGGTGCTTGCGGTCGGAGTCGATCGTGCGGGCGACGAACGACGCCTCGGCGCCGAGCGCCAGTGACAGCGGGTTGAACGGCGAGTCGTTGGAGCCCATCGGCGTCGACTTCGTGATCTTGCCGATCTCCGACGTGGGCGAGTACTGCCCCTTCGTCAAGCCGTAGATCTGGTTGTTGAACAGCAGGATCTTGAAGTTGACGTTGCGGCGCAGCGCGTGGATCAGGTGGTTGCCGCCGATCGACAGCGCGTCGCCGTCACCGGTGATGACCCACACCGACAGGTCGGGACGCGAAACCGACAGGCCGGTCGCGATCGCCGGCGCGCGGCCGTGGATCGAGTGGATGCCGTACGTGTTCATGTAGTACGGGAAGCGAGAAGAGCAGCCGATGCCCGAGACGAACACGATGTTCTCGCGGGGGATCTGCAGCTCCGGCATGAACGCCTGCACGGCCGACAGGATCGCGTAGTCACCGCAGCCCGGGCACCAGCGCACTTCCTGATCGCTCTTGAAGTCTTTCGCGGTGAGCTGGATCGGCAGGGCAGTGTCAGTCATTCTTGATCACACCTTCGAGCATCGTTTCGAGTTCGATCGCGGTGAACGGCAGGCCACGCACCTGGTTGTACGCGATCACGTCGATCAGGAACTTCGAGCGGATCACGGAGGCCAGCTGGCCGAGGTTCATCTCCGGGATGACGACGCGGTCATAGGAGCCGAGCACCGTCTCCAGGTTGTCGGGCATCGGCGCCAGGTGCCGCAAATGCGCCTGGGCGATCGGCAGCCCGCGTTGCCGCAGCGCGCGACAGGCGGCACCGATCGGGCCGTAGGTCGATCCCCAGCCGAGGACGAGCACGTTCGCGTCGCCGTCGGGATCCTCGACCTCCATGTCGGGGACGGTGATCGCTTCGATGCGCGCCGCTCGCGTCCGCACCATGAAGTCATGGTTTGTGGGGTCGTAGGAGATGTCGCCGGTGATGTCGGCCTTCTCCAGACCGCCGATGCGGTGTTCGAGACCGGCTACACCCGGCGGTGCCCACGGCCGCGCCATCGTCTCGGGATCGCGCAGGTAGGGGAAGAACTTGGACCCGTCGGGTGAGTTGGGCCCGGACGCGAACTCGACGCTGAGATCGGGCAGCTCGGAAACCTCGGGCAGGAGCCAGGGTTCGGAGCCGTTGGCCACGTAGCCGTCGGACAGCAGGATCACCGGCGTGCGGTAGGTCGTGGCGATGCGCGCGGCCTCGATCGCGGCGTCGAAGCAGTCCGAGGGCGACTTCGGCGCGATGACGACGAGCGGCGCCTCGCCATGGCGACCGTAGAGCGCCATCAAGAGGTCGGCCTGCTCGGTCTTCGTCGGCATGCCGGTGGAGGGACCGGCCCGCTGGACATCGATGATGATCAGCGGCAGCTCCAGCGCGATCGCGAGGGAGATCGTCTCGCTCTTGAGCGCGACACCCGGACCGCTCGTGGACGTCACGCCGAGCGCGCCGCCGTAGGACGCTCCGAGCGCGACACCGATCGCCGCGATCTCGTCTTCGGCCTGCACGGTGATCACACCGAACTTCTTGTGCTTGCTCATCTCGTGCAGGATGTCGCTGGCCGGCGTGATCGGGTAGGCACCGAGCACCATCGGCAGCTTCGACCGGACGCTCGCCGCGACCAGGCCAAGGGCCATCGCCGCGTTGCCGGTGATGTTGCGGTAGTTGCCCGGAGTCATCTTCGCGGGCTTGACTTCGTAACGCACGACGAAGTCCTCGGTCGTCTCGCCGAAGTTCCACCCGGCGGTGAACGCGGCCTGGTTCGAGGCGACAAGCAGTGGCTTGGACGCGAACTTCTTGGCGAGGAACGCCAGCGTCGACTCGTAGGGCCGCGAGTAGAGCCAGGACAGCAGGCCGAGCGCGAACATGTTCTTCGCCCGTTCCGCGTCCTTCTTCGAGATGTCGAACGACTCCAGCGCCTTGACGGTCATGCTGGTCAGGCCGACCGGGTGCAGCGTGTAACCGTCGAGCGAGCCGTCGGTCAGCGGGCTCTCCGCGTAGCCCACCTTCGCGAGGTTGCGCTTGGTGAACTCGTCGGTGTTCACGATGATGTCGGCACCGTGCGGCAGGTCGCCGAGGTTCGCCTTCAACGCGGCCGGGTTCATCGCCACCAGGACGTTGGGTGCGTCACCCGGCGTCATGATGTCGAAGTTCGCGAAGTGCACCTGGAAGCTCGAAACACCCGGAAGGGTGCCGGCTGGTGCTCGGATTTCGGCCGGGAAGTTGGGAAGCGTCGAGATGTCGTTGCCGAGCTGCGCGGTTTCCGACGTGAATCGGTCTCCGGTGAGCTGCATGCCGTCACCGGAGTCTCCGGCGAAGCGGATAACGACGCGATCCAGTTGGCGGATCTGCTTGGTCACGTGCCCTGACCTCCTCTAAGGGAACGAGCACGGCGACACCCGCGAGCGACCCAGGAGCGGGTCGTTCGGACGATGACGTCGCGCGAACGTCCGTCTTGAGCCTACGTCCCCGGACGCGCGACGGGCAGGCCCCCTCGGGCGACGCGCGCCACACGAAGCCGATCCGGGTGAGCTGCTGGAAATTGGTACCCATCCCGAGCCCTACGCGGCAACGAATGGTTACCGGAGATAGCAAGAACACAAAAATGAGGGGGAAATATGAAAAAGCAATTTGCCGTAGCAATTTCGGCTCTTGCCCTGGTTTCCGGTTTAGCAGCATGTTCATCGTCGACGAAATCCGACACCGATTCGACGGCGGCCAAGCCGGCGGCCACGGTGATGGCGTCCGCGTCACCGTTCGGGGCTGGCTGCTCCGCGGTGCCGACCGACTCCTCGAACCCGGGCAGCTTCGACGCGATGTCGAAAGTCCCGGTCGCGACGGCCGCCAGCGGCAACCCGGTGCTGTCGACGCTCGTCACGGCGGTCACCAAGGCCGGTCTCGTCGACACGCTGAACAACACGGCGAACCTGACCGTGATCGCGCCGGACAACGCGGCGTTCGCGAAGATCCCGGCCGCTGACCTGGCCAAGGTGCTCGCGGACAAGGCGACGCTCACAAAGGTTCTGACCTACCACGTCATCCCCGGCAAACTCGCGCCCGACCAGCTCGCGGGCACGCACAAGACGCTCGAAGGCAGCGACGTCATGATCACCGGCAGTGGCACCAACTTCACGATCAACGGCACCTCCATGGTCGTGTGCGGCGACGTCCAGACGGCGAACGCCACGGTCTACATCGTCGACACCGTCCTGATGCCCACCAGCTGATCGGTTTTCGCGCAATAGCGAATGGCGAATTCGGCGCTGGTCATGCGCACCGAGGGGGAGCGCGTGACCAGCGCCTTCGCGTATTCATAAAGGGGGCAATATGCGTCGCTGGCCGTACGGAGCATTGGCCGGATTACTGGCCGGAGCCGCCGGTGTCGCGGTCGCCCAACTCGCCGCCGCGATCAGCCGGCCGGAATCGTCGCCACTGGTCACCGTCGGTGGCACGGTCGTGGACGCGACGCCGACGCCGGTCAAGGAATTCGCGATCCGGCATTTCGGCACGAACGACAAGCACTTCCTGCTTGCCGGCATCGGGGCCGCGCTGACGGTATTCGCCCTGATCATCGGCATCGTCGCGGTCCGCAAGCTGTGGTTAGGGCTCGTCGGCGCCGGCCTTTTCGGAGTGATCGGGATCGCGGCCGCCACCACGAGGCCGGCCTTCCGCTTCACCGACGTCGGTCCGGCGATCATCGGTGGCGCCGGCGCGGTCGCCGTGCTCTGGCTGCTGCTCAAAGAGCCGAGCCCGGAGCCGACCGGCATCGACAATCTCGACCGACGACGGTTCCTGCGGACCGGGGCGCTCGTGGCTGCCGGCGCGATCGCCGTCGGCGTCGGTGGATCCCTGCTCGCGAACGCGAAGAACGGGTCGATTGAGAAACTGCGGGCGGTGCTCCGGCTCCCGGCGCCGGCCGATCCCGGGCCGCCGAAGGTCACCGCGGCCGGCTTCTACACGCCGAACAACGCGTTCTACCGCGTCGACACGGCGCTGACCGTCCCGTTGATCAACCCGGACGACTGGAGCCTGCGCATTCACGGCATGGTCGACAATCCGATGACGCTGAGCCTGAGCCAGCTGCTCAAACGCCCGTTGATCCAGCGCGACATCACGTTGAACTGCGTCTCGAACGAGATCGGCGGCCCCTACGTCGGCACGGCGCGCTGGCTCGGTGCCCCGCTCGCCGGGCTGCTGAAAGAGGTAGGGGTGCACGTGGGCGCGGACCAGCTCGTGGCCCGTTCGATCGACGGCATGACCATCGGCACCCCCGTCGCCGCGATCATGGACGGTCGCCCGGCGATGCTGGCCGTCGGCATGAACGGCGCTCCGCTGCCGGTCGAGCACGGCTTCCCGGTGCGCATGCTGACGCCCGGGCTCTACGGCTACGTCGGTGCCTGCAAGTGGATCACCGACATCGAGCTGACGACGTTCGGCGCGTACGACCCGTACTGGGTGAAACGGAACTGGTCGGCGCGAGCACCCGTGAAGACGGCGTCCCGGATCGACAAGCCGGCCTCGTTCGGGCATATGGACGCGGGTCCGGTCCTGATCCAGGGCGTCGCCTGGGCGCAGGGAAGGGGCATCCGGAAGGTGGAGGTGCAGGTCGACGACGGGCCGTGGCAGGCCGCGACGCTCGCTCCGGTGCCGTCCATCGACACCTGGGTGCAGTGGTCACTGACCTGGGCCGCCACCAAAGGTCAACATCAGCTCCGGGTCCGTGCGACGGACAAAACCGGCGCCGTGCAGCCGGAGAAGCGCGTGGACACCTTCCCGAACGGCGCCACCGGCTGGCACACCGTGGCCCCGACGGTGAGCTGAGCGGGCATCAGCGCCAGGAGCGGTGCTCGCCCGGCAGCGGGCGGGCGAGCCCGACCATGTCCGCGATGCCGCCGACGACCTCGCGGTAAGCCGGGTCGGGCGACTCGTCGGCGATCTCGGCCAACTGCACCCGCAGCTCGACCTGATCGTCATGCCGGAGTCGCATCAGGTCGGCGCAGATGGTGTCGGTCGCGCGCACCGCCGTGTCCTGGTCGATTTCATCGTCAGCGCATAGCTCTAGCAGCAAAAACGCGTCGATCACGGCAAGGATCAGGGGGCGGGACTCCATGACGGCCCAGTCTGCCGCAGCGAGCCCGCCCGCGCTGGCCCGTGCCGGCAAAATTCCTCCGTCGGGCTGATCGGCCGGCCGTTTCTTACGCGAGTCCACGCCGGGCCACCGCAGGCGGGCGGTCCCCGCGGATCGACGCGATCATGTCGAGTGCCCGGCGGGTCTCGCGCACCTGATGCGCTCGGAAGACCCTCGCGCCCAACCAGGCCGAGACCGCGGTCGCCGCGAGCGTGCCGTCGAGCCGATCCGCCACCGGAGCGTCCAGGGTCTCGCCGATGAAGTCCTTGTTGGAGAGCGCCACGAGCACCGGCCACCCGGTGTCGACCATCTCGCCGAGCCGCTTGGTCAGTTCGAGCGAATGCCGGGTGTTCTTGCCGAAGTCGTGGGCCGGATCGATGAGGATGCCGTCGGGCCGCACCCCGAGCGCGACGGCCCGCTCGGCCAGGCCGGTGACGGTGGCGATCACGTCTCCGACGATGTCGTCGAACGCGGCCCGATGCGGGCGGGTGCGTGGGTTCAGGCCACCGGCGTGCGAGCACACGAGGGCGGCTCCGGTCGCCGCAGCCACCTCGGCGAGCGCGGGATCGGCGCCGGCCCACGTGTCGTTGAGCAGGTCCGCTCCGGCGGCGATCGCCTCGACCGCGACTTCGGCGCGCCAGGTGTCGATCGAGATGATCACGTCTGGAAAGCGGGCGCGGACGGCTGCCACGGTCGGAATCGTGCGCCGCATCTCCTCGGCCGCGTCGACTTCGGCGCCCGGCCCGGCCTTCACGCCACCGATATCGATGATGTCGGCGCCGTCGGCGACGGCTCGATCCACCGCGTTCAATGCGGCGTCCTCCGCGAAGGTCGCACCCCGATCGAAAAACGAGTCAGGGGTACGGTTCACGATCGCCATCACGGCGAGTTCGCCGGGCTCGAATGTCCGTTTGCCCAGGCGTAGCCGTTGATCAGTCGGAGGCACCCGCACACCGTACGTCTGATTCGGGTGCCGGGCTCGCTCTGCGCGCGACACCATGCCACGATCGTCACATGGCACACGTTCTCCTCCTGCTGCTCCTCGCGATCGTGGTCGGCGCGGCGGCATACGGCGTCACCTGGATCATCACCGGTCGCGACCGGGGCCTCGACCCCGAAGAGCCCGATGGCCGGGCCGTGCCGCTGCCGACGGCTCGCCCGCTCGTGGAGCGCGACGTGCAGACGATCCGCTTCGATACCGCCCTTCGCGGTTACCGGATGGACCAGGTCGACGCGGCGACGAAACGGGCCGCCTACGACATCGGCTACAAGGAAGAGCTCATCGGGGTGCTGGAAGCCGAACTCGCGGCGTTGCGCGCCGGCGAGATCGAGGAGGCCGACGCGTTGCGCGCCGCCCGCGAGAGTGCCATCTCGTCGAGCCGCGGCAAGGCCACCGTTGAAGACGCCAAGGCCGTGTTCCCCGATGCCGATGCCGATGATGACGACGAGGACGAGGACGAAACCGACGGCTCCGACGCGGACACCGTGGCGGGCACCAACACCGTGACCGATCTCGGCGGGCCGCTGCGCACCACGCTCGGCGCTCGCGACAAGACCCGCGGCCAGTCCAGCTCTGACTCGCTCACCGCGACGAGTGCCGCCGCCGATGACGACGCCGATGACGATGACGATGACGACGTGGCCGACGATGAACCCCCGATCCGGCCCGGCGCGACCGAGCCCGAGGCGAGCGGGGCCGCCGCCCCGGCCGCGAGCAGGCGGTGACACGGGAGATCGGCGGGGCCCAGCCGGCGCATCCCGCCGGAGACAACACGGTCGAGGTCACGGCGACCGTGATCATCAACGCGCCGGCCCAGCGCGTCTTCAGCGCGTTCACCTCGTGGGAGCGCCAGGGTGAGTGGATCCCGTTCACCGCGGTCCGGATCACCGGCGGCGACGGTGGCCAGGGCAGCACGCTGGAAGCGGTCACGGCCATCGGCCCGGCCGTCCTCACCGACCTGATGACGATCGAGAAGGTCGACCCGCCGTTCGAGGTCCGGGTCATGCACACGGGCAAGATCCTGCGTGGCCCCGGCGTCATGCGGTGCACCGCGATGGGCACCAACCGCACGCAGATGGTCTGGCACGAGTGGTTTCAGCTGCCGGGTGGCCTGGCGGGCAAACTCGCCGGCCCGGTGCTCTGGCCGACCTCGAAGGTGAGCCTGACGCAGGCCCTCAAGCGCTTCGGCCGGCTCGTGGAGGCCGGAAAGTTGCCGTAACGCCCCGTCGGCACGGGCGCGTTGTCGGACCCGGCCGTTAGGGTCGCGGTATGGCAATCGGCACGGACGTGATCGTCGGCGCGGATGGGCTCGCCCGCTGTTTCTGGGCCGCCTCGACCCCCGACTATCTCCCCTATCACGACACCGAGTGGGGCGCGCCGCTCCACAAAAACCAGGAGCTCTACGAGCGGATGACGCTGGAGGCTTTCCAATCCGGGTTGTCGTGGATCACGATCTTGCGGAAGCGGCCGACCTTCCGGAAGGCGTTCGCCGGTTTCTCGATCGCGAAGGTGGCCGCGTTCGACGACGCTGATGTCGAGCGCCTATTAGCCGACACCGGCATCGTGCGCAACCGGGCCAAGATCGAGGCCGCGATCGGCAACGCGCGAGCCGCCCTGGAGCTGCCGGGCGGTCTGGCCAAGCTGCTGTGGTCGTTCGCGCCGGAGCCCCGCCCGGCCCGGCCGGCGACGCGGGCCGAGGTCCCCGCGTCCACCCCGGAGTCCGTGGCGATGGCCAAAGACCTTAAGAAACGCGGATTCCGCTTCGTCGGGCCGACCACGGCGTACGCGTTGATGCAGGCCTGCGGCATGGTCGACGATCACATCGCCGAGTGTTACGTGCCGATTCGCACCTGACCCGGATCGGCCGCAGAGCGCCCAGCCGTGATGGGATGGGTCGGTGACGTCGCCTTCCGCCCACCCCGCTCGCACCTGGCTCGTCAGCCTGGATTTGCCGATTGAGGCGCAGACGGCTGACGAGGCGGTGCGACAGTTCTGGGCGTACGTCCACGATCTCGGGCCCGGCGAGCTGCCCGTTTTCGTGAGCCCGAGCGACGACGAGCTGTCGATCCGGGCCTTCGTGGGCGGCGCGGAGGCCAACCAAGATCCGGAAGAGGACGAGTAGCCGACCGTCAGTGCCCGGTGAACTCCGCCGGCCGCTTCGCCACGAACGCCTCCACCGACGCGCGGTGATCGACCGTGGCACCGCTGATCGTCTGCGCCACCGCCTCGGCTTCCAGCGCGTCGGCCAGCGTGCCCGCCGCGCCGATCGACAGCTGCCGCTTGATCTGCGCGTACGCGGTCGTCGGGCCGGCTGCCAGTCGCGCCGCCAGCTCCTGCGCGGCCGGCAGCACCTGCTCGTCGTCGTCGACCAGCGTGGTCAGCAGGCCGAGCCGGTCCGCCTCCGCCGAATCGATCGGTCGCGCGAACATCAGCAGCTCGGTCGCCTTGGCGTAACCGACGAGGCGGGGCAGCGTCCAGGAGACCCCGGTGTCACCGGCCAGACCGACGTTCGCGAAGGCCAGCAGGAAGCCGGTCTTCGGCCCGCCGACACGGAAGTCGGCCAGGAACGCGAGCCCGGCACCGGCGCCGGCGGCCATGCCCCGGACGGCCGCGATCACGGGCTTGGGCATCTCGGTGATCAGCATCGCGATCGGGTTGTAGTGCTCCCGGACCGTGTCCAGCGGCGCGGGGTCGCCGGATTCGAGCAGCCCGACGTGCTCCCGCAGGTCCTGGCCGACGCAGAACGCCCGCCCGGCACCCGTCAGGACCACCGCCCGCACGGTGTCGTCGTCAGCGATCTTCGTGAGCGTGTCCCGGAGTTCGACCTTCAGGGCGAGGCTCAACGAGTTGAGCGACTCCGGTCGGTTGAGCGTCAGCGTCGCGACGCCGTCGGCCGTCTCCACGAGCAGTTCGGTCATGACAGGTCCCTCGAAATCGGTTCGCGCACCGTCGCGTTGGCACTGTCGGCCGGCGCGCGGTCGGGCGTGTGAAGGTTCAGGCAGTGTTCGACGAAGCGGTCGGCGGCGGGCCGCAGGCGGTTGGCGTGCGTGTCGAAGAACTCGGCCGCTTTCGTGCCGGGCCACCGCGCGGGCAGCAGGTCGGGCGGCAGGCCCGGATCGCGGAAGAGGAAGGTGCGCCACGAGTGCACCAGCTGAAAGCGGGCCGTGAACGCCGTCTTCATGTCGCCCTGCTCGTCGACGCGGTCGACCACCGGGTGCAGCTCACTCATGAACTCGCGATATTCGCGACCGATGCGATCGAGGTCCCACGCGCGGCTGACCAGCGCGGCCGCGTCTTTGGCGCCGCCGACGTGGTGGCCGGTGAAGCGCTCGAAGCACATGCCGGCCTCGGTGAGGATCCCGTCGGCTTCCGGCGAGGGGCGCGTCGCGATCCATGTGCCGTCGCCGATGCGGCCGTAGCCGAGGTAGGCGAGGTTGTTGGCGATGCGCACCCGATCGCTCCGGATCATGGCCGAGTCGGCGATGATCAGGTCGAAGGTGCCGTCCCAGCGGGTCTCGTTGGTGCGGTAGATGCGCGCGGCGGCCTCGTCGAGGCGCCTCCCGGCGCGTGTCGTGATCACATATCCCGGGCCGGACGCGAGTCGCGTCGGTTGGAGCCAGCCCTGCCGGACCATGCGGGAGACGGCGGTTCGCACGGCCGGCGAGCCGATGTCGAGTGGCGCCAGCATTCGGACCAAAGCCGCAACTGGGGCACGGCCGCCGTGCGTGCGGAGGTGATCACCGTAAAGATCGAAGAGCGCCGAACGAGCCTGCATCGCGGTCGGCACCCCATTTCATGATCTCTTGAAACACCCTTGGGCCCGCGGAAATGTGGCTCATTGTGACATCCATCTGACCACCCTGCCAGGGTCGGTGTCATACCTATTTCCGGCTCGGTTTGGGTCTTGGGGCCTTTATCAGGGAAAATCATTGAGGGACCCGCGTCGACTCGTCGACGCGGTGTCGCGAACGTACCTGGCGAGTGCGACGAGAATTCAGCCGTACGAGTCGGAGGGACACCTCTGACGACGACGCTTTGAGGGGAGACAACATGGCGGCGATGAAGCCGCGGACGGGCGACGGTCCGCTGGAGGTCACCAAGGAAGGCCGCGGGATCGTCATGCGGGTTCCGCTGGAAGGCGGTGGCCGGCTTGTCGTCGAAATGACTCCCGACGAGGCCGCTGCACTGGGCGAGGCGCTGCGGACAGCGGTCGGTTAACCGTATCGACGAGGCGCCGGTTGGTTGGAGCGGTCGGCTCCGGCCAACCGGCGTTCGTGTTTGCCGCCGAGCCAGACCGGCGGCACCGCACCGGCACCCACCGCCGGTCGATGGTCGGTGCCTGAGCTGGCTGTGCCGACCGGTCGTGACGTACGGTTCGCGTCGGAGTCGAAGTGGCCAATCCCACATCGGGTCGCGTCCTGTCGCCGAGTCTGTTCGGAGCTGCTGGTGCTCAACGTCCGACTGTCCGATCGTCCGGCCGAATCCGGCGGTCTCACCACCACGGCGGGCGTGCTCGCGCTTCCGGTCGTCCCGGCAGGAAACGACTCCGCGCCGGCCGGCGACACCACAACCGACAGTCCGGGCGCGGCACTGGCCCCCGGCGTCGACATCGATCCCGAACTCGCGGCCGAGATCGACGCTTACCTCGAAGACATCACGCACACCGGCCGAGGCGGTCAAATCGTGACCCTGCCGAGGCCCACGCGTACGCCTCGGCGGGTGCTGCTCGTCGGTGTCGGCGCCGATGACGAGCCTGGATGGCGAGCCGCCGGAGCCGCCCTGGCCCGCGCCGCCAAAGCCGAAGACGACCTGGTCGTGGCGATGCCAGAGGCTGCCGGCGCCGATTCCGAGGCTCGCGTACGCGGCGTGGCTGAAGGTCTTTGGCTCGCGTCCTACCAGTTCCGGCTGACGACACCACGCACGCCACCGGCCATCGACCGGCACGCGCGCCGACCCGAACCCGTGACCGACACGCTCCTCGACGAGGGGCTGCACCGGGTGACGCTGTGCGTGCCAGACGCGGATGCCCTGGCCGGCACGCTCGAAGACGCGCACACCGTGGCCACCGCCACCTATCTGGCCCGCGACCTGACGAACATGCCGAGCGAGGAAAAGACACCGGCCTGGTTCGCCGCTCAGATCCAGGCGATCGCCGCCGGAAACGAAAATCTCTCGGTGCGGGTCGTCGAGGGCGAGCAGCTGGCAGCCGAGGGGTTCGGCGGGATCGTCGCGGTCGGCAGCGGTTCCGATCGAGGCCCACGTCTCGTAGAGCTGTCCTGGGCACCGCCGACGGCGAGTTGCCATGTGGTGCTGGTCGGGAAGGGCATCACGTTCGATTCGGGCGGCATCTGCATCAAGCCGGTGGCCGGCATGAAACTCATGCGCAAGGACATGGGCGGTGCCGCGGCGGTGATGTCGGCGACGCTCGGAGCGGCCGAGATGGGGCTTCCGGTCCGCGTCACGGCCCTGGCTCCGCTGGCCGAGAACTCGGTGAGCGGCACGTCGTTTCGGCCCGGCGACATCGTCCACCACTACGGCGGCGGCACGAGTGAGGTTCTGAACACCGACGCGGAGGGCCGGCTCGTGCTCGCGGACGCGCTCGCCTACGCGGCCACGACGCTCGCACCCGATTATCTGATCGATCTGGCTACGCTGACCGGCGCCAACGCGGTCGCGCTGGGCAAGCGGATCGGGGCCCTCTACAGCGAAAACGATGATTTGATCGAGACGCTGACGGAGGCTGCGACGAGCGCGGGCGAGCGGGTGTGGCGAATGCCACTGCACGACGATTACCTTCGCGACATCCGCAGCGAACTGGCCGACGTGGCCAACTCGTCCAACTCGGGCGCCGGTTCGATCACGGCGGCGCTCTTCCTGCGCGAGTTCACCGGCGTCGCTCGCGACCGGTGGGCGCACATCGACATGTCCGCGCCCTCGTGGGCCGACAGCGCCGACGGCGAACTCACCAAGGGCGCGACCGGTTGGGGCGTCCGCACGCTGCTGCGATGGCTGGAAGCCCTGCCGGCAGAGGCGGCCTAGGCCCGCACGGCGCAAAGCAGACCGTCGCCGGCCGGCACGAGCGCGGCGCTCCACTGGTCGCTGTCCCGGATCGACTTCACGACCTCGCGCAACGCCACCGTCTGGGGATCACGCACGGTCGGGTCGGCGACCTTGCCGCCGGCCAGTGCCCCGTTGATGGCGAGCACCCCGCCGGATCGCAGCAGCCGTGGGGCCGCCTGCGCGCACGCCTCGTAATCGGCTCGGTCGCCGTCGAGAAACAGCAGGTCATAGGCGCGATCGGCGAGTCGGGGCAGCACGTCAAGACCACGACCAGCGATCAGCCGGGTACGGCTGGCGACGTGCCCGGCCTCGGCGAAAATGCGGCGCGCCATCCGCTGGTGCTCCGGCTCGATGTCGATCGTGGTCAGGATGCCGTCGGGCCGCATGCCGGCGAGGATCCAGAGCCCGCTGACGCCCGCACCGGTGCCGATCTCCACGACCGCCCGGGCCGACGTCGCCGCCGCCAGGACGCGCAGCACCGCCCCCGTACCCGCTGAAATGGGGGTAATTCCGACCTCCGCCGACATGCCCCGTGCGACTTTCATCACGTCGTCTTCGGGCACGAACGACTCGGCGAACTCGCGAGCCTGCGATGACCGCAAGCCGATCGGGTCGGCTGTGCTGACCATTGCTGGCCTCCTCATGTGTCGCGTGCTGCCGGCCCCCGATGACGCGTGTACCCAAGATCCGTGATGTGATGCGTGTTTCACGTGCGATCCTGGAAGCGGAACGGGACTGGGGGTGCGCCGTGGATGATTCTGCGGGACGGGGGACGGGAGCGTCGTCGGGTTTCTCCGGCGCACTCTACGACGCGACTGCGCGCGGTGGCTCGCACTCGCGCGGCGAGTCGCCGTGGTGGTCCGATGGGCAGTCAGATCCGTGGCGGGATCCGTACGCGGCGGCGGCCGTCGTGATCCCGGCGCCGCAAGCGCCGACCCCGGTCGAGCCGCCCGACTTCACGCCCAAGGGTCGGCGGGTGGGCCTGGCGCAGGTGCTCGTGATCAGCATCGTGTCGGCGCTGCTCGCGGGTGCGCTCGGCGGATCCATCGGCTATCTGGCGGCCGTCCACGGCGGCGATAACGGTTCGAGCCTCGCCGGTGGCAATTCGGCCGCGTCCGGGCTGACGCAGCGGGCCCCGACGTCGCTGGCCGGAGTCGTGCGCAACGTGATGCCGAGCGTGGTCACCGTGCGTGTCGACGGTGACTTCGGGTCGGCCATCGGCGCCGGGTTCATCGTCTCCAACGACGGCTACCTGGTCACGAACGATCACGTGGTCGACGGTTTGACCGGCACGGCCACGATCACCTTCAGCAACTCGACCACGGCGCAGGCGAGCCTGGTCGGTAGCGACGCGCAGACCGACATCGCGGTGCTCAAGGTCGCTAAGACGGGGCTGCCGGCGGTGACGTTCGGCGACTCGGACGCGGTCGCGATCGGCGATCCGGTGCTGGCCGTCGGCGCGCCGCTCGACCTGCCGGAAACGGTGACCTATGGCATCGTCAGCGCGCTGCGGCGACCGCTCGAGATCAGCGAGGGCAGCGGGCCGACCCGCTACTACGCCGCGATCCAGACCGACGCGGCCGTCAACCACGGCAATTCCGGCGGCCCGCTCTTCGATGCCAGTGGCCGCGTGATCGGCGTCGACGCGGTGATCAAGTCCGTGGGCACCGGCGACCAGGACGGCGGCAACATCGGCCTGGCGTTCGCGATCCCGATCGATCAGGCTCGCCGCACGGCCGCGCAGATCATCAGCCGGCAGAAGGTGACGCATACGGTCATCGGCGCCACGGTCCAGGCTTCCTACCAGGACCCCAACGGTGGCGTACTGCTCACGTCCGTGGCCGCGGGCGGTCCGGCGGACGTGGCCGGCATCCGGACCGGCGACGTGATCATGACGATCGACGGGAGCCTGCTGACGACGGCCGGAGACATGACCGCACTGGTCCGCGCGTACGCGCCTGGAGCGGTCGTCCCGATCGTCTACCGGCGCAACGGGGCGACGCATACGGCTCAGGTGAAACTCGTCGTCGACACCGGCTGATCCGCCACGCGACATTCGCGGGGTGCGACCCGTGGCGGCGGGCGGGGATGGCTGCGTAGGCTAGTGCCGGACCTTCGCGAGCGGCCGTCCGGCGCCGATGTGGCGAGACAGAGGTGGATCATGGATTTCTTCGGCATCAACGGCTGGGAATTCGTCGTCCTTCTGCTGCTGGCGATGTTTATTTTCGGGCCCGACCGGCTGCCGAAGGCGATCAGCGACGGCGTGCGGATGCTGCGCAACCTCCGCGACATGGCCCGAAACGCGACCGGAGACCTCAGCCGTGAGTTGGGCACCGACATCTCGCTCGAAGACCTCAACCCGAAGGCCCTGATCCGGAAGCACTTGCTCAGCGAGGAAGACGAGCAAGCGCTGCGGCGGCCCTTCGACGATCTCTACAAAGACGTCCAGCAGGATCTGCGCGGCGTGCACAAAGACCTGCGCGGCGTGCGTGACGATCTCAACCAGGTCCGAGGCGGCGTCGACCTGCGCGGCTCGCTCAAGCCTGTCAGCCGAGGTGGCCCGGCCGCGTCGACGGCGGAGGCGACCCCGGCCCTGCCCGAGCCCGGCCCGCAGGCCTACGACATCGACGCGACCTGATCCGTCAGCTGTTACCGGCCGGCCGGCGTCAGGCCGAGCGGCTTGCCCACAAGCGACTCACGGCGGGTCGCGAGCCTGTCCGCGATCGCGGTGAACGCCTGCGCGGCCGCCGACTCCGGCTCGGCCAGCACGATCGGAATGCCCTCGTCACCCGCCTCGCGGACCCGGGTGTCGAGCGGCACCTGACCGAGCAGCGGCACCTTCGCGCCGACGATCCGGGTCAACGACTCGGCGACCGTCGCGCCGCCGCCCGCGCCGAAGACCTCGATGCGTTCACCGGTCGGCAATTCGAGCCATGACATGTTCTCGACCACTCCGACGAGACGCTGGTGCGTCTGCACGGCGATCGCACCCGCCCGCTCGGCCACCTCAGCGGCGGCCATCTGCGGCGTGGTGACCACGAGGATTTCCGCGTTCGGCAGGAACTGCGCGAGCGAGATCGCGATGTCGCCCGTGCCCGGCGGCAGGTCGAGCAGCAGCACGTCGAGGTCGCCCCAGTAGACGTCGGCCAGGAATTGTTCGAGCGCGCGGTGCAGCATCGGCCCGCGCCACGTGACCGGCGAGTTGCCCGGCGTGAACATGCCGATCGAGATCACCTTCACGCCGTGCGCTTGCGGCGGCATGATCATGTCTTCGACCTGGGTCGGACGCTCGGCCGTGCCCAGCATCCGGGGCACCGAGTGGCCGTAGATGTCGGCGTCGATCACGCCCACGGACAGGCCACGTGCAGCCAGCGACGCGGCCAGGTTCACCGTGACGCTCGATTTGCCGACACCGCCCTTGCCGCTGGCGACCGCGTAGACGCGGGTGCGGCTGCCGGGCTGCGCGAACGGGATGACCGACTCGGTCGCGCCCGGCCCTCGGAGGCTCGCCTGCAGATCTTTGCGCTGCTCAGCGCTCATCACCCCGAAGTCGATCGACACGCCGGAGACACCGGAGACGGCACCCACGGCGGTCGTGATGTCCTCGCGCAGCTTGTCCTTCAGCGGGCATCCCACCACGGTGAGCAGCAGCTTCACGGTGGTGTGCCCGGCCGCGTCGACATTGACCGCTTCGACCATGTTCAACTCGGTGATCGGTCGCCGGATCTCCGGGTCGTCGACGGTCGCCAGGGCGGCGCGAATCGCCTCTTCCAGAGTGCTGGCGGGGGACGGGGAACTCACTACAGCCGACATGCTGGCAATGTTACGGCGGCGGCTGAACTGACACTTCAGGCGGCCGAACTCACGCTGGAAAGATATGGAACAGCCGCGCGCCTCAAGGGGTCAAGGCGCGCGGCTCTATGCAACGATCGTCCCATTCCGCCGGGTACGCCGTCCAGTCCCCGTTTCTCATTTCGCGCAATTTTCTGCCCTGGACACCGGCCGACGCGGTGGATGTCGGATTTGTCACATCCGGGGCAAAGCCGATTCACGAACGACGGCGCCGACCACCCGTAGCCGGCAAATTTTCCTCGTCTTTGTCCGTGTCGAACGGCTCGTCAAAGGCCTCCGCCTCGGCGCGCCGGGCCGCCCGTCGCAGTTCGCGCTGGTGCTCTTTGCGTTCGAGCCGGTGCCGCCGCTGCGCCGCCTCGTCCAGTTCCTCGGCGAGGCGGGCGAGTTCGGAGCGCACGAAGTCACGGGTGGACACCTCGTTGATGGCGATCCGGAGCGACGCGATCTCCCGGGACAGGTATTCGGTGTCGGCCTTCTGCAGCGCCGCCCGCCGCCGGTCCTCCTCCATCGAGAGCCGGTCGCGGTCGGCCTGCCGGTTCTGGGCGAGCAGGATCAGCGGAGCGGCGTACGACGCCTGCAACGACAGGATCAACGTCAGGAACGTGAACGTGTACGGGTCGAACTGGATGGCCTTCGGAGCCAACGTGTTCCAGCCGAACCACAGCACGATGACGACGGTCATGTAGACGAGGAACTTCGCCGTGCCCATGAAGCGGGCGATGCCTTCGGAGATCCGGCCGAACGCTTCCGCGTCGAAGCGGGGGAGTTTCAGCCCGGGCTCGCGTGGCTGATCGAGCCGGCTGTCGCGCCGCAAATCAGCCATGCAGACTTCCTCCGTTCGCGGCTCGGGCTTCCACGGCGGCCCTGGTGTCGCCGGGCGTACGCGTCTCCACCGCCGGTGTCTCCTGATCGCGGTCGCGCCAGTCCCGTGGCAGCAGATGGTCGAGCACGTCGTCGACGGTCACCGCACCCACGAGCCGGCCCAGCGAGTCGACCACCGGCATCGACACGAGGTTATACGTCGCCATCCGGCGGGTGATCTCCGCGAGCGGCGTCGTCGGCGAGAGCGGGCCGATGTCGTTGTCGACGACGCCGCCGAGCAGCGAGGCCGGCGGTTCCCGGAGGAGCCGCTGGAAGTGGATGACGCCGAGGAATCGGCCGGTCGGCGTGGCCATCGGGGCGCGGGCCACGAACACGCTCGCGGCGAGCGCCGGGGCGAGTTGCGGCTCCCGGATCCGGGCCAGCGCTTCGGCGACGGTCGCGTCGGGCGTGAGGATGATCGGTTCGGAGGTCATCACGGAACCGGCGGTGCCCGGCAGGTAGCGCAGCAGTTGCCGGACCGGGTCGGCCTCGTCCGGCTCCATCAGGTCGAGCAGCACGTCCTGGTCGGATTGCGGGAGTTCGGCGAGCAGGTCGGCCGCGTCGTCCGGGTCCATCTCTTCGAGGACGTCGGCGGCACGAGCCGGCGTCAGCGCGCCGATGATCTCGACCTGGTCGTGTTCCGGCAACTCTTCGAGCACGTCGGCGAGCCGGTCGTCGTCGAGCGCCGCGGCCACTTCGACGCGCCGGGCGTCGGACATCTCCTGCAGCGCGTTCGCGAGGTCGGCGGCCCGCATGTTGTCGAAGGTGGCCAGCAGCGACGCGGTGCCCTGGGCCTCCGGGATGCCGACCAGCCCGCTGACCTCGGGCCAGTCGAGTTGGTGCAGGTGGCCGCGCCGGCTCAGCCGTCCGGTGATCTCGCGTACGGCGACGCGGGACAGCGTCCACTCGCCGCTGCGGGCCGACTCCATCGCCAAGTCGACCACGGACGCCATCTGTCCCGAGTCGACGATCGTCACCCGCCGGTCGAGCAACTCCTCGATGACGAGCAATTCGCCCGGGCGCTTCTCGAACCGGCGCAGGTTGAGCGTGCCGGTGCCGAGCACGACGGCGTCGGCCTCCATCGTGATGACCCGGCCGATGGGCAGGAAGATGCGCTTGCGCATGGGCATTTCCGCGATCAGCCCGACGACTCGCGGGGCCGATCCATCTGCCCGGGCGCGGGCGACCGCGTCCCGAACTCGCCCGACCTGATCTCCGTTGGGATCGAAGACCATGAGCCCGGAGAGTCGGGCGATGTAGATCCGCGTCGCCGTCGTCATGGCATAAGCGTAGGTGCCTCTATGGTCAACAGTATGCAGAGCCTCGCGTACGAGATCGTGGACGTCTTCACCGACCGCGCGTTTGCCGGAAATCCGCTGGCCGTGGTGTTCGGCGCGGAGGGTCTGAGCACCCCGGCGATGCAGGCGCTGGCTCGCGAATTCCACCTCTCCGAGACCGTTTTCGTGCTGCCTCCGACCACCGGCGAGGCCACGTACCGGCTTCGGATCTTCACGATCGAGGAGGAGTTGCCGTTCGCCGGGCACCCGAGCGTCGGCGCCGCGGTCACGCAGATGCGCCGCGGTCTCATCCCGGCCGGCGACGTGATCCAGGAATGCGGGGCCGGGCTGCTCCCGGTGCGCGTCGAGGCGGACGGCTCCGCGCGGCTCCGGGGCGGCCAGCCGACCGTGGGTGTCGAAATCGACGCGAAACCGCTGCTCGCGGCCGTCGGGTTGGTCGAATCGGACTTCGTCGGCCCGGCGCCACGGTTCGCCGGATGCGGGTTGGAGTTCCCCTACCTCTCGGTGCGGCCGGACGCGATCGCCCGCATTTCGCCGGACGTCGCGGCCGCTCGCGCCGCCGGAATCCGCGACCTGAGCGTGTTCGGGTGGGACGCCGAGCGCCGGATCGCGAACGCGCGCGTGTTCTTCGGCTCGAATCTCGACGAGGACCCGGCGACCGGTTCGGCCGCGCTCGGCCTCGGCGTGTGGCTGGTCGAGAGCGGGTTGCTGGCCGCGGACGGCGAGTCCTCCTACACCGTCTCGCAGGGCGTCGACATGGGCCGGCCGTCGACCCTGATCTGCACGGTCCACGCGACCGGCGGACATGCGATCGAGGCCACCGTCAGCGGCTCGGTCGTGCCGGTCGCCCGAGGCGAGATCGCCGCGCCGACTACCTGATCACAGCGTCCGCGTGGTGGCGGGTGTCTCCCGGGGCACCGCCGCTTCCGAACCGGTCGACGCGGGTTCGGTGTCGTCACCGATCGGCGTCAGCCGGACGACCACACTCGTGACGGCCCATTCCGAGACGATCGTGGCGACCGTACCGGCGGCGTTGAGTCGCTTTCCGGCGAGTTGAGTCGCGTTCTCCGGCCACGTCGGATCGGTCGGCGCAAGCGTCGCGACAGCGGCCGGCCACGAGACGATGCGCCCGCCGTGGTCCCCGCGCGCGGTCACCATCGCTTGGTCGGCCGAGGTCAGACCCGGTGCCGGTTGCTCCGCGCCGCCGGTCACGACATAGAGCGCGTCACCGATAGGCGCGCACCACACCGGGTAGGCGGGTTGCCCGGCGACGGTCAGCCAGACGATCGCCGCCTTTTTCATCGCCTCGGCCACCAGAGCATGCATGTCACCATCCTGCCCGGTCTACGATGCGGAGATGCGTCCGGACCGCCGATCATGACGACACTCTCGCCAACCGATGTCGGGTCCCGGCTCGTCGCGGCGCTCGCGCCAACCGAGGTCAGCGCGGCCGTCTCCGGTGGCGGCGCTTGGGCCCGGGCCACGGTGGACGTTCCCGCCGACGCCTGGCCGGAAGCCGTCCGCACCGCTCGTGACTCGCTGGAATGCGACTTCTTCGACTGGCTGACCGCGGTCGACGAGTTGGCCGACGGCTTCTCGATCGTCGTGCACGTGTGGTCGACCAGGCACAAGCACGGCGTCCTGCTGCGCACGCGAGTGCCCCGTGACGCCGCTCGGGTCGCCTCGATCGTCAGCGTCTACCCGGGTGCGGCCTGGCCGGAACGCGAGACGCACGAGATGTTCGACGTCGACTTCATCGGTCACGACGACATGAAACCGCTGCTGCTGCCGCCGGAGTTCGAGGGGCACCCGCTCCGCAAGGAGTTCGTGCTCGCGTCCCGGGTGGCCAAACCGTGGCCGGGAGCCAAGGAACCGGGCGACGCGCAGGAGACGGGCGCCGCCAAACGGGCCCCGATGCGCCCACCCGGTGTGCCGGCGCCGGGCGAGTGGGGTCCGACACCACAAAAATCATAAGCATGAGCGTTTGAACGGTACGATTTCTGACGCCCATCTTGCGACATCAAGGCGGCGACTCATAAGTTAGCGCTTATGACTGTGGCTGTCGCTGACGTTTCCGCCGTGCTGCCCGCCGACCACGAGGAGCCGACGAAGGTCTCCATCTGGCGCATCGTGCGGCTGTTCCGGCCCTACCGCGGCCTGATGGCGGCACTGCTCGTGCTCGTCCTGGTGCGATCGGTCGTCGGTGTGGTCTCGCCGTTCCTGTTGCGCGCGATTCTCGACCACGGCCTGCCCGAGCGAAACGTCACGCTGATCAGCCTGCTGGCCGGCGGCATGATCGTGTCCGCGATCACGGCCGCATCACTCGGCGTCTGGACCGGCCAGCTCGCCACCGTGATCGGGCAGCGCGTCATGCACGATCTGCGCGTCGGGGTGTACGCGCACCTCCAACGGCTCTCGCTCGCGTTCTTCACCCGGACGAAGACCGGCGATGTGCTCTCCCGGGTCGTCAACGACGTCGGCGGCGTCGACAACGTGCTGACGAACACGGCGACGACCACCGTGCAAAGCGGCGCTCAGGCCATCGCCATCGCGACCGCGCTCGTCATCATGGACTGGCAGCTTGCCGTCGTCGCGCTGATCGTGGTGCCGGCCTTCCTGCTGACGACGTTCCGGCTCGGCGGCCAGCGACGCGGCATCGCCCGCAACCGGCAACGCGGTCTCGCCGCGCTCACCACGATCGTCGAGGAGTCACTGTCGGTGCCGGGCGTGTTGCTCGCGAAGACGATGGGCCTCGGCGACGAGATGAACAAGCGGTTCTCCGCCCGGTCGAAGCAGATTTCGGACCTCGAACTCGCGGGTGCGCTCGCCGGGCGGTGGCGGCTCGCGACGCGAGGAGCCGCGCTGACCGTGATTCCGGCGATCGCATACTGGATCGTCGGCATCGAACTCGCCCACGGCGCCTCGCCGACGACGCTCGGCACCGTCGTCGCCTTCACGAGCATGCTTAATCGCCTGGTCGCGCCGGCCAGTTCGATGCAGGGCGTCGGGCAGGCCGCGTCCACGTCAATCGCGCTGTTCGGCCGGATCTTCGACGTGCTCGATCTGCCGGCCGACGTCGACGACACCGAGAGCGACACCGATCTCGTGGTCACCCGGGGCGAGGTCGTGATGCGTGACGTCACGTTCGCCTACCGCGACGCTCAGGAGCCGACGCTCGACGGCATCGACCTGGTCGCGGCGCCGGGCTCGGTGACCGCGATCGTCGGCGCGACCGGCTCCGGCAAGACGAGCCTCGCCTACCTGGTCACCCGGCTCTACGAACCGCAGCACGGCACGATCGAGATCGACGGGACGGACATCCGCACGGTCAGCCTGGCCTCGCTGTCTCGGGCGGTCGGACTGGTCGCGCAGGACACGTACCTGTTGCACGCGTCGATCCGGGAGAACCTGCGCCTGGCCGCACCGGACGCGACCGACGAGCAGATCGAGGCCGCGGCGCGCGCAGCGCATATTCACGACCTTGTCGCGGATCTGCCCGACGGGTACGACACGATAGTGGGCGAGCGCGGCTACCGCTTCTCCGGTGGCGAGCGGCAGCGCCTCGCGATCGCGCGGATGCTGCTGCGGAACCCACCGATCCTGGTGCTCGACGAGGCCACGAGCGCACTCGATACGCGTACCGAACGGGCCGTGCAACGGGCGCTCGACGAGTTGGCGAAGGGACGGACGACCATCGTGATCGCGCATCGACTTTCGACGATCGTGCACGCCGACCAGATCGTGGTGCTCGATCACGGGCGCATCGTGGAACGCGGCACCCACGACGAACTCATGCTTCGTGACGATCACTACGCCCGGCTCGTACGCTCGTGACCCCTCCGTCGGAACGCCGGCCGGGCCCGGATGCCGAGGTGGCCGCGCGCGCGGTGCGTGAGGGCGTGGTGCGGTTGGCGCGCCGGCTCCAGGCGCAGCGGCAGGACCACGGTGTCAGCCCGACCGCGATTGCACTGTTGGGCCGGCTCTACCGTGGCGGCGAGGCGACCCCGAAAGAACTCGCCGATGCCGAGTTCGCGCAGCCCCAAACCCTGACCCGGGCGATCGCGTCGCTCGAGGAGGGCGGGCTCGTGAGCCGCCGCCCCGACCCGGACGACGGCCGGCAGGTGCTGCTCGACGTGACCACGGCCGGCCTGCGAGTGCTCCGGCGGCATGGTGACACGCAGGTCGCGTGGCTCGTCGAGGCGATGGAGTCGGAGCTGACCACGACCGAACGGGAGATCCTGCGCGTGGCCGCGACCCTGCTGGAACAGCTTGCCGACCACCGTCCGCGGGCAGGCTGAGCGCGCCGCCGGCACCCGGCTGTTTCACCCGATCACCCGAGAAGGCAGGATGGCGTCCATGAGCGGGGTTTCCGAAGACGAGTCGGCCACATCCGCCGCCGGCGCGCTCACGGTCATGCCACCGGCGCACACGCACCGCTACCCGGCCGCCGAGCCGGAGCTGCCGCCGCGGTCCCGTGGTGTGATCGGCCTACTCGAAGAGAACTGCACGGTCTGCATGCTGTGCGCTCGCGAATGCCCCGACTGGTGCATCTACATCGACTCGCACAAGGAAGAAGTCGTGGTGCCGGGCGCCACCCGCCCCCGGCAGCGCAACGTGCTCGACCGGTTCGCCATCGACTTCTCCCTCTGTATGTACTGCGGCATCTGCATCGAGGTCTGCCCGTTCGACGCGCTCTTCTGGTCGCCGGAGTTCGAGTACGCCGAGCACGACATCCGCAATCTGCTCCACGAGAAGGACACGCTCCGCGAGTGGATGTGGACCGTGCCGGCCCCGCCCGCTCACGACCCGGCCGGCGAGCCCGCGAAGGAAGAGATCACGGCCGCGAAGGCGATCCGGGCGGCCGAGGCAAGCGGCACCTGACGGGCGTGTGCGGCGCCACGGCCCCGGCGACGCGTACCCGTGGAAAGATGATCTTCGGGGTTTTCTCAGGGTTGCCGAAGCATTCACACGGGAAAATCGTGGAAGCTTGGGCATCACGCGGACGTTGCATGGGGCAGTAGTCGAAGTGCATTCGTAAGGAGAAAACGTGCACCGGTCACACAATGGCCTGAAAACGGCAGCCCTCCTGGGCCTGCTCTCCGCGATCATCCTGTTGATCGGTTGGGGCTTCGGAGGATCTGCCGGTCTCGTCATCGCGTTCATCGTCGCGCTGGGCATCAACGGCGTGTCCTACTTCTACTCCGACCAGATCGCGCTGCGGTCGATGGGCGCGCGGCCGGTCACCGAGGCCGAAGCGCCGCAGCTGTACGCGATCGTCCGCGACCTCTCCGCGACGGCCAACGAGCCGATGCCCCGGCTCTATGTCAGCCCGACCGCCCAGCCCAACGCGTTCGCGACCGGCCGTAACCCGGCGCACGCGGCCGTCTGCGTCACCCAGGGCATCATGGCGCTCCTGACCCCGCGGGAGCTTCGCGGCGTGATCGGCCACGAGCTGTCCCACGTCTACAACCGCGACATCCTGATCTCGTCCGTCGCCGGCGCGCTCGGCAGCTTCATCACACTGGTCGCGCAGTTCGCCTTCTTCTTCGGCCGCGGCGACGACGAAGACGGTCCCGGCGTGCTCGGCGCGCTGCTCATGCTGATCCTCGGCCCGCTGGCCGCGACCGTGATCCAGCTGGCGATCAGCCGTAGCCGCGAATACCAGGCCGACGAGTCCGGCGCGAAGCTGGCCAACGACCCGCTGGCGCTCGCGAGCGCGCTCCGCAAGATCGAGCAGGGTGCGCAGGCCATGCCGCTGATGGCCGACGGTCCGATCGCGACCACGTCGCACCTGATGATCGCGAACCCGTTCCGCACCCGTGGGATGTCGAACCTGTTCGCGACCCACCCGCCGATGGCGCAGCGCATCGCCCGGCTGGAGCAGATGGCCGCGAGCCGGGGTCCGGTGCAGTTCCAGCGGTAACCCGCGGGTAACGCCTGATCCAAACAGAGCCGCGCACCCTACCCAAAGGGGGTGCGCGGCTCGCTTTGTCGCAGTGATCCACAGATCTTGCGGGTTACGGGGCTCTCAGCGCCGCCGGAAGGCCCCGTAACCCGCAAGATCCGCGAATCTCGACCGGCTACTTGTAGTTGGTGAACTGCAGGGCGACGCCGAGGTCGGCACCCTTGAGCAGCGCGATCACGGCCTGCAGGTCGTCGCGCTTCTTGCCGGTCACGCGGAGTTGGTCGCCCTGGATCTGCGCCTGCACGCCCTTCGGGCCCTCATCGCGGATCTTCTTGCTGATGGCCTTGGCCTTGTCCGACTCGATGCCCTGGATGATCTTGCATTCGACCTTGTAGATCTTGCCGGACTGCTTCGGCTCGCCGGCGTCGAGCGACTTCAACGAGATGTCGCGCTTGACGAGCTTCTCCTTCAACACTTCCAGCGCCGCGCGGGCGCGGTCCTCGGTGTCGGCCTGCACCGAAATCGCGCTGTCGCCGGAGAGGCTCACCTCGGCGCCGGTGTTGCGGAAGTCAAACCGCGTCGTCAGCTCCTTGCTGGCCTGGTTGACAGCGTTGTCGAGTTCCTGCCGGTCGACCTTGCTCACGATGTCGAACGATGGATCCGCCACGTCGCTTTCTCCCTATCGTCGGTGCTCATAACCTTTATGTCTGGCTCTCTGCCTCATTGTCGCGCTGACCCAGCGTGCCACGGCGCGCACGCGGCGCGTCGGCAGGTACCCATTTGCGCAACCCCCGGGGGATACCGCTATTCTTACTTCCGCTGCCGGGCTTTGGCTGGGTGGCAAGCGTTTGGCGGGTTGCCCGAGTGGTCAATGGGAACGGACTGTAAATCCGTCGCGAAAGCTACGAAGGTTCGAACCCTTCACCCGCCACCAACGCACCGAACGGCCCCGGGCCAGCGTCAGCTGACCCGGGGCCGTTTTTCGCTGTCGCGGCGCCGGCGCTCCCTGCTAGCGTCCGGGCCGTGTCCCGCCTGACGTCGATCTCACCATCGGACGCGGCCGTCGCGTACGTCCGTGACGGTGCCGCGCGCCTGGCCGCCGGTTCGCGCGCGCGGATCGTCGCCGCGGGCGCGGCCTCCGCCGAGGTCGACGGCATGATCGCCACGGTCCGGGACCACGGCCGGATCACGCTGAATTTTCATCCCGACCGGCTCCTCGCGGACGGTCGATCGGTCGCGGAAGCCCTCGCCGGCGACGGTGTCTACCGGACGCAGTGGGAGACCGGCATCTCCAGCGGCGGGTTGACCGCGTTCAACGGCGGCGACCGGGACGTGTGGGAGCGCGACCTGTTCGGAGGGGCGTACCACGGCGATGGGGTGACGGCTTCTGACCGGCCGAAATACGGTGGCCTCAACCTGGCCGGGCACCCGGACGGCGCGTCGCCGCGGTTCGGTTCCTGCCACGTACGGCTGCTGCCGTCGGTCAACTTTCGTGCCACTTTTACGGTCGGGGACACGGCTATGGCACCGACGGACCTGGGCACAATGGATGAATTCGGATGCGTACTGGCCGGAATGCTTGAACGAGCCTCGCAAACCGGGGCGTTTTTAGGTCTCGTCGGGGCGGACCCGATCGCGCATCTCGGCTCGCTTCCGGCGAGAGCGCGACGGGCGACTTCGGATTCGCCGGTTGGCCGGGCCTTGGACGACTACATCGAGGCGCAGGTGCATGGGCCGGTCCGGCTCGCCGCCGACGCGGAGGCGATTGTCGTCGATCCGAGCTTTCGCGATAGCCGAACGGATGAATTATTGCGGGCCGCGGCCGAGCGATTCGATATCGCACTCGTTTGGCACGGAGGGTTCCGACTTGATCCCGCTGAGATACCGATCGATTTTCGCGGACCAACGATTCCACCGTTCGCGCTCGCCATCCGGGACGCGTACGCGGGGGAGAAGGGCCTGTTGGACGCGTCGACGCTCGGTGTCGTGGCCGCCTCGGTCGTCTCCGGTTCCGAAGCGTGGGACCGCTGGGGCGAACGTGAAGAGCTTCTCCAAAGCATTAAATACGTATGGCACGCATTGGTGCGATTCGGCGAAACCGGCTAATCATTCCTTTGTCGAATGTTTTTCGCAGGGTACGGCACCCTCTTGGAATTCAAACGTCAATCCGGCACGTGTGATTGGACACTAACTGAACGGATGAGCCCGTTTTGCCCGATCATGCCGGCGCTGGCCATGACCGTGCCTTTGTAGTTTGTGACCGCGGCTTTATGTGGCACGATCCCTGTAGTAACGGTGTTTTACAAGACCGACCATGACGTCAGGAGGCGCTGATGCGTACCAAGAAGAACGTGTGGACCCGTCGGCTCGTCGTCATCGCGGCCACATGTGCGGGTGTTGTTGTGCTTGCCGCCGGACCTTCCAGCGCGGCCCCGGCCCCGCATTCCGCAGCCATCGGAACACACGTCGCCCCCATGTCGGTCGATGACGCGATCTGGACCTGACCCGTTCCGTGACATCCGGCTGACATGAAGAAAACCAACCTTCGCTTCCGCCGGACCTCGAACCTCGCGTGGGCGATGACGGCACCGCTTGCCGTCATCGCTTTCGTGGTCATCTGGGCAGCCGCCGATCGCAAGGGCGGCTTCTCCCCGTGGCCGATCACGCTTCTGTTCCTCGGGCTCTTCTGGACCGCCGAGGCGCTGAACCTCAACGTCGAAGTTCGGCGCCATGGTCTGCGCATGTCGGTGTCCGAGATCCCGATGATGCTGGCCCTGTTCTACCTGTCGCCGATCACGGTGATCACCGTACGGCTGATCGCGGCGTTCGCGCGGGCGATGATCCGGGGCACCGACCCGGTCAAGCTGGCATTCAACCTGGCGAGCATGGCCTGTGCCACCGCGATAGCGACACTGATCGTGGCGGCCAACTGGCCCCCGTTGACGGTGAAGCCCGAGGCCTGGCTGATGACGCCGGCCAGCTGGTTCGTCCTGTTCGCGGCGGTCACCATCGGCATGCTCGTGACGGTCGCCAACATCATGGGCGTCATCTGGCTGGTGCAGGGTCCGATGACGGCTCCCGACCTGGCCCGGGCCGCGGTGCCGAGCATCATCGTCGGCTCGATCAACGCGGTCATCGGCCTCGTGGTGCTGTTGGTCCTGCAGATCAGCCCATGGGTGATCCTGCTGCTGATCGTCGTCACCGGCGCGATGACCGTGATCTACCGGGCTTACGCCCAATTCCTGCGGCAGCACAAGAGCCTCACCGAGATGTACGACCTCAGTCGCGACATCTCCGAGAGCCCGGCCGACGGCACCATCGCCGACGTGCTCCTCAAGCGCATCCGTGGGCTGCTGCACTCGGAGCAGGCGACGCTGTGGTTGCCGGCGACCGGCCGCTTCCCGGAATCGCTGCTGTCCGCGCGCGCTGACGACCGCGGCCTGCTCGACACGTCCGCGACACCGGTCAACCTGCGCCGTCTGGCGATGGAGACCAACAAGACCGTCGCGGCCGGCCCTAAGCTCGGCGACGACGACATGCGCCAGGAGCTGCGGTCCACCGGCACCAAGGACGCGATCATCGTGCCGCTGCGTTCGGCCGGCGCGGTCATCGGGTCGCTCGAGGTCACCGGGCGCATGCTCGATCAAGCGCACTTCACCGACGACGACGTCCGTCTCCTGGAAACGCTCGCGGCCCACGTGTCGGTCGCCGTCGAGAACTCGCGCCTCGTCGACCGCCTCCGCTTCGACGCCGAGCACGACGCGCTGACCCGGCTGCCCAACCGGCGCCGGATGCTGTCGGCGCTGGAGCAGGCCGTCAAGGTCCGCGCGCCGGGCGAGGTCGTCGCAGTCATGATCTTCGACGTCGACGGCCTCCGCGATGTCAACGACTCACTCGGTCATGCCGCCGGTGACAAGCTGCTGATCGAATTCGCCCGGCGGCTGCGAGCCCTGTGCCCGCCGGCGGCCCTCGTCGGGCGCGTCGGCGGCGACGGCTTCGCGGCCACGATCCGGATCGAGAGCGGAGAAGCCGCGACCGCGCTTGCCAGCGAGCTGCGAGACGCGCTGCGACATCCGATGGAGATGGGATCGCTCAGTCTCGACGTGGACGCGGCTGTCGGCATCGCCGTCCACCCCGATCACGGTTCCGATCCGGCCACGCTGCTGCAACGGGCCGATGTCGCGACGCACGCGGCGAAGACCCAGTCCTCCGCCGTCCAGTTGTTCAACCCGAGCCTGGAGTCACGCTCGGTGCGGCGGCTCGGCCTCGCTTCCGACCTGCGGCGCGCGCTCGACAGCGGTGCGCTCGACGTCTATTTCCAGCCGAAGGTGTCGTTGCAGACGCACGAGCTGATCGGCGTCGAGTGCCTTGCCCGGTGGGACCACCCGGTGCACGGTCTGGTCGCGCCGGAGGACTTCATCGCGGTCGCCGAACACACCGGTCAGTTGGGCCGGCTGACCGACTTCGTGCTCGAGAGTGGTCTGCGACGCGCGCGTGCCTGGGCCGACGCGGGCCGTCCGCTGCCGATCGCGGTCAACCTGTCGCCCCGCACGATCGTCGACCAGGCCCTGCCGGATCGGGTCGCTGCGATGCTGACCGAGTACGGCGTGGCCGCCGAGATGCTGACGCTGGAGATCGCGGAAGACGGCATGATCGGTGAGGTCGACCGGCCGTTGCCGACGCTGCGCCGACTCGACGCGCTGGGCGTGCGGCTGTCCGTCGACGACTTCGGCACGGGCTACTCGTCGCTGTCCTACCTGCGGCGGCTGCCGGTCGACGAGGTCAAGATCGACAGATCGTTCGTGCAGGGTATGGCGACCGATCCGGGCGACCTCGCGATCGTCCGCGCCATCGTCGACCTGGCCCGGCACTTCGATCTGCAGGTGGTCGCCGAGGGCGTCGAGAGTGAACTGACGCTGAGCTGCTGCTCGAGATGGGATGCGACGTCGGCCAGGGTTTCCTGTTCAGCCGCCCGCTGCCCTACGACCGGCTGGAGGCGTGGATCGCGGCGCGGACGGAGGAGGAATCGACGTCAACCGGTGATGTCCGCCGGCTCCGGGCGGTGCCCTGACGAGACTGCCGGCCCGGCGCGCACGACGCTCCGAGACTCGCGGGAGCGCGGCGGAGGATCCGGTTAGCGTTGGCGATACCCGCCGTGTACTCTCTACCCGGTGCGTGACTCGTATAGAGATCGCGACGCCCCCTTAGCTCAGACGGCAGAGCGTCTCCATGGTAAGGAGAAGGTCTACGGTTCGATTCCGTAAGGGGGCTCTCGTTTGCTGGTGCGCCTGCGCGGGCAGTTGCCAGCGAGCTTGGCGGTGTAGCTCAGATGGCAGAGCAAGCGGCTCATAATCGCTGTGTCGCCGGTTCAATTCCGGCCACCGCTACGGGGAATAGCGCGGCACTCGCGCTCGTTTGGCAGGTCGAAGGGTAGACAGCTACTCTGGCAGTCCTCCGGCACAGGTCGGAAGCTGTTTCAAATCACGCAGGAAGGCACTCCGCCGTGGCTAAGGCGACAGACGTACGTCCAAAGATCACCATGGCGTGTGTGGAGTGCAAGGAGCGCAACTACATCACGAAGAAGAACCGCCGCAACGACCCGGACCGCATCGAACTCGCGAAGTTCTGCCCGCGTTGTGGCAAGCACACGTCGCACCGTGAGACGCGCTAACCACACCGCTATAAAGATCACGGCGACCCCGGACATCGTCCAGGGTCGCCGATTCATTTGCCTCCGAGCGAGCCGTGTAGGTTCGCCCCCATGCCACTGGACCTCGCGTACATCGGCCGGACCTATCCGGCCACCGCGCCGTACCTCGTCGGGCGGCAGAAGATCCGGGAATTCGCGGACGCCATCGGCGCCCCCGACGCCGTCTACCGGGACCCGGAGGCGGCCCGCGCCATGGGCTACCCGGACGTGATCGCGCCGCCGACGTTCGCCATCGTGCTGACCGCTGAGACGCTGCAGATGGTGATCGACGACGAGGGCCTCGGTCTCGACTTCAGCCGGGTCGTGCACGGCGATCAGCGGTACGCGTACCGCCGCCCGATCCACGCCGGCGACGAGCTGACCTGTCTGTGCACGATCGCGGAAATCATCGAGCGGGCCGGCAACGGGTTCCTGACCACCCGCACCGAGATCGCGACCGCCGACGGCGAGCCGGTGGCGACCGCGTGGTCCAAGATCGTCGTCCGGGCGCCGAGAACGAGAGCTGAGCCGATGCCGCTGACACCGTCGACCTTCCCGATCACCCGGGCCGATCTCGTGCGCTACGCCGGCGCGTCCGGTGACTTCAACCCGATCCACTGGAGCGACCGCGTCGCCACCGGTGTCGGCCTGCCCGGCGTGATCGCGCACGGCATGTTCACGATGGCGCTGGCGAGCCGGGCGGTGACCGTATGGGTCGGCGGCGACCCCGGCGCGATCCTGCGAGTACCAGGTGCGGTTCACCCGGCCGATCGTGGTGCCCGACGACGACGAGGGCACCGAGCTGATCGTGAGCGCCACGGTGCGGCGGACGCGCCGACCCGGCGCTGGCCCAGCTCGATCTCACCGCGATCTGCGCCGGCGAGAAGGTGCTGGCCCAGGCCGAGCGATCGTCCGAGCCGATGCCGGTGACATCCCTGGAGCCCTACCTGCGGCATGATGAACGTTGGCGACAGTGGATCGGCATGGGGGAGTTGGGAAACGGCCTCCGCATACCCGTACACTTGTCGCCCGTGGGTCTAATGACCCTTGGTCTGGCGTGCCCGACGCAGTTCGGCGGTAGGTTCTCCGGGCTGGGGAGATTTTTCCCACATAGGGGTGTGGCTCAATTGGCAGAGCAGCGGTCTCCAAAACCGCAGGTTGCAGGTTCAAGTCCTGTCACCCCTGCGTCGAGCGGCGCTACCGAGGTCTCGCTCCTGAGGCCTCGTGGCGACAAGTGTCAGCGTGCGACATAACCACCCCGCGAAAGATGGAAGAGGGCGAAGTGGCCGAGAGCAAACGGCGCGGCGAGGATGCCGTGGATGAACACCTCGACGAGGTGTTCGTTGACGCTGTCGACGACGAAACCCTCGACGACGACGACGACCTGAGTTCGACGAGCTGGTGCCGGACGAGCGGCGCCGCTCCTCGGGCGAGCCGCGCGCGACCTAGACGGCGAAGACCGGTCCGACGGTTCGAAGACGCGACAAGACCATCGCGCATCCCGGGGCTTTTCGGGCGCGATCGCCCGGTTCTTCCGCGAGGTCGTCGCCGAGCTGCGTAAGGTCATCTGGCCGTCCCGCAAGGAGTTGCTGACCTACACCTCCGTGGTCGTCGTCTTCGTCGTCATCATGATGTTGATCGTGGGCGGCCTGGACTGGAGCTTCGCCTGGCTCGTCACACACGTTTTCGGCTAGCGGTACGCTAGCCCGCAAGCGATCTAGCAGGGAAAGAGAAGAAGCGTGCCCGAGTACGACGATTTTGACCGTACGAGTGCCGACGGCGACGGTGACATCGAGTTCGTGCGTGCCGACCGAGGAGTCGGCCGAGGCCGCCGGTGCCGAGCGAGCCGCGGCCGACGGCGGTCGTCGACGTGGCACCGACGGCGACGACGACGAAGACCCGGTCGCCGAGCTGCGCGCGGCGCTGCGGTTCGCGCCGGGCGACTGGTTCGTCGTGCACTCTTACGCCGGCTACGAGAACAAGGTCAAGACCAACCTCGAGACCCGGATCACGAGCCTCGACATGGAAGATTTCATCTACCAGGTCGAGGTGCCGACCCGCGAAGAGGTCGAGGTCAAGAACGGCAAGCGCACCAACGTGCAGAACAAGGTCTTCCCGGGTTACATCCTGGTCCGGATGGACCTCACCGCCGAGTCCTACTCCTGCGTGCGCAACACGCCGGGCGTCACCGGCTTCGTGGGTGCCACCGACCGGGCCGACCGGCCCGCCCCGCTCTCGCTCGACGAGGTGCTGAAGTGGCTGGCCCCGGTCGTGTCGACCGACCCGAAGAAGGCCAAGCTCGAGATCAAGGTCTCGACTTCGAGGTGGGCGACTCGGTCACCGTCACCGACGGCGCGTTCGCGTCGCTGCCGGCCTCGATCAGCGAGATCAACGCCGACCAGCAGAAGCTCAAGGTGCTCGTCTCGATCTTCGGTCGCGAGACGCCGGTCGAGCTGAACTTCAACCAGGTCTCGAAGATCTAGAAACCTCGCATCGAGCGCGGCGTTTACGCTGCGCTACCCTAGAACGTCGGTCCGGCGCCGAAAACCGTGTGACGCTCCGGGCCGCGGCAGTAGCTGGCTAGCTCCGACAAGCCGGGCTAGCCGAAGCCAACAACCAAGCCCAGGAAGAGATATGCCTCCGAAGAAGAAACTCGTCAAGACCTTCACGCTCGCGTTGAAGGCTGGCATGGCGACCCCGGCCCCGCCGGTCGGTCCCGCGCTCGGCCAGCACGGCGTGAACATCATGGAGTTCTGCAAGGCGTACAACGCGCAGACCGAGTCGCAGCGTGGTGACGTCGTCCCCGCGCAGATCAGCGTCTACGAAGACCGCTCCTTCACGTTCATCCTGAAGACCCCGCCCGCCGCCGAGCTGCTGAAGAAGGCCGCCGGCGTCGCCAAGGGCTCGGGTGTGCCGCAGAAGGACAAGGTCGGCTCGGTCACGCGCGCCCAGGTGCGCGAGATCGCCGAGCGCAAGTTGGCCGACCTCAACGCCAACGACCTCGACAACGCCGAGAAGGTCATCGCCGGCACCGCCCGGTCGATGGGCATCACGGTCAAGGACTGACGTCATCGCGCCGGCTTCGGGCCGGGTAGCGAACGTCGTGGGAGGACGGCCTCGGGTCGTCCGCCATCTACCACAGGAGATTACAGACATGCAGCATGGCAAGGCGTACCGCAAGGTCGCCGAACAGGTCGACAAGACCAAGCTCTACGGGCCGGTCGAGGCGATTCAAGCTCGCCAAGACGACCAACCCGGTGAAGTTCGACGCCACGGTCGAGGTCGCGATGCGCCTCGGCGTCGACCCCCGCAAGGCGGACCAGATGGTTCGTGGCACGGTCAACCTGCCGCACGGCACCGGCAAGACCGCCCGCGTCATCGTGTTCGCCTCCGGCGACAAGGCCGTCGAGGCGGAGGCGGCCGGCGCTGACGTGGTCGGCTCCGACGAACTCGTCGCCCGCATTCAGGAAGGCTGGCTGGACTTCGACGCGGCAATCGCCACGCCGGACCAGATGGCCAAGATCGGTCGGATCGCGCGGATCCTGGGCCCGCGCGGCCTCATGCCGAACCCGAAGACGGGCACGGTCACCATGGACGTGACGAAGGCCGTCACCGACATCAAGGGTGGCAAGATCACCTTCCGGGTGGACAAGCACTCGAACCTGCACCTGATCATCGGCAAGGCGTCGTTCTCCGAGACCCAGCTGGTGGAGAACTACGCGGCCGTCCTCGACGAG
Organism: uncultured Actinomycetota bacterium; assembly: GCA_963797605.1. Classification (GTDB taxonomy): domain Bacteria; phylum Actinomycetota; class Actinomycetes; order Mycobacteriales; family Micromonosporaceae; genus DASQPR01. The sequence goes on along the minus strand of CAWCPX010000005.1, from coordinate 1,193,776 downwards.
GTGCTTCGCGCCAAGCCGTCCGCGGCCAAGGGCAAGTACCTCAAGAAGGTCACCGTCGCGACGACGATGGGCCCGGGCATCCCGGTCGACCCGAACGTGACCCGCAACTTCGCCGAGGCCGACCGAGTAGTTCCGCGTCACCGTCAGGGCGTCCGCACTTCGGTGCGGGCGCCCTGACGCATTCCCGGCTCGTGGATCGTCAGTGATGCCGATGGCGGCTGCGGGTAACCACGGATCTGCACGTCGCGGACCGCCGTACCCGTGAGCGGTGTTGATTTGGCCGCTTGAGGTTCATCCGTATCGTTGCTGGCGAAGTTCCACCCATAGACCGCTGGTCACCGCGTCCGTCCCTCACCTTGGGGCGGCCGGTTGAAGGTCCCGCTATCGAGCGGGCGGCCCGCGCAGGGTGGACGGATCGCTTTCCGGCTCAATTGACCGTGTCCGCCCCGTGCGCCCTGCGCCGGGGCGTTTCTCGTTTCTCGGGCCCGATCCCGGTGACCAGCCCTGAGAAACGAGAGAGGAGGGACATGGCGGACAAGATCCGGACCGACAAGGGCGCAGCCGTTGCCGAGCTGACCGACAACTTCCGCAACTCGTCGGCGACCTTGCTGACCGAGTACCGCGGCCTGACCGTTGCTCAGCTCACCGCAGCTGCGGCGCTCGCTCGGTGCCACCACGACGTACGCGGTCACCAAGAACACGCTCGCGAAGCGTGCGGCGACCGACGCCGGCATCGACGGTCTCGACGCTCTGTTCACCGGTCCTACCGCGCTCGCCTTCGTCTCCGGCGACCCGGTCGAGGCGGCGAAGGGCCTTCGCGACTTCGCGAAGACCAACCCGCTGCTGGTCATCAAGGGCGGCGTCTTCGAGGGTAAGGCGATCTCGGCGGCCGAGGTCACGAAGATCGCCGACCTGGAGTCCCGCGAGGTGCTGCTGGCCAAGCTGGCCGGCGGCATGAAGGCGAACCTGAGCAAGGCCGCGGCCCTGTTCCAGGCGCCGCTGTCGAAGGCCGCCCGCACGGTGGCCGCCCTGCAGGACAAGCGCGAGAACGACGGCGGCGCACCCGCGGCCGGCCCGCCGACAGCCGACGGCGCCGACTCCGAGCGTCGGCATCCGACGACGACTTCTGACAACTAAGCAACGAAAGGAGCGACCCATCATGGCGAAGCTGAGCACCGACCGACCTTCTTGAGGCGTTCAAGGAGATGACGCTGATCGAGCTCTCCGAGTTCGTGAAGCAGTTCGAGGAGACCTTCGACGTCACCGCCGCCGCGCCGGTCGCCGGTCGCGTGCAGCCGGTGGCGGCGGCCGCGGCCGCCGAGGCCGCCGAGGAGCAGGACGAGTTCGACGTCATCCTCGAGAACGACGGTGGCAAGAAGATCCAGGTCATCAAGGTCGTGCGTGAGCTGACCGGCCTGGGCCTGAAGGAGGCCAAGGACGTGGTCGAGGCCGCGCCGAAGGCGATCCTGGAGAAGGTCAACAAGGAGAGCGGCCGAGAAGGCCAAGGCCAAGCTCGAGGGCGAAGGCGCCAAGGTCACCCTCAAGTAATTCCTGCTCCACCGCGCTACCGACGGGCGGCCGGCACGCCTACGGCGTGCCGGCCGCCCGTGCCGCGTGTCGGACCGCGGCGATCGACGGCCGCCGGGTTCGCGCCCGGCCGAGTCCCGGCGGAAATGACCGGTGTGAGGATTGACGCGGATCACGCCTGGACGGCAGCCGCCGGAAATAGCGCTGATCCGGCGCTGCGCGGCCGATTCGGGTTACGTGCAGGCAACAACCGGCAAGACCGACCGGAAGGCCTTGACGAGGTGGGCATCGGCCGGGCACGCTGAACGGCAACACCTTCCGATGTCGGACGCGAACGGCCACCGCGAGCGACGCCGGGACGACCTGTCCGAGGCACGCTGCGCTCTGATACTTGCGGTGGCGGCTCGACAGCGGTTAGCCTTTCGGCTACACTGCTAGTTTGCGCTGCCTCCTAATCCAGCACCCGTCAAGATTGACCCTCTCATTGGGTCATTCGAGCCGGGTCGGTTGGGCTGCACGCGATACGGCCGTTCTAGCACCACAGGTCCTCGGAAGGACGCATCTTGGCAGCTTCCCGCCCTGCGAAGACCAGTCGCACATCGAGCGCATTCGCTCCCCGCCGAGTTTCATTCGGCAGGATCACCGAACACCTTGAGGTCCCCAACCTCCTCGCCATCCAGACCGAGTCGTTCGACTGGCTGGTGGGCAATGAGGCGTGGGCGACCCGCTCGAGTGACGACCCGCACGCCCGCTCTGGTCTCGCGGAGATCCTCGAAGAAATCAGTCCCATTGAGGACTTCTCCGGCACGATGTCGCTGTCGTTCTCCGCGCCCCGCTTCGACGAGGTCAAGGCCTCGATCGAGGAGTGCAAGGAGAAGGACCTGACCTACTGCGCGCCGCTGTTCGTGACCGCGGAGTTCACCAACCACACCACTGGCGAGATCAAGAGCCAGACGGTGTTCATGGGTGACTTCCCGATGATGACGCCGAAGGGCACCTTCATCATCAACGGCACCGAGCGCGTCGTGGTCAGCCAGCTCGTCCGGTCGCCCGGGCGTCTACTTCACGAAGGAGCCGGACAAGACCTCCGACCGCGACCTGTCCAGCGTCAAGGTCATCCCGAGCCGGGGTGCCTGGCTGGAGTTCGACATCGACAAGCGCGAGACCGTCGGCGTACGCATCGACCGCAAGCGCCGCCAGGCCGTCACGGTCCTGCTCAAGGCCATCGGCTGGTCCGACGAGCGGATCCGCGAGAAGTTCGGCTGGTCCGAGCTGATGATGACGACGCTCGAGAAGGACCACATCGCCGGCCAGGACGAGGCGCTGCTCGACATCTACCGCAAGCTGCGCCCTGGCGAGCCGCCGACGCGGGAGAACGCGCAGAACCTGCTCGACAACCTCTTCTTCAACCCGAAGCGGTACGACGTCGCCAAGGTCGGCCGCTACAAGTTCAACAAGAAGCTGGAAGTCGACGTCCCGATCACGACCGGCGTCCTCACCGAGGACGACGTCGTCGCGCACGGTCGAGTACCTCTGCCGGCTGCACGCCGGCGAGGAGGGCTACGAGCCCGACGACATCGACCACTTCGGCAACCGTCGCCTGCGCACCGTCGGCGAGCTGATCCAGAACCAGGTCCGGGTCGGCCTGTCCCGGATGGAGCGGGTCGTCCGCGAGCGGATGACCACGCAGGACGTCGAGGCGATCACGCCGCAGACCCTGATCAACATCCGCCCGGTGGTGGCCGCGATCAAGGAGTTCTTCGGCACGTCGCAGCTGTCGCAGTTCATGGACCAGACCAACCCGCTCGCGGGTCTGACCCACCGTCGCCGCCTGTCGGCGCTCGGCCCGGGTGGTCTGTCGCGTGAGCGCGCCGGCTTCGAGGTCCGTGACGTGCACCCGTCCCACTACGGCCGGATGTGCCCGATCGAGACGCCGGAAGGCCCGAACATCGGCCTGATCGGCGCGCTGTCGACGTTCGCCCGGGTCAACCCGTTCGGCTTCATCGAGACGCCGTACCGCAAGGTCGTCGACGGCCGGGTCACCGAGCAGATCGACTACCTGACCGCCGACGAGGAGGACCGGCACGTCATCGCCCAGGCGAACGCGCCGCTCAAGGCCGACGGCGCATTCGCCGAAGACCGCGTGCTGGTGCGCCGCAAGGGTGGCGAGGTCGACTACGTGACCCCCGAGGCCATGGACTACATGGACGTCTCGCCGCGGCAGATGATCTCGGTCGCGACCGCCATGATCCCGTTCCTCGAGCACGACGACGCCAACCGGGCCCTGATGGGCGCGAACATGCAGCGTCAGGCGGTGCCGCTGGTCAAGGCGGAGTCGCCGCTGGTCGGCACCGGCATGGAGTACCGTGCCGCGGTCGACGCCGGTGACGTCGTCGTCGCCGAGGTCGCGGGCGTCGTCGAGGACCTGTGCGCCGACTACGTGACGGTCCAGCAGGACGACGGCCACCGCCGCACCTACCTGCTGCACAAGTTCCGCCGCTCCAACTCCGGCTCCTGTGTCAACCAGAAGCCGGTCGTCTTCGAGGGCGACCGGGTCGAGGCCGGCCAGGTCATCGCCGACGGTCCGTGCACCGACGAGGGCGAGATGGCGCTCGGTCGCAACCTGCTCGTGGCGTTCATGCCGTGGGAGGGCCACAACTACGAGGACGCGATCATCCTGTCCCAGAAGCTCGTGCAGAACGACGTCCTCACCTCGATCCACATCGAGGAGCACGAGGTCGACGCGCGCGACACCAAGCTGGGCCCGGAAGAGATCACCCGCGACATCCCGAACGTCAGCGAGGAGATGCTCGCCGACCTCGACGAGCGCGGCATCATCCGGATCGGCGCCGAGGTCGTGCCGGGCGACATCCTGGTCGGCAAGGTCACGCCCGAAGGGCGAGACCGAGCTGACCCCGGAGGAGCGCCTGCTGCGCGCGATCTTCGGTGAGAAGGCGCGCGAGGTCCGTGACACCTCGCTGAAGGTTCCGCACGGCGAGACCGGCACGGTCATCGGTGTCCGCACGTTCTCGCGCGAAGACGGCGACGAGCTGTCCCCGGGCGTCAACGAGCTGGTCCGGGTCTACGTGGCCCAGAAGCGCAAGATCCAGGACGGCGACAAGCTCGCCGGCCGCCACGGCAACAAGGGCGTCATCTCCAAGATCCTGCCGGTCGAGGACATGCCGTTCCTCGAGGACGGCACGCCGGTCGACATCGTGCTCAACCCGCTCGGTGTGCCGGGCCGGATGAACGTCGGCCAGGTGCTGGAGACCCACCTCGGGTGGGTCGCCAAGACCGGCTGGAAGATCGAGGGCGACGACACGACCTGGAAGAAGGCGCTGCAGGCGATCGACGCCGACGAGTCCGCGCCGGACACCAACGTGGCGACGCCGGTCTTCGACGGCGCGCACGAGGAGGAGATCGCCGGTCTGCTCTCCTCGACCCTGCCGCACGCGCGACGGCCAGCAGTTGGTCGGCGCCAACGGTAAGGCGCAGCTGTTCGACGGTCGTTCCGGCGAGCCGCTGCCCGACCCGATCGCGGTCGGCTACATCTACATCCTGAAGCTGAACCACCTGGTCGACGACAAGATCCACGCGCGTTCGACCGGCCCGTACTCGATGATCACGCAGCAGCCGCTGGGTGGTAAGGCGCAGTTCGGTGGCCAGCGTTTCGGTGAGATGGAGTGCTGGGCCATGCAGGCCTACGGCGCGGCGTACGCGTTGCAGGAGCTGCTGACGATCAAGTCCGACGACGTGCTCGGTCGCGTCAAGGTCTACGAGGCGATCGTCAAGGGCGAGAACATCCCCGAGCCGGGCATTCCGGAGTCGTTCAAGGTGCTGCTCAAGGAGCTGCAGTCGCTGTGCCTGAACGTCGAGGTGCTCTCCAGCGACGGCGCGACCCTGGAAATGCGCGAGACCGACGACGAGGTGTTCCGCGCGGCGGAGGAGCTCGGTATCGACCTCTCCCGTCGTCCGAACGAGGGTGTCTCGAGCGTCGATGAGATTTAGGTAGTCGGGTCTTGGGGCGGCCTGCTCGTCGGGTCGCCCCACAACCCGCTCCGTGATTATTTTGTTGTTTGACGACACGAGGGATACCCAAGTGCTCGATGTAAATTTCTTCGACGAGTTGCGAATCGGTCTGGCCACGGCTGACGACATCCGTCAGTGGTCGCATGGCGAGGTCAAGAAGCCCGAGACCATCAACTACCGCACACTCAAGCCGGAAAAGGACGGGCTCTTCTGCGAGAAGATCTTCGGTCCGACCCGGGACTGGGAGTGCTACTGCGGCAAATACAAGCGCGTCCGGTTCAAGGGCATCATCTGTGAGCGCTGCGGCGTCGAGGTGACCCGGGCCAAGGTCCGTCGTGAGCGGATGGGCCACATCGAGCTGGCCGCCTCGGTCACGCACATCTGGTACTTCAAGGGTGTGCCGAGCCGGCTGGGCTACCTGCTCGACCTGGCGCCGAAGGACCTCGAGAAGATCATCTACTTCGCGTCGTACGTCGTGACGAGCGTCGACAAGGAAGCCCGTCACCGGGACATGTCGACCGTCGAGTCGGAGATCGGCGCGGAGAAGCGGCACGCCGAGAGCGCGCGTGACAACGAGATCGAGAAGCGGGCCGCCAAGCTCGAGGCCGACCTCGCCGAGCTCGAAGCCGAGGGTGCCAAGGCCGACGTACGCCGCAAGGTCAAGGAGTCTGGCGAGCGCGAGATGCGCCAGATGCGCGACCGTGCGCAGCGTGAGATCGACCGTCTCGACGAGGTCATGGACACGTTCCGCAAGCTCGACTCGAAGCAGCTCGTCACCGACGAGCTGCTCTACCGCGAGCTGCGCGACCGCTTCGGTGAGTACTTCACCGGCGGCATGGGTGCCGAGTCCATCAAGGCGCTGATCGAGAACATGGACCTGGACGCCGAGGCCGAGGATCTTCGCGAGACGATCCGCTCCGGCAAGGGCCAGCGGAAGATCCGCGCGCTCAAGCGCCTCAAGGTCGTCGCGGCGTTCCTCAACACGACGAACTCGCCGCTCGGCATGGTGCTCGACTGCGTGCCGGTCATCCCGCCGGACCTGCGCCCGATGGTGCAGCTCGACGGTGGCCGGTTCGCCACGTCCGACCTCAACGACCTGTACCGTCGCGTGATCAACCGGAACAACCGCCTCAAGCGGCTGATCGACCTCGGCGCGCCCGAGATCATCGTCAACAACGAGAAGCGGATGCTCCAGGAGGCCGTCGACGCGCTGTTCGACAACGGTCGGCGCGGCCGGCCGGTGACCGGTCCGGGTAACCGGCCGCTCAAGTCGCTCTCCGACATGCTCAAGGGCAAGCAGGGCCGGTTCCGCCAGAACCTGCTCGGCAAGCGCGTTGACTACTCGGGTCGTTCCGTCATCGTCGTCGGCCCGCGGCTCAAGCTGCACCAGTGCGGCCTGCCCAAGCAGATGGCGCTGGAGCTGTTCAAGCCGTTCGTGATGAAGCGGCTCGTCGATCTGAACCACGCCCAGAACATCAAGTCCGCCAAGCGCATGGTCGAGCGTCAGCGCCCGGTCGTGTGGGACGTTCTGGAAGAGGTCATCGGCGAGCACCCGGTGCTGCTCAACCGCGCACCGACGCTGCACCGGCTGGGCATCCAGGCGTTCGAGCCGCAGCTGGTCGAGGGCAAGGCCATCCAGATCCACCCGCTCGTGTGTACGGCGTTCAACGCCGACTTCGACGGTGACCAGATGGCCGTGCACGTGCCGCTGTCCGCTGAGGCTCAGGCCGAAGCCCGGATCCTGATGCTGTCGTCGAACAACATCCTGAAGCCGGCCGACGGCAAGCCGGTCACGATGCCGACCCAGGACATGGTCATCGGTCTGTACTTCCTCACGCACAAGAAGGAGGCGGGTGCCGGCGCCGGTCGCGCGTTCGGTTCCGACTCCGAGGCGTGGATGGCGTACGACAACCGGGAGCTGCACCTGCAGGCGCCGGTTCGGATCCGTCTCAACGGTGTCATCGGCGTCGACAACGGCGTCGGCGGCGGCGAGTGGACGGCTCCGGAGGGCTGGACGCCGGGCGAGCCGCTCATCGTCGACACGACGCTGGGCCGGGTGCTGTTCAACGAGACGCTGCCCCCGGGCTACCGCTTCGTGAACTACGAGATCCGTAAGGCTCAGCTTTCCGCGATCGTCAACGACCTCGCCGAGCGCTTCCCGAAGGTGGCCCTCGCGGCCACGCTGGACGCGCTCAAGGAGGCCGGTTTCCACTGGGCCACCTGGTCCGGTGTGACGATCGGTATGGCCGACATCATCCAGCCGCCGAACAAGGCCGGGATCCTGGAGCGCCACGAGAAGGAAGCCGAGCGGATCGACAAGCAGTACCAGCGTGGTCTGATGACCGCGGAGGAACGGCGTGGCGAGCTGATCGAGATCTGGACCAAGGCGACCGCCGAGGTGGCCAAGGACATGGAGACGGCGCTGCCCCAGGCCAACCCGCTGTGGCAGATGATCTTCTCGGGTGCTCGCGGCAACATGCTGCAGCTCCGGCAGATCGCCGCCATCCGCGGCCTGGTGGCCAACCCGAAGGGCGAGATCATCCCGCGGCCGATCAAGTCGAGCTACCGCGAGGGTCTGTCCGTGCTGGAGTACTTCATCTCCACGCACGGTGCCCGTAAGGGTCTGGCCGACACCGCGCTGCGTACGGCCGACTCGGGTTACCTGACCCGTCGTCTCGTCGACGTCTCGCAGGACGTGATCATCCGCGAGGAGGACTGCGGCACCGAGCGCGGCATCGGCATGCAGGTCGGCCAGTTTGTCGAGGGTGTGCTGGGCGTGCACGAGCACGCGGAGACCGGTGTCCACGCCCGTACGCTGGCGGACGACATTGTCGACGCGAAGGGCAACGCGGTTGTCGCCCGCGGCACGGATCTCAACTCGATCCTGATCGAGAAGATCATCGCCGCCGGGGTCGACCAGGTCCGGGTTCGCTCCGTGCTCACCTGCGAGTCGAAGCTCGGCGTCTGCGGTGCCTGCTACGGCCGCTCGCTGCCGACCGGCAAGACGGTCGACATCGGCGAGGCCGTCGGCATCATCGCGGCGCAGTCCATCGGTGAGCCGGGCACGCAGCTGACGATGCGTACCTTCCACACCGGTGGTGTGGCGGGCGACGACATCACCCAGGGTCTGCCCCGTGTCCAGGAGATCTTCGAGGCGCGCGTGCCCAAGGGCAAGGCGCCGATCGCGGACACTCCCGGACGCATCCGGATCGAGGATGGCGACCGTTCGCGGAAGATCATCATCGTGCCGGACGACGGTAGCGAGGAGATCGTGCACGACAAGATCTCCAAGCGCACCAAGCTGCGGGTTTCCGACGGCGGTCACATCGAGGTCGGCGAGAAGCTCACCGAGGGCACGATCGACCCGCACGAGTTGCTGCGCATCATGGGCCCGCGCGCCGTCCAGGTGCACCTGACCCAGGAAGTGCAGCAGGTCTACCGCTCGCAGGGCGTCATGATCCACGACAAGCACATCGAGATCATCATTCGGCAGATGCTGAAGCGGGTCACGGTGATCGATTCCGGCGCGACCGAGTTCCTGCCGGGCCTGCTGGTCGACCGCGCCCAGTTCGAGGCGGAGAACCGCCGTCTCGTGGCCGAGGGTGGCGAGCCGGCCGCCGGTCGTCCGGTGCTGATGGGTATCACGAAGGCGTCGCTCGCGACCGACTCGTGGCTGTCCGCCGCCTCCTTCCAGGAGACGACGCGCGTCCTCACCGACGCGGCCATCAACGCCCGCAGCGACTCGTTGATCGGTCTGAAGGAGAACGTCATCATCGGCAAGCTCATCCCGGCCGGTACCGGTATCACCAAGTACCGCAACGTCCGGGTCGAGCCGACCGAGGAGGCGAAGGCGAAGGTGTACTCGATGACGGGCTACACCGAGAACGACTACGGCTTCGGGCCGGCGAGTGGTGCCGCGGTGCCGCTCGACGACTTCGACTTCGGGTCGTACCGCTAGTCATAGCGAAAACAGCGGGCGTCGGGTCTTCCCGGCGCCCGCTGTTTGTTTATGCGGTGGTGTAACACTGGTCCCGTGACGCAGTCGCCCCGGAAACGCTCCGGCATCCGCTGGACCCGGAACCCATCCGGTGCACGAAGGCCGGCGCGGTGCTCGCGCTCGGCATCGTCGGCGCGGTCACCGGGTTCCTGATCGGCGGCGCGATCCCCGCGACGATCGCGCTGGTGCTGGCCCGCTCGGCGCGTGCCGACATGATCGAGGCCAAGGGCTATTTGACTGGGGTACGGATGATCCGCGTCGGAACCCGTCTCGCCTGGCTCGGTATCGTGCTGGCGCTCGCCGCCATCGTGGTCGCGTCCGTCATCGGCATCCTGCACCTCGGCGAGGCCGGCAACGGCACCCACTTCGCCCCCGGCACGAACTGACTGCGTAAGTCGGCAGAGGAGACGCCCGCGTGACGCAGCAGCCGGGGTACCCGTACCCACCATGCCTGTGCCTGGCTCTGGCCGTGGTCCTGTCTCCGGCCTGCCGCCGGCGCACGTCGAGCCGTCGCGGGCAGCGATTCGGCCTGGCATACGCGCTGCTGCCGCCGCTGACCTCGGGCCAAGCGGTCGGTGCCCTGGTCGCCGGCATCGCCTCGATCATGGTCTCGTTCGTGACGATCTGCTTCGGCCTGGTCGGCGCGGCAGACGGGTGGGGTGCGCTCGTGGCCGGGGCGTTCGGCGATCCTGGCCACGATCCTCGGCGTGGCAGCGGTGAGCATCGGCACGTACGCGCGCCGGTTGATCCGGCGGTCCCAGGGCGCGGTGAGTGGGTTCGGGCTGGCGACATCGGGCCTGATCTGCGGTTATGTGGGTGCCGGTCTGGCCGTCCTCGGGTTCGCCGGCGCGTTGGCGGCGACCCTCGCCTCGTAGCCCGGCGGCCGAGGTGTTCTCGGCCACGAACGCACATATCGCGACGATCGATGCGTAAGCGTCGGGTACACTGGAGCAGGATCAGTTTCCTCGCGGGTGAGTTTGGGCACTGCCGGCCCGCTGCGCTATCAGGCGTTGCGACCAGTCGTTTTGACCTGGGCACTCACGGTGGGTATTCTTGTCCTTCGTGCCCGGGCATGCCCGGGCCATCGTGTGCGCGCGAAACGCGACCACGACCTCCAACCGGCTCGAAATCGTTTGATGAGCCGCGTGCCCCGGGCGACACGCCCGAGCGCGGGGGTCGGACACGACCGCGTTAGCACAGTACGAACGCACGAAGAGACGTTCGGGCCGAGCCGTTGACCGGCCCGGGATCGACAGGGAGAAAGAGGCCCAGTGCCTACAATCCAGCAGCTGGTCCGAAAGGGCCGCAAGGCGAAGACCAGCAAGACCAAGACGCCGGCGCTCAAGGGCAGCCCCCAGCGCCGCGGCGTGTGCACGCGTGTGTACACGACGACCCCGAAGAAGCCGAACTCGGCGCTGCGCAAGGTCGCGCGTGTGAAGCTGACCAGCCAGGTCGAGGTCACCGCCTACATCCCTGGTGTCGGTCACAACCTGCAGGAGCACTCGATCGTGCTCGTCCGTGGCGGTCGTGTGAAGGACCTCCCGGGCGTGCGTTACAAGATCATCCGCGGTTCGCTGGACACCCAGGGCGTCCGCAACCGTAAGCAGGCGCGCAGCCGCTACGGCGCGAAGAAGGAGAAGAGCTGACATGCCTCGTAAGGGCCCCGCTCCGAAGCGTCCGCTGGTCGCTGACCCGGTTTACAACTCGCCGCTGGTCACCCAGCTGATCAACAAGATCCTGACCGAGGGCAAGCGGTCGCTTGCCGAGCGCATCGTCTACGGCGCGCTCGAGGGTTGCCGGGAGAAGTCCGGCACCGACCCGGTGGTGACGCTCAAGCGCGCGATGGACAACGTCAAGCCGACCCTCGAGGTCCGCAGCCGCCGTGTCGGTGGCGCGACCTACCAGGTGCCGGTCGAGGTGCGCACGCCGCGCCAGACCACGCTGGGTCTGCGCTGGCTGGTGCAGTACTCGAAGGCCCGTCGCGAGAAGACCATGATCGAGCGGCTTCAGAACGAGCTGCTCGACGCGAGCAACGGCCTCGGTGCCGCGGTGAAGCGTCGCGAGGACACCCACAAGATGGCCGAGTCCAACAAGGCCTTCGCTCACTACCGCTGGTAGTCGAGCATTTTCAAGACGGAGTAAGGAAGGAACACCGTGGCTGCCGCCGACAAAGCGCTCGCCAAAGTCCGCAACATCGGCATCATGGCGCACATCGACGCCGGTAAGACGACGACGACTGAGCGGATCCTGTTCTACACCGGCATCACGTACAAGATCGGTGAAGTCCACGAGGGCGCTGCCGTCATGGACTGGATGGAGCAGGAGCAGGAGCGGGGCATCACCATCACCTCCGCCGCCACGAAGTGTGAGTGGAAGGGCCACGTCATCCAGATCATCGACACGCCCGGCCACGTCGACTTCACGGTCGAGGTCGAGCGGTCGCTGCGGGTGCTCGACGGCGCGGTCGCGGTCTACGACGGTGTCGCCGGCGTCGAGCCGCAGACCGAGAACGTCTGGCGCCAGGCGGACAAGTACCACGTCCCGCGCATGTGCTTCGTCAACAAGCTCGACCGCACCGGCGCGGACTTCTTCCGCTGCGTCGACATGATGGTCACCCGCCTCAACGCGACCCCGCTGGTGCTGCAGATCCCGATCGGTCTCGAAGGCGACCACATCGGTGTCGTCGACCTGATCAACATGCGGGCGCTGACCTGGCGTGGCGAGACCCAGAAGGGCGACGACTACGCTGTCGAGGAGATCCCGGCCGACCTGCTTCGAGCAGGCGAACGAGTAGCGCGAGAAGCTGCTCGAGACGCTCGCCGACGTCGACGACGCCGTGATGGAGAGGTACCTCGAGGGCGAAGAGCTGTCCGTCGACGAGATCAAGGCCGCCATCCGGCGCGCCACGATCGCGTCAGCAAGGCCAACCCGGTGCTCTGCGGCTCGGCGTTCAAGAACAAGGGCGTCCAGCCCATGCTCGACGCCGTCGTCGACTACCTGCCGTCCCCGCTGGACGTCGGTGGCATCGAGGGCATCGCGATCGACGGCGAGACGCCGATCGTGCGCCAGCCGTCGACCTCCGAGCCGTTCTCCGGCCTCGCGTTCAAGATTCAGACGGACAAGCACCTCGGCAAGCTCACCTACGTGCGCGTCTACTCCGGCACGCTCGACTCCGGCACCCAGGTGGTCAACTCCACCAAGGACCGCAAAGAGCGGATCGGCAAGATCTACCAGATGCACGCCAACAAGCGCGAAGAGCGCCCAACGGCGTGGGCCGGCGACATCATCGCGGTGCAGGGTCTCAAGCAGACCACCACCGGTGACACGCTGTGTGACCCGGCCAAGCCGGTCATCCTCGAGTCGATGACGTTCCCGGAGCCGGTCATCTCGGTGGCGATCGAGCCGAAGAGCAAGGCCGACCAGGAGAAGCTGGGCACCGCCATCCAGCGCCTCGCCGAGGAGGACCCGACCTTCCGCGTCCGCAACGACGAGGAGACCGGCCAGACGGTCATCTCCGGCATGGGCGAGCTCCACCTGGACATCCTGGTGGACCGCATGCGCCGCGAGTTCAGCGTCGAGGCCAACATCGGCAAGCCGCAGGTCGCGTACCGCGAGACCATCCGCCGCACGGTGGAAAAGGCCGAGTACGTGCACAAGAAGCAGACCGGTGGCTCCGGCCAGTACGCCAAGGTGCAGATCAGGCTCGAGCCGCTGCCGCTGGACGGCGAAGCGACGTACGAGTTCGTCAACGCGGTCTCCGGTGGTCGCATCCCGAAGGAGTTCATCCCCTCGGTCGACGCCGGTGCGCAGGACGCCATGCAGTACGGCGTCCTCGCCGGCTACCCGCTCGTGGGTGTGAAGCTGACGCTGCTCGACGGTGCGTACCACGAGGTTGACTCGTCAGAAATGGCGTTCAAGATCGCCGGCTCGATGGTGATGAAGGAAGCGGCCCGCAAGGCCGACCCGGCATTGCTCGAGCCGATGATGTCCGTTGAGGTCGTCACGCCTGAGGAGAACATGGGCGACGTCATCGGAGACCTAAACTCCCGGCGTGGCATGATCCAGGCGATGGAAGAGCGCAGCGGTGCCCGCGTCGTCCGTGCCCTGGTGCCGCTGTCGGAGATGTTCGGCTACGTCGGCGACCTGCGGTCGAAGACCCAGGGCCGGGCGAGCTACAGCATGCAGTTCGATTCGTACGCGGAGGTTCCGGCCAACGTGGCGAAGGAGATCATCGCGAAGGCGACTGGCGAGTAATCGCCAGCGGCCCCGCGGACCGGTAACGGTCGCAACAGTCAGACGTAGGTAAGAACACAAAGTCCACAGGAGGAACCAGTGGCGAAGGCGAAGTTCGAGCGGAACAAGCCGCACGTCAACATCGGCACCATCGGTCACATCGACCACGGTAAGACGACGCTGACCGCGGCCATCACCAAGGTTCTGCATGACAAGATGCCGGCCATCAACCCGTACACGCCGTTCGACGAGATCGACAAGGCGCCGGAGGAGAAGGCTCGTGGTATCACAATCTCCATCGCGCACGTCGAGTACCAGACCGAGAAGCGGCACTACGCGCACGTAGACTGCCCCGGTCACGCCGACTACATCAAGAACATGATCACCGGTGCGGCCCAGATGGACGGCGCGATCCTCGTGGTCGCGGCGACCGACGGTCCGATGCCGCAGACGCGTGAGCACGTGCTGCTCGCCCGTCAGGTCGGCGTTCCGTACATCGTCGTGGCGCTCAACAAGAGCGACATGGTCGACGACGAGGAGCTCCTCGAGCTCGTCGAACTCGAGGTCCGCGAGCTGCTGTCGTCCCAGGAGTACCCGGGCGACGACCTTCCGGTCATCCGTGTCTCGGCGCTCAAGGCGCTCGAGGGCGACGAGAAGTGGGCCGACGCGCTCATGGATCTGATGAACGCGGTCGACGAGAGCATCCCGCAGCCCGAGCGTGAGATCGACAAGCCGTTCCTCATGCCCATCGAGGACGTCTTCACGATCACCGGTCGTGGCACGGTCGTCACCGGTCGTTGCGAGCGTGGCGTTCTTCTCCCGAACGAGGATGTCGAGATCGTCGGCATCAAGGAGAAGTCGCTCAAGACGAAGGTCACCGCGATCGAGATGTTCCGCAAGACGCTCGAGGACGCGCGCGCCGGTGAGAACGTCGGCCTGCTCCTTCGTGGCATCAAGCGCGAAGAGGTCGAGCGCGGCATGGTCGTCGTGAAGCCGGGCTCGAACACCCCGCACACGGAGTTCGAGGCGCAGGTCTACATCCTCTCCAAGGAGGAGGGCGGCCGGCACACCCCGTTCTTCCAGAACTACCGTCCGCAGTTCTACTTCCGGACCACGGACGTCACCGGCGTCGTCACGCTGCCCGAGGGCACCGAGATGGTCATGCCCGGCGACAACACCGGCATGAACGTGAAGCTGATCCAGCCGATCGCCATGGAAGACGGCCTCAAGTTCGCCATCCGTGAGGGTGGCCGGACGGTCGGCGCCGGCCGGGTCGTCAAGATCCTTAAGTGAACTAGCTAACCCTGATTTCCCTTGCCGTAACGATTACGGCATAATGGAGACCAGCGTTCCGCGCAGGGTGGTGGCTGCGCGCTTGTGACCTCTGGGTTGCAGGAGCAGCCGCCACCCTCGCACGGCGCTTTTACGTGTGTCTGGCGGGTTCTGCCCGGGCGAGACGCGTAAGGCGCCTCACGATCCCCTGGGTGTTCGGCCTCGTCGCCACCCCGTGTGCTCGCTCCTGAGCAGCGGTGAAGACTGGGACGAAGCGCGACACGCCCGAGCGCGGGGGTCGGACAATGGGGCCGGAGTCAGGACGGAACACCGTTCGCTCCGGGACTGTGCGGGTCATTGCCCGCGCAGGTAGCGGTATCGAGAGAAGGAACAGAAGCCACCATGGCGGGACAGAAGATCCGCATCCGGCTCAAGGCCTATGACCACGAGGTCGTTGACTCGTCGGCGCGCAAGATCGTCGAGACGGTCACACGCACCGGTGCTCAGGTCGCGGGTCCGGTGCCGCTGCCGACGGAGATCAACCGCTTCTGCGTCATCCGCTCGCCGCACAAGTACAAGGACTCGCGCGAGCACTTCGAGATGCGTACGCACAAGCGTCTGATCGACATCATCGACCCGACCCCGAAGACGGTCGATTCGCTTATGCGTCTCGACCTTCCGGCTGGCGTCGACATCGAGATCAAGCTGTAGGGACCGGACAATGGACAGGCAAGTCAAGGGGATCCTGGGCGCCAAGCTCGGCATGACCCAGGTCTGGGATAACAACAAAGTTGTCCCCGTGACCGTGGTGCAGGCCGGCCCTTGCGTCGTGAGCCAGGTTCGCACCGCGGACAAAGACGGCTACGCGGCCGTCCAGCTGGCGTTCGGGGCTATTGACCCTCGTAAGGTCAAGAAGCCCGTCGCCGGCCACTACGAGAAGTCGGGCGCGGCACCGCGACGTCACATCGTCGAGCTGCGCACGACCGACGCCAGCGACTACACCCTCGGTCAGGAGGTGACGGTCGAGACGTTCACCCCCGGGCAGCGCATCGACGTCACCGGTAAGACCAAGGGCAAGGGCTACGCGGGTGTCATGAAGCGCCACGGCTTCCACGGCTTGGGCGCGGGCCACGGTGTGCAGCGTAAGCACCGTCACCCCGGCTCCATCGGCGCCTGCGCGACCCCTGGTCGCGTCTTCAAGGGCGTTCGCATGGCCGGGCGGATGGGCTCCAACCGCTTCACCGTGCAAAACCTGACGATCCAGGCGATCGACGCCGAGCAGCACCTGATCCTGGTGCGGGGCGCGATCCCCGGTCCGGCGGGCGCGCTCGTGCTCGTACGCGAGGCCTCGAAGACGGTCCTCAAGAAGGGCGGTGTGAAGTGACGACGGTAGACGTGCTGGGTGCCGAGGGCGCCAAGTCGGGCACGGTCGAGCTTCCGGCTGACGTTTTCGACGTGCAGGCGAACATCGCGCTGATGCACCAGGTCGTGGTCGCTCAGCTGGCCGCCGCTCGCCAGGGAACCGCCAAGGTGAAGAGCCGCGGCGAGGTCTCCGGTGGTGGCCGCAAGCCGTACAAGCAGAAGGGCACCGGCCGCGCCCGCCAGGGTTCGACGCGTGCGCCGCAGTTCACCGGTGGTGGCGTCGTGCACGGCCCCGTGCCGCGCGACTACACCCAGCGGACGCCCAAGAAGATGAAGGCCGCTGCCCTGCGTGGCGCCCTCTCCGACCGGGCGCGCGAAGGCCGGGTGCACGTCATCGACACGTTCCTGACCGGCGAGAAGCCGTCGACGAAGGCCGCCATCAAGGCGATCACCAGCGTCACGCAGTCGCGTCGCGTGCTGGCCGTGCTCAGCTCGACAGACGAGATCAACTGGCTCAGCCTGCGCAACGTTCCGACGGTGCACCTGATCGAAGCCGGTCAGCTGAACACCTACGACGTGCTGGTCGCCGACGATGTTGTCTTCACGACCGAGGCGCTCGAGGAATTCCTCGGCACGCCGGTCACGAAGGAGGAGACAAAGTGAGCACGGTCGCAGACCCGCGTGACGTCATCGTCGCACCGGTCGTCTCCGAAAAGAGCTATAGCGAGCTCAACCGCAACTGGTACACGTTCCTGGTGCACCCGGACGCGAACAAGACGGAAATCAAGATTGCGATCCAGCAGATCTTCAACGTCCGCGTTCTGACGGTCAACACGCTGAATCGCGAGGGCAAGCGCAAGCGGACCAGGACTGGTTTCGGGAAGCGCAAAGACACGAAGCGCGCGATGGTCAAGCTTGCTGATGGTGACCGGATCGAGGCCTTCGGCGGCCCGGTCAGCTGAGGGGTGTAGACAACAATGGCTATTCGTAAATACAAGCCGACGACGCCTGGCCGTCGTGGCTCGAGCGTGTCCGACTTCGCGGAGATCACCCGATCGACGCCGGAGAAGTCGCTGCTCGCGCCGCTGCACAGCAAGGGCGGTCGTAACGCGCACGGCCGGATCACGACCCGTCACCAGGGTGGTGGCCACAAGCGGCAGTACCGCCTGATCGACTTCAAGCGAGTCGACAAAGACGGCGTGCCGGCCAAGGTCGCGCACATCGAGTACGACCCGAACCGTACGGCTCGGATCGCGCTGCTGCACTACGCCGACGGCGAGAAGCGATACATCATCGCGCCGAAGGACATGAAGCAGGGCGACCCGATCGAGTCGGGTGCGGGCGCGGACATCAAGCCCGGCAACAACCTGCCGCTGCGCAACATCCCCGTCGGCACCACGGTGCACTGCGTGGAGCTGCGGCCCGGTGGCGGCGCGAAGATGGCCCGTTCCGCGGGTGTCGGCATCCAGCTGCTCGGTCGTGAGAGCGACTACGCGACGCTGCGTATGCCGTCGGGTGAAATCCGGCGCGTCCTCGTGACCTGCCGGGCCACCATCGGTGAGATCGGCAACGCCGACCAGTCGAACATCAACTGGGGCAAGGCCGGCCGCATGCGGTGGAAGGGCAAGCGCCCGACCGTCCGTGGTGTCGCGATGAACCCGGTTGACCACCCGCACGGTGGTGGTGAGGGTAAGACCTCCGGTGGTCGCCACCCGGTCAACCCGCAGGGTAAGCCCGAGGGCCGTACCCGTACCAAGGGCAAGGCGAGTGACCGCCTGATCGTCCGCCGCCGCTACGCCACGCGTAAGCGCGGCTGACCAAGGGGTTAAGAAATGCCACGCAGCTTGAAGAAGGGCCCGTTCGTCGACGACCACCTGCAGAAAAAGGTGGACGTGCAGAACGAGAAGGGCACCAAAACCGTGATCAAGACCTGGTCGCGTCGGTCGATGATCGTGCCGGACATGCTCGGGCACACGATCGCCGTACACGATGGACGCAAGCACGTACCCGTGTTCGTGTCCGAGGCGATGGTCGGGCACAAGCTCGGCGAGTTTGCCTTGACCCGGACCTTCAAGGGTCACGAGAAGGACGACCGCAAGGCTCGTCGCCGCTAGCTAGCAGGCTTTTTCACGAGAAGGATTCAAAATGCCAACGAAGAGCGACGCGGCGGTAGTGCCCGGTGCGCGTGCAGTCGCGCGCCACGTGCACGTCTCGCCGATGAAGGCTCGCCGCGTGGTGAACCTCGTTCGCGGCTTGCCCGCGAAGGAGGCGCTGACGGTGCTGCGTTTCGCACCGCAGGCGGCCAGCGAGCAGGTCTACAAGGTGCTGGCGAGCGCGATTGCCAACGCGGAGAACAACGAACGGCTCGACCCGGACTCGCTCCTGGTCGCCGAGGCGTTCGTCGACGAGGGTCCGACGCTGAAGCGGTTCCGTCCGCGTGCGCAGGGCCGGGCGTTCCGCATCCGCAAGCGCACCTGCCACATCACGATCACGGTCGAGAGCGTCGTCGCCAGCGTGCCGGGCAACCGTCCGGCCCGTCCGGTCGCGAAGGCTGCGCCCGCGCCGGCCAAGGCGACCAAGGCCGCTCCGGCCGCCGCCGCCGAGGCGTCTGACGACGCGCCGGCGAAGGCACCGGCCAAGAAGGCCACCAAGAAGGCGACCGCTGCCAAGCCGGCCGCGACTGCCGAGGAAGGGACCGAGTAATGGGTCAGAAGGTTCACCCTCATGGGTTCCGGCTCGGCATCTCGACCGAGTGGAAGAGCCGTTGGTACGCCGACAAGCTCTACAAGGACTACGTCGGGGAAGATGTCAAGATCCGCAAGATGATGTCCAAGGGCCTCGAGCGCGCGGGCATCGCCAAGGTGGACATCGAGCGCACCCGGGACCGGGTCCGCATCGACATCCACACCGCGCGTCCGGGCATCGTGATCGGCCGCAAGGGCGCCGAGGCCGACCGCATCCGCGGTGACCTCGAGAAGCTCACGGGCAAGCAGATCCAGCTGAACATCCTCGAGGTCAAGAACCCCGAGTCGGACGCGCAGCTCGTCGCACAGGGTGTGGCCGAGCAGCTCTCCAGCCGGGTCAGCTTCCGTCGAGCCATGCGCAAGGCGATCCAGTCGGCGATGAAGAACACTGTCGTCAAGGGCATCCGGGTGCAGGTCTCCGGTCGCCTCGGTGGCGCGGAAATGAGCCGCACGGAGTTCTACCGTGAGGGTCGCGTCCCGCTGCACACGCTGCGCGCCAACATCGAGTACGGCTTCTTCGAGGCGCGTACCACCTTCGGCCGCATCGGCGTGAAGGTCTGGATCTACAAGGGTGACGCCGCCGCAGGCGTTGTCGCCCCGGTGGACCCGAACGCGGGTCGTCCGCGCCGTGACCGGGCTGAGCGCCCGGAGCGTCCGCGCCGCACCCGTTCCGGCTCGTCCGGCACGACCGCTGGTGGCACCGAGGCTGGACGTGCGGCCGCGGCCGCCTCCGCGAGCCCGGCCGCCCCGGCGGAGACGCCCGCGGAAGCGGTTGCCACCGAGCCCGTCACTCCGGCTACCTCGGCTCCGGCCGAGACGGCCGAAACGACCCCAGCGCAGGAGGGCTGACAGATGCTGATTCCGCGCAAGCCCCCGAAGGGCTTCCGCAAGCCGCACCACCCGCGGCGGACCGGTGCCTCCAAGGGCGGCACCCGGGTCGTGTTCGGTGACTGGGGCATCCAGGCTCTCGAGCCCGCCTACGTCACGAACCGGCAGATCGAAGCCGCGCGTATTGCCATGAACCGGCACATCCGCCGTGGTGGCAAGGTGTGGATCACGGTTTTCCCGGACAACGCACTGACCAAGAAGCCGGCCGAAACCCGCATGGGTTCCGGTAAGGGTTCGCCCGAGTGGTGGGTGGCCAACATCCACCCGGGACGCATTCTCTTCGAGATGGCATTCCCGAACGAGGCACTCGCTCGTGAGGCCATGCGTCGCGCGATCCACAAGCTTCCGATGAAGTGCCGCATCGTCAAGCGCGAAGTAGGTGACAACTGATGGCCACGAACACCCAGGCCGTCGAGCTGCGTGAGTTGGCCGATGAGGACCTTGTCATCCGCTTGCGTGAGGCTAAGGCGGAGCTGTTCAACCTCCGCGTGCAGGGCGCGACCGGTCAGCTCGACAACAACCGTCGGCTGCCGCTCATCCGCAAGGAGATCGCCCGGATTTACACGATTATGCGCGAGCGTGAGCTTGGTCTCTCGGTCGCGCCGAGCGAGGTGGCGTAATGGCTAGCACGAACGAAGCGGCGGCGACGACCGAGGTCGAGCGCAAGCACCGCAAGACCCGTGAGGGTATGGTCGTGAGCGACAAGATGGACAAGACCGTCATCGTCGCGATCGAAGACCGGGTCAAGCACCAGCGTTACGGCAAGGTCATGCGTCGCGCCAGCAAGCTGCAGGCGCACGACGAGACCAATGCCTGTGGCATCGGCGACCGCGTCCTCCTCATGGAGACGCGTCCGCTGTCGGCCACCAAGCGCTGGCGCGTCGTCGAGATCCTCGAGAAGGCCAAGTAAGCAGCGGTTCGCGGGCGTCCTCGCCCGCGAACCGGTAGCACAACGTAATTTTCGTCCCGGTGGGTCCACCCGCCGGTGCGATGAGGTTCTTCCAAGCTCCGCGAAAGCGGAGGACTGGCAGACATTCAGGAGACTGACGTGATTCAGCAGGAGTCGCGACTTCGTGTCGCCGACAACACCGGGGCCAAGGAAATCTTGTGCATCCGGGTTCTCGGCGGTTCGGGTCGCCGCTACGCCAGCATCGGCGACGTCATCGTGGCGACGGTCAAAGACGCCATTCCCGGCGCGGGTGTGAAGAAGGGCGACGTCGTCAAGGCGGTCGTCGTTCGCACCTCGAAGGAACGGCGTCGGCCGGATGGCTCGTACATTCGATTCGATGAGAACGCCGCCGTCATCATCAGGGACGGCGGAGACCCGCGTGGCACGCGCATCTTCGGCCCAGTCGGCCGTGAGCTGCGCGACAAGCGGTTCATGAAGATCATCTCCCTAGCACCGGAGGTGTTGTAGACCGTGAAGGTTAAAAAAGGTGACACGGTCGTCGTCATCGCCGGTCGGGACAAGGGCGCGCGGGGCAAGGTCATCACGGCCTACCCGACGCTCGACAAGGTCCTCGTCGAAGGCGTGAACCGGGTCAAGAAGCACACACGCATCCGTAACACTCAGCGCGGCGCCAAGACCGGCGGCATCATCACCCAGGAAGCGCCCATTCACATCTCCAACGTGATGGTCGTCGACTCCGAGGGCAAGCCCACCCGCGTCGGTTACCGCCTCGAGACGGTGGAGCGCCCGGACGGTCGCACGAAGACCAACCGCATCCGCGTCTCCCGCAAGACGGGTAAGGACCTGTGATGACCGCAGCAACCGAACAGAAGGCGCTGCCGCGTCTCAAGGAGAAGTACCGCAACGAGATCGTCGCCAAGCTGCGCGAGCAGTACAGCTACGCGAACCCGATGCAGGTGCCCGGCCTGGTGAAGATCGTGGTCAACATGGGTGTCGGTGAGGCCGCGCGCGACGCGAAGCTCATCGACGGCGCTGTCCGCGACCTCACCGCGATCACCGGCCAGAAGCCGTTGGTCCGGAAGGCGACGAAGTCGATCGCGCAGTTCAAGCTGCGTGAGGGCATGCCGATCGGCGCGAAGGTGACGCTGCGCGGTGACCGGATGTGGGAGTTCCTGGACCGCCTGCTGTCCATCGCGCTCCCGCGTATCCGTGACTTCCGCGGTCTCGACGCCCGCAAGCTCGACGGCAACGGCAACTACACGTTCGGTCTTACCGAGCAGTCGGTCTTCCACGAGATCGACCAGGACAAGATCGACCGCACGCGCGGCATGGACATCACGCTGGTGACCACCGCGACGACCGACGACGAGGGCCGGGCGCTGCTGAAGCTCCTGGGCTTCCCGTTCAAGGAGAACTGAACTCATGGCCAAGAAGGCGCTGATCATTAAGGCGGCCGCGAAGCCGAAGTTCGCGGTTCGCGCGTACACCCGCTGCCAAAAGTGTGGACGGCCAAAGTCCGTTTACCGCAAGTTCGGACTGTGCCGCATTTGTATCCGGGATATGGCTCACCGCGGTGAGCTTCCCGGCGTGACCAAGGCTTCCTGGTAACAGGTGCAAAATCTCTTCGCCGTAGGCCGATCTGGACGGGCTCGCCCGCCGTTCGGAACCCCGGTGAGAAAGGCTGACGAAACATGACAATGACTGACCCGATCGCAGACATGCTGACACGTCTGCGTAACGCCAACCAGGCGTACCACGAGCGGGTGACGATGCCCTACTCGAAGATCAAGGCGAACGTCGCCGAGGTCCTCAAGTCCGAGGGTTACATCGCCTCGTGGTCCGTCGAGCAGCCCGTCGAGGGTGCCATCGGCAAGAACCTGGTGGTCGAGCTCAAGTTCGGCCCGAGCCGGGAGCGCAGTCTCGCGGGTATCAAGCGAGTCTCGAAGCCCGGTCTCCGGGTGTACGCGAAGTCGACAGAGCTCCCGCGAGTGCTCGGTGGCCTGGGCGTAGCGATTATTTCGACGTCCCAGGGGCTGCTGACTGACCGGCAGGCCCGCAAGCGGAGCGTGGGCGGGGAAGTCCTCGCCTTCGTGTGGTAACGGAGGCCTGTAGCTATGTCGCGAATCGGACGTAAGCCGATCACGGTGCCCTCGGGCGTCGAGGTCGCCATCTCGGGCCAGACGGTCACAGTCAAGGGCCCCAAGGGCGTGCTCTCGCACACGCTCGCCGAACCGATCACCCTCGAGCGGGGTGACGACGGCGAACTCAGCGTGGTGCGCCCGAACGACGAGCGTAAGGCCAAGGAGCTTCACGGCCTGTCACGTACGCTGGTCAACAACATGATCGTCGGTGTCACCGAGGGTTACCGCAAGTCGTTGGAGATCGCCGGCACGGGTTACCGCGTCGCGGCCAAGGGTTCGGATCTCGAGTTCGCACTCGGGTTCTCGCACCCCGTGGTCGTGGCCGCACCCGACGGCATCACCTTCTCGGTGGAGCGCCCGACGCTCTTCCACGTTGCTGGCATCGACAAGCAGCAGGTGGGCGAGGTCGCCGCGAACATCCGTAAGATCCGTCCGCCGGAGCCGTACAAGGGCAAGGGCGTGCGTTACCAGGGTGAAGTCATTCGCCGCAAGGCTGGAAAGGCCGGTAAGAAATGAGCGCGACTCTGCTCAAGCGCCGCAACGGTGGTGGCGTGGCTTCGGCGCGCCGGGTCGGCAAGGCGCGACGTCATTTCCGGATCCGCAAGAACGTGATCGGTTCCGAGGCGCGTCCGCGTCTCGTCGTGACGCGTTCGTTGCGGCACATCGTCGCGCAGATCGTCGACGACAACGCCGGCCGCACCCTGGTCTCGGCTTCCACCCTGGACGCATCGCTCCGGACCGCGGAGGGCGCCAAGAGCGACCTCTCCGGCAAGGTCGGCGCGCTCCTGGCGGAACGGGCCAAGGCGGCAGGCATCTCCAAGGTCGTCTTCGATCGCGGTGGCAACCGGTACGCGGGGCGAATCGCCGCGCTGGCTGACGCCGCCCGCGAAGCCGGACTCGAGTTCTAAGAAAAGGAGCGTCTGATGCCAGGTCCACAGCGCAGGGGCGCCGGGTCCGGTAATAACACCGAGGGCGGCGGCAGCAACGCCAGCGGCGGCGGTAACCGCGGTAGCCGTCGCGAGGGCGGTGGCCGTAACACCCCGGCCGAGAAGACCCCGCACATCGAGCGAGTCGTCACGATTAACCGTGTCGCCAAGGTCGTCAAGGGCGGTCGTCGCTTCAGCTTCACGGCACTCGTTGTCGTCGGCGACGGCGACGGCACCGTTGGCGTCGGCTACGGCAAGGCCAAAGAGGTGCCCGCGGCGATCGCCAAGGGCGTCGAGGACGCGAAGAAGAACTTCTTCAAGGTTCCTCGCAACGGCGCGACGATCCCGCACCCGGTTCAGGGTGAGGCGGCCGCCGGTGTCGTGCTTCTGAAGCCGGCCAGCCCCGGTACCGGTGTTATCGCCGGTGGTCCGGTGCGTGCCGTGCTGGAGTGCGCCGGAATCCACGACGTGCTCTCCAAGAGCCTCGGCTCGTCGAACCCGATCAACATCGTGCACGCGTCCGTCGCGGCGCTCAAGATGATCGAGTCGCCGGAAGCCGTGGCTGCCCGTCGCGGTCTGCCGGTCGAAGACGTCGCGCCCGCCGCCATGCTGCGCGCGCGCGCCGAAGCAGCGACGAAGTAAGGGGGCGGCGGAGATATGGCACGCCTGAAAGTCACACAGGTCCGGTCCGAAATCGGGTCGAAGCGTAACCAGCGCGAGACGCTGCGCACGCTCGGCCTGAAGCGGATCAACGACGTGGTGGTGAAAGAGGACCGTCCCGAGATTCGGGGCATGATCTTTACTGTGAACCACCTCGTAAAGTTCGAGGAGGTCGAGTAATGACGATCAAGGTTCATCACCTGCGCCCGGCACCCGGTGCCAAGACGGCCAAGACCCGCGTTGGTCGCGGTGAAGGCTCGAAGGGTAAGACCGCCGGCCGCGGTACCAAGGGTACGAAGGCCCGCTACCAGGTTCCGGCGGCGTTCGAGGGTGGGCAGATGCCCATTCACATGCGCCTCCCGAAGGTCAAGGGGTTCAAGAACAAGTTCAAGGTCACGTTCCAGGTCGTGAACCTGGACCGTCTGGCCGAGCTGTTCCCCCAGGGTGGCACGGTCGGTGTGCTCGAGTTGGTCGACGCCGGCGCGGTCCGCAAGGGACAGCCGGTCAAGGTGCTGGGCACCGGCGATCTGGGCGGCGTGAAGCTGTCCGTTTCGGCGAACGCCTTCAGTGCCTCGGCCGTCGAGAAGATCGAAGCGGCTGGTGGCTCGGCGACGGTTCTCGCGACCCGTCAAGCCGCAGTCGCCGCCTGATAGCAAAGCGTTAGACGATCGTGGCGTCCACGCAGTTGTCATTCGACTGCGTAGGCGCCACGATCGGCGTATCCGGTAATCCACGGGTACGGTTGCGGATACCCGCACAGACGCTGGACTATGTCCATGCGTTAGAGTCCCGCCACGTAGGTATATAGTTCGCCGCTTCGGCACTCGCCGAGGCGGCTCATCGCCCCCCGCCGTCGCCTGACGGCTGCTCCGCGCAGGAGGAAGAAGTTGTTCCAGGCTTTTCTCAGTGCGTTCAAGACGCCTGACCTGCGCAAGAAGCTGCTGTTCACGGTCGGGATGATCGCGATCTACCGGCTTGGCGCGACGATTCCCTCACCCGGCGTCTCGTACCACAACGTGCAGGTATGTATCAATGCCGCCTCGGCCGGATCGGGCAACGGCGTATTCACGCTGCTGAACCTCTTCTCCGGTGGCGCACTCCTGCAACTCTCGGTGTTCGCGCTGGGCATCATGCCCTACATCACCGCGAGCATCATTCTTCAGCTGCTGACCGTGGTCATCCCGCGGCTGGAGCTTCTCCGCAAGGAGGGCCAGAGCGGCCAGGCGAAGATCACGCAGTACACGCGTTACCTGACGCTCGGCCTCGGCATCCTGCAGGCGTCGGCGTTCGTGGCACTCGCCCGCTCCGGCACCCTGCTCAACTGTGGTTCGTCGTCGGACAACAGCACGGCGATCATTCCCGAGGTCAAGGGTGTGCCGATCTGGCTGACCCTGCTGGTCCTCGTCATCACGATGACCGCCGGCACCGGCGTGATCATGTGGCTCGGCGAGATGGTGACCGACCGAGGCATCGGCAACGGCATGTCCGTCCTGATCTTCACCTCGATCGCGGCCCGGCTCCCATCCGAGGGCTCGCAGATCCAGCAGACGGTCGGCTGGGCGCTCTTCGCGGTCATTCTGATCATCGGCATCGGCGTCATCACGGCGGTCGTCTTCATCGAACAGGCGCAGCGCCGCATCCCCGTGCAGTACGCCAAACGCATGGTCGGCAGACGGATGTACGGCGGCACCTCCACCTACATTCCGCTCAAGGTCAACCAGGCCGGCGTTATCCCGGTGATCTTCGCGTCCTCGCTGCTCTATCTCCCGACCCTGGGCTTGCAGCTGATGGGCAATAACAACACCGGTTGGTTCGCCCGCTTCCTGGCCAACGACCTGACGCAGCCGAGCAGCTGGGTCAACATCTCGATCTACTTCCTGTTGATCCTCTTCTTCACGTACTTCTACGTGTCGATCACGTTCAACCCGACGCAGGTCTCGGATGACATGCGGAAGTACGGCGGCTTCGTGCAGGGCGTGCGTCCCGGCAAGCCGACCGCTCAGTACTTCGACTACATCCTGTCCCGCATCACCCTCCCGGGCGCGCTCTACCTGGCGATCATCGCGGTCCTGCCGAACCTGTTCATCGGGCTCGTCGGCGGTCAGAAGCAGAACTTCCCGTTCGGTGGCACGGCGGTGCTGATCATCGTCGGCGTCGCCCTCGACACGGTGAAGCAGATCGAGAGCCAGCTGATGCAGCGCAACTATGAAGGGTTCCTGCGGTAGTGCCAGCGTCGACCGCATCCGAGTCGGGCTCCGATGAGAATGGGGCGAATTAACGTGCGTCTTGTTCTGGTCGGCCCGCCGGGTGCGGGCAAGGGCACGCAGGCGGAGTTCATCGCTTCGCACCTGTCCGTGCCCAAGATCTCCACCGGCGACATCTTCCGCGCCAACGTCACGCAGGGCACGCCGCTCGGCCTGGAAGCCAAGCGCTACATGGACGACGGCAAGCTCGTGCCCGACGAGGTCACGATCAACATGGTCCGCGAACGGCTCGCCGAATCGGACGCGTGCGACGGCTTCCTGCTCGACGGGTTCCCGCGCACCGTGCCGCAGGCCAATGAGCTGGACAAGCTGCTGGCCGATCTCGGCACGCAACTCGATGTCGTGCTGGAGCTCGTGGTCGACAACGACGAGGTGATCCGGCGGCTTTCCGGCCGGCGTACGTGTCGGGGCTGCGGCAAGATCTGGCACGTTGAGTTCGACGCGCCCACCAAGCCCGACGTCTGCGACCGTTGCGGCGGTGAGCTCTTCCAGCGGGCTGACGACAAGCCGGAGACGATCACGAAGCGGCTCACCGAATACTCGGAGAAGACCGCGCCGCTGGTCGATTTCTACGGCGCCCAGGGCAAGCTCGTGGGCATCGACGCGACCGGTTTGGTGGAAGACATCACAATGCGGGCGATCGACGCGTTGCGCTCGTACGGTGGGTAGGGTGCGGACCAACTCGCTGGACATCCAGATCAAGACGCCCGAACAACTGCTGAAGATGCGCGCGGCCGGCCTCGTCGTGCACGCCGCGCTGGAGAAGATGCGCGCGGCGGTCGCTCCCGGCGTCAGCACCGCTGATCTCGACGCCATCGCCGAGGAGACGATCCGGGCGGCCGGCGCGATCCCGTCCTTCCAGGGCTACCACGGTTTCCCGGCGACCATCTGCTCGTCGGTCAACCAGCAGATCGTGCACGCGATCCCGTCCGCTTCCGACGTGCTCTCCGAAGGCGACATCATCTCGATCGACTGCGGCGCGATCCTCGACGGGTGGCACGGCGACGCGGCGATCACCGTCGGCGTCGGGGAGATCAAGCCGGAACTCGTACGCATGACGAAGGTCGCCGAAGACTCGATGTGGGCCGGTATCACGGCGGCCGCGCGGGGGGCGGCGTCCGGGCGGGGCCGATTGACCGACATCTCGTACGCGATCGAGTCCGCCATCAAGAAGGCCGGCCGCTACGGCATCGTCGACGGTTACGGCGGCCACGGCATCGGCACCGAGATGCACCAGGATCCGCACGTGCTCAACCACGGCCGTCCGGGCAAGGGCCCCCAGCTCGTGCCGGGCATGGCTCTGGCCATCGAACCGATGATCACGCTGGGCTCGCCGCGCACCGCGGAACTGGCCGACGGCTGGACCGTGGTGACCCGTGACGGCTCGACAGCCGTACACGTCGAGCACACGATGGGGATCTTCGAGGACGGTGTCTGGGTCTTCACGGCGGCCGACGGCGGCGCGGAACGCCTCGGTGACCTGCTGACACCACGCGCCCGCGGCAACTGAGCGGGCGGGCTGGCGCGCCCTTGCCGATCAATGGCATCCTTCTAGCGTGTCGAGTGAACGTGACAGCCTTCGGGCCGCGGATGCAGATCGGGAGTTCGTCGCCGAGAAGCTTCGTGTCGCCCTGAGCGAGGGCCGGCTGACACTCACCGAATACGACGATCGGCTGCGCGACGCCTACGCGGCTCGTACCTATGGTGATCTCAAAGGTCTGCTGACCGATCTTCCCGACGTCACGCCCGCCGAACGATCCCAGGTGGTGCCGGCCGCTCCGGCGTCGATGGCCCCCGCGACCCGGTCCGGGCACACGCGGCAGTGGCTCGCCGGCATGTGGAGCAGTTGGCTCACCGTCAGCGCGATCATGATCGTCATCTGGGCCGCGAGCGGGAACCACGGCAGTTTCTGGCCGGTCTGGGTGATCGGTCCGTGGGGCGCAATCCTGCTCGCGTCGACCATCAGCGGGCTGATCGCCGGGGAACCGCACAAGCAGGCCGCGCAGCAGCAGGTCAAAGACGCCGAAAAGGCTCAGCGCAAGGCGGACGAAGCCTGGCAGAACTCCGCTGAGAAGGACGACCGGGACCTGTTCTGAGGTCGGTCACCCGCTCGCGAAACGGCCTGTGGGCGGCGACACGCCCGAGCGCGGGGGGCGGGTTTGCCGCAGTCCGGCGCATGCGCGTAGACTAATCAATCGGCGCGCAGCGTCCACTCTGTCATGCCTTTCGTCGTCACGAGAGACAGCAGAGCCGCGGCTGGCATGATCGCAGCTCTAGTGATCGTGAATGGGAAATTGCGTGCCTGTCAACACACCTGACGTCAGGTAGCGGAGGATATGCCGAAAAAAGATGGGGCCATCGAGATCGAGGGCCGAGTGGTCGAGCCACTCCCGAACGCCATGTTCCGAGTCGAGCTCGCCAACGGCCACAAAGTCTTGGCACACATCAGTGGCAAGATGCGGCAGCACTATATCCGCATCCTGCCCGAGGACCGGGTTGTCGTCGAGCTCTCGCCGTACGACCTCACTCGCGGACGCATCGTCTACCGCTACAAGTAAGTACCTGAAAGGCAACCCGTGAAGGTCAAGCCGAGCGTCAAGAAGATCTGCCAGAAGTGCCGGGTTATCCGGCGCCACGGTCGGGTCATGGTCATTTGCTCTGACCCGCGTCACAAGCAGCGCCAGGGCTGACGCGAAAGACGCGCACCACCAAGCACACGCTCGTTCCAGCCGCGATGAAACACCCTCAGGCGCAGCTATTCCGCGCCCAGGCGAACTCGTGGTCAAGCCCCCGGTTAGAGGCCGGGGCCCGTCCGGGCAGACGGGACGGAGCGGGCACAGACCTCTATGCAGACCACGAGGAGTACGCCCAGACATGGCTCGTTTAGTCGGCGTCGACCTCCCCCGCGATAAGCGGATGGAGATCGCGCTCACCTACATCTTCGGGATCGGCCGCACGCGTTCCAACGCGACGCTCGCCGCTACCGGCATCTCACCCGAGAAGCGCAGCAAGGACCTGACCGACGAAGAGGTCGTAGCCCTGCGCGATTACATCCAGGCCAACTACAAAATCGAAGGTGACCTGCGACGCGAGGTCGCAGCGGACATCCGCCGCAAGGTGGAGATCGGCTGCTACCAGGGCATCCGGCACCGTCGTGGCCTGCCGGTGCATGGTCAGCGCACCCGCACCAACGCGCGCACCCGTAAGGGTCCCAAGCGCACCGTCGCCGGCAAGAAGAAGGCTGGCAAGAAGTGATGAAGCGAATCGTAGGAGCGCATAACTAATGCCACCGAAGGCGCGCACTGGGGCCCCAGTCAAGAAGGTCCGGCGCAAGGAACGCAAGAACGTCGCCCACGGGCAGGCGCACATCAAGAGCACGTTCAACAACACGATCGTGTCGATCACCGACCCGACCGGAGCCGTCATCGCCTGGGCCTCCGCCGGCCAGGTGGGCTTCAAGGGCTCGCGTAAGTCGACTCCGTTCGCCGCGCAGTTGGCCGCCGAGGCCGCCGCTCGTCGCGCGATGGAACACGGCATGCGCAAGGTCGATGTGTTCGTGAAGGGTCCGGGCTCCGGCCGGGAAACCGCCATCCGCTCGCTGCAGGCCGTCGGCCTCGAGGTCGGCCAGATCGCCGACGTCACGCCGCAGCCGCACAACGGTTGCCGTCCGCCGAAGCGTCGCCGGGTCTAAGGGAGAATAAGAGAAGATGGCACGTTATACAGGTGCGGACTGCCGCCGTTGCCGCCGCGAGAAGATGAAGCTCTTCCTCAAGGGCAGCAAGTGCGATGGGCCGAAATGCCCGTTTGAGTCGCGTCCCTTCCCGCCCGGCCAGCACGGCCGCGGTCGGCTGAAGGAGACGGAGTACCTGCTGCAGCTTCGCGAGAAGCAGAAGGCCCGCCGGGTGTACGGCGTGCTGGAGAAGCAGTTCCGTCGCTACTACGAGGAAGCCGTCTCCAAGCCGGGCAAGACCGGTGAGGTGCTGCTGCAGATCCTCGAATCCCGGCTGGACAACGTCGTGTACCGGGCTGGTTACGCCAAGTCCCGTGACATGGCTCGCCAGGTCGTCAAGCACGGTCACATCACGGTGAACGGCCGCAAGGTCGACATCCCCTCGTTCCGCGTGTCCGAGCACGACATCGTCGAGGTCCGGGCGAAGTCCCGCGAGCTGACGCCGTTCGTGGTGGCCGTGGCAGAGGCGGGTTCCCGCACCGTGCCGGCGTGGCTCGAAGCGATCCCGTCGCAGCTCAAGATCCTCGTGCACAGCCTGCCTGTGCGCGCGAACATCGACACCCAGGTGCAAGAGCAGCTAATCGTCGAGCTCTACTCGAAGTAATTTTGGAATCCACTCCGCGCTCGCTGGCGGCGTTGCTCGACACCTTGAGTGCGTTCGCACACGGCGGTGTCGTGCGCCTTGCCAGCGAGTGCGGATCGGGTCCCAAAATTGGGTCCGCACGACGAGGACTCAAAGATCAAGTTCACTAGGCATCAAATAGCGGGTGCCTCGAACGAAAAGAGAGAACGAAGTGCTTATCTCCCAGCGTCCTTCGCTGAGCGAAGAGTCGATCAGCGACACCCGGTCGCGGTTCACGATTGAGCCGCTCGAGCCGGGCTTCGGCTACACCCTCGGCAACTCGCTCCGCCGGACCCTGCTCAGCTCGATTCCCGGCGCGGCCGTTACGTCGATCAAGGTCGATGGCGTGCTGCACGAGTTCACGACGATCCCCGGTGTCAAGGAAGACGTCGTCGAGCTGGTCATGAACGTCAAGGAGCTGACGGTCAGCTCGGAGCACGACGAGCCGGTCAGCATGTACCTGCGCAAGCAGGGCCCCGGTGACATCACGGCGGGCGACATCCAGCCGCCGGCCGGTGTCAGCGTGCACAACGCCGACCTCAAGCTCGCCACGCTCAACGGCAAGGCGCGCGTCGACATGGAACTCACCGTCGAGCGTGGCCGTGGCTACGTCACCGCGGTTCAGAACAAGAACGCCGGTGCCGAGATCGGCCGCATCCCGGTCGACTCGATCTACTCGCCGGTTCTGAAGGTCACGTACCGCGTCGAGGCGACTCGTGTCGAGCAGCGGACCGACTTCGACCGTCTGATCATCGACGTCGAGACCAAGTCCTCGATCTCGCCGCGCACCGCGCTGGCGTCCGCCGGTTCGACCCTGGTCGAGCTGTTCGGTCTGGCCCGTGAGCTCGACGAGGAGGCGGAGGGCATCGACATCGGCCCGTCGCCGCAGGACGCGCAGCTCGCTGCCGACCTGGCGCTGCCGATCGAGGAGCTGGACCTCACCGTCCGGTCGTACAACTGCTTGAAGCGCGAGGGCATCAACGCCGTCGGCGAGCTGATCGGTCGCACCGAGGCCGACCTGCTCGACATTCGCAACTTCGGTCAGAAGTCGATCGACGAGGTCAAGATGAAGCTCGCCGGCATGGGTCTCGGCCTGAAGGACTCGGCCCCGACCTTCGACCCGGCCAACGTTGTGGACAGCTTCTCCGACGCTGACTACGACGCCGAAGACGACTACCGCGAGACCGAACAGCTCTAGCCGCTGCCGGCTGTACGGCTGAACCTAACGAGGAGCACCAACCATGCCCACGCCCACCAAGGGTCCCCGCCTCGGCGGAAGCCCGGCGCACGAGAAGCTGCTGCTGGCGAACTTGGCGACCGCCCTGTTCCAGCACGGCCGGATCACCACGACGCAGACGAAGGCGAAGCGGCTCCGTCCGCTGGCCGAGCGTCTCGTCACCTTCGCCAAGAAAGGTGACCTGCACTCGCGTCGCCAGGTCCTGACCGTGGTCAAGGACAAGGACGTGGTGTACACCCTGTTCGACCAGATCGGTCCGCGCTTCGCGACCCGTCCGGGCGGCTACACCCGCATCATCAAGACCACTCCGCGCAAGGGCGACAACGCGCCCATGGCGATCATCGAGCTGGTCGAAGAGATGCCGGTCGTCGCTCCGGTCAAGGCCACGAAGGCCCCGGCCCGCAAGGCCGTCAAGGCTGAGGCTGTCGCGGCTCTCGCCGGTGACGACGAGGACGAGGCGACCCCGGTCGCGCCGTCCGCCGCCGACACCGACGCCGACGCCGCCGACGGCGACGGCGACGAGTCCTGACGATCAGATCGACGTGATCGAGCCCGGCATTCTCCGAGAGGGGGGTGCCGGGCTCGACGCCGTTTTCGAAGAGCTTCCCGTGGTACGCCTTCGTCTCGACATCGCGTACGACGGCACCGATTTCTTCGGCTGGGCCGCGCAGCCCGGTCGGCGTACGGTCGCCGGCGTCCTTCAAGCCGAACTCGACCGACTCTTCGGAGGGCAGGCCACCGGATTGACGGTCGCCGGCCGGACCGACGCCGGGGTGCACGCCACCGGCCAGGTCGCACACGTCGACGTACCGGCCGAGACCTGGGCGGCCATCGGAGAATCGGTGGTGCGACGGCTCTCCGGCATGCTCCCGCCGGACGTACGGGTGACGGTCGTCGTACCCGTACCCGTGGAATTCGATGCTCGGTTTTCCGCTCTGTCGCGCCGCTACGAGTATCGCGTGTCAGACTCGGCCGCCG
Organism: uncultured Actinomycetota bacterium; assembly: GCA_963797605.1. Classification (GTDB taxonomy): domain Bacteria; phylum Actinomycetota; class Actinomycetes; order Mycobacteriales; family Micromonosporaceae; genus DASQPR01. The sequence goes on along the minus strand of CAWCPX010000005.1, from coordinate 1,160,256 downwards.
GAGCCTCCCCGCTGCGCGCTCGGGACACGCTGTCGTGGTTCCGGCCGCTGGACATCGATCTGCTCGGCAAGGCCTCAGAGGGGCTCGTGGGGCTGCACAACTTCGTCGCGTTCTGCCGGCGGAAACCGCACGGCACCACGATCCGGCAGACGACCCGGCTCGACTGGCGGCGGCTCGACGACGGGGTGCTCGTCGCGACCGTGCAGGCGGACGCGTTCTGCCAGTCCATGGTCCGCAGCCTGGTCGGATCGTTGCTGCCGGTCGGTGAGGGCCGGCGTCCGATCGACTGGCCCGCGTCGATGTTGACCCGCGACCGGCGCGCAGACGAGATCGTCGTCGCCCCGGCGCACGGGCTCAACCTCGTCGAAGTGCGTTACCCGCCGGACGACGCACTGGCGGCCCGAGCCGAGTTGACGAGGAACAGGCGTGACTGAGCACTACTTCTCGACGGATCCCGAGACGCCCGAGCGGCCGCGGGAGTTCACTTTCATGGTCGCCGGCGACGTCTACCGGTTCACGGCCGCGGGCGGTGTGTTCTCCGCCGATCGCGTCGACGCGGGCACCGCCGTGCTGCTCCGGAAGGCGCCGCTGCCCGGTCCTCGTGGCGGCGTCTATCTCGACCTGGGCTGCGGATACGGTCCGATCAGCTGCGTGCTAGCGAAGACGTCCGAACACGCGCGGGTGTGGGCGCTGGACGTCAACGCCCGGGCGCTCGACCTCGTGCGGCGGAACGCGGCCGCGGCCGGTGTGGGCGACCGCGTGACGGCGGTGACGGCGGCGGACATCCCGACTGACGTGATGTTCGACGAGATCTGGAGCAATCCGCCGATCCGGATCGGGAAGGCGGAATTGCACACGTTGCTTTCGACATGGTTGCCGCGGCTGGCCCCGGACGGCTCGGCGTGGCTCGTGGTCGCGAAACACCTCGGCGGCGACTCCTTGCAGGCCTGGATGCAGGCGGAGGGATGGTCGGTGGACCGGCACGCGTCGCAGAAGGGATACCGGATCTTGCGCGTGAGCCGGCCCCTCGCGTAAACGACGCGACAACCCTTCCGGAATCACGGCAGAATCGCTGGCTATGGGCTACGTGGATGTCGCAGGAGTGTCGCAGGTGCTCCCGGACGGCAGGGTGCTCTTCGAGAACGTGTCGTTCCGGGTCGGCGAGGGCGCGAAGGTGGCGCTGGTCGGGCCGAACGGCGCCGGCAAGACGACACTGCTGCGGATGGTCGCCGGCGATCTGCTGCCCCAGGGAGGCTCGATCGCGAGATCCGGCGGTCTCGGTGTGATGCGACAGTTCATCGGCATGATCGGACACGGTGGCCCGAACACCGAGGAGGACGCGTCCGGAGCCGAGCGTGGTGCCGACCGGACGCTGGCCGACTTCGCCATCTCGTTGCTTCCCGACGCCATCGCGGCAGCCGGGGTGCTGCTGGCACGCGCGGAAGCGACCGCGCAGGCCGCGCCGCACCTGGAGAAGGCCCAATTCGCCTACGCGAACGCGTTGCACACGTGGGGCGAAGTCGGCGGGTACGACGCGGAGATTCTCTTCGACACGGTCGCCGTCTTGGTCATGGGCAAGCCGTGGGACGACGTACGCGCCCGGACCGTCGGCACCCTCTCCGGCGGCCAGCAGAAGCGGTTCGCACTCGAGATGCTCCTGCGTGGCCCCGACGAGGTGCTGCTGCTCGACGAGCCGGACAACTTCCTCGACGTGCCGGGCAAGCGGTGGCTCGAAGAACGGCTCCGGGAGTCGTCGAAGTCGGTGCTCTACGTGAGCCACGACCGGGAACTGCTCGCGCGTACGGCCGATCGGGTCGTCGCCGTCGAAGGCGGTTCCGCGTGGACGCATCCGGCCGGCTTCGCGTCGTGGCACGAGGCCCGGCTGGCCAGGCACGGCCGGCTCGAAGAGAACCGCAAACGATGGGACGAGGAGCGCGAGAAGCTGCGGCAGCTGATGCTGATGTACAAGCAGAAGGCCGCGTACAACTCGGATATGGCGTCGCGTTACCAGTCGGCGCAGACGCGGCTGCGGCGCTTCGAGGAGGCCGGGCCGCCGCCGTTGCCGCCGAAGGATCAGGACATCGCGATGCAGCTCACCGGTGGGCGTACCGGGAAGCGTTCGGTTGTCTGCGAGCAGATCGAACTCGTCGACCTGACCTTCCCGTTCGACCTGGAGATCTGGTACGGCGACCGGGTGGCGGTGCTCGGTGCGAACGGCACCGGCAAGTCACACTTCCTGCGGATGCTGGCCCGTGGCGGCACCGATCCGGATCCCGCGGTCGTGCCGGCGGAAGCGGCGCGACTCAAGCCGGTGGCCACGACGGGTGTGGCCCGGCTCGGGGCGCGGGTGGTGCCGGGTCACTTCTCGCAGACGCATGACCGGCCGGATCTCGTCGGTCGCACGCTCGTGGAGATCCTGTGGCGCGGCGACGATCGGCGACAGGGCCGGGACCGGCCCGGGGCCATGCACGCACTCGGCCGCTACGAGCTGGCCGGGCAGGGCGATCAGCGCTTCGAGACGCTGTCCGGCGGTCAGCAGGCGCGGTTCCTCGTGCTGCTGCTCGAACTCGGTGGCGCGACGCTGCTGCTGCTCGACGAACCGACCGACAACCTCGACCTCGCCTCGGCCGAAGCGCTGGAAGACGGGCTGCGCAGCTTCGAGGGCACGGTCATCGCGGTCACCCACGATCGATGGTTCACCCGATCCTTCGACCGGTTCGTCGTCTTCACCGGCGACGGCGAGGTGATCGAGGCTCCCGAGCCGGTTTGGGGAGAGTAATCGAAAAGTCGCACAACGTGAACGTCGCACGTCACTCGTAGGTGTAACGATGGCTGATGTGACGCCGCCCGCAGTGATGACGATAAATGGATCAGATCCGTGCGGGTTCAGTGGCTTGCAGGCCGACCTAGCCACCTTCTCGGCGCACCGGGTCTACGGCACGGCCGTCGTGACCTCTGTCGACGGGCCCGGCTCGCTCTATCCGTTGCCCGCGACGGCCGTCGGCGGACAACTGTCGATGGTGCTGGCCGAGTTGCGACCGGCGGCGACGAAGATCGGCATCGTCGGCACGCCGGAGAACGCGGCGTCGATCGCCAGCCGGATCCGCGGCGGCGAATTGACGAACGTCGTGCTCGATCCGGTGCTCGACGCCAATGACGCCTATCGACGTGGCGTGATCGCGGCGCTCATGCGGCTCGTGCCGCTCGCCGAGGTGATCACGCCGAACATCGATGAGGCCGGGGCGCTCGTCGGGTGGCCGATCTCCAGCACGGCCGACATGGCGGGAGCCGCCGGTCAGCTCGCCTCCCGGGGTGCGAAGTACGTCGTGATCACGGGCGGACGGCTCTCCGGCACCGAGTCGGTCGACGCCGTCTGGACGTCAGGGGGCGTACGGTTTCTGCACGCGACGCGGATCGAGGCCGGCAACGCGCACGGCGCAGGAGCATCGTTTTCCGCCGCGATCGCCGCCAACCTGGCGCTGGGTGCCCCGGCGCCCGACGCGGTCCAGGCGTCGAAAGATTACGTTGGGCGGGCGCTGTCCGGTTCCCGCGACTGGCAGATCGCTCACCATGGCGTTCCGCTTGATCATCTCGGGCTTGCCCGGATGTGAGAACCGGATGAAACGGTAGAAATAACCGTGGGATCCGGGCGTTTTGACCCCGTGCCCCGGCAACAGGTATCGTTGCATGCTGTTGTGCGAGAGGTGTTGCGTGCCCGTCTTCTAGGCGACGAGGTAGGCTTGTCACTCGTGCGCTTTCAGCGCCGCCTCGCAGGACCCCAGACCGACGACGAGACAAGGTAAACCTGTGCGTACGTACAGCCCGAAGCCGGGCGAGATCGAGCGTCAGTGGCACGTTATCGACGCTTCTGACGTCGTGCTGGGCCGCCTCGCGACCCACGCCGCCACGCTGCTGCGCGGCAAGCACAAGCCGACCTTCGCGCCCCACGTGGACACCGGTGACTTTGTCGTCGTCATCAACGCGGGCAAGGTCGCGCTGACCGGCAACAAGCGCGCGACGAAGGTCGCCTACCGCCACTCCGGTTACCCGGGTGGCCTGAAGCAGATCGGCTACGAGGAGCTGCTGAGCACCCGCCCCGAGCGCGCGATCGAGCTCGCCGTCAAGGGCATGCTCCCGCACAACCGACTGGGCCGCCAGCTGATCGGCAAGCTCAAGGTCTACGCCGGCGCCGAGCACCCGCACGCCGCGCAGCAGCCGCTGCCGTTCGAGATCAAGCAGGTCGCGCAGTGAGCGCGCCAGAGGAAGACGTGATGACGGAAACCACAGACTCAGTCGTTCCGACCGCCGTCGACGAGACGCCGGAGACGGTGACGTCCGAGGCAGTCGAGGCGCCCGCGACGCCGGTCGCGACCGCTCCGAAGACCCGCGCGACGCGGGCGCACAAGGGCGCGTCCCACCTGGCCCAGACCGTCGGCCGCCGTAAAGAGGCCATCGTGCGGGTTCGGCTCGTGCCCGGCACCGGCGTGTTCACGCTCAACGGCCGCACGCTGGAGAACTACTTCCCGAACAAGGTGCACCAGCAGCTCGTCCGCGAGCCGCTCGTGATCACCGAGCGGGCCGAGTCCTACGACGTCCTCGCCACCCTTCGCGGCGGCGGCATCACCGGCCAGGCCGGCGCGCTGCGCCTCGGTATCGCCCGCGCGCTCATCGAGGTCGACCCCGATGACCGTCCGGCGCTGAAGAAGGCCGGCTTCCTGACCCGTGACTCCCGCGTCACGGAGTCGAAGAAGTACGGTCTGAAGAAGGCCCGTAAGGCTCCTCAGTACTCGAAGCGTTAATTTCGACTACAAGTTCTGATGGCAAGCTCACACGCGGCCGGGTGTGCCCCTCGGGGTCCCCGGCCGTGTCTTTTTTCTCTCACCTCAGGTAGCTCTCATCTTCAGGAGTACATATGGGACGGCTGTTCGGCACGGACGGAGTGCGGGGTCGCGCGAACGCCGACCTGACGCCAGAGCTGGCGATGGCGGTCGCGGTGGCGGCAGCGCACGTGTTGGCCGAACGAGACCGCACGCATCCGCCGGTCGCCGTCGTCGGCCGCGATCCCCGGGCCAGCGGCGAGATGCTGGAGGCGGCGGTCGTCGCCGGTCTGGCGAGCACCGGCGCCATCGTCATCCGTGTCGGTGTGCTGCCCACGCCGGGCGTCGCCTACCTCGTCGGTGAGACGAAGGCCGACTTCGGCGTCATGATTTCCGCTTCGCACAACCCGATGCCGGACAACGGCATCAAGCTCTTCGCCGCCGGCGGTCAGAAACTCCCCGACGACGTCGAGGTCGAAATCGAAGCCGCGCTCGCTCACGGCATCGACTGGACGCGACCGACCGGCGCGCAGTTCGGTCGCGTGCACGATCTGCTCGACGGTGCCGACGCCTACGTCGCGCATCTCGTGGCCTCGGCGCCGCATCGCCTCGACGGACTGAAGGTCGTCGTCGACTGCGCCAACGGCGCGGCCTCCGATGTGGCCCCGGCTGTCTACGAGGCGGCCGGCGCCGAGGTCATCGCGATCCACGCGGAGCCCGACGGCCTGAACATCAACGATGACTGCGGATCCACCCACCTCGACAGCGTGCGTGCGGCCGTGCTCGAACACGGTGCGGACCTCGGCATCGCGCACGACGGCGACGCCGATCGTTGTCTCGCGATCGCGGCCGATGGCACGGTCGTCGACGGCGACCAAATCATGGCGATCCTGGCGGTGGCGATGCGCGACGCGGGCACGCTGAATCCGACACGCTCGTCGCGACCGTCATGAGCAACCTCGGCCTGCGCATCGCCATGCAGCAGGAGGGCATCACGCTGGTCGAGACGAAGGTCGGCGACCGGTACGTGCTCGAAGCGCTGGCGGCCGGCGGTTTCGCGATCGGTGGCGAGCAGAGCGGGCACGTGGTGCTGCCGGAGTTCGCGACGACCGGCGACGGCCTGCTGACCGCGCTGCACCTGATGGCGCGCATGGCGGCGACCGGCTCGTCGCTCGCGGAGCTGGCTTCGGTGGTGACGAAGCTGCCACAGGTGCTCATCAACGTCACGGTCGGCGATCGGGTCGCCGGGGCGTCCGCGCCGCAGGTACGGCGGCGGTCGACAGGCTGCCGCGGCTCTCGGCGAGACCGGGCGGGTGCTGCTGCGTCCATCAGGGACCGAGCCGCTGGTCCGGGTGATGGTCGAGGCCGGCACGCTTGACGAAGCCACGTCGGTGGCCGAGCGGATCGCGGCGATCGTCGCGCGAGGCCGTCTCCGAGTGCCTAGGCTTTCACTGATCAATGCCGATGATCGTAGATGGCCCTTTCGAGCATGCACGGTGCGCGAAACTACGCTAGTCTGCTGTCCATGTGCGGAATCGTGGGATACGTCGGCGCGCGGCCGGCGCTGGGCATCCTGGTCGACGGCCTGCGCCGGCTGGAATACCGCGGCTACGACTCGGCCGGCGTCGCCGTGCTCGCCGGTGGCCTGCTGCACACCGCAGACGGCGGGCCGGCAAGCTCGCCAACCTGGAGAAGGCGCTCGCCGAGGCAGCGACGGGTGACCCGGGCATCGCCGACGGCACCACCGGCATCGGCCACACCCGGTGGGCCACCCACGGCGGCCCGACCGACCGCAACGCGCACCCGCACCGCTCCGCCGACGGCCGCGTCGCGGTGATCCACAACGGCATCATCGAGAACTTCGCGAAGCTGCGCGCCGAGCTCGAAGCCGCCGGCGTCGTCTTCGCCAGCGACACCGACACCGAGTGCGTCGCGCACCTGCTGCAACGGGAGCTGCGCGGGCCGGGCGCCGAGCCGGTGATCTGACCGAGGCGATGCGCCGGGTCTGCCGCCGCCTGGACGGCGCGTTCACGCTGCTCGCTGTCGACACCGACGCCCGACGTGGTCGTCGGCGCGCGCCGCAACTCGCCGCTCGTGGTCGGCCGCGGCGACGGCGAGAACTTCCTGGCCAGCGACGTCTCGGCGTTCATCGAGCACACCCGCGAGGCGGTCGAGCTCGGTCAGGACCAGGTCGTCACGATCACCCCCGACGCGATCGTGATCACCGACTTCGACGGCCAGCCGGTCGAGGGCAAGGCCTTCCACATCGACTGGGACGCGAGCGCCGCCGAGAAGGGCGGCTACGAGTACTTCATGCTCAAGGAGATCGCCGAGCAGCCGCGCGCGGTGGCCGACACGCTGCTCGGCCGGCTCACCGACACCGGCGAGATCATGCTCGACGAGGTGCGCCTCACCGACCAGGACCTGCGCGACGTCGACAAGGTCTTCATCGTCGCCTGCGGCACCGCGTACCACGCCGGGCTGGTCGCGAAGTACGCGATCGAGCACTGGACCCGCATCCCGTGCGAGGTCGAGCTGGCCAGCGAGTTCCGCTACCGCGACCCGGTGCTCGACCGGTCCACGCTGGTCGATCGCGATCTCGCAGTCGGGCGAGACGATGGACACGCTGATGGCGCTGCGGCACGCCAAGGAGCAGAAGGCGCGGGTGCTCGCGATCTGCAACACCAACGGCTCGACGATCCCGCGCGAGTCCGACGCCGTGCTCTACACCCACGGCGGGCCGGAGATCGCGGTCGCGTCGACGAAGGCGTTCCTGACCCAGCTGGTCGCGTGTTACCTGGTCGGGCTGCACCTCGCGCAGGTGCGCGGCATCAAGTACGCCGACGAGGTCGCGGCGGTCGTCGCCGAGTTGCAGGCGATGCCGGCGAAGCTCGACGCGCTGCTCGACACGATGGAGCCGGTGCGCAAGCTCGCCCGCGACCTGGTCGACGCCAGCACGGTGCTGTTCATCGGCCGCCACGTCGGCTATCCGGTGGCGCTGGAGGGCGCGCTTGAAGCTCAAGGAGCTCGCGTACATGCACGCCGAGGGTTTCGCGGCCGGTGAGCTGAAGCACGGCCCGATCGCGCTGATCGAGGACGGCACGCCGGTCGTCTGCATCGTGCCGTCGCCGGCCGGCCGGGGCATGCTGCACGACAAGATCGTGTCCAACATCCAGGAGGTCCGGGCCCGAGGCGCCCGCACGATCGTGATCGCCGAGGAGGGCGACGAGGCCGTCATGCGCGTACGCCGACCACCTGATCGCGGTGCCGCGTACGCCGACGCTGCTCGCCCCGCTGGTGACGACGGTGCCGCTGCAGATTTTCGCGGCGGAGATCGCCTCGGCCCGCGGGTCACGACGTCGACCAGCCGCGCAACCTCGCCAAGTCGGTCACGGTCGAGTAGGCACGCGCATCTATCGGACCTCGTCGCCGTCGCCGATGACGATCTTCGCGATGTTGGCGAGCGATCGTGTGCCGGTGGCGAAGTAACGCTCGTGTGGTCTCGATCGGATGGCGCCAACTGCCCGGATCGCTCGCGAAGACACGCGCGCCGAATTCCGGGGCGGTCGGAGCCGGACCGAACCAGGCGGGTGCCCGATCGCCGGTCAGCCGGGCGAGCAGCGCCCGGGGATGTACGGCGGCCTGGATCAGGTCGCCTCGCGCCACCGTCGCCCACACGTGCGCCGGATCGACGTGCGAGGTCGGCGGCGTGGTCGACGCTCGTGCCGGGGCTGCCGACGAAGACGATGTCGTCGGCGGTGAGCCCGCCGGTGTGAGCGGTCGCGCCGACGACGACGGACCCGTAGCTGTAGCCGAGCACGGTCTCGTGCGCGGGCGGCCCGACGTGCGTGTCCGCGCAGGCCGGCGTCGAACCGGGACAGCGCCGGAACCGCGGCGGTCGCGGGCGCCGCGTCGTCATCGCGGCTTGCAGTGTCGCGCGGTGCCTGGTAGCCGCTCCAGCCGATCGTCGCGAGCCTCGACACGGGAGCCGGTGAGCGCGTCGCCGGCGTCGTGGATGCTGTCGACCGCGCCGATCGTGGCGCCGATGCTGGTCAGGCCGGAGCCGACGCCCGGGCACCAACGTCAGCATGTCGCTCGCCCGATCCGGGTCGCCGACCGAGATGATCGCCGTGTCGTCGTCGGGGTCGAGGCCGAGCAGGTACGCCCGGGTCCTGGTACGGATCGTCGAGCCGTGACTCCAGCGCAGTGCAGACCGGAGCCGGCCGGATCGCCGCGAGCTCGCCGTGCCGCGCGGTGGTGCGGCGCCGTGCTCAGACCGGGCTAGCTGCGTCATGCACGCAGCACGCGGCCGGCCTGGTCGCGGGCATCGACCGGGATGCCGTCGAGCGCGTCGACCCGGTCGGGCATCGACACGATCAGGTAGCGCTGCTCGCCGATCGACAGCCGCCCCCACCAGGTCGCGACGAGCGCGGGAGCGGAGCCCGACGGCGGCACCGGCGCGCGGCGGCCAGGTCGGGTCGACCGGGGTCGAACACGGTCGGCCCGAGCCGGGCCGGCGCTTCCCGGTCGGCGTCACGGGCCGCGGCGAGCGCCCCGCCGATGGCCTCCGTCGTCTCGATCAGATCTTCGGTGTCGCCGGCATCGGCGGCGGCCATCGCTCGGCTCCAGACGCGCCGTGCCGCCCGGCACCCACCGACGACGATCGAATCGGGCCGCGGGCGGATCGCGGCGAGCAGGTCGGCCTGCGCCACCGTGACGGTCTCCGCGAACTCGGACACCGCCTGATCGACGCCGACCAGGCGCGGATAGGCGTCGAGAAGCGAGGTCGCGCAGCGCCGTCAGCCGGCCGAGCGCGGCCGCGGCGGCCGACCCGGCCCATTCCGGCAGCCGAGCCGATCATCGGCGGTCAGCATCGTCGGCCTGATCCGCGACGTCCTCGGCCAGCGCGCCGGATCACCCCGGCGACGTCGGCCACCGGCTGCGGCTTCACGTCACGGAGATCGGCAAAGGTCACCACGTGTCGCCCGCGGCCGCTGCGCCCGGCGGATCGAGCGGCCCGGCGCGTATCGCGGCGCCGCCCGGCTGTCGGCCTCCGGTAGTCAGCGCGGCCGCCCGGAGCGCCGCCCGGCGGACGGCCAGTCTCGCGCGATGCGTCGAGTCGCGCGGTGTCGCGGCGAAGCCCCGGTGCGTCGCGAAGCGTGCCAACCGCCGATGTCGGCACATCGGCGCGTCGACGCGCGTGCCCGGCGGACTGCGATCGCGTCGAGCATCGTGCCGCGAGCTCGGCGAGCGACGTCGTGCGGCGACCAGTACCGGCAGACATGGTCAAGTCCAGCTGGACCACTTCATCGGTCGCGCGGCGGCGCCAGGCGCTGTGGACGGCCGTGCGCGCGTACCGACCCTCGATGTTGTCCACAGCCTTGCCGGGAGGACTGCACCGGCCCGTGACTCGCGCACTAGGGTGGACTACGTGATCGTTGCTGTCGGCATGGACGTGGTGCTGGTCGAGCGGTTCACGGCGGCGCTGGCGCGCACGCCGCTGCTGGCCGACCGCCTGTTCACCGAGTCGGAACGGCCCACCGCGTCCGGCAATCCGCGCTCGCCGGAGTCGCTGGCCGCCCGGTTCGCCGCGAAGGAGGCGATGGCGAAGGCCCTCGGCGCTCCCAGTGGGCTGTCCTGGCACGACTGCGAGATCGTCTCCGATCCGGACGGCCGGCCGTGGCTGACAGTGACCGGCACGGTCGCGGCTGCGGCCGCCGAGCGTGGCATCACCCGCTGGCACCTGTCCCTGTCGCACGACGGCGGGATCGCCTCAGCGATGCTCGTCGCGGACGAAGGCGGAGTAGGCAAACGGATGACAGATGCGAAGCGTGGCGAGTCGCCGACGTGCGGGCCGCCGAGACAGTCGCTCATGGCGCACGTTGCCGCCGGGACGCTGATGGCGCGCGCCGCATCCGGACTGGCCCGCCGGTGCGCCGAGCTGCTCGACGATCGATACGGCTCGGTCTACGGCCGCATCCGTGGTGCTGCTGGTCGGCGCGGGTGACAACGGAGGCGACGCGCTGTACGCCGGCGCGCTGCTGGCCCGGCGCGGAGTCGCCGTACACGCGCTGCTCCTTGATCCGGAACGCGCGCACCGCTGACGGCCTCGCCGCCCTGCTCGGCCGCCGGATGGTCGCGTCGCCGAACGCGCTGCCGGCCACCGTCGACCTGGTCCTCGACGGGATCGTCGGGATCGGTGGTCGAGCCGCCGCTGCGGCCGGCGGCGGCCGCGCTGGTCCACGCGCTCCGGCGGGTACGCGCGGCCGACGGCGCGCGCCCCATCATCGTCGCCGTCGACGTGCCCTCCGGCGTCGACGTCGGACACCGGCGCACGTCGACGGGCGACGCGGTCACTGCCGACGTCACGGTCGCGTTCGGCTGTCTCAAGCCGGCGCTCGTGGTCGGCCCGGCGCGCAGCACGCGCCGGCCTGGTCGACCTGGTCGACATCGGCCTGCGAGCCCTGGCTGCGCGGCTCGCCGGCACTCGCATCGCCGACGCCGAGGACATCGCTCACTGGTGGCCGATGCCGGGGCCGGAGTCGGACAAGTACACCCGAGGCGTCGTCGGCGTTGCGACCGGCAGCCGCGGAGTACACGGGAGCGGCCGTGCTGTCGGTCGCGGCGCCTGCGCCGGCCCGGTCGGCCTGGTCCGGTACGCCGGAGGCGCGGCCGACCTGGTCCGCGCCGCGCATCCGCCGGTGATCGTCAGCGACAAGGTCGCTGACGCCGGCCGGGTGCAGGCCTGGGTCTGCGGCAGCGGGCTCGGCACCGACGACCGCGCGCTGGCCGAAGTGCGCGGCGGTGCTGGCCGCGCCGGTGCCGGTCTGCCTGGACGCCGACGCGCTGACGCTGCTGGCCGACGGCCGCACTGCCGCACACCGCCGACCTGCTCCGGGCGCGCTAAGCGCCAGCTGGTGATCACGCCGCACGACCGGCGAATTCGCGCGGCTGGCCGGGCATGCCGCCGGGCCGCGACCGGGTCGAGGCGGCGCTCGGTCTGGCGGCGAAGATGCGCGCCGACGGTGCTGCTCAAGGGCGACCGTACGGTGGTGGCGTCCCCGGATGGCACCGCTTGGGTCAACCCGACCGGTACGCCCGCGCTGGCCACCGGCGGCACCGGCGACGTGCTCGCCGGCCTGCTCGGATCGCTTGCTCGCCGCCGGTCTGGCACCGGACAGGGCGGCGATAGCGGCCGCGTACGTACACGGCCTCGCCGGGCCGGATCGCGTCCGGCGGGCCGATCGGCCGCCCGCATCGTCGCGGCCCTGCCGAGGTCGGTCCGATCGTCCGCCGAGCGCGGCTGGCCGTCCGCGCGCGTAGCGTCGCGGCCTGGCAGTCGCGGGTGGCCCGGTGACACGGCCGGTAGGCTGGGAGCATGTGGCAGGCGGAGATCCGGGTCGACCTGAGCGCCATCCGTGACAACGTGGCCCAGCTGCGCGCCGGCACCACCGCCGAGGTCATGGCGGTGGTCAAGGCCGACGGGTATGGGCACGGCATGGTCGCCGTCCGCCCGGGCCGCGCTCGCCGGCGGCGCCACCTGGCTCGGCGTCTGCACGATCCCGGAAGCGCTCGGTCTGCGTGCGCGCCGGCATCAACGTCGCCGATCCTGTCCTGGTTGTGGGCGCCCGGCGCGCCGCTGGGCGAGCGCCGTCGCGGCCGATGTCGATCTGTCCGTCGCCAGCGTCGATCAGCTCGACGAGATGGTCGACGCCGTCGCGGCAGCCGGCCGCCCGGCACGGGTGCACCTCAAGATCGACACCGGCCTGAACCGCAGCGGCGCGACACCGGCCGAGTGGCCGGCGCTGGTGAGGCCGCGGCGCAAGGCCCAGGCCGACGGCGACGTCGACGTGGTCGGCGTCTGGAGCCACTTCGCCTACGCGGACGCGCCCGACCACGAGACCATCGACCGCCAGCTCGCGGCCTTCCGCGAGGGGCTGGACGATGGCCGCGGCGTCCGGCCTGCGCCCGCGGTTCCGGCACATCGCCAACTCGGCCGCCACTCTGACCCGGCCCGACGCGCACTTCGACCTGGTCCGGCCGGGCATCGCCATCGTACGGGCTGTCGCCGATGCCGGAGCGCAGCGGCCGAGTTCGGGCTCCGACCCGGCGATGACCGCGCGGGCCGCGTGCGGTCATGGCCAAGCGGGTGCCGGCCGGTGAGGGCGTCTCGTACGGGCACACCTACACGACCGCGGCGCGAGACCACGCTGGCGCTGGTCCCGCTGGGGTACGCCGACGGGGTGCCCCGGCACGCGTCCAACGTCGGGCCGGTGCTGCTCGGCGGCCGGATCCGGACGATCGCCGGACGGGTGTGCATGGACCAGTTCGTGCTCGACTGCGGCGACGACCAGGTGCGGCGGGCGACGTGGCGGTCGCTGTTCGGCCCCGGCGACGGACGGCGAGCCGACCGCCGACGACTGGGCGGCCGCGATCGGCACCATCAACTACGAGATCGTGACCCGGATCGGCAGTGCCCGTGATCCGAGCGCGTGTATGACCAGATCGCCCGAGGATTCGGCGCCGTCGAATCCGGGTACGCTCGCCACGAACGGACGCACATTGACCGAGCCCGACGCCGACACTCGGAAGAATCATCGCGCCGGCGGAGGGCCGGCGTCATCGGTGCCGTTGTCGGCGTCGCTGCGGCGGGTCTCGCGGCCGGCGTCGCCGCAGAACGGCTGATCTTGCGACGGACCAGGATGTCTCAGACCGATCTCGCGAATGAGCCGTTCGGGCGGCTGCCGTTCGATGAGTCCCTCACCGTGCCGACCGTGGACGGCATCGACCTCTACGTGGAGATCGTCGAGCCGGCCGACGGCGTCGACATCCGGTCGGCTCACGCCTCGCGGCGCCCGGTGCCGAGCCGACGCTCGTGTTCGTGCACGGCTTCTGCCTGGACATGGGCACGTTCCACTTCCAGCGCCGGGAGCTGAGCCGCGCCGGCGACTACCGGATGGTCTTCTACGACCAGCCCGGGCACGGCCGGTCCGGGCCGGCTCGAGCATGGCGAGTACACGCTCGCCGATGCTGGCTCGCGCGCCTGCAAGGACGTGATCGACGCGACGGTGCCCGACCGGCCCGATCGTGCTCATCGGGCACTCGATGGGCGGCATGACGATCATGGCGCTGGCCGAGGCGCACCCGGAGTTGTTCGGCGCCCGGGTCCAGGGCGTCGTGTTCATCTCCACGTCGGCCGGCAAGCTCGACGAGGTCAACTTCGGCATGCCGGACGTGCTCGCCCGGTTCAGCCGCCAGCTGCTGCCGCTGGTCACGCACACCGGCCGGGCCACCGGCAACGTGATCGACGCGGCCCGGCGTGCGTCGACCGATCTGGCGTGGCTGCTGACCCGCAAGTACGGGTTCGGCACGCAAGCGAGCCCAACCCGGCGCTGGTCTCCTATGTGGAGCGGATGAACGGCCGTACCAGCACCGAAGTCGTCGCGCGCTACCTGCGCGCGCTGTACACCCATGCCCGGTTACCCGGCGCTGGAAGCGTCTCAGCGAGGTCCAGGTGCTCGCGATCTGCGGCGACCAGGACCCGCTGACGCCGCTGTCGCACTCCGAGGAGATCGTCCGCGGCGCTGCCGAAGGCCAAGCTCGTCGTCGTGCCCGACACCGGCCACGTCGCGCTGATGGAGCGCCCGGACATCGTCAACGAGGCGCTCAGGACTGTTCCTGAAAGAGATCGATTGATGGGTACGCTGAACTTCCGACCGTCGACGACACGCGCGCCTTCGGCCGGCGGCTCGCCGCCGCTGCTGCGCGCCGGTGACCTGGTGGTGCTGACCGGCCCGCTGGGCGCCGGCAAGACCGCGCTGGCCCAGGGCGTCGGGCGCCGGCTGGAGTCGCTGGGCGCGGTCACGTCGCCGACGTTCGTGATCGCCCGGGTGCACCAGCCGCCGGCCGCCGGCGGGGTGCCGCTGGTGCACGTCGACGCGTACCGGCTCGGGCGCGGTGCCGATCCCCGCGCCGAGGTCGACGATCTCGACCTGGACGCCTCGATGGACGACTCGGTGACCCTGGTCGAGTGGGGCGAGGGCATGGTCGAGCAGCTCGCCGACGCGTACCTGGAAGTGCGGATCGACCGCCGCGACGACGAGCCCGCGGGTGATCGACCTGGTCCCGCACGGCGGCGACTGGGCCGGCTCGACGACCGCGCTCGACGCAGCGGCTGCGAGTCGGCCGGATAGGCTGTACGCGTGCTTGTTGTCGTGGTGGATTCGGCGACGCCGGCGATCACCGCCGCCGCCGTCGAGGTCGCCGCCGACGGCGTCGTCACGGTGCTCGCCGAGCGCGTGACGGTCGACGCGCGGGCGCACGGCGAGCTGCTGGCGCCGGAGATCGCCGCGGTGCTGGCCGAGGTCGGCAAGTCGCCGGCCGACCTGGCGCGCGGTCGTCGCCGGCGTCGGCCCGGGCCCGTTCACCGGCCTGCGGGTCGGCCTGGTCACCGCCGCCGCGATCGGCGACGCGCTGGGCATCCCCGCCTACGGGGTCTGCTCGCTGGACGGCATCGGCGCCGGCGCTGATCCGGGCGGGTGCTGGTCGCGACCGACGCCCGCCGCCGCGAGGTCTACTGGGCGGTCTACGACGACGGCGTGCGCGTCGACCGGCCCGGCCGTGTCGCAAGCCCGCCGACCTCGAGCTGCCCGCCGGCGTCGATGGCCGCGGCCGGTGACGGGGCGCCGGCTCTACGCCGAGGTCCTCGGCCTGCCGGTGCTCGCCGGCGCCGCTGCTACCCGCCGCCGCCGCGCTGGCCGCGCTCGCCGCCGACCGGTCCTCGCCGGCGCGCCGGCGAGCCGCTGACCCCGCTCTACCTGCGCCGCCCCGACGCGGTCGAGCCGGCCGCCCGCAAGCCGGTGTCGTGATCCGCCGAAGCCGGTCGCCGTGACGATCGCGCCGATGCGCTGGTGGCACATCGACGAGCTGCTGCCGATCGAGGCCGACCTGTTCGGCGCCGAGCAGTGGTCGGCCGGCATGTTCTGGAACGAGCTGGCCAACGGCCACTACTACCTTGTCGCCCTCGACGACCGAGGGCGCGGTCGCGGCTACGGCGGGCTCGCCGTCGTCGCCGCCGGACGAGGCCTGGGTGCAGAACATCGCGGTCCGCCGGGACGCGCCAGCGCCGCGGCATCGGCCGGGCCCTGCTGGACGGCGCTGCTCGCCGAGGCGGCCGAGCCGCGGGGTCGCCGCCAGTGCTGCTGGAGGTCGCGGTCGACAACGGCGCCGGCGCAGAAGCTCTACGCGGCGTACGGGTTCGACGGCGTCGGCGTCCGCCGGGGCTACTACCAGCCCAGCAACACCGACGCGCTGGTGATGAGGCGGGAGTTGACGTGACCGACGAACCGCTGGTGCTCGGCATCGAGACGTCCTGCGACGAGACCGGCGTCGGCATCGTGCGCGGGCACACGCTGCTCGCCGACGCGATCGCGTCCAGCGTCGAGCAGCACGCCCGATTCGGCGGCGTGGTGCCCGAGGTCGCCAGCCGGGCCCACCTGGAGGCGATGGTGCCGACGATGCACCGGGCGCTGGCGACGGCCGGCGTGACCCTGCGCGACATCGACGCGATCGCGGTCACCGCCGGCCCGGGCCTGGCCGGCGCGCTGCTGGTCGGCGTCGCCGCCGCCAAGGGGTACGCGCTCGCCGCCGAGAAGCCGCTCTACGGCGTCAACCACCTGGCCGCGCACGTCGCCGTCGACACGCTGGAGCACGGTCCGCTGCCGGAGCCGTCGATCGCGCTGCTGGTCTCCGGCGGGCACTCGTCGCTGCTGCTGGTCGACGACCTGGCCCGCGGGCGTCACGCCGCTCGGCGCGACCATCGACGACGCCGCCGGCGAGGCGTTCGACAAGGTCGCCCGGCTGCTCGGGCTGCCGTTTCCCGGGCGGCCCGCCGATCGACCGGGCGGCGCGCGACGGCGACCCGGCGGCGATCGCGTTCCCGCGCGGCCTGACCGGCCCTCGCGACCAGGCCGAGCACCGTTACGACTTCTCCTTCTCCGGCCTGAAGACCGCGGTCGCCCGCTGGGTCGAGGCGCGCGCAGCGGGCCGGCGAGCGCGGTGCCGGTGCACGACGTCGCGGCGAGCTTCCAGGAGGCGGTCTGCGACGTGCTGACCGCCAAGGCGATCGCGGCCTGCCGGGCCAACGGCATCGACGACGCTGGTCATCGGCGGCGGCGTCGCGGCCAACTCGCGGATCCGCGCGCTGGCCGAGGAGCGGGCCGCGAAGCACGGCATCACGCGTGCGGGTGCCGCGGCCCGGCCTGTGCACCGACAACGGCGCGATGGTCGCCGCGCTCGGCTCGCACCTGGTCGCCGCCGGCGTCGCGCCGAGCCGGCTCGATCTGCCGGCGGACTCGGCGATGCCGCTGACGCTGGTGACCGTCGGTGGGTGACTCGTTGATCGTGCGCATGTGGGAGGTCAAGGCGCCATCCGGAGGCCCTGACCGACGTGCTGTCCTGGGTCTGCGAGGCGGCGTTGCCGGAGATCGAGGTGAACCCGCTGCACGTGTCCAGCGAGGTGTTCACCTCGACCGACAACCGCATCGTGGTGATCTCCCGGTGGCGCAGCGAGCCGGTGTCGTTGGCGGATCCGCCGCGCTACCTGGTCGACCGGCCCGCCCGCACTCGTGGGACTTCAGTGTCGGTCGATCGCTGAATTTGTCGGTCACGCCGAGCAGGGGCAGCAGCTCCGATCAGTGACGAGACGCGTTCGCCCGGCCACATCGGGTCGTTTCGGGAGAACTGCGTCGTCTGGATCACACGCATGCCGAGCCGGGCCGCGCCCCGCAGTTCGGTGTCGGCCCCGTCGCCGACGAACACGCAGTCGCTCGGGTCGGGTACGCCGATGCGTTCGCAGGCCAGCAGGTAGATCGCCGGATCCGGCTTCGCGAGGCCGACGTCGCATGACAGCACGACGGCGTCCGCGGCCTGGGCGAGAAGCGTCGTGTGGATCACTTCGCCGCTCTCGCTGGTGCAGTTCGACACGATCGCCACGCGGAACCCGGCCGCGCGAAGAGCCGTCAGCACGTGTACGGATTCCGTTGCCGGCGACGATCGTGCTCCGAGCCAGCTCCATCCGCCGGCGCACCGCCGTGTCGAGGGCGGTGTCACTCGGTTGCGCTCCCAACCGGCCGGCGACGGTGCGGATCTGTGCCCGCAAGTCGCCCATTTCGCCGGTCATTCGCTGATGCCACACGCTGGCGAAAAGCTTCGCGTACTCGTCCGGATCAACGCCGACGTCGCGCCCATCTCGCGGGTAACCGCCCAACGGGTCGCGTTTCCGCCGCTGACAAGCGTGTTGAAGAAGTCGAACAAAACGGCACGCGGCATTGGGGCACTCTATCCGGCGGGCATCCATCACCGGACAGCCGAAGCCGGTTTCACGCTGCCCGATTTGCCGTATTCTTGTGTCGGCGACGGAAATCCGGTCGCGTCTGACCAGCGCTTACCCGTAAGGTCGTCAGCGCCATGCGTACCTTACCCGTTGCCGACCCGGGCACGCCCGATCACCGCTCGCCGACCCGCTACCTGCTCTGGCTGGTCCGGAAGCAGGCGCGCACCGTCATCGGCGGGCATGGCGTTCGGCATCATCTGGATGGTCAGCCAGGCGTTCATGCCGGCCGCGATCGGCCGCGCCATCGACCAGGGCATCGCCGACCACGACATCGGCCAGCTCGCGCTGTGGGCCGGCATCCTGCTGGCGCTCGGCATCACCCAGGCGGTCGCCGGCATCATGCGGCACCGGTTCGCCGTCTTCAACTGGCTCTCGGCCGCCTACCGCACCATCCAGGTGACCGTGCGGCACGCCAACCTCCTCGGCGCCACGCTGCCGAAACGTCTCGCCGCCGGCGAGGTCGTCAGCATCGGCACCAGCGACATCAGCCACATCGGCAACGCGATCGACATCACCGCGCGGGGCGCCGGCGCGATCGTCGCGATCATCGCGGTCGCGGTGATCCTGCTGCACGCGTCGGTGCCGCTCGGCCTGATCGTCGTGCATCGGCGTGCCGGTGCTGGTCGCCGTCGTCGGCGCTGCTGATCCGGCCGCTGCACAAGCGCCAGCAGGCCTACCGCGACGAGCAGGGCGCGCTGACCACCCGGGCCGCGCGACATCGTCACCGGCCTGCGGGTGCTGCGCGGCGTCGGCGGCGAGGCCACGTTCGCGACGCGGTACGCGTCCCATTCGCAAGAGCTTCGAGCCGCCGGGGTACGGGTGGCCCGCGTCGAGTCGCTACTGGAAGCGGCGCAGGTGCTGCTGCCCGGCATCTTCGTGGTGCTGGTGACGTGGCTCGGCGCGCGGTTCGCGGTGCAGGGCCGGATCACGCCCGGCCAGCTCGTCGCCTTCTACGGGTACGCGGTCTTCCTGGTCTTCCCGCTGCGTACGCTCACCGAGGCGGTCGACAAGATGACCCGCGCGCACGTGGCGCGCGAAGCGGGTGGTGCGCGTGCTGTCGATCGAGTCCGAACTCGCCGATCCGCAGACCCGGCGGCGACTCCGAGCACCGACGGCGACCTGATCGACGCGGAGTCCGGCGTGGTGATCACGCCCGGGCATCGTGACCGCGATCGCGGCCGCCGATCCGCGGACGCGGTCGCGATCGCGGACCGGCTCGGGCGGTACGCGGACGGGCCGGTGACGCTGTCGGGCGTACCGCTGAAAGATTTGAAGCGCGGCGACCGTGCGTGAGTTGATCCTGGTGGCCGACAACGACGCGCGCCTGTTCACCGGGCCGCTGCGGGCCGAGCTCGACGGCCGGGCGGCTCGCCGGCGACACGCCGGATGACGACCATGCTGATCGCGGCGCTGGACGCGGCCAGCGCCGCCGACATCGTCGAGGCGCTGCCCGACGGGCTGGACACGCTGATCGCCGAGCGCGGCCGGGAGTTCTCCGGCGGGCAGCAGCAGCGGCTGCGGCTGGCCCGGGCGCTGCTCGCCGACCCGCCGATCCTGGTGCTGGTCGAGCCGACCAGCGCCGTCGACGCGCACACCGAGGCCCGCATCGCGAGCCGGCTGCGGTGCGGCCCGGGCCGGCCGGACGACCGTGGTCGCGACGCACCAGCCCGCTGGTGCTCGACCGGCCGACCACGTGCTCTACGTGGAGGACGGCAAGGTGGTCGCCGAGGGCACGCACCGCGAGCTGCTGACGCCGAGCCGCGCTACGCAGGCCGACCGGTCACCCAGGGGGGAAGTCGTGAGCGCGCGGAAGATCCTGCCGGTCGCCGCGACCCAGGAGGTCCGGCGCTACGCGCTGCGGCTGATGCGCCGCCACCCGCGCCTCCTCGGGCTGGCGCTCGGCCTGCACGCGCTCGCCGCCGTCGCCGGCCTGGCGACGCCGCGGCTGCTCGGCAACCTGGTCGAGAAGATCCAGCAGGGCACCACCGCCGGCGAGGTCGACCGGGTCGCGCTCGCCATCGCCGGCTTCGTGGTCGCGCAGTCGGTGCTGATCCGGTTCGCCGATCTACGCCTCGGCGCGCCTCGGCGAGCAGGTGCTCGCCGAGTTGCGCGAGGAGTTCGTGCGCCGGGTCGCTCGACATCCCGCTGTCCACCGTCGAGCGGGCCGGCACCGGCGACCTGCTCACCCGTACGTCGCGGGACGTCAACGCGCTGTCGCTACAGCGTGCGGTCGGCGGTGCCGGAGACGCTGATCGCCATCGTCACCGGCGCTGCTCACCATCGGCGCGATCGTCCTGGTCTCGCCGCTGCTCGCGCTGCCGTGCCTGATCGCGGTGCCGATCCTGGTCTTCGGCACGCGCTGGTACCTGAACCGGGCGCCCGCCGGCTACCTGCGGGAGAGCGCCGCCTACGCGGAGATCACCGACGGGCTCGCCGAGACGGTCGAGGGCGCCCGGACGGTCGAGGCGCTGCGCATCGGCGGCCGTCGCCGGCGCCGCACCGACGCCGACATCGCCGGGCTCGTACGCGGCCGAGCGGTACACGCTGTTCCTGCGTACGGTCTGGTTCCCGGTGACCGAGGTCGCCTACATCCTGCCGGTGGTGGCCACGCTGCTGATCGGCGGCTGGTTCGCGATCGAAGGCTGGGTCACGCTCGGCCAGGTCACCGCCGCCACGCTCTACGTGCAGCAGCTCATCGACCCGCTCGACCGGCTGCTGTCCTGGCTCGACGAGCTGCAGGTCGGCAACGCCTCGCTGGCCCGGCTGCTCGGCGTCTCCCAGGTGCCGCCGGACCGGATGGCCGACCGGCGTCGAGCCCGACGGCGACGAGCTGACGCTGACCGACGTCCGCTACGCGTACGTACGCCGGCCGCGACGTGCTGCACGGGTGTCGACCTGCCGGTCGCGCCGGGGGAGCGGCTGGCCATGGTCGGCCCGTCCGGCGCCGGCAAGTCGACGCTGGGCCGGCTGCTCGCCGGCATCGACGGCCCGCGCACCGGCACGGTCGAGCGTCGGCGGCGCGCCGCTGTCGAGCTGCCGCTGGACGAGCTGCGCGGCCACGTCGCCCTGGTCACCCAGGAGCACCACGTCTTCCTCGGCACGCTGCGGGACAACGTGGCGCTGGCCCGGCCGGACGCGTCCGACGACGAGGTGCGCGACGCGCTCGCCGCCGTCGACGCGCTCGACTGGGCGCTGGAGCTGCCCGAGGGCTCTGGACACGCGGTCGGCACGGGCAACGTCACGCTGCCGCCCGGCGCAGGCGCAGCAGCTGGCGCTGGCCCGGCTGGTCCTCGCCGACCCGCACACGCTGGTGCTCGACGAGGCGACGTCGCTGATCGACCCGCGCGCCGCCCGGCACCTGGAGCGTTCGCTGGCGGCCGTGCTCGAGGGCCGCACCGTGATCGCGATCGCGCACCGGCTGTTCTCCGCGCACGACGCGGACCGGGTCGCGGTCGTCGAGGACGGCCGGATCACCGAGCTGGGCAGCCACGACGAGCTGGTCGCGGCCGGCGGCTCGTACGCGGCGCTCTGGGAGTCCTGGCACGGCACGCCCGCCGAGCTGACCTGCGCTCAGACGGTCGCGATCGTCGGCCTCGACCGCGCGTCGGTCAGCCGGACGAGATCCTCGCGGCGGCAGCTCGACCTGGAGGCCGCGCCTGCCGCCGGAGACGAAGACCGTCGGCCAGCGCCGCGCCGGACACGTCGACGATCATCGGTAGCCGGCGTATGCGCTGCCCGAACGGGCTGATGCCACCGGTCACATAACCGGTCGCACGCTCGGCCGCGGCCGGGTCGGCCATCGTGGCCCGCTTGCCGCCGAGGCGCCGCCGCCAGCGCTTTGAGGTCGAGCGACCTCGACACCGGCACGACGCCACGGCCAGCTTGCCGTCGACGTCGACGACCAGCGTCTTGAACACGCGCGCCGGTTCGGTGCCGAGCGCGGCCGCGGCTGCGAGCCCGTACGACGGTGGCGGCCGGATCGACCTCGTACGTGTGCGCGGTGTACGGACCTTCTGCTTCGTCAGCAGCGCCGTCGCCGGGGTGCCCTTGCCTGCCACGGTCGTCAGCGCTACCGGGTTGGCGAGCAGCACCGTGGGCGCGCCCGGCGACGCGGGTCAGGATGATCGTCGCCTCGTTGTCGCCCCGTCAGCCGCAGGTCGCGGCGGAGCTGTTCGGGCTCCAGCGCCGAGCCGCGTTTCTTGATGGTCAGCCGGCCGATGCCGCGGTCGCGCAGCGCCGCTCGCAGCCGCTTCAGCGAGAACGGCATCACCTCGACGATCTCGTAGCCGCGGCCGAACGGCGTGGCGCCGGAACGTCGGCGTAGACGTAGGCGATCGTCGGATCGCGCGATGCGCCCGTCGACCTGCCGCGGCGAACTCGGCGACCAGGTGCGCCCGGACCACGGCGCCGTCCGGGTCGTAGACGTACCGGCCGACCGGCCCGACCGGCGGCCTCGTCGGCGCCGGTGCCGGTCAGCTCGTGCGTCGCCGTCGCGGCCCGAGCAGCGTCGCCCGGCGGGGCACCCGGCGCGAGCGGCCCGCACCAGAAGCGCCGCCTCGACCACGTCGCCGTCGACCGAGACCCACTCCGCCTCGGCTCCGGCCGGGATCAGCGCGTGGTCGATGCCGGGGGCGAGCTTGAGCACCGTGTGCGGCACCGGTCCGCGGCGAGCCGGGTCACGAAGTCCCACGGCGGCGAGAACGCGTCCGGGTCGAACACCCGGCTGGCGCCTCGGCGCCGGGCCGGGTCGCAGAACGCGGCGTCGCCGTGGTCGAGATCGACGTCTTCGGCGCGGCCGTGCGTGACCGTGACAGTCGAGGCCGAGCGCCTCGGTGTTGCGCGGCGGCGACGGCGGCGGTCACCTCGGTCGGCGTCCACGGCGTGCACCGTGATGCCGGCCCGGGCGGCCGCGATGGCGTCGGCGCCGATGCCGCAGCCCGAGGTCGGCGAGGTGCGCACGCCGGCCGCGGCGCAGCCGCGCCGCCCGTCGGGTCGCCACCTGGGCGCGGGTGGCCTGTTCCAGCCCGGCCCGGGTGAAGAACATCCGGGCCGCGTCCGGCGCCGAACTTGGCCGCGCCGCGCCGCCGCAGCTCCGCCTGGGTCAGCGCGGCCGCGGCGAGCGCCGGGTGATGCCGCGCGGCCGCAGCGGCCGCCGCGGCCGCCAACGGATCTCGCCGCCGGCGAGCGCGGTCGCGGCGGCCAGAGCGCTCAGCCCCGTCCGGTGTGCGCAGCGCCGCCAGCCGCCGTCGAGATCCACGCGCGCACATCCTGCCACCACGCGTCGTCGCCACCGAGCGTTTCCGGCAGATCCGACGCGTCACCGGGAGAGTGATTTTCGACGCGCCTCACTGGCACTCTCCTTGACGGAGTGCCAGCCGCGGACTAACGTCCGCGTTAGCACTCTCGGCATGAGGGTGCCAGCTTCGCGGGCCACCCGGCCCGGGGAGTTACGCCAGGCGGTCCGGCACCCGCGACGACGGAGCCGCCAGGTCGCCGCTGCATGTGCGCCCTGAAAGGCAGCTGCGGCGGCATGAGGCAGACGAATTCAAGTACCCCAGGAGGGTATGCCCGTGACTACCGCGACCAAGGTTGCGATCAAGCCGCTCGAGGACCGCATCGTCGTCCAGGCCAACGAGGCCGAGACCACGACGGCGTCGGGCCTCGTGATTCCCGACACCGCCAAGGAGAAGCCGCAGGAGGGCACCGTCCTCGCTGTCGGCCCCGGCCGTATCGACGACAAGGGCAACCGCGTCCCGCTTGACGTCAAGGTCGGCGACACCGTCCTCTACTCGAAGTACGGCGGCACCGAGGTCAAGTACGCCGGCGAGGAGTACCTGGTGCTCTCCGCCCGTGACGTCCTCGCCGTCATCGAGAAGTGATCTAGACCAGCGTGGCCCCGGTAGCCGGCCTCGACGCGCACGCTCGGGCGTCGGCCGGGGCCACACTGCTTCACGTCCACAGAAGGGACTATGATAACCATGGCGAAGATCCTCAGCTTCTCCGATGACGCCCGGCACGCGCTCGAGCACGGCGTCAACACGCTCGCCGACACGGTCAAGGTCACGCTCGGCCCGAAGGGCCGCAACGTCGTGCTGGACAAGAAGCTTCGGCGCGCCGACGATCACCAACGACGGCGTGACCATCGCCAAGGAGATCGAGCTCTCGACGACCCGTACGAGAACCTCGGCGCGCAGCTGGTCAAGGAGGTCGCGACCAAGACCAACGACGTCGCCGGCGACGGCACCACCACCGCCACCGTGCTGGCCCAGGCGATGGTGCGAGGGCCTGCGCAACGTGGCCGCCGGCGCCAACCCGACCAGCCTCAAGCGCGGCATGGACGCGGCCGTCGCGGCGGTCAACGAGGCGCTGCTCGAGCAAGGCGATCGAGGTCGCCGGCGACGCGGAGATCGCGCACGTCGCCACCATCTCGGCGCAGGACGCCACGATCGGCGAGCTGATCGCCGAGGCGATGGGCAAGGTCGGCCGCGACGGCGTCATCACCGTCGAGGAGGGCTCGACGATGGCGACCGAGCTCGAGGTCACCGAGGGCATGCAGTTCGACAAGGGCTACATCTCGCCGCACTTCGTCACCGACCCGGAGGCCGGCGAGGCCGTGCTCGACGACCGCTACATCCTGATCACCACGCAGAAGATCAGCGCGATCGAGGAGCTGCTGCCGCTGCTGGAGAAGGTCCTCGCAGGCCGGCAAGCCGCTGCTGATCATCGCCGAGGACGTCGACGGCCAGGCGCTCGCGACCCTGGTGGTCAACGCGATCCGCAAGACCCTCAAGGTCGTCGCCGTCAAGGCGCCCGCGTTCGGCGACCGCCGCAAGGCTCAGCTGCAGGACATCGCGATCGCTCACCGGCGGCGAGCTGATCAGCCCCGAGCTGGGCTACAAGCTCGACGCGGTCACGCTCGACATGCTCGGCTCGGCCCGCCGCGTCGTGGTCACCAAGGACGACCACGGTCATCGTCGACGGCGGCGGCAGCAAGCGCCGACGTCCAGGCCCGCGTCGAGCAGATCCGCAAGGAGATCGAGGCGTCCGACTCCGACTGGGACAAGGAGAAGCTCAACGAGCGGCTCGCCAAGCTCTCCGGCGGCATCGCGGTCATCAAGGTCGGCGCGGCGACCGAGGTCGAGCTCAAGGAGCGCAAGCACCGCATCGAGGACGCCATCTCGGCGACCAAGGCGGCGGTCGAAGAGGGCATCGTCCCCGGTGGCGGCGCCGCGCTGGTGCAGCTCGCCAGCGTGCTCGACGGCGGCCTCGGCCTGACCGGCGACGAGGCGACCGGCGTCGCGATCGTGCGCATCGCGCTCGCGTCGAGCCGCTGCGCTGGATCGCGCAGAACGCCGGCCACGACGGCTACGTCGTCGTCGACAAGGTGCGCGAGCGGCCGTGGGGCAAGGGCCTCGACGCCGCGACCGGCGAGTACGTCGACCTGGTCAAGGCCGGCATCGTCGACCCGGTGAAGGTGACCCGCAACGCGGTCGCCAACGCCGCCGTCGATCGCGGGCCTCCTGCTCACCACGGAGAGCGATCATCGTGGAGAAGCCGGTGCGGAGTCGGCCGCGCCGGCAACGGCGGCGGTCACGGCCACGGTGGCCACGGCCACCAGCACGGCCCGGGCTTCTAGCAGAACGACCGCATCTAATCCGATGACGGTGCGGTGTCGCCCCCGGTCGGGCGTATCCACCTGCGCTGATGTTTGTTATAGATCGCATTACGTCCCTTGCGTTCGCCGCGCCGAAGGCAACACTTGGACCGGTGTGCATGATTCGGATCCAGCGCCAGCAGTGGATCGGCGCGCTCGCCGGCATCGCCGCGGCCGGCGTCGCCCTCGGCCTCGCCGAGCTGTCGCGGCGCTCACCGGGCCGCGGAGCGCCCCGATCATCGCGGTCGGCGGCGTCGTCGTCGACTCGGTGCCGCTGCCGGTCAAGCAGTTCGCCACCTCGACTTTCGGCACGCACGACAAGACCGCGCTGCATCCTCGGCACGTTCATCCTGCTGGCCGATCTTCGCCGCCGTGGTCGGCGCGCTCGCGGTCCGCGACATCCGCTACGGGTACGCGGGCATCGCCGTCTTCGGGCTGATCGGCGTCGCCGCCGCGGTGACCCGCACCGGTGCCGGCTTCGGGCGCGGTCTTCCCCTCGATCATCGGTGCCGCCGCCGGCGCCGCCGCGATGAGCGCGATCATCCGGGGCTGGCGGCCGACCGCGGCCCGACTTCGACAGCGCGGACGGCCGCCGACGCCGTGCTCATCAGCTCGCTCGTGCGCGCTCGCGGGCGCGGCTGGTCGTCCGGGTTCATCGGCCGGCAGCTGGGCGAACGGCGCAACGTCGCGGCCGCCCGCAACGCCGTGGTGCTGCCGACGCCGAGCGGCTCGGCGCCGGCCCCGGCGCTGCCGCCGGACGCCGCCGTCGCCGGCCAGACCCCGTTCGTGACCAGCGAACGACGACTTCTACCGCATCGACACGGCGCTGGTGGTGCCGCAGGTCGACCCGGCCACGTGGACGCTGAAGATCCACGGCCTGGTCCGCAAGGAGATCACGCTGACCTACGCCGCAACTGCTCGCCCGGCCGATGATCGAGCGGTACATCACGCTGGCCTGCGTCTCCAACGAGGTCGGCGGCAACCTGATCGGCAACGCGCTGTTCCTGGGCGTACCGCTGAAGGACCTGCTGGAGGAGGCCGGGCCGTGCACCCGGGCGCGGACCAGGTCGTCGGGCCGCTCGGTCGACGGCTTCACCGCCGGCACGCCGACCGCCGTGCTGATGGACGGCCGCGACGCGATGCTCGCCGTCGGCATGAACGGCGCAGCCGCTGCCGGTCGAGCACGGCTTCCCGGTGCGCATGGTGGTCCCGGGCCTGTACGGGTACGTCTCGGCGACGAAGTGGATCACCGAGATCGAGGTCGACCACGTTCGACGCGTTCGACGCGTACTGGGTGCCGCGCGGCTGGTCGGCAGCAGGGCCCGATCAAGACCGAGTCGCGCATCGACACGCCGTCCGACGGTCGCACGAAGACGGCCGGCCAGGTCGTGATCGCCGGGGTGGCCTGGGCGCAGCACCGGGGCATCAGCAAGGTCGAGGTACGGGTCGACGACGGCCCGTGGCAGGCGGCGCCAGCTCGACGCGGTGCCGTCGACCGACACCTGGCGGCAGTGGCATCTGACCTGGAACGGCGACCCCGGGCGATCACGTCTGCAGGTCCGCGCGACCGACAACGCCGGCGACACGCAGACGACGTCGCAGGCACCGCGAGCCGCCGAACGGCGCCACCGGCTACCACACCATCGGCGTGACCATCTCGTACGGCTAGTCGGTCAGCCGCGGCGGCCCGTCGGTTGCTAGCGGCCGACCAGCGCCTCCTGGCGGGGGAAGGGTGCCGGCGCCGCCGAGGAAGGCCTGGCTGACGTCCTGGACGAGCTTCGCCTCCAGCTTGCCGACGTCGACCCGCCGCCGGTAGCGGTGCGAGGCGTCCTGCCAGCCGAGCGCGAGCAGGCGCAGGCGCTCGGTCTCGGTGAAGCCGCCCCAGACGCCGTACGGCTCGCGGGTCGACAGCGACTGCGCGGCACATTCCGGACGAACCGGGCACGCGCGGCAGAGCGCCTTCGCCGCCATCTCGCGCCGAGATCGCGGCGGAACCCCGCTCGCCGTCCGGGTGGAAGAACTGCCCGCTGTCCCGGCCCCGGCACAGAGCCGTTCATCTGCCAATCCCAGACGTCCGCGAGGGGCCCGGCAGCCTCCGTACATTGCTCATCGAAAAAACCCTTCATGTTGCGGTGACATGGTCGGCTCCTCGTCACCAGCGGAGCCCGGTCGTTCGGCTACATACCCGGTGCTCCGTCATCTATGCAGCTTCATGTCGGCGGGCAATCAAGCGCACCGCACTGTCCGCTTTTATGCGCCACATCCCTAGAAAGTGCTCCGTGAGGGTCCACTTTCGTGGTCTCCTCGCCTAGGAACGCTGTTTTTGGCGGCGGAGGGGGATGCGGTGCTGACAGTCCTGGCGTGCGTACGGACGCCCGACGCGGCTCGGGCCATCGCGGTGTGCGCCGACCGGTTGGGCGTAAGCGCGTCCGTGCGCACCGCGGTCACCGCGGTGGAGGCGATCGCTCGTCTCGCGGAACGAAGTGCGGATCTTGTTTTCGTGGACGGGCCACTCACACGACCCGACCCGGTCGGTTTCGTACGCCGTGCGATCGCGTACGCGCCCCGGGCGACGCTCGTCGTCTACGGGCTGCCGGAGCCGTCCGTCGCGAGCGCGCTGATCGCGGCCGGCGCCCGTGGCGTCATCCGTGGCGGCGACACCGACCTGGTGACAGCGGTGACCAAGACCGTGCTGCTGCTCGGGCTGACCGACGCGGTCGGCCTCGGCCCGGTCGTGACGGCCGGTGGCGCGATGGCTCCTCGGGCCGTGACCGGCGCTGCCTCGGGCGCGGTGGCCACGGGCCCGATCGGGGCCGTTCGCCGTGCCGGTGCCGCCGTGCCGGCCGGGATCGATCCCGGCCGGAGCGGCCGCCCGCTCGTGACCGGCAAGGTCAACGGGTCCGCGAACGCGACCGCCGCCGACACGCGCAACGGTGGTCCGGGCTACTCGACGCCGCAGGGCCCGCGCATCACGGGCGTCGATCCGGTCGACGACGGCCCGGGCGTGCCCGCGTTGGCGGGAGCCGGCCGCGTCACGGACGGGGACGGGCGTGGCGGGCTGCCGTCCGCCCTGGTGCCGCAGCAGCGCATGGATCTTCCGCGAGGCGGCCCCGGCGTGCGTACGCCGTCGCTGACCGAACGCGAATTGCAGGTGTTACGCGGGATGGCCGACGGCAAGAGCAACGCCGAGATCGGGCGGGAGTTGTTCGTGTCGGAGGACACCGTGAAGACGCATGCCCGACGGCTGTTCCGGAAATTGGGCGCCCGAGACCGCGCGCACGCGGTCGCGTCCGGTTTCCGCCTCGGCCTGGTGGGTTAGCGGGTTGGCGGCAGGAGGCGGGGTGGCGCCGGTGCGTTACTCCGCCTCGCTCAGCGTGTCGTGGACGCCGTCGGTGTAACCGCGCGCGTATTCCCACGTCACGTAGTGCTCGGGATCGGGATCGTAAGCCGGCTCGTGCACGCGTGGGCGCCCCGAGTCGAGCAGATGTCGCAGGTTGCTGCCGAGCAGGTCCCAGTCGAAATAATGCGGCTCGTGGCAGTCTTCGCAGTCGATGACGAGACCGCGGATGCCGACCGGCGCCAGCAGCGTCTGGTAGATCTCCAGGTCGGCCAGGTCTTCGAGCACGTCTTCGCGCTCGGGATCGGTCAACGGGTCGGAGCCGTCAGCGCCCTCGGCCAGGGCGAGGTCGTCTAGATCCGCCAGCTCAGCGGACGGATCGCTGGGATCGCCAGCGAACGGGTCGATCGGCTCGTCGTGCACCCTTCCACCGTATCCCTCTACCTGCGTCCCCCGCTGCGCCCGTGGAGGTCTAGCCGAGGTGTCGGCACCTTTCGTCACTCCATCCCGAACGTCCGGCCGATCATGGGCTCGCACGAAGAGCGGTTCGAGCAGGTACATGACGCAGCGCACACGGTGCCCGGGGCATGGCACGGCGGGCTCGGCGTCGTGACTGGGTACGATAAGTACACCGCAGCCGAGGAGACAGCCCAGTGGATCTTTCGCCCGCCAGCCAATCCGACATTTCGCCCGCAGGGTCCTTTGTCGCCGAGCACGGTATTCCGCTCGGGCTCACGTTCGACGATGTGCTGTTGCTGCCGGTCGAGTGCGACCTGGCCCCGAGTGAGGCCAGCACCACCAGTCGCCTCACTCGCAACATCGACCTGGCCATGCCGCTGGTCTCCAGCGCGATGGACACCGTGACCGAGGCTCGCATGGCGATCGCGATCGCGCGGCTCGGCGGCATCGGCGTGCTGCACCGCAACCTCTCGATCGAAGACCAGGCCGCTCAGGTCGACCTCGTGAAGCGGTCCGAGTCCGGCATGATCACGAACCCGATCACGTGCTCGCCCGACGACACAATCCGCGACGTCGACGCCCTCTGCGGCAAATACCGCATCTCGGGCGTGCCGGTCGTCGACGCGTTCGGCCGGCTGACCGGCATCGTGACCAACCGTGACATGCGGTTCGTCGCCGACCAGTCCGCGCTCGTGCGCGACGTGATGACGCCGATGCCGCTCGTGACGGCGCCGGTCGGCGTCACGCAAGCCGGAGGCGCTCGCACTGCTGCAGACAGCACAAGATCGAGAAGCTTCCGCTGGTCGACGCCGACGGTCGGCTGCGCGGTCTGATCACGGTGAAAGACTTCGCCAAGAGCGAGCAGTTCCCCCAGGCCACGAAAGACGAAGCGGGGCGCCTGCGGGTCGCGGCCGCGATCGGTGTCGGCGAGGAGTCCTACAAGCGCGCCCGCACTCTCATCGAGGCCGGCGTCGACGTGCTGATGGTCGACATCGCGCACGGCCACAACCAGGCCGTCGTCCGCATGATCGAGCAGTTGAAGCGCGAGACCACGGTCGACATCGTGGGCGGCAACATCGCGACCTACGGCGGCGCCAAGGCGCTCATCGACGCGGGCGCCGACGCGGTCAAGGTCGGTGTCGGCCCGGGTTCCATCTGCACCACGCGCGTGGTCGCGGGCGTCGGCGTGCCGCAGGTGACCGCGATCATGGAGGCGGCCCGTGCCGCGAAGCCGTTCGGTGTGCCGGTGATCGGCGACGGCGGCATGCAGTATTCCGGCGACATCGCGAAGGCGATCGTGGCCGGCGCCGACACCGTCATGCTCGGCTCGTTGCTGGCCGGCTGCGAAGAGAGCCCCGGCGACCTCATCTTCATCAACGGCAAGCAGTTCAAGTCCTACCGCGGCATGGGCTCACTGGCGGCGCTGTCTGGTCTGCGCAGCGGCGAGCAGTCGCAGTCGTTCTCCAAAGACCGTTACTTCCAGGCCGACGTCACGTCGACCGACAAGCTCATCCCGGAAGGCATCGAGGGCCAGGTGCCCTACCGTGGCCCGCTCGCGAACGTGGCCCACCAGCTCGTCGGCGGCCTGCGGCAAGCGATGTACTACAACGGTGCCGACAGCATGCCGGAGTTGCAGCGACGCGGTCAGCTCATCCGCATCACGGCGGCGGGCCTCAAGGAGAGCCACCCGCACGACATCCAGATGACCGTTGAGGCACCCAACTACCATTCCCGCTGATCGCCACTTTCTTTCGATATCTGTAAGGGACAACCATGCGTGATGTCGTCGAGATCGGCCTCGGAAAGTCCGCGCAGCGCGGCTTCCACCTGGACGACATCGCGATCGTGCCGAGCCGCCGCACCCGTGATGTCGACGACGTCTCCACGTCGTGGCAGCTCGATGCCTACCCGTTCAAGATTCCGTGCGTCGCGCACCCGTCCGACGCCACCATGAGCCCGGCCACGGCCGTGACCCTCGGCCAGCTCGGCGGTCTCGGCGTGCTCAACGTCGAGGGCCTGTGGACGCGTTACGAAGACCCGACCGGTGTGCTCAAAGAGCTGGCCGACCTGGGCGAAGACGCGCACGCCACCCGCAAACTCCAGCGCATCTACGCCGAGCCGATCCGGCCGGAGCTGATCGCCGAGCGGGTCCGGGTGATGCGCGAGGGCGGCGTGACCGTCGCGGTGCGCGTGAGTCCGCAGCACACGCTCGCGCTTGCCCCGGTGATCCTCGACGCGGGCGTCGACATTCTCGTCATCCAGGGCACGCTGGTCTCGGCCGAGCATGTGTCCACTGTCGACGAGCCGCTCAACCTCAAAGAGTTCATCGCCGACCTCGACCTGCCGTGCATCGTCGGCGGCTGCACCAACTACCAGACTGCGCTGCACCTGATGCGCACCGGCGCGGCCGGCGTGATCGTGGGCGTCGGTGCCGACGAGTGGTCCACCACCGACCGGGTCCTGGGCATCCGGGTGCCGATGGCGAGCGCGATCGCTGACGCCGCCGCGGCCCGTCGTGACTACCTCGACGAGACCGGTGGCCGCTACGTGCACCTGATCGCCGACGGCGACGTGCGCACCTCCGGCGACATCGCCAAGGCGCTCGGCTGCGGTGCCGACGCCGTGATGCTCGGTGAGCCGCTGTCGGTCTGCTCCGAGGCGCCCGGTGGCGGTGCGTGGTGGCACAGCTCGGCCAGCCACCCGAAGCTGCCCCGTGGCGCCATGCTGGTCAGCGACGGTGACGAGCCGCTGGGTTCCATGGAGCACCTGCTCTACGGCCCGTCCGACGACCCCGAGGGTGGCCTCAACCTCTTCGGCGGCCTGCGCCGGGCGATGGCCAAGTGTGGCTACCGCGACCTCAAGGAGTTCCAGAAGGTCGGCCTTGTCCTGGATCGGTAACAGCCTCGACCGGTGACGCGTCAGACGCCGAGCAGCTTCCGCAGTTCGGCGCCGTTTCGCTGGGCGAAGTCGTCACGGCAGTTGTTCATGAGCACGTGCACCTGCTCCGCCTCTCGCGCCAGGTGCTCCAGCTTCGGAGCCCAGGTCGTGAGTTCGGCGGTCGAGTACTCGTACCCATATTTCTCGTAGATGTTCTTGCTGTTCCAATGCTCGCTGTGCCCGTGGAAGCGCACCACGGCCAGGTCGCTGGTCGCCGCGAGCACGGGCGGGATCGACGACTTGTAGCCCTGCGGCATGTCGACGCTGACGAACGGCAACTCGTGCCGTCGCAGGAAGTCGAGCGTCTCCCGCTGGTTGTCGCCGTCGAACCAGGTCGCGTTGCGCAACTCGATCACCGCCCGCAGCGGGCTGCACCGGCGGGCGACCTCGGTCAGATAATCCTTGTTGGCCCGCTTGATCGTGAACCACGGCGGAAATTGGAAGAGGATCGAGCCGAGTTTGTTCGCCGCTACGAGCGGATCAAGCGCGCTCAGGAACCGCGTCCACACATCCTCGTAGGCCTGGGGTGGAAGATCGTCCGGGTAGATCGTCTTCTTGTCGGTCTCCGGCCGCAGGTCCTTGTAGATCGCGCTCGGCTTGGTCGGGTGCCCGGTGAGCATGCTGAAAGCCTTGATATTGAAGACAAAATTTTGCGGGGTACGGTCGGCCCACAGCCCCGCGGTCGCTTCCGCCGGTGGGCCGTAGTACGTCGAATCGACCTCGACAAGCGGAAACTGCTTCGCGTAATAGGCGAGTCGCTTCTCGGGATTGTCCGCCTCGGGGGGATACCAGCCGCTGGCGAGCAACGTCTTGTCCGTCCATGACGCGGTGCCCACGAGAATCTCTCCCATAACACCCATCTTCCCCGGTTTCGACCAAGATCATGCCGAACGTTAGGCTGGGGTATGACCTCGTCACGCCCGGTTCTCGTTATCGACTTCGGTGCCCAGTACGCCCAATTGATTGCCCGCCGCGTACGCGAAGCCCGCATCTATTCCGAGGTCGTGCCGCACTCGATGCCGGTCGCCCAGATGCTCGCGAAGGACCCGGCGGCGATCATCCTCTCCGGCGGCCCCTCCAGCGTCTACGAAGAGGGCGCGCCGACCGTCGATGCCACCCTGTTCGACGCCGACGTGCCGATCTTCGGCATCTGTTACGGCTTCCAGTTGATGGCCAAAGCGCTCGGCGGCACCGTCGAGAAGACCGGTCGGCGCGAGTTCGGCCCGACAGCGATCGAGGTCGGCCGGTCCGGGGTGCTGTTCGACGGGCTCCCCGCGGCGCAAGACGTGTGGATGAGTCACGGCGACTGCGTGAGCGCCGGCCCGACCGGGTTCCTCGTGACCGCGTCGTCGGTCGGGGCGCCGGTGGCAGGCTTCGAAGACGTCCCGGGTCGTCGCGCCGGCGTGCAGTTCCACCCCGAGGTCGCGCACACCCGCCACGGCCAGACGGTGCTGCAGCACTTCCTCTACGACATCGCAGGCATCGAGCCCACCTGGACACCCGCATCCATCGTCGAAGACCAGGTCGCCGCCATCCGGGCGCAGGTCGGCGACAAGGAGGTCATCTGCGGGCTCTCCGGCGGCGTCGACTCCGCGGTGGCGGCGGCACTCGTCCACAAAGCCGTCGGTGATCAGTTGACCTGTGTCTTCGTCGACCACGGGCTGCTGCGCGCCGGCGAGGCCGAGCAGGTCGAGAAGGACTACGTCGCCGCGACCGGCATCAAACTGAAGGTCGTCGACGCGGCCGACCGGTTCCTCGGCGCGCTCGACGGCGTCGTCGACCCGGAGCAAAAGCGAAAGATCATCGGACGCGAGTTCATCCGGGTGTTCGAGGCCGCCGCGCGCGAGGTGGCCTCCGCCGGCGACGTCGAGTTCCTGGTGCAGGGCACGCTCTACCCCGACGTCGTCGAGTCCGGCGGCGGCTCCGGCACGGCCAACATCAAGTCGCATCACAACGTCGGCGGTCTGCCCGACGATCTCGCGTTCTCGCTGGTGGAGCCGTTGCGATCGTTGTTCAAAGACGAGGTCCGCCAGATCGGCGCCGAACTCGGCCTGCCCGACGCGATGGTCTGGCGGCACCCGTTCCCGGGGCCCGGGCTCGCGATCCGGATCATCGGCGCGGTTTCCCGCGAGCGGTTGGAGATTCTGCGAGCCGCTGACCTGATCGCCCGAGACGAACTGGCGGCGTCCGGGTTGGACCGGGACGTGTGGCAGTTCCCGGTGGTGCTGCTCGCCGACGTCCGGAGCGTCGGCGTGCAAGGGGACGGGCGCACGTACGGGCATCCTGTGGTGTTGCGGCCGGTGTCCAGTGAGGATGCGATGACCGCGGACTGGTCTCGGTTGCCTTTTGATCTTATTGCTCGGATATCTACTCGGATTACTAATGAGGTTTCCGAGGTTAATCGGGTTGTCTTGGACGTTACTTCTAAGCCGCCGGGGACTATTGAGTGGGAGTAATCGGGGTTTTGGCTGTTAAGGCCGCCCGACCACTCCGGGCGGTCAAGCTTGATCCCTCCGTGGTCGGGCGGCCTTAAAAGCCTGCCGTGCGCACGGTTCGCTGGGAGGGTGTGGGGGTCGCGCGCACACCGTTTCGATCATCCCGAGTGGCCGTTTTTCTGGTGGAGGCCGTGTGGCCTGGATCTCGGACTCCACGTCTCGGCGCCTCGTGCCTGCCTCGGCGTGGCCCCCTGCCTCGACCTCGACCACGGGCCTCAGTCGCAGCGCCCAGCCCCTTGGCTCCCAAACCCGGCGCGAGCGCAACCCGGCCCGTGCCCGGTCTTGCGTTCCCGTGCCCGTCTTGGCCCGCGCCCGGTCTTGGCCCGCGCCTGGTCCTGGTCCGTGCCCGGTCTTGGCCCGCGCCCTGGTCCTGGTCCGTGCCCGGTCTTGGCCCCCGCCCTGGTCCTGGTCCGTGCCCGGTCCTGGCCCGCGCCGAGGCCCGGCCCGTGGCCGACCCTGGCCCGTTCATTCCCGGCCCGTGCCCAGTCCTGGCCGCGCCGCTTCCGGCGCCTAGTCCCCAGCCGGCGAATCGTGCGTCCGAATTGTCGCGTGTCGACACGCCTGCGGTTGAGATTCCGACGCCAATGTTGCCGCCGGGCCGCTGAGACCACCGTGACGTCGGAGATCCGAACCGATCGGCGTGTCGCACGAGCGTGTCGTGGCGCCAGCGGCGTCGCCCCGCCTTCCCGGCGAGCATCTCGCCCCGCCTTCCCGGCGAGCATGCGGACCACGTCGCCGGGGCCTACGGATCTTGAGACCTACCGCTGGCAAGCGGCCGGACGATCACGGTAAGTCGCAAGATCCGGTCACGGGAGGTGCGCGGCCAGCACAGAAGTACCGGTCAAGATCTAGAGGCTGGTCTGGTGGGCGTCGGTTGGGGTGGTGGCGGTGGCCTCGTGCCAGACCGGGGCCGGGGCCGGCCGGTCCGGCATGAGGACCAGGGCGATCAGATAGGCGATCGCTGCTGTGCCGCCGGTGAGGACGGTGGCGACGATGAAAGCGATGCGGATCAGCGTCGGGTCGATGTGTAGATACTCCCCGATGCCGCCGCACACGCCGGCGATCTTGCGATCGGTCTGTGAGCGCCGCAACTGCCGGTAGGGTTGCCCCGACTGCGATGTGGGCCGCTGCTGTGACGAGAAAGGCATCTGTGTCATGAGAACCACCATGCGGCACGGGCGCGCCGAGATGCCTCCGTGAAGGCCCGGATGCGTACCCTGAAAACTGACCCCTGAGCCGGCCCTTCCCCCTATCCCCCAAGGTGGAACTTCGCGTTGGAACCGTTACGCCGCATCGCTGCTTATGGCATTTGTCAAGATGAAGCCGGCAGAGTCCTGCTGGTCCGCGCGAGTGCCGCGTCCGGCACTCCTGGAGTGTGGTCACTGCCCGGCGGGGCGGTGAAGCACGGCGAGAACCCCAAAGACACCGTGGTCCGCGAAACGGCGGCCGAGACCGGTCTGTCCGTGGCCGTGAGCGGGCTGGTCGACGTGCGAGCCGACGTACGCGCGCTGCCCGACCGCGGCATCACGATCCACACCGACCGGCTCATCTACAGCGTGACGGTCCGGGGTGGCGAGATCATCGAGCGTGTCGGTCAGTCCACCGACCTGAGCCGCTGGGTGACGCTCGAGGAAGCCGCGACGCTGCTCGTGCGGCCGTTCACCGCGGTGGCGCTCGATCTGCCCCGCGCCAGCGCCGATCTGCTGCCCGACGAGCCACCCGACCTCCCGTCCTTCCACGCCGTCCAGGGTCCCGACGGCCTGCACCACGCGCAGCGCTTCGCCGCCTACGCGGTCGCCACCGATCCCGACGGCCGGGTGCTGCTCACGCGGGTCTCGGCGGGCTACCCGGGCGCCGGTCGCTGGCATCTGCCCGGCGGCGGCACCGACTACGGCGAATCGCCGGCCCCGGCGCTGCTCCGCGAGCTTGTCGAGGAGACCGGGCAGGAGGGCACGCTCGGCGCGCTCCTCGGCGTCGCCAGCCACCGTGACGCCGCGCAGATCGGGCCCGAGGGCTATCCGATCGACTGGCACGGCGTACGCGCCTTCTACCTCGTGCACGTGAGTCACCCGACCGAGCCGAAGGTTTACGACGTCGGCGGTTCGACGGTGGAGGCCCGGTGGTTGACGGCCGACCGAGGTGCTCGCGCTCGATCTCGCCGACGACGTCACCGATGTGACCGCCGACGCGCTCACGGCCGCCGCCGCCGTGATCAACGCGACGAAGGTTCCGACCTCCCGGAAGCCGCCGGGTAAGGGGCGCCGCGGCGCAGTCGGTAGCGTTGCTCAGGTCGGTCGAATCAGATGTCCGGATTTAGGGGCGGAAACAGCGAGATGTGGCAACGGCGCAGGACTGGTGTCTACGGGATCTGCCGCGACGACACCGGCCGGATCCTGCTCGTCCGCAGCTCGCCGACGGCACGCGTCCCGCGCCTGTGGCAGATCCCGGGCGGCGGTGTCGACCATGGCGAGGATCCGGTTCAAGCGCTCGCTCGCGAGTTCGCCGAGGAGACCGGCCTGTCCATCGCCGTCCGCCGTCCGGTCGGGGTCTACTTCAACCTGGTCGAAGACCCGAAGCGGGAGCAACTCGTCCA
Organism: uncultured Actinomycetota bacterium; assembly: GCA_963797605.1. Lineage (GTDB taxonomy): Bacteria > Actinomycetota > Actinomycetes > Mycobacteriales > Micromonosporaceae > DASQPR01. The sequence goes on along the minus strand of CAWCPX010000005.1, from coordinate 1,122,571 downwards.
CCATGATCGGGTGGTTTTCGACGTCGAGATCACGGGTGGATCGCTGCGCCCGGAGCCCGACGGTTCCAGCGACGCGGCCGGGTGGTTCACCCCGACGGAGATCGCCGGGCTCCCGCTGATGTCGTGGACGGCCCGGCTCCTCGACGTGCCGACCGAGATCGGTGATGAGCCCGCCGACTGGCCGGCCGCCGTGGCCGCGTCCCGACCGGTCGTCCCCGACGGACCGATCACACAGGTCCAGCGCTTTGCCGCGTACGGGCTCGTCCGCGATCCGGGCGGGCGCATTCTGTTGACGCGAATCGCCGCCGGATATCCCGGGGCGGGCAGCTGGCACCTGCCGGGCGGCGGCACAGATTTCGGCGAATCCGCAGTTCAGGGCCTCGCTCGAGAACTCGCTGAGGAAACGGGTCAGCGCGGCGACGTCGGCGAATTGCTCTCCATCACGCATTTTCATAATCCCGCCGCGTACGGGCCGGAAAAGCGGCCGATCGACTGGCACACCGTTCGGACAATTTTTCGGGTTTTGGTGACGGTGCCCACGGACCCGATCGTCCACGAGCAGAGTGGCTCCACCGATCGAGCGGCGTGGTTCACACTGGCAGAAGCCCGTTCGCTCAATCTGAACCGACTGGCACGGACTGTTATGACCGATTACGCTCTGTGATGCGGGTGATCACGCGCGGTTCCATCTTTCGATGCTTCCCGTACAATGAGGGTTCACCACCCCGTGGCAGTGAGTGAACGACCGACTTCGCGGCGATGATCGCCAAGGGGGGGTTGGATATGCGATCGTGTAGGCCGCGAACCGCCTACGGCGCCAGCCGTAAAAGCGGATTACGACAACCGATCTGGAGCGGCGACCTTACCGTTCCTACCTGGAGGAAAACGTGCCGAGAGCCCCATGGCGCCGGCGTACGAATGACAGCCCCCGTCCTGCTGGACGGCGTTCGGCTTGGACCGGCCGGTTGCGGCGCGGCGGTGGCAGTGTTGCCCGCCAAGCGCTGCGAGCCGTCCGTCGCCGCGACAACAACTCAGCTTCCGTGTCCGGTTTGTCGGCACGCACGGCGGTGACCGGCGCCACCGGTAGCACCACCGTGCACGTGACGTCGGACACGGGCATCGATGTCCCCCGTCGGAGATATGCGATCAACCGGTCCCGGCAAGATCACCGTCGATCCGAGGTTGTCTTCCCCGCCCCGGAGACCGTGATTCCGGTCAGCCCGGCGCCGATGGGCGCGGCCACGCTGCCCGCGCCCCGGCCGGCTGGTCTCGACGACGCCGAGTCGCCCGTCCCGCACACGATTCCGCTGCTGCCGGGCGAGAAGACGCTGGCCCGCCGGATCAAGTTCGCGATCGCCAACGGCTGCACCGTCTCGAGCCTCGTGCTGGGCATCTCCGCCATCTTCCTGAGCATGCACGGAGACGTCCGCGTCGGAGCCGCGTTGCTGATCGGCTGCGTGCTGTTCGACGGCCTCGACGGCGCGCTCGCCCGCAAATTGGGCGTGGCCAGCCCGTTCGGCGCCCAGATGGACTCGCTCGCCGACATGTGCTCGTTCGGCCTCGCCGCACCGGTGGTGGTCTACGCATCGCTGCACGGCCGAGCCGACGGTCCGCTCGTCGCCCTGGCCTGCGCCATGATCGCCGCGTGTGCCGCGATTCGCCTGGCCCGCTTCAACGTGTCGCCGAAAGACGGCCGCTTCTTCACCGGCGTGCCGACGACGATGACGGCGGCGGTCATGGGCGTAGCGGTGCTGATCGGGCTGCGTCTGCCCGGCCCGGCTGCCGTCATCGCGGTCGCGGTGCTCGCCATCGCCATGGTCTCCGGCTTCCCCTACGCGAAGGTCGGGCGCATCGCCCGCCTCCCGTTGTGGTTCTGGGTGGCGCCGGCGGTCGGCATGCTCTTCAACTACCGCACGACGTTCGCGCTGCTGGTCGCCGTCTACCTGGTGAGCGGCCCGCTGCTGTGGCTGCGTCAGCGGGGCCACGTCCGCACCGTCTGATCCGTTCAGATCCGCGCTGACCAGCCCGGATCACGACAACGGCCCCGTCCGAGATGGACGGGGCCGTTTCGTTGTGACGTCTCAGCGAACCCTCAGCGCCAGCGAGCGATCACGGTGGTGCCACCGCGCACCGTGTCACCGGGCACGACGGCGGCTTCGGCGGCGGCGGCCGGCAGGTAGACGTCGGTGCGGGACCCGAACCGGATCAGGCCGAACCGCTCGCCCCGGGCCAGCATTGAGCCGATCGGAGCGCGTTGCACGATGCGCCGGGCGATCAGACCGGTGCGCTGTGCCACGACCACGGTGCCCCGGGGCGTCTCGAGCACGGTGTACGCGGCGACGTTGTGCTCCGCCTCGGGCTTCATCGCGGCCGCGAATCCACCGTCTTCCACGAAGTAGTCGACGACGCGACCGGCGACCGGGGCCCGGTTGACGTGCACGTCGAGGACCGACAGGAACACCGCGACACGCAGGAACTCCTCGTCGCCGAGACGCGTGTCGACGAACCGCTCGACCGACAGCACCTTGCCGTCGCTGGCTGCCACGACGGCGTTGGCGTCGTCGGGCACGACCCGCTCGGGGTCGCGGAAGAACGCGGCGACCGGGCCGGCGAGCAGCGCGGGCAGCATCCACAGCTTCGAGTTGGGCCGGACGATCTTCGCGGTCGCGGCGAGCCCGAGCGCGATGCCGGCGGCCGCGACACCGTTGGAGTCGATGTTCATCGTCTGCGTCAGCGGCACGCTGGAGGGCCGCATCGCCGGACGCAGCCGGTCGGCGATCGCGGCGGGCGCGGTACCGTAGCGCAGACGATGTACGCGCAGCGGCGGCCGGTTGCGGATGACCAGGTCGCTTCCGACCCCGTAGAACGACGACTGGCGCGCCAACTCCGCGCTGGCTCCGTCGGTGAGGCCGGGCGCTGCAATCGTCGCCACGGTCAATACAGCGCCCTCCGCGAGGTGCTTGCCGACCTCGTCGAGGAGTTGCCGGGCCGCATCGGCCGGGCCGGTGAGCGGCTCGGCGAAGATGACCACGTCGGCCGGGTCGGCTTCGGTGAGGGATTCGATCACCCGGACCCGGTCGGCCACCCAGGTGCCACGGCCGTTGATCTGGGCTCGCAACGCGTCGGCCACCGTGGCGCTCGCCGTGACCGTCAACTGATCGTCGGATGTCAACGCGTCGATCGCGGCGAGCAGCACCGGTGACCCGGGCACCGCCCCGATCACGAGTCCGGTTTTGGGGCCACCCAAACGAGTGAATTCTGTCGTCAACGCGGCCACCGCCCGGTCACCCAAGGTGACGGTGGTGGCGGCGGGCACGGTGATAGTGCGCAGGGATTCGGTCACGGTGTCAGCATATGCCGCCAGCCATCGACCGCTGGTATGGCGAGCCATCGCGTCAGCGGTCATCTCCGCTGCGTGGCAGGCTGTTACTGCGCAGCGCACTGGTGATGCCGGCGACGCCCAGCAGGATGAGGATGCCGGCGATGATCCAGCCGGCGCTCGGCAGATCCAGGCCGACGCTGCGATCCACGAGCCACCACACCGCGATCCCGAGAAAAATGAGTCCGAAGATCAGAGCCGGAAAGTCCGGACGGCGATTGTTCATCGGTTTATCTCCACTTGGCCGGCGTTGACGCGGGCGTCGATGTGCAGCGTGCCGCCGCCCACACCGTCGGCACCGTTGTCGGAAACGGAAAGCGCGCGCTGGTTGATGCCGTCTCGTCCGCTGCCGAACGCGTGCGCGCTGCCCACGTCGGCTTTCGCGGTCACCGAGACGTCCACGTTCGGCGGCAGGATCACGGTGATCTGACCGACGTTCAGGCGAATGTCGATCGAGCGGTCGACGCCGGTGAAGTTGACGTGCGAGAGGTCGAGCGTGAACTGGCCGACGTCCTCGCGATAACTGTCGTCGAGCGCGGCGATGTTGGCCGGGGTCACGGTGATGTCCCGGCTGTGGAAACCGCCGTGATTGTGGTCGGCGGCGACGCTGATGAGCAGGCAGATGGTCAGCAGCACGCCGAGGGTGATCGGGCCGCGGGTCCGGCCGACGAACGACCCGATGACGAGCCCGAGCCCGATCGTGCCCAGCGCGGCGGCGAAGTACGCGCCGGCCGGGACCGACCACGCGTTCGTGGTGTCCAGAATCGCGAGCACACCGACCACGAGCAGCACGGCCGAGATGATGAGCCGCCGTGCCGGTGACCGCCCGGGGCCGGTGCGCCCGGGTCGGCGGCGGGGGAGGCGGCGTCGGTGGAAACGTCGCCGTGGAGAACGGCCCGTACGGCGCGAACGGAGGCTGGTACGCGGGCGGCGCGTCCACCGGACCACTGTCGATCGGCACGGTGGGAATGTCCGTACGCGTACCCGTCCACAGTGGCGGATCGGGCCATCCGGTCGTCGGAGCCGGCGGTGCCATCCCGGCCGCGGACGTCATCGGTCCAGCCGACATCGGCACACCCGCCGTCGTCGGAGAGCCGGGGGCCATCGGTGCGCCCATCATCGCGCCCGGCATGTCGGCGTGCCGGGTCGCCAGGAGCACGATTCCGGCGACGACGGCCGCGATCACGAACAGGCCCCCGCTGACGTGGGTGAGGCCACCGAACATCGTCACCGCCGCGATGACCAAGAGCACGATTGTCAGCGGACGTGACGTCGACGAGTGGCCTCGGCCGGCCAGGGCTTCCAGCGGCGAGCCGGAGTCGCCTTCGGCCGGGATCACCAGCCAGCCGATCACGTACAGCAGGCCGCCCAGGCCGCCGAGCAGCGTCAGCACCGGCAGCGCGACCCGCCAAAGCACCGGATCGGTGTTGGTCGCACGTCCGAGCGCGGCGCAGACACCGGCGATGTACCGGCCCTGACGCGGTCGGACCAGGCCGAACTGCGCCGCGTAGCCGCCGGCTTGAGGCGGTGGGCCGACGGGCGGCGGGCCGGATGGTGGCGGGCCGGATGGTGGCGGATAAGCCGATCCGGTGAAGTCCGACGGCGCGGTCCATGACGGCCCACCGGAAGCGGACGGCCCCCCGGGGCCGGAGGGTCCGACGGAAGCGGACGGTGGGATGAATCCGGACGGCGGGGTGATGCCGGCTCCCGTCGGGGGAGCGACGGGAGCGGTCTGGGGGTCGCCGAACGCGTCAACGGCGTCCGCGTCAACCGCGTCCGTCTCGACGGCGTTCGCGCCGATCGGCGCAACCGCACCAATCGGCTCAGCGGCGACCGGCTCAACGGGATCGACCGGGTCAATAGGATCGACGGAATCCGCGGGATCGACGGCGTCGACGTGGTCGACGGGATCGGGCGTCACGTCGTCGGCCGGCGAGGCGCCGGCGTGCGGGTCGTCGACGGGCTCGTTTGTCATGGTCTGATGATGGACGCGTCATCGCCCGAGTTCCCTCCGGCGCTGACCCTGAACCGACCCTGACTTCGCCGGCGTGGTTCCTCAGGGCGGTCCCCCTGTGCGCCACGGTTGGCGCGTGTGAGTATCGAGGCAGACGCGCTGGCAGAGCGCGCCGAGACGGACGGAGGCAGAGGTGGAGCAGCAGACGACGGCCACGGCGCCGCTCGCCGCCCGGCCGCCTCGGCGCCTTCACCGCGACCCCGAGCACCGGCTGATTCAGGGCGTCGCCGCCGGCATCGCCGCGCACCTGGGCGTCCGCGTCGCAGCCGTCCGCGCCGCCTTCGTGATCTTGCTCCCGCTCAACGGCGTCGGCGCCCTGCTCTACGTCGCGTTCTGGGTCGTGCTGCGTGACCCACCCGGCGCCGGTGCCGCCCGTCGGCGCAACCTCAGTGAACTGCTGCCCTACGTCGCTCTCGGCGCCGGCGTGCTGCTGCTTTGGGCGCTCGCCGGGTTCGGCGGGTTCGGCAACGCGCTCGGCTGGCTCATCGCGATCATCGCGGCGGGCGCCGGTCTGATCTGGCACATGGCCGACCCCGATCGTCGTCGGCGCTGGTCCCGCTCGGTGCCGCTGGTGCCGTGGATGGGCGCCTTCATCGACGAGCACGATCGACGTTCCTACCTGCTGCGATTCGTCGGCGGTGGCGCGCTCGTCATCGTCGGCATCATCGGCACGATCGCGGTGTTCGCGCCGATCTCCGGCAACGGGTTCACCGCCCTGCTGCTGAGCATCGCGTTCGCGTTGATCGCCCTGTGCGGCGTCTCGGTCGTGCTGGCGCCGGTGCTCTGGCGCATGTTCGGCCAGTTGCGCGCCGAGCGTGAGGGCCGCATCCGCGAGGCGGAGCGCGCCGAACTCGCCGCGATGGTGCACGACCAGGTGCTGCACACGCTGGCGCTGATCCAGCGCAACGCGTCCGACGTGAAGACCGTGCAGCGGCTCGCGCGCGGTCAGGAACGCAGCCTGCGCAACTGGCTCTACAAGCCGAGTGGCGACGCGTCCGAGATGTTCGCCGCCGCGATCGAGCAGGCCGTGGCCGAGGTCGAGGACACCTACGCGATCGCGGTGGAGTCGGTGGTGGTCGGTGACGCGATGCTGGCGGACCCGCTGCGGGCGCTGGTCAACGCGACCCGAGAAGCCCTGGTCAACGCGGCCCGGCACGCGGAGGTGGCCACGGTGTCGCTCTACGCCGAGGTCGAGTCCGACAACATCAGTGTCTTCGTCCGCGACCGTGGCGTCGGCTTCGACATGACCACGGTGGGCGATGACCGGCACGGCGTACGCGGCTCGATCATCGGGCGAATGGAACGCCACGGTGGCACCGCCGAAATCCGCACGAACAACGGCGAAGGAACCGAAGTACGGTTGCGCGATGCCGTCTGGAGGGACGTTACTTGAAATGAGTGACACCGAAGCACGGCGCCTGCGAGTCTTCCTCGTCGACGATCACGCGATGTTCCGGGCCGGCGTCCGCTCCGAACTCGGCGCGCACGTCGATGTCGTCGGCGAGGCCAGCACGGTCGCGCAGGCGGTGACGTCGATCGCCGCGACGCAGCCCGATGTCGTGCTGCTCGACGTGCACATGCCCGACGGCGGCGGCCGGGCCGTGCTGGAGGCGTCCCGGACCGCGAATCCCGACGTACGGTTCCTGGCGCTCTCGGTTTCCGACGCCGCCGAAGACGTGATCGGGCTGATCCGCGCCGGCGCCCGGGGCTACGTCACGAAGACCATCTCGCCCGAGGAACTGGCCGCCGCGATCCATCGGGTGGCCGACGGCGACGCGGTTTTCAGCCCGCGGCTGGCCGGTTTCGTGCTCGACGCGTTCGCCGCCCGGCCCGATGTGCCGCTGGCCGACCCGGAACTCGACCAGCTGACGAACCGCGAACGCGAGGTGCTGCGGCTGCTCGCGCGCGGGCTACGCCTACAAGGAGATCGCGAAGGAGCTGTTCATCTCGATCAAGACGGTCGAGACGCATGTCTCCAACGTGCTGCGGAAGCTGCAGATGTCCAACCGCTACGAACTCTCCCGATGGGCCGCCGACCGCCGCCTCGTCTGACGATCAGCGGATCAACCGGTCGAGATGACGCTGAACGATTCGGCCATCCGGCCCTCGGGCAGGCCGGCCGTGGCCGCGACGCCGCGCACCATGCCACGGATGCGTTCTTCCAGCTCGATGTGGCCGGTCTGGGTGACGTGTGACTTCAGCGCCTCGAGTTTGCGGTCGAACACGTCGGTGATGTCGACGGCGTGATCGGGGTTCGGGCTGCCGCTGAACCAGATCTCGCGCACGACCCACGGCTCCAGTCCCTCTTCGAGGAGCAGTTCCGGGTAGGCGAACTCGTTGCGCGCATCGGGGTAGACGGCGCACGTCACCGCCTCACCGACGGCGAGGTGGTCGGGGTGGCACGGCCCGGAGATGCGCTCCCAGCGGCGCAGCGGCGAGTTGGTGAGGATCCGGTCCGGCCGCACCTGCCGGATCACCCGGGTGATGTCGCGGCGCAGCTCGATCGACGACTCGACGCGGCCGTCCGCGTACCCGTCGAGAAATTCACGTTCGTGACCCCGACAGCGGCGGCTGCCGCCCGCTGCTCCGCCTCCCGCAACAGCGGCATCTGATCGCGCGGGGTGTCGTCGAAACCGCCCGCGTCGCCGCGGGTGACGAGCAGGTAGGTCACCTCGATGCCGGCGTCGACCCAGGTCGCGATGGTGCCGGCGGCGCCGAAATCGATGTCGTCGGGGTGCGCCGCGACGCAGAGCACGCGCGTGACGTCGGTGATCGGCTCGGGCGAATGCGGGAAGGTCATGACCTATTTATAGCCTTGCCCAGGTCGGTCCCGGTCGTTGCCCGTGACATCGGCCGCCTCCGACCGCTTGCCAGAGCCCGTGCCGCCGCGCGTTCGTGAGCGCGGCCGGCCGCACCGGACGATTGTCAGAGGCGCCCGCGACCGGCGCGCAGGATGAGCAGCGCCAGTTGGACACCGTCGGCGCCGAGCGCGTCGCGGAAACGGTCGACGATCTCCCGCTCCCGGGCGAGCACGAGACGGGTGCCGCCGGAGGCGATGCGCACGCGGCCGACCTCGCCGGAGATCGCGGCTCGCTCACGCCACAAACTGATCATGGCGTCGTCGATCTCGTCGATGCGGGTCCGCATGCCCGCGATGCGATCGGATGCGTCGGTGTTTTCCGTGCCGGTCGTCATACGCTCATTCTCGATCGTGCTGTTCACTTTGTGCTCCTCTGTTCGTCGCTGTCCGGTGCGGCAGTCTGGGCGCGGTCTCGAGCGGCGGCCACGGGGCACAAAAATGCCCCGGGCGTTGAGCCCGGGGCATTTCGCAGGTCTGATAGGTCAGACGAGATCTACGAGTGCCGGACTCCCGGTCTCATAGATAAAAAATCGCGTGCTCGTCTGAATCACGTCGCCAAGTATGCCATCTCCGGCCGCTCCCGCCACTGTTCAGCGCGGAAATGCCGGAATGTGGGAAACCTCACGATCAGGCGTCGGCGGCGGTCGGCGCCGGCGAACCTCGTCGAAGCCACCACAGCCCGGCGATCGGCAGCAGGAGCGGCACGAGCGCGTAGCCGAGGCCGTAGTAGGACCAGACTGTCGCGTCTTCGGACCAGGCTGTGGCCGGGAAGGCCGAGCGCCAGAACAGGCTCGCGGTGCCGACGACGATCACGCCGATCAACTCGACGGTGCAGCAGGCGATGGCGAGGCGGCGCGAGAGCGGGGTGGACCGGGCCAGGCAGATCGTGGTGACCAGGTAGATCACTGCGGCAATGGCGGACAGGACGTAGGCCAGCGGGGCGGCGTGGAACCTGGTCGCGATCTGCACCGAGGCCCGGGCACCCGCGGACAGCGTGAACAGCCCGTAGACGAAGATCAATAGGCGACCGACGCCGACATTGATGCGCGTGCGCCCGGGGCGGGTCGGTGCCGTCGTCATGGTCATGCCTAGATTCCCACCCATACCTGTTGGAGGCGGACCACGAGGATCGCCTCGACGACCCCGACCGCCGCGATGATCACTGACCCCCACCGGCTGGGTTCCAGGCGAGCCAGCGCCCAGCCCGCAGCCGGCACGATCAGGAACGCCACCAGATAACCGATGAACGTGGCCATGTCGTGTGCCCGCCGACCCCCGGAAATGCTCACGATGGCCCAGTCCACGAGCACGACGGCCACCGCCTCGACGACCAGCACGCTGCGGAGTTGCCAGCGAGAGGGCGCACGGTCACGGACAGCCGAATAACCGGCCCATCCGGCCACGACGAGCGCGACGAGGGCGGTCGCGCTTCGCAGAAACAACGGCACGGTCAAGAACTTTATGTGAGCACGCGTACGGCCGGCGACCGGGTTGCCCTGGCCCCAGACGGGTGCGCGTGTCGCCGTAGCGCCGAGAAGACCGGTCCCGCCGCTCCGAGGATCCCCGAGGCGCGATTTTTCGAACACAGGTGCGACTCGCGGGCGTGGGCGGCCGGGCGCTGTCAGAGGGTCGGCATAGACTTGTCGGCACAATGCATGCGCTTTTTGAGGTCCCTCCATCACGCGATGATCGCCCCCGTGCTGACCAGCAAAGGCAGTCACGCGCGCGGGTCGATCCGCAGACCCTCGTCGCCGGGCTCAACGAGCCCCAGCTGGCAGCGGTGACCCACGCCGGGTCACCGCTGTTGATCGTGGCCGGCGCCGGCTCCGGCAAGACCCGGGTGCTCGCGCACCGCATCGCCTACCTGCTGGCCGCTCGCGACGTGCATCCCGGCGAGATCATCGCGATCACGTTCACCAACAAGGCCGCCGGTGAGATGCGTGAGCGGGTCGAGTCGCTCGTCGGGCCGCGCGCCCGCGCCATGTGGGTTTCCACCTTCCACTCGGCATGCGTCCGCATCCTGCGGGCCGAGCACGAGCACGCGGGGCTGAAGTCGTCTTTCTCGATTTACGATGCCGATGACTCCCGCCGCCTGATGCAACTCGTCGCGCGCGAACTCGACCTCGACCCGAAGCGCTACAGTGCCCGATCGCTCGCCGCCGCCGTCTCCAACCTGAAAAACGAGCTGATCGACGCCGAGGTGGCCACGCGCGACGCGAAGGGCCCGGGGGAGCGCAGCATCGCCGAGGCCTACACGCTCTACCAGCGACGGCTCAAGGAGTCGCACGCGCTCGACTTCGACGATCTGATCATGGAGACGGTGCACCTGCTGCAGGCGTTCCCGGCCGTGGCGGAGCGCTACCACCGGCGTTTCCGCCATGTGCTCGTCGACGAATACCAAGACACCAACCACGCGCAATACATGCTGGTCAAGACGCTTGTCGGCACGGGCACCGATGATCTGCCGCCGGCCGAGCTGTGCGTCGTCGGTGACGCCGACCAGTCGATTTACGCGTTCCGCGGCGCGACGATCCGCAACATCCTGGAGTTCGAGCGCGACTACCCCGACGCGCGCACGATCCTGCTCGAGCAGAATTACCGCTCCACGCAGACGATCCTGTCCGCCGCCAACGCCGTCATCGACCGCAACACCGAGCGCAAACCGAAGCGGCTCTGGAGCGATCAGGGCGACGGCGAGCAGATCGTGGGTTATGTCGCCGACACCGAGCATTCCGAGGCCGACTGGGTGGGGCGAGAGATCGACCGGCTCACCGACGCCGGCGAGATCCGGCCCGCCGACGTCGCCGTGTTCTACCGCACCAACGCGCAGTCACGTGTGTTCGAAGAGGTGTTCATCCGGGTCGGCCTGCCGTACAAGGTCGTCGGCGGGGTTCGGTTCTATGAGCGCAAAGAGGTTCGTGACGCCCTCGCCTATCTGCGGGCGATCGCCAACTCCGACGACACCGTGAGCGTCCGCCGCATCCTCAACACGCCCCGCCGTGGCATCGGCGATCGGGCCGAGGCCTGCGTGGAGGCACTGTCCACGAGAGACAGAGTGTCGTTCGGGGCGGCGCTGCGGCTCGCGTCCGACGCTCCCGGCATCTCCTCGCGTTCGGCCAACGCGATCGGCGCCTTCGTCACGATGATGGACGAGTTGCGCGAGATGGCCGAGACAGCGCTGCCCGAAGACGTGCTCGAAGCGGTGCTGGCCCGCTCCGGCATGTTGAGTGAGCTGGAGGAGAGCCTCGATCCGCAAGACGCCGGCCGGGTGGAGAACCTGCAGGAACTCGTGAGTGTAGCCCGCGAATACACCGAGCGGGTGCTCGCCCGCGACACCGGTGAGCCGATCGAGGGCGACGATGCCGACGCGCCACCGGAAACACCGACACTGACCGGTTTCCTGGAGCAGGTCTCGCTCGTGGCCGACGCCGACCAGATCCCGACCGATGATCCGACCGCGCCGGGCGGCTCGGGCGGCGTCGTCACGCTGATGACACTGCACACCGCGAAGGGCCTGGAGTTCCCGGTCGTGTTCCTGACCGGCATGGAAGACGGCGTCTTCCCACACCTGCGGTCCCTCGGCAACAGTCAGGAGTTGGAGGAGGAGCGCCGGCTGGCCTACGTCGGCATCACCCGGGCTCGCCACCGTCTCTACATTTCCCGGGCGATGACCCGGAGCGCCTGGGGCCAACCGCAGTTCAATCCGGCCTCCCGTTTCCTCGACGAGTTGCCCGACAAGCTTGTCCGGTGGGAGCGCACCGAGGGGGCATACACGTCCTGGTCCGGCAGCAGCGGCGGTGTCGGCGGTCGAGCGGCCGGCGGTCGCCCCGGTGGTTATGGCGGTTCCAGCTTCACCGGCGGCACCCCGAAGGCCGCGCAACTCGCCGAACGCCTCGGCATCCCGGCCGGGAGCTTCCGGGCGGCCAGCGAGTTGGAGAAAGTCCAGGTGCCGACGCTGGTCGCGGGTGACCGGGTCAATCATCAGCGCTGGGGTCTCGGCCGGGTGGTGGCGGTCGAAGGTCATGGCGTCCGTGCGCAGGCTCAGATCGACTTCGGCGACCAGGTGATGTGGATCGTGCTGCGGCACGCCCCGATCGAAAATGTGACGGCCCCCCGATCGGGGAGCCGTCACATTGTGCGAGTTCAGATGACGCCTAGCTGTAGGAGTCGGTGTGCTTCGTGAGGTCGACCAGGTGATCGGACAGGTAGGCGATCGGGTTCGTCGTCGCACCGTCGATCCGGACTTCGAAGCGCACGCACGGCTCGAACGAGTAGCCGGTGTTGCCCGTCAGGGCGAGAAGGTCACCGGAAGCGACCTTCTGGCCCTCGTGCACCAGCAGCTTCGAGGCGTGGCCGTAGACGAGTTCGACGTTGTTGCCGACGTTGACGATGACGGTGTAGCCGTAGCCACCGTTCCACCGGGCCAGCGTGACGGTGCCGCTGTGCGAGGCGTAGAACGGGGTCCCTTCCGGCGCGAGCAGGTCAACACCCTGGCTCAGCGACGAGGACTCACCAAACGGCGCCCCGATCTTGTAGTTGTGCATCGGCAGAAGCCAGAGGTCGAGCGCGCTGGTCTTCGGTGCCACTTCCGTGGTGAAACCACGGGTCTGGGATCGCGTCGCCTGATTGGCGATGGCCTGTCGGGACGCCGCGATGTTCGTGCTGCCCGACATCGACGCCAGGCTGCTCGGGTCCGTGACCTTCATGTCTGGCATGGCGGCCGCTGTCGCGACGCCGACGATGCCGGCTCCGAGAAGAGCGGTGGTCGCTACGGCCGCATATCTACTGCGGGGTGGCGTCGGTAACCGACGACGCCCGCGGTAGCGGTCGCGTTCCTTCCGTGCAGACACGCACACACTCCGAGGTCGGTGCCGCCGGCGCAACACGGTCTGGGGGAACCGCGCTGGGGGGTCTGCGCCGCATCGCCGTCTAGGTGTCTTACAGACGACAACCGGAACACCGTAGCCAATCTGTTACGAGGAATACAAGTCGAACCACAGATGTGTCGTAACTTCCGTGCGTTTGTGCGACGCGACTCGCGTAGTTCCGGGGCTTTTGTGGATCAGGGCGGCAACCAGCCATTTCGTAGCGTCACGACGTCCACACTGTATGTAGGTGTATGCGTTTGGTGAGACGCGTCGCCCTCGCGGCGCGAAGACGTGCCGTCGGGTTACCGTTCGTTAAGGGAAGCAGTGTCGCTCCCGTGGATCTCGTTGAAGGGTCTTGCCGATGAGTGCTCGCATCCGCGTTGTCGTGGCGAAGCCCGGCCTGGACGGCCATGACCGTGGGGCCAAGGTGGTCGCCCGGGCGCTCCGTGACGCCGGGATGGAAGTCATCTACACGGGCCTGCACCAGACGCCCGAGCAGATCGTGGAAACCGCGATCCAGGAGGACGCCGACGCGGTCGGCCTGTCCGTGCTCTCCGGTGCGCACATGACGCTGTTTCGGCGAGTGATCGAACTTCTGCACGCCCGAGGCGCCGACGACATGGTCGTGTTCGGCGGCGGCATCATTCCCGAGGCCGACATTCCCGAGCTCACGGCCATCGGCGTGGCCAAAGTCTTCACGCCCGGCGCGACCACACAGTCGATCGTCGACTGGGTTCGAGCCGCCGTCGTCACCACGGTTCCGTGACGTTTCGACGATTGGAAAACTTCTCTCAGAAACCCGCGTAACCCTTGCCGAGGGGCGTCGTTGTATTGAATGTCGGCCTCGGGAAACCAGGGGCCGGCACCAAAAACGGCCGATGCCCTGTCGGTCGAGGGGTGGCGGCGGGGCATCGTGCATCGAGGGACCGGACGTGTGAGGGGTGCGTCCGGTCCCTCACTTTCTTTTGTGCGGGCTTGCTCCCGATGACGCCTTGGGCAACGTCTTCCCTCGTCGGCGCAGCGCCTTCGGCGGTGCTTCTCCTCAGTCCAGTCGTCGCCGCGTCACCTACCGCAAATCCCAGTGTGTGTGCGGTACGGCACACTCCGTACCCTTCTGGGGGTCCTCGCAGCCTCTGTCGCTAGGCTGCGGCCGTTAGGCCCGTCTTCCGGGCGGGCGGGACTTGAGAAGGACGGGACGCTCAACGTGGACCTGTACGAATATCAGGGGCGCGATCTGTTCGCCCGGCATGGCCTGCCGGTGCTGGACGGCGGCGTTGCCACCACCCCCGACGAGGCTGTCTCCATCGCCGAGCGACTCGGCGGCCGTGTGGTCGTCAAGGCGCAGGTGAAGGTCGGCGGTCGCGGCAAGGCCGGTGGTGTGAAGCTCGCCGCCGACGCCGATGAGGCGAAGGCCCGCGCGACCGACATCCTCGGAATGGACATCAAGGGCCACACGGTCCACAAGGTGATGATCACCGAGACCGCCGACATCGTCGACGAGTACTACTTCTCCTACCTGCTCGACCGCGCGAACCGCACCTTCCTGTGCATCGCGAGCGTCGCCGGCGGCATGGAGATCGAGCAGGTCGCGCACGAGGACATCCACCAGATCCCGATCGACGCCAACAGGGGTGTCGACGCCCAGGTCGCGCGCACGATCGTTGAGACGGCCGGCTTCCCCGCCGATGTCGCCGATCAGGTCGCCGACATCGCGGTGAAGCTCTGGAAGACGTTCGTCTCCGAGGACGCGACGCTCGTCGAGGTGAACCCGCTCGCGAAGGTCTCCGACGGCCGGGTGCTGCTGCTCGACGCGAAGATCACGTTCGACCAGAACGCCGGTTTCCGCCACCCCGACCACGAGGCTCTCGAAGACGCCGAGGCGGCCGACCCGCTGGAGCAGCGGGCCAAGGAGCGCGACCTCAACTACGTCAAGCTCGACGGCACCGTCGGCATCATCGGTAACGGCGCGGGCCTGGTCATGTCGACGCTCGACGTCGTCGCGTACGCGGGCGAGCAGTTCGGTGGCGTCCGCCCGGCCAACTTCCTGGACATCGGCGGCGGCGCGTCGGCGGCGGTCATGGCCAACGGCCTGGAGATCGTGCTGTCGGACCCGGCCGTCAAGAGCGTGTTCGTCAACGTCTTCGGTGGCATCACCGCGTGCGACGAGGTCGCGAACGGCATCGTCCAGGCGCTCGCGATGCTGGCCGACCGTGGCGAGAAGGTCACGAAGCCGCTGGTCGTCCGGCTGGACGGCAACAACGCGGACGCCGGCCGGGCAATCCTCGACCGCGCCGCGAACCCGCTCGTCGAGCGCGTTGACACGATGGACGGCGCCGCGAAACGCGCCGCTGAACTCGCAGCTGTAGGGGCATGACATGGCAATCTGGTTGACGAAGAACTCCAAGGTCATCGTGCAGGGCATGACCGGCTCGGAGGGTTCGAAGCACACCCGCCGCATGCTGAAGGCGGGCACGCAGATCGTCGGCGGTGTCACGCCGGGCAAGGGCGGCCAGAAGGTCGATTTCGACGGTACGACGCTGCCGGTGTTCAACTCCGTCGGCGAGGCGATGGCCGCGACCGGCGCCGACGTCACGGTGATCTTCGTGCCGCCGCGCTTCGCCAAGGCCGCCATCATCGAGGCCGTCGACGCGGGCATCGAACTCGCTGTCGTGATCACCGAGGGCATCCCGGTGCACGATTCCACGGCGGCCTGGGCGCACAACGTGGCGTCGGGCAACAAGACCCGGATCATCGGCCCGAACTGCCCCGGCCTCGCGTCCCCCGGCCAGAGCAACGCCGGCATCATCCCGGCCGACATCACGCCGCCCGGGCGCATCGGTCTGGTGTCGAAGTCCGGCACGCTGACCTACCAGCTGATGTACGAGCTGCGTGACTTCGGCTTCTCGACGAGCGTCGGCATCGGTGGCGACCCCGTCATCGGCACCACGCACATCGACGCGCTCGAGGCGTTCCAAAACGACCCCGACACCGCGGCGATCGTCATGATCGGTGAGATCGGTGGCGACGCCGAGGAGCGGGCGGCCGCGTTCATCAAGGCCAACGTGACCAAGCCGGTCGTCGGCTACATCGCGGGCTTCACGGCTCCCGAGGGCAAGACGATGGGCCACGCGGGCGCGATCATCTCGGGTTCGGCCGGCACCGCGGACGCGAAGAAGGAAGCGCTCGAAGCGGCCGGCGTCAAGGTCGGCAAGACGCCGAGCGAGACGGCTCAGCTGATGCGCGAGATCATGCAGAAGCTGTAGTGCTGTTTTCGTAACGACAACTCTCGTACCACCAACGTTTTCGCGTCGTCGGACGGCCGGTCACCTCGACCGGCCGTCTGTCGTTTGAGAGAGTCATGGGCGATGGTGCTCACCCCCAGCAATGCCGACGATCTGGCGCACCGCCCGACCGTGGTGTTGTCGCGCCACCCGCCGACCGGTCGACGGCCCGGCCGGGCCCCGCTCGGCGTCGTGGCCGCGGCCAACGCGATCTGGGCCACGATCACGTCCCTCGCGCCAGTGCTTCTGACGGTCGGCCTCGTCACGCTGATCGGCACCTCCCGTCCATCGCCGGTCATGACGATTCGCTACGGCGCCGCGGCATGGCTCCTCGCCCACGGGGTTCCGTTGACGCTGGGCGGGTTCCCGTTCGCACTCGTCCCGCTCGCCATCACGGCGCTCGCGCTCTGGCGGCTCTTCATCGCCGGCCGTAACGCCGCCAAGGCCAGCCGGTCACACCCGGCGGTCCTCGGAGCGGCTGTCGGACTCACGTACGGGCTGATCGGGCTGGTCGCAGCGCTGTACGCCGACGGATCCGGGCTGTCCCTGTCGCCGGGGCGGGCGTTCGTGAACCTGACGATGGTCGGCGCCGTGACCGCGTTCTTCGGCGCGTCGGTGGGCGGCCGGCGGTTACGTCGCTGGACGCGCCGCATGCCGCCATTACTGCGCGAGGGGGTACGCGTCGGAATCGCGTCCACTTTCTTCACCCTGGCGGCCGGAGCGATCGCGGCCGGCGTGGCGATCGCGCTCGGGGGCGGGACGGCTACCGCGATGCTCCGCAACTACCACGCGGGCGTCGGTGGCCAGGCCGGCATCATCGCGATCTGCCTCGTGTACGCGCCGAACGTCAGCGTCTGGGCCGCCGCCTACCTCGCCGGACCCGGATTCACGCTGGCGGGCGTGCCGCAGTTGCCGGTGTTCGCCGGCTTGCCGAACCATTCGGTCAACGGCGCCGCGCAGGTGCTGCTCGCGATGCCGGTGCTGGCCGGGGCGATCGCGGGCGTGGTGATGGTGCGGCGGCCGGGCGGGATCGGGCTGACCGGATGGGCGCGTACGGGTGCGGCCGCGCTCGGTGGGCCGATCGCCGGCGTCACGCTCGCGTGCGTCGGTTGGGCCGCGGCGGGATCACTCGGATCAAAGCTGCTCTCCCGCACCGGCGACGTCGGCTGGCAGTTCCCGATCGTGTGCGCGATCGGCATCGCCTGCGGCGCCGCCATCGGAGCATTCGTGGCCGCGCCCCGGAGCGAATGACGCGCGCTGGTTGACGTCGCGCGCTAGTTGATGTCGTTGTTGTAGTCGCGGCCGATGCTACCGACGCCGAAGCAGATGGCGATCACGACGCCGATCACGCCCAGCACGATGCCGGCGATCGCGAGACCGCGGTTCCGCGCGCGGCCCTGCTTGACCCGCTGCAGGTGCAGGTAGCCGAAGATGAACGCGGCGATCGACAGTGGCAGCGTGACGAAGTAGATGCCGCCGCCACCGAAGCCGGCGCAGGCGCAACACACGATCGACAGTGCGCCCGTCACCAACGACAGGATGCCGTAGATGTCCGCCCGGCTGCTGAACGAGTTCACGAAGCCGCCTGCGCCACCCTCTCCGGCCTGGCCCGGCATCGGTGGGTTCGGTCCGGCGCCGTACGGCTGGTTCGGTCCGGCGCCGTACGGGGGTGGCGGCGGGAACCCGGGAGGCGGCGTGGGCTGGGAGTAGCCCGGCGGATACTCGCCCGGCGGCGGGTAACCCGGGCGATAGCCGGACGGCGTCCCGCTGGTGGGCCCCTCGGGCGGCGTACCCGGCGGTGGATTGTTCGGCGGCGGGTAACTCGGTGGCGGGTAGCCGGGCGGTGGATAGTTCGGCGGCGGGTAGTTCGGCGGCGGCGGGTAACCGGGCGGCGGCGTGGGCGGCTCCGGCACCGGTGGCGGCGGGGTCTGCGGACCCTGGGGACTCTGTGGCGGCGGCTGTGGAGCCTCCGGACCCTGTGCTGGTGGCGGGCCCTGTCCTGGTGGGGGGCTCTGTGGCGGGCCCGGCGGCGGTGGGGGTGACGGCGGCACGGGCGGCTCGAAGGACGGCGGCTGGCCGGCCGGATCGGCGGCCCATTCGCTGCCGTCCGACGGCTCTTCCGGCGGCCTGGGATCGGTCACGGCTCCCCCTCGCACTGCAATGCTGTTGTCTTAATATGCGATTATTGGTGCTCGTGCGGGCGATTTACCCGAAAATACGGTAGTAGGGCGGCTCCATGCGTTATCGGCTCGCCCTGTAACCTATCGCAGGTGACGGCACGCCTCGTGGTGCTTATTTCCGGCACCGGCACCAACCTTCAGGCCCTCCTCGACGCGACCACCGACCCAGCCTACGGCGCCAGGGTCGTCGCCGTCGGCGCCGATCGCGATGGCATCGAGGGTCTGTCCCGAGCCGAAAAAGCCGAGATCCCGACGTTTATCCGGTCGGTCAAGGCGTTCGACACGCGCGAGGAGTGGGACAGTTCGCTGACCGACGCGATCGCCGCCTACGAGCCTGATCTCGTGATCTCGGCCGGCTTCATGAAGCTTGTCGGCGCGTCGTTCTTGGAAGCGTTCGGCGACTGTTACATCAACACGCACAATGCCCTGCTTCCGTCCTTTCCAGGCATGCACGGGCCTCGCGACGCCTTCGCTGCCGGTGTGAAGATCGCCGGCGCGACGCTCTTCTTCGTCGATCGCGGCGTCGACACCGGCCCGATCATCGCCCAGGTCGCCGTGCCGGTGCTCGACGGCGACACCGAGGACACGCTGACCGAGCGCATCAAGGCGGCGGAGCGCGAGCAGTTAGTCGATGTCGTGGGCCGCCTGGTCCGCGACGGCTGGACCATCACCGGACGAAAGGTCACCATCCCATGACGCTGCCCACCCAACCGACCGAGCCGGCCGGCGTGCGCCCCGTCAAGCGCGCCCTGGTCAGCGTCTATGACAAGACCGGGCTCGAAGACCTTGCCCGCGCCTTGGTCGCGGCCGGAGCGGAGATCGTCTCCACGGGTACGACGGCCGCGTTCGTCGAGCGCCTCGGGCTGCCGGTGACCCGCGTGGAAGCGTTGACCGGCTTCCCGGAATGCCTCGACGGCCGGGTGAAGACGCTGCACCCGAAGATCCACGCGGGGCTCCTGGCTGACCTGCGGCTCGACACGCACGCCGCCCAGCTCGAGGACCTCGGCATCGAGGCGTTCGACATGCTGGTCAGCAACCTCTACCCGTTCTCCGAGACCGTGGCTTCCGGGGCCGACTTCGACGGGTGCATCGAGCAGATCGACATCGGTGGCCCGGCGATGGTGCGGTCCGCCTCGAAGAACCACGCGAGCGTGGCCGTGGTGACGTCTCCCGAGGCGTACCCGCTGATCATCAAAGCGATCGAAAGCGGTGGCCTGACGCTCGCACAGCGACGCGCGCTGGCTGCCGGGGCATTCGCGGAGATCGCGCGCTATGACGTCGCCATCGCGGAGTGGTTCGCGGCCCAGGAGGCCGAGGTCGCCGGGCAGTCGTGGCCGGAGTTCGGTGGCAATGCGCTGACGCTGGAGACGACGCTGCGCTACGGCGAGAACCCGCACCAGAAGGCCGCGCTCTACATCGACCCGGCGCGCCCGGCCGGCCTCGCGCAGGCGACGCAGCACTCGGGCAAAGAGATGTCCTACAACAACTACATCGACGCGGACGCCGCCTGGCGCAGCGCCAACGACTTCGCCGAACCGTGTGTGGCCATCATCAAGCACCAGAACCCGTGCGGCATCGCGGTCGGCGCCGACGTCGCCGAGGCGCACCGAAAGGCGCACGCGTGTGACCCCGCCTCGGCTTACGGCGGCGTGATCGCGGTCAATCGGGAGGTCTCGCTCGCGATGGCGCAGCAGGTCGCCGAGGTCTTCACCGAGGTGATCGTTGCGCCCGCCTACGACCAGGCCGCCCTGGATCTGCTGTCGACCCGCAAGAACCTGCGCATCCTGACGGCGCCGGCGTGGGCCGCGGAGAGCGTCGAGACCCGGCAGATCTCCGGTGGCACGCTCGCTCAGACCGCCGACCGCATTGACGCGGCGGGCGACGATCCGCGCTCGTGGAGCCTCGTCTCCGGCGACGCTGTCGACGACAGCACGCTCGCCGACCTGGCGTTCGCGTGGCGGGCGATCCGGTCGGTGAAGTCCAACGCGATCCTGCTGGCCACCGACGGCGCCACGGTTGGCGTCGGAATGGGCCAGGTCAACCGGGTCGACGCGGCACGGCTGGCGGTCGCGCGAGCCGGCGCGGAGCGCGCGAGCGGATCGGTCGCGGCGTCGGACGCGTTCTTCCCGTTCGCCGACGGCCCCCAGGTGTTGATCGAAGCCGGCATCCGGGCGATCGTCGAGCCGGGCGGATCGATCCGCGACGAAGAGGTGATCGCGGCCGCGGCTGCGGCGGGCGTGACCCTCTACTTCACCGGCACGCGGCACTTCTTCCACTAGCACGCTTGTTCGGCGGGGGCCGCTCCGATGCTCGCAGGCGAACGTGCCGGGGCATCAGAGCGTTGCCTCTCCTTGCGATTCATCGTCGCGCGGTGACGCATCGTAATCGGCGTGTGCCTGCGGTGGGCGCCATCGCGATATCACTCTTCGTAGCTGCTTCCGGAATCGAAATTCTGACCGATCGGCGGCGCGATGAGGTTCTTGCAGGTAGAAGCGATGTCGTCAGATGTGAATTGATGTCGTGATGGGGGCTCGTTATTGCTTACGCCAGCGCATCAGTCACGCGGTGTGACTGGCGGCATGGTGTTGCGCGGGAGTGAGCAATAACGAGCCCCCGACATAACAAGCGCCAGTTGATACGAGGCACACGGAGCGTCACGAAAAGTTATCCACAGAGCGCGACTTGGGGATAGCTCGCGGCTGTGAATCGGCGGATGCTGGAGGCATGCAGCCGTCTGAATCATCGGGTGGCCAACCGTTCGGCGAGCGTCGTCTCGGTCGCCATCGGCAGGCCCGTCGTGAGTTCGACGAAATGCAGTCCGGCAGCGAGCAGGCTGGCGGTCGGCCCAGCAGCGACCGCCCGGGAACCGTTGATGTGGAAGGCAGCGGCCCGGGAGACAGCGGCCCGGGAGACAGCGGCCAGGCAAGCGGTGGCCAGGCAAGCGGTGGCCAGGAGGACGGCGGTCGGGAAGACGGCGGCCCGGGAGACGGCGGCCCGGAAGACAGTGGGCCCGAAAGCGGTCCACCGGAGCAGACGGCGATGTGGAAGCTGCGGCAGGAGATGCGTACCGGGAAGCCGCCTGATCTGTTCGGCCTTCCACGGGCAGAGGCGTTCAAAGACCGGAGGCACCGACGCGAACGGCCGATCGGTGAGGTCCGGCCACGGCGGCGGCCCCGGATCGATCCGGTCGCCGGCCACGATCCGCTCGACCCGGCCACGATCGGTCCGTTTCCGGCTGGCGGCCTGGTACGGCGAGTGCGCCAACTGACCGGCCTCAGCCAGCGCCAACTCGCCAACCGGGCGAAAGTCTCGCCGGCGACCGTCGGCCGGGTCGAGTCGGGCGAGATGATGCCGAGCATCGCGGTGTTGCAACGACTCGTCGGTGCCGCCGGACTCTATCTCGCCATGGTCGATGCCGACGGCCGCGTCGTCACGTCGCCCGAGGAAAGGAAATGGGAGCACGATCGGGGCGGTCGGCACTACCCGACGCATCTCCACCGACGATATCCGAGCCGCCACGACCTCGGTCTTCCCGATGAGGATGACGATGGCCTGCCGATCAGTCGGTGAACAGAGTTCGGGCGCGACCCGAATGAGCCGCGCCCGAATCTGACTACACCAAGCGTCTTACTGCGCGTACGCGCCAGCGGCGCCGGAGTCGACGGCCTTCGGGTCCGGGCCGTACTGGTTCGGGCCAGGCTGGCCGGGCTGGCACGTCAACACGAGCAGCCAGATGCCGCCGACGATAGGAATCAGAGCGATCCAGATCCAGGCGGCGGACTTGCCGATGTCGTGCAGCCGGCGGAAAGCTACCGCGAGGCTGGGGATGATCACGGCGAGCGCGTAGAGGAGGTAGAGAATGGTGAAGACGCTGCTGACGGACTTCGCGAGCACCTCAAGAACAACGTACGCGATGAGGTTGAAGAGCGTGAACATCCAGTATTCAGTGCGGCGCGCGCGGCCGCTGAATCCGGCGTAGTTCTTGAGAACTGCCAGGTACCAACTCATGATCTCTCCCGTGGTCTGACTCGCCTCACTGACATGTGATCGAGCGAGCTAGAACGTAGGACCACAGCGAGATTCGCGTCAATAGTCTGGGAAGCTGGTCTTGACCTGTTGCTACGGCACCACTTGGCGCAACTCGGCATAGTGGCATCGCGACAGGTGGGGGTCTGCTTCGCGCAGGATCAGCTCCGGTTCCTCGCGGGCGCAGAGATCGGCGGCCTTCCAGCAACGCGTACGGAATCGGCAGCCGGACGGTGGATTCGCAGGTGAAGGCACGTCTCCTTCGAGCCGGACAACATCTCGGTGGACGCGGGCATCGGGGTCCGGAATCGGCACCGCGGACAGGAGTGCCTGCGTGTACGGGTGCGTGGACCGCTCGTAGATCTCGTCTTCGGTGCCGATTTCCAGGATCCGGCCGAGGTACATGACGGCGACACGGTCGGATATATGACGCACGACAGACAGGTCGTGGGCGATGAAGATGTACGCGAGATTGAGTTCGTCTTGCAGGCTTTCCAGCAGATTGATGACCTGTGCCTGAATCGAGACGTCGAGCGCGGACACCGGTTCGTCGCACACGATGACGCTCGGTTTCAGCGCGAGCGCCCGGGCGATGCCGATGCGTTGCCGCTGTCCGCCGGAGAACTGGTGCGGGTAGCGGTTGATGTGCTCCGGGTTCAGGCCGACGTATTCGAGGAGCTCCCGCACTCGTCGGGCTCGGTCACCTTTCGGTGCCACGTCGGTGTGGATCTCGAACGGTTCACCGATGATGTCGCCGACGGTCATGCGGGGGTTGAGGGACGTGTACGGGTCCTGCATCACCATCTGGATGTTGCGGCGCAGCCGGCGGAGTTCGGAACCACCCATTTTGTAGATGTCCCGGCCCTCGAACAATGCTTCGCCGGACGTCGGTTTCTCCAGGTGCATCAACAGTTTCGCGAGCGTCGTCTTGCCGCAACCGGATTCGCCGACGACACCCAGCGTCTCGCCGCGGGCCAGTTCGAAACTGACGCCGTCGACCGCTCGAACCGCGCCGATCTGCCGTTGAAACAGGATGCCGCGCGTGATCGGGAAGTGCTTGACCAGGTTGCGTACCGCGAGAATCGGCTCAGTTGAGGGTTCCATCAAGCACCTCCTCGGCGAAGTGGCACAGGCTCGTACGCCCGTTGCCGAGGTCCTTGTTCGGTGGATCGACCGTGCGGCAGATCTCCTGCACGTACGGGCATCTCGGGTGGAACTTGCAACCCGACGGCGCCCGCATGAGGTTGGGTGGCAGCCCTTTGATGGTCGCGAGTTCCGTACCCTTCGCGTCGAGCCGTGGAATCGATTCCAGCAGCCCCTTCGTGTACGGGTGCGCCGGCGACTTGTAGATCGAGTGCACGTCGGCGTGTTCGACGATCCGGCCGGCGTACATGACCGCGATCCGGTCCGCGACGTCGGCCACCACGCCGAGATCGTGCGTGATCAGGATCATCGCCATGTTCATGTCCCGCCGCAGATCGCGCGAGCAAGTCCATGATCTGCGCCTGTACGGTCACGTCGAGCGCCGTCGTCGGTTCGTCCGCGATCAGCACCTTCGGGTTCATCGCCAGCGCCATCGCGATCATCACGCGTTGCCGCATGCCGCCGGAGAACTGGTGCGGATATTCGTCCACACGCTGCGTGGCACCGGGGATGCGGACCAGATCCATCAGTTCGATCGCACGCGTACGCGCGTCCGCCTTGCTCATCCCCATCCGCCGTCGCAGCGTCTCGGAGATCTGATATCCGACCTTGTAGACGGGGTTCAGGGCGGACAGCGCGTCCTGGAAGATCATCGCGATTTCCTTGCCGCGCGTGGCCCGCCGCTCGGACTCGGACATCTTCAACAGGTCCCGGCCGTCGAGAAGGATCTGCCCGCTCGGGATGAACCCCGGCGGGATGTCGAGGATGCCCATGATGGCCTGCGCGGTGACGGACTTGCCGGATCCGGATTCGCCGAGCACCGCCAGTGACTCGCCGGCGTCGAGATAGTAGGAGACGCCGTTGATCACCTTGGCGACGCCGTCGCGCGTACGGAATTCGACGAACAGATCGCGTACGTCGAGGAGATGTTCGCCCGGTGCGCTGTCGCCGCGGACAATGATGTCGTCGTTCACCCGATGCGTCACCGGTTACCTCGACTTCGGATCGAACGCTGCCCGGACGGCGTCGCCGAGCATGATGAATCCCAGCACCGTCAGGGCCAGGAACAGACTCGGGAACATCAGCGGCCACCATGCCTGCCGGATGCGCGTGGACGCGTCCGAGATGTCTCCGCCCCAGCTGATCGCCGGTGGTTGAAGCCCGATGCCGAGATAGGAGAGCGCTGCCTCGGTGGAGATGAAGGCGCCGAGCGCGATCGTCAGCACCACGATCGCGGGCGCCGCGGCGTTCGGCAGGATGTGCCGGATCATGATGCGCCGGTTCGTCGCCCCGAGCATCCGGGCGGCCTGTACGTAGTCCTGTTGCCGTGCCGAGATGACGGAACTTCGTACCACGCGGGCGGCCGTCGTCCAGCCGAGAATGCCGAGCGTGAAGACGACGGGCCAGATGCCGTAATTGTGCGAGCCGTTGCTGATCCGCCGGAGCAACACGATGGCCGCCAGCAGGAGTGGAATGCCCAGCACGATGTCGGTGGCGCGAGCGAGCAGCCCGTCCACCCACCCGCCGAAATAGCCGCTGAGCATGCCGACGACGAGCGCGATCGCACCCGCGATCAGGGTGGCGAAGACGCCGACGCCGATGGACGAGCGGGTGCCGTGAATCGTCCGGGAGTAGACGTTGCAGCCTTGGAAGTCGTACCCGAATGGTGCTTTGAGGCTTGGTTTGAGCAGGCTGTTCGAGAGGTTGCAGGAGTTCGGGTTCACGCTGGTGAACGCCCACGGGAAGATCGCGATCAGCACGAACAGCAGCACGAGCGCGGCCGCGATCCAGAACACCACGCTGCTGCGCAGGTCGCGCCAGGCGTCCCCGGCCAGGCTGCGAGGTTTGTTCGTGCTCGCCTCGAAGTCGGTCGGCTGGTTCGGCGCATTGAGGTCGCCGGCCGGCCCGCGGGTCGCCGAATGCAGCTCCGATGAGGCGACCGTCTCGAAGTCGCTCATGCCCGCCTCCGCTCCGCAGGACGCGGGCATGCGGCTACATGATTCGCTACGACAAGCTCGCTCATGCCCACCCCCTTTACGAGTATCGGATTCTCGGGTCGAGCACGGCGTAGAGCAGGTCGACGATCAGGTTCGCGACCAGGAAGATGATCACGAGCACGCTGACGATCGCGACCACCGTCGGCCCGTCCTCGTCACCGATCGCGAGCTTCAGGTTGTAGCCGACGCCCGGCACGTTGAAGAGGCTCTCGGTGATGATCGCGCCGCTCATCAGGTTTCCCAGCTCGACACCGATGAAGGTGACGACCGGGATCAGCGAGTTGCGCAGCACGTGCGAGCCGATGACGCGGGTGCGCGACAGGCCTTTCGAGGTCGCCGTCCGCACATAGTCCGCGTGCAGGTTGTCGTTGACCGACGTGCTGGTCAGCCGTAACGCGGTCGCGAGCGACAGCGATCCGAGCACGATCGCGGGCAGCACCAGACCCCACAGCGTGCCGTTGTAGCTGACCGGGAAAATGCCCCACTTCACGCCGAGGAAGTACTGCCCGAGAATGCCCAGCACCAGCACCGGAATGCCGATGACCAGCAGCGTCAGCACGAGGGTGGCGTTGTCGAAGATGCCGCCCTTGCGGATGCCCGCGATCACGCCGGCGCCCACCCCGAAAACGATCACGATCAAGATCGCCAAACCAGCCATCTTCAGCGTGTACGGCCACGCCTGCTTCAAGATGTCGGAGATCGGCCGTCCGGTGAGGCTCTCGCCGAGGTCGCCTCGAAGCAGGTGGCTGACGTAATCCCAATAGCGGTAGAAGAACCCGCCGACGCCCGTCTTGTCGAGGTGGAACTTTTGCGTGAGGAACTCTCGTTGGGCCGGGCTCACCGGTTTCTCGCCGACGAGCGCCTGGATCGGGTCGTTTTGGGCGGCGAACACCATCGCGTAGACGATCAGCGTCGTTCCGAAGAACGCCACGATCATCTGGAGCACCCGCCGCACCAGATAGCGGAACATCGAGGCGTTACTTACGCGTCGTCGTGATGTTGACGAGGTTCACGTTTTGGAACAGGTCCATCGTGACGTTGTTGACGAAGGTCGAGAAGACGAAGTTGTTCTGCCCGAACCGCAGGGGCACCACCGGCAGGTCCTGCGCGAGGATGTCCTCGGCCTGTTGCCAGACCTTGATCGCGGCTTGCTGCGTCGGCTCGGTCGAACCCTGCGCGACCAGCTTGTCGAACTGCGGGTTGCTGTAGCCGTAGTAGTTCGACGAACCGTGGGTCGTGTAGAGCGGGCCGAGGTAGTCGACCATCGACGGGAAGTCCATGACCCAGCCGAGGCGGAACATGCCCACGCCCGGCGTCTTCGCGGCGACCTTGGTCAGCAGGTCGGCGAACTTCGGCTCGGCTTTCGCCACGCAGGGCACGCCGAGGTTCTGCTGCAGCTCGTTGCAGGTGGCCTCGACCCATTCCTTGTGCGGGCCGTCCGCGTTGTACGTGATCTGCAGCTGCGCCGGCCCGTTATTGGCCTGGTAGAGCGCCTTGGCGGCGGTCGGGTTGTAGTTGCAGGCGTCGCCGCACGTGTTGGCGCGGTAGCCGGGGATCACCGGTGAGACGAAGGACCGGGCCGGCGTCTGCGTGTTCGAGAAGATCGTCCGGATGATCGCGTCCCGGTCGATCGCCATCGAGATCGCCTTGCGGACGTTGACGTTCGAGAAACCCTTGTCGTAGGTCGGGAACGCGAGGAACTGGAACGCCGACATCGGGCTGTGCTGGTAGCGGTTGCCGAAGTCGGCTTGCGCGTTCGCGAGGTCGGCCGTGTCCGGCTGCGGCAGCACGTCGAGCTCGTTGGTCTGCACGTCCTTGTACGCGGTCGACAGGTTCAGGTAGCTCTTGAAGTCGACGCCACCGACCTTCGGCTGGGTGCCAGGGAACGCCGCGTACTTGACGACATCGATCTCCTTGTTGTGCTGCCATCCGGCGGGCGTCATCTTGAACGGGCCGTCGCCGATGAGGTGGTCCTCGAAGCCGGCTTTGATCGATCCGTTGGCGTTGAACGCGGCCTTCGGCAGCGGCAGGAAGGCGGTGTAGCCGATCTGCGACTCGAAGGTGATGTCCGGCGCCGAGAGCGTCACCTGGAACTCGTTGGTGCCGAGCACCTTGAGTCCGCTGAGCTTCGTCGCGGTCGGGTTCGCCTTCGTGCTGGCCGGGTTCAGCGCGGCGTACCCGGCGATCCCGGCGAAGTAGTAGTTGGTGCCCTGCCCGTTGGGTGCGAACGCGGCGTAGTTCCACGCGTCCACGTAGTTCTGGGCGGTCACCGGTTCCCCGTTGTGGAACGTGTACCCGGGCTTGATCTTGATGTCCCAGACCTTGCCGCCCGTGTTCGTGATCGATTGCGCCTGGTCGAGCACCGGCATGCTCGCGCTGTTGTAGGTCACCAGCGGGGTGAACAGCCCGACGAGCACCTGGTCGGCGTTCGAGTCGGTGGAGTTCGACGGCAGCAGGTGCTGCGGTTCGCCGATGCCAATGCTGACGATGCCGGCCGGGTTGGGCGTGCCCGAGCTGCCAGAACTCGATCCGCCGCTGCTGCCACAGGCCGCGACCCCCAATGCAACCGCGACGGGCACGGCGATCCAGGCGAGACGCCTACGAACCCGCATGAGATGCCTCCTCCAATTGCGCGTGCATGTGCGTGTCGTCGAAAAATGGCACGCGCGTACAGCTGGACATAACGGAAGTATGCCGCACATTGGGCGCAGCTCGTCAGCGTCTGCGGATTCTGAAAAGATCCTGGACGGAGCCTCGGTGCCTCTGCTCAACCGAGCTGCCGAGCCTGGCAGGATGTGTACACGTGACTGCGACGATTCTCGACGGCAAAGCAACGCTCGCGAAGATCAAAGACGAGCTCCGGCTACGCATCAAAGCGCTCGCCGACCGGGGCATCGTGCCCGGCCTCGGCACCGTGCTGGTCGGCGACGATCCCGGCTCGCACTCGTACGTCGCCGGCAAGCACCGGGATTCCGAGGAACTCGGCATCGTCTCGATCCGCCGCGACCTGCCGGCGACCGCGACGCAAGCCGAGGTGCTGGCCGCGATCGACGAGCTGAACCACGACCCGGCCTGCGCCGGATACATCGTGCAACTTCCGCTTCCGAAGGGCCTCGACGAGGTCGCCGTGCTGGAAGCGGTCGATCCGATGAAAGACGCGGACGGCCTGCACCCGGTCAACCTCGGCCGGCTCGTGCTCGGCAAGCCGGCGCCGCTGCCCTGCACGCCGCGCGGCATCGTGGACCTGCTCCGGCGCTACGGCGTGCCGATCGATGGCGCGGAGGTCACGATCGTCGGCCGCGGCACCACGGTCGGGCGGCCGCTCGGGCTGCTGCTCACCCGCAGGTCCGAGAACGCGACCGTCACGCTCTGCCACACCGGCACCCGGGATCTCGCCGCGCACGTGCGCAACGCCGACATCGTGGTGGCCGCGGCCGGCGTGCCGGGCCTGATCACGGCCGACATGATCAAGCCGGGGGCGGCCGTGCTCGACGTCGGCATCTCGCGAGTCGCGGTCGACGGCAAGTCGCGGCTGGTCGGAGACGTCTCGCCGGACGTGGTCGACGTGGCCGGTTACCTGGCGCCGATGCCCGGCGGTGTGGGCCTGATGACGCGGGCGATGCTCCTGACGAACGTCGTCGAGTTGGCCGAGGCCCGCGTCTAGCCGGCACCGGGTCGATCGTGGTGAAGCGAGGCGGCCGAGGCCGCCACGGCTCGCCATGATCGACACGTCCCGGCTCAAGGGACGTGGCACACACCTCACCGCCTATGGCGGGTGTCCCGGCGGCTGCGGGACTAAGGTGCGAGGCGTTGGTTAATCGATGTCAATGACCCCGGGAGATGTTGTTTCGATGGGCAAGAAGGTAACCGTCGTAGGTGCCGGTTTCTACGGCAGCACGACCGCGCAGCGACTCGCTGAGTACGACGTCTTCGACACGGTCGTGCTGACCGACATCGTCGAGGGCAAGCCGGCCGGCATCGCGCTCGACATCAACCAGTCCCGGGCCATCGAGGGCTTCGAGACCAAGATGATCGGCGTCTCGACCGGCCCCAACGGCGAGGGCTACGAAGCGATCGAAGGCTCCGACGTCGTCGTGATCACCGCCGGTCTGCCGCGCAAGCCGGGCATGAGCCGCATGGACCTGCTCGAGGTCAACTCGAAGATCGTGCGCCAGGTCAGCGAGAACGTGGCCAAGTGGGCCCCGAACGCTGTCGTCATTGTCGTGTCGAACCCGCTCGACGAGATGACCGCGCTGGCCCAGCAGGCGACCGGCTTCCCGAAGGAGCGCGTGCTCGGCCAGGCCGGCGTGCTCGACACGGCCCGCTTCACCAACTCCGTCGCCGAGGCGCTCGACGTGCCGGTCAAGAGCGTCAAGACACTGACGCTCGGCTCGCACGGCGACACGATGGTGCCGGTCCCGTCGCACTGCACCGTCGACGGCAAGCCGCTGTCCGACGTGATGAGCGCGGACAAGATCGAAGAGCTGGTTGTGCGTACGCGTAACGGCGGCGCCGAGATCGTGGCGCTGCTGAAGACCGGTTCGGCCTACTACGCCCCGTCGGCGGCGGCGGCCCGGATGGCGCGCGCGGTCGCGACCGACTCCGGCGAGGTCATCCCGGTGTGCGCGTGGGTCGACGGCGAGTTCGGCATCTCCGGCGTTTACCTCGGCGTGCTCGGTGAGCTGGGCGCGGGCGGCGTACGCAAGGTCGTCGAGACGAAGCTGACCGACTCCGAGCTGGCATCGCTCAAGGAGGCCGCCGAGGCGGTCCGGGCGAAGCAGGCGGACATCGCGAACATGTAGTCGCACCGAAAACGGGCCGGGCGCTTCGCGCTCGGCCCGTTTTTGCGCCCAAGTCGGGTCGAGAACGTGCGGTCAGGGCGACGCGTTCTCGACCCAGCCAGCTCGACCCAACCGTCGGATGTTTTTCCCGACATACCACCCAACCGAGACACGCCCCGCGATGGCGGTGGCTGTCACCTCGTAAACTACGGAACGTACGTCGCGGATAACGTGCGGTAGTTTCACGGAGGTGGGCTGGGTGGCGGACTCCGTTCGGGGGCGGGCCTCAGTGCCGCGCCCATCCGCCACCGGTGGCAACCGGAAGCCCGTGCCCCCGAATTCCGGCAAGCCAAGGCCCGGCCAGCCCGTCCAGCCGGGCAGACCGGCGCCCGGGAACCCCGGAAAGCCCGGAAAGAAACGCAAGCACCGCAGCCCGCTCTGGACCAAGGTGCTCGTGGTGATCGGTGCCCTGGTCATGGTCGCGAGCGTCGGCACGTACGCGATCGTCGAAGCCGGTCTGCGTGCCATCGATCATTCGGTGACCCAGGCGAATCTGCTCGGCCCGGCCACGAGCACGCAGCTCACCGGCAACACCATCAGCGGCCCGATCAACCTGCTCATCGTCGGCGTCGACGCGAGCGGCGCGCGCACCGACTCGATCATCATCGCGCACATCCCGGCATCGCATGACCGCGTCTATCTCATCTCGCTGCCCCGCGACACGAAGGTCAACGTGCCCGGCGGTGGCACCAACAAAATCAACTCGACCTTCAGCGGCGGCTTTGCCAACCTCGCCACGACGATCAAGCTGAACTACGGCATCACGTTCAACGGCGCGCTCGCGGTCAACTTCAACGGCTTCAAGGATATCGTCACGAAGCTCGGCGGCATCGACATGTACGTTGACGAGACCACGCACTCGATCCACCACGGGTACGTCGGCACGAACACGGCCGATCACGCCGCGCCTTACAAGATCGATCCGAACAGTGGCGTGCCGATCTGCTCGAACCCGCATTACACGTTCGACACGAATCCCGACGCGTGCACGCTGCCCGGCATCCACGAGGTCACGTACCCGAAGGGGATGTACCACTTCGACGCTTATGACGCTCTGGACTTCGTGCGCTGCCGCGACGGCCTCGTCGGCACCGACTACGGGCGGCAGCGCCACCAGCAGCAGTTCATCAAGGCCGTGATGGAGAAGGCCTACGCGCAGGGCGCCGCGGATCCGACGAAACTGCTCGGCCTCGTGTCATCGATGAGCAAGGCGTTCACCTTCGACGGCCATGGCATCTCGCTCTCTGACTGGATCTTCACGCTCAAAGGCATCTCGCCGGCGTCGGTGATCACGATCAAGACGAACCAGGGTCAGTTCGTGTCGGCGCCCGGGCCCTCCGACGGGCATGGCTCCGAGCAGGGCCTGAACCCGGTCAGCGTGCAGCTTCTCAACGCGGTGCGCGACGACAACGGTTCCTCGGACCCGCTCGGTCAGTTCGCCGCGGCGCATCCCGACTGGATCGCCGGCTGAGCCAAGGCGGACACGCTGCAGCGACACGCCGTGCGGTGCGGATCTTCGACGTCAGTGTTGTCTCGTCGGGCCGGCGGCAACCGTGGTGTCGGAATTCCGAGGATTGGCGTGTCGACACGCGGCAAATCGGGCGGCGGGTTTGCCTTATGCGGTCAACAGCAGAGCAACCGCCGCCACGGGTACGAGTAGCGCGACGCCGCCAATCGTCCGCGACACCCATCGTTTGGGTTCGGTCAGCATCAACGACTCGGCGCCGATCACGAGCACCCCGGCGATGAACGTGGCGACCAGCGACCACTTCACGCCGCGCAGGAAGTCGCCGCCACCGGCGAGGGTCGCCCAGTTCGCCGGCGCGTTTCCGACGAACCCGAACGGCACAATGAACGCGACCGCCAACGCGATGGGGACCAGTAGTGGCGCCCGGAGCAGCCAGAACGTCAGCGGTCTGCGGACCTGATGGCCGTTGCGGGTGCGGCGCCGTCCGGCGAATCGGGCGAGGCCGGTGGGTCGTGGCGCGCGTGCCGCCTCGACCGCACGCCGGAAGTCGTGCCCGAACCACACCGCGGCGATCGGGCCGGCCGCGAACATCAGCCAGCCGGCGACCCGCATGCCGATTCGGGATCCGCCGGTGATGGTGTCGCTCAGGTGGATCACTTCGCGCGCCAGCGCCTCCCGTGCCCATTCGAACGGGTAGGCGGCACCCACGATCACGATGACAGCGACCGCGATGAGGAGAATGCGTACCAGTGAAACGCGGTTGACCTGC
The DNA here is from genome assembly GCA_963797605.1 of uncultured Actinomycetota bacterium. Classification (GTDB taxonomy): domain Bacteria; phylum Actinomycetota; class Actinomycetes; order Mycobacteriales; family Micromonosporaceae; genus DASQPR01. The sequence continues at coordinate 1,089,745 of CAWCPX010000005.1, read as the reverse complement.
TGTTTTGTGGGGGGCGTCACGGAGGGTGAGATTACCCGGCGGACCGTGGCTGGTCTAGAGGGATGTGCCACCCCACTGGGAACCGTTACGGCTATCCAGTACGCTCGTACTGCTTAATGGATCCGAGAGGAGCGCCACACGCAATGGCGAAGATCAAGGTAAACAACCCGGTCGTCGAACTCGACGGCGACGAGATGACGCGGATCATCTGGAAGCAGATCCGCGAGCAGCTGATCCTGCCCTACCTGGACGTGGATCTCGAGTACTACGACCTCGGCATCGAGCACCGCGACGCGACCGACGACCAGGTCACGATCGACTCCGCCAACGCGATCAAGCGCCACGGCGTCGGCGTGAAGTGCGCGACGATCACGCCCGACGAGGCGCGCGTCGAGGAGTTCGGCCTGAAGAAGATGTGGCGGTCGCCCAACGGCACGATCCGTAACATCCTCGGCGGCGTGGTCTTCCGCGAGCCGATCGTCATGTCGAACGTGCCCCGTCTCGTGCCCGGCTGGACCAAGCCGATCGTCATCGGGCGCCACGCGCACGGCGACCAGTACAAGGCGACCGACTTCGTGGTGCCCGGCCCGGGCAAGGTCACCATCACGTACACGCCGGAAGACGGCAGCGACCCGATGGAGCTGACCGTCGCCGACTTCGCCGGTGGTGGCGTCGCGATGGGCATGTACAACTACGACGACTCGATCCGCGACTTCGCCCGCGCCTCGCTGCGCTACGGTCTGGACCGCAAGTGGCCGGTCTACCTGTCGACGAAGAACACGATCCTGAAGGCCTACGACGGCCGGTTCAAGGACATCTTCGCGGAGATCTTCGAGGCCGAGTTCGCCGCCGACTTCAAGGCCGCCGGCATCACCTACGAGCACCGGCTGATCGACGACATGGTCGCGGCCGCGCTGAAGTGGGAGGGCGGCTTCGTCTGGGCGTGCAAGAACTACGACGGCGACGTGCAGTCGGACACCGTCGCCCAGGGCTTCGGCTCGCTGGGCCTGATGACGTCGGTGCTGATGACGCCCGACGGCAAGACGTGTGAGGCCGAGGCCGCGCACGGCACCGTCACCCGGCACTACCGGCAGTGGCAGAAGGGCGAGAAGACGTCGACGAACCCGATCGCGTCGATCTTCGCCTGGACCCAGGGTCTCGCGTTCCGGGGCAAGCTCGACGGCACCCCCGAGGTCACCGCGTTCGCGCAGACGCTCGAGAAGGTCTGTGTCGACACTGTCGAAAGTGGTCAGATGACCAAGGACCTCGCGCTGCTGATCGGCCCCGACGCGCCGTGGCTGTCGACCGACGAGTTCATGAACGCGTTGAACGACAATCTGGCGGCCGCGCGCGGTTAACGCGAAATATCGCAAATGTCCGTTACCGGACGCCGATAGCCGCGTTGAGTTACCTGTGGACGGGATGCAAACCCCGGCCACATAAGCGATCTGGCTCTCCCGAGAACCTGATGGGTCACCGTCAGCGCTGCTCAGATCGTGTGAACATGGTTAGCGGGGATTCTCGTCCCCGTCGTCCTTCCCGTGGGGAGTCCGGATCGCTTCCGGGCTCCCCACCCCCGGTCTGTCAGCCCTTAGACGGGCTCGCGGCGGTGCCAGGTGGCGCCGGAGGGCGTGTCGCGGATCTCGATGTCGATGCCGGCCAAGCGGTCGCGGATGGCATCGGAGGTGGCGAAGTCTTTGGCGTCACGGGCACGCGTGCGCATCGCGATCAGGATCTCCATCACCGGGCCCATGGCCTGCGCGGCCTGTGCGTCGCCGCGCCCGAGATCGCCCAGCCGGACGATCATCTGACGCAGCAGCGATCGGGCGTGCGTGTTGTCGTCGGAGACGTTGGTGTCGGCCGACCAGTCGGTCAGCGCCTGTTCCAACTCCAGCACGGCTTCCAGGCATCCGTCGATGTCGCCCGCGTCGAACGCCGTCGCGAACGCCGCGTCGATCCGGTCGCTCTCGGTGCGCAACGAGATGATGGCGGCCGGCTCGTCGATCGTGTCCGCGCCGATCGAGTCCGTGGCCGGCTGGACCAACGGCCCGGCGAGCGGGGCCTCGGCGATGCCCGATGTCATCGCGTCGAACGCCACCACGTCACCGCTCGGGTGCACGATGCTGTGACCGTCACGCCGGATCGTCATGGTGCCGTTGCCGACGACGGTGGCGGTGCGCTCGTCGAGGTCGAGCACGACGGCCGTGTGCTCGTCGACGCCCAGCACGAACGCCTCCGGCGGCAACGCGCGTTCCATCAGCGCGAGGCGATCCTCGCCGAGGTAGCAGAAGCGGGTGTCGTGATGACCACCCTCGGCGTTGTCGTAATGCGGGATGATCACTGCGGGCAGACCGGTGACGGCGCGGACGATGTCGAGCCCCGGCACCCACGCCGGGGCGACGCCGGCCTTGTAGATCTCGTAGACCGGGATGGTGTGCGAGCCGAGCGTGAGCGCCGCGGCGCTGGCGAAGATGACGGCGCAGCCATCGCGAGTCATCGCGTCGGCGATCAGGCCCGGGATCGGCGTGTCGCGCCACTGCCGAAGCGCGTATGTCGGGCTGCCCGGACCCGCGAAAATCCAGCTGGCGTCACGGAGCGCGGTCAGTGCTCGCTCGCGGGCGGCGCCGGCGATGTCACCGCCGCGCCACGAGGCGACCGAGATGTCACGGCCGACGCTCGCCGCGAAGTAACCGACGGCCCGCGTGGTGATGTCGTCGGCGTTGGGCTGGAAACCGTACGGCGTGTCGAGAAGCACGGCGCCACCGGGACGGACGCGTTCGAGGATGGCCCGGTGCGGTTTGACCATCGTCGGCGCGGTCTCGCCGGAACCCATGATGACGAGCACGCGCGATCTGTCGGTCGACATCAGCTGACCCGATCGACGGCCGCGTCGACTCGCTCCGCGAGGGCGAGGAGATCCGCGGCGAGTTGCGTGGGGTGCTGAGCGTGGATGTCGTGGTCGGCGCCGGGATATTCGCGGATCGTGGCGTTGCCGAGGGCGTCGGCGGCGATCGCGAGATAGGCCCGGCTGGTGGCCGCGCGCAGGGGGTCGGTCGATATCGCGGGCACGAGCAGCACCGGCACGCTGACGGCGTCGTAATGCAGCCGTGGCGGGTCTTCCCACATGCTGCGGACGATCTGCATGTGGTGGGGGATCGTCAGGCGGCGGGTGACCGTGCCGTCGGCGTGCACGGCCAGGTTGGCCAGGGTGGCGTCGATCGCCCAGTCGCCCCAGAGCGGGTGTGCGGCGCTGATGTAGGCGCGCATCGCGGCGGCCTTGGTGCCGTCGATGTCGGGCGGTCGCAGCGCGGCCTCGCACGCCTCCCAGGTCGGGAAACGAGCGGCCGGGTCCATCCAGCCGCCATCGATCAACGCGAGCGCGGCGGCGACGCCCGGATGATGCGCGGCGACCTCGACGACGACGTTGCCGCCCCACGACTGCCCGACCACGATCGCGTCGCCGATGTCGAGCCGCTCGGCGACCGCGGCGACGTCGGCCGCGGCCGTCGCGGTGTCGTAGCCCTCGTCGGGCGCGTCGGATTCGCCGTGCGACCGCAGATCGACGGCCACGACCGGATGCCCGGCCGCCGCGAGCGCCGTCGCGACCGCGGCCCACAGACAGGCATTGGACGACAGACCATGGACCAGAAGGAACGGCCTGCGGGCCGGGTCGGCCGCCCACTGCCGGACATGCAGCGTGACGCCGTCGGTCGCGACGACCCGCAGGTCGCGAGGGACGGCAGCGTGAAGGGAACTCGTCTGCGCCGGGGGATCGCCCATGCGCCCAACATAGCCGGACCCACTGACATCCGACCCCGAGAAATTCTTATATCCCGTGTCCCCGCCGCTGCAGCACGCCGAGCACCTTGTCCACCGAGACGACCCCGGAGGCCGCCGCGATCGCGATGGCGGCCCGCGGCTCGCGCCAGTTGTTGCGTACGGCTTCGCGGGTGAAGTGCCACGCGTCCCGCTTGTTGCCGGAAGCGGCCGACCAGCAGGCGAGCTGACCGTACACGCGGGCGGCGCCGGGGCGGCAGCCACGGATCTCGGGGTGCCGCGACATCATCCAGCGCAGCGACGAGATCTTCGTGGCGTACTCGTACGCGAAGTGGGAGGACCGAGCCCACAGCACCTGCACGAGAGGCTCGTCGACGTGCACGATCGGGGCCCGGCGAGCGGCTCGGAGCAGCATGTCCCAGTCTTCGTTCTGACTGCCCGGCGCGTCTTCGGCGACCAGCCCGAGCCCGCCCAGCATCGCCGCGCGCCGCACCACGAAGGTGGACGAGTGCAGCATCGACATCCGCGACTTGACCAGGTCGTCGAGCACCACGGTGGTCTGCCCGGCAAGCCGCGTCACGATGTTGCCGTCGTGGTGCACCTCGATCGCGCACGTGACGAACTCGGCGCCCTCCGGTGCCGCCAGCAGCGCGTCGACCTGCGTACGCAGTTTGCTCGGCAGCCACTGATCGTCGTCGTCGCAGAAGGCCACGAGATCGGTGTCGAGCCCGAGGACGCCGGTGTTACGCGTACCCGCGAGCCCGGGCGTACGCCAGTTGCCCAGCACCATCACCGGATGCGGCGCGGTCCGGGGCAGCAGGTAGTCAGGCGGTGTCCCGTCGTAGACCACGATAACCCGCAGCACCCCCTGATAATCCTGTGCCAGCACGGCATCGAGGGCACGGAGCATGAGTTCCGGGCGGTCCCGGGTCGGGATGACGACGCCGACGCTGGGCAGGTCCGACGCCGCGATATCGGGTGCGGCCGGACGTAAGACGGGTAGTGGAGTCGGTTCGTTCATCAGCGCCGTCCCGAGATTCGATAGCCGTACGCGCCGAGCATGGGTGCCGTGATGGCTCCCACGACGAGGCGCTGGCGAGGTGGAAGCGCCGCGACCCAGGCATCGTCGTGGCGCAGGGGAATTTCGCCGGTCACGAATCGCATCGGATTGCCGGCGGCGCTGTGGCAGACGCCGAGTTTGACCCGATCGTCACCCACGAACGTGAGGTCGCCGGGGATCAGGTCGATGCCGGCGAACGCGGCGATCGACGCGATCGTCTCCCGGGGTGAGCTGATCAGGGATTCGTAGCGCAACCGGCGCACCGGCACGCCGCAGAAGTCCAGTAGCCCGAAGGCGGCGTTGTGCGCGTTCCACAGCATCGCGGCGCGCGCCGGTGAGTAGCGCGTCATCTCGTCGCCCGCTTCGGGGCGGTCGACGTGTTTCGTCCACGAGTACGCGACACCCCGGCTGTCCCGCACCATGTGTACGACGCGCAGATCCATGCCGGACCACCGCAGGCAGTACGCGAGCGCGCTGTGCTTCGACGAGTCGACGATGACCGACGCGCCAGTGGCTTCGGCTGCTGCCTTGTAGACCCGTGCGTAATAGTCGGCGTACGAGCGGATCTCGGCTACGCGCGGGCGGGCGAGCCGTGGCACCGCGAGCGCCGGGATGTACCGCGTCCGTTCGACCCGGTCCCGCAGCCGCAGCACCGTGTCCACGTCGACGTTGTGCCAGCCGCCGAACGCGCGCTCGCCGATTTCGCGCCAGAACAGGCAATCCGCGAACGTTTCTCCGCATGCGCAGGACTCGTTGTCACGGACATCGCGCTGCCACAGGTGCACCACTTCGCCGAGCGTGCAGACACCCGGAACCTCGCCGAGCATCCGCTCGAGCAACGTCGTGCCGCTGCGTCCGAGGCCACCCAGGAATACGACACGTGCCACGAGTGGGCCCCTTTCTTCGGACGTACTTCGATCGTTCTGTACGCATAACGAACGATCTGTCCCACGGAGGCTGATGTGCCCGGAAAAAGAGTGATGGTCGGAGGCGTTTCCTTTGACCCGTGGACCGAAGAGCGGGTCGTGACGCACGTACGCGCAGCTCTCGGGCGGGGCCAGGGCGGCCGGATCCTCACCCCCAACGTGGACATCCTGCGGCAGATCCGGCGCGACCCGGAAACTCGAGACGTGCTCGACGACAGTTCACTTATCGTGGCCGATGGCATGCCGGTGATCTGGGCGAGTCGACTGGCCGGAACACCTTTGCCCGCGCGGGTTTCCGGCGCCGATCTGATCTGGTCGCTCTCGCGCGGGCTCGGACACGACGGCCGCTCGGTGTTTGTGCTCGGCGGCGAACCGGCCGTCGACACCCCGGAGCCGGACACCTGGGCGGACGCGCTCGTCGCCGCCCCGGCACACACGGAACCGCGAGCGTGGGCGTCGACGGGACGGCATTCCGCGAACGCGTACCGCGACCGGGCCGAACCGGAGGACCCGGGTCGTCGCAACGCCGGGCCATCGCATCGGGCCGGCGAGCGCGGTGCCCGGAACGCGCCCGCACCGTGGCAGCGGGAGGCCCTGCGAGCCAACACGGGTGCCGCCCGATGCGCGGCCGTGCTGGCCGACGAGTGCCCCGGACTCAACGTCGTCGGCGCGATCAGCCCGCCGTACGGGTTCGACAAGGATGCCACCGCGCTCGCCCGGATCCGCTCCGAAATCGTGGAAGCCCGACCGGACCTGATTCTCGTCGGCATCGGATTTCCGCGGCAGGAGCATGTGATCGCGGCGTTGCGTACCCAACTGCCAAGCTCCTGGTTTCTCGGTTGTGGCATGGCCATCGGCTTCGTCGCCGGCGACCGGCGGCGCGCGCCGGAGTGGATGCGCCGTGGTGGTGTCGAATGGATGCATCGGCTCGCGTCCGAACCGGGCCGGCTCGCCGAACGCTATCTGCGACACGACCTGCCGTTCGCGGTGTCACTGCTGACGACGACCGCGATCGGGCGGGTCCGTCCGGAGCGAGCCGCCCGCGCGCTGCCGTCAGGGCGCGATGCGGAGGCGGCGCGGGTTGAAGTACGTCGCGCGCGCCATCGACGCGAAAGCCACTAGCTCGGCCGATCCCGGTGGAAGCGAAAAACTCAACGTGGGCAGCGCGCCGGCGGGATCCGAATCGAAGTAGCAGACCGCTTTGATCTGTGGGTTGTCGCGGATTTCGGTCGCGGCGGCCGCCAGCCACGCGGCCCGGCTGGGTCCGTCGTAGGCTCCGGCGACGCCGAACTCACCGATCATCATCGGTTTCGGATGTGCCGCCGCCCAGGTGAGAAACGGTTGCAGCAGTTGGCGCAGGGGCTGCAGCTTCGTCGAGCTGTAGACGTCGACGCAGGTCCAGTCGACCATCGAGTCGCCCGGGTAGAACGACGCGGCGGTGCCGTTCGCGAAGCCGGTGATGGTCGGGCACCACACCCAGGACACGTTGCGGACGTGCTCGGCGGTGAAGATGGCGCGGACGTGTTTCCACGCGGCCACGAAGTCGGGCCCGGAGTGCATCTGGGCGGCCAGGTTGGGCCGGTCCATCTCCCACCGCATCCGTAGCAGGATCGGGTGGGGGAAAGACTTGAACGCGTCGGCCCACGCGACGATCTGCGGATCCAGGCTGCCGGACGTGATCGCTTGGTTGTCGCCGGTCGCCCAGCTCACCATCACCGTCGATCCCGCCTCGGCGAACGCCTTGTCCGACGACGTCGGAAAGCTCTCGGTGAACCGCCGGTACGTGTTGACGATGTCGAGCGGCCGCCCGAGCGAATCTTCCAATGTGGACACGGCGCCCAGACGGCTCGACTGGGTCAGCGCGCCGTCGGGCTTCACCCACGCCCCGATGAGAGCGCCGGTCGCCGGCGGTTTCACGGGTCCGGTGATCTGCAGGCCGCCACCGGGAGCGCTGCCCCGGGTCGCGATCGGACGCGGCAGCCGCGGGTTCGGCGACGGCGACGTGCAACCGGCGACGAGCGTGCCGGTGACGACGACCGCGAGCGCGATGAGAATCCTGCGGGGGTGCACGGACCTCATGCGGTTTCTTCGCCTCCTCCGGAAGGAGCAGCGGTGTCGTCGGCGCCGACCCGGGTGCGGCGGGCGACGTAGAGCACGTCCACCGCGAACCGGTCGAAAATCCGGGACGCGCAGAGCAGATCGTCGAGGGCGCGGACGAGTGACCGGGTCAGCCGGGGGGCATACCACCCCTTCGGGAAGATGGCGAAGCCGCGCCGGGCGACCAGCGTGAAGCCGTGGTGGTCGAAGAGGTCGAAGACCTGCTCGTCGGAGAGTTCGGAGAACCACGGGTTGGTGGCGTTCTTCCGGGCCCGCAGATGCCGCAGCGACCGCACGCTGCCATGGTTCTGCACCACGAGCAGGCCGGACGTGTAAGTCGGCAACGCTTGGGCGGCGAACGCGATGCTCCGGTCGCGGACGACGTCCGGCACGTTGAGCAACAGCCGGAACACGGTCACGATGGACGCGCCCGCGACCGGCGCCGGCGTGGGCACCGGCCCGGTCTCCTCGATTCGGTGCCAGTGCGCGTGATGACCGTTTTCCGCGGCCCGAGCGAGCATCTGTGGCGACGTGTCATAACCGTGCGCGTCGCGGACGAGTCCGTGCAGCAACTCGACGGCACGGCCGGTGCCGCAGGCGAAGTCGTGCTGCGTCGGCCGCTGCGTCGGGAACGCGTCCCGCACCAGCCGCCGCAGGTAGCGACGTTGGCGTACGTTGACCGCGGTCGAGTGCGAGTCGGCCGCGTACTGGATCTCGTCGTACTTCTCGACCGCCGTCGGATTCTGGAAGACTTCGGTGTAGTCGGCGCGCACAGGGGTTCTCCTATCGTCGAGGTGGCAGGCGGAACGCGGACAGGTGCAGCGTCCGCCGGAAACGGAACAGTCCGAGCAGGTAGAGGGCGCCTCCGACGAGCCCCGCGAACACGGCTGCGCCGACACCGTCGCCGAGCGTCGTCGCGATCGCGAGTGGCACGATGCCGAAGCACGCGACGGCGAGCATCGCGGCGGTCAGCAGTGCCGGCCCGAAGGGGTGGATGCCGAGCGTGAGACCGATTTGTGTCAGCGGCACCAGATTGTTGATGAGAATCGCGGTGCCGAGACCGATCGCGGCGCCGAGCGGCCCGAACCGGGGGATCAACGCCACGTCGACCGCGAGTTGCACGACGAGCGCGGCGCTGACGTTCGCGAGGTTCCAGGAGGTGCGGCCGGCCATCGCGAGCACCATGTCGACCATGCCGCACGCGGTCGCGATCGCCATCGCGGCGGCGAGCACGACGACGACGCGGCCGCCGCTCGCGTACCCGGCACCGAACACGTGCAGGTAGGCGGTCGAGAAGATGGCGATCATCAGGTAGAGGGGCCACGCGCACAGCACGAGCCACGTGGTTGCGGTCTGGTAGATCGTGTTCGCGCCGGTGCGATCGTCGGTGGCCAGCAACTCGGCCAGGCGCGGCTGCACCGCCTGCGAGATGCCCTGGTTCGCGAACTGGCCGAGCACCACGAACCGGCCGGCGACGGCGTAGATCGCGGCGGCCCGCAGCCCGGCGATGCCCGCGAGCAGCAGCACGTCGACCCGCTGCAGGGCCAGTTGGGCGATGCTCGCGAATGCGCGCGGCCACGTGAAGTGCCAGAAGGTGGCGGCCGAGAAGTCGGACGGCGTGCCCGCCTCTCGTTCGCTCGCGTGCAGCAGCCCCCGCAGGGATCGGCCCGCGAGCACGGCCGACGGCACGTACGGCGCGACCCACGCGAGGATGAACGCGGCCGCCGTGTCGATGCCCAGGGCCAGCAGCATCGCGAGCACGCCCACCTGAAGCGCGGGCCGCAGCAACCGGTCGAGCATGACGGTCGGACGCATCGCCCGCCAGCCGCGCGTGGCCGCGAGCAGCGCGTCCGAGAGGGTGGCCACCGGCAGGAACACGGCGAGCAGGCGGAGTTGGTGCGCGTACTGTGCGTGTCCGCCGCGGACGGCGACGTTCGCCAGCGTGTGCGCCCCGACCCACATCGCCACCGCGATCACGACCGAGACGACGGTGACCGGCACCAGCCCGACCCGGAGGCATCGCCGCAGGGCCGCTACGTCGCCGACCGCCCGGAGCCTCGCCGGGAAGTAGACGAGACTCGTCTGCGTGCCGAGCTTCGCGATCGTGCCGATCAGCACGAAGGCAGCGGTCGAGGCGAAGAACGCACCGGCATCCACAGCGCCGAGGGCACGGGCGACCAACCACGTGACCACGAAGCCGGACAGCCCCGCGAAGACGGCGCCGACGAGGTTGGCGAGGCCACCTCGGGCGACCGCGCCCATGCCGCTGACGGCGGCCGGGGGCGGAGCGGTGGTGGGTGTGGCGTGGTCGCGGAGATCGGTCATGCGGAACTGGAGGCGCGCCACGACACCGGCCGGCCCAGCCATTCGCCCAACTCGGCGTCGAACGGCTCGTAGTGGGCGGTCAGGTCGGCGCGTACGTGCTCCGGAATCGGCAGCGCCCGCTTGCGCGCGTTGTGCTGCTCGAAGGCCGGGTACCGGCCCGCCAGCCCGAGCGTGTCCGCGTACCGGCAGCCCGAGGAAGTCCATGACCCGGTCGTAGACGGGCTCCGGGTTGGCGAAGAACTCCTCGCTGTCGACGACCAGGATGCGCTCGCGGCCCAGTAGCCCCGCCATCCGCTCCAGGTAGTCGACGTACTCGCCCGCGGGCCCGGTACGCGTGGTGCTGGTGGGCGAAGCTGTAGTAGCGGCGGGTCGGCGGTCAGCCGCTCGTCCTCGCCGGCGCAGCCGCTGCGGCTCGAGTGCGAGGGCGCGCGACGAAGTCGCGCCTCGGTCTCGAAGCCCCGGGCGATCTCGTGGGCGTGCTGCGAGTACGCCCGCTCGACCGGGTCCCGGACCAGCACGATGAGCTTGACATCGGGCAGGTCGCGGGCGATCCGCTGCGGCCGCCAGCGGGTGGTACATGTAGTACGGGCTGGACTCGAAGGTCTGCGCGGGCACGCCCGACCGCGTCGTTCGACCGCGCGGGCGGTCGCGCTGCAGCGGGAAGTGCGCCGCGGTACCAGGCCAGGCCGCGGTCGTAGTCGGTGTCGAAGTAGTGCACGCCCTTGTGCAGCACGGCCTTGAGGATCGCCGGGTGCTGCGCGAGCGCGCGGTGCATCGAGGTCGTCCCGCAGCGCTGGCCGCCGCAGATCAGGAACGACGGCGGCATCCGGCCGCCCGCGGTCAGCCGGCCGAAGGCGGGAACCGGCAAGAATGGCCCGTTTCACCGGGTCCGGGATGGTCGTCACAGCTCCGCCACTCTCATATATCCGTCATGTTCGGTAGGTCGGTCACTTTTCGGGTCAGCACCGGCAGCAGCCAGCGGCCGAGCACACCGAGCCGCGCGCCCGCCTCCGCCTGCCGGTCTTCGAGATATCGGGTCGCGAGGTCGATCAGGTAGAGCAGCGCGCTCACGTCCGCGGCGGCGGGCTCGACATCGAAGGGCGCCAGGAGCCGGCTCGCGCGCGAGGTCGTGATGTCGACCGCGGTCGCGGCTTCGACGCCACGGGTGAGCAACCGCTGGAAATCAAAGTGCAGAGCGTCATATCCCATGGGTACGCCGGTGGTGAACCGTTCCCAGTCCCACACGAGCACCGTCGACGACGTCGTGGCCATGTTCCACGGGGTCCAGTCGCCGTGCCACGCGCCGAACGCCAGCTCGACGTGTCCCGCGCCCGCCACGAGTTGATCGGCCGCGTTCGCGAGCGCCCGGGCCTCGTCGTTCGCGTCGGTGCCGTCGTCGCGGGCCACGCCGGCCGGTCGGGCCGTCAGGTCTTCCAGGCGCTTGCGCAGCCGTCGCCAGTAGTCGTCCGCGGCCAACGACGATGTGTGCACGCCCTTGCACCGGGCCACCTCGGTCATCGCGGCGACGAGCTTCTTCGTGGTCAGCGTCGAACGCGGCTCCCAGATCGGCAGCGCGGACTGCACCAGCACCTCGTGTTCGCGCCACTGGCCGGCGTGCAGCACCCGTGGCACCGTCAGCGCCTGGAAGGCGCCCTGGTTCAGCGCGCCGAGCGCTGCCGTCTCCGCGCGCACCAGGTCACGGGTCAGCGGCCCGACGCCGAGCTTCACGAACCCGACCGTCTCGCCCGTCGTGGACAGGAGTTGCAGCACCGGTTTCCGGTTCGCGCGCGCGGGTCCGATATGGACACTGAACGCGAGCGAACCCCCCAACACCTTCTCCAGGTACGCATCGATCGAATCGGCCGTCCGCCGCTCCGGCACCGTGATGGTGGCCGTGTCGCGCAGGAGCACACGGGAGGCCCCGCTGCGCAGTGCCGTGATCGCGACCCGGCGTTTGAGCTCGGCCATCCGTGAGGTCGCCTCGGCGTAGCGGGAGATGGCGGCGGCGGCGAGCTTGCGGTCGCCGGCCGGCACGAGTAGCCGGGGTTTGCGAGCGTCCGGCACGACGAGGAAACGCGCGAGCACGTCGCTGCCGGGCTCGCCCTCGGAGCCGATCTCCGCGGAGCCGATCTCGGAGCCGATCCCGGCCACGTGCGCGCCCGGGTAGAGCAGAGCCAGCACCTCGCCGAGGTAGCGCGCGCGCAGATTGACGTCGTGGTCGGTCAGATCGGCCGGCGCGCTGCGGATCGGGCTCATGTTCGCCCCCGCTTCGCAGGGCGCGGCCATGCTGCGACATTGTTCGCTACGACAAGCTCGCTCATGTCCGCCCCCGCTTCGCAGGGCGCGGCCATGCTGCGACATGGTTCGCTACGACAAGCTCGCTCATGTCCGCCCCCGCTTCGCAGGGCGCGGCCATGCCGCGACATTGTTCGCTACGACAAGCTCGCTCATGTCCGCCCCCGCTTCGCAGGGCGCGGCCATGCTGCGACATTGTTCGCTACGACAAGCTCGCTCATGCGCGCACCTCGTGCCGCGGCGTGCCGTCGATCTCGTTACGCCACAGCAGCGCGTACGCGAGCAGCGTGAACGCGAGCGGCGTGACGAGCGAGTTGTACCAGAACGCCGCGACGAAGGAGCCGACGATCGCGGTGGACCCGGCGAGCCCGATCGGCGTCCGGTCCCGCCGGAAGCGCCACAGCCCGTAGCCGAAGAACCCGAAGTACGCGATCGTGCCGACGAGCCCGTGCGCGTACAGCACCTGCCACAGCTGGCCGTTGCCGCCGATGGTGAAGTTGCCGCAGTGCGGGCAGTCGCTGCTGGAGCCGACCGTGATCGAGTTACGGCCACCCTCGGTGTTGCGGGTCGAGCCGAAGCCGATGATCGGGGAGGCGGAGATGCCGGCGATCGCGTGGTCGGTCAGGTAGAGGCGTACGCCGTTGGACTTGCCGTTGTCGAGGCGCTGGTTGACGACACTGCCGAGCGGCGTGACCATGAGCATGACGCCGAGCACGACGACGAGCGCGCTGAGCAGCCCGATGACCCAGATCCGCCCGGCCGACAGGAACCGCAGCACCAGGTAGCCGACGGAGATGCCGAGGCCGACCCACAGGCCGCGGTTGAGTGAATAGACGGCCGGCGCGATCGAGGCGATGAGCAGCGCGATCGCGAGGAACCGGTTGCGCTTGCCGGCCTCGCGGAACCCGAACGCCGCGACCACGAACCAGACGATCAGCAGGCAGAAGTTGTTGCCCCAGGTGTTCGTGTAGCCCCAGGGCGCGGCCGGGCGGGGGCTCGGGTGCCCGAGCACGTCCATGAGCTGTGCCGCCGCCGGGTGGACGAGTGACTGCACGAACGTGTTCGTCCGCCAGCGCCCGGGCAACAGCAGCTCGATCGGGGAGTCGAACTGGAACCGGCCGGCCACCATGCCGAGCAGGCCGCCCGCCACCGTGACACCGAAGAGCCAGCTCATCAACGACACCAGGCGGCGCCGGGAGAGCTGTCGTTCGGTCAGGTTGCCGGCGAAGATCATCAGTACGGTCAGGGCGGCGTACTCGACGAACCGGAACCCGACCGCGAGCAGCCGGCTCCCGAACGACCCGATGACGGTGCCGGCCGGGTTCGCACCGAGCATGCCGACGCTGATCACGACCGCGGTCAGGAACAGCGCCCACCATCCGAAGCCCGGTGGCAGCCGGATCGACGTACGGGTCAGCAGTCGCTGTCGGACCAGCATGTACGCCATCGGCACCGCGAGCAGCGGGAAGATGATGACGCCGAGTCCGAGCGCCCACCACAGTGGATAGAGCAGCAACAGCCCGACGAGAGGCCACGGGCGCATCGTGGACGCGACCGCAGGCCGTGGTGCCGACATCGACCGACGTGGGGCGGGCGCAGACCGGGGGCGTACGCCGATCCGGCCGACGATCACCGTCGGATGGTTCGAGCGGGCGATCGGGTCTTCGTCCGGGTCGGCCCACCCCACCTGCGGGGCGAGCGTCACGGCTTCGACCCGGCGCTGTCGCCGTCCTCGACGTAGACCAGTTCGATGCGCCGGAAGGTCACGGTATCACCGGCGGAGCCGACGTGCGGTTCGCCGATGCTCGCCTTCGCGCCGGGAACCGTCTTGGAACCGACGGCGACCGGCGCGTTCGATCCGGTTGAGATCCGCGCGCCGACCTCGCCGATGTGGCCCGACCCGTGCGCCGACATCTGAGTGCCCACGAGCATGTCGGCCTCACGCGGCTTGATCGTCGCGGCATCGACGTGCGGTGCGTCGCCCGGAGCCGCCGGCGCTGCCGCCTGAGCTGCGGGCGGTGCCGGAGGTGCGGCCGGCACCTGAGGAGCGGGCACCTGCGGCGCGGAGGGCTGCGGCGCGGGCACCTGAGGTGCGGACGGCTGAGGTGCGGGCACCTGAGGAGCGGGCACCTGAGGTGCGGGCAGCTGGGGCGCGGGCGCCTGAGGAGCGGTCACCTGGGGCGCGGTCACCTGAGGAGCGGGCGTCTGAGGCGCGGAGCGGCCTGAGGGGCGGGCACCTGAGGGGCGGGCACCTGAGGCGCGGGCGCCTGAGGCGCGGGCGCCTGAGGGGCGGGCACCTGAGGAGCGGTCACCTGAGGAGCGGGCACCTGAGGCGCGGGCGCCTGAGGGGCGGGCGCCTGAGGAGCGGGCATGTGAGGAGCAGACCCCTGCGAAGCCAACCCCATGCCGCCCGTCGGTGGCTTCACGACGATCGACGTCGCGCCGAGGACCGGTGCCACGATGTTCGTCGGGTTCGCCGGCGGCATGTTGATCATGGCGTCGGGCAGCTTCACGCTCGAGACCGTCCGGGTCGACGGTGCCCCTTCGTTGGGCTTCGGCGTGGACGGGGAAGGGTGAGATGGCGCCGGGTGACTCGTACCCATGGAGGGCGGGTTTTGAATCATCGTGCCCGGGCCGTTGAGGATCGTCGGCTGCTGCGGCGTTATCGGTGCCGCGTTCGCCGGTGATGTCACGCCGGCCCGAGCCGGTTCCGGCCGCGTTTCGCCGTGCCCGACACCGGCCGAAGTCCGCATCGGCGCGTCGAACGTCACCGTCTCCTCGGAACCCTCCGGGAAGGCGCCGTTCGGGCGGGCGGGCGAGGGGCGGCGCGACGGTGCGGTGCGGATCGGGCTGCGCCGGCCCGGCAGGATGCGCCGACGCGCGCCGGCGGGCGGCACGTCCACGCCGTCGGCGCCGAAGAAGCTGTCAGCCGTGCCGGAGGCGGCGACGCTCGTGACGGCGGCGGCTTCGGCGGCCGTCTCGACCTGACGGAGCCCGATCGCTCCCTCGCTCGTGACCGTCTCGGCCGACCGGTCGCGAGCCGCAGCGCGCAACACCGCTTCCCGCGCGGCCAGGTTCTGCGAGGCGGCCTGGTTGTGTGAGGCGGCCTGGTTTTGTGAGGCAGACACGTTTTGCGAGGCGGCCGGCTTCTGCGAGATGGCCTGCTTCTGGGGGTTGGTCTGGTTCTGCGACATGGTCCGAGGCGTCTTCGTGGCGGGCGCAGGTTCGTTCTTGGAGTCGCGTACGGCGGTCATCGGCGCGGTCGTGAGCGCTTCGAGGAAGGGGCCGTCGGCGGCGGAGATGCCGGCACCAACCGGGCGGCCCGGCGGCGGCGGGGTCGGCACGTCGTCTCCGGCGCGCTTGAGCCGTGGCAGCACCACGCTGCCGAGCATCGTGGTGGTGATGCGGGAGAGCTGGTCAGACGCGTCCACCACCTCGCTGTGGGTGGTCTTGCGGAGTTCCACGACCACGATCGCGGCATCGGCCAGACTGGCCAGGCTCTGCGCGTCGGCACTGTTCGCGGTCGACGGGGCCTCGATGACGATGTATTCGGCCTGCGTACGCAGCTGGCCCAGAATGTCCCGGAGCGTCTGCGACTGCAAGAAGCCGGTCGCGCTCGCGGTGCCGCCGGTGGTGATCACGCGCAGCCACGGGTTGCGAGGTGCCCGCTGCGTCGCCGTGTCCAGCGGCACCTTACCGGCGAGCACGTCAGAGAGGCCGGGCGTGGCCGCGACACCGAGCATGCGGGTGGCCGAGGCGCCGTCGACGATCGTCTCGGCCAGGTGGGCGCACACGAGCACGACCTCGCTGCCGGCCCGGGCGAGCGCGGACGCGAGGTTCACGGCCACGAGGGTGGAGGCCGGACCCTTGCTGGCACCGGTCACCACGATGATCTGATCGGTCTCGCGCAGGATCGCGATCACCTCGTTGCGCAGCCGGTTGAAGGTCCGGCCACCGGCGCCGTACGGCGGGAAAACGTCGTCGAACCGCGGCTTGACGC
This sequence comes from uncultured Actinomycetota bacterium, assembly GCA_963797605.1. Taxonomy (GTDB): domain Bacteria; phylum Actinomycetota; class Actinomycetes; order Mycobacteriales; family Micromonosporaceae; genus DASQPR01. The sequence continues at coordinate 1,073,265 of CAWCPX010000005.1, read as the reverse complement.
GGGCCGGCAGCTGCGCGATCACCTGGAGTCCGGATCGGCGGGACACGTCGGTCGCGAACCGGACCCGCTTGTCTGCCCGTTGCCGCGCGATCGCCAGCGCGACGCCGAGCAGGATGCCGACCATCGCGCCGCTCGTGAGGAAAAGCGGCACCGACGGCTTCACCGGTTTCGTCGGCAGGCCGGCATCGGTGATGATCTTCCCGGATGTGACCGTGGTCGTCGCCAGGTTGTTGATCCGGTTGGTCATCAGGTTGATCTGGCTGTTCAGCGTCTGCCGCTGGCTTTGCGCGTTCGCGTACTTGGCGCTGCCCTCCTTGAGCTTCGCGAGATCGTTATTGATGTGCGCGAGCGCCGTCTGCTGCTGATGGATCTTCGCGTTGATCGCGTTCACCTGGCTCGTGATGTCGGCCTGCGCACTGCTCTGGCGGTTGGCGAGGTAGGCAGTCGCGAACGCGTGCGATCCGGCCTGAGCCGCGGTCGGCGTCCGGGCGGCGAACGTGATCGCCATGACGGACGTGTTCGCCGGTACGTCCACCGACACGGATGCGGCGAGGTCGCCGGGCGCAGTGGTGACCTTCAGGAGCTTGGCGGCGTTGAGCGCGACCTCGGCCGACGTGACGAGTTGAGCTTCGGTGTCCAGGTTGACGGCACCGGACGTCCGGCCGCCCTCCACTGACGCGCTCGATCCGGTCGGCATGACCAGCACGTACGTCGTCGAGTTATAGACCTTCGGCTGGGTGCCGGCGAAGTTCAACGCCCCGACGAGGCCGGTTGCTGTGAGCAGGGCAATGATCCACCAGTGCCGCCGCAGCATGCCGAAGTAGTGCGACATGTCGTAAGACACCGGTCGAGGCGCGTCCATTGATCAAAAACCCCTTACTGCCGTTGGCGGCCCAGAGCGGCACCACGTGGAGACGGTGAGATCAGGAATCGGCGACCGCTGGGCGGCCCACCTTCCCCGAGGGCTAACTGCTGTCACCGCTTAGACGTAACTAGCCGCTGCGCTGTATGTCCTGATATCCCATATTTATCCCGATACGTCTCGTCAGGGGGCCTTTGACTATTTATAGTCAGAAAAGGGACAGGAGTTAACTAACCACCGACCCCAAGGACACGAATGTGATCAAGCCATCCCTCGCACTGATCGGCGTGTGCACGACCGCGATAGCGGTGGTGGCAGCGGGCTTGGCCTCGGTAGCCGTACAAGCGGCGCCGGCCGGGCCGCCACTGACGGTGTTCGCGACCGATGACACCTACACGCGTCCATCGCTCACCGTTCCCGCAGGTCAGGCTGGCGCCCTCGTCGTCGGTGGCCTGTCCGGCGCCGTCACCTACGTAAAGTTCTCCGTTAATTCGGTGCCATCGGGCTCCGCACCGCTGCACGCGTTGCTGATGCTCACGCCGGTCCGGCTCGCCGCCACCCCTATCGCGACCCAGATCGACGTGCACTCGGTCGCCGACACCGGTTGGTCAGAGCACACGCTGATGAGCTCGCAGGCGCCGGCGATCGGTCCGGTCATCGCGACGTCGACGGTCAATGTGACCGACATCAAGGCCCGCTTCGACGTCAGCGTCGCCGTCAGCGCCCCGGGTGTGTACGCGTTCGCCCTGACCATGCCGCCCGGCAGTCAGCAGCGGATGTTCGTGTCGAAGGACGGCGGCGGTCCTCAAGGCGGCCCGCAGATGGTGCTGCTGCGCTCCGGTTCGCCGACGCCGCCGACCGCGCCGCCGACCGGCCCGCCAACGACGCCTCCAACCGGCAACTGCACCGTCGGAGCGAAGCTGGTGCCGACGTGCGGCGTCATGTTGGGGGTCGCGCCGGGAGCCCACACCGATCAGGATTCGGCCCAGGCGCTGACCGCCTTCGAGGCGCAGGTGCAGCACGGCCAGGCGATCTATCACTCCTACCACCGGGGGATCGGTTCGATGTTCCCCGACAAGCAGGAGATCGCGATCTCGAAGCAGCCGGGCCATCCCCGAGCGCTGCTGGTCAACTGGAAACCCGATGTCGCTTCGTGGGCGTCGATCGCCGCCGGCAACCCGGCTGTCGACCGCTACCTCGACTCGCTCGCGACCTATCTCAAGGCCAACTACACCCAGCCGTTTTTCTTCACCGTGCACCACGAGCCGGAGAACGACGTGATCGAGCGACCGGGTTCGGGCTACATGGCCGAGGACTACGCCGCGATGTTCCGGCACGTGGTGTTGCGGCTACGGGTTGACGGCGTGACGAACCTGGTGACCGTCATGGACTACATGGCCTACGCGCCGTGGAACGTGCGGCCGTGGTTCAACGCGCTCTACCCCGGTGACGACGTCGTCGACTGGATCGGCTGGGACATGTACGGCTACAGCACGCCGAGTTCCTACGGATACGGTGACTTCGCTGAGATGCTCAGTCGCAACGCCGGGTTGGCCCAGTGGCCCGGCATCTACGCCTGGGCGGCGGCGCGGTTCTCCGGCAAACCCTTCATGGTGGCCGAGTGGGGAGTCTGGTTCAACGCGACCGATCCGACGCACCAGGCCGCCGTGTTCGCCAGCGTCGCCGCCGAACTCGCGCAATACCCGCAGATCAAGGCGCTCGTCTACTTCGACACGCCTTCCGATGGTGGCAAGAGCACGCTCGTCAACGCGACGCCCGGTTCGCTCGCCGCCTTCCAGGCGCTTGAGCAGCAACCGATCTTCCAGGTGAACATGAGTCCGTAGCGCGGGTGGCCGCCGCTTCTGGGTCGTTCAGGCCCGGGAGCGGCGGCTGACCCATCCCTCGGCGGCGAGATCGTCGAGCACGAACGCGACCGCCTCATCGATGGTCGTCGTGCTCGTGTCCAGGGTGATCTCGGCGTCGACGGGTTCTTCGTAGGGATCGTCGATGCCGGTCATGCCCGTGATGAGGCCGGCCCGAGCCTTCGCGTAAAGCCCCTTGCGGTCGCGTTGTTCGCAGACTTCCAGGGGTGTCGCCATGTGCACCAGCACGAAACCGGCTCCGGCCGCGAGCGCCATCTCCCGGGCGGTCTCGCGAGCGGCCGTGTATGGCGCGATCGGGCAGCAGATGGCCATGCCGCCGTGCCGTGCCACCTCGGCCGCGACCCAGCCGATGCGTCGCACGTTGACGTCGCGGTCGACCTTGCTGAACGTCAGCCCGGCCGTTAGCTCACGCCGCACCACGTCGCCGTCGAGCAGCGTGATCGAGCGCTCGCCGTTCTCCAGCAGCGCATCGGCCACGCCGCGGGCCACGGTCGACTTGCCCGAGCCGGAAAGGCCAGTGAAGAAGACCACGCATCCACGGGTACGCCTCGGCGGACGGGCCCGTGCGAGTTCCCTGGCGACCGACGGCGGCGTGTGCCATTCGGGCAGTTCCTCGCCGTCGTCGAGCAGGTCGTCGACCTCGGCCGGTGTCAGTGCGAGGCGTTGGAAGCGGGCCGGAATGTCGTCGCTCGCGTGCCACTGGCCGTCACGCGTGTCGTACGCGAGTTCTCTCGGCACGAGCACTCGCAGCCCGCCGCCCGACATCGCGGTGTCACTGGTGGAGAGCAGATGGGTGGCGCCGAAGTTCTGAGCGACGCGGGCTCGCAGCAACGCGTCGCGGACTTCGTCGTGGTGGGACGCGAGCGGAACCGCCACGATCTCGGCCGGCGGCATGCGGTCGGCGGCGGCGAGAACCGAACGCACCAGGGTCGCCACGGGCAGCCCGTCGGGCCCGGGCGTCGCGACCGGCACGAGCAGCAGCACGTGGCCACCGATCGCCCGAGCGGCGTGCGCGATCTGGGCGATCTGCGGACGATGCAGCGGACGGTCGACGATGACACCGAGGACGCGTCCGCCCGGCATGCTCGCCCGCACTTGCGCCGGGGTGCGCCGGAGCCGGGGAAAGACACCGTGGCGACCGTCGCCGTAGGGGCGTACGTCGCCGCCGATACCCACGTAACCATCGGCGATCGGACGGCTGCCCCCGGCATCGCCACCGACCTCGGTCACATCGACCGTCGCCATCGGCGCGCCCTCGTGATCGGTGAGGATGAGCGTGCGCCGGGCCTGATCGGTGGGATCGAGACGCAGTGCCAGCGCGGCCGGGATCTCCAGCGTCACCGGCACCGGCCAGGAGGTCCCGTCGGCGAGGTGCCCCGCGCGCGCGACCACGGAGAGATCGGTGGCACCGAGAAAACCGGTCAACGGTGCGTACGCGCCCGACAGCAGCAGCTCGAGGTCGGACAGTTCGGCCGTGTTCGGCGCGAACGTCGGGGCGTCACGCAACAACTCGTCGGGCAGCGCGTGGGCGTTCATCGCTTCTCCATCCGGCTAACCAATAGCATCGCGGCTCGGGACCGGCCCAGTCCAGCCTGGTGTCTCAGCGGACGCTCAGCACATATCATCGCGGACGCTCAACACGTGTCTCAGCTGACGCGGTGGCAGGCGGAGCCTACCCCTAAGGGTTTAGACACAGGGACATCTCCGGTCGCTTCGGGGTCCCGAACATTGCCTCCACATCGTAGGGTCGGCACGTGCCCACGGCAGCCACCGAACCCATGTTGCAAACACACGCCCTGACCATGCGCTACGGCGGGCGTGTCACAGCGCTCGACAGCTTGACCGTCTCGGTCGAGCCGGGCGTCATCGGTCTCGTCGGCGCCAACGGTGCCGGCAAGTCGACCCTCATCAAAATCCTGCTCGGTCTCCTGACTCCGACCTCCGGCACCGTCCGGGTGTTCGGCCTCGATCCCGGCGTCGACAGCGAGGCGATCCGGGCCCGCGTCGGCTACATGCCTGAGTCCGACGCGCTGCCGACCGACATCGCCGCGAGCGAGTTCGTCACGCATCTCGGCCGGATGAGCGGGTTGCCGAAGGCCGTCGCCCGCGAACGCGCCTCGGAGACGCTCCGGCACGTCGGGCTCTACGAGGAGCGCTACCGGCCGATCGGCGGCTACTCGACCGGCATGAAGCAGCGGGTCAAACTCGCCCAGGCCCTCGTGCACGACCCTGATCTCGTGCTTCTCGACGAGCCGACCAACGGTCTCGATCCGGCCGGCCGCGACGCCATGCTCACGCTGATCCACCGCATCGGCAACGAGTTCGGCATCTCGGTCGTCGTCTGCTCGCACCTGCTCGGTGAGGTCGAGCGCATCTGCGACACCCTGATCGCGATCGACTCCGGCCGGTTGCTGCGGGCCGATCGGGTCGACGCGATGACGACCGGGCAGGAAATCCTCGCGGTCGAGGTCGACGACGGCACCGACCTGCTCGTCGACGAGCTGGCTCGGCAGGGCATCACGGTCGGTCGCGAAGGTCGGCTGCTGCTCGTGCCGATCGTCTCCGACGACACCTACGACACGATCATGCGGGCCGTCGCCGATCTCGAATTGCCTCTGCACCGGCTCGACCAGCGCCGGCACCACGTCGCGGAGCTGTTCACGCCGGTCGTCCTGGCCGCGCCCACCCCGGAAGAGGTCAGCCATGTCTGAGGTCACGGCGGCCGGTGCGATCCACGACATCGGCTACCAGCGTTACACCGGCGTGCGGCTCGGCCGGCCGTACGCGGTCCGTTCGCTGTATTCGCACGGCATACGCACCGCTTTCGGGCTCGGGCGCAGCGCCAAGGCGAAGATCTTCCCGTGGTTCTCGGTCAGCGTGCTGCTGCTACTCGCGATCATCGTGGTGGTCGTGCGATCGCAGACCGGCCGGGCGCTGTTCGGTTACACCGAGCTCACCCAGCGCGGCTCGCTCCTGGTGCTGCTGTTCCTGGCGTCGGCCGCTCCCGAACTCGTCTCCCGCGACCTGCGTGCCAAGGTGCTGCCGCTCTACTTCTCCCGGCCGATCACGCGGTCCGACTACGCGCTCGCGAAACTCGGCGCGCTGGCCACAGCGACCTGGTCGATCCTCGCGTTTCCGATGCTGGTGATGTTCCTCGGCGCCGCGTTCTCGCTGCACGGGGCCGGGCACATCTGGCGCGAGTTCACCGATTTCCTCGGCGGGCTGTTGGCGGCGGCGATCGTGGCGATCGTGTTGTCGATCATGGCACTGCTCATTTCCTCCCTGGTCAGCCGGCGCGTGATCGCGGCCGCCGCGGTCGTCGGCGCGTTCCTCGTGACCTCAGCGGTCGCGGCGGCGGTGGGCCAGATCGTCGGCGGTGACGCGGAGAAATGGAGCAACCTGCTCGGTCCGGAGCCGCTGACACGGGCGCTCAACCAGTGGCTGTTCCTCGGAAACCCGAAACATTACGTCGGCTTCGGCTACGTCTACGCGTTGGCCGCGGTCGCCCTGAGCGCCCTCGGGATTTTCTTGTTGCTTTTCAGATACCGGAAGGTGGCGGGGTAATGGCCGACGTCGAGCTGAAATCCGTCTCCCGGTGGTACGGCAACGTCGTCGCCGTCAATGACGTCACCATGACCCTCGGCCGGGCGTGACCGGGCTCCTCGGGCCCAACGGTGCCGGTAAGACCACGGTGCTGCACATGATGGCCGGGTTCCTGCCGCCGTCGCAGGGCACGGTGGCCATCGGCGGTGCCGCTGCCTGGCGTAACCCGGAGATCTACCGCACCCTGGGTCTCGTCGTCGAGCGCGAGTCGGTGCACGGCTTCCTTTCCGGTTACGAGTTCGTGCTCGCCAGCGCGCGCCTGCACAAGCTTCCGGACCCGGTGGCAGCGGCCCGGCACGCGATCGGGCTCGTCGAGATGGCCGACGCGCAGGACCGGAAGATGTCGACGTACTCGAAGGGCATGCGGCAGCGCACCCGGGTGGCGGCGGCGCTCGTACACGATCCCGAAGTGCTGCTCCTCGACGAACCGTTCAACGGCATGGACCCTCGGCAGCGGCTGCACATGATGGACCTGCTGCACTCGATGGGCGCCTCCGGCCGCACGGTGCTGTTCTCCTCGCACATTCTCGAAGAGGTCGAGCAGGTCTCCGGCACGGTGCAGGTGATCGTGTCGGGCCGCCTGGCGGCGTCCGGCGACTTCCGCACGATCCGCCGGCTGATGACGCACCGCCCGCACGTGTTCGCGATCCGGTCGAGTGACGATCGGCGGCTCGCGGTCGCGTTGCTCGGCGAAGACTCCGTGGCCGGCATCGACGTCGAGGCCGCCGGCGTCTCGGTGCGGGCGAGCGATTACGGCGCGTTCACGCGCGCACTTCCCAAGATCGCAATTCGCGAGGGGGTACGCGTAAGCCAACTGCGGCCCTCCGACGAATCCCTGGAAAGCGTCTTCTCCTACCTGGTGGGTCAGTGATGTCAGTGTGGAACCCGACCATCGCCCGGATCACGCTGGGCAGTCTGCTCGGCCGTACCCGTGCGCTGCTCCTCGTGCCGTTGCCTGTGATCTTGATCGGTCTCACCCTGCTCGGGCATGAGGTGCACCCGGAGGCGACCGACTGGCCGGGCCCGGTCATCAACGGACTCGGATTCGCCGTGATCGTGCCGGTGCTGGCGCTCATCATCGGCACGTCGGTGGTTGGCGCGGAGATCGACGACGGCACGATCGTGCACATCCTGACGAAACCGATCGCCCGCTCGGAAATCGTGGTCACGAAGCTCGGCGTCGCGGCCGGCGTCACCGCGCTGGTCAGTGGCGTGACCATGTTCGTGTGCGGGGTGCTGATCGCCGATGCCCGACTCGGCTTCGGCCTCGCCGTCGGCGCCGTCGTCGCGTCGATCTGCTACTGCGCGCTGTTCATGGCGTTGAGCCTGGTCTCGCGGCGGCCGGTGCTGATCGGACTCGCCTACATCCTGCTGTGGGAGGGTCTGCTCACCAACCTGCTGACCGGCACGCGTGGCCTGTCGATCGAGCAGTACGCGATCACGCTCAGCGCCCGAGTGTCGCCATCGCCGTATTTCGACGCGTCGCTGTCCACCGGCGTCGCGATCGTGATGAGCATCGTGTTCGTGATCGTGGGCTCGTTCGTGGCCATCGACCGGCTGCGAAGCTTCACCCTGGCTGGCGAGACCTCTTAACGGCTGGTCGCGTTCTTCGTGGATGTGCGAGGCGTCTTCGTTTTCGAGGGCGCCTCCGGTGCTGGCGGGGCGTTGAGGCGGCCTTCGAGTTCGGCGAGGAATTCCTTCGCCAGTCGCTTGGGGGCCTTGCACAGCCACGCTTCGGTGAGCAACTCGACGAGGTCGTCTTCGGAGATCCGCTCGAGTCGCACGAGGATCGCCGGGTAGCCCTCGAAGTGCGGCGTGGTGAAGTAGACATCGGGGTCGTCGGCCACGAGTGCTTCCTTCGCCCCGACGTCGGGCACCCGGGCCGCGAGCACGTCACCGTCGGGCGCGGCATCGCCTAGCGCTTCGATGTCGCCTTTGCGCAGCGGCCGCTCCCACGCGAACCCCTTCCCCCTGATCACGAAGTCGAGCACCCCGGGGTGCCGTTCCTCAGCCTCCGGAAGCCCGAGCGCGATCCGCTTCACATCACCCCATGTAGCCACGCCTCGCACCATAAACCCAACCCCCGACAAGATCCCCGGTTCGTACGACTTGTCGTGGTCACACCCGGCCCGGGAGCCACCGTAAGTCGTATGAACCGCGGATCATCGCATGGTGATCTTGGCGAGTTCCGCGGCGATGTCCGCCAAGAGGGCCGGGATGTCGTGTAAGTCCTTTTTGGTGATGGGATAGACGCGCCAGCCCGCGTTGTTGAGGGCTCTCGTGCGCGCGCGATCACGGTCGAGGTGAATGGATCGGCCGTGGAACTCCTGGCCGTCGTATTCGATCGCGAACTTCCACTGTGGCCATGCCAGGTCGACGCGGGCGATGACGGAACCGTCGCGGGCGGTGACGCGGAACTGCGGCACTGGCGGTGGAAATCCGCCACCGATCAGGCTCACCCGAACCTTGGACTCCGGGACCGATTCGGCCCTCGGGTCGCACAGGCGCATCGTCGACATCGCCGCGACGGAGCCGCGCTCGCCCCGATGCCGCTCCGCGTGCGCGCCGACCTCCGCAGGCGTCAATCGGCGACATCGAGCGAGAGCGTCGATCCAGCCGATCGCGTCGAGGATCGGCCGGGTCTTCGCGATCTGCCACATCGCGTGCGCCGGCGTGCAGACCGGAACGCCGTCACATCTCGTGATCTCGTGGACGGCCAGGTCGCCCGTCCGCACGAACATGCCCGGCATGGTGTCGAATCGGACCGGCGTGAAGACCTCGACGGGATCATCGGCGTCGGCGAGTTCGGCGCCCCAAAGATGCGCGGCCGAGCGGCCCATGATCGTGGCGCCCGGCGGCATGACGAGGGCCGCGCCGCGGATCCGGAGGAGATGCGAGTCGGGCACCGCGGCCTCGACGTAGACGTCGCGGAACAGCCGTCGCCACGTGGGGCCACGCAGTTGATTGGGCGTCAGCAGCCCAGCGCCGATCGCGACCGACCCTCGGAAGGGACGGCCGCGAAGCGAGGGTGGGTGGCGCGCGACAACGGGCACCCGCCGAGACTCCCGCTCCGGGACCGGCCCGTGCTACCGCTCCTTCGCGAACTGTGGACAGCCAGGGTGGCTGTGGATGAATCAGCCGGTGTTGCGCATGCCGGCCGCGATGCCGTTGACCGTGGTCAGCAGCGCCCGCTCCAGCGCCGGATCCGTCGTCGACGGCCGCGCCCGAACCCGGCTCGCCCCGCGACGCCCGGTACGTCGCCAGCAGCGCCACCTGCAGGTGGTGCAGCGGCTCCAGGTAGCGTGTCGCGGACCTGCAGGGTGCGGGCCAGCGCCGGCTGGTTCGCCAACGTCACCGACTCGCCGGTGATTGCCGCGATCTCCGCGGACGTCAGCTCGTACTCCGCGCGAAATCGTGTCGAAGATCGGCTGCAGCGCTCGGCGGCACCAGGGTGTCGACGTAGCGGGCGGCGATCGCCAGGTCGGTCTTGGCCAGCGTCATCTCGACGTTGGAGAGGAAGGTGCGGAAGAAGTGCCACTGGCCGTACATCTCGTCGCAGCGTCGGCGCCCAGGCCGGCCTCGCGGGCCGCGGCCAGGCCGGAGCCGACGCCGAACCAGCCGGGCACGATCTGGCGGGACTGGGTCCAGCCGAAGACCCACGGGATCGCCCGCAGGCCGTCGAGGCCGGCGCCGGAGTCGGGCCGCCGCGAGGGGCGGGAGCCGATGTTCAGCGCGCCGAGCAGCTCCACCGGGGTCGAGGCCAAGAAGTAGGCGGGCAGGTCCGGGTCCTCGACCAGCGCGCGGTAGGCGGCGAACGCCGCGTCGGAGACGACCGTCCATCGCGGCGTCCCAGCGGGCCAGCGCCTGCGCGGCTGCCGGGGCGTCGTGTGCAGCGAGCGTCGCGGTCAGCACGGCGGCGACGGTCAGCTCCAGGTTCTCCCGGGCCAGCGCCGGCAGCGTGTACTTGTCGGAGATGACCTCGCCCTGCTCGGTGACCTTGATCTCGCCGTCGAGGGTGCCCTACGGCTGGGCCAGGATCGCCTCGTGGGTGGGGCCGCCGCCGCGGCCGACGGTGCCGCCGCGGCCGTGGAAGAGCCGCAGCCGCACGCCGTGCTTCGCGGCCACGTCGCGCAGCGCCCGCTGGGCCCGGTGGATCTCCCACTGCGAGGTGGTGATGCCGGCGTCCTTGTTGGAGTCGGAGTAGCCGAGCATGACCTCCTGCACGTCGCCGCGGGCGTGCACGATGCGCCGGTAGGCCGGGATCGACAGCAGCTCGTCGAGCATCTCGCCGCCGGCCTCCAGCTCGGCGGTGGTCTCCAGCAGCGGCACGAAGCCGATCTTCGCGCTTCTCGCCGCCGCACGTCGACCAGCCCGGCCTCGCGGGCCAGCACCACCGCGGCGAGCACGTCGTCGACGCCCCGGGTCATCGAGATGATGTAGGACTCGATCGCCTCGGGGCCGAACTGCTCCTGCACGTCGCGGATCGTGTGAACACGTCGAACGTCTTGCGGGCGGCGTCGCTCAAGGTCACGTTGGCGCCGGCGAGCGGACGGCGCCCGGCCAGCTCGTTGGCGAGCAGCTCGGTGCGCTCGGCGCGGCTCAGCTCGGCGTAGCGCGGTCCTCGCCGACCCGCTCGAAGAGCTGGGCGAGCACGGCGTGGTGGGCGTCGGCGTGCTCGCGGACGTCCATGGTCGCCAGATGCAGGCCGAAGGCGGCGACGGTGCGGATGACCGACGCCAGCTGCCCGTCGGCGTCAGCTGCCGGCGTTGCGGGCCAGCGAGGCGCGCATGAGCTCGAGGTCGGCGACCAGCTCGGCGGTGCCCAGGTAGTCGCGGCCGGGCACGTGCGGAGCGCCGGTGGCGAGCCGCGCGCGGGTGTTGCTGCAGCTTCGCCTGCATGCAGGGGGCCTTGAGCCGGTACGGCTCCTCGGCGTTGAGCCGGCGGAACCGCGGACAGCTCCGGCAGGGCGTCCAGGTCGGTGGCGAGCGATGCCGAGAGGTCGAGCGAGACCGGGCGCAGCCGGCGGGAGACGGACAGCTCGTCGATCAGCGCGTCGAGGGCCTGCTCGGCCGCCTGGATGCCGTGCTCGTGCTGGAGGAGCAGCACGTCGCGGGTGACCTCCGGGGTGACGTTCGGGTTGCCGTCGCGGTCGCCGCCGATCCAGGTGCCGAAGGTCAGCGGGCGCCCGTTCGGCGGCGGTTTGCACGCCGAGCCGCTCCAGCGTCTCGGCGAGGTCGTCGAGCACCTCGGCGCCGCGTCGGCGTAGAGATCGTCCAGGTAGTAGACGGCGTTGCGGGCCTCGTCGGCCGGCTCGGGCCGGTCCACGCGCAGCTCGTCGGTCTGCCACAGCAGGTCGATCAGCTCGGCGAGCCGCCGGTCGGCGCCCGGCGGCGGAGCCGTAGAGAGCGGCGTTCGCGGCCTCGGCGTCCAGCTCGTCGGCGATGGCGCAGCTTGGTCAGGATCGAGCGGCGGGCCGCCTCGGTGGGGTGGGCGGTGAAGACCGGCCGCACCGCGAGGCGCCGGGCGGCGGCGGCGATGTCGTCGGCCGGCACGCCCCGCTCGGCGATCTGCTGGGCCGCCTGGTCGAGCCAGCCGCCGTCCGGGCGCGACGCCGGCGCAGCTCCCGGCCCCGGTGCACCTGCTCGGTGATGTTGGCCAGGTGGAAGTAGGTGGAGAAGGCGCGGGCCAGCTTGGTGCCCGTGGAGACGTCGATCGCGGCGAGCGTGGCCGCGGCGGCCTCGGGTCGCTGCGGACCAGGGCGCGCACCTTCTCGACGAGGTCGAGGAGGTCCTGGCCCTCCTGGCGGACCAGGGTCCGCCCAAGCAGCTCGCCCAGGCGGCGGATGTCGGCTCGCAACGCGGCATCGGACTCGGCCGAGCGCTGCTCAAGATCTGACTGTGGGCTGTCGAGCTGGGTCACCGGGCGCTCCTCAGGAGGCAGATTAGTCACGCGGGGACTTCGCTGTCCGGCGCTTGCATGCTAGCTCGTCACCGGCCCCGATGTGGGCTCGGTCGCGATGTCACCTCGCCCACTCACCCTATTTCGGAGCCGCCGAGGCCATCGTCTGAGGTGTCGAAATCGGGGTAATCCATCGATGATCGCCACTGGAATTTGTGTTATCGATCACGCCTGCGTCGTCGCGACCTCGGCGCCGTCCGGGTCCGGGTCGTCGTGACGGGGCTGCGGACCGAAACCCGCCGCCTCCCGAGCCCGCCGCCCGAGCACGACCGTCGATCCGAGCAGGGCGACGATCGACCCCAGCGCCCACATCGTGAGCCCGGTGATCGGCCAGGTGTTCGCGGCGCGTCCGAAATACTCCACTCCGCGTACGAGATCGGTGCCGAGCCCGTTCGGAATCCAGCCGCGCATATCGCGGAAGAAGCCCGGCAGGAGTTCCCATGCCACGCTGCCACCGGAACCCGGCACACCGAGCACGATGACGAGCACCACCGAGATCCCGACGCCCCAGAGGCCGAGCCAGCTCTGCAACGCGGACGTGATCAGTGCGACCGTGATCGTGATGAACGCGCCGGACAGCCACAATCCCACCGTGTGCCGGTGCCAGACGCCGAGGATCGGCCCGGCGACCAGCGCGCCGAGGAGCCCGAGCGCGAGCGCGAAAACGGCGAGGGCGGCCAGTCGCGAACCGAGTCGGTCGAGGTTCCGTGGCACCGTCCCGAGCGCGATGCCGAGCACGATCGCCGCGATGAGGCCGCCGATCACCCATCCGAGCACGAGGTAGAACGGCGTGAGGCCGCGTGGATCCCCTGCCGACAGCGGGTGGACGTCCTCGACCGTGAGCGGGATCGTCAACGCGTTCGCCGCCGCGCCGATCGCGGTCGTGACCGTCTCGGCGATGCCCGGACCGGCCCCGCCGGCGATCGTGAGGTTGAGTCCGCCGCGCAGATCTGTGGCATCGGAGGCGAGGATCGCTTCCACCCGACGCTTCGTCAGCGCGCTGTCGACCGCGTTCGCGTTCGCGTACCGCACGGCATGGATCGCGGACGTCTGCTGCGCGAGCGCGGCCAGTACGCCGTTCGCCGTGGCATCGCTGCTGATCACCGCGACCGGCACGTCCCGGGCGACCGGATTCGTCAGACCGCCGACCCAGGCCCAGATCAGACCGGTCGTCAAAACCAGGACACCGCCGAGTGCGACACAGGTACGCCCGAGCCACGAACGCCACCAGTGATCGTTGTCGGGTTCGGCGACATGGCCGAGACCGCGCGGGACCGTACGCGTGGCCGGAGCGCTTTCGACCTCGGTGACCGGTTGCACGAGCGTCGTCGCCACGGCGGATTCCGGAAAGGCGGCCCGCGCTTCCGCCTCGTCGGCCAGCTCATCGATGTCACGGCGTGGCTCGTCGTCGGCCGACATGTGGTTCTTGTCGCTCATCACGCGGGCCCCCCGGTTGCCCTCATTCCCTTTCGTCAGCGTATGTCGGATAAGTCCAGTAGGGGAACACTTGACCGCCGGTCCGCCATGATCACGGGCGCTCGTCGGTCACCGGGGATGTCGGTGGGGCGGAGTAGGCTTAAGCGCGTACCCCCGTCCGATCTGGGCGTTGGGGTAAAAACGCGTGCGCTCTGCGCTTTCGCATCCATGCGAAGTGCCCGGCGCGAATCTCACTGGGAGTGCCCGTGAACCTCATCGGTCTGCTGGACGCCGCCCTCGCCGACACCGGCCTCGCCACCGCCGCCCGCCTCGCTCGCGACGGTGGTCCCGCCGCTGAGCAGGTCGACCTCACCGGCCCGGCCGCCATCCGCCCCTTCGTCGTGGCCGCGATCGCCGCCGACGGGCGGGAGGCCGCCCTCACCGACTCCGGCCGGCCCGTGCTCGCCGTCACCGCCACCACCCGCGAGGCCGAAGACCTGGCCACCGCGCTCGCCGACCTCCTGCCGGCCGACCAGGTCGCCGTCTTCCCGGCCTGGGAGACGCTGCCGCACGAGCGCCTGTCGCCGCGCTCCGACACCGTCGGCCGCCGTCTCGGCGTGCTGCGCCGGCTCGCCCATCCCGATCCCGACCGATGCCGCGCGCGGCGCCGATCCGGGTCGTCGTCGCGCCGGTGCGCTCGGTGCTCCAGCCGCAGCTCAAGGGCCTCGGCGACCTCGAACCGGTGGAGTTGCGGGCCGGCGGCGCGGCCGATCTGGACGAGGTCGCCCACCGGCTCTCCGACCTCGCCTACGCGCGCGTCGACCTGGTCACCAAGCGAGGCGAGTTCGCCGTCCGCGGTGGCCTGCTCGACGTCTTCGCGCCGACCGATGAGCACCCGGTGCGCGTCGAGTTCTGGGGCGACGACGTGGAGGACATCCGCACCTTCGCCGTCGCCGACCAGCGCACCATCGAGAAGGTCGATCGCCTCTGGGCGCCCGCCTGCCGCGAGCTGCTGCTGACGCCCGAGGTGCGCAAGAAGGCGGCGGCACTGGCCCAGGCGCACCCCGAGCTGGCCGAGATCCTCGACAAGCTGGCCGAGGGCATCCCGGTCGAGGGCATGGAGTCGCTCGCGCCGGCCCTGCTCGACGGCACCGACAACCTCGAACTCCTGCTCGACTGCATGCCGAAGCAGACCCACGTGGTGCTGTGCGACCCGGAGCGCATTCGCACACGCGCGCACGACCTGGTGCGCACCAGTGAAGAGTTTCTGCAGGCCAGCTGGGCTGCGGCGGCGTCGTCGGCCGATGGCAAGGCGCCCGTCGACGTCGGCGGGGTCGCCTTCAAGACGCTGTCCGAGGTCCGCGCGGCCGCCCGCGGTCTCGAGCTGCCCTGGTGGACCCTGGCCCCGTTCGGCATCACGGTCGACAACCCGCACCCCGAGGCCGACGAACCGTGGCGCGAGGGGGAGCAGTCGACCTACGGCGACGTCACGCCAGACGAGGGCCGTTCGATCACGGTCGGCGCGCAGCCCGTCGCGCTCTATCACGGCGAGACGGCACGCGTCGTCGACGACGTGACGCGCTGGGCCGCCGACGGCTGGCGTGTCGCGATCGTCTTCGAGGGGCACGGCCCGGCCAAGCGCGCGGTCGAGGTGCTGCGCGACGCGGGCATCGGCATCGTGCAGGCCGACAGCATCACCACGCCGCCGGAGCCGGGCGCGCCGGTCATCGCGACCGGCTGCCTGGCCAACGGGTTCGTCGACGAGGTCGCCCGCTTCGTCGTGCTGACCGGCAACGACATCTCCGGCGGTCGCGGCTCCTCGATGAAGGACATGCGCAAGATGCCGAGCCGGCGGCGCAACACGATCGACCCGCTGGAGCTGAAGGCGGGCGACTACGTCGTGCACGAGCAGCACGGCATCGGCAAATACGTGGAACTCGTGCAGCGCGACGGTCAACGGCGCCGAGCGCGAGTACATCGTCATCGAGTACGGCTCCTCCAAGCGCGGACAGCCCGGCGACAAGCTATTCGTGCCGACCGATCAGCTCGACCAGCTCTCCCGCTACGTCGGTGGCGAGACACCGGCGCTGCACAAGCTCGGCGGCTCCGACTGGGCGAAGTCGAAGCAGCGCGCACGCAAGGCGGTCCGGGAGATCGCGGCGCAGCTCATCCAGCTCTACGCGGCCCGGCAAAACGCGCCCGGTTACGCGTTCGGGCCGGACACGCCGTGGCAGCGGGAGCTCGAGGACGCGTTCCCCTACCAGGAGACGCTCGACCAGCTCACCACGATCGACGAGGTCAAGGGCGACATGGAGAAGCCGGTCCCGATGGACAGGCTGATCTGCGGCGACGTCGGTTACGGCAAGACCGAGATCGCGGTGCGGGCCGCGTTCAAGGCCGTACAGGACGGCAAGCAGGTCGCGATCCTGGTGCCGACGACGCTCCTCGCGCAGCAGCACTTCAACACGTTCACCGAGCGGATGGCGCAGTTCCCGATCGAGATCCGTCAGCTCTCACGCTTCCAGACGGCGAAGGAAGCCGCGATCGCGCTGGAAAAGGCGGCCGACGGCAGCGCCGACATCATCATCGGCACGCACCGGCTGCTGCAGAAGTCGACCCGCTTCAAGCAACTCGGGCTGATCATCGTCGACGAGGAGCAGCGGTTCGGCGTCGAGCACAAGGAGCAGTTGAAGGCGCTGCGTACGGCCGTCGACGTGCTCACGATGTCGGCCACCCCGATCCCGCGCACGCTCGAGATGGCGGTCACCGGCATCCGCGAGATGTCCACGATCGCGACGCCGCCGGAGGAGCGCCACCCGGTGCTGACCTTCGTCGGGCGGCAAGATGACAAGCAGGTCTCCGCCGCCATCCATCGCGAGCTGCTGCGCGACGGTCAGGTCTTCTACCTGCACAACCGCGTCGAGTCGATCGACCGCACCGCCCGTCGCCTGCGCGAACTCGTGCCCGAGGCCCGGGTCGCGGTGGCACACGGCCAGATGGGCGAGGACGCGCTCGAAAAGATCATGGTCGGCTTCTGGGAGAAGGAGTACGACGTTCTCGTCTGCACCACGATCGTCGAGAGCGGCATCGACATCCCGAACGCGAACACGCTGATCGTCGAGCGTGCCGACATGCTCGGTCTCTCCCAACTGCACCAGATCCGGGGGCGCGTCGGCCGTGGTCGCGAGCGGGCGTACGCCTACTTCCTCTACCCGCCGGAAAAGCCGCTCACCGAACACGCGCACGAGCGGCTCGCCACCATCGCGCAGCACTCCGAGCTCGGCGCCGGCATGTACGTCGCCATGAAGGACCTGGAGATCCGCGGCGCCGGCAACCTGCTGGGCGGCGAGCAGTCGGGCCACATCGAGGGCGTCGGTTTCGACCTCTACATCCGGATGGTCGGCGAGGCGGTCGCGCAGTTCAAGGGCGAGCGGCCGGAGGAGGAGGTCACCGACGTCAAGATCGATCTGCCGGTCGACGCCCACCTTCCCTATGACTACATCGGCGTCGAACGGCTGCGCCTCGAGATGTACCGGAAACTCGCCGAGATCCGTGACGCCGCGGCCCTCGACGAGGTCGTGCTGGAGATGACCGACCGTTACGGCAACCCGCCGCCGGAGGTCGTCAACCTGATCGCGGTCGCCCGGTTCCGGCTGCTCGCCCGCGCGTACGGGTTGAACGACGTCTCGCTGCAGGGCAAGCACCTGCGGTTCGGCCCGATGGTGCTACCCGACTCGAAGCAGCTCCGGCTCAAGCGCTTCTACCCGGAGGCGGTCTATAAACCGGCCATCGACCAGGTGTCGTTGCCACGGCCGATGACGCGCAAGGTCGGCGGCGAGGTCGTCCGCGATGCCGACATGCTTGCCTGGTGTGGCGAGTTCCTGCAGACGATCCTCGGCGATCCGCCGGCGGCGGCTTCATGATCCAGTGCGTGATCACCACAGCCGAGGGACCCGGCTTCGGCCCGATCGGGCACCCCATGAGAGAGTGGCCGCGCATCTTGTGTGTTCGAGGGAATGACGGTAGAGGGGATCTGACGTGACCGAGCGTGGTCTGCGAGCGGGAAGCCGCCGAATCGCCGCCGTCGTCGCGATGGGCGCACTGGCCGTCGGGGTCCTCAGCGCCTGCCGGTCCGACGCTGGCAGCGCCGCGTTCGTCGGCAGCACCCGGTTCACCGACGCCCAGGTCGCGACCGGTGTCTCCGACGTCAACCTGGCGACGCTCAACAGCCGCTCCGACGCGCAGCGGGTCCTCGTCACCGACCTTGTCTACACGCAGGTGCTGCAGCACTACGCCGACGAGAACAACATCACGCTGCCGGCGCCGACCGCGGAGGCCCTGAGCGCGCTGGTGACGAAGTACAGCATCCCGGGCAAGGCGCCACTCCCGCAGTCGAACCTGCTCGTGCAGACCGAGGCGAAGGCGTCGGCGTGGACAGCGGCGTTGGTCGCGAAGGCCACCCCGGTGACCCCGACCGACGCGCAACTGCAGCCGATCTTCCAGCGCGCGATCGCCGGTGGCCTCGCGACGGCCGACGGCTTCGCCGCGTTCAAGACCAACATCTCGGCCGTGCCCGACTTCACCGCCAGCTTCGGCCTCGGCCAGGCACTCGCGAAGTCCGAGGCCAACGACAACGTCGAGATCAGCCCGCGCTACGCGCAGGTCTGCGCGGCGGCGCCGTGTGCCGGCTTCCAGTACCCGATCGAGCAGCTTGGCGACTCGAGTGGCCAGCACGTGTTCAACGCGGTCGTGCTGGACCTCGGCCCGGCGCTCGCGACCCCGGCCGTGATCGACGTGCCGGCGCCCGCTTCCAGCTGACCTGCCATGACGCCGCGCACGCCTGATGCCGCTGAGGTGCCCGGCGTCGCGGGCCGGATCGTCCTGCTGGTCACGTCGCCACGGCTGCCCGCCGGTCTGCTGACGGCGGAGGCGTGGGATCTCGTCCGCGCGCACGGCGTGTTCGCGGCCTCGCGAAGCGGGCAGTCCGACGCGCTCGCCACCACCGGTGTCAGCGTGACGGTCACGGATGACGGCGTCGAGGACCTGCTGGCCGCGGCCGCCGCCCACGGCACCGCCGTCTGGCTCGCCGGCCCGACCGGTGACGAGCATCTGGCCCGGCAACTCGGTCTCCGGCTGGCCCGGGCGCCGCATCTGGCCGAGCTCGAGCTGATGTACGCCTCGTGGGACCCGCCCGGTGCCCGGCTCCTGGACGCCGTGACGGTGATGGACCAGCTCTCGTCGCCCGGCGGGGACCCGTGGAAACGGCAGCAAACCCACGCCAGCCTCGCGAAATACATGCTCGAAGAGGCGTACGAGGCTGTCGACGCGATCGATGCCGGCGACTTCGACTCGCTCCGCGAAGAACTCGGTGACCTGCTGCTCCAGGTGGTGCTGCACGCCCGGCTCGCCGAAGACCTGCCCGACGGCGAGGCCTGGTCGATCGACGACGTCGCCGGTGGCCTGGTCGCGAAGATGGTCCGCCGCAACCCGCACGTGTTCGGCGACTCGACCGCCGAGACTGTCGAGGAGATCACCGCCCAGTGGGAGGAGATCAAGCGCGCGGAAAAGGCGGGCACCTCGGCCATGGACAGCATCGCGTTGTCGCAGCCGGCGCTGTCGTTAGCCGCCAAGATCCAATCAAGGTCCCACATGGGTACGGGTAACGCCGACGCCACCACTCACGCCGCTGCTGTGCCACCGTCCACCGTGCCGCCGGAGCGCCTCGGGGCCGACATCGGCGACCGGCTGTGGGCGATCGTCGCGGAGGCATCCGCCGCGGGTCTCGACGCCGAAGCGGAATTGCGCCGGGTCGCGCTCGCCAGGATCGCCGATTTCCGCCAGTCGGAGACCCGTTAGATTTCGCGGGCCCGAGTCGCCTGGCTGCCGCGTCGCGGGCGACACATCCCACCAAGATCCGCGGATCTTGCGCGTTACGGGGCTTTCAACTCGCGGGAGGGCCCGTATGTCGCAAGATCCGCGAATCTTGATCGGCCAAACAGTGTCCGGTCATGAAGTCTGCCGGGGACGCGTACCCGCGCGGTAGGTTGATCTCCATGCCGTCTGAGTTCGCTCCGCTCGCGGAACGCGTCATCGACTCCATCCTCGACGCGAACCCCACCACCGCGATGTTCGCCGGTGACCACCGTGCCGACGACCGCCTGTCCGACCTGTCACCGGCCGGCATCGAGGCGCAGGTCGCGCTGCTGCACGACGCGTCCGACGCACTCGCCCAGGTCGACGACGACGGTCTCGACGTCGCTGAGCAGGTCGATCTCGCGATCCTCACGGCTTTCGTCGACCGCGGCCTCTTCGAGCTGACCGAGGTGCGCGAGCACGAGTGGAACCCGCTCCGGCACAACCCGGGCGCCCTGCTGCACGCGCTGATCGACCGCCCGACCGGCTCGATCGAGGAACGCCTGGTGCATCTGAAGCACCGGCTCGCCGCCGTGCCCGACGCGATGGCCACCGCCCGCGCGACCCTCGTTGACTGCCCGCAGGTGCACGTCGAGACGGCCGCCGGCCAGTTCGCCGGCACCGCCGCGCTGATCCGGGGCGAGGTGCCGACGATGCTCGCCTCGGTGCCGTCGATGGCGGCCGAGGTCACGCCGCTTCTGGAGGAGGCGGCAGCATCGCTCGACGAGGCCAGCGCGTGGTTCCGCGAGTTGGGCGGCGCCGACCGGTTCAGCCGGGACCCGCGACTCGGTCGGCGGCTCTGGGAGGCACGGCTCTGGCACACGCTCGACACCGAGATGTCGGCGTCACAGGTGTTCGAGGCGGCTCAGGACCGGGTCCTGCTCATCACGGACCAACTGCGCGAAGCGGCCGCGGCGTACGTGGGCGGGCTCGAAAACGACGAGACGGTGCGCCGCGCCTTCCAGAAGATGGCCGAGACCCGGCCGGACAACGACACGATCGTGGGCCTCGCGCGCCAGTGCTTCGCCGAGACCACGGCTTTCGTCGGAGACCACCAGCTGGTGTCACTCGTCGGTGATCAGTGCGACGTGCGGGAGATGCCGGAGTACGCACGCGGCGTGGCCATCGCGTACTGCGAACCGCCCGGCGCGCTCGAAGTCGCCGACGTCCCGACGTTTTTCTGCATCGCACCGACCCCCGCCGACTGGTCCGAGAGCCGGGTCGCGTCGTTCTACCGCGAGTACAACGAGGACGCCGTCCGTAACCTGACCGTCCACGAAGCGATGCCGGGCCACTTTCTGCAGCTCGCGCACTCCCGTCGTTACCGCGGCTCGACGCGTACCCGTGCGCTCGGCTTCTCCGGTCCGTTCGTCGAGGGCTGGGCGTGTTACGCGGAGGAGATCATGGCGGACGCGGGCTACGGCGGGCTGCCGGTCCGGCTCGCGCAGCTCAAGATGCAGCTGCGGATGACGTTGAACGCGATCCTCGATCAGGCGGTGCACTGCGACGACATCTCCGAGACCGAGGCGATGGCGTTGATGCTCGATCGCGGCTTCCAGGAGGAGGGCGAAGCGGCCGGCAAGTGGCGCCGCGCGTTGCTGTCCTCGACCCAGCTCTCGACCTATTTCGTCGGGTACACGGAGGTCAGCGCGATCGCGGCGGCGCGCCCGAGTGGCGTATCGGTGCTCGAATGGCACGATCGGATGCTCGCGTACGGGTCGCCCCCGCCGCGGCACCTGCGGACGCTGCTGGCCACGTCGTAGTCCGCGCGGCCCTCGGGTCAACTGTCGGTCGAGGCACCGCTGGGCAGCGCGAACGCCTCCGGAGTGACCGAAAGCAGGAAGTGGTCGAGCGAGATGTCGACGTACTTCGTGCCGACGGTGCCGGCGAACGAGCCGAGCAGTCCGTCCGTCGTCACACAGGCCGTGAACGGTGCGGCCACGCCGGTGATCGTGACGCAGGTGGCGTTCGTGCCGCCGACGGTGCGGTCGCCTTCGGAGATGAGCGCGTCCGGGTCGAGTGACGTCTGCGTGAGCAGTGAGACGATGGTCTCCGGCCGGACGAACCCGACCTGCTGCATCGCGAGGTCGGGCTTCGCCGCCTGAGGGTTCGCCCGCGCGGCCGCGCTCGTGGTCTGGCAGCTGGTCGATTTCGCGATCCGGCACACCGTCGAGGTGGTCGGTGTCAGCAGCAGCAGACCGCCGGGGTAGTGGTAGACGGTCTGTTCCGGATCGGCCCGGTGCGCGATCGAGGCCGTCGTCGTGCCGCCGACGGAGAATGTCGCGGTGTAGGAGACCGACTGCGCGCTCGAGAGGCGGCTCGCGACCTCGTTGAGGAGTTCGTCGCTGCCGAAGGAGCGGCCGGCGTCGGCGGCGGTGTTGCACCCGGCGACCATCGCGAGCAGGCCGACGGCTGCCACGACGCGCCCGAGTCTCAGCATGTCGCCAATCTGCCGCTCACCTGCGCGTACCCGCAACTTCATTGTCTCGTTTGGGATTTTATGTCCGATAGATCAGGTCGACATGGGTGGAGTCGGTGACGCGCGGTAACCCCCCGCTCGATAGGCTCGCCGGGTCGCATCGCCGCGACGAGTCATGCGTCAAAGCTTTCCGATTCAAGGAGCGGACCAACAGTGGCCACCATCGAAGCAATCGTCGCCCGGGAAATCTTGGACTCGCGCGGCAACCCGACCGTCGAGGTGGAGATCGGCCTGGACGACGGCACGACCGCCCGCGCGGCCGTCCCGTCCGGCGCGTCAACCGGCGCGTTCGAGGCGAACGAACTCCGCGACGGCGACTCGAAGCGTTACAGCGGCAAGGGCGTCGAGCAGGCCGTCGACAACATCGAGGAGCGCATCCTCCCGGAGATCATCGGTTACGAGGCCAGCGACCAGCGCGCTGTCGACCAGAAGATGCTTGACATCGACGGCACGCCGGAGAAGTCGAGCCTCGGTGCCAACGCGATCCTCGGCGTCTCGCTCGCCGTCGCGAAGGCCGCCGCGAGTTCGGCCGAGCTCAGCCTCTACCGCTACCTCGGTGGTCCCAACGCGCACCTGCTGCCGGTGCCGATGCTCAACATCATGAACGGTGGTGCCCACGCTGACTCCAACGTGGACATTCAGGAGTTCATGATCGCCCCGATCGGCGCGCCGACGTTCCGCGAGGCGCTGCGCTGGGGGTCCGAGACCTACCACGCGCTCAAGTCGGTGCTGAAGAAGAAGGGCTACTCGACCGGTCTCGGCGACGAGGGCGGCTTCGCGCCGAGCCTGCCGGCCAACGCAGCCGCGCTCGACCTGATCAGCGAGGCCATCGCCAACGCCGGCTTCACACTCGGCTCCGACATCGTGCTCGCGCTCGACGTGGCGGCCACGGAGTTCTACAAGGACGGCGCGTACACGTTCGAGGGCGGCTCGAAGTCGTCCGACGAGATGATCAAGTACTACACCGGTCTCGTCGACTCCTACCCGATCGTGTCCATCGAGGACCCGCTCAACGAGGAAGACTGGGCCGGTTGGTCCGCCATGACGGCCGCGCTCGGCGACCGCATCCAGATCGTCGGCGACGACCTGTTCGTGACCAACCCGACCCGGATCGCCCGTGGCATCAAGGAGCAGGCCGCCAACGCCGTGCTCATCAAGGTCAACCAGATCGGCTCGCTCACCGAGACGTTCGACGCGATGGACCTCGCCCACCGCGCCGGTCTCCGCACGATGATGAGCCACCGCTCGGGCGAGACCGAGGACACGACGATCGCCGACCTCGCGGTCGCGGCCGGATGTGGCCAGATCAAGTCGGGCGCCCCGGCGCGTACGGACCGGGTCGCGAAATACAACCAGCTGCTGCGCATCGAGGAGGAACTCGGCGACGCGGCGCGCTACGCCGGAGCGGCCGCCTTCCCGCGGTACCGTTCCGCGTAAGCAGAAGAATTCGGGGGGCGGACATGGTTTCGCGCCGAACCCCCAGTGGCCAGGGCCCCAGCGGGTCTCGCGACGGAAGTTCGCGAGCCCGGGGCGCTGGCGACCGGGGCGCACCCGGCCGTGCGGTGCCCGGTCGTGGCCGCAGCGCGCCGGGGCGAGCGGTTCCCGGCCGGGGCGAGCAGATCCCGCGGCCGGCGACGCGTGGTAGCACCACGTCCGATTCCGGCCGGCAGGGCGGCGCGGGCCGAGGCTCGGCCGAGACGGGCCGCTCCGGCACCCGGCCGGCCAGTGCGCGCCGATCGATGCCCACCGGTGCGACCCGGCACACCACGGCACCGAAGACCGGTCGGCGTAACGGCCGGATCACCGCACTCGGCTTGATCCTGCTCGCGTTGATGCTGGCGTACGCGTACCCGGTGCGCCTCTATCTGTCGCAGCAGGCCCAGATCCAGGCGCTGCAGACCGCGCAAGCGGCCCAGCGTGCCGAGATCAAGAACCTGAACCAGCAGTCGCAGGAGTGGAACGACCCCGCGTTCATCAAGGCCGAGGCGCGGGCGCGGTTCTTCATGGTGCCGCCGGGCACGAAGACGTACGTCGTCCAGCAGGCTCCGGTGCCACCCGCGACCACGAAGACCGCGAAGCCGACGACGACGTGGTATTCCCAGCTCTGGTCGAGTCTGCGCAGTGCGGACGACCCGGGCACGATTTCCGGAGGCCACTGACATGACGTCCCACGAACCGGCGGCCGGACCGCCGGTGTCCGACCGGATCCTGCCCGAGTCGACGTTTCCGGCCGCGACCGAGGCGGACCGGGCCGTCGTCGGGGCGCAACTGGGGCGCACGCCTCGCGGCACCCGAGCCGTCGCGCACCGCTGCCCGTGCGGCCTGCCCGACGTGGTCGAGACGACGCCCCGGCTGGCCGACGGCACCCCGTTTCCGACGCTTTTCTACCTGACCTGCCCGAAGGCGACCTCGGCGTGCAGCCGGCTGGAATCCGGCGGCGTGATGAAGGAGATGGCGGCGCGGCTCGCGTCCGATCCCGAGTTGGCCGCCGACTACCTTGCCGCGCACGAGGACTATCTCGCCCGCCGCGAAGCGATCATGGAAGTGCCCGAGATCGCGGGTACGTCCGCCGGCGGCATGCCCAACCGGGTGAAATGCCTGCACGTGCACCTCGCGCATGCCCTCGCCGTCGGGCCGGGCGTGAACCCGCTCGGAGACGAGACGTACGCCGCGATCGCCCCGTGGTGGCTCGACGGCCCCTGCGTCGACATCGACGTCGATTAGCCGAAACGGCCCCGGGAGTCGGATGCCCCCGGGTCCCGTTCGTTTCGCTAGCTCTGGCTCGGCAGGGGCGACGGCGCGCCGCTCGGCAGGCCACTCGGTGCGGTGCTAGGCGGGCTGCTCGGCAGGCCGGGGAGCGAGCCGCTGTCGGTGATGGTCGCGCCGGCGGGCGGCTGGAAGAGGCTCGGGTCGACCTTCGTCGAGAACGCGGTCATCGTGATCCCGGTCTTCTTCCCGTCGGTGTCGGTGCCCTGGAAGTCGGTGACGACGCCGTTGCCGGCGACGCACATGGAGAAGTCGGTGAGATCGTCGGTGCCGTCCTTCGTGCCGCTGACGTTCGACACGTCGACGCAGGTGGAGTCGAGCCCGGCGATCTTCCTGGAGCTCTTGACGATCTTGGCGGACGGTACGAGCATCGCCCCCGCGAGCAACGCGATGCCGAGCGCGCCGGAGAAGAATCCGCCGTTGCCGAACCCGCCCGCCGCGAGCACGGCCTCGGGCGCCGCGGTGTCGGTCTCGGCCGTCTTCGTGCAGTTGACGACGTTGTCCTCGGTGTCGCACGCGAAGATGTTCGACCCATCGAAGATCCAGTCGGAGGCCTTCGAGAGGAACGCGGTCTTCGGCGGTGCCTGGGCCAGCGTGTTCGTGGTGCCGTCGCTGGCCTTGTAGTCGGCTCGGTAGGTCAGCTTCTCGGCTGCCGTGAGCTGGTTGGAGATGTCGCCGAGCGTGCCGACGTTGCTGGCCAGGTGCTTGGCCGAACTCAGCACACCGCAGCCGGTGATCGTGGCGACCACGACCACCGCGGCGGTGATATAGACGAGCATGCGATTCCGGTAGGTCATGCCCGCCATGCTGGGTGGTGGGGCATCACCGGGCAACGAACTGTCATGGGTCGGACATGCCACGACGGGCCACCGCGACCGCCCCGTTACCCTGATCCTCATGAGCAAGCTTGCCGGAGCGAATCATGTCGCCGCATGAGCGTGACGATTCGGCGGGCCCGGACGAGTGACGTCCGTGGCATTCGTGCGCTGATCGACACGTACTCGGTCGAGCGTCGGCTCCTCTCGAAAGCCACGGTCGCGATCTTCGAATCGGTGCAGGAATTCCTCGTCGCCGTGCGTGACGACGACGGCTCCCTCGTCGGCTGTGGCGCGATCCACGTGATGTGGGAAGACCTGGCCGAGATCCGTACGGTCGCGGTGCACCCGAGCATGCGCGGATACAAGATCGGCCACCGCATCGTCAGCGAGCTGCTGGCCACGGCGGCCGCGCTCGGGGTGGCCCGGGTCTTCTGTCTGACGTTCGAGACGTCGTTCTTCGGTTCGTTCGGGTTCCGGGAGATCGACGGCGCGCCGGTGCCCCCGAAGGTCTACGAGGAACTGCTCCGCAGCTACGACGAAGGCGTCGCCGAATTCCTCGACCTCGAACGCGTCAAACCGAACACGTTGGGAAATACACGAATGCTGTTGCACTTGGACATCGAATGAGCGAGCTTGTCGTAGCGAATGATGTTGCAGTATGGCCGCGCCTTGCGAAGCGGGGGCGGACGTGAGCGAGCTGGTCGTAGCGAACCATGTTGCAGTATGGCCGCGCCTTGCGAAGCGGGGGCGGACGTGAGCGAGCTTGTCGTAGCGAATGATGTTGCGGTATGGCCGCGCCTTGCGAAGCGGGGGCGGACGTGAGCGAGCTTGTCGTAGCGAATGATGTTGCAGTATGGCCGCGCCTTGCGAAGCGGGGGCGGACATGACCCGGGTCGCGGCGATTGACTGCGGCACGAACTCGATCCGGTTGCTCGTCGCCGACGCACCGGACCTCGATAGCCCGGAACCGCTCGTCGACGTCGTACGCCTCATGGAGATCGTCCGGCTCGGCGAAGGCGTCGACCGCACCGGCGAACTCGCACCCGCCGCGATCGAGCGCACCCGCGTGGCCCTCGACGGCTACGCCCGCCAGATCGTCGAGTTGGGCACGGAACGCGTCCGGATGGTGGCGACCTCCGCCTCCCGGGACGCCGGCAACGCGGCGGATTTCCAGGCCATGGTCGAGACCACGCTGGGCATCCCGCCGGAGGTGGTCTCCGGTGACCAGGAGGCCCGGCTGTCTTTCACGGGAGCCACCCGCGGGATCGCGGCCGACCTCGCCACGCCCTACCTGGTCGTCGACATCGGCGGCGGCTCCACCGAGTTCGTCACCGGCAGCGGCACGGTCGACCACGAGATCAGCGTCGACATCGGATGCGTCCGGCTGACCGAACGCCATCTGCACGACGACCCACCGACGGCGGCCCAGATCGCGGCGGCCACCGCCGACATCACGGCTGCGGTGGATCGTGCACTGGTGACCGTACCCGGCAAAAACGCTTCTACGCTCATTGGTCTGGCCGGGTCCGTCACCACCGTGACGGCCATGGCGCTCGGCTTGACCGCCTATGACCCGGCCCGCATTCACGGCGCGCGTGTCTCCTACGAGCAGGTCGCCGAGGTCACCGACCGGCTGCTCGGGATGACGCGATCGCAGCGGCTGGAGATCGGCGTGATGCATCCCGGCCGGGCAGACGTGATCGGCGCCGGTGCCCTGATCCTGCGCATCATCATGGAGCGCGCGGGCTTCACCGGACCGGCCGGCGCCGTGGTCGCGAGCGAGCACGACATTCTCGACGGGATCGCCTGGTCGATCGCCTGACCCCGCAACGCCGTGACCTGCACGGAAGGCATTTGCGATCTTCGACACCTAATTTGCGGGTATCGGGGAGTGCGGTGCGCGTGATTGGCTACCTCATCACGGTTGCCCTGGAGTGAAATTCGACGTCAACAGACAGCGAATGTTCGCCCCCCTCTATGCGTACCAGTCAACGGCGTCTGCATCCCTAGGAGTCGGTAATGGGCGAGATTGTCAGCTATCGGAGCAACGGCGGCACCAGCGAGGGTTACCTCGCGCTGCCCGACACGGGCTCCGGCCCGGGTGTGATCGTGATCCAGGAGTGGTGGGGCCTCGTGCCCCACATCACCTCGCTCACGGACCGATTCGCGGCCGCGGGATTCGTGGCGATCGCGCCCGACCTCTATCACGGTAAGCACACGACGGAGCCCGACGAGGCCGGCAAGATGATGATGGGTCTCGCGATGGACCAGGCCGCGAAGGACATGGCCGGTGCCGCTGCCCACCTCAACAGCGTGGGCGCGACCGGCAAGGTCGGTGCCGTCGGTTTCTGCATGGGTGGCAGCCTCGCGCTGTGGTCGGCGACGCTCTCCGACCAGATTCTGGCGACGGTCGGGTTCTATCCGCCGGTGCCGTGGGAGCGCATGTCGCCGCACTGGGAGAACTACGCCGGCAAGGCTGCGATGATCCACTGCTCCGAGGGCGACGGCACGAGTTCCGCGCCCGGCATCCAGACCGCCGTCGCGGCGATCAAAGCGGCCGGCGGCGAATGCACAACCTATGACTATCCGGGGACGGAACACGCGTTCTTCAACGACGACCGCCCCGAGGTCTACGCGGTTGACGCGGCTTCCCTGGCATGGGCACGCACGCTCGACTTCTTCCGGGCGAAACTGGGTTGATGCGCGCTCCGACCCCGGCACAGTCGCTGTCGCAGGTCACGGCTCAGGCTGTGGCCTGCGACGGTCTTGGAGACCTCGACCAGCACGTGTCGACCTGCCGAGCCTGTCCTCGCCTGGTCGCATGGCGGGAGGAGGTGGCCCGGGTCAAGCGAGCGTCGTTCGCCGATCAGACGTACTGGGGTCGGCCCGTCCCCGGCTACGGTCCCACCGATGCCCGAATCGCGATTCTCGGACTCGCACCGGCCGCGAACGGCGGCAACCGGACCGGGCGTATCTTCACCGGTGACCGCTCGGGCGACGTGCTGTTCGCGTCGATGTACCGCGTCGGCCTGGCGAACCAGCCGACCAGCGTCGCGTCCGACGACGGTCTCGAGTTGATTGACACCCGCATCTTCTCGGCGGTGCGCTGCGCGCCTCCGGACAACAAGCCGACGACCGTCGAGCGAGACACATGCGCGCCCTGGCTGCGCCGCGAGGTCGAGTTGATCGCCCCGACGCTCCGGGTTGTGGTGGCGCTGGGCGCCTTTGCCTGGAATGCGTGGTGGCCGACGCTAAACTCCGCCTACCGCGTGCCGACACCACGCCCGCGACCGGCCTTCGGTCACGGTGCGTTGTGGGACGGCGGCCCAGACGCGCCGATGTTGCTCGGTTGTTACCACGTCAGCCAGCAGAACACCTTTACCGGCCGGCTCACCCCGGCCATGGTGGACGAAGTGCTGACGCGAGCGAAGACCCTCGCCGACATGGCGTGATCGAGGGTTCGAGTTAGGGCCTCAGGCCTGGCACAATCGGCGTGACATGCGCGATCACGGATAAACGGGGACTGGGATGTTTGGCTGGACGCCACGACGATTGTGGCCGCTCGTGACGACCGGTGGGCTCCTGGTGGCCCTGGCCGTCACGGCTGTCGTCGCCACGCCCGGTGTCAAGAGCCTGCCGATCCCGCGCATCTGGGAGTCGCAGGCGGTGGCATCGCACGCCGCCGCCGAGCGGAGCGCCGGCATCGCGCAGCCGACGCCACCGAAGGCGCAGCAAGCGTGGCACGCTCCGCATTGGCTCACCGTGCTTATCTCGGTCGGCTGCACGCTCCTCGGCATCGCCGTGCTGGCGCTGCTGGCGTGGCAACTGATCAAAATGTGGCTGGAGACGCGCGCGGCCAAGCTGGCCCGGCTCGCGCCCGCCGGGTCCGCGTTGGCGGCGACGCGGCGCGAGGCGGTGATCGCCGCTGTCGACGCGAGCATCGCCGAGTTGGCCAGCGAAGACGGTGATGCCCGGTCCGCGGTGATCGCGTGCTGGGTGCGGTTGGAGGAGGTCGCCGCGGTGGCCGGCACCCGGCGTGAGCCCGGTGACACCCCGGCCAACCTCGTCGATCGACTCTTGCGGTCGCATCAGGTCAGCGCCGAAGTGCTCTACTCACTGGCCGAGCTCTACCGCGAAGCCCGCTACAGCACCCGGCTGATCGAGTCGTCGATGCGCCTGACCGCCCGGATCGCGTTCGGCCAGTTGCGCGAAGAACTCGCCCAGTCCCGATCCGGCCCGCTCGCAGGTGACCCGGTGCTCAGCAGCGTGTCGGTCGAGCCTCACCGGCCGCGGCCGTCAGCGCCGGTGGGGGAGCCGCGATGACACGCCTCGACGATCTCCTCACCTATGAAGACGAGCCTCGCCGCCGCCGGAGCGACCGCGGCCTCGCCTATCGCATCGGGTCCTCGGTCGTCGTCTGCGCCGCCGGATCCTGGGCGATCTGGTTGGTGCTGCGGCAGGTGCGGGTCGGCGCTCCGTACGTCTTCGTCGCCGGTGCCGTCGTGACGCTGGTCGTGCTGCGGGCCATCCTGCGTTGGGTGGCCGCCCCCGACCTGCCGCCGACCCTGCGTGACGTGCCGAAACCGCGAGCGCCGCGCGAGATGGGCAACGACGGCATGCAGACCGCCGTCCGCCGGTGGGAGGCGCGTCTCGAATGGACCCACCGCGACCTCCGGCGGTTCGCCAGCGTCGTGCAGGTCGCGTTCGCCGATATCGTCGATGAGCGGTTGCGCCTGTCGCATGGCATCAGCCGGCAAAGCGATCCGGTGCGGGCGGAGCAACTCGTCGGCCCGCAACTGTGGAAGTTCCTGCACGAACCGATCAACCGAAGTGCCACACCGCAGGAGATCGCGGTGCTGGTCGCGCAGATGGAGGCGTTGTGAGTGACACCGTGATCGACACGATCCCGGCCTATGAGGTCGGCCGTCTCGGCCGGGCCATCCTCGACGCGGTCGGCACCGTGGTCGTCGGTAATCGCGACTCGCTGGAACTCGTGCTCGCCGGCATTCTCGCCGGCGGCAACGTGCTGCTCGAAGACCTTCCGGGCCTCGGCAAGACGCTCACCGCCCGGTCGTTCGCGCAGGTGCTGGGCATCGGCTTCCGCCGGCTCCAGTTCACCCCCGACCTGCTGCCCGCCGACGTGACCGGCTCGTTCCTTTACGACCAGCGCAATCACGACTTCGTCTTCCGGCCGGGTCCGATCTTCACGAACCTGCTGCTCGCCGACGAGATCAACCGCACCCCGCCGAAGACCCAGTCGGCGCTGCTGGAGGCGATGCAGGAGAAGCAGGTCTCGGTCGAGGGCACGACGTTCGCGCTGGAGCCGCCGTTCCACGTGCTCGCGACGGCCAACCCGATCGAATACGAGGGCACCTACCCGCTGCCGGAAGCCCAGCTCGACCGGTTCCTGCTGCGCGTCTCGTTCGGTTACCCGTCCCACGACGAGGAGCGCGAGGTGCTCACCCGGCGCATGGCCCGCCGTCGTGAAGAGGCCGAGCTGGCGCCGGTCATCGACGCGAACACGCTGCTCGCGATGCAGGCGGCGCTCGAAGACGTCACCGTCGAAGACTCGATCGCGGAATACATCGTCAACATCACCGCCTCCACTCGCGAGCACCCGCACGTGCTGGTCGGCGCGTCCCCCCGCGGCTCGCTCGCCCTGATGCTGCTGTCCCGGGCTCGGGCCGCGCTCGCCGGCCGCGACTACGTGATCCCCGAAGACATCAAGCAGGTCGCGAAGCCCGCGCTCGGGCACCGCATCACGCTGCGGCCCGAGGTGTGGCTGCGTCGCGTCGACCCCGGCGCCGTCGTGGCCGATGTGCTCGAATCGACGCCCGCCCCGGCCAGTGGCGCCCTGCCGACCTACGCTGCCGCCAGCCCGCGCGGCCCGGTCGCCGGGGAGCAGGCCTACTCCGCACCGCCGCGCAGCTGATCGACGTGAGTGAACAAACCACAGCCGACACGGGTACGCCTACACAATGGCTGCCCACGCGGGCGTTCGGCCGGGCGGTGCTCCTGGTCGCGCTGTTCTCCCTCGGTGCCGTCTTCGCCCGCCGGCCGGACCTGATCGTGCTCGCGGCACCGATCGCGATCGGCGCGTCGCTCGGGCTGTGGCGACGCCCGCGGGCCGCGCCCGAGGTCCATCTCGGTCTGCACGACCCGGTGCTGGCCGAAAGCGGCACCCTGCGCGGCAGCATCGACGTCACCAATCACGACGAACTCCGTTACGACCTCGTGATCGCCCGGCTGTCGTCGGATCCGTGGCTGCGGATGGCCGAGGTCGACCGCCCGTACGCGACCGCCATCGCCGCCGGAGACAACGTCGGCATCGAGTTGAGGGGCCAGGCCCTGCGGTGGGGCCGGCACCTGCTCGGACCGGTGTTGGCGCACGCGATCGCAGCGGACGGCCTGCTGATCAGCCCGGTGGTGATAGCGCCGCCGGCCGAGGTGCGGATCTATCCGAGCACAGAGCCGTTCGACGCGAGTGACGCCATGCCCCGGGCCGCCGGCATGTCGGGCTTCCACCGATCTCGGCGCCCGGGGGAAGGCGGGGAGCTGGCCGGTGTGCGCATGTTCAGCCCCGGTGACCGCCTCCGCCGGATCGACTGGCGGGTCTCCCTGCGCACCCGACAACTGCACGTCGCCGCGACCCTCTCCGACCGTGATGCCGAGATCGTCGTGCTGCTCGACGTGCTGCACGAGGCTGGGCGCTCCGGTGGCGTACACGGCGCGCGATCGGTGCTCGACACGACCGTACGCGCCGCCGCCGGCATCGGGGAGCACTACCTGCACCGGGGCGACCGGGTGTCGTTCATCGAGTACGGCTGGCAGGGCCGTCGCCTGCGCCCGTCGTCCGGCCACCGGCATTACCTCGCGACGTTGGAGTGGCTCCTCGACGTGCACCCCGCCCGAGGCGCGCAGGAACCGGCACCGTTCATGATCGGGGCGCAGCTGATCTCGCCGAACGCGCTCGTCGTCGTGTTGACCCCGATGATCGACGCCAAGTCGGCCGCGATGCTGGCCCGGCTCGCCCGCAGCGGCCGTTTCGTGGTGGCGGTCGACACGATGCCGCCCGAGATCCTGTCCGCTCTCGACGGCCTGCCGGTCGGTGGCACCCGAGCCGGGTCCGCGAAAGCCGGCTACTCGTGGCTCAACGACGGCGTGTTCACCGCGCTCGGCGCCCGGCTGTGGCGGCTCGATCGCGAGACCACGCTCGCTCAGCTGCGCGAACACGGCGTACCCGTGGTGAAGTGGGCCGGTGCCGGCAGCCTCGACGAGGTCCTGCGCCAGGTGCAACGAATGGCGTCGTCACCGAAGGCGGTCCGGGCGTGAGCGAGCTTGTCGGAGCGAACCATGTGGCGGCACGACCGCGTCCTGCGAAGCGGAGGCGGGCGTGAGCGAGCTTGTCGGAGCGAACCATGTGGCGGCACGACCGCGTCCTGCGAAGCGGAGGCGGGCGTGAGCGAGCTTGTGGATGGCGTCAAGAGTCGGGTCGACCGGGTTTCGACCATGTTCGACCGGGCCCGACCTGGTCCGATGTTGGTCCGTGCGACCGTCCTCGTCGCCACGTGCGGCGCCTTCGCCCTGACGCTGCCCGCGAACGTGCTCGGGTCTCCGGCCGCCCTCCTGTTCATCCTGGTGGCCATGTTGCCCGCGGCGGCTCCGCGTGGACCGGTCCCGACCGGGATCATCGCCATCATCGGCCTGTCCTGGCTCGTCAACACCGGTTTCGACGGCGCCCAGATCAACGTCTGGCGGCTCGGCAGCCTCGCGATCCTGATCTACGTGATCCATGCGGGATGCGCTCTCGCCGCCGTCTTGCCCTATGACAGCCTGGTTTCACCGGGGGTGTTCCGGCCGTGGGCGATCCGAGCGGGGCTTGTCGCCGCGATGACCTTCGGCGTGGCGCTGTTCGTTCTGGCCATTCCTTCCCTTATCGGCACGAACCACCATCTGGTCGCCGCCACCCTGGCCGGGTTTGTGCTGATGATCACGATCGCGATCTACCTGTCCTATCTGGGAAATCGACGACAATAGAGACGTGAATCCACAGCGCGTTCTCATCGTCGGCGCCGGCCACGTTGGTCTCTACGTGGCGATGCGCCTTCGGAAAAAGCTCGGCAAGCGAGACACCGAGATCACGATCGTCGATCCCCAGCCGCACATGACCTACCAGCCGTTCCTGCCGGAAGCGGCGGCCGGCAGCATCTCGCCTCGCCACGCCGTCGTGCCGCTGCGGCGTGAGTTGAAGGGCGTCCACGTGCTCGCCGGCATGGTGACGAAGGTCGACCACGCCCGCAAGACCGCGACCGTCGAGCCGATCACCGGTCCGACCCGTGACGTGGGCTATGACCACATCGTGCTCGTGCCGGGCAGCGTCTCGCGTACGCTCCCGATCCCCGGCCTCCGCGAACAGGCGGTCGGCTTCAAGACCATCGGCGAGGCCATCTACCTGCGCAACAAGGTGCTGGAGCAGCTCGATATCGCGGCCACCACGACCGACAAGGCCACCCGGATCCGGGCGCTGACGTTCGTGTTCGTCGGCGGTGGCTACGCCGGCATCGAGGCGCTCGCCGAGATGGAAGACATGGCCAGCGACGCCTTGCAGTACTACCCCGAACTCGAGCCGGCCGACATGCACTGGATCCTCATCGAGGCGTCCCAGCGCATCCTGCCGGAGGTCGGGCGTGACCTCGGGGCGTACGCGGCCGAGCAGCTGACCCGGCGCGGCATGGACATCCGCCTCGGCACGCGCCTGGAGTCGTGCGTCGACGGCATTGTGAAGCTGAGCGACGGCGATGAGTACCCGTCCGACACGATCGTCTGGACGGCCGGCGTGAAGGCGCACCCGATGCTGGAGCGCACCGACCTGCCCCGCGACAGCAGGGGCCGCCTCACGTGCGTGCCGACGTTGCAGGTCGTCGGGCCCGACGGGCGCACCATCGACGGTGCCTGGAGCGCCGGCGACTGCGCGGCTGTGCCCGACCTGACGTCGGATGTGCCCGGCACCATGTGCTCGCCGAGCGCCCAGCACGCCGTCCGGCAGGCCAAGGTGCTCGCCGACAACCTGTCCGACACGATCTACGGCCGGGCGATCCGACCGTACAAGCACAAGTACGCCGGTTCGGTGGCGAGTCTCGGCCTGCACAAGGGTGTCGCGGAGGTCTACGGCGTCAAGTTGCGCGGGTGGCCGGCGTGGGTCATGCACCGCACGTACCACGTGTCCCGGATTCCGAGCCTCAACCGGCGCGTGCGCGTGGTCGCCGACTGGACCTTGGCCCTGTTCCTCAAACGCGAAGTCGTCTCCCTCGGAGAGTTGCACGAGCCCCGGGACCCGTTCACCGACGTTGCGGGCCCCACGGTCACCGATCCGGGATTGTGAGAAGGCCCGAATGTCGATTGGTCCGCGCCGGGGTGAGCCACTACGGTAGGTGGGCCGGTCCGGGTGGTGGAATGGCAGACACAGCCGCCTTAAAAGCGGCGGCCTTCGGGCATACGGGTTCGAATCCCGTTCCGGACACCGTGAGCTGACCCCGCCATGAGCTGAGGAGTGTCGTGAAGTTTCTGGTCACTGGTGGCGCGGGTTTCGTCGGCAGCGTGGTCTCGACCAGACTGCTCGACGAGGGCCATGACGTGGTCATTCTCGATGACCTGGGCACCGGGCACGCCGTCGCGGTGCCCGACGGCGCGACGTTCGTGCAAGGCCGGGTCCACGACGCCATCGGTGACGTGCTGACGAGCGATTTCGACGGCGTGCTGCACTTCGCCGCGTTCATCGCCGCCGGTGAGTCGGTCGTCGACCCCGCGAAATACTGGGAGAACAACCTCGTCGGTTCGCTGCGCGTGCTCGACGCGGTGCGGGCGGCAGGCGTCCGCCGCATGGTCTTCTCCTCGACCGCCAACGTCTACGGGGATCCCGACAGCGTGCCGATCCCGGAGACGGCGCCGACCCGGCCGCCGAACCCGTACGCGGGATCGAAACTGGCCGTTGACTTCGCACTGCGTGACGAATCCGTGGCGCACGGGCTGGCTGCGGTGTCGCTGCGCTACTTCAACGTCGCCGGCGCGCATGTGACTCCGGGTGGCGCGCTGGTGGGGGAGCGTCACGATCCGGAGACGCACCTGATCCCGATCGCTCTCGACGTCGCACTGGGCCGTCGCGAGAAACTCGCCCTCTTCGGCGACGACTACCCGACGCCCGACGGCACCTGCATCCGTGACTACATCCACGTCTCCGACCTCGCCGAGGCGCACCTGCTCGCGCTCGACGCGATGGAGCCGGGCGTGCACCGGGTCTTCAACCTCGGTAACGGCGCCGGATTCTCCAACCGAGAGGTGATCGAGGTGGCCCGGGAGATCACCGGGCACGCGATCCCGGTCGAGATCGCGCCGCGCCGCGCGGGTGACCCGGCGATCCTGGTGGCGTCGTCGGACCGGGCCCGCAGCGAGTTGGGGTGGGTGCCGGCGAAGCCCGGGCTGGCGGAAATCGTCTCGGACGCGTGGCGCTTCGCGCGCGAGATCCACGGCTGATCGAGATCAACTCGACGCGTTCCGGCGGAGGGGCGCTGGTCTATCCTTGCGATAGCGCCCGATCCGCGCGGCGCCGTGGGAGGCCGTGGTGAAGAGTTCCAATCCCGTCCTGAGTCGTCTCGGCCGGGCCGCCCAGGCCGAACGCCGCGCCAACGGCGGTTACGCGCCCGCCGGTTACGGTCAGTCGCCTGCCGGTCCGATGGAATTCGAGCGTTCGATGACGCTCGATGACGTGGTCATCCGCACCGTCGGCCTCGTCGCGCTGGTGATCGTCGCGGCCGCGCTGTCGTGGTGGGGCCTCAAGGACAGCAACCCGGCGACCTGGGCGTTCGTCGCCGGGAGTTGGATCGCGGGCTTCGTGCTCGTGCTCGTGATCTCGTTCAAGCGCATCACGAACCCGATCGTCATCTCGCTGTACGCGATCTTTCAGGGCGTTCTCCTCGGCATCGTGAGCCGCTGGTTCGAGCACGCCTACCCGGGCGTGGTCGTGCAGGCTGTCGGCGCCACGCTCGCGGTGTTCATCGGGATGGCGGTGCTCTTCAAGTCCCGGGTGATCCGGGCGACCCCGCGATTCGCTCGCTGGGTGATCGGCGCGCTGATCGGTGTCGTCGGACTGAGCCTGGTCAACTGGGTTCTGTCCGCGTTCGGCCACAACCTCGGCATCCAGTACTACGCGCCGACGGACAAGGGCGGCACGCTCGCGATCGTGTTCTCGCTGATCTGCATCGGTGTCGGCGCGCTCACGTTCATCCTCGACTTCGACGCCGTGGAGAAAGGCATCCAATACGGGCTGCCCGAGCGCTACGCCTGGTTCAGCGCCTTCGGCCTGGTCGTCGGCCTGATCTTCCTCTACTGGCAGATCCTGCGGCTGCTGGGATACCTGCGCAATTGACCGCCGATGAACTGACCGTCGCGGTCGATCGTCTGCTCCGCCACGTCCGGCACTGGACGCCGTCGCGCTGGGCGAAACCGGTGTCGAGCGGCGGCCCGTCGCGAGCGCAGGTCATGCACACGCTCGCGCAACGGCTCGCCGATGCCGCCGCCGACGCCACGGGGGAGCCGCGACGCCCGGTGCCCCGACTCGACAATGATCTCGCGCTGCCCGATCAGGTGACGGTGCTCGCGGCCGATCTGCCGGCGGTGCCGTCGGTGCGGGAGAGCGCGCTAGCCGATGTGAGGTCGGTCGCGGCGGCTCTGTGACGCCACGCTGACCGTCGCCGGCCGGCGCGCCCTGGTCGCCGCTAGAGAGTGATCGCTTTGCGACTGCGGTAGGCGGCCGCCGCCATTCGGTCGTTGCACAGTTGGCAGCAGAAGCGCTGACGCCCGGCTCGGGTGCGGTCGACGTACACGCACCGGCACGGGTCTCCGACGCACGTGCCGAAACGCTCCGGCCCGCCGATCGTCATCGCGTGCGCTATCGCGTCGATGACGAGCGCGGACAGCTCGCCCGGGACCGTCGGAGTGGCCGAGGACGGTGCGGCAGCGAGGCGTACGCCCCCGCCCGGCTCCGCGATGACCCTCGGTGTCACGTCGGCGTCGGTGAGCGCTGCGTTGAGTGCCCGCACCTTCGTCTCGTGGTCGGGCGCCGCGAAGATCGGGTAGAGGTCGTCGCGGATCCGCCGCAGGCGCAGCAGATCCGGGTCACCGAGGTGGGCGATGCGTGCCGCGAGGCCGGGAAATCCGCAGTCACGCGTGATCCGTTCCAGCTTCGCGAGCGACAGCAACTCGGGCTGCGGCTCCAAGAGGTCGTAGGTGTTGAGGAACGCGATGGCGAGGCGGAGCGCCGGGTCGTCGGGTGGAACCGAGCTCATCGACTCTCCTCCTATCGCGTTGCCGAATCGTCATCGTTCCTTGTTGACCGGCGTCAGTCATCCCACTTAGCGTCATCAGTTGTTATAGAAGTTTATCAACTGACGCCGCTCTCGGTCGGCGCAGTGCCAACGACGGAGGAGCAATGCGGATCGGACGTACGCTCATCACCCTTTCCATCGCGGCCACATGTCTTACCGGTGTCACCTTCAGCGCCGCCGCCGTGGCCGGTCCCAGCGGGCCCGCGACGGCTCCGCGGCCCCGTCACGAGCCGGTCGTCGTGCGGGACATATCGACTTCGAGATCGTGGCGTCGGTCGCCGATGGCGCGGCGGCGGTGCGGTCGGCCGTCGACCTCGGGCCCGACGTCGCGCTGCTCGACATCGAGATGCCCATCATGGACGGCATCACCGCGACCCGGCAGATCCGGACCGAGGCCCCCGGCGTACGGGTGATGATCCTGACGACGTTCGGGCGCCCCGGCTATCTGCGTCGCGCGATGGACGCCGGTGCCCGCGGCTTCATGGTGAAGGACGCACCCCCCGACCAGCTCGCGGACGCGGTCCGGCAGGTGCACGGCGGCCGCACCGTGGTCGATCCGGCGCTCGCGGTCGCATCGTTGTCCAGCGGCGCGAACCCGTTGACCGACCGTGAGGCGGACGTGTTGCGGGCGTCCGAAGACGGCGGCACGGTGGCGGATATCGCCCGGCACCTCAGTCTGTCGGAGGGAACCGTGCGCAATTACCTGTCCGCGTCGATCGGAAAGACCGGCGCCCGAACCCGCGCCGAGGCCGCCCGCCTGGCCCGAGCCAGCGGCTGGCTGTAACCCCCCGCCCCGCCCCGCCCCGCGCCGCCCCGCCCCGCCCCGCCCCGCGCCGCCCCGCGCCGCGCCGCCGCGCCCGCGCCGCCCCGCGCCGCGCGCCGCCCCGCGCCGCCGCCGCCCCGCGCCGCGCCGCCCCGCGCCGCGGGCGCCGCGGGGCCCCAAGATCTGCGGATCTTGGCAGATATCGGCCCCTCGGATGGGGTTGAGGGCCCCGTAACGTGCAAGATCCGCGGATCATGACGATGTGATCTTGGCGAGTTCGGTGGCGATGTCAGCCATGAGTGCCGGGATGTCCATCCCGGTGCCCGGGCAGGCCCCGGTCGACGCGTGGCTCGTCCGCCCGGCCGGTCACCCGGCGCCCCGTACCCTCGCCGGAGTCATCTACCTGCACTGGCTCGAACCGCCGGCGTCCACGCAGAACCGGTCCGAATTCCTCGACGAGGCCGTCACCATGGCCGGACATGGTGCCGTCGCGGTCTTGCCCGATCTGACCTTCCCGTGGACCGGCACGCTGGCCGGCGACGCGACGGATGTTGCGAAGGTGAAGGCGCAGGAGCTCGCCGTGAAGACGGCCTATCGGGTATTGCTCGCACAGCCAGGCGTCGATCCGCACCGCACCGCGGTCGTCGGGCACGACTACGGAGCGATGTACGGCTCGCTGCTCGCCGCCAGCGAACCCGACATCCGGGCCGAGGTCTACATGTCCGGCGACGCGACCTGGTCGAACTGGTTCTTCAGGTACTTCCTGACGCTGCCCGACAGCGCGCTACCCGCCTACAACGCGCTCTTCGCCGGACTCGACCCCGTGGACAACGTGGCCCGGATGCGCTCGCACCTCTACCTGCAGTGGGGCGGGCAGGACTTCTTCATCGACGCCCCGGTGCGGGACGCGTTCGCCGCGGCCGACCCGCAGGCGAAGGTGAGTCTCTATCCGAACTCGGATCACTTCCTGGATCAGACGGCGAAAGACGATCGGATCCCGTGGCTGCTCGGGCAACTCGACCTGCGCTAACCAGGAGCAGCGGCGCACCGTCCCCTCGTCTCCCCGAACGGGACGGTGTGCCGCGTACGCGACGCTACGAGTGGTCGGTGACGCTGATCGCGTCGAGCACGGCGGGCATCAGCGCGTGCGCCCACACGCGATAGCCGTCGGCACTCGGGTGGAAGCCGTCGTGGCTCAGCGTGCCGGCGTCGGCGCGGAACACCGGCCCGGCAATACCTGCGAGGTCGACCGGCACACCACCGGCCGCCCAGACGGCGGACGCCTGCGCGCGAGCGACTCGGCGGCCCAACTGACCGACGATCTGCCGTAGCGGCGGTGCGATCGCCCGGGCCGCGCCGAGATCGGGACACGTGCCGACGACCACCTCGACGCCGGCCGCGCGCAGCCGGTGCACCGCCGCACCCAGTGATCGCGCCGCGTCGGCGGGGCTGCGGAGGCGGGTGGCGTCGTTGACGCCGACGAGAATCACGGCGACATCGGGCCGAGGGCCGAGCAGGGCACGGGCGACCTGAGTCGCGAGATCGGCACTGCGGGACCCGACGACGGCCACGCTCGACAGCTCCACCCGACAGTCTTCGCTGGCCAGCAACTCGGCGATGCGCCCGCCAACGGTGTCGGCGACGCGGTCGACGCCCACCCCGAGCGCGGACGAGTCACCGAGAAGCACCAACCGGATCGCTGGTGCCGCGGCGGCGCCGTGCGAGGTGCGGATCGCCAAGCGCGGCTCGGGTTGCGCGTAACGCCGGGTGCGCGCGTGTGCGACCTCAGCCGCGATGATCGCCGCGCCACCGACCGTGCCGGCCACGAGTGCGATCGTGGCTGCACGGCCGACACGCGCCGCGAGTCCGCGATGTGCGACTCGGCCCATGGTCACCCCGCAGAGGTCGGCTGGGCCCCGGACGGCCCTGACTCAGGCAAGGGTACGGCGGATTGCGTCGTAGCGGGATCCTGGGGACGGACAGTGAGCTGCCGGACCCGGTGCCGCAGCTGTGCCCAGCGGCCGGCCGGGCCCCGATCGCGGCCACGGACCTGGGCCGCGCTGACCTCCGTGCCCGGACGAACCGCGGCTTCGGCGGCCGCCTGGGCGAGACCGCGTACGCCTTCGCCGGCACGCAGCGTGACCCGTTCCTCGGACGGTTCGGCCAGGGCCGAGATCACGGTGGGCAGGATCGCTCCGGCCGCGGCGGCGTAACCGATCGCGGACGGGTGGAAGCGGTCGGAGCCGAACATGCGCTCGGGCGCGGAGGCGAACTGTGGGCCGAGCAGGTCTCCGAGCGACACCGTGCGGGCGCCTGCCTCGACTGCGGCCACGGTCTGCGCGGCGGCCAGCTCCCGGCTCCACCGGCGGGCCAGCCAGCGCAGCGGCGGCTGGATCGGGCGGACGGTGCCGAGATCCGGGCACGTGCACACGACGACTTCGGCCCCGGCCGCTCGTAGCCCGGCGACGGCGTCGGCGAGATGCCGGGACGCGGTCGACACGCGTACGCGATGGGTGACGTCGTTGGCCCCGATGAGGATGACGGCCAATTCGGGCTTGTGTTCCACGGCCCGCCAGACCTGCGGCGCGAGCGCGGCCGAGGTGGCTCCGACAACCGCGTGGCACCGGAGCTCGACCGGGCGCATCAGGCGTTCGGAGATGCCGGCGGCCACGAGCGCTCCGGTCGTGTCGCGAGCGCGCTCGACCCCGTAGCCCGCGGCGGACGAGTCACCGATCATCGCGAGCCGGATGTCGGGGCCCGGGTTGTCGGTGCCGTAACGGCCGTCTGCTCGCGGCGGCGGCGACTGCGCCAGCGGGATGTTGCGCCGGGCGATCGCGGCCTGCCCGTAGAGCAGACCTGCGGCGAGCACGCCGACCGCGCCGACGCCACCTCCGCCATAGGCCGTGGCGCGCACGATCCGGCGCGCACGCCGATCGCCGGCCGCTCGCGACATCGATCCGTGACCGGTTGGTCCCCCGACAGCCTCACTCACCCGCCGAGGCTAACTCGTTGATGCGTCGAATCGCGTGACCTTCGCGGCTCCACACGCAGAGTTATCCTGCGCGAGCCTCATCCCATCGCGTCGGGTCCGGCCCGCGTGATCGTCATGCGCAGCAAAACCCGTTGATCGCGAACCATGGCAGCGCGGTATTCGGCCCAGTCGGGGTGCTCGCCGGCCGTGCTGCGGTAGTAGTCGACCAGCAATTCCAGGGCGTCCGGCATCGAGATGATCTCGACCGTGCCGTCGACCTGCACCCAGGTGCCGCCGAAGAAGCTGTCCGGAAAGACGCAGAGGTAGGCGTTGGGGTTTCTGCGCAGGTTTCGCACCTTGTAGGCGGTCTCGCGGCTACTGATGACCACGTACCCGGCATCATCGACGTTGACCGTGATGGGGGTCAGCGCGGGCG
The DNA here is from genome assembly GCA_963797605.1 of uncultured Actinomycetota bacterium. GTDB lineage: Bacteria > Actinomycetota > Actinomycetes > Mycobacteriales > Micromonosporaceae > DASQPR01. The sequence goes on along the minus strand of CAWCPX010000005.1, from coordinate 1,031,017 downwards.
TGCCGTCGGGCCGCATGGTGGCGAAAACGCCACGGTGCTGTGCGCGGATGACCTCGCGCGCGGTGTCAAAGTCCACGCGCCCATCCTGCACCCGCCGTGCCCCGTTACGCTAAACATCGATCCCGCAGCGCCGCGGGATGCTCACGCGGCCGGCGTACCCACGTCCGCCGGCTTTCTGCGAAAGGTCAACCTCACCGTGCGCTATTACGACAATGTCGTCGAAACCATCGGCAACACACCGCTGGTCCGTCTCCGGAACGTCACCGAGGGTCGTCGGCCATGGTGCTGGCGAAGGTTGAGTACTTCAACCCGGGCGGCAGCGTGAAAGACCGGATCGCGCTGCGCATGGTCGAGGAGGCCGAGAAGACCGGCCAGTTGCAACCGGGCGGCACGATCGTCGAACCGACCAGCGGCAACACCGGCGTCGGTCTCGCGCTCGTCGCCCAGTTGCGCGGCTATCACTGCGTCTTCGTCTGCCCGGACAAGGTTTCCGAAGACAAGCGCAACGTGCTGAAGGCATACGGCGCCGAGGTCGTGGTCTGCCCGACCGCGGTCGCGCCGGAGGACCCTCGCTCCTACTACAACGTCTCGGACCGACTGGCCCGTGAGATCCCCGGCGCGTGGAAGCCCGACCAGTACAGCAATCCCAACAACCCGATCTCGCACTTCGAGTCGACCGGCCCCGAGATCTGGGAGCAGACCGACGGGCGCATCACCCACTTCGTGGCGGGCGTCGGCACTGGCGGCACCATCTCCGGCATCGGCCGCTACCTCAAGCAGGTCGGCGGCGACCGGGTCCGCATCATCGGCGCCGACCCGGAGGGCTCGGTCTACTCCGGTGGCACCGGCCGGCCCTACCTCGTCGAGGGCGTCGGCGAGGACTTCTGGCCGCAGACGTTCGACCGCACCATCTGTGACGAGATCATCGAGGTCTCCGACAAGGCATCGTTCGACATGACCCGCCGGCTCGCCCGCGAAGAGGGGCTGCTCGTCGGCGGTTCCTGCGGCATGGCAGCGGTGGCGGCGGTCGAGGTCGCGCGTCGCGCCGGGCCCGACGACGTCGTCGTGGTCTCCTGCCCGACAACGGTCGCGGTTACCTATCCAAGATCTTTAACGACGAATGGATGGCACGGTACGGGTTCCTGACCGAAAGTGGGTCCGACGCGACCGTCGCCGATGTGCTCGCCGCGAAGTCCGACTCGTTGCCGCAGATGGTGCACGTGCATCCGACCGAGACCGTCCGCGACGCGATCGACATCATGCGCGAGTACGGCGTCTCCCAGCTGCCCGTGCTGAAGGCGGAGCCGCCCGTCGTGACCGGTGAGGTGGCCGGTTCCATCTCGGAGAAGGCGCTGCATGGACGCGCTCTTCAGCGGCCACGCGCACCTGCACGACGCCCTCGACAAGCACGTGCTGGCATCGCTGCCGATGATCGGTGGCGGTCAGCGGGTCTCCGAGGCGGTCAAGATGCTCGAGTCGGCTGACGCGGCGATGGTCTTGGTCGACGGCAAGCCGATGGGCGTGCTGACACGGCAGGATCTCCTGAATCACTTGGACGTGTAACGCGCCGCCGGCACCAAGATCCGCGGATCTTGCGAGTTACGGGGCCTTCCCGCGAGTTGAAGGCCCCGTACGCGCAAGATCCGGCGATCTTGGCGATCTTGGCGGGTGTGCCGGGAATGTGGTTTCGGCACCTTTCGTGATGGCCGGAGCCGCCGACTCGCGGCGTTGCCAGGGTTTGCCGGCGCCGGCCGTACCCGTGAAATGATCTTGATCTAACGGGTTGGGGTTAGCTCTGTCGGGATTGACACCACGTCGACCAGCGCGTCCCGCCGCATCACGGTGATGGGCAGGCGCGCGCCGATGGCCGGGCCGAGCATGAGCCGCTGCAACGCCTGCACGCTCTCGACCGGCTTGCCGCCTGCGGTCAGGATGATGTCGCCCAGGTAGATGCCGGCCACACCGGCCGGGCTGCCCGGGATCACCTCGGCCACCCGCAGGCCCATGCGTTGACCGAGCCGCGCGGCGACCGGTGGTGGCAACGGCACCGGCGCGCCGGCGACGCCCAACCACGCGCGGCGCACGCGGCCGGTCGACGTGAGTTCGGTGATGATCTGGCGGGTCGTCGCGTTGATCGGCACGGCCAGGCCGAGTCCGTAACCCGCGACTGCCGTGTTGATGCCGACGACATGGCCCTGTGCGTCGCCGAGCGCACCGCCGGAGTTGCCCGGGTTCAGCGCGGCGTCGGTCTGGATCACGTCGTCGATCAGGCGGGTATGGCGGCCGTCGCGGGCCGGGATCGACCGGCCGAGGCCGCTGACGACGCCGGCCGTGACCGAGCCGGAGAGCCCGTGCGGATTGCCGACAGCGACGACGAGCTGGCCGATTTGGAGCGCGTCGGCGTCACCGAGTGCCGCGGCCGGCGCACCTCTCGACCGAGTGCGGACCACGGCCAGGTCGGCCAGCGGATCGGCGCCGATGACGTCGAACGCGATCTCGGTGCCGTCGCTGAAACTCGCCTCGCCGCCGGACGCGCCGGCGACCACGTGCGCGCTCGTCAAGAGGAATCCGTCGGCGGTGAAGACGACCGCGGACCCGGCGCCGTTGCCGCGCGGGCTCGCACCGTCAGCGACGCGACCGACGGCCGGAGCCGGGCCGCGACGCTCGTCACGATCTGGCTGTAGGCATCGAGGGGTGCTTGCGGTTCCATACCAGGGCAAACATCGACGGCGCGGCATGCCATACCCCCGCATCGTTCGCCCTCCGCGAACGTCGAGACGTTGCCGCAGGTCGCACAAATGGTCCGATCCTGCAAGTTGCCGGTTGCCTACGTTGGCGGTCGGAGGTTGGAGTCCATGACGGCAACACTCTCATGTGATGGAGGGATGTCTTGGTCAACGCCGACCGACAAGATCCAATCGACGTTGTTGACCGACAGTTGTGGCGCGACGCGCAGGAGATGCTGGCGCAGCACGCACAGCTACCGGGAAGCATGCTGTGTGCCGGCTGCGACCGCTCGTGGCCATGTGTTTCGTGGCGCGTCGGGGATCGGGCCGAGATCGCGGCGTTCAAACCGTGGAACGAGGTCTGGACCGTCCGACACGATCTGCGCAGCCTGCACACCATGCCGAATTGGCGCTCGCCCGTGAGTTCGCACCGTGAACCGAGCTACAACCGCGGCACGTTCTCCTAGATATGAAAGACGTTCACCAGTGCGGTGACGAACTCGTGACGCCCCGCCAGCATCGCGATCAAGTCCCGCAATGCTCGTTTGCCACAGGGGCCGGCTAAGCCTCCGCCGGCCACGCCTCCGGCCAGGCGTGAACCTAACGGCAGACGAGCACGGCGGGCGGGAGTGTGAATCCACAGTCGGTTCCCGTTGAACTGCGGAGCCGCACTCCCGCCCGGTAGCCGTCCCGTTCTTGCTCCGCGGATCTTGACAGTTACAGGGGTCTCGCGGCCCGGCGAAGGCCCCGTAACTGTCAAGATCTGGGGATCTTGATGAGCGGCGATTCGTCCGAGTGGACAACCCGATCGTTGTGCCGAATAGTTCGCGGTAACCGACCGTGCCCCCGCGGTCGCCCCTTTGCGAAGGACTCCGCGATGGACAGCGTCGTGCCGATAAAGCCTGGTCACAGGCGGTCTTCGCGTGTGGTCGTGGGTGCGATGATGATCGTCGTCGTGGCGCTCGTGGCCGCGTGCACGACCTCTCGCGGTGCGGGCCGGTTCGTCGCTCCTCCGAGTGCGTCGGCGGTGCCGCTGCCGTCCCTCGCCGCTCCGTCGCCGTTCCCGTCCAGCCCTTCGCCGACGCCTAGCCCGTCGCGCTCGACGCCGAAGCCCGTGACCGAAGCCGGGTGCGTGTCGAGCACCCTCTCCACGATGTCGCTCGCAGCGCAGGTCGACCAACTCGTGCTGCTCGGCACGCCCGTCAACAATCCGGGATCGGCTGCGGCGGCGGTTCGCAAATACCACGTCGGCGGCATCTTCCTCGCCGGGCGCGGATCGCCGTCGGCATCGTCGCTCCGAGCCTCGATCAAAGCACTGCAGAGCGCCGCGGCCGCGTCCGGCGGCGTCCGCCTGCACATCGCCCTCGATCAGGAGGGCGGCGAGGTGCAGACGCTGACCGGCCCGGACTTCCCGAAATTCTCCTCAGCGGTGCGCCAGGGCGAACTCAGCACCTCGGCGCTGCGCTCGGAGACGATCGCCTGGGCGAAACGGCTGGCGGCCGTCGGCATCACGATGGACCTGGCCCCGGTCGCGGACACCGTCCCGCCCGGCACCGCCAAGCAAAACCCGCCGATCGGTCAGCTGGATCGGGAGTTCGGCTCCACGCCGGCCGCTGTCGGAGCCGACGTCGCCACCGTGGTGTCGGCGGCCCAGTCCACCGGCATCATCACGACGTTGAAGCACTTCCCGGGCCTCGGTCGCGTGCATACGAACACCGACTTCGGCACGGGCGCGACCGACGATGTGGCGACGACCCACGACCCGTACCTCGGCCCGTTCGAGAGCGGCATCAAGGCCGGTTCCGGAGCCGTGATGATCTCGCTCGCGTCCTACCCGAAGCTGGACAGCCATTCGATCGCGGCGTTTTCGGAGCCGATCGTGACCGAGCTGCTCCGCAAGCAACTCGGGTTCCAGGGCGTGATCGTCTCTGACGACCTCGGTGCGACAGCGGCCGTGAAGTCGGTGCCGATCGGCACGCGGGCGGTGCGTTTCGTAGCGGCGGGCGGCGACATGGCGCTCTCCGTACGCACGTCGGACGCGAAGCCGATCACGACCGCTTTGTTGTCGGAGGCTCGGGAGTCGGCGTCGTTCGCCGCGAAGGTGCGGGCGGCGGCCGGGAAAGTGCTGGCGAGCAAGTACCAGACGGGGGTACTGACGTGCGCCCAGCTACCGTAATCATCGCGGGACGATTGCCCGTCAGGAACGCTTGTAACGTGACCCGCGATAATCGGCGACCCACTGTTTGGTGCTACGCCAGATCTGATCGTCGCCCTTAACGGCTCGGAGACGCCCTCGCGAGGCTGCGATTCTCAACGCGTCTTCGGTCATGTCGTTCCACGGACTCAGGAGCGCGGACAGCGGCACCAGGTCGAACGGGCTCGCGACAGCCGGGACCACGAAACGGTAGAGATTGGCCGTGCCACTCTGCGCGATCAGTTCGCCGAGCGGCCCGAACTCATCGTGGTCAGCGCGGCGCATCGCCTGAAGGTACCTATCGCGATCCCGTTTGTAGATGATCGCGGGCGGGTAGCCAAGCCGGCCCAGAACCAGGTTCAACGCAAGGCGGCCCGTGCGGCCGTTTCCGTCGAGGAAGGGGTGCACGCGCTCGAATCGATTGTGTAATTCGGCCAGTCTCTCCGCCAGGGGCGCCTCACTCGATGAGGTCAATCGATCGGCCATGGATACCCAGTCGCGCATCAGGTGATCGACTTCAGTCCACGGCGGCGGAGTCATGCCACCGGGAAACTTTTTGATTTCGTGGCGGCGGAAGCTTCCCGGGGCCTCGTCGTCGGTCGCATGTGGGTGCGGGGCGACAGACCACACCGGCTCCATTGCCGTGTAATGGATCTCTCGAACCTCTTGGAGAGAGATGATCCCGTCCGGTTGCTGGCCGTCGCTGCCGGCCGCCTGGCCGTAGACCCATGTGGCGGTGTCCGCGTAGCCCTTGACTTCCGTGTATTCCGCGAGCGGTTTGTTTCCGACAGCTCGGCCCTCTTCGAGCAACTGTTCGACCTCGGCCAAGACCAGCGTGTTGCCCTCGATCGCGGTGCTGTTGTGCGCCTCTTGATGCCATATCTCGGACCAGACATGGCGCGCCGCGTCCAGCGACGGAAGGGTTGGCGTTTGCATGATCCGGGAGGGTCAGCGGTGCGCTGACCCCACAAACCCTTCCGCAAAACGTGATCATGAAAATGGCCCGCCCGAAGGGACTCGGACGGGCCTCGTTCTCAGAACGTCAGACGCCGGTCTTCGCGACGCCGATCGGGCAGCTCATGCCGTTGGGGCCGATGTTGCAGTAGCCACCGGGGTTCTTGTGCAGATACTGCTGGTGGTAGCCCTCCGCGTAGAAGAACTGCGTCAGCGGCGCGATCTCGGTCGTGATCTCGCCGTACCGCTTCGAGGTCAACACCGGCTGGAACGCCTCTCGCGACGCGGAAGCGGCTGCCGCCTGCTCGGGCGTGGTCGTGAAGATCGCCGAACGGTACTGCGTGCCGACGTCGTTGCCCTGCCGGTTGCCCTGTGTCGGGTCGTGGTTCTCCCAGAACACCTTGAGCAACTCGTTGTACGAGATCACGGCCGGGTCGTAGACGACCTGGACGACCTCGGTGTGCCCGGTCATGCCGGTGCACGTCTCCTCGTAGGTCGGGTTGGTCGTGAAACCGCCCGCGTAGCCGACGGCGGTCGAGTAGACGCCTGGCAGCTTCCAGAACATGCGTTCGGCACCCCAGAAACAGCCCATTCCGAAGACGGCGATCGCGGAACCGGTCGGCCACGGGCCCTGCTGGGGCGTGCCGAGCACGGCGTGCACCGGCGGCACCGTCAGTGGGGTCGCGCGGCCGGGGAGCGCCTGGTCGGCGGTCGGCATGTCCGGTGCTTTACGGCGAAGAAACACGGTTACTCCTGTCGTTGCCCAGGCGCTGGTGACGGCTCTGGCTGGGCTGCCGCCGCGCTCTGGAAGGTTCACCAGGTGTAACCAAGTGCCCGGCGGTCGTGTTCCACGAGTAAACGGTCGTAAGGGTTGTTACAACGCCGCCCGGATCTTGCCGGCAGCCTCGGCGGCAGCGGCGTCCGACTCGTACTTCGTCCGCGGCCAGAAGAAGCCTCGCAGTCCGTCTTTCCGACGACGCGGAACCACGTGCGTGTGGAGATGCGGCACGCTTTGCGACACCTTGTTGTTTATCGCGACGAACGTGCCGTCGGCGCCCATTCCGGTCTCGACCGCGCCCGCGATCCGCTGGACGAGTGCGAAGTAGCCGGGCAGTTGGGCGGCCGGTAGATCGGTCAGTGTCTCGACGTGTTCCCTCGGGATCACCAGCGTGTGCCCGGGGAAAAGCGGCCGGGAATCCAGGAACGCCAAGCCGTCCGGCGCATCGACGATCGTCTGGGCGGGCACTTCGCCGGCGATGATGTTGCAAAACGCGCAGGTCGTCACATGGTGAGACAGTAGCCGGAGCTAACCTGTCTCGGTGACTTCACACCCGCACGGATTCGAGACGCTTGCCATCCACGCCGGCCAGGAGCCGGAGCCGCTTACGGGCGCGGTGGTGCCGCCGATTTTCCTGACCTCGACGTACCAGCAAAATGCTGTTGGTGATCCTCGGTTGGGCTATGAATACAGCCGCACCGCCAACCCGACCCGCGACTCGCTGCAGGAGTGCCTGGCCGCGCTGGAGCAGGGTCGCCGTGGCCTCGCGTTCGCGAGCGGTCTGGCCGCCGAAGACGTGCTGATTCGCACCGTGTGCAAGCCGGGCGACCACGTGGTGATCCCCAACGACGCTTACGGCGGCACCTACCGGCTCTTCGCGAAGGTCGCCGAGCGCTGGGGCCTGACGTGGACGCCGGCGCCGGTCAGCGACCCCGACGCGGTCCGGGCCGCGATGACGCCGGCCACGAAGATGGTGTGGATCGAGACGCCGACGAACCCGCTGCTCAACATCGCCGACATCAGCACGCTGGCCAACGTCGCTCACGACGGCGGCGCGATTCTCGTGGTGGACAACACGTTCGCGTCGCCTTACCTGCAGCAGCCGATCGCGCTCGGGGCCGATGTCGTCGTGCACTCGACGACGAAATATGTCGGCGGTCACTCCGACGTCGTGGGCGGCGCGCTCGTCGTGCAAGACGAGGAGCTTGGCGCCGCGCTCGCGTACCACCAGAACGCGATGGGTGCGATCAACGGACCGTTTGACGCCTGGCTGACGCTGCGGGGCATCAAGACGCTGGGCGTCCGCATGGACAGGCACTGTGACAACGCCGAGCGCGTCGCCGCCTACCTGGTGAACCACCCGAAGGTGGTGAGCGTGCAATACCCCGGCCTGCCGGATCACCCCGGTCACGAAATGGCGGCCAAGCAGATGCGCCGGTTCGGTGGCATGGTCAGTTTCCGCGCGGTCGGGGGTGAAACCGCCGCGATCGACATCTGCAATCGGGCAAAGCTCTTCATTTTGGGCGAATCACTCGGCGGTGTCGAGTCGTTGATTGAACATCCAGGGCGAATGACCCATGCCAGCGTGGCTGGTTCGGCTCTGGAGGTGCCCAGCGACCTGGTGCGCTTGTCTGTCGGCATCGAGACAGTGGATGATCTCCTCGCGGACCTGGAACAAGCGCTCGGCTAGAGCGCGTGGGTGCCGGGTTCTTCCGACTCCCCGGGCGGAGGTTTGCGGTGGCTGACGACCATGCCGGCATGTGGGTCGGTGCGACGGCGAAACAGATCGCGCGTGCCGTGCGCCGGGGCGACGCCTCGGCCGCGGAGGTCGTGGCCGAGCACCTGGAACACATCCGGTCGCGTGACGACCTGCTCAACGCGTTCCGGATCGTGCGCGCGGGGCAGGCGCTCGCCGAAGCCGACGCCGTCGATGCGCAGGAAGAGCTGATCAACCTGCCGCTCGCCGGCGTGCCGATCGCGGTGAAGGAAAACACGCCGATCGCCGGGTTGCCGACGTGGCGCGGGTCCGCGGCGGCCAGATCGACAGTCGCAGAAGCAGATCATGAGGTGGTACGTCGACTCCGCGGCGCCGGGGCCATCGTCGTGGCGACGTCACGGGCACCGGAACTCTCGCTGTGGCCCTTCACCGACGATGACGACGCGGTCACCCGCAATCCGTGGCGCACCGACCGCACCCCGGGCGGTTCCTCGGGCGGTGCCGGGGCGGCGGTCGCGGCCGGCCTGGTGCCGATCGCGCACGGCAACGACGGCCTGGGCTCGGTCCGCATTCCGGCCGCCGCCTGCGGTCTCGTCGGCGTGAAACCCGGTCGCGGCGTGGTGCCGGCGAGCCTCGGCGCCAACGACTGGTACGGCCTGACCGAGCACGGCATCCTCGCGACCACCGTCTCCGACGCGACGATCGGGCTGGCCGCGCTCGCCGGATGGGCGCCACCGCAACTGGTCGAGCCGAGCCGTCTTCGCGTCGCCGTCTCGTCCCGAAGCCCGCTGCGAGGCATCCGGCCCGACGCGGCATCGATAGCCGCCCTGGCATCGGCCACGAAGCTGCTCATCGGCGCCGGTCACGACGCGGTTGACCGCAGCCCGATCTATCCGACCCTGCTCGGCCTGCGTACGGTCGCCACCTGGTGCGCCGGTGCCGCCGCCGACGCGAAAGCCGCCGGCATCGATCGGCACACGTTGCACCGCAGCACCCGTCGGCATGTGGCCCTCGGAGCGTGGGCGATCCGGCACGGGTTCGTGCAGGAGGAGCACCGCACCCAGTGGCGCGACCGCAGCGTCGCGTGGTTCTCCGACAACGACGTCGACGTGCTGATGACGCCGGCGCTCGCCACGACACCGCCGGCCGCGGCCGGGTACGCGTCGAAGTCCTGGTCGTCGAACATGCTCACGGCGATGCGGTTCGCGCCCTATGCCGCACCGTGGAACGTGGCCGGCTTCCCGGCGCTGGTGGTGCCGATGGGAGTGCGTCCCGACGGGCTGCCGGTCGGCGTACAACTCGTCGGCCTGCCCGGCAGCGAACTCACGCTCCTCGCCGTCGCGGGTCAGCTTGAAGAGGCGTCACCGTGGCTGCGGCACGCGCCCGGCTGGCCGTACCCGATGAGTACGCAGCCCGCCTGATCAATCGATGCGCTGCTGCGTGCGACGATGACCACGTGCAGACGGATCTGGTAACGCTCGACGACGTCCTGGCCGCCCGGGAGGTGCTGGGCGACGTGATCCGGCGCACCCCGATGGAGCCGTGCCGGCCGTTGATGGGCAAGGTCGGCGGCCCGGTCTGGCTCAAGTGCGAGAATCTGCAGCGCGCCGGCGCGTACAAGGTTCGGGGCGCGCTCGTGCGCATCTCCCGGCTCACGCCCGAGGAACGCCGCCGTGGCGTCGTCGCGGCGAGCGCCGGCAACCACGCCCAGGGAGTCGCGGTCGCGGCCGGACTCTGCGACACGACGGCGACGGTGTTCATGCCCGTCGGCGCACCGTTGCCGAAGGTCGCGGCGACCCGTGGCTACGGCGCTGAGGTGCGGCTGGTCGGGGCCACGGTCGACGAGTCGCTGATCGCGGCGGCCGAGTTCGCGGAGAAGACCGGCGCGGTCTTCATCCACCCGTTCGACCATCCGGACGTGATCGCCGGCCAGGGCACGGTCGGTCTGGAAATCCTCGAACAGTGCCCGGACGTGAAGACCATCATCGCGGGAATCGGCGGCGGCGGGCTCATTTCCGGGATCGCGGTGGCGGTGAAAGCGTTGCGGCCGGACGTACGCGTCATCGGGGTCCAGGCCGCGGGTGCGGCGGCGATGCCACTGTCGCTCGCGGCCGGCCAGCCCGTGCGCATCGATCGGGTGCAGACGGTGGCTGACGGCATCGCGGTCGGACGCCCGGGTGATCTCACGTTCGCGCACGTCCAAGCGCTCGTCGACGAGGTCGTGACCGTCACGGACGAGGACATCTCCCGGGCGCTGCTGGTGCTGCTGGAGCGATGCAAGCTGGTCGTCGAACCGGCCGGTGGCGTCGGCGTCGCGGCCCTGCTCGCGGGCGTCGTCCACGCGGAACCGCCCGTCGTCGCGGTGCTCTCCGGCGGCAACATCGACCCGCTGCTGCTGGTCAAGGTGATCGAGCACGGGCTCGCCGCGGCCGGCCGCTATCTACAGGTGACGGTGCGCTGCCCGGATCGGCCCGGCCAACTCGCGAAAATGCTCGCGCAGATCGCTGAATGCGGGGCGAACGTCGTCGACGTCGAACATCAGCGGCGCCGGCCTGGCCTCGGGCTGGGCGAGGTGGAGGTCGTGCTGTCGGTGGAAACCCGGGGCGCGGAGCACTCGGATCAGCTCATTTCGGCCCTGCGGGCGGCGAGCTACACGGTGACTCCGGCCGGAGCCCGCCAAGACTGACCGTTTGCGGGCTGCGAAACTTGTCGCGATCAGCAGAATGTGCGCTCGTGGCCACGAAATCACCCCTGCCGGCTGCCGGCGAACCTTGTCCGACCTGCGGTTTCGCGCTCGTCACCGAGAAGGGTGCGGTGCCCTGGTGCGCGAACTGTGGGTGGAACCTCGACGACTTCGACGCCGATCGACGCCGCCCGGAAATCGGCTGGCGGTGGGTCGACCGTGCCACGTTCCGGACGGCGTACGACCTCCCAGGATTTCTCCGCGCTCTCCGGGCGTCAGGTCGACCGCATCGGTTACAGCTGCATCAAAGGGCTGATGACGACGATCTCGATCGGGCTGCTGGCGCTGGTCGTCGCGATGGCAGCGTTCGCCGTCTGGGTCATGGTCGACCTGCACAACGTCATCGGCTACATCTTCGGCGGCGTGCTGTTGTGCGTGACCGGTGCGTTGCGGCCGAGGTTCGACAAGCTCGACAAGCTCGCCGATCCGCCGTCCGTGCGGGAGCAGGCGTCGTTGTTCCGGACGCAACCGCCGTCGGGTCTGCGGGCGCAGATGATGGCGTCACGCCCGCAGACGTCGGCCAAGGTCGTGTTGACGGAATCGGACGCGCTGCGCATCGATCAAGAGCTGGCCAAGCAGTCCCGATCGATGCGCAGCACGCTGATCAATTAGCGAATGGGATCGATCAGGACGTGATCGCCCCGATCAGCCGCCGAACGGCTCGAAGCTCACCACGGTGACCTTGATCTCGGCACCGCTCGGCGCGGTGTAGGAGACCGTGTCACCGGGGTGGGAGCCCATGATCGCCTTGCCGACCGCGGACTCGGGGCTGTAGACAGTGAGGTCGGTCGTCGCCGAGATCTCGCGGGAGCCGAGCAGGAAGCGCTCGGTGTCGTTGGCGTCGTCGTCGAAGTAGATCGTGACAACCGTGCCGGCGGCGACGGCGTCGGCCTTGGGAGCCTCGCCGACCTGGGCCGTCCGCAAGAACTCCTGCAGGTAGCGGATGCGGGCTTCCTGCTTGCCCTGCTCCTCGCGGGCGGCGTGGTAGCCGCCGTTCTCCTTCAGGTCACCCTCTTCGCGCCGGGCGTTGATCTCCGCGGCGATGATGGGCCGGTCCGTGATGAGCTGGTCCAACTCCGCCGCGAGACGGTCGTAGGCATCCTGGGAGAGCCAGGCGGACTGGGCGTCGCGGTTAGTGGACACAGCTGATCTCCCGAGTGTTCGACGTTCCGATAGCGAACATCAAACGTACCAGTGAGCGACATCACGGCTGCGACCCTGTGATGAACCAGGGCGTCGAAAAAAAGCCCTAGCTAGTCGGCCGGCTGGCAGGACGGGATCTCGGCCACGTACGCCTTCGCGGTGGTCGGCAGCGTGTACGTCACCCGGACGTCGGTTCCGGCGGCCACCGGCACCTGTGCCTCGCCGAGTTGCTCCCCGGTGTACGCGAACGCCTGCAACGTGCACGTCGCCTTGTCGCCGGCCTGCTTCTGTACGTCGAACGTGACCGTAATCGACGACGTGGTGACGTTCGAGTAACGAAGCACCGTCGGCGAGAAATCTTCCTTCCCGTATTGCTGGTACAGCTTGAACGCGATGCCGAGCATCAGGACCACCCCGATTCCGGCCGCGACACGCAAGGCCCAACTGCGCTTGCGCGGTTCCCGTCGACGGCCGTAGCGGCCGGGTGGGAACATCGGCGGTGCGTCCGGGGTTTCAGACGGAGTTGAGGTCTGCGTCACGGTCGGCTGGTCCCTGCGTCGATGTCGTACGGATGGGTCAGAATGCAGCTCGATGGTAGGCCCGTGACCTCTGGGCCGGGCCGTCGGAGTCAAAGATGGGCACCTGAGGATGGAGTTGCAGTGATCGCTGGCGAAACACTTCGGCTGATGGCCGTGCACGCCCACCCCGACGATGAGTCGAGCAAGGGCGCGGCCGCCATGGCGAAATATGTCGCCGAGGGGGTTGATGTCCTCGTCGTCACGTCCACCGGTGGTGAGCGGGGCAGCGTGCTCAACAAGGCGCTCGACCGCCCTGAGATCTGGGCCAACATCTCCGAGATCCGGCGCGCCGAGATGGACAAGGCTCGCGAGATCCTCGGCGTGCGGCAGAGCTGGCTGGGCTTCGTCGACTCGGGCCTGCCCGAGGGTGACCCGTTGCCGCCGCTGCCCGAGGGCTGCTTCGCCGTGGCCGACATGTCCGAGGCGGTCGGTGCCCTGGTCGCGCAGATTCGCGAGTTCCGTCCACACGTGATGACGACCTATGACGAAAACGGCGGTTACCCGCACCCCGACCACATCATGACCCACAAGATCTCGGTCGCGGCCTTCGACGCGGCCGGTGACCCCGATCAATACCCGGAGCTGGGCGACGTCTGGCAGCCGTTGAAGCTCTACTACAACATGGGCTTCAACAAGGCGCGCGTCACCGCCATGCACGAGGGCATGCTTGCCGAAGGGCTGGAGTCGCCCTACGCGGAATGGCTCGAGAAGTGGGAAGACCGCGAAGATCGAGCCGAGCGCACCACCACGCGCGTGCCGTGCGGCGATTATTTCGAGGTCCGCGACGATGCCCTGCGCGCCCACGCCACGCAGGTCGACCCCGAGGGCTTCTGGTTCAAGGTCCCGCTCGATGTCCAGCGCAAGGTCTGGCCGACGGAAGACTACGAACTGGTCCGGTCGCTGGTCGGCGAGATCGGCGAGGAAGACGATCTGTTCGCCGGCGTCCGCGAGTCGGTCTCCGCCTGAGACGTGATGTTCCAGGTCGCGCGAGTAGGGTGACCGGCAGGTTCCCCCGGCGGAGGTTTTCATGATCACGGTGCTGGCCGACAACTCGTTCGGCGACAATCTCGGTGACGGCGTCGCCGGGCCGGTCGGTCTGCTCATCATCGTGCTGCTCGCGGTCGGCACAGCGTTGCTGATCCGTAACATGAACAAGCACCTGAAGCGTCTGCCCGAGAGCTTCCCCGATCCACGGGCCGCCGCTCAGGCCGCTGACCAGGTCGAAGGTGCCGGCGACAGCGAGTCGCCGGCGGCCGAGGCCGTCACGACGCCCAGCGATGACGCGACCGTGACGCCCGGCTGATCCACGCAAAATAGTCCGAAACTTCTTTCATCCACCAACTGCCGGGTATCGCCCAGCGTCGTTGTGCCCTAGCGTTTCCGCTCGGGGGCCCTGTCGGCCTCAATGGAGCGTCGACGCGAGAGGGGGCCTCGCCGCGATGGTTGCGACCGGGTCGAGCCACCGCTCTCGGATGCCGTGGGTCAACGCGATCGCCGGCGTGGCCGCGGTCACGATCGCCGTCGTCGGCGCGCTGACCACCGCCACCACGCCGCGGTGGGAACCGCTCGTGCTGGCCGAGGCCGTCTCGGTGTTGTCAGCCACCGCGCTGCTGCGGTTCCGTCAGGCCAACCGCACGATCTACCTCGGTTGGGGCGAGGCGTCGCTGATCATCGTCGTGTTCCTCGCGCCGGCAGGCTGGGTTCCGGCGATCATCGGGTCCGGGACACTTCTCGGTCAATTCCTGTTCAGGCTGCGCAGCGGCATCCCGTTCGCGTGGCGCATCGCCGTCAACGCGGCCAACCTCACGCTCGCCGCGACCGCCGGCGCGATCACGGCGCACGCGTTCGCGACCGACGGCGTCACCAGCGTCGTTCCGCGTACGGCGATCGCCCTGCTGGCCGGAGCCACCGCGTATTTCCTGGTCAGCATCGCCCTGGTCAATCTGCGCCAAGCAGAGACGGTGGCGGAATTCGGTCGTGCCGTGGTCCGCACGGCCAGGGGCAAGCTGCCGATGGTCGTCGGCAACATAAGCCTCGGCCTGATCTTCGTGCTGCTGTTCCACGCGCATCAGATGTGGCTGATCGTGATGCCGCCGGTGATCGTGCTGACCCATCAGACGTACATTTACCGGTCCCGCGCCGCGGACGAACGGCGTACATGGCGCGACTTCGCCGACATCGCGCGTTCGCTCAACCAACTCGACGAGCACGGAGTCGCCGTCGCCGCCGTCCGCGGCGTCGTGAAGGTGTTCGGCGCCACGTCGGTGGAGGTGTGGGTCGATCGGCTGGCCGCCCCGGCTCACGGTTACCGGGGTGCGCCGTTTCGCGACGGTTTCGACGTCGTCGAGGTCGTCGGCAACCCCGTCGACCGCATCGTCACGCCGAGTGCCAGCCGGATCCTCTCCATCGGTGGTGCCCGGGTGGGCGAGGTGCGGATCTGGATGCCGCCCGGAGCCAACCTGGAGGCGCGTGACGACATGGTGCTGGCCGCCATCGGGGAGGCGATCGCGGCCGCGCTGCACGACGCCTCCGCGCACCGGGCCCTCCGTACGCTGGCCGCCCGCAGTTTCCACGATTCTCATCACGACCTGCTGACCGGCGTCGCCAACCGCTCCACGCTCGTTCGCGACGGGTCCGAGGCACTGCGGGTGCTTCCGCCCGACGCCACTGTCGCCATGCTCGTGCTCGGCATCAACCGCTTCAAAGAGGTCAACGACACGCTCGGGCATCTGGCCGGCGACGACCTACTGCGCGTGACCGCGTCCCGGCTCGCGGCGTTCGCCATGCCGGGCGATCTGGTGGCCCGGCTCACCGGCGACGAGTTCGCGATCTTCGTGACCGACCTCGACCCCTACGAGCCACTGCCGGCCGCGCTGGCACGAGCGCGGGAACTCGCCGATGAGTTGGCGATGCCGACCGAGGTCGCCGGCCTCGCACTCGCTGTCGAGGCCTCGGTGGGCATCGCCATCTCGGCCGTGGGCGACCACGATGTCGTCGAGTTGATCCGCCGTGCCGACATCGCGATGTACCAGGCCAAGAACAGTGCCGGGCCGATCGCCGTGTTCGGTGTCGGTGGCACCAGCGACGTCGTCGGCGACCCGGAACGCCTGTCCGTCGTCCTCGACCTGCGCGAGGCGATGGAGCATGTCGATCAGTTGGTGCTCGCGGTGCAGCCCGCGATCGATCTCGACACGGGCGCGCCGACCGGCGTCGAGACGCTGATCCGGTGGCGGCACCCCCGGCGTGGTCTCCTGGCGCCGGCGGACTTCCTCGACATCGTCAACGACAGCGACCTGGTCGCCCCCTTCACTCGGTACGTTCTGAGCCGGGCGCTCGAGCTGGCAGCCGATTGGGCCGAGGCCGGGGTGCCGTTGCCGGTCTCGGTCAACCTGTCGCCCCGCAGCCTGACCGATCCGAGCCTGCCGCGCGACATCGATGAGCTGCTGCGGCAGTACGACGTGAAACCGTCGATGCTGATACTGGAGATCACCGAGAGCGCCGTCGCGACCGGGCATCCGGTGGTCGCGGAGGTGCTCGGTGCGCTGCGCGCGCTCGGGGTCCAGCTCGCGGTCGACGACTTCGGCACCGGCTACTCGTCCCTGACGTTCCTGACGCGCGTCCAGGTCGACGAGGTCAAGGTGGACTCCAGTTTCGTCTGCGCGATGGTGGAGTCGTTGGAAGCGGCCGCGATCGTGCGTACCACTGTGGATCTGGGTCGTCGCCTTGGTGTTCGGGTCGTGGCCGAAGGCGTGGAGACGGCGGAGCAGCGGCTGGCCCTGATGGAGCTGGGCTGCGAACTCGCGCAGGGTCGCTATCTCGTGCCGCCGATGGATTCCGGCGCTGCCACGGCCATGCTGCGCGAACTGGTGGCCAGTGCGACTCCGCATCGGCCGTTCCCGCTTCCGGTGCAGGCTTCCGCGTAGCCGGGCATCTATCGATCTGTACGTATTCGCCACGGATCGGTAGCATTAAGGGCCCCGCTCAGGAGTTGTGCACAGTGGCCGACCTTCGCGAGTTGCTTACGACATACGTCCGGACCGGCAAGGCCATGCAGCTGGCCACGCTCGACGAAAACGGTTCGCCGTACGTGAACAATCTCTGGTTCGCGAGCACCTTCGAGCCCGATCGGCTCTACTTCATCTCGCGGCCGACGCGCGCGCACAGCGGCAACATCCGCGCTCGCACCCGGGTGGCGGGTGCCGTGCTGGCGATCACGCTCGGCGAAGTCGGCCAGGCGGTGCGTGGCGTGACCTTCACCGGCACGGCCGTCGAGTTGCCCACCACGGGTGTTGACGAGCAGATCGCGATCTATGTCGGCCGGTGGCCCACGGCGGCCAACGCGATCGATCCGGCCCGGTTGGCGGCCGGGGACACGCATCACCGCCTCTACGAGATCAGCGTCGAGTCCTGGGTCCTCTACGACGAGGAGAATTTCCGGGCCGACCCGAGGCAACCGGTCGAGGCCCGATAACAACGTCGTGCGTGTCCGCCGCCGGTCTGTGCACCGCGACACGCTTACGCGACACGCCGGTGCCGCTCGGATTTGCGACGCCACTGCTAGTTTGATCTTGGCCGGACGACACTGGTGTCGGAGAAGTGGCCGTCGGCGTGTCGCCACGCCGAGCCGGACGATCCGTGGTGCGGCGATGACGCCGACGTTGGTGGCGGCGAGATTACCCGGGCGCCCGATTTCGTGTCACCGATGTGGCAGAGTAGCTGTGTGAACCGGCTTGGCAGTGCTACCTCGCCCTACCTGCAGCAACACGCGACCAACCCGGTCGACTGGTGGCAGTGGGGGCCGGAGGCGTTCGCCGAGGCCCAGCGTCGTGATGTGCCGATCCTGATCAGCGTCGGCTATGCCGCGTGCCACTGGTGTCATGTGATGGCGCACGAGTCCTTCGAGGACCAGACGGTCGCCGACGCGATCAACGCGGGTTTCGTCGCGATCAAGGTAGACCGCGAGGAGCGGCCCGACGTCGACGCCGTCTACATGACCGCGACGCAGGCGATGACCGGTCAGGGCGGTTGGCCGATGACGGCTTTCGCTACGCCGGACGGCAAACCATTCTTCTGCGGCACATATTATCCGCGCCCCGCCTTCCTCAATCTTCTGGAAGCCGTCAGCACCGCGTGGCGCGATCAGCGTGACTCCGTGCTCTCCCAGAGCGCCGCCGTCGTCGAGGCGATCGGGAAAAGTCAGCAGCGTGAGCCCGGCGCGGCCGAGTTGACCGCCGACACACTCGACAACGCCGTCGAGGTGCTGTCCGGCGACTTCGACGAGCGTTACGGCGGGTTCGGCGGTGCCCCGAAGTTTCCACCGCATCTCGTGATGCTGTTCCTGCTGCGGCACTACCAGCGCACCGGCAACGAGCGCGCCCTTGAGATGGTGCGCGCGACGGCCGAGCAGATGGCCCGTGGTGGCATTTACGACCAGCTCGCCGGCGGCTTCGCGCGCTACTCGGTCGACAACACCTGGACCGTGCCGCATTTCGAGAAGATGCTCTACGACAACGCACTCCTGCTCCGCGTCTACACGGATCTGTGGCGACTGACGGGCGACGAGATGGCCGCCCGGATCGCGGCCGAGACGGTCGAGTTCCTGCTCGAAGGGCTCGCGACGCCGGAGGGCGGGTTCGCCTCGGCCCTCGACGCGGACACCGACGGCGTTGAGGGAGCGACGTACGCGTGGACGCCGGCTCAGCTCGACGATGCGCTTGGTGACTCGGACGGCCCCTGGGTCACGGATCTGCTCGGTGTCACGGCGGCGGGAACATTCGAGCACGGTACGTCGGTGCTGCGGCTCGCCCGTGACATCGACGGCGCGCCCGATGCCGCCGCCCGCTGGACACCGCTTCGCACCCGCCTTCGCGAGATCCGTGATGCCCGACCGCAGCCCGCACGCGATGACAAGGTCGTCGCCGAGTGGAACGGGCTGGCGATCACGGCCCTCGCCGAGTACGCCTCCGTCGCCGAAGCGCTCGGCGGCCACGAGGAGATCGGGGCGGCAGCTCACACCGCCGCTGTCGGAGCCGGGTTGCTCCTCGCCGGGACCCACGTGGTCGACGGCCGGTTGCGCCGGGTCTCACGCGACGGCGTCGTGGGCGAGCCCGACGGCGTGCTGGCCGACTACGGCGGTGTGGCGACGGCGTTCGCGACGCTGCACCAGCTCACCGGGGCGACCGAGTGGCTGCACGATGCCGGTGTGCTCCTCGACCGGGCCCTCGAACTCTTCCCGGACGGCAAGGGTGGCTTCTTCGACACGGCGTCCGACGCGGAGACCCTGATCATGCGGCCGGCCGACCCGACCGACGGCGCCACGCCCAGCGGCAACTCGGCGATCATCGAAGCGCTGACGATCTACACGGCGCTGACCGGCGAGACGCGCTACCGCGAGGCCGCCGACGCCGCGCTCGGCACTGTCGTCCCGTTGATCAATGCGTTCGCGCGGTTCGCCGGGCTGGCAGCGGCCGTCGGTGAGGCGATCATCGCGGGGCCGATCGAGGTCGCGATCGTCGGGTCGACACCTGACGACCGGGCCCTGCTCGCTCGGGTCGCCCGCCGGCACGCGCCGCCCGGTGCCGTGATCGTCGAGGGGGAGCCCGACGTGGCGGCCACACCGATCGACCCCGACGACATCTCGGTGCAGGCTCCGGGTCAACCGACGTCCGGCCGGTCACCGTTGCTCGCGGACCGGCCACTGATCGACGGCGCCTCGGCCGCGTACGTCTGCCGGGGGTTCCTGTGCGAGCGCCCGGTCACCGACCCGGCCGAGCTGGCCGCCCAGCTCACCGCGTGACGCCACCGGCTCGGTAGGCTGGCCCCACCATGGATACCCGCACTGGACTGCCCATTGTCGGCATGGTGGGCGGCGGGCAACTCGCCCGGATGACCCACCAGGCCGCGATCGCCCTCGGCGAATCGCTGCGTGTGTTGTCGGTCTCACCCGACGACGGTGCCGCGCTCGTCGCCGCCGACACCCAGATCGGCACCCACACCGATCTCGACGCGCTGCGCCAGTTCGCCAAGGGCTGCGATGTCGTCACGTTCGATCATGAGCACGTGCCGAACGAGTTCATCCGTACCCTTGAAGAAGAGGGTGTGAAGATCTTCCCCAGTTCGTCGGCGCTGCGGTTCGCGCAGGACAAGGCGGCGATGCGCGAACGGCTCGCCGTGATCGACGCGCCGATGCCACGCTGGGCTCCGGCCGCGACCCTGGCGGACATCGAGCGGTTCGCCGCCGAAACCTCGTGGCCGGTCGTGATCAAGGCAGCCACCGGGGGATACGACGGTCGCGGCGTCTGGATCGTGTCATCGATCGACGAAGCGGCTGACATCGTCGCGAGCGGCACCCGGCTGATCGTCGAGGAGCGGGTCGCACTGCGTCGCGAACTCGCCGCCGTCGTCGCCCGATCGCCGTTTGGCCAGGTCGCGACCTACCCGATCGTCGAGACCGTGCAGCGTGACGGCATCTGCGTCGAGGTGATCGCCCCGGCGCCAGGCCTCTCCCCGGATCTCGCGGTCGCGGCTGAGGAGCTGGCGATCCGCATCGCGAGCGAACTCGGCGTCGTCGGCGTGCTCGCGGTCGAACTCTTCGAGACCGACGCCGGTCTGCTGGTCAACGAGCTGGCGATGCGCCCGCACAACTCCGGGCACTGGACCATCGAAGGCGCTCGCACGTCACAGTTCGAGCAGCACTTGCGCGCCGTGCTCGACTATCCGCTCGGCGACACGAGCCTGGCCGCGCCGGTCGTCGTGATGGCCAACGTGCTCGGCGGCGCCGACGGCGGCATGGCGATCGACGAGCGGCTGCACCACATGATGGCGGCCGAACCCGGCGTGAAGGTGCACCTCTACGGCAAGGCCGTCCGCCCCGGCCGCAAGATCGGCCACGTCACGGCGCTCGGCGACGACCTGACCCGCGTGCGCGCGTCGGCCGTCAACGCCGCCCGGTGGCTGCACGAAGGAGCCGGCGATGACGGGGCCTGAGGTCAAGGTCGGCATCATCATGGGCAGCGACTCGGACTGGCCCACGATGCAGGCCGCCGCGCGACGCGCTCGAAGAGTTCGACGTCGGGTACGAGGTCGGCGTCGTGTCCGCGCACCGGACCGTCGGACAAGATGGTCGAGCTACGCCCGAGACGGCGGCCGGCCGTGGGCTCCGCGTGATCATCGCGGGCGCCGGAGGTGCGGCTCACCTGCCGGGCATGGTCGCCTCGATGACACCGCTGCCGGTGGTCGGCGTACCCGTGCCGCTCAAGTACCTCGACGGCATGGACTCACTGCTGTCGATCGTGCAGATGCCGGCCGGCATTCCGGTCGCGACCGTGTCGATCGGCGGCGCCCGCAACGCGGGTCTGCTCGCGGTACGGATTCTCGCCACCGCAGATGACGCATTACTCAACAAATTGATAGATTTCCAACTGTCGCTCGCGGAGTTGGTCGAAGAAAAAGATAAGGCGCTACGCGCAAAGTTATAAACACCGCACGTTTACCCGATGGCAACATGATGACCCACATCACACGATGGCCGCTGGACTTCAAACGCCCGCGCGCGCGTCGCCCGGGCCCAGCCACACGGCTCGGCATCGCCGAGGCGGTGCTGTCGCACAAGGGGGTCGGAAGTGGCCACTGTCGCACTCAAGGACGTCAGCAAGACGTTCCCTGACGGCACGGTCGCGGTCGACGGCGTCAACCTCGACGTCAACGACGGCGAATTCATGGTGCTGCTCGGCCCGTCGGGCTGCGGCAAATCGACGGTGCTGCGCATGGTCGCGGGGCTGGAAGAGCCGAGTCGGCGGTCACATCATGCTCGACGGCACGGTCGCCGACGATCTGACGCCCCGCGACCGGCAGATCGCGATGGTGTTCCAGGACTTCGCGCTCTACCCGCACATGACCGTCGCCGAAAACATCGGCTTCCCGCTGCGCATGGCCGGGCTGGCCCCGACCGTCGTCGAAGAGCAGGTCACCGAGGTTCTGGGCGCGCTCGGCATCACCGAGTTGCGCGGCCGCCGACCCGCGCAGCTCTCCGGCGGGCAGCGGCAACGGGTCGCCATGGGCCGGGCGATCGTCCGCCGACCACAGCTGTTCCTGATGGACGAGCCTCTGTCCAACCTCGACAGCGGCTTGCGCTCGGAGCTGCGAGCCGAGATCTCCGACCTCGTCCGGTCGCTCGGGGTGACCACGATGTACGTGACGCACGACCAGACCGAGGCGTTGACGATGGCCGACCGCATCGCGATCATGCGACGTGGCGTGCTGCAGGACGTCGGGACGCCCGCCGAGGTGTACGGACGTCCGGCCACGCTCTACGTCGCCGCGTTCCTGGGCAGCCCGCGCATGAACCTGATCGAAGCCTCGGTGCGCGTGAGCCTCGACCGGCACGTGGCGCTGCAAATCGGCGGTCAGACGCTTTACCTGCCGTGGAACGACATCCGCGCCCGGGCGATCAGCCATTACCACGGTGAGCGCATCGTGCTCGGGCCTGCGCGCGGAGGCGCTGTCGCCGGTCTCCGGATCGCTGCCTCCGGAGGGCGGCGACAACATCCTGCGGGGCACGATCCGCTACGTCGAACACCACGGTCACGAGTCGCTGGCCTTCCTGGACATCGGCGCGACCGCGGTCACCGTCGACGACCTCTGGACCGGACCCGAACCCGATCCCGGCTCACCCCGCCGCCGCTTCGGCGCCATGTTGCGCCAGCTCACCGGCCGTGCGATCCCGTTGAGCGTCGGAGCCGGGCGTGCTCACACCGACGCGCCCACGCTCGTGACCGCGAACCCGGCCGCACCGCCGTCGGTCTTCGGTGACAGCCGTCGGCACCGCCGGCCGGCCGAGTTCGTGGTACGGCTCGCGCCTTACCCGGGCGGTTCGGCCGGGCAGGCGATCGCGGTCGCGGTGCGGCTCGATCAGGCCCACTTCTTCGACGGCCGCGGCGACCGCATCGACGTCGGCTGGCGCTGACGTCAGGAGATCGTGGGACCAACCACCCCTTCCGGGGTCTTGTGGTCTCACGATCTGATCCACTCGCGAGATCGTGGAACGGACACGCCGCGCGTGACGACTACTGCATCTTGCCCAGCATGTTCCGGACTCGCTGGACGTTGCGCCGCTGCTTCTCGAAGTTGGCGCCGACGCCGATCAGCACGCCCGCGATGATCGCCAGCAGCAGCAGGACCAGCACCGTCGCCGAATAGCGGGCGATGACGTTGATCGCTGTCCCGAGCAGCGCCACGCCACCGATGATGGTCGGAGCCTGCTGCCGGGTGATCGAGCCGACGATCAGCACCGCGGTCGCGCCGATGAGCAGCAGGACGAGCC
Organism: uncultured Actinomycetota bacterium; assembly: GCA_963797605.1. GTDB lineage: Bacteria > Actinomycetota > Actinomycetes > Mycobacteriales > Micromonosporaceae > DASQPR01. Next base: position 1,007,863 of record CAWCPX010000005.1, on the reverse strand, counting down.
GCAACGTCGTGCGGTCGGTCGCGATCAGGATGACCAGGCTCGGGCCGAGCGCCGCCGCGATCGCGATGCCGTAGCTGACCCAACTCGTCAGCTCCGGGTGCCACCGCAACTCGATCCAGCCGGTGACGAGGGCGATCGCGGCGATGCCGAGCGTATACGCCTCCGGCACGGCGACCCGGGTGGTCGTCAGGAGCAGCGTCCAGGCGGTGAGTTCGTGTGCCGCCGCCGTCCACATGAGAATGCTCCGGTAGATCGGCGAACGGCCGGGCCGCGCCGTCGCGATGCCGAGCACGACGCCCCACGCGCCGAGGTAGACCGCGAGATGGGGGATCGACCGGGCGGCCAGAGCGAGCCCGAGCACGGCGCCCGCGTACGCGGTGACCTCGACCGTCAGCACCTCGACCGAGTTCTCGGCGGCACGCAGCCGTGGCAGTTGCGACGCCACGATCAGCAACGCGGCCGCGACGGCTCCGACGACGAACGCGGCAGCGTACGGCTTGAGACCGATCACGAGCGACGTCACCAGCGCGAGGAGTTGGCCGGCTGCCGCCGTGACGATCCAGCCCGTGATCCGGGCGATCTGGGTCCGGCCCTGGAGGGCGGCGATGATGCCGGCGGCGGTGGCGGTGGCGAGCGCGGCGATCGTGGCCGGTTTCGTGGCCAGCGAACCGGTGATCCCGGCTCCGGCCGCGACGATGCACAGGCCGATGACCAGGCGGCGGGCGGCGCGCAGCGCCGTGGCCGTGGCCGCCTCCGCTGGTTCGATCGTCAGCGCGAGCGCGAGACCGCTGATCGTGCCGACCGCGATGGCGGCGACCGGACCGGCCGGCCAGGCGGCACGCAGCAGGTACGGCGCGATCAGCAGGGATATCGCCAGTCCGGGGGTGACGACGGCGACCGCTCGGCCGATGATCGTCGACGGGGACCCGCCGAATCCGATCGCGCCGATGGTCGCCATGATCGTCAGTACGACGGCGGTGAGCAGACCGATCGGCTGGCCGACCATGCCGGCGAGGGCGCCGAGTTCGCCTCGATAACCGGCCGGCGGACCCTGCCAGACCATGTAGATCCAGTGGTACGGGCCGATCAGCGCGGCCAGGATCGTCGGTGTGATGCTGGCGATCGCCAATGTCGTCGCGGGACCGGCCGCGAGCAGGACCTCGGTGCGCCGCGGCAGCCAGCCGAGCCGTGTCACCTGGGTGCGAGCCCGGGCGCTTTCGTCGGCCGCGGCGCGGATGACCTCGGCGAAGACGGCGAGAAGCGCGGCGATCGAGGCGAACACGCCCGCCGTCGTCAGATGGTTCACGGCCGCGATCGCGATGGCGAGGCCACCGACGCTGATCGCGCCGGTCGCGCGGGTGAGCAGCGGTTCCAGCCGTTTCGCGAACGGTGCCAGAATCGCCAGGGCGACGGCGAGCCCGCCCATCGCGGCGGTCAGGACGACGTCGTACGGCTGGTGCCCGGCGGCTGCGAGGGCCCCGAAACCGCCCGCCAACGCGAGGATCGCACTGGCGAGCGCACCGCCGCCGATGAGCACGAGATGCGCGTCGGACTCGGTGTCACGGCGCGCGCGCATGTCGGTGATCGTCCGCGCGGCGACGGCGGTGACGGCGGCGCACACGACGGCGGACGCGATCAGTGTGCCGGCGAGGGTCCCGGCGCGGACGAGACTCGCGGCGATCGTGTTCGCGAAGAGCACCGTGGCCACGCCGGCCCGGGCCAGGCTGGTCGTCTTGTCGCGACTCAGGCCGGCGCCGATGCCACCGGCGGTCGCGGCGGCGCCGCTGAACAGCACCGGGCCCCACCATCCGGTGTGGAGGGTCGCCGGCGCGATCAGCGCGAACAGGCCGACGGCCGCCGCGATGGCGACCTGCGAGCCCGGGCGGGGCACGACGATGGCGGCCGCGGCACCGATCAGGAGCAGGGCGATGGCGGACTGCGGACCGTGCGCGCTCGAGATGGTGTGCGCGGACAGCCGGGTGGCCCAGCCGCTGAGCTCGACGTGCCACACCGGCCGGTTGATCTGGATGCCGGCGATCGCGACGTTCAGGGCCGCGTACCCGGCGGCGGCCGCGATGCAGATCGCCGACCACGCCGCCACCGACGATCGGTCCCCGCCGCCACGCGACCGGCATCGAACGCGTGCCGGCCGCGACGATCAGCACGAGCGACGCCATGATGACGAGGCCGAGGCCGGACACGACGAGCGACGTCACACGGGCCAGCGCGGCGATGGCGGCGGCGGTCACGGCGGCGGCCGCGATCTCGTCGCCGTCAAGACTCTCCAGCCGCCACCGGCCCACTCCGGCCGGCCGGAAACCCGTGCTCAGCGACGGTGCGACGGCGAGCAGCACGGCACTGAGCAGCAGGATCGACGCGACGACGATGTCGAGTTCGGCGAGGCCGTCGGTGCGGAAGGCGGCGATCGCGACGACGAGCGCTCCGGCACCCGCGCCACCGACCAGCAACGGACTCGGCCGGCGGCGGGCGACCTGGGCTATCGCGACCGCGCTGAGCACGCCGGCGACCGCGACGAAGCTCGCCGCCAGCACGGCCTCGGCGCGGACGACCCCCGGTGCCGAGAGGGCGGCGGTGGCCGCGGCGATCGAACCCGGTAGCGCGAACCCGGCACCGCCCCAGCCGGCGTCGGCCGCACGCGGATTCGGCGTGCGGCCCTGGACCCGCCAACCGAGCGCGCCGGACGCCCCGATCACGGCTCCCGCCAGCGCGAACGCGGTCAGCAGGAGGGCCTGCGAGGCCGGTCGGGCCAGCGCGATCCCGGCGGTGTACGCGCCGACCGCGAAGGTCGCCCCGATGCCGACCCAGCTGTCGATGTCGGTTGTCGCCGTGAGCGTGAAGGTGCCCAGGCCGATCGCGATGACCGCGCCGATCAGGATGGCCGGGGCCCACGGCAGATGCCAGGCTCCGGGCGCGAGAACGGCAGCCAGCGCGACGCCGACGACGGCGCAGTCGCGGCGCCAGGCGTCGGGCAGCATGATCGCGGCCGCGGCACCGAGGAGCAGGGCCGCGATCACGAGTTGCCCGCTGCCGTGGCCGGAACCGCGGGTCACCGTGTCGTTGTACGTCGTGAGGTCGGCGTTCCAAGCCGGTGTCGCGGCCCGTAGCGGCGCCGTGAGCGCGTGTACGCCTCTCGCGACGACAACGACGGTGGTCACGATCGCGGCGACGCCACCGGCGATCTGAGCGCCCGTACGCGCGTAGGCGGGCAGCATGAAGACGGCGATCGACAGCGCCAGAATCGCCAGTGCCGTCGCGGTCAGGCCCCACCCGGGCACGGCCAGGGCGCCCATCCGGCCGAAGCCGCCGATCGCGGCGAGCGTGGCCGCGCCGGCGCTGATGTCGGCCATCGGGAACTGGCGGAAGAGCAGCCCGGCGGCGAGCGCGACGACGGCCGCGGCCACGACGGTCGAGCCGGCGCGGACCGAGGACGTCGTCGAATGCGCCTGGGCGAGCGCGATGCCACCGCAGACGATCGCGGCTCCGTTGACGGCATACTGCAGCCACCGCACCGCGATCCGCAGATAGGCGCCGTGCACCGGGGATCGATGCGTACGCAATGCGATCAGCAGGTCGGTCGCGGCCACGAAGGTGATGACGGAAGCCCATGCGGCCAGGTCGTGCAGCAACGGGTAGAGCAGCAGCACCGGCACCGGCTGGATGAGCGCGATCGTCGCGAACCGTGGCACCGCGAGACCCGTCACGCGCTGGTAACCGGCGGCTACCACGGCGGTGACGATGACGACGAGGCCCGCGTACGTCGTCACCCGCAAACCGCTGTGGTGCAGAGCCGCGGCCCAGAGTTGCTGTCCGTCGAGGAGCACCAGGAGCAGCCCGAGCGGCGACGTCCACTCGGCGGTCGTCAGCAGACCGCGGCGGGCCAGGAGCATCGGCGCGCCGATCGCCACGACGGTGAGCCCGGCGAAGATGAGGGCCCGGATCACGCCGTTGAGCGAGCTGTAGAGGAACGGCGTGAGCCCGAAGGCCACCGCCATGACCAGGGCGCCGAGACCGAGCACGATGTTTTGCACCGAACGGGCCGATGTCTCCGGCGGGTGGTGCGGATGCGTCGGAGCGGGGCCGGGCCGGCCGGGCGGCCGCTGCGGCGGGCGAGAAAGGGTGGCGGCGCTCGACCGTGGCGACGCGCTCGCCGAGCCACTACCGGCACGGGGCCTCGGAGGCCGTGGCGTGCTGGAGTTGCTCGGTGTGCCGGTGCGCTCCGAACTCGCCCGCTGCGGCGGCTTGGCGAAGTCGGCCGGCGCGGACCGGCGTTTCGGAACCGCCCCGGAGACAGGGGCGGTTGAGGTGGTGGCTGTCGGCGCGGCCGTACCCGTGTCGGGATTTGATTTGATGGTCTTCCCGCGCCGTAGCGCACCCGGAAGCTTGACCGGCGGATCGGCCGCCTTGTTCTTACCCGTGCCCGTGAAGGCGCGGTTACGCGACGGGGCCGGCCCGGTCGGACGGGCTCCACCGGCGGCACGCAGCAGCAGCGCCCGGGTCGTGATCGCACCCTGCAGCCGGGCCATGACCGCGGACCGATCCTCGGCCATCGACTTGGTGCGCCGCTGCATTGACAGGATCGTCTGGTCCATCGTGGCGATCTCCGCCTCGAACGACCGCCCGCAACTGGGGCACCCCGACGATGTGTCCGCCGTGGCCCCACAGTTCGAACACGGGTACGATCCCAAAGCCTGCCCCCCTACTGGTTTATAACCGTAGGATGCCGACTGTCCGGCCTTGGGCGCTAGTGGGAACTTCCGATCTTTTCCGGCGCTGCTGGTCGGGCGCGTCCCATGCCGCGATAAATCCAGCCAGCCTGCGTCCATGCCACCGGATCGAGGCAGTTACGCCCGTCGACGACGCGGGCGCCGGCCACGACGTCGGCGAGTGCCACCGGATCGGCGTTGCGGAACTCTTCCCACTCCGTCAGCACGCAGACCAGGTGCGAACCGGTGACCGCGTCGACGAGCGTCTTCGTGTATTCGACCTCGGGCAGCTCGCGCTCGGCGTTCGTCATGCCGGCCGGGTCGTAGACCGCGACGTCGGCACCGGCGCGGGCGAGGCGCCGCACGATCGCGAGGGCCGGCGAGTCGCGGACGTCGTCGGAGTTGGGCTTGAAGCTGGCACCCAGCACGGCCACGCGCAGCCCGGAGAGGTCCGGACCGGCCGGGCCGGCCGGTCGATCGAGCAGTTCGGCGGCCATCTCCACGACCTTGTGGCGGCGCCGCTGGTTGATCAGATCGACCTCGTGCAGGAACCGCAGCGCCTCACCGACGCCCAACTCCTGCGCGCGGGCCTGGAACGCCCGGATGTCCTTCGGGAGGCAGCCGCCGCCGAATCCCACGCCCGCCCGCAGGAACTTCTTGCCGATGCGGGCGTCGTAACCGATCGCGCGAGCCAGCTGGGTCACGTCGGCGCCGGCGGCGTCACAGACCTCCGCCATCGCGTTGATGAACGAGATCTTCGTGGCCAGGAACGCGTTCGCGGCCACCTTGACCAGCTCCGCGGTCGCGAAGTCGGTGATGACGACCGGCACCTCGCGGTCTTCCGTGGTCGCCAGGTCGAAGCTGCCCTTGTGGGCGGCGTAGAGCATGTCGCGGGCCCAGTCGCTCTTCACGCCGAACACGATCCGGTCGGGTCGGATCACGTCTTCGACCGCGTACCCCTCGCGCAGGAACTCCGGGCTCCATGCGACCTCGACGCCCAGGTCGGCGGGTGCGTGCTTGGCGACGAGCTGCTCGACCCACTCGGCCGCGCCGACCGGCACCGTCGACTTGCCGACGATCAGGGCCTTCCGGGTCAGGTGCGGGGCGAGGCTGGTCACGGCGCTCTCGACGTAACGCAGGTCGGCGGCCATGCTGTCGGACCGCTGTGGGGTGCCGACGCAGATGAAGTGAATGTCACCGAACGCCGCGGCCTCGGCGTAGTCGGTGGTGAACCGCAGGCGGCCGGCCGCGAGATTCTTGCGCAGAAGTTCGTCGAGACCAGGCTCGTGGATGGGTACGTCGCCGGCGGCGAGTTTCGCGATCTTCTCGGCGTCGACGTCGACTCCGAGCACGTCGTAACCCAGTTCGGCGAAGCAGATCGCGTACGTCGACCCGAGATAACCGGTGCCCAGGAAGGTCAATCGCGGTCTCCGAGATCCCGACGGGGGCAGCGGGCTGGCTTGCAGGGCACTGCTCGGGTACACGATTGTCACGCTGGCCTCCGGTAATGCCTGCCGTGGGGGTGCGGCGTCTGTGCGTACGTGCGGGGTCACACATCGTTGCGGCGGGGATAAAGCGCCTGATGGTCCCGTCTCGAGGGGATCGAGATAAGGACCATCATGTTCCGGCGGAAGGATAGTGGCTAAACCTCGGGGCCGCACAATTCTTCACGTTACTGGCCGGTATTGTTCTGGTCGGCACCCGGGACGAGGTGCACGATGGACGTGAGTGCACGGTGTGAAGGCAGAGGTTTCACGTGGCCGACTTCGACGTTTACCGGCTCCCCGAGGAGCACGACGCGATCCGCGAGGCCGTGCGCGCGGTCTGCGAGGGCAAGGTCGCGCCCAATGCCGCCGCGGCGGATGAGACCGGCGAGTTCCCCCGTGCGTCCTACGACGCGCTCCGCGCCAGCGACTTCCACGCCCCGCACATCCCGCTCGAATACGGCGGCGCCGGTGCCGACGCGCTCGCCACGGCGATCGTGATCGAGGAGGTCGCCCGCGTCTGCGCCTCGTCCTCACTGATCCCGGCGGTCAACAAGCTCGGCACGATGCCGCTGATCCTGGCCGCCTGCGACGAACTCAAGTCCCGCTACCTGCCGCCGGTCGCGCGTGGCGAGGCGATGTTCTCCTACTGCCTCTCGGAATCCGGCGCCGGCAGCGACGCCGGTGGCATGACCACGCGCGCCGTCCGCGATGGCGACGATTACGTGCTCAACGGTGCCAAGCGCTGGATCACGAACGCGGGCGAGTCGGAGTTCTACACGGTCTTCGCGTCCACCGATCCGGCCGCCCGTAGCCGTGGCATCTCCGCTTTCGTCGTGGAGAAGAGCGACGCGGGCGTGAGCTTCGGCGCCAAGGAACGCAAACTCGGCATCAAGGGTTCGCCGACGCGCGAGGTCTACCTCGACAACGTCCGCATCCCGGCCAGCCGCATGATCGGCGCCGAGGGCACCGGCTTCGCGACCGCGATGCGCACCCTCGATCACACCCGCGTCACGATCGCGGCGCAGGCGGTCGGCATCGCACAGGGAGCGCTCGACTTCGCCCGCGGCTATGTGCAGGAACGCACGCAGTTCGGCAAGGCGGTGGCGGAATTCCAGGGCGTCCAGTTCATGATCGCGGACATGGGCATGAAGCTGGAAGCGGCGCGGCAGCTGACCTATGCGGCTGCGGCGAAATCCGAGCGCGGCGACGCCGACCTCACCTATTTCGGGGCCGCGGCGAAATGCTTCGCCTCCGACGCCGCGATGGAGATCACCACCGACGCGGTGCAGTTGCTCGGCGGCTACGGCTACACGCAGGACTACCCGGTCGAGCGGATGATGCGTGACGCCAAAATCACACAGATTTATGAGGGTACGAATCAGGTGCAGCGGATCGTGATGGCCCGCCAACTCCTGAAGGGCATGGGCTGACGGTCTGCCCCGCGCGACGTGTGCATCCGTTCGGACGCCTCGGCCTGCGACGGGCCGAGGCGGTTGCGCATCTCGGCGAGCCGATGGGCGCGCGTGAGGCTCATGAGGTTCTCGGCGCCTGCCGCCACCTCTGCGCGATCGACCGTGTCCGAAAAATTCGGTAAGGAAGCTGTCCCGGTCATAGCTTGGCGGCCGTTTAAGGCTGATCTCTCTCCTTCGCCTCGAGAAATATGTCTCAGCCTCGGTACCGTGTCAAACACCGCGCGGCGAACTCATGTTCAGGATTTTGACTTGTTCAGAAAGTATGAACAAGCTTGCATCTATATGGCTTGCGGCCGTCCGCGCAGCTCGCAGACGGGCCTGGCAGTGGAGTCTCCGATGGTGGCCGACTCGAAGGTCCGTCCTGGCTCGTAAGCGCGCGGACCGGTTCGCGCGCCGCACGATCGATAACATCGTCGACTCGATACCCCATGATCATTCCCGCGCTGCTGTGTTCACTTGATTCACGCTTCGGATGTGGGTAGCCTCTCGCTGGGGTAACCGGGAGGTTTGATGCCTACGATCGACGTCGATAGTGACACGAAAAGGTCGGTGGGCCTCGCTGCTCGCATGGCGGACGTCAGCGAAGGTGAGATCGTCCGTCGGTTGGTCCTAGCGACCGCGACCGCCGGGCGAGATGCCTCGGCAACTCGGGACACCGGAGTATCGATCTTCGCGGAGTACGAGGGGTATCGCACTCGGGCGATCTACTACGCCCCGGGACGCATCGAAATTGTAGACGGACCACTGCAGGGTCAATCGTTTAAAAGTCCCACGGGCGCCGCCCGAGCGGTGGTGCGGCACTATAACCCGACGGTGAATGACAACCGAAATGGCTGGAGCTTCTGGCAAATCGACGACGGGACCGGAGAGCGCGTCTGGCTTCGGTCAATCCGTCCGACTCGTAGCCATGACCCTCAACCGAACGACGATACGTCTACGCGTGCGGTTCTTCGCTCTTTCAAGAACAATGGCTTGCGGGTGGTCTTCGTTCTGTTGTGTGTTCCTAAGCTAGTGGCTGCTCCCTATCGAGATATTGCACAAGCCAGCGGAACGTCGTTAGGCACTGTTCACGGAGTGCTTACCGAACTGCAAGAGTTGGGCTACGTCTCCGATGGGGACGGCGCCCGACGGCTCTACCGATCACGAGACCTCTTCAAACGGTGGGTCAGTGCATACGCGCTTGACCTGTACCCGCGATTGAAGGTCGCAGCGTTCGACGCTCCTGATCCAAGCTGGTGGCGACGCTCGACGGCAGAAGTCCAAGCCAATGGCGGCCAGTGGGGTGCTGAAGTCGCGGCGCACCTTCTCGGCTCTAGGCTCCGCCCAGCAAGAGCGATGATCTACGCATTCGAAGTCCCGTCCAAGCTCGCCATTCAGCAACGGTTCCGACGTGCGACCGGCGAGGGAAACGTAGAGATTCGAGAGCATTTCTGGTCGTTCCCGTTTCAACAAGACCCGCCCACCGTGCCGAGCCCCCTGATCTACGCCGACCTGGTTGCGTCGGGCGATCCGCGTGAGATCGAGGCCGCCGAGTATCTGAGAGAGAATGATGAAGTACTTCGACGGATCAGCGAAAGCTGAGCTTGAGCCGGTCGCCGGGGTGCTCAGGGAGATCAAACGCCAGGCCGATTTGGCGGGTGTTGAGTTCATGGTGGTTGGTGCGACCGCTCGCGACCTGCTCATCCGACAGGTGGTGGGCTCAACCCCAGAGCGCGCCACTGCAGATATCGACGTAGCGGTCGCCGTCTCGTCGTGGGCCGAGGTAGATCAACTGACACGCGCCATGCAGCCGGCCGAGTCCATGCACACGTTTCACGTGCAGGGTACCGAGGTCGATATCATCCCGTTCGGGATGATTGAGTCTGATAACCGCATGATTATCTGGCCTGACGATCACAGATTGGACGTTTTCGGGTTTAGAGAGGCGTGGGCCGATACGGTTCGTGTCCTCTTACCTTTCGCGACCGAAGTGGCCGTTGCATCCTTGCCTGCGCAGTCGTTGCTTAAGGCTTTCGCTTGGCGCGACAGACGCCATGACGACCTGCGCGACGCTATCGACCTGCGATCCGTCTTGCGCGCATATCACGAAGGCCTCTATCTGGACGAGCTTTACGAGAACTTCGGCAATCTCATAGAGGAGAATGATTTCGTTCCGGAGTACGCGGGGGCTCAGCGGATGGGACAGGAAGCCGGGCGCCTTGTCGCGATCGCTGACCGCGGCGTTGTCATGCAGGTTTTTAAGGACGATCGCCTCGTCGAGAGACTGTCAGAAGACATGGCCGGAATGGTGAGCGAGAATCATGCGCTCATTTCGGCGTACGTCAGAGGATTTGACCGATCGTGAGAAACGCAAAGGTCTTCGAGGCTCACCGGCGATGTCCTCGGGATCTGCTCATGCTGGTGGCCGCAACGTGTTGACGCGGGCGACCTTCGCGTCGATGTCCGCCTCGGTCAGGTGGCCCGCGCGCACCAGCCCGACGACCGTGTCGACGGTCTGGTTGACGATGTCCGGGTTATAGGTTTCCTGGTTCGCGTACACGAGCAGGTCCAGCCCCGCCTCCAGGGCCAGCGTCGTCGCTTCGGCGCGCCCGTAACGGCTCGTGATCGCGACCGCCTGCATGTCGTCGCTGACCACCGGGCCTTTCCAGCCGAGTTTCCCGCGCAGCAGGCCGGTCACGACGGCGTGCGACAGTGAGGCCGGCAGCTTCGGATCGAGTTGCGTGTTGAGCAGGTGCGCGGCCAGCACGCACTGGGCGGCGCCGGACGCGATCAGCTTCTGGAACGGCTCCAACTCGATCGGCTTCCACGTCTTGCTCACGTCGACCACGCCGAAGTCCGTGTTGCCAGTGGCACTGCCAAAACCCGGAAAGTGCTTCAGCACGGTACGCACACCCGCGGCTTTGTGCGCGGCGATCTCTACTGTCGCGTTCGCCACCACGACGTCGGGGTTGGCGGAGAAGCTCCGTCCGAGTTCGCCGATGGCCGGATTGCGCGGGTTCAGGTTGAGGTCGACGACTGGCGCGAAGTTCAGGGTGACGCCGATCGACCGGAGCGTGGTCGCGATGCCGTTCGCCCAGGTGCGCGTCGCCGTCAGTGAATGCGCCGCACCGATGTCCGCTTCCGATCGGGTGGCCGGGAAGCCGTCCGACGGGTTGAGCCGCGCGACCTGACCGCCCTCCTGATCGATGGACACGATCAGGCCACCCGGGGACGCGCTGCGCAACGAGCGGATCAGCGCGGTGACCTGCGCCGGCGAGGTGATGTTGCGGCGGCCCTTCGTCTGCTGGTCGACGTCGAAGAGGATCACGCCGCCGAGGCCCTGATCGGCGATCGCGCGCACGATCCAGTCGCTCGAATTCACGGACGTGCCGCGGAAACCGACGATCAGCAGGCTGGCGATTTTCCGGCGCAGTGCCGCGTCGCTCGTGGCCGTCGCCGACGGGGTGGGAGTCGGCGTCCGTGACGTGGAGGACGGGCTCGCGCTCGGCGTCGGTTTTGGCTTCGAGCTGGAGCCGCAACCGGCCAGACCCGCGGCGACAGCGGCCGAGCCGAAACCGACCAGCACCCGTCGCCGCGTCACGTGGGCATCGTCCATTGCCCCGACTCTAGCGGTGGCGGGGTTCCGCCGAGCCGTCTTCGGGCGGCAATCGGGCTACTGACGGTGATACCGGCGTTATCCATGACATGTCGTGTGGGGGGCTCGTTATTGCTAACGCAGGCGCATCGGTCACCGTACGTCGCGGGCGTGAAGCCGTTGAGCTGATGATCGAATGCGTCGCGGCAGCTCAGCATCGTGTCGAGCCGGCGTAAGCAGTAACGAGCCCGCGACACGAAGGTACACGTCTCGAAGGCGCCGTAACGCTGAGTAGCAATGAAGCAGGTGACGCTAGGTCACGGCGGGCTCAGTCCCGGGACAGATGCGCGCTGGTGATCATGCCGTCGTGCACCGTGTAGGTCCCGGAGAACTCGCGGTGCGAGCCGTCCGACTGCTCGGCGTCGAGGTGCACCGACACCGTGCTGCCATGCGTCGAGATGATCGTCACGGTGTCGTGGCTCGTGCTGTCGAAGCCGTCGGCGAAGGCCCGATAGGAGCCACCGAGATTGCGGCCGCCCAGGTCCCAGGCGCGTTGGTAATCACCGCCGTTGATCGCGTCGTAGTACGCCCGAACCACCTGCTCCGGTGCCTCGCCCGCCGGCGAGTGCCCGGCCTCGGAGGCGGGTAGCCGCCATTCGCCGGTATCGGACGCCATCCCGCTGTCCGGCACGAACTGCACCTTGCTGAGATGGGCGCTCTGTGGAACCTCGAACACGACGTACCCGAGGCGGCTGTCGCCCGGCGCGATTCGGACCTCAGGGAAGCTCGGCCCGGCGGAGACCTCGTCGAGGGTGCTCTGGTAGCCCTGGCCTTGCCCGTCGATCACCTGGACGTCGTTGTCGATCGCGTCGGTGAACCCGACCGAGCCGACGTTGGCCAACCGGAACTGCGTCGCGACGAGCCGATTTCCGCCGGCGGGGGCGAACGCGTCATCGGCCGCGCTCGCCGGATCGACGACCTTGGTGAGCGTCACCGCGAGCGTCTCGCCGTCATCGAGCCCGTGGAGCGTGATCGTGTCGCCGACGCCCGCCGCGGTGCGGCTCGGCGCGGGGAAGGCAGCGGCGGGATACGCCACGAGCGCGGCGGCCAGCGCGAAAACCATCAAGACCCGTCGAACGGTCACGATCCCTCCTCGGTGCCGTCCAAACCGGGGTGATCTCATCCTAAACGCCACGCACCAGTGGAAACGGAGAGAGGCAACGGTTAGACCCGCAAGCCTTCCGCTCGACTGTGGGCCTGAGGTGCGCCGGGCGAGCTGATCTACGCCAATCAGACCCTTGAATTAACCCTTACCAGGGCCCTACGACGAACGGCGTAAACCTGCCGGACCCTCGTCTCGTCGTTTCGCGCGCGTCACGATCATGTGTCCAACCCCGATCCGTTCGTCTGGCAAACACCGTCTGAACTCGTTGAACCTCTTCCGACTCGGTAGCGAAGCCTAGCCGTCCGTCGGATGTGGACAGTACGTACGGCGGATGACAGAGACAGGTTTATATATCGATCGGCGCCCGAAATCAAGCCGTTGACCGAAATGACTTCGCGTCGCAGTCTGTCCGCACCCCCATCCCATCGATCGAGGCGTATGCGCCGAAGGAGATCGAAGTGCGTAAGATCCTGGCTTCATTCATCGCTGCCGCGGCGACCGCGGCAGCGTTGGCCGCCCCCGCGTCGGCTGCCGCCGGCACCGTCGTGACGTTCGCCCCATCGCACGCGAAGATGTCGCACGCGAAAGGGTTCAACATCAACGGCTACAACTGGGGCGGTTACGCCGCTACCGGTTCCGGCTTCACATCGGTAAAGGCCACGTGGACCGAGCCGGCCGCGACGTGTCACTCCACGAGCGACCTCTACGCGCCGTGGGTCGGCCTCGACGGTTACGGCTCGTCGACGGTCGAGCAGACGGGTGTGCAGACGGACTGCTCGAGCGGCTCCCCGGTCGATTCGATGTGGTACGAGATGTACCCGGCGAATCCGGTCTACCCGAGCACGTCGACCTACCCGGTGCGCGCCGGTGACTCGATCACGGCGTCCGTCACCTACTCCGGCAGCACGTTCACGCTGGTGCTGAAGAACAACACCCGCGGTTGGACCTTCTCCATCGGCAAGACGCTGCGCAGCGCGCGCCGCCTGTCGGCCGAGGTCATCATCGAGTCGCCGACGGCGCACTACCCGAACTTCGGCACCGTCAGCTTCAGCGGCTGCACGGTCAACGGCGCGAGCCTCGGGTCGTTCAGTCCGGTCGCGATGGACCCGAGCACCGGCAGCACGTACGAGGCCCACACGAGCGCGTTGAGCGGCGGCACGGCGTTCTCGATCGCCTTCCAGCACGAGTAGCGATCCGCGGGCGGGCCGCTTCCGGTGGCCCGCCCGAAACCATCTCATCTCGGAAATCCTTAACCCCCAGTCCTATGAGGAGGATCGATGCGCTCTCCCGGACGCATCGCCGCTCTCGCCGTCGCGGTTACCACCGTGATGGCCGGAGTCGCGTTTTCCACAACGGCCCAGGCCGCGACGCCATTGCGGGTGCACCCCGCCGGTTGTGCCTCGTCGACCAACAAGGCGTTCGCTCACTGCGACGCGGTCATCGTGACCGGTGCGGCCGTGCAGGCCAACGCCGTCACCCCGGACGCCGCCACGCCGTCCGGCTACTTCCCGGCCGACCTGGTGTCGGCGTACAAGCTGCCGTCGTCAACCGCCGGCAGCGGACAGACGGTCGCGATCGTCGACGCGTACGACGACCCGTCCGCGGAAGCCGACCTGGGCGTCTACCGCGCACAGTTCGGCCTGCCGGCGTGCACCACGGCGAACGGCTGCTTCCGCAAGGTGAGCCAGACCGGCACGACGACGTACCCGAAGAAGGACGGCGGCTGGGCCGAGGAGATCTCGCTCGACCTCGACATGGTCTCGGCGGTCTGCCCGAAGTGCCACATCCTGCTCGTCGAGGCCACCAGCCCGACGACGGCCAACCTCGGCAAGGCGGTCAACGAGGCGGCGACGCTCGGAGCCACCGAGATCAGCAACAGCTACGGCGGCGGCGACGTGACGGACGCTTCGGCGCCGTACTACAACCACGCCGGCGTGCGCATCACGGCTAGTTCCGGTGACGGCGCGTACGGCGTGGAGTTCCCGGCGTCGTCGCATTACGTCACGGCGGTCGGTGGCACGTCGCTCAGCCACGCGAGCAACGCTCGCGGCTGGTCCGAGACGGCCTGGTCCGACGCGGGCAGCGGCTGCTCGACGAAGAACACGGCCCTGACCGGCCAGGCGTCGTACGGCACCGGCTGCTCGAAGCGCGCGGTCGCCGACGTCTCCGCGGTCGCCGACCCGGCCACCGGTGTCGCGGTCTACGACAGCTTCAGCTACCAGGGTTACGTCGGCTGGCTCGTCTTCGGCGGCACCAGCGTCTCCTCGCCGATCATCGCGGCTGTGTACGCGCTGGCCGGCAACGGCGCGAGCATCGACAACAACTACCCGTACACGCACGACTCGGCGTCCACGCTGAACGACGTGACGACGGGCTCCAACGGCAGCTGCAGCCCGACGCAGCTCTGCCACGCGCGCGTCGGTTGGGACGGTCCGACCGGCCTCGGCACCCCGAACGGTGTCGGCGCGTTCTAACCGTCCAGCATTGCCCTGCGGCCACCGGTACGCGTACCGGTGGCCGCAAGGTTTTGTGTTACTCGTCTTTCGAGGGCTCGTCGACCTGAGTCGGCTCGTCCGCGGGCAGTTCGACGACAGTCTGCGAATCGGCGGCCGTCTCCGGCGTCAGCTGGGTCGGCGCGCTCGCGTGCGGCGTCGGCACGTAGGTCGGCGCGGCCGACGACGGCACGGGGTAGGTCGGCTGGCCGAAATCGGCGTCGCCGTAGGTCGGTGCCGCGCTTCCGGGCACCGGCGACTCGTAGGTCTCGGCGACCTTCTCCTTACCGCGCCAGCGGCGGGGGCTGACGATCGTGATGACCAGCGGCACCGCGAGCAGCAGAGCCAGGCCGGACAACGGCGCCTCGGCCGCGCCCTGGATGCCGAACACCGAGTGCCCGAGCAGCTTGAAGAGGTTCGCCTGCTTCCACACGGCCCACACCGTGATGCCGACCAGTGCCAGCGCGGCGATGAACGGGCCGAGGGGGGAGAAGCGCGCCATGACCAGCCACGCGAACAGGCCGCCCGCGATGACGATGGCGGCGACGCCGATGCCGACGGCGTTCCAGTCGGTGCCCTGACCGGCCGCGGTCTTCATACCGTTCGTGGCGAACTTGACCTCGCCAACGCCGGCTAGCACGTATATCAGTGGAGTGAGAACGATCGCCAGCACGATCGAGCCAAGGTGGCGCATGGGGTGCCTCCCGCAGGGATGGATAATCGAGGACGTTTCATAACCGACCGGGAACTTACCGGGTGAACGGATCTATAGGGCTCCGTCGAACGGTTATCGTGTCGACCGTGCGCCACATCACTGGTCGGCCAGCCGTGTCGGCCGGGCCCATGTGACCGTCCCACGTGCGCATGTACCGTGACCTGACGAGTCACGACGACGTGAGGAGCGCGAGCAACCATGGACAAGACTGTCGCCACGGCGGCGGAGGCCGTCGCCGACATCCGCGACGGCGCATCGTTGGCGGTCGGCGGGTTCGGGCTCTGCGGCATCCCGACCGAGCTCATCGCGGCACTGCACGCGGCCGGCGTGACCGACCTGGAGACGGTGTCCAACAACTGCGGCGTCGACGAGTGGGGCCTCGGCATGCTGCTGGCCGCGAAGCGTATCGCCCGCACGACCGGCTCCTATGTCGGTGAGAACAAGGAGTTCGCCCGCCAATATCTGAGCGGCGAGCTGGAGGTCGAGTTGGTGCCGCAGGGCACCCTGGCCGAGCGGCTGCGCGCCGGTGGCTGCGGCATCCCCGGCTTCTACACGCCGGCCGGCGTCGGCACCCAGGTCGCCGACGGTGGCCTGCCGTGGCGCTACCACCCCGACGGTTCGGTCGCGCTGGCCTCGCCGCCGAAGGAGACCCGGGAGTTCTCCGGCCGGACGTACGTGCTGGAGGAGGGCATCGTCTGCGACTTCGCGCTCGTCCGCGCGGCCAAGGGCGACACCCACGGCAACCTCGTCTTCCACGAGAGCGCCCGCAACTTCAACCCGCTCGCCGCGATGGCCGGCAAGGTCACGATCGCCGAGGTCGAGGAGCTGGTCGCAGCCGGGCGAGCTCGATCCCGACGCGATCCACCTCCCGGGCATCTTCGTGCAGCGCGTGGTGCCGGTCGGGCTCGGCGAGAAGCGCATCGAACGCCGTACCAACCGACCGAAGACGCCGCAGACCAGCGACGGAAGGCCTGATCACGATGGCACTCACGCGAAACGAACTGGCCGCCCGGGCGGCTCGCGAACTGACCGACGGCCAGTACGTCAACCTCGGCATCGGCCTGCCCACGCTGATCCCCAACTACCTTCCGCCGGACATCCACGTCGTGCTGCACTCGGAGAACGGCATCCTCGGCACCGGCCCGTACCCGTACGAGGGCGAGGAAGACCCGGACCTGATCAACGCCGGCAAGGAGACGGTCACGATCAACCCGGGTGCGGCGTTCTTCGACTCGGCCGCCGTCCTTCGGCATGATCCGCGGCGGCCACATCGACGTCGCGATCCTCGGCGCGATGCAGGTGTCCGCCGCCGGTGACCTCGCCAACTGGATGGTGCCCGGCAAGATGGTCAAGGGCATGGGCGGCGCGATGGACCTCGTCCACGGCGCCCAGCGGGTCATCGTGATGATGGAGCACGTGGCGAAAGACGGCGAGCTGCAAGATCGTCAAGGAGTGCTCGCTGCCCTACACCGGGCGCGGCGGTCGTCCACCGGATCATCACCGACCTGGCCGTGCTCGACGTGACCCCCGACGGGCTGAAGCTGGTCGAGACGAGCCCCGGGGTGTCCGTCGACGACGTCCGCGCGGTGACCGAGCCGGAAATCCTCGGACGGATTGACTCAGCTGACGACGACGCGGGTGGCTCGCTCGCTGTCGGCTCGGTTGGCCGTACGCGCCGGATCGGTGTTCCGGCACAGCACGATCGACGCGCCGACCGACAGCGGAGCGAGCAGCCAGTCACGGGGGTCCGGGATAGGCGTCGGCGTCGATCGATCACCCGGCCGCCGGTGATGCCGAGCGCCCGGGCGCGCTCGAACGCCTCCATCACGAGGGCGGAGTGGCTCCAGTCGCGGCCGCCGTCGGTCAGCGCGTCCGACGGCCGGGAGCACCGGATCGCTGCGGGTAGAAGTGATCGCCGTAGGTCCGCACCTCGGCGTTGAAGTCGAAGTACCCGTCCGGGACCTCGCGCATCGGCAGTGCGAACGGGTGCAGGTTGAGCGCGTAACGGTCGGTGGCGGGCCACTCGTGTGTCGCGTTGTCGACATAGACGAACGCGACGTCGGCCGCGACCGGTTCGGTGGCCACGACCAGCCCCGCAGTCCAGCAGCCGAGCAGCACGGCGGCGGACTGCCAGTGCGGCGGCAACCCGACCGACGCGCGGTCACCCGACCACCAGACCGCCGTTGTCGACGACCATGTTGGCCGTCTTCGAGACCCAGTTCAGCAGCGTGGCGCCGGAGAGTTCCGTACGCTCGCCGAGGGCGTCGTCATAGTAGGTGAGCAGCGGCAGCGTGGGATTGTTCGCCACCCTGACGGCCAGCATTTCGCCCACCGTTCGTACGTCTTTCACTAACTCTCCCAGTGTTCGCGTTACTGTCGGCCCGCACCGCAGGTTAGCCCGCTGTTACTCCCCGCGTGCAGTGTTGCGTGCGCAACGTGATCCGGGCTCCGGGCGTAGGCTTGGGACGGTTTAGCACACGTCGACGAAACACAAGGTCGACATAATGAAGTGAAGACGTAAAAAGAATACGTTCCGGCGAAAGGAAGCTGCGGTCGTGACCGACGGTCGTCCGCCCCTCGTGCTCTTCGACGCCACCAGCGTTCCGGCAGACCGCGGCGGCGTCGGACGCTACGTCGACGGCCTGCTCGGCGCGCTCGACGCGATGGATGCCAACATGGTCGTGGTCGCCCAGCGATCCGATCATGAGCGCTACACGCGGCTGCTGCCCAACGCCGTGATCATCCCGGCGCCGGCGGCGATCGCCCACCGCCCGGCCCGGCTGGCCTGGGAGCAGACCGGCCTGCCGCTGCTCGCGACGCAGGTCGGCGCGAAGGTGCTGCACTCGCCGTTCTACACGTGCCCGCTGCGGGCCGGTTGCCCGGTCACGGTCACGGTGCACGACGCGACCTTCTTCACCGAGCCCGAGCACTACGAGAAGTCCCGCCGCACCTTCTTCCGTTCGGCGATCAAGACCTCGCTGCGCCGGGCCGCGCGGGTGATCGTGCCGAGCAAGGCCACCCGCGACGAGCTGATCCGCCTGCTCGACGCCGATCCGACCCGCATCGACGTCGCCTACCACGGTGTCGACCCGGCCGCCTTCCACGCGCCGAGCGACGACGACAAGGCGCGGGTACGGGCCCGGCTCGGTCTCGGATCCACGCCCTACGTCGCGTTCCTCGGCGTGAAAGAGCCGCGGAAGAACGTGCCCAACCTGATCCGCGGCTGGGTGATGGCCGTGGCCGACATGGCCGATCCGCCCGCGCTCGTGGTCGCGGGCGGCTCCGGCCACGACGACGAGATCGATCAAGCCGCTGCCGAGGTGCCCGCCAAGCTGCGGCTGCTCCGCCCCGGCTACCTGCGGTCCGCCGACCTGCCCGGCTACCTCGGTGGTGCGCTCGTCGCGGCGTACCCGTCGCATGGTGAGGGTTTCGGTCTGGCGATCCTGGAGGCGATGGCGTGCGGCGCACCCGTGCTGACCACGCCCCGCCTGTCGCTTCCCGAGGTCGGTGGCGACGCCGTGGCCTACACCGGGGAGTCGCCCGAGGAGATCGCGCGTGACCTCGGCTCGCTGCTCGCCGACGAGCCGCGCCGGCTCGCGCTGGCCAAGGCCGGTGCCGATCGGGCCAAGGAATTCACCTGGGAGAGCAGTGCCGAGGTGCACCTGTCATCGTGGGCTCGGGCGGTCTGAACTGAGACGAATCTGCGACTCCGGTGGCCCGAGGCGCGACAAGTTGCCGACTCTAGGCATGATGGTCCGATGTTCTACGCGGTAATTTTGGCTGGTGGCTCCGGCACTCGACTCTGGCCCCTCTCCCGGGCCGGAAATCCGAAGTTTCTTCATCCTCTGACCGGTTCATCAGCAACGTTGCTGCAGGCCACGATCGAACGCATCGCCCCGCTGGCGCCTCCGGCCCAGACCTACGTGGTCACCGGTGTCGCTCATGCCGGTGACGTCGCTCGGCAGGCGAGCACGCTTCCGGGCGAAAACATCCTGATCGAGCCGTCCCCCCGAGACTCCTGCGCCGCGATCGGGCTGGCCGCGGCGCTGATCGCCCGTCGTGATCCCGAGGGCGTGATGGGCTCGTTCCCCTCCGATCACCTCGTCGGCGACGTGCGCACCTTCGCGAACACGGTCCCGTCCGCGATCGAGGGCGCGCAGCAGGGGCTTCTGATGACCATCGGCATCCAACCGACGCATCCGGAGACCGGTTTCGGCTATCTCCAGTGCGGCGGCCCGATCGCCGGCCCGATCGAGGACGGTCCGGTCCGCCGGGTCGAGGAGTTCAAGGAAAAACCGTCACTGGAGATCGCGACCGCGTACGTCGCGTCCGGCCGCTATTTCTGGAACGCCGGCATGTTCGTCTGGCGGGTCGACGCGTTCCTGGCCGAACTTGCTCGCCAGCAGCCGGTGCTGCACGCGGGGTTGACGCAGATCGCAGCCGCCTGGGGCACCCCCGCGCAAGACGAGGTGCTCGGCGCGGTCTGGCCCACCCTGCCGCGGATTTCGGTCGACTACGCCGTCATGGAGGGCGCGGCAGCCCAGGGCCTCGTCGCGACCGTGCCGGGCGACTTCGGTTGGAACGACGTCGGCGACTTCAGCACGCTCGGCGACGTGCTGCCGCCCGACGAAGACGGCAACGTCATCGTGGCCCCTAGTGCCGACAAACCCGACATTCTCCTGCGTGGCACGACCAACTCGGTGATCGTGCCGCACGGTGATCGGCTGGTCGCGGCGCTCGGCATCAGCAACGTGATCATCGTGGACACCGCCGACGCCGTCCTGGTGTGCTCCCGAGATCGGGCGCAAGAGGTGAAATCCCTGGTCGACGCGCTGAGAGACCGCGGCGACAAGCGCTTTATCTAGCTCCGGCGCCTCGTTTGATCACAGCTGGAACCGGGCAAGCGCCGGCCGGACCAGCTCCTCGGCCGCGTCCGCCAGCGGATGCGGGAGCGCGTCCGGCCGAAACCAGCCGAGCGCCGTCGACTCCGCGCTGACCTGCTCGGCCGCTCCCGGCGGCGCCAACACCGCGAACCTCACGTCGAAATGGCGTGTCGGACCGGCCGAGCAGGTCACGGCGTGGATGTCGATGCCGATCGGATCGGGATCGATCACCAGCCCGTCGATGCCCGACTCCTCCGTCGCCTCCCGCAGTGCCGCCGCCATCAGCGTGTCGTCGCCCGGTTCGCAGTGGCCGCCGACCTGGCACCACATGTGGAAGCGGCCGTGTAGGCACAGCAGCACCCGCTGCCGGTCGTGATGCACGATCATCGCGCTCGCGGTCACGTGTCCGTCGAGGTGCTCGCGGTGCATCACCCCTGGTCCGGCGTCGAGAAGCCGCAACGTCTCCACATGCGCCGCCGCGTTGGCTTCCGGCGGGGTCCACGCGCCGAGCAGCCGGACCGCGTCGTCGTGGAGCGTCACGCCCATACCGTCACCACGCCCAGGCCGTCGCCGTCAACCCACGAAGTGCGAAAACCTTCAGAAGCCAAAGCACACCTCAGCATGTGTACGGCCGAGCCGACCCGCGCGAGTGCCATCGGGGTGGCTTCGGGCTCAACCGCAGGCTGCAGCGCATGGCCGTCGCGAGTCCACGCCACGCCCGGGCCGGCCGCGGCGACGGCACGCTCGATGGCCCCGTCGAGTCTCGCCACGTCGCCAGCGGGAATCGGCCACGCACCCTCGCCGTCGAGCCGGGCCGCCAGCGCGAGTCCGTCGGCGCGCGCCTCTGCCGTACCCAGGGAAAACATGTCTTGATCTGGCGTTCTGACAACCGATGTGGCACCCGGGCCGTCGGGGGTGCCGACGATGCCGAGCCCGCGCACGACGGCCACCGGAACCTGGTCGTACTTGCCTTTCACCAACTCAGCGGCACCGCACATCTCGTCGGCCGGTGACATCTGGGTCACGCTCAGCTCGTGGCCGTACGTGTCGTGTTCGCCCCGATAGTCGCGCAGCGGATCCATGCCCGCGATGCCCAGCGCGACGTCCGTCAGCCCGACCCGCCACGGGCGGCCCATCGTGTCCGAAACCAGCACCACAACGTCGAGTCCGAACCGGCTCCGCAGATCGGCCCGCAGCGCGCGCGCCGAGGCGTCCGGGTCTTCCGGCAGCAGGACGACGTGTTCCTTGTCGACGTTGGACTCGTCGATGCCGCCGGCCGCCATCACGAAACCGTGGTGGGTCGCGACGATCTGGGTCGGCCCCCTGGTCGCGACGACGCGGGCCGTCTGCCCGGCGAGTACGGCCGCCTTCGCCGCGTCGCGCTCCGGACCGGGCTCGCCCGGAAGCTTCGCGAGACTGCCTTCGGCCTTGGACACGATCTTGCTGGTCACCACGAGTACGTCGCCGTCAGCGAGCCACGGAGCCGCGCCGGTGATGAGTTTGGCGAGGTCGTCGCCTTCGCCGATGTCGGGAATGCCGGTGATCGGCAGGATGGTCAGCGTCACCGCAGCATCGTGGCACACGTGCCGACCTCGCTCTGGACCGCACGTGCCGCCGTCCGGACTTCGGCGGTCGTGTCTCGTCCCGCGGTTTCGGGTCCGCGCGGGTCGCTATGGCGCTGCGCGGCCTCGCCGTCGTGATTGTTCCTTACGTGATCGTACGTTACGGTGAGTGATTTTCTGGGGTTCCTGTGATGTGGGTGTCGCGCCGCTTTGCTCTGCTCACCCATAGGCATCACTCACGATGAGTGATGACGGATCTGGTGCGGCGCACGAAGCGGTTTTGTATGTGTGCAGCTAAGTGCGGTGATGCCTCGGGGTGAGCAGAGCAAAGCGCTGAGCAAGCACCTAATTCACTGGAGTCGGTTGTTACGGATTGTGTCAGTGGGGTGGGGTTACTCTCCGCATTGTTCGGTCGGCGCGGCGAGTAACGCCTGACCGGGTCCTCGACCAGCTCTCGGCCGGGATCGGGGTGCTGGACCGTGGAACCGGCCGGCACTCCCAGGGTTCGTGCGTTCCACGATCCGGCTCAACCGCGCAATCGTGGACCGAACCTCAGGAGGCGCGTTGGTTCCACGATCCGGGGGCCAAAGCGCGGCTACAGACTGACACCGGCGGCTGCCAGGGCGGCCCGCGCCATCTCGGCCGTCGTCGGCTCGTCGGTCATCCAGAGTGGCGTCGGGATCACGGGCACACCGTCGACCACGGTCGCCGCGTCGGTCGTGTCGACGAGCCAGGCATCGAGGACACCACCGGCCGCCCGGGAGCCGTAGAGCGCGCCCACCCCGGCCGCCGTGCACGGCACATCGAGCGCGGCCAGGCATTTGTCGGCCATGCCGCGCACCGGGGAGCCGTCGATGATGGGCGACAGACCGATGATCTTCGCGGGCCCGTCGATCAGGGCGTCGCGCAGGCCACCGATCGCGAGGATCGGCGCGATCGACACGACCGGGTTGCTCGGCGCGATCAAGACCACGTCGGCACCCGCGATCGCCTCCAGCACGCCCGCGCCCGGCTTCGCCGATTCGGCACCGACGAACACGAAGCGCTCGGCGGCCAAGCCGGCGCGGTAGCGGACCCACCATTCCTGGAAGTGAATCGCGCGCGAGGGATCTCCCGGCTCCGCGCCCGGCACCACGACGTGCGTCTCGACGCGGTCGTCGGACGCCGGGAGCAGGGTGATGCCGGTCTGCCACCGCTGGCACAGCGCCTCGGTCACGGTCGAGAGCGGGTTGCCGGCCGCCAGCATCCGGGTGCGCACCAGGTGGGTGGCGATGTCTTTGTCGCCCAGCCCGAACCAGGTCGGCTCGGCGCCGTAGGTGGCCAGTTCTTCCTTGATAACCCAGGTTTCGCCGACTCGGCCCCAACCGCGCTCGGGATCGGCCGCGCCCGCGAGGGTGTACATGACGCTGTCCAGGTCGGGGCAGATCCGCAGGCCGTGCATGGTGACGTCGTCGCCGACATTGACGATCGCGGTCACGGAGGTTTCGGTGCCGGCGTCGGTGAGCTGACGGGCGAGGGCGCGGACGCCACCGAGGAACCGGGCGCCCCCGATGCCTCCGGCGAGAACGACGATCTGCATGCCGTCCATCCTCTCTCAGCTACCCGGCGCCGACGCGGGCAGCCGGGTGAGACGCAGGCCACGCACCCATGTCTGCCGAGCGGATTAGGCTGCAACACGTGAGCACCTCGATCGACTCCATTGGCCCGTCCGAGTCCCAGCCGTCCGCGTCCGAGCCCGCCGAGTTCGAGCAAACTGATTTTCGGCCGTCGAGGCCGGCAGCGCCGACGCCTGACAGTTCGGCGCTGCGCCGAGCGCTGCGCCGAGCCGCCGACGGCCGCACGATCGACCAGACCGAGGCCACGGTGCTGCTCGGGGCTCGGGGACCGGCGCTGGCGGAGCTGCTCGCGATCGCGGCCACGATCCGGGACGCCGGCCTTCGTGACGCGGGGCGCCCTGGCGTCGTGACGTACTCGAAGAAGGTCTTCATTCCGTTGACCCGGCTCTGCCGCGACCGATGCCACTACTGCACGTTCGCCACGGTGCCGCACAAGCTCGACTCGATGTTCCTCAGCCGTGACGAGGTCGTCGCGATCGCGAGGGCGGGTGCGGCGCAAGGATGCAAGGAAGCGCTGTTCACGCTGGGGGATCGGCCGGAGGAGCGGTGGGCCGCGGCTCGCGAGTGGCTGGACGCCGCCGGTTACGAGTCCACACTCGACTACGTCCGGGCCTGCGCGATCGCGGTGCTGGAAGAGACCGGGCTGCTGCCACATCTGAACCCGGGCGTGCTGAGCTGGGCGGACATGCAGCGGCTGAAGCCGGTGGCGCCGAGCATGGGCATGATGCTGGAGACCACGGCCACCCGCCTGTGGAGCGAGCCGGGCGGTCCGCATTTCGGTTCGCCCGACAAGGAGCCGGCCGTCCGCCTGCGCGTGCTCGCCGACGCCGGCCGAGTCGGCGTGCCGTTCACGACCGGGCTGCTCATCGGCATCGGTGAGACGCCGTCCGAACGTGTCGACGCGCTGTTCGAAATCCGCCAGAGTGCTCGCGAGTTCGGCCACATCCAGGAAGTCATCATCCAGAACTTCCGCGCCAAGCCCGACACCGCGATGCGCGGCATGCCCGATGCCGAACTCGACGACCTCGCCGCGACCATCGCCGTCTCCCGGATCGTGCTCGGTCCGCGCGTCCGCATTCAGGCGCCTCCGAACCTGATCGCCGGCGAATACGGCCTGATGCTGCGCGCGGGCATCGACGACTGGGGCGGCGTTTCGCCGGTCACGCCGGATCACGTCAACCCCGAGCGCCCTTGGCCGGCCATCGACGACCTCGCCGCCCAGTCCGCCGCCGCCGGCTTCACGCTGGCCGAACGGCTGACGATCTACCCGGAGTACATCCGTCGCGGCGACCCGTGGCTCGACCCGCGGCTGGCGGCGCATGTGGCGGCGCTGTCCGACTCGGATACCGGCCTCGCCGTGGAATCCGCACGCCCGGTCGGGTTGCCGTGGCAGGAGCCCGACGACGCGTACGTCGCCGGTGGCCGTACCGAGTTGTTCGCCGAGGTCGACACCGTCGGGCGGACGGGTGATCGGCGCGGTGACTTCGATTCCGTCTACGGCGGCTGGGACGAGGTGGCCACGCATGCGGTCTCGACATCGGCCGGGCTGACCGTGCTCGCGTCCGACGACGTCGCTGTCGGCCTGCGACTCGCCGCCTCCGATCCGGCCGCGCTTCTGTTGCCGGGCAACGAATCGGCCGCGCTCGCGCTGCTGGAGAGCGACGGCCCGGCCCTCGATGAACTGGCCCGCATCGCTGACGGCATCCGGCGGGACGTGGTCGGCGACGACATCACGTACGTCGTCAACCGCAATATCAACTTTACGAACGTCTGTTACGTCGGCTGCCGTTTCTGCGCGTTCGCCCAGCGTGAGCGCGACACCGACGCTTACCGCCTCTCGGTCGAGCAGGTCGCGGACCGAGCCGAGGAAGCGTGGCGAGACGGTGCCACCGAGGTCTGCATGCAGGGCGGCATCGATCCGAAGATGCCGGCGAGCGGATACGCCGACCTCGTCCGCGCGATCAAGCGCCGGGTGCCGGAGATGCACGTGCACGCGTTCTCGCCGATGGAGATCGTGACGGCGGCGTCCAAGGCCGGCGTGTCCGTGCGGGATTGGCTCACCGAGTTGCGCGAGGCCGGTCTCGACACGATCCCCGGCACGGCGGCCGAAATCCTCGACGACGATGTGCGATGGGTGCTGACAAAGGGAAAGCTGCCCGCGTCCGCGTGGATCGACGTGGTGTCAACGGCCCATGAGCTGGGCATCCGGTCGAGTTCCACGATGATGTACGGGCACGTCGACCACCCTCGCCACTGGCTGGGCCACTTCCGGGTGCTGGCCGGAATCCAGGATCGCACCGGTGGCTTCACCGAGTTCGTCGCATTGCCGTTCATCCACACGAACGCGCCGATCTATCTGGCCGGCATCGCGCGTGCGGGTGCTACCTGGCGGGAGAACCGTGCCGTGCACGCGATGGCCCGGATCCTGCTGCACGGCCGCGTTTCCAATATTCAATGCTCGTGGGTGAAGCTCGGCGACGACGGCACCATCGCGATGCTGCGGGGCGGCGCCAACGATCTCGGTGGCACGTTGATGGAGGAGACGATTTCGCGAATGGCGGGGTCGGAGCACGGTTCCGCGCGGACGGTCGCCGAACTGCACGCGGTCGCCGAAGCCGCGGGAAGGCCGGCGCGGCAGCGGTCGACGACGTACGCATCGGTCGCCGCTCATACATCGTCGACGGGTTTCGCACCGTAGCCGAATCGGGTAGTTCCGGGGCGAAGTTCGCGGATTTTGATACCCAAGTGCCTAAGACGCAAGGATTTTCGACGCGACTCGCCGAAAGGGCGTTACCTGTTGCCGCTTGGATCGATAGGTCGGGTGGCGGGGTCGTAAGGCTCCCCGGGACGCGGAGTCTACGCGTGTGCGAACCGTCTGCGCATGACATGGCGAACCGTCCACCGTACGGCCCCATTTATCAGGTTCCGCTTGACGACGCACGCATTACACGCGTGTAATTTCATTGGGGTTGTTCGGACGGGGTATGCCAAACCGCCACTGTTCGGACGAATTAGCAAGCGGATCGTTTGCCCGATCGGCTTGCGGGGGTCGCGCCGGCGTTCGCGTCGGTGCACACAACAGGAGGCAACACTGATGGAAGGCCGAGTCGCTGTGGCCGACCTGCTCGGTAACGCTCCGGAGTGGCAAGAGCGGGCCCTGTGCTCGCAGACTGACCCGGAGGCGTTTTTTCCCGAGAAGGGTGGCTCCACCCGCGAAGCAAAGCGGATCTGCTCGCGCTGTGAAGTGAAAGATGAATGCCTTGAGTACGCGCTGGGCCACGACGAACGTTTCGGCATCTGGGGTGGATTGTCGGAACGCGAGCGGCGCAAACTCAAGCGGCGGGCTGCTTAAGAAACCTCTGCGTATCCGCGGGGGATTCGTAAGAAGTCTTCAGCCGAGATCCTCGGGATCGATTCCGAGGAGATTGGCTACCTGCTCGATGATCACATCGTGCACGAGGTCGGCGAGGTCGTCATTGTCCATCGCCCGGAACTCCAGCGGTCGCCGGTAAAGCACGATCCGCGCCGGCGTGCTGGGGCGTCCCGGGCCGCCCGGCAACAACCGGGCGAGTGGCACCTCGCCGTCCTCGAGCACGTCCGAGTCGTAGACGTTGAGATCTGGCGGCACGTCTTCGACCGCGAATTCGACCCCGGCCAGTTCCGTCGCGAATTGGCGTTCTAAGCCTTCGACCGCGTCGAGCACCAGGTCATCGAAGATCTCCGCCTTCGTGCGGAAGAGCGGCACGTTGGCGGGAACCAGCCGGCCGCGCAGGCCCCGGCCGTGACGGTCACGACGTCCGCGTGCGATGGGGCCTCGCGGACGGCGGCGATCGGGGCTGGTCACGCCGTCAGCCTAGACTCGTGCGCGACATGGCGTGGGCGGAGGTGCGCGTGGCGTGTCCGCTTCCCGAAATCACATCGCGCGCGTCGGCCGGGCCCCGGTCCGGCTTCACTGGTTCGGCGGGATGACCCGCAGATGACCACGGCGGCCGACCTGCGCGTCGAGCGCGGCCAGCTCTTCCCGCCGGGGGGTCGGACGCGCCGCCTCCCGGACCGCCTCGGCCAGCGCGACCAGGTCGTCGACGCTGCGCGGCTGCGGGTCGAACTCGCCGTCGTGACGGACGACTTCCCAGCCCCGTGGCGCGGTGAGGCCCCGGGCATGCGGTTCGCAGAGGTCGTAGGTGTGCGGCTCCGGGGTCAGCGCGAGCGGGCCGACGACGGCGGTCGAGTCGGCGTAGACATACGTCAGCGTCGCGACTGCCAGACGCGGGCAGCCGTTGCGCGAGCAACGCCGTGGTGACCTCACGCTCGCACGCTATCGCCGTGCGCGGTAAAGCGGTAGATGCGACACGCCGCCACACGGTCGGCTCCTAGCCGATGTCGCCGCGTCACGCTGTCGATTCCGCGAAAACCGTCGCCACCAAAACTGCCTCCGCGAAAGCTGATGTACCGCAAATTGTCGATCATTGTGCCGACGGTAGCGCGCAGAGTCCCAGGACGCGTCACACCGGCCGCCGCATCGCCACGCGCGGCCACCGGTCGAGACCCACCGCCGCCTCTTTGTCACGGACGGCCTGCAATTCCGGACCCGGAGCCGCGACCGGCACGAAGCCGAGGCGAGCGTAGTAGGGGCCGTTCCACGGCACGTCGACGAACGTGGTCAGGGTCAGCGCGGCACGTCCCTCGGCGGCGGCGACCATCGCGGCGTGGTCGATCAGGGCCCGGCCGATGCCACGGCGCATATAAGCGGGCCGGACCGAGACCTGTTCGACGTGCAGCGCGTCGTCAACGACCTCGGCCAGCAGGTAGGCGATGGGCAGGTCATCGTCGTCGGTGGCGACCCAGGCGTGATCGGCCTCGACATAGGCCAGCAGTTCCGGAATCGGGAACGGCTCGTCGGCCGCGATCTCGTCCATGTCGACATCGCGGAACATGCGGCCCGCCTCGATCTCGATCTCCTGGAGGATCGGCAGCTCGGCTGAGCGTGCCTCGCGAATACCCATGCGCCGAGGATCCCACGTCCGGCCGGAATGATCGAACGGGATCAGGGCGTGCCCCACGCGTACGTCTGCTTGACGAGTTTCAGGTAGACGAACGTCTCGGTGCTGGCCACGCCGTCGATGCGGCGGATCTGGTCGTTGAGCAGGCGCAGCAGATGCTCGTCGTCGGCACAGACCATCTCGGCCAGGATGTCGTAGCCGCCGGCACACATGACGACGTAGTCGACTTCCGCGATCGCGGCGAGTTGGTCGGCGACCACGCGCATGTCACCGTCGACCCGTACGCCGATCATGGCCTGGCGGGGAAATCCGAGCGTGAGCGGGTCCGTGACGGCGACGATCTGCATCATTCCGGTGTCGCGCAGACGTTGCACACGTTGCCGGGCGGCCGCCTCCGAAAGACCGACCTGCTTGGCGAGCGCGGCGTAGGACATCCGACCATCGCGCTGCAGCTGATCGATGATGCGCTTGTTGACCTCATCGAGTGCGGGCGGCTCGGTCATGCAATGGATTCTCGTCGAGCCAGCCGGTCAGTGCAAATGATTCGGTTGGCATTCACCTATTTGACGATGGATTCCGTGGTGCGTTATCCGGTCACGAGCGGAAGGCCGCCGGGGTGCGCGTCGATCGCACGCCACATCGCCATCGCCTGTTCGTCGGTGCCGATCTGGCCTTCGCACTGGATCTGATAGGACTCAAGATACGCGCGGATGAGCCCCGAATCGATCGTGTCGGCCTCCGCGCCGGCGAACCGCGGCTCGCTACGTAGCACCATGAGCAAAAGGTCCGGCACGCGTGGCTGCCCTTCACCGATCGACGCTTGGAAGTAAGGCAGGTCGAGGGCCTTGGCGCCACGCTGCTGGTAGAAACGGAGTCGGGCGACCGGGTCACCGGTGGCCTCCGTGCCGTGATGCTTTTGGGGATCTTCGACTTCGGCGAGGATCAGGCACGGCGCGAAATCGGTGCTCCACGAGTCGGTCGCGGCTTCCAGGAGCGCGCCACCGACGCCGCCGCCGCGAATCCCCGGGCGGATGGCCAGCCAGCACAGCAGCATGATGCGCAGCTCGGCGTCCCATTCACCGATCGCACCGCCGAGCACCTGATCGTCGTCGTCGAGCGCGATCAGCCCGGGATGCCCATCGGTGATCATCTTGCCCAGCTCGGCCTCGGAGACCAGCTCGGACGGCATGAACGACGGCTGTAGCACCGCCCGATAGAGCTCAGAGACGAACGGTCCGGACGTCAGCTTGACGATGCGCATGGCCGACATCGTACGGCGACGATGCCCGACCGCTAACCGCTCAGGATGACCATTACGACTCAACCGTTTGCCGGAAGCGGGTAATCGCCCAATTCGCCGACAATCACTGGGCGATCGCATCCGGGCACAAACAGCGTCATCCGGCCAGAAGGCGGCACAGCATGGAAGAGCCCTCGGAGTCGGAGTGGAAGTCACTCCTTCAGACCCCAATGCTCGTCGTGAAAAAGCTCGAAGATCCAATTCTGTTGACGGGTACGGGTGCCGCCGTGCTCCTCGCGATCATCGCGATCTTCGCTCCCGGCGATAAGTCGATTTACGTCTGGCCGATCGCCGGACTGATCCTTCTGGTCTGCGTGATCTCCGCGATCATCGGGGCGCGCCGCGATCGTGCGGCAGCCGCGAAGGGCGCGATCGGCAACACGGTGACCGGCTCCGGCCACGCCGTCATCGAGAAGATCGACCAGCGTGCCGCCGATGCCGGCTCGAACACGGTCGGCGGTCGCGGTCACGCCCAGATCAGCGGTGTCACGCAGTCGACCAGCGCGCCGTCCACTGTCGCGGCGCCAACCGTTCCGACCGTGCCGACCACTACCACGCCGCCGGCCGGCGTCCGGTCGAGTCAGGCGTCGGCGCTGCCGGAGCTGGTGATCGAGGCGGTGCCGGTGCCGTCGCAGCGGGTGCCATCCGACGACGGATCGTCGGCGGGCGGCAAGCACGCGTTCGTCGGCCGCCGAGCCGAGATCGACGAGGTCATAGGCCTGCTCGACACGCGCCACGACGGCACCGTGGTCGACATCGTCGGCGTACGCGGCGTCGGCAAGTCTTCGTTGCTCCACCAGCTCCGGGTGCGGGCAGCCGCGGCCGGGGCGACGGTCCGAGCGATCAACATGGCCGAACTCGTCGACGGGTTCCGAGACGACCAGGGCGACGACGCCAGCGTCGCGGTGCTGGAGCACGTCTTCAACCACTCCGCGCAACTGATGCGCACGTTGACCGACGGCACCGGATGGTCGTTCGACGAGGTGTGGCGGCAACTCGAGACGCAGCGGCAGGCCGTGCAGCTCAACATCGCCAACAGCGTGGAGGCGAGCGGCAGAGGTCAGGCTTCCGCCGTCAACCAGACGGTCAACATCACCGTCGGCCCGGTCAGCGAGGAGCAGGCCCGCCGCAGCGTCCAGGACGCGCAGGCCGCGATCGACCGGGCGTTCGTCGAGGCGTGGACGGCCGCTGTCGGCCCCGATGACCACATGCTCGCGACGTTCGACTCGTTCGAGCGGTGTGCCGACGATGAACTCGGTCGCTGGATCATCCGGATGGCGCTGCGCCTGCCGAACATGACGATGGTCGTGGGTCGGTTGCCCCAGACCCGTCCGCTGTCGATCGCGTCGGAGCGCCTGATTCAGCGGCGGCTCGCGAACTTCACGCTCGAGGAGGTCGAGGGCTACCTGGTCCGCCGGACGCTCGGCACCGCCATCGATCCCGAAGTCGTCACGGTGGTGCACGACTTCACCGCCGGGCACCCGGGCGGCGTCTACCTGATGGGCGAGCTGATCATCGAACGCGGCGGGGAAGCGGCGACCGCGAGCTCGTTGAAGCGCGTGCTCACGCGGCTCCCGTCCGAGCCGCAGAAGGCCTGGGGCAAGCTGGCCGATGAGATCGTGACGAGCGTGCGCGACCAGTCGGCACTGCGGGCCGCGGCCGTGGTGAGCACGATCGACCAGGCCATGCTCGCGGAGTTGATGGCCGAACCGGGCGCCGAGCCGAGCCCGCAGGACGCGACGAACGCGCTGACGGCGCTGAACAGCTACGGACTGCTCATCCAGGTACGCACGCCGGACGGCCGGGAGATCGACCGCTATCGCATGCACGAGTTCATCCGGCAGTCGGTGGCGGCCCGGCTGCGCAACGAGGACTACGAGACGTGGCAGCGGATGCACGCCAGCGCGGCCGCGTTTCTCTTCCGGGCGCTGCAGGCGGGCGAAGACGGCGACGACGAGACCGACGGCGAGTACGGCAGCAGTGGCACCTACGGAGCCTGGTACAAGTACGAGCACCCGGACTGGCAGTGGTACAAGCGGCAGTGGCTCTACCACGCCGGTCAGCGTACGGATCGGCGCAGCGTGACCCGTACCCAATTCGCGCTCGTGTTCTTCGAGGCGTTTTGGTGGTGGGGTGTTTATCTCGACTTCGACTTCAACCGCCACCTGCTCGACGACTGGGATCGCGCGGCTGCGGCCTGGCAACCGCACGTCGTCGGCCCGCTGGCCAGCGACAAGGAGCGCGCGGCCGACGAACGGTTCGGCGACGCGCTGCGGTTCGTGCTGACCTTCTACCCGACGACCCACGTCAAACCGGCGACGGCGCCGTGGGCCGAGATCGGTGACCAGCTCCTGCTGATCCGCGACCTCTGCGACGTCGACCGGGCCCGCGCGGCCGAGGGCACCGAGCAAGCGGACGAGACCGCGACGCTGGACGCGTTCATCAGTCTCTTCCTCGCGCACACCTACCGATTCGCGGACCCGCACGACGACCATGCCGACCGCGCGTACGCGAGGGCGCGCACCGGATTCGTCGACGCCGAGGACGCGTGGACCGTCGCGTGGATCGACCAGGAACGTGCCGACCTCGAACTCGATCGCGGCCACCTCGACGGCATCGACGAGCTGCTCGCCGAGACCGCCGTCGACGTCCGCGACATCGCACTCGAAGACGGTCCCGACTCCTGGGACTTCGAGCTGATGGCGAACCTGCATCGCGTCCACGCCGACTCGTTGTGGCTGCGCGGCGACGTTGCCGAGGCGGCACACGCGTACGGGCGCGCGCTCGCGGACGCCTACTGGTTCCAGGGCGGCCCGCATCCGGCGGATCGGTACACCGCCCAGTTCTATGCCGAGATCACCGGCCGCATCGGGTTGCGGACGCTGGAACTGGCGGCAGACGACGCACCGGCGGCGATCGCGTTCGTGCAGGGCATCCAGAGCGAGTTCGCGGAGCCGCGCAAGCTCAGCGCCGAGGCGATCGGGGAAATCCTCGCGTCCGGGCAGCTCCAGGATGTGATCGCCGGTCTGTTCCCACCCGGTCCGACCACCGAAGAACTCGTCGGCGACCGGGCCGGTTCACGCTTCATGGCCCGCTGGCGCCGGGCCCGGCTCGACGCCCGCGACCCGGAAGAGACGTTGGCACCGTTGATGGCCGCAGCGCAGCCGGGGGCCGACGGGGGATGAGATCCGTGGCGGCGATGCCTTACGTAAGGTGAGCTGGGTGGACATTCGCCTCCGATCGATGACCGGCCGGGGGCTCGTGCTCGCCACCGTGCTCGGCTCGTCGCTCGCCATGCTCGACGGCTCCGTCGTCAACGTCGCGTTGCCGCACATCGGTCGCGACCTGCACGCGCCGCTGTGCGGCCTGCAGTGGACGGTCAACGCGTACCTGCTGCCGCTGGCCGCGTTCGTGCTGCTCGGCGGCGCGCTCGGGGATCGGTTCGGCCGCCGGAAGATCTTCCTGCTCGGCGTCGTCTGGTTCACCGCGCGCGTCGGTGCTGTGCGGGTTCGCCCCAACATCGGTTGGCTGGTCGCCGCGCGAGCACTGCAGGGCGTCGGATCGGCACTGCTCACACCGGGCTCGCTGTCGCTTGATCCAGTCGAGCCTGCATCCGGACGACCGGGCCCGCGCGATCGGCATGTGGGCGGGCCTCGGCGGCGTCGCCGCGCGCGGGCGGTCCGCTGCTCGGCGGCTACCTGATCGACGCGCTCAACTGGCGCTGGATCTTCTTCATCAACGTGCCGCTCGCGCTCGTCGCGATCCTGGCCACGCTGCGGTTCATCCCGGAGAGCCGCGACGCGGACGCGACCGGCCGGTTCGACGTGACCGGCGCGGTGCTGTGCGCGGTCGGCCTGGGCGGCATCACGTTCGCGCTGGTGCGAGGGCGACGCGCTGGGCCGGCTTCGCGGGTGCCGCGGTGCTGGCCGCGTTCGTCTTGTGGGAACACGCGTCAGCGCGAACCGATGATGCCGACCGGCCTGTTCCGATCGGTCGAGTTCAGCGTGATCAACCTCGTCACGCTGTTGATCTACGGCGCGCTCGGCGGCCTCATCTTCTTCTTCATCCTGCAACTGCAGCTCGTGGTCGGGTCTCCGCGTTCGCAGGCCGGCGCCGCCACGCTGCCGATGACTATCATCCTGCTGCTCGGCTCGCCACGGGCGGCGGCGCTCGGCAATCGCATCGGCGCCCGGCTCCCGCTGGCGCTCGGGGCCGCGATGGCCGCGGTCGGCGTGGCGTTGCTGATGCGGGTCGGCCCCGGCTCGACCTACTGGGCGAGACGTATTCGGTCCGATCGTGCTCGCCGGGCTCGGCCTGACGCTCCTGGTCGCGCCGCTGACGTCGACGGTGCTGGCGGCCGCGCCGACACCGCTCGCGGGCGTGGCCAGCGGCATCAACAACGCGGTCGCCCGGTCCGGCAGCCTGCTGGCGGTCGCGGCGTTGCCGCTGGCGGCCGGGCTCTCCGGCACCGATTACAGCGATCCGGTGTCCTTCAACCACGCTTCCGGATCGCGATCGGGGCATGCGCCGGCCTGCTGGTCGGTGCTCGGCCGCTGCTGTCCTGGTTCCTGCTGCCGGCGCACGAAGCCCGGCGTCCCGACCGGCAGCCGGAGGTGGAACCGGAGCCGGCCGCGGCGCTGCTGACACCGACGGTCACTCCGCGCTGTGCGAAGGCCTCCGCCAGGATGGCCAGGCCGCGACGAGGGTTTCCGGCGGCATCACCAGCGGCGGCAGGAAGCGCAGCACGTTGCCGTACGTGCCGCAGGTCAGCGTCAGCAGCCCGGCTGCGTGGCAGGCCTTCGAGATCGCGCGTCGGCCGTGCCGGCGTCCGGCGTCGGTGCGTGCCCGGCCTGACGATCTCGACGGCGAGCATCGCGCCGCGGCCGCGCACCTCGCCGATCGCCGGGTGCGTCGCTGCCAGCGCGCGCAGACGCCGGCACCATCATCGCCTCGATCGTCCGGGCCGCCGGCAGCAGGTCGAGCTCGCGCATCGTCTCGATGGCGGCCAGCGCGGCGGCGCAGGCGACCGGGTTGCCGCCGTAGGTGCCGCCGAGCCCGCCGACGTGGACCGCGTCCATGATCTCGGCGCGGCCGGTGACGCCGGCCAGCGGCAGGCCGCCGGCGATGCCCTTGGCGGTGGTGATCAGGTCGGGCACGACGCCCTCGTGCTCGCTGGCGAACCAGTCGCCGGTGCGGCAGAAGCCGGTCTGGATCTCGTCGGCGATGAACACGACGCCGTTCGCGTGGCCCACGCGGCGAGCGCGGGCAGGAAGCCGGGCGCCGGCACGATGAAGCCGCCCTCGCCCTGGATCGGCTCGATCAGCACCGCGGCCACGTTGGCGCGCGCCGACCTGCTTGTCGATGATGTCCAGCGCGCGGGCGGCAGCGTCCGCACCGGACAGGCCGTCGTCGCGTAACGGGTACGACATCGGCGCCCGGTAGATCTCGCCGGCGAACGGGCCGAAGCCGTGCTTGTACGGCATGTTCTTCGCGGTCAGCGCCATGGTCAGGTTGGTCCGGCCGTGGTAGGCGTGGTCGAACACGACGACCGCCTGCCGCCCGGTCGCCTTCCGGGCGATCTTCACCGCGTTCTCCACCGCCTCGGCGCCGGAGTTGAACAGCGCCGAGCGCTTCTCGTAGTCGCCCGGCGTCAGCGCGTTGAGCTGCTCGCAGACGGCGACGTAGACCTCGTACGGGGTGACCATGAAGCAGGTGTGGGTGAACAGCTCGACCTGGCGCTTGACCGCCTCGACCACCCGCGGCGCCGAGTTGCCGACGCTGGTGACCGCGATGCCGGAGGCGAAGTCGATCCACTCGCGGCCGTCGACGTCGGTCAGCGTGCCGCCGCCGGCGTGGTCGACGTAGGACGTGATGGTCGAGCCGACGCCGCGGGCGACCGCGGCGGTCGCGGCGCTTGTGCAGCTCTTCGGACGAGCTCATGTCAGACCTCGATGTTGTGCATGACGTGCTTGACCCGGGTGTAGTCCTCCAGGCCGTACATCGACAGGTCCTTGCCGTAGCCGGAGTGCTTGAACCCGCCGTGCGGCATCTCGGCCACGAGCGGGATGTGCGTGTTGACCCAGACGCAGCCGAAGTCGAGCCGCCGCGACACGCGCATCGCCCGGCCGTGGTCCCTGGTCCACACCGAGGACGCCAGGCCGTACTCGACGCCGTTGGCCCAGCGCACCGCCTCGTCCTCGTCGGTGAACCGCTGCACGGTGATGACCGGGCCGAAGATCTCGTCCTGGATGATCTCGTCCTGCTGCGCAGGCCGGAGACGACGGTCGGCGCGTAGAAGTAGCCGCGGTCGCCGACCCGGGCGCCGCCGGCGCCGAGCGGCGGCGTGGTCGGGCAGCCGGTCGATGAAGCCGCCGACCCGGGCGAGCTGGTTGGCGTTGTTGAGCGGGCCGTAGAGCACGTCCTCGTCGTCGGGCAGGCCGGTCTTGGTGCGCCTTGCGCCTGCTCGGCCAGCGCGGCGACGAAGTCGTCGTGCACGCCCGGGCCGGCCAGCACGCGGGTGGCGGCGGTGCAGTCCTGGCCGGCGTTGAAGTAGCCGGCCATCGCGATCGCCTCGGCCGCGGCCGCGATGTCGGCGTCGTCGAAGACGATCACCGGCGCCTTGCCGCCGAGCTCGAGGTGGGTGCGCTTGAGGTCGGTCGCGGCGGCGGCGGCCACCTCCATGCCGGCCCGGGTCGAGCCGGTGATCGAGACCATCGGCGGCGTCGGGTGCGAGACGAGCGCGCGGCCGGTGTCGCGGTCGCCGCAGACCACGTTGAACACGCCGGGCGGGAGGAACTCGGCCGCGATCTCGGCCAGCAGCAGCGTCGAGGCCGGCGTGGTGTCGGACGGCTTGAGCACCACGGTGTTGCCGGCGGCCAGCGCCGGGCGCGATCTTCCAGATCGCCATCATCAGCGGGTAGTTCCACGGGCGTCACCTGGGCGCACACGCCGATCGGCTCGCGCCGGACGTAGGACGTGTGGCCGGCCATGTACTCGCCGGCCGACTTGCCCTCGAGCAGCCGGGCGGCGCCGGCGAAGAAGCGGATCTGGTCGACGGCCGGCGGGATCTCCTCGCTCATCGTCAGCCCGATCGGCTTGCCGGTGTTCTGGCTCTCGGCCGCGACGAACTCCTCGGCGCGCGCCTCGATCGCGTCGGCGATCTGCAGCAGCGCCCGCTGCCGCTCGGACGGGGTGGTGTCGCGCCAGGACTCGAACGCGGTCGCGGCCGCGCCCATCGCCGCGTCGACGTCGGCGGCGCCGGAGACCGGGGCGGAGGCGAACACCTCGCCGGTGCGTCGGGTCGATCAGGTCGGCCGTACCGCCGTCGCCCGGCGTCGACGTACTCGCCGTCGATGAAGTTGCGCAAAGTCCTGGTCATCATGTCAGTCTCCCGACGCGTCGCGGTGAGCATCGTTTGTCGCGGAAACCGCCAGTCCGTACGCCATCCTGGCAACTGAATCCGTTGCGGACAAGGGGTCAGGCCGACTGTTTCCCGTCCCCTGCCGGCACAGGCTTAGGCTGGTCGGTGGAGGACCGTGCATCGTGCACCTGGAGGTCCCCGTGACCCTCGACCCCCTGTTACGTCGCCGGCCGGCCGGAATCCGGCGACGACATCCTCGGTGCGCAACCCGGCGGACGGCCGCGAGGTCGGGCGCACCGTGCTCCGCCACCGAGGACCAGGTCGAGCGCGCGGTCGCCGCCGCCGCCGCGGTCGCCGACCGGCCGCCGCCGCGCTGCCGGCGCACGTCCGCGCCGCCGCGCTCGACCACGTCAGCCGCCGCCTCGCCGAGCGCGCCGACGAGATCGCCCGGCTGATCACCGCGGAGAACGGCAAGCCGATCAAGTGGGCGCGCGGCGAGGTCGGCCGGGCCGTCTCCACCTTCCGCTGGGCCGCCGAGGAGGCCCGCCGCTTCTCCGGCGAGATGCAGCGGCTCGACACCGACCCGGCGGCGACCGGCCGGATCGCGCATCGTGCGCCGCGTGCCCGAAGGGCCCGGTGCTCGGCATCTCGCCGTTCAACTTCCCGCTGAACCTGGTCGCGCACAAGGTCGCGCCCGGCGATCGCGGTCGGCGCGCCGATCGTGCTCAAGCCCGCCCCGGCGACGCCGCTGTCCGCGCTGCTGCTCGGCGAGATCCTGGCCGAGTCACCGACCGCGCGGCGGGCTGCCCGCCGGCATGTTCTCGGTGCTGCCGATGCCCGAACGAGCGCGCGCCCGCACCTGGTCGCCGACCCGCGGCTGCCGGTCGTCTCCTTCACCGGGCTCCGGCCCGGTCGGCGCGCAGATCCGGGCCGCCGTGCCGCACAAGCACGTCACGCTGGAGCTCGGCGGCAACGCGGCGGCGGTGGTCTGCGGCGACTGGTCGTCCGCGGCCGACCTGGAGTGGGCCGCCGCCCGCATCGCCGTCTTCGGCAACTACCAGGCCGGGCAGTCGTGCATCGCGGTGCAGCGGGTGATCGTGCACGCCGACCTCTACGACACGTTCGTGCCGATGCTGGTCGACAAGGTCAAGGCGCTGCCCAACGGCGACGTGCTGGACGAGGCGACCGAGGTCGGCCCGGTGATCAACGCGGCCGCCGCGCGAGCGCATCCAGACCTGGGTACGCGAGGCGGAGGCCGCCGGGGCGCGGTGAACCTGACCGGCGGCTGGTCCACGCTGACGGCAACGCGCATCGCGCCGGTGGTGCTCGCCGACGTGCCGGCCGACGCGAAGGTCTGCGCCGAGGAGGTCTTCGGCCCGGTGCTGGTGGTCGCCCGGGCCGCGTCCGACGACGACGCGTTCGCCGCGGTCAACGACTCCGCGTACGGGCTGCAGGCGGGCGTGTTCACGCACAGCCTGCAGACCGCGTTCACGGCGCACCGGACGCTCGAGGTCGGCGGCGTGATCGTCGGCGACGTGCCGAGCTACCGCGCCGACCAGATGCCCTACGGCGGGGTGAAGGGCTCGGGCGTCGGGCGCGAGGGCCTGCGCAGCGCCATGGACGACTACACCGACGCACGCGTCATGGTGCTTACCGGGATCGACCTTTAGCAGCACCGACCGTGCCGTCATCTGGCCGCGCAGGTGTGCGCCGCTCCCGTCCTGGGCACGGTGACCTCGGCGTGCGCACGGAGCGCCGCAGCGGTTTGATCGTAAGATCTCCACCATGGTGGCGCCCGAGCGACGCGGCGGCGCCGGCCTACGACGAGAAGGAGCACCGGTGGCCCTGGAACCGCAGTTGCTGGAGATTCTCGCCTGCCCCGACACGCATCACGCCCCGCTGCGCTACGACGACGCGGCACAGACGCTGACATGCACCGAATGCGAGCGTGTCTTCCCGATCCGTGACGGCCTCCCGGTGCTGCTGCTCGACGAGGCGACCGGCGGCAAGCCGCGAGTTCGTCGGGCCGCGACGGCGCCAGCCGGAGCGTCCGCATGATGCCCATCGACGGCACCGCGGGGGTGCGTGGCTAGCCGGCGCGTCGACGAGCGCCTGCTCGACGACCTGGCCGCGATCGAGGCCGCCGACCCCGGGCAGATGCTGCGCGCCACCGCGTCGGCCGGTGCCCAGGTGCGCGAGTGCGCCGCGCTGGCCGCCGAGGCCAACCTCGCGTCGCTCGCGGCCGAGGGTCGTCCCCGCGCGGTCGTCGTGGCCGGCCAGGGCACCGCGGCTCGCACCGGCGACCTGCTGGCCACGGTGGCCGGCACCCGCTGCCCGGTGCCCGTCATCGCGCACCGCACGACCGGCGTGCCCGGCTGGGTCGGTGCCGCCGACGTCGTGATCGCGGTTTCGCGCTTCCGGGCGCAGCCCCGAGGCGCTGGGCGCGGCCGATGCCGCGGCGCGCCGCGGCGCCCGCCTGGTCGCGATCGGTCCGCCCGACACCGAGCTGCAGTCGGTCGCCGAGCGGGCCCGAGCACCGTACATCCCGGTGCCCCGCCGCGCCCCGGCCCGCGCGAGCATCTGGGCGCTCACGGTGCCGGTGCTGCTGGCCGCCCGCACGCTCGGGCTGGTCAAGGTCAACGAGGCCGACCTGGCGGAGACCGCGGCCCGGCTCGACGCCGACGCCGATCGCTGCCGCCCGGCGGCGGAGTCGTTCGTCAACCCGGCGAAGGCGCTCGCGCTCGACCTCGCCGGCTCGATCCCGATCGTGTGGGGCTCGTCGCCGCTGGCGACCGTCGCCGCCCGCCGGTTCGCCGACACGCTCTCGTCCAACGCCCGCTACCCGGTGGTCGGCGGCGCCCTGGGCGAGGCCGGCCGTGGCCGCGTCGGTCTGCTCGACGGTGTGTTCGGCGGTCTGGCCGAGGCCGGGCGCGACATCTTCGCCGACGGCGATGACGAGGACGGCGCGGCCACCCGGCTTGCGGCTGATCCTGCTGCGCGACGGCGGCCTCGACGACGACCAGCGCGACGACAACGAGCCGTCAGCCGTCGAGGAGCGGCGGGCCGACGCGGTCCAGGCGATCGCCGAGGCGCGTGGCATCCGGGTCAGCGTGATCACCGCCGAGGGCGGTTCGGCGCTTGAACGGCTCGCGTCGCTGGTCGCCGTGCCCGACTTCACCTCGATCTACCTGGCGATGGCGCACGGCCTCGACCCGATGGCCGTGCCCGCCGTGTCAGAGATGAAGAACTCTCGCAGCCGTCCGCGCTGCTGACCGAACGACCGAGGCCCTAGCGTGAGTTCTTCTGGGGGCACGAAGGCCGTCGTCGCGGCGCTGCTGGCCAACCTCGGCATCGCGGTCGACCAAGCTTCTCGCCTTCGTGCTGACCGGCTCGTCGTCGATGCTGGCCGAGGCGATCCACTCGGTCGCCGACTCGGGCAACCAGGTGCTGCTGCTGATCGGCGGCCGGCGGTCGGTCCGCGAGGCGACGCCGCAACACCCGTTCGGCTACGGGCGGGAGCGCTACATCTACGCGTTCATCGTCTCGATCGTGCTGTTCAGCGTCGGTGGCCTGTTCGCGCTCTACGAGGGCGTCCACAAGGTCCAGCATCCGGAGGCCATCGACAAGTGGCAGTGGGTGCCGCTGGCGGTGCTCGGCGTCGGTCTCGCGCTCGAGTCGCTGTCGTTCCGCACCGCGATCCGCGAGGCCAACCATCTGCGGAGCGGCGTCTCCTGGCGCAGCTTCATCCGGCATGCCCGCGCCCCCGAGTTGCCGGTGGTCCTGCTCGAAGACTTCGCCGCGCTGATCGGTCTCGTGCTCGCCCTGTTCGGCGTCGGGCTCACGCTGATCACCGGTAACGGTGTCTGGGACGGCATCGGCACGCTGTGCATCGGCTCGCTGCTCGTCGCGGTCGCGATCGTGCTTGGCGATGGAGACCAAGAGCCTGCTGCTCGGCGAGTCCGCCACCGACGTCCAGGTCGATCTGATCACCACAGCGCTTGCGGGCGCCGACGGAGTCGCGCGCATCATCCACATGAAGACGATGCACCTCGGCCCGGAAGAACTGCTGGTCGCTGCGAAGATCGCGGTGCCGCCGGGCGCCTCGG
Source organism: uncultured Actinomycetota bacterium (assembly GCA_963797605.1). Taxonomy (GTDB): domain Bacteria; phylum Actinomycetota; class Actinomycetes; order Mycobacteriales; family Micromonosporaceae; genus DASQPR01. Next base: position 966,407 of record CAWCPX010000005.1, on the reverse strand, counting down.
CATCGCAGATCTCCGAGACGCATCGACGTGGCCGAGGCGCCGCATCCGGTCGGCCGTACCCATCGCGCGGGTGATCTATCTCGAACCCGACATCGACCGCGGCCCGCAGGTGGCCGCGCTTCCGTTACCGGCGGCCGGCTGACGTCATGGAATTGCTGGAAAATCCGATCCGCGCCTACTCGTGGGGCTCGCGGACGGTGATCGCGGCCATCCAGGGCCGGCCCACGCCGTCGCCGGGTCCCGAAGCCGAGTTGTGGATGGGTGCGCACCCGGACAGCCCGTCACGCCTGCGTGGTGGCCTGACGTTGACCGACGCGGTCCGGGCCGATCCGGTCGGGATGCTCGGCGCGGCGACGGCGGAGCGCTTCGGTGACCGGCTCCCGTTCATGCTCAAGGTGCTCGCCGCCGAGACGCCGCTGTCGCTGCAGGCGCATCCGGACAGCGCGCTGGCCGCCCGTCGCTACGCACAGGAGGCGTCGCTGCCACCGGATCGCCGCCTCTACACCGATCCCTACGCGAAACCGGAACTCCTCGTCGCGATCGACGACTTCGACATCCTGTGCGGTTTCCGGGATCCGGCGATCTCGGCGGCGGTGATCGAGGGTCTGGACGTGCCGGATCTCGCACCGATCGTGGCTGGGCTCCGCACGGGAAGTGTGGAAACGCGGCTGCGAGGAGCGGTCGAGGGGTTGCTTCGGTGGCCCGCCGATCGGTGTGCGCCCGTGGTCGCCGCGCTGGTCGCGTCCGCTCGGCGGGCGAGGCCTGGACTACATCGCCGACCTGGGCGAACGCTTTCCGGCCGACATGGGCGTGGCGGTGGCTCTGCTGCTCAACCACGTGCAGTTGAGCGCCGACGAGGCGGTCTGGCTGCCGGCCGGCAATCTGCATGCCTACCTGCGCGGCACCGGCATGGAGGTGCTCGCCGCGAGCGACAACGTGCTGCGCGGCGGCTTCACGGCGAAGCGGATCGACATCGACGAGCTGATCCGGGTGCTGCGCTGGGACGTGCTGGCCGACCCGGTGGTCAAACCGGTGACGCTCGCGGCCGGGGTGCTGACGTGGACGGCCCCGGCGCCGGAGTTCTCCCTGCTGCAGGTCTCGCCGAACGGCACCGCACCGATCGACATCGATGCCGGCGGCCCGCGCATCGTGTTCTGCGAGCGCGGCTCGGTCCGGGTCGCCGACGGCGCCGGCGTGCCATTGTCGTTGGCCGGTGGTCAGGCCGGGTTCGGTCGAGCCGGCCGGCGACTCCGGATCACCGGTGCTGGCGTCGTGTTGGTGGCTTCGACCGGACTCTGACGACCGTCGTACTCTCAGTAACCTTCGCATCGACCCACGATTAGTTCAGAGGGTCTCTGAGCAGCACGTTGCAGACATTTGCCCTATATGTACGACTAGCGAAAATTTTCCGGATTCGCTTGACATGTCGACAGCGGAGTGTGACTCTTTAACCACGCAGCGTTATCGGGGACTTCGGTTCGCGACCACGTAGCGGGGAACCAAACCGGGGGGAAGTGCGGGGCGGCGACCATCGATGGGGATAGTCCTCTCGGTCGGTCTCCGCCCCGCACGTTATCGTGGTAGCGCCATTCACCACTTACCAACGGATCAGGGGTTCCCATATGACCAGCACGCTCCCGACGAGCGCTGCGCCTGCGACAGGCCAGGATTTCAAGGTTGCTGACCTGTCCCTGGCAGCGTTCGGCCGTAAAGAAATCCAGCTCGCCGAGCACGAGATGCCCGGCCTGATGGCGCTCCGCAAGGAGTTCGCTGCGTCGCAGCCCCTGCGCGGCGCCCGCATCACGGGTTCGCTGCACATGACGATCCAGACCGCGGTGCTGATCGAGACGCTCACCGCGCTCGGCGCCCAGGTGCGCTGGGTCAGCTGCAACATCTTCTCCACGCAGGACCACGCCGCCGCCGCGGTCGCGGTCGGCCCGACCGGCACCGTCGACGCCCCGGCCGGCGTGCCGGTCTTCGCCTGGAAGGGCGAGACGCTCGAGGAGTACTGGTGGTGCACCGTGCAGGCGCTGATCTGGCCGGACGCCGAGGGCGGCCCGAACATGATCCTCGACGACGGTGGTGACGCGACGCTGCTTGTGCACAAGGGTGCCGAGTTCGAGAGCGCGGGCGCGGTGCCGTCGACGTCGGAGTCCGACAGCGAGGAGTACGGCGTCATCCTCGACGTGCTGCGCCGTTCGCTCGCCGAAGACGGAAGCGCTGGACGACGATCGCCGCCGGCATCAAGGGCGTCACCGAGGAGACCACGACCGGTGTGCACCGTCTCTACGAGATGATGAACAACGGCACGCTGCTCTTCCCGGCGATCAACGTCAACGACTCGGTCACGAAGAGCAAGTTCGACAACAAGTACGGCTGCCGCCACTCGCTGATCGACGGCATCAACCGCGCCACCGACGTGCTGATCGGCGGCAAGGTCGCCGTGGTCTTCGGCTACGGCGACGTCGGCAAGGGCTGCGCCGAGTCGCTGCGCGGCCAGGGCGCGCGCGTCATCATCACCGAGGTCGACCCGATCTGCGCGCTGCAGGCCGCGATGGACGGCTACCAGGTCGCCACGATCGACGACGTGGTCGCGACGGCGGACATCTTCGTCACCGCGACCGGCTGCTTCGACGTCATCACGGCCGAGCACATGGCGCAGATGAAGCACCAGGCGATCGTCGGCAACATCGGCCACTTCGACAACGAGATCGACATGGCCGGTCTGGCGAAGCTGCCCGGCGTCCAGAAGATCAACATCAAGCCGCAGGTCGACGAGTGGCGCTTCGCCGACGGTCACTCGATCATCGTGCTGTCCGAGGGCCGGCTGCTCAACCTCGGCAACGCGACCGGGCACCCGAGCTTCGTCATGTCGAACTCGTTCACCAACCAGGTCATGGCGCAGATCGAGCTCTTCGGCAACCACGACGCGTGGCCGCTGGGCGTACACACGCTGCCCAAGCACCTCGACGAGAAGGTCGCCCGCCTGCACCTGGGCGCGCTCGGCGTCAGGCTGACCGAGCTCACGAAGGCGCAGGCCGACTACCTGGGCGTCGCGATCGAGGGTCCGTACAAGTCGGATCACTACCGTTACTGATTACCATGTGTAACTGATTGATCACTCAGCAAGGCCGGACCCGACACTCGGGCCGGCCTTGCTGTACATTCCGCACCAACAGCCGCTTCCGCCGATGGACGTCCTCGGCGACCATGGGGTAGCCGTGCGAAGATCTAAAACCCCCGAAAATGGGATCATCCCGGCGATGCGCACGGCGGATGTTCCCAGCATTCACCCCGGAGATGGAATATTGGAGCCCATGAGAGCCCGTGTCCTGGTCGTCGACGACGACCCCGCCCTCGCCGAGATGCTCGGCATTGTGCTGCGAAGCGAGGGATTCGCGCCCGCGTTCGTCGCGGACGGCGAGCGGGCACTTGCCGCGTTCCGTGAGGTTCGGCCGGACATCGTCCTGCTCGACCTGATGCTGCCCGGCATGAGCGGCATCGACGTCTGCCGCGCCATCCGCAGCGAGTCCGGAGTCCCGATCGTGATGCTGACGGCCAAAACCGACACCGTCGACGTCGTGCTCGGCCTCGAGTCCGGCGCCGACGACTACGTCGTCAAGCCGTTCAAGCCGAAGGAGCTCGTCGCCCGCATGCGCGCCCGGCTGCGGCGAGGCGAAGACGTCGCGCCCGAGTTGCTCACCATCGGCCCGGGCGGCAGCCAGATCACCATCGACGTGCCCGCACACCTCGTGAGCCGCAACAAGGAGGAGGTCAAGCTCACGCCGCTCGAGTTCGATCTGCTCGTCGCGCTGGCCCGCAAACCGCGTCAGGTCTTCACCCGGGAGGTCCTGCTCGAGCAGGTCTGGGGCTACCGGCACGCGGCCGACACGCGACTCGTCAACGTGCATGTGCAGCGGCTTCGCGCCAAGATCGAGAATGACCCGGAGCGGCCAGAGATCATCTTGACCGTTCGAGGCGTGGGTTACAAGGCAGGGACCAGCTAAACTCGTCGGGATCACCGAGATGCCGACGCCTCCGCAGACCCCCCGCAGCCTGACCCGCCCCGCGATCCCGCCGGGCGGTCGAGCGATGGCGCGTCCGGCCATGGCCCATCGACGTGGCCGGCCGGATCGCCAGGCGGGTGCGCACGAGCGCGGCCGGGCCCGCCGCACGTGGCGCCGGTCGCTGCAGCTTCGCATGGTCACCTACACCCTGGTCGAGTTCCGTCGCTGCTGGTCGGCGTGTTCGGCGTGCTGGTCGTGACCCGCACGACCAGTGGGCTGGTGGCGGCCCGGGTCAAGTCGGCGCAGAGCCAGGTGACGAACGGCTCGCTGTACGCGCAAGATCAGTTATCCCAGGTCACGCAGAGCGATGATCCGCAGCTCACCGGCGACTATGGGCAACATCGTCACCCAACTGTCGACGGTCTACGGCCAGGGCGGCCCGACCGTGATCCTCGCGAAGGCGGGCGCCGCGCAGTCCGATTTCCAGGTCTATCCGGCCGCCGGTCACGCCGCCGACGCGATCACGCCGCAGCTCGAGGCCTACGTCACCGGGCAGAAAGTGCGCGCGCACCAGTTCGTCTCGGCGCAGCTCGGCACCGACAAGACCGCCCGGCCGGCGCTGGTCGTCGGCACCCCGGTCTTCTCGCAGAGCCTCGGCACCTACGGCCTCTACTACGTCTATCCGCTCGACACCGAGACCACGGCCGCGAACCTGACCCGCAACACCGTCATCGGGCTCGGCGTCGGGCTCATCGCTGCTGCTCGCGATCATCGTCTGGCTGGTCACCCGGCTGGTCGTGCGGCCGGTGCGGCTCGCCGCCCGCACCGCGCACCGGCTCTCGGCCGGCCTGCTCGATCAGCGCATGGAAGTCTCCGGCGAAGACGATCTGGCCATGCTCGGGCGCGTCCTTCAACCAGATGGCGGCGAACCTGCAACGCCAGATCCTGCGGCTGGAGGACATGTCGCGGCTGCAGCGGCGGTTCACCTCCGACGTCTCGCACGAGCTGCGTACGCCGCTGACCACCGTCCGGATGGCCGCCGATCTGATCTTCACGAGCCGCGACGAGTTCGATCCGCTGATGGCCCGCAGCGCCGAACTGCTGCACGACGAACTCGACCGGTTCGAAGAGCTGCTCGACCGACCTGCTGGAGATCAGCCGCTTCGACGCCGGATTCGCGGTGCTCGACGCCGAGCCGACCGACCTGGTGCCGGTGGTCGACCGGGTCGTCGAGCCGGCTCGCGTCGCTGGCCGAGCGGGCCGGTGTCGACCTTGACGTTCATCGTGCCCGACGACGCCGGTCATCGCCGAGGTCGATCCGCGCCGAGCCGAGCGCATCCTGCGCAACCTCGTCGGCAACGCGGTCGAGCACGGCGAGGGCAACCCGTCGTCGTCACGCTCGGCGGCCGACGAGACGGCCGTCGCGATCACCGTGCGCGACCACGGCATCGGGCTGCGCCGGGCGAGGAGAAGCTGGTCTTCAACCGGTTCTGGCGGGCCGATCCGTCGCGCGCCCGGCAGACCGGCGGCACCGGCCTCGGCCTGTCGATCAGCCTCGAGGACGCGCGGCTGCACGGCGGCTGGCTGGAGGCGTGGGGCGCGCCGGGTCAGGGCGCCCAGTTCCGCCTCGTGCTGCCGGTGCGCTCGGGCGGCCGGCTGAGTGTCTCGCCGCTGGCCCTCGTGCCCGGTGACGCCGACGTCAGCCCGGTGGCGCGGCCCGCGCTGGTCTCAGCGAAGCGGGCAGGCAAACCCACGCACACGGCCGGCGATGCTGGTCCGATTCTCGCCGCGGCCGGGATCTCGATCACCGCTGTTGTCGAGGAGATGTCCAACGGCGCTTCGGCCGCCGCGATCGAGCCGACAACGAGCATCGAAGAATCAAGCGTCTCCGGTAAGGGAAACGAGTAGATGGTGCGCCGATTCCGTCCGGTCTGGCCGCGCGCGACCCTGGCCGCCGTGCTCGTCGGCGTCACCCTCGTCGCGACCGCGTGTGGCGTGCCCAGCGACGGCAAACCGATCCTCGACGGTCCGGCGACCACGAACGATTCGGCGACCGGGAGCGCCGGCTCCGTGTCCCCGCCGACACCGGGTCAGTTCAAGCCGGCGATCCGCGCCCAGGCCGCGCTGCTCATCGAGAATGGATATCTGGAGGCGGCGGCGGGGCAGACGGGCAAACCACAGCAGGCCGCGGTCACAGCGTTCATGACCGACTCGTTCAAACAGCCTGGACCAATAGTCAAACCCCGAATCAACTCATCAATGTCGTACGTCTCAAGGGTGCGACGGTCACCTCGACGGCGAAGGGCCAGACGACGACTTCGTCGTGACCGAGAAGATCCTTGAGGTCGGCGTGTTCAATCCGCAGTCGGGCCTGCTGACGCCGCCCCCGTCGAGTGCCCCGGACACGCTCTCCTTCACAATCGCCGTGCCGCCTACGGGTCGCGGGCCGGCGTTGCAGCCGGGAAACACGATGCTGCTCACAGACGCGCCCAATGCGGCTCTACATGAACGAGAGCGCGCTGCGCCAAAGCGGGTACTACATACCGCACACCATCTATTTCTGGAGCGCCGACCACGCTCTGATCCCCGATGTCCGCTACCAGTCCGCCGCGTTGTCGTCGGTGGCCCGCGCGACCGAGATCGTCAACTGGGTGCTCGCCCCACCGCCGGCCTGGATGGGCAACCTGCCACAGACCACGTCGGGACTGGGCTCGCCGACAACACCCTGCCGACCATTGTCAACTCCGACACCTTCGTGGTCGACCTCAACTCCGGCCGCGCGCACGCTGTCCCCGGCGGATCTGTCCGACCTGACCGCGCAGATCAGATGGTCGCTCGGCGACATCCATGCCGGCGATCACGACGACAGTTCGCTCGCCAGCGCCGTCCAGTTGAAGATCGGCGCCCAGCAGGTCCTGCTCGACAAAGACTCGTCCTACGAGAGCAAGAACCAGGCGAGCAACCGGCCCACGCCCGCGACGGCGTACGCGATCGACGGCGGCAAGGTGCGTCCGATCGTCGCGACCGGTCGGACCCTGCCGGAGTTGCCGAACGGCGCCCGAACACGCATGTCGTGCTGGCCGCGATCGACGAGCCGGAGCAACTGGCCGCGTTCGTCCGGTCGACCTCCCCGGGCAAGCAGGGCCTCTGGATCGACCGCGGAGGGGAGACGAGCAATCGCCTCCCCGGGCTGCCGCTCGTCCGGTTTCCAGCGGCCGGTGTGGCTCGCACAGCCCGCCGGTGCGCTCGCGGTGGTTGCCAACGGCCAGTTCTACATCATCAACGCGAAAAACCAGGTGCTTCACGTCACCGTACCCAATATCGGCAAGATCCAGCGTTCTCCGTCGCGCCCGACGGCAGCCAGGTGGCCCTCGTCGCGAACGGTGACCTCTACACGTCCCTCCTCGAGACAGCCGACCAGCCGTCCGCGTCCGCGCCGCCGTCGTTGACGCAGCCGCGATTGATCAGCGCGAAACCGGCACTGAGCACCGTCACCGCGGTCGCGTGGAGCGGCATCGACCAGTTGATCGTCGCCGGATCCGGGCCGGGCACCGCCGGCGCGACCGTGATCGACATGTTCGCGGACGGCACCTTCAACGGCAACCCGCAGGTGGCGACGTTCGGCAACGTGACGATCTCGTATGTGGTCGCCTATCCGCTCAGCGCGCTCGAAACCGACCCGAGTTCCAGCGGAAGCAGCTGGGTCATGATGCAGATCCCGTACGCGTGCTCCGGCCGGGCCAATTGCCAACTGCTGCGCTGGATCCCGACCACGGCGAACGAGTCTGCCGTGGTCTCGCCGTTCTACCCGGACTAGGCGGCGCCGGAGTTGAGTGCGATCGGGGGCATCCGGCAGTGGGGCGGCCAGACCGTCGCCGCGCTCGTCGATCTCGTACTCCCGGCGACGTGTGCCGGTTGTGGCGCCGGTGGCGCCGGACAACTCTGTCGCCGGTGCCTGCCGAACCGGGCTCGATCCTGGCTCCCGACGCCGACCGCTCCGTCACCGGCACCGCGGGGCTTGCCGCCGTGCGTGGCCCTCGGTGCGTACGACGGGCGCGCTGCGCGGTCTCATCCTCGCTACAAGGAGCGCGGCGCGCACCGGCTGCCGGTCCGCTCGGCGATCATCTGGCCCGCGCCGTCGCCGGGCACTGCGCGGGATCGGCCACCCGCCGGTACGCCGGTCCTGATGTCCCGGTGCCGACGACCGCTGCAGCGGTCCGGGACCGGCACGGCGACCACATGACGCGGATTGGCCCGGCCGAGCCGCTCGTGCTCTCAGCCGCGCGGTCTGGCCGGCGGCGATGGTTCGATGCCGCTGACGGCGCGCCCGAAGTCCGACTCCAGCCACCTGTCCGCGCCCGGGCGGGCCGAGGCCGCGGTAGACGCCTTCCGGGTACGCGCGCGCCACCGTCCGGCCGGGTCGCGACGGCCGCAGCGGGCGGGCGCGGCGGTGATCGCCGTGGACGACGTGCTCACCACCGGTTCCGACGATGGCCGCGGTGGCGTCCGTCCTGGCTGCCGCCGGCGTGCCGGTGACGGCGCCGCGACGCTCGCCGCGACACGCCGGAGGTTTCGATACCATCCCGATAGTGGACCGGTCGGTCATACCGGTTCGGACATGGGTTTTTCGCCCTGATCGGACCCTGGCGTGAGCGCCTGGGGGATTCCCAAGGCGACGTTATTCGCTACCGGGGGTGACTCGGAGCCCGGCATGGGGCTAGCGTCAACAAACATCACCACGTCGGCCGCGGCGGTCCCGGCAGAGCGTGAAGCGACCGCGACCCGAGGGGAGGGACCAGCCGATCGGTCAGTAGCCACGGGGAGCCAGCGCGCCTCGGTGGATGGCGTTGGCCGATCGACTCCGGACGTCACCGATTACCCACTACCGAGCGTGATCGTCTAACGTGGCGCGATCGTCTCGGGGGTCGAGCCCAGAGATTGGGGGAGGTCAAGCGTGGACATCGTCGTCAAGGGCCGAAATGTCGAGGTGCCGGACCACTACCGGCAGCACGTCTCGGAGAAATTGAACAAGGTCGAACGGTACGACGACAAGATCATTCGGGTCGACGTCGAACTTTCCCATGAGAAGAATCCACGGCAGATCCGACCACTGCCAGCGCGTGGAGATCACCTGCGTGTCCCGCGGCCCGGTCGTCCGCGCCGAGGCCTGTTCCGGCGACTTCTACAGGCGCTCGATCTACGCCGACGTCCAAACTGGACGCTCGGCTGCGCCGCAGCGCCGACCGTCGCCGGGTCCACCGCGGCCGGCACGCCCCGATCTCCGTCGCCGCGGCGACGTCGGGCCTCGCCGTCGCGACCGAAGAGCTCATCACGCAGACGTTCACCTCACAGGCCGACCTGGTCGACCGCCGGCACTGGGCGCGCGGAGCGCGTTCGCCGCAGCGGACCAGTTTCCCGGCCGGATAACAGCAACGGCTCCACCCCGCGGGCGACATGCTCGCCGAAGACGATGACGACCAGCCGTGGCACATCGTCCGGATCAAAGAGCACCCGACCGAACCGATGACTGTCGATGACGCGCTGTTCCAGATGGAACTCGTCGGCCACGACTTCTATCTGTTCATGGACAAGGAATCCGGCCGGCCGAGCGTGGTCTACCGCCGCCGCGCGTACGACTACGGAGTCATCACGCTCGCGGTGAGTCACACCACAGCCCGAGCACCACGCTGGGTGATCCCTGCATCCCACGGCCTCTTGCGCCATTGCCGATCTTTGCGATGATCTAGCGATGCCGAACGCCCGTCCTCGCCTCCGCCCCGGCCGGTGCCTCCGCACCGGCCGGCGGGCGGCTCGTGTTCAGCCGCTCCGACCTCGTCATCGTCGTGGGCAGCGCGGTCGCGACGATCGTGGTCGGCCGGCTCGCGTTCTACGGCAAGCTCAACTCCGTCGTGCGCGTTCGTCTGCTCGGCCGCGCGGCGATCGCGATGCTGGCCGCGCTGGTCGGGCGCTGCGTCGAACGCCTGGGCGACCGGCTCGGGCCGGGCGCCACCGGCGTGCTGCAGAGCGCGCTCGGCAACCTCCCGGAGCTGTTCATCTCGCTTCTTCGCGCTGCGCAAGGGCTATCTGCATCGTGGTGCAGTCGGCGATCATCGGCTCGATCCTGGCCAACCTGCTGCTGGTGCTCGGGCTCGCATTCCTCGTCGGCGGTCTCGAAGCACGGCACGCAGCGCTTCGCCGTCGGCCGGGCCCGCACCACCTGCGTCCTGATGGCGCTCGCGACGGCGGCGCTGGTGCTGCCGAGCCTCGCCGTCGTTCACGCACTCGCCGGCCGGCGCAGCACGAGAAGGCGCTCGTCGGTCGCGGTCGCGATCGTGCTGCTGGTCGTCTTCGCGCTGTCACTGCCCGCGTCGCTGCGCCGCGACAAGGACAGAGGACGCGCAGGTGCGAGGAGCGTCGCCGCAAGCGCGGCCGAGGCGTCCGCGTGCCGAGGCGAGACGCAGCCACGAGGGCCACTGGCCGCTGTGGCTCTCGATCGTGATGCTCGCCGATCGCCGGCGTCGCCGCCGGCCTGGTCTCCGACTGGTTCGTCGACGCGCTGCAACCCGGCGATCACCACGCTGCACATCTCGCAGGCGTTCGCCGGTCTGGTGATCGTCGCGATCGCGGGCAACGCGGTGGAGAACGTCGTCGGCATCCAGCTCGCCCTGCGCAACCAGGCCGACTACGCGCTCTCGGTCATCATCAACAGCCCGTTGCAGATCGCGCTGCGTGCTCGCGCCGCTGCTGGTGCTGCTGAGCTTCTTCACCGCGACGACGTTGACGCTGGTCTTCGCCCCGCTGCTGATCGCGGCGGTGGTGGTGGCCGTGCTGATCACGTCGTTGATCGTGCTCGACGGCGAGTCCAACTGGCTGGAAGGCACGATCCTGTCGGCGCTCTACGCGATGATCGCCACGCTGTTCTGGTGGGGTTAGCGGTCCCGGGAGCCGGGACCGCTAACGAACCGTCACAGGGTCTCGTTGAGCGGCTTCCGGTCGGACGGCAGGAGCACGTAGAGGACGTTGTCGATGCGTGCTCCGCCGGGCGCGCCCGGGCAGCCGCGATCGCTCGTACCACTCGTAGACTGGAAGCCGGCCTTCTCCAACGTGCGGCGCGAACCGAGGTTGTCGGGTGCCGCACCGGCCACGACTCGCTGCGATGCCGGCCTCGTCGAAGGCCCAGTCGGCGACCAGGCGGGCGGCACGGGCGGCGAACGCACGACCTCGCCATTCGCGCGCGACGCTGTAGCCGATCATCGCCTGACCGGTCGGCGCCTCGTGGAACAGGCCGATATCACCGGCGAACGCCCCGGTCTCCGCGTCGCAGATCGCGAACGTGATCCGGGCGCCGATGAGCCAGAGGTAGCCGACCGTCGCGCATCGGTCAGCCGCCCACGCCAGCGTCGGGTCGCCGCCGCGGACGCTCGTCGCGATCACTTCCGGCAGGCTGGCCACCGCGAGGAGATCTTCCGCGTCGTCGGGGCCGAGCGGCCGCACCGTGACAACGCCGTCGGTCAGCGTGCCGCCGGCCATGTCCGGGAGCGGGCGCGGTGTCGGCGCACCCGAGTCCGTGGCCAGCCGCGACCAGACGGCGAGATCGCGCCACGCGCCGTCGCCGGGCTTCGCCGACCGCTCGCGCGGACGCCCTCGTGCTGGAAGCCGGCCGCGAGCGCGACCCGCTGGCTCGCGTCGTTGGCGAGGTCGGTGGTGAGTTCCAGGCGCCCGAAGCCGTGCGCGAACGCCCAGTCGGCGAGCGTACGGGTGGCCTTGTGGCGACGCCTTGCCGCCGGGCCCACGGGGCGACCCAGTAACCGACGCCGGCCGCGTGACCGCCGAGTCGTGGCGCGCCGAGACCGACCGAGCCGAGCAGCCGGCCCGTCGCCGGGTCAGCGATGGCGAAGTGGTGGCCGCCGCCGGTCGCCCAGGCCGCCGGAACCCGTCGCAGCGCCCATCGAGCCGCTTCCTCACGCGGTGTAGGGCGACGGCAGGCCCTGCGGGAACCGTGCGTCTCCGGGTCGTTGACAGCGACCACCATGTCGTCGATGTCGGTGTCTTCGAACTGGCGCAGCACGATGCCGTCGCCCTGATCGGGTCTCGGGGTAGTTCGGTCATGATCGGACCTTCCTGGCCGACGACGTCCGTGCCACCCTCGGGATGCTGCCTGCGAAGAACGTGGGGGCTGGTGCCGCTGAGATCAGCGCGGGTCGCTGGCCACGAGCGAGCGATCCACGCGTCGAGTCGGTTGCCGCGATGATCGCGGCCCCGGCGCTGGGTGCCCTCGAACGTGAAGCCGACCTTCTCGGCCACCCGGCGGGACGCGTCGTTGCCGACCTGCGCGCGCCAGACGATGCGGGTCAGACCGAGCGAGTCAAACGCCCAGTCGCACAGGGTACGGGTGGCCGCCGACGCCAGTCCGCGCCCTCGGGCAGCAGGTGTGACCTGGAACCCGATCTCGCCGGAGGCCGGATCGTCAGTGTCGATGCTGAGGCCGACCGCGCCCAGTAGGCCCCGTCGGCGTCGGCGATGACGAACTCCGCGCCGGTGCCCTGGGTCCACTTGCCGGCCGCGAGCACGTTGATGAAGTGGCGGGCATTGGCGGGCTGGTAGTCGTCGGGGATCGGGATCCACCGGACGGTCTCCGGGTCCCGGCAGGCCTCCACCAGAGCGGGGACGTCGTCATCGGTCAGCGGTCGGAGCAGCCCGCCGTCGAACCGCAGCACCGGCTGCGGCTGACCGAACGCTGCGGCCCGCCTGGCGACCAGAGAACCCGGCCCGAACTCAGCCGGCGTGGCGGAGATCACTTCGCCGGGATAGAGCGCGCCGATCCAGCCGTCGAGCCGGCTGCCGTCGGCATGGCGGAGGTTGCCCCGGCCGAGACCCTCCATCGTGAAGCCGATCCGCAGCGCGACCAGGCGGGATGCGTGGTTGCCGACCTCGGCCCGCCAGACCAGCCGTTCGATCCCGAGCAGGTCGGTAGCCCACTGAGCCACCGCGCGGCCGGCCCGGGTCGCCACGCCCCGGCCGCGGGCGGCGGGAGCGGTCCAGTAGCCGAGTTCCGCCTCCCGGCCCGCAAGATCCAGCCGTGACGAGTCCCATCGAGCCGAGCAGTTCGCCGCTGTCTTCGTCGAATACTCCGAAATTGGCGCGCCGGAACGCGCCGCCCAGGCGTCGGTGGAGAGATCGCCGACGAAACCGACCGCGTGCGCCATCTCATAGGGGCGGGGCACCGTGGTCCACCGCTGGATGGTCCGGGTCCTGGCAGGCCTGGTAGACGGCTTCGGCGTCGTCGCTTCGCCATGGGCGTACCACCAGATCATCGATCTTGATCTCGGGCTGTTCGCTCAGGGCACTCATTCGGAGAATCCTGCCCGAACGCCGTCGGGTGGGCCAAATAGATATTGGCGAGAACCGGCTTTGACGGCCGTGACCTGCGGGACAGCGTCCGTTTCATCACGATTACCCGCGAGGGGGCAGCCGCGACTGACAGTTCGGCCCTTTGTCCGCCTACGATAGGTCGGCAGAGATACCGCGTCGGAGTCGGTGCAGCGAGCAGGCGACGCCGCGGAATTGTTGAGGGAGCGCAATCACCGTGGCAATTTTCGAGAAGCTCCTCCGCGCTGGCGAAGGGCGCATGCTTCGCCGGCTTCAGGCGATCGCGAAGGCCGTCAACTCGATCGAGGATCACTACGTCGATCTTGACCGATGATGAGTTGCGCGACCTGACGGAGCAGTACAAGGAGCGTTACGCCGAGCGGCGAGTCGCTTGAAGACCTCATGCCGGAGGCGTTCGCCACGGTCCGGGAGGCGTCCAAGCGGGTGCTGGGCAAGCGCCACTACGACGTGCAGATCATGGGCGGCGCGGCGCTGCACTTCGGCAACATCGCCGAGATGAAGACCGGTGAGGGCAAGACCCTGGTCTCCACGCTGCCGGCCTACCTCAACGCGCTGTCCGGCAAGGGCGTGCACGTGATCACGGTCAACGACTACCTGGCCCAGCGCGACGCCGAGTGGATGGGCCAGGTGCACCGGTTCCTCGGCCTGACCGTCGGCGTCATCCTGCCCAACGACATCGGTGGCGGTCACCTCGCGGCCTACGAGTGCGACATCACCTACGGCACCAACAACGAGTTCGGCTTCGACTACCTGCGCGACAACATGGCGATGTCGGCCGACGATCTGGTGCAGCGCCGCGGCCACAACTTCGCGATCGTCGACGAGGTCGACTCGATCCTGATCGACGAGGCCCGCACGCCGCTGATCATCTCCGGTCCGGCCGAGCAGTCCGCCCGGTGGTACGCGGAGTTCGCCCGCGTCGTCAATCGCCTCGAGCGCGGCGAGGAGGGCGAGGGCCTCGAAGCCGACTACGTCGTCGACGAGTCGAAGCGCACGGTCGCGATCTCCGAGCGCGGCGTCGAGAAGGTCGAGGACCGGCTCGGCGTCGACAACCTCTACGAGTCGGCCAACACCCCGCTCGTCGGCTACCTCAACAACGCGCTCAAGGCCAAGGAGCTCTACAAGCGCGACAAGGACTACATCGTCTCCGACGACAAGGAAGTCCTGATCGTCGACGAGTTCACCGGCCGCATCCTGCACGGCCGCCGCTACAACGAGGGCATGCACCAGGCCATCGAGGCGAAGGAGGGCGTCGAGATCAAGCAGGAGAACCAGACGCTCGCCACGATCACGCTGCAGAACTACTTCCGCCTCTACGACACGCTGTCCGGCATGACCGGCACGGCGCAGACCGAGGCCGCCGAGTTCAACAAGGTCTACAACGTCGGCGTCGTGACGATCCCGACGCACCGGCCGATGGTGCGGCTCGACAAGACCGACGTCATCTACAAGACCGAGAAGGCCAAGTTCAACGCCGTCATCGAGGACATCGCCGAGCGCCACGCCGTGCGGCCAGCCGGTGCTCGTCGGCACCGTCTCGGTGGAGAACTCCGAGGAGCTGTCGCAGCTGCTGCGCCGGCGCGGCATCACGCACTCGGTGCTCAACGCGAAATACCACGCCCGCGAGGCGGAGATCGTCGCGCAGGCCGGCCGCAAGGGCGCGGTCACGGTCGCGACGAACATGGCCGGCCGTGGCACCGACATCCTGCTCGGCGGCAACCCCGAATTCCTCGCCGCGGCCGAGCTGCGCCAGCGTGGCATCGACCCGGTCGAGCAGCCCGACGAATACGCCGCCGCGTGGGAAGACGCGCTGCCCCGCTGGGAGAAGCACTGCGAGGCCGAGGGCGAGGAGGTCGTCGAGGCCGGCGGTCTCTACGTGCTCGGCACCGAGCGCCACGAGTCGCGCCGCATCGACAACCAGCTGCGTGGTCGTTCCGGCCGGCAGGGCGACCCGGGCGAGTCCCGCTTCTACCTGTCGCTGCAGGACGAGCTCATGCGCCGCTTCCGGGCCAGCGCGGTCGAGGCCGTCATGGAGCGGCTCAACATCCCGGAAGACGTGCCGATCGAGAACAAGATGGTCAGCCGCCAGATCAAGAGCGCGCAGACCCAGATCGAGGGTCAGAACGCCGAGATCCGCAAGAACGTCCTGAAGTACGACGAGGTGCTCAACCGGCAGCGCTAGGTCATCTACACCGAGCGCAAGCGGGTGCTCGACGGCGAAGACCTGCACGGACAGGTCTCGCAACATGATCGACGACGTGATCGGCGCCTACGTGAAGGGCGCGACCGCCGACGGCTACGCCGAAGACTGGGACCTGGAGCAGCTCTGGACGAGCCTGCGCAGCTCTACCCGGTCGGCGTCACGATCGAGGACGTCGAAGACGAGGCCGGCGGCGAACGTGCCCAGGTCGACGCGGAGTTCCTGGAGGCCCGACTCGTCCAGGACGCCCACGACGCGTACGCGAACCGCGAGGAAGAACTCTCGTCGGAGGCCATGCGCCAGCTGGAGCGCGAGGTGCTGCTCCAGGTCATCGACCGCAAGTGGCGCGAGCACCTCTACGAGATGGACTACCTGCAGGAGGGCATCGGCCTGCGGGCGCACGCGCAGCGCGACCCGCTCGTCGAATACCAGCGCGAGGGCTTCAACATGTTCAGCCAGATGCTGGAAGGCATCAAGGAGGAGGCGGTCGGCTTCCTCTACAACCTCGAGGTCCAGGTCGAGGTGCAGGAGGCGCCCGCGCCCGTGATCGACGTGAGCCGCGGCCCGGCTGCTGCCGTCGCCGAAGCCGGTCGAGATCCGGGCGAAGGGGCTCGGGCCAGTCCAGCCAGCCACGCGCCCTGCAGTATTCGTCGCCGGAGATCGATGGCGACGCCGGCGATGGTCGGGCCGTCATCGAGCAGGCTCCGGCGCTCGGCTTGGGCGTCGGCCGCGGCCCGACCGGAGCGCCGCGGCCCACCGGATCGGCGCGGCCGAGCGGCCCGCAGTCTCCGATGACCGCGGGCGCGCGCATGCCGGCGCCGGGTCAGGCCGTCGGCACGGGCGGCCCGTCGCGTAACGCGCCGTGCCCCTGCGGGTCAGGCAGCAAATACAAGCGCTGCCACGGATCGCCCGAGGGCGCATAGCCCGTGTCAGCTTCCGGATTCGTCAGCGTCCGGATCGCGACACCATGACGGTGGGCGCGGCGAGCCTCAAACAGGCCCGTCGCGCCCACCGTCGTTTCGGCGCACAGTGGGCGCTCCGGGGGCTGGTGTGGTCAACCGCGCGGGGCTAGATCACCTGCGCGACGGTGCACAGCCAGTCGGCACCGCGACGTTCGAGGCGAAGCGCCATCGCGATGCTCGCGTCCGCCTGCGACAGGACCGCGACGACCTCGGCGACGCCGTCGAGAGGTTCGCTGACTCGCAGCCTGATGAGCCCGAACGGCGCGTTGGCAGCGGCAGCGTTGCGGTCGTGCGCGCGAACCGCTCGCCGTCGTGGCGGCGCCCGTGGCGACAGTGTTCCGCGCGGTGACGCCGCCGGTCGTCACCGGAGCGTTGGAGACGGCTACGCGAGCACCCACACTGATCGGGGGACGGTTGGCGCGCCCCGTCACGCCCCGAGCCGACGCGTTTCCCGCGAGTTGGTGAGAGACGCCTTCGGTCGGCCGGTTGCGGAAGTGCCCTCGGCCGTTGCGGCGGTAGCGCAATTGCGCCAGCACCTCGCCGAATTCGACGGCCCCGCCGGCCGCGCGCAGATGCGACGCCGGCCGGAAACCGTTGAGCACCTCGATGCACAGTCGCACGTAACGCAACGCGGCCCGACCGGAACCGCTGTCGACCTGCGGACCGGGGCACCGGTTGCTTGAGGCGGCCGGTGGGCGAGATCGTCGGATCGTGGCGCCGAGCCGGTCGGGTGAAACGGTGCGGAGGACATCGGACGGTCGAAATCGGGACGCTCGTCGTCGAACGGCGGCTCCAGCACCGGCGGCCGGCTGACCCGCACCGATGAGCCCACCCGCGCCGGTGAGTTGACCCGATCCGGTGCACCGATCCGCGCCGTCGCACCGACCCGCGCCGATGCGGCGACGCGTGCTGATGAGCCGGCCCACGCCGATGGGCTGGCGAGCGGCCGTCGTGGATCGGGGTCGGCGAGCAGCGTCGCGATCATCGAGAGACCTCCCGCGTCATTGATCTTGTGTTTGCCTACGTTTGCCTACGACCAATGTTGTATCGCTCTCCGTGGATATCCGTCAACCCTTCGTGTTGGCGCCCGGGGTGGCTAACGACGAATGGCGACCGAAAATCGGTCGCCATGAGGGTGCGATGCGAAGAATCAAATGTCGCCGTCTCGACCGGCCAGCGGATTTTCCCGCACCCACTCGGCCGTTTCGGTGTATTTCGCGGCGATGTAGGCCTCGAGTTTCGCGCGCTCGACCCGCCACTGACCCCGGCCACCGACCTTGATCGCGGGCAGCTCGCCGCTGCGGACCATGTGGTAAACCTGCGACTGGGAGACCGCCAGCTCCTCGGCGACCTCTTCGAGTTGCAGGAATCGAGGCGTCATTGCTTTAGTTTGCCATTGATGGCCTCCGGCTGGAAATGATCGACGACCGGCATGACATGTCGTGAAAGCGACGGCGATAGGCTTTCGCGGACTACGGCAGGCGCGTCATCTCCGCGAGCAGCGCAAGTGATCTACCAGAAACGGAGCGCGATCGCATGACCCGGATCTATGTGCCGGCCACGCTGGCGATGCTGGCCCCGCTGCGCGACCGTGGAGATCTCGCTGCCACCGCTTCCGAGCCGGCGTTGCTCGCGCACATGGTGACGCCGATGCTGCGCGAGTGGTATGTCGAGGGCGACGAGGAAGAGCTGGAATACGTCGCGTTCACCCGGGCCGCCCAGACCGCGTTGCGCCTGCTGCGCGTCCGACCCGGCGAGCGCGCGCCGTCGCGTCGTGGTCTCGGCCGACGTCCCGCAGGCAGCCGTGACGACCGTCGATCGTGATCTCGGGTCCAGCCTGGTCCGTCTCACGGCACCGTGCCGTTCGGCGCGATCGCGGCGATCCACGTCGACGGCGCGAGCGCCGAAGACGACGTCTCGGCGGCGGCCGACGTCGTCGAAGAGGCGCTGGCGGGCGACCCCGACGCGCAGTTCACCGTCGACGGCGCAGAGGATCATTCGCTGGAGTGGTACGACGTCACCGAGATCGACACCTGCTCGCTGAGACCGGGCTGACGGCGCGCGGCCACGCTGTCGCGCGGACCGCCGGCTTCGACCGCGTCGGCGGCCGACTTCACGTCGGCCGAGCGCGAAGGCGCCGACGAACGCGCCGACGAACATGCACGTTCAGGCACTGCTCGTCCGGGCGACTCCCAATCGTTGATCAGCCGGTCTGCGTCGCTGCAGCGATTTCGCGGCGTCGAGCAGGTCGGCCCCACCGATGCTGGTGAGGGCGAACGCGATCAGCACCAGAATCCCGCGATCGCCCCGGCCAGCAGGTAGATCGGGAAGCGATCGCACCGCCCGGCGCCGCAGGTAGCTGAACGCGACCGACGCCGGCGACGATGCCGACCAGGTGAAGTCGGTGTACTGCACGAGCTTGCTCGCGTGCACGTACGACGCGGCCGATCGTGTCGCCGCCGAACCAGTGTAAGCATGTGGCTCAGCACGGAACTGCTGTTGAGCACCGTCGATCGAGACGAGCACGCCGAGCGTGCCGGCGATGCCGGCGGCGACCGGCACCGGCGCGCGGCGGATCGCGACGACGGCACCGCCGACGGCGCCGGCACACGATCATGGCGACGACGATCGACGAGATCGACGGCAGTGTGCGGGTACGCCGCGGCGACCAACGCCCCGGTCACACCGCCGACGACGACACCGGCCGTGATGGCGGCGGCCCAGCGGAGCGACGGCCGGAGCGCGAGCCCGGTCGTGGCAGCAGTGCGGCGCCGATCGCGCCGACGAGCGTGGCCGGAAGACGCCCGGCAGCGCGGCGGCACCGGTGGCGAGGGCGATCGTGCTGTCCCGCTGCCGTGGATCTGCTGCCGCGAGGCCCACAGCTTGCCCACGAGCCACAGCAGCGTCGAGCACCGGCAGCAGCCAGCCGATCCGGCCGCGCGGGGTCGGATCGCGGTCGGGGTCGGCGCGACCGTCGAGGTCGGGCTCTCCGCCGCGACCTCGGCGAGTGACTGCCGCGTCGGCATTCGCCGCCACGATGTCGGCTTCCGGCGTGTCCGCTCCGGCAAGCTCGCTCATGTCAGCTCGCTCCTGCGCTCGATGTCGCTGGCACGGTGCCAGGGCACTTGGCGCCCGGCACGCCGCACCAGCGTACGCGGCCGCCGTGTTCGTCATCACCATCGCTTACCGGCGACGACTCGGTGGCGCCGACATCGTGGCAGGATGGATGGGCATGGCACTCGCCGACGCAGCCGAGGAGCACTTTGATGGACGCCCTGTTCGCCGTGCCCGAGCCACGCAACGAGGTTGTGCGCGACTACGCGCCCGGCAGCGGGCAGGCCACCAGCCTGCAGAAGCGGCTCGGAGAGCTGGCCGGCACCCCGGTCGACCTGACCATGACGATCGACGGCAAGCAGCGGATGGCCGGCGGTGACGCGATCAACGTCGTCGCAGCCGCACCGGCACGCGCACGTGCTCGGCGTGACCCACAACGCCACCCACGAAGACGCCGCCGCCGCGGTCGCCGCCGCCAAGAA
The DNA here is from genome assembly GCA_963797605.1 of uncultured Actinomycetota bacterium. GTDB lineage: Bacteria > Actinomycetota > Actinomycetes > Mycobacteriales > Micromonosporaceae > DASQPR01. The sequence continues at coordinate 946,312 of CAWCPX010000005.1, read as the reverse complement.
CGCCGCGCCGATGTGGCGGGACATGCCCTACGCCGACCGGGCCGCGATCTTCCTGCGCGCCGCCGACCTGCTCGCCGGGCCGTGGCGCGACACCGCTCAACGGCGCGACCATGCTCGGCCAGTCGAAGACGGCCTACCAGGCCGAGATCGACGCGGCCTGCGAGTTCATCGACTTCCTGCGCTTCAACGTCGGCGTTCGGCGCGAAGCTGCTGGCCGAGCAGCCGCATGTCGTCGCCGGGCGTGTGGAACCAGTTCGACCACCGGCCGCTGGAAGGCTTCGTCTACGCGATCACGCCGTTCAACTTCACCGCGATCGCGGGCAACCTGCCGACCACGCCGGCGCTGATCGGCAACACCGTGGTCTGGAAGCCGTCGGTGACGCAGCAGTTCGCGGCGCACCACACGATGCGCCTGCTGGAGGCGGCCGGCCTGCCGCCGGGCGTGATCAACATGGTCACCGGGCGACGGCATCGCGGTCAGCGACGTCGCGCTTGCCGACCCCGACCTGGCCGGCATCCACTTCACCGGGTCGACGAAGGTCTTCCAGCACCTGTGGCGCACGGTCGGCGAGAACATCGCGAACTACCGCACCTACCCGCGGCTCGTCGGCGAGACCGGCGGCAAGGACTTCGTCATCGCGCACCCGTCCGCCGACGTCGACGCGCTGCTCACGGCGCTGACTCGGGGCGCGTTCGACTACCAGGGCCAGAAGTGCTCGGCGGCGTCGCGGGCCTACATCCCGCGCTCGATCTGGGAGGGCGGCCTGCGCGACCGGCTCGCCGCCACGGCCGACAGCCTCACCTACGGCGACGTCACCGACTTCACGAACTTCGGCGGCGCGGTGATCGACGCCCGCGCGTTCGCCAAGCACGCGGCCGCGCTCGACATGATCAAGAACTCCGTCCGCGTGTACGGTCATCGCCGGCGGCACGGCCGACGACACCGAGGGTTACTTCGTGCGCCCGACGGTGGTCGAGTGCACCGACCCGACCCACGAGGTCTTCACGACCGAGTACTTCGGCCCGATCCTCGTCGGTGCACGTCTACGACGATGCCAACTTTGAGGACGGTGGTGCGGCAGGCGGAGAGCGTCTCGCCGTACGCGCTGACCGGCTCGATCTTCGCCACCGACCGTCGGGTCGTGGAGTGGGCGTCGACGGCTCTGCGGTACGCCGCCGGCAACTTCTACATCAACGACAAGCCCACCGGCGCCGTCGTCGGGCAGCAGCCCTTCGGCGGTGCGCGGGCCTCCGGCACCAACGACAAGGCCGGCTCGTCGCAGAACCTGATCCGGTGGATGTCGCCGCGCACGATCAAGGAGACGTTCGTGCCGCCGACCGATCACACGTACCCGCACATGGGGTAAAAGTTCGTGTTGCCGGCGCAGCGGGCCTGTGTGCATGACTTGCCGAGCGGCGCTAGGGTCAGACGCATGTCCGAAGCAAAGGGTCCGGAGACCCGTTTTGACCCGTCCGGCAACACCGAGGCGTTCCAGGCGTTCGCCCGGACCACGGCGCCCGAGATTCCGGCAGCGAAACGTTCTTCCCTGGCGCTCATCATCGGCGCGGCGGCAGCGGTCATCATCGTTGCCGTCGTGGTGATCCTGCTCGTCAGTTAGTCGTTCCAGCGGCGAAACCGCGGTCTCACGGCTGTCTCGACACGCATGAGGCAACCATGAGACCGCGGTTTACGTCCCGAAGTCAGGCGAGGTCGTCGCCGTCTTCGTCATCTAGACGGGCCAGCCACGTGGCGAAGCGTTCGATCGGCGTCTCGAATTCCGGGTTCTGGTCGACGAAGTCACGCAGGCAGTTGGCGACCCATTCGATCGTCACCGTCTCCTCGCCACGCCGGTCGGCCAGTTCTTCGATGCCGCGGTCGGTGAAGTACACAGGGTTCTCCGAAACGAAGTCGTGCCGGGTCGAGTTCGTGTTGTCGGAGCAGCACGAACTCGACCCAGCAGAGCTGAGCTTACGAACGCGGCAGCGCGGCCTCGATCAGCGCGGCCTGCTCGACCTCGTGGATCTTGGCCGAGCCGACCGCCGGGGCCGCCGCCGCCGGCCGGGAGATGCGGCGGAGCTTGACGTTGTCGAGGTGCTCCAGCAGGTTCATCGCCATGAACGACCACGCGCCCTGGTTGGCCGGCTCCTCCTGCACCCACGCGAAGTCGGTCGCGTTCGGGAACTGTGCCAGCGCCGCCCGCAACTCGTCGACCGGCAGCGGGTAGAGCTGCTCGACCCGCACGATCGCGGTCTTCGATCATGCCACGCTCGGCCCGGGCCGCGCAGCAGGTCGTAGTAGACCTTGCCGCTGCACAGGAGCACGCGGTTGACGTCGGCCGGGTTGAGCGGCGCACCGTTGATGCCGTCGTCGAGCAGCACCGGCTGGAACGTGCCGGTCGTGAAGTCGGACACCGACGACACCGCGAGCTTGTGCCGCAGCAGTGACTTCGGCGTGAACACGACCAGCGGCTTGCGCTTCGGCGTCAGGGCCTGGCGACGCAGCAGGTGGAAGTAGTTCGCCGGCGTCGACGGGATCGCGACGCGCATGTTGTCCTCGGCGGCCAGTTGCAGGTAGCGCTCGGGCCGGCCGGAGGTGTGGTCGGGCCCCTGGCCTTCGTGGCCGTGCGGCAGCAGCAGGGTCAGTGCGTTCTTCTGGCCCCACTTGACCTCGCCGGAGGAGATGAACTCGTCGACGATCATCTGCGCGCCGTTGCCGAAGTCGCCGAACTGCGCCTCCCACATCACCAGCGCCTCCGGTGTTCTCCACCGAGTAGCCGTACTCGAAGCCCATCGCGGCGTACTCCGACAGCAGCGAGTCGAAAGCGAAGAACCGGCCACCTTCCGGTCGCCAGTGGCGCGATCGGCAGGTAGTCGTCACCGTTTTCGGCATCGACGATGGCGGCGTACCGCTGGACGAACGTGCCCCGGCGGGAATCCTGGCCGGACAGGCGCACCGTCGAGCCCTGCGCGATCAGCGAACCGAACGCGATGATCTCGCCGAAGCCCCAGTCGATGTCGCCGTCGACCGCCATCTTGGCGCGGCGTTCGAGCACCTGGTGCACCCGCTTGTGCGCGGTGAACCCGGTCGGGCAGGTCGACGTGGGCCTCGCCGATGCGCTTGACCAGCTCGGCGTCGATCGCGGTCTTCACGGCGGGTTCCGGCTCCACGCGGCGGTCGCGGCTCGTGCGCACGGCCGTGGACGCGTCCCGGGTCGCCTTGAACACCGTCTCCAGCTGTTCCTGGAAGTCACGCAGCGACTCTTCGGCGTCTTCCAGCGAGATGTCGCCGCGACCGATCAGCTCCTCGGTGTAGAGCTTCCGCACCGAGCGCTTCGCGTCGATGATCTTGTACATTTCCGGGTTGGTCATCGACGGGTCGTCGCCCTCGTTGTGCCCGCGGCGGCGGTAGCAGACCATGTCGATGACGACGTCCTTGTTGAACGCCATCCGGTAGTCGAAGGCGAGCCGGGCGACCCGTACCACGGCTTCCGGGTCGTCGCCGTTGACGTGGAAGATCGGCGCCTGGATCATGCGCGCCACGTCGGTGCTGTAGAGCGACGAGCGCGAGTATTCCGGCGCGGTGGTGAAGCCGACCTGGTTGTTGACGACCACGTGCACGGTGCCGCCGGTGCGGTAGCCGCGCAGTTGCGACAGGTTCAGCGTCTCGGCGACCACGCCCTGGCCGGCGAACGCGGCGTCGCCGTGGATCGCGAGCGGGAGCACCGTGTAGCCCTCGAGGCCGCGGTCGATGCGGTCCTGCTTGGCCCGCACGATGCCTTCCAGCACCGGGTCGACGGCCTCGAGGTGCGACGGGTTGGCCACCAGCGACACGGCGATCGTGTGCTGGTCGTCGGAGGTGGTGAACTTGCCGTCCATGCCGAGGTGGTACTTCACGTCGCCGGAGCCCTGGGCCATCTTCGGGTCGAGGTGGCCCTCGAACTCGTTGAAGATCTTCTCGTACGGCTTGCCGACGATGTTCGCGAGCACGTTGAGCCGGCCGCGGTGGGCCATGCCGATGACGACCTCGTCCAGTCTCGTGCTTGGCCGCGTCCGCCCAGCACCTCGTCGAGCAGCGGGATCAGCGACTCGCCACCCTCCAGCGAGAACCGCCGCTGGCCGACGTACTTCGTCTGCAGGAACGTCTCGAACGCCTCGGCGGCGTTGAGCCGGCCCAGGATGTATTGCTGCTCGTCGACGGACGGCTTCTCGTATTTGCGCTCGACCCGCTCCTGGATCCAGCGGCGCTCTTCCGGGTCCTGGATGTGCATGTACTCCACGCCGACGCGGCGGCAGTAGGAGTCGCGCAGCACGCCGAGCACGTCGCGCAGCTTCATCCGCTGCTTGCCGGCGAAGCCGCCGACCGGGAACGTGCGGTCGAGGTCCCACAGGGTCAGGCCGTGCTCCAGCACGTCGAGGTCGGGGTGCCGGCGGATCGTGGAACTCCAGCGGGTCGGTGTCGGCCATCAGGTGACCGCGCACCCGGTAGGCGTGGATCAGCTCGATGACGCGCGCGGTCTTGTCGATCTGGCCCTCGGAGCTGACCGCGACGTCGCTGGTCCAGCGGACCGGCTCGTACGGGATCCGCAGCGACGTGAAGATGTCGTCGTAGAAGCCGTGCTCGCCGAGCAGCAGCTCGTGCATGACCTTCAGGAACTCGCCGGACTGCGCGCCCTGGATGATGCGGTGGTCGTAGGTCGACGTCAGCGTGATGATCTTGCTGACCGCCATCTCGGCGAGCTGCTTCTCGCTCATGCCGGCGAACGGCGCCGGGTACTCCATGGCGCCGACGCCGATGATCGTGCCCTGGCCGGTCAGCAGCCGCGGCTGCGAGTGCACGGTGCCGATGCCGCCCGGGTTGGTCAGCGAGATCGTGGTGCCCGCGTAGTCGTCCATGGTCAGCTCGTTCTTGCGCGCCCGGCGGACCGATGTCCTCGTAGGCCTCCAGAACGTGCGGAACTCCATCGTCTCGGTCGACTTGATGCTCGGCACCACCAGCGTGCGGCTGCCGTCCGGCTTGGCCAGGTCGATCGCGATGCCGAGGTTGACGTGCTCCGGCGTGACGAGCACCGGCTTGCCGTCGACGATGCCGAAGGAGTTGTTCATCTCGGGGTGGATCGCGAGCGCCCGGACCAGCGCCCAGCCGATCAGGTGGGTGAAGCTGACCTTGCCGCCACGGCCGCGGGCGAGGTGGTTGTTGATCACGATGCGGTTGTCGGAGAGCAGCTTCGCCGGCACGGCGCGGACGCTGGTCGCCGTCGGCACGGACAGCGACGCGTCCATGTTCTGCACGATCTTGGCGGCGACGCCGCGGAGCGGGGTGGTCGCGCCGGGCGAGTTGACGGCTCCGGGCGAAGTCACGGCGGCGGCCTTCGCGGGGGTCGCGGTCGCAGATTCTTGGCGCGGTGGCGGGGGACGCGGCCGTCACGGACGCAGGAGCGGATGCCTCGGCGGGTACGGCTGGCGGCGCGGTCACCGGCTGTCGGCGCGGTCGTGGGTGTCGGCGTGGCAGCCGTGGCCGGTGGTGCCCCGGTCGGGCTGGCCGGCGTCTCGACCGCGGGCTTGTAATCGGCGAAGAACTCGTGCCAGGCGGCGTCTACGCTGGCCGGATCGGCCAGGTACCGCTGGTACATGTCGTCGACGATCCACTCATTCGGACCGAAATCCGCCAGTGGGTTTCCCTGTGAAGCTTGCTGAGTCGACACTCGTCTCTCCACGCGTTGCTGTTGAAATCTCGGTTACCCGAACGATGGTTCAGCACCGGCTGCCCAATCCATTAGGCTACGCGGTCCAGCATGATCCGAGCCAACCGGCGTCGCTCGGTGAAACGCCTCACAGGCGCCACCCTCCCTTACCGGTACGGACACGGTGTGCGGCCGGTTCACCCGCCTCGCGAGCGCCCGGAGCCGCCCCCGCAGCCTCAGGCGATCGCGATCCACGTGGCACTTGACCAGGCCAAACGGTCGCCGTCAGGCCCGTACAGCACGGTGGCCACCTGCGCCTTCCGGCCTTCGGAGGACAGCAGCCGGCCCATGATGACACAGTGCGCTTGGGGCGCCGGCATGGTGACGATGTGAGCCGCGATACGTCCGAGCACGTACGGTCGCGATTCCAGCCCGACCGACCATCCGCCCGGGCAGTCCAGCGACGCCCACGTCATCGGCTCGGAGATGTCGTCGGGCACGATCCACGGCGTCGCGGTCAGGCCGTCGCTGACGCGTCCGGTGAACAGCCGCATGCCGTCGCCCGGTTCGCGGATCGGGCCCGCAGACGAAGCATGTCGGGAACGGGTGCGACGTGAAACCGGGGTAGCGCGCCGAGATCGCCACGGCCTCGTCGAACGGGACGCCGTCGATCGCTCCCGGAGGCACCGATGCCGGGCCCGCCGTCGCGACGAGGGCCGTCGGGCGCGTACACACTGATGATCGAGTCTTTGGTCGTGACCGTGAGCGGCGTCGCCAGCGGCGGCGGCCGGCGCAGGGTGACCACGGCGGGGCCGCCGACGAACGACGCGACGGAGCCGGCGGTCCAGCCGCCGTTGCCCGAATCGGGCGGGCCGTTGAAGCGGCGTCGATCGTGAACGTGGTCATCGGTCCGCCTTCCTTATGACGTTCTTGAGCCCCGACCAGACTCGTCGATCGCGGCGACCTTCACGTCGACGCGGCCGTGCGTCAGCGCATGTTCGCGCACGGCGTCCTCGTCGAGATCGGTCGCCACCCCGGACGCCCGCTTCGGCCACGCGATCCACAGCGCGCCGGCCGGTGTCGTGAGCGGGTGCAGCACCGGCCAACGGCTGCTCGAGACGCGCGCGATCGGGGCAGAAGCAGACGATCACCGGGTAGGGCTCGGTGCCCGGCCGCCGATCGACCCGCGCACCGCGGCGGCAACTCGCCGAGGTCGAATCCCGTCGGGGCGCCATCGAGCAGCACGCGAGTGTCGGGTTTGATGCCGAGTTTCGTGGCGAGGGGCGTGCCCGAATATCCGGCCATGCCGTCAGATTGTCACAGACGGCCGGCATCGCGCGCACCCTCGCCGTCCGGATGACTCTTGGGCCGGGTCGCGCCGGTGCCGGATTTCGGCGAGCCAGCGTGCTGGGCCACCAGATCCGGCGGCCGACGTCGAGGGACAGCGCCGGCACGAGCAGCGTGCGGATGATGAACGTGTCCAGCAGCACACCGACGGCGACGATGAGGCCCAGCTGAAGCAGTGCCGTCAACGGCAGCACGGCGAGCACGCTGAACGTGGCCGCCAGCACGAGCCCGGCGCTGGTGATGACGCCGCCGGTGACGGTCAGCGCGTGTCGCATGCCTTCGGAGGCGCCGAGTTTCGCCGGTCTCCTCGCGCGCCCGGGTCATCAGGAAGATCGTGTAGTCGACGCCGAGCGCGACCAGGAACAGGAACCCGAGCAGCGGCGTGCCGAGGTCGATCCGCGGATGCCCGAGCGGATGGAAGATCAGCGCGGCCGCGCCCAGCGCCGTCGCGAACGACAGCACCACGCTCGCCATCAGGACCAGCGGCGCCACGAGCGCCCGCAGCAGCAGCACCAGAACCAGCAGCACGACCACGCAGGATCAGCGGGATCACGAGCTTGTTGTCGTGGTCGGCGGCGGTCTGCGTGTCCACCTGGATCGCGGTCTGGCCGCCGACGAGCGCGTCCGCGCCCGGGACCGCGTGGACGGCCGTACGCAGCGCCTTGACGGTGTCCTTCGCGGCCGTCGAGTCGGGAGCGGCGGACATCACTGCCTCGATCCGTGCCCAGCGTGCCGTCGGCTGGACGTCGTCGGCGGCTGGACCGACTGTCACGCCCGGCACCGCTTTCGCGGCCGCGACCACCGGCTCGGCCTGGGCGGCGTTGCGCGATGATGTCGGCCGGTTCGGACGAGCCGGCCGGGTAGTGCGCGGCGACGATCTTCTGGCCGGTGACCGAGCCGACCGTCTTCGTGTACTGGTCGGCGTTGTACTGGCCGACGTGGAGGCCGAGCGTGCCGAAGGCGAGCCCGACCAGAGCACGAGCGCCGTGGTCAGCCAGACGGCACGCGGGCGGCCGGCGATGCGGCGGGCGATGCGGCTCCAGAACGGGTGCTCCTGGGCGATGTCCTGCGCCGGCGGCGTTCGGGTCGAAGCGCGGCGTGAACGGCCAGAACAGCCAGCGGCCGCAGATGACCAGGATCGCCGGCAGCAGCGTGGTCATGACCAGCGAGCGCGCAGACGATGCCGATCGCGCCGACCGGGCCGAGGCCGCGGATGTTGTTGAGCTGCGCGGCGAGCAGGCAGAGCAGGCTGATCGCCACGGTCGCGCCGGAGGCCAGGATCGCCGGGAAGCTGGCCCGCAGCGCGACCGCCATCGCTTCGTGCCGGTCTCTCGTGGCGCCGCAGTTCCTCGCGATATCGGGCGATGAGCAGCAGCGCGTAGTCGGTGCCGGCGCCGAAGACCAGCACCGTCAGGATGCCCTGGCTCTGCCCGTTGACGGTGATCACGTCCGCCTTCGCGAGCAGGTAGACGGCAGCGGCCGCGGCGCGGGTCGGCGATGCCGACGCTGAGCAGGGGCACGATCCAGAGGAACGGGCTGCGGTACGTGATGAGCAGCAACAGCGCGACGACGCCCGCGGTGACGAACAGCAGCGTGGAATCGAGGCCGCTGAACACGTCGGTGATGTCCTTGACCGCGCCGGCTGATCCGGTCAGCGCGACCTGCAGCCCCGGCGGGTGCACCGACTGTCAGCTGGTCCAAGACCTTGTCGATCGGTCGGTCTGCGCTTTGCTGTCGCCCGCGATCGGGAACGTCACGAGCAGCGCGGTGCCGCCTGCCGTCCGGGATCGGCGGGCTGACCTGACCTCCGTCGGCGAACGTGGCGAACACGGCCCGGTCGGACTCGACCTTGGCGGTGTCGGCGGCGTCAGCCCGGAGTCGCGGGCGTACACGACGACGGCGACGAGCTTGTTCGACGCTGGGGAACGCGTGCTGCGCGCGGTCGAGCGCGACCGTGGCCTCGGCGCTGCGGGGCAGGAACGTCGACGCGTCGTTGCTGGTGACGCTGTTCAGCTTGTTGGCCAGCGGAAACAGCACCGCGGCGAGCACGATCCAGATGCCCAGCGTGATCCACTTGGTGACTCGGCCGGACGGCAACTCGGCTAAGCGGCGCGGAAACATCCTTCGACTCCCTTGGGGCTGCTCAGTATCGCGATGTATCGTGTTCGGAAGTCAAGATACATCGCGATATCACGTCTTTGTCAACCGCGTCGGTGCTGTCCGGCCGCGAACGGGAGCCCTCATGAACTCGTGGACCATCAAGGAACCGCAGAACGTCGAGTTGACGGCCGACGACGCGGTCGAGCACCTCCACGTGCGCCTCTACTCTGGCCGACTGAGCGTCGTCGGCACGGACGGGCCCCCGCGCGTGGAGATCAGCCGCATCGCGGAGACGGGCGTACACGTCAAATCAGATCATGGGGTTTTGACTGTCATGCATGACGACGTGCAGGTCTGGCCCGGGCCGCTCGCGCCGCTGTGGTGGTGGATCAACGGACGCCGATCGTCGGCGGACGTCTCGATCGCGGTTCCCTACGGGACCACCTGCCAACTGTGGATCGCCTCGGGTTCCGTGGTCGCCTCGCAGATCCACGCGGACGTCACGGTCGACTGCGTCAGCGGGCGCATGACGCTGTTCGGCATCGACGGCCACCTGCGGGCGAAGGTGGTCTCCGGGCCGATCGAAGCGCTCGGGTGCGCCGGTCGCATCGAGTTGGAGACGGTCTCCGGCGAGATCACGCTCGCCGACACCGCCGCCTCGGAGGTGCGGGCGAAGACGGTGTCGGGCTCGCTCACGGCCGACCTCGACAATCCGCCGTTCGACAGCCAGATCCGGCTGGAGACCGTTTCCGGCGAGATCACGATCCGGGTCCGCGAGGACAGTGACCTGAAGGTGTCGATGAGCGCCGTCCACGGCCGGGTCACCAGCGACTTCCCGGATATGTCGGTGGAGGGAAAATGGGGCTCGGCGGTGTCCGGCACGCTCGGCTCCGGTGCCGGCCAGCTCTACGCTTCGGCGGTCGGTGGCAATATCGCGCTGTTGTGCCGGCCGGTCGACGCCGACTTTGGAGCAGATGAATCATGACAGCGGTTTTCAGCCATGGCCGGCTGCGGCTCTATCTGCTGAAGCTGCTCGCGGAGGGGCCGAAACACGGCTACGAGCTGATCCGGCTGCTGGAAAACCGGTTCCTCGGCCTGTACGCGCCCTCCGCCGGCACCATCTACCCCCGGCTTGCCCGGATGGAGACCGAAGGCCTGGTCACCCACACGGCTGCCGGTGGCCGGAAGGTCTACGAGATCACCGACACCGGCCGAGCCGAGCTGGTCGCCCGTGCGGCCGAGTTGGCGGCGCTCGAATCGGAGATCCACGCGTCGGTCGCCGATCTCAGTTCCCTCGCGAACGACATCGAACGCGAGGTCCGCGGCTCGGTGCTGGACATCAAACGGGAGTTGCGGGAAGCGACGCGCGACGCGGGCACGAGCCGCCGACCGCCGCCGTGGTCGTCACGCCGGCCGGAATCCGGCACGCGCGAGCCCGACTCCTCCCCGGAACCCGCAGTGACCGACCTGGAGCGTGCCGTCGCCGAATTGGCCGCTGACGTGCGCCGGATGGCCCGCAACCACGGTGTGAGCGAATCCGATCTGCGAACGGCGTCCGCCGTGGTCACGAGCGCGCTGACCGAACTGCGGCGGCTGCTGCGAGCACGGTGAGGCGGCCGGTCGGGTCGGCGGTACGGTAGCGTTCAGATCGCTGGATGGAAGCTTTCAGGTAATTGTCAGGTGGACCCCAGGCACGACCCAGGAATCAGGGCCAGGATAGTAGTCATGGGGGTTCGTGACAGCGCCGCAGGGGGTGCGACGTTGACCGGTGGAGCGCAGGCTGAAGCACGACTGCTCGTGGTCGAAGACGATCCGAACATTGTCGAATTACTCTCCGCCAGCCTGCGCTTCGCCGGGTTCACGGTGGCCACCGCGACCAACGGCGCGCAAGCCGTCGACGCCGCCCGCGAGTCCCGCCCCGATCTCGTCGTGCTCGACGTGATGCTTCCCGACCTCGACGGTTTCGAGGTGATCCGCCGGATGCGCGACGGCGGCGTACGCACCCCGGTGGTGTTCCTGACCGCCCGCGACGCGACCGACGACAAGATCCGTGGACTGACGCTCGGCGGCGACGACTACGTCACAAAGCCGTTCAGCCTGGAAGAGCTGACCGCTCGCATTCGAGCCGTCCTCCGGCGCACAGCCGGCGAGCCGGAGCCCTCCCGCCTGACCTTCCACGACCTCGAACTCGACGAGGAATCGCACGAGGTGTGGCGGTCGGAGCTGCGCGTCTCGCTGTCGCCGACCGAGTTCAAGCTGCTGCGTTACCTGATGACGAACCCCAATCGGGTGCTGTCGAAGGCGCAGATCCTCGACCACGTGTGGCATTACGACTTCCGCGGTGACGACAGCATCGTCGAGTCCTACATCTCCTACCTGCGTCGCAAGATCGACACCGTCGAGCCGCGCCTCATCCACACGCTGCGCGGCGTCGGCTATGTGTTGCGTCTGCCGCAGTAATTCCCGTGTTCACGTTCCTGCGCCGCACCCCGCTGCGCATCAGACTCGTCGCTGCCGTGCTCGCACTGGTGGCGGCGGCCCTCGTCGTCATCGGCGTCGCGAGCGCGTGGGCGCTGCGGACGAACCTGATCGAGCAGATCGACAATCAGCTGCGGATCACGGCGAGCACGACCAACGTCAAGGACATTCCGAACGTCCAGTCCAACGGCTACATCCCGCCGACGCCATATCTCGTCGGCAAGGTGGACGTGCACGGCGTGGGCACGGTGTTCGCGGACCGTTCGCTGAAGGCCGCCGACCTGCCGCCGCTTCCGAAGACGCTGGCCGAGGTCATCGCGAAGGCCAACAACACGCCCTTCACGGTGGCGGCGACGAACGGCTCCCGCGACTGGCGCATGCTCATCAGCCCACAGGCCAACGGACAACTGCTGATCGTCGCGCAGTCGCTGACCGGGGAGGAGCAGGCCGTCAGCCGGTTCACGCTGACCGAGTTGATCGCCGGCGGCGCGGCCCTGATCGTGTTGACCGCGGTGGGTGTGGCTCTGGTCCGAGCGAGCCTGCGGCCGCTGGCGCGTATCGAGGAGACCGCCGCCGCCATCGCGGCCGGTGACCTCACGCAGCGGGTTCCCGAATTGGAGCCCGGCCCCCATCCCAAGACGGAAGTCGGCCGGCTCGGACAGGCGCTCAACGTGATGCTCGCGCAGATCGAGTCGTTGTTCGCCGCCCGTGCCGCGTCGGAAGCGGCCGCCGTGGAATCCGCCGCGACCGCCCAGGCGGCCGCCGACGCGGCGCAGCGCTCCGAGGCCCGGGCTAAGAGTTCCGAAGAGCGGATGCGCCAGTTCGCCGCGGACGCCTCCCACGAACTGCGTACGCCGTTGACCACGATCCGCGGCTTCGCCGAGCTCTACCGTCAGGGTGCGGCCTCGTCGCCGGAGCAGACGGCCCGTCTCGTGCGCCGGATCGAGGACGAGGCCGCCCGGATGGGCATGCTCGTGGAGGACATGCTATTGCTGGCGCGCCTCGATCAGGAACGCCCGCTCGCGCATGCCCCGGTCGATCTCCGGGTGATCGCCGCGGATGCCACGGTGAACGCGGGCGCCATCGCCCCGAACCGGCGGATCAACCTGGACATCGAGCCCGGCGCGGGATCGCTCGTGGTGCTCGGCGACGAGTTGCGGCTGCGGCAGGTCGTGACGAACCTGATGACGAACGCGCTCACGTACACGCCGGCGGAGAGTCCGCTGACGGTTCGCCTGGGTCCGTCGAAGCGCCCCGGGTTCGCGGAGTTGTCGGTGATCGACTTTGGCCCCGGCCTGGACCAGGCGCAGATCGATCACATCTTCGAACGCTTCTATCGCGCCGACACCGCCCGGACCCGACGAAACGAAAACGACCTCAGCAGTGGTACGGGTCTCGGCCTCGCCATCGTCGCCGCCATCGTGGCAGCGCACGGCGGGACGGTCGACGTCTCCAGTCCGTCGGTTCCGTTGCCGTCGCGCTTCGTTGCCGTCCGCTTCTTCGTCGTCGGCTCCGTTGTCGTCGGCTCTGAGCGGTTCGGAGGAGACGTCGGCGCAGGAGCCGGTGCGCTCGGCCGGGCCGGGTGCGACGTTTAGGGTGACGTTGCCGGTCGCGCCGGTCGACGATGATTCCTCCGAACCGGCCGAAGACGACATCTAGGGCATTAATTTCATTACCCGCAAACCGTGCAGACCGATTCCCAGACAACTTTCAGGGCAACTTCAGGTTTGACGAAGTCAGATGAGGAAACCTGGTGTCATGAGCGAGAACGACATGAACGAGCAGCCCACGCCGCGGCCCGAGGACCAGCCGAACGCATCGGACACGACGGCGGCCTCGAGCCCGACCGGCGGCAGCGCCGAGCACCGTGACGCCCAGCACGACGTGTGGCGTTCGCCGTCGGAGCCGACGGCCCCGGCCGCTCCGCAGGCCGGCATGCCGCCCGCTTCCCAGCCGCCCGCGTCTCAGCCGCCCGCGTCTCAGCCTCCCGCGTCTCAGCCGGTCGACCCGACGGTGCCGGCGCCGTACACGCAGGCTCCGGCTCCGCAGACCCCGGCTCCGCAGACGCCGATGACCCCGGTTTCCGGCACATCGCAGCCCGCGACGCCGTACTCGGCTTCCGGTGCCGAGCCGCCCGCCGGTTATCCGACGGCCGGCCGCGTCGCCGGTGACTACCCGACCGCCGGTCAGCCCGCTGACTACACCGGCACCTACCAGGTGGCGGGCGGCCCTCCGCCCTCCGGATTCCCGACCACCGGCGGCTACCCGACCAGCTCCTACCCGGCCTACCCGACCGATGCCGCCACCACCGGTGGCTACCCGGCCGCCGGCTACCAGCCCCCGGGCCAGGCCAAGCCGGCTCGCGGCCGCAAGGCGGGTGCCGTCGCCGGCATCGCCGGCCTAGCCCTTCTGCTCGCGCTCGGCGGCGGTGTCGCCGGTGGCGCGATCATGCACAGCCTCGACAAGAACGACCGGGTCACGGTCAACGGCAACGGTGTCGTCGTCGACAACAACCCGATCATCGACCGCTCGTCGCTCGCCAGCATCGCCTCCAAGGTCAGCCCGAGCGTCGTGTCGATCACCACGCAGAGCGCGGAGGGCTCCGGTGTCGTGCTCAGCGCCGACGGCTACGTGCTGACGAACAACCACGTCGCGGCGACCGCCGGCGGCAAGACCGTCGACATCACATTCACGAGCGGCAACACCGTGAAGGCGACGCTCGTCGGCACCGATCCGAAGACCGACCTCGCGGTCTACAAGGCCGAAAACGTGAGCGGTCTGACCGTGGCGACGTTCGGCGACAGCTCGGCGCTGCAGGTCGGTGACACCGTGCTCGCGATCGGCAGCCCGCTCGGTCTCGACGGCTCGGTCTCCGCCGGCATCGTCAGCGCGCTCAACCGCACGATCGACGAGTCCTCCGATTCGTCGCCGCAGGACCCGTTCGGTCAGGGCCAGCAGTCGCAGAACACTTCGCCGACCGCCACGATTGCCGGCGCGATCCAGACCGACGCCGCGATCAACCCGGGCAACTCCGGTGGCGCGCTCGTCAACACGAACGGCCAGGTCGTGGGCATCAACACGGCGATCGCGACCAACGGTGGCGCCGACGGCAACATCGGGGTTGGCTTCGCGATCCCGTCCAACCGGGCCAAGCAGGTCGCTGACGACATCATCAAGGGCGTCGAGATCTCGCACCCGCAGCTCGGTGTGGGCGTCTCGACCGCCGATGACAACGCCGGTGCCCTGGTCGGATCCGTGACCGCGGGCAGCGCCGCCGACAAGGCCGGTATCAAGGTCGGTGACGTGATCACGAGCTTCGACGGCAAGACGGTGCACACGTCCGACGACCTGCTCAACGATGTGCAGAGCGGCACCGTCGGCAAGAGCGTGCCACTCTCGCTGACCCGTAGCGGCGCGTCGCAGACGGTCACCGTCACCCTTGGCGAGGCCAAGTAGTAGCTTTTCCTCCTCCTGAAGGTCGTCGTCCCGTGGTCTCCCGATCGGAGACCACGGGACGACGTCTGTTGCGGTGCCGGTCGATGAGCTTCGCGGCTAGTCGTCTTCCCAGCTCATGCTCCTGGCCACCGCTTTCGCCCACTGGCGCGCGCCGGTCGCGCGGACCGACTCGGGCATGTTGGGCCGCCATCGGGTGTCTTCCATCCACTGCGCGCGCAACGTATCGAGATCGGGCCAGAAGCCGACGGTCAGGCCGGCCGCGAACGCCGCCCCGAGGCTGGTCGTCTCGCCGATCGTCGGGCGTACGACCGGCACGTCGAGGATGTCCGACTGGAAGCCCATCAGCAGGTCGCTCGCGGTCATGCCGCCGTCGACCTTCAACACGGCGATGTCGACGCCCGATTCCAGCGCCATCGCCATCATCACGTCACGGACCTGCCACGCGGTCGCTTCCAGGGCGGCCCGGGCCAGGTGCCCCTTCGTGACGAAGCTGGTCAGGCCGGCGATGATCCCACGCGCGTCGGCCCGCCAGTAGGGTGCGAACAGTCCGGCGAACGCGGGCACGATGTAGCAGCCGCCGTTGTCGGGCACGGTCGCGGCCAGCGTGTTGATCTCGTCGGCCGAGCCGATCAGCCCGATGTTGTCCCGCAGCCACTGCACGAGCGCGCCGGTGACCGCGATCGAGCCCTCCAGCGCGTAGACCGGGGCCGAGTCGCCCACCTGGTAGCCGAGCGTCGTGATCAGGCCACGCGAGCTCTGAACCGGTTCGGTGCCCGTGTTGAGCAGGAGGAACGAGCCGGTGCCGTAGGTGCATTTCGCCTCGCCGGGCGCGAAGCAGGCCTGCCCGAACAGCGCCGCCTGCTGATCGCCCAGGGCGCTCGCGACGGGCACTCCGGCCAGCGCGCCGCCGGCTTCGCCGTACATATGCGCGCTCGGTTTGATGTCGGGAAGCATCGCGCGCGGCACGCCGAACGCGTCCAGCAACGTCTCGTCCCAGTCCAATGTGGACAGATTCATCAGCATGGTACGGCTCGCGTTTGTCACATCGGTGCAGTGCGCGCCGGTCAGCTGCCAGATGAGCCACGTGTCGATCGTGCCGAACAGCACTTCGCCGTCTTCGGCCCGGCGCCGCAGTTCCGGGTCGCGGTCGAGCAGCCAGCGGATCTTCGGTCCGGAGAAGTAGGTCGCGAGCGGCAGGCCGCACCGATCGCGGAACCGGTCGGGTCCGGCGTCACCCGCGAGTTCCCGCACGATGCGGTCGGTGCGCGTGTCCTGCCAGACGATCGCGTTGTGCACCGGTTCGCCGGTGATCGCGTCCCACAGAAGCGTGGTCTCGCGCTGGTTGGTGATGCCGACGGCGGCCAGATCCGCGCGGGAGAGTCCCGCCCGGTCGAGCGCGTTGCGGGTGACCGCCTGCACGTTGAACCAGATCTCGGCCGCGTCGTGCTCCACCCAGCCGGGTCGCGGGAAAATCTGCTCGTGTTCGCGCTGGTCAACCGAGACGATATGGCCGTCGGCGTCGAAGATGATGCAACGGGAAGAGGTCGTGCCCTGGTCGATCGCGGCGAGATAACGGGACTCCACGCGGACAGTGTGCCGGATAGGCTGCGGGCGTGATCGGCGGCGAGGGTCAAAATCTCAAGATCAACGGAATCGATTTGTGGGTACGTCGATTCGGCGACCCAAACCTCCCCGCCCTGATCGTCATCCACGGTGGCCCGACGTGTTACCACTCCTACCTGCTTCCCGCCGTCGCCGAGCTAGACGTCGTCGGGACCTATCGTGTGGCGTCTTGCGCGCGTCAGGACCGTCCCGCCTGCGATAGCGCCTTCTCGGCCTGGGCCGCCAGCGCGCGGACGAGATCAGCCGCCGCCGGTCGGTCAGTGATCAAGTCGATGGCCTCGCTGGCCCAGATCGGCAACGGCGGAAGATCACCGTGCGCGACCAACCCCTGATAGACATCCCGGGCTTCCGCATCTGACGAGAGTTCCGCTTCGCGCCCTCGCCATTGATCATGGAACGGGTTGCCGAGGCTACGAGCCGTGTAGTTGGACGGCCATCGGGAGCCCCGGGCGATATCCAGCACGCTGTCCCGAGCCGTGTCCTGCCCCCGCCCGTCGATAATCGCCTGGGTGATGGACGGGTCGACAAGCGATTCCGCCGTGGCCTGAAGGCGGGTGCCGAGCAGCGCGCCCGCCGCACCGAGGACAAGAGCGGCGGCGATCCCACGACCGTCAGCGATGCCGCCCGCCGCGAGGACGGGCACCGGCGCGACCAGGTCCACCACGATCGGCACGAACGGCAACGTGGACCGGCCATGGCGGGCACCGTGGCCGCCGCTCTCGCTGCCTTGGGCGACGATGACGTCCGCGCCGAGATCGAGGGCTCGCCTGGCTTCCTCGAGATCAGTGACCTGGATGATCAGTGTCGCGCCCGCGTCGCGAATGCGCGCGGCGTAGGGGCTCGGATCGCCGAACGACAGCATCACCGCGTGTGGCCGATGCGCTAACGCCCGTTCGACGGCGTCGACATCGATGGCCCAGGTCAGGAACCCGATTCCCCAGGGATTGACCGTGCCGGCCGGAGGAACCGTGCCGGCCGGAGGAACCGTGCCGGCCGGAGGAACCGTGGCCGCCTTGAGGATCGCCAATTCGCGCGCGAGCCACTCCGGATCGCCGTTACCCGAACCGAGCAATCCGAGGCCGCCGCCGCGAGAAACGGCCGCTGCCAACGACCCGCCCGCCGAACCGCCCATCGGCGCCAGCGCGATCGGGTGCTCGATTCCGAACAGTCTCGTGAACGCCGTCGACAAGGCCATACCGTCATCGTGCCAAAGCCGGGATCTCGGTCGGACGCGCGCGTGCGTCCACCGCCCCGGATCGTGTGATCGGGGGTGGTGGACGCTTTCGGTTTGCGTGCGGCCGTTAGAACGGTGGTGGTTCGGGGTCGGTCTCGTAGATGTGGCCGCTGGGGGACTTCCAGATCAGGTGGCCTGGGGTCGGTTGGGTGATGATCCACTTCGTTTCGTCTTTGAGCCGGTGGTGGTGCCGGCAGAGGACGGCGAGGTTGTCGTGGGTGGTTTTGCCGCCTTTGGCGTGCGGGATGGTGTGGTCAAGATCGGCGTAGCGGGCGCGGCGGTTGCAGCCGGGTGCGCGGCAGGTGCGGTCGCGGGCTCTGATCCAGCGGGTTAACGCGGCTCCGGGCCTACGCCGGTTCGGGTCGGCTTCCACGGGTGGCATCGGCCGGATCTCGCTGGTTCGTTGCCGGGGTGTGCAGGCAGGCTGCGGTGACGGCTGGTCGGCTGACGGCCCGGCTGGTGCGCCACTGCCACGGGATTGGTTCGGCTGGGATGGTCGCGGTGACCCGCGACGCCCGCCGTCCCCATATCCGTCGGATCCAGGCCCGTCGGGGCCGGGGATGTCAGGTCCAGGCTCGTCAGGTCCTGGCGGTTTGGATCGAGGCCCGCGGGTTGCAGGATTGCCGTTGCCGTTGCCGTTGCCGTTGCCGTTGCCGTTGCCGGTGCCGGTAGCACCGCTCTGGGCGCGGGCACGGTTGGCGTTGGCGGCTGCGGCTGGTGTCGGTCGAGCACCCAGCAACCCGTGGGCGAGGAGTTCTGCGCCGGGGCCGACGGCGCTGAACTGCCACTGCGCCACCGCCGCCTGCGAGGCCAGGATTTGCCGGGCGATGTCGGCTGAGACGGGTCCGTATCCGGCGAGGGTGGCGGGTTCGGTGCCGGCACCGGTCGCGGTGTCCCACGGCACCACCAACTCGATGACCCCGGCCCGGTGGATCGGGCTGGCACCGATGCCGACGCCTTCGAGCAGGTCCAGGAACGTGTCCGCCCGCAACTGCTCCAGCGTGCGGGCATCCCCGGTGAGTTTGATCCCGCGAGCGAACGCGTCCACCCGCTCGAACGCCGCCGACACCCGAGCCGCCGGCAGCAGGATGCCGTAGAGCGAGGAGGTGCCGTCCTCATCCGGGGTGGTGCCGATGCTGCGGGACCCGAGCTTCTTCGAGGTTCGCTGCGCCGCCCCACCGGGGTCGGCCTTGAGCACGGCTTTGCGGATCCGGGCCCGTAACTGACTGGTCGTCCATTCACCCGGCATCGGGCAGCAGTGTGGCGGCGATCGCGGCGGCGAGGGTGTCATCGACGGTGGCGAGCAGGTCGTAGAACAGCCACGCACGCCGGTAGTCGATGTCCCCGGCCGCGAACGCCGCCAACACCTGCGGCAGCACTCGTGTGAGGTACTCCCGAACTGCGACCTAGCACCGGGCCTGCCCGGCGTCCACGTCAACGCGAACGCGACCTCGTCCGTGTCATATCCCCTTTTCGGCAGCCGCAGCGACGGTGACGACGGAGGTCAGCAGGGTTGCGGAGGCGACGGCGGCAGCCCGGGCGGCCCGCTGCATCGCCTCGACCACATCCTCGTCAACGACCTTCACCCCGTCGACGCTACCGACGAAAACCCGTCTCGGGAGGGGCCGGAGGGGGCCGTTACCTCGGCCAAACCATCGAACACAGACGATCAACAGTGGTGCCGATCGCGAACGGATGCGGATCGACGTACCCGTGTGAGGATGTTGATCTAAGACTTTCGCAGTGCCGCCTCCACCCGATCGAGCCCATCGGACCACGGCCACGCGGGCACCACCGGCACCCCGACGCGCGCCGCGCGGGCCGACAGCTCGGTGCCTACCAACGCGCTCACCCTGCGCGCGAACGCGCTGTGGCCCCTCGTGCGGTTCGCGGGCCAGGTAGTTCGCGACGATGCGGTCCTCGTCCGGTTCGGCGATCACGACTGCCCGCACCGCGTCGCCGAAACCCGCCACCAGCTCCGGCAGCAGGAAGTCGCCCTCCATCACGACCGGCGCTCCGAACTCGATGTGGTCGGCGATCACGGCCTCGAAGCCGGGCCGCAACGCCTCGGCGACCGCGAACGTCTGCGCGGCGATCTGCTCCGCCGTCCACGTCGAGACGGTCGGATCGGTGCGCCATCGGTGCAGCATCGGCTGCTGTTCGGGCGTGGACAGCGCCGTCAGTGCGGTCACGATGTCGTCCGCCTCCGCCAACGGCGTGAGGTAACGCCTGACCAATTGGGAGCGCCACGCTCGACTTGCCCACGCCGGAGGCACCGCAGACGAGTGTGACGAGCCAAGGCTTATCCGGGTACGCGTTCATGCCGCAGATCGTCTCGCACGCGCCGATAACCCGATCGCCGCTGTCGCACCCCGGCAGTACGGTGTCCGGGTGCCAGCCGAACCCGCGACATCCGCCGAAGCCCTGCCATCCAGCGAGAAGCCGGCCCGACCACCGATTCTTCCGCTCGCCGCGGCCGGCGTCACCGTGTTGTTGTGGGCGTCGGCGTTCGTGGCGATCCGGCATGTCGACCGGGAGCTGACCGCAGGCGCGCTCTCACTGGGTCGTCTCCTCGTCGGCAGCGCCGTGCTCGGCGTGGCGCTGCTGGTGCGACGGGATCGTGCACCGGTGACCGCGTCCGGGGCGAGCGGCTGGCCGACCGGGAGCGCGTGGGTCCGCGTGATCGTCTGCGGCGTGCTGTGGTTTGGTCTCTACAACGTCGCGCTCAACGCGGCTGAGCAGCGGATTGATGCCGGCACAGCGGCCATGCTCGTCAACATCGGGCCGATTCTGATCGCGATTCTGGCCGGGCTGACGCTGGGCGAGCGCTTTTCGCGCATGTTCGTCGCCGGGGCCGCCGTCGCGTTCGCGGGGGTCATCGTGATCGGCGTGGCCACGTCGCACGCCGCGAGCACCGACCTGGTCGGAGTGGTGCTGTGTCTCGTGGCCGCCGTCGCCTACGCGATCGCCGTTGTCACGCAAAAACCGCTGCTCGTCGAGGTGTCGGCGCTGCGGGTCACCTGGCTCGCGTGCACGGTCGGGGCGGTGTGCTGCCTGCCGTTCGCGGGGCAACTCGTGCGGGGAGTCGAGCACGCGCAGGCGCAGACGATCTGGCTGCTCGTCTACCTCGGCGCGCTGCCGACGGCACTCGCGTTCACGACGTGGGCATACGCACTGGCGCGCACGGGTGCCGGAAAGTTGGGGGTCACGACCTACCTCGTGCCGCCGATCGCGATCCTGATGGGCTGGCTCTTTCTCGGCGAGACGCCGGTGCCGCTGGCCTACGCGGGCGGTGCGCTGTGTCTGGCGGGCGTCGCGTTGGCCCGGCGGAAGCCGAAATCGCCAGTGGCGCTTGCCGAGGCCATGATCGCGACGGAACAACCCGCCCAGCGATAAAAAGTGTGCCAATTCTGAGATGAAATAGCGATTACACGCGTGTGTCCGACGGGTTCCCGACAGTCTTTCCGGGAATACAACGCACCGATCATCGAATGCGCTTCGACCTCGTAAATCACCTTAAATTATGTTCAAAGTTAACAACCTCGCAACCGTTCGCGGCCGTTTGATCATGGCGCCGGGCGGGTACACATCCCATCAGTTGCGATACCTCGCATGTGCGATCAACAGCATAATGATGGGAGCATATGGACATGGATGTTTCGCGTAAGGCAATTGCGGACGAGGCGTCTCACCTGACCGTTACGACGACGGATGAGGTCGCACCCGCCGAAGTCGAATTCTGGGACGCGTGCTGGACACTCGAGGACGAATCCCACCCTCATGTCGTGAGCCTGCGCTCGCCGGGTCGCAGTTCGCGCCCCCGTGGCGGCGCCGCGTCCGACGAGGTCTACGCGCTCCTCTGACG
This sequence comes from uncultured Actinomycetota bacterium, assembly GCA_963797605.1. GTDB lineage: Bacteria > Actinomycetota > Actinomycetes > Mycobacteriales > Micromonosporaceae > DASQPR01. The sequence goes on along the minus strand of CAWCPX010000005.1, from coordinate 924,528 downwards.
AATCGCGCTCCTGGTTCCCGAGTCGACGTGAGCACCGAAGGCGCGACCGGATAACGTCCGGTTCGTTACTTTTGGTGTATTTCACGCACCGGAACCTGAGTGGAGTTCGCGATGACCCGACGCTGTCACCGGATCGGCACGGACTGGTTGGCCGCGGCGGGGTTGACGATGCTGGCCGTGGCGCTGACAGCTCCCGGGATCGCGGCCGCGTCGCCGGTGCCGGGCATTCCGGTCACCCCGTCGGTGCCACTCGTGCGGGTCACGATGGGCGACGCCGTGAGCGCGGCGAAACCGGGCGACACACTCGCCTACGCCATCACCGTCGATGACAAGGACACCATCGCGCGACCGATGGAGATCCGCCTCGACGCCCCGGCGAATCTTCGCGACATCGCCGTTGGTGACGGCGGCACGCTGGTCGGTCACGAACTCTCCTGGCCGGGGTCACTGACCCCGGGGCGCGCCGTCACCGTGCACTTCACGGCCGTCGTCGACGACAACACGGTCCAATTGACGACGACCGCGTGCGCCTATCTCTCCGGCGCGGACCGGCCGGCGGCGTGCGGGTCCGACGCCGACGCCGTGGTCCTGCCGGCGAACGGGGTCAGCTGGGAATCCATCGCGGGCAGCGCGGCGCTGGTGCTGCTGGTGGGCGGCGGGGTCTATGCCCTGCGGCGCCGTCGCGGATTGGCCGCCGCCCGATCCGGGACCCGGATCGCGGTGCCCGACGCCCGCGAGCCGGTCGCCGAACGCGCCCGCGTCTGACGGCCCCCGCCCGAATCGAGCGAGGGCCGTCTCGGCCAGATGCGCTTGCCGATCAGATGCGCTTGCCGATCAGATGCGCTTGCCGATCAGATGCGCTTGCCGATCAGATGCGCTTGCCGATCAGACGCGCTTCGTGTCGCGGCGGAAGGCGAGCATCGAGCCGACGCCGAAGACGATCAGCCAGCCGACGATGTTCAAAATCGCTTCCACGGGTACGCCACCGCCGAGCAGCGGCACCCGCGACAACTCCGCGACGCCCCAGACCGGCGTGAACTTCGCGATCGTCTGCAGCGTGCTGGAGAACGCGGTGATCGGGAAGAAGATGCCACCGAAGACCGACAGGATGCCGAGGATCGGGCCGAGGAACTGCATCACGTTCTCCGACGGCAGCAGGTAGCCCATGAAGAGCCCGAGCGACGCGAAGACCAGCGAACCGAGCCAGATCGCGAGGCCGCTGAGGATCCAGACGTGCGCCGGCAGGGACACGCCGCGCAGCGCGCCGAAACCGAACAACAGCAGCACGGGTACGAGACCGAGCCCGAGCGCGGCCATCAGCTTGATGACGATGTAGGCCGGTGGCCGCAGCGGCGTCAGGCGCAGTTGCCGGCTCCACCCGAGCGCTCGCTCGACGGCGACCGAGGAGCCACCGCTGGTGCAGGCGAGCATCGAACCGTACAGCGCGAGGCTCAGCATCTCGTACTGCCGAAGCTGCACGCTGCTGCCGCCACCGATCGAATCGGTCGCGCTGCCGAAGGCCGCGTAGATGCCGAGCGGCAGCACGACCATGAAGACGATGGTGCGCTTGTTGCGAAGCAGCCGGCGGATCTCCAGCCACAGGAACGTCAGGTTGAAGCCGCCGAGCGGGGGGACCCGGCGCTCGATGTCGGGCGTGAGGACGGTCATCGTGCGCTCCCGGAAGTCGTCAGGTCAGACGGGTTGGTTTCAGACGGGCCGGTGCCGATCGGCTCCGCGTCAGCCGAGGTCAGCGCGATGAACGCGTCCTCGAGGTTGTGCGAGGTGATCTCGAGGTCACGGGCGTCGGTGCTGGTGAGCAGGTGCCGGGCCACGCTGTCGGAGTCCTTCGTGCGCACGAAGACGGTGTCGCCGCGTACTTCGACGTGCTCGACGCCCGGCAGCGTTTCCAGGTCGCCACGACGAGCCCGGGGGAGAGTCGCCCGGACCGTACGTCCGCTGGCCATGGCCTTGATCTCGGAGGTGGTGCCGTCGGCGACGATGCGGCCGGCACGGATCAGTACGATCCGGTCCGCGTACGCGTCGGCCTCATCGAGGTAGTGGGTCGCGAACATGATCGTGCGGCCACGCTGGGCGTCCTCCCGGATCGCGCCCCAGAAGTCGCGGCGGCCCTCGACGTCCATGCCGGCGGTCGGCTCGTCGAGCACCATCAGCAGCGGGTCGGACAGCAGCGCCAGTGCGAATCGGAGTCGCTGCTGCTGGCCGCCGGAGCACTTGCCGACGAGCCGGTCGCCGATGTCGCTGATGCCGGCCCGGTCGAGCACCTCGCTGACGGGCCGCTTGTGCGGGAAGAGCGTCGCGGTGAGGCGTACCGTCTCGGCCACGGTCAGGTCTTTGAGCAGGCCACCGGTCTGCATGACGGCCGACACCTCACCCCGCGCCACCGCGTCGGTCGGCTTGCGTCCGTAGACCCGCACGGCGCCGGCGTTCGGACGCGAGAGGCCGAGCACCATGTCGACCGTGGTCGTCTTGCCGGCGCCGTTGGGCCCGAGGAACGCCACGATCTCGCCCGGTTCGATCGTGAGCGTCATGTTGTCAACGGCGGTGACCTGGCCGAAGCGCTTGGTCACCCCTTGAATGTCTACGGCGAGCGGCAGGCTGCCGGGGCTTGGTGCCGCGCTCGTCCCCGTGGGAATGGTCATGGGCATCATCATGGCGGCTCGGCCCGGCACCATCCAGATGTGTCAATCACGAACTCGCCGTTACATCTGTCATGCTCCGGTACACATCTCAAACGGCTCTGCGATTGTGTCTTTAATGGGCATTTGAGTCGTTATTGTGGCTGCAGAGGGCCGTGTATCCTCGACGGATCGTGGCCGGGTTGGCCGCTGTTTCAGCTGATAGGGGACCTTCCGGTGTACACCCTCGCCCTACTCAACGGCGGCGTCGGCGCTCGCGTCGCGGCTGGGCAGCCCAAACAGTTCATCGTGGTGAAGGGCATTCCGATCCTGGTCTACTCGTTGGTCGCGGCCGACGCGGTCGACGAGATCACCCAGATCGTGCTGAACTACCCCGAGGGCTGGCAGCGCCGATGTCGAGAAGATCGTGACCGACTACGCGATCAAGACGCCGATCAGCTACGTGCCCGCCGGCCGGACCCGGCACGAGTCCGTCGCCAACATGCTGCCCCGCGTCGACAACGATCACGTGATCATCCACGAGTCGGCTCGGCCGCTCGTCACGACGCGTGACTTCGAGCGGATCATCCGTGACGAGCACCCCGACGTGAGTTTCATGCTCGACATCCCGTTCACGGTCGCGCCGGTCGATCCGGGCACGCACCGGGTAGTCGGCTCGCTCGACCGGGACACGCTCCGCAATGTGCAGCTGCCGCAGAAGTTCAACAAGGCGACGCTGGTGGCCGCACACGAATATGCCGCACGGGAAGGTGTCGTGTTCACCGAAGACGCGACGCTGTGCGCGGTGGCCGGCTTTGATGTGCGGTTCCTCGAGGGCAGTGACCGCAACTTCAAGGTGACCACGCCGGTTGACGTCCAGCTCGCCGGCTACCTGCTCGGAAACGAGGCCAACGATGAGTAAGTCGATCATGGTGACCGGTGCCTCCAAGGGCATCGGGCTGCGCACCGTGCGCGAGTTCTTCGACGCGGACAACGACGTCACCGACTTCATCCTGCTGTCCCGGCGGTCCGACGAGTTCACCATGGCGGTCAAGGAGCTGATCGCGAACAACCCGCACAACAAGCGGGTCACGCCCTACTTCATCGATCTCGCCGACCGTCCGGGCCTGGTCGTGATGATGAAGGAGATCATGGAGGCGCACGGCAGCGTCGACATCCTGATCAACAACGCCGGCTTCACGGCGCCGATGAGCATCCAGCAGATCGACTTCGCCGACTTCGAGCGCACGATCGGCGTGAACCTCTACGCACCGTTCACGATCGTGCAGTCGCTGCTGCACAACGGCAACACGTTCGACCTCGTCGTGAACATCGCCTCGACCGCCGGCATCAACGGCCGCTCCGGCTGGCTGACCTACTCGGCGTCGAAGGCCGCGGTGATCAGCATGAGCGAGGTCATGAAGGAAGAACTCGCGATCTACGGCACCCGGGTCGTCTGCATCTCGCCCGGGCGTACCGCCACCGACCTGCGCCGCACGCTCGCGCCCGACGAGGACCCGACGACGATCATGCAGCCGGAACACGTGGCGCAGGTGATCGCGATGCTGGCCTCGCCGGTCGGCCGCTTCGTGGACAGCCAGAACCTCGTCGTACGGATGTAGCCGGCCGCGTGTAGCCGTCCTCGCGATCTAGGGCTCAGAACGATCTCCGTAAGCGATACTGAACCGGACGTATCGCTGCGGGGGGTGAGCGCACGGTGGCCAAGAAAATCATTCTGATCGTTCTGGGCATCCTCGTGGGTCTGTGCGGTCTGGGTGCCCTGGCCGGAGGCGGCGGTCTGCTGGCCATCGGCGGCACCTCCGGCACGTTCCGGAGCGGCTTCCACCCGCTGGCCACCACGACGGACGCGTTCGTCACCGACCCGACGCACATCCAGAACACGTCGAACGTCTCGATCAGCGGCACCGACGTCACGATCACCGTCGACGGCCGCTCCGCCGGTGGCCCGATCTTCATCGGCGTGGCCCGGGCGGCAGACGTGCAGACCTTCCTGTCCGGCTCGCCGTACGAGCAGATCACGGACCTGAGCTTCGGGCCCTACAAGCTGACCACGCAGCAGGTACCCGGTTCGGCCGCGCCGGCCCGCCCCGGCGACCAGGCGTTCTGGCTGGCCCAGGCGTCCGGGCAGAACCCGTCGCTGACGTGGAAACTGGCCGACGGCGACTACCGGCTCGTGATCATGAACACGGACGCGTCCGCCAACGTGAAGCTCGACGCCCGGGTCGGCGTGAAAGCGTCGCTGATCGGCGACATCGGCATCGGCGCGCTCGTCGTCGGCGCGATCCTGGCCGTGCTCGGGTTGCTGCTGCTCATCTGGGGCATCCGCACGAAGCGGCGGCCGAAACTGCCCCCGCCCGGATATGCCGGATATCCGAGCTACCCGTCGGCGGGCGGCGGATACCAGCCACCACCGAGCGGGTACACGCCTCCGGGCACGTATCCCGGCACCTATCCGGGCACGGGCACCGGCGGCTACCCGCAACCGGGCGGATATCAGCAGCCGGGCGGATATCAGCAGCCGGGCGACTACGTGCCACCCGCCGACCCGTACGCGGCCCCGCCCGGCACCGGCTACACGCCAGGCGGGCCCTACCCGACGCCGACGACGCCCAACTCGACGACCTCGCCGGTCTCCGGACCACCGGTCGGAGGTTGGCCGCCACCCCGGCGCGACGACGAGCCGCCCAAACCGTCAGATCCGCCTAAACCGTCAGATCCGTCGCGACCGTCAGATCCGCCGGAGCCGCCTAACAGTGAGGGATCGTAAGCGCGGTCAGCCTCGTTGCACCGTGATCGTGGTCCAGGAACCGACGTGCACGCGATCACCGTCGGCCAGCGCGATCGGGGTGTTCGAGTCGATCGGGTCGACGCCGTCGTTGACGTACGTGCCGTTGGCCGATTCGAGGTCCACGACCGACCAGGTGCCGTCCGGTTGCGCCACGAGCAGGGCATGCGCGTGCGAGACCGCGGGGTCGCCGGGCGGCCCGGAGAGGTCGATCTCCGGTTCGATGCCACGGGAGCGGCTGCGCCGGCCGATCAGCGCCTGCGCGCCGGCGAGCGCGAAGCGGCGCTCCGGGCAGAAGGCGGGAAACGGGATCGACTCGGTGTCCGGCTCCCGCTGCGCCTCCATGCGGGCGTGGTAGTCGGCATCGGAGCGCACGGTCAGCCGCCAGCCGGTCGGGCTCGCCGGGGCGGAACTCTCCACAGGGGTCGCGACCGGTTCCTCGACGATCGGTTCCTCGACGATCGGTTCCGCGACGACGGTCGGCGCCGCCCCGACACCGCCGATTTTCGCCATGATGAAGTCGTAGCCGCAGACCTCGCAGAAGCGCCCAGCCTGGGGTGACTGGCACTCCGGGCACACGGCGCCGGTCGGCGTGGCCGGGGTAGAGCCCGAAGTCACCGTGGAGGACGGTGCGTTCGCGGTGCCCGTACCCGTGGCGGCCTGGGAAACCCCGGCGATCGCCGCGCCGCATTCGTCGCAGTAGTCACTGTCGTGCGACGCATGCCCCTTGGGGCAAAGATAAGTCGCCATCATGCCTTCTTCACCCGAATAGTCTTCACGGACCGGACGTTGGCTAGTTCGGCGTCGTTGCCGGCGACCTTCTGCTTCAGACGAACCGTGCCGGTGCGTTCGTCGACGACGTCGACCACGCGCTTGAGCAGTTTCGCGGTGTCCTCGTGGCCGGACTCGGCGGCGAGCTGCACCGCCCGGCCGAGCTTCGACGTCGCCGTCTCGATGTCGCCGGCGTCGCGGGCGGCGAGGCCTTCCTGGATCGCGGACGCGAGTTCGGCCTGGCCGGTGTAGTGGGCGACGCGCTGATTGATCTTTGTGGACAGTGCCGTGTCGTCGGTCCACGTGGCCAGCACGAGTGACTGCGCCAGCACGGTGTCACCGGCGACGAGGCTGACCCGGGCCGCGAGCATTTCCTCGCCGACGCCACCGGCGGGCACCGCGATCGAGATGTGATAGTCGCGGCTCTCACCACCCCAGGCGCCGGTGGGGTAATCGCCGATGCGCTCGGAGACGGTTTTGCGCCGCGCGGTCAGGTCTTCCACCTGCGGGTACGCCTGCTTGACGAATCGGATCGTGGAGGCGGCCGGGGTCCAGACGCGGAGCGAGACATCGGCGACCGCCTTGCCCATCGCCGTCGCCGTCATCGCCTCGAACGCGGCCGGGAGTTCGCTCGGGTTCTCCAGGCCATCGGCTGTACCCAGCAGCGTCGACGCGACCAGGCGCAACTCGTCGGCGACCCAGCCGTTGCCGATGCCGCGGCTGTCGCACACGAACCGGCCCTCGCAGGCGCGCAGCACGTCGAGCAACTGCTGGCGGGTCTCGTGCTCGTCGCGGCCGTCGGTCAGCACGATCGCGTGTTTCACCTCGGCGGTGCTGGTGGAGAGGATCTGGTTGGCCAGCGAGAGCCAGGTGCCGATCGCGGTGCCGCCGTCGGCGACGAGACCGGCGACGGCCCGGTTGGCCTCGGCCCGGGTCTGCGCGGACGCGACCCGCAGGCTGCCCGTGGCCGGATAGACCATGGTCGCGCCGGCTCGACCGGAGATGACCGCGAATTCGACGCCGTCGCGCAGCGTGTTGATCGCAGTCGTCGTGGCCATCTTCGCCGCCGCGATTTTGGTGGCCGGATTCGCCATCGAGCCGGAGCAGTCGACCATGATGACCTGCGCCGCCGTCGGCTGGCCCGCCGCCGCGACGCCGGACCCGGTCACGGTGATGACGGCGTCGACGATCTGCGCGCCTGCGGCCAGGAACTCGTTCTGGTAGACCTCGGCGGTGAACGTGGGGGGTTGAGACACGGTCATAGTCCTTCGCGTTGCTCGGTTTAGGTAATCGGGGGGAATGGCACGACGATGACGGTTATGTTGTCGTGGCCGCCGGCGTCGAGCGCGAACTGGGTCAGCGTGCGGGCGACGTCGATCGGGGCACCCTCGGGCGTGATCGCGGCGAGCGCGGCCGCGTCAGCGGTGTAGCGGTAGAGGCCGTCGCTGCAGACGATCACCCGGCCCGGGCCGTCCGGCGTGAAAACGTGCACGTGCGGCGACGTGTCGTTGGCGTCCGCGCCGAGCCAGCGGACGAGCGCGCCGAGGTTCGGGGCGCCGTCGGTCAGCTCAACACCGGCCGCCGCGAGCTGACCGCCGAGCGAGTCGTCGACGGTCAGGCAGCGGGCCTCGTCGCTCCAGGAGTCCGTGTCCGCGCCAGGCCCGTCGGTGGCCGGAGCGGGGATCCAGTAGGCCCTGCTGTCGCCGATCCAACCGACGGTGATGGTCTCGCGCGTCACGACGGCCGCCACGAAGGTGGAACTCGGCGGGTTGGCCGACGTGACGCCACCGGCCGCGTCAGCCGCCGCGGCCTGGGCGCTGCCGACGGCCGTGACCATGGCGGCCTCCGCGATCGCGGCATCCGGCGGTGCCGCCGATTCCGCGTCCAGAATCCGGACGAACGTGCGGGTCGCGGCGTCGGCGGCGGCGTTCGAGGCGGTGTCGGGCCGCGTCGACGAGGAGACGCCGTCGCAGACGACCGCGACCGCCGCGCCCGTGATCGCGGCGACGCCCATCGCGTCCTCGTTGTAGTGGTGACGCTTCCCGACGTCGCTCACGCCCGCGATGTCGCCGAAGTCGATCTCGACGTGGTCGCGGCCGGCGGGGCGCCGGGTGCCGCAGTTGTCGCAGTAGGAACCGCCACCGACCTGTTCGGTGAAGGCTCGCCCACCGCAGGAGGCGCAGGTCTCCGGCGCGGACGCCGACGTCGCTAGCCGATGCGTCGGCGGGTTCGCGAGGTCCTGCCCGCAGGCCTCGCAGAAGCGTGCCTCGCCGTCGACGGGTTCGCCGCAGGCGGGGCATCGGCCGTCGATGTGTTGGAGCGTCGGTGACATCATCAGACCATCGTCCGTGGTCGGACCGCGTTGGCACGGTCGACGAGGGTGTAACGCGCGTACGTGTCGGATTCCAGTGAGGCGAGAAGCCGGTAGGCGCGCTCGAGCCCAAGGCGCAGGTCGCGTTCTGTCAGCGTGCGCCCGAGCACTCGTGCCGCCGACGTGGAACCCGGCCCCGATGCCGGGTTGGCGCCGATCCAGGCGATCGCGGCCTCGAAAATCTCCACCGAGAGCGTCGCCTGCCGGAGCGCGTCCAGCCGGAGCGATTCGAGGCGCTGACCGGCGAGGATCACGTCGTCCGGCCGCAGATCGGCGATGCCGGCGTTGATCGCGACGCGGACCGCCGCCACGCGCGCCGGTTCGTACTGGCTCGACTGCTCCGGCACCTCGTCGAGCACGGCGAGCGCGCGGATGCGATCGCCGGCGGCGGCACGCGTCCGGGCCAGCCCGAACGCGGCGCTGGAGAAGCCGTGGTCGACGTGCCACACGCGCTCGTAGCGGGTGGCGGCACCGAGGTGGTCACCGGCCAGCTCCGCCGCCGCCGCGAGCGCGAGCTGCGGAGCGAGTTCACCCGGAAGAACATTGAAGACCGCGTCGAAGCGGGTACGCGCAGCCGGAAAGTCGTCCGTGGCCAGCGCGATCATGCCGGTGTACCAGTCGAGCCGCCAGTCGCCCGGCACCGGCGCGGTCTTGGCGGCGGCCGTGAGTTCGTCGCGGGCGGTGGCAGTGTCCCCGGCTTCCAGCAGCGCCCGTACGAGTCGCAGGCTGATCTCGAAGCTCCGAGACCCGGTCGCGGCCCGCAGCGCGGTCACGGTGGCCTGCGGATCGGCCGCGCCCAGCGTGCCGAGCAGCGTCGCGCCGGGGTCGGCCGGGTCGACGAGCGGCTGTGGCAGCGCCAACGCGACGCCACGGCCGGTGATCGGCGATCCGTCGGCCCCGAACGCGCGCCACTCGCCCGTGAACTGCGCGGAAATCGCGGGCCTGGGTACGCCGTCGGCTGCCGCGAGCACCTCGCGCAGCACGCCGGCCAGCTGATCGGCCATCTCGCCGGCGGACTCGAACCGTGCTTCCGGCCGCGCGTCGGTGGCCCGGCGCAGGAAGCGGTAGTAGGAGTCTTCGGCGGTTAGCAGAGCTACGTCCGCCGGATCGGGCAGCGAATCGGCGAACCGTGACGTGAAGCCGTTGAAGTCGAAGCTCAGCACGGCCAGCGTGCGGCCCACGGTGTAGAGGTCGGAGCTGATCGACGGGCCGTCGGCGGCGAGTTCGGGTGCCTGGTAACCCGGGGTCCCGTACAGCGCGGAGTCCTGGTCGCCGATGCGCCGGACGGCACCGAGGTCGATGATTTTGAGCTGCTCCTCGACGTGGATCACGTTGTCGGGCTTGAAGTCGCAGAAGAGCAGGCCGCGATCGTGCAGGTAGCCGAGCGCCGGGAGCACTTCCAGCCCGTACGCGAGGACCTGCGGCAGCGGCAGAGGGGTACGGCCCCCGGTCGGGCCCCGATGATTGAGCGCGATGTCTTTCAGCGAACGCCCGCCGACGTACTCCATGACGATGTAGCCGACGTTTTCGCCGGTGGCCGGGTCGGGATGCTCCGCGAAATCGTGGATCTTGACGATGTTCGGGTGGTCGACCTCGACCAGGAAACGGCGTTCGGCGACGGCGGCTTCGAGCGCGTCCGGGTCGCCGGTGTTGATCAGGCCTTTCAGCACGACCCAACGATCGCTGCCGGCGTTGCTGATGTTGCGGTCGCGGCCGAGGTAGATCCAGCCGAGGCCGCCGTGCGCGAGTGCGCCGAGCACTTCGTAGCGCCCGTCGAGCAGGTCGCCGCGTTTCAGGCTCGGCACGAACGAGAACGGCGTCCGGTCGCGTGGGCAGAAGCCGACCGCACGTCCGGGCTTGCCGTCCTTGCCCCGGCCGACGGGTTCGCCGCACTTGCCGCAGAACCGGTGCGACTCGGGGACCTCGGGATTGGCGAGCACGGCGGTCGCGGGATCGCGCAGCGGCACCGGCGGCATCGCCACGAGGTTGGCACCGAGCCGTCCGCGTCGGCTGGAACCCCGGCTGCGGCTGGTGCCGCTGCCGGTGCTGCTGCCGAAGGACGTCGAACCGAACGAGGCCGACGCGCTGGTGGCCGCGAGGTGCCCGGACGGCAGAGACGCTGACGGCAGAGACTGGGATGACAGAGACTGGGACGGCACGCCTTGGGAGGGCACGAACCCGGCCGGCGCCTTGCGCCCACATTCGTCGCAGTAGCCGTCGTCGGCGTAGTGGCCGGTGCAACCGGCGCGTTGGCAGGCGATCATCGGGTCGCGTCCTCCTGTGCGGTCGCCGGGTGGGAAGTCGGGGAGCCGAGCGGCTGGGAATCGGGTGGATGGTCGATCAGCTCGGCGAGCGCCTTCTGATAGGCGAAGACGGCTTTCGTGGCCGCCGGCAGGTCGCACGGCGCCGTGTAGAGCAGCTGGTGTGCCGCGGTATGCAGCTTCGACAGCACGTCGTGTTCTTCGAGTCGGTTGCCGGCCGCCTTGGCGCGGTAGGCGTCCAGCCGGCCACGCAGTTCGGCGCGCCGATCGAGCAGACCGTCGGCCGCGCTGATCAGTTCGGTGGCTCGGTCGCGGGCCCGCCGGATCGAAGCCTCGACCGTAGTCACGGTGTCGGCGAGGCGGCGCCAGTCGCCCTTGGCCCGTAGCGCGTCGAGTTCGGCGACCCGGGCCCGCAGCACGGAGACGGAGCGCGGTGCCGCCGGCAGGCCGGGAGCGGCGATCTTCTCGGCGGCGCGCGCGTACGCCTCGGCTGCGGCCTGCTCGGCGGCCTCCACGTCGTCGATCTCGGACCGCAGCGCGTCGATCCGTTGCGGGTACGCGTCCCGCACCCGGGTCTGTTCGGCGAGCCGGTCGGCGGCGGCCTTGATGTCGGCCACGAGCGCGGTGGTGTCACGCGCGATGGCGGCACTCAGCCGGCCGCCCGGGGCCAGACCGAGCGGGTCGGCGAGCACCTGTTCGCAGATCGCGGTGGCTCGATGATCGAGCGACGCGACGCCGGCCGGGTCGCCGAGGTCGGTCGCCCGCCGCGACAGCGCCGTCATGGCCTCGGTGACCGGAGCGACCGCCGCTCCGGCCGCCGTCCAACTCGCGTCGACGTCACCGAGGATCGCGACGATGGTGGCGCAGCCGGTTTCCAGCGGAGCCACGAGGCGCGGAATGTCCGAGGTCAGCGCGCGTTCGAGGGGGGCCCATCCGCTGTCGGAGGGCCGGTGCGCCGCCCGCCTCGCGCCGACCTCTTCGAGCGCGTCGCCGAGGGCGGTGAACTCCGTCCAGCGCGCGTCGATCTCCGGCTCCAGAGCGGTCCAGATGTCACGGGTACGCCCGGCGAGACCACCTGACCGCAGGAACGAGAGCCCGGGATGACTGTCGATCGCGTACATCGCCGTGGCCACGCGGTCTCTCGCCAGACCCAGTGCCGTGATGGCTCGGTCGGCTTCGTCGCGGTTCATCCGCTAGCCCTTGTAGGCCGGTGCGGGCGGGGCCGGTGCCGGACCGCCGAGCCAGTGGTCGTAGATCGCCGCCCACCGGCCGTCGGCGCGCATCGCTTCCAGCACCCCGTTGACGAACCGGACAAGGTCGGGCGCTTTCGGCGACATCGCGAGCCCGTACGGTTCGGCCGTGAACTGGCCACCGACGAGTTTCGTGTCGGGGTCCTGGGCCGCGAGTCCACGCAGGATCGTGTCGTCGGTCGAGATCGCGGCGACCTGGTTCTGTTGGAGCAGCACGAGGCAGTCGGTCCAGTCGTTGACCGAGACCGGGATCGGGTGCGACGGGGCGGCCGCGATCGCCGTGATCGACGTGCTGCCGGCGGCCGCGCAGACCTTCTGGCGGCCGAGGTCGGCGATGCCGGTCGCCTTGGACGTCTTCGGCACCAGCACGCTCTGACCGGCGCTGTAGTAGACGGTGGAGAACGCGACCTGCTGCCAGCGTGCGCAGTTGATCGTCATCGTGTCCGCGACGATGTCGACGGTGCCGTTCAGAACGTAGGGGATCCGCTCGGCCGACGTGATGGCGACGAACTGGATCTTGCTGGGATCGCCGAAGATCGCCTGGGCCATGGCGCGCGCGATGTCGATGTCGAAGCCGACGATCTGGCCGGTCGCCGGGTCGCGGTAGCCGAAGAGGAACGTGTTCTGGTCGACGCCGACGCGAAGCCGGCCGCGCGCGACGATCTGCGCCATCGTCGATCCGGCCGGCATGTGGCCCGGCTCCGGCAGCGCACCGGTGGGCCGGAAACTCGCGACCGGGTTGCCGCAGACCGTGGCGCCACCGCTGGTCGCGCTCGGAACGACGGCCGGGTCGTGTACGCCGTCCGGGCGCACCGGGGCGGCCGAAGTGGTGGCGTCCGCGCCCACGACCGGGGTCGACCCGCAGCCGGCGAGCAGCGCGGCGGCCAGCAGTGCGGCACCGACCAGTGCGAAGCGTGACGGGATTCTCATCGGTACTCCGCAATCCGCCGCTGGTAACCCACCGAGAGCGCGATGAGTGCGAGCACGAGCAACACGCTGACGGCGATGGCGACGCCGCTCTCGGAGTCGGCCGCCCGACCGGCTTCCCGGGCGAACGCCGCGTTCGCCGAATCGATCCCGCGCCCGAGATCGCCGTCGACCCGCTCGAACGCGGCCGGTGCGGCGTCGTTGCCGGTGCCGGTCGCCAGTGCCACGGCAGCGGGATAGGAGCCGCCGTCGTCGTCCTTACGAATCGTCACGTGCACGGCCTGCCACGTCTTGAGGTCGTTGATGGCGGCGCGGGCGTCGGCCTGCTGACCGCTGTCGCCGTGGTCGGCGGCGGCGAGCAGGCCGTGATCGCCGGTCAACTGCTTCATCGTGGCGGCGAAGTCGGTTTCGAAACCGCCGCCGCTGCCACGGGCCACCAGGGTCAGCGATTCGTCGGCGCGCGCCCGCAGGACGTCGATCCGAGCTTGCGAGAACGCCTCGACCTGCTGGGATCCGTTGGTGTTGCTCGTGCCCAGGTGTGCCTGCGCCGTGGTCCACGACGCGCTGAGCCAGACGAGCGCGATCAGCACCGCGACCGTCGCGGAAAGTACGCCGGGGTTGAGGACACGGCGGGTGCGGCGGCTCAGCGAGGCCTGGGCCCGCACCAGGGCAGCCAGTGCGATCAGTCCGAGTGGCACGGCCAGCCAGGGGAAGCCCGCGGCGTCGCCCCGATCCGCCGTCAGCTGCTTTGTCTGAGCGTCATAGAGTGACGAGGCCGCGCGCAGCAGCGTGTTGCGCATCAACGCGGACGCTTCCCGCAGGTAGGCGGCACCGACCGGCAGCCCGAGGTGATTGTCGGCGCGAGCGGTCTCGACGAGCCCGGTGTAGGTCGGCAGGCCGGTCGCGATCTGCCGCAGCGCGCTCGCGTCCGCGACGTCACCGGCCGACGCCTTGACCAGCGCGGCACCTGCGGCGGCGATGTCGGCCAAATAGCGGGCGCGCAGCGCGGGCGGCTCGGCGCCGGACGCCAGGAACGCGGTCGCGGCGGTCGCGTCGGCGTCGGACATGCTGCGGTAAAGGATCTCCGCCTGGACGGCGAGCGGGCCGCTACTCGTGCGTACGTCGGTGGTCGACGACTGCCGCTGCAGCGCCCCGGCGACGGCCGCGACACCGAAGGCCAGCGTGACGATGAACAGCAGCGCGAGGGTGCTGGTCAGCCGCCCGGGCGTGCTGTCGAGGGCGGCTCGAAACCGGCGGCGCGGTTGGCGCGGCCCGGCGACAGCCGTTGCCGGCGCGCTCGGCGTCGATCGGACGGCATGGATCTCTGCAACCGCCACCGCACTCCTTCGCTCCCACCTGGACCGTTACCGTAGCCGGTTTCGTCAAATTCCGCCGCCCGGCGCCCGGTCCATAGGTCCACTGTGGCCGGTCGCTGGCTGGAACGGGCTTGACCTGGGCCGACCGAGCCAAGAAGGATCTGTGTCAGAGGCATGTGGATGCCGCGACAACCGGGGGCAATCGTGACGTTACGGACGCAACGCATTGGCGTGAGCACGATATTCGTTGTGCACGGCGCCGTGATGGGCACGTTCGCGACCCGGATCCCCGCCATCGCCGAGCACCTGCACCTGACGCCCGGCACGCTCGGTGTCGCGCTGTTCGCACCCGCCGTCGGGTCCATCACGATGATGCCGTTCACCGGCCGGATCATCCATCGGCTGGGCGGACGGCTCGCGACACACCTGCTGCTCGGGCTGTGGTGCGCGATGCTGGTGCTGCCTGCGCTCGCGCCGTCCCTCGCGCTGCTGTGGCTCGCGCTGTTCGTTTTCGGGGCCAGCGCGGGCATGTCCGATATCGCGATGAACGCGCAGGCCGTCGCGCTCGACGAGGCCATGGGCAAGTCCATCATGTCCGGCTTGCACGGTATGTGGAGTGTTGGTGGGTTCGCCGCCGCCGGTGTCGGTGCGCTCGCGGCGCAGGCCGACATCGGCGTACGCGCGCACTTCGCCGGCGTCGCGATCGTGCTCCTCGTGGTAGGTCAGTTCGCCTGCCGCCTGCTGCCAGCCACGACCGACGAGCACGTGACGGTGCCGGGCGAGACCGGCGCCGGCGACCCGGCCACGGCACCGACGGCCGAGCTGCCCGCCGCCGCCAGCGCTGACGGGACGCCGCCGGTCTCCGGCGACGCGCCGAAATCGCCACGCTTCGGATTTCCGTCCCGTGCCGTGCTGGTCATCGGTCTGGTCGCGTTCTGTGCGGTCTTCGGCGAGGTGGCCGGCTCCGACTGGTGCGCGGTCTACCTGCGGCGCGTACTCGGTGCCGGGCACGCCACGGCGGCACTCGGCTACGCCGTCTTCGCGTTCGCGATGGCTGCCTGCCGGCTGACCGGCGACCGGTTCATCCGGAGGTTCGGCGCTGCGCGGGCGGTTCGCACGGGTGCGATCGCCGGCTCGATCGGAGCCGCGCTGGTCGTGGCCGCGGTCGACACGGTGCTGACGATCGTCGGGTTCGGCCTGATCGGCCTCGGTGTCGCGGTGGTCGTGCCCCTCGCGTTCGTGGCCGCCGGTCGGCTGGCCCGGGCTCAGACGTCGGCCGGCGGCGGCACCACGACGTCCGGTGCGAAGACCGGCAACGCGATCGCGGGCGTGGCGACGATCGCGTACGGCGCCGGCCTCGCGGCACCCGGCGTGATCGGCGGCATCGCGTCGTTGACGTCGCTGCGGGTGTCATTCATCGTGGTCACGGTCCTCGTGGTGGCCGTCGCCGTGTTCGCGGGCGTGCTCGGCGACCCCGACCGCCGTGGTCCGCGCGACACGCCGACGCCGACCGGCGCCGCCGATCCGCACCTGCACGCCGCGCGCGCTGTCTGACGGGGCTTCCGAGCGACAGATCCGAGCGACAGATCCGAGCGACAGATCCGAGCGACAGACGGGGTCTCCGAGCGACAGGCGGGCGGTCAGCGGCGGCTCGCCAGCAGCAGCCGCCCGCGCGGCCGGGGTGCCGGGATGAGTTCGGGAGCCGACATGCTCTGGCTCGCCCGCCATGACGACGCGACCATCGACGCGAGGTCGTGACGCGCGGTCCAACCGAGATCGCCGGTGATCTTCGCAGTCGTCGCGATCACGCTCGCCGGGTCACCGGGGCGGGCTGGATCGACCCGATGCGGCACCGGCAGCCCGGTCTCCGCGCGGACCTGCGCGAGCACGTCGAAGACGGAGTAGCCGCGACCCGTACCCACGTTGAAAATGCTCGTGATCGGCGCGACCGAAAGGCGGTCGACGGAGCGCACGTGTGCGTCGGCGAGGTCCGCGACGTGCACGTAATCGCGCACCCCGGTGCCGTCCGGCGTAGCGTGGTCGGCGCCGGTCACCGGCACCGGCGTGCCCGCCGCGATCGCCCGGAACACGCAGGAGAACAGGTTGGGCGAGCACTTGTCCGCGAGCCACGGCTCGTCGGCGCCGACGGCGTTGAAGTAGCGCAGCGCGATGTAGGACATGCCGTAGGCCGCCGCGGCATCGGAGAGAAGCTGTTCGCCGACGAGTTTCGTGCGGCCGTAGGGATTGATCGGGTTCGTGGGCGCGAGCTCGCTGACGGTCTCGCTGGCGGGCACGCCGTAGACCGCGGCCGACGACGAGAAGACCAGCCGGGCGACACCCACGTCGACCATCGCCTCCAACAACGACGTCAGACCGCCGATGTTCTCGCGGTAGTAGTGCATCGGCGCCGCCATCGACTCCGGCACCGACTTGTGCGCCGCGAGGTGGACGACGCCGTCGACGTCGTGCTCGATCATCGTGCGGGCGAGGCGGGTGCGGTCGGCGACGGACGCGACCACGAGCGGCACGTCCGGAGGCAGCCGATCGACGCTGCCGGTGGACAGGTCGTCGACCACGACCACGGTGTGGCCGACGGCCCGCAGACGGCGGACCACGTGCCCACCGATGTAGCCGGCGCCGCCGGTCACCAGCCAGGTCACGACTGGACCCCCGCCCGAGTCAGGCCGGCTTCCCGGGTCAGGCCGTGCTCGGACAGCGGCCCGACACGCAGACCGCGTTCGGCGATCGTGTCCAGCAGGGTCGGCAGCGCGCCGAGCGTCGATCGCCAGGCCTGCGGCTTCGACGTGCAGTCGGAATCGTGCAAAAGGATCGTGCCTCCACGGGATAGGTCGCGCAGCACCGTGCGGCGCACCGACGGCGGTGTCGCGTAGGCGGTCCAGTCGCGGCCCCAGGCCGTCCAGAGAACCGTCCGCATGCCCAGCTTTCGGGCGGTGAGCTGGGCCGACGTGGTCAGCACGCCGTATGGCGGCCGGTACCACACCGGCGCGGTGCCGCACACGTCGGCGATCAGATCGCGCCCCCGGGTCAGGTCGTCGCGGGTCTCCCGCCAGCCGCGTACGGCCAGCAGGCGGTGCTCCCAGCCGTGCAGGGCGACCTCGTGACCGGCGGCCACCAGTTCGCGACCGAGGTCCGGTGCCCGCACGAGCATGCGGCCGAGCAGGAAGAAGGTCGCCTTGACGCCGCGGTCGTCGAGAAGCCGAAGGAAGCGCGGCGTCGACTTCGGGTCCGGCCCGTCGTCGAACGTCAGCGCGATGTGGTCACTCGCCGCGTCGGTCGCGGTCGCGTCGCCGGCGAGCGGACGCATGAACCGGTTGCGCAGCGGTGCGATCGAGCTGATCGCTGGCAGCGCGTGCGCGAGGGCGGCCGCACCGATGGCGACGCCGGCGCCTGCAGCGATCGCCGGTAACGGGCCCTTCACGAGCGAACCGCGACGGCGGGCTGGCGCCCAGCAGGCACGTCCAGGGTCGGCGTCACGGCGGCGAGGATCGCGTCGGCCGCGTCCGTACCCGTGAAGGGATCTGTCTTGATCTGGGTTGCCAGCGCTTTTTCCAGCGCCGGAGCCAGGTCGTGCTCGTCGCGAATCCACGGCGCCCAGGTGGCCCGGTCGAGCGCGGCGGCGTTCAGACGCCCGTGACCCGCCAGGCATCGGTAGGTCAGCACCGGCACGCCGCAGGCCATCGCCTCCAGCGAGGTCAGGCCGCCCGCGTTCTGCACCACGACGTCACACGCTCCGATCAGGGCCGGCATGTCGGATGTCCAGCCGATGGCGATGCCGCTCCCGGCCCGGGTGATCCGGTCGCGCAGTGCGGAGTTACGTCCACATGCGACGATCGGAGTGACCATACCGGTCGCGGCGATGTCTGCCACAGCATCTTCGATCTCGCCCACGCCCCACGATCCCGCTACCACCAGAGCCAACCGGGGGTCAGCCGGAAGGTCGAGGCGTCGCCGCAGCTCAGCGCGGTCAGCGGGGGCCACCGGCGCGAAGGCCGACCGGACCGCGGGCGTGACCACGGCGACGTCGGGCGCGCCGAGATCGCGCGCCTGCTCCGCGGCCACGTCGTGCAGGGCGAGGTGCAGGTCAACCCCTCGATGAACCCATAAGGGGTGTACGGACATGTCGGTCAGAAACGTCATCACGGGCACCCGGAGCCGGCCCGATGCCCGCAGGCGGCCCAGCGTCTGACTCGCGAGCGGGTAGGTGGACACGACCGCGACCACGTCGGGCCCGATCGCGCGCAGGAGCCGGCGATCGGCCATCGTCGTGAGCCCGGTGGCCGTCGACTCCATCCGCGACGTGCCCTGCATGCGGCCGATCATCCAGTCCCACGCCGAGGGCGCGACCTTCAGCATCGCCTTGTAGACGGCCCGTCCGATCGGCCCGACCGGGGGCGGCAGCAGGTCGAGGAAGTCATAGCGGTCGGCCGACACGGCGGCGCCATCGTGGACGCGGGTGCGGAGCCGCCGCGCGATCTCGTCGGCGGCACCGTCGTGCCCGGCGCCGACGCTCGCGGAGATCACGACGACACGATGGGAACGCTGCGGGGGAATGACCATCCGGGAACCCTTCGGGGTATGGCGATACGAGGGATTCGAACTGAGGAATTGCTGTGCGATGGTTGGATGACTATCGACGTGGACCGACCAACCGGGTTAGCGTCCGCGTGCATCACATCGAACCATTGTCTGGCCAAAAGGTTACGACAAGTTGTCGCGCCGGGGCCAGACTGTAGCATCAGGGCTGAAATTCGGGGGAAGTCCCAGGCCCTCAAGGGTCGATCGCGAGTCGGCAAAGTCTGGGAAGACACTGAATGATCGCTGGCAGATCGGGGTGACGAATGAACGACGTGGCACGCCGAGAAGGCCGCCGCCCGTGGGGCAGTCTGGAAGAGGAAGTGTTGGCCGCGCTGTGGTCGGCTGAGGGCCCGATGGCGGCGAGTCAGGTGCAGGCCGATGTCGGTGGCGATCTGGCCTACAGCACGATCACCACGATCCTGACCCGGTTGCGGGCGAAGGGCCTCGTGGTGCGGTCGCTGGCCGGTCGCGCGCACATGTACGCGCCCGCGCAGGACGCGGCCGCGCACACCGCACGCGAGATGCACGACCTGCTCGTGCGCCGCGACGACCGAGCCGCCGTGTTGGCGCGGTTCGTCTCGGAGCTGTCCCCGGAGGAGGAGCAGGTACTGCAGAAACTCATGATTGACCTGCAGGGGCGGTGACGTGGACTTCACCGTGTATCTGCCGCTCTACCTCGGCATCACGCTTGCCGCGGTAACGCCACGGATCGCACGGTTGGTCCCGCCCCGCACCGGGGTGTGGTGCCTGACCGCGGCCGCCGCGACCGCTGCCGTCAGTTGCGCCGCGACGCTGTGCATGATCGCCTTCACCGCGCTCGGCCGCGTCGCGTTCGTGGCTCGCGAGGGTCACTGGTCCGCGAACACCTGGCGGCTCAACGATCCGGTCGACGTGTGGACCGCCAACGTCGCCGGCGCGATCGTGTTTGTGTGCCTGGTGTTCTTCGCGCGGGCCTGCGTGCGTGAGATCGCCGCCCAGCGGCAGGTGCGCCAGCTCAGCAAGGGTTTCGGCCGCGGCGAGACGCTGATCTTCGTTGACGACGACCAGCCGCACGCGTACGCCGTCAGCGGCCGGCCGCCTCACATCGTGATCTCGCGGGGCCTGCTGCGCAGCCTGGAACCCGGCCGAACGCCGGGCCGTGCTCTCGCACGAGACCGCGCACGTGCGGCACCGGCATCACCTGCACCTGCGGGTGATGCGACTCGCCGCCGCGATGAACCCGTTGCTGCGGCCGTTCGTGCCGGCCGGCGTGCTCGCGGTGGAGCGCTGGGCCGACGAGGAGACCGCGACGGCGATCGGCGATCGGGCGCTCGTGGCCCGCGCGCTGCTCCGGGCGGCCCTCGCCGGCGCCGAGCACTCGAAGTTGCCGCAGGGGGTGCTCGCGCACTCGACGGGTGACGTGCCACGCCGGGTCAACGCGCTCATGCAGGCGCCGCCGCGACCACGATGGACGATCACCGCGGTCGCGTCGACTCTGCTCCTCGCGACGATCGTGGCGCCCGGGCTCGCGGCCAGCAACCTCGATTCGCTGTTCGACGCCTCGGCGCCGGCGAGCCGGATGGTGCGGGTGCATCCGGTGCCCGCGCGGCGCCCGGTGGTGCTGCGCGAACGTGTCGTCAGCCTCGACGGGGTGCACCGCGGCTCGTAAACGGCCGCGCTGTTCGTTTAGGCCCGGGTGATGGTGACGTCGCTCTTCGCGCCGGGGGCGGCGAAATCGAGGAGCGCGTGCGCCTCGGACGTCACGGCGGCTCGTGCGGCAGCCGGGATCGGGCGGTAGAGCGTGACGGCGGCGGTCGCGCTCGCCCGAGCGCGGGTCAGCTTCCACGTGCCGCAGGCGGCTCCGTCGACCAGCACGAGCCCCGGGATGATGCCGTTGTTCGTGTATGCCCGCTTGCGGTCGTCGTCGGAAAGGACCCGGGTGCGGTCCGCGTACGCGATGGTCAGGTTGTCGAACTCCGCCACCAGCCGGACGGGTGCCGGGGTGTCTTCGGGAGGACGGGGCGCGTCGGGAAGGTCGTAAAGCGTGGTGCCGCCCGGGCCGGTAAACGTGACGAGGTCCGCTCGGAGCCGCGCGACCACCTCACCGAGCCGGGTGAGCCCCGACCACGCCTGCACATCGGCCACCGATGCGGGCCCGAACGCACCGAGATAGCGCAGCACGACGTCGTCGATTGGCGCTTCCGGGGTGATCGAGCTGCCGAGCCAGGTCTCGACCGTGGTGAGGGTCGCCTGGCCGCTGCGGCCCCACAGTCCGCGTGGCGGCACCTGGACAAGCGCGAGGTGGGTGCGGATCGCGTTCTGGATCGTCAGTGGGTGGAGGTCGGGCCACCGGTCGGCGAGCAGCGTCGCGAGTTCGTTGCCGGTGCGAGGCGTCTCGTCGACGAGCAGCCGCCCGGCCTCGACGAGCTCGGCCGGCTCGATCGCGGCCAGCTGCTTGCCGAACGCCGAACTTCGCAGCATGCGCTCTAACGCCGGCTGCATCACGCCGCGGATCGTCAGCGCGTCGCGGGCCGACATGAGGTGCACGGTGGAACGCATCGCGGCGATCCGGACAACCTCACGTCGCTCGATGAGACCGACGAGCTCGGCCGGATCGAAGCCCGCCAGCCGGGACCAGAGGCCGAAGTAGGGCGGAAACGGCGCCTGCGCCTGCAGACCGAGCAGGTGCTCGATCATCTCGATCGCCGGGCGGTCGGCGCGCTCCAGCAGCGACTGGCGGGCCAGGGTCGCCCGGCCCAGCGCTCGCTGTGTGATCGGTGCCGGCGTCATGCGGGCAAGCTATCAAGCCACCCTGACATTTCGGCTCACCAGGCCGACGGCGCGTAATCCTTCAGGAAGCAGCCGAACAGGTCCTCGCCCAGCTCACCGCGCACGATCGGGTCGTAGACGCGGGCGGCGCCGTCGACGAGGTCGAGCGGTGCGTGGAAGCCCTCATCGGCCAGGCGCATCTTCGTCGGGTGCGGGCGCTCGTCAGTGATCCAGCCGGTGTCGACGGCGGTCATCAGGATGCCGTCGGTCTCGAACATCTCCCGGGCGCTCGTCCGCGTCAGCATGTTCAACGCGGCCTTCGCCATGTTGGTGTGCGGGTGGCCCGGGCCCTTGTAGCCACGGGAGAACTGACCCTCCATCGCGGACACGTTCACGATGTACTTGCGGCGGGCGCTGGACGCGGCCATCGCCGGGCGCAACCGGCTGACGAGAATGAACGGCGCCGTCATGTTGCACAGCTGCACTTCGAGCATCTCGACCGGGTCGACGTGCTGCACGTGTTGCACCCAGCTGTTGCTGTCGTGGAGATCGGGCACGAGGCCGCCGGCGTCGATCGCGGTGCGGGCGGCGATCCGGTCGACCGTCGCCGACCGGCCGGTCAGCGCGAGCGCGGTCAACGCTTCCGGTGTGAACGAGACGCCGGCTTCGAGTTCGGCGGTGCCGATGGTGCGGGCGATCGACGAGACGTGGCCGAAGGTGAGGATCTCGGGCAGCGGTCCGTCGGGCAGCGGGGCCAACTCGGCGGCCACCAGCGGCGCGTATGCCCCCGGGGAGCGCCGGACCGTCTGCGCGGCGTTGTTGATCAGGATGTCGAGCGGACCCTCGGCGGCGACCGAGTCGGCCAGCGCCATCACCTGCGCCGGGTCACGCAGGTCGATGCCGACGACGCGGAGCCGGTGCATCCAGTCGGAGCTGTCGGGCATCGCGGTGAAGCGGCGCACCGCGTCGTTCGGGAACCGGGTGGTGATCGTCGTGTGGGCGCCGTCGCGCAGCAGTCGCAGCGCGATGTACATGCCGATCTTGGCCCGGCCGCCGGTGAGCAGGGCGCGGCGGCCGGTCAGATCGGCACGGGCGTCGCGGCGGTCACGGTTTGTGGCGGCGCAGTCCGGGCAGAGCTGGTGGTAGAACGAATCGACCTGGTGGTAGCGGGTCTTGCAGACGTAGCAGGCCTGGGGTCGCAGCAGCGTGCCGGCGCTCGGCCCGTCGGTCGGGGTCGCGAGCGGGATGCCCTGCGTCTCGTCGTCGATGCGGCCCGGTGCACCGGTGGCGGTCGCCGCGATGACGGCGCGGTCGGCGCTGAGCTTCGCGTCCCTGCGCTCGCCCCGGCGTCGCTGTTTAACCGCTTTGTAGACGTTTGCGGTGGCGATCCGGACGGCGATCGCGTCGGGGTGGTCGATCGGCAGGGTGTCGAGTTCGGCGAGCACGTCAAGCACCATCGCGATACGGGACGGGTCGATGCGCGTACCCGTCGAATCCTGATCTTCGGTCGTGTTCGTCATGCTCACATCTCGCGTCGTCGTATTCCGGCCAGTTCCCGGTAACTCTGTGTCCGGCAGTTCTGTGTCCCGCCAGTTCTGTGTCCCGGCAGCTCTGTGTCCCCGCCAGTTCTGTGTCCCGGCAACTGTACTGACCGGTCACGCCCATCGACACCCGTGGGCGCAGAGCATCGCCAGCGTCACAGTCGAGTGCACTTGATGCGAATTACGGATATTGACAGAATTCGATTAAACGGCTGCACTGATATTGCTCGCGCGGGAGGGGGCTCCGGGTGAAGTCATTTCGATCATCATTCTTCGGGCCGCGGTTTCTGGCGCTGATGGTCATCGTTTTCGCATTGATTATGGTGCCGTCACCGGCCTCGGCCGGCCGCACTTCGCGTGCGACGGCGCCGTGCATCACGGTGCATAGTAATTACTTCGACGGGTTCGAGAACAATCCGGCGCTGTCCGGAACGACCTACTACGAGGGAGCATCCGCCTACATCGTCTCCCGGAAGCCGACCGTCTGTGGCGAATTCGATCACAGCGGCGCCTGGGTGATGATCGCGGGCGCGAACGCTGACTGTGACTACGCGCAGGCCGGCTATATGTACGGGGAGAACGATCACGGGGTGTTCAATCTTTGGGAGTTCGCGCAGTACAACAATTGTTCGTCGCACGCCACCTATTGGTTTCCGACCCCGTTGGCGGTAGGCGTCAAGATTGCCTATCGTGCGCTTTACACACCGAGTTGCGGATGCGTCAACATGAGTTTCAATGGCGCGAACTTCCTCGCGACCCCGTGGAATCCGTGGACGCCCGGCGGCTGGCAGATTCCGTTCGACACCCAGTTCATGGGAGAGGTGACGACCAGCGACGACGCGATGCCCGGAACCCCGAGCGCGAAAGCGTCGTTCAGTGCGCTGGGAGCACAACTCGCGTCCAATGACGCGCTCGTGTCGATGCCGTGCACGCTGATGGCATACAACAAAGATCAACCGGAGAACTGGGCACTCGCCGTCACGCAGAGCTGCAAAGCATTCGACATTTGGACGAGATGAGGCAGATGATGCGCGCCCGACGATGCGTCGCGATGGCCGTGTGCCTCGCGCTGGTGTCCGCTTGCGCCAGCCCCGGGTCGCGTCCGGCGCCGGCTGCGGCCTCCGCATCGGCGATCGACCCGGTGGTTTCGCTTCGCGCCCAGAAAACCGGCGGCGTGACGTGGCAACCCGCGCCGGCGAGAGCCGGTGAGATCGTGTACGCGAACGCTGGCATCCGCACGATGCCGGCTCTGCTGGGTGCGAAACCCGCGTTCACGGAGGCCCAGGTGCGGGCGGCGGCCGCGAACGACGCGATGGTTCACGTCGGCTCGATGGTGCCCCAGGTGGCGCTGCGGATGGTGCAGCACGACGACTTCGCCGGAGCGACGCTCAGCGCGCCGATGCTCGAGTGGGTCGTCGTGTATCCGAACACCCCCGACGTCTCGTACGGCGGGCCGGCCGACCGGGGTCCGGCGCCGTCCGGGGCAACGGAGACGTGCGCGTACGTGATGTTCTACGACGCGATGACCGGTACCGGGTTTGGCTCGTTCCAGACCTGCACGCGGTGATCCGGGAGACGGAGGAGACCTCCCGGATCCCGCGTTCGGCTACGTGCGGCCGTTATCCGAGACCGGTTATGTGAGGTGCTGGATCAGGAAGTCCGCCGAGTCGCCCATCGCCTTCGCCTCGTTTTCCTTCCGGGTGAAGCCGTGGCCCTCGTCGTCGTAGACGTCGTAGCGCACGTCGACGCCCCGAGCCCGCAACGCCTCCACGATGCCGTCGCTCTCGGCCTTGTTGACCCGCGGATCGTTGGCGCCCTGGATCACGAACAGCGGGGCGACGATCTGATCCGCGTACGTGATCGGAGACCGGGACATCAGGAAGTCGGCCTCGGTGTCGGGGTCGCCGATCCAGGCCGCGATCATCGCCCGCCACGTCGGCGGCACGCTTCTCGCGAGCGTCACGAGGTTGCTCGGACCGACGATGTCCACGCCGCACGCGAAGTAGTCGGGAAGCCGGCTCAGGCACGTCAGCGTCGCGAACCCGCCGTAGGAGCCACCGAAAACGCCGATCTTGTCGCTGATCGCCCACGGGGACCGCTGCAGGAACTGTGCGGCCGCCTCGAAGTCGTTCTTGTCGCCGCCGCCCCAATCGCGGAGCACGAGACGCTGGTAGGTGCGGCCGTAGCCGTTGGAACCCCGCACGTTCGGCGCGAGCACCGCGATGCCGTTGGCGACGAGGTACTGATAAAGACCGCCATAGTTGTACGCCGGCCGCTCCTGCGCCTCCGGGCCGCCGTGGATCGACAGCACCACCGGAAACGGGCCGTCGCCCTCGGGGCGGTAGAGCCACGCCGGGATCTCCAACCCATCGCTCGACAGGAACGACACGACCTCCGGTTCGACCGTCTTCGCCGTGACGGCGGCCAGGGTGTCGGTCAGCCAGCGGACCTCGCCCGTGCGCATATCGGCAACGACGACGTTGGTGGAACGGCCACCGGTCACCAGAAGCGCCGCGAGGGTGCCGCCGTCGGCGCTCAGTGACAACGCGGAAATCTGGCCCGGAGGCAGGCTCGGCACCGGCACCTCGGCGCCGATCGTGTTGCCGACCATCTCGGCCGCGTGCAGTTCGGAGATGCCGCCGACGTTGAGCGTCCAGACGAGCAGGCGGCCGTCTTCCGAGAGCCGCACTTCTTCGACGTCCCAGTCGGGGCGGATCAGCCAGTGCTGGGTCCGGGTCTCGATGTCGAACCGGGCCACCCCGACGAACTCCTGGTCCATGTCGGTGCGCAGCAGGAACGCGGAACCGTCAGGCAGCCAGGGCCCGGGCACCGCGTACGTCGCGGGCTCGCCTTTCGCCGGGATGATCTGCTCCGGCACCGAGCCGTGGATGTCGGTGAGGAACACGACGATCTCGGTGTTGCTGTCGGAGCGGCCGACGATCATGCGGGTGCTGTCGGGCGCCCAGCCGGCCGGAGAGACGTTGCCGCCCTCGGCGAAGACCCGTCGCACCTCGCCGGTCGTCAGGTCCTGTACGAGTACGTCCTGGTCTTTCTTCTCCCGGTCGTTGCCACCGTAGGAGATCCAACGGCCGTCGGGAGAGACGTCACCGAGCTCGAACTGAACGCCCGGCGCGTCGGTCAGGGAATCGACCGCGCCGCCTCCCACCGCGACCCGGCGCACCTGGCTGAACTCGTCACCATTGGCGTCGGCTGCGAAGATCAGGTGCTGGCCGTCGTGGCTCCAAGCGACGGTGCGCACGGTCGAATCGGCCGAGTCGGTGAGCCGGTCGGCACTCGCGTCGGTCGCGTCAACCGGCACGACGACCAGGTTGTATTGTCCGGAGAGGTTGTCGGAATAGGCGACACGGGTGCCATCGGGGGAGAGGGCGATGGTCGGCTGGAACCGGCGATCCGGCCGGTAATCCCGATAATTCTGCATGCGATAAATCTAGCCAGGGCAGGCGTCCGCTCGTACCCTCGCTTTCGGTCGGCAAGGGTACGAGCGGGCGGCGCGCCGAGGGTTACTTCGGCTGGTTGCCCTTCTTCGAGCCGGGCGTCGTCGGCCCCGGATTCTTGCCCCGGAGCGCGTCTTCCTGGCGCTCGTGTTCGGCGTCCCACTTGGCGACGTCGGCGGGCGTGCTCGCGTCGGTCGTCATCCGGCCCGATGCGGTTTCGCCGGGCAGATCCTCGATGTATTGATCCGCGTCCGCGCGGAGGTTGTTGTCTTGTTTGTCGGACTTTGCCATGATCACTCCTTGAGTCCGGACGGTGCTACCGGACTCCACGCTAGGCGCGTCTGGTGCGATCGTGGCGGCTACGCGTGTTTTCGCCAGTGCGGCGGATGGCGCGGCGGCTGCCGATGTCGCGGCCGGGGGGCTACTCGGCGGGAACGGACGCCGCCGCCATCGGAGTCGCGGGGACCGCCGGTATGGGAGCGGCTGTCAGGGCCGGAACGGTGGACCGGGGACGCAGGCCGAGCCAGGCGAGACCGCCGAGCGGGATGAGCACCCAGCACGACAGCACCCGGTAGGTCAGCACGACGGCCGCAGCAGCGGCACCCGCAGCGCCGGCCGAGGTCAGCCCGGCCAGAAGGCCGGTCTCGATGAGACCGATGCCACCGGGCGTGATTGGGATCTGGCGCACCAACTGCACGCCGAGGTAGATGCTCGCGATGGTCAGGACGCCGACCGGCAGCCCGAAGGCGTGGGCGGCGGCGACCAGGCACAGCATGTCGGTCAGCCAGTTGACCATCGCGAACGTGCCAGCGATGATCCAGTTGCGCGGGCGCAGCGTGCGCGACACGGCCGCGGCCTGGCGGACGGCGATGAGCGCCCGTTGCACGATCGTCGTCGCTTCGATCTCGGCGATCTCGCGGCGGACCCGAGCCGGGCGGCTGGCTGCGAGCCGCCGCCACGTCACCCACCCGGCTATCGCGACCGCGATCGTCGCCGCGAACACCATGATGAGCGCGGGATGCTGGTGCCAGGTCGTGGCCGGTGCGAGGGCGAAGACGGCGACGATGCCGAGCACGTAGAGCGCGCCGAGGCCGACTACGGAAATCAGACCGGAGAGCACCATGACGGCGGTGGCCTGCTCGTTGGTGGCGCCGCTGCGCTTGTATTGCTGGAACGCGAAACCGGCGGAGACGGCGGAACCGGCCGGCATGCTGATCGCGAGCGCCGACCGGGCATAGGTCACGCCGATGGCCCGGGGGATCGACATCCGGACGCCCAGGGGCAGCAGGAGCGCCCGCTGCTGATGGGCGAACAGGTTGTTGGAGATGGCCTCGAACAGGATGGCCAAGCCGATCCAGGCCGCGTTGGCGCTCGAGATCGCGACCGCCACGGCGTGCAGGCTTGGCAGGTGGCCCCGGAGCGTCAGGAACGCGAGCGCCAGCATGATCACGGCGACGGGAAGCTTCCAGTGGGTCAGCAGCCACGGCCGGGTGCTCTGAGCGCTGGGCTCGACCGCTGCGGACCGGTCGCCTGTGGACGGCTCGGCTGTGGACCGGTCGCCTGTGGACGAGTCCTCAGAGCGGGAGTCGCCGGAGATGGCGAGGTCGGCGACGGCGGTGTCGACGGGGGCCAGGTGTCGACGGGGGCCAAGGTGTCGACGGGGACCGAGGCGTCGACGGCTTCGGTAGCCTCGACGGCTTCGACGCGAAGCGTCTCGGCCGAGCGCTCCATCGTGCGGGCCACGGACTGCGGTGACGAGGAGAGCGTCATCCGGCGGGGGCCGGCATTGGGCGTCGTGGCCGGTGGAGGTGCGGCCGCGGGTGCGCTGGAGGGCGGCGTGGTCGCGAAGGCTGTCGCCCCGCCACACTTGCTCGCCGGCATTATCAGCGCCTCCGCAGTGATGTCTAGCAATTAATTGAACGATCGGTGAAAACGATAGAACGATACCGCCGCCAGCTGAACTCACGCCAGCGATTTGAGGCTCAGATCACTTGTAACGGATCAAGCTTGATATGACCTGGTAACGACGTCACGGTCTGGCATGGCGCGGCTTGTGGACAACGAGAAACCGGTGGGTGCCAACTCCGCGGAGCCGGTACCCACCGGTTTCATCAATTAGTCGTGCGTTATTCAGTTGTGTCCAGCCGGATTCTCGCCGAGTTTCAGCGACCGATCGTGTAGCTGTACGGCAGGTCGATCATCTCGTCGGCCGCGTTGGTCGGGAAGTTGATCGAGTCGATGAACAGGTCGCCCCGCACCACCGAACCGACCGGACCGGACGGTGTGATGGTGACCATGATCGTGGTGCTGGCTCCCGGCGGCAGGTCGACCGGCGGGCCGGTCACCGCGGGAGTGCCCGGCTTCGTGGAGTTGCCGGACTTGGCGGGCGTGATGCCGCCGGCGATCGCGCCACGAGCCTTGATCGATGCCGCCAGCGCGGGCTGCGCCGCCGGATCGACGCCGACCTGCCAGAAATCGACGGTGTCGGACTCGACCGCCGGGTCGAACAGCCGGCCGACGGCGCTCGCCGAGACCGAGACGCTGCCCGGGGTCGCCGGGCCGCTGAACGGACCGGACTGACCGATGTCGGCGAACCAGAGGCCCGGAGACACCTGACCGGCCTTGATCTTCACGGTGGCGCCGTTGCCCTGCGCCGCCGAGTAGACCTCGGGCTCGCCCGAGTTGTACTCGGTGTCGAGGTTGACCGGCTGGTCCGCCGTCGCGGAGATGGTGAGCTGGCTGACGTCAGCGGGCACGATCCACAACGGTGTGACGACGGCGGGAACCGGGAGCGGGATGTCGGTGGAGTTACCCGACAGCTCCGCCAGCGGGATCGTGCCGACCGTCTTGAGGCGAGCGTCGGCGAAGTACGACAGCGGGACGGCACCAGTGTTCGTGATCGTCACCGGCACCGTGACCGGCACGCCGGCCTTGAGACGCGTGGCCGTGCTGTTGGGCAGCGACGCGTGGATCTTCACCGTGTTGTACGCGACCTTCGCGGTGAACGGCTGGGACACTTCCAGCCCGCTGACCGGGTTGGTCACGTCGAACGAGAAGACCCATCGACCGGCCTGCGGGTCGCGGCGATAGATCTGGAGCCCGCCGAACTCGGTGCTGCCGTCGGATGCCAGGTTGCTCTGGAAGGAGTAGACCTGGCCGTCGGGCGCGGTCAGGACGCCGAGCACGACCATGTTGGGATCGGGGAAGGTGACCCCGAGGCTGAAGTCGCGCTTGCCGGCCGGCACGTCGATGTAGTACGAGTTCGCCTGGGCCGGACCACCGATAGCGCGGCCGTTGCCGCCGGTGATCTTGCCGGTGAACGTGGTGTCGCGCGGCGGCACCACCGATCGCAGCGTGACCGGGATCGACGTCGTGGTGCCGGCCGAGCTCGCCAACTGCAGCGAGGTCGAGAGGTCACCGGGCTGCGAGGGCAGCCCCGTCGCCACGACCACGGTCTTCGTGCCGCCGGCCGGGATCGTGAAGGTCGACGGAAGCACGACGCCATGGGTCGTGTAGTTGTTCGTCGTGATCTCGTAGCTGATCGACCCGTTGAACCCGGTGCCGGTCGAGAGCGCGAAGTAGGCGGTCCAGGTGCCGGCCGCGGGGAAGCGCACGTCGGCGTTGCCCCAGTTGCCGTCGCCCTGCGGCAGCGAATATGCCGTGTAGACACCGTGCGGGTCGATCAGGATGACGCGGGCGGCGAGCTTCGGCGCCGCGATCGCGAACGACACACTGAGCCGGTCGACGTGACCGACCGTGAACGTCTTCGCCACGTAACTTCGCGAGATGCCGAACGCGTCGATGTAGGCCGGAGCCGTCGCCGTGTTGAGCGCGGCCGTGCCGAGCACATCGGTCACCGGACGGCCGAGCGTACGCGTGGTGGCGTGCACGGTCTGGGCGTGACCACTGACGTTGCGCACCGTGACCGAGGTGAGGCCGGCGCCGCCCGGGTAGCCGATGACGCTGTTCTGCGACTTGTCCGGGATCAGCGCGCTGCCCACGGCGGCCGGCGAACCGTTGCTGTCCTTGTAGCTCTCCGCTGCCTGCACGGCGGCGAGGGAGTTGAGAAGGCCGGCACCCTGCTCGTAGGCCGGGTGACCGAGGTCGGTCGCGGTGCCGGTGAGGAACCGGGCGACGAGCGCCGGGGTCGGGCGTACGCCGTGGTGGGTGTTCTTGTACGCCTCGATGACCAGAGCGGCCGCACCGGACGTCAGGGGCGATGACTGGCTCGTGCCACCGAACAGCTGGATCGGCGACGGGCCACCGTTGTCGTCGGTGCACTCCTCGTAGACGTCGGTGTCGGGCGTGCACAGTGCCCAGCCCTGGTCACCCGGCGCCACGAGGTCCGGCACGCGGTCGGACTGGGTCACGCCACCGGAGCTCAGCGACGAGATGTTGTTGTTGGCCCAGGTGCCGTTGCTGAAGTCGTTGAAACCGGAGAAGTCGTCTTGCGCGTAGCCACGGAACGTGGTGCTGGCCGCGACCGAGATGACCTTGTCGGACGTGGACGGCGATCCGTTGGTGCCGTTCGTGCCGGCGTCACCGGTCGACGCGACGACCGTCACGCCGGCCGCCACAGCCGCCTCGTCGGCGAGCGTGATCGGGTCGTTCGAGTTGTCCGGGAACGGGTTGCCACCGAACGACTCGTTGAGCACGTCGACACCGGCGACATCGACGGCGTAGTCGATGGCCTCGATGAAGCGGGAGGTGGGAGCCGTCGGCGCGTTGCCGAAGACCTTCAACCCGACCAGGCTCGCGCCCGGCGCCATGCCGCGGATCTGAATGTCGCAGCCGGCCGGCAGCGGGTGCGCGGTGCTGACGAAGTTCGCGAGGTCGTAGACCTGACGACCCTGCGCCGCGATCGCACTCGCGTCACCGAAAGCCTCGGCCGCACCGCTCAGCGCGTTGGGGCCCTCACCCGAGAAGTCCTGGTAGTCAACGAACACGTGCTGGCCGTTGGCCCGGATGAAGTCGGGGTTGTTGATGTCGATGCCGTCGGCGATGTAGCCCACCTTGACGCCGGTGCCGTCGACGGTGTTCTGCGCCTGCGGCGTGGCGGTGTTGCTGAACGCCGTGTTCGTCACCTGGAGCGCCTCGGGCTCCAGGATCGGTGCGCTGGGGCTGGACGGGCAGATCGCGTTGGCCGCGGAGGGAGCGGCCGAAGACTTGCCCGGGAGGCCGGCGGGAACGGCGGCCGAGGGGCCCTTGCGGATCGGGAGGTCAGGGAAGACGCCGAGAACGTCGGGGTTCGTGGCGATCTGTGATGCCTGCGCGGCCGTGACGGTCGCGCCGTAGCCGTTGACGACGTCAAAGCCGCGGAGGTTGCGGGCGCCGGCCGTGCGAGCCTTGGCGATCGCGCCCGTCTGGTCTTTGCGGTTGGCGGTGACGCGAGCGCCTATGTGTCCCTTGCTCAGCGCCAGATTCGTGTGCTGATCGCGCAAGAGAACGATAACGTTTTGAGATGGCTGGTTGGAGCTAGCGGTGGCCGTTGGCCCCGCCAGGGCGTTCGCGCCCGCGACGGTGACAGTCGCGGCCACGAGCCCGATGACGATGGCGGAGGCGTACAGCCCTCGCCTCGATACCGAAGGCATCGATGGTCCTCCCTGCGTGGTTGTTCGTCTCCCCAGGAATGCGCTTGAGATGCGTTCCGAGTCTGTCCATCGACCCTTTCGATTGCAATACCGACGCGACCCTAGGGCACCCTCTCCTTTGTCCGGTGGGGGACAGCGGGACCAGCGGGTTG
Organism: uncultured Actinomycetota bacterium; assembly: GCA_963797605.1. Classification (GTDB taxonomy): domain Bacteria; phylum Actinomycetota; class Actinomycetes; order Mycobacteriales; family Micromonosporaceae; genus DASQPR01. The sequence goes on along the minus strand of CAWCPX010000005.1, from coordinate 892,107 downwards.
GTAGAGAATGGTTGATCGCGACGAGTACGTTGTGATCGCGCAAGGAGATGATGAATGGCTCGTAACGAATCCGCGGTGGGAAGCATCGGCCAGCTCACCGTGGGCACCCGTGGCGCCGGCGGCCCCGGTGAGGTGCTGCTTCGGATTCGCGGCGGCTCGGAAACCTTTCTCGCATGGTCGGAGGACCCGATCGCGAAGGGTTCCACCGTGATGGTTATCGAGGATCGCGGAGCGCGCGTGGTCGGCGTCATTTCGCTGACGGGCGCGTCCGACTCGTCCGGTGGCACGCTTTAATTCCGTTCCAACCCAATCAAGGAGACAGGCGAATGTTCGGTTACCGGGTTCCTGCGCCTGACCAGGCCATGCTCATTTCGGGTGGCAAATCGGCGCAGGCAAATACGCCATTTCGGGTCGTTACCGGCCACGGCACATTTGTGATGCCGGTCTTCCGGAAAGTGCGCTATCTGACGCTGGCGATGACCGAGGCCGAGGTGTCCGAGGTCTGCGTGACGAAGCAGGGCATCTCGCTGAACGTACGAGCGGTCATCGCGTTCAAGGTCGGCAACGATCCCGAGAGCATCGTCAACGCGGCCCAGCGCTTCCTCTCCGACCAGGACCAGATGTCGATCCTGACCGGCCGCATCTTCGCCGGCCACCTCCGATCGATCGTCGGCTCGATGACCGTCGAGGAGATCGTCACCGAGCGCCAGCGGCTCGCGACCGAGGTGTTGGAAGGCTCCAAGGAGGAGATGGCGAAGATCGGCCTGTCCGTCGACTCGCTCCAGATCCAGTCGATCGACGACATGAAGATCGGCTACATCGCCGCCATGTCGGCACCGCACAACGCAGCGATCCAGCAGAAGGCCCAGATCGCGCAGGCGCAGGCCAACCAGCTGGCCGCGCAGGCGGAACAGGATTCGCAGCGCAAGCAGGCCGAATACGCCCGGCAGACGGCGATCGTGCAGGCCCAGTACAAAGCGGAGATCGACAAGGCGCAGGCAGAGGCGGCGCAATCGGGCCCGCTGGCGGCCGCGCAGGCGCAGCGGCAGGTGCTCGCGGCCCAGACCGAATTGGCGCAGCGCGCCGCGGAACTGCGGCAGCAGCAGCTCGTGGCCGAGGTCGTCAAGCCGGCCGAGGCCGAGGCCGAGCGGGTGCGGGTGATCGCCGAGGCCGACGCCGCGAAGATGAAGGTGCAGGCCGAGGCGGCGGCGTCGCACAACCGGGTCGCGCTCGACCGGATGCTGATCGACCAGCTGCCGTTGATCGTCCGCGAGGCCGCGCAGGGTCTCGCCGGTGCGAACGTGAACATCCTCAACGGCGCCGACGGTCTCGGCGAGATCGCCGCGGGGCTGGTCGCGCAGGGCCTCTCGATCCTGGAGTCGGTCAAGAAGGGCATCACCACCGCCGACTCGGCCACCGCCCCGGCTCCGGCCATCGAAAAGGGCGACAGCTGACCGTGGCTTATCTGATCTTGGCGAGAAACTGCAGCGAGGCGACAGTTTCTCGCCAAGGCCAGCGGCCGCGCCGATGGTGCTAGCGTCGAGGCTGTGACGATTGATGGCGAATACGCACCCAGCACGGCCAAGTGGGTCCGCGATCAGGTGGATAACATCGAGGCCAACGGCACCACCGAGGGCACCCTGATCCAGGACCGACCGGTCGTGATGTTGACGATGCGCGGCGCGAAGTCGGGCAAGGTCCGCAAGGTTCCGGTGATGCGCGTCGAGCACGACGGCACATACGCGGCGGTCGCGTCGCTCGGCGGCGCCGATAAGAACCCTGTCTGGTATTACAACCTCGTCGCCGACCCGCACGTCCAGCTGCAGGACGGCACCCAGACGTCGATGGTCACGGCTCGCGAATTGCAGGGCGAAGAGCGCGCGACGTGGTGGAAACGCGCGGTCGAGGCCTACCCGAGCTACGCCGAATACCAGCTCAAATGCGAGCGCACGATCCCCGTGTTCGTGCTGGAGAAGTAGCGCTCAGACTCGGGCGCGAGCCTCGTTCATGCCCAGGTTCGCCAGGGCGTCGGCGCGCTCGTTGCCCGGGTCGCCGGCGTGGCCCTTCACCCATAGCCACTCCACGGTGTGCCGGGCGACCGCGTCGGACAGGCGCTGCCACAGGTCGGCGTTTTTCACCGGCTGCCGGTCCTTCGTCTTCCACCCGTTGCTCCGCCAGCCGGGCAGCCATTTGGTGATGCCGTTGCGCACATAGGTGCTGTCGGTGTGCAGCCGCACGATCGACGGTCGGGTCAACGCCTCGAGCGCCTGGATCGCCGCCGTGAGCTCCATGCGGTTGTTGGTGGTGTCGGTCGGCTCGCCGCCGTGCAGTTCCTTCACGTGCGCGCCGTAGGTCAGCGTCACGCCCCAACCGCCCGGGCCGGGATTGCCGCTGCACGCACCATCTGTGTAGACGTCGACCACCTGCATCCCGTCAACCTACCGGCACACGCGCGGGCGGCGCGCAGTCGGCTCGCCCGATGCGTGGCCGCCGCGTGCCGTGAGCGTTGCGGCCAGGCAGGTGCGCTCGGGCCGGGCTCTGACTGGCTCAGGCCGAGTTCTGCGACCGCAGCAGGCGGGCGGCGAGGGCGGCGTTGCGCGTGGCGAAATCCGTCCACTCCGGTGGCGTCCGGCCGAGGCGTTCCCGCGCGGTCGGCAGGGAGCAGGCGCGTTGCCGCCAACCGTCGAGCCGGCCTGCCCGCACCTCGAACTCCACAAGCAACCCATCGGCCCATCCCGCGATCACCGGTGGCGTCACCGTGCCGCGGAGCGTCACCTTCTGCGGCGCCACGATCCAGTCGATCGCCTCGATCTCTTCGTGGATGCGGGCGGCGAACTCGAAGGCGAGTGCGGCCGAGGCCACGTCGCGCCGATGGGTGAGATCGGCGCGCAAGGTTTCGATCGCGACAGGATCACGAGCCAACACGTTTTCGAGGGTACGCACGAGAGCCTCCCGGTCCTGGTGCGCGACTCCCCGGATGCGGGCCATCTCGCGCTCGGCCCCGGTGAGCCGGTCGCCCGTATACGACAGCGGCAGGACGCGGTGCAACGCGGTCACGGCGGTCCGGACGCGGGCGCCGCCGAGATAGGGGCCGAAGGTTGACGTACCGGTGAGATGATCGTGATCTGGCTCGTGGACGACCGTGAGCCCGGCCGACCCGCGGCGACGGTCGAGCCGGATGTAGACCGGCACCTCCTGGCCGCCGGCGGTGCGGTTCCAGCGGGGGAGCGTGCGCTCGAGGAGGTTGCGTTCCAGCCAGGCGGCCTCGTGCTCGGAGTCGCAGGTCAGCGCCTCTACCCGGTCGATCTGGGGGATCATCCGACGGAGGTGACGGCGACCCTGGAGAGCGCCCCAATAGGACGAGACGCGGCGCCGCAGGTTGACCGCGCGCCCGATGTAGAGGACTCGGCCACGAGCGTCGCGGAAGCGGTAGACGCCCGGGTCGGTGGTCAGCGCGGCTACGGCGGGATGTCGGATCACCGGACCATCATGCGCCGCTCGTTCGACTGAAGTTCGGCCAACTTCCGCGCATGTGTCGTACCGGGGCGGGACGATGGCGGTATGACGGATAACTATGCCCCGGGCACTCCGAACTGGATCGACCTGGGCACGACAGACATCGCCGGGGCCGCCGCGTTCTATGGGCCGCTGTTCGGCTGGACGCATCATGGACCTGGGCCCGGAGATGGGCAACTACGGCTTCTTCCTCAAGGGCGGCAAGCAGGTCGCGGGCGTCGGCCCGGCCACCGACGCGGGCCGGGGCTCCTCCTGGGCGACCTATTTCGCGATCGCCGACGCCGATGCCGCCGCCGCGAAGGTCGAAGCCAACGGCGGCAAGATCGTGACCGCTCCGATGGACGTCGGTGACCAGGGTCGGATGGCCGTCTTCACGGACCCGTCCGGCGCCTACTTCTCGGTCTGGCAGCCGGGCGAGCACAAGGGCGCGGAGTTGGTGAACTCGCCCGGCAGCCTCACGTGGAACGAACTCATGTCGGGCGACATCAAATCGGCGAAGACCTTCTACCCGGCCGTGCTCGGCGTCACCACCAGCGACGTGAGCATGGGTGAAGGCGGGGCCTACACGCTGTTGCAGGTCGACGGTCGTTCGGTCGCGGGCGGCATGGCGATCGACCCGGCGTGGGGCCCGATGCCGTCGGCCTGGTCGGTCTACTTCGCCACCGACGACGCCGACGCGACCTACCGCAAGGCGCTCGACCTCGGCGGCAAGTCGAAGACCGAGCCGCAGGACTCGCCGGCCGGCCGGTTCGCCGTGGTCGAGGACCCGCAGGGCGGCACGTTCGCGTTCATCAAAAACGATCCGAACTTCTCGGTCTGATCCGTGCTGGGCAAACACGAGTGGGCGGGCCGATTGGCCCGCCCATCGCTCTTGCTGTTTACCTGCTGATCTTGCTGACTAGCTGCTGAGCGCTCTGGCTAACCCAGTGCGGGCGCGCCTTCGTGGGCTTGCAGCTGATCGGCTCGGACCCGGATGAACGTGAACGCGACGATCGCCGCGATGGCCATCAGACCGGCGCTGACCCAGAACGCGATCGTGTAGCTGTGCACCGTGCCCGTCCATGGCGGCGGCCGGGTTGGTCGCCGGGTTGACGTGGTGTACCACCAGGTAGTTGGTCAGGACGGTGATCGAGATCGTGTTCAGCAGCGCGAGGCCCACCGAGCCACCGACCTGCTGAGCCGTGTTGACGAGGGCGCTGGCGACGCCCGCGTCGTGGTCCTCCACCCCGACGAGAGCGGTGCTGGTCAACGGGCCGAACACCACGCCGATGCCAAAGCTGATGATCAGTTCGGCCGGGAAGACGTGCGACCAGTAACCGGTGGTCACACCGATCCGCGTCAGCAGTATCAGGCCGAGGGTCGCGATGGTCAGGCCACCGGCCATCGGGATCCGGGCGCCGACCCGGGGCAGAACCTGCGTGGAGAGGATGGCGCCGATGACGATGCCGACCGTGAACGGCAGGAACGCGACGCCGCTCTTGAGCGTCGAGTAGCCCAGGGTCTGCTGCATGTAGTAGCTGAGGAACAGGAACGTACCGAACAGCGCGGTGCCGAGGATCAGCGCCACGAGGTACGAACCGCCCCGGTTGCGATCCCGGATCACACGTATCGGCAGCAGCGGGGTCCGCGAGCGCGACTCGATGAACACGAACAGGCTCAGGAGCACGGCGGCCGACACGAACAGGCCGATGACCAGCGGCGAACCCCAGTGCGCGCCGCCCGGACCGGTCGGAGCGGCCTTGGTGAAGCCGTAGACGAGGGCGACCAGGCCGAGGGTCGACGTGATCAGCGCCCGGAATGTCGTACTTCGTGTTGCCCTGTGCCCGGCTCTCGTGGATCCAGAGGGTCGCGAAGATGGCGGCGGCGATCGAGATCGGCGTGCTGATCAGCAGCGTCCAGCGCCACGACGCGTACTCGGTGAGCACGCCACCGACGAGCAGGCCGACGGCGCTGCCGCCACCGGCGATCGCGCCGTAGATGCCGAACGCGGTCGCCCGCTCCTTCGGCTTGGTGAACGCGACGGTCAGGAGCGAGAGCGCGGCCGGTGCCATCAGAGCGGCGAACGCACCCTGCAGCGCCCGGGCGCCGAAGAACATGGCTTCGTTCTGGGCGAGACCACCGAGCGCGGACGCCGCGGCGAACCCGAGCAGGCCGATGATGAACGCCCGTTTGCGACCGGTGTAGTCGGCGATCCGACCGCCCAGCAGAAGCAGACCACCGAAGGACAGCGTGTAGGCGGTGAGCGCCCACTGCCGGTCGGCGGAGCTGATGTGCAGCGCGACCTGGACGGTCGGTAGTGCGATGTTGACGACCGTGGCGTCGAGCACGATCAGGAGCTGCGACACCGCGATGACCGCCATCGCGAACCATCGCCTCGGGTCAACGGCCTGTTGCGCATCCAGCGCCTCGGCCGATTCGACGGCAGTTGACATGGTTTGTTCCCCCTCGAAACAGCGAATCCCCAGTTGAGGTCGCTCGAGAAATCATTGGCATGTGGTGATCCGCTGGTGGCGGTGCGTCAGATCGTCGATCGGGCGAGCGCGTCGGCGCGTTCGCCCGGCCGGCGGTTATCGCGTCAGCAGTGGCATCTACCGCGTGAGCAGCGGCATGAGGACGTCGTCCACCAAGTGATCGATAAAGGGCCCGTCGAGCGGCTCGCCCAGGGCAAAACGGTGCATGAACATCATTGCCGGCGCGATCTCGTCGATGAGAAGCCCGTCGGAACCGGCGTCGAGCTCCCCGCGGCCGACCGCGCGGGCGTGGATCAACGCCGCGGTGGAGCGTTTGGTCTGCCTGCAACTCACGCATCTCGGCGGCGAACTCTGGATCGTTGTGCATCGCCATCACGATGCCGGCGAACAGAGGACCGTCTTCGTCAGTCATTGACGAGGCCATGAGCCGCAGGAACGCGACAAGATCGCCGCGGAGCGTGCCGGTGTCGGGCACGTCATGCCCCGACACCTTGCAACCCGCACGGCGTCCGCCACGAGTTGCGCTTTGCCGGGCCAGTGCCGGTAGAGCGTCGCCTTACTGGCCTTCGCTCGGGCCGCGACGGCGTCGAAGCGCAGGCCTTCATAGCCAACCTCGGACAGGAGACTGTAGGTCGCCTGCAGGATTTCGAACTCTCGGTCGTCACCGAGACGGGTCGAGCGTGGCGAACGTGGTGGCGCCGACCCCAGCACGTCGACGTCACTGACGGGCTCCACCATGGTCACCTCCAGTGCGGTTGTTCCTTAGTGCGGTAGTTCCAGGTGCGGTTGTCGCTAGTGCGGTTGTTCTTAGTGCGGGTGTTGCCAGTGCGGTTGTTCCTAGTGCGGTTGTGGCAGCGCGGTTCTCTCGCTGCGGTGTCGCAGTGCGGTCGCGATCAATTACGAAACGAAACCGTTTCGTACGCTACCACCGTCGTAAGGGGAGTCAACTCGATTCGGGGTATCCCACGTCACATCGTGGCCGGCGTGTCGCGGAACGACGTCGTCGATCATGCGGATCCCGTGGTGCCAATCCCAACTGGCGGTCGGAGGGCAACTCGCGCAAGCCCGCTGAAGCGTTGCGTACGCACGTCGGCAAGAATCTGCTGTTTCACGCAAGTACTTGCGTACCGTGGCCGGGCCGGGTGAAGGCGTTTTAGCAGGCGAAAGACGCTCGGGCTCGTCAAGCTTAGCCGTGATCAAGTCGTGTCTTTGCAAAGTATCGTCGATACCTTGCGGAAACGTCGTCGACATCATTACAGTGAGCGCACTCACAAGTGACCCGGCACAGTGTGCGGTCAGGTTACGAAAAAGCTACATCGCAGTAACGGGTACACCACCGCGATGAGGCGTCGCGGCGCCGCGCAATTCCGGCATGGGAAAGGATGGTCACGATGTCCGCTCGGCACGTCGGCAAGCTCGTGACGTTCGGGCTCGTGACCACGGTCTGCCTGTGCGCGGCGGGGTGCGCCGGCGGTTCTCCCGGCGCCGGCGAGGCCGGCAAGACCACCATCGTGATCGATTGCGCGCCGCAGCAGACGGACAACGGTGGCAAGTCACTCGAGATGTGGAAATCAGACATCGCCGCGTTCGAGAAAATTCATCCCGACGTGGTGATCCGCAGCATCTCCGTCGGAGCGCAGTGCGACACGCCGGCCGACTTCGCGGCCCGGTTGCGCGGCGGCACCGAGGCCGATGTCTTCTACGGCTACATGACCGACCTCGGCGCCGTGCTCGACGCTGACCAGGCCGCCGACCTCACGCCCTACATCAACAGCACGACGATGCCGCAGTGGCCGAGCATCACGAGCGTGGCCCGGGGCGCGTTCACCGACGGCGGCAAGATCTACGCCGTCCCGTTCTTCTCTTACTCCATGGGCCTCGTCATCAACAAGACGTTGTTCACGAAGGCGGGCCTCGACCCGACCAAGCCGCCGACGACATGGCAGGCGGTCGCGGCCGACGCGAAGGCGATCGCCGGGCTGGGCAAGGGCGTCGTCGGCTACGAGGACTACAGCGCCGGCAACACCGGTGGGTGGCATTTCACCGCTGAGCTCTACTCGCGTGGTGGCACCGACCTGAAAGCCGACGGAAAGACGGCCAACGTCGACACCCCGCAAGGGCGTGCGGTGCTGCAGAACCTGAAGGACATGCGCTTCAACGACGACAGCATGGGGCGCAAGCAGTTGCTCCAGTGGGCCGATCTGCTGACGAACGCGGCGGCCGGCAAGGTCGGCATGTACATCGGCGCGCCGGACTCGATCGGCCAGATCGTGAACAACTTCCACGGCAGCTACGCCGACTGGGCAATGGGTCCGATGCCGGGCGATGCCGGTCCCGCCAAGGGCACCCTCGGCGGCGGCAACGGTTACTACTTCAAGAAGGGCCGACACGACCGCGCAGATCAAGGCCGGCCTCGAATGGCTCGCGTTCGAAGAACTGACGCCGGGCCAGGGCCAATACAACTTCGCGGCGCAAAAGGCGGAGAAGCTGCCGGTCGGGTTGCCGGCCTCGGTGCTCTTCACCGCCGGCAGCCCGGTGCAGAAGCGCATCGACACCCTCGAAGCCGCCAACACCAACCTGCGGCCTCTCCGACTACGCGGCGTACGTGAAGCATCCGGTGCCGACGGTGCTCGAACCGCCGAACGCGCAGTCGATCTACCAGATTCTCGACGGCGTCATGTCCGCGGTCCTCACGCAGCCCGACGCCGACATACCGAAACTTCTATCCACCGCTAACAAAAAAATAAACGGACTCGCCACGACGGGGTCCTGATCTCGGCGGTGCTGGGGCCGGTTCGCCGGCCCGGCCCGACATCCGCCACTCGACGCACCACCCGACTCGCGCGAAGGAATTGCACCGTTCCCAAGCCGTTCTGACGAACGCCGGCCCGGAAGGCACAGGATCATGGCAACGACCACCGTCGTTCCCTCGGCGACCGTGACAGGTCGTCGGGTCACCACGAGCACGCGCAAGCCCAAGCGGAGCCTGCGCCGCACCGTGATCGACAACCTGACCGGCCACACGTTCCTCATCGGCGCGATCATCTGCTTCGGGTTCTTCTCGTGGTACCCGATGGTCCGCGAATTCATCATGAGCTTCCAGCGCACCCATCGCGGTGTCACGTCGTGGGTCGGCTGGGCCAACTACATCCGCATCTGGCACGACCCGTCCTTCGTGATCGCGTGGCGGAACACGGCGAATTCACGCTGCTCGCGCTGATCTTCGGGTACGCGGTGCCGTTCTTCATCGCGGTGCTGCTCAACGAGTTCCGGCACGCGCGGGGATATCTCCGGGCCCTGGTCTACATGCCCGTCATGCTGCCGCCCGCGTCCGCGCTGTTCCTGTTCGCGTACGCGTACATCCCTGATAACACCGGCATCTTCAACTTCCTGCTGCACAGCCTCCATCTGCCCACGTCACAGTGGGTGCAGTCGACCACGATGACGATCCCGTCGCTCGTGATCGCCTCCACGTGGATGAACATGGGCGGCGCGATCCTGATCTACCTGGCGGCCCTGCAGAACATCCCCGGCGAACTCTACGAAGCGGCCGAACTCGACGGCGCGAGCATCTGGCGCCGGATCTGGAGCGTCACGATCCCGCAGACGCGGCTGATCCTGTCGCTGATGTTCCTGCTGCAGGTCGTCGCCACGATGCAGCTCTTCATCGAGCCGCTGATCCTCGCCGGCGGTGACGGCGTCGAAGACCACGCGACCTCGATCGTCTACCTCATGTACCAGCACGCGTTCGCGGAGACGGACCTCAACGGCGGCGCGGCGCTCGGCGTGATGCTGCTGCTCGTGCTGGTCGTGTTCTCGGCGTTCTACACGTGGCTCAGCCCCAAGCAGGATTAAGAAAGGACGGGACGAGAAAATGGCAGCTCATCGTTCGAATCAGCGACACGTACCCTCATCTCGCCGGCTCGGCTCCGGCGCAAGAACGGCAAGCGGATCTACTGGGTCGTCGTCGTCGGAGTGATCCTGCTGTTCAGCCTCGTGTTCCTCGGGCCGCTCTACTGGCTGGTCAGCGGTGGTCTGAAGACCGGCAAGGAGATCGCGCAGATCCCGCCGACGCTCGTGCCCGAGCACCCGACGTTCGACGAACTACTCGGACGCCTGGCGCGACCTGACACTCGGACGCCTGCTCCTCAACACCTGCGTCTACGCGTTCGGAGCGCTCGCCTTCCAGCTCGTGCTCGACGTCGGCGCCGCGTTCGCGTTCTCCAAGCTGAAGCCGGTCGGGCACAAGGTCATCCTGGGCATGATGCTCGGCACGCTGATGATCCCGTCCACCGTGCTGATCATCCCGCAGTACGTGACCGTGATCGACCTGCCGATCGTGCACTGGCACATGCTCAACACGCCGTGGGTGATCTGGTTGCCGGCCGTCACCAACGCGTTCAACATCTTCCTGCTGAAACGTTTCTTCGACTCCATCCCCGACGACCTGATGGCCGCGGCGGCGATGGACGGCGCGTCACCGTTCCGCACGCTCCGGTCGATCATCCTGCCGATGTCCCGGCCGATCCTGGGCGTCGTCGCGATCTTCTCGATCACCGCCACCTGGAAAGACTTCCTGTGGCCATCCCTCGTGGAGTCGTCGGCCGCCACTCGCACCGTCAACGTCGGCCTCTACGCGTTCTCGCGGGGCCTGACCCAGCAAGAGGTCGTCGCGGGCGCGGTTATCGCGGCGATCCCCACAATTGTGGTGTTCCTCATTTTCCAGAAGAACATCATGGCCGGTCTGACCACTGGGAGTCTTAAAGGTTAGGCCATCGATATCGACCCGCCCGCTGCCTCGCCCGGGTCGAACAGACGCAGAAATTCACCACATCGGTCGAGACAGGCACCGATTGCCTCTCGCCACATGACCGCATGCCCGCTGGCCGCGGGCAACGAACGAGGAAGCAGGTAATCCCGTGGGTGACACCGGAACCCGTGAGTCAGACGGGGCGCCGCAGCCATCGGCCGGATGGTGGCGGTCCGCCGCCATCTATCAGATCTATCCGCGGAGTTTCGCGGACGGCAATGGCGACGGAGTCGGCGATCTGGCCGGAATTCGCGCGCACCTCGGCTACCTGGCCGACCTGGGCATTGACGCGATCTGGTTCAACCCGTGGTACGCCTCGCCCATGGCCGACGCCGGTTACGACGTGGCCGACTACCGCGCGATCGACCCGCTGTTCGGCACCGTCGAGGAGGCCGAGGCACTGATCCAGGAAGCGCACGCGCTCGGGATCCGGATCATCGCCGACATCGTGCCCAACCACTCCTCGGACGCGAACGTCTGGTTCAAGGAAGCGCTCGAGGCTGGGCCCGGCTCGGCCGTACGGGAGCTGTTCTGGTTCCGTCCCGGGCGCGGTGAGCACGGGGAGATCCCGCCGAACAACTGGTCGTCGATCTTCGGCGGCCCGGCGTGGACCCGCACGAAGAACCCGGACGGCACGGCCGGCGAGTGGTACATGCACCTGTTCGCGCCCGGGCAGCCCGACTTCAACTGGGACAGCCCGAAGGTCCGCGAGGAGTTCGAGGACGTCCTGCGGTTCTGGTTCGACCGCGGTGTCGACGGCTTCCGGATCGACTCGGCCGCGCTCCTGATCAAGGACGCCTCGCTGGCCGACTTCGACCTGGCGTCGCCGCCGGTGCCGCACCCGTTCAGCGATCGGGACGACGTACACGAGGTCTACCGTTCGTGGCGCCGGATCGCCGAGAGCTACCCGGAACCGCGCGCGCTGATCGGCGAAGTGTGGCTGCCGGAGGACCCCGACCGCTTCGCCCGCTACCTGCGCCCGGACGAGCTGCACACCGCGTTCAACTTCGACTTCCTGGGTTGCCCGTGGGACGCGTCCGCGATCCGGAAGGTCGTCGACGACGGTGTCGCCCTGCACGCACCGGTCGGCGCACCGGCCACCTGGGTGCTGAGCAACCACGACGTGATCCGCCACGTGACGCGGTACGGCCGCGCCGACACCCGGTTCAACCTGGAGTACCGCCAGTTCGACGCGCACAGCGATCTCGCGCTCGGCACCCGTCGCGCCCGTGCCGCGGTGCTGCTGCTGCTGGCGCTGCCCGGATCCGCGTACATCTATCAGGGTGAGGAACTGGGTCTCGAAGAGGTCCTGGACATCCCCGAGGAGATGCGCCAGGACCCGATGTTCTTCCAGACCAACGGCGAGAACCTCGGTCGCGATGGTTGCCGGGTGCCGCTGCCGTGGTCCGGTGAGGAGCCGCCGTTCGGTTTCAGCCCCGACGACGCGACCGGCGCGCCGTGGCTGCCGCAACCCGAGTCGTGGCGGGACTTCACCGTGGCCCGTCAGCAGGCCGACCCGCACTCGATGCTCGCTCTCTACCGGCAGGCGCTGCATCTGCGGCGCAGCGAATCCGGTCTCGGGGACGGGCCGATGACGTGGCTGACCTCGAACCCGGACGTCGTCACGTTCACGCGGGGCGACGCGTTCACGTGCGTGGTGAACCTGTCCGACGGCGTCGTCGCGCTGCCGGCACACAGTGAGGTGATTCTGTCGAGCGCGCCGCTGCAAGACGGCCTGCTCGACGTCGATACTGCCGTCTGGCTGCGTACTGCCTAGGGGCTGCGCGATCAGGCGGACATAGCGGGTCCGGGGAGGCAGTGAGCGGCTGCCTCCCCGGACCTTTTCCACGGTAGCCTCGATTTTCGTCGGGCATCTGCCCGTCGGGGCTTCGGAGGTCGATCAATGCGAGTCGCTGCGTACAAGCCGGGCACGCCGTGCTGGGTCGATCTGAGCACTCCGGATCTGGCCGCGACGACGGCGTTCTTCCGGGCGCTGTTCGGCTGGGAAGCCGTCGAAGGTCCGCCGGACACCGGTTACGTCATCTTCACGGTGGACGGAGCGGCGGTCGCCGGCGCGGGCTCGCTGCTGGCGCCGGATCAACCGCCCGCCTGGACCACCTATCTGTCGACCGATGACCTCGCCGCCACCGCGACGCGAGTCGAGGCAGCCGGTGGTGGGGTGCTTCTTGCCGCCGGCGGACGTGATGGGCATCGGCCGCGCCGCTCTGTTCGCCGATCCGGGCGGAGCCGCCATCGGCGCCTGGGAGAAGATCAATTTCGCCGGCGCCGGCATCGTGAACGAGCCCGGCGCGCTGACATGGAACGAGCTGATAACGCGGGACGTCGAGGGCTCGAAGGCCTTCTATCGGGCCGCGTTCGGTCTCGGCAGCGCGGCGAGTCAGACCGGCGGCGCGTCCTATACGGAGTTCACGGTCGGCAGCGGTGGTGCCGTTGGTGACAGCGTGGGCGGTGGCGGCGTGGGCGGTGGCGGCGTGGGCGGTGCCGTTGGTGACAGCGTGGGCGGTGGCGGCGTGGGCGGCGTCGGCGGTGGCGGCGTGGGCGGTGGCGGCGTGGGCGGTGGCGGCGTGGGCGGTGGCGGCGTGGGCGGTGGCGGCGTGGGCGGTGGCGGCGTGGGCGGTGGCGGCGGTGACAGCGTGGGCGGTGACGGTGGCGGGATCGTCGCGGGGATGATGCCGATGGTCGAGCCGCAGTGGCCGGCCGATCTGCCGCCGCACTGGATGGTCTATTTTGCCGTCGACGACTGCGATACGGCGGCGGCGCATGTCACGAAGCTCGGTGGCTCGATCAGCGTGCCACCGATGGACATCGGGGTCGGCCGGATGGCGGTCGTGACCGACCCGCACGGCGCGTTCTTCACCGTCGTCAAAGTCACGACGCCGGATTGACACGCTGGCCTGAGACACCGGCCTGACACGTCGGACTGACACGTCGGCCTGAGACACCAGACTGGGGCACTGGCCTGACACGTCGGACTGACACGTCGTCCTGAGACACTGGCCTGAGACGCGGACTAAGCCGTCACCGTCGCGATCGTTGCCTTCGCTGCGGTGGTTGCCTTCGTTGCCTTCGTTGCCTTCGTTGCCTTCGTTGCGGTCGCGGCGATCGCGGCGGTCGCGGTGGAAGCGCTGGCGGTGGCTCTCGCGGCGATCATGGCGGCGGTCAGCTGCACGCGGTAGCGGACGACGCCGTCCTCGTACACGTAACGGAGCCCGGGGCCGAACACGGACGTCAGCAGCGCCTGCGCCGCCTGGTTCGACGGCAGGACGTCGGCGTGAAGCGTACGCACACCCGCCGCCGCCATCCGGGGCAACATCGCCCGGATCAGCGCGCTCGCGATGCCCTGCCGGTGCCACGGATCGGCGACGAGCACGGCGAGGTCCGCGGTGTCGTGGTCGCCCGGCAGCCGGCCGAACTCCGACCAACCGAGCAGATACGTCGGACCCACGGCGACCTGAGCGTCCCACATCGGCCCCGGCCCGGCCCCGATGTGGCGGAGGTAGGCCGCGGGGAGGCGGCCACCCGTACCCGCCAAAAATCTGTGGCTCAGGCTGGAAACGGACAGGAACGGCTGGGCAGCGGCCGCGAGGCCGGCATCGCCGTGTTGCCAAGCGCGGATCTCCACGATGCCCCCGAAGACGACTGAGTTTGGCTGGGCAACTCAGCCTAAGCCTCTGAGTTTGGATGCACAACCCAGCGGGTACGATTGCCGGATGGAGTGGATGGCCCGCATGAACTGGCTCGACTACGACGGCGAAGCGTGCAACACGGCCCGGGCCCTCGACGTGCTCGGCGACCGGTGGACCCTGCTGGTGCTCCGGGAGATTTTCAACGGTGTGCGCAGGTTCGACGACATCAGCGCGCACATCGGGGTCGCCCGCGACGTGCTGACACGGCGGCTGACCGCACTCATCGACGAGGGCGTGATCGAACGTCGCCCCTACCAGGAGCCGGGCCACCGGACGCGCTACGAATACCGCCTCACGGCTGCTGGTCGCGATCTGCGGCCGGTGCTGCTCGCGTTGATGGCGTGGGGGGAGAAGCACCGGGCCGACGACGGGCCGACGATGACGCTGATGCACCCGGAGTGCGACACGCCGATCCACCTCGCGATGGTGTGCGAGGAGGGGCATGTGGTGCCCGACGACGCGCGGCTGCGGGTGCTCCCCGGGCCGGGCGCACGGCTGGCGGCCCATTCGAGGTGAGCCGCCGGGCCGGCGTGTGAGTTCCTCGCTCAGGCCGGGGGTTTCCGGTGCATGCGGTAATGCAGCACGAGGAACGGCAGGCCGAAGATCCAGAAGGCGTGTTCGGCTCGCAGTTCGTCGCCGTCCACGTAGACGTCGAGCTTCTCGGCGAAGCCCTGCACCTCGAGCGCGGTCAGAGCCCGGGTGTCCGGGTCCATATAGGTCAGATAGTGGCCCGGTTGGTCCGTGTCGGTCGCGCGGCTGGTGAGTTCGAGGCCGCCGTCGGGCCGCGAGCGCGGTGCCAGGGTCGCGGTGAAGCTGGCGGCCGGCAGCGGAAATCCGACGCTCACGTAGCCGCGGCCGTCGTGCCGGTAGGTCGTGTAGATGCCGATGTAGATCGGCTCATCGGTGTCGACGAACGAGCGGATCCAACCGCGGACGCTCACGACGTGGCTGTCCGGATGGCTGATCGTGTCGATCCGGCTACGGATGCCGCGCTGCGTTTCCCGCTGGTTCATCGGCACGTTCGCCTGACCGAGCGGCCGCGCCACAGCGTGCGGTAGATCAGGTATCCGGGCCGCACCCACGCCGCCACTCGGGCACGATGTCGAGCGTGAACCGGGTCGTGTGCTCGTAGAACTCGCGTACACGGGTCGACGTGGCTCGGGTCGAAGTCCGGTCCGGCCAGCTCGTCGAGCGACGCGACGATGCCCACGTCGGCGGCCGCGGCCTGATATTCGCCGCCGATCCGCTCGGCCAGCGCCCGCACATAGCCGGTGCCGACGTAGCGCGTCCGGTCGCCTCGAGGGGCACCACGAAGGGCAGGTCGTCGGCGCGTACGCGCTTCGGCCAGGAGCGTCACCTGGGCGTCGCGGAACACCAGCGCGGACAGCCGCGGAAGGCGACGACCGTCGTGGCGGCGACGATCGCGGCGCGGGTCGCGTGGTTGCCGACGGTGCCCGTGGTCGCGAGGAGCCAGCCGACGCCGAGGCCCACGAGCGGCCCGAAGACCACCTTCTGCGGACGCAGTCCGATCGCGCCCGCGATCAGGCCGAACACGACACCGACGATGATCGGTCCGGCGCCCGTGAACCGGCCGAGCAGCCAGCCGAACGGTGCCGCGATCGCGCCGCTCATCACGATGCGCGACCAGAGCGCCGGGATTTCGCCGGGCTGTTGCCGCTTGCGGGCCACAATGTCGGTGGCGCTGACGACGACCGCGCCCGCCGCCGCCGCGACTACGCTGGCCCAACTGGTGCCCTGCCCGGCGAGGCACAGACCGGCGGCGGCGCCGATGATCGCGCTGGTCACAATCGATCCACGTGGATCGGGAGCCGTCGGGGGTAGCGGATCTTCGGCAGCCACGAGGAGAATCTACCCGGATCAGCCGAGCGGCGCGGCGAACGCCCAGCCGCGCGCGATCAGCTCGTCGACCGCCGTGATCGCGGCTGCCAGGCGCTGCTCGTGCGGCCCGCGCAGGATGACGAACGGGACGCCACCGGCCGCGACGAGTTCGCGGAATCGGGCGGACATCCACGCGCGAATGTTCTCGCCGTCGCGTAGCCCATCGTCGTCGAACGGGACGCCCTCGTCGTCGGTGACCAGGTAGAGATCGGGTTTGCGAGCGGCGGCGAGCACGGGTGGCGACGGCGTACCGAGATAGCGCTCCTCCCACACCGCTGTCGCGAACGCGTCCGTGTCACCGAACAACACCGGCGAGCCGTCGCGTGCGGCCGCGTCCTCGGCGGCGTTCTGCGCGTAGGCCACGTCGACGAAGTCCTGCCGAGACCAGGTCACGTCGAACACGGTCGCGTCGGGCCGGTGCGCGCGGAGGGCGGCGAGCTTGCGTTGGGTGAGTTCACGGCCGTATTCGGGGACCCAGCGAGTGTCCGCCCAGACGCTGAGGGCCTGGTCGGCGCCACGGTCACGGTAGGTTGCCGCGAGCGCTCGGGCCATCGTCGTGGTGCCTGTGGACTCGGCGCCGACCAGGATGACCCGCCGTGTCAGCCATGCGCGTACCGGCGGCGACAGCGATCGCCAGTGCGCAACGGGGTTCGCGCGGACAGCGGTGCCGGAGATCGGGCGGGCGGCTCGGGGCGGATCCACGGCCACGTGTTTCGCGCCGAACCGGCGGGCCAACTCGTCGCCGTAGGGCTCCGAGGAGAAGACGGCGTCGATGGGTGGTGCGTTGGGATCCGCTTCCCGCACGGCGTCGCGGAAGATCGCGCAGTGCGCCTCCCAGATGTCGTCATCGTCATAGTCGACGGGCACATCGTCGTACCTGGCGGCGATCGTGACCTGGGGGTGTGCCTCGCGCAGCCAGGCCGCCCGTAGCTCAAGCGGGATCGACTCCGCTGACGACGGCGCCACGACCACGGTGACCCGGTCACAGGTGGCGGCCGCGGTATCGATGAGAAGGTGGTGGCCCGCGTGCGGCGGGTAGAACTTGCCCACGACGAGGCCGTGCCGGAATCGGGTCACGCGGGCACCGGTTCGCTCGGCTCGGTCGTCGGCACGCGTTCGGGCCGTGTGCGATAGTCGCGCGTCCAGGAGATCAGGCCGATCACGCTCAGCGTCAGGAACACGACGTAGAGCACGGTCGTCAGGTACAGATGCTTATAGGCGTACAGCGGGATGTAAATGACGTCCGCGGCGATCCAGATCCACCAGTTTTCCAGCAGTTTTCGGCACTGGCCATAGGTCGCGACGAGTGACAGCGCCGTCGTGACCGCGTCGGCGAGCGGCACCGTCGACCCGAGTTCGTCGCGCAGCAGGAAGTAGAGCCCGACGGTCGACGCGAGGCCGCCGAGCAGGAGCCAGGACCATTCGAGCGTTGAGGTGGTACGCACACGGAGCCCGGCGCTCGGCTCGTCGGACCCGCGGCGCCACCACGCCCACCATCCGTAGAACCCGAGCACGACGTAGACGATCTGCAGCGACGCATCCGCGTACAGACCTGCGGCGACGAACGCGACCATCAGCAGCAGCACGTTGACGATGCCGACCGGCCAGTTGGCGATGTGCTGCCGCACGACCAGCCAGACGCACGCGAGACCGGTGACGAAGCCGAGTAACTCAGCCCACGACGCCGGCTCGCGAAGCACAGTCACGGCGGTGTCGTTGAGCCACGTGAGCACGGAGTCTCCCCAGACCGGCGATGCTCGGACTGATCACCGGGACAGCAGACTAGCCGCCGCCACGTCGGTCAGCCAACCCTCATATGCTGCCCGGGGCCCATGACCGAGCCGCCCCCTTTTGGAGCTACCGCCTTGTCGAGCCGCGGCCTTGGCAAGCCACCGGTCACGGTCGCCGCCTCACGGTTGTGGGGCCTCGGGTTCGGGGCTCGGCTCAGGCTCAGGGTGATGCTCAGGGTCGTCGATGGAATGTGTTGCGTCGCGGGAGCTGTTGCGGATCGACGTCCGGGGGCGGGATGAAGTCGGGTCGCCCGTCACTGCCGAGCAGGATCTGCCAATCGCTGTGGTGGATGAGCCGATGATGGGGCCCGCAGAGGAGCACGCCGTTGTCGAGGTCTGTCCGGCCGCCGAGCAGCCAGCTGATCCGATGATGAACTTCGCACCACTGTGGCGGCCGATCACAGCCCGGGAACGCGCAACCGCCATCGCGGAGAATGACAGCGGCACGAGCGGCGTAGCTCCACAGGCGGCGGCCACGGCCCACGTCGAGGATCGCTCCGCTGCCGTCGAGCACGGTCGGGATGATCCGCGCGTCGCAGGCGATCCGCCGGAGAGTTTCAGCAGACAGCATCTCGCCGTTGTCGAGATATCCGATCCCGTGGCGGCCACGAGCCAGCGCCCCGAGGTCGAGCAGCGCTTTCACACCCTGATTAGGGCCGGCGCCACGCTCGCAGTCGGCTGACCGCCCTGAGTCGCCTAGTCGCCCTGAGTCGCCTAGTCGCCCTGAGTCGCCTAGTCGCCCTGAGTCGCCTAGTCGCCCTGAGTCGCCTAGTCGCCCTGAGTCGCCTAGTCGCCCTGAGTCGCCTAGTCGCCCTGAGTCGCCTGTTAGTCGCCCTGAGTCGCCTAGCCGCCCTGAGTCGCCTAGCCGCTCGGAATCGCCCAGCCGCCCTGAGTCGCCCAGCCCGAAGTTTCGGGGCCTCCCGCAATCTGCGCTACCACAGCTCAACCCGTTTCCGCTCGATCCGCCGCGACTCAAGTCGTCGGCACTCAGTTCCTCGGCGCTTGATTTGTGGGCTCGGAGGCGTTGGATAAGGCCGCGCAACGGGTCGTAGCCGACGGTGACCGTCAGCTGCGGTCGGATCCCGCCGCGGTCGGGCAGCACCCCGGCCGCCAACTGCAGCTCGCACAGATCGCGCAGGGCGTCAGCGCGCCGTTGCCCGGCGGTCCGCGGATCGCGACCGCCGTCAGGGCCGGGAATCGGTCGGCACAGCGGATCGAGCGCCGCGTGCAACACGGCTGCCGACTCGGCGTCGAGCGAACCGGTCACCCGGACCTTGGCGCCGTCGCGCTGCAACGACAGGTAGCGGTTTGGCGGGCCAACTTCTCGTCGCGGGCGAGGGACTTCGCGAGCGCGTCTTCGCCGATCTCGGGTGCGACGTGGTCAAGGACATGCTGCCCGGCTCGGCGCAGGTGCGTCGCGTCGAGCGTCTTAGCCGACTCGAGAAGCACCGCTTCGCACTCCGAGCGCACATCGGGATCGAGATCGTGCGGCAGCGCCTCGACGGCACCACGGATGACACGTGCTTGGTCGACGTTGAGCTCGCCGGCCAACAATGCGTCGCGCACCGGCTCGGACTCGGTGATCTGCGCGCCCAGATCGGCGATGTCGCCGCCCGCGCGCACGCCTATGCGCAGCCGGGACCGCAGCCAGACGGCAGGACTCGTAGAACCGTCTTTCGCCGTCAGGCCCCGACCGGAAGCCTCCGTCACCAGGGCGGCGAGCAGCACCGACAGCCGGGTGCCGAGCGCGTGCACGCGCTCGACCGCGGCGAGCAACGCGTCGTCGGCCAGTGCCCATGGCGCGCGGAGCAACGCGGCATCGATCGCCGCTCCGACTGCCACCAACTCCCCGTCCACACCATGACCCTAGAACACCCGTACGACGAAAACCCGAGAAGTTGATCTTTGTTTGCCGAGCCTTTTGGCACCCAGCGCCGAATCCAAACAAATCGCCACCCTGCGGCGTGGGTCTCCCGCGATGGCGTAGTTTGCTCTTGGAGGTGGGGTCATGGAGGACAGTTCGATTCGGCAACACATTTCGGGCCTTCTCGACGAGGAGCACCAGCTCCGCACGGCGGTCCAGGCTGGGAAGATCAGCTCCGAAGAAGAGCAGAAGCGGCTGCGCAAGATCGAGGAAGATCTCGATCAGTGCTGGGACCTGCTGCGTCGGCGCCAGTCGGCCCGAGACAATCACACCGATCCCGACGCGGTGCAGGAACGGCCGGTCGCGGAGGTCGAAGGCTACTGGCAGTAACGGCCGGTATGCAGAAGTCGCCGGCGATCACGGGGCGGGCGGCGATCACGGGGTCGGCGGCGATCCCCCAATCGCCGGCGATTACCCAACCGCCGGCGATCGCGCAGACGCCGGCACGCAGACGCCGGCACGCAGGCGCCGGGCAAGCAGACGCCGAGCACGCAGGCACTGGGCAAGCAGACGCCGGCACGCAGGCGCCGGGCACGCAGGCGCCGGGCACGCAGACGCCGGGCAAGCAGACGCCGGGCAAGCAGACGCCGGGCAAGCAGACGCCGGGCAAGCGGTAACCGCACGCGAGCGGTAAGTGTCGGTGCGCAGTAGACGCCGGCGGGGTCGGCGGCAAGGATGTGGGCGTGGCGATCCGGGTCCTTGTTGTCGACGACCATCCGATGTGGCGTGAGGGTGTCGCCCGCGACCTGACCGAGGCCGGGTTCGACGTGGTCGGCGCGGCCGGCGACGGTGCCACGGCCATTTCGATGGCGGTCGCCGTGCGGCCCGACGTGATCGTGCTCGATCTGCACCTCCCGGATAAGAGCGGCGTCGAGGTCATCGCACAGGTGGCCGCGTCGGTCCCAGCCGCGCACGTGCTCGTGCTCTCCGCGAGCGGCGAGCAGCAGGACGTGCTCGACGCGATCAAGGCCGGCGCGACCGGTTACCTCCTGAAGTCGGCCGCGCGCGCCGAGTTCGTCGACGCGGTCGGCCGCACCGCCGCGGGCGACGCCGTCTTCACTCCCGGCCTGGCGGGGCTGGTGCTCGGCGAATACCGCCGGCTCGCGGCCGCGCCGACGATCGCCCCCGACACGCCGAGGCTCAGCGATCGTGAGACCGAGGTGCTTCGCCTCGTGGCCAAGGGGCTCTCCTATCGGCAGATCGCCGAGCGTCTCGTGCTCAGCCACCGCACGGTGCAAAACCACGTGCAGCACACGCTCGACAAACTTCAACTGCACAACAGAGTCGAACTCGTCCGGTACGCGATCCGCGAAGGCCTCGACGAAGCCTGAGGACGAAGCCTGAGGACGAAGCCTGAGACCGCCACGGGGCGCCGCGAACCGACGTGACACCCCGTGACCCGCCGCGATCAGAGTCCGAGGCGCTCGGACGCCATTTCCGTGCCGCGTACCCGTGACGTGATCTTCTCGAACGCGACGTCGCGGGCGAAGTCCGGCGACCCGTGCTTCGGCTTCTCATCGATGCTGAAGGGGGAGAAGCCGCAGTCGTCCGTCGCCCCGAGCCGGTCCTTCGGGATGAAGTTGGCGGCCGTCACGAGCGCGTCAGCGACCTGCTCGGGCGTCTCCACCAGCGGGTTCAGCGGGTTGATGACGCCAACGAAGCAGACCTGCGGACCCGGCGGCGCGCGTGACCCGATCGGGTAAACGTCTTTTCGCGCCAGGGGGCACACTGGAGATCCCCCGCAGGATCCATGTAATCGAGGAGAACAACACGATGGCCACAGATCAAGCGGTCCAAGCACCACCCGTGGCCCGGTCGCGGTGGCGGTTCCGGCGCATCGCCACCGTCGTCAGCGTCCTCGCGCTGCTGTTCGGACTGCCGCTGTGGACGCTGATCTTCGGCGGCGCCGGTTGGCCGGTTTCGGTCCGGGTGGTCGGATCGGTGGTGTTCGGGATCGGGTTCGTCGCGTTCCCGTTCCTGATGTTCCGGGGCCACGGCCGCGCTCTCGACTCGGCGGCTCGCGTCGCGGACACGACGCTCGGCGTGATCTGGGTCCTGTTCGTCTGGTCGATCCTGGCCGAAGTGCTCCGGCTCGCGCTCTTTCTCGGCGGCGTCGCGGACCCCGATCGTGGTCGCATCGTCGCTGTCTCAGCCGCCGCAGTCTCGCGCCGTGCTCCTCGTCTGGGGCAACCGCGAGGCCATGCGGGTGCCGCGGGTGAAGCGGGTCGAGATCCCGATCGCCCGGCTCGGCCGAGGTCTCGACGGCGTGCGTGTGGTGCTCCTCACCGACACTCACTACGGTCCGATCAACCGGGTGCGCTGGTCGCAACGGGTCACCGCGGTCGTCAACGAGCTCGACGCCGACATCGTCTGCCATACCGGTGACATCGCCGACGGCACGCCGGAGCAACGTCGGGACCAGGCGGCGCCGCTGGGCGATATCCGGGCGCGGCTCGCCAAGACGTACGTCACCGGCAACCACGAGTACTTCGACCAGGCGCAGGGCTGGCTCGACCGGATGGCGCGAACTCGGCTGGGAACCGCTGCACAACCGGCATGTCTTCGTCGAGCGCGACGGCGACCGGCTCGTGCTCGCCGGCATCGACGACGCGACCGCGAAGGCGTCCGGCGATCCGGGCCACGGTGCCGACCTCGCCGCCGCGCTGAGCGACGTCGACCCGTACGCTGCCGGTGCTGCTGCTCGCCCACCAGCCGAAGCAGATCGACGAGGCGGTCGCGCTCGGTGTCGACCTCCAGATCTCCGGACACACGCACGGCGGCCAGATCTGGCCGTTCAACTTCCTCGTGCGCATCGATCAGCCGGTCGTGCACGGCCTGAGCCGCCACGGCCAGCGCACACAGCTCTACACGAGCCGCGGCACTGGCTTCTGGGGGCCGCCGTTCCGGGTGTTCGCGCCGAGCGAGATCACCGAGATCACGCTGCGGGCGGCATAGCGCCCTCAGGGCCTGTCGCAAAGCTGCCGTTCGGCTGCGCCACGACCCGGACACCGACCGACCGCGTTCGATCTTCACCTGGATACAACGCGGTATCCAGGCAAAGATCCGTTCCCGGGTCGCGGCTCGCTCGAACGACTTTCAGACAGACCTAGTCGTGAGTCGAGACGTCGATGAGCACCTTGCCGACCGCATTGCTCTCGACTGCGGCATGCGCGTCGCCGGTCTGTTCCAACGTGAAACGATGCAGCGGAAGGCCGGCTTCCGTCGCCGACGCGGATCGCGCCGGCGTCGCACCGCGTCACCGTCGCCGCAGCCACCGCGTCGTCCTTGGCTGCCGTCGAAATCGTGTACATCGAGCACGCCCTGCCAGCGGATGTTCAGCCCGCGAACACTTGCTCGATCGGGATGGTCGGATCGTTGTGCTCGTCGTCGGTGTTGTAAATGGCAACGACGCCGTCTCTCCCGAGCACCTCGCCGTTGAGTTGCAGCGTTGCGCGCCGGCGCGACTTCCACGACGATCGTCCACGCCGCTCGGGGCCGAGCGCTCGGATCTGCCTTCGGCGGCATCGCCTGTCGCGGTAGTTGACCACGTGATGCGCGCCGGCCGCGGTCGCGAGCTGCGCCTTCTCGGCACTGCTGACCGTGCGTGACCACGGTCGCGCCGGCCCACCGCGCCAGCTGGATCGCCGCGTTGCCGACAGCGCCCGCGCCGCCGGCCACCAGCACCGTCTGCCCGGAGAGCGCGCCGGGCGCCAGTCGCGCCGGCCCGCCTCTCGGCACGGTCAGGCAGCGATGCGCGGTCAGGAACGGGATGCCGAGACTTGCGCCGAGCGTCGAACGACGCGTCGTCGGGCAGTCGTACCGTCTGCCGGGAGGGCAGACGCGTGATCTGCTCGGCCGCGGTGCCGTTCGACCGCCGCCAAGCGGCCTCCCAGATCCAGACGCGCTCGCCGATGCGGCTCGGATCAACACCGTCGCCGACCGCGTCGATGACACCGGCGCCGTCCTGGTTGGGCACTTGCTCTCGACCGCATCCGGTGGACGCCCGCGCGTGATTTCCAGTCGGTCGGATTGACGCCGGAGACGCGCACGGCGACCCGGACCTCGCCGGGCCCGGGATCGGGTACGGGCCGCTCGACCAGGTGGAGCACGTCGGGACCGCCATTGCGGGTGTACACCACAGCACGCATGATTCCGATCATATGAGGCACCGGAGCGGCGCGCGTACGCTCGGGGAATGCCCACACCTCAGCACCGGATCGGCAGCGGCTTCGGCGCCCGGTCGACGGCCGCCGACGTCCTTTCCGGCATCGACCTGACCGGCAAGCTCGCGATCGTGACCGGCGGCTATTCGGGTCTCGGCCTGGAGACGACGCGCGCGCTGGCCGGTGCGGGTGCCCACGTGATCGTGCCGGCGCGGCGACCCGAACACGCGGCCGAGGTGTTGGCCGCCATTGACAACGTCGAGGTCGCCGAACTCGATCTGGCCGACCAGGAGAGCGTGAAGGCGTTCGCCAACGCGTTTCTCGGCAGCGACCGGAGCATCGACATTCTCATCAACAACGCCGCGATCATGGCCTCGCCCGAGGCGCGTGTCGGCCCCGGTTGGGAGGCCCAGTTCGCGACGAATCATCTCGGCCACTACACGCTGATGAACCTGCTGTGGCCGGCGCTGCGGCGAGACGGCGGGGCGCGGGTGATCGCGCTCACGTCCACGGGTCACAAGCTGTCGCCGATCCGCTTCGACGATCCCGATTTCGCCACCGGCTACGACAAGTGGAAGGCGTACGGGCAGGCGAAGACGGCCGACAGCCTGTTCGCCGTGCAGCTCGACAGGCTCGGTCAGGCCGACGGCGTACGCGCGTTCGCGGTGCACCCGGGCGGCATCATGACCGAGTTGCAACGGCACCTGCCGCGCGAAGAGATGATCAAGATGGGCTGGTTCACGGAAGACGGCGTGATGAACGAGCACTTCAAGACGCCGGAGCAGGGCGCGGCCACGTCCGTGTGGGCGGCGACGTCGCCGAAGCTGGCCGGCATGGGCGGCGTCTACTGCGAGGACTGCGACATCGCCGAGCCCACGGTGGTCGGCTCGCCGGAGGCACGGATCAGCGGCGTCGACGCGCACGCGATCGACCCCGAGGCCGCGGCTCGTTTGTGGACCCTGTCGGCCGACCTCACCGGTGTGAACGCGTTCGCCTAACAGCCGCTGAGGAGCTGTCCGCCGCCAAGGAGCTGCCCGCCGCCAAGGAGCTGCCCGCCGCCAAGGAGCTAACAGCCGCTCAGGATCTAACAGACGCTGAGCAGTTCACGGGATCCGGTCGACACGCCGGCGCGCGCCAGTGCGGTCGAGATCAAGACATCGAGCAGCCGCGGGTACGCGAGGCCGGCCGCGGCCCAGATCCGGGGAAACTGTGACGCCGGCGTGAGCCCCGGAAACGTGTTGACCTCGTTGACGATCGGGGTCGGGTCGCCGCCGGCCGGCAGGAAGAAGTCGACGCGCAGCAGTCCGGCGCAGCCCAGCGCGCGGAACACGCGTACCGCCGCGTGCCTGAAGGGTCTTGATCGTGTCTTCTGGCAGTCGCGCCGGGATGTCGAACACGCTGCCGGCGCCGCTGTATTTCGCGGCGTAGTCGAAGAACGGCTGCGCGCCGGTGACCCGGATCTCCAGCGGCGGCCCGGCGATCACGGTGCCGTCCGGGCGCTCGAGCACCGCCACGTCGACCTCGCGGCCGCGGACCGCAGCCTCCACGAGCACCTTGACCTCGCTGACGTCCGGCGCGAGCGGCATCGATCGCGTCGGGCAACTCGTCCCACGACTCCACCTTGGACACACCGACGCTGGAACCGCCGTTGGCCGGCTTCACGAACACCGGCAGGCCGAGGCGGTCGCGCACGGCGGCAGGCACGTCGACGGCGGCCGGTCCGAGCGCCACACCGTCGGCGACCCGCAGCCCTTCGGCGGCCAGCAGCGTCTTCGTGTGCTGCTTGTCCATGCCGGTCGGCGCTCGCGAGCACGCCGCTGCCGACGTAGGGCACGCCGGCTGCCTTCGAGCAGCGCCTGCAGCGTGCCGTCTTCGCCGAACGGTCCGTGCAGCGCCGGGAGCACGACATCGGCCGTCCGCAGCACCGCGAGTGCGGCCACGATGCTGGCCACGCGGTGCCGGGGCGGGGTCGCGGCCGTCGTCATCGCGAGCAGCGCCCGCGCGTCGACCGGCGCGATGCGATCGATCATGCGCGTGTCGGCCGGTGTCGCCGCGGGGGTGATCGGCCTCGTGTCGGCGCCGACGGTCCAGAAGCCGCCCATGTCGATGCGCACCGGGATCACCTGGTAGTGGCTGCGGTCGAGGTGGCGTCATGATCGCGGCCGCGGACCGGCACGACACCTCGTGTTCGCTGTTTCGGCCGCCGAAGATCAGGGCGACACGGGTACGGCCGTCAGGCACGGGCAAACTCCTTCGTCTGCTGCTCGACGGGGAGACGTCAGCGGCGCGGCGGCGATCCGGGACGTGGTCTCGACGTAGCGCCGGGCGACGCGCGGCCCGACGCGGGTGAGGATCTCGTGTGGGTTCGTGCCGGCCCAGGCGGCCCACTCGGCGACCGTCGGCTCGCCCGCGATCACCGGGTCCGAACAGCACGATCTCGTCACCGGTGCGCGCACCGCTGTCACCGGCATCGACGACGAACTGGTCCATCGAGATCGCGCCCGCGACGGGATGGCGGCCGCCCCGCGAGCCAGACCTGGCCGGTCGTGCTCGCCTGCCGGGGCACCCCGTCGGCGTACCCGAGCGGCACCAGCACCAGCGTGCTCTCGCGGGGCGTCGTGTAGTCGTGGTGGTAGGAGACACCGGTGCCGGCCGGTACGCGCCGCGCCATGATCGCTCGGGCGTGCACGGTCATCGCGGGCCGCAGCCCGTGCGAGCGGCCGGCGATCGGGCTCGATGCCGTAGCAGGCGATGCCGACGCGGACCAGGTCGTAGTGCGTGCGGGGAATCGCGAGTGCCGCCGCCGAATTCGCCACGTGCCGCAGTTCCGGTCGCAGCCCCGCGGCGTGCGCGACGCGCCAGCGCCTCGTCGAACGCTCGGAGCTGCGCCGCCACGGCTCGGGTCGCCGGGCCGGTCGGCGTTGGCCAGGTGCGTCCAGACGCCGCGGACCCGGATCAGTTCCTGCGCCTCCCAGCGACGGGCCACGCTGCGACGAGTCGCGGCCAGTCGTCGGGCGACGCGCCGTTGCGGGACATGCCCGTGTCGACCTTGAGGTGGACCGTGGCCGTGGCGCCGAGGGCGGCCGCGCTGGTCGCGATGCCGGCGAGGTGGGCTTCGCCGGCCGCGGAGATGTCGACGCCCGCCGCGATCAGCGGCCGCAGGTCTTCGTCGGGGCCGTGCAACCAGCTCAGGATCGGTGCCGCGATGCCGGCCGCCCGGAGCGCGAGCGCTTCCGCCGCTGATGTCACGCCCAGCCACGTCGCGCCGTGGGTGAGGGCGGCGTGGGCGGCCGGCACGAGGCCGTGGCCGAAGCCGTCCGCCTTGACGACCGCCATGATCGCGCTCTGCGTGTGCGCCCGGATCACGTCGGTGTTGTGCCCGATGGCCGAGAGGTCAACGACCGCTTCCGCCAGGGCCGGCGCTGCCCCGATCGACGCGATGCGCACGCTCGGACCTGGCGCGGCGGTGGCACGATGCACGGATAACCTCCGAGGTCACGTGGTGAATACTCAGTATGCATACCGAGTATCTAGCGGGCAACCCCGGGTCGAGGTATTTGGACCGGTAAGTCCAGATCGCGTATTGTGGGAGCCATGACACGCCCGTTGACCGCGAAAGGCGCCGCCACCCGCAGGCGGATCGTCGAGGCCGGCGCGCGCCTGATCCGGGCCGACGGGGTCGAGAAAGTCGGTCTCGACGACGTGCTGCAGGCCACGTCGACGAGCAAGGGCCAGCTCTTTCACTACTTTCCCGGCGGCCGGGCCGACCTGCTCTATGCGATCGCCGAACACGAGGCGGCGCAGGTGATCTCCGATCAGCAGCCGTTCCTCGACGACCTGGGCCCGCCGTAGTCCTGGGCGGCCTGGCGTGACGTCGTCGTCGCCCGTTATCGCGAACAGGGCCGCGAGTGCCCGCTGAGTGCGCTGACGACGCAACTGGGCCCGTCGGATGCCCGGGTCCGACCGCTCGTGACCAACCTGCTCGAAGACTGGCACGCCCGGATCGGCCGGGGCGTCGACCGCTGGCTGGCCGAGACCGAGCCGACGGGCGATGCCGCGGACGCCGCCGCGCGTGTCGAGGCCGCCTCCGGCCGGACAGCCGCGACGATCCTCGCGGCCGTGCAGGGTGGCGTGTCGCTGATGCTCTCCACCGGCCGCATCGACTACCTGGAGATCGCGCTCGACACCGCGCTCGCGCCGCTGTCGCGCTGAACCAGCCGCCACGCTGAAACAGCCGCCACGCTGAAACAGCCGCGTCGCTGAACCGGCTGCGACGCTGAACCAGCTACGACGCCGAACCAGCTGCGACGCTGAACCAGCTACTACATAAAACGACAATGACATAGGAGACCCATAGGAGACGCACACGTTCTCACCAGGGCTGTCGGTAGACAGACGGGTGGTCGGGGACGATAGGTGCGAAGGGTTCCAACACCGTGGTGAAAGTGCTTTACATCGCTGGCTGGGGACGCAGCGGTACGACCATTCTCGACAACATTCTCGGCTCCTACGACTCGGTCTTCTCCGTCGGCGAGCTCTACTACCTCTGGCGTCGCGGTCTCGGCCAGGGCCGTCGCTGCGGCTGCGGTGAGCAGTTCGCCGCCTGCCCGCTCTGGCGCGAAGTGCTCGACGTCGCCTACCGCGGCCAGCCACCGCAGCACGGCCGGATCAACCGGATCCAGCACGAGAAGGTCCGCGTCCGGCACACCCGCAAACTGGGGCGCGGCCGTCTCGACGAGGACACGACCCGCTACCGCGACGAAGTCGCCCGGCTCTACGGCGCGATCGGCGAGGTCACCGGCGCCGACCTGATCGTCGACTCCTCGAAGACGCCGCCCGGTGCCGCGATGCTGGCGCAGATCGACGAGCGTCGAGGCGTACCTGTTGCATATGGTTCGCGATCCGCGCGCCGTCGCCTACTCGTGGACGCGCGCCACGATCCAGCCGGACCGGCCGACGCCGCGGCAGATGGCGGGCCACAGCGCGACCGAGAGCACGGTGAGCTGGGTGGCGTGGAACCTGCTGACCGAGCGGCTGGCTCGTCACCAATTCGCCGGGCGCTCGCTGACGCTGCGCTACGAGGATTTCGTCGCCGATCCGCAGGGCACCGTGGCCTCGGTGCTCGCGTTCAGCGGCGTCGTCGCGGACGGTGGCGACCCCTTCCGCAGCACCGCACCGTCGAACTCGCGGGTAATCACACCGTCTCCGGAAATCCGGGCCGATTCCGCACCGGGCGGGTGGTGGTCCGGCCCGACGACGCGTGGCTCGACGGTCAATCGCGGACCCACCGCTTGCTCAGCACGGCCGTGTCGCTGCCGCTCCTGCGCCGCTACGGCTATCGCGTGGGGACGCCGTCGACCCGGCCGCTACCGTTACCCGGTGAACCCGGCTGACCCGCGCCTCCTGCAAGACGGTGACCTAGAGACCCGTGAGAGCAATCTTCGCGACCTGCTCGAACGCGTCCGGACGGCGGCCGACGAGCCGGCGGCCGAAACGCTGCGCGCGCTGGTCCGCGACTACCCGCGATACCACCGCACGCTCTACAGCCGGGCGCTCAATCACGCGGCCGACTTCGGCGACGCCAGTCTCGAAGAGCCGCTGCTCAAGGCGCTCGACGACACCCGTTACAACTGCCAGGCATGGGCCGCGATGGGCTGCGTCGCGCTCGGGTTCCGCTCGGCGGTGCCGGGCCTGCACCGATTGCTCGCCAGCGGGCAGTGGATCGCGCGCAAGGAGGCCGTGATCGGGCTCGGCGTGCTCGGTGACGAGACCGACGTGCCGGCGCTGACCCCGCTGCTGCGTGACGGCGCCGACTGGATGCGCGAACACGCCGCCGAAGCGCTCTCCCGGATCGGCGGCGACGAGGCGCTGGCGGCGCTGTGGCACGAGTTCGAGCACCGTTCGTTCCAGCGGATCGGCTACATCGCGAGCGCGTTGGCGACGTTCACCCCGGAGATCATTCCGCGTCTCGAAACCGCGGCCCGCAGTGATGACCCCGACCAGCGCTACTGGGCCGCGGTCGCGCTCGGATCCACGGGTGACGAGCGGGTCGCGCCGACGCTGGAACGGTTGATGGCGCAGGATCGGGGCTCGACGGTGTTCGATGGCATGGTCAGCGTCGCCGCGAAGAAAGGCCTGCGCACGCTCCGCCGGATCCAGGCCGCGATCGCCGCCCGGGGCGAATAAACCTTCAGAACCATGCTTTGACGGGTACGGCGGAGCCGACAAGCACCCGCGACACCATGGTGGCGGCGAGGCCCAGATCGTGCGCCCGCGAACCGCTCTCGTGGAACGATGAGGATCGTTGCCCGAACCGGGGGTTCCGCCGGAGTGCCGCCCACCCCAGCGGTGCCGAGATCCAAGGAGTACGTGATGAGCAGTCATATCAGCGGCATCAGCACCGTCGGCGTACCCGTGACCGATCAGGCTGTGGCTCTTGATTTCTATCTCGCGCTGGGATTCGAGAAGCGCCGCGACGCGCCGTTCGGCGGTGGCAAGCGCTGGATCGAGGTGGCGCCCGCGGGGGCCGTGACGACGATCGCGTTGATGCCGACGCCGGCCAGCGGCATCACGAGCGTCGACACCGGCATCCGTTTGATCACCAACGACGCCAGTGTCGTCCACGCGGAAATGGTTTCGCGCGGAGTCGATGTCGACCCCGACATCATGCGATGGGAGGGCGTGCCGCCGATGTTCACGTTCCGCGATCCCGACGGCAACACCCTGGTGATCGTGCAGGCATAGTCACTCGGCAAGAGTCGGGGCGAGGTCGAACGTGGCGAACACGGCCGGGTCCTGGAACACGGTCACGTGCGCGACCCCCTTCGGCGTCACCGTGAAAATCTGCAGCGTGTGCAGCCGGTAGACGCCGTCCGAGGCGCGCGCGTACGCCGCGACGGCCGGCTGCCCGTTCGCCCCGACCGGCAGCATGCGCCAGTCGGTGCCCCGGATCGAGTAGGCCCGGGCGATGAAGCGCACGTAGTCGTCGGCGCCGCGCAGCCAGTTGAGGTAGGGCGGCATCTCCATGATCGCGTCGTCGGTCAGCAGCCGTTTCAACGCGGCGAGGTCGGCGTTCTCGAACGCGGCGACATAGCGGTCGACCACGGCGCGAGCCTCGGTCGGTTCGCAGACGTCGTCCTCATGCAGGTCGGCCGCGCGCGTGCGGGCCCGCGCCCGTTGCAGCGTGCTGTTCACCGCGACGACCGTCATGTCGAGCGCGTCCGCGACGTCGGCGGCGGGCCACATCAGCACGTCCCGGAGGACGAGCACGGCGCGCTGCCGCGGCGAGAGCAGTTGCAACGCGGCGACGACCGCGAGCCGGAGCGTGCTCGTCGACAGGATCACGTCGGCCGGGTCGGCGGGAGCCGCGATCATGCGAATCGGGAATCGGCTGTAGCCACGGCACCTCGAACCCGTTCGCGAACGGATCGTCGGGTCTGTACGCCGGCGCGCCGAGCCCGGACGGCAGCGGTCGCCGCGCCCGCCCGGCGAGCGCGGTCAGGCAGACGTTCGTGGCGATCCGGTAGAGCCAGGTGCGCAGCGACGCCCGGCTCTCGTCGTAGGCGTCGAACGCCCGCCACGCGCGCAGCATCGTGTCCTGCACCAGGTCCTCGGCATCGTGCACCGATCCGAGCATCCGGTAACAGTGCACCAGCAACTCACGCCGGTGCGGTTCGGTCCGGCTCGCGAACTCCGTGCTGGTCACGGTCACCCTCCCATCCTCACCCGGATACATACCGCGGCGCCGCCCGGAATTCATCGGGGCTCGGGCGATGAATTCGGCGGCGACCGCCGGTATGTACCCCCGAACCGTCAACTCAATCGGGAAGAGGAAGAATCATGATCACAACAGACGCGCAGCCGAGCGTCCTCGCCGTGCTCGCGGCGACCGTGCAGGCGTGGAGCGCCAACGACGCGGAGGCGTTCGCCGCGCTGTACTCCGACGCCACGCGTGGTGCTCGGCGGCGGCACGTTCCTGCGGGGTCGCACCGAGATCCGCGACTTACATGGCGGCCGGGTTCGCCGGGCCGCTGAGGGGACGGGGTGCCGACGAGGCCGAGAGCGTACGGGTGATCGGCAACGGCGCGATCGTCGTCAGCCGCTCCGGCTTTCGGCTGCCGGGGGAGGACGCGGTCGCGCCGGACCGGCAGCGCCGCGCGACGTGGACGCTCGCCCGGAACGACGCCGGGTGGCAGATCGAGGCGTACCACAACTGCCCGGTGTAGTTAACGCTTGTGGCCGTGGGGCTGCGTCATGATCTCGGCCAGGATCGTGGCGTGGCTCTCGGCCAGGTCCTTCGTGGCCGTCAGCAGCGTCACGTGCCCCTGGTGCATCATCTCCTGAAGGTGAGCGAGAGCTTCGGCGCGCTCGGGATCGTTGAGTTCGGCGAGGTAGCGATGCCGGAATTCGGCCAGCTTGTCGGGTTCGTGGCCGAACCACTGACGCAGCGTGGTCGAGGGCGCCACCTCCTTGCACCAGTCGTCAAGATCGGCGGCAACCTTCGTGAGCCCGCGCGGCCAGATGCGATCGACCAGCACCCGCGTGCCGTCGGTGGCCTCCCTGGCCTCGTAAGCGCGCCGGACGCCGACTTCGTCGTGTGCCACGTTTCCACGGTATCCGCCGAGGCCGGGCCACCGGGTGGGATGCCGTGATGCAGGCGACCCGGTAGCCGAACGGCGGCCGGCGCGGTGCTGTGACCCAGGCCTCGATCTCGTCGTGAAGTCCCAGCGGCCGGTCGTCGGAGCGGGTGTCGTTGAGCGTGGCCGCGGTGCCCCTCGTCGCGGTCACCGTCGTCTTCGACTGCACCCAGTAACTGCCACCGACCGGATCGGTCGTGCACGAGCAGGTCGTTCGTCTTCGCCGGAGCGATCTGTACGGTCGCGGTGCCACTGGCGAGCGTGCTGCGCTGGACGTCGATCGTCGGTGCCACCGGCGGTGCGGCGGCCGTGATGGTGAGCGTGAAACTCTGGGTCGCGTCGGTGCGGACCCCGTTGGACGCGGTGAACGTCAGCTTTCGCTGCGATCGGCATCGGCTCTTCGCCGCGGTGGCGATGGCAGCACTTGATGGAGCCCTGACGGACAGTGTGGGGCCAGACGTTTCCGTCACCGGCCTCTATCAACGGCCTCCATCAACGGCCTCCGTCGACGACCTCCGCCAGCTGCCAGCGGCCTGTTCAGCGGCCGTAGTGCCGAAGCGCTGTCCAGTCGGGAGCCGCACCGTCCGCGATGTCGGCGGGCATGTGTTCGGGCATCTCACGGCCCGGGTCGAGCATCCACAATTGGGCCCGCCGGAGCGCTTCGGCCGGGGCGAGACCGTGTTCAATCATGAAGACGTGCAGCATGAACACCATCGCGCCGGGCGTACGGTCGCCCGGCGCCACGGTGATGACCGCGACGCGCCCGCCGCCAGCAACGACTCCGCGCTCGGGGATCCGCTCGTCGAGACCACGATCGCGCCACCCGCGTCGGGCTGGCGGACCGGAGCCGGTAGGTCGCCGGCGATGTGGATCACGGTGGCGCCGTCGGCCGCGAGCAGTCTGCCGAGCGCGTCGCCCGTCAGCGGAGCCGTGAGCACGTCGGCGTTCGGGTAGATGGCGTCACGAAGGGCGCGTACGCCGGCATCCGTACCCGGGTCACCGACGAGCACCGGGCGCTCGTAGACCGTCGCGGCGGGGCGGCTCGCCGCCGAGACCACGTGCGCCGCCGACGTCGCGTAGCTCACGGCGTAGTCGGCGCAGGCGTGGCGGGGGTTGCCGTCGCTGTCGCGCGCAGCGGCATGCCACGGCACGTCGGCGAGATCGCCGACGGGCACGAGGATCAGTCGCGAGCCGCCCTCGCCCCGAAGGTGGGCGTCGAGTAGCCCGAACCCGGCCGTCCACGCCCAGTCGCGGACATCACCGGTGGGCGGCGCTCCGAGATCCGGGGCGGGCAACGCGATCGCCCGCCCATCGGCCGTCACGACGAGCAACCGCTCCGCCGCGCCGACGAGGTACGCGAGCGCGTCCGCCCCGATCGCCCGAAGCGCGCCGCCCAGATCATGAATGCCCGTGGAGGCCGCGACGTCGGTAGGCGAAGCGCGGACCGCACCCGGCGGCAGAGGGGGAGCGAGTAGTCCGTGCCGGACAGACCGTACGGGAGGTCGTACGGGTCGACCGATCGCGCCCATTCGGCGGCCAGGTCGCCCTCGGGGTGCGTGGCGAGCATCGAGACGCGTCCACCGCCGGGGCCGCGAGCGCGAGCCGGAGTTCGGTGGCCTCGATCGCGCCGGCCACCCATCCGTCCGCCAAGCACCACGCCGCGACTCGCTCGGCCAGCACGGCACCGGCTCTGGCGGCCGGCGCGTCCACGGAGGCGGCCGTCAGCATCGTGCGCAGCGTTTCCAGGCTGCCGCGCACCGATTCCGCCTGATCGTTGCGCCCGATGTCGCGCCGCAGTCGGTAGGCGCGGGCCAGATCCGAGCCGACCCGCCAGACATCCGCGAGCGGAGCCGACGGCCGGATCGACGGTGTACCCGCTTCCTCCAGAAGTCGTACCGGCCGGCCGATGTCCTCGGTCCTGCCGGTCGCGTGCGCGCCGGAGGAGATGGGCGGACGCGAGGGCGCTCACCCGGCTGCCGGCGCCGGTGCGAGCGGCCGCGGTCAGCCGGGGATCGCATCGCCGAGCCGGTGACCCGACGTCTCGGCGGCGTGTAGTGCCGCGAATCCGGCGACGGCCAGCGCGTGCGGTCGAGCCCGGTGCCGGCCGGAACGGTCTCCGCCACCGAGGCCAACACTCGTCCGCGCCGCGCAGCGTGGCGCCGGCCGCGATCAACGTCACGCCGAGCACGGTCCGCGGGCGCCAGCTCCACGGATGCTCGCCCGGCAGGGCTTGGCAGGCGCGCTCGAATTCGTCGAAGGTCGCCGTCGGTAGGGCCCCGATGGCGCGCGTCGCCGCCAGCATCGCCCGAGCCATCGGGAGCGGCTCGGCGGCGTGTGCCTCCACGATCGCCCCCAGCACGAGGGATAGCCGGCTGACGATCTCCGGGCGGCCGAGCACGCCGCCGAGCGGGTGACGGTCGTCGATGACCAGCACGAACAGCTCCGCTGCGATCGCGGCGATCGGCTGCGCGGGCATCACGGCGGTCATCGCGTCGACCAGTCGATCGGCGGCATGACGCAGATCCTCCGGCTGCCCGCGCAACACCAGTGCCAGCGCGGACAGCACGTGGAAGGTCGCTGTCTCGGCCGCGTCCGTGGCGTGGTGTTCCCACCCGGCCATCCGGGCCGCCATCCCGACGAGCGAGTCCGCGTCGATGTCGCTGCGGTAGGCCGTCGTGGCAGCGGTGGCTTTCCCGAGCAACGCGACCATGTCCCGCGTCAACGGCGCGGCCCGTACCTCGTCGCTCAGCGCGCTGACGGCCGAATCTCCGCAGAGGCGCCCGAACTCGCGGACGAACGACGAGAGCACGAACTGGATGCCGGACTGCTGCTCGATGATCCCCTGTACCGCCGCCTGCACCGGGTTGTCGAGGGTGCCGTCGGCGCTGAAACGCTGCCGCATCAGCACGTCCTGCATCTTTTGGAACCCGTCGGCGCCCGGGGTGCCGGGGACGCCCGGAGCCGCTGCCCGGCGAAGCGTGTCGAAGAGACCCGACATGGTGCCGGCCATGGACCCGCCACCCCCGCCGCTTCCGCGACCGAACATGGCACGGACCATCGTGATCATCGGGAGGATGGCCGGGACGGCGTCGTGGATCTCTGGATGCACCGTTTCGGCCTTCATGATGGATTCGAAGTGCGTCATGGCTCGGTCGAGATCCGCGTGCGACCGCGCGGTCATGCCGCCCATCATCGTCATGGCGGCCCGCAGATCGAGGGCGCCGGACGTCGTGTCCATATCGGGCAGCGCGCGGATCGTCAACAGCTGTCCGGCGTAGAAGTGACCGACCTCGGTGTCCGACGGGGAGAGACGCGGTGACCGCAGTGACTCCTCGAACAGCTCGATCGAGGTGTCCCGATCGGTGTCCGCGTCGCGATGGGTCAGATATCGGATCGACAGCGCGCGACCGAGGATCGTGGCGGCCGACGGTCGTAGCGAGTCGTCGGGGGCCATCTGCCGGCGCGCGTCCGAGAGTGCCGTGATCGCCGCGTCGAGGTCCCCGCGATGGTCGATCTCGCCCGTCTGCGCGACGCGCTGGAAGCGCTCGATGTGCAGCCGGCCCAATTCCATCAACGGGCCGATGCTGCCGGACCCGGTCGCGGTGCGCAGAATCCGCCGCCACGTCTCCATCTCGGCTTCCACGGCGCGTTCGTCGACCATCGGGCTCACCACTGACCCGAGTGCGTGAAGCCGGCCCAGCCCACCATCAGCGCCAGCCCGGTGTCGGTGGCCCGGTCGCGCATCGATTCCGGCATCGTCGGCGGTGGCACCCGATCGTCGTCGATCATCCAGAGCTGGGCCTTTCGCAGCGCGTCCGCCGAGCCCAGACGTGCCGTGCGCAGGTAGTGATGGAACATGTACATCAGCAGGGACGTCGCGTCGTCGGGCACCTTCCAGAGCGACCCGATCACCGACCGCACCCCGCTCATGCCGAACGCGCTCACCAGTGAGAACGCCTCGTCGTAGTCCCGTCCGGACAGCCCGGTCGAGCACGCCGCCAGCACCGACCGTGCCGATCTGATAACCGCCCGGTTCCTTCTGCGCCAGCTCCACGAGCTGTTCGGCGGCGAGTTGCCCGTGGTCGTACAGGCGCAGAAACGACGTCGCCTTACCGCTGCGGTCGACGCTGCCGTGGCAGGCCAGGTGCACAAGGCCACGCGGCTCGGAGAGGCTGCCGCGCAACCACGTCAGCACCTCCTCCACCGTGCCGGCGCCGTCCGGCGGACGAGCGGACCGGCGACCGAAATACGGCGCGTCCGGGTACATCACGTCGTGAATCGCCTCGGCTTCCGCGCCGGCGTGCAGGAGATCGGTTGTCGGGTTGCCGACGATGAGGCTTCCGGCGCCGACCGGAATCGGCGAACGACGGGCGTTCTCGCAGAACAGACGCGCGGAGACGGCGTAGGAGATGGTCGCGTCGGCAAGCACGTAGCGGCCGCCGGGAGCGCGCGCGGCATGCCACGGCACCAGGCCGAACTCGGCCATCGGCACGAGCACGAGCCGCGGCTCGGTCACCTTTCGCCGGGCGCACCACGCCATGACCTCCCGCATCGCGGCGTGCCACGCCCAGTCGGCGAGCGCGGTCAGGGCCATAGCGCTGTCGACCGGCTCCACGTCGTCTTCCTCGTCGTCCTCGTCCGCGCCGAAGGCGTCCCGGGCGCTCCGCCCGGACAGCGGGCTCGCGAGGTAGGCGTCGAGCGCGGAGAACTTCGCGGCGACGACCGACAGCCGCAGGAACTCGGGCTCGCCGGTCGCGGGCACGACCACCGCCACGGGTACGTTGTCGGACTCCAACGGCGCCAGGTAAATCAGCGCGTCGGCACCGGCCGATCCGAGCGCGGTCTGAATTTCGGTCACGGACGGCGGATTCAGCAACCGGGTCGCCGCTCGCGACGATCGGTCGCTCTCGACCAGCGCCTCCATCGCCCGTTTCCGGAGATCGGCCGGGATCGTGCCGCCGACGACCGCGTCCGCTTCCGCCCATTCGGCGGCGAGATCGTCGAGCCCGGCCGCCGCGAGGTCGCCGCCCACCTGCCGGGCCGCCGTCCCGGCGAGGAGCACCAGACCGCGGCTGCCGTCCAATGCCCGGATCGCCGGCTCCACCGTCTTGTCTTCGAGCGCGCGGCTCACCACGGTCCGGGCTTCGGCGACGGCGCCGTTGGCGGCCGTGGACGCGGTCTCGGTGTCCGGAGCCAGAAGCACCCGCCACGCGTACGCGTCGAGCCCCTCGGAACCGACGACGACGCTCGGACGTTGTCGCTGCGGCGCGGCACCGCGGATCTCGTACGCCTCCGCCAGCCACGACTTCGCCTGCGACCACGACGGTCGGGAGCGATCGAGGTGCGGCAGCACGGCTTCGAGTTCGGTGATGACGATCGAGGCGTCGGCGTTCGTTCGGAACCGTTCGATCCGGGCCATGTACGCGCCCGCGAGGTGTACCCGCAGATCCTGCGACTCGGGATCGTCGATCGGCAGCGTACGCAGTGTCTCGGCCGCGTCGCGAAGGGCTTCGGCCGTGCCCGCGTCCTGATAAACGATCATCGCGGCG
Source organism: uncultured Actinomycetota bacterium (assembly GCA_963797605.1). GTDB lineage: Bacteria > Actinomycetota > Actinomycetes > Mycobacteriales > Micromonosporaceae > DASQPR01. Next base: position 853,642 of record CAWCPX010000005.1, on the reverse strand, counting down.
GCGAACCGGGCCAGCGCGGCCATCACGAGCAGCACCGAACGCCCACGCGGACCCTGCTCGGCACTGCCCAACGGTGGGTCCGCCAGCAGCCGGAGCGGCACGTAACAGCCGATCGCGATGCGCCTGCCGGTCGGATCGGCGGTCGCGTCCCCGCCCATCTTCCCGAGTTCGTCGACCGCGGCCCGCAGCGCCACGGTGTCGTCCGACGAGATCGCGCTCCGGGCGGACATCGCGGCGTCGTAGACCCGTTGCCCCAAATCGGCGTCGGCCGGTCCGGCGGGAGCGGCCTGCGCGCCCGGCACGAGCTGCGGCACCACGAGCTGGACGCTGTCGAGCAACCGATCGAGGTCCGAGCCCGGCTCGACCAGGTCACGGTTCTCCTCGATCAGTCGCAGCGCCTCCGGGATCTGCCGGTTGTTGCCGCGAGCCGCGTCCAGCAGACCGACCATGCCCCGCATCGCCGCCGCGGACTTCCGGAGCTGCGCGTTGTCGCCGGCGAGGCGTTCCACCTCGGCCAGCATCCGGACCATCGCCGGGATGTCGGGTTCGATCCGCAGCGCGTCGACCGCCCGCATCTCCAGCATCACCTGCGCCATCGCCCAGATCGCACGGGACGGATCGTCGGCTCCGGTGGCGGCGTACCGTCGGCGAAGATCTGCTCTTCGCTCTGCCACCAACTCGGCCGTGATAGGGCCGGTGAGCATCGAACCGATCTCGTCGGGCCGCATTCTCGTCTGGGCGACCCGTTGCGCGGTCGCCGCCTCCGCCGGGTCGGTGGGCAGGCCACGCACGGTGCGCTCGGCGAACGTCGTGGCGCGGATCGTGTCCAGCGTGTCCCGCAGATCGGGGTCCACGTCCGCGTCGGGGTGGCCGCCGATCGTGGTCGCCTCGGCGATGAGTCGGGTGATCAAATCAAGGTCATCAGTGCGACGACTGAGCTGGTACGTGTCCCATCCCACCGTCGCGGCCACGACGAGAGCCCGAACCCGCAGCGCGTCGTGAGGCGGCACCATCGCCAGCGCGCGTTCGGTCAGCTCCCGGGCCCGCTCGACATCCGCGCGCACGGCCCGGTCGCCTCCGACCAGCAGCGGCGCCGCCCGGCTGTGCACGACGGCGGCGAGGTTGAGAAGGATCGCGGGGTCGAGATCATCGGGCGACGAGTCGACGTACGCGCCCCAGTGTGCGATGACCTGCTCGGCGTCGTCGGGGCGCTGATCGCGACGGAAACGTTCGAGATAGGCGCGCCCGGCCACGTCTTGTGCCGTGGTCCGCTGGTCCGGGTCGTCGCTGTCGAGAAACGTCGGCAGGGCCGCTTCGAGTTCGGCGATCGCGCGATCGAGCGCGTCACCGCGGTCGAGGAGCAGCGACGCCAGCCGGAACCGCGCCGCCGCGATGTCTTCCGGATCGCCGTCGGGCGCGTCGGCGACCTCGGCGTAGAGATCGATCGCGCGGTCCAGCGCGGTGCGGTCGTGAGTCCGGAAATAACGCTCGGCCAACGTGGTCGCGAGCCACCAGGCCACCATCGGGTCGTCGGGCAGCATGCCGCGTGCCTGGTCGAGCCGCGCGATCGCCGCGTCGAGAGTGACGGGGTCCGGCTGCTCCTCGTAGCGGAACCAGGTAGCCTGCCCGAGTTCGCCGAGCAACCCACCGATGTAGCGGTCGATGACCATCTGCCGGTGCGCCGGATCCTCGCGGACCGCGGCCAGCTCCGACGTCAATTCGTCGATCCGCGCATCGATATCCTCAAGACTCGACATACCGTCGTACTGACGGACGAGCCAACCGACGAAGGGGCGTTGCGCATGCCGCGCGGTCCGGAAGACCTTGTTGAATTCAGCCGATCGGCTCTCGACGCGGTGCGCGAGCGCGGCCCGCTGGTGCAGTGCCTGACCAACAGCGTGGTCGTGAACTTCACCGCGAACGCCCTCCTGGCTGTCGGAGCCGCACCCGCGATGGTGGACATTCCGGAAGAAGCAGGCCAGTTCGCCGGGATCGCGTCGGGCGTGCTGATCAACCTCGGGACCCCGGCTTCCGAGCAGCGCCTCGCGATGGTCGAGGCCGCCGTGGCCGCGTCAGCCGCCGGCACGCCCTGGGTCCTCGATCCGGTGGCCGTCGGCGCGCTGACCGTCCGCACGGCGCTCGCTCACGAACTGACGGGTCACCGACCGACGATCATCCGCGGCAACGCGTCCGAGATCATGGCGCTCGCCGGAGTCGGCGCGGGCGGCCGAGGCGTCGATTCGTCCGACGACGTGGAACTCGCCCTCGACGCGGCAGTCGCTCTGTCAGCGCGCGCCGGTTCGGTCGTGGCCGTGTCCGGCCCGGTCGACGTGATTACCGACGGCACCCGGACCGCCCGGATCGCCAACGGGCACCCCCTGCTCACCCGGGTCACGGGCGGCGGCTGCGCGTTGGGAGCCGTGATGGCGGCGTTCGCGTCCGTGGATGAGGATCGATGGGCGACCACGGTCGCGGCCGTCACCGTCTACACCGTCGCCGCCGAGATCGCGGCTGAGAATTGCGGCGGCCCTGGTTCCTTCGCGGTGGCCTTCCTCGACGCTCTGGCCGGCGTCGACGCGGCCACCATCGGGCAACGAGCGAAAATCTGGTGAACCTCGATCTATCGGTGTACCTCGTGACGGACTCGGCCCTCGCGAGCGCCCGTGGAGCCGATCTGGTCGATGTGGTCGCGGCCGCGATCGAAGGCGGCGTGACGACCGTGCAGGTCCGTGAGAAGCACGCAAGTTCCCGCGCGTTCCTGGAGCTCGTCACGCGTCTCGAGCAGGTGGTGCCGCCGTCGGTCGCGTTGCTCGTCAACGATCGTGTCGACGTGTTTCTGGCGGCGCGAGCGCGGGGGAGTCGGGTCGCCGGTGTGCATCTCGGGCAGTCGGATCTGCCGGTCGACGTCGTCCGGCACCTCGTCGGACCCGACGCGGTCATCGGCCTCAGCGCGGCCACCGACGCAGAACTGCTGGCCGTGAGCGGCGCCGACTACGTCGGGATCGGAGCGCTGCACGCGACGCAGACGAAACTCGACGCGCCGGAACCGTTGGGGTTGTGGGAGTTCGGGCGCCTGGCCGCGCTGACGGACCTGCCCGCGGTGGCTATCGGCGGAGTCACGAAAGCGGACATGCCGCTGTTGCGGGCGGCCGGAGCGGACGGCGGCGCCGTGGTTTCCGCGATCCTGAGCGCTCCGGACCCGGCCGAGGCGGCGCGCGAACTGGCTTCAGCGTGGAGATCCGCCTAATCACCCGGCGAGGGAAATGTCGGTGGTGGGTGCCAGGATGCGGGCATGAGTGGAGCAGCGGAGAAGGCAGACCTCGTCCGATACCTCCAGCGCAGCCGGGAGGCCATGTTGTGGAAGCTCGATGGCCTCTCGGAATATGACGTGCGCCGACCCGTCGTCCCGACCGGCACCAACCTCCTCGGCCTGGTCAAGCATCTGGCCGGCGTGGAGGCGGGTTACTTCGGCGACACGTTCGGGCGGCCGTGTCCGGAGGCCTTTCCGTGGTTCGACGACGCCGAGCCGAACGCCGACATGTGGGCCACCGCCGACGAGTCCCGCGAGCAGATCATCGGTCTCTATCGCCGCGTCTGGACCCATTCCGACGCCACGATCGAAGCCCTCGACGTGGACGCGATCGGTCGAGTGCCCGGGTGGCCGGCAGATCGGGCCGAGGTGACGTTGCACCGGATCCTCGTCCACGTGGTGTCCGAGACCGAGCGGCACGCCGGGCACGCCGACATCCTGCGGGAACTCATCGACGGGGCGGCCGGGCTCCGACCAGGCAGCGGCAACCTGCCGTCCGGCGACGAAGCGTGGTGGCAGGCCTACCGCGATCGGCTGGAAGGGGTCGCGCGGAAAGCGGGTTCGTCGAGATCGGTGCGTTCGACAGCCGTCCTTTGACGTGGCGGCTGCTGCGTCCGCGAATGCTTTGCTTCCCTGCTAGCCCAGACCAGCAGCGACAATGACCGGGTGTCGGCTTACGGCCGGAAGGTTCGCCGGTAGGTGTCGGGTGGGACACCGAGCTGCTGGCCGAAGTGACGGCGCAGCGTCGTGGCGGTGCCCATCCCGGTCCGCGACGCGATCTGCTCGACACTCAGGTCTGAGGTCTCCAGCAATTCCTGGGCGAGCCGCACCCGTTGGGTCAGCAGCCACCGGAGCGGGCTCACACCGGCGACCGCGTGGAAGTGCCGGGCGAGGTTGCGTGAACTCATCCCGGCCTGACGGGCGAGATCCCGTACGGTCAGCGGCTGCTCGATCCGGGCCAGAGCCCAGGGCAGCAGGTCGGCTAGGGCGTGCGCGGGGCCATGCGCGACCGCGGCCGGGATGAACTGCGCCTGACCGCCCGGCCGGTGCGGCGAGACGACGAGGGTGCGAGCCAGCGCGTTGGCCACTGCCGTCCCGTAGTCGGTTCGCACGAGGTGCAGGCAGAGGTCCAGCCCGGCAGCCTTGCCGGCCGAGGTCAGCACGTCGCCGTCGTCGATGTAGAGGACGTCCGGATCGACGCGGACGGCCGGATAGCGCTCGCGCATCAACTCCGTGTGGGCCCAGTGCGTGGTCGCCCGCCGACCGTCGAGGAGTCCGGCCTCGGCGAGCACGAAGGCGCCCGTGCACAGTGAGGCCACCCGGGCGCCAGCTCGATGAGCCGCACGGACGGCGTCGATGAGGGCCGGTGCCGGTGGTTCGTCAACGTCGTGACAGGAAGGGACGATGACCGTGTCCGCGTCGGCCAAAGCCGCCAACCCGTGCCGGATCCCGGCTGTCAGCCAGCCACCGACCTCGGCGCCGTCGTCACCGCAGATGATCAAGTCGTACCAAGGTGTGGCCAGGTCCCGGTCCACGCCGAAGACCTCGCAGGCGAAAGCGAGCTCGAACAGCGGGGTTCGATTCGCGACGGCCAGTGCGACGGAGTGCATGTCCGAAACTGTACGGCAGACGTCGTTCCGGACACTGGCTCCGTCCGTCCGAGTGATCAAGGATCAGCACTGTCACCATGCAGTCGTACACACGACCGAAGCCCTTGACCACGATGCTGCTGGTCAAGGGCTTCTTTGGCTGGTGAGTGTGGGTGCCCCCGGTAGGATTCGAACCTACGCCCCCGCCTCCGGAGGGCGGTGCTCTATCCCCTGAGCTACGGGGGCTCAGCGACTCGACGACTGTAGCAGAAACGCCGGGCGGGCCGCCGAGACGACCCGCCACGAGAGATCAACTGCTGAGCGGCTGCGCTCCGAGCGTCTTCAACAATTCCTGCAGCGTCTGCACTTCACCCTGCTGACCTGCGAGCATGCTTTCGGCGAGCGTCCGCACCTGTGAATTGTGCGTCACCGCCAGGATGCCTTCGACCATGTGGATGCCGCCGAGGTGATGGCGGAGCATCAGCTGGCAGAACAGTACGTCTGACGCGTTGCCCCGGGCCTGCGTCAGCTCGTCGATCTGCTGTGTCGTGGCCATGCCCGGCATCAGACCGTTGGTCAGCGCGGTCTGGCCGTCGGGCATCCACGACATCGGCGGACGCGTGCCGGTCGGCAGCAGGTGCCAATCTTGGAGCCAGACCGACATCATGCCGAACTGGGCCTGCTGCGTGGTCGCGATCGAGTACGCCAACTCGACGACGTCCTGGTTGCTGCCGTGTTCGACCTCGAGCATGCTCATGCCGACCGCCTGCGCGTGATGGGTCGACATGTCGCGGGCGAAGCCGGCTTCGGGGGAGTTGGTGCCGGGCTCACGCAGCGTCGGCGTGAAGAGACCGGCGGCGTAACCGATGCCGAGCAGCAGGATCGCCGCGAGCGCACCCGCGATCCACCGGCCGCGACGGCTGCGGATGGCCGTCGCGGGTGGGGCGTCTTCTTCGACGATGGTGGTCATCAGCTGCTCGACGGCGCCGGCGCCGGGGTCAGGTTGTGCGGCGCGGTGCCGGTGGCGGTCACGTAGGTGCCGGACATGCAGTCGACGCCGGGCTCCATCGAGGCGTTCTGCCGGAGGTCCTGCACGAACTGGTCGATGCGGGAGTCGGTGGCGCTGTTGACGTGGAGCTGGAAGCCCCATGCCTGCAGCGAGATCGGCGACGTCAGGCCCGGGTAGGGGCTCATCAGCATGTAGCTGTTGCCCTTGACCTTCGCGGCCAGCTTAGCGATCTGGGAGGCTGGAAGCGAGGGGTTGTAGGTGATCCAGACGGCGCCGTGCTCCATGCTGTGCACCGCGTTTTCGTTGGCGATCGCGGCCGGGTAGACGTCACCGGCGCAGCGCTGCCAGTCGAAGTTGTGGTTGCCACCGACCGGCGGGGACTGCTTGTACTGCACCGGCGTGTAGACGTGGGTGCGCCCGGCGATCGACTGCGGGTCGGTCTTGCGGTAGTCGACCAGGCCGGAGATCTTGTCGGCCTTCTGCTGCCAGCTCAGACCCTTTTCGTAGACCTGGAAGCCGGCGTAACCGACGATCAGGATCGCGACGACGCCGCCGACGATCGAGAGGATGATCGGCGTCCAGTTGCGGGGCGTCACGACCTTGACCTGCACCGGCGGGCGCTTGCGGTTGCCTCCGGACCCGGAGCGCTGGCCGGAGCCTCCCGGTCGGGCGCCAGGCGACTTGTTGGTGCTGGTCGCGGTGGACCTGCTACCCGACGTCTTGGTGCCGGTCGGCCGGGTGCCGCCCTGCGGGGTGCTCATGCTCATGGGGTCCTCGTTGCGGTCGTAGGCGAGCGGTCGGACACGGTAGTTTGTCAGGCCCCCGCCGACCGAAGTCGACCTCGGGACCAAACCAGGGGGCGACAGCCCGTGGACGCACCTCGGGTCGCCGTCAAGTCCGGGAGTCTACCCTCGTTAGCATGAATCAGTGACTCCTGCGAAGCTCTCCGAATCCGTCCTCGCCGCCGCCGCCACCGTGCTCGCGGCCCGTGGCCTCGATATCACGGTTCTACCTGCGACAACGTCGATGGAGCGCCCTCGCAATCCGGAGCACGGCGACTACGCGTCCACGATCGCGCTCGCGGTCGCGAAAAAGGCCGGCATGCAGCCGCGGGAGTTCGCGGAAGCCGTTGCCGAGCAGCTCAGAGGGGTTGACGGCGTCGCGTCAGTCGAGATCGCAGGGCCCGGATTCCTCAACATCCGGCTCGACGCGGCGGCCACCGGCGCGGTCGCGCGGGCGGTTGTAACAAAAGGCAGTGAATATGGGTACGGAGATCAGCTAGCCGGCCAGCGCATCAACCTGGAGTTCGTGTCGGCGAACCCGACCGGTCCCGTCCACATCGGCGGCGTTCGGTGGGCGGCCGTGGGTGACGCGCTGTCGCGCCTGCTCCGGGCAGCCGGCGCGGACGTGGCGACCGAGTACTACTTCAACGACGCCGGCGCGCAGATCGACCGGTTTGCCCGATCGTTGCTGGCGTCCGCGAAGGGCGAGCCGGCGCCGGAGGACGGGTACGGCGGGGCGTACATCTCCGACATAGCGAGCGCGATCGTCGCCAAGAACCCCGGGTGTGCTCGACCGTGACGATGCCGAGGAGACGTTCCGGGTCGAGGGCGTCGCGCAGATGTTCGCGGAGATCCGGTCCTCGTTGTCCGATTTCGGGGTCCATTTCGACACGTTCTTCAATGAGAAGGACCTGCATGACCGTGACGAACTGCAGCTCGCGCTCGACCGGCTGACGAAGCAGGGCCACATCTTCGAGGCCGACGGCGCGACCTGGCTCCGCACGACCGACTTCGGCGACGACAAGGACCGGGTCCTTCGCAAGTCCGACGGCGACTGGACCTACTTCGCCGCCGACTGCGCCTACTACCTCGACAAGCGGGAGCGTGGCTTCGATCGCGTCGTGATCATGCTCGGAGCCGATCACCACGGGTACATCGGCCGGATGAAGGCCATGGCGGCGTGTTTCGGCGACGACCCGGCGGTCAACCTGGAGATCCTGATCGGGCAGCTGGTCAACCTGATGCGCGACGGCGTCCCGATGCGGATGTCGAAGCGGGCCGGCACCGTCGTGACCCTGGAGGACATGGTTGAGGCGATCGGGGTCGACGCCGCCCGTTACGCGCTGGCCCGCTACTCCGCGGATTCCCCGATCGATCTCGATCTCGACCTGTGGACACGTACCGGAAACGACAACCCCGTCTACTACGTTCAGTACGCGCATGCCCGCATCGTGAGCCTGCTGCGCAACGCGGCCGATCTGGGCGCTGTGCGCGGCGATGACTACGACCCGTCGCTGCTCTCCCACGAACGAGAGGGCGACCTGCTCAAGGCGCTCGCCGAATACCCGGCCATCGTCGCCACCGCGGCGGAACTGCGCGAACCGCACCGGGTCGCGCACTACCTGGAAGATCTCGCGGGCAGCTACCACAAGTTCTACGCCGTGTGCCGCGTGCTTCCGCAGGGCGACGAGCCGGCCACCGACCTGACGGCGGCCCGGTTGTGGCTCATGGAAGCCGCGCACATCGTGTTCGTCAACGGGCTGCGGATGCTCGGTGTGTCCGCGCCCGATCGGATGTAGGAGTTCCCGTGAGCGAGCATGTCGGAGCGAACCATGTTGCAGCGGCCCGGCGCCCTGCGAAGCGGGGGCGGGGACGATGAGCGTGCCCGACTGGCTGCGGCGCCCGGATGACGTCAACGCGCTGGTGCCGCAGCTGTGGCCGGCACACGTCACGCGGCAGGGCGACGGGGTGTTGACCGTCGGCGGGCTGCGGGTCGACGAGTTGGCGAGCGAGTACGGCACGCCGGCGTACATCCTCGACGAGGCGGATCTCCGCGAGCGGGCCCGCGCGTTTCGGGACGCCTTCGCTCCCGCCACCGTCTACTACGCGGGCAAGGCGTTCCTGAGCAAGGCCGTCGTCCGGATGATCGACGAAGAGGGGCTGTCGCTCGACGTCTGCTCCGGCGGCGAACTCGCGACCGCGCTGGCCGCCGGCATGCCACCCGAGCGGATGGGCCTGCACGGCAACAACAAGTCCGTCGACGAGCTGACTCGGGCGGTCGACGTCGGGGTCGGACGCATCATCGTGGACTCGTTCGACGAGATCGACCGGCTCACCCGGATCGCGATCGACCGGCAGAAGCGGCCCCGGATCCTGATCCGGCTGACCGTCGGCGTCGAGGCGCACACGCACGAGTACATCGCGACGGCCCACGAGGATCAGAAGTTCGGCTTCTCGGTCGCGGGTGGCGCGGCGGCGGGCGCGGTTGGCAAGATCCTCGGCGAGGGCGTACTCGACCTGCGCGGATTCCACTCCCACATCGGCTCGCAGATCTTCGACACGGCCGGTTTCGAGGTGGCCGCCCGGCGCGTGCTGGCCCTTGTCGCCGAGGTGCGGGACGAGCACGGCATCACGCTGCCAGAGCTCGATCTCGGTGGTGGTTTCGGCATCGCGTACACGACACAAGATCGTCCGGCCACGCCGGCTGAACTTGCTCTCGGCATTTCCGCGATCGTCGCCACGGAGTGCGCCGCGGCCGGCCTGGACGTGCCCGAGCTGTCGTTCGAGCCGGGGCGGGCGATCGTGGGGCCGTCGATGTTCACGCTCTACGAGGTCGGCACGGTCAAGGACGTGGCCGGCATCCGCACCTACGTCTCGGTCGACGGCGGCATGAGCGACAACATCCGATCCGCGCTCTACGGCGCGGCCTACAGCGCGACGGTCGCGGGGCGCGCGTCCCAATCCGGCCCGATTCTTGCCCGCGTGGTGGGAAAGCATTGCGAGTCTGGGGACATCCTCGTGAAGGATGAATTCCTGCCGGCCGATGTCCGGGCCGGAGATCTTCTTGCCGTGCCGGGCACCGGGGCCTATGCGCGCAGCATGGCAAATAACTACAACCACGTGCCGAGACCGCCGGTGATCGCCGTTGCCGACGGCCGGTCGCGACTGATCATGCGCAGGGAGACAGAGGCTGACCTGCTCGCGCTCGACGTAGGCTGAAAGTTCGAAGCATGATCAACGGGAAGAGGGTCGAGATGCAGCCGGTACGGGTCGCGTTGCTCGGGTGCGGCACGGTCGGGACGCAGGTCGTGCGCCTCATGCAGGAGCAGGCCGACGACCTGACGGCGCGCATCGGTGCCCCCCTCAAGATCGTCGGGGTGGCCGTGCGGCGGCTCGGCCGGGCCCGGGGGGTCGACCTCGATCCGGAGATGTTCACGACCGACGCGCTCAGTTTGATCAAGCGCGACGACGTCGACGTGGTGGTGGAGGTCGTCGGCGGCATCGAGCCCGCCCGCACCTGGCTCACCGAGGCCCTGCGCACCGGCAAGAGCGTCGTGACGGCCAACAAGGCGCTCCTCGCCGAAGACGGTGGCCCGATCCACGACGCGGCGCTCGAAGGCGGTGCCGATCTCTACTACGAGGCGGCCGTCGCCGGTGCGATCCCGCTGCTCCGCCCGCTGCGCGAGTCCCTGCACGGCGACCGGATCACCCGGGTGACCGGCATCGTCAACGGCACCACGAACTTCATCCTCTCCGCGATGGACGGCGCCGGCACCGGTTACGCCGAGGCGCTGGAGCAGGCCACCGAGCTGGGTTATGCCGAGGCCGACCCGACCGCCGACGTGGAGGGGTTCGACGCGGCGGCCAAAGCGGCGATCCTCGCGTCGCTGGCGTTCCACACGCGGGTCAGCGCCGCCGACGTCTACCGCGAGGGCATCACCGAGGTCACCGCGGCCGACATGGCGAGCGCGCACGGGATGGGCGCCACGATCAAGCTGCTCTGCATCGCCGAGCGGGGCGACGACGGTGTCTCGGTGCGCGTACACCCCGCGATGATCCCGAAAACGCACCCGCTCGCGAGCGTCGGCGACGCGTTCAACGCCGTGTTCGTCGAGGCCGTCGCCGCTGGTCAGCTGATGTTCTACGGTCGGGGAGCCGGTGGCGCGCCGACGGCCAGCGCGGTGTTGGGCGACCTGGTGGCGGTCGCGCGCAACCGGATCGCGGGGGTCCGCACGTCGAGCGAATCCGCGTACGCGGCGCTGCCGATCCGCCCGATGGGCGAGGTGCTGACGCGCTACCACGTAAGCCTCGACGTCTCCGACAAGGCCGGTGTGCTGGCGGCGGTGGCCGGCGTGTTCGCGCGACACGACGTATCGATCGCGACGGTGCGGCAGAGCGGCCGCGACGCGAGCGCGACACTGGTGATCGTCACGCATACGGCGCCGGATCGGGCCCTCCGCGCGACCGTCGATGATCTGCGAACGCTCGACATCGTGCGTTCGGTGGCAAGTGTGCTCCGGGTTGAGGGAGAGACGTCATGAGCGGTCGGCCGATGTGGCGGGGACTCATCGAGGAATATCGCGACCGTCTGCCGGTGGGGCCGCACACGCCGACGATCACGCTCCACGAGGGCAACACGCCGCTTCTCCCGGCGCCGACCCTTTCCGCGCGCACCGGCTGCGACGTCTACCTGAAGGTCGAGGGCTCCAACCCGACCGGCTCCTTCAAGGACCGCGGCATGACCCTCGCCGTCTCCAAGGCGGTCGAGTCGGGCGCCAAAGCGGTCATCTGCGCCTCTACCGGCAACACCTCCGCGTCCGCCGCCGCGTACGCGGTCCGGGCCGGGCTCACGTGTGCCGTGCTCGTACCGCAGGGCAAGATCGCGCTCGGAAAGCTGGCTCAGGCACTCGTCCACGGTGCCCGGCTGCTGCAGGTCAACGGCAACTTCGACGACTGTCTCGCGCTCGCGTCGAAGCTGGCCGTCGACTATCCGGTCGCGCTCGTCAACTCGGTCAACACCGACCGTCTGCACGGCCAGAAGACGGCTGCCTTCGAGATCGTCGAGGCGCTGGGCGACGCGCCCGACATCCACTGCCTGCCCGTCGGCAACGCCGGCAACATCGCCGCCTACTGGATGGGCTACCAGGAGGACGCCGCGGCCGGAAACTCCACCAAGACGCCAAGGATGTTCGGATTCCAGGCGTCCGGAGCCGCGCCGATCGTGACCGGCAAGGTCGTTCCCGAGCCGTCCACGATCGCGACCGCGATTCGCATCGGCAATCCGGCCTCGTGGACCAAGGCGCTCGACGCCCGAGACCAGTCCGGCGGCCTGATCGACGCGGTCACGGATCGAGACATTCTCGCCGCGTACCGGCTGCTCGCGCGGTCTGTCGGGGTCTTCGTCGAACTCGGCAGCGCGGCCAGCGTCGCCGGGCTGCTGCAGGCCTCCGACCGGGGGCTGCTGCCGGCCGGTAGCCGCATCGTCTGCACGGTCACCGGGCACGGCCTCAAGGACCCGGAGTGGGCGATCTCCACGGCACCGGCACCGACCACGATTCCGGCCGACGTATTCGTCGCGGCGCGGGCCCTCGACCTGGCGTAGTAACGCGAGCGGGTTCGCGTAGCCTCCCTGTACGTGGCGACTCCGCTTTCGATCCTTACCCGTAATCGCGACTTCCGCCGGCTGTTCGTCGCTGAGCTGGTGGTGTTCGGTGGCGACTGGTTCGTCATGGTGCCGCTGCTCGTGCTTCTCACCAAGCTCACCGGTAACGGGCTCCTCGGCGGCATCGCGCTCGCGGCCGACAACGGCATCCAGGCGCTCATCCTGCCGTTCGGCGGTGTGATCGCCGACCGTTACGACCGCCGCCGGATCATGGTCGTCGCGAACGGCGCGGCGTTCGCCGCCGTTCTCTTGCTTTTGTGGGTACGCACTCCCGGCACTGCGTGGCTCGGCCCGGTCGCCGTGGGTGCGATCGCGGTCGCGAAGGCGTTCTATTCCCCGGCCGCCACGGCGGCGTTGCCGAACCTGGTGAGCGACGAGGATCTGTCGGCGGCGAACGCGGTCGCCGGCAGCGCCTGGGGCTCGATGACGGTCATCGGTTCGTCGCTCGGCGGGGTGCTGGGCGCCGCGTTCAGCGCGTACACCTGCTTCCTCATCACAGCCGCGCTGCTCCTCGCGGCGATGCTGCTCGCCTTCGGTGTCCGGCGCCCGATGCAGTCACCCCGAGAGGCTGCCACCGACTCGCCGCCGACGCTGCACGCGCTCCGTGAAGCCGCCCGCTACATCGTGCGGCGGCCACGTGTCGTCGCCGTGGTCACGGTGAAGTCGGCGATCGGGTTCGGCAACGGCACGCTGGCGCTGTTCCCGGTGCTGGCGGCCACGGTTTTCGCGGTCGGGTCGACCGGGACCGGGCTGATGTTCGCCGCGCGTGGTGCCGGGGCGCTGATCGGCCCGCTGCTGCTGCGCAAGCTCATCCGACGGCCGTCGTGGCTGTTCTGGGGCCTGTCGGTCTCGATGCTGTCGTACGGGCTTTCCTACCTCGGTGTCTCGATCACGCACTGGTTCCCGCTGGTACTAGTGCTGATCATGGTCGCGCACACGTCCGGCGGCGGAAACTGGGCGATGTCGACGTACGCGCTGCAACTCGAGGTGCCCGACGGCATTCGGGGCCGGGTGCTCGCGCTCGACATGATGATCACGACGTTCGCGGTCTCGATCAGCCTGCTGACCATCAGCGCGCTCGAATCGCATGTGAGCGTACGGGTCCTCGTGGCCTGCTGCGGCAGCGTCACCCTGCTGTACGCGATCGTCTGGCGCCTGACGACCCTCCGGCTCCGGTCACCGGGCACGGATCACGAGTTGCCGGGCGGGGCCACGGAGGCACTGACCCCGGTGGGTGTGCTCGACGTACCGTGATGGGACGGTGATCCCGGCCTTCGAGACAGCGACCGGCATGATCGTCGCTGCTACATAGGATGTGCCGATGGCGTTCCGGAACGGCGACGTGCACGTGCGGACCCCCGCGACCAGCGCGAATCTGGGGCCGGGTTTCGACACGCTCGGCCTCGCGCTGGGTCTGCACGACGACGTCCGGGGTGGCATCGGGCAAAGCGGCGTCGAGGTGACCGTTGTCGGCGAGGGCGCCGGCGAGTTGCCCACCGATGAGAAGCACCTGGTCGCGTCGAGCGCGATGGCGGCGTTCGACCGGATCGGCAAACGGCCCACCGGGCTCGTGATCGAGTGCCGCAATCGCATTCCGCAGGCCCGCGGGCTCGGGTCCTCGTCGGCGGCGATCGTCGCGGGAATACTCCTGGCCCGTGCCCTTGTTGTGGATGGCGAGCGCATCTTGCCCGATCCCGAGGTGTTGCGTCTGGCCAGCGAGATCGAAGGCCACCCCGACAATGTGGCGCCCTGCCTTCTCGGCGGGTTCACGATCGCGTGGACAGATGCCTGCGCCGGAGCCCAGGCGGTGCGCTTGGAGCCCCATTCCGCTGTGCAACCGGTGATATTCGTACCGACGGAACGCGGTTTAACCGCCACCGCACGGGCCTCGCTTCCGCAGGAGGTGCCGCACACGGACGCCGCGGCCAACGCCGGTCGGGCGGCATTGCTGGTGCACGCGCTCACCGCGGCGCCGGAGTTGTTGTTGGCGGCGACGGAAGACCGATTGCATCAGCGTTATCGGGCTCCCGGAATGCCGGCGACGGCGGCGTTGGTCGCGTCTTTGCGCGCGGCCGGAGTGCCCGCGGTCGTGAGCGGTGCGGGGCCGAGTGTGCTCGCGTTCGGGGTCCCGGACGGGCCGACGATCATCGATCAGCCCGGCTGGCACCGGCTGTCACCAGGTTGTGACCTTGTTGGTGCCGCCGTGAAACGCCCCTAGCTGGGGAGAGCCGGACAAATGAGGTAGACTGGGAAACACGCCGGCCGAGACCCCATTGCCGCAGGTTGGCGAAAGTGATTACGCTCTAGGCGCCACAGCCGCGCTGAGGGTTAAGGTCCAATGCGCGATCTCTGTGGGCGGCGCATCCCGAATTTCCCGTGGTTCCTTCCTCGACTTTTGGTCGAACCCCTGGACGCCACGGAAGCAACGACGGCCTGGACACCTCGCCCGTCGCGCTGAAATGCCAAAAACTCCCGCTCCACTTGTTGGCCGCGGGTGCACCGAGACGGCCCCCGAAAAAGATTTCCGGGCGTCTCAGCCTTATCGAGGGAGAAGAATCCATTGAGCGACACCACCGACGTGACGTCGGACGTCTCTAGCACAGACGTCTCGGCGCCGGAGGAGACCGCGGGTGCGTCCCGCCGTCGTCGTGCTGCCGGCAGCGGTCTGACCGCGATGCTCCTGCCCGAGTTGCAGAGCATGGCCACGTCGCTGGGCATCTCCGGGACTGCCCGCCTGCGCAAGGGCGAGCTGATCGCGGCGATCCAAGAGCAGCAGAGTGGCGGCGACGCCCGCGTGCCCGGAGCCCGCAGTGCCGGTTCCGATGTGGCGACCGCGCCGCAGCGCGAAACGACGCGCAGCGTTGCCCGGGCCGACGCGCCCAGGGCCGAAGTCCGTGCCGATGTTCGCACCGAGGGCTTCGACAGCGCGCCGGTCGAGGTAGAACGCAGCAACGGCGACCGCGGCGACCGCGCCCGCGACAACAACTCGGCCCGTGACAACGGTGACCGCGGCGAGCGCGGCGACCGCAACGGTGACCGGGCATCGCGCGACAGCGCGTCCGATCGCGCGCCGCGCGACGGCGACCGTGCTCCCCGTGACACCGATCGCGCACCCCGCGAGGGCGGCGACCGCGGCGAGCGGGCGAGCCGTGAAGGCGGCGACCGCTCGAACCGCGATGGCGGCGAGCGTGCCCAGCGCGACGGCGACCGTGCCCCGCGCGAGCGCAACGACCAGCGCGGCGACCGCGGTGACAACCAGCGCGGCAACGACCAGCGCGGTGGCAACGACCAACGTCGGGGCGACCAGCGCGCCGACAACCAGCGTGGCGGCAACGACCAGGGCGGTAACGACTTCCGCGGTGGCGATGACGACGACGAGGGTGGTCGTCGTGGCCGGCGCAGCCGCTTCCGTGACCGCAACCGCCGTGGCGGCACCACCGCGACCGGCGGCCGTGACCGTGGCGACAGTGGCGACCGCGAACCACAGGTCAACGAGGACGACGTGCTCGTGCCCGTGGCCGGCATCGTCGACGTACTCGACAACTACGCGTTCGTGCGCACGTCGGGTTACCTCGCCGGCTCCAACGATGTCTACGTTTCGATGGCCCAGATCAAGCGTTACGGCCTGCGCCGTGGCGACGCGGTCACGGGTGCCGTGCGCACCGCTCGGGAGAACCCCGACGGCGGCCGTCGCGACAAATACAACCCGCTCGTGCGGCTCGACACGATCAACGGCATGGAAATCGACGAGGCGCGCCGCCGACCCGAGTTCTACAAGTTGACCCCGCTCTACCCGCAGGAGCGGCTGCGCCTCGAAACCGAGCCGCACATCCTGACGACCCGCGTCATCGACCTGGTGATGCCGATCGGCAAGGGCCAGCGCGCGCTCATCGTCTCGCCGCCGAAAGCCGGTAAGACGATGGTGTTGCAGTCGATCGCCAACGCGATCGCCCACAACAACCCCGAGTGCCACCTGATGGTCGTGCTGGTCGACGAGCGGCCCGAAGAGGTCACCGACATGCAGCGTTCGGTGAAGGGCGAGGTCATCGCCTCCACCTTCGACCGTCCGCCGACAGACCACACGACGGTCGCCGAGCTGTCCATCGAGCGGGCCAAGCGCCTCGTCGAGCTGGGTCACGACGTCGTCGTGCTGCTCGACTCGATCACGCGTCTCGGCCGTGCCTACAACAACTCGTCGCCCGCCTCCGGCCGGATCCTCTCCGGTGGCATCGACTCGACCGCGCTCTACCCGCCGAAGCGGTTCCTCGGCGCGGCACGGAACATCGAGCACGGCGGCTCGCTCACGATCATCGCGACCGCGCTGGTCGAGACCGGCTCCACCGGTGACACGGTCATCTTCGAGGAGTTCAAGGGCACGGGTAACGCCGAGCTGAAGCTCGACCGGAAGATCGCCGACAAGCGCGTCTTCCCGGCGATCGACATCGACCCGTCGAGCACGCGTAAGGAAGAGATCCTGCTCGCGCCCGACGAGTTGGCGATCGTGCTCAAGCTGCGCAAGGTGCTCCACGCACTCGATTCGCAGCAGGCGCTCGATCTGCTGCTCGACCGTCTCAAGAAGACACGCACGAACATCGAGTTCCTGATGCAGATCGCTCAGTCCACACCGGGCGAGTAGTTCCGCTTCATCGACGGGCCTCGCGACCATCTTGGTCGCGGGGCCCGCCGTTTTGATTGACTTGAACCATGCCGACTCTGACCATCACTCGTGGACTGCCCGCCGCGGGCAAGACGACGTGGGCCAAGCAGCGTCTCGCGGCCGACGCGCCCCGGGGTGCCCGCGTCAACCGTGACGACCTGCGGCGCGTGATGCATGGCCGGCTCATCGGTGCGAACTGGGCCGAACGTCAGGTCACCGCCGCCCAGCACGCGGCCGTCGAGGCACTGCTCCGCGCCGGCGTCGACGTGTTCTGCGATGACACAAACCTCAAGACACGGGTGGTACGCGAGTTCGCCGAAATCGCGGCCCGCAGCGGCGCCCGTTTCGTCGTCGAGGACTTCACGACGGTGCCGTTAGAGGTCTGCCTCGAACGGGACGCCGGCCGCCCGGCCGAGGAACGCGTCGGTGAGGTCGTGATCCGGGACATGTGGCAACGGTTCATCGCCGGTCACGAATTGCCGCTGGAGCTGCCTCGGTTGCCCCCGACCGCTCCCGTCGACGACGAGCCGACTGACGGCGGGCTACCCGAAGCGGTTCTCGTCGACATCGACGGCACCGTCGCGCTGATGGGCGGCCGAAGCCCGTACGACATGACCCGGGTCGGCGCGGACCGGCCGAACCCGTCGGTCATCACGGCGGTGCGCGCGATGCAGGCGTTCGGGCACCACATCGTCTTCTGCTCCGGCCGCAGCGAGGACGCCCGGAAGATCACCGAACGCTGGCTGGCCGAGCATGTCCGGGTGCCGTACGAGGCGCTGTATCTCCGGGAGACCGGCGACAGGCGGAAAGACTCGATCGTCAAGGCCGAGATCTTCGAACGCGAGATCCGTCACCGTTATCGCGTGACCGGCGTGTTCGACGACCGGGCCTCGGTGGTGCAGATGTGGCGGTCGCTCGGCCTGACCGTCTTCCAGGTCGCTGACGGAGACTTCTAGCCGCGCCACTGCTCCCGTCGTTGGTCGCGGTAACTCCGGTTACCAACGAAAGTCCACGGGCCCAGATGCTCCTCCCACTGTCGCGGGTGTCACGCCGGCGACTACCGCCAACTGACGCTGGCTCAGGTCGGCGTGGAATCGCAGCTCGCGAAGATAATCACCGAGGCGGCTGACGACACTCGGCGGCAAGGGTGGGTCGCCGGGCACGGTTGAGGGTGCGACGTTGCGCTCGCCAGTGGGCATGCGCCCAGTTAAGTCGCCCGTACCCGTACCCGTACCCGGATAGGTGTCTGTTTTGTCCTGTGGATAACCGCGCGCGTGGCGGCGGACATGATGCCTGCGGCGGGCTATCGCTCCGCCGCCTCCGAAGGCAGCAGAGCGATAGCACCCAGCACAACCACTACCGGTGGCGACGCGGCGGCGACGCGGCGACGGGCAGCGACCCAATGAGCCGGGTGTCCGATTCGTCGACCGGGGTGGGCGCGTGGGAGACTACCCGGGAATGCGTGCGGCGTCGGCGACGTTCTGCCTCATGCAAAGCCAATCCAGGTTCCGGTTCCCGTCAGGATCTGCCCAGCACCCAGCGGCACGATCATCGTGGTGGTTTTACGCGAGACGATCCGGCGACCATTTCGAGAGGATCCATGGTTATGAAGAAGGACATTCACCCCCAGTACGTGGACACCACGGTGACCTGTTCCTGTGGCAACACCTTCACCACGCGCAGCACCGCCAAGGGTGGCGCCATCCACGCGGAAAGCTGCAGCGAGTGCCACCCGTTCTACACGGGCAAGCAGCGCGTTCTCGACACGGCCGGCCGTGTCGCGAAGTTCCAGCAGAAGTACGCGAAGGTCGCGGCCAAGTCCGCCAAGTAGCTTCGCCGACGGCGTCCCCCCAGGCTTCGGTCTGGGCGGGCGCCGTTTTTGCATGAGAAGACCAAGACAAACAGCGATCGAAGGCGGAACTCCATGACCACGGACGTCGAAGGCGGGCGGCTCGCCTCGCTGATCGCTGAGTATGAGCAGGTCGAAGCGCGTCTCGCCGATCCCGCGATCCACGCCGACCAGGGCGCCGCGCGCAAGGCCGGGCGCCGGTTCGCCGAGCTGACGCCGATCTACAAGGCCGCCCGCGAGCTGGAGCAGGCCCGCGAAGATCTGATCGCGGCAAGGGAACTCGCCGCCGAGGACCCGGCTTTCGCGGCCGAGTCCGAGGCGCTCAGCGAGCAGATCCCCGCGATCGAGGAGCGGCTCGCCGAACTGCTGATGCCGCGTGACCCCAACGACGCCAAGGACGTGATCCTCGAGGTCAAGGCAGGCGAGGGTGGCGAGGAGTCGGCCCTGTTCGCCGGCGACCTCGTGCGGATGTACTTGCGGTACGCCGAGCGCCGTGGCTGGGTCACGGAGGTGCTCGACTCGCAGGAATCGGACCTCGGTGGCTTCAAGGACATCTCGGTGGCGATCAAGACCAAGGGCGTACCCGACGAGGGCTACGGCGTCTGGTCCCGGCTCAAGTGGGAAGGCGGCGTGCACCGCGTACAGCGGGTTCCGGCCACCGAGTCGCAGGGCCGCATCCACACGTCGGCGGCCGGGGTGCTCGTGATCCCCGAGGTCGAAGACGTCGAGGTCAACATCGAGGACAAGGATCTGCGGATCGACGTCTTCCGATCGTCCGGCCCGGGCGGGCAGAGCGTCAACACGACCGACTCCGCCGTCCGCATTACCCACCTGCCCACCGGCATCGTCGTGAGCTGCCAGAACGAGCGCTCCCAGCTGCAGAACAAGGCGCGCGCCATGGTGATGCTCAGCTCGAAGCTCGCCGCGCTCTACGAGGAGCAGGCGGCGGCGTCGGCGTCCGACGTGCGGAAGGCGCAGGTGCGCACGGTCGACCGCTCCGAGCGGATCCGCACCTACAACTACCCGCAGAACCGTGTCTCAGATCACCGAATCGGTTACACCGCGTACAACCTCGATCTGGCGCTCGGCGGCGACATGGACAGCCTCCTGGATGCCCTGGTCGAGGCAGATCGCGCGGCCCGACTTTCAGGTGCCGACCACCTTTCGCGCCAGTAAACGGAGAATTTACTGAGCGTGACGGGTGTGTCATCATGGCGAAACACGCGACATAGACCATTCTGGAAAGCCTGCAACTTTCCCGTGGGGGCCCGACATGGCTACAGCATCCGCACCGTCTAAATCCGCCGTCGACATCACCGCCGCGCCGCGCGTCGTCATCACGCTCGCGACCGGCCTTGTTACCCGCATGTTCGCCATGCCCAGCGCGCGTGACAACGCCTGGCAGTCGGTGCTCGCCGACCGCGAACGCGCCGCCCAACGGGCCGAACTCGCCAGCGTCCTGCGGCGCGCGAAGTAACGTCCCCGGGCGAGATAGCAAAGATCAGATTCATTTGGGGGTACGCGCAGCCATCACCGCCGCGACGGCGAAGCTCTCCGTCGCGGGGGTGGCTTCGCCACGCACCGATGCCGAACTGCTCGCGGCGCACGCACTCGGCGTCTCCCGCGGCCGGCTACTGCTCGTCGACGACTTCACCGAACCGCAGCAGACCGCGTTCCGCGAATTGATCGCCGCCCGGACCCGCCGCGTGCCGCTGCAGCACCTCATCGGCACCGTCCCCTTCGGCGATATCGACATCGATGTCGGTCCCGGCGGGTTCATCCCGCGTCCGGAGACCGAGTTGCTGGTCGCCTGGTCGCTGGCGAAGATGCCGGCCCCCGAGCCGGTGGTCGTCGATTTCTGCAGCGGCACCGGAGCGATCGCGCTCTCGGTGGCGCACGGCCGCCCGGACGCGACCGTGATCGCGGTCGAACGCGACGCCGACGCGGCCCTGTGGCTGCGCCGGAACGCGGTGGCACGGGCCGCGCTCGGTGATCATCCGATTGATACGCAGACCGGCGACGTGACCGACCCGAAGGTGCTCGCCGATCGGAACGGCACCGTTGACCTGCTGTTATGCAACCCTCCGTACGTGCCCGACGCCACAGACGTGTCTCCGGAGGTGCGCCAGGATCCGACCGTCGCGGTCTTCGGCGGCGCCGACGGACTCGATGTGATCCGTCCGATCATCGACCGGGCTGTGACACTCCTCAAGCCCGGCGGCTGGATGGCGATCGAACACGACGACACCCACGGCGAAGCCGTCCCGGCCTTGATCGACGCCACCCGGGCGTTCGACGAGATCGAGTTGCACCGAGACCTGGCCGGCCGTCCGCGCTTCACAACCGCCCGGCGCCGCTGACCAGCGTCGTCGCTTGCCAGTCGGCTGCGCCTCCCGGCGCCGCTGACCGGCGGATTGCTTGATCGTGCGGGGCTGTGGCGGCCCCGGGCGCATCAACTCGGCACGATCAACTCTCCTCGATCGGAGCGTGTTCGTCGATCGGGATCGCGGGATGGCAGACTTGGGCACCGTGATGCTCTTTGACTGCTCCCGCGCTGCTGAGCGCGACCGTGGTGTGCAAGCCGCGATCGAGGCCGTCCAGCGTGGTGATCTCGTGGTGATGCCGACCGACACGGTCTACGGCATCGGCGCCGACGCCTTCAAGTCGTGGTCGGTCACGGCCCTGCAAAACGCCAAGGGCCGCGGCCGGTCCGTGCCGCCGCCGGTGCTCGTGGGTTCCCGGGCGACCGTCGACGGCCTCGTCTTCAACCTCGCCCCGGCGGCCCGGGAGCTGATGGAGGCGTTCTGGCCGGGCGGGCTCACGATCGTCGTCGAGCACGCGCCGAGCCTCCAGTGGGACCTCGGCGACAAGAGCGGCACGGTGGCACTCCGGATGCCGCTGCACCCGATCGCGCTCGAAGTGCTCCGCGAGACCGGTCCGATGGCCGTGTCCAGCGCGAACAAGCACGGCCAGCCGACCGCCGGCACCGCGGTGGAGGCACGCGACCAGCTCGGCTACGCGGTCAGCATCTACCTCGACGGCGGCAACCTCACGTCGTCCGCGCCGTCGACGATCGTCGACCTGACCGGCGAGGTGCCCAAACTGCTCCGAGCCGGCGCGATCTCGATCGACGAGCTGCGCAAGGTCGCCCCCGAGGTGCTGGACGTCGAGCATGAGTGAGCTTGTCGTAGCGAAGAATGTCGCGGCATGGCCGCGTCGTGCGAAGCGGAGGCGGACATGAGTGAGGCTGGTCCGTTCATCGTGCTGTCGGTCTGCATGGGCAACATCTGCAGGTCGCCGATGGCCGAACGGCTTCTCACGCACGCCGTCCGCGACCGGCTCGGTGATCAGGCCGACTCGTGGTTCGTCAGCGAGAGCGCCGGCACCGGTGGCTGGCACGCCGGCGAGGACATGAACCCGCCCGCGTCCCGGGAACTCGACCGGCGAGGCGTCTCGATGGGGGACTTCAAGGCCCGCAAGCTCCTCGCGAGTCACATCGACACGGCTGACCTCGTGCTCACGGCCACCGCGGAGCAGCTCGAGTTCGTGGAAGGCCTACGGCCCGACGCGGCCGGCCGGTCGTTCGTGCTCGGCGAGTTCGGCCGGCTCGTGCGGCGCGTCGACGAGACCGAGCTGCCACCGTTCGAGGAGTCGGCCGAAGGCGTACACATGCGCGCGGTTGCTCTGGTTTCCGCTGTTGACGCCGCCCGCGATGGGGCCGCTCCCGAACCGGGCGACGACCTCGACGACCCGTGGGGCCGCGGCGACGCCGTCTTCCGGGACACGGCCGACCAGATCACCGACGCCGTCGAGAACTTCGTCGACGCGCTGATTCCGAAGCGCTCGTGATGACAGCCCCGACGACGATGCCTGATCGCAGAGTGACCCCGGCCCGGCTGGCCGGTCGCCTCGCGCATCTGCGACCGACGCTGCTGGCCTCGGCGGTGCTCGCGATCATCGCGGGTGTCGTGGGCGGGTTCACCGTCGGCAGCGCGGGCGCGATCGGAGCCGTGGCCGGCGTCGCGCTCGTGGCCGCGAGTTACACACTGTCGAGTGTGGTGATCGCGTGGGTCGACATCATCGATCCGAAGCTGATCATGGGCGTTGGCATCGGGCTCTATGTGGTCAAGTTCACGATCCTCGGCGTTGTGTTGTACGTCATTTCCGCGACCGGCTGGGCCGGCGTGGTGCCGATGGGTCTGGCGATCGCCGGCGCGGTGTTCGGCTGGACGTCGGCACAGGCCTGGTGGACCTATCACGCCAAGATCCTTTACGCGGACCCCGACGCGGAGTAGCGCCGAGATCAGCTTTTGAAGCCGGGCGGGGAGATCGCCGTCTGGCACGGGTTGGGCACGCCGACGCTGTGGGTGTCGACGACCTTCTTGTTGCCGTTGTCCGTTTCGATCGAGTGCACGACCGTGCGGAACCAGGCCTTGGAGCAGCCGACGGTGATCGTGCGGGTGCGGGTGCCCTCGCTGCGGTCGCGGCTCGTGTTGGTGCCGTGGACGACGAAGGTCTTCGACTTGATCTTCTTCCACGCGCCGCTGCTGGTCGGCTTGCGCTCGAACGAGACGGTGATGCGGATCGTGTCGGCGCCCTTGCCGTCGCACCGGTAGCGCCCGAGCGCCTTGATGGCGTTGCCGTCCTTGACCGGCGGGTCGGCCATCACGGTGCAGTAGTCGATGTTGCCGGCCGGGATGACGTTGGACAGCGTGTTCTGGCATCCCGAGAGCGTGAAGACGAGCAGAATCGGAAGGGCGACGAACCCGAGCGTTGCCTTGATCCACTTGGGCATTGCGGACCCTCCCGTTTTCAGCTGTCACACGGGTCACAACCGTGTCCCTATAAGGAGACTGCGGAACCCATCGATCGGTCAATGGGTTGACCGCCGCCCGATTGTCAGATTTTTCCCAGCCGCGCGAGCCTGGCGGATTTGCGAGGGAGGAGTAGCGTGATTTCGCACCGGTCAAACCGGAGAGCCCGATACTTCTCGACCCCGCAGCGCGCGCCCTGCGGGGGTCGCGTGGCTCCCGGCATTTCGCAGCTGATATCGTTCGCCGCATCATGGCCGGTAATCAACGCCTGCAACGTAGCGACGCTGACGCCACCAACATGGGTTGGTCCGCGGTCGGCTACCTCATGGGCGGCATCGCCTTCTGGGGCTTCGTTGGTTGGGCAGTTGACCGGTGGCTATGGCACACCGGCGGTGTCTCCACGGCAATAGGTGTCGTGCTGGGCACTGCCGCGGCGGTCTACCTGATCGTCAAGCGGCTCGGAGTCTGATCGGCGCGTTGGCTGGGCCCGTTGCCCCCGACGCACGACACCCTTATACATCGATGACAATCACAGCGTCACATAGCAGCATCAAGAGAGGGGCACGGTGAGCGGACAGGCAGTCGCGCTTGCGAGCGGGGTCCCGTTCCCGCCCAGCGTTGAAGACTTCTACCTGCCCGGGTACTGGTACCCGTGGATCACCAAGTTCACCGTTCTGGTGTGGATCGCGGTCGCCGCGATCATCATCTACTTCCTCACGGCGTACCGGAATCCGCAGATCGTGCCGACCCGCAAGCAGTGGATCGCCGAGTCGGTTTACGGCTTCGTGCGGACCACCGCGGTGGACACGATCGGGCCCGAGGGCGTCCGGTTCGCGCCGTACCTCGCGACCCTGTTCTCGTTCCTCCTGCTGACGAACCTGTTCGGCATCATCCCGTTCATTCAGATTTCGCCGAACTCCCACATCGCGTTCCCGCTCGATCTTCGCGGTGATCTCCTGGGTCCTCTACAACTACGTGGGCATCCGGAAGCACGGCGTCGGCAAGTACCTCAAGATGAACCTGTTCCCGCCGGACGTGCCCCCGGTGATGTACATCCTCATCACGCCGCTGGAATTTCTCCAGGTGTTCATCCTGCGGCCGTTCACGCTCGCGCTGCGGCTCTTCGCGAACCTGTTCGCTGGCCACGTGATCCTGCTGGTGTTCACGCTGGGCGGCTTCGTGCTCCTCGGTTCGAGCACGGTAGCGATCAGGCCGGCCTCGATCGTGTCGTGGGCGATGGCGATCGCCCTGACGTTCCTGGAAGCCCTGATCGCGGTGCTGCAGGCGTACGTGTTCATCCTGCTGACGTCCAGCTACGTGCAGGGTTCGCTGGCCGACGAGCACTGATCGGCCCCGTTCCCAGGCTTCATCCCCAGTAGAAAAAGAAATAGCACCTTCCATTAGCAACCGCGTGACCCTCACGCGACAACCAGGAGGAATCCGAAATGATCGACGCCGCTGGCGTTTCCGGCAGCCTTGCCACGATCGGCTACGGCCTTGCCGCGATCGGCCCTGGCATCGGCATCGGTCTGATCTTCGCCGCGTACATCTCGTCGTCGGCCCGTCAGCCCGAGTCGGCCGGCTTCAACCGCGCGAACCTGTTCCTCGGCTTCGCCCTCGTGGAGGCGCTCGCGCTGCTCGGCATCGCGTTCGGCTTCGTCTTCGGCAAGTAATGACCGCCGAGTCAAGCACCCCTACGGGAGGTCATCATGCGCGTGCATGTGCTAGCTGAGACCACCACGCACAACCCGATCATTCCGATCTGGCAAGAGATCGTCATCGGCCTCGTCGCGTTCGGTCTGCTGTGCTGGGTCCTGATGAAGTACGTCTTCCCCCGCATGGAGGAGACGTTCAAGGCCCGCGTCGAGGCGATCGAAGGCGGCATTGCCAAGGCGGAGGCCGCCCAGGCCGAGGCCAACGCGGCGCTCGCGCAATACCGCGAGCAGCTGGCCGGCGCTCGCGCCGAGGCCGCCGGCATCCGCGACGAGGCTCGTGCCGACGCCGCCGCGATCCGCGATGACGTGCTCGCCAAGGCGCGCGAGGAGTCGGCGCGCATCGTCGCGGCCGGCACGCGAGCAGCTGCACGCCGAGCGCGCGGGCATCATCCGTGAGCTGCGCGCCGAGATGGGCACGCTCGCGGTCGACCTCGCCAGCCGCATCGTCGGCGAGTCGCTCGAAGACGAGGCTCGTCGCAAGGGCACCGTCGACCGGTTCCTCGCGGACCTGGAGACCACCTCCGGCGCAGGGGCACGCTGATGCGCGCTGCCAGCCGGGAGACGTTCGCGATCGCGTCGGAGAAGCTCAACGGGCTCGCCCGTGACGCCGAGCCGGCCGCGCTCGCGACGGTCGGCGACGAACTGCTGTCCGTCGCCGGCCTGCTCACCCGCGAACCCCGGTTGCGCCGGGCGCTCGCCGATCCGGCCCGCTCGGGCTCCGACCGGCAGGCGCTGCTCGATGGCATCGTGGCCGACGCGGTCAGCTCCGACACCCGCGAGGTGCTCGGATCGGTCGCCGGTGGCCGCTGGTCGTCGGCGGCCGAGTTGCTCGACGGCGTCGAACTCCTCGGTGTCGAGGCACATCTGGCCGGCGCCGACCGCGCCGGCCAGCTCGATGACGTCGAAGACGAGCTGTTCCGGTTCGGCCAGGTCGTCGACGGCTCGCCGCAACTCGCGGCCGTGCTCGGCGACCCGATCGAGTCCGTCTCCGGCCGGGAGGCGCTGATCGAGTCCCTGCTCGACGGCAAGTCGAAGCCGACCACCGTACGGCTGGCGGCGCTGGCCCTGCGTGGTTTCGGTGGGCGTACGTTCCTCGGTGCGCTCACGCGCCTCGTCGAGCTGGCCGCCGATCGCCGGAGCCAGCAGGTCGCGTACGTGACGACGGCCACGCCGTTGCCCGAAGCCGACGAAGCGCGTCTCGGCGCCCGGCTCAAGGCGATGTACGGTCGAGACATATCGCTGAAAATCACCGTGGACCCGTCGGTCCTCGGTGGTATCCGTGTCCTCGTCGGTAGCGACCTTTACGACGGCACGACCCTCCGCCGGCTTAGCGAAGCGCGTCAAGCGCTCGCCGGACGTCGGTAACCCATGTACGTCCACGCACAGGGCTCCCAGCCCGAGACCATAAGGAAGTAGAGGATGGCCGAGCTGACCATCTCCTCGGACGACATTCGTGGCGCCCTGGAGCGATACGTTTCGTCTTACACGCCGGAGATCTCCCGCGAGGAGGTCGGTATCGTCACCGAAGCTGGTGACGGTATCGCCCGCGTCGAGGGCCTGCCTTCGACGATGGCCAACGAACTGCTCGAATTCGAAGACGGCACCCTCGGCGTCGCGTTGAACCTCGACGTGCGCGAGATCGGTGTCGTCGTGTTGGGCCCCTTCGAGAACATCGCGGAAAACCAGCAAGT
This sequence comes from uncultured Actinomycetota bacterium, assembly GCA_963797605.1. Lineage (GTDB taxonomy): Bacteria > Actinomycetota > Actinomycetes > Mycobacteriales > Micromonosporaceae > DASQPR01. Next base: position 826,564 of record CAWCPX010000005.1, on the reverse strand, counting down.
CAAGCGCACCGGCCGGGTTCTGTCCGTGCCGATCGGCGACAACTTCCTGGGCCGCGTCGTCGACCCGCTCGGCAACCCGATCGACGGCCTCGGCGAGATCGAGAACGAGGGTTTCCGCGAGCTCGAACTGCAGGCGCCCAACGTCATGGTGCGTAAGAGCGTGCACGAGCCGCTGCAGACCGGCATCAAGGCCATCGACTCGATGACCCCGATCGGCCGCGGCCAGCGCCAGCTCATCATCGGCGACCGTCAGACCGGTAAGACCACGGTCGCGATCGACACGATCCTGAACCAGCGTGACAACTGGAAGTCGGGCGACCCGGTCCGGCAGGTCCGCTGCATCTACGTCGCGATTGGCCAGAAGGCCACCACGGTCGCCTCGGTGCGGGCCACGCTCGAAGAGGCCGGCGCGATGGAGTACACGACGATCGTCGCGTCCCCCGCGTCCGACCCGGCCGGCTTCAAATATCTCGCTCCCTACACCGGTTCGGCCATCGGGCAGCACTGGATGTACGGCGGCAAGCACGTCCTGATCGTCTTCGATGACCTGTCGAAGCAGGCCGAGGCGTACCGTGCCGTGTCACTGCTGCTCCGCCGTCCGCCGGGCCGTGAGGCGTACCCCGGTGACGTCTTCTACCTGCACTCCCGTCTGCTCGAGCGCTGTGCCAAGCTCGACGACGAGCTGGGCGCGGGTTCGATGACGGGTCTGCCGATCGTCGAGACGAAGGCCGGCGACATCTCGGCGTTCATCCCGACCAACGTCATCTCGATCACCGACGGCCAGATCTTCCTCGAGGCCGACCTCTTCAACTCGGGTGTGCGTCCGGCGATCAACGTCGGCACGTCGGTCTCCCGTGTCGGTGGCGCCGCGCAGGCGAAGCCGATGAAGAAGGTCGCCGGGCGACTGCGTCTCGACCTGGCTCAGTACCGCGAGCTGGAGTCGTTCGCCGCGTTCGCGTCCGACCTGGACAAGACCTCGCGTCAGCAGCTCGACCGCGGTGGGCGTCTGGTGGAACTGCTGAAGCAGTCGAACTACTCGCCCTACCCGATCGAGGAGCAGACGGTCTCGATCTGGGCCGGCACCGAGGGCAAGCTCGACGACATCGCGATCGGCGACATCCGTCGCTTCGAGGCGGAGTTCCTGCAGAGCCTGCGGCACTCCAACAAGGGCACGCTGGAGGCGATCGCGTCGGGCAAGTGGGACGACGACATCGTCGAGGCGCTCGACGCGGCGCTGACGCACTTCAAGGAGAGCTTCACGACCAAGGACCACGGTGCCTACACCTCTGGCGCCGAGGCCGAACCGCTCGAGGGCGACGAGGGTGTCGAGAAGGTCACCCGCGTCCGGCCCCCCAAGAAGTAGGCGTTATGGCTGGCCAAGTACGAGCCCTGCGGCGTCGCATCCGCAGCACGCGGTCGACGAAGAAGATCACCAAGGCGATGGAACTCGTGGCGACGAGCCGCATCGCCAAGGCCCAGGACTGCGGGTGGCCGCGTCGCAGCCGTACGCACGCGCCATCACCGGCGTGCTGACGGCGCTCGCGTCGACGGCCAACATCGACCACCCGTTGCTGACGCCGCGAGCGGAGGTGCGCCGGGCCGGCGTGCTTCTGATCACGAGCGATCGCGGTCTGGCCGGCGGCTACAACGTCAACGCGATCAAGACCGCCGAACAGCTCATCTCCCGCTTGCGGAGTGAGGGCAAGCAGGTCGCGCTCTACGTGATCGGCCGCAAGGGGATCAGCTACTACCGGTTCCGGGGTCGCGAGATCACCCAGAGCTGGAGTGGTTTCTCCGAGCAGCCGAGCTTCGCCGACGCACGTCGGGTCGGCGAAGCGCTGATCGGGGCGTTCGTCGCCGGGGCGGACGACTCCATCGACCACCCCGGTGCCGACGGTGTGCTCGGCGTCGACGAGTTGCACATCGTCTCGACCCGCTTCGTCTCGCTGATCGCTCAGTCGTCGCAGGCCCGAGTGCTGGCGCCGATGGAGGTCGAGGAGCGCGAGCACACCGAGGGTCTGCTTCCGGCGTACGAGTTCGAGCCGGATCCCGACGCACTGCTCGACGCGCTGCTGCCGAAGTACATCAACACGCGCATCTACGCGGCGTTGCTGGACTCGGCGGCGAGCGAGTCGGCGGCTCGGCGGCGGGCGATGAAGAGTGCCACCGACAACGCAGATGACCTGATCAAGAGACTGACACGGGAAATGAACTCCGCCCGCCAGTCGGCGATCACCCAGGAACTTAGTGAGATCGTCGGCGGCGCCAGCGCGCTCGCGGCGGCGGGGAGTGATGTGTGATGACTGCAGCAGTAGAAACCAAGAAGGACAGCGGCGACGCCGCGCAGACGGGCGTCGGCCGCGTCGTCCGGGTCATCGGCCCGGTCGTCGACGTCGAGTTCCCGCGCGACGCGATGCCGGCGATCTTCAACGCGCTCCACGTGGACGTGACGCTGAGCGCCGGCACCAAGACGCTGACGCTTGAGGTGTCGATCCACCTGGGCGACAACGTCGTGCGCACGATCGCGATGCAGCCGACCGACGGCATGGTCCGTGGCGCGGTCGTGACCGACACCGGCGAGGCCATCTCGGTGCCGGTCGGTGACGAGACCAAGGGGCACGTGTTCAACGTGCTCGGCGAGTGCCTCAACGACCCGGACTTCAAGGCGACCGAGCGTTGGACGATCCACCGCGAGCCCCCGGCCTTCGCCGACCTGGAGCCGAAGGAGGAGATGCTCGAGACCGGTGTCAAGGTCATCGACCTGCTCGCTCCGTACGTCAAGGGTGGCAAGATCGGTCTGTTCGGTGGTGCCGGTGTCGGCAAGACCGTTCTGATCCAGGAAATGATCATCCGTGTCGCCCGGAACTTCGGTGGCACCTCGGTGTTCGCCGGCGTCGGTGAGCGCACCCGTGAGGGCAACGACCTCATCGCCGAAATGACCGAGGCGGGCGTGTTCAACGACTCCGCGCTCGTCTTCGGCCAGATGGACGAGCCGCCGGGCACGCGTCTTCGGGTCGCCCTGTCGGCGCTGACGATGGCGGAGTACTTCCGTGACGTCAAGGGCCAGGAGGTGCTGCTCTTCATCGACAACATCTTCCGGTTCACGCAGGCCGGTTCCGAGGTCTCCACGCTGCTCGGCCGCCTGCCGAGTGCCGTCGGTTACCAGCCGACCCTGGCGGACGAGATGGGTCAACTGCAGGAGCGCATCACCTCGGTACGTGGCCGGGCCATCACGTCGCTTCAGGCGATCTACGTGCCCGCCGACGACTACACCGACCCGGCTCCGGCGACGACGTTCGCCCACCTCGACGCGACGACGAACCTCGAGCGGAAGGTGTCCGACAAGGGCATCTACCCGGCCGTGGACCCGCTGGCGTCCAGCTCGCGCATCCTGGCACCGCAATACGTGGGTGCCGAGCACTACGCGGTCGCCTCCGAGGTGAAGCGGATCCTGCAGAAGTACAACGACCTGCAGGACATCATCGCGATCCTCGGTATCGACGAGCTCTCCGAGGAGGACAAGGTCACCGTCTCCCGGGCCCGTCGCATCGAGCGCTTCCTGTCGCAGAACACGTACGCGGCGAAGCAGTTCACCGGTGTCGAAGGTTCCACGGTGCCGATCAAGGAGACCGTCGAGGCCTTCAAGAAGATCTCCGAGGGCGAATTCGACTCGTACCCGGAGCAGGCGTTCTTCATGTGCGGTGGCCTCGAAGACCTCGAGCGCCAGGCGCACGAACTGATGAACAACTGATTTCCGCTGGTCATGACGCCGACTCGGGGGCTGGGGCGATGCTCCGGCCCCCGATCGCGCGCTTGCTCCGGCAACAACTACACTGAGCGACTACATCGGCCGGAGCCGTCGCACGCGACCGCGCCGATGCGGGTGAAATAACAGGAGAGCAACTGTGGCAACAGAGCTGCACGTAGAACTCGTGGCTGTCGAGGAGAAGGTGTTCTCCGGCGACGCGACGTTGCTCGTGGCCCGCACGACAGAGGGCGAGCTGGGCGTCCTGCCCGGTCACGCACCGTTGCTCGGCCAACTGGCCGAGCCCGGTGAGGTGCGGATCAAGCTGACCAACGGCCGCGACCTCGCCTATGAGGTCAACGGCGGTTTCCTCTCGGTCACCGAAGACGGCGTCACGGTGCTCGCCGAGAGCGCCACCCCTATCACGTCCGACACGGCGCACTGAGGTCTAGACGCCGATGGGGATCTTCGAGTGGGTCGGGATCGGCGTCATCACTGCGATACTCGTGCTGTTCGCGCTGTTCCTCCGGCGCGAGATGATCGCGCGGGGCGGCAGCATCGAGGTGAGCGTCCGTCTCTCGACCTATGTCGACGGTCGCGGGTGGTCCCCGGGGATCGCCCGGTTCGTCGACGATGAACTCCACTGGTACAAGGTCTTCAGCTTCGCGTTCCGGCCCCGCCGCGTGCTCAACCGCCGGGCGTTCACGGTGCAGCAGCGCCGTCGCCCCGACGATCTCGAGCAGCGTTCGTTGTCGAGCCAAGCGGTCGTGCTCCGGTGCGTCAGCCAGCGCGAGCCCATCGAGATCGCGATGGCAGAGGCAACGGTAACGGGATTCATGTCATGGCTAGAGGCCGCTCCGCCCGGGGCGGCCTCTGTGCGTCGCGCCGCCTGACGCGCTCCTCCTGCTCGTCGTGGCTCCCCGGCAGGCCGGTTTTCGGCGGCACCTCTCCGATGAACGCGATGTCGTAGGGGCCGTGAGCATGTCGTTTCCGACATCGCATTCTCGGAACGTATGCCCGGGTTTTCGGCGACGTTGATCGCCGCCCACATCGCTGCCGACGATCCTGATGCTGACGGCCCTGATGCAGACGGCCCTGATACTGCGAACATCGATGCAGACCACGGTCATGCCCGGGCCGCTAGGGCAGATCCGCGACCCAGACGCTCGCGTGCGCGCCGTCGTCAACACCGAGAATCAGGCCTTCATCGGTACGCCCGGCCGCGACAATGCGTGGCCCGGACGCGACCGGAGCGGCCGGGACCACCGCGGGCAGGGTGACCGGCCGCCACGGTCCGTTGCCCGGGATCCGTGCCGGCGCAGCGGCGAACATGCGGTAGCGAGCGCCGTCGGACACGACCGCGAACACGCTGGAGCCGCCCTCTGCCGCGGTGGGACGGCCGGTCGCGCCGGGGGCGGTGGGCGTCACCGATGAAACCGTGCCCGCCACGAGCGACGCGACGCCGGGTGGCGACGATGTGCCAGCGACCGTGCTCCCGAACGTGGCGACCTTCCGCCAGCCGCCGAACGACGCATCACTCCGCCAGACCGCGAAACCGGCACTGTCGGTGCCGATGGCGAGCGCGCTGCCGTCGCCGAGCAGTGTGACCTGCTGCAACAGGTCGTCGGCCGGTGTCGTCGGGAAGCTGGTGCGGCTCCAATGCAGCCCGTCGTTGGACCGCCACGCGATCGGGTCGCGGGCGGCGGACGGGTTGCGTGGCGGTGTGATGCCACCGACCGCGATGAAGCCCGTCGCGGTGACGGCGGCCGCGTCGACCTCGGTGGCGCCCCGGGCATCGGATTCGAGCGCGGGATCGCTGTCGACCAGCGTGAAGGCCTTGCCGTCGGAGGAGTGCCAGACGGCGGCGCCCGGGCCACCGCTGACGTCGACCCGCGCGCCCACGAGCAGGAACCCGGCCGGCCCACCGGCCATCCCACCGACACCGATCTGGGCCTCGCCACCGTATTGCTCGAAGCCGGCGGCCACTTCGGTGAGCGGGTCAGCGCCGGTGCCCACCCACGTGCTCGTGCGGAGGTTGCCGTGCGCGCCGCCGCTCTTCGCCCCGACGGCCACGACCGTGTCACCGGCGCACGCGACCGTGGAGAGAATGTCCTCGGGCCCGTACGCGCCGACGGCCTTGATCCGCATCGGCGTGAAGGTCTGTCCGTCGGTGCTCGACCAGAGTGCCGGAGCGGTGGCGCCGGCCGGGCTCAGGAGGCCACCGGCGACGAACCACCGGTGACCGCAGACAGCGACCGCCTGCACGACGTCACGGCCCCGTGGATCGGTGGGCAGCGGGATCTGGTGCCAGCCGAGCGTGAGCGGCGCCTCGGTGGCGGGCGGAACGCGCTTCGAGGCGGAACAGCCGGTGCCGATCAGGGCCACGATGATCGCGAGCGAGAGGGTGAGAGTCCGGCGCACGCATCGAAGCCTATGCCCGCCCACCGACATTCACGGTGTGGCGACGAGTTCCACCTCGAAGCCGTACGCGTCTTCCAGAAAGGCCGCGTAGTGATCGGGGCCGCCGGCGTACGGGTGGCGGTCGGCGAACATGAGCGACCAGCCGTGCGCCGCCGCGTCGGCCGCCAGCAGATCCACCTCGTCCCGGCTCTCGGTGTGAAACGCGAGGTGGTTGAGGCCGGGCCGGAGCCGGTCGTGGGTGTCGGCGGACATCGCGGGGGACTGTTCGATCACGATGTAGACGTCGCCGCGGCGCCAGGACCGGCCGTGCTCCCACGACTGGAAGGGTGTCCAGCCGAGCCGTTCCATCAACCACGCCCAGCCGGGCACGGCACCGTCGAGATCGGGCACCCAGATCTCGACGTGATGCAACCCGCTCATTCCTGCGAACCGCCCGGCCGCCACAGCACGTCGCCATCGGGATTCGCGACACGCCCGAGGATGAACAGCAGGTCGGAGAGCCGGTTCAGATATTTGATCGCCAGCACGTTGGTGCCTTCGGGGTCGGCGGCGTGCAGCGCCCAGGCGGACCGCTCGGCGCGGCGGGCCACCGTGCGGGCAACGTGCAGGTAGGACGCTCCCGGGGTGCCGCCGGGCAGGATAAACGAGTTGAGCTTCTCCAGCCGGTCATTGAACGTGTCGCACCAGCCTTCCACCCGAGAGACGTAATCTTCGGTGATCCGCAGCGGTGGCCACTTCGGATCAGGCACGATCGGCGTAGCGAAGTCCGCACCAACGTCGAACAGGTCGTTCTGGATCACCGTCAAAACGTCGCGTACGTCGTCGGGAAGTCGACCCACCGCGAGCGCGACACCCAGGGCGGCGTTGCACTCGTCGGTGTCCGCGTAGGCGCCGATCCTCGGATCCGTCTTCGGCACGCGGGAACCATCGCTGAGTCCGGTCGTGCCGGTGTCCCCGGTCTTCGTGTAGATGCGTGTGAGGTGAACGGCCATGGTGCTGAGCGTACGGTCCGACGCGCCGCACGGTGCGCCGACGCCCGCCTCCTCGCCTACGATGGCGGTCGTGGATGTCATTCGGGTGCCCGGTGGTGCGAGGCTGGTCGGCGAGGTCGCGGTGGGCGGCGCGAAGAACTCGGCGCTCAAACTGATGGCGGTCGCGTTGCTCGCTCCGGGCCGCACGGTCATCGAGAATGTGCCGCGCATCACCGACATTCTGATCATGGCCGAGGTGCTGCGCCGGCTCGGCTGCGAGGTCGAGTTCGAGGGCCACACCGTCGCCATCGACGTCCCGGACCAGTTAGGGCATGAGGCCGACTACGACCTCGTCCGTCGGCTGCGCGCCTCGATCTGCGTGTTGGGCCCGCTGCTCGCACGCTGCAAGTCGGCACGGGTGGCGCATCCCGGCGGCGACGCGATCGGTTCCCGTGGCCTCGACATGCACGTGGCGGGCCTGGCGCAGCTCGGCGCGGACATCTCCGGCGAGCACGGCTTCGTCATCGCTGACGCGCCGCACGGCCTGCGGGGCGCCGAGATCTGGCTCGACTTCCCGAGCGTCGGAGCCACCGAGAACATCCTGATGGCGGCCGTCCTTGCGGACGGTGTCACGGTGATCGACAACGCTGCCCGCGAGCCCGAGATCGTCGACATCTGCACGATGCTGACCGAGATGGGCGCGCACGTCGAGGGTGCCGGCTCGTCCCGGCTGGTCGTCGAGGGTGTCACCGAATTGAAGCCGGTGCGCCACCGCACGGTCGGTGACCGCATCGTGGCCGGCACGTGGGCGTTCGGGGCCGCGATGACCCGGGGTTCGGTCACCGTCCGCGGCATCAAGCCCGAATATCTGGAGACGGCGCTGGAGAAGGTGATCGACGCCGGCGCCGAGGTGATGACGGAGCCGGACGCGTTCCGCGTCACGATGGACCGCCGGCCGATCGCGGTCGACACGTCCACGCTGCCGTTTCCCGGCTTCGCGACCGACCTGCTGCCGCTGGCCATCGGCCTTGCCGCGGTCAGCACCGGCACGTCGCTCGTGACCGAGAACATCTTCGACGGCCGATTCATGTTCATCAACGAGTTGACCCGCTTGGGCGCCGACATCCGCGTCAACGGCCACCACGCCGCGATCCGCGGTCGCTCCCGGCTCTCCTGCGCGCCGGTGCGAGCCACCGACATCCGCGCCGGGGCCGGGCTGGTGATGGCCGCCCTGTGCGCCGACGGCGTCACCGAGATCTCGGCCGTGCACCACATCGACCGCGGTTACCCCGACATGGTGGCCGACCTGCGTGGCCTCGGTGTCGACGTCGAACGGGCGACGGCACCGGACGAGCAGGACTTCAGCTTTTAGGCCCTGCCCGGCCGGCCCGCCACGAGTCAGGCGGCGATCTGCCCGGGGTTCGTTTCCGCCGTCACGGCCGCTCCGGCACTCATCATGGTGCCGGCCGCGAACGTGTAGGCACGGGTCCACGCTCCTTCGTAGTCGGCGTTCCACGCTTCGCCGGCGAACTTGCGCAGCGTGGCCAGGAGGGTTTCGCCGACCGCGCTGAAGTGCTCGAGCTGCACTCCGTAGCCGACGTGGTTGCGACCCATCGCCGTCAGCGCGGGCATCAGTTGCTCAGGGCGGTCGTAGTGCGTGACGAGCGCGATGATCGCCTTGAGCAGCCGTTCCCGCTGGAGGTCCATGACGGCGGGGAACATGGGACGGACCTGCGGGTAGTCGAGGAACAGTTGGTCGTAGAAGCCTTTGATGACGTCGTCGGCCACCGGGGCGATGAGTCCGAGGCTTTCCTGCAGCAGCCGGTGGTCTTCCATGCGTTGGGCGTCGAGATCCATGGCCGTCGCTCCGATCAGACGGGGGCGTCTATGTACGGAAACGAGCGCTCCGCGGTGTGCGGCTCGCTCGTCTCCATAAAGATAGATGAGCCTTGATTTAAGGTCAAGAGCAGGGCATATGCGGCACGGTAATCGTGATGTTGCAGAGTGCAACCATGCCGCTTGCAAGTTGCCGTTTGAATCGCCGCAGGTCAGCGCCGGTTCGGATAATTCGGGCCGCCGGAAGCCAACGACGCTGGCTAAAATCGCCCGATGTCGAGGCCGCGCCAAGGATTGCTGCGTGACCGGAATTTTGCCCTTCTGATCAGCGGCGAGACGATCAGCGAACTGGGCACGTCGATCACGTTCCTGGCCTTCCCGTTGATCGCGATCGCCACGTTGCACGCGAGCGCATTCGCGGTCGGGATCGTGGCGGCGGCCGGAAACACCGGTTGGCTGGTGATCGGGCTGCCGGCCGGGGTATGGGTCGACCGGATGCGACGGCGCCCGATTCTGATCGCGACCGACATCGGATCGGCGCTGTTGCTCGTCTCCGTCCCCGTGGCGGCCGCGTTTGATCTGTTGACCGTGGCCCAACTGGCGGTCATCGCGTTCGCGCTCAGCTTGCTGAGTGTGCTTTATGACGTCGCCTATCCGGCGTTCCTGCCGAGCGTCGTGGCCGAGGAGCGGCTGGTGCACGGCAACGGCCTGATGGAGGCGAGCGCGAACGGTGCGCGGATCGGCGGCCCCGGGGTCGGCGGCGTGCTCGTGCAGCTGGTCGGAGCTCCGGCGGCGTTGTTCGCGGACGCGATCAGCTTCCTCGTGGCCGCGACGACCACGGCCCTGATGCGGGTCGACGAGAGCCGACCGATCGCGACCGCGCAGGCGGCTCCGCCGAAGTTCCGGCGGGAGCTGGTGGCCGGCCTGGCCTATGTGATCGGCACCCCGGTCGTGCGCGCGCTCATGGTCGCCGCCACACTCGGGAACTTCGTGTTCGGCGGCTACAGCCCGCTGGTGATCCTCCTGCTCAGCCGGCAGTTGCACCTGTCGCCCGGCGTGATCGGGGTGCTCGTCGCGGTCGGCGGCGTCGGCGGGATCATCGGGGCGTTGCTGGCCGGGCCGATTTCCGCCCGCATCGGCGACGCGCGCCTGCTCTGGTGCGCGACTGGCATCGCGGTGCCGTGCCTGTTCCTGGTGCCAATGTCGAGCCGTGGCCTCGGGCTCACGTGGTTCGTCATCGGCGCCATCGGGGAAGCGGCCTGTATCGCCGCCTTCAACGTCTCCGTGCGCGCGGCCATGCAGCGCACGTCGCCTCCGTCGATGCTCGGTCGGGTGACAGCGTCGACGCGCGTGTTCAGCCGGGGTGCGTTGCCGATCGGCGCGCTGGTCGGAGGCGCGATCGCGACCGCCACGTCGCCGCGTGCCGCCCTCTTCACCATGCTGGCGTTCTACGTGATCCTGCCGGTGTGGCTGTGGGTTTCGCCCATCGGCCGGGTGCGCGACATCAGCGATCTGACGGTGGCGCCGATGCCCACGCCCGCGTGACGACCGGCTACCGGTCGACCATCCGCATGCCCGCCTCGGTGTAACGACCACCGGCGACCGCCCCGACCGGCGCTGCCGCGTCGAGCCGCGCCACCTGGTCTTCGCTCAGTGTCACGTCGGCCGCGGCGCAGTTCTCGGTCAGGTATGTCACCCGCTTCGTGCCCGGGATCGGGATGACGAGGTCGCCCTGGGCGAGCAGCCAGGCGAGCGCGGCCCGCGCCGGCGTGACGCCCAACTCCGCCGCCACCTGCCGGACCGCCTCGACGAGCGCCAGATTGGCGTCGAAGTTGTCGCCGTTGAAGCGAGGCACCGTGCGGCGGAAATCGTCGGCCGCGAGCGCGTTGACATCGGTCACGGTGCCGGTCAACATGCCACGACCGACCGGCGAGTAAGCGACGAGTGCGACGCCCAGTTCCCGGCACGTGTCCAGCATGTCGCCTTCGACATCGCGCGAGAACAGCGAGTATTCCATCTGGACGGCCGCGATCGGATGCTCCGCGTGGGCGGCCCGCAGCGTCGCCGGGCTGATCTCGGAAAGGCCGAGGAACCCGACCTTCCCGGCCGTGACCAGGTCCGCCATCGCGCCGACGGTCTCCTCGATCGGCACGTCGGGGTTGCGCCGGTGCGCGTAATAGAGGTCGATGTGGTCGAAGCCCAGCCGCATCAGCGAGGCGTCGCAGGCGGCCCGCACATACTCCGGTGACGTGTCGATCCGCACGCCGGGGGTGCCGGAGGTGGCGGGGCCGTCAGCGCCTTCCGGAGCCCGGAAACCGAACTTCGTGGCCAGCTGGAACTCCGATCGCCGATCGCCCAGCACGCGGCCGATCAGCTGCTCGTTGTGACCCATGCCGTACATGTCGGCGGTGTCGAACAACGAAACCCCCAGATCAAGGGCCTCTTGGAGGGTACGCGCGGACTCGGCATCGTCTCTCGGCCCGTACGCGAAGCTCATGCCCATGCACCCGAGGCCGATCTCGCCGACGCTCGGCCCGCCGCTGCCGATCGTGCGCTGCTCCACGGTGGTTCCTTCCGGGGTTATCTGTGGCCCGACCAGGGCTAGATCCGTCGCAAAGTCCGTTCGAGTTTGAGACCGACCCTAGATTGTGGATCCGCCGACGACTCGCCGTGCGGTCTCGAGATCGGTCGTGAACACGAGCACGCGCACGCGACCTCCGGGCGCGGGTGTCAGCGTGGAGCGGATGCCGGCATCGGCGAGCATGCGCTGCAGGGCCTCGGCGGCATCGTCGGTCGCCACCACCCCGGCCACGCTCAGAAGCCCGAAATCGTCGTTTTCGCTGGGCGGTAGGAACCGGACACCGGCGGCGCTCTTGCCGTCGTCGGAGAAGGTCCAGCGCAGGATCGCGCTGAGCCCCGCGATCACGCCGAAAGCGATCAGCGGGCCGACGGCGAAAAGGCTGGCGACGACCGGCACCCCCTCAGTCTCTCACCGCGCGCCCGGCGGTGGTGACGGCATCCCACGCTTAGGCCCTGTCTCAAAGCTGCCGTTCGGCTGCGCCGTGACCCAGACACCGACCGACGGCGTTTGATCTTTGCCTGGATACAAACGCGGTATCCAGGCAAAGATCAAGCCTTGTCGGATCGGCGCCTGGCTCGCGGCTCGCTCGAACGGACTTCGAGACAGGGCCCTAACCGTCTTTACGGGAGCGCCACCGGAAGGTCCGCAACGCCAGGAACAGGCCGCCGGCGATCCACAGCGTCAGGATCAGCAGGGTGCGGCCGTGCTCCCAGGAGTGCGCCGGCTCCAGCTTCGTCATCGTGTCGGGCAGGAAAACCGAGCGGTAGCCCTGCGCGATCCACTTGAGCGGGAAGATCGCGCCGATCGTCTGCACGCCCGTGCCCACCTGGGTGAAGACGAAGTAGACGCCGGAGATGAACTGGAGCGCGAGCGCGATCGGGGTGACCACGGCGGGAGCGGCCTTGCCGGTCCGGGGCACCGAGGAGAACGCGATGCCGAGTAGTGATCCAGCGGCGACACCGAACACCGTGACCAGGACGAACGTGACCCAGCGGTGCCAATCGGTCGGCAACTCCACCTTGCCGAGCAGTTTTCCGACGATCAGCAGCAAAACCGACTCGATGGCCACGAGCGCCAGCACCATGATGATCTTGCCGAGGAAGTACGCCGACGGGGGCATCGGTGTGCCGTTGAGTCGCTTGAGCACGCCCTTGTCGCGTTCGATGGCGATCTGGATGGCGACCGTCTGGAACGCGACGCCGAACAGGCCGCTGGCCATGATCCCGGGCACGAAGTAGCGGCCGAACGGGATGCCGGCGCTGCCGTCCGTGGCGCCGACCGTGTAGTTGACGATCGAGCCGAAGAAGAGCAGCAACATGATCGGGAACGCGAGGGTGAAGAAGACCGATTCGCGCTGCCGGAAGAATTCCTTGATCTCCAACCGGCCCCGGTGCCACCCGATGCGTGCCGCGTGCGCCGGGCCCCGGCCCACCCGGGGGCGTACGGTCGCGGGCATGGTCTCGGTGGCCATCACGCGTCTCCCTTTTCGTTGTCGATCATGCGCAGGTAGATGTCTTCGAGCGTCGGGTGGGCCACGTTGAGGCCGGGGATCTCGCCGCCGAACTGGGCGGACAGCTTCATCACCATCGAGGTCGGGGTGTCGGTGGAGACCGACTCGCGGCCGCCCGGACCGTCCCAACTGACGATGGTCGCCGCCGTGTCACGGCCACCGAGGGTCGCCGGCGTCGCGACTTCCAGCAGCCTGCCGCGGCTGATCACGCCGACGCGATCGGCCAGCGCCTCGGCCTCTTCGAGGTAGTGCGTGGTCAGCAGGATCGTGGTGCCTTCGGCGGACAGGCCGTGGATCAGCTCCCAGAACTCGATCCGTGCCTCCGGGTCGAACCCGGTCGTCGGCTCGTCGAGGAAGAGCAGCTCCGGCCGGCCGATGATGCCGAGTGCCACATCGAGGCGCCGCCGCTGGCCACCGGAGAGGAGCGTGGAACGCGCCGATGCCTTCTCGGCCAGGCCGACGGCCGCGATGACCTCGCCGGGATCGCGCGGGTCGGGGTAGTAGGTCGCGAAATGATGTACGACCTCGGAGACCGTCAGCGCCTCGAACTCGCCCGTCGACTGCAGCACGATGCCGACGTTGGCGCGCCATTCGCGGGTGGGGTGCGCCGGGTCGATGCCGAGCACGGAGACCTCGCCGGCGGAGCGTGGCCGGAAGCCTTCGAGGATCTCCACCGATGTGGTCTTGCCGGCACCGTTCGGCCCGAGCAGGGCGAAGCATTCGCCGCGGGCCACGTCCAGATCGAGGCCATCGACGGCCAGCGGCCCGTCGCTGTATTTCTTCTGCAATCCCCGGACGCGGATCGCGGGTTCTACTGCCATGTCGAACACTGTGCCCTACGCCTGTTCGAGGCCCGACCGCCCGGGTGGGGTTTGTGGCGCCGACCTCCGCCTTGGGGCACTATGAGAGTAATTTCACCAGCTCAGCGCGGGCTACTGGCCGGTAGAATCTGAGGATGTCGTTCCGTCTGGACAAGCGCGACCGGCCTGGGTGATGCGTACGTATGCCGGCCATTCGTCGGCGGCCGCCAGCAACGCCCTGTTCCGCCGCAACCTCGCCAAGGGGCAGACCGGACTGTCGGTGGCGTTCGACCTGCCGACCCAGACCGGTTACGACCCCGACGACGAGCTGGCCAGCGGCGAAGTCGGCCGGGTCGGCGTGCCGATCGCTCATCTCGGCGACGCGCGGGCCCTGTTCGACGGCATCCCGCTGGCCGAGGCCAACACGTCGATGACCATCAACGCACCCGCGATGTGGCTGCTCGCGCTCTACGTGACCGTCGCCGAGGAGCAGGGCGCCGACGTCTCGCGGCTGACCGGCACCACGCAGAACGACATCATCAAGGAATACCTCTCCCGTGGCACCCACATCTTCCCGCCGGCCGAGTCGCTGCGCCTGACGACGGACATGATCGCCTGGACCGTCTCGCACACGCCGCAGTGGAACCCGGTCAACATCTGCTCCTACCACCTGCAGGAGGCCGGGGCCACGCCGGTGCAGGAGGTCGGGTTCGCGCTCGCGACCGCCGTCGCCGTGCTCGACGCCGTACGCGACTCGGGCCAGGTGCCGCCGGAGCGTTTCGCGCAGGTGGTCGCGCGGATTTCGTTCTTCGTGAACGCGGGCGTGCGGTTCATCGAAGAGATGGCGAAGATGCGGGCGCTGACGTCGCTCTGGGACGAGATCACTCGCGACCGCTACGGCGTGACCGATCCGAAGGCGCGCCGGCTGCGTTACGGCGTACAGGTCAACTCGCTCGGGCTCACCGAGGCACAGCCGGAGAACAACATCCAGCGGATCGTGCTGGAAATGCTCGGCGTGACCCTCTCCCGAGACGCGCGCGCCCGAGCCGTGCAATTGCCCGCGTGGAACGAGGCGCTCGGGCTGCCCCGGCCGTGGGATCAGCAGTGGTCACTCCGGATGCAGCAGGTCCTCGCGTACGAGTCGGATCTGCTCGAATATCCCGACATCTTCGAGGGTTCCGTGGTCATCGAGGGCCTGACGGCGTCCATCGTCGACGGCGCCCGCGCCGAGCTGACATCGATCCTCGACCAGGGCGGTGCGGTCGTCGCCGTCGAATCCGGTTACCTGAAGTCGGCGCTGGTCGCGTCGCTGGCCGCGCGCCGGGCCCGGATGGAAGACGGCACCGACACCGTCGTCGGCGTCAACAGCTACACCGAGACCGAGGTGTCGCCGCTGACCCGGGTCGGCGCCCAGGCCATCGAGTCGGTCGACCCGGCCGTGGAAGCGGCCGCGGTCGAGGGTGTCCGTGCGTGGCGGGCCGGCCGCGACCAGGGCGCCGCCGAGGCGGCGATCGCCGCGCTGCAGGCGACCGCGAAGACGTCCGAGAACCTGATGGCGGCCACCCTCGCGTGCGCGCGTGCCGGCGTCACGACCGGCGAATGGGCGGGGGCGCTGCGGTCGGTCTTCGGCGAATATCGCGCGCCGACCGGGCTGTCCGCCGCCGTCAGCGCCGCCGATCCGATCCTGTCCGCGACCCGGGAGCGGGTCCGGCAGACCGCGGCCGATCTCGGCACGCGACGCTTGCGCATGCTCGTCGGCAAACCGGGGCTCGACGGGCACTCCAACGGCGCCGAGCAGATCGCCGTACGCGCTCGCAACGCCGGCTTCGAGGTCATCTACCAGGGCATCCGGCTCACCGCCGCGCAGATCGTGGCAGCGGCCGTCGAGGAGGACGTCGACCTCGTCGGGCTCTCGGTGCTCTCCGGGTCGCATCTCGCGGCCGTCCCGGCGGTGCTGTCCGGGCTGCGCGCGGCGGGCTCGACGGTGCCGTTGGTAGTCGGCGGCATCATCCCGCCGGAGGACGCGGAGACGCTGCGGGCGGCCGGCGTCGCGCGCGTCTTCACGCCGAAGGATTTCGCGTTGACCGAGATCGTCGCGGAGTTGGTCGAGGTCGTACGCGAGGCCAACGGCCTGTCTTGAGACGAGCCTCGCCCGAAGGGACGAGCCCGCCTTAAACCGAGCCGACCTAGCTAGGCCCTGTCTCAAAGCTGCCGTTCGGCTGCGCCGTGAGCCAGACGCCGACCGACGGCGTTTGATCTTTGCCTGGATACAAACGCGGTATCCAGGCAAAGATCAAGCCTTGTCGGATCGGCGCCTGGCTCGCGGCTCGCTCGAACGGACTTCGAGACAGGGCCTAACGAAACAGCAGCACGACCCCGCACGCGGCGATCATCCCGCCGAGCGCAGTCAGCCCGATCGCGCCGATGTCGGGCCGCGAGCCGAAGCGGTGGCGACTCCATGCCATCACGAGCGGCACGCCCGCGAACGGTGCGAAGAAGAGCAGAACCTCCGCGATGACGTGGGCGAACCCGCTGCCCGCGAGCGCCGCGATGCCGCGGATCGGCAACGACACGGCGAGCGTCGCGGTCGCGCCGGCGGGTGGCAGCGCGGCGACCGTCCAGCGGGGCACGGGCGCGATCGGCTCGCCCACGGCCCACCGGGTGATCGTCTCGGCCGCGATGTCCAGCGGATCGGCGGCCGTGCCATCGAGCCAACCCGCGTCGTGCCCGCGTGGCGGTGACGCGGACGGCGCCGGCACCGGGCCGATCCGCCGGCCACGTCGACCGAGAAGCGCCGCCAATTCCAACCACAGCCGGGTGGCCCGATCGTCGACATCGGCCATTCGTTGCCGGGCCGCCGCCTCGGCCGCTTCCGCCTGCCGGGCGACCTCGTCATGGCCCGCGACCTCGCTTTCGGAAGCGAACAGGGCCGATGCCCGGGTCTGATCGGCCGCCGCCACGGCACCGCGACGGTCGGCGTCCAACTCGTGCAGCGCCAGGGCCAGCGAACGGTAGTCGGTCATCGCGGCAGCCCGTACGGGATGACGATCTCCGGCACCCGATGCATGGACCGATCGAAGAAGAGGGCGCGGTGGCGACGGGGGTACCACGCCGGGCCACCGGGCACCGGACAGAACGGCGCGAGTTCCGGCCCGTGTACGTCGAGCGCGACGAAGGCACCGATCGCGTCCGTACGGGCGGTCGGGCCACCGAGATCGTCGCGCAGGCGGGAGACGCTCCGCCACCACCCGATGACGTGGATTCCGCGTTCCGGACCGGTGTGCAACAGGTCCCGAAGGGCAGCGCGAAACGGCGGGGGCGCGGCGTCGAGCGCGTACCCGAGCAGGAACCGGGGGTGATCCGACGGTGCCGCCAACGCGTCCAGCACCTCGGCGGGAGACGGGTGCGCATCGGCCGACTCCGGATCGAAGGACACGACCTGTACGGCGCCGTCGCTCCACGGATCGGCCCCCGCCGATCTACGCAGCGACCAGGCCACCGACCCGAGCACCGCGATGGCGTCGTCCCGCCGGGCGCCGAGGATCGCCAGGTTGCGCCCGGGCGAGCGGCCGAACGACAGGCTCGCGGGCCCGGCTTCCACGGCGATCCGGGCGCCGACCATCGCGTATGGGCCGGTGGAAAGCGGCACCGACGCGGGCAACGACGGCACCGATTCGCCGTCGAACAGTGTCGGCGGCGACGCGAGCGGCGACCGCATCTGCCACATCTGCCGTTGCAGCACGTTCCAGCCGTCACGATCACCCGCGTCGCACAGCCGCACGATCCGATTTCCCTCGGTCGCGCCGGCGTCCGCGTTCACGACCGCGTGGAACCTCGGGACGTCGTCGGCCGCGATGTTCATGTCGGCCAGGATTCGCCGGGCCTTCGGCAGCGCGACGCGGAGCGAGAACTGCGCGACCAGGGCTCCTCGCCCCCACAGCGCCTCGATGCCGGCCACGTCCTGACTCGCGAGCACGAGATGGATGCCCTGCGACCGGCCGCGGCGCGCGAGATCTTCCAGCAGCGTGACGGCCTCGGCGGTGATCGCGTCCCGCCCCGCCAGCAGCACCTGGAACTCGTCGATCACGGCCACGATCCGGGGCCACCGGCCGCCCGGGTCCTCCACGCGCAGCTCGGACAGCTTCGTCACGTCGTGCGCCCGGGCCGCCGCCGCGCGCCGTCGCAGTTCGTCCGACAGGAACCGCAGCAGCGCCAGACCGAACTCGCGGTCGCTGTTGATGTTGACGCCGACGAGACGTACGTGCGGCAGCCAGCTCGCCTCCCGCGCGCCCGGGGCGAACCGGGCGAACGACACGCCCTCCTTGAAATCGAGCAGGTAGAGAGCGAGTTCGTCGGGGGAGTAGCGGGTCGTCAGCGACGCCAGCCACGCGTAGATGAGGTTCGTCTTGCCGGAACCCGACGGCCCGCCGATCAGGGCGTGCGGAGGATGATCCGCGAGCACGAGGTCGGTCATCTCGCCGGTGGCCGCGACGACGCCGATCGGCGCGCTGAGCCCGAACGCGGCCGAGGAGGTCCAGAACTTCTCCGGCAACAGGTCCGCCAGGGTGCCCTTCGCCGGGCCGGCCGACGTGAGGTCCGCGATCAGCCGGCTCGTCGCGGTGACGAGATCGGCCGGCGGTGCCGTGTCCAGCCGGATCGCGCCGCAGCTTGACGCGACCGCACGGTCCGCCGTGACGTGCACGGTCTCGACGCGTCCCGCCCCGGTCAGGCCGAGCGTGCGCCCGCGTGCGATCAGGTGCACGCCGCAGGCCGCGCCGGTGCGCACGATCCGGTCGAGCTGGGTGCGGACGCCGGTCGCGTCCGGGCCGCCGTCGCCATCGCCGAGCAGCACGACGACGCGCCACGGCTCGGTCCGCCGGCCGGTCGCGAAGGCCAGTTCCCGCAGCGTGGCGGCTGATCCGGCGAGCACGCGTTCGTTGATCCGGCGGATCTCGGCAGCCGTCTCGTCGAGCAACGCCGCGAGCGCGCCCGGCCCGACGAACCGCGCGAGACCGGCGGTTCGGAGCGGTGCGAAGCCGGCCAACGCGGCGCCGAGATGGTCCGGGTCGTAGATGGTCACGCGAAGCGCGCCGGGTGCCGCGGCTCCGATCGCGCGCAGCAGCAGCCCGGCGATCAGCGCGTTCTCGGCCCGCGGATCGGTGCCGGTGATGGCGAGATGCCCGTGGTCGAGCAGCGGCAGCAGCGCCGGCACCTCGGGGGCCGCCGCCAGCAGGCCGATCCGCAACCATTCCGGCGCCCGGGTCCGGTGCGGTGCCGCGTCGACGGTCCACTGCGGCCATTCGGCGCGCGCGGCCGCCGGGAGCGTTCGGGTCATCGCGCCGAGCCGGCGGATCATGTCGGCGCCGCGGTCCGCGGTTGCCGCGTGTGCCTGCGTGACCGCCCGCTCGCGTACCCCGGAAAGCTGTGTTCGCAAGCTCGTGACCGTCGCCCTGGCCGTGTCGCGACGACCCCTCGCGGCCGCCGCGTCTTCCGAGGCCGCCGCTAGCGCTGACCGCGCCTCGGCCCGAGCGATCGCGATCTGAGCGGCGACAATGCTCTCCACCACCGACTTCGTCATCGGGACAGATCACGATCAAAAGCGACGATCAATGCCGCCATGGATACGGCAGAGCCGACAGCCACATCGATCGCATCATGGTGGTCTCGGTCTGACTCGAGACATGCGCGCCGGAGCACTGACATCGTCACGCCGTCGGGCAGGCCGGGCAGCAGATCGCGGGCGTCGGCGGCGCGGTGGAAGCGGTCGAGGTCAGCGAGCAGTCGGCGGCCGGCCGAGCACATCGGTCAGGATGCGGCGGATGCCGGTGACCGCGACGCTTGTCAGGCTGGATCCGAGGGCCGCTCCGGCGCCGACGAGCTGAGCGTGCACGCCGGTCCGGTCGTGCGAACGCGCCGCCGCGACCAGGCGTGCGAGCAGTTCGGGCCCGGTTCGGGCGGGATCGTCGCAGCCGTCGCCGCGCTCGGCCGTAAGCATGCCGACGCGAGCCGGCCACCAGGCGTCGATCGTTGCCGCGGCGTCGGCCACCGGAAGCTCCGACAGAAGTTCTCCGACCGGCGTCGGTCCCGCGGGCGCTGCTCCGACGGGCGGTTCCCCGAGCGGCCGGGCAACGCCTGCGCCGATCGCGGAAAGGTAAGCGCCGACCTCGTCCTGGGCTCGCATCAGCAGGCCGGCGCCGGTCTCCACATGGGTGGTGGCGGCGCCCAGCCGAGCGAGCGTGGCATGCGGGATCGCCGGTGCGCCGCCGTGGTCTCGGGCGTCGGGGAGGTCGTTCGCGCGCCGGATCGCAAGCAGGACGCTTTCGTCGGCGCGCCGCAGATCCGCGATCGCCCGTCGCAGCGCCGGCAGCGGCAGATGCTCGCGCGCCGTACGCAGATCGGCGGTCAGCTGGTCGAACAGGGACATGTCAGAGCGTGGCGGCGTAGGCCTGGGCGTGCTCGACGGCTTGCGCGGTCGCCGTGAGACAGTCGTCGAGTTCGCCGGTGGCCTGCGACAACGCGGCTTGCGCGACGCCGACCGAGTCGTGCCCGCTGCCGTCGACGGCGGCCGCGAGCCGCTGTTGAGCCTCACCGAGCTGTGCGCTCGCGGCGCGTACGGCGGCTTCGCTGTCCTGTACGTGTGTGATCGCGGAGTCGATGGCCGCCTTCACCTCAGCAACGCTCGCCACAGCACGCCTCCCGATCCCAAGACCCGATACGCCCCAATTATCGGCATTACTCCATCGGGAGGTCGCAGGCCACGCCGCGTCCACTCGCCAAGATCCCCGGATCTTGCGCGTTACCGGGCCTTCCGGTTCGCGGGATGCCCCGTTCAGTCGCAAGATCCGGGGATCTCTCCCGGGCGCTAGATGTTCGGTGGGCCGGCCGGCGCCTGGCGGAGTTCGCGCCGGCGTCGGAGGCGTCGGCGGACTCGCCAGAACACGAAACCGATGAACGCGAGGAACACGACGATGAGAATCGGCAGCACGATCGCGACCACCGACATGGCCGCGCTGAACGTGTCTTCGAGCGTGCTGACCACGGGTGCTCCGGTGCCCAGCGTGAACGTGTTGATCACGGGGCGAGCGGTTGCCTTGAGAAGGTGCATGAACAGCGCGATCACGGCGCCGAACGCGATCCCGACCCACGCGTGCGAGCTGAAGAACGTGCCCGGGTTGCTGACGGTGACCGTGTGGGCGTCCGAGGACGCGCCGAACGCGAGGCCGCCGGCGGTCGGCCGCACGAACGTCTGCACGGCGTCGTTCGCGGAGTCGACGATCGGCACCTTGTCGGCGACCATCTCGATCGCGAGCAGGGCACCGAGAATCAGCAGGATCCAGCCGTTGGAGAGCCACTGCCAGGACTGCGGCACATCGATGAGGGTCGTGTAGCGGTTGAGCAACCCGATCGCGAGGAGCGGGATCCACGCGTTGAGGCCGGCCGAGGCGGAAAGGCCGATGCCCGTCAGCACTGGGAACATATGTACAGAGTGGCAGACGCGCGCGCGTCCCGCTCGGCTAGATCACCAGGTTCTGGCGGATCACCAGCTCTCGTGATCCCTGATGCCGAGATCGATGTCGTTCGAATCGATGGCCGGTTCCGGCTTGCGGATCGGCGGGGGGCTTGCCAGCAGCGCGGGATCCAGCGGCACCAGGCGTGCGACCGGGCGGTCCCGATCGGTGATCTCGATCGTCTCGCCGCGCGCGACCAGCGCCAGAATCCCGGCCGTGTCTTCGTTGAGTTCCGGGATGGCAATCTGCTTCATGTCCAGTCCAACGGTTCGCAGGGGCGAGCGATGCGTCCGTTATCGTATGACTTTCTATGGAACATCATCCCCAAACGGCGAGATGCGTCTGAAACCCGCCATCACATAGGCTGTCGCGGTGCGCCTCGTGATTGCTCGCTGCTCCGTCGACTACGTCGGCCGGTCTGTCGGCCCACCTGCCGATCGCCACCCGCCTGCTGATGGTCAAGGCCGATGGGTCGGTGTCGATCCACGCCGACGATCGTGCCTACAAGCCGCTCAACTGGATGAGCCCGCCGTGCAAGCTCGAAGAGGCTCCCGGTGTGTGGCGCGTGGTCAACAAGGCCGGCGAGGAACTCCGCATCACCCTCGAAGAGATCTTCCAGGACACGTCGTACGCGCTCGGGGTCGATCCGGGCCTGCGGAAAGACGGTGTCGAGGCGCATCTGCAGGAGCTGTTGGCGGCGTCTCCGACCGTGTTCGGCGAGGGATTCACGCTGGTGCGCCGCGAATATCCGACCGCGATCGGCCCGGTCGACCTGATGTGCCGTGACGCCGCCGGCAAGCACGTCGCGGTCGAGGTCAAACGCCGCGGCGACATCGACGGTGTCGAGCAGCTGACGCGCTACCTCGAATTGTTCAACCGCGATCCGCTGCTGGCACCCGGTCACCGGCGTGTTCGTCGCGCAGGAGATCAAGCCGCAGGCCCGGGTGCTGGCCGAAGACCGCGGCATCCGCTGCGTCGTCGTCAACTACGACCAGCTTCGCGGCATCGAGCGCGACGAGATGACCCTGTTCTAAACCGCCGCTCGCGCCCGCCGCGGAATGTCGTCGGCGTCCCGGTAGCCGCGTGCCAGCATCGTGACCCAGTCGTAGATGGCGCTCTCGTTCGGTGCCAACGGGCCCGGTTGATGATGCCGCGACGAGAGACCTCGCTGCACCGAGGCCACGGCCGCCCAGTCCTGCCGGTTCGTGATGTCCCAGAAGTCGACGGCGTACGACGGGTCGGTGTCGGGCGAGGCGAAGAGCCACTGGCACTCGACGAGCGTACGGTCGGGCGCCAGCGGCACCAGCCGATGCGTCAGCACGTAGTCGGGATGCGCCGAGATCAGCAGGTTCGGGAACAGTCCGATGTAGGTCACGATCCGCGGGTTCACACCGGCGAGCGGCACCGCGCCCGGCCCCATCTTCCCGTCGAGCGACATCGTCTCCGCGTGCGGCAGCAGGTCCATCGTGCCGCCGACCCACGCGCCCGGCCCGACCCCGTTGTCACCCGAGTCGGCCACCGTGACCTCGCACAATTCCGGGTGGATCATCGGGCAGTGGTAGCACTCGTGGTAGTTCTCCGCGATCAGTTTCCAGTTGGCGGCGACCTCGTAGCGATGCGTCGCGTTGACGGTCAGCCGCTCCGCCGCGTACCCGGCGAAATAGCTCTCGATCTGCCCGCCGAAGGCCGGAAATGCGGCCGCTGTGCCGCTGGCGTTGACGAAGAGCCACCCGTGCCAATCGACGACGGGCAGCGGTTTGAGGCCCCACGGCTCGCGGTCGAAGTCGCCGCCCATCTGCGGTGCCACCGCCAGTGAACCGTCGGGAGCGTAGGCCCAGCCGTGATAGGGGCACACGATCGCGCGGGACGGCGGTGCGACGGCATCCACCGGCAGCAACTCGTGGCCGCGGTGCCGGCAGACGTTGGCGAAGGCGCGAAGCTCGGCGTCGACCACCACGAGCACGCTGATGTCACCGACGGCATAGGCCTGGCGGCCGACCGCGCCACCGCGCCCCGCCTCCGGTGCGGCCGACGGAACGCGACCGAGACACGTCCACGTGCCGGCGAAAAAATGTTCTCGTTCCCACCGGAGCACATCGGGGTCAATGTAAGCCCGGACAGGTAGCATCCGGGACGAACCGAACGGAGCGAGCACGGCCTCTAGCGCGGCAGGTTCTAGCAGGTCAGACGCGATCATGTCCCATCTTCTCCCATCGCCGCCCCGGCGCGAAAGCCCCCGGGTTTACATCGACGCTTACCGTGAGTGAGCACCGGCGCACTCTCACGGACCCGAGATCGGGGCCGGCGTGCCGGTCAAGGAGGGTGTTTTTCATGACACACGCGTACGCATCTCTGCCCATCCCCGGCAGCCGCCGGCACGTGATGGCCGGAGCGCGGCGGGTGGGTAACGCCGATCCGGGCGCGACCGTTTTCGTGACGGTGGTGCTTCGTCGCAGCGAGTTCACCGCGGGCGCACCGGCCAGCCAGGCCGACGCCGACGCGGTGGCGGCGTTCGCGGACCGGTTCGGCCTGCGGGTCGTGTCGGTCTCACTGCCGGCACGGTCGGTGCGCCTACGGGGCACGGTCGCGGCGATGGACTCCGCGTTCGGCGTCTCGCTGGCGATTTTCGGCACCAACGACATCACCTACCGGGGCCGGGTCGACTCGGTCTACATCCCGGAGGAACTCGACGGCACCATCGTCGCGGTGCTCGGGCTCGACTCGCGCCCGCAGGCCCGGGCCCATTTCCGGGTCGCGCCGCCGAGCATCGTCGAGCCGCGTTCCGAAGGCGGGAGGGGCATGACCCCGCAGGCCGTCGCGGCGACGTACGGCTTTCCCACCGATGTGGACGGCGCCGGGGAGACCGTCGCCGTGATCGAGCTGGGCGGCGGTTTCCGGACCGAGGACCTCGACACGTACTTCGCGGAGCAGGGCCTGCGCTCGCCGTCGGTCGTCGCGATCGGGGTCGACGGAGCCTCCAACGCACCCGGCGACGACGCTGACGGCGAGGTCATGCTCGACATCGAAGTGATCGGGTCGATCGCGCAGGGCGCCTCGATCGCGGTCTACTTCGCACCGAACACGACCGACGGCTTCTACGACGCGATCGCGGCCGCCATCCACGACACCGATCACCGGCCCTCGGTGATCTCGATCAGCTGGGGCCAGGCCGAAGCGAGCTGGACGGCGTCCACACTGGACGTTTACGACGAACTCCTCGCGGACGCGGCCGCCGCCGGCATCTCGGTGTTCGTGGCGTCCGGCGACAACGGCGCGACCGACGGTGGCACCGACTCCACGATGCACGTCGACTTCCCGGCGTCGTCGCCGTGGGCGGTCGGCTGCGGCGGCACCCGGCTCAGCGGTTCGTCCGAGGTCGTGTGGAACGAACTGGCGTCTGATGAAGGCGCGACCGGTGGCGGTTTCAGCGCGCACTTCGCGACGCCGGGCTACCAGGTCCGGGCGGGCGCGGCCGGCAACGCGGAACTCGCGCGCGGCGACGGCCGTGGGGTGCCCGACGTAGCCGGCGACGCCGATCCGCTCACCGGCTATCGCGTGCGGGTCAACGGCGAAGACCTCGTCATCGGGGGTACGAGTGCGGTCGCGCCACTGTGGGCAGCACTGACCGCCCTGGCGAACGAGCGCAACGGCCAGCCCGCCGGCGCGCCGCACGCCCGCCTCTACGCGTCACCGGCAGCCTTCCGGGACATCACGTCCGGCGACAACGGCGGGTTCCGGGCCGGCAGCGGGTGGGACGCGTGCACCGGTCTCGGTTCGCCGCACGGTGAGCAGATCGTCGAGGCACTGGCGCCCGCCACCGTGCCCGCTTCGTAACCGGCATCGCGCATGGGGTCGCGGCCGCTCCGGCGAGATGGGGCGGCCGTGGCCCGGCCGTGTCGGTGGCCTCCCCGACGGCGGCCTGCGTGACGGCGGGCGGTCGGCGGCGGTCCCGGCTACGTCGTTTGGCGGCTACATCTCGCGGAAGTCGTATGTATCGAGCGGCATTCGCGTGTCGTTTGTGGCATCCCGATCCCGGAACACATAGCCGGTCGTGCCGCCCGGCGTGGGCGTGCGTGATTGCGAAGCGCAGAGGTCGCCCGGGCATCGCCAGCCCTTCGCGATCATGCTCCGGGGGCGCCCCGTCGGCCGCCAAGATTCGGATCTTGCAAGTTGCGGGGGTCTCGGCGGCCGGGGTTGCCCCGATAACTACCAAGATCTGCGGATCTTCGGATGCCGTGGTGTCCCGGGAGAGGGCGCGTCGATCTCGACGGCGTCGGGAATCGCGGAGCGAGGTCCGGATGAGAGCTCGCGCCACGTATCGAGTTCATGTGCCACGGTCCGAGTCCGCCAGTACGGTCCGCACCCGATTTGTCGCGTGTCGACACGCGCGTGCCCGGATTTCCGACGTCACGGTTGCCTCAGGCCCGGCGAAGCAACAGCCACGTCGGAAATCCGAGCACGTCGGCGTGTCGTCCGAGCGTGTCGCGGACTTGTCCGGAAAGTTGCAAGATCTGGGCCGCCGGCTAGAGGTCGAGGTCGAACGCCGCGATCAGGGCTTCCGCCAGGGCTTTCTCCTGGCTCGGGAGCAGGTGACCGATGATCGGGCCGAGATGGATCTTCTCCACCGTCAGGACGTTGTCGCAGGAGATCACGCTCTCGTGCTGCAATCCGTTGACGGGCCCGACGCGCACCTCGGTCGACAGCCCCCGGATGCGGCTCGTGATCGGCGCGATGGTCACTCGGCTCAGGTGCGGGCGCACGATTTCGCGGGTGAGCACGAGCGCGGGGCGCTTCTTGTCGAGTGTGACGATGTGGATCGGACGCATCCGGCAAGCTAGTCGCGGTCGGTGACGTCGAGGTTGCTGACTTCGAGGTGGGTGGCGTCGAGGTCGGTGACGTCGCGGTCGGTGACGTCGAGGTGGCTGGCGTCGCGGTCGGCGACGTCGGGTCTGACTTCGAGGTGGGTGGCGTCAAAGTCGGTGACGTCGAGGTTGCTGACTTCGAGGTCGGTGGCGTCAAAGTCGGTGCCGTCAAAGTCGGTCGGTCGAGATCGGCGAGCGAGACGCCGGCCGCGTGTGCCGTCATGGCGGCGAGGTCGGCATCGTCGTCGGTGGCCGCGTAGATGGCGGCGTCACGCTCGGCCGCGATCTTGCGACGTTCGTGGCGCAGGGCGCGCTCGACCAGCGCGGCCCGGCTCGTGGTCTCCCCGTCGCGGACCTCGCTGTCGAGCCAGCCGACGAGGTCGTCGGGGAGCCGTACGGCGATTTGAGTGGTCATACCGAAATGGTACCCATGATGGGATGCGTTGCCCAATCACGCGTACCAGAGTTGACAAGGTAGTTATTGGTCACTAACTTCGATGCCATGAGCCCCACCGTGCGCATGAGTGCCGACGAACGACGTGAGTTGGTCATCGATGCCGCGATGATCGAGTTCGGCGTGGCCGGCTTCGTCGGCACCTCGACCGAGGCGATCGCCCGGCGCGTCGGCGTGTCACAGCCCTATCTGTTCCGCCTCTTCCCGTCGAAGAAGGCACTTTTCATCGCGACGATCGAACGGTGCTTCGACCGGGTGCTCGATGTGTTCGAGATGGCCGCCGACGGGCAGACCGGCGAAGATGCGCTGCTGTCCATGGGCGCGGCCTACAGCGGCCTGCTCAACGACCGAGCGGTGCTGCAGATGCAGTTGCAGATGTGGGCCGCCGCGTGCAGCGACGAGGAGATCCGTGAGGTCACGCGACGCCGCATGGGCGACCTTTGGGTGGCCGCCCGGCGCCTGTCCGGTGCCGACGAGCAGCGCGTGATGCAGTTCATGGCCGGCGGCATGCTCCTCAACGTGATGGCGGCGATGGATCTGCCGCTGCTGAAAGCCCAGCTTGGGGAAAGCCTCAGTGGCCTCAGCACTCCCGCGCGCTAACCCCCGTACCAGGCAAAACTCGCTTTTTCTCTGTCCTTTGAAGTTAGTGACTGATCACTAGTGGGGAGTCGAGGCATGCAACCGACAGCCGTAACACCGAGAGCGTTGTGGACCTGGATCGCGGTCAGCGTCGCCGTGTTCATGGTCTCGATGGACAACCTCGTGGTCACGAACGCGCTCCCGGTCATCCGGGTGAAGCTCAACGCCGGGCTGGAGGGCCTGGAGTGGACGGTCAACGCCTACACGCTGACGTTCGCGGTCTTCCTGCTGATCGGGGCGGCGCTCGGCGACCGCTTCGGCCGGCGACGGCTCCTCGCGATCGGTCTCACGATCTTCACGCTGGCTTCCGCCGCCGCTGCCCTCTCCCCAAGCATCGGCGGCCTGGTCGTGTCGCGGGCGATCCAGGGCTTCGGCGGCGCGATCGTGATGCCGCTGACGTTGACGCTGCTGGCGAGCGTGGTCGCGCCGGAGCGGCGAGGGGTGGCGTTCGGCATCTGGGGCGCGATGGGCGGTCTCGGTGTCGCACTCGGGCCGGTCATCGGCGGCGCGATCACGCAGTACTCCTCGTGGCAGTGGATCTTCTGGGTCAACGTGCCGATCGGCCTGCTGCTCCTGCCGGTGCTGACGAAGGTGCGTGAGAGCCGTGGCGGCGCCGGAAGGCTCGATCTCGTCGGCACCGCGTTGGTCACACTCGGGCTCTTCGGCGTCGTCTTCGGGGTGGTGCGTGGCAACGGGCACGGCTGGACGAGCGGCCAGGTGTTAACCGGTCTGATCGGTGGCAGCCTGCTCGTGCTCGCGTTCCTGCTGTGGGAGCGACGGGCCGCCGCTCCGATGGTGCCGCTGAGCCTGTTCCGCAACCGCGGCTTCGCACTGACGAACACCGTGAGTCTCATCATGGCCTTCGGCATGTTCGGATCGGTCTTCATCGGAGCCCAGTTCCTGCAAACCGTGCAGCACTTCACGCCGCTGGAGTCCGGCATCCGCACCCTGCCGTGGACCGCGATGCCGGTGCTCACCGCCCCGATCGCGGGCATCCTCAGCGACCGCGTGGGCGCCCGGCGCATCGTGGCCTTCGGGTTGCTGCTGCAGACGATCGGCGTCG
The DNA here is from genome assembly GCA_963797605.1 of uncultured Actinomycetota bacterium. Classification (GTDB taxonomy): domain Bacteria; phylum Actinomycetota; class Actinomycetes; order Mycobacteriales; family Micromonosporaceae; genus DASQPR01. The sequence continues at coordinate 798,174 of CAWCPX010000005.1, read as the reverse complement.
CGTGGCTGGCCGCCGTGTCGAGCGTGCACGTGCCGTACTCGCACCTCGTGCCCGCGTTCGTGTTCGCCGGTGCCGGCATGGGCCTGTTCTTCGCACCGATCGCGCGGATGACGATCGACTTCGCGCCGACGTCGTTGCAGGGTGTCGCGTCGGGCACGTCAAATGCACTGCGGCAACTCGGTACGGTGCTCGGCGTCGCCGTCCTCGGCGCGGTGTTCTCGGCGGCGGGCGGTTACACGTCCGGCCAGAGTTTCATCGACGGCATGCGGCCGGCGGAGGTCGTCGGTGCGGTCGTGCTCGGCATCGGCACCGTGCTGGCGCTCGCGATCCCGGCGCATCGGCGGGAACCGGTCACCGAGGCGGCGTTCGACGAGGCGGAATCGCTCGCGACAGTGTGAGATCTAGGGGCGGGTCGACCCTCGATCCGCCCCTGACCGGGCGAATACGGGTCGCGGCCGAGTGCCCCTTGCGGGCACTATCGGTCCATGCGTGAATACCCGAGCGCCGAGCGGCTCGACATCGTCGACGACATGCACGGCGAGCTCATCGCTGATCCGTACCGATGGCTCGAAGACACCACCGATCCGCGCACGGAAGCATGGTCCGCCGCCCAGGACGCGCTGGTCGATGCGGCTCGGGCCACGTGGTCCGAGCGGCCGGCACTGCGGACGCACCTGGAAGCGCTGCACGCCGTCGGGGATGTGGGTGCCCCGACGTGGCGGGGTGACCGGGCGTTCTCGGTGCGGCGTGACCCCGATCAAGACCACCCGGTGCTCTCGGTGACCGACCCCTATGGGCGTCGGCGGGTGCTGATCGACCCGATCGTGATCGATCCGGCCGGAACGACGACGCTCGACTTCTGGTCGCCGTCGCCGGAGGGCGACCTCCTCGCGTACGGCATGTCCGAAGGCGGCACCGAAGACTCGCTGCTGCGGGTGCTCGACGTGGAGACGGGAGCGGTGGTCGACGGCCCGATCGACCGGGCCCGCTACTCGCCGATCGGTTGGCTGCCGGGCGGAAAGGCCTTCTTCTACGTACGCCACCTGCCCTTCGACGGCGACCACGGCGACGACGCCCGGTTCTACCGACGGATCTACCTGCACGAGATCGGCGCCTCGACCGACACGGACACGCTCGTCTTCGGCGCCGACCAGCCCCGGGCGAGTTACCTCGACGCCCGAGTCTCGCCCGATGGCCGGTGGCTGGCGGTCAGCGCGTCGCGTGGCACCGATTCCCGCGACGACGTCTGGGTCGCCGACATCAGTGCCGGGCCCGACACCGAGTTCCGGCCGGTACACGTCGGCCAGGACATCGAGAGCTACCCGTTCTTCGCCCACGACAACGCGCTCTACCTCGTCACGAACCACGACGCGCCACGCCAGCGGGTGGTGACCGTCGATCCGGCCGACCCGGGCATCGCCAACTGGCGCGAAGTGGTCGCCGAGGACCCGGAAGCGGTCATCGTCGGCCCCGAAGAGCAGGACGGCGTCGAGGTGTTGGCCGAGGCGGGTCTCGTCGTCGTCGCACGTACGCGTCACGCCGTCAGCGAGGTCACGGTGCACGAACTCGCCACCGGCCGCGAGATCCGCCGTGTCGCGCTGCCGGGGGTGGGTTCGGTCGAGGGCACGACGTCCCGGCAGGGCACCGGATCGGACGTGTGGATCGCCTACACCGACTTCACCACGCCGGCCCTGGTGCTCCGGGTCGACGCGGCCACCGGAGAGACCTCGACGTGGGCGACCGCCGCCGGATCTCCGGAGACGACCGTACGCACCCGGCAGATCACGTACACGTCGACGGACGGCACACCGGTGCGCATGTTCATCCTGGAACCCGCGTCCGGCACGGATGGCCCCCGCCCGACGATCCTGTACGGGTACGGCGGCTTCAACATCGCCCTGACACCGTCGTACTCGCCGCTGGCACTGGCCTGGGTGGCCCGCGGTGGTGTGTACGCGATCGCGAACCTCCGTGGTGGCAGCGAAGAGGGCGAGCAGTGGCACCGGGCCGGCATGCGGGAGCACAAGCAGAACGTCTTCGACGACTTCGCGGCCGCGTCCGACTGGCTGGTGGCCGAAGGCCTGACGACGCGCTCGCGACTCGGCATCTACGGCGGCTCGAACGGCGGCCTGCTCGTGGGCGCCGCGTTGACGCAGCATCCGGAGAAGTACGCGGCCGTCGTGTGCTCCAAGCCGTTGCTGGACATGCTGCGCTACGAACTGCACGGCCTCGGGGAGACGTGGAACGGGGAATACGGCACCGTCGCCGATCCCGAGGAGTTCGGGTGGTTGCGCGCGTATTCCCCGTACCACAACGTGATCTCCGGGGTTGACTTTCCGGCCGTGCTTTTCACCGTCTTCGAGGGCGACACCCGCGTCGACACGCTGCACGCCCGCAAGTTGTGCGCGCTGCTGCAGCATGCGACGTCGGGTGATCGGCCGGTGCTGATCCGGCGTGAGATCGGCGTCGGCCACGCGAGCCGGTCGGTCTCACGCGCGGTCGAGTTGGCCGCCGACTCGGTGGCGTTCCTCGCGGCCGAGCTTGGTTAGTTAGCCGCCGGCCGGCGGGTTCGCGGCGCGCACCTTCGCGACCTCGTCGGCCGACGACTCCACGCAGAACTCGTTGCCCTCGGGGTCGGTCATCACGGTCCAGCCGAGACCGCTCGGGCCGAGATGGTCGCGGACGACGACCGCGCCCAACTCGGTAAGGCGTTCGACCTCTTCGGCCCGCGTCGCCCCGTCGGCCGGCTCCAGGTCGAGGTGCAGGCGGTTCTTGACGATGCGGGCGTCGGGCACCCGGAGGAACAGGATCTGCCGGGGCGAGTTGCCTTCCGGCAGGTGCACGGCGCATTCCTGGTCGCCGGGCATGTCGTCGTCATTCATGCGCACGCGCAACGCGGCACTCCAGAACGTCGCGACCGTGAACGGTTCGGCACAGTCGATCGAGAGGTGTCGGATCACGGCCGTCATCGTGTTCCGCCCTCCGTGCAAACAATGCAAGTCATCGGCGGATCTTCGCACGCTCCGCGCGAACGCGCTCAACTACTTTTCGCGACCGCGGCGCCGGCCCACGACGGCCCTTGTCGGGGCGCTATTTCTTGCGGCCGTGCACGAGTTTGACCACCCGCTTGATCAGCTGGACCTGTTTGGGCGTGCGCTCGAACGACATCGCGGGCAGGGCCGACTTCATGCGGCGACGCGTGATCGCCTTCGGCCGGGCGAATTCGCGCAGGCCGTCGTCGCCGTGAATGCGGCCGATGCCGGAGTCGCCGACGCCGCCGAACGGGAGGCTCGGCATGCCGGCGAAGGCGAGCGCCGCGTTGACGGAGGTCATGCCGGACCGCAGTTGCCGGGCGATCCGCATGCCGTCGCGCTTGGCGAACACCGATCCGCCGAGGCCGTAGGACAGGGCGTTGGCCAGCGTGACCGCCTCGGCGGAATCCTTGACGCGCTTGACGGTGAGCGTCGGGCCGAACGTCTCTTCGCGGACGGCCGCCGAATCCTCGGGTACGTCGATCAGGATCGTCGGCCGCACGTAGGGCGCTTGAACCGCGTCGGCGCCGCCGAGCACCGCGGTGCCACCGCGTTCGAGCGCGTCACCGATGTGCCGGCGGATCGTGTCGATCTGCGACGGCATCGTGATCGGGCCGATGTCCGATGTCGGGTCGACGCCCACGGTGAGGGCCTTGGCGCGGTCGACGAGCTTCGCCACGAACGCGTCGTGCACGGAGTCGACGACATAGACGCGTTCGATGCCGATGCAGGTCTGGCCCGCGTTGGTGAGGCCACCCCAGGTCGCGGCGGAGGCGGCGGCGTCGAGGTCCGCGTCCGCGTCGACGATCATCGCGTCCTTGCCGCCGCATTCGAGCAGCACCGGCGTGAGCGAATCGGCGGCGGCGGCCATGATTTTCTTGCCGGTGGCCGTGGAGCCGGTGAAGGCGATCTTATCGACCCCCGACGTCGTCACCGCGGCGCCCACATCACCCTGGCCGAACACGATCTGCAGCACCGGCTGCTCCGGCACGATCTCGCGGAACGTGTCGACGATGAGCTGCCCGACGGCCGGCGTGTATTCGCTCGGCTTGAACACGACCGCGTTTCCGGCGGCGAGCGCGTAGGCGATGGAACCCATCGGGGTGAAGATCGGGTAATTCCACGGGCCGATCACGCCGATGACGCCGAATGGCTGGTATTCGAGGTAGGCCGCGTGCTCGGCGAGCGTCAGCGAGCCCTTGACCTTGCGCAGTTTCAGCACACGCTCGGCGTTTTTCGCGGCCCAGGCGATGTGGTCGATGGCCGCGAACGCCTCGACGATGGCCTCGGGGACCGGCTTGCCGCCCTCTCGGTTGATCAGCTCGGCGACTTCCTGGATGCGATTGGCGAGGAGCGACGCCCACCGCAGCAGCCGGGTCTTGCGACCGTCGAACCCGAGCCCGGCCCACCAGACGCCGGCCGCGCGAGCGCGTTCGACCGCGGCGCGAACCTCATCGGGGGAGGCGACCGGAAACCGGCCCACCTCGTCGCCCGTGGCGGGGTTGGTGGAGATCAGGGTGCCGTCGTCGATGACGGGCACACCGGCGGTGCGGGTCGCGGTCATGCCGCGAATTCTAGACCGAAACCCTACTTACCAGTAGGTCTCGAATCGACGTCGATCAGACCGCTACGGTTACGAGCTCTCGCAACGCACGTGCGATGGCCTCTCGCTCCTGCCCGGCGGGAATCGAGCCGGCCGGATGGCGCTTCTGCATGCGAGCCTTATCGATGGCCTTGATCTGATCGCACATCGCGTATCCCGTGTCGCCCTTGAGGACGACGGGAGGTTGCCAGGGCAGCCGACGATTGGTGTGGGTGCAAGGGATCACGATCGCCAGGTTGTTGGGCAGGTTGCAGGCTAACTGGGTGCCGACGACGATCGCTGGTCGGCGGCGGCCCTGTTCCCGGCCGACCTGTGGATCGAAATCAACCCACCACACCTGCCACGGCTGGGTGTCGGGACCGGTCACTCGTGAACCTCGACGTCGGTCTCGGCCCATTCGGTCGCCTCGGCCTGATAGTCCGCGAGACCTTCCGGGTCGGCGTTGAGCCGCGCGATCGCTTCGTAGGATTGCTGGCGGAACAGGATGGTTTCAAGCGCCTCGTCGAGTGAGGCGGCGCCGAGGTCGCGCTGCCGCTTCGCCAATGCGGCAAGGGTGCTGCGGCGCACGCGCATCGTTGTGACGTCGCTGCCGGCCTTAGTCCGCTTTCGAGCCGCTTTTTGAGACGTTTCCGGTTGCATATCTCGAAGTATACGTCAACATATGCGCCACATTCCATGATCCGAAACGATTGACGGTGTGCTGACCCGCACACGCGCTCCGGATCATGGAAGGCAAGGCGCGTGCTGTGCCCAACTCCACGCCCACTACCGGCTCGGTGATCGCCGTTCGCATGGCAGACTCGCCGCAGGGATAGGTCAAGGTTCGTAACAGATCCAGTCAAAGTCGACAGGAGACAGCGGTGGCTCGAGAATTCGCCAGCATCGGCGTCGTGGGGCTCGGCACGATGGGAGCCGGCATCGTCGAGGTGTTCGCCCGCAACGGCGTTGACGTCGTCGCGGTCGAGGTCACCGATGACGCCCTGGAGAACGGGCGGTCGCATCTGACCGGCTCGACCGACCGCGCCGTCGCCCGGGGCAAGCTCAGCGAGGAAGACCGCGACGCGCTGTTGGGCCGGGTCACGTTCGCCGTCGGCCTCGGCGCCCTGCACGACGTGGATCTGGTCATCGAGGCCGTCCCCGAACACCTCGACCTGAAGCAGCGGATCTTCGCGGAGCTGGATCGGGTCTGCAAGCCCGCGGCCGTCCTCGCGACGAACACGTCGTCGCTGTCGGTCACCGAGATCTCGGTCGCCACGCACCGCCCGAACCAGGTCATCGGCATGCACTTCTTCAACCCGGCTCCGGTGATGAAGCTGGTCGAGATCGTGAAGACGGTCGTCACCGCGCCCGACGTCGTCGAGGACATCGAGGCGCTGTGCGCGCGGCTCGGCAAGGTCGACGTCACGATCAACGACCGGGCCGGCTTCATCGCGAACGCGCTGCTCTTCGGTTACCTGAACCATGCCGTCACGATGTACGAGGCCCGTTACGTCACGCGGGAGGACGTCGACGCGGCCATGAAACTCGGCTGCGGGCTGCCGATGGGACCGCTCGCGCTGATGGATCTCATCGGTCTCGACACGGCGTACGAGATCCTCGACACGATGTACCGGCGCGGTGGCCGTGATCGTCGTCATGCGCCCGCTCCGCTGCTCAAGCAGATGGTGACGGCTGGACTGCTGGGCCGTAAGAGTGGCCGGGGCTTCTACACCTACGAGAAGCCGGGTTCCCCGACCGTCGTCGACGACGAGTTGACGCTCACGGCTGCTGCGGCTCCGATCCCCGGTGGCACGATCCGCAAGGTCGGCGTGATCGGCTCCGGCACGATGGCGACCGGAATCATCGAGGTCTTCGCGAGGGCCGGTTACGAGGTCACGTCGGTCACCCGCGGTGGCGAACGCACGGCGAAGGTTCTGGAGGCGATCACGGCGTCGCTGACGAAGGCGATCGTGCGGGGCAAGATCTCCGAGGAAGATCGCGACGCGACGCTCGACCGGATCACCTGGACGTCGACGATCGAGCACGTCGCCGACGTCGACCTGGTCGTCGAGGCCGTCGTCGAGGAGCTCACGGTCAAGAAGGCGCTGTTCGCCTCGCTCGACGAGATCTGCAAGCCGGGCACGATCCTGGCAACGACGACGTCCAGCCTGCCGGTGATCGAGTGCGCCGTCGCGACCGGCCGGCCCGCCGAGGTCATCGGCCTGCACTTCTTCAACCCGGCCACGATCATGGGCCTCGTCGAGGTCGTCCACACCATCCGGACGTCGCCGGAGACGATCGCGACCGCCCGAGCCGTCGTCGAGAGCCTAGGCAAGCAGGCCGTGGGCTGCGCCGACCGGGCCGGATTCGTGGTCAACGCGCTGCTGTTCCCGTACCTCAACGACGCGGTCCGCATGGTCGAGGCCAGCTACGCGACGGCCGACGACATCGACTACGCGATGAAGCTCGGCTGCGGCTACCCGATGGGCCCGTTCGAGCTGCTCGACGTGGTCGGCCTCGACGTGTCGCTGGCCATCCAGCGCGAGCTCTACCTGGAGATGCGGGAGCCCGGATTCGCCCCGGCGCCGCTGCTGGAGCAGCTGGTCACGGCGGGTTACCTGGGCAGAAAGGTCGGGCGCGGCTTCCGCAACTATCAGTAACGATGGTGCTGGGTATGGTTGCTATGTGAGCCCGCGTCGCCATTACCGTCGTTACGACGACGCCGCACCCATCGATGATCTGCGGGCCCGACGGGGCGTCGAACGTGTCCAGGCGGCGCCCGACGGCGACTGGATGGTGCGCTCGATCCCGGGCGACGCGTCCGTCAAGGTTTACCGGTGCCCCGGCTGCGACCAGGAGATTCCGGCCGGGATCGCGCATGTCGTCGCGTGGCCGTCAGACGGGCGTGGCGATCTGACCGATCGGCGGCACTGGCACACGAGCTGCTGGCGGGCGCGGGGCACGCGCGCGCCAAGGATCATCAAGAAGCGTTGACGGGTACGGGAGACATAGCGCCGTGACATCAGAAGCGATCCGGGCCAACTCGGTCCTGCCGGCCCGGCGGGAAGACATCACCCTGGAAACGGCCGACGGGCTGCGGCTCGTGGGTGAGCTCGCGCTGCCGGCTGACCGGGATCCCGTCGCGACGATCATCTGCGTACATCCGCTCCCGACCCACGGCGGCATGATGGACAGCCACGTCTACCGCAAGGCCGCGTGGCGACTGCCGGCGCTGGCCGGGGTGGCGGTGCTGCGGTTCAACACCCGTGGCACGTCCAGCGTCCGGGGCACCAGCGAGGGCGCGTTCGACAACGCCGTCGGGGAGCGCTTCGACATCGCGGCCGCCATCGAGTTCGCCGAGTTCGCCGGCCTGCCGTCGGTGTGGCTCGTCGGCTGGTCCTTCGGCACCGATCTGGTCCTGAAATACGGCTGCGAGCCGGACGTCGTCGGCGCGATTCTGCTGTCGCCGCCGCTGCGCTACGCCGAGGCAACCGACCTCGCCGTCTGGGCCGAGTCGGGCAAGCCGGTGATCGCCCTGGTGCCGGAGTTCGACGACTACCTGCGGCCGGCCGAGGCGCGGACCCGCTTCGCGGCGATTCCGCAGGCCGAGGTCATCGGCGTCGACGGGGCGAAGCATCTGTGGGTCGGTGACGCGGAGACGGTGCTCGACGAGATCGTGCGGCGGGTCGCTCCGGCGGCCTATCCGCTGCCCCGGGAATGGGGCGGTCCGATGGAGTCCGGAGACGCGAGCGCGTACGCCGACCGGACCGTGGCCGCCTTCGCCGACGTACCCGTGTCCGGACCGGCCCAGGTGCAATAGCGCTACGGCCGCCCGCGACCCTGCAACAGGTCGTAGGCGGCCACAACGGTGCTACTTGCCGGAGTCGGCACCGACCGAGACGGTCTCGGCGTCGGCTTTCGCGCCGGCCTTGACGCTGCCGGCCTTCGTGCCTTCGGCTTTCGCCCGCTCCGCCTTGGCCGCCTCGACCCGAGCCGATTCGATCTTCAGTACGTCAGCCGCCTCGGCTTTCGCGTCGATCTTGGCAGTGTCAGCCGTGGTCGGATCGGTGGCGTCGATCTTGACCGTGCTCGCATCGTCGGTGGAAGCGCCGCTCGCCGGTGTCATCTCCGCGGACTTCGAGTCGCCGGACTTCACGTCAGCAGCGGCTTTCGCCTCGGCGGTCGCCTTCGCGGCGCTGGCCTTGGCCTCGGCGGCCGCCTTGGCCTCTGCCTTTGCTTCGGCAGCCATCGCTTCGGCAGCGGCGCGAGTGGCGGTGGCCTCCCGAGCGGCGGCTTCCCGGACCGTCGTCGCTTCCCGGTGGGCGGCGGCGACTTCGGCGCGAGCGGCTTCGAGCTGCTGCTGGACCGTCTCCACTTCCTGGTGGCTGACGGTCGCCTGGTCGCGGAACGTCTGGGCCTGCGTCTGCGCGGCGGCGAGTTGGGCCCGCGCGCTCTCGGCGGCCTTCGTGGCCTCTTCGACGATGCGCTCGGCCTGCGCCCGGGCGGCCCCGAGCACCGCTTCGGCTTCGGCTCGGACAGCCTCGCTCGCCTTCCGTGCCGCGTCTTCGGCATCGGCACGGGTCGACGAGGAATAGCGCTCCGCCTCGGCGCGCGTGGACGACGCGTATGCGTCGGCTTCGGCACGCGTGGTCGAGGAGTGCTGGTCGGCGTCGGACCGGGTCGTCAACGCGTAGGCGTCGGCCTCGGAGCGAGTCGACGAAACGTGCTGCTCAGCGTCGGCACGAAGCTTGGCCAGCTCCTCCTCGGCCGTGCGGCGCTGGGAGGCCAGGTCCTGGTCGTGTGAGGCACGGGTCTGCGTGACGTGCGCCTCGGTCTCAGCCCGCTTCGTCGTGGCGTGTGCCTCGGCCTCGGCGCGGACGGTGGCGGCGGCCTCAGCGGCATCGGCGGCCTGACGTTGCAGCTGCGCCTCGGTCGTGGCCGCCAGCTCCGTCGCCTTCGCGGTCGCGTCGGCGATGATCGTGGCGGCGTCGCGCTGCGCGGTCACGCTGAGCGCGTCGATCTCAGCGCGCAACGTGGTGACGTATTCCTGGGCGGCTGCCAACTCAGCCGCGGCGGCCTCGCGCCGGACGGCGGCGGCCTGCTCTTCGTCGGATCGCCGGCTGGCCAAGACGATCTCGAAGTCGCGGACGGCGTTGGTTTTCTCCTGCTGGGCCTCGGCAAGCAGCCGCTCGGCCTCGGCCCGGAGGCCGCTGACGCTCTGCTCGGCATCGGATTTCAGGGCCTGCGCCTGGTCTTCGGCGAGTACCAGGATCTGCTCGACTCGCGGGCCGAGGTGGCGGAAGGACGGCTCCGCGCCGAATGCCCCGTGGCGTTTCAGCTGCGTGACATCGTGTTGCAGTTCGTCGACCGTGGCCGAGAGATGTTGGGCGGCGGCGACCGCCTGGTCGCGTTCGGCGGCTAGCGCGAGGATCTCCGCTTCGGCCTGGTCGACATATGCCTCGACCTGTCGTCGGTCATAACCACGAAGGGTTACTTCAAAGCCGGGATCCGACGTTGCGGCATCACCAAGACTGAACATTTCACCGCCATGAGACATGCAGACCATCCTCACATGCTTTGTCGAGCGGCGCAGGCGTACACACCGGACGGGGGAGGACAAAGCAGGAGGTTACAACCTGTGAAATCACTGACAAGCCGCTTAATGGCGTCCGGTGTGGACAGCGGGCCGATCGGAGTCACCGAATCGGCCCGCTACGTGCACGGGCGAGAGCCTGTTCCTGAACCTTCTGGCAGGGCTGTGGCCGCTCCAGATGGCCGCCAGCCACGTTGTCGGTGCGGGTGCATACAACGACGGTATGCACCCGCACCTTCGCCTTGGCGGCACGCATCTGGCCTGCGCCTCTCCTCTATCGAGGGTTCAGGAGGAGGCTCTTAGGCGTCAGCCGCGACCTTTTCATCTGCCTTCTTCTCGGCCGGCTTCGCAGCGGCCTGGCCCATGCCGGGCACGATTCCGGCGAGGCCGGACAGCATCTGGCCGAGCTGCGACGTGACCGCGTCCTTCTGACGGGTGAGGTCTTCGACCTCGCGACGCGCCGTCTGCGTGGCCGAGTCGGCCTCGGCCCGAGCCTCGCCGACCATGCGGTTGGCCTCGGCGCGAGCCTCGCCGACCGTCTTGTCGGCCAGGGCCTTGGCCTTGTCGATCGTGTCGGTCGCGAGCCGCTCGGACTCGACGCGACGTGCCTCGGCACGCACCTCGATCTCCTTCGCGCGCTCCTCGGCCGTGCGGGCCCGGAGGTCGGCCTCGGCGACCAGCTTCTGCGTCGCCGCGACGGCGGCGGCGTGCCGCGAGGACTCTTCGCGCTCGGACTTCTCGCGACGGTCAGCCAGCTCGACCTGGAGCGCCGCGATGTCCTTGTCGCGTTTGTCGCGAGCGTCGGCGAGCAGCTTCGTCGCCTCGGCGCGCTTCTCCTCGGCCTCGCGGGCGGCCTTCGCGCGGAGCTGGGTGATCTCCCGCTCGGCGGTGGCCCGCAGGGTCGCGACCTCGCGCTCGACGGTCGCCTTCATCTCGGCGACCTCGTGCGCGGTGGCGGCACGGAGCTGCTTGGTGTCGCGGTCGGCGTCGGAGCGGAGCGTGTCGGCCTCGCGGCGGGCCTGCACGCGCACCTCGGCGGCTTCGCGCTCGGCGATGGTGCGGAGGTTGCCGGCTTCACGCTCGGCGGTCGCCTTCATGGCGGCGGCCTCGGCGCGGGCCTTGTCGGTGATCTCGCGGGCTTCGAGCTTGGCGGCCGAGATGATGCCCTCGGACTCGCGCTTGGACTCGCCGCGGTGGTCGTTGGCCTGCTCCTCGGCGAGACGCAGGATCTGCTCGACGCGGGTGCCGAGGCCCGAGAGGGTGGGTCGGCTCGACTCTTCGAGCTGTTTGCTGGTGTCGGTGAGCTTCTGCTCGACCGTGGTCAGTCGCTGCTCCGACTGGCGGAGCCGGCGCTGGCCGTCGCCGTGGCGCTGCTCGGCTTCGGCCCGAGCCTGCTCGGCCTGTGCCAGCGCGGCGTTGAGCCGGGCGATGTAGTCGTCGACCTGGGGACGATCGTATCCACGGAGGACCACGCTGAACTCGGTCCCGGCATTGGCAGAGTCGAAGAAGGCTGGCGAAGTTTGCTGGGCCATGGGGGAATACTCGCAGACGGTCTAGGGCGGTTTGCAATGGCAGGGGTTGCAACGACAGGGCGCGAGTCGCCGCCACTTTCACACCGCGATGCGCCGGCGACGGAGACAGGTCCTGGCCGACTGTATCCGAGTGCTAGGAGCAGCGGAAGGGCTGTCACCCGCCGGAGAAATCCTCGCTTAGTGCCCCCGGAATCGGTTTATGCCCTCGAGATGCCGAGCGCGTTTCACCACATCTCGGACGCCGAGGCCCTCCGCGGGAGCAAGGCACAGCACCCCGACCTTGCCCTGGTGCGCGTTGCGGTGAACCTCGTACGCGGCCTGTCCGGTCTCGCTCATCGGATAGGTCTTCGAAAGCGTCGGATGGACGGCCCCCTTGGCTATCAACCGATTGGCTTCCCATGCCTCCCGATAGTTGGCGAAATGGCTCCCGATGATGCGTTTGAGATTCATCCATAGGTACCGATTGTCGTACTGGTGCATAAACCCGGACGTTGAGGCGCACGTAACGATCGTGCCGCCCCGTTTGGCCACGTACACGCTCACGCCGAACGTCTCCCGGCCCGGGTGCTCGAAGACGATGTCAGGGTCCTCGCCGCCGGTCAGTTCGCGTACGCGTTCGCCGAACCGCCGCCACTCGTCCGTGTCCTGGGTCTGCTCGTCCTTCCAGAACGTGAAGCCCTCGGACGCCCGGTCGATCACGAGTTCGGCACCCATGCGCCGGCAGATCTCGGCCTTCTCCGGACTGGACACCACGCACACGGGTGTCGCGCCGCCGTTGAGGGCGAGCTGGGTCGCGTACGAGCCGAGCCCACCGGACGCGCCCCAGATCAGGACGACGTCACCCTGTTTCATCTGGGCGCCGTGATGGCTGACCAGCTGCCGGTACGCCGTCGAGTTGACGAGCCCCGGTGACGCCGCTTCTTCCCAGGTCAGGTGGTCGGCCTTCGGCATCAGCTGGTTGGACTTCACGATCGCCAGCTCCGCGAGCCCGCCGAAGTTGGTCTCGAAGCCCCAGATGCGTTGCTGCGGGTCGAGCATCGTGTCGTCGTGCCCGGCCGCGTCCTCCAGTTCGACGCTGAGGCAGTGCGCCACCACCTGATCGCCCGGTTGCCACTTGGTCACGCCGGCCCCGACTCGGAGCACCACACCAGCGGCGTCCGAGCCGACGACGTGGTAGGGCTGATCGTGCTTGCGCGCGAGTTCGGAACTGCGCGCGTATTTCTTCAGGAACTTGAAGGTGGACACCGGCTCGAAGATCGACGTCCAGACGGTGTTGTAGTTGACGGCGCTCGCCATCACCGCGATCAGCGCCTCGCCCGGCCCGAGCTCGGGTGTCGGCACCTCCTGCACCCGCAGGGACTTGCGCGGGTCTTTGTCGCGGGAGTCGATGCCGTCGAACATGCTCTCGTCGTCGGCGCGGATGACCACACCCCGGTAGGTCGCGGGGATCTCCACGTCGGCCAGGCCCCGGAGCACGGCCTGCGGGTCGGAGGCGGTCTCGGCCGCCATGATCACGTCAAGAATCGTCGTCACAGGAGGCCACCCTTAGGTCGCGATCAGCCGGTACCCCCGGCGCCGTTGACGGGGATACCGATGCGCCGGAGGTTACTGGCAAGTAGGAGTGGCCGGAACCACATTGTGAGTTAATCCACCCACTGTGGCCCTAAAACGCGCAAAGGTGCGCGGAAAACCCTATTGACGCGCCGTTCCGATCACGATCACGCGCCGTTCACGGGTTCGAAACCCGCGCCGGTTCCACCAGCTCGACGAGCACGCCGCCCGCGTCCTTCGGGTGCACGAAGTTGATCCGCGAGCCCGCGGTGCCCCGCCGCGGCTCGTCGTACAGCAGCCGGACGCCCTTCGCGCGCAGCAGCGCACACGTCTCGTCGACGTCGGTCACGGTGTAGGCCACCTGCTGGACGCCCGGGCCGTTGCGGTCGAGGAACTTGGCGATCGTCGACGACGGGGTCAGCGGTGCCAGGAGCTGCACGCAGCCGCCGGCCGGCGTCGGCCCGACCGAGAGCATCGCCTCGCGTACGCCCTGCTCGGCGTTTTCTTCGACGTGGACGCACGTCATGCCGAACACGCGACCGTAGAACTCGATCGCCTCGTCGAGATCGGCGACGGCCACGCCGACGTGATCGATCTTCACGAGACCGATGCCGACCAGCGGGGCAGATGATGATGCTGGTGATGAGGGCGACACATCTGGAAGCGACGACATAGCGATAGTCTTCCACTAGGAAACTGAATGAGCGTTCAACTACCTCGGAGGCGTCGTACCCATGAGTTCCGTGATTGTCGGTGGCGCTCGCACGCCGATGGGAAAGCTTCTCGGCAACCTGAAGGACTTCCCGGCGACAGCGCTCGGCGGTGTCGCCATCAAGGCCGCGCTCGAACGCGCCGGTGTCGCCCCTGAACAGGTCGAATACGTGATTATGGGTCAGGTTCTACAGGCCGGTGCCGGTCAGATCCCCGCCCGTCAGGCCGCTGTCAACGCGGGCATCCCTATGAGCACGCCGGCCATCACGATCAACAAGGTCTGCCTCTCCGGCCTCGACGCCATCGCGCTCGCCGACCAGCTGATCCGCGCGGGCGAGTTCGAGATCATCGTGGCCGGTGGCATGGAATCGATGACGAACGCGCCGCACCTGATGATCGGGTCGCGCCAGGGCTACAAATACGGCGACGTCGTCATCAAGGACCACATGGCCCTCGACGGGCTGACCGACGTCTACGACGTGTGCTCGATGGGCGAGTCCACCGAGCGGCACAACCCGCGTTACGGGGTGACCCGCGAGCAGCAGGACGCGTTCGGCGCCGCGAGCCACCAGCGGGCCGCCGCCGCGCAGAAGAACGGCGCGTTCGCCGAGGAGATCACGCCGATCGAGATCCCGCAGCGCAAGGGCGAGCCGCTGCTCGTGCTGGAAGACGAGGGCATCCGACCGGAGACGACGGCCGAGTCGCTCGGCAAGCTCCGGGCCGCGTTCACGAAAGACGGCACGATCACAGCCGGCACCTCGTCGCCCATTTCGGACGGTGCGGCCGCGGTCGTCGTGATGAGCAAGGCGAAAGCCGAAGAGCTGGGGCTGACCTGGCTGGCCGAGATCGGCGCCCACGGCAACGTCGCCGGCCCCGACAACTCGCTGCACGCCCAGCCCGCCAACGCGATCGAGCACGCGCTCCGCAAGGCCGGCAAGACCGTCGCCGACCTCGACCTGATCGAGATCAACGAGGCGTTCGCGGCGGTCGGCATCGCGTCCACCAACCAGCTCGGCGTCGACCCCGCGATCGTCAACGTCAACGGCGGCGCGATCGCGCTCGGCCACCCGATCGGCATGTCCGGTGCGCGCCTGGTGCTCAGCCTCGCGCTGGAGCTGAAGCGTCGCGGCGGCGGCACCGGCGCGGCCGCGCTCTGCGGCGGCGGCGGACAAGGCGACGCACTGATCATCACCGTTCCGAAGCCGTGAGGCGCAGCAACGACATCCCGGCTCTGGTTCGGAGCGCGCGCGACGGTGATCCTCGGGCCGTCGCGCGCCTCATCAGCCTGATCGAGAGCGAGGACCCCCGGTTGCGGGAGGTCGCGGCGGCGCTGGCCCCGCACACCGGCAACGCACAGGTGCTCGGCCTCACCGGCTCACCGGGCGTGGGCAAGTCGACGACGACCAACGAACTCGTACGCACCCTGCGCGCGGCCGGCAAGCGGGTCGGAGTGCTCGCGGTCGACCCGTCGAGCCCGTTCACCGGTGGCGCGATTCTGGGCGACCGGGTCCGGATGCAGGACCACGCGACCGACCCGGGTGTGTACATCCGCTCGATGTCGTCGCGCGGTCATCTGGGCGGGCTGGCCGCGGCGACCCCGCAGGCCGTCCGGGTGCTCGACGGCGCCGGTTGCGACATCGTGCTCGTCGAGACGGTCGGCGTCGGGCAGGCCGAGGTCGAGATCGCGAGCCTCGCCGACACCGTCATCGTGATGCTGGCCCCCGGCATGGGTGACGCGATCCAGGCGGTGAAGGCCGGCATCCTCGAGATCGCCGACGTCTTCGTCATCAACAAGGCCGACCGTGATGGTGCCGACGGGACCTACAGCGACATCCAGGGCATGATCGCGCTGGGTGACCGCGGGCCCGCAGAGTGGCGTCCACAGGTGGTCAAGACGGTATCGGTGCGGAGTCAGGGCATTGACGACCTCGTCACCGCGATCGGCAAGCACACCACGTGGTTGGCCGAGCACGGAGAGCTGCGCGTTCGGCGCGAAGCCAGGGCCGCGGCCGAGGTCGAGGCGATCGCATTGGCCACGCTGCGTGGGCGCATCGGATCGCTGCGTGACGGCGAGGCGCTGCCCGCGCTCGCGGCCCGCGTCGCCGCCGGCGCGATCGATCCGTACGCCGCCGCCGACGAGTTGCTGGCCGGCCTAGAAAGATAGCGCCGCTCCGCGAGCTTGTCGGAGCGAACCGTGTCGCAGGAGACCCGTGCCTTGCCAAGCAGGGGGCGGGCACCGACGTCGATGGGCCAGTGACCGGCCCTGGTCTGTGCGGTGGCTAGTCGTTAGGGTGTGCGCTCGGAGCACCGCGCGTCTGACACGGTGACAACGCGATCGACCTGGGGAGGGCACGCGTGACTGGGTGGACCGTGATGCTGCGCGGCATCAGGTTCCGGGCCGGGCGTTCGGCGCTGGTGCTGCTGCTTGCCGCCGTGGCGACGGCTGCCGCCGTGACCGCGGCCGGATACCAACGGGCGGCCGAGCAATCGGTGCTCACCGACGGCCTGCGCAGCGCGCCCGCCTATCAGACGGCGGTCATCGTGGCCGCGTCCGGCACCGACGGCGCCGGCGCACCCTCGATCGACGACGCGCATCTGGCGGTCAACCGCGCGCTCGGCACCCACCCGGCGCTCGCGGCGCATTTCGGTCGCTCGATCGCGGCCGAGGACACCGACACGCTCATCACGGCCCGCGGCGGCCAGGCGATGAGCGAGTTCTCCTACCGCGAGGGCGTCTGCGCCCACCTCGTCATCGTCGGTCAGTGCGCGGCCGCGCCAGGCGAGGTCATGGTGAGCAAGCGCTCCGCGAGCACCCTCGGCATCAAGGTCGGCGACCGAATCCCGGTGCGCTTCGGCGTCACGGCCGCGGCCGGTGCCCCGACCACGGGAGCGAACAGCGGCAACACCCTGTCGGCGCGGGTGGTCGGGCTCTACACCCCGGCCAACGCGACCGATCCCTACTGGGGCTCGAACGCCTACTTCGCGAACGGCATCGACCCGACCGCCGCCACGCCACGCCGCCTCGACGCGATCTTCACACCGTCCGAACAGGACGTACGCACGGATCCGGCGGCTCAGGTCTCGGTGCACCTGGAGATCCCGCTGCTCACCGGATCGGTCGGTGTCGACCAGGTCGCCGGGCTGCGTTCGGATCTCGCCGAGTTCGTCCTCGGGGCGAAGGCGGCCGGCCTCACCGTCGCCACCGGGCTGACGGACGTGCTCGACGGGGCGGCGACCGCGCAGCACTCGCTCCAACGCACGGTGCCGATCGTGGCCGTACCCCTCGTGCTGCTGTGCCTGTTCGTGCTCTTCCTCGTCGTCGCCGCGCTGGCCGACGAGCGCGGGCCCGAGATCGCGCTGGCGAAACTGCGTGGCTTCGCGCCCGGCCGGGCCGCCCGCTTCGGGGTCGCCGAGGTCATCACGCTGATCGTGCTGGCCACGCCGATCGGCATCGTGCTCGGCATCGCGTTGACGGAACTCGGAGCGTCGACGGTGCTCGCGCACGGCACCCGCGTGGAGGTCCGCTGGCCCCTGTTCGTCGCCGGGATCCTGTCGATGCTTGCGGGCAGCGGGGCGGCTTGGCTCGCGGCTCGCCGTACGCTGCGGCAAAGTGTCTTGGGTCTGATGCGGCGCGTGCCCGAGCGCACCGGCTGGCGGGCCGGTCTCGGTGAAGGCGTGGCGGTCGCCCTGGTGGCGGCGTCGCTCGTGGCCGCCGTGCTCAACCGCTCCTCGCCGATCGCCTGGCTGGCCGCACCATCGATCGCGCTCGTGGCCGGCCTCATCGCGGCCCGGCTGCTCGCGGTGGGTTCGCGGTGGCGTCTGCGCAGCGCCGCGAAACACGGCCGGATCGTCGGTCTGCTCGCCGGCGCCCGGCTCGCCCGCCAACCCGGCCGTCACCGCGTCGTGGCCGTCGTCACGGTCGCCATCGCGCTGCTCGTCTTCGCGGCCACGGCCTGGGACGTCGGCGCCGGCGCCCGCTCCGACAACGCCGACGACTCGCTCGGAGCAGCCCGCGTCTACTCGGTGATCGCCCCCTACCCGAGCGCGCTCGTGTCCGCTGTCGACGCCGCCGATCCCAGCGGCAACACGATGGCCGTGGTGCGATCCCGGCAATATTTCAAGAACGGTGACGTCGAGCTCGTCGGCGTCGAATCGTCGCTGTTGCCGCAGGTCGCGTTGTGGCGCGGGGAGAGTCCGGCCACGCTCGCGTCGATCAGCACCGCGTTGCGACCGGCGATCGCGCCCGAACTCGTGGTGCACGGCACGATCACGGTGACCGCGTCGGTGCAGTCGGCGACGCCCGGTGCCGTCGATCTCGGCGCTCTGGTCAGCGCCTCCGGCCAGCCGCCGCACAGCATCTCGCTCGGCACCCTCGAGCCGGACAAGCTCACATACACCGGCACGCTGACCGGTTGTGCCGCCGGTTGCCGGCTGCTGGGCCTGACCGTCGGCCGGTCGGCGCCGGGCGCCGGGCACGCGGACGCCACGATCAGCGTCTCCGCGATCCAGGCCGGCGGCGCGTCGGTCACCACCTTCGCTAACGCGTCCCGGTGGCGGGTCGACGGCGATCGCGCGCCGGACGCGCACGTCAGGCTGACACCGGGCGCGGCGCTCGGCATCACGGTGTCGTCGACGGACCCGAACGCGGCCCTGATCGCCTACGAGGACGCGCCGGCCGTGCTGCCGGCCGTCGTCGCCGGCGGTTCGCCCGACGGCAACCCCGGCGCCAGCACGTTCAGCTTCCCCGGCCTCGGCTCGGACCCGGAGCCGATGAGCGTCGCCGCCCGGGCGCCACGCCTGCCCCGTGTCGGCACCGACGGCCTGCTGTTCGACCTCGGTGACGCGGTCGCGGTCGCGGAACGCTCGGGCACGCTCGCGGACTCGACCACGCTGCAGTACGAAGTCTGGGCGAACGCGAGCGCGCCGGCCGACCTCCCGACGCGGCTGTCCGCACACGGGATCTCCGTGCTCCGGACCGAGACCGTGTCGGGTTACCTGGGCCAGCTCTCTCGCGGGGCGCCCACGTTGTCGCTCTGGTTCTACCTGTTCGCCGGCGCGCTCGCGCTCCTGCTCGCCGTCGGCGTCGTGCTGCTCGGCGCGTTCGTGGGTTCGGAGGCGCGCGTCTACGAGTACGCCGCGCTGAAGGTCGCCGGGGTGCAACCGAGGCTGCTGCGGCGCGCGCTGCTCCGGGAATACCGCTCGACGCTCGGAGTGGCGATGGTGATCGGGCTCGCGGCCGGCATCGGGGGAGCCGTGCTGATGCTGCCCGGCATCCCGCTCGTCAGCGTCGGTGGACCTGTCGGCGACGTGCCGTACGGCGCCCGGATGGTCGCGCTGCCGTTCGCCATCGTGATCAGCGTGCTGGCCATGGCCACGGTCGTGCTGCTCGCACTGCGACTGTTGCGCCGGGCCACTCCGGAACGTCTGCGGGAGGGAACGCGATGAGTCTCGGCGTCTCGTGTCGCGGTCTGGTCTACATCTACCGGCTGGAGGGATACGACGTCGTCGCGCTCGCCGGCGTCGATCTCGACATCGCGCCGGGCGAGTCGGTGGCGCTCCTCGGGCCGTCCGGCTCGGGCAAGTCGACGCTGCTCTCGCTGCTGGCCGGCCTGCTCACACCGTCGGCCGGCCGCCTGACCGTTGGTGATCACGACGTGGCGAAGGCGAGCGAGGCGGAGTTGCAGGCGATGCGGGCCAGCGACGTCGGTGTGGTGCTTCAGGGCGCGTCACGCAACCTTCTGCCCTACCTGAGCGTCGAACAGAACGTGCGATTTGCTCAGCGGAGCGTCGTCGGCGAGGCCCGGCGCGCGCTGCCCCCGCCGCGCGAGGTGCTGTCCACCGTCGGGTTGGCGGTCCGGGCGAAATACCGCGCGCGTCCGAGCCAGTTGTCGCCGGCCGAGCGGCAACGACTCGCGCTCGCGGTCGCTCTGGCCTGCCGGCCCGGTCTGCTGCTGGCCGACGAGCCGACATCGCAGCTCGACAGCCGGTCACGGGACGACGTGGTGAGCGCGCTGGACGCCGTCCGCCACATCGGCACGACCGTCATCGTGGTCACACATGATCCCGAGGTCGGCGCGCGGATGGGGCGTACGGTCACGATCCGCGACGGGCGGGTCGGCGCGCAGGGACACAGCGGCGTGGACTTCTCGGTGATCGGACGGGACGGGTCGGTGCACCTGCCGCCCGAGATCCTGGCCCGGTTCCCGGCCGGCACGCTCCTGCACGTGCAAGAACGACCGGACGGCACGATCGTGCTCATTCCCGCCGACGCCGGCATGCCGGTGACCGGATCGGGTGAGGCGACGGGCGGCTTCCCGCTGGCGCATGCCCTGCCGTCGGCGGGCCGGCCAGCGCTGGGCCCGTCGGACACGATCCCGATCCCGGCGAGCATTCCCTCGGCTCCGGCGACGGCCGCCGTCCCGGGACAACGGACATACAGCGCGGACGGCTCGATAACACACCGGGGAGATATGACATGAGCAGGACATTGATCGCCGACCGCGTCACGGTCGCGTACGGCAAGGACCGACCGGTGCTGCGGGACGTCTCCGCGATCGCCGTGCCCGGGCGGGTGCTGGCGGTGACGGGACCGTCGGGTGCCGGTAAGACGACCCTCCTCTGGACGCTCGCCGGTCTGCTGCGACCCGCCGAGGGCAACATCACGGTCGATGGAGCCCAACTGCGTGACCGGGATCACGCCGTGTCCGCGCGGATCGTGCTCGTGCCGCAGGACAACGGGCTCGCGCCGATCCTGACCGCGTCCGAGAACGTCACCGTTGCGCTCCTGGCCACCGGGTCGAGCGCCGCCGATGCCCGGCGCCTCACGGTCGAGTCGCTGGACCGGCTCGGGCTCTCCGGCCAGGCCGATCAGCTGGTCGAGGAATTGTCCGGTGGCCAGCAACAACGCACCGCCATCGCGCGCGGGCTGGCGCTCTCCGGCGACGTGCTGCTGGCCGATGAGGTCACCAGTGAGCTAGACGCCCAAAACCGGCAGAAGGTGCTGGAACTCCTGTTGGGCGAGGCCCGGCGCGGCGCGGCAGTTGTGTTCGCCACACATGACCCGGAAGCCGCCGCGGGGTGCCACGCGGAGCTGCATTTGGTAGACGGATGCGCCCAAATGGTTCGTGAATAGCTCTTCGTACCGTTGAGAAATTTCTCGGAAGTGTTGAAAAAAGTTCCGCATTTCACGAATGTGTCGCTTTTCGGGTCATCCGTGTATACGCTACTTCCCGTTGCCGTGTTTTCGTACGGCGGCAAGGCGGATCCGCGAGTTGTGGATCCATGTGAGCAAGGACGGGACATGGCTGTAGGCACTGTTAAGTGGTTCAACGCGGAAAAAGGCTTCGGCTTCATCACGCCCGATGATGGCGGCGCCGACGTTTTCGCGCACTTCTCCGCGATCGCGACCAGCGGTTACCGGAGTCTTGACGAGAACCAGCGGGTGGAGTTCGAGATCGCTCAGGGCCAGAAGGGCCCGCAGGCGGAGAACATTCGCCCGGTCTGATCGCACGTAACTGGCCGCGGCCCGTTTCGCTTCGGCGAGATGGGCCGCGGTCTTTTTCATAGGTACGCGTCGGGACGTGCGGATCTTGGAACGGCAGAGCTTCCACGATCTCGCGTCACGACCGGTCCGGCCGGTGACGACGCCGATCACGGCCTCGGTGCCGTGACACGCTTCCGCGACACGCCGATGCGGCTCGGATCTCCGACACCACCGCTGGTTCGGCCTGATCTCGGCGACGCTGACGTCGGAGTTCTGCGCGTAGGCGTGTCGCCACGCCGACGCGCGGCGGATCGTGGACCGGGCTCGCAGACCGTGCGCGTTGGCGTGATCATCCGGGGCGATGTGGCCACAAGCAGCGCCAAGATCCGCAGATCCGGGCGCCGCAGCGGATGGCGGCGAGCGGCGACAACCTGGCGCGGCCGCCCGCCTCGACGCGGGCGTATTGGCTGGTGCGGAGGCGTCCGTTGGGATCTGTTGCGCCGCTTCGCCCGGCGGTAGGCTCCGCCGCATGAGTGAGACCACTGACATTCCGACGCAGCCGGGCGTCGAGGACATCGAGCCGGGCAAGCCGCTGACCGAGGCTGCCCGCAAGCGCGCGAACGCCGTGGCGGAGAAGGCCGGCGAACTGGCCGACCAGGCCCGGGAGACCGCTGAGAAAGCCGGTGAAGCCCTCTCCGAGGCGGCCGGCAAGGCGGGCGTGGCGATCGGCGAGGCAGCCGACAAGGCGAGCGAGGCCATCACCGAGGCCACCCAGCAGGCGATGACGCGGCTGCGCAACAACGCGTCGCTGCCGTCCGAGCGGGGTGCGACGACGATCGCGAACGAGGTCGTCGAGAAGATCTCCGGCATCGCCGCGCGCGAGGTCCCGGGCGTCTACGACCTCGGTGGCGACACGGCGCGGATGTTCTCGGAACTCAAGGAGCGGCTGCACCTCGGCGAGGAGAGCAAGGCGCAGGGCGTGAGCGTACGGCTTTCCGGCGCCGCCGCCGAGATCTCGGTCACGCTCGTCCTGGAGTACGGCTTCGTGGTCTCCTCCGTCACCGACAAGGTGCGTGAGAAGGTCATCAGCTCGGTCGAGGAGCTTCTCGAACTCGACGTCACCGCGGTCAACATCCTGGTCGACGACATCCACGTGCCCGATCCCGGCCCGGTCGGCGACGATGTGGCCCGTGCCGCCACCTACAGCACGGCCACCAAGGGAGTCACTGTCGGCAAGAAGTAGCCAGATGGCACGGCATTGGCGGACAGTGTGGGTGTGACTGACTTCGTCGTGGTGGTGACCGGCGGCGCGCGTGGCATCGGGCTCGCCACCTCTCGGGCGTTCGCGCAGGCCGGCGCCCGCGTCGTCATCGCCGATGTCGACCTGGAAACGGCGACCGCCGCGGCCGGGCAGGTCGGGGCCGAGGCGAAGCCGCTCGACGTCCGCGACTCCGGCTCGTGGGCCGCGCTCGTGGCCGATGTCGGCGACATCGACGTGCTGGTCAACAACGCCGGCGTCGCGCATGGCGCACTGTTCGTCGACACCCCGCCCCAGGTGCGTGACCTGCAGATCGACGTGAATCTCCGAGGCGTCGTCAACGGCATGGGCGCGGTTCTCCCGGCCATGATCACCCGTGGTCGCGGGCACGTCGTCAACGTCGCCTCGCTCGCCGGGCGCCTCGCCACGCCGCACGCCGCCGTCTACACGGCCACCAAGTTCGCCGTCGTCGGCCTGACCGAGGCGGTGCGGGCCGAGTTGCACGGCACCGGCGTGCGGGCGTCCGCCGTGCTGCCGACGTTCGCGCCGACCGAGATGACCGAGGGCCTTCCGCTCGACGGCATCCCGACCACGACGGCCGAGGAGGTGGCCCGGGCGATTCTGCGGGTGGTCCGGCGAGGCGGCCCGGCCACGGTCTCGGTGCCTCGGTGGATGGGCGCGTTGCCGAGGCTGGCCGCGTTCACCCCGCAAGCCGTCCAGGACCTGCTCCGGCACGGTGCGACCCGTGACTTCGAACACCGGGTGGAGCGCCGGGAGGCGTACACCGAGAGGCTGCGGCGGCTCATCCAACAACCGCCCGACGCCGTCCCTTAGCGATCGTTCAGGCCCGCACCCTAGACTCGGCACCAGACACCATCGTCGAGGAGGACCCGAATGGACGCGCGCGACATCGCCGCCGGACGCGATCGCTGGCAGAAACGCTATGACGCCGCGCGTACGCGTGACGCCGACTTCAGCACGCTGTCCGGAATGTCGGTCGAGCCGGCGTACGGGCCGCCCGAGGGTGTCGACGTGCCGGGCTTCGAGCGGATCGGATGGCCGGGCGAGTTCCCGTACACGCGGGGGCTCTACCCGACCGGCTACCGCGGGCGCACATGGACGATCCGGCAGTTCGCCGGTTTCGGCAACGCCCAGCAGACCAACGAGCGCTACAAGATGATCCTCGGCGCGGGCGGCGGCGGGCTGTCGGTCGCGTTCGACATGCCGACCCTGATGGGCCGCGATTCCGACGAGCCGCAGTCGCTCGGCGAGGTCGGGCATTGCGGCGTGGCGATCGACTCGGCCGATGACATGGAGGTGCTGTTCGGCGGCATCGACCTCGCCGCCGTCACGACGAGCATGACGATCAGCGGGCCGGCCGTGCCGATCTTCTGCATGTACCTCGTCGCCGCCGAACGTCAGGGCGCCGATCTGTCCAAACTCGACGGCACCCTGCAGACGGACATCTTCAAGGAGTACATCGCGCAGAAGGAGTGGCTCTTCGGGCCGGAGCCCCACCTGCGGCTCATCGGCGACCTGATGGAGTACTGCGCGCACAACATCCCGAAGTACAAGCCGCTCTCGGTCTCCGGCTATCACATCCGGGAGGCGGGCTCGACGGCCGCGCAGGAACTGGCGTACACGCTGGCTGACGGTTTCGGTTATGTGGAACTCGGTCAGTCGCGCGGCCTCGACGTCAACAAGTTCGCTCCCGGGCTGTCGTTCTTCTTCGACGCGCACGTCGACTTCTTCGAGGAGATCGCGAAGTTCCGGGCCGCCCGCCGGATCTGGGCCCGCTGGCTGCGCGACGTCTACGGCGCGACCGACGAGAAGGCGCTGTGGCTCAAGTTCCACACGCAGACCGCCGGGGTCTCGCTAACCGCCCAGCAGCCCGTCAACAACGTCGTGCGCACCGCGATCGAAGCGCTCGCGGCCGTGCTCGGCGGCACCAACTCGCTGCACACGAACGCTCTCGACGAGACGCTCGCGCTGCCGACCGACGAGACGGCCGAGATCGCCCTGCGCACGCAGCAAGTGATCATGGAAGAGACCGGCGTTGTCAACGTGGCCGACCCGCTCGGCGGTTCGTGGTACATCGAGGCGCTGACCGACAAGATCGAGGCGGAGGCCGAGCGGATCTTCGAGCGCATCCGGGACATGGGATCGGATGGCACGATCACGTCGGGCATCCTGCGCGGCATCGAAGACGGCTGGTTCATGGCCGAGATCGCCGACTCCGCGTTCATTTACCAGAAGGCCCTCGAAGCCGGCGACAAGCGCATCGTCGGCGTCAACGTCGGCACCAGCACGCTCGCGAAGGATCTGGAGATTCTGCGCATCTCGCACGAAGTGGAGCGGGAGCAGAAGCGGGTGCTCGCGAGCCGTAAGGCCGGTCGGGACCAGGCCGTGGTCGACGCGGCGATCGCCAACTTGGTAACGGTTTCGCAGACGCAGGAAAACATGATTCCGGCAATGTTGGACGCATGCCGCGCCGAAGCCACCCTGGGTGAAATCTGCAACGCGCTGCGTGACCAATGGGGCGTTTATCGGGAACCCGCTCGCTTCTGACTCTCCGTAACATGCAACCGACTCGGCCGCTCAGCGGTCGTGTATTTGATGTTGTCGGTTGCTCCGCCTATCCGCTGGCGGTAGCGGTTACGGGGAGATCTGCATGCTGCGAGTCGCGCTTCGTGCGTTGCGTTCCCGGCGCACTCAGAGCGTCACGCTGGTGCTCCTCGCGGCACTCGTGACAGCGGCCGCGGTCGCGGCGCCGTTCTACGTCTACGCGGCGACCGATCGGCTGACGGTCAGTGAGTTGAAGGCGGCGCCCACCGCGCAACGCCAGGTGACGGTGTCGCAGCACTTCTCGATGAAGGTCTGGGGCATCAGCGGAGCCTCGTCCTACCAGGCGGCGATCCCGAAACAGTTCGCGTTGCCCCGGTTCACGCCGCAGGTCAGCGTGGACGTGCTCGGCCGCAGCGGTTCCGACGGCGCGCCGGTCGCCACCGTGCTCGCGCAGCGTGACGGCGTCTGCGAGAAGGTCGTGATCACCGGACGGTGCCCGAGCGCGACCGGCGAGGTCATGATCAGCGCCGCCGCCGCGGCGCTGATGGGCGTCAAGGTCGGCGCCCCGGTGCCGTTCGACGCCGACTCGATGGCCCGGCCCATGACGCTGCGGGTCGTCGGTGTCTACGTCCCGCGCGACGCGAACGATCCCTACTGGGGGCAACTCTCGCTGGCCGCCGAGTCGGCACCACACCTGCAGCCGAGCCTCCCGCCGACCGACGCCATGTTCGGCACGTTGCAGACCGTCGTCAACTCGAGTTCGATCGACGGCATCATCCAGAACGATCTGATCCTCGGCACCAAGGCGATGAGCGTGAAGACCGCGCTCGACCTCGAGGGCCGGATCTATGACGCCGAATCCGCGCTGCCGCACCGTGGTTTCCAGGTCGACACCGACGTGCCGACGCTGATGAACCACATCGTCAACGACACCAACACGATCTTTCTCGGGGTACCCCTCGGCGCGGCTCAACTCGTGCTGTTCGGATGGTTCGCCCTCTTCCTGTGCCTGCGGGCCACCGCGTCGGCCCGCCGTTTCGACGTCGGCATCCTCAAGCTCCGAGGCTTGCCCCGGCGCGGTCTCTGGACCCTGATGACCGAGCAGAGCACCGTGCCAGTGCTCGTCGGAGCGCCGTTCGGCGTGGTGGCCGGGTTCTTCGGCGCCCGCCTGATCGCCGGTCCCGTGCAGGCCAGCGCCGACGTGCGGCTCGCCAGCATCTTCGCCATCGCCGCCGCCGTCGCGACGATCGTCGGTGGTCTCGTCGCCGCCCTGGTCGCGGAACGCAGCGCGCTGTCGGCGTCCGTGGGTGAGCTGCTGCGTACGACACCGTCCCGCCGGCGCGGTTGGCGTACCGACGTCGTCGACCTGGTCGTCGTCGCGATCGCGGTCGCCGGCATCGTGCAGATCCGCAACACCGGCGGCACCACCGGCTCCGGCCTGGCCGTGCTGGCACCCGGCCTCATCGCGCTCGCCATCGGGTTGCTGACGGCCCGGGCGCTGATGCCGCTCGCGGAGCGCTCGGTCGCGATCACCCGCCGGTCGGGCCGGGTACGCGGCCTGCTCACCGCCACCTACCTCGCTCGGCGGCCCGGACTGGACCGCACGTTCGCGCTACTCGCGATCGCGGTGGCACTGTTCGGCTACTCGATCCTCGCGTGGACCACCGCGTCGCAGGCCCGCAGCGACCGGGCGTCGCTGGAGACCGGTCCGGCCCGGGTCATCACCGTGGCCGCCGTGCCTTCGACGCGGTTGATGGCGGCGGTCCGCGCGGCCGATCCCGCCGGCCGGTACGCGATGGCCGCCACCCAGCTGAGCCCGGACACCGGGAAAAACGGTGTGCTCGCGGTCGACGGATCCCGGCTGGCGAACGTGCTGCCGGACGTGGCGGGCGTGCAGCGCGGCGGGGCGGCTCTGGCGGCGGCGATCCGGCCGGCACCGGTGCGTCAAATCGCGATCACCGGCACGTCTATGCAGCTCAACGCGACCGCCTCCGGTCTGTCCGCCGGGCAGCCCGCCGGCCTGGTCGCCGCACTCCTGACCACGAACGGCCTGACGTACGTGCCGTTCGGAGCGCTGCAGAGCGGGCAGCACATCTACACGGCCGCGACACCGACATGCGCGACGCCACCGGGATGCACGCTCGTCGGTCTGCGGCTGGCCCAGGGCGTCGGTCCGGCCGGCAACCAGACCGGGTCGGACGCGCCCGGCACCACGGTGGTGCTTCGGGAACTGCGGCAGCAGGCTCCCGTCGCCGAACTCGTCGACACGGCAACGTTCCGCGACCTGCGCCGCTGGCGCCCGTCGGTGGATCCGGCCGCGATCGGGCCGACCATGACGATGTCGGCACAGGGGCTGTCGATGGCCGTTCCGCCGGCGACGTACGCCACGTTCACGTCCCTCGACCCGACCGCGTACGTGATGGGCACGCCGCTGCCGATTCCCGCCGTGGCGGCCGGACCGTTGCCGTTGCCGGATTACGCGGGCGTGCCCGACGTCACCCCGTTCGGGCTCGGTGGGGTGCCGATCCGCGTCGTCGCGACGGAATCCGTGCTGCCGCGGGTCGCGAAGAGCGGTGTCATGATCGATCTCGGGTACGCCCAGTCGCTCGCCCTCGTCGACAGCCACGCGGAGGCGTCCCAGGTCTGGCTGGCCGCGGGCACCCCGGCGAGCGTCGTGACGGCGCTGGCGCAGCAGGGTCTGGTGACCACGGCTGACGAGACGCTGATCGGCCGGCAGAAGGCGTACGCGGCCCAGGCCTCGGTCGTCGGTCAGCGGTTCGAGGTCGTCGGCGGCACCATCGCACTGGTGTTGGCCGCGCTCGCGATGCTCGTCGTCGCTTCGGTCGAACGCGATCCCCGGGCGACCGAACTGCTGGCCCTGCGCCGTCAGGGCGTCGACATCAAGGCCACCCGCTCCGTCGCGCGCAGGGGCTACCTGTGGCTGGCCGGTGGAGCGCTCGTCGCCGGGCTCATCGGAGCGATCTGCGACCGTTACCTCTCCGGCGCGCCCGCGTCTCTCTTCAGCGATTCGTGGCATGTGCTGCCCTGGCCGCCGCTGGTGTTGCCGATGGGCATCGCCGTGATGGTCGTGGTCGCGGGTGTGACCCTGGCGGTCGCCACCGGCCTGTCCGCCTACCAGTTGGCGCGCGCGATCCGCGTCCGTGGCGGCGGAGCGTCCCGATGATCGGGCTGATCGGTTCGATGTTGCGGGCACGCCGCCTGCAAGCCGTGATCGTCGCGCTGATCGCCACCGTGACGATCGGGGTGGCCGTCGCCGTGCCCGCGTTCATCGCGGCCGGGGACAACGCGGTGATCGCGAGTGAGGTGGCGCACGCCCCGGCCGACCAACTCGACGTGCATGCCAGTTCGAGTTACAAGCTGACGGGAAGCTTCGATCAGCCCGAGAGCGGCTTCGCGAACACGGTGCCCAAGCAGTTCGCACTGCCCGGTTTCGACGTCACGTTCTCCACCAACACGGACGTCTCCGTCGCCGGCCGGACGTTCGCGTACCCGCGGCTCGAGTTCCGTCAGAACGCGTGCGACCACGTCGTGATCGTGTCCGGCCGGTGCGCCGTCGGCACCGGCGAGGTCATGATCGACATGGACCTCGCGAAGCGGGAGGCGTTGACGGCCGGCACGGCCGTCGCGCTCGCGTACGCGGTCAACTCGGCGGACAACGGCTGGGAGGTGAGGCCGGGCACGCTGCCGCTGACCGTGACGGTGGCCGGTGTCTTCCGGGCCCGCGGCGAGGGTGAACCGTTCTGGGGTCAGGACGGCCTCTTCCTCAACCTGCCCGACCGCGGTGCGGACGCGCCGATGCTCACGACCGCCGGCACGATCAAGTCCATCCAGCACCATGAGGAAGAACAGTCGGTCGACGCGGTCCTCCGACCGTCCGCTCTGACCACCGAAGGGCTCGACACGATCCGGCGGCAGGTCACCGCCGAGGTCGCCCAGGCGGAGAGCGACGACCGTAACGTGATCGCCGGATCCGACATCAGCGACCTGATCGCCACAATCGACCACGACCGGGCCACGCTGCGCGAGGTCGTGCCGGTGCTCGCGATCCCGCTGATCGCCCTCGGATGCTTCGTGGTGTTTCTCGCGGGCGGTTACGCCGTTTCCGGCCGCCGCGAGGAGTTGGGCGTCGTCGCGCTACGGGGTGCTCCGTGGCGACCGCGGTGGCTGCTGGGCACCGGTGAGTCGCTGACAGCCCTGGTCATCGCGGTGCCGTTGGGCTACGTGCTCGGCTATGCCGCCGCCCGGCTGGCCGCCCGGTTCGCACTGTCCGGGAACCCGAGCGCCGGCACGTTCGGCCACGGTTCGGGAACGTACGTGTTCCTCACGGTCGTCGCTTGCCTGCTCGCGATCCTCTTCTCCGCGTACCGCACGCTCCGCACGCCCACGTCGGAACTGCTGCGCAACGTGCCGCCGAACACCGGTCGCTGGCGTGCGGCCACGATCGAGTTCGTCCTCGTCGCGCTCGCTGTGGTCGGCGTGATCCAGATGCGAGGCGAGCACGCCCGGCTGACCGGCATCGAGTTGGTCGCACCCGGGCTCGCGATCGCCGCCGTCGCCGTGGTCGCGGCGCGCCTCGTGACGCCGTTCACGGCCTGGATCGGACGCCGTGCGCTCCGCAGCCGGCGAGGCCTCGGGCTCGGCATCGGCGCGCTGCAGATCGCCCGTCGGCCCGGGGCCGCCCGCGTGTTCGTGCTCCTCGTCGTCGCGGTCGGCCTGGTGACGTTCGGCGCCGCGAACGCCAGCGTCGCCAGCACCGAGCGAGCCGACCGAGCCGAACAGGATCTCGGGGCGCCGCAGGTGGTGTCGGTGCAGCCGGTGGGCCGGCTGGCGCTGCTGAACGCGGTCCGCAAGGTCGATCCGGCCGGCACATTCGCGATGGCGGCCAGCTTCGTGCCGCAGTCCTCCCAGCTCGACCCGCCCATGCTCGCCGTCGACTCGTCCCGGCTCGCGGCGGTCGCGTCATGGCCGGCCGGTTCGCCGCTCTCGGCCGGCGCGGCGGCCGCGATCCTGGACCACCCGGCGGCCAAACCGATCACGTTCACCGGCGAGACCATCGCGCTCGACGTGACGATCAAGTCGACCGCGCTGCCGGATTTCGACCCCCATCTGATGGCGGACGTCGAATCCCTCACCACCGGGCTCGGGACCACGCTCGATTTCGGGCAGGTCCACAATGGCCGGTTCGTCTACAACTCGGTGTCGTCAGCCTGTAGCGACGGTTGCCGCCTGGCGGACATCAACTTCATCGTGGCCACCTACCAGCCGGACACGGTCTCCTTCACGTTCCACTCGCTGTCGGTCCGGCAGCCGGTGCCCGCGGTCGTCACGACGTTCGCCTCGGCCGCCGACTTCCACGGTGTGCACGGCATCCTGAGCGGTGGCACGGTGCCAGTGGCCGAATCCCCGGACGGGCTCGTCGTGACGCCGCCCGCCGGGTTCGGTTCGGGGGTGCAGTTCTACCTGATGCCGACGGACACGCCGTACCCGGTGCCGGGGATATCGACCACGAAGTTGACGCACCCGCTGCAGGGCAAGCTCGGCGATCAGGGCATACCGGTGCCGGTGCGTCAGAGCGCGCTCGTCCCGGCGCTGCCGCGGCTCGCGACCAACGGCATCCTCCTCGATCTGCAGGACGTCGATCGAGCCGTGCCGGCGGGCGCGGACTTGCCCGTGACGTCGCAGGTATGGCTGTCGGCATCGGCCCCGGCGGACACGGTGGCGCGGCTCAGCGCGGCCGGTCTGGTCGTGTCGGGTAAGGCCACGATCGACCAGGAGCGGTCGTATTTCGGCCATGGTGGCCCGGCTGTCGGTGGCGCGTTCCTGTGGCTGCTCGTCGCCGGTGTGGTGCTGCTCCTGATCGGCGGCCTGGTGCTGACCGCGTCGGTGGACCGCGGCCGTCGCGGCGCGGAGTTGAGAGCGCTGCGGGTGCAGGGGTTGACGCCGCGCCGCGTCCGCGCCGCCGCCCGGTTCGGGTACGTCGGACTCGCCGTCGTCGCCATCGTGGTGGGCGTCGTCGCCGGGGCCGCGAGTTGGTGGTCGACCGGGCTCCGCGTGCCCGTGTTCGCGGACGGCTCCACCCTGGTCGGCGCTCCGACCTGGCCGACCATGTCGGACTCGGGGGCCCGAGCGGGTCTGGTCGTGGCGGCGGTCGCTGTGGTGCTATTGGCGGTGTCCTTCGGGGCCGCGTGGGACCTTCGCCGCGCCGTGCGCCGGACCGTGCGATCGGCACAGGGGATGACGGCGCAGCGGGGCGCCCACATCCGGCAACGAGAATCAGCTGGCTCAACGGTGGGGAGTTCACGATGACGGGTCTCGCGGTCGCATGCCGACGGGTTGTCCATATCTATCGGGGTGAGGGCGGTGACGTCGTCGCACTCGCTGGCGTCGATCTCTCGATCGGCCCGGGCGAGATGCTGGCTCTGGTCGGACCGTCCGGTTCCGGCAAATCGACGCTGGTCTCGCTGCTCGCGGGCCTGATGCGCCCGTCGGCCGGCCGGGTCAACATCGGCACCTACGACATGGGCAAGCTGGCCGACAGTGAGGTCTCCCGGCTGCGGGGCACCGAGATCGGCGTGGTGCTGCAGGGCGCCGCGCGCAATCTCCTCGGCTACGCGAACCTCCACCGGAACATCTGGCTGGCGCAGCGGCGAGCAGCCAAGACGTCCGGCATCACGCTCGACGATCCCGACCGCATCCTCGACCTGGTCGGGCTCTCCGGCCAGGGGCGCGCGCTCATCGGCCAGTTGCCGCCCGGCGCTCGGCAGCGGGCCGCGCTCGCGGTCGGCATCGCGGCGGGCCCCGGTCTGCTGCTCGTCGACGAACCGACGAGCCAGCTCGACACCGCCGGTCGTGACGAGGTGCTGGGCGCCCTGGAGACGGTCAACGCGGAGCGCGGCACCACGATCGTCGTGGTGACGCACGACGCCGAAGTGGGTGCGCGGCTCGGGCGCGCGGTGACGATCCGCGACGGCCGTGTCGGCGCCGAGGGCCGTGACGGCCAGGACTTCGCCGTGGTGGCCGGTGACGGCACGATCCAGCTGCCGCCGGAGGTGCTGGGCATGTACCCGCCCGGAACCCTCTTCACGGTCGACCACGAGGACGGCACCGTGTCGCTCGCGGTCGGCGGCGCTCACGGCACGCTGACCTCGCACTGATTTCGCTGTCGCACACGCGTCCGGTGGTCGCCCCTCGCGGCCACCGGGCGCTTGACCTGTAGGGAAACGCATGATCGAGCTGCTCCGGGCCATGGTGCGGGCGCGCCGGGCGCAGGCCTTGACCATGGTGCTCCTGGTGACGGTCACGATCGCGATCGCCGTCGCCGTCCCCGCCTTCCTGGACATCGCCGACGATTCGATGATTCAGACCGAGGTGGCGCAAGCGCCGGCCGCGCAACTGGACGTCTTCGCGTCACAGAAGCTCGTCATCGGCGCGAGCGGGGCGGTCGATCCGGGGTTCGGGCGCAAGATGCCGGCGACGATGGCGGCGCCCGACTTCGCGCCGACCTTCTCCGCGACCACCGACAGCGGTGTGGTTGCCGGCGCTCCCGCGTTCCCGCAGATGCAGTTCCGCCAGAACGCCTGCGCCCACGTCGTCATCGTGGCCGGCCGGTGCCCGATCGGCACCGCGGAAGTCATGATCGATCCCACGCTCGCCCGGCTGGAGAAGGTGACCGCCGGTGGTTCGCTTCAGCTCCAATTCGCGATCAACTCCCCCGACCACGGCCAAACCAACTGGATCCTCGGGCCCCACGCCGTGCCGCTGACGGTCTCGGTAGTGGGCGTCTACCAACCGCGGTCGGCCACCGAGGCGTTCTGGGGTCAGCTCAGCCCGTTCAGCCCCGATGCCTACCGGAACGCCGACGCCCCGGTGCTGACGACCGTGGGCACAATCGCAACCTTCGAACACGCCTCCGAGGTCGAGACGGTCGACGAGGTGCTGCAGCCGACGTCGCTGACCGTCGGCCGGCTCCGCGCCGCCCGCGTGCTCACCGACCGGCACGTCGCGGCGGCGACACAGGCCGGAGCGGTGTCACGCTCGGGGCTCGCGGCCCTCGCGACACGGATCAATCAGGATCGCTCGACGGTACGTCAGGTCGTGCCGCTGCTGGCCGTACCACTGATCGCCCTTGGATGGTTTGTGGTTTTCCTGGCCGGGGGTTACTCGGTCGCCGGGCGCCGGGAGGAGATCGGCGCGGTCGCGCTCCGCGGCTCGCCGAGGTGGCCTCGCTGGGTGCTCGGCACGGGCGAGTCGCTGGTCGCGGTGGTGGCGGCGGTGCCGTGCGGCTATGCCCTTGGCTACGCCGCGGTCTGGGCGATCGACCGGTTCGCGGTGCCGCATCGGCCGGCCCTCGGCTCCTTCGGCCACGGATCCCTGCCCTACGTGTTGCTGACCGTCGCCGGCTGTGTCATCGCGATCATGGCGTCGGCCTGGCGGACCTTGCGCTCGCCGGCCTCGGAACTGCTGCGCAACGTGCCGCCTCGCGGCCGGCGGTGGCGATCGGCCGCCGCGGAGCTGTCGGTGGTCGCGCTCGCCGCCGTCGCCGTGATCACGCTGCGGGGCGAGCATCGAAAGCTCGTCGGCGTCGACCTGATCGCGCCCGCCCTCGCGGTCGCCGCCGTCGCCGTGATCACGGCGCGGTTGGTCACGCCGGTCGCGGCGGCCCTCGGCGCGTGGAGTTTACGGCGCGGTCGGGGTGTCGGCATCGCCGTCAGCGCGCTGCAGATCGCCCGCCGGCCCGGCGTCGCCCGGCTCTTCGTGCTGCTCGTCACGTCAGTGGGAGTCATCACGTACGCCGCGGCGGCCGTCGACGTGTCCCGCGCCTCCCGCACCGACCGGGCGACGATGGAAGTCGGCGCGACCACCGTGCTCTCGGTGCGACCGACGTCACGCCAGGCGCTGCTGACGGCCGTCCGCTCGGTCGATCCCGCCGGTAATTTCGCGATGGCGGTGGTACACGTACCGCAACCGGCCACGGGCGGGCCGTCGATCGTCGCGGTGGACGCGTCCCGGCTCGCCAAGGTCGCGAGTTGGCCCGCCGCGTCGACGATCACGGCGGCACACGCGGCGAGCGTCCTGCGCCGACCGGCCGGCCCCCCGGTCACGTTCGCCGGGCAGACCGTGGCGCTGACCGCGAGCGTCACCGCGGCCGCGTTCGACTTCTCGCCGCCGGAGGTGGCGCTGCTGGTCGAGCCGCTCGGAGGCGGGGTGATCCAGACGCTTCCGATGGGGAGCCTGCGCAACGGCACGTACACGTACATCGCC
Source organism: uncultured Actinomycetota bacterium (assembly GCA_963797605.1). Taxonomy (GTDB): domain Bacteria; phylum Actinomycetota; class Actinomycetes; order Mycobacteriales; family Micromonosporaceae; genus DASQPR01. The sequence goes on along the minus strand of CAWCPX010000005.1, from coordinate 763,585 downwards.
GACACGACAAGCTGCCAGACCGGTTGCCGGGTTGCCGGGATCACCATCATCCTCAGTTACTTCCGGCCCGGTCCGCTCGCGATCACCTTCCGCTCGATGGCCGTGCGGTCGCCGAAGCCGGCGCCGATCACCACGTTCGCCGACGCCGCTGGCTGGCGGGATGCCGCCGCCTTCTACACGGCCGGCCCGAGCCAGGGCACCGAAGCGGTGGGCGGCGGCCTGACGCTGCGACCGAACACGGCCGCCCGGACCGTGAACGTGGCGCTGCAACCCGCCGACGCGCCGTTCCCGGTGCCGGCGATCAGCACGCAGCCGTTCACCGAGCAGTTGCAGGGTCTGCTCGGTTCGGCACCGGTCCCGATGACGTCATCGGTGATAGATCCGGTGCTGCCGCAGGTGGCCGGGAACGGTGTCATGGTGGACCTGCAGAACCTCGACTACGCCGTGCCCGCGGTCGGCGATCTGGCCACGGTGCCGGAGGTCTGGCTGTCGAAGTCGGCCCCACCGGACGTGGTGTCACGGTTGGCGAAGGCGGGACTCGCGGTCACGGGTTCGAAGACGATCGCCGCCGAGCGGACGTACCTGGACCGGCGTGGGCCGGCCGTCGGTGACGCTTTCGCCTGGGTCGCGGTGGTGGGCATCACGTTGCTGTTCGTCGGCGGCGTCATGCTGACCGCGTCGGTGGACCGGCGGCGTCGCGGCGCCGAGTTGGCGGCACTGCGGGTGCAAGGGCTCTCGGCGCGACGGGTTCGCGTCGCGGCCGTGTTCGGGCACGTCGCGGTGGCGGTCGCGGCGCTCGCGGTCGGTCTCGGTGCGGGGCTCGTCGGCTGGTGGCTGACGGGCGCGCGCGTGCCCGTTTTCGCCGACGGCTACACCTTGGCGGGCGCTCCGGTCTGGCCCGGGACGACGGGGCTGGCCTGGCCGTTCGGCGCGGTCGCGGTGGTGTTGTTGGCGGTGTCGTATGCGGCGGCGTGGGATCTCCGCCGCGGCGTGCCAAACTAGACAACCATGAGCGATCCCCGTTCCACTCCTTCGATCCTGGCCCGAGGCGCTGTCGATCTCAGCGCCCTCCGCACGCCCGCCCCGCCGGCCGCCGCGGCACCCGCCGGCGGCCCGCCTGGCGGCCCGCGATTCGGTGGCCCAGGCGACGACTCGGTCATCGACATCTCCGAGGCCTCGTTCCAGACCGACGTCATCGAGGCGTCGATGACCAAGCCGGTCGTGCTGGAGATGTGGTCGCCGCGATCCGAGGCGAGCGCGCAGCTCGGCGCGATGCTGGCGAAGATCGCCGCCGAGGGCGCCGGCACCTGGACGCTGGCGCGGGTCGATGTCGACACCAACCCCCGCATCGCCCAGATGTTGCAGGTCCAGAGCGTGCCGATGGTCTACGCGATCATCGGTGGCCGCCCGGTCGACGCGTTCACCGGCGCGATCCCCGAGAGCCAGCTGCGGCAGTGGGTCGCGGCCGTGTGCCAGGCCGGCGGCGTCGAGGTCGAGGTGCCCGAAGATCCCGCGGTTCGCCGGCGCCGACGAGGCGATGATCAACGGCGACCTTGACGCGGCCGAGCAGGCCTACCGGCAGATCCTCGCCGACGCGCCGGCCGACAGCGCGGCCGAGGCCGGGCTGGCCCAGGTCGAGCTGCTGCGCCGGGTCGAAGACGTCGATCCGGAGCGCGGCCCTCGCCGCGGCCGACGGCGGCTCCCGACGATGTCGTGGCCCAGGGGCTCGCGGCCGACGTCGAGGTGCTCGCCGGCACCGCCGACCGGGCCTACGCGCGGCTGGTCGACCTGGTGCGGCGCACGTCCGGCGCCGAGCGCGACGCGGCCCGGGCCCACCTGATCTCGCTGTTCACCGTGGCCGGTCCGGACGACCCCGCAGTCGTCACCGCACGGCGCGCCCTGGCCAGCGCGCTCTACTGACGGCCACCCCGATGCGCCGGATCGCCCTGCTCGACGCGCCGTCCAACCTCGGTCTGCGGCCACCGACGTCGACGTCCGTGCCGGGCTGCGCGAAGGCGCCCGGCGCGCTGCGCGATCAGGGTCTGCTGACGCCGGCTCCGGGCCCGTGACGCCGGTTGCGTGACGCCGCCACGGTTCGATCCCGGGTGACTGGCGGCCGGGCGACGGCGTCTGCCACGCGGACCTGATCGCGACGTACTCGCGGCGGCTGGCCGACCGGATCGGCGCGATCATCGACGCGGGCGAGTTCCCGGTCGTGCTCGGCGGCGACTGTTCGGTGCTGCTCGGGTCGGCTCTGGCGATGAAACGGCGCGCGGTCGCCGACGAGCTGCCGTACGGGCTGGTCTACATCGACGGCCACTCCGACTTCCGGCACCCCGGCAACGCCTCCTACGTGGGCGCCGCGGCCGGTGAGGACCTGGCCCTGGCGACCGGGCGGGGCCAGCCGGACCTGACCGATCTGGAGGGGCTGAAGCCGTACATCCGGGACGTCGACGTGGTGCTGCTCGGCATCCGGCCGAACGACGACTACCGGCTCGATCTGCAGGCCGCCGGCATCACCATGCGCGCGGTGCCGCAGTTGCGGGCCGAGGGCGCCGGGCCGCACCGCCCAGTGGGCCCGCGATCAGCTCGCCGACTGTCTCGGCTTCTGGGTTCACGTCGATGTCGACGTCCTCGACCCGGCCGTGATGCCGGCCGTGGACGCGCCCGAGCATGGGCGGCATCGCCTACACCGAGTTGGAGCTGCTGATCGCGGGCCTGGTGTCGTCGCCGTCGTGCGTCGGTCTCGAGGTCACGGTGTTCGACCCCGATTACGACCCCGACGGCGTCTACGCCCGTGATGTCGCCGACACGCTCGCCGCCGGCCTGGCCCCGCTCGTCCACGCGGGCGCCGGTCCGGGTGGTGCCGAGGAGCCGGCCTCGCCCGTCGTGATGCCGTTACAGCGGTCGGCGCCCCCGGCCGAGCTGCTGGCGCGACCAGCCGCCCGACGAGGCGGGAGAGCGGGTAACCCTCGCCCGTCCCGCCGAGGGATGACCTGCCGTAACCGAACCGAAAGAAACAGGCCCTAGGCTGGGCGGTACGCAAGCCCACAACGTGGTGGGCCGAGGGGAGTGGCACCCATGGAACGGCGTCTGCCGGCACGTGTCGACGCGAACGACAAACGGTCTGAGCATCGCGCTCGCCGGTGATCCGAGTTCATCGACCGACCTCGATGATGCCGATGTCGGCGCCGACGAGCGTGGCGAGCCCGATCCCCGACGCGATCCGGCTCGCCGCCGAAGCTGTCGCGCTCGCCGGCGACGATCACGATCTCGCCGCGCTCGTCGGCCGGTTCTGGCGTTACGCGCCCGACGAGGAGCTCGTCGGGCTGGCGCCGGCCGCCATGCTGGACGCCGCTCGCACCCACCGCGAACTCGCCGAACAGCGGCTTCCGGGCGAGTTGAAGCTCGAGATCGCTCCGTCCGACGACGGCGACACCACGATCGTGAAAATCGTCACCGACGACATGCCGTTCCTCGTCGACACGGTCAACGCCGCGCTCGCCGCTCGCGGCCTCGACGTCCACCTGCTGATCCACCCGCTGATGGTGGTGCGCCGGGAGCCGCTCGGCCGGCTGGTCGAGGTGCTCGCCGACGTCGACGAGACGCAGTTCGGTGCCGCCGACGGCGCCGCCGGCCGCGACCGGTGTGCTCATCGAGAGCTGGATGCACCTGGAGATCGACCGGGTCCGCGAGCCGGCCCTCGTCGACGAGTTGCGCCGCGACCTGATCCGCGTGCTCACCGACGTGCGCGAGGCCGTCGAAGACTGGCCGAAGATGCGTGCCCGCGCGCCCTGGCCCTGGCCGACGAGCTGCTTAACGCGACGCTGCCGGTGCCCGACAAAGACATCACCGACGGCGTCGAACTGCTCCGGTGGCTCGGCGCCGACCAGTTCACCTTCCTGGGTTACCGCGAATACAAGCTCGACTCACGATCGTACGAGCGACGGCGAGCCGGTACATCGCGCGCGAGCGAACATCGGGCACGCGGCGCTGGGCATCGCTGCGGGCCGGACCAGGCTGCTGCGCCGCGGCGCACTGCGCCGACATGAGCCCGGAGGCCCAGGAGGCGCTGCTGGACAAGCGGCTGCTGATCATCACGAAGGCCAACTCGCGGTCGACCGTGCACCGCAGCGTCTACCTCGACTACATCGGCGTGAAGACCTTCGACGCGGCCGGCAACGTGGTCGGGGAGAAGCGTTTCCTCGGCCTGTTCGCGTCGGCCGCCTACCTCTACTCGGTCAAGGAACTCCCGGTCGTCAAGCGCAAGGTCGCGGCCGTGATGGAGCGTTCCGGCCTGTCGCCGCGCAGCCACTCCGGCAAAGACCTGATGGCGATCCTGGAGGGCTATCCGCGCGACGAGCTGTTCCAGATCAAGACCGACGACCTGTTCGACACCGTCATGGGCGTGCTGCGGCTGGCGGGCCGACGGCAGCTGCGCCTGTTCGTGCGCAAGGACCTTTACGGCCGGTTCATCTCGTGCCTGGTCTACCTGCCGCGTGACCGGTTCACCACGGCCAACCGCCTCGCCGATCCAGGCGATCCTGCTGCGCGAGCTGGGCGGCGTCGGCGTCGACTTCACCACCCGCGTCGGCGAGTCGCTGCTGGCCCGCATCCATTTCATCGTGCGCACCGACCCCAACTCGCCGCCGCCCGCGATCGACGTCGAGGCGATCCAGGAGCAGCTCGTCGTCGCGACCCGTAACTGGGACGACGACTTCCGGCTGCTGCTCGAACAGAAGGTCGGCGACGAGCACTCGAAGGTGCTCTACGGGCGATACGTGAAGGCGCTGCCGGACTCGTACAAAGACGATCACCTGCCCGGCGAGGCGGTCAAGGACCTCGCGAAACTTGAGCTTCTCGAGGAGCCGCGGCCAGATCGAGATGCACGTCTACCGACGGCGCATGGACGAACACAACGTCAGATTCAAGGTTTACCGGTACGGCGAGCCGATGATGCTCTCCACGGTGCTGCCGGTGCTGCACTCGCTGGGCGTGCGCGTCGCCGACGAGCGGCCGTACGAGATCGCCCGCGCCGACGCGCACGATCTACGTCTACGACTTCGGCCTGGTGCTGCCCGAGGGCTCCCGTGAGCTCGTCGACGTGCGGCCGCACATGGAGAACGCGTTCGCGGCCACCTGGCGAGGCGAGGCGGAGACCGACGGCTTCAACGAACTCGTGGTGCGGGCCGGGCTGACGTGGCGGCAGGTGGTGATCCTCCGGGCGTACGCGAAGTATCTGCGCCAGGCCGGCACCGTCTTCGCGCAGGAGTCGATGGAGGCGACGTTCATCGCCTACCCGAGCATGGCCGCGCTGCTCGTGGCGCTGTTCGAGACCCGGTTCTCGCCGACGCGCACGATCGACGACGAAGACCGCGAACTGCAGTCGAAGGAGCTGGCCAGCGCGATCGGGCAGCAACTCGACGCCGTCGCGAGCCTCGACCAGGACCGCATCCTGCGCTCGTTCCTGACCCTGATCCAGGCCACGCCTGCGCACGTCGTTCTTCCAGCGGGCCGCCGACGGTCGGCCGTGCTCGTACGTCTCGATCAAGCTCGACCCGAAAGCGATCCCGGACCTGCCGGCGCCCCGGCCGCAGTACGAGATCTTCGTCTACTCGCCGCGGTTCGAGGGCGTACACCTGCGGTTCGGCCCGGTGGCACGCGGCGGGCTCCGCTGGTCGGACCGCCGCGACGACTTCCGCACCGAGGTGCTCGGGCTGGTCAAGGCACAGATGGTGAAGAACGCCGTGATCGTGCCGGTCGGGGCCAAGGGCGGCTTCGTGCTCAAGCAGGCGCCGTCGACCGCCGACCGGGACGCGTACCAGGCGGAGGGCGTCGCCTGCTACCAGCTGTTCATCTCGGCGCATGCTCGACATCACCGACAACCTCGTCGGCGGCGACGGTCGTGCCGCCGATCGACGTGGTGCGCCACGACGGTGACGACCCCTACCTGGTCGTCGCGGCCGACAAGGGCACCGCGACGTTCTCCGACATCGCCAACGAGATCTCCATCGCGTACGGCTTCTGGATGGGCGACGCCTTCGCCTCCGGCGGCTCGGCGGGCTACGACCACAAGGCGCATGGGCATCACCGCCCGAGGCGCGTGGGAGTCGGTGCAAGCGGCACTTCCGCGACATGGACATCGACACGCAGAGCCAGGACTTCACCGTCGTCGGCGTCGGCGACATGTCCGGCGACGTGTTCGGCAACGGCATGCTGCTCTCCGAGCACATCCGGCTCGTCGCCGCCTTCGATCACCGGCACATCTTCATCGACCCCGACCCGTGGCGGCCTCGTCCTTCGCGGAGCGCCGTCGCCTCTTCGACCTGCCGCGCTCGTCGTGGGCCGACTACGACACGTCGCTGATCTCCGACGGGCGGCGGCGTCTTCCCGCGCACGCTCAAGTCGATCCCGATGTCGGCCGCAGGCCCGGGCCGCGCTCGGCATCGCCGACGACGTCACGTCGATGACCCCGAGCGAGCTGATGAAGGCGATCCTGCAGGCGCCCGTCGACCTGCTGTGGAACGGCGGCATCGGCACCTACGTGAAGGCCGCCGCCGAGACCCACGTCGAGGTCGGCGACAAGGCCAACGACGCGATCCGGGTCAACGGCGCGGCAACTGCGGTGCCAGGTGGTCGGCGAGGGCGGCAACCTCGGCCTGACCCAGCGCGGCCGCATCGAGTACGCCTTCGGCGGCCGCCCTGGGCTGCGGCGGCCGGCATCTACACCGACTTCATCGACAACTCGGCCGGCGTCGACTGCTCCGACCACGAGGTCAACATCAAGATCCTGCTCGGTGCCGCTGGTCGCCGACGGCGAGCTGACCACTGCCCGAGCGCGACGCGCTGCTGGCCGAGATGACCGACGAGGTCGGCGCGCTCGTGCTGCGGGACAACTACGAGCAGGCCGCGGCGCTCGGCAACGCGAAGGCGCAGGCGCGCTCGCTGCTGCCGGTGCACCGCCGGCTCATCACCGACCTGGAGCGGCGCGGCCACCTCGACCGGGCGCTGGAGGCGCTGCCGACCGACGAGGAACTCGCCGTGCGCAGCGAGGCCGGGTCAGGGCCTGACCTCGCCGGAGTTCGCGGTGCTGCTCGCGTACGTGAAGATCGCGCTCGAGGACGAGATCGTGACCTCGACGCTGCCGGACGATCCGTGGACGGCCGACGTGCTGGACGAACTACTTCCCGACGCCGCTGCGCGAGCCGCTCGCCGGACCGGATGAGCGCAGCACCGGCTGCGCCGCGAGATCATCACCACCGTGCTGGTCAACGAGGTCGTCAACCGTGGCGGCAGCACCTTCGTCTACCGCACGATGGAGGAGACCGGCGCCACCGCGGCGGACGTGATCCGGGCGTACGTGATCGTCCGCGACGTCTTCGGCCTGCGCGAGCTGTGGAACGCGGTCGAGGAGCTGGACTCCGACGGCTCCGTGCCGACCGCCGCGCAGACCGCCGTCTACCTGGAAGCCCGGCGCCTGATCGACCGCGCGATGCGATGGCTGCTGTCCAGCCGCCGCGCGCCGCTCGACGTGCCGACCGAGATCGCCCGGCTGCGCGCCCGGCGTCGCCGACGCTGCTGCCGATGCTCGACGGGCTTTCCGCGGCAGCGAACAGGAGCGCTGCGAGACGCACGCGGACGAGATCGTCAGCCTCGGCATCCCGCAGGACCTGGCCGACTGGGCGACCCGGATCATGTACGGTTTCGGCCTGCTCGACGTCGTCACGGTCGCCGAGTCGACCGGCCGGGACCTGACCGAGGTGGCCGGCGTCTACTTCGTCGCTGTCCGACCAGTTTCCGGGTCGACACGCTGCTGTCCCAGCATCTCCGAACTGCCGCGCGAAGACCGGTGGCAGACGCTGGCCCGGATGGCGCTGCGCTACGACCTGTACGCGGCGCTTGGCGGCGCTGACCCGCGAGGTGCTGACCTCCACCGACGGATCGCTGTCGGCCGACGAACGGGTGCGGTGTGGGAGCACGGGAACTCGACGGCGATCACGCGGGCCCGCAACTCGATGGGCGAGTTCGACGATTCCCGAGCCGACCTGGCCGCGCTGTCGGTGCTGCTCCGGCAGATCCGCACGCTGGTCCACACCGCGGGCGCCTAGCTGCCTTTCATGATCGCGAAGAGTCGCGGCTGTTCCCACGACCTCGACTCTTCGCAATCATGCATCCAGGGCCGCACGGGCGCAGTGATCCGGTCCAACCGTTGCGGCGGAGGACGCCCGCCACATTCGTCGCGGTGGCGCACGGGGTGACCGTCACCGCGTCCCATCCGTAATGCAGCACGAGGTCTCCGGCGGCTGCCGCCACGTTGTCGCGCTCAGCGTCGGACTGGCGTCGCTCCGGCGGGTGGAAGGCCCGACCATCGAGTTCCACGACGGTGCCGAAATCCGCGTATCGGATATCGCGATAGATCCGGCGCCCCGCTTGTGTCGCCGGGCTCTGACGCGTGCCGCACGGGAGGCCGTGCGCTCGCTCCACCCGACGTAGGTAGCGCACCTCGAGCACCGATAGCGCGCCCGGCTCCATGTCGGTCAGGGCCGCGACGATGTCGTTCCGCCAGCGAAATCGTGGACGGTCACGAAGTGCGGTGGCAAGACGCGCCACGGTGGTCAGCCGGCGTCCGATCGCGGCGCTCATGATGGCGATCGCGTCGTCTCTCGATCCGGCTACGGTCACGAGGTCCAGCACGGTCTCTTCGATCGTCGTCCGTGGCGGCTTTCGGGTCGGGTGCCGAATCCGATCGGCGCGCGAGGATAGATGGACCGACACTCCCCGCACCGGAGTGATCCGCCGGCTGGCGGGGATCGTGACGTGAATCGTCGGGGCCGGAGTGTCGGTCAGGTGCCACAGTTCGGCGGCCGATGCGTGGCTGACCATCGCGCCGCGCCCGGTGACGAGGAGGGCGGCCCACATCTCGGATATGCGCGGCAGGGGACCGGTGAACGTGGCGAAGACGCCGCGATGCAGTCGACGCCAACGTCCTGAATCCACACGCGCACGAACCGACGAATGCGTCAGACCGACCGCTTTCGCCTGCGCGTAGGTGACGATTCCGGCTTGCTCGCGGCTCACACGATGGATCGGGTCGTCGCGGGAGCGCATGGGCAAAAGTGTTGTCGGAGCGGCCTGCGGACTCAAACCGATCACCGTCGCCTGTGGATAAGTCCTGCCTCCCCATGATCGCGAAGACTTGTGGTCGCGGGAGAGCCTGTTGCGTTTTCGATATGTGATGTTGGTTGTCTTTGTATAGATATGCGTCGATAATTGGGGGATGGCGAAGCGGTTTCGGCCGGTGGATCGTGATCAGCGGTTCCTGTTGCCGGTGGACATGGTCGATTGGTTGCCGGCTGATCATCAGGTGTGGTTGGTCCTGGACGTGGTCGGGCACCTTGATCTGCGGGCGTTGACGGGCCGGTACGCGTTGGGTGGGGCCGGGCGGCGGGCGTTCGACCCGGCCATGATGCTGGCGTTGCTGATCTACGGCTACGCGAACGGGGTGCGGTCGTCGCGGGCGATCGAGCGGGCCTGTCACACCGATGTGGCGTTCCGGGTGATCTGCGCCCAGGACGTCCCGGACCACACCCAGATCGCCCGGTTCCGGCAGCGGCATCTGGCCGAGGTCACCGATCTGTTCGCGCAGGTCCTGGCGGTATGCGCACGGGCCGGCTATGTCCGGTTGGGGATCGTGGCGATCGACGGCACGAAGATCGCGGCGAATGCGTCGATCGACGCCAACCACCGCCGGGATTTCTACGTCGTGACGGTCTCCGAACTGGCGGCGCAGGCTGCGGCGGCCGACGCCGAACAGGACGCCCTGTTCGGGCCGGACCGCCGCGGTGACGAACCCCCCGACGGGGGCGGGCGCGGCGCCGCGGGTCGGGCCGAGCGGGCCGCCCGGCTGCGGCGCTGCCTGGACGAACTCAACGCCGAACAGGCCCGGGCCGGTGAACTGTCCGAAACCCAACGGCAGCAGGCTGCGGACTATCTGCGGCGGGCCCGCACCGAATCGATCCCGGGCCGCACCCCCCGCGGTGTCGACCCCGTCGCCCTGGCCGAGGCGAAAGCCGCCCGGCTCACCGCCAACCACGGCCCCGATAATCGGTTCACCCGCGCCGCTGTCGAAGCCGCCAAGGCAGCAGCAGCCCAAGCAGCCGCCGCGGCCGCGGCAACACCGAACAGTGGCAGCGACGCACCGCCCACGACCGCCACCACGACCGGGAAATCCAAGAAGGTCACACCGCCGCAGCGCAACAGCACCGACCCCGACTCCCGGCTGATGCCCACCCGCAAAGGCTTCATCCAGGGCTACAACGCCCAACTCGCCGCCAGTGGGGACCACTTCATCATCGCCGGCGACCTCGTCCAAGACACCGGCGACGTCAACCAACTCCTGCCCATGCTCCACAAAACCACCACCACCGCCGCAGCATTACGCCCGCACCGACCCGACCCCACCACCGACGCCACCATCGGCACCGTCCTGGCCGACAACGGCTACCACAGCCACGCCAACCTCACCGCACCCGGCCCCGACCGGCTCATCGCCACCGGCAAAAGCCGCGACCTGCACCACGCCGCCACCACCGACCCGACCGCCGGACACCCACCCGACGGCGTCACCGCAACCCAGGCCATGCACCACCGCCTCCGCACCCCTGACGGCGCCGCCCTTTACAAACGACGCGGCGCCACCATCGAACCCATCAACGGCCACCTCAAAGACCGCACCGGCCTGCGCACCTTCCTCCTACGCGGACTGCCCGCCTGCACCGCCGAACTCACCCTCGCCGCCCTCGCCCACAACCTCCGCCGCCTCCACACCCTCCAACACGCCTAACCAAGCCCCCGACACCACGGACAAGCCCACCGCAGAACAGCCCCCACACGACGGTGGGGCCCGGCATCCCACCCAGGCCCCACCACACTGCCCGACACACCCACCCGCCACCGGCAATTCAGCAACAGGCTCGGGAGCAGCCTCAACTCTTCGCGATCACGAGACGTTCAGGTTTAGCGCCTGGGCGGCGGCCGCTCCGGAGGCGCGGCTGGCACCGTATGTCCGGATATATGCCGCCGCCGACGGACGCCACGCAGACGGCCACCCCATCTCGACGACCACGGTCGGGCCAGCCGCCGCCAGCGCGTCTACCAACGCCGTCCCGCCCGCCAATCGATGCACGTTTCGGCCCGTCACCACGATCGGACGGCCCCCGGCGGCCCGCACCACATCGGAAGCCTCCGCGACGGCTGCCACCACCCGAGCGGACGGATGCCGGGCCGGATCGATGTGCGGCAGCAGACCCCACGGCACCCGGCCTTCGGCGATCGTCCGCTCCGATTCGAGTTGCACGACGTACGCGTCCGACAAATCCGGCAGCACACCCTCGACGGAAATCGCTCGGCGGGCCGCGTCCGACCCGAGGTCGACGGCGTCCCCAACGTCGGCGCACGCGGGCCGGGCCGCAAACGCGGCAAGCTGGCGGACCCGGGAGGCCGCCTCCTCGACCCGCCGCAACGGCAGCGAACCGCCCTCGACGGCCGCCTCCACCGCCTCGACGATCGCGTCGATCAGGTCGGGCGTCACGGCGGCACCGACGCACACGAGATCCGCGCCCGCTCGTAACGCCAGCACGGCCCCGCCCGGCACGCCACCCGCCACCCGCGCGGCGCCCGCCATTTCCAGCGCGTCCGTCACGATCACGCCGTCGAACGGCACCGACCGTAACAACGCGAGCGCGGACTCGCTGAAGGTCGCCGGTAACGCACCCGTCAACGCGGGCACCCGGATGTGCGCCGTCATCACCGCTTCCGCGCCGGCGGAAATCGCGGCCTCGAACGGGGGCAGGTCTTGGCGCCGCCACTGCGGCAGCGATGTCGAGACGGTTGGGAGCGCGAGGTGCGAGTCCACGGTCGTCGCGCCGTGGCCCGGGAAATGTTTCGCGCACGCCACCACGCCCGCGTCCCGAAGACCGGAGACGGCCGCGGCGCTGTGCCGTGCCACGAGGGCCGGGGAAGCGCCGAAGGAACGCGTACCGATGACGGGATTTTCCGCTGTTGAATTGACGTCGACGGTCGGCGCGAGGTCCATGTTGATGCCGGCCGACGCGAGGTCCGCGCCGATGGCACGGTAGATCGTGCGCGTCACGGCCACGTCGTCGATCACCCCGAGCACAGCGTTTCCCGGATACGGGCTGCCGGACGCGTGATGGAGCCTCGTGACGTCGCCGCCCTCCTCGTCGATCGCGATCAAGACATCGGGGCGCGCCGCGCGTAACGTGGTGCATAGGGCGGCGATTTGCGGCCGGTCGACCACGTTCCGGCCGAAGAGCACATGTCCGGCGAGGCCGTCTGCGACGAGTTCCGTGGCCCACGACGGCGCCGTGGCACCGGGGAAAGCGGCGAGCAATGTGCCCAACACGAGGCGGCGAATTGTCACCAACCGATCCTCCACCGAGTAGCCCACTCGGCGTCCCCCGTATCGGCGCGCCGCCTTGACCGTACGCTACCGATACTCCTAGTCTCCGAAAACGTGTAAGAAACCTTACAAAATTGCCCGAGGTGCGCCCCGATGAGCCCCACCCCCTTACCCGGTACGCCCCGGCTGCTCCGCGCGATCAATGATCGGGCCGCGCTGGAGTTGTTGCTCGCCCGCGGGCCGCTGACGCGTTCACAGATCGGCGAGTTGACCGGCCTGTCGAAGGTGACGGCATCGCAACTGGTCGAGCGGCTTGTCGAGCGCGGCCTGGTCAGCGGTGTCGGCGAGCAGGGCGGCGGGCGAGGCCCCAATGCGCAGCTCTACGCGGTCCGCGCCGAGAGCGCCTATGTCGTCGGCGTCGATGTGGGTCCGGAACACGTCGTCGCCGCGTGTGCCGACATCCGGGGCACCGTGCACAGCCGCATCGAGCTGTCGACGAAGGACACCGACGATCCGGTCGGCGTCGTGCACCGGGCCGTAATGGAGGCCGCGAAGACCGCGAACGCGCCGATTCCGAGCGTGCGCCGGGTCGTGCTCGGCACCCCGGGCCTCGTCGATCCCAACACCGGCGACTTCGCGTTCGCGGTCGACCTGCCCCGCTGGCAGCGTGGCCTGCTCGCGGCGCTGCGGGAGGATCTGGCGATCCCGGTCTCCTTCGAGAACGACGTCAACCTGGTCGCGGTCGCCGAGGCACACAGTGGCGCCGCGCAGGGAGTCGACGACTTCGCGCTGCTCTGGGTCGGCCGCGGTGTCGGTCTCGCGATCGTGCTCGGCGGCAAGATCCATCGTGGTTTCACGGGCGCGGCCGGCGAGGTCGGATGGCTGCCGGTGGCCGGCGGTCAGGTGCGCCGGGATCCGTCGCACCGGGCGAAGGGCGGCCGCGCGTTCGAGCAACTGGTCGGCAGTGACGCGGTGCGCACGATCGCCCGGGAACACGGTTTCAAGGGCGCGACCGGTGCCGCTGCCGTGGCCGCCGCCGTGAAGGCCGGCAGCGCGGGTGGCCCGGTGCTCGACGAGATCGCGAGCCGGCTGGCGCTGGGCATCGTGTCCGTGTGCGTCGTGCTCGACCCGCCGCTGGTGGTGCTGGCCGGCGAGGTCAACCAGGCCGGCGGGGCGGCGTTGGCGCAGCGCGTGGCGCACGAGGTGGCCGCGATCGCGCCGGTGGCACCGAGGGTCGCGATCGCGTCCGGGCCCGAGGAGCCGATCGTCGACGGTGCTCTGCGGACCGCGCTCGTCGCCGTACGCGACGTCGTTTTCGGCTCCACGGTCGACGACAATTAGTCAGATCACTCCGGCGGGGTCGGGCCGACGCTCGTGCGACCGACCATGATTGGATGTCGGCGTGTCCACCGACCCTGACCTGGTTATCGATGTGTCGTCGGCGAGCGTTGTCCGGGGCGGCAAATACCTGATCCGCGACGTCACGTGGCGGGTTGAGCTGGACGAGCGCTGGGTCGTGCTCGGGCCGAACGGAGCCGGCAAGACCACGCTGCTGTCGCTCGCGTCGGCGCGCATGCACCCGACCACCGGCACCGTGCACGTGCTCGGCGAAAAGCTCGGCCGCGTCGATATTTCCGAGCTGCGGACGCGCATCGGCCTCTCCACCGTCGGTCTCCACGACAGCATCCCGCCCGACGAAACCGTTCGCGACGTCGTCGTGACCGCATCGTGGGCCGTGATCGGACGGTTCCGGGAGGCCTACGACCCGCTCGACATCCGCCGGGCGGAGTCGCTGCTGAGCCAGCTGGGCGCCGTGCAGTTGGCCGACCGCCTCTACGGCACGCTCTCCGAGGGCGAACGCAAACGGGTTCAGATCGCGCGCGCCCTGATGACCGATCCGGAGTTGCTGCTTCTCGACGAGCCGGCGGCCGGTCTCGATCTCGGCGGTCGCGAAGATCTGGTGGCGCGGCTCGCCAACCTGGCCCTCGACCCGGACGCGCCCGCGATGGTCGTCGTCACGCATCACGTGGAGGAGATTCCGGCCGGGTTCACGCATGCGCTCGTGTTGCGCGACGGCGGCGTGGTGGCGCAGGGGCTACTGCGGCAGACGGTGACGAGCGAGAACCTGTCGGCCGCCTTCGGGCTGCCGCTGCGGGTGCGCTACGCGAACGAGCGATTCACCGCCCGGGCCGCCTGAGTTCGCCTCGACGCTTCGCCGTCACAGACGGTGATTTCGGGCGGCGATTGCGTACCGTGATGAGCGCTTGAGGCTGTTATTGCCTGTCGGGGGCTCGGTATTGCTTACGCGGGCGGGTCAATGCCGTGACCAGCCTGGATGCGGATGCCGGGCCGAACCCGTGGGGCACGAGCGGCGACGCAGCGTCACTGATGCGCATGGGTGAGCAGAGCAAGCCCGGACAAAGCGTTTCACGGGTACGGCCAGCCGACACGATCCGTGACCGCACCGTCAGGGTTGCCCTATCCGGGGCATTCCGGAGGTGCCGGTGGCCCCGACCGGCGACGATGATGGCATGCGCCTCATCCTGAACGTCTTCTGGCTGGTCTTCGGTGGATTGATCATCGCGTTGGGTTACGCCGTCGCGGGCATCGTCTGCTTCATCCTGATCATCACGATTCCGTTCGGGATCGCGTCGTTCCGGATGGCGAACTACGCGCTGTGGCCCTTCGGCCGCACGCTGGTCCGCGAGCCGACGGCCGGCGTCGCGTCCGCGATCGGCAACGTCATCTGGCTCATTTTCGCCGGCTGGTGGCTCGCTCTCGGCCACCTCGTGACCGCGATCGCGCAATTCGTGACGATCATCGGAATCCCGCTCGGGCTCGCGAACCTCAAACTCATCCCGGTCTCGCTGATGCCGCTCGGCCGCCGCATCGTCGACACCGACTCGGTGATGGCGCCGTAACCGGGTCCGCGGGAACGGGACGGTCTTGTGGCGACCGCTGGCATTCGTTATGTTCAGCCGCCCCTTGATCCACCTGAACCGACGATGAGGTTTTCATGAGCCGACGCTCGTATGGCACGCGTACCATCACCGGCTTGAACGCCTGGCTCTATCGGAACTTCGTCAAGAGCCGCAGCAGCGCGAACGACCTGCGTGACGTGAAGGCCGGCCAACCGATCCAGGTGTACTGCTTCGCGCGCCCGCTCGACGAGGTGAAAACCGCTCGATCCTCGGCCGGGTACATCGACGTCCAGGTGGGGGCGCCGATGACCTGGCGGGCCATGATCGGTGGTGACCAACTGGTCATCTCGGAGCCGCAGGCCCTGCTGCCGAGCGAGTCATGGCTGCCGTTGTCACGCTTCACGGCCTTCATCGTGGACACCTCCGCCGGGCCACGCCGCGTCGCGATCCCCAAGGCGGACGTCGATCTGCTGGCGTGGGCCCTCGACGGCAAGCCGGTATGAGCGAGCTCGTCGGAGCGAATCATGTGACAGCATGCCCGCGTCCGGCGAAGCGCAGGCGCGCATGTTCGGCGTAGCCAGCGCACCATCGCGGCGGCGTTCGTCGTAGGCTGCTGACGTCGATTACCCCTGGCAAGGAGGCCCGCGGTGGGAGAGTTCGTGCAGCTGTCGGTAGAGGACGGCATCGGGACCATCTTGCTTCAACGTCCGCCGATGAATGCGCTCAACGCCGCCATCCAAGAGGAGCTGCGCGCCGCGTCCGAGGCGTTCACGCTCGACGACGAGGTCGCAGCGGTCGTCATCTACGGCGGCGAGAAGGTCTTCGCGGCCGGCGCCGACATCAAGGAGATGCTCGACATGTCCTACGTGGACATGTCGGCCCGGGCCGGGCGGCTGTCGTCCGCGTTCAACTCGATCAGCCTCATCCCGAAGCCGGTCGTGGCCGCGATCACCGGCTACGCGCTCGGTGGCGGCTGCGAACTCGCGCTCGCCTGCGACTGGCGGGTCGCGTCCGCCGACGCGAAGCTCGGCCAGCCGGAAATCAACCTGGGCAGTCATCCCGGGCGCGGGCGGCACCCAGCGGCTGGCCCGCCTGATCGGCCCCGCGAAGGCCAAGGACCTGATCATGTCGGGCCGGTTCGTCGGAGCCGGCGAGGCGCTCGCGATCGGTCTGGTGGACAAGGTCGTGCCGACGGCAGCCGAGGTCTACGACGCGGCGGTCGCGCTCGTCAAGCAGTATGTCGGCGGCCCGGCGGCGGCGTTGCGAGCCGCGAAGATCGCGGTCGACGGCGGTCTGGAGATGGACATCAACGCCGGCCTCGCCTGGGAATCGCAGCTGTTCGCGGCCCTGTTCGCGACCGACGACCGCCGCGAGGGCATGGCCGCGTTCGTGGAGAAGCGCAAGCCGAAGTTCACGGGTCGCTAGGGACGCGCGGGCTGGCAAACCCAGGCTACCGACTAGTAACCTGCGCACACGGCGATCAACACCAACCGGGATCGACGAGCGACTCGACGACCACGGAGACGACCACGGAGGCTGGCATAACCATGACCAACACCATCGAGGGTAACGGCGGGGAACTCGCGCTCGCCCAGCTGAGGGCGTTCGGTGTGAACGAGATGTTCACGCTCTCCGGCGGTCACGTGTTTCCGCTCTACGATGCCGCGCACAAGATCGGGCTGCCGATCTACGACGTCCGGCATGAGCAGACCGCCGTGTTCGCGGCCGAGGCCGTGGCGAAGCTGCAGCGGCGGGCGGCCCTCGCGGTGCTCACGGCCGGTCCCGGCGTGACGAACGGCATCTCCGGCATGACGAGCGCGTTCTTCAACGCCTCGCCGGTCGTCGTGATGGGCGGTCGGGCGCCCGCGTTCCGGTGGGGCTCCGGCAGCCTTCAGGAGATGGACCACCTGCCGCTCGTGGCGCCGGTGACGAAGTACGCGGAGACGATTTTCGGCACCGACGACGTCGCGCGGATGACCCACGCCGCGGTCACGGCCGCGCTGACCGCTCACCGCGGACCGGTCTTCCTCGACATGCCGCTTGAGATCATTTTCGGCACCGGCGAGGCCGTGATCGAGGCGGCCGCCGTGCCGGTCGTCGAGCCCGACGAGGAAGACGTGGCGAAGGCCGCCGCTCTGATCGCGTCCGCCGCGCGCCCGGTCATCATCGCCGGGTCCGATGTCTACGGTGGCGACGCGGTGGCCGCGCTGCGGGAGGCGGCCGAGTCGCTGACCGTGCCGGTCTTCGCGAACGGCATGGGCCGGGGCAGCCTGCCGCCCCAGCATCCGCTCGCGTTCGCGAAGGCTCGCCGGGCCGCGCTCGGTGGCGCCGATGTCGTCGTCGTGATCGGCACCCCGCTCGACTTCCGGCTCAGCTTCGGCGACTTCGGAGACGCGCAGGTCGTGCACATCGTCGACGCGCCCACGCAGCGGGCCACGCACGTGACGCCGGCGGTTTCCCCGGCTGGCGACCTGCGGCTGATCCTCAGTCAGATCGCGTCGTTCGCCGGTGACCGCGCCGATCACGCCGAGTGGATCGCCGAATTGCGGCTCGCCGAAGAGGCCGCGAAGGCGAAGGACGCCGACGCGATGCTCGCCGACTCCGACCCGATCAAGCCCGCCCGGGTCTACGGCGAGTTGCGCAAAGTGCTCGCGAGCGACGCGGTGACGATCGGCGACGGCGGCGACTTCGTTTCCTACGCCGGCAAATACCTGGAGCCGGCGACGCCCGGTTCGTGGCTGGACCCGGGCCCGTACGGCTGTCTCGGCACCGGTCTCGGCTACGCGATGGGGGCCCGGGTCACGTACCCCGACCGGCAGATCTGCGTGCTCATGGGCGACGGCGCGGCCGGGTTCTCGCTGATGGACGTCGAGTCGTTGGCCCGCCAGAAGTTGCCCGTCGTGATGGTCGTCGGCAACAACGGCATCTGGGGGCTGGAGAAGCACCCGATGCAGGCGATGTACGGCTACGACGTGGCCGCCGATCTGCAGCCGGAACTGCGGTACGACAAGATCGTGAAGGCGCTGGGCGGTGCCGGTGAGACGGTCACGAAGCCGGGCGATCTCGGTGGCGCGCTGACCCGCGCGTTCGAGTCCGGGGTGCCCTACCTCGTCAACGTGATCACCGATCCGACCGACGCCTACCCACGGTCGGCGAACCTGGCCTGAGATCAACATCAGGTGTGGGGTACGTGGCGGGCGTACCCCATATAAACCGGTGTTGATCTGTGGTCTCGGGTCGGTAGGTTGCTCGGATGACGGATGACCTCGTTCGGCTCGTGTACACCAAATTCGACGGTTCGCTCCACTGGAACCTGACCCTGCGCCGCCTGGGCGAAGACGAGCACGGCGTGTGGCTCGGGCTGCCCCGCGACTCGGTGATGCGCAAGGGCGACGGGCCCGAGATCGCGATCCCGCAGGCGCACGTGATCCTCGTCCCGAGCGGCACCTGGTGGACGGCGACGTTCAACGGCGAGCCGCAGCGCACCGAGATCTACTGCGACATCGCGTCTCCGGCCACGTGGACGCACGCCGGCGAGGTCACGATGGTCGACCTCGACCTGGACGTCGTACGCAGCCGATCGGACGGTGCCGTGGTGCTTCTCGACGAGGACGAGTTCGTGGAGCATCAGGTGCGCTTCGGCTACCCCGCAGAGGTGATCGCGGCCGCCACGGACGCGGCGACGTGGCTGCGAGGCGCGATCTCCGGCAATGCGGAGCCCTTCGAGACGGTGTATCGCCAATGGCTGTCATTGGTTGACGCATAGCCGACACACAGCGGCCACCCGGGACGGCGTCGGTCAGACTGCTGTCAAGACCGACTTCCGGGGATGTGATCACATGAGTCCGCGTACATTGCGACGACCCCGCCAGGTCTTCGTCGTCGGTGGCATCGTCGTGGCGGCGTTGTCGCTGGCGGCGTGTTCGAGCAAGAGTGGTTCGGCCGGCGCCGGTGGCCTCGTGGGCGCGCAACCCGGCACGACCGTGAGCGTGTCCACCGGCCCGACCACCACGTTGCCGCCGTCCAGCGGCTCCATCTCGACGACCACGTCGACTCCGACGAGCGCCACGACCTCGAAGACCGGCGGCTCGGGTGGCGGCGGTTCCGGCGTGCACGTCGTCACGTTCCAGGTGAAGCAGAAGCCGGCCTGCCCGATCATCCCGACGAGCGACGCGCCGTTCTCGAAAGCGGGCACCGACATCGTGCTCGAGTGGAACGTCACCGGCGCGACCAAGGTCGCACTGTCGCTCGACTCACCGAACTTCTTCAAGACCTACCACACCGGCAGCATCGACGATTATCCGACGAAGCACACGGTCGACCTGACGTTCCAATGTGACCCGACCGTGCAGCCGAACACGACCCACACGTACACGCTGGATACGATCGGCGGCGGCGCGACGGTCGAGCGCACGATCACGGTCACGGTGCAGACGAGTCCGTAAGAGGGCGGCCACGCGCTCAGACGGCGGTGAGCACGATGCCGAGCACGACCAGGCTCACGATGACGAGGGTGAACGCGGGCAGCGTCCGGCCGATGTTGCCGGGCCTCGGCGTGTCCATCGCGCGGATCCGGCGCTGCGTGAGCGCGAGTTGCGCCAGCCACGCGAACACGGCGGCGGCGATGCCCAGGCCGGCCAGCGGGGTGTAGCCGCCCCGGACGGCGACGCGCACGGTCAGCAGCGCGACGGCGGTCGTGGTGAGCGCGGTGCGGCGCCAGGCCAGCCGGGTGCGTTCGGCACTCGCGCCGTCGGCCCCGTTGCGCATCGGCGGGTTCGCCGGCGGCACCGCGTGACCGGGCGATGGCACGTGCCCGCGTGATGGCTCGCTGGCCGCCGTCATGGCCGGGGGCGGGTCATGAGTTGTGGCCCGGCAGGATGATCGCGACGAGCAACGCGAGCGATCCGAGGCCTACGACGAGCGCCAGGATCGCGGGGAAGCGCGACGCGGGCAGAGGCTCGCCGAGGCGCATCGCCCGTTCGCATCGGGACCAGTGGTCGATGGCCCGGATCGCGATGATGCCGCCAAGTGCCATCAGCGCGATCGCCAGACCTTCACGCAGATGCGGCACGTGCAGCGGTGGCAGGAAGCCGGCGATGGCCAGCCCGCCGCCGAGGAGG
Source organism: uncultured Actinomycetota bacterium (assembly GCA_963797605.1). Classification (GTDB taxonomy): domain Bacteria; phylum Actinomycetota; class Actinomycetes; order Mycobacteriales; family Micromonosporaceae; genus DASQPR01. The sequence goes on along the minus strand of CAWCPX010000005.1, from coordinate 743,123 downwards.
GCCAGGCCGGTGCGGATCCACGCGAGGAAGGTGCGCTCGTTGGCCAGCGAGAACCGGTAGTCGGGTGTGGTGCCGACCTCGCGCACCTCATGCGGGTCGAACCACCGACGTACCATCGCGAACACCTGATCAGTATCCCGTGCGACCTCGAACCCGGTGCGCAATGGGGCCGCGATCACATCGCACGCCGCGCTGGCAATCTTCGCTTTCCGGGCATTTCAGGAGCAATCTCGGGCGAAGATGGAGCCATGGCTGACTACACCGATGACGAGAAGCAACAGATGCGTACGGCCGCGTTCGGAGCCGTCTTCCTGGTCTCGAAGGCCGATCCGGGCATGTTCGACACGCTCAAGGAGTCGTTTGCGGCCTCGAAGGCGATCGCGAAGGCGCCCGCCGGGATGCAGGCCATCTTCAAGAGCGGTGGGATTCCGAAGATGCCCACGGGGGACGCGTCTCAGTTGGAGTCGTCGATCCTCGCCGACCTGCAGTCGTCGGTCGCCGCGATCAGCGCCAAGCAGCCCGACGACGTCGAGTCCTACCGGCACGTCGTGCTGGACGCGTGCACGAGCGCGGCCGAAACGGCGGGCGGTGGCGTCAGTTCGAGCGAGACGGCGGCGCTGACGAAGATCAAGGGTGCGCTCGGCGTGAGTTAGGCGCCGGCCACCGTGTGCCACAGCGCGCGGATCTCGTCGTGCACGCAGGCCTCCCGCACTTTTCCACACGTACACATGTGGTCCTGGGGTTTGGCTTGCGGGTGATGTGGCGGCGGTGGCGGCGCCGAAGGCATCGAGGAGCGGGGCGCCGTCGGCTCCAGGAAGAGCCCCTTTTCTGAGCCCATGGTCGGTAGAGGCATGTCTTGACTCGACATATCGCACACCTCCCGATACGACTGACTGTAGTCATGTGAGATCGTGCGCGGGGTGACTTCACTCACGTCGGCGGCGTCTCGCCCGACGAGGTTACTAATGGGTAACCTAGTGAGTGGTTAGTTCCACACTGTCGCGGGTTGACCTGCGCCCCCAGCGCGCGGGAGGCTGCGCGGGCAGAGACTTTTGTGCGAGCAGGAGGTCGTCGAACCGCGATGAATATCGTCGTACTCGTCAAGCAGGTGCCGGACTCCGGGTCCGAACGCAACCTGCGCGCTGACGACAAAACCGTCGACCGAGCGTCGGCCAGCAATGTGATCAACGAGATGGACGAGTACGCCATCGAAGAAGCGCTGAAGATCAAAGAGGCCCACGGCGGCGAGGTGACCATCCTGACGATGGGGCCCGCGTCGGCGACCGAGGCGATCCGCAAAGCTCTGTCGATGGGGCCGGACAAGGCCGTACACGTTCTTGACGACGCACTCCACGGCTCCTGCGCGCTCAGCACCTCGAAGGTGCTCGCCGCCGCGCTCCGCACTCTGAACGCCGACATCGTCGTGGCCGGCGCCGAATCGACCGATGGCCGGGTGCAGGTCATGCCGCAGATGCTCGCGGAGCGCCTCGGCATCGCCGCGGTGACCGGCGCGCGCAAGCTCACCATCGACGGATCGCAGTTGACCGCTGAGCGCCAGACCGAAGAGGGCGTCGAGATCGTCACCGCCGCCACGCCCGCCGTGGTCTCGGTGTGGGACACCATCAACGAGCCGCGCTACCCGTCCTTCAAGGGCATCATGCAGGCCAAGTCGAAGCCAGTCACCGTGCTGTCACTGGCCGATTTGGGCATCGCCGCCGACGAGGTGGGTCTCGCCGGTGCGTCCAGCCAGGTGATCGAGGCCGCGAAGCGTCCGCCACGTCAGGCCGGCACGCGGGTGACCGACTCCGGTGAGGGCGGCGTCGCGCTGGTCGAGTTCCTGACGTCCGAGAAGTTTGTCTGAGAGGGCCGGCATGTCTGAGGTTCTGGTCGTCGTCGAGCACGCGGGCGGCGCAGTCAAGAAGGTCACGCTGGAAATGCTCACGCTGGCCCGTGGGCTCGGCACTCCGGCCGCGGTCGTGTTCGGCGCGGCCGGCACCGCCGCCGGTCTGGCCGACAAGCTCGGCGAGTTCGGTGCCGAGAAGATCTACGTCGCGGAGAGCGCCGACGTCGACGGTTACCTGGTCGCGCCGAAGGCCGCCATCCTGGCCAAGCTCATCGGCGAGGTCTCGCCGGCGGCCGTGCTGCTCGGGTCGACTCAGGAGGGCAAGGAAATCGCCGCCCGGGTCGCGGTGAAGCTCGACAACGGTCTGCTGACCGACGTCCTGACGCTTGACGCCGACGGCACCGCCACGCAGGCCGTCTTCGCCGGTTCCACGGTCGTGAAGGCGAAGGTCACCCGTGGCCTGCCCCTGGTCACCGTGCGGCCCAACTCGCTCACGCCGACGCCGGCCGCCGCGACGCCGACCACGCAGGAGATCGACGCGACGGTCAACGATGCCGCGAAGCTCGTGACCGTGGTGTCGCGCGCGGCCGAGCAGAAGGGCTCCCGCCCGGAGCTGACCGAGGCATCGATCGTCGTCTCCGGTGGCCGCGGCATCGGCAGCGCCGACAACTTCAAGCTGGTCGAGGAGTTCGCCGATCTGCTCGGCGCGGCCGTCGGTGCCTCGCGCGCCGCGACCGACTCCGGCTTCTACCCGCACCAGTTCCAGGTCGGGCAGACCGGCAAGACGGTGTCGCCGCAGCTCTACGTCGCGATTGGCATCTCCGGCGCGATCCAGCACCGGGCCGGCATGCAGACGTCGAAGACGATCGCCGTGGTCAACAAGGACCCGGAGGCGCCGATCTTCGACCTCGCCGATTTCGGTGTCGTCGGTGACCTGTTCAAGGTGGTTCCGCAGGCGACCGAGGAGATCCGTAAGCGTAAGTGATTCGCCATGCCGAACCCGATCCGGGCAGCCTTTTCGTAGGTTGCCCGGATCGTGTCGTTTCGGGCACCTGATCATGAACTTCGAGCTTTACAGTGTTCGCGTGCCAGACATCGACCGCCGTCTGACGATCAAGCCCGCGACTCGTGCGGATCATCCGGCGCTCGTCGCCGCGCTCGGCCAGCCTGCGTACTTCGCCGATCGGCTGGGCCGCGCCCGGCACAACGGTGGTGACCTGCTGATCGCCTGGATCGACGGCGCGCCGGTCGGTGACGTCTACCTGTGGTGCGAAACCCTGGAAGAGCCTGAGTTGCGAGCCGCCTACCCGCACGCGCCGCTGCTGAACCATCTCGAAGTCGCGCCCGCCTGGCAGGGGCACGGCATCGGAGCGGCGCTGGTGCGCGCGTGCGAGGAGGCGGCCCGGCGCCGGGGCTACGACATCCTGCTGCTCGGCGTCGGCGTCGACAACGTGGAAGCGAAACGGCTCTACACACGCCTGGGCTACCTCGACTGGGGCGAAGGACCGATCGTCGCCCGGTGGACCGAGCCCGACGGCAAGGGCGGCATCCGCTTCGCCGAGCTGGTCGTCGACACGATGGTCCGCTCCCTGGTCGCACCGCCGGTCACGGCCTGGGAGGCATGGTCGGTGCCGGAGATCGCGACGCGCCTGACCGGCGTCCGGGCGCCGTGGCACGTGGTCGGCGGATGCGCTCTGGAACTCTTCGGGCAGACGCGCGGACTTGACCCGATCCGGTCCCACGGCGACGTGGAGATCTCGGTGCCCCGGCGTGACTTTGCCGAAGTCGCCACCGCGTTGGCAGGTTCGGACCTGTACGCCGTCGGCCGGGGCGCGATCCGACCACTCGGCGACCGGGTCTCACCCCCGCGCGACGGGTGGCAGGTGTGGGTGGCCGAGGGTGGCGTCTACCGGGTGGATCTGTTCCTCGAAGCGGGCGACGGCCAGACCTGGATCTTCCGGCGGGACAACCGGATCACCAGGCCGTACGGCGAGGCGGTTACGCGTACCCGTGACGGCATTCCGTTCTTGCGCCCCGAATGCGCGTTGCTCTACAAGGCTCGGCAACAGCGGCTGCCGAAAGACGAGGTCGACTTCTCCGTCATCGCTCCCCATCTCGACGGCGATGCCCGGAGTTGGCTGCTCGACGCGTTGGCGAGCGTGCAGCCGGAGCATCCGTGGATCGGTGCCCTACGCGAGGGGCGAGGGTAGGCGCGGGTCCGGGGGTTCGGTGTTCGCCGCGAGCGCCGGATACGCTTGTCCTGATGGCTTATCTTGATCATGCCGCGACGACACCGATGCTCGATGAGGCCGTCGAGGCTTACGCTGCCGCGGCCCGCGACGTCGGGAACGCGTCCTCGCTGCACGCACCCGGTCGGCACGCCCGTCGGCGAGTCGAAGAGGCTCGGGAGTCCATCGCGGCGGCGCTCGGCGCGCGTCCGTCCGAGGTGATCTTCACCGGCGGCGGCACCGAGGCCGACAACCTCGCCGTGAAGGGCATGTTCTGGGCCCGCCGCGGAGCCGACCCTCGCCGCAACCGGGTGATCGCGAGCTCGATCGAGCACCACGCCGTGCTCGACGCCGTCGACTGGCTCGCCAGCCACGAGGGCGCCGAGGTCACCTGGCTCCCGGTCGACGAGTTCGGCCGGCTGTCGCCCGATGATCTGGCCGCCGCGCTCGGTGCCGACGTCGCGCTGGTCACCGCGATGTGGGCCAACAACGAGGTCGGCACCGTGCAGCCGATCACCGAGTTGGCCGCGATCGCGGCCGCGGCCGGGGTGCCGTTCCACACCGACGCGATCCAGGCCGTCGGCCAGGTGCCGGTCGACTTCGCCGCCTCCGGCGTCTCGGCCATGTCGGTCACCGGTCACAAGCTCGGCGGCCCGGTCGGCGTCGGCGCGCTGCTGCTCGGCCGCGACGTCGAGGTGACACCCGTGCTGCACGGCGGCGGCCAGGAGCGCGACGTGCGCTCGGGCACGCTCGACGTGGCCGGCATCGTGTCGTTCGCGGTCGCGGTCGAGTCGACCGTGAAGCGCCAGCAGGAGCACGCCGCCACGGTCGCACTGCTCCGCGACGAGTTGATCGAACGGGTATGCTGGCCGTGCCGGATGCCGTGCTCAACGGCGACCCGGCCGATCGGCTGCCCGGCAACGCCCACTTCTCCTTCCCCGGCTGCGAGGGAGACGCGCTGCTGATGCTGCTCGACGCGGCCGGCATCGCCTGCTCCACCGGTTCCGCGTGTTCGGCCGGCGTCGCGCAGCCGTCGCATGTGCTGGTCGCGATGGGCGCGGACGACGATCGAGCCCGGTCGTCGCTGCGCTTCACGCTCGGGCACACGTCCACGCGCGACGACGTCGACGCGCTGATCGCGGCGCTGCCGGGCGCGGTCGAGCGGGCGCGCCGGGCCGGCCAAAAGCAGCGCTGACGGGGCGCGGCCGCGCACCGGCTACGCTTGTGCGATGCGTGTTCTTGCCGCCATGTCCGGGGGAGTCGACTCCGCCGTCGCCGCCGCGCGCGCGGCCGACGCCGGCCACGACGTGACCGGCGTGCACCTGGCGCTGTCCCGCAACCCGCAGACCCACCGCTCCGGCGCGCGCGGCTGCTGCACGCTCGAAGACGCCCGTGACGCCCGCCGTGCCGCCGATGTGATCGGCATCCCGTTCTACGTGTGGGACATGGCCGAGCAGTTCCACGAGGACGTCGTCGACGACTTCGTCGCCGAGTACGCGGCCGGCCGCACCCCCAATCCGTGCCTGCGCTGCAACGAGAAGATCAAGTTCGCGGCGGTGCTCGATCGGGCGGTCGCGCTCGGCTTCGACGCGGTGGTCACCGGCCACCACGCCCGTCTCGGCGCGGACGGCCTGCTCCGCCGCAGCGTCGACGCCGCCAAGGACCAGTCCTACGTGCTGGCCGTGCTGACCCGGGAGCAGCTCGACCGGTCGATCTTCCCGCTCGGCGATTCGACCAAGGCGCAGGTGCGCGCCGAGGCGGCCGAGCGCGGCCTCGCCGTCGCGGAGAAGCCCGACTCGCACGACATCTGCTTCATCGCCGACGGCGACACGCAGGGCTTCCTGGCCGCGCGGCTCGGCTCCGCCACGGGCGACATCGTCGACGCGTCCACCGGCGCGGTGCTCGGCCAGCACGACGGCGCCCACGGTTACACGATCGGCCAGCGCAAGGGCCTGCACCTCGATCGGCCGGCGCCCGACGGCCGGCCGCGCTACGTGCTGTCGATCACGCCGGTCACCAACACGGTGGTCGTCGGCCCGGCCGAGGCGCTCGACGTCGACGTGGTGCACGCCGACCGTGCGGTCTGGACCGGGCCGACCGTCGGCGGCGTCCGATCGAGCGCGAGGTGCAGATGCGCGCCCACGGCGCGCCGTCGCCCGCTGTCGATCTCCGTCGGCGACGACGGTGCGCTGGTGGCGCACGCTCGACGCGCCGGTCCGCGGGATCGCCGCCGGGCAGGCGCTCGTCGCCTATCGGCCGGACCCGGCCGGCGACATCGTGCTCGGCTCGGCCACCATCACGCGAGCGGACAGCGGCGTCGCGGCGGCTGTCGCGGCGTAAGGGCACGACGAGAAGCACCCAGGGTTGGCGTTTGTGAGCGAGTTTCCGTGGGGCCCGGGTTCGGCGACCGGCATCGGATCGCTGCCCGGTACCGACATCGGCGAGGCGATTCGGAGTGTCTTCGGCGAGCTGCCCGACCTGCCATACCTGCCGGAGCTGCCGGCCCGGGGCCCGGGTGCGGACATGGTCGGCCGGGGCGCCGGTCTGCTCGTGGACATGCCGGTCGAGCTGTACGCGGCCCAGTGGCGCATCGCCTCGCACCCCGGCCAGGACGCCCGGCGCACCCGTGACCTGTGGGAGCGCGACCTGGACGCGCTGACCGAGTTCGCGGGCGACTACGACGGGCCGCTGAAGGTGCAGGTCGCCGGCCCGTGGACGCTGGCGGCATCGCTCGACCTGCCGATCGGCGGCCGGATGCTGCGCGACCCGGGTGCCGTCCGCGACCTCGTCGGCCTCGCTGGCCGAGGGCGTGCGTCGGCATCTCGCGGAGTTGTCCCGCCGGCTGCCGCGGCGCCCGGTTCCTGCTGCAGGTCGACGAGCCGTCGCTGCCGGCCGTGCTGGCCGGGCAGGTGCCGACCGAGAGCGGCTTCAGCGTGCTGCGGGCGGTCGAGGCCGAGCCCGCGCACGAGGAGCCTCGCCGAGATCGTGAACGCGGCCGGGGTGCCCGTCGTCGTGCACTGCTGCGCGCCGGACGTGCCGCTCGGGCTGCTCCGGCGACGCCGGCGCGGCGGCGGTCGCGCTCGACCTGGGCCTCGTGACCGACCTCGACCCGCTCGGCGAGGCGCTGGAGGCCGGCATCGGGCCTGCTCGCCGGGCGCGGTGCCGACGAGCGCTCCGGTGCCGCCGTCGGCGGACGTGGCGGCGGCGCGTACGCGACCTCTGGAAGACGATCGGCTTCTCGATCAACCAGTTGCCGGAGCAGGTCGTGGTGACACCGGCGTGCGGTCTGGCCGGAGCCTCACGGCGGGACGCGCTCGCCGCGATGAAGGTCAGCCGCGAGGCCGCCGCGCCGGCTCGCCGACGACTAGCGGCTCGCTTGTCGGCGGCGCCAGAGTAGCCTGTCGGTCATCGGGTACGAAGAAGGCCGATGAGCGGGTCGGCGACGCGGGCGACGAGATCGGAGACCGGCGCCGCCGTAACCGCCGAGCAGGAGGCGCAGGCCGGCGCGGAGCCGACGCCGGTGGCCCGGCAGCGGCACGCCGCGCTCTCCGCCGAGATCGACGAGCATCAGTACCGCTACTACGTGCTCGATCAGCCGACCGCGTCCGACGCCGAATATGACGCGCTGATGCGGGAGCTCACCCGGCTCGAGGACCGAGTTTCCGGCGCTGCGCACGCCGAACTCGCCGACGCAGCGGGTCGGCGGCGACTACTTCGACGTGTTCGCGCCGTCACGCACGCCGAGCCGATGCTCAGCCTCGACAACGCCTTCATCGACGAGAGCTGGAGGCATGGGCCGCGCCGCACCGAGCGCGACGCCGGCCGGGCGGTCCCCTACCTGTGCGAGTTGAAGATCGACGGCCTGGCGATCAATCTGACCTACGAGAGACGGTCGGCTGGTCCGCGGCGGCGACCCGGGGCGACGGGCGCACCGGCGAAGACGTCACCGCCAACGTCCGCACCATCCGCGACGTCCCGCGACCGGCTGACGGGCGACGACGTGCCCGAGTTCGTCGAGATCCGCGGCGAGATCTACTTCCCGCTGGCGGGCTTCGCCGACCTGAACGCGCAGCTCGTCGAGCAGGGCGGAAGCCGTTACGTCAACCCGCGCAACGCCGCCTCCGGCAGCCTGCGCCAGAAGGACCCGCGCGAGACCGCGACCCGGCCGCTGCACCTGATCGTGCACGGCATCGGCGGCCCGGCGCGGCTTCGAGCGTGACCTCGCAGTCCCAGGCGTACGAGGCGATCAAGCGCTGGGGGCTGCCGACCACCGACCGCTGGCGGGTGCGTCGACGACATCGAGGGCGTCGATCGCGTACATCAACGAGTACGCGGCCAAGCGGCACAATCTCGAGCACGACATCGACGGCGTCGTGGTCAAGGTCGACGACGTCTCGATCCAGCGCCGGCTCGGCTCGACCAGCCGCGCATCCGCGCTGGGCGATCGCGTTCAAGTACCCGCCGGAGGAGGTCAACACCAGGCTGGTCGCGGTCCGCCTCAACGTCGGCCGCACCGGCCGGGTCACCCCGTTCGCCGAGCTCGAACCGGTCCGGGTGGCCGGCTCCACGGTCACCTTCGCCACCCTGCACAACGCCAACGAGGTCAAGCGCAAGGGCGTCCTGATCGGCGACACCGTGGTCGTCCGCAAGGCCGGCGACGTGATCCCGGAGATCCTCGGCCCGGTCGTCGACCGCGCGCACCGGCACCGAGACCGAGTTCGAGATGGCGACCGAGTGCCCGTCCTGCGGCACCACGCTGGCGCCGGCCAAGGAGGGCGACGTCGACATCCGCTGCCCCAACGCGCAGTTCTGCCAGGCGCAGATCCGCGAGCGGATCTTTCCACCTCGGCGGCCGCAACGTGCTCGACATCGAGGTGCTCGGCTACAAGGCGGCCGCCGCGCTGGTCGACGACGGCATCATCGCCGACGAGGGCGACCTGTTCGCGCTCGACGCGCAGCGGCTCGCCACCAGCCCGTTCTTCGTCAACCAGGACGGCACGCTCGGCACCGGCGCGACGAAGTTGCTCGCCAACCTCGACGAGGCGAAGCAGCGGCCGCTGGCCCGGATCATGACCGCGCTGTCGATCCGGCACTGTCGGGCCGACCGCGGCCGAGGCGCTGGCGCAGAGTTCGGTTCGCTCGAGGCGATCGCCGCGGCCAGCGCCGAGGAGCTGGTCGCGGGCCGAAGGCGTCGGCCCGACCATCGCGCAGGCGGTCGTCGAGTGGTTCGCGGTCGACTGGCACCGCGAGATCGTCGCGAAGTGGCGCGCGGCCGGCGTCGAGCTCGACCGAGGAGCGCGTCGACACCGGTCCCCGCCCGCTCGACGGCATGACCGTCGTGGTCACCGGCACGCTCGACGACTTCTCCCGAGACGAAGCGACCGCGGCGATCACGCAGCCGTGGCGGCAAGGTCACCGGCAGCGTGTCGAAAAAGACCGGTTTCGTCGTCGTCGGCGACACACCCGGTTCGAAATACGACAAAGCACTGACCTTGAAGGTGCCGATCCTCGACGAGGCGGGGTTCCGCGTGCTTCTCGACGACGGACCGGACGCCGCACTCGAACGTGGCGACGAACGGGCGAATAACGGCGCTCCGCTGTTGTCGTCGATCACATGGCGTGATGTCCGTTTTTGCACGCGTACGGACATTTGTATCGATGTTAGTTACGACGCCATGTCGATTTACGCAAATCCGGCCTCATCGGCCTATCGTGGGCTACCGGGGTGCGGCGGACGGCCGAGCCCGCGGGATGCATGGGGACGCGGGAGGTGTCGATGTACCCGACGGCGATGCGCAACATGCGCACCGCCGGAGCGTGAGGGCGCTCTTCTTCGGGTACGTGGGCGCCGTCTGCGCCGTCGCCATCGTGCTGCTCGCCCTCGCCCTCCCGAGCCTGCCGCGCAGCATCCGCAACCATCGCCGGACGTCTACTGGCTGCTGGCCGCGCTCGCCGTGCTCGCCGACCCGCGACCGCTGCGACCGCCCGGCCGCCGCTCGTCGCTGCGGTCTTCCCGTCGATCTGCTTCACCTTCGCGATCCTGCTGATGTGGGGCTTCGCCGCGGCCGTGGTGGTGCAGACCGCGGCGGTCGTGGTGTCGTCGATCCAGTTGCGGCACCGGCCCTGGCGGGCCGCGTTCAACGCCAGCCAGTACGCGCTCGCCGTTCGGCGCCGCCGTCGCTGGTGATGCGCTGTCCGACGGGCAGCCGTTCGCGCCCGGCGGCGAGCCCGGCTGGGTCGACGTGGTCATCGCGCTGTTCGCCGCGCCGGCGTGGTTCGTCGTCAACTACGCGCTGGTGACCGGCGCCGTCGGCCTGCGCTTCGGCGGCTCGTGGTGGCGGCTGCTGCGGCGCAGCGTCGCGTACTGACGCGCTGACCACCGGCTCGCTGCTGCTGCTCGGCCCGGTGCTCGTCGGTGCGACGCGGGCCAGCGCCGCGCTGATCCCGCTGGTCATCGTGCCGCTGCTCGCGGTCAACCGGATGGCGCGGCTCGCCGGCGGAGCAAGACCGGGTCGCGCGCACCGACCCGCTGACCTCGCTGGCCAACCGCACCGCGCTGATGCACGAGGTCGGCGATCAGGTCGAGGTCTCCTCCCAGCGCACCGCCGCCGACGCGCGAGAGCACCACTTCGCGCTGCTGGTCCTCGATATCGACCGGTTCAAGTACGTCAACGACGCTCTCGGACACACGCCGGCGACCGGCTGCTGGTCGAGATCGGCGCCCGCCTGCGCCACGCGGTGCCCGAGAGCAATCTGGTCGCCCGCCTCGGTGGTGACGAGTTCGCCGTCGTCGCGCCGGAGGTCGAGACGGCCGAGCAGGCTCGGGAGATCGCGGCCGGGATCGCGAACGTCCTCTCCGTACCGGTCGTGCTGGACGGTCTGTCGCTGGACGTCGGCGGCTCGATCGGCATCGCCGCTCTACCCCGACGCACGGCGCCGACTTCGCGACCCTGATGCGGCACGCCGACGTCGCGATGTACGACGCGAAGGCACGTGGCGACGCGGTCGCGGTCTACGCGCCCGAGGCCGACCACAACTCCCCGGACCGGCTGAGCCTGCTCGCCGATCTGCGCCGGGCGCTGGAGAGCCCCGACTCGACCGAGGTCGCGTTCTACTACCAGCCGCAGGTCGAGATGGCTTCCGGCACGGTGGTCGGCGTCGAGGCGCTGCTGCGCTGGCATCACCCGGAGCGCGGCCTGATCGACCCGGAGGAGCTGATCCGGGTCGCCGAGCACAGCGGCGTGATGCGGATGCTCACGATGCGGGTGATCGACGACGTGGTCGCCCAGCTCGCGAAGTGGCGGGCGAGCGGGCTCACGCTGCGCGCCGCGATCAACGTCAGCGTCCGCGACCTGCACACCGGCGAGATCGTGGATCGCCTGGCCGACCGGCTGACCGAGCACGACATCTCGCCCGAGCTGCTCCAGCTGGAAATCACCGAGGGCGCTCTGATGGCCGATCCGCGGCGCGTGCTCGCGACGCTGCAGCGGCTGGCGAAAATCGGCATAGCCCTCTCGCTCGACGACTTCGGCACCGGCTACTCCTCGATGCAGCACCTGCGCCGGCTGCCGCTGGCCGAGGTCAAAATCGACCGTTCGTTCGTGCTCGGCATGGTGCACGACTCCGACGACGAGGCGATCGTCCGCTCCATCATCGAGCTGGCCGGCGCGCTCGGGCTGCGGGTCGTGGCCGAGGGCGTGGAAGACGACAAGACCCGGCGGCTGCTGCTCGCGGCCGGCTGCCACGTGGCGCAGGGCTGGTTCTACGCGCGTCCGATGCCCGCCGACCAACTGGCCGAATGGCTGTCCAGATACCGTCCGCCGCAGCAGCAGCTGACGTGGCCGTCCGCCCCCTGACGGCAACCAATAAGATGCTCGACAGACACAAGGGGGTCACACATGGCAGCCATTTCCCGCTCCGAGGTCGCGCACCTCGCGCGGTTGTCCCGTCTCGCCGTCACCGATGACGAGCTCGACAAGTTCTCCGGCCAGCTCGACGTGATCCTCCAATCGATCGCTCGCATCAGCGAGGTGACGGCCGCCGACATCCCGCCGACGTCGCACTCCGTGCCGCTCACCAACGTGCTGCGCGAAGACGTCGAGGTGCCGTGCCTGACCCGCGAGGCGGCGCTCGCCGGCGCGCCCGATGTCGCTGAAGACCGCTTCCGCGTGCCGCGGATCCTGGACGAGGAGATCTGACCGCCGTGACCGATTTCACCACGAAGACGGCCGCCGACCTGGCTCGCTTGATCGCCGCCGGTGACGCGACCTCCGTTGAGGTCACGCAGGCCCATCTCGACCGCATTTCCGCCACCGACGAGCGGGTTCATGCCTTCCTGCACGTCGACACGGAAGGCGCGCTCGCCGCTGCCGCCGCCGTCGACGCGCGCCGCTCGGCCGGCGAGACCCTCGGCCCGCTCGCGGGCGTGCCGATCGCGGTCAAAGACGTCGTGACGACGATCGGTGTGCCGACGACGGCGGGTTCGAAGATTCTCGAGGGCTGGCGTCCGCCCTACGACGCGACCATCGTCGCCCGCATGCGCGAGGCCGGCATGGTCATCCTCGGCAAGACCAACATGGACGAGTTCGCCATGGGCAGCTCGACCGAATACTCGGCCTACGGCCCGACGCACAACCCATGGGATCTCGGGCGCATCCCGGGCGGTTCCGGTGGTGGGTCGGCCGCGGCTATCGCCGCCTACCAAGCACCCCTCGCCATCGGTACGGACACGGGCGGCTCGATCCGGCAGCCCGGCGCCGTCACCGGCACCGTGGGCGCGAAACCGACCTACGGCGGCACGTCCCGCTACGGTCTGATCGCCTTCTCGTCGAGTCTGGACACCCCCGGTCCCTGCGGCCGCACGGTGGAAGACACGGCGCTGCTGCACGCGGTGATCGCCGGCCACGACTGGCGCGACTCGACGTCGATCCCGGCGCCCGTCCCGGAGGTGGTCGCCGCCGCTCGGCAGGGTGCCACGGGCGATCTCGCCGGTGTGCGCGTGGGTCTGGTCAAGGAGTTCAGCGGCGAGGGCGCGGAGCCGGGCGTGACGGCCGCTTTCCGCGACGCGGTCGACGCGCTGACGAAGCTGGGTGCCGAGGTGGTCGAGGTCACGTGCCCGCACTTCACCTACGCGCTGCCCGCCTATTACCTCATCGCGCCGAGCGAAGCCTCCTCGAACCTGGCTCGCTTCGACGGCGTGCGGTTCGGGCTGCGGGTCGGCGACGACGGCAACCGTTCGCTCGAAGAGGTCATGTCGCTGACGCGTGACGTCGGCTTCGGCCCGGAGGTCAAACGCCGCATCATCCTCGGCACGTACGCGCTGTCGTCGGGCTACTACGACGCCTACTACGGCCAGGCGCAGAAGGTGCGCACGCTGATCACGCGGGACTTCACGGCCGCGTTCGAGAAGGCGGACGTGCTCATCTCCCCGACGACACCATTCGTGGCGTTCCCGTTCGGGTCACGCACCAACGATCCCTACCAGATGTACCTTGCCGACCTGTTCACGATCCCGAGCAACCTCTACGGCGGCCCGGCCATCTCGGTGCCGTGCGGGCTTTCTGAAGGGCTGCCGGTCGGTCTGCAGATCATGGCGCCGACGATGGCCGACGACCGGATGTACCGGGTGGCGGCCGCGCTTGAAACCGTGATCGCGCCGTTGACGCCGCCGACGCTGTAGAGCCGCCGACGTTGTAGAGACTAGCCGCGGGGCCGCCAGCCCGGGTCTCGGCCGAACGCGGCGAGTAGCCGATCTTGCGGGTCGTCGCTGGCGGCCCGCACCCGGGGCCCGATCGCGCCACCCGCCCGGTACATCGATTCGCGCTCGGCGAACCAATCGGCGACGCCGGCCACGACCTCCTCGTCCAAGTGCCGGTCACCGCCGGTCGCGACGGCCAGGTCCCATCCGTGGATCAGGTGGTCGGCCGCGAGCTGGTGGAGGTATTCGGACGCGGGCACGTCGCCGAACGACAGGTGCACCGTCGTGGCGAGGTCAACGTGCGCCGCAGCCTCGGTGGCTTCCGCGCCAGCGGCGGCGAACGCGCCCACGGGATCGTCACCGAGCAGGTCGCCGTCGAACCGGTCGCCGACCTCGGCCACGGTCGCGCCGCCGAGCAGCGGAGCGGTCCACCGGTCTTCGCCGGTCACGTGATTGACGACGGCCCGGGCGTCCCAGTCGCCGCACGGGGTCGGCGCGGACCACTGGCGAGCGCCCATCGCCCCGATCTCGTCGATGCGAGCGGAGAACTCGGCCACCGCCCGCTGGTGCAATTGCATCGCGTCCATGACCGACAGTCTGCCCGGATCGCTACCCGCTCGCAGCAATGTCGGCATAGCCGGGCGTGACGACGGGACATGACAATGGGCCGCACGACGCTGTGCGGCCCATTGGTCTGTGTTACTTGGCGCTGCGAGTCTTTCCGCGCCACGACAGCGGGCCCGGCAGGTCCACGCGGTTCGCACGGGTCCGCGAGTTCCAGGACCACTTCCAGATCTTGATGCTCCAGGACGAGTAACCGTCCTTGCCGAAGTTGAGGTGTAGCGGGCCGAGCTTGATGACCTTGCGAAACATCAGCGGCATCGTGCATCCGCTCCCTTCACGTCATTGGTGGGTGCGGTGGCTCTCACCACACCAGCACCGGGGCTATACCCGTGCAACACGAGTCCTAACCGGAAACCCGGACGGCAACGTGTAACAACGGGCGATTAGTCTTGTCGGATGAGCACGACGAGCACACCCATCGCATATGAGGACGTCACCGCGCGATACGCGCCGGTCATCGGCCTGGAAACCCATGTTGAATTGGGTACGGTCACGAAGATGTTCTGCGGCTGCCCGACCACGTTCGGCGCGGAGCCCAACACCCACGTCTGCCCGGTGTGCCTCGGCCTGCCCGGCTCGCTCCCGGTGGCGAACAAAGCGTCGATCGAAGCCACGATCCGCATCGGTCTCGCCCTCAACTGTTCGATCGCCTCGTGGTGCCGGTTTGCTCGGAAGAACTACTTCTACCCCGACATGCCGAAGAACTTCCAGATCAGCCAGTACGACGAACCCCTCTGCTTCGACGGTTACCTCGACGTCGAGGTCGAAGGCCAGACCGTCCGGGTCGGTATCGAACGGGTACACCTCGAGGAAGACACCGGCAAGTCGCTGCACATCGGCGGCGCCGGCCGGATCCACGGCGCCACCGAATCGCTCGTCGACTACAACCGGGCCGGCATCCCGCTCGTGGAGGTCGTGACGAAGCCGATCCCCGGCACGGGCGCGCTGGCTCCGCTGGTCGCGAAGGCGTACGTGAGCGAGCTGCGCGACGTGATCCGTTCGCTCGGCGTCTCCGACGTCCGCATGGAGCAGGGTTCGTTGCGCTGTGACGTCAACACGTCGCTGTCGTTGCCGGGCGCCGAGTGGGGCACGCGCACCGAGACGAAGAACGTCAACTCGCTCCGCAGCGTCGAGCGGGCCGTCCGCACCGAGATGATCCGCCAGGCCGGCGTGCTCGACGCGGGTGGCCGCATCATCCAGGAGACGCGACACTTCTCCGAGGTCACCGGCGAGACCACGTCCGGCCGGAGCAAGGAAGAGGCGACCGACTACCGCTACTTCCCGGAGCCCGACCTGGTGCCGCTCGCGCCCGACGCGGCCTGGGTTGCCGAGCTGAAGGCCGCGCTGCCGGAGCTGCCCCGTGACAAGCGCATGCGGCTGCAGCAGGCGTGGGGCCTCACCGACTTCGAGATGCGCTCGGCGACGAACGCCGGCGCGGTCGACCTGATCGAGGCGACGATCGCGGCCGGCACCACGCCCGACGCGGCCCGCAAGTGGTGGCTCGGCGAACTCGCCCGGCACGCGAACGCGAGCGACATCGAGCTGTCCGCGCTCGGCGTCACGCCGGCGCACGTGGCCGAGCTGCAGCAGCTCGTCGACGGCGGGAAGCTGACCGACAAGCTCGCGCGCGGCGTCCTCGACGGGGTCATCGCCGGTGAGGGCACCCCGTCGGAGATCATGAAGGCCCGTGGCATCGAGGTCGTCTCTGACACCGGTGCGCTGACGGCGGCCATCGACGACGCGATCGCGGCCAACGCCGACGTCGCCGAAAAGGTCCGCGGCGGCAACCTCGGCGCGGCCGGCGTGCTGATCGGTGCCGTGATGAAGGCGACCCGGAATCAGGCCGACGCGAAAACCGTACGCGAAATGATCATCGCTCGTCTGTCGTAATCATCGGGACGGCATCATCTGGACGGCACCGTGGGCTCCGCGGCGACGGCAGGTCGGAGTCCGACGGCGACGGGATCGTGGTCGGCGACTCCTGCGGGATCACCGTGTCCTTCACCAGGTGCCGGTCGAGCGTGACCTGCGACTGCCCGGTGCCCCCGAGCGTGATCTCGTCGTACGCCTGGAGCATGTGGCTCGTGTCGAAGTAGAGCACCGACATCTCCAGCGGCGTCGGCGTGTCCCCTTGCAGGCCGCGGAGTCCGGCGCCGCCGGTAGAGCCCTCGACCATCATCGTCGTCGGCTGCTCGCCGGGCACCGGCGGCATCTCGTAGATCTCGCGTTTGTGCAGATGACCGGCGAGGATCAGCGGCACCGTGCCGGAAAGAGCGGCGGCCGACGCCGGGTCGTGCACGAGCGCGATGTCGACCGGCGTCTTGCTGGCCTTGATCGTGGTGGCGAGCCGCTGCCCGGACGCGATCACGGCCGAGTCGGGAATGCCCTCGTCGCTCGCCTTGTCCGGCGTGAACCGCGGATCTCCGATGCCGCGCGATGGTCAGCCCGTCGACCGTGCGGATCGAGTTCTCCAGCACGATCGCGTTCGGCTGCTTCGCGACCGCTTTCGCCGTGGTCTCGGAGTCGTGGTTGCCGCGGATGTAGACGTACGGCACCTTGAGCCCGCCGATCGAGTCGACGAACGACGACTCCATCGTCGTGCCCCAGTCGTTGATGTCGCCGGTGTCGATCACGAGGTCGATGTGGAACTGGGTCGACGACGGTGCGGATGACCGACCACGCGGACGGGTTCAGGTGCAGGTCGGAGATGTGCAGCACGCGGATCGTGCCGGGCGTCGGCGTGTAGACCGGCAGCGAGCTGACCGCGCCGTAGAGCCGGCTGACGTTGTCGACCAGCGACTGCAACTCGTCGCGGTAGGCGTTGAACCGGTTGGCGATGCTGCGCGCGTCACCGACGACGGCCGGCGCGTTGCGTCAGCAGGCCCTGGTACTTGCGGCTCCTCGATCGAGCTCGGCCGGAACGTGGCGAACGCGATCGCACCGCTGGCCGGCGACCACGACCAGCGCGATCCCGCCGCAGATCGCGACGCGGCTCATCCGCCGGAACACGAGCGCGCCGAGCAGCCATCGCGCCGAGCACGTGCGACCGCCGGCGCTCTGGAACGCCAGCCGCGTGACGCCGTCCTGCACGTCGGGCACGGCGCTGTCGGACGCGACCTGCACGCCGTTGGGCTGGGTGACCATGCGGGTGGCCCGGGTCTGGTCGAGCGAGTCGAGCCGCATGCTCAGATGGGCCGGGCCGTCGTGGCTCGCGACCAGGCAGCGCGCCGAGCGGCGGGATCTGCACATCGGTGCCGCCGGTCAGCGACGGGTCGAGCCGGAAGGTGGCGCTGAACGGGCCGACGTCCTGCGTGACGTGCCCGTCGACGCGCAGGCCGACGACGACGCCGACGAGGCTGACGACGATCAGCGCGAGCCCGACGCCGACACGGCGCCACACGCGTCGCTGCGGTGTCTCGCGGTCTGCTTTCGATCGGGCGATGGCACGGTGCAGCCACGATGTCGGGTGCTGCGGGGAGCCTGCCACCGCACAATCATGACGCGCGAGCCTGAGGATCGCCCGTCGATCGATCCAGACACGGCCGAACAGCGAACTTTGACCGGTGTTATGACCGGCCGGCGCCCTCATCGGCCAGCACCACGCGGATCAGCTGGTCGTCGTCGGCGTCGGGGTGCCGTGACCGTCGGTGTTCGACGTGGTGACCCAGAGCGACCCGTCGGCCGCGGTCGCGATGCCGCGCAGGCCGGCCGAACCTGCCGCTGAGGGTCGCGGCCGGCGCGCCGAACACGACGGCGTTAGCCGTGAGCTGCACGAGCCACAGCTGCTTGCCGGTCAGGCAGGCCGTCGCGACGATGGTGTCGATCGTGGCCACGCCGGCGCAGCTCGACTGGGCCAGCGGCCATGTCTGGATCGGTTGCGTGAACTTCGCGTTAGCCGGCACCTGAGTCGTGCCGGCGAGCGGCCAACCGAAATTGTTTCCGGCCGTGACCAGGTCGAGCGTGCTCGCGGTGCGGGTGGAGTCGACGACGAGCAGGTGCTTGTGCGAGTCCCACGCCAGACCCTCGATGTCACGGAACCCGGACGCGTAGATCGGCGATGCCTTCACCGGGTTGCCGGGTGCCGGTTTGCCGGCCGTCGTGACGCGCAGGATCTTGCCACCGAGGCTCTTGTGGCTCTGGCTGACGGCGGCCGCACCGCCGGTGACGTGACCTGCGTCGCCGGTGCCGACGTAGAGATATCCGTCTGGTCCGAACGCGAGCGCGCCGCCGTTGTCGAGGGTGCCGTGTGGGATGCCGGCGAGGATCACGTGTGGCGCGACCCCCGGACGCAGCGCCGCGACCCGGTTGTCGGTGGTCGTCGAGTAGTAGACGAACACCGTCTTGTCCGTCGTGTAGTGCGGGGAGACGGCGACGCCGAGCAGACCGCCCTCACCGGCGATGTTGACGCCTGGCACGACCGCGTAGGTCGAGACGGTCAGCCCGTCGGCGGTCTGCGGCTGGCCGACCTTCACGACGTGCCCGTTCTTCCGCTCGGTCACCAGGCCGGAGCCGTCGGGAAGCAACGCGACGCCCCACGGCTGCGGGAGCTTCGTCGCCAGCACGTCGATCGTGGTGTCGGTGCCATCGGCGGACCCGGACCCGGGCGCGGACGCCGATCCGGACGGTGACGGGAAGGTCGGTGGGCTGCCGTTCTGGTCGGGCGGCGGGGGACCGAACCCGCACGCGCCCAGCACCACACACGTTGCCGCGGCGAGGGCGAGGGCGATAGCGCGGCGTGCGGTCACCGGCCCAGCGTAACCGCACCGGCTGACGCCTGCGGACCCGAACCGCGCCGTGCACCGATAGGGTCCACAGTCGTGACCGTCTGGATTCCGTACCCGTACCGCCCCGGCTTCTTCGACGACCTGCGTACCCGGATCGAACTCTGCCCGTCACCGTCCGAGATGCCGTCGGATCCGAGCCGCCGTCGAGTTCTTCGTGCCGCCGTTCCTCTCCTCCGGCCCGGTCGTCGAGATGACCGAGAACATGCCGAACCTCAAAGTCATTCAACTGCTCAGCGCCGGCGCGGACGCGTGGATCGGCACAGGTCCCGCCGCACGTGACCCTGTGCGACGGCCGCGGCGTGCACAACGCGTCCACGTCGGAGTGGGCGCTGACCGCCATGCTCGCGCACCTGCGAAACTTTCCCGCGTTCGCGGTCGCGCAGGCGCGGGGCCACTGGATGTCACGCGACGAGTTCGGCCTGACGCCGGAGCTGACCGGCAAACGGGTCCTGATCGTCGGGGCCGGCGCGATCGGCGAAGCGCTCGCGAAGCGGCTGATCGCGTGCGATGCCACCGTGGTACGTGTCGCTCGCACCGCCCGCGACGGCGTGCACGGCATCGACGAGGTGCCGGGGCTGCTGCCGGACGTCGACATCGTCGTGCTGCTCGTGCCGCTGACACCGGAGACGACGGGCATGGTCGACGCCGCGTTCCTGGCTCGCATGCACGACGGCGCGCTGCTCGTGAACGCCGCTCGTGGTCCGGTCGTGGTGACCGAGGACCTGGTGGCCGAGGTGCGTACCGGTCGGATCGGGGCGGCGCTCGACGTGACCGATCCGGAGCCGCTGCCGGACGGTCATCCGCTGTGGAGCATGCCGAACGTGCTGATCACGCCGCATACGGCCGGTGCCGTCGCCGGGCTGCTCGGGCGGGCGTACGCGCTGGTGCACGATCAGCTCACGCGCTTCATCGCCGGCGAACCGCTGATCAACGTGGTGACCGGCGGTTACTGATCGACCGACTCGACGGCGTTGGCCTCGTCTGAGGTGGTCGGGGCGTCGTCTGACGTGATCTGCTGGCCGGAGGCGGCGACGAGGTTCGGAATGTCGCCGCGGGTGACGGCCGGCAGCGGGATCGCCTGGTCGTCACCGAGGGCGACGAAGACCTTGCGGCCCTGCGGCACGATGCCGACGATCTCCGTCCAGGCGATCGGTTGCGACCGCAGCCCGAGTGGCCGGACCCGCACGCCGGTCGCGTCCGCGTCGGTGCCGGCCCGCCAGCCCCAGACGATCGTGGCGATCGGGATGATCAAGATAAGCAGCAGCGGGAACGCGTACCACGGCTGGCTGTCGCCGCCGAAACCCGATGTGGCAAGCGGCACCGCGCCGAACAGCGCCAGAAGACCCGCGATAGCGATCGAGACGTTGTAGCGGAACTTCGTGGTCGAGGTGCGGTCGGCTTTGCTCACGCTCCGCATTGTTCCATCGACGGGATGATCCGCCCGATCGGGGGCGCCTCAGGGGAACCGTGAAGGGTTTCCGGGGTCATGGCCCGTTTTCTCTCCGAAGCCCCGCGATCATGCGACGACTACTCCGGCACCCGGCGGTACGCGCCATCCGAAGCGCTCGTGGTCATCGACGCGTACGCGCGCAGAGCCGCCGACACCACCCGATCACGGTGCACCGGCGTGTACGGGCGTTCGCGCTTCTCCTGCGCGATGCGCCGAGCCTCCAGCACATCGTCGGCGACGTCGAGGCGCAGCGTCCGCTCCGGGATGCTGATGTCGATCATGTCGCCTTCCTCGACCAGGGCGATCGCGCCGCCGGCTGCCGCCTCGGGGGAGATGTGGCCGATCGACAGGCCCGAGGTGCCACCGGAGAACCGGCCGTCGGTGATCAGCGCGCAGTCGCGGCCGAGGCCACGGCCCTTGAGGTAGGAGGTCGGGTAGAGCATTTCCTGCATGCCCGGGCCGCCCTTCGGGCCCTCGTAGCGGATCACCACCACGTCGCCGGGCACGATGTCGCCGCGCAGGATGCCCTCGACGCACGCGTCCTGCGACTCGAAGACGCGCGCCGGACCCCGGAAGACGAGCCGGTCGTCGGGCACGCCGGCGGTCTTGACCACGGCGCCGTCGAGCGCGACGTTGCCGTGCAGGATCGCGAGGCCGCCGTCTTTCGAGTAGGCATGCGCGAGGTCGCGGATGCAGCCGTCGGAGGCGTCGGTGTCGAGGTCGCCCCAGCGGTTCGACGTCGAGAAGGGCTCGGTCGTGCGGACGCCGCCGGGAGCCGCGTGGAACAGGCTCAGCGCCGTGTCGGTCGCCTTGCCGCTGCGGATGTCCCAGTCGGCGAGCCAGGCGTCGAGGTCGGGCGCGTGCACCGAGTGGACGTCGCGGTGGAGCAGCCCGGCCCGGTCGAGTTCGCCGAGGATCGCCGGAATGCCGCCGGCCCGGTGGACGTCTTCCATGTGGTATTTGTTGCTGTTCGGGGCGACCTTCGCCAGGCACGGCACCCGGCGCGAGACGGCGTCGACGTCTTTCACGCCGAAGTCGAGTTCGGCCTCGCGCGCCGCGGCGAGCAGGTGCAGCACCGTGTTCGTCGAGCCACCCATCGCCACGTCGAGCGCGATCGCGTTCTCGAAGGCCGACCGGGTCGCGATCGCCCGCGGCAGCACGCTCTCGTCATCGCCCTCGTAGTAGCGCTTCGCGATGTCGACGATCAGCTCGCCGGCCCGCTCGAAGAGCGCCTTGCGGTCGGTGTGCGTGGCCAGCGTGGACCCATTGCCCGGGAGCGCCAGGCCGATCGCCTCGGTCAGGCAGTTCATCGAGTTGGCGGTGAACATGCCGGAGCAGGAGCCACAGGTCGGGCAGGCCGCCTTCTCGATCTCGCTGAGCTGCGAGTCGCTTACGGCGTCATTCGCGGACGCGACCATGGCGTCGATCAGGTCGATCTTCTGCACCGAACCGGCGACGTCGGCCGCGTGCCCGGTGTTGACGATGCCGCCCAGCGCCGTGGTCTTGCCGGCCTCCATCGGGCCGCCGGAGACGAACACGGTCGGGATGTTGAGGCGCAGCGCGGCGATCAGCATGCCGGGCGTGATCTTGTCGCAGTTGGAGATGCAGACGAGCGCGTCGGCGCAGTGCGCGTTGACCATGTACTCGACGGCGTCGGCGATGATCTCGCGGCTCGGCAGCGAGTAGAGCATGCCGCCGTGGCCCATGGCGATGCCGTCGTCGACCGCGATCGTGTTGAACTCGCGCCCCACGCCGCCCGCCGCGGCGACGGACTCGGCCACGAGCGCGCCCATGTTGCGCAGGTGCACGTGGCCCGGCACGAACTGGGTGAAGCTGTTGGCGATCGCGACGATAGGTTTGCCGAAGTCGCCGTCCGTCATGCCGGTCGCGCGCCACAGCGCGCGAGCGCCGGTCATCATGCGGCCGTGAGTGGACGTCTTCGAGCGCAGTTCAGGCATGACCCAACAATGCCACTCGGACGAAAAACCGCATATAGCTCACAGGCCAGGGTCCATTGGGCGGGACGGCCATCCCAGATGGATCCGAACGGTCGGCAACACCGTTGGCAACTCGTACACGTCCCCGGTAAAGACGTACACCGAGTCTCCCATTCGTTCTCGGAATCCGGCAGAGTGCTTGTATGGCCCTCAATGTCGGGTTACCCATCGCCGCGGCGGTCGTGCTCTGCGCGGCCGTCCCGGTCGGTGTGGTGGGCCACGGGCGCAGTCGCGACGTGCCGTGCGCCAGCCGGGTCGCCCTGCGCACGATGGGTGCCGCGGTCGCGGTCACGGTCGCCTGGTGGCTGGTCAGCGGCGCGCTCGAGGTGTTCGGCGATGGCCGCTTCGACCGGAACGCGCTCGCGTTGCCCGGCGCGATCGGGGTGCCGCTGTCGCTGCTGCTCATGCTCGCCGGCATCGAGCGCCTGGCCGGCATCGTCGACTCCGCCGACACCCGGCTGCGGTGGCGCGTCGACATCTGGGTGCTCACGCCGGCGCTCTTCCTCTCCGGTTGGATCCTCACCGCGGTGTTCGGCAACGGCGGCAAGCAGATCCGGCTACACGCGACCTGGTCGGTGCTGGCGAGCGCGCCGGCGGTCGTGACGGCCACGCTCGCGCTCGGGTTCGGCATCGTCACGACGCTCCGGTCGGTGACCGCGCAGCGGGCGATCGCGGTGCTCATGGGCGCCGTGGTGGCGATCGGCATCGGCGGCACGCTAGCGGTGACCGGGCTGCTCGCCGGGTCGATGCCACCGGTCCTCTGGGGTGCCGGGGTCGTCGGCGGCGGTCTGCTCGTGCTCGGGTGGTGCGCGATCACGCAGCGGCACCTGTTGGAGCCGTCGACCGGCGCGCGGACCGGCTGGGCCATGTCCGTCGTCACGATCAGCGTCGCGCTCGTCATGATCATTACGGAAGTCCTGCGGACCGGGTCGCTCGATGCCGTCGGCGCGTCCGCGGGCGTGATGACCGGGTTCGCGCTCGTCTCCCGGCAGGGTCTGGCGCTCTACGACTCCAATCAGATGGCACAGCGGCTGCGTGAAGACGAGGTGCACCTGCGTCGACTCGCGTACGCGGATCCGCTGACCGGCGTGGCCAACCGGCGCGAACTGCTACGGGTCCTGCATTCGGAGGCGATCGAGGGGCGCGACTGCGTGCTGCTCACGATCGATCTCGACGGCTTCAAGCACGTCAACGATCTGCGCGGACACGATGTCGGCGATGCGGTGCTCGTTGAGGTCGCGCACCGGCTCCGAGCCAATCTGCACCCCGGAGATCTGGCGGCCCGGCTCGGTGGCGACGAGTTCGCGGTGCTGATGTGGGCCGGGATCGACGACGCGGAGACCGCTGCGGTCCGGTTGCTGTCGACGCTCGGCTTGCCGTACCAGACAGATGCGGGTTCTGTCTTTGTCTCTGCCAGCATCGGGCTGGCCGGCCGTGGGTCGGCCAACGACGTGCCGGCGCTGCTGCGAAACGCCGACCTCGCGCTGCGCTTCGCGAAGATGCGCGGGAAGGATCGGGTGGAGCGTTATGACGAGAAATACGATCGCTGGCTGAGCCGCCGGACGAACATCGAGCACGAACTGCGGGGAGCGATCCGTCGCGAGGAGTTGAGCCTCGTGTTCCAGCCGGTCGTCACGCTGCCCGCCGCGCTGCCGGTCGGAGTCGAGGCCCTGCTGCGATGGAACCATCCGACGCTCGGCAGCGTGCCGCCGGACGAGTTCATCCCGATCGCGGAGGAGTCCGGGCTGATCGGCCAGCTCGACCAGTGGGTGTTGCATCACGCGTGCCGCCAACTCGCCCGGTGGCTCGACGACGGCTACGACCTCTGGCTGGCCGTCAACATCTCGGTGCGGGAGCTGCATCTCGTCGACTACGTGAGCCAGGTGATGGACACCATCCGCACCCATCACGTGCCGCCGGAACGCCTGGTGCTCGAAGTCACCGAGCACACCGTCGCCGAGGACATGGACGAACTCGTCGGCAAGCTGAGCGCGCTCCGGGAGACGGGGGTGCGGATCTCGCTCGACGATTTCGGCGCCGGCTACTCATCGCTCGGCCAATTGCGCAGCCTGCCGGTCGACATCCTCAAGATCGACCGCTCCCTGGTCGGCGATCCGGCCGGCTCGGCCACCTCGCGCGCGACCCGGCCGCTCGTCGACGTCGTGGTGCGGCTCGGCCGGAAACTCGGCCTCCAGGTCATCGCCGAGGGCGTGGCCGAACCGGCGGAACGCGCGATCGTCGAGGCCGCCGGCTGCCGGCTCGGTCAGGGGGATCTGTTCGGGCGGGCGATGCCGACAGACCACCTCGAAGCGCTCTTGTCCGCGGCCTTCGCGAGCCCACCGGACCGGGCGGCGATTCCGCGCCCACGGGGCACGACTACGGCGCAACCAGCGACGTGAGCAGTAACGGAACGCGGCTGCGACACGATCATGTCCACGGTGTGGGACAGCTTGACTCAGGGCTTGAGATGCGTCAAAGTTGTGGCATGTCGTCAGTCCGTTCGATTCGAGTACTTATCTAGGCGCACCCTCTTCGTCATCGAGGAGAGTGCGCAAGCCCCGTGCCGCCCGGCACGAGGGCTTTTTTGTTGCACTAGGTCGTTTTCCGCTCCCCGATTGCCAGCCACCCGCGAGCCAAAGGTCGACAAGCTATGACCGAGCCAGCGAACACCGAGTCCGCCAAGACCCGACCGACACCGGAAATCCTCGCTCACCGCCACGTCGTGGCGCCCGTGCAGGGCCACGGCTCGGCCACCGAGTCGCTTACCGCCCCGTCGTCCACGGTGATTCCGGAAGGGGTAGCCAAAGTCATCGGCACCCAGATGAGCGGCGCGAGTTCGCTCGTGCGGTCGCTCGAGGCGCTCGGCGTCGACGTCATCTTCGGCATCCCGGGCGGCGCGATCCTTCCGGCCTACGACCCGCTGTTCGACTCCACGGTTCGACACATCCTGGTGCGGCACGAACAGGGCGCCGGCCATGCCGCGACCGGTTACGCGCAGGCCACCGGCCGTGTCGGGGTCTGCATGGCCACGAGCGGCCCGGGCGCCACGAACCTGGTCACACCGATCGCCGACGCGTACATGGACTCGGTGCCGATCGTGGCGATCACCGGTCAGGTGGCACGCCCGATGATCGGCACCGACGGCTTCCAGGAAGCGGACATCGTCGGCATCACGCTGCCGGTCACGAAGCACAACTACCTCGTGCAGACGCCCGAGGAGTTGCCCCGCATCCTGGCCGAGGCCTTCCACCTGGCGGCGACCGGCCGGCCCGGTCCGGTGCTCGTCGACATCCCGAAAGACGTCCTCACTCAGCAGACGACCTTCGAGTGGCCGCCGACGCTCGACCTGCCCGGCTACCGCCCGACGGTGCACCCGCACACGAAGCAGATCCGGGAGGCCGCGCGCCTGATCGCAGCCGCGAAGCGGCCGGTGCTGTACGTCGGCGGTGGCGTCATCAAGGCCGGCGCGTCCGAGGCTCTGCTGCGCCTGGCCGAGCTGATGCACCTGCCGGTGGTCACGACGCTGATGGCGCGAGGCGCGTTCCCCGATTCGCATCCGCAGCACATGGGCATGCCCGGCATGCACGGCACCGTCGGCGCTGTCTACGCGCTGCAGAAATCGGACCTGATCGTCGCGCTCGGTGCTCGTTTCGACGACCGGGTCACCGGCAAGCTGACATCGTTCGCGCCCAACGCGGCGATCGTGCACGCGGACATCGACCCGGCCGAGATCGGCAAGAACCGAGCGGTCGACGTGCCGATCGTCGGTGACGCGAAACTCGTCATCGAGGAGCTGTACACCGCGCTCGCGACCGGCGAGACCGCCGATGTCCGTGCCGCCGCGACCGGTCGACTCGTGAACTGGTGGACCGCGCTCACCGATCTGCGCGAGCGCTACCCGGCCGGGTGGGAGGAGCCGCCGGACGGTTCGCTCGCCCCGCAGTACGTCATCAAGCGGATCGGTGAGATCGCCGGGTCCGACGCGATCTACTGTGCCGGCGTCGGGCAGCATCAGATGTGGGCGGCCCAGTTCATCTCCTACGAGAAGCCGGCCACGTGGCTCAACTCCGGCGGACTCGGCACGATGGGCTACTCGGTGCCGGCGGCGATGGGCGCGAAGACCGGCATGCCCGACACCACCGTGTGGGCGATCGACGGCGACGGCTGCTTCCAGATGACCAATCAGGAGCTGGCCACCTGCGCGATCGAAGGCATCCCGATCAAGGTCGCCATCATCAACAACGGCAACCTGGGCATGGTGCGCCAATGGCAGACGCTGTTCTACGACGGCCGTTACTCCAACACCGAACTCGGCACCCACAAGCACCGGGTGCCCGACTTCGTGAAGCTGGCCGAGGCGCTGGGCTGCGTCGGCCTGCGCTGTGAATCCGCCGAGGACGTCGACAAGACGATCGAGGCGGCGATGGCGATCAACGATCAACCGGTCGTGATCGACTTCATTGTCGGCAAGGACGCCATGGTGTGGCCGATGGTCGCGGCCGGCACGAGCAACGACGAGATCATGTTCGCCCGCGACGTGCGGCCGATCTTCGATGAGGACGATGTCTGATGACGATTCACACGCTGTCGGTGCTCGTGGAAAACAAGCCGGGTGTGCTCGCGCGCGTCGCCCAGCTCTTCTCCCGCCGGGGGTTCAACATTGACTCGCTGGCGGTCGGGGAGACGGAGCAGCCGCAGATCTCCCGGATCACCATCGTCGTCAATGCCGACGAATCCCCGCTCGAGCAGGTGACCAAGCAGCTCAATAAGCTGGTCAACGTGCTCAAGATTGTCGAGCTGGAGACGGACATGTCGGTGTCCCGGGAACTCCTGCTCGTCAAGGTGCGTGCCGATCGGGCCGCCCGTGCGCAGGTGCTGGAGACCGTCTCGCTGTTCCGCGCCCGCGTCGTCGATGTCGCGGCCGACACGCTCACGATCGAGGCCACGGGCACGGCGGCGAAGCTCGACGCACTCCTGCGCGACCTCGAACCGTTCGGAATCAAGGAAATGGTGCAGTCAGGTCTCGTCGCGATCGGTCGGGGTCCCCGATCGATCACGGCGCCGGCACTCCGCGCCGCATAGCTGTCTCATCTCGTCATCTCGCCACATCGTTCGTGGTGACCACGTTCCAACAGGGAGAAATCGTGTCCGCAGAAGTGTTCTACGACGACGACGCCGATCTGTCGATCATCGCCGGCCGCAAGGTCGCCGTCATCGGCTACGGCAGCCAGGGCCACGCGCACGCATTGTCGCTGCGTGACTCCGGCGTCGACGTCCGCGTCGGCCTGCCGGCTGAGTCGAAGAGTCGCGCGAAGGCCGCCGAGCAGGGCCTGCGGGTCGTCACGCCGGCCGAGGCCGCCGCTGAGGCCGACGTCATCATGATCCTGGCGCCGGACACCGCACAGCGGAAGATCTACGCCGAGTCGATCGAGCCGAACCTGACCGCCGGCAAGGCGCTGTTCTTCGGGCACGGCCTCAACATCCGCTACGACCTCATCAAGCCGCCGGCCGATGTCGACGTCGCGATGGTCGCCCCGAAGGGCCCCGGCCACCTCGTGCGCCGTCAGTTCGTCGACGGCAAGGGCGTCCCGGTGCTCGTCGCGGTCGAGCAAGACGCGACCGGCGGCGCGTTCGCGCTCGCGCTCGCCTACGCCAAGGCCATCGGTGGTACGCGCGCCGGCGCCATCAAGACGACGTTCAAGGAAGAGACCGAGACCGACCTGTTCGGTGAGCAGGCGGTGCTCTGTGGCGGCACGACGGCGCTCGTGCAAACCGGTTTCGAGGTGCTGACCGAGGCCGGTTACGCACCCGAGATCGCGTACTTCGAATGCCTCCACGAGCTGAAGCTGATCGTCGACCTGATGTACGAGGGTGGCATCGCCCGGATGCGGTACAGCGTCTCCGACACCGCCGAGTACGGCGACCTGACCCGGGGCCCGCGCATCATCGACGAGCGGGTCAAGGAGGAGATGCGCCGGGTGCTCGCCGAGATCCAGTCGGGCGAGTTCACGAGGGAACTCATCGCCGACGACGACGCCGGCCGCCCGAACTTCCGCAAGCTGCAGGAGCAGGGTGCCGCGCACCCGATCGAGGCCACGGGTGCGAAACTCCGCGGCATGATGAGCTGGGTCGACCGTCCGCTCACCGACACCGCCTGATTTCTCGCGTGATCGAGGGCCCGCGCCGGTTACCGGTGCGGGCCTTCGTCCGTTACCGGCAGGAGCGCGATCGTGGCCGCACGGGCAGCTCGGATGTACTCGTTCGAAGCATGGACGATCTCTTCCGGGCGCTCGCGGAGAAACGTCGCGTCGAGCCGGATCACGGTCGGATTGAACCGAATCCATCGGGCGGCTCGACGTGGATGTTGTTGTGATAGTCGCAAGGCGTCGTCTTTGGCCGCGTCGCGGATGAGCCAGGTGATCTCCAGACCGTCTCGCGACCTGGCGCTCACGGAACTGATCCAGTGCCACGGCACGGTGACATGGACGTCGCTCAGCTGCAGCCCGCCTTCGTCGATCCGCCCGACGTCGTCGCTCCTGCGGAACGGGACCAGCGTTGCCGCTCCGACGAGCGCGGCCAGAACTCCGAACACCGTGTAGAACAATGCACTGCGGTGCCAAATGGCGATGTGGGCCGACCTGCAGAGGAGCCAGGCGTAGAGCCCGACCAGACCGACGGCGATGGCGGTCGCGACCGCCCCGCGCCATGATCCTCGTCGCCGGTGCAGCGCCAGGGGAGTAGCCAAGCCGGTCGGGTTGCCCGCCGCGATGGTCACGAGCCCGGCTTCCGCCCGATGGAAAAGCGCCCGCGCACCCTGAACGCCGTAGGTGAGTGCGATGACGGCGAAGAACCAGAGCGGGCTGTGAAGGCCCCGATGCTCGATCACGTGCGACCAGACGGGCCAGAAGATGGACCCGACGAGGATCACGTCGGTCGCCGCCTCGAATGCTGTCCGGCGGGATCGCAGCCGCCGGAGGCGGGCGACCGCGTACGCCTGATGACCGACCTCGACTCGGTCGGGCAGTTTCATCGCGTACTCCGCGAAGATCCGCGGATCTTGCCACTTACGGGGCCTTCCGACATCGCTCTGACCCCCGTATCTGTCAAGATCCGCGGATCTTCGCGGCGCGACATGTACGTCCGCGATAACCAGATGGCATCCTCGGGCGCCGACGGCATCCGGACCGACACGCCTCCGTCGGCGAAAATCCGGTCGGTGAGTGCCGTCTGCCAGCGCGCCCGCCACCCGATGAGCCGTTCCAGGGGCGTACGCCGGGTTGTGCGCCACCGGAGCGTACGCGTGTCGAAGTCCACGTCTACGCCGACGATCTCGCTCCACGGCACCCTGAGCCGCCACGACGGCTCAGTGATGCCCTCACGCGTCACTTCGACCGTCGGTGACTTGTCGGCAGACGGACCCCGGTAGAGCACGGAGGCGACCGGCCGCAATACGTGGATCGCCGGCCAGCCCACGTAGCCGGCGGCGAGTGCGACGAGGGCGGGGTGGTGGCCGACGTATCCGAATGTCCACACGGCGACCAGCAACAGCACGCCCGGCAGCGAGCCGAGGGCGATGCGTACGGCGCGACGACGGGGTGTGGACGGCCAGACGACCAGGGTTTCGGGAAACGTTGTCGGCCCGGCGGCGACGACGGCGTCGAAGTGGCGCGCTTCCGTGCGGCGGATCCGTTTCTCACCCCGGCTGGCAGCAACGGCGCCAGCGCCGCAAATTGCCGCGATAGCGAACGCGACCACGGTCGGCACCGCGCCGTGGAGATATCCGTCGTGGCTCAGCGCACCGTCGGCCACCCCGACAGCCGCCCCGGCGATCAGAAGCCGGCGCGCCGCGCGAAGCCTGCG
Organism: uncultured Actinomycetota bacterium; assembly: GCA_963797605.1. Taxonomy (GTDB): domain Bacteria; phylum Actinomycetota; class Actinomycetes; order Mycobacteriales; family Micromonosporaceae; genus DASQPR01. Next base: position 712,640 of record CAWCPX010000005.1, on the reverse strand, counting down.
CTGCCACCGTCGTGACCACGCGACAGCCTCCGCCAGGATTTCCACGGTGCGATTGGAACACAACGGCGCCACGCTCGCTGGCCCTGGATGCCGTCCACATTATGAGACGGAAGTTTCGATTGACGGGACGATGCCTTAACGTTCGTTGGGTAGCTCGCATCGGAGCAAGCACCGACGTAGGGAGATCAAGCGTGACGCGCATCGCGGTCGTGGCCGGTGACGGCATCGGGCCCGAGGTCATCGATGAGGCCATCAAGGTGCTCACCGTCGTCCTTCCCGACACCGAGACCACCGCCTATGATCTTGGCGCCGCACGCTATCACCGGACCGGCGAGGTGCTGCCCGACTCCGTTCGTGACGAGTTGCAGGGCTTCGACGCGATCCTCCTCGGTGCCGTCGGTGACCCGTCCGTGCCGCCGGGTGTGCTGGAGCGCGGTCTGTTGCTGAAGCTCCGGTTCGACTTCGACCAATACGTCAACCTGCGGCCGTCGAAGCTCTGGCCCGGCATCGCGAGTCCGCTCGGTGCTGTGAAGCCGGGCGAGATCGACATGGTCGTCGTCCGCGAGGGCACCGAAGGTCTTTACGCCGGCGCCGGTGGAGTGCTGCACAAGGGCACGGCACACGAGATCGCCACGGAGGAGAGCCTCAACACCCGGCACGGCGTCGAGCGGGTCGTCCGCGACGCGTTCAACCGGGCCGGGCAGCGTGAGCGCCGCAAGGTCACGCTGGTGCACAAGGCCAATGTGCTGACGCATGCCGGCGACCTATGGGTGCGCACCTTCGCGGAGGTCGCCCGGGAGTTCCCCGATATCGCCACTGAATATCAGCACGTCGACGCCGCCGCGATGTATCTGGTGACCGATCCCGCCCGTTATGACGTCATCGTCACCGACAACCTGTTCGGCGACATTCTCACCGACATCGCCGCCGCCGTCACGGGTGGCATCGGCATGGCGGCCAGCGGGTGCATCAACCCGGAGAAGACGTACCCGTCAATGTTCGAGCCTGTGCATGGCTCTGCTCCTGATATCGCGGGCAAGGGCGTGGCCGATCCAGCCGCCGCCGTGCTCTCGACCGCGCTGCTTCTCGATCACCTCGGCCATGCCGCCGCCTCGCGGCGAGTAACCGAGGCGGTCGCCGCGGAACTTGCCGCCCGCACCCCGGGCCAGCCGCTGCGCACCGCCGAAGTCGGAGATCGTTTGGCCAAGCTCGCGAGTTGATCACCGTCAGCACATCGCGATAGGGCCTGCTTCACCGTCCGTTCTGGCTCGAAGCGCAGCCGAACGACAGCTTGGAAGCAGGCTCTTTGCCTGGCCGCCCCTGCCTGAACCAAAGGCAGAGGGGGTAAGTTTCAATTACCAGGGCGTCCCACGATGTGACACGGAGGTCAGCGCGATGAGTGGTGGTGAGAGCCTCGACTTCGAGATTCGTCCAAACGCCGAGCCGGTTTCGGCTGCGGAGCGCAGTGCAAGGCTCGTCAACCCTGGGTTCGGCCGGGTCTTTACCGATCACATGGTGACGATCCGCTACGCGGACACCAAAGGCTGGTACGACGCCCGGGTCGAAGCTCGCGCACCCATTCCGATGGACCCGGCGACCGCGGTGCTGCACTACGCACAGGAGATCTTCGAGGGTCTGAAGGCCTACAACAGCCCCGACGGCGGCGTGACCATGTTCCGCCCCGACGCCAACGCCCGGCGCTTCGCGAAGTCGGCCGAGCGCATGGCGATGGCACAGCTGCCCGAGCAGGTGTTCCTCGATTCGCTGCACGAGATCATCAAGATTGACCGCGACTGGATTCCGCAGACCGAAGACGGCAGCCTCTACCTGCGCCCGTTCATGTACGCGTCGGAGGTCTTCCTCGGGGTCAAACCGGCTTCCGAATACCTCTACGTGCTCATCGCCTCCCCGGCCGGCGCCTACTTCAAGGGTGGCGTCAAGCCGATCACGGTCTGGGTCTCCGAGGACTACACGCGGGCCGCTCCCGGTGGCACCGGCGGCGCGAAGTGCGGCGGCAACTACGCCGCCAGCCTCGTGGCCCAGGCCGAAGCCATCGAAAACGACTGCGACCAGGTGATTTTCCTCGACGCGGTCGAACGCCTATACGTCGACGAACTCGGCGGCATGAACGTTTTCTTCGTCTTCGACGACGGCAGCATGGTGTCGCCGCCGATCAACGGCTCGATCCTGCCCGGCATCACCCGAGACGCGATCATGACGTTGGCGGCCGAGCGGGGCATCAAGACCGACGAGCGCCCCTATTCGATCGACGAGTGGCGTGCCGACGCCGCCAGCGGCCGCCTGACCGAGGTGTTCGCCTGTGGCACGGCGGCCGTGATGACGCCGATCGGCGCGGTCAAGTCCCGTAAGGAGCACTTCGCGATCGGAGCCGGCATCGAAGCGACCGGTCCGATCACGGCGTCGCTCCGGGCCGAACTCGTGGACATCCAGCGCGGACGCAAGCCCGACCGGCACGGCTGGGTGCACCGGGTCATCTGACCCAGCGCACCCCGAGTCGTCTAGCGAGCCGCGGCGCTGCCCTTAACCTCGGACTTGGTCAGATCGACCGAGACGACGTGATGGTGCGTGTCGACGTTGAGGATCGCGTTCGCCGGCACGACGACCTTGTGCCGGAAGAACGCGGGTCCGGCGTCGACGATCATGTCCCCGTTGTAGGCGCGGTGGCTCGCCTTGTCGACGCGTCCGGCCCAGCCGTCGGTCGCCCGCACCCGGAAGCCGGCGAAATCGCGTTCATCGCGGTTGTCCGGGTCGGCGACATCGCGGGAGCCGAAGGTGCCGTGCCCGTCCACTGCCGGGATGCCGGTCAGGCCGGGCTGCAGACCCATTCCGCCGGCAAGGCCGACGCCCGGCATCATCTCGAGCGGCGCGGGCACGGGGGCGAGGCCCGGTGCCTCCTGCGGGCTGCCTCCCGGCGGGCCGGCGTCGAACGGCTTGCGGGCCGGGTTAGCGGTCCCGTTGTTCGTGTCAGTCATCCGCTCAGACCTCTCGTCAGCTGCTGCGATTCCATCAGGTAGGACGATGCTTCCGAAGTGCGGACGTCCGTGGAAGACTACCCATCGTGACGTATTCCGTACTCGCGATTATCGAGTAGCGCACGCAGAGACCTTCCTGCGTGCGCCGACCTCCCACATCCGTGGGGGGTCTTTTGTTTGTGCCCGGAAGTTACCCACGGACACAACACGCGAAACGCACACCACGACACGAACGCACGAACCAACACCGGACCACCGGAACCACACCGAACGAACAGAAGGAGCATCATGTCGGTCCAGGTCTTCGACACGACACTGCGAGACGGCGCGCAGCGGGAAGGTTTGACGTTCTCCGTCGCCGACAAGCTCGCGATCGCGCGGCTGCTCGACGAGTTCGGTGTCGGTTTCATCGAGGGCGGCTGGCCCGGCGCGATGCCCAAGGACACCGAGTTCTTCAGCCGCGCGCGGACCGAGCTGGATTTGAAGAACGCCGTGCTCGTCGCGTTTGGCGCGACCCGCCGCGCGGACCTCGACGTCAAGGCCGACCCGCAGGTGCAGGCACTGCTCGCGGCCGAGACCCCGGTCGTCTGTCTCGTCGCCAAGTCTGACCTGCGCCACGTGGAGCGCGCGTTGCGGACAAGCGGAGATCAAAATCTGTCGATGGTACGCGAAACCGTCGAATACCTGCGGTCCGAGGGCCGCCGCGTTCTCGTCGACTGCGAGCATTTCTTCGACGGCTTCGCCTATGACCCGGAGTACGCCGCTTCCGTCGTCGCCACCGCGGCCGCGGCCGGCGCCGAAACCGTCGTGCTGTGCGACACCAACGGCGGCATGCTGCCCTCCCGGATCACCGCGTCCATCGCCGCACTGCGTGACCTGCTCCCGGACCGGGAGACGGCGCTCGGCATCCACTGCCAGAACGACACCGCCTGCGCGGTGGCGAACACGATCGCGGCCGTCGAGGCGGGCGTGGTCCAGGTGCAATGCACCGCCAACGGCTACGGCGAACGACCCGGCAACGCCGATCTCTTCGCCGTCGTGGCGAACCTGCAACTCAAGCTGGGCATGCCGGTCCTACCGGACGGATGCCTGGAACAGATGGTGCGCGTCTCGCACGCCATCGCCGAGATCGCGAATCTCGCCCCCGACTCCCACCAGGCTTACGTCGGGGCTGCCGCTTTCGCTCACAAGGCGGGACTGCACGCGAGCGCGATCAAAGTCGACCCGTTGCTCTACAACCACGTGGACCCCGACGTGGTGGGCAACGACATGAAGATCCTGGTCACCGAGATGGCCGGCCGGGCGAGCATCGAACTCAAGGCCCGCTCGCTCGGCATCGACCTCTCGGCGGAGCCCAAAGCGCTCGCGTCCGTGACCGAATCGGTCAAGCAGCTCGAGGCGCAGGGGTGGTCGTTCGAGGCCGCCGATGCGTCGTTCGAGCTGCTCGTACGCGGTGCGCTGCCCGGTGGCGTGGTGCGACCGTTCACGCTCGAGTCGTACCGGGTCATGGTCGAGCACACGATCGACGGTTCGGTGCTGAGCGAGGCCACGGTCAAACTCATCGTCCGAGGCGAACGGGTGATCGCGATCGGTGAGGGCAACGGGCCGGTCAACGCGCTCGACAACGCGCTGCGATCGGCGCTCCGGCAGGCGTACCCGGCGCTGGAGACCTTTGAACTGGCCGACTACAAGGTCCGCATCCTGGCCGGGTCGCACGGCACGGCCGCGGTCACCCGGGTGCTCGTGGAGACGGTCGACGATCGTGGCCGCGACTGGACGACCGTCGGCGTGCACGACAACGTGGTGGAGGCCAGCTGGCACGCGCTCGTCGACGCGCTCACCTACGGCCTGACGGAATAATGCCGAACGCGCCCCGGGATCCGATCCCGGGGCGCGTTTCGTCGATCAGGCGGACGCGTCCTCGCTGACGTCCGATGGCGAACGCTGCGCCGGGATGTCGGCCCGCGCGTCTTCCTGGATGTTCACCTTCGGCCGGAAGAGCAGCAGGTAGAGCAGACCGACCACGGCCACGGCACCGACCGACAGCGGCACCAGCCATTTCAGGATGAACGAGGTGCCGTACGGCGCTTTCGTGGACAGGATCACGATCGCCGCGATGCCGTACACGAGGCCACCGAGGTTGACGACCCATCCCCACGCGCCGAGCGTGAACTTGCCACTGGGCTTCCAGCCTCGGGCGCGCGCGATGACCGCACCGAGCACGACGAGTTGGAAGCCGGTGTAGATACCGGTCACGGCGAACGCGATGACCCGGTTGACCGTGGCGCTCGGCAGCAACGTGACCAGGGCGGGCACGATCGCGGTCACCGCGATGGCGGCCGGTGGCATGTGGAAGCGCGGGTTGACCCGCGCCAGCGTCTTGCCGCCGACGATCATGCCGTCACGGCCGAACGAGTAGACGAGCCGCGTCGCCGCCGCCTGGATCGCCAGCGTGCAGGAGACGAAGCCGAGCACGATCAGCGCGAGCGCGAACTTCGAGCCACCCGATCCGAGCGCGGCGTCGAGAGAGGCGCCCACCGCGTCCGGAGCCTTTCCGGCGGCGAAATCCTTGACGAAGCCGACGAGGTCGGGCTGGGAGACGGTCAGGCCGATGGTCAGGATGATGGTCGCGAGACCGCCGATGCCGAGCGTCCACCCCATCGCCTTGGGGATTTTCCGAGACGGGTCGCGGACCTCTTCCGCGATGTCACCGCACGCCTCGAAGCCGTAGAAAATCCAGACCGCGAACAGGATCGCCGCCAGGAACGCGCCGGTGTAATCGCCGGCCCCGGCACCCTGCGTGTGCACGAGCACGCCGAGGCTGTTGTGGTGATGGAAGATCATCAGGTAGAGGCCGAGCCCGACGGTGCCGACGACCTCGACCGCGACGCCGATGTAGGCGACGAACGCCAGGCGCCGCACGCCGGCCATGTTCACGGCGGCGGAGAACAGGATGACGACGATCGCCGTGATCACCGTCGTATGCGAGTCGACCGTGTAATGCAGCAGCGGTCCGGCGAATCCGGCGATCGGGAACGCGACCGCGGCGACCGTGATGAGCAGCGCCCAGGTGTAGATCCAGCCGGAGATCCAGCCGTACCTCGGTCCGACGAGGCGCCGCGACCACTGGAAGATGCCGCCGGCGACCGGGTACTGCGACGACACCTCCGCGAACGTCAGCATGACGAGCATCTGGCCGAACATGACGATCGGAATCGTCCAGAAGACCGCGCCGCCGGCGGTGCCGAGGCCGTAGCTGAACAGGGAGTAGACGCCGACGAGAGGAGACAGGTAGGTGAAGCCGATCGCGAAGTTGCCGGACAGGCCGAGGGCGCGCGTGAGCTGCTGCCGATAGCCCAGACTGGCGAGTGCCGCCGAGTCTTGTGCGTCCTGGTCGGACGCGTCGAGCGTGGTGGACATTGTGGACTCCCGCAGTGGTGAGGGGTCGGATTCTGCGGATCCGGTTGCGCAGGAGCGTAGAACTCTCGGATTCCGCTGTAAGTCGGCCACTCGGGTTATGGCGTGGCGGCCGCAACGGGTGCACACTGGCGCGCTGATTTAACCCGCTGGCAATGTGACGACGGCGTAAATGGTCCGGTGATCGCTCCCGGGCACCAGCGCCGCGCCGAACGACACCGCGCCGATGCGGGGATCCGCGAGGAAGTGGTCGAGCGTGATCCGGGGCAGGCGCCGATCGTCGTACGGCCACGTCGTCACGAGCCCGTCACCGAGTTGCGACGCGATGTCGACGTAACCGGTGTCGATGAGCGTACGCAGGCGGGCGTGGTCGAGGGTGGCGTTGAAGTCGCCGGCGAGCAGCCGTACGGCGCCTTTGCGAGTCGCGTGTGGTTCCTGCGCCATGCTCTTCGCCCAGTCCGCGTTGTCGCTCGGAAGCACGGGGGCCCGGGTGTGCACCGAAACGAACTCCAGCGGCTTCGCGCCCGGCACGTGCACGGTCGCGTACTGCTGCGAGAAGCCGCCGGCCAGGCGCCGGAAGCGATGATCGGACAGCGGGTAGCGGGAGAAGATGGCCGAACCGAGCGCGACTGGCATCGGTTGCGCCACGTCGAACGGCAGCAATGTGCCAAGACCGTCCGCGATCAGGCGACCGTAGATGTCCGGCGTGAGTTCTTGAATGGCCAGAAGATCGATGTTCTGGTCACGTACGAGTCCGACGATCGTGCCCGGGTCCGCCCAGCCGACGCGGAGGTTCGCGCTCATGATGCGCAGCCTCGGGCCGTTGCCGGGGTTCGGGCCGCCGACAGCCCGCGGCACGAAGAACGCTCCGAGCGTGAGCGTCGTCGCCACGGCCACCCCGACCGCCCGCCACCGGCGCAATCGCAGTGCGACGAGCAGCGGCACCACCGATCCGATCGCGACGTACGGGGTGAATGCGATGACCGTGTCCCCGTACCACGTGCGTTCCAGGCCGAACAGGCGCACGATGGCGAACCCGGCCCAGGCCGCGACGAGCAGCCAGCAGCAGATCCCGGCGATGAGGCGCCACGGAATCGGGCGGCGAGTGTGGGGCAGGGCAACGGTTTCGTCCGTCGACAAGGTCATCGGGCGCACGGTAACGACCCGGCGCAATGCTTTAGGCGGACGGCAGCGTGATGACCGTGTAGATCGCCTTGTGGTCGGTGCCTTTGACGATGGTCGCGCCGAACGACACGGCGCCGATCCGCGGGTCGGCGAAGAAATGGTCGAGCGTGATGCCCGGCAGCAAGGTGCCGTCGTACGGCCACGTCGTGGTCAGACCGTCACCGAGCTGCGAGGCGATGTCGACGTAGCCGGTGTCGAGGAGCGTACGCAGCCGGGCGTGGTCGAGGGTCGCGTTGAAGTCGCCGGCGAGCAGGCGCACCGGGCCTTTCGGAGTCGCGTGCGGCTCCTGCGTGAGGCTCTTGGCCCAGTCGCTGGTCAGGCCGGGCTCGCCGGGCGCCCGGGTGTGCACCGCGTCGACGAGCAGCGGCAGCGCGCCGGGCACCGTCACGGTCGCGTACTCCTGCCCGAAACCGCCCGCGAGTGGCTGATATCCGGTGCCGGTCAGCGGGTAGCGCGAGTAGATCGCGGAACCCGTGGCACCGTCGATCGGCGTCGTGGCGCTGAACGGAAGCAGCGTCGTCAGCCCGGCGGCGACCAGCCTGTCCTCAGCGTGGGGCGTGAACTCGTCGATCGCGAGCACATCGATGTCGTGCGCCTTGACCAGCGCGACGATCGCGGCGGGGTCGGCGGCGCCGATCTTCATGTTGCTGCTCATCACGCGCAGGCGAGGGCCGTGGCCGGGATCGGGGCCGCCGATCGCCCGCGGCAGCAGCAGCGTCACCAGGGCGAGGCTCGTCAGCAGCGCCACGATCGCGGCACGCCAGCGCCGCAGCAGCAAGGCGAAGATCAACGGAATGACCGAAAGCAGCGCCACGTACGGCGTGAAGCTGACGAGCGTGTCCAGATACCACGTGCGTTCCAGACCGAATACCCGCATGATCGTGAACGCGGCCCATCCGACGACCAGCGCCCAGCAGACGGTCTGGGCGAGACCGCGCCACGGAATCCGGCGACGGGCGGCCTGCGGCCGTACGATTTCCGGCTCGGCGGCCACGTCCGCGCTGCGTCTCATCCCGTCGACCCTACCGAAGCGACGCTGCCGCCACGTGCGGCGCTACGGCAAACCCCCTCACGAGATGACGTTGACGGCCCGGGCAATGACGAGTGCCACTGTCACGAGCGACACGGCCGACTGGAACATCATGATCAATTTCGCCCATCGCGTCAGCGGCAACGTGTCGGTCGGGCTGAACGCGGTCGCGTTCGTAAACGACAGGTAGAAGTAGTCGACGAAGCCCGGCTCCCAGTCTTTCGCGACGAGTTCCGGAGCCGTCATCTGCGAGAACAGGAATTCCGGGTGCACGACGTAGGCGCACGACCGGGCGACCGGGCCACCACGGTCCATCTCCCAGTACCACAGCGCGAACACGATCACGTTCGTCAGCCAGATCGCGCCGCCGTTGCGCAGCAGCGCCCCCGGGCTGTCGAGCGCCACGTTTACGCCCACGTGATTGTGGATGAGCTTCTCCACAAGCAGCGTCGCGGACCACGCGGTCGCGAGGCTCGCGGCGGCGACGAGGCTCAGGCCGAGCACACGCAGAAACCGGGATTCGCGGCTCACCGACGTCTGCCGGGTGACGATGATCAGCGGAGTAGCAGCAGTTCCAGACTCGGCAGCAGCCACCACGGTTTGAAGGCCAGGTTGTGCGGCACCACGGCCTGCAACGCGACCGCGATCAGCACGGCGAACACGACCGGAAGCCGCGGCTCCTCGGCGGTGCGCCGCAGCCACGCCGGCTGGTGGATCGTGCCGGCCTGATGCACCGTGGCCGCCGACAGTCGCTCCAGGTGCGACGTGATGTGCAGCAGCTTGGCGTGCAGGGTTTCCATGTCGATGGCTTCGGGCTCGCCGCCGACCACTTCGACCTCGATCAACTCGACCGGCGGCCCGGCATCAAACGACGTTTGCGACGGCACGGGCGAGCCTGCGTCTTCATCGGTCACCACGACATTGTGTCGGCCGGTGTCTATCGTGGCTACCGGCCGGGCGGAGGGCTCACGGTCAGCGTTCGGTTGGTGACCGCTTCGTCGTACGCGTCGATAAGCCGTGCTCGCAGCGGGGCGGCCCGCTCGGCGAAGGACCGCTGGGCCGTCGCGTACTCGGCGCGCCCCTCGGCCGTCTCCACGCGCACCGGCGGATAACCGAGATCGGCCAGGTCATACGGGCTGGCCCGCATGTCGAGCGCGCGGATTTCGCGGGCCAGCGCGAAGCAGTCGGTCACGAGGTCACTGCTGACGAGCGGTGTCAGCTTGTACGCCCACTTGTAGCAATCCATGTTCGCGTGCAGGCATCCCGGCTGGTCGAGCGCCGGCTGGCTTTCCCGGGTGGGCGTGAGCAGGTTGAGCGGCCGGGCCGGCTCGGTGAAGAACCGGTACGCGTCGAAGTGGCTGCACCGCACCCGATTGCCGTCGACAACAGCCGCCGTGGCGTCGGGGCCCAGCCGCAGCGGCCAGTCGGCGTGCCGGATCTCGTCGGGCGACTGCCGGTAGACCATGGCCCACTCGTGCATGCCGAAGCAGCCGAGATGAGCCGGCCGGGACGCGGTCTGCCGCAACAGATCGACGATCCACCGGACGGATTCGCCGCGCCGGGCCATCACCGCCGTCGACGTCCACGCACACGACATCGTCGTCGCGCCGATAGTCCGGGCCGAACTCGGCCGGGTCGGCGCCGCGCAGCCCGACACCGGCACCGGGATGCCACCGGCGCAACTGGCTGGGCCGCTGCGAGTAGTAGGTGAAGAGGAAGTCCTCGACCGGATGCTTGCGGCCCGCGCGGCGACGATCGCGATGCTCGGCGAGCCAGGCGTCGATGCGGGTCTCGTGCGCCTCGCGGCGAGCGCACCAGGTCGGGGCATCGAGGGTCAGGCGCACATCACCAGGGTAGTGGCCGCATGGATCCGGCTCGACGGTAGATTCGACCACGTCCAGCGGAAGGGGATTCATCGTGCGTATTGCCCTGTTCGAGTATGCCGGCAAGGTCTCGTACGGCGTCGTTGAAGGCGAAGGCGACGGCGCCACGACCGGCTTGACGGTCGCCGAGATCGACGGGCTGCCGTTCGACTCGGTGCGGTTCACCGGGCAGCGTTGGGCGGCCGAGGACGTCCGCTTCCGGCCGCCGATCTATCCCAGCAAGGTCGTCTGCGTCGGGCGAAACTACGCCGACCACGCCGCCGAGCACAACGCTGACGTGCCCAAAGAGCCGCTGCTCTTCCTAAAGCCGTCGTCGTCGATCATCGGCCACCGCGACTCGATCCGGCTGCCGTCGCAGTCGAAGCAGGTCGAGCACGAGGCCGAACTCGCCGTGATCATCGGTGCCACCGGCGCGAGCCGGGTCGACCGCAAGGGCGCCGCCGGAGCGGTTTTCGGCTACACGTGCGCCAATGACGTGACCGCCCGCGATCTGCAGCACGCCGACGGCCAGTGGACCCGGGCGAAGGGCTTCGACTCGTTCTGCCCGCTCGGACCGTGGATCAACACCGACCTCGACATCGACGATCTGGAGATCCGGTGCGAGGTCAACGAGGAGGTGCGGCAACTGGGGCGTACCAAGGACATGGTCTTCGATGTGCCGACCCTGGTGTCTTACATCTCACACGTGATGACGCTGCTGCCCGGCGACGTGATCCTCACCGGCACCCCGGCCGGCGTCTCGCCGATCGTCGCCGGCGAGACCGTGACCGTGTCCATCGAGGGGCTCGGCACGTTGAGCAACAGCGTCGTGTCGGTGGACTGATCGTCGCGTGACACGACTGACGGGTGGGGCCGGCGGGGATAACCCAATTTTGCCCGCCCCACCCCGTCAGGTACAGTTTCCCCGGTGCCAGGGGAGACCCGCGCACCAATGGGGTATGGGGTAATTGGCAGCCCAACTGATTCTGGTTCAGTTAGTCTAGGTTCGAGTCCTGGTACCCCAGCAGCAACATTGATCACGGCAGTAGCGCGAGCGGCACCGTGAGGCTAGGTTGCAGGTAAGGCAAGGTTCGGCACGGTCCCGTCGTCTAGTGGCCTAGGACGCCGCCCTCTCAAGGCGGTAGCGTGGGTTCGAATCCCATCGGGACTACAGACAGAGCTGGTCATGATCCGCAAGGATCGTGGCCAGCTTTTCCATTGCCCCACCCCGCCCCACCCCAGCCGCCCCGCCCACCCAACCTCCACGTGACCTTGGCGAATAAGTGCTGCCATAGCGACAGTGGGTCGCCAAGGTCAACGAGAGCCGATACGGATCGGTGGGACGGGCCGAGATGGCGATGTTCTCGCGTACGTTGAGGGCATGCGTGATGAGTTCGTCGGCTTCGCCGCCCGACTGCCCGATGCGTTGATCGCCCTCGACTTCGATGGGCCACTTGCCCCGATTGTCATGAATCCGAGTCTGTCCCGGCCGGTCCCGCACGTGATCGCGGCTCTCAAGCGGCTCGCCGAAGCCGGCGTGCAGATCGCGGTCGTCACGGGTCGCGACGCGGAAACGGTGCTGCGGCTCGGCGATCTGGCCGAGATCCCGGGCGTGATCGTCAGCGGTGTGCACGGCGCCGAGACGTGGCACGAAGGGCAGCTCAAAACGCGTGCCGAACCCGACGGCATCGCGGAGCTGCGGTCGCAGCTGCCGCCCGTGCTGCACGCGGAGGACCCGGCGGTCTGGTTGGAGGACAAGCGGTTGTCGCTGGTCGTACACACCCGGCAGACTCCCGATCCGGCCGGCGCACTGACTCGACTGGAGCCCGGCGTGACGCATCTCGCCGAGCAGGCGGGGCTCGAGGTGCACCCGGGGAAGTCGGTGCTGGAAATCCGGATCCGGGATCTCTCGAAGGCCGACGCCGTGAACGCGTTGCTCGCGAAGTCACCGTCGGCCGCGATGTTCGCCGGCGACGACTTCGGGGATCTGCCGGCGTTCGAGGCGATCCACAGTTGGTCCGAGCGCACCGGGAACCCGGGCATCGCCGTGGCCGTGGGCGAGCTTCCCGAGGTCCGCGCGGCGACAGACGTACACGTGGCGTCGGCTTATGAACTGGCCCAGATCCTCGTCGAACTCGCGGAGTCGCAGAAATAGCACGGCCCCGCCATCCCTCGCGGGACGACGGGGCCGTCGGGAACTACTTGGTGATGATGACCCGGATCAGGCCGTCAGAGCTGGTGCCCGCCGACGTCGACGAGACACCGATCGACTTGATCGGCGCGACCTGCGCCTTGTCGTCGGCGCTCAGGTGACCACCGTTGGCGTCGATCAGCGCCACCAGCTTCTGCACGTCGACGTAGAACGCGCCACCCGAGGTGGACATGCCGGCCATCGTCTTCTGGTAGAGCGAGATGCTGGACAGCTTGCCGGTGCTTGTCGGGCCGCCGAGGGTCACCTGGACGTGGCCGTCGGCGTCGGTGATCGCGGCCCCGGGGACCGTTTTCCCGCCGGTGAACTGACCGATCAGCGTCATCAGCGTGTGCTCGGCTGCCGCGTCGCGGGGCGTGAGCGAGACGAAGCCGCTCGGCGCCTTGCCGGACAGGCCGGTGAACGCCAGGCTGATCACCTTCGACGTCAACAGGTCGGTGATCGCGCCCGAGAACGCCTGCACCATCGCCGGATCGACGGGCGCGGCGTGCGGGTCGGTCGGATCGCCGCCCGCGGCACCGAGCGCGCCGCCCAGCATGCCGCCGAGCATCGGGCTCAGCTGCTTCATCGCCGCGCCGTTCGGGTCGGCGCCGTCGATGGCCAGGCCGACGATCGTCGTGTCGGGCATCGCGTCGAGCGTCGGGCGCACGTTGGTGCCGGCCGTGGTCGACGCGGTCTGGCCGTCGGTGTGGATGCGGATCTCGACGCCGTTGTCGACAATGCTGCCGCCGACGACGATCGTGCCCTTGAGCGAGTCGAACGCGGTGCTCTGCGAGCCGAGCATGCCGGTGACCGAGCTGATCGCCGACGCGCTGCCGTCGCCGCCGGTGTCGCCGAGGAGGCCGGCGCCATTGATCGCGCTGCCCAGCGTGGACTTCATCAGCGTGCCGAGCCCGTGCTCGTCCGCGTACGCGATCAACAGGTTGTGGCCACTGAGGTGTTTGACCGCGGACGTGAACGGCGCGCTGTCGGCCAGGTTGTGCTTGGCGGCCGCTGCCGAGGCCGCGGTCGCGTCCGCCTGTGCGTTGCCGTCGGCGCCGGCGACCAGGGCGTAACCGCCGCTGATCACGAAGCCGAACTGGCCGCTCGTCTGCTTCGCCTGCACCTTCGTGAGCGCCTTCTTCGCGGCCGCGTCGTCCTTGCTGGCGAACGCGAGCAGCACCACCGGCTTGCCGGCCGAGTCGACCCACTCCGCGATGCCGGCCTGCCCGGCGAACCACGGCTTCACGTCGGTGGTGTAGTCGAGCTTGGCGCTGCTGGCGACGGACTTCTCCACGGACGTCACGACGTCGGACGCGGACTTCCCGTGTGTCGGGAACTTCTCGATGAGGCTCTGGAAGTCGAGCTTGTCGCGGACCCCGGGTTCACGTCGATGCGCGCGAAGAGCACGACGGACGCGGGCACGGCCGACTCCGGTTCGGTGATGCCGGCGCCGGTCCAGTAGCGGGCACCCGCGTATGCGCCGGCACCGAGGAGCACGACCACGACAGCGACGATCGCCAACACAAGGGTGGTACGCCGGCGCCGCGGCTTCGCGACCGGGGCGTCAACGAATCCTTCGGTGGCCGGCGCGCCCTGGAACGCGGCCGTCGGCAACGCGTCGGCCGGCACAGCGACCGGGGTCTCGGCCGTGACGGGCACGGTCTCGGCTTCGCGGGACCAGGGGTCGGCGGTCTTGCCGTCTGTGGGGACGGTCGCCTCGGACTCGGCGCGAGGCGCGGGAACGGTCGCCTCCGACTGCTCGGGTGTCTCGGATTGCGTTTGCGGCGTAGCGGATTGCTCCGGTGTGGCCGGAGTCGGCTCTGTCACTTCGGGGGGTCCTTCCGGGATGAGGGCGCCCGCCCAGAAGTGGCAGGCGCCCATAGTGCCCGGTCATGGTATAGGCGGCGCACAATCGTAGATGTCACCTGTGAGAGCGAAATCGGTCCCGATCAGGTCACAACTACGACAGTTACCGCATTGGTAGTGCTTACAGGCCAGACAGTCGTTGTCCGGCTCGCACGACGGCCATCGCGTGCCGGTCGCCCGGTCGGCGGCCGAGACGCTCGATCGGCCCGGAGACGCTGATCGCGGCGATGACCCTGCCGGTGCGATCCCGAATCGGCGCCGAAACACTGGCGACACCGGCCTCGCGCTCGGCCACGCTCTGCGCCCAACCGCGTCGACGCACCTCGGCGAGCGTGCGACCGGTGAACTTGCAGCGCGGCAGCAACGGCATCACAGCCTCCGGCGGCTCCCACGCCAGAAGCACCTGCGCCGCCGACCCGGCCACCATCGGAAGCACCGAGCCGACCGGCACGGTGTCGCGCAAACCGCTCGCGCGCTCGGCGGCGGCCACGCAGATGCGTTCATCGGCCCGGCGAAGGTAGAGCTGGGCGCTTTCGCCGGTGGCGTCCCGAAGGGCGGAGATCATCGGCTCGGCGGCGGTGAGAAGCACGTCGGGCGCGGCGTTCGCGAGTTCGCCGAGGCGCGGGCCGGGGCGCCAGCGGCCCTGCGGGTCGCGCACGAGCATGCGGTGGATTTCCAGGGCTTGGGCCAGCCGGTGCGCCGTTGCACGGGGCAATTTCGTTCGTTCGACGAGCTCAGCAAGGCTCGCACCGTCAACGCAGGCGCCAAGGATGACGATGGCCTTGTCTAAGACCCCGACGCCGCTGATACTGTGTCCCATACAGCGAAACATACCTCCCAAACTTTAGGATGTCCAGATGGTGGGAGCAGCAAAGCGCACGCTCGCGGAGAAGGTCTGGGACGCCCACGTGGTCAGTTCCGTGCCCGGGGAGCCCGATCTTCTCTACGTCGACCTCCACCTCGTGCACGAGGTGACGAGTCCACAGGCGTTCGACGGCCTTCGTGCCGCCGGTCGCAAGGTCCGCCGGCCCGATCTCACGATCGCGACCGAGGACCACAACACCCCGACCGACACGTTGCTCCGCATCGAAGACACCGTGTCCCGCACCCAGATCGAGGCTCTGCGCAGCAACTGCGCCGAGTTCGACATCCGGCTGCACTCGCTCGGCGACGCCGAACAGGGCGTCGTGCACGTGCTCGGCCCGCAGGTCGGCCTCACCCAGCCCGGCATGACAATCGTCTGCGGCGACTCGCACACGTCCACCCACGGCGCGTTCGGGGCGCTGGCGTTCGGCATCGGCACCAGCGAGGTCGAGCATGTCCTGGCGACGCAGACGCTGTCGCAGGGCAAGCCGAAGACGATGGCGGTCACGATCGACGGCGAGTTGCAACCCGGCGTCACCGCGAAGGACCTGATCCTGGCGCTCATCACGCAGGTCGGCACGGGCGCGGGGCGCGGTCACATCGTGGAATACCGCGGCAGCGCCATCCGAGCGCTCTCGATGGAAGGCCGCATGACCGTCGCCAACATGTCGATCGAGTGGGGCGCCAAGGCCGGCATGATCGCGCCCGACGACGTCACGTTCGAATACCTCAAGGGCCGTCAGTACGCGCCGACAGGGCGAGCAGTGGGACGCTGCCGTGGCCGCGTGGCGGGAACTGCGTACCGATGACGGCGCCACCTACGACGCGGAGATCACCCTCGACGCGAGCACCGTGCGGCCGTTCGTCACGTGGGGCACCAACCCGGGCCAGGGCACGTCGCTCGACAGCGTGGTGCCGGACCCGGCCGACATGGTCGACGAGGCCTCGCGTTCGGCCGCCGAGCGCGCGCTGACCTACATGGCGCTCGAGCCGGGCACCGCGATGCGGGACGTGCCGGTCGACGTCGTGTTCCTCGGTTCCTGCACCAACGGCCGGATCGAAGACCTCCGGGCGGCCGCCGACGTCCTGCGCGGGCGGCAGGTGGCCGAGGGCGTACGGATGCTGGTCGTACCGGGATCGGCGGCCGTACGCGCGAAAGCGGAGTCGGAGGGCCTGCACGAGGTGTTCACGGCGGCCGGTGCCGAGTGGCGCTTCGCCGGCTGTTCCATGTGCCTGGGCATGAACCCGGACACGCTCTCGCCCGGGCAGCGGGCCGCCTCCACGTCCAACCGGAACTTCGAAGGCCGGCAGGGCAAGGGCGGCCGGACGCACCTGGTTTCCCCGTCCGTCGCGGCCGCGACCGCTGTCGTGGGCCGGTTCGCCGCCCCCGCCGACCTGAACTGAAGGAGCGAAGAACATGGACGCGATCACGATCCACACGGGTACGGCGGTGCCGCTGCGCCGATCCAATGTAGATACCGACCAGATCATTCCGGCCGTATACCTGAAGCGGATTACAAAGACGGGCTTCGAAGACGGCCTGTTCCGCTCGTGGCGCGACAACGACCCGGACTTCGTGCTCAACAACGACCGCTACGCGGGCGCCTCGGTGCTCGTCGCGGGCAACGAGTTCGGCACCGGATCGTCGCGGGAGCACGCCGTCTGGGCCCTGCGCGACTACGGCTTCCGGGCCGTCATCGCGCCGAGCTTCGGTGACATCTTCCGCAACAACGCGCTCAAGGAAGGGCTCGTGCCGGTGGAATTGGCACTTTCCACCGTCGAAGCCTTGTGGAGCCTTATCGAAAGCGATCCGGCCATCGTCATCACGGTCGACGTGACCACGTTGACGGTCTCCGCCGGCGCCATTTCAGAGGCCTTCCCGCTAGCCGATTTCAGCCGGTTGCGGCTGCTAGAAGGCTTGGACGACATCGATTTGACGCTTCGCAAGGAGCCGGAAATCTCGGCTTTCGAGCACGGCCGGCCGTCGTTTCTGCCCGCTGTCGTCTGACGGCAACACTGTCGGATAGGCGATAAGGCACAGCTCACTCCCGTTACGACACAACGCCTTTTTTGGTTGACATGTTTGTATCTGGCGTGCAACGGGCATAGCGTCCGCGGCAGAATGGCCGCAAATGGCCATCCTTTTTGTACGGGAGGGAACTCGTGAACAAGGCCGAGCTCATCGATGCGCTCGCGGTTCGCCTGGGAGAGAAGAAGTCGGCCAGCGCCGCGCTCGACGCGGTACTTGCCGAGATCCAGGCCGTCGTGACCAAGGGCGACAAAGTCTCCATCACCGGTTTCGGAGTCTTCGAGAAGCGCACCCGCGCCGCTCGTATGGCCCGTAACCCGCGCACCGGCGAAGCCGTCAAGGTGAAGAAGACGGCGGTCCCGGCATTCCGGGCCGGCGCCGGCTTCCGGGAGATGGTGGCGACCGGAAAGGCCCCAAAGGCCGCTCCGGCAAAGAAGGCCGCTCCGGCGAAGAAGGCAGCGGCGACCAAGACCGCCGCGGCGAAGAAGGCTTCGTCGCCGACGGTCTCCACCGCGAAGAAGACGACCGCGGCCAAGAAGACGACCGCGGCGAAGACCGCCCCGGCCAAGAAGGCCCCGGCCAAGAAGGTCACCAAGGCAGCCGTGGTCGCGCGCAAGACGACCGCGACCAAGGCCGTGGCCAAGAAGGCGCCCGCAAAGACGGCCGCCAAGGCGACCACGGCAAAAAAGGCGCCAGCCCGCAAGGCACGCTAGGTACGCGTAGCCACATAGATCTGGTTCGGGTGTCGGTCTGACGATCGGCACCCGAACTGGCTATGGCGGGCAGTACGTGAGAATGTCGCACGCCACATACCGATCGCGAGAACCATGCCGGAGCGCGGCGCCCGATCGTTGGGCCTTGCGTGGCACAGACGGTGGCCCGGTGGACCCGGGAAATGTTTTCCAAGCACCCCAAATTCAAGGTCGCGGTGACCGGAGCGCTGGCGATCACCGCTTTCAGTCTGGTCGGCGGCGCGTGTACGGCCGGCGGAGCAGCATCCGCCTCGCTGGCGACACCTTCGGCGGTGGCAAGCAGCCCGGTCCCCGTGAGCACCCCGGCCGGCTCCCGGCCCGTCGCGGCATCCATGAAGCCGAAACCCATGCCCACGAGCGCCGGAAGCACCGGCACCACGACCGGCAAGCGGAAGTCCAAGGCGAAGGCGGATAACGCGGCGCTGCCCCGACCCGATCACGTGATCGTGGTGCTGGAGGAGAACGAGTCGCCGGCCCGGCTCCCGACGCACGCGCCCTACATCGCCGCGCTGGCCCGGCATGGCGCGAACTTCACGAACGCGTACGCCGAGACGCACCCGAGCGAGCCGAACTACCTCGCGCTCTTCTCCGGCTCCACGCACGGTCTCACGAGCGATTCCTGCCCACACACGTACGCGAGCGCGAACCTCGGTTCCGAGCTGATCGCGGCCGGCCTGACGTTCACCGGCTACGCCGAGAGCATGCCGTCGGACGGATACCGGGGCTGTTCCGCCGATCCGTTCGCGCGCAAGCACACGCCGTGGGTCGACTTCTCCAACGTGCCGGCCTCATCGAGCCTGCGCTTCAGCGAGTTTCCGCAGGACGACTTCGCGAGCTTGCCGACCGTCTCGTTCGTGGTGCCGGACCTGTGTAACGACATGCACGACTGCCCGATCGCGGCCGGGGACGCCTGGCTGAAATCCCATCTGGGCGCGTACGCGTCCTGGGCGAAGGGCCACAACAGCCTGCTGATCGTCACGTTCGACGAGGCCGACGGCGGCGTGCCGAACCGGATTCCGCTGGTCCTCTACGGCGACGCGGTGGTGACCGGCACGTACACGCAGCAGGCCAACCACTACTCGATCCTGCGGACCCTGGAAGACATGTACGCCCTTCCGTGCACCGGAGCGGCCTGCGACGCCGAACCGCTGACGGCCGCGTTCACACACTGATCGGGTCGGCGGCGACC
Organism: uncultured Actinomycetota bacterium; assembly: GCA_963797605.1. GTDB lineage: Bacteria > Actinomycetota > Actinomycetes > Mycobacteriales > Micromonosporaceae > DASQPR01. The sequence goes on along the minus strand of CAWCPX010000005.1, from coordinate 693,262 downwards.
AGATCGGTGCCGGCGAAGCTCAGCACCCAGCCGGAGCCCTTCGGCGTCGTGAAGGTGGCTCCGGCGGTCGCGTTCGGTGGCCGCAGCGCCGCGACGGCGGCCGGAATCACGCCGCCCTGGCTGCAGACGACCACCCGGTCGTGCTCGGCCACGAGCGCGCGCAGCCGCTCGGCGACCGCTTTCGGTTTGGCCGCCGTCTCCTCGGCGAACACGGTGTCGTTACGCACCGGGAGTCCGATCTGGGCGACCGTGGCGACGCAGCGGTCCAGTGGCGCCGCGTAGACCCGGGCCGGCTTGAACAGCGACAGCACCGGCGCGAGCGCTTCGGCCTGCCGCACACCGGCCTCGTCGAGCGGGCGCCGGTCGTCGTCGCCGGCCCAGCCGGCCCGGGACCCGGCTTTCGCGTGCCGCACCAGCAGCACGACGCCGGTGATCGGCTTCAGGGCCGCGAACGCCGCCACCACACCGCGATCGTGGGCGTAGGTCAGCAGCGCGTCGGCCGCGTCGATGGTCAGCCACCGCAGCCCGCTGATCTCGTCGTTCGCGGCGAACGGCACCTCCGACAACGCCTGCATGGCCCAGAAGTCGACCGTCTTCTCGGTGCCGGGCTCGCCGGTGAGGTAGGTGACGGTCGGCAGGCGCACCGGACGGCACGGCCACCACGCCCGTCTCCTCGCGCACCTCCCGAACCGCGGCGGCGAGCACGTGTTCGCCCGGATCCAGCTTGCCCTTCGGCAGCGACCAGTCGTCGTAGCGGTCGCGGTGCACGATCGCGATCTCGGACCGCGCCGTCACGCCAGACGACGCCGCCGGCCGAGCGGATCAGCTTGGTTGCAGCCATGCTGTCAGTCTGTCGCTTGCGACCGCCCGCCACATGCCAGGGTAGGAAACGTCGAGCCGCTCGGGCGGTGGCGCGTTCGCGCTCGGCCAGCCGTCCGGCCGTGATGGCGAGCGCGTGGTCATCGGGGTCGGAAGCGGCGATGGCAAGCCAGGTCTCCGCGGCGACGACGGCGTCCTGGTGGGCTCCGAGCACCTCGACGACGTCGGCGAGCGCCCTGCGCGAACGCCCGGGCGCGGGGCGCCGAGCACCACCGTGGTGGCGTCGGCGGCGTAGCGGGCGCGTTTGGCCCGGATGCGTACGGCGTGCCACTGCCGGTCGGTCGTGGCCGAATGTCGAGTTCGCCGCCGCCGTCGATGCCGTGCTTGCCGTACGCGAGCCGGTGCCACGAGCGCTCGACGAGCCGGGGCAGCAGCGTGCTCGCCTTGCGGGCGGCGATCGGCGTCAGCTGGGGCGCGGCGGCCGTGGAGACGAGCGTGTTCGACCAGGGCCAGATAGCGGGGGGATTCCAGTGCCTCGTCGAGCGCGATCCGGGCCTCCTCGTGACGGGCGGCCAGCTCGGCGTCGATGCGGGCCACCGAGGCGTCGTCGAGCGCTCCCAACGGGTCGACGTTCGCCGTGCGGCGCAGCCGCGCCCGCAGCACCTCGGCTTCGCGGGCGCCACCGAGCACGTCGGCCAGCCAGCGCAGCTCGTCGTTCAGCGGATCGGCCCAACTCGCGGCGCACAGCGGTTCGAAGGTGCGCAGCGTCGATCGGAGCCGGCGTACGCCGACCCGCATCTGGTGCACGGCGGTGTCGCCCTTGCCGACCTCGGCGCGCAGCCGCACCAGCGGGTCGTAACGCGAAGATGCGGGCGATGTCGCGTGCGCAGCACCGCGGTGACCGCCTCGCCCGCGCTGGCGTTCTTGCGGAGGTGTGTCGTCGGCGGCGACCAGGTCCGGTGCCGCTTCGGCCGGGGCCCCGAGCGCCCGGACGTGTTTCGGCGTGAACGTGCCCTCGCTCGCGCCCGCCTCGATGATCACGCGGCCGACACGTTCGAGCAGTTTCGGGCCGCCGGCCAGCCGTTCGACCTCGATTTCCCGGAACGTCGTGCGCACCTTGCGATCGTCGAGCACGGCGACGGCGTCATCGGCGACCTCGGCGAGCACGGCGCCAGTGCGGCTTCGGAGCTCGTGGCGGGTCCGCATCGTGCGCAGCGTCGCGGCAGGTTCGAGCGGAGCGCCTCGGGTGAACACCGTGACGAGCGCGACGAGTTCCGGCGGGATCGCCGCGGCGGTCCGGGCGCCGGCCGCGTTGATCGGCGCCCGATCGATCTCGTGCCGGATGCCCGGAGAGGAGGTCGGCAGCTTCACGGTCCACGGCAGCTCGGGCTCCACCGTCTCCGCCGCGGCGCTGTCGCTGGCCAGACCCCGGGCGCTGCGGTGTCGCAACGAGACCCCGGCTCGCGCGAGGCGCAGGTCGGCGGTGTCGAAGTAGACCGCCCGCATCGTGATCGGCGCGAGTGGCAGCACCCGCCCACCTTTCGGTAGGCATCGGGTCAGATCGGGCAGCGTAAATCGGGCGTCAGCGTTGTATTTACGCTCCTCCTCAACCATGCCCGGCAGCGTAGACGAACGCTATCCGACGACACTCTTCAAGAGCGCCTCTTGCAGATGGGCCGGAGTGCTCGACGCGGAGGGTGTTCCCGCAGCTCCCGGTGCCACACCCGGCTTCGGGGCCGTCCAGGTGCCGTCCGGCCCCAGTTCGAACGCGGTCACGTCGTCACTCATCGAGCGGGTGAGCAAATCCTCCAGTTCGGCCCTTGCCGTGCGGTCTGTCACCCGAACGAGTGCCTCCACCCGACGGTCGAGGTTGCGGTGCATCAGGTCGGCCGAGCCGATCGAACTGTTCGGCTTCGGAACCGACGCCGAACCGGAAGATCCGCGAGTGCTCCAGGAACCGGCCGAGGATCGACCGGACCCGGATGTTCTCGGAGAGGCCGGGCACCCCCGGACGCATCGTGCACATGCCGCGGACGAGCAGGTCGACCCGGACGCCGGCGGCCGAAGCCCGGTAGAGCGCGTCGATGACCTCCTCGTCGACGAGCGCGTTCACCTTGATCTGGACGAGTGCCGGCTTGCCCGGCCCGAGCCAGCGCGGTCTGCGTCTCGATGCGGTCGACGAGGCCGGAGCGGACGCCGTAGGGCGCCACCAGCAGCCGACGGTACGCGGTCTGCCGGCTGTAACCGGTCAGCACGTTGAACAGGTCGGTCAGGTCGGCGCCGACCTCCGGATCGGCCGTGAGCAGGCCGAGGTCCTCGTAGATGCGGGCGGTCTTCGGGTGGTAGTTGCCGGTGCCGATGTGGGCGTAGCGGCGGATCTGGTTGCCCTCCTGGCGTACCACCAGAGCGGTCTTGCAGTGGGTCTTGAGCCCGACCAGGCCGTAGACGACGTGGCAGCCGGCGCGCTCCAGAGTCCGCGCCCATCCGATGTTGGCCTGCTCGTCGAAGCGGGCCTTCATCTCGACGAGCACCACGACCTGCTTGCCCGCCTCGGCCGCGTCGATCAGCGCGTCGACGATCGGGGAGTCGCCGGACGTGCGGTAGAGCGTCTGCTTGATGGCGAGCACGTTCGGGTCGAGCGCGGCCTGCTCGATGAAGCGCTGCACGCTCGTGGAGAAGGAGTGGTAGGGGTGGTGCACGAGCACGTCGCCGTCGCGCAGCATCGCGAACACGCTGCGCGGCTGACTTCGGTGCCCGTGAGCATGCTGCGGCTCGCTCTCGACGAAGCGTGGGTGCGTGGCCGGCACGAACGGGCGGTCCTTGAGATCGGGCCGGTCCACTCGTCGTGCACCTGCCACAGCGCGGTCAGGTCGAGCAGCCCGTGACCCGCAGCACGTCGTTGCTGTCCATGTCGATCTCGCGCAGGAGCAGATCGAGCACGTGGTCGGACATGGTGCTGGCGACCTCGAGCCGCACCGGCGGGCCGAAGCGGCGCCGGGCCAGCTCGCGTTCGAGCGCCTGCAGCAGGTCTTCGTCTCGGTCCTCTTCGACCTCGAGTTCGGCGTTGCGGGTCACCCGGAAGACGTGGTGTTCCAGGATGCTCATGCCCGAGAACAGCATGCCGAGGTGCGCCGCGATCAGGTCTTCCAGCGGCAGGAACGCGCGTAGCGGGTGCCCGGGATCGACGCGCCGGCCACGACGGACGCATCCCGGCCGACCGAGACGAGCCGCGGCACGTTGTTGGGCACCTTGACGCGGGCGAAGAGCTCGCCGGCGGTGCCGTCGGGTCGCGCGCGAGCACGGCCAGGTTCAGAGCCAGGCCGGAGATGTACGGGAACGGGTGCGCCGGGTCGACCGCGAGCGGGGTGAGCACCGGGAAGACCTGCTCGCGGAAGTAGTCGCGCATGCGCTCGCGCTCGGCGTCGTCGAGGTCGGCCCATCGCACGATCTCGATGCCCGCGTCGCCGAGCTGCGGTGCGACCTCGTCGGCGAAGCAGCGCGCGTGCCGGTCGATCAGTTCGCCGGCGCGCTCGGTGATCGCGGCGAGCTGTTCGCGCAGGCTGAGCCCGTCGGACGTGCGCATCGGCAGGCCGGTTTGCAGCCGCCGCTTCAGCCCGGCCACCCGCACCATGTAGAACTCGTCGAGGTTGCTGGCGAAGATCGCGAGGAACTTCGCCCGCTCCAGCAGCGGCGTGGCCGGGTCCTCGGCGAGGTGCAGCACCCGCGCGTTGAAGTCGAGCCAGGAGAGCTCGCGGTTGAGAAACCGATTGACCGGAAGCGGCTCGTCGACCGGCGGTGCCGCGTCGGGGGAACGCTCCGGCTCGGCTGCCACCTCGACCACCTTGTCCGTCACCTCGGGTGCGGGTCGTGCTGCCTTTATCGGCGGATTGGTCCGCTTGCGTTGTTTGGGGGGTTTCGAGTCTTTGGGCGATGGCGGTTGAGTGGGGCTCACACCTGCCATCATGGCGTGCGAAAGGCGACAATGAAGGGCCTCTGGCGGGAATTCTTCCGTGTCGGAGGTTACATCGTCGGCACGTTGAGTGCGGTCACCCGTCCGCCGGCGTCACACGTGAGACGCAGTCGTTGACCGAGGCGCAGCAGCCGCAAACCCGACGTCGCGAACGCGGCCTCGTCGAAGGTCAATTCGGTGCCGTCGTCGAGCAGCACGGTGCCACCGCGGGTCTGCGGATCGAAGGTCGCGACGGTGCCCTGCACGCGTTGGATCATATGCGCGCGCCGGACCGGCGGCCGAGCCCCATCGCGCGGGCGGCGGCGAGATCGGCCGGGGTGTCGACGTCCAGACGCAACGACGGCCACCCACCGACGAGAGCGGTGGCACCGGATGCCGCGTGCGCAGCGGCGGAATCAAGACCGAATCGCGGTTCCAGCGGTACGGCCGGCGGCGCGAGCAAGAGCGTCGTCCCGGTGCCCAGATGGTCCGGCACGAATCGTCGGCCGCCCGCACCGGCGCCGAACGCCTCGGTGATCGCGGCGGCCAACTCGGCCGGTCGCAGCGCGGGCAGGTCGGCGGTGAGCGCGCCGCGAGCACCCGCGACCCCGAGGGTCGCCTCGCCGTGCGCGATCGCCGCGTTCAGCCCGGCGTCGGGGCCGTCGCTGACCACCTTCGCGCCCATGGCCGTCGCCTCGGCCTGGAGCACCGGGTCGCTCGTGACCACCAGGGCGCCCGCGACGACGTCGGCCGACAGCACCGCTTCGAGCGTGTCGAGCGCGATCGCGAGCACGAGATCATCGTCGGCTCCGCTCGCGACGCGGAGCCGGGACTTGCCGGCCGCGAGAGGCTTGACCGGAATAATGATCGTCGGACGCGGGAAGCGCATTCCGGTCATCGCGGCGGAGAACGGCTCGGTCATGCACCCTGTCCTAGCTTGCCAGTCGTGGTACAGGCATGATTCGCATCAGTTCGATGCACGGCGGGAGGAGTCCCGGCGGCGTGAGTAAGGAGTTGTGGGGCCGTGGTGCGAAGGATCGGGTTCTGGCGCCGAGGCACGGTGAGTCTGGTCAAGCCGCTCCTGTTCGTGCTGACGAAGCGCGACTGGTCGGGCATGGAACGCATCCCTGGTGACGGCGGTGTCATCTTCGCAGCCAACCATATGTCGGAGTTCGATCCGTTCGTCGTCGGGCACTACGTGTACGACTCCGGTCGCTGGCCGCAGTACCTCGCGAAGTCGAGCCTGTGGAAGATTCCGGTGCTCGGCCCGCTGCTGACGGCCGTCAAGCAGATCCCGGTCGACCGGGGCACCGTCGACGCCGCGAAGGCCCTCGACGCCGCGATCTCGGCCATCAACGGCGGCCAGGGGGTGATCGTCTACCCCGAGGGCACCACGCCGAAGAGCGGCGAACTGTGGCCGCAGCGGGGCAAGACCGGCATCGCCCGGCTCGTGATCGCCACCGGGGCACCGGTCGTGCCGATCGCGACGTGGGGCGCCCAGCAGGTCTTCGATCCGCGTACGCGCAAGGTCCGGCTCCGTCCGCGTGCCCGTGTGACGGTCGTCGCCGGTGACCCGATCGACCTGTCGAGGTGGAAGGGCGCCGAACCCAGTGCCGCCAACCTGTACGCGATCACCGACGAGATCATGTCCGTGCTGACCGCGATGCTCGGCGAGATCCGGGGCGAGACGCCGCCACCGCCGCCGAGCGCGGCCGGCCGCCGTCCGTTCGGCCGCAACGGTGCCGCGACCGCCGCCGAAGAGTCCGAGCCGACCCCGGACCCGTCCGCATGATCCACGCAACCGTACTCGGCGCCGGAAACTGGGGCACCGCCTTCGCCAAGGTCCTCGCGGACGCCGGCACCGACGTCACGCTGTGGGCCCGCCGGCCGGAGGTGGCCGCCACGATCCGGGCGACCGGCCGCAACACCGAGTACCTGCCCGGTATCGCGTTGCCGCCGTCGATCCGGGTCACCTCCGACGCGGCCGAGGCGATCGAGGGCAGCCAGATCGTCTTCCTTGCGGTGCCGTCGCAGACGCTGCGGGGCAACCTGGCGCTGTGGGCGCCACTGTTCGGTCCCGACACCACGCTGGTGAGCCTGATGAAGGGCATCGAGCTGGGCACGGGCAAACGGATGAGCGAGGTGATCTCGGAGACCGCCGGTGTGGAGCCGGAGCGGGTCGCCGCCGTCACCGGGCCTAACCTCGCTCCCGAGATCGCGCTCGAACAGCCCGCCGCCACCGTGGTCGCCTGCTCCGACGAGGCCCGGGCCACCGTCGTGCAGCGCGCGATCGCGACCCGCTACCTGCGCCCGTACACCAACGACGACATGATCGGCTGCGAACTCGGCGGCGCCGTGAAGAACGCGATCGCGCTCGCGTACGGGATGGTCAGCTCGATGGGCTTCGGCGACAACACGAAGGCGTCCCTGATCACACGCGGGCTCGCCGAGACGGCCCGGTTGGGGGTGCGCCTCGGCGCCGATCCGATGACGTTCGCCGGGCTGGCCGGGCTCGGCGACCTGGTCGCGACGTGTTCCTCGCCGCTGTCACGCAACCGGACGTTCGGTGAGCGGCTCGGTCGCGGCGAGACCCTCGAACAGGCGCAGGCGGCCACGAAGCAGACGGCCGAGGGCGTCAAGAGCTGCCTCGCGATCCGCGATCTGGCCCGGGCGCACGGGGTCGACACACCGATCACGGAACAGGTCGAACGCGTCTGCCACGAGGGCCTGTCGCCCCGGGTCGCGGTGACGGCGTTGATGAGCCGAGAGACGAAGCCGGAATGAGCTCGCCTTGGCGAGCCCACATGTCACAGGTGAGTGGCGGGACCGAGCGCAGCGAGGTGCGGGCACGATGAGCGATTACGGGTACGGGACGCGGGCCGTTCACTCCGGGCTTCCGGCGCCCGTGCCCGGCGAGCCGTTGTTGCCGTCGCCGACGCTCGCGGCGCCCTACCTCCTCGACCCCGACGTGGGTCCGCAGCCCGGCGTCGACGGCTACGGCCGCACGGACAACCCGTCCTGGCGCCACCTCGAAGCGGCGATCGCGGATCTCGAAGGCGCCGACGGCTGTGTCGTGTTCTCCTCCGGCATGGCCGCCGTCTCCGGCTTGATGCTGAGCGTGCTGCGCCCCGGTGACACGGTGGTCCTGCCGTCCGACGGCTACTACAAGACCCGCGCGTTCGCCCAGGCTCGGCTGGTGCCGCTCGGTATCACGGTAGTCGAGGCACCGACGGCCGGCCCGTACCCGTCGATGGCGGGCGTCCGGCTCGTCGTCGTGGAGTCGCCGTCGAACCCGGGTCTCGACGTCGGTGACATTGCGGCGATCTCCCGGGAGGCCCACGCCGCCGGCGCGCTCGTCGCCGTCGACAACACGGCCGCCACGCCGCTCGGCCAGTTGCCGCTGGCACTCGGGGCCGACTTCTCGATCGCGTCCGGCACGAAGGCGCTCACCGGGCATTCCGACGTGCTCCTCGGGTACGCCTGCGCGTCCGCCGATCTGCTCGATGACATCCGGGTCTGGCGTGGCGAAACCGGCGCGATTCCCGGCGGATTCGAAGCCTGGCTGGCGCATCGTTCGCTGGCGACGCTGGAGTTGCGGCTGGCCCGGCAATCCGCGACGGCACACGCGGTCGCGGCGATGCTCGCGGGGCGCGACGACGTGGTCTCGGTGCGGTTCCCCGGGCTGCCGACCGACCCGGCGTACGCCGTCGCGACGGCTCAGATGCGGCGGATCCCGGGCATCGTCACGTTCACCCTGCCGTCGGCCGGCCACGTCGCCCGGTTCCTGCACGCCTCCCGGCTGGTGCGGGCCGCCACGTCGTTCGGAGGCGTACACAGCACGGCCGACCGGCGCGAGCAGTGGGGCGATCCGGTGGACCCGGGCCTCGTCCGGTTCTCGTGCGGCATCGAGGACACCGACGACCTGATCAGGGACCTGACGACGGCGCTGGACGCTGCTGCGGGATGACCGCCCCGCGCTGCCGGGTGATCGACCGCGCGTCGGCACCGAGCACCGCACGCCGGTAGCGGCGCCGCAGCCGGAACGGTCGCCAGTAGCGGCTGATCCGCCCCCGGAACCGCGAGACCATCACGATGCACAGGAAGAGCGAGACCATCGCGGTCGTGTCCGACCAGGAACCCGTGTCGCCGTCGATGGCCGCGATCGACCACCACGTCGTCAGCGCGAAGAACGCGAGGTGCGCGACTCGGGACGTGGTGTCGATCGCGCGTACGTGGTCGGTCACGAGCGAACGCATGACCGCCGGCATCCGGGCCACCTGGACTGCCGAAATCCCGAGCACGACCGCGACCGCGGCGAGTCCGGCGATGCCCCCGAACGGCTGCGGCACGAACGTGGCGAGCCCGAACTGCAGGTAGCACGCCAGCGTGACGACGTCCAGGAAACGGATGAGCCACCGGCCGGCGGCCACCCGGACGTTGTCGGCGTGCATCGCGACCCCGGGATTCGACGCCGCCACGCCACGCAGCCCGCGACCGGCCGACAGGATCCGGCCGCGTTCGAGGTCGACGGAGGCGAGGTTCGTGTAACCGGCGGAGTCGGCCGGATTAAGCCCGATGGCGCGCTCGAAGCACACCCGGGCGGCTCGGTGCTCGCCGATGCTCTGCAGCACCCGGCCCATCGTGATGTGCGTGTTCGACATCTGCGGCGCGATGGTCAGAGCGGTTTTCGCCGCGTCGTACGCGCGCTTGCGGTTCTCCCGGCTCTCCATCGACAGCAGTGACTCGGCCAGCGCGGCGTGCGTGTACCAGTGGAACGGGTCGAGTTCGACGGCGGTGGCGGCGGCCCGCACGGCATCGTGATCACGCCCGAGTTTGCGTAGCGCCGTGGCCCGGAGCCGGTGACCCCACTCGTTGCGCGGCCCCTGTTTGGTGGCCTCGGTCGCGGCTCGCAGCATGCCGGCGTAGTTGCCCATGTCGCTGTGGCACCGGGCGATCAGGCAGTGCACGGTGACGCTGTCGGGCGCGGTGGCGGCGGCGACCGTCAGCACCGCGAGCGCGTCCGCGGGCCGGTTCATCTCGAGCAGGCCCTCGGCACGCCGCAGTTCGTCGTTCAGGCCGGCCGGCGCGGTCACCGGCGGGCTACTTCCGCTTCTTGAGGTACGCGGCGAGATCGTCGTAGGTGCCGCCGTCGTTCGCGTACATGGCGACGTTCTTCGCGGTCGCCATCCACGGCCCGGTTGACGGCCGGACCTCGCGCAGCGCCAGGTCGAAGTCACGCTGCTCGATCATGCGGACGGTGCCGCTGCTGATCGAGTCGCTCATCGCGTGCTCGGCCGCCGAGTCGCACAGGTGGGCCAGGTCGGCGCCGGAGAAGTCGTCGGTCGCGGCCACAATGCGCTTGATGTCGATGCCGGCGACCGGCCGCTGCCGCAGGTGATATTCGACGATCGACGCCCGGGCCGCGCGGTCGGGCGGGAGCACGAGCACCATCCGGTCGAAGCGGCCCGGCCGGCGCAGCGCGTCGTCGACGTCCCACGGGGCGTTCGTCGCCGCGAGCACGAACAGGCCGTCGTTGGCGTTGTCGACACCATCGAGCTCAGTCAAGAGCTGATTGCCGAGGGTACGCATCGACGACGACATCATCTGGCTGCGCTTGTGCCCGAGCGCGTCGATCTCGTCGAGGAACAGCACGCACGGGGCGTTGCGGCGGGCGGTCTCGAAGATCTCGTGGAGGTTCCGCTCGGAGTTGCCGAGGTACATGTTGAGCACGTCGACGATCGACAGCGAGACGAACTTCGCACCGAGTTCGCCGGCGACGGCCCGGGCCAGGAAGGTCTTGCCGCACCCGGGCGGGCCGTAGAGCAGCAGGCCGCCGCGCAGGCTCTTGCCGTAGAGCGACTGCAGCTCCGGGCTCCGCATCGGCCCGAAAAAGGCCAGGTCGAGACGCTTCTTGACGTCGTCCATGCCGCCGACGTCGGTCAGCCGCAGGGTGGAGCTCTCGACGTCGACGATCCGGTCGGCGTGACCCGTCACCGGCTCGGCCTCGTCGACGACGAAGCGCGGCGGCACCACGTCGGCGAAGTCCTTCTCCAGCGCCGACCAGTCGACATCGGAATCGCGGGCGGACGCGTCCGCGGCGTCGTCACCCGTCCCGTCCAGAGGCTCTTGATCGTCGTCAATGCGCTCGCGATCGGACGCGGGTCGCTGCACGGGTGCTGGTCGCGGCGATGGCTTGGGCGTGGACGGCTGGGCGCTCGACGATATCGGGGGCGGCGCGATCGGCGGCGTGGTGGCGGTCGGCGGATCGGTGACGGTCACGGTGCGCGCCATCAGCAGCTGCGCGTCGACGTTTCCCGGGTCGCGGATCAGGGCTTGGGCCGCGTGCGCGATCGCCTCGTCGCGGTGGCCGGCGGCGAGAAGCAGCTCGGTGAGGTGAAGCCGGAGTGGCAAATCGTCGGGATTCGCGGCCACGGCCGTGAGGAGGCTGCTGATCAGCGGAGAATGGGCCACGGCCGAAAGGATATCGGGCAGCGCGACGTTTTGTGAGGGACGCTCACGCACAGGGATGGGGCAGTGGCGCGGCTCACGCAGAGTAAGGTCATCTAGACCTCGTCAAGAAAGGGCCCGTACGTGACCACACCACCGAAGACCCGTGTCGCCGTTGTGTTCGGCGGCCGGAGCACGGAGCATGCGATCTCGTGCGTCAGCGCCGGCAACATCCTGGGGGCGCTGGACCCCGACGAGTTTGAAGTCGTGCCGGTCGGCATCACGCGCGAGGGTCAGTGGGTGCTCACGGACGGTGATCCTCAGTCGCTCGCGATCGAGGCACAGCGGCTGCCGGAGATCACGTCCGGCTCGGGCACGTCGGTGATGCTTCCCGGCGACCCGACGCGCGGTCTCGTCGTGCTGGACCCGGCCGAGGGTGCCACGGCGCTCGGTGACGTCGACGTGGTGTTCCCGGCGTTGCACGGCGCCTACGGGGAGGACGGCACCCTGCAGGGGCTGCTGGAGATGGCCGGCATCCCGTACGTCGGGTCGAACGTCTTCGCCTCCGCCGCCGCGATGGACAAGGAGTTCACGAAGAAGCTCGCCGCTGCCGCCGGCATCCCGATCGGCCCGTACGCCGTCCTTCGCGCCGGGCAGTCGCTGTCGGTCGCCGACCAGGACCGGCTCGGCCTGCCGGTGTTCGTGAAGCCGGCGCGGGGCGGTTCGTCTTTCGGCATCACCCGCCTGACCGACTGGGCCGACCTCGACGAGGCCATGGCCACCGCGCGCGCCGTCGACCCGAAGGTGCTCGTGGAAGCAGCCGTGGTCGGGCGCGAGATCGAGTGCGGCGTGTTGGAGGGCGAATACGGCGGTGGCCCCGAGGCCAGCGTGCTCGCGGAGATCCACGTGTCTTCGGAGCACGACTTCTACGACTTCGAAGCGAAATACCTCGACGGGGCGAGCGCGTACGACATCCCCGCACCGCTGCCCGCCGACGTGACCCAGAAGGTCCGCGACTACGCCTGCCAGACGTTCGCCGCCCTCGACTGCGCCGGCCTGGCTCGCGTCGACTTCTTCGTGACGCCCGAGTTCGACATCTACCTCAACGAGATCAACACGATGCCCGGCTTCACGTCGACGTCGATGTTCCCGCGCATGTGGGCGGCGACGGGCCTCGAATACTCGAAGGTCGTGACGCGGCTGATCCGCATGGCCCTGCGTCGCGGATCCGGCCTGCACTAATCCTTTACGTCGCTTTAGGCCGCTTTACGTGGCGGGGAGTTCGCGGCGCGCCCGCGCGTCATTTCGCCCGTCCGATTTGTCGCGTGTCGACACGCCTGCCGTCGGTTTTCCGACGGCACGGTTGCCCGGCGGCTGTCGGTTCAGCACTGACGTCGGAGATCCGAGCCGCCTCGGCGTGTCGCCCAAGCGTGTCGCCCGCGCCTCAGCCTTTCGCGAGGTGCCGCGACTGCGTGTGGACTGACGCGGAGGAGAAGGCCGCCAAAGGCGAGGCGGAGATGTCTCTCGACACGACGCCGCAGGGTTCCGTCGATCGGCGCTGGCGGCGGCGCATGCCGGCATTTCCGGAGGGGCCGGGATCGAGGAGGGAAACGTCGTCTTACACCGACGCCCGCTCACTCACGTCCACGTCCGATTCGTCGCGTGTCGACACGCCTGCCGTCGGTTTTCCGACGGCACGGTTGCCCGGCGGCTGTCGGTTCAGCACTGACGTCGGAGATCCGAGCGCGTCGGCGTGTCGCCCAAGCGTGTCGCCCGCCCGGGATGCCGTCATCTTCGAGCGGCGTCCGAACGGTGCCGCAAATAGGAGCGAGAGGCCGGCGGCATCCGGGCCGAAGCCGGATATACATCCGGGCCGAAGCCGGATATAACGGCATTTAACAGTTGTATGGCGTCTTCACGACGGGCATGGACTGCTCGATGGCGGCGGAGAACTCGTTGGCCCACTGGCCCGGGTCGGAGTATGTGCCGGGAATCGTGACGGCGACCGGCACCGGGCGGTCCAGGGTGGTCCAGACCGTGTTCTTGCCGACCGTCTGGGCGTGCCAGCACACGCTGTTCATCGTGAAGATGTCGTCGGTCTGGGCCGGCTGCGCCTTCGCGGCACCGCACTGTGTCGTGATCGGGGGGTCGCCGAAGGCCGCGTTCTGTTCCGGGCCGGCGGTCACGTGGCGCTCGGCGAGCGTGCGGATCTTCGTCGGCAGGGCGGCGATGTAAGCGAGGCACATCTGAGCGTCGGCCGGCTTGAGCACGGGCGCGGTGAGGACGACCGGGGCGCTCGACGTCGCCGTGGGCGTCGTTTTCGCTGCCGGCGCGGCCTGGGCGGTCACCCGGCCGTGCAGGGAGAAGAAGGCCACGGCGCCGACGATCAGCGCGATGGGCAGTGCGAGGAGGGCGGCGGTGCGGGCCGCGTGCCGGGTGAGGTCGTCGGCCATCGCTACAGGTGCACCACGGAGCATGTCAGCGTGCGCGTGATGCCCGGCACCGACTGGACGGCGCTGACGATCATCTTGCCCAACTCGTCGACGGTGGTGGACTCGGTTAACACGACCACATCGTAGGGGCCGGTCACCGCGTCGACCCGCACGACACCGGCCACGCCACTGATCAGAGTGGCGACGTCGCGCGCCTTTCCGACTTCCGTTTGGATGAGGATGTAGGCCTGAACCACGACACGCCTCCAATCACGCGGCCATCGGCGGCTGCGCGGTGAAAACTACCGTATGGAGACGGGTACGTGAGTCGGCGGCACCGATTGTGTCGCTTTCCGTCGCTCTCCGTCATCATGATCAGATCATCGCAGGTGCCGTTTCCGGGACCCGTACGAATCGCATAGCCCAGAGGAGAACGCCCGTGAGCGTCGCTGAGACCGGAGAATTCGGTCTTATCGCTAGAATTACGGCACGTCTTGGTCGCGGCCCGACGACGCTGCTCGGCCCGGGCGACGACGCCGCGATCGTCACAGCGAGCGACGGCCGTGTCGTGGCATCGACAGACGTCCTCGTGGAGGGCCGGCACTTCCGGTGCGACTGGTCCTCGGCCACGGACGTCGGGCACCGGGCCGCCGCCGCGAATCTCGCCGATATCGCCGCGATGGGGGCCGTACCCACCGCGTTGTTGATCGCTCTGTGTGCCCCGCCGGACCTTGACGTGAAGTGGGCCGAGGAGTTGGCCGACGGGCTCGCTGCCGAGGCCGCGCTTGCCGGTGCGAGCGTGGTCGGCGGCGACATCTCGGCCAGCCCGACGTTGACGATCGCGGTGACGGCACTCGGAGACCTGAAAGGTGCCGATCCGGTGCTGCGCAGCGGGGCGAAGCCGGGTGACGTCGTCGCGTACGCGGGGCGGCTCGGCTTCGCGGCGGCCGGCCTGACCGTATTGACGCGAGGCTTCCGCAGTCCGAAGGTGCTGGTGGACGCGCACCGGCGGCCGGTGGTGCTCTACACGGCCGGTCCGGCGGCGGCACGGATGGGTGCGACCTCGATGATCGACGTCTCCGACGGTCTGCTGGCGGACCTCGGGCACGTGGTGGCCGCCAGCGGCGTCGGGATCGACCTGGAGACGACGCTGATGGAGGTGCCGTCCGTGCTTCGGGACGTGTCCTCGGCCCTGGGCGTCGACCCGTACACATGGATTCTGGCCGGTGGCGACGACCACGCGCTGGTCGCAACGTTCCCCGCCGACGCCCGGCTGACCGACGACTGGCGCGTGATCGGCCGTGTTCAGGACGGCGCGGGCGTGACGGTCGACGGCAAAGCGTTCGAGGGCGCACCGCCCGGGTGGGACCATTTCCGGCAACCGTGAAAGTTTTTCAGTAATGACCGGGCCGCTGGTCTAGTCCACACCTCACCGGCAGGTTATCGTCCCTGCTTGTGAGCGACATCGAGATCCGCCCCACCCGTTACGGCGCCCCGATCGCCCGCTCTCTCGTGGCAGCGGCCATGGCTGAGTTGGGTGTTCGTTACGGCGGCGGCGGCGACGGCACACCGATTCATGACGTCGAGTTCGACCCACCCAACGGTCTGTTCATGGTCGCGTGGCAGCGACGGCACCGCGGTCGGATGCGTCGGCTGGCGCAGTCACGAGGACGCGGACGAGATCGCCGAGCTCAAGCGGATGTATGTGGCTCCCGCCGCCCGTGGCACCGGCGTGGCGGCGGCGCTGCTGACCGCGGCCGAGGACTCCGCTCGCGAGCAGGGCCGGGTCCAGATGATCCTGGAGTGCGGCGAAAAGCAACCGGAGGCGGTCGCGCTCTACGAGAAGTCGGGCTACACGCGGATCGCCGACTTCGGCTTCTATCGCGACGCGCCGGGCGTGCTCTCCTATGGCCGCGACCTGCGCTGAGGTCGTGAGGTCGGCCCGGGAGGCTGGCATCGGCGGGCCGCCGCTGGCATCGGCTTGGTCGCCGGGCGCGCCACGTGGACATCGGGGAGGATCGCTCGCAGCGGCCGGAGCGCCGGGCCCGCCAGCACCATCGCGGTCGCTAGGAACGACCTGTCAACGGAAACGCAAAATAGCCGCGGACGCCTTTCGGCGCCGCGGCTATGCGTCGAGCAGGATCAGCCTCGGGTAACCTTGCCGGCCTTGATGCACGAGGTGCACGCCTGGACCCGCTTGGTGTTGCCGCCACCGGCCGCCGTGCGCACCGTCTGGATGTTCGGGTTCCAGCGACGGTTGGTCCGGCGGTGCGAGTGGGAGACGTTGTGGCCGAAGCCCGGCTTCTTGTTGCAGATGTCGCAGACGGCAGCCACGGGAATCTCCTGAATGATCGTCAGAGCTTGTGAGCGGCCCGAACGCGAAGCGCGCCTCGGGCAACCACACCAGGCTACCCGATGGCCCCGGCCTCCTGCGAATCGGCCGTGCCGGCCGCCGGGAGCGCCTTTCCGCCGCCAAGATCAAGACGAAACGTGCCACCGAAAACCGGCGTGCCTCGCGATGTGTCGCAGCACACCAGTAGGCTGACGTTCCGTGCTGGACAGTCTCGACGCCGACGCCATTCGCCGGTGGTGCGCGACCGGTCTGGCGGCGCTGCGCCGGCACCAGCGCGAGATCGATGATCTTAATGTCTTCCCGGTGCCCGACGGTGACACCGGCACCAATCTCGTGCTCACCTTCACGGCAGCTCAGCAGCAGCTCGACGGCCTTCAGACGACCGATCTGCGCGACACGATGCTGGCGTTCGCCCGCGGTGCGCTGCTCGGCGCGCGGGGCAACTCGGGCGTGATCATTTCCCAGCTCCTGCGCGGGCTCGCGGGCGCGTTCGAGGTGGCGACGGCGTGCCGGCCGCGACGCTGGCCGCCGGGTCTGACCGACGCCGCCGACGCGGCCTATCGCGCCGTCGCCGACCCGGTCGAGGGCACCATGCTCTCGGTCGCCCGGGGTGCCGCCCGCGCGGCCCGGGCCGTCGACACCGACGAACTCGCCCGTGTCGCCCGCGCCGCCGCCCTCGGTGCGGCCGAGGCGCTTGCCCGGACCCCCGATCAACTGCCGGCGCTGGCCCGCGCCGGGGTCGTCGACGCCGGCGGCCGCGGCCTCGTCGTGCTGCTTGACGCCCTGGTCGAGGTCATCACCGGCCAGCCGTGCCGGAGCCGGTGTCGCGGCTCGACCACGACAGGCGTTCGGTCGTGCGCGAGACCGGGTCCGCCGAGTTCGCGTTCGAGGTGCAGTTCCTGCTCGACGCGCCGCCGGACGCCGTGGAGCGTTGAAGGTCACGCTCGGCGGCGCTCGGCGATTCGCTGGTCGTCGTCGGTGCCGGCAACTCGGCGCTCTCGACGCGACAGACCGGCCGGTCCCGACGTGGAACGTGCACGTGCACGTCAACGACGTCGGCGCCGCGATCGAGGCCGGGGTCGAGGCCGGTCGGCCGCACCGCATCTCGGTGACCCATTTCGCCGACCAGATCAGCCGCCGACAGGCGCCGTCTGAGCCGTTCGAGCCGGCCGCGATCACGACGGCCGGTTGCCGATGCGGCCGAGGCCGCCGCCGCCGGAACCCGCGCGCAGAAGACGCCCGCGCCCCGTGCCACCGTCATCGTCGCGACCGGCGCCGGGCTCGCCGCGCTGTTCGAGGGCGAGGGCGCGGCCGTCGTCGCCGGGCCGAACCCGTCCACGCGGAGATCCTCGACCGCCGTCCGGGCCACCGGTGCCCACGCGTCGTGATCCTGCCGGACGTGCCGAGCACGCAGGGCATCGCCGCGGCGGCCGCCGCCGAGGCACGAGCCGACGGCATCCGCGCCGCCGTCGTGCCGACCCGGTCACCGGTGCAGGCGCTGGCGGCCCTGGCCGTGCGCGACGCGGGCCGCCGGTTCGAAGACGACGTGATCGCGATGGCCGAGGCCGCCGGCGCCTGCCGGTACGCCGAGGTCACCCACGCCAGCCGGGAGGCGCTGACGGTCGCCGGTCGCTGCCAGCCCGGCGACGTGCTGGCGCTGGTCGAGGGCGAGGTGAACCTGATCGGTCCAGATCTCGCCGACACCTGCCGCGACCTGCTCGACCGGATGCTGGCCGGTGGCGGCGAGCTGGTCACGCTGCTCACTGGGCGCCGACGCGCCGGCGGCGCTCGCCGACGATCTGCGGCCCATCTCGCACAGCACTGGCCGTTCGTCGAGGCGCAGGTCTACGAGGGCGGGCAGCCGCACTATCCGCTGTTGGTCGGCGTCGAATGAGCGGAGCTTCGGAGCGACGTGGACATGGCCGCGCCCTGCGAAGCGGGGCGGACATGAGCCCGACGTTCAGACTGTCACCGACGGTCTGCTCATGACCTCGCCGCTGACAAGATCATCGGCGGCAACACCGCCAAGCTGCTCGACGACCTTCTCGATCTACACCGTCGGCGACCTGCTCTACCACTTCCCCCGGCGGTACGACGAGCGCGGCGAGCACACCGACATCCGCACGCTGGCCGATCGGCGAGCAGGTCACCGTGCTGGCCAGGTCCGGTCAGCGATCGTACGCAGCGATCCGCAAGCGCGCCAGGACGCCGATGCTCGAGGTCACCGTCGGCGACGGCTCCGGCGGCGTCGCTGACGCTGACATTCTTCGGCGCAAGCAGACGTGGCGGGATGCGGACCTGCTGACCCGGGCGGTGGGGCATGTTCGCCGGCACGGTGACCGAGTTCAACGGCAACCGCCAGCTAACCGCACCGCAGTATCGTGATGCTCGACGATCGGCGGAGGGAGGCGGCCGAAGCGGAGATCGAGGAGTTCGCCGGCGCCCTGATCCCGATCTACCCGGCGGCCAAGGACATGCCACACGTGGACCATCGCCCGGTGCGTTCGGATGGTCGCTGGACAAGCTCGGACGCCGCTCGACGACCCGATGCCGTCGCGACCGCGGGCCGATCGCGACCTGATCGACCTCGAGCATCGGCGCTACGCGAGATCCACCGGCCGGCGAGCCAGGAGTTGCTGGGCGCGGCGCGGAAGCGGCTCAAGTGGGACGAGGCGTTCGCCGTGCAGCTGACGCTTGTGCAGCGCAAGGCTCGTGCCGCCGCACTGGCCGGCGCACGCCTCGGCCACCGCGCGCGGTCGGGCCTGCTCGCAGCGGTTCGACGGCGAGCTGCCGTACGAGTTGACCGGCGGCCAGCGCGACGTCGGCGAGGAGATCGCGCTCGACCTGGCGTCGCCGCATCCGATGCACCGGCTGCTTGCAGGGCGAGGTCGGGTCCGGCAAGACGGTGTGCGCGCTGCGGGCGATGTTGCAGGTAGTCGACGCGGGTGGGCAGGCAGCCCTGCTGGCGCCGACCGAGGTGCTGGCCGCCCAGCATCTATCGCGGCATCCAGGACCTGCTCGGGCCGCTGGCGCGGCCGGGGCGAGCTCGACGGCGACGCGGACGGCACCCGGGTCGCGCTCCTGACCGGCTCGCTGAGCGCGCCGGCCCGGCGGGCCGCGCTGGCCGAGATCGCCGACGGGCGACGCCGGCATCGTCGTCGGCACCCACGCACTGCTCTACGAAGGCGTCGACTTCGCCGACCTCGGCCTGGTCGTCGTCGACGAGCAGCACCGATTCGGCGTGGAGCAGCGCGACGCGCTGCGGGCCAAGGCCGACAAGCCGCCGCACGTCCTGGTCATGACCGCGACGCCGATCCCGCGCACGGTCGCGATGACCGTCTTCGGCGATCTGGACACGTCAACGCTGTCGGAGTTGCCGCTGGGCCGCTCGCCGATCGCGTCCCATGTGGTGCCCGCCAGCCGAGAAGCCGGCCTTCCTGGATCGGGCCTGGCGCCGGCTGCGCGAGGAGGTGGCAAAGGGCCACCAGGCCTACGTCGTCTGCCCGCGCATCGGCGCCGACGCGCGCCACCGACGACGAACTTGAGGGTCACGGACGAGGAGACTCGCCGCCCGCCGCTGGCGGTGACCGAGGTCGCCCCGCTGCTCGCCGACGGCCCGCTGCATGGGCTGCGGATCGGCGTCCTGCACGGACGGCTGCCGAGCGACGAGAAGGACGCGGTGATGCGGTCGTTCGCGGCCGGAGATCTCGACGTGCTGGTCGCGACGACGGTGATCGAGGTCGGAGTCGACGTGCCTAACGCCACCGTGATGATCGTGCTGGACGCCGAGCGATTCGGCGTCTCGCAGCTGCACCAGCTGCGGGGCCGGGTCGGCCGGGGCCACGCGCCCGGTCTGTGCCTGCTGGTCACCGATTCGAGCGAAGGCACTCCGGCGCGGGAACGGCTGGATGCCGTCGCCGCCACGGTGGACGGGTTCCGGCTCGCCGAGATCGATCTGGAACAGCGCCGCGAGGGCGACGTGCTGGGCGCGACCCAGTCCGGCCGGCGGTCACATCTGCAGCTGCTCTCGCTGCTGCGGGACGACGAAGCTCATCCGCGAGGCGCGTGCTGCGGCCATCGACCTGCTCGGCGACGATCCCGAGCTGCAACCGCCATCCGGCACTACGCGACTCGATCGCGGCCCTGGTCGACGAGGAACGCGCCGAATACCTGGAGAAGGGATGACTCGGATCATCGCCGGCACGTACGGGGGCCGGAAGCTCGCCACGCCGGACGGCGCCGACACGCGGCCCACATCCGACCGTGTACGCGAAGCGCTGTTCAGCTCGCTCGACACGGCCAACGCTCATCTACGGTCGCCGGTTCCTCGACCTGTACGCCGGCAGCGGCGCGGTCGGCCTGGAAGCCGCGTCCCGTGGCGCAGACCACGTGCTGCTGGTCGAGTCGGACCAGAAGGCGGGCCGGGTGCTGCGGGCTAACGTCAACGCGCTCGGCGTCACGGGAGTCGCGACGATCTCCGCTGGACGGGTCGAGACGACGCTGGCCGGACGGGCCGCTCGGGTGATCCGTACGATGTGGTGTTCGCCGACCCGCCGTACGCGCTCGGGGAAGCGAGGTCGGCGCGGTGCTCAAGTCGCTCATGGCGAACGGCTGGCTGGCCGACGATGCCGTGGTCATCGTGGAGCGGTCCAAGCGCTCGCCGGAGCCGGCCTGGGTCGGATGGAGTCACTGGTGAGCGCGCTCGGCGTTACGGAGAGACCATCCTTTGGTACGGTCGCCGATCGTGAACACGAGCGAACCCCAGCAGGACGGGCCGGCAGCGTAGACGGCCCCGCGAAACCCCGCCGGGTCGTCTGCCCGGGATCCTTCGATCCGGTCACCAACGGGCACCTGGACATCTTCGGCCGGGCCAGCCCGCTCTACGACGAGGTGATCGTCGCGGTGCTGGTCAACCAGTCCAAGAGCGGGCTGTTCACGCACGAGGAGCGGATCGAGATGCTTGAAGCGGTCACCGCTGACCTCGCCGAACGTCCGCATCGCGTCGTTCCAGGGCCTGCTGGTCGACTTCTGCCGGGCCGAAGGCGTCGTCAGTTGTGGTGAAGGGCCTGCGGGCGGTCACCGACTTCGACTACGAGTTGAAGATGGCGCAGATGAACTACGGGCTCTCGCGGCCTGGAGACGCTGTTCATGCCGACCAATCCGCTGTACTCGTTCCTGTCCTCCAGCCTTATCAAGGACGTGGCGAAATGGGGCGGCGACGTGTCCGCCGCACGTGCCGCCGCTGGTCGTCGAGCGGCTTCTGACGGCTGCGCGATGGTCGGACCGGAGCCGACGCTCGGCCGACCATCTGCGCTAAACCTGGTGACCCGTCGGAGGCCCGCCGGACGGATTTCGTGCCGGTTCGGACGGTCTATGCCGACGCGAGACCTCATGATCGTCTCGCCGAGTGTGATGTGGGCGAGTCCTCGCCTCGGCACACCTGAACAGATGCAGTCCCTCGGCGTGCCCGAGGCGCCAACATGGCGTCGGTCGCGCATGATGACCTCGCGTGTACGACAGCGACAGGAGATGCTCGGTGGACCCGCTCGACCGCATCGACGAGATCATTGCGATGGTGGAAGGCGCCCGTTCGGTGCCGATGTCGCGCAACTGCATCCTGGACCGGGCGGAGATCATTGGCCTCCTCGATCAGTTGCGCAGCGAGTTGCCGGCGAGATGCGCCGCGCCGTGCGCCCTGCTCGACGAGCGCGACAAGATCCTGGACGCGGGCAAGCGCGAAGCCGACCGGATCATCATGGAGGGTGAGGCGGAACACGCACGCCTGGTCTCGGTGAACGAGATCACCGTCTCCGCTGAGCACGAGGCCAACCGCCTGATCTCCGATGCCCGCGCCGAGGCGCAGCGGCTTGCGCGAGGAGGTCGACGATTACGTCGACACCGCGCTGGCCAACTTCGAGCAGTTCCTGACCCGTTCGCTGGCCTCGATCGAGCGCGGCCGGGACAAGATGCACGCGCTGCGCGAGATCGGCACGTTCGCCGGCGGAGATCGACGAGCGGCCGTTGCCGTTCTGATCTTGTACAGTTGAGCGTCACGCGAACGCGCGGGGCGATTCGACGCGATGCCGCTGCCTCGGGTAACCTTTTTGCGGCCCTTCCAGGCCGGAGTGAGAACGATGCGCGATCATACATCCTGTGAACCACCTCGACGCCCGGGCGCCGCTTGTCCTCGACACGAGAGACCTGCCGCGCAGTCCCGGTGTCGATGCGTGAGCTGAAACGGGTCGTGCCGGCACCGGCTGATCTTGGTCTGGAGCTGATCTCGCGTGCCGCAAGGCGCCGACCTCACGCTCGACCTGCGGATGCAGTCGGTCTCCGAAGGCGTTTACGTCTCCGGTGATGTGACCGTCCCGCTGGTCGGGGAGTGCGGGCGGTGCCTGCGCGCGATCAGCGACGCACTCACCGTTGCCATCGCGGAGCTGTACGCATACGCGCACAGCACCACGGACGAGACGACCGAGGAAGACGAGGTCGGCCGGATTCAGGACGATCTGATCGACCTGGAGCCGGCGGTCCGTGACGCGGTGGTGCTCGCGCTACCGGTCAACCCGCTGTGCCGGGAGGACTGCCCAGGGTTGTGCCCCGACTGCGGGGTGGCGTGGGATGATCTGCCGGCTGACCACAGCCACGACGCAGGTCGACTCGCGTTGGGCCGCATTGAGCACGCTGGACTTGCGAGCAAGTCAGCTCGACAACGACCCGACCGAGCGAACTGACATTTAGGAGTAAGTAGCGTGGCCGTCCCCAAGCGGAAGATGTCGCGGAGCAACACCCGGCCCGCCGGGCCAACTGGAAGGCCACGGTGGTCGCGACGGTCGCTTGCCCGCACTGCAAGTCGCCGAAGCTGCCGCACGCGGCGTGCAGGTCTGCGGCACCTACAACGGCCGCCAGGTCATCGAGGTCTGATCCAGGTTCGGCCGGAGTGACCTCGACGCGAGCGCGAGCCGCAGCGCCGCTGCTGTGCGGCACAGGCTGCGGCGCCGAACGCAGTCGTGAGCCGAAACCTCGCTCAGCCACACGTTGTGGCGGGCGAGGTTATTGGCGCGCAACCGCCAATCCAGATCGACCACAGGAGTTTCGATGAAGGGCCGCCCCGCGCGCACGCTGCTGGAGGCGGCCGTCGGCGTACGCATCGAAGACTCGTTGCTGGAACGTGCATTGACCCACCGCTCGTACTCGTACGAGAACGGCAACGTGCCGACGAACGAGCGCCTCGAGTTCCTCGGTGACTCGGTGCTCAGTGTGGTGGTCACCGCCGCGCTCTACCACCGCCATCCCGATCTGCCCGAGGGCCAGCTCGCCAAACTTCGCGCAAGCGTGGTGAACATGCGCGCGCTCGCCCAGGTGGCACGTGGCCTCGGCCCTGGCGGACTGGGCGTCGCACCTGCTGCTCGGCAAGGGCGAGGAGACGACCGGTGGCCGCGACAAGTCGAGCATCCTCGCGGACACGCTGGAGGCGCTGCTCGGCGCCATCTACCTCCAGTACGGGTTGCCCGAGTCCACCGACGTCATCCTGCGCCTGTTCGACCCGCTGATGGACGACGCGCCTCGCCGAGGCGCCGGGCTTGACTGGAAGACATCGCTCCAGGAGTTGACCGCCAACCTCGGACTGGGCGTTCCGGAGTACCGGATCGAAGACTCAGGTCCCGACCATGCCAAGACGTTCACCGCTTGGGCGGTCGTTGGCGGCAACATGTACGGAGGGGTCGACGGCGGCAGCAAGAAAGAGGCCGAGCAGCGAGCCGCCGAGGCGGCGTGGCAGCAACTGTGCGATCCGGAGAAGGCCGACGGGCAAGCCTGAGCGCAGGGGAAAAGCGTGACAGAGACCGGGCGCCACGAAACGCCGGCTGTGGCGGCGGTCCCGGGCGCGCGAGGCGGTGCGCAAGCAGGTGCGCTAACCGGCGCCGAACAGCAGACTTCCGACGCGACCCATCCCGACCGTCGGCCAACGTCGACAACGTGGCATTACTGGCTCGGCGTGCCGCTGTTGATCTACACCGCCACACGCGTCATCCAGGTCGGCGTCATTGCGTGGCTGAACCCGGCCGGGTCCACCGTCTACCAGCGTTTGCTCAGCTGGGACTCAGGATGGTTCGTCCGGGTGGCGCAGGAGGGCTACCCGCACGCGTTCACCTATGACTCGGCCGGTCATCTGACCGCCAGTCAGCTGGCTTTCTTCCCCCTGTACCCGTGTTGATCAGGGCCGGGCACGCGATCGGCCTCAGCTACGGCGCCTCTGCGCTGACGGTTTCGTGGATCGCCGGCGCGTTCGCGGCGGTGTTGCTGTTTCGTCCTCGCCCGGCGGCTCTTCGGCTCGTCGACATCCGCGCCGATCGGCTACGCCCTGGTCGCCCTCTTCTGTGCTCAGCCCATGTCGGTGGTGCTGTCGATGGGTTACAGCGAATCGCTGTTCGTGGCGCTGGTTGCCGGAACGCTCCTGGCCACACATGACCGTCGGTGGCTGGTGGCAGGCGCGCTGGGGGTCGCTGCCGGTCTGACCCGCCCGACCGGCGCGGCGGTGGCAGTGGCGTTGACGGTTCGCAGCCTCGGGATGCGCATCTTCCGCGGCGATCCGCGTCCGTCGCCGCGGGAAATCACCAGCGCAATCGTCGGCTCGCCGATCGCGCTCGCCGCGGTACCTAGTTACATCGCCTGGGTGGGCTTTCGCGTCGGTGACATGCGCGCCTGGTTCAAGATCCAGGACCGCCGGCTGGGGCACGAAGTTCGACTTCGGCCGCAATCGTCTGGAACTTCGTGATCGACCACCCTTCGCTCCGACGACGGCTGGGTCGGCACGAGCGTGGCTCGCTCCTGATCGCGGCGACGTGTCGCGCTGATCATCGCATCTGCGCCGTCGGGCTGGTGGCCGCTGACGATCTACGGCATGATCTCGTTCGTTCTCGTCGTCGGCCAGGCCGGTTTCTTCCATTCGAAGCCGCGGCTGCTGGTCCCAGTGCTGTTGATCTTGGTCCCGGCCGCGCTCGCGGCCGGCCGTGCGCGGCCACGAGTGCGTGGCTATGGTTAGTCGCCTATGCGGCGTTCGGCCTCTGGTACGGCGCATACATGATCACTGTTTGGCCGTTACGCGATCTGAACGCGGGGAGCTGCATGCCCGAATTGCCCGAAGTCGAGACGGTCCGTCACGGTCTCGCCGACCATGCCATGATGCGGCGCGATCGAAAAGCGTCGAGGTGCTGCACCCGCGCGCGATCCGGCGGCACGCCGCGGGGGAGTCGCACTTCGACGCCGCCCTGGGGACCGGCGCTTCACCGACGCCCGCCGCCGCGGCAAATACCTCTGGCTGCCGCTCGACGACGGCGACGCGGTGCTCGCCCACCTGGGCATGTCCGGCCAGTTCCGGTTGGTCCGCCCCGGGGTCGACGACGAGAACCACTTGCGGGTCCGGTTCGCGTTCCGCGATCGGCGCCCCGCAGTTGCGGTTCATCGATCAGCGCACGTTCGGCGGCCTCTCCCTCTCCGCCGGCGGCGCCGAGTTGCCGGGCGAGATCGCGCACATCGCCCGCGACCCGATCGACCCGCTCGTTCGACGACGAGGCGTTCGTGGCGCGCTGCGACGGCGGCACATCGAGATCAAGCGGGCGCTCCTCGACCAGTCGCTGATCTCCGGCGTCGGCAACATCTACGCCGACGAGGCGCTGTGGCGGGCGAAGCTGCACGGCGCCCGGCAGACCGACGCGCTGACGGCTCCGGCCGTGCGACGGTTGCTGGCACACGTCCGCGAGGTGCTCGGCGAGGCGCTGACGGCGGGTGGCACGAGTTTCGACGCGCTGTACGTCAACGTCAACGGCGAGAGCGGCTACTTCGACCGGTCACTGAACGCGTACGGGCGGGAGGGGGAGCCCTGTGCGAGGTGCGGCTCCCCGATCCGGCGCGAGTCCTTCATGAACCGATCGAGTTACTCCTGCCCGAAGTGCCAGCCGCGACCGCGGTAACCGGTATTCGGTCGCTCCCCACGCTCCCCGCACGCCCCACGCTCCCCGCACGCCGCACGCTCCCCGCACGCCGCGCACGCCCCCGCACGCCGCGCGCGTCCCCGCACGCCGCGCGCTCCCCGCACGCCGCGCGCTCCCCGCACGCCCCACGCGCCGCGCACGCCGCGCGCTCCGCGCACGACACGCTTGGGCGACACGCCGGTCGGTTCGGATTTCGGACGTCACGGTTGTTTCGGCGGCCTACCGACGACAGTGGCGTCGGAAATCCGAGGATCCGCGTGTCGACACGCGGCAAATCGGGCGGCCCTCGGCGGGCGGCCCTCGGCTGCCGCCTTAGACGCATGACTGCACGTAGGCGTCCAGGCTGTCGTTCTTGCGGATCGCCGTGAAACCGTAGGCACGCGCCAGCGAACAGAAGCTCGGGCCGGGATCGGTCTCCACATCGAAGACGGCCTTGTTCGCGTCGATGTAGACGAAATAGTCGTGGCAACTGGCGCTGCGGAAACAGTCGTTCACGACGGTGAAGTCGACGAGCGGTTCGATCTGGGCCGCGAGCGCCGGGGGAGTACGCACGGTGACCGCCATCCCGAGCGAGTGCACCAGGTCGGCCACCTTCCGGTCGTACGCGACCTGGTCAGAAGCTGTGAGCGGGAAGCCGGTCTCGGCGGCGTACCCGTACCCGTAATCGGCGTCGACGGCGTCGAAGCCCTTGCCGTGGCAGAGCGCGACCCGATCGGCGAGCACCGGTCCGATGTCGGCCCATCGCCGGATGTCGAGCCAGCGCAGCCCCGGTCCGGCGGTCGTGCCCAGCACCGGACCACGCAGCCGGCCGGCGTCCGGCACGGTCAGGTCGCTCACGCCGACGTCAAGATGGCACATCGTCTGCCGGCCGAGCGCGTGCAACTCGGTGACCGTCTGCTCGGCGGTGCGGTAGGCGTCCAGGTCGTAGACGTTCGCGGTCGCGTTGGTCCGGAAGTCGCCCGTGAGCTGGATCTGCCAGCGCAGGCCGGCGCGCGGTTCCCAATTGCGGTCACCCGCGCTCGCCTGCCCGGAGGCCACCGACGGGAACGACCGTAGCGAACTGTTCGAGGTGCATCCGGCCAGCAGCGAGATCGCGACGATCGCGCCGGTCAACCGGCCCCAGCGGCGGCGGTTCATAGCCCGATGGACGCGACCGCGTCGGTGGAGGGCCGCACCGGCACGAGCCGCTCGGTCGGCGCCGACGTGTCGTGCGAGGCGAGTTCGTAGAGGTCCCGGAACCGGTCGATCATCATCCGCAGCCCGAACAGGTTCCGCGCGCGCTGTGCCGCCGCCATCGACATCTGCCGCCGACGGTCGGGGGAGCCGAGCAACGTGACGCACGCCTCGGCCAGGGCGCCCGGGTCGCCGGGGGGCACGATCATCGCGCCCAGGCCTGCCATCGGGGCGAGCGCGCCGTCATCGACGCAGATCGTCGGGCGTCCGCACATCATCGATTCGATCAGCGCGTACGGCATCGACGGGTCGGCGCTGGAGATGACGACGACCTGCCCGGTCGCGTACGCCGATCGCCGGTGCGTGACGGGTCCGAGGAAGTTGACGGCCTCGGCGTTCGCCCGGTCCACCGGGGCGGCCGGGCCGGCGACGATCATCCGTACCCCCGGTTCGCTGGCCCGCACGATCGACAGCGCGGCGAGCATCGTGGCCAGGTCACGCTCCGGACCGAGCCACGTGAGGATCGGTTCGGCCGGCTCGCCTCGCACCGTCGGGCAACTGTGCGGATCGACGCCGTAAGGCACGAGCGACACCCGTTCGCGGTCGGCGTTGTGGTCGAGCACCCATCGGCGCATCGGCTCGGAAGTCACGACGATCTTCGATGCTTCCGTGTACGCGAGCCGCGACAGCGCACGGAAGAACCGAAGCAGCACGGCACGGACGGCGGGCCGGCCGGCGGTCCGATCCAGAAGTGGTGCCTGAAGGTAGGAGTCGTGCTCGGTGAGGACGAACGGCGTACCCGTACGCCACTTCGCCGCGAGTGCCACGAGTGCCGACAGGCCGGCGTCGACCGCATGGTTGAGTTCGGTGAGCGGCATCGGTGTCGCGAGCGGCCGGATCGCCTGTTCGAGCAGTTGGGCGGCCGTGGCAGCGTCGCGAGCCGTGGGTTCCGGCAGAGCCGTACGCGCCGGGGTCGCGCCTTGGGTGACGGCCGTGTTGTGCGCGGCGTTCCACGCATCGAGCAGCACGGCGTGCAGCGGGACGCCGCCGAGCGGATGCGTGCCGTCGGTTCCGGCGATCGCGAGGCGCCGGAGTGACGAACGGAACATCGCGACGCTGTGGGGTGTGTCCTCGAGCATGCTCCGGCACAGGAGCACCGCCGCGTGGGTCGCCGGTCGTCGATGGTTCAGTGCCTCACGGCCCCGTTTGGGGTAATTTGACGGCCCGGCGATCGGGATGTCGGTCAGCGTCAGGGTGTTCGTCGGCGGGTAGTAGACCGGGGCGCTGGGCGTCACGTCCGTGACCGCGACCAGGTGAAACGCGTGCTCGGGCAAGCCACGGACGAGCCGATGGCACCACGTCCCGCCGACTCCCGGCCGGTACGGGTACATTCCGTCGTTGATAAGCGCGATCCGCACTGTTGGGCCCCCTACCACTCGCAAGGGGCAACGAGCCACGCTTCGCCGCGAATCGCGCCGAGACCGAACAAAAGACCTTTAGGTCCGGTATGTCATGAGGTACTGGCCGATCGGTGGAGATGCGACGCTCGTCCCAGGTATGACATACCCTCTAATGGACGACATTTCATCCAGGAAACGCTCGACCGCCCGTCGATGTGCCAACTCTTGACAGATCGGACACGTCGCAACTTGACTGTCACGCGTCGACGGCGGACGATAGGGATGTCGCCAGTCGCGCCCGACCATGCCCGTGCACACATCCGGTGCCTCGCACCTCTCGGTGGAAGAAGACCCACCCGGTGCAAAGTTTCCGGAGGTGGCATTGTGCTGTGGCCGCGAATGCTTAGGGCGCGCGTTGCTGGCATTCCGGCGGCGCATTCAAAGGAGAAGATATGGCGAAGGCCCTCTTCGGCCACGTAGGTAGCGCGTCAGACCGACGCCTCATCGACGAGGTCACCGTGTTGCGTGCCAAGGTTCGCAATCTCGAATTCGAGATCACGCGCCTGCGCGCCGACAACGACCGGCTTCTGGCTGCGGTCAACGAAGCCGACGAGCTGTTCCGCATCCCGGAGCCGGCTCTCACCTGAGCCGCACGCTCGATCCTCGGTGCCCGGTAATCGTCCGGTCGCCGGAAGGCCGCAGTAGACACCGCTGCGGCCGGCCCTCCCGGTTAGCTACAACTGAACACGTAGCAACTGAACACGTAGCGACAACTGAACACTGAGTAACACCCCTTGAGCGCGCCGACACCTTCCAGGTTCGGCGCGCGTTGTATTTACCAGAGGCGGAGTCACGTTGTGGACCGCGGCCCAGGTCGGCTTATGCGCGAGAGGTGCGGTCCAGGTACCCTCGCGTTTGGGGGTGGTCTTTCTCACGCATGGCCGCACCATGTCCGGGGCACACGATGACCGTGGCACACCCCGACGCGTAACCGTTAAACCGCACCTGACGACCGGAGCATCGTGCACCTGAAAAGCTTGACGGTGAAGGGCTTCAAGTCCTTCGCGTCCGCGACGACGTTGCGGCTGGAACCCGGCATCACCTGCGTGGTGGGGCCGAACGGTTCCGGCAAGTCCAACGTGATCGACGCGATCTCATGGGTGCTGGGCGAGCAGGGTGCGAAGGCTCTGCGCGGCGGCAAGATGGAAGACGTGATCTTCGCCGGCACCACCGGCCGGGCACCGCTCGGCCGCGCCGAGGTCACGCTCACCATCGACAACGCCGACGGCGCGCTGCCGATCGAGTACACCGAGGTCTCCATCACCCGGCGCATGTTCCGCTCCGGCGAGAGCGCCTACGAGATCAACGGCGACGCCTGCCGGCTGCTCGACATCCAGGACCTGCTCTCCGACTCCGGCATCGGCCGGGAAATGCACGTCATCGTCGGCCAGGGCCAGCTCGACGCCGTGCTGCACGCGAAGCCCGAAGAGCGCCGCGCCTTCATCGAAGAGGCCGCCGGCGTGCTCAAACACCGCAAGCGCAAAGAGAAGGCGCTGCGCAAGCTCGACGCGATGGGCGTGAACCTCAACCGCCTGACCGACCTCACCACCGAGTTGCGGCGCCAGCTCAAGCCGCTCGGCAAGCAGGCCGAGGTGGCCCGCCGCGCCGCGAGCATCCAGATGGACCTGCGCGACAGCCGTCTGCGCCTGCTCGCCGACGACCTGGCGACGCTGCGCGACACGCTGACAAAAGAGATCGCCGACGAGACCGCGATGCGCGAGCACCGCTCCCGCGTCGAAGCCGAGCTCGCCGAGGTGCAGCAACGCCTGGCCGGCCTCGAACGCGCGCACGCGAGCGACCAGCCGGTGCTCGAAAAGGCACAGCAGACGTGGTACGAGCTTTCCGCACTTCAGGAGCGCTTCCGATCCACCGAGCAACTCGCGTCCGAGCGCCTGCGGCATCTGTCGTCCGAAGTGGAAGAGGAACGCCCGGGCCGCGATCCCGAGCAGCTCGTCGCGGAAGCACAGAAGATCCGTGAGCAGGACGCCGCGCTCCGGGCCGCGCTCGCCAGCGACGAACGCCATCTCGCCGAGGCCGTCGCGAGCCGTCAGCAGCTCGAACACGCGCTCGCCGCCGCCGAACGCGAACTCGTCACCGCCGTCAAAGCGATCGCGGACCGCCGCGAGGGCCTGGCCAAGCTGAGCGGCCAGGTCGATGCCGCTCGGACCCGGGCACACGCGGCCGAGGAGGAGATCGCCCGGCACTCGGGCGCGCTCGATGAGGCCCGGGCCCGGGCCGAGGTGGCCGAAGAGCAGTACGAGATGGCCGAGGCCGCCGCCGAATACCTCGATGCCGGTGAGACCGACGTCGACGCCCGCTACCAGGCCGCGTCGTCGGCGCACGACCAGGCGGCGGCACGAGCGAAGGAACTGGCCGACAGCGAACGCGTCACCGAACGCGAAGCCTCGGAATGGCGGGCCCGCGAAGAGGCGCTCGCGCTCGGGCTCCGCCGCAAAGACGGTGCCGGCACGTTGCTCGGTGAGGCCGACCGCGTACCGGGGCTGCTCGGAAGCGTCGCCGCCCTGCTCGCCGTCGATGCCGGGCACGAAGCCGCTCTCGCCGCCGCTCTCGGTGGGCTCGCCGACGCCGTCGCCGTGTCGAGCGTGGACGACGTCACGACCGCGCTCCGGCTGCTGAAGTCGGCCGACGCCGGCCGGGCCACGCTGCTCGTCGGCTCCACGAGTCACGGGAGCGCCCCGGAACGCGTACCGCTGCCGGCCGGCGCGAGCTGGGCCCTCGACGTCGTACGCAGCTCCGACTCCCTTCGCCCGGCCCTGGAGAACGCGCTCCGGGACGTGGTGCTCGTGGCCGACCTCGACGCCGCCGCGTCGCTGGTCCGGACCCATCCACAGCTGCGCGCGGTCACGCCCGACGGCGACGTCATCGGCTCGCACGCCGCCGCCGGTGGTTCGTCCAAGGCGCAGAGCTTCATCGAGGTGCAGGCCGCCGTCGACGAGGCGCGTGCCCAGCGATCCATGGCCGAATCGTCGCTCGAACAGTTGCGCGTGCAGCTGTCCGCGGCCCGTGACGAAGTGGCCGCGCGCAAAGACGCCGTCGTCGTCGCCGACAAGGCCCGTCGCGAAGCCGACAGCGCCCGTAACGTCGCCGCTCGCAAACTCGCCGAACTCGGAGCCGCGGCCCGGTCGGCGCGCGCCGAGGCGGACCGTCTCGGTGCCGCCCGCGCGAAGGCCGAAGCCGCCCGGGAACAGGGCCTGGCCGGACTGACGGAACTCGAAGAACGGCTCCGGGCGGCGGAGTCGTCGCCCCTGGAAGCCGATCCGTCGAGTGACGAACGCGACCGGCTGGCCGCACTCGTGCCGCCCGCCCGGCAGAACGAGATGGAGGTGCGGCTGGCCGTACGCACCGCCGAGGAACGGGTCGGAGCGCTGTCCGGCCGCGCCGACGCGCTGACCCGGCAGGCAGCGGCCGAACGCGCCGCCCGGGAACGTGCCGCCGCTCGTCGCGCCGCGCGTACCCGTGGCGCCTCGATCGCGAAGCTCGTGGCCGGTGGCGCCGCCATGGCACTCGAACGCATCGCGGTCACGATCGTGGCCGCCGCGGAGCACCGGGACGAGGTCGCGGCGGCCCGATCGACGCGCGAGGCCGAGTTGGCCGAGGTGCGAGGCGCGGCGACCCGGTTCAGCGCCGACCTGGAGCGGTTGACGTCAGCGGTGCACCGCGACGAGGTGGCCCGGGCCGAACAGCGCCTGCGCCTGGAACAGCTCGAACTCAAGGCCGCCGAGGACTTCGGCGTCGACGTGACAGCGCTGCTGGAGGAGTACGGCCCGGATTCGCTCGTGCCGCCGACCTCGGTCGAAATCGCCGCCGCCGAGGCCGCGAAGGAGCCGGAGCCGCAGGGCGTGCCGTTCGACCGGGCGATCCAGGAGAAGCGGGCGGCCCGGGCCGAACGCGACCTGACGCTGCTGGGCAAGGTCAACCCGCTCGCGCTCGAGGAGTTCGCCGCGCTGGAGGAGCGCTACAAGTTCCTCTCCGAGCAACTCGAAGACCTCAAGGCGACCCGTCGCGACCTGCTCACCGTCGTGAAGGACGTGGACGACCGGATTCTTGAGGTGTTCGCGAGCGCGTACCACGACACCGCTCGTGAATTTGAAGAGGTCTTCCGGGTGCTCTTCCCCGGCGGCGAGGGCCGGCTCGTGCTGACCGACCCCGACGACATGCTCACGACCGGTGTCGAGGTCGAGGCGCGACCGCCGGGCAAGAAGATCAAGCGGCTGTCGCTGCTGTCCGGTGGCGAGCGCTCGCTGACCTCGGTCGCGCTGCTGGTCGCGATCTTCCGTGCCCGGCCCAGCCCGTTCTACATCATGGACGAGGTCGAAGCCGCGCTCGACGACGTCAACCTCGGCCGGCTGCTGACGCTGTTCCAGCAGTTGCGCGAGCGCAGCCAGCTGATCATCGTGACGCACCAGAAGCGCACGATGGAGGTTGCCGACGCGCTCTACGGCGTGACGATGCGCAGCC
Source organism: uncultured Actinomycetota bacterium (assembly GCA_963797605.1). GTDB lineage: Bacteria > Actinomycetota > Actinomycetes > Mycobacteriales > Micromonosporaceae > DASQPR01. The sequence continues at coordinate 660,158 of CAWCPX010000005.1, read as the reverse complement.
GGCGTGACCGAGGTGATCAGCCAGCGCCTTGATCGGGCGAAGAACGACGTGGACGGCTATGTGGATGGAGAGCCCGTAACGTGAGTCTGCCTCGGGGGGCGAATCGGTCGGTAACCGGCAGGCGGCGGCGACCGACGGCGTTGCTGATCGACATGGACGGCGTGCTGCGGCACTTCGATCCGGCGTGGGCCGACGACGTGGAGAAGCGGTTCGGGCTGCCGGGCGGGTCGTTGATGGCGACCGCGTTCGAACGGGAACGTCTCGTGCCCGCGATCACGGGCCAGATCACGCAGGGCGAGTGGATGACCGGCGTCGGCATGGCGCTCGGGTCGCCCGCGGCCGTCGTGGAGTGGCAGACGCATCGGGGCGACATCGTGCCGTCCGTACGCGATCTGGTCCGCGACGTACGCGCCGCTGGCGTCCTGGTCGGCCTGGCCACGAACGCGACCGACCAGCTCGACGGCGACCTGCGGAAATTCGGCCTGGCCGACGCCTTCGACGCGGTCGTCAACTCCTCGGTCGTCGGTGTCGCGAAGCCGCACCCCGAGTTCTACGCCGCCGCGTGTAAAGCGCTCGACATGGCGCCCGGCGACACGCTGTTCGTCGACGATTCGGTGCGGTTCGTCGCCGGTGCCCGAGCGGCCGGGCTGCTCGCCCAGCGCTACACGGGTGAGTCCGACGTGCCCTACGTGCGAGCGGCGTTCGGCGTCTGACCGGTCGCCGGCCGTGATTTCCGTCGCACCGACCAGCGGCGGATCTGAGATCTTCGGGTGATCGAGGTGCCTGCCGCGCGTACGGGCGGCCCGCGTCTGCCAGGATTGCGGCCATGAGTTGGCACGAGTACGTCCCGATCATCATCGCCGCCGTCGGTCTCGGCGGAGCCGGCATCGCCGCGATCCCGCGGATGCGCCGCCGCTCCGGGGGGCCCAGCGTCGACGCGCCACCGGCCGAGCCGGACGTGGCCGAGGTCGAGACCGATCGCGCGAAGCCCGGCACCAAGCCGGGCTCGGGCAAGGCGAAGACGCCCGCGCCGGCCAAACCGGGCACCACCCGTCCGGACACGGCGAAACCCGGTTCCACCCGGCCCGACACCGCGAAGCCGGGCACCACCCGGCCGGGCGGGCCCAAGCCGAGCGTCGCGCCGCCGCAGGCCCCGGTCTCACCGGCCGCCGCGCCCGCTCCGGCCACCGCGCCGCCCGAGGTCGAGCCGACCGCGCCGCCGGTCGAGATCGAGACCCCGGCACCGACGACCGGCCGGCTCGTCCGGCTGCGTGGCCGGCTGTCGCGGTCGCAGAACCTGTTCGGCAAGGGTCTGCTCGCCGTGCTGTCGCGCGACCGGCTCGACGACGAAGCCTGGGAAGAACTCGAAGACACCCTGATCAGCGCGGACGTCGGCGTCGACGCGACCCGCGAGATCGTGGAACGGCTCAAAGAGCGCACCCGTGTTCTCGGTACGAAATCGAGCGTCGATCTGCGAGGTCTCGTGGCCGAGGAACTGCTCGCCCAACTCGACCCGAGTATGGACCGTTCGCTGAAGGCCACGCCGCACGGCGACCGGCCGGCCGTCGTGCTCGTCGTCGGGGTGAACGGCGCCGGCAAGACCACGACCTGCGGCAAGATCGCGCGGGTGCTGATCGCGGACGGGCACTCGGTGGTCCTCGGAGCGGCGGACACGTTCCGGGCGGCGGCGGCGGAACAGCTGACGACGTGGGGCAACCGGGTCGGCGCCGAGGTCGTGCGCGGCAAGGAGGGCGGTGACCCGGCCGCGGTCGCGTTCGACGCGGTCAAGCGGGGCACCGACAGCAAGGTCGACTCGGTGCTCATCGACACGGCCGGCCGTTTGCAGAACAAGGTCGGCCTGATGGACGAGCTGGGCAAAGTGAAGCGTGTCATCGAGCGGCAGGGTCCGGTCGACGAGACACTGCTGATCCTCGACGCGACCACCGGCCAGAACGGGCTGACTCAGGCACGCGTGTTCACCGAGGTCGTCGACGTGACCGGGGTGGTGCTGACGAAGCTGGACGGCACGGCGAAGGGCGGCATCGTGATCGCCGTCCAGCGGCAGCTCGGCATTCCCGTCAAACTCGTCGGTCTCGGCGAGGGGCCGGACGATCTCGCGCCGTTCGAACCGAAGGCGTTCATCGACGCGCTCCTCGGCGGAGATGGACAGTGAGGTTCAGTGTCGACGCGCTCCTCGGCGGAGATGGACAGTGAGGTTCAGTGTCGACGCGCTCCTCGGCGGAGATGCGGTAAGGCCCGGCCACGGGGCACTGACATGTTGCCGATACCCGTATCTGGCACCCGACGCGTAGCCTGTGCCCCGTGACCTACCCCGAGATCCCTTTGCTGGGTGGCAACACGAGCACGGTCGTGCGGGTCGGTAACACAGTCCGTCGCAATGTCGGGCCGTGGACGCCCGCGGTCCACGCCCTGCTCCGCCACCTGGAATACGTCGGATTCACCGGTTCTCCCCGGGCGATCGGCATCGACGAGCGTGGCCGCGAGATCCTGTCCTACATCGAGGGCGAATGCGGCTCCTACCCGTTGGGTCCGCAGTGGGTGACGGATGCCGCGCTGACGGCCGTCGCGACGACGCTCCGCATGTTCCACGACGCGCAGTACGGCTTCGCGCCACCGGCGGGTGCGATCTGGCGCGCGTTCGGGCCGCCACCACCCGACGCGGAGGTCGTCTGTCATCACGACGCGGCGCCGCACAACATGATCTGGCGTACCGATGGATCGCTGGCCTTGATCGATTTTGATCTGGCCTCTCCCGGCTCGCGGATTTACGACGTCGCCTACGCCGCGTGGACGTGGGTGCCGATCTTCTCCGACCGTGACGCGACGACGCTCGGTTGGGGTCCGGTCGACCGGCCACGGCGGCTGCGGCTGTTCGCGGACGCCTACGGCCTCACCCCGCTGGACCGGGCCCGGCTCGTCGGCACGATTCGCAAGCGCGTCGTCGACCACAACGAGGGCATCCGGCGGATGGCGGCGGCGGGTGATCCGGTGTTCGTGCGGATCGTGCAGAAGGGCCATCTGCGACGGCCGGAGCGGGATCTGCGGGTCATCGACACCGAGCGGGCGGCATTGGAGGCCGCGCTGCGATAACGCTCAGGTCCGTCTCCGCTTCGCAGGGCGCGGACCGGCTGTTTCATGGTTCGCTCCGACAAGCTCGCTCAGGCGGCGACGGTGAGCGCGCACGCGACCGGCGCGTAACCGTCGACGCGGACGATCGCCATGTCGGACGCGGCCAGAATCCAGCTGAATGACTGGTTTGTCACCATATCGGCCCGGCGCTGCCCGTTAATGAGGACTTCACCGGCCACTTCGCAATGGGTGTCGGCGTCGAACGCGCGCACCACGATGCGCTGCGGCCCGCAGGCCAGCGGGTAATCGACACACGAAACCACGAGACGGCATGACGTGGACATGATCTCCCTCGCGACGTGCCTGCCTTTCATCGACGGCGGGGGTGCCCGTCGACGCGTGATCCTCGACCGTAGCTGAACGGATGATGCCTGGTTGTCGCATGTCTGACGCCCTCCTGGACGGGAAGACGACAGCCATCGGGGCGGACGGTTGGCGATGTCGGTGATATGGCACCCGTTCATCGTTTGGAAACACTTCGATACGTGTCGGAAATCACGCAAGGACTGTGCGCGAAACAGTCGGGCGGCACAGTCTCCTCATCCGGCGCGCTGGGCGACGCTGCTGCTGCCGCCGGGGCGATGGTCTTCTCATTCAAGGAGGCAGCATGCTTACCGCGCTTGCGGATGCGCCCACGATCGATACTGGAAACACAGCGTGGCTCCTGTGCTCCACCGCGCTGGTTCTCCTCATGACGCCGGGTCTGGCGTTGTTCTACGGTGGTATGAACCGGTCCAAGAGTGTGCTCAACATGATGATGATGAGCTTCTCCTGCATCGGCCTCATCTCCGTACTGTGGGTCATCTACGGTTTCAGCTTCGCGTTCGGCACCAACTCGAACGGCACGCGTAACGAGTTCATCGGCAGCTTCCAGTACCTCGGGACCAAGAACTTCACCACCGAGCTCTGGGGCACCAACGGCTCGACGGGCATCCCGACCTACGTCGTGCTCGCATTCCAGATGATGTTCGCCATCATCACGGTCGCCCTGATCAGCGGCTCCATCTCCGACCGCGCGAAGTTCGCGGGCTGGCTCGTGTTCGCGTTCGGCTGGTTCACCATCGTTTACGTGCCCGTCGCCCACTGGATCTGGGGTGGCGGCTTCATCGGTGCCAAGCTGCACGCGCTCGACTTCGCCGGTGGCACCGCCGTGCACATCAACGCCGGTTCGGCCGCTCTCGCGCTGGCGATCGTGCTCGGTCGGCGCGTCGGCTGGCCGAAGGAAACCTTCAAACCGCACAACGTGCCGATGGTGGCGCTGGGTGCCGGCCTCCTGTGGTTCGGCTGGTTCGGCTTCAACGCCGGTTCCGAGCTGACCGCCGACGCCACGACCGCGATCGCGTTCGTCAACACGCAGGACGCCACCGCGGCGGCGCTGCTCGGCTGGATCATCGTCGAGTGGATCCGCAACGGTAAGCCGACGATGATCGGTGCCTCGTCCGGTGCGGTTGCCGGCCTGGTCGCGATCACCCCGTCCTGTGCCTACATCTCCCCGCTCGGAGCTGTCGGCCTCGGCCTGGTCGCCGGTGCGGTCTGCGCGCTCGCGACGAGCCTGAAGTACCGCTTCTCGGTCGACGACTCGCTCGACGTCTTCGGTGTGCACTTCGTCGGTGGATGGATCGGATCGCTCTCGATCGGCCTCATCGGCACCACCGCGTTCAACGGCCTCTCCGCGAAGGGCCTGTTCTACGGTGGTGGGTTCACCCAGCTCGGTCGGCAGGCGCTCTGCAGTGGCATCGTCACGGTGTTCTCGTTCGTGGTCGCGCTGCTGCTCGGCTTCCTGATCGAGAAGACCATCGGCTTCCGCGTCACTCCTGAGGTGGAGACCGAGGGCATTGACGTCGCCGAGCACGCGGAAAGCGCCTACGATTTCGCTCCGTCGAGCGGTGGTCACGGCGGCTTCGCCCTGGCCGGCGTCGGTGCGGGCGCTCCGGCCCGGAAAGCGGAAGATCCAGATCCGGTTCTTGAATCAGCGGACGTCGCGTCCTGATGAGTGGGGAGGGACTGAGCATGAAACTGGTGACCGCGGTCATCAAGCCCCACCGGCTCGAGCCGGTCAAGGAGGCGCTGCAAGCGCTGGGCGTCGCTGGGCTGACCGTCAGCGAGGTGCAGGGATATGGACGGCAGAAGGGCCACACCGAGGTCTACCGCGGTGCGGAATACACGGTGGAGTTCCTGCCGAAGATCCGCATCGAGATCGTGACCGACGAGGTCGACGTCGACAAGATCGTCGACGCGCTCGTGGAAGCGGCCAAGACCGGCAAGATCGGTGATGGCAAGGTCTGGGTGACCTCGATCGACGAGGTCATCCGGGTGCGCACGGGCGAGCGCGGCATCGAAGCCCTGTAGGTGGCCTCGTTGTTGGCTCGTGACACTGAGCTGGTGGGCGCCGCCGCACGCGACATGCGTGCGGCGGCGCTCGACTCATGGCTCCAGCAGCTCTACGCGGAGGCGCACGCGCCGGCCGACGGGGTCGCCCTCGTCGCCACCGGCGGCCTCGGGCGGCGCGAATGCTCGCCGTACGGCGACATCGACCTGCTCCTGATCCACCGAGGGATCCCCGGAGTCGGCGAGCTGGCCCACCGACTGTGGTACCCGATCTGGGACGCGAAGGTCGGGCTCGACCACGCCGTCCGCACGGTGCCCGAGGCGCTGTCGGTCGCGACCGAGGACGTCCGGGTCGCGCTGTCTCTCCTCGACGTCCGGTACATCGCCGGCGACCACACGCTCGCCGCGAACCTCCGGTCAGCCGGTGCCGACCAGTGGCGCCGCACCGCCGGACGGGCCCTCGTACGCCTCCGGGACTCCATCGCCGCCCGCGTCAAAGCCCACGGCGACCTGGCTTTTCTGCTCGAAGGCGACCTGAAGGAGGCCGCCGGAGGGCTACGCGACGTGCAGGTGCTGCGGGCGATCGCGGCCCTCGGCATCGCCGACGTCTACCGTCCGCCCGTGCGGGCCGCCCACGCCCGGCTGCTCGACACGCGCGACGCGCTGCACATCGGTGTCGGCCGCCGCGTCGACCGGCTGATCGCGCAGGAACGGATGCCCGTCGCGACCCTGCTCGGCATCAATGACGGCGACGCGCTGCTGCGACGGATCTCCACCGACGCGCGCGCGATCTCGTACGCGCTCGCCGACGCCTGGCGCGCCGTCGACCGCTGGCGCGCTCCGGTGCACGCTCCCCGTTCCCCGGTGGCCCGCGATGTCGTCTCCCAGGACGGTGAGATCGTGCTCGCCCGCGCCGCCGTCGGCTCCCGCCCCGACCCGAGCCTCGGCCTGCGGGTCGCCGCCGCCGCCGCGACGACCGAGCTGCCGATCGCCCGGGCCACGCTCGAATGGCTGGCCCGTTTCACGCCGACGCTGCCGACACCGTGGCCGGCATCCGCTCGGCAGGCGTTCCTGGCCCTGCTCGGGACGGGTGAGGCGCTCGGTGCGGTGTGGGACGCGTGTGACCGGCACGGGCTCGTCGGCGCCTGGCTGCCGGAGTGGAACCGGCTTCGCGGGCTGCCACAGCACCATCCGATCCACTCGTACACCGTCGACTGGCACCTCGTGCGGACGGTCACCGAAGCGGCCGCGTACGTCCGCGACGTATCCCGCCCGGACCTGCTGCTCATCGCGGCCCTGCTGCACGACGTCGGCAAGGGCCTGCCGGGTGACCACAGCAGGGTCGGCGCGCCGCTGGCCGCGAACCTCGCCACCGACATGGGCTTCCCGCCGGACGACGTCGTGATGATCGCGCGATTGGTCGAGCTGCATCTGCTCCTGCCCGACGTGGCGACCCGTCGGGACCTCAGCGACCCGGTCACGATCACCGATGTCGCGGACGCGGTGGGCGACGTGGAGACGCTCGACCTACTGCACGCGCTGTGCCGGGCCGATTCCGCGGCGACGGGACCCGCCGTCGTGTCACCGTGGCGCTTCGGGCTCATCAAGGAACTCGTCGAGGCGGTGCGCGCTCATGTCACCGACGGCACCCTGCCGCCCGCACCCGACGATCGACACCGCGCTGGTCAACGCGCCGCTGCCCGCCGTCGACATCACCGAGACCCACGTCACTGTGGCCGCGAAGGACCGCCGCGGTCTCCTCGCCGACATCGCGGGCGCGCTGGCGCTGCATCGGCTGGACGTGATCAGCGCCGACGTCTCGACGATCGACGAACGCGGGTACATCCGGATCTCGATGGTGCAGCGCTACGGTTCACCGCCGGACCGCACCCGGCTGGACGTCGATCTGCGGAAGGCCGCGCTCGGTCAGCTGCCGATGGATCGGCTGGTGCGCGGCGGTCGTACGAAGGCGGCATCTCCGGTCGTCTCGTGGCACCGCGACGTGGCGACGGACGCCGTCGTGCTGGAAATCCGCGCCGCGGACGCGCCCGGTCTCCTCTACCGGATCACGTCGGCGCTGGCCAACGCCGGTGCCGACGTGCGGGCCGCCCGCGTCGCCACGCTAGGCGCCGAGGTCGTCGACGCGTTTTACCTGGTCGGAGTGTGGGGAACCGCCGAGGAGCGGACGATCGTCACGGATGAGTTGGACAAGGCGCTCATGTAGTTGGGCTGGTTGTGTCTCGGACGGCTACCCTCGCTATGGGCGTGACATCGCTCGCCCGAGATAAACGGACATTCGAGGATGAAGCGCTGTGTTTGACACATTGAGTGACCGCCTCAACGGGATCTTCACGAAGCTGCGAGGCAAGGGCCGGCTTTCCGACGCCGACATCGACGCCACCGCGCGCGAGATCCGGCTGGCGCTGCTCGAGGCCGATGTCGCGCTGCCCGTCGTGCGGGCCTTCATCGCGTCGCTCAAGGAGCGGGCGACGCGGCGCCGAGGTGTCGCAGGCGCTCAACCCGGCACAGCAGGTCATCAAGATCGTGCACGAAGAGCTGGTCAACGTGCTCGGCGGCGAGACCCGGCGGCTCCGGTTCGCCAAGCAGCCGCCGACCGTGATCATGCTCGCCGGCCTCCAGGGCTCCGGTAAGACCACGCTGGCCGGCAAGCTCGCGCTGCTACCTGAAGAAGCAGGGCCACCAGCCGCTGCTCGTCGCGGCCGACCTGCAGCGCCCCAACGCCGTCAGCCAGCTCCAGGTGCTCGGTGGCCGCGCCGGCGTCGAGGTGTTCGCGCCCGAGCCCGGCAACGGCGTCGGCGACCCGGTCCAGGTCGCCCGAGACGCGATCGAGCACGCCAAGCGCCAGATGCGCGACATCGTCATCGTCGACACCGCCGGCCGTCTCGGCATCGACGCGGAGATGATGCAGCAGGCCGCCGACATCCGCGACGCCGTCTAGCCCGACGAGATCATCTTCGTCATCGACGCGATGGTCGGCCAGGACGCGGTCGCCACCGCCGAGGCCTTCCGCGACGGCGTCGGCATCACCGGCGTGGTGCTGTCCAAGCTCGACGGTGACGCCCGCGGTGGTGCCGCGCTCTCGGTGCGGCACGTGACCGGCGAGCCGATCCTGTTCGCGTCGACCGGCGAGAAGCTCGAAGACTTCGACGTCTTCCACCCCGACCGGATGGCCAGCCGCATCCTCGGCATGGGCGACATGCTCACGCTGATCGAGCAGGCCGAGTCGGCGTTCGACGAAGACCAGAAGCAGAAGATGGCCGCGAAGGTCATGGGCGGCGACGCGTTCACGCTCGACGACTTCCTCGACCAGCTCACCGCGATCCGCCGGATGGGCCCGATCGCCAACATCCTCGGCATGATGCCGGGCATGGGCCAGATGAAAGACCAGCTGGCCGAGCTCGACGACAGCCACTTCGACCGCATCACGGCGATCATCCGGTCGATGACGCCGGGGGAGCGCGAAGACCCGAAGATCATCAACGGCTCCCGCCGCTCCCGCATCGCCCGTGGCTCCGGCGTCACCGTCATGGACGTCAACCAGCTGCTCAACCGCTTCACCGAAGCGCAGAAGATGATGAAGCAGATGGGCGGCATGATGGGCATGCCCGGCCGCCGCAAGGCCACGAAGTCGCCGAAGAACAAGCGCAAGGGCACGAAGGGCGGCGGTCGTCCGCGCGTCGGCGGTGCGATGCCGGGCGGTTTCCCGGCCGGCATGCCGCAGCTGCCCCCCGGCCTCGACCCCAACGCGATGCCCGGTGCGCCGGCGCCCTTCAAGGCGCCGAAACTCGACTTCACGAAGTTGACGAAGCGCAACGACTGACCCGTGGTTGCCCTGACGAAGCGCAATGACTGAGCCGCCGTTGCCCTGACGAAGCGCAACTGACTGAGCCGCCGTTGCCCTTGCGGCCGTGGTTGCGCTTGCGCTGCGGCGGTTGGCCGTGCCCGGAGCGAATCCCGATCCGGCGCGGCGCTCCGTCGCGCGCGATCGGGCTGGTGTTCCGTGAACGGTATGTCGCAGGTGACATCGCGATGTGCACGGAGGCATACCGTTCGCGGGAGTTGTGACCGCTGACCCCGGGTCTCTGGCCGCTGATCGCGTCGGCGTCCGCAAACCTGGTTGTGTGTCCCGAACGCTGTGTCTTGTGCGACATAGTCATGTCCGCTCAAACATGCCGCTCGTGAAACACACGTTCCTCGTGACGGGTCGATGACGCGGGCGCGCGAACCGAACATGTGTTCTGCGAAAGGTATGACGTGGGCGGCATTGCGATGTGCCCGGAGACATACCGATCGTGAGACGCGATACTTCCGCCGGTCGCCGGTCGCCGGTCGCCGGTCGCCGGTCGCCGGTCGCCGGTCGCCGGTCGCCGGTCGCCGGTCGCCGGGCGCCGGGCGGTCTGGAGCGGGGCGGCGGGCGGTCTGGAGCGGGGCGGCGGGCGGTCTGGAGCGGGGCGGCGGGCGGTCTGGAGCGGGGCGGCGGGCCGTCCGGCGCAAATCCGCGCATGCGTTCCCTGGAAGGCATGTCGGGAACGACTTGGCCATGTCGCCGGAGGCATGACGTCCTCGGGAGTGTCGGTCGGCGGACGCGTGCACGGGGCCTGCGAATGTGCGTGACAGAGTGAGGACATGGCTCTGCATGTTCGTGGTGTTGTGCTGCCCGACGACGAGGTCCGCGACATCTGGATAGTGGGCGATCACGTCACGTTCTCGCCGGTCCCCGGCGCGCAGACGATCGCGACGGAGGGATTCGTGCTTCCGGGGCTCGTCGACGCCCACTGCCACATCGGCATCAAGGCCGGTGGCCACCCGATCGAGAGCGTCGACGAGGCACGCGCGCTCGCGGTGATCGATCGGGAAGCGGGCGTGTTGGCGATGCGCGATGCGGGATCGCCGTACCCATATGCGGAATTAGATCTTGATGTTGATCTGCCTCGGTTGGCGCGAGCTGGTCGGCATGTCGCGCCGGTGCGCCGGTATCTGCGGGACATCGGTGTCGAGGTCGAGGCGCCGGACGTGGTCGCAGAAGTCACCGCACAGGCGAAAGCGGGCAACGGGTGGGTGAAGCTCGTCGGTGACTGGATCGACCGTTCGGTGGGCGACCTGGCTCCGGCCTGGGACGCGGCGACGATGACGGCCGCGGTCGCGTCGGCGCACGCGGCCGGTGCGCGGATCACGGTGCACGCGTTCGCCGAGGAGTCCGTCGCCACGCTCGTCGCGGCCGGTATCGACTCGGTGGAGCACGGCACCGGGCTGTCGCTCGACCTGATCGACGCGATGGCGGCGCAGGGCACCGCGCTGGTGCCGACGATGATCAATATCGAGACGTTCGAGAAGATCGCGGGCGACGCGGAGGCGAAGTTCCCGACCTACGCCGCTCACATGCGTGCGCTTCAGGCCGGCTTCCCGACGATCGTCGCGGCCGCCCACGAAGCGGGAGTTCCCATTTATGTCGGTACGGACGCAGGCGGCGGCATTCCGCACGGCATGGCGGCGGCCGAGATGCTGATGCTGCACGAGAAGGCCGGCATGTCGGCCGAGGCGGTGCTGGCCGCGGCGTCGTGGGGAGCGCGCTCGTGGCTCGGATTCCCGGGCCTGGTCGAGGGCGGGCTGGCCGATCTGACCGTCTACGACGAAGACCCTCGCGCCGACCTTCGCATCGTGCGGGCGCCGCGGCGCATCGTGCTGCGCGGCCAGGTCGTTCGGTGAGTGTGGCCGCTTCCGAGAAATCCGCCGACACCGACGCTGACCTGCTCGCTCGTCGCCGCGCGTTGAACTCGGCCGCGCCGCCGCGGTCGCCCGCATCGGTGCTCTACGTCATGTCCCGCGATCAGCGCACAGCCGATAACCACGCGTTACTGGCGGCTCAGCGGCACGCGATCGCGGGTGGCCTCCCGCTGATCGTCGCGTTCATGGTCTACGCGGGATCGGGTGTGCGGGCGCGGGAGCACTTCGCGTTCATGCTCGACGGGCTCGTCGACGTCGAGGCGGACCTGGCCGCGCACAACGTCACTTTCGTCGTCACGCGTGCGACGTCACCATCGAAGGCGCTGAAATCCCTCATTGCCGAGTGCCGGCCGGCCGTGGTCTACGTCGACTTCTCGCCGCTGCGGGGCCCTCGCGCGCTCCGATCCGCGCTCGCGGCCGCGGTCGACGTGCCGGTGCTGGAAGTCGACACGCACAACATCGTGCCGGCGTGGATCACGAGCGAAAAGCTCGAGTTCGCGGCGCGGACGATTCGTCCGAAGATCCACCGACACCTCCGCCGGTTCCTGATCGAGCCGCCGCGCCTGGTCAAGCATCCGGTCGCCTGGTCGGGATCGTTGGCATCCGAGCAACTCACCGACATCGCACGGCTGCTGTTGCCGAAACTGCCCGCCAACGGTTCGGCGGTGGCGGCGATGCCGGGGCAGGAGGCGGCGGCGCGCGCGTTGCGCGGATTCGTCACGCATCGGCTCAGCGGGTACGCCGACGATCGCAACGATCCGACGAAAGACGGGCTGAGCGGGCTCTCGCCGTACCTCCACTACGGCCAGCTGTCGTCGCTCCGGGTGGCCCTGACGGCACCGGACGCGGACACACTGATCGAGGAGATGGTCGTGCGCAAGGAACTGTCCGACAACTACTGCCTCTACGAGCCGCGGTACGACCGGCTCGACGGCGCTCCGGACTGGGCTCGTAAGACGCTGGCCACGCATGCTGGCGACGCACGGGACCACCTCTACTCCTACGAGCAGTTCGAGCGCGCGGAGACCCACGACGACGCCTGGAACGCGGCACAGCGGCAGATGACGCGAACCGGGAAGATGCACGGCTACATGCGGATGTACTGGGCGAAGAAGATCCTGGAATGGAGCCCGTCGGCGGCGTCGGCGATCGAGACGGCCGTGCGGCTGAACGATTTCTACGAGATCGACGGCGGTGACCCGAACGGGTACGTCGGCGTGATGTGGTCGATCGCCGGGCTGCATGACCGGCCGTGGGCGGAACGGCCGGTGTTCGGGCAGGTGCGTTTCATGAACGATGCCGGGCTCCGGCGCAAGTTCCGCATCGACGATTACATCGCTCAGTTCCCGGAGTAATCTCCCCATCCGGGGGCTCGGATTCTCCGTCCACAAGCACCCTCGCCATCCACAATTTGGTCTGCCGTCGGGCCTTCCACGGATTTCGTTGAGCCACGATGGCTCGATGCCAGTGTCGCCGCGGATACCCAGCGATCTCCGGCTGCTGCCGTTTCGCGGATCCGCGGCCATAGCTTCCGGCCTGCTGACGCGGTCCAGACTTCGTGGTCAGGGATGGCGTCGGCTTCTACCCGATGTCTATATCGCCGCCGATGTGCGGATGGATCATCGGCTGTGGTGCTACGCCGCGATGGTCTACGCGCGGTGGGCATGCGGTTCGGCGATCAGCGGACTGAGCGCGGCCGCACTGTTCGGTGTGGATGTGCTGCCGTTGGGCATGGCGCCGGTGGAGATCACGGTGCCACCGTCAATACGAGTCGAGACCAGACGACCGCTGGTGACTGTCGTGCGATCACCCCTGCTGCCGGCCGAGAGCGTGTCGGTTCGCGGCCTGACGGCCACGTCGCCGTTGCGCACCGCGCTCGACCTGGGTAAACGGTTCCCTAGGCGGGATGCTGTGGTGGCTGTCGACGCGTTGTTACAGCGTCGGCTGATCACCATGGAGGATCTGACCGAGTTGCGACGGTCCTGCGCCGGTAAACGTGGCGATGCACGATTCGCCGCCGTTGTGGATCTGGTCGAACCGCTGGCGGAGTCGCCGCGGGAGTCGATGCTTCGGCTCGGACTGATGGACGAAGGTCTGCCACGGCCAGAGGCGCAGGTGGAGGTCCGCGACACATCGGGTCGCCTGATCGCCCGTCTTGATCTCGCGTATCGGTGGGCACAGGTCGGCATCGAATACGACGGAGATCATCACCGGCAACGACCGATATTTCGGGCCGACGCACGCCGTGCCAACGCCCTGTTGGCTGCCGGTTGGCGGATCGTACGAGTCACCGGAGACGATATTCCGCACAATATCCGGCAAATCGCCGACTACATTCGGGACCTGATGTCCCGGCCTCCGCTGTGATCGAGAAAACTGCGGTTTCATCGCTGTCTCCCGGCCGCCGAAACAGCCACAGGACCGCGATCCCGCCAAGACCACACGGCGCCCGTAAGATGCATCCTCATGGCGCGTGTGCTGACTCCCCGGGCGGAAGACTTTCCCCGCTGGTACCAAGATGTGATCTCCAAGGCCGAACTCGCCGACAACGGGCCGGTTCGCGGCACCATGGTGATCCGGCCGGTCGGCTATGCCATCTGGGAGCGCATGGTCGACGGCATGGACCTGCGGATCAAGGCGGCCGAGGCGCAGAACGCGTACTTCCCGCTCTTCATCCCGGAGAGCTACCTCAGCCGCGAGGCCGAGCACGTCGAGGGCTTCTCGCCGGAACTCGCGGTCGTCACGCACGGCGGTGGCAAGCAGCTGGCCGAGCCGGTCGTCGTGCGCCCGACGAGCGAGACCGTCATCGGCGAGTTCATGGCGAAGTGGATCAGCAGCTACCGTGACCTTCCGTTGCTGCTCAACCAGTGGGCGAACGTCGTCCGGTGGGAGATGCGACCCCGGATCTTCCTGCGCACGAGCGAATTCCTCTGGCAGGAGGGCCATACCGCGCATGCCGACGAGGCCGATGCCCGTTCCTACGCCCGGCGCATCCTGCACGACGTCTACCAGGACTTCATGGAGTCCGTGCTCGCGATCCCGGTGATCGTCGGGCGCAAGACGGTTCGGGAGCGGTTCGCCGGGGCCACCAGCACCTACACGCTCGAAGCGATGATGGGCGACGGCAAGGCGCTGCAGATGGGCACCTCCCACGAACTCGGCCAGAACTTCGCACGAGCTTTCAACATCACATTCACATCCCAGGGTGGTACGCAAGAGCTGGCCTACACGACCTCGTGGGGCACGTCCACCCGCATGGTCGGCGGTCTGATCATGACGCACGGCGACGACAACGGGCTGCGGGTGCCGCCGACGCTGGCGCCGATCCAGGCGCACGTCATGGTCGTGAAGGACGGCGACGGCGTGATGTCGGCGGCGACGAAACTCCGGGACGCGCTGCGGGGAGCGGGCGTACGCACCGGGTTCGACGACCGGGTCGACACCGCTTTCGGGCGCCGGGCCGTCGACGCCGAACTCAAGGGTTACCCGATCCGCATCGAGGTCGGCCCCCGTGATCTCGCCGAGGGCAACGTCACGTTGGCCCGGCGCATCAACCGGCACGAAGGAATCGGTGCCGGTCGCGGACATCGTCGCCGCAGTGGCCGCCGCCCTTGAAGCCGATCAGAAGGCGCTCTACGACGAGGCGCTGGCCCGCCGGCTCGCGAACACCGTCGACGTGCAGACGCTCGACGAGGCGATCGAGGCCGCCGGCACCGGGTTCGCGCGCGTGCCGTGGGCGGCGGTCGGAGTCGACGGCGAGGCGAAGGCCAACCAATCGGCGATCACCGTACGGTGCCTCGTGCGTCCCGACGGTGGCGTCCCCGATTCCGACGACGAGCCCGGCATGATCGCGATCCTGGCCCGGTCCTACTGATCATGACGTTCGATGTCGGAGCGCCGGTGCTCCGCCGGCACTTCCAGCGCGACCGGCTCTCGCGGGTCTGGGTCGGTCGCGTCGCCGCCGACGATGATCACGGTCTGTGGATCTGGGTCGCCGGCGGCAGCGCGCATCGTGATCTCGGCCACGCGGACGGGCGGCACCTGCGCGACGTGGCGTTTACCGAGTGGCACGAGGCGCCGAAGGCGTTCGATCCGAGGCCGTGGGGCGGCGACGTACTCATGCTGCACCCCCGCGTCGGCGACTACAGCGTGTGGCTCTTCTTCGCCCCAGACGGCGCGCTGCGCAGCTACTACGTCAACCTCGAGGAACCGACGACGCGGTGGCGCGCCGACGACGGGCTCGCCGGAGTCGACACGGTCGACTACGACCTCGATGTCGTGGTGGCGCCCGATCTCACGTGGGCGTGGAAGGACGAGGACGAGTTCGCCGAGCGGCTCGCGTACCCGGATGTGTACTGGGTCGACGACGAGGCCGCCGTACGCGCCGAGGGTGAGCGGTTGATCAAACTCGCGGAGGCGGGCGAGTTCCCGTTCGACGGCACCGGCCGCGACTACCGCCCCGACCCGAGTTGGTCGCCGCCGACGGAGATGCCCGCCGGGTGGGACCGCCCTCGTGCACGAAAGATTTCACCGACGTAGGCGTGGGCGATTCGTGATACGACGGGGGCATCTGGCAGAATGACTAGTTGGTATCCGCTGCACGAGCGAGCCCTCTAACCCGAGCGTGCAGCCAGTCCACGAGTCACCGGTCGCATCAACCCCACGATGGCGGGCCGGCATGCTCAGCTTTGACACCTACAGGAGCGACTCACGTGGCCGTCAAGATCCGGCTTCTGCGGATGGGCAAGATCCGCAACCCGCAATACCGCATCGTCGTCGCCAACTCGCGCACCAAGCGTGACGGCAAGGCGATCGAATTCATCGGCATTTACCAGCCCAAGGAGCACCCCTCGATCATCGAGGTGAACTCCGAGCGCGCGCAGTACTGGCTGTCCGTCGGCGCCCAGCCGAGCGAGCCGGTGCAGCGTCTTCTCGAGAAGACGGGCGACTGGCAGAAGTTCAAGGGCCTCCCGGCTCCGGCTCCGCTGCTGGTGGCTGGCCCCCGTGCCGACCGCAAGGCGCTCTACGAGGCGGAGGCGAAGGCATCTGCCGGCGTCGCTCCGACCGAGATGAAGGCCCCGGCTCCGGCCAAGAAGGCGGAGAAGAAGGCCGACAAGCCGGCAGAGGCCGCCGCCGAGGCACCCGCCGCGGCAGCGACTGACGCTCCGGCGGCTGCCACCGAGGACGCGGCCGGTGCCGACGCCTGACAGCGCGCTCCGGCCGGCGCTGGAGCACTTGGTCAAGGGCATCGTCGAGCACCCGGACGATGTCCGCGTCCGGATGATCGACTCGCGTCGGGGTCAGCGTCTCGAGGTCCGGGTGCATCCGGAAGACCTCGGCACGGTGATCGGGCGCAACGGGCGCACGGCGAAGGCCCTGCGCACGGTCATCGGTTCCATCGGCGGCAAGGCCGTGCGCGTCGACATCGTCGACTCGTTCTGATCCGATGACTCAACTGGTCATCGGATCAGTCGTGCGCGCGCACGGCGTTCGTGGTGAGGTCGTCGTCTACGTGACGACGGACGATCCGGAAGACCGTTATGGCGTCGGGTCGGTGCTGGCCACCGACCCGGCCGCCGCCGGTCCGCTGACGATCGAGGCGGCCCGTGCCTACACGGCGGGCGGCAAGCCGCAGTTTCTGATCACGTTCGACGGCATCTACGACCGCGACTCCGCCGAGCGCCTGCGCGGCGTCCGCCTTCTCGTCGACGCGGGCGAGATCATCCCGTCCGACGACCCTGACGAGTTCCACGACTTCGAGCTGGTCGGCCTGGCCGTGCGCATGCCCGACGGCGAGCAGATCGGTGAGATCACCCGCGTGAGCCACGGCCCCGGTGCCGACATGCTGATCGTGGCGCGGCCCGACGGGCGGCAGACGCTGATCCCGTTCGTCAAAGCGATCGTGCCCGAGGTCGACGTCAAGGGCGGGTACGTCGGCATCACGCCGCCCGAGGGCCTGCTGGATCTCTAGTCGTGAAGATCGACGTCGTCACCATCTTCCCGGAATACCTGGCGCCGCTACAGCTGTCGCTGCTCGGAAAGGCGCACGCCACCGGCCAGTTGACGCTCGACGTCCACGATCTTCGCCAGTGGACGCATGACGTACACCGCACGGTCGACGATTCCCCCTACGGCGGCGGGCCGGGCATGGTGATGCGGCCGGAACCGTGGGGCGAGGCGCTCGACGCGCTGGCGCCGCCGGAGAGCCAGCCGATGCTCGTGGTGCCGTCGCCGGCGGGGACTCCGTTCACGCATGCGCTCGCGTCCCGGTTGGCGTACCAACAACATCTGATCTTCGCTTGTGGCCGTTATGAGGGCATCGACCAGCGGGTGCTCGACAATGCCGCGACCCGCATGCCGGTGACCGAGATCTCACTTGGCGATTACGTGCTGTTCGGTGGGGAGGTCGCCGTGCTGGTGATCTTGGAGGCTGTGGTGCGGCTGATCCCGGGCGTGCTCGGCAATCCGGAGTCGCTCGCCGACGAATCGCACACCGATGGGCTGCTGGAGACGCCGGTTTACACCAAGCCGGCCACGTGGCGTGATCTGGAAGTGCCGCCTGTGCTGCGGTCGGGGGATCACGGCAAGATCAAGAGATGGAGACGCGAGCAGTCACTGGTACGCACCGCGACCCGCCGCCCCGATCTCATGGCCGCCGTCGATCCGGCCAGTCTCGACAAACGTGACATCGCCGTGCTGAATGAGGTCGGATTTCAGATCACGGCACCCGATGTGGCAAAGTAAAAGGGTTGTACCCTGCCGGGCGCTTCGATAGAGGCATCCGAGGATCTTCCATTGATGGAAACATCGGTGGAGATCAGCATTGTTCATTTCGCTCGGCGGGAGTCGTCGAGCCTCATCCGCAAGGATTCCCATGAACATCCTGGACGCACTTGACGCCCAGTCCATCCGCACCGACGTCCCGTTGTTCCGTGCCGGTGACACCGTCAAGGTTCACGCTCGGGTCGTCGAAGGCAACCGTTCCCGTGTGCAGGTCTTCCAGGGCGTCGTCATTCGTCGCCAGGGCTCGGGCCTCCGCGAGACGTTCAGCGTCCGCAAGGTCAGTTTCGGTGTCGGTGTCGAGCGCACCTACCCGCTGAACAGCCCGGGCATCGACCGTGTCGAGGTCGTCGTTCGCGGTGACGTGCGTCGCGCGAAGCTTTACTACCTCCGTGATCTCCGTGGCAAGAAGGCCAAGATCAAGGAGCTTCGGGAGAAGCCCGCTAACTAGCGGAATTCGCAATGTAATGGTGAAGCCCGCGACGTGATTAATTTGTGTCCCGTCGCGGGCTATCCCGAAACGACCTGGGGTTCTAGGCTACGCCGGTGACAGCCGGTGATTCATACGGGTCGTGGGACGATCGCGACACGACATACCCTCCGCAGCGTAACGACAGCTTCGCTGGCCGTGATTTTTCTTCCTCCCGGTTCGACTCCGGGCGACAGTCGATAACAGCTCCGCCCCCGGAGGCCTCTTCATCGCCGGCTTCGCCACCGCCCGCCTCGCCGCCGTCTCGCGGATCGCAGGGGTCGCACGGCTCGCAGGGCTCCTGGATGCGCCGGGCCATGCGCAAGCGCAAAGACATGCCGCTGTGGCAAGAGATGCTGATCCTGATCGCGCTGTTCTTCTTCCTGGCGATCATCGTGCGCACTTTCCTGTTCGAGGCGTTCTACATCCCGTCCGGGTCGATGGAGAACACGCTGCAGGTCGGCGACCGCGTCATGGTCAACAAGGTGGTCTACGACTTCTCCACGCCGGAGCGCGGCGAGGTCGTGGTCTTCCGTGGCACGAGCTCGTGGCCGCCGGAGAATTCGCAGGACAACAACGCCAGCCTGTTCTCCCGGCTCGGTTCCGGTCTCGGCAACCTCGTCGGCATCAGCGAGCCCGGCCAGAACGACTTCATCAAGCGGGTGATCGGGCTGCCCGGCGACACCGTGGCCTGCTGCGACTCGAAGGGCCGTGTGACCGTCAACGGTCAGGCGATCGACGAGAGCTACGTTACGATGAACGCGCCGATCACACCGACGACGACCCCGTCGTGCACCGTGCGCCCGTTCCGGCCGATCGTCGTGCAGCCCGGGCAGATGTTCGTGATGGGTGATCACCGTCTCGTGTCCGGCGACTCCCGGTGCCAGGGCCAGGTGCCGATCTCCAACGTCATCGGGCGTGCCGTCGCGATCGTCTGGCCGACGTCGCGCTGGACAGGTCTTGGCATTCCGGACACGTTCAAGTCGATCCCGAAGCCGTACTCCCTCGGTCCACCTGCACGAACGCCGGTTCGTGACGACGCCGTCAATGGCGCGGGCATCGCCGTTGTTTTCCCCCTGTTGTCGGCTTTCGCCGCATCCGCGCGTTCCAACCGGATTGTGGGGGGTAAGCGACGTAAGCTCCGTGCGTGATTGACGAGCAGACCGAACGCGCCGAACCCGGCAAGGCGAAGCGCCGACGAGGCCGCGGCACGTTCTGGAAAGAGCTGCCGATCCTCGTTGGCATCGCGATCGTGGTCGCCATCCTGGTGCGCGCGTTCGTGCTGCAGACGTTCTTCATTCCGTCGCCGTCGATGGAGCACACGCTCAACATCAACGACCGTGTGCTCGTCAACAAGCTCGTCTACGACTTCCGTTCCCCGCGCCGGGGCGAGGTCATCGTCTTCACGTCCCCTCTCGCGTGGCGCA
This sequence comes from uncultured Actinomycetota bacterium, assembly GCA_963797605.1. Lineage (GTDB taxonomy): Bacteria > Actinomycetota > Actinomycetes > Mycobacteriales > Micromonosporaceae > DASQPR01. The sequence continues at coordinate 640,259 of CAWCPX010000005.1, read as the reverse complement.
GTTCGCCCGACGAGACCGACTTCATCAAGCGCGTCATCGGTGTCGGCGGCGACCACGTGGCCTGCTGCGACCCCCAGGGCCGCATCACCGTCAACGGCACCCCGCTGGTCGAGCCCTACCTGAACAGCGACGCCGGCAAGCTGCCCGCGAGCCCGAACCAGTTCTCGGTCGTCGTACCCAAGGGACGTCTGTGGGTGATGGGGGACAATCGGTTCTTCTCGGGTGACTCCCGGGAGCGTTACCAGATCACCGGCGACGCGGTGGCCTCGACGATCGCCGATTCCGCCGTGATCGGCCGGGCGTTCATCGTGTTCTGGCCACTCTCGCGGGCGAAATGGCTGCCCGTGCCGTCGACGTTCGCGCACGTGAAGGCGGCCACCCCGGAGTAGTCCCCGGTGTCGCGGGTCATCGCGTTGGCCACCGACCCGCACCGTCCCGGCGCCGGGGCCTTAGGCTGTGCTGATGCTGCCGCCCGCGCGCACGGTTCTCGCTCGTGACGCCGGCCTCTACGCGATGGAACGCGCCCTGCAGCGCCGGGGCTTCCACCACGTGGCCGGGGCTGACGAGGCTGGCCGTGGTGCCTGCGCCGGCCCGCTCGTAGCGGCTGCCACGATCCTTCCGCACGGCCGCCGGGGTGAGATCGAGGGCCTCAACGACTCGAAGCTGCTGACGGCCGCCGCGAGGGAGCGGATTTACGCCGAAGTAGTAGCGAAAGCGCTCGCGTACGCGGTCGTCGTCATCCCGCCGGCGGAGATCGACTCGCTCGGGCTGCACGTGTGCAACGTGGCCGCGATGCGCCGGGCGCTCGCCAGCCTGTCCGAGCGCCCCGATTACGTGCTGACCGACGGGTTCCGAGTCGACGGACTGGGCGTCGCCGGCCTCGCGGTGTGGAAAGGTGACCAGGTCGCGGCGTGTGTCGCGGCGGCGAGCGTGCTCGCGAAAGTCACCCGAGACCGGATTATGCGAGAATTAGGAGAAACTTTCCCGTTGTACGGTTTCGCCGAACACAAGGGGTACTCGACTCCGGAGCATTCGGCGGCGCTCCAGTTGCACGGTCCGTGCCCGGAGCATCGCATGTCGTACGCGAACGTCGCGGCGGCGAGCCACGTGTCGGTGGCTAGGGGTACCGTCGGCGTGGCGTCCGATGGGCAGGCGGCATGGCCCCCGCTCATGGGCAAGAATGGTGACACGAACGATGGCGGCAGAGTTGGAGTGCGATGAGCGCCGAAGATCTCGAAAAGTACGAGACCGAGATGGAGCTGCAGCTCTATCGGGAGTATCGCGACATCGTCCGGCAGTTCTCGTATGTGGTCGAGACCGAACGACGCTTCTACCTGGCGAATCAGGTCGATCTACACGTCCGCAACTCTGACGGCGAGGTCTACTTCGAGGTCGAGATGCATGACGCGTGGGTCTGGGATATGTATCGACCTGCGCGATTTGTGAAGAATGTGCGAGTGATCACGTTCAAAGACGTGAACGTCGAGGAGCTGGAAAAGCCCGACATCTCGCTTCCGACTGACTCCGGGTTCGGCGCTTAACCCGAGCGGAGCCGCGAGTCGCCCCTGCGAGAGAAGTCGTGTGACGCGAGAGCGCATCGTGGCCGGGTGGCCGCGATGCGCTCTGCTGTTTCGGTGTGTTGCCTTCCGGCTCGCTCGAACGGCAGCTTTGGGACAGGCCCTATCGGCCGATGCCTCGACGGCGGCCGCCGGTGATGGCCCGCTTCGCCCGGTGGTAGAGGTAGATCCCGCCACCGATGACCAACGCGGCGACGAGGGCATAGAAGAACAACCACGCCAGGATGTGGGCGATGGAGACGACGACGTAGCCGACGACCAACACCCCCGCGATGATCAGCAATAGGTTTCGCGCGAAGTGACTCTCGTTCATATGTGCTCCCTCGACCATGTCGGTCTCTCCATCGTCCCACTCGATCGCTACCAGGCGTAATCAGCAGAAACCCTGATTTTCGGGTGTCGCTCGCGCCGGGTGGACTCCGGGTTTTCCACAAGCGCCCTTGCTGTCCACCAATCTCATGATCGCCGGTTGGCCGATCACGCTGGTGCCCCGAAGCTGGTGCCCATGAGAGTGCTGCGTTTCGTGGGGCAGGTGATGACGATCGCGACCGTAACGGTCGTGCTCGTGCTGATCTGCTCGATGCTGCTCGCGATGTGCGGGGCGTTCGCTTTCGCCGGCCCGGTCCGGACGGTGCCGGTCCCGAAAGCGCCGGTCCCGAAGGCCCCGATTCAGAAGGCCCCGATTCCGCGAGCGCCCGTCGTGCCCGCGTCAGCCTTCCGCTGGCCGCTCGCCGGCGTGCCGCGCGTCGTGCGTGCCTTCGATCCACCGGCTCGGCCGTGGTTGCCCGGGCACCGTGGCGTCGATCTGGCCGGCGCTCCAGGCGACGCGGTGCTCGCCGCAGGCGCGGGCACGGTCGCCTTCGCGGGGTCGGTGGCCGGTGTCGGCGTCGTCAGCATCGACCACGCGGACGGGCTGCGCACCACCTACGAGCCGCTCACGCCCGGCGTGCGGTCGGGTCAGGCGGTTACCCCCGGGGGACCGATCGGGGCGCTGCTCGCCGGTCATCCGGGGTGCCCCGATAGCGTCGCCGCTTGCCTGCACTGGGGCCTGCGCCGCGGTGCGATCTACCTCGACCCGTTGGCACTGCTCGGGCTCGCTCCGGTGCGCCTGCTGCGGCTGCGACCAGTCGACGCGATGGCTCCGGCCACCGCTTGCGTGCGCCGGCCGGCGTCAGCGCATCCGCCGGAGCAGGCCGGGAAGACCCGAGGCGAGCCGGTCGTACTCGTCGGGGTGGTTGTAGACCTGCGCCGACAGCCGGAGCAATCCACGTCCGCCCAGCGCGTTGACGCTGACGACGATGCGCAGTTCGTCGGCGATCCGGGCGCGCAACGCGAAGGCGGCCTCCGTCGTCGTCGCGATTCCGGCGGGCAGCGGCAGGATCCGCATCGATGCACCCGGCCCGCCCGGATGCGGCAGGTCCTCCGCCGACAGCAGGCCGAGGGCCGCACCCACGACCCGCTGTCCGTAGGCGGCCAGGGCGGCGTTGTGGGCGCGTACGCGGTCGACGCCGAGCGTGCGCATCACGTAGAGCCCCGTCGGCGCGGCCAGCCACGCGGTGTAGTCCAGCGTGCCCTGCATCTCGACGCCCCCCGGGTAACCCTCTTCCTGATGCCACGACACGACCAGCGGGCGGATCTGACTCCGACGGTGCGCCGCCACCGACAACAAGCCGGTCGGCCTCGGTGCGAACATCCACTTGTGCAGGTTGCCGACCCAGAAATCGGCGCCGATCTCGCTGATCCGCAGCCCGAGTGTGCCGGGCGCGTGGGCACCGTCGATCAGCAGCGCCACGTCGCGCTGCCGGGCCATCGCCGCGAGCCGCACGACCGGCATCAGGCGCGCCGACGCCGACGTGATCTCGTCGATGATGAGCAGGCGGGTGCGTCCCGGCGTGACGGCCTGGGTGATCGCGCTCACGATGTCGTCATCGGTGGCAAGAAGACCGATCGGCACGACGGTGTGGGTGGCTCCGGTGAGCGCGCAGGCGTGATCGACCGCCCGGGTCACCGCCCCGTAGCCCAGACTCGTCGTGACGATCTCGTCGCCGGCCTTAAACGGCATGGAGTGCAGCACCAGGGCCACGCCGGCGGTCGCGTTCGCCACGAAGGCGGTCGAGTCCGGGTCGGCCCCGAGGAACGTGGAAAGGTGCCTCCGCGCGTGCCCGATCCGCTCCGGCAGGCTTGAGTTGAAGAACTTCTCCGGGTTGCTCTCCATCTCGTCGCGCAGCCGTTGTTGCGCCCGTTGGACGGGGATCGGCGCCGCTCCGAACGCGCCGTGATTCAGATAGGCGACCGCCGGATCGATCGAGAACAGGAGCCGGGCACCGGGGATCGGCTCGGGCGGCGGCGAGGGGGTCACATGGTGATCTTAAGACGCCGGGCAAGTGGGCCTGGCCACGTGCGTCGGCTCATGTGCTTCGGCTCATGTGCTTCGGCTCATGTGCTTTGGCTCATGTCTTCGGCTTGCGCGCTCGGCCCCGGTCGTAGCGTGACGCGACGGCTTGGCCGGAAGGATCAGGCTCGAGGGTGGGCCTGCCGGTAGGCGCTGCGGAGGCGTTCGATCGACACGTGGGTGTAGATCTGCGTGCTCGACAGCGATGCATGCCCGAGCAGTTCTTGCACCGTGCGGAGATCAGCGCCGCCTTCGAGCAGATGAGTGGCCGCGCTGTGGCGGAGCGAATGCGGGGAGAGGTGCGGAAGCCCGGCTGACTGGGCGGCAGCCGCCACGATCTGCCGCGCCGTGGTGGTCTGGAGCCGCCCGCCCTTGGCTCCGAGCAGCAGCGCCGACCCGCTGCGAGCCGTGGCGACCGCCGGTCGGCCGTCGCGTAGCCACGCGTCGAGGGCGCGCTGGGCCGGCAACCCGTACGGGACGGATCGCTCCTTCGCACCCTTGCCCATCACCCGCACGACGCGACGGGACTGGTCGGCGTCGTCGACGCTCATCCCGCACAGCTCGCTGACCCGGATGCCGGTCGCGTACAACATTTCGAGGATCAGGCGGTCGCGAAGCACCAACGGATCGCCGGCGGGTGTCGGCGTCGTCATCAGGTCGGCGGCCTGCTCGGCCCGCAGCACGGTCGGCAGATCTCGGTGCGCCTTCGGACTCGCCAGCCGTGCACCCGCGTCATGGCCGACCAAACCGTCCCGGTGCGCCCACGCGGTGAAGCCCCGCGCCGCCGCGGCCCGCCGAGCCAGCGACGAACGGGCCGCCCCGGTCGTGCGCAGTTTGGCGAGCCAGCTCCGCAACACGGTCAGGTCGATGTCGTCGGGTGTCGGGCAGCCCATGCGGACCGCGTGGTCGAGGAGGGAGACGATGTCGCCGACGTACGCCCGGACGGTGTGCTCGGACCGGCCCCGCTCGCTGCCGAGATGCCGGGCGAACGCGTCGACCGCCTCGCGCATGGCGTCCGGCAGCGAACCGTGTGTCGATTCGGTGCCATGGGCGGACCGCTCGGTCATGCGATCACGCTGCTTCTCGTCATGGCTCGTTGTCAAGGTCGCCACGCTCCTGAGGCACGTAGGCTGTGCCCGGCTACCGGCTTGCTCGCGGGTTGAGGCGCCACCGGCCGTCGTCTTCCAGCACCCACCCCTCGTCTTTGAGCCGCGGCAGCGCCTGCAACGCCTGCCGCAGACCCACCCCGGCCGCCGCCGCGATCTCCGAGGGGCCGGCGCCGAACCGAGCCGGCACACCGTCGAGGACCTGACTCACGATGGCGTCGAGACTGTCGCGGCTACGAGCCGGCGCCCGCTCGACCGGAGCCAGATCGGCGCCGATGTGGCCGACCTCCTCGATGATCTCGGGCGCCGACGTGACGAGCCGGATGTCGATGCGGCGCAGCAACTGATGCGTGCCGACGGACATCGCCGATGTGACCTCGCCCGGGACCGCCATCGTCGGCCGCCCGAGCTGCTGCGATCGGTTGGCGGTCTGCTTCGCGCCGCTGCGCGCCGATGCCTCGACGACCACCGTGCCACGGGCCAGCGCCGCGATCACACGGTTGCGGATCAGGAACCGATGCCGATGCGGCGCCGCGCCCGGCGGCCACTCGGAGATCAGCAGACCCTCCTGCGAGATGCGTTCCAGGAGGCTGGTGTGCGACTGCGGGTAGAAGCGGTCGAGGCCGCACGCCATCACCGCGATCGTCATCCCGCCCGGTGCCAGCGCGCCACGATGGGCCTGTCCGTCGATGCCGAGCGCGCCTCCGGATATCACCGCCCATTCCCGCGTCGCGAGCCCATACGCCAGCTCGAGCGCGACGGTGTTGCCGTAGGGCGACGAGGCCCGGGCGCCCACGACCGACACGGAGCGGTCGGCGATTTCACCGAGCCGCAGCGGGCCGCGGATCCAGAGGCACAGAGGCGGGTAGACGTCCCGATCGTTGACGTTGTCGGTGAACGGGATGAGTCGCAGATCGTCGACCCGCCGAGGCCACTCGTCGTCGTCGGGCGTGATGAGCCGCCCGTCGAGCCGCTCGATCCGGGTGAGAGCCTCGTGGGCGGCGGCGATCGGATCGCGCTCGGCCATGCGGGCGGACGCCGCATCGCGAAGCTCGTGCGGCACGTCGCCGGCCCGCACCCGGGCGAGCGCCTCGACCGGGCCGTGCGTGTCGACCAGGATGCCGAGATCGCGGCGGCCGGGTTCGACCAGCCGGGACAGTGCGATGCGGGCCAGCCGCGCGTCGTCGGTCGTCATCAGTGCGCACCGCCCCGCAGGTACACGGCTTCGCCGATGTCCGTCTCGTCGGGCCGATCTCGACCGTCGAGATCGGAAATGGTCCAGGCCATCTTCAACACCCGGTCATACCCACGGGCGGACAGCGAGCCTCTGTCGATCGAGTCGGTCAGCTGCGCGGTCGTGGCGCTGGGTAACCGGAATCGCGGTGCCCGGAGCTGTACGCCGGACACCTCCGAGTTGGTACGCCGACCCAGCGATCGCCATCGGTCAGCCGCCGCCTCACGCGCGCCGATGACCCGTTTCAGCACCGACGCGGACGGCTCGGCCTTGACGTTGTCGTTGACGAGTTGGGCCGATGTCACGGCTTCCAGCCGGATCCGCAGGTCGACGCGATCGATGCAGCGGACCGGACAACCGGGCCAGATATCGTCGCCGGACCTGTGGTGGGCACTCGCACAGCACATCGCCCCCGGGTTTCGCGCACGGGCACGGGTTCGCCGCGAGGACAAGCTGGATCCGGGCCGGGTACGTCGTGCCGCCCCGGGCCCGATTGATCGTCACGGCGCCGTCTTCCAGCGGCTGACGGAGCGTCTCCAGGACCCGTGCCGGGAACTCCGGCGCCTCATCGAGGAACAGCACCCCGTGGTGGGACAGCGACAGTGCACCGGGCCGGGCAATGCCGGGACCGCCACCGACGAGGGCGGCCGCGCTCGCGGTGTGGTGCGGTGACTGGAACGGCGCTCGGCGGATCATCGGCGCGCCCGGTGGCAGCGTGCCGGCGATCGAGTGCACGGCCGTCACTTCGAGCGCGGCGGCGTCGTCGAGACCGGGCAGCACAGATGGCAGGCGTTGGGCGAGCATCGTCTTGCCTGCGCCCGGCGGCCCGATGAAGAAGAGGTGGTGGGCGCCCGCGGCCGCGACCTCCAGTGCCCGGCGCCCCAGCTCCTGGCCGACCACGTCGGCGAGGTCGGGCCCGTCGAACGGCGGCTGTTCGGTGATCTCGGGCGGATCGAGCAGCGGCGCGGAGCCGCGTACGAAGTGGATGAGGCGGCTCAACGTGTCGGTCGCACGGATCGTCATGCCGGGCACGAGACTCGCCTCGTGCGCGTTGGCCAGGGGAACGACCGCTCGCTGGATGCCGGCCCGCGCCGCGGCGAGGATGCACGGCAGGACGCCGCGAACCGGCCGAACGGCACCGTCGAGGCCGAGTTCGCCCAGCACGACGACGCCATCGAGCGGGGCGAGCGGCAGCATGCCCGCGCCGGCGAGCACCGTCACCGCGATGGCCATATCGAACGCCGAGCCCTGCTTCGGCAGTGAGGCCGGCAGCAGGTTGACGGTGATGCGGCGGTTCGGCCACGCCTCGCCCGAGTTGACGAGAGCGGCTCGCACCCGGTCTCGGGCCTCGTTGAGGGCGGTGTCGGGCAGCCCGGTCAGCGTGAGTGTGGGAATGCCGGCGGTGAGATCGGCCTCGACCTCGACGAGATGCCCGGTAAGGCCGATCAGACCGACGGAGAAGACCTTCGCGTACGACATGCGAGCCACGATCGCTGGCCGGCGGCGACGACGCGAACGTGATCACGGCTGATTGTGCGTGGCGAGGGTGCATGTGGATACGCGCCGCCGCCGGGCACCCGATCGGGCGTCCGGCGGGGGCGCGGGGCGGGGTGTGTCAGCCGATGCGGAGGTGCTCCACCGGACCGCTGAGAATCGACTTCACCTGTCGGCTGATGTCGTCGGCGAGCACTTCGTGCGCACCGGCTTCGAGCGCGTCCAGCGTGTCGGCGGCCACCTGCCGGGGATCGTTCTTCGGCGCGGACACGTTCTTCACCATGTCGGTGTCGGTGTAGCCGAGATGCGCGCCGACGACCTGGGTGCCCTGCTCGGCCAGCTCCAGCCGCAGCGAGTTCGTGAGCGACCAGAACGCGGCTTTGGAGGCACCGTACGCGCCGGCGCCGCCGACCCAGGAGAGCACCGAGTGGATGTTGACGAGCGCGCTGTCACCGTTGGCCGCCAGGATCGGCGCGAACACCTGCGCGATTCGCAGCGCACCGAAAACGTTCGTCTCGAAGACGGTGCGGGCGTCCTCGACGGAACTCGACAGGAGCGCACCGCTCCCGGCGACACCAGCGTTGTTGATCACAATCGAGACATCGGGCGCCAGCCGGGCCAACTCGGCGACCGACGCCGCGTCGGTGACATCGAGTGGCAGCGGCACGACGCGCGGGTCGGTGCTGGGAATCGGGGTGCGAGCGGTCGCGTACACCTTGGTGGCGCCGCGGGCGAGCAACTCGTCGACGAATGCCCGACCGAGGCCACGCTGGCCGCCGGTCACCAGGACGGTCGCTCCATCAATCTTGGTCATGCTGTCCACCTTCGGTTGGCCCCATCTGACAGAGGCAAAAGTAAAACGTATATGTCAGATAGTCCTAGCCGACTCTGACATATGCAAGTAGTGTTGACGTATGTCACACGCCACGCCGATCACCGGATCCGCATCGAGCAGGTTTGGCCTGACGGCCGCTCCCGCAGGGTTCGAACTGGTGCAGGAGTTCCTCAACACACGCGGTATCGCGCAGCACGACCTGGTCGATCTGCTCGCGGACCCGGCTTCCGCGACGCTGTGGGCGCGGCAGGCCACACAGCGCTGGGCGCGTGATCGCTCCGTGGTAGCGCCGGCGATCGAGTTGACGGAGGCCGACCTCGACGACTTGCGGGCGCTCCGGGCGACGTTCGAGCAGATGGCGGGTCGCAACGATGTGGGTCCCAGCGCTCCGGTCGGCGCGACCGTCGTGCCCGGCGCCGACGGCACGATCGAATTGCTCCCGACCGGCTCCGGCTGGCACTGGCTGGCATCCGCGCTGTGGATCGAGGCCTTCCGAGCCCAACAGGACGGCACCTGGCCCAGGCTCAAGCTCTGCCGCAACGCCGGATGCGCCTCGGCCTTCTACGACACGTCACGCAACAACAGCGGCGTCTGGCACAACGTGAAAACGTGTGGCAACGTCGCCAATCTCCGAGCGTCACGGCAACGCCGACGCGCACGAGGCGCGGAGACGACGTAAGCACGAGGCGTGGGGCCGCGACTTAAGCCACGAAGCACGGGGCCGGCATCGACCGAACGGCCCGCTGTGGATCACACGTCCGTGTGTGATCCTCGCGTACGTGTTCGCTTCCCCTTTGCACGACATCCGGCTGCAACAAGCCCTTCCGCCGAACCTGCTCGTCTACCTGACGGCCGTGGTGGCGTTCGTGATCGTCGCGGTGCCGGTGCTGTGGCGGATCTGCCGCAACGTCATCACGATCGCGCACGAGGGCGGCCACGCGCTGGTGGCGGTGCTGTGCGGGCGGCGGTTGCAGTCGATCCGGCTGCGATCGGACACATCGGGCCTCACGATCACGAAGGGGAAGCCGCGCGGACTCGGCGCGATCCTGACACTGGCAGTGGGGTACATCACACCGTCGCTCGTCGGCATCGTGGGCGCCTATCTGCTCGCCACCCACCACATCCGCGTCACGCTGTGGGTTTCCATCGCGTTGCTGCTCGTGATCCTCGTGATGATCCGGAACTTCTACGGGTTCGTCGCGGTCATCGCTGTCGGCGCGGCCGTCTTCGCGGTGTCGTGGTGGGCGTCGTCGCAGGTGCAGGCCGCGTTCGCCTATACGGGCGTGTGGTTTCTGCTCATCGGCGGCGTGCGGCCGGTCTTCGAGTTGGCCCGGCAACGACGCCAGGGCAAGGCGAACGCGTCCGACGTCGATCAACTGGCCGATCTGTCGCATATCCCGGCCGTGCTCTGGCTGGGTCTTTACGTGCTGGTGACCGTCGGAGCGCTGGCCGTCGGCGTGCTCCTGCTGACGCCGGTGCACCTGGCCGGAAATTAGACCGCGACCCGTCAACGGCGGGCTCTTCAGGGCCTAGAACGCGGCGCGCACGTGCTCGACGGCGGCGGCACCGGCTCGCTGCGGCAGCACGCTGACCAGGTCGAAGCGAACCTCGGGCGCTCGCAGCCCGGACTCGGCGAGCCAGATGGCCGCGAGTTTGCGGAGCCGGGCACGCTTCGCCCAGCCGACGGCTTCGGCGGGCGTGCCGTAGGCGTTGCCGCGCCTGGTCTTCACTTCCACGAACACCAGAGCGTCGTCGTCGCGCAGAATCGCGTCGATCTCACCGGTGGCGCATCGCCAGTTTCGATCGAGCAGGCACATGCCCCGCGCCACCAGATAGTCGACGGCCACCTGCTCGCCATAACGCCCGACCGCGTCCTTCGCCCGTCCCATGACCGGGATCCTCGCTCTCGGAAATCCGACGGATCAACCATCGAAAGATCGACATGTGTACGCCAAGGGCGCCTGTGGATAAATCACCAGACGGATGACGGCGCCCTCGTTGGCGAGAAAAGTGACCCTCCCCGCATGGCGGCAACGTCACAGCGGGTATAGCGTGCTCGTCGTGCCCGAAACCACCACGCTCCCCACCGAACTCACCCGCCCCGTCGACATCACGCTCGACCGCATCGGTTCGTTGATCCGCGACGCCCGCCGCCACCGCGGCTGGACCCAATCCAAGCTCGCCGATGCCCTCGGCACGAGTCAGAGTGCTGTCAACCGCATCGAACAGGGCAATCAGAACCTCAGCGTCGAGTTGCTGGGCCGCATCAGCGCCGCGCTCGACTCCGAGATCGTGTCGATCGGGCCGGCCGGACCTCCGCATCTGCGCGTCGAGGGCGGTCGCCGCCTGTCGGGCAGCATCGGCGTGAAGACCAGCAAGAACGCGTGCGTCGGCCTGCTCTGCGCGTCGCTGCTGAACCGCGGTCGCACCACGCTGCGAGCGGTCGCCCGCATCGAGGAGGTCGACCGGATCCTTGAGGTGCTGCACAGCATCGGTGTGAAAACCCGCTGGCTCTCCGGCGGAAACGACTTGGAGATCACGCCGCCACGCGAGCTGGACCTCGAGTCGATGGACATCGCGGCCGCGAGGCGTACCCGCAGCATCATTATGTTCTTGGCTCCTTTGATGCATGATCGCGAGCGCTTCGAGCTGCCCTACGCCGGTGGCTGCGACCTGGGCACACGCACCGTCGAGCCGCACATGATCGCGCTGCGCCCGTTCGGCCTCGACGTGAAGGCGACCGGCGGCACCTACCACGTCGAGCGCAACCGTGAGGTCCAGCCGGTGCGGCCGGTGGTGCTGACCGAGCGCGGCGACACCGTGACCGAGAACGCGATCATGGCCGCCGCCCGGCGCGAAGGCATGACCGTGATCGCCAACGCCAGCTCCAACTACATGGTCCAGGACCTCTGCTTCTTCCTGTCCGACCTCGGCGTGAAGATCCAGGGCATCGGCACCACCCGGCTGACGATCCACGGCGTGCCGGTGATCGATCGCGACGTCGACTACTCGCCCGCGCCCGACCCGATCGAGGCGATGAGCCTGCTGACGGCCGGCATCGTGACCGAGTCCGAGATCACGATCCAGCGGGTGCCGATCGAGTTCCTGGAGATCGAGCTGGCCGTGCTCGAAGAGATGGGCCTGGTCTGCGAGCGCGGACCGGAGTATTTCGCGGCGAACGGGCGCACCCGGCTCGTCGATCTGACCACGAAGCCCTCGATCCTGCACGCGCCGATCGACAAGATCCACCCAATGCCGTTCCCCGGGCTGAACATCGACAACCTGCCGTTCTTCGCGCTGATCGCGGCGACGGCGCACGGCACCACGCTCGTGCACGACTGGGTCTACGAAAACCGCGCGCTGCACCTGACCGAGATGACGAAGCTCGGCGCGAAGGTCGCCCTGATGGACCCGCACCGGTTGCACATCACCGGCCCGACGCACTGGTCGGCCGCCGAGGTGATCTGCCCGCCGGCGCTGCGCCCGGCCGTCACGATCCTGCTCGCGATGCTGGCCGCCAAGGGCACATCGGTGCTGCGCAACGTCTACATGATCAACCGCGGCTACGAGCAACTGGCCGAGCGTCTGAACGAACTGGGCGCGTCGATCGAGGTCTTCCGGGACCAGTGACGCCTTAAACAGCCAGGGAGGGCGGCGCGTACGCGTACGTGTGCGGGTCGAATTCCAGCCACGCACCGTGCGCGCCGCCCTCCGCCTGCACCTCGACCGTCGCGTCGCCGTCACGGAAGTGCGCGATCGTCACCTGGGTCCGCACGCCGGTGCCGACTCCACGCGCGTCCACGGCGAACCAGTTGCTCGGCAGCATGCCCGCGCCCTCGTTGAGGATGGCGATCAGCTCCCGCTTCCGGCCGACTTCGTCGATCGCGCGCACGATCTCGGCGCGCCCGTCGGGGGGCAGGTAGGGCAGCACGTGGGAGCCGAACACGACCGGCACGGTGGCCGGGTCGATCGCGGCGAGGACGCGGGGGAGCGCGGTGACGATGTCCCCGGCGATCAGCGTCGGTGCCGCCGTGGCGACCTCGGCGAGGGCCGCGTCGAGCCGCGCGATCCGGGCGATGTGCTCGGGCCACACGCACGCTCGCAGCCAGGTCACGGCGTCCGCGTCGGCCCAGTGGATCGGGTTCAGATCGATCCCGGTGCGCGACACGATCGGCAGCGGCGTGGCCGCCGGCGTCGGCCACCCGTCGCCCCGGATCTCGCAATCGATGGTCAGCGCGCCGTCGCCGAAGGTCTCCGACCGGGACTTGTCGTGGTAGCGGTATCGGTAGCGATCCGGCACCAGCAGCAGACCCGCGCTCGTGCCGATCTCGACCAGTGCCATCGGCCTGCCCTCGACCACCTCGGCTGCGCGACCGAACGCCGGGCGCAGCACCGCCGCCCGCGCCGCCTCGTTGGTCTGCGTCATCCGGGTCGCGCAGAGGTGGGTGATCTCGTCGCGATGGGCGTCGACGAGGTCCGCGAGCGCGTCCAGGGGTTCGCCGTCGGTCGCCGCCCGGGTGCCGCCGAGCGTCGGCATCCACTCGGCGAGCGGATGCCCCGTCGCTCGGGTGCGCAGCGCGTAGCCGATCGCCGCGAAGTAGAGCAGCGGCGACTGCTGGGTCCGGGGTGCGGCGGTCAGCGGTGAGGTGAGATCGAACCGGTCGGCGATGCCGATCGCGAGCCGTTCGTAGAGAGGGGACGAGAGCGCGAACTCCAGCCGCGCGATCAGGCGGAAGGTGGCGGCGAAGCGCTCGGCGTCGGTCTGGGAGTCGTTCATGCCACGGAGCGTGCGCCCGGACCCCGACCGCGCGCAGCGATCGGGATCACAGGTCACAATTATGGGCACGAACCATCCCATCACCGGACACTGCGCTGGCGAGATCACGGCGCCGTCGCTTACGGTGTGCATCCGTGGACGGACAACGGCAATACCCCACCGAACCGGAACGTTGGTACGGCGAACACCCTGACGACGACCCCGGTCGGGTTCCGGTGCCCGGGCAGCGTCCCGCCGAGCGCTACCCCGACGAATCGGGTGGCTACGCGTACGGGAATCCCGCGCAGTACGCCGAACCGGGCTACTCCGATCCCGCGTACGCGTCCGCCGACACCGGGTATGCCGACCAGCGTTACGCCGACCCGGGCTACGACGACGCGCCCGTCTACTCCGGTGGCGGGTCTGACAGTTCGCCGCGACGTCTTCCCGTGCGCCGCCGCTCCGGCAAGCGGCCCGGGATTGACGCGCCGACGATGGACGACGATGCCCAGATGTCCGAATCGGGTGCCGACGAGCCGCAGCGCTACCGGGCCGAACGTCTCGACCGGCAGGCGCTCCGGCGCCCGACCGACGGCGCCGACACGGCCCGCTCCGACGCGGTGAGGTCCGATGCGATGAGGCCGGTGGAACCGCAGTCGCCGGCGGCTCCGATCGCGCCGCAGCAACCGGCGCCGACGCCGACGACTTACCCGCTGCAGGCCCCGACGCAGGCCATGGCGGCGCCGCCGCCGGCCGTCTACCTGTCCCGCCGGCCGGGCCTTGCCACGCTGCTCGGCATTGCCGCGGTGATCGTCGAGCTGTTCCTCGCCCGCGTGTTGATCACAGCCGAGTTCGCGCACATCGTGATCACCAACGGCGTGCTGGCCAGCGTGTTCGCGATGGCGGGTGTGCCGCTGGTCGCGGTGGGTCTCTACGCGCTCGCGATCGGTGCCGCGGCGGCGTCCGGCCCGAACCCGGGGCGCGCGTGGTTGCGCACACCGCTCGCGTACCTTCCCGTCGGTCTGATTCTGATCTTCGCGGCGGCACTGGCCACCTGACGCAGGCTCCTGCCGGAGTTCGCGTACACTTCATGTTGGCGACCGCTCTCAGTGCGGTCGACCTCGCGCGCCCTCTTGGTGATCACCTTTCGCCAAGCGGCGGCCGCCCTGGTCCCGATCCGGTCATCACGACACGTTTCGGGCAAATCACGGCCGACGACCGGGCGCTAGGCGACGAGCCGACCGGCCCGTCGAACAACCAGGTAGCACAGGGAGTACGCCAACTATGGCTGTCGTAACCATGCGCCAGTTGCTGGAGAGCGGTGTCCACTTCGGGCACCAGACCCGCCGCTGGAACCCGAAGATGAAGCGCTTCATCATGACCGAGCGCAACGGCATCTACATCATCGACCTGCGTCAGAGCCTCGACTACATCGAGAAGACGTACGAGTTCGTCAAGAACACCGTGGCTGCGGGCGGCTCCGTGCTGTTCGTCGGCACGAAGAAGCAGGCCCAGGAGGCCATCGCCGAGGAAGCCACGCGCGTCGGCATGCCCTACGTGAACCACCGCTGGCTCGGCGGCATGCTCACCAACTTCCAGACCGTGCACAAGCGGCTCCAGCGCATGAAGGAGCTCGAAGGCCTCGAGCTCAGCAGCGTCGCCGCCGGTTACACGAAGAAGGAAACCCTTCAGCTGTCGCGCGAGAAGATCAAGCTCACGAAGACGCTCGGTGGCCTCCGCGACATGCAGAAGACCCCGGCCGCCGTGTGGATCGTCGACACGAAGAAGGAGCACATCGCCGTCGACGAGGCTCGCAAGCTGGGCATCCCGGTCATCGCGGTGCTCGACACCAACTGCGACCCGGACGAGGTCGACTTCCCGATCCCGGGCAACGACGACGCGATCCGGTCGGCCGCCCTGCTCACGCGGGTCATCGCGGACGCGGTCGCTGCGGGCCTCATCGCGCGGTCCGGCAAGAGCCGGGGCGACGACAAGCCGGAGCCCGGTGTTGTTGCGGGTGACGAGCCGTTGGCTGAGTGGGAGACCGAGTTGTTGGTTCCCGCTGGGGCGCCGGCTGCTGCTCCTGAGGCGCCGGCTGCGTCGGAGTAAGGCTTTTGGCATTTCGCCTCGCCTGACCACTCCGGGCGGTCAAGCTTGATCCCTCCGTGGTCAGGCGAGGCGAAAATGCCTGTGTGGTCCATGTGGGTGGGTCGGACGAAAAGCTTTAAAGATCTTTTGGGGTGTACTGGCAACCGAACATGCGCCGTGGCAATTCGGTGGTTCGGGTGGGCCGGTCCTAACTTTGAAACGGACAAAACGTAATGGCAGAATTTACTGCTGCGGATGTTAAGAAGCTCCGCGACCTCACCGGCTCCGGAATGATGGACTGCAAGAAGGCGCTCGTCGAGTCCGACGGCGACTTCGACAAGGCGGTCGAGCTGCTGCGCGTCAAGGGTGCCAAGGACGTCGGCAAGCGGGCGGACCGGGTCGCGGCCAACGGGCTCGTGGCCCACAAGGGCAACGCGCTTCTCGAGCTCAACTGCGAGACGGACTTCGTCGCCAAGAACGCCGACTTCGTGGCGTTCGCGCAGGAACTCGTGGACCAGGTCGCCGTCGACAAGCCGGCTTCCGTCGACGCGTTCCTCGCCTCCTCGCTGCCCGACGGCCGCACCGTCGCCGCCGCGGTCGAGGAGCAGTCCGCGAAGATCGGCGAGAAGCTCGTCGTCAACCGCATCGGCGTTCTCGACGGCCCGGTCGCGGTCTACATGCACCGCAAGTCGCCGGACCTGCCCCCGCAGGTCGGCGTCATGGTCGCTTACGCGGGCAAGAACTCCGACGAGGCGTCCATCGATGACGCCCGCCTCGTCGGCATGCAGATCGCCGCGATGCGCCCGAAGTACCTGACGCGTGACGAGGTTCCGGCCGACGTGGTCGAGACCGAGCGTCGCGTGGCCGAGCAGACGGCCAAGGAGGAGGGCAAGCCCGAAGCCGCCCTGCCGCGGATCGTCGAGGGCCGCGTCAACGCCTACTTCAAGGACTTCGTGCTCCTGGAGCAGCCGTCGGTGCAGGACCAGAAGAAGTCGGTTCAGCAGGTGCTCACCGAGACCGGTTTGACGGTCAAGAAGTTCGTGCGGTTCGAGGTCGGCCAGGCCTGAACGGCGCGTTAGAACGAAGGCGAGGAGGTCGCCGGTGTCTGTTTCCACAACACCGCGGCCTCCTCGTTCGTACGTCACCACCTACCCCCGGAGGCATGCGCGATGACGGATAGTGCGGACGAGACCCTGCCGTACGGGCGGGTTGTTCTGAAGTTGTCCGGTGAGGTGTTCGGCGGCGGTGCGATCGGGGTCGACCCCGACGTCGTCCAGGCGATGGCCCGACAGATCGCGACCGTGGTCCGGCGCGGCGTGCAGGTGGCCGTCGTCATCGGCGGCGGCAACTTCTTCCGCGGCGCCGAGTTGCAGCGCCGGGGCATGGACCGCCCCCGTGCCGACTACATGGGCATGCTCGCCACCGTGATGAACTGCCTCGCGCTCCAGGACTTCCTGGAGAAGGAGGGCATCGACACCCGGGTGCAGACGGCGATCAACATGGCGCAGGTCGCCGAGCCGTACATCCCCCGGCGGGCGATCCGCCACCTGGAAAAGGGTCGCGTCGTGATCTTCGGAGCGGGCGCGGGCATGCCGTACTTCTCCACCGACACGGTCGCGGCGCAGCGGGCCCTGGAGATCCACGCGGACATCGTGCTGATGAGCAAGAACGGCGTCGACGGGGTGTACACAGCCGATCCCCGTACCGACCCCAACGCCCGTAAGCTGACAACGGTGACGTTTGACGAGGCGCTCCGCGAGGGACTACGGGTTATGGACGCAGCCGCGCTCAGCCTCTGCCGCGACAACAAGCTGCCGATGCTGGTCTTCGGCTCCGACGGGCCGGACACCATCGTCCGGGCCATGTGCGGTGAGAAGATCGGCACCTTGATCACGGCGTAGCCGGTGGCTTCACATTCAGCGCTTTAGCCGGTGGCTTCATAGACTCGGCTAGCGCATCCATAGACTCACCGCATACACGCGGCCACAGCGTGGCTCAAGGAAGCGAGAAGAACCGTGATCGACGACACGCTCCTCGAGGCCGAGGAGAAGATGGACCGGGCGGTCGAGCACGCGAAGGAAGACTTCGCGGCGATCCGCACCGGCCGGGCGACGCCGGCCATGTTTTCCAAGGTCATCATCGACTACTACGGCACGCCCACGCCACTGCCGCAGATGGCGTCGATCGGCATCCCCGAGCCGCGCATGGCCATCATCAAGCCCTACGACGCCGGCCAGATCGGCGCGATGGAAAAGGCCCTGCGCGACTCCGACCTCGGTGTCAACCCCAACAACGAGGGCACGCAAATCCGCATCAACCTGCCGCAGATGACCGAGGAACGTCGCCGCGAGATGATCAAGGTGGCCCGGGGCAAGGGCGAGGACGCCAAGGTCGCCGTGCGTAACGTGCGCCGCAAGGCCAAGGAAGAACTCGACCGCATCGTCAAAGACGGTGAGGCGGGCGAAGACGAGGGCCGGCGCGCCGAGAAGGAACTCGACGACCTGACCCACAAGTACGTCACCATCCTCGACGAGCTCATCAAGCACAAGGAAGCCGAGCTGCTCGAGGTCTGATGGCCTACACCGACCCCTCCAGAGATCGCGACCTACGCCGGGGCCGCCCACCCGGCACCGAAAGCGGCTTCGAGTACGGCGACGGCGTCTCCGCCCACCCGATGTACGGTCCCGAGCCGTCGGCGCCGTACGAAGCCGCCCGCAACGGTGCCCCGGCCCGGATCGCCCCGGCAATGCGCCGGCCGGTCTGGGCCGCCCCGATATCCGGCCGCTCGAACTCGACCTCTCCGAGCACGGGCGCACGGCGCGACCTCGGGAAGAGCGGCGAGCCGACGTCGCGGAGGCGAAACGGCAGCGGGCGGTCGCAATCTG
Source organism: uncultured Actinomycetota bacterium (assembly GCA_963797605.1). Taxonomy (GTDB): domain Bacteria; phylum Actinomycetota; class Actinomycetes; order Mycobacteriales; family Micromonosporaceae; genus DASQPR01. The sequence continues at coordinate 621,892 of CAWCPX010000005.1, read as the reverse complement.
CCCGCCGCGATCGGCGTCGGTGTGCTGCTCGCCGCGATCGTGCTGGGGTCGCTGTTCCTCTGGCCGCCCGCGTTCCTGGGTGTGCTCGCGGTCGGTGCCGCCGTCGGCGTCTGGGAGCTGGTCAACGCCGTCGGCGACGGGCAGGACTCGCCGCCGCCGCCCAACGCGAAGGGCCGCCGCCGCGCCGACGTACGCGCCCGGCCGTCCACGATCCCGCTGCTCGGCGGCTGCCTGGTCATGCCGATCCTGGCCTGGTACGGCGGCGTCGAAGCCTGATCCTCGGACTGCTGATCACCGTGATCGCCGTGATGATCTGGCGCCTGTCGACGCCGCCGGAGGGCTTCCACCGGGACATGTCGGCGGCCACGCTCGATCGCCGTGTACGTACCGTTCCTCGTCGGTTTCGCGGTGCTGCTCGCGCACGGTTCGGACGGCCGGTGGCGGGTGCTGGACACCCTGGCCTGCGTGGTCCTCTCCGATACCGGCGGGTACGCGGCCGGCGTCTTCTTCGGCAAGCACCCGATGGCGCCGACGGTCAGCCCGAAGAAGTCCTGGGAGGGCTTCGCCGGGTCCCTGGTCGCCACGGCGGTCGGCGGCGCGCTGCTGTTCCACTACGTCGTCTTCCACACGCCGTTCTGGCACGGCGCGCTCTTCGGGCTCGGCGTCTCGGTGGCAGCGGTGCTGGGTGACCTGGCCGAATCGCTGCTCAAGCGCGATCTCGGGGTGAAGGACATGAGCAACCTGCTGCCCGGCCACGGCGGCCTGATGGACCGGCTCGACTCGGTCCTGTTCGCCGCTCCGGCCGCCTTCGTGCTGATGCGGTCTGCTCGGATGAAATGACATTGTTCACTACGACGACGCTCGCTCATGAGCCCGTGACCAGGCACCCAGGCACTCCTCGGCCACTTTTCCGGCGGCGTGGGACACTGAGACGCAACATGACTACCCTGCCCCTGATCACCGACGCGAGTCCCGAGCGCACCCCGAGCCCAGTGCTCCGGCGCGCCGTCGGGCCGCGCTTGCCACCCCGCCACCTGGCCGACCTCGATCTACGCCGGGCGCCGGGCCGCCGTGGCCGAACACGGGCGAGCAGGCGTTCCGCGCCACCCAGCTCTCCGCGCACTACTTCGGCCGGCTGGAACGCGACCCGGCCGCGATGACCGACATCCCGGCGCTCGACCGCACCCGTCTCGCCGACGCGTTGCTGCCGCGGTTGCTGACCCCGGTCAGCAACTGACCTGCGACGACGGCGCCACCCGCAAGACGCTGTGGCGGCTGCACGACGGCTCGCTCGTCGAGAGCGTGCTGATGGGCTACCCCGACCGGGTCACCGTCTGCGTGTCCAGCCAGGCGGGCTGCGGCATGGCCTGTCCGTTCTGCGCGACCGGCCAGGCCGGGCTGACCCGCAACCTGTCCACCGCCGAGATCGTCGACCAGGTCGTCTGGTTCGCCGGCGTCGCCGCCAGCGGGGTCGCTTCCCGACTCGCCGCCACGGCTCTCCCGGGTCGTCTTCATGGGCATGGGCGAGCCCCTGGCCAACTACCCCCGGGTGATCGACGCGGTCCGCCGACTGACATCGCCGGCCCCCGAGGGCCTGGGGCTGTCACAACGGCACATCACCGTCTCTACGGTCGGTCTCGTACCAGCCATTCAGCGCTTGATCTCCGAGGATCTATCGGTGACCCTTGCGCTCTCGTTGCACGCGCCCGATGATGATCTGCGCGATGAGCTTGTGCCGGTCAACCAGCGCTGGAAGGTCGCGGAGGTGCTGGGCGCTGTCTGGGATTACGCGGCGCACACAGGGCGTCGGGTGTCGATTGAGTACGCGATGATCAGAGACGTGAACGACCAGCCGTGGCGCGCCGACCTGCTCGGTAAGCTCTTGTCCGGTCGGCTAGCCCATGTGAATCTGATCCCGCTCAATCCGACGCCCGGCAGTCGGTGGGACGCCAGTCCGAAGCCGGTAGAGCGGGAATTTGTCCGGCGGTTGCGCGCGGCTGGGGTTTCGACCACGGTCCGCGACACCAGAGGTCGGGAGATCGACGGTGCGTGTGGGCAGCTTGCGGCAGCGGAGGTGGATGCATGACGAGTCAAGGTCAGCGGTTCCGGCGGCGGGCCCTGCGGCGTGGTTACAAGGTCGACGAAGTCGATCAGTTCCTCGACCGCGTAGAGGCGACGCTTAATGGCGATCGTGTGGATTCGCCGGTGCGTTCCAAGGAAGTGCACGACGTGGTCTTCCGGGTCCGTTTCGGCGGCTACGACGAGTGGCAGGTCGACCTGCACCTCGACCGGGTCGAGCGGCAACTCGCCGACCAGGAGCCGGGCGACTTCGCGGGTGACCGGCTGTCGTCGGATCGGCTTCCCGAGCGGTCGGCCGTCAACTCGCTGCCGGAGCGCATGCCCGATCGGCTGTCCGACCGCATGCCGGAGCGCTTGCCCGACCGCATGCCCGAGCGGATGCCCGAACGCATCCCGGAGCGCCTACCCGAGCGGATTCCAGAGCGGATGCCGCAACCCGGCATGGCCGGTGCCGCCGGCATGGGTGCCGCGGGCTTCGCCGGGGCCAGCATGGGTGCGCCCGCCAACGCCTACGATCGGGCGCCCGTTGACCGCGCGCCGGTCGATCGGGGTCCCGCCGATCGTGGCGTGGGGCCACGCGAGGTGCGTGACGAGCGGATGACGCCTCCCGGCGCGGGTGGGCGTCCGCCGGCCCCGGCCGGTCCGCCCCCGGGTTGGAACGACGGCGGCACGGCCGCGCGGCCGGCTCCGGCGGGCTACCAGCGCGCGTTCGAGCGGCCGGAATCGACGTTCGGCCCGGAATACGGCGGCAACGATCCGTTCGACAACGAGCCGACCTACTCGGGTTTCGAGCCCACTCGCCGCGCCCGGCCCGACATGACCACCGAGATGCGCATGCCTGACGCGCCGCCAAACGCCGGTCACGCCCCCAGCGGGCCGCCGCCGAGCATGAACGCGCCCGCGCCGAGCGTGAGCGCACCGCCGCCGATGGCCCCGCCACCCATGAGCCAACCGCCCATGAGTCCGCCGCCGAGCATGGCTCCGAGCCAGGCCCCGGTCGCGGGCGGCGGTCCGGGCTCGGTGCCGCCGGGGGAGGTGCAGCGGATCGATCAGCTTCGCCGCACGTTCCAGCTGCGCCGGTTCGGCAGCGGCTACGACCGGGCCGAGGTGGACCGCCTCTTCGAGGGCGTCATCAACACGATGTCCGGCCGCTCGACGATGCCGATCGCGGAGGCGGAACTCGACCCGCAGCAGTTCAACCTGGTGCCGGGCGGTTACTTCGAGTCCGAGGTCGACCAGGCGCTGCGCGAGGTGCGCGACATCATCCGGCGCCGATAGCGGGCACGGACCAGCGTGAAACGCCCCGGGCGACCGCGAGGTCGCCGGGCGCGTTGCCGTGTCACGTGATCGCGTCAGCGCTTGAGGCCCTTACGGCGCATCACCGCGTCGGCCACGATGAAGAAGATGATGCCGACGGCCGTGCCGACGAGCCACCAGTCTTCGACGTGGCCGTTGTTGCCGATCAACATGCAGCAGCAGCGCGATGACCGTCAGCACGCCCGCGATCCGGAAGGCCTTGGGGTGCCCGGGCTTGAGTTGGTCCGGAGCGATTACCGGCTCGTCACCAGCCATTGTCGAAGATCCTCTCTGCGTCACCAGGCGGCACCGCTCAGCGCGACGAAGACGCGAGGCGTGCCGGATATCAGTGTGGCACGCGTGGTTCGTCGGCACTCCGAAGGCCCTGCGATGCAATGGCTCGGGTATTTTGACGCTCATGCGGATTACCGGAACCGGCCATGCCAGCCTGCGCTTCGACACCCCGGCCGGCAGCATTCTGTGCGATCCGTGGGTCAACCCCGCCTACTTCGCGTCCTGGTTCCCGTTTCCGGACAACTCCCAGCTCGACTGGGAGGCGCTCGGCGACTGCGACTACCTCTACCTGAGCCACCTGCACCGGGACCACTTCGACGCGGAGCATCTGAAGCGGTTCGTCAACAAGAAGGCGACGGTGCTGCTGCCCGAGTTCCCGACCAGCGAGCTCGAAGACCAGCTGCGCGAATGCGGGTTCACGTCGTTCTTCCGGACGAAGACGAAAGAGGTCCACGAGCTCGATGGCGGTCTCAACATCATGATCGAGGCGCTCACGTCGCCGACCGACGGTCCGATCGGCGACTCGTCGCTGTGGATCGAACACGGCGGCGTACGCGTGCTCAACCAGAACGACGCGCGCCCGACCGATCTGGTCGCGTTCGACGAACTGGGCCACGTGCACGCGCACCTGCTGCAGTTCTCCGGCGCCATCTGGTACCCGATGGTCTACGAACTGCCCGCGGCCGCGAAGACGGCGTTCGGCAAGCAGAAGCGCGACCGGCAGATGGACCGCACCGTGCGCTACATCGACGATCTGCGCGCCGACCACGTGTTCCCGATCGCCGGGCCGCCGTGCTTCCTCGACGACGAGCTGTGGCACCTCAACGACATCTTCGGCGACGAGGGCAACATCTTCCCCGACCAGCAGGTTTTCATCGACCACTACGAGAGCCTCGGCCGTACCAATGGCGTGATCCTGCTTCCCGGCTCTGTCAGCGAACTGTCCCCGGACGGCGCCGTGTCCACGTCGCACCCGGTCGACGACGTGCGCGCGTTCTTCGACGCCAAGGAGACGCATCTCAAGGACTACCGCGAGCGGCAGCGTCCGGTGATCGAGGCGGCGAAGAAGACGTGGCGGCACCCGGAGATCGACGTGCTCGCCGGCATGAAGGCGAAGATCGAGCCGATCCTCGAGGAATCGATCTACCTCGCGACCGGCGTCGGCGGCCCGGTCCGCTTCGACCTGGTGGCCGACGACGACACCGTCGAGTCCATCGTCATCGACTTCCCCGGCAAGCAGGTGCGGATCTACGACGACGAGAAGGTGCGTTACCGGTTCCGTACCCAGCGTGCCCTGGTCGAGCACTTGCTTTTCATTGATGAAGTCGACTGGGTGAATTCGCTGTTCCTGAGCTGCCGCTTCACCGCCGCGCGCATCGGGCAGTACAACGAGTTCGTCTACGCGTTCTTCAAATGCCTTTCCGATGAGCGTTTGCAGTACGCCGAGGGGTGGTACGCGGAACAGAAGCCCGATGCGGAAGACGTGCGTCTCGGCGATTGGACCGTGCAGCGCCGGTGCCCGCACCTGAAGGCCGACCTGACCCGGTTCGGGATCGTCGACGGCGACACCCTGACGTGCCAACTTCACGGATGGAAATTCGACCTCGTATCCGGAAAGTGCCTGACGAGCGTGGGCCACGAGATCCGCTCCTCGCCTGCTCCACACGACCCTTCGCCGCGCCCATAACCGCTGGTTATCGAGGGTGACAGAGAGTTCACGGTGTTACGGCGCGATCCGGCATGCAAGGATCAAGGTGAACACGCACTCAGCGGCACCCGGCGACTATCACGGATGGCGGCATGCGCGGATCAGACACCGGCGCGAGACTTCCCAGCGCTGCGGACAACGGTGACGACGAACTCCTCGTGTTCGGCGGGTCGGCCAACCCCCGGCTGACCGAGCACATCTGCAAACAGCTCGGCGTGGAGCCGGGGGAGCGGGAGGTCGTCAAATTCTCCGACGGCAACCTGTTCGTGCGAATCGGGCAAAATGTGCGTGGTCGCCACATTTATCTCGTCCAGTCGACCGTGTTTCCGACCAACGACAACTTCGTCGAGCTGCTGTTCTGGATCGATGCGTTTCGGCGGGCGAGCGCCGCCTCGGTGACCGTGATCATCCCGTATTTCAGCTACGCCAAAGGCGACAAGAAAGACGAACCGCGCGTCTCGATCCGGGCTCGCGTCTGCAGCCAGTCCATCGAGGCCGCCGGTGCCGACCGGGTCGTGATGCTCGACCTGCACGCGCCACAGATCCAGGGTTTCTTCAGCATCCCGGTCGACGACCTCTACGCGCTCCCGGTGCTCGTCGACGCGATCCGCGATCTCGAACTGCCCAACATGGTCGTGGTCTCGCCCGACGCCGGCTTCGCGAAGAAGGCGCGCATGTTCGCGAAGCGTCTCGGGGCTCCGATGGCGATCGCGGACAAGGAGCGGCTCGACCACTCCGAGTCCGCCCGCGTCGTCGACCTGATCGGCGACGTCACCGGGAAACACGCGGTGATCGTCGACGACTTCACGATCAGTGCCGGCACCTTGGCCGAGGTGGCCGAGTGCGTGATGGATCGCGGGGCGCAGTCGGTGCACGCCGCCGTGACGCACGGGGTGTTCGCCGGGCCGTCGATGGAACGCCTCGACGCGAGCCCGATCACCCGCTTGATCGTTACCGACAGTGTGGAGAACCAGCCGGTCCCGCTGTCGTCGAAGATCCAGGTCGTCTCCGTGGCACCGCTGCTCGCCGAGGCGATCCGCCGCATCCACTCCCGCGAGAGCGTCAGCGTGCTCTTCTCGGCTTAACGTCAAGATCTAAATCGATTGTCAATGGTACGGGGTATCCGCATGAGCACCGCCTTCGAACGCGACATTCCAGGCATTACCACTCCCGAAAATCGGCCCACCCCCCTCGACGCGCTCGTCGGCGACGTGACCCCGATCGACACGCACTACCGGCGCAATCACTACCCCTATCCGCGTCTCGACCCGGCCACGTGGCACCTTCCGGTGCGCGGCGCGGTGGCGCGTCCGCTCGACCTGACGATGTCCGAGCTGGCCGCACTGCCCCCGCGGGAGACGGCCGCGCTGCTGGAATGCGCCGGCCATCGGCGCACCGAGTTCTCGCCACCGATCTCCGGGGTGCAGTGGGGCCTGGGCGCGCTGAGTCAGGCGCAGTGGGGCGGCGTCGCGCTCGCGTGCGTGCTGGACCTCGCCGGTGTCCGCGAGGACGCGGTGGAGGTCGTGTTCCACGGTGCCGACGCGGGGCCGTTCGGCGAGTTGCCCGGCACGCACACGTTCTCCCGGTCGGTGCCGGTCGCCAAGGCCACGCATCCCGACACGCTGCTCGCGACGACGATGAACGGCGCTCCGCTGCCCCGGATCCACGGTGCCCCGGTGCGCGCGCTGGTGCCCGGCTGGTACGCGATGGACTCGGTGAAGTGGCTGACCGGTATCGACGTCGTGACCGAGCCGTTCCGAGGGGCCTACCAGGAGTTGGACTACCGATTCCAGGCGGCCGACGATCCGGGCATCGGGCGGCGAATCGACGAGATGCTGGTGCACTCGCTGTTCGTCTCGATCGCCGATGGTGACAGCCTTCCGTCTGGGCGCACGGAGATTTCCGGGATCGCGTGGGCGGGCGCCGGGATCGCCGACGTCGCCGTACGCGTCGACCTGGACCCGTGGCAGCCGGCCGTCGTCGTGAAGTCGGGGCCGTACGAGCGCGCGCTGTGGTCCGCGACGGTCGATCTGGCACCGGGGCAGCACGTGCTCGCCGTAAGCGCCACCGACACCCAGGGCCGTACCCAGCCACCCGCACCGATCTGGAACCGCCGCGGCTACGTGAACAACAGCGTCCAGCGCTTCACCGTGCTCGCTGTCTGAGCCCACCCGCCCTCGCCCCCGCCCGCCCCCCGCCCGCCCCCCGCCCCGCCCCCCGCCCCGCGCCGCGCCGGGGTGAAGATCCGCGGATCTTGTCAGATAACGGGGTCTCGCGGGACGGTGTGGGCCCGGTAAGTGTCAAGATCTGCGGATCTTGACCGCTCGTGGTGGCACGACGACGTCAAGTCGGGTTGACGTCGGCTGGCGTGTCAAGTAATGTTGACGGCATGAGCGACATGAATGACCTCGCGGTCGCCGCCAGCGGTGCAGATGTGCGCACCGGGCTGCGGGCCGCGCTCGCCCTTCGCCGGCTCGCCGAGCGCCTGGAAGCTCTCCAGGTCAGTAACGCCCGGCGCCAGGGCTGGTCGTGGCAAGAGATCGCCGAGGCGCTCGAAGTCAGCAAGCAGGCCGTGCATCAGAAGCACGCCGCCCATGCCGCGCAGCCCGAGTCGGGTCGCGGCGCCCCGCGTAAGGAGGCGTAACAGATGTTCGAGAGATTCGCCGGAGAGGCACGTGACGTGGTGATCCGGGCCCGCGCCGAGGCCTTGCAGGCCGGCTCCGCCCTCGTCGGCACCGAGCACATGCTGATGGCGCTGCTCGATCCGGAGTCGGGCCGGCCCTACGAGGTGCTGCACGCCGCCGGGGTGCGGATCGAAGCCGTTCGTGCCGAGGCGGCCCGCCTTGTCGGGCGACCGGCCGGGCCACTCGGCGCGGAAGACGCCGAGGCGCTGAAGACGATCGGCATCGACCTCGACGCGGTCATCGCCAGCGTGGAGCAGTCGTTTGGCGAGGGCGCGCTCGCGGCTCCCGTGATGCGGGAGAAGCGCGGCCTGTTCGGCGGCGGTGGGCCGAGGTTCTCCAACGGCGCCAAGAAGGTGCTCGAGCTGTCGGTGCGCGAGGCCGTGCACGGGGGCAGCCCGCGGGGTCGGGTCACGTCGGCGCACGTGGCGAAGATGACCATCACGTCCGACCACATCCTGCTCGGCCTGCTCCGCGAGGAGGGCCTGGGGGCCAAGATCCTCACCGACAGCGGTGTCAAGCTCTCCGACCTGCGTGCCGCGCTTCTCGACGGCCGCGACAAGGCGGCCTGAGCGGCGGCCGCGACAAGGCGCCTGAGCGGCGGCCGCGACAAGGCGGCCTGAGACGCCCGCCCGCCTGACACTCCCACCTGCCCGAGCCGCCTAGCCCTGAACCGCCCGAATCGACTAACCCGTCTGAACCGCCTAACCCGAAACGTGCCGGCGGGCACCAGCGCACAATGATCGGTATGACGGACGACAAGACCACCGCGGTCGCGATCGGCCCAGGTGTCGAGATGCCCATGATCGGCTTCGGCACCTGGCAGATTCCAGGCGAGACCGCCTACACATCGACCCGATCCGCCCTCGACGCCGGCTACCGGCACATCGACACGGCGATGCTCTACGGCAACGAGACCGAAGTCGGTCGGGCCATCCGTGACAGCGGCCTGGCCCGTGACGACATCTTCGTCACCACGAAACTGCCCCCCGACCACATCAAACGGGTACGCGCCACGCTCGGCACCAGCCTGACCAGCCTCGGCCTCGATTACGTCGACCTGTGGCTGATCCACTGGCCGCCGAAGGGCGACGCGTCGCCGAAGGCCTGGCAGGAGTTCCTGGACCTGCGCGACGAAGGCCTCTGCCGTGCCGTCGGCGTCAGCAACTACGAACTCGATCAGCTCGACACCCTGATCTCGGCGACCGGCGAGGCGCCCGCCGTCAACCAGATCTCGTGGGCTCCGGCCCGTTACGACGAAGACGTCCTGGCCGGGCACGCCAGCCGTGGCGTCGTCGTCGAGGGCTACAGCGGGTTGCGTGGCGCTGACCTGCACCATCCGGCGCTTGTCGACATCGCCGCGATGCACGGGGTGTCGCCGGCTCAGGTCGTGCTGCGGTGGCATCTGCAGCACAACATCGTGGTCATCCCGAAGTCGGTCCACGACGACCGGATCCGGGAGAACTTCGACCTCTACGGCTTCGAGTTGACGCGCGCCGAAATGGAACGCATCAACGATTTCGGCAACCACTGAGTCGCTGACATCGGGTGGACGCGACGCCCCCGTGGCCGCCGCGTCCACCCGTCTGTCAGGAGGAGCCCACGCGTCTCCAGTGCAGGCCGTCCGCGCTGATGTAGAGATGCGCTTGAGCGTGCGGCTCCGACGGATCTGCGCTGATCGCGAGCACAACCGGACCGGCGTTGATCAGGCCGATGATGGGGAAGGCCTGGTCGTCGGCGACGAACCGGTCGCTTCCGGGTGCCATCCGCCACGTACGCGCACCGTCGTTGATCAGCAGGCCGGCATCCGGGCTCGCGGCGACGGATATGCGGTCGTAAACGGTGTAGCCCTGGTCCTGCTGTGCCGGCGTCAGTGACGGTGTCGCGTCTGGCGTCAGCGGTGGCAGGGTGACCCGGTGCCACGTCAGCCCGTGGTCGCTGCTGGATTCCACGCCCACCATTTCGGTGCCGTCTGAGGCGGTCTTATAGAACGTCGCGTAGATCCGCGATCCGGCCATGCCGATGATGTCTGCTTCGCTGTCGGCGGGCAGGTTGGTTGCTCGCCAACCGTGGCCGTCGTCGGTGCTGACGACCACCACGCCGTCATTGCCGGCCGTGACGAAGTAGGAACCCGGTGTCGCGATCGCCGAAGCCAGGCCCACGTCCGCCGGGGTGCCGGTGATCTCCAACGCACTGCCATCCGCGCGGAGCGCCAGAAGCGGTTCGACCCGTGTACCCGCCGGGTACGAGGCCTGAGTCAGCAGCGTGCCCGCGGGAATCCGGTCGATCATCGTCACCGGCACGCGCCGCACGACCGACCACGTCCGGCCGCCATCGGAACTCACCCAGCCGCTGCCTCCCATCGCCGGACCGGCAGTGCCCGGCAGCGTCGCCGGATCTTCCACCAGCAGATGCGTGGCGTCGAAGACGTACAGCGGGTTTTCCTGCCAGACCTCCGATGTCGCGGGTGGGAGCGTGCGCCGGGAGAACGTGGCGCCGCCGTCGACCGTCGCTTCCAGAGCCCAGGTGCAGTCGGCCATGGTGTGGCCGACGAACGGCGTTGGGCACGAGCGGCTGAGGACGAAGCCGTGCTGGGCGTCGACGAACCGGCGGTTCACCGGGACCCCGGGGCCGATGTGCGTCGTCTCACTGATGCTGGCGTTGAGGCTCGGGTTGACGCTGCCCGGGATCGGATAGACGTGGTGGGCCGGCTCGACAGCGTGAGGCCGACCGACGAATGCCGAGGTCCCGATCACCGCCAATGCGGCCACGACGGCGATCACGCAGGCCGCGGCGGTGACCGTGCGCCGGCGGCGGATGCGTCGCGTCGACGAGATCAGGTCGGGGACGGAGATCGTGTCAAGGTCGACGTCCCGTCCGAATTCCTCACGCAGCAGTGATTCCACGATGTCCACGGTTCGCCTCCTCAATGGTGATTTCCGGGCTCATCGCGGCCCGGAGCGTCTTCAAGCCGCGGTGGCGGAGCGAGCGCACCGTCGAGGCGCTGCGTCCGATCATGTCGGCGATGTCGTCGTCGCTGTGGTCTTCCAGGAACGTCGCCACGAGCACGGCCTGTTGCAACCGTGGCAGCGTCCGTAGTTCGCGACGCAGCAGCAACCGGGCGTCCACCGTGGCGTACGCGTCGGTGCCGCTCGCCGGATCGATGGTCAGTTCCAGCGGTGGCGGCGAATGCCGGAGTTTGCGCCACAGGCTGATGTGTGTGCGGAACATCACCGTCGTCGCGTAGCCGGCCGGATTGCCGTCGCGGCGGATCCGGTGCCATGCGCCGAGAACTCGTACCAGAGTTTCCTGGACGAGGTCATCAGCTGCATGACGTTCGCCTGTCAGTGCCATCGCGTACCGGCGTAACGCCGTTATCTGGCCCCGCACGAAGTCGTCAAAGGACTCGTCGGCCATGTCCACCCCCATTCGTGAATTCACATTTCACTTACGCGGATGCGACGGTTCTGTTGCGTCGCTCATATTCTGTTCGCGTTGTCTCCTGTGCGCGTTGGTCGTGTCCGTCGAACGGAGTGAGCGGGATGTTCGCACGCTGGGGCGAGTTTGTCGTGCGTGCGCGGTGGGCCATCATGGTCGCCGCGCTCGCCCTGGTCGCCGTCGGTGTCGTGTGGGGATCGGGCGTTTTCGGATCTCTCGCCTCCGGCGGTTTCCTCGACACCGGCAGCGAATCCGGGCAGACCCGGGCGCAGATCACCGCCACGTTCGGCCCCCAGGACGCGGACGTTTTCGTGCTCTATCACAGCGACTCGGCGCAGGTCAGCGACCCGGAGTTCCGGGATCCGGTCGTCGCCGCGCTGGCCGCCGCCCGGGCCCGGCCCGAGGTCGCGAGCATCGTCGATCACTACACGACACCCGCGCCGCCGCTGGTCTCCGCCGACGGTCACGAGACCTACGTGATCGTGAAATTGCGCGCGGGTGGCGACGATCAGAAGCTCAGCGACTATCGCCGGATCAAGTCGCTGTTCGTGCCCGCATCGCCGGCCGGCCACGCCTCGCCCGTGGTGCGGGCCCAGTTCGGCGGCCTTCGGGCGTTCTACGACGACGTCAACGTCCGCACGAAATCCGACATCGAAAGGGCCGAACTCCTGTCGATGCCGATCCTTCTCGTGCTGCTCGTGCTCATCTTCCGGAGCGTCGTGGCCGCGTTGACGCCGCTGGTGATCGGCGGGCTCGCGATCCTCGGCGGCTTCGTGGTGGTGCGGTTGCTCGCCGACGTGACCACGATTTCCACGTTCGCCATCAACATCATCACGCTGATCGGGCTCGGTCTCTCGATCGACTACTCGCTCTTCGTCGTCAGCCGGTTCCGCGAGGAGATCAACAACGGCAGATCAACGACGGAGGCAGTGGTACGCACGATGGCCACCGCAGGCCGTACCGTCGCCGTCTCGGGTGTGACCGTGGCCGTCGCGCTGGCCGGACTGCTGCTCTTCCCGCAGGTCTTCCTCCGGTCGATGGCGTACGGGGCGATCTCCGCGCTGGCGGTGGCGATGCTGGCGTCGTTGACGGTGCTCCCGGCCGGGCTGGCGCTGCTCGGGACCCGGATCAACGCGTGGCGCGTGCCGCTGCCGGCCGTGCGGTGGAGTCGTGGTGAGGCGGGTGCCTGGGAACGCCTCGCCCGCAGCGTGATGCGACGGCCGTGGATCTACCTCGTCGGCGTCCTGATCGTGCTCGGGGTGCTGGCGGCCCCGGTCACGCACATCCGGTTCGGCGGCATCGACACCCGGGCGTTGCCGGCGTCGGCACCGTCGCGCGTCGTGACCGACACGATCGCGCGTGACTTTCCGCCAACGGACGGCGCCCCGATCCAGGTGCTGATCACCGGTGCCGACGCGCCCACCGTGACCTCGTTGACGACCGAGATCCGCAGCGTGCCCGGCGTCACGGCGACGACCATCGAGGCCACCGCCGGCACGCGTACGCTCCTGTCCGTCGACTACCGCGGCGAGGCGACCGATCCGGCGGCCCGTGATGCCGTGGCCGCGATCCGGGCACTCCCGGAGCCGGCGGGCGTACGCGTCGGCGTGACCGGGGCGACCGCCGACCTGATCGACCAGTTGCACGGCCTTGGCCAGCGGCTTCCGTGGATGCTCGTCTTCGTCGTCGTCGCGACGTCGCTGCTGCTGTTCCTCGCGTTCGGCTCGGTCGTGCTGCCGATCAAGGCCATCCTGATGAACGCGGTCTCGCTCGGAGCGGCGTTCGGCGCGGTTGTCTTCATCTTCCAGGACGGCCACTTCGCGTCGTGGCTCGGTTTCACGCCCACCGGGGTGATCGAACCGACGAACCCGATCCTGATGATCGTGGTGCTCTTCGGGCTCGCGACCGACTACGAGGTGTTCCTGCTCTCGCGTATCCGTGAGGAGTGGGATCGGTCGGCCGGCGGCTCGGACGGCAACCGGGAGTCGGTCGCGATCGGGCTTCAGCGCACCGGCCAGATCATCACGTCGGCGGCGTTCCTGCTGGTCATTGTGGTCGTCGGGTTCGCGTCCGGGCAGATCTCGTTCGTGAAGCTGATCGGCGTCGGCATGATCGTGGCGATCACGGTGGACGCGACGCTGGTCCGGGCGCTGCTCGTGCCGGCGACGATGCGCCTGTTGGGCCGCTGGAATTGGTGGGCGCCGGGGTCACTCGGCCGGATCTATCAGCGGTACGGCATCGCCGAACCCGCGGATCCGGCCGATGTCCAGCCCGTGGCACTGTCCCGGTGACAATTCCACCGCCGAGACGGACGGCGGGTGACGGCGCACAGGTGGATCGGGGACAATGATCGGGTGAGCGTCCCCCGTGAGATCGTGTTGCTCGGCTCGACCGGATCTATCGGCACGCAGGCGATCGACATCGTCCGCCGCAATCCCGACCTGTTCCGCGTCGTCGCGCTCGGGGCCGGTGGCGGCAACGTCGAATTGCTGGCCGCGCAGGCGCTCGAGCTCGACGTGGAGATCGTCGGGGTCGCGAAGGCCTCGATGGTGCAAGACCTGCAGCTCGCCTTCTACGCCGTCGCCCAGCAGCGCGGCTACGCCACCGGCGATTTCCGGCTGCCGAAGATCGTGGCCGGCCCCGACGCGATGACCGAACTCGCCTCGTGGCCGTGCGATGTCGTGCTCAACGGCGTCGTCGGTTCGCTCGGACTCGCGCCGACGCTGGCCGCGCTGCGAGCCGGTCGCGTGCTCGCGTTGGCCAACAAGGAGTCGCTGGTCGCGGGCGGTCCGCTCGTGCGCGCGATCGCCAAACCGGGCCAGATCGTGCCCGTCGATTCGGAGCACTCAGCGCTGGCTCAGTGTCTGCGATCCGGCACGATGGCGGAGGTGCGGCGGCTCGTGCTGACCGCCAGTGGCGGCGCCTTCCGGGGGCGGAGCCGCTCCGAACTCGAGCACGTGACACCCGACGAGGCGCTCAAGCACCCGACGTGGGACATGGGGCCGGTCGTCACGATCAACACGGCGACCATGGTCAACAAGGGACTCGAAGTGATCGAGGCGCATGAGCTCTTTTCAGTCCCATACAGTGATATTTCGGTCATGGTGCATCCGCAGTCGGTCATCCATTCGATGGTCGAGTTCCGCGACGGGTCGACGATCGCCCAGTGCAGCCCGCCCGACATGCGCCTGCCGATCGCGCTCGCCCTCGGCTGGCCGGACCGGGTCGATGACGCAGCGCCAGCCGTCGATTGGACCCTCGTCCACACCTGGGAGTTCGCTCCGCTCGACGACGAAGCGTTCCCCGCCGTACGTCTCGCAAAGGCGGCCGGCGAGGCGGGTCACTGCCGTCCGGCGATCTTCAACGCGGCAAACGAGGAGTTCGTGGCGGCCTTCGCCGATGGCCGATTGCCCTTCCTCGGCATCGTCGATTCGCTTGAACGAGTCTTGGCGGAGGCGCCGAGTTTCGACGAACCAGGTACCGTCGAGGAAGTTCTCGCGGCCGAATCATGGGCGCGTGCTCACGCCCGCGCTCTTGTGGCGGCCGCGACGGAAGGGTCGTAATGCAAGCTTTGGGCATCGTGCTCTTTGCGCTGATCATCATGGTCTCGGTCTGCCTGCACGAGGCCGGCCACATGGTGACGGCCAAGGCCTTCGGCATGAAGGTCACCCGCTACTTCGCCGGCTTCGGCCCGACCCTCTGGTCGTTCAAGCGGGGCGAGACGGAATACGGGCTCAAAGCGATCCCGCTCGGCGGTTTCGTCAAGATCGTCGGAATGACCGCTCAGGACGACGACGTCGCGCCCGAAGACGAGCCCCGGGCGATGTGGCGCTTCCCGGTCTGGAAACGCACGATCGTGATGTCAGCGGGCTCGATCACGCACTTCATCATCGCGTTCGTGCTGCTGTGGATCGCGTTCGCGTTCATCGGCATGCCGAACCCGGCCTACGCCAAGCTCGCTGGCGCCTCGCTCTCGGAGGCCAACGCGTACAAGCCGTACGTGCAGGTGACGTCGTGCGTGCCGCTCACCCAGAGCGCGACGGCCGACTGCCCGGACGGTAACTCGCCCGCGGTCAAGGCCGGGCTCAAGACGGGCGACGAGATCACCGCCGTCAACGGGGTGCGGGTCGCCAACTACGGGCAGCTCGTCACCGCGATCCGCGGCTCGGCCAGCCCGCAGACGTCCCTGACGGTTCTGCGCGACGGCCACACCCGGCAGATCGCGGTCGACCTCCTGCCCGTGCAGCGCGCGCCGTACAACAACCCGAAGGGCGCCGTCTCCTCGACGTACGCGCTCGGGGTCGGTCCGTCCCTGGCTCCGAGCGTGCCGACCACCGTCCGGTACGGCGGGATCTCCGGCATCGGCCAGGCCGGCCACTACTACGGCAACATGTTCGGCGAGATCGGCACGGCGCTCAAGTCGCTGCCGGCGAAGGTGCCGAACCTGTGGAGCGCGCTGTCCGGCAAGCCGCGCGACCCGAACGGCCCGATCAGCGTGGTCGGCGCCAGCGAGATCGGTGGGCAGAGCCTGAAACTCGGTCTCTGGAACCTGTTCTTCGTGATCGCGGCCAGCCTGAACCTCTTCGTCGGCGTGTTCAACCTGCTGCCGCTGCTCCCGCTCGACGGCGGGCACATCGCGATCGCCTGGTACGAGAAGATCCGCTCGTGGCTCGCCCGGCAAGCGGCACCGGCCCGACCCGGGCGACGTCGACTACTTCAAGCTCATGCCGATCACGTACGTGGTGATCGTGGTCTTCGGCGGCTTCTCGCTGTTGACGATCTTGGCCGACATCGTCAATCCCATCAACATCGGTAAGTGAGTGAGTGAGACGATGACTGCGATCAGCCTCGGAATGCCCGCCACCCCGCCCGCCCCGCTCTCCGCGCGCCGTCAGAGCCGACAGATCATGGTCGGTTCGGTGCCGGTCGGTGGCGGGGCACCGGTGTCGGTGCAGTCGATGACCACGACCCTGACCTCCGACGTCAACGCGACGCTGCAGCAGATCGCCGAGCTGACCGCGTCCGGCTGCCAGATCGTGCGGGTCGCGGTGCCGTCGCAGGACGACGCCGACGCGCTGCCACTATCGCCAGCAAGTCGCAGATCCCGGTCATCGCCGACATCCACTTCCAGCCGAAGTACGTGTTCGCCGCGATCGACGCCGGCTGCGCGGCGGTCCGCGTCAACCCGGGCAACATCCGCCAGTTCGACGACAAGGTCGGCGAGATCGCCCGGGCCGCGATGGGCGCCGGCGTGCCGATCCGGATCGGCGTCAACGCGGGTTCGCTCGACAAGCGGCTGCTGGAGAAGTACGGCAAGGCGACGCCGGAGGCGCTGGTCGAGTCCGCGCTCTGGGAGTGCTCGCTGTTCGAGGAGCACGGCTTCCGCGACATCAAGATCTCGGTGAAGCACAACGATCCGGTCGTGATGATCAAGGCGTACCGGCAGCTCGCCGAGCAGTGCGACTACCCGCTGCACCTGGGCGTGACCGAGGCCGGCCCGACCTTCCAGGGCACCATCAAGTCGTCCGTCGCGTTCGGCGCGCTGCTGGCCGAGGGCATCGGTGACACGATCCGGGTGTCGCTGTCGGCACCGCCGGTCGAGGAGATCAAGGTCGGCAACGCGATCCTCGAGTCGCTCGGCCTGCGCGAACGCGGCCTGGAAATCGTCTCGTGCCCGTCGTGCGGCCGCGCCCAGGTCGACGTCTACACGCTGGCCGAGCAGGTCACCGCGGCACTCGACGGGTTCCCGGCGCCGCTGCGGGTCGCCGTCATGGGCTGCGTCGTCAACGGCCCGGGCGAGGCCCGCGAGGCCGATCTCGGCGTCGCGTCCGGCAACGGCAAGGGCCAGATCTTCGTCAAGGGCGAGGTCATCAAGACCGTACCCGAGTCGCAGATCGTGGAGACGCTGGTCGAGGAGGCGCTGCGGCTGGCCGACGAGATGGGCGTCGACCTGCCCGAGGAGCTGCGCGGCCTGACCGGCCCGACCGTCACCGTCGGCTGACGCTGCGAAAGTCGATCGTGCCGACGAGGTGGTCCGGGCCGCCACGGCTTTGCACGATCCGCAGGCTGCGGGAGTTCGCGGGACCGGTGGCGTCCACGATGGGTCATGCGGTTCCATGATCCGTCGTGGCGTTGCGCCGGGTGGCCTGCGAGTCGATCGTGCCGGTTCGTGGTTGCCGTGGCCGCCAGAATTCATCACGATCCACTAAGACGCCCCGGGTGGCGGCGACATATCCGACTCGTCTGTCCGGAGTCCGCCGCGAGGCCCAGGAGAAGGCGCCGGGGCGGCGGATAGACGGATCGTGGAACGCAGCACCGGCCGCGCTGTGCTCGACCAAGATCTGCGGATCTTGCCGGTTCCGGGGCCTTCACCTCGCGGGACGGCCCCGTAAGTCGCAAGATCCGCGAATCTTGGTCGCTCCGACGGCCGTTTTTCGGCTGTCTGACGCCGGATGCCCACCCTCGGCCGCCCCAGACCACCACGGGCCACCGCCGTCGGCGTGGCGACACGCCGGCGGCCACAACTCCGACGTCAGCGTTTGCCAGCGCCGAGTCGAACCAGCAGCGGCCTTGAGATCCGACCTGCATCGGCGTGTCGAAAAGGTGTCGCGCCGACCGAAATGAAGCGCCCGACCGGTGGCCGGGCGCTTCGTCATGTGGAAGTGGTCACTCGCTGTCGGCGAGGATCGCGTACAGCTTGCGCTTGGTCTCGTTGAGCACGTCGACGGCGCGCTACCACTGTTCGGTGTTGCGTTCGAACCCGATCTGGCTGAGCGCCATCATGATGCCGGCGATCGCCTCGCGGGTGTCGTGCCCGCTGGAGACGGTCTCCGCGCTGAACTCGGCCCACGGCGCGTTTGCCGCTGCCGTGGTCGCCTCGGGCTGCCCGGCCTCGGTCAGCGAGTACGCCTTGCGGCCGCCCGTGGTCTCCGGCGTGATCAGGCCCTCGTCTTCGAGCAGTTGCAGCGTCGGGTAGACCGAGCCGGGGCTGGGGCGCCAGACGCCACCGGTGCGCTGGTCGAGCTCCTGAATCATCTCGTAACCGTGCATGGGCCGCTCGGTGAGCAGAGCCAGGATCGCGGCGCGAACGTTGCCCCGGCGACGGCCGCGACCGCCGACGGCCGTGCCCGGCCGTGGCCGCCACGCTCGTGCGGGCCGCCGCGCTCGCCCCGGCCGAAGCCTTCGGAGCCGTCGAAACCAGGGCCGCCGAAGCCGCGACCTGCGAAGCCACGGCCGCCGCCCGGGCCGAAACCCGGTGGGAACGGCGGCCGGAACCCGCCATGATCCGCTGGAAGCCGCCGTCGGTAGCGGTGCCGAACTCGCCGAAACCGGCGTGATGATCATGACCGTGGCCGTGATCAGTGTGTGCGTGCCTGCGGCCCGCACGTCGAGAACTGAAGTCTCGTGCATCCATAGTGGTCTCCTTTCGACCAATGTCCGGATCCAAGAACTTCCGGAACATGTCGACGATATATCGCTAACGTATCGGAACGCAACCAAGATGTGACGGACACCTCACGTATGCGTCCTGGTTCCGCATCTGGCACCCTTATAGGTGTGCTGACGTTGGATGCGCGCCTCTCGGCGATGCCGAACGCGCGGCGGTGGAACGCGTGCTCGACCGGGCCCCGATCGCGGCTGCCCAGGTCGCCGAGCAGGTCGCCGCGCACGGCCTGGAGTGGTGGCGCGCCGATGCCCGCGTCTTCGGCTACGGCGGCCGCCGCCAACTCGAGTCGATCTGCTGGCTGGGCGCCAACGTCATCCCCGTGGCCGCGTCCCCCGCCGCCATCGCCGCGTTCGCCGAACTCGCCGCGCTCAACGTGCGGCAGTGCTCGTCGTTCGTCGGGCCGGCCGACGCCGTGCTCGACCTGTGGTCCCGGCTCGAGGGCCCGTGGGGCCCGGCTCGCGAGATCCGGGCGTGCCAGCCGCTGCTGGCCACGCACACGCCGCCGGCGGTGCAGCCCGATCCGGCCGTGCGCCTGGTCCGGCCCGACGAACTCGGCACTGCTCTTCCCGGCCTCCGTCGCGATGTACACCGAAGAGGTCGGCGTCTCGCCGCTCGACGATCAGGGTGGCGCCCGCTACCGCCAGCGGGTCGCCGACCTGGTCAACACGCGCCGCGCGTACGCCCGGTTCATCGACGGCCGGGTCGTCTTCAAGGCCGAACTCGCCGTCGTCACCCGGCACACCGCGCAGGTGCAGGGCGTGTGGGTGCATCCCGACTATCGCGGCAAAGGGCTCGCCATCGCCGGCATGGCCGCCGTCGTGCGCGATGCGCTGCGCCGGGTCGCGCCGACCGTCAGCCTCTACGTCAACGACTACAACACACCGCCCGCCGGGTCTACGCGAGATGCGGGTTCGCCCAGGTCGACACGTTCGCCACCGTGCTCTTCTAGCCACAGCTGACCGGCGGTCTCATCATTCGGGAGGCTACGTCGTCTTTACGGCGACGATCGGATCCGCGGCGCAAGGATGAGTTCTGGCACCAGGCGTTTTCCTCACATGTGTTCCTCCACGACGAGGTGAGCACCAGATGGGTCAGATCGTCAAGCAGGTCTCGAATCACAGCACGCGCTATTTCTGGTACCCCGGTGAGAAGAAGGAATGGCTACGCGGCGTGCATCGCGATCGCCGCGGGCGCCGCCGTCTATCTCGTCCTGCATCTGTTGACCCTGGCACGCTGCTGGCCGCGGTCGGTCGGCACCTCCGTCACCGCGGCCATCGCCGGGCTCAACTTCGGCCGGCGCGACTCCCGCGAGCTGGCGCGCTTCGCCGAACTCGCCAAGACCAAGCCCGTACGCCGTCAGACCGCGGTCCATACCGGGCGCGCGGTGTGGCGCGGGCGTTGCCGAGGGCACGGGCGGGGCCGCGGCGGCGGTGCTGATCGTGAATCTCCGCCAACGTGGTGTCCTGGTCGACTGGTTGCTGCCGCTCGTGCCCGCGATCGTCGGTGCGCTGGCGCATCAGATCGGCGGGATGTACGAGCACCTTGGCATGAGCCGGTCGACCGAGGGTCCGGCGAAGCGGGCCGCCGCCACGTCCGCTCAGACGGCGCTCGGGCCCCGTCACTTCCATTGCTTCCGCCGTCGGTCCCGTCAACTCGGGTCCCGCGATGTCGGCCGCGCCTGCCGCATCCCCGGCGCATCGGCCCGAACCGCTCAGCGGATGCACAACGGCCGGGTTGTCGCGCCCGGCCCGATGACCGGCGAACGCGGGCCGCCACGCCGCCCGGGCCACGGTCGCGGTGTCGGCGCGGCACGCCCCGGTCGTGCTTCCGCCGAACGTGTCCACAGTGGGCCGGGCGAAACCGTTGATGCCGCTCAGTGCCGCGCTCGCGGCTCGCAAGGACGTCGCGGCGATCATGGCCGCTCTCGGCACGCACGACGCCAGCGCGGGTTAGCCGCACGACGTCTGCCGGCCAGCGGATTCACGTCGAGAATCCGGGCACACGGTTCCCCAGACCGGTATGTCATGAGACACAGGCATATGTCTCTCCCGCATCGCTGTCACGGAACCTGTGCCCGGATTTTCGCGAGCGCGTACCCATCGGCTAATGGTCTATTTCTGATTGATTAATCGGCGAGATCCATTGACTTGGATTCTGACCGGGGTCGATCATCGGCTTCACAGTGACGCTGGTCACCCCGCCCGCGTCCATACGTGGCGTCTGGAGCTACGACGATGAGCGATCAAACGTTGGCGGGTCGGCGACCGCGACCCTGAGCGACGAGGAGCGCCTCGCGCAACTCGGCTACAAGCAGGAACTCCACCGCCGGCTGTCCGGCTTCTCCAACTTCGCGGTGTCATTCTCCATCATTTCGATCCTGGCCGGCTGTCTGACCTCGTACTTCTTGGCGATGAACAACGGCGGTCCGGCCGCCATCACGCTCGGCTGGCTGCTCGTCGGCGGCCTGGTCACGCTGGTCGTCGCTGAGCATGGCCGAGGTCTGCTCGGTCTACCCGACGGCCGGTGGCCTCTACTGGTGGGCGTTCGCCATCGCGAAACGCAACAAGGCCGCGTGGGCCTGGTTCACCGGCTGGTTCAACTTCCTCGGCCAGGTCGCGGTCACCGCGGCGATCGACTACGGCGCCGCGCTGACCACCACGGCGTTCCTCAACCTGGCCTTCGGGTTCGACGCGACCAAGACACACATCTTCATGGTGTTCTTCGATCATCATCGTGCTGCACGGCCTGCTCAACACGTTCGGCGTCGACCTGGTCAAGCTGCTGTCCGACGTCAGTGCGTGGTGGCACCTGGCCGGTGTCGCGGTCATCGTGGCGATCCTCGCGATCGTGCCGGACCACCACTACCCGATCGCGAAGGTGTTCACCGCAAACCGTCAACAACACCGGTCTGCACGGCACCGGCGGCGTCGATCTACGCGTTCCTCCTCGGTCTGCTGATGGCGCAGTACACGTTCACCGGGTTCGACGCGAGCGCACACCTGTCCGAGGAGACGCACGACGCGGCGCGAGCGCCCCTCGCGGCATCGTGATGTCGGTCGTGGTCTCGCTGGTCGCCGGATTCCTGCTGCTCTTCGCGGTGACCTGGGCGATCCAGGACTACTCCGGCGAGTCGGCTTCGCCGACCGGCTTCCCGCCGGCGCAGATCTTCATCGACGCGGCCGGCCGGCACACCGGTGAGTTCCTGCTGCTGATCTGCGTGGTCGCCCAGTTCTTCTGCGGCATGGCGTCGGTGACGGCCAACTCGCGGATGGCGTTCGCGTTCAGCCGCGACGGCGCGCTGCCGGGCTCGCGGCTGTGGCGCCAGGTCAACTCCCGCACCGGTACGCCGACCAACTCGATCTGGCTCTGCGTGGTCTGCTCGATCATCCTGGTGCTGCCGGCGCTGTAGAACACCACCGCGTACGCGGCCGCCACGGCGATCGCCGTCATCGGCCTTTACGTCGCCTACGTGATCCCGGTTTTCCTGCGGCTGCGGGACAAGGACTTCCAGGTCGGCCCGTGGAACCTCGGCCGCTGGAGCCAGCTCGATCGGCTGGACCGCGGTGATCTGGGTCGGCATCATCTGCATCCTGTTCATCCTGCCGACGGTCTACCCGATCACGGCGCTGAACTTCAACTACACCATCGTGGCGGTCGCCGTCGTGCTCGGCGGCGCTTGGCTGTGGTGGGTGCTTCGGCGAAGAACTGGTTCACCGGCCCGCGCTCGAACATCGGCGAGGCGCTCGATGTGCCGGCGCAAGCGGTCGCCTGTCGACGCGGTCGCTGCCGCTGAACCCGCCGAGTAGCCTGCAAGGGATCCGCGGGGCCTGGCCAGATCTGATCCAGCTGGCATGCGACCAGGATCGCAGGCCCGAGCGGGAGCGAGCAGGCTGGGGAGGCTGCGGTGTACCGGGTCGGTCGGCGTGCCGCTGTGGCGGCCCGTGCGCGGCGGCAACGCGTTCGAGATCACGGTCGCCCGGCTCGCCCAGACGATCCGGCTCGGCATGGTCGCCATCGGCGACCAGTTGCCGCCCGAACGCGAACTGGCCGAGCGGCTCGCGGTCAGCCGGGTCACGTTGCGGGAGGCGATCGCGGCGCTGCGCGAGGCCGGTTATCTCGAGACGCGCCGGGGCCGGGCCGGGCGGCACGTTCGTCGTCTACCGCGACCTCGCCGACGCGACCGCGACCGGCGACCGCGGACGCCGCCGCGATCGCGCGCGAGATGGGCGACGCACTGCACGACGCGCTGGACTTCCGGCGTGTGGTCGAGCCGGGCGCCGCCGAGCTGGCCGCCACCCGTACCCTCTCCGCCTCGGACCGGGCGCATCTGACGGCGTGCCTCGCCGCCGCCGCGGACCGCAGCGCACCGACCCGCCGGGTCGCCGATTCCCGGCTGCACCTGGCGATCGCGGCGGCGAGCGGATCGCCGTCGCTCGCCGCGGCCGTCGCCGACGTGCAGGTGACGGTCGATCGGTTGCTCGCCGCGATCCCGGTGATCGCACGCAACCTGGCCCACTCGGACGCGCAGCACCGGCGGATCGTCGACGCGATCCTGGCCGGCGATCCGCGGGCCGCGCGGGCGGCGATGGAGGAGCACTGCGACGGCACCGCCGAGTTGTTGCGGGGGCTTGCTCGGCTGACGGCCTTGACGGTAAAATGGTTCGGTAGTAGACCTTAGAATGCCCGTCAATCGGGAGGTACGGATGATGCCAGCTACACGCTGGATGAGCTGCGCGCCGACGTGGCCAGCGGCGCCATCGACACGGTCGTCGTCGCCATCGTCGACATGCAGGGCCGGTTGCAGGGCAAGCGGTTGCACGCGCCGTTCTTCCTCGACGAGGTGGTCGCCGCACGGCACCGAGGGCTGCAACTACCTGCTCGCGGTCGACGTCGACATGAACACGGTCGACGGGTACGCGATGTCCTCCTGGGCCAGCGGGTACGGCGACTTCGCCATGCGCCCCGACTTGGACACGCTGCGCCGGATGCCGTGGCAGCCGGGCACCGCGCTGGTGCTGGCCGACGTCACGTGGCTCGACGGCGCCGACGTGGTCGCCTCGCCGCGGCAGATCCTGCGCCGCCAGCTCGCCCGGCTCGCCGAGCACGGCCTCACCGCGCTACACCGGCACCGAGCTGGAGTTCATCGCTCTACCGCGACTCGTACGAGCAGGCCTGGTCGCGCGGCTACCGCGAGCTGACGCCGGCCAACCAGTACAACGTCGACTACTCGCTGCTCGGCACCGCCCGGGTCGAGCCGCTGCTGCGCCGGATCCGCAACGAGATGGCCGGCGCCGGCCTGACACCGGAGAGCGCGAAGGGCGAGTGCAACCTCGGCCAGCACGAGATCGCCTTCCGCTACGCCGACGCGCTGACCTGCTGCGACAACCACGTCGTCTACAAGAACGGCGCCAAGGAGATCGCCGCGCAGGAGGGCATGGCGCTGACCTTCATGGCCAAGCCGAACGCGCGCGAGGGCAACTCCTGCCACATCCACTTCTCGCTGCGCGACGGCCGACGGCGGCTCGGCGATGGCCGGCGACGGCCCGCCCACCTCTCGCGACTCGGCGCAGTCGCGTGCTGGCCGGGCTGCTCGCGACGATGCGCGACTTCAGCCTGCTGCTACGCGCCGAACATCAACTCCTACAAGCGGTACCAGCCCGGGCTCGTTCGCGCCGACCGCGGTGCGCTGGGGTCGCGACAACCGCACCTGCTCGCTGCGCATGGTCGGGCACTCGCCGGCGTCCGTACGGGTGGAGAACCGCACGCCGGGCGGCGACGTCAACCCGTACCTGGCCGTCGCCGCGATGGTCGCCGCCGCGCTGCACGGCATCGAGAACGAGCTGACGCTGGAGCCCGAGTGCACCGGCAACGCGTACGACGACGAGACGCGCCCGCAGCATGCCGACGTCGCTGCGCGAGGCGCTGCGGCGAGTGGGAGAGCTTCCGCCGCTGGCCCGGGCGGCGTTCGGTGACGAGGTGGTCGCGCACTACGCGAACCACGCGCGCGGTGGAGTTCGCCGCGTTCGACGCGGCCGTGACCGACTGGGAGTTGTTCCGCGGTTTCGAGCGGCTGTAAGACCATCGGCTCAGGGGAGAGGCTGACTCGCGTGCGAACTGATCAACCCGGCGACGGGCACCGCGCTCGACGACCGTCGAGCCGACGTCGCTGGACGAGACCGACGCGGCGATCGAGCGCTCGAGGGGGGCGTTCGACAGCTGGCGCGCACGTCGCGCCGGGCGACCGGGCCCGGCTGCTGCGCCGATTCGCGGCCGTCGTCGACGCGCACATCGAGGAGCTGGCCGCGCTCGAGGTGGCGAACTCCGGGCCACACCATCGGCAACGCCCGCTGGGAGGCGGGCAACGTCCGCGACGTGCTCAACTACTACGCGGGCGCGCCGGAGCGGCTGAGCGGCCGGCAGATCCCGGTGCCGGGCGGGCTCGACATGACCTTCCACGAGCCGCTCGGCGTGGTCGGCGTCATCGTGCCGTGGAACTTCCCGATGCCGATCGCCGGCTGGGGCTTCGCGCCCGGCGCTCGCGGCCGGCAACACGGTGGTGCTCAAGCCGGCCGAGGTCACGCCGCTGACCGCGATGCGGCTCGCCGAGCTGGCGCTCGAGGCGGGCCTGCCCGGAGGACGTCTTCACGGTGCTGCCCGGCAAGGGCTCGGTGGTCGGGGAGCGGTTCGTCACGCACCCGGCGGTCCGCAAGGTCTGCTTCACCGGCTCGACCGAGGTCGGCAAGCAGATCATGGCGGGCTGCGCCGACCAGGTGAAGCGGGTGACGCTGGAGCTCGGCGGCAAGAGCGCGAACATCGTCTTCGCCGACGCCGACCTGGAGAAGGCGGCCGCGAGCGCCCCGGCAGTGCCGTGTTCGACAACGCCGGCCAGGACTGCTGCGCGCGGTCGCGGATCCTGGTCCAGGCGTCGGTGTACGACCGGTTCATGGAGATGCTCGAGCCGGCCGTGCACGGCGTTCCGCTGCGAGGATCCGTCGCTGGAGATCGGCCCAGATGGGCCCGCTGATCACGGCGGCCCAGCGGGCGTCGGTCGCGTCCTACGTGGACGGCGCCGAGGTCGCCTTCCGCGGCATCGGCTCCGACCGGCGCCGGCTTACTGGTTCGCGCCGACCGTGCTGCTCGCCGATTCGACCGACGACCGGCACTGGCGCGAGGAGATCTTCGGCCCGGTCGTGTCGGTGCTGCCGTTCGACGACGAGGCGGACGCGATCCGGCTGGCCAACGACACCGAGTACGGCCTGTCCGGCTCGCTGTGGACCCGCGATGTCGGCCGCGCGATCCGGGTCGCCACGGGCGGTCGAGACGGGCACGCTGAGCGTCAACTCGCACTCGTCGGTGCGTTACTGGACGCCGTTCGGCGGCTTGAAGCAGTCCGGCCTCGGCCGCGAGCTCGGCCCCGACGCGCTGCACGCGTTCACCGACGTCAAGAACGTGTTCATCTCAACCTCGGAGGATTGATGTCGTCGGATCGTCTGCAGGGCCGGGTCGCGGTGATCACCGGCGGCGGCAGCGGCATCGGGCTCGCCACCGCGCGCCGGTTTCGGGACGAGGGCGCGAAGGTCGTCGTCGTCGACGTCAACGCGGTTGCCGGGCGAGGCCGCGGCCGAAGAGGTCGGCGGCGAGTTCGTCGCGGTCGACGTGACCGACGAGGACGGCGGTCCGCGACCTGTTCGACGCATGTCGCCTCCGCGTACGGATCGGTCGACATCGCGTTCAACAACGCCGGCATCTCGCCACCCGACGACGACTCGATCCTCGACACCGGGCTCGAGGCGTGGGAGCGGGTGCAGCGGGTCAACCTGACCTCGGTCTACCTCTGCTGCAAGTACGCGATCCCGCACATGCGCCGCAGCGGCAAGGGCTCGATCATCAACACGGCGTCCTTCGTGGCGCTGATGGGCGCGGCGACCTCGCAGATCTCGTACACGGCGCAGCAAGGGCGGCGTGCTCGCGATGACACGCGAGCTTGGCGTGCAGTTCGCGCGGGAGGGCATCCGCGTCAACGCGCTGTGCCCCGGGCCGGTCAACACGCCGCTGCTGCAGGAACTGTTCGCCAAGGACCCGGAGCGGGCGGCCCGGCGGCTCGTGCACATCCCGATGGGCCGGTTCGCCGAGCCCGAGGAGATCGCCGCCGCCGTGGCGTTCCTGGCCAGCGACGACTCGTCGTTCATGACCGCGAACACGTTCGTCGTCGACGGCGGTCTGACCGGCGCGTACGTGACGCCGCTGTAGCGTGGGCCTTCATGCGGGGAGATGATGTCATGGCGCGGCCGCTGATCGGCCTCACCACCTACGGTGAGCAGGCGAAATTCGGCGCAACGACACGTTCGCGGCGGTGTTGCCGATGGCGTACGTGCATGCCGTCCACGCCAGCGGCGGCCGGGCGGTGCTGCTCACCCAGGACGATCCCGGGCACCGATGTCCTCGACGAACTCGACGGCATCATCTTCACCGGCGGCGCCCGACGTCTCGCCGGCGCTCTACGGTCAGGAGCCGCACGAGCGCACGGTAACGCGGCCGGCCCGTGACGACGCCGAGATGCCGCTGCTCCGGGCCGCGCTCGACGCCGATCTGCCGATGCTCGCGATCTGCCGGGGCATGCAGTTGATGGTCGTCGCCTACGGCGGCCGACTCCACCAGCACCTACCCGACGTGCTCGGCCACGACGGCCATCGGCCGACGTCGGGCCCGAAGTTCGGCACCCACCCGGTGCGGCTCGCGCCCGGGTCGGCGTGTCACCGGCTGCTCGGCGCGTCGACGACGGTGAACTCGTTCCACCATCAGGGCGTCGCCGATGCCGGCAGCCTGACCGCGACCGGATGGGTCCCGGGCGAGACGCTTCCCGACGGCACCGAGCTGATCGAGACCGTCGAGGACCCCACGCGCCGGTTCGCGATCGGCGTCGCAGTGGCACCCCGAGGACACCGACGATTTCCGCCTCTTCGACGCCCTGGTGGCCGCGGCTTCGACCACCCGCCGGCAACAGGTCGCCGTCAACTGACCGGCGGTCTTGCTGACCTTGGCGAGAAAGTGCTGCCAGGGGTGCGGTTTCTCGCCAAGGTCAACTCGATTGCGGTTTGCGGGCCTCGATCAGGAACCGTTCGGTGTAGGCGACGAACGGTCCGTCGGTCGCGATCTTCTCGTGGAGCGCGCGCAGCCGTTCGTAGTAGCCCTCGACCGTGAAACCGGGCACGATCCAGATGACCTTGCGCAGGAAATGCACGACGGCGGCGACGTCGTAGAACTCGGCGCGGAGCGTTTCGGTGCGCAGATCGACGACGTCCAGGCCGGCGGCCTCGGCGGCTTGCGCGGTCACGTCGGGGCGCCGGCCGGGATCGATCGGCTGCGGCCCCATCATGAAGTCGGACAGCTGGTGCACCGAGCCGTCGCCGACCTGCTGCGAGAAGTAGCGTCCGCTGGGCCGGAGCACCCGGGCGATCTCGGGCCAGATCGTCACGGTCGGGTGCCGGGAGGTGACGAGATCGAAGGACTCGGCAGGGAACGGGAGGTCGGCGTCGTCGGCGAGTTCGAGCACGGTGGCGCCGAGCGGTTCCAGGTGGCCTCGGGCGACGGCGAGGTTCGGCGTCCACGACTCGGTCGCGACGAGTGTCGCCGGCGGTTTCGGGATCGACGCCAGCACCTCGCCGCCGCCGGTCTGGAGATCGATCGCGGCGGTCGCGGTCGCCATGCGCTCGCCGAGCAGTCGGCGGTAGCCCCACGAGGGCCGCTGTTCGGAGGCGCGCCCTTCGAACCAGGAGAAGTCCCAGCCCTCGGTCGGGACGGCGGCACCCTCGGCGATCAGGTCATCAAAGCTACGCATGTGCGGCAGTCTCCGATCAGCGCCCGCCAGCCGCAAGAGATTTACCGGCGCGTGTCGTCCGGGGCAGGCGTACCCATATAAAGATCTTGAACTTAAAAAAGATAGGCTCGAAGTATGACCGTCCGTGAAGCCCTCGTTCCGGGCACCCTGAGTCCGTGGCGGCAGGTGCCGGCGAGCATTCCGCGCCCGGAATACGTCGGCAAGAAGGCGCCGACGCCCTGGACCGGCTCCAACGTGCAGACGCCCGATACCATCGAGAAGATGCGCATCGCGGGGCGGATCGCGGCGCAGGCCACCGCTCTGGCCGGCGAGCACTGCAAGCCCGGCGTGACGACCGACGAGATCGACCGCGTCGTGCACGAGTTCCTGATCGACGCGGGCGCCTACCCGTCGACGCTCGGCTATCGCGGCTTTCCGAAATCGTGCTGCACGTCACTCAACGAGGTCGTCTGTCACGGCATCCCCGACTCGACCGTGATCGAAGACGGCGACATCATCAACGTCGACGTGACCGCCTACATCGGCGGCGTGCACGGTGACACCGACGCGACGTTCCTGGTCGGTGAGGTCAGCGAGGAGGCTCGCCTGCTCGTCGAGCGCACGCACGAGGCGACGATGCGAGGCATCAAGGCGTGCGCGCCCGGCCGGCAGATCAGCGTGATCGGGCGCGTGATCAGCGCCTACGCGAAGCGCTTCGGTTACGGCGTGATTCGCGACTTCGGCGGTCACGGCATCGGCCGGCCCTTCCACAGTGGACTTTTCATCCCGCACTTCGACAACCCGGCGGCCACCACGCTGATGGAGCCGGGCATGACGTTCACGATCGAACCCATGATCACCCTCGGGGGGTACGCCTATGACATGTGGGAAGACGGCTGGACCGTGGTGACCAAGGACCGCTCCTGGACAGCGCAGTTCGAGCACACCGTGCTGATCACCGACGACGGCGCCGAAATCCTGACGCTACCGTGACCGCTCCGGCAGAGGCGATCGACCACGACCACGCCGATGTGACCGGTGGCTGGTTGCGACCGGCGGTTTTCGGCGCGATGGATGGCCTCGTCACGAACATCGCCCTGATCAGTGGCGTCGGTGGCGGGGGCATTTCACCCCACAACATTGTCTTGACGGGGACGGCCGGCCTGGTCGCCGGCGCGATCTCGATGGGTCTCGGCGAGTACACCAGCGTGCGGACGCAGAATGACCAGGTCGCGCACGAGGTCGCGAAGGAGCGCCGGGAACTCCAGTTCAACAGCGACGCCGAGGCTGAAGAACTCGCGCTCCGGTGGATCGAGCGTGGCTTGCCGGCCCACCTGGCTCGCGAGGTGGCCACGACGCTCGCGATGAACCCCGACGAGGCGCTCCGGGTGCACGTCCAGGAAGAGATGGGCGTCAACCCGCACGATCTGCCGTCGCCGTGGGTGGCGGCCGTGACCTCGTTCCTCTGCTTCGCGGGCGGTGCCTTCGTGCCGCTGTTCCCCTACCTGATCGGCGTCGCGAACCTGTGGCCGTCACTGATCCTCGGCGGCGTCGGGCTGTTCGTGGCGGGCGTGCTGACCGCTCGATTCACGAGTCAACGCTGGTGGTACAGCGGAGGGCGGCAGCTTCTGATGGGCGCCGCGGCGGCGGCCGCGACCTACGGTATCGGCCACCTGATCGGCGTCGGAGCGGTCGGTTAACCGATCTCGGGTGCCAGCCGGAAGACCTTGATGTCGCGGTTGTGCGCGCGCTCGGCGTAGGTCGCGTACGCCGGCCACATCGCGAGCAGCATCGCGAAGAGACGGTCCCGCTCGGCGCCGTCGGCCTGCGTTGCTCGCACCGCGATCCTCCGGCCGCCGACCGTGATGACGGCACTCGGATCGGCCACGAGGTTGAGCGCCCAGGCCGGCTGCCGCTCCTGGCCCCAGTTCGATCCGATCACGGCGTAGCCGTCGCCATCCGGCACGTACAGCAGCGGGTTCGTCCGCGGCTGTCCTGACTTGCGGCCCGTCGTCGTGATCAGCATGGACGGCAGGTCGCGCAGCCCGAACGCCACGAACCGCCCTCTCGTCACGGTGCCGAGCAGCCGGTCGACGGGGGTGAACGCGCGGCCGAGACGGGCGAACCAACGCTGGTGGCCGAAGCTCCGGACGCGCGAGACGAGGCGTGACATCGCAGGAATCTAACCCGGTCGGCGTTCGCTGGGTAGCCGCGATCTGGTCAGCAGGCCGGCGGCGGCCATCGCGACGATCGGCACGACCACGAGCGAGACGCCGAAGTTCAGCCAGGGCACGGTGATCCGGAGGAGATGCGGCCCCGGCCAGGTCTGCGCCCATTGCTGGTTGATGCCGGTCAGGATCGCCGCCGCTGCTCCGAACCCCGCGATCGACCCGAGCACGGCACCGAGGCCGGCGATGATGCCCGCCTGCGCGAGTGACAGCGCGCGCCGCAACCTCGGCGTCGCGCCGACCGCGGCCAGCGTGGCCAGGTCGTGCCGGGATTCGGCGGCCGCGAGACCGGTTGCGATGCCGGCCGCGCCCAGTGCAATGACACCGGCCGCGATCGCCAGAAGCAGGGGGATCGGCGAGGACGGGGACGGGTGGCCCAATTCGATGTACTGGCGGCCGTCGATGTCGTCGATGAGCTTCCGCAGCCGATCCTGCTGGGCCTGCGACGGCGGGCTCGGCAGGCGGAGCACGAGACCGCGCGCGGTCACCTGCCCGTGCACCTGTCGAACCAGGGCAGGCGAGATCATCGGAATCTCGTTCGGCGCGCCCATCGGCACGACCGTCGCCGGCACCGTCTCCGCGCGGACCGACGTCCCGCCGGCGGCGATGGCGCGGCCGGCGTCGGTGTCGATGACCGCATGTCCCCGCTCGACGAACGCCGCATCGGACGTCAGCACGCCACCGTCTCGCAGTGTGGCCACGGCGGCGTCGAGCTTCGCTCCGCGCAGACCGGTGATCGCCGCGACGAGGTCCGGATCCTCCGTGACGACCTGCTCGCCGGTGCCGCCGAAAAACGACTCGTTTGTGACGCATCGGGCGTCGGCGCGCGCCCGGCGCTGGTCGGCCCGGGAGAGCATCGGACCGCTCTGGTACGGGCACTGCTGGTCGTCCGGGAGGATCAGTGGCAGCTGGCACGGTGCGTCGCCGGCGCATGCCAGCCGGGTGTACGTGACCGGATGCGCGCCCGGGAACACGGCTGCGAGGGAAGCCCGCAGTTCGGCCGTCGCGATCGCGTCGCCGGTCGGGGCCTGCAAAGACGGGACGCCGAGTGACGGCGTGCCAACCGCCGGCCGGCTGAGCGACGGACCGGTGACCGATGGCGGGCGCGCGGCTCGGACGCTGCCGCCCGGGGTGCCGGCTGGCACCGGGCTGCCATCCCGTGGCGTCGCGGGATCGGAGAGCACGAACACCGTGCCGGCCGGCGCGCCGGGTTCGTAGGTGGCGCCGGTGCCCGCCGTCGAACCGAGGTAGACGGTCACCGCGATGGTGCCCGCGACGGCCGCCATGACCGCGGAGATCGCGGGGGCTGCCGCCGCCCGTCGCCGGGACGCGTCGCGCAGCGCGATGCGGGGGGCCAGTGGCAGGAACCGGCCGAGTCGCGCGATCCATCCGACGATGGTCGGTGTGACGAGCACGATGCCGAACTCGCCGGAGATCAGGCCGGTCAACACGACACCACCGCTGTGCTGATAGGCGCCGTAGACGGCGGTGACCACGCCGAACCCGATCAAGCCCGCGCCGCCGAACGACCATCGGAGCCGGGAGTGCCGCGCGCCCCGGCGGCCGGCGAGCGCGAGCACGATCTCCTGCCGCGACGCGGTGATCGCGGGGGCGAGCGCTCCGACCAGCCCGGTCCCGATCGCGATCGCGGCGATGACGGCGAGCCAGCCCGGATTGACGCGGTAGCCGCCGAAACGGCTGTGCCAGAGGTGGGCTTCGAGCAGGCCGCGCAGGGCGAACGCGGCGCCCACGCCACCGATCACGCCGACGGCCGCCGCGACGACACCGCTCACGATGCCGTCCGCGAGCACGATGCGCCGCAGCACGCTGGGAGTGCCGCCGTTCGTCGCGACGAGCGCGAGGTCCCGTTGCCGACGGCGTGCCCCGACGGCGAACGCGGGCCCGGCGAGCAGGACGACTTCGACGAGACCGAGTCCGATCACGACCGTGCCGACGCTGAAGGTGCTGAGCCCGGGAAGGACCGAACCCTCCGAGCCGATGGACTGCTGCCCCGGATAACGGAGGACATACGCGCGCGACTGCGCTTCGTAGCCGGCCGCGTTGAGCCGGTGGATCTGATCGATCAGCATCGGCGACGGCTGGTCGACGAGCCAGTACCCGGCCGTGCCGGGCTCCGTCACGGACGACGTGAACAGCATCGCCGCACCGACGCCGCCGGAGACTTCGGCGACGCCGACGACCACGAACGATGTGCCGCCGGGTGTCGTTATCCGGCCGCCGACCCTGGTCCCGAGACGGGTCACGGCGTCCTGCGACATCGCGACCTCGTTGCCCGTGCGGGGCGCCCGGCCCTCGCTGACGTGGACGAGGCCACGGGTGATCGGGCTGGCGGCGTCGAGACCGTACGCTTCGATGCTCGCGTCGCCGGCACCCGTACGCACCGAGACGCTGCCTTGCCACGCCCAACTCGCCGATGCGCCGGCGGGCAGGAGGGACAGGACGGTCGCCGTCGCCGCCGGCGGACCCTTCGCGCCGACGAGGAATTCGGACGCGGCGAGTCGTTCGTCTTCTCGCTGTGTGTTCGCGCCGTTGTACGTCAGGATGCCGTCCGCCGCGCCCATCACCCGGGTCGCCTGCTCCTGCGGTGTCAGACGCTGCATGTCCAGCGTCGTGGCCGCGAACGCGAGCGCGAACACGGGCAGGCAGATCATCGCGATGATGAGCGCGGTGCGGCCCTTGGCACGCCGCGCCTCCCGCCGTGCGAGCCGCAGCGCCACCAACCAGGACGTCATCGACCGGTACCGGTGGGGGAGAGCAGGTCTTCGGGCTGAGCCAATGGCCCGGCCGTGTCGATGACGACGCCGTCGCGCAGGAAGACGACGCGATCGGCCCAGCCGGCGTGGCGGGCCTCGTGTGTCACGAGCACGCCGGCCGCACCCGCGTCGACCCGTGCCCGCAGCAGCCGCAGCACCGATTCGCCGGTCTGCGAGTCGAGCGCGCCGGTCGGTTCGTCGGCGAGCACGAGCCGGCGTTCGCCGACGAGCGCCCGGGCGATCGCGACCCGTTGCTGCTGGCCGCCGGACATGTCATCGGGGAAGCGGGAGCCGAGATCGGCGAGCCCGACCTCGTCGAGCGCGGCGTGGGCGACACGACGGGCCTTGCGCACGCTGACACCGTCGAGTTCGAGTGGCATCGCGACGTTTTCCGCCGCGGTCAGGCTGGGCATCAGGTTGAGGTCCTGGAAGACGTAGCCGATGCTGCGGCGCCGCAACGCGGCCAGGTCGCGGCGGGACAGGGTGCCGAGCACCTGACCCTCGACGATCACCTCGCCCGATGTCGGCCGGTCGAGGCCGCCCGCGAGGTTCAGCAGGGTCGACTTGCCGGAGCCGGACGGCCCCATGACCGCGACGAGTTCGCCCGGTGCGACGGACAGGTCGACGGCGCGGAGCGCGTGCACGGCGGTCGAGCCCTCGCCATGCGTACGGTGCACCGAGACCAGCCGCAGGACTCCGGTCATCGCGCGCTCATCTCCGGCTCCTCCCCGATGCTCGGGTGATGCGCCAGCGGGGAGGTGGACGGACCGGCGCCGCAGCGGCGTGCCCACCGACGTAGTGCGCGTCGGCCGGCCGGTAGCGGACGAGCGCGGTCTCGCAGTGATCAAGCCACCGGACCTCCGCCTCGGCCTGGAACAGCATGGCGTCGAGCACGAGCCGCCACGGCAGGTCAGCCGGCTTGTCCGCCGAGATCTTGAGCCGCGTGTACTCCTGGAGGGTGCGCATGGTCGCGGTGCGCTGGTTCTGCAGGACCGAACCGGCATCGACACCGGGGGTCGTCAGCGCGAGCGCCAGCTTGATCGCCAGTTCGTCACGGGGGCGGTCGGCGCGGCTGATCGGAGTCGCGAACCACAGCGCCAGCTCGGCTCGGCCGGCCTGCGTGATCTCGTATTCCCGCTGGCCGTCGTGCTCCGGCAGCGAATGGACGAGGTCGTCGCGCTCGAGCCGGCCGAGGGTCGTGTACACCTGCCCGATGTTGAGCGGCCACGTGCCACCGGTCGACTCTTCGAACGCGGTGCGCAGCTGATAGCCGTACATCGGGCCGCGTTCGAGCAACGCGAGCAGACCGTGTTTGATGGACATAGCTACCGAGTATGCATAGCCGCTGTCTGCCACTCGCAACCGGCGAGCCGGTTCCGTGTCGCAGGTTCTGTGCGCGGGTCAGGTCAGGCCGGGGAAGGCGACCGTGCCGGGGGAGGCGCCGGCGGCTCGGCGGAACGCGGCGGCGCGCGTCGAGGCGGCGATCAACGCGTTCAGGGGGAGTTGCCGGTTTTTCGGGGACGCCGCCGCCACCGCCGCTCGCCACAGCGCCGCCGACCGCTCCTCGACGGTGACGGCGAGGGCGAGCGCGCTGGCCGCGTTCGTGACCGGGAACGGCAGCGTGTAGATCACGCCGGGCGCGGGTGGCGAGGACATGCCGACAGCGACCGTGTCCCGGAGGTTCCGGTGTGCGACTTCGGCCTGTTGTGCCAGCAGCAGCGCGGAGCCCACGAGGTGCGGGCCGAGCACCCCGTACGCGTAGATGGTCGCGTTCTCGCCCGCGACCGCTGCCGCGAGTGTCGTGTCGCTGTCGCTCATCTCGTGCTCCGGGCCACGTAGGTGATCATGATCATGCCAGCGCCGCCACGTGGGTGGCCCGAGCGGCGGCGATCGACGCGAGCACGGCCACCTGGTCGGCCGGTGCGGTCAGGCACGCCGTGGTCACGTCCGCCTGGGCCGCCTTCTCAGCGGCGATCAGCGGCGCCCTGGTCGAGGCGGGAAGCAACGATGTCGGTCCCGACGAGGGGACACCCGACGACGGCGCTTCCGAGGGCGTACCCGACGAGGGCTCGTCCGACGGGATCCCCGATGGCGCGCCGGAAACCTGGCCCGTGGACGGCGCGATCGACGCGGGCGTCGACGGAGTCGCGGTCGCCGGCCCGGACGGTGGGGGCATCGGCACGCCGCTCGGATCCGGACCGGCCGGAATCGACGGTGCGACGGCTCCCATCAGAGCGGCGAGTGCGACGGCGTGTTGACGCGTCTGCTCGCGGAGCGGTCCGAGGATGCCGGTGCGGGGAGCGCTCGCCGCGATGGCCTGGTCGTACATGCTGAGCAGGGTTAGCGTTTCGGTGTAAAGCGGGCCCAATGGGCTCGTCGCGGCGGCCACCGCGGCGGTCTTGGCCGGAGGCGGCGCGCTCGTGCACGCGCTGACCGCGAGACCCACCGCGCCGGCGCCGAACGCGGCGAGCAGCGAGCGTCGCGACATCAGCGCCTTCGGCTGCTCGGTGCGCAGGTGCGAAAGCCGCGGAGTCAGGGGCACCGCGCAAGTCAACACCATCGGGGCGCCCGGCGAAAATCCGCAACGCGGGTTCCGTCGAACCGGGCCAGGCCAAGCCGGTCGGCCAACCCGCTTGTGCCGTGTGCGGAGCGCCGGTCGAAGTGGGCTGACGACGCGCGTTACGCTCATGGTCAACCACCGCCCGCACCTTTCGCGATCGGTGGCAGTGGTGTCTGTCCGTTTAGTGATGAATCATGGTTAGTGATGAGCATGGGAGGTGCGCGATGCCATCAGCTCAGCGTCGGTCAAGCGCGCGTCCCGCCGGCAAGCGCCCGGCGGCCCCGCCGAAAGCACCGCCCGGCGATCTCGCCGCGCACAAGGTGCGGATCACCGAGGTGATCGAGCCGGTGGCCACGGCCGCGGGTTATGACCTGGAAGATCTCGCCGTGATCCGGATGGGTCGCCGCTTCGTCGTCCGCGTCACGGTCGACCGTGATGGCGGCGTGCCGCTCGACGCGGTAGCCGACCTGGCCCGTGCGATCTCGACCGCGCTCGACGACGCCGAGTCGACCGGTGGCGAGTTCATCGGTGGCGAATATCAGCTGGAGGTCTCGTCTCCGGGCGTCGACCGGCCACTGACCGCGCCGCGGCACTGGCGCCGCAACGTCGGCCGCCTGGTGAAGGTGAAGGCGGACAGCACCATGATCACCGGCCGGGTGACGGCCGTCAGCGACACCGCGGTCACGTTCGACATCGGCGGCACAGCGCGCGACGTGCCATTCTCCGGGCTCGGCGCCGGTCGGGTGGAGATCGAGTTCAGCCGCGTCGACGACATCGACGACGACGACCTGGTCGACTTCGAGTCCGGCGATGACGACTCGACGATGACGATTCAGTCGATGACGACGATCTCGATGACGACGAAGATGACGATGACTTTGATGATGTTGCTGGCGCGCGCGGCGACGATCCGGAAGGGGACGCACGATGAATCTTGACCTGGCGGCCCTCCGGGCACTGGAACGCGAGCGGGAGATCCCGTTCGACACGATCATGGCCGCGATCGAGAGTGCCTTGCTCACCGCCTACCGCCACACCGACGGCGCGCACTCGCACGCGCGGGTCGAGGTCGACCGCAAGACCGGTTCGGTCGCCGTGCTCGCCACCGAGACCGATGACGAGGGCACGGTCGTCCGCGAGTTCGACGACACCCCGCATGACTTCGGTCGCATCGCCGCGATGACCGCCAAGCAGGTGATCCTGCAGCGCCTGCGCGAGGCGACCGACGAGGTGCACTTCGGCGAGTACGTCGGCCGCGACGGAGACCTGGTCACCGGCGTGATCCAGGCGCACGAGGGCCGGGCCGAGAAAGGCATCGTCAGCATCGACCTGGGCAAGATCGAGGGCATGCTGCCCGCTGTCCGAGCAGGTTCCCGGCGAACTCTACGAGCACGGCACCCGGATCAAGTGCATCGTCGTGCACGTCGCGAAGGGCTTCCGCGGGCCGCAGGTCACGCTCTCGCGTACCGCATCCAAATCTGGTCAAAAGGCTCTTCGCTCTCGAGGTTCCGGAGATCGCCGACGGCACGGTCGAGATCACCGCGATCGCGCGTGAGGCAGGTCACCGTTCCAAGATCGCGGTGCATTCGACCCAGTCCGGCGTGAACGCGAAGGGCGCCTGCATCGGGCCGATGGGCCAGCGGGTGCGCTCGGTGATGAGCGAACTCCACGGCGAGAAGATCGACATCATCGACTGGGACGAGAACCCGGCGACGTTCGTCGGAAACGCGCTGTCACCGGCGAAAGCGCTGCGGGTCGAGGTCGTCGACGAGGCCACCCGGACCGCCAAGGTGACCGTGCCCGGACTATCAGCTGTCGCTCGCGATCGGGCGGGAGGGGCAGAATGCCCGCCTCGCGGCCCGATTGACCGGTTGGCGCATCGATATTCATTCGGACGCGGCCGAGCCGTCATCACCCGATCACTCCGATGCCGCATAGGCGCGGGTGACGGGGTAGACTTTGCTTGTGGCACGTCGCGCGTCTCCGGTGCGCACTTGCGTGGGTTGCCGGAAACGAGTGCCAGCCTCTGAAATGCTGCGCGTTGTCGCTGTTTCCCGAGCATCGTCTGATTCCGAGACGCCGCACGGGCCCGGCGAAGCGACCAGGGTCGTCGATGGCCAGACTGACAGCCGGGTTCTCACCGGTAGCCAGGTTATCGACATCGTCCCCGATCCGGCGCGCAGACGCCCCGGCCGGGGTGCACATATGCATGTCGATCCCGCTTGTCTCGCGTCTGCGGTGAAACGCCGCGTTTTTGGGCGTGCGCTGCGGGTGACGGGTGTGATCCAGGTGGATCTGGTCGAGGCGCGTGTCACCGAGGCGGTAATGGCAGCGACACCGCAGAACAGCACGACCGATGATGGGGCATCAGAACCCCATCCGGACGCACAGGGTAGGACGACCAACATGAGCACGCGATGAAGTCTCTGAAATGACCAGGCTTCTAGTGGACTAGTGAGGTCGATGCGGGTTGCCCGCACGGCCTCGGAGTGAGGAGTGCAGTGGCAGGCAAGGCCCGCGTACACGAGCTGGCAAAGGAACTCGGCGTCGAGAGCAAGACCGTATTGGCCAAGTTGCAAGAGATCGGCGAATACGTCAAGTCCGCGTCGAGCACCGTTGAAGCTCCGGTAGCGCGTCGTCTCCGTGAGGCGATGGTCGCCTCTTCCGCCCCGAGCGCGGCAGCACCCGTTGCTGCTCCCTCGGCGCCGGCGGTAGCGGACGGCGCACCCAGGATTTCGGCAAGGCCCGCCCCGCCCGTCAAGGCGGCGGCGAAGCGTCTTCCCGTCCCAACCCCGCCCCCGCCCGCTGCGAAGCAGGCGAGTGCGCACGACATCGAGGTCGCCGCGGCGGAAGCCCGCGCGAGCGCCCTCAAGGCCGACCAGGAAGCCGCCGTCAAGGCGGCCCAGCAGGCCAAGATCGACGCCGTCGTGGCTCCGCCCACGCCGACGTTGCCCAAGCCCGGTCCGGCGACTCCGCCGGCGCGGCCCGCTGGCCCGTCCAGCACGCCGCTCGCGCCGGGAGCGCCCCGTCCGGGCGCTCGTCCGCCGGCACGCAGCCCGGGTAACAACCCGTTCGGCATCACGCCCCCGGCCGGCGGTCGTCCCGCCGCGCCCGGTGCGCCGCGCGCTGACCGTGGGCCCAGCCCCGCGGGCATGCCCCGGCCCAACCCGGCGTCGATGCCGCCTCGGCCCAACCCGAGCCAGATGCCGACGCAGCGGCCGGCCCGTCCGGCGGGTCCGGGTGGCCCCGGTCGTCCCGGCGGCCCCGGTGGCGGCGGCGGCTTCCGTGGCGGTCCCGGTGGCGGTGGCGCAGGTCGTCCCGCCGGCGGTCCCGGCGCGCGGCGGCGGCTTCCGTCCCGGTGGCGGCGGTCCCGGTGGTGGCAGTGCCGGTGGCGGTTTCCGTCCCGGTGGTGGCGCCGGCGGTCCCGGTGGCGGCGGCGGTGGTTACCGCGGCGGTCCCGGTGGCGGCGGTGGCGCACCCGCGGGTGCGGGTGCCGGTCGTCCCGGTGGTGGCGCCGGTGGTCGTGGTCGCGGTGGCGGCGCGGCCGGTGCGTTCGGCCGTCCGGGTGGCAAGCCCGCCCGCGGTCGCAAGTCGAAGAAGCAGCGCAGACAAGAGTTCGACAACCTGTCCGCGCCGCAGATGTCGTCGGGTGCTCCCCGCGGCTCGGGCCAGCAGGTCCGGCTCCCGCGCGGTGCCTCGCTCTCCGACTTCGCCGAGCGCATCAACGCCAACCCGGGCTCGCTCGTCCAGGAGATGTTCAACCTGGGCGAGATGGTCACGGCGACCCAGTCGTGCACCGATGACACGCTGCTGCTGCTCGGCGAGCACCTCGGCTTCGAGGTGCAGATCGTCAGCCCTGAAGAGGAAGACCGAGAGCTGCTCGCGCGGTTCGACATCGACCTCGACGAGGAGATCGACGAGTCGCGCATGGTCACCCGTGCGCCGATCGTGACCGTCATGGGCCACGTCGACCACGGTAAGACCAAGCTCCTCGACGCGATCCGTTCGACCAACGTCGTGGCGGGCGAGGCCGGTGGCATCACCCAGCACATCGGTGCCTACCAGGTGCACGTCGAGCACGACGGCGTCGACCGCGCGGTCACCTTCATCGACACCCCGGGTCACGAGGCGTTCACCGCCATGCGTGCTCGTGGTGCGCAGGCCACCGACATCGTCGTGCTGGTCGTGGCGGCCGATGACGGCGTGATGCCGCAGACGATCGAGGCGCTCAACCACGCGAAGGCGGCCGAAGTGCCGATCGTGGTCGCGGTCAACAAGGTCGACAAGGAAGACGCCAACCCGGACAAGGTGCGCCAGCAGCTCACCGAATACGGTCTGGTCGCCGAGGAGTACGGCGGCGACACGATGTTCGTCGACATCTCCGCGAAGAGCCGGCTCAACATCGACGGCCTGCTCGACGCGGTGCTGCTGACCGCCGACGCGTCGCTGGAGCTGCGGGCGCCGATCGATGGTCCGGCCCAGGGCATCGCGATCGAGGCACACCTCGACCGTGGTCGCGGTCCGGTCGCCACGGTGCTCGTCAACCGGGGCACGCTGCGTGTCGGTGACTCGATCGTGGCCGGTGACGCGTACGGTCGCGTCCGGGCCATGCTCGACGACGCCGGCAAGACGGTCACCGAGGCCGGTCCGGCTCGTCCGGTGCAGGTGCTCGGTCTGACCGCGGTTCCCGGCGCGGGCGACACGTTCCTGTCCGTCAACGACGACCGCACGGCCCGTCAGATCGCCGAACAGCGCGCGGCACGTGAGCGCGCGGCTCAGATGGCGAACTCCCGTGGTCGCGTCACGCTGGAAACGCTGCTCGAGCGGATCAAGGAGGGCGACCGCACCACGCTCACCCTCATCCTCAAGGGCGACGTGTCCGGTTCCGTCGAGGCGCTCGAAGACGCCTTGGTCAAGATCGAGGTGGGCGAAGAAGTCCAGCTCAAGATCATTCACCGTGGTGTCGGTGGCGTCACGCAAGACGACGTCAACCTCGCCAGCGCGTCGGACGCGATCATCATCGGGTTCAACGTCCGGGCCGAGGGCAAGGTCCGCGAGTACGCCGACCGCCAAGGCGTGGAGATCCGTTACTACACGGTCATCTACCAGGCCATCGAAGAGGTCGAGGCGGCGCTCAAGGGCATGCTCAAGCCCGAGTACGAAGAGGCGGAGCTCGGCACGGCCGAGGTTCGCGAGGTGTTCCGCTCTTCCAAGGTCGGCGTCATCTCCGGCTGCATCGTCCGCTCCGGCCTCATCCGCCGCAACGCCAAGGCTCGCCTTCTGCGCGACGGCGCGGTGGTCGCCGAGAACGTGACGGTCACCTCGCTCAAGCGCTTCAAGGATGACGCCACCGAGGTCCGCGAGGGTTCGAGTGTGGTCTGACGCTCGGCAACTACAACGACATCCGGGTCGGCGACATCATCGAGACGTTCGAGATGCGGGAGAAGCCCCGCGCCTGATCGCTCGATAGCTGACGGAGGGGCTCGACTGCCACGGCGGTCGGGCCCTTCCGTTTCGGTATCCGTACCATCTGCTGCATGGTCCGTTATGCCCTTCTCATTGCTCCTTCTTCCAACCGGGTCTACGCGGACGCCGCAATCCGTCTCACCGCCGCGGAGTTGGCGGTCTTCGCCTCCACCGTGCTGACCACGAAGATCACCGACGTCGAGCCGATCACGCTCGGCGGTGTGCCCTACGTCGGTTTCAGCACGGCCGACCCGGGCCTGACCGCGCGCGACATCGATTTCCTCTCGAACCTGTCGAGCATCTATGCCGTGTTCGCGCTCGAAGGCGACTTGCTGCGGCCGATCGCGATGCGGCCGCTCGCGTTCTTCGACGACGACCTGCTGACGATCCAGAAATACAGCGGCAAGACCAACGAACAGTTCACCAAGCTGCTGCTCAACGTCACGCTGCTCGGCTCGGTGCACGGCGCGCACATGCTCGATCGTCGACTGGTGGTGCTCGACCCGCTGGCCGGCCGGGGCACGACGCTCGGCCAGGCCCTGATGTATGGCTACGACGCGATCGGCATCGACAGCGACGGCAAGGACTTCGACATCTACTCCGCCTTCATCCGCACCTGGTTGAAGCGCAAACGCATCAAACACAAGGCCGAGATTTCACCGGTACGCAAGGATAAGCGGCTTCTCGCGCGCCGCCTGTCGGTGTCCATCGGAAGCGGCACCTCACTCACCATGTTTCACGGTGACACGACCGAGGCCCGCGAGTTTCTGAAGGGCGGCGTCGCGGACGTGATCGTCGCCGACCTGCCCTACGGCGTGATGCACGGCAGCCGCACGGCGAGCCGAACCGGTGAGTCGAACCTGTCGCGCAGCCCGCTGGACCTGCTGCGAACCGCGGTTCCGGTGTGGTCGCAGCTGATCCAGCCCGGCGGGGCGATCGGCATGTCGTGGAACACGCACGTCGCGTCGAGGGCCGAGGCCGCGAAGATCCTGGAAGCGGAGGGGCTGCGCGTCGTCGAGGGCCCCGGTTATGACGACTTCGGGCACTGGGTCGACCAGTCGATCAACCGGGACATCCTCGTCGCCCGCAAGCACTGAATTGTGGCATCGACGGGAGCCGTCGTCGGGCGTAGTTTGGATGGGTCATGTTTGAGCACTGGTGGTCCATCGAAGTCTTCGACGCCGAGCTGTCCGCGAACCGGTGGCGCGACGCGTGGGAGTCCGCCCTGGTCGAGGCGGCCGTCTCCAACGGTGCCAAAGACTGGAACTGGCTGCACACCCGCTGGGGCCTTGTGTTCGAGGTCGCGTTCACCGATTCCGAAGGCTGGGCGGTGTTCCGTGAGCTGCCGCTCGTGCGCGCCGCCCTCGACGCGACGCCCGACCCGATCAACGGCCTCGTGATCTACCCGGGTCGCGGCGGCAGCTCGCCGTCGCGCGTGCCGAGGCGCCCACGGCCGATCACGGGCGCTGGTTCAGCCCCGATCCCGACGGAGACGGTGCCCGCGCTGGTGGCAGCCGCCGCGTGTGTCGAGCGGGGCTTTCCGGTCCTGGCTGACGTCGCCTGAGTTCGCCGCTTTTATGCGGTCGAGGTAAACGGTTCGCGGCGGTAGGCTCGCTGATCATGTACACCGCGACAGCCGTCTTTGACCTGCTCCTTCCCTCCGATGCCCGGTCGCTGAAAGCGAAACGGTCCTACGTGCGGCCGATCGTCGCCGCGCTGCGGAAATTCGAGGTCGCCGCGGCCGAAGTCGGCGCGCTGGAGCTGCACGGTCGCGCCGAAATCGGAGTCGCCGCCGTGGCATCCGAGCCGGCCCATGCGCGAGCCGTCATCGACTCGTGCGAGCATCTGCTGGCCGGTCGGCCGGAGATCGAGATCTTGTCGGCTCGCCATCGCCTGTTCGGGGCCGAGGACTAGGGTCCTGTCTTCTGTCGTGTCTTCTGTCGTGCGGGAACGTCGGTGGCGCCGGTGGGTCGGCAGGCCGCCGCGTGCCCGTGCGTGCACGGCCACCCGAGTAATGTCAGCAGTGCCGCGGTCCGCCGTCGGGCGTGCCGCGTGAGTGTCCCCGGTGCCAGTGGAGGTGCGGCATGACGAATCCAGCTCGGATACGGCAATACGCGGAGCGAGTCCGTGAACTTGTCGCGTCCGCCGTTCGGACGCACGTAAAAGATCCCCGACTCGGGATGATCACGATTACCGACGCGCGCATTACCGGAGATCTGCGCGAGGCCACGGTCTTCTACACCGTGCTCGGTGACTCGGAAGCGGAGCACGACACCGCCG
This sequence comes from uncultured Actinomycetota bacterium, assembly GCA_963797605.1. GTDB lineage: Bacteria > Actinomycetota > Actinomycetes > Mycobacteriales > Micromonosporaceae > DASQPR01. Next base: position 577,824 of record CAWCPX010000005.1, on the reverse strand, counting down.
CCGCGCTCGAGAGTGCCAAGGGCCTGCTCCGGTCGACCGTCGGGAAGGCGCTCGGGCTGCGCCACTCGCCGACGCTCGCGTTCGTGCTCGACAATGTGCAAGATCACGCGAAGCAGATCGACGAACTGTTGGCCGTCGCGCAGAACGCCGACGCGGAGGTGCAGCGCCAGGCCGCGAACGCGCGTTACGCAGGTGACCCGCAACCGTACAAGGTCGAGGAAACCGTCGATGCCGGTGACGTGGCGGAAGACGACGACACCGAGGATTAAATCGGGCACCGTCGTCCCATGATATGAAACCGGTACGGGTGAACGTGCCACGACTGTATCGACATGTGGGAATGGTGGACCGCCGGACACACCTTAACGATAGTTTGGTGAGCGAGGCCAAACGCTCGTTCACCCGAGCGGCCTGGTTCACGACCAACGGTGTGTCCGGCGATCCCGGCTAGCTGGTCGCGACGGTAGTTACCTAGCCCGTCACCATGCTTTGCCAGGAGTTTGTGATGCCAAGTTCGCGTAAGCCGAAGCCCACACAGCACGACCCCCGTCTGATCATCGGCGCCGCCGCGAAGTCCGCGACGCCCCAGCCCGCCGACGAGCAGCGTCGCGCGCTCCAGATGTCGATGGACACTCGCCAGTAACGGTTGGCCGCCGCTCGTCGGATTGTGGCCGCGCGTCGGGCCCTGATCGCGAGGAGCACTTGGCTCGCGATTCGGCTACGGTGCGGGGCATGCCCCTCGTGCTCCTGGTGGAGGACGACGCCACCGTCCGCGGTGCCCTCGCCCACGCGTTGACCGATGCCGGTCACGCTGTCCTTCCGGTCGGCACCGCCCTCGCCGCCGTTCGAGAAGTCACGACGCGACCGCCTCACGAGCGGCCGGACCTCGTGATCCTCGATCTCGGCCTGCCCGACCTCGACGGCTCCGACGTGCTCCGCATGGTGCGGGCCGTCTGCGACATTCCGGTCATCGTCGCGACCGCACGCCGTTCCGAAGCCGACATGATCCGGTTGCTGCACGCCGGCGCCGACGACTACGTGACCAAACCGTTCACCGCCGCGCACCTCGCCGCCCGGATCGCCGCCGTGCTGCGGCGGGTGCGCACCTCGACCGACGGCCCCGACGATCAGCAACCGATCCGGGTCGGCGACCTCGAGCTCGATCCAGCCCGGCGGACGGCCCGGCTCGCGGGGCGGCCGCTCGAACTGACCCGCAAGGAATACGACCTGCTCGTGTACCTCGCCGTACGCGCCGGCCGGGTGGTGACGCGGCGCGAGTTGGTGACCGAGATCTGGCGCCAGCCGTACGTGGGCGCCGAACAGACGCTCGACGTTCACCTGTCGTGGCTGCGGCGGAAACTCGGGGAGACCGGGGCGGCGCCGCGGTTTCTGCGGACGGTGCGCGGTGTGGGAGTCATGCTCGCCTCGCCGGACGCCTAGGGTCTCCGATTCCGGTCTCAATTCGGCGCGACACTCGAATTTCCGGACGGCGCCGTGTTCCGGGCGGTACCGCGGTCCGGGCGGTACCGCGGTCCGGGCGGTACCGCGGTCCGGGCGGTACCGCGGTCCGGGCGGTACCGCGTTCCGGGCGGTACCGCGGTCCGGGCGGTGCCGTGTTCCGGGCGGCGCCGTCGTTCCGGACGGTACCGCGTTCCGGGCGGTACCGCGGTTTCTGCGGACGGTGCGCGGTGTGGGAGTCATGGACGCCTAGGGTCTCCGATTCCGGTCTCCATTCGGGGCGACACTCGAATTTCCGGGCGGCACCGCGGTCCGGGCGGCACCGCATTCCTCGCGACCCCGCGAATTTCCGGGCGACGCAACGCGTCCGGAGCGCGACACGCTCGGGCGACACGCCGATGGCCTCGTATTTCCGACGTCAGCGTTGTCTCGACGGCCTCGTGATGACGGTGGCGTCGGAAAACCGAGAGTCGGCGTGTCGACACGCGACGAATCGGGCGCGGCGGCCAGCTTGACCGGCACCCGGCTCGCACCGGCCAGCTCGCACCGGCACCGGCACCGGGATCGCACCGGCACCGGGATCGCACCGGCATCCGGCCCGCACCGGCACCGGATCGCACCGGCACCGGGATCGCACCGGCATCCGGCTCGTGCCCGGCATCCGGCTCGCACCGGGCATCCGGCTCGCACCGGGCATCCGGCTCGCACCGGGCATCCGGCTCGCACCGGGCATCCGGCCCGTACCGCGCATCCGGCTCGCACCGGCATCGGGCTCGCACCGGCACCGGGATCGCACCGGCATCCGGTTCGCACCGGGCACCCGGTTCGCACCGGCATCCCGGCTCGACCGGCACCCGGCTGGCGCCGCCGGCGGTCGGACGTTGACGGCCGTTCTGTGACAACATCGGCCGCGTGACCGAGACCGTTGCGTTGCCCGTCGAGCGTTCTCAGCTGCGGCAGGTGACCGCGTTGGCGTTGCCGGCACTCGTCGTGCTCGCCGCCGAACCGCTGTACGTGTTGGTCGACACAGCCGTCGTCGGGCACCTGCGCGGATCCGCGCTCGCGAGTCTCGCCATCGGCGGCAGCGTGCTCACGTTCGCGGCGTGGCTCGGCAACGTTCTCGCGTACGGGACTACGGGGAGGGCCGCGAGGCGGTTCGGAGCCGGTGATCGCGAGGCCGCGGTGGCGGAGGGCGTGCAGGCGTCGTGGCTCGCGTTCGGGGCCGGGCTGCTCATCGTCATCCTCGCCGAGATCGTCGCCGGGCCGGTCGCTCGCGGTCTGGCCGGTGCCCATTCGCCCGCCGCGCACGGGGCCGAGACGTGGCTGCGGATCGCGGCGCTCGGCGTGCCCGGGCTCCTTCTCGCCACGGCCGGAAACGGCTGGATGCGTGGCGTGCAGGACACGAGACGGCCGCTGCGCTACGTGCTCGGCGCGAACCTGCTCTCCGCGATGCTCTGCCCGCTGCTCGTCTACCCGGCCGGTCTCGGGCTCGCCGGCTCCGCGATCGCGAACGTCGCCGCGCAGACGACCGTCGGCACTCTCTTCGCGGTCGCGGTGCTGCGGGAACGGGTGAGCGTACGCCCGCGACCGGCCCTCATCATGTCTCAGCTCGTCGTCGGCCGGGATCTGCTGATCCGAGGAGCCGCGTTCCAGGCGTGCTTCCTGTCCGCGACCGCGGTGGCCTCCCGGTTCGGCCCGGCGACGCTCGGCGCACACCAGATCGCGCTGCAACTCTGGCTCTTCGGCTCGCTGATCCTCGACGCCGTCGCGATCGCGGCCCAGTCGTTGATCGGTGCGACGCTCGGCGGAGGCGACGGGCCCGGGGCTCGGACGCTCGCGCGCCGGATCGGCGTCATCGGGCTCGGATGCGGGGTGCTGCTCGGGCTCTCGTGCTGGCCGGAGCGCACGTGGTGCCACGGTGGTTCAGCCCCGACCCGCGGGTGTACGCGCAGGCCGCGATCGTCTGGCCGTGGTTCGTCGCGATGCAGCCGATCGCCGGGTTCGTCTTCGCGCTCGACGGGGTCCTGATCGGCGCCGGCGACCTCATCTTCCTGCGGAACATGACGCTTGTCGCCGCCGGTGTCGGGTTCCTGCCGATGATCTGGCTGTCGCTCGCGTTCGACCTCGGGATCCGCGGGATCTGGATCGGCCTGACGCTGTTCGTCGTCGTCCGCCTGATCGCGTCGCTGATCCGGATGAGGGACGGCGCGTGGGCGGTCACCGGGGCCGTACGCTGACGCGGTGACAACGCAAGGGGTGGCAGGACCAGCGGTGGCAGAACGCGGCCCGGATCCGGTGGGTCTGATCGTCGTGGACAAGTCGGGCGGCATGACGTCGCACGATGTCGTGTCCCGGGTGCGGCGGCTCGCGCACACACGCCGGGTCGGGCACGGCGGCACGCTCGATCCGATGGCGACGGGCGTGCTCGTGATCGGCGTCGGCAAGGCGACGAGGCTGCTCACGTACGTGATCGGCTCGGACAAGCGCTACCTCGCGACGATCCGGCTCGGCCAGGCGACCATCACCGACGATGCCGAAGGCGATGTGACCTCGACCGCTTCGACCGCGGCGATCACCGATGTCGAGATCAGGGCCGGCCTGGCCGCGCAAACGGGCGAGATCTCCCAGGTGCCGTCGGCCGTCAGCGCGATCAAGGTGGACGGCAAGCGGGCCTACAAGATGGTCCGCGACGGCGAGTCGGTCGAGCTGGCGGCGCGTCAAGTGACCGTGTCGCGGCTCGACGTCCTGGACATCCGGCGCGAAGATCAGGATCTCATCGATGTGGACGTCGACGTCGTCGTGTTCCTCTGGCACCTACATCCGCGCGATCGCCCGTGACCTCGGGGCCCGGCTCGGCGTCGGCGGCCATCTGACGGCGCTGCGGCGGGCAGCGGTCGGTGGGTTCACGCTGGCCGAGGCGTCCACGCTCGACGAACTGGCCGCGCGGGCGGACGAGGGCGAGTCACCGATGTCGCTGACGCTGGCCGAGGCCGCCGCGCGGTTCTTCGCCCGGCGCGACGCGACAGCCGAGGAGACGGTCGTGCTGTCGCACGGCGGGCCGCTGGAACCGGCCGGGGTCGACGGACCGTACGCGGTTTTCGGACCGACGGGCGAGGTGTTGGCGATCGTGGTCGAACGCGACGGCAAAGCACGGGCCGAGGTCGTGTTCGCGCCGGCCTAAAGCGACCGCGTCAAGCGAGAGCCCGCCGTGAAGCGAGAGCCCGCCGTGAAGCGAGCACCCGCCGTGAAGCGAGAGCCCGCGGTCACGCGAGCACCCGCCGTCAAGTGAGAGCCCGCCGTCCAGCGAGCACCCGCCCTCAAGCGAGCCCCCGGCACCAACCGAGACCCCGTGTGAACGCCAAGCGAGACCCCGTGCGAAAGCAAGAAGACGCGACCTGAAATCACAACGGAGGAGACAACGATGGACACGGTCGAGTCGACGACTGCGTCTGGGCGCGCCCGACTCACCACCCACGGCGCTCAACTGCTCGAAGCCCGGCTCGGCGATCGTGACCTGCTGTGGTTGTCGCCGAACGCCAGTTTCGAGCCCGGTTCCGCGATCCGGGGCGGCGTCCCGATCTGCTTCCCGTGGTTCGGCAAGCATCCCGACGGCCTTCCCGCTCACGGATTCGGACGCAATCGCGAGTGGCAGGTGCTCGACCGGATGACCGACCGCGTCGTCTTCGGGCTCGACGACGACGCCGACACGCGCGCGCTGTGGCCGCACCGATTCCACGCGGAGGTGGCGATCACGCTCGCGGACGACGTGCATTTCGCGTGGACGGTGCGGAACACCGGCGACACGCGGTTCACGTTCACATATGCGCTGCACAGCTACTTCGCGGTCCCGGACGCCTGGGAGTGCGCGGTGGAGGGGCTCGACGAGAGGTTGCGATCCGAGGGCGATCAGGTCACGACGCAGCGCGGCGCCGTCGGGTTCGTGGAGCCGATCGACGCGAAGTTCGAGACGGGGCCGGAGCATCTGCTACTTCGAGCGTCAGAGCACGAGATCGCGGTCGACGCGGACGAGATGCCGAGCGCCGTGGTCTGGAATCCCGGCCCGAACGATGTGCCCGACATCGGCGACGGCTGGCACGACTTCGTCTGCGTGGAACGTGGCCGGATCGGCGCGGAAGCGGTGACCCTTTGGCCGGGCGAGGTCCACCAGGCAGCGATGCGCCTGGGTGCGACATCAAGATCTTGAAACGATGCCACGGGTACGGATAGACGCCCGGCCCCGCCACGAACTCGGTTTGCCCCACGGCACCGGATCGGCGCCCGTACCCGTGTGAAAAGGATCTTGGTCTTAGGCCGTTAGGCTGGTGCCACGGATTCCATGACGACGAACGGGAGACGCGAGTGCAACGGTGGCGAGGATATGACGCGGCGCCGAGCGGCTGGGGCCGCTCGGTCGTGACGATCGGCGTGTTCGATGGCGTTCACAAGGGACATCAGGCGACCATCAGGCACACCGTCGAGCGGGCCCGGGACCTCGGCATGAGTCGGTGGTCGTGACGTTCGATCCGCACCCGTCCGAGGTGGTCCGGCCCGGTTCGCACCCGGCCATCCTTACCGAGGCCCACCGCAAGGCTGAGCTGATCGAGGCGCTCGGCGTTGACGTGCTGTGCGTGGTGCCGTTCACCCAGCGCTTCTCGCAGCTGTCCGCCGAGGAGTTCGTCCATGACGTGCTGGTCGAGCACCTGCATGCGGCCGCTGGTCGTGGTCGGGGACAACTTCCGCTTCGGGCACAAGGCCGCAGGTGACGTAGCGCTGCTGACGCAGGCTCGGCCGCACGTTCGGCTTCGCTGTCGAGGGCGCGCCGCTGATCAGCGACGGCGAGGCCATCTTCTCCTCGACGTACATCCGCAGTCCAGCGTTGACGCCGGGGACGTTGCCGCCGCCGCTGCCGCGCTCGGCCGTCCGCACCGGCTCGAAGGCGTGGTCGTGCGCGGCGATCAGCGAGGCCGTGAACTCGGCTTTCCCACCGCGAACCTGCTCTGCGGCCGGCATGCCGCGATCCCGGCCGACGGCATCTACGCGGCCTGGCTGCAGCAGCGCGGTAAGACCTACCGCTCGGCGGTCAGCATCGGGACGAATCCGACGTTCGCCGGGCGGGAGCACCGCGTCGAGGCTTACGTTCTCGATTTCGACGGCGATCTTTACGGCGAGCGCGTCGCCTCGACTTCGTGGCCCATCTGCGGGAGCAGCGGACCTACCAAGGCCCGGAGTAGCTGGTCGACCAGATCACCAAGGACGTCGCCGAAACGCGTGCGTTACTCTCCGTGAAAGCCGACATAATAGCTGACACAGCCTCTGCGGCCGCCATCGTTTCGAGTTTTGGGAACCCCGACTGGTAGCCTTGACATCGACGCCGGGTAACCGGCGGGTTTCGCGTGCCTGCCCGACGCCGCGGGTGCGAAGCCAAACACTCAACCCTGAGCGAGATAGGGAGATCATGGCGCTCGCTGCTGAACTCAAGACGCAGATCATGAAGGAACACGCGACCAAAGAGGGCGACACCGGTTCGCCGGAAGTCCAGGTCGCGGTTCTGACTCGGCGGATTGCCGACCTTACCGAGCACCTCAAGGTGCACAAGCACGACCACCACAGCCGTCGTGGTCTGCTGCTGCTGGTGGGCCGCCGTCGTCGACTGCTGAACTACCTGCAGAAGACCGACATCGCCCGCTACCGTGCGCTGATCGAGCGGCTCGGCCTGCGTCGGTGATCATGCGCGGGAGCGGCTGGGACGTCGGCGCGCATCGACCGCGCCGCGCACCGCTGGCCGCTGCCCGGATCATGCCGCGAAAACCAAATTACGACACCCGGGCGACCTGGACGCCATCGCGCCGGTCCTCGGTAGTGGCTCTCGGGACAGACCCCGCGGGCTTCGATCGAAGACCGGCCTCCCGCGGACTGCGATCGAACGACCAGCGGCCTGGTCACAGTCGTTGCCCACGACCACAAGGAGCACGACAAACACATGACCGAGCAAACTCTCGGCACCCACACCACGCAAGGCAGTGATCGATAACGGGCCATTTGGCACCCGTGAGATCACCTTCTCGACGGGCCGTCTCGCCCGTCAGGCCGCCGGCTCCGCAGTCGCGCAGCTCGGCGACACGGTCGTCCTCTCCGCGACGACCTACAGCAAGCACCCGAAGGAGCAGTTCGACTTCTTCCCGCTGACCGTCGACGTCGAGGAGCGGATGTATGCCGCGGGCCGCATTCCGGGCTCGTTCTTCCGCCGCGAAGGCCGCCCCAGCGAGGACGCGATCCTGACCTGCCGCCTCATCGACCGTCCGCTGCGCCCGAGCTTCGCCAAGGGCCTGCGTAACGAGGTCCAGATCGTCGAGACGGTGCTGGCGCTCGACCCGTCCCACCCGTACGACGTGGTGGCGATCAACGCCGCCTCGATGTCGACGAAGCTCTCCGGCCTGCCGTACTCCGGCCCGGTCGGCGCCACCCGCGTCGCGCACGTCGACGGCCAGTGGGTCGCCTTCCCGACGCATGAGGAGCTGGCTCGCGCCACGTTCGACATGGTCGTGGCCGGTCGCGCGCTGCCCGATGGCGACGTCGCGATCATGATGGTCGAGGCCGAGGCCACCGAGCACACGTACGGTCTGGTCGCCGGCGGTGCCGTCGCCCCGACCGAAGAGGTCGTCGCGAGCGGTCTCGAGGCCGCCAAGCCGGCCATCCGCGAGCTGTGCCGGGCACAGAGCGAGCTGGCCGAGGTCGCCGCCAAGCCGGTCGCCGAATTCCCGGTCTTCCTCGAATACCAGGACGACGTCTTCGAGGCCGTCGAAAGCCCAGTCCGCGCCGACGTCGCCGAGGCTCTGAAGATCGCCAGCAAGGCCGAGCGCGAGGACGCGCTCGACCGCATCAAGGAGTCAGCCAAGGGCGCCCTCAGCGGCCCAGTTCGAGGGTCGCGAGAAGGAGATCAGCGGCGCGTTCCGCTCGGTCACGAAGAAGGAGGTGCGCACCCGGGTCCTCCGCGACCAGGTCCGCATCGACGGTCGTGGCCCGCGCGACATCCGCCCGCTGACCGCCGAGGTCGGCGTGCTCCCGCGCGTTCACGGAAGCGCCCTGTTCGAGCGCGGCGAGACCCAGATCCTGGGTGTCACCACGCTGAACATGCTGCGCATGGAGCAGGCTCTCGACACGCTCTCGCCGGAGAAGTCGAAGCGCTACATGCACAACTACAACTTCCCGCCGTACTCGACCGGTGAGACCGGCCGCGTCGGCTCGCCGAAGCGTCGCGAGATCGGCCATGGCGCTCTCGCCGAGCGCGCGCTGATCCCGGTGCTGCCGTCGCGCACCGATTTCCCGTACGCGATCCGTCAGGTCTCCGAGGCTCTCGGCTCCAACGGCTCGACCTCGATGGGTTCGGTCTGCGCCAGCACGATGTCGCTGATGTTCGCCGGTGTGCCGCTGAAGGCGCCGGTGGCCGGCATCGCGATGGGCCTGATCTCCGATGAGGTCGACGGCAAGATGTCCTTCATCACGCTGACCGACATCCTCGGCGCCGAAGACGCGTTCGGTGACATGGACTTCAAGGTCGCCGGCACGTCCGAGTTCGTCACCGCGCTGCAGCTGGACACCAAGCTCGACGGCATCCCGTCCGACGTCCTCGCGGCGGCTCTCGCGCAGGCGCACGACGCTCGCCAGACGATCCTCGACGTCATGCATCGGCGCCATCGACGCGCCCGGTGAGATGTCCGACTACGCCCCGCGCGTCACCTGCGTGAAGATCCCGGTCGACAAGATCGGCATGGTCATCGGCCCGAAGGGTCAGATGATCAACTCGATCCAGGACGAGACCGGCGCCGAGATCTCGATCGAGGACGACGGCACGATCTACGTCGGCGCGACCAACGGCCCGTCGGCCCAAGCCGCGGTCGAGCGGATCAACGCGATCGCGAACCCGACGATGCCGAAGGTCGGCGACAAGTTCCTCGGCACGGTCGTCAAGACCGCCGCGTTCGGCGCGTTCGTCTCGCTGCTGCCGGGCCGTGACGGCCTGCTGCACATCTCCAAGGTGGGCGACGGCAAGCGGGTCGAGAAGGTTGAGGACTTCCTCAACGTCGGCGACAAGGTCGAGGTGCAGATCGCCGAGATCGACCCGCGCGGCAAGATCTACCTGGACAAGGTGCGTCCCGAGGGTGCGCCCGCGCCGGTGGCCGCGGCGGCTGGTGCTGGCAGCGGCGACGGCGGTGGCTCGGACCGGGCTCCGTCCGGCGAGGGCGACGGTGGCGACGACCGTCGTCGTCGTGAGCGTCGCCGGTAGTCAGGTGCCACAACGGTGCGGCTAGGCTGCATCGGTGAGAGAAAAGCGATCCCGCGAGGGCGTAGGCGTGCCTACGCCCTCGCGGTCTGTGTCGGCACGGGCCACGACCAAGACCATTGTGGCCGACCCGTTGGGCGGTACGGTTCGCCGGACCGTACTGCCTAATGGCATGCGCATCCTGACCGAGGCGATTCCGGCCATGCGCAGCGTCTCGTTCGGCATCTGGGTGGCCATCGGCTCGCGTGATGAGGCGCCCGCGTGCGGTGGCGTGTCGCATTTCCTCGAACACCTGCTGTTCAAGGGCACGAACCGTCGCACCGCACTGGACATCTCGGCGAGCATCGAGGCGGTCGGCGGCGAGACGAACGCGTTCACCGCGAAGGAATACACCTGCTACTACGCTCGGGTGCTCGACGCCGACGCACCGCTCGCAATCGACGTGATGTGCGATCTGGTCGCCGACTCGGTGCTGGCCGCGGCCGACGTGGAGACCGAGCGTGGCGTCATCCTCGAAGAGATCGCGATGCACGACGACGAGCCGAGCGACGAGGTGCACGACCTGTTCATCGAGGCGATCTACGGCGCGACGACACCGCTCGGCCGGCTGATCTCCGGCACCGACGAGACGATCACGCCGATGACCCGCAAGCAGATCCAGTCGTTCTACCGCAGCCGCTACATCGCGCCCAATATCGTCGTCGCCGCGGCCGGCAACCTCGATCACTCCCGGGTCGTCAAGCTCGTCCGCGACGCGTTCGACCGCTCCGGCCTGCACAGCGAGCGGGCCGAGCCGCTGCGGCAGCGTCCCGCCACGCCGGCCCCGAAGGTGCTCCCGCCGAGCGTGATCGTGCGGGAAAAAGACACCGAACAGGCGCACGTCGTGCTCGGCTGCGAGGGCTTCGGCCGGCTCGACGACCGCCGGTTCGCGCTCGGTGTGCTCAACAACAGCCTCGGCGGCGGCATGTCGAGCCGGCTCTTCCAGGAGATCCGGGAGAAGCGCGGGCTCGCCTACTCGGTCTACTCGTACACCTCGCAATACGCCGACACCGGCATCTTCGCGGTCTATGCGGGCTGTGCGCCGGGCAAGGTCGACGAGGTGCTGGCGCTGGTCCGAGCCGAACTCGCGAAGGTCGCCGCTAACGGGCTGACCGAGGCCGAGGTCGTGCGCGGGAAGGGCATGATGAAGGGCTCGCTCGTGTTGGCCATGGAAGACACCGGATCGCGGATGAGCCGCCTCGGCAAGGGCGAAATGCTCTACGACGACCTGCTCTCCGTCGACGACCTGCTCGCTCGCGTCGACTCGGTGACGGTCGACGAGGTTCGTGATCTCGCCGCCGACCTGCTGGCGCGGCCGATGTCGCTGGCCGTCGTCGGCCCGTTCGACGGCCACGATTTCCACAGCGTCATCGGCTGACCGAGCGCCGTCCGTTTCGCAGGCCGCCGCGACCGATCCCCGCGGATCGGCGATGTCGCATGGGCATGTTCTTGATGGAACACGCTTCGTGGCGACGGTCCGCCGTGCGGCCGCTCCGCAGGCTCCCGCACCGGCACATCTGTCCGCCGTCAGCCGACGCGGCTCTCGCCGCGTCATAATGTGTTTTGCAAGCCCTATGTCGCGTGCGGCATGGGCATGTTGTCGGTGGCATGGCGTTCGTCAAAGACATATTCGGTTCCGGCTGGCAAGGGCCCCTGTTCGGGTTCGGTCCGCGATTTCGCCAACGGTGTCCGCTGCGGGCATGTCGTGCAGTACATGAGCATGTTGTTGATGGCATGGCGCCCGTCGGAGGCATGCCCGGTTGTTCGGAGGCGTTGGCTCCCGGCGACGCGCAATGATTTTGGCGGCATGTGTTTCGTGAGCTGAATGTCGCGTGCGGCATGGGCATGTTGTCGGGAGCATGGCGTTCGTCGAAGACATGTTCGGTTTCGGCCGGCAAGGTCCTGTTCGGGTGCGGTCCGCGGCTTCGGCAACGTGTCTCTGCCGGGGGCATGTCGTGCAGCACATGAGCATGTTGTTGATGGCGTGGTGCCCGTCGGCGGGATCCTCGGTTGCTCGGCTCTTGGCGCGACCTCGCGTCGTTTTGCCGGCGGCATGGCTAGCTGCACGCCGCGGCCTTTTAGCGGCATGTGTTTCGTGAGCTGAATGTCTCGTGGGGTATGGGCATGTTGTCGATGGCATCGCGTTCGTGGAAGACGCGTTTCGTTTTGGGCGGCTCGGGGCCTGTGGGGCTCGGTCACGAATTCGCCGGGGTGTGTTTCGTGGGCCGCATGTCATGTAGGGCACGGGCATGTTCGCGGCGGCATGGCGTTCGTGGAGATGCATTCGGGTTTCGGGAGTCGCCGTCGGGACCGAGTCGCCCGGGCGACTTTGGCGGATTCGTTCGACGCGCTGTATGTCGCGTGGGGCACGGGCATGTTGGTGGCGGCATGGCGTTCGTCGAAGACATGTTTGGTTTTGCCGGCCTTGGGTCTGATGGCTCGGGCCTGATTGCGTTGGCCGGCGAACGTGGCGGCATGTGTTTGGTGGGCGGGATGTCGTGTGGCGCATGAGGGTGTCGGCGGTGGCATGCGTTGGTGCGGCTCGACGAAAGAAGCCTGCGACCGCCGGTTGGAGCGATCGATGCGCCTGGTCGTGCCGGATTGCGGCAGTGCGCCGGTTCGCGCGTGGTGGGGGCGAAGGGGTGGGCACGCGGAGGGCGGGGTGCTGGCCTGCCGTCGCGTCACGAATGGGCTAGGTTGATCGCGTGACTGACGAACGCGAGCCGATCAGAGTCGGCGTGCTGGGTGCGCGTGGCCGCATGGGGATCGAAGTCTGCCGTGCGATCGAGGGCGCCGACGATCTCGAACTTGTCGCCATGGTCGATCAGGGTGACTGGCTGTTCAACGCGTCCGACGCTGGCGCCGAGGTGATCGTCGACTTCACCACGCCCGACGTCGTGATGGACCATGTGCATTGGGCGATCGACCAGGGCATCAATGTCGTCGTCGGCACCAGCGGGTTCACCGAGAAGCGGCTCGACCGGGTGCGGTCGTGGCTCGCGCACAAGCCCGAGGTCGGCGTGTTCGTCGCGCCCAACTTCGCGCTCGGCGCAGTGCTGATGATGGAGTTCGCGGCGCGGGCCGCCAGATTCTTCGACTCGATCGAGATCATCGAGCAGCATCACCCGCGCAAGGTCGACGCGCCGAGCGGCACCGCCCTGCGCACAGCCTCGATCATCGCGCAGGCCCGAGCGGCGGCAGGCAAGCCTCCGATGCCCGATGCGACGACGTCCGAGGTCGACGGCGCCCGCGGTGCCGAGATCGACGGCGTGCGGATCCATTCCGTGCGCGCGGCCGGCCTCGTGGCGCACCAGGAGGTGCTGTTCGGCACGACGGGGGAGACGCTGACCGTGCGCCACGACTCGTACGATCGGGTCTCGTTCATGCCGGGCGTCCTGCTCGCGGTGCGGTCCGTCGTGACGCGTCCGGGGCTGACGATCGGCTTGGAAGAGCTGCTCGACTGACTCGTCACGACTTGTGAGCCGTTACGACATCCCTTCGAGGTTCTCGGTTGCGGCAAGCGCGGCGTGAAACCGTACCTGCGGCACGAGCAGGTCGTCGACGTCGAGGCCCGCGTTTCGCCGTCGGGTGCCCAACCGGCCGATTCGAGGAAGTCCTTCGTCGCCACGTCGCGCTCGTAGGTCCACGCGACGGCTGTCGTGAAGTCGTCTTCCCGCCACAGGTCGACGGTCGCGGCGAGCAGGCGGCTGCCGTGACCCCGGCGGCCCCACCGCGGCTCGACGAGCAGGTCGGTCACCGCAGCGACGTCGTCGGGCAGCGGCTTCTCCTCCGGCGCAAGCGCGGCTTCGTCGGCCGGCCCGGACGCGGCGAAGCCCACGATGTGGTTCTCTTCGGCCTGCTCGATCGCGATCAGCACGCGGTGCGCGGCGACGGCGGCTCCGTGATCGCCGCGAGCCATTCCTGCGCCATCCAGGCCTCGTCGAGCCCGTCGAGCACGCGCTTCGGCAGCAGCTTGCGATAGGCGGTGCGCCACGTCGACAGCTGGATCCGGGCGATCTCGCCGGCCTCGTCGGGGCGGGCCGGGCGCACGTAACCGAGGGACATGCTCCTCAGCGTACGTGCCGGCGACGGTCGAAGGTCACTGGACGTGCAAGGTGTAGCGCACGGCGTCGGGGCGGATTCCGTGTCGGTGCTCCCGCCGATCGGGTGCGGCTCCCGCTCGCCGTCGAACGCGAAACCGAAGCGCTCGTAGAAGCGGCGGGCGCGCGCGTTGTCTTCGAGCATCCACAGTCGGATCTCGACCCGGCCGTCCGAAGCCAGATGATCAACGGCCGTACGCATCAGCACGTACCCGGCTCCGGTCGACCAGTGGTCCGGGTGCACGTAGATCGCGTAGATCTCGCCGATGCTGCCGTCCGGATGGGCCGCCCGATCGGGCAGCCGAAACGCGCCGGAATGCACGAACCCGATGATCGTGCCATCGGCGAGCACCACGAAGGTGTGCATGTCGGGGCGCGGTCGTTCGATGGCACGTCGCCGATTGATCGCCCATTCCTCATCGTCGATCGACGCCAGGAACTCGTCAGGGACGAGACCGGCGTAGCCGACGCGCCATGCCTGCGCGTGGGTGGCGGCGATGGCCCGGGCGTCGTTGGGCCGGGCGGTGCGTACCGTGAACTGCATTGGACCTGCCTACCCGCACCCGACCCCGGCCGCAACCCCCTAACTGGAGGCCCATACACAATTTTTATGTCGGACCGGGCGGCTATCGTCGCCAACGATGGATACGTTGTCAGCGGCGCAGGCCCGTCGGATCGCCCTCGCCGCCCAGGGCTTCATGGACCCGCGACCCACCGGGGCGGTCACCGTGCGGCACCTGCGCCGCGTGCTTGATCGGGTCGGCCTGATCCAGATCGACTCGGTCAACGTGCTGCAGCGCGCCCACTACCTGCCCGCTGTACAGCCGGCTCGGGCCGTACCCGACGGAGTCTGCTCGATCGGGCCGCGTACCGCCAGCCGCGCCGTCTCTTCGAGTACTGGGGGCACGAGGCGTCGTTGCTGCCGGTCGAGCTGTACCCGTTGATGCGCTGGCGCATGGCCCGCGAGCACCAGTGGCCCGGCGTGATCCGCATCGCCGTCGAGCGAGCCGAACTGGTCGAATGGGTGCGCGACGAGGTCGCGGTCAACGGCCCGGTGACCGCCGCGCAGATGGAGGCCGACGTGCCAAGCCGCCGCGGCAACTGGGGCTGGAACTGGTCGGATGTGAAGATCGCCCTGGAATACCTGTTCTGGCGCGGCGAGGTGCTGGTCAGCGGTCGCAACACCAGCTTCGCCCGGCTCTACGACCTCCCTGAGCGCGTGTTGCCCGCGCGCGTGCTCGCCGACGCCGACGCCGACGAAGCCGACGCGATGCGGGCCGCCGGTCGACTCTCGGCCCGGGCGCTGGGCGTCGCCAACGAGGCCGAGATCCGCGACTACTTCCGGCTGCCGGTGCACGGCACGCGCGCAGGCGACCCGCGATCTTGTCGACAGCGGGGTGCTGATCCCGGTCGACGATCGGCGGCGACCGCAACGCCTCTTACCTGCACGCGGCGGCTCGCGATCCCGCGGCGGGTGTCGGCCGCGACGCTGGTCAGCCCGTTCGACCCGATCGTCTGGAACCGCGGCCGCAGTCGAGCGCCTGTTCGAGTTCAACTACCGCATCGAGATCTACGTGCCGGCCGCCGCAGCGCGTTCACGGCTATTACGTGCTGCCGTTCCTGCTCGGCGACCGGTTCGCCGCCCGGGTCGACCTCAAGGCCGACCGGCAGGCCGGCGTGCTGCGGGTGCCGGGCGTGTTCGCCGAGCCGGGAGCGCCGCAGCACACCGCCGAGGCGCTCGCCGGCCGAACTGGTCCGCCTGGCCGGGTGGCTCGGGCTGAGCCGCGTCGACCAGGCGGTCCGTGGTGATCTTGCGCGCGCGCTCAATACCGCGCTCCGGTCCCACGACAGCGCTGGGCCGGCCGGTGTACCGTGAGGGAGATCTCGATGCGTGGAGATCTGATAACAGTGCGGGCGCGACGCGAGGCGGAGCAACGATGTCGGACAGGGCGCACGCGGCACACGGCCATTTCGTCGCCGTTCCAGCGAGTGCCGTGCCGGCCTACCCGGGCTATGCGCCGCCCGAGGCCGATCGCTTCAGCCGGTTCATGTTTCGGCTGTGGACCCGGTCGCCCCGATGGGCCGCCCCGCTGCTCGTTCTCGTCTGCTTCGCGCGGTGCGGTTACCTACGCCCTGGCCACCCATCCCACCACGTCCGACGCGGCCTCGATTCGCCGACGTGCCTGATCAAGATGACGACCGGCTTCGACTGTCCCGGTTGCGGCGGCACCCGCGCTTTCTAGTACCTGCTTGCACGGCGACGTCGCGGCGGCCGCGCGGAGCCACCTGCTGGCTGTGTTCGCTGCGCCGTACCTGTCTACATGTACATCGCCTGGGCGGTGAACCGCACGACCAGCCGCGAAGCTGCCGATGCTCCGGATCAGTCCGAAGGGTGATCACGATCTTCCTGGCGCTGGGGCGTCTTCACCGTGGCTGCGCAATCTGCCGTGGGCGCCGTTCACCTGGCTCTACGTCTGATGCGACCGATCACGCCCCATCGGTGGGCGCGACGTGGACGAAGTCCAGGTCGTCAGCCGGCGCGTGCTCACTGGCTGCAGGGTGACTCACAGCATCGCGACTCACAGTATCGCGGCTCGCAGCGTCCCCGGACGCACCGGCACCACCGGGCGTCCGGCCGACCGCCGCACGGTGATGTCACCGCTGGCCGTCCGCACCTGGAGGCGGAGGTTGAGGTCGGTTCCGGCCGGCGTCTCGTCGCTGACGGCCAATTCGCTGCGGGTGTCGCCGCAGGCCGAGTTGAGATCGAGCCAGACCGCCGTGCCCTCGGCCACCCCGATGTGCACGTCCCCCGAGGCCGCGTGGACCCTGGTGGACCCGCTGCGACGATCGCGGAGCTTGATGTCGCCGGACGCGGTCGAAACCCTGGCCGATCCGCCGACCGCCTCCACGTCGATGTCGCCGCTGGCCGACTTCGCGCGTGATGTCACCGCCCACCGAACCGACTCCATGTCGCCGGACGCGTGCACGAGCGTGGCGTTGCCCTCGACCATCGTGACGTAGCGTGTCGCCGCTGGCCGCGTGCCGATCGAGGTCGCCGGCGACGTGATCGATCCGCAGGTCGCCGAGACGCGCTGTGGACCGACGTCGCGCCGAACCGGCCGTGGCAGGTCAGGTCGGCGGACGCGGACCGGAGGATGAGGCTGCTGTCGAGCGGCACCCGCACGGTGATGTTCGAGCGGCGGCGTGCGGCGGATCACGAAGCCGCGCGCCTGCGGCATCTCGACGAGCAGGTCGTCGCCGTTCATCTCGACGCGGGTGTTCGCCGCGGCCGTACGGGCGGCCTCGCCGTGTGACCCCGGCTGCACGTCGACGTCGACGGTGGTGCGGGGCTCGGCGACGATCCGGAGGTCGCCGCTGGCGACGCGCAGGACGGCCGTGATCGGTCCGGAGCAGGGAAATTCAGACATGACAGGACTCCTGATCTTGTCTTGCGGTCGGATGGTCTCTGTGGGTGCGGTCAGGTGATCTTGCAGGGAACTGGGCGGCCGCGACCGCTTACGCCTGGGCGAAGCCGGTGACGCGGCGGCCGCTGCGAGGCGCGGTCGGCGGCTGGGCGGCCGGGCGGCCGCCGACCGCCGCCGCCACGGCCCGCACGAGCCAGGCGTTGACCGAGATGCCCTCGGCCGCCGCAGCCCGCTCGGCCTGCTCTTTCAGGCTTTCGGAGAGCCGCAGCGTGATCCGGGAGAGGTCGCCGGAGGTGGTGTCGACCGGAGGCGCCGGTGCGGGTGCGTCGACGCGGTGGCGATCTCGGTCACGGTCAGGTCGGCCTCGCGGCCCCGCAGCCGCACGTCGACGGTGGCCGTGGCCAACTTGGTGGTGATCTCCGCGGCCGCCTCGGAAAGCGCCTCCAGCAGGCACAGCCGCGCCGACGCCTCGACGGCGCCGGTCAGCAGCTCGGCGGCGCGGGTGACCTCGGCGCCGCCCGGCGCGGCGCTGGCGGCGAGGTCCCGCTGGAGGCACTCGATGTACGGGGTCAAATCCATGACGTCATCATGACGTCACGGTGCCGTCGTGTCAATGCCAATATGACGTCATAGTGATGCGACATGGCGTCAAGCGGGTCGCCGCGCCGGTAAGCGCATACCCGATAGGCTCGCAGGGACGGAAGTCCGCCACTCTGCGGATGAAAGTCGCAGCAGCAGGGACGAGAGTCCGTCGCACACGTCCGAGCGCACGCCCGAGGGGCAGAGGAGAGCCGGTTTGTCCGAGACCGTGTCGCCGCAGGTCACGTTGATCGCCTGGTCGCACTTCGAGGCGCCGGCCGGCATCGACTGGAGCACCGACGCGACGGCGGGCAGGCTCTCGCCGAGTTCGCGGGCCGTGCGTGTTACCAGTCGTGGGACAAGCCGAACCCGGCCACCGCGACCAACGCCGGTTACCTCGCGCACATCCTCGAGGTCGGCCATCTGTCGGTGATCGAGCACGCGACCGCGTCGTTCTACATCACCGGCGTCTCCCGCTCGCTCACCCACGAGTTGATCCGGCACCGCCACTTCTCCTTCAGCCAGTTATCCGAGCGATACGCGTCCGGCCGACGACCCGGCCATGGTCGAGCCCGAGGCGATCGCCGCCGACCCGGAGCTGCACAAGATTCGTCGCGGCGGCCGAGGCCAGCGTCGCCGCTTACAACGACCTCGTCGCCGGGCTCGAACAGCGTGTCGGCGACACCGGCTGCGTCGCAAGCAGGCCCGTCAGGCCGCCCGCGCGCTGCTTCCGGGCGCGACCGAGACCCGGCTCGTCATCACCGGCAACTACCGAGCGTGGCGGCACTTCATCGCCGCCCGCGCGACCGACCACGCCGACGTCGAGATCCGCGCGCTCGCCATCTCGTGCCTTCGACCACCTGAAGACGCTCGCACCAAATGTTTTTCACGATTTCGCCATCTCCACCCTCGACGACGGCACCCAGATTGCCGCGAGTCCGTTCGTCGCTGAGGGCTGAGCCACTCACGTTAGGTTTATGCACATGACACGCAATGTCACGGACTCGAGGCGGCCGTTCGGCCGCATGATCACCGCCATGGTCACGCCGTTCGCTCCCGGACGGCTCGCTCGACGTCGACGGCGCCGCCCGCCTCGCCACCCACCTCGTCGACGAGCAGGGCAACGACGGCCTGGTCATCAGCGGCACCACCGGCGAGTCGCCGACGACCACCAACGCCGAGAAGGAAACGCTGCTGCGCGCCGTGGTCGACGCGGTCGGCGATCGGGCGCACATCGTGGCCGGCGTCGGCACCAACGACACCCGCTCACACGATCGAGCTGGCGCGCCTGCCGAGAAGGCGGGCGCGCACGGGCTGCTGGTCGTCACGCCGTACTACAACAAGCCGCCGCAGGCCGGGCTGCTCGCCCACTTCACCGCCGTCGCCGACGCCACCGGCCTGCCCATGCTGGTCTACGACATCCCGCACCGCACCGGCGTGCCGATCGCGACCGAGACGCTGGTCCGGCTCGCCGAGCACCCGCGCATCGTCGGCGTCAAGGACGCCAAGGACGACCTCGTCGCGACGTCGTGGGTGACCGCCCGCACCGACCTGGCCTTCTACTGCGGCGACGACCCGTTCACGCTCGCGTCGCTCTCGATCGGTGCGGTCGGCGTCGTCGGGACCTCCACCCACTTCACGGGCGTCGGCACGAAGCAGATGATCGAAGCGTACGAGCGCGGGACGTCGCCACGGCCACCCGCATGCACCACGAGCTGCTGCCGCTGTTCGCCGGCATCTTCAGGACCCAGGGAGTGATCCTCGTCAAGGCCGGCCTCGCCCAATTGGGCCTTCCATCCGGACCCGTCCGGCTGCCCCTCGTCGACGCGACCGAGGCAGAGATCGCCACGCTGCGCGCCGACGCCGCGGCCGCGGGCATCTCCCTGGGGGAGGGCGCATGAGCGAGCGTGAGCGAGTGAATCATGTTGCAGAGCGCCTGTGTGCCTCATGCGCGCCCGGAGCGAAGCGAGGACGCGCATGAGCCAGGCGCATGAGGAGTTGGAGGGGCCGCCGCCGCTCGCGGACGGCGCGCTGCGGGTGATCCCGCTCGGTGGCCTCGGCGCCATCGGCCGCAACATGACCGTCTTCGAATACGGCGGCAAGCTGCTGATCGTCGACTGCGGCGTGCTCTTCCCCGACGTCGAGCAGCCCGGCGTCGACCTGATCCTGCCCGACTTCTCGGCGATCATCGACCGTCTCGCCGACGTGCAGGCGATCGTGCTGACCCACGGCCACGAGGACCACATCGGCGCGGTGCCGTACCTGCTCGCGCACAAGCCCGACATCCCGCTCGTCGGTTCCCAGTTCACCCTGGCGCTGGTCGAGGCGAAGCTGCAGGAACGACGGATCACGCCGTACACGCTGACCGTCACCGAAGGGCAGTCCGAGCGGATCGGCCCGTTCGACTGCGAGTTCTTCGCCGTCAACCACTCGATCCCGGACGCGCTCGCGGTCGCGATCAAGACGCCGGCCGGCATCGTGCTGCACACCGGCGACTTCAAGATGGACCAGTTGCCGCTCGACGGCCGCATCACCGACCTGGCCGGCTTCGCCCGGCTCGGCGGCGAGGGCGTCGACCTGCTGCTCTCCGACTCGACCAACGCCGAGATCCCCGGCTTCGTCACGCCGGAGCGCGAGATCGGCCCGGTGCTCGACGCGATCTTCGGCAAGGCGAAGGGCCGCATCATCGTGGCCTCGTTCGCCTCGCACGTGCACCGGGTGCAGCAGGTGATGGACTCGGCCCAGCGTCACGGCCGCAAGGTCGCCCTGATCGGCCGGTCGATGGTGCGCAACATGGGCATCGCCCGCGACCTCGGGCTGCTGCGGATCCCGCATGGCCTCGTGGTGAGCCTCGACGAGGCCACGTCGCTGCCGCCCGAGCAGTTGCTGCTGATGTCGACCGGTTCGCAGGGCGAGCCGATGAGCGCGCTCGGCCGCATGGCCACCGGCGACCACCGGCACATCACGATCGCGTCCGGCGACACCGTCGTGCTCGCCTCCTCGCTGGTGCCGGGTAACGAGACCGCGGTCTACCGGGTGATCAACCAGCTGTCCCGGGCCGGCGCGTTCGTCGTCCACAAGGACATGGCCAAGGTGCACGTCTCCGGCCACTCGCCGGCCGGCGAGCTGCTCTACCTGCTCAACGTGGTCAAGCCGAGCAACTTCATGCCGGTCCACGGCGAGTGGCGGCACCTGCGCGCGCACGCCCGCCTGGCGATCGAGTCCGGCGTCGCCGAGGACCGCGTCGTGATCTGCGAGGACGGCGACGTCGTCGACCTGGTGCGACGGTCGCGCGCGGGTCGTCGGCCACGTCAAGAGCCGTTACGTCTACGTGGACGGTCTCGCGGTCGGCGACGTCGGCGAGTCGCTGCTGACCGAGCGCCGGATCCTCGGCGACGGCGGCTTCATCGCGTGCACCGTGGTGGTCGACTCGGTCACCGGCAAGGTGGTCGGCGGCCCGACCGTGTCGGCGAAGGGCTTCACCGAGGACCCGGCGGTCTTCGAGGCGATGCTGCCGGTGGTCACCGAGGCGCTCGACCGCGCCGCCATTGACGGCATCACCGACCCGCACCAGTTGCAGCAGGTGGTACGCCGCACCATCGGCCGCTGGGTCAACGACACCTACCGCCGGCGTCCGATGATCGTGCCTAACGTGGTGGAAGTCTAGGGAACCGTCTGAGGTCGCGAGGCGTCGTAGAGGTATGTCACGACGTCTCGCGGGTCTCGCCCCGATTGCCCTGATCGCGATCGTCACGCTGGCCGGCTGCGGTAGCACGACCGCCGGGCCTGGTCGCACCGAGGCGGTCTCGGCACCACACGGGTCCGCCTCGCCACAGTCGCTTCACGACCTCGCTGTCCGCGACGCGACGGCCCACCTCGCCGCGTTCCGGGCTCCGGCCGGCGCGCGCCAGTTGGCCGGGCAGCCGAGCGGCACCACGCACGCTCACCACGCCGATGACGGGCGCATCGGCGGCGATCGACCGTCACCCGCACGACGTGGTGGGAGATGACCGGAAGCCGACCGCCGTGCTCAGGCCGTGCCGACACCGGCCGGCGCGAACGGCTCCGGCATCGGCAGTTCCGGCGGCGACGGTGGACCTACGACCTCGACTTCGACTGGCCGGTGCAGAAAGGCGTGCTCGCCGTGCGCGTCCTGGAGGTCACCGCGCAAGCCGTCGGATCGCACACGGTCTTCCGTGTCGACGCGACCACGACCTGGGTGCCGCCGCGCGATCCGGCCACGTTCATTCCCGCCTCGACCAGCGCCGTCACGATCACGTACGGCAGCCGGTGATCGGTCCGGGCAGCGCGAAGCCGCGGACGTACGGGCCGGTGACCGTCAGCGACCCGGCCACGGTGGCCGCGATCATCGCGGCGATCAACGCCGACCCGGTCGAGACGACGGGTGCTCGGCCGTGCCCGGCGTCGCTGAGCCCGGATGAGCCTGACCTTCCACGGCGCGACGCCCGGCGCTACGGTGGCCACCATCGACATCGACCCGGGCGGTTGTGACGACGCGTACCTGCAGATCACCGGCGGTGAGTCGGTGGGGCTGTCCGGCGCCGGCGACCTGGTCACGTCGATCATGTCGGTCGCGAAGCTGACCTGGCCGCGGCCGCAGTAAGTCCCTCAAGTAAGCCCTCGCGACTCCGACCATCGTGGACACGCAGCCACGACACGCTTGCGCGACACGCCGGAGAGGCTCGGATCGCCGACGTCACCGCTGGTTCGATCTTGGCCTCACAGCAGTGGCGGCGGAGTTCTGGCGGAACGCGCGTCGCCACGCCGATGATGGCGGCGCGGGTGGCCCACGATCAGCCGGCCGCGTCCCGGTCCCGGGCCGCCAGCGCCCGCACGATCTCGGAGCGCCCCTCCAGGATCAGCCGCCGCAGCGCCGGCACGGGTGCCGCAGCCGCGAGGAACGGTCGGTGCGATCGACGGTCGCCTGGCGCGATCACCTTCCGCGGGATACAGGCCGGCCACGATCGCCCGCCCGATCTCCAGCGACCGGCTGGCCCACACCGTCGCGACAGCGTCGAAGTACGGCTCGACGTACGGTTCGCAGCAGCGCCGGCCTGCGATGCCTGCGCGAAACCGGTGCCGCCCCGGTTGCGTCCGATGCCGATGATCGCGTCCTGGGTGCCGTTCGGCAGGTCGTCCCGGTCGATCACGCTCGCCCAGGCGGCCGCCTTCGCCTCGGCGGTCGGCCGGGCCGCCAGCGCCCCGGCCGCGTACTCGGCGCCGGCGGTGGTGCGGTCGGCCGCCGCTTCGGCCTCGATCTCGCCCGCGTCGATCCGGCCCGCGCGCACCAGCGCCGCGACGAGCGCCCAGCGCAGGTCGGCGTCGATGGCCAGACCGTCGATCGTGGCGGACCCGTCGACGCAGCCCGGCGATCAGCGTCAGCTCGGCGTCGGCCGACGTCGGCGCACGCCGTGGCGAGCAACCGGGCCCAGGCCAGCTGCAGGTCGCTGCCGGGCGCGGCCGCGTCCAGGGCCGCCCGGGCCGCGCGCGCCGACCCGGGTCGCCACGGCGGCCAGGTGCGCGGGGCGACGAACCGGTCGAGGCACTGCGCGACCGGGTCGAGCAGCGTCTCGACCACGCCGATGTCGGTCTCGCGCGCCGATGCCGCGCGAGCACCAGCGCGATGTAGTCGCTCGCCGGCCAGTTCCGCGTCGCGGGTCATGTCCCAGGCCGCGGCCCAGCACAGCGCGCGGGGGAGCGGGTCGGTGAACGCGCCGATGTGCTCGCGCACGGTCGCCAGCGACGCGTCGTCGAGCCGGAGTCTTGGCGTACGTGAGGTCGTCGTCGTTGAGCAGCACCAGGTCGGGCCGCTGCGCGCCGACGAGGTCCGGCACTCGGTGTGCGGCGCCGACGACGTCGAGTTCGTGCCGGCGCGGTGCGCACCAGGGCGCCGTCCACGCAGCGCGTAGAGGCCGATCGCGATCCGGTGCGACGCGCAGCGTGGGGTGGTCGCCGGGGCCGTCTGCCGCACCTCGAACGAGGTGAACCGGCCGGCGTCGTCGAGTGTGAACGCCGGTCGCAGCGTGTTCGGGCCGGCGGTCTGCAGCCACTCGCGCGACCACGCGGACAGGTCCCGCCCGGACGGTCTTCTCCAGCGCGCGAGCAGGTCGGCCAGCGTCGTGTTGCCCCAGGCGTGCTCGTCGAAGTAGTGCCGTACGCCGGCGAAGAACTCCTCCGTCGCCGACCCAGGCGACGAGCTGCTTGAGCACCGCCGCGCCCTTGGCGTACGTGATGCCGTCGAAGTTGACCGCGACGTCTTCGAGGTCGCGGATGTCGGCGACGATCGGATGCGTCGACGGCAGCTCGTCCTGCCGCAGGCCCCAGGCCTTGCCGGCGTTGGCGAACGTCGGTCCACGCGTGCGTGAAGCGGGTCGCCTCGGCCAGGCACGGACCGCCATGTACGTCGCGAACGACTCCTTCAGCCACAGGTCGTCCCACCAGCGCATGGTGACGAGGTCGCCGAACCACATGTGCGCCATCTCGTGCAGCAGTGTCTCGGCCCGGCTCTGGTAGTCGGCATCGGTCGCCTGGGACCGGAAGATGTACTCGCTCGACGACGGTCACGCAGCCGACGTTCTCCATCGCGCCGATGTTGTACTCGGGCACGAAGACCTGGTCGTACTTCGTCGAACGGGTACGGGCTGGGCGAACGTGTCCGATGTAGTAGTCGAAGCCCTGCTTGGTGAGCGCGAAGATGTCGTCGGCGTCGAGGTGCTCGGCCATCGACGCGCGGCAGGCGACCGCGAGCGGGATCGTCCTGCCCGGCCGGCGTGGTGTGCGAGTCGTGCACGACGTGGTACTCGCCGGCGATCACCGCGGTCATGTACGTCGAGATCCGCGGCGTCGGCGCGAACCGCCAGGTCGCAGACGCCGTCGCGCGACGGGCTCCGGCGCGGGCGTCGGCGAGTTGGACAGCACCGTCCAGCCGGCCGGCGCGGTGACCGTGAACGCGAACGCCGCCTTGAGGTCGGGCTGCTCGAAGCGTCGCGAACAGCCGGCGCGCGTCCGGCGCCTCGAAGTGCGTGTAGAGGTAGATGCGGCCGTCGACCGGATCGATCGTGCGGTGCAGGCCCTGCGCCGGTGTTCGTGTAGGCGCAGTCGGCCGCGATCCGCACCACGTTCGTCGGCGGCGAGCCCGTCGAGGGTGACCCGGCCGTCGGTGTAGGCGACTGTCCGGATCGAGCGCCCGGCCGTTCAGCGTGATCTCGCGCACCCGCGTCGGCGACGAGGTCGACGAAGGTCGAGGCGCCCGGCTCGGTCGCGGTGAACCGGATCTCGGTGACCGAGTCGAAGGTGTCGCCGCCGGCGGAGAAGTCCAGATCGACGCCGTAGGCCGTCGACGTGTACGAGCGCTGAGCGCTCGCGGCCTCGTCACGGGTGAGGTTCTGTCCGGGCATTCCTGCAGGCTACGGGCTCCGCTGGCGGCCGGTGCACCGGTCTTCGTAGACTCTCCGGCACTATGAACGTCTTACGGCCCCGGCTTCGCCCCCTGACGCGCTGACGCTCGGATACCTCGCCATCATTTCGGCGCTTGTCACGATTTTTCACAGCCGAGTTCCACAGTGGTACGTCGTTCCGATCGCCGCCGGTTCGGCCGCGCTGCTGATCGTGGCGCTCGTCGTGGATCCACGATGCCCGGCCCGGCAACCGGCCGCTGTTGCTGCTCCGCTACGCGTACCCGCTGCCGCTTTCCGCTCTGTTGTATTCGTCTGTCGACCGTTACGTGCTCGTCTTCCGTGGTCATTACCTCGACGCGGGCATGAACTCGTGGGAGCTGACGGCGTTCGGCACGCATCCGAACGTCGCCATCGGGCACATCGTGACGCCGCCGCTGACCGAGTCGCTGTACGCCTGCTACTTCGGCTTCTACCTGTTCTTCCTGGTGCCGCCGTTCCTGCTGTTCCGGGCCCGACGGGACGTCGACCTGGAGCGGTACGTCTTCGCCCTGATGACCGCCCTGTACGTCTGCTACCTCGGCTTTCTCGTCGTGCCGCTGGCGGGCCCCGGGGTGTCGCTGGCCGGCCGACTGCACCCGGAGACCCTGACCGGTTACGTGATCGTGCCGGTGCAGCGGTTCATCATGGCCAAAGGGGACCCGCTCGGCGCGTGCTTCCCGTCCGCGCACGTCGCGGGCGCGTGGACGGCGCTGCTCGCGATCCGGGCGCTGTTCGGCCCGAAGGCGTTCCGGTGGGTGCTGCCCTTCACGATCGGGCTCACGGTCGCCGTGGTCTACACGCGCTACCACTACCTGAGCGACGCGCTAGCCGGCCTGACCGTGGCCGCCGTCGTGTTTCCGCTGGTGGCGCGGCATGGCTGGCGGATCGTGATGCCCCGGCCGGTGACCGCGGCCGAACCGGACGCGGCGCCGGCGGATCCGGGACCGCTGGCCGCGTAGAGCTTCCAGACATGATCACAGTTCGCGTCCGACTCCGGGCTTACGGCGCGCCGAGACGGTTAACCGGCGTCCGCACCGTTACCGTATGAGGTGATGGCGGGCCGTACCTCTCAGACGAACCGGCGACGCGCCGCGACCCCGCGTGCGACGCCGGCCACTCGCACGCCCGCGAGCCGGGCCGCCGCACCCCGGGAGCCGTGGCCCGCTCGCCGCCCGGCCAAACGCACGACCGCCGCGACCCGCCGAGCCGCCCGCAGACGGAGCACGGCCAGCGGCATGGGTCCGCTCGACGTGCTCGGCCGCATCCTCGGCGGCCTCTGGATGGGCGTCGCACACGGCATCGGCTGGGCCTTCCGCGCCGTCGGCCGCCACGCCGCCACCGCTCGCGACCTCGACGCCGAACACCAGCGCGACGGCGCCGGTCTGCTCGCGTTCGCCCTGTTCCTGCTGCTCACGGTCGCGGTCTGGTTCAGCGCCGGCGGGGTCGTGGGCGACGCCGTCAACGAGTTCGCCCGGCTGCTGTTCGGCTCGGCGGCCGTGCTGCTGCCGATCATCCTGCTCATCAACGCTGTCCGCCTGATGCGCTCGCAGACGCCCGAGGAGCATCGCGGCCGCGGCGTCGTCGGCTGGACCACGATGATCGCCGGCGTCAGCGGGCTGGTCAACCTCCACCATGGTCAGGGTGTGCCGCTGTTCCAGGCCGCGTCGGCCGGTGGCGTGCTCGGGCGCATCACCGGTGGCGGCTTGGCCCACGCGGTCAGTTCCTGGGTGGCCGTGCCGGTGCTGGTCATGCTGACCGCGTTCGGCGTGCTCGTGGTCACCGCGACGCCGGTCAACCGCATCCCGGAGCGCCTCGGCCAGCTCCGTGACATCGCGATGGGCCGCTCGGCCCGGCAGTTCGCGGCCGAGTACGGCGACGACGACACCGATACCGACGTCGATGACTACGACGACGTCGACCTCGATGCGGAGCCGAGATCCCGGCGCCCGACGACGCGCCGCCGCCAGGGCAGCCTCGCCGGTGACCGGCCGGCGGTCGCGCCGCGGGACGTGCCGCGCAATGTGTCACCCGACGCCGAGTTCGAGATCGCGCACGACACCGTGGCCCTGTCGCGCACGTCGTCACGGCCGGCCGGGTCCCGCAAGAACACGTCGTCGCTGCCGGCACCCGAGCACTCGCCGGCGCCGCTGCGCGCCGAACAACTCCCGTTCTCCGATCCGGCCTACAAGTTGCCGCCCGCCAACATGTTCGCGGCCGGCGAGGCACCGAAGGCACGTAGCAAGGCCAACGACGAGGTCATCGCGGCGCTCACCGGCGTGTTCGACCAGTTCGACGTCGACGCCGCGGTCACCGGCTTCACGCGCGGCCCGACCGTCACCCGCTACGAGGTCGAGCTGGGCCCGGGCGTCAAGGTCGAGCGGATCACGCAGCTGTCCCGCAACATCGCCTACTCGGTGAAGTCCCCGGACGTGCGCATCATCAGCCCGATCCCGGGCAAGAGCGCTGTCGGCATCGAGGTGCCCAACAGCGACCGGGAGAACGTCTCGCTCGGCGACGTGCTGCGCTCCCGGGCCGCCGCCGCCGACACGCACCCGCTGACGGTCGCGCTCGGCAAGGACATCGAGGGCGGCTACGTCGTCACCAACCTGGCGAAGATGCCGCACATCCTGATCGCGGGCGCGACCGGCGCCGGCAAGTCGTCGTGCCTCAACACGATCCTGGTCTCGATCCTCGCCCGGGCGACGCCCGACGAGGTCCGGCTGCTGCTGATCGACCCGAAGCGCGTCGAGCTGACGCACTACGAGGGCATCCCGCACCTGGTCACGCCGATCGTCACCAACCCGAAGAAGGCGGCCGACGCCCTCGACTGGGTCGTCCGCGAGATGGACATGCGCTACGACGACCTGGCGGCGGCCGGCGTACGCCACATCGACGACTACAACCGCAAGGTGCGTTCCGGCGCGATCAAGCCGCTGCCCGGAAGCGAGCGCGTCATCCGCCCGTACCCGTACCTGCTCGTGGTCGTCGACGAGCTGGCCGACCTGATGATGGTCGCGCCGCGCGACGTCGAAGACGCGGTCGTGCGCATCACCCAGCTGGCCCGCGCCGCCGGCATCCACCTGGTGCTCGCGACCCAGCGCCCGAGCGTCGACGTGGTGACCGGCCTGATCAAGGCGAACGTGCCGTCCCGGCTGTCGTTCGCCACGTCCAGCCTGGCCGACTCGCGGGTCATCCTTGACCAGCCCGGCGCGGAGAAGCTGATCGGCCGCGGCGACGGGCTGTTCCTGCCGATGGGCGCGTCCAAGCCGATCCGGCTCCAGGGCGCGTGGGTCACCGAGGCCGAGATCCTCGACGTGGTGAAGTTCTGCAAGAACCAGCGGGAGCCGGAGTTCCGCCCCGACGTGCTGGTGGTGCCGACCGAGACGAAGAAGAAGCCCGACGAGGACATCGGCGACGACCTCGAACTGCTGTTGCAGGCGGTCGAACTGGTCGTGACCAGCCAGTTCGGCTCCACGTCGATGCTGCAGCGCAAGCTCCGCGTCGGGTTCGCCAAGGCCGGGCGCCTGATGGACCTGATGGAGACCCGTGGCATCGTCGGCCCGTCCGAGGGCTCCAAGGCCCGCGACGTGCTGATCAAGGGCGACGAACTGGAGCAGGTTCTGGACGGATTGCGCAACGGCGGCGAGTAGTGTCCGCGCCGCGCCGACACATGACGCAGTGTGACGTCCACCGGCTGGGGCTGTGCGCGTCGGGGAATGGTCGCGACCCTGGGTACCCTCTATGGGTGGCCAATCCATCTTCTCCGGTGACCCCGGCGCGCCGTGTCGCGCTCCTGACGCTCGGCTGCGCGCGCAACGAGGTCGATTCGGAGGAGCTGGCGGCCCGCCTCTCCGCCGACGGCTGGAGCGTCACGACCGACGGTTCCGACGCCGACGTGGTGCTGGTCAACACCTGTGGTTTCGTCGAAAAGGCCAAGCAGGACTCGATCGAGACGCTGCTCGCCGCCGCCGACACCGGCGCCAAGGTCGTCGCGACCGGCTGCATGGCCGAGCGTTACGGCCGTGAGCTGGCCGACAGCCTGCCCGAGGCGGCCGCCGTGCTCGGCTTCGACCACTATCCCGACATCGCTGCCCGCCTCGCCGCGATCGTGGCCGGTGAGACGGTCGAGTCGCACGTGCCTCGCGACCGGCGCACGATGTTGCCGCTGACGCCGGTCGATCGCCGCGCCAGCACGCTGTCGGTGCCCGGGCACGCGCAGATGATCGTCGACGATGCCACGCCGGCCCATCTGCGCGGCATCCTGCGGCAGCGGCTGACGAAGGGCCCGGTCGCGTCGCTCAAACTCGCGAGCGGCTGCGACCGCCGGTGCTCGTTCTGCGCGATCCCGTCGTTCCGGGGCGCTTTCGTCTCGCGTACGCCCGAGGAGTTGCTCGCCGAGGCCGAGTGGCTGGCCCGGGACGGCGTCCGCGAACTCGTGCTGGTCAGCGAGAACTCCACGTCCTACGGCAAGGATCTCGGCGACCCGCGACTGCTGGAGAAGCTGCTGCCACAGCTGGCCACGATCGCCGGCATCGTCCGCGTACGCGTCTCCTACCTCCAGCCGGCTGAGACGCGCCCCGGCCTCGTCGAGACGATCGCCACGACGCCCGGCGTCGCGCCCTACTTCGACCTCTCCTTCCAGCACTCGTCCGAGTCGGTGCTGCGCCGGATGCGCCGATTCGGGTCGACCGAGCGGTTCTGGGAGCTGCTCGCCTCCGCTCGGGAGCTGGCGCCGCAGGCCGGTGCCCGCAGCAACTTCATCGTCGGGTTCCCGGGCGAGACGGCGGCCGAGTACGACGAGCTGGAACGCTTCCTGACCGACGCCCGGCTGGACGCGATCGGCGTCTTCGACTACAGCGACGAGGACGGCACCGAGGCCGCCGGGTTGCCGGGCAAGGTTCGCGCCGCCACGATCACCCGGCGCTACAACCGGCTGGCCGCACTCGCCGAAGAGCTGTGCAGCCAGCGGGCCGAGGACCGGATCGGCACGACGGTCGAGGTGCTGGTCGACTCGGTGTCCGCCGACGGTGTCGAGGGCCGTGGCGCGCACCAGGCTCCCGAGGTCGACGGCTCGACGACCCTCGTCGGTGGCGAGGCCGATCTCGCCGCACTGCGACCAGGTGATCTCGTCGAGGCGCGCGTCCTGAGCGCGTCCGGGGTGGATCTGGTCGCCGAGCCGGTCAAGATGATCTCCGCAGCTACCATGGTGGGTATGGGTTCAGTTCTCGCAGGTGTGGGCGGTGCCGCCGGCTCGGGCGCCCGCGTGGCGGCTTCGCGGTAATGGAGCCCCTCGTGGTCTCTGACGGCCCGGAGCAATCCTCCGAGGGCGGGTTGGTCGCCGCGGCCGGCCCGGCGAATGCCGGCCCGATGAGCGCGACCCCGGCGGGCGCAAGCCCGGCCGGGCCGGAGGAGCCTCGCCGCCGGCTGGGTCCGGTGCCGATCGCCAACCCGGCCAACGCGCTGACGGCGCTGCGCCTGGTGATGGTGCCGGTGTTCGTGCTCCTGACCGTCGCGTCCGGGATGACGAACCCGACGCTGCGGATCGCCGCCTGCGTCACGTTCTTCGTCGCCGCCGTGACCGACCTCGTCGACGGCTGGATCGCCCGCACCTGGGACATGGTCACGTCGTTCGGCAAGATCGCCGATCCGATCGCGGACAAGGCGCTCACCGGGACGGCGTTCGTGCTGCTGTCGGCGTACGGCGTGCTGCCGTGGTGGGTCACGATCGTGATTCTCGGGCGCGAGTTCGGCGTCACGGTGCTGCGGTTCTGGGTGATCCGGCGGGGCGTGATCGCGGCGAGTCGCGGTGGCAAGATCAAGACGGCGCTACAGACGCTGGCGATCGTGTGGTACCTGCTGCCCTTCAACCCGCCGCTGTCGGACATCGGCCCGTGGCTGATGGGGGCGGCCCTGGTCGTGACGGTCGTCACCGGCGCCGATTACGTGGCGAGGGCGCTGCGGCTGCGGCGTTCGCCGGTCCTGTGAGCGCGGCGGATGCCGTGAACGCCCTCGCGAACGACTTCGAACCGGATCCGGCGGCGGTCGAGTTGATCGCGGCGCTCACCCGTCGCGGTCAGACGCTCGCGGTGGCCGAATCGCTGACCGGCGGGATGCTCGCCGCGACGATCGTGGACGTGCCGGGCGCGAGTGCCGCGTTCCGTGGCGGCCTCGTCGTGTACGCGACCGATCTGAAGGCGTCGCTCGCGGGCGTCAACCCGGGCCTGCTCGCCGAGCGCGGCCCGGTGGACCCCGATGTCGCCGCCGCGCTCGCCACCGGCGCCCGGATCCGCTGCGGCGCCGACTGGGGCGTGTCCACGACGGGCGTAGCCGGTCCGACCCGGCAAAACGACATCGCGGTGGGCACCGTCTTTATCGGGCTTTCGGGGCCGGACGGCGCATCGGGCACCAGAGCGCTCCACCTCGGCTCGGGGCTCAGCCGGCACGCGATTCGTACGCGTACCGTCGCGAGCGTTTTTGAATGGATCTTGACTGAGTTCCGTTCTTGAATCGTTGCCAACCGACGGACTAATCCCGCCTAACGGTTTGTTTCATGGCAAGAAGGCGCTTCGTCTGGTCACGATCTCGCCACTATGCGGTTAACCGGCGGCGGGCCCTGCTGTCCGCAAGTGCTTTGACCGGGTAGCGTGGCGGACAAGCGTGAGCGATGTAGTGAGGGGAGGGGTTGACGCGATGATCCTGCTACGTCGTGTTATCGGCGACGCCTTACGTGCGCGTCGCCAGTCCCAACACCGCACGTTGCGAGAAGTGTCGACTGCGGCGAATGTGAGCCTTGGTTACCTCTCGGAGATCGAGCGGGGGCAGAAAGAGGCCTCGAGTGAGCTGCTGGCGGCGATCTGCGACGCCCTGGGTGCCCAGCTGTCCGAGTTGCTGCGTGAGGTGAGCCACACCGTGGCGGCCGTCGAGCGCACCGATCTCGTGCCGGCCGGTGCACCGCGCCAGGCCTCCGCGCCCGCGACCGGCCCGCGCGCGCCGTCGGCCGACCGTGCGCCGCAGGCCGCCACCCGTGCGCTCGCCGTCGGCGAGGGCGCCGACTTCCGGGCCAACGCGGCGGGCATCGTCCTGCCGACCACGAGCCGCAAGATCACGGTCGATGGCGACCTCGCCGTCTCCGTCCTCCAGACCACGCCTCTCAAGGCCACTCTGCGGTCCGCGCGCAACTCGCGGTCGACGAAACGCGGCCGTGAGGTAGCACTTTCGCACTGATCTTCACGATCGGTGTGATTGTCTGGTCGATCGGGCGTGACGTGCTCGCGTGAGCCTGAGACGATAATGGGTGAGTGTGCCGCGATGCGGTGTCACCATGCACGCATTGCGACTCACGCGCACATGTGAATACGGCTGAGAGAGGACCGCAGATATGGCGAACCCGTTCGTCAAGGGCTGGAGATACCTGATGGCGCTGTTCGGCGCCAAGATCGACGAATACGCCGATCCGAAGGTGCAGATCCAGCAGGCGATCGAAGATGCGCAGCGTCAGCACCAGGCCCTCGTCCAGCAGGCGGCGGCCGTGATCGGCAACCAGCGTCAGCTGGAGATGAAGCTTTCCCGCCAGATGTCCGAGGTCGAGAAGCTGCAGTCATCGGCCCGTCAGGCGCTCACGCTCGCCGACAAGTCCCGCGCCGACGGCGACGAGGAGAAGGCCACGCAATACGAGAGCGCGGCGCAGACCTTCGCCACCCAGCTCGTCTCCGGCGAGCAGTCGATGGAAGATCTGAAGACGCTGCACGATCAGGCGCTCTCGGCCGCTGGGCAGGCGAAGAAGGCTGTCGAAAACAACGCGCTCGTGCTGCAGCAGAAGCTCGGTGAGCGCACCAAGCTGCTCAGCCAGCTCGAGCAGGCGAAGATGCAGGAGACCGTTGCGAGGTCGCTCGAAGGCATGAGCGAGCTGGCCGCCCCGGGCAACACGCCGTCGCTCGACGAGGTGCGCGAGAAGATCGAGCGCCGCTACGCGAACGCGATGGGCCGCGCCGAGCTGGCGTCCAACTCGGTCGAGGGCCGCATGCTCGAGGTGCAGAAGTCGACGCTCGATATGGCCGGCTCGTCCCGTCTCGACCAGATCCGCGCGAGCATGGCGGGTGGCCAGTTGGCCGCGTCGCCGTCCAAGCCCGCGATCGGCGGCAACTCCGACGGTGACGCGAGCGTGGCCCGCCTCGACGAGATCCGAGCCAGTTTGTCGAAAGACAAATCCAGCGATTCGTCCGCCGCCAGCTAGCGAGTTTGACGATGATGATCCAGGTGTCAGTGCGTCCCGCCCAGGCGGCGACCACGAGGGCACCTGGATCGTTGCGTTTTCTGGTGCGAGACGCCAGAGGTTCTCGTGCACAGAGTTCTGATGCATTTCGTGCCGGCAGCTGACGCGTTCTTGAATGCCGGCGGCTGACGCGTTCTGACGGGAGGGGTGTGGCATGGCGGATCCTCGGGCGAAATACTTCGCGCGGCTGCGCCGGCTGCGCCGGTCCGCGCGTCGTTGGTCGGTCACGGCCGGCATGCTGACCGGCGCGACGATCGTGCTGCTTCCTTACAGCGGCGTCGGCCTGCCCGACGCCTTCTGGTGCGCCGGGGCGGGCGGAGCGGCGGCGCTGACCTGGTGGCGGTGGAACGACGTCCGCGAGATGATGCGCGAGGGTGCGCCGCCGGCCCTCGACCCGGCCGAGCAGGCCGCCCAGACGCAGATGCGGATCGAGTCCGTGATCGGGCGGCTGCCGATCGGTCGCACCGCGCTCAACGAGATGCACCGGGTGGCCCATCTGTCGCGCCTGCGTGGCTCCAAGGTGGCTCCGGTGGGCGCCCGGCTCGACCGCGCGTCCAAGGCGCTGGCGGGTCTGGCGAGCCGCCTCACCGGCCCGGGTGCCGACGTGATGCGTGAGGCCCGCGCCGCCGAGACGGCACTTCGTGACATGGCCGAGCGCGTCGCGAGCGTCGAGCGGGCGCTGAACATGCCCGGCGCGGAGGCCGGTGCCGATCAACTGGTCGTCGCGCACACCGAGTTGCTCGAACATCTGACCGTGGGCGTCGGCGCCTATGAGGGCCTGGTCGCGGCGGCGGCGAGTTATGTCGTCGAAGACGGCCGGGTGGGGCAACCGGTGGCGATCGACCGCCTGATCGAGGCCAGCGATCGGCTTCGCGGGGTGGCGGCGGGCCTGTCGGATCTGCGTACGAGCAACCCGTCAGCGTTCAGCTAGACGTCCGCGGACCGTCCTCGTTCGTCGGTCTCGCGGGCTGGCAGGACGGGCACCAGAACGTCACGCGATCGTCGTCGCCCTGCAGTTTGCGTTCGATCAGGGTGCCACAGCGCCGGCAGGGTCGGCCCGGGCGCCCATAGACCCAATTCTCCTCGCCGCGCCGGACCGAACCCGTCGTCGACTGCGTCCACCGGCCGACGTTCGACGCCACGAGCTGCTGGGAGAGCGTCACGAGGGATTCCAGCTCGGTGACCTCGGCGACGCGTTGCCATGGCCAGACGCCCCGCAGGAACAGCGCCTCCGACTTGTAGAGGTTGCCGATCCCGGCCAGGTTCCGCTGATCGAGGAGGGCGTCGGCGATCTCCCGGCCCGGCTTCGCGCTGATCCGGCGGACGGCCGCGTCGGCGTCCCAGTCGGAACCGAGGAGGTCCGGTCCGAGATGCGCCAGCAGCGCCGGCTCCTCGGACGTCGGCAGCAGCCTCAGCTCGTGCAGGTGGTAGCCGACCGCGACCGTCGAGGCGGTGGTGAGCACGACGCGGATCGTGTGAGCGGGCCGGCCGTGCCAGCGTTCGCCGGGTTTGAAGGTGCGCCACGTGCCGTCCATGCGCAGGTGCGAGTGCAGCGTACGGGTGGTGCCGGTCTCGCTGACCAGTCGCAGCAGCAGATGCTTGCCCCGGCTGACGCACTCGATGATGCGCCAGCCGCTCAGGTTGACGGTCGCGAGCGCGGGCACCCGGAAATCGGAGCGTTCGATCACCTGTGCGGCGAGCGCCCTGGTCAGCGCGTCGGCGGTGTTGCGTACGGTGTCACCCTCGGGCATGCGGGATCACCTCCCCGGACCGGCGGGCTGATGCCACGGCATGGTCACAGCCGATGGAGGCGCACCAGATCGCCCGGCTCGACGCCCAACTCCACGACCGCGAGCCCATTGTTGACGGCGATCGCGAGCCGGTCGGCCGAGTCTCCGAAAACGATCATCGAACCGCTGGTCACCTCACCGAACGTGGTGCGGCAGACCGCGTGATGCCCGCCGACCAGCACCGGACCACCACCGAGCGCCGCGAGCCCTTCGTCGGCGGCGACCGCGAGCTGCACGTTGCCGAAGCGATCGATCGTCAGCACTTCCGCCTCGACGACGCCGTCGCTGACGCGGATGACGGGCGCGGGAAGACGTACCAGTGAAGCGATCTCGATTGTCGCTCCTGCCTCCCCGAACGCCGCGCCTCGCGCGAACCTGGCGGCCACCGGGGCGAAGATGTCGCGCCCGTGGAACGTCGGCGAGACGACGTCGGCGTGCCAGTCGACATTGGTCAGTTCGACCGCGTCGAGCGCGCCACCGAGGGCTTCGGACGCGGGCACCAGCAGGCCGTTGTCGGGTCCGACCAGGATGCCGCCGTCAGTGCGGATGGCCACGCCGCGCCTGCGAGTGCCCACGCCGGGGTCGACGATGGCGACGTGGACGGCCGGCGGCGTGTGCGGCACCACCTGGGCGAGCACGGCAGACGCGCGGCCGAGGTCGCCCGGGTGCACATCGTGGGTGACGTCGATGACCCGCACGTCGGGCGCGTGGCGGCCGATGACGCCGTGCAGCATCGCCACGAACCCGTCGGCTGAGCCGAAATCGGTCGTGAGGCTGATCCACCCATAGCCCGCCGTCATGCTGTGACGCTAGCGCGCGAAACGCCTGTGAAGCCAGGGATCGGGCCGCCCGGCATCACAGCTCGGCGCCCGACGGGAGGGAGCGGCCGAGCACGATCTCGTCGCGGATCGGAATGCCGTAGGCGCCGACGCGGGGGATCGCGGGTTTCAGCCTGCGCGAGGCGCTGACCGCGCCCGGCCGCACGCCGAGGATGCGCAGGCCACGCCGCTGATAGAAGCGCAGCGCGTCGATGTTGTCGTTGGTCGTGAT
The DNA here is from genome assembly GCA_963797605.1 of uncultured Actinomycetota bacterium. Lineage (GTDB taxonomy): Bacteria > Actinomycetota > Actinomycetes > Mycobacteriales > Micromonosporaceae > DASQPR01. The sequence continues at coordinate 541,373 of CAWCPX010000005.1, read as the reverse complement.
GAGCCACAGCGTGCGCAGGCCGTTCGCGACACCGAGGGAGGCGACCGCGTCGAGGAGCGCGGTGCCGATGCCGTGACCGGGCGTGGTCGCGTCGATGGAGACGACCTCGACCTCGTCGCCGACGATCTCGAACGTGGCCACGCCGACGATGACGTCAGCGGCCGACACGGCGACCATCGCCGGGAAGGTCATCAGCTCGTAGACACGGCCGTTCGCCACGGCCCGCAATTCGCCCCACGATTCGATCAAGATCCGCTCGATGAACGGTTGATCCGCTCGCTCCGCCGCGCGCACCGTGATGCCTTCCGGTCGGGCGCGGGCCTGCCTCGTGATCGAGGGGTCGTCCATCGGTCGCCTCCTGATCATTCTAAAGTCGGTGTATGCAGCTTCGCGTGTTCACCGAACCTCAACAAGGCGCAACGTTCGCAGATCTTGAGCGACTGGCCGTCCGCGCCGAAGACTGCGGGTTCGACGCGTTCTTCCGCTCCGACCACTATCTGAACATGGGCTCGGGCGACGGCTTTCCCGGACCGACCGATGCCTGGATCACGCTGGCCGGCCTGGCCGTCTCCACCTCCCGCATCCGGCTCGGCACGCTCGTCAACTCGGCCACCTTCCGCCTGCCCGGCCCGCTCGCGGTCGCCGTGGCGCAGGTCGACGCGATGAGCGAGGGCCGGGTCGAACTCGGTCTCGGCGCAGGCTGGTTCGAGCAGGAGCATCACGCGTACGGCATTCCGTTCCCGTCGCTCGGCACCCGCTTCGACCGGCTCGAAGAACAGCTCGAGATCGTGTCCGGCCTGTGGGCCACACCGGTCGGCGAGCGGTTCGACTTCGCCGGCAAGCACTACACGCTGACCGGTTCACCGGCGCTGCCGAAACCCGTGCAGCAGCCGGGTCCGCCGATCATCGTGGGCGGCCACGGGCCCAAGCGCACGCCGGACCTCGCGGCGCGCTTCGCGGACGAGTTCAACGTCGGGTTCTCGCACGTCGACGTGGTTGCCGAGCAATACCTGCGGGTGGCGGCGGCGAGCACGCAGGTGCGGCGGGCCGAGTCCGGCCGGGCGCCGTTGGTGCTGTCGGTCGCTCAGGCCGTCTGCTGTGGACGCACCGACGCCGAGATCGCGCGCCGCGCGGCGGTGCTGGGTCGCTCGGTCGAAGAACTGAAACAGAATGGCCTGTGTGGTACGCCAGCCCAGATCGCCGAGAAACTCGCGACCTTCGCCGATATCGGCACCACCCGGGTCTACCTGCAGATGCTCGACGTGACCGATCTCGACCACCTGGACGTGATCGCGGAGGTCATGCCACTCGTCCCGTGAGCCCTTGTCGTGCATAGTCTTCATATGTAGAGTTTCGGCTATGCCACGAACTCCGGACACCTCGCCGCAGACCCTGAAGGTCTTCGGCGCCCTGCTCGACGACCCGCAGGGCTGGCACTACGGTTACGCGCTGACGAAATTGACCGGGCTCGCGTCCGGCACCCTCTATCCGATCCTGATGCGGCTCGTCGATCGCGACCTGCTGGAGACGCGATGGGAGCCGTCCGACCAGCCCGGGCGACCGCCGCGCCACGTCTACCGGCTCACTCCCGACGGGGTCGACTGGGCTCGCTCCCGCTTCGACGCCGTCGCGAAGTCCGGTCGTGCCGGTCGGCCGGCGCCCGGGCAACCGGGTGTGGGCCGGTCCGCGCTCGGGGAGCCCGGCGCGGCCAACGCGTTCGGGGCCGCGTGATGAGCGCCGACGTCGTGACCGCGGCGCCCGAAGGCTCGCTGCTCGTCCGCTTCGCCCGAGCCACGCTGACCCGGGCCGTGCGCGGGCGGCTGCCCCGGGGCACCGATTGGGGCGAGGCCTTGCTCGGTGAATTCGAGGAGGCGCCGACGACCCTGGCGCGGCTTCGATGGACGGCCAGCAGCCTGCCGCTCGCGTGGCGGGAACGGCGACGGGCCCGGCGCGACCGAGATGGCGTTCCGGCCGCTCCGCGCTCACTCCGGATGCGGGTGACGCGACGGGTTCTCGTGCCGGCGGTGCTCGTCGTGGCGGCCGGCTTCGTCGTCAACTGGTTGGTCGCCACGATCGTGGACGTGCCGTCGCCGGCGATGCTGTCCACGTTCCAGATCGGTGACCGGGTGCTCGTCGACAAGGTCGGTTTCCACCTGAACGGCCTGCATCGCGGTGACGTCGTGCTCGTGCACTACCCGAAGGCCTACCCCGGTGACTCGCTCAAGCGCGTCGTCGGATTGCCCGGCGACGTGATGACGTGCGCCGGCGGCAACCTCTACCGCGACGGCGTGCTGGTGCCCAACCGTGACACCGATCCCGGGGCACAGGGCGGCGACTCCACCTTCACCTGCGCCACCGTCACGGTGCCGGCTGGCCATCTGTACCTGGCCGGGGACAACCGCTACAACTCGGCCGACTCGACGCTCTTCGGCCCGGTGCCGGACTCGGTCGTGATCGGCCGCGAGGTGGCCGTGCTCTGGAACATCAGCTCCTAGATCGTTGACCGGTAATTCGGTGCTGGCTGGGGCGTGTGTGCGGTCTGGGTATTGATCGGATAGCGAAGAGTGTCCATGATCGGCGTTGCTTACCCAACGTTGACCATAGGAGCCAAGTGGACGCCGATCTGGACACTCTTCTGATCGCACTGTACGTGGAACTCGTCGATCACATCATTCCCGGCGGTGGCGTGCGGACCCGCCGTGGTCCGGGACGCCCGCAACTGGTCACCGATGCCGAGATCGTGTGCCTGGCCGTGGCGCAGGTGCTGCTGCGGTTCTACGACGAGCGGCACTGGATGCGCGCGGCACGTTCACGAGTAGGACATCTGTTTCCGCGGCTGCTGGAGCAGAGCGAGTACAACGAGCGGGTCAAACAAGCGTCCGGGTTGATGGAGGCCGCGGTGCGGTGGATCGCCGACCGCACCCCGGGCACCGCCGAGCAACTGCGGCTGATGGACGCCACCCCGATCAGCTGCGGTCAATCCAAGACCACCGCACAGCGGTCGGACCTGTTCGGCTGGGCCGGCTACGGCTACGAGTCCGCGCACAGCCGCTGGTACTGGGGTGTCAAATTGCTGCTGCTCACCACGCCGGACGGCACGGTGACCGGGTTCGGGTTGGCGAACCCGAAATTGTTCGGCGAACGCGCCGAGACCCGGGAGATCCTGACCGCCCAACCCGCCAACCGCCCCCGGCCGGGCAGCACAGTCGTGACCGACAAGGGCCTGTCCGGGGCCGACAGCGAACAGTTCTTCACCGACTTGGACCTGGTCCTGGTCCGCCCGGCTCGCCGCGACGAGAAGACACCACGACCATTCCCGAACTGGCTACGCCAACGCATCGAAGCGATTATCTGGACCCTCAAAAGCCAGCTCGGCCTGGAACAGCACCGGGCCAGGGTTCCCGCCGGACTCTGGGCCAGGACCCTGCAACGACTCCTCGCCCTCAACATCGTCATCTGGCACAACTGGGCCATCGACGCACCCGTCAAACGATCACTGATCGCCTACGACCACTGACCAGCACCGAATTACCGGTCAACGATCTAGGGCTTCTTTCGGTTCAAGCGGCCAGGGGCAGCTGCGACGGCGTCGTTTCGAAACGGGGGAACGGCGCCCTCGGTGGCATTTCATCGCGATCGTGGTCCGCTCTGTCGACCGGCATCGCGGCGGCGGCGATCCGGGCGAGCGCCCGACGGGACGCACCGGTCTGCGGGTAGAGGCCGGTGCCCGCGCGCATCTCCAGCCGTACTGACCGCATCGCGAGCACTCGCCGCAGCGACGTCATCAGGGTCTCGTCGCCGATGAACGCGGGCCGGGGCGTCGGTGTGCCGTCGGCGAGCCGATAGCGCAGTGCGAGCGGCACCACGCGGGCGCCGGCGTCGATCGCGGCCTGGAACATCGCCGGCCGGTACGGAGTGGAATGACCGCCACAGCTCGTGGTGCCCTCCGCGAACACGGCGACGACCTGGCCGGCGGCGAGCGCGTCCCGGATCTCCGCGACGGTCGCCGGCAGCGTACGGGGGTGTTCGCGGTCGATGAAGATGGCACCGGAGAGCCGGGCCAGGCGGCCGATGACGGGCCACGCGGCGACGTCCGTCTTCGCGACGATGCGCAGGTCGGCCGTTGCCAGCAGCGCGATGATGTCGAGCCACGAGATGTGGTTCGCGACGATCAGGGCCCGGCTCGTGGGCAGCGTCGGACCGCCGTGGGTGACCCGGATGCCGAGCACGCGCAGGAGCGTACGGGCGGTTCCGCGAAGCAGGGCGCGGGCGGCCCGCGAGCGGAGGGTCCCGGGAAGGGCGCCGACGACCGGGCCGGCCGCGGTGGCTGCGGCGAGCACGGTGGCGGCCGTCGTGGCGCGTACCACCTGGCGGATCTGGTGTGCGTGATCGACGGCGGGCGACAGGCACGCGGCGCCGCACCGCGACGTCGGCCGGAACAGGGCGCTGGTCATGGCTGCTCGCCGAGGAAGTGCCGCAGGTAGCGGGCGTCGATCCGGGTCACGTCGAGGAGCACGTAGAAGTCGGCGCAGTCGAAGTCGGGGTCGAAGGCCGGTTCGCCGCCGATCCAGGCACCGAGGCGCAGGTAGCCGCGCAGCAGCGGCGGGATCTTCGGACGGCCGGTCGTGACGACGGCGTCGGACGCGACCCATGGACGTCGCGGGCGCACCCGCCAGGCCTCCGGCGCGAGGTGCTTGGCGAACGCGAGGTCGCGGAAACCGCTGGCGGTCGCGCCACCGTCATCGAGCCCGACCGACGCGCATCCGCCCAGGTAACGCATGCCGTGCAGGTGCATGTAGCGGGCCATGCCGGCCCACAGCAGGTTGATCGCGGCACCGTCGCGGTGCTGCGGGTCCACACAGGAGCGACCGGTCTCGACCAGCTGGTCGCCGATCGCGGCGAGCGGGGCGAGGTCGAACTCGGAGTCGGCGTAGCGGATGTCGCTGCGGCCCGGGCGCAGCAGCCGGTAGGTGGCGACGACGGCGTCGGTGCGTTCCTCGACGACGATCAGGTGGTCGCAGACGTCGTCGAACGCGTCCACGTCGTGACCCGGGACGGGCGTACGCAACGTGGCGCCGATCTCGTCGGTGAATACGCGGAAACGCAGGCGTTGCGCCGCGGCGACCTCGGCCGGCGACGAGGCGAGCCGCAGCGTGTACTGCGGTGTGCCTGGAGTAGTGTCGGTGGCGGTCCGGCCGCCCGACGTGCTGAGCAGAAGGTCATTCATGCCTCCTGTGGTACGCGCCACACGCGCCGCAGCCGTGTCCGACATCTGTAGCCGACGTAATCAGCACATGAAAACTAGTCTTGACCTGCCCGTATGCCACCAGCGGATGAACGCGCGGCGACCGGCGCGCGGCCGTCGCATTACCGCCAGGCCCGGTGACACGATCGGCAATCGTGCCTCGTGACGTTGCCCGCGCAGGCGTAACCCTAATAGGCGACTGGTGTTACCCGCGCAGGCGTAGGCCCCGCGGGGTGACGCGGAAACCGGCCGACGCGAGGGCGTCACGCAACGGGCTCGCCTGCACGACCGAGGCACCGTCGGCTCGTTCGACCGACATGGTGCCGAGCGCGCCCGCGTGGACGGCGTCGGCCAGCGCCTTGGCCGCCAGCGCGAGCGACGTGGCATCGTCGGTGTAGGACAGCAGCGTCTTGCCGCCGCGCTCGACGTAGAGCACGAGCAGCCCGCCCACGACCACGACGAGCGCGCCCGCCTTGCGGCCGGCCCGGTGCCCGCCGCCCGGTGAGCCCGGTGCCGAGCCCTCGTCGACCACCCGCTCGGGCCACGGCAGCGCGGCACCGTACGGGTTGGCCGGATCGGTGCTGGCCAGCACGACCGCCGTGGCGACGTCGCGGCCGCCGCTCGCCGTGCCGCCACCGGTGTCGGCCAGCGCCCGCAGCCGGTCGACCGCGCCCGGCACCGCGAACTGGGCCGCGCCCAGACCTTCGACGAAGTAACCGCGCCGGGCCGCACCGCGTTCTTCGAGCGCGGCGAGCACCGGATAGACGCCGGCGAACCCGCCGATCGACGCCTTCGGCCATCACGGCGCCACGCGTGACGACGCCGTGCCGGTCGAGCAGAGCGTCGGCGATCGCGGCCGCACGGCGCGTGGGGTCGAGGTCGCGCCGGGGCAGCGCGTACCACCGGCCGGTCATGCTCGGCGGGCCGCCGCGCGCCACTCCGGTCGGCGCGGTCCGGATGCCGGTCGGCCGGGACGCCGGTAGCGGGTGCGGCCCGGAGCGGCCTTCGCCTTGTGCGCGCCGCCGCCGCCGGCGAGGAGTGCCCGCAGTGGACCGATCGTGTCGTTGGAGAGGTGACCGGCCCAGACGAGGTCCCAGATCGCGGCGGCCAGGTCGGCCTCGGTCATCGTGTCGGGCGGGGCGTCGAGCGCGGCGCGGACCCGGTCGACGATGCGCCCGGAAGAACATCGCCTGGCCGCCGTCGAGGGTGGCCAGGATCGCGTCGTGGAGCTCGCCGACGGCGAGGTCGGAGTCGGGCGGCGGCAGCAGCAGCGGAGCGGCGTCGGCGTAGGCCAGATGGACCCAGCCGTCGGAACCGCCGATGGCACCGCTGCCGGCCCAGACGACCTCGCCGGAGGCGCACAGCTCGTCGAGGAACGGTGGGGCGTAGTCGGCGACCCGAGCGGGCAGAACGAGCCGCTCCAGGCTCGACGCCGGGATGGCGACCCCGCCCAGCATCTCGATGGTGCTGGCTAGCGCGGCCACGCCGCGAGCGGACGAGCCGACGTGCTGCCACGACGGCAGGAACCGGGCCAGCGCTTCCGGGGCGACCGGCTCGATCTCCTTGCGCAGCGCGGCGAGCGACCGGCGCCGCAGCAGCCGCAGCACTTCGGCGTCGCAGAACTCGGCGCCCGCACCACCGGGCGTGAACTCACCGGACGCGATCCGGCCGCTGGCCGCGAGGCGACGCAGCGCCTGTTCGACCACGAAGACGCCGAGACCGAACCGGGCCGCGCAGGTGGCGGCGGCAAAGGGGCCGTGGGTGCGGGCGTAGCGGGCCACGAGGTCACCGAGCGGGTCGGTGACCGACTCGGTGAACGCCGCCGCCAGACCGACCGGCAGCGCGGCCCCGAGCGCGTCGCGTACGCGTCCGGCGTCTTCGATCGGCAGCCACCGCGACTCGCCCGCGATCCGCACTTCGACGACCCGGCGTGCGCTCGCCAGCGCGGTCAGCCACTCGGGTGCGACGCCGCGGGCGGCGGCCTCGGCCGTCGACAGGTCGCCGAGCAGTCGCAGAATCTCCGCCGTGTCCTCGGCGTCGCGCGGCGGATAGTCGGTCTCCAGCCGCTGCAACCGGCGCTCGGTCTCGGCGACGACGGCCGGATCGAGCAGCTCCCGCAGGTCGACACGGCCGAGCAACTCGCCGAGCAGGGTGGAGTCGAGCGCGAGCGCGGCGGCCCGACGCTCGGCCAGCGGGGCGTCACCTTCATAAAGGAAGGCGCCGACATAACCGAAGAGCAGCGACCGCGCGAACGGCGACGGCTTCGGCGTCTCCACCTCGACGACGCGGATCTTCCGGCCGGAGATGTCGCGCATGAGTTGGACGAGGCCGGGCACGTCGAACACGTCGCGCAGACACTCGCGGGCGGCCTCCAGCGTGATCGGGAAGTCGGCGAAGTCGCGGGCGACGTCGAGGAGTTGGGCACTCCGCTGCCGTTGTTGCCACAGCGGAGTGCGGCGGCGGGGATCACGGCGGGGCAGAAGCAACGCCCGCGCGGCGCACTCGCGGAACCGCGACGCGAACATCGCCGAGCCGCCGACCGACTCCTCGACGATCGTGGAGATCTCATCGGGGTCGAACGCGACCAGATCGGCGCCGGGCGGCTCGTCGAGAGTGTCGGGCAGTCGCACGACGATGCCGTCGTCCGAAGGCATGACCTGCGCGTCGACGCCGTAACGCTCGGCCAGCCGGCGGGAGATGGCCAGCGCCCACGGACCGTTGACCCGAGCGCCGAGCACGCAGTGGACGGTCATCCGCCAGTCGCCCAACTCGTCACGGAAGCGCTCGACCAGCACCGTGCGGTCGTCGGGGAGGGCCCGGGTCGCGTCACGCTGCTCGGCGAGGTAGGCGAGCAGGTTGTCGATCGCCCATGTGTCGAGCCCCACGTCGGCCAGCGACGCCCGCGCCTCGTCGACCGTCGCCTTCGTGAGCTCGCGCAGCCTGGTGCCGATGGCCCGGCCCAGCTCGACCGGCCGGCCGAGGGCGTCTCCCTTCCAGAACGGCATCCGCGCCGAGGCGCCCGGCGCGGGCGTGACGAGCACCCGGTCGGGCGTGATGTCTTCGATGCGCCACGATGTCGAGCCGAGCAGGAAGACGTCACCGACGCGAGATTCGTAGACCATCTCCTCGTCGAGTTCGCCTACCCGGGCCGCCTTCTCGGAGCCGGCCAGGAAGACCCCGAACAGCCCTCGGTCAGGGATGGTGCCGCCGCTGGTCACGGCGAGGTGCTGCGCCCCGGGCCGGCCGGTGAGCAGGTCATCGACGCGGTCCCACACCAGGCGCGGACGCAACTCGGCGAACGCCGTGGACGGGTAGCGGCCGGAGAGCATGTCGAGCACGGCATCGAGCGCGGACGCGGGCAACTCCGCGAACGGCGCCGCTCGGCGCACGAGATCGGCCAGGTCGGTGACGAGCCACGGCTCCATCGCGACCATCGCCACGATCTGCTGCGCGAGCACGTCGAGCGGGTTGCGTGGATAGCGCAGCTCCTCGATGCCGCCGGTCGCCATGCGGCCCGCGACCACGGCGCACGACACGAGGTCGCCGCGGTGCTTGGGGAAGACGACGCCGCGCGAGATCGCGCCGACCTGGTGCCCGGCCCGGCCGACGCGCTGCAACCCGGCGGCGACGCTCGGAGGCGCCTCGACCTGGATCACGAGATCGACGGCGCCCATGTCGATGCCGAGCTCGAGGCTGCTCGTGGCCACGACGGCGGGCAGATCGCCGGCCTTGAGCGCTTCTTCGATGAGCTTGCGTTCCTCGCGCGAGACCGATCCGTGGTGCGCTCGGGCCACCACGGGCGCGACACCGGCAGCGACGCCCGCCTGGGCCATCACCTCGGCCGGGCTGCGTCCGTCAGCGGCGGCGACGAGCGCCGCGCCGCCGGTCTCCCGATCGCTCGCGAGCTCGTTGAGGCGGGCGCAAAGGCGCTCGGCGCCTCGCCGGGCGTTGACGAAGACGATCGTGGATCGGTGCGCCTGGATGAGGTCGAGAATCCGCTCCTCGACCGCCGGCCAGATCGACGCGCGGCGAGGGCCGTCATCGTCGAGGTCTTCGGAGTCGACCTCGTCGAGCCGGGTCATGTCGGCGACCGGCACCTCGACCGTGACCTCGATCGTCTTCGGAGTCGGTGGCGCGACAACCTCGACCGCCGCCGCGCCGCCGAGGAACCGCGCCGTCTCCTCGATCGGCCGGACCGTCGCCGAGAGCCCGACCCGCTGCGCGGGCTGTGGCAGAAGCGCGTCGAGCCGTTCGAGTGAGAGCGCGAGGTGGGCGCCGCGCTTGGTCGCGCAGACCGCGTGCACCTCATCGATGATCACCGTCTCCACGCCGCGCAACGATTCCCGGGCAGACGACGTGAGCAGCAGGAACAGCGACTCGGGCGTCGTGATAAGGATGTCGGGCGGCCGCTTGTTGAAGGCACGGCGCTCATCGGTCGGAGTGTCACCGGTTCGCATGCCGACCGTGATGTCGGGCGGCGGCAGGCCCAGCCGGGAGGCGGCCTGCCGGATGCCGATGAGCGGCGTGCGCAGGTTGCGCTCCACGTCGACGGCCAGCGCCTTGAGCGGGCTGACATAGAGGACGCGGCAGCGCCGGGTCGCGTCGGCGGGCGGACCCTCGGCGGCCAGCCGGTCGATCGACCACAGGAACGCGGCCAGCGTCTTACCGGAGCCGGTCGGGGCCACGACGAGCGCGTGCCGCCCGGCGCTGATCGATTGCCACGCGCCGGCCTGGGCGGCAGTGGGCGCGGCGAAGGCGGCGTCGAACCAGGCCCGGGTGGCGGGCCCGAACTCGGGCGGCTTCGGTGTGCTCACCCCTTCATCCTGCCCCCGGGGTATGACATCGGAGTTCCACCCGGGGTTCAACCCGTGGGTGGCGGTGCTCAGAGGCCGGCTTTCCTAGCGTGGATGGAGAGATCGACACCAGGGCGCGGCATACGCCCACTAGCGCCTGGTGCCGCTCTCTCTAGGTCAGGGCAGCACCCATTCACGGGTACGGAAGGGCGAAACCACACCATGCACGCATCCCAGATCCTGTTGATCGCGATTGTCGTGATTTTCCTCATCGGCCGCCGATTCGCGGGCTCGCCGGTCGGCGCCCGGTCGCTCCTCGTGCCGGTGGGCCTGACGGCGTGGGGCTTCTCGCAACTGTCCCACCAGCACCATTTCGGCACGCTCGACGTCGCCCTGCTGAGCGTGGAGGCCGTGGTCGCGCTCGCGGCCGGTGCCGCCCGGGCGGCGACGATCAAGCTATACGAGCGCGACGGTCACCTCTGGCAGCGTTACCAGGTGACGACGCTCGCCGTGTGGGTGGCGATGATCGGTCTGCGCATCGGTTTCGTCGCGGCCGGCAGCGTGCTCGGCGCCTCCCTGCCGACGCAGGGCACCCTGCTCCTGACGTTCGGTCTGAGCCTGGTCGTGGAAACGCTCCTGGTGGCGAAGCGAGCGGCCGCGACCGGTACGCCGATCATGCCGCGGCAGTCCCGCCAGAACCGCCGCGGCATGGTCGACATCCGGCGCTGAGGCAACCCCCCGTTGGGCTGCTGATATGGCCTCAGCCGGACAAATGGGCGTCGATAAGCGCGGCACGCCTCGCCGCGGCCCCGCCGGGCCCTATCGACTGAATTCGCAAGAGGGGTGAAGCGCCTCGGCCCCCCGCCGGAAGGACCGAGGCGCTTCAGCACACGGTCACATGCGATGAACGCTCGCGATCTCGCATGTGAAGGTGCGGGGCGCGGCAGCGAGTCCCTCAGCCACGGTCGTCGCCTGCTGCCCTGGTGACAGATCTTGGACGCTTGTCGGCGCGGAATCGTATTGCGTCGCGCCGTCGTCGCTTTGGAAGGCGATCGTGATCAGGTACGAAGCCTTATCCGCACCGTGGTTGAGGACCGCGAGGGTGGCTTTCGGCCAACCCGTACCCGTGTCGACGCCGCACTTAGTGAGCTTGACATCGGCAAGTGCCTGTGCCTGCTGGGCTTTCAGCGTCTCGCTGGAGGTCTTGGAACTGTTGTCGAGAAGGGTCGCGCCGGCGATGCAGCCTGCGATTCCGACAACAACGACGACCGCCGCACCAACGAGCCAGGACGTCCGCTGATTGGGCCGCTTTCGGCCGTACACGACTGGCGTGGGGGCGTAGTGCTGAGACATGATGTATTTCTCCTCCGTGGAGTGGGCACCGCGAGGCGCCCAGGTCAAACCTTCCCGTGGCGGCTGATGCCAGGGGTTGGCGATGTGCCGCACCTCCGTCAAGCCGCGCTAACGGCTCTCTGGCGGAGGTGCGGTGCTGTCTGGGGGTGGAGCACTCGTCTCGCGCTCGGGCCGGGCCGGCGGGGCTCATATGGGCGGGGCATATGGCGAGGCCTGGCGACGGTCGGCGGAGTGGGGAGAGTGCCGGCGAGTTCCGGGGAACCGGCAGTGGCACGCGTATGGAGTTGTCACGTTGGAAACGTGAGGGGAGTTTCTCCTGGAGAAAACTTCCAGAGCGTAACCGCGTGGTTACCCCCGAGGCATCGTCCGAAACGCGGCCGGTCGATGGCCAGTTGCCGCCACCGGGTTGGTAGGAAATGACCGAATCATCGGCCAATGATGTCCAGATGGTCGGTTTAGATCCACAGACGGGCGAATCGATGCAGGTCAAGACACTCATATTGGGCGTACGGGTTGTTACTGACGTGTAACTGGCCATGGTTGATATTCACCGACGCCACTATGTCGGATTCCCTGTGTCGCTCATGGTGAACATTGACACGATCACGACCTCCGGAAGACTGACACCGTGGTGATGTGGGCGGACCCCGTACAGCCCGTCTGGTGGCATCGCACCCGGGCTCTGCTCGTGCTCGGCGTCATCGGTGGATCGGTGGTGCTCACGAAGCCGTACCCGTGGACGGGCGTCGGGACAGCAACGGCGATCTTGACCGTGGCGTACATCCTGGCCCGGATTCCCTGGATCTTCCAGTGGCCGGACGGACACCTGTTGACGGCGACGCTCTGGGCCACCGCCGCCATCGGGACCGTGCTGAGCTTCCTCGATCCGACGTCGGGTGCGGTCGCGTTCGCGGCGTTCCCGGTGGCGAACGCGATTGTCCGGTGGAACCTGCCGGCGTCGATAGCGTTCGCCGTCGGCATGTCGGTCGTGTACGACTTCGGCCACCTCGCTCTCGGTCACTCCGCCGTCGTGCTGGCGGTCGGGCCGGCCGCCTTCGCCGGAGCGGTGCTGCTCGGCCTCGTGCGGCGACAGGGTCTGGAACTCGTCGCCCAGGCTCAGAGCGCGCGCGAGGAACACGCCCGGTCGGCCGCGCTCGACGAACGCGCGCGGGTCGCCCGCGAGATCCACGACGTGCTCGCGCATTCGCTGGGCGCGCTGACCGTGCAGTTGGAGACGGCCGACGCCTTGCTGGAATCGGGTCGCACCGAGCAGGCGCGCACGTCGGTGCTCCGGGCCGGCCAGCTCGCGCGTGAGGGCTTGACCGAGACGCGGCGCGCCATCGAGGCGCTGCGGGGTGGGACGTTGCCGTTGCCGGATCTGCTGCCCGCGCTGGCGAATTCCTATCAGGCGGATTTCGGGGCGGTGGCGACGGTGAGCCTCGACGGGGTGCCGCGCGATCTGCGGCCCGACGTCGCGCTCGCGCTCTACCGCACGGCCCAGGAAGCGATCACGAACGTGCGCAAACACGCGCCCGGCGCGGCCGTCGAGGTGGAACTCCACTACGGACCGCGAGCGGTGGAACTCGTGATCACGAACGATGGCGGTGGCGGTGAGCATCGGCCATTGGCGGACACCGGCGGCGGGTACGGTCTTACCGGGCTGCGCGAGCGCGCGGAACTCGCCGGCGGCACGATCACGGCAGGCCCTCACGATCATGGTTGGCGGGTCGATGTGAGGATTCCGGAATGAGCGAGCGGCACGGTCACCCGAAGCGGATCCGGGTCGTCGTGGCCGACGATCAGACCGCCGTCCGCGAAGGTCTCGAACTCCTGCTCGGTCTGCTCGACGACATCGAGGTGGTGGGCGCCGCCGCCGACGGTGACGAAGCGGCGCGCCTCGTCGACGCGCACGGTGCCGACGTCGTGCTGATGGACCTGCGCATGCCCCGCTGCGACGGCGTCGCCGCGACCGCCCGGATCCGCGCCGCCCATGCGGAAACGGCCGTCGTCGTGCTCACTACCTATGCCGAAGAGGCCGATATCTTGGCGGCGCTCCGGGCCGGCGCCCTGGGCTATCTCACCAAGGACGCCGGCCGGGCCCAGATCGCCGCCGCCATCCGGGCCGCCGCGGCCGGTCAGGCGATCATGGACCCGCAGGTGCAGCAGCGGTTGCTGGCCGCGGCCCAGGGCGCCGCGGCCGCCACGGCTCCGGCGACATCGACGGCGTTTCCCGATGGCCTGACGCCCCGCGAAGCGGAGGTGCTGTCGTTGATCGCGACCGGCCTGTCGAACCGGGAGATCGCGTCGGCGCTCTACCTGAGCGAGGCGACCGTGAAATCCCATATCAACCGGCTGTTCGCGAAGACGGGCGTGCGCGATCGAGCACAAGCCGTGCAGTACGCCTACCGCCACGGCCTCGGCAACCCGGCCTGACATGTCCCCACCCCTGCCCCCGCGTCCGCTCGTCTGCCGTCCGTTGAAGACCGCGTGCCGTCAGGCCCGGAAGTCGCCCGGCCTCGGTTGCAGTTCCGGAGCTTGATAACCGGGCTCCCACGGGAACCGGCCGGCGGTGTCGTCATAGCTGAGCTGCAGCACCGGCACCGATTCGGTGTCGCGCTTGCGATAGAAGCGGTTTGCCCCGAACACGATCTCCTGCGGGTTGGGCACCCGTTCGGGGATGATCCGGTGCGGCCATTGGGTGAACGTGACGAGTTGCCCCGCCACCAGCACCTCACCGGCCTTCACGCGGTCGCCGAGGTTGTTGAGCACGCCCATCGCGGTCTGGTGCGTCACGCCCAGGATCAGCAACTCGGGATGACCGAAGCCGAACAGCCCGACGGTGTACGCGAAGGCGGGCGCGCCCTCCCTCGGACAGTCGCATTCCGGTGCGGAGCAGACATCGCCGCCGACGTATTGCACCGCCCATCCGAACGTGCGCACGAGCGTCGTGACGTGGGCGTCTTCCTGGTCGAGCCATGCCTTGTCCCGCAGATTCATATCAGTGCCTCCCCGTCGCTTCCGATCCGACGGAAGCAACGTAGAACACCCGTACGATCCCGGGGAAGACCGATGGCTACGCCTGTGGATATCGCGCCGATGTGGAAAAGACGGTCAGGACATCGATGCCGTCGCCAGCCGCACCGCGAACCCGATGAACACGGCCGCCACCCCGGTCGTCAGGCCACGAGCGAGCTTCCGGCGCGCCCGGAACTGCGCCGCCAGGTAGCTGCCGGCGAAGATCAGCGTCGTCAGGTAGAGGAAGCTGAACACCTCCGCGATCGTGCCCAGGATCAGGAAGGACAGCTCGGGGTAGGCGTACGACGGGCTGACGAACTGGATGAAGAACGACACGAAGAACAGGATCGCCTTCGGGTTCAGCAGGCTGATGCCCAGCGCGCGGCGAAACGGGTTCCGCTCCGGGACGGCGGCCGCCGGAACCTCGGCCGGGACCTGCTCGGCGGGCGCGGCACTGCGCCGTTTCCACGCACCGCGCAGCAGCCCGTAGCCGATGTAGCAGAGGTAGGCGGCGCCGGCGTACTTCACGACGTCGAACAGCAGCGGCTCGGCCTGCAGCAGCGCCGCCACGCCGGACGCCGACAGGATCATGATGACGGCGTCGCCGATGAAGACACCGCACGCCGCGCGATAGCCGATGCGCACACCACGCCGGGCCGCTGTGGACAGCACGAACATCGAGTTGGGCCCCGGCAGCAGCACGATCAGAAGCGTGCCGATGACGTACGTCCACACATTAGTGATTCCCAGCATGGGCACCATTCTCACCGGCGGCGAGCCGTGCGACCAAGCGGTTTCGCGCCGCCGGCCACTCGTCGACCGTCATCGCGAACTGCACGGTGTCGCGCCACGTGCCGTCGGCCCGCCGTTTGTGCCGCTGGAACACGCCTTCGCGGGTCGCGCCGAGCCGCGCGATCGCCGCCTGCGAGCGTTCGTTGCGGATGTCGGTGTGCCACTCGACCCGGCCGAGGCCCAGCGTCTCGAACGCGCGCGTCATGAGCAGCAGCTTCGCCTCCGTGTTGACCGCCGTTCGCCAGCGGGACCGGGCGACCTGCGTGTGTCCGATCCCGACGGTCTCGAACGCCGCGCTGAAGCCGTAATAGGAGGTGGTGCCGATCGCCTCACCGGTGACCGCGTCGCGGATGATCCACGGCGTGCGCTCGCCTGCCGCGTGCTGGGCCAGCGCGTCGTCGACCATCTTCGTGGCCCCGGCGGCGTCGAGCGGCCGTGGCACCGTCAGATGCCGCGCGACCTCCTCGTCCGCGTACACCGGCAGCAGTTCGATCGCGTCCTCGGGCCGCAGCGCCGACAGCACGACGTGGGTGCCGCGCAACGTCCGGCCGTTCCAGCCACGCGGGTCGCGTGCGCACGTAGGCCGGCGGCGGCACCAGCACGTCGGGCGCGGTCTCGGCGTAGCCCTGGGCGGTCCGCAGCGGCACCACGCCGGCCCAGTAGGGAAGCGCCATGTCGGCCTCGTCGTCGCCCACGCCGCCGGTGCGGCGCTTCACCGAGACCTCGGTCAGCGGCATCGCGAGCACGGCGGTCGCGGCCAACTCCCGCGCGGTCGGCGGGCGCGTGTGCGTGGAGCGGCCCGGACCGACCTTCTCCACCAGGGCGGTCATCGCGGTGCGTTTCGCGGTCTCGTCGGTGACGAGGGTGGCGACGCCGTGCGCGACCAGCGACCGGTAGTTGGCGCTGTGGTGAAACTGTGACCGGGCCATGACCAGCGCGTCGATCGATGTGACGGCGACGGTCACCGGCAGCCCCGCGGGCCCGCGCGCGGCCAGCAGCGGTGTCGCGGCCGTGGAGCCGTGCAGGTAAATCGTGTCGGCCACGCGGACGAACAGCGTCGGCAGGATGCGCGGCTGGCCGTCGACGACGAAACCAAGATGGCACACGTACGCCTCATCCAGCAGTTCGTGTGCGGCGACGCGGTCGTAGGTGGCCCGCTCGGGATAGCGGGCGGGCGTTGTCCGGGCGGTCACGGGGTAGGTCATAGCGCCACAGCCTTTGTTCTAGTACAATCTGAAAATTGTGCCAGTACGTTATCAGTTCACCGGATCAACGGCCACCGAGATCTCGGCCAGTGTCGAGTCCCACGTGCGGTCGGGCGCGCTCGCCGCCGGCGACGCGCTGCCGCCGGTGCGCGCCCTCGCGAGTGATCTCGGCGTCAGTCCGGCCACCGTGGCCGCCGCCTACCAGGGCTTACGGCAGCGTGGCATCGTCGAGACGGCCGGCCGCAACGGGACCCGGGTGCGGCACCGCCCGGCCGTCGTGGGCCAGCGGGTTTCGCGGCGGCTACCCGTACCGTCCGGTGTCGTAGATCTGTCAACCGCGCGAGCCCGACGCGCGCCTCCTGCCGTCGCTGCCCGCGCTCCCGGCGTCCGGTCCCGACCTTCGTGATCTGGCCCGTGCCGGCTTCGCCCGTGACGGCCTGCCGGTCGACGACGCCGCGCTGGCGATTGCCGGTGGCGCGCTCGACTCGATCGAACGCCTGCTCGGAGCGCATCTGTCGGCCGGTGACCGGGTGGCCGTCGAAGATCCGGGCTGGGCCAACCTGCTCGATCTGCTGGCCGCGCTCGGGTTGCGCGCGCAGCCGATGCCGGTCGACGACGAAGGACCAACCCCACAGGGCTTAAGAGCGGCGATCACTTCCGGGGTACGCGCTCTGATCGTCACCTCCCGAGCCCAGAACCCGACGGGAGCGGCCGTGACATCGGCTCGGGCCGCCGCGCTCCGGTCGATCCTGGCCGAGCACCCGGACCTGCTGTTGATCGAAGACGATCACGCCGCGCAACTCTCGGTCGAGCCGTTGCACGCGCTGGCCGGAGCGACCCGGAGCTGGGCGTTCGTGCGTTCGGTGAGCAAGCCCTACGGCCCGGACCTGCGGCTGGCCGTGATCGCCGGTGACCGGGAGACGATCGCGCGCCTCGAAGGGCGGCAGCAACTCGGCACCGGTTGGGTGTCGACGATCCTGCAGCGGCTGGTCGTGGCGCTGTGGACGGCTCCGGCGACCGCCGAGTTGGTGGCCGAGGCGCGTGATTCCTACGAGGCCCGGCGGGAAGCGCTCGTGGCCGCGCTGACCGCCCGCGGCCTGGAGGTCACCGGGCGCACCGGCATCAACGTGTGGGTCCGGGTGCCCGACGAGACTGTTGCCGTGGCCCGCCTGCGTGATGAGGGTTATGCCGTGGCGCCCGGCGCGCTCTATCGTCTGGCCTCGCCGTCGGCGCTGCGGATCACGGTGAGCCGGTTGTCGCTCGCCGACATGGAGCCGCTGGCCGACGCGGTGCGGCGAGCCGTCACCGAACCCGGCCGGTCCGCGCCCTCGATCGGCACGTGGTGATAAGGGGCGTGGTGATCGCGTGACGGGTCGATGCGCGATGGAGAACGTAGGATCGTCACGTGCGATTGACAGATTTCTGGAGCCGTCTCGAGACCGTGTTCGGCCACGACTATGCCGCGAGCGTGGCGGCCGATCAAGTATTGGCCGAGTTGAATGGCCGCACCGTTGATCAGGCATTTCTCGCTGGCGTTCCGACCGTCACCATCTGGCGTGCGGTGGTCGCGGCCTTCCCCGATCGGGTGCCGCTGGCCCTCCGTTGAGCTGCCGTTCCGCGTGTTCGACTTGCGTCGTACACGTGTACGGGTATTGTCCACATGGCGGCGTTATCCACAACGCTTGGCCCGGCGAGATGCATTCTGTCGCACCCACGCTCTAGCGTGTGCCGGGTGAAGAGCTCGACGGAGAAAAAATCCGCGAAACCAGTAGGGGTGGCAGCCATGGCAGGAGTGCCAGACCGCGACAAGGCGCTCGACCTCGCGCTTGCGCAGATCGACAAACAGTTCGGCAAGGGCTCGGTGATGCGACTGGGTGAGCGGCCGCAGGTCCCGATGGCCGTGATTCCGACCGGGTCCATCGCGCTCGATGTGGCCCTCGGCATCGGGGGGTTGCCGAGGGGCCGCATCATCGAGATTTACGGTCCGGAGTCCAGCGGTAAGACGACGGTCGCGCTGCACGCGGTCGCCAGCGCGCAGGCAGCGGGCGGCATCGCCGCGTTCATCGACGCGGAGCACGCGCTCGACCCCGATTACGCGCGCGCGCTCGGTGTCGACACCGACGCCCTGCTCGTGTCGCAGCCCGACACGGGTGAGCAGGCGCTCGAAATCACCGACATGCTGATCCGCTCCGGCGCGATCGACATCGTCGTCATCGACTCGGTCGCCGCGCTTGTGCCTCGTGCCGAAATCGAGGGCGAGATGGGCGACAGCCACGTCGGTCTGCAGGCCCGGCTGATGAGCCAGGCGCTCCGCAAGGTGACCGGCGCGCTGAGCAACACCAACACCACCGCGATCTTCATCAACCAGTTGCGCGAGAAGATCGGCGTCATGTTCGGCAGCCCTGAGACCACGACCGGTGGCAAGGCGCTGAAGTTCTACGCGTCGGTCCGCCTCGACGTCCGGCGCATCGAGGCCCTGAAAGACGGCACCGAGGCGGTCGGCAACCGCACCCGCGTCAAGGTCGTCAAGAACAAGGTCGCGGCGCCGTTCAAGCAGGCCGAATTCGACATCATCTACGGTCAGGGCATCTCCCGTGAAGGCTCGCTGATCGATGTCGGCGTCGAGCAGGGCTTCATCCGCAAGGCCGGAGCTTGGTACACCTACGATGGCGACCAGCTCGGTCAGGGTAAGGAAAACGCCCGTAAGTTCCTGAAGGAAAACCCCGACGTCGCCGCCGAGATCGAGAAGAAGATCCTCGAGAAGCTCGGCGTCGGTGCGGCGGTGGCGGCCGACGCGGTCGCCAGCGGCGACATCATCACGGTCGACTTCTAAGAGCGTTCGCCATGGCTGGTCGACGCGCGCGCACGGGCCGGGGCTGGGATGCCGCCCCGCCCCGCGCGCGCCGTCGCCCTGCCGGCGCCGCTGATCGAGATCCCGACGGCGGTGACACGCCCGGAAGCACGGACACGCCAGCCGACACGCCCGGTGGCGACACGCCGGGCCGGGGTTATCGGCGTGGCGACACGCCCGGAAGCCGAGGCAGATTGTCCGGCCGTGAGTCGTCCGGCCGGGAAACACCCCCGAAACCGCCTGCCGACCCATATGAGCGGGCGCGCGAGATCTGTCTGCAGCAGCTGTCGTTCCGCCCCCGCACTCGCGCCGAACTCGCCACCGCGCTGCGCAAACGCGAGATCGACGACACCGTCGCCGCCGAAGTGCTCGACCGATATGACGAAGTCGGCCTTATCGACGATGCCGCGTTCGCGAAAGCTTGGGTCAACAGCCGCCATTTCAGTCGTGGCCTCGCCCGTCGGGCCCTGGCCAGCGAGTTGCGGCAGCGCGGCGTCGATCCGGAGTTGGTCGACGAGGCGCTCGACGAGGTAGACGGTGAGACCGAGGCGTCCACGGCGCGCTCCCTCGCCGATCGCAAGTTGCGCAGCATGAGCGGCGTGCCGCCGGAGGCCGTCTTCCGCCGCCTCGTCGCGATGCTGGCCCGTAAGGGCTATTCGGCCGGCGTGGCGATCGGTGCCGTCAAAGACGCGTTGGCCGCCCGAGCCGAGTCGGCGGAGTTCGCCGGCGAACTCGACGTCGACACGCTCGCCGACATCGAAGTGGCCGAGGGTTCCTGAGCCGGCGGCGAGGAAGATCGCCGTGACTGCGACTCGTGCCACACGAGTTGGTTTCCGAAAACAGCCGGATGCTCCGGATATCGGGCGCTTTCATAAGCCAAAAGGGCTACTGCCGCTGGCGATTCGGTGGATGCCCGACTAATACCCGATCATGAGTTCTTGACCGAACCGCCCTCGGCAACCTAACCTCAAGGCAACTAGAGAAGAGTTCCTAACCACCGCGGGTTATACCGCACAATATAGATCGCGTAACAGTACGGCATCGTTTCCCCACCGCTACCAGCGGTTTTTGAATACTTTCGGGCTCCGTCGTGGTCGCGACGGTGGCTTTGTCACATCGGCGGCGCGATCGGCGCCCGCCGCAGGTTTTCGCACACCCAGACCACCGCGAGTTGGCGGATTCTTCTCACCGGTCAACGCGTCGATGCACATCACCGCCCTCGCCTAGCTGGGGCGGGGTTCGTGGCATCACGCGTGCGGCGAAGGAGGTCGGCTCGTGGGCGCGGTCGTAACGACCCTTGTGGTTGTCGTCGCAGTTCTCGTCCTTCTCGCCGTCGCCGCGTTCGTCTGGTTCGCGCGCTTCGCGCGGCGGCTCGGCTCGGGCACGCCGGCGCGCGCGGTCTCCGCCGGCGAAGAGTCCGCCTATCTGGCGGCCAAAGATCATCAGGAACAGTCCCTCGCCGCGCTCCGTGGCGCCGCCGACGACGCGACGCTCGCGGTCGAGCAGGCGCGAGCGGCGGCGAGCGCGGCCCGCGCCGAGGCCGTGACCGCGAAGGCGGAAGCGTCCGCGGCCCGGGCCGAGGCTCAGCGAGTCATCGGTGCGGCGCACGCCGAGGTCGAGAGCATCCTGGAGCGCGCTCATCTGCAGGCGCAGACCGATGCCGAACAGGCCCGCGTGGTCGGCCGCAGGGCCGGCGAGCGGGAGATCGAGCTGTTGAAGGCGACGGTCAAGGAGCAGACCGCTGACACCGAGCGGCGTCAGATCCGACTCGACGAGCGCGAGCGGCTTCAAGCCGAAGAGGCCGAACGCATGGCGGAGCGCGATCGGCGCATGAGCCAGACCGAGATCGAGTTCAGCGAACGTGAGGCCGCGCTCCTCGAGCGGGAGACGGCCGTGCTCCTGGGCGAGGAGGCGCGGCGCCGGGAGCTCGAACGCGTCGCCGGGCTGACCGCCGACGCGGCTCGCAACGAACTCGTCGAGTCGATCGAGACACAGGCCAAACGCGAGGCCGCGCTGCTCGTCCGCGACATCGAGAACGACGCTCGCGCCGACCGCGGAAGATCGCGCCCGACATATCGTCGTCGACGCGATCCAGCGGGTCGCCAGCGAACAGACGGCGGAGAGCGTGGTCAGCGTCCTGCACCTGCCGAGCGACGAGATGAAGGGCCGGATCATCGGCCGCGAAGGTCGGAACATCCGGGCCTTCGAGTCCGTGACCGGCGTCAACCTGATCATCGACGACACACCGGAAGCCGTCCTGCTGTCGTGTTTTGATCCGGTCCGGCGCGAGGTCGGCCGGCTCACTCTCGACAAACTGGTGCTCGACGGGCGCATTCACCCGCACCGCATCGAAGAGGTCTACGAACAGGCGAAGACCGAGGTCGAGCGCTTGTGCCAGCGCGCTGCGGAGGACGCGCTGGTCGAGGTCGGCATCACCGACCTGCACCCGGAGCTCGTCACGCTGCTCGGTCGCCTGCGTTACCGCACGAGCTACGGCCAGAACGTGCTCAAGCACCTCGTCGAGACCGGTCACATCGCCGGGATCATGGCCTCCGAGCTGCGGCTGGACCCGGCTCCGATCAAGCGGGCCGCGTTCCTGCACGACATCGGCAAGGCGCTGACCCACGAGGTCGAGGGCAGCCACGCGCTGATCGGCGCCGACATCGCCCGGAAATACGGCGAGTCCGAGGACATCGTGCACGCGATCGAGGCGCACCACAACGAGGTCGCTGCCGCAGACGATCGAGGCGGTGCTGACCCAGGCATCGGACGCGTGCTCCGGTGGCCGCCCCGGCGCCCGCCGCGAGAGCCTGGAGGCATACGTCAAGCGGCTCGAGCGCATCGAGGAGATCGCCGCCGGCAAGATCGGTGTCGAGAAGGTGTTCGCGATGCAGGCCGGTCGCGAGATCCGGGTCATGGTCAAGCCCGACGACGTCGACGACATCGGCGCGTCGGTGCTGGCCCGCGACGTGGCGAAGCAGATCGAGGCGGAGCTGACCTATCCCGGTCAGATCCGGGTCACGGTGGTGCGGGAGTCGCGGGTCACCGAGATCGCCCGCTAGCGTGTCCGTATGTGCCGAAGCATCAAGACTCTGCGTGAGCCTTACACCGAGAGCGTGACCACGGCCGACATGGAGGCCGCCGCGCTGCAGTACGTTCGCAAGATCTCCGGTTTTCGGGCGCCCGCCGCGCACAACGCGGCCGCGTTCGACGCCGCGGTGGCTGCCGTGACGGCGGCGACCGCGGATCTGCTCGCCCACCTGGAAGTGCGGGGCGCGTCCGCGCGGGCCTAGCGAGACGTCGCCACTTGTGACGGAACGTGAGTCGTGCCGCCGCGGTGGGACGTATGGTTCACCGGCCTTTGCTCTGCTCACCTCCCGGCCACACGTACGCACGGTGACAGCCGAGCCCACGCGCTCGCAGATGTCCCTCGGCGAATCTCCTGCTCATCGCCCCGATGCCTCGGCGTGAGCAGAGCAAAGGCGCGACGAACACCATTGCCCGCCGAGCCAGCCGACTCACACACAGTCACGGGTCGCGCCGTCCCGGGTGATCGACTCTCCGTCGCGAACTCGGAGAGCACGGCGCCGCAACGGCCGCGGAGTGCCCGACCGGCTACCCTTGGTGCCGTGTCGGAGCAGAGAACCTACAACGTGATCACGTACGGCTGCCAGATGAACGTGCACGACTCGGAGCGCATCTCCGGGCTGCTCGACGCCGCCGGATATGTCCGGGCAAACGAGGATGAGACAGCCGACGTCGTCGTCTTCAACACCTGCGCCGTCCGCGAAAACGCCGACAACCGGCTCTACGGCAACCTCGGCCACCTCGCGCCCACAAAGCGAAGAACCCGGGCATGCAGATCGCCGTCGGCGGCTGCCTCGCCCAGAAAGACCGCGGCGAGATCGTCAAAAAGGCACCCTGGGTCGACGTCGTCTTCGGCACGCACAACATCGGTTCGCTGCCGGTCCTGCTCGAACGCGCCCGGCACAACGAGAGCGCCGAGGTCGAGATCCTCGAATCGCTCGAGGTCTTCCCGTCCACGCTGCCCACCCGGCGCGAATCGTCGTACGCCGGCTGGGTGTCCATCTCGGTCGGCTGCAACAACACCTGCACGTTCTGCATCGTCCCGAGCCTGCGCGGCACCGAGAAAGACCGGCGGCCGGGCGACGTCCTCGCCGAGGTGCGGGCCCTGGTCGCCGAGGGCGTCCTGGAGGTCACCCTGCTCGGGCAGAACGTCAACTCGTACGGCGTCGAGTTCGGCGACCGGCTCGCGTTCGGCAAGCTGCTGCGGGCGACGCGGCGAGATCGAGGGGCTGGAGCGGGTCCGGTTCACCAGCCCGCACCCGAAGGACTTCACCGACGACGTGATCGCCGCGATGGCCGAGACACCGAACGTCTGCCACAGCCTGCACATGCCGCTGCAGTCCGGCTCCGACGCCGTGCTCCGGAGCATGCGCCGCAGCTACCGCCAGGAGCGCTACCTCGGGATCATCGACAAGGTCCGCGCCGCGATGCCCGACGCCGCGATCACGACCGACATCATCGTCGGCTTCCCGGGCGAGACCGATGCCGACTTCGAGCAGACGCTCGACGTCGTACGCGCGGCACGGTTCGCCAGCGCCTTCACGTTCCAGTACTCGAAGCGCCCCGGCACGCCGGCCGCGACGATGGACGCGCAGGTGCCGAAGGAGGTCGTGACCGAGCGCTACCAGCGGCTGATGGCAACGCTCGAAGAGATCACCTGGGCCGAGAACAAGAAGCTGATCGGCTACGTACCCGAGGTGCTGGTCGCGGTCGGTGAGGGTCGCAAGGACGGCGCCACCGGGCCGCATGTCCGGCCGCGCGCGCGACGGCCGGCTGGTGCACTTCGCTCGCCGACCCGGCGACCGTGCGGCCGGGCGACATCGTGCACACCGAGATCACGTACGCCGCACCGCACCACCTCAACGCGGACGGTGCCCTGATCGAACACCGGCGCACCCGGGCCGGCGACGCGCACGAGGCCGGGCTCGTCACCGTACCAGCGGAGTGATGCTGGGTCTGCCCACGCTCGGGACCCCACCCGTCGTCCGCGAGCAGCGACGCGTGCGGGGTCCCGGTCTCAGCTCAAGAGCTACTTCTGGCCTTCGGCGAGGGCGAGGAACTGCTGCTTGCCGGCCAGCGCCGGCTCGGCCTCGCGGATCCGCTTCGCGTCGCCGGCCGCCTTCGCCCGGGCCAGCCGCGCCTCCGCCTCGGCCACCTGCTCGCGCATCTGCAGCAGCAGCGGGCTCGCGGACGGCTCGGGGCGGCGCCACGCGACGTCCATCGCCTCGCGGATCTTCTCGTCGACCGCGCGCAGCCGGCGGTCGAGCCCGGCCGCGGCGTCGCGGGAGACCCGGCCGGCGTCGTGCCACTTCGCCTGGATGTCGCGCATCGCGGCCTGCGCGGCCTTCGGGTCGGCGTCGACGTCGAGCGCCTCGGCCTGCGCCGAGCAGCTCCTGACGGCGCTCGATCGCCCCGCTGACTCCGCGTCGCGGGCCGAGAACACCTCGCTGCGGCGGCTGAAGAACGCGTCCTGAGCGGCCCGGAACCGGTCCCAGAGCTTCTGCTCGACCTCCTTGGAGGCGCGCGGCGCGGCCTTCCACTCGGCCATCAGCTCCTTGAGCCGGTTGGCGGTCGCGTTCCACTCGGTCGACGTCGGACAGCGTCTCGGCCTCCGCGACCAGCTCGTCCTTGCGCGCTCTGGCCTGCTTGCGGCTGGCGTCGAGGGTGGCGAAGTGGGCACCGCGGCGGCGGGTGAACGTGTCCCGCGCGGCCGCGAACCGCTTCCACAGCTCGCCGTCGGCCTTGCGGTCGACGCCGCTGATCGGCCTTCCACTCGTCGAGGATCGCCTTGAACCGGTCGCCGGACGCCTTCCAGCTCGTCGACTCGGCGGCGAGCCCCTCGGCCTCGACGACCAGCGCGGTCTTGCGCGGCCAGGGCCTCGGTCCGGGCGGCCTCGCGGGCGGCCCGGGCTCGTCGGCCTTCTCGGCCGCGACCGCGGTCAGCTTCTCCAGCCGCGCGGACGAGGCCGTCGATGTCGCCGACGACGTGCGCCTCGGCGCAGCGACGCGTGCAGCCGCTTGATCGTGGCGAGCGAGTGCGGCCGCGTCGGCGGCGCCGCTGCCCAGCCGGGCCTCGACGAGGTTGACCTCGGTGACCAGGTCGTCGTAGCGCCGGGCGAAGTGGGCGAGCCCCTCTTCGGGCGTACCCGCTTGCCACGACCCGACCGGCGCGCTCCCCGTCGGCCGTCTTGACGAACACGGTGCCGTCAGCGTCGATGCGCCCGAAGGCGGTCCAGTCTTCCATGTGTCCAACCTCGTTCTTCCCGGACGACGACTCGGACGTTGCCGGTCGGCGTCCGCCATAGGCGCGATGTGTTGAGTGTCCCTCGGGCATTGTCACAGGTGCGCCCCCGTCCGCGTCGAGCGCCTACCGACGACCGTGACCATATGGTGTCCTTCGGGCGCTCGGGCGCGGCCGTCGGCGAAACGTCGAGCGCGACGGATACCGTGGGGTCGTGCCCCTTGTCGCCGCCGCCGTCTGTCCGCATCCGCCGCTTTTGGTGCCTTCGGTCGCCGCCGGAGCCGCCGCCGAACTGGATGATCTTCGCGACGCGCGTGCGCGCCGCGATCGACGCGTGTTCGAGGCCGCGCCGACCGCGATCGTCGTCGTCGGCGCCGGCACGGCGACGCGCGATCACGGCGCGCAGAGCTTCGGGACATTCGATCCTTATCGGGGTCCGCGAGACCTACGCGCTCGGCGGTCTCGACGCGCTCGCGGTCGGGGAACGGTCGCCGCTGAGTCTCGCGATCGGCGCGTGGCTGCTGCGCGACCGGCCGACCGACGCCCGTCGCGGTCGGCCGTCGAGATCGACGCGCGGGCGACCGCGCCGTGTGCGCCGACGCGGGTCGGGCGCCTCCGCACTCCCGCCGGAACGGGTCGGCCTGCTCGTGATGGGCGACGGCTCGGCCTGCCGCGGCGACAAGTCGCCGGGCTACGACGACCCGCGCGCCGAGGCGTTCGACGCGTCCGTCACGAAGGCGCTGGCCGCCGCCGACCCGGACGCGCTGCTGGCCATCGACCCGACGTCGCGGCCGAGCTGCTGGTCGCCGGCCGGGCGGCGTGGCAGGTGCTCGCCGGCGCCGGCCGCGGTCCGGCGGCCTCCGTGGCACGGTCGAGGTCACGACGCCGGCCCCGTACGGCGTCCAGCTACCTCGGTCGCGCTCGCTGGGACGCGCGCATGACGTGACCGGTCCGCGTGATCGCCGCGATGGTCGGTGGCCGACCGGCGGCGGCGGAAGTCGGCGCTGTCGATCGCGCTGCCGCATCGCCGAACGGCTCGGCGGCGAGGTGGTCAACGCCGACTCGATGCAGCTCTACCGGGGCATGGACATCGGCACGGCGAAGCTGACGCCGCGCCGAGCGGCGAGGCGTACCGCATCACGTGCTCGATATCTGGGACGTCACCGAACCGGCCAGCGTCGCCGACTACCAGAGCCTGGCCCGCGCCGCGATCGACGACGATCCGGGGCCGGGGACGCGTACCCGCTATTGGTCGGCGGCTCCGGCCTCTACGTCCGGGCGGTGCTGGAGCATTTCGAGTTCCCCGGCACCGACCCCGCGCTGCGTGCCGCGCTGGAGGCCGAGCTGGCCGATGCCGGCCCGGCCGCGCTGCACGCCCGGCTGGCGGCCGCGCGACCCGGCCGCGGCCGCGCAGATCCTGCCGTCCAACGGCCGGCGCATCGTCCGCGCCCTGGAGGTCATCGAGCTGACCGGCGGCCCGTTCACCGCGGCGCTGCCGACGCCGACCCCGGCCTATCGCCGCCGTGCAGCTCGGCGTCGACATGGACACCGCGGCGCTCGACGAGCGGATCGCCGCGCGGGTCGACCAGATGTGGGCGGCCGGCCTGGTCGACGAGGTCCGCGCTGCTCGACCAGCAGGGGCTGCGCGACGGCCTGACCGCGTCCCGGGCGCTCGGATACCAGCAGGTGCTCGCGCACCTGGACGGAACCCGTACGTCGGCTGAGGCGGCCGCGGACACGGTCCAGGCGACCCGGCGGTTCGTGCGGCGGCAGCGCAACTGGTTCCGCCGCGATCCGCGAATCGTCTGGCTCGACGGCGCCGACGCGGCGACGCTGGTGACGACGCGCCGAGGGCGCCCGTCCTTGGTCACCTGCACACCGATCGGTGAGAATGGCAGATCATGAGATTCGCGAAGGCACACGGCACCGGCAACGACTTCGTCGTGCTGCCCGATCCCGACGGTGAGATCGATCTGACCACGGCCTACGTGGCCGCGGCTCTGCGACCGGCGCCGTGGCATCGGCGGTGACGGCGTGCTGCGGGTCGTCCGGTCGGCGAAGCACCCCGATGCCGCGCACATGGCCGCCGAGGCCGAGTGGTTCATGGACTACTACAACGGCGACGGCTCGGTCGCGGAGATGTGCGGCAACGGCGTCCGGGTGTACGCGCGCTATCTGATCGACTCCGGCCTGATCTCGGCGGCCCAGGCGGAACGGTTGCCGATCGCGACCCGGGCGGGCGTCGTGACCGTGGAGATCCGGCCCGACCTGATCACGGTCGACATGCCGGTGCCGGTGATCGGGCCGGACAGCGTGGCGACCGTGGCCGGTGCTGACCTATCGCGGACCCTCCGTCGACGTCGGCAACCCGCATGTCGTGTTCGCCGTCCCGGACCGGTCGGCGCTGGCCGCGCTCGACCTCCGGGAGCAGCCCCGCTTCGACACGGCCACGTTCCCGACCGGCGTGAACGTCGAGTTCGTGGCCGCCGCCGAGCCGGTCCAGGGCGCCGACGTGCACGTCGCAGATGCGGGTATACGAGCGCGGCGTCGGCGAGACGCTGTCTTGCGGCTCCGGAGCGTGCGCGGTCGCGGCGGCGGCGCTGCGGCAGGCCGGTCTCGAACGTGGCACGGTCGCCGTCGACGTGCCCGGCGGCCGGCTGTTCATCGAGATCACCGCCACCACGTGCCGTCTGACCGGCCCGGCCGTGGTGGTCGCCACCGGCGAGATCAACATCGCCTGACCTGTATCAGTAGACGAACGTGTCGCCCGAATCGACGCTGCCGCCCCGGAAGCCGCCGGCCAGGTCGAAGCCGTCGTCAAAGCCGTCCTGCGTCGGCAGGATCAGCTCCGGCTCGACGCCCGCCACGCCCGCGTTGCCCTTCGCCACCGCGCGCACGGCCGCCGCGACCGCCGGCGCCACCCGGGCGTCGAACACGCTCGGCACGATGACCGAGGCGTTGAGCTTCTCCTCGCCGACCACGTCCGCGATCGCCCGGGCGGCGGCCAGCGCCATGTCCTCGGTGTACGCCGCGGGCCTGGGCGTCGAGCATGCCCCGGAACACGCCGGGGAACGCGAGCACGTTGTTGATCTGGTTCGGCTGGTCGGACCGGCCGGTCGCCACGATCGCCGCGTGCTTGCGCGCCTCCCGCGGGTCGACCTCCGGGTCCGGGTTGGCCAGCGCGAACACGATCGATCGCGGTGCCATCTGGGCGATGTCGTCGCCGGTGAGCAGGTTCGGCGCGCTGACCCCGATGAAGACGTCCGCGCCACGGATCGCGCCGGGCAGGTCACCGGCGTAGTCGTCGCGGTTGGTGTTGCTCGGCCAGCCACTGCCAGGACGGGCTCATGTCGGCCATGCCACGGTGCAGCGCGCCCCGCCGGT
The DNA here is from genome assembly GCA_963797605.1 of uncultured Actinomycetota bacterium. Taxonomy (GTDB): domain Bacteria; phylum Actinomycetota; class Actinomycetes; order Mycobacteriales; family Micromonosporaceae; genus DASQPR01. Next base: position 512,407 of record CAWCPX010000005.1, on the reverse strand, counting down.
CGTACGCGATGATGTCGCCGACGCCCTGGCGGAGCAGCAGCTTCATGATCGCCGTGCCGGCCGCGCCGGCGCCGGAGACGACCACCCGTACGTCGGCCATCTGCTTGCCGACCACCCGCAGCGCGTTGGTCAGCGCGGCGAGCACGCAGATCGCGGTGCCGTGCTGGTCGTCGTGGAAGACCGGGATGTCGAGCATCTCGCGCAGCCGCGCCTCGATCTCGAAGCAGCGCGGCGCGGCGATGTCCTCCAGGTTGATCCCGCCGTACGCCGGCGCGATCGCCTTGACGATCCGGATGATCTCGTCGGTGTCCTGCGTGTCGAGCACGACCGGCCACGCGTCGACGCCGCCGAACCGCTTGAACAGCGCGGCCTTGCCCTCCATGACCGGCAGCGCGGCGGCCGGGCCGATGTTGCCGAGCCCCAGCACCGCCGAGCCGTCGGTGACCACCGCGACCGTGTTGCGCTTGATGGTCAGCCGGCGGGCGTCCTCCGGGTTCTCGTCGATGGCCATGCAGACGCGGGCCACGCCCGGGGTGTACGCACGGGACAGCTCGTCGCGGGTACGCAGCGCGACCTTGGAGTGCACCTCGATCTTGCCGCCGAGGTGCAGCAGGAACGTGCGGTCGGAGACCTTCCGCACCTCCACGCCGTCGAGCTTCTCCAGCGCCGCGACAACCTGGTCGGCGTGGGCCGCGTCGGCCGTGTCGCAGGTGACGTCGGCGATGACTCGGAGATGGTCGGAGTCGACGACGTCGAGCGCGGTCACGATGCCACCGGCGTCGCCGACCGCGGTGGCGATGCGGCCGATCGCTGTCGAGTCGGCCGGAACCGCCACCCGGATCGTGATCGAAAACCCAGCACTCGGCAACGCGCGCCATCGCACTGGCCAACCTCTCGTCGTCAGCGTCCGGCGTGTTCTACCGAACACTAATGCAGGTGCGTTGTGACCGATTGCCGTGCCACGATCGAGGGGATGACTACGGACCGCTTCGAGCCCCTGCTCGATCATGACAATCTCGCTGACGACACCGCCGCCGACACCGACGACCTGTTCGACGACACCGATGACGACACCCGAGGTGATCTCGAGCTGGCCGAGCGCAACGCGCTGCGCCGGGTCGCCGGCCTGTCCACCGAGCTCACCGATGTCACCGAGGTCGAATACCGCCAGCTGCGCCTGGAGCGGGTTGTGCTGGTCGGCGTCTGGACCGAGGGCACCATCGCCGACGCGGAAAACTCCCTGGCCGAGCTGGCCGCGCTCGCCGAGACCGCCGGTTCGCAGGTGCTCGAGGCGCTGATCCAGCGCCGCAGCCGACCCGACCAGGCCACCTACATCGGCCGGGGCAAGGTCGAAGAGCTGCACGGCGTCGTGCATGGCAACCGGCGCCGACACGGTCATCTGCGACGGCGAGCTGTCGCCCAGCCAGCTGCGCAAACTGGAGACCCGCATCAAGGTCAAGGTCGTCGACCGCACCGCGCTGATCCTCGACATCTTCGCCCAGCACGCCAAGTCGCGCGAGGGCAAGGCGCAGGTCGAGCTGGCCCAGCTGCAATACCTCCTGCCGCGCCTGCGTGGCTGGGGCGAGTCGCTGAGCCGCCAGACCGGTGGCCGGGTCGGCTCCCAGGGTGGCGGCATCGGCTCGCGTGGCCCCGGTGAGACCAAGCTCGAGACCGACCGGCGACGCATCCGAAACCGGATCGCCCGGCTTCGCAAAGACATCGCGGCCATGCGGACGGTACGTGTCACCAAGCGATCCAGCCGCCGCCGGCACGCCATTCCGAGCGTTTCCATCGCCGGCTACACCAACGCGGGCAAGTCGAGCCTGCTCAACCGGCTGACCGGCGCGGGCGTGCTGGTGGAAGACGCGCTCTTCGCCACCCTCGACCCGACCACCCGTAGGTCCCAGACGGCCGACGGCCGGATCTACACCTACTCCGACACGGTCGGTTTCGTCCGGCACCTGCCGCACCAGTTGATCGAGGCGTTCCGCTCGACGCTGGAGGAGGTCGCCGAGTCCGACCTGATCGTGCACGTCGTCGACGGCGCCCACCCCGACCCGGAGCAGCAGGTGCGCGCGGTGCACGAGGTGCTGGGCGAGGTCGGCGCCGACAAGCTGCCCGAGCTGCTGGTGATCAACAAGGTCGACGCCGCGGCCGAGGAGACGCTGCTGCGCCTGAAGCGGCTGTGGCCAGACGCGGTGTTCGTGTCCGCTCGCACCGGCGTCGGCCTCGATGACCTCCGGCTCGCCATCGAGGCACGGTTGCCGCGGCCGGCGGTGGAGATGCGGGTCCTCGTGCCCTACGAGCACGGTGAGCTCGTCGCGGCCGTCCATGATCGGGGCGAGGTGCTGAGCGCTGATCACCGTGACACCGGCACTGAGCTGTGGGTTCGGGTGCCCGAGTTCCTCGCCGCGTCACTACGCCCCTACGTGCTGTCACCTGAACATTCGCGGTGATCGACACAGGTGTGACGATTCCCCGGCGGGTCGTTGATGGTTGCCGGACTCTGCGACACTAGGCGGATGCGTCGTGTTTGGTTAGCGGTCATGGTCGTCTCGGGAATCGTTTTGGTGCCCGCGACCGCCAGTTGGTCGGCACCGACGCCGACGCCCAGCGCCACCGGGTTGGCCATTCCGGTTCCCCCCGCCGTCAAGCCCACGACGGTGTGCACGATCAGTTCGAGCAGCAGCCACGGCGCGATCGACATCACCGGCCTGGTCGCCACGAAGACCGGCTACGCGGCCGTCGACGGCGCCGGCAGCGGCCGAGGCACCTCGATCTACCTGTTCGACAGCAAATGCTCGCGGACCAACACGAAGTCGTACGGCGGCAAGGGCGCCAACGACCCGGAAGACCTCGCGGTCGACAAGAACGGCACGCTGTGGGTCAGCCGACATCGGTGACGTCAACACCGACCCGGTCCACCATCGGTCTGTGGAAGGTGCCGGCCAACGGCTCCATCACGCTCTACCGCTTCACGTACCCCGACGGTGCGCACAACGCCGGGGCGATGGTCCTGGGCGGCGACGGCCGGCCGATCTTCGTCACCCGCAACGGGTCCGGTCCGGCCTCGCTCTACGAGCCGGCCGCCGGTGCGCTGAAGACCGACTCGAACAACGCCCTGACGAAGGTCGGCACGTTCACGCCGGAGCAGACCGGCACGGCGACGAAGTTCAGCATCCTCGGCCAGACGTGGGTGACCGGCGGCGCTGTGTCACCCGACGGCACGAAGGTCGTGCTGCGCACCGGCTCCGACGCGTACGAGTGGACCGTCAAGGGCGGTGACGTCGTCGCCGCGATCACGAAGAGCACCCCGACGATCACGCCGATGCCGCAGCCGGCCGATGACCCCGATTTCGACGGTGAGTCGATCGCCTACACGGCCGACGGCACCGGGTTCCTCACGATCTCGAAGACGTCCAACGCGACGCCGCTGCTGCGCTTCACGCCCGCGAAGCCCGTCGTCGCGGGCACGGGCGGCAAGAAGGGCAGCGCCGTCAAGGGCCCGACCAAGCACGGCGCGATCGTCTCCTGGATCCTCAGCCTGTCCCTGACCGACCTCAAGTTGCTGCTCGGTGGCGTGGCCGTATTCGGGCTCATCCTGGTGTTGCTCGGCGTGTTCGGCATTCGCAGGTCCCGGCAGAAGTTCCGCCTCGCCGCGGCCGCCGAGGCTCGGAACCGCCCGCGTAACGACCTCGCCGCGGCCGGTGTCGGCGCGGCTGGGGCGGCCGGTGTCTACGGCGCTCCTGCCGGGCCGGGCGGCCCAGGTGCGCCGGGTGGCGGCGTTTACGGTGCTCCCGTCGGTGCGGCTCCGACTCCTGCTCCGGGTCTCTACGGTGCGCCGCCCGCTGGTGGCGGCGCTGTCTACGGTGCTCCCGGCGGTGGCGGTGTCTACGGCGCTCCGGGCGGCGTAGACGCGTCACCGGGTGGCGGTGGTGCCAACGTGTACGGGGCGCCGCGTGAGCCCGCCTACGACCCGTACGGTAACGGTCCCGGACCCGACTATCCGGCCGCCGACCCGTACGCCGCTCCCGCCGGTCCGTCGCGTCCCGGCGGACAGTACGGCGGCCAGCAGTACGGCGGTGGACAGTACGGTGGCGGCCAATACGACGGTGGCCAGTACGACGGTGGCGGTTACGACGGCGGCTATGACGGGGGTGGCTACGAGGGCGGCCAGTACGGCAGCCCCGTCCAACCGCCGGCTGGCCCGCAACCGGGCACGTACGGTCGTCCGCCCGCTGACGGACGCCGACCGCAGGATCCCGACGACTACGACTACTGAGGTCGGCTGCCACGCCAGCACCGGAGGGTTGCCCTGGAGGGCGTACCCGCGTGATCACGCTCTGTGATTTTCACGCTCCGATCGGCGATGGTTGTGCCGGCGGCTTTGCTCTGCTTACCTCGAGGCCCATAGCGTTTGACCAGCTAGGTTGCACGATGTGGCTTCGGCGTCGGCGCGCGGACGATCACACTGCGTGAGTGTTGCCGTGGCGTTGGCAGAGCAAGCTGAGTGTTGCCGTGGCGTTGGCAGAGCAAGCAGAGCGCCGATGCGTAAGGGTGAGCAGAGCAAGGCCGGGCGCCCACGGACTCATCGACGAACGACAACGGGCCGGGTGGCCTCGGCGGCCTAACCCAGCCCGATCATGGTGTCGCTATCGTCGACATGCCGTGGCGGCATTGTCGTCGTGTGCTCGTCGCGTGGCGGCGCGCCGCACGTGTCGCTCGGCGCGCCGTGACGGCGTCAGATGCGGCGGAGAACCGCGACGATCTTGCCCAGGATGGTCGCGGAGTCGCCCGGAATCGGCTCGAACGCCGGGTTCTGCGGCATCAGCGTGACGTGCCCGTCGCGCAGGCGGAAGGTCTTCACCGTCGCCTCGCCGTCGAGCATCGCCGCGACGATGTCGCCGTTTTCGGCGTTGGGCTGCTGCCGCACCACGACCCAGTCACCGTCGCAGATGGCGGCGTCGAGCATCGAGTCACCCTTGACGTTGAGCAAGAACAGGGTGCCCTCGCCGACGAGCTCACGGGGGAGCGGGAACACGTCGTCGATCATCTGCTCGGCCAGGATCGGACCGCCGGCCGCGATGCGCCCGACGAGCGGCACGTAGGCGGGCGCGGGCCGGGCCGCGTGCTTGGCGGCTTCCTCTTCCGGGCTCAGGTCGGTGGCGGGCCGCACGTCGACCGCGCGCGGCCGGTTGGCATCGCGGCGCAGGTAGCCCTTCGACTCCAGTTGCCCCAATTGGTAGGCGACGCTGGAGGGCGAGACGAGTTGCACGCCCTCGCCGATCTCGCGCACGCTCGGCGGGTAGCCGTGTTGATCGACCCAGGCGCGGATGAAATCGAGGATGCGCCGCTGCCGGCCGCTCAAATCGGTGCCGCCCACGTCTTGCAAGCCACCGACCACGGCTGTCACCGCCCGCATCTGAGAATCACCGCCGCCCGCGCCATGTGACCGGCGTCGTGGCGAGACACTGCTCGCCGCCGCCACACTCTTCGGTTGCTTAGGCACTCGGTCCTCCTCGTCGTGCGCACACGTGCGTTTCTCGCGTACCGCCGAGGAACGACTGCCGGGCTTCGGCTGCCGTCCCGTTCGGTGTCCCATGACCGTATCGCGAGTGTGTGACAACTTCAAACGTCTGTTCGACTTAATGCGTCGTGTCGCTCGACACCTGTCATGGAAATCTGGTACACCATCGTACGTCCGTTCTATCGTACGGGCGTACGATCTTGGAGGCTGAGATGACTCTCGCGATCTCTCATCGGTCCGGCGACGACGGGTTGCCGCACCGCCGGCCCCAGCTCTACCTCGTGCCGCCGCTGGCCGATGAGGCTGCCGGCCGGTTCGCTGCCGAGGACGGTGACGTCGCGATGCCGGCTCCGCGCGGGGCTCGGGCCCAGTTGGCCGCGCGGGCGGCGGTCCTCGCCGCGCGGTCCGCCGAGTCGCCGCGGGTTCCGGGCGGTCGAGGCGCCAGATCGGTGCGGCTGACCCGCCGCGGCCGCGTCGTGTTCGGTCTGGCGCTGCTCGGGTTCGCGATCACGCTCACGGCGCTGCTGGCACCCGCGAGTCAGGCCGCGTCGCCGGCCGGTCCGCCGCGCGCCATCGTCGTTCGGTCGGGTGACACACTGTGGTCGATCGCCACGGCCGCCATGCCGCACGATGATCCGGTCGCGGCCGTTAACCGCGTGCGTGTCTTCAATCACCTCCCCGATAATCGGGTCTACGTGGGCGAGCAACTGCTCCTGCCAGCGTCGTGATCGCTGCGCGCGACGTGCGCAAATCCCAGGTTCGCGCCGGTCGCGAAAATGGTGTGCCGACACGCGGGAGCTGACTTGCGTCCCTCTGGCACGAGGAATAACGTCAACCCCAACATCTAGTAGTCATATGGGTGTCCGTCGTCAACAGGTTGGGTTTACCCGCCTGAGGTGTCGTCCCGAAGACCCGATCGCGATACGCTCGAAGTAGGACGTATCGGTCTTTGGCATGCCCGACGGTCGGCGGACATATCGGGGTGTCGGGGGTTGTTATGCCTATAGGCGTAGCGCGCTGGCCCCAGCGCCACGCACGGCCCGTCACGAGTTGCTCGCGACGGGAGCACGAGAGGTTTGGGAGACGCGCATGAGATGTCCTTACTGTCGCCACGGCGACTCGCGAGTGGTCGACTCGCGAGAGGCCGAAGACGGTCAGCTCATCCGGCGCCGTCGGTCCTGCCCCGAGTGCGGCAAGCGGTTCACGACTGTCGAAGAGGCGGTGCTGGCAGTCGTCAAGCGCAGCGGCGTGACCGAGCCGTTCAGCCGCGCGAAGATCATGGCGGGTGCGCGGAAGGCGTGCCAGGGCCGACCCGTCGATGACGACGCGATGGCGTTGCTGGCGCAGAAGGTCGAGGAGACGATCCGGGCGCGGGGAGTGGCCGAGATCCCGAGCCACGAGGTTGGCCTGGCGATTCTCGGACCGCTGCGAGAGCTCGACGAGGTCGCCTACCTCCGGTTCGCGAGCGTCTATCGATCGTTCGACTCGTTGGTCGACTTCGAGCGAGAGATCGCCTCGCTGCGCGCCGAGGCCGAAGCCAGGGCCGTCGCCGAATCCGTTCAGGCGGCGTCCGGAGACGACGAAGCGAGCGTGGCACCGACGCTCGCGCCGGTGGCGACCGGGTAGATCGCCGGTCGGGCGATCGGCGCGGGTCGCCGAGCGACGGGTCGCCCAGCACCGAAGACGCAGCACGTAGGTCGGGCCGGCGCGCCCGAACAGTGAACAAAAATCAAATGTGTGGACACGGCGGGGAAGCCGTAGAACAAGGGGCCGGGGATGAGCGAGGCTGTAGAGACGTCAGCGGGTGCGCGTGGCAAGGGGGCGAACGGGGGTAACGCCCAGGTGAGCAAGGGCCGCGCAAAGCCGGGCATTCGCATTGAGCGGGTGTGGAGCACCGAGGGCGTCGACCCGTACGACGAGGTGAACTGGGAGCGCCGTGACGTCGTCATGACCAACTGGCGCGACGGTTCGATCAATTTCGAGCAGCGTGGGGTCGAATACCCCGAATCGTGGAGCATCAACGCGGCGAACATCGTCACGACGAAATACTTCCGTGGCGCGCTCGGCACCGATGAGCGCGAGTGGAGCCTCAAGCAGCTCATCGACCGGGTCGTGCACACCTACCGCAAGGCGGGCGAGGAGTTCGGCTACTTCGGGTCCTCCCACGAGGCCGACATTTTCGCCGACGAACTGACGTGGATGCTGCTGCACCAGGTGTTCAGCTTCAACTCGCCGGTCTGGTTCAACGTGGGCACGCCGTCGCCGCAGCAGGTCAGCGCGTGTTTCATCCTCGCCGTCGACGACTCGATGGACTCGATCCTCGACTGGTACAAGGAAGAGGGTCTGATCTTCAAGGGCGGTTCCGGATCGGGCGTCAACCTCTCCCGGATCCGGTCGTCGAAGGAGCTGTTGAGCAGCGGTGGCACCGCGTCCGGGCCGGTTAGCTTCATGCGTGGCGCCGATGCGAGCGCCGGCACGATCAAGTCCGGTGGCGCCACCCGCCGAGCCGCGAAGATGGTCATCCTCGACGTCGACCACCCTGACATCGAAGAGTTCGTGATCACGAAATCGCGCGAGGAGAACAAGATCCGCGCGCTGCGTGATGCCGGCTTCGACATGGACCTCGGTGGCGCCGACATCGTCTCCGTGCAATACCAGAACGCCAACAACTCGATCCGCGTCTCCGACGAGTTCATGACCGCGGTCGAGAAGGGCGAGTCGTTCGCGCTGCGTGGCCGTCTCGACGGTGCCGTGATCGAGACCGTCGACGCCCGTGAGCTGTTCGGCAAGATCGCCCAGGCGGCGTGGGACTGCGCCGATCCCGGTCTGCAGTACGACGACACGATCAACCACTGGCACACCAACCCCGAGACAGGCCGCATCACCGCCAGTAACCCCTGCTCGGAGTACCTGTCGCTGGACAACTCGTCCTGCAACCTGGCCTCGCTCAACCTGATGAAGTTCCTGCGTGCCGATGGTGGTTTCGAGACCGAGAAGTTCGTGAAGTCGGTCGAGTTCATCATCACCGCGATGGACATCTCCATCTGCTTCGCCGACTTCCCGACCGAGAAGATCGGCGAGACCACGCGCGACTACCGGCAGCTCGGCATCGGTTACGCCAACCTCGGCGCGCTGCTCATGGCGACCGGCCTGCCCTACGACTCGCACGAGGGCCGCAGCGTCGCCGCCGCGATCACCTCGCTCATGACGGCGACCGCCTACCGTCGGTCCGCCGAGGTCGCGGGCGTCGTCGGCCCGTACGCGGGATATGCCCGCAACGCCGAGGCGCACCAGCGGGTCATGCGCCAGCACGCCGAAGCCAGCGGTGACATCCAGGTGCGGGGTGCGGTGGCCACGGAGATCCAGCGTGAGGCCGGCAAGCAGTGGGCCGCCGGCAACAAGCTGGGCGCGAAGCAGGGTTGGCGCAACGCCCAGGCCAGTGTGCTCGCTCCGACCGGCACGATCGGCCTGATGATGGACTGCGACACGACCGGTGTCGAGCCCGATCTGGCCCTCGTGAAGTTCAAGAAGCTGGTCGGCGGCGGTTCGATGCAGATCGTCAACCAGACGGTGCCGCGTGCCCTGCGCAGCCTCGGTTACCCGGAGGAGCAGGTCGAGGCGATCGTCGAGTACATCGCCGAGCACGGTCACGTCGTCGACGCGCCGAGCCTGCGCGCCGAGCACTACCCGGTGTTCGACTGCGCGATGGGCGAGCGTTCGATCGCTCCGATGGGCCACGTGCGCATGATGGCCGCTGTGCAGCCGTTCATCTCCGGCGCGATCAGCAAGACGGTCAACATGCCCGAGGCCGCGACGGTCGAAGACGTGCAGAAGGTCTACTTCGAGGCCTGGAAGCTCGGCATCAAGGCGATGGCGATCTACCGTGACAACTGCAAGGTGGGCCAGCCGCTCTCCAACGCGAAGCCCAAGACCGAGACCGCTTCGACGGGTACGTCCATCGAGACGCCCGCCCCGAAGATCGAATACCGCCCGGTGCGCAAGCGGCTTCCGAAGAAGCGCAACTCCGAGACGGTCTCGTTCTCGGTCGGGGGCGCCGAGGGTTACCTGACGGCGTCGTCGTACCCGGATGATGGTCTGGGCGAAGTTTTCCTGAAGATGTCGAAGCAGGGCTCGACGCTCGCCGGCGTGATGGACGCGTTCTCGGTGGCGATCTCGATCGGCCTGCAGTACGGCGTGCCGCTGGAGACGTTCGTCTCGAAGTTCACGAACATGCGCTTCGAGCCGGCCGGCATGACCGACGACCCCGACATCCGGATGGCGGCGTCGGTGATGGACTACATCTTCCGGCGACTGGCCCTCGACTTCCTTCCCTACGACCGTCGCGCCGAGCTGGGCATCTTCACCGCGTCGGAGCGGGCCGCGCAACTGCGGGCCGAGGCGGCGGCGGCGACCGGTTCGATCACGACGATCGACGAGCCCGTCGACATGGGTTCGATGGCGGTGTCCGCGCCGGTGGAGCCGACCGTGGAGCCGGTTGTCGAGGTGAAGGCGGAGAAGCCGGCTCCCGCGCACGTGGGTTCGTCGATGGATCTGCTCGAACTGGTGCAGGGCAAGAACGCCGACGCACCGCTGTGCTTCACGTGTGGCACGAAGATGCGTCCGGCCGGAAGTTGCTACGTGTGCGAGGGCTGCGGCTCGACGAGCGGCTGCAGCTGACGTGTGACCGCTATGGAGTGACCTGGCCGGGGCTGGGAACCGAGATGTCGTCGGTTCTCAGCCCCGTTCTCGTCGCAGTCCGGGGAGATTGGTTCGAGGATCCGTCGGGTGGTCTGCCAGGCAGATCATGCCGATTCACGGTTGCCCCGGCCGCCACAACTCACCACGATCCAGTCGACACTCCGCACGTTGAGCACGGTTACGGCTCCCAGACGGCGGCATCGTGGGCGAACACCACCCGCCGCGGGTCGAAGTCGGCCAGTCGGTCGAGCCACGGCGCGTACCCCGGCAGCGGCGGCTCCACCCCCTCCAACCTGGCCTGGCGTGCCATCTGATCCGCGCCGAATTGTGTCGCGAAGTCGTGCGCCTGACCGGCTAGCACCACCGTGCCGTCCGCTTTCTCGACGACGAGTGACTGGTGGCCGTCGACGTGCCCGGGTGTCGGGATCACCCAGATTCCCGGCCAGATCTCGGCCTCGCCGTCGGTCTCCTCGTAGCGCACGCCGGTGAAGTCGATCAGTTCCGGCAGCGTGTACGACTCGGTACGGGCGGCCGCCAACTCGATCCGCTGGGCGACGATCGGTACGCCGGCGAACCGCGGATTTTCGCCGCAGTGATCGAAGTGAAGATGGCAGTTCGCCACCGTGCCCACATCGGACACGCTGACGCCGGCGCCGGCTAGCGCGCCCGGCAGGTCCCGTCGCGTCGGCCGGTAGTGCGCGTCCAGGTCGTCGTGACCGCCACCGATGCCGCTGTCGAAGAGCAGAGCGCCACGGGCGTGCCGGACGAGGTGCGCAAACAGTGGTTCCACGCGCGGCGCGCCGTCGGGCGTCTCGCTGCCGGGCCGCACGAAGTAGCCCATGGCCAGGCGCCGGATCTCGGTCATGGCATCCAGCTTTGCCGGTGCGCGACACCCGGTCAACCGATGGAAGCAGTTGCTAGCTATTTAGCTAATGTGCTACAAACCATCCGTGACAGCGGACGATGAAGTGAGCGTGTTCCGCGCGCTCGCCGACCCGACGCGGCGGCAGATCCTCGAAGATCTCCGGCCCGGGGAGTTGGCGGCCGGTGACATCGCGAGCCGATTCCCGATCAGCGGCCCGTCGGTGTCACGGCATCTCGCCGTGCTGAAGGCGGCCGGGCTCGTGCGCGAGCGGCGCGACGCGAACCGCATCTTCTATTCGCTGGTCGAGGAGCGACTCGCCGCCTGCGTCGGTCGGTTCCTCAGCGCCGTCTGTCCCGATCAGATTGTGATGCGAAAGAGCCGACGCGGCCGGAAGTCGTCCGCGGGTGAGCCGGCATGATCGCGGCAACCCTCGCGAGCGTCATCGAGCGCCGCATTCTGATCAATTACCGCGTCGATCCCGACATCGCGGCCGCGCTCCTGCCGCCCTCGCTCGAGCCACAGATCCAACACGGCTGGGCGGTCGGTGGCATCTGCCTGATCCGGCTCGGCCACACCCGACCGCGGTGGGCGCCCACGCGTCTCGGCCTTCGCAGTGAAAACGCGGCGCACCGCATCGCCGTCCGATGGCACGGATCCGGCGGCGAGCAGACGGGCGTCTACATTCCCCGCCGCGACTCCGGATCGTGGGCGAACGTGATCGGCGGGGGCAGAGTGTTCCCCGGGCATCACGGATCGGCCAGGTTCGACGTCCAGGAGACGGCCCGCGAGATGCGCGTCTCCTATGCCGGTCGAGACGGTGTCGCCTACGTCGACGCGAGTGTCACGGTCGCTGAGAAGTTCGCCGGCACCGAACTCTTTCCGGACCTGCCGGCGGCTTCGGAGTTCTTCCGCACCAGTCCGCAGGGATTTTCGCCGCGGCGTACGCGTACCGATGGAGGCTTGGAAGGGGTGGAACTGAGCTCGGCCGACTGGCACGTTGAGCCGCTGACGATCGATTCGGTGCGATCGTCCTACTTCGACGATGTGGCACGCTTTCCGGCCGGCTCGGCCGTGCTCGACTCGGCCCTGCTGATGCGAGACCTACCCGTGTCGTGGCACGCGTTAACGAACGAGCCGCTGGCCGCCTAGGGCCCACCTCGCTCGAACGGACTGTGAAACAGACCCTGACTCGGGCTACTCCTCGATCGGAGGCTCGCCCCGCTGCCGCAGGCGCTCCTCGCGTTGCCGCAGGTCGGCCTCCCACTGGCGCAGGCGTTCTTCCTCGCCGGTGCCGTCGGGGCCGCCGGCCATCGTGCCGCCGCCGCCCCTCGCATCGAGGTGGGCGTCTCGAAGTTTCGCGGAGCGGATCGCCAATTCGGCGAGGAATTCCGGGTCGTCGTCGGGCGCCAGCAAGCGGGGACGCGGCGACTCGGGCGCGCTCGCCGGCACCGGGTTGATCAAGCCTCGACCGGCCGGATGACCGCTGGCGAGATGGGCCGCCATGGCACCGCGGCTGCGCCCGGACGCGAACCAGGTCACGGCGCCGATGCCGGGGATGAACAGGATGACGAGCACCCACAATCCCTTCGGGAGCTGCCGGATCGCCCGATCGTCGGTCGTGACGCAATCGAAGATCGCGGCCGCCATGACGAAGACGATCGCGAGCACCAGGAGCCGCAACAGGTCACCCATGTTGGACATGATGGCGCACAAAGTTCATCGTCGACACCCCGCCGCACGCAGGGGGCGTAGGAAGTGCCAGATAGCCGTACCACATTAGGCGAATTTAGCATTTGACCGAATGTTGTATGGTCTTCGAGTGGACGACATTGACCGTGTGTTGCTCGGCGAGTTGCAGCGCGACGCGACGCAGCCCTATGCCGCACTCGGTGCCACGGTGGGGTTGTCCGCGGGTTCGGCGCATGAGCGCGTCCGGAAACTGCGCGAGCGATCCGTGATTCGGCGCACGACCATCGACGTCGATCCGGTGGCTGTCGGGCGCGGCGTTTCGGCTTACGTGCTGGTCGACGCGAACGCCTGGATGGGCGACGCGCCAACCGCCCGCGCGCTCTCGGCCCTGCCCGACGTGACCGAGGCGCATATCGTCGCCGGTGGCGCGGCTCTGCTGGTCAAGGTTCGCACCGCGAGCACCGAGAAACTTCAGCTGGTCCTGCGCGACATCTACGCGATCGAGGGTGTCACCGGCACGCAGACGCTCGTCGTGCTCGACACGCTGATCGAGCGGCCGGTGCTGTCACTGGCTTCGAGCGAATGACCGAGCCGCGCAGGCTGCCGCTCGCGAATCGGGCGCTCGATGAGCCGCATCCATCACGACTGCCGGCCGACACACCCCGCCGGGCCGAAATCCTCGCTGCCCACGCCGCCGCGCTCGCGTCCGGTGAAGCCGGCTATCTCGATCCGGCGACGGGGCTGTTCGTGTTGACAGCGGCCTTTCTCGCGAACCGTGGCACGTGTTGCGGCCGCGGCTGCCGCCACTGCCCGTATGTCACGTGAGCGGTCGCCGAAACCAGCTGAAAGCAGGGCTCGCGCCGAATGAGGCGGCGCCGTAAGGTTTCCGGCGGAAGAGGCGGGGAGGCGAGGGAGGCCGATCATGTGGGTACGCGTTCGGCTGCCCGCGATCGTCGCCGCCGTCGCGATGATCACCACGATTTCGGGCTGCTCGCAGCTGAAGTCGGCCGCGTCGACGCACTCGGCGCCACCGAGCGCGCCCGCCTCGATCGCCCCATCCGACGTGGCACCGTCCGGCCCACCGGCAGCGGCCGCGGCCGGCGGCGCCTGCCTGCTCCTCGACTTCAACGTGATCAACGCGGCGCTCGGCTCGACGTTCAGCGTGGCGGCCGCAGCGACGTCGAGCGCGACGTACACCTGTGACGTGCAAACCATGGACGCCGGCTATCCGGACCTGACGCTCACCGTGACGGCGACCGACCTGCTTCCGCTTGATTTCACGGCCACGGTCGCGCCGGCTGGAAGCACGTCGGTGCCGAAACTCGGCAAGATCGGCTACGCGCTGGAGATCGCGGCGACGACGAAACTCGGCCCGGCGATTGAGATCGGATGGCTGTCGGGCAACGACCGTCTGATCCTCATGCGTTACACGTTCCCGAAGTCGGCGACGGCGGCCGCCGCGACGGCCCTGAAGAGCAAGATGATCACGCTGGCTCAGGCCGTCGACGGCACCACCGTCTAGTTCTGCGCCGCGTCAGACGACGACCGCGGCCTCGACCCGGGTCACGAAGACTCGGGACGCCAGCTCGCGCGGCAGCCGGATCTTCTCGCCGGCCTTGTCGATGACGACCTCGTCACGATCCTGCGCGACGGTGACCGTGGCACCCGGATCGATGCCCGCCGCGTGCAATTGGCGCAGCATGTCGACATCGGTCTGGACGCTTTCCGCGATGCGGCGCACGACCACGGCACCGGAAAGACCCGGGAAACCGAGATTGCGCTCACCTTCGACAGTCTTGCCAGACACGCTGCCGACGAAGTCTTCGAGACCGGGGATCGGGTTGCCGTAGGGGGAGCGGCTGGGCCGGTCAAGCAGTTCGTAGACCCGGCGCTCGACGGCGTCACTCATGACGTGCTCCCACCGGCACGCCTCCTCGTGGGCTTCCTCGTAAGGCAAGCCGATCACGTTGACGAGGAGCAATTCGGCGAGCCGGTGCTTGCGCATGACCGCGACCGCGTGCGTGCGGCCGAGATCGGTCAGCAGCAGGTGCCGGTCGCCCTCCACGATGACCAGGCCGTCGCGCTCCATGCGGTTGACGGTCTGGCTGACGGTGGGGCCGCTCTGGTGGAGCCGTTCGGCGATCCGGGCACGCAGCGGTGGCACACCCTCCTCTTCGAGTTCGAGGATCGTGCGCAGATACATCTCAGTGGTATCGACCAGATCGTTCACAGGGTGCTCCTCCCGAGCGCAAATGCTACCCGGTGCATGAGAGAGACCGGCAATAGCCGCACGTGCCCGGGCCGCGCCCTGGCGGACCGTTGCCGGTCGGTCTACGACAAACTAGGGGTGTGAGCGTGCTGATGGACGCCGGTACCCTACGCGAAGCGCTGCGTACCGACATAGACACCCCGACCGTGCTCGACGTCCGCTGGCGTCTTAGTGGTCCGCCAGGACGTAACGATTACGACAACGGTCATATTCCCGGCGCCGTCTTCCTCGATCTTGACGTCGATCTGTGCGGACCACCGGGCGCCGACGGACGTCATCCGCTCCCCGATCCGGCCGCGTTGCAGCGGGTGCTCCGCGCTGCCGGAGTGAGCGCCGATCGGACGGTCGTCGTCTACGACGGCGGCGACGGGCTGGCGGCGGCGCGTGCGTGGTGGACGCTGCGGTGGGCAGGTCACGGCGATGTCCGCGTCCTCGACGGCGGGTTCCCGACGTGGCTCGGCGATGTCACGACGGACGTGCCCGACCCGGAGCCCGGCGATGTCACGGTCCGCGCCGGCGGCATGCGGGTGCTCGATGCCGAAGCCGCCGCCGCGATCGCGCGTACCGGCGTGCTGATCGATGCGCGCCAGCCGCCCCGGTTTCGCGGCGAGACCGAGCCGATCGACCCGGTCGCCGGGCGCATTCCGGGCGCGCGCAACGTGCCCTACGCCGATCTCATTCACGCTGACGGCCGGTTCCGCGCCGCCGATGAGTTGCGAGCCCGATTCGCCGCGAACGGCCTAGAGTCAGATGCGAATGTGGGTACGGATGCCGGCGCATATTGCGGTTCCGGCGTGACCGCCGCTCATACGGTGCTCGCGATGACCCTGGCCGGGGTGCCCGATCCGGCCCTGTACGTCGGTTCTTGGAGCCACTGGATCGGCGATCCGCGGCGCCCGATCGCGGTCGGTCCCACCGAGCCGGTTTCCACTGAGCCGGTTTCCACTGAGCTGATTTCCACGGAGATGGGGGAGTAGCGCGCGTGACGATCGAGACCCTGGTCCTATGGGACGACGCCCTCCTGCGTTACGACCTCGGCAATCATCCGCTCGACCCGGTCCGTGTCGAGTTGACGATCGCGCTCGCCCGCGAGTTCGGCCTGCTCGACCGGCCCGGTGTCACCGTGACGGCACCGAAACCGGCTGACGATGCTGCGCTTCTCCGCGTCCACACCGAGGCGTACATCGCGGCGGTCCGCCGGGGCACCGCCGATCCGCGTTACGGCCTGGGCACCTCCGACAATCCGGTGTTCGCCGGCATGCATGACGCCAGCGCGCTGATCTCCGGTGCCACGATCGCCGCCGCCGAAGCGGTGTGGTCCGGCGCGGCGAAACACGCGGTCAACATCGCCGGTGGGCTGCATCACGCGATGCCGGGCAGCGCTTCCGGGTTCTGCGTCTACAACGATCCGGCCATCGCGATCGCCCGGCTGCTCGACATGGGTGCGGAGCGGATCGCGTATGTCGACGTCGACGTACACCACGGCGACGGCGTGCAGGCCGTGTTCTACGACGATCCCCGGGTGCTGACGGTCAGCCTGCACGAATCCCCGATGACGCTGTTCCCCGGCACCGGCTACCCCACCGAGGTCGGCGGCCCGGGCGCGGCGCAGGGGAGCGCGGTCAACGTCGCGCTCCCGGCCGGCACCGGCGACACCGGCTGGCTCCGCGCCTTCCACGCGGTCGTGCCCAGCGTGCTCCGGGCGTTCCGGCCGCAGGTCATCGTCAGCCAGTGTGGCGCCGACGCGCACCGTCTCGATCCGCTGGCCGATCTGCGCCTCACCATCGACGGTCAGCGCACCAGCTACCTGGCGATGCGAGCGCTCGCCGACGAGTTGTGCGACGGCCGCTGGATCACCACCGGTGGCGGCGGCTACGCGCTCGTCGAGGTCGTCCCTCGCGTGTGGACACACCTGCTCGCCATCGCGACCGGCGACGCGCTCGACCCGGCATCGCCGACGCCGCCCGCGTGGCGGTCGCTCGCCGCGACGCGCCGGCCGGGTCACGAGGTGCCAGAGACCATGACCGATATGGGTACGCCCACCTTCACGCCCTGGCAACCGTCCGGCTCGCCAGACGCGATCGACCGTGCCATCGTGGCGACCCGCTCGGCCGTCTTCCCGCTTCTCGGCCTCGACCCGCTCGATCCGCGGGACTGACAGCTCATGGCTTCCGACGCGCAGTTGCCTGACGGGGGCCGGATCTCGGTGCGGCCGATCTCGCGTACGGACGCCGACGGCATCCTCCACCTGCACGGACGCCTCTCCGATCGAAGCCGTTACCTGCGCTTCTTCTCCGCGTACCCACGGATGTCGGCAGCCGACCTGCGCCGTTTCACCACCGTCGATCACCACGACCGGGAGGCGTTCGTCGCCCTGCTCGGGGATGAGCTGATCGCCGTCGCCCGCTACGAACGTCTCCGGGAAGACGGACGCGATGCCGAAGTCGCGTTTCTCGTGGACGACGCGCACCAAGGGCGTGGCATCGCGCCACTGCTCCTCGACCGGCTCGTGGTCGCAGCGCGGGCGGTTGGCGTGCGGCGGTTCGTCGCGGAGGTGCTGCCGGGCAACAACGCGATGCTGAAAGTGTTCGCGGCGAGCGGCTTCGCGGTCAAGACGACGTACGGCGACGGGGTCGTACACGTGACGTTCCCGATCGACACGTTCCCGATCGACTGAGACGGCGGTGTCGCGGTGGGCGTACCCGCGACACCGTGGTTTTGCCGTTGATCCGGCTTGTTATTGACCCAGCTGGGAGATGTTCGGGCAGGCGGCCTTGAGGTTCTGGGCGGCCGTGAGCAGCGAGATCATCGCCGGGCTGGTGGCGTCGCTGCCCGCGTTGATCTGTGGCGCCGCCTGATCGATCTGCTTCGCCGTGTCGCGCAGTGCCTTGGCGAGCGCCGAATCCTTGGCCTTGTTGGCGTCGTCGCTCATCAGCTTCGCCCACGCCGCCATCGCCGTCTTGATCTGCGGGAGCGCCTTCTGGAGTGCGGCCGGGTCGCTACTCGCGCTGGCCAGCGCCGGCAAGATCGGCTGCAGCAGCGCGATCGACTGGGTCACGAAATCGGTGCACAGCTGGCTGGTGACCACGGTCCCGCCGGCCGGAGCGGACGCGGCGGGCGGCCCGTTGCTGGCCGAGCCACCGATCGGCGAACTGCTGCCGCCTGATGGGGCCGTGCTCGCGGTGCCGATCGCGCCGGCTCCGGTCTTGCTCGACGAGCAGGCGGTCGTGGTCGCGGCGAGCGCCAACGCCATCGCGATGGTCACGGTGGCGGCACGGATGGGGGAATCGGTGAATTTCATGCGGGGGATGTTATGCGAATGTGTCGATATTCACGAACGTCGTATTTGCCCGGACGCGCACAGTGAAAACAGCACCCGACCTGATTCGGTCGGGTGCTGCGGTGAGCGCTGTGGATCAGCTGGCGAAGACTTCGAGGCGCCGGGCGCGATCGGGCGTACGCAGCTTGCTCAGCGTGCCCTTCTCGATCTGGCGGATGCGCTCGCGGGACAGGCCGAACTCCTGGCCGACCTCCTCCAGCGTGCGCGCCCGGCCGTCGTCGAGGCCGAAGCGCAGCCGAATGACTTCCTGCTCCCGCCGTGACAGCGTGGAGAGCACGATCTCGACTTCGTTCCGCAGCGCGCCGTCGACGACCTCGTTCGCGATCTCGGACGACGCCGCCACGAAGTCACCGAGCACGCTCTCGCCGTCGGGGCCGACGGTCTGGTCGAGGCTGACCGGCTCGCGGTCGTACCCGATGAGTTCGATGACCGTCAGCACGTCGACCTCCATGGCCTCCGCGACCTCGGTCGCGTTCGGCTCGCGGCCGAGTTGCGTGGCGAGGTCCCGGCGGATGCGGACCATCTTGTTGATGATCTCGACCATGTGGACGGGGATGCGGATGGTGCGGGCTTGGTCGGCCATGGCGCGGGTGATGGCTTGGCGGATCCACCAGGTGGCGTAGGTGGAGAATTTGTAGCCTTTGGTGTAGTCGAATTTTTCGACGGCGCGGATGAGGCCGAGGTTGCCTTCTTGGATGAGGTCGAGGAAGGCCATGCCGCGTCCGGTGTAGCGCTTGGCGAGGGAGACGACGAGGCGCAGGTTGGCCTCGAGCAGGTGGTTCTTCGCGGCGCGCCCCTCGGACACGATGATCGCGAGGTCGCGAGCGTCCACGTGCTCCGGGTTCTGCGTCAGCAGTTCCTCGGCGTAGAGGCCGGCCTCGATCCGCTTCGACAGCACCACTTCCTGCTCGGCGGTGAGCAGTTTCGTGCGACCGATTCCGTTGAGGTAGGACCGGACGATGTCCGTGGTCACCACCGGCTCGGCATCGAGGTCCGGCTCGTTGCCGTCAAACACCGTGCTGTCGAGCGCCTTGCTTTCGGTCGCTACAACTGAGAGTGGCATGGCCACCGTCAATCGCCTCCCCGCGCAATAAAGTTCTGGTCAGTCGCTGTTGCGACGTCTTCTGGAAATCAGAGTGACCGGAGGCGCGTGAAGCGGACGTGAGTTTGTAAAGATCTTGAAAGACTTCTAGAGATCGATTATCACGGTACGTGGCCCTAGGTTGACGCTCTCGACAATCATGTGCGCCCGAAAGCGACCCATCTCGACCGTGGCGCCGCGTTTCCGCAAGGCATCGACGACCGCCGTGACCAGGCCTTCCGCGACTTCGGCGGGAGCGGCGGCGTTCCACGATGGGCGGCGGCCCTTGCGGACGTCGGCGTACAGAGTGAACTGGCTCACAATTAAGAGTGGCGCTCCCGTTTCCGATGCCGAGCGCTCCTCGTCGAGGATCCGGAGTTCGTACACCTTCCGTGCCATCGCGTCCGCCGTCGCCGCCGTGTCGGTGTGGGTCACGCCGACGAGCACGAGCAGGCCGTCCGTGATGGCGCCGACCGTTTCTCCGTCAACCGTGACGCTCGCCCGGCTGACGGTTTGGACGACCGCCCTCATCGGGGCTCGATCATGGGTGGTTCTGTGACCGGGGCTTTGGGAGCCGGGTTTTCCGTTATGGGGACGATGAATCCGCGTTCGACCAGGTGCGGCACGATCACTGCGGCCATCGAGCGGATGATCGGTTCGGGTGTCTCGTAGGCCGCCGCCATCACGGCGAGTTGGTCGCCCATGGTCACGGTGCCGTCGCAGCCGCCGATCAGCACGAGCATGGTCGGATCGATCTCCTCGTCCCAGCCGAGCCCTTCGGTTTGCACGAGCCGCTGCATCGTGACGTCCCAGCCGTCGGGGCCATGATCGGCTTCCTGGTGCAGCGTGAGCCCGTCGGCGGTCACGAACTTCGTGTCGAGAAGTTCGTCGGCCGTCGCGCGGCTCCGCAGCCACTCCTGGCGGTCGAACCACTGCCTGATCTGCGGTCCGAACGGCTGAGCGAGCGGCTGTCGCAGCGTCTCCACGCGTACCACCGGATCGTGACGTTGGTTGTTCTTCGCCGTGACCAGCCCGAAGCCGACCGCTTCCACGTTGTGCGCGTCGAACCAGTCGAGCCACGCGGCAGCCCGTTGGGGATCGCCGGACTCGGCGGCGTCGTTGAGCCACAGATCCACATAGGCCATCGGGTCGGACACCTCGCGTTGAATGACCCAGACGTCCATGCCGGTGCCGGCGAACCAACCGGCGACCCGATCCGCCCAATCCTCACCCCGGACGTGCAGCCAATTCGCGAGAAACTGCAGCGTGCCGCCGGGATTGAGAATCGTCGGACTCGCCGCCGCGAGTTCGGCGGAGATGCCGTCGCCCGGCCGCCCCGAGTCGCGGTAGGTGTGCGTCAAGGTGCCGGGACCGACAACGAATGGCGGATTCGAGACAACAAGATCAAATTTCTCGCCGCGTACGGGTGTCAGCATGTCGCCTCGGCGCAGGTCCCATTCGAGGCCGGCGAGCTTGGCGGACGTCGCGGCGAAGCGAAGCGCCCGTTCGGAGAGATCGGTCGCGGTGACCCGGGCGGCATGCTGCGAGAGGTGGAGTGCCTGCACGCCGCAGCCCGTGCCGAGGTCGAGAGCCGTGCCGACGGTGTCACGGATGACGGCGTTGGCGAGGGTCGTGGAGGCGCCGCCGACCCCGAGTACGTGATCTTGTCTGAGGCTCGTGGTGTTCGTGGTGTTCGTGGTTCCTGTGGTTCCCGTGGTGCTCGTCGTTCCTGTCGTTCCCGTCGTGAGGTCGGAGAGGATCCACCAGTCCGAGCCGTACGGTTCGAGGTCGAGGCCGGCCGTGATTCCGTCTTGGGTCTCGATGACGAGTTCGGCGCCGGCGGCCTCGTCGAGGCTCAGGCCTTTGAAGGCTCTCGCGACCGCCGCGCGAGGCTCGGTCTGGCCGCAGATGTAGAGGCGGATCAGGGTGGCGAGCGGGTCCCGGTCTTCGGTGGCACGGAGGGCGGCGCGGAAATCGTTCTTGGCGACGGCGGCGGTTATGTCGGGCCCCAGGCGCTCGGCGATGCCGTCGGCGGTGTAGTTCGCGCTGGTCAAGGCATCGTGCAGGCGATGGATGCCGTCATCGGGGAGCAGACCTGGATATGTCACGGGGCCCATTTTGCCGTATTCGTGGTTGGTCGTTGGGTCGGTCGGGCTGCGGCAGGTCTGATGCTCATTTGCCGGCGGTGCCTCATGGCGGTGTCGGAGGGGTGCTGGATGATCCGGGAGGTTTTCGGGGGCTGGGGCAACGCTAAGTCTTCCGGATCATGTCGCTGCTAGTTTCGGCTGCCTCGTCTGGCGGCTGTCCAGACGGCGAAGGCTGCGATGAGCGCGACGGCGACGGCAGCCAGCGGCAGCCACGGAGTGGAGCCGTGACTCTTCGGTGCCGAGACCGTCGACGTCGGCGATGGGAAGTTGTCGGTCGTCTGAGTCGGTGACGCGGTCAACGGTGGAACTGTCGCCGTGAGGGCGCCGATGATGTTGAGTTCGCCGTAGCCGTACTCGTCGTCGCGGCCGGGCGGGCCCTTGTCGATGGCGGTCGCTTCGAGGCGATGAACGACTTCGGCAGCGGAGAGGTTGGGGAACTTGGAGCGTACGAGTGCCGCAGCTCCGGCGATGATCGCGGTGCTGGCGCTGGTACCGGTCGCCGTCGAGTACCCATTGTGGAGGTAGGTGGAGACAATGTTCGTCGACGGCGCGGCCAAGGTGATCTGGGGTCCGGTCACCGAGATCGCGGCATGATTCCCGTGTTCGTCAGTTCCTGCGGCCGCAACAACCCCGGGGTACGCGGCGGGATACAACACCGCTCGATCGTTCGGATTGTTGCCGGCCGCGGCGATGACGATGACGTTTGCGTTCTCGGCTTCGGCGATCGCAGCCCGGGCGTCTGGAACGTCTTGCGGCGCGCCCTGGGCGATGCATATTACGTTCGCTCCATGTTTGACCGCATAGTTTATTGCGTCGACGAACTGGGGCTTACCCGTTGTGACGATACCATCGCGAATCGGGAGGATCTTTGCCTTCGGCGCGATTCCAATCACGCCCTCAGAATCAGCGCGGCCGTGACCGTGGGCGGCGACGAGTCCCGCGATTCCAGTGCCATGGCCATCCTGATCGGTATGGCCGTTTCCACCGGTGGATGTCACATCGTAGCCGGCGAGTACGTTCCCCGTAAGGTCTTGATGTATTGCATCGACACCTGTGTCGATTACAGCAACTGTAATCCCGGCGCCTTCGGTGATCTGGTGTGCTTCGAGTAGTCGCAGTGCCGAGATAAACCATTGTTGCGAGCGGATCGAATCGGCACTAGCCTTTCCGGGAATGACGCACACTGATGCTATACAAAAGACTGTGATCATGAGGGTTGCCCATAACTGACCACGTATCGACGAGATCATATGTCGATGCCGATCACTCCAGGTCCGGGGTCGTGCGCGACTTCGACTATCGAACCCGGCTCGATGATGCTCGGAACACCATGTCGAACGGGCCAAGGCTCTCGTTGGCGGCCACGCCGCCTTCGTTCGGTCTTTCCGATGGTGGCAGCGCTGGCTCCGTTCATCGGCATGAAGGGCTCGGATTGAGTCTTCGGTACACCCGACGGAGGTTCGCCCGTCGTAAGATTATCTTCGC
The DNA here is from genome assembly GCA_963797605.1 of uncultured Actinomycetota bacterium. Taxonomy (GTDB): domain Bacteria; phylum Actinomycetota; class Actinomycetes; order Mycobacteriales; family Micromonosporaceae; genus DASQPR01. Next base: position 489,306 of record CAWCPX010000005.1, on the reverse strand, counting down.
CCGGAAGAGGGCTGTGTGGGTCACTTGCTGGCGGCGTTACGGGTAGCCGCCAACTCTCGGCACGAGTCCAACCGTGGTTAATCCGTCCGCCCAGCCTGCCGATCGAACCAGAAGTCGCAACAGCGCTAAGCGAATCCAGTTCAATGGATTTTGGTTCCCTCGGATGTTTCCGGATCGCGTCCCGTTTCGACTGCATGAATTGGATCATCAGAAGCTAGTGACGGACTTGTCGCCCGGTTGGCTGATCAGTTTGGAGTTGGCTTACTCGAACGCCAGCGTCGCTGCGGTTGCTCGCTCAGTCACCCTCGACAAACCGGCCCAGTTCCGTATGCCGGTTTGGTCGGAGGGTTCGGAATTGGTCGCACGATATCTCGTTCACCTATCGTCAAGCACGTCAACTCTCATTAGTCGACGAGCGTTGTCGAAGATGGTCTGGTCGGTTTCCACCATCACTCGATGCGCTTCCGCGTTCAATGACGCCTTCCACCCCGACGGCACGCTCGCCAACGTCGTACGCATCCTCACCTCGGGATCGACCGTTTCCCGTTGCGCATACGTCTGCCATTCGGCATGGATGCTGTCGATCGCCGTCCGCGCCTCGGCCAGCGCCGTCAACACTCCGGACATAGCCGTGCTGTTGGCGATCGCGGCCTCGGCAGTCTCGTTCATCGATGACGTCAGCATGTCGACGGATTCCAGGAAGGCCGCCGCCGCAGTGCTTTGGTCAGGTCGCCATGACGTCGCCAGTTCGGACGCGGCTTGGATGATGCGGGAGCGTTCGGTCGCGATCAGGTCGTAGCAGGTACGCCACGCCGTCACCTGGTCCCACGCTCGGGTGTGGTCTTCCGCCAGCATCGCGGCCAGCGTCGGGACGTCGTAGCCGCTCCAATTCGTCGGCGCGTCAGTGTCCGTCACAGGGTCATGCCCGTGTTTGGGGTGGTCAGCGGTGCATCGGAGCCGGTGTCGGCCTTGTCGAACGCGGCCTGCACGGCGAGAGCGGAGGCGCCCGACAGTTGGTCGGTCGTGGTGTATCGGCCGGCGATCGTGTGTGCCGCAGAGGTGAGCAGATCGGCGAATTTCGCGTACGCGAATAGCTGCCGGCTCATTGCCTCAAGACAGTTGTCATAGGACTCGAGCATTGTTTCGAGGTCGGCGCTCGGATTGTTGGCTCCAACTGTCGCATCATTCGAGAACGACAGTTGCACACGATTTGTCGTCGGCACGACGCCATCTGCGAAGTCGGCTCGGAGCCTGTCGGCGAACGCGGTCAGCGATGTGGTGTCGACCCAGATCCCGTGCGAGATCACGGTTCCAGGCGAGTCGGCGCTCGACGCGGACCGCTGGCCCAACTCGCTCATGTGCCCTCCCCGCATCACCACACTGCCGCGACGATATCGAAATCTATCGGTTCTCGACAGGCCCCTCGTGACTTATCCACAGGCCTAAAATAACTTTATTCTCGGCGATCAACTTCTATCGAACATCCCGAACATGTGTGCCAAGCTTGATGGGTGATGGAAGCGCTCACTCAAGCCGAAGGCCAGGTCACCGACCTGTTGTCCAGGCCGATGTGGGCTCTTGATGACGACGAGTTGGTTGAGGTGGTCGAGGGCTCGACCGTGCTCGCCTCACGGCTGACCGCAGCCGCGGCGCTCGCGACGCAGGAGTTGGGCCGTCGCAATTGGGCGCGTCGGCACAACGAGGCTGGTCTGGCCACGTGGCTTCGTTCCCGGGTGCGCATGTCCATCTACGCCGCCCGACGTCTGTGCGCGCTCGGCGAGCTGCTCACGAAACGATCGGCGCTCTGCGACGCCGTCACATCCGGCGCCGTCACTACCCATCAGGCGACGAGCATTGGCACCGTCCTGGCCGACATGCCCGCTGACGTTGATGCCGCCACTCTCGAAGCGTGTGAAACCCGTCTGATCGAGTTCGCCGCCGAATTCGATCCGTCGGCCTTAGCCACGCTCGGCCAACGAGCGCTTGCACACGTCGCGCCCGACGTCGCTGACGACGCCCTAGCCAAGAAGCTCGCCCGCGATGACGAACGCGCCGCGCAGAGCCGATCGCTGGCGATTACCCCCGACGGCATGGGTCGCGTGCGCATTCGCGGCCTGCTGCCCGTGGAAGACGGTGCGGTCATCACCGCCGTGCTCGACCCGCTGACAAAGCCGACCGAGAGCACCGACGGTGGCCGTGATCCGCGCACTGCGGCACAACGACGCGCGGACGCGTTCGGCGACGTGTTCCGTCTCGTTCTCGGTGGAGTCGATCTGCCTCGGCAAGGTGGCGAGCGACCGCAGCTGAATGTGACCGTTGACTTCGACGTCCTGAATCAGAAGCTGGGCAGCGGCACGCTCGACACCGGCCATCCGCTGTCGGCCCAGAGCATCCGGCGGCTGGCGTGCGATGCGGCCATCTTGCCCGTGGTTCTCGGGCGGGAAGGCGTGGTCCTCGACGTTGGTCGTAGCCGGCGCCTGTTCACAGGGTCGCTGCGACGGGCGGTGGTCCTGCGTGACCGTGGCTGCGCGTTCCCCGGATGCGATCGGAAGCCGCGCTGGTGCGAGGTCCATCACATCATCTCGTGGGCCGACGGCGGTCTGACCTGCCTGGCCAATGCGGTGCTGCTCTGCCGGTTTCACCATCACGTGATTCACGAACCTGGTGGGTGGGAAATCCGCATGGGAGTCGACGGCCGGCCCGACTTCATCCCGCCGCAATATCTTGATCCGCTCCGGGATCCGCGCCGCAACACGATCCACGCGGTGGTCTGATCATGGTCGGTGAGCTGCGGCCCCAGCAGCGTCCGGAAAGGCTGTGTCAGGCTGTGACCATGTCGACGTTATGGCTGGCCCAAGACCCCGCGGCAGACGAGATGCTGTCCGAACAACCCCTCGCTCTGGTTCTCGGCATGCTTCTGGATCAACAGATCCCGTTGGAGAAGGCATTCATGGGGCCTTACGTTCTGAGTCAGCGCATGGGTGTTGCCGTGCTGGCGGCGCGTCCCATCGCGGAATACGACCCCGACGACTTCGCCACCCTGTTCGCGACACCGCCCGCCATCCACCGGTTCCCCGGAGCCATGGCGGCACGCACCCAGAAGCTCTGCCAGATCCTTCTCGAGGAGTACAAGGGCGACGCCGCTTCCGTCTGGGTCGGCGTCCGCACCGGACCGGAACTCGTCAAGCGCGTGGGCACCCTGCCGGGCTTCGGTCCGCAGAAGGCGCAGATCTTCACCGCGCTGCTCGGCAAGCAGTTCGGCGTGCAGCCCACCGGTTGGCGCGAGGCGGCCGGCGTCTACGGAGCCGAGGGTTCACTGCGGTCCGTCGCCGACATCACCGACGCCGAATCGCTCGGAAAGGTGCGGGCCTACAAGAAGCAGATGAAGGCCGACGCCCGGCTGAAGGCCCAGCCGTAAAGAGACGTAAAGCGATCTGTGCAGCCGACCGCCAATACCGTCTCCGATGCGGATAGTGTCGAGGAGACGGGCTGTGAGACAGCGCGTAGGGCACGCGGACGAAGGTGGAGGAACGCGGGTGGCAAAACGCAGTTCCCAGGTTCCGCGGATCACCAGTGCGGCACGAAGTCGCCAGGCGGACATCCGCAGTCGCGAAGTGCGTTACGTGACGATGATGGGCATTCGCGCTATTTGTCTTATTTTGGCGACGGTGCTCGTCACGATCCACGCGCCGTACCTCGTCATCTGGATCCCGATCCTGCTGTTCGGAGTGCTCGTCGTGCCGTGGCTCGCCGTGATCCTCGCCAACGATCGCGCACCGAAGGACAAGTACCGGATGGTGCACCACCACTCACAGAACCCGCAGATCTCACTGGCCGCTCCCCGCGAGCCAAGCGACGGCCCTCGCACCATCGACATCGACCCGTCCGACTACACGACAGGCGGACCCGACACCACCGGCGACCGCCCGTCATCCGTGTAGAGGGTCACGGCCGAGGCGGCCTAGCCCCCACCCGACTAACCGCCGCGGCGCCCGACGCCGCCGCGGCCTCCAATGCGGTCACCCCACGCGCACCGCCCAGCCAGGCGGAAAGGTATCCGGCAGCGAACGCGTCGCCGGCTCCGGTCACGTCCAGCGTCTCCACGGCCATCGCGTCCACGGCCGCGACTCCGGCATCTCCCAGATCGGCCGACATGGCCCCCACGGCTCCAAGCTTCACCACAGCCAACCCGACCCACGCCGCTAACGACCGCGCTAACGCAGCCGGGTCGACACCAATGTCAGCCGCGGAGTCGAGGTCCAGCAGTGCCAACGCCTCGTCGAGGTTCGCGAAGAGCACGTCGGTCGCTCGCACCCATCGAAGAAATGAATCTCCGCCGACCTGCCGCAACGGACCCGCGGACGCCGCGTCGACGCTGGTCGTCAACCCCTGTTCGGCGGCGGCCGTCAGCGCGTAGCGGGCCGCCGGCCGGGAAGCCTCATCCAGGAGCGCGTATCCGGAGAGGTGCAGGTGCGTCGCATCTGGCGTGGCTTCCAGCGCGGCGGCCACGTCAGCGGGGGCGAGACGCAGGTTCGCGCCACGATCGGTGATCATGCTGCGTTCCGCATGGTCGGCGAGCACGACGATGCTGCCGGTTGGGGCGTCCGCGACCCGGCGCACCGAGGTGTTCACCCCGAAGGCCGCCAATTCGGCCAGCCGCGCGTCGCCAGCCTCGTCCGTGCCGATCACGCCGCACAGCGTGACGCGCGCACCGGCCGCGGCCAGCCACGTCGCCGTGTTCGCGCCCGCGCCGCCGCCGGTCACCGAGATCGCGGCCGGGGTGTCGGAGGCCGCCACGATCGGTCCGGACAGCACAGCGACCACGTCCGTCACGATGTCGCCCACGACAATGATGTGCGGCGCCACGACTTGCGGCGACGTGGCCAGCATCAAAGACGACGGCAGCATCAAAGACGACGGCAGCATCGAAGACGACGGCAGCATCGAAGACGACGGCAGCATCGAAGACGAAGAGAGCATCAAACCCGTGCGGTCATCGCGGACGCGATCTGAGCGGCCAAAGCGGCGTTGCGCAGGATGATGCGGACGTTGACGGCGAGACTCTTGCCCTCCGTGGCCGAGTGGAAATGGGCCAGCAGAAACGGCGTGACCGCCTTGCCGGTGATGCCCTGTGCCTCCATCAGGCCGAGGCCGGTCGCGAGCGTCTCGTCGTGCAGCACCGGATCGAGCTGTTCGTCGGCCGGGAGCGGGTTCGCGATCACGACACCGGTGCCGCCGACGCCCTGGTCGCGTTGAGCGTGCAGCAACTCCGCGATCTCCGCCGGCGACGCGACCGACCAGTCGAGCGTGTAACCACTGTCGGCGATGAAGAAGCCCGGGAAGCTCCGAGTCTGGTAGCCAACAACCGTCACACCCAGCGTCTCGAGGCGCTCCAGCGTCGCGGGCACGTCGAGGATCGACTTCACCCCGGCACAGACGACCGCTATCCGGGTACGGCCGAGCGTGACCAGGTCGGCGGACTCGTCGAAGGTGCGCCCCGCCTCCCGGTGGACGCCGCCCAGACCGCCCGTCGCGAACACCGAGATGCCGGCCGCGGCCGCGATCGCGCTGGTGCTGGCGACGGTCGTGGCGCCGTCGAGACCCGCGGCGGCGGCGACGGGAAGATCGCGGACCGAGAGTTTCGCGACCCCGTCGACCGTGGCCAGCCGGGTGAGCTGCTCATCGTTCAAACCGCAGATGATCTCGCCGTTGATCATGCCGATCGTGGCCGGCACGGCACCGTGGTCCCGCACGGTCGCCTCAATCTGCCGGGCGACGGTGAGATTGTCGGGGCGGGGGAGGCCGTGAGCAACGATGGTGCTCTCCAGCGCGACGATAGGGGCGCCACGGGTGCGGGCCGCCGCCACGTCATCTCCGTACCGGATAGCGAAGTTCGACATGATCTTCACGGTACCGGTAGGCGGAAGTGACCGAGCACGGTATGCCGACGCAACCGCATGCCGAGGGTGGGTTTACCGCCCGGTACCTGGCACACTGGACGATCGGAGGTGGCTCGTCTCATGAGCAACACAGAAGTCCTGGAACGCCCGGATCTCAAGGAAGCCGACACCGGGCCCGACATGTTCCACTACGTCGACCGCACGAAGTCGCTGGAAAGCGCCGTCTTCGGCACCATGGTCGAAGCCCTGTGCGGTGAGAAGTTCCCGGTGACCAAGGTCGCCAAGCCGGGTTCGCCGGTGTGCCCCGAGTGCAAAGAGATCTACGAGTCGCTGGCTGAGTAAGTCGCGCTCGCAGATCCGTCAGGCGTTCAGCAGCATATGGGCAGCACCGGTTCCCTCATCGCCGACCTGATCGGCGTCGCGGTGTTCGCCGCGTCCGGAGCGTCCGCCGGCGTCGCGAAACGGTTCGACATCTTCGGCGTGATCTTCGTCGGCACGGTCGCGGCGCTCGGTGGTGGCATCGTGCGCGACCTGCTGATCGGCGCGATCCCGCCGTACGCGTTCACCCACTGGCCCTATCTCGTCGTGGCCGTGCTCGCGTCCGCGCTGCTGTTCGCCCTGCACCCGCAGTTCGACCGGCTGCGCAGGGGCGTCTTGATCTTCGACGCGGCCGGCCTCGGGCTCTTCTCGGCGACTGGCACGCTGCGCGCTCGCGACGCCGGCGTTCCCGTGATCGGGGCTTGCGTGATCGGCATGATCGCGGGCATCGGCGGTGGACTCGGGCGCGATCTGCTGACCGGCGAGATCCCGATCGTGCTCCGCCGGGAGATCTACGCGGTCGCGTCGCTGTTCGGAGCAGCCGTCGTGCTGACCTTGGTGGCGCTGCACACATCCCGGCCGGTCGCGGTGGTCGTCACGGCCGCCGCCGTCTTCGCCGTGCGGATGCTCGCGCTGCGCCGTAAATGGTCTGCCCCGACACCGCGTGACCACGGGCTTCTCGGCCCGGAACCGCTCGCGCACATCCCGATGACGCGCCGCCATACCACCCCCGAGCCGGACTCGCCGCGCCCCGCCGTCCCCATCGAGAGCGCTGAGCCGGGTTAAACTGACACCCGCCTTCGCGACCGCGATTCCTTGCCGACGCGAGGGCCAATCCATGTGTGGCGCACCGCTCGCGAAAGGGTAGGGATTTGACCCTGGACACGGCCGAACGCGCGAAGATTGCCGATTTCCCGCCCCTGCGCGCGTGGCAGCGCAAGGCGCTGGTCGACTACCTGCGCCGCCCCGGCGAGAACTTCCTCGCGGTCGCGACGCCCGGCGCAGGCAAGACGACGTTCGCGCTCCGGATCGCGGTCGAGTTGTTGGCCGACGGCACCATCGACGCGATCACCGTCGTCACCCCGACCGAGCATCTCAAGACGCAGTGGTCGAAGGCGGCCGGCCTCGTCGGCGTCCAACTCGACGACGCCTTCCGCAACTCCGACGTGCACTCGTCGCGTGACTTCCACGGCGCCGTCGTGACCTACGCCCAGGTCGGCATGGCCCCGGCGATTCACCGGCGCCGCACGATGACGCGCAAGACGTTAGTCATCCTCGATGAGATCCACCATGCCGGTGACTCACGGTCGTGGGGCGACGGCGTCAAGGCCGCGTTCGAGCCGGCGGTACGCCGTCTGATGCTCACCGGCACGCCCTTCCGTTCCGATGACAACCCGATCCCGTTCGTCGACTACGAGCGTGGCGGCGACGGGCTGCTGCGGTCCCGGAGCGACTCCTCCTACGGCTACGGTGACGCGCTCGCTGACGGCGTCGTCCGACCCGTGATGTTCCTGGCCTATTCCGGTGAGACGCGGTGGCGCACGAGTGCCGGTGACGAGTTGGCGGCCCGTCTCGGCGAACCGATGACGCAGGACCTGATCGCCCAGGCGTGGCGTACCGCGCTGGATCCCAAGGGCGACTGGATGCCGCAGGTGCTGCGGGCCGCCGACGCTCGGTTGCAGGTGAAGCGCGCGGGTGGCATGCCCGACGCCGGTGGTCTCGTTATCGCGACCGACCAGCAGACGGCCCGGGCGTACGCGAAGCTGCTCGGCGAGATCACGGGCGAGAAAGCGACCATCGTGCTCTCCGACGACGCCGGTGCCTCCGGCCGGATCGCCGAGTTCAGCAGCGGCACGCAGCGCTGGATGGTGGCGGTGCGGATGGTGTCCGAGGGCGTCGATATCCCGCGCCTGGCCGTTGGCGTCTACGCGACGAGCGCGTCCACGCCGCTGTTCTTCGCTCAGGCGATCGGGCGGTTCGTGCGGGTACGTCAACCGGGGGAGACGGCGTCGATCTTCCTGCCGAGTGTCGGGCATCTGCTCGAGCTGGCCAGCGACATGGAGGTCGAGCGCGACCACGTGCTCGGGGCACCCAAGCGCAACGGCTTCGACGACGACCTGATCGAGCGCGCCAACCGCAACGAGGAGGCCAGTGGCGAGCTGGAGACGCAGTTCGAAGCGCTCTCCGCGACCGCCGAGCTCGACCAGGTGATCTTCGACGGGGCCTCGTGGGGCACCCCGGTCCGGTCGGGTACGCCGGAGGAGGACGAATACCTCGGCATCCCGGGTCTCCTGAGCTCTGAGCAGGTCGCCACGCTGCTGGCGAAGCGGCAGGCGGACCAGGTGGCAGCACAGAAGCGTCGGGGCGGCACAGGCGCAACTGGCGGGTCCGGCGGGGCGACCGCGGAGCCGGACCGCAAACCCCGGACGGCTGCCGAACGCCGGATCCTGCTCCGTAAGCAGCTCAACAATCTCGTCAACGCCCACCACCACCGCACGGAGCTGCCGCACGGCAAGATCCACGCGGAGTTGCGACGCATCTGCGGCGGCCCGCCGAGCGCTCAGGCCACGATCGAGCAGCTAGAGGCCCGTATCACGGCCATCAGCACGCTCTGAAGAGCCATCGGCACGCTCTGAGGAAAGGTCAGCAGACGCGAAACGGGGCCCACCGAACCGGTGGAACCCCGTGACACGTTGGTTGGTTGATTTAGTTGGTTGTCTGGAACTCCGTGCCCCGCCACGTGAAATCAGGGTCGGACGCGACCTGAACCGCGATCTTCGCGAGGTCTTCCGCGTACTTGTTGGCGTGGTGGCCACAGAAAACCAGATCGCCGCCACCCACAATCATGATCCGGAGCTTGCCAGATGCGCTGCAGCGATCGCAGAGTTCATCAGCAGCTGGTACGGCCACCGTGTCCGATGGCGTGAGGGTTGGGGTCATCGCCTTCTCCTCCTGGTCGTCACTGACGAACGCATAGCTAGTGTCTTTGTTTCCCACGTCCTGTGTAACGCCCGGCCGGGGCCGGACCTTCCCGCGATTTCCTCGGGGGACCGAGGTCACAACGGGTACCGACAGTGTGCCCTGAGACCAGCATGCTCCGCCATTGATCACACGACGGCATCGTCGCGGTAACGGTCCAGAATCAGGACAGACCTGCTCAAGCTGTACTTGTTCGGGCCCCGATTCTGCTATCAGCGGAGTCGGAGCCCGAGCGAGTTGAGAGAGATTTACACCGTTGGCGAGGTTTTAAAACATGGCCCGGAACCGAAGTCCCGGGCCATGTGTCCAGCTGTAAGAGCCGTAGTTGTTAGTCCAAGTAGTCGCGGAGAACCTGGGAGCGCGACGGGTGCCGCAGCTTCGACATCGTCTTCGACTCGATCTGGCGGATGCGCTCACGCGTCACGCCGTAGACCTGGCCGATCTCGTCGAGCGTGCGGGGCTGGCCGTCGGTCAGGCCGAAGCGGAGCCGGACCACGCCCGCCTCGCGCTCCGAGAGCGTCTGCAGCACCTGCTGGAGCTGGTCCTGGAGGAGCGAGAACGAGACCGCGTCGACGGCCACGACCGCCTCGGAGTCCTCGATGAAGTCTCCGAGCTGGCTGTCACCCTCGTCGCCGATGGTCTGGTCGAGCGAGATCGGCTCACGCGCGTATTGCTGGATCTCCAGCACCTTCTCCGGCGTGATGTCCATTTCCTTCGCCAGCTCCTCCGGCGTCGGCTCTCGGCCGAGGTCCTGGAGCAGCTCACGCTGGATGCGACCGAGCTTGTTGATGACCTCGACCATGTGGACGGGGATGCGGATGGTGCGGGCTTGGTCGGCCATGGCGCGGGTGATGGCTTGGCGGATCCACCAGGTGGCGTAGGTGGAGAATTTGTAGCCCTTGGTGTAGTCGAATTTTTCGACGGCGCGGATGAGGCCGAGGTTGCCTTCTTGGATGAGGTCGAGGAAGGCCATGCCGCGTCCGGTGTAGCGCTTGGCGAGGGAGACGACGAGGCGCAGGTTGGCCTCGAGCAGGTGGTTCTTCGCCCGCTCGCCGTCTCGCGAGATCCAGCCGAGGTCGCGCTGCATGTCGGTCTTCAACTTCTCGTCGCCTTCGGCGGCCGCGCGCAGACGCTCACCGGCGTAGAGGCCGGCCTCGATGCGCTTGGCCAGCTCGACTTCCTGCTCGGCGTTGAGGAGCGGAACCTTGCCGATCTGCTTGAGATAAGCGCGGACGGAGTCGGCCGACGCGGTCAACTCGGCGTCACGGCGGGCCTGCTTGAGGGCCTCGGACTCTTCGTCGTCCCACTCGAAGTCGTCGGACGCGGCGGCGTCGGCCTCCGCGACGGCGGTCACCTCGACCGTCTCCTCGACGACGACCTCTTCGATCTCGGCGACGAGTTCTTCTTCGAGGAGTTCGGCATTGAGGTCGGCACCGTCGACGTCGTCGCCGGGCTCACCCGGGCCCGCCTTGGCGGTGGCCTTCGCAGCCTTGGCGGGCGCGCCCTTCGCGGGTGCCTTCGCCGGCGTGGCCTTGGCGGCTTTCGCCGGAGCAGCCTTCGCCGCCGCTTTCACGGCCTTGGCGGGCTCGGCCTTCGCCGGGGCCTCGGTCTTCGCCACGGCGTCGGTCTTCGTGGATTCAGCTTTAGCAGCGCTGCTGGTCGCGGCCACGTCCCCTCCCGGGGTCTGCTTGGGTGCCGTCGGACGTACTGCCACCGCACCGTTGAGCGCACTGGAAGCGGCACCACCCGCGGCACCGTTGGAAGCGGCGCCTTCGCGCGCAGGTGCCTTCGCCGTGGTGACTTTCGCGGCGGGTGTCGTCGAACGAGCAGCGGCCACCTTGCGGCGGGAAGTGCTGGCCGAACCGTCGACGACCACCGTGATGCCGGCGTCGTGCAGTGAGCGCAACAGCTTCTTGGCCTGGCTAGGCGTCACGTCGGCGTTTTCGACAGCCTGCGCGAGCGTCGCGGATGTGATCTGTCCGCCCGATTCGGCGGCCTGGGCGAGTAGCGTATCCGTGAGGTTACGCACGTCGGGTCCGGATTGGCGGGCTTCAGTCACGAACGACCTTCCGATGGCGAAGAGCGAGCACGGTCGATCCGGCCACGTTAGCGCGCAGAAGACGTCTGCGACGAGGTTCGGGCGGGATCGCGGCGTACCGGATTTTTCTCAGATCACTGGGCAGCGTGAATTGTAGCGCTGACTTCATCAAACGACCCATCGCGCACGCCGATACGCCCTGCGGCTCGCCCGCTGAAGCCGAGACAATGGGTGGCATGACTGACACCTCACCGACGAATCTGCTCGCCCTCGCGGTGCGTGTCGCGGCCGACGGCGCGGCCCTTGCGCAGGCAAAACGCGAAGAATTCATCACTGTGGTACGCACGAAAAGCACGGATACCGACGTCGTGACAGCCGCGGACCACGCCGTGGAGACGTTGGTGATCGATGCGCTGCTGGCGGCCCGCCCGGGCGACGCGATTCTCAGTGAAGAGTCCGGTGAGCGCCCGGCAGACGAGCGGAAAGGCCGCGAGTCCGATCAGGGTCCATCCGTCCGCTGGATTCTGGACCCGATCGACGGAACGGTGAACTACCTGTACGGCCTACCGTTCTACGCCGTTTCGCTTGCCGCGGCGGTCGACGGCGTGGTCGTCGCGGGCGTGGTGCACAACATCGCGACCGGAGACGTCTACACCGCGACGCTGGGCGGCGGGGCGGTCCTGCGGCAGGGCGACACGAGGACGCGTCTGGTCGGGTCGAGCGTGACCGAACTGTCGCAGAGTCTGGTCGGGACCGGGTTCGGATACGACTCACGCAGACGTACGCACCAGGCCACGGTGGTTGCCGGGTTGGCCGGCACGATCCGGGACATCCGGCGGCTCGGCTCCGGCGCGCTCGACCTGTGCCTCGCCGCGGGCGGCGTCATCGACGCGTACTACGAGAAGGGTCTGAATGAATGGGACATCGCGGCCGGCGTGCTGATCGCGCGCGAGGCCGGCCTGATCGTCACGGGCCTGGACCGCGCCGAACCCGGGATCGAGTTCCTGCTCGCCGCGCCGGCCGCCATTCGCGGCGACTTGCGTGACCTGCTCGCGAAGCTCGACGCCGCGGGTGGCCCGTGAGTCGGTCAGCTCTTGGCGCTGTTGTCGACGCACGTGCCGGCCGGGGCCAGGGGTGTGCCGAGCGCCGCGACCGCTTGGTTGACCTCGGTCTTCGCGCCCAGCTGCCGGTAACCGGTGCCGATCACGACCTCGACGACCTTGCTCTTGTTGGTCAGGCTGAAGTGCATGCCCTGAGTGCTGGTCGGATCGGCGAGCAGGAACTCGGCCCGCACGACCCACGCGGCACCCAGCGTGTTGGGGCCGTAGTAGATGTCGGCGATGTCGGAGGTCGTCGGCTTGTCGTCGTGCTTGCCCACGTCTTGCACGACGAAGCCGCGGTGCCGGAGCTGGAGCGCGATGTCCTGCGCCCGCCCGGGCACCTTCGATCCGTTGTAAATCTTCAACGTGATCTGCGGGTAGTCGGGAAGCGGGTTCGTCACGACCTTGATCGACTTCGCCGAGCAGGTGTCGGTATAACTGGCATGCGTCTGCGTGTCGTCGGAAAGTGCGATCTTGGCGACGACCACCGCGGAAACGAGGAGTACGCCCACGATGGCTAGTGCGCGGATGCGTGCTGCGTTCATATTTGCTTCAAACTCCCCGTGCCGGGTCTGTGCGCCGTCATATTTTTCAACCAGCATGGGCGCCCTGTCGCGCTCTCCCGCTGCGGTGAGGGTAACGCGTGGCGTCGACAAGCGTCGGAATACCGACCGTAATTCCCGGCGTGCCGAATCGGATCTCGCCTTCGGTACCCCTACCTTTGTGTCGCCTGAGTCACATCAGGTGCGACTTCCGCGGTGCGCTCTCACATCGAGGGCGGGCCCGGGGTAAGGTACCGCGCTCGACGGGCCGGAAAACTCGTCGGCCCGACCTGGCATGAAACGCGTCTGTTAGGTGTTACACCGCAGCAAATACAAATACGGGAGTGTGACAACCGATGGCCACCGACTACGACGCCCCGCGTCGCGACGAGGTAGACCTCGGCGAGGACAGCCTGGAGGAGCTCAAGGCCCGCCGCACGGATTCTCAGTCCGCCGTGGTGGACGTCGACGAGACTGAGGTCGCCGAAAGCTTTGAGCTGCCCGGCGCTGACCTCGCCGACGAAGAGCTGACAGTCAAAGTCCTGCCGATGCAGGTAGATGAGTTCCGCTGCTCCAAGTGCTTCCTGGTGCATCACCGCAGCCAGTTGGCGAGCGAGAAGAATGGTCAACTCATCTGTAAGGAATGTGCCTGACCGTTCATGGGTATGTACGTCGCGCCGTACCGTTAGCGCGACGGCCGATCGGCACCGATCGGGTCCGTGGCGCCAGCATCATGGCGAGCTGCCACCAGGAGGACTCCGGCGATGACGGAACCAAACGACGAGCGGATGCCCGGCAAGGCGCCGGGCACCGCACGTTCTGCTCAGGCGGAACAGTCAGCCCAGACAGAACAGTCAGCACCGACGCGAACGGCACCACCAACGTCAGAAACATCAGCCACTCCGGCCGCAGCGCCGCCGCATAGCCCTCCGATCTCTCCTACCGGTGATCCGATCATGACCGGCAGTTCGAGGATGTCCGGCGAAGCGCCCGAAATTCTTCCGCCGGTCGACGGCGCCGGCATGGCCGACACGATCGCGCTTCTGACCGACGACGACGTCGACACCGCCCAGCGCCGTCGCGCCCTCAGCCGGCTGGCCGCCCAGGTGCGCGCGCGCGGTGTTTCCGACCTCTTCAAGCCCCGATCGGCGATGCGCTGGGTGGCCGACGCCGTCGGTGACATCGTGCCGCACCTGCCGATCCGTGACATCGGTGCGCTGCGCGGTCATTTCCCCGGCATGGCTGACGACGAGATAGCCGACCGCCTCGTGCGCAACGCCGCCCGCACGACCGCCGCGATCGGTGCCGCCGGCGGTGGCATCGCGGCCGTCGAATGGGTCGCGACCCCGACTCTGCTCAGCGCGCCCGTGCTGCTGGCGACCGAGACCGTCGCCGTGGTCGCCGTCGAGATCAAACTCATTGCCGAACTCCACGAGTTGTACGGCGCTCCGGTCGTCGGCAACACCGGCCAGCGCACGATCGCGTTGATCCAGTCGTGGGCGCAGCGCCGGGGCATCCACCTGATGCCGGGTGCCGGTGTCGCCGCCGTTCTCGGCACGGGCGCGCGCAAGGAGCTTCGCGACCGGCTGCTCAAGCGGTTCGGACGCAACCTCACCAGCTACGGTCCGATGCTGACCGGTGCCGCTGTCGCCAGCTACCTCAACCGGCGCGCGACTCTGGGCCTCGCCACGCACATCCGCGCCGACCTGAGCGGTGGAGCGAGCCGTGGCCGAAAGGTGATCGAGGCCGACCCCAGGTGAGCGTGCATTCGCCGATCTGACGTATGCCAGGATGCGGTGCCGCTCGTTGTGACTGTGGCAGCGGTGGGTGGCGGTGATTAGTGGCAGTGGTTCGGCTGGCGCGAATGGGAGATTCAGGCGTGAGTGCTCGAGAGGCGGACGACCCGGTGGTCGAGGCAGTGCCCCAGCAAGCGGGCCCGATCGTCGGCCTGCGGCAGATCGACCCGGACCTACCCCTCCCGGCGTACGCGCATCCCGGTGACGCCGGCGCGGACCTCTACGCGGCCGTGGACGTCGAAATCAAGCCCGGCGAGCGCGCGGTCGTGCCGACGGGGATCGCGATCGAACTGCCGGACGGTTTCGTCGGCCTGGTGCACCCGCGGTCCGGCCTCGCGGCGCGTCTCGGAGTCACCGTGCTCAATGCTCCGGGCACGATCGACGCGGGATACCGAGGCGAGATCATGGTGATTCTGATCAATCACGATCAGACCGCTATCGCACCAATTTCCCGAGGAGACCGAATCGCGCAGCTTGTCGTGCAGCGGGTCGAGCGCGCACACTTTGGTCGCGTCGACGTGTTGACCGGTTCCGAGCGCGGCGAAGGCCGGCATGGATCGACCGGTGGGCACGCGAGCCTGCTCGGTTAGAGTGGGCGCGCGATGCCAGGCCCTGTAGACGAAACGGAAGGCGGAACGGTGATCTTCTCCCGAGGTGGCGGGGGTGGCGGACGCCACGCGGCGGAGGATTCGCGCCGCTCCGGCCGACATTCGGCCGACGGCCCGTCCGACGAGATCAACGACGACGCTTTCGGTGGCAGTGGTGGCCGTGACGTCGGTTCGAGCCGCGCTGGCCGTGCAGAGCGGCCGGTGCGTGCCGCCCGTGTCGACCGCACAGCAGCCCCACCCTCCCGTCCGGCGGAACCGAAGCCGCTCGAGCGGCGCGCGCCCCGGCACGACGCCTACACCGGGCCCTACGACATCAGCGAGGCCCCCGTCGGGCAGTTGCGCGTCGACCTCGGCAGCCTCCAGATTCCCTCGATCGAGGGCGTCGAGGTGCGGGTGCAAGCCAACGACGGCGTGATTCAGCAGGTCGTCCTCGCCCATGGTGAGAGTGCGCTGCAATTGGGGGCTTTCGCGGCTCCTCGGACCGAGGGCATCTGGGACGAAGTGCGGGAAGAGATCCGCAAGTCGCTGTTCAACGACGGCGTCGCGGCCGAAGAGTCCGCCGGTGAGTTCGGGGTGGAGTTGCGAGCACGCGTACGCGCCCCCGAAGGCATGATGGATCTTCGTTTTATCGGCATCGACGGGCCCCGGTGGATGCTCCGGGCGGTCTACCAGGGTGCCGCCGCCGCTGATCCGTCGGCCGCCGGCCCGCTCGACCTGTGCCTCCGCGGCCTGGTCGTCGACCGTGGCCGGGACGCGATGCCGGTCCGCGACGCGCTCCCGCTGCGCCTGCCCCGCGAGATGGCCGAGCAGATCAACGCCGGCCAGGCGGCCGGAGCGGACACCGATCCAGACGGCCGTGGCAGCTCGACGAGCGACGGCACCAGCACCAACGCGGCCAGCGGCAACGCGGCTCATGGCGGCGCGAACGGTCATTCGGTCCACGGATCTTCCGTCCGTGGCAACCCGGTCGACGACACCCCGATGAACGGCCAGCACCTCGGCGATAGCGCCTTCGGCCCGGATTCGGAAAGCGACGCCGCGCAGCGTCGTCGACCTTCGCCCCGACCCCGGCGCCCGGAGTAATCGCTCGTGGCCCCTCCCACGTCCGTCCAGGACTCTGCCCGTAACGAAGCCGCCTCCCAGGACCCGTCGCATCACAACGCGGACGCTCGCCGTAACGACGGGGAAATGAAAGACATCGCT
Source organism: uncultured Actinomycetota bacterium (assembly GCA_963797605.1). GTDB lineage: Bacteria > Actinomycetota > Actinomycetes > Mycobacteriales > Micromonosporaceae > DASQPR01. The sequence goes on along the minus strand of CAWCPX010000005.1, from coordinate 472,822 downwards.
CGAACCACCGCTAACCCCCCGGATCGCCGTACGCTTGAGGGACAGGCCGTCGCGCACGCGCAGCCCGTCGAGGAGAGTGACCAGGTGGTCATGGCCGTCGAGAAGGTTTCGCCGATCCGTCGGGTTTTTCGTCGCCTCGTCGCGTCCGAGGCGGAGCTCGAAGCTGAGGAGTTGCAGCGTGAGGCGGCCGCCTCCGGGTGCGTGATGGCCCGGGCGTGCAGCCGGGGTCAGATCGCCAACATCAGCGGCCGGCTGCGCACGGTGGTCTACACGCCGCGCACGAATCTGCCGACACTCGAGGCCGAGCTCTATGACGGGAGTGGCCTGGTCACGCTCGTGTGGCTCGGGCGGCGGCACATCGCGGGCATCGAGCCGGGGCGCCAGTTGACCGTCAGAGGGCGCGTCGCCTTCCGGGGCGACCGTAAAGTGGTGTACAACCCGCACTACGAGCTCGAAATCGGCAACGCGGGCTGACACCCACATTAACGAAACCCCGGTGAGGCCATGACCCGCGACGATCAGACCCGCACTGCCGGAAACACGGGCACCGGGCGCCACCATGCCACCGAGACCACGTCGCCGGCGCTCGGCGCGGCGGGAGCGGACGGCGCGGCCGAGGTCGTGCCCACGTTCTCCGAGCAGCTCGCCGAACAGCTCGGTGGGGTGCGAGGGGTGCTGGAGTCCTCCGTACCCGTGGCGATCTTCGTCTTGGTCAATATCTTTGGCTCGTTGAACCTGGCTCTGCTGATCTCGGTCGCGTCCGCGGTCGCGCTGGCCATCTACCGGCTGGCCCGGCACGAGACGATCCGCAACGCGGTCAACGGCCTGTTCGGCGTCGCGGTCGGCGCGTTCATCGCGTGGAAGACCGGCAGCACGAAAGACTTCTACCTGCCGGGCATCATCGTCTCCGGGATCTACGGCCTGGCCATGCTCGCGTCGGTGCCGTTCCGCCGGCCGCTCATCGGCTGGGTCTGGTCGATCCTCGCCGCCGGCGGCAGCATGCGGTGGCGCGAGCAGCCCACGATGGTGCGGCTCTTCAGCCGGCTGACCGTGCTGTGGGCGGTGACCTACCTGGTGAAGGTCGGCATCCAGGCGGCGCTCTTCCAGGCGACCGGCGCGCACGACTCCGGCACCGCGCTCGGCATCGCCCGGCTGGTGCTCGGTTACCCGCCCTACGCGCTGCTGCTCGCCTTCACCGCCTGGACGGTGCGCCGCACGATCGCGGCGAACCCGGAGCTGGCCGAACCCAGCCCCGCTCGCGCCTGAGATCCGGAGAGCTCAGCGGGTCACGGCCGGCTCGACCGGGTCCGTTCCACACTGTCGGCACCCAGGATCACCTGGCGCACCGCGTCCTCGACCTCGGTCGTGACCACGAAGACCAGCTCGTCGCCCGCCTCCAGCGGGTCGTCCGGGCTCGGCACCAGCACCCGCTTGCCCCGCAGGATCGCCACCAGCGCGCTGTCGTGGGGGAGCGGCACGTCCCGGACGGCGTGCCCGACGTAGGGCGCGGACGGCGGCAGCGTGATCTCGACGAGGTTCGCCTCGCTCTGGCGGAACGTCATGAGGCGCACGAGGTCGCCCACGGTCACGGCCTCCTCGACCAGGGCCGCCATCAGCCGCGGCTTGCTGACCGAGACGTCGACGCCCCACTGGTCGTTGAAGAGCCACTCGTTCTCGGCGCGGTTGACGCGGGCCACGACCCGGTTGACCGCGAACTCGGTCTTCGCGAGCAGCGACACGACCAGGTTGACCTTGTCGTCACCGGTCGCGGCGACCACGACGTCACAGGTTTCGAGCCGGGCGCGCTGCAGGCTGGCGACCTCGCACGCGTCGGCGAGCACCCATTCGGCCTGCGGCACCCGCTCGGGCCGCAGCACCGAGGCCTGCCGCTCGATGAGCATGACCTGGTGGCCGTTGTCGATCAGTTCGTTGGCGATGGAACGGCCGACGTTGCCGGCTCCGGCGATCGCGACTCGCATGGTCAGTGCCCTCCCTCGGGCGTCGAGCCGGTGATGCCCCGCACGCTGTCGATCATGTCATCGGTCACCAGCATGAAGACCTGGTCGCCGTCTTGCAGCACGGTGGACGCCGTCGGCAGCGTGCCGAGGCCGAAACGCATCAGGTAGGCGACTCGGCCACCGGTCGCGGCTTCGAGCGCGAAGATGCCGTGACCGATCCAGTCGGCGTGCACGGGCACCTCGATGAGCGAAATCACACTCGTCGGGTCGCGCCAGATCTCCGTCTGCGCGTCGGGGATCAGCTGGCGGATCATGCGGTCGGCCGTCCAGCGGACGGTCGCGACGGTCGGGATGCCGAGGCGTTCGTAGACCTCGGCGCGCTTCTGGTCGTAGATGCGGGCGACGACACGCTTGACGCCGAAGTTCTCCCGGGCCAGTCGAGCGGAGATAATGTTCGAGTTGTCGCCGCTGGAGACGGCGGCGAAGGCGTCGGCGCGCTCGATGCCGGCGGAAATCAGGACATCGCGGTCGAAACCCATGCCGGTGATCGTCAATCCGGAGAAGTCACTGTTCAACCGGCGGAACGCGTCGGCGTCGGAGTCGATCACCGCCACCGAGTGGCCACGCGCCGCCACGCTGTCTGCCAGCGTCGATCCGACACGGCCACAGCCCATGATCACGATGTGCACGGGGGCGATTCCTTCCACAAACCATGACCGCCGCACGGCGGGCAGGTTGATGGTAGCGATCACCCGTAATAACGAAACTCGCAGCATCCCCGTACGCTTACCGCTTGTGGCAAACCCCACCTCACTTCTGAAACGGCTGGTTGTCGGACGGCCCATGCGGTCCGACAAGCTGTCCCATACGCTGCTGCCCAAGCGGATCGCATTGCCGATCTTCGCTTCAGACGCGCTGTCCTCCGTCGCCTATGCTCCCGACGAAATCCTGCTCACGCTGTCGGTCGGCGGTGCGGCCTTCTACGCCTACTCGTGGAAGATCGCCCTCTGCGTCGTCGTCGTGATGGCGGTGGTCGTCGCGAGCTACCGACAGAACGTGCACGCGTACCCGTCCGGCGGCGGTGACTACGAGGTGGCCACGGTCAACCTGGGCCCGAAGTTCGGCCTGGTCGTCGCGAGCGCCTTGATGGTCGACTACGTGCTCACCGTGGCGGTGTCGGTCTCGTCGGGTGTGCAGAACCTGGGCTCGGCCTGGGGGTTCGCCAACAGTCATCCGGTCGGTGTCGCGGTCACGGTGGTGGTGATCCTCGCGGCCGTCAACTTGCGCGGTATCAGGGAGGCGGGCGCCGCATTCGCGATCCCGACGTATGCGTTCATGGCGTCGATCCTGCTCATGGTTGGGTGGGGATTTGTCCGTATCTTTATTTTCGGGAACCACCTCAACGCCGTCAGTTCGGTCGCGGTGTCGCACTATCACGTGCAGCCGGAGAAGGCGTTCACCGGATTTGCGTTCGCGTTCCTGATCATCCGTACGTTCTCGTCCGGCTCCGCGGCCCTGACCGGTGTCGAGGCGATCTCGAACGGCGTGCCGGCGTTCCAGAAGCCCAAGTCGAAGAACGCGGCCACCACGCTGCTGCTGCTCGGCGCGCTCGCGATCACCATGCTCATGGGCATCGTGCTGCTGTCGCGCTTCACGCACGTGCAGCTGATCACGCCGGCCGCCGGCCAGAAGGTGCCGGACGCGCTGACCGAACCGGTCACGGCCCAGCTCGCGCACGTCGTGTTCGGCAGCTTCCACGCCGCGTTCTACGTGGTCATCGCGGTCACGGCACTGATCCTCGTGCTCGCCGCCAACACAGCCTTCAACGGCTTCCCGGTGCTCGGCTCGATCCTCGCGCAGGACCGTTACCTGCCCCGCCAGCTGCACACCCGTGGCGACCGGCTCGCGTTCAGCAACGGCATCATCTTCCTGGCCGGCTTCGCGGTCGTGCTGATCGTCTCCTTCCACGCGTCCACGACGCACCTGATCCAGCTCTATATCGTCGGCGTGTTCGTGTCGTTCACGCTGTCGCAGACGGGCATGCTGCGGCACTGGAACCGTCTCCTGCGCACCGAACGCGACCCGGTCATCCGCCGCCGCATGTTCCGGTCCCGCATGATCAACGGCGTCGGCCTCGTCATGACCGGCTTCGTGCTGATCCTGGTGGTGCTGACGAAGTTCCTGGCCGGGGCGTGGATCTCGATCGCCGCGATGGTCGTGATCTATTCGGTGATGGTCGCGATCCGGCGGCACTACGACCACGTCGCCACGGAACTCGCGCCGGCCGAGGAGAGCCCGATGCTCCCGGCCCGCAACCACGCGGTCGTGCTGGTCAGCAAGGTGCACCTGCCGACGCTGCGGGCGCTCGCGTACGCACAGGGCACCCGGCCCGACTCGCTCACCGCGGTCACGGTCAACGTCGACGACGCCGACACCCGCCGCATCCAGCGGGAATGGGAGGCGCGCGGCATCCCGGTGCCGCTGACGATCATCGACTCGCCGTACCGGGAGATCACGCGTCCGATCATCGATTTCGTGAAGGGCCTGCGCCAGGACGCGCCCCGCGACGTCGTGACCGTCTTCATCCCGGAATACGTCGTCGGCAAGTGGTTCGAGAACCTGCTGCACAACCAGAGCGCGCTGCGCCTCAAGGGCCGCCTGCTCTACGAACCCGGCGTCATGGTCACGAGCGTCCCATGGCAGTTGGAGTCCAGCGTCGGCAAGAACCTCAGCCGCCTCGATCGCGGGTTCGCCGCCGGTCGCGGTCCGCGGGGGCCGCGAGGTCCGCGAGTGGCGAAACCCACGAATGCCATTGTCGATACGGCGGAGCCGACCAGCACCCCGCCATCAGATGGCACATCGTCCGGTGGCGCCGCACCGAAGCCGTCGAGCGCGAGCGGTCCGTCGAGCCCGGCCGGGGTCAAGTGACCGTGCCTCGGGCTGAGGGTGGGCGGGCGACGGCCGGCGGCCGGGGCACCGACGTCGCCGAGACCATCGTGGGCGCTCGGCTCGAGCTGACGATCGGCGCGGTGGCCCACGGCGGTCACTGTGTCGCGCGCGCCGACGACGGCCGGGTCGTGTTCGTGCGGCACACGTTGCCCGGTGAACACGTGATCGCGGAGGTCACCGACGACCACGGCGGCTACCTCCGTGCCGACGCGGTCGAGATCCTGACCGCGTCGCCGGACCGGGTCCGGCCGCCGTGCCGATTCGCCGGCCCCGACCTCTGCGGTGGCTGCGATTTCCAGCACGTCTCCCCGGGCGCCCAACGCGATCTCAAGACCGCCGTGGTGATCGAACAGCTGACCCGGCTCGGCAAGATGAGCGAGGCCGAGATCGAGGCTCTGGGCGTGCGGGTCGAGCCGTTGCCAGGTTCGGCCGGCTCGCTTGGCTGGCGCTCCCGTCTCCGCTACACCGTGGCCGCGTCCGGCCGAGCGGGCCTGCTGAAACACCGTTCTCACGAGGTGGTGCCGATCGACCGCTGCGTCATCGCGGTGCCGGCGATCCAGGACCTCGACGTGACCGCCTCGCCCTGGCCCGCCGACGACGATGTCGAGGTCGTGGGTTCCTCGCTCGGTGACGTCGCCGTGATGGCCTCTCGCAACGGCCACCACCGCCGCGTCTCCGGTCCACGGCGCGTCCGGGAAGCGGCCGGTGGGCGTACCTGGCGAATCGATCCGGAAGCGTTCTGGCAGGTGCATCCCGCGACGCCGGACACGCTCACCGACACCGTGATGGAGATGCTCGACCCGAGGCCGGGGGAGCGCGCCTGGGACCTCTACGGTGGCGCCGGCATCTTCGCCGCCGCGCTCGCTGCCCGGGTCGGCGATCGGGGCTCGGTCACTCTCGTCGAGTCGGACGCCCGGGCCATCGTCTCGGCCTCCGACAACCTCACCGACCTGCGTAACGTCACCATCGTCCAGTCGACCGTGGAGCGGGCCCGGCCGCACGGACGGCCCGATGTCATCGTGCTGGACCCACCCCGGTCCGGTGCCGGCGCGCGTGTGGTCCGGATGGTGATCGAGGCGGCGCCGCGGGCGATCGCGTACGTCGCGTGTGACCCGGCGGCGTTCGGTCGCGACGTAGCGACGTTCCGGGCCGCCGGGTGGCGCCTGGCGGCGTTGCGATCGTTCGACGCGTTCCCGATGACGCATCACATCGAATCGGTCGGCTTGCTGGTCCCGCCGGGCGTGAAGGGGTAGCGCCGGTGTGATGCTCCCGGTGTGACCGCGGCGACGGAGCGTGACTTGCGCGTCCAGCCGGCATGGGGGTGCGAGTTGCTTTGCTCTGCTCACGCCCAGGCCACAGGCACGACGAGTGACGATCGGCCCGCTCGCTTTTGATCATGAGCTTGGTAAACGGGCTGGTAAAGCACCCGATGCCTCGGAGTGAGCAGAGCAAAGGGGCCAGCAACCCCCATCGCCGCCCGCGATCGGCGGTCACGCGCAGTCACGTGAGGTCGTATGACTGTGCGTAGTGGCGATGGGTCACAGCGTGTCGCGAGTCGTGAAGATTCCGTGTGGGATGGCGCCGCCAGGCTGCCGGGCGGCGTGATCCGGATAGACTGGCCCGTCATGAGCGCTAACAGGCCGGACGCGGCCAACCTGACGAGTCCCGGCCTGTTGTCGAGCGTTGGCGGCCCCGCCGATCTGAAGGCGATGTCGCTGCCCGACCTGGCCCTGCTGTCCGCCGAGATCCGCGACTTCCTCGTCGACAAGGTCTCGCGGACCGGCGGCCACCTGGGCCCCAACCTCGGCGTCGTCGAGGTCACGCTCGCGCTGCACCGGGTGTTCGACTCCCCGAAGGACCGGATCCTCTTCGACACCGGTCACCAGGCGTATGTGCACAAGATTGTCACCGGTCGCCAGGATGGCTTCGACCTGCTGCGCCAGCGTGGCGGCCTCTCCGGTTACCCGAGTCAGAGTGAGTCCGAGCACGACACGATCGAGAACTCGCACGCGTCCACCGCACTGTCCTACGCGGACGGTCTCGCCAAGGCCTTCCGGCTTCGCGGCGAAGACCGGCACGTCGTCGCGGTCGTCGGTGACGGCGCGCTGACCGGCGGCATGTGCTGGGAAGCGCTGAACAACATCGCGGCGTCCGATAACCCGCTGGTCATCATCGTCAACGACAACGGCCGCTCCTACGCGCCGACGATCGGCGGCCTGGCCGACCACCTCGCCACGCTGCGCCTCAACCCGCGCTACGAACGCGTGCTCGACGTCGTCAAGGAGACACTGGGCCGCACGCCTCTCGTCGGCGCGCCGCTTTTCGAAGCGCTGCACGCGATGAAGAAGGGCCTCAAAGACGCGGTCGCCCCGCAGGGCATGTTCGAAGACCTCGGCCTCAAGTACGTCGGACCGGTCGACGGTCACGACATCGAGGCGATGGAATCGGCACTGCGCCGGGCCAAGCGCTTCGGCGCACCCGTGATCGTGCACGCGGTGACGAAGAAGGGCTACGGTTACCGTCCCGCCGAAGACGACGAGGCCGACTGCCTGCACGGCCCGAGCGCGTTCGACCGCGAGACCGGCAAGCTGCTCGCGGCCCCGAGCCTCAAGTGGACCTCGGTCTTCGCCGACGAACTCGTCACCATCGCCGACCAGCGCGAAGACATCGTCGGCATCACCGCGGCCATGGCCGAGCCGACCGGCATCGCCCGGCTCGCCGCGAAATATCCGGAGCGTGTCTACGACGTCGGCATCGCCGAGCAGCACGCGATCACGTCGGCGGCCGGCCTTGCGCTCGGCGGCATGCACCCCGTCGTCGCGGTCTACGCCACCTTCCTCAACCGTGCGTTCGACCAGGTGCTCCTCGACGTGGCGATGCACAAGCTGCCGGTGACGATCGTGCTCGACCGTGCCGGCCTGACCGGACCCGATGGTCCCAGCCACTACGGCATTTGGGATATGTCGGTCTTCGGTGTCGTACCGGGCCTGCGGATCGCCGCCCCCCGTGACGCGACCACGCTCCGGGAGGAGTTGCGGGAGGCGACCGACATCGGAGATGGGCCGACCATCGTGCGGTTCCCGACCGGTTCCGTACCCGCTGACATCCCCGCTCTTGATCGTCGTGGCCCGGTCGACGTGCTCCGGTCCGATGCCCGGCGGGACGTGCTGCTCGTGTCGGTCGGCGCGTTCGCGCACACGGCCATGGACGCCGCCGCTCGGATCGAGGCCCAGGGCTTCGGCGTGACGGTCGTCGACCCGCGCTGGGTGCGGCCGGTGCCGGTGGAACTCGTCGCCATGGCCCGCGAATACGCGCTCGTGGTGACGGTCGAAGACGGCGTGCGGACGGGCGGTGTCGGCGACGCGCTCGGGAAGGCGCTGCGGGACGCGGGCGTCCGCACACCGCTGCGTGACCTCGGTGTCGCCCTCGACTTCCACCCCCACGGCACCCGCGCGGAATTGCTCGCCGACCTCCACCTGACGCCAGCCGACATCGCGCGCGACGTGCTGGCGTTCCTCTCCGAAGTGGCGACGGCCGGCAGCAGCGTGTAGGCAGGAAGCACGGTGATCGGGGACGATGACCGTGATGGACACCACTCCGACGATCGATCTCGGTCTCGCCGGTTCCCGTCCCTGGGACGCCGAGGCGCTGGCGGGTGCTCGGGGTAGTCGCCGGCGGCGGTTCCGCACGCTCGCGCTCGCACTCGCGGTGGTGCTCGCGCTGAGCGGGCCACCACCGCGGCCGATCCACGCGGTGGCGCCGTTGGGCATGCTGCCGCTGCCGGCCGGGGGAGCGTTCCAGCTGTTTCCGGACGGGCTCTACACGTTCGTCCAGGCGGCGGGCGCGTCCGAGATCACGGCGTACAGCGTCGCCGGCGTGGCCGGGTGGCGCCGAAGCCTGCCGACGACCGCGGACTCCGTCGTGATCGCCGAGGCGACCGGGGTCACCCTCGTGCAGTTCGAGTTCGCGTCCACGGGCAACGACGGGTACGTGTGGGTGCTGGATCGGCGCACCGGCCGGCTGCTGTGGCAGGAACGCGACGCGACCATCGTCTTCGCCCAGGGCGCCCGGGTGCTGATGAGCGAGCCACGGCCCGACGGTGCGCTGCAACTGTCGTGGTTCGACGCGACGACCGGGCACGCGTACTGGCGGCATCCGCTCGAGTACGACTGGGATCTGAGTCCGGTAACCGCCGACGGTTCCGCGATTTTCGCGCTGTCGCCGACCGGTGACGTGCACGAGTTCGCGACCGATGACCGCGGCACCGAGCACGAGGCACGGCTCACCGGCGTGGGATTCGACCAGTACGACGAGCACACGCTGCTAACGTTCGGCGACGTCCTCGTGATGAGCGTGCCGGGCCCCGGCACCTCGACGATCGTCGGTTACCGCATCTCGGCCATCTCCGGCGCCGGAAGTCGAGACGGCACCGGAACCGGCGACGGCACCGGAAGTGGAGACGGTCCCTCGGTGGCGCCGCTGTGGAGCGATGAGGTCGCAGCGACCGGCCGCATCGGCCACGATCCCGGCGTGGGCATCGGTGCGCCGACACCCACGCCACGGACGCTGTCCATCGCTTCGTGCGGCGTCGTGCTCTGCGCGTACTTCGGCGTCGACGTCCGCGGCATCGATCCCCGGGACGGCTCGGTGCGCTGGTACGACCCCTCGTCGCTCGTTTCACCGATCGGTTCCTGGCTGGTCCGGGAGCCGATCAACAACACCGCGAACCTGACCGACTCGGTCGTGACCGACCCGCTCAGTGGACGCGTGCTGCTGCACCTCGGTCCGTGGTCGGCGGCGTCCGCGACCTCCCCGTCGGCGATCGCGTCCACGTTCTCCCCGGCCGGCGGCGGCAATCACACGTCGCTGTTCATCGCCCAGGCCGGCGTGGCCGCCGCGGCCGGCCTCGTGCCCGCCGGTTATTCGCCCACCGATGTGCTCAACGACAATTTCACCGCGTTTCTCGGGTCGTTGGAGCCGACCGAAGGGTTGCCCAGCGCGCCGCACTTACGGATTATCGGTGTCATCCGGGTTCCGGGATTCGAATGCCAGGTCGTCGGCGATCATCTGGCCTGCTCGGGTTCCGGCGGTGGCGCCGCTCCGCCGCCTCGCACCGGTGGGCTCGTGCAGACGTGGAGCATCCGCGGTTCGTGACAGGCGATCGCGGCCAGCAGGGAGGGTCGCGTGTCGGAACATCCGTACCCGGATAAATTTGATCTTGGTGTTGTGCCGCTCATCGACCTCGGCGACCTTTCCGAGGAGCCGCAACCGCATCGGCGCCCCCGCCTTCCGGTGATCGACGCGCGCTGGCGGCGGCTGACCCAACTCGTGGCCGTGCTGGTCGTGCTGCTGGTCGCGGGCGGCGCGGCGGCGGTCCCGGAGCGACCCCGGCTGACACTGCTCGCGAGCGTGCCGGTCGGCCTGAACGGCCGGATGATGGTGTCGGGATCGCGGCTCATCGTGATCGACAAGACCGCCGGCAGGTACGCGATCAGCGCGTTCACGCTGCCCGGCGGCGACCGGCTGTGGCGCACACCGCTCGTCGGCAGCGGCGCGGGCATCTCGATCGTCACCACGCCGTCAACGGTCGTGGTGATGATGGCCGACGATTCGGAGTCGTCGTTCGCGCAGGCATTCGATCTGCGTTCCGGTCATCTCCTATGGCAGCAGGCCGGCATCTCGGGCGTGCTCAACGCGGGCGACAACCTCTTTGTCTTCAGCAGCCCCGGTGTCACCGGCGCCTCGGACGTGCACGTGATCAACACGGCGACCGGCGCCCTTCGGTGGAGCGCGACCGTGCCACCCGATTGCCTGACCCGGCTCGTGAACGACGGCCAGCCGACGCCACACCCCGGCCTGATCGAGTTGTGCGTCAAGACACAGCAGGTCCGCGTGCTGGACGCGGACACCGGCGCGACGCGGGCGACAACGCCGGTCAACCTGTTCCCGGTCGAGCGCGGACCCGACACGGCCGACCTCGTCCTGGCCACCCCCGGCATCGATTCGATCGGTGACCTCGTCATCGTGCTGCACGACAACTACCCGACCGCGACGATGGACGCGTTCCGCGCGCGCGACCTCTCGCCGGCGTGGTCCGGTCTGCCGACGACACCGTCCTCGTTCCTCTACCCGTGCGGCCCCAGCATCTGCATGATCGGTGGCGGCATCGAGGTCGTCGTCGATCCGATCACCGGCAAGTGGATTCCCGGCGCTCGGCCGCCCGCGCTCGGCCGCGGCAACGCCCGAGGCGCCGACGCATCCGCCGGCATCCCGACGACGCTCGTGATCGTGCCGAAGGATCAATCGTCGGCGAAGGTCTCCCGTGGCGTCGTGCCCGATTACGTGTCGGCGGCGCCGGAAGGCCAGAGCGTGCCGGTGCCCGCCGCAGGTGACGGGCTGACCTGGGTGGCGCGGCAGGTGCCGACGCCGACCGGAGCCGCCGTCGAGCCGCTGCAACTGCTCCACGGCACCCGAGCGGACGCCTGCGCGCCGATCTCGACCTACCTGCTGTGCGCGGCCGTCGGCGGGACGCTCAGGGTGTGGCGGGTGCCCAGCTAACTCGGCGGCGGCGGATGTGGTTTCGCCCCTGTAAGTTTGCGCCGTGCGAGTTTTGGTGGTCGAAGACGAACGGAGCATCGCCGACGCGATCGCGCGCGGCCTGCGGCGAGCCGGCATGGCGGTCGATGTCGCCTACGACGGCACGACCGGGCACGAAATGGCCTTCGTCACACGGTACGACGTGCTCGTGCTCGACCGTGACCTGCCCGGCAAGCACGGCGACGAGATCTGCGCCGACCTGGTCGCGGCCGGCACGCTGACCCGGGTGCTGATGCTCACCGCGAGCGGCACCGTCGCCGACCGGGTCGAGGGTCTCGGCCTCGGCGCCGACGACTACCTGCCGAAACCGTTCGCGTTCGACGAACTGCTCGCTCGCGTACGCGCGCTGGGCCGCCGCTCGTCACCGGTCGCGCCGCCGGTGCTCACGGCCGGCGACGTCGTGCTCGATCCGGCGAAGCGCATCGGTGACCCGTGGCACGCACCAGCTCGACCTCGGGCGCAAGGAATTCGGGCTCCTCGAAGAACTGCTCAAGGCGCGGGGTGCGGTCGTGTCGACCGAGGAACTGCTCGAACGGGTCTGGGACGCGAACACCGACCCGTTCACCACGATCGTCCGCGTGACGATGATGACGTTGCGCAAGAAGCTCGGCGATCCGCCGCTGATCGAGACGGTCGTCGGCGTCGGCTACCGGATCGTGTCCGAGTAAGGCCTGCCCATGACGATGTACGGCCAACCGGTCACCCGCCGTTTCCGCCCGACCCTGCGCGTGCGGCTCGCGCTCGTCAACGGTGCCGTGCTCGGCGTCGTCGCGCTCGCGCTCGTCGGCGTCGCCGTCCTGATCGGGCACCACCGCGCCATCATGGACGTCGTCGCGGTCGGCGTGATCGCGCTCGCGGGTGTCGCGCGCCGGCTACATCGTGATCGCACGGGCACTCCGGCCGCTGCAGCAGGTCACGGCGACGGCGCGGCGGCTGTCCGGCGAGACGATGTCCGAGCGCATCCGTTACACCGGCATCGACGACGAGGTCGCCGAGCTCGCGTCCACCTTCGACGCCATGCTCGACCGGCTCGCCGACTCGTTCGAGGCCCAGAAGCGCTTCGTCGCGAACGCGTCCCACGAATTGCGGACGCCGCTGGCCGTCATGCGTACCGAGATCGACGTCACGATGTCCGATCCCGAGGTCGACCTCGCCGAATATCGCCGGATGGCAGTGGTCGTGCGGGACGCGTCCGAGCGCATGAACCTGCTGATCGAGTCGCTGCTCGTGCTCGCCCGGTCCGAGGCGCAGGCCGGCCGCCGCTGGTGCGGAAGGTGCCGGCCGAGTTGAGTCGCGGCGTGCCACCGGCGCTTGTCGGCCGTCGAACGGGAGGCCGGCCGCCTGGGCCTGACCATCGAGACGGATCTGCAGCCCGCTCCGGTCGTCGGCGACCCCGGGCTCCTCGACCGGCTCGCCGGCAACCTGATCGAGAACGCGGTGCGTTACAACCACGGTCAAGGTCGTCTGTGGGTACGCACCTCGACCGACGGCACCTCGTCGCTGCTCGTCGTCGGGAACACCGGCTTCGAGGTCGATCCCTCCGACGTGCCGCGGCTGTTCGAGGCGTTCCGGCGGGGCGTACGCGACCGGACCGGGTCCCGTGGTGCCGGTTTGGGGCTGTCGATCGTCCGGGCGGTCTGCGACGCCCACGGCGGATCGGTGGGGGCGGTGGCGATGGAGGGCGGTGGCTTGGAGGTCACGGTCACGATGCCGGCGGCCGGCACGACCCCGGTGGCGACAGGCGCCGCGACGGTGAAGTAGCCGTGATCACGAAGAGTCGAGGCTGCCCGCGCGACCACAAGTCTCCGCGATCACGAAACGACGGAAGGGCCACCGACCGCACTCGGGTCGACAGCCCTTCCGGGGTTGATGCGGTGAACTCAGACGTCGTAGTACAGGGCGAACTCGTGCGGCGTCGGGCGCAGACGAACCGGGTCGATCTCGTTGACCTTCTTCATCTCCACCCACGTCGAGATCACGTCCGGCGTGAAGACGCCGCCGTCGAGCAGGTAGTCGTGGTCGGCTTCCAGCGACGCGAGCACGTCGGGCAGCGAACCCGGCACCGTCTTGACGTTGGCGAACTCGTCCGGCGGGAGGTCGTAGAGGTCCTTGTCGATCGGCTCCGGCGGCTCGATCTTGTTCTTGATGCCGTCGAGGCCGGCCATCATCATCGCCGAGAACGCGAGGTACGGGTTGCAGGACGGGTCCGGCACCCGGAACTCGATGCGCTTGGCCTTCGCGTTGCTGCCCGTCACCGGGATGCGGGTGCAGGCGGAGCGGTTGCGCTGCGAGTAGACCAGGTTGACCGGGGCCTCGAAGCCGGGCACGAGACGACGGTACGAGTTGATCGTCGGGTTCGTGAACGCCAGCAGCGACGGCGCGTGGTGCAGCAGACCGCCGACGTACCAGCGGGCGATGTCGGACAGGCCGCCGTAGCCGGTCTCGTCGTAGAACAGCGGCTCGCCGCCCAGCCAGAGGCTCTGGTGGGTGTGCATGCCGGAACCGTTGTCACCGAAGAGCGGCTTCGGCATGAACGTCACGGTCTTGCCGGCGGCCCAGGCGGTGTTCTTGATGATGTACTTGAACATCTGCATCTGGTCGCCGGAGTTGCAGCAGCGTCGAGAAGCGGTAGTTGATCTCGGCCTGGCCGGCGGTGCCGACCTCGTGGTGCGAGCGCTCGACGATGAAGCCCGCGTCGACCAGCTTGCGCACCATCGCGTCGCGCAGGTCGGAGTAGTGGTCGACCGGCGCGACCGGGAAGTAGCCGCCCTTGTAGGCGGTCTTGTAGCCGCGGTTGCCGCCGACCTCCTCGGTGCCGGTGTTCCAGGCGCCCTCGATCGAGTCGATGTAGTAGAACGCCTTGTTCGAGGCCGTCTCGTGGCGGATCGAGTCGAAGATGTAGAACTCCGCCTCGGCGCCGAAGTAGGCCGTGTCCGCGATGCCGCTGGAGGCCAGGAACGCCTCGGCCTTGCGGGCGATGTTGCGCGGGTCGCGCGAGTAGGCCTCACGCGTGAACGGGTCGTGGATGAAGAAGTTGAGCGCGAGGGTCTTCTCGGTGCGGAACGGGTCGATGAATGCGCTGGACGCGTCCGGCAGCAGCAGCATGTCGGACTCGTGGATCTGCTGGAAGCCACGGATCGACGAGCCGTCGAACGCGAGACCGTCGGTGAAGACAGCCTCATCGAATGACTCGACCGGCACGTTGAAGTGCTGCATCATCCCGGGCAGGTCGCAGAAGCGCACGTCGACGAACTTCACGCCCTCGTCCTTGACGTAGCGCAGAAGTTCCTCGGAATTGGCGAACAACTCGTCCTCCTGGCGTGGAGTGGTGGGGCAGGGTTGGCTGCGAGGCTATGACCGGGCGATTGCCCTGGCATGTCTCGACTGTTTCGGCTGTGTTACAGATCCGTGTTATAGCCGTGACCCTCCTCTCTGACCAGCGCCGCGACCAAAGGCCATCGATCTTTCACCGGTACGGGTGACCGCCAGCCGTTCCTTCGGTTGGCTCGCCATGATCGGGCAATTCGGGCGCCGGAGCCGGGTGGAGTGCGGCCGAGGCTGTCACCGGTGAGTGCTCTACGCTGGGACTGTGAGTGACGCTATCGCGGGCGACGTGCCGTTGGCCGAGCCGGTCAGTCTGTCCCGGCGATTCGGGGCGCTCCTCGTCGACTGGATTCTGTGCCTGCTCGTGACGTTCGGGTTCGGCGTCCGGCTTCAGACCTCCGGCGTCATCCCGGTAGCGATTCTCGTCGTGGAGTACGCGTTCTTCATCGGCCTGTTCGCCCAGACGCCCGGCATGTGGATCGCGAGTCTGCGGTGCGTGTCGGTGACGACGGGCGGCCGGATCGGCATCCTTCGGGCGGCTCTGCGCGGCGTGCTGCTGGCGCTCGTGATCCCGGCCCTCGTGATGGGCCCGGACCGGCGCGGCTGGCACGACAAGGCGGCCGGCAGCGTCATGGTGTCCGCGCCCCGCCGCTGAATCCGTCAGCCCCGGATCACCCGTGTCGCCAGCGCCGTCAGTCGGGCACGCTCGGCATCGGTGAGCCCGGCGGTCGAGCCGTTACCGCGTCGCCGAATTTCGCCGAGACCTGTTCGGCCAGCGCCCGACCGGCATCGGTGATCGAGACGTGTACGGCACGCCGATCGCGGCTGCTCGTCGTGCGGCGGACCAATCCCCGCTTTTCGGCCCGGTCGACCAGGCCGGTGATGCTGGACTTGTCGAGGCGCAGGCGGGTGCCCAACTCGTTCATGGTGGGTTCGCGGTCGCGCAGGATGCCCAGCAGCCGGGTCTGGACGATCGACAGATCGTGGCCGGCGGTGGCGTCCACGAGTGCGCCCTGGATCACGAAGCTGAGCTGCGCGAGCGCGTCGATCAGGCTGAGATCGGCGGTGTCGGGGTCATCGATCGGTGGGGTCACGGCCGCCATCCTACTTGAAATGGTACGTGGGACAAACTATATTGGTTTGTGTCACGTACTAATTTCGTACCCGTCAGGAGACCCCATGGATATGCGTGCCGCCGTCGTCAGATCCGTCGACCACCCGCCCCGCTACGAGTCCGTCCCGGTCCCGCAGCCGGCCGACGCCGACGAGACGCTGGTCGACGTGATCGCGGTAGGTCTCCACCCACGCGTGCGCAGCGGTGCGTCCGGGTCGCATTACACATCCACCGGCGTGCTGCCGATGATCCCGGGGATCGATGGTGTCGGCCGGTTGCCCGACGGGCGCTCCGTCTATTTCGTGGCGCCCGACGATGCGCCGGGCTCGATGGCCGACCGAGCCGTCGTCGATCTGCGGCGCACCGTCGAATTGCCGGCCGGTGCCGACGTCGTGAAGATCGCGGCCGGCATGAACCCGGCGATGTCGGCCTGGGTGGCGCTCCGCCGCAGGGTGCCGATCCAGCCCGGGCAGTCCGTGCTGATTCTCGGCGCGACCGGAAACGCCGGACAGATGGCGGTGCAGGTCGCGAAACGGCTGGGTGCCGGTCGCGTCGATCGGCGCGGGTCGCGACCTGACTCGGCTGCGCGGCGTTGACGAGCATCGGCGCCGACGCGATCGTCGCCCTGACCGACGACACCGATATGACCGCCACGGCGCTGGCCGGAGCAGCCGCCGACGTGGACATTGTCATTGACTACCTGTGGGGCGCACCGGCCGCGGCGGCGATGATGGCACTGCTGCGCGGTCGGGCCGATCGGAGCCGCGAACTCAACTGGATTCAGATCGGCTCGATGGCCGGGCCGACGATCGACCTTCCGTCGGTCGCGTTGCGCTCAGCCAATCTCCGGATCCAGGGCAACGGTCAGGGCGCGGTGTCGGCGCGGGCGTACCTGGCTGAATTGCCGTCGTTGATCGACGAAATCGACGCCGGCACGATCGCGGTCGGCACGCGCACCGCGGCGTTGGCCGACGTCGAATCGGTGTGGACGGCACCGGACGCGCCCGGAATCCGGACGGTCCTGGTGCCATAACATGCGGCTTTCGCTCGGGCGCCGCTGTGAGACGACGTCTTCCCTCCTCGGTCGCAGCGAGCTCCTCGTGGAGTCCATACGCCGTCGCGGCACCTCGCGAAATCCGGCTGAGCCAGGCTCAGCGGCCTCGTGGCGCCCGGAACGCGCCACCCTGCGGGCGCATGTTCTTCGGGATCGAGCCCTTCGGCATCTGCGGCTTCGCCGTCAGCGCCTTGAGCCGGATCGCGAGCGCGTTGACGTCTTTGCCGGTGGCCGTGCGGGGCATGCGCATCAGCGTCATGCGGAGTTTCGACAGCGGCACCTCGCCCTCGCCGTCGCCGAGGATCACGTCGCGGAGGTCGGCGTTGCCGATGACCTTGGCCAGGCGGCGCTTCTCCTGGCCGATCAGGGCCCGCACCCGGCTCGGGTTGCCCTCGCCGACGAGGATCACGCCGGGGCGCCCGATGACCAGGTGCACCATGTCGAACTGCGTCGTGGACGCGACCGCCGGCGTGACCCGCCAGTCGCCGCGCATCTGCTCGATGATCGACGCGGCCGCGCCGGGCTGGCCGGCGGCTTCGGTCATCATCGCCTTGTTGGAGCGCGTGTTGAGCACGATCATGAACCCGATCAGCGCCCCGAGAACGCCGATGCCGAGCCAGAGCCAACCGAGGTTGACGAAGAGAATCAGCACGAGCGCGATCACGATCGGCAGCAGCACAGCAGCAGCCGCGAGCGGCACGAAGAGCTTGTCGCGCTTCGCGGTGAACGAGATGACCATCCCGATCTGTTTGAAGCGCCCGGCCGTGCCGACTTTTTCGGGTTGTGCTGCCTTAGCCATGGCGACGAGTGTAATTGTCGATGCGGATCCGGCTAGCCTGGGAGTGACCTTCCGGTGCGCTGGGAGCCGCGGACGTGAGCGAGATTACGCGGCGTGCAGCGTGCGGGCGTCGAGCGCCTGCTGGTAGAGCCGACCCGCGCGGTAGGACGAGCGCACCAACGGCCCGCTCATCACGCCCGCGAAACCGATCTCGGTGGCCTCGGCGGCGAGCTCGACGAACTCCTCCGGCTTGACCCACCGCTCCACCGGGTGGTGGCGGGGGGTCGGCCGCAGGTACTGCGTGATCGTGATCAGCTCGCAGCCGGCGTCGTGCAGGTCGCGCAGCGCCTGCGAGATCTCCGAGCGCTCCTCGCCCATGCCCAGGATCAGGTTGGACTTCGTGACCAGGCCGGCCGCGCGGGCCTGCGTGATGACGTCGAGCGAGCGCTCGTAACGGAACGCGGGCCGGATGCGCTTGAAGATCCGCGGCACCGTCTCGAGGTTGTGCGCGAGCACCTCGGGACGCGACGCCGAACACCTCGGCCAGCTGCTCGGGCACGGCGTTGAAGTCGGGGATCAGCAGCTCGACGCCGCAGCCCGGCAGGAGCGTGTGGATCTGGCGGACCGTCTCGGCGTAGAGCCAGGCGCCGCCGTCGGGCAGGTCGTCGCGGGCGACACCGGTGATCGTGGCGTAGCGCAGGCCCATCGTGGCGACGCTCTCGGCGACCCGGCGCGGCTCGTCGGCGTCGAAGTCGGCCGGCTTGCCCGTGTCGATCTGGCAGAAGTCGCAGCGGCGGGTGCACTGGTCGCCACCGATGAGGAAGGTGGCCTCGCGGTCTTCCCAGCATTCGTAGATGTTGGGGCAGCCGGCTTCCTGGCAGACGGTGTGCAGACCCTCGCGCCGCACCAGGCCCTGCATGGCGGTGAACTCGGGGCCCATCTTCGCTTTGATCTTGATCCAGGGCGGCTTGCGCTCGATCGGCGTCTCGGCGTTGCGCGCTTCGATTCGCAGCATCCGGCGACCGTCGGGAGCCACGTGCCCGGGCGAGGTCGAAAGATCAGTGGTCACCGAGCGAGCCTACGCCCGGGCTAACCCAGACCCCGAAAATAACGGGTGGTACGCGACGGACGTCACGTATCAACCCGCGTTCACTGCCGTGAGCCGGACTGGATTGCGTGGGTAGTCGGAAAGCGCTAGCTGCCGAGGAGGACGAGCGCCACGCAGATCGCGGTGAGCGCCAGGCCTTGAAGGACGGCGCGCAGCGTGATGATGGAATCCCAGCGTTCTTGCAGCACTCGCGCGTTCTCCGGCGTCGTCCCGGCGTCGACGGCGGCGATCAGCACCTTGTTGATCGGCAGCGAGATCCGGTTGAACAGGACGAGCCAGGTGACGAGTGCGACGACCGCGATCGACGCGAGCACACCCGCCGCGACCTCGCCCGTCGCGAACGCCAGCACGCCCGTCAAGACCGATGCCACCACGCTCGCGATGCCCGGCAGGGGCATCCGTGCATTGCCGTAGCGGTGGCTGAGCCGGTGACGCGCACCATCGTCGCGTCGTCGACGGCGGCGTACGTCGGGCGCATGACCAGCGCGCCGAGCACGTCGGTGCCGAAGATGACAGCGATGGACACGGCCGCCACGATGGCGAGCACCTGGATGAGCACGATCATTCTGAACCTCCCCATGAGTTCTGACCTAGCGATGCTAGATGCTAGCAGCGCTAGAATCTAGCGGTGCTAGCATAATCGTGTGACATCGCGGACACCAGCCCGTGCCGCGCGGGCCGACAGAGTGACCGAGATAGTCGCGGCCGCGCGGCGCATCGCCGAGACCGAGGGCTGGCCGGCCGTGACCATCCGGCGCCTGGCTGGTGCGATCGACTACAGTCAGCCGGTGCTCTACGGGCACTTCCCCGACGGGCGTGACGGCATCGTGCGCGCGGTCGCGTTGGACGGCTTCGCTCGAATGGCCGAGACGCTTCCGGGCCCTGATCCACGGGCGTCTCGGCGTACGCGCATCGAGCGGCTGGCGCGCGCGTATCTGTCCTTCGCCCGCGACAATCCAGCCGTCTACGAGGCGATGTTCACGCTGGCGGTGGGGCTGCCGTTCGGCACCGGCGACGCGGCACCCGCGTTGCGCACGTCATTCGGCGCGATCGTGGATGCGCTCGGTGATGACATTCCGGAGGCGGAAACCCAGGCCGAGGTGCTGTGGGGTGCGATGCACGGCCTGGCCGAACTCGACCGGCACGGCCGGCTGCGGCCGGATCACCGGGAGCGACGGCTGTTGACCCTGGTCGACCGGTGGGAGCGGCCCGACTGACTTATAGCAGCGTGCCTAGGTGGTTTTCGACGACGGTCAGGACGTCGGTCACCTTGATGTCACGGCCCAATTCGGCCGACAGGGAGGTGACGCTGGCGTCGTGGATGCCGCAGGCCACGATCTTGTCGTAGGCCGCCAGGTCGGGATCGCAGTTGATGGCGAAGCCGTGCATGGTCACGCCGCGTACGACCCGGATGCCGATGGCGCCGACCTTCCGATCGGGCCGGGTCCCGTCGCCGAGAACCCACACACCGCTACGACCCTGGACGCGAGTGGTCTCGAGACCGAACTCCGCGCACACGTCGATGATCATCTGCTCGACCCGGCGCACGTACGCGACGACGTCGACGGGCTGGCCTTCACGCGCGCCCGGCAGCGTGAGAATCGGATAACCGACCAGCTGGCCCGGGCCGTGCCACGTGATCTCGCCACCGCGGTCGACGTCGATGACCGGCGTGCCGTCGACCGGGCGGTCGGCCGGCTGCGTGCGTTTTCCGGCCGTGTACACGCTCGGGTGCTCGAGCAGCAGGACGGTGTCGGGCTGATCGCCGGCCAGCACGGTCTCGTGCACGCGGCGCTGCTCTTCCCACGCGATCTGGTAGTCGATCAGACCCAACCAGCGGGAGTCGGGGGCGCTAGAAGTAGATGTCGGGCCGGAAGACACGATCGATGCGGTCACGACGGCCAGCCTACCGCCGGTCGGGAGCCCATAACCACACGTCGTCGACGTGCCGTGGGACACCGAACAGCTCCGTGCACACCGACAGCAACGCGTCCCGGTGCGGCGTCCACGCTTCCGTCGTGCCCGTCGCCGGCAGCACGATCAGGCCCGTCTGCCAGTACGCGAGATCCGCCTCGGTCGTCGTCCGGTCCACGCCGGTGATCGTCGGGATCTGACCGGTCGTCGAGACCAGGGCGAGCAGCGCATCGGTGGACCGTGGCACCGGTCCGAGCCGGCTGCGGCCTGATGCTGCCGGGCCGAGGAAGTAGCCGCCCTCGATCGCGAAGTCGAAGCCGGCGGCGACCTGCCACCGCTGGCCATCGGGCGCCCCGGCCGACGCCGGCGGCACGGCGAGCAGGGTGCTGCCAGCGGGAAGGTAATCGCGCCAGTCGCCGGACGTGATGAAGTGTGGCAGCCCGGCCCGCGGCACCGTCGGGATCGGTGCCGGCAGGATCGGCATGACTGCCAGCACCGCGACCACGCCCGCGAAGATGGCGCCGGTGCGCCCGATCCGGATCGGACGCGCAGAGGTGCCGGCCGAGAACCGCCCCACCAGGTCCACGCACGTCGCGACGAGGAGCAACGCGACGATCGGCGTCAGCAGCAGGGCGAACCGGCCGGGCAGCGCCGATCCGAACAGCGGCAGCCGCGCCACGAGCGACCACGGCATCGGCACCGACGTGCGCCACGGCCCGACGCGTAGCGGTGACCCGAGCGACAGGATCGCGATCACGCCGGCCGTCGCACAGAGCGCGCGCGCCTCGACAAGGCCGAGGAAGCGGTGACGGCGATCCGCGTGCAGCGAACGGCGACACAGGCGCACGGCGGCGAGAATCACGAGTCCGAGCAGCACCGGGCCGAAGTACGAGTTCTCCTCGACCGGGTTCACGGTCATCGGCGCCCATCCGCCGAGCACGCCGCCGACCGACCGGGCACTCAGCGCACCAAACGAGGCAAGGTTCTCGGACGCGTCGAGACCGCCGAAACCGGTGCCGTGATATGCCTCCGGTCCGAAGAACTGCGTCCAGAGCGGGTACGCGATCAGGGCCAGGGTCACCGACGTGGCGATGGCGAGCGGGCGTACGAGGTGAGCGGCGATGCGCCCGGCCACGTGACGGCGCTGTGCCGACCAGGCGACGGCATAGAGGACGGCCCCGACGCCCGTGAAGAACAGCAGCTCCGAGGCCAGGCCGTACTGGAGGGCGACCAGCAGCCCGAGGATCGAACCGTGGCGAGCGGCGACCCGCCACGAGATCGGGCCGTTCGCCGCCACCCGGGTCAGCGCCACGAGCCGCCAGAGGAGCAGCGGGATCAGGAACTGCGCGGTGAAGTTCAGGTGCCCGTTGGCGTGCGCGACCATCCCGGGCCCGAATCCGCAGAACGCACCACCGGAAACGGCGATCAGGCGTCCGGGGAACCCGGGGAGTACGCGAGCGATGTGGCGGGAAAACACCCAATACCACACGTACGCCGTCAGCGACAGATTCAGTGTCAACGCCGTGGCCAGGGCGACCGGCGCTCCGAAGAGGAGGGTCACGGGCGTCAAAGCGACCGCGATGACCGTGATGCCGGTGTTCGCGGCGACGTTCACACCGAGCGGCGCGTTCATCAGATGCGTGAACCACAGGTTCGTGCCGTGGGTGATCGCGTGCGCGGTGTATCCGAGGACCCACTCGAAGAAGACCTGGTCCGCGGCGTTTTCGGAGAGGGCCTGACCGGCGGGGGAGGCCCACAAGCCGCCAGTGAGGACCAACGCGACCGCCATGAAAACCAGCGCGGCGACGACATCCGTACCCGTGTGGGCTCGATGGGGTTGATCTGCCCGTGCTCCGCGCGCGATCCGCGGCGGCGTTGCGATCGTGGCGGACACGTGCGGGATGGTACCGACGCCTGTCACCTACCCGGGGCTACTGATCCGTGGCCCAGCGCAACGCGGCCGTGACATCGGCATGCTGATGCGCGAAGCCGGCGCCGAGCAGCGCTTTGGGCAGCACGTTGGCGCTAGACAGCACGTCGCTGGAGAACTCGCCGAGCGCGACCTTCAGCGCGATGCCCGGCACCGGCAGCACGGTCGGGCGCCCGACCACCTCGCCGAGCGCGTGCGTGAACTCGATGTTCGAGACCGGCGCGGGACCCGTCAGGTTTACCGCCCCGGCGATATCGTGGTCGAGCAGGAACATGATCGCGCCCACCTCGTCGGCGAGCGAGATCCACGACATGATTTGGTGACCGCTGCCGAGCTTGCCGCCGACACCCGCTTTGACCAGCGGCAACATCCGGCCCAACACGCCGCCGCCCTTCCCGAGCACGAGGCCGGTGCGGAGGTGACAGACGCGCACGCCGGCGTCTTCGGCCGTGGTCGTGGCGCTCTCCCAGGCCCGGCAGACGTCGGGCAGGAAACCGTCGCCGGGCGGCGATTCCTCGGATAGTTCGCCGATGCCACGGCTGCCGTAGTAACCGATCGCGGACGCGTTGAGCAGCACACCCGGCCGGTCAGCGGCAGGCAGACCGGCGATGGCGTGGGCGATCGTGGTGGTCGCGTCGACACGGCTGCGGAGGATCTCGCGCTTGTAGGCGGTGGTCCAGCGGTGATCGCCGACCCCGGCACCGGCGAGGTTGATGACGGCGTCCGCGCCGGCCAAGGCCCGCGCGTCGAGTGCGCCCTCGCCGGGCGACCAGGTTATTTCGCCAGGCGCCTGGGTGGTACGCCGCACCAGACGAACCACGTCGTGCCCGTCAGAGGTCAGGCGATCGAGTAGCGCCGTGCCGATGAAACCGCTGACCCCCGCCGCGATGATCCGCATGTGCGCCCTCTTTCGTCGATCATGGAGCTAGCTGGCTGTGATCCTGACTAACTCCATGATCAACGATAGTGGCGACGATTAGAGACCCAGATCGGCTTCGAAGTTTCCGGCTTCGAGCCGCTCTTTCACGGTGCTCAGGAAGCGAGCGGCGTCGGCGCCGTCGACGATCCGGTGGTCGTACGACAGGGCCAGGTAGACCATCGAACGCGGCACGATGATCTCGCCGAGACCGGGCTCGTTGACGACCACGGCGCGCCGCACGACCGAACCGGTGCCGAGGATCGCGACCTGCGGCTGGTTGATGATCGGCGTGTCGAAGAGCGCGCCGCGGCTGCCGGTGTTCGTCAGCGTGAACGTGCCGCCGGAAAGCTCGTCGGGCGTGACCTTGTTCGTGCGGGTGCGCTCGGCCAGCTCGCCGATCCGCCGGGCGAGGCCGGCCAGGTTCAGGTCGCCCGCGTCGCGGATGACCGGCACCATCAGGCCGCGCTCGGTGTCGACAGCCATACCCAGGTGCTCGGCGTCGTGGTAGGTCACGGTGCCGGCGTCGAGGTCGATCGAGGAGTTGACATTCGGGTGCGCCCGCAGCGCCTCGACCGCCGCGAGGGCGAAGAAGGGCAGGAACGACAGCTTCACGCCGTGACGGGCGGCGAAGTCGGCCTTCGCCGCGTCGCGGAGCCGGGCGATCTTCGTGACGTCGACCTCGACGACGGTCGTGAGCTGCGCGGACACCTGCAACGACTCGACCATGCGCTTCGCGATCAGAGCCCGCATGCGGGTCAGCTTCTCGGTGCGACCACGCAGCGGGCTGATGGCCGCCGGTGCGGCAGCCGGGGCCGAGGCCGCGCCCGCCGTGGGTGCCGAGGGCACTGCGGCCGTGGGTGCCGCCGCGGCCGCCGCGGCGGCCTTCGCCTCGGCGGCGGCGAGCACGTCCTGCTTGCGGATGCGACCGCCGACGCCGGTGCCGGTCAGAGAGCCGAGGCTGACACCGTGCTCGGCCGCGAGCTTGCGCACGAGCGGGGTGACGTAGGCCGCGTCATCGCCGTCGATCGGCTGCGGCGGTCGCCGGAGCGGGAGCCGCGGCCGGAGGGGTTGGTGCGGGCGCGGCCGGAGCGGCGGCGACCGGGGCGGCCGGCGGTGTCGGCGCGGGAGCGGGCGGCGGCGTCGGCGCGGCGGCCGGAGCAGGGGGAGCGGCCGGGGCCGGGGGTGCGGCCGGCGTCGGCGCAGCCGGGGCAGCGCCACCGGCGACACCGATCACGGCGAGGTCGGCACCGACCGGGACGGTCTCGTCTTCGGCGACCTTGATCTCGAGCAACGTGCCCGCGACGGGCGAGGGGATCTCGGTGTCGACCTTGTCGGTGGAGACCTCGAGGAGCGCTTCGTCGGCCTCGACCGTGTCACCGACCTGCTTGAGCCACCGGGTGACGGTGCCTTCGGTGACGGACTCGCCAAGGGCCGGCATCTTCACGGCGGTGGACGCGCCACCCGTGCTCTGCTCCTGCGCGGGCGCGGTGGCCTGCGCCGCCACGGGCGCCGGAGCCGGCGTCTCGGCGGCGACCGGAGCAGCGGGCTCGGGCTCTGCTGCGGGTGCCTCGGCCACCGGAGCGGCCGGCGCGGCATCGGCGGACTCGTTGTCACCACTGATGACGGCGAGTTCGCTGCCGACACCGACGGTCTCGTCTTCCGCGACCACGATGCGGCTCAGCACGCCGGAAGCCGGCGACGGAATCTCGGTGTCCACTTTATCCGTGGAGACCTCCAGCAAAGGCTCGTCGGCCTCGACCCGCTCGCCTTCCTGCTTGAGCCAACGGGTAACGGTGCCCTCGGTGACGCTCTCCCCGAGCGCGGGCATGGTGACCGATACCGGCATGTCGAAGGACTCCTCGTGGTTGCTGAAATCTGTGATGGATCTGGGTATGCGCCTCTGTGAGGCACCCTAGCCCTGCGGGCGCGGGACTAGCTGTGCGCGTGCAGGGGCTTGCCGGCGAGCGCGAGGTGCGCCTCACCGAGAGCTTCGTTCTGCGTCGGGTGCGCGTGCACGAGCTGCGCGACCTCGCTCGGGAAGGCTTCCCAGTTGTAGATGAGCTGGGCTTCGCCGACGAGTTCGCCGACGCGTGCGCCGACCATGTGGATGCCGACGACCGGGCCGTCGTTGACCCGGATCAGCTTGACGAAACCGGCGGTCTTGAGGATCTGGCTCTTGCCGTTGCCGCCGAGGTTGTAGTTGTAGGTCGAGATCGCGTCGGCGCCGTACTTCTCCTTCGCGACCTTCTCGGTCAGGCCCATCGAGGCCACCTCGGGGTCGCAGTAGGTGACGCGCGGGATGCCGGTCTCGTCGATCGGCGCCGGGTTCAGCCCGGCGATCTCCTCGGCCACGAAGATGCCCTGCTGGAAGCCGCGGTGCGCGAGTTGGAGGCCGGGCACGATGTCGCCGACGGCGAAGATGCCGGGCACGTTGGTGCGCAGCCGGTCGTCGGTCGGCACGAAGCCGCGATCGATCGTGACGCCCTGCTCCTCGTAACCGAGGTTGGCCGTGACCGGGCCGCGCCCGACCGCCACGAGCAGCACCTCGGCCTCGATGGTCTCGCCGCCGGCGATGGTGACCTTGACGCCGGTCTCGGTGTGCTCCACCTTCTCGAACGGCTTGCCGAGCTTGAAGTTGATGCCGCGCTTGCGGAACGCGCGCTCGACCTGCTTCGACGAGTCTTCGTCTTCGAGCGCGACCAGGTGCGGCAGCGCCTCGATGATGGTCACGTCGGCGCCGAGCGACTTCCACGCGCTGGCGAACTCGCTGCCGATCACGCCGCCGCCGAGGATGATCGCGGAGGCGGGCAGCGCGTCGAGCACCATCGCGTGCTCGGAGGTGATCACGCGGACGCCGTCGACCTCGAGGCCGGGCAGCGTCTTCACGTAGGAGCCGGTGGCCAGCACGATGTTCTTGCCGACCACGCGCTCACCGTTGACCTCGACGGCGTTCGGGGCGACGAGCTTGCCGAAACCTTCGATGTACGTGATCTTGGCGCTCTTCACCAGCCCCTGCAGGCCCTTGTAGAGCTTGTCGACGACGCCGTCTTTGTAGGCGTTGACGCCCTTCATGTCGACGCCGACGAGCTCGGCCTTGATGCCGAACTGCTCGGACTCGCGGGTCTGGTCGGCGATCTCGCCGGCGTGCAGCAGCGCCTTCGTCGGGATGCACCCGCGGTGCAGGCACGTGCCACCGAGCTTGTCCTTCTCGATCAACGCAACCGTCAGGCCCAGCTGAACGGCACGGAGAGCGGTCGCGTAGCCACCGCTGCCGCCGCCGAGAATTACAACGTCAAACTCGCTCACGAGATCTCCTACGAAGACGCGTCCCCAATGACGTGCCGGTTCTCCGGCACCGACCGGCAGCTGCGCCACCGGGCGGCGCAGGCGAAGACCTCCGGCGCCGCTGCCATCTTTCCACTGTTGCGCGTTCGCGGCGAAACGAGGTGTGCAATGACACGTCCGGGCGGTTTCGCCGCCCGTGCGCGGGGCGCGAGAAATTGGCTCGCTGACGTACTCTTGCCGACAAATCAACCGTGGCCCGAGAGTTTCCGGACGGACCATGAGCGCGTGCGAGGAGCATCACGGTGGCATGGTTTCGACGGCAAGGCGGCGCCCAGGCGACTCTCGACCGTGACGCGTTCCGCGCCGACCGGCAGCACCTGGAGAGCTTCGCCGCCGCTCGCACGGGGGTCGAAGCCTTCATCGAACCCCGCACGAACGTGACTCAGACCACGGTCATCCTGATCGCCCACGACGGTGCGTGGACGCGACGCCGGGTCGACGGCCCCGACGCGGCCCGCCGGTGGGCGCGCAGCCGCAACATCCCGGTCTACGACGTCGCGCTCACCGGCTATCCGCAGCGCATGCGCGACTACAACGCCCGCCAGAAGGCCCGTTAGCGCGCTCTGGCGGGCGCGGCCCCGTCGATGGCGCGACACGCATCCGCGACACGCCGACGCGTGCGGATTTCCGACGTCAGTGTCGTCTGCTTGGCCGCCGGGCAACCATGGTGTCGGAGATCCGGCGTGCAGCGTGTCGACACGCGACAAATCGGGCGCTGTCACGTGGAAGCCCCGCCCGAAGGGGGCTTCCACGTGTAAGCGAAGGCGCGCTAGCGCTCGCTGTCGATCTCGGCGATCAGTTCGAGCAGCGTGCGCACCGGCACCCCGGTGCCGCCCTTGCTCCAGTGGCCGGTCGGCTCGCCCGAGTGGTAGCTCGGACCGGCGATGTCGATGTGCGCCCACGCCATGCCCGGGGTCACGAACTCGGAGAGGAAGACGCCGCCCTGCAGCATGTGGCCGGCGCGATCCATACCCGCGTTGACCTGGGAGATGTCGGCCACGTCGGAATCCATGCCCTTGCGGACGTCGTCGGGCAGCGGCATCGGCCACGCGGGCTCACCGACGCGATCACCGGCCGCCTTCACCCGTTCGCAGGTCGCGGGATCGCCCATGACGCCGGCGACCCGCTTGCCCAGGGAGATCACCTGACCGCCGGTCAGCGTGGAGGTCTCGAACAGAAAGTCGGGGTCGTCTTCGCAGGCCCGGGCGAGCGCGTCACCGAGGATCATGCGGCCCTCGGCGTCGGTGTTGAGCACCTCGACGCGCTTGCCGTTGAACATCGTGATGACGTCGCCGGGCCGGTAGGCCGATCCGGACACCATGTTCTCCGCCATCGGCGCGTAGCCGACGACCGCGACGTTCGGCTTCAACTCGGCGACCGCGAGCAGCGTCGAGATCACGGCAGCGGCGCCGGCCATGTCGGATTTCATTTCCCACATGCCCTGCGCCGGCTTGATCGACAGACCGCCGCTGTCGAACGTGATGCCCTTGCCGACCAGCGCGATCTTCTTGCTGGGCGCGCCACCGGCCGGGGTGTAGGCGATCCGGACCAGCCGCGGCGGCGCCTCCGAGCCCTGGCCGACCGCCGTGATGCCGCCGTAGCCCTGCGCGCGCAGCTGCTTCTCGTCGAGCACCTCGACATCGAGACCGGCGGCCGACGCGAGGGCCGCCGCCTGCTCGGCGAATCCAGGGCGGGCGAAGATCATTAGGAGCGAGATTCACCCAGTCACGGGTACGCGCCACGGCCGCTCCCACGATCGCCGCCCGATCGATCTCGGCGGTCGCCGTGGTGCTCCCGGCGTCGGGCACGTGCACCAGCACGGCGCTGACCGGCTTGCGACCTGCCGGCGTCGGCTTCGACTTGTAGCCGGTGAACCGGTAGCCGCCGAGCAGCGCCCCCTCGACGATCCCGCGCAGCGCGTCGTCAGTGCCGCCGTCGGCCTCGTCACCAACCGGCAGCGCGAGCGCGATCGTGCCAGAGCCGGCCAGCGAGCGGGTCGCGGCCGCGGTCGCCCGGCGCAGCGTTTCGGTGACCGGCAGCGCGCCGGTCGGTTCGGGGCCGAGGCCCACCGCGACGACGAGCGGCGCGGTGATCGTGCCGAGCGTCGCGACCTTCGTGACCTCGCCGACGCCGCCGGTCGCGCCGAGCAGCACGAGGATGTCGGTCAGCTTGCCGTCGAACGCGACCGCGATGCTCTCGGCACCGGAGGCGAGCAGCAGCGGGTTCGGCTCCTCGCCGTTCGCGCGGTCGTCGGGCGCGGCGACGAAGCTGTAAACGCCGACGACGACCGCGTTGGCGTCGAGCTCGGCCGGGTCGGTGTCGACGAGGCTGAGTGACGCCAGGGTCGCGGGCGCGACCGGCGCGGACGTGTGCTCGGAACTGCTATGCGTGGGCACGCGGTTTCTCCAGGTGGGTCGGGTGTGCGGAAACTCCCGCCGATGCTAACCGCTGCCCTGGCCGCGAATTCGGCGCCCGTGGGATTGCGCGGGTGGTCTCGGGTCGGTGCGCGGGGGTCGGCGGGTTCGGCGTGGGGTCCGGGGAGGGGATAAATTGCCAACCATGACCGACGCCATCCTCCGCTCGCCCCTCCATGACCGACATGTCGCCCTCGGTGCGAAGTTCGCCGAGTTCGCGGGGTGGGATATGCCCCTCGAATACGCGGGCGGTGGGGTGCTCAAGGAGCACGCGGCCGTGCGTGAGGGCGTCGGGGTGTTCGACGTGTCACACCTGGGCAAGGCCTCCATCGCCGGCCCGGGCGCGGCGGCGTTCGTCAACACGACCCTCTCCAACGATCTCGGCCGGATCGGCCCCGGACAGGCGCAGTACACGCTCTGCTGCGACCCGGGCGGCGGCGCGGTCGACGACATGATGGCGTACCTCTATGACGAGGATCATGTTTTCCTCATTCCGAACGCGGCCAACACGACCGAGGTGGTCCGCCGTCTCGCCGAGGCCGCGCCGGCCGGGGTCACGGTCACGAACGAGCACATGGACTACGCGATCCTCGCGGTCCAGGGGCCGCGCAGCGGCGAGGTGCTGGCCAAGCTCGGGTTGCCGACCGAGCACCCGTACATGAGTTTCGCCGTGGCGCCGTTCGCCGGTGTCGACGTCGTCGTCTGCCGGACCGGATACACCGGCGAGCACGGCTACGAACTCGTGGTGCCGTCCGCCCAGGCGGGTTCCGTGTGGGACGCGCTCTTCGACTCCGGATTCGACGTACGCCCGGCCGGCCTGGGCGCTCGCGACACGCTCCGCACCGAGATGGGTTATCCCCTCCACGGGCAGGACATGTCGCTGGCGATCTCGCCGCTCCAGGCCCGGGCCGGATGGGCGGTCGGCTGGAAGAAGCCGGAGTTCTGGGGTCGCGAGGCGCTGCTGGCGGAGAAGGAGGCCGGGCCGGCGCGCACGCTCTGGGGCCTGGTCGCGACCGACCGTGGCATCCCCCGGGCGCACATGACGGTGCTGCGGCCGGGCACCGACGAGGCGGTGGGCGAGATCACGAGCGGCACCTTCTCGCCGACCCGGCGCGTCGGCATCGCGCTCGCGCTCCTGGAGACGTCGGCCGGGCTGGCCGAGGGCGACGCGGTCGAGGTCGACGTGCGCGGGCGGCGCTCGACGATGACGGTCACGAAGCCGCCGTTCGTGACGCCGTCGGTGCGGAGCTGATCCGTGAGCGCCACGATCGCGCAGGTGCGGAAGGCGGCGCTCGCGCTGCCGGAGACCACCGAGGTCGTCACGTGGGGCACCGACCTCACGTGGCGGGTGCGCGACAAGATCTTCGTGATGGGCGGCTCGACCACGGTGTCGGTCAAGACGTCAAAGGAAGAGCAGGCCGAACTCGTGGCGACGGCGCCGGAGACCTATTCCGTCGCCGCGTACGTCGGCCGGTTCGGTTGGGTGTCGGTGCGACTGGCCACCGTCGACAAAGCCGAACTGCTCGATCTCATCGCGGACGCGTGGCGCCGCACCGCCCCGAAACGCCTGGTCGCCAGCTACGACAGCGCCGGCACGCGCAGCGGCGACGGCCAGTAGGACTCCGACGTGGACAGCGGGGTCATGAACCCAGCGACACGATGATCAGCGTCAGCGCGGTGGCGATCTCGACGCACGCGCCCAGCACATCTCCCGTGATGCCGCCGAGCCGCCGCGTCACGTGACGCACGAGGACCACCGTGGCACCGATCCCCACGGCCACTGCCACCGGACCCTGCCAGAGCCGATCCGGCACCGCCGCGATCGACACCGCCACCGTCGCCAGGCCGGCCACCAGCGGAACCGGTGCGCGTACGGTGCCGGCGACCAGGGCACCGAGCCCGCTCGCCGTCGCGGCCGGTACGCCCTCCCGGCACGCCCACGTGACCGCCGTCCGTCCACAGGCGACAGCCGATCCGAGCGCGGCCAGCAGCGCCCACCACGGTCGGTGCAGCACCCCGGCGACGCACGCGGCCGGGATCGCGAGCGCGAGCACGATCGTCACGACGCCGAAAGGGCCGATCTCGGGGCTCTTCATGATGGCCAGCGCGCGCTCGCGTGGGCGGTAGGAGCCGAGGGCGTCCGCGGTGTCGGCGAGCCCGTCGAGATGCAGCCCCCGGGTGAGGCCGGCCAGCGCCGCGACGACCACGAGGCCGGTCACGAGCGCGGGTGCGGTCAGGGCCCGCAAAGCGATCGCCAGACCGGCGACGAGAAGCCCGAGGGCGAGGCCGACGATCGGCGCGAGCGACATCGCGGCGCCGGCGACCTGGGGAGTGATGCTCGCGGGGGAGTGAGCGATCGGAACCGTCTTGTCCGGCTGCGAATCGGCGCCGGACTCGGGAGCGGCGCCGGCATCGGCGGCCGACTCACGCACGGCGCCGGGATCGGAAACGGTGGCCGGATCGGGGGTGGCGACGTGTTTTCCGGCCGCGTGATGGGCCGGGTCGGGTCGCGGCACCGGTTCGGTGACCGCGTCCGCGGCCGGCACCGGACTCGCGTCGTCGCCAGGGTGCGGCGACGCCGGCCGTACCGGGAAAATGGTCAAGGTCGTGATCGCGAGCCGCAACCCGTCGGCGCTTGTCGCCGCGCGCGAACCTGGGGTCATACGTCCGAGGTAAGCACGGATGACGAGATCAACAGTGCGGATTGGATCAGCGGGAGCACCGCCAGCGCCGTGGCGCCTTCGCCCAAGCCGATCCGGAGGTCGACCAGCGGTTCGAGGCTCAGCATGTCGGCGGCCACGCGCGCGGTCGGGTGGTGCCCGTGGTCGATGAGCAGGCACCACAGCCTCGCCTGGGCCGCGTATTCGCGCGCGACCAGCGCCGCGGCCGTGCCGACCGGCCCGTCGAGCAGCACCGGGGTGCGTCGGGCGGCGGCGCCGAGGAGCACGCCGGTCGCGGTCGCGAGCGCGGGGCCACCGAGTGCGGCCAGGGCTTTCGGCCCGTCGGCAGCCGGTCCGGTCGACGCGCGGAGGTTGCGGAGGGCGTCGCGGGCCACGATGCACCGGGTCATCCACGCGTCGTCGTCGATCCGGCCGCCGTCCTGCCAGACCCGGCCGAGCAGCGAGGGCACTTCGGCGGCCGTCAGCGCGGCGACGACCGTCGCGGCCGCCGCGTCGATGCCGGGACCGCCCGCGGCCAGCACGATCAGGTCGTCGCCCCGGTCGACGGCGGCGTTGGCGGCCTGCCAGCCCCGGTGCAGCGCCTCGGTGATCTCATCGCCGGTGGACGCGTTGCCGTCTTCGAGCGCGTTCGCGTCGCCAGCGTTGATCAACTCGATCGTGGCGCCGGCCGTGGCGGCGAGCCGGGCCATCGCGGAGGAGCCGGCCCGGGTCGCCGAGAGCCGGCTCGCCCACAGCGCCTCGGCGTCGCCGGCCGCGATGCCACCGGCGTATTGGCCATATATATGCATGACGCGCACCGACCGGAACGGCTCCGGCTGACCGCTGCCTTGCGTGCCGGCCGCGAACGTGACCGCCGCCGTCATCGCGCCCAGACCCGGCCCGGGCACCGCGAGTTCGTTGACGTGGTCGGTCGCGGCCGTCGTCGCCTCGTGGTCGGGCAGAGGCACCTGCATGCCCGGACCGACCTGCGTTTCGGGCACGTCGGAACCAGGTTCAAAGTCCTGCACGGCTACCGGTGGCCGGGCCCGGGCCGTCGCGGCGGGCGTGACGACGACCGACTCCGGCAGGCGGCCGGCCACGGCCTTCAGCCAGGTGGGCTGCCCCGCGACCACCAGCACCACGCCGTCGCACGCCTCGGCCAGGGCTCGGTTGGCCTCTCCACAGGCATCGGCGAAGGCCCGGCCGAGCGGTGTCGCCGGGATCACCGACAAGCCGACCTCGGGAGTGACGAGCACGATCCGGGCCGGCGACGCCGCGACGGCGGCGGCGAGCGCGGTCACGGCGCCTCGCGGCGTCTGATCGGCGGCCGTGGTCTGGCTCACGCCTTGATCGAGCAACGTCGTGCTCGCCAGCAGGGCGGCCAGCCAACCGCCGATGTCGTCGACCAGCAGCGTCTCGTCGGCCCCGGCGGCGGCCACGAGCGCGGCCAGTTCCTCGGGCGCCTTGCCGATCTCCTCGGTGCTCCAGTGTTCCGGGCGGCGGTCGCGGTGCGCGGCGATGCGACCGGCCCAAACCGCGTCGGTGGCCGATCCGATCGGCGCTTCGAGTGTGGCCGTCGCCACATAGCGGACGGAGCCGGCGGAGCCGACCAGCGTCTCGGCGAACTCGGACTTACCGGAACGGATGCCTCCGAGCACGAGCACGGTTCGGGGCTGACGCGAGGACATGTCCGTACTGTATGCGGCCACGCTGAGCGACGTCCGCCGGTGGCCGCGCGTCGCCGGTGTCCTCGCGACCGGGTGACGGAGGCACTACGCTTGCGTCCAGCGTGGCAAACGGTGGGACAGCGATGGGGTGGGTGCGGCAGATGACCTGGACGTGGCGTTACGAAGACGCGAGCGGTGGCGCGGTTACCGGCCCGGAGGAGACCTTCACCAGTCAGGCCGATGCCGAGTCGTGGCTCGGGCAGAGCTGGCGTGACCTGCTCGCCGCCGGCGTGTCCAGCGCCGAGCTCGTCGAAGACGATCGTGTCGAATACCGCATGAGTCTCGCGCCGGCCGGTCAGTGACCCCGACATGAGCTATTTCGAGGAGCGCGGCGACCCCTGGGGCATCAACCGTTCCAGCTCCACCCTCCGGGCCCCTCGCGGCTCTTACCGACCGAGTCCGATCTTCCTGGGCATCCTCGCGGCGTTCGTGTTGTTCAGCGCGCTCGCGTGGTCGGGTTCGGGCAGCGACGGCGTCAACGTGTTCTTCATCGTGATCTCGGGCTGGCTGCTGTCCCTGTGCGTGCACGAGTTCGCGCACGCGATCGTGGCGTTCAAATCCGGTGACGTCACCGTGCCCGGTCGCGGTTACCTGACGCTCAACCCGTTGAAATACGCCCATTGGCTGTTGTCGATCGCGTTGCCGGTGCTGTTCATCATCGCCGGTGGCATCGCGCTTCCAGGTGGCGCCGTGATGATCGACCACCAGTACATCCGCGATCGTCGCAAAGAGAGCGCGATCAGCCTGGCCGGCCCGGCGGTCAACCTGGTGTTCGGCTTCGCGCTGATCCTGCCGTTCCTGCTCGGCGTCGACGGCACGAGTCACCCGGTGCTCTGGGCGGGCTACGCCTACCTTGCCTTCTTCCAGTTCATGGCCGGCATCTTCAACCTGCTGCCGATCCCGGGTCTCGACGGCGGCAACGCGATCCTGCCGTGGCTGTCGCGATCGTGGCAGCGTGGGTTCAACGCGGTCCGGCCCTACGGGTTCTTCATCGTGCTGCTGCTCCTGTGGCAGTCGTCCTTCGGCCGGAGCCTCGTCGACCACATCGCGACCGGCATGTTTTCGGCCGGGGTGCCGCAGGATTCGTTCTTCTTCGGCCAGCACCTGTTCCGGTTCTGGTCCAACAACGGCTGATTCTGGCCGGGCACTGTCGCGGGGTCCACAGCATCGTTGCCCGCTACCTCAGTAAGCGAGCCAGCTCCGGGTGGTCGGCGGCCACGGCCAGTTCGGCGGCCGTGGTGCCGTCGTCATTCGTGGCGTCGACGCGGGCATCGGCCCCGACCAGCGCGTCCACCAGCACCACGTCGCCGTTGTGGGCCGCGGTGTGCAGCGGCGTCCAACCATGCTGCTGCGTCGCGTTGACGTCGGCTCCGGCCGCGATCAGCGCGAGCGCGACAGCGGTGTGGCGGCCGGCCGCGGCGGCGTGCAGCGGACGGATCCGCATCGGATTGTCGGCCACCGCGTCGACGTCGGCGCCGCTCGCGATCAGCAACGAGGCCGCGGCGGGCGCTCCGAAATAAGCGGCGAGCTGGAGCGGAGTGAAACCGTCGGCGGTGCGCGCGTCGACGGCGGCCCCGTCCGTGAGCGCCGATCGCAGCCGGTCGACGTCGTCGAGCGCGGCCGCCTCCGCGAGATCGAGCGCCCCGCCGTCGGCCGCGATCTGGGCCGCGAGTGCCCGGGCGATGTCGAACTTCCACTGGTACATCGCATGTAGCACCGGAGTCGCCCGCTGGTCGCCGGTCACCCGCGCCAGAGCCGGATTGGCGGCCAGCAGCCTGACCGCGGTCGCGCCGTCGCCACTCGCAATGGCTTCGAAAATGTCCATGCCGCCCGCCGTTCCAGAATATGGTTCGATGGTCTAATCTTTAGAGCATCAAAGCATGGAGGGTACGCGTGGGGCAAGACGAACTCGCGAATCAACTGCACTCGGTCGCGATTCACCTGCTGAGGCGGGTCGCGGAGGTCGACGCGGCCTCCGGTCTGTCGCCGGCTCGCCTGTCGGCGCTGTCGGTCATCGTCTATGGCGGGCCGACAACCATGACGGCGCTCGCCGCCGCCGAAGGTGTGACGCCGGCCACAGTGACGTCGACCGTGACCGGCTTGGAGTCGGCGGGGCTCGTAACGCGGGCGAGACAGGGTGCCGACGCCCGTCAGGTGACCGTCACGTCGACCGATGATGGATTTGCGGTCATGAATGCGAGTAGGGCGCGTCGAATCGAGATCCTTTCGGCCATTATTTCACGTGTGTCCACAGTGGAGCGGAACGCCATCGGAATCGCCGTCGAAGCACTGGAACGCGAGCTACACAAGAAACCCTGTTGAAACGTATTCGCAATCTATAGTGGAGTGATCACTTAGCGTAGTCGGTTGACCATAGATTTGACTCTTCATGCTGCTCGTAGTCGATGGGTACACTGCCTTGTTTTGTCGATCGAGGGCAAGGATGTCCGGTGTCTGTGGGCGTATGGCGCGACGATCAGATTCCTTTGGCCGACGACTTGTTTCTTATCGCTCTCGACGAACGGAGCGGCCGGTCGCGGTTGAACGCGATCGCCCTCAATCTCGGGCTCGCCGGTGCCTTGCTGGGTGAACTCATGCTGTCCGGCCACATCGGACTGAATGAGAGTCGCTTCGAAGTCGCGCCGAACATGCCTCCACTCACCGATGCCGTTCTGCAGCGGATGATCCGTCATCTGCGCGACGAGCCGCAGCATCCCGTACCCATATGGCTGTCGTTTTTCGCTCAGACCGCCGCCGACGACGTCGCCGAACGCGTCGTGCGCAAGGGCCTGGTCAAGGCCGAGCTGCGCGGACTACTGCGGGCGAAGCCGAGCTACGTGCCGACCGACGCGGCCTCGCTGGCATGGCGCACGTTCCGGGTGGCGCAGATCATCCGGCGTCGCGACGTGCAGACATGGGCCGATCTGGTGCTCATCGGCCTGATCCTCGCGACCGGCCTCGATGACGCAGTGCTGTGGAACGGCACCCCCGAAGACCGCGCGAACCTCCGCGTCATCGCCGCCAGCCTGGGCGAGGATCCGACATTGAACGCGGTCACCACCCAGGTTTCGGCCCTCATCGCGGCCGGAGTGTTGTCCCAACGCAGATAGCTCCAAACCCCTCCCCTCCTCAATCCCATGGAGTTTTCGATGTCCTCATCAGGCACATCCCCGAGTGCCGTCACGGCGTCGCTCGCGAAGGATCGCCTAGGCGTTTTCTCGGTCATCATGTTCGCGATGACCGCCGCGGCCCCGCTGCTCGTCGTCGGTGGGCTCGTGACCGAAGGCTGGGCGCTGACGGGCGTGACCGGCCTCCCGCTGGCGTTCATCGTCATCGGCATCACGCTGGCCGTCTTCAGCGTCGGCTACGTCGCGATGGCGCGCCACGTGACCAACGCCGGCGCGTTCTACAGCTACATCGCCCGAGGCGGCACGAAGAGCCTCGGCGTCGGTGCGTCGTTTGTCGCGCTGCTCGCCTACAACCTGCTGCAGATCGGTCTCTACGGCGCCTTCGGTGTCTTCGCGCAGGGCTTCTTCGCGCAGAAGCTCAACTGGGACTACAAGTGGTGGGTCTACGCACTCGTCGCCTGGATCGTGGTCGCGCTCATGGGTGCGCTGCGTGTCGACATCAACGGCCGGATCCTGGCCGTGCTGCTCGCGGTCGAGGTCGCGGTCGTGCTCATCTTCGACATCGTCGACGTCGCGCACCCGCACGGCGGCAGCGTCAGCCTCTCCGCGTTCGCCCCGAACCACCTGTTCGTCACGGGCGTCGGCGCCGCGTTCGCGCTCGCCGTCACCGCCTTCACCGGCTTCGAGGCCGCACCGGTCTTCTCGGAGGAGTCCCGCCACGCGCGCAAGACGATCCCGGCCGCGACCTACCTCGCGCTCGGCGTCATGGGCGTGCTCTACGCGCTGACCTCCTGGGCGATCACCGTCGCCGACGGCGCCAACAACGTCGTCAGCGACGCGCAGAAGCCAGGCGCCTCGCTCATCTTCGACGTCGCGGGCCGCTTCCTCGGCGGTAACTCGTTCATCATCAACCTGGGCAACGTGCTGCTGCTCACGAGCGTGTTCGCGGCGCTGATCAGCTTCCACAACTCGGTCACGCGCTACTCGTTCTCGCTCGGCCGTGAAGGCGTGCTCCCGCGGGCGCTCGGTCGCACCCGGCCGCGCTCCGGTGCGCCGTTCGTCGCGTCGGTCGTGCAGAGCGTGCTCGCGCTCATCGTCATCGTCGTGTACTCGATCGCCGGCTGGGACCCGCTGTCCGAGCTTTTCTTCTGGCTGGGCACGACCGGTGGCGTCGGCATTCTGATCCTGCTCGTCGCCACGTCCATCTCGGTGATCAAGTTCTTCGCCAAGGACCACGGTGGAGAGACGGTCTGGACCCGCGTCATCGCCCCGGTGATCGCCACGATCGCCCTCGCGTACGTGCTCTACGAAACCCTCAGCGGGTACGCCGACCTGCTGGGTGTCGTCCCGGGCACCTCGACCTACAAGATGCGCTGGATCCTGCCGTCGCTGTTCCTCGTGGTCGCGATCATCGGTGTGCTCTGGGCCCTCGTGCTCAAGTCGCGCCAGCCGGAGGTCTACAACGCGATCGGTCTCGGCGCCGTCGCCGGTGCCGACGCGGCGGCGCTCGGTGGCTTCATCCCGGACCAGCGCGTCGGTGGATCGAACGAGGCCAAGGAAGAGTCGACGTCGGGCGCGTTCGGACAATGAGTTCGATCTCCCCGGACGTCAGCTCGGTGCGAATCCGGTCGGCGCGAGCGGGCGAGGCCGGAGTGCTCGGCCGGTTGATCGCCGACTCGTTCGCGCACCTTCCGGTCTCGCGCTGGCTCGTGTCCGATCCGGACGTGCGCCGGGCCTCGATGACCGGCCAGTTCGCAATCCTGGTCGGCCACGCGATGCAGCACGGCACCGTTGACGTCGTCGACGGCGACGCCGACGGTCCGGCAGCGGTCGCGGTCTGGTTTCCGCCAGGCCCGATGGCCGACGTGGTGGATTACGACGAGCGGCTGGCGGTCGCGACCGGCGAGCACCTGACGCGCTTCGTGGCCCTCGACGACGAGATGCATCGTCGGCACCCCGAGGCCCCGGAACACGCCTACCTGGCGTTTCTGGCGGTCTCGGGAGCGGCGCAGAACCGTCGGCTCGGCACGACTCTGCTGCGCTCGCACCACGAGTTGCTGGACGTCGACGGCACGCACGCGTACCTCGAAGCGAGCGGTCTGCGGAGCCGGGAACTCTACCTCCGGCACGGGTACGTCGACTACAGCGAGCCGTACGGCGTCGGTGGCACCGGCGACCTGGAACGGCTCGACGACAGCGATGGTTTCTACCCGATGTGGCGGGAACCGGCGCGCTGACGCACAGAAAAAAGAGGGGCCCGAGTGATCGGGCCCCTCTTTCGTGCCAACGATCGCTACGGACGCGACGTCGGGCTCGCCGTCTTCGCGGCGTCGCGCTCGGTGATCGGCTCGACGATCTCGTCGATCGCCTTGAGCGTGTCGGCGTCGAGCTTCACGCCCGCCGCCTTGACGTTGTCACGCACCTGCTCCGGGCGGGTGGCGCCGACGATCGCGCTGGACACGTTCGGGTTCTGCAGCACCCAGGCGACCGCGAGCTGCGGCCATCGTGAGCCCGGCGCTCTCGGCGAGCGGTCGCAGCTTCTGCACCGCGGTGAGCACGTCGTCGCGCAGCCAGCTCGCGACGAAGTTCGCGCCCGACTTGTCGTCGGTGGCGCGCGAGCCCGCCGGCGGCGGCTGGCCGGGCAGGTACTTGCCGGACAGCACGCCCTGCGCCATCGGGCGACCAGACGATCTGGCCGATGCCCAGCTCCTCGCGACGTCGGCACGACCTCGGCCTCGATGACCCGCCACAGCATCGAGTACTGCGGCTGGTTGGAGACCAGCTGGATCTTCAGGTCGGTGGCGAGCTCGTGCGCCGCGCGGATCTCGGCCGCCGTCCACTCGGAGACGCCGATGTAGTGCGCCTTGCCGGCGTGCACGACGTCGGCGAGCGCCTGCATCGTCTCCTCCAGCGGCGTCGCGTAGTCGTAGCGGTGGCACTGGTAGAGGTCGACGTAGTCGGTCTGCAGCCGCGTCAGCGAGCCGTTGATCGACTCCATGATGTGCTTGCGGGACAGGCCGCGGTCGTTGCGGCCCTCGCCGGTCGGCCAGTAGACCTTCGTGAAGATCTCCAGGCCCTCGCGGCGCTCGCCGGCCAGAGCGCGGCCGAGCACGGCCTCGGCGCGGGTGCCGGCGTAGACGTCGGCGGTGTCGAACGTGGTGATGCCCTCGTCGAGGGCGGCGCGGACGCACGCGAGCGCGGCGTCCTCTTCGACCTGCGATCCGTGCGTGATCCAGTTGCCGTACGAGATCTCGCTGACCAACATGCCGGAGCGACCAAGGTGTCGGAATTCCATGTCGCAACCCTATCGAGGCACAGCACCGGGAGCGACTTCGGTCCTTACAAGCACCGGCCGGGCGTCCGCCAGCAGGCGGTCGATCTCCATCGTCACCGAGACGCGGCTCGGGTGCGTCGGATCGATCAGCATCCGGCCCTTGCGGTCCAGTGCGCCCCACCGGCCCGCGTCGTCGGTGATCAGGAACGCGACCGGGTGGATGACCAGTGACGGGAACGCCGGCTCGACCAGCATCCGGCCGGTCCGGTCGACGACGCCCTTGCGGCCGCCGGTCTGCACGACGGCGAGACCCTCGTCGGAGAAGCCGTCGATGTAGCGACCGTCCGACAGCGCCGTGGCGAACTGTTCGAACGTGAACGGCACGATGACCCGCCCGACCCCGTCGACGGCGCCCCAGCGGCCGCCACGGCGCACCGCGGCGATGCCCTCGGCGGAACGGCCGTACGTCGTCGAAGCCGGTCGAGATCGTGACCGTGTTCGACTTGTCGACCGCGATCCAGCCGCCGTTGCCGTCGCGCGACACCCAGGCCAGGCCGCCGGAGAAGCTGCTGACGCCGAGGTAGCCGCGCGGTCGCCGGGATCAGCGTCTCGCCCTGCTCGTCGATCAGCTCCCAGGTCTCGAACTCGGGCCGGCGGACCCAGGCGGCGCCGTCGCGGAACGGCTGGATGTCGGCGTAGTGCGCGGCGATCCGGGTGTCGCCCTCGGCGTCGGTGAAGCCCCACAGCTCGGTCGACTCGTCCATCGCGGGCGCCGGCGGCTTCTGGATCTGCAGGATCTCTTCACGGCTACGCGG
Organism: uncultured Actinomycetota bacterium; assembly: GCA_963797605.1. Classification (GTDB taxonomy): domain Bacteria; phylum Actinomycetota; class Actinomycetes; order Mycobacteriales; family Micromonosporaceae; genus DASQPR01. The sequence goes on along the minus strand of CAWCPX010000005.1, from coordinate 431,814 downwards.
GTACGGGCCCCAGCCGTTCTTCGCGACCTGCCGGAACACCGCGTCGAGCGCGAGTTCGGTGGAGGCCATCAGGTCGGGGTCCTCCTCCTTACGCAGCTCCAGGGCGCGCTCGAAGTGGTTGCAGGCCTCGATGTAGCGGCCCTGGTCGTACGCGCGACTTGCCGGCGTGCTGGTGCATCGTGCCGCGCAGCCGGTCGGGCAGTTCGGTGGAGTTGGCCTCGGCGAACAGCCGGTCGGCCTCGGCGTACTCGCCCGCGCCACTGCAGCACGTGGGCCAGCCGGGCCTGGCAGATCGCGATGCGGCGCAGCTCGCCGGTCGCCTCGGCGTGCGCCAGCGCCAGTTTCGCGTCGGCGAGCGCCTTGTGCAGGTCGCCGAGGATCCGCGAGACCACCGCGCGCAGGCTGAGCAGCCGGGCCCGGGAGGCGTTGTCGGTGTGCTTGTTGATCTTGACGGTCAACATCTCACGGATCTCGTTCAGGCCCTCGCGGTCCTCGCACGACCTCGCGCAGCGTCTCCGGGTCGAACACCCACTCGAAGGTGGCGAGGATCTGCTCCGGGTCGGGGCCGGTGGGCGCCGGCGGTTCGGCCGGGGGAGCCGAGACCGGCGGGCTGGACGCGGGCACGGCCGATACGGATTCGGCACTGTCCGCACCGGACACCGGCGCCGCTGACATCGGCGCAGCCGAAACGGGCGCGGCCGAGACCGGGGCGGCGGAGACCGGGGCAGCGGAGACAGGAGCCGCCGACACGGGTGTGGCCGAGACCGGCATCGCGGAGACGGGTGCGCCGGAGGCCGGAGCGCGCCGAGACCGGCGCCGTCGAACCGGCATCGTCGGACTCCGGCGAGGTGTCGGGCGGGGCCGAGACCGAGGCCGGGCTGCCGAACGCCGAGAAGGACGGATCCGCGTACTCCGGCGGGGACGGCGGTGCCGAGACCGGTGGCCCGGAGACCGGCTGCGGAGCCGGTGGTGCCGAGACGGGCGGGCCGGAGACCGGTGCGAGCCGACACCGGCGGAGCCGACGCGGGCGCGACGGTGGCCGGTGGCGCGAGGATCGCGGTGCGGGCACGGGCGCGCCGGGCACCGGAACGCGTCCGGCCGGGCGGCGCTGATCGACCGGCGGCGGTGCGACCGGTGGGCGCTGCGGACCGGCGTACGCGGTGACGGGCGGCGGCGCGGCGTCGGGCTGCGGCGTCGGACCGGCCCACGGCGGAATCGCGCCCGCGGGCTGACCGGGGCGACCGGGCCGCTGGCCGGGCACCTGCGGGCCCGGCCACGCTGCGGATTCTGCGGCGGCGGCGTACTGCCCACCGGGACCTGACCGGGTGGCGTACTGGCCGCCGGGAGGGTACTGCCCTGGCGGGCGGCCGCCGGGAGCCTGGCCCGGAGGGTCTGGCCGGGGTGCGGGTGGCGGGCCGCTGCGGGTACTGGCCCGGGTGCTGACCGGGCGGGTACTGGCCGGGCTGCTGGGACCCGGTTGCTGCGGGCCGCGTCCGGGCGGATGGCCGCCCGGCTGCTGCGGACCGCGGGCGCGCGGGTCCTGGCCGCGGGGATCGTGCCCACGCGGATCGACGTTGCGCGGGTCCACATTGCGCGGATCACGCGGATCGTGGCCGTAGGGCGGCTGACCCGGACCGCGCGGCGGGTATGCCGGGTTGCCCGGGCTGTCCCGGCCGACCGGCCTGCGGACCGTGCCCCGGTTGCTGCGGATATCCCTGCGGTGGCGTGCCGGGCGGGAACTGGCCCTGGGGGCGCTGCTGCGGCCCCTTCGGGCGCTGTTGGTTCGGCTGCTGGTAACCGGCGGGAGGCGGACCGGGCGGACCGGCTTGCGGCGGCCCGGCGGGCGGCGGCGCTGACCCGAGCGCTGCGTCGGCACGGTGGCGCGACCGGCTCCGGGGCGAGCGGGCGTGGGCGGAGGCGGCGCACCGGCCGCGTCGGCGGGGCGACCGCCTCGGCCACCCTGCTGCGGAATCCGCGGTTCGCCGGACTCGTCGAGCTCTTCTTCCTCACCCGGAACCCGCTGCCACACGTTGGTCGCACGGTCGCCCATGCCGGGGCGGCCGGGCGAGCGCGCTCATCGGAGTATTCGCCGCTCATGGTCACCTCCCCAGACGAGAGCCGGGCCGGATGGCCAAATTATCCGGCTGCACAGGCAATGCTGACCGGCTACGCTCACGCGGGCCAGTCGCGAAGGAGGCTACGTTGTGGCGTCGATCACCCCCACCGCGGCCCGACGAATCGCAGCACGGTCGCCCATACCTTTGCAGACTTTTTCGGTTTTGGCCAAGGCTGGTTTCCGCCGATATTCGACGTACCGTCAGGCGACCGTCGCAGGCATCTTCACGAACACCGTTTTCGGCTTTTTGCGGTGCTTCGTCATCACGGCGGTCGTCGGTCGGCGGCGGCGGTTCGGTCGGCGGCTATGACGAGCCGCAACTCGTCGCGTACGTGTGGATCGGGCAGGGTATGCTCGCCACCGTCGGCCTGTGGGGCGACACGGCGCTGGCGACCCGGATCCGTACCGGTGAGGTGGTCTCCGACCTGCTCCGGCCGATCCATCCGATCGTCGTCTACCTCGCCACCGACCTCGGCCGGGCCGGATTCGCCGTGATCACCCGCTTTGTCGTGCCGGTCGCGGTCGGCCTGATCGCGTTCGACTTCTACCGGCCCGCGCACGCGGCGACCTACCCGCTGTTCGCGGTGTCGGTGCTGGCCGCGGTGGTGCTGTCGCTCGGCTGCCGGTACATCGTCAACGCCGTGACGTTACTGGCTGCTCGACGGTCGGGGTCCGCAGATTGCCTGGTCGCTGCTGGCCACGCTGCTCGGCGGCCTGTATTTCCCGCTGCGGTTCCTGCCCGGCCCGGTGGTCGCGACGCTCTGGCTGGCCACGCCGTTCCCGTCGCTGCTGCAGACGCCGCTCGACATCGCGGTGGAACGCGTCTCGACCGCGCGGGCGATCGGCTACATCGGCGTCCAGCTGGTATGGATCGTTGTGATTTTCATAGCGGCGCGCGGCGGTGCAGCGTCGCGGTGAGCGGAAGCTGGTCACGCAGGGTGGGTAATCTTTCGTTCGCGGCGCCGACCTCTCCGGAAGGTTGGCGGCCCTATCGGAGTCATGCTCGCGGCGCAGGCCCGGGCCCAGACCAGCTATCGCGGATCGTTCGTGATCGAGTTCGTCGGCAGCACCTTCGCGACGTCGCTGGACCTGCTCACGGTGATCGTGCTGTTCCGGGTGACCAAGACGCTCGGCGGCTTCGACTTCCCGGCCGCGTTCCTGATGTCGACGATCGCGGCCGTCGCGTTCGCGACCGCGGACCTGGTCGTCGGCAACGTGGACCAGCTCAGCGCGCTGCTCCGGCTCGGGCAGCTCGACACGCATGCTGGTCCGGCCGCTCGGGCTGCTCCGCCAGATTCTGGCGACCGACTTCGAGCTGCGCCGGTTCGGCCGGGTGGTGCAGGGCCTGGTCGCGCTCGGCATCGCCGTCGGCATCGCGCACGTCCGGTGGACGGTCGCGTCGGTCGTGCTGCTGCGTGGTGACACCGGTCGCGGGCGCCGTGTTCTTCGGCGTCCGTCTTCGTCATCGGCGGCTCGGTCGCCTTCTGGTGGATCGATTCCAGCGAGTTCTCGAACGGCTTCACGTACGGCGGGCGCGACTTCACGTCGTACCCGATCACGGTGTACGGCTCGATCTTCCGGCGCCTGTTCGCGTTCGGGCTCGGCTTCGCGTTCGTCTCCTACTACCCGACGCTCGCGATCCTGCGGCCGGCCCGACCCGCTCGGCCTGCCGCGATGGGTCGGGTGGACGTCGCCGCTGGTCGCGGCGCTGCCGTCGGCGTCGCGGCGTTGGTCTGGCGGATCGGCGTCCGCCACTATCGGAGCACGGGGTCATGAGATGGCAACCGTCATCGAGGCGCAGGGCCTGCGCAAGGAGTTCACGGTCACGGCGAAGGCCGGCCGCTTCCGGCGCGAACGGCACGTCGTGACGGCCGTCGACGGAGTCGACCTGCGCGTCGAACGCGGCGAGATGCTCGGCTACATCGGCCCGAACGGCGCCGGCAAGTCCACGACGCTGAAGATGATGACCGGCGTGCTCATGCCGAGCGGCGGCAGCGTGTCGGTCTGCGGGCTGGCGCCGGTGCCGCAGCGCACGACGCTCGCCCGCCGCATCGGCGTCGTGTTCGGCCAGCGGTCGCAGCTCTGGTGGGACCTCCCGCTGACGCGAGTCGTTCGACCTGCTGCGCCACATCTACCGGGTGCCGGCCGCCGCGCACGCCGGCCCGGCTGGCGCGCTGCCGTGCCTGCTCGGGCTCGGCGAGTTCGAGGCGACACCGGTCCGGCAGCTGTCGCTCGGCCAGCGGATGCGCGGCGAGATCACGGCCGCGCTGCTGCACGCGCCCGGAGGTGCTCTTCCTCGACGAGCCGACGATCGGTCTGGACGTGGTGAGCAAGCACGCCGTCCGCGCGTTCCTCGCCGAAATCGGTCGCGACCGGCGACACCACGCTCGTGCTGACGACGCATGACCTCGCCGACATCGAGAAGCTGTGCCGCCGGCTGGTCGTCATCGATCACGGCACTGTGGTGCACGACGGCACGCTGGAGGCGCTGCACGCCCGCTACAACTCGCGCCGGCTCGTCGTGGTCGACCTGGACGCGCCGCTCGATCCGTCGGCACCGTCACCGGCGGCGAACCTGCCGGGCGTGGCGCTGGAATCGGTCTCGCCGGACCGGCTGCGGCTGACCTACGCGCTGACCGGCGGCGCCACGGCCGGCTCTCTGGTCGGTGCGCTCGCCGGTGTGGCGGCGCTGCGGGACCTCTCTGTGATCGAACCGGACATCGAGGACGTGATCGCCCGCCTTTACGCTCGCGGATCCTCCGTCCCGGTCCCGGTCCCGGTCCCGGCCCCGGCCTCGGGGGAGACGCTCGCGCTCACGCCCGGAGATCGAGAGTGACGGAGTGTGATGCTCAAGAATTCGTGTGCCGGGCTTGTCGGGGGCTTGTTATTGCTTACTTCTGAGGATCACGACCGCTGACCTGCAAGGGGCTGTTTCCCGCCTAGTCGGCGGCGAAAACGTGTGGTAACAGCGGGTAGCAGATTCGGCATCGCAATCAGCTCCGGTCCGCCCATTACGCGGCGTGACCGCGCGCCTAAGCCCGGCGGAGGCGTCGCGTCACCCATGTCCGCGACGGTGATTCGCAGCACGTCATCGGCCGCCCGCCGGTGAGCGAGCTATGCTCACCTCTGCACAGGGCCTGTCATGGGCGCGTCGGAGGGTGGGACGACGCGCGATTATCTCTGTTGCCCTGGGAGCTGACGTGTCAGCCCGCACTTCCTACCGTTCGCTGTTCGCCGTCACCGGCCCGCGATTTCTCACCCTGTCCTTCCTGGCCCGGTTGCCCGCCGCGATGGCACCGCTCGGCGTGATCATGCTCGTCGTCGCGACCACCGGCTCGTTCGCGCGGGCCGGCATCGCCACCGCGACCCTCGGTGTCGGCGCCGCCGTCGGTGGCCCGGTGCTCGGCCGGCTCACCGATCGGCACGGGCAGCGGGTCCCCGGTCTGGTCGCCGCGCTCGTCAACGCCGCCGCGCTCGTGGCCGTGGTGGTGGCGGTGCTCGCGTCCGCGCCGCTCCTGCTGGTCGCCGCGCTCAGCGCCGCCGTCGGAATGTCAACCCCTCAGATCGGTCCACTGGTACGCGTCCGATGGGCCGCCCTGCTTCGTCCGAAACCCGCCGTCACGGGCACCGAACCGGCGTCCCTCGGCACCGCGATGTCCTATGAGGGCGCCGCCGACGAAGCGTCCTATGTGGCCGGTCCGGCGCTGATCGGCCTGTTCGCGTTCACCGGCGTGCCGGCGCTCCCGCTGCTCGTCGCGGCGGCGCTGTCGGTCGGCGCGGCGGTGCCGTTCGCCATCCACCGCACGGCCGGCCTGGTGCCCCGTCACGGTCGCCGTCCGGCTCCGGCTGCGGCGTCCCTGGCTCCGGCTGCGGCCGCATCGGCTCTGGTTGTCGGCATCTCGGCTCCGGTCACCGCCGCGTCGGCTCCGGTCACCGCCGCGTCGGCTCCGGGGTCGCCGGCGCTTCGGCGACGGTCACCGCCGCTTCGGCGACGCGCCCGGGCCACACTCCGATCGGGCCGATCGCGGTGCTGATCGCGATGACGCTGTGCATCGGTGTCGTCTTCGGCGCCACCCAGACCGGCGTCACGTCGCTCGCGCAGTCGGTCGGCCGCGACGGCTCGGCCGGACTGATCTACGCCGTGCTCGGCATCGGCAGCGCGCTCGCGGCTCTGGCCACGGCTTGGCTCCCGGCCCGGTTCCGGCTCGAATGGCGGTTGCCGGTGTTCGCGTTCGTGCTGCTCGCGGGCGCGTTGCCACTGCTCCTCGTGAACTCGCTCGCCGTCGCCGCGATCGCGATGGCGGTGCTCGGGCTCGCCGTCGCACCGTTGCTGATCACGGCGTACGGGCTGGCGGAACGCGTCGCCCCACCCGGCCGCGGTGGCATGATCATGACGCTTCTCGCCAGCGGCACGGTTGCCGGCGTCGCGATCGGTGCCGGGCTCGCGGGGCAACTCGTCGGACCGTACGGTCACGCCGGCGCGCTGATGGTGCCACTCGGCGCCGGGGTGCTCGCGGTGCTGATCGCCCTTGTCGGGACGGCGGCGGGTCTCGGTGATCCGGTCACCCCGGTGGCGTACGTCGAACGGGACCGCGTCGGCGCCTCCCACTGAGGGCCCTCACGCTGAGGGGCCTCACGCTGAGGGGCCTCACGCTCTCAGGGCCCTCACGCTCTCAGGGCCCTCACGCTCTCAGGGGCCTCAGGCTGACGGCCGGGCGCCCGGGCACTGCCGCTCGATGAAGGCGCGGAAGGGCGGTCGCAGGTCGCAGTCGGGGCTCTGGGCCGGATCCGCTCGCCACGCCGTCGATGCCATGATCAGCCAGGTGCCGGCCTCGTCCCCCGCGATGTCGATGCTGCGGACCATCGCCTGACTGATCGCGCCCTCATCAGCGGCGACGGCACACCAGGCTTCACGGGCGTCGCGACCGATCTTGTTCCACCACCGGCGCATCGCCGCGTCGTCAGCCGTACCCGCGTGATCGCTCATAGGTCGCACGCTACCGCGGGCCGCCCTCGCGCGAGCCGCAATCGCGGACGTGGTCAGTCGTGCGGCAGCGCCTTCGCGAGCACGTCGAGCCGGGCCGGCGTGATCGGGTCCATCCAGCACAGCACCTCGGCGACGCCGGCCTCCTGCCACGCCGCGAACGCGTCTCGCAGCGCCGTGACCGTCGGGGCGAGGCCGGGCGCGTCCTCGGCGGCGTCGTCGGCCTTGATGTAGACACCGACGCTCACCTCCAGCGTCGCCGGATCCCGCTGTTGCGCGGCACAGGCGGCCAGCATCCGTTGCTGTTGCTCGATGAAGGACGGGCCGGGCAGACCGAACCACGCCGTGTTCCAGATGTCGGCGTGACGCGCGATGAGGCCGAGCATGCGAGGGCCGCGGCCGCCGATGAGGATCGGGATCGGGTCGCGCTCCGGCGCCGGCGGCAGCATCAACGCGTCCTCGGTGCGGTAATAGGCGCCGGAGAACGTGCTGCGGCCCTTGCGGACCATGTCCTCGATGATCGCGATCGCCTCGGCGAACCGGTCGACCTTGTGGTCGAAGGGGTAGCCGAACGCGCGGTACTCAGGCTCGTGCCATCCGGCCCCGACACCGAGCACGAGTCGGCCGGCGCTGATGTCCGCCACGGTGTGCGCCATTTTCGCGAGGAGACCCGGCTCGCGGAACCCCGTACCCGTGACCAGCACTCCCAACGTGGCCCGCTCGGTGACGGCCGCGATCGCCGCGAGCAGAGTCCAGGCTTCCCAGGTGCCGAGGCGCTCAGCGCCCTCGTCTTCCTGCACGAGCAGGTGGTCGTAGGTCCATACCGAGTCGAACCCGGCGGCCTCGACGTCGCGGGCCAGGCTGATGATCTCCGCCGTGCTCGCTGCGGTGCCGGGTCGAGTGTCGTCGCCCATGGGCAGCACGTATCCGATACGCATGATCGTCACGTTAACGGCATGGAAGGGCGAAACAGATCAAACATTAGGGCGGCACGGGTACGAGCAAGGGAAAGCTCAACGGCGCGAAGGGATCGACCCTACGCGCCGTTGATCACTCGAAAGTGCCCGTGGTGCTACCCGAAAATCTCGGCTTAGAACTTCTCGCCCAACTGGACCTGCGGCTTCGGCACCCGCATCTTGCGGAAGCTGAGCGCGCGCATCATCGAGTAGAACGCGAGGCCCTTGGTCGAGGAGTTGGGCAGGCGATCGCGGACGGCCAGTTTGACCCGCCGCACGAGGAAGAAACCGTCGATCGCGCTGGCAACGACCACGAGCAGGAAGAGCGCGTCGGCGCCGACGGCGAGGGTGCCGTTGCGTCCGGCCGCGACCGACAGCACCAGGATGACGATCATCACATAGAAGAAGTAGGAGCTCACATTGCGCCGCGAGTCGACGACGTCACGGGCGAGTTTGCGCTCCGGACCCTTGTCGCGCGGCATCAGGGCCCAATCGGCGCCTTCCATCATCGCGGCGCGCTGCTCCAGCCGCTGCCGTCGGTTGGCCTCGCGGGTCTGAGCCGACGCCTCGCGCCGGTTGGCGGGCGGCGCGCTGACCTTGCGGGCGTTGGTGGACCGCTTGGGCGTCACCTTGCCCAGCTCGCGCTTGCTCGCGGTGTAGGACGCCTTCACCCGGGCCTCGGACGCCGCGGCATCGTCTTCGGCTGGCGAGTCGATCACCTGGGCGGTGGATTTGCGGCTAAACAGTGTGGGCACCTGTTAAGGGTATCCGACCGGACGGCCCCGTAGACAGGGCCGCCAGGTCAGACGTCGTGCGCAAGATCAGGGTTGCCACACCCGGACAGATCAGGAAACGAGGACCGGACGCTCCACGTCGGCACCGAGCGCGGCCAGCTTCGACTCGAAGTCCTCGTAGCCGCGGTTGATCAGGTCGACGCCGTAGACGTGGGAGGTGCCCTCGGCCGCCAGCGCCGCGATCAGGTGGCTGAAACCGCCGCGGAGGTCGGGGATCACCAGGTCGGCGGCGTGCAGCTTGCTCGGGCCGGCGATCACCGCCGAGTGCTTGAAGTTGCGGCGGCCGAAGCGGCAGGCGGTGCCGCCGAGGCAGTCGCGGTAGACCTGGATGGTCGCGCCCATCGTGTTCAGCGCGTCGGTGTAGCCGAGCCGGCGCTCGTAGACCGTCTCGTGCACGATCGACATGCCTCGGGCCTGCGTGAGCGCGACGACCAGCGGCTGCTGCCAGTCGGTCATGAACCCGGGGTGTACGTCTGTCTCCAGCGCCACCGCCTGCAGCTCGCCGCCCGGGTGCCAGAAGCGGATGCCGCCACCGGTCGGGCTGTCGTCGACGTCGAACGCGCCGCCGATCGAGGTGAACACGTTGAGGAAGGTCATCATGTCGGCCTGCCGGGCGCCGGTGACGGTGATGTCGCCCCGGGTCGCGAGCGCGGCGCAGGCCCAGCTGGCCGCCTCGAGCCGGTCCGGGATCGGGCGGTGGTTGTAGCCGCGCAGGCGGGGGACGCCCTCGATCTCGATCACCCGGTCGGTGCTGACCTTGATGATCGCGCCCATCTTCTGCAGTGCGCAGATGAGGTCGATGATCTCCGGCTCGACGGCCGCGTTGCGCAGTTCGGTGACGCCCTCGGCCCGCACCGCGGTCAGCAGCACCTGCTCGGTGGCGCCGACGCTCGGGTAGGGCAGCGAGAACTTCGTGCCGTGCAGGCCGTTCGGCGCGGTCAGGTGCAGGCCCTCGGGCGCCTTATCGACGACGGCGCCGAACTGGCGCAGCGCCTCGAGGTGGAAGTCGATCGGCCGGTCGCCGATGTGGCAGCCGCCGAGGTCGGGGATGAACGCGTGGCCGAGGCGGTGCAGCAGCGGCCCGCAGAGCAGGATCGGAATCCGGCTCGACCCCGCGTGCACGTTGATCTCGTCGACGCTGGCGCGCTCGACGTTGGACGGGTCGAAGAGCATGCTCGCCGTCGTCGCCGTCACTGACCTTGACGCCGTGGATCTCGAGCAGACCTCGGACGACCTCGACATCGCGGATGCGCGGCACGTCGAACAGGCGGGTCGGTGTCTCGCCGAGCAGCGTCGCGACCATCGCCTTGGAGACCAGGTTCTTCGCGCCGCGTACGCGGACCTCGCCGTGAAGCGGGGAACCGCCGTGCACACGCAGGACGTCATCGGTCAACTCGGGAACCCCCTTGACGCGGGACGCAGCGGAAACGCCGACGAATCGGCGATGCCGTGCGCAGGATGGGCGGCCCCGGCGAAAGACATGATCAAGCTTTGGGGGAGACGCTCGGGCAGCATAACCCCGAGGAGTCAACATTGCCGCGCACGGTTGGTGCGATTTGGCAGGTTTTCATAAACTATGACCGTCGGTGACGGGTTGGTGACGCCCCGCCAGCCAGTCGATCAAGGCCGCCGATCAGGCCGGAAGCGCCAGCATCCGGTCGAGCGCGGACCGCGCGTGAGCTGCGCGTTTCCGGGTCGACCGTGATCCGGTTGGGCACCCGGCCGGCGACCAGCTCCTCCAGCGCCCACACGAGGTGCGGCAGGTCGATGCGGTTCATCGTCGAGCAGTAGCAGACCGTCCGGTCGAGGAACATGATCTGTTTGTCTGGGTGCGCGAGCGCCAGCCGCCGCACCAGATTGAGCTCGGTGCCGATCGCCCACGCGGAACCGGCCGGCGCGGCCTCGACCGTGCGGATGATGTACTCGGTCGAGCCGACGTAGTCGGCCGCGGTCACCACCTCGTGCCTGCACTCCGGGTGGACCAGCACGTTGACGCCGGGCACCCGCTCGCGGACCTGCTCGACCGCGTCGAGGGTGAACCGGCCGTGCACCGAGCAGTGGCCGCGCCACAGGATCATCTTCGCGTCGCGCAGCTGCTCGGTCGGTCAGGCCGCCGTGCGGCTTGTGCGGGTCGTAGAGCACGCAGTCGTCGAGCGAGAAGCCCATCTCGCAGCACCGCGGTGTTGCGGCCGAGGTGCTGGTCGGGCAGGAACAGCACCTTCTGGCCCTGCTCGAACGCCCAGTCGAGCGCCCGCTTCGCGTTCGAGGAGGTGCAGACGACGCCGCCGCTGCCGCCCGACGAAGCCCTTGATGTCGGCGGACGAGTTCATGTAGGTCACCGGCACGGTCACGTCGGCGATGCCGAGGTCGGTCAGCGCGTCCCAGCACGCCTCGACCTGGTCGAGCACGGCCATGTCGGCCATCGAGCAGCCGGCGGCCAGGTCGGGCAGCATCGACCGCCTGGTCGGGCGCCGGTCAGGATGTCGGCGCTCTCGGCCATGAAGTGCACGCCGCAGAAGACGATGAACTCGGCGTCGGGCCGGGCCGGCCGCGTCGCGGGCGAGCTTGAACGAGTCACCGGTCACGTCGGCGAACTGGATGACCTCGTCGCGCTGGTAGTGGTGGCCGAGGACGAACACCCGGTCGCCGAGCGCCGCCTTCGCCGCGCGCGCCCGGGCCACCAGGTCGGGTCGCTCGCCGCGCGGCAGCTCGCCGGGGCAGTCGACGCCCCGCTCGGAGCCGGCGTCGGAGCCGCGGCCGAGCAGCAGCAGTGCCGTGGCCGTCCCCGATGGTTCCACCCAAGTCGTCACCTCTTCATCGTCCCACAGCACCCCGCTGTGGCACTGTGATCGTCGTCGCCCCGAGAATGGCATCCAGCGCTCTCGTGATCGGCAGCTTTGCCGATCGGCGGTGCAGAGATTCACCCCGTCCTTCATGCTGGACGCACCTGGGCACATGCTGGACGCACCTCGGCACCGACAGGGCCGCGGGCAGGCACGGCGACACACATGGGAGGCCGCGTGCGCGTACTGATCTGCCCGGACAAGTTCGCCGGCACCCTGAACGCCGTCGCCGGCGGCCGGCGCGATCGCCGCCGGCTGGACGTCGGTGGCACCGGCCGACACGATCGACCGCAGACCGCTCGTCCGACGGCGGCCCCGGCTTCGTCGACGTGCTCGAGCGCGGCGCTCGAGGGCAAGCGGGTCCCGGTGCCGACCGTCGATCCGCTCGGCCGGCCGGTGGCCGGCGAGATCCTGGTCGTCGGCGACGACCGCGTACGTGGAGAGCGCGCAGGCCTGCGGCCTGCACCTGCTGACGCCGGACGAGCGGGATCCCAAGATCACCATCTCGTACGGTCTGGGCGCGCTCGTCACGGCCGCGATCGACATGGGCGTGCAGCGAGATCGTCATCGGGCTCGGCGGCTCGGCGACCAACGACGGCGGCGCCGGCCTGCTCGACGCGCTCGGCGCGGTGCCCGTGGACGCGGACGGCACGCCGCTGGCCGCGGCGGTGGCGGCGCCTTGCGGGGTGCGCCGAGATCGCTGGGCCGGGTGACGCCTCGCGGGCGTACGCCTGATCGGCGCCACCGACGTCGACAGCCCGCTGACCGGCATCTTCGGCGCGTCCGCGGTGTTCGGCCCGCAGAAGGGCGCCACCCGGGCGGACGTGCTGACGCTGGACGCCGCGCTCGAGCGCGTTCGCCCGGCGTGCTCGTCCGACTTCCTGCCGACATGCCCGCCGACCTGGCCGCCCGGCCCGGCGCGGGCGCCGCCGGCGGGCTGGGCGCCGCGATCCTGGCGCTCGGCGGCGAGCTGCGCTCCGGCATCGGGCTGGTGCGCGACGCTGACCGCTGGACGCGGCGCTGGACGAGGCCGACCTGGTCATCACCGGCGAGGGCTCGTTCGACGCCCAGTCGCTGCGCGGCAAGGTGGTCGCCGGGGTCGCGAACGCCGCCCGCGACCGGGGCGTGCCCGTGCGTCGTGCTGGCCGGGCAGTCGTCGGCCGGCCGCCGGGAGTGCGCGGCGGCCGGGATCACCGACGCGTACACGCTGCGTGGATCACTTCGGCGATCTGGAGACGGGCGATGACCCGAGCCGGCCGACGGTCTGGTCGCGCTGGGCGCCCGGCTGGCGCGGCAGTGGTCGAAGTGACCGTGTAGCCTGAAATCGCCCGGATAGTCCACAAAACGGCACGCCAGTGAGCGCGTGCCGTCAGGCAGTGGCGAATCTAACGTCGCACGTGCGACGATGGGAATGTCCCGACCGGCGGCTAGCGTTGCCAACGGACGAAGACCTTTCTCGTGAGGGAGCCATACCAGTGACTGTTCAATCGACCGACCAGACTGAGCACCGAGACGCTGCCGACGACCATCGTCCTCACGCGACGTCGCCGCGGTGAAGGTGAAGGCGCTGCTCGAGCAAGAGGGCCGCGACGACCTGCGCCTGCGCATCGCCGTCCAGCCCGGTGGCTGCTCCGGCCTGCGTTACCAGCTGTTCTTCGACGAGCGCTCGCTCGACGGTGACGTCGTCACCGACTTCGACGGCGTCGAGGTGGTCGTCGACCGCATGTCCTCGCCGTACCTGGCGGGTGCCACGATCGACTTCGCGGACCGCATCGACGCGCAGGGCTTCACCATCGACAACCCGAACGCCGGCGGGTTCGTGCGCCTGCGGCGACTCGTTCCACTAGAGCCGTTCATACTCGTCGACCCACACCGGCCGCCGTGCCGAGGCGGGTCGACGTGCCTGCGCGTCGGTGTCCGTGGCCATCCGTTCGCGGTGCCGCCGCATCTGCCGGTAGGCTGGTACGCTGGCCCTCGCTTGCCCTCCGACGCACCCTGGGACTCACCTGATGAAGATCGTCGTCACCGGATCGATCGCCACCGACCACCTGATGCACTTCCCGGGCCGCTTCGCCGACCAGTTGCTCGCCGACCAGCTGCACAAGGTGTCGCTGTCGTTCCTGGTCGACGACCTCGTGGTCCGGCGCGGCGGCATCGCGCCCAACATCGCCTTCGGCATGGCGCCAGCTCGGCCTGCGGCCGATGCTCGTCGGCGCGGTCGGCGACGACTTCGACGACTACCGCACCTGGCTCGAGCGCCACGGCGTCGACTGCGACTCGCTGCTGCGTCAGCGAGACCGCGCACACCGCCCGCTTCGTCTGCACCACCGACGACGACATGTGCCAGATCGGCTCGTTCTACGCCGGCGCGATGAGCGAGGCCCGCAACATCGAGCTGGCGCCGGTCGCCGACGCGGGTCGGCGGCCTCGACCTGGTGATCATCAGCCCGAACGACCCGGCCGCGATGATCCGGCACACCCAGGAGTGCCGCGACCGCGGCTACACGTTCGTCGCCGACCCGTCGCAGCAGCTCGCCCGCATGTCCGGCGAGGACATCCGCTCGCTCGATCGACGGCGCCGCGTACCTGCTGACCAACGAGTACGAGAAGGACCTGCTGGAGCAGCAAGACCGGCTTGACCGACGCCGAGGTGCTCGACCGGGTCGGCGTCCGGGTCACCACGCTCGGCAAGGACGGCGTGCGCATCACGGGCCGCGGCATCGACACGATCGACGTGCCGATCGCCGAGGAGATCCACGCGTACGACCCGACCGGCGTCGGCGACGGCTTCCGGGCCGGGTTCTTCTCCGCCCTGTCGTGGGGCCTCGGCCTCGAGCGCGCCGCCCAGGTCGGCTCGCTGCTCGCCACCATGGTGCTCGAGACCGTCGGCACCGCAGGAGTACGCGATCGCGCCCGACGAGTTCGCCAAGCGCGTCGCCGAGTCGTACGGCGACGAGGCCGCCGACGAGATCCGCCCGCACCTTGCCTCGGCGTCACGGCCGTCTACGGCGGCTTCTACGGACGCTCTAGCGGCGGCGGCGCACGTCGAAGGTGTCGGCTGCCGGGGAGCCCAGGAACTCCTGCCCGCGCATCCGGCACCAGGCGCGCGATGTCGTTGCCGGCCGCCGGATCGTCGGCGAGCACCCGGATCACGTCGCCGACCGGCACTCGGTGCGATGCGCGGGCCAGCGCGATGATCGGCAGCGGGCAACGCTGCCCCAGGCAGTCCACGATCGTGGGCTCCGTCATAGTCCGCTCACCCCCGCTTCGGCGCGCAGGTCGGCCACCACCTGCGGTAGCACGGCCAGGAACCGTCGACGTCGGCGTCGGTGATCGCCCGGATGCAACGACACCCGCACGTTGCCGTGGCTCAGCACGCCCATCGCCTCCAGCACGTGCGACGGCCGCAGCGTCGACGCCGTGCACGACGAGCCGGACGACACCGCGAAGCCCCGCCGGTCCAGCGCGTGCAGGAGCGCCTCACCGTCGACGTACAGGCACGAGAACGTGACCAGGTGCGGCAGCCGCGTCGACCGGGTCGCCGACCACCTCGACGTCGGGCACGTCCGCGGCGACCCGCGCGCGGATCCGGTCGACCAGTGCGCGACAGCCGGCCGCTCGGCCGGCCATCGTCGGCCGAGACCGCGCGCAGCGACGCGGCGGCGGCGACGACCAGCGGCAGGCTGACCGTGTCGGCGTCGACCCGCTCGACCGGCCACGGCTTCGCCCACCGCACGCCCTTGCGCACCACCAGCACGCCGACGCCGGCCGGCCCGCCCCACTTGTGCGGCGCTCGCCGTCAGCAACGACCAGCCGCGGGCACCGGCACCCGGCCGACGGACTGGGCCGCGTCCACGAGCAGCGGCACGCCGGCATCGTCGCAGGCCGCGGCGGCTCGGCGACCGGCTGCACCGTACCCACCTCGTGGTTGCGCGCGATGCAGCGCCGCCACGGCCACGCCGGGCTCGGCCACGGCGCCGCGAACGCAGTCCAGATCGACACGACCCAGGCGGTCCACGGGTACGCGACACCGAGCGCCCGTCGCGGCCGCCCGCAGCACCGCGGAGTGCTCGACCGCGCGAGTGCACCACGACTCGCCGACCCGGGCGCGACCAGCCCGCGCGCCGGCGATCGCCGAGCTCGGCCGCCCGGGACCCGCTGGCGCAGAACGTGACCTCGTCGGCCCGTGCCCCCGATGTCCTCGGCCATCGCGGCGCGGGCCGCATCGAGCAGCTGCGCCGCCCGGCGGCCCTCGAGATAGAGCTTGGTCGGGATCGGCCCAGCCGTCGGCCATCGCCGCGACCAGCGCTTGCCTTCGCAACCGGGTGCAGCGGCGCGGCCGCGGCGGCGTCGAAGTACGCGCGTGTGTCGTTCTTCGCTCCGAGCCTCCGGACCCATACGCCGACGGTATCGTCTGCACCATGCGTCACGGTCGTCACGGGTGGTCAGGGTCGAATTCACATCTGACTCGCCCACCCCACGCCGCCGTGCGGCGACCATGGTCGAGTAGTGTGCGACCGTCGATGACGCCTTGCCGCGCCGCACCTGCGCGTGGGCGCTGGCGCCGCTAAGGAGGCAGGAGCAGGTGGTCGCAAGGATTACACCGCCAGCGGCGGAGCGGCTCGCGCGGCGACGTCCGTGGCCGGCGAACGGGCCGGTTCGTGGCGCTCGGCGCGATCGCGGTGGCGGCGGTGCTGACGCTGTCCGGCTGCTCGGTCAAAGACGCGTTCGCCCTCGGATGGCCGACGAGCGGCATCATCGAAGCAGGGCCACGAGATGTACGACCTCTGGATCGGCTCGGTCATCGCGGCGGCCGTCGCCGGCATCGTCGTTTGGGCGCTCATCTTCTGGTGCATCATCCGCTACCGCAAGCGGGGGCCGATGACGAGCTGCCCGTGCAGACCCGGTTACAACCTGCCGATCGAGCTGGTCTACTCGGTCGTGCCGTTCCTGGTCATCGCGGTGCTGTTCTACTACACGGCCGTCACCGCAGACCAACGTCGACAAGCTCTCGAAGCCACCCCGACGTGACCGTCGAGGTCGTCGCGTTCAAGTGGAACTGGCAGTTCAACTACCCGACGCCAGCGCGAAGATGCCCGACGGCACGCCGGTGACGACGATCGGTGACAGCGACTACATCCCGGTGCTGGTCGTGCCGACCGGTGAGACGATCCAGTTCGTCGAGACTCAGCCGCGACGTCATCCACTCGTTCTGGGTGCCGGCGCTGCTGTTCAAGCGCGACGTGTTCCCCGGCAACGTGGTGAACAAGTTCCAGGTCACGCATCACGACGACCGGCGCCTACGTCGGGCCGCTGCGCGGAGCTGTGCGGCACGTACCACTCGCAGATGAACTTCGAGCTGCGCGCGGTGACGCCGGCCGATTACGCAGACCTACATCGCGGACCAGGCAGACGGGCATGACGACGCCGCAGGCGCTCGCCGCGCTCGGGCATGCCGAACAACGGATACGCGACGACGACGCACGCCGTTCCAGACCGAGCCGCACCGACGACCCGATGAGGACTGACGATGAAGTCTGAGTAGCGCATCTTCGGCGGTCGTGGCGGCGTTCCTGTTCGTCATGTGCGGCCTCTACGCGTGGTGGACCGGTGACTACTTCGACGCGCAGGCCGACGCGGCCACCACCTCGACTGGATCGGCACCGTGGCGCTGGTCCTGTCCGGGCTGCTGTGCCTGATGTGCGGCGGCTACTTCTGGTTCGTCTCGCGCCGCATCGACCTGCGGCCGGAGGACCGCGACGACGCGGAGATCGCCGACGGCGCCGGCGAGGTCGGCTTCTTCAGCCCGGGCAGCTACTGGCCGGTCGGCATCGCGATCTGCACCCTGATCCTGGCGTTCGGCGTCGCCGACTGGCGTCCGTGGCTCATCGCGCTGGGTGGCCTGTTCACGATCGTGTCAGCGGCGGCGCTGCTCTTCGAGTACTACACCGGAGCGCGTCGCGCGAGTCACTGAGGTTGTAGCCAGTTGTCGGGGGCCGTGGGTGATCCACGGCCCCTGACGCGTTTCTACAACAGGCCCGATCG
Source organism: uncultured Actinomycetota bacterium (assembly GCA_963797605.1). GTDB lineage: Bacteria > Actinomycetota > Actinomycetes > Mycobacteriales > Micromonosporaceae > DASQPR01. The sequence goes on along the minus strand of CAWCPX010000005.1, from coordinate 414,076 downwards.
TTTCCACAGCAGCTTCCCCGGGCCCGCGATCAGGCCCTGCTCGCCGAGGAACGTCGAGATCCTGGCGCCGGCCCAGCGCAGCGTCTCTCGGAAATGCGGGTTTGATCGAGCGGCGGCGCGACCGACCCGCCCGTCGATGCCGACCGACGCGTAGACACCGGGGTGCGTCAGCCGACTCGCGATCATCAGGGCGGCACGGCCGACCACGAGACGGGCCCGGGCGAGCGAGATCGGGCCGGTCACCGCGATCTGGCGCACCAACTCCTCGCGGGCGAACCGTACGTGTCGGGCCTCTTCGACGACGTGAATCCGCGAGACCGCACGGATCAGCGGTTGCAGCGTCTCGTCGGCCATGATCTCGCGTTGCAGTGTGTCGAGCACCTCTTCGGCGATGAGGATGGCCGAATACATGTGCGTGCCTCGGGCGGTGGTGCCGAGGAATCGGCCGAGCGCGTGTTCCCGCCGGGAGGCCGCGTACGCCGGGGCGTCGAGAGCCGAGATCAGCCTGCCGAACATCACGGAGTGACGGCACTCGTCGGCGATCTCGGTCAGCGCGTACTGCGCGTGGAGGGAACGCGGATCGAGGTCGTAGAACTCCCGCGTCAGCATGCGCATCAGGATCGTCTCGAACCAGACGCCCGCGCTCGCCGCACTTGCGACCTCGTGTTTCGTCAGCTCAACACGCTGCTCGTGGGTCATCGCGGCCCACAGATCGGTGCCGTAGAGGCTGCTGCGCTCGGGCGGAAGCCAGAACGCGCCGGGCACCGGGGGAGCGACCCAATCGATCTCGGTGAGTGGGTCGTAGGAGTGGCGCGCGGACGCGGTGAGAAGGCGCTGCGCGGTCTGTTCTCGAGTGTCGACGGTCATGACGCCGCCTTCCTGCGCGTACGCGAGATCAGGTTGATGTTTCTCAAAGTAACTGTTACGAATAGTTTCATGCAAGAAGAGATTTCTCGGGACGGACGCCGTGATCGCTGGGTCCGCCACCGTGAAGAACGACGCGTCGCCCTGATCGGAGCCGCCATCGAGGCGATCGTCCATCATGGTCCGACGGTCGACATGGACCAGGTCGCGGCGGTTGCCGGGGTCAGCAAGACGGTGCTCTACCGCTACTTCGCCGACAAGGCGGAGCTGTGGACGGCGGTCGCCGACCACGTCGCGCACGTCGTCGTCGGCGCCGTCGTCCCCGCGATCGAACAGGTCCGTGAAGAACGCGACCTCGTCGCCGCCGCCATCGACGCCTACCTGGGCGCGATCGCCGCGCAGCCGGAGCTCTACCGCTTCGTGATGAAGCGCACCGACCTGCCCGGCATGCAGCAGCTGCTCGCCCGTTCGTCGCAGACCGTCGCGAGCGGTTTGGCGCGCGTGATCGGCGACCGGCTCCGCGCGCTCGGGCTCGATTCCGGGCCGGCCGAACCGTGGGCCTACGGCATGGTCGGCATGGTGCAGGCGGTCGGCAACTGGTGGATGTCGCACGGTCAGCCGATGAGTCGCGAGGCGTTGACCGACTACCTCACGACGCTGCTATGGCAGGGCATCGTCGGCGTGCGAGCCGCGGCCGACCTGCCGGGCGGGCTGCTTTCCGGTAGTCCCGTTCCTGGCGGCGTCAGCACCGAGGCGGCCGACGCGCACCGGACATGACGTCGATTGCGAGTTACCGAGCGTAGCGGTCACCGGCGTTACGGAGCGTGTGCCTCCGCGGCGGCCTGGTTGTGGTGTCGCTGCCGCCTTTGCTCTGCTCACCTATCAGCATCAGGCCGTCTTACTGGTAAAACACGAAACGCCGCAGGGCTGACGTGGGTTTCGCCGGTTGCGGAGCGTGCGTGATGCCGTGAGGTGAGCAGAGCAAAGCCTCCGGCGACCTATATGCCCGATCGGGCTCAATGTAACGGATAGTGATGCTGCACGGTTGAGTGGTTGGGTTGGCGGCGAAGGGGGTCGAGTCGACCGGACCTCGGCCGGTCGCGCGCGCCAGCCCGCGCACCGCGGCCAAGGCGTCTGCGACGGAGTTAACGGGGGCCAGACAGCGGCGCTCGGATGCGGCGTCGAGTCGGTGCGCGTTCAGGCGGCGGCGACGGCCTTGAGTTCGGCGGCCAGCGTGACCCAGCTGTCGAGCACGCCCGCGGCGGCGCCCGAGTCGATCGCCTGAGCAGCACGTGCGACGCCGGCGCGCATCGCCTCGATGATGTGCTCATCGGTCGACAGGGTCTCCGGGGCGCTGAGCGCGGCGTGGGCGGCGATGGCAGCGGCGGCGTTGACCAGGACAGCATCACGCACCGCGCCGCCGTCTCCGGCGAGCACACGGCGCGCGACAGCGCCGTTGAAGGCGGCGTCGGCACCGCGGAGGTCGCCCGGAGCGGATCGCGCGATGTCGAGGTCGGCCGAGTCGATGACGGTCTCTCGCACCCCACCGTCGACGGCCACCCAGACCCGGGTCGGGCCGGTCGTCGTGAACTCGTCGAGGCCGTCTTCGCCGCGCAGCACCAGCACCGCATCGCCTCGCGCCGCGAACACGTCCGCGAGCAGCGGCGCCATCCGTTTGTCGGCGCAACCCACGGCGGCGCTGCGCGGGCGGCCGGGGTTCGTCAGCGGACCGAGGAAGTTGAACGCGGTGGGCACGCCCATCTCGCGGCGGGCGACGGCGGCGTGGCGCAGGCCGCTGTGGAAGACCGGGGCGAAGCAGAAGCCGATGCCGACCACGCGGACGCACTCGGCGACGGCCGACGGCGGCAGGTCGAGCGGGATGCCGAGATATTCGAGCAGGTCGGCGGCACCGCAGGAAGACGAGGCGGCACGGTTGCCGTGCTTGACGACGGCGATGCCCGCGCCGGCGGCAACGAGCGCGCTCATGGTGGAGATGTTGACCGTGTGCGTCTGGTCGCCACCGGTGCCGACGACGTCGACCGAGTTGGCCCGCACCGATTCGGGCAGGTCGACGGGGGTCGCGTGGGAGAGCATGGCCTCGACGAGACCGGCGAGCTCCCGGGGCGATTCACCCTTGGCCCGCAGCGCGACCGCGAAGCCGGCGATCTGCACCGGCGTCGCGCTGCCCGCCATGATCTCGTCCATCGCCCAGGCCGTGTCGGCCGTGGACAACTCCTCCGAGCGCAGCAATGCGGAGATCAACTGTGGCCAGGATCGCTCGCCCATGGCAGCACTCCGGAGTGAGTCAGTGCGGTTTCGGACTACCCGCGACGTAAACGGAGAATGTCAGCGACCGCGCGCCCTGTCGTCATCGGGTCCAATGGATGGACCAAAACGGCGTCAACTTTGGCGTAGGCGGCGAGCCAGCGGTCCGCGTTGCGAGCGATCACCACGCAGATCGGCGGGCAGTTGGTGACCTCGTCACGCAGCTGACGGGCGATGCCGAGACCGCCCGCGGGCTGCGCCTCGCCGTCGAGCACGAGCAGACTGACGTCGGTCTTGTCGACGAGCGCGATGCATTCGTCGTAGGTCGATGCGTCAACGAACTTGACCGTCATGTCTTTCGCGGGCCGGGCGCCGATGGCCTGGCGGATCCGGTCGCGGACCTCGAGCCGGTCGCTGTAGAGCAGCACGGTGAACGCGGCCGGCTTGGCCTTGACCTCGCCGCTCGTCGCGCCGCCATGCGTAGTGATCGTCATCTGCCAGCTCACCCTCTCGTCACTGCTCGACGATCGTAGCGCTCGCCTCCGGCGCGCTCTCGACCCACCAGGGCTGGGACAGCAACGGCTCGTCATCGGCATGATCGTCGGGGCGGCGATCAGTGGCGACGGCACCCGCCGCGACCCGGGCCGCCTCGCCGAGGCCAGCTCGGCGCGGTCGAGTTGGCGGTCGACCCGGCGGGTCTCCTTCTCGTGCGCCCTCATCCACTGGACCACCAGCGCCGCCAGCATCGTCACGCTCGACCACTTCGCCGCCGGCCCACAGGATGCCGCCGGCCACCTGCTGGTCGGACATCGGGTTGGACCAGGCGAGGTGCAGGTCGGGGTACTAGTCGCCACCGATCAGGCGTGGTCTCGCATGATCGTCAGCCCGAGCACGGCGTGGAACGGCGTCGAGATCAACATCATCAGAGCGCGCGCCGGGTACGGCCAGCGGCCCGGCAACGGGTCGAGCCCGATCAGCGGCCAGAAGAACAGGCAGCCGACGATCAGGAAGTGCACGTGGACTCAGGTCGTGCACCCATTCGTGGTCGAGCGTCAGCCGGTACAGGCCGCTGAAGTAGAGCGCGAACGGCGTGGCGACGTAGAGGCCGAAGCTGACCAGCGGGAACGCGAGAACCTTGGCGACCCGGCTGTGCAGCGCGCGCGAGCAGCCAGCCGCGGGTCTGGCCGGGCAGCGTGCGCAGCGCGAGCGTGACCGGCGCGCCCAGGGCCAGGAAGATCGGCGCGATCATGCCGAGCACCATGTGCTGGACCATGTGCACCGACAGCAGCTGGTCGTCGTAGACGCCGATGCCGCCGATGGTCACGAACGCGATCGGCGCGATGCCGCCGACCGAGGAACAGGATGGTGCGCGAGACCGGCCACGGGTCGCCCCGGCGCGGTCAGCCGGTGCACGCCATAGAGGTAGAGCGCCGCGGTCACGAGAGACCTAGCGTGAGCAGCTGAAACGGCTCCCACTGGGTAAACGCGCTCGCGCCGCGTGAACGGCGGCAGGTTGTCTTCGGCATCAGCTAACACAGCGGCACCGGAACTCGCTAAGGCATCGATCTGGAACACGAAGGGCAGGATATGCCTGACCCGGTCGGTAGCCCCCAGCGGCACCGCGACACGCAGAGATCGCCACCCCGACGCCAGGCGATGCGTTCCGGGGGCAATAATGACCGCGTGACTGCGGCCTCAACAACGATTCGACCAGAGCCAGATCCATTCCCTGACCAGGCCCAATATGGTCAGTGTCGGAACGATCGTCTGGCTCTCCAGCGAGCTGATGTTCTTCGCTGCGCTGTTCGCGATGTATTTCTCGATCCGCGCCGCGACCGGGCCAACGCTGTCTGGCACGAGCACACCGACGCACCTGGACCTGCCGTACGCGCTGACGTTCACGCTGATCCTGGTGCTCTCGTCGGTCACCTGCCAGATCGGCGTGTTCGCGGCCGAGCGGGGCGACGTGTTCGGGCTGCGCCGGTGGTTCGCGTTCACCTTCGTGCATGGGCCTGACCTTCGTGCTCGGCCAGGCCAACGAATACCGCATGCTGGTCGGTGAAGGCATCAAGATCAACACCGACGGCTACGGCTCGATGTTCTACCTGACCACCGGCTTTCACGGACTGCACGTCATCGGCGGCCTGATCGCGTTCATCTTCTTCATGATCCGCACGACGATGGGCCGGTTCACCCCGGCGCAGGCGACCGCGGCGATCGTCGTGTCCTACTACTGGCACTTCGTCGACATCGTGTGGATCGCTCTGTTCGCCATGATCTACCTCCTCCGGTAGATGCGTTTCCGCAGACCAGACGCCTCGACCCTGACAACTGCGTTCGAACAATCACATAGGTGAGGCCATGACCGCTCCTCCGCCCGACACCGCCGCGACGCCGAGCGGATCCGCTCGGCGACGCAGCCGCGCACTCGGAGCGTGGGCCCGCAAGCCGCGCCCGCGCAGTCGCGCCTGCGCCGCCGGCTCTCGTCCGGTGCCCGCATGATCGCCGCCCTCGCTCTCGTCGGCGGCGTCTACACGGCCTTCGCGCCGGGTGCGGCCGCCGAGGAGCAGCCGCCCACGCCTGTCGACCGCGGCCCAGCAGGGCAAGGCGCTCTACGACGACAGCTGCATCACCTGCCACGGCAGCAACGCCCAGGGCGTCGACGGCCGCGGGCCGAGCCTGATCGGCGTCGGCAGCGGCGGCGGTGGAGTTCCAGGTCGGCACCGGCCGCATGCCGGCTCGCCGCGCCAGGAGCGCCCAGGTCGAGCGCAAGACCCCGCGTCTCACGCTCGAGCAGGCCCAGCAGATCGGCGCCTACATCGCAGGCGCTCGGCGGCGGCCCGCAGCTGCCCGCCGGCAACGACCTCAGCTCGGGCGGCGACATCGCCGCCGGCGGCGAGCTGTTCCGGGTCAACTGCTCGTCCTGCCACGCGTTCGGCGGCGGTGGCGGCGCGCTCTCCTCGGGCAAGTTCGCGCCGAGCTGGGCGACGTCGACCGACCGGCAGATCTACGCCGCGATGCTGACCGGCCCGCAGAACATGCCGGTCTTCGGCGACAACCAGCTCAGCCCGACGAGAAGCGCGACATCATCGCCTACATCCAGAACCTGAAGAGCGACGCGGACCCGGGCGGCTTGGGCATCGGCCGGCTCGGCCCGGTCACCGAGGGTCTGGCCATCTTCCTGGTCGGCATGGTCGGCGCTGGTCTTCACGACGCTGTGGATTGCGGGGAAGTCATGAGCCGACCGACAGCGACCACGTCACACGAGGCGCACGCACGAGCTTCGACGTCGACGACCCGCGACGCTGACGCCGCTTCGACCTGGTCCACGAGGGCGCCCGCCGCGACGGCGTCGAGATCGTGCACTACGTGCCGCGGTTCCCGGTGCCGGGCACGGCGCGCGAGAAGCGCATCGACCGCGGCTGATCGCGCTTCCTGCTTCGACTCGCGGGCCTGCTCGGCGTCGGGCTTCGTGGTCGGCGTACATCGCGTGGCCGTGGAGCTACAAGCCCGGCGAGAACATCCACAAGCTCTACACGCCGGTGCTCGGCGCTCACGCTCGGCCTGGCCCTGCTGCTGCATCGGCTTCGGCCATCATCACCTGGGGCAAGAAGCTGCTGCCCGAGGAGATCTCGGTCCAGGAGCGCCACGACGGGCGGCTCGCCCGCACGACGAGCAGAAGCTCACCGGCGCGACCATGCTCAACATGGTCGACGAGCTCGGCGTCAAGCGCCGTCCGCTGCTCGGCATGGTCGCTGCTGGCCGGCATGGCGCCGCTCGGCGTGGTCGTCGCGGCGCCGCTGGTCGGCGGTCTGATCAAGAACCCGCACGACCCGAACATCTTCATGTTCACCGCGTGGGACCCGGCGAAGAACCCGGAACTGCGCGGCGATACCCAACGCGCCGGCAACGGCCGGTCAGCGGCTGGTCGCGCTGAGCGACGGCACCCCGATCCGCCCGAACGACGTGAGCGTCGGCGGCCAGATGACGGTCTTCCCGGGCATCCCCGGCAAGGGCCGCGATGGTCCAACGACTACGCCGACTCGCCGACGCTGCTGATCCACCTGCGCGACGAGCGACGCCAACGCGCTGCGGCAGAACCTGCGCAACGTGAAGCTCAACACCGAAGGCGTGCAACGGCGGCCCCAACATGTGGGGCAACTTCGTCGCGTACTCGAAGATCTGCACCCACGCCGGCTGCCCGGCCAGCCTGTACGAGCAGCAGACCAACCGTCTGCTCTGCCCGTGCCACCAGTCGCAGTTCGACATCACTCGACAACGCCCGGCCGATCTTCGGCCCGGCCACCGCGACGCCTGCCGATGCTGCCGCTGGACGTTGGCGACGACGGATTCTTCGTGGCGCGGCCGGACTACCAGGAGCCCGTCGGCCCCGGACTTCTGGGAGCGGCCATGAAGCAAGCCGCAAGGTCGACCTCGCGCGACGCTGCCGGCGGCGTCCGCCGACCGAGATCGACGACCGGCTCCACGTTGGCCACCCCGCTGCGGCGGCTGTTCAACAAGGTCTTCCCGGACCACTGGTCGTTCCTGCTCGGCGAGATCGCGCTCTACTCGTTCATCGTGCTGCTGCTGACCGGCACGTTCCTGGCGCTCTTCTTCGACCCGTCGATGACGGAGGTCACCTACAACGGCAGCTACGCGCCGCTGCGGGGCATCGAGATGTCCCAGGCGTACGAGACGTCGCTGAACCTCTCGTTCGACGTGCGCGGCGGCCTGATCATGCGGCAGATGCACCACTGGGCGGCGCTGCTGTTCATGGCCGCGATCGTCGTGCACATGCTCCGCGTCTTCTTCACCGGCGCGTTCCGCAAGCCGCGCGAGCTCAACTGGATCATCGGCGTCCTGCTGTTCTGGCTCGGCTTCCTCGAGGGCTTCGCCGGCTACTCGCTGCCCGACGACGCGCTCTCCGGCACCGGCCTGCGCATCGCCAGCGCGATCATGCTGTCGATCCCGGTCGATCGGCACCTGGGTGACCACGTCGCTGTTCGGCGGCGAGTTCCCCGGCCACGACGATCCTGCCGCCGGCTCTACATCGTGCACGTGCTGCTGATCCCGGCCATCCTGCTGGCGCTGATCACCGTGCACATGGCGCTGCTGGTCAAGCAGAAGCACACCCAGTGGCCCGGCCCCGGGCGCGACCAACGCACAACGTGGTCGGCGTCCGGATGTTCCCCGGCGTTCGCGGTCAAGGCCGGCGGCTTCTTCATGATCGTCTTCGGCGATGATCGCGCTGCTGGCCGGCCTCTTCCAGATCAACCCGATCTGGCTGTTCGGCCCGTACAAGGCCGCGGTCGTCTCGGCGGCGAGCCAGCCCGACTGGTACGTCATGTTCCTCGACGGCTCGACCCGTCTGATGCCGCCGTGGGAGCTACGTTCAGCCTCTTCGGCTATTCGCACTACACGATCCCGCCGATCTTCTGGCCCACGGTGGTGCTGCCCGGCATCCTGACCGATGCTGCCGCTGTTCTATCCGTTCATCGAGGCCCGGATGCAGCAAGGACAACGCGATGCACCACCTGCTCCAGCGCCCGCGTGACGTGCCGACGCGCACCGCGCTCGGCGCCATGGCGGTCGCGTTCTACCTGGTGCTGCTGCTCTCCGGCGGCAACGACGTCATCGCCGACAAGTTCGACATCAGCCTGAACGCGATGACCTGGGCCGGCCGCATCGGCCTGCTGGTCCTGCCGCCGCTGGCCTACTGCGTGACGCTACCGGCTCTGCCTCGGCCTGCAGCAGCACGACCGGGAGGTGCTCGCGCACGGCGTCGAGACCGGCATCATCAAGCGCCTGCCCGACGGCCGGTTCATCGAGGTGCACCAGCCGCTGGCCGAGGCCGACGGCGCACGGCCACGGCGCGCTGGAGTACGCCGGCTGGGTCGTGCCGAAGAAGATGAACCGCATCGGCGCGCTCAAGCCGACCGTCCGCGGGTTCTTCCGCCCGATCGAGGACCACGCCGCCCCTCCGGAGATCGAAGCGATCGAGGAGCCGGAAGAGCAGCGGGAGATCACGAGCGGCCGCCGCTGATCGCGGCACCACCCAACGGCTGAGCAACACACGGCGCCCCTACCTCGGTAGGGGCGCCGTTCTCGTCGAGGAGAGGGTCGCCCGGGGCGTCGCGTGCCGGTTACGGTGTCCGGGTGAAGCCGCACCAGATCGCCCTCGCCCGGTTCCCCGGCCCGCCGACGCTGCACCCGACCGGCGACGTCTGCGTCGTCGCGCTGCGACGGGCCGACCTCGATACCGACGACTACCCGAGCCAGCTGTGGCTGGTGCCGACCGACGGCGCCGAGGCGCGCCAACTGACCGTACGGCTGGCGCGATTCCGGCCCCCGCCTATTCGCCCGACGGCACGCTGCTGGCCTTTCTGCGGGCCGAGCGCGAGCCGGGCACGACCGGCCGGGCACCAAAGCCGGCAAGACGCAGCTCTGGGTGATGCCGACGGCCGGCGGCGAGCCCTACCGCGTCACCGATCATCCGATGGGCGTCGAGACGGCCGTGTGGAGCCCCGACGGCGCGCAACTGGCGTTCCTGGCTCGCGAACCCGAACCCGGCCGTTACGGCACCCTCGAGGGGTCGGCGCCGACGGGAGCCGCCTCGCCGGATCACCAGGTTGTTCTACCGCCACGACGGCCTCGGCTTCATCGGTGACCGGCCCCGGCAGATCTGGATCGCGGCCGTCGATGGGAGCGACGCCCGGCAGATCACCAACGGCGACATCGATCACGCCTCGGTCGACTGGTCGCCGGCCGGTGACCTGCTGACGTTCGTGGCCGCCGGGCATAAGGAGCGTGGCGACGACCTGCGCTACGACGTGTGGGTCGTGCGTCCCGATGGCTCCGATCGACGCGCGCTGACGACGGGTGGGTTGTCGGCCGGAGCGGCGCGGTTCAGCACCGACGGCACGATGGTCATCTTCGCTGGGCACACGATCGGTGAGTCCGGCCATGCAGGGCGTCGCGCACAACTCGTCCGCGTGGTCGGTGCAGACCGATGGTTCCACGCCCGCGCTGCGCCTCACCGACGAGGAGACCTACAACGTCGGGGCCCCGCTGCGCGTATGCGGCGACGGCGTGTTGTTTCCCAACGAGTCGCGGGGCTCGGTCGAGCTGCTACTCGTGCCCTATGACGGCAGCGCCCCGGAGACGCTGATCGCGGGGGAGCGCCAGGTCCAGGGCGTCGACGCGGTCTCCACGCCGTCCGGCCCGCTCGTGGTGGCGACCGTCGCCAACGCGGAGAGCTGGGGCGAGGTGATCGTGCGGGAGTGGGACGGCGCCGAACGCGTGCTGACCGAGTTCAACGCCGGCTATCCGATCGAAGCCGAGCTGTTCCCGATGGAGGAGATCACGGCGACGGCGGCCGACGGATACCCAGTCCACGGCTGGACCGTCCGGCCGTCCGGGCCCGGGCCGCACCCGTTGCTCCTGCTGATCCACGGTGGACCGTTCGCGCAATACGGCTGGCAGCTCTTCGATGAAGCGCAGATCTATGCCGGCGCCGGGTACGCGGTGCTCATGACGAATCCCCGCGGCTCGTCGGGTTACGGCCAGGCGCACGGTCAGGCCGTCATCGGCAACGTGGGCGAGGTGTCGACGGGCGACCTGATGGCGATCCTCGACGCGGCGCTGAAGTCGTCTGATTTCGACGCGAGCCGGGTCGGCGTGCTCGGTGGATCGCACGGCGGTTTCATGACCACGTGGCTCGCCGCGCACGAGGGGCACCGTTTCCGGGCCGCGGTGTCGGAGCGAGCCGTCAACGCGATCGACAGTTTCACCGGGTCCTCGGACATCGGCTGGTTCTTCGCCGACGCCCTCTACGGGCCGGACATCGTCCAGCAGCGGAAACAGTCGCCGTTGACGTACGTGAACGACATCCGCGTGCCGATGCTGATCATCCACTCCGAGCAGGACTGGCGTTGCCCGATCGAGCAGGCACAGCGGCTCTACGTGGCCCTGCGCCGCAACGGTACGCCCACGGAGATGCTGCTCTTTCCGGGTGAGGGCCACGAGATGTCCCGGTCCGGTCTTCCGTCTCACCGGGTGGCCCGGGCCGAGGCGATCGTGGATTGGTTCGATCGGCACATGCGGTGAGCGAGCGTGCCGGGCGAAACGTGTCTCAGCATTGCCGCACCGAGCGAAGCGGGTCCGGGAATGAGCGGTAATCTGGCGCCACGAGGCCCACGGCAGCAGCCGGGCCCCAGCGATCAGGAGCGTCCACGGTGATCACTGCGATCGTTCTCATCGACTGCGCCAACGATTCGATCCCCGAGGTCGCGGAGACCCTGGCGAGCCTGAAGGGGGTCAGCGAGGTCTATTCGGTCGCCGGTGGCGTCGACCTGATCGCGATCGTGCGGGTGCGCGAGTTCGACGAGATCGCGGCCGTGATCGCGGGCGGCATCTCGAAGGTCCCGGGCGTGGTCAACACCGACACGCACATCGCGTTCCGGGCCTACTCGCAGCACGATCTCGAAGAGGCGTTCTCGATCGGCTTCGCCGAGTAACAGCGGCAGGACACGGCCTAGCAGCGGCCGAGCGGCTGTGGCTTCGCCGAGTAGCGGGGCTAGACGCGGAGCGTCGCGGTGGCGGTGTAGCGGATCGAATCGGTCAGATGCTCCCCGTCCGCCACTACCATGCCCGGCCACACCACCGAGCGCTTCACCGAGCCCGCGACCTGGGCCCCGGCTCCGATCACGGCGTCGCTGACCGTGCCGGTGATGCGGGCATCGGGCGCGATCAGGGAGCCGTTGACCCCGGTGCGCGTCGCGGCGTCGAGGTTGGCTGCGAGGTAGTCGGTCGGCGTACCACAGTCGAGGTAAAAGCCCTGGTATCCGACGACCCGCAGGGCGCCTTCCGCCTCGGCCGGGCGCCAGACCGCGCGCACCAGGTCCGACGGTTCGACGGGCAGCGACGCGATGAAGTGCCAGGGCACCAGGCTGAAGCCGGCGAAGCGGTGCCGGCCGAACTCCGGTTTCCGGTCGCCCGCCGGCACGCCGAGCAGCCCGACGCCGTCGCCGGCCGCCGCCATGAGGTCCCGCAGGTCACCGCCGGCCAGGTACGCGTCGGCGTTGCCGACGAGCACATCGCGGCCGTCGATCCATTCCCGCAGGGCCGCGACCCCGCCGGCGCTTCCGAGGGGCTCCGGACCGGTCTCGACGCCCACGTGAGCCCGCATGGGGTCGACGTGGTCGACGATCGCCCCGGCCAGGTGCCAGGCGTTGACCGCGACGTCGTCGGGGCCCATCAGACCCAACTCCGCCACCGTGTCGAGGGCGCGATCGAGCAGCGTGACGTTTCCGACCGGGCACAGCGCCTTCGGCACGATGTCGGTCAGCGGACGCAGCCGGCGCCCTTCCCCCGCGGCCAGTAGCACCGCGCACAGTCGTCGGGTCATGTCTCGAGTTGTGCCTCGGGGTAGCCGACGTACGGGCCGATGCCGTAATACGCGAGCAGGCGAGCGGTCGGCACGGTCAGCGGCGGCAGCGCGTCGACGCGGTGCCACGCGGCTTCGAGGACCTCGCCGCCGTCGACGACGAACGGCGTGTCCGCGGGCACGTGCGCCTCGAACACGCAGTCGAGCCACCGGCCGTTGGTGTGCACGATGACGTTGGGGTCCAGCGCGCGAAGTTCGCTCACCGGCACGCGTACCCCTGACTCCTCGAAAAGCTCTCTGGCCGCGCCTGCGACGGGCTCCTCGTGCCGCCCGAGCAGGCCGCCTGGGATCGACCATCCGTGGCCCGGTGGTTGGCGTTGGAGCAGGATGCGGTCGGCGCCGGCCGCCACGCCATCGGCGTCGTGCACGATGACCACCGCGCCGACGATGAACTTCGGGGAGATGACGCGGACCATGCGACGCCGCCAGCGTGTGGGGATGCGGTAGGCCGTGCGGTAGGCCACGGCGCGAACCTGGCGGCGGAGTGTCATGTGTCAAGACCATAGTCGCCTGGACGCGATGGTCCGCGACCACCGCACCACGCCGCGCTATGAACTGCGGGTTGATGCCGGGTGATCGACCAGGGACAGCAGTCGCGTGACGACATCGCCGGCGGTGATGCGGTGGTCGCTGACGGCCACGAGCATCGCGTCGAGGTCGGGGTAGCCCAGGTGGGCAGCTACTTCGTAGAGCGGGCCGTCGCCGGCGAGGATGCGATCGTGCGCGCGTAGGGCCAACTGAATCGCCTTGCGGCCGAGCCGGACGCGGTCGGCCACAGTGCCCGCGCCGTCGGCGGCCGGTTCGTCGACGTTGTTCTCGAGCCAGCGTGTGATCTCCAGTCGCGCGGTCGGAGACTTCACGAAGTCGAGCCACTCGGCGGCCGGCCCGATGCCGATGCCGAGAGCCATCTGCCGGGCGTCACGCGTGACGATCTCGACGACATCGCCGTCGGACAGCGGCGACGAGAGCGGCACGAGGCGACCGTTGATCGTGGCGGCGACGCAGCCGTGGCCGAGGTTCGCGTCGATCGTGTAGGCGACGTCGACCGGCGTGGCGCCGCTCGGCAGCAGCACCGCCTCGCCGCCGCCCGTGAACACCTGGATCTGCGTCTCCGCGAGGTGACATCGGAGCGCGTCGAGGAAGCTCTCGGCGTCGTCGGCGATGTGCTGCCAGTCGACCACCCGCTGGAGCCAGCTGAGCTGTTCGGCTCGGTCACGCGGGTCGAGGCGATTGGCGCTGCCCGGTTTGCGGAAGTTGGCGGCGATGCCGTATTCGGCGAAATGGTGCATGCTCGCCGTGCGGATCAACACCTCGACCGGCCGGTTGTCGGGGCCGATGACGGTCGTGTGCAGTGAGCGATAGAGGTTGTTTTTCGGCGACGCGATGAAGTCTTTGAACCGGCCCGGCACCGGATGCCACATGGCGTGGAGGGTGCCGAGCGCGGTGTAACAGTCGGTGCGTGGCCCGTCGACGATGATCACAATGCGGGGCAGGTCGTGCGTGAGCGGATTGCCGGCGGCGATCGTGTCTTTCCAGATCGAGTAGTAATGCCGGGGCCGGGGCGCGACCTCGGCGTCGATGTGGGCGGCGCTGAGGTTGCGGCGCACGTTGGCGATCGTCTGTTCGAGCGTGTGGGTCCACAGCGGGCGGTTGTGCACGTGTGACTCGATGTCGGCGAACACCTCGGGCTCGAGGTTGGCCAACACGGTGTCTTCGAGGCTGCGCTTGAGTGCCTGGATGCCGAGCCGGTCGCACAGCGGCACGAGCACGTCGAGCGTGGCGCGGGCGATGCGGGTGCGCGAGGCGGGGGATCGGGCGCCGAGCGTGCGCATGTTGTGCAGCCGGTCGGCGAGTTTGATGATCAGCACGCGGACGTCTTGCCCGGCCCGCATCAGCATCTTGCGGATCGTCTCGACCTCGGCGTCGTCACCGAAATAGGCCTTGTCGAGCTTCGTCACGCCGTCGACCAGCAATTCCACCTCGGCGCCGAACTCGTGCCGGAGCGTGCGCAGGTCATAGCTGGTGTCTTCGACCGTGTCGTGCAGAAGCGCCGCAACCAGGGTGGTGGTGTCCATGCCGAGGTCGGCGAGAATCCGGGCGACGGCCACCGGATGCGTGATGTATTCCTCGCCGCTCTTGCGCATCTGACCCTTGTGCATGCGCTCGGCGACGGCGTAACTGCGGCGAAGAACCTGGACGTCACCCCGTGGATGATGCTGGCGGTGAGCGCGGATCAAATCGGTGATCGGGTCGCCGGGCGGTTTGCTCCACGGGAGCGAGCCGACCACGCGGGCACGCCAGCCTTGCAGGGAGTCGGATGGCGACGTGGGCAGACCGAGGGGAGAGGCCAGGCCGGACGGCGAGTCATGGGGGCGACCGCCGGCGAACGCGGGCCGGCCGAGGTTGATGTCGATGGGACACCTCCTCGCCGGGGTCGCCGACGTCTCGTGGACGTCGTCTGGTGTATTCCTAGCTTAATGACCTGGGCGTCCCACTATTGGCCAGTTAGCACTATTCGATCAGACAACCTTCTGACACGATCGGCCCCAAGACCATCCGGCAACAGGCTTTCCCAGGCCCGAGCTGCTAACAACCTATACGCGGACGCCCTGCTCAGCCTTGCGCAGTAGCGCGGTGTGACGTGCGGCTCCCGTAGCCGGCAGGGCCCAGCCGTCGGACACCGCGACCAGGCGGGAATCGGGCTGCTCCATCCACGCGAGCACGCGTTCGGACTCCTCGGCGGTCGCGGCCGGTGTCGGGCCGACGCCCGGCCGCACCGTCTCCGCGGTCGCGAGCAGCATCTCGATCGTGGCGGCGGGGTGCGTGTGGCGCGGTGAGACACCGGCTGCCGAGAGCCGGCCGTGCCGCACCACCGATAACTCCCAGCCGCCCAGCGCGGCCGGGCGCGCGACGATGACCTCGGCCAACGACGTGAGGCTACGCAGCCGCTGCATGCGAATCGACGCCCGCAACAGCACGGCGAGACGATGTCGCACCTCCGCGGCCTCTTCGAAGCGCTGCGCCGCCGAGAAGCGTTCGATGCGCTTGAGCAGGCGGTCGACCAGCGGCGTCACATCGGCGGAGGTGGCCTCCCGGAACGGCTCGGCGGCGGTGACGGCGTAATCGGCGACGGAGACGCGGTGCTCGCACGGTGCCGCGCAGCGGCCCAGCTCGGCGAGCGCGCACGCGGCCACCGTGGTGACCGGGGAGAGCTTCAGCGTGCACGGCCGGATCGGCAGCGACTCGTGGATGGCCGCGGCCGCGAGGGCGGCGGCCTTCGTCGACGGGAAGGGGCCGAGGTAGCCCGAGCCGTCGCCGGTCACCGCTCGCACCGTGGAGAGGCGCGGGTAGGCCTCGGTCGGTCAGTTTCAGCCAGTGGGTGCGTTCGGGGTATTTGGAGCGCCGGTTATAGGGCGGTTTGTGGGCCGCGATCAGCCGCAGCTCCCTGACTTCGGCTTCGAGCGAGTGGGCGCACACGATCGCGTCGACACGGACGGCCGCCGCGAGCATCTCGCTGATGCGGGCGCGCTTCTCGGCCGCGGTGAAGTAGGACTTGACCCGGGTGGCGATCGATTTGGAGGTGCCGACGTAGAGCGGGCGGTCGTCGGCTGCCCGGAACACGTAGACGCCGGGAGCGTCGGGCAGGCCGTCGGCGAGGTGGCGCTGGCGGCGCTGGGTCGGTGTGACGGCCTTGGCGAACTCGATCGTGTCGCCGACGGTGTAGACGCCGAAGCTCCCGAGGCGGGCGAACAACGCGTGCAGCACGTCAACCGTGGCGCGAGCGTCGTGGAGCGCTCGGTGGCTCGGCACCCGGGTGTGGAAGAACGCCGCGAGCGTGGACAGCTTCCGATTGGGCACCTCGTCAGCCGTCAGCGCACGACGGGCGATCGCCAGCGTGTCGAGCACCCGGGGCTTCGGCCACGCGTAACCGAATTTGGCGCACGCCGCTTTCAGGAAGCCGATGTCATAGGGCGCGTTGTGGGCGACCCAGACGGCGTCACGAGCGAACTCCAGGAACGCCGGCAGCGCCTCTTCGAGCTTGGGCGCGGGCGCGATCATCGCCTCGGTGATGCCGGTCAGCACGGTCACGAACGGCGGGATCGGCAGCCCCGGGTTGACCAGGGTGCCGAATTCGCCCATTTCCTCGCCGCCGCGCACCTTCACCGCGCCGATCTCGGTGATGCCGCAGTCGTCGGGCACACCGCCGGTCGTCTCGAGGTCGACGACGACGAACGTGGTCTCCCGCAGCGAGCCGGCCTCGGGATGCGAGATGTCCAACGTCGGTTGGGTGTAACGCTCGGGGGCCACGGGGCGCAACCGTACGGTCCGGGTACGACATCTTCGCCGGTGGCATCGCTGGCCGTGATCTCCTTTGGCCCGCCATATGCCGCACGAGCAGGTCGAGTGCGACACTTGGCGCATGTCCGGCTGGTGATCAGCCGAGATTCCCACGGGGGAACCGGAGCCGAGCCTGCCCGAGCCCGTCCGGGTGCAGGGTGATCGCGCTCGCCGCGGCCGCGATGACGGCGATGCCGATCATCGAGATGCCACCGGCACTGCGACGGGTGGCGAATTTCGCGCCCAACCGCCGAGCCCGGCTGGGCGCCGGTCCGATCGCGACACAGCTCACGAGCGATCCGCTGTTCCGGCAGCGGGTCGCCGTGTCGGCTCTGGCCGAAGCGGGTGATCTCGGCGCCGCCGTGTCCGACGGCGTCGTGCCCGCGACGGCCGACCCGGTCGAGGTCGCCGCGCTCGCCTACCTGGCCCGACCGGACGGCTGGCGGGAGATCGTCGACGGCGCGGCCGGGGCGGTCCGGATCGACGCCGACCTGGCCGCCGTCGAGGACCGGG
The DNA here is from genome assembly GCA_963797605.1 of uncultured Actinomycetota bacterium. GTDB lineage: Bacteria > Actinomycetota > Actinomycetes > Mycobacteriales > Micromonosporaceae > DASQPR01. The sequence goes on along the minus strand of CAWCPX010000005.1, from coordinate 396,651 downwards.
CGCACGAGGCCGAGCAGCGGCTGGCCCGGGCCGAACACGAGCGGGCGGTGGCCCGGGTCGAGGCGGACAAGCTCCGCGACGAGACGGCCCGGCTGCGCGACGAGGTCAGGACGCTGCGCGACGAGTGCCCGTGCGCTGGCGAAGTCACTGCGGGAGACGACCGCCCGGGAGCGCCGCGCCGTCGAACTCCTGGCGACCGAGCGGGGCCGGATCAGCCGTACGGCTGCCGATCACGACGCCGAGCTGCGGCGCCTTCGAGCTCGCCTGGCGGAGGCGGAGACGGCCGCCGGTGCCACGCGCGCGACCGCGAAGGGCGCCCGGCAGGTCGACGACGCCCGGCTCTGGCTGCTGCTGGAGACGATCGGGCAGGCCGCGACCGGATTGCGTCGGGAACTCGCGATGGAGCCGACCGACGCTGCTGCCGGGGGATTTCGTCGGCAGACACGGCGGCGTTGCGACCCGGCGGAAGCGACCAGACCGGCGGCCGGGCGCTGGAGGCCGACGACCCGGTCCGGCTCGACCGGCTGCTCGCGCTGCCGAAGGCGCACCTCGTGGTCGACGGCTACAACGTGACCAAGAACGGGTTCGCGCGAGATCTCGCTCGAGCAGCAACGCAACCGGCTGACCAGCGCGATGTCCGGGCTCGCGGCCCAGACCGGGGCCGAGGTAACGGTCGTGTTCGACGGCGCCGATCGGATGGTCGGGTTGCCGGCTGCCCCGCGAGGCGTCCGGGTGCTGTTCTCCCGCAAGGGCGAGACCGCCGACGATCTGATCCGCCGGCTCGTACGGGCCGAGCCGGCCGGCCGCCCCGTGATCGTGGTCTCCTCCGACCGCGAGGTCGCCGACGGGGTGCGCCGCCACGGCGCCTATCCGCTGCCGTCGGAGACGCTGCTGCGCCGGATGGCCCGGTCGTAACGGCGCTGTCGCTCTGCTACCTCCGGCGGTAGCAGAGCGATAGCCGGCTGCCCGACATGGGCCCGCATCGGTACGCTGTCCGCCATGACATCCCGGGGCGTCGCGGTGGCCGTGCTGGCCGTGCTCGTGGTCGCGATCGGCGTCCTGGCCGCGGTGCTGATCCCGTGGCACGAGGCGCCCGCACCCCGGGCCGACCAGATGCAGGCGCTCCGATCGCTGCCCGCCGGCCCAGGTGGCGCGCGGAGCGGCGTTCGCGGCGTCCCGTCGCCCGGCGACCTACGGCTCGATCGGCCGTCGGCCTGATCGTGTCGATCGTGCTCGGCCTGACGCCGCTCGGCGCCCGCATCGTCACCGCGGTCGGCCGGCCGTTCGGCGGCGGCTGGGTCGCGCAGGCGCTGGTCGGCGGCCTCGTCATCGTCTTCATCGGCTCGCTCGTGACGCTGCCGTTCTCGGCGTGGCAGCAGACGACGCTGCGCCGTTACGGGCTGTCGACGCAGGGTTGGGGCGGCGTGGTCGATCGACGTGCTGAAGGGCTACGCGATCACGGCGGTCATCGGCGGCCTGGTGCTGCTCGGCTTCTACGGCCTGGTCCGGCTGGCGCCGCGCTACTGGTGGGCGTGGGGAGCGGCCGGAGCGGCCGGCGCTCGTCGTGCTGATGTCCTTCGTCGTTCCCGGTCGCTGTTCGAGCCGATCTTCAACCATTTCACCCCGATGCCCGACGGCCCGCTGCGGACCCAGCTGATCGCGATGGCCGACCGCGACGGCGTACCGGTCAAGGATGTGCTGGTCGCCGACGCCTCCCGCCGCACCCGCGCGGTCAACGCCTACGTGTCCGGCTTCGGCGCGACCCGCCGCATCGTCGTCTACGACACGCTGCTCGAACAGGCCACCCCGGCCGAGGTCACCAGCGTCGTCGCGCACGAGCTCGGCCACGCCAAAGACAACGACGTTTTCACGGGTACGCTCATCGGCGCGCTCGGAGCCGCGGCCGCCGTGATCGCGATCTACCTGCTCGGTTCGTGGACCGGGCCTGCTGCGCCTGGCCGGCGTCACCGGCATCGGCGAGCCGCGCGCCATCGCGCTGCTGCTCGCGATCGCCACGATCGGCGGGCTCGCTGGCCGGGCCGGTCGCAGAACCTGGTGTCCCGTCACATCGAGGCGCGCGCGGACACGCACGCCCTCGCGGCTGACCGGCGATCCGGCGACGTTCGAGCAGATGCAGGCGCGCCTCGCCGAGATCAACCTCGCCAACGTCGACCCGAACCCGTTCGAGTACGTCATGTTCGCGAGCCACCCGCAGCACCGTGCAGCGCATGGCCGCCGGGATCGCGTACGCGCAGGGAGACCGCTGAGTGGGCCGCACACTGCTGGTCACGAACGACTTCCCGCCACGACCCGGCGGGATCCAGACGTTCGTGCAGGCGCTCGCGATCCGGCAACCGGCGGACAGCCTCGTGGTCTACGCTCGAATTGGCGCGGCTGGGCAGACGTTCGACGCGGCGCAGCCGTTCCCGGTGATCCGGGAGGACACCGGGGTGCTGCTGCCGGCGCCGGCCGTCGGGCGTCGGGCCGCGTCGATCGCGCGCGAACACGACTGCGACACCGTCTGGTTCGGCGCCGCCGCGCCGCTGGGGCTGCTCGCCGGCGGCCTGCGACGCCGTCCGGGCATCCGGCGGGCGGTCGCGCTGACGCACGGGCACGAGGTCGGTTGGGCCGCGTTGCCGGGCGCCCGGGGCCTGCTGCGCCGCATCGGCAAGGGCGTCGACGTGATGACCTACCTGACCGAATACCAGCGCGTACGCCTCGATCGCGCGCTGCACGGGCTCACCGAGCTGGAGCAACTGGCGCCGGGCGTCGACATCGACCTGTTCCACCCGGGTGCCGACGGCTCCGAGGTGCGCGCGCGACACGGTCTGACCGGCCGGCCGGTGATCGTGTGCGTCTCCCGGCTGATGCCCCGCAAAGGTCAGGACACGCTGATCCGAGCGTTTCCCGAGGTGCGGCGCCGGGTGCCCGGAGCGGCACTGCTGATCGTGGGCGGCGGGCCCTATCGCGACAAGTTGAAGGCGCTGGCCCGCTCGGTGGGTGTCGCCGACGACGTGATCTTCACCGGCACCGTGCCCTATGCCGAGCTCCCGGCGCACTTCGCGGCCGGCGACGTCTACGCGATGCCCTGCCGTACCCGGCGCAAAGGTCTTGATGTCGAAGGCCTCGGCATCGTCTACCTGGAAGCGTCCGCGACCGGCAAGCCCGTCATCGCCGGCGACTCGGGTGGTGCACCCGACGCGGTCCGCGAAGGGGAGACCGGCTACGTCGTCGGCGGTCTGGACCTGGCCGCGCTGACCGACCGGGCCGTGGAACTGTTGACCGACAAGGCGCTCGCGGCCCGGATGGGTGCGGCCGGCCGGGTATGGACCGAGGCGGCCTGGGGCTGGGACCATCAAGCCGCCCGGTTGGCGGAGCTGTTACGCCCCTGAAGGGTGCGCGGCTGGCGGGTTCGTCGCACCCGGAACCGTCGGGGCGGGCGCCATCGCCCCGCGTTCCGGCCTGACCGGAACGCGGGGCGATGGAAACGCTCTAGAACTTCGGCGAGTCGGGCGCCTCGAGCAGGCCGAGCCGCAGCGCGGTCATCAGGGCCTGCGCGCGGTTGGCGGCGCCGAGCTTCTCGTAAAGCTTGGAGATGTGCGTCTTCGCCGTGGACTCGCTGACGAACAGCTGCTTGGCGATGCCCGCGACGCTCATGCCGTCGGCGAGAAGTCGCAGCACCTGACCCTCGCGCGGGGACAGCTGGGGCCCGCTCGGGGCGAGCCGGCGCTTCATCGCCTCAGCCAGGTCGGCCGCGGTGAACGCGCTCGGAGCGGACGCCGCGTGACGGGCAGCGGCCACGACCTCGTCGGCCGGCGCGGTCTTGGGCACGAACGCGCTCGCGCCCGCCTCCAGCGCACCGAAGAGCTGGTCATCGCCGGCATACATCGTCAGGACGACGATGCCCATCGTGGTGGACGTCTTGCGCAGGGCCCGGGTCGCTTCGAGGCCGCTGCCATCGGGAAGCTTCAGGTCCATGATGACGACGTCGGGCTGGAGGTTGCCGGCCTAGTCGAACGGCTTCGGCCGCGGTCGCCGCTTCGCCGATCACCTCGAATTGGCGGTCGCGCTCGAACGCGTGCCGCAGACCCTTGCGGATCAAGTCGTGATCGTCGACGAGCAGAACCCGCGTGCGGGCGGTTGGCGCCGTGCTGGTGGACATAGCCGGTTATCTCTCCTTCGAAGTGACCGCCAGGGCGATCACGATGACGCCGATCCCGCTGGGGACGCCTGGCCTGCCACACTACCTCTGCGTGGTGATGTTCCTATCACGATCGCTACGGTGGTGCCACTGGGCAGTCGAGGCCGAATTTCCAAGCGGCCACGGATACGTTCCGCCCTCTCGGCCATGATCGCAAGGCCGTACCGGCCGTCCGGCCTCGAATCACCCATTCCCTGACCATCATCCGACACTTCGACGGCCGCGAATGGCGGGTCAACGGCGCATGTGACCCACAGATTCTCGGCACCGGCATGCTTTCGGGCGTTCGTTATCGCTTCCTGCGCGATTCGGAGCAGTTCGGCCTCGATCGCGGCGGGCAGCCGGGCGGTTGACTCGTCGAGAGACATGTGCACTCGCAAGCCCGCCGACGCGGCGACGGTCCGCGCGTATTCCGAAATGGCCGCCGCGAGGCCGCCGTGCCGGTCCACTTCGCTACGCAGCTCGAACAGCGACAGCCGCAACTCGGTGATCACGCGGGTGACTTCGGTGCGGAGCGTCCGCAACTCGTCCGCGGCGTCGGTGGCGTCGCCGGGGAGCACCGCGAGCGTGTTGTCGATGCCGTAGCCGACCATCACGAGTTCCTGCGCGACTCCGTCGTGGATCTCGCGGGCCAGGCGCTGGCGCTCCTCATTGGTCGCGAGCGACCGCACCTCGTCGAAGAGCAGCGCCGCTTCCAGCCGGATGGCGGCCGGAGCGGCGAGCCCGGTCACCCGGCCGACGACGGCGGGGGAGTAGGCACCGGCCGCGTCCGCCTCCGCGATCAGTAGGCCGACCGTGCGGACGCCCGTCACCAGCGGCACGATCAGCGCGGTGACGTCGCCGCCGTCGTGGGACCGGGATTGCGATCGGGTGGTGGTCTGCGGCTGTTGGCTCGCCCACGCCTCGGCGATGACCGCGTCGGAGTCGAGCGACGTCTCCCAGTCGACCCGGTCGAGCCCGGTCTGGGCCAGCACCACGAGCCGGGACCCGCCGCTCGCGCACAGGACGGCGGCCCGGTCGATGCGCGCGGCGCCCCGGACGTCTTCCAGCAGGTGCTCGGCCAGGCTGCCCGGATCGAGCGTGGCACCGGGAAGCTGCCGTGCCACCGTCCGGAGCTGGGTGAGCAGGCGGGTGGCCTCCGCGTACGGGGCCGGTCGTTCGGTGCGCTCGGCCCAGACCCGTTGCAACGCCACCGCCATCGCCGACGCGACGCAGGCCAGCGCGAGCCATTCGATCGAGGCGACCAGGTAACCGCGATCGTCGAGACGGCTGTCGAGCCCGCCGAGGACGGCCAGCGCGGCGGCCGCGACGATCAGCAGCGCGACCAGTTCGCGGCGCCGCCGGGCGACCGCGGCGGCGACCGGCGGCACGACCAGGTAGGGCAGCATCGCGCCGGCCGATGCCCCGGCCGAGGCGAACGCGGAGTGGTGCCCGGCCGTGACGTCGGCGACGTTGCGGACCACGCTGATCGCGCCGAGGCAGGTGATCAGCACTTCGGCGAGACGGCCGAGCGGTTGCAGCACGCGGCTGGACCGGGCGAGAAGTTGCCGTGGCGGCTCCTCGTCGGCCGTTTCGGTGCCCGGCATCGAGCCGCCGGGCGGGCGCGTGGTCGGCACGAAGGCGCCCGGAAGCGCGGCCGCGGCCAGCAGGGCGACCCACGCGAGTGCCCAGGCGCTGCCGGTCGCGATCACGCTGAGCGTGGCGACGAGCGCGAGCATGCCCACGCGGGCGGTGATCATGAGACGGCGAGCCGGCCCCGGGAGTGTCGATCGGGTCATCGAATCGGGTGCGTCGGTCGGCCCCGGGCGCGCGGCAGCGTTCGAGCCGTCCCGGGAGGCACCGGCGGACCCGCCACGGCGCAGTGCGTCACTCGCCGTAGATAGTGGCGATCTCGTCGGCGTACTCCTTCATCACGACATTGCGTTTGACCTTGAGGGAAGGCGTCAGCTCGCCGGTTTCCTCGCTCCAGTCGCGCGGGAGGATCCGGAAGCTGCGGATCGCCTCGGCCTTCGACACCGCGAGGTTGGCGGAGTCGACGGCTTCCTGGATCGCTGACCGTACTGTCGCATCCTCCCTGAGATCGGCGACGGTCGCACCGGCGGCGAGTCCGTTTTCGGCGAGCCACTTGGGCCACGCTTCCTCGTCGATGGTGATGAGTGCCGCGATGAACGGCTTGCCATCACCGACGACCATGCACTGACTGACGAGCGGATGCGCCCGGACACGGTCTTCCAGGACGGCCGGCGCCACGTTCTTGCCACCGGCCGTCACCAGGATCTCCTTCTTCCGGCCGGTGATCCGCAGGTAACCGTCGTCGTCGAGGCTGCCCAGGTCGCCGCTGTGGAACCAGCGGTCACGGTCGATGGCTTCCAGGGTCGCCGAGGCGTTGTTCCAGTATTCGCGGAAGACGAGATCGCCCTTGATCAGCACCTCGCCGTCGTCGGCGATGCGGACCGTGACGCCGGGCAGCGGGCGCCCGACGGTGCCGATTTTGATCGCGGTCTCCAGGTTGACCGCGACCGCCGGCGACGTCTCAGTCAGCCCGTATCCCTCGTAAATGGTGACGCCGACGCCGCGGAAGAAGTGCGCCAGCCGGGCGCCGAGGGGTGCGCCACCGGAGATCGCGGCCACGCATCGACCGCCGAGCGCCGCCCGCAACCGTCCGTAGACGAGCCGGTCGAACAGACGGTGCTGCAGATTGAGGATCGGGCCGACGCGACCCCGGTCGAGGGCTTCGCTGTAGGCGACGGCGACGCGGTCGGCCCGGTCGAAGATGGCGCCCTTGCCGTCCGCGTGCGCACGTTGTTTCGCTCCGTTGTAAACCTTTTCGAACACGCGCGGTACGGCCAGGACGAACGTCGGCCGGAACTCGCCCAGGTCGGCGACCAGGTTCTTGACGTCGGAGCTGTGGCCCATGCGCACGCGTGCCGCCACGATGCCGATCTGGATCAGCCGGGCGAACGAGTGCGCCAGCGGCAGGAACAGCAGCGTGCTCGAACCCTCGTTGAACAGGTCGGCCAGGCCCGGGATCGCGTTGTCGATGTCGGAGAGCAGGTTGCGGTGGGTGAGCACGCAGCCCTTCGGACGGCCGGTGGTGCCACTCGTGTAGATGATCGTGGCGACGGCGTCCGCGCGCAGCCCGGCCCGGCGCTCCTCGACCGCGCTTACCGGCACGGCAGCGCCGTCGTCGGCCAGTGTCACGAGGCGGCCGGCCTCGATGCCCCACACTGCCCGCAGTGCGGTGAGGTTGTCGCTCGCGTGGGCGACCGTCGCGGCGTGGGCGGGTGTCTCGACGAAACACGCGACGGCTGCGGAGTCGGAGAGGATCCAGGCGACCTGCTCGACACTCGATGTCTCATATATCGGGACGGTGACGGCGCCCGTCGCCCAGATCGCGTAGTCGATCAGGGTCCACTCGTAGCGCGTCTTGCTCATCAGCCCGACACGATCACCGGGCTGGACCCCGGCCGCGATGATGCCCTTCGCCAGCGCGATGACCTGCGCTTTGAACTCGGCGCAACTGACGTCTTGCCAGGTGCCGTCGATGAACCTCGCGAATTGGGGCGCATCCGGGGCGACCTCGGCATTGACCCACACCGGTTCGGTCAGATTGGTCGCGTCGGCGATGGTCGCGACCGCTGTTACCGCGAATTCACGCACTGAGGGCTCCTCACAAGCTCCGCTCGGTGGTCGGTGCCGAAATGTCGCACGCGCCCCGCGAGACCAAATTACCTGGCGCCGCGACACACCTCGCGCGCGGTTCGCGTAACCTGCGGAACATGGCGGATACCTCCACCCAGTCGATTCTCATCGGCGCGCCGACCGCGGAGATCGCGGAGGTCATCTGCGACTTCCCGCGGTACCCCGAATGGGTCTCGGCCGCGCGGTCGGTCGAGGTCGTCGAGGAATACGAAGACGGTTACGCGAGTCAGGTGCGCTTTGTCATCGCCGCCGGCGTGGTTCAAGACGAATACACGCTCGCGTACGAGTATGCCGAAGACATCTCCCGGATCGAATGGTCGCTCTTGGCGCCATCACGGATGCAGAAAGCGCAGACCGGGTCCTATGACCTCGTCGACAACGGCGACGGCACGTCGACCGTGACATATACGCTCGCGGTCGAGCTGCTCGTCGGCATGATGGGAATGTTCAAACGTAAAGCCGAAAAAATGATCATGGATACAGCTCTCAAAGAGCTCAAACGGCGTGTGGAAACCAGGGTGAGTTGAGCGATGGAGCGAAACTCCGACCGAAACGACGCCGCCCGGCGGGAAGCGGAGCGCCTTGCCGCCGCCGCTCTCGCGGCCGCCTCGTTCGCGACGAAGAATCTCAGCCGACGGATGGCGCAGCGGGCTCGCTCGTCGTCCTCGTCCGCGCCGGTGCCGTCCGGGCTCGGTGACGAACTCGCGGCGCTGGCCAGCCTCGCCAACCGCTTCCTCGGCGGTGGCGACGATCGTGGCTCCGACCGGCGTGACGACCGCGCCGATGACCGAGGCGGCCGTGATGCCGGTCGCGGCAGACACGTCGCCAACGGATCCGACGAGTGCTGCGTGTGCCCGGTCTGCCGGGTCATCTCGGCCGTCCGCGACCCGGCGCCGGAGTTCTCCGAGCGGATCGCGACCGGGGCGAGCGATCTCGCGTCCGGGGTGGCGACCGTGCTGCGGGCCTTCGGCAACGCGGCCGGTCGCGGTCGGGTGCCGTGGTCCCGGTCCGCCGACGATCGGGTGACCGAGGAGCGTGTCGCCGACGATCAGGTGGCCGACGAGGTCGATGTGGAGGCGCTCGTCGTCGAGGAACCGCTGCGCGAAGACGACGCCGAGCCCACCGAGGTCGCCTGGGGAGACTTCGGCAGCGTTTGGCAGACCGCGACACGGGCGCCGTTCGATGCTCCCGACGCCCCGCCGCCGGTGGCGAAGAAAACCGTCGCGAAGAAGGCCGTCGCGAAGAAGGCCGTGGAAGAAGGCCGTGAAGAAGGCCGCGCCGGCGAAGGCGACCGAGCCGGTTAAGGCAACCGAGCCCGTTAAGGCGGCCGAGCCGGCCAAGAAGGCCGCACCCGGGCCCGCGGCTGAGTCGCCGCGGAAGGTCGCGCCCGCGAAGGCGGCGCCGGCCAAGAAGGCCGCGGCGGCCAAGAAGGCGCCGGCGAAGAAGGCCGCGCCCGGTTTCGACACGGCGTCCACGGCGGCGAAGGCGACCAAGGCGGCGAAGAAATCCGCCGCGACTAAGGCTGCTGGCGCCAAGTCGACCGGCGCCAAGGCGGCGAAGAAATCCGCACCGGCCAAGGCCACGGAACCGTCGAAAGCCGCGAAATCCGCGGCCAAGGCCGCCCCGGCCAAAAAAGCAGCCACGAAGGCGGTCCCAGGCCCCGGCACGGCCGTGACGTTTACCGATGGCACAAACTAGGCTGTCGCACCGGCAACATATGCGCGACTAACCTGCGAGGAGATCCAGTGTCATTGACGATCGGCGTCGACATCGGCGGGACGAAGGTGCTCGGCGGCGTCGTCGAGGAAGACGGCACGGTCATCGCCGAGGCACGCCGTGACACACCCGCCGAGGACACCGGCGAGACGCTTGATCGCATCCTCGAGGTCATCGAGGAGCTCGCCGGAAGCTACGACGTCGAGGCGGTCGGCATCGGCGCGGCCGGATGGATCGACGCCAACCGGTCGACGGTGCTGTTCGCGCCGAACCTCGCGTGGCGCGACGAGCCGCTTCGCGAGGAGATCCAGTCGCGGACGTCGCTGCCGATCGTGGTCGAGAACGATGCCAACGTCGCGGCGTGGGCCGAGTTCCGGTTCGGTGCGGCCAAGGACGCCGACGACTCGATGGTCATGTTCACGATCGGCACCGGCATCGGCGGCGGCATCGTGCTCGGCGGCGAACTCGTCCGGGGTGCGCACGGCATCGCGGCCGAGTTGGGCCACGTGCTGATGGTTCGTGACGGGCACCCGTGCGGCTGTGGCAGCCGCGGCTGCATCGAGCAGTACGCGAGCGGCAACGCGCTCAGCCGGTTCGCCCGCGAGTCAATCGCGATGGACCCGTCCGCCGGCGAGGAGTTGCTGAAGCTGGCCGACAACGACATCACCAAGGTAAGCGGCCCGATGGTCACGCAGGCCGCCCGCGACGGGGACAAGCTCGCGCTCAACGCGTTCGAGCAGGCCGGCTACTGGCTTGGGCAGGCGCTCGGCGACATCACGCAGATCCTCGACCCGCAGGTCCTGGTCGTCGGCGGTGGCGTGATCGAGGCCGGTGACCTGTTGCTCAAGCCGGCTCGGCTGGCGTACATCGACCGGTTGCCACAGCGCAGCAAGTTCCCGGTCGCCGAGATCGTCGCGGCCTCGATGGGCAACACCGCCGGCGTCGTCGGCGCCGCTGACCTGGCTCGCCGCCGATAAGACTCTCGAGCGGCGCGAGGTCACCCCCCGGACAAGAAAGGCCACGATGGGCGTATCGGTGCGGCTGATGTCCTACAACGTGCACGGGCTCGACGACGATCTCGCCGCGTTGGAGTCGGTCGTCCGTTCCGTCGCGCCCGACATCGTCTTCGTGCAGGAGGCGCCACGGCGGTTTCGATGGCGTACCCGCTGTGCGTCGATGGCGCACTCGTTCGGCATGATCTACGCCGTCGGTGGGCTGCCGTCACTCGGTAACGTGATCGTGACGAGCCAGCGCGTACGCGTCCACGAGACGTGGAGCCTCCAGTACCCGCTCACGCCCGGGCGGCACATGCGCGGAGCCGCGTTCGCCCGCTGCTCGATCGGCCGGGTGCCGTTCGTCGCGGTGGGCTCGCACCTGGCCACCGACGACACCGAGCGGCCGGATCAGGCCCATTTGCTCAAGGTCGCGATGGACAAGCACGACGAGCCGGTGCTGTTCGGTGGCGACATCAACGAGACGTCGGGTGGATCGGCGTGGCGGATGCTCGCCGATGGTCTGATCGACGCCGGCGCCGACTCTGACCTGCCGACATTCTCAGTGGCCAATCCGAAGCGCCGCATCGACGCGATCATGGTGGACCCGAGGTGCGAGGTGCGGCGGTTTCAGGTGCTGGATTCGCCCGAAGTCCGGCGCGCGAGTGATCATTTCCCGATCGTCCTCGACGTCGCGCTGCCGGTGCTAACGTGAGCCTCATTGCGCCTGGAAATCGCCCTAAACCGGGGTAAGACGCACAGGCGCACGAGTGCCTGAGGGGGCAAATCACATGCCCGATAAACGGGACATGCACAAGGCGAAGAGCCACCGGAACAGCAAGTCGAACTCGCGCCAACCGGCGAAGCCGCACGGCCAGCCGAGCCCGGGCGCTCAGACCGCGACCATGGTGGATATCGCGGAAGAGGTCGGTGCCGTGACGCCGGAGCCCATCGGCAAGCGAAACAAGAGCAAACACTGATCTCATAGCAAACGTCACCAGATCCTCACCGGTGTCAATGGTTGTACACGGTGAGGACTGGACAAAGTCGCCCGCGGCGCACCAAGATGGCGCAGCCGGGGGCGACGACGTTTGGAGAGTTCGGGTGAGTGTGGAATCGACCGGTTGGGCCGACGAATCGGGAACGCCGGCGACCGGGACGGGCGATACGGGAGCGCCGGCCGGGGGCGTGCGCGGCGCCGCGTGGAACGAGGACACCGGTTCGTGGCTCAACGTGGCCTGGAAGAGCACCGCGTGGTCGGGTGGCAGTGAAGTCTCGTTCTACGAGGACAACAAGCCGGTTTACGACCGCGGCGACACCGTCTGCGTGATCGGGGCCGGTGCCAGCGGGCTCACCGCCATCAAGAACCTCCGGGAGAAGGGCTTCGCGGTCGACTGCTTCGAGCGCGAGACCAGCGTCGGTGGTGCCTGGAACATCCGTCACAGCCGCAGCCCGATCTACACGAGCACCCACCTGATCTCGTCGAAGCCGTTCACGCAGTTCCCCGACTTTCCGATGCCCGACGACTGGCCCGACTACCCGAGCCACGCGCAGGTGCTCGAATACCTGACCCGCTACGCCGACCATTTCGGTCTGCGCGACCACATGTGGTTCGGCACCGAGGTCACCGAGGTCATCCCGGTCGCCGACGATCGGTGGGAGGTCACCACGCGACCCAGCGGCGGTGGCGCGAAGCGGGTCGCGCGCTACGCGGCCGTGGTGATCGCCAACGGGCACAACTGGTCGCCGAAGCTGCCCACCTACGAGGGCACCGACGACTTCAAGGGCGAGATGATCCACGCATCGTCCTATAAGGACGCGTCCACGCTGCGGGGCCGGAAGGTGCTCGTGATCGGCGCCGGCAACTCCGGCTGCGACATCGCGGTCGAAGCGGCCACCCAGGCCGCCAAATGCTGGCACTCCAGCCGTCGCGGATACTGGTACGCGCCGAAGTTCGTGTTCGGGCGTCCGGCCGACCAGGTCAACGACGCGATGCTCGCCACCCGCCTGCCGCTGCGACTGCGTCAGTGGCTTTTCGGGCGCACGCTCCAACTGACGGTCGGCGACCTGACGCGCTACGGTCTCCGTAAGCCCGACCACCGCGTGTACGAGACGCACCCGATCGTCAACTCGCAACTGCCGTATTTCATCGGCCACGGCGGTATCAGCCCGGTTGGCGAGGTCGCCCGGTTCGAGCGCGACGGTGTCGAACTCGTCGGCGGCGAACGAATCGACCCGGATCTGGTCATCTTCGCGACCGGTTACCTGCCCCGGTTCGAGTTCCTCGGCGCGGACGTGCTCGACGGTGATCGCGACGGCCGGCCGCGGCTGTTCATGCACACGTTTCCCCGGCGCTATCCCACGCTCGCCGTCACCGGTCTCGTGCAACCCGATTCGGGCGTGTTCCCGATCATGCATTGGCAGACGGTCGCGATCGCGCGCTGGCTGCGGTTGCGGGAGGCGGATCCGACGCGAGCGGCCGCGTTCTGGCGCGGTGTGTCGACGTCGCCCGATCGGTCCTGGAGCCAGGCGCACGTGAAGGACTCGACGCGGCACTGGTTCGAGATATCGCACACCGTCTACTTGCGAGGATTGCAGGGCGTGTTGGACGAGTTGGAGTCGGTCGCGTGAACGAGTTGGAGTTGCAGTCGTGACAACCAGGGTGATGCGGGCGCGTGAGTGGTCGCGGCCGATTCCCGCTGTCCGCCGCGAGGTCGTCTCGGCGCGACCGGCTGCCGAGAGCGCGGATCTGATGCCGTGGAACAGCGGCACCGAGACGCCACCGGCCGACGAAAACCGGCCGCCGGTGCTGTTCGTACCCGGTTTCGGTCATGGTGCCTGGGCGTTCGAGGAGCACTGGCTCGAACACACGGCGCAGCGCGGGTTCCCGGCCCACGCGATGAGCCTGCGGGGCCACGGTTCCAGCGGTTCGATCGGAAAGCCGACCATCCGCGCGTACGCGCATGACGTGGTCCAGGTCGCGGCCAGCCTGCCGCAGCGCGCCGTGCTGGTCGGCGCCGGCGCGGGTGCCCTGGTCGTCGCGCACGCGCTGTCCCGCTACCCGGCCCGGGCCGGCGTGCTGCTGGCACCGGTCTTCGGCGGCTGGGGCACGCTGGGCGCGTCGCTGATCCGCAACCCGGCCGGCACGATCTCGGGCGCGTTCGGCGGGCGGATCAAACCGAGGCGCGGGCAGTTGTTCAGCGCGAACCTCCATGGTTCGGCGGCGCGCGCGTACGCGGCCCGGCTCGGCGGCGCGTCCTCGCGGGCCCAGTGGCAACTGCTCGCGCACCGCGCGCCCGAGTCACCCGTCGGAGATCCGCCGGTGCTGGTCGTAGGCACGCCCGACGACAAGATCGTGTCGCAGAAGGCGTTGCGGCGGGTGGCGGCGCATTACGGCGGCGCGCCGTTGCTCTTCCCCGGCATGGGCCACGACATGATGCTCGACGCCGGCTGGGCCGAGCCGATCGACGCGATCCTGGATTGGCTCAGCAAAGCCTGATCAGGCGGCCGGACAGCGGCGGGCCGGATCGGGCCGGGAGGTGGAGCGCTCGGATCAGACGACCGCGCCGTCGTCCGGTCCGTCGGCATCGTCGTCGGTGCCGGAGCGGAGCCGGCCGATCAGCGCGACCGCGCCGGCGACGATGAACATGCACCCGAGCACGGCGGAGCTGGTCGATGTGAGGCCCGGAAGCAACTCGGGGTAGAGGATCACGACGATGCCGCCGACGACGCCGACGAGGCCCAGAATCGTGATCGTGGCCAGGTGAGGCAACGGCGGTGGTGGCGGCGGCTGGTAATCGCCCTCGTCATCGTCGTCGGGCAGATCGGCGCCGAAGGAGTCGAGCCCGTCGAGCAGCGAAGAGTTGTCGGTCTGCGCCGGCGGGTTCCACCGAGGCCAGTCGCGGCTGACGGCCGGCGCGGGCGGCGGCGTCGTTCGTCGAACTGCCGTTGTGCGTGGTCAGATCTTCGATCGCGGGCCAGGGCGTCGGCCCGGCGATGGCGGCCGTGTCGAAGCCGGCCACGATCGAGGCCCACGCCGCTTCGAACTCGCTGGCCGGCAGCGCGTCGCCGGGGGTCTCGCCGCTGCTCGACGCGGCGGGCGGCCCGGTCGCGGGAGGCGCTGACGTCGGAGAAACGGACGAAGAAGAGGAAGCGGACGTTGTGGCCCCATCGGCGGGCTCGGGTGTCAACACCGCACCATCGCCGTCACGGGCCAAGATCGCCAGGAACTCACGGGCCGTCTCCAGCTCGGAGCGATCGACGAAAAGGCGGTCGGTTGGGCGGGCCGGCAACGTGGTCACCCTGGTGACGGGATTTTGATCAACGGTGGGTTGCAGGTAGGCGGCGATGCCCCGGTTGCCCAGCACGTCGAGCAGGTGCTCGCCGACGCGGGGATCGACGTCACCGACGACCGCGTAGACGGCGGCCTGCAGCCCGTTGTCGCGCCGCCCACGCCGGGCGTTGCCACCGGTCACTTGCCGACCTCCGTCACCGTAACGATCAAAACCGCGCCTCTTTCGAACCTCAATCGTGGCACGCCGGCCGGGTCATGCACAGGAGCCGGCAAGGTCAGTTGTGGTGCCCAGGTCGCCGGAGCGCGCTCTGGTGAGGCCGGGCGAGGACATCGCGATCATCGCGAGCAACTCCGCTCAGCTTTGCCGACTCGCCGGTTATACCGTCAAGGGTACGGAGCAAAGTGACATTCGTCCCAAAGAGGTGAGTGTTTATTTGTCGGGGACGCCCGCGCGGCGGCGCAGGGCCGGTAGGTCGGTCAGCACGATCCGGCGCCCTTCGGTGCGCAACCATCCGCGGCTCGCGAACGAACCGATCGCCTGGTTGACGCTCTGCCGAGAACCGCCCGCCATCGCCGCCAGCTGCGATTGGTTGAGTTCGATCGTGACCATGCCGTTGGGCACGTCGCCGGCCAGTCGCACGAGCGTCTTCGCGACGCGACCCGGCAGATCGAGGAAGATGTGGTCGGCGTGCTGCTCGGTCAGGCGCCGGATCAGGCTGCCGAGCGAGTGCATCACCGCGTCGAGAATGCTGTGGTTGGCGTGCACCAGATCGATGAACGCGGCCCGCGACAGCGCGAGCGCCTTGCAGTCTTCGATCGCCTCCGCCGACGCGGACCGGGCCGCACCGTCTAAAAGCGACACTTCACCCAGAACGCCGGGTGGACGGACGACCGTGAGCACCGCGCGTTCGCCGGTCGGGGAGGTGCTGAAAACCGCGATAGCACCGCGTTTCAGCACGATGAGCGAATCGCCGGGGTCGTTTTCCACGAACAGGAGCTGACCTTTTCGGTACGTGCGGGGGACAGCGGCCGCGATCACACGCTGTCGTACCTCCGGGTCGAGCGCCGCGAACATTTCCACACCGGTTAATGCGTCGGGTGTCTCCGGCAGTCGAACATCCACGGGTCAAACCTCCCCTTACCCACGTGGGCTGAACGCATACGCGCAGCTCACCCATAGATCATGGCGGTCCGAGCCGCCTTTGTACACACCGATTACCGCCCCCGTCCCCCCGGGCACGCCCCCACGAATTGCCAGAACGCACGCTAGCGCCCGAGCGCGAGTTTGGCTCGTGCGAACGCCGGTTGGTTACGGACTCGATACGGACCGTCGGCGCGCCACGTCCTCGTCGGTAATTTTTCGAGCTAGTTGTGAGCCAATACCGTTTATCAGGATGGACCGCCGACGGCGTGGCGAATAGCTCATGCGGGCGTCCGTGATGGTAAACGCGTCATAATCGGCCGTGGCCACCGAGGAGCAGGTGCGCGCAACCCTTCGCGCCGTCTGGCACGTGACCGCCATCGATTGTGTGGCGGACGCCGACGCTCCGGGATTCGTGCCCGGTTCGCGATGGTCCGTGATGATTGATGACGCGCCACACGAGGTACGGGTCGTTCCCGAGTCGCAGCGGTTGGCGCTACTGGCGTCGCTCGCGGCTGTGGAGGCGCTGTCGGTCGCCGGGATCGCGATCGGCCGCCCGGTGCGCACGGCCGACGGCGCGCTCACGGCGACCACGAGTATCGGCGAGATGGCGCTGAGCCGCGACGTTCCGGGTCGTCCGCTCGATCCCGGTGACCCGATCGATCAGCAGTTCTGGGGCGACCTGCTCGGGCGGGCCCACGTCGCGTTGCGGCACTACCGGCCGCCGTGGCACGAGCGGCTGACCGTACCCGTGGTGGCCGGATCTCATCTGGACGTCGCGGACTGGCTGCGGCCGGCGCTGCGCGACGTCGTGCTCGCGGTGACCCGGCTGACCGTGACCGACCAGCTCACGTACGGCGTGCTGCACGGCGATCCGGCGCCGGCCGAGTTCCGGCTCGATCCGGCGACCGGCAGCATCGGGCTCACCGGGTGGGCGTCCCCGCTGCACGGCCCGCTCACCTACGACGTGGCGGTCGCCGTCCGGCACGCGGGCGGCATCGGCGCTTCGGAAGATCTTCTCGACGGGTACGCGTCCGCCGGGCCCGCCCCGCGCGACGAACTGGCCGCGGCACTGCCGACGATGCTGCGGCTGCACTGGGCCCTGGTGGCGGACGCGCAGGCCCGGGCGCTGGCCGGATCGGTGGTGCCGTTGCCCCGAGCCGCCGCGCTGGCCGCCGCCGGTCGCCGCGACGTGCTGGAGCAGGCCCGACAGGTCCTGGCCGAACTGGCGGAGGCGGACCGGGCAGACTAGGGGGCATGCCGTACCGATACTTCTACGACTGCGAGTTCATCGAGGACGGCCGCCTGATCGACCTGGTCTCGATCGGCGTCGTCGACGAGTACGGCCGAGAGTTCTACGCGGTGTCGACCGAGTTCGACGACTCCCGGGCGGTGCCGTGGGTGCGCCGCAACGTGCTCGACAAGCTGCCGTCGCCCGGTGACCCGGCCTGGCGCTCCCGGGAGCGGATCCGCGACCGACCTGCTACGAGTTCCTGGTCGAGCCGATCCGCGACCGGCCGCCGGAGCAGATGGAACTCTGGGCCTGGTACGCCGCCTACGACCACGTCGCGCTGGCCCAGCTCTGGGGCGCGATGCCGGCGCTGCCCCGGGCGATCCCACGGTTCACCAAGGATCTGCGGCAGCTGTGGGACGACCTCGGCCGCCCGACGTTGCCCGACGCGGCCGGCCGGCACGACGCGCTGGTCGACGCGCGGCACAACCTGGCCCGGTGGAACGTGCTGGTCGGCGGCGACCAGCGGCGCGAAACGCGGGCGTGACCTCGGCGTGACCTACGCGACTCCAGCGACTAGAGTGCGATGCGCACCCCGCCCAGGCCGGCAGCGCCGCCGTCGTGCGCGACATTGACGTGGCGTCACCCTGGGGCCGGTTGGGTCTTTATCCCGCATCTGCATCTGCAACCAAAAGGACAACAACACCATGCGCATCGGAGTGCTCACCGGCGGCGGCGACTGCCCCGGCCTCAACGCGGTGATCCGCGCGGTCGTCCGCAAGGGTGTCGAGACCTACGGCCACGAGTTCGTCGGCTTCCGCGACGGCTGGCGCGGCCCGCTCGAGGGTCTGACGATGCCGCTCGGCGTCGCCGAGGTCCGCGGCATCCTGCCGCGCGGCGGCACGATCCTCGGCTCGTCCCGGACCAACCCGTTCAAGATCGACGGCGGCGTCGAGCGGATCAAGGCGAACCTGGCCGACCTGGGCATCGACGCGCTGGTCGCGATCGGCGGCGAGGACACGCTCGGCGTCGCGACCAAGCTGCACGAGCTCGGCGTCAACGTCGTCGGCGTGCCGAAGACGATCGACAACGACCTCGGCGCGACCGACTACACGTTCGGCTTCGACACCGCGGTCAACATCGCGATGGAGGCGATCGACCGGCTGCACACCACCGCCGAGTCGCACCACCGCACGCTGGTCGTCGAGGTGATGGGCCGGCACGCCGGCTGGATCGCGCTGCACGCCGGCCTGGCCGGTGGCGCCAACGTGATCCTGCTGCCGGAGCGCCAGTTCGACGTGGACCAGGTCGCGGCGTACGTGGAGAAGCGGTTCCAGCGCCAGTACGCGCCGATCGTCGTGGTCGCCGAGGGCGCGCAGCCGCTCGACGGCCAGATGGTCGTGCACAACCAGGAGCTCGACGCGTTCGGCCACGTCCGCCTCGGCGGCATCGGCCAGTGGCTCGCCGAGCAGCTGGAGGCAGAAGACCGGCAAGGAGGCGCGCACGGTCGTGCTCGGCCACATCCAGCGCGGCGGCACCCCGACGGCGTTCGACCGGGTGCTGGCCACCCGGTTCGGGCTGCACGCGATCGACGCGGTGCACGACGGCGACTTCGGCAAGATGGTCGCGCTGCGCGGCACCGACATCGTGCGGGTGCCGCTCGCCGAGGCCACCAGGGAGCTCAAGACCGTGCCGGAATCGCGCTTCGCCGAGGCCGAGGTCTTCTTCGGTTAAGCACGTCCGGCTACTCGTACCACCTCGTTGATCATGAAGTTGACCGCTCTTGACTTCATGATCAACGAGGGACTTTACCTCTGGGGAGAGCGATGACGTCCGTCGCCGTGATCGGCGCCGGCAAGATCGGTGAGGTGCTGCTGTGCCGGGCTGCTGCGCTCCGGCTGGCCGGCCGACCGTCTGCTGGCCACGGCCCGGCGCCCGGAGCGAGCGGCCGAACTGTCGGCGCGCTATGGCATCCGGGTGGTCGACACTCGCCGCCGCGGTCGCCGAGGCCGACGTGCTGGCCATCGCGGTCAAGCCGCAGGACGCCGGCACGCTGATGGCCGAGCTCGGGCCGCTGCTCGCCGGCGCGCCGGAAGCCTGGTCATCTCGCTGTGCGCCGGTCTGCCGACGTCGTTCTTCGCGAAGTGGCTGCCGGACATCGACCCCGGTCGTGCGGGTCATGACCAACACGCCGGCGCTGGTCGACGAGGCGATGACGGCGATCTCGGCCGGCCCGCACGCGACCGACGACCACCTGGCGCTCGCCGAGGAGATGTTCACGCCGCTCGGCCGCACGATCCGGGTGCCCGAGTCGCAGCAGGACGCGGTGACGGCGCTGTCCGGCTCCGGCCCGGCCTACTTCTTCTACCTGGTCGAGGCGATGACCGACGCGGGCATCCTGCTCGGCCTGCCCCGCCAGGTCGCCCACGACCTGATCGTGCAGACCGCGATCGGCTCGGCGATCATGCTGCGCGACTCCGGTGAGCACCCGGTGAAGCTGCGCGAGGCGGTCACGTCACCGGCCGGCACCACCATCAACGCGATCCGCGAATTGGAGAACCACGGGGTACGGGCGGCCCTGCTCGCGGCGCTGGAAGCCGCCCGCGACCGGGCTCGCGAGATCGCCGCACAGCAGAGCTGATCGGCCGCGACGCCGATCGGCCCGGACGCACCTGATCAGCCGCGACACGATCGAGTGAGATCGCTAACCCGGCCGGGGGATCGCGAGAGGCCGTCGGGTCTAATGGCGGGGCGTGGATTTCTTGAGCGGGTCTCACCACCGAGACGCAATGTAGATACACGTTTGTCAGACCTGGGCCTTAGGCTGTGCGGCTGTGGGGAACGAGACCGTGAGCAATCCTGATCGCGCCGACGAGACCGTCGGTCTCGCTCCCGGCGGTGTGCCCACCCAGCGCGGGCCGGTCGACGGCGAGTCGGTGCCGGGCCCGGATTGGTCCGCGCCGCCGATGCCGAGCCAGCCGCCGGCCACATCGTGGCAGCCGCCGGCCGCGGCGCCCGAGGTCCTGCCGCAGGGCCTCCCGCATCAGAGCGTTCCACCGCAGGGCCTCCCGCATCAGAGCGGTCCGGCTCAGAGCGGTCCGGCTCAGAGCGTTCCACCGCAGAGTTATCCGACGCCGGCGAGTTTTTCCCCGTCGCAGGGTTATCCCTCGGCCGGGTCTCCGCCGCCGGGTTATGCGCCTCCGGGTCTCCCGGCGCCAAGCTATCTGCCCTCGGGCTATGCCGCGCCACCCGGTCACTCGCCGTCTCCCGTTTCGGCGCCGCCTCCCGTTTCCGCGCCGCCGCAGCCCGGCTATCCGGCGCAACCGGGCGTCTTTGGGGAACCCGGCCACGCCGCCCAGCCTGGTTATGCGCCTCAGTCCGGTTATGCGCCCCAGCCGGGCTATGCGCCTCAGTCCGGTTACGGGCCCCAGTCTGGTTACGCGCCCCAGCCGGGCTATGCGCCGCCCGGTTACGGTCCGCCGCCGCCCCACGCCCCCGCGGGTTACGCGCCGGCCAACTACAGCCAGGGCGCGCCACCGGCCTATCCGCCCTACCCGGCGAGCGGTCCCTACAACCCGAACGCATCCCTCGAATACTACTTTCCCTACCAGAAGCCGCCGAAACGCAGCAAAATTCTCCCGATCATCATCGTCTCGATCGTGGTGGTGCTGCTCGCGTGCGTCGGCATCGCGGGTTACGAGTTGCCCCGGATCGCGAGTGACACCCAGTCGTCCACGGCGAGCGGATCGACGAACCAGGGCGGTGGCAACGGCATCAAGGGCACCACGCTCAACGGAGCCCTTGATGCCCAGTCGGCAGCCCTGCTGAGCGGCAACGAGAAGGGTTGGCTCGCGATCGTCGACGCGGCCGACGTCGGCGCCGTCACCGCCTACGAGCGCATTTACCACAACATGCGCGCTATGCACGTGCGCAGCTGGACGCAGGTCGCGATGGGTGGCAACGACGCACTCGGGGCCACGAGCACGCCGTTCGATATCGATGTGAGTTACTGCCTGGTGGTCACCGAATGCAGTGATACCGAGGCCACCCTGCACGTGTCCGCCCGTTCTCAGGCCGGCAAGATCCGCATCAACGACTACGTCGCGCCCACGGCCGACCCCGACACCAATGAGCCGTTCCCCTGGGAGACGACCACGTTGTCGGCCGTCGCCGGGGCCCGGGTGGTCGTGGCGGCATCGAGTGCCTGGTCGTGGGATCTCAAGACGGTGCTGCCGATCGCGGAGAAGGCGGCCGTCAACGCCGACAAATACGCCGCGTGGGGCAAGCCGCCGATCTACACCGTCTTCCTCGCCAGCAAGGCCGAGGGTAAGCAGTGGTTCGACGGCGACCTGGAAGACGTCGACGGCGTCGCCTATTCGATCGAGCCGCACGACATCGAGATCGTGCTGATGATGCCGACGGCCAATGACTCCCGCTACGCCGGCCCTGGCAAGATCGCCGCGGTGGTCCAGCACGAGATGGGCCATGCCGCGACGCTCCAGGGTGCCCGCTTCAACGGCCACGACTCGTTCGTCGAGGGCATCGCCGAATACTGCGCCTACACCGGGCACCCGAGCAGTTGGTCGTCCTACCGGATCGACGACGTCCGCGACTACATCCGCACCGGCAAATGGTCGAAGCAGGTCTACCTGACCGACGAGATCACGAGCAAAGACGGATTGACCGCCTCGGCCGCGTACGGCATCGGCTATCTGGCGCTCCGGCACCTGGTCGAGAAATACGGGCTCGCGAAGATGCTCGCCTTCTGGGGCGCGATCGAGCAGACCGGAAACACCACCGACGTCGCCGCCCAGGCCACCTTCCATGTGTCGTGGGACACTCTGAACGCGGATTGTGTCGCGTACATCCATCACATCACCGGCACCTGATCGGGCGCACCGCTCACGGATCGGGATTCATGTCCCGACAGACGGGAGCCTTGACCTCGCCCTTAGCGATTCGTCGTGCCGCCCGTACGCTGAATGCATGCACCAGGAGTGGCATCGTTTCCGTAATCCCGGGCTCGACCTCGGGCATCCGCCGACCGATCAGGCTGAGATCGACAAGCTCGGCCTCGACGTGTGGCGTGGCCTGCGCCGTGAGCAGATGCCGCCGTGGGCCGACATGGATGAGGTCGCCAAGGTCTGCAACGTGCTGTCGACCGTGCCGACGATCGTCGCGCCTTACGAGGTCGACGAGCTGCGCAACCGGCTCGCGCTCGTCTGCGAGGGCAAGGCGTTCCTGCTGCAGGGCGGCGACTGCGCCGAGACCTTCGCCGACAACACCGAGTCGCACCTGCTGGCCAACGCGCGCACCCTGCTGCAGATGGCGGTGGTGCTGACCTACGGCGCCAGCCTTCCGGTGATCAAGGTGTCCCGGGTCGCCGGCCAATACACGAAGCCTCGGTCGGCGGCGCTCGACTCGCTCGGCCTCCCGGCCTACCGCGGCGACATGATCAACTCGCTGGAGCCCACCGAGGCGGCCCGCGTCGCCGATCCGCAGCGCATGATCCGCGCCTACGCCAACGCGTCCAGCGCGATGAACATGCTCCGCGCCTACCTCGGCGGCGGCATGGCCGACCTGCACGCCGTGCACGACTGGAACAAGGGCTTCGTCACCACCTCCCGCGCCGGCGAGCGTTACGACGCGCTCGCGCAGGAGATCGACCGGGCGCTCGCGTTCATCCGGGCCTGCGGCATGACCGAAGACGACGCGCTGCGCACGGCCACGCTCTACTGCTCCCACGAGGCGCTCGCGATCGAATACGACCGCGCCCTCACCCGCGTCGCCGACGACAAGGCCTACGGGCTCTCCGGCCACTTCCTGTGGGTCGGCGAGCGCACCCGGCAGCTCGACGGCGCCCACATCGACTTCATCTCGCGCATCGCCAACCCGGTCGGCGTCAAGCTCGGCCCGGAGACGACGCCCGACATCGCGCTCGAGCTGTGCGAGAAGCTCAACCCCGACAACGTCCCGGGCCGGTTGACGCTGGTCAGCCGCATGGGCAACAAGAAGGTCCGCGACGCGCTCCCGCCGATCGTCGAGAAGGTCACCGCCGCCGGCGCGAAGGTCGTGTGGCAGTGCGACCCGATGCACGGCAACACGCACGAGTCGTCCAACGGTTACAAGACCCGCCACTTCGACCGCATCGTCGACGAGGTCCTGGGCTACTTCGACGTGCACCGCGAGCTGGAGACCCACCCCGGTGGCCTGCACGTGGAGATCACCGGCGAAGACGTCACCGAGTGCCTCGGCGGCGCGCAGGCGATCGAAGACGCCGACCTCCACCGCCGTTACGAGACCGCTTGCGACCCGCGCCTCAACACGCAGCAGTCGGTCGAGCTGGCCTTCCTCGTCGCGGAGATGCTGCGAGGCTAAGATGTCCGTCAATAGGCCCTCTAGCGCCTCTTGACGGACGCTCTACATCAACATCTCTTTCACGCGTACGGAGTAACCGAGCAGTGGCCGTCGACCTACGCAGCGACACGGTGACCAGACCGACGGCGCGCGATGCGGGCCGCGATGGCGGGGGCACCGGTCGGCGACGACGTCTACGGCGAAGATCCCACCGTCTTCGCCCTGCGAGGCCCACGTCGCGGACCTGTTCGGGCACGAGGCGGCGCTGTTCGCCCCGTCCGGATCGATGGCCAACCAGATCGCGTTGCAGCTGTCGGTCCCGCCCGGCTCCGAGTTCCTCTGCGACGCCGACGCGCACGTCGTCCGCTACGAACTCGGCGCCGCCGCGGCCATCGGTGGCATGTCCTCGCGTACGTGGCCGGCCGTCGGCCCCGACCTCAACCCGGACCTGATCGCGTCGATGGTCTCGCGAGGACGGCTACTTCGCGACCCCGACGCGGGCGATCGCCGTCGAGCAGACGCACAACCGCGCCGGCGGCACCGTGATCCCGCTGGCGGCATTGCGCGACCTGCGACGGGTGGCCGACGACGCGGGCCTGGCCCTGCACTGTGACGGCGCCCGGATCTGGCACGCGCACGTGGCCGACGAGGTGCCGTTGCGCGATTACGGCGCCCTCTTCGACACCATGTCCGTCTGCCTGTCGAAGGGCCTGGGCGCGCCGATCGGCTCCCTGGTCGTCGGCAGTTCGCTCGGCCATCGAACGCGCCCGCTGGATCCGCAAGCGCATGGGCGGTGGCATGCGCCAGGTCGGCGTACTCGCTGCGGCCGGCCTCTACGCCCTCGACCAGAACATCGAACGTCTCGCCGACGACCACGTCAGAGCGCACCGGATCGCCGCCGCGCTGGCGCCGTTCGGGGTCGTCGACGAGGCCCGGGTGCGTACCAACATCGTGCTCCTCGATCTCCACAAGCAGCCGTTCGACGCGGAGGAACTCGTGGCCGCCGCGGCGGCCGAAGGCGTCCTGATCTCGACGATGGGCCGGCAACTCGCTCGGCTCGTCACGCATATGGACGTCGACGACGACGGCGTCGACGAAGCGATCACGGTGCTGACCCGGCTCCTCGGTTAGGGGCCGACCAGCGTGAAGGTGCCCAGACCGGTGCGATTCAGGTTCTCCACCTGGACAGCGGTGGCTCGGTCGCCGGAGACCATGAAGGTCACGCCGGAGCGTCCGACCGCGGTTTCGCCCGTCGTCACGTAGCTGAACGTGTCCCCGGAGTAGTGCGTCAGCGGGAACGTCATCGGCCGGGGCCCGAGCGACATCGACAGTGCCCCTCCGGCCGCCGCGGTGACACTGAGATTGCCGTAGTAGGCGTTCGTGTACGTACCCGTGTAGGCGCTGTTCGCTCTGGCTTCGGCCGCGCCGGCCGGTGGCTTCGCGTAATCGGTGGGGGAGCGACCGGCGGCGGCGATGGTCGCCAGACCCTTCCCGAAGTACGTGGACCAGTCAACCGTCAGGTGTCCGTGCGCGGCGGTGTCGAGAAAGCCGAACGCGATCGATTCGGCCACCCCGATCGGCTGTGCGTTCGTCAGCACCACGATGCCCAGTTGTTCCGACGGCAGCATCGCGACCGCGTTCGCCGCTCCGAGCGCGAAGGCTCCCGAGCGGCTCAGGCGCAGCCGGCCCACCTGGTCGTAGGCGATGTTCCAACCGAGCCCGTAGAAGCCCGGCTCGCCGGCGGGAGTCGGAGGCGCCTCGGTCAGCGCGTGCGGCACGCGTGTCTGGGTGAGCGCGGTCGCATCGATGATCCGTTCCCGGTTGAACACACCGGCACCGAGCTGCAGCCGTAGCCACGACGCCAGATCACGCGCCGACGAGCTGACGCCGTTCGCGGGGCTCTGCACGTCGGGCTTGCGGACGAATTTCGGCTGCCACCCGCTCGCCGTGCGGACGTGGGTGGCAGCGGTGTTCAACGACACGCGGAAGTCGGCGAAGCGGGAACTGGTCGAGGTCATCCCGAGCGGTTGGTAGAGGCGTGACCGTGACAGTGCCGGCCAGGTCGTGCCCGCCGCTTTCGCCGTGGCGACGGCAGCCGCCGTGAGCCCGAAGTTCGCGTTGGCGTAGCTCGCCCGGAACGGCCCGAGCGGCTGGAATTTGAGATGACTCAGCACGTACGCCTGGTCGTAGCCCAGGTCCTCCAGCAGATCGCCGGCGCCGTCGGGCAGGCCGCTCCGGTTCGCGAACATGTCGGCCAGCGTCGCGTGGTTGCCGACCCAGGCGTCGGACAGCGCGAACGAGCGGTCGAGCGAGACCACGGGACTCGTCCACGCGACGGTCTTGTCACCGACCAGGCCGGCTACGACGGTCGACGCGATCGGTTTCGACAGCCCGGCCAGTTGGAAGATGGTTTCGGGGCTGACGGCCTCCGGTCTGCCGACGCGGCGCACCCCGAAGCCCTTCGCGTAGAGCACCATGTCGTCGTAGACGACGGTGACCGCGATCCCGGGCACGCCGGTGCGTTTCATCGCGGCGACGATGGTGGCGTCGAGCGCCGCCACAGCGGCCTTGATCTGCGGGACCGTCAGCATCGGGGCGGGTTGCCCGGGCGGCGCCGGGGCCAGTGGTGACGTCGGGAATGGATCGCTGGGCGACGCCGTCGCTGTCGCGGATGGCGGCGGCCCGAAGGCCAACGGGGGAGCGGCCGGCGAGCCCGCGGGCGACGGCTCGCTCGGCGGTGCGGACTTGGGGCGCGCCGCGGTCCCCACGGACCGGGCGACCGTGGCTCCGCCGGCCGCGACAACGGCTCCGAGCAACGCCCGCCGGGACACCGGCCCATACGCGTCTCGGACTGCCACAGATCGACGGTAGCGGGCCGGGTGCGCCGATCGGGTCCTTTCAGCCGACTCGTGGACGTGCCGCTCGGCGGGCGCCGAGCGGGTTAGCCGGCCGCGCGGGTTCGGCGGAAGCGGAACAGACGCAGGCTGTTCGTCACGACGAAAACGCTGGAGCAGGCCATCGCGGCCGCGGCAACCATCGGTGTGACCAGCCCGAACGCGGCGAGCGGAAGCGCGGCCACGTTGTAGGCGAACGCCCAGAACAGGTTCGCGCGGATCGTCCGGTGGGTGGCCCGGGCGAGCCGGATCGCGTCGACGGCGCCGGTCAGGTCGCCGCGCATCAGGGTGAGGTCGCTGGCCTCGATCGCGACGTCGGTGCCCGTGCCCATCGCGATGCCGAGGTCGGCCGTGGCCAGCGCAGCCGCGTCGTTGACGCCGTCTCCGATCATGGCACCACGTGCGGCCCTCGCCCTGCAGCCTGCGGACGACGTCGACCTTGCCGGCCGGCATGACCTCGGCGATCACCTCGTCGATTCCGACCTGCGGCCGCGACCGCGCGCGCCGTGGCCGCGGCGTCACCGGTGAGTAGCACCGGGCGCAGGCCGAGGTGCGCGCAGCCGGGCGATCGCGTCGGCCGCGTCGGGCTTCGGCGCGTCCGCGACCACGATCACGCCGCAGGCACGGCCGTCGCGGGCGACGACGACGGCGGTGTGGCCGGCGGCGTTCGCGGCGTCGAGCGTGGGTGCCAGCTCGTCGGGGATCGCGATGTGATGGTCGGTCAGCAGCCGTGGGCGGCCGATGAGCACGTGTGCGCCCTCGACGATGCCGCGAGCGCCCAGGCCGGTCAGCGCTTCGAACTCGGCGACCGGCGGCAGGTCCGGGCCGGCCGCGCCGGACGACGGCCCGCGCGATCGGATGTTCGGAGGCGTGCTCGACCGCGCCCGCGAGCCGGAGCAGCGTCGCCGGTGCCGGTGCCGGCCGCGGCCTGGATCGCCGACCACGGTCATCTGGCCGCTCGTCACCGTGCCGGTCTTGTCGAGCACGACGGTGTCGACCCGGCGGGTGGACTCCAGCACCTGCGGGCCCTTGATCAGGACGCCGAGCTGCGCGCCCCGGCCGGTGCCGACCAGCAGCGCGGTCGGGGTCGCCAGGCCGAGCGCGCACGGGCAGGCCACGATCAGCACGGCCACCGCCGCGGTGAACGGCGGACGCGACGCTGTGGCCGCTGAGCAGCCAGACCGCCAAAACCACGATCGACAGACCGATGACGACGGGTACGAATACCGACGAGATCCGGTCGGCGAGCCGTTGCGCCGCCGCCTTGCCCGACTGGGCATCGGCCGACGAGCCGGGCCATCTGGGCCAACTGGGTTCGGGAACCGACCCGGGTCGCGCGCACGGTCAGGAGGCCGCCCGCGTTGGTCGTCGCGCCGATCACGGTGTCGCCGGGGGCCACGTCGACCGGCATGCTCTCCCCGGTGATCATGCTGGTGTCGATGGCGCTGCGACCCGCGACGATCTCGCCATCGGTCGGAACGCGTTCGCCCGGGCGTACCACGAAAAGGTCGTCAACAACCAACTCCGCCACCGGGACGCGCACCTCGCGGCCCTGGCGCAGCACGCTCGCGTCTTTCGCTCCGAGCGCGAGCAGCGCGCGCAGAGCCGACCCGCTGCGCCGTTTCGCGCGCCCTTCGATGTAGCGCCCGGCGAGAAGGAACGTGGTCACGGTCGCGCCGACTTCGAGGTAGGTGTCGGTCGACGACGTGAACAGCAGCACGTAGACGCTCCACAGCGCGGAGACGGCCGTGCCGAGCGATATCAGGGTGTCCATGGTGGCGCTGCCGTGTCGGGCGTTGACCCAGGCGGCTCGGTGGAACGGCAGGGCGCCCCACGTGACGACCGGTGCGGCGAGCGCGAGCGCGACCCACGACCATCCGGGGAAGCGAAGTGCCGGCAGCATCGCGAGCAGCAGCACCGGCGCGGTGAGGATCGCGGACGTGATCAGGCGGCCGGCGAGCGAGGCGGCGTCAGGCTCCGTTGCCACGGTCGGCGGAGCGGCCGAGTAGCCCGTCGCCTCGACCGTGGCGACCAGCGCCTCAACGGTCACGTCCGTCGGGTAGGTGACGTGGGCGGTCTCGGTCGCGAAGTTGACGGTGGCGGTGACACCGGCGATGCGGTTGAGCTTGCGTTCGACCCGACCGGCACACGTCGCGCAGGTCATGCCGCCGATCGCGAGGTCGATCCGGGTCTGGCTCATGGCCGGTCAGCCGACCAGCGCGTAGCCGGCCTCGTCGACGGCGGCCCGGAGTGCGTCGAGGTCGACCTGCGACTCGCTCGTGACGGTGACCGCGCCGGCTGGCAGGTCGACGACGACCGCGGTGACGCCGGGGAGCGCCGAGACCTCGGTCGTGACCGCGCGGACGCAGTGGTCGCAGGTCATGCCGGTGACGGAGTATGTGTTGCTTGCCATGGAGCCATCCTTTGTGACGATGTCGCACGAGCCGTTATGAGCGCACGAGCCGCGCGATGGCCGCGCTCGCTTCCTTGACCTTTTGATCGGCGGCGTCGCCGCCTTCGCGTGCCGCCGCGACGACGCAGCCGCCCAGGTGCTCCTCGAGGATCGCGAGGGAGAATGCCTGGAGCGCGCTGGTGGCCGCCGACACCTGGGTCAGCACGTCGATGCAGTATTTGTCTTCCTCGACCATCCGTTGCAGGCCGCGGATCTGACCTTCGACGCGGCGCAGGCGAGCGAGGTAGTCGGCCTTGCTGTCGGTGTAGCTGGCCATCGCGGCACCTCCACGATCGGAGCGGTCAGGTCGGGCGTTCTCTTAAACCCTACCCCCCTAGGGTATCGCCGAGCGTGAAACCGACCTACGCTGGCCGGGTGATCTCACTAACTCCGCGCGTCGCCGTTGTGACCGGCGCGGCTCAGGGCATCGGGCAGCGCATCGCCGAAGTTCTCGCCGCCGAGGGTTACGCGTTGGCGCTGATCGACCGGCAGCCGTGCGACGGGTTCCCCGACGCGGTGCACGCCGTTGGCGACGTGACCAGCGAGGCCTCGGTCGGGGCGTTCGCCGAGGCGGTGCGGGAGCGGCACGGGCGGGTCGACGTCGTCGTGAACAATGCCGGCATCGCCTACATCTCGCCGGCCGAAGACACGCCGCTCGACCGGTGGCGGCAGGTGATCGACGTGAACCTGACCGGCCCGTTCGTGGTGACACAGGCGTTCGGCCGGATGATGTTGGCAGCCGGAAGCGGCTCGATCGTCAATATCGCCTCGGTCGCCGGGTTGCGGGGTGTGGCCGACCGGTCGGCGTACAACGCGAGCAAGCATGGTTTGGTGGGGCTGACCCGCACACTCGCCGCGGAATGGGGCGGCCGTGGTGTGCGCGTCAACGCCGTGTGCCCCGGTTGGGTGAAGACACCGATGGACGAAGCCTCTCAGGGCGACGGGGCCTATGGCGATGGCGACATCGTCGACCACGTGCCGATGGGCCGGTTCGCGACACCCGACGACATCGCGCAGGCGGTCGCGTTTCTCGCCGACGCCACGAAGAGCGCGTTCATCAACGGCACGATGCTGTCGGTCGACGGCGGGTGGAACGGCGACGGGTCGTGGCAGTCGTTGCGCCTGGGTGCGCGAGCGCGCTAGTCACCGGAGCCCGCTCGCGACGAGAGCCCGCTGGTCGCGAGGGCCTGCTCGTCACCAGGGGAAGGTGTCGGCGATCGTCTTCAACACGATCACGACCACGATGATGGTCGTCACGCTGCCGATGATCGCGGCCATCAAGCAGCCCCAGCTCGCCTGGCGTGGCGGCCGGTCGTCGTCACCCCATGGATCCGGCGGGCCCGTCGGCGAACCTGTCATAGCAGGCCACGGTAGTGCATCGGGCCGAAGCTCGGATGATCTTGCGGGTGCGGCCGTACGGTGGCACGAAGGAGGATTCACCATGACCAAGCACAACCCGCGTCATCGTCATGCCGCCCCGCCTCGTAACGATCACCCGGTCGCCGACTTTCCGCACGACGAGGCACCCCGCAACGATCCCGGCATCGGGGACGGATCTCGGCAGCAGTCGATGTCGACGCATGCTCGCGAGACGCGCACGAAGATGTCCGTCGGGCAGGCCGACGTGATGCGGCTGAAGAAGGGCCGGCAGCCGCGAGGCCCGCATTAGGTCAGGAAGCCTCGGGGTGCTTTGTCACGTTTTGCAGGTAAAGCGCCTCGCCCAGCTTCTCGATCAACCCGAGTTGCGTCTCCAGGTAGTCGATGTGGCTCTCCTCGTCGGCGAGAATGGCCTCGAAGATGTTCGCGGACGTGATGTCACCGATGGATCGCATGTATTCGACGCCGCGACGGAGCCGGTCGATCGCTTCCGCCTCGACCAGCATGTCGCATTTGAACTGCTCCGGCACGGTCTCGCCGATGCGCAGCGCGAACAGTTTCTGGTAGTTGGGCAGGCCTTCGAGGAACAGAATGCGGTCGGTGAGCACTTCGGCGTGCCGCATCTCGTCGATCGATTCGTGCCGGGTGTGCGCCGCGAGGGTCGTGAAGCCCCAGTGCTCCTGCATCTTGGCGTGCAAGAAATACTGGTTGATGGCGGTCAACTCCGCCGTCAACTGCTCGTTGAGAAATTCGATGACCCGCGCGTCGCCCTGCATGCCGACCAGACTAGAGCGAAAGCAACGGCTAGGCCGCCATTGCCACGCGGTCGTCGGACTCTTCGTCGATCAAT
Source organism: uncultured Actinomycetota bacterium (assembly GCA_963797605.1). Taxonomy (GTDB): domain Bacteria; phylum Actinomycetota; class Actinomycetes; order Mycobacteriales; family Micromonosporaceae; genus DASQPR01. Next base: position 365,444 of record CAWCPX010000005.1, on the reverse strand, counting down.
TCACAGATCCGGTCGAGACAGCTGCCACACCCGGTGCCCGCACCGCAGGCCTCACCGACGGATTCCTCGGTGCGCGCACCGGCCAGAATCGCGAGGCGGACGTCGCACTCGCGGACCCGTTCGCAGATGCAGGCGTACATGCGTCGCGTCCTCCGTAAGCTAGGCTGTCCTTAGTAAGGTTCGCCTAACAGGTGACGATACACAAGAGCGCTGTGGTTCGGGTCACACCGATGTACGTACGCTCTGAAGTGCGAGAATGTCCGCTGCGTGACCGATGTGACCCTCGCTCGGAGTCTCCACGACGACCGGCACGCCGACGGTCGACGGGTGCGCGAACAGCTCCGCGAACGCGTCGATGCCGATCTGACCGCGGCCGATCGTCTCGTGCCGGTCGCGTACGGAACCGCGGGCGTCCTTCGAATCGTTCGCGTGGATCAGCTGGAGCCGGCCCGGGCCGCAGACATCGGCGAGCTCCTCCAGCGTGGCCGTCATGCCGCCCGGTGATGCCGAGATCGTGACCGGCCGCCCAGGCATGGCACGTGTCGAAGCAGACACCGAGCCACGGGTGATGGTCGACAGCGTCGAAATAGGCGGCGAGGTCCTCGACGCGGGCCGCCATCGACCGGCCGCCGCCCGCGCTCGGCTCCACGAGCAACCGTGGCCAGCCGGCCGCCATCGCCTGGTCGAGCAGCGGCAGCAGCACCGCGCGGACCTGCGCGTACGCGGTCTCGGCGTGGTCGGCGTCGACCGCGTTGCCGGCGTGGAAGACAACACCTCGCGCGCCGATCGCGGCTCCCCGGCGCAGGCCGTGGGCGAGCGTCTCACCGGAGCGCGTCACCGTGGCCTCGGTCGGAGATCCGAGGTTGACCAGCAGCGACGCGTGAATGAACGCCGGCACGCCCCGCTCGTCGCAGCCGGCCAGGAACAGCTCGTCCTGCGCCGGGTTGCCGTCGGTCAGTGCCCAGCCCCGTGGGTTGCTCACGTAGACCTGGACCGCTTCGGCGCCGGTCGCGTCGATGTACGGCAGGGCCGCCTTCGCGAGGCCACCGGCCACGGAGGCGTGCGCGCCGATCGGTGAACCCGTCGACACCGGCGTGGCCCCGACCGGCGTTACGGACCGAGCCACAGTTGCACGGTCGTGCCCGGCTGCACCGTCGTGCCGGGTGCGGGGTTCTCCTGGCGCACCTGACCACCCGGGAAGTCGAACATGTTCTGACCGACGAGCCCGGCCTGCTGCAGGATCGCGTTCGCCTGGTCGAAGTTGAGGTTCTGGTTGGTCACGTCGGGCACCTGCACCATTGGCGGCCCGGTGCTGACGGTCAGGATGATCGACTGACCCTTCACCGCGCCGGTGCCCTCGCCGAGACTCTGCGCCATCACCTGACCGGCGGGCACCGTCGCGCTGCCCTTCTGTGTCTGGGCGACCACGAGGCCGAGCCCGGTGAGGGTGCCGTTGGCCGTGTTGTAGTCCTGGCCGATGACGTTGGGAACCGTGATCGGCGCGCGCCCCTTGCTGACCGTGAGCGTGACGGCGACACCGGGGCGTTCGTCGGTGCCGGCCTTCGGGCTGGTGAGGATGACGAAGCCGGCCGGCAGCGTGTTGCTGTACGCGTCGACGCGCTTCGGCACCATCTTGATCGCGAGCAGGTCGGCGACCGCCGCGTCATAGCTGTTGCCGATCTCGTTGGGAATCGCGTAGTGCTCCGGCCCCTTGGAGACGGTCAGCACGATGGTGCCACCACCGACGATGCGGCCGGCCGCAGCCGGATCCTGGCTGACCACGGTGCCTTTCGGAACCTTCTCGTTCCACACCTGGGGCGCGAGCGTGACCTTGAGACCGGCCTGCTGCGCGAGCGCGAGCGCCTGGGTCTGCGTCTGGCCCACGAGTGTCGGCGCGGTGGTGTAGCGGCCGAAGCCGAACCACCAACCGGTCAGGGCCACCACGAGCGCGAGCACGGCCAGCGTCGCGTAGAACGTGCGGCGGCCGTTCGGGCGGGCCATCACGCCGCTGAACCAGACCGCCACTCGATCGAGAAGCGAGTCGCCGGCCGGATCGGGCGCGCCACGGCCGGCCCGCGTGATGGTGCCGGTGGAGGCCGCGGCGGCGCGACGGCGACCGGAGGCCGGCCGTTCTTCCGCGTCGCCTCCGGGCAGCCGCGACCACGACGGGCGGCGAGGCGGGGTGGCGGCTCCCGGTGCGTACGTCGTCGCACCCCGCGACGGCGGCACCTGCTCGACGACGACGGTCGGTGCGAGCAGCGTGTGGCCGCGCAGGCTGGCGGATGCTTCCAACTCGTCGTGGGCTGCCTGAACCTCGGTGAGCATCGCGCCGGCGTCGGCCGGGCGGCGCAGCGGATCGCGGTTGGTGGCCCGGGCGACCAGGCGGTCAAGCTCGGGCGGCACGTCGGGCACGAACTTCGACGGCGCCGGCACGTCCTGGTCGACGTGGCGCCATGCCACCTCGATCGGCTTGCCACCGTCATAGGGCACCCGGCCGGTCAGCATCTCGAACAGCACGATCCCGACGGAGTAGACGTCGCTGCGCGGGTCGGCGTGACCGTCGGTGACGAGTTCGGGTGCGACATAGGCGACGGTGGCGAGCAGTTGCCCGTCACCGTCGTCGGCGCTCGCCTCGACCGCGCGGGCGAGCCCGAAGTCGGCGACCTTGACGACCGCGTCGATCAGGCTGGTGCCGGTCGGAGCCTCGGCGATCAGCACGTTTTCCGGTTTGATGTCGCGGTGGATCACACCGGCGCGGTGGGCCGCCGCGATCGCGGCCAGCATCTGCTCCAGCACCGCGAGCGCCTCGCTGGCGCCGAACCGGCGGGCGTCGGTCAGCATGTCGCGCAGCGTGCGCCCACGCACGTATTCCATGACGAGGTAGGGCAGGCCCTGATGGCTGCCCTGGTCGTAGACCGAGACAACGTTGGGGTGGGTGAGCCGCGCGATGGTCTTCGCCTCGCGCGTGAACCGATCGACGAAGCGGGGATCGTCGGCCTGACCTGGGTGGATCATCTTCAGGGCGACGGTGCGTTCGAGCCGTTCGTCGACCGCGCTATAGACAGTCGCCATCCCGCCACGCGCGACGCGACCGCGAACGCGGTATCGACCGTCGACGAGCGTGCCGATGAGATTGTCAGCGACCTTCGTGTCCATCGGCTGGCAGTCTAGATGCCGCTCGGCACGATCGTCGACTGCGCTGGTGACAGTTCTACCGCGGCGGTGCCGACCGAAGGCGGCTCATCGGCGCTCGGCGATGGATCCGGCTGCGTGGGTGTCGGCGAATCCGACGGCGTAGGCGCAGGTGAGGGCGTTGGCGACGGGGTCGGTGTGGCGGTGTCCGTGGGCGGTGGGGGCACCACCGGGCCACTCGGCCGGTTGGACGCATTCACCCGGCCCGGGCGTGCCGAACTGCTCGGCGTCGCGCCCGCCCGCGTCGGTGTCGCGGATTTCGGCTCTCCGGTGGCCGCCTCCGACGTACCCGGACTCGGTGGCGGCTTCCGGGCCGCCGACGGACGGGGCGCCGGAGCGTGCGCGGCCGTGGTCACGTTGCCGGCGTCGGGCGGTCCGGCCGGGCCCGGTGCGTGGGTGTTGCCGAGGAGCCAGCTGCCCAGCCCGCCGGCGAGCACCAGATAGGTGCCGACCACGCCGATCGACGCCAGGGTCGCCAGGCCGCCGATCAGCATGGCACGGCGGGGCCGGCGCGCGTACGCGTCGTATTCGGGGTAGGCGGAGTCGGTGCGGGACCAGACCGCGTCCAGCCGTCGCCGCAGGTCGTAGCCGATCGACCGCACCAGTCCGCCAGTCTCCCGTCGAACCGTCCGCCACACACTCATGCGTTTATCCCCCCGCACGTGCCCGGGCGCCCCGGGCACGTGGTTTAGCCGGCCGCGCCCGGCGGTGCGAGCGCTGACAAGATGATCAGAAGCAGTGCTTGGATCGCGACGATCGCGCAGATGACGACGGCGGCACCGGCGAGCCAGCCGGCCCAGGTCGCCCGGTTCGCCTGCGGGTCGGTGGCCTGTTCCGACCGGAGGCGCACGAACGCGGCCGCGGCGAGCGCGATGCCGACGCCGGCCATGCCGATGCCGAACAGCGACACGATCCGGACGTGGTTGGTCGGGCTGTCGGCGGCGCCCGGGATCATCGACGCGAGTTCGCCCGGGACCAGGCCGCCCATGAGCTGCGCGAACGCGAAGGCGAAGGCAGCCGCCGCGAGCGCCGGCCCAGAAAGGATCAGAGCCACGACGTCATGGGTACGGCCAGCCGGATCCCCATCCGTCGCTGCTCGCGTTCGTGTGTCGACGTCCCCCCGGATGTCGACGTTGGTGGCCTGCCGGGGTGCCAGCGTGCGCAGTTCCGGCCCCACGATCGGTTCGGTGCCCCGGCGCGACCACGCGCTCTCATCGGTGTTCATCGACGAGACGGTAGTGGCTTCGGCCCTATCGTGGTGGGTTCCGATGCCGACATGGCAAGGTGGAGCAGTGAGTGAATCCGTGTCCATGACCGGCTCGGTCGTCGAGCCCGCCGAATGGCTGACCCTGCCCGCTATCGCTGAGCTGCTCGATCTCAAGATCACAAAGGTGCACCAGCTCATCAACGAGCGGGCCATGTTGGCTGTGCGCCGCGATGGTGTGTTGCGCGTCCCGAGTGAGTTCGTCGCCAATGACACAGTCCGCAAACACCTCCCCGGCGTCCTCAACGTGCTCCTTGACGCTGGGTATAACGACGAAGAGGCGATGCGGTGGCTCTTTACGGACGATCCGTCGCTGCCCGGAACGCCCGCGTCGGCGCTCGGGGGCCCGCGCGCGGTCGAGGTCAAGCGGCGCGCCCAGGCGCTCGGTTTCTGACGTCTCGCCCCACATGCGGCATCTGACCTATCTCGCGGTGCTGGTCGCATGCCTGGCGGGTGCGCTCTGGCTCGAACCGGTGCGCCGCGTCAACGTGCTGCGGCGCTGGCGGCGTCTGGCGATCACGGTGGCTGTCGTCGTCGTGCTGTTCGGTGCCTGGGACCTCGCCGCGATCGCCGCTGGTCACTGGAGTTACGACCCGGCTCGCACGGTCGGTGTCACGCTGCCGGGGCGGTTCCCGCTGGAAGAATTGCTGTTCTTCATCGTCGTACCCGTGTGCTCGATCTTGGGTTTCGAGGCGGTGCGGGGCGTCCGCCGCACGCCCGCGGGTGACGAAGAGCCCGGCGACGCGCCGTGACCTACACCTGGGCGGCCGTGATCGGTGTCGGTGCCGCTCTGGCGATCGACCTGTTGATCTTGCGTACCCGGCTGGTGGCCCGCGCCGTCTTCTGGTGGACCTACCCGCTGATCCTGATCTTTCAGCTGCTCGCGAACGGTGTGCTGACCGGCCAACACGTCGTGCGCTACGCCCGGAGCGCCATCCTGGGCCCGCGCCTGGCCTACGCCCCGATCGAGGACATCGCGTTCGGGTTCGCGCTGGTGCTGGTCACGCTGTCGGTCTGGGTGTGGCTCGGGCGGATCGGGCTCGATCGGGAGCCGCGGACGGGGCAGCGGTGAGTCCGAGCAGGGCCGTTTCGATCACCCACCGGGCCTTGATCATCGCGGCTTCGATCGTGATCGTGCTGGTCCTGGCGGTGTACGGGCTGGTCCGGTGCGGGTCCGGTGCGTCGTCTCCGGTCGGAGCCGCGCCAGGGGTGGCGGCGGCGACCCCGAGTTCGGGCCTACCGACCGTCGCGGTGGCCGCATTGCCGGCCCAGGCTCGGTCGGTATTGGCCTTGATCGACAAGGGTGGCCCGTATCGTTACGCACAGGACAATACGGTCTTCGGTAACAACGAGGGTCTGCTCCCGAAGCGGGCCAGGGGCTATTACCACGAGTACACGGTCGCGACACCCGGCTCCAGTGACCGTGGCGAGCGGCGGTTGATCGTCGGCCGCGACGGCGACGTCTACTACACGAGCGATCACTACAACTCGTTCCGGCAGGTGATCCGGTGACCGACTACCTAGGCGCTATCGTGCGGGACGAGATCGAGCCCGGCCGTTACCGTCTTGGCGCGACCGCGTCGGTGCGGCAGCTGCGTGACGAGCTGGTCGCCGCCGGCTGGGCCACCCGGCTGGTCGACGGCGCCGCCATGCACGACCGCGCGTCGATGTTCGACGAGTTCGCGGCGGGATGCGAGTTTCCGAAGTGGTTCGGCGGCAACTGGGACGCGTTCACCGACTGCCTGCGTGACCTGTCGTGGATCCCCGGTGTCGGCGTGGTGGTGCTGTGGCGGCGCAGTGGGGCCTTCGCGGCCGCGGACCCGCGTACGTGGGTCGATGTCGGCCCGATCATCGATGACGCGATCGAGTCACGGACGCAGATCGAGGTGCCGCCCCTGTTCGTGGTCTACCCGGCGACCGGGCACGCACGCGATGACCTCAATGACGACGGCGGGTCGACGCTCCGGCTAGTTCAGTGAGCACCGCGGCGGCGTCGTGGGCGAGCGTCACCGTGCCCAGCGCCGACAGCGCCCGGCTCGTGAGCGATGTGATGCGCGCCTCCGTCGCCGTGAGCGCGCCACAGACGGCGATGATCTCGCGCAACCGGGTGATGCGGGTGTCGTCGAGATCGGGGTCGCCGAGGTCGTCGCGCAGGATCTTCGCGTCCTGCGGGTCGGCGCGCTCGAACGCCGTCGCGATCAAATAGGTCCGCTTGCCTTCGCGCAGATCGTCGCCGGCCGGTTTACCCGTTTCCGCCGGGTCGCCGAAGACTCCCAGCACGTCGTCACGCAGCTGGAACGCCTCGCCGAGCGCCAGACCGTAGCCGGAGTAGGCGGCCCGGATCTCCGATGGAGCACCGGCGAGGGCGGCCCCGATCAGCAGCGGGCGTTCGACCGTGTACTTGGCCGACTTGTACGTTGCGATCTTGCTGGCGCGTTCCACCGAGATGTCGCCGGAGACGGACGCGAGCACGTCGAGGTATTGGCCGACCATGACCTCCGTGCGCATCTCGTCGAAATCTGCGCGCGCACGGGCGATCGCGGCCGCGTCGACACCTGAGTTCTGGAGCATCTCGTCGGACCAGACCAGGCAGATGTCGCCGGCCAGGATCGCCGCGGACTCGCCGAAAGCGCCCGCGTCACCCTGCCACCCGGCCCGGCGATGATGTCGTTCGAACCGGCGGTGCACGGACGGCTCCCCGCGGCGCGTGTCCGAGGCGTCCATCACGTCGTCGTGGATCAGCGCGCCCGCCTGCACGAGTTCGAGCGACGCGAGCCCGGTGACGACGTCGTCGCTGTCGTCACCGCCCGCGCCGCGGTAGCCCCAGTAGGCGAACGCCGGCCGCAGTCGCTTGCCCGAGCCGAGCACGAGCGCGTCGAGCGCGTCGGCGATCGGCACCAGGGCCGGGTCGATCGCGGCGAACCGAGCCCGCTGCCCGCGCAGGAACGCGTGCAGCGCGGTCTCGACTCGGGAGCGCAGATCGGCTCGGTCGACTGGATGCGGGCTCACCTCAGCGACGCTAGCCGCCTGCGGTTATGACTCCATCGCCGCCCCTTCGACCCAGTCGGCCACGGCGGGACGAATCAGGCGCAGGGTGACGTGGCCCGCCTCGTCGACGACGCGGCGGGCGCGGATCAGCCGCCAGGGCCACGAACTGACCGGGACCGTCTCGGTGGGACGCGTGATGACCGTCACGCCGGTGGCGCGTTGGTCGCGACTGCGCCCGGTGGCGGACTCGAGCTGCTCCATCGGCAGGCCCAGCACTTCGCTGAGCCAGCCGAGCCAGAACGGGCTCGGGATGCGCTCGCCCCGCTCCCAGCGGGAGATCTCGTGGCGGCTCACGGTGTGCAGGCCCGCGGCCGCGCATAGGGCGTCGGCGAGGCGCCGTTGGGATTGCCCCCGCTGGCGCCGCGCCCGGATCAAGAGTGGACCGACATAGTCACCGGCGGCTGTCGGTGTCGCTGCCATGGGTATCGCCTTTCGCCTCGGACGTGGTGCCGTCGAGACCCCCTGGGTGGTGCTGTCGAACCGGTGGGGCCGACCCCGCCCCACGGATTCGTTATACCCGGCGGCTACGACACATCCGGTGCGCGACGGCGGTCAACATGGCCCCCCTTCTGGCCCCTCCCAAACGCTCGCGAGTGCAGTTGGATCGAGAGCGTTCGAGTTCTGCCCGGGCCGCGACGTCGCCTCGGGCCGAGCGTTCGCCGCACCACCCGGGGGAGTGTCCGTGCCGAGCTTGCCGTTCGATCCGTCCGATCCGCCCGACGACCCACCGCTCGACGTCACGCAGGTCACGTTGTGGCGTCTCGCGGTCCGTCTGGTCCGAGATCATGTCGCCGGGCCGGGCGGCGACCCGGCTGTCACGGTGCGCCCGTCAGCGCGCCGCGCACGATGCGTGGCCTGCGCAGATGTGTGGCCGTGCCGCCGTCGCCGGATGGCCGAGCACGCGCTGGTGAGCCTCGCCCGGCCGGTGCCTCCCCGCAGTCGTAATCAGGCCTATCTCGACTGGCTCCGCGACAGCGCGTTGCGGGATAATTCGGATGAAAAGGACGCCAGATGACCCACCGGATGGGACGAATGACAAAGGACCCATCGTTGTACCGATATCCTCGGCGTGTGGCACATGGACTCCCTTCGGTTATGCCAGGGCTGAGAGCGTCGATCGGCGATCTCGTCCGTGCGCCCGAACCCACGTTCTCGTTCGAGTTCTCGCCGCCCGAAAGACGCGGCCCAGGAGACACGGCTGTGGCAGACGGTGCGCGAGCTGGAGCCGTTGCAGCCGTCGTTCGTCTCGATCACCTACGGCGCCGGCGGCTCGACCCGCGACACCACGGTCTCCTCGACCGAGCGCATCGCGACCGATACCACGCTGCTGCCGATGGCCCACCTGACCGCGGTCAACCACTCGGTCGCCGAGCTGCGCAACATGGTCGGCCGGCTGGCCGAGGCGGGCGTGCGCAACGTGCTCGCGGTGCGCGGTGACCCGCCCGGCGACCCCAACGGCGAATGGGTGCGGCACCCGGAAGGCGTGAGCTACGCGTCCGATCTTGTCGAACTCGTCCGTGATGCCGGTGACTTCAGCGTCGGCGTGGCGGCCTTCCCGTACAAGCATCCGCGCTCGCCCGACATCGAGACCGACACTCGCTACTTCGTCGAGAAGTGCCGGTCGGGTGCCGACTTCGCGATCACGCAGATGTTCTTCGACGCCGACGACTACCTGCGACTGCGCGACCGGGTGGCCGCGGCCGGCTGCGACGCGCCGATCGTGGCCGGGGTCATGCCGGTGACCAGCATCGCGACCATCGCCCGGTCCTCGCAGTTGTCCGGCGCGCCGTTCCCGTCGTGGCTGGCCGCGAAGTTCGAGGCCATCGCCGACGACCCCGACGCGGTGCGCCAGCTCGGCATCGACCATCTCACGGCGATGTGCAGCCGGCTGCTCGACGAGGGCGTGCCCGGGCTGCACTTCATCACGATGAACCGCTCGACGGCCACCCGCGAGGTGTGGCGCGACCTGGCGGCCATCCGTGCCTGAGCGGGCGTAGGGTGCGCCGTCGGCGCGCTGCCGAGGGCGGGCACACCGTGCGGTCGCGGGGGACCCGGCCCGGGCGGCTCGTCTCGACGCCCCCGCTGAGCTGGGAGCAGTACGCCGCCCGGTGGGCCAGCCTGCACGGCGGCATCGATCCGCGGCGGGCACGCCCCTCGGTCCGTCGGTGGTTCCATACCGGTTACGCGATCGCGCGCGTGGCATCCCGGCTTTCGATCCGGCCCGGCGCCGTGACCGCGATCGGCCTGCTCGCCTGCGTGTTCGTGCCCGTGTTCGCGATTCGCGGCACCGGTCTGCCACTCGTCGCCGCTTCGCTCGTGGCGGCCGCGGCCATCGCCGACACGGTCGACGGTGCCCTGGCCGTGCTGACCTCGCGCACGACCCGCATGGGTTATGTGTACGACGCCGTCGCCGATCGTCTCGGAGAGGTCTGCTGGCTGCTCGCGCTCTGGCGACTGGGCGCCCCGGTCTCGGTGACGGTCGCCGCCGGCGCACTGACCTGGCTACACGAATACGCTCGCTCGCGGGCCAACGCGGCCGGCATGACCGAGATCAGCGCGGTCACCCTCGGCGAGCGACCGACCCGGGTGTTCGTGAGCGTGATCGGCCTCGGCTTGGCCGGCGTGATCGGCCTCGGCAGTGCCGATCTCGCCCGCGGCACCAGCACCTTCGCCGTCTTCACGTGGCTGGTGCTCGCCGTCATCGGCTTCGCGCAGTTGTTCGCGTCGGTGCACCGGGCTCTGGCCGGGCGCGACTGGCCCATGTGGACACCACCGCCGATGGCCCAGATCGTGCCGGTCAGTGCCCCACCAGCGGCTCCGGTCGGCGGCTATGACGGTTTCGGCGAGGTCTATCCGCCCGATCCGGAACTCGACGAGGTCGCCGCCACCATGTCGGCGACCACGACCATCTACGCTTCCGAGTCGGTCATGCACAGCGGTCCGATCGGCTTGAACGCGGTCGGTTTCGACGGCGAGATCGCACCCGACGATCTCGTGACCGCGCCCGACGAGGCACCGGGCCGGCACACCGCCGCCGATGAGGCCGCGAATCAGATCGCGGATCAGGCTGCCGGCTCCTGACGGCGCTCGCGGCCCAGGATGCCGAAGGGGCGTTCGTCGCCCGGGAAATAGAAGAACCGCAGCACGTCGACGAATCCGAACCGGCGGTAGAGCCGCCAAGCCCGCGACTTCTCCTCGTCGGCCTCCGGGGTGGAGAGCAGGGTGCGGCGACCCGGCGCCATCCGCGTCAACGCCTCCAGTTGCGCCGCGCCGACACCGTGACCCTGCGCCTCCGGCCGTACATGCAACTCGACGACCTCGAAGCAGTCGGTCATCCAGGTCTTTCGTGCTTCTCGCGTCAGCGCGGAACTCACCTGGTCGTGCCACCACTGACCGGTTTGCGAGAGGTAGCCGTATCCGAAGCCGATCAGGCGGCCGGCATCGTCGATCGTCGCGACCGCCCGGAAACCCTGCCGGTGCGCGTGCGTCGCGATGTAACCGCGCCGGGATTCCAGCAGCGCGGCGTCGTAGCCCATGGCCTGGCCGTAGACCTCGATGACGTCGCCGAGTCGTTGGGAGAGGTCCTCCGGCCGCCACGCGACGAGTCTCATGCCACCTCGGTCGGTGTGCCACCGGTGATCCGGACGAGTTCGGCGTACGTCGTCGGGAACACCGCGTGCGGGATGCCGCCGGCCGCCCAGATCTCGTCGAACGCGCCCAGCGCCGTGTCGACGAGGGTGCGCAACGGTTTCGGATGACCGAGCGGCGCGACGCCACCGATCGCTTGCCCGGTGTGGTCGCGGACGAAGTCGGGGGTGGCCCGTTTCAGCGCGCTGACGCCCAGCAGCGCGGCAACCTTCGCCGTGTCGACCCGGTGCGCGCCCGAGGTCATGATGAGCACGGCGTCGCCATCGGCGGCGAAGACGAGGGAGTTGGCGATCTGACCGACCTCGACGCCGAGAGCCGCGGCGGCGGCAGCGGCGGTGGTCACGGCGTCGGGCAGGATCTGAATGATGCTGGGTTCGCCCGTGCCGCCCACGGTATCGGCGGCGACGAGGGCGTCCTGCACCATGCGTACGTTGGGATGCATGGTGACCATCTTGCCCGCTCGCGTCCGCGCGTGCGCCACCCGCCGCCCGCTCAGCTTGGCGGGATCTCCCCGATTTCGCCCGGACCCGCTGTCCGTGCGGTTTCTGCCACACCGACACCGATGAGCACGAACACCCCACCGAGCAACTGCGCGGTCGACAGCCGCTCGTGCAGCACGATCCAGGCCACGGCGGCCGCGACCACGGGCTCGATCATGCCGATGATGCCGACGCTGGTCGGGGGCAGGTGCCGGAGCGCGGCAGCGACCAGCAGGTAGGACGTGACCGAGCCGCCGAGCACGAGATAGATCGTCAGCACCCACACGGGTACGCCGTGCGATGACGAACCCAGGACGTGGACCGGGAAGATCGCGGCGGGCCCGCCGGCGGTGCGGATCCCGGCGACGATCAGCCCGGCGAGGGCCGAGACTGCAAAGGCCCACCACGTCAGCGAGATCGTGTCGCGCTGAGTGACGCCTTTCGCGCCGAGCACGTAGTAGAAGCACAGCAGCACGGCGGCGCCCAGACCGGCCGCGACGCCGATGCCGGAGAGCCGGAGGCTGCCGTGCCACACCTCGGCGACGCAGGCCAGACCGCCCAGGCTGAGCGCCAGTCCGTACCACAGCCGGCGCTTGACCCGCTGATGCTGACCGAATCGGGCCCACAGCGCGACCAGCAGAGGTGCCATGTACTCGAACAGCAGCGCGATGCCGACAGGCAGGTGGCTGATGGCGACGAAGTAGAGCATGGGCACGAGGAAGAAACCGGTCAGGCCGTAGGTGAGGAGTAGCGGAAGATCGTTTCGGGTGACTCGTAGCCGGCGGAGCCCGGGGCGTACGACCGCGGCGAGCACGAGGAGGCCACTCCATGCGCCGACCGCTCGGAGCAGCGTGAGCTGGGGTGCGTCGATCGCTCCGTGGTCGGCTTCGAGAATGAGCTTCGACACGGTGCCGTTGACCGCGAAAAGAACGCCCGACGCGATCACCATGGCGACACCCAGGGCCGGTCGTGGACGCGTTTGTGCGCTGGTCAGGCGGGGTCGGCGAGCGGTCGTGGCGGTCACCGGCCGAGGTTAGCCCGAGCGTCGGATCGCCTACGCCGGGCATCGTGTGATCGAAAACCGTCACTCGCGACGCGATGTCCTCAGTGTTCTCACGGTCGCATCCATCGATGGTCATGCTTGGGCATGATGATCGAATTCGGCATCTGATCAGGCTTTACGTCGGTCCTTGCGGTCTTGTCGTACCCGAGGTTTACTGTACGTGTGTTCGATCGAACCTCTGTTCGAAGGAACATCGCCAGGCGGCGGGGAGCGCGTTCGCGGCGTGCTCACCGTCCTGGAGCCGCAACTTGCCAGGTCGCGGTTCCTGACGCGGGTTTGTCATCCGCCGTCCACCGACCCCCGGGCGGCGGATGACGGGCCCGGCCACATGAGCACCGTGAGGGAGAGGAAGAACACGATGCCCGTCAAGACACAGCCGGTCCACGCTATCCACGCCGTTTCCACGCCGCCGTCGAGCCGGTGGGTCGCCAGCCCCACCGATAAGGCGGCAGAGCTTCCATCGGTGCCGGCGCACGCGTTTCCGCACCGTTCGGCGTCACAGCTGCTCGCGCTCGCCCGCCAAGGCCTCGATGACGCCGAGACGCAGCGGGTCGACGGCCTGCGTTATGCCACCGCGCATCTGGCCGCCCTGCGTGCCGCCGCGGCTGTCGTGGCCGCCCGAGCCCGGCCGGTGCCGAGTCGCCGAAGCCGGCTGACCAGCGTCTGGGATCTTCTCACCCTGGTCGCGCCCGCACTGGGTGAGTGGGCGGCGTTCTTCGCCGCGAGCGCGGGCAAGCGGGCGGCGGCCGAGGCGGGCATTCCCCGCGTGGTCACAGCGCGCGAAGCTGACGATCTGCTCCGGGCCGCGGCCTCGTTCGTCGCCGTCGTTGAGCTGGCACTCGGTCGCCTCGCCTACCCGGCATTGCTCGACGATCTCGTCGCCTGATCTTCGGCGCGGCCTCCGCCGGCTCCGGGCGGAGGTTTCTCGCGGCGGTCGGTCGCGCCGGAGTTCAGGGTTTCCAAGTCTTGGGTTCGAAGGTTTCAGGCTTTTCAAGACATTCAGGCTTCAAGAGTTTCAGGGTTTGCAGGGTTTCAAAGTTCAGTTCAGGTCTCAGGGGTTCAAGTTTCAGGGGTTCAAGGTTGCCGGGGTCGAGGTCGTGGGCGACGTTGTAGGGGAGTGCGGTGTGGCAGACGTCGTGGCGTTGCCACCGCACCGACCTGAGCCGGAGGGGTCGACGACGCCGGCTGCCCAGCGCCGGTTGACCGCCATCGAGCTGATCCGTTCGATCGGATTGGTCGGACTCGTGCGACCGGCGACCGACGCGGCCGCGCCGGATCGCGCCGAGTTGGGCCGCGCCGGGCCGGATCGCGCCGCGTCGGACCGCGCCGAGTTGGGCCGCGCCGCACCGCAACGAACCGTGCCCGGCCGAGCCATGCCGACTCCGATCGCGCCGACTCCGATCGCGCCGACCCCGATCGCGCCGGCCTCGATTCCGTCTGCCGCCGGCGCGCCCGCCTCGACTACGTCAGTGCGAGCCGCGGTCGCCCGGATCGCACCGGTTCGAGCCGCGCCCATTCGCGCGGAGTCGGCCCGGATCGCGTCGATCACGGAGACCACGTCAGCGTCGTCCGCCGTGGCTCCCGCCACGGTCGTGGCCCGCATGCCGACGGGTGCGGCGGCGGGTCTCAACGCCGGCAACGTGGCCGGTGGGCTGGGGGCGCCGCAACGGCTGCTGCCGGTCGTGCGAGGTCTGCAGCCGCTGCTGCCCGGCGGTGGCCTCCGTCGCGGGTCAACCGTGGCCACGTCCGGGGCGACCTCGCTGCTCATCTCGTTGCTCGCGGGCGCGTCGCAGGCCGGTTCGTGGTGCGCGATCGTCGGCATGCCCACGCTCGGAGCGGTCGCCGCGGCCGAAGCCGGCCTCTCGCTCGATCGGCTGGCGTTGGTGCCTCATCCCGGCCCGGAGTGGCCCACGGTGGTCGCGGCTCTGCTCGACGGCGTTGACGTCGTGGTCGCGGTGCCTCCGGGGCCGATCGGAGCCTCGATGTCGAGCCGGCTCGCGGCCCGGGCTCGGCAGCGGGGCAGCGTTTTCGTGGCCTACGGGCACCTTCCCGGCGCTGATCTCGTCCTCAACTCCACCCGCAGTCGGTGGGAGGGGCTGGGCCGGGGCGTCGGGCGGCTGCGGCAGCGAGAAATGACGATCATGGTTCGGGGGCGGGGCGCGGCGGCGCAGTCCCGTCAGGGCACGTTCTGGGCGCCCGTGACGACTTCGCTGAACGCCGGTTGGCACGGTGACAAGTGGGGCCGCCTCGATCGCAACTCGGCGCCACGGTCGCTCACCCTCGTCGATCGGCCGGTGGAGCCGATCTTCGACGATGCCGGGTTGCCGATGGAGCTCGATCCGGTCGAGTTGGGTGAGGTGGCTTCCTAGCGATCGAACGTGTGTACGATGACGTGCTATGACCCGTACGCTGCTGGTTTGGTGCCCCGACTGGCCTGTGGTCGCGGCCGGCATCGTCGACGGCGTGCCCACGTTCGAGCCGGTCGTCGTGCATCGAGGCCAACCGCGTCGTCGCCTGCTCCGCCTCGGCTCGGGCCGAGGGCATCCGCCTCGGTCTTCGCAAGCGCGAAGCGCAGTCCCGCTGCCCCCGGTTGCACGTCGTCGAGCACGACGACGGCGCGTGATGCCCGGGCATTCGAGGCCGTGGTGGCGCCGTCGAGGCGATCGCGCCCGGTGTCGATGTGGTACGGCCGGGCGTGTGCGCGCTCGCCGCCCGGGGTCCGTCCCGATATTTCGGTGGTGAGGAGGCCGCGGCCGAGCACCTCGTGGAGCAGGTCGCCCAGGCGTGCTCGGTCGAGGCGCAGGTCGGGCATCGCCGACGGAGTCTTCGCGGCCGGGCTGGCCGCGCGCGAAGGCCGCATCGTGGCACCGGGTGGCACCCGGGTGTTCCTCGCCGGGTTCGACGTCGCCGCCATCGGCCGGATCCGCTGGTCGACCTGCTGCGCCGGCTCGGCGTCCGCACCCTGGGCGACTTCGCCGCCCTGCCCGCCGCCGACGTCCTGGCCCGGTTCGGGTTCGACGCCGCGCTGGCGCACCGGCTCGCCGCCGGCCTGGACGAACGTCCGCTCGCCACCCGGCTGCCGCCGGCCGACCTCGATGTCAGCGAGCGTGTTCGACGAGCCGCTCGATCGGGTCGACGCGGCCGCGTTCGCCGCCCGCGGGCTCGCCGAGCGGCTGCACGACCGGCTCGCCGGGCACGGGCTCGCCTGCACCCGGCTCGGCATCGAGGCGCTCACCGAGCACGGCGAGGAGCTGCACCGCGTGTGGCGCCATGACGGGCTGCTGACGACGGCCGCGATCGCCGACCGGGTGCGCTGGCAACTCGACGGCTGGCTGCACCATCGCCGGAGCCAGACCGGTGGCCGCAGGCCGACCGGCGGCATCGTGCGGCTGCGGCTGGTCCCCGAGGGCGTGCATCGAGCACGCCGGGCTGCAACTCGGGCTGTGGGGTGACGTCGGTGCGCGAGCGCGATCGGGCACACCGGGCGATGACCCGGGTGCAGGGCATGCTCGGCCCGGAGGCGGTCGTCACCGCCGTGCTCGGCGGCGGCCGCGGTCGTCGCCGACCAGGTCCGGCTGGTGCCGTGGGGTGACGAACGGCTGCCCGCCCGCCCCGACACGCCGCCCTGGCCGGGTCGGCTGCCGCCGCCCGCGCCGGCCACCGTGCTGGCCGATCCGCTGGCCGGCCGACGTGCTCGACGCCGACGGCGACAGCGTGGGGGTCACCGCTCGGCTCGCGATGACCGGCGCCGCCCGCGACCGTCGCCGTCGACGGGCGGCGCGAGCGTGGAGGTCACCGGCTGGGCCGGGCCGTGGCCGCTCGACGAGCGCTGGTGGGCCCCGGCGGAGGCGCGCCGGCGGGCCCGCTTCCAGATCGCGCTCGCCGACGACCGGGCGCTGCTGCTCTGCCTCGCCGACGGCGAGTGGTCGGTCGAGGCCCTCTATGACTAGGTCGGGCCGGTGACACGATGGGCTACTACAATCCCAATATCTCCTGGTCCGACCTGCAGCGGCGGCTCACCGGCGACGCGACGCCCGACGAGGTGATGCCCGAGCCCGCGATCGAGTTTCCGCCGATCGTCGACCACGCGGCCGTCGCACGACCGAGATCACGGCGACGGCGGCGACTCGCCGGCGTGGAGCCGCAAGCGGCCGGAATATCACGCGCCGGCGCTGATCCGGGGCGAGCCGGCCGTCGACGTACGCGGAACTGCACTGCCACACCAACTTCAGCTTCCTCGACGGCGCGAGCCACCCCGAGGAGCTGGTCGAGGAGGCGGTGCGGCTCGGCCTGACCGCGCTCGGCGTCACCGACCACGACGGCCTCTACGGCATCGTGCGGTTCAACGAGGCCGCCCGGGAGTTCGAGCTGCCCACGATCTTCGGCGCCGAACTGTCTCTCGACCTGCCCGGCCCGCAGAACGGCGAGGCCGACCCGGTCGGGCGGCACCTGCTGGTGCTCGCCCGCGGCGCCGGACGGGTACGCGCGGCTGTCCACCCTCATCGCCGAAGCCCACCTGCGCGGGCGGCGAGAAGGGCCGTCCCGTCTACGACCTGGACGAGATCGCGGCCACGCTCGCGCGACCACGCGCTGGTCCTCACCGGCTGCCGCAAGGGTCAGGTGCCGGCGGCGCTGCTCGCCGCACGGGATGGACGCCGCCGCCGCGGAACTCGACGCGCTCGTCGCCCTGTTCGGCCCGGACAACGTCGCCGTCGAGCTGACCCGCTCGGGCGACCCGCTCGACGGCGACCGCAACGACGCGCTCGTCACGCTCGCCGAGGCGTTCGGGCTGCCCACGGTGGCGACCGGCAACGTGCACTACGCGACCCCGGCCCGGCGCAGGCTCGCCACCGCGCTCGCGGCGGTGCGGGCCCGGCGCAGTCTCGACGAGATCGACGGATGGCTGCCCGGCGCCGGCACCGCCACCTGCGCTCCGGTGCGGAGATGGCGGCGCTGTTCGCGCGACTACCCGGGTGCGGTCGCGCAGGCCGCCGCGTACGGCGAAGAACTCGCCTTCGACCTGCAGCTCGTCACACCGCAACTGCCCGCGTTCCAGGTCGGCGACGGGCCACTCGGAGATGAGCTGGCTGCGCAAGCTCACGATGGAGGGCGCGGCGCGACGCTACGGGCCACTCGGGCGCAACGTGGCCGCCGTACAAGCAGATCGCGCACGAACTGACGATGATCGAAGAGCTCGACTTTCCGGGCTACTTCCTCGTCGTGCACGACATCGTCACGTTCTGCAAGGACAACGACATCTACTGCCAGGGCCGGGGCTCGGCGGCGAACTCGGCGGTCTGCTACGCGCTCGGCATCACCAACGTCGACGCGGTGCGCTGGGGGCTGCTGTTCGAGCGGTTCCTGGCCCCCGAACGCGACGGGCCGCCCGACATCGACATCGACATCGAGTCCGACCGGCGGGAAGAGGTGATCCAGCACGTCTACCGCAAGTACGGCCGGCGCCACACGGCCCAGGTCGCCAACGTCATCTCCTACCGGCCGCGTTCGGCGATCCGTGACATCGCGAAGGCGTTCGGGTTCTCGCCCGGCCAGCAGGACGCGTGGAGCAAGGGCATCGACCACTGGGGCGCGCTGAAGCAGGAGGAGGGCATTCCGGAGCACGTCGTACATTTCGCGAACGAGTTGCAGACCTTCCCCCGGCACCTCGGCATCCACTCCGGCGGCATGGTCATCTGCGACCGGCCGGTGATCGAGGTCTGCCCGGTCGAGTGGGGCCGGATGGAGAACCGCACGGTGCTGCAGTGGGACAAAGACGACTGCGCCGCGACCGGGCTCGTCAAGTTCGACCTGCTGGGGCTCGGCATGCTCTCCGCGCTGCACTACGCGTTCGACATGATCGAATCCGAACTCGACATCTCCACGCTGCTCCTCGATGATCCCGAGGTCTACCGGATGCTGTGCCGGGCCGACTCGATCGGCGTCTTCCAGGTCGAGAGCCGGGCCCAGATGGCGACCCTGCCGCGGCTGAAGCCGGAAAACTTCTACCACCTCGTCGTCGAGGTCGCGCTGATCCGGCCCGGCCCGATCCAGGGCGGTTCGGTCCACCCCTACATCCGGCGGAAAAACGGTCTGGAAGATGCCACGGTGCCGCATCCGAAAATGGAGAACGCGCTGCGTAAGACGCTCGGAGTGCCGCTGTTCCAGGAACAGCTCATGCAGCTCGCGATCGACGTCGCCGACTTCACCCCCTCCGAGGCCGACCAGCTTCGGCGGGCGATGGGCTCCAAACGATCGGCGGAGCGCATGCAGAAGATCAAGGCTCGGTTGTACGAGGGGATGGCGGCCAACGGCATCTCCGGTGCGCTCGCCGACGACATCTTCGTCAAGCTCGCCGCGTTCGCGAATTACGGCTTCCCGGAGAGCCACGCGATGAGCTTCGCCTATCTCGTCTACGCGAGTTCGTGGCTCAAGCGCTACCACCCGGCCGCGTTCTGCGCCGCGCTGATCAACGCGCAGCCGATGGGTTTCTACTCGACGCAGACGCTCGTCGACGACGCCCGGCGGCACGGCGTCACGGTCGTGCGGCCCGACATCAACGCGAGCAACGCCGCCGCCACGCTGGAGAAGACACCGGAAACCCGCGAATGTGCCGGCGGCGCGGGCGAACCACCGTCGCGGTGGGGCGTCGGCGGGCCGGTGGTGCGGCTCGGGCTCAGCACCGTCCGCACGCTGTCGGGTTCCGTCGCGGAGCGCGATCGAGGCGGAACGGGTGCGCGGTGGGGCGTACCGCGACATGGCTGATCTGGCCCGTCGCACCGGCCTGTCCACCGCGAACCTGGAGGCGCTCGCGACCGCCGACGCCTTCGCGAGTTTCGGCCTGAGCCGCCGGGAGGCGCTGTGGGCGGCGGGCGCGGCGGCGCAGGAGAAGAGCGGGACGATTGCCGGGTACGACCACCGGGATGGAAGCGCCGATGCTGCCCGGCATGGACGCGATCGACGAGATGGTCGCCGATGTCTGGGCGACCGGCCTGTCGCCCGACAGCCACCCGGTGCAGTTCGTGCGGACCGGCCTGACGCGGCTCGGGGCGATCAGCGTGGAGACGGCGATGACCAGCGTCGACGACGGCCGGAGGGTGCTGGTCGGCGGCATCGTGACGCATCGGCAGCGGCCGGCGACGGCGAGCGGCATCACCTTCATCAACCTCGAAGACGAGACCGGGCTGCTCAATATCGTGTGCTCACCGGGCCTGTGGGCGCGTTACCGGCGGGTCGCGCAGACGTCACCGGCGCTGCTGATCCGGGGCGTGATCGAGAAATACGACGGCGTGGTGAATCTGAACGCCGACCATCTGGCGCCGTTGAAGATGCCGGTCAAGTCGTCGTCGCGCGATTTCCGTTAGTCCGCGTCGTCGCCGGTCTGCGGGGTGAGGTCCCAGGTGGTCGGGCGGACGCTCGCCCGCAGGGCAGCTTCCACGGTCTCGCGTTCGTCGCGGGTTCCGAGCACTTCGGCCGCGTACGCGAGCAGATCCTCGTCCACGTCGATCACGATTTTCGACACATGTCCCCCCGTCGTACGGCCACATCAATTACGAAAAGGTATGTATTTCAACGCATCGTCATATCACTAACGACATACGAGTCAGCCGATCACGACCAGTTGCTTCGCCACGTTGCCGCAGACGGTCGCGCCGTAGGGCATGTCCTTCTGGGTCTGCAGCATGATGCCCAGCACCCATTGCCCCGGCATGATCGCCATGCAGTTCACGTGCCATCCGCCGCCCTGCTGCGTGGCACCGTTCTTCATCGCCAGCCCGGTCGTGAGCGTCGCCGGGAGGCCGTCGATGATGCCCCAGCGACCACCCATGCTCGTGGCCGTGAGCTGCTCGTTGACGCCGCCCTTGACCTTCTGCATCGTCGAGATCATCCAGGGCGTCCACTTCGGGCCGGCCGCCGCGCCGTCAGCGATGCACTTCGCGAACAGCGCCGTGCCCTGCGGTGTCAGCGTGGTGAAACTCCACCAGCCGGTCTTCGTGGTCAGCCGCCCGACGTGGCACACGCTCTGCAGCCGGTGCGCGACCGCGTTGCCGCCGCCGAGGTTGTAGTAATGGGTCGCGGCCTTGTCGTCGTTCTCGATGATCATGTCGCTGAGGTCGGCGAGCACGCTCTTGCTGACGGTCGAGTGCTGGCGCAGGTAGTCGGCGGCGATCCACGGTTTGATCATGGATTCCATCGTGCTGCTCGCGGTCGCCGCGTTCGCGGAGCCGGTCATCTTGCCGGTCTTCAGGTCGATGAGGGTCCAGCCGAACATGTCGGTGTTGGCCGCGATGACCCGTGCCGGGTTCACCGGCGGTCGCACCATCGCCAGGGGTCCGGCGAACAGTTGCGGCCCGGCGGGCTTCGTGGGCTTCGGCGACGGCTTCACCGACGCGACGACCTTCTTCGGGCCCGAACTCGTCAGGAACGATGTGGGAACGGACGTGGACACTAGGTGCCCGATGAAGACCGTGGCACCCACGAGGATGACCGCGAATGCGGCGACCACCCAACGGCGAAACTGAGTCACAGGAAGCTCCCCGAAAAGGAAATATCGGATGTTCGGCACACTAGTCGATTGCAGGCGAAGCTCGCCGGATAACGGAGTACGCGGAACCGCGTCGTACCACCTAGGCTTCGATCGTGGAACGCACCTTTGCCGGACCGTCGCTCGCGACGCCGCGAACGGCGGTGATCTGGGCCGCGCTGCGCCGTGAACTCGACCGTCGCGACGGCGACTCACTCGATGTCATCGACGTCGGCGGTGGCACCGGTCTTTTCGCCGTGCCACTGGCCGTTGCCGGTCATCAGGTGACCGTGATCGACGCCAGCCCCGACGCGCTCGCCAGCCTCGCCCGCCGCGCCGCCGATGCCGGTGTCGCCCAGCGCGTGCACGCGGTTCAGGGCGACGGCGATCAGCTCGGCACCCTCGTGCCGGCCCAGGCCGCCGACATCGTGCTCTGCCACAGCGTGCTCGAAGAGGTCGACGACCCGGCCGCGGTGATGGCGTCGATCGCCGCCGCGCTCCGCCCCGGCGGGGTCGCGAGCATCGTGGTCGCGAGCCGGGTCGGCGCCGTGCTCGCCCGGGCGCTCGCCGGAAACCTCGGCGCCGCGTCCGCCCTCGTGGCCGAGCAATCGGCCGAGACCGATAAGCGCAGGTTCGACGTCGACAGCGCTTCGGCCCTGGTCACGGCCGCTGGGTTCACGATCGAAGCGATTTCCGGAGTACGTGTCGTCGCCGACCTCATGCCCGGCGCGCTCGTCGACGCGGATCCGCCCGGCATGCTCGACTTCGAGCTGGCGACGGCGTCGTTGCCACCCTTCCGTGATATCGCCACCCAGTTGCACCTGCTCGCCCGGCGCACAGTGGGCTGACGACCTTGCCGACCTTCCGGAGCGTGCCGATGGCCGTCCGCCCCCGCTACGGCGAATCGAGTCTGGTCGACCTGATGCCGGGTGTGCTGGCCACACTCGGTGTGCCCGGTGAGCCGGACCCGCTCGGGCTCACCGCCCGGCTCGACGGCGTCCGCCGGATCGCGGTGCTGCTCATCGACGGTCTCGGCTACCACCAACTCGGGGCGGTCGCCGAGGTCGGACCGACGTTCGCGGACATTCACGCGGGCCGCATCGGCGAGTTGGCGAAGCTGACGGCCGGGTTCCCGTCGACGACACCGGTCAGCCTCGCCTGCCTGACCACCGGGGCCACGCCCGGTCAGCACGGCATCGTCGGCTTCAACACCCTGGTGCCGGGCACCGATCGGGTGCTCAACCACATCCAGTGGCGCGACGATCCGAAGCCGTCCGAGTGGCAGCCGGTGCCGACGGTGTTCGAACGGGCGAGCGCCGCCGGCGTACGAGCTTCGGTGGTCTCCCGGTCGGCGTTCGTCGGAAGCGGGCTCACCGAGGCCACCGACCGTGGCGCCGATTACCGCTTCGGCGATGACATCGAGCCGCTCGCCAACGAGATGATCAAGTCGATCACGGTGGACGACGGCCCGGCGATGGTCTTCGGCTACCACCCGGACCTCGATCACGCCGGGCATGCGTACGGGCTCGGCTCCCGCGAGTGGCTGGACGAGGCCCGCCGGGTGGAACGCCTGGTCGCCCGAGTGGCGGCGCTGCTACCCGTCGATGCCGCGCTGCTCGTCACGGCGGATCATGGCCAGTTGAACGTACCCGTGGAGAAGCGCTTCGATCTTGATCGTGATCCACGCCTGCGCGCCGGCGTCTCGATCGTGGCGGGCGAGTCCCGGGTGCGCTATCTGCACACCGAGCCGGGAGCCACCGCCGACGTGCTGGCCACGTGGATCGACATCATGGGCGACGCGGCGTGGGTAATGTCGCGTGAGGAGGCCGTGGCGACGGGGTGGTACGGCGATGTCACGGCGGCGCACCTCGACCGGCTCGGCGACGTGATCGTCGTCTGTCGCCAGGACCACTCGATCATGGCGACGCTGGCCGAACCGCGCGAGGCTCGCATGGTCGCGATGCACGGTTCGGTGACAGCGGCCGAGATGGAGATCCCGCTGATCACGGTCCGTTGGTAGACGCTTGATCGTCGGGCGCTCGTAGGTCATAGTGGGGCGCCCGCGATGCGTCGTGCCGCCCGAGCGGGAAAGCCCCGCGTAACTGTCGTACCCGGCGGTTAGCCTTCTGGGGTGGGGCGCAGTTCGCAGGTGCCGCGGGGCGACGCCGCGGCCATGTTCGGGCCCGGAGCAGATGACTCCGGGTGCACGATGCTGCACGTCGATATGGACGCGTTCTATGCCTCGGTCGAGGTGCGCCGGCGGCCCGAGTTGGCCGGCAAGCCGGTCATCGTCGGTGGGGCCGGGCCACGCGGTGTCGTGAGTTCGGCGAGTTACGAAGCCCGCGAGTTCGGTGTCCGCAGCGCGATGCCCGGTGCCATCGCGAAACGACTGTGCCCGCAGGCGATCTTCCTGCCGCCCGATTTCACCGAATACACGGCGGCGTCCGCGGCGATGATGCGCATCTTTCGTGATGTCACGCCGCTCGTCGAGCCGCTGTCTCTCGACGAGGCCTTTCTCGATGTCGCGGGTGCGCAACGGCTGCTCGGGCGACCGGCCGAGATCGGGGCGCTGATCCGGCGGCGCCTTGCCGGCGAACAGAAGCTGACATGTTCGGTGGGCGTGGCCTCGACGAAATTCGTTGCCAAGCTCGCCTCCACCCGGGTCAAACCCGACGGTCTGTCGGTCATTCCGGTCGACCTCGTGCTTGATTACCTGCGTCCGCTGCCCGTCGAGGCACTGTGGGGTGTCGGCGAGCGCACCGCCGAGTCGCTGCGGCGGCTTGGCCTGCGCACGGTGGGAGAGTTGGCCGAGGTGCCGATCGGCATGCTGCGGTCGGCCGTCGGCGAGGCATCCGCCCGCCATCTGCACGAACTCGCAAACGGCCGCGATCCTCGGCCGGTCGTGGCCACGCACGTGGAGAAGTCCATCAGCGCGGAAACGACGTTCGAGATCGATATCGACGATCGGGCCGTGGTGCGCCGCACATTCCTCGCGCTGGCGGGCCGGGTCGCCTCCCGGATGCGTGGAGCCGGCCTCGCCGGGCGCACGATCGCGATTAAGGTGCGGTTGGCGGATTTCCGGACATTGAGTCGTTCCCGCACGCTTTCGGGCGCCACCGACGTGAGCCAGGAGATCTTCACGACCGCCATGGATCTCTTCACGGCGCTGTCTCCCCGAGACCGCATCCGGTTGCTCGGGGTCCGCGCGGAGGGCCTCGTCCGCGCTGAAGGGCTCGCGCGGCAGCCGGCGCTCGGCGATCGGGAGCGCGGTTGGTCACACGCGGAGCGGGCGGCTGACGCGGCGGTCGCGCGCTTCGGTTCCGCGGCCGTTCGGCCCGCAAGCCTCCTGGGCAGCGACGCAGTCGGTCATGTGGCCCGAGCGGACGACCCAGACCGGGTAGATTGGTCCCAAATGCCGGGACCGTGGCATGCGTCCGACCAGGATTAAGGGTTGCGAAAATCGTTGGCCTCAGCGGGTCGTCTGCCTTTCCGACCCGCTGCAGCGCTCGTAGACTTACGATAAGCAGCCGCCCGGCTGCCACGGTCGCGTCGGCCTCCTGCCGCCTCACCGCGCAGCGAGACCGGCCAGAGACCGGGGAGGAGTGCCGTGCCGCTTTCGGAACACGAGCAGCGACTATTCGATCAGATCGAGCAGTCGCTCGCGAAGGACCCCAAGTTTGCCTCTGCGGTGCGCGCCACCGATCCACGATTCCACACGCGTCGCCGCATCATTTTCGCGGTTCTGCTCGGGATCGTGGGCTTCGCGTTGGTTATCGCAGGCCCCATTATCAGTGCACCGATCATCAGCGTCGGCGGTTTCGTCGTGATGCTCGGTGCTCTCCTGTTCGGCACCCACACGGCCCGTCACGGCCGTGGCACGTCGCTTAAAGCAGTCGGAGGCACCGCGACCCGATCCACGAAGCCACGTCGCATCGGCTTCATCGATCGGCTCGAGGAACGCTGGCGGTCGCGCCCGGAAAACGGGCGTTAGCGCAGGTCACGGGGGCTGCTGCGCGAGGTCGGACCCACCAGGCTGGCGCGCGCCCAAACCGGTCGACGCGTTGTGTGTCGACTCTCGACGAATAATCGGCCGAAATCCTCCACGATCATCCGGGCACCGGCCGGCCTCGGCCGGCCGGTGCCCGACGTCATACACACCTACCGAGGCGTCGCCCGTCGAGGCGACAGCAGGCGGCGCACCGAGAAGACCCGGCCCACGGCTTCGCGCATCGCCTGCACCCGTGCCGTCGAGTTACTGATCGTCATCACGGTCCACGATCCCCATCGCTGCGTGACCGACGGCGGCAGGAGTTGCGCCCGTAGTCGCGTCCGCAGCGAGACCTGAGAGGCCAGCGTCTGCCGGATCGTGCGCAGTCCACCCTCAAGCGGTTGACCCGGGCCCGGGTTTCGCGCATAGCGGGCGCGCTGCTCACTCGCCCCGATCAGCCGGGTGCTCGCCGCGGCGTCACCGGAGAAGCTCAGGCTGCCCACGACCCGTTCGGACGTGCTGCGTGGCGTTTCGGCCGGATCGACCGGAACCCGGTAGTCGACCAGGATGTCGATGAATTCGTCCCAGGCGGCGTGGACTCGTCTCGTCGACGAAGCCACCGCCTCCGACTCGGGCACGACCACCCACGGTTCGCCGGGATGGTCCGGATCACTCGTGACCCGTCGATCGGCGGCGGCCCGCCGACCGCGCAGGATCGCACGCGCGATGGCCGGCAACGCGGCGAGCACGAGCACGAGGAGCAGGCCGGTCAACACCCACCAGCCCCACGGGGTGCCGTGATGGGGCGCGGAGCCGACACCGCCGCCGCCGTTCGGGTCGACCCGCACGTGCGGCTTGGCCGATGACCCGCCGGTGCCACCCGCGCCGAGGGACGGTTCGGCGGCGGTCGGGCCGCTGCCGGTCTTCTGCGGGTTGTTCGCGTCGGGCTGCCACGGGTTGCGCAACGAACCCTGTACGTCGGCCGACGGCGTCACGTCGAACGGGACCCAGCCGAACGTCGGGAAGTAGATCTCCGTCCACGCGTGCAGGTTCTGGTTCGTCAGCTGGTAGGTGTTGGTGCCACCGGGAAGCAGCGTGCCCTCGGTGAACCCGAACGCGACCCGGGCCGGGAAGCCGGCTTCGCGGACGAGCCAGGCCAGCGCCGACGCGTACTGCACGCAGTAGCCCTGCCGCTGTTGCAGGAAGTCGCCGATGTCGGTGCCCGTCGTGCCCTTCTTCGTGGTCACCTGGTAGCTGAAGCCGTTCTTGCGGGAGAAGAAGTTCGTGAGGTCGGTGACCGTCTCGTACTCGTTCGTCGCGCCCTTCGTCTGATCCTTGACGATGTTGACGACCTCGGGCACCTCGACCGGCGGGCGGCCCTCGGCGATTTCCAGCGGATCGCTCGGCGTCAGCGACGGTGCCTTGGCGAGTGAGTCGGCCGGGTACGTCGGTTCGTTGTAGCTGAACGTGTAGGTCTGGCCGGCCGTCGTCGGCTTGTCACTGAAGATCTCGGCGGTGTCGGGGTCGAAGCTGTAGCCCGCCGTGATGTTCTGCGTCGTGCCGGTGATCGGTGCGAGGTAGATCGGCAGCAGCGGCATGCGCAGGTTCTTGATCGTGACCGTCGCCTTGTGTTCCACGAACTGCACGTCGCCGGCGTCGGTCGCGTTCGGGTTGGTGAACGGCGGGTTCGGCAGACCCTGGCTGACCGGCTCACCCTGGGTGCTGGCGGGGGAGAAGCCGGCTTTCGTCAGGTGGTCGGCGACCCCGAAGCGCAGGTATTGCGACACCGGCTCGTCGGTCTTCACGGTCGCGAGCACCGTCGTGTTCTTGTTGTTCAGCTGACCGGAGAGCGTGCCGAAGAGGTCGACCGACCCGTTCAGGCAGACGCCGTGGCAACTGCCCTTGCCGTTTCCGGTGCCGTTGCCGCCGCCGAGCGCCGGAATCAGCGCGCGTGACAGGCCCGGCGTCGCCACCGGGACGATGATCGCCAGCAGCACGCCGACGACGGCGAGCCGGCGGCCGACCGTGGCCAGAGGCGACGGCTCCCACATGTCGACGCCGCGCCCCTCGCCGGTGAAACGACGGCCGAACAGGCGGACACGGTCGATGTTGTCGGTCACGAGCAGCCACATGAAGCCGGCGGCGCCGATCGCGAACGCGATCACCGACACCGAGTGCGGATCGATCTCGACCGGCACCGCGTAGATCGCGAGCATCGGCAGGCCGGCGAGGGCCGGGCGACGGAGGCCGACGGCGAGCAGGTCGACGAGGATCGCCACGAACCCGACGCCGGCCGTGGTGAGGAACAGGAAGCCGGGGTGGTCGTCGACGGGGATGCCGTACACGTTCATCTCGGCGCCGGCGTTGGAGAGCAGCGTGCCGAAGTGGCGGAAGGTGCCCAGCGACGGCAGGAGTCCGGCGAAGGCGTGCCCGTCGGAGTCGAGCCAGGTCAGCGCCAGCAGCAGCGCGAAGAGGGTGGCGATCGGCTGTGCCCACACGGGTGCGCGCAGCGCTCGGGCGAGCAGCGCTGCCCCGCAGATGAGCGAGACCGCGATGATGGCCTGAATCAGCCACGTCCATTGGAGGAACAGCGATGAGAGCGGCGCGGACGCCATCAGGGTCGTGACCGCCGCGATGATGGTGAGGTGACGCCGTTGGTTCATCGAACACCGCCGGAAACGGTCTCGGCCATCGCGGCTCGGTAGGCGAACCCTTGCGAGCCTCGGGCGACCTGGGGCCAGAGGGTGGAGAGCTTGGATCCGTGCGGGACGTCGATCACGCGCCAGCCGGTGCGGAGCAGCCCGAGACCGGCCGCGGTGTGGGCGTCGTCGGCCGCGGCGCGATCCGACGTCGACAGGTTGAGCCACGTGGTGCTATTGATCATGAACGCGACGCACGTCGTGCCGCTGCGTCGCAACGAACTCAGCAGGTCCGCCTCGACCGGCCGCACCACGCCGAGCACCGCGATCACGAGGCCGCCGTCGGAGCGCCGGCGCAGCGTGTCGATCGCCGTGCCGAGGTCGCCGCGCTGGCCGAGTTGCACTTCGGCGAGGTAGTCGAGGATCGCGGCGTCGCCGCCGCTGGCCGAGATGTCAGTGCCGGTGTCGGTCACGAGACGGACCTTGTAACCGGCGTGATTGAGGTGTTCGGCGATGCTGGCGACAGTCGAGACGGCCCACTCGAAGCTCGCCGTCGGGCCCTCGCCGCGGTGCGCCAACGCGCGCGTGTCGAGCAGCAGCGTCGCCCGTGACTCCCATGGTTGTTCCTCGCGGCGCACCATCAACTCGCCGGTGCGGGCGGTCGACCGCCAGTGCACCCGCCGCAGGTCGTCGCCGTAGCGGTACTCACGGGTCGCCGCGTCGTCGTCTCCATGCACGGCGACACTGCGGGCGTGACTCTCGCCCGCGCCCGCGTACTCTCCGGCGAGCCGCATCATCGGCAGCGGCACCACCTGCGGGATCACGACGAGGTGATCGATGCTCGGAAACGACCGCGTCAGTTCGCAGAGGCCGAACGGGTCGGTCAGACGCACCACGAGCGGACCGACCTCGAACCGGCCGCGAACGTCCGCGCGCACCGTGTAGGCCACCGATGACGCGTGCCGCCGGGCCAGCCGCTCCAGCACCAGCCGGGGCCGGCTGCCGAGCGAGTAGGGCAGGCGGTCTTCGAGGAGCAGGGTGCCGGTCGTGAAGCCGCTCAGGTTCTCCAGTCGCAGCAGCACCCGTGACGTCATGCCGACCTGCACGCGCGACGGTTCGAGGACGCGGGTGCAGGCCAACCGATAACGGCTGCGACCGACGTTGTAGGCGGCGAGCAGTGGCAGCACGACGAGCAGGATCGCGATCCGCAGCAGGTCCTTCTCGCCGAGAATCAGAGCACAGAGCGCCGCCGCGGCAGCGCCGTAGAGGAAGCACCTCCCGCGCCCCGTAAGTCCGCGCAGGGCTTCCCGCATGGTTATCGCCTCCGTTGGTCGTACGGGCTGGCGCCGGTCGTGGGCGGGGGCACGGCCTGGCGCGTCTGGTAGGGCGAGGCCGGCGTGCGGTCGGTCGGAAGGGGCAGCCGGTGCACGATCTCTGCGACGATCGCGTCGGTCGTGCGGCGCCCGAGTTGGGCCTCGGCGGTCGGGATGATGCGGTGCGCGAGCGTCGGCACCGCCAGGGCCTGCAGGTCGTCGGGCACGACGTAGTCGCGGCCCTCGAGCGCGGCCACGGCCCGGCCGGTGCGCAGCAGTTGCAGCGTGGCTCGGGGAGAGGCGCCGAGCCGCAGGTCGTTGGATTCGCGAGTGGCGTTGCAGAGATTGACCGCGTACTGCTTGACGACGTCGGCCACGTGCACGTCGCGCACGGTCTGGATCAGCTGCCGCACCACTCCGGCGTCGGCGACCGGCCGCAGGTCGAGAATCGGGTCCTCGGCACCGTGCCCGTCGAGCATCGCGAGTTCCGCGGTCGAGTCGGGGTAACCCATCGCGATCCGGGCGGTGAAACGGTCGCGCTGCGCCTCCGGAAGCGGATAGGTGCCTTCCATCTCGATCGGGTTCTGCGTCGCGATGACCATGAACGGCATCTGCAATTCATAGGTCAGACCGTCGACCGTGACCTGCCGCTCCTCCATGCATTCCAGCAGCGCGGACTGCGTCTTCGGCGAGGCCCGGTTGATTTCGTCGCCGACCACGATGTTCGCGAAAATGGCACCCGGCTTGAACTCGAAGTCGCGTGTCTCCTGGTTGTAGACGCTGACGCCGGTGACGTCGGAGGGCAGCAGGTCCGGCGTGAACTGGATGCGGCGCACCGTGCAATCGATCGACCGGGCGAGCGCCTTGGCCAACTTCGTCTTGCCGACACCGGGCACGTCTTCGATGAGCAGATGCCCCTCGGCCAGCATCACCGCGAGCGCCAGGCGAATTGTCGCCGTCTTGCCCTCGATGACCTTTTCGATATTGGCGACAATCGCGTCGCTGGCCTCGGCAAACTCTTCCGACGACAACGGCTGGCTGCGCTCGCCGGCAGAACGTTGAACTGTCACTGGCTGTCTCCTCGATACGCCGATGGCTGCCAGTGAAGGTCACGGGCCGGCCGATAGTCTCGGTTCGGCCGCCATTGCCCGGCCACCCCGCCGACTGTGTGCATTCTCTCAGGTTATCCGCGAATGGCTGGTGAGCCGAGAGGCAGTAGGCCACGGGTGATACCACCGTTCGGTGGGGGGCCGGTTACAGGATCTTCACCATCACATTGCCGACGCAACCGTTTCCGCAGCGTATTCGTCTGCAAATGCACACAACAAGAGCCAGAATCAACCCAATTTAATGGGTACGGGCGCCGCGAACTTCCGTGGCGACGATGGGGGTGTCGGCGAGCCATCTCCGCGTCAACGCCACCGCGGCCTCGGTGTCACGAACATCGACGAGAATCTCTGTTGGCGGAATCGGTTCCCGCTTCGGGCTCAGGGTCCACCACACCTTGATCCGGGTGCCGATCCACGTTCTCACGTAGACGTCGTGTCCGTCTCGCACCGAGATCCGCACGTTCGGTGCCGGTCGCAGTCGTTCCGCGTCGGCTTGGGCTTCGGCGCGCATCCGTTCGAAGTCCCGGGGCGTCGCGTCGCGTTCGCGCCCGAGCGTCTCCTGGCGTGTTCCGCGGGAGACGTCGATGAACCACGGTTTCGGCGGCTCGACCGGCGGACCATCAGCGGCCGGGGAGGCGGCTGAGTCGGCCGGAACCGCGTCGTCGATGGCCTCGATGCTCGTGATCGCGGATCTCGGCACGACGATGGGACCCCCACGGTCGGCACTGACCCGGTGCGTGACGTCGCGGATGCGCAGATCGGCACCGGTGAGGGTGATCCGGCGCGGCCCACGGCGCAGCCACAGCGAGCGGGTCAGCGTGGCGAAGTTGAACAGAAACACCAAACTCGAGAGCTGCCCGAACAGCCCGTTCTGATCCAGCCACACGCCGACCCCCGAGACCACCGCGATCGCCCCGCGGAAGATCAGGCTGCTGCGGAGCCCGTGCCGCCGCCATTCCGACGCGGGCTGCATAGCGATGACAGTTCCCTTCACGCCGAGCCTTCTTTCTCGCAAGATCGCGAATCTTGACGCTCAGGGTCGTCCGCGCGCATCGAAAGAACCCTGGGTGTCCAAGATTCGCGATCGTGATACCACCCCGCACGACGCGGCGGGTTATGATAGTGGCATGACTCGGCGGTCCGAGCTCCTTAGCTGGCCGTGCTGATGCGCCTCTAGAGCGCGACAGCACGGCGACCCCTCCTGCGCGAGGGGCTTTTTTATGCCCTCGAACACCCCCGTGCGCAATCTGCCGCGACACCCTGACCAGACTGTGACTGAGAATCTTTGATGTGAAGGTGAGCAAAATGAGCGAGGTCGACGCCGAGGTTCCGGCGCATCGCTATACCGCCGAGATGGCGGGCGAGATCGAGATCCGCTGGCAGGCCTACTGGGACGAACACGGCACCTACAACACGCCGAACCCGTCCGGCCCGCTGGCCGACGCCGATCACCCGCGCTCGCCCGCCCGCGACGACGCGCAGAAGCTGTTCGTGCTGGACATGTTCCCCTACCCGTCCGGCGCCGGCCTGCATGTCGGGCACCCGCTGGGCTACATCGGCACCGACTGCTTCGCCCGCTTCAACCGCATGGCCGGCTACAACGTGCTGCACACGATGGGCTTCGACGCGTTCGGGCTGCCCGCCGAGCAATATGCGGTGCAGACCGGCACCCACCCGCGCACGACCACCGAGGCCAACATCGAGGTCTTCCGGGAGCAGCTGCACCGGCTGGGCCTGGGTCACGACCCGCGCCGTTCCGTGGCTACCACCGACGTCGAGTTCTACCGGTGGACCCAGTGGATCTTCCTGCAGATCTTCAACTCGTGGTACGACGACGCCGCCGGCAAAGCGCGCCCGATCGACGCGCTGATCTCGGAGTTCGCAGCCGGCACCCGGGCCACGCCGGACGGTCGAGCGTGGGCGGAACTGTCCGATGTCGAGCGCCGCACGATCATCGACGACCACCGCCTGACGTACGTCAGCGAGGCCCCGGTCAACTGGTGTCCCGGGCTGGGCACGGTGCTGGCCGACGCCGAGGTGACAGCCGACGGGCGCTCGGATCGCGGCAACTTCCCGGTGTTCAAGCGCACCATGAAGCAGTGGCTGATGCGGATCACCGCGTACGGTGACCGGCTGCTGTCCGATCTGGACCTGCTGGACTGGCCCGAGGCCATCAAGCTGATGCAGCGCAACTGGATCGGCCGGTCGGTCGGCGCGCACATCGATTTCGCGGCTCCCGAGGGCGACACGACGATCCGGGTCTTCACCACCCGGCCCGACACGCTGTTCGGTGCGACCTACATGGTGCTGGCACCGGAGCACGCCGCCGTCGACACGATGATGCCGGCGACGTGGCCGGAGGGCACCGACCCGGCGTGGACCGGCGGGCACGCGACGCCGGCCGAGGCGATTTCCGCCTACCGCGCGTTCGCCGCCGCGAAGACCGATGTCGAGCGGGCCGCCGACGCGAAGGAGAAGACCGGCGTCTTCATCGGCGCGTTCGCGGAGAATCCGGTCACGGGCGGGCGGATTCCGGTGTTCATCGCCGACTACGTGCTGGCGGGCTACGGCACCGGCGCGATCATGGCCGTGCCCGGGCAGGACGAACGCGACTACGAGTTCGCCGAGGTCTTCCACCTGCCGATCATTCGTACCGTGCAGCCGTCCGAAGGTTTTGCCGGCAAGGCCTACACCGGTGAGGGCGCGGCGATCAACAGTGCCAACGCGGCCGAGGGCATCGATCTGAACGGCCTGGGCATCGCGGACGCCAAGGCGAAGATGATCGAGTGGCTGGAGCGCACCGGCCGGGGCGCCGGGGCGGTCACCTACCGGCTGCGTGACTGGCTGTTCAGCCGCCAGCGTTACTGGGGCGAGCCGTTCCCGATCGTCTACGACTCCACCGGCATGCCGGTCGCGCTGCCCGAGTCGATGCTGCCGATCGAGCTGCCCGAGCTGGCGGACTTCGCGCCGAAGGTGCACGACATCAACGACGCCAACTCCGAGCCGGAGGCGCCGCTGAGCCGGGCGACCGAGTGGATCGACGTCACGCTGGACCTGGGCGACGGGCCGCAGCGCTACACCCGCGAGACCAACGTGATGCCGCAGTGGGCCGGTTCCTGCTGGTACGAGATGCGTTACCTGGACCCGACCAACGACAAGGCGTTCGTCGATCCCGAGATCGAGCGCTACTGGATGGGTCCGAAGCACCCCGGTGACGTCGGTGGCGTCGACCTGTACGTCGGTGGCGTCGAGCATGCCGTTCTACACCTGCTGTACGCGCGCTTCTGGCACAAGGTGCTGTTCGACCTGGGTCACGTGTCGTCGGTCGAGCCGTTCCGCCGGCTGTTCAACCAGGGCTACATCCAGGCGTACTCCTATCAGGACGCCCGGGGCAGTTGGGTGCAGGCGGAGGAGGTCGTCGAGCGCGACGGCAGGTACTTCTACGAGGATCAGCCGGTCAGCCGTCACTACGGCAAGATGGGCAAGTCGCTGAAGAACGTCGTCACGCCCGACGAGATGTGCGCGCGCTACGGTGCCGACACCTTCCGCGTCTACGAGATGTCGATGGGCCCGCTGGACGTGAGCCGCCCCTGGGACACCCGCGCGGTCGTCGGCGCGCAGCGGTTCCTGCAGCGTGCGTGGCGCGCGGTCGTCAACGAGCAGACCGGTGCCGTGCAGGTCACCGACGAGCCGGTCGACGACGAGACCAACAAGCTGCTGCACCGCGTCATCGACCAGGTCCGCGTGGACATGGCCTCGATGCGGTTCAACACGGCCATCGCCAAGATGATCGAGCTGACGAACCGGATCACGGCCGTGTCGGGCACGTCCGGCGCGCCGCGAGCCGTCGTCGAGCCGCTGGTGCTGATGATGGCACCGGTCGCGCCGCATATCGCCGAGGAACTGTGGCATCGCCTGGGCCACGAGGAGTCGCTGGTGTTCGCGCCGTTCCCGGTCGCCGACCCGCAGCTGCTGGTCGACGCCGCCGTCACGCTGCCGGTGCAGGTCAACGGCAAGGTGCGAGGCCGGGTCGAGGTGGCGGCCGACGCGGGCGAAGACGTCGTGCGGGCGGCGGCGCTGGCCGAGATCGAAGCCGTGCTGGAGGGCCGGGTGCCACGCAAGGTGATCGTGGTGCCGGGCCGACTGGTGAGCGTGGTCGTCTAGCGCTTTCGATGGTTCAGCGAGCTGGCCTCCGTTTTGCGGAGGTCGGCTCGCCGTCGTTTCACGCTCGGCCGACCGCCCCGGAGATCAGCGTCGGCGCGGGCCATTGGTTCGTGACGTTCGGTGAGTATTCGTGGCGAGCTGATATGACCTGGTGGGGGCTTGTTATTGCTTACTTCCGGGGTACATCGCGGTTGAAATGCCACTTCTCGAAAACTGGCGATTAGCGGTCATCCACGGCTGGTGACGTAGTGTCACAACGGTGGCGTCCGCCGACTCGGCGCGGGAAGAGTGTCGAATGCTACATACTGTCACCGCGCCACCTGGCGGGTTTCGGTCATGCGGTCGAAACAGCAGGTCAGGCAACGTGTGGCTCGGCGGTAAGCAATAACAAGCCCCCGACAAGAAGGCACACCGGTATCGCCCGCGCTGACATTCAGTTACCGCCCCGCCGCGCCCCGCCAGTCCGGCCTGCGCCGTCCCACGCCAGGCCGCGGGGCTCCGGTCCCGGTCCCGGTCTGCGGGCCGCAGGGTCGGCACGGTCGGCTGGGTCGGCTGGGTCGGCTGGGGCCGCAGGGCCGGCACGGTCGGCAGGGTCGGCTGGGGCCGCAGGGTCGGCAGGGTCGGCTGGGGCCGCAGGGTCGGCTGGGTCGGCACGGTCGGCAGGGGCGGCAGGGTCGGCTGGGGCGGCCGGGGGCAGCCGGTCAGGCGGATATCACGCCGCGGTCGGCTGACCGACGGTGCCCATGAAGAGAGGCACCCGCCGAGGCCCGCCCACGATCGTGAACGCGAACGGCCGATCGGCACGGAACACGACGTTCAGCGGCACCCTCCCGCTCGTCGCCACTGCGATTCCGGTCGCCGCGGCCGCCTCGGTGCCGTGCTCGCCGACCGTGATGTTGGCACGATGCACGGCCTGACCGATCGACAGACCCGGCGCGATGCCGCTGAAGTCCGCGTTGCCGAACGGGGCGGTCAGCCCGAGTCTCGGCAACTGTGCCGCCAGGTCGAGATCGGTCGCGAAGTCCCAGCGGGGTAGGTACACGTCCATCGAGGGGTGCACCGGCGCCAGTGCGGCTTCAACGGCGGCGACCACGTGCGGCGACAGCAGGTCGGTGGGCGCGCCGCCCGGCGTCGGAAGCACGATCAACATCGCCAGATCACTTTTCGTGTACGGAAGTTCCACGGCCGACCAACCCGGACCCGTCGCGTACCGGAAGGGGCCGTCGGTGCGCATCATCGTCACGGTGGCCGAACCGCCGTCGGCTCGGGTGAACGCGCTCGGCTGCGAGTCGTCGACGTCGAACGGCTGCGCCCACTCGGCTCGCAGGTAGACGGCGTTGGCCAGCACGAGCTTCGTCGACGGATCGAGATCGTCGAACAGCTTCGGGATCCGGCCGCCCGTCTGATGGCGTACCCACGCGTTGATTTTCGCCGCTGCCTGCGACGATGCGAAGTCGATCGGCCGAGCGCCGGCACCGTACTGGGCCGCGAGCGTGTCCAAGAAGTCGGCGCCGATCGGTTGCCCCTTCTGGACGAAGAGCGCGTTGCCGAGACTCACCACGGGCGCCGTGGCCGGCCTCCCGGTCGCTTCGTTTTCGGTGCCGGCATGGTGCGTCGGAGGTGCGCAGCGCCCGCCCGATCGCGTTGAAGGCGGCGTCGCGCCCGGAGGCGGGGAAGCCGAAGACCCGATCGAGCTGGTTCGCGGTGGTGCCACGGGCGCCGACCCGGGCCATCGCGAACGCGGTCGCGATGCTCAGCGGCGACGCGATCCAGTTGCCGGTCGCCGGTGCCGCCAGTCGGGAGAGTTCGTGGGCCAGCGCGGTCATGCCGGCCGTGACGGTGTCGATTGGAGCGTCGGCCGGCGGCACCACCCGGGCCACGTTCGCGGTCAACAGTGGCGGCACATCCGCGCTGACGTCGGTGTCGGAGCTGCCGCACCCGGCCAGTTGGGCCGCGAGTAAGGCGCCGCCGACACCGAGGAACAGTGATCGGCGGGACACTGCGGCGTCGAGGGCGGGTGACGCGGATCGGTGTTCAGTCATGCGGGCTCCCGTGGACGGCGGTTCCTCACCCGTTCCGACGCGGCTCGTCCGGTCCTGGTTCCCTTGATCCGGCACCGACCTCACGCCCGCTACGCCGCCAGTAGATGGCAGCGGCGATCGTCACGAGAAGTCCGATGGCCGCCGGAATGAAGGTGATCCACCGGATCGCGCCCGGCCGCACCACCGCCGCCCCGACGGCCGCGTACGTGAACGCCGACGGAGTGCCGCCGATCAGGGTTCCGAGCAGGTAGTCGCGCCGCCGTACCGCCGTGGTGCCGTACGCGTAACCGACCAGACCGTACGGCGCGAGCGGCATCATCCGCACCACCGTGACGGCGAGCAGCCCCCGCCGGGTGAGCCACGCGTCAAGACGGCCCCACCGGGTGCCGGCCCGGGCGACCACCGCCTCCCGGCCGACCCACCGCCCGACTTCGAACGTCGCCGCCGCGGCCACCATCGCGGCGAGTACGCCGACGATGCCACCGCCGAGCGCCCCGAACAGAACCCCGCAGGCGATCGAGATGGCGGTACGCGGAATCAGCGCGAGCAACAGCAGGGCCCCGAGCGCCACGCCGACCGGCGGTGCCCAGAGACCCAGGGCACCGACCGCGTCCGTGATCTCGTGCGTCGGCACCAGTGCGGCCGTCAGTGCGAGCGCCGCGATAAGCGCTACCAGAATCGCGAGGCGGAACTTCACGCCACCTTGACCGCGGCCAACCGTTCGCCGCGCAAGCGGGTCGGCCAGGTGTCGTCGAGTTGTTCGAGAGCCTCTTCGCCGGTCGCCCACGCGAGCAGCAGATCGGCGAGGGCCGGGTTGCGCGCGAGGGCGGGGCCGTGCGAGTAGGTGCCGAGGATGCTGCCGCTCCAGGCACCTTCGGTGGCCCCGTCGTTGCCGATGCCGGCGCGTACGGTCGCGAGCGGCTTCGCGCCCGGGCCGACGTGGGTGCGGCCACCGTGGTTCTCGAAGCCGGTCAGCGTCGGCAGGCCCAGCTGCGGGTCGATGTCGCCGACCAGCTCACCGACGGCGCGCGACGGGCCCGCGGTCGGAGGAGACGTCGAGCAGCCCGAGACCGGCGTGCTTCTGGCCCTTCGCGAAGAACGACGTGCCGAGCAGCTGGTAGCCGGCGCAGACGGAAAAGACGACGGCCCGGGCGTCGACCGCCCGGTGCAGGCCCCGATCGGCATTGAGGCGTTCGGCCGCGAGCGCCTGCGGACCATCTTCGCCGCCGCCGATCAGGTAGATGTCGGCCTTGGACGGCACCGGCTCGTCGGAGCGGACCTCGATCGTCTCCACCGGCAGGCCGCGCATGTCCGCGCGACGGGCGAGGATCAGCAGGTTCCCACGGTCGCCGTAGGTCGACAGCAGGTCCGGGTAGAGCCATACGATGCGCAGCGCGCTCGGGCTAGTTGACACGGTCCAACTCCGCTCGGATGTCCTGGAACGCCGTGTAGTTCGCGATGACTTCGAGGCGCCCCGGCGGCACCGCCGCGACCGCTTCGCCGAAGGTGCGTACGTGCGTGAACGGCACCTCGTTGATTTCCAGCCGGACGGCCAGGTCGTACGCGCGCTCGCCAGTGATCATGACCTGGCGGCCGGCCAGCGTGGCGAAGTCGACGTCGAACAGCCACGACGTGTCGAGGCCGTCGGGGTCGCGGGAGTTGATCGACAGCAGCGTCGGCGCGTCTTCGGCCATGTCGAAGGCTTCGAGCCAGCCGGCCGGGTTCTTCGCGAGCAGCAGCCGGATGTTGCGCCCGTCGCGGTCGACCTGCGCGTAGCGGCCGGCGATCGAGGCGACGCTCGACAGCCGGGGGGCGGCGAGGGCCGGGTCGACGCCGAAGAGCGAGGCGACGGCGAGCGCGGTCGCGGCGTTGGCCCGGTTGACCCGGCCCGGCAGCGCGAGCGAGATCGGATGGCGGACGCCGGCCGGATCGATCACGCCGTCACCGTCGACGAGCCAGCTGCGGCTTCGGCCGGCGCAGCGTGCACCCGGTGCAGTGCCAGTCGTCGCTGGCCACGACAGCGTCGGCTTGGGCGGCGGCGACGAGGGCTTCGGTGGTCAGGGCCACGTCGATGAGCACGGTCGCTTCGGCCGGGGTGTTGACGACGTCGCCGGTCGGGCCGACGGTGACGGCCGGGGTGACCGCGTTGGAGGTTTCGGCGACGACGGGTTCGGTGGTTGTCGCTGTCGTCTCGGGTGCCACGGTTCCTGGCGGCGCCACGGACGCGGCCTCGGTTTCTTCGAGGGACGGGTTGCGAAGCATCGCCGGCATCATGATCGTGGCGTCCGGAGCCGATTCCCGCTCGATCACCTGCGTCATGACATCGGCCGGCACGATGCCCGGGCGACTCGGCCGCGATGCCGGGGCGGCTTCGATCGGCGCCCCTGCTGTGCGGCACCGAACCGCCTGGATCGGCGGGGGCGATCGGGTGTTCCGTACCCGTCAAATTATGATCTTGATCGCGCTCGATCCTGGATCCGCAGTTGGGGCACACCCAGGAGTCGTCGTGCCACCGCTGGCCGGCCGCCACCCACGTGACGTCGCCGCCGGACTCGAGTGCGGCGTTGGCGGCCCACGTGATCATCGGATCGTCGGCGTTCGCCACGACGTGCAACGGACGCTTCGCGAGCGTCTCGCGCCACAGATCGGCCATCATGGCGACCTCTTTGGCGCGGTCGAGTTGGTCGCGACTGAGGTTGAGCAGGGCTACGACGTGTGGCGACGTCGACTGGATCACCTGTGGCAGGTAGTGCTCGTCGACCTCGAGCACGGCATAGGGCGTGTCACCGGCGCGGGCGAGAGCGGACGTGTGCCCGGTCGGCATGTTGGCACCGAACGAGTTGGTCGCGACCTCGCCGAGCACGCCGAGCGCGGCCGCCGTGAGCCGGGTCGTCGTGGTCTTGCCGTTGGTGCCGGAGATCAACGCGATCTTGCGGCCGACAGCGAGGTTGGCCAGCAGATTCGGGTCGATCATGAGCCCGATTTTGCCTCCGATGACCGCGCCGTCCCCTCGACCGGTGGCACGTGACAGGGCAGCCGCGCTCCGGGAGACAGAGGTGGCTAGCTTCGACCGCAGCGGCTTTTTCTGGCTCACGGGGGCTAATGTATCGGACTCCGGCAGCAAGATCCGCTTGATCATGGGGTTGATGCCGTTTCGGCGAACTTTTGACGACATCTCCGCCATGATCACGCGGATCTTGCCCGAGGCACGCGGCGTGCGGGAGCGTGCCGCGTGCGGGCGTGCGGCGTGCGGCGTGCGGGCGTGCGGCGTGCGGGCGTGCGGCGGGGGTGGCTGAGCGTCGGGGCGGCGGAGCATCGGGGGCGGCAGGCGTGGCGGCGTCGAGGTGACGTTCGCGACGTGGGCGGACGTGGCCTCGGTGCGCGCCGACCGTGATGTCACCGTGGGTAGCGGAGGGCTCGACGGCGGAGCTGTGACGGAGAGTGGTCGGCGGAAATTCGGTGATGTTCCGGGTTGGGGGCTAGTTATTGCTTACGCCGGTGAAACACGCCTAATGAGCTGCTGCTGAGTCGAAAGCGGCGGAAATCCGACTCCGAGCGGTCGTCACGGTTCGTACGCGTTGCTCCGGAGTGAGCAATAACAAGCCCCTCCCATGACCTGTGTCGGTGATTCGGGCGACTACAGAACGTGTCGGCTCACGGGGTGATCGTCGAGATCGGCAACACGATCGGGAACGGGAGCTCGGTGCGGACCACGTCGTCGAACTCGGCCGCACGCACGTAGGCGCCGGTCGCGACATCGAGATGGTGCGTGACGACGCGTACGCCGCCGGTCATTTCGACGAGCCAGTAGAACGGAATGCCCGCTTCGGCATAGAGGGCCGGCTTGGTGACGCGATCGGTCGTCCGGGTGCTCGGCGACACGATCTCAACCGCGAGCAGCACGTCGCCTGGCCGGAAATACGAATTGAGTTTGAGCGACTCCCTCGTGACGATCAGAACGTCGGGCGACAGGGACCGCCGATCGCTGATTCGCACGTCGACGGCCTGCACACCGGCGTAGTCGGGCGGGCATGCTGCGTGAAGAGCGACTCCCAGTTGCATCGCAAGGAATTGATGGAGGGGCGTGGGGGATGGCGACACCGTATGAACTCCGTCGATCAACTCGTGGCGACGCCCATCGTCCGGTAATGCGTCGAGGTCTTCGGTCGTCCAATCTCCTGGCGCAGGCATATCCAACTCCATCGCCGCAGTCCACACCATCGGTGCGGTCCACGATATCGTCGTAGTCACCCACGCCTCCCTTCGCCGGATCGATTGCTTCCAGCATAGGGCCCTGTAGCCATAGGGCGTATTACCTCGATCGAGTGATGTGATCGCGGTACCAGTGATACGACGCCCGTGGGGTGCGCACCTGCGTCTCGAAATCGACGTGCACCAGCCCGAACCGTTTGCTGAAACCTTCCGCCCACTCGAAGTTGTCCATGATTGACCACACGAAATAGCCACGGACGTCGGCTCCGGCCGTGATCGCGGCCTCGACGGCACCGATGTGCCCCTTCAGATATTCGACGCGCGCCGGATCGTCGGGACTTTCCGCGTAGGCGCAGCCGCTCTCGGTCACATACATGGGCATCCGGTAGTCGGTGGCCAGGCGGGTCAACGATCTCGGTGAGTCCGGACGGCACCACGGGCCAGCCGAAATCCGTTGTCGGATAGCCGTCGACCGAGACGATCTCGAACGGTGTCGCCGGATCGCTCGACGCGCGCACGCCGCTCGGGAAGTAGTAGTTCACCCCGAGCGCG
The DNA here is from genome assembly GCA_963797605.1 of uncultured Actinomycetota bacterium. Classification (GTDB taxonomy): domain Bacteria; phylum Actinomycetota; class Actinomycetes; order Mycobacteriales; family Micromonosporaceae; genus DASQPR01. Next base: position 324,210 of record CAWCPX010000005.1, on the reverse strand, counting down.
TCGATCGGTGCCGCGATGATCTCCAGGTCGCCATCGACGACGGGCAGGTCGAAGTCCTCGGGGTAGCCGCGCCCGAACAGCGGATCGGTGAAGAGCCGGTTGTGCAGCGCGTCGTACACGGCGGCGGCGCCGCGGTCGGCTTCGGTGTCGCCGGCGACGCGTACCGGCGAATAGTTATTGGCGATCGCGATCGGCGACGAGGTGCGCGCCCGCAGCGCCGTGACCGCCAGGCCGTGCCCGAGCAGTTGGTGATGCGCGGTCGGCAGGGCGCCGAGGCCGCGTGTCTCGCCGGGAGCGTGGGTGCCGAGCGCGTGACCGAGAACCATGTGGATGAACGGCTCGTTCAGCGTGATCCACATGCCGACGCGGTCGCCGAGCGCCGTCGCGATCAGGTCGGCATAGTCGGCGAAGCGGTAGGCGGTGTCACGCTCGAACCAGCCGCCGGCGTCTTGCAGGGTCTGCGGCAGGTCCCAGTGGAACAGTGTCGCGACCGGATCGATGCCCCGGGCGAGCAGAGTGTCGACGAGACGGTCGTAGAAGGCCACGCCCGCAGCGTTCGCGGCGCCACGCCCGGTCGGTTGCACGCGCGGCCATGCGATCGAGAAGCGGTAGGAATCCGCGCCCAGCCCGGCGATCACGTCGACGTCGTCGCGGTAACGGTGGAAATGGTCGCAGGCGACGTCGCCGGTGCTGCCGTCGGCGACGCGACCGGGCTCGTGGCTGAAGGTGTCCCAGATCGACGTGCCGCGCCCGCCCTCGTGAACACCGCCCTCGATCTGATATGACGCGGTGGAGACGCCCCAGCGAAATCGATCGGGATGCATCGCGCGATCGTATGGGATCGCTCGGCGCCATGACACCCCGAGCTACGGCTGGAAGCGGTAACCCATGCCCGGTTCGGTGATCAGGTAGCGCGGCCGGGCTGGATCGGGTTCGAGTTTGGCGCGCAGTTGGGCGACGTAAACCCGCAGGTAGTTGGTCTCCGTCTCGTAGCGCGGCCCCCACACCTCCTGCAGCAACTGCCGCTGGCTGATCAGCCGGCCCGGGTTCCGCACGAGCACTTCGAGCAGGTGCCACTCGGTCGGCGTCAGCCGCACGTCGGCGCCGTCGCGGGTGACCCGGCGTGCCGAGAGGTCGACCGTGAACGCGTCCGTCGCGGTGACCGGATTGTCCGCCTGGGCGCCCCGCGCCGGTGCCGCCCGCCGCAGCGCCGCCCGCACGCGCGCGAGCAGTTCGTCCATGCCGAAGGGCTTGGTGATGTAGTCGTCGGCGCCCGCGTCCAGCGCACGCACCTTCGCCTGTTCGAGATGACGAGCGCTCAACACGATGATGGGTACGGCCAGCCAGCCACGAATTCCCTCGATCACCTCGACGCCGTCCATGTCCGGCAGGCCCAGGTCGACGATGACGAGATCGGGCGGCGCTTTCGTGGCCGCGGCCAGAGCCGTGACACCGTCCGGAGCGAGCACAACCTCGTAGCCGCGTGCGCTCAGATTGATCCGCATCGCGCGGAGCAACTGCTTGTCGTCATCGACCACCAAAATCCGGGTCACGTCGAGGCTCCGGGCAGCGTCACCGTCATCGTCAGGCCGCCGCCGGGGGTGTCCGACGGGACCAGGGTGCCGCCCATGGCCTCGGTGAACCCGCGGGCGATCGCGAGGCCGAGCCCCAGCCCACCGTCGGCCCGCTTGTCGTCGAGCCGCTGGAAGGGTGCGAACACGCGATCGCGATCGGCCGCGGCGATCCCCGAACCGTGGTCGATGACCTGCAGGCCGGCGGCCGTGCCGCGCACCGTGACCCCGCCGCCGACCGCGGCCCGGACCGCGTTGCTGACGAGGTTGGCGATGACGCGTTCGAGCAGGCCCGGATCGGCGAGCACCAGCGGGAGGTCGTCGCTGACCTCGACCCGCACCCCGGGGTCGGGCGCGTAGAGGAGGGCGCGCGCCACGATCTCGTCGAGCGCGACCGGCCGTAACTGCACCGAGAGCACGCCGGCCTGCAGCCGACTCATTGCGAGCAGGTTCTCCACGAGGTCGTCGAGCCGGTCGGCTGACTCCTCGACGGTCGCCAGCAACTCCTCCCGGTCTTCGTCGGAGAACGCGACGTCGGGGGCCCGCAGACTCGACGCGGCCGCCTTGATGCTGGCCAGCGGCGTGCGCAGATCATGGCCGACGGCGGCGAGAATCGCGGTGCGCACCCGATCTACCTCCGCGAGTTCCGCCGCCTGGGCAGCCTGCCGGGTCGCCTCCAGGGTACGGGCCGCTGCGCTCGCCAATCGTTGCAACAACCGGTGATCCTCGGCGAACAACTCCGGACCCTGCGCTACGAGCCGCAGGTCGGTGGTAGCAGACGCGGACAGCGAGGCATCCGGCGGATCGAACGGCGTGCCGACCGACTCGACGACGCGCTCCACCCGGTCCGGCCCGGTTTCGAGCAGCGCGACGCCGGTCATGCCGAACGTCGCCCGTACGTGTCCGAGCAGGCGGGCGAGCGATTCACCCGCGACCGGTTCGCTGCTGATCCGGGCGAGCAGCTGGGCTTCGATTCCGCTGCGGGCGGCGGCGGCCCGCTGCCGGGCGGCGAGCACCACGGCGACGCTGACGACCAGCGCGACCAGGACGTAGACGAGCAGCGCGACCACGTTGTCACGACGGTCGACCGCGAGCGTGTGGTACGGCGGCACGAAGAACCAGTTGAGCAGCAGATCGGACGCGGCCGCGGCGGCGAGGCCGATCCAGACGCCACCGATCCCGGCCACGATCACGACCGGGACGAGGTAGAGGAGGGCGACGCTGGTCAGCGTGAGCCCGCTGGCACCCGTGCGTTCCGGGGTCAGCACCGCCGTGAGCACGCTGAGCCCGACCACGCCGACGGCGGCCCCGATCCACGCGCGCACACGCGATCGAGGCGTCGCCACCAGCACTGTCATGCCCCAAAGCTATACGGGGATGGTCTCGGCGGGTTGTTCGGCGGGTTTGTCCAGGGAGGTGAGTTGCCACGGCACGTTCGTCACCATCACGCCCGGCACGAACAGCAGCCGAGCCTTCAGCCGCAGCGCGCTCTGGTTGTGCAGAAGGTGCTCCCACCAGTGGCCGACGACGTACTCGGGTAGGTAGACGACGACCACGTCGCGTGGCGAGTCGCGGTGCACCCCTTCGACGAACTCGAGCACGGGCCCGGTGATGTCTCGGTACTTCGATTCCAACACCGTCAGGGGTACGGGTACGTCTCGGTCGGCCCACTGGCGCTGCAGATCGCGTACGTCGCCCGGGCTCGTCGAGACGGTCAGGGCCGTTAACGAGTCGGGCCGGGTGGCTCGGGCGAACGCGAGGGCCCGGAGCGTCGGCTTGTGCAGTTTCGACACGAGCACGATGGCGTGGATGCGGCTCGGCAGCACCATGCCGACCGGATCGAGTTCGAGTTCGGTCGCGACCCGGGTGTAGTGCCGGTTGACCGCCCGCATCATCAGGAACACGAGCGGCATCGCGATGACGACGATCCATGCGCCGTGGGTGAACTTCGTGATCAGCACAATGACGAGCACCAGCGCGGTCGCGAGCGCGCCGGTGAGGTTGATCGCGCGGCGGCGGTGGATGTGCCGGCGTTCGACCGGATCGCGTTCGACCGCGAGCGCCCGGCGCCAGTGCACGACCATGCCGGCCTGGGAGAGCGTGAACGAGACGAACACGCCGATGATGTAGAGCTGGATGAGCCGGGTCGTGCTGGCGTCGAACGCCCAGATGAGGAGTGCGGCGAGCAGCGACAGCAGGACGATGCCGTTCGAGAACACGAGCCGGTCGCCGCGCCGGGCGAACTGGCGGGGCAGGAACCCGTCCTGGCCCAGGATCGACGCCAGGATCGGAAAGCCGTTGAAGGCGGTGTTGGCGGCGAGGATCAGGATCGCGGCTGTCAGCCCCTGGAGCGCGTAGAAGCCGATCGAGCCGCCACCGAACACGGCCGCCCCGATTTGCGCGATGACGGTCTGCTGGACGGCATGCGCCGGAAACCCGATCAGATGGCTGTTGTTGGTGTCGGTGAAGTGCACGTGCGACACGATCGCCAGCGCCGTGATGCCGATGAACATGACGATGGCGAGCGTGCCCATGATCAGCAGCGTCGCCGCCGCGTTCTTCGCCTTCGGTTTGCGGAAGTTGGGCACGCCGTTGCTGACGGCCTCGACCCCGGTGAGGGCGGTGCATCCGGACGCGAATGCCCGCAGCAACAACAGAAGGAGTAAAACGCCACTCGTATGGGTGACAGAGGGCGCGATGGGATATTTGGCACTCTCCGCGACGAGGCCCGCTCCGGACACGATTTTGAACAGGCCGATCAGCAACATGATCATGACGACGGCGACGAATCCGAACGTCGGAATAGCGAATGCCCGGCCCGATTCCTTGACGCCGCGCAGATTCATCACGGCCAGCGCCGCAATCATGATGACGCTGATCGCGACCTCGTGTTCGTGCAGCCACGGATGGTTCGAGAATGCGGAGGCGATGTTATCGACACCGGCCGCGACCGAGACCGCGACGGTCAGCACGTAATCGACGAGAAGCGCGCTCGCGGCCACGAGAGCGGCGTCCTTCCCGAGATTGGCACGACTGACCGCGTACGCGCCGCCGCCGCCGGGGTACGCGTGGCACGTCTGCCGGTAGGAGGCGACGACGATGGCCAGCAGCAGCGCCACGGCGGCCGCGACCCACCACGCGAGGTGCAGTAATACGGCTCCGCCGAGCGCCAGCACCAGCACGATCTCCTGCGTCGCGTACGCCACGCTGGACAGTGGATCGGAGCAGAAAACCGGGAGGGCGAGGCTTTTCGGGAGGAGAGTTTCGCCGAGTCTCTCGGAGCCCATCGGTCGACCGACGAGCCAGCGTTTCGCGATGTCGAACACATATTCACTAGATCGCGATGGACAGGTTGTGCGATCGACGCTGACGACACCTTGACGGGTACCACCGAAATTATTGACGATTTCTTAACGTGAGAGTGATTCGTCGCACAGTGGCATTATGCAAAACGCAAGTCGCACTGGAGGTCTACCCGAGAGCGTCACCGTATGGCAGGGTGCAGTGACGGAAAGCAACGTGTGCCCCTAAGAAGGGTCTTGGCATGAGCGAGCTTGTCGGAGCGAGAAATGTTGCGGCATGTCCGCGCCCTGCGAAGTGGGGGCGGAGATGAGCGAGCTTGTCGGAGTGAATGCCGTCCCCGCAGGCGTTCCAGGTTACCGAAATGTCCCCACGCAAGAGTGGGACCCGGCCGCTCCAACCGACATGGCCGAGGCCGAGGACTTCCTTCGCCAGTTCCACTCCGAGCAGCCGACCATGGGTCCGCTCGAGCCTCGATTAGCGGCCGTGCGCGCGGAGATTGCGGCCACGGGCACCTACACGCACACCGGGCCGGAGCTGACTTTCGGGGCCCGCATCGCCTGGCGCAACGCGAGCCGCTGCATCGGCCGCCTCTACTGGAACAGCATGCTCGTGCTCGACCGGCGCACGTCCCGCACCGCGGATCGGATCTTCGGCGACGTCGTGACGCACCTGCGGGTCGCGAGCGGCGGCGGCCGGGCCGACATCGGTGACGCCGAGACCGGCAACGGACAGTTGCGGCCGACGATCTCGATCTTCCCGCCCGCCGTGCCCGGCCGGCCCTACGCGCGCATCTGGAACGAACAGCTCATCCGCTACGCGGGCTACGCGAACGCCAACGGCTCGGTGACCGGCGACCCGCGTTACGTCGAGTTCACGGCGGCCATGACGGCGCACGGGTGGTCGGGCAAGGGGGAGTCGTTCGACGTGCTGCCGCTCGCGATCGAGACGCCGACCGAGGGCGTGCGGTTGTTCGAGCTGCCCGACGCGGCCGTCGTCGAGGTGCCGATCACGCATCCGGAATACCGATGGTTCGCCGAGTTCGGCCTGCGGTGGCACGCGGTGCCGGCGATCTCCAACATGCGACTGTCGATCGGCGGCATCAACTATCCGACGGCGCCGTTCAACGGGTGGTACATGGGAGCCGAGATCGGTGCCCGCAACCTCGCCGACGTCGAGCGTTACAACATGCTCCCGGCCGTCGCCGAGCGGCTGGGCCTCGACACGACCCGGGAGTCGTCGCTCTGGCGTGACCGCGCGCTCGTGGAGCTGAACATCGCGGTGCTCTCGTCGTTCGAGCGCGCCGGCATCCGCATCAGCGACCACCACACCGAGTCACGCCGGTTCCTGACCCACATCGCCCGCGAGGAGCGGGCCGGCCGGGCCACGCCCGCCGACTGGTCGTGGATCGTGCCGCCCATCTCCGGCGGCACGACACCGGTCTTCCACCGCTACTACAGCGAGGTCGAGCTGCGGCCGGCGTTCTTCCTCGACTCGGAGGCCCGCAACCTGGGGCGTTACGGGCACGTGGAGGGCCCGGTCGATGCCGAGAAGCCGGCTGGCCGCTGCCCGGTCGCGCACGACCACGGCGGCAGCGGCGCCGCCCCGCGACCGGGCCACGGCCGGCACTTCGCGACGAACGGGCACCCGATTGCCCAGGAGGAACCGACGCGCCAGCCCGACCCGCCCTTCATCCCGCAGCAGCGGATCCGGCCAGCCGTCCCGTCGCAGAGCTTTTCCAAGATCTAAGCCGGGCAGTGCAGCGTGCCCTTGAGCGTGATGGTCTTCTTCGTGATGGTTTTGTCGGTCAACACGACGCCGTCGACGTCGAAGATGGTGCCGTCGGGGGAGACGACCGGCTTCTTTCCCGTGGTCGCCAGCGCGAACGTGCCGCCGCCCGGGCCGATGAAGCCCATCGACTGGCCGGAGACGGAGCCGAGGTAAACGGCGGAATCGCCCTTGACGCTGACGCGGAGCGAACCGATCGACGCCGTGCACAGGCCGAGACTCATGGTGCCGCTGAGGTCACCCGAGAAACTGCCGGTCGTGGCGGTGGCCGTGGTGACCGGTGCCGGATCGGTGCCGGGACTCGTCGTCGGCGCGGTGTCGTCGCTCGCGCAGCCGGCAGCCGACAGCACGACGAGCGTGATCGTCACGAGGGGGAGCGAGTGGCGAAGGATCCGTCTCATCACAACCTCTGTTGTATATACGACAACGATTGATGTCGATACGCTACCGGTGAGCAAACGTCCCGGAGAGGTTCAGTCGTGTCTCGGACATTTCTTCGTGGGCTGGCGTTGCTGGAAGTGCTCGACGAGATCGGCTCGATCGGCATCTCCGACCTGGCCAGACGGCTCGGGAGCGACAAGGGCGCGGTGTCGCGGATGGTGACCGCGTGCGAGAGCGACGGGTGGGTCGTGCGGCGGGCCGGCAAGGTCGAGTTGGGCCCGCGGGCGGCGCTGCTCGGACAGTCGAGCGCGACGAGTCGTCTCGTGCGTCACGTCGAGCCGATCGCCCACGCCGTCGCGGGCGTGACCGGCCTGTTGGTGCAGGTGTCGAGCCTGGTCGGCGCGAAGGTGATCTCCATCGCGACCGCGAGCGGTGAGGACCGGGCGATGCCGTCCGGGCTCGACAACCGGTTGCCGTTGTGGGCCGGCGCGGCCGGGAAGATCGTGGCCGCTCAGCTCGATCCGCGCCGGCTCGATGCCTTGTTACCCCCGTCGCCCTACCCCGATCCGCAGGTCGGGAACCTCGCCGACGAGACGGTGGGCGACGAGGTGTTCGGCGGCGGCACCCCGCACCCGCGGTTCGCGACCACACTCGTCCACACCCGGGCCGATCTGGAACGGCAACTCGCGCGGATCCGCATCGACGGCGGTTTCGAGGAGCACGGCGAGATCCACCCGAACGGCGCGTGCGTCGGCGTGATCTGGCCGGAATCCGCGTTGCCGACGGCGCTCGTGTGCATCGGCACGCACGCGATCATCGCCGCCCGGCGGGAGTTGCTGCTGGTCACGTTGCGGGCGGCGGTGCGGTCGGGCGCGACTCGCGGCGACGTGGTGACGGCGACAGCTTCCGCGCTGAAGTCGCCGGGCTAGCGCAGGACCGATGACCCGCGGACCTGACCTTGACGATGTGGGGTTGCCCTAACAGCCTCACATCATCAAGATCCACGATTTTGGGACAGCCGCCACCATTGCCAGGGTTAACTCGCGTCTTTCGGCGCCTGAGCCTTCGCGATCAGATCGTGCAGCGGCTTCGTGCCACTACCGACGACGATGCCGGTGATCAGCGCGTCGACCCAGGTCGGCACGGACGGCGCCCACTCCGGTGACGCGATCATGCGGAGCAGGTAGAGCCCGCTGCCGGCCGCGATCACGGTGGAGACGGCGGTGGCGAGGCCCCACATGATGATGCCTCGGTCCGCGACGGCCCGATCAGCCTTCGCCTTGGCGTGCGCGACCAGGGCGAGCGAGGCTCCGGGCTGGTGGTTCGTGAGCGCGACGACGGCATGCTCGTACTGGTTGGTCGCGTGCCGCCCGGGAAGGAAGTGCGAGAACGGCTCCAGCACTCGCTCGATCGCGCTCGCGAACACGAGGATTCCGCCGTAGGCGGCCAGCGCGCTGCTGACGTGGAAGGCCGTACGCTGCGGCATCGCGTGGTCGATCGCGGCTCCGACCAGCACGAGGGCGAACGCGATCGTGATCGCGACGTGCCCGGCGGCCATCGTCGGAGAGGCGGCGGCGAGATCGGTGTGAGCCGGTGCCGGCGGCGGCGTGCTGACGGTCTGCAGTGCGAGCGTGACCTGACCGTCCATATGCGAGGGTTCGGTGTGCAGCGGATCGACGCGCGAGGCTTCCATGCCGGGCGATCCGGTCGTGTGTGTGGTCGCCTGCGCGAACACCCCTTCGACGGCGTGCTCCGCGGTTTGCACGATGGAAGACTTGCCGAGCACGGCCATCCGGGAAACCAATGCCATGTGAACGACTCCATGTCGCAGACGCGTTGTCAGCGGACACGGTACGCGCTCGGGACGTCGTTATCGAGACCGGTCGAGCCTCTCCACAAGGGACCAGTAGTGACCGGGAGTGATGCGGGTCAACACGTCCAGTACCTTGGCCGTGCCCGTGATCACGAGTCGGGGCTTGCGGCGGTGTACGGCGTCGACGATCAGGGCGGCGGCCCGCGCCGGTGGCAGCGTCAGGCGCGAGTTGATCTGCGCCCGTCCGCGTTCGATCTCGGCGTCGTCGGCCGTCGCGACGCCGGCGCCGAGCCGCGCGTTGACGGCGATGTTCGTCGCGACGCCGCCCGGGTGCACCGCGGTGACCCCGACGTCGTAGTGGCGCATCTCGTGCCGCAGCGCCTCGGTGAAGCCCCGGACGGCGAACTTGCTCGTCGCGTAGGCGACCTGCCCGGGCGGCGCGGCGAGACCGAAGAGGCTGGACAGGTTGACGATATGGGCGCCGGGATTGCCCATGAGCTGCGGCAGGAACGCCTTCGTGGTCGTGATGACGGCACGCAGGTTGATCTCCAGCAGCCAGTCGATGTCGGCGAGGGAGACCTGGTGCAACTGGCCGCCGAGGGCCACCCCGGCGTTGTTGACGAGCAGGTCGACGGCACCGTGCCGGGCCAGCACATCCGCGGCGAGATCGAGCCGGTCGCCGCGGTCGGAGAGGTCGACGACGTGGGTGCTCACCCCGACAGCGCCCGCCTCCCGGGCGGCGGCCGCGACCTTCTCCAGGCCGACGGCGTCCCGGTCGACCAGGGCAAGCGCGGCGCGCCGGGCGGCCAGGTCAAGCGCCAGCGCCGCGCCGATGCCGCTCGCGGCGCCGGTGATGACGCAGGTCTTGCCGCCGAACTCGAATTTCCGCACCACGAATCTCCTTAGCCGGTGAACCGCATCGTGCCGTCGTGCACCCGGCCGAGTCGGGTCGAGGCGAGGTCGAGCAGGTAGTTCTGCCGCACGTACCACGGTTTGGTCGAACCCTGCTTCGGCAGCAGGTCGGCGGCGCGCCGGATGTAGCCGGATGCCAGGTCGACGACCGGTCGGGCGTGCGCCCGAGCCGGATCGTCGGCCGCGATGTAGGGCACGCAGGTCGTGTAGCCGTGGCGGCTCATGTGTTTGAGGACACGGCAGACGTAGAGCGAGGTCAGGTCCGCTCGCAGGGTCCAGGACGCGTTCGTGTAACCGATGCACCAGGCGATGTTGGGTACGCCGCTGAGCATCATTCCCTTGTAGACAAGCTCGTGGCTCGGGTCGATCGGCACGCCGTCCACGGTGACGCTCATGTTGCCGAGCGCCACCATCTTCAGGCCGGTCGCCGTGACGATGATGTCGGCGGGCAACTCGGTGCCGGAGGCGACGCGTACCCCTGTCTCGGTGAAGGTCTTGATCTCGTCGGTCACGACGCTCGCCTTGCCGCTGCGCAGGGCCCGGAAGATGTCGGCGTCGGGCGCGATGCAGAGGCGCTGGTCCCACGGGTTGTAGGCCGGTGCGAAGTGCGGCTCGACCGGGATCGTCTCGGGCAGTTGCTTCGCCGCGCCGGAGCGGATGAACCTGGAGAGTTGCGCGGGCCACCGGCGGCACAGCTGGTAGAAGATCGTGCCGAAGACGACGTTCTTGCCGCGGATGACTCGGTGCGCGGTGTTCGCCGGCAGTAGTTTGCGCAGCCGGTGGGCGATCGGGTCGCGTCCCGGGAGCGCGACGATGTAGCTGGGAGAGCGTTGCAGCATCGTCACGTGCGCCGCCCGCTCGGACATGGCCGGCAGGAGCGTGACCGCGGTGGCGCCGCTGCCGATGACCACGACGCGCTTGCCGGTGTAGTCGAGGTCGGCCGGCCAGGCCTGCGGGTGGACGACCTGCCCGGCGAACCGCTCGCGACCAGGGAAGTCGACGACGTGGCCGCCGGCGTAGCTGTAGTAACCGCTGCACATGTAGAGGAAGGAGCACGTGATCGTGGTCGGGACGCGGTCGTCGCCGACTTCGAGGTCCACGGTCCACCGGGCATCGGGCGACGACCACGCGGCGCTGACGACCCGATGGTGGAACCTGATCTTCTGATCGATGCCGTACACGCGGGCGGTGTCACGGATGTATTCGAGGATCGACGGGCCGTCCGCGATGGCCTGCGGGTCCTTCCACGGCCGGAACGGGTAGCCGAGCGTGTACATGTCCGAATCGCTCCGGACGCCCGGGTAGCGGAAGAGATCCCAGGTGCCGCCGATGGCACCGCGCGATTCCACGATCGCGTACGTCTTTCCGGGCAGTTTCGTCTGCAGCCGGTACGCCGCCCCGATGCCGGAGAGCCCGGCGCCGACGATCAGCACGTCCACGTGGTCGCTCACGCGGCGGCTCCGGTCGGGACGTCGGTGCGCAGGAACGTGGTGACGAGATCGGTGAACGCCTCGGTGCGCTCGATCTGCGGCATGTGCCCGGTTTCCGGGAAGAGATGCGTACGCGCGTGTGGAAACGCCCGGGCCGCGGCGACGATCTGGTGCGGCGGCAGGATGAGATCGTGGGTGCCCCAGACGATCAGCGTCGGGACGCGTTGCGCCGCCACCGCGGTCAGCAGGTCCCGCCGCCATCCTGGTCGCACGCCGCGCCACGTGCCGAGACTCCGGGCGACCCGGACGAACGTGTCGGCGCCCCCGGGCCGGGTGGCCAGCGCGTACGCGTCGGCGACCCGCTCCGGGGTGACGAACGTCGCGTCGTAGAACAGCGACTTCACGACCATCCGGGCGCGCTTGGGGCTCGGCCGGGAGAGCAGCAGCCGCCCGAGACCCGGGATGCCGAGGGCGCGCAGCGCGACGGTCACCTGGCGGCCGAACCCGGCGCTGTTGACGAGCACGAGCGACGCGACCCGGCTCGGAGCCTCGACCGCGATCCGCATCGCCACGGCGCCGCCCAGGGAGTTGCCGATGAAATGCGCCGGCGCGGTGACGTCGAGTTGGTCGAGCGTCGCGAGCACGTGGCGGGCCATCGCCGGCAGACCGGGATCGTCGATCGGGTCGGAACCACCGAAACCCGCCAGGTCCACGGCGTGTACGGCGTAGCCGGCGGCGGCGAGGGCGGCCTGCGCGTCGGTCCAGTCGTCGAGGCTGCGGCCGATGCCGTGCAGAAGCACGATCGGGGCGCCCGATCCGAAGCCTGCGGAGACGTAGCGGACAGTCTTCCCGTCCACCTCGATGGTCGATGCCATGCCCTATTATTCGAGCAATAGCTCGCGTTTAACAACTCGCGTTTTCCCCTGGGCACACCGGGGCTGTACTCGCGTTTTGCCGGCACGATGGGAGCCCGATGGCCGCTCGCTCGACCGAGACCGCGACGCCGCCGCGCCGCCGGGAGCCGAAACAGGCGCGCAGCCGCGAACTCGTCGCCCGCATCCTCGCCGCGGCCGGTGAACTCTTCGTCGAACGCGGCTACCCCGGCACCAACACGAACCTGATCGCGGAGCGCGCCGGCGTCTCGGTCGGATCGGTCTACCAGTTCTTCGCCGACAAGGACGAGATCCTGACCGCGTTGCAGGAGGAGTGGACCGGCCGCCTCGGCGTCGCGCTCGACGAGCGGTTGCAGGCCGACATCGACGTGGGCGTGGCCGACATGATCGATCACGTGCTCGACATCCACGCGGCGCTCAACCGGCATCCACCCGGTCTGCTCGGCTTCCTGCTCACCTCGCCGGCGACCACGACCGTCGTGCTCGACGTGGCCGACGCGATCACGCGCCGGCTCGTCGGGATGATCGAGGTGCTCGCGCCGCACGTGCCACCGGAGCGGCGCCGGGTCGTGGCCGCGATGATCGTGCACATCAGCAACGGGCTCTACACCGTCGGTTTGCGCGCCGGGGCGACGAATCCGCTGGTGCGGGCCGAGGTGCGGCAGGCACTGCTGGCCTACATCGTGCCGTTGCTGTCAGCGTGACGCCGTCGCGCCGGAGGAGGCGCCGTGTTCGACGCATTCGGCCCGCCAGCCGGTCGGCATGACCTGGACCTTCATCCGCCGGCGGCACTCCGGGCAGTAGCGTGGCGGCTCCAACTCGCCCGCCGCCACGCATGCCGTGTGCGTGCCCGCGACCAGCGACTCACCGCATCGCGGGCACCAGGCCGCTGTCACAGCGTCGCCGACAACGCCTTGACGGGCATCTTCAGCTCGTCGAGCAGCTCCAGGTCGGCAGCCGGGTTGCGGCCCAGCGTGGTCAGGTAGTTGCCGACGATGACGGCGTTGATGCCGCCGAGCAGGCCGTCGCGGGTGCCGAGGTCGCCGAGCGTGATCTCGCGCCCGCCCGCGTAGCGCAGAATCGTCTTCGGCAGTGCCAGCCGGAAGGCGGCGATCGCGCGGAGCGCGTCCTTCGGGTCGACGACGCCGGAGTCGCCGAGCGGCGTGCCGGGGCGTGGGTTGAGGAAGTTGAGCGGCACCTCGTGGGGGGCGAGCGTCGCGAGCTGCGCGGCAAACTCGGCGCGCTGTTCCAGAGTCTCGCCGAGGCCGAGGATGCCGCCGCAGCAGACCTCCATGCCCGACTCGCGGACCATCCGGAGGGTTTCGAAGCGCTCTTCCCAGGTGTGCGTGGTCACCACGTTCGGGAAGAAGGTGCGGGAGGTCTCGAGGTTGTGGTTGTAGCGGTGGACGCCCATCGCCACGAGGTCGTCGACCTGCTCCTGACTCAGCATGCCGAGCGACGCCGCGACCTGGATGTCGACGGCCGCCCGGATCGCCGCCACGCCCTCGCGCATCTGGGCCATCAGCTTCTCGTCGGGCCCGCGCACCGCGGCGACGATGCAGAACTCGGTCGCACCGGTGGCCGCCGTCTGCCGGGCCGCCTCGACGAGTGCGGGGATATCGAGCCAAACCGCCCGAACGGGTGACGTGAAGAGGCCCGACTGCGAGCAGAAGTGGCAGTCTTCGGGGCAGCCGCCGGTCTTGAGCGAGACGATGCCCTCGACCTCGACCTCGGGACCGCACCATGCCATGCGCACCTGGTGGGCGGCATCGAGCGCGATCGGCAGCTCCTCGTCGGGCAGCCGGAGCACGGCCAGCACGTCGGCCTCGTCGAGCCCGGTGCCCGTCTCGAGGACACTCGTCACAGCTTTGGCCAGGCTCGGGTCGCTGAACTCAAACATGCCCGTACCCTACAAGGCGTTATGCCGACGATCATGCCCACCTCGGACCCCCGCGCGTGGCTCGCCGGGCTGCGCCGAGACGCCGATGCCCGTGAGCGTGCCGGCCTACGCCGGCAGCTCGTGCCACGCCCGGTCGACGACACCATGACCGATATGGCCGGCAACGACTACCTCGGCCTTGCCCGCCACCCCCGGGTGATTGAGGCCGGAATCCGAGCCTTATCCGGGTACGGGTTGGGAGCCACCGGATCTCGGCTGGTCCGGGGTTCCACCGACGCTCACGCCGCCTTGGAATCCGACCTCGCGTCGTGGCTCGGCGTGGACGCGACGCTCGTCTACTCCTCGGGCTTCCTGGCGAACCTCGGCGCGATCCGGGCGCTCGCGGCTCCCGGCACCACCGTGATCTCCGACGCGCACAACCACGCCTCGATCGTGGACGGCTGCCGGTCGAGCCGGGCGCGCGTCGTAGTCGTACCACATAACGATCTCGATGCTCTGGAATCCGCCCTGGGATCTGCTCTCGCGGCCGAGACACAGGCCGTCATCGTGACCGAGTCGGTGTTCTCCGTCGACGGCGATCTGGCGCCGCTGGCCGCGATGCACCGGCTCGCACGAGCGCACGGGGCTCGGATGATCGTCGACGAGGCGCACGCGTGCGGCGTGCTCGGGCCGGCGGGCGCGGGCGCGGTCGCGGCGGCCGGTCTGGCGGGGGAGCCCGACATCGTCGTGACGGCGACGTTGTCGAAGGCGTTCGGTGGGGCCGGCGGCGTGATCGCGGGGCCGCGCGAGCTGATCGAGTCGCTGATCGACACGGGCCGCACCTTCATTTACGACACAGGGTTGCCGCCGGTCGTCGTGGCCGGTGTGCACGCCGCGCTCGACATCATCCGCGACGGCGACGACCTGCGCGCCGACCTGATCGAGCGGGGCGAATTGATTCGGCGCCGGCTCGGTGCCGCCGGGCTCACGGTCTCGCAACCGGCGGCGGGCGTGCTGTCGGTCGCCGCGCCATCGCCGGAAGCCGCGCTCGCGTGGGCGGCCGCGTGCCGGGATCGCGGCGTGGCCGTCGGCTGTTTCCGGCCACCGTCCACTCCGGACGGAAGTTCGCGGCTTCGCCTGACGATCAACGTGGGCGTGCCCCGGGACGTGCTCGAGCAGGCGCTGGACGTGATCGCTGATACCGCTCCGATCGGTGCCGACGCGATGGAGGTGGCGCGGTGATCCGTGTTGTGACCGGCACCGACACCGGCGTGGGTAAGACGATCGTGACGGCGGCGCTCGCGGCCCGGGCGGTCGCGGCCGGGCAACGGGTCGCGGTGCTGAAACCCGCGCAGACCGGCACGGCGGCGTTCGAGCCGGACGAGGCCTCCGATGTGGACACCGTGCGGCGGCTCGTCGGCCCGTCCGTGACCCTGATGACGCTGGCCGAGTTCCCGGATCCGCTGAGTCCGTTCGCCGCCGCGGCCGTCGCGGATCTGCCGCCGCTCTACCTTGCTGACGCGCTCGAAGCCGTCGCCAAGCTCGCTGCCGATCACGACCTCGTGCTGGTCGAGGGTGCCGGGGGCGTGCTGGTGCCGATGGGATTCTCCTCGTGGACGATCGCCGATCTCGCGGTGGCGCTCCGGGCCCCGGCCGTCGTGGTCGCGCGCGCGGGCCTGGGCACGATCAACCACACCGCGCTGACCCTGGAGGCGTTGGCGCACCGTGGCATCGTCGCGTCGGTCGTCATCGGTTCGTGGCCGGCGGCGCCGGAACTCGTCCACGAACGGACCCTCATCGACCTGCCCGGAGACGTGATCGGTCGCCTTCCCGCCGGTGCGGGCGCGCTTTCCCCGGCAGCGTTCGCCGCCGGTGCGGCAACGTGGTTCACAGCCTGAAGATCGCGTTTTGACAGGTACGGCCGTCCGAATCACAACCGCGGTTCGAGGGTGTCGCGTGCACAGAGCGTAGGCGCCGAACCGTACCCGTGACATGGTGTTCGGGCCGCTTTGCTCTGCTCACTTGACGGCTACACGCACGTTGCGTGACGGTCCCGGCAGCCCTCTCGACGGGCTCGCTCGGAGAATTGGCAGTTGAATCGGCGTGTAGCCGTGAAGTGAGCAGAGCAAAGCGCGCCGCGAGGGGTTCGCCGCACGACGCTGGACGATCACGCTGGGTCACTGCTGTTCGAGCGGCGGCGGGTCACTCTTCGTAGTCGGCCGCCGCATCGAACGTGGCGCATGCCGAGGCTTCGGAGAGTTTCGGGTGTCATAGCACCGTCATCTCTCCGAAGCCCTCCAGATGATCACGACTAGCTGAAGTGGCCGTCGTTCGTGATGCGGGTGTCGGTGCGGGCGGCGAGCCGGCCGTGGCTTCGGAGCAGTTCGGCGACCTCGTCGGCGGGTAGTCCGGGTGACGAGTTGCCGCCCCGACCGACCACCGTCGACGCCTGCAACAGACTGTTGAGCACGGCTTCCTCGGTCGCGTCCACCACGGCGCCGAAAAACGGATTCAGGCCGTCGCCGGTGATCGGAGTCCCGGTCGGAGCCGTGCCACGCGGGGCGCGCAGACCGGTGGCGGCGGCGAAGAAGATCTCGCCACTGCCGTTCGTGGCCACGGAACCGGTGCGGGCGAGACCCAAGCCGGCACGCCGGGCCAACCGCTGGCAGTCGGACGCCGTGATCGGGGCGTCGGTCAGCACGATGACGATGCAGGACCCGGCGTCGGGGGCGACCGGCTCGCCGGCGGGTGGCGGTGGCAGCAGTCGCCCGACCGGTACCCCGTCGATGGTCAACCGTTCGCGCTGGCCGAAGTTCGTCATCGTGAGTACGCCGACCGTGTGCGGTCCGACCACGCGCGACGCCGACCCGATGCCACCCTTGAAGCCGAGGCAGCTCATACCGGTGCCGCCGCCGACCGCGCCTTCCGCCGGGGCCTCCGTGGCAGTTGCCGCCTGTCTGGCCGCCGTCAGCGCCGCCGCCACGTCGTCACGGGTGACCTGCATCCGCCGAGCGTCATTCAAGAAGCTGTCGTCACATTCGGCGACGACCGGGATGATCACCTGCTCGCCGATGCCGGCGTCTTCTTCCAGCAGGAGTTCGCAGGCGGCGTCGTACACCCGGCCGAGCTGCATCGTCGACGTCAGGAAGATCGGCGTCTCCAGTAGGCCCCACTCCTGGGCGGTGATGAAGCCGGTGCACTCGCCGGCGCCGTTGAGCACGGCCCCACCTGCGGGAATCGGTTCCCGGAACAGGTTGCCGCCGGGGTCGACGACCGTCACGCCGGTGCGCGCGATGCCACGGCCGGCCGGAGGGGCGGGCTCGTCGCGCCACACGGTGGCATGGCCGACGCCGACGCCGGGCACGTCCGCGATCGAACGCGTCGGACCAGACTCAAGCGGTCCGATGGTGATTCCCAGATCCGACACACGAGGCATTCCCGCAGCGTAACCGCCCGCTGTCGGTTGCGAACGCTCGGTGTTCCGGCCCGCGAAGCGGCATGGGCATCACGCGATGGGGTCCGACCACTACGCAACGTGATTCTGGCAGCTAGCGCGATGTTTTGAGGTACAACCGCATCAATCGATAGTGCTACGGTGACGGTGACAAAAGTTACCGTCCGTGTTGCCGATGCGGCAGTCGGGCTCGGTGGCCCGGGCGATTCCCCCCAATCATCCGCCCGTCGCCACGCATTCACTGACTGGGTCATCAGTCAGCTTTCAGCACCTGAGGCACCCCTGCCAGTCGCGGAGGACACCCCCATGCACCCGAACGAACCCGTTACGCTCTCCCAACAACAGCGCGCGATCATCGACCTGTGCCGTGAGTTCGGCGCTGACGAGATCCGTCCGGCGGCCCACACGGCCCATGAGGCAGACGTCGAGACGCCCCGGGAGTTGTGGCGCAAGGCCGCGAAAGCGGGCATCACCGCGTTCATGATGCCGGCCGAATACGGCGGCGGCGGGCTCACCGGTGCCTTGACACAGTGCCTCGCGCAGGAGGAGCTGGCGGCGGGCGATGCAACGACCGCGCATCTGCTGACGGCCGGCCGTTTCTTCGCCGAGCCCGTGATCGAGCTCGGCACCGAAGCTCAGAAGGAGCGCTGGCTTCGTCCGTTGACCACGGACGACCCGCCGGTGACGGCGCTCGCGCTCGCCGAGCCCGACCTGGGTTCCGAGTCCGCCGCGATCACGACGAAGGCCCGTCGGGTGGGCAGCGGCTACAAGCTGAGCGGCCCGAAGATGTGGATCGCCAACGCCGAAGCGGCCGACTTCTACCTGCTGTTCGCCACGATCGACTCGACGCGGCGCGCCGCCGGTGTGACCGCGTTCCTGGTGGAGCGCGGCGCGTCCGGGCTGACGTTCGGTGCGCCGTCGGAAGACCGAGGCGGAGTTGGCGCGGACGTCTTCCTCGACGAGGTCTTCGTGCCCGACAACCAGCGTCTCGGCGCCGAAGGACAGGGCTTCGACGGCCTCGTGCGCACCTTCGACATCGCGCGCGTGACCGTTGCCGCGTCGGCGATCGGCCTGGCCCGGGCCTGTTTCGAGGTCGCCACGGCGCACGCGCGCGAACACGCGGCCGCCGGTGTGCCGCTCGTCGAGATGTCCAATCGCGTCGAAGCGTCTCGTGCGCTCACCTGGCACGCGGCCGGCCTGATCGACGCGGGCGACGACGCGACCGAAGCGGCCGTGACGGCCCGGCAGCACGCGACCGAGACCGCGGTGTTCTGCAGCGCGGCCGCGTCCGAGATCCTTCACGGCAGCGGGCACGCGCACGAGCAGCTGACCCGCAAATGGGCACGTGACGCGAAGTTCGCCGAGGTCGTCAAGCTCGATGTCACGGCCCCGAGTGCCGCCGAACACCGAGTGATGGCCCGGTCGGCCGCGTAACTCAGCGGCGGGTGCCGATTCCTGTCGGCGCCCGCCGCGTCAGATCAACTGCTTCGGGTCCAGACCCAGTTCATTCGCCGTCGCGGTACGCACCCAGCCGGCCAGGGTTCGCTGCGAAATGACGTCGCGATGCACCGTGACCTGCACGGCGAGCCCGTCGATGAGGGCGATCAGACGCCATGCGGCACCCTTCGCGTCGGCGCACGCGAAGGATCCATCGGCGACGCCCGAGTCGATCACGTCGGTGAGCGCTTCCTTCCACCGTCCGTCGAGGCGCCGTGACACGGCCTCCAACTCGGGCACCCGCATCGACTCGGCCCAGCCGTCGATCCACATCGCCCACGCCTTCGAGTGGCCCGTCGGCGCGTACACCTTCAGGATCGCCCGGAGTTTCGCCAGCGGTTTCGCCCGGCTGGTCATGATCTCGTCGAGACGGGCAAGATCACGCTCGGCCGCGTACGCGAATGCTCCCGCCAGCAGTTTGTCTTTGCTCTCGAAGTGATAGAACACGAGCGCCTGGCTGACTCCGGCGGCGACCGCGACATCGGCGGTGCGCGTGTTCGGCAGGCCACGCTCGAGGATCACGTCGCAGGCGGTGCGCAGCAGGCTGTCTAGCCGGACCTCTGCCGATCGTCGCGTCACGCCCGACACGGTACCGGAATCGCCGTTTTGACTGATGCGACAGTCAGCGTCTGCCGTCCGGCCACGGTAAGGAGGCTGCCGCCGGCGGCCAGCGCGGTCGCGAGC
Source organism: uncultured Actinomycetota bacterium (assembly GCA_963797605.1). Taxonomy (GTDB): domain Bacteria; phylum Actinomycetota; class Actinomycetes; order Mycobacteriales; family Micromonosporaceae; genus DASQPR01. Next base: position 304,608 of record CAWCPX010000005.1, on the reverse strand, counting down.
ACAGTTGCCATGGTCAGCGCGGACGTGCTTCCGAGCGAGCCGGACAGCGCGACGGCGGCGAGCCCGCTGCCCAGCGCGAACCCGAGATAAATCGCGGTGCCCGACCAGGTGAACGCCTCGGTCGTGCGGTCCGGTGGAGCCAACGCCGTCACGAGCGCCGCTTCGACCGCCGTCGTCGGCGCGATGAAGAGGCCGGCGAAGAACAGCAGCGCACCGAGCGTCACCGGGCCGCCGGCGAGCAGCACCGATCCGAAGCCGACGACGTTGAGCGCCATCAGGATCGCATACTGACGGCCGAGTGACATGCGGAAGTCCTGGCCACCGAACCACAGCCCGCCGACGATCGACCCGGCGCTCCAGATCGCGAAGAGGATCCCGCCGACTTGCGGCAGGCCGCGGGCGTTCGTGTACGCGGGAATCGCGACTTCGAGGACCCCGAACGCGGCGGCTTCCAGGATCGACACGACGAGCACCAACCGCAGCCCGGGGCTGGTGAGCGGGCCGATCAGGCGCTGCCACCGGGGCGAATCGGCGTGTGTGACGGTGCCCGTCGGGTAGTCGTGCCGGACGGATCTGGTCGAGGCGAGCCCGTATGCGCCGATCACGTTCAGCGCCGCCGCCATCAGTGTCGCCGTGTAGCCGCTCCAGATCGCCGACACGATGCCGACCAGCGCCGGGCCGATCACGAAGGTCAGCTCGACCAGCAGCGCGTCCAGGGCGAAGGCGGTGTGCCGGGTCTCGGCGTCGGGCGCGAGCCGGGGCAGCACTGTCCTGGTGACGGCGGCGATCGGCGGGTTCACGACGCCGGCGAGCGCGCCGATGCCGACGATGACCGGACCGCCGACGTGCGTCCGGAGCGCGATCACGAGGAGGGCGAGCGTGAGGCATTGGGCGGTGCCGGTGAGGACCAGGACCAGCGACGCGTGCCCCCGGTCGGACAGCCGGCCCAGCGCCGGTCCGCAGCAGGCGGTGGCGGCGGCGTTCGCGGCCGCGGCGAGCCCGGCGATCGGATAGGAGCCGGTGCCGGCGTGCACGACCAGCACGAACAGGAGCATGCCCATGCCGACCGGCAGGCGCCCGATGAGCGACGAGGCGAACAGCGAGCGGACCCCCGGCGCGGCGAGCAGCGAGCGGTAACGACGAGCGGCAGTGCGCACGTCAGGCCGATCGTCGGGGGAGGGCGGTGTGCACTGGTGCTCTCCTCGCGCGGCTGCCTAACTGATTCGTCAGTCAGTTTACCGAGGCGCCCGTACCCGGAGATCTCGCCTGAATTGCCGCCGAAGCAGCCGCATCGTGCCTTCCGACCTCGCCTGTCGGATTCGCGTAGCCAGGCAGAGGTCAGCAGATCGGCGGGTTGCGTCCGTTTCTCTATATACATAGAGTTCCGATCGCTAAGTGAGCGGGATACGTCGGACGGAGGCTTCACCGTGGTGGCGGTCATCGAGATCGAAGGGCTGCGCAAGGCGTACGGGAGTCGGCGCGGAAGCCGGCGACAGGCACTTGACGGGCTCGACATGACGGTCGAGGCCGGCCAGGTGCACGGTTTCCTCGGCCCCAACGGTTCCGGCAAAACCACGACCCTCCGAACCCTGGTGGGTCTCGTGCGGGCCGACGCGGGCGAGTTGCGGATGCTCGGCCGCCCGGTGCCGGTCGACCTGCCGCGCATCGTCGGCCGGATCGGCGCGATCGTCGAGAGCCCCCAGTTCTTCCCGAACTTCACCGGACGGCGCACCCTCGAACTGCTCGCGACCGCGGCCGGTCTCACGCGTGGCCGCGTCGCGGAGGTGCTGACGATCGTGGGCCTGAGCGACCGCGCGGACGAACGCGTACGGGGCTATTCGCTGGGCATGGGACAGCGCCTGGCCGTCGCGTCCGCGCTGCTGAAGTCTCCGGACCTGCTGATCCTCGACGAGCCCGCGAACGGACTCGACCCGGCCGGCATCCGGGAGATGCGCGATCTCATGCGCGACCTGGTCGCCGGGGGTGCCACGGTCGTGCTGTCGAGTCACATCCTCGCCGAGATCCAGCAGATCTGCGACGCGGTCACGATCGTCGCCCACGGTCGGCGGGTCGCGGCCGGGTCCGTCGCGGACGTGCTGGCCGGCCACGACCGCGGCGAATATCGGGTGCGGGTCAGCGATCCGGACGGCGCGGTAACGGCACTCGCGGCAGCCGGCGTCACCGTTCGCGCTGAGGCCGATCACCTGATCGTTACGGGCGTGACCGACCCCGACTCGATCGGCGGCACACTCGCGGGACACGGGATCTGGATCACCGAGATGGTCACGCTCGCCCCCGACCTGGAACGCGTGTTCTTCGAGCTGACGGCACCGATCGAGGCGGCGTCATGACGGCGCTGTTGCGGGCGGAAACGCGCCGCCTGCTCAGCCGTACGCTGATGCGGGTCATGATGCTCGTCGTTCTCGGCGTGCTGGCTCTTGCCGTCTTCGCGGTCGCTGGGAAATCGCACCCGCACACGCCGGCCTCGCTCGCCCGCGCGAAGGCGTTCGTGGCCTCGCAGCGAGCGGGCAACCTGCAGGACTGCCTCGCCCAGGCGGCCGCCGGTGTGGCGCCGCCGCCCGGCCAGGCGCCGGTGACCGCTGCCGAATGTCGCGAACAAGCCCGCAGGTTCCGGCCGTCGTTGGGTCAGTTCCAGGGTTACCAGTTCAGCTTCCGCACCCAGTCGGGATCGTTCATGTTCCTGTTCGGCGGGTTGCTCGCGCTGTTCGGGTTCCTGGTCGGCGCGTCGTTCGTCGGCGCCGAATGGTCCTCCGGAGGCATGATGACCCTGCTCGTATGGCAGCCGCGCCGGGTCCGACTGCTGCTCGCCAAGCTGTCGGCGCTCCTGATCGGCATCGCGAGCTTCGTCGTCCTCAGCTCCGTTGCCTGGTTGACGGCGCTGTGGCTGGTGTCGCGGTTACGCGGCGACGCGAGTCCGCTGACACCGAATCTCGCCGCGTCGCTCGGCTTGGCGGGCGCCCGCGTCCTGGCCTTGACGCTCGCGTTCGCGGTGGCGGGCTTCGCGATCGCCTCGTTCGGCCGGCACACGTCCGCCGCGCTGGGCGTCGCCGTCGGATACATCGTGGTGTTCGAGGTGGTGCTGCGACTCATCCTGTCGTCGTTGCGCATCGCACGGCCCCAGCGATTCCTGCTTTCCAGCTATGTCTTCGCGTGGTTGAACAAGGCCGCGCATTACCCGGGCGCGGGCCCGGCGCGGCCGTGGTCGATCCACATGGGGCAGGGCGCCGCGCTGATGGCCGTCATCGTGACGACGGCCCTCGGCACGTCGATCATCGCGATCCACCGTCGCGACGTGGCGTGAGCGCCGGGACCCTGTCGCTTGCCACGCCACGGCGAGCGACAGGGTCTGCGGGCTGGGGTCTGCCTCAAAGCTGCCGCCCGGATCGCGGCTCGCTCGAACGGACTTTTCAGACAGACCCCTAGCGGGTCAGCGCCGGTTCGCGATCCGGCACCGGCAAGTCGGGCAGCGACACCTCGTGGTGACTGAATCCGACACCCCGGTGAAGCCGCGTCAGGAAGCGCGGCGACCACCAGTTCCAGTCGCCGAGCAGGGTCATCGTCGCGGGCACGAGCACGCACCGCACCAGCGTGGCGTCGATGGCCACGGCGACCGCGAGGCCGAGCCCGATCTGCTGCACGTTGCCGATCCGCCCGGTCACGAAGCAGCCGAACACGACGACCATCAGCAGCGCGGCCGACGTGATGATCCGGCCGGATCGCTGAAGCCCTCGGCGCACCGCGATGTCCGTGGGCACGCCGCGGTCGACCTGTTCCTGGATCCGGGCCAGCAGGAAGACCTCGTAGTCCATCGACAGCCCGAAGGCGAACGCGAACACCGTCACGATGACGAACGGGCTGATCCCGACGACGGTCGTCGTATGCAACAGCCCAGCCGCGAAGCCGTGTTCGAAGACCGCGTCCAGCACGCCGAAGGTCGCGCCGATCGACACCACGTTCATCAGAGCGGCTTTCAACGGTACGACTACCGAGCCGGTCATCGCGAACAGCAGCAGGAGCATGGCCACGAGAGTCAGCCCGATCGCGTACGGCAGCCGGTGCATGATCAATCCGATCACGTCCCGGTGCACCGCCGCGTCGCCGGTGACCCAGGATCGCGTTCCGGCCGGCCGGTGCGCCCGCACGTCGTCGACGAGCCGCAGCGCCGCCGAGCCTTCCGGGCTGCCCTTCGCGTCCAGGCTGACGACCGCCAGCGTCGAGGAGACCTGTTCGGCCGGGTAGACGCGAGTGACGTCGGCGTCGGTGGCGAAGCCGTGCGCCCAGGCGTCGAGCGAGGCGGCGCTGGTCCGGGCGACGACCGTCACCGCCGGCGACGGTGCCTGACGGTAGTCGGCGCTGAGCACGTCGACCACCTTCACCGATTCGAGGGAGCGTGGCAGCCCGTCGAAGTCGTCCATGTGGACGGTCATCGTGAGCAGCGGCAGCCCGGCCGCGAGCAGCGCGGCGCCGGTGCCGAGCGCGGTCAGCAGCGGCCGGCGTTGCACGAGCGCGGCCAGCCCGCCGAAGAAGCCGCTGCCGTCGATCGGCGACGGACGGCCCGCTTCGACGGGCTTGACGCGGCGGTGAACGAAGCCGAGGAGCCCGCCGGTCAACGTGAGCGAGACCAGCATGGCGACCAGCGCGATCGAGACACCGGCGGCCCCGAGGGCGGACAGTGCCGTGACCCCGAAAACCAGCATCCCGCACATCGAGGCGGCGACGGTCAGCGCCGAGAACACGATCGTGCGGCCGGCCGTCGCCCAGGCCCGGCTCACCGCGTCGGCCGGCGCGAACCCGGCCCGCAACTCGTCGCGGTAACGGGCGACCAGCAGCAGCCCGTAGTCGATCGACAGTCCGAGCCCGAGCAGCGTGATCACGGTGACCGTGTTCTGGTCGAGGTTCGTCAGCTTCGAGAAGACCAGCAGCACGCCCATGGACCCGGCGATGGACACGATCGCGGCCAGCACCGGCAGGCCGGCGGCGATGATGCCGCCGAAGACGAACGCGAGGATGACGAGGGTGATCGGCAGCGAGAGTTCCTCCGCGCCGGAGAGATCCTTCTGAGCTTGCGCGTCGGCCTGCGTGTTGACGAGCGGGCCACCGCCGACCAGCACGGTCGCGTGCGCCACTCCGGCGGCCGACAGCGCGGCCGGCACCGCGTGCATCCGGGTGCTGAACGTGCCGGCGGCGGCATCGACGGCGTCGTCGTCCACGTTCTTGAGTTTCGCCTCGATCAGCACCCCGTCGTGTTTCGAGGAGGTCAGGTTCGCGGCGTCGGCGGCGGAGAGCCCGGCGTCGTACGGCGTCGCGACGCTCTGTACGCCGGGAATCTGCCGGATCTGCGCGGCGGCCGCGAGCACGACCGTCCGCACGCTCGCCGACGTCGGGTTCACCCCGGAGACGACGCCGTCGAGGGTGCCGGCCGAGGTGCTGTTCGCGTCGATCAGGTTGCTCGCCTGCACTGATTCAAGGGACTTCGGGCCGTTGCCATCGTTCAGGCTGGCGAAAACCGGACCGGCGGCGATGACTCCGCCGACGACCGCGATGATCCAGATGGCGAGGACCGTCCATCGCCTGTGGAAACACCACCGTCCGACCCGCGCGAGGTACGTGTTGGGCATAGCCGCCTCCGATTGCGTCGATGTCTGCTGCGCGTCAGCGTGCCGGATTTGGGCTGCCGTGAGCGATCCCGAGCACCCCCGGACCGTTGCTGCGGCTAGCCCTACGTGGCGGGCTGCGGCCCTCCGGTGGACATGACGTACCGGCGAGTTCATCCAGCGTTCCGTTGGCCGAACGGTGGATGCCGCCCACCGCCGTCATGGTGCCCACAACGTCCCCCCAACGTTGGAGGTCTTGTATGTCCCCGATTTCCCGCCGCAAGCTCCTCGGCGCCGCAGCGGCCGGCGCGGCAGCCGCGGTCATCCCCGGTGCCATCGGCTCGGCCGCGCCGAACGAGACCACGACGGCGACCGAAACCGCCGCGCTGACCACGACCGGCACGATCGCCGACGTGCAGCACGTGGTCATCCTCATGCAGGAGAACCGCAGCTTCGACCACTACTTCGGCACGATGAAGGGCGTCCGCGGCTTCGGCGACCGCGCCACCATCCCGCTGCCCGGCGACTACTCCGTCTTCAACCAGCCCAACGGCGACCAAGCGGCAGTACCCGTGGCAGATTCAGCGCCACGAAGCGGCCGGCCGGGCAGACCCGGACCGGTGTCGCGCAGTGCGACGGCATCGCTCGACCACGGCTGGAGCACCAGCACGCGGCGTGGGACGGCGGCAAGATGGACTCCTGGGTGGCGGCGAAGCGCAACGTCCGCACGCTGGGCTTCCTGAACCGCAGCGACATCCCGTTCCACTACGCGCTGGCGGACGCGTACACGGTCTGCGACGCCTACCACTGCTCGATCATGAGCGCGACCGGCCCGAACCGCACCTACCTGTGGAGCGGGTTCGATCGACCCGGCCGGCACCCACGGCGGCCCGGCCTACGACGGCGGCGCCGAGTCGGGCCTGAGCTACAGACGTACGCGGAGGCGCTGCAGAACGCCGGGTGTCAGCTGGAAGGTCTACCAGAACGCGGCCGACAACTTCGGCGACAACGGCGCTGGCCTACTTCACCCAGTTCGCGAACGCCGCGGCCGGCACCCCGCTGCACGATCGGGGCATGGTCGGCGTGCCGGCCGTGACCGGCTCGCACCCACGGCGACATCATCGCGGCGCTGACCGGCCGACGTCCGCAACAGACACGCTGCCGCAGGTGTCGTGGGTCGTCGCGAACATGGCGTTCTCCGAGCACCCCGACGCCCCGCCCGGCGACGGCGCGCACTTCGTCAACCGCGTGGTCGACGCGCTCGCCGCGAACCCACGGTCCTCAACTCGACCGTGCTGTTCCTCAACTACGACGAGAACGACGGCTTCTTCGACCACGTGCCGCCGCCGGTGCCCCCGGCCGGCACCGCGGACGAGTTCTCAAGTCGGGCACCCCGATCGGGCTCGGCTTCCGCGTCCCGATGGTGGTCGTCTCGCCCTGGACCCGCGGCGGCTGGGTCAACTCGCAGGTCTTCGACCACACCTCGGTGCATCCGGTTCCTGGAGACGTGGACCACCGCGCATCGGCAAGCCGGCCGTCTGCCCGAACATCAGCGCCTGGCGGCGCGCGGTCTGCGGCGACCTGACCGGCGCGTTCGACTTCACCGCACCGGTCTACGGCCTGCCGTCGCTGCCCGCGGCACCGGCGGTGTTCGGCGAGTCGCGCACTGTGACCCGCTGCCGAACCCGGCCCCGACGACGAACGCGCTGCCGGCCCAGGAGGCCGGCACGAAGCCGGCGCGCCCGCTGCCCTACCAGCCGAACGGCTACATCGACCACCTGGATTCGACGCGAACGGCAAGATCCTCGTCTGGGTCAAGATGGCCAACCAGGGCGCGCAGCCACCGCCGCGGCGCACTTCTCGATTACGCCAACGCAGTACCGCACCGGCGGCCCGTGGCAGTACACGCGTCGGCGCGGGCGGCACCACCAGCGACTTCTTCAACTGCGGCGCCGGGTTACGGCAACGGGCACTACGACCTGACGCTGGTCGGCCCGAACCGCTTCCTGCGCCGCTTCGCCGGCAACGCCACCAAGCCCGGCAAGGACGCCGAGGTCACCAGCTCCTACGCGACCGCGCCCGGCACCGGCAAGCTGGCGATCTACTTCCACTTGACCAACTCCGACGGCCGGCGGTGACCTTCACCGATCACGTCGACCAACTACCGCACCGACGGCCCGTGGACTACACCGTGGCAGCCGGGCGCGAGGTCAGCGACTACTTCAACGCCGTCGCGTACGACAACGGCTGGTACGACTTCACCGTCACGGTCAGCAGCGACACCGCGTGGTCGCGCCGGTTCACCGGGCACCTGGAGACCGGAGCGCCGAGCGTCACGGGTTAGCGTTAACCACTGGACGGATGGCACGTCAGGGGCAGTAGGCTAAGGAGCGTCTCCGCTCGACGCCGCTGTCGCCGCTGCCCTGACTGCCTGTTCGTCGAAGGATTCACCATGCGTCCCGCTGCCGTGCTGCCGCCCGCCTCCGAGTCGTCCGCCACCGAACCGCCTGCCACGGCTAAACCGTCGATCGTGTTGCGGCCGACCGCGGTGCCCCGCCAGGTCACGATCGACGCCAAGCACCCGATCCGCACCGTTTTCACGTTGCTGCGGCCCGAGCGTGCCCGCGTGATCGGCGCGCTGGCCACGTTTGTCGTCAAGGACTCCCCGACATGGCTGCTTCCGGTGCTGACGGCCAACGTGATCGACGTCGTGGTGTCGCACAAGCCGATCCGGGGCCTCTGGATCAACGCCGCGCTGCTCGCCATCGTGTTGCTGCAAAACATCCCCATGCACATTTTGTGGGTACGTCTGTCGAGCGCGATCATCCGGCGGCTCGGCATCGAGGTGCGCTCCACACTGGCCCGGCACCTGCAACGGCTGTCGATCGGGTTCCACAGCCGCGTCGGTGGCAGCATGCTGCAGACGAAACTCGTCCGTGACGTGGAGAACGTCGAGCAGATGCTGCAGCAGGTCAGCCAGGCCGGCACGTCAGCCGTCTTCACGCTGATCGGCGCGCTGATCCTGACCGCGATCCGGGTGCCGCAGTTCGTGCCGCTGTTCCTGCTCGTCGTCCCGGCGACGGCGTTGTTGATTTCGACCATGCGGAAGCGGTCGGCGCTGCGCAACGAGGCGTTCCGGCATCGGGTGGAGCAGTTGAACGCGCACGTCAGCGAGATGGCGCACCTGATGCCCATCACGCGGGCGCACGGGCTGGAGAGCGCGGCCGTCCGCCGGATGCGGGGCACCGCGGAAGACGTGGGCAACGCCGGCTTCGCGCTCGACATGGTCAACGGCCGCCTCGGCGCGTTTTCCTGGGTGGTCTACCAGATGCTCGGCGCGACCTGTCTGATCGGTGCGGCGCTCGTCGCGTACACGGGCGTCTTCCGGGTCACCCCCGGCGATGTCGTGCTCCTGTGCAGTTACTTCGCGCTCCTCACATCGTCTGCGACGATGCTGTTCGGCCTCGCGCCCATCATCACGAAGGGCTTGGAGTCGGTGCGTTCGATCGGCGAGGTGATGGAGGAGCCGGACATCGAGCGCAACGAGGGTAAGCTCGCCGTCTCGTCCGTCACCGGTGAGATCGAGATCCGTGACGTCACGTTCGAGTTCCCCGGTGCCGACGGCCCGGCCGTGCGCGGCATCACGCTGCGAGCGCATCCGGGCGAGACGATCGCGTTCGTCGGCCCGTCCGGCGCCGGCAAGTCGACGATGCTCAACCTGCTGCTCGGATTCCTGCGCCCGACCGACGGCACGATCCTGCTCGACGGCATCGACGCCGAGGAGATCGACCTGCGCACCTACCGGCGCTTCCTCTCGGTGGTGCCGCAGGAGTCGCTGCTCTTCGACGGCACCGTCTTCGAAAACGTCACCTACGGCATGAACGACACTCCGCCCGAGATCGTGGAAGCCGCCCTCCGGGACGCGAACGCGCTCGACTTCGTGCAGGCCCTGCCGTACGGGTGGGACACCACGGTCGGTGATCGCGGTGCCCGGCTCTCCGGCGGTCAACGGCAGCGGCTGGCGATCGCGCGAGCCCTCGTACGCAATCCGCGCGTGCTGCTCCTCGACGAGGCCACGTCGGCGCTCGACAGCGAGTCGGAGGCGAAGATCCAGAACGCGCTGACCCGGTTGATGCGGGGGCGGACGACGTTCGTGGTCGCGCACCGGTTGTCGACGATCCGGGACGCGGATCGGGTCGCGGTGCTGCAGGGTGGCCGCATCGTGGAACTCGGCCCGCACGACGAACTCGTCACGGCCGGTGGTCTCTACTCCCGGCTCCACGCCGCCCAGGCCGCCGAGGTCCACGGGCTGTGCCGGCAGTGACCGGGTGTGACAAACACCGCATCCCGGGCTGAGCGGACTTGTAGGGTGAATACCGGCGCCGACCATCGACGTGCCGGTCGAGAACCCGAGGTGGGACCAATGAGATTCGTCAAGTTCGCGCTCGTCGCCGCAGTCGCGGCCGCCGTCGTCGCCGCGGCTCCCGACACGATGCGTTACCTGCGCATTCGCCGGATGTAGCGTGCGATGCCGCCGGCCGGCGGAGGGGTGGTCGGCCGACGGCATTCGCGATCCGTGACCACCCGCTACATCTGCAGTTCTTCCTCGACCCGGCGCAGTTGCACGCGCGCCATCGCGAGGTTGGCCCGGGACTTCGTCAGGGCGATGTAGATGAACAGGCCCTGGCCGCCGCGGTTCGAGAGCGGGCGGATCAGATGGTATTGCGTACCCAGCGTGATCAGAATGTCTTCGATCGTGTCCTTGATCTTGAGCATTTCCAGCGTGCGCATCTTCGCGCGCACGACCTCGGTGTTACCGGCCGCGGCCACACCGAGATCCAGGTCCTTCGTGTTGCCGATCATGCCCAGGGCCATGCCGCTGGTGTAGCACCGGCGACGCACCACGGTTCGAGCACGTGTCGTAACAGGGGTGGAGCGGATGTCACTGTGCGCCTCTCGTCTTTCGAATCGGCGGGGTCAGGGCCTACGCGGGCCGGGTGCGGTCAGCCGGTTGCCATGTCCTGGGTCAGCGCTCGGAGCCGCCGCTGAGCCATCGCGAGGTTGCCGATGAGACGGTCGAGCCAGACGTAGAGCACGAGTAACGCGTCGGGTCGGGCGCCCACGAAATAGACCAGGTGGTAGCCGTTGCCGGCGGTCATCACGATGTCGTCGATGCGACCGGGCTCCGCGGTCGCGGCGAACGTGGCGCCACCGAGGGCGGCGTTGACGACGCCGGCCACGCCGGCGGCCGTGACCTCGTGCGCGTCGCTGGGTTCGCGACCGGTCGAGTCGATGACGAGGCCGCTCGTGTAGTCGACGAGGCTGGCACCGATCACGCCCTGAATGGCCATGACCTGCCGGAGGCAATCTCTGCTGCGGAGCTCCATACCTCTCCCACGACGTTGACGGACACGCTGCCGTGCCCCGCTCCCCACCGGCATGTGAAAACGGGTTAACGCTCCGCCACAGGGAGGCTACAGCCGGCGATGGGAAACATGGCAGGCCGGATTCGTCCAGAAGAGGTCCATAAGATGCCGACCGAACGGCGGTTGTCGATGTCTTGTGAGAGTTATAGGAGTGGATGTCCGCGCTCGGTCCGCCACGGTCGTCCGCCCGGTTCGGCGCTAGGGTGGGAGTCGATCGGAGGCCATCGCGTTGGGAGAGAACGGTTTGCGACCGGCGGATGGGTCTGTGTCCGATGGCGCCGTGTCGGCGAGCGCCGTCGCCGCGGTGGAACTCGCCGCCGCGCGCGCGTGGCCGGCCCCCATCAGCCAACGTCTCGGTGACTGGTGGTTGCGATCGGCCGACGGGTTCACCGGCCGCGCCAACTCCGCGCTCACCATCGGCGACTCCGGGCTCGCTCCGGCCGACGCGCTGGCCGCGGTCGTCGCGTTCTACCGCGCGCTCGGCCACACGCCTTACATCGACGTGCCGCTGCCGTTGGCCCAGCCGATCGCCGACGCCGCCCTGGCCGCGCAGTGGACCGTGGCATCGACGGTGCACGTGCAGACGGTCGACCTGGCCGACCTGATCGCGCCGGCCGCGGTGGCGCCGGCACGATGCGACCTGCTCGCCGAGCCGTCGACCGACCATCTCGCCTCGGTGGCCGCCGCTCGGGGGGCGCTCGGCCCGGCCGCGATCCACGTCCTGACCGCCGTCGACCGGGTCACGTTCGCCGAGGTCCGCGAGGGCGCGACGCTGCTCGGGCGGGCTCGCGGCACCGTGACCGACGGACGGCTGGGGCTTTTCGCGATCGAGACCGCGGCCGCCGCCCGGCGCAAGGGCGTCGCCACCGCCATGATCGTCCGGCTGGCCGGCTGGGCTCGCGACCTCGGTGCCACGAGCGCGTACCTGCAGGTCGAGGAGTCGAACGCGGACGCACGGGGCCTGTACGCCCGGCTCGGATTCCGGACCCACCACCGATACGTACGGCTGGCGGCGCCGTCGGTGTGACATTTCCCGGACGCCGACGGGCCGCCCGGCGCGGTAGAACGTAGATATGAGGTCGCGAAAGTATCGCGTGATCACCACGATGGAGCGGGCCAACAACAGGCTGACCCGCTTCGGGCTCCGGCACGGTCTGGCTCCCAAGGCGTTCGCGCTGCTGGAGACGGTCGGGCGACGCAGCGGCAGCCCGCGCCACACGCCGGTGGGCAACGGCCTCGACGGGGATACGTTCTGGCTCATCGCGGCGCACGGCGACCAGGCCGACTACGTGCGGAACCTGATCGCGGATCCGTCCGTACGGGTCAAGGTCCATCGTCGGTGGCGCTCCGGCAGGGCGGTGCGGTTGCCCGATGACGATGTCGCCGCCCGCAGCCGCACGCTGCCCTATCAGTGGGACGCCGCGATCGGCCGCGCGATGGCGTCCCGCCCGCTGACGATTCGAATCGACCTCGATCCCGAGTGACGCGCCAGCGAGCAGGCTCCGGTTGACCTCGACCTCGGCAGCCGAGCCTGGTGGCATACGCTCCTCGGGTGGCACAGCAACCGACCGACTCGCGCTTCTCCGAACGCCTGACCGTCCCGTGGTGGTCGTGGCCGGCCGGGCTCGCGCTCGCCGGGTTCGCCTCGGCCGAGATCTTCCTGGGCGCGAACCCGGAGATCAATTGGATTCCCTACGCGATCCTGATCCCGTTGACGGTTTTCGGGCTGTTGCGGCTGAGCAGCGTACGCGTCCGGGTCGACGTCGCCGATTCGTTGACGCCCGAGTTGCGGGTCGACGACGCGCACATCCCGGTGTCCTTCATCACCGAGGTCAACGTGATCGACGCGCCGACCAAGCGTGAGCTGCTCGGCCCGCTGGCGGCACCGAACGTGTTCGTCGTCGACCGTCCGTGGATCGGTCGTGCGGTGCGTGTCGTCATCGACGATCCGGCCGACCCGACGCCCTACTGGGTGATCAGCAGCCGCAAGCCTGAAGCGCTGGCGCAGGCGATCGTGGCCGCACGGTCAGCGGTCTCGGCCTGAGGCGGCCGCCCGTCGCGGCGTCAGCGTGACGTGGCGTCGGCCAGATCGGCCTCGGCCCGCTGCTGAGCGCGCACCCAACCGGTGACCTTGCGCTCGGCCCAGAACGACAGGAACGGCACGGTGCCGCAGACGCCGACGAACGCCACGCGCGTCAGCCGCCAGCCGGCCCGGCGCGCCAGGTCGAAGGTCAGCAGCAGGTAGACCATGAACAGATAGCCGTGCGCGATGCCCACCACGGTGGCGATCGCGTCCTGATGGGCCCACACCTGCAACGGGATGCCGACGCAGACGAGGACCACCAGCCCGATGCCGACCGTGTAGGCGAGAACCCGGTAACGCAGGAGCGCGCCGCTGAGGTTGCGCGGCTTGCGGGCCGGCCGCGCCTGGCCGGTGGTGCCGGCGACCGGCGCCGAGACCTCGATGTCACTCATGTGCGGATGCTCCCTCGTTCACGGCACGTCGATAGTCGCTCGGTTTCGCTTCGGGGTGCGCCGCGAGCCAGGCGAGATAGCGGTTGTAGTCGGATTCGCTGCGCCGGCCATCTCGGCCTGCTCGGTGCGGGCGGCGCGCGCGGCTCGGGCGCCGTCAAGGTCAAAGGCGGAAATGCCCGGTGTCTCGGGTACGCCCGGCGCGGCGGCGGCCTTCTCGCGCGCCTTGGCAGCGGCCGCTTCCGTGGCCTCGGGGTGGCGCGTCAGCCGAATCTCGCGTAGCCACACGATGATGACGAATGCCGCGAATGCCGGCCACTCGAGCGTGTAACCGATGCTCAGCCCGTTGCCGCCCTCGGCCCGGCTCAGCTGCCACCACCCGAGCCGCAGGAAGGTGACGACGAGCGCGACCATCACGACGTGGCGCAGCAGCCACGCCGGGGTCGCGAGTCGTTTCATGCGCGCGAGCGTACCCCCCGTGTCTGGATTGTGGCCTGACGGCCGTCTGCCAGAGCGCTCGCGTCACACCGTCCGGTGATCCGGGGAGGGGCGGCGGATCGTGAACATGTAGCAGCCGTAGGCGATGTTGCGACTGTGGATCTGCTCGACCTCCGGGTCGGCGAACATGTCCGCGATCACGGCTTCCGGGTCGCCGCCCTCGTAGACGCGGGTCGTCGGGTGGATCCAGCCGCGGCGGTCGTACGCCCGAAGCACCTGCGACCGGCCTCGCCACTCCGGTGGGTAACTCGTGCCGGATTCGGGCCCGCCGCACGTCTGCGCATGGGCGAACACCGCGCCGATCTCGCGGTAGGGGCTGGCCGGGATGCGTGGCTCGTAGCCGAACAGGATCGCCGTCTCGCCCGCGCGGGCATAGCGCAGGCAGCAGCGCAGCGGTTCGCCGCCGGTGAGCACGACATGCTCGACCGGGTGGCCGGACACGTCGACGCCGGTGCGGCGAGCTTGATCAAGGTCGGTGGTGTCGATCGTCTCGATCCGGAAGAACTCCGTGGAGGTGGTAGCCATGCGTCGAGTCTTGCCCTCACCCGCCCGAATTGCTGGCGGGAATCGGACGTCGCGGTCTGGAACAGAAATGTCGGTCGGACCCTCTAGGTTGGGCGCATGGAGAAGCCATTCGGATTCCAGGTGACCCTCGACGCCGCCAACCCGCACGTGCTCGCCGACTGGTGGGCGGAGACGCTCGGCTGGAGCGTGGAGCCGAGCGACGAGGCGTTCATTCGGCGCATGATCGCCGAGGGCTTCGCCCAGGAGTCGGAGACTATGACATATCGCGGCACGCTCGTGTGGGCCGAGGGCGCCGCGATCAAGCGTGCCGACGGGCAGCGTTTCCTCTTCCAACGCGTCCCTGAGCCGAAGGTCGGCAAAAACCGGATGCACCTCGACGTGCGCGTCGGAGCCGACAACGCGGAGGCGCAGGTCGCCGCGCTGGTGGCCCGCGGCGCGACCGTGCTGCACACCGGCCAACAGGGTCCCCACATGTGGACGACGCTCGCCGACCCCGAGGGCAACGAGTTCTGCGTCTCCTGATCGGCGGCATCGAATCGCCGCCGAGCCAGGCACTAGGCACTGTCTCAAAGCTGCCGTTCGGCTGCGCCGTGACCCAGACGCCGACCGACGGCGTTTGATCTTTGCCTGGATACAAACGCGGTATCCAGGCAAAGATCAAGCCTTGTCGGATCGGCGCCTGGCTCGCGGCTCGCTCGAACGGACTTCGAGACAGGGCCTAGGCGGGCCGCTCCACCGGCTCCCGCTTCGGGAACCACGGCACGACCGCCGACGTCGAGGCCTGGTAGTCGGCGTACTCGGGGTATTTCGCCCTCGAGAGGCTCTCGGTGAAGCGGGTCGACCCGACGAAGAGCAGTGTGAGCAGCACCGCACCGATCACGGTCGGCTGCCACAGCGACCCGGCCGCGCTCGCGCCGAACACGAAGACGACCCACCACTGGGCCTGCTCGAAGAAGAAGTTCGGGTGCCGGGAGAAGCGGAACAGGCCGCTCTGCAGGAACCGCGGGTCCGGCTCACGGCCGGCGGCGACCTCGGCTCGCTTCCAACCGTGGAATTCCCATTGCTGCTGGTCGGCGACGGTCTCGCCGACGAGGAACGCGAGGAAGACGGCGGTCGCGACGACATCGGTCGCGCCGAACGAGCCCTGGTGCTCGTACGCCGTGTAGGCCGGCAGGCAGATCAGCAGGAGCAGCAGGTTCTGGTAGATCGTGATGAACACGAGGTTGAAGAGCTGGAACTGCCACCGGGGCATCCGGCCGCGCAGCTCGGCCCACCGATAGTCCTCGCCGCCGGGCGCGTACCCACCTTTGCGTGCGAAGTTGAACGTCAACCGGGCGCCCCACAACGCCACCAGGGTGAACATCACGTTGAGCCGGGTGTCGTCGAAGTGCGCCGTCGGCCGGCGAAGACACGCCATGTAGACGACCGGGATGATCGACCAGATCCGGTCGACCCATGAGTGCTCGTTGGTCGCGAGCGACACCAGCCAAACGACGACGCAGACGCCGACGAGAATCCGCAGACAAAGGTTAAGCGCGCTCATGTCCGCACTCTAATGATCTCCGGCTCGGCAGCACCACAGTGACGACGTGTGGGTTGTGCTGATCATCCGCCATCGAGTTAGACCAAATGGGACGATACCGGCATGTCCCTGCGGAGCGCGTCGTGACGGCGGTGGAGGCACCCGCGGCCGAACGCGTGTCGCAGCGGGCCATCTGGACGATCTTCTCCGGCCTGATGCTCGCGATGCTGCTCGCCGCGCTCGACCAGACCATCGTCGCGACCGCGCTGCCCACGATCGTGCGCGACCTCGGCGGCGCGGCCCACCTGTCGTGGGTCGTCACCGCCTACCTGCTCGCGTCGACCGTGACCACGCCGCTGTGGGGCAAGCTCGGCGACCTGTTCGGCCGCAAGACGCTGTTCATCACCAGCATCGTGATCTTCCTGATCGGCTCCGGGCTGTCCGGCACGTCGCAGAACATCACGCAGCTGATCCTCTACCGGGCGGTGCAGGGCGTCGGCGGCGGCGGTCTGATCGTGCTCGCCCAGGCGATCATCGGCGACGTCGTCACCGCCCCGGGAACGCGGCAAGTACCAGGGCGTCTTCGGCGCCGTCTTCGGGGTCGCGAGCGTCGCCGGGCCGCTGCTCGGCGGGTTCTTCGTCGACAACCTGAGCTGGCGCTGGGTCTTCTACATCAACCTGCCGATCGGCCTGGCTCGCGCTCGCCGTGGTCACGGCGGTGCTGCCGGCCACGAAGCGCGCACGTAGGCCCAAGATCGACTACTGGGGCATCACGCTGCTCGCCACGGTCGCCACGTGCATCGTGCTGGTCACGAGCCTCGGCGGGTCGCAGTGGGCGTGGGGATCGGCCGAGGTCATCGGACTGTCGGTGCTCGCGCTGGTGGCCGTGGTCGCGTTCCGGTTCGTGGAGGCGCGGGTGCCCGAGCCCGTTCTGCCGCTGCGCCTGTTCCGCCAACCGGGTCTTCTCCACGACGGCGGTCGTCGGCTTCGTGGTCGGCTTCGCGATGTTCGGCTCGATCACCTATCTGCCGCTGTACCTGCAACAGGTGCAGGGTGCGAGCGCGACCGGACTCGGGCCTCAAATTGATGCCGCTGATGGCTGGGCCTGCTGCTGACGTCGATCGGCAGCGGACAGATCATCAGCCGTACCGGTCGATACCGCGTCTTCCCGATCGCGGGGCTGCGCCGTCTTCACGCTCGGCCTCTATCTGCTGTCGCTGATGGACCGGGCGACCACCACGTTCGAGTCCAGCCTGTTCATGTTCGTGCTGGGCATCGGGCTCGGCATGGTGATGCAGGTGCTGGTGCTCGTCGTGCAGAACGCCGTCGACTACCGCGACCTCGGCACGGCGACGAGCGGCGCCACGTTCTTCCGGTCGATCGGCAGCTCGGTCGGTGTCGCGATCTTCGGAACCGTCTTCAACTCGCAGATCACCGCACCATCTCGCGAACGGGATCCCCGCCACCGGCGGTCGGGCCGTGCTCGCCGCCCGCGCTCGGCGGCGTCGAACCACGGCGCCGCGGGGTGCCCCGCCGCCGTGCAGACCTGGTTCACCGGCGCGTACGCCCAGTCGATCCACGTCGTCTTCCTCACCGCCGTGCCCGTGGCGCTGTTGGCCTTCGCTCTGTCCTGGTTGATCCCGGAGGTGAAGCTGCGGACGGCGGCCAACCGGCCGGAGCAGGGCGAGCTCGTTCGCGCTGACCGAGCCAGCCGCACGTCGCTGGAGGAGCTGCGGATCATGATCTGGCGCGCGGTCGGGCGCGAGGACCGGCTGCGCGCCTACGGTGCGCTGGCCGAGCTCGCCGGCACCGATCTGACGCCCGGGCAGACGTGGATGCTGAGCCGCGTCGTCGGCCGACGGTTCCCGCACCATCGCCGCGATGGCCGAGACGTCGAAGACGCCGAAGGCGGTCGTGACCACGGTCGCGAGCCAGTTGGCCGCGCGCGGTCTGGTCATGGTCGACGACGGCACGGTGACCGTGACCGACGCGGGTCGCGCGGTGGCCGAGCGCCAACTCGCCACCGAACGCGCGATCCTGCACCGGCTCATCGAGGACTGGCCCGGGGCCGAGGAGCCCGATGTCGAGGACCTCATCGACGAGATCGTGGAACGGCTCTCGCACGACGACCGTCCGATCGCCGGTGTGCCCGGATAAGGGACCGTCCCCGCGCGACCGGCGTGGAAGGCCGCGATCGGGCGGGGACGGTTCCTCCCCAGAGAGGTCTAGCCGAACGCGTGCCAGTTGAAGGTCAGCGCCGGCGACGCCAGTTCCGCCAGGCTCGTGGCCTGCGTCGGCCACCACGCGCCGGCCGCCGGGTCGACCGCGCCGCCGTACTCCGGGTCGCCCGGGCCGGCCGTGCCACGGGTGCAGGAACCGTCGGACTCGCCCGGCACCTTGACCCACAGTTGCGCGTCCAGCAGCGGAACACCGGTGTGCGCGGTCGGACGTACGCCGAGACCGCGCGCCGGCGGGTTGCACCAGTCCTGCGGGTCGGAGTAGACGCCGGCGGGAACCGGCCACGGGCCCTGACCGTTGCGGCTCGTGTCCGTGACGAAGTGCGTGAGCGTGGCGGTGGCCGGCACATGGGCGGCGTACCACCCGTCGGCGTCGGCCGGGGGCCAGTACTGGTTGGCGCAGTCGTTGCCACTGCCGCCCGGCGTGTTCTCGATGTACCAGATGCACTTCGAGACCTCGGTGCCGTAGCGGGCCAGCTCGGCGTCGGTGCGGTAGTTCGAGATGTTCAGGAAGAAGCCCTGCGCGCCCGCGACACCGGCCGTGATCAGGCGCTGTGCGATGTCACCGACGGCGTGCCAGGCGCTGTGGCCGGCGTCGAGGTAGACGATCGTCTTCGGCTGCGCCGCCAGCCGGGTCACGGCCGCGTTGATCTGCGTGTTGCGGTCGGCTTGCTGGTCAGGCGTGCCGCCGCATTGGTCGGGAGATAGCGCGATGCCGTCCGGTTCGAGGATCACGACGGTCTTGTGGGTGCCGATGCCGCTGGCGAAACCGTCGATCCACGACGCGTACGCGGCCGTGCCTTCGGCTCCGCCGGCGGAATACTGCGAGCAGTCGCGGCCCGGAATGTCGTATGCGACGACGACCGGCACCTGACGCTGGGCGGCCGCCTTGCGTTCCAGCGTGGCGACGCTCGTGCGGACATCGGCCGCCGTGCCGCTCGTGAACCACGTCGCGACGGGGTAGGACGCGAGGTTCGCCATGCGCACGGCGCCGGCGAGGTCGTGTGCCTTCAGATCGGTGACGGCCTGCTGGGCGGCCTTGCTGTCGAGATCGACATAGAACTTCGTGGTCGCGGGCAGACTGCGGTCCACGGGGGCCGGTGCGGCGGCGCTCGCGGGTCCGACGGCACTGATCACCATCGCCGCGACGGCGATGCCGACGGCGGCCGTGCGTCTGAGGGTATTGCTTGGCACAACGTCACGCTCCGAGATTTCTTGACAGGCTTCAGTCGGCCAGAAGGGCTCCGCATCAGGCTCCGACCCGACGTGCGGCGATGTCAATGATCGACGCACGTGCATCCGGGTTCGTGCGGGCCACGTTGCGACGGGCCATGAAAGTTACATGAGCCGTTTACCGCCGACGTCTGGCGATGTGTCAAAACATGTGCTGTACCCGAACGCTCGTGCGCCGCTAAGCTCGCCCGTGAGAGCGCTCCCATGACCCCCTTAGGAGCCGTGACATGGCTGTCACCGATGCACCGGCACCGTCCGCAACTCTCGCCGAAGTCGCCCGGGCGGCCGGCGTCTCGATCGCCACCGCCTCCCGGGTGCTCAACAACTCGGCCCGGGTGAGCATCGACGCACATGAACGTGTGTGCGCCGCCGCGAGCCGACTGCACTACGTGCGGCAGCGGGCCCACGTGACGCATTCCCGCACGAGTCTCGGTTCCGTCGCCGCGGTGATCCACGCCGAGCACCGGCGCCTGTTCGGCGACGCGTTCTTCCCTCGGCTGATCACGGCGGCAGCGGCCGAACTCGCGATCCACGGGGTGCCGCTGCTGGTCATCAGCGTGACCGAGGCGAGCCTACCGACCGTCGGGCGCTACCTGCACGGTGGTCATGTCGACGGTGTCATCGTCGTCTCCGATCACGGCCCGCATCCGCTCGCCGGATCGCTGCCCACGCTCGGATTCCCGGTCGCCGTCGTGGGCCGGTCGTTGCAGCCGTCGCAGGCGCCGTACATCGACGCGGACAATCGGGTCGGTGCGCGGCACGCCGTGGACTTCCTGCTCTCCCGGGGTCGACGGAGCATCGCGCACATCGCCGGGCCGCCCGACATGGTGGCCGGCGCCGACCGTCTGGCTGGTTATCGGGAGGCGATGCTGGCGGCCACGATGACGGATCTGCCGGTCGCGTACGGGGATTGGAGCCAGGCGTCCGGTGTGCACGCGATGGAACGGCTGCTCGATCAGCGTCCGCATCTCGATGCCGTGTTCGTGGCCTCGGACGCGATGGCGGCCGGTGCGTTGCGGGCGCTCTCGCGCACCGGTCGGCGGGTTCCGGACGACGTCGCCGTCATCGGGTTCGACGACCATCCGCTCGCGTCGCAGGTCACGCCGGCGTTGACGACGGTTCGGCAGCCGATCGAGGAGTTCGGCACGCTGGCGGTGCGACGCCTGATCGCGATGGTGACTGCGGAGCCGGGCTCGCGCGCCCTGACGGCCGACGCGACGATCCTGCAGACCACTTTGGTGGTACGCGAGTCGACGTGATCGTGCCCCGGGGCGGATCGTGGTGATCGTGCCCCGGGGCGGATCGTGACGAGCTATGGCGGCCCGGGCAACCGCGACTCGTCACGATCGATTTATCCTCGGCTTAAGGTCGATTTCAGTCGATCCGTGTCAGCCTGTGGGCTCCGATTGTTAACTCGGTTGCCTAACGTGGAGTCCCGATGTCTGACCCCCAATTCATGATCGCGCCAGCACCTCAACGCCGCTGGTCCAAGGCCCGAATCGCCGTCGTCGCCGCAGCGGCCGTGATCGTGACGACCATCAGCGCGGTCGGCATCGCGGCCGCGGCCGGTTCCACGCCGACCGCGGCTGCCGTGTCACCGGACGCGATCTCCGGCTACGGCGGCAAATGTGTCGACGTGGCCGCGGCCAACCCCGCCAACGGCACCAGAGTGCAGCTCTACACGTGCAACGGCAGCGCCGCGCAGCGGTGGATCGTGGGCACCGACGGCACGATGACATCGCTCGGGAAGTGCCTCGACGTCGCGAGTGCCGGCACGGCCAACGGTTCGAAGGTGCAGATCTACGACTGCAATGGCACGGCCGCGCAGAAGTGGCAGGCGACCGGCGGCGAACTCGTGAACACCGGGTCCGGCAAGTGTCTCGACGCGACCGGTCCGAGCACCGCCGACGGCACGCCGTTGCAGATCTGGACGTGCACCGGCGCCGCGAACCAACTCTGGACGCCGCCGATTCCGATCACCGTGCCGACGACGGCACCGCCGACCACGCCGCCGCCGTCGAAGTCCCCGACGACCGCGCCGACGACCGCGCCGCCCACGACCGCCCCGCCGACCACGGCGCCCCCGACGAACGGATTCGTGCACCCGGGTGTGCTCGAAAGCCGGTCCCAACTCGACTTCGTCAAGGCGAAAGTGGCAGCCGGGGCGCAGCCGTGGAAGAACGCGTACGCGCAGATGATCGCCAGCAGTTACGCGTCGTTGACCCGCACCCCGAAGCCGCGCGCCGTGGTGGAATGCGGCCCGATCTCGAACCCGAACTACGGTTGCACCGACGAGCGGGAAGACGCGATCGCGGCGTACACCGACGCGCTGGCCTGGTACATCAATGGCAACGCGGCGTACGCGAAGGAGTCCATCAAGATCATGGACGCGTGGTCCGCCGTGATCACGTCACACACGAACTCGAACGCGCCGCTGCAGACCGGTTGGGCCGGTTCCGTCTGGCCCCGAGCCGCCGAGATCATCCGCTACACGTACACGAGCTGGCCGAACGTGGACCGCTTCGGCACGATGCTGCGGACGGTCTACCTGCCGGAGTTGATCCACGGCTCCAACAGCAACGGCAACTGGGAACTGTCCATGATGGAGGCGGCCGTCGGCATCTCGGTGTTCCTCAACGACCGCACCGACTACAACACGGCGATCGCCCGCTACCGCAACCGCGTCAAGGCGTACGTCTACCTCAGCACCGACGGTCCGCTGCCGTTCACGGTGCCGGGCAGCGGCCTGACGAGCAGCAGCCAGATCATCGGTTACTGGCAGGGCCAATCGACCTTCGTCACCGGGCTGACCCAGGAGACCTGCCGCGACTTCACCCACAGCGGCTACGGCATCTCCGCGATCTCGCACGTCGCCGAGACCTCCCGCATCCAGGGCGTCGACCTCTACGGCACCGACGTCGGCGAACGGCTCCGGCAGGCGCTCGGCTTCCAGTCGAAATACCAGTTGGGAGCCGCGGTGCCGAGTTGGCTCTGTGGCGGCTCGCTGAACCTCGGCCTAGGGCCGGTCACCGAGGTCGGCTACAACGCGATCCACAACCGGCTCGGCGTCGCCATGTCTAACACCCAGACGCTGACGCTCGATCAACGACCGGCCGGCACGGACAACCTGTTCGTGGCGTGGGAGACGCTGACGCACGGCGACAACCCGAACTGATCGCGGCCGGCGCGATACCCCGGCCGCGGGCCCGCCAGCCCGCGGCCGGTGAAACTTACACGGCATATCGCAGGTATCGCGGGCGGTGCGCGTCTGTCTATTGACGCGTGTGTATCGATGTCAATAGCGTCCGCGGCCATGACGAAACGGTGGCTCCGGACCTCGCTCGTGCTCGCGGCAGCGGCCCTGCTGGTGCCCGTCGGTCTCGGTCAGCGCGCGGCGGCGGCGACCACGGGCTGGTGGCACACGAGCGGCAACCAGATCCTCGACTCGGCCGGCAATCCGGTGCGGATCGCGGGCATCAACTGGTACGGGTTCGAGACCAACGACGCCGTCGTGCACGGTCTCTACGTCGACGACTACCGCGTGGTCATCGACGACATCAAGGCCCTCGGCTACAACGTGATCCGCCTGCCCTATTCCGACCAACTGGTGCAGACCGATCCGATGCCGGCCTCGATCAGCTTCTACAACTCGACCGGCCCGATCAACCAGGACCTGCAGGGGCTGCACTCGCTCGAGGTCATGGACAAGATCATTGCTTATGCGGGTACGGATGGCCTCAAAGTCATCCTCGACAACCACCGTTCCGAAGCGGGCAACTCGGCCGAGAACAACGGCCTCTGGTACACGAGCGCCTACCCGGAGAGCACCTGGATCAGCGACTGGACAGCGCTCGTGACGCGCTACAAGACGAACCCGACCGTGGTCGGCGTGGACCTGCGCAACGAGCCGCACACGCCGAGCTTCCAGACCTACGGAACCGGCGCGACCTGGGGCACCGGCAGCGCCACGACCGACTGGCGGCTCGCCGCCGAGCGCGCCGGCAACGCGGTCCTGGCCGTGAACCCGAACCTGATCGTCGCGGTCGAGGGCATCGACATCTACCAGCCGGCGGGCGGCACGCCCGACGCCGACTGGTGGGGCGGCAACCTGGAGGGCGCGGCGCAGTTCCCGGTGGTGCTGTCGGTCGCGAACCGGCTCGTCTACTCGGCCCACGACTACGGTCCGGACCTCTTCCAGCAGACGTGGTTCAACGCGAACACCACGTACACGAGCCTCGCCGCCAACTGGAACAAGTTCTGGGGCTACCTGTACGCGTCCGGAACCGCGCCGGTGTGGGTCGGTGAGTTCGGCACCACGAACACGGCGGCCGACATCAGCTCCACCACACCGGGATCTCAGGGTCAGTGGTTCGCCTCGATGATCCAGTTCCTGCACACGAACGGGAACATGGGCTGGACGTACTGGGCGTTGAACGGGGAGGACTCGTTCGGGCTGCTCGACAACGGATACGACGTGACGCCGGCGAGCGCGCAGAAGCAGGCGCTGCTGGCCTCGATCCAGTCGGCCGGCACGAGCACCGGTGGCGGCGGTGACACCGTCGCTCCGACGGCTCCGACCGGTCTCGCGGCGGGCAGTGCCACATCGACGACGATCCCGCTGACGTGGTCCGCTTCGACCGACAACGTCGGGGTGACGGGTTACCAGGTGTTCCGCGGCACGACACAGGTGGCGACCGTGACGACGAGGTCGTACACCGACACGGGTCTGGCCGCCGCGACGTCCTATACCTACACGGTCCGGGCGGTCGACGCGGCCGGGAACGTCTCGGCAGCCTCGAGCGCGGTGACCGCGACGACGGCCGGTGCCACCGGAAACGCGGGCTGCACGGCCGCGTACGTGGTCTCGAACGACTGGGGCAACGGCTTCACGGCCAACGTCACCGTGACGAACACCGGCACGGCACCCACGGCCGGCTGGAAGGTCACCTGGACGTGGGGCGGCAACCAGACCGTCGTGAACATGTGGAACGCGACCAGTGCGCAGACCGGCACGGCGCAATCGGCGACGAACGCGACTTCCGATGGAGTGATCGCCGCGGGTGGCAACACGAGCTTCGGTTTCCAGGCCAGTTACACCGGCACGAACCCGAAGCCGACCAACGTCACCTGCGCGGCGCATTGACGGCGGCCCTCGGCGGCGGGCATCAATCCCGCCGTCGGGGTCCTGCTCTGCTTACCGCCTGCTCTGCTTATCCCCAGGCTATTGCCGCCTGCTCTGCTTACCTCCAGGCCACTTTCCGCCTGCTCTGCTCACCCCTAGGGCCTGTTCTGGGTTCGGATCAAGGCGTGGTGGTCGTTGTACATTGTGGAGTCTGGCCTGGTAGAACTCGGGTGTGCGTGGTGATCTGACTGATGAGCAGTGGCGGCTAGTTGAGCCGTTGCTTCCGTTGGGTGAGCGGGGGCCGGTCCCTGACCTGCGGAGTTACTTCAACGCGGTGATGTGGCGGTTCCGTACGGGTAGCCCATGGCGGGACGTGCCGCAGCGGTACGGGTCCTGGTCGACGATTTACGACCGGTTCCGGTTGTGGGCGACCACCGGCGTGTTCGCGCAGGTGATGGACGAGATGGTCGCCGAGGCCGCGCGGCGTGGGCAGGTTGATCTGTCGCTGGTCAGCGTGGACTCCACGGTCGCCCGGGCGCATCAGCACGCGGCCGGGATGGTCGTGGACCCGCGGCTGCTGGGTGAGTTGGAGCAGGCTGTGGCGGCCGAAAAGGGGGTCCGGAACAGGAACAAAACGACCCCACGGTGACGGCGCCGGGTCATGCACCGCAGGTGGACGCAGAGCAGGAGCAGCGCGAGCAACGCCGCCGCCGGCGGCGCCGCGGCAAGGCCCGCCTGCGGGCTGCTGAACTCGGGCGCTCCCGCGGCGGGTTGACCACCAAGACCCACCTGGCCGCCGATCGGCACTGCCGCCCGCTGGCGTTCGTGCTCACCCCTGGTCAGGCTGCCGACAACCCCCGCTTCGTCGAGGTGCTCGCACGGATCAAGGTCCGCGTACCGGTCGGGCGGCCTCGGACCCGGCCCGACGCGGTCGCGGCCGACAAGGCGTACTCGGCCCGCGCCACCCGTGCCTACCTGCGCCGCCGCCAGATCCAGGCGGTGATACCAGAAAAGAAGGACCAGGCCTTGAACCGAGCAAAGAAGGGCTCGCGCGGCGGGCGACCGGTCACCTACGACACAGCGTTGTACAAGGACCGCAACACCGTCGAGCGCGCCATCAACAAGCTCAAGGACTGGCGCGGCCTGGCCACCCGCTACGACAAGACCCCCGACAGCTACCTCGCCGGACTCCACCTTCGTGGCGCCATCCTCTGGCTGCGCAGCCTCCAACCCACCACATGATCCAAACTCAGAACAGGCCCTAGGCCGCGCGTTACCGGGGCTTGATCGCGCGGGTCGCGAAATACCCGGACATGTAGGTGGCGGTCAGATCCGCGTGATGCGGTGCCTCGGCGAAACCGGTGAGCACGAAGCCGGCCGCGAGTTGGCCGCCGATCTGCTCGGTAAGCGTGTGGCTGTACTCGACCGGCGCGTCCGGACCGAACGCCCGCGACCGTTCCTCCTCGGACAGGTGCGTCACGTCGGAGTACGGCAACCGGTGCCGTACCACGAACTCGCCCCGGCGATCGAGCACTTCGGCGTCGAAGATGTAGACGTCCGGGTTCAGGAAGCCGGCGAGCAGCGTGCCGCCCGGGCGCAGCACCCGGAAGCACTCGCGCCAGACCGGGTCGAGATCGGGCGCGAACACGTTCGACACGGGGTGGAAGACCAGGTCGAAGCTGGCGTCCGCGAAGACGCTCAGATCGCGCATATCGCCCAGTTGCGTCGTCACCTCGAGACCGTCGCGCTTCGCCACCTTCTCGTCCTGGCCGAGCTGACCGGGGGAGTTGTCGAACACCGTGACCCGCGCACCCGCCGCCGCGAGCGTCGGACCCTGCTGGCCGCCTCCGGATGCCAGGCACAGCACGTCGGCGCCGACGAGATCGGGAAACCAGGAACGGTCGACGGGCTGGTGGCCGATCAGCACGACGGACCAGTCGCCTGCGCGAGCGTTCGCGATGACGTCCGAGGAAACGGCCTGGGTCCACTCGTCGGCGTCGGCGACGCGCTTGTCCCAAGCGGCGCGATTGTGGGCGACGGGGTCGAAGTTCTCGCTCATGATCAGGCATCGTAGCCGCGTGGTCGCCGCGGGGTCGCCGCGTGGTCCAGACGTGGTCCAGACGTGGTCACGGCGCCGAAAAGATCGTGGAGAGTTTCCGTCGGTAGTTCGTCGAATCTCTCCACCGTCCTTCCTCAGTCGGGTTCACGGCTGAGCTGGGACACCGTTTCGCCGAGGCGGTACATTCCGGTCCGGATCGAAAACGCTCGCTGCCACGCTCCGGATTCGTCTCGCCGGGGTGGCCCGGGCGCAATCTTCGGGCGCGGACAGATGGAGTCACGGTGCAGAGCGAAACGATCGGTGGAAAGTACACCCGCGTCGGGCCCAACTGGCGCAGCCGCCTGGGCACCTGGTGCCAACTGTCCACCGCCGACGGCCGGAAGCTGGGCGGCCTGCGCGTCGACGGGCTGAACCCGGCGAACACGGACGCGTCGTGGCGGCTCGACCGGGTCCACCGGGACCTCGGCGGATTGCGGCTGCCCGGCCTCGTCAACGTCATCGACCAGTTCGTCGATGCCGGCCAGGTGTGGCTGATCGCCGATGCCACCCCGCTCCCCACCGTGACCCACATGCGCGCCGGCGGTGTGCCGATGCCCGGCGACGTCGCCCTCGTGATCGCCACCGAAACCGGCGAGATCCTGCGCCTGCTCCACGCGGCCGGCCAGGCGCACGGCGACCTCGGCCCGCACAACGTGATCGTGACCGCGGCCGGCGGCGTGCTGGTGGCAGAGGCCGGGCTGGCGCACGCGCTCGTCGGCACCACGCCCGGGCCCGGTCACGACACGGCGGCGTGGTCGATGATGGTCGCCGACCTGGCCGACACGACCACCGATCGCCGGGTCGAGGGACTGCTCCGGCAGGCCGCCGCGCAGGGGACGGCGACTGGTGCCGGATTGGCGTCAGCGCTGGCGACATTGAGCCTGGCCGCCGGCTCGGTCAACCGCGAGACCGTGCGAGCGGTTTCCACGTCGGCCGCCACGATCGCGATCTCGCCACCGGTGTCGCCGGTTTCGGGCGTCCCAGGTGGTGCCTCAGCGAATGCGCCCGCGCATTCGTTCGCTCCCGCGCCGACGGGTGGATCGCAGCCGACGGTGCGGTCCGCGCCCATGCTGCCGGAGGCACCGCAACCGACGATCGCGCTGACGCCGCCCGCGGCTTCTGGACCCGCACAGCCGACCGTCGCCATCCCGCCGCAACCGGGTCGGGCGGCAACCGTCGAACCCGCCGTCGCCGCGCCCGCATTCTCCACGCCTGGCGTCTGCGCACCCGATGCGGAGCCCACCGTCGCCGTGGCGCCGCCAGCCGTGACCTCGCCGGCCCTAGCGTCGCCAGCCGTGACGCCGCGGCCGGCGAGCGCGCCGCCCATGACGCAACCGCACACGAATCAGCCGCTCATGAATCAACCGCTCATGAATCAACCGCCGATGACCGTGCGCCTGGGCGACGCTGGTGACGACGGTCGCACAGTGATGTTCGCCGACCGTGAGTCGCACAGCCAGACCGTGCCCGGTTCGCCCACCGCGCCGGCCGCGTCGGCCATGTCCGCCTCATCGGCCGCGTTCACCGCTCCGGCCGCGTCCGGCACGTCCGGCGCGACCGTCTCGCCGAACGATGGCGACACCCGCTTCGACCTGCTGGAACCCAAACGCACCCAGGCCGTGAGCAACGTCGGCAACAGCTTCGGCATGGGCCCGACGAAGGCGCCGCCGAAAGCGCGGAACCCGCGTTCGTGGGGGCGTCGCGTCACCGCCGTACTGAGCGGCATCGTGACATTGGTGCTGGTCGGTGCGGCCGCGTGGATCGGCTGGCAGTGGTGGCAGAAATGGCAGAACGATGTCACGGTGTCGAGCGTCGCCGTCGCACCCGCCGCCCTTCCCGGCACGAAGTGCGACACGCAGGTCGACATCGTGGGCACGATCAACACCAACGGCAAAGCCGGAACCATCAGTTATCGATGGGTACGCAGTGACGGCCAGCAGACCGGCGTGCTGAAGCAGACGGTGTCGGGTGGCCAGAGCAGCGTCAAAGTCCATCTGTACTGGCGTTTCAGCGGCCACGGCACGATGGCGGCCACGGCGACGTTGAACGTCCTGTCTCCGACGGCAGCCGACGGCCACACGACGTTCACGTACGCGTGCAAATAGCGTCTTGATCGGCACTCGATTAGGAGATGATCGGCGGGCAGTCAACGTTGGCCGTGGCCATTTTCGCTGTTGCCCCGTCGGCGGTCGTAATGAAGCCCTGGATCTGGAACCCGGTTTGGCCGTTGCATGCGTTGGCGAACGATTCCGAGTCCTTCCAGGTGTAGCCGTCGCTACTGGGCACCGTGAAGTCGACGGTCCACGATCCGACTGTGCCCTTGGTCGGAGCTCCATTGGCGTCAAACGGGTGGAAGCCGATGTGCAGGGTGGCCGGGCCGGCGCCGGAAGCACGGGCCGTGGCGTTCCAGCATGCTTGCGGGCAAGCGGTCGTGCCGGCGCTGCCGCCGACGACGAGCACGCTGAACTTCGGGATCGACGGCGGTGGCGGTGACGGTTTCGCGGAGGTCGGCGGCGTCACGACCGGCGGCGTCTTCTTGGGCGGCTTGGTGGTCTTCTTCGGCGGTGTCACGGTGTGCGTCGGAGCGATCGGAGGCGACGACACCGGCGGCGACGGGGCCAGCGCCGGCGACGGTGGCACGGACGGCGGCCCGGACCCCGGATCGCTGGGCGCGGAGGACACGTAGGTGATCGGCAGCCCGGACGTCAGGTTGGTCGCGTCGGCCGAACCCACGTCGCCGAACGCCCGCAGCGCTCCGAACGCCCCGGCGATGATCGCGACCAGGATCGTGACGAGCACGCTCGCTTTGCGCAGCCGGGTCCAGGCGAAGCTACTGGCCGCCATCGCGCCGTCGGCCGTCGGTTCCGGGAAGGGCAGCAGCAGCGCGAGAAGCAGCACCCGCCGGGCCAGCTTCTTGCGACCCTCCGCCTCCCAGTCGCTGCCGTAGGCGCCGCCCGCGACCGCCTCGAGTTCCTTGACGAACGTGGCCGCGTTCTTCGGTCGCTGCGGTGCCTCCTTGGCCAGACCACGCCGCAGCAGGCCGTGGACCGCCTCGGGGGCGTCGCCGACCGGGATCGGCTCCAGCGCGTGCAGGTGCCGGAGACGATCGAGGTCGCCCGGCGCGCGGTACGGCGGACGGCCGGTCAGGCACTCGAAGAACGTGGCGGTCGCGGCGTAGATGTCGGTCTGCGGGCTGGCCGGTGCACCCGCCCACTGCTCGGGGGCCATGTAGGACGGTGTGCCAGCGAGGGCTCCGTGCGCTCCGGAGCGGGCCGCGATGCCGAAGTCCGCCAGCTTGCTGTGGCCGTCGGTGTCGACGAGGACGTTTTCCGGCTTGTAGTCGCGGTGCACGACGCCGTGGCTGTGCGCGGTCGCCAGGCCCAGGAGCGAGCCTTTCAGCACGAGCAGCGCGGCTTCCGGCTCGATCGCACCCTGTTCGCGCATCACGGTGCGCATCGACACGCCGTTGACGAGTTCCATCACGATCGCCGCGTGGCCATCGGATTCGATGTATTCGTACAGTTGCGTGACGTACGGGCTTTCGACCTCGGCGAGGATGTGCGCCTCTGCGCGGAAGCTGGTGACGAAGCTCTCGTCGAACGTGAGGCTGTCCGAGAGGTATTTGATCGCGACCGAGGTGCCGCTGGCGTCATGCGTGGCGAGCACGACCCGACCGGTGCCACCCTGGCCCAACTGCCGAATCTCGGTGTAGCCCGGAGCCATCCACATGCTCATGATGCTTCGCCCTTCGACTCAACCGGCGCTCTCGCGAACGCTACTTCATGACGTGACAATTCGTTCCATCGATGCGACGGTGAACCGGGGAGGTTTCGCGTCCGTGAAACATCGTGGAATGTCTTTGT
Source organism: uncultured Actinomycetota bacterium (assembly GCA_963797605.1). Classification (GTDB taxonomy): domain Bacteria; phylum Actinomycetota; class Actinomycetes; order Mycobacteriales; family Micromonosporaceae; genus DASQPR01. The sequence goes on along the minus strand of CAWCPX010000005.1, from coordinate 273,997 downwards.
GGTAACCGAATAGGGTGACAGCCAGAGCTGAAGCGGTGCTGAAACGCGACAGACATCCTCGCGGCGTTGTGGCACAACCGTGACCGCGGCCATGGAGCCGCCAGAAGATCTGGAATCGAGCTCGTTCATGAGCTGGGACACCGTGCGGGTTCGGCTGCTGGGGCCGGTCGACGTCGTCGTCGACGGAGTTACCCAGCCGTTATCCGGCCTGCGCCGTAAGACCGTGCTGGCGGTGCTCGGCCTCCGCGCCGACGAGACCGTGAGCACCGACCGCCTCATCGACATCGTGTGGGGCGAGCACCCACCGGCCACGGCCGCCAATACGTTACAGAGCCACGTGTCGTATCTGCGCGGCGTGCTGGGGTCGCGTTCGGCCATTGTGGCCCGTCCTCCCGGCTATCTGTTGGACCTGCCCGCCGAGGCTACCGATGTCACGCTCGCGACCGATCTCATCCGGCAGAGCGAGCAGGAGAGCGATCACGAGCAGAGCGCCGCTCACCTCCGTGCGGCGCTGGCGTTATGGCGTGGGCGGGCGCTCGCCGACGTCGCCGGCGTGCCGTGGCTCGGCGAACAGGGTGAGCGGCTGGAAGATATCCGACTCGACGCGGTACAGGCGCTGATTGACGTACGCATGGCGATGGGCGAGCACGCGCAACTCATCCCGGAGTTGGAGCGCATGGCCGAACAGCATCCGTTTCGCGAGCACATCCACGAGCAGCTGATGCTCGCGCTGTATCGCAGCGGCCGGCAAGCCGACGCCCTCGGCGCCTACCAGCGGCTGCGGCAGACGATCTCGGCTGAACTCGGCATCGATCCGAGCCCGGCGCTGCGTGACCTCGAAGTTGCGATTCTGCGGCAGGACGATGCTCTCGACGCGCCCGCGGCTCGTGTCATCGGCGCGCTTCCGGTCGCCACGACCGCGCCGACATGGGCTGTTCCGGCGCAGTTGCCGCTCGCGGTGCCGACGTTCACCGGTCGTGCCGTCGAACTCGGCCGCCTCGACGCGATGTTGTCGGGTGCTGACCGCGATCGGCCGACGGAGCCGCAGGCCGTGACGATCTCGGTCGTGTCCGGCACGGCCGGCGTGGGCAAGACGGCGCTCGCGATTCACTGGGCGCACCAGGTCGCGTCGCAGTTCCCCGACGGCCAGCTCTACGTCAACCTGCGCGGCTTCGATCCCGGCGGCACCATTTTGGAGCCGGCCGAGGCGATTCGGGGCTTCCTCGACGCGTTCGCGGTGCCGGCCGCGCGCATTCCGGACGCGCCGGACTCCCAGGCCAGCCTCTATCGCAGCGTCCTGGCCACGAAGCGGGTGCTCATCGTGCTCGACAACGCCCGCGACGACGAGCAGGTGCGGCCGTTGCTGCCGGGTGCGCCCGGATGCCTCGTCGTCGTCACGAGCCGCAGCCAGTTGGGCGGCCTGATCGCGACGGAGGACGCGCAGCCGATCAACCTCGACCTGCCGACCGACGCGGACGCGCGCGAGATGCTGACGCGCCGGCTCGGACGGCGTCGGGTGACCGAGGAGCCGGACGCGGTCCGCGACATCATCGCCCGGTGCGCCCGCCTGCCGCTGGCGCTCGCCGTCGCCGCCGCGCGCGCCGCGACCAACCGGGAGTTGCCGCTCGCCAAACTCGCGCTGGAACTGCACGACACCGCGGCTGCCCTGGACTCGTTCCAGAGCGGCGACTCGCTGACGGACGTACGCGCTGTCTTCTCCTGGTCCTACCGCACGCTCAGCTCCGACGCCGCCCGGCTGTTCCGGCTGCTCGGGCTCTGCTCCGGGCCGGACATCGCGCTCGCGGCCGCGGCCAGCCTGATCGGTCTGCCGCCGCGACGCGTACGCCCGCTGCTGGCCGAGTTGACCCGGGTGCACCTGGTCACCGAGCCCACGCCGGGGCGGTTCGGTTTTCACGATCTTCTCCGCGCGTACGCGATCGAGCAGGCCCGGCTCCACGACACCGAAGCGACACGGTCCGAGGCGGTGCACCGGGTGCTCGATCACTATCTGCACACCGGTCACGCGGCCGCGTTGCTGCTCAGCCCGCAACGCGAACCGCTCGCGGTGGCCGCACCGCAACCCGGTGTCATGCCGGAGCCGCTGATCGACCGGAGCGCCGCGGCCGCGTGGTTCGTCGCCGAGCACCCGGTGCTGCTCGCCACGGTCGCGGCGGAGTCGGCGGGCTTCGAGCGGCACCGTTGGCAGCTCGCCTGGACCCTGACCAGCTTTCTCGACCGGCGCGGCTACTGGCGCGATTTCCTCGCCGTGCAGACAGCTGGTCTGGAAGCCGCCATACGCATCGCGGACTCGCGCGGTCAGGCCCACATGCACCGCAACCTCGGCACCGTGCACGTCAAACTCGGCAACTTCGAGGCCGCCGACCGCCACGACCGGCAGGCGCTGCGTCTCTTCGAGGTCGTCGGTGACCGGATCGCGCAGGTGCACGTACATCTGAGTCTCGCCTGGGTGGCCGAACAACAGGGCAACTTCGCCGAGGCGCTGGGCCATGCACAGTTCGCGATCCCGCAATACGAGATGGCTGGAAACCGGGTCGGCGAAGCACACGCGCTCAACATCCTCGGCTGGTGCCACGCCAAACTCGGCGAATACGAGCCCGCCCTCGGCTACTGCCGTCGTGCGATCGCTGTCTTCGACGAGCTCGGTGACCGCACCGGCGCCGCCGGCACCTGGGACAGCCTCGGCTTCATCCACTTCCAACTCGGCGAGCACGATCGGGGTGCCGACTGTTTCGACGAGGCCGTGCAGATCTACCGCGAGTTGGGCGACCGGTTCAACGAGGCGGACGCGTACACGAGCCTCGGCGACGCCCAACGCGACATCGGCAACCTCGATGCGGCACGGGACGCGTGGCGAGAGGCGCTGGCGATCCTCGAGGAGCTCGGGCACCCGGTCGCCGGCGACGTACGCGCCCGGCTGGAAGTCGCGCCCGCCCGCTGATACGGCCGTTTCAGTGCCGTTCCAGCCGCCGGTGGAACGATTGCGATCATGACAGCACCACAGATAAGCGTGGATTTTGGCACCGTCACGCCGCCCGGTCGCGAGATCGCGATGCCCGGGATGAACTCCCGCGCCGGCAAGGAAAACCTGACAGACCGCAAAGCGATGATTCGCGGACGGTACGCGGACCAGCGCTACGACGACACTGAAGCACTCCTCGCGAACGGCACCTGGGCCCTGGTGGTCGACGGTGATCTGCACACCGCACGGCACCGCTTCGACATGGCGTACCGGCTCGCCGAACGGACGTGCGACGCGACCGCGATGGCGGCGGCGGCGCTCGGACTCACCGGCCTCTGGGTGCACGAGCACCGCGCGTTCGCCGACTCCGCGCTGGTCCGATCCCGGCTGGTGGACGCGTTGTCACTGGTCGACCCGCAGTCCTCGATCGCGCTGCGGCTCCGTGTACGGCTGGCCGCCGAGTCCGATTACCGCGCGGGCTCGTACACCGACGTGATGGCCGGGCTCGACGAGGCTCGGCACTCCGACGATCCGGTCGTGCTGGCGGAGGCGTTGAGCGTCGCGCACCACTGCCTGCTCGGCCCCGACCACGCCGAGCTGCGCGCTGCACTGGCCGCCGAACTGGTGGTGGCGAGCTTCCGGACCTCGCGGCGCAGCGATCTGATGATGGGCCTGCTCTGGCAGACGATCAACCAGCTCTTCGTGGCCGATCCGCGCGCCGACCGCACCCTCGGCGAGCTGCGGGAACTGCTGGCATCAGCGGACCACGGCGCGATCGGTTTCGTGGTCAGCGCGATCGACGTGATGCTCGCCATCCGGGAAGGCCGGCTCGATCAGGCGGAGACGATCGCGAACGCGTGTGCCGAGCGCGGGCGGGCCGCCGGTGACGTCGACGCGGCCGGCTGGCACGTCGGGCAGATGCTCGCGATCCGGTGGTACCAGGGCCGACTCGCCGAACTCCTGCCGATGATCGACGGCCTCGTCAGCTCGGCGACGTTGAGCGCGGTCGATCACTCGTTCGTCGCCGGGCTCGCACTCGTCGCCGCGGTCGCGGGGGACCGTCGGAAAGCCGCGAGCGCACTGGCCAGCCTGCGCGGCCACGATCTTGCGGACCTGCCTCGTTCGAGCAGTTGGCTGGTGACCATCGGCGGGGTCATCGAGACGGCGCATCTCCTCAAGGACGCGGACCTCTCCAAACGCGCCTACGAGTTGCTGACGCCGTTCGCGGACCTGCCGATGGTCGGTGGCCTCGGGGTGGTCTGCTTCGGTTCGATCCATCATGCGCTCGGTGTCGCGTCGCTGACGGTGGACGACGCCACGCGTGCCGTGGGCCATTTCAGCACGGCCGTGCGGCAGAACCTGGCGCTCGGGCACTGGCCGGCTGTGGTGGACTCGCGGATGCGGCTGGCTCAGGCCCTGGCACGGCGCGCTCGCCCCGAGGATGCCGCCGCCGCTCGCCTGGAGCTGTCGATCGCGACCCGGGACGCCGCCGCGCTCGGCATCGCGACCCGTACGGGTGGTCACCACGAGGCGCCGACGCCGGCGCTGCAATGCGTCCGCGAAGGACGGCACTGGCGGATGAGTCTCGGGCACCGGAGCACCGTCGTCGAGCACAACATCGGCATGTTCCATCTGGCCGTGCTGATCGCCAACGCGGGACGGGAGATCGCCGCCGTCGATCTGGCCGCCGGACTGGCCGGGCTGAGCAGCGCCAAGGCGGGCGCGTCCGCGTCGGGGCAGCCGATGCTCGACGACGCCGCGATGCGCGAATACCGGCAGAGGCTCAACCAGCTGCGCGAGGAGATCGAGGACCTGGACGCGAAGGGGCGCGTGGCGCGGGCGGACCGGGCGCGTACCGAACGCGATTGGCTCCTCGCTGAGCTGGCCCGCGCCACCGGGATCGGCGGGCGCACCCGGCGCTTCTCCGACGATGCCGAGCGCGCCCGGATCGCGGTCGGAAAGGCGATCCGTCGCGCCCTCCGCCGGGTCACCGAGACGGACGCGCTGATCGGGGAGCACTTGCGGAGCACCGTACACACCGGCGTGCGCTGCTATTACCGGCCCGATTCACGGTGACTCTTCCGGGACCGGGAATTTCCGGCCTGCTCGTGAGGTAGGACTGAGGAGGAGAGGAGCCAACAACATGACCACGATTTCGGCAGCCCAATCGGGCACCTTCAACCTCGGTGGCACCTATCCGGTGAATCGCCTCGGCTACGGCACCATGCAGCTCACCGGCCCCGGCGTGTGGGGCGAACCAGACGATCCGGACGAGGCGGTCCGGGTGCTCCGGCGTAGCGTCGAGCTGGGCGTCAACTTCTTCGACACGGCCGACGCGTACGGGCCGGCCGTCGCCGAGCCGCTGCTCAAGAAGGCGCTCTACCCGTACGCGGACGACATCGTCATCGCGACGAAGGCAGGCTTCACGCGCTCAGGCCCGGGTGCCTGGGCTCCCGTCGGCCGGCCCGAATACCTGCGCCAGCAGACCGAGCTGAGCCTGCGCTTCCTCGGGCTGGAGCGGATCCCGCTGCAACAGTTGCACCGGATTGACCCGGAGGTGCCGCTCGCCGATCAGCTGGGCGAGTTCAAGCTCATGCAGGACGAAGGGAAGATCGGGTTGATCGGCCTGTCCGAGGTGAGTGTCGATCAGGTCGTCGAGGCGCAGAAGATCGTCACGATCTCCGCGGTGCAGAACCTGTACAACCTGTCGAACCGCAGCTCCGAGGCGGTACTCGAATACTGCGAGGCGGCCGGGATCGCGTTCATCCCGTGGTTCCCGCTCGCGACCGGCAAACTCTCCGAACCGGGTGGGCTGCTCGCGAAGGACGCCGAACGCAAGGGTGCGACGCCGTCGCAGCTCGCGCTCGCATGGCTCCTGCACCGGTCGCCGGTGATGCTGCCGATCCCGGGCACGTCGTCGGTATCGCACCTGGAGGAGAACGTGGCCGGCGCCGCGATCGAGCTGACGCCGGCCGAGGTCGCGGAGCTGACCGCGTTGGCGTGATCGCATCGGCGTGATCGTCACTGCGTGACGGCGAGCCCTTACCCATCCGATCGTGGGCGAGGGCTCGCCGCTGATGACCCACCTTACTGATCGGTGATGGGCGCAGTTTCGCCTCACCACATCACGCATTGTGACGATCATCGGGATGAAGCGATGTGGAGTGCAGGGCTCGTTGTTGCTCATATGGGCAGCTCATCTATCGCTAGCTGCCGATGAGGGGATACAAGGCTTGTGTCGTCGACCAGCGCTGAGTCACTCTTCGTGATTGATGCGCTGACGTAAGCAATAACGAGCCCTCGCGACCCACATGACGTAGTCACCACGAACCACTCTGGCCCGCGCGGCGCGTTAGCGGATCAGGCAGCGGCCTCGCGGTGCCCGGTGAGCCGGTCGAGGTAGAGGTCGGCGGTCGTGCGGGCGGCGACGTATTCGGCGGACATCGTGTCGACGACGGTGCCGCCACCGGTGCGTCGGTAGGTCGCCATCACGGCTCGCGCGGACGCGCTCTCGACGACGCCGGGGCGCCAGGCGCCGTCACGGTGCACCCAGACCGGGTCGGCCGGGCGGTAGGTGCTGGCGGGTGCGACGTCGGCCGGGTGACGTTGGTGCGGGTCGCCCGTCGGGGCCTGCATGTTGTCGCCGTCGGTGCGCTGCGGCGTGACACCGCCCGGCGCGGACGGCCGACCGAACTGGTCGGCGGTCGCGCGCGATCGGGCGACGGCCTCGCCGAAGTCTCCGCCCCAGGTGGCGAACTCGCTGCGTTCCGCCTTTGCCTGGTACATCGCGAGGTCGGCCTGGTGGAGAAGTTCGTCGACCATGACGGAGTCATCGGCGGGCGTCAGGCCGATCGCGGCGGTGACACGCAGGGTGCGGCCGGCGAGGAACATCGGCTGGGCGATCGAGGCGGACAGCGCGGTGACGGCCGGAACCCACCATCGGGACGACGATTCACTGGCCGGTTTGGTGAGCACGCCGGCGAACTCGTCGCCACCGAGCCGAGCGATCAGACCGTCGCGGAAGCAGGTGGCGAGGCGCTGGGCGACGGTCCGGAGCACGCGGTCACCGGTCTCGTGGCCGAACGCGTCGTTGATCGGCTTGAACTCGTTGAGGTCGACCAGGACCACGGCGGCGGACCGGTCGGGACGCATGTGCGATGGGGCGAGCGAGGAGAACAGCCGTCTGTTGGGCAGGCCGGTGAGCTCGTCGTGGTAGACGGCCCAGCGAAGCTCTTCGCGCTCGGCTTCGAGCCATGCGATTTGCGCGCGCAGCGCAGTGATTTCGGTCTCCATCGGTCCCAACGGCTCGCGTGGTGGGGGAGTCATGCGAGGTCGGCTGAGGACATTACGAGTCCTCCCTTCGCTGGCTACGACCAAGAAAGCATCGCAGCGGGTCATCGCCGTGTTGCCCGAAGTCAAGCATGACGGTGACAGTGTTCTCTGTGCAAGATTTCACGGAGATAATTTGTCTTTACGAGATCGTTCGCAGACGCTAGTTTCGTTACGCTACGTCGCCAACATCGTCGTAAGGGAGGCGAACATGGACCGCCATCACATGATTCGCTTCGCGAACAAACCCCGTCGCGCGTCGTCGAGAGTGGACGGTGACTGGGTTATCCTCGCCGGTGAAGGCGGATGTAAGGCATCGATTTGCGTGACGATCAAGTCAGTCGAAGCCGGTGCGCCGACGACGGGACGGATCTCCGCGATGATCACGAAGAGTCACACTGAAGTCAGCAAATCGTTATCCCAAAGGGGTGCACTGTGAGCGGGGACACATCGAGTTGGATCATGTCCAGCCGATCGACCGGCAATGGCGGCAGTTGCGTTGAGGCGCGGCGTCACGCGGGGATGATCGAAGTTCGCAACAGTAAGAAGAGGGAAGCCGGCAGCGTCTCGTTCACCACCGACGAATGGGACTCGTTCCTCGATGGAGCGAAAAAGGGTGAGTTCGACCTGCTGCTCGGACTGTAGGCAGCCGACCCTGCGGACCGGTGGCGGGACTGCCGCTAGCTGAACTCCGCTACCGGGATCGACTGTCCACAGATGAGGTCGAAGATGCGTCGGTATTCCTTCACTTCTTCGGGCTCTTCGAGGTAGTGCGCACCCACGTGCGATTCCAGGTAGACCACATCGGGGTCTTCGGCGTCGTCGAAGTCGAGGATGCGGAACGCGCCGGCCATCGCCGCGTGCGCTCCGACCGCGAACGGCAGCACGTTGATCTGCACGTGGCGAAGCTGGGACAGCGTGCGTAGATGTTCGATCTGGTCGGCCAGGACGGCAGCGCCGCCGACTGGCCGACGCAACGCGCCCTCGCCGAGCACGGCGATCAACTGGGGTGCCGGCTTGCGCTTGAACAGCGACTTCTGCCGCTGCATGCGAAGTTTGACGTGGCGGTCGGCCTCTTCGCTGTCCGCCTGCTCGCCGCCGAAGACCGCCCGTGCGTAGGCCTCGGTCTGGAACTCGCCGGGAATGATCTCGCCGTCGTAACTGCCGATGCGGGTGGCGCTGGCTTCCAGGCCCACGTAAAGCTTGAACCAGTCGGGGATGACGGGGCTCGCGTCCCACCACTGCTCTTCGGAGGTGCCCAGCGCCAGCTCGGCGAGAGCGTCGGTCATGCTGGAGTCAGCCGCGAAGAGCCAGCACAGCGCGCGCACGTTGGCGACGGTGACCGGGCCCTTGCCGGTCTCGATCCGATGCAGCGTCGGCTCGGAAATGCCCAGCTTCGCCTCGGCGACCTCGCGACGGCTCTTGCCACTGGCGATGCGCAGGCGCGTCAATCGACGCCCCAAAGCACGGCGGACGACACGTTGGCCGGTGACCGGCAATGTCCACCTCCTCGTGCTGCCGCAGTCGCTATCTTGTGTTGTGGCATCTATGTCTTTCACGACGAAAGACGACGACGATACGGTACCGGATGGTCGGCCCGTGGTGAAGAGCTAAGCGGTTACTTTCTGTACAGCGCAGGCAACCGTACGTTTGCGAAAATCTGTCACGTTATTACAGCACTACGGTCGGCAATCAGACCACAGAGCGGTTACGGTCCGCTACGCGGGCTTGGCTTTCGGCCGTTTCAGGACGTATTCGTAATGGTTCTCGACCTGGAACGCAGTCACGACTTCCCAGTTCTCGCCGCCGAGATTGTTGAGCACCCAGACCGGGATCCGCTGCGTCTCGTTGTGCCGCCAGGTGCCCTCCTGGTTGTTCGGCCCGCGCCACTGGATCACCCAGCCGTGCATCTGCACCCGGGTGTCTTTGAAGAGTTTCTTCTCGCCCTCTTCCCACGAGCCCGGTGCGACGATCAGACTCCCGTATTGCCACGCGGTCATGCGAAAAGTATGGCCGCCGCCGGCGCGATGGCCAACCGATAGGCTGGGCGGGTGCCGGCGCCTCTCACTCCACTGCTGCTCGTGCTGGATGGAAACAGCCTGCTGCACCGTGCCTATCACGCGGCGGCCACCGGAGCGCTGCAGGATCGGACGGGCCGTCCGGTCTGGGCGCTCAAGGGACTTGTCGGATATGTCGCCCGGGCGGCGGCGCGACTCCGTCCGGACGCGGTCGTCGTCGGCTTCGACTGCCCCGATCACTCGGCCCGCAAGCTCGACTATCCGGCTTACAAGGCACACCGTCCGGAGAAGCCGGCCGACCTGGTCGAGCAGATCGCGGCCGCCCCGGAGTTGCTGCGGGCGGCGGGTCTCGGCACCGTCACGCCGACGTCGTACGAGGCCGATGACGTGCTCGCGAGCTCGGCCGCCCATGCCCGGCGCGGCGGGTGGCGATCGATCCTGATGACCAGCGACCGCGACGCGTTCGCGCTGATCGACGCGTCCACGACGGTGCTGCGCGTGCGCAATGGCGGTTTCAACGAGGCCGTGCTGGTCACACCCGCGTCCCTGGCCGAGATCTACGGTGTCGACGCCGGCTCAATATCGTGACTACGCGGCACTGCGGGGCGACCCGTCCGACAACCTGCGCGGCGTGCCCGGTTTCGGTTCCGCCACGTCGGCCCGGCTCCTCGCGGCGTTCGGCAGCGTCGACGCGGCGTGGGCGGCCTGGGACAACGGCGACGAGCAGGCCGTACGCGACGTGGTGGGCGACAAGGCCGGCGAACACTTCGGTTCCGCGGCCGCGCGAGAAGCCGTGCAACGCAACCGTCGATTGATGGCCATGCGCGACGACCTGGCGATGCCCGACCTCGACCGGGTGCGGTTGCCGCTCGATCTGGCGACGATGAAGACCGTGCTGGCCCGCCGAGGCATCCTGCTGGGGCCGTCGCTGTGGGCGCTCACCGGTGGCTCGCCACGCCCCGGCACCGATGACACGAGCCCCACGCCGCAGCAGTGGACGCGTAGACGCAGCTTGCGGGCCAGGCGGGAACCGATGCCGGGGCAACTCGCGCTCTTCTGACACTCCCGAGCCCGGGCAACTTCGCCGATCATCGTTACGCTGCTGGGGTGCCGACGACGCCGCCTGCTCCGATCGGATCGGGGACCGATCTCGAACACGCGCTGAACCGCGTCCGCGGCAGCGTGCCGCCGTTGACGCACAACGCCCGCACCATCGCGGCTCTGACCAGCAACCCCGGTTGCTCGCGGCGAGCGCTGCTGGACGCGGCCGGTGTCGACAAGCAACGCGTCGCGGCGCACCTGGGCTTCGCCGTCGCCGCCGGCCAGTCGCAGTTCGCGATCACCCGTGGCAACGCGTTCGAAGCGCAGGTCAAAGCCGACGGCTGTGCCGAACTGCTACGACTGTTGCGGGAGAAGCTGGACCTGCCGGTCACCTCCGCCGCCTACGCGGACCTCGACGAGACCGGGGAGCGACGTGACGACAGCCTCGCGGCCCGGCACGCACGTACCCGTGACCTGATCGGCCGTGCCGCCGCTGCCGGGGGAGACGCCGGCGCACTCTTCGATCACCCGATGCTGCGGGTCGATGTCGGTGATCGGGCCGCCTATCTCGAACCCGATCTGGTCGCGTTCCAGGTGGCCGGCCGGTTCCACGTCGTCGAGATCAAGTCGTTCGCGATCATCGACGGGCAGGCCGACGGCGGCAAGGTCGCGGCGGCCGTGACGCAGGCGGCGGTCTATGTGCTGGCGCTGCGGCAACTGCTCGCCGAACTCGGATACGGCCCCGACCGCGTCGCGGATGATGTGGTGCTCGTGTGCCCGGAGAACTTCTCCTTCCGGCCGACGGCTGTGCTCGTGGACGTGCGGCGGCAGCTCACCGTGCTGCGGCGGCAACTCGGCCGGCTCACGCGCATCGAGTCGATCCTCGCGACGACGCCGCCGGACCTCAGCCTCGATCTCGGCATCGACGTCGCCGGCGTCGCGCGCCGACCGGCGGCGGAGGTGCTCGACGGGCTGGCCGCGATCCCGTCCCGGTACGCGCCCGAATGCCTGGACGCGTGCGAACTCGCGTACGCGTGCCGCCACGAGGCCGGCGATGACACCGCGGCGCTCGGCCGGTCGGTGCGCGACGATCTCGGCGGTGTCGACAGCGTCACGGTCGCGCTCGAACTCGCCTCGGGCACGCGAGAACCCGACGCCGACCAGGTCGAGGCCGCCGCCCTGCTGCGAGCCGCCGCCCGCTTGCGACGCGAGGCGTTGGCATGAGCGAGCTTGTCGTAGCGAATGGTTTTAGAGCATGGCCGTCGCCCTGCGAAGCGGGGGCAGGAATAAGCGAGCTTGTCGTAGCGAACCGTGTATCTGCATGGCCGCGCCCTGCGAAGCGGGGGCGGACATGACCACGTTGACGGCGCTCGCCCGCGCGGAGGCCGTCCGCGCCGGCATTGCCCAGCCCATCGCCACCGTCCGGCACACCCACATCCACACGCGCCCGCTGGTCTTCGTGCCACTGACGCTCTCCGGCGAGGCCAACGCGCCACTCGCGGCGATGGTCGGCGACGATCCCGACAAACCGCGGCTCCTGATCGTGCCGCAGCCCCGCGACCGGGCGCTGCGGTTCGCGTTCGCGGCCGAACTCGCGGACATCGTCATCACCTACATCGACAGCTTCGCGACCGAGGTCGAGGCGGTGCCGTCGGGCCGAGGCAAGGAGATCCGGGTCCGGTACGCCGACGCGCCCCAGATCATCGTGCCCAACCGTGCAGGCATCGGTTTCGCCCAGCTCCTGGGTCGCTCGACCCGATTCCGGCACGTCGTCGGCGACTACGCGGTGGCGCCGGTCGTGCCGGAGTTCGGCTGCTGGCTGACCTTCCTCGCGGACCGGGCCGAACATCCCGGTTCCAGCCTGCTGATCGCGGCGACCGACGTGCTGACCGCGCATTGGGCCACCGGTCAGAGCGCCGTCGAGGACCAGAACCTGGCCGCGCTGATCGGGTGGATCGATCCGCCGGCCGGCCGCACCGGAGCGGAGGCCGCCAGAGCCGCCGAGGACCCGTCCGTCTCACCGCCCGCCGGGCCGGCGACCGATCCGACGTTCGACAACGAGGTGCTGGCACCGCTGATGCGCGGAGAGGCGGAAGCTCGGCTGGAACGCGCGCTCGGCCGGGTGCTCGATCCTACGTGGACACTCGTGTGGCGCGCGGTCTCGCTGCTCAACCGTTTGCCCGAGGGCGCGTCGGTGACGGATCGGTGGGGCGAGGACAAGGACGCGTACACCACATATCTGACCTATGTTCGTGATGCCGGTCTGCCGCAGCCGCGCCGTGACAGCGCTGTCGCCGCGGCCGGGCGCCTGCACCGGCTCGAACGTGCCCAGGTCAGCTACGCGGCGCAGCGCGCGTTCGACGATCCGCTCGTGTTCGCCGAATACCGGCTGTCCGGCGAGGCGTTCGCGGGCACCGTCACGGCCACCGATCCGGCGCGCGTGATCGGCGAGGGCCGCAGCCGCAAACTTCGCCCGCGCCTGACCGTCAGCACGCTCGACCCGGTACGCCTCGCACCCGGCACCGATGTCGTGGCCGTCAGCCGTCCGGGCCAGACGGGCACCGTCGTCGAAGCCGTCGGCGGCGAGGTGCTGCTCGAACTATCCGGCGGCATGGGCCGTGGGCTCGCCCCGGAACCGGGCACGATGCCCGAGGTGGGCGAGGCGATCTGTTACACGAGCCTGACCGGCGGATTTCAGCCCAGCGCGAGCTTCCCGGGCGCGACGACACCCCGTGGACGCATGGCGGGCCGCCGGCCGACTACCGGCCCACCGACGACGACGCCCGCGAGGTGTGGGAGTGACGACCGACATCCTTCCGGCCGTGCTCGCGGACCTGCGCAGCGGCCGCCATCTCGGCGTGGTCGTCGACTCGCCGCCGGGCGCCGGAAAGTCGACGCTCGTCGTGCGGGCCGCCATCGAGATCGCGGAGGGCGGCGACCCGCTGATCGTCGTGGCACAGACCAACGAGCAGGTCGACGATTTGGTGGTACGCCTCTCGGACAAGGCCCCGGACCTGACGATCGGCCGCCTCTCCGCGCAGGACTACAAACCCGCGGATCGCATCGTCGGGCGGGACAACGTCTCGATCGCGCCGAAGGTCGGCGAGCTTCCCGGGTGTCGCGTGATCATCGGAACGGCCGCGAAATGGGCCACCGTCAGCGACCGTACGTGGCCGTGGGCGATCGTGGACGAGGCGTACCAGATGCGTTCGGACATGCTGCTGCGCATCGCGAACCGGTTCGACCGGGCCCTTTTCGTCGGCGATCCCGGCCAACTTGACCCGTTTTCGACCGTGGAACTCGACCGGTGGATCGGCCTGACGTGGGACCCGATGCAGAGCGCGGTCTCGGTGCTGTTGCGGCACAATCCGGATCTTCCGGTCTATCGGCTACCGGTCTCGTGGCGGCTGCCACCGTCGGCCGCCACGGTCGTCGCGGCGGCGTTCTATCCGTTCGCGCGGTTCGAGCCGGGTACGCGACCCGAGCAACGGCACCTCGGCCTGGGCGTGCCGTCGACCGGGAGCGCGATCGACCGGACCGTGGACCTCGCCGCCGCGACCGGTTGGGCGCTGCACGAGTTGCCGAGCCGGCACACCGTGCGCACGGACGCGGAGGCGGCCCGAGCCTGTGCCGAGATCGCGTTGCGGGTGCTGGCCCGGGGCGCGGTCGCGCATTCGGAACACGCGACCGGCGGCGCGATCGTCACCGCGGACCGGATCGCCATCGGGGCCGCGCATCGCGATCAGGCCGCCACGATCCGATCCTTCCTGGGCGCGGCCGGGGCCGGGATCACGGTGGACACGGCGAACCGGTTGCAGGGCCGCGAGTACGACGTCACGGTGGTGCTGCATCCGCTGTCCGGGCGCCGCGACGCGACCGCATTCCACCTGGAGTCCGGTCGGTTGTGCGTGCTGACGTCGCGGCACCGGCACGCGTGTATCGTCGTCGCCCGAGCCGGGATTCCGGAGTTGCTGGACGCGCATCCGTCGACCGAACCCGTACACCTCGGGGTGCCGGCTCAGTTCCCGGACGGCTGGGAAGCGAACCACGCGATGATGGCGAAACTGGAGTCGCACCGGATTCGCGCGTAGCAGTCGTACCCGCATAAATGGTTTGAGTGATCTTGGCTCTGTGGCGCAGGCTGTAGCTCTGACCCCCAACGTCAGAGCCCCCAACCGTCGTCAAGGAGTGATTTCCATGCGCCTCTTGCGCGATCTCTGGGCCACGTCACCACGCCGTCTGGCCCTGCTGGCGGCTCTCATCGTCATCGGCGGCGGCGGTCAGGCGGCGGCTTCCGCGCTGGCCGGCCCGCTGCTGCTCTACCGCTCCCGCACGCTTTTCATCCTCCTGGCGATATCCCTGGTCGCGGCGGTGATGGGCGACGTCATCGTCGGTCTGCTCGCGGCCCGCCTCACTGCGGACTGGTCCGCCGGCGTGCGGCGCCGCCTCTGCAAGGTCGCGTTCGGGCAGGAGTTGCAGAGCCTCGAAGGCACGCCGGTCGGCGAACTCCTCGACCGCATCGACGGCGACGTCTACCAGGTCGCGTCCGAAATGCGCGGTCCGGGCGTGCGCATCGCCCAGTCCGTCTCGATCGGCAGCCTCTCCATCGCGATCGCCATCGGCGTCTGGTGGCCGGCCGGCGTCGGCATGCTGCTGCTCGCGATCCTGCTCGTGACGACGTTGAAAAATCCGTCGGCCCGCATCTCTGCCGCTCGCATGGACGAAGAAGAGGCCTGGTCGGACCTCGCCGCCGTGATGGAGGAATCCATTCACGGGCAGGACGACGTCCGTACCAGCCTGGCCCGGCCCTACGTGCTCAGCCTCTACGCGCAGCGCGCGAGTGAGGTGCTGCGGCGCGGTCGCAAGGTCTGGCTGATGGGTGCGCGCGTCACCACGGCCGCTTCCAGCATGATCCGGATCGGCATCGTCGCGTTCGTCGCCGGCGGCGCCTGGGCCCTGGCCACGCACCGGGTCGACGGCGCTCGGCTGACCTCGGTCTGGCTGCTCGCGCTCGCGTTCGGCGGCACGATCGAGCAGGTCAGCCGGCATGGTGCCGGAGTTGCAGAACGCGCTCGGTGCCTGGGGGCGAGTGCAACTGCTCGGAGCAACACCGCAAGAGCCTTCCGGCGGTACGCCTCCCGCCGACGGAGATCTCGCGGTCCGTGGCCTGACCTACCGTTACGCGACCGGCGATTCCGACGGGGGGCGACCGGCGGCGCTGCGTGACATCAACCTCGTCTTCGAACGCGGCCGGTCCTACGCCGTCATCGGCCGCAGCGGATCCGGCAAGTCCACGCTCGCCAAGATCCTGACGCGCGCGGTGGACGTGCCGGCTGGCACCGTCTTCCTGGCCGGCCGGGACCTGCGCGACTTCGACCTCGAAGGGCTGCGTCGCTGGATCGCCGTCGTGCCGCAACGCACCGAGATCATCGCCGGGACGGTCGTCGACAACGTGACGCTGTTCGACGACGACCTCCGCTCGTCCGCCGCCTCGGCACTGGAACAACTCGGGCTGACCGCCTGGGTGGCCGACCTGCCCGACGGCATGGAGACGATGCTCGGCGACGGCGGTTACGTGCTGTCCGCCGGTCAGGAGCAGTTGGTCGCGTTCGCGCGGATCCTCGTACGCGATCCGCACATCGTGATCCTTGACGAGGCCACGGCCCGGATGGACCCGGTCACCGAGTCCCGGGTGCAACGGGCGACCGAGCGGCTGCTCGAAGACCGGATCGGCATCGTCATCGCGCACCGGCTCTCCTCGGTGCAGCGGTGCGACCAGGTCGTCGTGCTGGCCGACGGGCAGGTGGTCGAGGCGGGTCCGCTGCGGGATTCGGATCGGTTCGCCCAGTTGCTGTCGAGCGGCCGGGCCGACGTCGTGGCCGAGGCCGAGGCGATCGCGCGGAGCGGCGTCGAGGGGCTGGAGGTCGGGCCGGATCCGACTGCCGGTTATCGCGAGACTCGCCCGGCTGACGGGCCGACCATCACGAAGCAGCGTCGGTTCGGCGACGTGATGACGGCCCAGGCGGACACGGACGTCGCGCTGTCGGTCGCGTTCCGGACCGATCCGCCGCCGCTGCCCCAGCCGGCCCGTTCGCGTACCCTCCGGCAGGTCATTCGCCTGGCCACCAACGACGCCCGGTACGGTCTCGGCGCGCTCGCGATCTTCCTCATCATGATCTTCTTGGGGTTGGAAGGTTCGCTGCTGCCGTGGCTCTGGTCGGATCTCGTCGACGGTCATGGCGACGTGTTCTGGCCCGCGTTCGGCATCGTCACGGCGCTCGTGGTCGCGATGCCGACGACCTACTACACCGGTCTGTGGTTCCCCGAGTGGTGGGTGCGGCAGATGCTGCGCATCAGCCTGCGTCTCGTGCACGGGCAGACCGGGCCGCGACGGGTCAGCGCCCACACGCCGGCCGAGGTCATCGCGCAAGGCGGTGACACCGAACGCGTCGTGATGCTCGCCGACAACGTGATCGATCAGTTCGCGTGCCTGTTCATGGTCGTGTCGATGACGATCGTCGCGAAGTCGTTCGTACCCGCGCTGTTCTTCGTCGGCACGATGGTGGTTTCCGGACTCGCCGCGATGCTGTTCGGCCCCTTGCTCGAACGGTCGGCGCGCAAGACGGTGGCGGCCCGGGCGGCGTTCGCGACCGCGTTGGCCTCGTCGTTGTCGGCGGCCCGCACGGTCAAGTTGGCTGGCGCCACCCGATCCGTGCTCGCGCACCTGGCGAAGCTCGACACCGTCCGCAGCGACGCGGCAGCGGCGCGAGATCTCGATTCAGGTGCTGGGCCCGGTCGACGCCGTCGGTGGTCGGTGGCCTGCTGCCGCTCGCGGCATGGGCGCTCTACCTCTCCGGTCGGCTTTCCGCCGGGGCGACGCTCGTCGCGGTGTCGACGCTGCTCGCGGTGCGGTGGTTCGCGTGGACCACGGCGTCGCTGATCTCGCAGCTGCCGTCGGCCCGCGTCTGGACCAGGCGGACGGTGTCCATGGCCGGCATCGGCACCTACTCGGCGAACGTGCCGGGCGTCGACCTGTCGGCCGGCACCGCGCCGGGACCCGTCGCCGCGCCGCGAAACCGGCTGTCGCGGCTGGACCTCGTTGGGTTCAGCGCGATCCACGAGGACGGCACCGTGGCCGTACGCGACATCGATCTGACCGTGAACCGGGGCCAGCTCGTGCTGCTCCTCGGCCCGGTCGGATCCGGCAAGTCGTCGCTGCTGCGGGCGCTCGCCGGCATCGTGCACCACGGCGGTGACCTCTGCTGGAACGGTGAACGCGTCACCGAGCCGGAGCTGTTCCTGCGGCCGAACCAGGTCGGCTACGTCGGCCAGATGCCGCGCGTGCTCTCCGGCACGGTCGCCGACAACATCCAGCTCGGGCACGAGCACGACGCCGTGGTGGCGGTCTCGACCGCGCAGCTCGACCACGACCTGGCCGTGGCCGGTGGCGGCCTGGGCCTGATGATCGGGCACAAGGGCACTCGGCTCTCCGGCGGCCAGCTGCAACGGCTGGCCCTGGCCCGGGCGCTGGCGCCGCGCACGGAGTTGCTGATCGCCGACGACGTCTCGTCCGCGCTCGACGTGACCACGGAGCTGGAACTGTGGCAGGCGCTGCGTACGCACGGCGTGACGGTGGTCGGATCGACGTCCAAGCGGGCGGCGCTGCGGCAGGCCGATCACGTGGTCGTGCTGCTCGCCGGTGTCGCGGCCGCGCAGGGGACGTGGGCGGAGCTGGAAGACCGCTGGGGCCACCTGGCGGGTTGATTCACGCAGGTCGCCGGGCCGGCAGCCGTATGCTCGGGGAATGTCCGATTTCCGGATCGATCCCTGGCCGCGGCTGCCGGTCGGCGAGTGGCAACCGACCCGCGACACCGTGCATTTGTGGAGCCAGATCGTCGGGAAGGTACGCCTCGCGCTGGCGCCCCCGACGAACCAGTGGTGGAACGTGCCGCTCTACGTCAATTCCGTCGGCCTGACCACGTCGCTCATGCCGTACCGGGGGATCGGTGTCGAGATCTGGTTCGACTTTGTCTCGCACGAACTCGTCATCCGGACCACCACACCGGCGACCCGGGTGATACGGCTGGAACCGCGCAGCGTGGCCGACTTCTACGCCGAGTTCACGGCCACCCTCCGCGACCTCGGGCTGGACGTGCCGATCCTGCCGGAGCCGGTGGAACTCGCCGAGGCGATCCCGTTCGCCGACGACACCACGCACGCCAGCTACGACGCCGAATCGATGCACCGGTTCTGGCTATCGCTCGTGTCCGCGCACCGGGTGATGAGCCGGTTCCGCGGCGAGTATCGGGGCAAGGCCAGCCCGGTGCACTTCTTCTGGGGCGCGTTCGACCTGGCCGCGACTCGCTTTTCCGGTCGGGAGGCGCCGCCGCACCCCGGAGGCGTGCCGCACTGCCCGGACTGGGTCATGACCGAGGCGTACAACGAAGAGGTGTCGAGCTGCGGCTATTGGCCGGGAGGCGACGACGAGGGCGTCTTCTACTCGTACGCCTACCCGGAGCCGAGTGGGTTCCGCGGCTTCCCGATCCGGCCGGCCGGTGCCTCCTACAACGACCAGTTGCAGGAGTTCGTGCTCCCGTACGTGGACGTCCGTGCCGCCGCCGACCCGGACGCGTACCTGCTCGAGTTCTTCCGCTCGTCGTACGACGCGGCGGTGGCGGGTCGCGATTGGCCGGTGCGCTAGATCGGGCACCGATTAGATCGTGATGGTTTACGGCGGCCCGGATAACCATGAATCGTCACGATCGACTCGATGTGATCGGCCCTACGCGGCGAGCGTCGCGTAGCGGCCGTTGTCGTCGATGAGCGACTCGTGCGTGCCGGACTCGATCACGCGGCCGTGGTTGACGACCACGATCTGGTCGGCGCCCCGGACAGTCGAGAGCCGGTGCGCGATCGTGATCGTGGTACGCCCCTCGGCCAGCACGTCGAACGCCCGCTGCACAGCCCGTTCGGTCTCGGTGTCCAGCGCGCTCGTGGCCTCGTCGAGCACCAGCACGCGCGGGTTCCGCAGCAGCGTGCGGGCGATCGCGATGCGCTGCTTCTCACCACCGGAGAAGCGGTGGCCACGGGAACCGACGACGGTGTCGTACCCGTCGGGAAGGCCGTTGATCAGATCGTGCACCTGAGCGGCGCGCGCGGCCGCCTCGATCTCGGCGTCGGTGGCCGACGGTTTCGCGTAGCGGAGGTTTTCGCGGACCGTCGTGTGCAGCAGGTACGTCTCCTGGCTGACCACGCCGACGACACCCGCCAGGTCGGCCAGGCGCATGTCGCGGACGTCGACGCCGTCGATCGTGACGCGGCCGCTGTTCGGGTCATAGAGGCGCGCGATCATCGACGCGAGTGTGCTCTTGCCGGAGCCGGTCTCACCGACGAGCGCGAGCGTGGTGCCGGCCGGCACGTCGAGGTTGACGCCGGCGACCGCGGCCGTGTCGCTGCCGGGATACGTGAACGTGACGTCCTCGAAGCGCAGGTGGCCGGGCATGGCGGCGGCGTCGATCTCGACCGGGGTCGCCGGGTCGTCGACCTCCACCGGCAGGTCCAGATATTCGAAGATGCGGGCGAACAGGGCGAGCGAACTGGTCAGCGAGACGCCGACGCCGAGCAGGCCCATGAGCGGGCGGAAGAGGTTGGCCTGCAGCGCGGTGAACGCGACCAGGGTGCCGATGCTGAGCGTGCCGGCGGTCAGCGGCAGGCCGGCGCTCAAGTAGATGATCGCCGGGATCGCGGCGAAGATGATGCTCATCGCGGCCATCCGCCATCGGCCGGCCAACTCCGAGCGCAGTTCGAGGTCGATCAGGCGGGCAGACGACTCGGTGAAGCGGTTGACCAGCGAGGCGCCGGTGCCCATCGTCTTGCTGAGCTGCACGCCGCTGATCGACAGGCCTTCCTCGATCGTCACGTTCAGGTCGGCGAGTTCACGCTGCCGGGCCGCCGTGATGGCGCGGCGCATGCGGGCGACCTTGCGGGTCAGGAAGATCGACGGGGGGAGCACGACGAGCGAGACGAGCGAGAGGCGCCATGAGAGGGCGGCCATGGCGACGGCCGTCGCGACGGCGGTGGTCAGGTTCGACGCGATGGAGGTGGCGGTCGAGGTCACGACCGACTCCATGCCGCCGATGTCATTGGTGATGCGGGACTGCACTTCACCGGTACGCGTACGGGTGAAGAAGGCGATGGACTGTCGGTGCAGGTGGGTGAAGACGTCGGTGCGGAGCCGGTGCATGACCTGCTGGCCGACCTTCGTGGAGATCCACGTCTGCACGACGCCGAACGCGGACGTGATGGCGGCCACGGCGACCATGCCGACGACGAGCCAGACGAGCAGGGTGACGTTGCGCTCGGGAAGGGCCTTATCGATGACCGCGCGCAGCAGGAACGGCGAGGCCATCGCCACGATCGAGGAGGCCACGATGATCGCGGTGACGATGGCGAGCTGTTTGCGATAGGCGGTGAAGAGGCGGCCGATGCGGGGCAGCGAGACCTCTCGGGCCTGCGCCTTCTCGGCAGCGGTGACGGAGTTGGGGCTGCGGCGACCGCGCTGTCTGGGAGTGTTGGTTTCGGTGGGGGTGTCCAAGATTTGTCTCTCTTCTGTGGGGGAACCATTGCTGAGGTTACCTCAACATGAGGCTACAACAACATCCGGTGATAACCTATTCCGGTGACCGCTGAGCAGCCGGAAGCCGACGAAACTCCCGACGAGACGCTGTCCGAGGCGTTCTGGGGGGTGGCCCGGCAGATTCGGCATCTGACCAAGCAAACGCTGGAGCCGTGGGACATCACTCCCGGCCAGTCGCGCGCGCTCGGCGTGCTCAGTCACCACGGCCTCATGCGCCTCAGCGAGCTCTCCGATCACTTGCGCATCGCGCCCCGGAGCACCACCGAAGTGGTCGACGCGCTGCAGGAGCGGGCGCTGGTCGAGCGCCGGCCCGACCCGGCCGACCGGCGGGCCACGCTGGTCGCGCTCACCGAGGAGGGCCGCCGAGTGGGTGAGGCGATCAGTGCCGCCCGGGCTGCCGAGGGGGAGCGCTTCTTCGGCGATCTCGACGAGGCCGACCGTGCGCATCTGAGTCGCATTCTGCGTCGACTTCGGGGTTCCGCGATAGGCCGATAGGGCCGTCCACAGTGGCCTTTCCGGGGCGTTTCCTGGGCTCTTCCGGCAGACGATGGAAACGTTGCCATACTTTTCTCGACAATTTACAAAAGGCATTGACGGTCGTCCACACGTGCCTGGTAAATTCGCGGCGAGCGCTCTAGTGCATTGATCGTCGACGATCTAACCTAACTCGGGCCGTCCGATTGGCCTGGTTAAACGGGGAAATTTGCGATGCCGCGCGGGCTTCGCTCGTGCGGATCAGTCACTAGTGGGAGTGCCCCCAATGAAGAGGTCTTTCCGCTCCACCGCTCGCGTCTTATTGGTGCTGGGATCGCTGGCGACGATCGCGGTCGCACAGGCGCAGGTCCCCGCGTTCGCGGCTGTCACTCCGCCGCCGGCACCCGCCGACGAGGAATTGACGGCCGGTGCCGATTCGTCGATCACGATCGAATGGCCGGCCAGCCCCGGCGCCACGAGTTACAGCATCTATCGCGGAACCACGTCGGGCGGCGAGGGCGCCACGCCGATCGCGTCGACCACCGCCACCAGCTACAAAGACGCGAATTTGAGTCCGACGCCCATCTACTTCTACGAGATCACGGCGGTCAACGCCGGTGGCGAGTCCGCGCGTACGCCTGAGGACGCGTCCAAGACACCACCACCGATCGGCACCGGCGGCAACGTGGCCGGCGTCGCGTCCGGCACGAGCGAGACCTACTACGGAAAAGACGCCCTGCTCGGCGGGTTCGACTGGTTCCAGACCCTCACCGGCTGGTTCCCGCAGGTGCTGGGCTCCTCGGGCGCCAGTTCGCCCGGCGGCCGGGTCGTCGACATGGCGTACTCGACCGAGGGCACGATGACGTTCAACAACGTCGTGGTGCCGACGGCCGGGCTCTACACGATCGACTGGCGTTACGCGTTCCAGTCCGGTCTGTTCCCCGGCGTCAACAACCGGCAGATGGGTCTGAAGGTCAACGGCACCGTGATCACGTCGACGCAGCGGTTCCCGATCACCGGCAGCTTCGAGACCTATCAGGACACGGCGCTACAGGTGCACCTCAACGCCGGGGTCAACTCGGTGCAGATGTTCGCCGTCACCGATCACGGCGTCTCGCGTGTCGACGAGCTGATCGTCAGCCCGGCGACCGCGTCCAGCCCGAGCGCGCCGACACACCTGACCGCGACGCCGGCGAGCACAACGGTCGCGCTGTCGTGGACCGCGAGTGCCACCGGCAGCCCGACGTCGTACACGATCTATCGCGGGACGAAGTCCGACGGTGAGGCGGTTGTCCCGGTCGGCACGACGAACGGCACCACGACGGCGTTCACGGACACCGGCCTGCACAACGGCACGACCTACTTCTACAACGTGGCCGCGAACAACGCGGTGGGCGTCTCGCCCGACTCGAACGAGGTCACCGCAGTGCCGGCGGGCACCGTCACGACACCGGCGGCTCCGACCGGGCTCACGGCCAACGCCGGCAGCGCGACGGTCACCCTGACCTGGGGTGCCAGTGCCGGAGCCACAAGCTATTCGATCTTCCGGGGTACGGCTGCCGGCGGCGAGAGCGCGACCGCCATCGGGACGAGTACGGCCCCGAACTTCACCGACAACACCGTCACGAACGGCACCACCTACTACTACCGTGTCAAGGCGACGAACTCGGCGGGCACGTCGGGCAACTCGAACGAGGCGAGCGCGACACCCGTCGTCGGCGGTGGCGGTGGCACGGCACCCGGTGTGCCGTTCGGCGTCGTGATCACGCCACGGGCGGGCAACATCCTGCTGCAGTGGGGCAACGAGACCGGCGCGACCAGCTACCACGTCTTCCGGGGCACGACGCCCGGCGGCGAGGGAGCCACACCGCTGGCCACGACGACCTCGCCGACCTACACCGACACGGCCGTCACCTCCGGCACGACCTACTACTACCAATTCACGGCGCTGAACGGATCCGCGGAAAGCGCGCGAACCGTCGAGAAGAGCGCCGTAGCGCAGTAACGACGTTGCCGGCAGCCGGGCCGCGATGATGGGCCCGGCTGTCGAACATTCGTGCGGACTGTCACCGCGAACGGGCGATTGCGCCGCGCATCGTCAGGTGCAACATAGCTCAGCGTGACAGGATGGTTCTGGATGCGATCGGCGCTGATCAGCTGAAGGAGCCCCTGATGTCGGAAACGAAATCTGAGCCAAGGTCCGCTCTTGGGATTGATATCGGAGGCACCGGCATCAAAGGTGCTTCGGTCAACCTCGGCACCGGGGCCCTCGCTACCGAGCGGATCCGCATTCTCACCCCGTCACCCGCGACGCCGAAGGCTGTCGCCGACACGGTCGTGGAGTTGCTCGACCAGATCGACATCGAGGGCCCGGTCGGCTTGACGCTGCCCGCCGTCGTCAGCAACGGCATCGTGCGCACCGCCGCCAACATCGATAAGGAGTGGCTGGGCACCGACGCCGTCAAGCTGTTCGAGAAGGCGACGGGCCGGTCCGTCGTGGTCGTCAACGACGCCGACGCGGCCGGCATCGCCGAGGTGCGGTTCGGTGCGGGCGCCGGCCGCAAGGGAGCCATCATCGTGGTCACGCTCGGCACCGGCATCGGCAGCGGCCTGTTCATGGACGGCGTCCTCGTGCCTAACACCGAACTCGGGCACCTGCACCTGCACCACGGCGACGCGGAGGAGTGGGCGTCGGACGCCGCGCGTGACCGCGAGAATCTCTCGTGGGAGGAATACGCGAAGCGGCTCGGGCACTACCTAGAGCTCCTGCAGTCGCTGTTCTGGCCCGACCTGATCATCATCGGTGGCGGCATCAGCAAGAAGGCTGACAAATACCTGCCGTACATCAAGGTCGACACCGAGGTCGTGCCGGCGACGCTGCAAAACGAGGCGGGCATCGCCGGCGCGGCGATGTTCGCGCCGCTGACGTAGCACCTCGCGGGTCGGTCCCGGTGCCCGCGGTCGTGGCCGAGCGGCGACCAGTTCGGGCGGCGCACCCGTGGCGGGAGTAACGATCGCGCAGGTGTCGATTGGGCGCGGCCTGTTCCGTACGTTCCTGCGCGGGTCGTGGCCCCGCACGTCGCCGGCAGGCTCGGGCTTATTCGGTTACGTGGAGTTAGACATCGGATGCTCGGCACTGGTCGTGTCGGGGGCTCGTTATTGCTCACTCAGGCGCAACAGGCACGAAGCGTGACGGTCTCGACAAGGTCGGATTCTCGCTGACGGTGGGATGACGCAGCTTGCCCCCGTGTTTTGCTGAGGTGAGCAATAACGAGCCCCGCGCAGGCCATGAGCCCGAATTTTCGTTGGCCACGTTCCGTGACGATGGTGCGTTGCCCCGTGAGGCTACGGACAGTAGCCGAGAGGTGCGCGCTCGCGAATTGGAGAGCCGCAAAACCCGACACGGCACCGCCGACAGCGGCGTGCGCTCTGAAAGGGCCGTAGGCCACAATCGGTCCTGACAATGGCGTGCGGGCGACTGGAGGATCGATGTCACGGCGGGGCTGGGTGCTGTTCTTGGCGATGGGGCTGATCTGGGGCGTCCCGTACCTGTTGATCAAGGTCTCGGTCGGCGCATTCACGCCGGCATCGCTCGTTTTCCTCCGCACCGCTCGTCGCCGCCTGATCCTGTTGCCGATCGCGCTCGCCCGGGGGCAGTTGCGCCCGGTGCTGCCACGGTGGCGGCCGCTGCATCCTGTTCACGCTCGCCGAACTCGCGGTGCCGTGGCTGCTGCTGTCCAACGCGGAACGCCGGCTGACCAGTTCGCTGTCCGGGCTGTTGCTGGCGGCCGTCCCCCTCGTCGGAGCGCTTGTGGGTTGGATCACCGGCGGTGAGCGGCTCGGCCCCCGACGGTCTGATCGGCCTCGGCGTCGGCGTGGTCGGCGTCGGGGCTCTCGTCGGGCTCGACGTGAGAGGCGGCGACGTGTGGGCGTTGCTGCAGATGGCGGTCGTGGCGATCGGTTACGCGGTCGGCCCGTTCGTGCTGAGCCCGTTACCTCTCCGACGTGCCGGGTCTCGGGGTGATCACCGGCGCGCTCACCCTCACCGCGATCGGATATCTGCCGGTCGGGATCGCGCAGCTACCCTCGCATTGGCCGTCGGCGAAGGTGATCGCGTCGGTGATCGTGCTCGCCGTGCTGTGTACGGCGGTCGCGTTCCTCGTCTTCTTCGCGCTGATCGAGGAGGTCGGGCCGGTCCGGGCGACCGTGATCACCTATGTGAACCCGGCCGTCGCGGTCGGGCTCGGCGTGCTGCTGCTGGGCGAGTCGCTGACGGTCGGCATCGGCGTCGGGTTCGCGCTGATCCTTGCCGGTTCCGTGCTCGCGACCCAACGCGCCGCTGCCCCGGCCGAGTCGCTGCCGGAGCCGGAGCCCGCCCCGATCCCGTGACCTGGGACCGCTCGCCGAACCCGCGGACGCAAGCCCGCCCCCGAGCCCGCCGACACGCCCGGGCCCGCCCCCCGAGCCCTCCCCGGGCCCGTCGACACGCCCGCGCGACACGCCGACGGGTTCGGTTTTCCGACGTCAGCGTTGTCCCGGCGCCCGTTGGATGACAGTGGCGTCGGAAATCCGGCCACGGGCGTGTCGACACGCGACAAATCGGGCGCGCGGGCGCGGGCACGGGTGGGTGGTGCCGACTGCGGCGCGGGGGGAGGCCGGGCGGGCGCTCGGGCGTCGGGCGCGCGGGCACGGGCGGCGGGCACGGGTGGGTTTTGCCGACTGCGGCGCGAGGGAGGCCGGGCAGGCGCTCGGGCGCGCACGGGCACGGGCGGCGGGCACCGGTGGGTGGAGGCCGGGCGGGCGCTCGGGCGCTCGGGCGCGGGCACGGGCGGCGGGCACGGGTGGGTGGTGGGTGCGGACTGCGGCGCGGGAGAGGCCGGGCCCGCGCCGGGGGACCCGGAGTCAGCTCGCGATCTCGACGGACATGCTCTGCGCGAACGCGTCCGGAGTCGTGTTCGCGCCACTGAGGACGACCGCGACCCGTTCGCCCGGCGCCGGCCGGTAGGCACCGCTGATCAGCGCGGCGACCCCGACGGCGGCGGCCGGTTCGACAGCGACGCGGACCGCATGCCACAACGCCTGTTGCGCCCGCCGGATCGCGTCGTCGGTCACCAGCACGACGTCGCTGACATGCGCCTGGGTGATCGGAAAGACCAGGTCGCCGACGCGTCGCGGAGCCAGGGCGTCGGCGGCGATGCTGCCGGCCGGGGCATCGACGGGCTGGCCGGCCGCTCGGGCGTGGGCGAGCGTCGGCGCACCGTCGGGTTCGACACCGATCACGCGTACCCGGCCGCCGAGGTAGGCCGCGACACCGGAGATCAGCCCGCCGCCGCCGACCGGCACGAGCACCGTGTCGATGTCGGGCGCCTGTTCCAGCAGTTCGAGCGCGACCGTGCCCTGGCCGAGGATCGTTTCGGACTGGTCGTACGCGTGCACGCTCATCGCTCCGGACGACCCAATCCACTCCTCGGCCGCCGCCAGCGCGTCCGCGTACCGGTCACCGCCGACGACCAGGTCCGCGCCGAGTTCACGGATGCGCGCGATCTTGGCCGGTGCGGAGACCGTCGGAACGAAGATTTTCGCGGGTACGCCCAGCCGATGCGCCGCGTACGCCACCGCCGCGCCGTGGTTCCCGCCGGAAGCCGCGACGACCCCGGGCTCCGGCACCCGCCGCAGCAGCAGATGGGCGAACGCGCCCCGCACCTTGAACGAGCCGGAGCGCTGCATCTGCTCGAACTTGAGCGTGACCGAGCCACCATCGGCGGTGCCGGTGAGGTCGGCGAGGTCGACGTCGAGCACGGGGGTGCGGCGGACGTACGGGGCGATCGTGGCGTACGTAGCCCGGATCGCGTCCGGGGTGATCGCGTCAATGGCTGTGTTCACGGAAGTCTCGGTGGTCGTCACGTGCTGAAATCTACCCAGTGGGTGGACGGGTCGAGTGCACAGCCGTCCCGGTGAACGCGCAGACTGATTCGGGCGTTTGCACAAGTGGACCACGTGGGATCAAGCGAACCAGCCACGTACGAGCACGAAAAGAGGAAGTCATGGCACTCAACCATCCGTTCACCAGGTTGCCGGACGCGCCGTTGTTCTCGCTGACGAGCACGGATGTCGCCGACGGCAAGCCGCTTCCGGCCGCGCAGATGTCCGGCGCGTTCGGGGTGCCCGGGGGCACCGACACCTCGCCGCAGCTCGCCTGGTCGGGCGCGCCGGAGGGCACGAAGAGCTACGCCGTCACGATCTACGACCCGGACGCGCCAACTCAGGCCGGTTTCTGGCACTGGGTGGTCGCGGACATCCCGGCCGACGTGACCGAGTTGCCGACCGGTGCCGGCGACGACACCGGTTCCGGCCTGCCCGACGGCGCGTTCCAGCTGCGCAACGACGGCGGCACCGCGCGCTTCATCGGCGCCGCGCCGCCGGCCGGGCACGGCGAGCACCGCTACTTCATCGTGGTGCACGCGCTCGACGTGGAGAAGATCGGCGTGCCGGCGGATGCGTCCCCGGCGCTGCTGAACTTCAACATCGCCAGCCACATCCTGGGCCGGGCCGTGCTGGTGCCGACGGCCGAGATCGCCGGGTAGCGCGGACGTCGCGGCGGCCGGCGCTCCCGCTCAGGGCGTGCCGGCCGCTACCGGCGCATCGCACCCAGATAGGTCGCGACGTAGTGCAGGTAACTGGTCGAGATCTGCTGCACGAGTGCGGCGTCAGTGACGTGACCGGCGAGATGGTCGGCGAGCGGCTGCTCCCAGATGCTGCGCCCGATCGCGAAGCCGCTGAAGCCCTCGGTGCCGGCGGCGATCGTCAGCCAGTGATCGAGGCGTTCCTGAGGCGCGTCGCGGCCGAGCACGATGCACCGCACCTCGTCGTTGCCGCCGGCCCGGGCCGCCTCGACGATCTGCACGGCCGCCTCGGGTGTCTCCAGGCCCTCGATCTTCCAGATGTGCGGCTCGATGCCGGCGGCACGCATGTCCGCGATCACCCGCGCGGTCAGGCCCGGCCGGACCTCGGTGTCATAGCGCAGGCCCTCGCCGTCGACCGCCGCGAGTTGTTCCTCGGTCGCCGGGACCAGCAACTCGATCAGGAACGAGCGGCCGTCGTCGCGCAGCACCTCGCTGATGGTGGCGAGCGGCTCGAACTGAGCCCGGCGGTCGGCGTTCGGGTCGTCGGGATTGTCGCGCACGAGCACCTTCACGTGCGCCGGATCGAATTCCTCGACGTGACCGACCCACTCCCGATCGGCGATCGTGCCGTATTCCAGGTGGAACATGCGCTGACCGCTGCGCTCGATCGGCATGGCGAGCGTCAGTCCGAGCGACCGGGCCTGATCGGCGATGGCGGTCCCGTAACGCTCGTCGACGAGCACCCCGGCCTCGTTGCCGTCGTCGATCCGGTCGAGCGCGGCGACCAGTCCGTCGAAGATCAGCTGCTTGCCGGCCGAGATCCGGGCCGCATCGGCTTTGGTCGGTTCGCCCTCGATGCCGTACAGGTCCCGGGCCAGCGAGTCTCGATGATCCATCGCGAACATGAAGAGCGGTTCCACGGGTACGCCTGCGTCGGTCACGCTCGCCATTGTTCCCCTCCGCCCACACCGTCGTGGCAGTTTGCGCAGACGTTGGCCGGCACCGTGAGACACATACCCGCCCGGATCGTGGCCGCGGCGATGCCGAAGTTTACGACGCTCTGTAACCGGTTGGCGCGCGCATGCAGCGTTACTCCGCGTTGCGCCGTCGTGTGGCCGGGCAATGGGGTTGCGGGGAGCTTTGCTCTGCTCACCTATACGCACACGGTCATAAGCTGCGGCTAAGCCCGCCAAGATCATATCGTCGGCAACACCCAGGTGACGGAACGTCAGTGATGCCTATAGGTGAGCAGAGCAAAGCTCGCCGCACCACATATCTCGGGCCGGCCGGAAAGTCACCCTCCGCGACACGTCGCGTGACGGTGACAATCAATCGGCACCGGCCGAACCACGAACGCGCTCCCGGCCGGTCGTGGCGGGAGCGCGTTCGGATCGGAGCTACGAGCGTTCGATCCGGCCCGCGAAACGGTACGTCGTCGGTTTGGCCGTGTTCGCGGTCACGGACACGTCGTACCAGCCGTCGGTGGTGGCCCAGTCGACGTCCACGTGGTCGCGTCCGGAGACGTGGATCGTGCGCGTACGCGTCGTGTAGTCGTTGCCGGCGAGCGCGAAGCGCAGCGACGTCTTCCCGGTGTTCGTCAGCCGGAGACGCAGCACGTGGCCGTGGAAGCTCGCGGTCACCGTGGCACCGCCGGTCACGGTGCCGGCGAAGCTCCGCAGGAACCCGTTCGGGCCGTGGAGCGTCAGGTCGTACGCGCCGCCGGTCGCCGTGGTGTCGAAGACGAAGCGACCGTCGCGCCCCCGGGTGGCGAGCACGGGGGAGGCCGTCAGCGGCACCACGTTGTTCGCGAAGACGTTTGCCGTTACCGCCGCCGAACCGCCATTTGTCAGGGTAGCTGTGACGACGGCCGTACCCATGTCGATGTTGATGTTGGCATTTGCCTGGTAGGGGAGGGCGCGGTGCTTGCGCGTGCCGGCCTCCTGGACAGGCGCGGGCTGCGTGCCCGGACCCGGCGCGGGCAGCTTCGGCAGGCTCTTCTCGGCTTCGGCGGTCGCGACGAGCGCGGTGATGTCGGGCAGTGTCGGCGGCTTCGCCTCGAAGGACGTGAAGTCGAAACAGCTGGTCAGGTCGCCACAGACGGCCCGGCGCCAGGCCGAGATGTTGGGCTCCTGCACGCCGGTGACATTCTCCAGGAACCGGATGACCGACGTGTGGTCGAAGACCTGCGAGTTGACCCAGCCGCCGTGGCTCCACGGGGAGACGACCATCATCGGGACGCGTGGGCCGAGCCCGACCGGCAGGCCGTCGACGTACTCGCCGAGCGTGCCGACGGCCGGAGTGGGCGGCGGGCACGTGGTCGAAGAAGCCGTCGTTCTCGTCGAAGTCGATGAGCACGACGGTGGACTCCCAGAGCTCCGGGTTCGCCCAGAGCGCCTGCAGCACGCCCGCGGTGTAGGCGGCGCCGTCGACCGGCCGGGCCTGCGGGTGCTCGCTGTAGCGGTAGGGCGCGACGATCCACGAGACGGTCGGGAGTGTGCCGGCCGCGCAGTCGCCGATGAAGCGCTCCAGCACGTGCTCGACCGAGTGGCCCTGACCCGCGTCGGGCTGCCACGGCGTGACGCTGCCACGGTCGGCGAGTTCCTTGACCTTCGGGTCGGTCGAGGCCATCGCGTCGTGATAGCTCTGGAACAGCCACAGTGGATTGTCGCCGTAGTCGCCGAGCCAGTCGCCCTCACCGATCTCGGTGTTCGCGTAGACCTGCCAGCTGACGCCCGCCTGCTGCAGCCGCTCCGGGTAGGTGGTCCAGTTGTAGACGGGCAGGTAGTCGTCGGGGTTGCTGATCGCGGGGCCGCCTGCGGTGCCGGCCGGGTCGTTGGTGCCGGTCCAGAGGAACAGCCGGTTCGGCGTGGTCGGGCCCTGGATCGAGCAGTAGTAGCCGTCGCAGATCGTGTAGGCGTCGGCGAGCGCGTACTGCCACGGGATGTCGGCGCGGGTGAAGTAGCCCCATCGTCTCCTCGCCCTTGGCGGTCACCCAGCGGTTCCACGCGCCGCCGTTCCACGCCGCGTGCGTGCCGCCCCAGCTGTGGTCCAGGTCGCCGGCTTCCTGCGCGTCGTACTGGGTCGTGTCCATCCGGAAGGGCAGCAGCGTCTTGTTCGCGCGTTTCGGATCGGGCTGTTCGAAGACGGTCGTGCCGTCGGGGTAGGTGAGGGCCTGCTTGTCGGCGAAGCCGCGCACGCCCGCGAGCGCGCCGTAGTAGTGGTCGAACGAGCGGTTCTCCTGCATCAGGATCACGACGTGCTTAACATCCTTGATATTGCCGTGGCGGTGGCCGAGCGGCGTGTGCTCCGGCGTCGAGGGGGAGGCGGCTGTTTCCAGACCAGCGGCGGACGCGGCGTCCGGCAGCACCTGGCCCGCGGCGATGGCGCCGGCGACGGCCGCACCGGAGGCGATCAGCGTGCGACGGGAGACTCCAGTCATGTCAGGTTCTCCAGGGGGTGTGAAGGTGTCGCTCGCATTCGATCGAGAGCACGCGACCGCCCGGTGAACACAGGCCACACGGGAGCTGAGGTTGCGGTGTCAACTCGCGCGAGTTCCGTTTACCGCCGGTCCACAAGGGTTGATGTCCTGTTCACCTTCGTGTGGTGGCCCGGTCCGGCCCCGGTGCCAGGCTCGCGGCTATGACCAGAGATGAGCGGATTTTCCACCAACACTTCTCGCGTCGCCATGTGCTGTCCGCCGCCGCCGTCAGCGCCGCGGGCCTCGCGGCCGCGCCCTTGTTGGCGGGTACGGCGTCGGCGGCGCCATCACTTCCATCGGCCGCTCCCGCCACGACCGGCCTCGGCGGACACGCGGGAAACCCCGTCGAGACGCCTCGCGTCAACGGCCTGCACCTCCAGTTCGGCGCCGACGCGGCCCATGAGGTCGTGGTCTCGTGGCACACGCTGCAGCCGGTTTCCGGTGCGCCGGGTGCTGCTCGGCGGCCCCGACGGCCGCTACGGTCGCAGCTTCCACGCCGAGACCGTGAGCTACACCGACGGCAAGTCCGGCCAGGTCGTCTACGCCCAGCACGCGCGGCTGACCGGCCTGCCAGCCGACCACGAGTACGTCTACGTGGCGCTGCACGACGGCGCGCAGCCGGAGTTCGGCTCGTTCCGCACCGCGCCGCAGCGGCCGGGCGGCGTTCACCTTCACCAGCTTCGGCGACCAGGGCACGCCGACGACCGGCAAGCAATACGTGCCGCCGGCCGGTGTGACGATCGCGAACCCGCCGTTCGTCAACGACAACCTCGGCTCGCCCGCCGCCGGCGACCTGCCCGCCGGCGTGGAACGCGTACAGCCGCTGTTCCACCTGTTCAACGGCGACCTCTGCTACGCCAACCTGGCCACCGACCGGGTCCGCACCTGGTCGGACTTCTGGGAGAACAACAGCCGCAGCGCGCGTTACCGGCCGTGGATGCCGGCCCCCGGCAACCACGAGAACGAGCGGGGCAACGGCGCCGATCGGCTACCAGGCGTTCCAGACCTACTTCGCGACGCCGGCGCAGCCCGGTCAGACCGACGTGACCCGCGGGCTGTGGTACTCGTTCACCGTCGGCGGCGTACGCGTCGTGGTGCTCGCCAACGACGACGTCTGCCTGCAGGACGGCGGCGACAGCTACGTCCACGGCTACTCCGGCGGCGCGCAGAAGGCATGGCTGGAGTCGGAGCTGAAGCGCGCCCGCGCCGACCGTGACATCGACTGGATCGTGGTCTGCATGCACCAGGTCGCGATCAGCACCGCCGACCAGTTCAACGGCGCCGACCTCGGCATCCGGCAGGAGTGGCTGCCGCTGTTCGACAAGTACGGCGTCGACCTGGTCGTCTGCGGCCACGAGCACCACTACGAGCGGTCGCACCCGATTCGTGGCCAGCAGCCGAACGCGACGCTGACACCGATCCCGGTCTCCACGCGGACCGATGTGATCGACACGAGCAAGGGCACCGTACACATGGTGCTGGGCGGCGGTGGCACGTCGGCGCCGTCGAACGGGCTGTTCTTCAACCCGCCGCAGTGCCGGGTGATCACCTCGGTCGGCGCGGCGGACCCGACGACGGGCAAGCACCCGCCGGTCTACACGCGGGAGGACGCGCCGTGGTCAGCGGTACGCGACGCGGCCAACGCGTACGGTTTCGCGGCGTTCACGGTGGATCCGGGCACGCGTCGGACCGGGCACGACGATGACGGTGACGTACTACGACGTCGTCGGGCCGGAGGGCCAGATGCAGCCGTTCGAGCAGTTCATCCTGCGCCGCCCGCGAGGAGACGCGTAGGTCGGGGTTCGGGTTGACCTTGGCGAGAAACTGCGGTCAGGGGTGCAGTTTCTCGCCAAGGTCTGCTCAGCGATCGCCGCGTCCGGCCGAAATTTCCGTCGTGTGATCGGGTGCGGGCGGCGGCTGGGTCGACTTTGTGTGGCCGGGACCGCCCAAACTCACCCGGCGCCCCGATGGTCCCGGTGCCGACGGTTCAGATCACGACGGTTCAGATCAGCACGTGTCCGTGGTGATCTGAGCCGTCA
The DNA here is from genome assembly GCA_963797605.1 of uncultured Actinomycetota bacterium. Taxonomy (GTDB): domain Bacteria; phylum Actinomycetota; class Actinomycetes; order Mycobacteriales; family Micromonosporaceae; genus DASQPR01. Next base: position 240,379 of record CAWCPX010000005.1, on the reverse strand, counting down.
CGTGGGTGCCATCGTCGGACGCGGAAATCACGGTGCTCGAGGTGCCGTCGCGCCACGCGATCCGGTTGTCCGGCGTCGGGAACCGGGTGGCGCCGGGCGGTGGCATCGCGGCCAGCCGTTTCGCCAAATCGGAACTGTCGGTGGTGGTGCTGACCGCGTCGATCGTCGTGATCGCGTCGCCCGCGTCGCCCCCGCCCGCGGCGCCGCCCACCGTGCTGCCGGCGGAGCCACCGGCGCCAGAGGAACCGGCACCCGAGGAACCGCCGCCCGAGGAACCGCTGCCACCGGGGCCGCGAGAACCCACGGACGCGCAGGGCACGGACTCGATGTGCCATGACGCCGCCTGTGCGCCCAGGCCCGTGAACACCGTCGCCACGGCGGAGGGCACCGGCGACGTGGCCGCGATCGGGGGCGATGGCGGCGTACCGGCGCGGCAGTCGGTCTGAGCCGTGGCGGAGATCCAGCCGTCAGAGATGACTTGGACGGTCAGGCGTACGCCGGTTCCGGGCCGGGCGGTCAGCGGTGCGACGGGCGAGCCGAGCGGATTGGCGCGAGACGGGTGGTAGCCGGGTGGCAGACCGGCCGCGATCCGGGCGATGAGCGCGTTCTCGTTGCCGGCGGCGGTGTAGAGGTTGGCCGTACGCGTGTAGACGTGACCGTGGGCGAACATCGTGTGCTGGCAAGCGGTCGTGGCCACGAGTTGGGTCACGGTGACCGCGGCATCGTCACCGGCCGCGCCGACCACCGAGACGATCGAGCGGTCGGTGAGCTGGTCGACGGCCGTGACGGCGGGCAGGCGCGGCCGCGCGTAGTGCCATGCGGCAGCCGCGCCGCCGCCGAGAACGAGCAGTCCGGCGACTACGGCGAGGATGATCCGGCGCATCAGTGGTGCGCGTGTTCGTGGTCGGCGTGCCCGACCGGCTCGAATTGGAAGGTGCTGTGTTCGACGTCGAAGTGCCCGGCCAGGCACTGTTGCAGCTGATCGAGCAGCTTCGGCAGGTGTCCGTCGCGGAAGCAGGAGTCGTCGACAACCACGTGCGCGGTCAGCACCGGCAGATCGCTGGCGACCGACGAGGCGTGGATGTCGTGCAGGTCGTGTACGTGATCGACCGCCAGGATGTGCTCGCGGACGGCGCTCAGGTCGACCGATTTCGGGGTTGTCTCCATGAGCACGTCGACCGTCTCGCGCAGCAGCTTCCAGGTGCGGGGCACGATCAGCGCGCCGATCAGCAGCGAGGCGAGGGCGTCGGCCCGCGTCCATCCGGTGAGCCCGATGATCACGGCCGCCACGATGACCGCAACCGCGCCGAGGGCGTCGTTGATCACCTCCAACATGGCAGCCCGGGTGTTGAGGTTGCCGCCGTGAATGCGGCTGAGCAGCACGATCGACGCCGAGTTGCCGACGAGTCCGACGATGCCGAAGATGATCATCACGCCGGATTCGACCGACGGTGGGGTGACCAGCCGGCGTACGCCCTCGACGAGCACGAAACCGCCGACGGCTAGCAGCACGGCGGCCTGGGCGGCGGCGGCGAGCACCTCGGCCCGCCGATAGCCCCAGGTGCGGCTGTCGGTGGCGGGCCGGCCGGCCAGCATCGCGGCGACCAGGGCGAGGCTCAGGCCGGCCACGTCGGTGAGCATGTGCCCGGCGTCGGCCAGCAGGGCTAGCGACCCGGAGATGAAAGCGCCGATGACCTCGACGATGAGGATCGTCGAGGAGATGGCGAGGACGATCGCGAGCGGACGCCCGTGCCCACCCGCGGGCAGATCGTGGTCGTGCCCGCTCACGTGCCCCAGCCGATCGTCACCCAGCGATGATATCGGTCAACGCGCACCACGCCCGCAGACTGGAAATCCGTGGCCCACGATGTCCGGAATGCGGCCGCGAATACGGGTCACCGCCAGGGAATCCGAATCGCTATCATGTCGCCGCGATGGTTGGACGGGACACCCGCGCCCGAACCAAGCCCGGCAACGAGAGACGCGAACGCCCGAACCCGATCCCGGGCCGCACATGGGAGGCGCCATGACGCATCATCAGATTTACCTGCTGTCCCTGGCCGGCACGGTGCTGATCTGGGTCGGCGGCCTGTGGATGCTCGTGGCCGGCGTCTCCTACTTACTGCATATCGTGCGGCGGCATCCGGTGCCGACGGCGCGTACGACCAACCGCGCGAAGCGGCTCCTGCAGCACCTCCTCGGTGAGCCGGATCTGCCGATCGCCGCCGCCCAGCGAGCCGTACGCATGACGGCGCAGTTCGAACGTTTTCGCGAGTGGACGCGATGGGCGTTCCGGGCGCCGCTGTTCGTGGTCATCGTCGGTGAGATCCTGCACTTGGCGTCGAACGAACTCGCGATCCACCGGCACGAACAGGTGCACACGTGGCGGGTCGTCAGCAACGGTGTCGGTCTCGTCGGATCGGTGATCCTGGCGATTCTCATCGGCCGGCTGCTGCTCGCGGCGAGCCCACGGCTGATCATCATCCGTGACGTCCTCGCCACCGCTTCGCTGCTGGGCGCGGTGACCGAAGACCGCCGAGGCGACCACGTCGATCGGCTGATGCGGCGGTTCGGTCGCCTGGAGCGCAGCGTCACCTCGTACTACACGCTCAGCCATCCGGCCGGGGACCCGTACACCCGGGCCCGCCTCGTCGGCGTCAGCAGCGGCATCTACGGGCTGTTGATCGACGCGAAGCAGGACCTGCTGTTCGCCGACTCGCTGACGCTCATGACGACGCGTCAGACGCTGTGGATGACGGCCGCCGCCGTGGCCGCCGACCCGCGGGCGCTCGCCGATGCCGAGAGCGCCGCGTCGACCGGCCGCCGTCCCGAGACCGCTCGTCCGCGCCTGATCTACCGGGCCGGTGCCGTGCTGACGGTGCTCGCCGTGATCGCGGCGCTGATCGGCCTCTGGTGGGTCGACCACAGCGCGCTGTCCGTCGTGTTCTCGGCGATCGCCGCGCCGCTGCTCGTGCCAGCCGTGATCGGTCTGTCCCGTCGCGGGTGGAGCCACAACGAGACCGCGCGCGCGAAAACCGCCGATGCCGGGGCGGTCGACGGCGAGCCGAAGTCGTTGGGCGACATCGCGATCGAGCTCAGCCAGAAGGCCGGCGCCGGCGGCGAGGGGTAGGCACGGGCCGTGTCCTGTCGATTCGGGTCGCCCGGGTCCACCATGATGGGCGGATGGGCAATGGTGCGAACGAGGGTGCAGAGCGGCAGCGACTGGCCGAAGCCGACGCGGGCACGGCGCAATGGCGTGAGTGGGGCCCGTACCTGGCCGAACGCGCCTGGGGTTCGGTCCGCGAGGACTACAGCGACAACGGCACCGCGTGGAGCTACTTCCCGCACGACCATGCCCGTTCTCGCACCTACCGGTGGAACGAAGACGGCATGGGCGGCCTCTGCGACCTCCGGCAGAATTTCTGCTTCGCGCTCGCGCTGTGGAACGGCACCGATCCGATCCTCAAGGAGCGCATGTTCGGCCTGACCGGCGAGCAGGGCAACCACGGCGAAGACGTCAAGGAATATTGGTGGTACGAGGACTCCACGCCGACCCACTCGTGGATGCGGTGGCGCTACCACTACCCGCAGGCGGCGTACCCGTATCAGCGGTTGATCGACGAGAACGCGGCCCGTGACCGCAGCCAGCCCGAATACGAACTCGTCGACACCGGGATCTTCGCCGACGACCGCTACTGGTCGGTCAGCGTCGACTACGCGAAGGCCTCGCCGACCGACGTCTGCATGGTGATCACGGTGGCGAACCGCGGGCCGGAGGCGGCCACGATCCACGTGCTGCCGACGCTGTGGTTCCGCAACAACTGGAGCTGGGGCCTGCCCGATCACGACCTGGTGCCGACGATTTCCGCCAGCGGCACGACGCTCGTCGCGAATCATCACCTGACCGGGCAACTGGTGCTCCAGGGCGACACGGCGGCCGCGACACCGACCGCGCTGGCCTGCGACAACGAGTCCAACGCGCAGCTGCTGTGGGGCGCCCGCGGCCGATCCGCCTACCCGAAGGACGGCATCAACGACCACGTCGTGCACGGCGCCGACACGGTGAACCCGGCCGGCACCGGCACCAAGGCGGCCCTTCACTACGTCGTCGAGGTGCCCGCCGGCGGTTCGTCGGAAATCCGCGTGCGGCTGGCGCGTACCGATACGGCGAATCTGGATCTGGGTGTTGACTTCACCGACGTTGTCACGGCCCGGTCCACCGAGGCGGACGCCTACTTCGCCGATTTGATGCCGGCCGGCACGAGCGCCGACGAAGCGCACGTGGCCCGCGCTGCGATCGCCGGGCTGATGTGGGGCAAGCAGTACTACCACTTCGACGTGGACCGCTGGTTGACCGGCGACATCACGACACCGTCGTCGCCGGACCGGCTGCACGGGCGCGACTCGAACTGGTGGCACATGCACGCCGCGGACGTCATCTCGATGCCGGACCCGTGGGAGTACCCGTGGTTCGCCGCCTGGGACCTCGCGTTCCACTGCACCGCGATCGCGCGCGTCGATCCGGCGTTCGCCAAAGATCAACTGCTGTTACTGCTGCGCGACTGGTACCTCCATCCGGACGGCCAGATCCCGGCCTACGAGTGGGCGTTCGGCGATGTGAACCCGCCAGTCCACGCGTGGGCGGCGCTGCGCGTTTTCGAGATCGACGGTGGCACCGACCTCGACTTCCTCGCGCGCGTGATGCACAAGCTGCTGCTGAACTTCACGTGGTGGGTCAACCAGAAGGACCGCGACGGCAACAACGTGTTCGAGGGCGGCTTCCTCGGTCTGGACAACGTCGGCCCGTTCGACCGATCGGCCGCGCTGCCCGACGGCGGTGAGCTGGAACAGAGCGACGGCACCGGCTGGATGGCCATGTACGCGTTGAACATGCTGCAGATGGCGGTGCTGCTGGCCCGGCACGACCACGCCTACGAGGACATCGCCACGAAGTTCTTCGAGCACTTCGCCTACATCGGAGCGGCCGCGAAGCATCTGTGGAGTGACCTGGACTCGTTCTACTGCGATGAGTTGCGGCTGGCCAACACGGCGCCGATCGCGATGCGGCGTGTTCTCGTTCGTCGGCCTCGTGCCGATGTGCGCGACCGCGAGCGTGACCGCGGCGGCACTGGCCGGGCTGCCCGACCTCGAAGCCCGGATCTCGTGGTTCCTCGAACACAAGCCGCGAGTACGCGACCGTCGTCGGCGAACATCGGACCGACAGTTCCGGCGCGGTCCGGCGGCTGCTGTCGGTCGTCACGCCGAAGCAGCTCAACCTGATCCTCGGCCGGATGCTCGACACCGACGAGTTCCTGAGCCCGCACGGGATCCGGTCGCTGTCGCGGGTGCACCTGGCGAACCCGTTCGTCGTCGACTTGGGCGGCCAACAGTTCAGCGTCGATTACGAGCCGGCCGAGTCGCGTACGGCTACGTTCGGCGGCAACTCCAACTGGCGCGGACCGGTATGGATGCCGTCGAACTTCCTGATCATCGGCGCGCTGAGGGAATTCGACGCCTACCTCGGGTCGGAGGTGAAGGTCGAGTTCCCGACCGGCTCCGGATCGATGCTGACCCTCTGCCGAGGTGGCGGACGCGCTGTCGGTCCGGCTGATTTCGGCCTTCCTGCCGGGCGACGACGGCCGCCGGCCGATCTTCGGCGACGACGAGTTGCTCGCGACGCATCCGGACTGGCGGGACCGCATCATCTTCCCGGAGTATTTCCACGGCGACACCGGCGCCGCGCTCGGGGCGTCGCACCAGGCCGGTTGGACCGCTCTGGTCGCGTCGCTGATCCTGGGCCGCCCGTCTCGTTGACCCGGACGACCGACGCGGCGCGGCCGATACCGGACACCGTCGTGGCCGACCGGCCGGGGCACATCGGCGATCCGCTCCGGCGACCGGTCGCGGTGGTCTCCTCGGGCGCGACGGTGGCCGACAAGCGGGAGCGGGGTTGGTCGTCTCGCCATGCCGGCTCGCCACGGGCGTCGATACTGTGCCTTATGCGATTCCTGAGCCCGCCACCACCGTACGACCTCACGTATGACGATGTGTTCATGGCGCCGTCACGCTCCGAGGTGACGTCGCGACTCGAGGTGGATCTCGCCTCGTCGGACGGCACGGGCACCACCATCCCGATCGTCGTCGCGAACATGACCGCGGTCGCCGGCCGCCGCATGGCCGAAACCGTCGCCCGCCGCGGTGGCATGGCCGTGATCCCGCAGGACATCCCGGTCGACGTCGTCGCCGAGGTGGTCTCGTGGGTCAAGGAACGGCACACGCTCTTCGAAACGCCGATCACGCTGAGCCCGACCGACACCGTCGGGGAGGCGCTGGCGTTGCTGCCGAAGCGGGCCCACCGCGCCGTCGTCGTCGTGGAAGACAAGCGCCCGGTCGGCATCGTGACCGAACACGACTGCGCCGAGATCGACCGGTTCACACAGGTCGGTGCCGTGATGTCACGTGAGTTGCTGACGATCCCGGAAAGCACGCAGCCGGAGGCGGCCTACGCCATGCTGGCCGGCGCGCACCGCCGTCTGGCCCCCGTCGTGGATCAGAACGGCCTGCTGGTCGGCTTGATCACCACGCGCAGCGCGGTCCGGGCGACGCTCTACGAACCGACGGTCGACGCCACCGGCCGGCTCCGGATCGCGGCCGCGACCGGCATCACCGGCGACGTGGCCGCTCGGGCGGAGAGACTGCTCGCGGCCGGCATCGACACGCTCGTGCTCGACACGGCCCACGGCCACCAGGAGCGGATGCTGGCCGCCCTGACCGCCGTACGCTCGCTGGCACCGACGGTCCCGGTGGTGGCCGGCAACGTCGTGACCTCCGAGGGCGTACGCGATCTGGTCTCCGCCGGAGCCGACATCGTGAAGGTCGGAGTGGGTCCCGGCGCCATGTGTACGACCCGGATGATGACGGGCGTCGGCCGGCCGCAGTTCTCCGCCGTGCTCGAATGCGCGACGACCGCCCGGGAATTCGGCGCGCACGTCTGGGCCGACGGCGGCGTGCGGCACCCGAGGGACGTGGCGCTCGCCATCGCAGCCGGTGCCTCGAACGTCATGATCGGATCGTGGTTCGCCGGCACGTACGAGTCGCCCGGCGAGATCCATCGGGACGGCGACGGCCGCCTCTTCAAGGAGAACTTCGGGATGGCGTCCAAACGCGCGGTCACCCGGCGCACCGCGGGGGAGTCGCCGTTCGAGCGCGCCCGGAAGGCCCTGTTCGAGGAGGGCATCTCCACCTCGCGGATGTACGTCGATCCGCACAGCCCCGGTGTCGAGGACATCATCGACGAGATCGTGGCCGGACTGCGGTCGGCGTGCACGTACGCCGGGGCGGCCACGCTTTCGGAGTTCCGGGAGCGGGCCACGGTCGGGGTGCAGAGCGCGTCCGGCTACGCCGAGGGGATGCCGCTGCACGCGAGTTGGTGAACCTAGACGACGTAGGGGATGAGGGCCCTGCGCTCGGGCGGGTAGTCGGTGAACCGGTCGACGTACCACCGATGGTTCGCCAGGGCCCGTGGCGCCAGGTTCGCGATCGTGTAGACCGCGAACGCGAGCCCCGCGAGCGACCACGTCGCCAGGGCCCAGCCGCACCATTCCACGATCTCGCCGAGGTAGTTCGGGCACGAGACCCACGCGTACACGCCGCCGCGTGGAATTTTGTATCCGCTCTCGCCCGGCGCTCGCAGGCGCCTCAGCGTGCGATCGGAGCTGAGGTTGAGCGCGAGCCCGCATCCGAAGAGCGCGACGCCGCCGGCGAACCGCGGATCGCGCAGCCACGCGTGCGGATAGTCGCCGAGCGTGCCGACCCAGCGCGCGTTGATGAACGCGTTCAGCACGTTGAACGAGATCGCCATCGAGACCACGGCCAGCGGCATCCGTGTCCCGCCGCGCATCAGGAACGGGTAGACGAACGCCCGCTGTAGATAGTGGACCTGCCACATCGCCAGCAGAAGCAGCGGCACGAGATCGACGTGGTGCGGGCTGGCGAAGAAGATGCCGAGGAACAGCAGCGGAGACGGGCTCTCCATCACGAGCCAGCCGATCCGGGCGGGCACCGTCGGGCCCCAGCCGGCGCGACCGTGGCGACCGTAGGGAGCGACGATGAACCGCAGGCCGATCACGGTGCACACGGCCAGGACGAGTTCGAGCACGACGAGCGCGAGGTATCCGGTGGGCACGCGCGAAGTGTAGAACCCGGTTTCGGACGGCGGCCGACGCGCCGAGGAGATCAGCAGGGGCTGTCGGTGAAGTGGAGCAAATCGAAGATGCGGTAGCCGCCGGTGCTGGTCGGACTCAGCTCGTAGGTGTTGTCCCACAGCGTGCAGGTCTCGTGCTCGCGCCGGGCTCGGTTGCCAGAACAGCGGGTGGGGCTTGGTTCAAGACTGTTGGAGTGGACGTCGTCGACCGGGGCGACCACGGCGACCAAACGGCGACGGGAGCACGGCGACGATGCCGGTGGCGACCATCGCGACGCCCGTGATCAGGCCCGCGCCGCGTCGGGGGTGGGCGCGGTTGCTGATGCGGTGCGTCGGGAAATGATCATGGAGATTTTCCGTCGAACAATTGGCGAAACTCTCCACGTCAGCGCCGCGCGACCCGCACCCGGGCGCGCGCGCAGAACAAGATCGAGTGCCCCCGGTGGGAGTCGAACCCATACTGGCGGAGGTTTGAGCTCCGTGCCTCTGCCGATTGGGCTACGGGGACGTCGGCGATGGCTAGCCTACCTACTACGCTGTGCCCGGCGGCAACCGGATATCGTGTGTCGCGAGAGATAGATGCGTTGGGGAGTGGGGCACGTGGCCGAGGTGCGAGCGGGACCGGCGCCCGCGGGTGTTGATCGCCGAGGATGAGGCGCTCATCCGTCTTGACCTGGCAGAGATGCTGGTCGAGGAGGGCTACGACGTCGTCGGGGAGGCCGGCGACGGCGAGACGGCCGTCCGGCTGGCCGAGGAGCTGCGGCCGGATCTCGTCATTCTCGACATCAAGATGCCGATCATGGACGGCCTGGCGGCGGCGGAGAAGATCGCCGACGCGCGGATCGCGCCGGTGGTCATTCTGACCGCGTTCAGCCAGCGTGAATTGGTCGAGCGGGCGCGCGCGGCCGGCGCGATGGCGTACCTGGTGAAACCGTTTCAAAAAGGTGACCTTGTCCCGGCAATCGAGATCGCGCTTTCCCGCTTCGCGGAACTCGCTGCCCTTGAGGCCGAGGTCGCGACGCTGACCGACCGGCTCGAGACGCGGAAGGCCGTCGAGCGCGCGAAGGGCGCGATGATGACGAAGTACGCGATGACCGAGCCGCAGGCGTTCAAATGGATTCAGCGCACGGCGATGGACCACCGATTGACGATGCGTGAGGTCGCGGATCGCATTCTCGCCGAGGCAGCCGCGGCCGACCTTCCGTAGCGCAACGGAATCTAATGCGTAAACCCGCGCGAAATCAATCGCGCGGGTCGATACGTGACCAATGCCCAACCTGACACGCTACGTAACGGTTAGGTCAACCACCCTATCCAGCACTTACGGTGTAACCGAACGGTGGGATAACGTCCCACCACGCCGGGGCCCGTGTGGCTCCGGCGGTCATCGACGCATCACGGCTGCTCCATGAGTCGATGTTCGCTGGTGATCTTGAGGACCATCGAAGAGGAGGGTTCGGAGCCTTGAGGCAAGGACTTGTTCGGATTATCGGTGGGGTTGCCATGGTGGCACTCGTCGCCGGCGCCGCAGCATGTAACAGCACTAGCAAGACGACTACCGGCAGCTGGCAGCAGCAACTGTGGATACAAGATCGCGTTCTTCGGCGCGCTGAGCGGCTCTGCCGCCAACCTTGGCATCAACATCGAGCAGGGCGCCGAGCTCGCTGTCGACCAGTACAACGACAAGAACGGCAAGGACTGCATCTCGATCGCGAAGTTCGACTCGCAGGGCGATGCGGACAAGGCCGTCGGTGTTGCTCGTTCCGTCATCACCGACAAGAAGATCCTCGGTGTGGTCGGCCCGGCGTTCTCGGGTGAGTCCGCCAGCGCCGACCCGATCCTCAACCAGGCCGGCGTCCCGCTGATCACGCCGTCCGCCACCAACCCGGCGCTGGCCACCAACAACTGGTCTGTCTTCCACCGGGCCGTGGCGAGCGACGCGGACCAGGGTCCGGCCGCCGCCCGTTACATCTCCGAGGTCCTGAAGGCGAAGCGCGTCTTCGTCGCCGACGACCAGTCGGTCTACGGTGCGGGCATCGCCTCCGCCGTGAAGACGACGCTCGGCCCGCTCGTGGTCGCCACCGACAAGACCGGCGCCGACGGCAAGGTCAGCGACTTCTCGACGACCGTTAACAAGATCATCGCGTCGAAAGCGGACGCGTTCTTCTACGGTGGCTACTACACCAACGCCGGCCTGCTCCGTAACCAGCTGACCAAGGCCGGCTGGAAGGGCACCGAGATCGGTGGCGACGGCGTCAACGACCCGGGCTACATCAAGGCGGCCGGCACGGCCGCGGCCGAGGGCAGCGTCTTCACGTGCCCGTGCGCACCGGCGGCGAAGGCCGGCGGCTCGTTCGTCACCGACTACAAGGCCGAGTGGAAGGTCGACGCTGGCACGTACAGTGACGTCGCGTACGACGCGGCGAACATCTTCCTGGCCGGCATCAAGGCGGGCAACACCACGACCGCCAAGATGAACACCTACCTCGGCACGATCAACTACCAGGGCGTGGCCAACACGTACCAGTTCACCTCCAACGGCAACCTCGACCCCTCGCACGTCATCGTGTGGGCGTTCAAGGTCTACGGCGGGGCCGTGGTTGCCGACCAGGCGACTCCCACTACCTGACCTGCGGGGATGTAGCTACCGCAAGTCAGTCGTAAGACCAGCAGTGCGGCCGGAAGTAGCCTACTTCCGGCCGCACTGGCCTACAGCCAAGTGGGGTCACCGATGCATTTTGACCAATTATTTTCCAACTTCACCCTCTACACCACGACCGGCCTGGTGCAGGGCGCCATCTTCGCGCTCTTCGCGCTCGGTTACACCCTCGTCTACGGTGTGCTGCGCCTGATCAACTTCGCTCACTCCGAAGTCTTCATGATCGGCACGTTCGCCGCGATCGAGATCTGGACCTCCATCGGCTTCACCGGCGCCTCGAAGCTGCCCGGCGCTCGGCCGTTGGTCGGTCTATTCTTGATCGGACTTCGTCATCGCGGTGCTCGCGTCCGGCGCAACCGCCCTGATCGTCGAGTTCGCCGCCTACCGGCCGTTGCGCCGGCGTAACGCGCCACCGCTCGCATTCCTGATCACCGCCATCGGCGCATCGCTGGTCATCCAGCAGATCGTGGCCGTGCGTACGCAGTTCAACCTGCGTGGCTCGCCGACCCTGTTCCGGTCGACGGTGGTGTTCACGCTCTTCAGCACGCCCATTTACACGTATTGACATTGTGATCATCGGGCTCGCCCTGGTGATGATGTTCGTGCTGGACCGGTTCGTGAACCGCAGCCGCCTCGGCCGTGGCATCCGCGCCGTCGCCCAGAACCCCGATAGCGCGGCGCTCATGGGCGTCAACAAGGACCGCATCATCTCGCTGGTCTTCCTGCTCGGCGGTCTGATGGCCGGCATCGCGTCGGTCATGTACGTCATCAAGGTCGGCGCTACCCGCTACGACGACAGGTTTCGAGATCGGCATCCAGGCGTTCGCCGCGGCCGTGCTCGGTGGCATCGGCAACCTGCGTGGCGCGCTGCTCGGCGGGCTCGTGCTGGGCGTCGTCGAGAATTAGGGCGCCGCGGTCTCGGTTCGCAGTGGCAGTACGCGTTCGGCTGCGTCGTCCTCATCGTGATTCTGATGTTCCGGCCGACCGGTCTTCTCGGCGAGTCTCTCGGGAGGGCACGGGCATGAGCGAGCTTGTCGCAACGAACAGTGTTACAGCGGGGCCGCGCCCTGCGAGGCTGGAGCGGACATGACGATGACAACGACCGACGAAATCACGCCCGAAGCCCCGGTGACGGTGAAGCGACGCGGTCCTCGTGACTGGTTCCACGCGCAGTCGCGGCCGGTCCGGTGGAGCCTCACGCTGGCGTTCCTCGTCGTCGCGGTGCTGCTGCCGTACCTGGGTGACGTGCCGCTGATCGGACCGCAGATCATCACGGCGCACACAGACTGGTCCACCGCGCTGTTCTCGATGACCTACTACGCGCTGCTGGCGCTCGGCCTCAACGTCGTCGTCGGCTACGCGGGCATGCTCGACCTCGGCTACGTCGGCTTCTTCGCGATCGGCGCCTACTCGGTCGCGCTGCTCACCGCGTCGGCAACGGCATCAAGCACTGGCCGTGGCTCGCAGCCGTACCCGTCGGCGCTCGCGTTGTCGACGTTCGGCGGCCTGCTCCTCGGCTGGCCGACGCTGCGGCTGCGCGGTGACTACCTGGCCATCGTCACGCTGGCGTTCGCCGAGATCATCCACATCGCCGCCGACAGTTCGGCGTTCCTCAAGGGCAACAACGGCTTCACGTTCCTGCCGCACCCGCCCGGCAAATACCCCGACGGCACGCCGATCTTCGGCATCATCGACGGCAAGCCGTACTACTGGCTGGGTCTCGCGGTCGTGATCATCTGGTCGTGTTCGCGATCCGCAACCTCGACCACAGCCGGGTCGGCCGGTCCTGGCTGGCGATCCGCGAAGACGAGGAGGCCGCCGAGATCATGGGCGTCCGCACCGTCAAATACAAGCTGTGGGCGTTCGCGATCGGTGCCTTCGTCGGCGGCCTGGGCGGCGTGCTGTTCGCCGGCAGAACATCTTCGTCAACTCCGACACGTTCGTGCTGCAGTTCTCGATCCTGGTGCTGGCCGGTGTCGTCATGGGTGGTGCCGGCAACATCGCCGGCGCGATCCTCGGTGGCGCGTTGATCTCCTACATCCCGGACCGCCTGACCGGCATCACGATCGGCGGGCAGGACGCCTCGTCAGTACCAGTTCCTGATCTTCGGCGCCGTGATCATGGTGATCATGTTGTTCCGGCCGCAGGGCCTGATCCCCAGCCGCCGCCGCGCGGCCGAACTCAAGGACCGAGCAGCGGAGGTGGCACCGCAATGACGGATCCGAATTCGAATGGAACGACGAGGTGGCACGTCTCGCCGGGTCGACGAGGCCGGTCGCGCCGGGCGGCCGACGTCAGCTCCGGCAACGCCGATCACCCGGCACGACGCCGGACGCACTCCTCGAAGTCGACGACGTGACGCTGCGCTTCGGCGGCGTCGTCGCGCTCGATGGGGTCAGCTTCAGCCTGCGCAAGGGCGAGATCTTCGGCCTGATCGGCCCGAACGGCGCCGGCAAGACCACCTGCTTCAACGCGATGACCGGCGTCTACCGGCCGACCGTCCGGCGCAGATCCGGTTCGCCGGACGCCGGCCGGGCGTCGGCGCCGTGGCACCGTTCGGTTCCCCCGCGGCTGCGGCGGCCGAGACGGTCAGCCAGGTCATCACGGGCAAGAAGAAGCACGAGATCACCCGGATGGGCATCGCCCGGACGTTCCAGAACATCCGGCTCTTCCCGGAGATGACGGCGCTGGAGAACGTGATGGTCGGCGCCGACGCGCACCACAAGACCAGCGTGTTCAGCGCGCTGTTCCGGCTGCCCCGGCACCGGCGACGAGGAGCGCGACGGGCCGCGAGTACGGCTCGGGACCTGCTCGAGTTCGTCGGGCATCGAGCACCGTGCCAACACCGTCGCCCGCAACCTGAGCTACGGCGAGCAGCGCCGGCTGGAGATCGCCCGGGCGCTCGGCGACCGAACCCGCTGCTGCTCTGCCTGGACGAGCCGGCCGCCGGCTTCAACCCGGCCGAGAAGCAGGAACTGCTCGAGCTGATCCGCCGGATCCGCGACACCGGCGTGACCGTGCTGCTCATCGAGCACGACATGCGGCTGGTCATGGGCGTCTGCGACCGGCTCGTGGTGCTCGAATTCGGCAAGAAGATCGCCGAGGGCCTGCCGGCCGAGGTCCGCGACGACCCCAAGGTCATCGCCGCCTATCTGGGGGTGCCCGCCGATGCTGCTTGAGATCGACAACATCACGCTGCTGTACGGGCGGATCCAGGCGCTGCACGGCATCAGCCTCGAGGTCAACGAGGGCGAGATCGTGGCGCTCGTCGGCGCGAACGGCGCCGGCAAGTCGACCACGATGCGGGCCATCTCCGGGCTGCGCCCGATCGCACACCGGCGCGATCCGCTTCGACGGCACGCGACATCACGAAGCTGCGGGCCGACCTGCGGGTCGGCGCTCGGCATCTGCCAGGCGCCCGAGGGCCGGGGCATCTTCCCCGGCATGACGGTCGTGGAGAACCTGGAGATGGGCGCGTTCATCCGCCGGGACACGGCCGGCGATCGCGAGCGACCTGGAGCGGGTCTACGCCCTGTTCCCGCGGCTGGACGAGCGTCGCAAGCAGGCCGGCGGCACGCTCTCCGGCGGCGAGCAGCAGATGCTCGCGGTCGGCCGGGCCCTGATGAGCCGGCCGAAGCTGCTGCTGCTGGACGAGCCGTCGATGGGTCTCGCGCCGATGCTGATCCAGCAGATCTTCTCGATCATCACCGAGATCAACCAGCAGGGCACGACGATCCTGCTGGTCGAACAGAACGCCCAGCAGGCGCTGTCCCGGGCCCATCGGGCCTACGTGCTGGAGACCGGCCGGATCGTCAAGGCCGGCACTGGTGCTGAGCTGCTCAATGACCCGCCGTGAAGGACGCGTACCTCGGCGTAGCGTGATCCACTTCACCACCGCTAAATCACCAGAAAAGGATCCACCATGAAGATCAAGATGAACCGAGCGGTGATCGGGCTTGTCGGCGCGGCCGCGCTGGCGCTGTCCATGGCCGCCTGCGGCAGCAGCAAGGCGAGCACGGCGTCCGGACCGTCCGACGCCGACGGCCAGCGCCTCGTCGGCCGTCGACGCGGCGCTCGCCGCGAAGGTCCCGGCGGCGATCAAGTCCAAGGGCACGCATCACCATCGGCACCGACTCGACGTACGCGCCGAGCGAGTTCCTCGACACCGACGGCAAGACGGTCATCGGCTTCGACGTCGACCTGTTCAACGCCGTCGCCGCGAAGCTCGGCCTGAAGACCGAGTGGACAGTCGGCGTCGTTCGACGCGATCATCCCGGCTGTCCAGTCCGGCAAGTACGACATCGGTGTCTCGTCGTTCACGATCAACGCCGAACGCGAGAAGGTCGCCACGATGGTGTCCTACTTCTCGCGCCGGCACCCAGTGGGCGCAGAAGGCCGGCGGGTCGATCGACCCCGAACAACGCCTGCGGCCAGAAGATCGCCGTCCAGACCGGCACCGTGCAGGTCGATGACCTCGCCGACGCGTCGAAGGCGTGCACGACGGCGGGCAAGAAGGCGATCACCGTCGACCAGTACCAGAAGCAGAGCGACGCGACCGCCGCGGTTGTCAGCGGCAAGGACGACGCCATGCTCGCCGACTCGCCGGTCGTGCGCGTACGCGGTGAAGCAGACCAGCGGTGCGCTGGCGCTCGCTCGGCGACATCTACGACTCGGCGCCGTACGGCTACGTGCTGCCGATGCGCGCGACCGACTTCGGTGCAGCCATCGCGGGCGCCGTGCAGGACCTGATCAACGACGGCACCTACAAGACGATCCTCGACCAAGTGGGGCGTCGACGCCGGCGCGATCACCACGCCGGCCGTCAACCCGACTCCCTGATGACTGATGTCGGAGATCTACTCCGAACGGGCACGGCCTGAACCCATCAAGGCCGTGCCCGTCCGGCACCCCGGGCGCTGGGTCAGCGCGGCGATCGTCGCTCGTGCTCGTGGCGATGTTCGCGCACCTGCTGATCACGAACGACCAGTTCGACTGGAAGTTCATCTTCGTCAGCTCCGGCCCCGGCCAGCGTGGCGCGATGTTCATCGACCCGGTGCTCAAGGGTCTCAGGGGCACGCTCCTGCTGACCGTGTTCTCGATGCTGATCGGCGTCACGCTCGGCGTCGTGCTCGCGATCATGCGGCTGTCGCCGAACCCGATCCTGCGGTGGACGGCGTTCGCGTACGTCTGGTTCTTCCGCGCGGTGCCGCGGCTGGTGCTCTGCATCCTGTTCGGCGACCTGGGCATCCTGTGGTCGAAGGTCGGCCTCGGGGTGCCGTTCGACCAGCAGATCGGCGCGCTCTTCGGCATCCACGACCTCAGTCTGAAGATCTTCTCGATCAACGCGAACGATCTGCTGACCGGTTTCGTGGCCGGCATGCTGGCGCTTGGCGCTGTCCGAGGCCGCGTACATGGCCGAGATCGTCCGGGCCGGCATCTCAGTCGATCGACCCGGGCCAGACCGAGGCCGCCGCGGCGCTCGGACTCAGTCGCGGTGCCACGCTGCGCCGGATCGTGCTGCCGCAGGCGATGCGGGTGATCGTGCCGCCGACCGGCAACGAGACGATCGCGATGGTCAAGGACACGTCGCTGGTCGCGTACACACCTGTCGCGTTCGAACTGTTCTTCCAGATGCAGGCGGTCATCTCCCGCACCTTCAAGGTCATCCCGGTGCTGACCGGCGCGGTATTGTGGTACCTGATCATTTGTAGCGTCCTGATGGTCGATCCAGTACTACGTCGAGCGGCATTTCGCGCGCGGCTACTCGGGCGCCGAGCGAGTCCCGACGTCTGTGGAGATTGAGCAACCTGATCAACAGCGGAGGCACCGCATGGGGGTTGACCTGGTTCCGGCCACGCCGGCGACGGACCGTCTGATGGTGCGGGCCGAAAACGTGCACAAGTCGTTCGGCCGGCTCGAGGTGCTCAAGGGCATCGACTTCGAGGTCCGGCCGGGCGAGGTCTCGGTGGTGATCGGGCCGTCCGGCTCGGGCAAGTCGACGTTCCTGCGGTGCATCAACCACCTCGAGAAGATCAACGGCGGCCGCATCTGGGTCGACGGCGACCTGTCGGCTACCGGCAGCGTGGCGACAAGCTGCACGAGATTGCACGACAAGGAGATCGCCGCGCAGCGCCGCTCGATCGGCATGGTGTTCCAGCGGTTCAACCTGTTCCCGCACATGACCGCGCTGCAGAACGTCATGGAAGCGCCGTGCCGGGTCAGCGGCATCAGGCGCGGCGAGTCCGGCGACCGAGCGCAGAGCGCGCTGCTGGACCGGGTCGGCCTCGGCGACAAGGTCGACACCTACCCGGGCCAGCTCTCCGGTGGCCAGCAGCAGCGCGTGGCGATCGCGCGGGCGCTGGCGATGGAGCCGAAGCTGATGCTCTTCGACGAGCCGACGTCGGCGCTCGACCCGGAACTCGTCGGCGAGGTGCTCGACGTCATGAAGGACCTGGCCCGCGACGGCATGACGATGATCGTGGTGACGCACGAGATCGGCTTCGCCCGCGAGGTCGGCGACAAGCTGACGTTCATGGACGGCGGAGTCGTCGTCGAGTCCGGCGCCCCGCGGGACGTGATCACCAACCCGCAGCACGAGCGGACCAAGTCGTTCCTGGCCAAGGTGCTCTAGGGTCTGCCTCAAAGCTGCCGCCGGGATCGCGGCTCGCTCGAACGGACTTTTTCAGACTGACCCCACCCACTCCGTTGATCATGGCTCACCCGCTTCTGCCATGATCAACGGAGTGGGTGGGGTGCGGCATGAGGTAGTTGTCAGACCCGCCGGATAGGCTCGCGGGCGTGAGTGTTGAACCTGTGATGACCCAACCGCATGATCGCGGCAAGCTGCTGCTCGTCGATGGCCACTCGCTGGCTTACCGGGCGTTTTTCGCGCTGCCGGTCGAAAACTTCTCCACCTCCACCGGCCAGCCCACCAACGCGGTCTACGGGTTCACCTCGATGCTGATCAACGTGCTGCGAGACGAGAAGCCGACGCACATCATCGTGGCGTTCGACGTCTCCCGAAAGTCGTTCCGCACCGAGCAATACGCGGAATACAAGGCCGGCCGCGCGACCACTCCGGCCGACTTCGTCGGACAGGTCGCGCTCGTCAAAGAGGTGCTGGCCGCGCTCCGGCTGCCGGTCGTCGAGGCCCCGGGTTATGAGGCCGACGACGCCATCGCGACGCTCACGCGCACCGGCCGGGCCGCCGGTCTCGAGGTGCTGATCTGCTCCGGTGACCGTGACGCGTTCCAGCTGATCGACGATCACGTCACCGTGCTCTACCCGCGCAAGGGCGTCTCTGACCTGGCCCGGATGACCCCGGCCGCGGTCGAGGAGCGTTACGGCGTCGGCCCCCGTCGTTATCGCGACCTGGCCGCGCTGGTCGGCGAGTCGAGTGACAACCTGCCCGGCATCCCCGGCGTCGGCCCGAAGACCGCGGCCAAGTGGATCGCGCAGTTCGACGGCCTCGACGGCGTCGTCGCCCACGTCGACGAGATCAAGGGCAAGGCCGGCGACAGCCTGCGCGCCGGGCTCGCCGACGTGCTCCGCAACTACGAGCTCAACCGGCTCGTCGACGACCTCGACCTGTCCATCGATCCGGTCGACGCGACCTGGCGCGGCTGGGACCGGGAGCAGGTGCACCAGGTCTTCGACACCCTGCAGTTCCGGGTCCTGCGCGACCGCCTCTACCAATACCTCGAAGCGGTCGAGCCCGAGGCCGAGGGTGGCTTCGACGTCGTCACCTCGGTGCATCCCGACCGGCGACGCGACCGCCTGGTTCGACGCCCACGTGCACAAGGGCACCGCGGTCGGGGTGGCGGTGGCCGGCTCGTTCGGCCGCGGCACCGGCACCCTCACCGGCCTCGCCCTCGCCACGGCCGACGGTCAGGCCGCCTGGCTCGACCCGTCCGCGCTCGACGAGGCCGACGAGGCCCGGGTCGCCGCGTGGTTCGCCGACCCGCACATGCCCAAGGTCATCCACGATGCGAAGCCCGCGATGCTGGCAGCCGCCGCACGCGGCTGGAGCCTGCGCGGCCTGGCCACCGACACCGCGCTCGCGGCCTATCTCGCGCGTCCCGATCAGCGCTCCTATGATCTGACCGATCTCGCGCTGCGCTACCTGCACCGGGAGTTGAAGGTTGACGTGCCCGACAACGGGCAGATGACGCTCGACGGGCTCGGCGACAGCGACGGCGACATCGAGCGCAACCTGATGCTGCGTGCGACCGCGACACTCGACCTCGCCGACGCGATCGGTGCCGAGTTGGCCCGTGACGGCGACACCTCCGCCACGATCCTGCGCGACATCGAGCAGCCGCTGGCCTATGTGCTGGCCGACATGGAGCGTCTGGGCATCACCGCCGACACCGATTACCTCTCCGAGTTGGAGGCGCATTTCGCGGCCGAGGTGAAATCGGCTGCGCAGAGCGCCTACGGCGTCATCGGTCGCGAGTTCAACCTCGGCTCGCCGAAGCAACTGCAGGAGATCCTGTTCGTCGAGCTGGAGCTCCCGAAGACGAAGAAGATCAAGACCGGTTACACGACCGACGCCGACGCGCTCGAATGGCTGGCCCAGCAGACCGAACACGCCGTGCTCGGCCACCTGCTGCGGCACCGCGACGTCGCGAAGCTCAAGTCGACCGTCGACGGCCTGCTCAAGTCGGTGTCCGACGACGGCCGCATCCACACCACCTACTTCCAGACGGTCGCGGCCACCGGTCGTCTGTCGTCGACCGACCCCAACCTGCAGAACATCCCGATCCGCACCGAGGAGGGCCGTCGCATCCGGCGGGCGTTCGTCGTGTCGCCCGGGTCACGACAGCCTCATGACGGCCGACTACAGCCAGATCGAGATGCGGATCATGGCGCACCTGTCCGGTGACGCGGCGCTCGTCGAGGCGTTCAACTCGGGCTTCGACTTCCACGCGGCCACGGCGTCGTCCGTCTTCGGGGTGCCGATCGAAGATGTCGTGCCGGAGCAGCGTCGCCGCATCAAGGCGATGAACTACGGCCTGGCATATGGTCTGTCCACGTTCGGGCTCTCCCAGCAGCTGGGCATCACGCCGGCCGAGGCGACCGTGTTGATGGAGGAATACTTCACGCGCTTCGGCGGCGTCCGCGATTACCTCGGTGACGTCGTGGCCCAGGCCAGCCTCGACGGTTACACCTCGACGCTTCTCGGCCGACGGCGCTACCTGCCCGATCTCGCGAGTGACAACCGTCAGCGCCGCGAGATCGCCGACCGGATGGCGCTCAACGCACCGATCCAGGGGTCGGCGGCCGACATCATGAAGATCGCGATGCTGCGCGTTGACGAGGCGATTCTCGAGCGCGGCCTGGCCTCGCGGATGCTGCTCCAGGTGCACGACGAGCTGGTGTTCGACGTCGCGGCTGGGGAGCGAGACGAGCTCGAGAAGTTGGTGCGGGCCCAGATGGGTTCGGCCTATCCACTGTCCGTCCCGCTCTCCGTGTCAGTCGGCGCTGGTCGAGACTGGGACGCTGCCGATCACTGAGGTTCGCCGGAGGCGGTCACCCGCGACTGCCGTTCGTGCCAGCCTTGTCGCTCGGCGATGAGGGCCAGTTCGTCAAGGCTCCGGGCGCCGGTTTGCCGCCGGAGCTGAGCCACGATCGACTCCGCGGTCCGTTTGCTGACGAACATTTTGGCCGCGGCCGCGGCGACGGTCAGTCCGTCGGCAAGGCACGCGAGTAGGTCGATCTCCGTAGTGGACAGTGATAGGCGGCGGCCCAACGCTGTGCTCGTGGTTAGGTCTCTCATCTGGCTCTTGCCAGAGTCTCGGTCTTGTCCCGAGAGCGAAACGATCGCAGATCCGCCGCACGATTGCGATCCCTCGGCCGCGGGAGAGCGCAGGAGCTGCCCACACAGCGAGAACCGCCCGCACCGATAGAGGTACGAGCGGTTCGACGTCTGCTGGCCGGGCCGCAGCCCTGGTCAGAGCCGGATCTGGTTAGCGGATGCCGACGTGGTAGCTGATGGCCCGCGTCTTGGCGGAGTCCATCCGAGCCGCGGCGCGCGAGTGGCTCGTGCTGATGGTGCCGGTCTCTTCGTTCAGCCGCACGGCGAGGTTCTTCATCGCTCGGGCGGACCGACGGGTGTTCACTGTGTTCCTCCTGTTATTGGTGTTGCTGCTGGGTACAAGTCTCCCGCGCCGCCGTTCATTCCTCTACATGAGTGTGCGCGCAGTCACGGTGTGCTCGATCACCCCGGCCATCCCGATTCCGCTAGCCTGTTTCCACACCAGCCTTGGGAGAGTCGAATATGGCCAGATCCCTGCGTTACGCCGCCGCCGCGTTGCTGACCGTTTCCGCGCTCGCCGCGTGCGCGCCGCAGAAGTCGACGACGACCACGGCGGCCACGTCCCCGTCCGCGAACAACTGCACGCCCGCGAACCTCAAGACGCTGGCGGCAGGCAAGCTGACGGTCGGCACCGACAACCCGGTCTACGAACCGTGGTTCGTCGACAACAAGCCGGAGAACGGCAAAGGCTTCGAGGGCGCCGTCGCGTACGCCGTCGCCGTGAAACTGGGTTACGCGCAACCCGATGTCGTGTGGACCCGGGTCACCTTCAACAACGCCATCGCGCCCGGTCCGAAGATGTACGACTTCGACATCAACGAGTTCTCGATTACCGATGAGCGCAAGAAGGCCGTCGACTTCTCCTCGCCGTACTACGACGTGACCCAGGCCGTCATCACGACGAAGGGTTCGAAGATCGCGGGCGTGACCACCCTGGCCGGTCTGGCGAGCGCGAAACTCGGTGCCCAGGTCGGCACCACGAGCTATCGCGCCATCACCGAGATCGTCAAGCCCAGCACGCAGCCCGCCGTCTACAACAACAACGACGACGCTGTGAAGGCGCTGCAGAACGGCCAGATCGACGGCGCTCGTGCTCGACCTCCCGACGGCGTTCTACGTGACCATCGCGCCGAGCTGACCGCGGCGTCATCGTCGGCCAGCTGCCGCAGCCCAGCGGCGCGCCGGAGCAGTTCGGCCTCGTGCTCGACAAGGCATCGTCGCTGACGCCGTGCGTGAGCCAGGCCGTTGACGCGCTGCAGAAAGACGGCACGCTCAAGGCGCTCACGACGCAGTGGCTCTCCCAGGTGGCCGGCGCTCCCGTGCTCAACTGACGACGGTGACGCAGGATCAGGCCTACCGGCCGAGTGAACTGCAACAGACGCGCGCGGCCTTCCGCCGCCGGCAGACGATGCGATCGATCGTCATCGCCGCCGTCTCCACGGCCGTCCTTGGGGTGGCGGTGGTCTTCGCGGTCATCGGCTCGCCGGGCTGGGCCTCGGTCAAGGCAGGACTTCCTCGACCCGCACGAGGCCCGGGCTTCGTTCGTGCCGATCCTGCGTGGCCTTTGGCTCAACATCCAGCTGCTGGTCTTCTGCGCGATCGGCGCGCTCGCGGTCGGGCCTGCTCGTCGCCATGCTGCGCACGCTGCGGGCCCGGTCTTCTTCCCGGTCCGGGCCGCGGCGACGACGTACACCTACCTCTTCCGGGGCCTGCCGCTGATCATCATCCTGTACGTCCTCGCCTTCGGCGTGCCCGGTCTCCGGCTGACCGGCACGCCGTCGGTGTTCGTGCTCGGCGGCTCGCGTTCATCCTCACCTACGGTGCCTACCTGGCCGAGGTGTTCCGCGCCGGGCATCGAGTCGGTGCACCCGTCGCAGCGGCCGGCCGCCCGGTCGCTCGGCCTGACCTACCGGCAGACGATGCGGCACGTCGTGCTGCCGCAGGCCGTCCGCCGGGTCGCGCCGGCGCTGCTCAACGACCTCGTTTCGCTGCAGAAAGACGTCGGCCTGCTCTCCCTGGCCGGCCCGATCGACGCCATCCGGGCGGCCCAGATCGCGCGGGCGGAATCGTTCAACTTCACCCCGTACATGTGGCGGGTTCCTGTTCGTCCTGCTCGCACTGCCGGTGATCGCCGTCACCGACTGGGTGACGCTGCGGCGCCGCGCCGCCGGCAATCGCTCGGTCGCCGACGGGTCGCGATGTTCGACGACGGTGCTCGCCTGCGAGAGGTCCGCAAGGTGTTCGGCGGCACCGTCGTGCTCGACGATCTCACCTGAGGTCGCCGAACACGAGGTCATCGCGCTCATCGGCGCCTCGGGCTCCGGCAAGTCGACGTTCTTGCGCTGCGTCAACCTGCTGGAGACGATCGACGACGGCACGATCCACCTGGACGGCCGGGACATCACCGACCCGCGCGTCAACGCCGACCGCGTACGCCGCCAGATCGGCATCGTCTTCCAGTCGTTCAACCTGTTCCCGCACATGACCGTGCTGGACAACATCACGCTCGCGCCGCGACGGGTGCACGGGATCACCGACGCGGAGGCGGCCGAGGACGCGCGATGGCCCTGCTCGAACGCGTCGGCCTGGCGTCACGCGCGAAGGAATACCCCGACCGGCTCTCCGGCGGCCAGCAGCAGCGGGTCGCGATCGTCCGGGCGCTGGTCAACCAGTCCGCGGCTGCTGCTGCTCGACGAGGTCACCTCGGCGCTCGACCCGGAACTCGTCGGCGAGGTGCTGACGATGATCCGTGACCTCAAGGCTGAGGGCATGACGATGGTGCTGGCCACGCACGAGATGGGCTTCGCCCGCCAGGTCGCCGACCGGGTCTGCTTCCTGGAACGCGGCCGGATTCTCGAGCAGGGCCCACCGGAGCAGGTCTTCGGCAACCCGACGCAGGCCCGCACGCAGCAGTTCCTGCAGCGCATCATCGAGGCCGGGCGGCTCTAACCCTTCTCGCACACGAAGATCGCGGTGCCGGGGAAGATGCGGCCACGCAGCGGCGACCATTGGCCCCAGATCTGCTCGTGTCCTTCGGGCCACTCCGGCTCGACGATGTCGGTGAGCACGAACCCGGCGGCGACGATCTCCCGTACCCGGTCACCGAGCGTTCGGTGGTGCTCCACATAGGTCGCGGCGCCGTGGTCGTCGTACTCGACGTACGGCCGCCGGTCGAAATAGGAATGAATCGCGACGAGACCACCCTCACCGGGATCGTCCAGGAAAATCCAGCGCATCGGATGTGTCACCGAGAACACCCATCGGCCGCCGGGCTTGATGACACGGAACACCTCCCGCATCACGCCGGCCGAGTCGTCGACGAACGGCACCGCGCCAAAGGCGGTGAAAGCCAGATCAAACGCTTCCGTGTGTACGGGCAGCCGCATCGCGTCCGCCTGCAGCAACGGCACCGTCACGCCCGTGGCCTCGGCGGCTTCGCGCGCGTGCCGGAGCATGCCGGCCGACAGATCGAGCGCGACGACGTCGGCACCCTGCGTCGCGAGCCACCGTGCCGCCGCCGCCGCCCCGCATCCGACTTCGAGGATCCGCCGTCCGCGTACGTCGCCGAGCAGATGCGCGTCGGCTTCCCGGAGCCCTTCCGGGCACCAGCGGAAGTCGACGTCGCCCAGGAAGTCGCCATGTTCGGCCTGGTAGGCGTCGGCGTCGGTGTCCCACCAGGCTCGGCTGGCCCGCCGGTTCTCGGCGGCATCGACATCGCGGCGGGTGACGCCCGGGCCTTCGGTCTGATCCACAGCACACACCGTAGCGGCCAGCCGAACGGGCAGACATTCTGTCGCACTTCGGCGTGTCGGTTGACGAGAATGCTCGCGGGCCTCAGGTTGTGTACGGTTCCGCAGGACGTATTCGGTCCTTTGTGGACGTAATGCATTGCGACATAAGGCGAAATAAGGGGAGGGCTGCTTCATGGCCGACACGGACGACGACGTTACCGAGGCGCATGACCAGCGCATGACCGTGCACATCCTGACGCACGTGCCGGAGCACCAGCCGCGTGAGGACGACCCGCACTACCACCTGTTCAACCAGGCCAAGGCGCGGATGAAGCGCCAGGGTCTGTGGAAATGCGCGATCAACGACGACTACTGCGGCGGCAACATCGAGCTGCACCACTCGCACATCGAGTTCTCCCAGGTCGGATCCGCTGACCTGAAGCGGGTCAACGACGCGTTCGGGCTGCACCTCGAGAAGGACGACGACTTCCAGGCGTGGATCGAGTCGCCCGGCAACCTCGAAGCGCTGTGCGAGGTGCACCACCGCACCCACTACGGCGTACACGTCCTGCCCGGCCGCTGTGGGAGCCGCTGCGTTACCGCAAGGCCAACGCGAAGCCGGCGGCCGAGTTCGTGACCGCCGCCGAGTTGGAGGCCGCGACTCGGCGAGACGGTCAAGGAGACGGTCAAGAAGACGACGCGGACGACCTCCGGCGCGACGCCGACCGGCGTCAAGACCGACGACCGACACGAAGACGAAGGTGAAGGTCACCGAGGGTCACAAGGTCATCGACGAGACGGTGAAGCACGCGCACACCGAGGATCGAGCACGAGATCCCGCACCAGGCGAAGCCGGCGCACGACGCGGCGCACCATCACGAGGAGCACGAGAAGCCGGCCTGCTCGGTCGCATGTTCGGCAACGGACCGATCGCTCGGCGCCTGGTCAGCGAAGGCGGCGCGGGCCGGCGCGTGCGCGGTGCCGAGCCGCTGGCGTCAGGCGGTCTTCGCGTCGACATCGAGCCGTCCGCCGGGCCGCCTCGGCCTTCGACTTCTCCGGCAGCGCGTCCGCGACGAGCAGCCGCGGCAGCAACTCCGGCGCGCGCGGTGAACGCCCGGAACGCCTTCTCGACCGTCACGTCGTGCTCCGGCCGGTGGATCGACCGTGATCGGATCGCCCGGCCGGATCTCGCCCGGCGTCGATCACCCGCAGATAGGTGCCGGGCACGACCGCTCGGTGAACCGCTTCACCCAGCCGCGCTCGCCAGCCAGCCGGCGAACGTGCGGCACGGGATGCGCGGCACGGAGACCTCCAGCACCACCTCGTCGCCGACCCGCCACCGATCGCCGATGCGGGCATCGGTCACGTCGATGCCGGTCGTGGTCAGGTTCTCGCCGAACACGCCGGAGGCGCAGCTCCCGGCCGAGATCGCGCGGCCCAGTCGTCGAGGTCTTCGCGCGCGTACGCGTAAATCGCCTGGTCTGCTCCGCCGTGGTGTCGTTTGTCGCAAATCGCGTCACCGGCCAAGCCGACGCCGCGGCCCCGCGGGATCGTCACAGACATGGCCGTACCGGGTGGCACCGGGCGCTTGTCAATGCCCGTGAGCTTGGTGTCCGGAGTGTGCGGTCGGCCGCGGGACGCCGATGTTCAGGGAGAGCACGCTGGCCATGACGTTGATCGCTAAACCGGTAGCAGTATCGCGCAGAGCGTAACGACGGCGGACGCGGTCACGTCTCGGGTCGGTTGCGTACTAGCACCCCGCGCGCACGGTAAGCTAATCGATGCACTCGTGGGCTGCGCATCTCGGTAGGGAGCAGGTCCGCGGTCGGCGGACATCTCCAACGATCTTTCTCACGATCGTCTACGCCATGCCCGTCGGCGAGTCCTCGGGTGCGGCTGTGTCCCCTGGTCCCAGCCCATACTGCGACATCCATCCGACCGGAGCAACAGCCCACATGACGAGCAGCATCGAGGCCACCTCGAGCGCACCCACGAGATCGCCTTCGACGATCTCGGTTCCGAGGAAGCGTTCCTCGCCGCGATCGACGCCACCATCAAGTACTTCAACGATGGCGACATTGTCGAAGGCACCATCGTTAAGGTCGATCGGGACGAGGTCCTGCTCGACATCGGCTACAAGACCGAGGGTGTCATCCCCTCGCGTGAGTTGTCGATCAAGCACGACGTCGATCCCGCCGATGTCGTCTCCGTTGGAGACCACGTCGAAGCCCTTGTCCTCCAGAAGGAAGACAAGGAAGGGCGGCTGATCCTCTCGAAGAAGCGCGCACAGTACGAACGCGCGTGGGGCACGATCGAGAAGATCAAGGAAGACGACGGTGTGGTGCGTGGCTCCGTCATCGAGGTCGTCAAGGGTGGTCTGATCATCGACATCGGCCTGCGGGGCTTCCTGCCCGCGTCGCTTGTCGAGATGCGTCGCGTGCGTGACCTGCAGCCCTACGTCGGCCGCGAACTCGAGGCGAAGATCATCGAGCTGGACAAGAACCGCAACAACGTGGTCCTGTCCCGCCGCGCCTACCTCGAGCAGACGCAGTCCGAGGTCCGCACCGACTTCCTCAACAAGCTCGCCAAGGGCCAGGTCCGCAAGGGTGTCGTCTCGAGCATCGTCAACTTCGGTGCCTTCGTCGACCTGGGCGGCGTCGACGGTCTCGTCCACGTCTCCGAGCTGTCCTGGAAGCACATCGACCACCCGTCCGAGGTCGTCGAGGTCGGCATGGAGGTTGAGGTCGAGGTTCTCGACGTCGATCTCGACCGCGAGCGCGTTTCGCTGTCGCTCAAGGCCACGCAGGAAGACCCGTGGCGCCAGTTCGCCCGCACCCACGCGATCCAGCAGATCGTGCCGGGCAAGGTCACGAAGCTGGTTCCGTTCGGTGCGTTCGTGCGCGTCGACGACGGCATCGAGGGCCTGGTCCACATCTCCGAGCTGGCCGAGCGCCACGTGGAGATCCCGGAGCAGGTCGTCCAGGTCGGTTCCGACGTCATGGTCAAGGTCATCGACATCGACCTGGAGCGTCGCCGGATCTCGCTGTCGCTGAAGCAGGCCAACGAGGGCTTCGTCGAGGGCGAGGAGCACTTCGACCCGACGCTCTACGGCATGTCCGCGACCTACGACACCGAGGGCAACTACATCTACCCCGACGGCTTCGACCCCGAGACGGGCGAGTGGCTCGAGGGCTTCGACAAGCAGCGCGAGCTGTGGGAGAAGCAGTACGCCGACGCCCGCGTCCGCTGGGAGGCGCACCAGAAGCAGGTGCAGACCGCCCGCGCGGCCGACGCGACCGCCGAGCCGGCTCCGGCCGGTGGCGCCACGTCAACGTCGACGCCCACCAGCGCGAAGGCTCCCGAAGAGCCGGCCGGCACGCTGGCCACCGACGAGGCGCTCGCGGCTCTGCGCGAGAAGCTCGCCGGCGGCGGCAAGAGCTGACCAGCTAGCCAGCACGACAACGAAACGGCCCCCGGTTGTCCGGGGGCCGTTTCGCGTTCGGGTCTGTCTGGGTCGTGGCGCAGCCGAACGGCGGCTTTGAGACACGCCCTGGGCGATCCTGCGGAGATCAGGGCTTGACGATGTTCGCGAACGCCTCGGCGCCGGTCGCGGTGAACCACGCGCTCACGAACACCATCGTGATCAGCGCGAGCACGATCAACGGCACAAGAGCACGAACCACAACGCCGCTCTCACGGGTACGGATGATCCGCCCGGCCCTCACGTCACGGCGCGTGGCACGGTGTGCGGCGGCTCGGCGATCGGTGGCCCGGTGCCGGCGGATCCGGTGCCGGCCGGTGGCGGGGCGCTGCGCGCGATGGGACACGGCCCGGTGGGCGCCGCGGGGCCGCGGCGAATCCGAGAAGCTCAGCGTGGCCGAGTGCGGTGTTGCCGCAGTGGCACGGTGCGCGGCCGGTCGTGGGCGTACCTCGCCGCGGCGCTCGGCACGCCGCATGGCCAGGGAACCGTCCGGCACCGGCGTCGTGCCGACCGTGATGACATAGGAATGGGTTGAGGCCATCCGAGGCCTCCCGTCGCGACCGAATGTGGATGAATTGGCCGAATATAAGCTGCAAAGTGACTGTTTGGGGTCTGGCGCGCCGCCACGGTTCATGACTCATAGGAAACGTGGATACTGTGCCGATGATGGTGGGGTTGACCGGTGGCGTAGGCGCTGGGAAGAGCGCCGTCTCGGCCCGGCTGGCGACGTTGGGCGCGGTGATCGTCGACTCCGACGCGCTCGCCCGTGAAGTGGTCCGGCCCGGGAGCGAAGGGCTCGCCGACGTGGTCGCGGCCTTCGGAGACGGGGTGCTCGGTGCCGACGGCGGTCTCGACCGGCCCGCGCTCGGTCGGCTGGTTTTCGGCGACGCCGACGCCCGCCGCCGGCTCGAAGAGATCATCCACCCGAGGGTTCGGGCGCGCAGCGCCGAGATCATCGCCGGTGCCCCGAGCGACGCTGTGATCGTCAACGACATCCCGTTGCTCGTCGAGACGGGCATGCAGGGCATGTTCGAGATCGTCATCGTGGTGTCGGCCGATGCCGAGACACGGGTCCGGCGGTTGGCGGGCCGGGGGATGTCGGCGGACGATGCTCGGTCCCGGATCGCGGCACAGGCCACCGACGAGCAGCGGGCCGCCGTCGCCGACGTCGTGATCGACAACGACGGCTCGCTCGCTGACCTGCACGCCCAGATCGACGAGCTGTGGCGCACTCGGCTCGACCCGGCGCGATGACAGATGTCATGCCGGAAGCGTCGGGTCCGGCACTGGTGAGCAAGCCCGTCGCGGCGGATCCTGGCGGTATGGTCGCGACCCGAGTCCCGTCCGCCGGTCCGTTGGCAGCGCTCGCACGATCCGGTCCGTTCGCACGATGGATGCCGGCGCTGCGCGCGTACCCGGTGAACGGTGTTGAAGATTTTGACTCTCGGCGGTGGATTCGTGCCCGGATCGCGGCGGTGGTGATCCTCGGCTTCTTGATCAATCCGGTGCGGACCGCGCTGTCCAGTGACTGGTCGCTGCCCGGGCAGATCCTGGCGCTCGTCGCCGTCGCCGCGTTCGCCGCCTGCTTCCTGACCGTGTTCTGGCGCAACACCCCGGCAATGCACGGCAACCGGGCTCCCTGGGCGCTGACCGGCGCGCTTGTCATCGGTGGCGCGCTGGTGCCGGTGTTCGGTCGCACCTACCTGGCGGTGCTCACGTATTTCATGTTGAGCATGCTGCTGTTCAACTGCCGCACGTCGCGGTGGCCGTTCATCGTGCTCGGCGTGCCCACCGCCGCCTATCTCGCCGACTGGTGGGTTCTCGGCGAGCCGCCGATGAAACCGCTCGGTCTCGCGGTGCAGGCCGTGCTCATCGGCACCGTCCAGGCGGCGTTCTACCAGCAGATCGCGGCGAAACTCGAGTTGCGTCGCGCCCGCGCCGAACTTGCCCGGCTCGCGGTCACCGAGGAACGCCTGCGCATCGCCCGCGACCTGCACGACATCCTCGGCCAGCGGCTTTCGGCCGTGTCCCTGAAAGCGGAGCTGGCCGCCCGCCTCGCACCGCGGGACGCCGATCGGGCAGCCGCCGAAATGATCGAGGTGGCGGGAGTGGCCCGAGCCGCGCTGGCGGACGTCCGCGAAACGGTCTCCGGCTACCGGCAGATGTCACTCGCCGGCGAGGTTGAAACCGCACGGGCGCTCATGACCGCGGGCCGCATCGAGTTGGCCGCGACCATCTGCGAGATGCCGGCGCCGCTGGACGAGTGCGCCGGGTGGGTCGTGCGGGAGGCGATCACGAACGTGATCCGGCACTCGGCCGCCAAGCGGTGCGAGATCCACGCCGTCAACCACGCCGGGACGGTGATTGTGGAGGTGCGTGACGATGGTGGCGGCGACAGCGCGGGGTTCGCGTTCGGCAACGGTCTGACCGGGCTCGCGGAGCGCGTCGACCTGGCCGGGGGAGTGCTGACGACCGTTCGCGACCGGGGCTCGTTCGTGGTGCGGGCGACGTTCGGCGAGATATGCGTCCGGACCGCCGCCGCCCGGGAAGCCGCCGTCCGGCGGGTGCCGATGGTCGCCGCCCAGGCGAGTGCCGGTTGATCCGCCTGCTCGTGGCCGACGACCAGCACCTGGTCCGCGGCGCGTTGGAAGCACTGCTCGCGATGGAGGACGACTTCGAGATCGTGGCGTCGGTCGCCGATGGCGCGGCGGCGGTGCGGTCGGCCGTCGACCTCGGGCCCGACGTCGCGCTGCTCGACATCGAGATGCCCATCATGGACGGCATCACCGCGACCCGGCAGATCCGGACCGAGGCCCCCGGCGTACGGGTGATGATCCTGACGACGTTCGGGCGCCCCGGCTATCTGCGTCGCGCGATGGACGCCGGTGCCCGCGGCTTCATGGTGAAGGACGCACCCCCGACCAGCTCGCGGACGCGGTCCGGCAGGTGCACGGCGGCCGCACCGTGGTCGATCCGGCGCTCGCGGTCGCATCGTTGTCCAGCGGCGCGAACCCGTTGACCGACCGTGAGGCGGACGTGTTGCGGGCGTCCGAAGACGGCGGCACGGTGGCGGATATCGCCCGGCACCTCAGTCTGTCGGAGGGAACCGTGCGCAATTACCTGTCCGCGTCGATCGGAAAGACCGGCGCCCGAACCCGCGCCGAGGCCGCCCGCCTGGCCCGAGCCAGCGGCTGGCTGTAACCCCCCGCCCCGCGCCGCGCGCCGCGCCGCCGCGCCCCGCGCCGCCCCGCGCCGCGGCGCGCCGCGCCGCGCCGCCGTGCCCCGCGCCGCGCGCCGCGCCGCGGCGCGCCGCGGGGCGCCCGCGGCCCCAAGATCTGCGGATCTTGGCAGATATCGGCCCCTCGGATGGGGTTGAGGGCCCCGTAACGTGCAAGATCCGCGGATCATGACGATGTGATCTTGGCGAGTTCGGTGGCGATGTCAGCCATGAGTGCCGGGATGTCGTGTAAGTCCCGTTTCGTGATGGGGTAGACGCGCCAGCCCACGTTGTTCAGGGCTCGCCAACGCGCGCGATCATGGTCGAGATGGATGGATTGGCCGTGGAACTCCTGCCCGTCGTATTCGATCGCGAACTTCCACTGTGGCCACGCGAGGTCGACCCGGGCGATGAACGAACCGTCAGCCGCCGTGACCCGGAACTGCGGCACGGGTGGCGGAAGCCCGGCACCGATCAAACTCACCCGGACCTTCGACTCGGGCACCGATTCGGCCCTCGGGTCGCACAGGCGCATCGTCGACGTCGCTTGGCGTGACCCACGCTGGCCCCAATGCTGAGCGGCATGGGCGACCACCTCGGCGGTCGTCGAAGTGCCGGCACCGAGCGAGCGCGTCAGCCCAGCCGATGGCCTCCAGCAGCGGAAGGGTCCGGGCGATCTCCCAGATCGCATGCGACGGCGTGCAGACCGGGATGCCGTGACGCGCCGTCGTCTCGCTCGCGGAGACGGATCCGGATCGGACGGACAATCCCGCCACGCGACGGATCCGCGTCGGGGTCATGACTTCGACCGCGTCGCCGACGGTGGCCAGGTCGGCACCCCAGAGGTGGGCGGCGGAACGACCGGTGACGAGCGCGCCGGGCGGCAACAACAGGGCGGCGCCGCGAATCCGGACGAGATGCGTGTCCGCGACCCTCGCGTCCACATAGACATCATGGAAGATCCGCCGCCACGCGGAACTCCGCAGACGGTCGGCGGTCAGCAGGCCACTGCCAATGGCGTGACTGCCGCGGAACGGTCGGCTACCGATGTCGGCCGGGCGACGGGGTGGGACGGGCACCGACCGAGCATCGATCGTCCGTCCGCCTTGCCGCTACGGCGGTTCCGCGAACGGTGGACAGCGAGGGTGGATGTGGACGACCCACGCGGATCACGACCGGGCTTTGACCGGATTCGGGAGGTTCGGGAAGTCGCCCGGGGTGAAGGTCAGATAACCCCAGGCACCGGTACGCGTACGCAGTTCCAGCCGGCGTAGCAGCCCGTCCGCGTCGACCCAGTAGCGCAGCCGTCCGTCGCCCGGGGTCACGTGGCTTTCGGCCGGCTTGCGGACCTCGAACACCGTGACCGCGATGCCGTCGACGCTGTCGGTCCGCAGCCGCGTGGAGATCTTCTTCAAGTCCGAGGCATCGTCTCTCGACGGCGCCCACAGAGCCAGCATCTCGTTGAGGAGCAGGTCGAAGTCCGGCTCGCCGTACGCGTCCTGTCGGCTGGCCCACGTCACGCGCTTCCACCCGGTGTCCGGTGCCGGGATCGGTGGCGAGGCCAGCGGCGGACGGTTGCCGGTCGGTGCTCCGGTGCCGTCGATGTCGCCGTGGATCGTGAGCCCGGTCGCGTCCGCTCGCACCGTCGCGTCCGCTCCACTCGCTTTGACGTTGCGGACGCTGACGTACGCGGCCGTCCGGGGCCAGTCCAGCCATCCGGTCGCGCTCAACAACTCGTCGCTGCTCGCGGGCACCGCCAGCGTGATCGAACCGCCCCGCGCCCGATAGTCAGCCAAGCGCATCCCGGCGAGCAGGTTCGCCTGTTTCGTGGTCAGCTTCGTCGGCTTGATCGGGGCTCCGCCGAGCAATTCGATCGCGCTCGGGACGGTACGGTCGCTCTGGTCGAAGTCGATCTGCAACCCCGTGGTCGCGTTGACCAGGGCGGCGACGCGCAGGAGCTTGGAGTGGGCGGCTACCCAGTAGCGCACCTGCCCACCGTTGGAGGCGAACGGCAGCCCGGTGCGAGCGGGTGTCGGCGTGGGCCCGCTACCCGGCTTCGGTGCCGGTGGCGGCACGGCGGCTCCGTCCATCACCTCGACCTTGTCCCCGGCGATCTCGTCGGTGCCGACATAGCGGGTGCCGATCGCGGCGATCTGCGAGGCACTGTCCACCGTCGTCGAACGCAGCGCCAACAGCAGCGTGACCATCGTGTCGATCGATGAGCCGGCCGCGAGTCCGCGGATCTGCCAGCCGGTCGGCGGCGCGTGCAGCGGCGGGGCGGGGTACGGGTCGTAGACGGTGTTGTTCCCGGCGGCCGGTGGCGTGTAACGGCCGGGTCGGATGGCGATGATCCCCGGTTCGGCTTGGATCATGCCGTCCGACGGGCCGGGATGCGAGCCCAGGCTGTTCAGGTAGATGAGGCTCTGCCGCCAATCGACCCAGCCGGTGAGGTGCACGGCACTCGTGCCGGATCCGATCGTGACGTGTACGGCGGCGCGCCCGGCCCGGTAGTCGGCGAGCCGTACGCCGGCCAGACGCGTCGCCTGCTCCGACGTCACGGGCAGGTTGACAGCCTTCGCCGCGGGCTGGGAGTTGCCGCATGAGACCAGCCCGTTGCCCGCGATCAGGGCGCCGACGACCAGCGCCGCGAGTGCCGTGAGAGCGATGACGCGGCGCCCGCGCGAGGGGCCGTCGCCCCGTGTTTTGCCGGGCCGTGCCGCGGTGTGGCTGGTCCGGTGAGTGTTGGCCTGCTCACGTCGGCGCGCGGGTGCGGCCACGGTGGCACGGCCCGCGGCGTACGTGTAGCCGGTGGGACGGGTCCCGATGCCGGCAAGTTCGCCGGTGTCGTCGCCATCGTTGTAGTCGACGCCGTCGTCATAGTCGGCGTCGCCGTCGGAGTAGCGGCTGTTCGTCGCGGCGGGGGTGCTCACGACCGGTTGAACGGTGTGCGTGGGGGCTTGGTGACGGCTCGTCGCCCGTACGGCACGGTGACACCGGTGTTATTTATCCGGTATTATCCGATTAATTGACCGAACGGCTGGTGTGCGAGCAGGCAAAACGGGCCCGGACGCTCAGAAAGGACGTTCGCGGCGGCCCGTCAGCGCGCATAGCGCGCGACCGTGGTCGAGTTGCGCTCTCCGGTAGTCCCGAGGCTGCAAACTCCCGCGCCGAGCGGACCGGCCGGTGTGGAGGTCCGGTCGTGTGCTCGGTTGGCCGCCGCGAACGGCCTACGTGATGACGGTAACTCCGTGACTCCGGCCACACAATGGGGTTCGGCGCGGTGGGCACACTACGGGTGAATGTCGTACCCCCGGCGTAGGTTTTATTCATGGCTCTTGACATTCCCCGGCTCGACAACCGCTTCGAGGTCATCAGTGAATACCAGCCCGCCGGCGACCAGCCGACGGCCATCGACGAGCTTGAGCGCCGCGTGCGTCGCGGCGATCGCCACTCGGTGCTCCTCGGCGCGACCGGCACGGGCAAGAGCGCCACGACGGCATGGCTCGTCGAGCGGCTGCAGCGGCCGACCCTGGTGATGGCACCCAACAAGACGCTCGCGGCCCAGCTCGCGAAGGAATTCCGCGAGCTGATGCCCAACAACGCCGTCGAATACTTCGTGAGTTATTACGACTATTACCAGCCCGAGGCCTACATTCCGCAGACCGACACCTACATCGAGAAAGACTCGTCGATCAACGAAGAGGTCGAGCGGCTGCGGCACTCCACGACGATGTCGCTGCTCACCCGTCGCGACGTGATCGTGGTGGCGACCGTGAGCGCGATCTATGGCCTGGGCACCCCGCAGGAATACGTCAACCAGTCGGTGCGACTCACCACCGGCATGGAGATCGAGCGCGACAAACTCCTGCGGCGGCTCGTCGACATCCAATACGCGCGCAATGACATGGCGTTCCAGCGCGGCACCTTCCGCGTGCGCGGTGACACGCTGGAGATCATCCCGGCTTACGAAGAGCTGGCCGTGCGCATCGAGTTCTTCGGTGACGAGGTGGAGAAGCTCTACTTCCTGCACCCGCTGACCGGTGACGTGGTCCGCGAGGTCAACGACCTGATGATCTTCCCGGCGTCGCACTACGCGGCCGGTCACGAGCGGATGGAACGCGCCATCGCCGGCATCGAGGTCGAGTTGGAGGAGCGCCTCGCCGAACTCGACCGCCAGGGCAAGTTGCTGGAGGCGCAGCGGCTCCGCATGCGCACGACCTACGACATCGAGATGATGCGCCAGGTCGGCTTCTGTTCCGGCATCGAAAACTATTCGATGCACATCGACGGCCGGCAGCCCGGCGAGGCACCGTTCTGCCTCCTCGACTATTTCCCCGACGACTTCCTCACCGTCGTCGACGAGTCACACGTGGGCGTGCCGCAGATCGGCGCGATGTATGAGGGCGACGCGTCTCGCAAGCGGCAACTCGTCGACCACGGGTTCCGGCTGCCGTCCGCGCGCGACAACCGGCCGTTGCGGTTCGACGAGTTCATCGAGCGGGTCGGCCAGATGGTGTTCCTGTCCGCGACGCCCGGCACCTGGGAGATGACCCAGACGCAGGGTGAGTTCGTCGAGCAGGTCATCCGCCCGACCGGCCTCGTCGACCCGGCCGTGATCGTGAAGCCGACCAAGGGCCAGATCGACGACCTGATGCACGAGATCACGGTGCGCACCGAGCGCGACGAGCGGATCCTCGTGACCACGCTGACGAAGAAGATGGCCGAAGACCTCACCGACTACCTTCTCGAGCACGGCATTCGGGTGCGCTACCTGCACTCCGAGGTCGACACGTTGCGGCGGGTCGAGCTGCTGAGCGAGCTGCGCAAGGGTGACTACGACGTGCTCGTCGGCATCAACCTGCTCCGTGAGGGCCTCGACCTGCCCGAGGTGTCGCTCGTGGCGATCCTCGACGCTGACAAGGAGGGCTTCCTGCGCAGCGGCCGGTCGTTGATCCAGACGATCGGTCGTGCGGCTCGTAACGTGTCCGGCGAGGTCCATATGTATGCCGACAAGATGACGCCGTCGATGGCCGGCGCGATCGAGGAGACCGACCGGCGCCGGGCCAAGCAGATCGCGCACAACGAGGCCAACGGCATCCAGCCGACCGCGCTGCGCAAGAAGATCTACGACATCCTCGACGACATCTACCGCGACGCCGAAGACACCGAGGCACTCGTCGGTGGCGCCGGCCGGCAGATGTCCCGGGGCAAGGCACCGGTGCCGGAGACGCGCAGCCGCGGCAAGGCGTCGGCCACACCGTCCAGCGCCGGCATGGCTCGCGCCGACCTCGCCCAGCTGATCCAGAACCTCAACGACCAGATGTTGGGTGCTGCGCGAGAGCTGCAGTTCGAGCTCGCGGCACGCATCCGCGACGAGATCGGCGTGCTGAAGAAGGAGTTGCGCGACATGGACGTCGCGGGTGTGCGATAAGTCCGCCCGCTCCTAGGCCCTGTCTCAAAGCTGCCGTTCGGCTGCGCCGTGACCCAGACGCCGACCGACGGCGTTTGATCTTTGCCTGGATACAAACGCCGTATCCAGGCAAAGATCAAGCCTTGTCGGATCGGCGCCTGGCTCGCGGCTCGCTCGAACGGACTTCGAGACAGGGCCTAAATCGGTCGCACGCCGAGCCACCGGGAGGCATACTCGTCCACATGCGCCTGTAGCCCATCAGTAGAAGAACCCTGTTCGTTCGGAGTTCGCGCGCCCCTGTCCCGGCGCGCTGATGGGCTGGTGAGCACATATGTGGAAAGTCATCGATCTCAGTGCGGGTCACGGCGAAGAGCCGTTGTTCACGGGTACGTCTTTCACCGTCGGCTCCCGGGATCGCGTGGGTCTCGTCGGCCCCAACGGCGCCGGCAAATCGACGATGCTGCGGATTCTCGCCGGTGAGACGCGTCCGCTGACGGGCACCGTGGAGTTTCCGCCGGGGGTCCGTGTCGGCTATTACGCCCAACAGGTGCCCGACCCGGACCTGACCGTGGCCGAGTTCTTCGACGACGCGCCTGGTGACGTGGCCGCTCTCGACCGGGAGATCCGGCACCTCACCGGAGCCCTGTCCCGATCCGGCACCGCGCCCGGAGACCGGCTGCTCACCGCCCTCGGGGAGGCGCAGGAGCGGTTCGGTCAGCTGGGCGGCTGGGCGTACGCGGCCCGGGTCGACGAGGTCCGTGGCCGGCTCGGCATCGACACCGTTCCCGACCGGACCCGCCTGGGCACCCTGAGCGGCGGCGAGCAGGCCCGCGTCATGCTGGCACGGGTGCTGATCGACGAGCCGACCGTCCTGCTCCTCGACGAACCCACGAACCACCTCGACGCGGCGGGTCTCGAATGGCTCGGCGGATATCTCGCGTCCTACCGAGGGTCGCTCGTCGTGGTCACGCACGACCGGGCGTTCCTCGATCGGGTCGCGACCCGTGTGATCGAACTCGACGGCATCCACCCCGGACCCGCGCACTACACCGGCGGCTACACCGACTACCGGGTCGAGAAGCAGCGGCGCTGGCAGCGGCTCCTGCTCGGCTACGAGGCGCAGGAGAAGGACCGGGCTCGGCTCGCGGCGGACATCGAGGCCACGAAGGGCCACGCGCTCGGCACCGAGTTGGCCACCCGCAACGATCACACGCGCAGGCTCGCGAAGAAGGTCGCGCGGAAGGCGACCGTACGCGAGCGGCGGCTGACCCGGCAGATTCGGGCGATGACATGGCTGGCCGAACCCACGACGAGGCCGCCGCTGGTGCTGGCCTTCCCCGAGCCGCCCGCGCCGGCATCCGGGTTCCTCATCGAGGCCCGAGCCGTGACGCTGCGCCGAGGCGCGCGCACGCTCGTGTCAGGTCTCGACCTCACCGTCGGTCCGGGGGAGCGGGTCGTGATCGCCGGCGCGAACGGATCCGGGAAGACGACGCTGCTGCGGTGCCTGGCCGGCCTCGATGAACCCGCGAACGGTCGAATCACCCGAGCGGGAAGCGTCGCGCTGTTGCCGCAGACCCACGACGACTTGCGCCTGTCGGTCTCGGTGATCGACTTTTTCCGGTCACGCGTACCGGTGCATATCGATGAAGCCGAGGCCGTGCTCGACGCGCACCTCTTCGACGCCGACCAGCAACGACAACCGCTGACCACACTGTCGGCCGGCGAACTGCGGCGGCTGCTGCTCGCAGCGATCGTCAACGGCCCCGCCGACGTGCTTCTGCTCGACGAGCCCACGAACTACCTCGACTTCGAGGCGCTCGACGTGACGGAGGAGGCGCTGCGCGCGTACCACGGAGCGATTGTGGTCGTGACGCATGACGCCTACCTGGCCAAAGCGATCGGCGCCGACCGCCGGCTGGAGATCGAGGGTCAGTCGACGTCGGTGTAGTGCTCCACCAGCGGGGCACCGTCGAAGTAGGGGCCGATCAGACCGCGCCACGTCTGGAAGCGCTCGGTCGCCCGGAAGTTGTCAAGGTGGGCGTCGACCGAGTCCCACTCGACGAGGAGCACGAACTTCGACGCTGATTCGACCCCGCGGGTCATGCGGACGGAGCGGCAGCCGGGCGTCGTCGCGAGCGTCTCGCGCGCCTTCGCGTAGGCCGCGGCGAACGCGTCTTCCTGACCGGCCAGCACCGTGATGAGACCAACTTCGAGCACCATGCGAGGCAGCCTAGCGGTCGGCTCATGGGCCACTCTGGGCGCCACGGATACCGCAATCGGCACGGTGCGAGGGCTCCGCGGATGTCGATGGGCAATACTGGGCGGGCAAGGAGGGGAGTATCCCCCAGCGACGGCGTCGTCAGCACGGTGCCCGACTGCGGCGTGGCCGTTGGCGGCCCCGGTGCCGTCGGCCACCCGAAGGGGCGAGCTAGCAGGCAGTTTTCCGGCCGCTGAGCGCGCAGGGTGGCGGGAGAGACCTCCGGTGTCACAACGTGTCTACCGGAGGTCCCAACGCAATGCATGTTTCGGGTTTGGCCTGGACGATCACGCTCATCGGATTGCTCGCGATTCTGGGCCTCGACCTCTTCATCGTGGGCCGGCGGCCACACGAACCGTCGATGCGGGAGTCGGGCATCTGGGTCGCGATCTACGTCGCCCTCGCGATCGCGTTCGGGCTATTGCTCCTCGCGGTCTACGGCACCAAGTTCTCCGGCGAATTCTTCGCGGGATGGCTGACCGAATACAGCCTGTCCGTCGACAACCTCTTCGTCTTCGTGATCATCATGGCGAGATTCGCCGTGCCGCGCGTGTACCAGCAGAAGGTCCTGCTCAATGGCATTGTGCTGGCGCTCATCATGCGTGGCGCGTTCATCGCGGCCGGCGCGGCGATCATCTCGCGCTTTATCTGGGTCTTCTACATCTTCGGTGCCTTCCTGATCTATACCGCGATCAAACTCGCCACGAGCGGCGAGGAGGACCCGGCCGATTTCAAGGAGAACCCGCTGATCCGGTGGAGCCGGAAGGTGCTGCCGATCTCGAAAGGCTTCGACGGCGCGAACCTGACCACGCGCGTGGAGACCAAGACGAGCGCGTCGCGGCGGATCTTCACGCCCATGTTCATAGTCATGATCGCCATTGGTACGACCGACCTCATCTTCGCCCTCGATTCCATTCCGGCGATCTTCGGGCTGACGAAGGAGTCGTACATCGTCTTCACCGCGAACGTGTTCGCCCTGATGGGTCTGCGGCAGCTGTATTTCCTGCTCGGGAACCTGCTCGACCGTTTGGTCTACCTGTCGCTGGGGCTCGCCGCGGTGCTCGTGTTCATCGGCGCGAAACTGATCCTGGAGGCGTTACACCAGAACGATCTGCCGTTCATCAACAACGGTGACGGCGTCTCGTGGGCGCCGGAGATCCCGATCTGGTTGTCGCTGCTGGTGATCGTCGCCGCGCTCGGCGGAGCGACGGTCGCCAGCCTGGTCAAGTCGTCAGCGGACGCGAAGCGCCCCGGCTAACGCTTTCCGGTCGGCCCAGGTCGCCGCCGCGATCTCCGCGATCAGCTCGCGCGGGTCGACGGCTGGGTCGGGTGGCATCGTCGTACAGATCGCGATCACGTACGGCGGCGCATCGTCAGGAAACACGACGCCGGCGACGTGCCGGGCGCCGGTCACCCACCCGTTCTTGAACGCGACCCGGGTGCCGGCGGGCAGACCGGCGGCGAGGTCTTCGCGCCGTTCCTGGGCGAGCAGCACGTCGATCATCTCCGCGCACGCCGGTCGGGGGGCGATGCCGCCGTCCGCCTGCGTCGCGCCGATCGCGATCGCACCGATCAGCGCGGCCAGGTCCCGGGTCGTGACGACGTTGTCGATGCCCGCGTCCCGGGCCGCCGCGTCTTCGATGCCGCGCTCGACCTGCATCGAGGTCACGCCGGCCAGCCGCAACGCCTCGGTGACGGCCGCCGTGCCGACGTGCGCGAGCACGATGTTCGTCGCGAAATTGCTGGACCGCACGATCATGCGGCGGGCTAGCCAGCGCAGCGACGCGGTGCCGCCGAGGAGGGCCCAGACGTCGTCGTCCTGGTCCTGATCGGGATCGTTCGCGTACCGAGGTGCTCCGGGTTTGGCCGACGTGAATTCGTTGACGACCGGCACCTCGGCGTCGAGGTCGATCGTGCCGGCAGAAGCGGCTCGGTAGAGCGCCACGAGCACCGCGACTTTCATCGTGCTGGCGGCATAGTGGGTCGCGTCTTGCGCGCGGGCGTACGTCGCGGTCGCGGCTCCGACCGGCGAGCACCATACCGAGACGGTGCCGGGGAGGGCGGCGAGACGCGGTTCGAGGGCGGCGAGGTGCGGCGCGGTGCTCATGACCCTCGACGGTACTTGATCGACTTAGGCGCGCCCGTACGGCTGTCTCCCACGCCTCATGACAGCCGTGAGTGCGCACTTACGTCGAACACGGCGACTCGTCGAGCCGAAACGCGGACAGCGGACACGGCGGAGGGAGTCGTACGATGGCGCGCCGCGATCTTGCGGTTTCGCGACGACGTTGAGGTGCCCGATGTCTCTGATCGACGATCACCGTAACGCGATGGCCGCGACGTGGCAGCCGCTCGTCGCCGTGAAGCCGTCACCACCGTGCCGTTACTGCGGCAGCACGCCGACCGTCGACAAGAAGTTCCGGTCGCATACCGGTGTGATCGTCTACCGCGAGACGCATTGGTCCGTCGGACCCTACTGCCGGGACTGCGGGCTCATGATCTCCCGGCGACTCAGCGCGAAGACGTTGATCGCCGGCTGGTGGGGCTTTCCGTCGATTCTCATCGCTCCCTACATGCTGATCGTGAACGCCATCCGGGCCCGGGCCGTCGCGCGTCTGGATCCGCCACGTGACCCGGCGGTCGGCAAGACTCCGGCCGATCCGGGCCGCCCGCTGTACCTGCGCTGGCAGATGATCGGCCTGGTCGTGCCGGCCGCGTTCATCGGGCTCGTCGTCTCGGTGGTGGTGAGCATCATGGGGCCGTCGCCGCTGGTGGTCTCGCCGCTCGACGGCAACAACTACCTGGTGGGCGAGTGCGTCGTGAAATTCCCACCGGAGATCGTCGACTGCGCCTACACACACGATGGCCGGATCACCGACGTCGTCACGGATCCCACCGAATGCCCGCTCGGCACGTCGACGGTGGTGTTCGACGGCGAGCGTGACGCGATCGAGTGCGTGACGGACACGACCCAGTGACGTCGCGTCGGTGACATCGGACGTGCCGAGTGGTGACCAGAAACCGGGCAGCGGGACGGGTTTCCGGCCCGTACGATGGCGCGCGCCAACCCCTTCGTACCCTCATGAGGTGCATTGATGTCCTTGATTGACGACGCGCGCGCGGGAATGTCGAGCCCGGTCCCGCCACCGCTCGCCGGACCGCCCCCGATGCCGGCACCCGCCTTTCCGACGCCGCCTCCGGCGGTTTCCCCGCGGTGTTACTTCTGCGGAAGCATGCCGACGGCGCACGTGACGATGCGCGGGCACATCGGCATGATTTTCTTGATGCGCAGGCTGAAGCATGAGGGCGCGTTCTGCCGGGATTGCGGCATGGCGGTGTTCCGTCGGATGACGGCGCGCACCCTGGTCACCGGCTGGTGGGGGTACGCGTCGTTCGTGATGACGCCGTACGTGATCATCTCGAACCTGGTCAATCGCCGGAAAGTGACCCGGTTGGCGGCACCGCAGTCGCCCGCGCCGGGGCGGGAGCCGATCCCGGTCGGACGGCCGGTGTGGCAGCGGTGGCAGATCGTCGGCGCACTCGTACCCGTGGCGATCATCGCTCTGATCATCGGATCGGTGACCTCCGGCAGCGGCTCAGCGAGCCCGTCGGCCGCGTTCACCGACAAGGTCGGCGAGTGCGTGCAGACGGTCGGCGCGACGGAGATGCGGGTCGTCGCATGCGACCAGACGCATGACGGCAAGGTCACGGCGATCGTCAGCGACGACACCGAGTGCGCGCCGGACACGACGTGGACCCTGATCACGCCGGATCACAAGACCCTCTGCGTGGCCACGTCGTTCGAATAGGCCGGCAACGGCAGCGGAGATCGGCCCGATACGCAGCGATCCCCGTGATGACCGGCATCACGGGGATCGCGTCGGGCGGATGATCAGTTGGAGCGCTGCGCCTTGCGGAACATGCGGTAGCGGTCGGTCTGGTCGAGAATGACCTTGCGAATGCGCACGGCCTGCGGCGTGACCTCGACGCACTCGTCTTCGCGGCAGAACTCGAGGGCCTGCTCCAGCGACAACTTCCGCGGCGGAATCAGCTTCTCCGTCTCGTCTGATGTCGACTGACGCATGTTCGTGAGCTTCTTCTCCTTGGTGATGTTCACGTCCATGTCATCGGAGCGCGAGTTCTCACCGACGATCATGCCCTCGTAGACCTCGGTCGTCGGCTCGACGAAGAGCACGCCACGCTCCTGCAGGTTGGTCATCGCGAACGCGGTGACCGGCCCGGAGCGGTCGGCCACGAGCGAGCCGTTGTTACGCGTACGCAGTTCGCCGAACCACGGCTCGTAGGACTCGAAGACGTGGTGCAGGATGCCGGTGCCGCGGGTATCGGTCAGGAACTCGGTGCGGAAGCCGATCAGCGCGCGCGCCGGGACCAGCCACTCCATCCGGATCCAGCCGGTGCCGTGGTTGACCATCTGCTCCATGCGGCCCTTGCGGATCGCGAGGAGCTGCGTGATCGCACCGAGGTATTCCTCCGGTGCGTCGATCGTCATGCGTTCCACCGGCTCGTGCGTCTTGCCGTTGATCTCCTGCGTGACGACCTGCGGCTTCCCGACGGTCAGTTCGTAGCCCTCGCGGCGCATCTGCTCGACCAGGATCGCGAGCGCGAGTTCGCCACGGCCCTGCACCTCCCAGGCGTCGGGACGCTCGGTGGGCAGGATGCGCAGCGACACGTTGCCGATGAGTTCGCGGTCAAGACGGTCCTTGACCAGGCGCGCGGTCACCTTCGAGCCCTTGGAACGGCCGACGAACGGCGACGTGTTGGTGCCGATCGTCATCGAGATGGCCGGCTCGTCGACCTTGATCAGCGGCAGCGCGATCGGGTTCTCGGCGTCGGCCAGCGT
The DNA here is from genome assembly GCA_963797605.1 of uncultured Actinomycetota bacterium. Lineage (GTDB taxonomy): Bacteria > Actinomycetota > Actinomycetes > Mycobacteriales > Micromonosporaceae > DASQPR01. Next base: position 196,743 of record CAWCPX010000005.1, on the reverse strand, counting down.
CTCGCCGATCATGATGTCACCGATGCCGGCGACGGCGATGATGTCGCCCGGGCCGGCTTCCTCAGCGGATTTCCGCTCCAGACCGTCGGTCATGAGCAGTTCCGAGATGCGTACGCGCTCGTTGGTGCCGTCGGTCTTGCACCACATGACGCTCTGGCCCTTGCGGATCACACCTTCGCGGACCCGGCACAGCGCGAGCCGGCCGAGGAACGGGGACGCGTCGAGGTTGACGACGTGCGCCTGCAGCGGGGCCTCTTCGGTGTAGGTCGGGGCCGGCATCGTCTGCAGGATCGTGTGGAACAGCGGCTCGAGCGAGTCGCTGTCGGTCGGCACGGTGCCGTCTTCCGGCTGCTTCAGCGTCGCGATGCCGTCGCGGGCACACGCGTACACGATGGGGAAGTCGATCTGGTGTTCGTCGGCGTCGAGGTCGAGGAACAGCTCGTAGGTGTCGTCGACGACCTCTTTGATCCGCGCGTCGGAGCGGTCGACCTTGTTGATGACGAGGACGATCGGCATGCGGGCCTTGAGCGCCTTGCGGAGCACGAAGCGCGTCTGCGGCAGCGGACCCTCGGACGCGTCGACCAGCAGCACGACACCGTCGGCCATGGTCAGGCCGCGCTCGACCTCGCCACCGAAGTCGGCGTGGCCCGGGGTGTCGATGATGTTGATCGTGACCTGGTCGGACCCGTCGGCCGGGTGGTAAAGCACCGACGTGTTCTTCGCGAGAATCGTGATGCCCTTTTCGCGTTCGAGGTCGCCCGAGTCCATGACGCGGTCGGCCATCTCGCCGCGGCTGTGCCATCCGCCGGATTGGCGCAGCATGGCGTCGACGAGCGTGGTCTTGCCATGGTCAACGTGCGCGACAATCGCGACATTTCGGAGATCAGAACGGATGGGCATATGGATTATTCTCCCGGGTGACTTACAGACAATTACCGCCGACCCCTTCGAACGAGGCGGCGGTCACGCTTGCGTCGATAAACCGCGATCATCATGATCGGTCGGCGTAGCTGCGCCAGCAGCATACTGGTGTAACGCCGCCATCGCCGAAACCGATACCGCGACCTAGGAACGGCGACGTGACGCACGCCACTCCCGATTGCATCGCGGCACCCTGGAACGGGGATGTCGAAGGGTCGAGAGGCGTGCACGCCCCGTGTAGGGTCGGCCTACATCGACTCCACGGGGGTGGGCTGGCGTGCGACGACATGGGTCCCGAAGAGCGGTCCTGACCATCGGCCTCGTTGTCTGCGCGATCGCGCTCGCCGGCTGCGGCTCCGGCGCGAAACAGACGCAGGGCGTCGGCCAGCTCATCGAGGTCAGCGCGCCTCCGTCGCCGACCCCGACCGTGATCGAAACCCCGAGCCCCACGCCCGACCCGACCACCCCCGCTCCCACGTCGACCCCCACGCTCGCACCGCCGACGCAACCGGCGGCGAAGCCCCTGACCTGCCCGCACACCGACGGCAAACCGCAATCACCGGCGAAGGTGCTCGCGGAGCTGACGGCGGCCTCGAAGGTCAACGAATACGCGGCGGCGAAGGTAGACCCGGCGACGCTCGACTCGAGCCTCAACGGCAAGCTGCCGGTCGTGCACATCCCGCTGACGATGCTCAAGGCGATCGCGGCGCAGGAGAGCGCCTGGACCTCGACGTGCATCAGCACCGACGGCACCGGCTACGGCGTGATGCAGATGCAGGACAACGCGACCGCCGACACGAACATGCATTTCCAGACGACGTTCAACCGCATGGATCAGAGCCAGAACGTCATGCTCGGCACCGCGTGGCTGGAATACCTGACCGTCCACATCGGCATCCTCTACTTCCACAACAACTTCAACCTGTCGACGAACTATCCGCTCCGTGACGCGGTGCTCGCCGCCTACAACGTCGGCCTGGGCAACGTGGTCTACCCCGACGGCATCCACATCGGGCCGCTCGGCACGCAGTATTTCCAGACCGTCGTCGCCCTGATGCAGAAGTCGCAACCCTGCCAGAAATCTTGGGGTAGACAGAGCTAGCCTTATCGGCCCACTGACGTCCTTGGTGGTCGCCGCTATGATTCCCACACTTCAATGTGAACGTCTTCATCGCAAGGGAATCGCGGCGTGGGTGGCGCAGATTACCGCGTGGAAGTGCACGGCAGCGTCGGCGGCAACCTCGTTGTGGGAGACCACAATCTGATCGTCAACGCCGCCCAGGGCTCGTCCGTAACGGTGTTGCAGGAGGCAGAGCGCCCGAAGCCGGTGCGCCGGTCGAGCGTGCGCGTGCTGCCACGGCGCCCGGCGGGAGTGCTCGGCCGCGACGCGGAGCGCGGCACCATCGCCGCGGCGGTCGTCGCCCAGTCGACGCTCCAGGTCTTCGGGCCGCCCGGAATCGGCAAGAGCACCCTGCTGCGGCAGGCCGCGTACGACGTCGCCGACGAGGCTGACGGTGTCATATTTCTGACTGCCGGTGGCCGGAGCCATCTCGACGTCCCCCAGGAGATCTTCGAAGGCGCGTACGACACGTCCGGCTTCCGTCCCGGCCCGACCGAGTTGCGGCGGCTGCTGACGGGCGTACGGGTCTGCGTCGTCGCCGACGATCTCGTCTGCTCGCCCGACGAACTCCTGACGATCCTCGACGCTGCGCCCGATGCCGCCTTCGTGCTCGCCGCACCGGACCGCGAATTGTGGGGTCAGGGTCAGACGATCGAGTTGCGGGGCTTGTCCGGGGAGGCGGCGCTCGCGCTCGTGCGGCGCGAGGTCGGCCGCGACCTGAGCCCGTCGGAGCACGACGCGGTGGTGGCCGAATGGCGTGCGGGTGCCGGTTCGCCGATGCGCCTGCTTCGGACGGCCGCGTCCCTCGCGCAGCAGGCACCGCTCAAGGCGGCACATCCAGATCCAGGGCATGCCATCGGTACGGCTCACGTGCCCCAACCTCCACGATCTGATCCCCGGCCCGTCGACGACCTCCCGCCCCGGGAACGCGACGTGCTGGCGCTTCTCGGCTACATCGCGCCGGCGAGCGCGACCGTGCCGGTGATCGCGGCGCTCGCCGGCGCCCACGATCTCGGGCGTGTCTCCGAAGCCGCGGAACATCTGGTGCGGGCCGGTCTAGCCGACGCGACCGGATCGGCCGAAGCGGCCTACCAGATCGCCGACGACCTGGCGGTGCCAATGGCGGACCGGCGTTTCCGACGCGATTCGGCCGCTCTCGCGACGGCGCTTCTCGCGTGGATCGACGCCGGCGCGACACCGGCCGACGTCGCGGCCCACGGTGACCTGGTCGTCGCGCTGATCGAGGCCGCCGTCCGCGATGGCCACGCCGATCTCGGCACCCGGCTCGCCCGCGCCGCCGCTCCGCTCGCCGCGCTGTCGTTGCGGTGGGGCGTCTGGCGCGACGTGCTGACCAGTGGCCAGGCAGCCGCGACGAGTTCCGAGGACCGCGAGGCGTACGCGTATTTCACCCACGAACGTGGCATCCGCATGCTCTGCCTCGGCCAGGCCGCGGCGGCGGCGGCCGTGCTCGCGACCGCGGCCGGGCTGTGGCAGGCGCTCGGGTTGACGCACTCGGCCGCGATCGCGTCCGCCGCACAGACCATCGCGACCGGCGCGACCCCGGTGGCGCACATCCCGGCGCAGCACGTCGTCGCCCACGAGGTCGCGCCGCGGCATGTCGACGCCCCGGCTCAGCACGGTCCGGAGCAACACCACCGCGCTGTCGGGCACGCCCACGTCGATCCGGTGCCGAAACCGTTCCCCGTCGCGCTCGTCAGCGGGCTCGCGCTGGCGGTCATCGCGATCGTGGTCGCGGCGATCCTGGTCGGGCCGCATCTGCTGCACTCGCACGCGGGTCCGACCGCCGCCGGTCAGCCCAGCCCGACCCAGATCGCGACGTCGAACGCCACCCCGAGCGCGAGCCCGACCCCGACCGTCACCCCGCTGCCGCCGCCGGCCGCGTTCGCCGACAACACCGCCGACGGCACCGATCCCATGCAGGTGCTCGACAACGACCCGGCGACGATCTGGTCGACCCGGCTGGCCCGCACCCCGAAAACCGACGACGCGTGGGTCGCGATCGACATGGGTGGCCAGGGCACCTGGACCGGCATCAGCCTGACGCCGCGCCAGGGTGGTTCCGGTTTCCCGCGCGCGTTCCGCCTCGAATCGAGCGACGACATGCTCACGTGGACGCCGATTCCGGGGCAGACGTACAACGCGGACCATCCGTACACCGTGGTGGACGGCGCGCAGACGATCACGTTCGGCACGCCGGTACGGTCGCGATACGTGCGCCTGTTCGCCACCGAACTCGGCCCGGTCGTGGTGGCCACGTCGGTGGCCGTGTCGAACGCGTACGCGCTGCAACTCGCGGAAATGCACGTGCTGAATTAATCAAGATCCTCTAAGGAGCCGGCATGTCCCAGTCGGGAGACCACTTCCAGATCAGCGTCGGTGGCGGCGTGGGCGGCCACGTCGTCGTCGGGCGCGACAACCAGGTCGTCTCGTCGCCGGTCGGCGCGCCAAGACCCAGTGCCGCCGAGCTGGCGACGTTCCAGGCCGCGGTCGACGACCTGAAGGCCCAGCTCGCGTCGACTCATGACGTCGCCGCCGAGGCGACGAAGGCCGAGGCAGCGGCGAAACTCGACGAGTTGCATGCCGCCGCGACCGCGAAGACACCCGACGTCTCGGCGATGGTACGCGTGCGGACCTGGTTCGTCGCGCACTTGCCGTCGTTCGCCGGCGCGGTCACCGGTCTGCTCGTGCACCCGGTCGTCGGAGCGCTTGTGAAGTCGGCCGGTGACGCCGTGGCAGCCGAATTCCACCGGCGCCTCGGCGGGGTCGAAGGCGAAGCGAAAGCCGACTGAAAATCACGATTCCGTGAAAGTTACATTCCACAATAGATATAATTTTTGGCCGTGCATCAAGCGAGAATCTTGGATATTGCCGAGGTGCCGATGTGCGCGATATGTTGACCTTAGTCAACGGCGTTAGGTGGCGAAGATGCTGCTCAGCGTGTCACCCACGAGGGACAGGGTCCCATCGCTAGTCGTCGCTGACGTCTCATCCGCCGGCCGTAGGTTGCCGGAGCACCCCGACGCGCATCTGTGCCCGCGCATAGGTCCGCACCGCTCTGCCCGTCGCCGTCCGGTCGCAGACGCAGAGAGAAGGCCACTATGGCTGATGAACTTGCCCCCGCCCATACCGTCCAGAGCACGGCCGGTTTGGGCATCGCCGATCCCGCTCCGCTCGGTCTAGCCGCGTTCGCCCTCACGACGTTCCTGCTATCGGCCAAGAACGCCGACTGGACCCGTGGCGGCGACGCGTGGCTCGGTTACGCGCTCGCCTACGGCGGCATCGCCCAACTTCTCGCAGGCATGTGGGAGTTCCGTCGGAACAACACGTTCGGTGCCACCGCGTTCGGATCGTATGGTGGATTCTGGATTGGTTTGTTCCTCTATGTGCGATTCGCTGCAGCCGGTGCCGGCAGCGCGGCCGGTGTGGCCAACGACCTCGCTTGGATCCTCCTGGCGTTCGCGATCTTCAACACGTACATGCTGGTGTGCGCCGCGAGGGTCAACGCGGCGGTGTTCGCGGTCTTCCTGACCCTGGAAGTCACCGAGATCCTGCTGTTCATCGGCAACTTCGCCACGAACAGCACCATCATCAAGATCGGCGGCTACGTCGGCGTGCTCACCGCGATCTGCGCGTGGTACGCGTCGTTTGCCGGCGTCGTGAACACGCTCGGGGCGAGGCTCAACGCCCCGGTCGGCCGCCCGATGGACTTCTAGCAGCCGGCTTCTGGCTAGACAGCACTTCTACTCACTGAACGAAGCACGATCAGGACCGCGGCGGGTGCGTCGAGTCAGCGCCCGCCGTGGTCCTGATCACTGCTCCGACAGCCGCGATCGGCGAGCGCGCGGGCGTAGCGTTCGCACACGTGACGAGCGCACCCCCCACCCATCCCTCCGGCACGATCGAATCGGTCCGGCCCGTCGCTCCCGAGCCGGCGGCCGGCGCGATGACAGTGCCGAGCGCCCGGCTCCGGTTGATCATCATGATCCTCGCCGTCGCGTGCGGGCTGACCGTCGCCAACCTCTACTACGCGCAGCCGCTGCTCGGCCTGATCGGTTCGTCGCTGCACGTCAGCGAGGGCACGGCCACCGTCGTCGTCACGCTCACGCAGGTCGGCTACGCGCTCGGTCTCATTTTCGTGCTGCCACTCGGTGACCTGCTCGAAAATCGGCGCCTGGTGACCCGCGTCCTCGTCGGCACCGCGCTCGCCCTGCTCCTGGCCGGTTCCAGCCCGTCGTTCGGCGTGTTCCTGGCCGCCAGCGTGCTCGTCGGCATCACGTCCGTGGTGGCGCAGATCTTGGTGCCACTCGCGGCTCACCTGGCTCCCCCGGAGCAGCGCGGCCGATTCGTCGGCCGGGTGATGAGCGGGCTCCTGCTCGGCATCCTCCTGGCGCGCACCGTCGCGAGCTTTGTCGCCGCCGCATGGGGCTGGCGCACGATCTACTTCATCTCCGGCGGTCTCATGATCGCGCTGGCCGTCGTGTTGTGGCGGGCGCTGCCGCAACGGCGCCCGGATCGCGGCACGTCCTACCCACGCCTGCTCGGCACCGTGATCAACCTGGCTCGCTCCGAACCCGCGCTGCGCCGCCGGGCGATCTGCCAGGCCACGATGTTCGGTGCGTTCAGCGCCTACTGGACCGTGATCGCGTTCGAACTCATCGGCGGCCACCACCTGAGCCAGACCGGCGTCGGCCTGTTCGCGCTGGTGGGTGCCGCCGGAGCAGCCGCCGCACCGCTCGGTGGCTGGCTCGCGGACCACGGTTTCGGGCGCAGCGCCAGCGGTGGCGCGATCGTGCTGGCCTCGCTGTCGATGACGCTCGCCGCAACCGCGTACCACAGCCTGATCCTGCTCGCCGTCGCCGCCGTGCTCCTGGACCTGGCCGTGCAGTGCCACGGCGTCATGAGCCAGCACGAGATCTACGCGCTGCGACCGGACGCGAGAGCACGGATCAACACCGTTTATATGAGTACGTCGTTCATCGGCGGTGCCATCTCGTCCGCCGTGGCAGGCGTGCTGCACACCGAGTTCGGGTTCCCGGGCGCCGCCACGTTCGCCGCGTTGCTGCCGCTGGTCGGCCTCGGGTTCTGGGCGACGAGCCTGCGCCGGCCGAAGCCGACAAGCCCAGCTGCCGGACCCCCGCGCGGCGACGGCTCCCGCATGACCACGAGTGCCAGCCCGGCGAGCACCGTCACCGCCGCGATCGCGACCGGCACCGATACGCGTTCGCCGAGCACGATGGCCGACGTGGCGAGTCCGACGACCGGCACGAGCAGGCTGAACGGTGCCACGCGCGCGACCGGATAGTGGGCCAGCAGCCGGTTCCACAGCCCGAAACCGAGCAGCGTCGACACGTACGCGATGAACAGAATCGCGCCGATCGCGGCCGGCGTGAGATGCGTGAGCGCGTGCAGTGTCGTCGCCGGGCCGTCGGTCGCCGCCGCGAGACCGAGCAGTGGCAGCGGCGGCACGAGCGACGAGTAGGCGAGCATCGACAGCGGCCGCGTCTCTCCGCTGGACCGTACGATCACGTTCGCGACCGCCCAGGCGACCGCGGCGCCGATCGTCAGCGCGAAGCCGATCATCGTCGCCTCGGCGCCGCTGCCCCAGGCCAGAGCCGCGATGCCACCGGACGCGACCAGGACGCCGGCGAGTTGCCTCGGGCGCATCCGTTCGCCGAGCACGCCCGTCGCGAGCAGCACCGAGAAGAGCGCCTGCGCTTGCAACACCAGGGACGCGAGCCCGGCGGGCATGCCGTGCGCCATGGCGACGTAGAGCGGCCCGAATTTCAGGCAGCCGAAGACGAACCCGTACGCGACGACGTATCTGACCTTCGCCGTCGGCCGTGGCACGAAGAAGATCAGCGGCAGCGCGCTCGCCGCGAAGCGGAGCGCGGTCAGGGTCAGCGGGGGCACGTGCCGCAGGGCGACGTCGGTGATCACGAAGTTCACGCCCCAGATCGTCACGACGAGGACGGCGAGGGCACGGTGGCGAAGCGGCATGCGGTCAGCTTCGCCGTACCCGTGAATGAATGTCTAGTTCATAGTTCTTCACTGTTTGTGTAGGGTTGCTTCATGGATCTGGACGCCAGGCGGCTTCGCGTGCTCCACACCGTCGCGATGCGGGGCTCCGTCACGGCGGCCGCGGCCACGTTGTGCGTCAGCCCGTCCGCGATCAGCCAGCAACTCGCCCAGCTCGAGCGCGAGGCCGGCTGCGATCTCGTCGAGCGGGCCGGGCGCGGCATCGTGCTCACCCCGGCGGGTCAGGCGCTGGCCCGGCACGCGGAAGACGTGATCCACGCGCTTGATCGGGCCGCCGACGCGGTGGCCGTCGCTCAGCAGGGCGTCTCCGGGTTGGTGCAGGTCGGAGCGCTGCCGAGCGCGGGCGGCGCGATCCTGGCTCCGGCCGTCGCGCGGGCGAGTGCGAAGCATCCGGGCCTCGACGTGCGCATCCGGGAAAGTGAAGACGACCAGAGCCTCGTCGATCTGCGGCTGACCGAGCTCGACATGGTGATCATGCAGGAATACACGCATGTCCCGGTCACGCTGCCGGCCGGCGTCGTCGCCCATCACGTCGCCGACCAGCCGCTCTACCTGGTCACGCCGCCGCGCCTGGCCCACGTCGCGACGGTGGGGGAGTTGCGAGACGAGCCGTGGATCGCGGCGGGTCCCGCGACGCCGTGCGGCCGCTCCACCCGGCAGGCCTGCCGCGACGCCGGTTTCGAGCCCGACGTGCGGCACGTGGCGCTCGACTTCGGGTTTCAGCTCGACATGGTCGCGGCCGGCCTGGGCGTGGCACTCGTGCCCGAGTTGGGTCTGCGCCACGTGCCGGCCGGTGTGCGCACGCGCCCGACCCCGATCCGCCGCAAAATCTTCGCGGTGGTTCGGGAGACGAGCGTCGGCGCCCAGCGGCCGGCCGTGTCCGCGCTGCTCACGGAGTTGGTCACGCCCGGGTGAAGGCCATCGTCCAGTTCGTCTCCCAGGTCTCGCCGCCATCGGTGGAAAACGCCTGATCCCAGCGCGCGGACGTCTCCGTGATCTCCGACCACGTGTAACGAACCCGGATCGGTGTGCCCTCGTACGTGTCGTCGCAGGTGAAGACGCCGACCCCGGCACGGAAGACACCGACGACGGGTGGCAGTTCGAGGCGGCCGCGGCGGTCGTTGATCCAGTAGATCGACCACTCCCGTCGCTCGACGTCGAACGTGCGCACGGACATACCGTTGAACCCCTGTGTCGGCGCCCGCATCTCGTCTACATTGGCCACTCCGTCGAGCATGTGCCGGCAGGTGAGCGTCGACGGGAACTCGTACCAGTCGTCGCAGTTCGCGAGGACCGTGCGCAACCGGCGGTTGATCATGTTCCAGTCGCCGATCAGGAAGTCGAAGTCATGCGGGGTGCCGGTCATCGCTGCCTCAGTCATCGTCTCGTGGGAAGTCATGGTGTGACGCTAGATCCTGATCACTGACACCTTCTGTCAGTGATAGTCGGCATACTTTGACGGATGCGGGCCAGTCGTCTCGTCTCGATCCTTTTGCTCCTGCAGACCCGGGGCCGGTTGACGGCGACCGCGCTCGCGTCCGAGCTGGAAGTCTCCGTCCGCACGATCTATCGCGACGTCGAAGCGCTGCAGCAGGCGGGCGTGCCGCTCTACGGTGACGCGGGTCCGGCCGGCGGCTACCAACTCCTCGACGGCTACCGCACCCGGCTCACGGGGCTGTCGGCCGGCGAAGCCGAAGCGCTGTTTCTCGCCGGCCTGCCCGGCCCGGCTGCGGCGCTCGGGCTCGGCACGGTGGTCGCGGCGGCGCAGTTGAAGCTGCGGGCCGCGTTACCGGCCGAGTTGCGCGACCGGGCCGGCCGCATCCAGGAGCGGTTCCACCTTGACGCCCCGGGGTGGTACAGCGACGGCGACGACACCCCGTTCCTGCCGTCGGTCGCCGACGCGGTGTGGACCGAGCGTCGGATCCAGGTGCGTTACCGCCGCTGGCGGGCGCCGACCGATGTCACGCGGACACTCAGCCCGTTGGGCTTAGTGCTCAAAGGCGGCCGGTGGTACCTCATCGCCGCGATCGACACCGACATCCGTACCTTCCGCGTCGATCAGATTTTGGATCTTGCCCTTCTCGACGACGGTTCCGTCCGGCCGCCCGGCTTCGATCTGACCGCCTACTGGCGCGGTTACCTGCTGGAGTTCCGTGATCGCCTGGTCAGCGGCGAGGCGATCGTGCGCCTGTCGCGCAGTGGGCGGGAGCGGTTGCCCGACCTGCTGGGGGGCATCGTCGCCACCGCCGTCGAGAACACCGCGAGCCACCCGGACGCGTCGGGTTGGGTGACGGCCACGATCCCGATCGAGTCACTGGTCCAGGCCGAATCCGTGCTGTTGCGTTTCGGCGCGGAGATCGAGGTGATCGAGCCGCCCGAACTCCGCGATCGCCTCGCCCGGACCGCTGCCGCGCTCGCCACCCTCTACGCGGGCGGGATGATGCACGCGCGGCCGGTCTGCAGCGCGTAGGCGGCGAGCACGGCCTGCTCTGCGATGCTCGGGCACGTCGGTGACGGCATCGACGGTGTCGGTGCGCTGGTGTGACGTGCCGATCGATGCGGCTTCGGCCGCGTCGAGGGCCGGGCGCACCGTGCGGAGCAGCACCTCGCCAGCGATCACCGCGACCGCGCCGAGCAGGAACGGCACGTGCATGTTGACTCGGTACGGCGAGCAACCCGGCGCAATAGGGTGCGAGGCTGTCATAGCCTGTCGGTATGGTTTTCTGGTGACGACAGTGGCGGCGCGACCACCCGTGTTCGGCGGTCTGCTGCGCAATTGGCGGCAGGCGCGGCGGATCAGCCAGCTCGAACTCTCCTCGGTCAGCGGCGTCTCCGCGCGACACCTCAGCTTCATCGAGACCGGCCGCGCGACCCCCAGCCGGGCCATGGTGCTGCGCCTGGCCCAGGAACTCGATGTGCCGCTGCGCGAGCGAAACGCGCTGCTGCAGGCGGCCGGCTACGCACCCGAGTTCGCAGAAACCCCACTCGACGCTCCCGAGATGGCCGTGATCGGTGCCGCGATCGATACCGTGCTGCGCGGCCACCTGCCCTTTCCGGCGCTCGCGTTCGACGCTCGGTGGAACCTCGTCCGCGCCAACGAAGCCGTCAGCCTCTTCACCGACGGCCTGCCCGACCATCTCACCGGCCCCGACGCCAACACGATGCGCATCTCCCTGCACCCCGAAGGTCTGGCCCCGGACCTGGTCGATCACGGCGCGGTGCGGGCCCGGTTCCTCAGGCGGATTCGCAGGCAGGCGGCCGCGACCGGCGACCCCAGGCTGACGGCCCTTGCCGACGAATGCGCGGCCTACCCGCACCCGAGCGAGCCGGTCGAGGTGCCGAGCGTCGACATCGTCATGCCGTTCCGCATTCGTCGAGGTGCGCGCGTTGTCAGCATGTTCAGCGCGGTCGCGACGTTTGGCACGGCGACCGATCTGACGGCGGCGGAGATCGCGATCGAGACGTTCTTCCCGGCGGACGCGGAAAGCGCGGACTTCTTGCGGGCACGGTTCGCCTGATTGTTGGTGCTTTCTCGTGGTCTCGGTGGGGCCGCGTCAGGGAAATCTTTTGAAATTTCTTTCCTGAGATAGATCAACTTCTACCCGTTGTTGTCGTACGGGTAGGACAGAATAGAACATGTGGACGAGGAGATTGAGCGGGCTGTGGTGGCTGTGGCCGCGGTGCTTGATCGTCCTGTGTTTGGTGTTGGTGATGCGGAGTTGTTCGCTGGGTTGCGGTCGTTGGAAGACGTTGTCACGTTGGCTCGCACGTCGCAGGCTGCCGTTTTGCGGGAGTTGACGCGGCGGGATTCGGCGGGGTTGGTGCGTGGGGCGTCGTCGGTGGCGAATGCGGTGCGGGATCGGTTGCGGGTGAGTTCGCAGGCCGGTCGGCGGATGGTCGCGCTGGGAAAGTTTGTGGATGAGCGGCCGGTGTTGCGGGCGGCGATGGTGCGGGGTTCGCGTCCGGAGGCGGTGGCGGCCACAATCGCTTCGCAATGCGCGTCGTCACCGGCCTCGCACGCGAGCGGTTCCGAGCTTCCTGGCGATCCCGGCGACGGCAATGAGCAGGCCGATCCGGCTGCTGCCGCCGAGGTGCGGCCGCCGGGTGAGACGTCGGTGGGGCCGTTTCCGGCTGATGTGCTCGATCCGGAGGGGATCGCGGTCAATGTCGAACAGGCGTTGATTATCGGTGATGCGATCGAGCATCTGCCGCGTGATCTGGACTCGAAACTCGTCGACCTGTGCGAAGCGGAGCTGATCAAGCTCGCGGCGGTCTACGAACCGACGGTGTTGCGCAGCTTCGCCGACCGGATCCTGGACTACGTGGCTCCGGAGATCGCCGAGGCCGCCTTGGCGGAGAAGTTGGAACGCGAGGAGGCGGCGGCGCGGCGTAAGCGGGTGCTTGACGATTACCGATGATGGTCATGGGTCGCATCGGATCTGGGGCCGGGTCGACACCGCGTCGGCCGCCGTGCTCAAGGCCGCCATCGACCCGCTGTGCCGGCCGATTCCGAGCGGTCCGGACCAGGGCGAACCGGATTCCCGCACGCCTGGGCAGCGCCGCGCCGATGCGTTGATCGACGTGTGCCGCCTGGCGTTGAAGGGCGAGAGCCTGCCCGACAGCGGTGGTATGCGCCCCCAACTGAACGTGACGACCCGGTTCGACGTGCTGACCAAGGAACTCTCGACCGGCACCCTGGACATGGGTGGTGACCTGTCCCCGGCCGCGGTTCGGCGGCTGGCGTGCGACGCGTTGATCCTGCCGGCCGTGCTCGGGACCCGTAGCGAGGTCCTGGATCTGGGGCGGGAGCGGCGGCTGTTCACCGGAGCGGTCCGTCGGGCGATCATGTTGCGGGACGGCGGGTGCGCGTTCCCGGGCTGTGATCGGCCACCGCGGTGGTGTGACGTGCATCATTTCCGGTCCTGGCAGCACGGCGGCGAAACCTGCGAATGCAACGGACTGCTGCTGTGCTCGCATCACCATCACCTGGTCCACCAACCGGGCGGTTGGCGGATCATCCGCCAGGACGACGTGTTCCAGTTCATCCCCCCGGCGTACGTCGATCCGCGGCAGCGGCCGCAGCGAAACATCTATCACCGGCAGACGTAGGCCATACCCGGCACAAGATCAACACCCCTGCTGTGCGAGGTCCAGGCGATCTCGCTGTGAATCCGCCGCGCCGTTCGACGGCCCGAGCCACAAGCGCCCGAGCCACAACCGCCGGAGCGGCAACCGCGGGAGCGGCAACCGCGGGAGCGAATTCAACAGCATCTACCAGCGGTTTTACCTCCCACGTAATCGACTCGCGCCCTCATCGAGGGCGATCGTGGCGGCATGACTATCGACGAAACAACAGCACGGTCGGCCGATGCTGGCGCTCGGGAGGCGACCCCCGTCAGCCCGTCGGCACGGTCGAAGCCCGCGCCCGAGTGGGCGACCCTCCTGATTGTGCTCGCGGGCACGTTCATGATCACGTTGGACTTCTTCATCGTCAACGTCGCGATCCCGAACACGCAACGAGACCTGTCCGCGAGCGCCGAGCAGATCCAATGGGTTGTCGCCGGGTACAGCCTCGCGATCGCGGCCGGCGTCATCACCGCGGGCCGGCTCGGAGATCTTTACGGACGCCGCCGCCTGTACGCGATCGGCATCGCACTCTTCTCCGTCGCCTCGCTCGCATGCGGGATATCCGCGACGGCCGAGGAACTCGTCGGAGCTCGGGTGGCGCAGGGGCTCGCGGCCGCCCTGGTGACGCCGCAGGTGCTCGCGATCATCAGTACGGCGTTCACCGGTAAGGCGCTGACCCGGGCGTTCACGGCGTACGGGTTGACGCTCGGAATCGCCGCCGTCTTCGGGCAGCTCATCGGCGGACTGCTCATCCAGGCGGATCTGTGGGGCCTCGGGTGGCGGTCGTGTTTCCTGATCAACCTGCCGATCGGAGCCGCCGTGCTCGTGCTGGTGCCACGGCTGGTGCCGCGGTCGACGGGGACACGCACCGCCCGGCTCGACATCGTCGGCGTGCTGCTGGTCACGCTCGCGCTCGTCGCCGTGGTCCTGCCGCTCATCGAAGGGCGGTCGCACGGATGGCCACTGTGGACGTTCGCTAGCTTCGCGGCATCGGGGCTGCTGTTCGGAGCGTTTGCCGCCTACCAGCGCCGGCTGGCCCGGAGCCAGGGGGCACCGCTGATCGAACCGATTCTGTTCCGTCCGCGTGGATTCCGCATTGGGATTCTGACGCAGTTCGTGTTCTGGGCCGGTCAGGGTTCGTTCTTCCTCGTGCTGGCGCTCTACCTGCAGGACGGACGCGGTCTCAGCGCGCTCACGGCCGGCGTCGTCTTCACCGCGATCGGCGCCGGCTATCTGGCGACGTCGATCAACGCGGGCCGTATCGCCGCGCGTATCGGCCGTCAGACGGTTGCCGTCGGTGCGCTGATCATGGTGGTGGGTTTGGTGGCGATGGAGTGGGCGGTCCGGGCCGTCGGCGTCAGCGGATCGGTGTGGTGGCTCGTGCCCGGCCTCGTCATCGACGGCGTCGGCATGGGCGTCGCGCTCTCACCGCTGGCCGCGAGCACACTGTCGTTCGTGCCGACACGACTCGCGGGCGCGGGTTCCGGTGTGCTCGCGACCACGATGCAGGTCGCCGGTGCCGTCGGGATCGCGGTTATCGGCATCGTCTTCTACCGGTCGGTCGATGCGAGTCACGGCGCGGCGAGCGCGTACCCGGATGCGTTCTCAGCGGGGTTGACCTTTCTCGCTCTGATCGAATTGGCCGTCGCGGTGCTCGTGCAACTGATGCCCCGCACCGAAAGCACGAGCGCAACACCTCAGTAAGACGGAACGTTAGGTCGGAAGGGCAGGCCGGAGCCGACAATGGGACAGCGTCTCGCCCGATGGCACACCAAGGTTCACGGATGTCTCGTCGATGCCGTTACGATCGGTCACGACTTGTTCCGGCCGGTCGGGTGTGTCCCCGGCGCTGTCACGAAAGGTGTCGCGGCCTCTGATGGGGAAACACGGCGAGCAACCTCGTGACGGTGCGGGCGCGGCGGACGCGTCCCGGCGAGAGGCCGGCCCGGCTCCTGACTTCGCGCTGGTACGGCCGTACGTCGGCTCGCTCGGCGACGAAGCCGGGGGCGACGAACTCACGGGTGACGGGCTCGCCACCGCGGCCCTCGCGGGCGACGAACCCACGGCCGTGCAACCGCTCGTCGGGCGCGCCGGCTCGACTCATCGCCGTTACGGTCGCCGTTCCAAGGTCTCGGTCGACCCGCCCGACGCGACCAAGGAGATCGTGTATCCGCGCATGCCTGGCGTGTTCGGCCCGGCACTGGCGGCGACAGCAGCGCGTCGCCGCCGGTGGCCACGCTATACGCCGCTCGTGCTGGGGCTGGCCGTCATCGTGGTCATCGGAATCGTCGCCGCGGTGACGTTCCGACCGATGCCGACCGCGCCGGCGTCCGAGTCATTCATGCCCGTGCCGGCGACCATCCCGTCATTCGCGCCGACGGTGGAGAGCGCGCCCTCGTCGGTCGCCTCCTCGGTGCCGGCCAAGCCGTCGCGGCCGAAGAAACCGCGGGCCAGCAGCTCGCCGAGCGCGCCGGCGTCAGCGCGGCCGTCCGCCGGCTACGGCCCGGGTGGCGGACCGGTCATCTCCCCGTCGCCCTCGCCGCCACCGCCCGCACCGCAGCCGGTCGGTGCGATCACCGGTGTCGGCGGTCTGTGCGTCGACGACAACGGTCGGCTCACCAACAACGGAAACCCGATCCAGGTCTACACGTGCAACGGCACGGCCGCGCAGATATGGACCGTCGCCGCGAACGGCTCGCTGCAGGTCATCGGAAAGTGCATGCGGGTGGCGAACAGCCAGGTCGTGCTGTGGGATTGCGACGGGTCGTCGGGCGAGATCTGGCACTCCGGGAACGGATTCCTGGTCAATCCCGCGACGGGGAAGTGCCTTGACGATCCACGATGGACCATGTCGGGTGGGCACCTCGACGTCGCCCGTTGCAGCGGTGCCGCGAACCAACGGTGGACGCTGCCGGCGTCCTGACCCGGTCTGGCCGCGGTCGCGCCGTGCTTGGCCGCCAGGGAAGCCGAGTCCGTCGCGGCGGCAGGCCAGGGTGATGTGTGTCGGGCGTCAGCCCGCGGACGTCAGGCCCGCAGCGGTCGGCCCTGCCCGTCCACGGGGCGGCCGGAGAGCATCATGATCCCGTCGATGACGAACCATGCCCAGCACGCGAACGTGATGAAAAACGGCAAAATAAGGAAGAATCCACAGAAGAAACACACCCACGCGACGAAACTGGCGATGAGTTGTGCCACGGCGAGATTGACGTTTCCGGCATAGAGCCGGCCAATGCCCCCGATCGTGAAGAGGCCACCGGGCAACAGTTGGAGCAAGCCGGCCGCGAGCTTGCTCTTATCGGACACGACCTGACCGGTCATCGGATCGACGCCGTAACCGTACTCGGGCTGGGGCATGCCGCCATACATCATCGGCGGCCCGGCCATCGGCGGCCCAGCCATCGGTGGCCCGGACATGGGCGGCCCAGAAAGCGGTGGGTACATCTGCGGCCCGGACATGGGCGGCCCGGACATGGGCGGCCCGGACATCGGCGGCCCTGACATCGGCGGTCCAGAAAGCGGTGGGTACATCTGCGGCGGGTACGGCGCCGGTGGCCCGGCCATCGGTGGCCCGGGCATGGGCGGGCCTGACATCGGAGGGGCGGGCGGCGGGTAGTACGGCGGCACCGCGTCCTGCGGCCCTGGCTGGCTATATTGACCGGAGTTTTCGTCATAAAGGGGCGAAGTCATGCCGATAACGCTAGGTCCGTGCGCGACAGCCCACCATCACCCGAACTGACGCACTCATAACCCAGACCCCTTAACCCAGGCCCCTTGTCCCAGGCCCCTTAACCCAGAGCCGTTAGCCCAGGCCCCTTAAGCCATCCGTTAACCCGAAGCCAGGTGACCCAGGCCGTTAACCCGAAGCCGGTAACCCAGAGCGGTTAACCCGAAGCCGGTAACCCGGAGCCCAGAACAGCGTGCCGGCTCAGCCACCGTTGCGGCGCGGTGGCAGCCAGGACAGCATGGCCGTGTCCAGATCCTCGCTGGTCAATGGCGGCGTCTTGAGCGGTTCGGTGTCGGGTTGAGCGCGCAGGCCGTCGATGAAGATCTCCAGGTAGCGACGCCAGGCATCGGGCGTGTGGCGGGTGTAGTGGGCGACGCCACCGATCATGAACTCGGTCAGGATCATGTCGACGGTCACGATGTCCGTACGCAGATAGCCGTCTCTCTGCGCCCGTTCCAGGCCCTTGGCGATCGCGGGATCGAGCTGCTCTCGGGCCCGGGCCGCGCAGCGCTCGCCGTAACGGCTGGACAGCAGGATTTCCCGGAGACCACGGTTGGTCGCCTGCATCGCGCACGTGTCGGTGAGCACGGTGACGAGACCGTCCCACGAGTTCTCCGCGTCGCTGACGGACTCGGCGAGCGCGGTCAGGGTGTTCATGTGTTCCTCGAACAGCGCGTCGACCAGCGCGTCCTTCGTGGGGAAGCGGCGGTAGACGGTGCCCACGCCGAGCCCGGCATGCCGCGCGATGTCATCGAGCGAGACGTCGAGGCCGCGATCGGCGAACACTTCGGCGGCGGCCGTCAGGATGCGTTCGCGGTTGCGTGCCGCGTCGCGCCGAAGCGGCTTGTCGCCCTCAGCGGGGTGGCCAGCAGTATCGGCCGCGGCGTCAGCGCACGTGCCGGGGTCGGCGTCGACCTCGGCGGACTTAGCAGCGATGGAAGTCACAACATGATCCTACTCGGGAAGTGGAGGAGTTGCCTCCTCTTACGATACGCTCGTCCCGTAAGTGGAGGAGGTTCCTCGACTTATCCGAAGGGATCAACATGACGACGACGGTGGACCGTCCGGTCCGGCCCGCTGCGGCAACCGGGGCGGCTCAGACAATCGGGGCGGCGACCGACCCGCACCACGCCCGGCGCTGGCTGATCCTCGCGGTGCTGGGGATCGCGCAGCTCATGGTCGTGCTCGACGCGACGATCGTGAACATCGCCCTCCCGGCGACCCAGCAGGACCTCGGCTTCTCGAACGGCGACCGGCAGTGGATCGTCACCGCGTATGCGCTCGCCTTCGGCAGCCTGCTCCTCGTCGGCGGCCGGGTCGCTGACATCTTCGGCCGCAAGCGCGTCTTCCTGGCCGGCCTCATCGGATTCGCTATCGCCTCCGCGATCGGTGGCGCGGCGCAGTCCTTCGGCGAACTCGCGATCGCCCGCGGTCTTCAGGGCGCGTTCGGCGCGCTGCTGGCTCCGGCGGCACTCTCGCTCCTCGCGACCACGTTCACGCACCCGAGCGAGCGCAACAAGGCCTTCGGCATCTACGGTGCTATCGCCGGTGGCGGCGGCGCGATCGGTCTGCTGCTCGGTGGCGTCCTGACCGAGTACGCGTCCTGGCGCTGGTGCCTCCTCGTCAACCTGATCTTCGCCGCGGTCGCCGTGATCGGTGGCTGGATCCTGCTCGTGCACCAGCGTGTCGAGAACCGCGCGAAGCTGGACATTCCCGGTGCGATCACGGCCACCACGGCGATGTTCGCGCTGGTGTACGGCTTCGCCAACGCACAGACGCACAGCTGGTCAAGCCCGTTGAGCTGGGGCTTCCTCGCCGGAGGCGCGGTGCTACTGGCGACGTTCGCCTGGCTCCAGACCGTCGTGGCGCACCCGCTGCTGCCGTTGCGTGTCATCCTCGACCGTGACCGCGGCGGCTCCTACCTGGCCATGTTCATCACCGGTGCCGGCATGTTCGGGGTATTCCTCTTCCTGACCTACTACATGCAGCAGACGCTTGGCTTCAGCCCGATCACGACCGGTCTCGCGTTCCTGCCGATGATCGGTGTGCTCGCCACGACCGCCTCGATCGCGACCACGAAGATCGTGCCGCGCTTCGGAGCCAAGTGGCCGGTGGCGATCGGCATGACCATGGCCGCCGGCGCGATGGTGCTGCTCGCACAGCTCACGACGACAAGCACGTACGCGTCCGACATCCTGCCCGCGCTGCTCATCTTGGGTCTCGGTCTCGGCCTCGTGTTCGCCCCGGCGATGAACAGCGCCACGGCCGGAGTGCGGGCGTCCGACGCCGGTGTCGCGTCCGCGACTGTCAACACGATGCAGCAGATCGGCGGGTCGATCGGCACCGCCGTGCTCTCCACGCTCGCGGCCACCGCGGCGACGAACTACCTCGGCCACCACGGCCTCGGGGTCGCCGCACAGGCGCAGGCCACGATGACGAGCTACACGACCGCGTTCTGGTGGTCGGCAGGCATCTTCGCCCTCGGCGCCATCATCTGCGGCCTGCTCCTGCGCCGTGGTGCTCGGGCGATCGACCCGGCCGCCGAGCCGGTGTTCGCGCACTAAGCCACGCACCCGGCGGCCCAGGTCGGGCGCCACAGAGCCGCCAGCGGCCAACGTCTTCCGGGGGGTCGACAGTTGGCCGCTGGCTGTTTGTCGAGGCCCGGCTGTCCGTTTCCCGCCGTTCTGCCGACGCGCGCACAGTCCCCTCGACGTCCCGGAACCCGTAAGGTCTTCGCAGGAACGGGGGTTCGGCAGCTCGACTCGGGCAGTTCGGGGAGCAGGGAAGGCGGCATATGGCAGACGATGGCGCCCGCACGACTGTCGAGCCGGCCACAGCCGACGACCCCGCGTCCGATCCGGAGTTCGCGCTGGTCCGGCCGTACGTCTCGGTGCTGGGGGAGCCGCCGCCCAGCCGTCGTCGATCCCGGTTCGGCGGCTCGTGGATCGCCGATTCGCCCACCATGCGACATCCCGCGGATCGTGGGCCCGAGGCGACCCGTCGGTGATCGCGAGCCGAAGCGACGGTTGTCCCGGCGCGCGCAGGTGCTGCTGGCGTTCGGCGCGCTCGCGGTGCTGATCGGTTCGGTCGTCGGCGCGCTGCGTGCGTGGCAATCCGATTCCGGCCCCATCGCGGTGCCGTCCACCTCGGAGCCGGCGATCGTGTTTCCGAGCGCGCCCGGCCCGGCGTCCGCGAAATCTGATGGCACCGCACCCTCGCCGACCGCGGAGCGCACGACCCGGGGTTCGGTGCCAGGGACGCAACCGACACCGTCCGCGGGCAGCCCCAACACCCCGAAGACGTTGCCGGGTACGGGACCGGCCGGGCCACCGCCCGGCAACCCGCCTGCCGCCCCGCCGCCGCCTCCCGGGAAGACCAATCTCGCGGCGACCAATCTCGCGCGCGGGCGCCCCGTCGTCGACACCGGTCACGCGGACGTCTACGTGGCTTCGAACGCGGTCGACGGCGACGATCACACCTACTGGGAGAGCACCAACAACGCGTTCCCGCAGTCGATCACGGTGGATCTGGGCTCGGCGAGGAACCTCGTACGCGTCGTGGTGAAGTTGCCGCCGCTGGCGGTGTGGGCGACTCGTACCCAGACAATCTGGATTTTGGGCAGTATGGACGGCTCGCGGTTCACGACGATTCTCGGGGCGGCCGGCTACACCTTCGATCCGGCGACCGGAAACGCGGTCACGATCCCGTTCCCGCCGACACGGGCCAGATTCGCCCGGCTGACGTTCTCAGAGAACACGCGTTGGCCCGCGGGCCAGGCGTCGGAGATCGAGATCTACGGCACCTGACCCGGAGCGTTGGACGACGGTCGGGCTACGGCTCGACGGGACCGCAGTAGTCGGTGATGGTGTAGGTCTGGAAGTCGTACGGCGAGCCGCCGCTAACCTGCAGGTGGAACGTGTTGTGCGCGGTGCCGCCGGTGCACGTGTAGGTGAGCACGCCGGCGCCGTTCGACGAGGCGACGAAGCTGTTGCCTTGCGAGATCGGGATGTAGATCCAGAGAATCATGCTGGCCGCGGCCTCACCGGAGCACTGCGGAGTGGCGGTGACCTGGATCCGGGTGCTGTCGACCTCGTTGTAGGTGAAGTTGTACCAGCATGGGATGTTCGGACGCACCGGAGCGGCCTGCGCGGGCGCGGCTTGCGCGACCACGGCGGTGGCGAGCAGGGTGAGGGTGGCGACAACGGCCTTGAATTTCACGGTTTCCTCTGCCTTCTGTGGTGTGGAACGGGTCGATGACCGGACGTGAGCGGCAGAAAGACGTCCGTGGAGCAATACATCGGCCGATGTAGATAGGCAGGACTGTAACGCCCCTGCTGATCGCAGCACAATGGACAGACCGCGATGCGGGAGAGCCCAGCGGGTCGCCAGCGTGTCGGGGCCAGCGTCAGGGCCAGCGTCAGGCGGTGCGGATGCGCTCGCCGGTCTGCGTTTCCACCAACCACGAGTGCACGTAACTCGCGGCCGACAGGCGCTCCAGGTCGGTGAGCCGGAGTTCATCGAAGACCAGTGCGAGCAGTTCGGTGTCATCGCGCTGGTCGCCGGGGAGCACGTTGGCATCGAGCGCGCTGTGCACCCGGCGTCGCAGCGATAGCTCGGCCGTCGCCGGTTCGAAGTCGGCGACCTCCTCGCCGGACTCCCGGTCGATGGCCTCGTCATCGACCGCTCGTGACGGTGTCGACGCCTGCGACCGAGCCGGCTGTAGGTGGCTGAGGTCGCGGCGCAGGTCGGTGAAGAGCGACGACTGCGATCCGGTCGGCCCGGTCAGCGCGTCGTTGGAGTTGCGCGACCCCCTAACGCGATTCTGCCCCGGCACCGCGTGACGCCCGTTGGCCGCGGCCGTGCCCGAACCGTTAGTGCCAGAGCCGTTGGTGCCCGAACCGTTGGTGCCAGAGCCGTTGGTGCCAGAGCCGCTGACACCCGAGCCGCTCGTGCCAGAGCCGCTCGTGCCAGAGCCGCCGGCGCCCGAGCCATTAGCGCCCGGGCCGCCGGCGCCTGAACCACGAGCGACCGCGTCCTGGAAGCCCGTGCCGCCGACGTGCCCGTTTGTCTCGCGGGCGCGGATGGCGGGCTGATCGCCGCCGTCGACCGGGATCCGGACCGACGTGCGATCGGTGTTGCGGGGCGCGCCGGCATCGCGGCCGTCCCCGCGGCCGAACGCACCCCGAGCGTCGTCCGCGAAGTCATCCTCGCCGAAACCGGCGCCGTCGAAACCGGAGCCGCTGGAATCGGAGACACCGAAACCGACGCCGGCCGGCTCGATGAACCGTGGCATCGCGCCACCCGGCGTGCCGGCGCCCGGCAGCGGGCCGAACGGGTTCAGCGACGTCTCGATGTCGTCGCGCGAAGCCCCCGACTTCGATCGGCGGCCGCGACGGCTCGTCGGCCGCTCGGTGAGGCGACCCTGCGGTGCCAGCCGGGCCGGGGCGAGGTCGGCGGCGATGAGCGACGTCAGGCCGTCGTAGTCGGCTCGGTCGGCCAGGCGCGCGGCGATCTCGTCGAGGTCGTAGACAGCGATCGCGATGTCGGCCGTGCGCGGGTCGACCGCGGCGCGGATCTTGCGGTGCAGCACCTTCGCGATCGCGGACTGGCGGCGTTCGCGGCGGATCTCGGCCCGCGCGGTGGCGAGCGAATCGTAGAGACCGAGGCGGGGATCGGCCTTGGCCAGGCCCTTCGCCCGCATCGTGAGCAGCGGATGCCGGAGCCAATGGCCGCCGACCTCATAGGACGGCGTGGTCGGCGGCAGGTCGCCCTTGACCCGGAGGCGGTCGCGGCGCTGGTTTTCGGTGTGCATGAGCCAGACCAGGTAACCGAGCGCGGACATGCCCGCGAAGAACGCCCCGAGCAGGTGGTTGGTGTGCGCGACCCAGTTGAACGTGACGGCTCCGGCCGCGATCGCGACCGAGAGGAGCCGCGACGCGACGGCCCGCTCACCCAGGCGGCGGCGAACGTCGGCGTTGGTCAGCACGACGATGCCGCCGAGTTCGAGCGCCGCGACGGCCGGGATCGCGGCCGCGAGCGGGATGCCGAGCGCTTCCACCGCGCCGGACACCTGGCCGGCGAGCGCGACGAGCAGCACGACGATGTAGAAGCCCTGGCGGACGACGGAGGTGCGGCGGACGAGGCGCGCGAGGTCGGCGTCTAGCTCACCCTCCGCGATCGGCATGTCGGCGCGCCGTGACGTGGACGGCGGCGCCGGGTGCGCGGCATGCGGGGCTGACGGCATGGCATGCGGTGGTGTTGCGTGCGGTTGTAGTGCGTGCGGGGCGACCTGCGGCTTTCCGTTGGTAACTGGCCACGCGCGTTCGGTCGTGTCGGTCATCCGCCTGCCCTCGATCGCCGGTGCGCCTGCCCTCGGCCGCGAACGATCGCGAGGTCGCCGGCGACCGACAGGCAGGGTGCTAGGAGGCAGGCTAACAACCAGAGTGTCGCCGTCGCACGTCGACACATCGACACAGCCGGATTTGTGCTGCTCGCTGATGCCGGATTGGGACAGATTGGCACACCTGACCGAAACCAGCCATCGCGATCCGCCCGGGGATCCGCGCGGAATTCCTGGCGAAGCCCGCACCCGATCAACGCGGCGGGAAGATGCGCGGGTATCGGCGCGGGTATGCGTGACAGATCTTCTCTTGTGCCTGTGAGGTTCCTGTGTGATTGTTCTTCAATCGACTTGGGTCGATGTTGATGGCGTCCGACCTCTTGTCGCGCACGTGCCGGGCGTCATCGCCATCAATCCTCGTCGTTCCATCCAACCTCCGACGCGACGTCACCGCCACCGCGGGACGCGCGTCGTTTGCGAAGGAGCGCCCCCTTGAAAAAGTCTCCACGCGCGGCTCTAGCCGTGGCACTGACGGCAGGGCTGATTACCATCGGCACCGCCGTGGCAGTGCAAGCCGCACCCAAACCCCCAAGTCCCAACGCACAGGCGATCCAGGCCCTGGCAGTCAGTTCGGCCGACTCGTTCGTCGCCGGGCGCCCCAGCGTCCTGCGCGCGAGCGCGAACGACGCCTTCATCCGGCACCAGGCGATCTCATCGGCGGGCCTGCAATACATCCCCTATGACCGCACATACAAGGGTCTGCCCGTCACCGGTGGCGACTTCGTCGTCGTTGTCGACGCGGCCGGCCAGGTCAAGTACGGCTCCGTCGCGCAGCAGCGGTCGATCGGCACCCTGGCCACGACGCCGACGCTGACCTCGGCCGCCGCCTCAGCCGTGGCCCGCAAGCAGGTCGGTGGCGCGGCCACGGTCGAGGCCACGCAGCTCGTCGTGTACGCGCTCGGCACCCCCCGCCTGGCGTGGGAGTCCATTGTCGACGGCACCAACGCGGAAGGCCCCAGCCGCAAGAGTGTCGACGTCGACGCGCTCACCGGCGCGGTGCTCGGCACGCAGGAGCACGTCCTGCACGGCTCCGGCACCGGCGCGTGGAACGGCCCCAACCCGCTGCACATCGACACGTCCGGCAGCGGCAGCAGCTTCACCATGACCGACCCGACCATCCACAACCTCAGCTGCCAGGACTTCACCACGCACGTCACGCTCTCGGGCACCGACGACGTGTGGGGCAACGGCAACGCGACCAGCAAGGAGACCGGCTGCGTCGACGCGCTCTTCGTCGCGCAGACCGAGTTCAAGATGCTCGCCGCGTGGGACGGTCGGAGCGGCATGGACGGCGCCGGTGGCGCGTGGCCGATCCGCATGGGCCTCGACGACGAGAACGCCTACTACGACGGCACCCAGGTCGCGGTCGGGCACAACACGGCCAGCCAGTGGATCGGTGAGCTGGACGTCGTCGGTCACGAGATGGGCCACGGCGTCGACGACCACACGCCGGGCGGCATCTCCGGCAATGGCACGCAGGAGTTCGTCGCGGACACGTTCGGTGCGGCCACGGAGTGGTACGCGAACGAGCCGAGCGCGTACGACCCGCCGGACTTCCAGGTCGGCGAGAAGGTCAACCTCGTGGGCACCGGTCCGATCCGGTACATGTACAACCCGTCGCTCGCCGGAGACGACAACTGCTACTCCAGCAGCATCCCGTCGGAGGAAGTCCACGCCGCCGCCGGTCCGGGCAACCACTGGTTCTACCTGGTCGCCGAGGGCACGAGCCCGACCAACGGCCAGCCGACGAGCCCGACCTGCAACAGCACCAGCGTCACCGGTCTCGGCATCCAGACGGCTGAGAAGATCTTCTACAACGCCATGCTGCTCAAGACGACCGGTGCTTCCTACCTGAAGTACCGCGTCTGGACCCTGCAGGCCGCCAAGAACCTGTTCCCGGGCGACTGCACGGCCTTCAACACGGTCAAGGCAGCCTGGCTCGCGGTGAGCGTGCCGGCGCAGTCCGGTGAGGCGACCTGCACCTCGACCTCGCCGACGCCGACCCCGAGCACCACGGTGTCGCCGAGCCCGACGCCGACCCCCACCGGCGGCTGCTCCGGCCAGAAGCTCGGCAACCCCGGCTTCGAGACCGGCACCGCCTCGCCGTGGACCGCGTCTTCGGGCGTGGTCGACAGCTCGACCAGCGAACCGGCTCACACCGGCTCGTGGAAGGCCTGGCTGGACGGTTACGGCACCACCCACACGGACACGTTGACGCAATCGGTCACGATTCCGGCGGGATGCCACGCGACGTTGTCGTTCTACACGCACATCGACACGGCGGAGACGACGACGACCACGCAGTTCGACAAGCTGACCGTCAAGTTCGGCACGACCACCGAGGTCACGCTGTCGAACCTGAACAAGGCAACCGGTTACGTGCTCCGGAGCTACGACGTGTCGGCGTTCGCCGGCTCGACCGTGACGCTCTCGTTCAGCGGCGTCGAGGACTCCTCGCTGCAGACCTCGTTCGTCATCGACGACACGGCGGTCACGCTGAGCTGAGCACCAACTGATCGGTAACGGTGCCGGGCTCTGTGCGCGCAGAGCCCGGCATCACCATGTCCGGCCCGCTATCCCGTGATCGTGACATCCATTGTGGTCGCGTCGACGGTCACCACGATCTTGACCGGTTCCGTCGTGGCCACGAACGTCTCGACCTGGCGTTCCGCCTTGCCGTGTGCCGGCACGGTCACCGTGGCCAGGCCGTAGGTCAACTCAACGCCGGTGATGTCACAGCTGGCCCGGGCGATCGTGACCGGCACCGCGAGCACCGTCACCTTCGCGCCGGGGTGACCGCAGGCCGGCTGGAACTCCTCGGGCACGGCCGCGGCGCTCGCGGTCGCGCCCGGGCCGGTGGAGCCCGGGCCATCGGCACCCGGACCAGCGGCGCCGGACGTGGTCGGCGCATCCGGCTGCCAGGGCAGCCACCATGCAGGTCATCAGAGCCAGTGACGTTCGCATATGGGTACGACGCACGGGAGACCCCAAGGGTTCCGTGCGGCAGTCAGACGGTGCGGGTGGGACGTACCCGTGCACGCCTTTACCGGGTTTGATCTGTCTTGCGCAGCAGCTTGTCGTTGGCCAGCAGCCGGATCACGTTGATCAGATGATCAATCTGGGCGTCGGTGTGCGCCGCCGTCAACTGAACCCGGAAGCCCACCTGGTCCTGTGGCACCAGCGGATAGGCGGCCATCGTGACATAGATCCCGCTGCGCCACAGCAGGTCGGTGACCAGGTCGAACGCGTCGGCGGAGGCCAGCGGCAACTCGACGATCGGCGTGCCGGTGACGTTCGGGGTGGTGACGCCGAGTGCGCGTACGGCGCCGAGCACCCGGGCGCTGTGCCGGTGCAGCGTGTCCCGGAGCGCGTCGCCACGTCGCGCGTTGACGTCGAAACCCGCCAGCACGCTCGCGAGCGACGCCGTCGGCGACGGGCCGGAGTAGAGGTAGGGCGCCGCGGCGACCTTCAGGTAGTTTTTCAGCCCGGTCGGCAGAGCCAGGAACGCGAGCAGCGACGAGTACGCCTTCGAGAAGCCGCCGACCAGGATGATGTCGTCGTACGTCTCGCCCAGGTGCGCCAGGATGCTGTTGCCCCGGCGGCCGTAGGACGTGGGATCGGTGCCGTCGCGCTCGCCGATCACCCCGAAGCCGTGCGCGTCGTCGATGTAGAGCAGCGCGCCGTTGTCGCGGCAGATGCCGGCGATCGTGGCGACATCGGGCAGGTTGCCGGTCATGCTGTTGACGCCGTCCATGCAGACCAGCCGGCCCTCGTTGGTCGACGACGCCCGCAGCATCTCGGCCAGCCGGGCCGGATTGTCGGCGTCGAACCGGACGATCTTCGCGCCGAGACCCCGGGCGTAGACGGAGCCGTCGTAGATCGTGCGGTGCGCGGTGCGTTCGAGGAAGATCGTGCCCTCGCCGGCCAGCAGCGGGATCACCGACAGATGGATGTGCGTGATCGTCGGCAGCACGAGCGTGTCGGGTGCGCCCAGCAGATCCGTCAGCTGCTCTTCGATCTCCGGGTAGAGACGCGGGTTGCCGAGCAGCCGGGACCAACTCGGGTGCGTGCCCCAGCGGTGCACCTGATCGGTGATCGCGGCCATGATCTCCGGATCGAGGTCGAAGACCCAGGTAGTTGCAGGACGCGAAGTCCGTGAGCCACTGCTGCCCGACCCGGATATTACGCCCGTCGATCTCTTCGATAACCGCGTCATACATGGGATTGGTGGGAACCAGCCGGTCCAACTCGCTCCACCGGCCCGAGCGCCGGATGTGGCGGGTGGCCGCCGATAGTTCGATGCTTCGCGGGTCCATGGCTCGCGGGTCCATGATCTGCGTGTCCGGGGTTGGCAACTCGGCTCCCAATGTGTCCGGCGCGCTGAAGAAATCGTGGCTGCGACGACGGCGGTCGATCTTGCGGACGGAGCCGATCGCTACGCCGCGACCTGCTCTTTCCCGAGCCACTGTACGCTTTGGACATAGGGCATCGGCTTGGAAAACAGGTAGCCCTGGCCCATCGGGCATCCCAGTCTTTCGAGCAGATGACGGTCGGTTTCGGTCTCGATACCCTCGGCGATAACTTGAAGCCCGAGCGTGCCCGCAAGCCACACAATTCCCTCAACCAGCGCGCGCTGCTGTGACGAAGATCCTATCGTCTCGACGAACGATCGATCGACCTTCACCACGTCGACCGGCACCCGCCGCAGGTAGCTGAGCGACGAGTAGCCGGTGCCGAAGTCGTCGATCGCGATCCGGACGCCCATCGCCCGCAGCGAGCTCAGGTCGGCCCACACCTGCTCCTCGTCCGGCAGCAGCAGGCTCTCGGTGATTTCCAGCATCAACTTGGACGCCGGCAGATTCGCCTCGGCGAGACACGCCACGACCTTGTCGACGAAACCGGGCGCGCGGAACTGTCGGGCGGAGACGTTCACGCTGACGTACGCGGATCGGGCCGGGTTCGACTTGTGCCAGCGCGCGGCGGCCTCGATGCCGGTGCGCATCACCCAGTCGCCGATCGGCACGATCAGGCCGCTCTCCTCGGCGATGCCGATGAAGTCGACCGGCCGCACCATGCCGTGCACCGGGTGGTTCCAGCGCAGCAGCGCCTCGAAGCCCAGCGTCTCGCCGCTCGTCGAGCGCCACGATCGGCTGGTAGTGCAGCTCGAACGCGTTGTCCTTGACGGCCTGGTCGAGTTCGTTGCGGATCTCCATGCGCTTGAGCACGGCCGTGTGCAGCGCCGCCTGGTAACGCCGCCACCGGCCCTTTCCGTCGCCCTTGGCCACGTAGAGCGCGAGGTCGGCCTGGCGCAGCAGATCGTGCTCGTCGGTGCGCTTCGGCCGTGGTCGCCACGCCGATGCTGGCATCGCCGCTGACCAGCGCGTCGCCGACCTGGAACGGCTCGCTGAGCGCGGCCACGATCCGGGTGGCGATCTCCTCGATCTCGGCTGGGTCGTCGACGTCCTCGATCAGCGCCGCGAACTCGTCGCCGCCGAGCCGGGCGGCGCTGTCCGGGTGGCCGGAGCGATTCGCTGAGCCGCTGCCCGACGGCCACCAGCAGCTGGTCGCCGGTGTGGTGACCCATGGTGTCGTTGACCACCTTGAAGTCGTCGAGGTCGATGAACAGCACGCCGACGATGCTGCCCTGGCGCCCGGCCCGGGCCACCGCACTGCGGACCCGCTCCTGGAACAGCACCCGGTTGGCCAGGCCGGTCAGCGAGTCGTGGAACGCGCGGTGCGTCAGCTCCTGTTCGAGCCGGCGGCGTTCGGTGACGTCGCGCAGCGTGACCACGACGCCCCGGACGGTCTGATCGTGCCGCAGGTCCTGCGAGAACGCCTCGACCTGGACGAGCGACCCGTCGGGGTGCCGCACGCTCCAGTCGGTGCCGGCCTCGCCCGGCTCGCCGCCGCTGCCGGCGCGGACGAGTTCGAGCAGTTGGGCGGCGTGGCCACGGTCGTTCGCGTCGAGGAGCTGTCCTGAGCGCCATCCCGACGACGGGCTGGTCGCCGAAGACGGAGCTGGCCGACGGGCTCGCGTACCGGACGCGGTTGTTCTCCTCGACGATGAGGATCACGTCGGCGGTGTTCTGCACCAGCGTGCGGAAGTAGTCCTCGCTCTTGCGCCGGTTGACCTCGTCGGCCAGCGTGATCCGCTGCAGCGCGAGCGAGGTCTGCGAGGCGAGCACCTCGACCGGCCCCTGCAGTACGGTCAGCACCTCTTCGTCGGCGCCGACGGCGAGCGCGCCGAGCCGGGCGCCCGAGCGCGACGGATCGGGCACGGCGAGCGGGCAGAACAGGCAGACGTCGAAGCTGCGGAGCGTCGTGGCGGCGGACGGCGTCGAGCGTGCGGGTGTAGCGCAGCTGCGCCGTCCAGTCGCTGCCGAGGATCTGCGGCGGCTGGAGACTCTTGCCGGGCGGCGGCTCGACCTGCACCGGATGCTCGGGCTCCGCGATCGACAGGACCACGGCGTGATCCGTGCCCGGCGGCAGCATCGCCGTCGACCGCGGCGTGCACGGCGGTGCGCACCTCGGTCAGGTCGGTCGCCGAGACCAGCGCATCGGCCGCGTGCCGCAGCCCCTGCTCCCGGGCGAGGGCGCGACGGTGGGTGCTCGCGACGTCGGCGAGCCGCACGAGGACGAGCAGGAACACCAGGGCGGACAGCGCGGCGATCACGGGCGCGTCGCGAACCTGGCCGCCGGACGCCTCGATCAGCAATGTGGCCGGTGCGACCAGCGCCGACACCGCGAGCAACGCCAGTCTCAGGCGCCCCATCTGCGCCGGATAGGCCACCCGCGGCTCGGTCAGCGCGACCATCGACGGATGCAGGCCGGCGGCGCCCCACGTCGCGTAGAGGACGACCCAGCCGAGATCGATCGGGCCGCCGACGCTCCAATTCGCGTTGAGCTGGATCAAGCCGTAGGCGACGTCGGCGAACAGCAGCCCGGCCACGCCGGTCGCCAGCAGCATCACGGCCGGCGACCGTGCGGGTCACCACGACCAGACGAGCGACGAGACCCAGAACCAGCACATCATTCAGCGGGTACGCGATGGTGATGACTTTTCCGAGCAGCGTCAGGTCCTGCCGGTGCACGTCGGGACTGATCAGCGACGATCCAGTAGATCAACCCGACGCCGGAGGTGAGCACGAGGCTGTCGATGATGCTGGAGCGATCGCGAGTGGCCGTGGCGGCGCGGACGAGCCCGAACATGCCGGCCACCATGGTGACCACCGTGACCGAGGTAGAACAGGTCCGCGACCGACGGGAACGGATCGGGTCTGGTGCATCACGTTGGTCAGGATGTTGTAGGTCGTGTCGCCGGCGGCGAAGCAGAACAGCGAGACGGCCAGCAGGATCCACGGTGTGATGCGGCGGGGCCGGTTGCGGACGACGCCGAGGATCACGGCACCGGCACTGCTGGCGCCGATCAGGCTCCAGATCAGCACGTGCCAGGAGGGCACGGCGTAGAAGGCCGCGGTGAGCAGACCCATCCACAGCCAATACCATCTCGCCAGCAACCTGCTTGGCACGCTCTTCCCTTCTGACCGGCCGGTCGGTCTCGCCGCGGTCGTGTCAGGGTGGCGGGCGTTTGCCCTGGTCAGGCGTGCCACCCGGTAGTGCGAGGGTAACTCTCAGTGAGTATCACGCGTCTAAGCAATGTGAATCAGGTCACAAGCGCCGTCGGACCAGAGACACGCTCATTATCCGTGGTCCAGGCTCAAAATGACATGGACCTCATCGTTGGCACTCTCGCAGACCGGCCTGACCTCGCCCCGATTTTTGACGTTTTCCCGGATTCGTGGGCGGAATTTTTGTATCACGATCCGATCACGGAGCAGCTCTTCGACCGTCTGGTGGCCCGGCACCCGGAATCCAACCTGATCGCGATCGACCGCGATGCCCCGGATGTCCCGATCGCGCGAGCCTGCGCGTTCCCGTTCCGGTGGACCGGCGACCCCGACGTGGACCTGCCGCCGGGTGGCTACGACCGGGTGCTGCTCGACGGGTTCACCGACGCTCCGCGCGGTTCGGTCGCGGCGGCGCTGGAAGTCACGATCCGGCCCGACATGCGCGGATCTGGCTTGTCCCGGGTAATGCTCGACGCGTTGCGCGGCACCTTGCGCGACCTCGGCTACACGAGCCTGGTGGTGCCGGTGCGCCCGAACGAGAAGCACCGCTGGCCACACGAGTCGATGGCCACGTATCTCGCGCGGTTCCGGCCGGATGGGTTGCCGCAGGACCCGTGGCTGCGTACGCACGTCCGGGCCGGTGCCCGGATTGTGGGGATCGCGCCGTACTCGATGACGGTGCTGGGGACGCTCGAGGAGTGGCGGGCGTGGACCGGACTGCCCTTCGACACGAGTGGGCCGGTGGTGGTGCCGCAGGCGCTGGTCGCGGTGAACTGTGACATGGAGCAGGAGATCGCGACGTACGTCGAACCGAACGTGTGGGTGCACCACCGCCTCTGAAGGCCTAGTGACTGGGAGCGGGACGATGACACAGCAGCATAATGACGTTGGCGGGAACCCTGGCAGCTTCTTGGCCTATCTCGTGGCGGAGCCGCTCCTCGATGCCGACCTTCCGGAAGGCGTTGGGCGTGAGTGAACTCCGCACTTTCATGATCCGGAAGGTCTAGCGGGGCTCCAGCACCGCAAAGCATGCCGGACCATGAAAATGACGGGTCATGGCGACTCGCGGAACAAGATCACGTTCACAGGGCCATCGTCGGTACGACTACCAGCCGCGCTCGCGCCACTCCGGGAGAGACGGGCGCTCGTTGCCCAGCGTGCCGTCCTTGCCGTGGCCCGGGTAGAACCACGTCTCGTCGGGCAGCCGGTCGAAGATCTTCGTCTGTACGTCGTTGATCAGCGAGGCGAACGCGTCCGGATCGCCCCACGTGTTGCCGACGCCGCCCGGGAACAGCGAGTCGCCGGTGAACAGGTGCGGGTAGCCGGTCGGGTCGCGGTAGAGCAGCGCGATCGATCCGGGCGTGTGACCGACCAGGTGGATCACTTCGAGCGGCACCTCACCGACCACGATCGTGTCGCCGTCGTCGACCAGGGTCGAGTCGATCGGCAACTCGGGCGCGTCGAGCACCTGCGCGACCGAGTCGGCGCCGGTCGCCTGCACCACGTCGGCCAACGCCTGCCAGTGGTCGCCGTGCCGGTGCGTCGTGACCACGGTCTGCAAACCGTTGTCACCGATGAGCGCGATCAGTTTCTCTGCCTCGTTCGCGGCGTCGATCATCAGTTGCTGACCGGTCGCCGTACACCGCAAAAGGTATGCGTTGTTGTCCGTCGGCCCGACCGACAGTTTCGTGATCGTCAGTGCCGGCAGGGTACGGGTGTCGGGCGTGGTGTCTCCGGTGTACGGCATCGCGTCACATCCAGTCGGAAAGGGCGGGCAGGGGACCGGTCGGGCTCGCGACCAGGGTGGCACCGTCGGACCGGCCGGCCAGCCAGGCCGCCAGGGCCGCGCTCGGGCCGCTCACCGTGACCGAGGGCTCGCCGTCGCCGAGCCGCAGCGGGTGGGCCAGGCCGTCGCCCCGCAACAACACGGCGGGCAGCGGCTCGGTGGCTCGCGGCCGCTCGTGCACCAGTTCGTTGAGCAGCCGCAGCGTGAACGCCTCCGGCCAGTCCTCCGGAGCGTAACCGGCGTCGAGGTCGACGTGGTGGATCTCGACCTCGCGCAAGCGCCGCCACACCAGTCGGGAGGCGCTGCCCTGGGTTCCGAGGACCCTGGTCCAGCAGTCGGCCGGCATCTGCTCAGCGGCCTCGACGAACCGCGCGGAACTCGTCCGGATGTCGTCGACGTGCTCCATCAACGTGCGGTTCGCGTCCGCCTCGATGGCGTCAGCGCGCGTGGTCGGAGTGGCGTACGCGGGGGTTTCGATGCCGGTGCGAGCCCACGTGAGCAGGTTGTTCAGGGCGTCGGCGTTGCGCGCGATGTGCGCGAGCACGTGGCCCCGGGTCCAGTCCGGAAGGAGGCTCGGCTTGCCGAGGTCAGCCTCTGTCAGGCCGGCGATCGTCGCCTGGAGGCGGGCGTCGGCGCGGGTCAGTTCATCGGTGAGGGCGAGCGGGTCAGCGGTCACGGCTCGACCGTACCGCGTCGTGATCACAGCGCTATCGGCCGCCCGAACGCGAGCCGACGGAGCCCATGGCACTCGTACCACATAATCGGTTTCGATTTCTGCCCGTGAGCCCTACCGTTTACCCATGACACATATAGAGCCCGACAGTAGGCGCTAGTGGGCGCGAGCCGCGCCCTGGCGTGCGACTCGCGGCGTTGTCGTCGTCGCCAATGCGAACCCAGCATTGTCAACTCCTCCGCGCCGCACCCGCTGGCCCACTGCCGGCCTCTCCCGGCCGTCGAGAGGGGGTGGGACCTGTGCGACTGCGTTGTCCTACCGATTCTTGGGTAAGTCGCTGACGCGATCCTCACCCCATCGACTGCAAGGGATTTGATGACGTTTGACCTCGCGTCCCTCGGATGGGACGCAGATTTCGATGCCGCCTACGCTCGTTCTCGTGTTCCTGGCCAGCGGCCGGCGCGCGTGATCCGGGTCGATCGGGGCATCGCCACCGTGATCAGCTCGGCCGGCACGGAGCGGGCCAGCCTCGGTGGCACTCACCTGCTGCGAGCCAGCCGCGACCCGATCATGTTGCCGTGCGTCGGCGACTGGGTCGTGGTGCGCACGTGGCCGGATCGCCGCGTCACCCTCGAATCCGTGCTGCCCCGGCACACGCAGATCGTGCGGGCCAACGCCAACGCCGAATCGCGTGGTCAGGTGCTCGCGACGAACATCGACGTGGCCGCGGTGATCGAGCCGCTCGACCCGACGCCCGACCTCGGTCGCGTCGAACGGCTCCTGTCGCTCGCGTGGGACTCCGGCGCTCGCCCGATCGTGCTGCTGACCAAGGCCGACCTCGTCGCCGAGCCGGAGCTGATCGCGGCTCAGATCGCCGATGCGGCGCCCGGCGTCGAGGTGATCCCGGTGAGCGGCCAGACCGGCCTCAACATCGACCGGATCCGCCCGCTCGTCGCGTCCGGCCGCACCCTGGGCCTCATCGGCACGTCCGGTTCCGGCAAGTCCACGCTCGTCAACGCCCTCGCCGGCGCGACCGTGATGGCGACGCAGCAGATCCGGCGGTCTGACGGTCGCGGCCGGCACACGACGACATTCCGGGCATTGATTACGATGCCGGGCGGCGGCGCGGTGATCGACACGCCCGGGATCCGCGCGGTCGGTGTCTTCGACGGAGAGGAGGGCCTTGATCAGGCCTTTTCCGACGTAGAGTCGGTGGCGGCGCACTGTCGGTTCCGCGACTGCGACCACGCCGGTGAGCCCGGCTGCGCGGTCTGGGCGGCGGTCGAAAACGGTGATCTCTCGATCCGGCGGGTCGAGAGCTGGCGCAAGCTGCAACGCGAGCTGCACTGGCAGATGCGTCGCCGCGAGGCCCGGATCACAGCTCAACAGCGCAGCGAGTGGAAATGGCGTTCGGGTGCCGAAATGCGCG
The DNA here is from genome assembly GCA_963797605.1 of uncultured Actinomycetota bacterium. GTDB lineage: Bacteria > Actinomycetota > Actinomycetes > Mycobacteriales > Micromonosporaceae > DASQPR01. Next base: position 161,878 of record CAWCPX010000005.1, on the reverse strand, counting down.
CGATTCGCAAGGTCCGAGACCTGTAAATCAAGGTCAGAGACCTTCTAACGCGGCCACGGGTACGGCCGGCCGGGCGTGATCGTTTCGCCTGGCCGCCGTGCTCTGTGGGAAAATGTCAGACCCCACCGCTACAGTCGCTGCGGCGATTGTCCTGGGTGCTGTTTGGGGTGTTTTCGGCGGCTGTTGTCGATTGTTATCGGCGACGGCGACCGTTGATCATCTCGAGGGCATAAGACACCCGGACCGCTTGTTGGCTGATAGCGGTGTCATTGAGGGTCAGGAGAGCTCGTGTCTGATCGATTGATCGTGCGCGGCGCGCGCGAGCACAACCTGCGCGACGTCAACCTCGACCTGCCCCGGGACGCGATGATCGTGTTCACCGGGCTGTCCGGCTCGGGCAAGTCCAGCCTCGCGTTCGACACGATCTTCGCCGAGGGCCAGCGCCGCTACGTCGAGTCGCTGTCGTCCTACGCGCGGCAGTTCCTCGGCCAGATGGACAAGCCCGACGTCGACTTCATCGAGGGCCTGTCGCCCGGCGGTCTCGATCGACCAGAAGTCGACCTCGCGCAACCCGCGCTCGACGGTCGGCACGATCACCGAGGTCTACGACTACCTGCGGCTGCTGTACGCCCGCGTCGGCGAGCCGCACTGCCCGATCTGCGGCGACCGATCAGCAAGCAGACCCCGCAGCAGATCGTCGACCGGGTGCTCGAGATGGACGAGGGCACCCGGTTCCAGGTGCTGGCGCCGGTGATCCGCGGCCGCAAGGGCGAGTACGTCGACCTCTTCGCCGACCTGCAGTCCAAGGGCTTCGCCCGGGTCCGGGTCGACGGCACGGTCCACCCGCTGACCGAGCCGCCGAAGCTGAAGAAGCAGGAGAAGCACACGATCGAGGTGGTCGTCGACCGGCTCGCCGTGCAAGGCCAGCGCGAAGCAGCGGCTCACCGACTCGGTCGAGACCGCGCTCAGGCTGGCCGGCCGGCGTCGTCGTGCTCGACTTCGTCGACCTGCCCGAGGACGACGAGCACCGGGAGCGCACCTTCTCCGAGCACCTGGCCTGCCCCAACGACCACCTGTCGTTCGAGGACCTCGAGCCGCGGTCGTTCTCGTTCAACTCGCCGTACGGCGCCTGCCCGGAGTGCACCGGCCTCGGCACCAGGAAAGAGGTCGACCCGGAGCTGATCGTGCCCGACCCGAGCAGCTCGCTGCGCGAGGGCGCGATCCAGCCGTGGGCCAGCGGGCACACGCTCGAGTACTTCCTGCGGCTGCTGGAGGCGCTCGGTCGCAGGACGGGCTTCAACCTCGACACCCCGTGGGAGCGCTCTCCGACCGGGCGCAGAAGGCGATCCTGCACGGGTCCGACGACCAGGTGCACGTCGCGCTACCGCAACCGGTACGGCCGCGAGCGGTCCTACTACGCCGGCTTCGAGGGCGTGGTGCCGTGGATCGAGCGCCGGCACGGCGACACCGAGTGCGACTGGTCGCCGCGAGAAGTACGAGGGCTACATGCGCGAGGTGCCGTGCCCGGCGTGCGGCGGCGCCCGGCTCAAGCCGGAGATCCTGGCCGTCACCATCGCCGGGCAGAACATCGCCGAGGTCTCCGGCCTGTCGATCGGCGACTGCGCCGAGCTGCTCAGCGCGATGGAGCTGAGCGACCGGCAGGAGATGATCGCCGAGCGGGTGCTCAAGGAGATCAACGCGCGGCTGCGGTTCCTGGTCGACGTCGGGCTCGACTACCTGTCCCTCGACCGGCCGGCGGCCACCCTGGCCGGCGGCGAGGCGCAGCGCATCCGGCTGGCCACCCAGATCGGCTCCGGCCTGGTCGGCGTGCTCTACGTGCTCGACGAGCCGTCGATCGGCCTGCACCAGCGCGACAACCACCGGCTGATCGAGACGCTGGTGCGGCTGCGCAGCCTCGGCAACACGCTGATCGTCGTCGAGCACGACGAGGACACCATCCGCACCGCCGACTGGGTCGTCGACATCGGCCCGGGCGCCGGCGAGCACGGCGGCGAGATCGTGCTCAGCGGCACGGTCGAGGACCTGCTGACCAACGAGCGGTCGATCACCGGGCGCGTACCTGTCCGGTCGCCGGGCGATCCCGATGCCGCGCATCCGCCGCCCGCAGACGCCCGGCCGCGAGCTCGTCGTCGAGCGGCGCCCGCGAGCACAACCTGCAGCAACCTGACGGTGGCGTTCCCGCTCGGCAGCTCGTCGCGGTCACCGGGGTGTCCGGGTCGGGCAAGTCGACGCTGGTCAACGACATCCTCTACACGGTGCTGGCCAACCAGATCAACGGCGCGCGGACTGGTGCCCGGCCGGCACACGCGGGTCACGCGGCCTCGACCAGCTCGACAAGGTCGTCGGCGTCGACCAGTCGCCGATCGGGCGCACCCCGCGGTCCAACCCGGCGACGTACACCGGCGTCTTCGACCACATCCGCAAGCTGTTCGCCGAGACGACCGAGGCGAAGGTCCGCGGCTACCAGCCGGGCCGGTTCTCGTTCAACGTCAAGGGCGGCCGCTGCGAGACCTGCGCCGGCGACGGCACGATCAAGATCGAGATGAACTTCCTGCCGGACGTCTACGTCCCGTGCGAGGTGTGCAAGGGCGCCCGCTACAACCGCGAGACGCTCGAGGTGCACTACAAGGGCAAGACCATCGCCGAGGTGCTCGACATGCCGATCGAGGAGGCGGCGACGTTCTTCGAGGCGATCCCGGCGATCCCCCGGCACCTGAAGACGCTGGTCGACGTCGGCCTGGGCTACGTGCGGCTCGGCCAGCCGGCGCCGACGCTGTCCGGCGGCGAGGCGCAGCGGGTCAAGCTCGCCAGCGAGCTGCAGAAGCGCTCGACCGGCCGCACCGTCTACGTGCTCGACGAGCCGACCACCGGCCTGCACTTCGAGGACATCCGCAAGCTGCTCTGCGTGCTCGAAAGCCTGGTCGACAAGGGCAACACGGTGATCGTGATCGAGCACAACCTCGACGTGATCAAGACCGCCGACTGGCTGATCGACATGGGCCCGGAGGGCGGCCACAAGGGCGGCACCGTGGTCGGCGACCGGCACGCCGGAGGAGGTCGCCGAGGTGGCCGAGAGCCACACCGGCGAGTTCCTGCGGCATGTGCTCGGTCTGACCGGCAAGGCGACACCCGGGGTGACGAACGCGGCCACCGAGCGGGCGGCGACGGCCAACGCCGGCGGCCGGCCGGTCAAGACGTCCTCGCGAGTGGCTCGCGGTCACGGCCGCCGCGAAGGCGACCAAGGCGGCGCCCGTGAAGAAGGCAGCGGCGAAGAAGGTGCCGGCGAAGGCGGTGTCGGCAGCGGCCAATGGCACGAAGGCGGCATCGGCCAAGGTCCCCGCGGCGAAGGTTGCCGCAACCAAGGTCTCGGCGGCGAAGGTGACGGCGGCGAAGGTGACGGCGGCGAAGGTGGCGAAGGCCACTCCGGCTCCGACGGACGCCGTCCCGTGCCGCGGCCACCCGTAAGTCGTCGTAGTATCCGCAGGTCAGAGCCACTGTCCGGCGGTCACACCAGCGTTCCGGCAGACTCGCCGGTGATCTGAACCGACCTCCCAGGATCTTCGTGTTAACTGATCGAGACACGTCACTTGGAGGCCATGCGCATGAGCGTCAACGACACCGATGAGGCCGAAATCGGGCAGTCCGATTCCCGCACGCACCCGACCCGCCGGGCTGTGCTGGTGGGCGTCGGTGTCGTGAGTGCGGCGGCGGCGACCACCGCTCTGGCCGCACTGCGGTCCGAGCGGCAGCACCGCGCGGCGACAGCAACACGTCCTCGGGCAGCAAGGACCTCGGTAAGACGAGCGACATCCCGGTCGGCGGCGGCAAGATCTTCGCGGATCAGCTCATCGTGGTGACGCAGCCGACCGCCGGCGCGTTCAAGGCGTTCAGCGCGGTTGCACGCACCAGGGCTGCACGGTCGGTCAGATCACCGGCGGTCTGATCATCTGCCCGTGCCACGGCAGCGAGTTACTCGATCGCCGACGGCTCGGTCAAGCGCCCGGTCGTCCCCGGCCAGGCCCGCTGCCGGCCAAGCAGGTCACGGTCACCGAACGGCGAGATCACGCTCGTCTGAGCCGGCGCGGCAGTCACGGCCGTGGCGGGACTGACGTACCCACGGATTAGGCTCGTCGGCGTGGCTGATCCATCGACTTACCGCCCGGCGCCCGGCACGATTCCGGAGTCGCCCGGCGTCTACCGGTTTCGCATGGCCCGGTCGCCGGCGAGCGCATCGGTCGGGTCATCTACGTCGGCAAGGCCAAGAACCTGCGCAGCCGGCTGAACTCCTACTTCGCCGACCCGTGGACGCTGCACGCCCGCACCCAGCAGATGGTCACCACGGCGGCCAGCGTCGACTGGGTCACGGTCGGCACCGAGGTCGAGGCGCTGCAGCTGGAGTACGCCTGGATCAAGGAGTACGACCCGCGGTTCAACGTCCGCTACCGCGACGACAAGTCCTACCCGTTCCTCGCCGTCACGCTCGACGAGGAGTACCCGCGGCTGCAGGTGATGCGCGGGGCGAAGCGCAAGGGCGTGCGCTACTTCGGGCCGTACTCGCACGCCTGGGCCATCCGGGAGACCCTCGACCTGCTGCTGCGCGTGTTCCCGGCGCGCACCTGCTCGTCCGGGGTGTTCAAGCGCGCCGGCCAGATCGGCCGGCCGTGCCTGCTCGGCTACATCGGCAAGTGCTCGGCGCCGTGCGTCGGCCGGGTCGACGCCGCAGGAGCACCGGCAGATCGTCGACGACTTCTGTCGACTTCATGGCCGGCAAGACCGACACCATGATCCGCCGGCTGGAGCGCGAGATGCAGGCCGCGTCCGGCGAGCTGGAGTTCGAGCGGGCCGCCCGGCTGCGCGACGACCTCGCCGCGCTGCGCCGGGCGATGGAGAAGCAGGCGGTCGTGTTCGGCGACGGCACCGACGCCGACGTGGTCGCGTTCGCCGAGGACCAGCTCGAGGCCGCGGTGCAGGTGTTCCACGTCCGCGGCGGCCGGGTGCGCGGCCAGCGCGGCTGGGTCGTCGAGAAGACCGAGGAGGTCACCACCGGCGACCTGGTCGCACCACTTCTGCACCCAGGTCTACGGCGGCGAGCAGGGCGAGACGACGTGCCGCGCGAGCTGCTCGTGCCGGAGCTGCCGCCCGACGCCGACGCGCTGACGGCTGGCTGCTCCGAGCACCGGGGCAGCCACGTCGACATGCGGGTGCCGCAGCGCGGCGACAAGAAGGCGCTGATGGAGACGGTCGCCCGCAACGCGGCGCAGGCGCTCACCCAGCACAAGCTCAAGCGCGCCGCCGACCTGACCACACGCAGCAAGGCGCTGGAGGAGATCGCCGAGGCGCTCGGCATGGAGCAGGCGCCGCTGCGGATCGAGTGCTTCGACGTCTCCCAGATCCAGGGCACCGACGTGGTCGCGAGCATGGTCGTCTTCGAGGACGGGCTGGCCCGCCGCAGCGAATACCGCAAATTCGCGGTCCGTGGTGGGCCCGACGGTTCCGGCACCGACGACCGTCAGCGCGATGTCCGAGGTGCTGCGGCGCCGGTTCGCCCGCTACCTGGAGGCGCGCGGCCGAGACCGGCGAGGTGCGGCGAAGCCGACGACATCGGCGAGGTCGGGCGGCCGCGCAAGTTCGCGTACCCGCCGCAACTGCTGGTCGTCGACGGCGGCGCGCCGCAGGTGCAGGCGGCGGCCGCGGTGCTCGCGGAGCTCGGCATCGACGACGTCGCGGTCTGCGGGCTGGCCAAGCGGCTGGAGGAGGTGTGGCTGCCGACGACGAGTACCCGGTGATCCTGCCGCGCACCTCCGAGGCGCTCTACCTGCTGCAGCGGGTCCGCGACGAGGCGCACCGGTTCGCGATCACGTTCCACCGCGAGCGCCGTCGAAGCGGATGACCGCCTCCACGCTGGACGCGATTCCCGGGCTGGGCGAGATGCGGCGCAAGGCGCTGCTGACGCGGTTCGGGTCGCTGAAGCGGCTCGGCGCGGCCACGTCGAGGAGATCGAGTCGGTGCCGGGCGTCGGCCGGCGCACCGCGGAGGCGATCGTGGCGGCGCTGGCCGGCGACGAGCCGCCGCCCGCCGCCACATAGGCTGAGGTGTGCGCGCTGACCACAGGCGGTAGTCGAAGCTATTCGCGCGCGTTCTTACGCTCGGGGGAGAAGTCATGGGCGGCGAGTCGGGAGGGCAACACGTGGACGACACGATCGAGGCGACCGGCGGCGAGGTCGGGGCCGACGCGGTCGACGACGGCGACCACATACGCGCCGACACCGACCTGGTCATCGTCACCGGGCTGTCCGGCGGCGGCCGCAGCACGGTCGCGCGGGCGCTGGAGAACGTCGGCTACTACGTGGTCGACAACCTGCCGCAGGCGCTGATGCTCGACATGGCCGAGCTGGCCTACAAGGCCGGCGGTGCCGCGAAACGCACCGCGATGGTGCTCGACGTGCGGTCGCGCGCCTTCTCGACCGACCTCGCGCAGTGCCGTCGCCGCGCTGCGGGCCAGCGGCTTCTCGCCCCGGGTGCTGTTCGTCGACGCCGACGACGAGGTGCTGATCCGGCGGTTCGAGAACGTCCGGCGCTCGCATCCGCTGCAGGGCACCGGCCGGCTCGCCGACGGCATCGCGGCCGAGCGCGAACTGCTGCTGGAGGCGCGCAACACCGCCGACGTGCTCATCGACACCAGCCACCTGAACGTCAACCAGCTGCGCACCGGGTCGAGGAGCTGTTCGGCGGCGAGGACGCGCGCCGGCTGCGGGTGACCGTGCTCTCGTTCGGCTTCAAGTACGGCCTGCCGCCCGACGCCGACTTCGTGCTCGACGCGCGGTTCCTGCCCAACCCGTTCTGGGAGCCGGAGCTGCGCGACCTCACCGGCCAGGACGAGGCGGTCAGCCGGTACGTGCTGAACCAGCGGGGCGCCGGCATGTTCGTCGAGACGTACGCGCGGCTGATCAACGCGACCGCGCCCGGCTTCGAGCGGGAGGGCAAGCGCTACCTGACCGTCGCGGTCGGCTGCACCGGCGGCAAGCACCGCAGCGTCGCGATCGCCGAGGAGCTGGCGCGGCGGCTGCGCGAGCTGCGTGTGGCCGTCGCCGCCCAGCACCGCGATCTGGGGCGCGAGTGACGATCCGCGGGTCGTGGCCTTCGGCGGCGGGCACGGGCTCTCGACGCTGCTGCGGGGCCTGCGGCGTCGGCTGACGCCCCGGTCTCGCTCGACATCACCGCGGTCGTCACCGTCGGCGACGACGGCGGCTCCAGCGGCCGGCTGCGCGCCGAGCGGGGCATGCTGCCGCCGGGCGACCTGCGGCAGGCGCTCGCCGCGCTGGCCAGCCCGGCCGCGCACGACCAGCGGGTCGCCGAGCTGTTCCAGCACCGATTTGCGGGGGAGCCCGCAACTGAATTCGGCTCGGAAACCGCGCCGCTCGGCAACCCATTGGTCGGCCATGCGGTCGGCAACCTGGTGCTGTGTGGTCTGTTCGAGATGTACCCCGATCCGGTGACGGCGCTCGACGCACGCGGCCGCGATGGTCGGCGCCCGCGGCCGGGTTCTGCCCATGTCACCGGTGCCGGTCGGGATCGAGGCGGACGTCCGGGGCGACGACGACGAAGTCACGACGGTGATCGGCCAGCATTCCGTCGCGATCGCCGAGGGTCACGTTGAAGCGGTACGGTTGACTCCGTCCGACCCGCCCGCCTGCGAGGAAGCGATTCGCGCGGTCGGCGAGGCGGACTGGCTCATCTTCGGCCCCGGCTCCTGGTACACCAGCGTGATCCCACATCTGCTCGTGCCAGATCTGGCCAAGGCGATCATGGCCAGCCCGGCCAAGCGCCTGGTCATCCTGAACCTGGCGGCGGAGAAGGAGACGATGGGTTTGTCACTTTCGGATCATCTGAAGGCGCTGACCCGTTACCTTCCGGGCCTGCGGGTCGATGTAGTACTTGCCGACGGGAAAGCGGTGGGAGATCCCGGGCCGGTCGAGCGCGCGGCGGAATCGCTGGGTGCCCGGCTCGTGCTCGACGCGGTCGCCCTCGATGACGGGACGTCCCGGCACGACCCGGCGGCGCTGGCAACGGCATTGGCGCCGATGCTGGCGAACGGCCCGGCCGGGGCCGGAGCGAGGCACGACGGCAACAGGCACGGCCGGTAAGAGACATGCAGGCGACGACGATCCGACTGGCCCGCGAGGTGACGACACGATGGCGATGACCGCAGCGGTCAAAGACGAGCTGAGCCGGGTCGACGTACCCAAACCCTGCTGCCGCCGATCCGAGATGGCGGCCCTGCTGCGATTCGCGGGCGGCCTGCACATCGTCTCGGGTCGGGTGGTGGTCGAGGCCGAACTCGACACCGGCGCCGTGGCCCGCCGGCTGCGCCGCGAGATCGCCGAGGTGTACGGCTACCCGAGCGAGATCCACGTGCTCGCCTCCGGCGGCCTGCGCAAGGGCAGCCACTACATCGTGCGGATCATCAAGGACGGCGAGGCGCTGGCCCGCCAGACCGGCCTCCTCGACGTCCGCGGCCGGCCGGTGCGCGGCCTGCCGCCGCACGTGGTCTCGGCCAACATGTGCTGCGCGGTCGCCGCCTGGCGAGGCGCGTTCCTGGCCCACGGCTCGCTGACCGAGCCCGGCCGCTCCTGCGCGCTCGAAGTCACCTGCCCCGGCCCCGAATCGGCGCTGGCGCTGGTCGGCGCGGCCCGTCGGGTCGGCTTCGTGGCGAAGGCCCGCGAGGTGCGCGGCGTCGACCGGGTCGTGGTCAAGGACGGCGACGCGATCGCGCACGTGCTCACCCGGGTCGGAGCGCACGCGAGCGTGCTGACGTGGGAGGAGCGCCGGGTGCGCCGCGAGGTCCGGGCGACCGCCAACCGCCTGGCCAACTTCGACGACGCCAACCTGCGCCGGTCCGCCCGCGCCGCGGTCGCGGCCGCGGCCCGGGTCACCCGCGCGCTGGACATCCTCAGCGAGGAAGCACCCAACCACCTGACCACGGCCGGCCAGCTGCGGCTGGAGCACCGGCAGGCGTCGCTGGAGGAGCTGGGCGCGCTGGCCGACCCGCCGCTGACGAAGGACGCGATCGCCGGCCGGATCCGCCGGCTGCTCGCGCTGGCCGACAAGCGGGCGCGCGACCTTGGCATTCCGGACACCGAGGCGGCTGTCACGGCCGACATGATGGCCAATTAGCGCGACATGCACGGGGGCTCTGCTGGCATCCAGCCGCCGCTGCCGGTCGCGCTAAGACCAAGACGATTGAGGGCTGCTGGGGCAACCGCAAATCGTCACGGTCGACGGGAGGCGGGCCCGCGCCGTGGACCGGAATGACGGGTCCTGGCGGCGCCATCCGCGCCGCCAGGCGCGAGGATCGGAACGGCTCCGAGGGCACGGCGCGGCGACGACGGCCGTACCCATGTGAAATGGATCTTGAACTTGATCCTCCTCGCCACGGGGGCGCGTTGTGTCATTCGTGGGTCGAGCAAGTAAGGTCTGTGTGTTCGGCGATGAGGCCGGCGTAGTCGTTCCTCGCCGAGCAGTCGCTGCCCGAGCGGCCTAAGCCGCACCTTGTGACAGCGATCGCGGCGGGGCGGCCCATCTGATCAATCAGGGTTGGCTCGACACCGCCGCCCTCGTGTGGCAAGGAGATGAAAACCTGTGACCGTCCGGGTTGGTATCAATGGCTTCGGCCGAATCGGCCGCAATTTCTTCCGGGCGCTGCTCGCGTCCGACGCCGACGTGCAGGTCGTCGGGTTCAACGACCTCGGCGACGTCAACACGATCGCGCACCTGCTGAAGTACGACAGCGTCCTCGGCCGCCTCGGGCACGAGGTCAAGGTCGGTGCCGACGAGATCGTCGTCGGCCCGCACACCATCAAGGCGTTCGCCGAGCGGGACCCGGCCAACCTCCCGTGGGGCGACCTCGGCGCCGACGTCGTGATCGAGTCGACCGGCTTCTTCACCGACGGCAACAAGGCCAAGGCGCACATCGCGGGCGGCGCCAAGAAGGTCATCATCTCGGCGCCGGCGACGAACGACGACGTGACCATCGTGCTGGGCGTCAACGAGGACAGCTACGACCCCGCGAAGCACACGATCATCTCGAACGCCTCCTGCACGACGAACTGCCTCGCGCCGATGGCGAAGGTGCTCAACGACGCGTTCGGCATCGAGCGTGGCCTGATGACCACGATCCACGCCTACACGCAGGACCAGAACCTGCAGGACGGCCCGCACAAGGACCTGCGTCGCGCCCGCGCCGCCGCGCTGAACATCGTGCCGACCTCGACCGGCGCCGCGAAGGCGATCGGCCTGGTTCTGCCGGAGCTCAAGGGCAAGCTCGACGGTTACGCGCTGCGCGTGCCGGTGCCCGTCGGCTCGGCGACCGACCTCACCTTCACGGCGAGAACCCGGTCTCCGTGGCCGACGTCAACGCAGCGGTCAAGGCCGCCGCCGAGGGCCCGCTGCGCGGCATCCTCACCTACACCGAGGACCCGATCGTCTCCAGCGACATCGTCGGCGACCCGGCGTCGTGCATCTTCGACTCGGGCCTGACCAAGGTCATCGGCGACCAGGTCAAGGTCGTCGGCTGGTACGACAACGAGTGGGGCTACTCCAACCGCCTCCTCGACCTCGTCAAACTGGTCGGTGCCTCGCTGTGAAAACGCTCGACGACCTGCTCGTCGAAGGCGTGACAGGTCGGCGCGTGCTCGTGCGCGCCGACCTGAACGTGCCGCTCGACAAGAGCGACGGCAAGACGATCACCGATGACGGCCGCATCCGCGCGGTGCTGCCGACCATCGTGGCCCTGCGTGACGGTGGCGCCCGCGTGATCGTGTGCTCGCACCTGGGCCGTCCGAAGGGCGAGCCCGACCCGAAGTACGTCCTCGCGCCGGTCGCCGCGCGGCTCAGCGAGCTGCTCGGCTCACCGGTCGCCTACGCGACCGACACCGTGGGTCCGGAGGCCGACAAGGCCGTCGCCGGGCTGAAAGACGGTGACGTCGCGCTGCTGGAGAACCTGCGGTTCAACGCCGGCGAGACCAGCAAGGACGCCGCCGAGCGGGGCGCGTTCGCGGCACAACTCGCCGCCTACGCCGAGGCGTACGTCGACGACGCCTTCGGCGCGGTGCACCGCAAGCACGCCAGCGTGTACGACGTGCCGGCCATCCTCCCGCACTACGCGGGCGGCCTGGTCGCCACCGAACTCGACGTGCTGACCAAGCTCACCGGCCACCCGCCCCGGCCGTACGTCGTCGTGCTCGGCGGCTCGAAGGTCTCCGACAAGCTCGCCGTGATCCAGGCGCTGCTGCCGACGACCGACAAGCTGCTGATCGGCGGCGGCATGTGCTTCACCTTCCTCAAGGCCCAGGGCCACGAGGTCGGCAAGTCGCTGCTCGAAGACGACATGGTCGACACCTGCCGGGACCTGCTCGCGTCGGCTGACGGCAAGATCGTGCTGCCGACGGACATCGTGGTCGCGGACGCCTTCGCCGCCGACGCCGCCACGCAGACCGTTGCCGCCGACGCGATCCCGGACGGCTGGCTCGGCCTGGACATCGGCCCGGAGTCGGTCGCGCTCTTCAGCGACGACGCTGGCCGGCGCGAAGACCGTCTTCTGGAACGGCCCGATGGGCGTGTTCGAGCTGGCCCCGTTCGCCGCCGGCACCCGCGGCGTCGCCGAGGCGATCACGAAGGTCGACGGCTTCACGGTCGTCGGCGGCGGCGACTCCGCCGCGGCGGTCCGGCAGCTCGGCATCGACGAGAACGCGTTCGGTCACATCTCCACCGGTGGCGGCGCGTCGCTCGAGTTCCTCGAAGGCAAGCCGCTTCCCGGCGTCACGGCACTGGAGTCCTGATGGCCGACAAGAAGGCGCCCGAGAAGAAGCAGCCGGCAGGCCGCCGTCCGCTGATGGCGGGCAACTGGAAGATGAACCTCAACCATCTCGAGGCCATCGCGCTGACGCAGAAGCTCGCGTTCAGCCTCACCGAGAAGCAGCTGACCGATGTCGAGGTGGTCGTGCTGCCACCGTTCGTCGACATCCGCAGCGTGCAGACGCTGATCGACGGCGACAAGCTGCTGCTCGGGTACGGCGCGCAGGACCTGTCGCCGCACGCCTCGGGTGCCTACACCGGCGACATCTCGGCGTCGATGCTGGCGAAGCTCGGCTGCCAGTACGTCGTCGTCGGCCACTCGGAGCGCCGGGCCATCCACCACGAGGACGACGCGCTGATCAACGCGAAGATCAAGGCTGCTGTCGGAGCCGAGATCACGCCGATCATCTGCGTCGGTGAGGGCCTGGACGTGCGCGAGGAGAACGGCCAGGTGTCGCACTGCCTGGCCCAGATCGACGCGGCCCTCGCGGGTCTCAAGGCCGAGCAGGTCGCGGCCGTCGTCATCGCGTACGAGCCGGTCTGGGCGATCGGCACCGGCAAGACGGCGACACCGGCCGACGCGCAGGAGGTCATCGGCGCTATCCGGACCCGCGTCGGCGAGCTGTTCGACGAGGCCACCGCGGTCGAGGTCCGGATCCTTTACGGCGGTTCGGTGAACGCGGGCAACGTCGCGTCGATCATGGCCGAGCCCGACGTCGACGGCGCGCTCGTCGGTGGCGCAAGTCTCAAGGTCGAGGAATTCGTCTCGATCTGTCGCTTCCGGGACCACGTCGCTCGATAAGTTTCCACGTTCTGCCGCGGCGGTCGGCACGCTACGTAGCGTGCCGACCGCCGTCTGTTTGTCTCCGATGGCAATCTGGTTACACCCGGGCGCATTCGGCCCGACCGGAGTTCACGAATCACGCTCACGGCGCCTAGAGTGTCCCGAGCGGGTCGGCTTTGCCGGGCCGTGCGTGAGACGTCAATACCCCCCGCACACCCCTAGCTTGGCGTCGGGTGGCGCATTGTCGCGAGTCGGACCGGCCGCGGTGTGTGCCGCACCGCCGCGCCGTGAGGACGAGCATGCAGCGCGCACGCACCCTTAGCCTGTTCGGGCGGCCTGGTCGCCGGGTCGCGGTCGCCGTCGTGGCGATCGTGGCGATGACCACGGTCGCCGCCTGTCACAGTGGTGGCGGCACCGCCGCGGCGGAACTGCCGATCAAGGGCGGCACGCTGAACGTGATCCTCTCCGCGTCGCCGATCGTCAACCTGGACCCCCAGGAGATCTCGCTCGCCACCGACGCCAACTTCAGCCGGCTGCTCAACCGCACGCTGACGACGACGAACACGGCCGGCGTGCTGGTGCCCGACCTGGCCACCGACACCGGCCGGCCCAACGCCGACAACACGGTCTGGGAGTTCACCCTCAAGCAGGGCGTGAAGTGGCAGGACGGCTCGCCGGTGACCTGCCAGGACGTGCAGTACGGCGTCGAGCGCCGCTACGCGCCGGCGATCGACTACTACGGCGGTCTGTCCTACCCGAAGGACTACCTGAAGGACAACAACCCGCCCTACCAGGGTCCGTACGTCGCGACCGACAGCACCCTCGACTCGATCGTCTGCATCGACACCCGCACCGTCGAGTTCCACCTGCAGCGGGCTGTCGCCGACTTCGGTTACACCGTCTCGGTCAACACGTTCGCGCCGGTGAAGAAGGGTTCCGACTCCAACCGCGAGCAGAGCAAGAAGGAAGCCTTCAACTACGCGCCGTTCTCCAACGGCCCGTACAAGGTCGATTCGACGCAGACGCAGCTCATCAAGAGCGAAGACGAACTCGAAGACGGCATCTCGAAGCTCGTGCTCGTGCGCAACCCGTACTGGGACCCGGGCACCGACTCGGTCCGCAAGGCGTACCCGAACGTGATCACGATGAACTACGACGACCAGCGCCCCCAGGTCACGAACAATCTGATCAACAGCACCGGCAACTACCAGTACTCGATCAGCCTCGACGGCGACGTGAGCCCCAACTTCGTGCAGCAGGTCATCAACGACCCGGTGCTGTCGAAGCGGGCGATCAGCGGTGACACCGGCTCGGTGCGCTACATCGCGATCAACACCCGTCGCGTCACCAACGTCAACTGCCGGATCGCCATGGAGTACGCGTTCGACAAACGCACCTGGCGGTTCGTGCTGGGCGGTTCGACCTTCGGTGCCCTGGCGACGTCCATGATCCCGCCGAGCCTGCCCGCGCACGAGGACTTCGACCTCTACGAGACGAAGACCCAGCAGGACGGTGACGTGACCAAGGCCGCGGCGCTGTGGAAGCAGTACAAATGCCCGGCGACGCTCAACATCGGGTTCGCCAACACCGAGCCGTACCCGCAGCTCATGGGCACCGTGGTGACGGCCTACCAGCGGATCGGCGTGCTGATCAAGCCGGTGCCGCTGAACCACGCGACCTACTACGAGAACATCGGCAACCCCTACGAGGCCTTGGACATGACGGTCGCCGGGTGGGTGCCCGACTGGCCCAACGGCTCCGCCGTGATTCCGCCGCTGTTCAGCTCGGGCCAGGTCGCGGCGGCGCTGTCGAAGAACGACAACGCGATCGCGTCGAACGAGAACTACTCGATGCTGCAGGACCCGGCGATCGACAACCTGATCTCGGAGGCCTTCGCCGAGCGGGACCTGACGACGCAATACCACCTGTGGGGCGAGGTCGATAAGGCGCTCATGACCAAGGCCGTCGGTCATCCCGGTGATCTATTCGACCGCCCTGCGGATGGAGGGCACCAAGGTCCGTGGCGCGGCGATCTCGGCGAGTTTCGGCGAGCCGGACCTGGCGACGATGGGCGTCGCCAAATAGTCATCGCGTGACCGCCGGACAGTGGCCCGGTAGCGGTGTCGTACCGGGTAGCCCAGGGCGGCGGGTTGCGGCGGGCCCGCTATCCTTGCACGGCCCGGACCATCGAGAGGACACGACACCACCATGTGGTTCCCGTACTTGCTGATCGCGCTCTTGCTGGTCACGAGCGTGATCCTGACGCTGCTGATCCTGCTGCACCGTGGCAAGGGCGGTGGCCTGTCGAGCATGTTCGGTGGCGGCGTCACGTCCACCCTGACCGGTTCCTCGGTCGCGGAGCGCAACCTCGACCTCTTCACGGTCATCGTGGGCATCATCTGGTTCGCCTGCATCGTCGGCTTCGGGCTGTGGCTTCGGCACGCACCGCTCGCGGCCTGATCGGGCTCGGTGGCCTGATCGACCATTCCGCCTGATCGGTGCTTTTGGGCGACTAACGCCACGGCAGCGCGAATGCGGAGTCAGAGACACCGCATGACCCGGGTTTCACACGCGTTGAAGCCTCACAAATATGTGAATAGCACTTAGACTCATTTGTGCGCGGCCCCGTCGTGTTGGGGCCGCGCACAAATGTTTGTTGAGCCCGTCATATCGACCCCCGATGACAGGAGCACAAGCCGTGGCTAGCAATGCGATCCGCGGCCGGCGCGTCGGATCCGGTCCCAACGCCAAGAAGAGGCGATGGAACCAGCGCCGCGTCGCCGCGTCACCTACTGGTGCGTCAACGGCCATCTGGTGCAGCCGTCTTTCGCGGCCGACGCCCGGCCGCCCGCCGAGTGGGACTGCCCGCACTGCGGCCTGCCGTCCGGCCCCGACCCCGAGGCGCCGCCGGACCGGCCGCAGGTCGAGCCCTACAAGAGCCACCTGGCCTACGTGAAGGAGCGGCGCTCCGACGCCGAGGGCGAGGCGCTCGTGGCGGAAGCCCTGGGCCGCCTGCGGCAGCGCAGGGGCTCCGACTAACAGCGGTTCAGGGCGACCGGCCGTCCGCGGCTCGCGCGAACGGGCGTGGAAACAGGCCTAGCGGCTCTGCTGCGGCATTTCGGCCGCCGCGTCCCGGTCGAGCAGCCACAGCGTGCGCTGCACGCCGTGTACGCCCGCGGCCGGCACCCGCGCCGCGGTCGTGTCGCCGAGCGCGAGCCCGACCGCCTGCGCCTTGCCGCTGCCCGACGCGATGATCCACACCTCGTCGCCGGTGTTGAGCGTCGGCATCGTCAGCGTGATGCGCGTCGGCGGCGGCTTCGGGCTGTCCCGCACGGCCGCGACCGGCTGGCTCTCGACGCCGACCGGGTGCTCCGGGAACACCGAGGCGACGTGACCGTCCTCGCCGATGCCGAGCAGCATCACGTCGAAATGCGGCAGGACGGTGCCGCCGGCTTCGCGCCGAGCCGTCATCTCGGCCGCGTAGCGGGCGCGCGCCGGCGTCGGGATCGTCGCCGTCGGGCCCGTCGGTGGCGGGCATCGGGTGCACCCGGGCCGGCGTCAGCGGCAGCGCGTCCAGAAGCGTCGAGCGTGCCTGGGTCTCGTTGCGCTCCGGGTCGCCGCTCGGCAGGAAGCGCTCGTCGCCCCACCACATGTCGACCCGGGACCAGTCGACCGCGTCGCAGACGGCACTGGCGCGCAGCGCGGTGTAGATCTTCTCAGCGATGCGGCCACCGGTCAGCACGACGGACGCGCTGCCACGGGCCGCCTGGGCGTCGAGGAGCCGCACGGCGAGCCGAGCCGCGACCGCCGACGCGAGAGCCTCCGCGTCGGCGTGCACGATGATCGTCTCTTCCATCAGGTCCGCCCCCGCTTCGCAGGACGCGGACCTGCGCAGACATTGCCCGCTCCAGTAGCCTCGCCCGTCATGCCGGCACCTTCTCCGGTGCCTCGGAGATGGACGGGTCCTGCCAGACGTGGACGCGCATCGGCGGCCGTTCGTCGAGGCCGTCGACACCGCTGAGCGCGCCCAGCGAGTCCGCGTAGATCTGGTCGGCATCGAGGCGCCGCAGTTCCTCGGCGAGTTCCTCGCCCAGCGGGCGGCGCGTCAGCGGCAGGTCACGGTCACCCTGGTGATCACGGTGCAGCACGGCCGAGTCGTCGGTGCGGGTCAGCGAGACCTCGTCGCCGTCGGCCGTGGTCAGGACGACCTCTCGCATGCGCGGGAACTCCGACGTGACCTCAAGGGCCGGAAGCACGCCGAGCCGGGCGCAGAGCCATCCACGCATCAGCGCGGCGGTCGGGTCGGCGGCCGGCGCGATGACCTTCGCCGAGACGACCGGGGACTCGATGGTGTCGAACGCGCCCGCGACCAGCGTGCGCCACGGGGTGATGCGGCTCCAGGCCAGGTCGGTGTCGCCGGGCGCGTAGTCCTCGGCCCGCTGCCGCAGCGCCGCGATCGGGTCCTCGGCCTGAGCGGCGTCGGTGATCCGCCGTTCGGCGAAGACGCCGAGCGGGTCGTACGCGATGCGCTCCGGCGGCTCGCCGTGCCACCAGGCGACGACCGGAACGTCGGGTGCCAGCAGCGGCATGACCACCGACTCGGCGTGCAGCGCGAGCCGGCCGTGCATCCGCAGCACGACCGCCTCGCACGGCCCGAGCCGGCCGCCGACGACGATCTCGGCGTCGAGGCGGCTCCGGGTGGCCGTGCTGCGTGTCCTGCCGGACGACGATGATCAGCCGGCACGGGTGCTGGGACGCCGCGATGGTCGCCGCCGCCTCGGCCTCGCGGACCCGCCGTTCGTCGACGACCACGACCAGCGTGAGCGCGAGACCGCTGGTCAGGCCGCCCGCGCTGCGCCGCTCCGCCGACGAGCGCCTTGACGACCTCAGTACCCGTGGTGTCCCAGAGACCGATCATGCCCGCACCTCGCTCCGCTTAGTGCCGCCATTCACCTGTAATGCTTGCGTTCGCCGGCGCTCGCTCATGCTAGGCCCGCCTCCAAGTGCGGCCGTCGCGGGCGAGCATCTCGTCGGCCGTGCGTGGGCCCCATTCGCCGGCACGGTACGGATCGGGCTTCGTGCCCGCCCAGACCTTCTCCAGCGGGTCGATGACCCGCCAGCCGGCCTCGACCTCACGGCGTCGGGGAACAGCGTGCGGTCGCCGATCAGCACGTCCAGGATCAGCCGCTCGTACGCCTCCGGGGAGGACTCGGTGAACGCCTCGCCGTACAGGAAGTCCATCGCGATGTCGCGGACCTCCATCGTGGTGCCGGGCACCTTCGAGCCGAACTTCAGCGTGACGCCCTCGTCGGGCTGGACGCGGACGACCAGCTGGTTGTGGCCGAGCGACTCGACGTCGGCCTTCGCGAACGGCAGGTGCGGCGCGCCCTTGAACATGACCGCGATCTCGGTGACCCGGCGCGGCATGCGCTTGCCGGTCCGCATGTAGAACGGCACCCCGGCCCAGCGGCGGGTCTCGATGCCGAGCCGCACCGCCACGTAGGTCTCCGTGGTCGACGTCTGCCGGGATGTCCTTCTCTTCGAGGTAGCCCACCGCCCGCTCGCCGGCCACCCAGCCCTGCTGGTACTGCCCGCGGACGGTGCCCTCGTCGATGTCCGCCGGCACCGTGATCGCCCGCAGCACCTTGAGCTTCTCGGTCCGGATCTCGGCCGCGTCGAAGCTCGTCGGCTCCTCCATCGCGATCAGGGCCAGCAGCTGCAGCAGGTGGTTCTGCAGCACGTCGCGGGCGGCGCCGGCGCCGTCGTAGAACCCGGCGCGGCCGCCGATGCCGACGTCCTCGGCCATGGTGATCTGCACCGAGTCGACGTACTTCGAGTTCCACACCGGCTCGAACAGCGTGTTGGCGAAGCGCAGCGCCAGGATGTTCTGGACCGTCTCCTTGCCGAGGTAGTGGTCGATGCGGAACACGTCGTGGGCGGTGAACACGTCGTCGACGAGCGAGTTGAGCTGCTTCGCCGAGCGCAGGTCGCTGCCGAACGGCTTCTCCACCACGACCCGGCGCCAGCCGCCGGACTTGTGGTTGTCGGCCATGCCGGTGCGGTCCATCTGCTTGAGCACGGTCGGGAACGCGGGCGGCGGGATCGACAGGTAGAACGCCGCGTTGCCCTGGATGCGGTGGGTGTCGCACAGATCGTCGAGGGTCTCGGCCAGCTGGTCGAACGCGTCGTCGTCGTCGAACGAGCCGCCGACGAACTTGATGTTGCCGGCCAGCCGGGCCCAGACCTCCTCCCGCCACGGCGTGCGCGCGTGCTCCTGGGCCGCCTCCTTCGCCACTTCCTCGAAATCGCCGTCGCCCCAGTCTCGGCGGGCGAACCCGAGCGAGGACGAAGCTCGGCGGCAGCATGCCCCGGTTGGCCAGGTCGTAGATGGCCGGGATCAGCTTCTTGCGGGCCAGGTCGCCGGTCACCCCGAAGATGACCAGCGCGCACGGCTCGGGGATGCGGGGCAGGCGCCGATCGAGCGGGTCCCGCAGCGGGTTCGTCTTGATGAATTCGTCTTCGGGGGCCGCGTCGATGCGCGCCTGCCCCGGAGCCTGCCAACTGGTCATTTCGCGCCGTCCGTGCCACCGGCCTCAAGCTGCGTCTGCACGCTGCCGAGCAGCTCCTCCCAACTCGCGCTGAACTTCTCGACCGCCTTCGCGCTCGAGCGTGTCGACGACGTCGTCGTAGTCGATGCCGAGCTCGGCCAGATCGTCGAGCACCTTCTGGGCGGCGGCGTAGCTGCCGGTCACCGCGTCGGCCTTGATCTCGCCGTGGTCGGCGAAGGCGTGGATCGTCGCCTCCGGCATCGTGTTGACGACACCCGGCGCGACCAGCTGCTCGACGTACATCGTGTCGCGGTAGGCCGGGTCCTTCGTCGAGGTCGAGGCCCAGAGCGGACGCTGCGGCTTCGCGCCGGCATCGGCGAGGGCGGCCCACCGGCCGCGGCGAAGACCTTCTCGTATGCCTGGTACGCGAGCTGAGCGTTGGCGATCGCGGCCTTGCCGTGCATCGCCTGCGCCTCCGGGGTGCCGATCTTGTCGAGCCGCTTGTCGATCTCGGTGTCGACCCGGGAGACGAAGAACGACGCGACCGAGCCCATCTTCGAGAGGTCGAGGCCGTTGGCCTTGGCCTGCTCCAGGCCGGTCAGGTAGGCCTCCATGACCTCGTCGTAGCGCTCCAGCGAGAAGATCAGCGTGACGTTCACGCTGATGCCGAGCGCGAGGGTCGCCGCGATCGCCGGCACGCCCGCCGCCGTCGCCGGGATCTTGATGAACAGGTTCTGGCGGTCGACGAGCCACCACAGCTGCTTCGCCTCGGCGATGGTCTTCTCCGTCTCGTAGGCCAGCCGCGGGTCGACCTCGATCGAGACGCGGCCGTCGACGCCGCCCGTCGCGTCGTACGCCGGACGCAGCACGTCGCAGGCCCACCGGATGTCGTAGGTCGTGATCATGCGGCTGGCCTCGTCGACGTCGACACCCCGCAGCGCGAGGTCGCCGACCTGCTCCGCGTAGTCGTTGGAGTCGGAGAGCGCCTTCGGGAAGATCGTCGGGTTGCTCGTCACGCCGACGACGTGCTGGTCGCGGCGCAGTGCGTCGAGACCGCCGGTGATCAGGCGAGCGCGGGTGATGTCGTCGAGCCATACCGCCACACCGGCGGCGGAGAGTTCCGCAAGTCGGTCCGTCATTGCAATCTCCTTCAGTTGTGCCGATGCTGGATCAAGGTCAATTCTGACTCAGGTGCCAGTGGTCTCGCCTGTGACGGCGCCGACATTGGAGAGCGACGCGTGTGCGGCGGCGACCACGTGGTCGGCCGTGAAGCCGAACTGCTCGAACAGCATGCCGGCCGCTGCGGACGCGCCGAAGTGCTCGATGCTCACGATCTCGCCGGCGTCACCGACGATGTCACGCCATGACATCGCGATGCCCGCCTCGACGCTGACCCGCGCCTTGGTCTTCGGCGGCAGCACGGTGTCGCGGTAGGCCTGATCCTGCTCGTCAAACCATTCTCGGCACGGCATCGAACCACGCGTGTCGGAGTGCCCTCTTCTTCGAGAATTTCCCGGGCGGCGAGGCAGATCTGCACCTCGGAGCCGGTGGCGATGAGGATCACCTTGGGCTGGCCGTCGGACGCGTCGGCGAGCACGTAGCCGCCCTTTGCGACGCCCTCGGCCGAACCCAGGACGGCCGGTCGAAGATCGGCAGGTTCTGCCGGCTGAGGCACAGTGCCGTCGGCCGGTCGGTGTGCTCCAGCGTGGTGCGCCAGGCCCAGGCGGTCTCGTTGGCGTCAGCCGGTCGCACGACGTCGAGGCCGGGAATGGCCCGCAGCGCGGTCAGGTGCTCGATCGGCTGGTGCGTCGGGCCGTCTTCGCCGAGGCCGATCGAGTCGTGCGTCCACACGTACGTGACCGGCAGCTTCATCAGCGCGGCGAGCCGGACGGCCGGGCGCATGTAGTCGCAGAAGACCAGGAACGTGCCGCCGTAGGGACGGGTGCCGCCGTGCAGCGCGATGCCGTTGAGGATCGAGCCCATGCCGTGCTCGCGGATGCCGAAGTGCAGCGTGCGGCCGTACCAGTCGCCGGGGAACGCCTTCGTCGCGTGCTCCGGGGGCACGAACGACGGCTCGCCCTCCATCGTCGTGTTGTTGCTCTCGGCGAGGTCGGCCGAGCCGCCCCAGATCTCCGGGAACGCGGCGAGCGCCTGCAGCACGTCGCTGGACGCCTTGCGGGTGGCGACGCCCTTCGGGTCGGCCTTGAACGTGGGCAGCACGTCCTGCCACCCGGCCGGCAGCTCGTGCTTGCTCATGCGGTCGAACAGCGCGGCCTTGTCGCCGGCCTGCGAGTGCCACGCGTCGAACTTCGTCCGCCATTCCGCGTGCGCGGCGCGGCCCCGATCGGAGACCTCGCGGGTGTGCGCGAGGACCTCGTCGGTGACCTCGAAGTCTGCGCCGGGTCGAAGCCGAGGATCTTCTTCGTGGCCGCGACCTCGTCGGCGCCGAGCGCCGAACCGTGCGCCTTGCCGGTGTTCTGCTTGGTGGGTGCCGGCAAGCCGATGATCGTGCGCAGCGCGATGAACGTCGGCTTGTCGGTGATCCTGTGACCCTCGTTGATCGCGTCGTAGAGCGCCTGAACGTCCTCGTGGTAGCCGCTCTCGCCACGCCAGTCGACGTGCTGCACGTGCCAGCCGTACGCGGCGAATCGGGCCGGCATGTCCTCCGACTTCGCGATGTTGGTGTCGTCCTCGATCGAGATCTGGTTGTCGTCCCAGATCATCGTGAGGTTGCCGAGCTTCTGGTGTGCGGCGAGGGCGGCCGCTTCGTGGCTGATGCCCTCCTCCATGTCGCCGTCGGAGGCCATCACATAGACGTTGTGGTCGAAGAGGCTCTCGCCACGCGCGGAATCCGGATCGAACAGGCCGCGCTCGCGGCGGGCGGCCATCGCCATGCCGACCGCGTTGCCGACGCCCTGGCCGAGCGGGCCGGTCGTGGTCTCGACACCGGCGGTGTGGCCGTGCTCCGGGTGACCCGGGGTGAGCGAACCCCAGGTGCGCAGCTTCTTCAGGTCGTCGAGCTGGAGGCCGTAACCGGACATGTAGAGCTGGATGTAGAGGGTCAGGCTGCTGTGCCCGCAGGAGAGCACGAACCGGTCGCGACCGGGCCACGCGGGATCGGTCGGATCATGGCGCATGACGCGCTGGAAAAGCAGGTACGCCGCAGGCGCGAGGCTCATCGCGGTGCCGGGATGGCCGTTGCCGACCTTCTCGACCGCGTCCATCGCGAGAACGCGCACAGTGTCGACCGCGCGCTGATCGATTTCTGACCACTCAAGCTTACTGTCAGTCACGGCAAGGCACTCCCGTCGGGCATTTATGGTGTTATCGATGTGCCGCGTTCGCGCACGTGTGGAACGCGTAGGTCTGCAAGGTCGACCCTACCCATCCGCCGCACTCCGGCGTGCGATCACCCCGGTGAACGTCTGGTGAGAAAGGGCCTGAAGCGCCCGACGAAATCGGGGCCCGACGCGGCTCGTCGATGTGATCACCGGCACGCCGGGCAGGCCGTGCCGAGGTTGAAGGGCTCGACGCGTACGCTGTCCACCGATGCTCACCGTGTTGCCGCGCTGGTTCGTCCCCTTACCCAGGCGCCGCGGTTCGTGAACCTCCCTCCGGAAGGTGTGGCTGAATGAGTACGCTCGCCGACCGGTCTGTCGACATCGTGACGGCCGTTCCGGCGCCCGCGCAGGCTGTCGGTGAGACCGTCCGCGTCCAGGTTGGTGGCGCGCCGATTCCCGTGCCCGTGACCGCCGTCGGCATCCGCGCGCGCGTGCGCGCCTATGTGACGCTCACCAAACCCCGGATCGTCGAGCTGCTGCTCGTGACGACGGTGCCGACGATGTTCCTGGCCGCGAAGGGCCTGCCCGACCTGTGGCTGATGGTCGTCGTGGTCGTCGGCGGGGCACTCGCGGCCGGTGCGGCGAACGCGTTCAACTGCTACATCGACCGCGACATCGATCAGCTCATGGGCCGCACGGCCCGGCGGCCGCTGCCGGCGAGCACGGTGTCGCCGCGCAACGCGTTCGTGTTCGGCGTCGTGCTGACGGTCATCTCACTGACGCTGATGGCGGTCTTCACGAACTGGTTCGCCACGGCGCTGACCGCGTCCGCGATCGCGTACTACGACATCGTCTACACCAAGTGGCTCAAGCGCACGACCCCGCAGAACACGGTATGGGGCGGCATCTGCGGCGCGCTGCCGGTGCTGATCGGCTGGGCCGCGGTCACGGACTCGCTCAGCCTGCGTGCGTGGCTGCTGTTCGCGGTCGTGTTCCTGTGGCAGCCGCCGCACTTCTACGCGCTGGCCATCAAGTTCAAGGACGACTACGCCCGAGCTGGGATCCCGATGCTGCCGGTGGTGGCGTCGTTGAAGCGGGTCGGTGTGGAGACGGTGGTCTACAGCTGGCTGACCGTGGCGGCGTCGGTCGCGCTGTGGCCGTTGGGAATGACGCCGCTTTACGGGGTCACCGCGGTCGTGGTTGGCGTGATGTTGCTGGTGGAGGCGCATCGGTTGTACGGGCGGGCGCGGCGTGGGGAACCGATTCGGCCGATGCGGCTGTTCCATTGGTCTACTACGTATTTGACTCTTGTCTTTGTTGCTGTGGCGATTGACGCGTTGATTCAGTAGGTGGGTGGGCGCGGTGGGATGTGTTGGCGGCGCTTGCCCACTGAGGACCGGTCAGGCTTGATGCCCTCAGTGGGCAAGCGCCGCCAACACACCTGACGTGGGCACGCTTTGGGCGGGCGCTGTGGGTCAGATCCTTTTTGATCATCCCGAGTGGACGTAGTGACCGGGAGGACCGGTGCTCTTGGTCCGGCGGCGTCGTCGTCGTGGTGTGCTCTGGGTGCGTGTTAGCTGTCTTGGTGGTGGTTTTCTGATGGAAACGCCCGGTTCGGTCGGGGCGTTTT
Organism: uncultured Actinomycetota bacterium; assembly: GCA_963797605.1. GTDB lineage: Bacteria > Actinomycetota > Actinomycetes > Mycobacteriales > Micromonosporaceae > DASQPR01. The sequence continues at coordinate 137,761 of CAWCPX010000005.1, read as the reverse complement.
GTTGTGTCAGAAAGTGGCAGACGGCTGCCCGTATTGTGGTGATTTGAGATTCGGGCGAAATCGGAAATTCGGCTCAAAGTACGAGGTGGCATCCCACTTTCGATGCGTAATTGGGGTCACATTCTTTATCTGGCCGAACACACTCGAGTGCCCTTCGTGCTTACGCTCTTGTCATGGCAGATGGTTTTGACACAACGCTGACCGCCGACACGGCCGTCGTCTCGGACCCCGCGAACCTCGTCGCGGTCATCAAGACGTTCGCGTCCGTGCATGGCGGTGCGCGGGCGGTCGTTGAGTACGTCGGCCGCCGTGGCGCTCGCATCGTCCTCGTTGGAGAGGACGGCGAGTGGAGCGACCACTTCGCCGCCGGCACGGACATCGCCCGAGAGGCATGTGCGACCGCCGGAGTCACGGTGGAGAACGAGTGGGAGCGGGAATTGATGGAACAGATGCGGCCCAGCAACGATCTCTGGCGATCGATGAGCCGCCGCATCCTGGCGCGCTAGCCGGCACCTCGGCGAACGCACGCACCACACCACCCCACCCAACTAAGCCGAACCAACAAAGCCGAACCGATGAAGCGTCTGACACATCGACAGAGTCGGCCCGGGCATCCCACGCCCGGGCCGACGATCATGTCGCCTACCCTCGGGGCATGACCGCACTCGTCGCTTTCGTGACCTGTACTGACATTCCCGAACTCGAAGCGGACGATCGCCTCGCGCTGGCGCCGCTCGAAGCCCTCGACATCGCCGTGGAGCCCGCCGTCTGGGACGCCGATGTCGACTGGTCCCGGTTCGACCTCGCCGTGCTGCGTTCGCCCTGGGACTACTCGCCGCGCCGGGATGCGTTCGTGGCCTGGGCGGAATCGGTGCCACGGCTCGCCAACGACGCCGCGACGGTCACGTGGAACACCGACAAGCGCTACCTCGACGATCTCGCTCACGCCGGCGTCCCGGTCGTGCCGACGACCTGGATCACGGCGGGGGAGTCGTGGGTGCTGCCGGTCGCCGGACCGGACGCGGCCGAGTTCGTGATCAAACCGGCGGTCAGTGCCGGCAGCCGCGACACCGGCCGGTACGACATGGCCGATCCGGCTCACCGTGAGCACGCGACGGCGCACGTCACCCGGCTGCTGGACGCCGGCCGTGCGGTCATGATCCAGCCGTACCTGACGGCCGTCGACACGTTCGGCGAGACCGCGCTGATCTTCTTCGACGGCGTGTACAGCCACGCGATCCGTAAGGGCCCGATGCTGGACGGCCCCGACTTCGGCACCGCCGGCCTGTTCAAACCGGAAGCGATCACCGCGCGGGAACCGTCCCCGGCCGAGCACGCCGTGGCATCGCAGGTGCTGCTTTCCATGCCCGACTTCGTGGGCCGGCCGCTCTACGCCCGCGTCGACCTGATCCCCGGGCCGGACGGCGACCCGCTACTGGTCGAACTCGAGCTGACCGAGCCGTCGCTGTTCTTCGAGCACGCCGCCGCGGCACCGGCCCGGTTCGCCGCGGCGGTCGCCGGCCGCCTCTGACCGGCTCCCGGCGGGTCGTGCCGACGCGTGGTGGCCGGTGCCGCGGCGGATCGGCACGATCGACCGCCGGAGGGTGACACGCCACACGTGACGGCCGGTGGAGATGACCCGGATGCGCCGGTCGTACCATGTCGGAGTGAATGTGACCCCACGCGCGGCCACCGCGCCGGCGCTGTTGCGGGGGCTCGCGCTCGCGTCCCTGATCGCCAACGTCGGCATCGTCGTGACCGGCGGCGCCGTGCGGCTGACCGGGTCGGGGCTCGGCTGTCCGACATGGCCGAAATGCGACGGATCGTCCTACGTCACCACGGCGGCGATGGGCTACCACGGGGAGATCGAGTTCACCAACCGCACGTTGACCGGGCTGGTCGGCGTGCTCGCGCTCGCGTGCCTGATCGCGGCGCTCTTCCAGCCCCGTGCGTCCGGCCGGCGACGCGGACAGATCTGGTGGGCCGCGGGCGTGCTCGCGAGCATCCCGGCGCAGGCGGTGCTGGGCGGCTTGACGGTGCTCACGAAACTCAACCCGTGGCTGGTGTCGAGCCACTTCCTGCTGTCGAGTGCCGTGATCGCGGCCGCCTACCAGCTATGGACGCGTACCCGTGACGGGGTTGCGCGAAGCGAGGTCCGGCCGCCGATCCGGGCGCTGGGCTGGGCGATCGTCGGGGTCACCGCGCTCGTGCTGGCGGCCGGCACCGTTGTCACCGGCAGCGGCCCGCACGCCGGCGACGCGCACGCGAAGCGCACCGGGCTCGATCCGCAGATGATCGCGCAGCTCCATACCGACCTGGTCATGCTGCTCATCGGGCTGTCGGTGGCCGCGTGGATCGCGCTCGCGGCGACCGGGGCAGCGGCCGGAGCCCGATCCGCGGGCGTTCTGGTGATCGTCGAGTGCGCCCAGGCGTTGATCGGATTCGTGCAGTACTTCACGCATCTACCGGTCGTGCTGGTCGGCGTGCACATGTTCGGCGCCTGCCTGGTGCTCCTCGCGGCGTTGCGGCTCCTGACGGCGCTCCAGGTGGGCGCCGCTGCCACGGCGACCGGGATCGTCGAGCTTCCGGCCGCGCGTACCCCTGTCGAGGTCTGATTTTCGCTTTTCCACGAAAGTGGCACCGTGGGGTGGATCACTGGCGCGTATGTTTGCGCTGGCCGAACGAAATACGTCACACTGGTGTAGTGAAATACCCGGAGTCGGTCGATGAGCTCGTCGGCGCCAGCCGCGGGCACGGACAGCCGCACCCGGGATCGAGTTACCCAGCTGCTCCTGACCACCGGCGCGGCCACGGCCGCCGAGCTCGGCTGCACGCTCGGCCTGAGTCCGGCCGCGATCCGCCGGCACCTCGACGCCATGCTCGACGAGGGCCTTGTGACCGCTCGTGACCAGGCTGTCCGGAGCGATCGGGGCCGCGGGCGCCCGGCGAAGGTGTTCACCCTGACCGACACCGCCCGGGTCCGCGCCGGCACCCATACCTATGACGACCTGGCCAACGCCGCGCTCCGCTGGATCGCGCAGCACGGCGGCGACGACGCGGTCGCCCGATTCGCCGCCGAGCAGGTCGACGCGCTCGAATCCCGCTGCCGCGATGTCATGGAAGACGCCGGTGACGAGCCGTTCGCGCGGGCCGAGGCGCTCGCGAACGCGCTGACCGCCGAGGGTTACGCTGCCTCGGCCACGGCGATCGCCTCCGGTGGCCAGCTATGCCAGCACCATTGCCCGGTCGCGCACGTGGCGGCCGAGTTTCCGCAGCTCTGCGAGGCCGAGACGGCCGCGATCTCGAAACTTGTCGGCACGCATGTGCAGCGCCTGGCGACGATCGCGCACGGCGATGGGGTGTGCACCACGCACATCCCGGATCCCCGGCGCCGTCAGGCAATAGCGGTGACTGCAATAGCGACAAACAGTGAAAAAATAGACGAAACTGTGAGGACCCACCGATGACCGAGCAGACCGTGACGACTCCGACCACCCCTGCCACGCAGGAAGAGCACCTCGCCGCGCTCGGCAAATACGAATACGGCTGGGCCGACAAGGACACCGCCGGTGAGGGCGCGACGCGTGGTCTCTCCGAGGCCGTCGTGCGCGACATCTCGTCCAAGAAGAGCGAGCCGCAGTGGATGCTCGACCTGCGGCTCAAGGGCCTGCGCCTCTTCGACCGCAAGCCGATGCCGGCCTGGGGCGCCGATCTCTCCGAGATCCACTTCGACCGCATCAAGTACTTCGTGCGCTCGACCGAGAAGCAGGCCGCGAGCTGGGACGATCTTCCGGCCGACATCAAGAACACCTATGACAAGCTGGGCATCCCCGAGGCGGAGAAGCAGCGGCTGGTGTCGGGTGTGGCCGCGCAGTACGAGTCCGAGGTCGTCTACCACAAGATCAACGAAGAGCTTGAGAAGCAGGGCGTGATCTTCCTCGACACGGACACCGCGCTCAAGGAGCACCCGGAGCTGTTCCAGGAGTATTTCGGCACGGTGATCCCGGTCGGCGACAACAAGTTCGCGTCGCTCAACACGTCCGTGTGGTCCGGCGGCTCGTTCATCTACGTGCCGAAGGGCGTGCACGTCGAGATCCCGCTGCAGGCCTACTTCCGCATCAACACGGAGAACATGGGCCAGTTCGAGCGCACGCTGATCATCGTCGACGAAGACGCCTACGTGCACTACGTCGAGGGTTGCACCGCCCCGATCTACACCAGTCGACTCGCTGCACTCGGCCGTCGTGGAGATCGTCGTGAAGAAGGGCGCCCGCTGCCGCTACACGACCATCCAGAACTGGTCGAACAACGTCTACAACCTGGTCACGAAGCGTGCCGTCTGCCACGAGGGCGCCACGATGGAGTGGATCGACGGCAACATCGGCTCGAAGGTGACGATGAAATACCCGGCCGTCTACATGGTCGGCGAGCACGCCAAGGGCGAGGTGCTCTCGGTCGCGATGGCGGGCGAGGGCCAGCACCAGGACGCGGGCGCCAAGATGGTGCACGCCGCGCCGCACACGTCCAGCTCGATCATCTCGAAGTCGGTGGCGCGTGGCGGTGGCCGCACGTCCTACCGCGGTCTCGTGCAGGTGCTCGAAGGCTCGCACCACTCGAAGTCCACGGTGAAGTGCGACGCGCTGCTGGTGGACACGATCTCGCGCTCGGACACGTACCCGTACGTCGACATCCGGGAAGACGATGTCGTCGATGGGTCACGAGGCGACGGTCTCGAAGATCAGCGACGACCAGCTGTTCTACCTGATGAGCCGCGGCATGACCGAGGACGAGGCGATGGCGATGATCGTCCGTGGCTTCATCGAGCCGATCGCGAAGGAACTCCCGATGGAGTACGCGCTGGAGCTCAACCGGCTCATCGAGCTGCAAATGGAGGGCGCGGTCGGTTAAGCGCGACCGCCGCCAACTCGATAGGTGGCCGCGCGCCGGCCTGGTCGGTCTACAGCGCGCGGGCACCGGCCCGCTCAATCAGAGTCGTCGACGTCACGGAGATCTAAGGAACATGAGCACCGAAACTTTGGCGCCGCCCAAGACCAAGTCGCAGGCGTTGCGTTCCTACGACGTCGCCGACTTCCCGGCTCTTAACGGCCGGGAGGAGGAGTGGCGGTTCACGCCGCTCGGGCGGCTGCGAGGGCTCGCCACCGCCGACGGTTCGGTCGTGGGTGCCAGCAGCCCGAAGCCGGAATACGGCAACCTGCCCGAGGGTGCCGCCGTCTCCACGGTGGACCGCTCGGACAGCCGCATCGGGTCGGTGCTCACGCCGTTCGACCGGATCAGCGCCCTCGCGTACGGCGGTTTCGACACCGCGACGCTGGTCAGCGTGGCCCGGGAGGCGGTGCTCGCGGAACCCGTCGTGGTGCACGTCGCCGGTGACGACACCGCGGTCGCGTTCGGCCACACGTTCATCGAGATCGGCACGCTGGCCGAGGCCACGATCGTGCTCGAATACACCGGCAGCGTGACGCTGGCCGACAACGTCGAGGTCTCGATCGGGGCCGGCGCGAAACTGACGCTCATCACGGTCACCGACTGGGCCGCCGACGGCGTACAGGCGCAGCACGTGAAGTTCCGGGTCGGCCGGGACGCGAAGCTCACGCACATCCAGGTCACGCTCGGCGGCGACCTGGTGCGCCAGCACACGACGGTGGAATACGCCGGCCGTGGCGGCGACGCGGAACTCTTCGGGCTCTACTACGCCGACGCCGGTGAGCACTTCGAACACCGCCAGCTCGTCGACCACGGCGTCGCCGACTGCCGCAGTTACGTCAGCTACCGGGGCGCGTTGCAAGGCGAGGGCGCCCACACGATCTGGGTCGGCGACGTGCTGATCCGCGCGGCGGCGACCGGCACCGACACGTACGAGATCAACCGCAACCTGGTGCTCTCCGACGGGGCGCGCGCCGACTCGGTGCCGAACCTCGAAATCGAGACGGGCGAGGTGGCCGGCGCCGGGCACGCGAGCACGACCGGCCGCTTCGATGACGAGCAGCTGTTCTACCTGATGGCCCGTGGCATCCCCGAAGATCAAGCCCGTCGTCTGGTGGTCCGCGGGCTTCTTCGCCGAACTCGTCGACAAGATCCCGGTCGAGAGCCTGCGTGACCGGCTGTCGGACGCGATCGAGGAGCGGCTTACGCGGGGTGGCGGTATGAGCGAGTTCATCAAGATCTGCGCGACTGACGAAGTCGCCAAGGGCACCTCGGTCAGCGCCTCGATCGACGGCCTCGCGGTCGCGATCGTGCACGCCGAAGACGGCCTGTTCTATGCGATCCGCGACGAGTGCTCGCACGCGAACGTGCCGCTGTCCGAGGGCGACGTCGAAGACTGCACGCTCGAATGTTGGCTGCACGGTTCGCGCTTCGACCTGCGCACCGGTGAGCCGACCGGGCTGCCCGCGACCGTCGCCGTCCCCGTCTATCCCGTCGAGATCCGCGACGGCTTCGTCTTCGTGTCCCTGACACCGCGTAATGGAGTAGAAAAATGAGCAACCTGGAAATTCGCGACTTGAAGGTCTCGGTCAAGCTGCCCGACGGCGAGCGCAAGCCGATCCTCGACGGGGTCACGCTGACCATCAAGGCCGGCGAGACGCACGCGATCATGGGCCCGAACGGCTCCGGCAAGTCGACGCTCGCATACTCGATCGCCGGTCACCCGAAATACCAGATCACCGGCGGCAGCGTCACTGCTCGACGGGCAGGACGTGCTCGCGATGACGGTCGACGAGCGGGCGCGGGCCGGCCTTTTCCTGGCCATGCAGTACCCGGTCGAGGTGCCCGGCGTCTCGGTGGCGAACTTCCTGCGTACCGCGAAGACCGCGATCGACGGCGAGGCGCCGAAGCTGCGCACGTGGAGCAAGGAACTCAAGGGCGCCATGGACGCGCTCGGCATGGACCCGGCGTTCGCCCAGCGCAACGTCAACGAGGGCTTCTCCGGCGGCGAGAAGAAGCGTCACGAGATCATGCAGCTCGAGATGCTCAAGCCGAAGATCGCGATCCTCGACGAGACCGACTCCGGCCTCGACATCGACGCGCTGCGGATCGTCTCCGAAGGCGTCAACCGGGTCCGCGACAACGGCAACACCGGCCTGCTGCTGATCACCCACTACACGCGGATCCTGCGCTACGTGAAGCCCGACTTCGTGCACGTCTTCGTCGCCGGCAAGATCGTCGAAGAGGGCGGCCCGGAACTGGCCGACCAGCTCGAAGCCGAGGGTTACGAGCGCTACCTCGTCGGTGCGGGCTCGGCGTCACTAAAGCCGCGTCAAGAAGGAGGTATGCAGCGATGACCGACACCGTGCTCGGCATGCCGCGTCGACCTCGTGCGCGGTTCGACGTCGCCCGGATCCGGGCGGACTTCCCGATCCTCGGCCGCGACGATCAACGGACATCCGCTGGTCTACCTGGACAGCGCCAACACGTCGCAGAAACCGCGCCAGGTGCTCGACGTCGTCGCGCCCACTACCGGCAGCACAACGCGAACGTGGCCCGGTCGGTGCACACGCTCGGCACCGAGGCCACGGCAGCTTACGAGGGCGCGCGCGCGAAGGTCGCCGACCTTCATCGGGGCCGCGTCGCCCGACGAGGTCGTGTTCAGCAAGAACTCAACCGAGGCGATCAACCTTGTCGCGTACGCGTTCTCCAACGCCACCGCTCGCCCGCGGTGGCCGCCGCCGATCCGCGGTTCGTGCTGAGCCCCGGCGACGAGATCGTGGTCTCGGAGATGGAGCACCACTCCAACATCGTGCCGTGGCAGCTGCTGTGCGAGCGGACCGGGCGCGACGCTCAGCTGGTTCGGCGTCACCGACCACGGCCGCCTCGACCTCCCGACCTGGACGATGCTGATCACCGAGCGCACGAAGTTCGTCTCGCTCGTGCACGTGTCCAACATCCTCGGCACCGCCAACGCGACGTCGCGCCATCCGGCGCGGGCGCACGCAGGTCGGCGCGCTGGTGATGCTCGACGGCTCGCAGTCCGTGCCGCACCTGCCGGTGGACGTGGCCGGCTCGGCATCGACTTCCTCGCGTTCACCGGGCACAAGATGCTCGCGCCCGACCGGCATCGGGGTGCTGTGGGGCCGGGCCGAACTGCTCGAGGCGATGCCGCCGTTCCTCGGTGGCGGTTCGATGATCGAGACGGTGACGTTGGAGCGCACGACGTACGCGGCGCCGCCGGCCCGGTTCGAGGCGGGTACGCCGCCGATCGCGCGAGGCCATCGGCCTGGGCGCGGCCATCGACTACCTCTCCGGCATCGGCATGGCCGCGATCCACCGGCACGAGCAGGAACTCGCCGCGTACGCGCTCGACGGCCTCTCCGACCTTCCGGGCGTGCGGATCTTCGGACCGCAGACGGCGGTCGGCCGGGGCGGCACGATCTCGTTCGGCGTGGAAGACGTCCACCCGCACGATGTCGGGCAGATTCTCGACGATCTCGGTGTTGAGGTCAGGGTGGGGCATCACTGCGCGCGTCCGGTCTGCCGTCGCTTCGGCGTGGCCGCCATGACGCGCGCGTCGGTCTACCTCTACACGACGACCGATGAGATCGACGCCCTCGTACGCGGCATCGACAAGGTTCGGAGGGTCTTCGCCTGATGCAGGCAGACCAGCTGTACCAGGAGATCATCCTGGACCACTCGAAGCGCCCGCACGGGCGTGGTCTACGCGACCCGTTCAACGGCGAGGCGCACCACGTGAACCCGACCTGTGGCGACGAGATCGACGTGCGGGTGCACCTCGACGGCGACAAGATCGTCGAGGTGTCGTACGACGGGCATGGGCTGCTCGATCAGCCAGGCCGCCGCGAGCGTGCATGTTCGACCTGGTCATCGGCCAGACGGTGGCCGAGGCGCTGGCCCGCGACGAGGCGTTCGGCGAGATGGTCAAGGGCCGTGGTCAGGTCGAGCCCGACGAGGACGTACTGGAAGACGGCGTCGCCTTCGCGGGTGTGGCGCGCTATCCGGCCCGCGTGAAGTGCGCGCTGCTGCCGTGGATGGCGTTCAAGGACGCGTTGGTGCGCGGAATGGCCGCCGCCGAACGGCGAGGATTCGGATCAGTGCGATGGTCGGAGGCCGGCATGAGTGAAGACACCGTGAGTCGTGAAGAAGGCGGCGCTCGACGACGTCGAAGAGGCGCTGAAAGACGTCGTCGACCCCGAGCTGGGCATCAACGTCGTCGACCTGGGCCTCGTTTACGGCATCCACGTCGACGATGAGAACGTCGCCACGATCGACATGACGCTGACGTCCGCGGCCTGCCCGCTGACCGATGTGATCGAGGAGCAGGCGCGGGCGGCGCTGCTGACCGGCCCCGGTGGCGGGCTCTGCAGCGACATTCGGCTCAACTGGGTGTGGCTGCCGCCGTGGGGCCCGGACAAGATCACCGACGAGGGCCGCGACCAGTTCCGGTCGCTCGGCTTCAACGTCTGATCCACGCCGCGCCGCGATCGTCTCTGATCGTGGCACACGTTCCGAACACGCCATGTCGCCAGACGCATATCTATGTGTCTGGCGACATTCGCGTGTGGCGGTGGCGGCGAAGGCATCGCGACACGCACTCTCGACACGCCGAGCGGCTCGGATCTCGGACGTGAGCGCTGCTGCCGCCGACCTCGGACAACAGTGACGTCGGAGATCCGACGATTGGCGTGTCGACACGCCGGTGGCGCAGCCCGAACAGCGGTGTCGGTGTGGCTTACTGGACGGAAATCGCGCGCGTGGAAGCGGTGGCGGCTGGCACGCTGACGCATCGTGACTGAGGCATTCGTTTCCGGGCTTCTCGCCGGCTATGGCGTGGCCATTCCTGTGGGCGCGATCGGCGTGCTGATCATCGGACTGTCGGCTCGCATGTCGGTCCGTGTCGGTGTCGGAGCCGCACTCGGGGTCGCGACGGCCGACGGCATCTACGCGCTGGTCGCGGTGCTCGGCGGCGCGGCGATCGCGTCGCTCATCGAGCCGGTGGCCACGCCGTTGAAGGTCGTCGCGGCGGTCGTGCTGATCGTGATCGCGGTCCGGATCGCCGTGACCGCGCTGCGGCACCGTAAGGATCCGGCCCGGGCCGCCGCCGTGCCCCGGCTTGCGACGCCGATCCGGGCCTACGCCGCGCTCGTCGGGCTGACGCTCCTGAACCCGGCGACCGTCATCTACTTCGCTGCCCTCGTGCTCGGGCATCGCGCCGCCGGTGTCGCCGGAAGCGGCTGGCAGCAGGTCGTTTTCGTGGCCGCGGCGTTCATCGCGTCCGCGAGTTGGCAGTTGCTGCTGGCGGGCGGGGGAGCGGCGCTCGGCCGAACCCTCGGCGGGCCACGCGGCCGCCTGGCCACGGCGTTGGCGTCGAGCGTGGTGATCGTGATCCTGGCCGCGCTCACGATCCTCCGTTGATCAACCGCCAGCCAACGCCCTCTATATGCGGGCAAGCACCTTCCGTGAAGGCGAGCCAAAGATCCCCCGCACCCGAATGCGGGCCGGTCATCCTCAGTAAGGCATGGCACGAAACGCATAGCGATGCTTCTGCTGACATGGTTGTCGCCGAACATATGCCGCGTTTTGGGGCGTGCTCGCGCCGGAGGTGATGTGTCCGGCGGTTTCGATGGCAGAGAGCGCCTGGCGATGTCGTCAGCGACATAGCGGCCACGGGCCGTGTGTTGCGGCTTGCCGCACGCGTCGTGGTCGGCCGATCCGGAGGCTGCGATGACGGGAAGCGCGTGGCGATGTTTCTGCTGACATGGTTGTCGCAGAACATATGCCGCGTTTTGGGGCGTGCTCGCGCCGGAGGTGATGTGTCCGGCGGTTTGGATGGCAGAGAGCGCATGGCGATGTGCTGAGCGACATGGAAGTCGAGCGACATGGAAGTCGAGCGACATGGAAGTCGTGGGACTTGTGTCGCTAGATGCGGTGCGCTGGCGGCGCCACGGCCACGATGTGCCATCTGAGCGGCGGGCGCGACGACGCCGGCCGTACCGGTGAAATGGTTGTGATCTTCAAGATTTCGATCTTCGAGCGGAACTCGGCCGCCTGCCGACCCTGCGGTGCGGGGTAGTCACCACAGAGCACGAACGGCTGGCAGACGGCCGCGAGCGTTCGCGATCACCAGCGTATCGACGCGAGCCGCCGTCGCGATAGATGCAGCGTGTGCCGTCTCGGTCCCGGGGCGGGTCCATCGAACGGTGGATGCGGCTCCACCGGGTGACGGTTTCGCGGTTCCGCCTGCGCGTGGCCGGAACATGCTCGCCGGTCGATGCGGCGCGCGGGCCGTGATTGCGAGGCTGAGCGCATGCCAGTGATTGAGGTGCAGGAGCTGCACAAGAGGTACGGCGACACGGTAGCGGTCGAGGATGTCTCGTTCACCGTGCGCGAAGGCGAGATTTTCGGGATCCTCGGGCCGAACGGTGCCGGCAAGACGACCACGGTGGAGTGCGTGGTCGGGCTGCGGGCGGCCGACGGCGGGTCGATCAACGTGCTCGGGTTCGATCCGCGACGCGATCGGGCCGAGCTGACCCAGCAACTCGGCGTGCAACTGCAGGAAAGCCAGCTGCCGGAACGGCTGCGGGTGGCCGAGGCGCTGGAGCTCTACAGCTCGTTCTACCGGGCGCCGGCCGACTGGCGGGTGCTGATGGAGGCGCTCGGGCTCGCGGACAAGGCGAAGACGAAGTTCGGGCAACTGTCGGGTGGTCAGAAGCAGCGCCTCTCGATCGCGCTCGCGCTCGTCGGGAACCCGCGGGTGGCCGTGCTCGACGAACTGACCACCGGGCTCGACCCGCAGGCCCGGCGGGACACGTGGGAGCTGATCGAGCAGGTTCGCGCGCGCGGCGTCACGATCGTGCTGGTCACGCACTTCATGGAAGAGGCCGAGCGGCTGTGCGACCGGGTCGCCTTGATCGACGCGGGCCGGGTTGTCGTCGTGGACACGCCGGCCGCGCTCGCCGAACGGGCCCAGGTCGAGCAGCGGATCCAGTTCCGGCCCTCGACGCCACTCGACGATGCGCTGCTGAGCGGGTTGCCGAGCGTCACGAGCGTGACCCGCCGGGGTGACGTCGTCGTCGTGACCGGCACGAACGACGCCTTGACCGCCGTCACGGCGACCCTGGCCCGGCAGCGGATCGTGGCCGAGCAACTGCGCGTGGACCAACCGAGCCTGGAAGACGCGTTCGTCGCGCTCACCGGCCGGCACCCGAACACCGACTGACCCCTCGACTCAAGGAGCACGCACATGTCCACCATCGTTACCGCACGCGGTTCCGCCCTCCGCCGGCTCACCGTGAGCGAATTGACCCTCTTCGTGCGGGACCGCGTCGGGCCCCTGTTCGGCATCGGGCTCCCGCTCGTCCTGCTGACGATTTTCGGCAACATCCCCTACTACAACAAGCCGATGACGGCCCTCGGCAACGGGCGCACGCTGCTCGACGTGTACGTGCCGATCCTGATCGCGTTCGTCATCGCGATGCTCTCGCTGAACGTGCTGCCGCCCGTGTTGGCCGGCTACCGCGAAAAGGGCATCCTGCGGCGGCTACGGACCACACCGGTCGGCCCGGTACGCGTCCTGACCGTGCATCTGCTGCTCGATCTGGCCGTCGAGGCGGTCGCGGTCGCGTTGCTGCTCGCGGTGGCGCGGATCGCGTTCGGGGTGCCGCTGCCACGACAGTTCGCCGGATTCCTGGTCACCGTCGTGCTCGCCGCCGTCGCGCTGATCGCGATCGGGTTGTTCGTGGCGGCCGCCGCACCGAGTGGCCGGGCCGCGAACGCGCTCGGAGCGGTGCTGTTCTACCCGGTCGTGTTCTTCGCCGGGCTGTTCCTGCCGATCTCGACGATGCCGTCCGTGCTGCGGGACATCAGTCACGCCACCCCGCTGGGCGCTGCGGTGCAGGCCATGCAGGACGCCACCGACGGGCGCTTCCCGCATCCGGTGTCCCTGCTGACGATGGCGGCGTACGCGGTGGTCTTCGGAGCGGTGGCGGTTAAATGGTTCCGGTGGGAGTAGGGCAGGGTTCGGTCCGGGTGTAGGGGAAGTCGGTGGGAGGTCAGACATGATCAGCTTTGTCCCGGATACGTCGCGGGAAAGCTGGGAGCGGCGGCGGTTTCCGGCCGTGACGATCGTGCCGTACGCGCTCCTTGCGGTGCTGGCGGCGTTCACGGTGGTGTTGAAGCACGACCAGCCCGCTTCGCTTCGCATCGACCTCGCCCTGTGCGCGCTGGCGGCCGCGTGGATGCTGTGGATGGTGTCGTTGCATCCAGCATGGCGTTCCCGGCCGCCGGTGATGGCGGTATTCTTGGCCGGACTGATCGTGATCATGATGGTGCTGGTTCTGCGGGACTCGTGGTTCGGGTTCTTCACGGCCGCCGGCTACCTCTACGCGTTCCGGGTGCTGCCGTGGCCGTGGGAGCTGTTCGGCATCGGTGGCGTCGCGTTCGTCGCGGCCACGGCACAGTCCTACGGCGTGCCGAAGACGACCGCGCTCGGCCTGGTCATCTACCTCGCCGTGATCACCGCGAACGTGGTGCCGATGTGCGGACTCGCCTGGATCGGGTGGAACGGCGACAAGCACAGCTTCCGGCGCGAACAGGCACTCGCCGAGGTCAGCGAGGCCAACCGGCGGCTGGAGGCGACGCTCGCCGAGAACGCCGGCCTGCACCGGCAACTCCTGACGCAGGCGCGGGAGGCCGGCGTGCTCGACGAGCGGGCCCGGATGGCTCGGGAGATCCACGACACGCTGGCTCAGGGCCTGACCGGGATCATCACCCAGCTTCAAGCCGCCGAGCAGGCCGGTGACGACCCGGCGGAGTGGCGGCGCCATCTCGACGCGGCGACCGGCCTGGCCCGGGAGAGCCTGTCCGAGGCACGGCGGTCGGTGGACGCGCTGCGCCCGGAACCGCTCGCGACGGCCCGGCTGGGCGAGGCGCTCGCCGGCGTCGCGGAGCGCTGGTCGGCCCTGCACGGGATCGCGGTCGGCGTCACGACGACCGGCACGGTCCGGCCGATGGCGCCCGAGGCGGAACTCGCGCTGCTGCGGACCGCGCAAGAAGCGCTCGCGAACGTCGCCCGGCACGCTCGCGCGACCCGGGTCGGGTTGACACTGTCCTATATGGAGCATGAGGTCGCGCTGGACGTCCGCGATGACGGTGCCGGGTTCGATCCGACGCCCGTCGCGCGGGTCGACGGGGCCGGTGGCGGGTTCGGATTGATCGCGATGCGGCAACGGATCGAAGGAGTACGCGGCACGTTGCAGGTCGAATCGGAACCCGGCGGCGGCACCGCCATCTCGGCGTGCGTCCCGGCGGCGGTGGCGGCATGACCGAGCCCATCCGCCTGTTGATCGTTGACGACCACCCCGTTGTTCGGGACGGGCTCAGCGGCACGTTCGCCCGCGACCCGGACTTCGAGGTGCTCGGCGAAGCGGCCGACGGCGCCGAGGCGATCCGGCTCGCGCAGGCGCTGCGGCCCGACGTGATCCTGATGGACCTCCGGATGCCCGGCATGGACGGCGTCACCGCGATCACCGAACTGGCCAAGCGTGGTGTCAGCGCCCGGGTGCTCGTGCTGACGACGTACGACACGGACACGTACGTGCTGCCCGCGATCGAGGCCGGCGCGACCGGTTACCTGCTGAAAGACGCGCCGCGCGCCGAACTGCTCCGGGCCGTCCGGGCCGCGGCCGAGGGTCAGGCCGTGCTCGCGCCGTCGGTGGCGAGCCGGTTGATGCGAGGCGTCCGGACCCCCGCGCCGGTGGGGCTGCTGAGCCAACGGGAGCAGGAGGTGCTGGAACTGGTCGCGGCCGGCACGACGAACCGCGAGGCGGCGGCTCGCCTGTTCATCAGCGAGGCCACCGTCAAGACGCACCTGCTGCACATCTACGCGAAACTCGGCGTCGCCGATCGGGCGGCGGCGGTCGCGGAGGCGTTCCACCGAGGCCTGTTGACGCCGACGACACCGGAGCCGTGAGCTCTCACAACCTTCGGAGGGCTTCGCGGCGGGACAGCCCCGACAGCTCGGTTTCGTGCGCGGCCACGAACGCGCGGACCGCGTCCGGATCGGTCTTCGCGTACTCCCGCAGGGCCCAGCCGATCGCCTTCCGGATGAAGAAGTCCGGATGCCCGGCCTGCCCGGCGCAGTAGCGGAACAGGCGCTCGCTGTCGGTGCGCTCACGAAAGGTCAACTGATGGATTATCGCGGTACGCGCCAGCCACATATCGCTGTCGGCGGACCAGGCGTCCATCGTCGTCACGAGACCTGGATGAGCGGCGACGAGTGGGCCGACGACCCGGGCTGCGAGCGCGTCGACAGTGTCCCACCAGGACTTCCGCGCGATGAGGGTGCCGACGGTGGGCAGGAAATCCGGCGAGGCGACGGCGACGTGACGGCGCAGAAGCCAGCAGGCGAAATACTGGTACTCGCGCTCCGGCAACGCCCAGCACGCGGTCGCAATGTCGCGCAGGTCGGCTTCGGCGGGTTTCGGCAGCCCGGACATCACCTCCCGGGCGAGCGCCTGCTGTCGGGGCGCCGTGATCCCGAGATAGGCGAACTGGCCACGCATGTACGCGACCATCGCCGGCACCTTGGCCGGATCGCCGGCTCGCGGGTAGACCTCGGTGAGGCGGGCCAGCACGGTTGACGTCAGCGCGGTCGGAGCCTGTGCTGTCGGCTGCATGGGAGACAGCCTGGCACACTGGCGGACATGAGCGTGACGGCGTGACCCGGCCGGCTGCCGGTGGTGGACGCTGGGTCGATGTGGCGCCGGCTCGCGTCCAGAAGTGGATCGACGGGTTTCGGGGGCGGCACGGCGACTTCGAGGCCGCCATGATCGACGGGGTGCTGACGCTGGTCGCCGACGACCACGCGCGCGCGGAGTTGCATGGGGCGCCGGGTGCGCGTACCAGTGTGGATCTCGATGATTTCGTGTCGGCGGCGACCGAGCCGCGCCGGATCGGGCTCGTGCTGGCGCGCAAGGCCGCCGTCGCCGTGGGCATCGCCCGGGCGGGTGAGCTGGAGGTGTCGAAGGTGGACACGTCCTACGTCCAGAGCCGCACCGCCGCCGGCGGGTGGTCGCAGCACCGGTTCGCCCGCCGGCGCGACAACCAGGCGAAGGCGCAGGCGGGTGACGCGGCCGATCTGGTGCTGCGGCTGCTGGTGCCCGAGGCGTCGAGGCTGGTCACGGTCGTCACGGGCGGCGATCACAAGGCCGTCGAGGCGATCCTGGCCGACCGCCGGCTCGCTCCCGTCACCGCGCTGGTCGCGGACCGCTTCCTTGACGTGCCGGAGCCGCGCCGGGCAGTGTTGGAGGCTGCGGCCGTCTCGGCGCTCGCGGTCCGCGTAAAGATCACGGATCCTGAGTGATCGTGCCGATCCATGGTTGCCGGGGCCGCCACCGTTCCGCACGATCGACTAGCTGAGCACGCCGGCGAACGAGTTGCACTGCTTCGGGTCGACGGTCGTGTAACCGCGATCGGTCCACTGTTCGCGCTGCGCGCTGCTGCCGTGCGTGAAGGCACCCTCGTCCACCGCGACGCCACTCTTGCGCATGATCGAGTCGTCGCCGACGGCCGCGGCGGCGTTCAGCGCTTCCTGGATGTCCTGGGCCGTCACGGTCTTGAAGAGCGGCTGCCCGCCGGCGTCAGTGGTACGCGACGCGTGGTTAGCCCAGACCCCGGCGAAGCAGTCCGCCTGCAGTTCGAGCAGCACCGAGTACCGGTTCGCGTTGCCGGGATCGCGCTGCTGGGCCCGGCGCATCGCCGCTTCGATGCCGAGCAGCGTCTGCACGTGGTGGCCGTACTCATGCGCGAGCACGTACGCCTGCGCGAACTGGCCGCTGGCGCCGAACCGGTTCGCGAGTTCCTGGTAGAAGCTCAGGTCGATGTAGACGTGGTTGTCACCGGGGCAGTAGAACGGGCCGACGCCCGCCGCCGCCGGGCCGCATGCCGTGCTGACCTGGCCGGAGAAGTAGCGCGTCGTCGCCATCTGGTAGGGCACGCCGAACGTCTGCGGCAGCGCCGTCTGCCAATAGTTCTGGATCGAGTTGATGTAGAGCAGGTTGCGGCACGCCTCGTTGTTGAAGCGATCCGGATTCGAGACGGCGCATTGTTGCTGGATATCGGTGGTGTTGACGGCGTCGGTGTTGGTGGTGCCGGTCGACCCGAGCCCACCGAGGCTGCCCAGGGTGCCGAGGCCGCCGAGCTTGCCGCCACCGAGGCACAGGCACGCGACGAGGCCGATGAGGAGCACGACGATGAGCCCGCCGCCGGCCTTGCCGCCGCCGATCCTCGGCAGCCTGCCGCCGCCACCGGATTGCGGCGAGCCACCGCCGAGCCCGGGGAACAGCCCGCCGCCACCGCCGCGCGAGCCGCCGCCACCACGCATGTCTTCGACCTGGCTGCTGTCCAGACCAGCGTTTTCGTTGAGCTCCATCGACGCCCTCCTGGCCGGACTCACACATGTCCGTTATGCCAGGCTACGGGTTGTTTGCCGCATGGGATCGCGAATCTTCGACGCTGTCCGTCGGTGATCCGGCGTGGTCGCTGTGGGCGGCGACACCCGGGCGGGTGATCATCTCGCTTGGTAAGTCGCTCGCGGGAGTCGGTATACTTTGCACCGTGCTCCTCTGCGAAGACTGACGCGCCCCGCGCCGACCGCCGCTGATCGCCAGCCGGCCGGCGCTTCTGCGTGCCCGCCGGAGTCACCTTCTCGAGAGTGAGCGAACCCAGCCATGATCACGACCACCGACCTTGAACTGCGGGCCGGCTCCCGGATCCTGTTGTCCGAGGCCACGCTGCGCGTGCAGCCGGGTGACCGCATCGGTCTCGTCGGCCGCAACGGCGCCGGAAAGACGACCACGCTCAAGGTGCTCGCCGGCGAAGGTCAGCAGCACAGTGGCAGCGTCGACAGCCGTGGTCCGGTGGGTTATCTGCCGCAGGACCCGCGCACCGGTGACCTCGAAGTCACCGCGGCCAACCGGGTGCTCTCCGCCCGCGGGCTCGACAAGCTGCTGTCGGAGATGAAAGAGCTCGAAGCCAAGCTCGCGGTCGACGCCGACGACCGCACCCTGCGCCGTTACGGCGCGCTGGAAGATCAGTTCGCAGGACTTGGCGGGTACGCCGCCGAAGCCGAAGCCGCTCGCATCTGCGCCAACCTGGGCCTGCCCGACCGGGTTCTCGCCCAGACGCTCGGCACCCTCTCCGGTGGTCAGCGCCGCCGCATCGAACTCGCCCGCATCCTGTTCCGGGACGCGGCCGCGACCGGTGGCGGCATCCTGCTCCTCGACGAGCCGACGAACCACCTCGACGCCGACTCCATCAGCTGGCTCCGCAGCTTCCTCGCCAGCCACAAAGGCGGCTTCATCGTGATCTCCCACGATGTCGAGCTGCTCGACGCCGTCGTCAACAAGGTGTGGTATCTGGACGCCAACCGTTCCACCGTCGACGTCTACAACGTCGGCTGGAAGACCTACCTCGCCCAGCGCGAAGGCGACGAGAAGCGCCGCAAGCGGGAGCGCGCCAACGCGGAGAAGAAGGCCGGTGCCCTGATGGCGCAGGCCGACAAGATGCGCGCGAAGGCCACGAAGACCGTCGCCGCGCAGAACATGGCCCGCCGCGCGGAGAAGCTGCTCGGTGGGCTGGAAGACGTCCGGGCCTCCGATCGCGTCGCGAAGGTCCGGTTCCCGACCCCGGTCGCCTGCGGCCGCACTCCGCTGACCGCGCACGATCTCTCGAAGAGTTACGGCTCGCTGGAGATCTTCTCCGGCGTCGACGTGGCGGTCGACCGCGGCTCCCGGGTCGCGATCCTCGGGCTCAACGGTGCCGGCAAGACGACGCTGCTGCGGATGCTCGCCGGCGTGCTGACCTCCGACACCGGCGAGGTCGTGCCGGGCCACGGCCTCCGGATCGGCTACTACGCGCAGGAGCACGAGACGCTGGAAGTCGACCGGACGATCCTGGAACACATGCGGACGGCCGCGCCCGACCAGACCGACACCGAACTCCGTCGGATCCTCGGTGCGTTCCTGTTCACCGGTGACGACTCGGACAAGCCGGCGGGCGTGCTCTCCGGTGGCGAGAAGACCCGGCTGGCGCTCGCCACGCTCGTCTGCTCGGGCGCCAACGTGCTGCTCCTCGACGAACCGACGAACAACCTCGACCCGATCAGCCGCGAACAGGTCCTCGACGCGATCGCCCGCTACCCCGGTGCGATCGTGCTGGTCACGCACGACCCGGGTGCCGTGCAGGCGCTGAAGCCCGACCGGGCGATCCTGCTGCCCGACGGCGTCGAAGACGCGTGGAGCGACGATCTTCTCGAGTTGATCGAGCTTGCCTGAGCGGGCTCCGCTTGAGCGGGCTTGCTTGAGCGGGCTTGCTTGAGCGGGCTCGCCGAGCGGGCGCGGGCGTGCTCGTCCTCGTGCCGCTCCTGGTCATGTGGCCGCTCGTCGGGTGGCGCTTGGTTCGTGCCCGGTCTGGTTCCTGAGCGCGGCGTGCGTGGCCGCTCGTCGGGGTGGCGCTTGGTTCGTGCCCGGTCTGGTTCCTGAGCGCGGCGTGCGTGGCCGCTCGTCGGGGTGGCGCTTGGTTCGTGCCCGGTCTGGTTCCTGAGCGCGGCGTGCGTGGCCGCTCGTCGGGGTGGCGCTTGGTTCGTGCCCGGTCTGGTTCCTAAGCGCGGCGTGCGTTATGCCCTACCGAATCAGCCCATTACGCTGCGTGGTATCCAGTCGAGAGCTGACATGTCATGGGCGGGGCTCGTTATTGCTTACCTCAGAGCGACACGGCCGTTGAACTGCTGGTTCTCTGAATTGGCGGAAACCGGTCACCCGCGAGCCGATTGCGTAGAGTCACATCTCGCCATGGTTGCGCAAAGTAGTCGCCGAGGTTGGCGGGTTTCGGCCGCAGAGCGAAAACAGCTGCTCAGCGGACCTGTTGCCCGGGCGTAAGCAACAACAAGCCCCCGACAACAAGGCATCGCGATTTTGGCCGTGTCACGCTCGGTAACAGCTCCTCGAGCCGCGCTCAGTCGTCGGCGTGGCTCGACCTAGTCACGCCTGGTCGTAGCCCGGGTGGCCGCGAGTCCGTGTGGCTCAGCCTCGGCGCCGGTCTGCCCGGCCAGGACTCCGGTCTGTCGGGCCAACAAGCCGACGGGGCCGTGACACGCCTGACCGGCGCCGGCGCCGATCTGCTGGGCTAACGTCAGCCAGTTGGCTGCCGGCGCTGGCCGATGGAAGGGCCTGACCGGCGCTGGCGCCGATCTGCCGCGCTAACGTCAGCCAGCGCCGGCCGACGCCAGACCAACACCGATCTCAGGCCGCAGGTAGTGCAAGGCCGACGATGCCAGGCCGGCGATCTCAGGCCGCCGGCGGCGCCAGGCCGACGATGCCAGGCCCTGCGATGCCGAGTCGGCGGTCCAGGCCGACGCAGCCGGGCCGACGCAGCCGGCCGACGCAGACGACTCACCACGGCGTCGCGAGCACCCCCTCGATCACGATCGCCGTCACGACCCCTCCCGCGACCAGCAGCCACGGCATCGGAGGTGCCTCGCCGCCCTGCTGTTCCGGCGCCGTCGCGGCGACGGTGAGCCACGGGAAGAACGGCAACCACGCCGCTTCGACGCCACCCCGGGCCAGGCCGGTGCAGACCGAGAACAGCACGGCGACGGCGGCTCCGATCAAAAACGGCCACGCGGGCGTGTTCCGGATCTTGCGGGCACTGGCGTACAGGGGCGGACCGGCGGCCAGGATCAGGGCGACGATGCTCAGGATCGCCCACCACGGCGCGGAGCGGAACGGTTCGATGCGGGCGACGAAGTCGGAGTTCGACGCGATGAGACCGTCCAGCCACCCGAAGCCGAGGCGGTTCGCGAGGATCACCGGGAGCAGGGCGCCCAGGCCGGTGCCGAGGTTCAGGAAGGCGCGGCGGCGAGCGAAGTACAGCAGCACGACCGACAGGCCGAGCCAGACGACGGCGTAGGAGAACATGGCGCCGAAGCCGATCAACACGCCCGTCACGACCGACCAACCGGCGGCGACGAGGCCACGGCGGTTCTGCTCGCTCGCGAACACGCCGGCCGCGACCATCAGCGCGCCCAGCAGCGCCACGACCGCGTCCATGCTGACGGCGACCCAGATCGCGTACGGCGCGAGGACGAGCACGGGGGCGTACCGGCGGGCCGTCTGTTCGCCACAGACCCCCCGCACGCTGTAGAGCACGAGCGGGATCGTGGCGATGCCGAGCGCCGTGATGAAGATCGCGAGCGTGAGCTGGTCGCGGACGCCGGCGCGCTCGAAGGCCCACAGCAGCAGGACCGAGCCCGGCGGATGACCGCGCGCCGCGATCGAGTGTGACGGGAAGTCGTGCGTGTAGCGGGCGAGGTAGTGCGCCGGGTGGTTGTCGACCGCGGCGACGTCGGAGGCGTAGTTGGACGCGTCCCGTAGCGATCGGGTCAGCCCGGACGCCCCATCGACGAGCGCGAGCGCCAGCGCCCAGGCGAGCCCGACCAAATAACTGACAGTAAGCATGATCGGCCAGCGCAACCGCGAAAACCACCGCCATGTGGCAAGAAATGCGACTGCCACTGCTGGCGCGAGTAGTGACATCGGGGTTATCCGCACGCGGTAATGGCCCAGGAATGGTGCGCTCGCGGTGCCGAGTCGCGCACCGCCGTGCACGGCGAGAGCGGTCAAGCCGATGCCGGCACCCGCCAGTAGCACCCAACCGAGCAGGTCGGTGCGCATGCGGCGATCTCCGCGGGGATTCACCCGATCGGGCAATGCCTTCGTCTTGCCGGCAACACTGGTCACGGGGCACAACGGTATCGGGTACCTGACAAATACGTGTGTGCCGGTGTGTTTAGTCGGGACTTGTAATGCATGATCGTTGCGCATGATCGTCCGAAGCGGTCTAATAGGAAAGACCGCCAACACCACTCAATGTGACGTGAGGACTCCGCTATGGCAGCCACTGGCACGACCGCCGCCACCACTGAGAAGGGCCGTCGGATCGTCGGGACGGAACGTCAGACGCTCGCGAAGGATCTGGTGAAGCGCTACACCTCGGGCGAAAGCATCCGCGCGCTCGCTTCGTCGACCGGTCGTTCCTACGGTTTCGTGCACCGCGTGCTCACCGAGTCGGGCGTCGCGTTGCGGCAGCGTGGCGGGGCGCGTCGCCGCAAGAAGGTCTGACGCACCGGCGCGATATGGTTCGCCGATGACAGACGTCCTCGACGAAGGCTTGGCCCGCTCCTCGTCCCCCAACGACGGGGTCCGGGTGGACCTCGATGGGCCGGTGGCAACCGTCTCGTTGTGCCGGCCCGAGGTTCTCAATGCTCAAACGCCCGCGATGTGGACGGCCCTGCGTGCAGCGGGTGCAAATCTTCCGGGTGACGTCCGCGTCGTCGTGGTTCGCGGCGAGGGCCGCTCGTTCTCTGCTGGGCTCGACCTCGCTGTCGCCGCGTCGCCTGACGGCCCGACGGCGGCGTTGACCCGGCTGCCCCAAGACGAGGCTGCTGACCGCATCGCCGTTTTCCAAGAGGCGTTCTCCTGGCTCAGCCGGCCCGACATCGTCAGCATCGCCGCGATTCAGGGGCACGCGATCGGTGCCGGGTTCCAGCTCGCTCTCGCCTGCGACCTGCGGGTGCTCACGACCGACGCGAAATTGACGATGGCCGAGGTCAATCTGGGTCTGGTGCCCGACCTCGGTGGCACGAAGCCGCTCGTCGACGCGGTTGGCTACGCGCGTGCCTTCGAGATCTGCGCCACCGGCCGCCGGGTCGGTGCCGAAGAGGCGCGCGCGATCGGGCTCGCCAACCTGGTCGTACCCGCAGAAGATCTTGATGGTGCGGTCTCTGACCTGGCCGCCGCGATCCTGTCGGGGGCCCGCGACGTCATCGTGGAAATCAAGGCCCTGCTCCTGGGCGCGGCCGGCCGGACGGCGGCGGAACAGCGGCTCGCCGAGCGCGAAGCCCAGGTGCGGCGCGTGCGCGACCTCGCCGGCGTCGGGGAGTAGCCACCTTCGAGCCACCACCGGCCCCGAAATGTCACAGGCACCAGACAGACTGTGCACATGGCGGGCATGGGGCACGGCGGCGCGATGGGCATGCTCGGTTCGATGCAGCGGGGCAAAGAGCTTAAAGACCACAGGCTCTCTCCGGGCACGGCGAAGCGGGTGCTCGCCTTCGCCCGGCCGTTCCGTCGCGACATCATCGTGTTTCTCATCGCAGTCGTCATCGACGCGGCCATCGGCGTGGCGACACCCGTGCTGGCGGGCGACGTCATCAACGCCATTGACCGGGGTGGGTCGGCCGCCGGCCGTGACGTCGTGCGCATCGCGATTCTCATCGCCCTGCTCGCCGTCATCGACGCGCTGCTGTCGCTCGCGATGCGGTGGTATTCTGCGCGCATCGGCGAGGGCAGCATCTACCAGATGCGCACGCGGGTTTACGACCACATTCAGCGCATGCCGTTGCAGTTCTTCACGCGCACGCAGACCGGAGCGCTGGTCAGCCGGCTCAACAACGACGTGATCGGAGCGCAGCAGGCGTTCACGTCCACGCTGTCCGGGGTGGTCAGCAACGGCATCCAACTCGTGCTGACCGCCGCGGTCATGTTCACGCTGTCATGGCCGATAACCGTGTTGTCGCTGCTCATGCTGCCGGTGTTCGTGCTGCCGGCGCGGCGGGTCGGGCGGCGGCTCGCGCTCATCACCCGCGAGTCCTATGAGTTGCGCGCCACCATGAACGCGACCATGACGGAGCGGTTCGGTGTCTCCGGCGCGCTGCTGGTGAAGTTGTTCGGGCGGCCCGACGCCGAATCGTCTCGGTTCGCCGGCCGCGCCGCCCGCGTCCGCGACATCGGCGTGCAGCAGGCGATGTTCAGCCGCACGTTCTTCGTGTCGATGCTGCTCGTCGCGTCGCTCGCGCAGGCGCTGACCTATGGGCTCGGCGGCTGGCTCGCGGTCAACGGTCACATCTCCGCCGGCACGGTCGTCACGCTCGCCCTGCTGCTCACCCGGCTCTACGGACCGCTCACGCAGCTCTCCAACGTCCGTGTCGACGTGATGAGTGCCCTCGTCTCGTTCGAACGGGTCTTCGAGGTCCTCGACCTGACGCCCGGCATCGTCGAGAAACCCGATCCGGTGGCGATCCCACCCGGCACCGGCGACGTCGAGTTCCGTGACGTCGTCTTCCGCTATCCGAGTGCCGCCGAGGTCTCGCTGGCCTCGCTCGAAGACGTCGCGACCCTCGACCGCACCGTCAGCGAGCCGGTCCTGCGCGGCATCTCGTTCCACGTCCGCCCGGGGCAGATGGTCGCGCTCGTCGGTCCGTCCGGTGCCGGCAAGACGACGACATCGATGCTGGTCTCGCGGGTCTACGACACCACCGGTGGCGCTGTGCTCGTCGGCGGCGTTGACGTGCGCGACGCGTCCCTGGCTTCGCTGCGCGACACGATTGGCGTCGTCACCCAGGATTCGCACCTGTTTCACGAGACGATCGCGGAGAATCTGCGCTACGCGTCGCCAGATGCCACCGATGACGAGATCTGGGCCGCGCTCGCCGGCGCCCAGATCGCCGACCTGGTCCGGTCGCTGCCGGAAGGGCTCAACACGGTGGTCGGCGAGCGTGGCTACCGCTTCTCCGGCGGCGAGAAGCAGCGCATCGCGATCGCGCGGCTGCTGCTGAAGTCGCCGAGCATCGTGATCCTCGACGAGGCGACCGCCCACCTCGATTCCGAGTCCGAGGCGGCGGTGCAGCGGGCGCTGTCCGTCGCGCTCGCCGGCCGCACGGCCATCGTGATCGCCCATCGGCTCTCGACCGTGCGCGAGGCCGATCTGCTCCTCGTGCTCGACGGCGGCCGCATCGTCGAGCGGGGCACCCACGACGATCTGATCGCGACCGGTGGCCTCTATTCCGAGCTCTACCGCACGCAGTTCGCGGTGGCCGACACGGCGATTCCGGTCGACGGCCCACTGCGCGTGGAGGCAGCGGATGTCGGAGCCCTGGAGGCGGGGCTGCCGGGCGTCGAGGTGGCAGGGGTCGACGCGTGATATCGGGTCGCCCGGTGTGACAACGGGCGCTCCGGTCGGTCAGGTGATGAGCGGCGGCCGTGGCCGAGACGGCGGGCTCAGATGCTGCGGATCGAGCCACCGTCGACCGGGATCGTCAGCCCGGTCAGGTAGCTCGCGGCCGGTGACAGCACGAACGCGGCCACCCGGCCGAACTCCTCGGGCTCGCCCAGCCGGCGCAGCGCGACGCCGCGTTCGGCGGTCGCGCGCGCGACCTCGGGTTGCCCGCTGGCGCCGTGCAGTTCGCGCAACCGGTCGGTGTGGACGCTGCCCGGAAGCAGGCTGACGACGCGTACGCCTTTCCGCCCGAACTCGTCCGCCATGTCCTTCGCGACGCCGGCGAGACCCGGCCGCAGCCCGTTGGAGATGCCGAGGCCCAGGATCGGGGCCCGGACCGAACTCGAGAGCACGAAGCCGATCGCGCCTCCCGTCGTGCCGTCGCTGTTGCCGCTGCCGTCGCCGGGATCGCTGCCGGTGCCGGTCAGGTCGGCGTTCGCATTGGTGCCGGCGAGCCGATGAGCCAGCGCGCGGGCCAGGCGCAGCGACCCGAGGAACACCGTCTCGAACGATTCCCGCCACTGCTCGTCGGACGTGCCGGCCGCCGTGCCGGCGGGCGGGCCACCGACGGAGATGAGGCCGCCGTCGAGCCGGCCGTGGCGCTCCAGCGCGGCGCCGATGAGTTGCCCGGGCGTCGTCATGTCGGCGTTGTGCAGGGCGATGCCCATGGCGGTGCCGGGCCCGGTCTCGTTCAGTCGCCGGGCCGCGGACGCCACCCGCTCTGGGTCGCGAGCGGCGATGACGACGTGCGCGCCGTCGGCGACGAGGCATTCCGCGGTGGCGTAGCCAAGGCCGCGGGAGGCTCCAGTGAGGACGTACACGCGGCCGGCGAGTCCGAGATCCATGGTCCTATCTAACTCGCAACCGACCGGCCGCGCTCGCCGTCCCCGCTCCGAGTCGTGTCAGGTGGCGGAGGCCGTGTCAGTACGCCTCTCAGGCGATGCTGTCCTTGTCGCGGTCGAGGGCCTTGTTCGCGTTGTAGATCGTCGTGCCGATCATGGAAGTTCGTGACCGGCTTGTCCTTCTTCGGGCTGGCCACGCGGTCGTTCGCGACGCTCTTGCCGACGCCGTGCGGGTAGGTCCTGTGCATCGCGGTGCAGTTCGCATATTGGGGCGTGGACGTGGGATGAGTTGCGATGTGCGTCGATCTCTCCGGGCGTGGGCCTCAGGCGTTGACGCTGGACTTGCGGACCGCGGCCTCGACGAGGTCGAGCACCGGCTCCAGATCGTCGGCCGGCCGGCCCATCGCCAGATGCAGCACGAGGCCGTCGTACGCCAATTCGAGGAACTGCGCCAACGTGTCGACCGAGACGTCGGGCCGCAGCACGCCGGCATCGCGCTGGCGCCGGAGTCGGTCCCGGGTGGCGGCGGCGAGCGCGTCGGACGGCGCCGACCACCGGGACGCGAAGTCGGCATCGGTGCGCAATCGGCGCGACACCTCCAACTGGCTGCCGAGCCATCCGACCGTGTCCGGGCCGTCGTGGAGAAGGTTGCGCATGACCTGGACCAGCCCGAACTCGCCGACGGTCGCGATCATGGCGGCGGCGTCGTCTTCCGCCACGGCGATGAAAAGCGATTCCTTGTCGCGGAAATGGTGGAAGATGGCACCGCGGGAGAGCCCCGTCTCCTGCTCCAGGATCCGCACCGTGGCACCCTCGTAGCCGTAGCGCGCGAAGCTGGCCCGGGCGCCGCTGAGGATCTGCTGGCGTCGGGCTTCAAGCTGGTCGGCGCTCACTCGGGGCACTTATCGATCATCTCAGGTGCGTGGCGGCATCGCAATCCGTACGTACGGCTTGCGATGCCGCCACGAGACCTCAGCGCGCTACGACCAGTCGGGAGGTCAGCGCGCCGCCACCCTGCGGAACGTCAGCGCGACGAGGACCGAGACCGCCGCGAAGCACGCCGACACGGTGAACGCGTTCGTCATGGCGTGTACGACCGCCGCCGGTGCGCCCGATCCGGAATGGCGGAGGCTGGTGCCGAACACGGTCACGAGCACCGCGAGTCCGAGCGAGGAACCGGTCTGCTGCATGGTCTGCAGCGCACCGCCCGCCGCGCCGGCGTCCTGCGGCGGCACCGTGGCCATGATCACCGGAGCCAACGGCACGAACGCGAGACCGCCGCCGAGACCCATCAGCAGCATCGGGCCGAGCAGGCCGGACGCGTACCCGCTGGATGGGGTGAGTTGGGTGAGCCATGCGAGCCCGGCGACCATGGTGAGGCTGCCCGCTACGGCGAGCGGTTTGGGCCCGAAGGTTCCGAGGAGCCGCGGCACCACGCGGGTCATGCTGAACATCGCCACCGCCATCGGCAGGAACGCGAACCCGGTCTGCAGCGCGGAGAAACCTCGTACGTCCTGCATGAACTGCGTCAGGAAGAAGAACATCGAGATCATCGCGGCCGGGCCGAGGAAGAAGTTCGCGTAGCCGGCCGCCCGGTTGCGGTCGGTGAACAGCCGCAGCGGGAGCAGCGGCGACGGGCTGCGCGCTTCGAGCGCCAGGAAGGTGCCGATCAAGGCGATGCCGAGACCGAGAGTGACCAGGGTGAACGGGTCTGACCACCCATGCGTCGCGGTCCGGATGAAGCCGTCGACGACCGCGGCGACACCGAGCGTTGCCGTGATCGCGCCGGGCAGATCGAGCCGCGCCGGGTGCCGCTCGGGCTCGCGCACGTAACGCGGTGCCAGCAGGGCCGCGGCGACGCCGAACGGGATGTTGATGAATAGCACCCATCGCCATGACGCCCACTCGGTGAGCAGGCCGCCGACTACGAGTCCGATCGCGAAGCCGCCGGTCGCCATGCCTGAGAGCAGCGCCAGCGCCCGGACGCGTTCGCGCGCCTCGGTGAACGTCGTGGTGATCAGGGCGATCGTGTTGGGACCGGCGGCGGCCGCACCGACGCCCTGCAGGATGCGAGCGCCGATGAGCCAGCCCGCGGTCGGAGCGAGCCCACCGATCAGGGACGCGACGGTGAACAGCACGATGCCGGCGACGAACAGGCGCCGTCGGCCGAGCATGTCGCCGGCTCGGCCGCCGAGCAGCAGCAGGCCGCCGAAGGTCAGCGTGTAGGAACTCATCACCCACGAGAGGCCCGTGGGGGAGAAGTGCAGTGACGTCTGGATATGGGGGAGCGCCACGTTCATCACGGTGGCGTCGACGGTGAGCATGAGCTGGCAGATGACGATGATCGCGAGAGCGAGGCCACGACGATGTGGCGGCGCGGCGACGGGTGTCAGGCCGCGCGTGGACAGGGTTGTCTGAGACATCGGAAGGCTCCCGGCGATAGATCATAAACGGACGGTGTCTCCGTTTAGTATGTGACTATCATATGGAGTGGGTCTCCGGTTTAGCAATACTAACCGGAGAGAGCGTCCGATTAGTTAAGAGGGTCCCCGTGACGACGGCAGAGCGCCCGCAACGAGCCGATGCTCGCCGCAATCAGGAAAAGCTGATCCAGGCCGGGCGTGAGGCCTTCGGCGAGCATGGCGTCGATGCGCCGCTCGACGACATCGCCCGCCGTGCCGGCGTGGGCCCGGGCACGCTCTACCGCCACTTCCCGACCCGCAACGCGCTCGTCGCCGCCGTCTATCGCGATGACGTCGCCCGGCTCGCGGAGCAGGCCGACGACCTCGGCGCTACCCTGCCACCGGCCGAGGCGCTGGCGGCCTGGCTGCGGATACAGCTCGAATACACCAAGACCAAGCACGGCCTCGGTGCCGCGCTCAAGACGATGCTCGGGACGGACGCGGTGACGCTCGACTGGTGCCGTGACACGTTGCGGGCGGCCGTCGGCGGGCTGCTGGCCCGAGCGCAGGAGGCCGGTCTGGTGCGCACCGACATCGAGCCGACGGCCGTGCTGCGACTCGTGCACGGGGTCGGGCTCGCCAGCGAGGGCGCACCGGAACAGGCGGAACAACTTCTGGCCATCGTGATCGCCGGTCTGCGTCCGCAGCCGGCGCCGTGATCGCCCATCCGGGCTGCGGTTATGATCGAATTCTCGACGGAGAGTAACGATCTGAATACGGAGTTGCTGCTACGCTGACCGGTCGACCACCGGGGACTGGCCGGACGTGGGGATCGTCACGTAGTGTGCGCCCCGTGCCGCTGTTGCTCCTCGACCTCGATAACACGCTGCTGGACCGCGCGACCGCGTTCCGTGGGTGGGCGTCCACGTTCCTGCGTGATGTCGGTGCGCCGAGCGATATCGACTGGCTCGTCGATGCCGATGGCGATGGCCTGACGTCGCGATACGAGCTCGCCGATGTGCTGCGCGACCGATACGGCCTGACCGCGACCGTGATGGATATCGTCGACGCCTTGCGCGACGGGCTCGTCTCGCACACCCGCCTGGATCCGCTCGTGGCCTGCGCTGTCGAGATCGCCGGCCACGCGGGTTGGGTGCCAGTCGTGGTGAGCAACGGCACGACGCGGCAGCAGGAGGCGAAGATCCGGATGACGGGTCTCGACCGCTATCTCGCCGACTGGGTCATTTCCGAGGAAGCCGGCGTCAGCAAGCCCGATCCGCGCATCTTTTCGCTGGCCGCTGACCGGGCTCGGACGAGCCTGCGCGGAGCCTGGTTGATCGGCGACAGCCCGGAGTCCGACATCGGTGGCGCGGCCACGCTCGGCGTACGCAGCGTGTGGTTGCACCGAGGCCGGCGCTGGACCGAACCCCGGTTCGCCCCGACCGTCACCGCCGACAACGCCATCGCGGCGCTCGCGGCCGTTTTGGAGAGCCCCCGTTAATCGGTTGACACGTGTCCGCGGCCGATCGTTAAAATGGCCGCGTTGATCCGGGTAGACGCCCGGCAGATGAAGGGAGGGATGAGCCGCATGACTGTCATTGGCGCGCGCTCAATTCGCCCCAACTTCATTCTGACCGAGGGATTCCTACCTTGCGTGACTTCGAGTCCGCGTCCGGCGACGGGTCGGCGCGTTCTTCCGTAAAAAAGCGTCGCCGGTTCGACGACGACGATTCCACCTTCCTCAAACGCACCGCCCGCGACGAGACCATGGTCGACGAGATCGACTCGTGGGAACTCGCCGAACTTGCCGGTGCCGACCGATGGTCCACCTGGGACCAGTCCTCGCCCTTGCAGAAGGGCCCGAAACCGTACCCGGCGTGGCTCGTCACCGAACTGGCGGCGGTCGACACCGAACTCGGCATCCTCAAGACCGGCAAGGAAGCGGACGTCTTCCTGATCGATCGCGGCGTGCCCGACACCGACCGGCACTGCGTCCTCGCGGCGAAGCGCTACCGCAGCGTGCAGAACCGGATGTTCCACCGGGACGCCGGCTACCTCGAAGGCCGCAAAGTGCGCGAGAGCCGGGACAACCGGGCCATGGCGAAGCGTACGAGCGTCGGCATGCAGATGATCGCGGCCCAGTGGGCGAACGCGGAGTTCGGAGCGCTGTGCGAGATGTACCGCATCGGGGTGCCGGTGCCGTACCCGGTGCAGATCACCGGCACGGAGGTGCTGGAGGAGTTCATCGGCGACCACGAGACGCAGGAGGCGGCGCCGCGACTGGCCGCTGTCCGGGCCGACGGCGAGGAGCTTCGCGATCTCTGGGAGCAACTGGTGGCCGCGACATCGCTGATGGCTCGGGCCGGGTTCGCGCACGGCGACCTGTCCGCCTACAACATCCTGGTGCACAAGGGACGGCTCGTGCTGATCGACCTGCCGCAGATCGTCGACGTGGTCGCGAACCCGCAAGGCCGCGACTTCCTGATCCGGGACGCGGCGAATGTGGCGACGTGGTTCCGCTCGCGCGGGCTCGACGTCGATGGCGAGGCGCTCGGTCTCGAGCTGATCGCCGAGGCGAATATCCGATAAAAAAACCGGGCGCCGGGAGTCACCCGGCGCCCGATTTCACCCGCTCTTAGCTCTCGAGCATCTTGCGCAGGACGTACTGCAGGATGCCACCGTGCCGGTAGTAGTCGGCCTCACCCGGGGTGTCGATCCGGACGACAGCGTCGAACGAGATCCCGTCGGCGGTCACGCGTACCGTCGACGGCGTGTGACCGCTGTTGAGTTCTTCGATGCCGGTGATCGTGAACGTCTCGGTGCCGGTGAGCCCGAGCGACGCCGCCGTCTGGCCGGCCGGGTACTGCAGCGGCAGCACACCCATGCCGATCAGGTTGCTGCGGTGGATGCGCTCGTAGCTCTCCGCGATGACGGCCCGCACACCCAGGAGCATCGTGCCCTTCGCGGCCCAGTCGCGGGACGAACCGGAGCCGTATTCCTTGCCGGCGAGGATCACCAGCGGAGTGCCGGCCGCCGCGTAGTTCTGCGCGGCGTCGTAGATGCTCGACTGCTCGCCCGTCGTGAAGTCCTTCGTGAAGCCGCCCTCGACGCCCGACAGCAGCTGGTTGCGGAGCCGGATGTTCGCGAACGTGCCCCGGATCATCACCTCGTGGTTGCCGCGCCGGGAACCGTAGGAGTTGAACTCCTTGCGGTCGACGCCGTGCTCGGCGAGGTATCTGCCGGCGGGGGAGTCGGCCTTGATGTTGCCGGCCGGCGAGATGTGGTCGGTCGTCACCGAGTCGCCGACCTTCACCAGCACGCGAGCGTTCGCGATGTCGGCGACGGCAGTCGGTTCAGCGCGCATGCCGTCGAAGTACGGCGGCTTCCGGACGTAGGTGGACTCGCCGTCCCAGTCGAAGACGTCGCCGGTCGGCGTGGGCAGCGACTGCCAGCGCTCGTCGCCCGCGAAGACGTCGGCGTAGTCCTTGGCGAACATCTCCGCCGTCACGGCCACGTCGATCACGTCCTGCACGTCACGCGGCGATGGCCAGATGTCGGCGAGCAAGACCGGCTTGCCCTCGGCGTCGGTGCCGAGCGGTTCGGTGGACAGGTCGAGGTCCATCGTGCCGGCGATCGCGTAGGCGACCACGAGCGGCGGCGAGGCCAGGTAGTTCATCTTGATGTCCGGGTTGATCCGGCCCTCGAAGTTGCGGTTGCCGGAGAGCACCGAGACCACCGCGAGATCGGCCTCGTTGACGGCCGCGCTCACCTCGTCGGGCAGCGGGCCCGAGTTGCCGATGCAGGTGGTGCAGCCGTAGCCGACGAGGTTGAAGCCGAGCTTGTCGAGGTAGGGGACCAGGCCGGCCTTCTCGTAGTAGTCCATGACGACCTTGGAGCCCGGGGCCAGCGTGGTCTTGACCCACGGCTTGCGTGGTCAGGCCGCGCTCGACGGCCTTCTTGGCGAGCAGTGCGGCGCCGATCATCACCTGCGGGTTCGACGTGTTCGTGCAGGACGTGATCGAGGCGATGACGACCGCGCCGTGGTCGAGGTCGAAGACGGTGCCGTCGGGCGCGGTGACCGGCGTCGGCTTGTGTGCCCGCCCGTTGCCGCTGCCGTTCGACGACGGCGAGTCGGAGGCCGGGAAGCTCTCCTCGCTCGCCTCGTCGACGCCGTCTTCGGTGACGTAGTCGGGCAGCACGGCGCGGAACGCGGTCTTGGCGCGCGTCGAGCGACGACCCGGTCCTGCGGGCGCTTCGGCCCGGCGATGCGACGGCACCACAGTGGACAGGTCCAGCTCGAGATACTCGGAGTAGGCCGGCTCGGCCGCCTCCGGGTCGTGCCACAGGCCCTGCTGCCTTCGCGTACGCCTCGACGAGCGCGACCTGCTGCTCGGAGCGGCCGGTCAGCTTGAGGTAGCGCATGGTCTCGGCGTCGATCGGGAAGATGGCGCAGGTGGAGCCGAACTCCGGGCTCATGTTGCCGATGGTGGCCCGGTTGGCCAGCGGGACCGCGGCGACGCCGGCGCCGTAGAACTCGACGAACTTGCCGACGACGCCGTGCTTGCGCAGCATCTCGGTGATCGTGAGGACGAGGTCGGTGGCGGTGGCGCCGCTCGGGCAGCGTTGCCGTGCAGCTTGAAGCCGACGACGCGCGGGATCAGCATCGAGACCGGCTGGCCGAGCATGGCCGCCTCGGCCTCGATGCCGCCGACGCCCCAGCCGAGCACGCCGAGGCCGTTGACCATCGTGGTGTGCGAGTCGGTGCCGACGACGGTGTCGGGGTAGGCCGACGCCGCCGCGGTCCATGACGACGCGGGCCAGGTGCTCGATGTTGACCTGGTGCACGATGCCGGTGCCCGGCGGGACGACCTTGAACTCGTTGAACGCGGTCTGGCCCCAGCGCAGGAACTGGTAGCGCTCCTTGTTGCGGCCGTACTCGAACTCGACGTTGCGCTCGAACGCGTCCGGCCGGCCGAAGATGTCGGCGATGACGGAGTGGTCGATGACCAGCTCGGCCGGCGCCAGCGGGTTGACCTTCGCGGGTCGCCGCCCAGCTCGCGGACGGCCTCGCGCATGGTGGCGAGGTCGACGACGCAGGGCACGCCGGTGAAGTCCTGCATCAGCACGCGGGCCGGGCGTGAACTGGATCTCCACGCTCGGGTCGGCGCTCGGCGTCCCAGGCGCCGAGCGCGCGGATGTGGTCGGCGGTGATGTTCGCGCCGTCCTCCGTGCGCAGCAGGTTCTCCAGCAGGATCTTCAGGCTGTACGGCAGCCGCTCGTGGCCGTCGACCTTGCTGATCTCGTAAATCTCGTAGCTCGCGTCACCGACGCTTAGCTGGCTCTTCGCACCGAAGGTGTCGAGGCTCGCCACGTCGCTCTCCCTCACATGTGTCACAGCTGTTATCGCCGGATGAAGTCTCTCGCACGCCCTAGCGCCCTGCGGTAAGGGCAGCTTCGCTCGTCAACCAAACCGTACGTCCGTCTTGTTTTGAGGTCAAGCCCGTGTGACGATGATCGGCATGATCCATCACGTGCAGATTTCGTGCCCGGCCGGCTCCGAAACCGCCCTGCGGGCGTTTTACTCGGGTGTGCTCGGGCTCGCGGAGAAAGCCAAGCCCGCCCCACTCGCGGCTCGCGGCGGATGCTGGTTCGCCGGGGACGGGATCGAGCTGCATCTGGGGGTCGAACCCGATTTCCGGCCGGCCCGCAAAGCACATCCGGGGCTGTTCTGGCCTTCCATCACCGATCTGGAGGCGCTGGCGGGGCGCTTGGAGGCGGCCGGTTATCCGGTGACCTGGAGCGACGAGTTGATGCTTCTCGACCCGCCGTTGCGCCGCTTCCACACGCTGGACCCGAACGGCAACCGCCTCGAGTTCCTGGCGGTGGCGTGATCGGGGAGTCCCTGGCGGCTGGGGCGAGAATGTGCGGCCAGGGCAACATGTGATCGTCGCCCGACGATCGATCGGCCGCCATGGATGCCGCCAACCTGACCGTGCCGAATCAGCGCTGCCCCGGCGACACCTATTCGCCAAGGTCCACGCTCGTCCGCCTGCGGATCGCGGGACTGCTGGTCATCCGACGGGCGTGGGCATCCGGGCCGCCGCAGACTGGGCGAGCGCCAACAGGGTGGCGGGCGGTGTCGTGTTCGCGGCCGACCCGCCGAGGTTCAGCAGGATCGCGCTGTCGCCGCGACGGACCGCGATCCAGCCGGGTCCGCCGCGCGCCTCGTCGCCGAGGCCGGGGAGCGGCTGCCCGCTGCGGCGGCTGCGCATCGCGATCCGGGCCACCATGCCGGCGCTGCGCATGATGGTCAGCACCGGCGTGCCGTCGGGTCCGCGGAACTCGGTCATCTCGATCGGCGCGCCGCCCGCGCGCGGGCCGGAGGTGAGCGTGACCGGCGGCCGAGCGCGGCGCCGACCTCGTCCGTCGTGAGCAGCGGCCCGGCCGGTGCGAGTGGTTTGACGATGTCGCCGATGTGCTGCCCGACGTGATCGCCGCGTTGCGTCGGCGTTTTCATGCCGGGCAGGTCGATGCCGGCCGCGAGCAGTGCCGCGCTGTTCGCGGCGGCGGTGGCCAGGTCGGCGGCGGCGAGACGCTGCTCGGCGCCACGTTCGGTCACGGTCAGCGAGACCACCCGGCGGGACCACGGCCGCGCCTGGATCGTCACGGTGTCGCCGTCGCGGCAG
The DNA here is from genome assembly GCA_963797605.1 of uncultured Actinomycetota bacterium. Lineage (GTDB taxonomy): Bacteria > Actinomycetota > Actinomycetes > Mycobacteriales > Micromonosporaceae > DASQPR01. The sequence goes on along the minus strand of CAWCPX010000005.1, from coordinate 102,748 downwards.
TAGCCCGGCACCGACTCGGCAGGCCCCAGGCGCGGATCGTGTCGGCTGGCACCGTCGTCGACGGCCAGATAGTCGAGCCACGGCACCGAGGCGTCGTTCTTGCTTTCGGTGCGCCAGCGCTCGCTCCAGACGACTTCGCCGGTGATGGTGACGGGCGCGGCCAGGTCGACGATCGTGCGGACGATCGAGTAGACGCCGAGCGCCAGCAGCCCGAGACCGGCAGATGATGCCGGCCGACTTGATCAGCGAGACGTAGGCGTACGAGCGGCTGGCGCGCATCTGCGAGATGGAGAAGACGTCGCCGACGCCGCGGTACCACAACCGCAGCAGCGATGAACCCGACCACTCCGAGGATGACGGCCTTGAGGATCAGTTTCGGGGCGGTCTTGCCGTAGCGGGGCCAGAAGCGCGGGTAGCGCACGCGCACCCGGTGCCACGTGCCGCCGAACGACGACCACACGTTGCGCCGGTTGCCCATGCCGAGGTCGATGACGGCGCTGGAGACCCGGGTGGCGCCGACGGCCGCGCCGTAGCTCAGGTAGCGGTCCCAGACGGCCACGGCGGCCGGCGGCAGGTCGGCGAAGGACTCGTGGCCGCGCAGCCAGGCGCGTACGCCCAGCCAACGAGACGCGGCGGCCCGGCCGGCGGCGGTGTCACGTTCGCCCCAGCCGCGACCGGCGATGCCGGCCAGCGTGCACGAACGGTGACGAGCCCGACGAAGAGCGCGGTCTGGAACGTGCCGTCGTGATGCTTCTGGGTGTGCGCGTGCGTGATGTAGTAGGCGACGCCGGCGCCCACGAGCGTGCCCACGACGGCCGCGAGCGATGCCGAGCGCGCTGACGACGGCTCTTGCTGACGCGCCGCTGGGACAGGCCCCGGGTGCGGGCCTCGGTGACCACGTCGGCGGTGAACCGTTTCGCCCAGGTGCTCGCCTGCGCCGGCGTCGCGGAACGTCAGCGCCGTCAACGGGATCACGCCGCCGACCGACAGCGCCGGCCACCCGGTCGAAGACACGCTGCTCGTACGGGCGGAGGCCGGCCGGGTTCGGCTGCTTCACGTGCACCGTCGTCTGCATCGGGTCGTTGCCGGGCTGCCGGAACTCGAGGAAGTGCCGGGCGCCCAGATCGAGCAATGTGGACTCGGCCGCGTCCTCGGTAATCTCCCAGTGGTTGACCAGGAAGCTCGCGACGGCGGGCGGCTCCTCGCCGAGGTCTTCGGTGGCCGGCGCGGCCGGCGGCGTCTCGGGACGCGTCGCGAGCAGCACCAGACCGAAGACGGCGAACCAGACCGCGAGCGGCCCGGCGACGAGCAGCGCCGAGACGACGACCGGGTTCATCGGCCGGTCGCGCCTAGAACCGCACCTGCACCGGGCCGCGCTCGGCGCCGGCGACCTCGAACAGCGTCTCGGTCTTGAAGCCCGTCATGCCCGCGATGATGTTCGTCGGGACCGTCTGCACGCTGTTGTTGAAGGTCTGCACGGCGCTGTTGTAGAACTGGCGCGCGTAGGCGATCTTGTCCTCGGTCGTGCTGAGTTCGCCCTGCAGCGCCAGGAAGTTCTGGTTCGCCTTGAGGTCGGGGTAGGCCTCGGCGAGCGCGAACAGCCGGCCGAGCGTGGCGGTCAGCGCGTTCTCGGCCTCGGCCCGCTGGCCCGCGGCCGCTCCGGCGCCCGCCGCCGCGACGGCGGAGTTGCGGGCCTGCACGACGGCGTCGAGCGTGCCGCGCTCGTGGGCGGCGTAACCCTTCACCGTCTCGACGAGGTTGGGGATCAGGTCGGTGCGGCGCTTGAGCTGCACATCGATCTGAGCCCAGGAGGCTCGCACCTGGTTACGTTGCCGGACGAGCTTGTTGTAGCTGGTCAGGAACCACACGATCACCAAGACGACGGCAAGGCAGACGATGCCGCCGATGATCAAGCCAACGACACTCCCGGACATGCGGCACCGATCCTTCTCCGCAACTGCGAGGCCCAGGCTCGCTGGGTGTAGCGTGCCTGGGCCCGATGGTGACCGCTTGATCGACTGCCGTGAATAGCGAGTGTCAGCGATCCGACAGGCGCCGTCGGCTGCCCGTCACCCGCTATTCACCGGGCAGACGCGGACCGGCGTCACGCTGCGCCGCTAACCACGTCTCGACGTCGTTCGCGCTGCGGGGCAGGCCGGCCGACAGGTTGCGGGCGCCGGACGCCGTCACCAGCACGTCGTCTTCGATCCGGATGCCGATGCCGCGCAACTCGGCGGGCACCAGCTCGTCTTCCGGCTGGAAGTAGAGGCCCGGCTCGACCGTCAGCACGTACCCCTCGGCGACCGCGCCCTCGCGATAACGCTCGACCCGGGCCTGCGCGCAGTCGTGCACGTCGAGGCCGAGCATGTGGCCGAAGCCGTGCAGGGTCCAGCGCCGGTAGAGCTGCGAACTCTTGTCCATCGCCTCGTCGACGCTGACCGGCAGCAGCCCGAGGTCGGCCAGGCCGCTCGCGAGCACCCGGGTGCAGGTGTCGGCGATCTCCTGCCACTCCACGCCCGGCTTCACCACGTCGATGCCGGCCTGCTGGGAGGCGAAGACGATGTCATAGACCTCGCGCTGCAGCGGGGTGAACCCGCCGCTGACCGGCACCGTACGGGTGACGTCCGCCGTGTAGAGGTGGCGGTTTTCCACGCCCATGTCCATCAGCAGCAGCTCGCCCGGCCGGGTGCGGCCCTCGTTGCGCACCCAGTGCAGGATCGCCGCGTGCGCGCCGGCCGCCGACGATCGAGCTGTAGCCGACCGTGTTGCCGTCGTGCCGCGCCCGCAGGCCGAACACGCCGTCGATCAGTCGCTCGGACACGCCGCGGTCGGCCGGCAGGATCCGGGCCACGTCCTCGAAGCCGCGCACGGTCGCGTCGATCGCGTCCTGCAGTTGCGCGATCTCCCACGCGTCCTTGACCAGGCGCAGCTCCGACAGCGCGGTCGCGAACTCCCGGTCGGCGGCACCGTCGCCGTAAACCCCGACGGCACGATCAACATCAGGATCAAGATTTCGCAGGGTACGCGTACGGGCGGGGCGCGCAGTCGCCCAGCGCCGCTTCGAGACCGGACAGGTGGGCCGTCGCGATGCCCAGCTCGGTCGCCGTTCTCCGCGAGCGTCTGCCGGCGGCCGATCCACAGCTCGCCGTGGTTGCGGTCGCGGAAGAACTCGTCGGTGTCCCGGGGCGAACGCGGCCGGACGTAGAGCGTGGCGTCGTGGCCGTCGGTGCCGGTCGGACGCATGACCAGCACGGCCTCGGGGTCGTGCTCGCCGGTCAGCCAGACGAAGTCGGTGCCGGGGCGGAACGGGTAGTTCGTGTCGTTGGCGCGTACGCGTTCGTGGCCGGTCGGCACCACGAGCGTCTGACCCGGGAACGCGGCGGACAGGGCAGCGCGCCGGGCGGCGTAATTGGCGACGGCGTCACCGGGCGCCACGTCCAGAGCGCTGTCGCGCCACGACCCTCGCATGAATTCGCAGCAGCGCTTCCGGAAAGTCGGAATCATGCGCTTGTGCTGGCGTGGCGGCCGTACCACCCACATTGTCTTGATCTTGGCTCACGACATCTCCTCTACCCAACTACCAGTCTGTTACCCGACGGCCGAATGTCGCCACCCCGTGAAAAGATGGCGACCATGTGCGGTCTCCTCACCTTCGTCAGTGCTCGCGGTGTCGCCGCGTCGCACCGGGATGCCGTCGCGGCGGCGCTCGAGGCGATCCATCATCGGGGGCCCGACGAGACCGCGGTGACCGTCGTCGGCGACTCGATGGTGTTCGGCTACAAGCGTCTCTCCGTCATCGACGTGCACCACAGCCACCAGCCACTTGTCTATCCGGCCGACGGTTTCGACGCCGGCCGCTACATGATCGCGTTCGACGGCGAGATCTACAACTACATCGAGTTGCGCGACGAGTTGATCACGCGAACACGGCGCCACGTTCGCGACCGACGGCGACGCCGAGGTCATCGTCGCGGCCTACCGGCAGTGGGGCGAGCAGGCGGTCACGCGGTTGCGCGGCATGTTCGCGATCGTCATCTACGACACGCACCGCCGCACGGTCTGGGGCGCCCGCGATCCTTACGGCATCAAGCCGCTGTTCCACCTGGCGACCGAGCAGGGCATCTACTTCGCCAGCGAGAAGAAGGCGCTGCTGCCGTTCCTGCCCGAGTCCCGGCACCCGGCGCCGAGCGTCGACACCGCGAACCTGTCGCACTACCTGACCCTGCAATACGTGCCCGAGCCCGGCTCGCTGCACCGGGGCATCGGCCGGGTCGGTTCCGGCGAGAGCTTCTCCTACCTGCCCGGCGGCACGTTCGCGACCCGGCGCTACTACCAGCCGGTGTTCCACCCGGCGCCGGTCGACGAGCCCGACCGCCTCTACCGCGAGATCCTGCGAAGCGCTGCGCGAGAGCGTCCGCGTGCACATGCGCTCCGATGTGCCGGTCGGCGCGTTCCTGCTCAACGGCATCGACTCGACCGCGATCGTGGCGCTGGCGCGCGAGGTCAACCCCGAGATCATGACCTTCTCCGTCGGGTACGACGTCGACGGGCCACCGGAGATCGACGCCGCCCACGAGACCGCGCAGCACCTCGGCGTCCGCACCGTATCGACGCGGATCGGGCCGCACGACATGATGGCCGCGCTGCCGAAGATCATCTGGCACCTCGACGATCCGCTGGCCGACCCGGGCGTCGTCTCGCTCTACTTCGTCGCGAAGAAAGCCGCCGAGCACGTCACCGTGGTGCTGTCGGGCGAGGGCGCCGACGAGTTGTTCGGCGGTTACACGGTCTATCGCGACCCGCTGCGCCTGTCCGGCGTGGCCGGCCTGCCCGATCCGCTGCAGCGTGGCCTGCGCAAGATCGCGCACGCGTTGCCGGAGGGTCGCAAGGGCAAAGACTTCCTCGAACGCGGCCTGACCCCGATCGAGCAGCGCTATTTCGGCAACGGGCGCATGTTCACCGAGGAGGAGAAGCGGGTCCTGCTCCGGCACTACGACGAAGCCGTCCGCTACACCGACGTGACCGGGCCGGTCTACACCGAGGCGACCGCCGCCGGTCTCGACGACGTCACGAAGATGCAGTACATCGACCTGTTCACGTGGCTCCGGGGCGACATCCTGGTCAAGGCCGACCGCATGTCGATGGCGCACTCGCTGGAAGTGCGCACGCCCTTCCTCGACCGGGTGGTGTTCGACGTGGCCGCCCGGGTGCCGGTGGAGCTGAAGGTGCCGGCGAAGTCCGAGACCACGAAGTTCGCCATGCGCCGCGCGGTCGAGAGCATCCTGCCGCCGGCACTCGTCGCCGCGGAAGCCGGCCCGCTTCCCGGTGCCGATCCGCGACTGGCTGCGCTCGGAGATGTACGAGTGGGCGCACGACATCCTGAGCCGGCTCCGGTGCCGGGGATCTGGTCGACCTCGCCTACGCGCGGAGCCTGCTCGACGAGCACAAACGCGGTGACCGCGACCTGTCCCGGCGGATCTGGACGGTGCTCGTCTTCTGCGTCTGGCACGCGATCTTCGTCGAGGGATCGCTCGATCCGGGCATCACGCGTAACCCGTCGGCCCTGCTGACGAAGTCGCCACTCGACTTCTATGGTCTGTCGACCACGTAGGCGCCGTAGTACACGCCGTAGTACGCTGGTCTCGTGGGGTACGAATGGGTCGCGAAGGCGCTCGACGCGCTGCGAGGCATCGAGCCCCACGAGGTGATGCAGGCGCTCGGCACGACCGCCCGTTGGCCGCGACTGGCCCGCACGTCGCTGGGGCAGCCGGTGCTGACGGTCTGGGCCCGCACCCACGACGGTCGGCCGCTGATCGTCGCGGTGCGGCCGATCGACGAGTGGTCGTGGCAGATCCTCGGGGCTCGCGACATGCGCGGGGCCGAGCTGGGCATGTTCGAGAAGTGGGAGGCATCGCAATGACCGACATGAACCACCGCGACCTGAACCACCGCGACGTGGGCGCCGCCGACGATTTCATGGAGACGCTGACCTTCACCGACGAGCCGGCCACGTTGCCGCCGGCGGCCGACGCCGACACGATGGTCGTGCGTTCGTTGCGGCTGCCGCTGGCGCTGGAGACGCGCGCCCGGGCGGTCGCGGCGGCGCGCCACGTGCCCTACACGACGCTGATCCGCGAGTGGATCATCGACGGTCTCGATCGTGAGGAGGCCGGCGACCAGCGTGATCCGGTGACCGAGCTGCGCCGCATCGCGACCGCGGCCAGCCGGGCGCTGCAGGTGCTGGAGCCTCGACAGACCGCTGCCTGATCTCGAGCGATCTCGGGTGCGGCCGCTGCGGTCTCATGGCTCTCTCGCGGCTGCTGAGGCGCCCACGGGGCCGGCGATTACGGGGTGACCGCGGCCAGAAACGCGATCATGTCGGGGTTGTTCGCGTGTTCGGCCCAGCCCAGCGGTGTCGCGTTGAAGCGGTCGTCGAGCACCGTCGGGTCGGCGCCGGTCGCGAGGAGCAGGCGGGCGGCCTCGATGTCACCGTTCCACGCGGCCGAATGCAGGGCGGTCTGACCGTCGAGCTTCGCGTTCACGTCGAAGCCCAGTGATGCCAGCAGGGGCACCGCCGCTGTCCGGTTGACGTCGATCGCGCGGGCGATCAGACCTGGTTGCGCGGCCAGCACGGCGGAAAGCATCTCGGCCGGAGCGCGCCCCGCGGCCGCGGTGTCGCCGGCCAGCAGATCGGCCACGAACGCGTCTCGCGGCGTCAGCGTGGGCACCGTCGCCCCGGCGGCGATCAACGTCGTCAGCGAGGCCCGGTCACCGTTGCCGGCCGCGATCTCGGCGGCGGTGCGCCCGTCGTCGAAGCGGACGGCCGACGTCGACATCATGCTCGACCAGCAACCGGACGCGACCTGCGAACCCGCGCTCGACGGCCCACCGCAACTGCTGCGCGAGCATCTCGGCGGGGGATTCGAGTGCTTCGGCGAGCCGCGCCTTCCACGGACCGCCGGAGCCGCGACCGAGACCGTACCCGAAAAGGATCTCGAGGTGGCTGTCGTCGGGCCGGAACATGCGGTTGTAGAGGGTCTGACCGTCGTTGGGATCGGCACCGGCATCGAGCAACACCCGTGCCAGCGCGGCCTCGTGCGGGTGTCGGGACGTGCGGCCGGGGCCCTGCTCACCTTCGCCGAAGACACCGGTCAACGCGGTGAACGGCGTCGGCATGCCGCCCCAGAGGTAGCCGGTGTTGGGGTCGGCTCCGGCCGCGAGGAGCAGCCGGGCGACCTCCGTGACATCGTGCTCGCTGACGGACGGGTCGTGGCGCGAGTAGGTCAGGTAACACAGCGGCGGCCAACGATGCGGACCGCCTTCGCGGCCGGCCAGCGACCGGATCGGCGGCGAGTAGCCGGGTCACGGCGGCGACGTCGGCGGCTGCGGCGGCGGCCCAGATGTCGTCGTGGGTCAGCTCCGGATGTGCCGTGAGCAGTGTGCGGGCGGAACCCAGGCGCTCGGGGTCGTCGTCGGAGTAGGTCAGCGTCGCGGCTCGGCAGAACTCGCCGGCGACGCTGTCGACCGGCGCGTCGGGGAGATTGTCGCGGCGATAGACGTCGACCACGTCGAGGTAGGCCGAGAGGCGGGCCCAGTCGGCGAACCCGTAACGCCGCGCGATCACGGCCCGGGCATCGTCGAGCGCGAACGTGACCGGGTCGGGAGTCTGCGGGTCACCGGGCGCGTCGGTCACCGCGGCCACGGCGGCGATCGCGTCGAAGTCTCCGGCGCTGACGAGGTCGTGCAGCGTGCTCGCTTCGCGGTCGAAACGGTCCCGGCGCGGATCGTGTGGCAGGCAGACCATGACAAAACCCTATCCGTGGACTCGAACTGTTGGGCGATCCGACCGTGGTGAATGGGTGCTGCCCGGACGACACCGATTCGCCACGGTCCACCCCAGCCCGCGAAGCCGACCGGGCAACGTCGTCAGAATCGCTCGACGAGATGCGCTCGCCACGTCGGCGGCTCGTAGGGCTCGGGCCAGAAGTCGGTTACGCGGTCGATGCGCCCGTCGTCGGCGAAGTCGAAGAAGCACAGGCCCGGCATCTCGGTGTCGTCGACGCGGAACGACGTCCACGTGGCGGCGTGCGAGCCGGTCGCGGTGCTGCGCACGATCGTGATGTGCCAGTCGCCCGGGAACTCCCGGTTGAACCGGAGGTAATCGTCGCGACCCCGGATGCGCTCACGGGTCTGCGGCAGCTCGTAAACGACGTCGTCGGAAAGCAGTGCGCCGAACGACTCCCAGTCGCGCGCCTCGGCCGTCGCCCAGTAGGCGGTAACCGTGTCGATGCCAGTCATCAGCCGATCATGGCAAAGGGGTACGACAAGAATCGCCGGATCGCGCTTGCGGCACCCGTACCAATGTGAGGATCTTGCGTCTTTGATCTTGATTGGCGGGGTGGAATGGGTTGATGACACCCTGGTTGGTGGTCGTGCCGACGATGCTCGCGATCGGGCTCGGAGCCTCGCCGCCACCGGTGCCGCAGGCGGGCTCGCCCACCGGCCCGGCGCCCGCGATCTACGCCGACGGGCTCGTCGTGCGGCTGATGTCACTGACACGGCTGCCCGCCGATCAGGGTGCGCGCTGCGACGCGGCAGGTGTGTGCCGGCGCGGAGTCGCCGCAGGTGACGTGTTGGTCCGGGTCGATGTCGGCCTCACTTCGGCAGCGCCGATCGGGCTCGACGTCGTCGCCGGCACGGGTGGCGGAATCGCCCTGTATGCCGGTGCCGACCACCGAGGCGCCGCGATCGACTGTGGCTACGTCGGGGAGCCGCAGATCCTGTGTACGGACAGCGCCCGCACCGTGCCCACCGCCGTGGGCCCCGGTGCCGAAGTGGTCATCAGCGAGACGTTCGACGTGCCGCGCGCCTCGCTTCGGCCGATCATCGTCACCGTGCAACCGCCGGTCAACGACGGTGCCGGAGCCAATCCGCTGCCGCGGGCGACCTTCGCCGGCGCCGAAAGCCGTCTCACCGACTGAACCGCCGACGCACGGACCAGCGAGGCCCTGTCTCGAAGTCCGTTCGAGCGAGCCGCGAGCCAGGCGCCGATCCGACAAGGCCTGATCTTTGGCGGGATACCGCGTTTGTATCCAGGCAAAGATCAAACGCCGTCGGTCGGCGTCTGGGTCACGGCGCAGCCCAACGGCAGCTTTGAGACAGGGCCTAACCGAGCGCCGAGCCGTACGCGTCACCGGAGAGCGCCGCCTGCAACTTCCTGATCAGGCCGCTGCCCGTCGATCCGAGCATGTCGGACTCGCCGATGCGCTGGCTGCCCGATGTGGTCAGCCCGGCCGCCGAGCCGGGGAGCACGGTGAGTGTGCCCTCGCCGGCCGGTCCGGTTGATGTCGAGTCGCCCGGGGCGCCGATCATCAGACTGGCGTAGCCGCTGCTGATCTTCGCTGTGAGGAGCGAACTGCCGAAGAGATGGTTCGCGACGGCCGATCCCGGCACTCCGGCGGTGCCCGCTGCCAACAGTTGGGAGCCGGTCGCGGTCAGGCCAGCTTGCGCACCGATCAGCACCGTCACGTCACCGGCCCCGGACGCGGCCCGCGGTGAACCGATGGCCAGATCTGCGTGGCCGTCGCCGTTGACGTCGCCCATCGCGATCGCCGCGCCGAACTGGGCGTTGGCCGAGCCGGTGCCGGGCACGCCGGCGGAGTCGGGGGACCACAACTGCGATCCGGTCGCGGTCAGGCCCGTCGAGGCACCGGGCAGGAGCGTGACGCTGCCCTCGTGCGCCACCGTGCCGACCTCGTCGCCGGGAGCGCCGACCGCGAGGTCGGCTCGCCCGTCCGCGGTCACGTCGGCGGCCGCGAGCACCGCGCCGAACTGGTCGGCGGCGACGGCGGTGCCGGGCGACTCCGCTCGTGGCCTGGGACCACGACTGCGCGCCGGCGCCGAACGTCGTCGACGGGCGCGCCCTTGATCAGCACGACCGATCCGGCACCATGCACGGCACCGACGGTCGCGCCGGGAACACCGACCGCGATGTCGGCGATGTGGTCTCCGGTGACGTCGGCGACGGCGAGGCTCGCACCGAAGTGGTCTCCGGCGACGGCATTGCCCGGGATGCCCGGAGACGACTCGTCGATCCAACTGGAGACGCCGGTCAGGCCGGCCGGCTTGCCGATCGCGATGGCGATCTCGCCGGCGCTCGACGGACGCTTTCGGGGCCCCGATCACGAGGTCGGTGCGGCCGTCACCGTCGACGTCGCCGCTGGCCAGGGCGGTGCCGAAGCCCGAACCGACGTCGCGCCCGTTGATCAGCGCGGAGCTCTGGGTGCTCAGGCCGGTCGCGGAGCCGTAGAGGACGGTCACGGTGCCCTTGCCCGCGCCGGGAGCGGCGATCGCGATGTCGGCGTAGCAGTCGTCGTTGAAGTAGCCGCTGACCACGGTGGCCCCGAACAAGCCGCCGGCGGCCGGGCTGCCGGGCACACCACCGCTGCCGGGAGCGAGGAACTGCGTCGACGGCGGGTGATGCCGGTGGCGGCGCCGAAACTGATCCGGACAGCGCCGGCGCCGGCCAGGGCATTGGCGTAGCGGTGCGGCTCTCCGACCGCGACATCCGCGTAGCCGTCGCCGTTGAAGTCGCTCGGGACGCGTTTGCAACCGGTGCTCTGCGCGAGCGTGGTCAGCTGCGCGAGGGTGCCGTTGAAGACGTTCTGGTCGCCGGGGAGGCTGCCGCTGTTCGCGTACTGCCAGACGGTCCAGGCGGACCAACTCGTCGGCAGCGAGGCCGGCGGAGCCGAGGTGAAGGACGCGACGTCGAGAAGCTGGTCACCGAACGTCGTCGTGCCGCCGGTGCAGGTGTTCCACCAGTCGGCCGCGGTGTAGATCAGGGTGATGCTGCCGGTGCGGCGCAGCACTTCGTTGAGGAACGTGCGGATCCACGTGACCATTGCGGCCGGCGTGAGGCCCCAGCACGGGTACGGCGCGATGTAGGTGCTTCCGCTCGTGTACGGCCATTCGAGATCGAGCATCGGCGGCAGCGTTTTGCCGTCGGCGCTGAACCGGGCGTTGTCGAGGAAGTAGTCGGCCTGGGCGACGGCGGGCGAGTTGGGGTGGGCGAACGCGTAGGCGCCGACGTAGAGACCGGCGGCCTTCGCACCGGTGTATTGCGAGACGAACGACGGGTTCACGTAGTTGGTGGCCTCGGTCGCCTTCGCGTAGACGAATTTGGCGTTGCCGGCGACACTCGGCCAGTCGATCGCGCTGCCCTGCCAGCTCGACACGTCGATGCCGTTGACGGTGTAACCGGCCGGCAGCGTGGGCCCGGTCGCGGCGGCGGTGCCGGTCAGTGAGACCGAGACGGCGAGGGTGGTGGCGACACCGGCGATGATGGACAGACGATGCCGGGAAACGCGGTCGCGCAAACGGGTCCAGCCGGTGATGGCGCGGTGGCGCGAGCGGGACCGTGCCGGGAACAACCCCATGGTGATGGTGCCTCTCGGGTTAGCACCCATGTGGGGCGTAGCGAGTCGGTTGGACGCATTCTGGCCGCAACGTGAATCAGCCGTCAACCCGACAAGTGCCTCGAAGCGTCTGTTTACCCTCGTGGATGGGCGTCGAGAGTCGCATATCCGCGCTCCACACCCGTCCGCATGCCGGGCCACGGCGCGCGGGCGGTGATCGCGGCCATGGTCGCGCCGTCGCGATGGCCGTCGCGGATCAGCCAGGCGAACGCGGCCAGGTCGGCCTGCTGGCGCGCGACGAATTCGACATCGACGGGCACGCCGTGGCCGGGCACGACAACGGTCGACGGCGTCGCCACGTGCAGCATCGTGCTGAGGGACCGCGGCCACTCGAGCGGGTAGGCGTCGCCGAAATCGGGCGGCCCGCTCTCCTCGACGAGGTCGCCCGCGATGAGCACGTCAGCGTCGTCGACGTACGCGTAGAGATCGCCGCTCGTGTGCGCGTAGCCCGGATGCGTCACCGTGACCACGCGGCCGCCGAGGTCGATCGCGGCGGTCGTGCGCACCGGGTGATCGGGCACCACGATGCGGACCGCCGCCAGACCGTCGGCGAGGGCCCGGTCGGTGTCGGCGTAGTCGCGGAACCACCGGTGTTGCCAATGTGGCCCGCGCTCGGCCAGCTCGCTGATCGTGTTCTCGTGCGCCCAGATGCCACGCGCGTCGGCGCCGACGACGCGGTTGCCGAAGCAATGGTCGAAGTGGAAATGCGTGTTGAGCAGCGTCAACGGCAGGCCGGTCAGATCACGGACGGCGGCCAGCAGCCGGGTCGCCTGCGCGTCGGTGGAGAGGGTGTCGATCACGAGCGCGGTCTCGTCGCCGAGCACGACCGTGACGTTGACGTCGAGCGGCTGGGCGCGCGCGACGTAGACGCCGTCGGCGACCCGGACGAACGCGACCTCGTTATGCCCCGGGCTCACGTCGCGTCGAATGCCTTGGCGACGAATCGCTGCCGATCTACCACTACCCGCTCCACTCGGCCCTCGGCGACCTGGTTTTCGCCCTCGCGCACCACGATATCGAACATGAGTCGCCGCCCTTCCACTTTGGAAAGCGTGGCGAGCACGGTGACGCGGCGACCGACGGACGTGGGTGCCTGGTGATCGAGCTCGACGCGGGTGCCGACGCTGGTGGTGCCCGGCCCGAGGTGCGCCGCCGTGGCCGCGACGGTGGCGGCCTCGGCCAGCGCCACCAGCCGCGGCGTGCCGAGCACGGGCACGTCACCGGAGCCCAGAGCCTGCGCGGTGTCGGCGTCGGTGACGATGAGTTCGACGCGTGACGAGAGTCCGGCCTGCAGCTCCATGCCATTGCAGCGTAAACGCACCGACCGGCGGCTGGGAAGGCACGGGCCGGTGTCGGATCATGACCATTTTGCTCCGTCTGACCGGTGAGCTGGGTCACAACCGCGCGTATACCACCGCAACCCTCTGGCCAGACCGCGTTAACCATCACAGGTTCGGCCGGTAGGGTCAGAAAACTATGACTTCCAGCCAGACCGTCGCGGCCGCGACCACCCCACAGTCCGCACGTCGCCGTCACCCTCTCAGGTGTCGGGCGGCGTGCCATCCGGTGGCGAGCCGACGGGACGGCCGCCCATCGCGCATCACGCGGAGCACCTGACCCCTGTGGAGCGCAGACGCCGCGTCGTCGGCGCGACAACCTGGGTTGGTCTGTTCGTCATCGGGTGGTTGACGATCGGGATCCCGACCGATCCGGTCGAGGCCTTCGTCTGGATCTGGCTCGCCGTCATCGCATGGAACAACTTCCGGCCCTGGCGCACGCACCTCGTGTTCATCCGCGACTGGGCCGCTGTGGTCGTGCTTCTCGTGGTCTACAACATCTCCCGCGGATGGGCCGACAACGGGATCCCGCACGCGACCGCGATGATTCACGATGACGAGCACATGTTCGGGTGGCTCACGGGCGGCGTCGTGCCCACCATCTGGCTGCAGCAACACCTTTACAGCCCCAACCACATCCGGTGGTACGACGTCCTCGCGAGCTTCACCTACTTCTCGCATTTCGTCGTCGCGCTGACGGTGGCGGCCGTGTTGTGGGTCCGCAACCGCACCCGCTGGGCGTCGTTCGTGCGCCGCTGGTTCACGCTGACGGCGCTCGGCCTGGCGACCTACTTCATCTTCCCGGCCGCGCCACCGTGGTGGGCGGCGCAGCACGGTCTGATCGGCCCGGTCGCGCGGCTGTCTGCCCGTGGCTGGGACGCGCTGGGTCTGCATCACGCGGGCAGCGTGCTCAACGCCGCTCAGGTGCAGTCGGCCAACGAGGTCGCGGCGATGCCGTCGCTGCACAGCGCGTACGCGATGCTCGTGGTCGCGTTTTTCCTGCCGACCGTGCGCAAGCGCTGGTGGCCGCTGCTCTTGGCCTACCCGCTGGCCATGACGTTCTCGCTGGTCTACTCGGGCGAGCACTACGTGATCGACGTGTTCGTCGGCTGGGCCTACGTCGCCTTCACCTACCTGCTCGTGGGCACGCTCGAGTGGCTGTGGAAGCGCTACCACCCGGCACCCGCCGAAAAGACGGTGCCTGCGGAAAAGACGGTGCCCGCCGAAACGACCGCCGCTGCCAACGAGATCCAGCCGGCTGACAAGGCCGAGACGACCTCAGGCGCCGCCGAATGGGACGATCTCCCGCAGGAAGTCTCGCGCGCTCAAAAAGTCTGACAACGACTGCCGATGATCGTCGCAAGCGAGCCAGGTTTTGCGACGATCGGGCGTGTGCAGCTTCGGGTTGTTCCAGCGCAGCTCGTGTGCGGCGGCGTGGCGGCAGCCTTTGGCCGAGCAGATCGCCGGGGATGCTACCGAGGTCATACGGACAGTTTAGAAGCCCGACCGCGAGAGACCCAGACATGGAAAGGTCGCCGGGCGACCACGGGGGAAGCCGCCCGGCGACGGGAGAATGGTAACCATGCCCCCCGGGCACGTGTCCAGCCCGAGACTGAGCCGAATTCCGTCGCGCTCACGGCGGCTTCGGTCACGCGGCTGGGCGTACCCATGCTGACCTGGTCTTGGTTCTCGCATTTGGGCATATACACCGGCCGGTTCGTGATCCGCTGGGCGGTCTGGGCGCGAAGCGATATCGGATCGTGCGACGCTTGGTGCGTCAGTGACGCGATGGCAGTAATGGAGGACCGGTGACCGAGCCGACCACGCCCGTACCCCCGAGCACGCCCGCTTCCGCCACGCCGATATCGGCGCTGCCGGCCGATCGTCCGGCGGTGGCGACGCCGGGCTCGACGCCGGCCCAGGACGCGACCGTGCTCGAACGGGCGATGTTCGAGGTCAAACGGGTCATCGTCGGCCAGGACCGGATGATCGAGCGCATGTTCGTGGCGCTGCTCGCCCGGGGCCACTGCCTGCTCGAAGGCGTGCCCGGCGTGGCCAAGACGCTCGCCGTGGAGACGCTTGCCCGGGTCGTCGGCGGCTCGTTCGCGCGCATCCAGTTCACGCCCGACCTGGTGCCGTCCGACATCGTCGGCACCCGCATCTACCGGCCGTCCAGCGAGGCGTTCGACGTCGAGTTCGGGCCGGTGTTCGTCAACTTCCTGCTCGCCGACGAGATCAACCGCGCGCCGGCGAAGGTGCAGTCGGCGCTGCTGGAGGTCATGGCCGAGCGGCACGTGTCGATCGGCGGGAAGACGCACGACGTGCCCGACCCGTTCCTCGTCATGGCCACCCAGAACCCGATCGAGCAGGAAGGCGTCTACCCGCTTCCGGAGGCGCAGCGCGACCGGTTCCTGCTGAAGATCATCGTGGGCTATCCGACCGACGCGGAGGAACGCGAGATCGTGCACCGCATGGGCGTCTCCCCGCCGCGAGCGACCGCGATCCTCACCACCGAGGAGCTGATCGCGCTGCAGCGCAAGGCCGACGACGTCTTCGTGCACAACGCGCTCGTCGACTACGCCGTGCGGCTGGTGCTCGCGACGCGCACGCCGGCGGAGTTCGGCATGCCCGACGTGGCGCGCCTGATCCAATACGGCGCCAGCCCGCGTGCCTCGCTCGGCATCGTGCGGGCCACCCGGGCGCTGGCGCTGCTGCGGGGTCGCGACTACGCGTTGCCGCAGGACCTGCAGGACATCGCGCCCGACATCCTCCGGCACCGGCTGGTGCTGTCCTACGACGCGCTCGCCGACGACATCTCGGCCGACCGCATCGTCGACCGGGTGCTCGCGACCGTGCCGACGCCGACGGTCGCGTCACGCCAGAACGCCGTGCCAGGCGCCAACGGGGCCCGTCCGCAGGTGCCCGTCGGGGCGTGGCCGGGCCCGCGGTGAAGTTTCGCGGCACCCCGGCGCCGAGGCAGGCCGCCGCGCCCGAGGAGCCGGCCACCCTCGGCACCCCGCTGACCCAGGCCGCGCGGGCCGAACCGGCGCTGTCGAAGCTGCAACTGCTGATCACGCGCAAGCTCGACGGCCTGCTGCAGGGCGACTATCTCGGTCTGCTGTCCGGGCCGGGCACCGAGCCGGGGGAGTCTCGCGAGTACCGGCCGGGAGACGACGTACGCCGGATGGACTGGCCGGTCACGGCACGCACGACGGTGCCACACGTCCGGCAGACGACCGCCGACCGCGAGCTGGAGACCTGGCTCGCGGTCGACCTTTCGGCGAGTCTCGACTTCGGCACCGCCGACTGCACGAAACGAGACCTCGCGATCGCGGCGTCGGCGGCGATCGCACACCTGACGACGCGCGGCGGCAACCGCATCGGCGCGGTGGTCGGCAGCGGCAGCCAACTGCGGCGACTGCCCGCCCGGCCGGGGCGCAAGGAGTCGCAGGGGCTGCTGCGCACGATCGCCGCGACGACGGTCCAGCCGGGCCGCTCGGATCTCGGGGCGTTGATCGACACGCTCAACCGGCCGCCACGGCGCCGTGGAATGGCCGTCGTGATCTCGGATTTCCTGGTCGATCCGGCCGAGTGGGAGCAGCCGCTTACGGAAACTCGGGGTGCGTCACGACCTGCTCGCGGTCGAGATTCTCGATCCGCGAGAGATCGAGATGTCCGATTCCGGGCCGATGGAGTTCGTCGACGCGGAGACCGGTGCCGTGCACGAGATCCAGACCTCGGACCCGAAGTTGCGCGAACGGTACGCGTCGGCGGCAGCGGCACAGCGGGGTGCGATAGCGTCGGCGATCCGGGGCGCCGGGGCCGCCCATCTGCGCCTGCGCACCGACTCCGACTGGCTGTTCGACATCGTTCGGTTCGTGGCGGCACAACGACACGCGCGTACGAGGGGGACCACCCGATGATCCGCTTCCTGGAGCCGTTGTGGCTGCTCATGGTGGTGCCGGTGCTCGCGATCGCCGCCGTCTACGTGTGGCGCACGCTGCACCGGCGCGCGTACGCGATGAAGTTCACCAACGTCGCCATGCTCAAGACGATCGCGCCGAAGGGCCTCGGGTTCCGCCGGCACCTCGCCGCCGTCGCCTTCCTGCTGGTGCTGCTGACGCTCGCCACGGCGATGGCCCAGCCGTCGATCGACACGAAGCAGCCGCTCCAGCGCGCGACCATCATGATCGCGATCGACGTCTCGCTCTCGATGGAGTCGACCGACGTCGCGCCGACCCGGATCAAAGCCGCGCAAACGGCCGCCAAGGAGTTCGTGAAGACGCTTCCGCCGTCCTACAACCTCGGCCTGGTCTCGTTCGCCAAGACCGCGAACGTGCTGGTCTCGCCGACGAAGGACCGGGACGCGATCATGCAGGCGATCGACGGTCTGCAGCTGGCCGAGGCGACCGCGACCGGCGAGGCCGTCTTCACCTGCCTCGCCGCGATCCAGTCCGTGCCCGCCGACGGAGCCGCCGGACCGCCGCCCGCCCGCGTCGTGCTGCTCTCCGACGGCTACCGCACGGCCGGGCGCCCGATCGACGAGGCGGCCACCGCGGCGGCGGCGGTCAACGTGCCGGTCTCCACGATCGCGTTCGGCACCGACAGCGGCACCGTCGACATCGGCGGCGAGACCCAGCGGGTGCCGGTCGACCGCCCGTCGCTCGAGCAACTCGCCGAGACCACCCGCGGCCACTACTACGAAGCCGCGTCGTTGCCGCAGCTCAAGCAGGTCTACCAGGACATGGGATCGTCGATCGGATACAAGACCCGGCCCGAAAGAGATCACTCAGTGGTACGTCGGGATCGCGCTGCTCCTCGCGTTCGCCGCCGGCGGCATGAGCCTGTTGTGGACTTCGCGCCTGCCGTAACATCTCGCGAGTCCGTGCTCAACCGTTGTACTGATCGTGATGGAGTGTGCTGTGGCTCGTACCGTGCTGGTCACCGGAGGAAACCGGGGTATCGGGCTGTCGATCGCGCACGCGTTCGCGAAGCAGGGCGACCGGGTCGCGATCACCCATCGGGGCACCGGCGGGCCGGAAGGCATGCTCGCGGTGCAATGCGACATCACCGATCCGGCCGCCGTCGACGCCGCGTTCACCACGATCGAGGCGGAGCTCGGCCCGGTCGAGGTGCTGGTGGCCAACGCCGGCGTCACCGACGACACGCTGCTGATGCGCATGTCCGAGGACCAGTTCGGCCGCGTGATCGAGACCAACCTGACCGGCTCGTGGCGATGCGCGAAGCGGGCCACGCCGAAGATGCTGCGCGCCAAGTGGGGCCGCATGATCTTCGTCTCCTCGGTCGTCGGCCTGATGGGCGGCGCCGGCCAGGTCAACTACGCGGCCAGCAAGGCGGGCCTGGTCGGCATGGCCCGTTCGATCACCCGCGAGATCGGTTCCCGCAACATCACCGCGAACGTCGTCGCGCCCGGCTTCATCGAGACCGACATGACCGCGTCGCTGTCCGAAGAGCTGAAGAAGTCCTACCTCAAGCAGATCCCGGCCGGTCGGATGGCTGATCCGGAAGAGGTCGCCGCCGTGGTGGCCTGGCTCGCGAGCGACAGCGCCGGCTACGTCAACGGAGCCGTGATCCCGGTCGACGGCGGCCTGGGCATGGGTCACTGATCCGCCCGCTCGAACACCTCTCATTTTCTCAGCCCTTCGAAGGAGATCCCGCGTGTCTGGACTGCTGGCCGGCAAACGACTGCTCATCACCGGTGTGCTCACCGATCAGTCGATCGCGTTCTCGGTGGCGAAGATCGCGCAGGAGCAGGGCGCCACGGTGGTCCTGACCGGCTACGGCCGGCTGTCGCTGGTCGAGCGGATCGCGAAGCGCCTGCCCGAGCCGCCGCCGGTGATCGAGCTCGACGTGACCGACACGGAACACATGACCGGGCTCGCCGACCGGGTGCGCGAACACGTCGACGGCATCGACGGCGTGCTGCACTCGATCGGCAACGCGCCCGGCACCGCGCTCGGCGGAAACTTCCTCAACACCACGTGGGACGACGTCTCCAAGGCCGTACACGTGTCGACGTTCTCCTACAAGGCGCTCGCGATGGCCGCGCTGCCGCTGATGCCCGATGGTGGCGCGATCGTCGGGCTGACCTTCGACGCGACCGTGGCCTGGCCGGTCTACGACTGGATGGGCATCGCGAAGGCCGGCCTCGAGTCGACGAACCGCTACCTCGCCAGCTACCTCGGCCCGCAGAAGATCCGGTGCAACCTGGTCTCGGCCGGCCCGCTGCGCACGATGGCCGCCAAGTCGATCCCCGGGTTCGCGAAGTTCGAGGACGCGTGGCCCGAGCGCGCGCCGCTCGGCTGGGACCTGACCGATGCCGGGCCCGACCGCGATGGCGTGCTGTGCCCTGATGTCCGACTGGTTCCCGGCCACGACCGGCGAGATCGTGCACGTCGACGGCGGCTTCCACGCGATGGGCGCCTGACCAGGGATAATCGACTGGCCGGGTGCCACCGGCTGACTGCCCGATGTCGGGGCGCCTTTCCCACAGGGCAAGATGGTCAACATGCCCTACGACGCGTTTCTGCTGGTCTCCTTCGGTGGGCCCGAAGGTCCTGACGACGTCATGCCCTTTTTGCGCAATGTCACGCGCGGCCGCGGCATCCCGGAAGAGCGGCTGGCCGCCGTCGCGAGAGCACTACTACCACTTCGGCGGGGTCTCACCGATCAACGGGCAGTGCCGTGACCTGATCGCGGCCCTGTCGAAGGAGTTCGCGGCGCACGGCGTGACCCTTCCGATCTACTGGGGCAACCGGAACTGGGACCCGTACCTTTCGGAGACCATCCGGCAGATGCGTCTCGACGGCGTGGAACGGGCGCTCGCGTTCGTGACCAGCCCGTACGGGTCGTATTCGTCGTGCCGGCAGTACCTCGACGACATCGAGCTGGCCCGATCGCAGGTCGGTCCGGGCGCGCCGGTCATCCACAAGATCCGGCACTACCACGATCACCCCGGCCACGTGACGCGCACGCCGACGGTGTGCGAGCAGCCCTCGCCGAACTGCCGCCGGGGCACCGGGCCACCACCCGGCTCGTCTTCACTGCGCACTCGATCCCGTCCGCGCTCGCGCTCGTCCAGCGGCCCCGGCGGTGGCACGGACCGCTACGTGTCTCAGCTCCGCGAGGCCTGCGCGCTCGTGGCCGCCGAAGCCGCTCCCGACCTGCCGTGGGACCTCGTCTACCAGAGCCGTTCCGGCACGCTCGCGGTGCCGTGGCTCGAACCCGACGTCAACGACCACCTGCGAGCGCTCGCCGCGGACGGGGTCACGAGTGTTGTCGTCAGCCCGATCGGCTTCGTCAGCGACCACCTGGAGGTCGTGTGGGACATCGACAACGAGGCGGCCGCGACAGCGGCTGAGGTCGGGCTGGAGTTCGCCCGGGCCGCGACGCCGGGCACCCACCCCGCGTTCGTCGCCATGATCCGTGAGCTGGTCGCGGAGCGCACCGAGGAGCCGCCACCGGCCCGCCGCGCGCTCGGTCACGTCCCCACCTGGGACGCCTGCCCGGCCGACTGTTGCCCGGCGCCCGCGAGGATCCGACCGGCCGCTGCGACAATGGGCGGATGACTGATCGCAAACCCGTGGAGTGCTGGCTGACCGACATGGACGGCGTGCTCGTGCACGAGGGCCAGCCGGTGCCGGGCGCGCCGGAGTTCGTCAACCGCCTCCGGAAGTCCGGCAAGCCGTTCCTGATCCTCACGAACAACTCGATCTACACGGCGCGCGACCTGCAGGCCCGGCTGGCACGGATGGGCTTCGAGGTGCCCGAGTCAGCGATCTGGACTTCGGCCCTCGCGACCGCGAAGTTCCTCGACGACCAGCGGCCCGACGGCACCGCGTACGTCATCGGCGAGGCCGGCCTGACCACGGCCCTGCACGCCGTCGGCTACATCCTGACCGACCACGAACCCGACTACGTCGTGCTCGGCGAGACCCGCACCTACAGCTTCGAGGCGATCACGACCGGCGATCCGCCTGATCAACGACGGCGCCCGGTTCATCGCGACGAACCCCGACCCGACCGGCCCGTCCAACGAGGGCGCGCTGCCGGCCTGTGGCGCGGTGGCCGCCCTGATCTCGAAGGCGACCGGCGTCGAGCCCTACTTCGTCGGCAAGCCGAACCCGATGATGATGCGGTCGGCCCTGAACACCATCAACGCGCATTCCGAGACCACGGCGATGATCGGCGACCGGATGGACACCGACATCCTCTGTGGCCTCGAAGCCGGGCTGGAGACGATCCTGGTGCTCAGCGGCATTTCGGCGCGCGGCGAGATCGGACCGCTACCCGTACCGGCCGTCCCGCATCCTCAACTCCGTCGCCGACCTGATCGACGAGGTCTAGCCCCCGGGTCGGTGCCGGCTGCCGGAATTCAGCACAGCGGCTCGCGGGCCACTGCTTGCGGGCGACTGCTCGCGGTGGAGTGTCGTGACCGAGCGTAAGGTCCGGAAATCGGTGGGCACACCTTGTCGGGGCTCGCTATTGCTTACCTCCGCGCATCACCGACCCTGACCAGCTAAGGGCGGTTTCCGGCCAGGATTGCCGCTGAATTCCGCCTTTACGCCGAGTTACGCAATCGAGCCGCGGCCGCCTTATCGCGGTCACCTCACCGCGATCGCCCCGCTGCAGCCGCCGCGCCGCGGTCACCTCACCGCGGTCACCTCACCGCGGTTGCGGCACCGTCCGCCGTCTGGATCGTTGATCGCCACCACGAGCCGCGAATCATCACGGCGGGTAACCGCTGTCGTTGGCAGGATTCGGACAGATTCGCGTTCGCGCAGGTCAGGGCCGATGTTGCGCCAGGGTAAGCAATACCGAGCCCCCATCAAGGCATGAGCCGCATCGGTACGCCAATTACGCCGCGTGAGGGGGGGTCCGTTCGGCCGCTGCAGCGGTGGGGAGCCCCGAGACCCGCGGTGCCAGAACGCGGCTTACAGATCGAGCGGCGCGTTGCAGGCGGCGACGAGCGCGCGCCGGCACGCCGTCGCCAGCGGGCGGAGCACATCGTCGCGAGACCGGGCCTCGAAGCTGTTGATGGCCCCGCCGGGGGCGTGTTCGTCGGCGAGAGCCAGCACCCGGTCGAGCACGCTCGCGCGGGCGAACAGGCGACGTGATCGTGGGTCGTAGCCGGGCGGCAGCTCGGTCGAGTTTTCCGGACGGCGCAACGCGGCCAGCGCGCCGCCCAACTCGGGCCGCCACTGGGCGACGTCGAGACGGGTCAGCGCGGTCGTGGTGTCGGCCAGTGCGGCGTTGAGGTCGGCCTCGGCGGCTGCGGTGCCCTCGCCGAAGTGCGCCGCCGCGCGGGTCGGCGACCTCGAAGACCTGCCAACGGACGGTCGTGAACGAGTCGCCGGAGCCGGACGTGTACTCCCGGAGTTCGGGCACGAAACCGAAGTCGCCCGCGATCACGCCCTCGCCGGCATCGAGCGCGGCACCGGTGAACGGGCCCGGGCCGGGCAGGCCGATCGGGTCGCCCGCGGCGGGCAGCACCAGCCGGATCTGGTCGGGGTGCAGCTTCGCCAGCATCGGCAGCGCCTCGCGCAGCGTCTGGTCGGTCCATGCGCCGGGGGCATCGGAGACGACGTGTTCCTCGTCTCCGGCGATCTCACCAGCGACTTCGTCGAAGGGGACGAGGCCGGCGCGCCACGCGCGCGTCCACGCGGCGAACCGGGTCGATCGGCGCGCCGTCAGTGTCTCCGTTGGGGCAGTGCGGGACATGGAAGCCAGGGTACGGCAGACCCGTGCGGAAGAGGTGAGTACCTGACAGCTCCCTATCGGTGCTCCCGCTGCCCGGTTATCGTTCGGTCAGTTGTCGTGAGGAGGGCGCCATGGCGAGGGATGAGGCCGTTTTCGACCGCGTCCTGGCACGGGTCGCCGGGGCCCCTCGCGGCGCAGGTCTTCGAGGTTGGCACGGCCGAGCGCGAGCGCTGGGAGGCGTACGCCGCCGGGCACGGGTGGACCGCGATCGACTGGGTCGACATGCCGGGCGTGTTCGCGTGGCGGCGGGAGCGGCCGGGCATCTGGGAGATGACGTGGCAGCAGACCTCCCACGGTCGGGAGATGTTCGAGTTGCGGCTGATGCCACCCGAGCATTCGATGGTGTGGCGACGGCAGGTCTTGGATTTGCTGCGTGACCTCGGACTCGTGCTCGGCCGCGACGTCGCCCTGGTCGACGAACTGACGGCGACTCCGCTGCTGGCCTTCGACGCCGGCGCTTCTGTGATGCGGGTCGCCGACGCGCCGGCGGGCCGTCCGCTCGATCTGCCGCCGAGCCGGTCTGCTGCGATCTGATGGCCGCACAGTTCGCCGAGGGGTGTGACGGTTGTCTCGATCCACGCGGCTGCCCGGAGCACGTGGTGCTCTTTTTTCCGCCCCGCGCCCACCTTCCGATCGGCGAATTCGGGCTGCCGATCCGTGATGGCGGCTCGTCGTACCTGCCGATCAGTTTCTGTCCTTGGTGTGGTGCGAACGTGAGCGGCACGACCGTTGGCGCGTCCGGAGCGGCGGAACCCGCGATCGCCGACTAACGTCGAGCGTCATGACGGAACGAACGGCGGGCGGATCGACCAGTGAGCGTGGCGCATGAGTGACCGTCGCCCGACGCATCCCGGTGCCGCGGCCGGTTTGCCGGCACACCACGGTGGCCGCGCCCCCCGCGTGATCGAAGAGGTCGACGCGGTGCTCGATCTCGTGGTGGAAGACGCGGACGAGGGTTTCTGTGGCGCCGTGGTCGGCTTCGAGCACGGCGCCGTGGTGCTTGAGGACCGCTTCGGCAAGCGGCGGCTGTTCCCGCTCGTGCCGGCCGGATTCCGGCTCGACGGCGTACCGGTGACGCTGCGGCGGCCGACGGCGACGGTGGCACCGCAGCGCACCCGGACGGCCTCCGGGTCGACGGCCGTCGCCGGTGTCACGGCGCGAGTCGCCCGCGCCAGCCGGATCTGGGTCGAAGGCGTGCACGATGCCGCGCTGGTGGAACGCATCTGGGGTGATGACCTGCGCATCGAAGGCGTCGTGGTGGAGCCGCTCGACGGCATCGACGATCTCGCCGAAGACGTCCGCGCGTTCGGCCCCGGTCGCACGAGACGTCTCGGCGTGCTGGTCGACCACCTCGTCGACGGATCCAAGGAGAGCCGCATCGTCGCGTCGGTGACCTCGCCGTACGTGCTCGTGACCGGCCACCCCTACGTCGACATCTGGCAGGCGGTCAAGCCCGAACGGCTCGGCATCCCGCGGTGGCCGACGATCGCCCGGGGCCGGCCGTGGAAGGAAGGGATCTGCGCCGCGCTCGGGGTGGCGACGCCGCAGGACATGTGGCGGCACATCCTGGCCCGGGTCGACAGCTACCGGGACATCGAGACGCCGCTGATCAACGCGATCGAGCGGCTGATCGACTTCGTTGTCGACGGCGGTCTCGACGATGAGGACGACGAGCACGACGAAAGGCGCATCGCCGCCCCGTAGGGGAGCAGCCGTGCCGTAAGGAACAGAAAAGACGTTCGGCTATCGCCGGTAGTGCGTACGCGTGACACGATCGAAGCGTGCCTGTTTTTTGGATCGTCCTCGCTGTGGTGCTCGGTGCCGCTGAAATCTTCACGGGCACGTTCGTGCTGGTCATGTTCAGCATCGGCGCACTCTTCGCGGTGCTTCCCGCAGCGGTGGGGGCGCCTGTCTGGGTCCAAGGCCTGACGTTCGCTCTGGTGGCAGCCCTCGCGCTGGCCAGCGTGCGGCCGGTGATCCAGAAACATCTGCATCGCGCTGGGGAGCCCGCGCCCATGGGCCTCGAGGCGATGGAAGGGTCCGCCGGGCTTGTGCTCGAACGCGTCGACCTCGATCATGGCCTCGTCAAGATTGAAGGCGAGATGTGGAGCGCCCGGCCCTACGACGCCAGTCAGACCTTCGAAACCGGCGAGCGTGTGCGGGTCATTGAACTCCGGGGCGCGACCGCCTTGGTGTGGAAGGAGTAGTAGTGCCAGAAGTCGTTTGGGTGATTCTGGTCCTCGCTGTCGTCTTTTTGGCGATCGTGGTCCTATATCGCTCGGTCCGGATCGTTCCACAGCAGCGCATGGATGTGATGGAGCGCCTCGGTCGTTACCACCGCACGTTGAAGCCCGGGCTCAACCTGCTCATGCCGTTCATCGACTCGGTTCGCACCAAGGTCGACATGCGGGAGCAGGTGGTGAGCTTCCCGCCGCAGCCGGTGATCACTGCCGACAACCTCGTGGTCTCGATCGACACGGTGCTCTATTTCAAGGTCGTCGACCCGGTCCGCGCGACATACGAGATCGCCAACTTCCTGCAGGCGATCGAGCAGCTGACAGTTACCACGTTGCGTAACGTCATCGGCTCGATGGACATGGAGACCGCGCTCACCAGCCGTGACGAGATCAACCGGCACCTGTCCGGGGTTCTCGACGAGACGACCGGGCGCTGGGGCATCAAGGTGACGCGGGTCGAGATCAAGGCGATCGAGCCGCCGCCCAGCATCCGCGACGCGATGGAGAAGCAGATGCGCGCCGAGCGTGACCGCCGGGCCGCGATCCTGACCGCCGAAGGTGTCAAGCAGTCCCAGATCCTCACCGCCGACGGTGACCGGCAAGGCGCGATCCTTCGTGCTCAGGGTGAACGGGAAGCCCGCATCCTGCAGGCCGAAGGTCAGGCGAAGGCGATCCAGACCGTGTTCAACGCGGTCCACGCCGCCGACCCCGACCCGAAGGTGCTCGCCTACCAATACCTGCAGGCGCTTCCGCAGATCGCGGCCGGCTCGGCCAACAAGCTGTGGATCATCCCGGCCGAGATGACGAAGGCGCTCGAAGGCATTTCCGGATCGCTGAGCGGCCTGCTGCCCGGCACCGGTGGTGGGGGCGCGTTCACGCCGCCACCGAGCGACGACATCCCGACCGAGGCACTCGACGAGGCGCTCGCCGCCGCTCGGGCCGCCGCGGCCGAGACGGAGGCGGAAGCGACCCGCAGCCTGCGTGGGCTGACCGCGGGTGGGGCCTTGCCGACATCGTCGATCCTGAAGTCCGACGAACCCGAGGCTGAGTCAGCTTAAGGACTATTCGGACACGCACCTCTATCTACCGATAATCCACACGTCTCGCCCCGACTCCTGTCACGATCGACGGACAAGAGTCGGGGCGTTTCGTCTCCCACGGCTCACGAGTTCGGTGGTCCGTGGTCGGCCACCGGCGTCTACCCCCGGGAGGTCGGCCATGTCTGCTCGCGCCGCAGGTCAAGCTCACGCGACGAAGACCGCGCCGGACCGCGACGCGTCGGGTGGGAAGAAATCCGGGGCCAAGAAATCTGGCGACAAGACGTCCGGCGGGAAGCAGTCAGCCGGCAAGCGAGCAGTTGCCGAGCCGAAGACGTCCACGCACTGGAGTCAGCGGGCGTACCGGATCGGCCGCGTCGGTGTCTTCTCGCTCCCGGTGCTCGCCGTCCTGATCGGGCTCGGTCAGTTCTCCCGTGCCCGGTTCACGGCCAACCCGACCGCGTACGCGCGCTATCTGGCGACCGGCCGCTTCACGTGGATCGAGATCGCGACGACGTACGCGCTCGGAGCCGTCGGCGTCATCGCGATCGTCAGCCTCACCTTGCTTCTCGCCGTGTCCCGGTCCCGCTGGATCGCGATCGCCGGTGGTGCGACGGCTCTCGCCGGTGCCGTCTGCATGCTGATCGCCGTCGGCACGCTGGTCGTACGCGCTCCCCGCGTGGCCGGGCCGCTGCTACGCGGACGTCTCGACGAGGTCGTGATCAACGCGCAGACCCGCGGCAGCGCGACGGCCGCCCTGGTCATCGTCGCGGCCGCGCTGCTGACGATCGGCTGGCTCCTGCTCGGCCTCGCCGTCTTCCTGACGTCCGGGCTCAGTCAGGGCGACGGTGGACTGATCGGGCTCTCGGGACCGCTGGTCTACTTCGGTGGCCTGTTCAGCACGGCGCTGCCCACCATCGGCGCGTTCATGATCGGTGCGGCCGGCCTCGGGATCGCCGGTGCCGCCGGCCGGCTGGGCCCGGTGCGGGGACCGCTCACGTCTCCGGCACGGACCACCGCGCGACGCTCTCCGACCAGCGCGTTCGCCTTCACCGACGACATGGAGGGCAACGAACTCCAGGGGCTCGACGACGAGCAGATCGCCGCGATCTACAACTACGTCGAGGTCGGCGGCACCGCCGAGACCGCCGATCCGTCCACCCACGGCGACCGGCAGCCGGCACGATCGAGTCACGGCACACCGACAGCCTGGTCGGTGACGCGGTCCGAGTCGGGCGCGCCGGAGCACGAGACCGCCGGGGCCGCGACCGCCGGGGCCGTGACCGCCGTGGCCGAGCCCGACGTGGAGCCCGACCTGGAGTCGGAGGCCGTAGGCGCGTCCCCGGCGACGCCGACGAGCCGCGCCGACAAGACGTCCGCACGCAACGACAAGACCGGCGGGCGGAGCAACGAGAAGGGGTCGAACGCGAAGCGTCCCTCGAACGACACCCGGATCAATGAGGTGCCGTCCGGCGAGGTGGCCGCGTAAGCCGACGGCTGACGCCCGGTGGGGCCGGTTCGGCCGGGGCAAACGACCGGCCTGACGACGGAGGTCACCGGGCCGGTAGACGAGAATGAGCACGTGCCGGCCCAAACCTCAGACGACGTCCCAGACGACCCGATCACGATCACCGACCCGGGCGACGAGCGCATCGCCGACTACCGCGCCCTCACCGACGTGGAGCTGCGGACCCGCTGGGAGCCGCCGCACGGCCTGTTCATCGCCGAAGGCGAACTCGTCCTGCGCCGGGCCGTCCGCGCGGGCTACGCCGTCCGCTCCGTGCTCCTCGACGCCAAGCGCACCGACCAGGTCGCCGATCTGCCCCTCGGTGGTGCGCCCGTCTACGCGGCCACGCAGGACGTGCTCGAAGCCGTGACCGGGTTCCACGTGCACCGGGGCGTACTCGCGTCGTTGCATCGCCGCGCGCTGCCGAGCGCGACCGAGATCCTGGCGACGGCGCAGCGGGTGGCGATCCTGGAGGACATCAACAACCACACGAATCTCGGCGCGATCTTCCGGGGCGCGGCGGCCCTCGGCATGGACGCGGTGCTCCTGTCGCCGACCTGCGCTGACCCGCTCTACCGCCGGAGCGTGCGGGTCAGCATGGGCGAGGTCTTCGCGGTCCCGTACGCGAAACTGGAGCCGTGGCCGGCGTCCCTCGACGACGTGCGCGCGGCCGGCTTCACGGTGATCGCGATGACGCCCGCTGCCGACGCCGTACCACTGCAGAATCTTGATCTGAAAACCCGCGCGAAGCCGGCGCTGCTGCTCGGCGCGGAGGGGCCGGGTCTGTCCGCGAAGGCCCTGTCCGCCAGCGATGTGCGCGCTGCGATCCCGATGCGCCGGGGCGTCGATTCGCTGAACGTCGCCGCCGCGGCCGCCGTCGCGTTCTGGGAGGTGTGCCGGTGAGCGCCGCGCTGCCGACCGTGCGCGACGTGCTCGCCCTCGACCCCGTGCGCTACGGCTCGCCCCGGGTGCTGGCGGGCGAAGAACTGCTGGACCGGCCGGTGCGATGGGTGCATGTGGCCGAGGTGCCCGACATCGCGACGCTGTTGCGCGGCGGTGAACTCGTGCTCATGACCGGCATCGGCATGCCCGAGGACGACGATGGGATCCGGGAGTTCGTGGCGGCGCTCGCCGGCGTCGGCGTCGTCGGCCTGATCGTCGAACTCGGCCGCCGATACCAGGCCACGCTGCCCAAGGTCATGATCGCTGCCGCGACAAAGCATTCGCTGCCGCTCATCGAACTGCGCAAACCGACTCCATTCGTACGCATCACGGAAGCAGTGCACGCTCTGATCGTGGACTCGCAACTGGCCGAGCTTCGGGTCACCGAGGAGATCCACCAGCGGTTCACCGAGCTGTCCGTCGAAGGAGCCGAGGCCGCCGAAGTCGTCGCGCAGGCGGCCGCGCTGGCCGGGGCCGTGATCGTGCTGGAGAACCTGTCCCGGCAGGTGCTCGCCTACGACACCGCCGGCGACCGGCCAGAACTGATCCTCGACGGCTGGGAGGCGCACTCACGACGCATCGCCACGACCGGGCGGACCAGCTACGACGCCGACACCGGGTGGCTCGTGACGATGGTCGGCGCGCGGGGGCAGGACTGGGGCCGGCTGTTGCTGCGGTGGTCACCGGCCGCTCCGGGCGACGCGGCGACGCCGCCGACCCGGCTCACGATCCTGCTGGAACGGGCCGCGTCCACACTCGCGCTCGGCCGGTTGATCCGCCGTGACGCCGAAGGTCTGGAGCGCCAGATCCATCGCACGCTGCTGACCGCCCTGCTGGACCACACGCGGCCGGTCGACGAGGTCGCGTTGCGGGCGCGGGCGCTCGGTGTGCCACTGGAGCGACGGCATCTGGTCGGCGTCGTCGTCCGCTACCGGCAGGAGGACGGCGGCAACGGAGAACCGGCTCCGGCCGAGCAGCATCAGGCGCGCCTTCGCGACCTCGACGAAGCTGTGTCCGCCGCGCTGCGGGACTCCGATGTGGCCGGGCTCGCGAGCCCGATCGACGACCACACGATCGGCGCGCTGCTGGCGTTGCGGCGGCCGGAGGACGAGGAGGCGGCGCTGCTCGCGTTCGTCACCGCGCTGCGGCGTCCGCACCCGGCCCAGGGCGCTGACCCGGCGCGGTCGGCCGGGCTGATCGTGGCCGCGGGGTCGGGCGTCGACTCGGTCCGGGAGGCGCGACGATCGCTGCTGGAGGCCCGTCAGGTCGGGTACGCGGCCCGCCACGATCGCCGGGACGTACCCGTGTTCCGGTTGCCGCACGTGGGTCTGGCCGGGTTGCTGCACCTGCTGCGCGACGAGCCGAGGCTGCAGACGTTCGTGGAGC
Source organism: uncultured Actinomycetota bacterium (assembly GCA_963797605.1). Classification (GTDB taxonomy): domain Bacteria; phylum Actinomycetota; class Actinomycetes; order Mycobacteriales; family Micromonosporaceae; genus DASQPR01. The sequence continues at coordinate 73,048 of CAWCPX010000005.1, read as the reverse complement.
GTGAACTGGGTCCGCTGCTGACCTACGACGCGAAGCATCCGAAGGAGAAGATGCTGCGTACGCTGCGGGTCTATCTCGACAGCGGGCGCAACAAGTCGGCCGCCGCGACCGCCGCGCATCTGTCCCGGCCGGCGTTTTACGAACGGCTCGCTCGGATCGGGCGGATCCTCGACGCCGACCTGGACGCGGTTGAGCCGTGCCTGTCGTTACACGTCGCGTTGCTGGCCTTGGATGCGATCCGCGACGTTTGATCGGATTACGTCGGCGACTCCCACGTCAGCGAACCGTCCCGCAGCGCGTCGAGCGCGCTGGTGATCCAGTGCGACTCCGCGACGGCGAGGGCCCGCATGTATTCGATCTCGAGTAGAGCTACCCGCGGCACCGCTTCGCCGTCGACCTCCGAGACGAGTTCAGCCTCCAGTTCGGCGATGCGCCGCGTGATCTCGGCGCGGCGATGGTCGAGCAGTTCTTCGGCATCGTGCGGCGTGAGCAGCATCAGAAACGCCAGCGCGAGCGGGAAGTCGGGAAATTCCTCGCGCGGTGTGGAGACCATCTCGGCGAGCCATTGCCGGGAGGTGGTCCGCCCCGCGTCGGTGAGGTGATAGGTCGTGCGTTCCGGGTAGCGCTCGTCGCGGTCGGTGCCCCGGGGGGTGATCAGGCCGGCCTCCTCGAGCCGGTTGATCGCTCGGTAGAGGCTGGCGCGCTGGTCGACGTTGACGACCTTGTCTTTGCCCCACTGTTTGATCAGGTTCTGGATTCCGTATGGGTGCATCGGCCCGTTTTCGAGCAGGCCGAGGATCGCCAGAGCCAGCGGCGAACGGCGCATATCGGAAGTCACGGATTCAATGTACAGGCGCCCGAAGTCTCACTCAAACTAGTTGCATTGAAACTACTCGCGTGCGAGTATGGATCGAACGCGAGCGCCGGTGGCATCCGGACGGCTCGTCCGCACACGAGGTCCACAGGGGGATCGACATGGTTGACACGCGGACATCAGAGGCGACCGAGGGCGCCGTCACGTCGCGCGACGGCACCCGCATCGGCTATCTGAAGATCGGTGAGGGCCCCGCCGTGGTGCTTCTCCACGGCAGCATGGAGTCGGCCGGGAGCCACATGCTTCTCGCCCAGGCGCTCGCCGACGACTTTACGGTCTATCTGCCCGACCGCCGTGGCCGCGGCATGTCCGGCCCGCACCGGCCGGATCACTCCATCGGCACCGAAGTCGAAGACCTCGAAGCCGTCATCGTCGAGTCGAGCGCGGAAATGATCTTCGGCGTCAGCGCGAGTGGATTGGTCGTGCTGGAAGCGGCTCGCACGCTGCCCGGCATTCGCAAGATCGCCCTCTACGAGCCCGCGCTCCTGATGGACGGCACCACGCACACGGCCTGGCTGACTCGTTTCGATCGGGAGATGGCCGACGGCAAGGTCGCCGACGCGATGATCACCAGCATGTTCGGGCTCGAGCTGGCGCCGGCCGCGATGAAGATCATGCCGCGCAAGCTGCTCGCGTTCGTCACCGACAAGGCCATGCGGAGCGAGGACGCGAAGGCCACACCGGGGCAGATCACCATGCGCGCGCTGGCTCCGACCCTTCACTACGAAGGCCGGTTGCTCGCGGAGATGGCGGGAAGAATCGACACCTTCGGCGATCTGGCGGCCGACGTCCTGCTCATGGGTGGCAGCAAGGGCCTGCCGTTTCTCGTGGCCGCTCGCGAGGCGCTTCCGACGATCCTGCCGCACTGCCGCCGAGTGGAGTTCCCCGGCTTCGATCACGGTTCGTCGAGCGACCCCAGCCAGATGAACGGCAGCGGCAAGCCGGCGAAGGTCGCCAGTGTCGCCGACGAGATCCGGCGCTTCTTCGCCGGCACGGTGGCGTAGCCGGGTCTGAAGCGGATCTTGGCGATCTGTGGCGGCCCGGGGCGCCACGATTCGTCACGATCGGCTCGCGCGTCGGCGCCGGTGGGCGGGACTGGTCCTACGCTGGGGTGATGAGCAACCTGGAACCCGCACCGGCGGAGACCGACAACGCCACCGACGTCGCCGTGGTCGATCGGCTCGACGTGCTGGAAGGCAGGACCGTGCCGCTCGGACGGTATGCCACGGTCAACCGCCTGCTGCCGCATACGCATCGCCGCATGGTCGGCGCCTGGTGCTTCTTCGACCACTTCGGCCCGGACGCGATCGGTGACGGCCCTGGCATGCAGGTGCCGCCGCATCCACACTGCGGGCTGCAGACCGTGACATGGCTGCTCCACGGCGAGGTGCTGCACCGGGACAGCCTGGGCAACCTGGCGCTGATCGAGCCCGGACAGCTGAACCTGATGACGGCCGGCCGGGGGATCGCGCATTCCGAAGAGTCGCCCACGGCCGCTCCCGGCACCGCCCGGACGCTCCACGGCCTCCAGTTGTGGATCGCGTTGCCGCAGCCGGAGGCCGCCGGTGCGCCCCGGTTCGAGCACCACGCCGACCTGCCCCGCCTCGTGCTCGGCGACGCCGCGGCAACGGTCGTGATCGGAGAGTTCGACGGCGAGACCTCCCCGGCGCGTACGCATACGCCCATCGTCGGCGTCGACCTCGTGGTTCCCGCCGACGGCCGGGTCGTGCTGCCGTTGCGACCGGACTTCGAGTACGCGATCGCCGTGGTCGGCGGTGCGGCGACCGTGGCCGACGCGGAAGCGCTGCCCGGGGCGCTCGTCTACCTCGGCGCCGGCCGGCACGCGGTGGCCGTGGCGTCGAACGGCGGCGCTCGTTTGCTCCTGATCGGCGGCGAGCCGTTCGAGGAAGAGCTCGTGATGTGGTGGAACTTCGTCGCCCGATCGCACGAGGAAATCGTCGAGGCCCGCAACGACTGGGCGGCCGAGCGGCGGTTCGGGGTCGTGCACGGGTACGCCGGCGATCGGCTCCCGGCACCGGACATGCCGATCGTGCGACTGAAGCCCCGAGGCCGCGAAGGCCGCCCGTAGCGGTCGCGCGCCGGATCGGCTCCCAACCGTGTGGAGTCGCTGGTCAGAGACGTGCGTGGATGTTCTTTCTGTTAAGACTATTGCCAATAGGGGATAAGACTCCTAACGTATCGGCGGATGGGCGACGTTCCGACGAGGTGGGGGACCCCGATGGACGAGACCGATGAGGCACCGCTGACGCTCGGCCAGGAACGCCTGTGGTTTCTGGATCGGCTCGACCCCGGTAACCCGGCGTACAACATCGGCATGGCCAGCCGCCTGACGGGGCCACTCGACATCGAACGGCTGCGGCGCGCATATGACACCGTCGTGGCACGGCACGCACCGCTGCGGACCCGATACCGCGAGGTCGACGGCGCCCCGGTGCAGCAGGCGATGGCCGCCGGACCCGTACCGATGTCGATGGTCGACCTGACCGGCCACGATGACCCCGAAGGGCGAGCGCGAGCGCTGGTCAACGCGTACGCGAAGGAGCCGTTCGACATCGCGACCGGGCCGCCGCTGCGGGTCGGCCTGCTGCGCCTGGGCGACGATCACCACGTGCTGTGCACCACGATGCACCACATCGCCGGCGACGGCTGGTCGACGAACCTGCTCTACCGGGAACTCACCGACGTCTACAATGGACGGGCGCTGCCATCGCTGCCGACCGGCTACTTCGATGTGGCACGGGCGCAACGTGATCAGGGTGAGGACGACGACAACCTGACCTTCTGGCGCGACCAACTCGCCGGCCCACCGGTGCTCGAACTGCCCACCGATCGACCCCGCCCGAGCACGCACACGCCGACCGGCGGCGTCGTGCGACGAGAGCTGTCCGGAGAGACGTCGCGTCGGGTGCGCGCGGTGGCGCGGGAGCTGCGGTGCACGCCGTACCTGCTGATGCTCACCGTCTTTGATCTGATGCTCGCGCAGTTTTCCGGGCAGGACGACATCTGCGTCGGGACCCCGGTGGCCGGCCGCGACGACCCCGATCTCGAAGCCCTGATCGGCTACTTCATGGGCGTGCTCGTGTTGCGCGCCGACATGAGCGGTTCGCCGTCGCTGCGGGAGTTGGTGCTGCGTACGCGGCAGACGTTCATGGCGGCGCTGGCGCATCAGCCGGTCCCGTTCGAGCGCCTGGCCGTCGATCTGCCTCGCGATGGGGGCAGCAACCCGCTGTTCCGGGCGACGTTCACGCTGCACAACACGATCGAGGTCGGCACGACCGCGAGCGACGGATTCGACGGCGTGCGTGCGGAGGCATTCGACGCCGGGGCGCAACCGGTCACGGTCGACCTCGCGCTGGACGTGTTTCCCGCCGAGCATTCGCTGGTCACGGTGTTCGCCTACGACGCCGGACTCTTCGACCGAGCCAGCGTCGACGCGTTCGCCGACCGCTTCGCGACACTGCTGGAAGCCGTGCTCACCGCGCCCGACACGCTCGTGCGCGATCTGCCGCTGATCGACGATGAACAGGCGCACACGCTGCGGCGATGGGGCACCGGACCGGCACTCGGACCGCTGCCGGATCTCACCGAGATCGCCTCCGACGCCGGCGCGGTCGCGCTCGCGTGTGGCGGCCGCGAGATGACCTACGGCGAACTGCGTGATCGCGCCGACGTGCTGGCCGGCGAGTTGCGGGCGGCCGGTGTCGCGGCGGGCGATCTCGTCGGGATCGCGCTGCCGCGAAGCTTCGACCTGATCGCGGCCATGCTTGCCGCCTGGTGCGTCGGTGCCGGCTACGTGCCGCTCGATCCGGACCAACCGGCAGCGCGCTACGACGCGATGGCAGCCGCCGCGGGCGTGGCCGCCATCGTGGACGGCGAGATCGTCGCGGCACAGGGTCCACACACGACGGTCGAGGATCCCGCGTACGTGGTGTTCACGTCCGGTTCGACGGGTGCCCCGAAACCCGTGCTCGTCGGGCGTGAAGCGCTCGCGGCGCGGGTCGCGTGGATGGTCGGCGACTACGCCCTGGGGCCCGGTGACCGGGTGGTGCAGTTCGCCGCGGCCGGGTTCGACACGCACGCCGAGGAGATCTGGCCGGCGTTGGTCGCGGGCGCGACGGTCGTGATGCTGCCCGACGGGCCGCACTCGCTGCCCGAGGTGCTCGCCGCCGACCCGGGCATCACGGTGCTCGACCTGCCAACGGCGTACTGGGCGTCGCTGCTGCCGATGCTCGACGACATCGCGTGGCCACCGGCATTGCGCCTGGTCATCCTCGGTGGCGAGGAGGTCGGCGCGGAGTCGATCGCGACCTGGCGGGCCCGGTTCGGCGACCGCGTGCGCCTGGTCAACACCTACGGCCCGACCGAGGCGACCGTCATCGCGACCGCGACCGACCTGACCGATGACGACACCACGCGCCGGCCACCGATCGGGCGTCCGATAGCCGGCGTCGAGGCCTACGTCTGCGACTCCGACGGCCGGCTCATGGCGCCGGGTGTCGCCGGTGAGCTGCGACTCGGCGGCGTCGGCCTGGCTCGCGGTTACCTCGGGCGGGAGGACCTGACCGCGGCCCGGTTCCCGGCGACCCGCTACGGGCGCCTCTATCGCACCGGCGACCGGGTGCGGTGGCGCGTGTCCGATTCCGGCGCGACGTTGGAGTTCTTGGGCCGTCTCGACGATCAGATCAAAGTGCGTGGCATCCGGGTGGAGCCGGCCGAGGTCGAGGCGGTGCTGCGCGGGCATCCGGGGGTCGAGCAGGCGGTCGTGGTCGGCATCGACGGTGCGCTCATCGCCTATACGGTCGGCCCGGCTGCCGCCGCAGAGGTGCGCGCGCACGCCGCCGGCCACCTGCCCGCGCTGCTCGTGCCGAGCGTCGTCGTGCCGCTGGCCGCGTTGCCCCTGACCCGCAACGGCAAGGTCGACGTGCGCGCGTTGCCGGCTCCCGATCGCTCCCGTGACGCGGCGATCGCGTTCGTGGCACCCCGATCCGACGCGGAAACACTCGTCGCCGCGGTGTGGACGCAGGTGCTCGGCATCGACACGATCGGCGCCGGCGACGACTTCTTCGCCCTCGGCGGTCACTCGCTGCTGGCCACCCGCGTGATCGCCCGGCTGCGCGCCGCGGTCGACGTCGACGTGCCGATCCGCGCTATCTTCACCCACCCCACCGTCGCCGCGCTCGCCACCGTCGTCGAGGACACGCTGATCGCCGAGATCGAGCGCATGACCGAGGCCGAAGCGGCCGACCTCGTCGTCGCCGGGGGTGCCGCATGACCGCGACGCCCGAGATCAGCACGCGCATGGCCGCGCTCTCCGCCACCAAACAATCGCTGCTCGCCCAACGCCTCCGCCGCTCGGTCGCGGACACACCGGCCACGATCACCGCCCGCGACCCCGCGCTCGGCGACCCGCCGCTGTCCTACGCGCAGGAACGCCTCTGGTTCATGGAGCGCTTCGTGCCCGGCACGGCGGCCTACACGATCCCGGTCGTGCTGCGGATCCGCGGGCCGCTGGACGCCGGTGTGCTCGCCCGCACGATCGACGAGATCGTCGCCCGGCACGAGAGCCTGCGGATGCGTTTCGACGTCACCGACGACGGCGAACCCACGCTCACCATCGACCCACCGGCACCCATCGACGTCGAAATCCTGCCAATCAACAGCGAAAACCCCGAAGATCAAGTTCACGAATGTGTCCGCGTACGGCTGGCCGAACCCTTCGACGTGGCAACGGGACCGCTTCTCCGTGTCGCGCTGGCGCGCCTTGGCGCCGATGAGCACGTGTTGATGCTGGCGATCCACCACATCGTCTGTGACGGCTGGTCGGTCGACATGCTCGTCAGCGACTTCGTCGCCATCTACGACGCGTACGCGGCCGGCGAGGCGAATCCGCTCCCGCCGCTCCCGGTGCAGTACGGCGACTACGCGATCTGGCAGCGTGAGCAGGCGACCGGCACCGGCTGGCGAGCCCACGTCGACTACTGGCGCACGCGGCTCGCCGGTCTCGACCCGATCGACCTGCCGACGGACTTCCCGCGCCCGGTCGAACAGACCTTCGCCGGCTCCGCGCACCACGTCGCGTTCGATGCCGCGTTGACCGAGGATCTGCGGCGCCTCGGCCGGGCGCACGGTGCCACCCTCTACATGACGTTGCTGGCCGCGTACGCCGCCGTGCTCGCGCGCCACAGCCGGCAGGACGACTTCGCGATCGGATCCCCGACCGCCGGCCGCCCCCACGGCGAGCTGGAGCCGCTGGTCGGCATGTTCGTCAACCTGCTCACGATGCGGGTCGACTGCGGCGGCGACCCGACGTTCGTCGACCTGCTCGCCCGCGTGCGGGAGGGGACCCTCGACGCGTACGCGCACCAGGACCTGCCGTTCGAGAAGCTGATCAACGAGCTGAACCACACCCGGGATGTCGGCCGCTCGGCGCTCTTCCAGGTCGCGTTCGCCATGCAGAACTACGCCGCCCCGGCCCGCGCGAGCAGCAGCGGGCTGGCCGTGTCACCGTTCGGGTCCGTGGCCTCGGCGACCCGATTCGAGCTGGAACTCGCGCTGTTCGAGGGCGCGGACGGGCTGTGGGGCTCGTTCACGTACAACACGGATCTGTTCGAAGCCGCGACCATCGGCCGGTTCGCGGCCCGGTTCGAGGCACTGCTCCGCGAGATCGTGGCCGATGCGCACCGGCCGCTGCACCGCCTTGGCGGCGCCTCTCCGGCGGAACGGGAACTCGTCACCCGCACGTGGAACGACACCACGGCACCGTTTCCGGCCGACGCGACGCTGCACGGTCTGATCGAGGCACGGGTACGCGCGACACCCGACGTCGCCGCCGTGGTCTTCGAGGGCGCCCGCATGTCGTACGCGGAGGTGAACGCGGCCTCGAATCGGGTCGCGCACCGGCTCCACACGGGCGGCATCGGCCCCGGTGACCTCGTCGCGATCTGCGCGCCGCGATCGTTCGAGCTGGTCATCGGGTTGCTCGGCATCCTGAAGTCGGGGGCCGGCTACCTGCCGCTGGACCCGGACTACCCGGTCGACCGGCTCGCGTTCATGGTCGAGGACGCGGCCGTCACCGTGGTCCTGGCGGCCGGATCGGTGACGGCGCCCGCGGTCGCCACGATGCTGGCGCTCGACGACGCCGCCACGTGGGCCGGGCAACCCGACACGAACCCACCCGCCCGCGCCGGGGCCGGCGACGTCGCGTACGCGATCTACACGTCCGGCTCGACCGGGCAACCGAAGGGCGTCCTCAACGAGCACCGTGGCATCGTCAACCGGCTGCACTGGATGCAACGGCGCTTCGAGCTGGGCGCCGACGACGTGGTGCTGCAGAAGACGCCGGCCGGTTTCGACGTGTCGGTGTGGGAGTTCTTCTGGCCGCTGCTCACCGGCGCCCGGCTGGTGCTCGCCCGCCCGGAAGGGCACAAGGACGCCGCGTACCTGCGGGACCTCATCGTCGCCGAACGGGTCACGACCGTCCACTTCGTCCCATCGATGCTGGGCGTCTTTCTCAACGATGACCGCGTCGACGCGTGCGTGAGCCTGCGCCGCGTCATCTGCAGCGGCGAGGAACTGCCCGTCGACATGGCGCGCACGGCGCTGGCAACGCTCGACGTGGAGCTGCACAACCTCTACGGGCCGACCGAGGCCGCGATCGACGTCTCCGCCTGGCACTGCACGGCCGAGTCGCTGCGCGGGCTGGCCCGGGTGCCGATCGGCGCTCCCATCGACAACATCGCGCTCTACGTGCTCGACGCCCACGGTCAGCCGGCGCCGATCGGGGTGCCCGGTGAGCTGCACATCGGTGGCGTCGGTGTGGCCCGCGGCTACCTGGGCCGGCCGGAGTTGACGGCCGCGAAGTTCGTGCCCGATCCCGTCCGGGGCGGGCGGATGTACCGCACCGGCGACCTCGCCCGCTGGCGGCCGGACGGCACCATCGACTTCCTCGGCCGCATCGACACCCAGGTCAAGCTGCGGGGCCTGCGGATCGAACTGGGCGAGATCGAGGCCGCGCTGCGCGAGCAACCCGATGTGCGTGACGCGGCCGTGATCGTGCGCGAAGACAGCCCCGGCGACAAACGCATCGTCGGCTACCTCGTCGGCGCGACCGACCTCGACCCGGCACCGCTGCGCGCCGCGCTGAAACTGCGGCTCCCCGACTACATGGTGCCGACCGCGTTCGTGCCGCTGCCGGCGTTGCCGCTCGGGCCGACCGGCAAGCTCGACCGGCGCTCGCTGCCCGCTCCACAGCGTGGCCGGGACGCTACCGTCACGTTCGCGGCACCTACCACGCCGACCGAGATCACCGTCGCCGGCATCTGGAGCGAAGTCCTCGCTCTGGCGAGCACGGATCGGATCGGTCTCGACGACGACTTCTTCGACCTCGGCGGGCACTCGCTGCTGGCCACGCAGGTCGTCGCGAAGCTCCGCAAAGCCGCGGGCGCCGGCGTCTCGGTGATGGACCTGTTCAAGCACAAGACCGTGCGCGACCTGGCCGCCCTGGTGGACCTGCCGCCGGAGGCCCGGGGGCCGAGGTCGCTGCTGCACGAGCTGACCGGCCCGATCCCGGTCGCGCGGCGGGTGCTCAGTTACGTCTGCGTGCCGTACGGCGGCGGCAGCGCGGTCGTCTACCAGCCGCTCGCCGACGCGCTCCCGGCCGGGCACCGGCTCTTCGCGATCGCGATCCCGGGTCACGACGTCGGTCTCGACGAGCCGGCGCTGCCCGCCGACGAACTCGCCGCCCGATGCGTGGCCGAGATCCTCGACCGGGTCACCGGTCCGATCGCGCTCTACGGCCACTGCGGTGTCGGCTCCGCGCTGACGGTCGAGATCGCCCGGCGGTTGGAGGCGGCCGGCCGGGAACTGACCGCGGTCTACATCGGCGCGATCTTCCCGTTCGCTCGACCCCGCAGCCGGGTCTGGACCGCGTTGTCCCGGCTCACCCGAATGGAATCGCTGCGGTCGGATCAGTCGTACGCGAACTGGCTCACCTCGATGGGCGTCGACATGAGCGACGTCGACCCTGCGCAGGCCCGGCAGATCATCCGGAACATGCGGACGGATTCCGAGCGCGCCGAGGAGTACTTCACCGATCTCATGCACGGCGGTGCCCAGCGGCTGCGCGCCCCGATCATCACTGTCGCCGGCGACCGCGACCCGGCGACCGACTTCTACCCGGAACGTTTCCGCGAGTGGCATTTCCTGACCGACCGCGCGGCCGTCGTGCTGCTCGACGAGGCCGGGCACTTCTTCCTGAAATACCGCGCCGACGAATTGGCCACGATCGTTACGCAGACACACCTCGCGATGGCGGGCGATGACACGGCCCCGCTGTCCCGAGCCGTACGCGGTGAGAACGCGGGATGGTGGCTGCACGACACGTCCCACCGCGAATCGAACGCCGCGTCTCGTTCGACTGCTTCTGGGCCGCAGCCGAGCATGGGCCGGTTCCTGACCGTCGCGGCGGGGCAGATGGTCTCGATCCTCGGGTCCACGCTGACCGACTTCGCGCTGCCGATCTGGGTGCTGCTGAAGACCGGTTCGCTGCTGAACTTCGCGCTGCTCGCGGTCGTCGGGCTGGTGCCCGGGCTGCTGGCCACCCCGCTCGCGGGCGCCGTCGTCGACCGTTACAGCCGGCGGGCCGTCATGCTGGCCGGAGACATCTCCGCCGGGGGCACCCAACTCGTGCTCGGGGTGCTGTTCTGGACCGGCGTGTTGCACGTGTGGCAGATCTATCCACTGATCGGGTGCCTGGCGGTGGCGCTGACGTTCCAGCGGATCGCGTACGCCTCGGCGGTGCCGCAGCTCGTGCCGAAGCAGTATCTCGGCCACGCTAACGGTGTCGTGCAGATGATCGGCGGCGTCGCGACGATCATGATGCCGCTGGCCGCGGTGGCGCTGCTGGCGGCCGTCGGGCTCGGTGGCATCGTGGCGTTCGACGTCGCGAGCTACGCGGTCGCCGTCGGCGTCGTGCTCTTCACCCGGTTCCCCCGCACCATGGCGTGGCGACCCCGAGAGACCCTGGCAGCCGAAATCCGCGAGGGCTTCCGCTATTCGTGGAGCCAGCCGTATTTCCGGGCGATGCTCGTCTTCTTCATGGTGCTCAACGTCTTCCTGTCGCCGCTGTTCCTGATGATGACGCCGCTCGTGCTGTCGTTCGCCGGCCTCGACCAGGTCGCGAAGGTCGCCATCGCCGGCGGCGTCGGCGCGTTCCTCGGCGGTCTGGCGATGGCGATCTGGGGTGGTCCGCGGCATCGGCGGCTGCACACGGTGCTCGTCTGCACCCTCGTGCTGGCCGCGTTCTGCGCCGTCATCGGCCTGCGCCCGAACCTCTGGACGATCGCGCTCGGCTCGATGGGCATCTCCATGTGGCTCGTGCTGCTCAACGGCGTCTACACCACGATCGTGCAGGTCAAGGTGCCGCAGCGGTTCCACGGCCGGGTCTTCGCGATCAACACGGTGATCGCGTGGTCGACGCTCCCGATCGGCTGGGCGATCGTCGGCCCGCTCGGCAGCCACCTGCTCGCGCCGCTGATGGCACCGCACGGCGCGCTGGCATCGAGCGTCGGCACCGTGCTGGGCGTCGGCAAGGGCCGTGGCATCGGCCTCCTGTACGTGCTTCTCGCCGTCATCATCGCGGCTCACGTGCTGATCTCGATGCGGCGGAAGCGGTTGGCGACGTTCGACGACGAGGTGCCGGACGCGCAGGCCGACGACCTGGTCGGGTTCGAGGAACTGCGGCGGCGTCGCGCGGAGGCGGTCGCGTGAAGACGCCCGGCGCGCTCCAGGCGGCGATGGCCGCGCGCGCGATGCCTCTGACCGTGCCACAGCTGCTGGCGGGCCGCGCGGCGACGGAGCCGGACCACGTCGCGATCATCCAGGGTGCCGCCACGCTCACGATGGCGCAGTGGCACCGGCGGTCCGAGCGGATTGCGGCAGGGCTGGTGGCACGGGGCGTGGCACCGGGGGATCGGGTCGCGCTGATCTTCGGCAACCAGCACTGGATCGACTACGCGATCGCGTACGCGGGTGTCGTCGCGGCCGGGGCGGTCGCGGTGCCGATGTCGGATCGGGCCGCGCCCGCCGAGATCGAGCACATGGTCGGCCACTGCGGCGCCACCGCGATCCTGCGGCCCGCTGACATGGCTGACTTCGCGAGCGCGGGAGCCGCCCGGCTGCCGGACGTACGGCCGAGCGACCTGGCGCAGATCCTCTACACCTCCGGCACCACCGGGCGGCCCAAAGGCGTCGCCGCCTCGCACGCGAACGTCACCTTCGGCTGCGCCCTCCGGACGCCGCAGCGACGCCTCGCGCATTCCCGGCTCTTCCTGCACGCCTTCCCGATCGGCACGAACGCCGCCCAGACGATGCTGTTCAACGCGCTGGACGCGGCGCCAGGCATGCTCGTGGCGGCGCGCTTCGCCCCGGGCAACTTCGCCCGCCTGATCGAGGCGAACGCCGTCGGCAGCGTCTTCGTCGTGCCCGCGATGGCGATCGAACTGCTCCGGGCCCGTGTCGCCGCGGAACATGACCTGTCCAGCGTGCTGCTGCTCGGCTCGACCGCCGCAGCGCTGCCGCCATCGGTCGCCGTCGAGCTGGCCGCCGCCATGCCCGGTGCCGCGATCGCGAACTACTACACGTCGACCGAGGCCGCGCCGGCGCAGACGACGATGCTGTTCGATCCGGAGCGGCCGGCATCGCTCGGGCGCCCGGCCTCCGGCGGAAACCTGCGCATCACGGACGCGGACGGCGCCGACTGCCCGTCCGGCGTGCCCGGCGACGTATGGCTGCGCTCGCCGACGGCGCCCCGGAGCTACTACGGCGACGCGGTCGCGAGCGCGCGCGTGTTCACCGACGGCTGGACCCGCATGGGTGACGTCGGCTACCTCGACGACGAGGGTTATCTCTTCCTCGTCGACCGGGACAGCGACGTGATCAAGTCGGGCGCATACAAGGTGTCGACGGTGCAGGTGGAGGCGGCTCTGCACGAGCACCCGGACATCATCGAGGCCGCCGTGATCGGCATCGCGCACCCGGTGCTCGGCATGACGCCGGCCGCCGCGATCGTCGCCGACCGGCTGATCATCGCGTCCCGGCTCCGCGCGTTCCTCACCGAGCACCTCGCGTCGCACGAGTTGCCGACGCGGCTCGTGCAGGTCGGCGCGCTGCCGCGGAACGACGGCGGCAAGGTGCTCAAGGGCCGGTTGCGCGAACTCTTCGAGACCCTGGATGGAGAGCGGCCATGACGCGTACACGGGTCGGTGGGCGCGTGTCGCTCGCACAGCGGGGAGTGTGGGTCACCGAGCGCGCCGGCGGTTGCGGATCGGCGTACCACCTGGCGATGACCGTCGCTTTTGACCCTGGCCTGGACGTGATCGCTTTGACACGGGCGGTCGACGACGTCGTGGCCCGGCAGCCGATGCTCGGGGCCGCGTTCGCCGATGACGCCGGGGTGCCCATGCTGGTCGCCGCAGCGTTCGTGCCGTCGCTGCGGATCGTGCCGGTGCCGCCGGGCGGCGTCGACGGGTTCGTGCGTGACGCGGTGGCCCGCCCGTTCGACCTCGGACGCGGTCCGCTGGCCCGGTTCGCGCTCGCGACGCTGGGCGATGGCCGGACCGTGCTCGTCGTTGTGGCCCATCACCTGATCTTTGACGGCGCGTCGAAGGATCTGCTGCTGGCCGAGCTCGCGGCGGCGTACGCCGGAGCGGTCGGTGCCGGAGCCGTCGGTGCCATGGTGGATCCGGCCGACCACGATGGACACGTCGCGGCGCAGGAGTCACGGGTCGCCGCGCTCGATGACGCGGCCCGCGCGTTCTGGCGGAGTCGTTGGCGGGATTCCGACCAGGTCCTGCTGCCGGAGACCGCGCCGATGCCGGTTCGAGCCGACGTCGCGGTGCGATTCACGCTCGACCCGGTCACCGATCAGCGGCTGCGGGAGGTCAGCGCGGCGATCGGGGTGACCCGGTTCGAGTGGCTGCTCGCGGCTCTGCAAGCGCTGCTGTGGCGCTACGGCAACGCCGAGCCGATGGTCGCCGTGGACCTCTCCACCCGAACCGGCGGCACGGCCGACCACATCGGACTGTGGGTCAACGAGTTGCCGACACGGGCCACGCCCGAGGCCGACCAGACGTGGCGTGACTTCGCGACGACGGTTCGGGCCGACATTCGGGCGATCTACCCGTTCCGGGAGGTGCCGCTGAGCCGTGCCGTCACCGGGTTGACCTCACGCGCGGCGGTCGCTCCGGTCTCGATCAGCTATCGCCGCGGAACAACCCCGGCCTTGTTCGCCGGCACGGACGCGACCATCGACGCGCTCGTCTTCCCGCAGACCGCCCGCAACGCCCTCCACCTGCAGGTCATCGATGGAGCGACCGGTGCGGAGATGAGCCTCCACAGCCCGGCCGGTCTGGCGGACGCGACGCGGATCGCCGGCCATCTGCGGACCCTCTTGACCGCCACGATCGGTCATCCGGACGCGAAGCTCGCCGACCTCCCGCTGATCTCCGCGACCGAACTGGCGGAAATGCGCGCGGTGAACGAGACGGCACGCCCGGTGCCGCCGGTGACCGTGGTCGACCTGTTCGAGGCACGGGTACGCGCGACGCCGGACGCGCCGGCCCTCACGCATGCCGGCACGGCACTCAGCTACGGCGAGCTGAACACGGCCGCGAACCGCGTCGCCCACGGCCTGCGGCGCCGGGGCGTCTCGCCGGGCGACCTCGTCGCGCTGCGGCTGCGGCGCGGCCCGGAACTGGTCACGGCGCTGCTCGGCGTGCTCAAGGCGGGCGCCGCCTACCTGCCGCTGGACCCGGCCTACCCCGCGCAGCGACTCGCGTTCATCGTCGCGGACGCCGGAGCCGCGCTGACGCTGTCCGATGGCGAGCCGTTCGTCGCCGGCGCGCAGACCGATCCCGAGCCGGCCCGAACGCCGGACGACCTCGCGTACGTGATCTACACATCCGGTTCCACCGGGCAGCCGAAAGGCGTCGAGATCACGCACGGCTCGCTCGTGAACCTGCTCCTCGCGATGGCTGACACGGTCGGTGCGACGCCCGCCGACCGCTGGCTCAGCCTGACGTCGCTGTCCTTCGACATCAGCGCGCTGGAGATCCTGCTGCCGCTCATCACCGGCGCGTGCGTCGTGATCGCGCCCGAGGTAGCCACGCGCGAGGGCGCCGCGCTCGATCGGCTGATCCGCGCCGAACGCGTCACGCACGTACAGGCGACGCCGTCCACCTGGCAGATGCTGCTCGCGGCCGGCTTCGAGAGCGCCGACGTGGTCGGCTTGTGCGGCGGTGAATCGCTGCCCGGGCTACTGGCGGACAAGCTCAGAGCACGGCTGCGCCGCCTTTTCCACGTGTACGGGCCGACGGAGACCACCATCTGGTCGACCGTGGCGGAGATCCCGGCCGTGGCGGCGCCGGTGACGATCGGGCGCCCGCTGGCGAACACCACGGTCCGCGTGTTCGACGACCGGATGCGGCCCGTCCCGGCCGGTGTGCCCGGGGAGCTGTGGCTCGGCGGTGCCGGCCTGGCCCGCGGTTACCGAGGGCGGCCGGACCTGACCGCCGAGCGGTTCGTGGCCGATCCGGCGTCGGCGGAGCGGCTCTACCGGACCGGGGACCGCGTCGTACGGCTCGCCGACGGCACCCTGCGCTTCCTCGGCCGCGTCGACAACCAGGTGAAACTGCGTGGGCACCGGATCGAGCTGGGCGAGATCGAACGGACCCTGCTCGACTGCCCGGGCATCGAGTCCGCGGCCGTATCTCCACGCGCGGACGAGGCCGGGGAGCCGCGCCTGGTGGCGTACGTCGTCGGCACCCGGGTCGACGTCGCGGCGCTGCGGCACCATCTGGCCACCACGCTGCCGCGCTACATGATGCCGGCCGCGTTCGTCCAGCTCGCGAGCATGCCGCTGACTCCGAACGGCAAGCTGGATCGGGCCGCGTTGCCCGAGCCCGAGGCCGTCGTCGTGCCCGAGGCTCCGGCCGACGGCGATGTGGTGGCGCGGGTCGCGGCGATCTGGCGAGAGGTGCTGCGCGTCGAGGACATCGCCTCCGACGACAGCCTTTTCGACCTCGGCGGCCACTCGCTCGACGATCACCCAGATCACCGCGCGGATCCGCAAGCAGATCGGCGTCGAGGTGCCGTTCGACGTCTTCTTCGACACGCCGACGATCGAGGGCATCGCGGCCGCCGTCACGTCGCTGATCAAGGAGGCGCCGTGACCACGTCGCTGATCGAGGAGGCGCCGTGACTACGCCGCTCCGGGCGCAACTCGCCGGGCTCGTCGTCACGGCCACCGACGGCGAGGTCAGTGCCACCGACGCGCTCGCCGAGACGGAGTCGCTCGCGTTGCAGGGCGTCAGCTCGCTCGCGTATCTGCGGCTCATCGAGGCCGTCGAGCGGCGTTACGGCGTCGCGTTCGACCTCGACGGCGACGTGTCCTATTTAGACACGGTGGACCGGCTCGCGGACCATCTGCGCGCCGCCGGTGTCGAGGATCCGTCGTGACGGCCCGGATCGACTTCGCGGGCGACGCGACCGGACCGTTCCCGCTGACGTGGGGCCAGCAGGCGATCTGGGCGGCGATCGGGCGTACGGCGCCGAACGACCACTACTTCAACCTCGACCGGGTGCTGATCGTGCCGCCGAAAGTGACGCCGTTGACGGTCGAGGCCGCGCTGGCCGCCGTCGGCACCGTGATGTCGCGGCACGCATCGCTGCGGACCCGCATCCGGGCCGGACGGCAGCACGTCGACGCGACCGGCACGCTCGACGCGGTCATCGAGACCGCCACGGGCGACGTCGAGGCGACCGCGACCGCGCTCGCCGATCGGCTCACCGGGACCCGGTTCCGCTACGACGAGGAGTACCCGTTGCGGGTCGGCCTCGTGGTCGCGGGCGACGGCGTACGCGCGATCGTGCTCGGCTTCTGCCATCTGGCCACGGACGGGCACGGCGCCGAAATCGTCGTGCGGGACCTGCGGCTCGCGCTGCTCGGTCGGACCGGGCCGGTGCCGGGGCGTGTCGCGGATCTCGTGGCCGAGCAGCAGTCGGCCGAGGGTCGGCGGCGCAGCGACACCGCGGTCGGCTTCTGGGCGGACGCCTACCGCCGGATGCCGGTGTCGATGTTTCCGACGCCCCGCGCCGAGCCGGAACCGGCGCGCTACCGGGTGGCCCGGCTGCGGTCGCCCGCCCTCGCGCTCGCGTGCCGGCTGCTGGCCGCGCGGCACCGGGTGAGCACGACGGCCGTGCTGATGGCCGCGACGGCCGCCGTGGTCGCCGCCGACAGTGGGGAACCGGCCGTGGCCATGCTGCTGATCGCCGGCAACCGGATCGCGCCCGAGCACCGGGACCTGGTCGCCACGCTTTCCCAGGAGGGCCTGTTCCTGCTGGACACGGCCGGTGCCGCCGCGCTCGACGACCTGTTCGTGCCGGCGTGGCGGGCCGGGCTGCGGGCCTACCGGATCGGGATGTACGACCAGGTCTCCCTGGACGAAGCCCTCGCCCGGGTCTGCGACGAGCGCGGTGAACTCGTGCACCCCTATTGCTGCTTCAACGACATGCGGCTGGTCGAGCAGGCCGGTGTCGGGAAGGTGCCGACGGCCGAGCAGGTGGACACGGCCCGGGCCGGCTCCACGCTCACGTGGGCGCCGCCGCAGGAGCGCGTGAGCTGCCGGTTCTGCCTGCACGTCGAGACCGACGACGACGCGCTCGTGGTATCGCTGACGGCCGATAGCCGCTACCTGCCGCCGCCGCGGATCCAGGGGATGCTCGGCACGATGGAACGGCTCGTCGTCGAGTCCGCAGCCCGCGAGGCCGTGTTGCCGTCGGGAGGCGTACCCGCGTGACGCTCTCGGTCTTCGCTCTGGCTCTGTCGTGCGCGCCGGGCGGCGAGATGACCTTCCGGGTCGGCGGTGGCCCCGGCTCGGTCACCGTCTTCGAGGTGCCGACCGGCCGCGTCGTGCACACCGGCAGCGTGTCCGGATCCATCTGGACGCTGGCGATTCCCGGACACTGGCCGAGTTCGCTCTACCGTGCCGTGTTCTCGTCGAGACCGGACGGCGCGCCCGATGGTCCGGACGCGGACGTGCACTTCGTGGTGCGGGCGGGCCGGACGGCGGCCTCGATCCTGGTGTCGGTGCCGTTCACGACGTGGCAGGCCTACCACCGCGCCGGGCAGCCGGGCGAAGGCCTCTACTACGCCGAGCAGCCGGCCCGGGCCACGCACGTCACGTTCGACCGGCCGGGCGGCGGGCCGCCACCGGAGCGCTGGGAACACGGGCTGATGGAGTGGCTGCCGCGCGCCGGATACGCCGTCGACTACTGCGCGAACGTCGACCTGCACGGCGGCGACGATCTGCTGTCGCGCTACAAGCTGCTGGTCGTCAACGGGCACGACGAGTACTGGTCGAAGGAGATGCGCGACACGGTCGAACGCTTCGCGGCCCGAGGTGGCAACGTGGCCTTCTTCGCCGCGAACACGTGCTGGTGGCAGATCCGGCTCGAGGACGCGGGCCGCACCATGGTCTGCTACCGCGACGCCGTGGCCGACCCGATGAGCGCCGTGGACCCGAGCCGGGTCACGGTCGAGTGGTCCAGCGCGCCCGTGCACCGGCCGGAAAACGCGCTGACCGGCGTGAGTTTCCGCCGTGGGGCCGGCATCTGGGGCGCGGGCATGGCCACGATGCGCGACGAGACCTACCGCGTCCGCTTCGCCGACCACTGGGTCTTCGCCGGCACCGGCCTCGCCGACGGCGACAAGTTCGCGCAGGGCGCGCTCGGCTACGAGACCGACGCCGCCGACATCGAGACGGTGGATGGCGTGCCCCGGGTGACCGGCCGCGACGGCACCCCGGCCTCGTTCGTCGTGCTGGCCACGGCGGATCTGAGCCATTGGCGGCACGAGGGCCAGGGCGGGGCGGCGACGATGGGCACCTTCCGGATCGGCGCCGGGACCGTCTTCAACGCCGCCACCGTCAACTGGGGCTCGGCGCTCGACGACCCGGTCGTGGACCGGATCACGCGGAACGTGCTCGATCGGCTGAGCCGGGCGGCCACGCACGGGTGGGACACGATCGGATCGGCCGATGCCGTGACCGCGATCACCGCGTGCGAGGGACGCCTGTTCGGGGTCTGCGACGGGATCCTCCGCGCCCGGGACGTCGGCGGGCAGAACCTGCGCTGGCGCACCGTCGATCGGGCGCCCGCGATCCGCGCGCTCGCGTCGCCCCGGGAGGCGTCCGGTGCCATGTCCCTCGGCCTGTACGCGGTCACGGACGACGGCCGGCTGCTCTACCGGGACCCGGTGGCCACCCCGTCGCCGTGGCGGGACGTCGCCGGCGCCCCAAACGCGGTCACCGGACTGGCCGTCGTCGACAACGGTTTCTTCGCCGTGACCGCCTGCGGCGAGCTGTGGCACCTCCCCGCATCGCGGCTGGCGACGCGTCCGCACGGGCACTCGTGGCACCGTGTCGACACCGGCGCGCCGACGATCGCCATCACTGGCATGAACGGCCGCCTGTACGCCATCGGTGCCGACGACCGCGTACGCACGCGGGCTCCGATCGTGGGCGTGGCACCGTGGAGCGACCTATGCGATGCCGCAGGCGGCCGGGCGATCACCGGACACGCCGGGACCTTGATCATCGTGGCCGACCAGCTTCGGTGGCGGTCCCCGGCGTAGGTTGGGGGTGGTGCCCTCTCCCGGTATGACGGACTGTCAGGTCGAGGCGGTGTGAGCAGGCAGTGTGTCACTTGTGTGACCCAGGCGACGGTGACAGCGTGGGAGTGACGTCCGTCCCGAGTGGCGGCCGCCCGATCGTCCGTACCCATCGAAGGGCCTGATCTTGATGACCGATGACCTGTTGGCGCGGCAGAAAGCCGTGCTCCCGTCGTGGATGCCGCTGTATTACGACGACCCGATCGAGATCGTCTCCGGGTCCGGGCGGCACGTCACCGACGCCGACGGTCAGACCTATCTCGATTTCTTCGGCGGCGTGCTGACCAACATGATCGGCTACGACATTCCGGAGATCCGGGAGGCGGTCGAGAAGCAGCTCGCACCGGCGTCGTGCACACCTCGACCCTCTACCTGATCCGCCAGCAGGTCGAACTCGCCGAGAAGATCGCCCACCTCTCTGGCATCCCGGACGCGCGCGTCTTCTTCACCAACTCCGGCAGCGAGGCCAACGAGGCGGCGCTGCTGATGGCGACGAACTACCGGCGCAGCAACCAGATTCTCGCGGTACGCAACAGTTACCACGGCCGCACGTTCGCCACGATGGGGATCACCGGCAACCGGGCCTGGTCGACGAGTTCGATGAACCCGCTGAACGTCAGCTTCCTGCACTCCGGCGATCGCCTTCGCGGGCTGCTCGCCGGTCGTGACGACGCCGATCACATCGACGCCGCCGTCGCCGACCTGCGCGAGGTGCTGACGACTCAGACGACCGGCGACGTGGCCGCGCTGATCGCGGAGCCGGTGCAGGGCGTCGGCGGCTTCGTCTCGGCTCCCGACGGCATGTTCGGCGCCTACCGCAAGGTGCTCGACGAGACCGGCATCCTCTACATCTCCGACGAGGTCCAGACGGGCTGGGGCCGCACCGGCGAGCACTTCTGGGGCTACCAGGCGCACGGTGTCGTGCCCGACCTGCTCACGTTCGCCAAGGGCATCGGCAACGGGTTCGCGCTCGCCGGTGTCGTCGGGCGGGCCGACCTGATGAACGCGGTGCCCGGCATCTCCTTCTCCACGTTCGGCGGCAACCCGCTCTCGACCGCGGCCGGCAACGCCGTGCTCGACTACCTGCTCGACCACGACCTGCAGGCGAACGCGGCCCGGGTCGGCGCGATCCTCCAGGACGGGCTGCGCGAGCGCTCGACCGGCTTCGGGATCGTCGCGGACGTGCGGGGCAAGGGTCTGATGCTCGCGATCGAGTTCGTGGAGAGCGGCACCCGCAACCCGAACGCGTACGCGACGGGCCGCGTTTTCGAGGAGTGCAAGCGGCGGGGACTCCTCGTCGGCAAGGGCGGCCTCTACGGCAACGTGCTGCGGATGGGACCGCCGCTCACGCTGACGGAGGACGAGGCCCGTACCGCGCTGGCGATCCTGCTGGACGCGATCGAGGCAGTGGACACGGAGGCATCGGCATGAGGGTGACGCATTTCGTTGACGGCAAGTCGTGGGACGGGCCGGTCGGCCGCTCCGGTCAGATCTACAACCCGGCCACCGGTGTCGTCTCCGGCGACGTCGATTTCGCCAGCGCCGAGGACGTCGACGCGATCGTGGCCTCGGCCAGCCGGGGCGCCGCGGTCTGGCGGGAGACCTCGCTGTCCAAGCGGACCGCCGTGATGTTCGCCTTCCGGGAGATCGTCGCACGCCCGGCGCGACGAGTTGACGGCGCTGCTGACGGCCGAGCACGGCAAGGTGCGGAGCCGACGCCGCCGGCGAAATACAGCGCGGCCTGGAGGTCATCGAGTACGCCTGCGGCATCGGTTCGCTCATGCGCGGCTCGTTCGCCGAGGGCGTCTCGTCGGGTGTCGACTCCTACTCGATCCGGCAGCCGCTCGGCGTCGTCGCCGTGATCTCCCCGTTCAACTTCCCGGCCATGGTGCCGCTGTGGTTCGTGCCGATCGCGATCGCGGCCGGCAACGCGGTCGTGCTGAAGCCCTCCGAAAAAGACCCGAGCGCGCCGACAAAATTGGCCGAGTGGTTCTTCGAGGCGGGTCTGCCGGAGGGTGTCCTGAACGTCGTCCATGGGGACAAGGTCGCCGTCGACGCGCTGCTTGACCATCCGGATGTGCGGGCCGTGTCGTTCGTCGGATCCACCCCCATCGCGCGGTACGTCTACGAGCGCGGCACGGCCAACGGCAAACGGGTCCAGGCGCTCGGTGGCGCGAAGAACCACATGGTCGTGCTGCCGGACGCGGACGTTGACCTGGCGGCCGACGCGGCGGTCTCGGCGGGCTTCGGCTCGGCCGGCGAGCGCTGCATGGCCATCTCGGTCGTGGTGGCCGTGGACCCGATCGGCGACGACCTCGTGACCGCGATCCGGGAACGGATGGCCGCGATCCGTACGGGTGACGGCAGCCGGCCCGACAGCGACATGGGCCCGCTCGTGACCCGGGTCCACCGGGACAAGGTGGCGTCCTACATCGAGGCGGGCGCGGCGGCCGGTGCCGATCTCGTGGTCGACGGGCGGGACGTCGCGGCCGAGGGCGACGGTTTCTGGCTCGGCCCGACCCTTTTCGACCGCGTCCGCCCGGAGATGACGATATATACCGACGAAATCTTCGGCCCGGTGCTGTCCGTCGTCCGCGTCGACACGTACGAGGAGGCGGTGGCGCTCGTCAACGCGAGCCCGTACGGCAACGGCACGGCCATCTTCACCAACGACGGCGGGGCGGCTCGCCGCTACCAGCACGAGGTCGAGGTCGGCATGATCGGTATCAATGTGCCGATTCCCGTACCCATGGCGTATTTCTCGTTTGGGGGTTGGAAAGCCTCGCTCTTCGGTGACACGCACGCGCACGGCGCCGAGGGTTTCCACTTCTTCACGCGCGGCAAAGTGGTCACGAGCCGGTGGCTCGATCCGTCGCACGGCGGCGTGAACCTGGGGTTCCCCACCCAAGTCTGATCAAACGAAGGCACCCCCGGCGGGCGCCACTGCCAAGGTCACCCGACCGTGGCGGTGGCGCCCGTCAGTCATTGCGCGTGAGATCCACGTGTCGATATCGTGCGCGTATTTCTGCTGGTAAAAGGCATCATGCACGCCCGTGCCCTAGGTCACAGTTAGGAAACTTTCCCGGTTGGCCTTGACAAGGATGGGGGGTCTGCACGGACTATTTCCGTTAACAGTTAAGACTCCTTCATGAAAGGCCAAGGACAGCGATGAACGCGTACATGACGAGCACGACGACTGGGGCATACCCGGCCGCGGGCGCGGTCGCGCGACCACCGATGTCGATGGCACTTCGGGAGCCTCTCGCATAACCTGACGCGGCGTGTCCGGACCTGTCGGACGTTCCGCTCGCTCCACCCCCCGGACATACAGATGTCCACCTTGTGTCATCACATATCGAGGAGGATCGCGTGAAGCGACGGATCGCGGTTGCCGCGGCGCTCGCAGCGACACTGATCGGTGCCGCGGCGTGCGGCAGCAGCAGTGGCAGTAGCAACAATCCATCTTCGGCCGGCAAGCTGACGGGCTCGCTCAAGGGCGCCGGCAAGACGGTCAACGCCTGGATCATGGCCGACGCGCAGAACCCGCAGTGGCTCCCGATCCTGACCGACGCCGAGGCCCGCTTCAAGCAGGAGACCGGCGCGGACGTCAAGGTCACCTGGACCACCTGGCCCAACCACCTGGCGCAGCTCGACGCGGCGCTGAAGGCCGGCAACGGTCCCGACGTGGTCGAACTCGGCAACACCGAGGCCCCGAAGTACGTGTTCGGTGGCGGTCTCGTTGACATCAACAGCGTCAAGAGCAAGTTCGACGGCAACGCCACCTGGCTCGACGGCCTCTCCGGCGGCTGCCTGCAAGACGGCCACTACTACTGCGTGCCCTACTACGCCGGCACGAAGCTGTCGATCTACAACACGGCGCTGTGGACCGCGGCCGGCATCAGCTCGCCGCCCACCACGCAGGCCGACCTGCTGACCGACCTCGACACCTTGAAGGCCAAGAACGCGGCCAACAAGAACTTCGTCGCCTTCAACATGCCGGGCCGTTACTGGTACGCCGCGATGTCGTGGGTCTACACCAACGGCGGCGTCATCGCCGACAAGGGTTCCGACGGCAAGTGGAAGGGCGAGCTCGAGAGCGACGCCGCCCAGACCGGTCTGACCCAGTGGCAGAGCGTCGTGAAGAACTACTCGACGACCACCAGCGCCACGGTCAACGAGCAGAACCAGGACACGCTCTTCGAGACCGGCAAGGTCTCGATGGAGTACGACGCCGGCTGGCACAGCGGTGCCGTGCAGTCCGTGCACACCAACCCGAACGACCCGAACTCCGCCGATGAAGGACACGGCCGTCAAGAACAAGGTCGCCCTGTTCGCGATGCCGGGCATCAGTGCCTCGCAGCCGTTCAAGTCGTTCCTCGGTGGTTCCGTGCTCGGTGTGACCAAGGACAGCAAGGACCAGGCGCTTGCCGCCGAGTTCATCAAGTTCTACACCGACACCAAGTCGGAGACGGCGCTCATCGGCTTGGGCAACCTGCCGAACACCACGTCGCTCCTGAGCGCCGCCAGCGCCAACCCGGCCGTCGGCCCGCAGGTCTCGGCCGCGGCGCAGGCGTCCTGGTTCACCCCGGCCAGCCCGAACTGGGCGAACGTGGAGAGCCAGCAGGTGCTGCAGGACATGTGCCAGGCGATCGCCACCGGCACCGATCCGAAGACGGCGGCTGCCGCTGCCGACGCGAAGATCAACACCATTCTCAACGCGTCCTGACGCTGCGATAGTGGAGCAACAGCGGGGCCGCATCGTCTCGGCGGTGCGGCCCCGCGCTCTGTCCGTCTCGAGCTTTTCGGCATCATCCGCACCGCTGACGTAAGGGGCAATCATGACCACGACCGGGGTGGAGCCCACGGTGGTCCAGCCGGTGCTGGACGCGACCGGCGCGCCCGCACACCACAGCGACCGCCGGCCGCCGTCGCGCACGGCCGGTAACCGGGTCTCCCGGTTCACGCCCTACGGCATGGCGCTGCCGACGTTCCTCATCCTCATCGGCGTGTTCGCGTAGCCGCTGTTCCAACTGATCAAGTCGTCGTTCCAGCACATCTCCCAGCACAACCTGTTCCGCGCGGTGCCGCCGTCGTGGGTCGGGTTCGCCAACTACACCGAGATCCTGACGAACTCGCAGTTCTGGACGGTCGCGCTCCGCACCGTCATCTTCACGCTCGCGACGGTCGCAGCCTCGATGCTGATCGCGCTCCTGCTGGCGTCGCTGATGAACCGGGTGTCCCGGTGGGCGCGGCTGACGCTGTCGATCGCGTTGATGTTCGTGTGGTCGGTGCCGCAGATCGTCTCGATCCAGATCTTCTCGTGGCTCACCGACCCCAACTTCGGCGTCGTCAACTGGCTGCTGAGCAGGATCCCCGGCGTCCACATGGACAAGCACGACTGGTTCCTCGACCCGCACCAGGGCCTGGCCGTCGCGAGCACCGTCGTGATCTGGGGCGCGGTGCCGTTCCTCGCGATCACGCTGCACGCGGGCATGACCATGGTGCCGAAGGAGCTCACCGAGGCCGCCCGCATGGACGGCGCGAGCGCGTGGCGCACCTTCCGCGCGGTGACGCTGCCGATCCTGCGCCCGCTGCTGGTCATCGTGACGACGCTGTCGATCATCTGGGACATCCAGGTGTTCAACCAGATCTGGGTGCTGCGGGGCGGCCAGCCGGGCGCGCTCCTACTAGACCCTCAGCATCTTCACGTACGACACCGCGATCAACGAGCACCAACTACGAACTCGCCTCGGCCATCGGTGTGATCACCGTGCTGCTGATGCTCGGCGTGATGGTCTTCTACATCCGCCAGATCTTCCGGATCGGAGACAACGACTGATGGCCGCCATCACGACCGCCCGCGCGGACCCCGCATGCCCGTGAAGCCGGCGAGTCGCGCAGACCGAAGCGCGGCCGTGGCCTGCACCCGGGTGCTCAACGCCGTCGCCGTGGTCGTGGCCGTCGTCTTCGCGTTCCCGATCTACTGGATGCTCAACACCGCGTTCAAGTCGGCGAACGAGTACCAGACCTTCACCCCGCACTTCTGGCCGCAGCTCGCCGACCTGGAGCAACTTCACCAGCGCGGTCCACGTGCTGAACTTCGGCGACGACCTGCTCAACAGCCTGATCCTGACCGCGGCGGCCGTGTCGGTCAGCCTCGTCGTCGGGTTCTTCGGCGCGATGGCGATCGCCCGGTTCCGCTTCGCCGGCCGCAAGGCGCTGATCTTCGTGGTCATGATCGTGCAGATGCTGCCGATGGCGCGTCATGATCATCCCGATGTACAAGATCCTCTGCCGACTGGCACGAGACGACACGCTGCCCGGCGTGATCATCGTCTACATCGGGTTGATCCTGCCGTACACGGTGTGGACGCTGCGCGGATTCATCGTCAACGTGCCGCGGGAACTCGACGAGGCGGCGCTGATCGACGGCTGCACCCGCTGGCAGATGTTCCACCGGATCATCCTGCCGCTGGTCGGCCCGGGTCTGGTCGCGACGTCGCTGTACGGCTTCATCCAGATCTGGAACGAATGGCTCATCATCTCCACGATCAACCGCGACAACACGAAGCACAACCTGATGGTGTGGCTGCACCGACCAGACGCAGCTGCGCGGCACCGCGTGGGGTCCGCTGATGGCCAGCGCGATCATCACGTCCCTGCCGGTGGTGATCGTCTTCCTGTCGATCCAGCGCCACATCGCGACCGGCTTGACGGCGGGCGCGGTCAAGGGCTGACGGTCTTCGTCCGGAACGAGTCCGGCTTGCCGGTGCTCGTCGGCTTGTCGTGTGGGTCACCGGCACAATGGGTGGGTGCTGATCGCGGTCGTCTCCGAGAGCGGCAGCCGGCGTCGGTCCTGGTCGCGTGCAGCGGCTCGCCGACGACGGTGCCGCTCTCGGCGCGCCCGATCACGTCGCCGATCTGATCGCGGCGGTCGCCGACCTCGAGCGCGCCGGTGACGTGCGCTGGCTGTGGCCGTCGACCGCCGACATCTACCCGGCCATGCTGGCGCGCCGGTGTCACGGTCGCCCGCTGCCACGATCTCGAGCTGGTCGAAGGGCTGCTGGTCGGGGCCGAGGGGGAGTGGGGCGCGCCGCGGGCCCTGGCCGCCAGTTGGGCTCGGTTGCACCGGGGCTCCGGTGCCACCCGACCCGCCGGCTCGCGCCGCGACCCCGCCCGGCGACACCCAGGCCGCGCTGTTCGACACCGCGTTCTTCGACAGCGCGTCGGCGCCCGGTCGGCCGGGTTCGACCATTTAACAGCGCTTTTACACGGGTACGGTCAACAGCTCGCTCGCGTGGAAACAACGTCGCGCTCCGGGGCGGTTCCGGCTGCTCGCGGCGGCCGAGTCGGCCGGTGCGCTGCTCGCGGCCGAGATGGGTCACGACGGGCTGCCGTGGAGCGAGCAGCACCACGACGAGCTGCTGCGCGACCTGCTGGGCGACGCCGGCTCCCGGCGGCGGCACACCGCGCAAGCTGGCCGCGCTGGCCGACGAGATCTCGGCCGCGTTCGGGGGCGCTCGGCTGCGGCCCGACTCGCCGGCCGAGGTGCTGCGCGCCTTCCATCGGGCCGGCCACCCGGTGACGTCGACACGGTCGTGGGAGCTGCAGGGCATCGATCACCCCGCCGTGCCGCTGCTGCAGCGCTACAAGGAGCTGTACCGCATCTGGACGGCCCACGGCTGGGCGTGGCGGCAGATGTGGGTGCGCGACGGCCGGTTCCGCGCCGAATACGTGCCCGGCCGGCGTCGTCTCCGGCCGCTGGGCCACCCGGGGCGGCGGCGCGCTGCAGATTCCCCGAGGTGATCCGGGGCGCGGTGCGAGCCGACCCGGGCTGGCGGCTCGTCGTGGCCGACGCCGGGCAGCTGGAGCCGCGCATCCTCGCCGCGGTCTCCGGCGACGCGGGCATGATGCGGGCGGCCGGTGCCGGCGACATGTACGCGGCCCTCGCCGAAGCCGCGTTCGACGGCGACCGGGCGACGGCGAAGGTGGCCCTGCTCGGCGCGATGTACGGGCAGACCGGCGGGCAGGCGGCACCGGCGCTGGCGACGCTGCGCAAGTCGTACCCGAAGGCGCTCGCCTACGTCGAAGACGCCGCCCGCACCGGCGAGGCCGGCGGTCTCGTGCGATCGTGGCTCGGCCGCACCTCCCCACCGCCGTCGGCGAGCTGGCGCGAGTTCGAAGGCGCTGTCGAGCGCCCCGATCAGTGGGTCGGCGACGATCCCCGCGGCGGCGCGCGCGAACGGGCCCGGGGCCGCTTCACCCGCAACTTCGTGATCCAGGCGACCGCGGCCGAATGGGCGCTGGCGCTCCTGGCCACGCTCCGCACCGATCTCGCCGGCACCGCTGCCCGCATCGTGTTCTTCCAGCACGACGAGGTGATCGTGCACGCCCCGGCAGCGGAGGCCGACGCGGTGGCGGCGGCGATCCACGCGGGCGGAGCACGCGCGAGCCGGCTGCTGTTCGGCGACACCCCGGTCCGGTTTCCGCTAGGCGCCGCGATCGTCGAGAGCTACGCCGACGCCAAGTAGACCGTCACAGCCGGTGGTAGGACCAGTCGGTCATTTCGCCGTCGTGATAGGGCATGTGGCCGTGAAACGTGCCCGGGTCGTCGTCGAGCACCATCGGCAGCCACAACCGGTCGCTCGCCCACATCTCCTGATCGAGCATGTCGGCTCGAGGCACCCAGATCAACGTGCCCTCGTCGTTGCCGCCGTGCGGGGTGCCGCTGAAGTCGTCGCAGCGGAAGATGAAACCGAACCAGTCCTGGCCACCCTTGCCGAAACCCGGCCACGAGACGGTGCCACGGAACACGAGCGCGCCGGCGATGAGACCCGACTCCTCCTTGACTTCCCGGATCGCGCCGGTGACCACGTCCTCGTCGCGTTCGACCTTCCCGCCGAGCCCGACGTGCTTGCCGAAATGGATGTCGTCGGGCCGTTTGTCCCGCCGCAGCAGCAGCACGCGCTCGCGGTCGGGGGAGACGACATACACGAGGGTCGCGATGATCGGGGTCAACACGGCTCATACGGTACGTGAACCGTCACCGCTCCGCCCGCAGCTGAATTTCTCGCCGTACCCGTGAAATGGTGTAAGCATGTAATCGTGTAATCACACCTTCAAGGGGGCGGCACGATGATGGGTAAGCAAGCACGACAAGAGTCGGTTCCGGCCGACGACGCGTCCGCGTGGATCACCGGACTCCTTCCCGACGATCTCTACAACGGCCCGATCAGCGTGGTCGTCGACCGGGACGAGATCCTCGTCGTCGGTCCGCTGACCGCGCCGACGCTGGCTGACGACGCCACCGCCGCTGACGTGGCGACGGCCGAGGCCGGTCGGATCAGCGGGTTCCGGGAGGGTACGCGTGACCAGCGCATCCGGCTCGCCCGGCAGATCGAGCACCGCTACCAGCGCAAGATGGCGTGGGGTGCGGAATGCGGCGGCACCCGGCAGCTCTTCTCGACGATTTCGGCGCCGGTGATGACCCGGTTGCGGCAAAGCGAGCGGCAGGTGCTCGACACGCTCGTCGACGCCGGCGTGGCCCGATCGCGGTCGGAGGCGCTCGCGTGGTGCGTCAAGCTGGTGGGCGAGCATGCCGACCAGTGGCTCACCGACCTGCGCGCGGCGATGGGCAGTGTCGACGAGTTGCGCCAGCGCGGCCCGGAGATCGTCTAGCCGATGATCGTGACGAACTGTGGCGGCCCCGGCAACCACGGTTCGTCACGATCTGCTGCGAGCCGCCGCGGCTCGTCACGATCGACTCACGCGGCGTCGACGTCGTCCAAATTTTCCAATTCATCCAGGTCGTCGACGTCGATGCCGAGCACGGCCTGTTCGTCGGGGCGGTTGGCCAGCACGTCGGTCAGGTAGGCGGTGACCGCCGCGGTCAAGCCGACGTCGCGTTTGGCCCGCTCGGACAGGTACCACCGATGCTCCAGCACCTGCACGAAGACTTCGGCCGGTTCGAGTTTGCCCCGCAGGTGCGCCGGCACCGCCCGGACGACCGGCTCGAACACGTCGGTGACCCACCGGTGCGCCGCGGCCTGCTCGTCGGGCAGCTTGGTCTCGGCCCGGAACGTGTCGAAGTCGTTGAGCAGCACCCGCGCCTGGTTCTCTTCGGCGTCGAGGCCGGTCAGCCGCAGCAGCCGGCGGGTGTGGTGGCCCGCGTCGACGACCTTCGGCCGGAGTTTGTAGACGTCGCCGGTGGACGAGAGTTGCAGTTCCTCGACGTCGAACCCGAGATCGTTGAGCCGCCGGATGCGCTTCTGCATGTGCAGTCGTACGTTGTCGGTCCGCAGTTCCTGCTCGTGGGTGACCTCGTGCCACAGCGTCTCGTAGCGCCGGACGACGTCGTCGGCCACGGTTTCCGGGTCGATCGAGTCGTGCAGCACGCCGGCCGCCCGCAGGTCGAGCATCTCGCCGAACAGGTTGACCCGGGCGATCTCCAGGTCCTCACTGCGCTGGCCGTTGGACAGTTGCGGGTGCAGCGCACCGGTTTCCGCGTCGACCAGGTAGGCGGCGAACGCGCCGGCGTCACGGCGGAAAAGCGTGTTCGACAGCGACACGTCACCCCAGTAGAAGCCACTGAGATGCATGCGGACGAGCAGCGCCGCCAGCGCGTCGAGGAGCCGGTTCATCGTGTCCGGCCGCAGCGTGTTGGAGAACAGCGCCCGATAGGGCAGCGAGAACTGCAGGTGCCTGGTGACGAGCGCGGATTCGAGCGGCTGACCGTCGGCGTCCTTGCGGTCGGCGACGATCGCGACGGCTTCCACGCTCGGCGCGTCGATCCGTTCCAGCGCCCGGAGCAGGTCGTATTCCCGTTGGGCGATGCGCTCGACGGTCTCCTTGACCGCGTAGACCACTCCGTCGATGCGGACGAATCGCACGACGTGGCGGGAGATGCCCTGCGGCAGCGCGACGAGCTGGTCAGCCGGCCAGTCGATCAGCGGGACGTGCCAGGGAAGGTCGAGGAGGGCCGGATCGAATGCCGACGTGATGCGCACCGTTTCAGCATCCCAGGCAGCGTCGGCAAACCACGACACCGTTTCGGTCGACGTGCCCGGGATCACCGGCCGTTGTTCGCCGCTGTCCCGTCGCGAACGCCTCGACGTCCTCGAAATCGTGGCCACGCAACGTAATCGGGCACCTCGCTACGGTGCGTTATCGACGCGTACGCGGCGGCATGAAGGGTCTGGTGGGCTTTGCTCTGCTCACTTATCGGCAACACGTGCGTGAGCTGGCTGTATGAGAATGACCGGCTTGATCTTGCGCGGATTCGCGGTCACGGAACGTGTGTGTGGCCTCGAGGTGAGCAGAGCAAAGGCGCCCGAACCCCATGCCACGCGGACGCCGATCCATAACGGAACGTGTCGACACGACGTGTCAGCGCATGAGCCGCTGCCGTCGCCGCCGCACGTCGTAGCCCTCGGCGCTCATCACGGCCAGCGCCTCGTCGAGAGGAACGTCGCCGAACCGGGAGCGCACCGCGTCGTCGGCCAGGAACTCGGTCAGCAACTCGACGGCGCGCAGGGCGATCGTCGACGACGCGAGAAACGGGAAGCTCTGCCGCCAGGCCACGAACGGCTGTGTCACGAGGTCGTGGTGCTGGCGCAGGTGGGCTCGCTCGTGCTCGACGACGGCGTCCAACTGGGTGCGGTTGAACGACGTGCACGCGCCCTCGGAGACGACGATGCGCGGATGCCGGCCGGGCACCGAGTAGGCCGCCGTCGCCGGATGCGTGAGCACGGACACGCCGGCCGGCACGTTTTCGACGGCGCGCCGCGCCAGCAGGTCGAGCACCTGTCGGTGGCGTCTGCGGGCGGCCGCGACCCGCAGCGTCGAACTGACGAGCACGCTCACCAGCCAGAGCGTCGTGGCGATGAACGCGATCAACCCGATCGAGCCGACGACTCCGAGGTCCAGCGGGTGTGTCAGTGCCGAGGCCACGGCGGCGGGCCACGGACCGGATCGATCGATCGCGGCCGCGCTGGCCTCGGCCGCCAACAGGGACAGGCCGCCGGCGAGGCCGATGATCTGCCACGCGACCAGCGCGCCCGCCGGGTGGAGGGTGGCCCAGTGAGCCCGGGCTAGCGAGATCGGACCGGGCCACGCGAGCACGGCAGAGGTCGCCACGAGCAGGATCGTCCAGATGACCATCCGCCGGCCCGATCAGCTCGGCCGGTTGCGCAGCAGATCACGCAGGACGTCGGTGTCGCCCGAATCCATGCTGCCGACGAAGCGGGCCAGCACGGCGCCACGGTCGTCGGAGCTGTTGAGCGCGTCGGCCATCAGCCCGCTGAGGAAGTCGGCGCGGGAGTGCGTGGCCGCGTAACGATGGGCCCGGCCCTCCCGTTCGCGGGCGACCAGGCCCTTGCGCTGCAGCCGGTCGAGCACGGTCAGCACGGTGGTGATCGCGAGTTCCGGCCCGGGCAGCGCTTCGAGCACTTCGCGCCCCGTGGCGCCGCCGGGCGACTCCCACAAGACGGCCATGACCGCCTGCTCCAGCTCCCCGACCCGTACCTGCTTGGCCATCGCAACCCCCTCCCGGCATACTCTACACTCGGTAGAAGTTCTACGGATCGTAGAAGGAGACAGATCAGATGGTGGGTACGGGCATCGCTATCCGAACCGGCTCGGTGCTAGCCAGTTCGGACATCGCACCGAGATCACAGATGGGCCTGTCGCTGGGGTGGCACATCATCCTGGCCTGCCTCGGCGTCGGGCTCCCGGCGCTGGTGCTCTTCGCCGAGTGGCGTGGCATCCGCACCGGAAATCCGCTCTACCGTCTGCTCGCCCGGCGGTGGGCCCGGGCGCTCGGCGTGTTGTTCGCGGTCGGCGCGGTTTCCGGCACGATCCTGTCCTTCGAGATGGGGGTGCTCTGGTCGGGATTCATGAACCACTACGGCTCGGTGATCGGGCTCCCGTTCACGATCGAGGGGTTCGCGTTCTTCATCGAGGCGATCTTCCTCGGCGTGTACCTGTACGGGTGGGACCGGCTGCCGCCACGCGTACACCTGCTGAGCGGCGTACCCATCGTGGTGGCCGGGGTGCTCTCCGCGTTCTTCGTCGTCACCGCGAACGCCTGGATGAACAGCCCGGAAGGCTTCACCGAGGCGAACGGCAAGCTGACCGCGGTGCACCCCTGGCAGGCGATGTTCAACCACGCCACGTGGCCGGAGACGACCCACATGCTCCTCGCCGCCTTCATGGTGACCGGGTTCCTCGTCGCCGGCGTGTACGCGACCGCGATGCTGCGCGGCCGGGACGACGCCTATCACCGGCTGGGATTGCGGATCTCACTGAGTCTCGGCGCCCTGATCGCGCCGCTGCAGATTTTCGTCGGTGACTGGGCCGCCCGTTACGTCGCCGACGAGCAGCCGACGAAACTCGCCGCGATGGAGGGCCTGTTCCACAGCGGTCCGAACGCGGACCTGTCGGTCGGCGGGTTCTACAGCGGAAACGCGCTGCACGGGGCGATCCACATCCCCAGTGGACTGTCGATCCTGCTGCACGGCAACCCTGACGCGAAGGTCGCCGGCCTGGACGCGGTGCCGGCATCGTTGCGGCCGCCGGTCGCGATCGTGCACCTCGGCTTCGACACGATGGTCGGGCTCGGGTCGGCGTTGCTGCTGCTCGGGGCGTGGTTCGGGTGGGCCGCGTGGCGCCGGCACGACCTGCCGAAGACCCGATGGTTCCTGCGGGCCACCGCGGTCAGCGGCATCGGCGCGGTCGTCGCGATGGAGTCCGGGTGGATCGTGACCGAGGTCGGCCGCCAGCCCTGGGTCGTGTACGGCCTGCTGAAAACGTCCGCCGCGGTCAATCCGGCACCGGGCATCGATCTCGGGCTGCCCGTGCTGACGGTGGTGTACGCGCTCCTGACCGTCGTGCTGATCATGGTGCTGCGGCGGATGACCCGTTCCACACCGGTCCCGGTCGCGCCGCAAGAGGCCGACGTCGACTCCTACTCGGTGGTGTGACGATGTTCCTGCTCGCCTTGATGTGGGCGTCGCTCACGCTGTACGCCGTACTCGCCGGAGCCGACTTCGGAGCCGGCATCTGGGACCTGCTCGCCGGTTCGGCCACCGTCGGCCGCCGCCGTCGAGCCCTGATGGAACACGTCATCGGCCCGGTCTGGGAAGCCAACCACGTGTGGCTCATCTTCGTGCTGGTGCTGCTGTGGACGTGTTACCCGCCGGCGTTCGCCGCGATCGCGTCCACGCTCTACGTTCCGTTGACGCTGGTCGCGCTCGGCATCATCGGCCGTGGTGCCGCGTTCGCCTTCCGCAAAGCCGTCACCACGGACGCGCAGAGGCGGCTCTTCGGTGCCACGTTCGCGGCGTCGTCCGTCGTCACGCCGTTCTTCCTGGGCGCGGCGGCGGGCGCGATCGCGTCCGACCGGGTGCCGCCCGGGATTGCGCGGGGCGGCGTGCTGACGAGTTGGGTGACGCCGATCTCGCTGGTCACGGGCGCGCTCTCGGTCAGCGCGTGCGCGTTCCTCGCGGGCGTATACCTGCTGCGGGAGGCGGCGAAGGCGACCGAGCACGCCGATGGCGAGGACCTGGTCGGCTACTTCCGGGCGCGGGCACTCATCAGCGGTGCGGTGACCGGCGCGCTGTCGATCGTCGGGATCTTCGTGGCCTGGGCCGACGCGCCGGGCCTCGCGCACGCCCTGTCCCACCGGGGGCTTCCGCTGGTGCTCGTGTCGGCGGCGGCGGGCTGCGCGTCACTCGCGCTCGTCGCGCTGCGCCACTTCGTCTGGGCGCGGGGGACAGCGGCGCTCGCGGTCGCCGCGGTGCTGTGGGCCTGGGGTGTCGGCCGTTATCCACAACTGCTGCCGGGCTTGTCGGTGGGTCAGGCGGAGGCGTTGCCCGCGACGATCCACGCGACCACGTGGGCGGTCGTCGTCGGGATCGCGCTGCTGGTGCCGTCGATGCTCTACCTGTTCGTCATGTTCCAGCGCACCGACGACCAGGCGTAGCCCGGCCGAGTCGATCGTGCGGGCTTGTGGTCGCCCGAGCCACCACAACTCCGCACGATCGACGGCGCCTTATTCGCCGGCGAAGAACTTCGTGATGGCGGCCGTGTGGAAAGGGAACGCGACCACCTCGGGCTTCCGGAGCACGACCCATTCGGTCGACTCGTTGGTCGGTGCGGACGGCGGCAGGTCGGCGGCGTTGCGGGCGGGGACGATGCCGAACAGCAGGATGTGCCGCCCGGTGCTCGAGACGTCGAAGAGCGTGACCTCGTCGGCATCGGCCGGCAGCCCGGTCTCCTCCCACAACTCGCGGGCGGCGCCTTGCTCCCACGTCTCACCGAACTCGATGAACCCGCCCGGTAGGCACAACTCGCCGCGAGCCGGCTCGATGTCGCGGCGCACTACGATCACACCGCGAGGCCCGTCCGTGAACGCGACCGGCACCAGCAATAGCGCGACCGGAAGCGGATTTCGCCACGTTGTTTCGCCACAACCTGCGCAAACTCGGGGCCATCCGGAATCGGCCGCATAAGCCGTGCCGCAATATCCGCAATGCCCGTTTGCTTCCAACGTCGTCACCTGCCAGGGAGAGACCATGTTATGCACCGTACCGTTTCCGGGGTTTTCCCCAGGCTGTGGATAAGTTGTGGATTGGCCGGTCGGGGCCCTGCTGTCTTGTGGATAGCCTAGGGATAACCGGTGGATGAACGAGATCGTTCTGTTTCATGGAACAGCGCCGTCGCGTTGTACCAACACACGGCACGCATCCATTCGTCGCCCAAATCGAGCTGAACGAGGGATGTCATCTGATGTGAGTATGAATACGGAATGTTAGGAAAATCCGTACCTAATAGGACTTTTCCGGCTAAGCCGAGTGAACGAATTTCGGGTAGCAGGTCGGCCGGCAGGGGTGCCACGTCGGTGAAGAAGTCGGTCGCGACCATAGTCGTGTCGAGGCGTACCTGTGGATAACGGTGTGCAAGACCGATGAAACCGGCGTATTCCGGGGCACCCATATGCGCGATGATCGCCGACAGCTGTGGATGGCGCCGCAGCACTCGCTCGAACGGTTCCGGACCCGTGAACGCTGCTCGCACCGGACCCGAACCGGCGTGCACGACCACCGGCAACCCCGCGTCGGCGAGAGTGCCCCAGACGTCGTCGAGCAGCGGATCGGCCGGGTCGAAGCCGCCGACCTGCAGGTGCAGCTTCGCGACGCGGGCGCCCCGGTCGAGCGCGGAGGCCACGTAGGCCGGGGCGCCCGCCTCCGGGAAGAACGTCATGCTGGGAAGGCAGCCCGGAGTCGCGGCGGCGAACGCGAGCGTCCAGTCGTTGAGGTCGGCCGCCATGTCGGCACGGTGCGCGTAGGCGAGCGCGCTAAAGAGGCGTACCCCCATGGCATTGAGCTGTTGAACTCGCTCTTCGTCGCTGCCGCGGTAGCGGATCGGCCACGGTCGCCCGATCAGCGGCCCGGCGTTGTCGAAGTGGTCTCGCACCCGGCGCATCATGCGTGGCGGCAGGAAATGCGTGTGCACGTCGGCGATGCCGGGCAACCCCATCTCCGTGGCCCATCCGGTCAGCCCCGCGTCCGTGAGCTCCATGCCCGCCACCCTAAGACCCGGTCAACTGGTGAGCCTCGTGTAGTGGTCTTGGAGCCAGGTGCCGGACATGCCAAGCACGGCTGCGACGCCGATCAGGAAGAACAGCGTGCGCAGCACGTAGATCTCGACCTTGCCGCCGACCTTCACCGATGTCTGCGCCGGCAGCCCGACACAATGCCATGTCTGGTGTTTGATCGGGATCGGCCAGAACGCGGGGCACCCGTGGCTGGTCAGCATGTCGCCGAGCAGGTGCACGAGACCACCGACGCCGAGTGCGACGCCGAGCACCGGGACGTCACGGGAGGCGGTGAGGTGCCCGTTGGCCCACCAGGTCGCGTAGATCGCGGCGCCGGTCACGATGATCCAGCCGGCCCGTTTCGACCAGCCCGGAAACAGCCCGCGCAGCGCGAACGCGAACGTCAGGAACAGCGTCGTGAGCACCGCGACCTTGCCGTAGTGCACGCACGCCGCCCAGACCCCGAAGCCGAGCGCGAGGTTGAACGGAATCGTGTGCGTGAACGTGCGGTGACCGTTGTGCCGGCGTGGATCGCGCCGCGTCTTGGTGAGGTCATAGATGCCGAGGGAGACCTTCTCGACGACCTCGGCCACGAACAGCGACACCACGCCGAACGTGTGCGCCACCGTCGCGCCGCCCTGATCGGTCGTCACGCGGCCGGACAGGTCGAGGTCGGGCACGAGGGCACCTCCGGCGCACATGGCGGTGCCGATGGCGATCTGAGCCGGCGTCTGGTGGTAGTGCAGGAACTGCTCGGCCGCGAAAGTGCCGACGAGCCAGGCCGCGGCTCCGGACAAGGCGTGGGACGGGCCCAACATCGCTGCACTGCCTCCTGCGTCGTGTGGCGCACCGGCCGATCGCCGATGCGCCACACTGTGCCAGAGCGGTCTGACACTTCGCCAGCCCCGGAATGCTCCACCGAGGACGGTCAGATTATCTTGCCGCCCGCGATGTCCAGGGTCGCGCCGGTGATCCAGCCCGACGCGTCCGAGGCGAAGAACGCGGTCGCGGCGGCCACGTCGACGCCGGTGCCGGTGCGTCCGAGCGGGAAACTCGCGCCAAGGGCGGCGAGTTGCGCCTCAGTCAAGTGCAGATGCATTTTTTCCGTGGGTACGGCACTCGGCGCGACGCAGTTCACGCGTACCCGATGCGGGGCCAACTCGGCGGCGAGATGCCGGGTCAGCATAGTGACACCGGCTTTCGCGACCGCGTAGGCGACGTTGGCCGCGGACGGTTGCCGGCCGGCTGCTGACGACATCGTGATGATCGAGCCCCGGCCGCGCGCGACCATGCCCGGCGCGATCGCGCGAATCGTCGCGAACGTGCTGGTCACGTCGCTGTCCAGCACGTGCCGGAACTCGTCCGGTGACATGTCCAGGCTCGGCTGCGGGCGGCCGGCCCCACCGGCGAAGGCGACGAGCACGTCCGGTGGCCCGATCTCGTCGGCCACCTCGATCGCGAGCGCGGCGAGCGCGGTCTCGTCGGTGCAGTCGGCCACGACCGCGATCGCGCGCCGGCCGGCGTTCCACAACCGTTCCCGGACCTCGTCGAGCGCCTCGGTGTCGCGGCCCACGAGCGCGACCCGCATCCCGTTCGCGGCCAGCAGCGTCGCCGCCGCCGCGCCGAGGCCACGTGAGCCGCCCGTGACGACGGCGACGCGGCCTCGCAGGTCCGGAAACCGCACCGCGTCGGCCGGATCCGCGACCGGGCTGGGCGATGCCCCGGCGGCCGAGGCCGCCGGGGTCATCGTCGTGGGATCGCTCGCGTAGGGCGGACGCTCCGCCGTGCCGGTCGTCGTCATGACGCGTCACCGGGCCCGTAGCCGTGCGGGCCGTAGCCCTCTGAGCCGTAGCCTTGCGGCCCACAGCCTTGCGGGCCGTAGCCCTGGTAACCGTGGCCATGGTGACCGTGGCCGTGGCCGTGGTGACCGTGCCAGCCGGCCTGTCCGCAGCCGCCGGCCGCGGCGAAGCGGCCCATGCCGGCCCGGAACAGGCCGATCCGCACGATCGCCATGGTGACGAAGAAGATCGGGATGATCGGCCAGAAGAAGTGGCCACCGGCCAGCGTGATGATCGCGCCGATGACGACGAGCGCGACGACGAACCGCAGCGCGCGCCGGCGCATCCACCGGTGACCGTCCCAGCCGGGTCCGCCGCGACCCGGGCCGCCCGAGCCCGGCCGGCCCCAGCCCGGGCCGCCGGGACCGCCCCAGCCGCCCCACGCGGATCCGTTCGAGGCGGAGCCGTTTGGTTCCGCGTCGGCCGGCGTGGCGCCCTGGCCGGCCGCGGCCTGATTGTGGCCCCAACCGGGGCCGCCCCATCCCGGGCCCCACGCGGGACCACCGCGGCCGGGACCGCGCCGGTCACGACGCCATCCGGGACCGCTGTCCGGGCCGTCTCCCCAGCCGCCGGCCGGTTCGGTGGGCGGCAGATCGGTCGTCAGTTGCCCCAGTTCGTCGCGGAACTTCATCGCGTAGAGGGCGGCCAGGCGCTGATCGCCCTCTTCGAGGCTCAATCGGCCCTCCGTGACCGCGTTGCGCAGGATTTCGGCCACGACCTCCCGTTCCGCGTCCGACGTGCGCACCCGCGACGCGTTCGCGTCCTGCGGTTGCTCGCCTGTGGTGCCGTCCGTACTCATGGCTGTTGCCTTTCGCTGATGGAGCCCGTGAGCTGTCAGATTCCAGATTGCGGCCGGCGGCTACCGGCGCGCGTCGGTCGCCGGATGGCTCCCGGGCTGCCGCGTGCGGCGCAGGGCGCCCGTGGGCGTACGCCCGCCGATGTACGAGCGGGTTGCCGGAGCGCACCGACCGACGTACCCGCCCGGGTGGCCGGGTGGCCTACGGTTGCCATGTGACCAGCGAAGCCGTGCCCGAGGAGCGCGCCGACCCGCCGCCACGGCCGGAGTCGCCGCCGCGGCCTGGTTCACCATGGCGCGACGGTGGCCCGTGGCGGACGGCGGCCCGTGGCGCGACGGCGGCCCCTGGCGCGACGGCGGCCCGTGGCGTGACGGTGCGCCCTGGTCGCACGCGTCTCGATCAGGGCGCCCTGGTCGCTCCCGTCGGCGCCGGCCGCGCCACATCTCCATCGTCGGCGCCGTGGTGGTGCTCGTGATCGAGATCATCGGGGCCCGGGTCGCCGGTCGGCACCAAACCGGCTCGCACGCGCTCGACTGGTTCGGCTACGCCCTGCTCGCGCTCACCGCGGTCCCGCTCGCCGTGCGCCTTCGGTGGCGGGTGCCGGCCTTCGTGGTCACGCTCGTCGCCACGATCGCGTACGTGATCCTCGGGTACCCGTACGGGCCGGTGTTCCTGGCGCTGCTCATCTCGATCTTCGGCGCCGTGCGAACGGGTCACCGCATCGCCGTCTGGAGCGGTCTCGGGGCCGCGTACGTCGCGTTCCTCTGCCTCGGCCGGATCGCTGCCGACGCTCGACATCCCCCACGTCGGCAGTTTCACCCTGCGCCAACCGGGCCTGCTCACGTCGGTGCAGGTGGCCGTCTGGTTCGTGCTGGCGCTCGCCATCGCCGAAGCGGTCCGGGTGCGGGCCGCGCATTTCGGGGAGATCCGCCGCACCATGATCGAGCAGGCCCGGGCCCGCGAGGAGCAGGAGCGCCGCCAGGCCAGCGAGGAGCGGCTGCGGATCGCCCGGGAGCTGCACGACGTGCTCGGGCACCACCTGTCCCTGATCAACGTGCAGGCCGGCGTCGGGCTGCACCTGATGGACGAGCATCCCGACCAGGCCCGGGCGGCGCTCGAGGCGATCAAGCCGGCCAGCGCCGAGGCGCTCGGGGAGGTGCGCGTCGGTGCTCGGCGTGCTGCGCCCGAAGGACGAGACGCGCACCGCGCGCACCGCAGCCCGAGCCTCGCGAACATCGAGACGCTGATCGAACCGGCGCGGACGACCGTCGAGGGCACGCCGCGACCGCTGCCGCCGGAGGTCGACCGGGCCGCGTACCGGATCGTGCAGGAGTCGCTGACGAACGTGCGCCGGCACGCCGGCGCCGGACGCGACCGCGACGGTGGCGATCGGCTACGGGCCGGATCGGCTGGTCGTCCGCATCGCCGACGACGGTCCGGGCCTGCCGGCGCGGCACGGCGGCGGCCCGGGGGAGAGCAGCGGCGGCACCGGCATCGCGGGCATGCGGACGCGGGCGGAGGCGCTCGGCGGCACGCTGACCGCCGAACCGGGGCGCGGCGGCGGTTTCGTCGTGCGGGCCGACCTGCCCGCGCGCGCCGTGGCCACGGTGAATCTGCGGCATCTGGTGCTGGCCGAGGAAGACCAACGTCATGGCGGAGGCGGTTCATGATCAAGGTTCTGCTGGCGGACGATCAGGCGTTGCTGCGGGCCGGGTTCCGCGCGCTGCTCGACGCTCAGGCCGACATCGAGGTCGTCGGCGAGGCGATCGACGGTGCCGACGCGGTGCGCCAGGCGGGCCGGGCGCGCCCGGACGTCGTGCTGATGGACATCCGGATGCCGGGCACCGACGGGCTGGAGGCGACCCGCCAGATCGTCGCGGATCCGGCGCTCGCCGAGGTCCGCATCATCATTCTGACGACGTTCGACCTCGACGAGTACGTCTTCGAGGCGCTGCGCGGCGGCGCCAGCGGTTTCCTCGTGAAGGACACCGAGCCGGTCGAGCTGCTGCGGGCTGTCCGCGCGGTCGCCGACGGGGACGCGCTGCTGTCGCCGGGCGTGACCCGGCGGCTGATCGAGGAGTTCACCACGCGACGCCGCCCGCGCAGCCGCTACGCGGCCTCGGACGCGCTCACCGAACGGGAGCGCGAGGTGATGGCGCTGGTCGGCGCGGGACTGTCCAATGAGGAGATCGCGGATCGTCTCGTGGTCTCGCCGGCGACCGCGAAGACGCACGTCAGCCGCGCGATGGGCAAGCTCGGCGCGCGCGACCGGGCGCAGCTGGTCGTCTACGCCTACGAATCGGGCCTCGTGCGGCCCGGCTGGCTGGGCTGACCCCGCCGGCTTCCGTAGACCGCGTGTTCGATCGTCTCGACGGCCGCCCGCCGGCATCCGGAGGCGCGACACGCTCGCGCGACACGCCGATGTGTTCGGATCTCCGACGTGAGCGTCGTTCGGGCGGCCCTGCGGCGACAGTGACGTCGGAATTCCGAGGGGCAGCGTGTCGACACGCGATAAATCGGACGCTGGGCTGGGGCGGTCGCGCCTGGGGTTGGGGTCTCGCCGTCCCGACGAGTGGCCGATGCTGGCCGTCGCCCCACGATGGGGGGTCTCGCCGTCGCCGGACTAGCGGCCGATGCTCGCCATCGCGACGATCGCCAGCGTGCCGACCGCGAGCAGCAACGACACGAAAATCAGCATGTTGCGCTCGGTGCTGGGCAGGCGATCGTCGGGCGGGGTGGCAGGCGCGGCCGGCTTCTCGACCGCCGACTCGGCCGCCCGGGGTGCCGTCAGGAACGCGGGAAGCAGCATCGTCTCGTCACGCACCGGCCAGGCGTGGGCCGACGACGCCGCGGCCGGGCCGCTCGTCAGGCCGGGGTCTGCCGGACCCGGATGCGCCGGGCCGGAGGTCGCCGCCACGGTGGCCGCGTGCGCTCCACGTGCCGGTGCTCCGTGATCTGGAGTCCCGTGAGCCGGAACACCGTGAGCGGGAACACCATGAGCCGGAAGACCGTGTGCTGGAAGCCCGTGCGCGGGAAACCCGTGAGACGGGTTCGGGTCGGCCGGGACCGTGGCGGCGGAACTGTCCGCACGCTGCGTGGGCACCCAGCCGTTGATCGGCATCTGGCGGGTGTGACTGTCTTCCACGGTCAACCCGACCTCCTCGATCCGTGCCGCGAGGTTCCGCCGCAGTTGTCGCCGACCCTGCGGTGGACGCGCTCGCGAGGATATACGCCTCGGTAGCCCACGCCAAGAGCGCCCGCTGCCGACGCAACGGCGGACACAGCCCGGCGACTGGCGACAGCCGCGGATTCGGCGATGCGGGGCGGTGTTCGGGCGCACCGGCGTGGGAAGGTAACACCGTGGCGAGTTCTCACCCCCGTCTGGTCGCGGCGGCCCGCGCGGCCGTCGCCCCGCTGCTGGGCGCGGCCGGCAACGGTGCCGGCGCGGGTGAGGTGACCACGCCCGTCGCCGATTGGCCGCGCGTCATCGTCGGGATCGCGGGGGCGCCGGCCGCCGGAAAGTCCACGTTGGCCGCTTCGCTCGCCACCGACCTGCGGGCCACGCACGGGCCCACGGCCGCTATCGCGATCGGCATGGACGGCTTCCACCTGGCCAACTCCGAGCTGTCGCGGCTGGGTCGCTCCGCTCGCAAGGGCGCCCCGGAGACCTTCGACGCGTACGGGTTTCTCGCGCTGCTGCGCCGGCTCCGCGCCGACGACGAGCCCACGGTCTACGCCCCCGCCTACAGCCGCACGCTGCACGAGTCGATCGGCGGCGCGATCGCGGTCTTCGCCACCACGCGCGTCATCGTCGTCGAGGGCAACTACCTGCTCCTGCCGGAAGCACCGTGGGATCAGGTGCCCGCCCTGCTCGACCTCTCCGTCTATCTGGAGACGCCGGCCGATGTGCGACTGCCGGCCCTGGTGCGGCGACAGCGATCCCGTGGCCTCGATCGCGACGCCGCCCGCGACTGGGTCAGCCGCAGTGACGAAGCCAACGCGGTGCTGATCGCCGGCACCCGTAACCGGGCCCAGGTCGTGCTGGCCCGGCCGCACTAAGCACCTGCGTCAACGCCACCGTTCGGCTGCGGCACGGCCCAGACACCGACCGACGGCGTTTGGCTGGCAGCCTGCCTCTAGGCCCTGTCTCAAAGCTGCCGTTCGGCTGCGCCGTGACCCAGACGCCGACCGACAGCGTTTGATCTTTGCCTGGATACAAGCGCGGTATCCAGGCAAAGATCAAGCCTTGTCGGATCGGCGCCCGGCTCGCGGCTCGCTCGAACGGACTTCGAGACAGGGCCTAGTCCTCGATCGGGTCGAGGCTCGCGGTGCCGAACAGCACCACCCCGAAGAGCGCCACCGTCAGGATGTGGACGCCGGTGCACCACTCGCAGATCTTGCCGATGTCGAAGAGTTCGGCGTAGATCAGGTAGAAGACGAAGCCGACGCCGACCGTCACGGCGGCGATGCGACCGCGGCGCACCAGTCGCGAGTTGATCCGCCAGGCGGCCGGCAGGCACAGCGGGATCATCGCGACGAAGAACACCAACCCGAGCACGGCGACCGGGATGCCGAAGACCCTCGACTCCGCGCTCGTCGTGACGGCCGCGCAGTTGATGACGCTGTTGGCCGCGCAGGCGAGCGAGGCGTTCTGCGTGAAGTGCTCGTAGGTCAGGTAGATCGACGCCCCGAGCCCGAGCACCGCCAGTGTGAGCGACGTGATCGGCAACCACGTCGGCACGTACGCCTTCGTGACCGCGCGACCGGAGGAACCACGGGCCCCGGCGCGCACCCGCCGGCTCGTGGCCTCGGCTCGCGCGTCAGCCATTCGTGCCGCCGGCTGCGGTGACCGCGCTGCTGCTGCAGACGTTGGCCGGTTGGCCGCCGGTGAGCTTGCAGAGTTGCGCCGTGATCGCGTTCGCGGTGCCGCCGATGGCCTGGGCCACCTTGCTGGACGGGTCGGACAGAGCGGCCGCGATCTGGTCGTGCGTCATGCCGGAGAGGATCGCCGGGTCGTAGCTGGCCCCGGTGATCATCGCCTGGTTCGCGAAGTCGACGAACGGGTAGGAGCCGCCGGGATTGAACTGCTTGACGAGAGCCGACTGGTCGGACGTCAGCGTGTCGAGGTCGGCGTACCCTCCACCGGCTGTCTGGGTGTTGCTCTGCAGCTCTTTGGCCTGGAATGTGAGGTATTTGCTCGTGTAGGTCGCGCCGTGGAACGAGAACGTCGGGGTGCTCGGATCCGTGTCGACCGACGACGAGAACGTCTGGCCGAGGTTGCTGAACGTGCCGAATCGGGACAGCGCCACGATCATCGGCCAGCGCTCGGCGGCGCAGTAGGGGCAGTATTCGGCGCCCATGTAGAACACCAGCGGCTTGCCGTCGACCTTGAGCACGGGCTGACCCGTGGTGGCTTTCGGGGCGG
The DNA here is from genome assembly GCA_963797605.1 of uncultured Actinomycetota bacterium. Lineage (GTDB taxonomy): Bacteria > Actinomycetota > Actinomycetes > Mycobacteriales > Micromonosporaceae > DASQPR01. The sequence continues at coordinate 28,775 of CAWCPX010000005.1, read as the reverse complement.
TGCCGGTGCCCTTGCCGATGGTGTCGAGGGTGGCCGGGCTCACGCTGGTCACCTGCTGCACGACGGACGCGCTGGCGGCCGAGGTCGACGCCGTGTTCTTCGCGGGCTTGCTCGTCAGCTTGATGCCGACGGCGATGCCGACGATCAGCAGCACCGCGACGACGGCCGCACCGGCGATGAACATGTTCTTGCGGCGGGCCTCCGCACGTCGCTGCGCGGCCATCATCGCGCGCGCCTGCTCACGTGAGTCCCGTTTGCGTTGTGACAACGAAGGAGCCTCTCTCATTTCGCGTGGGAGCGTCGCGCACGTGAGTGTGGGCGTGCCTGCGACTTGCGACGGTACCCGCCAATCCCGTCAAAATCGACCGCACACCGGCAGTTTTGCGGTAGTTCACGGCCAGTTCCCAGCTTCCCGTGGTCACCATCCGTCGCGTCTACATCACGTAGCACTTTCGACGGCAAGTGGCATACTCGGGGCCATGCATGGAGATCGTCGTGAAGCACGTCTGCGCCGTGAAAAAGCGGACGCGTTCGTTTTGTTCGGCATCACGGGTGATCTCGCCTACAAGATGCTGCTCCCGGCGCTGTACGCGATGGAGGCGCGCAAGGAACTCGGCGTGCCCGTCATCGGCGTGGCACTGACCGATCTCGATGTCGACGGTCTGCGCAAGCGCGCCCACGAGAGCCTCAAAGACGCGAAGGTCGACATCGACGAGACCGTGTTCAAACGGTTCGCGAAGCGGCTGCGCCTGGTCGCCGGCCCGTTCGACGACCCGGTCACGTTTACCGATCTGGCCAAGGAACTCGGCGACGCGACCTTCATCGCGAACTACCTGGCCGTGCCGCCGAGCCTGTTCGGGGCTGTCGCCGAGGGTCTGCACGCGGCCGGCCTCGCGGCCAAGTCGCGCCTGGTGGTGGAGAAACCGTTCGGCCACGACGGGCCGTCGGCGCTGGCACTCGACGAGGAGCTGAAGAAGTTCTTCCCGGAGGAGCGCATCTTCCGCGTCGACCACTTCCTCGGCAAGGAGTCGGTCGAGGACATCCTCGCCTTCCGCTTCGCGAACATGCTGATGGAGCCGATCTGGAACAGCTCCTACATCCGCACGATCCAGATCACCATGGCCGAGGCGTTCGGCATCGAGGACCGCGGTTCGTTCTACGACCCGGTCGGCGCGATCCGCGACGTCGTGCAGAACCACCTGTTACAGGTGTTGGCGCTGCTCACGATGGAGCCACCGGCCTCGGCCGATCCGGACGCGATGCTCGACGAGAAATACAAGGTGCTTCGCGCGATCAAACCCGCCAAGGTGCACGACACGGTGCGTGGCCAGTACACCGGCTACCAGAAGGTCAAGGGCGTGAAGCCGGGCAGCCCGACCGAGACGTTCGTGGCCACGAAGCTGTTCATCGAGAACTGGCGCTGGCACAACGTGCCGATCAGCATCCGGGCCGGCAAAGACATGGCCACGACGTCGCTGGAGGTCGTGATCGAGTTGCGCAAGCCGCCGGTGATGCTTTTCGCCGACGCCGACGGCCAGCCGGACCCGAACCTGATCCGCCTGCGTCTCGGCCCGAACCCGGGCGTCACGCTGAACCTCTACGCGGGCGAACCGGGGCACGCGTCGCAGGTGCGGGAGGTGACCGTCGGATGCGACTTCGACCGGCAATTGCACGGCCAGCGCAAACCGTACGAGTACATCTTCCTGGGCGCGCTGAAGGGCGATCCGCGCCAGTTCGGCCGGATGGACATCGTCGAGGAGAGCTGGCGCATCGTCGGCCCGATCCTCGACCGCACCGATGAGCCGGTGCCCTACAAGCCGGGCACCTGGGGTCCGGAAGCGGCTGACAAGATCGGGCTCTACGGCCGCTGGCACGCCCTCGAACAGGGTTAAACCGACAGACGCGAGTTCGGCCATGATCCGTGTGATCATGGCCGAACCGTCGTCAAGCCCGTCCGGAAACGGCTCCGGCGCCATGATCACGCGGATCATGGCGTCGGAGCCGCGCGCCTACCTGACGGACCGCCGCTGGCGCACGACGCCGATCAGCGCGAGTGCCGCGAGGACCATCACGGCGATGCCGTATTCCCGGGCGGTCGTCAGCACGCCACCGGTGTGCACGACCAGGTAGCCGGCGATCACCGCGGGCAGGCCGAGCGCCAGGTAGGACACGACGTACATCAGGGAGAGCACGCCGGCCCGTTCGTGCTGGGCCGCCAGGGGGATCACGGTGCGGATCGCGCCCTGGAACCCGGCGCCGAAGCCGGAGCCCGAGATGACCGCGCCGATGAAGAACAACGTGATCGACGGCGTCTCGATGGCCGCCAGCGTGACGCCGACGCCGACGAACAGCGTGGTCATGCCGAGCAGCAGCACGGAGTGCGGGCTGCGGTTGCGGGTCACCAGCACCGTGACGGCACCGGAGATCGCGAGCACGAACAGCGAGAAACCGCCGAGCACGAACGAGTGCGATCCGGAGAGCAGCCGGACCATGGTCGGGCCGAGCGAGCCGTAGAACCCGGCGAGCGCCCATACGGCGATCAGAGCCGGAGCGGCCACGAGGAACGGCTTGCGAGCGGCGGCCGGCAGACCGAACTGCAGCTTCAGCGAGGCGAGCGCGCCGGGACGCGGCGAGGACGACTCGCGCATCAGCAGGACGCCGATGCCCTGCAGCACGAAGACGCCGAACAGCGCGATGTAGACCAGGTGCGTCGGGGCCGGCAGGAACTGGATGAACAGGCCGGCCAGGAGCGCGCCGCTGCCGGTGCCGATGAGCGGTGCCACCGCGTTGGCGGTGGTGCCCTTGACCCGGTCGAGGTCGAGCATGCCGGCACCGAGCGCGCCGATGGCCGCACCGGTGGACAGGCCCTGGATCACCCGGGCGATCAACAGGTCACCGACGCCGCTCGCGTTCGCGAAGACGAGCATCGTGACCGCCTGCACGACCAGAGCCGTGATCAGCACGGGTCGCCGGCCGATGTGATCGGACAGGGAACCGAAGATCAGCAGCGAGGTCAGCACGGCGAGCGCGTAGACGCCGAAGATCGTGGTCGTGGTGAGCGGCGAGAAGCCCCACTCGGCCGAGTAGACCGAGTAGAGCGGCGTCGGCGCGCTCGATCCGGCAAGGAGGAACGCGACGATCGAGACCTGCAGGTAGAACGCGGCCGAGGTGGGGAGGCGCCATCGCCGGGTGCGAGCCGGCGTGTCGACGCGGGTGACGACGTCGGCCGACCGGGTGGGAGCTGACAGGGTTGTTGTCATCGGGGCACTTCTTCCTTATCGGGGTGCTGCCGCACGACCAGATTTGAGTAGACAGGTCTGTGCACCTAGTGACAGTAGACAGACCGGTCTGGTATTGTCAAGGGCATGTCCACGAAGACTGCCGACCGGTCGTCGGCACGGGAGCGGCTCCTGGCCGCCGCTGATGAGCTGTTCTACGCCGAGGGCGTTCACACCGTGGGGATCGACCGCGTGATTGAGCGCGCCGGTGTCGCCAAAGCGTCCCTTTACAACGTGTTTGGCAGTAAAGACGAGCTGGTCAAGGCCTATCTGGCGCAACGCCAGGAGGCCCGCCAGCACCGCATCATGACCGGCATCGAGAGCTTCGGCACACCCCGGGAGAAGCTGCTCGGCATCTTCGACGTCGTCTCGAAGACGCTGTCCGCTCCCAACTACCGAGGGTGCGCGTTCATCAAGGCGAGCGCGGAGTCGCCGGCCGGTGGCGGGGTCGAAGAGGTGTCCGACTCGATCCGCGCCTGGATCCGGGGTCTGTTCCGTGACCTCGCGGCCGAGGCCGGTGTCGCCGACCCCGACCATCTCGCGGCGCAGTTCGTCGTGCTCTATGACGGGGCCACGACGGGCGCTCAGATGGATCGCAACCCGTCGTCCGCGCTGGTCGCGCGCGCGATGGCCGAGACGCTTCTGGACGCGGCAGTGTGGGCCCCGTCACGTTGATCATCGGCCGAGCGGCCATTTCGAGCTTGTGTCGGTAGATTACCGTCCCGTACGGCGGGACGCTGCCGCCGGACGCGTCGGGAGGTCGGTCGCGATCTGACCCGGTCTGGCGTCGCAGTCTGTCCTGGGGAGGATTCCGCGTGAGCCGCCGTCGTTTTGCCAGCGCCGCTGTTGGTGTGGGCCTGTTCGCCACCATTGGTCTGAGCGGGTGCTCGCACGGATCCTCGGATTCGGAGACGACAAAGTCCGAAAGACGCGCTGATCGCCTCGGTCCGCGACGCTGGCCACGAGCAGTTATGCGGTCTCGCTGACGTCGGCCGACCGGTCCGCGATCGGTGCCGTGGACCCGATCGGTGGCACGGCGACCGTGACCGCGAACGGCACCGTCGAGGGTTCGACGCGGCGGATCGACGTACTCATGATCACCACGGACAGTTGGGCTCGGATCGACGGCGCTCCCGACCTCGGCGTGAGCCCGTCCATGTGGATGAAACTCGACCCGTCGAAGGTCGCCTCGGGCGCGCTCCCGTTCGACGCCTCCGACCTCGAAGGACGCGTTCAGTCTCTCCGACGTGCTGACCGGTCTGCTGGCCGTCAAGCGCACGGACGCGCGGCACTACACCGGCTCGATCGACCTCTCCGAGGTGCAGGGGACCAGCTCGCTGATCCCGACCGGCAGCGCGCTCGGCGCGGCCGGCGAAGACGTGCCCTTCACGGCCACGCTCGACAAGAAGGGCCGGCTGACCGACTTCCACGTGGCCGGCCCGGCGGCGCTGTCGTTCGACTTCGGCATCTCCGACTACAACGCGGCCGCGCCGGTCAACCGGCCCAACGACAACCAGGTCGTGCCCGCGCCGATCGGCCGTCTACTCGATGCTCGACGCGCGCTAGTGCGCTAGCGCGTAATTTCCGCAATATGCGGTAAAGCAGTAAACATGAGACATCGTCCTTTTCGTCGTGTGAGTCTTAGCTCACCGAACGGAAGGGGCGAGAGGTGCGCCGACATGCGGTGGTCGCGGCCCTTCTCGTCGTCCTGCTCGCGATCGCGCCGGCCCTCATCGCCACGACGCCCTCCGCCGACGCCGCACCGAAGCGGACAAACCTGCTGATCAACCCGGGTGCCGAAATCGGCCTGTGCACGACCTCGGGGCTCGACGCGATGACGGTCCCCGGCTGGACCGTGACCGCCGGCTCGCCCGACAGCGTCTGCTACGGCTCGGTCGGATTTCCGCGCTCGACGATCCCCGGTCCGGCCGTCCGGGGCCGCGCGTTCTTCGCCGGGGGCGCGACCGGCGACGCCGACCCTGAGCCAGCGGGTGCCGCTGACGGCGCGGCGCCGACCTGATCGACAGCGGCCGGGCCATGTTCGACCTCTCCGGCTGGCTCGGCGGTTTCGCCGAGCCAGAACGACCGGGTCGGGCTCACCGCGACCTTCCTCGACCGTGCCGGGCACGAGTTGCAACTGACCACGATCGACCCGGTCACGAACAGCGCGCGCGACAAGGTGACACCGGCTCGTCGAAGGTCAACAGACAGGAGCCATTCCGCCGGGTACGCGCACGGTGCTCGTCACGCTCGCGTTCACGTGGACGGCGGGCGATACGACCGACGGGTACGCCGACGACCTCTCGTTCACCACGGACGCCACGAACCGCGCGCCCGGCTGGCCGTACCCACATCGGCTGTGCCCGCCTTTGATCATGTGTTCTTCGTCTTCATGGAGAACGAGAACGCGACGAAAGCCGAGGCGCCCGGTCGGCAGCGGCGACTACATCGTCGGCAACCCGGCCGCGCCCTACCTCAACGGGGTGCTCGCCTTTAACGGGCGCTCGGCTCGGCCAGATGTACGCCACGACGCACCCCAGCGACCCCAACTACCTGGCCGTCACCGGCGGCTCGACCTTCGGCTGGACCCGCAACCCGATCGTCGGCTACGACCAGGTCGCACGCGCTGAACATCGGCGACCGGCTCGACGCCGCCGGCAAGACGTGGCGCGGCTACGCCGAGGGCATGTCCGGCAACTGCGACAAGGCCGAGCACGAGACCGCGGCCGGCGGCTACTACCTGCCCGACGACGAGCCGTTCATGCTCTACGCCGACATCGTCGGCGACCCGCCCCGCTGCGCCGCGCACAACCAGCCGCTAGCCAACTCGCCGTCGACCTCGGGAGCGCCCGCACGACGCCGGCGTTCGTCTGGTTCGCCGCGAACGACGTCAACAACATGGAGGGGGGCGGCGTGCGGACCGGCGACGACTGGCTGTCCCGCATGCTGCCGCAGATCTTCACGTCACCGGCCTGGACGACGCGCGCTCGCTGCTGATCGTGTCGTGGGACGAGGGCCACGTGAAGTCGTTCGGGCCGGCTACCCGAACCACATCGCGACCTACGTGCGGCGTCGCAGGGCCTGGTCAAGGACGACTACGTCTCGACGGTGCGCTACAGCGACTACAGCCTCGCGGCGACGATCGAGCACGCGCTCGGCATCGGGCCGCTGACCAGCAACGACATGTACGCCCAGCCGCTCAACGACATCTGGACGACGACCGGTTCCGAGCGGCGGTGCGCCGCCCGGCTCCGAGGCGACGCCTACTCAGGCGCCGACGCTGTCGCTCACGGCCGCGGCCGACCTACCGCCACGTGCCGCCCGATCGCACGGCTGCGCGGTTTCGCCAGCACGTGCTCGACCAGCGAGATCAGCACCTCCTTGCCGACTCCCGGCTGCGGGCGTCGCAGATCACGATCGGCACGTCCGGGTCGAGGTCGAGCGCCTCGGCGCATCGGCCTCGGTCCTGGAACTGCTGGGCGCCGTCGAAGCAGTTGACCGCGACCAGGAACGGCGTGCGCTGCCGCTCGAAGTAGTCGATCGACGGGAAGCAGTCGGCCAGCCGGCGGGTGTCGGCCAGCACGACCGCGCCGAGCGCGCCGAGCGCCAGCTCGTCCCACAGGAACCAGAACCGGTCCTGGCCCGGGCGTGCCGAACAGGTAGAGCACGATGTCCTCGCCGATGCTGATCCGGCCGAAGTCCATCGCGACCGTGGTCGTGCGTCTTGACTCCACACCGGACAGATCGTCGGCGTCGGCACCGGCGTCGGTCAGTATCTCCTCGGTGGACAGCGGCAGGATCTCGCTGACCGCGGCGACGAGGGTCGTTTTGCCCACGCCGAAGCCGCCCGCGATCAGGATCTTGATCGCGGTGGGCACCACCGGGGTGTCAGAGTGTTCGGAGCGCATGGATGACCGCCTTAAGCACGTGGTCGTCAGGCTGGGTGCCGACCACATCGGGTTCGTGAATCGCGATTGCGTCGAGCTGGACCAGATCGCCGAGCAGCACGCGGACCACGCCGAGCGGCAGGTCCACTTGCGACGCGAGTTCGGCGACCGAGACCGGAGTGGCCGCGTGAGCCACGATGGCACGGTGTTCGGGTTGCATGTGCCGGGCCGCGCGGATCGCGCTGTCCGTCGCCACAACGTAGGCCAGCAGGTCAAACGCGGTGTCGCCGGATCGCGCCCGGCCGCCGGTCAGCGCGAACGAGCGGACCAGGGGCCCCGCTTCCTGATCGAGCCAGTCGTGGTTGCCGGGCGACGCAGCCCGGCCGTCACCGGGCATCGGCCGGCACGATGCCACGGCGCGGCGGCGTGGACAGGTTGACGCCGATGCGCTCGACCAGCATCGCCATCTCGTACGCGATCAGGCCGATGTCGGAGTTCGGCCTCGCTGAGCACGGCCAGACACGCGCCCTGGCCGGCGGACGTGATGAACAGGAACGCCGACTCCATCTCCACGATGGTCTGCCGCACCGGGCCGCCGCGGAAGTGCCGGCCGGCCGTGCGGGCGAGTCCGGAGAACCCGGCCGCGACGGCGGCGAGGTGCTCCGCGTCCTGCTTCGCGAGGTTGCTCGACGAGCCGGTGAGCAGCCCGTCGACCGAGAGCACGACGGCCTGACGAGCGGACGGCACCCGACCGACCAGATCGTCGAGCAGCCAGTCCAAGCTTGGCGTGTCGGTCATTCGGAGCGCCTCTCTTCCGTGTGCACAGCGGGGGTGGTTGTCGGCGCGCCCAGTTGGAACGTGGGCGCGTCGGCGTGCGCTGCGGCCTCAGCGCCGGGAGCGGATCGGTCGGTGGTTTCGTCCGAGCCGCCGGGGGTGCTGGCGCGGGGCTGTGGATCCGTCGACCGACCGCGTCTCGTCGCCCCAGCGCCATACCGTCCTGGAACGACGAGAGCATGCTACGCATCTGCTCGGGGGTACGGGTAACGGGGCCGTCCGGATGTCGGGTTCGACCGAACGGGCGGCGCCGTAGAGGCTGCGCTTGGCGGCGCGTTGGCCGGCGGCGGTGGGGTGCCCGGCGCCGTCGCCGGGCGGCTGGAACCGAACCTGAGCGTGTCGCCGCACGGTCGGGCCGCAGCCGGCGTGCCGCCCGTCGGTGGCTGCCGCGACAGGCTCGCCTGGCGGACCCGCTGGGGCAGGCCGTCGCTCGTCAGCGACACCGTGGCGGCTCGCAGCGAGACGTCCTTGACCGCGACCGGCGGGACGGCCACCTGCGTCGAGCGTGCGCCCGGGCTCGGCGGTCGCGTACTCGGCCGATCGCCGTCCGCGGAGCCGGGACGCGGTGGCGCTATGGCGACGTCGAGCGATGCCGGGCACGATCTCGCGCCGGGTGCACGACGAGTTCCGACGGGATCAGCGCCACCGCCGTGACGCCGCCGTACGGCGACGGGCGCAGCGCCACCTCGATGTCGTGCCGGGCGGCGAGCCGGGCGACGACGAACAGGCCGAGGCGGCGCTGTGGGCCGGGTCGAACTCGGGCGGCGTCGCGAGCCGCGCGTTCGCGTCTCGGATCGCCTCCGGCCGTCATGCCGAGGCCGCGGTCCTCGATCTCGATCGCGAATCCGTTCGGCACCATCTGGCCGGACAGCGAGACCTGCGTGTCCGGCGGCGAGAACAGGGTCGCGTTCTCGAGCAGCTCGGCGAGCAGGTGCACGACGTCGCTGACGGCCCGGCCGGCGAGCGCGATGTCGGGCAGGCCGACCGCCACGATCCGGGCGTACTCCTCGACCTCGGACGCGGCGGCGCGCAGCACGTCCGCGACCGGCACCGGGTTGCGCCAGCCCCGGCCGGGAGCCGAACCGGCGAGGATCACGAGGTCCTCGGCGTGCCGGCGCATACGGGTGGCGAGGTGGTCGACCCGGAACAGCTCTTCCAGCTCGTCGGGATCGTTGGTGCGGCGCTCCATGCCGTCGAGCAGGGCCAGCTGCCGGTGCAGCAGGGTCTGGCTGCGCCGGGCGATGTTGAGGAAGACCTGGTTGAAACCGTGGCGCAGGTTGGCCTCGTGCACGGCGGCCGCGATCGCGGTGCTCTGCACCCGGGTGAACGCGTCACCGAGCTGGCCCATCTCGTCGAAGCCGTACCGCAGCGGCGGTGTCTCCGCGTCGACGTCCACCGCCTCGCCGTTGCGCAGTCGTTCGACGACGGACGGCAGCCGGTCGAGCGCGAGCGACAGCGCGTCCTGCCGCAGCGCGGTGATGCGCCGGATGACGCGCACGGGCGATCGTCAGCGAGAAGTAGAGCAGCGTCAGCAACATCAGGACGCTGATGCCGACGATGATGGCCAGGCGCCACTCGCGGCTGACAGCGGCGGTGTGGGTGCCGTTGATCGCACTGGTCGCCTCACCCGCCTCGAACAGGCCCAGCGACGTCGAGACTGACGTGAAGTCGTTGTGCCACGTGGTCGCGTTGACGTAGGGCGCCTTGCCGACGTTCGGGTGGCCGATCAGCGCGTCTTCCATGGTGGTGAGGCGGGCGTACGCGTCGCTCTTCGTGATCGCGATGTACGCCGCCGCCGCGTCGCCGGTGAGGTAACGCGTCGCCTGCGCGTACAGGTAACGCTTCGTGTAAATGGTGCCGACGAGTTGCTGGTAGTCGCTGTTCGTCATCTCGCCGGACGTGAACGGGCCGGCCAGTAGCGCGTCTTCCCGGGCGAGCATTTCGCTGGACTCGGCGAGCTGCGTGACGATGTTGGCCTGCCGGGCGAGCACGTGGTCGTCGAGGCTGGCCATGGCGCCGTAGAGGCCGAAGGTGGACTCGATCGCCGCGTTGTAGAACGTCATCACGCTCAGCCGCGAGGTGCCCCGGTCGATCGCGTTGCGGGTCGGCTCCAGCTTGACGAGCTGCGTCTTCAGCACACCGAGGTAGCGAAGCACCTGGTCGTTGGCGGCTGCGGTGAACGCGCCACCGGTGACGGCTTTCTGCAGCGAGCCGTACGCGCTGTCGGTCTGGGCCCGGGCATTCGTCAGGGCGGACACCGCCTGCGGCACGGCGGTCGGGGAACTCACCAAAATCACCGAGAGTTCGCGCTCGGTCTGCAGGTCGAGCAGCACCGTGGCGGCCGGCAGACCGCCCGTCACCGCCGCGGTATTCGCGTCGCGGAGGTTGACCGCGGGGCCGAGCGCGACCGTTGTGGCGAAGATGAGCATCGCCAGCAGCGGCACGAGCGGAGCGAACAGCAAAGTTAGGATCCTGGTGCGTATCGTCCAGCGCCGATTCATTCGATTCCACCCGTACCTCGGGACAAGATTGCCACGGGGATGCTACTGGCTGTCGATGTCGTATGCATACGCCGCTTCGGTCAATGAGGTACGTCAGGAGGCTGGTCAGTGCCCAATTGTGCCAGTCCGAAACCCGACGGACGCCGTGTCCCGTGCTGATTGGCGCGAGCGCGCACACTTAGTGACGTGACCAATACGGTCGGTTCATCGTCCGGTGCGGCGATGCGGCGCGTGTTCGACGGGCTGCTGATCGCCTCGTGCGCGGCCTATACGCTGTGGACACTCGTGATCGGCCCGCGGCTCGTCTCCGGTTACGCGGATGCGCTGATCGTCGCCGCGACCGCGGTCGCATGTGGAGTCGTCTCGACCGTGGTCACCGACCGCCGACGCCGTCGCGTTCGGACCACGGACCTCGGCCCGATCGAATCCGGCGGGACGCTGCTCGCATGGGTGCCGGTCTCCTTCGCGATCGTCGCCGGCATGATCCACCTGGCGATCTACCATCGCGCCGACAACGCGAGCATCGTCATTGCCGGCGTCATCGGTGCGACCCTGGGTGTCCGGCAGGCGTTCGCGATGCGCGATATCCGGACCTACGCGGGCGAGATGGCCATACGTGAGGCCAGTTTCAAGCAACTCGCCCTCACCGACCCGCTCACGAACCTCGGCAATCGGCGCGCGTTCGCACAGAGTCTGGAGCAGCGGGTCGTCGGCGGCACACCCAGTGTCGTGCTCTCCATCGACCTCGACGGCTTCAAGAACATCAACGACCTGCGCGGGCACGATGTCGGCGACTCGGTGCTCGTCGAGGTGGCCGGGCGGCTGCGGGCCAATCTCCGGCCCGACGACTTCGCGGCCCGGCTCGGTGGTGACGAGTTCGCGGTCGTGCTCTGGTCGCCGCCCGCCGAGGCGGCCGCGGCCGCGAGCCGGCTGTGCTCGGTGCTCGCGGCGCCCTACGATGTCGCCGGTTGCGCGCTCTTCCTCTCCGCGAGCATCGGCATGGCGCCCGGTGACGGCGCGATCGACGTGGCCGACCTGATGCGCAACGCCGACCTGGCTCTCCGCTTCGCGAAGCTCAGGGGCAAGAATCGCGTCGAAGGGTACGCGGAGGCGTACACGCAGTGGCTGCGGCGCCGCATCACCGTGGAGACCGAGTTGCGAGGTGCCATCGGGCGGGGCGAGTTCTCGCTGCTCTACCAGCCGGTCGTGGCCCTGGGCTCGGGCGCGATCGTGGGCGTCGAAGCGTTGCTGCGGTGGCATCATCCGGCCCTGGGCGCCGTGCTGCCGTCCGAATTCGTGCCGATCGCGGAGGAGTGCCACCTGATCGAGGAGATCGGCCGGTGGACGCTCGGGGAGGCCTGCCGCCAGCTCGCGATCTGGGTTCACGACGGGTGGGACCTCTGGTTGTCGGTCGACGTCTCCGTGCACGAATTGCACCGCTCCGACTTCGTAGCGCAAGTCACCGCCGTGCTCGGCTCGCACCGGCTCGCCGCCGACCGACTCCTGCTCGAGGTCGCCGAGCACGCCGCCGCCGTCGAGATCGACGACCTGATGACGTCTATGGCGGCGCTCCAGGCAGCCGGGGTGCGGGTGGCGCTCGACGATTTCGGTGCCGGTTACTCCCGGCTCGGGCAGATGCATCTCGTCCCCGCCGACGTGCTCAAGGTCGACGTCGCCGTGGTCGAGGCGGCGGGCTTGGCCGACGTCGTCGTACGCCTCGGCCGCCGCCTGGATCTCGACGTGATCGTCGCGGGCGTGGCCGACGTGGCGCAGCAGGCCACCCTGGAAGCGGCCGGATGCGCGTACGCGCAGGGCGACGCGTTCGCGGCCCCGATGCGGGCGGAGCACCTCGAGGCGCGGCTGGCTGCGGATCTCGTGCCGGCGCCCCGTCCGCCGTCGTAGTCCGCTCTCGATCGCCGGCGCTTACTCTCGGTTACTCGTCCCGTCATTGAATAGAGGGGGTGCGGGGAGCTTTGCTCTGCTCACCCCACGGCATCACTTACGGTGGGTGACCTCATCGCGATCACCGAATGTTCCGCCCATCACGGTTTTCGCTGCTCACGCTGGTGATGCCGGGAAGTGAGCAGAGCAAAGCTCCCCGGAGCAAGTCGGTCACCCGGGCGAAGACGCGAACGGAGCGTGACGATCGGCATCGTCACGCTCCGTTGTCGATAGTGCTGGGCCGGCCGTCGTGCTGGGCCGGCTCCGTCGTGCTGGGCCGGCCGGGTGCTGGGCCGGGGTGCGGTCGGGCCGGATGCGGTCGGGTCAGTCGGCGGCCACGATGTCGACACGTCGGTTGATCGCACGGTTCGCGGGCGAGTTGTTCGGCACCCGTGGGCGGCTCTCGCCGTAGCCGATGACCGACATGCGGTTGGCGGCGATCCCGTTCGCGATCAGCGCGTTGTAGACGGCACGAGCGCGCATGCGGCTCATCGTCAGGTTGAACGCGGCCGGCCCGACCGAGTCCGTGTCGCCCTGGATCTGGATGCGGATCTCGGGGTGCGCCCGCATGATCGCCGCGATCTGCTTGGCGATCGCGTTGTCCACGGCCGTCATCCGAGCGCTGCCGGACGCGAACGTGATCTTCCGCAACGACGTCAGCTGCGCCTGTACCTGCGCGAGCGTGGCCGTGCTGGGCGGCGGCGATGCCGAGGTCGACGGTGCCGGGCTCGGCGATGCCGGGCTCGACGGTGTCGGGCTGCTCGGCGCCGCGCTCGGCGATGCCGGGCCGGCCGACGCGGGAGCCGAGGCAGGGGCAGACGGCGGTGACGACGGTGTCACCGTCACGGCCACGCTGGGCGTCGCGGATGGCGTCACCACGGGCGAGGTCGAGCCGCTGCCGAGAGTCACGATCACTTTCGCGACGCGTACGCCGTTGACGTCCCGGACGATCGCCAGCGCATGGTCGGCATCGCCGGGTGACGGCACCCGGACCGTGCCGTCGCGGCCCGTGAAGCTGACCGTGGCATCGGTGACGCCGGCCTTCCGCAGCGCCGCCGTGGAACGATCCGTGAGATTGTCTTCGATCGAGTGGCGAATCGGCAGGTCGTGTAGGACACCGATCGCGGCGAGACCGAGGACCGAGACCGCGATGGGCAGCGCGAGGCCACGCTTGCCGTCGTCAGCGGGCATCAGGCGCGCTCTCCATCACGATCGGCGGCCAGACGACGGGTCAGGTCGGCGAAACCCTCTTCGTCGCCGTCGGCGAGCAGGCGCGCCTGCCGGGACCACGTGACGACGCTCGGGGTGAACGCCTGGCCCGAACTCGTCACCGCGTTGCGCAGCCGCACATCCGAGCTGTCGGCGAGCGCCCGGTAGGTCCGGATGCCGGCGGCGTGCAGAGCGGCGGACATCTTCGGGTCCACACCTTCGATGCGTTCCAGGTCATCATCGGGGCGCCGGCCGGCGATCAGCCGCGCCGTCAGCACTGCGAAGCCCTCCTCGTCGCCGTCGGCGAGCAGTTGTGCCTGTTCGGCCCACGTGTAGAGACTCGGCGCGAACTTGATGCCGACGTTGTTGATGGCCTTGGTCAACGTGTCGTCGTCGGCCCGGGCCATCTGGCGGAAGGTACGGATGCCGGCCGCGACGAGAGCGGCGGCGATCTTCGGACCGATGCCCTCGATGCGCGCGAGATCGTCGGGCGGCGTCTCCGGGTCGGCGGCGGCCGTGGCAGCCGTTTTCGCGGTGACGACGCGACCGGCGATGAGGCGCTCGGTGAGTTCGAGGAAGCCCTCCTCGTCGTCGTCGGCAAGCAGTTGCGCCTGCTGTGACCAGGTCAGGAGGCTGGGCGCGAAGGTGATGCCGGCCGCGTTGATGGCGCCGGTCAGCGCCGGCTCCCTGACGTCGGCCAGTTGCCGGAAGGTACGGATGCCGGCCGCGACGAGAGCGGCGGCGATCTTCGGGCCGATGCCCTCGATGCGCACGAGATCGTCGACAGGCCCTTCGTCGCCCGTCACGGCCGCGGCGCCTTGCGCCGCGCCGTTCCCGGCCGCGGCGTCCGCTGCCACGTCGTCCGTTGCCGTGACGGGCTCGTCGGTTGCGACGACGGGCTCGGCAGCCGCGGTCAGCGCGACCGCCTCTGCTGACTTGCTCGCGTCATCGGCCTCGGCTTCGTCGACCGGATCCGAGACCGGCTCGGCAGCCGCGCCCAGAGCGGTGTCGACGGCCGGCGGCTCGGTCATCTCCGAACGTGGCGCCGGAATGTGAACCGGAATCGTGGCGGCGGAGTTGTCGATGGTGTCGCGCTCGACGATCGGCGCCGTCAGGTCGGCCGTGTCCGCGGCTACGCCGTTACTCGCGGCCGCCATCGTGCTGTCGCTCGTGTCGATCTCCCGCTTCCCAGCGGCCTTTCCGCCGGACGCCTTACCGTTCGCCGCCTTACCGTTGGTCGCTTTCCCGTCGGTCGCTTTGCCGCCCGGGACCTTGCCGTTGGCGGTCTTGCCGGCGGCGGCCAACTCCGCTGCCGCGGCGGTCGTGGCCGCCTTGTCCGCCGCGCCCTTACCGGCCCCGGACTTCGGTGCCTTGCCGGTCGGGGCGCTGCCGTTGCTGGCCTTGCCGCCGTTGGCGGTGACCGGCACGGCGGTGTCGACACCCGTGCTGCCCGCGACGAGCTCGGCCGGTGCCGCTGCCTTCGCCGCTCTAGCATCGCCGGTCGCGGGCTTCGCGCCGCCGTGATCGGCCTCGCACACGGCGGCGGCCTCACGGAGCTCGCGCACTTCAACGATGAGGGCGTGCACACGCCGCCCCCAAATAATCCAACCGACCAACAGGCCGAGTAAGAAGGCGAGCACAATCATCACGGCCGACTGGCCGATGAACCACGCCACGGAAAGACCTCCGGATGAGCTTTGCGCAGAACGCGCTGAGAAAAACCTTGCGCAGCGTCGCACAACCTCGCCGATCACAACAGTCGCCCAATCGGTGAATACGCCGCCAAACGTCCGCACTGACGGTGCCCGTGCATACGAGTCCGGGTGAGCCGTGCGGAACGCGCGGGGTCCAGTATGGACCGACGCCCCCGGCGTCCGCAGATGCCACGCGAGTCGGGACTTCGAGCAGTCCACCGTTCTTCACGGCGTTGATCTATCCGTTGGCCCGATCATGCGCGACTCGCGCCCGAGGAACCCGGAGCGGCATAATCGACGAGCCGCCCACCAGCGCAAACCCCGGGCCGCCGGATAAACCACGGCGCCACGAACAGATACGGAGCCACGACGTGACCGCACCCGACCTGCCCACCCGCGCGCGTGTCGTGATTATCGGAGGCGGCGTCATCGGTACGTCGGTCGCGTACCATCTGGGGCATTTGGGGGTTAAAGACGTTGTCCTTCTCGAACGCGACCAGTTGACCTCCGGCACCACGTGGCACGCCGCCGGTCTCATGGTCACCTTCGGCTCCACCTCGGAAACCTCGACCGAGATGCGCAAATACACCCGAGATCTCTACAGCCGTCTGGAAGCGGAAACCGGCCAGGCCACCGGGTTGAAGCAGTGCGGGTTCATCCAGGTGACCACCGACCCCGACAGGTTGGAGGAGTACCGGCGGGTCAGCGCCTTCAACCGGTTCTGCGGTGTCGACGTGCACGAACTGTCGACCGGCGAGATCAAGGAGATGTGGCCGCTCGCGAACGTCGACGACGTGCTCGGCGGCTTCTACGTGGCCGAAGACGGGCGCGCGAACCCGGTCGACGTCACCATGGCGCTCGGCGAAGGGCGCGAAGCAGCAGGGCGTCCAGATCTTCGAGAACACGCCGGTCACCGGCATCACGAAAAACGGTCACACCGTCACCGGCGTGACCACGAGCGTCGGGGCGATCGAGGCGGAGATCGTGGTGAACTGCGCGGGCATGTGGGCTCGGCAGATCGGCGAGCAGGCCGGCGTGAGCATCCCGTTGCAGGCCGCCGAGCACTACTACCTGATCACCGAACCGATCGACGGCATGCACGCCGACCTGCCGGTGCTCGAAGATCCATCGAGCTACGGATACTTCCGCGAAGAGGGTTCCGGTCTCATGATCGGGCTCTTCGAGGCCGTCTGCGCACCGTGGCACGTCGACCGGGATCCCGCAGAGCTTCAGCTTCGGCGAGATCCCGCCTGACTGGGACCGCATGGCTCCCTACCTCGAAAAGGCGATGGCCCGGGTGCCCGTATCCGTGAACACGGGTGTGAAGAAGTTCTTCTGCGGACCGGAGAGTTTCACGCCCGACCTGCTGCCGATCGTCGGCGAGGCGCCGGAATTGAAGAATTACTTCGTCGCGGCCGGGCTGAACTCGATCGGCATCCTGACCGGCGGCGGCATCGGGCGCGCGATGGCGCAGTGGATCGTCGACGGCCGCCCCGACATCGACGTGACCGGCATCAACATCGACCGGCTGCACCGCTACCAGAGCAATCCCGACTACCGTGCGGCCCGCACGGTGGAGAGCCTGGGCATGGTCTACGCCTGCCACTACCCCGGCAAATCCATGCAGACGGCCCGAGGAGCCAAGGTGTCGCCGCTGCACGCGAGACTCGCCGAGCAGCGTGCCTATTTCAAAGACGTCTCCGGCTGGGAGAGCCCCGACTGGTACGCGCCGCCCGGCGAGCAGCCCGTCGTCGAGAAGTTGAGCTGGCAGCGGCAGAACTGGTTCGGGCAGTGGGCGGCGGAGCACGAAGCCGCTCGCGAGGGCGTGATCCTGATGGACATGTCGTTCATGTCGAAGTTCCTGGTGCAGGGCCGTGACGCCGGCCGGGAGTTGAATCAACTGTCCGCGAACGACGTCGACGGCGACAGCGGCCGCATCACCTATACGCAATGGCTCAACGACGACGGCAAGCTCGAAGCCGACCTCACGGTCACGAAGCTCGACGACGACCGCTTCTGGGTGGTCGCGAGCGACACGGCGCACCGGCACGTCGAAACACGGATGCGGCGGCGTTTCGACGAAACCGGAGCGCACGCGTTCGCGACCGACGTGACCAGCGGCTACGCCCAGATCAACATCCAGGGCCCGCGGTCGCGTGAGCTGATGTCGCTGGTCACCGACGAGGACATGAGCGACGGAGCGTTCGCGTTCCGGGACGCGAAAGAGATCGCGATCGGGTTCGCCCGCGCGCTGTGCATCCGGATCACGTACCTCGGTGAACTCGGTTATGAGCTCTACATTCCGGTCGATCAGGCCGTCGCCGTCTACGACACGCTGGTGGCAGCCGGCGCGCGTGTCGGCCTCGTGCATGCCGGGCTCAAGGCGCTGAGCAGCCTACGCATGGAGAAGGGCTACCGCGACTACGGCCACGACATCGACAACACCGACACCGTGATCGAGGCCGGGCTCGGGTTCGCCGTCGCGTGGGACAAGCCCGGCGGTTTCATCGGTCGTGAGGCGGCCCTGGCTCAGAAAGCGCTCGGCATCCCCGGCAAGCGCCTGGTGCAGGTGCTCGTGCTCGACCCGGAACCGCTGATGTTCCACGCCGAGGTGGTGCGCCGCGCCGGGGTGCCGGTCGGCTATATCCGCGCCGCGTCCTACGGTCACACCCTCGGCGGTGCGGTCGGCCTGGCGATGGTCGAGACGCCCTCCGGCGAGCCGCTGACGCAGGCGTGGATCGACGCCGCCGAGTGGACTGTCGAGATCGCCGATGGCGTCCACCCCGCGAAGGTCTCGCTGCGTCCGCTGTTCGACCCCGCGAACGAAAAGATCAAAATCTGATTCCATATGGGTACGGTCACTCCAAAGGCGCCGCGGTCCCAGACGGGCAACCGCGGCGCCTTCGGCTAACCGGAGCCGACTAGCTCACCGTGACATCGTCGAAATAGACGGTGCCCTGGCCGTACCACCCGTGCACCCAGATCTGCATCGTGGTGGCCGTGCCGCTGGTGAACGCGACCGACGCCTTCGTGTAGCTCGTGGAGGACACCCACGTGCTCACGTCCGTCTTCGCGCCCGTGGTGCCGATGAACCCGAACTGCCCGTCGACGTACGCCGACAGCGTGTACGCGTGGTTCGGCACCACCGTGATCGTCTCGGTGCACTGTGCGTCGTCGGAGTTGCTCGCGGCCGCCTTCAACGCGTGCGTACCCGTGTGCACCGGCGTCGTGACCACGCTGCCGAGGCCACCTGTGCAGGTCCACGGCGACAACGCGCCGGTCTCGAACCCGCCGTTCACGACGATGCCGCCCGGGGGAGGCGTCGGCGTGCTGCTCGGTGTCGGCGACGCGCTCTGCGAGGGCGACGGCGACGGTGACGCGCTGTGCGACGTTGAGGTCGACGGCGATGGTGACGTCGTGGTGCCACCGCTGGTGAACGGCTCGAAGACGTGGCTGAACTGCCACGTCGACTGGGAAACACCGGAGCAGTTGTCCTGCCCGCCGGTGCCCACGCAGTTGCCGTTGTCCCGTTGCAACGCCCAGAACGAGATCTCCGCGATGCCCTTGCTGACCGCCCAGCTCTCGACGGTCGGCGCGTTCGCGGTCGTGAAGGTCTCGGCCGCGCCGAAGTCGTCGATGCCCGGCATCTCGGTGACGCCGATCATGTTCCAGATCTGTGTCGACGACTTGCTCGGGTACAGCGTCTGCAACTGGCTGTGCAGGCCGTTCGCGGCGGTCTCGGTATCGTTCGCCATGTTGTGCGAGGCGTTGTCGTAGTAGTCGAACGTCATGATGTTGACGATCGAGATCGCGGCGTTGTTGCTGACCGCGTTCTGGAGCACGGCCAGACCGCTCGATTCGAGCCCGCTCGTCGTGGTCGGCAGCGTGTAGACGAACTGGATCGTGCGGCCCTGGGTGGCGGCCCAGTCCTCGGTCATCTTGATGGCCTTGTTGCGCCGGTCGATGCCGGCCGTGTTCGTCAGCGAGTTGTCCTCGGTGTCGAGGTCGATGCGGGTGACGTTGTAGGTGGTGATGACGTTCTCGTACTGGCTGGCGATCGACGCGACGCTGGTGCAGCTGTCGGCGATCTCGGTGCCGGTGTCATCGGCGGCGAAGCCACCGAACGACGGGACGACGTCGCCGCCGGCCGCCCGGATCGTGCTGATCTGGCTGCCGAACTGAGCCGATGAGATCGGCATGCTCGTGTCGCCGTTCCAGTCGACGGTGCACGAACCGGCGCTCGCGGTCTGGATGAACGCCATCGTGAGGTATTTCGCGCCGGACTGGCTCGACAGCGTTGCCGCGTTGTCACCGTTGTAGGCCTCGAAGTACGGCGCGAAGACGTGCGCCGGCAGTGGTGTGCCGCCGGCCGCGCTGGCGGGACCGGAGACGGTCAGCACCACCGCCCCGGCGATGAGAGTGGCTGCGGCGGCGAGCGCGCCGGCGATGCCTGGACGAACCATGGAACCTCCATAAGCGAGCGGGGGGACTGCTTGTTAGGAAGCTTTACTAACAATGATTGGCATGAACATACGTCGATGGGCATACGGCGTCAAGATGTCGTCGGCGCGGCAGGAGTGTGTCGCGTGGATCAGGCGACGGGCTGGCGCCGGCGCATCCGGTGCCGGCCGACGGGGACGTCCTCCGGTTCGGCCGAGCGGCCCGCCGCCGTCTCCGCGAACACCGCATCCGTCAGCGATGCCAGTTCCGGCCGGTCCAGATGCGCGGCCGGGATGCGGGTGTCGAGGAAGTCCATCGTGACGGTGCGATCCGCGCCCACGGTCATCGGCCAACGGCCCATGTTGCCGTTCGCGCCGGTGTGCCGGGGCCCGTGTGCCATCCGCGTACCAGGCCGGTGCGTCGCCGCGATCGCCAGTTGACCACGCCCGAGGCCGGCCAGGTAGGCGTCCACGCGCTCGAGGCGTTCGAGGTCATCGGCGTCCGGGCCGGCGATCAGGAGCGCGTACGGCGAGAGCCGCCGCGCCTCGGCCGGAGTCGCCGGTGACCCGGCCGCTCAGCACGTTCGCGACTCCCATGCCGGAGAGCCGTTCGTGGGCCTCGTTGATCCACCGGCCGGCCCGGTCGAGGGCGTCCGCGATCGACGCGCTCGCGTGCACCCGACCGCGGCCGAGCGCGACGAGTTGCCGGGCGTCGTCGGGGTCGAAGCCGGCCAGGCCGACGGTCACGCCCTCGCTCCAGATGCCGTGGCTCAACTCGGCTCCGACGTGGCGCAGCAGATCCGACGAGGCAGCGTGGTCGCCGCCGATCGTCACGACACCGAGACGTTCGAGGTCGAGCAACACCGTACGGTCCTCGCCGCCACCGACGGTCACGAGCGCCGGGAGCGGTGGCGTCGTCCCGGCGAAGTACGTGTGCGTCGGAACGTGTGCCGGAAGCGTCCACATCAGACCGTCGGCGACCCACGGTGCGGGTGGTGCCGGGCAGGGCCGGGTCAGCATCAGGTGTACGACGCCGTCCGCGATCCATGAACCCATGATGTCCGGCAGGTCCGACTGATCACGCTCACCGAGAAGGCTGCCGAGGTCGCGCAGGGCCAGGTCGAGACGGTTGAGATCGAGCGAGTGCGCGGTCGCCGGTTCCGGCTCGTGGTGCGGGTGCCCGACGACTCGGGGAGCCGTCGACCGGCGCCGCCGCTGGCGGACGACCATGTGGGCACCGAGGGCGCCGGTCGTCAACGCGAGCGCGGCCGCGATCAGGGCGGGCGAGGCGCTGTCGTCGGGCACCGGCATCGCGGCCTGCTCGGCGGTCAGGGACGTGACCGCGCCGAAGATGACGACGGGCCGCTGGGCGGACGTGTCGGTGGCGACCGGGCCGGTGATCGTGGCTGTGACGGCGGCGGTGCCGATCGCGGTGGCACCGGTGGCCTTCGTGGCATGCGTGACGACGTGGGCCTGCCGGAGCGCCGGGGTGGCATGCGCGACGACGTGGGTCGGCCGGGGTGTAGAGCCGATGCCGACGCCGTCCAGGACGGGTCCGGCCGCCGGGCTCAGCGGCCCGACCGCGATCTGACCGGCCGTGATCGGGCCGGACGCCACCGGGCCGAGACCGATGGAGCCCGCGGGCGCGGGCCTGACCGTTCCGATCGTGACGGGGTCGGAGGTCGACGCGACCACGGCGGCGGTCGTCGATTCCGGTGCGATCAGGGTCGATGAGAGCGTCCCCTTCGCGTGCGCGCGTACGCCTCGGTCGCGGGCGTCCGACGGCAGCCGCAACGTCCATCCGGGCTGGATGTGGTCGGGTCCGTGGGTGATCAGGGTCGGGTTCGCCGCGACCAGGCGCGGATAGAGGTCGAACCGGCCGAGGAAGCGTTGCGCGATGTCGCCGAGGTTGTCGCCCGCCACCACGTGATAGACGAGCGTGCTCGATGCCGCGTCGGCGGGCAGCGCGCTGCCGTCCAGCATCACCGGTTGCCCGATCACGACCACGGCGGCCGGTGGGGGTGGCGGCGCGTCCGCGAACGCGGTGGCGGCCATGCCTCCGGAGCCCATCATGATCGCGATCGCGGTGAACAGCCCGGCGGCGGCCCGGCGGGGCGCCCCGAGGCCGGGAATGCGCATGGTCGGGCGGTGCCGTAGGCGTTCGAGCAGTTCGAGCACGACCGACAGCGCGAACGCCGCCCAGCCGAGCCACGCGGCGGTCAGGGCGAGCCCGAGGAACAGGTGGCCGCTGGTGTCCGAACTGGTCAGCGCGTGCCGGACGGCCGACAGCGACGCGACGTGGTGCGGCATGGGATCACCGCCCACGGACAACAGGGCCCCTGGCACACCCACGATCAGTCCACACAGGACAATCAGCGCGGTGATGCCACGGCGCATCCGTGCGCCCGATGACGGCGTCATGAGCTGTCCGGACATGTCGATCTCCGATTCTTTGCCGTTTACGTCGTCACGAGCGCGGCCGTGGCCGTACCCGTGACCGTGAAGGAACTGGCGCCTCCGAAGAGGCTGAGGATCACGGTGTGGTAGACGAGCGTCACGGTGACCGTGAGGTGCTGCCGGTCGGCCGCGACCAGCACCGTGCCGGTGGCCCCGGCGGTCCGGAGGTACTGGCCGACAGCCGCGCGGATCGCCTGGTCGTCGTTACTCGTGTCGAGCACGTGGGGATGCCCGGCGAGGATCGAGGAGACGTCGATGACCTGCCCACCGACGCGGGCAGCTTCGGCGGCGATGTCGTCGGCCCGGTGGGTCGTACGCATGACGCCGCCGGCGTCCACCGACAGGCCGATGATCATCAGGATCGCGGTGAGACCGATGGCGAGCAGGATGCTGATGCCACCGTGATCTAGCGCCGTGCGCGGGCGGCGGGTCATGTGCGGCCCCGGTAGATGTCGAGCGGGCTGCTGAACGTCGACGTGAGCACGTGGCTGGCCGGCATGCCCGGCAGCGCGAGGTCGGCGAGCGAGACCGTACATGTGATGGTGACGCCGACGGTGGCTGGCTGCCCGACGGGCACCGCGAACCCGCTGGTGTCCACGGTGACGGTGATCGCGGCGCAGGAAGCCGAGCTGCCGTCGAGAGTGTCGTGGGCGGCGGCGGTCGCGGCGGTCCGCGCGTCGCTGGCGTTCCGGGCCAGGGAGGCGGCCCGCGCGGCGTCGTGCGCGGCGAGGTCGACGGACGACTGCGCGACGGTGTCCCGGCCGAACGCGATCGCGATGAGCGCCAGCAGGAGGAACGCCGGCAGCAGGATGGCCAGCTCGACCGAGAGGGAACCGCGGTCGTCGCGTGTACGCGTCACGATCACGACGGCGGGGTGACGCGTTCGATGGAGCCGTGGGCGGTCTGGCTGACCGTCCAGTTGACGCCCGGGATCAGCGCGAGCGACCTACCGGTGACGACGACCGTGACATCGGTGGCGCCGGTGGTGACGGACGGGACGCCGCCGACGAGCCAGCCCTGGCTCTGATCGATGAACGCGTTCGCTCGCATGGCGCCCACGCACGCGGCGGACCCGTTCGCGCACGCGGGAGCCTGGTAGGCGCGCTGGGCGGTGACACCCTCCTGGGCCGCGGCGAGGGCTTCGGAGCGGGCGAGGAAGTAGACGGCGAGCTGGATCGAGCTGAACAGCAGGATCATGATCCCCGGGAGCAGGATGGCCAGCTCGATCGGGGACGCACCGTGGTCGCGCGCGCGCCGAGCACCTGTGGGTCCGGCCGGTTTCACGGCGGGACCCACAGGCCTGCAGGATCGTGGACTGATCACGAGTCGTGCCATGCTTACGGTGTCGCCTGCGGTGCCGAGTTTTCGTATCCGGTGACGAACGTGCCGACCCACACGAGCAGGGCGATGGCGACGGCGGCGATGCCCGCCCAGATGATGACCGTCGGCACCGGCGAGTCGCCGCGGTCGTTCTCTTCGACGTGCGTCAGCTCGTGCCAGCGGGTCGAGACTCCGACCATCAGGCGGATCGCCGCGTTGTTGAGGAACATCGGGGTGGAACTCCTTCCTAAGGTGTTACCCGAGCCTGGCCAGCAGTGGGTAGATCATGAAAACGGCCAGGACAATGACGAGCACCGCGGCTGGCATTTCCAGCTTGGCGCTGATGGACTCGGCGCGCGTGAGCGCGTCGGTTCGCTGCCGGTCACGCAACGACTCGGCCTGCTCGTGCAGCGTCTCCTGCACCTGAGCCCCCGAGTCGCCGGCGGATCGCATGATGGCGGCGAAATCATGGAGTTCGGTGACGTCGATCGACTCGGCGAGCAGCCGCAACTGGTCCCAGGGCAACGTCACCTGCATCTGCGCCTGCGTGAGCGCGTCCGAGATGCGTTCGAAGACCCAGCCGTGGCAGATCTTCGCGGCCCGTTCCAGCGCCTGCACCGGCCCGGCCGACGAGAGTTCGAGCACGACCAGGTCGAGATAGGTGCAGAACGCGCGGCTGAACTCGCGGCGCGCCAGCACCGCCTTCTTCAGCACGTCCCGGTGGGCCGAGAGCGCGAACAGCGCCGCGCAGACCGGCCCGAGCGCGATCGGCAGCACCAGGTGCAGGCTGACGCCGGCGAGGGCGAGCAGGAACATCACGATGCTCGGCGCGACCAGCCCGATGATCGCGGAGGTGGCGATCGAGGTCAGGTACGCGTCCGGGCCCTTACCGAGGATCGCCAGGTCGGTCGATGGCGGCGTGATGTATTTCGCGAGCCAGCCCCAGCTGCCGAGGGACGCGTCGAGGCTGGCGCGGATCGTCGGTCTCGACGCGGCGGCTGACGCCGCGCCGGCGAAGCCCGGTTGCAGGCGGGCGAGTGCCGGGCCGAGCGATGGCGTCGCGGGCAGCAGTTCCCGCACGATCATGAACAGGCCGGTGCCGGCGATCGCGCCACCGGCGACCGCGAGCGGCAGCTCCCAGGTGAAGATCACGACGCCTCCGCCCGGGCCGTCTCGACCTGGGCGAGTTCAGGAACCTCGGCGTCACCTCGGGCTTGCTCATCGACCGCACCCACAGCAGGATGCCGATGAACGTGGCGCGATCAGCGACCATGATGAATTGGCCGAGCGGGGTGCCGTACGGCCGCATGTACGACGGCCGGATCGCGCCGTAGCCGACTGTGACCAGCGTCGCGATCGTCAGGAACTTCACCGCGAACCGTGACTGCGTACGCTTCGCGTCAACCTCGCGGCGGGTCGCCACCTCGGCGGCGGCGGCGCTCGCGATCGACGTCAGCACCTCCCCGAGCCGGTCGCCACGGTCCGCGAGGTGCAGCGTCAGCGCGGCCACGACCTGGTCGCAGACCGCGTCGTTGATGTCGTCGGCGAACATGGCCAGCGCGACCCGGGTGTCGATGCCGGCCTGCAGCCGCACCGCCAGGTCGCGGACCTCGTCGACGATGTCGGCGGGCGCGGTGCCTGCGCTCGCCACAATGGACTGTTGCAGGCCCATGCCGATGACCGACACGTCCTTGAGCCGCCGGGCCCACTCGCCGACCGCTTCGATCCGGCCGATCGCGTCGTGCTCGGCCTTGCCGACGTTGAAGAGCCACGGTGCGCCGGGGATCGCGACGAGCACGAGCAGGCCGACGACCGGCAGGCCGGTGAACAGCCACGCGCCGATGCCGGCCGCGACAGCCACGATCAGCGTGCCCCGGCGTTTGCGGCGTTCCTTCGCGCTGCGACCGGTGCCGGTGATCAGTCGTCGCAGCGCGAGCCCGGGTTGACTGGCCGGTCCGGCCGGCCGGCGGGTGCCGACGAGCGAGAAGCCCATGACGAGTGCGGCACCAGCCAGAGCGCGGTGCCGGCCAGCGCGATCAGGCGGACGTTCACCGGAACCTCCCGGTGAGCCGGTCTGACCGGGTGCTCCAGGCGCCGTGACCGGCTTCGATCCACCGGCTGAGCACGCGGGCGTCGTAACCGATGTTCATCAGCTCGCCGCGTACGCGTTCCGGCAGGTGCTGCGGTGCGGTGCGGCCGTCGGCGCTCGGCCCGAAGATGGTCGTGTGCGAGATGCGCCCGCCCGCCGCCGTGCCGGTGACCTCCTGGATCGAGGAGACGTAGCGGTGTTTGCGGCCGCCGATGCCGGTCTCGTCGTTGAGGTTGACGTACACGATGAGGTCCAGGCCGTTCGCGGCGGTGCGTTGCGCGAGGTCGGCGGTCATCGACGGACCGTAGGAGAGCGCCAGTTGGATGATGCGGTCCGGCACCGAGGCGGCGGTGCGCGCGTGGATCGTGCACATGGAGCCGCGGCTCGTCGTCATCGCTTCGAGCATCGGCACGATCTCGCGGGACCGCACCTCGCCGACGATGATGCGTTGCGCGCCCATGCGCAGCGACACCGGGATCAGTTCGGCGATCGTGATCTCACCGGCCGGGCGACCGTCGCGCCCCTTCTCGCCGTGCCCGTCGCGGCTTTCGAAGCTCATCACCCACTGGTGGTGCGGGTTGCTTGTGCAGGCCGAGTTCCCGCGACTCCTCCAGCAGGATGAACGGTTCCTCGGCCGGGATCTCGGAGGCAAGCGCACGCAGCATCGTGGTCTTCCCGGCGCCGGCGCGGCCCGCGACCATGATGTTCAGGCCAGCGGCGACGGCGGCGCGCAGGAAGTCGCGCATCAGCGGGTCGATCATCTCGTCGAGTTCGCTGCGGCCGCCCGCGATGTCGTCGAGCGTGACGTCGAGCGTGTTGTGCTGGCGGATCACGGCATAAGGGCGATGGCTCACCTGGTACGTCGCCGCGAGCCGTTCCCCTCCGGGCAACTGGAGGTCGAGGATCGGCTGTGACGTCGACAGCGAGCGCTCGGTCGCGCCGGCTCGCCGGGCCAGGATCTGCAGCACCTCGACCATCTCGTCGTCGCTGTCGGCGATCGGGTCGCCCACGTCGATGACGCCGTTGCGGCGCGTGATGCGGACCCGGTCGCAGCCGAGGATGTGTACCTCCTCGACCGTGGTGTCGGTCAGCAGCGCCTGGAGCCGACCGAGTCCGACCATGTCCGCGCGGACGGCCACCAGCAACCCGTACTCGTCGTCGCCGGTCAACGGGGTGCCGCCACGGCGCATCGTGTCCGCGTAGCGGGCCACCACCTCGACGGCGATCTCCTCCCGCTGCGCGTCGATCCGTTCCTGCGTCGCGTCGTGTTCGGTCCGCAGCCAGCGGGTCAGCGCTTCGCCGACCTGCCCGCGCAGCATCCGGACGGCCTCATAGTCGACGCGGGGCGCGGGTGGCCGGCCGGCGATCGGGCTCGACGACGGCGGCCGGGGCGGCAGCGGCGGTTGCGCCGGGCGCTGCGGGTACTGGGGCACGAGTGGCTGCTGTGTGAGCGCGTGCGCGGCGAACCTTCCGCCACCGAGGGCCGCGTCCCGGAACACCGGCGCGTCGAAGATCGTCGGATCGAGACCGTCGCCGGACCGGTGCGCGCCTCCCCGTGGCGGCGGCCCGCTCGGCGGTAACGGTGGCAGCGGCGGCATGCCGGGGGAGACCGGTGCGGCCGGGTGCCGGATCGTCATGGTCGGATCGGCGTCCACGAACCCGTGGTCCACGAAATCGGCGTCGTCGTACCCGTCGTCGTACGGGTCTCCGAACCGGGGATCGTTCATGTACTCGGCGGGCCGCTGCGCCAGCTCGTAGTGGGGCACGTTGCGGTAGAGGCCGGAGGGGTAGCTCGCGATCGTCGAGCCGTTCACGTCTCGGTCATCGGACACGCTGCACCTCCGGGTCGGCCATGAGAGCCCGGGGCACACGCCGCCGGGCCACGATCGATCGCAGGTTCGCCTCGGCGACCTGGGTGCGTTTGAGCAGCGGCCATGCGTGCCGCACGGTGCCGCCGAGGCTGAGGGCACGGGCGCTGCGGTCGTCCACGGGCAGGTCGACGACGACCGGGGTGGCCAGCTGCTTCGCGATCTCGGCCGGCGAGTAGGTGCCCGCGCCGACGACGGCCAGGCCGAGCGTGTCCGATCCGCTGCCGTGTTCGGCCAGGCCCTGCCTGAGCGTGCGCAGCGCGGCGGCGGCGGCCGAGATCGACGGCAGTTCCGGGCGCACGAACAGCAGCACGACGTCGGCCGCGTGCAGCATCGCCGTCGGCGGGTGCGACGTGGTCAGGCGGCCGCAGTCGGCGAAGACGTCGTAGTTGTGCCGGGTCTCCAGGCTCGCGAAGAACGTCGCCAGCCGGCCCCAGATCGGCGCGAGGCTGCCCGCCTGCGCCGGTTCGGCGATGCCGGGCAGCAGCAGCCGTTGCTGGCGCGGTGGATCGAAGTCGACGAGGTGCTGCCAGAAGTCGACCGCGAGCCGTTCGCCGCGCAGTTCGGCCGCCGCGAGCGGCATCATGCCGCGATCGCTGCCGAGCTGTCCGCGCAGGAAACCGGCGAGCACCGAGCCTCCGGACGGGTCGCATTCGGCGACGATGACGGGAGTCGACCAGGTCAGCGCGAAGGCGAGCGCGGTCGTGGTGACGCCGGGCGAACCTTTCGCCGACGTCAGGGCGATCAGAGCCATGGTCAGTTACCGGCCTTCAGCACGATGCCGAGGCCGCCGTTGGCGTTCAGCGTGACGACCGTGGGTGCGACGTCCGCCGACACCGCGACGTGCAGTTCGGTGTCGCCGTTCGTGGCGGGTGTGCCGACGTCCACGACCGTCGCGGTGTACGTCGCCGTGTTCGCCTTGCCGGTCGTGCTGCCGGTCGCGGTACCGCCGAGCGGGACCAGCAGGATCTGGTCGCCCGGACGCAGTCGCATCGCAGGCAGGTTCGTCGCGTGGATGCCGATTTGGGCCTGGTCCGCGCCGACGAGCGTCTTGTTCGTGAGATCGGCCGCGACGAGGAGCGTCCCGGGCACAAGCGACACGGCGGCGTTGAGCCCGATCACGCGATTGATCGACGTCGCCGGGATCGGCGTGAGGCCGCCGCCGCCGCGAAGTCGCACCGTGGTCAGGTCGGCCGCGGTGATCTGCGCGCCGACCTGCACCGGCCGGCCGATCGCGAGATACGACGCGGTCCGCGAC
>CAWCPX010000004.1:150000-173007 GCA_963797605.1 uncultured Actinomycetota bacterium | reverse complement strand
CGGCGTTCATCGCCGGCGTGCCGGTCTCGATGATGGTCATCCCGATGGCCTGCGCGGTCATGCGGCAGGTGCTTCTCGCAGGCGCCGACCGGCGGAGCGGGAGGCGGCCCTGGCGCTCGGGTCGCACGCGGTGGGGCATGATCCGCACCGTCGTGCTGCCGTTCGGTCGCGGCGGCATCATCGGCGGCACGATGCTCAGCCTCGGACGAGCGCTCGGCGAGACCATCGCCGTCGTGCTGATCATCTCGCCCGCGTTCGTCATCAAGATCGAATCCTGAGTCGGCACCATCACCGCGTCGTCGCTGATCGCGACCGGGTTCGGTGAGGCGTCGGCCGGTCAGCTGTCCGCGCTGCTGACGGCCGGCTTCGTGCTGTTCCTGATCACCTTGCTGGTCAACACCATCGCCGCCATGATCGTGAGCCGCAGTCGCAGCGGCGCGGGCACGGACATCTGAGTGGCTGCGATGATCCGACCAGACCGCGGACCTCATCGACCCGCAGCCGTTGACCGACCGACGAACAGGTGCCGGTGCTCCCGGCGTGGCTGCCCGCCGGACGACCGCCGCGTGACCTGCAGATCGCGCACGCTCGACGACATCGCGCCAGCCGATCGGACCGGCGGTCGGGTCCTTCGGCCTGGTGTGGGTCGTGGTCACGAGACTCATGCCGTTCAACAGCGTGCTCGGATTCCTCATCTGCTGGTACGTCGCCTTCCTGGCGGTGTACGGGATCGTGCGCGGCGATCGGCAACTCGTCGACCGTGGTGCATCGACCGGCTCGCCTCGGCGGCGGTGCATGGTGGCGCCGTCGATGGTCGGCGCGGCGCTCGTGACGGCGGTCGCATTCATCTTCTACCGGGCTGGCCGGCGCTGCCACACCTCAACTTCTACACGCACGACATGGCCGGTGTCGGCCCGAGCGACCCGCTCCACCGCGGCGGCATCCTGCACGCCCTCGTCGGATCGCTCATCGAGATCGGCATCGCGTCGGCGATGACGCTGCCGCTCGGCGTCGGCGACGGCGGTGTTCATGACCGAGGTCGGCGGCCGGCTTCGCACGGCTGGTGCGCACCGTCGTCGAGGCGATGACCGCGCTCCCGTCGATCGTCGCCGGCCTGTTCATCTACACGTTCCTCATCGTCACCTTCCACGTGCCGCGCACGGGTTTCGCGGCGCGATGGCGATCGCCGTGATGATGCTGCCGATCATCGCCCGCGCGGCCGACGTGGTCGCTGCGGGTCGTCCCCGGCGGCTTGCGGGAGGCCGGCCTCGCGCTCGGCTCGACCCAATGGCGGCGGTCTGGCACGTGATCCTGCCGACGGCGCGACCGGGCCTGGCGACCGCGCTCATCCTCGGCATCGCACGCGGCGTCGGCGAGACCTCGCCGGTGCTGCTGACGTCCGGCAGCTCGACGTTCATCAACGTCGACCCGTTCCACAACCCGATGAACGTCGCTGCCGCTGTTCATCTACTCCGCGGTGCGCAGCGGCGAACCGACGTACATCATTCGTGGCTACGGGGCGGCTGTCGTGCTGCTGACCATCGTTCTCCTGCTTTTCGTCGTGCACGGCGGCTCGCCCGCACAGAAGCCGCGGGGTCAACCGATGACACGACGCCGTCGACCTTCGGGTCATCGCGCCGTCGATCCTGTGGCGGTCGCGGCCGTCATCGGTCGTCTCGATCATCCAGCGCCGGGCGCCGCGCGGCGCGTCCGACGCGCACGCGCCGATCGAAGGCACCGGGTCGACGTGGAGCGCGAACGCGGTCAACCAGTGGATCGCCGACGTGCAGTCGCAGGGCTGCAGGTCGTCTTCACCGCCGACCGGTTCGGCCCAAGGCCGCAAGGACTTCGCGCTACCGCACCTGGACTTCGCCGTGACCGACATCGGCTACCAGGGCACCGACCCGTCGACCGGCGACGCCGACGCGTCGCAGGCCGCGCCTACGCCTACCTGCCGATCGTGGCCGGCGGCACCTCGTTTCCCGTACCACCTCACGGTCGGCCGGCAAGCTGGTCACGCAACTGCGCCTGTCCGGCCGCACGCTGCGCAAGATCTTCACCAATCACATCACCAACTGGAACGACCCGGCGATCACGGCCGACAACAACGGCCAGGCGTTTCCGTCGACTCCGATCATCCCGGTCGTGCACTCGGAGGGCTCCGGATCGTCGGCGCAATTCACGGCGTTCCTGGCCAAGGAATTCGGCTCGATCTGGGGGCCGTACAACAAGGGCCAAAGACGTGATGGACGAGTACTTACCCGCGTCAAGGGCGATCAGATGGTCGCGCAGAACGGTTCCGACGGCGTCATGAACTTCATCAACTCGGGTTCGGCGAACGGCTCGATCGGTTACGACGAATACTCCTACGCGCTGCTGTCAAGCACTAGCCCGGTCGCGAAGATCGAGAACAAGGCCGGATACTTCACGCTGCCGACGCAGTACAACGTCGCGAAGTCGCTCTGACGCAGGCGGTCATCGACAACAACCCGGCATCGACCACGTACCTCATGCAAAATCTCGACAACGTCTATGTGCTACAACGACCCGCGCACCTATCCGCTGTCGTCGTACTCCTACATGATCTTGCCGACCGCGTCCACCGATTCGCGCATGACGACGGCGAAACGGCAGACGCTAGCCGACTTCCTCTACTACTCGATCTGCACCGGGCAGGGCGAGATGGGCACGGTGGGCTACTCACCGCTGCCGATCAACCTGGTGCAGGACGGTTTCGCGCAGATCCAGAAGCTGAAGACGGCCGACGCGGGCGTGAACATCACCCAGCGCAACGTGAGCACGTGCAACAACCCGACCTTCGTCGCCGGCCATCCCGATGAGAACCGTCTCGCGCAGATCGCGCCGTTCCCGCAGTCGTGCGACAAAGCCGGGAACGGGCCCTGCAAGACCGACCTGCCGCCGAAACCGAACACTGGGGCGGGCGGATCCGGTGGTGGCAGCGGTGGTGGCAGCGGTGGCGGTTCCGGCGGCGGAAGTGGCGCCGGCACGCCGGTGCCGCCCGGCGCGACCCCCTCCGCCAGTGCGAGCACGGTCATCGATCCGAACACGGGCCTCGCGGTCACCACCGGCAACGGTGACGGATCGGCTGGCAGCGGCGGTGACGCGAACCCGGTGCCGACGAACCTCGCGGATCAGACCGGCGGCCTCAACGACGTGCTGACGCCCCTGGTGATCCTCGAACTGCTCGCGGTGCTCGTGGCGCCGGTGCTCCTGCAGCGCGCGCTGTCCCGGCGAGGCCGGCGATGAAGCGCCGTCACCGGGTCACCGCCGCGCTCGCGTGCGGCCTGCTGTTGCCGCTCGTGGCCCTGACCGGCAATCCGGTCGCGGCCGCGCCGTCCGCGGCCTTTACCAAGACCGAGACGATCACGCGGAGCTTCCTCGGCCCCGGCGGCACCGTCACCGATGCCGCGACCAGCACCGTGACCGTGTCCGTCGACACAACCACCGACCTCCGGGGACGTCAGCAGATCGGCGTATCCTGGTCGGGCGCGCACCCGACCGGCGGCATCGTCGCCGACCCCAACTCGGCCGCGGCCAGCAAGCAGGAATACCCCGTCGTCATCCTCGAATGCCGTGGCATCGACTCCGACGCCGCGCCGACGGGTCAGCGGC
Organism: uncultured Actinomycetota bacterium; assembly: GCA_963797605.1. GTDB lineage: Bacteria > Actinomycetota > Actinomycetes > Mycobacteriales > Micromonosporaceae > DASQPR01. Next base: position 169,374 of record CAWCPX010000004.1, on the reverse strand, counting down.
TCGACCAGACCACGTGCTGGACGCAGACGCCCGATGAGCGCTACACCGCCGACAGCAGCACTGCCTTCCCTGCCTGGCGTCTGGACCGTTTCGAAACGGCGGGAAACCGCACCGCCGCGGTCGACGTACCGCCGCCACCGGCATCGCCGGCCTGCGACTTCGGGGGCATGGCCGAGCGCTACGTGCCGTTCGTCGCGGCCGACGGCACCACCTATTACGGCGGCGCCAACGGCGGCTGCGGCATCGCGCCGGAAGCGTCGAACGCACCGGACCCGGCCGCCCCACCGGCGAACACGACGTACGCCGCGACCGGCCTGGACGGCAAGGGCCAGACGAGTTTCGTGATGTGGACGAATCAGCAGAACGCGTCTCTTGGCTGCTCCAACACGGTGCCGTGCGCCCTCGTCGTGGTGCCGATCCTGGGCATCAGTTGCGACGGTTCGCTGCAGGACGGTGCGAACCAGCCGAGCGCCGCAGACGTGACAGCGTGCGAGAGCCTCGGGTCGTACGCTCCCGGTGAACCGTTCAGCAACCACGGCAACAACAACGGCGCCGGCGATCCGCCCGTCACCGGAGCGCTGTGGTGGAGCGCGTCCAACTGGCAGAACCACATCACGGTGCCGTTGACCTTCGCGCCTCAGGCCGACACATGCACGGTCGTCGGCGGTCCGGCGCCGATCGACATCTATGGCTCCGAACTGATGGACCAGGCGACGACGCTGTGGCAGACGAAGTTCTGCACCGATCCGAAGCTGTTCCCGTTCCAGCACGTCCGCACGGCCGAACCGCTGGCGAAGACGGCGCTGTCGATGGAGTCGATCGACGCGGCGCTGATTTCCCGGCCACCGGACGGGGGTTACGTCGAGCCGACGGTGACCGCGCCGGTGGGAGTGACCGGCTTCGCGATCTCCTACGTCGTCGATGATGCCAACCAGCGCCCGTACACGTCGCTGAAACTCAATGCCCGGCTGCTCGCGAAGCTGCTGTCCGAGTCGTACTGGGCGCTGCCGGGGCTGCGTAACGACTATCGAGCGCTGAATCCGGCGACCGCGTACGCCAAGATGGCCACGAATCCACAGGACATCACGACCGATCCCGAGTTCATCGCGCTGAACCCGGGCATTGGCGACACGAAGCAGGTCGTGCAGTCGTCGACGCTGCTCGCGCTCGCCAGTAACTCCGACGTGATGTACGCGCTGACGAGCTACATCAACGCCGATCCGGACGCGCGCGCGTTCCTCAACGGCAAACCGGACCCGTGGGGGATGGTCGTCAATCCGACGTACCGGAACATCCCGTTGCCGACGGAGTCCTGGCCGCTGCTGGACAGCTTCAAGTCGCCCGATATCGACCTAGGCGGCTGCCTCCGTCGGCCGGACCAGACCATCGCGGCGGTGCCGATCCTGCCCTTGGTCGCGGCGCCGACGTCGAGTCTGACGTCGATCGCGCAGTCCATGCAGTACGCGATCGGAAGCGCCACCACGGCGTGCTCCGCGTTGACGAACACCGGTGGCCAGATCGTCGGCGGATCGCTGAAGCCGATCGGTCGTGAGCAGCCCGGTTCGCGTTTCATGCTCGGGCTCACGGCGCTCGGCGACTCCCAGCTCTTCGGCCTGCGCAGCGCCGCGCTGCAGAGTTCGCCCGGGCACTTCGTGCAGCCGAGCGTCGCTTCGTTGAAGTCGGCGATGACCGCGGCGTTGGCGAAGATGGACAAGAAGACGCATACGTGGCCGATCCCGTACTCGAAGCTGCGGACGATCGCCGCCGCGTACCCGGGGACGATGGTTGTGTACGCCGCGATCCCGACGACCGGTCTCGATCTGGTGACGGCGGCCAAGCTCGCGGTGTTCCTGGCCTATGCGGCCGGGCCCGGTCAGGTGCCGGGCGATGACATCGGGCAACTGCCGCCCGGGTTCCTGCCGATGACCGAGGCCAACGGTCTCGGCGCGCTCGTGGCGTACACGGATGCATCGGCCTTTGTGGTGTTGGCGCAGGGGCACCATCCGAATACCGGCAGTTCCGGCGGTGGTGGCGGTGGCGGCGGATCCGGCTCCGGGTCCGGTGCCGGCGGCGTATCGAGCACGCCGCGTCCGCCCGCGCCGACCGCGTCCGCGTCGCCGCCTTACATTCCGCCAGTGGATCTGCCGGTCGGCTACACGGCCGCCGTCACGAGCCGCACGGCCGCGTGGGCGATGCCACTTGCGATCCTGATCAGCATCGTGTGCACGCTCATCGCGATCGTCATACGCACCGCGGCCGGTATGAGATCCACGTCGAACATGCGGAACCGACTGCGGCGGATGCAACAGACGAGGCAGCCCTGATGACGACGCTCCTGAGCCGACCGGCGACGATACCGGTACCGAAGGCGGTCGTGTTGCCGGCGCCGAAACCGCCGGTGTCGATTCCGATTCTCATCACCCGGATCGTGTTCGGCATCGCGTTCGTGGCGGCGTGGTCTGTCCTCTTCGTGACCGTCCTCTCCAGCTTTCCGGCCGCCCGCAGTCAACAGGTGCTCTACGACACGCTGCGCACGAACCTCGCCCAGGAGATCGCTCCGATCGGTGGGGCGATCAAACCCGGCACGCCGGTGGCCCTGATCAGCGCGCCGGCGATCAATCTGCGGTACGTCGTCGTCGAGGGCACGTCCGCCGAGGACCTTCGGGCCGGCCCCGGCCACCTGCGCAACACGCCGCTGCCCGGGCAGGCCGGTGTCAGCGTGATCTTCGGGCGAGCCGTGGCCTTCGGTGGCCCGTTCCATCTGCTGGCCGAGTTGCAGACCGGGGATCAGATCAAGGTCACGACGCAGCAGGGGACCTTCACCTACCACGTCGACGGCATCCGGCACGCCGGCGATCCGGTGCCGGACCCGGCTCCGTCCGGTGCCGGCCGGATGACCATGGTCAGTGCCGAGGGCGTCAGCTGGCGGGCCGGCTGGGTCCCGGATCGGGCCGTGTACGTCGACACGACGCTGGTCGGCGCCACCGTGCCCACGCCGGCCGGTCGGCCCACCGCGATCCCGGTGGCCGAGGGTGCGATGCGCAGCGATCAGGGATCGATGTTCCTGCTGGTGCTCTGGTTGCAGTTGCTGTTCGTGGCGGGTATCGGCACCGCATGGGCGCATTCCCGGTGGAGCGGAGCACAGGCGTGGCTGGCCGGCGCTCCGGTGATTTTCGCCGCGTTGTGGGGTGCCAGTGACGTGGCGTTATCTTTGTTGCCGAATCTGGTCTAAACACGGAGCGATGAATCCGACAGTTCATCGGGACGCAATCATGGCGACGATCAAGGGAGCCATGATGCGTTGATGGCAGACGGACTGCGCGTGCTATCGATGTACGAGGGTTTCTTTACAGGTGGCGCGCGCGTGTTGCATAGCGGGGTGGTCGCGGGCCTGCACGACGGCCGGCGGCAGGTGCATTCCGTGCTCAGCGTCCACCAGGAGATGCACCGGGAAAACATCGTGCAGCGGATGGAAGATGATCGCTGTTTCCGCATGCTCACCTCGGCCGGCGTCGCGATCACGTCACTCGGTCGCACGCTGCGGCCCGGCGGCGCCCCGAGCCCTTTCACCGTTGACGAACTGGCCCGCACGGGTGAGCACCTGCGGCAGGCCGACGTCGTGCTGTCGCTCAAGGAGCAGCCGCTGCACCTGATCAACCGGCTCGATCTCGGGGGCCGGCCGGTGATCGCGTGCCTGCACCGCTCCGATCCGCAGAACCAGGGCACCGCGCTCCGCGAGTTGCGCGCGGCCGTGGCCGACGGTCGGGTGGCCGCGGCGATCTGCTGCGCCGACTCCACCCGGGCTGCCTACCGCGCGGCCGGGATCCCGGACCACGTGCTCCACGTCATCCCGAACGGCGTCGACCTGGCCCGTTTCCGAACGGTGCCGGGCGACGAGCGAGCGCGCCTGCGTCGGACGCTCGGGCTGCCGGCACGCTGCGGTGTCGTCGTCTTCGCGGCTCGATACGACGCGATGAAAGACGTACCGCTGCTGCTGCGATCCGCCCGCGCCTACCTCGGCCGGCAACCGCGGGGGCACGTGCTGATGTGCGGCCCCGGCATGAGCGTGACGAATACGGCGCTGCGCGGCGACGTCGACAGCGCGTTCGCGGACAGGCCGTCGCTGTTGCGCCGCCTGCATCTGTTGGGGACGAGACACGACATGCAGCGGGTGTACGCGGCGGCGGACGTCGTGGCGTTGACCTCGGCTGTCGGTGAGGCGGCGCCGCTGTGCCTGATCGAGGGCATGATGTGCGGCGCCGTGCCGGTCGCGACGGATATCGGCGACACCGCGGCGATCGTGGCCGGCCACGGCATCCTGACGCCGGCCGACGCCGACGCGATCAGCACCGCGTGGATCGAGGCGGTCGCGCGCCGTGGCGAACTCATGCCGGCGATGCTGGACAGCCGACCGCGGTTCAGCCAGACCCGCATGATCGCCAGCTACGCCACGTTGATCGAACGGGTGGCCCGCGAGGCCGGCGTCGCCACTCGAAGGTCGCTGCGCGTGGGCGTATGAGCCGTCATCGCGCTGCCGCGTCACGGGCTCTGGCGGCCAGCGCTCGCACCTGACCGTCGCGACCGTCGGTGACCAGCCGCCGCAGCGGCACCGGTCGCGATCCGTCGGCGAGCCACGCGTCGGTGGCGTCGACGACGGCCTGGTCGACGTACCCGGCTGGATAGCCGTGCACCGCGAAGGTATGCGCGACCTGGTTGTCGTGCGTCGCCCAGACCCGGCCGACGGCCTCGAAGTAACCCGGCAGATACGGGCGGGTCAACGCCAGTTGCGACGGGTGGTAGAAGCCCGCCAGGATCGCCCGGAGCCGGTTCGACAGCGTCTCGGCGGTGAGGTCGTGCCACGCCAGCGCCTTGGCCTCAGGCGTCGGCAGCAGCGCGCGAGCGGTCGCCGCGGCGCGTTCGCCACTCGCGCTCCGGTCGCGGTCAACTTCGGTGGCGATCTCTTCCGAGCCGGCGGCGCCCTCGGCCACGAGCGTCGCGACGATGCTCCACCGCAACTCCGCGTCGATCGCGAGACCCGCCGGCACGCCGTCACCGCCCAGCCACCGCCGCAACAGGTCGAGCTCTTCCGGCTGGCGAGCGGCCGCGACGAACGCCCGTGCCCACGCGAGCTGGGTGCCGCTGCCCGGCCGCGCCGCCGTGACCGCCGCACGGGCGGTGTCGGTCAGCGACTGCCGGCCTACCGGCGCCCAGGTCGGGTCGGCGTACAGGTCGATGGCGGTCTGCACCTGGCGGAGCGCGCTCGTGATCAGGTTGATGTCGGTTTCGCGGGGTAGCGCCGTCACCACGAGGCGGACGTAGTCACGAGCGGGAAGTTCGGCGTCCCGGGTCATGTCCCAGACGGCGGCCCAGCACAGGGCCCGTGCCAGCGAGGACTCGAGCCCGGACAGGTTGCCCATGACCGTGCTCAGGGACCGTGCGTCGAGCCGGATTTTCGCGTACGTCAGGTCGTCGTCGTTCACGAGCAGCAGGTCCGGCTCGCGTACCCCGCTGAGCTCGGGAATTTCGGTCTGCCGCCCTTGCACCACGACCTCGACGCGCTCCCGGCGCACCAACCGGTCGCCGCGCAGATCGTAGAGCCCGAGCGCGATCCGGTGCGTACGCAGCGTCGGGTGCTCCGGCGGCGCTTCCTGCTCGATGGCGACGGAATCGTAGAGGCCGTCCGGGGTCACGGACACGATCGGGCGCAACGTGTTGACCTGCGACGTTTCCAGCCACTGTGCGGCGAAGTCACGCAACTCGACGCCGGCGGCGGCTTCCAGCGCGGTCAGCAGATCGTCGAAGGTGGCGTTGGCTCGGGCGTGGGTGGTCAGGTAGTCCCGCAGTCCGGCCCGGAACGCGTCAAGCCCGACGTACGCGACGATCTGTTTGATCACCGACGCTCCCTTGGCGTACGTGATGCCGTCGAAGTTCGCTTCGGCCGAGGCGACGTCGAGGGCGTCGGCGTAGACCGGGTGCGTCGAGGAGAGCTGGTCCTTCGCATAACCCCAGCTCTTACGGATGGCCAGGAAGGTGGTCCACGCGTCAGTGAAGCGGGTGTTCTCGGCGTTGCACCAGTGCGACGCCCACTCGGCGAACGCCTCCTTCAGCCAGATGTCGCCCCACCACCGCATCGTCACGAGATCGCCGAACCACATGTGCGCGAGTTCGTGCAGCATGTGGTTGGCGCGCTTTTCCAACTCGAAGTCGGTCACCTGGGACGGGAAGATGAAGAGGTCCTCGCTGATCGTGACGCAACCGAAGTTCTCCATCGCCGCCGCGTTGTAGTCGGTGACGAAGATCTGGTTGTATTTCGGCAGCGGGTAACGCACGCCGAACTCGCGGTGGAAGAAGTCGAAGCCCTGCCGGGTGAGGAGAAACAGCTCGTCGGTGTCGAGGTGCTGCCGCGATGACTGGCGGATGAACAGCCCGAGGTCGATACCGTCATGCTCGGTACGCACTTCGTGAAACGGTCCGGCGCAGAGAGCCGTGACGTAGCTGCTCATGCGGATCGACGGCTCGAAGTGAACGACCTTCGCACCGGTCGCCTCATCGACGACGATCCGATCGATCGGGGCGTTGGAGATGATCCTCCAGCGAGCCGGCGCGGTGACGTGCCACGTGAACACGCTCTTGAGGTCCGGCTGATCGAAGCAGGCGAAGACCCGTTGCGCGTCTGCGATCTCGAATTGGCTGTAGAGGTAAACCTCGCCGTCAACCGGGTCCACGCTCCGGTGCAGGCCCTGGCCCGAGCTGGAATACGCGAAATCCGCGTCCACGACCAGCGTGTTCACCGCGGCCAAACCGGCGAGCACGAGGCCGCGCTCGGGCGACCACGCCGAGGTGTCGACGTCGACGCCGTCGAGCCGCACCGATCGCAGGCGCGCGGCCGCGAGGTCGATCGTGGTCGAAGCGCCCGGGTCCGCACATTCGAACGACACGCGGGTGATTGACCGGAAGGTGCCAGCGCCTGGATGTCCGGCGGCGTCGGTGAGGTCAAGGCTGATGTCGTAGTCGGTCACACGCACGATTCGGGCTCGGTCGATCGCCTCGATTTCGCTGAGGTTCCGCACGCTCGCCGACTGATGTTCCATCCGAGGCCAATCCACTCCGTCGCTGGTCAATCCGCGAGGCTACCCCGACAGTGAGCGTCAGGCGCGCGAATTGACGGACCCGCGGTGGCCGAGATTTCTCCGCCGAACTCGCCTCGCCCGATCCGGTCCCGGCGAGTTCGGCGACTTCACGAATATGTCGATTGTGGAGAGTGCCGATCCGGCGCCCAATGCGGGCGTTCGCGCATCCCAGCGAATCGTCCGCGGCACCGGACGTGCCGTATCGTGCCCCCGTACGACGACGCTCCGAATCCGTACGGGGAACGGCTTGGAACGTCCTGTAACGCCAGCGCCACGCACCACGGTGACGCAGTTTTCTTCAGTCGGGAGATGTACGCGAAATGGTTCCCAAAGCTGGATTGCGCACTCGGCTGCGCTATTGGTTCGACAACACGATGTCGCGTGGCACGCCCGCGCTCATCGGCTGGCTCGCCATCGTCTCCGCCGGGCTGATCGTCGTCGTCTCGATCGCGCTGGCCATCGCCACCGCCAACGAGTCCATCCTCAACGTCTTCGACCTGCTGTGGCAGACGTTCGTCAGCGCGTTCAGCGTCGACATCCCGGACAACGGCGGCATCGCGGTGCACGCGATCTGGTTCCTGCTCGCGCTCGGCGGCATCTTCGTCGTCAGTGCCCTGGTCGGTCTGCTCACCAGCGGCTTGAACCAGAAGCTCGAAGAGTTGCGAAGGGCCGCTCCGCCGTCGTCGAGCGCGACCACACCGTCATCCTCGGCTGGTCCGATCAGGTGTTCACGATCGTCTCGGAACTCGTCGAGGCCAACCGCAGTCGCCGGCGAGCGGCCGTGGTGATCCTCGCCGAGGAAGACAAGCTGACGATGGAGGACCTGCTGCGGCACCGGCTCGGTTCCACGCGCAACACCCGTGTCGTCTGCCGGACCGGCAACCCGCTCGACGTGTCCGATCTCGAGCTGGTCAACCTCAACGCGGCCCGCTCGATCATCGTGTTGGCGCCGGAGACCGAAGCGCCCGAGGACGCGGACGCGGCGGTGCTGAAGACCCTGCTGGCGATCAACCGCGGTCCGGCGTTCCGGAACACGAAGCATCACGTGGTCGCGTCCGTGCGCGACAGCAGCGTGCGAGCGGTCACGCAGCTCGCCGATCCGGACGCGGTCGTCATCGACGCGGACGACATCAGCGCCCGCCTCGTCGTGCAGGCTGCCCGCCAGTCCGGCCTTTCCGCCGTCTATCACGACCTGCTCGACTTCGGTGGCGACGAGCTGTACGTCGTACGCGAACCGGCGCTGACCGGTAAGACGTTCGGCGCGTCGCTGCTCGCCTTCCGCCAGAGCTGCCCGATCGGGCTCGTGCGGGCCGACGGCTCCACCACGCTGAACCCGCCGATGGACACGGTCGTCGGGGCTTCCGACAAGTTCGTCATCCTGGCCGGCGACGATTCCGCGATCAACGTGAGCGACCAGGTTTTGCCGGTCGACGAGGCTTCGATCATGAACTCGGTGCGCGGTCCGGCGGCACCCGAACACACGCTCGTGCTCGGTTGGAACGGCCGGGCCGCTCGCATCATCGATCAGCTCGACGAATATGTCACCGACGGATCCGGGGTGGTGATCGTCACCGAGCGCGACGACGCCGACGGTGCCATCAGCAAGCTGACCTACGGCCTGCGGCACCTCGCGGCGACGGTGAAACACGGTGACATCCGGGAGCGGTCGCTGCTCGAATCGCTCGACGTCGCCACGTACGACAACGTGATCGTGCTCTGTGACGACCACATGGACCCGCTGGCCGCCGACGCACGCGTCCTGGTCACGCTGCTGCACCTGCGCGACATCCTGGCGAAGCGGGGCGAGGTCGGGGCGATCGTCAGCGAGATGCGCGACGACCGTGATCGCGCGCTGGCACAGTTGACCCGCGACGACGACTTCGTGATCAGCGAGCAGCTGGTCAGCCTGCTGATGGCGCAGATCTCCGAGAACCGTCACCTCGATTCCGTGTTCGCCGACCTGTTCGACCCGGACGGCTCGGAGATCTACATCCGCCAGGCCAGCTACTACGTGCGGCCCGACCCGACGCTGACGTTCGCGACCCTGGTGGCGGCGGCCCAGCGCCGGGGTGAGGTGGCGATCGGTTACCGGATCGCGGACTCCGGCGAGGGCCACGGGATGGTGCTCAACCCGGACAAGTCACAGCCGATGCCGCCGATCGACCGTGTGATCGTGCTCGCGCGCGGTTGATGCGGCTTCCCCCGGTCGACCTTGACGAATTGGGGTCGTCTGAGCAACCACAGTTCGTCAAGGTCATCTCTGTCGTCACCGCCGTACACGGCAAAAGTCTTATCTATCTCCGCTCCGCCTACGACGCCCTCGCGGCTCAGTCGCTGCCGACCGGCTGGAGCTGGGAGTGGCTCGTGCAGGAAGACGGCGACGTCGCCACCGTCCTGCCCGCCGACCCGCGCATCCGACGGAGCCGTAACCGGACAAGCGGCCCCGCCATCGCGCGCACCCTGGCCCTCGGTCGCAGCCACGGCAGCCTGATCAAGGTCCTCGACGCTGACGATCAACTCACCTCCGGCGCCCTGGCCCGCGACATCGAAGCCATGACCGCCGACACCGACATCGGCTGGACCACCGCCGCCGCGCTCGATCTGCTCCCGGACGGCTCCACCGTGGCCAACGACACCAATCCGGCAGCCGGCCCGATCGCCCCCGAGCACGTCTTCGACTTCTGGCGCGCCCACGACTTCCGGCTGCCCGTGCATCCCGCGACCCTCTGCGTCCGCCGCGACCTGATCATGGCGCTCGGCGGCTGGATGGCGTTGCCGGCCTCGGAAGACACCGGTCTGCTGATCGCCGCGAGCGTGGTCAGCCCGGGCTACTTCATCGCCGAACCGGGCCTGCTCTACCGCAAGTGGCCCGGCCAGATGACCGGCCAGCGGGCGCACATCGATCCGGCCGACCGATCCGCCCGCATGGCGGTCATCCAGCAACGCGCGGAGACGCTGCAGCGGATGCGACGCGAAAGCTATGCCCCGAACGCGGCCTGAACCGCCGTCTCCTCCATCGCGCGCACGATCGCCTCGCCGTCGCGCATGGACAGCCGGGCGCTATCGAGTTGCACGGTGAGCAGCACCGCCTCGCCGGCGTCGTCGATGTGCACGCACAACTGCTCGAACGCCGGGCTCTCCTGCGCCACGTTCCACCCGAACGTGGTGCGACCGAGCGCTTCCCGGACCTCACTCGGGGTCGGCACCTTGTCGTCGCCGTCGAGGGGCACGGTCTGGCGGCGGTCGTTGACGAAGCATTCGATGTCGATCGCCGTACCCCGGTCGCTCTCCACGGCGGCGATCAGATCAACGACATCCTGCGGATCAAAATACGCATATTTGTACGCTGTCCGAGCGCTCCTGGCGGCCTGCTGCAAGACGTCGTCGAAGGACAGCCCGGCCACGTCGAGACTGCAGATGCCGGACTGCACGGCGGTGCACACGACATCGGCCAGACCCGGGCGGAACCGGTTGCTCACGAGCGGCCGGAACACCACCGGGCTGATGCCGGTGACCTGGGCCACCGCGACCGAGAAGAGCGCGATGACGATGGCGGACGAGTCGATCTGGGTGCGCTGGGTCAGCGTGCGGATGGCGAGTGACAGCGCGGGGGAGAGGAGTTCGCCGGCCCGGTAGCGCGGCGGGGTCATCGGCTCCGTGGTTGCCGGGAAGCGCCGAGGGGCGATCGAGCGCAGGATGCCCTCCCAGTAGCGGAGCGCGGACTCGTTCTGCCGCCGGCCGGCCGGGGATTGTTGCCATCGTGCCTGCTCCAGCGGCTGCATGCCGGTGACCGGCTCGCTGGTGCGGCTGGTCATGTCGGCCATCATCGCGGCGCCACCGGCCGCGTCGAGACACAGATGGCAGATCAACGCGATTTCGTGCGTGAGCCGGCCCCGGTGGCGCACGGCCGCCATCCGGACGGGCCAGTCGGCGGCGAAGTCGAGCGGAGTCTCCATATAACGGTCGCGGACGGTCTCGGCGATCGTCAGTGGATCGTCGCTGTCGTCGGCGTCCCAGACTTCCAGCGCGATCTGCCCCGACGTGTACACCTCCTGGTCGGGCCGCCTTTCGGCGTCATAGCGCAGCCGGGTGCGGACGGACGGGAACCGGCTCATGAGATAGCGCAGTTCTTCGGTGATGTCTGCCACGGTCGTGCCAGGTTCCAGCGGGGCGACGCCCCCGAGCGGGCTCCACGTCTTCATGCGGATCATGGCGGCGTAATGGTCGGCTTGGCCCCAGGTCAGCCTGTCGATGCCGGCGCCGCCGCCCGTGAACGACACCATGATCCGATCCGGCGTCTCGCGCATCGTGACATCCTTCGTCGGGAGTGGATCTTGCGGGTCGCGGAGCGGGTCGCGGATCGAAACAGCGTACAACAGAGCACTGACATGCTTCGATGCCATCTTGGCGGCCGGCGCGGTTACCCGCACCCGTGGAAACACCAGAGGGTCCGGTAATAGGTGCTAGTGGGCGTGAGCCGCGCCCTGGCGTGCGACTCGCGGCGTTGTCGTCGCCGCCCATGCAACAACGGCATGGTCGACTTCTCCGCCCTGGTGGGTCGCCGATGCAAGAGCGGCATCGGCGACCGTGATGCCTTGCGATCCGCGCACCAGACCACGCCTCACACCCGCCGACCTATGAACGGACCCTCTTATTGATCGCAATGTTGCGCCGAGGCCGCGCCCCGCGAGCGTTGCGGCTACACTCGCCGGAGCCGAGAGGTTCCGGGATGTAGCGCAGCTTGGTAGCGCACCCGCTTTGGGAGCGGGGGGTCGTGGGTTCGAATCCCGCCATCCCGACAACAACGGATCGAGCCGCCGCCTGCCCCAAATGCGTGCCGGGCGTGTCGCACCGCCTAGACTCGTCTCGGGCGAAGCGCGTCGGTCGCCGGTCTGCCTCAAACCCGAGAAAGAACAGAACCCCATCAAGGAGTACGCCTGTGAAGAGCACCGTCGAGACCCTCAGCCCCACGCGGGTCCGGCTCGCCATCGAGGTGCCGTTCGCTGAGTTGGAGCCGAGCGTCAAGAAGGCTTATCGCGAGATCGCCACGCAGGTGACCGTGCCGGGGTTCCGGGCCGGGAAGGTGCCGTCGAAGGTCATCGACCAGCGGGTCGGCCGGGGCGCGGTGCTCAACGAGGCCGTCCAGGACGCGATTCCGACCAACATCATCGCCGCGATCCGCGAGCATGACGTGAAGTCGCTCGGCCGGCCGGAGGTCGACATCACCGACTTCGCCGACGGCGAGCCGCTGAAGTTCACCGCCGAGGTCGACGTGCGGCCGGAGATCACCGTCCCGGAGCTCGAGTCGATCGAGGTCACGGTCGACGAGTTGCAGATCGCCGACAGCGAGGTCGAGGAGCAGCTCAACGGCCTGCGCGAGCGGTTCGCGACGCTCAAGACCGTCGAGCGCCCGGCCGCGACCGGTGACTTCGTGCAGATCGACCTGGCCGCGACCGTCGACGGCGTCGAGGTGCCCGGCGGCAGCGCGACCAACATCTCGCACGAGGTCGGCAGCAACCAGCTGCTCCCGGGCATGGACGACGCGCTCGTCGGCATGTCCGCCAACGACTCGACCACCTTCACCACGCAGCTGGCCGGCGGCGACTTCGCCGGGCAGGACGCCGAGGTCGCGGTGACCGTGCGCACGGTCAAGGAGAAGGAGCTGCCGCCGCTCGACGACGACTTCGCCCAGCTCGCGAGCGAGTTCGACACGCTCGACGAGCTGCGTGCCGACCTGCTGGAGCGGATCACCCGGGTCAAGAAGGTCGAGCAGCTCTACGCGGCCCGTGACAAGGTGCTCGCCGACCTGGTCTCGGCGGCCGACGTGCCCGCGCCGGAGGGCGTCGTGCGCGAGGAGGTCGAGCACCGCAAGCAGGCGATGGTCGACGAACTCGAGCGCATGGGCGCCTCGATGGAGGACTACCTCGCCTCGGAAGACAAGACCGAGGAGCAGATCGAGACCGAGCTCAAAGACGCCGCCAGCGAGGGCGTTCGCATCCAGCTGCTGCTCGACACGCTCGCCGACCGCGAGGAGATCGAGGTCACCGACGACGAATACGGGCACGAGGTCGTGCACCGCGCCCAGCGCGTCGGCATGGCCCCGCAGGCCTACTACGACCAGCTCGTGCAGGCCGGGGCGGCTGGTGCGGTCTACGGCGACGTCCGCCGTGGCAAGGCGCTCGCGCTCGTGATGGAGAAGGTCAAGATCACCGACGCGGCCGGCAACGTGCTGAGCCTCGACGACCTGCGGGCGACCGCGGGTGACGACGAGCACGCCGGCCACGATCACGGCGACCACGAAGGTCACAACCACTGATCTGACGCGTACGCGAGCGGCCGCCGGGTGATCCTGGCGGCCGCCTCGCTTTGCGGCTTCTTATTCCCGGTGCCCGGGAGATGGGTCCGGCCTGCGCTATGAGCGAACAGGGCGCCGCCAGGGGGCATCGGGTCGGTGCGAACGGATAATGTCGGGCGTAGCTACGAGAGACCGGCGGTAGGCCGGCGGGCGCGGCTCGCTCCCACAGCGGCTATCGCCGGTCTCTGAAACTTCGGCCGTAGCTCAACACAGTGAAGGGCGTGCCATGACTGAATTGCACCTCCCGGCATCGGCGCGCAGCGCCGTGCTGCAGACGGCGCGTAACTCCGAGGCCGTTGGCGGCAACCTCGATGACTCCGTCTACAACCGGCTGCTGAAAGAACGCATCATCTTCCTCGGCAGCGAGGTCAACGACCAGGTCGGCAACCGGATCTGCGCGCAGCTGCTGCTGCTCGCGGCCGAAGACGACGAACGCGACATCTTCCTCTACGTCAACTCGCCCGGTGGCTCGGTCTCGGCCGGCATGGCGATCTACGACACCATGCAGTTCGTCCCCAACGATGTCGGCACGATCGCGATGGGCATGGCCGCCTCCATGGGCCAGCTCCTGGTCTGCGCGGGCACCGCCGGCAAGCGTTACGCGCTGCCGCACGCGCGGATCATGATGCACCAGCCGTCCGGTGGCATCGGCGGCACCGCCTCCGACATCGCGATCCAGGCGGAGCAGATGCTCTACACCAAGCGCATGTTCCAGGAGCGGGTCGCGTTCCACACCGGTCAGTCGCAGGCCCAGATCGAGGCCGACTCCGACCGCGACCGCTGGTTCACCGCCGAAGAGGCGAAAGATTACGGCTTTATCGACAAGGTCATCACCGGAGCCGCCCAGGTTCCGGAAGGCGCTGGCACGCGGAGCTGAGGAGAAACCTATGACGAGCCTTCAGGCACCGCGGTTCGCCCCGGTCGAAAACCGTTACTTCATGCCGAACGTGATCGAGCGCACCTCGCGCGGTGACGTCGCCATGAACCCCTACGACAAGATGTTCCAGGAGCGCATCATCTTCCTGGGCATGCCGATCGATGACACCGTCGCCAACGACGTGATGGCACAGCTGTTGACGTTGGAGTCGAGTGACCCCGACCGCGACATCATCATGTACATCAACTCGCCCGGCGGTTCCTTCACGGCGATGACCGCGATTTACGACACGATGCAGTTCATCCACCCGGACGTGCAGACCATGTGTCTCGGCCAGGCGGCCAGCGCGGCGGCGATCCTGCTCGGCGCCGGCACCCCCGGCAAGCGTCTGGCGCTGCCGAACTCGCGCATCATCATCCACCAGCCGTCGACCGAGGGTGGTTACGGTCAGGGATCCGACATCGAGATCCAGGCCAAAGAGATCCTTCGCATGCGTGCGCAGCTCGAAGAGATGATCTCGCACCACAGCGGCCGTGCCATCGAGCTGGTTCGCCGTGACATCGACCGTGACAAGATCCTGACCTCCGAAGAGGCGAAGGACTACGGTCTGATCGATCAGGTCATCAGCACGCGGAAGAAGAGCCTCGTTTCGGCGGGAAAATAGCCAAAAGCGAGAGGCTTTTCGTCCGTCGATGAGCCGATAAATCGTTCTGTAGCTACGTGAATCAGACATGAACGCGATGCGCGACACTTGGTCGGGGGCCGACACTTACGGCTCCCGACCAGGTACCTTCGATGCAAGCAACAACGGCTTCGGTCATAATTGAGGCCGCGATGCGAAATTCAGTTCGGCAACAGGCGCGACGATGTCGCGGCGACACGGCAATATCCAAGGCAGTCCGTCCCCGGCGGTGTCTGACGCCCAACCGGGTGACATGTGACAACCGGCCCACGCACGCAGGGAGAACCTAGGTGGCACGGATCGGTGACGGCGGCGATCTGCTGAAATGCTCCTTCTGTGGCAAGTCGCAGAAGCAGGTCAAGAAGCTCATCGCCGGCCCCGGCGTCTACATCTGCGACGAGTGCATCGATCTCTGCAACGAGATCATCGAAGAAGAGCTCGCCGAGTCGACCGAGGTCAAGTGGGACGAGCTCCCTAAGCCGATGGAGATCTGCGAGTTCCTCGACACCTACGTGGTGGGCCAGGACCAGGCGAAGAAGGCACTCGCCGTCGCCGTCTACAACCACTACAAGCGGGTTCAGGCAGAATCCGGCAGCTCCGGTGATGGCGCCGTCGAGCTGGCCAAGTCCAACATCATGCTGATCGGCCCGACCGGCTGCGGCAAAACCCACCTCGCTCAGACGCTCGCCCGCATGCTCAACGTGCCGTTCGCGATCGCCGACGCCACCGCGCTGACCGAGGCGGGTTATGTCGGTGAAGACGTCGAGAACATCCTGCTGAAGCTCATCCAGGCCGCTGACTACGACATCAAGCGCGCCGAGACCGGCATCATCTACATCGACGAGGTCGACAAGATCGCCCGCAAGTCGGAGAACCCGTCGATCACTCGCGACGTCTCCGGCGAAGGCGTCCAGCAGGCGCTGCTGAAGATCCTCGAAGGCACCACGGCCAACGTGCCGCCGCAGGGTGGCCGCAAGCACCCGCACCAGGAGTTCCTGCAGATCGACACGACGAACATCCTGTTCATCGTGGGCGGCGCGTTCTCCGGTCTCGAGAAGATCATCGAGTCCCGCGTCGGGCGGGGCGGCATCGGCTTCGGCGCCAACCTCCGCTCGATCAGCGAACGCACGCTCGACGACACGTTCGCTCAGGTCATGCCCGAAGACCTGTTGAAATTCGGGCTCATCCCCGAGTTCATCGGCCGGCTCCCGGTCATCACGAGCGTCCGCAGCCTCGACCGTGACGCGCTGGTGCAGATCCTGACCGAGCCCCGTAACGCGCTGGTCCGGCAATATCAGCGGCTCTTCGAGCTTGACGGTGTCGAGCTGGAGTTCGACGCCGAGGCGCTGGAGTCGATCGCCGACCAGGCCAACCTCCGGGGCACCGGTGCGCGTGGTCTGCGGGCGATCCTCGAAGAGGTGCTGCTCTCGGTGATGTATGAGGTGCCCAGCAACCCCAACGCGGCCCGGGTCGAGATCACCCGCGAGGTCGTGCTGCACAACGTCAACCCGACGATCGTGCCGCGTGACTTCGGCGGCCGGCGCGCCCGTCGTGAGCGGGAAGAGAAGTCGGCCTGATCGGTTTAGCCGGTCGCGGCTAGCCTTTGTTGCGGTCGCGGCGATCCCACTCGCCTGACGGCATCAGCACGATCATCATCATCCGTGCGGGCAGACTGCCCTCGTTGCGATACTCGTGCGCCTTGTCCGCGACGAAATCCATCGTCTGGCCGGCGCCGACCGTGTGCGTCGTGGCATCAGCGACCACGGTCAACTCGCCGCTGAGCACATGCAGCAGCTCGCGGGTGCCGGGGGTGTGGTCAGGCGACGCATGCCAGTCGCCAGGCTCCAGCATCCACTCCCAGAGTTCGGCGAAGTCGGGATCGTTGACACCCGCCAGCAGCCGGCCGAAGCCACCATGTTCGCCGTGCCACAGCGTCGGGGCGTCAGCCGCGGACCGGATGTGGACCCGCCTTTCGACGCCGGGCTCCAACAGCCGGACCACGGTCACACCGAAGGCGTCGGCGATGCGGCAGAGCGTGCCGACGCTGGGATTCGTCCGCGCGTTTTCGATCTGGACGACCATGCCCTTGCTGACGCCGGACCGGCCCGCCAGTTCGTCGAGGGACCACCCGCGAGCGAGTCGCATCGAGCGGACATGGTGGGCAACGGCGGCCGTGATCGCGCCGTGCGTCTCGTGCGCCGACCCACCGGCCACACGCGCCTCGCCGGTCACGCCGGTTGAGTCAGTCAACACACTGTCCTTCACGGTCACTATGGTGCTACGAATAGCTGTGCTGTCAATCGTGCTCGCCGCCCTGTGTGCCGGAGTTTGGGGCACCGGTGACTTCAGCGGAGGCAAGGCGAGCCAGCGAGCGAACACGTTCGCCGTCACGTTCCTGTCGCAGCTGCTCGGTCTCCCCGTGCTCGTCCTCTGCGTGATCTTCCTCAGCCATGGCGGCCCCAGCGGCTCCGACCTCGTCCGGGGAGCGTTAGCGGGAGTCGCCGGCTATCATCGGCATCGTGCTGCTCTACCGAGGGCTCGCGCAGGGCGCGATGGCGATCTTCGCACCGATCAGCGCCGTGACCGCGGCGCTGATCCCGATGGTGGTCGGCCTGGTCACCGAGAAGATTCCGTCGCCGCTGTCGCTGACCGGTGCGTTCTGCGCGATCGCGGCGATCGGTCTGGTGAGCATCAGTGGCGGCAACTCGGCGGTGACCCCCCGGTTGATCGGGCTCGCTCTCGCCAGCGGCAGCATGTTCGGCCTGTTCTTCGCGATTCTCGGCAAATCCGGTCCCGATGCCGGCGTGTGGCCGCTGGTGGGCGTCCGGATCGGGTCGATTTCGATGGGTCTACTGCTCATGCTCGTCACGCGTACGGCGTGGAGGATGCCGCGAGTCGCCTGGCGGTGGGCTGCCGTGGCCGGGTCGATGGACGTCACCGCGAACGCGCTTTTCCTCTACGCGTCCGCCCACGGCCACCTCACGATCGTGGCACCGATCGCGTCGCTCTATCCGGTCAGCACGGTGCTGCTGGCGTTGACGGTCGATCGAGAAAGCATCCGGCCGGTGCAACTCGCGGGTCTCGGGCTCGCGGCAACGGCACTCGTCCTCGTCGCGACGTAGGTTGATGGCGGACCTTCCCAGTGGGGGTCCGGCCTCGTAGGCTTTCGGCATGCGCATCGCCGTGTGCCAGGTCAACTCCCGCGATGATCGGGAAGCCAATCTCAAGACCGCTCGGGAATTGCTCGAGAGAGCCGCGGCCGCGGGAGCCGATCTCGCCGTCCTGCCGGAATACGTCGACTATCTCGGTCGCAGATCCGGCGAGCCGGCCGGGAAACGGTCGACGGGCGCGTTCGCGACGTTCTTCGCCGAGGCCGCTCGGGATCTCGGGATCTGGGTGCACGCCGGGTCGTTCCACGAGGTCGGTCCCGACCCGGACCACTCGTACAACACGTCGATCGTCTTTGATCGCAGTGGCGCCATCGCCGCGACCTACCGGAAGATCCATCTATATGACGTCGACATTCCGGGTCGCGTGACGGTGAAGGAGTCGGATCGGTTCGCGGCCGGCTCCGACGTGGTCGCGTTGCCGATCGAGGGGCTGCGGTTCGGCCTGTCCATCTGCTATGACCTGCGGTTTCCCGAGCTTTACCGGCAACTCGCGGTGAATGCCGGCGCGTCCGTGCTCGTGGTGCCGGCGGCGTTCATGATGCACACCGGCCGCGATCACTGGGAGGTGCTGCTGCGGGCCCGCGCGATCGAGAACCAGTGCTACGTGATCGCCGCAGCGCAGATCGGCTCGCACGATCCCGACCTCACGTGTTTCGGCCGCAGCATGATCATCGATCCATGGGGCACCGTCGTGGCCCAGGCGCCCGACGAGGTGGGCGTGACGATCGCCGATATCTCAGCGGAACGCGTGTCGATGATTCGGCAGCAGGTGCCCAGCCTCGCGAATCGACGTCTTTCTGTCGGTTGAGTGGGCGATTGTCGCGGGGCCGTGATGGCGGTTGTCTATCGGCGGCGGGAGCCGTGGCGACGATTGTCTATCTACGGCGGCCTACGCCATCGACAGCAGCATGCCGATGACGACGACGCCGATGACCGCACCGCCGGCGACGACGATCGCCCGGGACATGCGTGACGGCCCTCGCATCAGCAGGCGGTGGGCCGACACGATCGTCACGACGACGATGCACAGCGCGATGACCAGCTGCCAGAACGGAAACAGCAGGCTGGTGAGTCCGTCATCGGCGAGGTCACGCATCCCTGCATTGAACTCCATCGTGGCGCGTTGTAGCGATCGGGACGCGCGTCGTTTTCGTAGAGGG
>CAWCPX010000004.1:0-147500 GCA_963797605.1 uncultured Actinomycetota bacterium | reverse complement strand
TTGTTTGAGAATTGCACAGTGGACGCGAGCATCTTTGTGGTCAAGTTTTTAAGGGCAAACGGTGGATGCCTTGGCACGAGGAGCCGATGAAGGACGTGGGAGGCCGCGATAGGCCTGGGGGAGCTGTCAACCTAGCTGTGATCCCAGGGTGTCCGAATGGGGGAACCCGGCATCAGTCATGTGGTGTCACCTGCACCTGAACACATAGGGTGTGTGGAGGGAACGCGGGGAAGTGAAACATCTCAGTACCCGCAGGAAGAGAAAACAATAGTGATTCCGTGAGTAGTGGCGAGCGAAAGCGGATCGAGCCTAAACCGTGCGCGTGTGATACCTGTCAGGGGTTGCGTGTGCGGGGTTGTGGGACCACGCTGATCGGGCTGACACCCGGTCGAGGAGTTATCAAGTTTGTGGTTAGCGGAAGTCGTTGGGAAGCGGCACCGTAGACGGTGAGAGTCCGGTATGCGAAAACTGCAAACCTTCTGTGTGTGTTCCCGAGTAGCAGCGGACCCCTGAAATCTGCTGTGAATCTGCCAGGACCACCTGGTAAGGCTAAATACTACCTCGTGACCGATAGCGGACTAGTACCGTGAGGGAAAGGTGAAAAGTACCCCGGGAGGGGAGTGAAATAGTACCTGAAACCGTTTGCCTACAATCCGTCGGAGCCTGGCAGGCATTTATGTCTGGGTGGGTGACGGCGTGCCTTTTGAAGAATGAGCCTGCGAGTTAGTGGCATGTGGCGAGGTTAACCCGTGTGGGGGAGCCGTAGCGAAAGCGAGTCTGAACAGGGCGTTCAGTCGCATGCTCTAGACCCGAAGCGGAGTGATCTAGCCATGGGCAGGCTGAAGCGCGGGTAAGACCGCGTGGAGGGCCGAACCCACCAACGTTGAAAAGTTGGGGGATGACCTGTGGTTAGGGGTGAAAGGCCAATCAAACTCCGTGATAGCTGGTTCTCCCCGAAATGCATTTAGGTGCAGCGTGACGTGTTTCTTGCCGGAGGTAGAGCACTGGATGGCCTAGGGGGCCCACAAGCTTACTGAAGTCAGCTAAACTCCGAATGCCGGTAAGTGAGAGCGTTGCAGTGAGACTGCGGGGGATAAGCTTCGTAGTCGAGAGGGAAACAGCCCAGATCACCAGCTAAGGCCCCTAAGCGTGTGCTAAGTGGAAAAGGATGTGGGATCGCATAGACAACCAGGAGGTTGGCTTAGAAGCAGCCACCCTTGAAAGAGTGCGTAATAGCTCACTGGTCAAGTGGTTCCGCGCCGACAATGTAGCGGGGCTCAAGTACACCGCCGAAGCTGTGGCATTCACACAATAACCCGGCTTGGTCATTTGTTGGCCTGGTCTAGGTGTGTGGATGGGTAGGGGAGCGTCGTGCGGCGGGTGAAGCAGCAGAGTGATCTAGCTGTGGACGCCGTACGAGTGAGAATGCAGGCATGAGTAGCGAAAGAAGGGTGAGAAACCCTTCCGCCGGATGACCAAGGGTTCCAGGGGCAGGCTAATCCGCCCTGGGTGAGTCGGGACCTAAGGCGAGGCCGAGAGGCGTAGTCGATGGACAACGGGTTGATATTCCCGTACCCGCGAAGGAGCGCCCACGATGAACCTCACTGTACTAACCTCCTGCTGAGTCTTGATCCTTTCGGGGTGATGGGTGATGTGGTTGGGATCTTGGTGGGTAGTAGTTGAGCGATGGGGTGACGCAGGAAGGTAGCTGAACCCGGCCGGTGGTTGTGCCGGGGTAAGCGTGTAGCCCGCACCATAGGCAAATCCGTGGTGCATGAGGGTGAGACGTGATGCCGAGCCGATTTAGGTGAAGTCAGTGATCCTATGCTGCCGAGAAAAGCCTCTAGCGAGCTTCAAGCGGCCCGTACCCCAAACCGACACAGGTGGTCAGGTAGAGAATACCGAGGCGATCGGGCGAACTATGGTTAAGGAACTCGGCAAATTACCCCCGTAACTTCGGGATAAGGGGGGCCACAATCCGTGAAATCCTTTTCGGGTGGAGCGGGAGGTGGCCGCAGAGACCAGGGGGAAGCGACTGTTTACTAAAAACACAGGTCCATGCAAAGTCGTAAGACGACGTATATGGACTGACGCCTGCCCGGTGCTGGAACGTTAAGGGGACCGGTTAGCCTTTCGGGGCGAGGCTGAGAACTTAAGCGCCAGTAAACGGCGGTGGTAACTATAACCATCCTAAGGTAGCGAAATTCCTTGTCGGGTAAGTTCCGACCTGCACGAATGGCGTAACGACTTCCCTACTGTCTCAACCATAGGCCCGGCGAAATTGCATTACGAGTAAAGATGCTCGTTACGCGCGGCAGGACGGAAAGACCCCGGGACCTTTACTATAGCTTGACATTGGTATCTGAATGTAATTGTGTAGGATAGGTGGGAGACTGTGAAGCTCACACGCCAGTGTGGGTGGAGTCAACGTTGAAATACCACTCTGTTGGATTTGGGTATCTAACCTAGGACCGTTATCCGGTTCAGGGACAGTGTCTGGTGGGTAGTTTAACTGGGGCGGTTGCCTCCTAAAATGTAACGGAGGCGCCCAAAGGTTCCCTCAGCCTGGTTGGCAATCAGGTGTTGAGTGCAAGTGCACAAGGGAGCTTGACTGTGAGACTGACAAGTCGAGCAGGGACGAAAGTCGGGACTAGTGATCCGGCACTGGCAAGTGGAAGCGGTGTCGCTCAACGGATAAAAGGTACCCCGGGGATAACAGGCTGATCTTCCCCAAGAGTCCATATCGACGGGATGGTTTGGCACCTCGATGTCGGCTCGTCGCATCCTGGGGCTGGAGTAGGTCCCAAGGGTTGGGCTGTTCGCCCATTAAAGCGGTACGCGAGCTGGGTTTAGAACGTCGTGAGACAGTTCGGTCCCTATCCGCCGTGCGCGTAGGATACTTGAGAAGGGCTGTCCCTAGTACGAGAGGACCGGGACGGACGAACCTCTGGTGTGCCAGTTGTTCCGCCAGGAGCACGGCTGGTTAGCTACGTTCGGAAGGGATAACCGCTGAAAGCATCTAAGCGGGAAGCCTGCTTCAAGATGAGGTATCCCACCCCATGTGGGTTAAGGCCCCCAGCCAGACGACTGGGTTGATAGGCCAGAAATGTAAGCACAGTAATGTGTTCAGTTGACTGGTACTAATAGGCCGAGGACTTGACCTACAAACATGCTACGCGTCCACTGTGCAACTCCCAGACAACAGCCAACCCCCCAGGCATCATCCGGGGGTGTGTGTGGTTGTGTGTTTGATAGAGTTACGGTGATCATAGCGGCAGGGAAACGCCCGGTAACATTCCGAACCCGGAAGCTAAGCCTGCCAGCGCCGATGGTACTGCACTCGCGAGGGTGTGGGAGAGTAGGACGTCGCCGGACAAACTTCCTAAGGGGCGCCTCGAAAGAGGCGCCCCTTAGCGTATTTCTCCTCAACTTCCGCAAACGAAAGCGCCGGCGGATATCGCCGGCGCTTTCGTCGTGCCCGAAAGCTATTGCTTGATGAAACTCGGCCGCATCTGACGCATCAGGTCCGCCGCCGCGGTGACCGTACGGCTCGGAAACAACGCCATGCCCACGGAACCCTTGTTGGCGAAGGCGCACACGGCCATCGAGCTGTCCGGCTGCGCCGGCGTGCCCGGAGTCGCTGTCGCTGTCGTCTCGCCGCACCGCATCAGACCGCCGACGGAACCGGGATCCTGGGTGGCCATGTCGTCGACGCCGTCGGCACTGTCGTCTAGCAGGCCCAGCAGCGCGTTGATCTGGGTGGTGTTCGTGCCCTTCGGCGTCGTACCGCCCACGAAGATCACGCTGTGCGCGTCCGCCTGGGAGCCCGTCGCGCCGTCGGTGTAAACGGCCCCTACGGACGACGTCAGGTTGAGGCTGGCCGCGATCGCACTCCGCAGATAGTCGGCGGTCGCCGCCGCGTTGGCCGAGTGATCGATGGTCAGACCGGCGACCTTGTCCGGAACCCGTACGGGTGCCGGCGTCCGATGCGCGAAGTGGGACACGATCGGAAACGACACCGCGCTGAGAGCCGCTACCGCGCCGACGCTGACCCACATGGCTCGCCGCCCACGACGACCCTCCCGGATCTTCTCCTCCGGGCCGGACTCGCGGGCGAACCCGGCCGCGAGCGCCGCGGGTGGTTCCATGTCCGGGCCTCGGGTAACGGCAACGGGATCGACCTCGTGCTCCGGGCGGTCACCCACGCTCTGATCTGGCATGCGCGGAGGATATCAGCCGCAAATCGGTAAATTCTGTTAGTCAGCTCGGCATCCCCGGATCGATGAGGCCTGCCGGGTGGTCGCTGCCGCCCGATGGTGTAGCGAAGACCGGTCAGATCTCGGCGGCCCGTAGACTCGCGAGAGTGCATGAGGATTTCGTACGTGTCGAAGCAGAGCTGGACGAGCGCGGGCCGGGTCGGATGGTTGCCGATCGGTCGCGCATCGAGGCTCTGCTCGACGTGCTCGGCAGCCCGCAACTCGCGTACCCGTCGGTGCATCTGACCGGCACCAACGGCAAGACGTCCACGGCTCGCATGATCGACTCGCTCCTGCGCGCGCACGGACTCCGCGGCGGCCGCTACACCAGCCCGCACCTGGAGACGGTGCGTGAACGGATCAGCATCGAGGGCCAGCCGATCGACGAGGACGCGTTCGTCGCCGTCTACAACGAGGTCGAACCGCTGGCCGAGTTCATCGACGGCAAGGCGGCGGCCGGCGCCGAACTCGGCGACACGGTGGACCGCATCACGTACTTCGAGCTCACGACGGCTCTTGCGTTCGCTGCCTTCGCCGATGCCCCGGTTGACGTCGCGACGGTCGAGGTCGGGCTCGGTGGCGCCTGGGACGCGACGAACGTGCTCCACGCCGGCGTCTGCGTGATCACGCCGATCGGTCTCGACCACACCGAGTTCCTTGGCGACACGGTCGAGGAGATCGCGGCGGAGAAGGTCGGCATCGTGCACAGCGGCGCCACGTTGGTCCTCGCCAAGCAGGAGCCGGAAGCGCTGCGCGCGATCCTCGAGCACTGTCAGGAGGTCGGTGCCAGAGTGCTGATCGAGGGCACGCACTTCGGTGTGCTGGAGCGCACGCTCGCGGTCGGCGGCCAGGTGCTGCGCCTGCAGGGGCTCGACGGCGCGCGCTACGACGAGATTTTCCTGCCGCTCCACGGCGCGCACCAGGCCCAGAACGCCGCCTTGGCGCTGGCGGCGGTGGAGACGTTCCTGAGCGGTGCCGAGCGCGCCCAGCTCGACATCGACGTGATTCGGGAAGGGTTCGCGGGTTCGACGTCGCCCGGGCGGCTGGAGCGCGTCCGCAGCTCGCCGGCGATCCTGCTCGACGCCGCCCACAACCCGCACGGCATGGCCGCGACGGTCGCCGCGCTGGAGGAAGAGTTCAGCTTCCGCCGGTTGGTGGGCGTGCTCGCGATGCTCACTGACAAAGACGCTGCCGGGGTGCTCGAACTACTCGAACCGGTGCTCAGCGAGATCGTCATCACCCGAAACACGTCGCCGCGCGCGATGTCGGTCACGCAGCTCGCGAATCTGGCGACCGAGATCTTCGGTGAAGACCGGGTCTACGTCGAAGAACAGTTGCCGGACGCGATCGCGGAGGCGGTCACCCTCGCGGAGTCCGACATGGACGGTGAACTCGGCGGTGTCGGTGTCATCGTGACCGGTTCGGTGGTCACCGTGGCCGACGCGCGGAAGATGCTGGCGCGATGAGCCAGGACGATGTGAGCCCCCAGGTCGCGCCGGTGACCGACGAGTCCGTGAGTGATCAGCCGACCGGGGTGAAACCGTCCGGGCTGCGGAACCCGACGGCGGCTGTCCGGGGCGTCGGAGCGGCCGCGTTGGGTGGCGAGGCGCTGGTGCTGCTGCTCGCGATCCAGCCGATGCGGGTGCTTGGCGTCCGGCTGACCGGTGACGCGATCATCTCGATCGTGGTGCTCGCGGCGGTGTGCGTGCTCCTCGCGGGCATGCTCAAACGCGATTGGGCGTGGTACGCGGGCGGCGTGGTGCAGGTGCTGCTGATCGGCTGCGGATACTTCCACATCTCGCTGACGATTCTCGGCGTGCTCTTCGCCGGCGTATGGCTCTACGTGCTGTCGGTCCGCCGAACCGTGTTGCACAAATAACGGCGCACGTGACGAGCGGCGTTTCGATCAGCCGAGGGCCCGCCACTGCGTGACCGCGATGCCGTGGCCGTCGGGGTCGCGGAAAGCGGCGGACCACAGCTCCATCTGCTGGTACTGCCCGACGGGCCGGGGCCGGTGGATGAAGGTGACACCGCGGGCTTGGAGATCGGCGTACGCGGCCTGCACGTCCGGCACTTCCAGCAGCATCTGTACCAGCCGGCGGTCGACCGATGGCTTCGAGACGCGGCGCAGCACGATCCGGGCGTCGCCCGACTCCATCACAGCGCTGCCGTGGCCGGCGTCGGTCTCGGTGAACCCGAGCGTGTCCCGGTAGAACAGGATCGAGAGGGGCAGATCGGTGACGAACAGGGTCACCGCGACCGAGCGAATCCGGCCGGGACGGCTCGCACCGGGCGGTGGTGTGGCGGCGAGGTAGGCGTCGGTGGTCGCGGCGGCAACCTGATCAAACGGCTGGTCTCCGTCGGGTTCGGCGGTGACGGCTGGCGTGACGACACGTGCCTGATCGAAGCGCAGTGGCGTCGTCGGAGCGTCGATCACCACGGCCGCCGGCTCCGGATCGGCCGCCGCGGGCGTCACAACGGCAGGCTCGACCACGGCAGGCGTCACAACGGCAGGCTCGACCACCGAAGGCGTCACAACCGCAGGCTCGGTCGCCGCGGGCGCCAAGACGGCAGGCTCGACCACCGCGGCCGCCGAAACAACGGGCTCGACCACGACAGGCTCGACCACGACAGGCTCGACCACGACGGCGTCAACGACGTCGCCATCGACGACATCGCCATCGACCACGACCGCGTCGACGGTCGCGTCGGTCGGGGCGATGGCGGGCGGCGGATCGGCGAAGGAAACCGCGACTACGGAGTCATCGGGTGCCACCCGCGGCCGGGGTGACGGGCGTGGTGACGGCCGCCGGCGCGGGGCCTGGGCGGCGGCCATCGCGGCCGGGCTGGTCGGGCTCCGCAGCGGCGTGCTCTCCGAAGACCACCGCACGACTGACGGGTCCATCACGTCGAGTTCGATGACCTGACCGCCATGGCTCGTCGGCACGGACACGGTGACCAGGCCGTCGTCGCCGTCTGGTCGATCGAGGTCATCGTCGTCGGGATCGAACGCTTCGGGCTCCTCGGCGACGACCGTGCTGACCGGCTCGAACTCGCGAGTTTCGGAGTTGTCAGCCGGCTCCGCGTCGACGAACGCGCCGTCGTCAAGGGGATCGCCATCGAACGGTTCCGGGTCGGCAGTCGCGTGCGCGTCGGCGTACAGGTTTTCGTCGTCGAGACCGTACCCATCGGCGGCATTGGCATTTTCGTCGTCGAGGTTGGGGATCTGTTCGATGTCGGGGGCCGATGCCTGTGCCGGGACTGCGCCGTGGGCCGGGACCTCCTCCCACCGGATGCGCACCCGGCGAGGGTCGCCGACGGCGACGAGGATCGGGAGGTCGGAACCGGCGTCGGGCCACTTCGCGACGGGAACGTTGGCGTCACGGATCTTCACCGCGACGCCGGGCACGTTGCGCGCGGTCACGAGGATGTGAAGGTTGCAGCGGCCTTTCGTGGCGGTCGCGGGCGGTTCGGAGGCGCTGACGACGTGCGCGGTGCCGGGGATGAACGAGAAGGCACGGCTGTTGAGCGCGGACACGGCATAGAGCCCGACGGCGGCGGCGAGGAGCGCGAGGCCGATCGCGCCAACCATCCAGTTCTCCATGCCGGCGGCGCCGCAGATGATGAACACGCCGATGATGCCGAGCGTGACACTCAGGCCAACACGCCGATGTGGCACGGACCAGCTCTTATTGCCGTGGGCCACGTTCGGTCCTCCCCAGCCCGCGTAAGTCCTGTCCGATCAGGCTAGGGCGGCACGAACGATTAGAAAAGGGGCTGTTTGGCTCGCTACCGGTCCTATCCCGCAGCCGTCGGCCTTGGAGGGCCTGTCTCAAAGCTGTCGTCTGGCTCGCGCCTCGCTCGAACGGACTTCGATGCAGACGCCAGGCCCGAACACCTCGCCGGGGTCGCGGATCACCGAGGTTGCGCGATCGATAGGCTCGAAGGCGAGTAGCCAAACGTGAAGGAGTGCATCGTGACCGAGCGCACGCTCGTATTGATCAAGCCGGACGCGCTGCGTCGGGGCCTTGTCGGTGGCATCATCGACCGCTTCGAGCGCAAGGGTTTGTCGATCACCGCGATGACGCTCCGCACGATGAGCGCGGCCCTGGCCGACGAGCACTACGCGGATCATGTCGACAAGGCGTTCTACCCGCCGTTGAAGGCGTTCATGACGAGCGGGCCGCTGGTGGCGATGGTGCTCGAAGGCGACGAGGCGATCGACGTGGTGCGTCTGCTGGTCGGCTCGACCGATGGTCGCAAGGCGGCGGCCGGCACGATTCGCGGCGATCTCTCGCTGTCGAATCGCGAGAACCTGGTGCACGCCTCGGATTCGCCGGAGAGCTCCAAGCGCGAGATCGCGCTTTGGTTCCCCGAGGCGTAGCTCCCAGCCGAGGCGTAACTCCGGCGGTCAGATGTAACTCCGGCCCGAGGCAACTCCGGCGGTCAGATGTAACGGCGGGCGGCGTCGAGAAAGCCGTCCGCATAGTTGGCCTCGTCGAAGTCGCCCAGGTAGTAGGTCTTGACCTTGCGCCGCGTCGACTCCAGCGGGTCGTCTTCCAGCAGGTCGATCAGGCGGGAGCTGATATCGCTCGCGTCCTTGCTGAGCACGTAGGCGGCCTTGGACAGCGGGAACGACGTCTCCAGGTCTTCGATCGTCTCGCCGAGCATGTTGGTGAGCACGAACGGCTTACCGGAGTAGAGCCAGTCGGAGGCGACACCGGAGACGTCGGAGATCATCACGTCGGATCGGTTGATGCAGTCGAACACCGACAGCTGCTCGGTCGCGGCCGGCCCGAACAGGTGCTGCCGGCCGGTGCGATCGCGGTCGTCGGTCAGCATCTGGTGGATCTTGGCGATCTGCCGGGCGCTGCCGGGGTGACGGTCGGCGTACGGGTGCGGGCGGAAGATCACGGTGGCTTTGCGGTCGAGTAGCGCCTGGACGATGCGTTCGCCGATCGGCAGCGAGCAGTAGTTGGCGTCGGTGTAGATGCCCATCCACGTCGTCGCGTAGAGCACGACCGGTTCGGCGATGTCGTGGATGTGTTCGTGCGCGACGCGTACGGTTTCGACCTGCGGCCGGCCGACGATGTCGAACTTCTGCATCGGGATCAGCACGCCGTTGGCCTCGTAGCGGTCGATGCCCGCCTGGCCGGCGACGAAGATCTTGTCGAACATCGCCGTGACCGGGTTGAAGCTTGAGGCCTTGTCGCTGTCTCCGTGCAGCAGCTGGATGTGCGTCAACTGATTGAACCGCACCATGTGGCTGTTCTTGGCACCGTTGTTGACGTAGAAAACAGCCTTCATGCCGGGCGTGACGACGTCATCGACCTGTGGCACCAGCGGGCAGTAGACGACCGGCGCGGTTGTCGAGGCGGCGAGGGTGTCGAACGCGAACGGCTCGCGCAGGATCATGACCCACGGCTTGCCGAGACGTTCCAGGTACGGCTGCCACATCTGGACGTGGTACTCGGTCTCTTCGGGGGCGCTGAAGTAGAGCGCGAACGCGGGATCGTGCCGCTGCATGGCCGACCGGAACTGCTTCTCCGTCCACGATCCACGCAGGCGCAACCGGACGGCTTGGGCACCGACGACGGCCGCCAGCGCTGCCACGACCGCGATCACGGCGACCAGCGGCCAGACCGGCCAGGACGCGATCGCGAACACGCCGACGACAGCGATCAACGGCAGGTTGGCGGTGTAGAGCGCGCGGGGCGGCACCAGGAAGCGCGTCTCCGGTCGGTAGCCGGCGAGGTTGGCGACGCGGATCACCGGGCGGGCGATGATGAGTCGAGCAGCGGGCTGCTCGGCGACCAGCAGCGCGAGCATGACCGCGGCCAGCACCATCGGCGTGGTGTGCTGGGCCACCTTGTCGTGATAGGTGATCAACAGGCCGGTCGCGACCAGCAACTGCGCCGGGATCGTAGGCCGAAACCCTGGCGCCCGTGCACGGCGACCGCGATGAGCGTGAGCCCGGCCAGGATGTAGCCGACCGTGTGTGCCCCGGTCATCACCAGCACCGTGAAGGCGGCCGCCGCGAGCACGTTGAGCGCTCCGAGCACCACGCCCGACCTGGAGCTTGCTGCGGAATCCCACGCGCGCCGCCTTCCGCTCACCATCGCCACCACGGCAGTAACCGTTGGTGCACCGTAGTGGATCTACAACTGGCCGGACAAACCGCCTCCCACGACGTGAGGCGGATGGTGCCCGGAGCGCTCCGGGCACCGTGCGGCCGGAACCGCCAGAGAGACGCTTTCCGGCACCGACACTAGTTCACGGCGCGCTGCGTCGACGAAAGCGTCCGCGTAGGAACTCGGCCGGGAAGTCGCCCAGGTAGTGCTCCTTGACATCGCGTCGGATCGTGGCCAGCGGGTCCGTTTCCAGGATCTCGTCGACGACGGCGACCAGGTTGGAACCGTCGCGGCGCAGCACGTGCGCGGCCCTCGACACCGGGAACTTGGTCACGAACTGCGGACCGTCGTCGGCCATGTCGGTCATGGCGAGCGGCTTCTCGGAGTAGAGGAATCGGACGCGATGCCGGAGACGTCGGAGATCATGGCGTCGGACCGGTTGAAGCAGTCGAACAGCGACATCGATCTGCGCCGCCTTGCCGAACAGGTGCTCGCGACCGGAGCGGGCCCGGTCGGCCGTCGAGCAGGATCTCGACGCGCTCGGCGAGGACCCGGGTCTCCGGGTTCCGGTCGACGTACGGGTGCGGACGGAAGATCACGGTCACGTCGCGTCGCAGCAGTTCCTCGACGATCATCGTGCCGATCTCCAGCGAGCAGTAGTTGGCGTCGGCGTAGAGCCCGGCCCAGGTGGTGCCGTACATGACGGTGCGCTGCGCTTTCGGGGTCACGTCGGCGCGGGCGACCTCGATCGACTCGATCTGCGGCCGGCCGACGATCGTCGAACTTCTCCGGCGTCGATGTGGACGCCGTTGGCCGCGTACCGGTCGATGGCGGCCTGCCCGGCGACGTAGATCCGGTCGAACATCGCGGTCACCGGGTTGTAAGCTGGACGTCTTGTCGCTGTCGCCGTGCAGCAGCTGGACGTGCGTGAGCTGGTTGAACCGCACCATGTGGGCGTTCTTCATGCCGTTGTTGACGTAGAAGGCGGCGCGGAGGCTCGGCACGATCAGGTTGTCGACGTCGGGCGACGCTCTGGGCCACGATCACCGGGGCGCTGGTGACGGCCGAGATGTTCTCGAACGGCTGCGACTCGCGCAAAATGATCATGAACGGCCTGCCGACCCGTTCGAGGTACGGCAGCCACATGGTGAGCTGGTATTCCGTCTCCGGCGGAGCGCTGAAGTAGAGCACGAACTCGGGCTGGTGCTGGACCAGCGCCTTGTGGATCGCCCGGGCGGCGTGGCGTTGCCGGCGGCGCCCGAGCGTCTCCTGCGCCACGTGCGCCGACCGAGGCCGCGGCGACGGCGAGCGTGACCACGCTGACGACCCAGATGGGCACGCCGAACGCGGCGCCGATGCCGACGAAGGCGACCAGGCCGGTGTGCGTCGCGGCGGCCAGCCGCGGGTCGAGGACGGGGCCGGAATTGTGCCAGCGGCCGGGCAGGTTCGCGACCTGGATGGGCCGCGTACGCGTGAAGATCTCCTGGTTGAGCAGCAGCCCGGCGGCCACGATGCCGATGCCGATCAGCTGCACGGCTCGTCGGCGTCGAAACGCTCGGTGTAGCCGACGATGAACGCGCCGAGCACCAGGGCCTGGGCGCCGACGAACCGATCGCGGTTGTCGGTGAGGTAGAACCAGGTGAGGCCGGCAACAGGGTGACGCAGGCCGATCGCGTAACCGACGTTGGGCCAGTCGCTGAGGGCGCAGAAAACGAACGTCAGGATCGCGAGGGAAGCTGAATGCCAGTCGTTTGACCGTGCTGAGACCGTACGTCGACAGCTCCGAAGAACTGAATTGTGCCATTTTAGGTCCGTTTCTTCCTGGGCCTGGGGGTGGCCTCGCACCGCGAACCTGAGAGTTTGGATAACAGCAGGTTGCCGAGGCGCCAACATTAGACGATCGTTGGTTCCTTGGTGTTCCGGGCGCCTGTGTATTTGGCATCGGCGTGGGGCGAATATCGATGTGGTGTTGTCCCGGTCGTCCGGTATTCTGGATGTACAGGCGTCGACCCGGCCATCACCGGTGAGCCTCCGGAAGAAACGGCCACCGTCACGGCGGCCCGAGTAGAACCGGACGGGTAAGGCCCGTGACAGCCGAGCACAACGAGCGGGTGACGTGCCACGATGCGAGTCGGGCAGGCCGCCAAGCGAGGTGGTACCGCGGGTCGCGAAAGACTCGTCCTCGCACTGTGAAGTGACCAGTGCGAGGAGACCCATCCGATGTACCCGAAACATCAACCGACAACGCCGGTCCCGGCCAGCCCGTCGCTGCCGGCGCTGGAGCGCGACGTGCTCGACCACTGGGCCAACGACAAGACGTTCCTGGCCTCGGTCGAGGCGCGCGACGCTGGCGTGGGCGGCGACAACGAGTTCGTCTTCTACGACGGCCCGCCGTTCGCCAACGGCCTGCCGCACTACGGCCACCTGCTCACCGGCTACGTGAAAGACCTGGTGCCGCGCTACCAGACGATGCGCGGGCGCCGGGTCGAGCGCCGGTTCGGCTGGGACACGCACGGCCTGCCGGCCGAGGTCGAGGCGGAGAAGCAACTCGGCATCACGTCCAAAGCGGAGATCCTCGAACTGGGTGTCGACAAGTTCAACGACGCCTGCCGCACATCGGTGCTGAAGTACACGAAGGACTGGGAGCGCTACGTCACGCGCCAGGCCCGGTGGGTCGACTTCGCCAACGACTACAAGACGCTCGACATCGACTACATGGAAAGCGTCATGTGGGCGTTCAAGACCCTGCACGACAAGGGCCTGGTCTACGAGGGCTTCAGTGTGCTGGCCTACTGCTGGCGCTGCGAGACTCCGCTTTCCAACACCGAAACCCGCATGGATGACGTGTACGCGGACCGCACCGACCCGGCCAGCACCGTCTGGTTCGAGCTGGAAACCGGCGAGCGGATCCTCGCGTGGACGACGATGCCGTGGACCCTGGTGCCCAACGTGGCGCTCGTCGTCGGCCCCGACATCGACTACGTGGTGCTCGAGAAAGACGGGCAGAAATACATCCTGGCCGAGTCCCGGTTGGGCGCCTACCAGAAGGAGTTGGCCGACGCCGTTCCGGTCGGCACGATGAAGGGCACCGAGCTGGCCGGCCGCAAGTACACGGCCGCTGTTCGATTTCCTGGACGAGCCGCATGGCCGACGTGCCGGCCGCCTACACGGTGCTCGTCGACGACTACGTCTCCACCGAGGACGGCACCGGCGTGGTGCAGGTCGCGCCGTCGCACGGCGAAGACGACCAGCGCATCTGCAACGCGGCCGGCATCCCGACCGTGTTGACCGTCGACGACCGGGCCCGGTTCACCTCGCTCGCGCCGCGGTTCGAAGGGCACCAGGTCTTCGAGGCGAACAAGCTGATCCTGCGGGAGCTGCGGGAGCGTGGGGTGCTGGTGCGGCAGGACTCCTACGTCCACTCGTACCCGCATTGCTGGCGCTGTGACACGCCGCTTGATCTACAAGGCCGTTTCCTCGTGGTTCGTCGCGGTCACCAAGGTCAAGGAGCGGATGGTCGCGCTCAACCAGGAGATCAACTGGTCGCCGGGGCACATCAAGGACGGCTCGTTCGGCAAGTGGCTCGCCAACGCGCGCGACTGGTCGATCAGCCGTAACCGGTTCTGGGGCTCGCCGATCCCGGCGTGGAAGTAGCGACGACCCGGCCTACCCGCGGATGGACGTCTACGGCTCGCTCGACCAGTTGGAGACGGACTTCGGCGTACGCGTCACCGACCTGCACCGGCCCGGCATCGACAACCTGACCCGGCCGAACCCGGACGACCCGACCGGCAAGTCGACGATGCGCCGGGTACCCGAGGTGCTCGACTGCTGGTTCGAGTCGGGTTCGATGCCGTTCGCCCAGGTGCACTACCCGTTCGAGAACGCGGAGTGGTTCGAGCACCACTACCCGGGCGACTTCATCGTCGAGTACGTCGGCCAGATCCGGGGCTGGTTCTACACGATGCACGTGCTGGCCACGGCGCTGTTCGACCGGCCGGCGTTCCGCAACGCGGTCGTGCACGGCATCCTGCTGGGCGACGACGGCCGCAAGATGTCCAAGAGCCTGCGCAACTACCCCGACGTCTACGAGATGTTCGACTCGTACGGCTCGGACGCGATGCGCTGGAGCGCTGATGTCGTCGCCGGTGCTGCGGGGCGGCGACATGCCGGTCACCGAGACGGTCATCCGCGACTCGGTTCGTCAGGTGCTGCTGCCGCTGTGGAACGTGTACTACTTCTTCACGCTCTACGCCAACGCGGACGGCTACGAAGCGAAGCGCCGGACGAACTCGCCGCACCTGCTCGACCGCTACGTGCTCGCCAAGACCCGGGAACTGGTCGAACAGACCACGGCCACGCTCGACGACTACGAGATCTCGGTCGCCTGCGCCGCCGTGCGGAGCTACCTCGACGCGCTGACGAACTGGTATGTCCGCCGGTCCCGGGACCGTTTCTGGGCCGGCGACCACGACGCGTTCGACACGCTCTACACGGTGCTGGAGACGGTGTCGCGGGTGCTCGCGCCGCTGGCGCCGATGGTGGCCGAGGAGATCTGGCGCGGCGTGACGGGAGGCCGTTCGGTGCACCTGACCGACTGGCCTGACGCCGCCGCGTTCCCGGACGACCACGAGTTGGTCGCGTCGATGGACGCCGTCCGCGACGTGTGCTCGGCGGCACTGTCGCTGCGCAAGGCACGCGGGCTGCGGGTCCGGCTGCCGCTGCAGACGCTGACCGTCGCCTCGCCGGTCGCCGATGAGATGCGGGAGTTCGCTCGCGCTCATCAGCGACGAGGTCAACGTGAAAGACGTCGTGTTCACCGACGCCGTCAGCGTCTACTGCTCGCAGGTGCTGTCGCTGGTGCCGCGCAACCTCGGGCCCGCGGCTCGGCGGCGCGGTGCAGCAGGTCATCAAGGCGGTCCGCGCCGGTGACTGGTCGGTCTCCGGTGGCACCGTGACGGCCGGCGGCGTGGAACTGCTCGATGGTGAGTACGAGTTGAAGCTCGTGGCCACCGATCCCGAGCAGTCGGCTTCGCTGCCGGGCGGCGAGGGCGTCGTGGTGCTCGACACGGCCGTGACTCCCGAGTTGGCGGCCGAGGGGCTGGCCCGCGACATCGTGCGGGTCGTCCAGCAGGCGCGCCGGGAAGCCGACCTCAACGTGTCCGACCGGATCACGCTGACGGTCGAGGCCTCCGACGACGTCACGGCGGCGGCCCGGGTGCACGAGGGCTTCCTGGCCGCGGAGACGCTGGCGTCGTCGGTGCTCTTCGGGCCGGTCGGTGACGGCGGGTTCGCGGGCGAGGCCGGCGATGGCGAGACGGTGCGGGTACAGGTCGCGAAGGCCTGACCCGAAAAATCGATGATGTGTTTGACGACTCCGATGTCGTGAACGGCATGCTCATGTCGCTCACGACATCGGAGTCTCAGAACTCATATTCGGTTTCGCGCCGCGAGGCCCGGGAGTGCCGCGCGTCAACGTAGTCGGGTGTTGCTCAGGCCGACGCGTCGTTCCCCGGCCCGGCCTCCGAACCGTTCGCCGCGTCGCCTGCCGGAGCCTTCTTCGGCGGGGCGTAGCGGCCGGTGTATTCCTGCCCGGACAGCTTCTGGATCTCGACCATGATCTCGTCGGTGATGGCACGCATCGAGGACATGTCGTCGGAGCGGCTGGTGAAGTCGAGCGGTGTGCCGAACTTGACGACCACGTTCGCGTGTTTGCGCGCGCTCAGGTGCGGCATGCGGTGGCCGTGCGGCTGCACGTCGGCGGTGCCGATGAACCCGACCGGCACGACCGGCACGCGGGCCTCCATGGCGAGCCGCGCGACGCCGGTGCGACCCCGGTAGAGCCGTCCGTCGAGCGAGCGCGTGCCCTCGGGGAAGATCCCGACGAGTTCACCCGATTTGAGCACCGGTACGGCCGCGTCGAGCGCGTGCAGCGCCGCCCGGCCGCCTTCACGGTGCACCGGGATCGTGCCGAGGCCGTGCATCATGCCGGACATCAGCTTGCCCTTGAGGCCGGGCATCGAGAAATAGTCTTCCTTGGCCCAGAAATGCACCTGGCGGTCGATAACCGAGCCGAGGAACAGCTGGTCGGAGACCGACAGATGATTGGCAGCAAGGATCGCGCCACCGACAAGCGGCACGTTTTCGATGCCTTCGACCCGGGGTCGGAAGCCGTAAACCATGTAGTTTCCGACGGCCAACTTGCCGATCCGGTACAGCGGTGTCACTCGAATCTCCCACCTCCGGTCACACAGACCGGGCGCGGTCACCTTAACGGCCGACAGCTGACTTCGTAATACCTGGTCACGTCAATCTTGCTAAATACAGGTGGAAACGATGCTACCCACGTGATGATCGTCAGCGCGAGATCCCGGGTCGGGTAGGCTGGTTGGTTGACCCGGGAGGCATTATGACCGTCGCATCCGTTTTTCCCCAACTTGAGCTGTTGTTGCCGCAGGTGAGCAAGCCCATTCAGTACGTGGGTGGCGAGTTGGGCGCCGTCGTCAAGGAGTGGGACTCCACGACGGTGCGGTGGGCGCTCATGTACCCCGACGCGTACGAGGTCGGCCTGCCCAACCAGGGCGTGCAGATCCTTTACGAGGTGCTGAACGAGCAGCCGGACGTGCTCGCCGAGCGCACGTACGCGGTCTGGCCCGATCTCGAAAAGCTTATGCGCGAGCACAAAGTCTCCCAATTCACCGTGGAGGCGCATCGGCCAGTCTCCGCTTTCGACGTCTTCGGCATCTCGTTTTCCACCGAACTTGGCTACACCAACATGCTCACCGCGCTCGACCTCGCATTCATTCCGTTGCTCGCGAAGGATCGTACCGACGAGCACCCGGTTGTGCTGGCTGGCGGACACGCGTCGTTCAACCCGGAACCGATCGCCGACTTCATCGACGCCGCCGTGCTCGGTGACGGCGAGGAGGCCGTCCTGGAGATCACGGCGATCATCCGGGAGTGGAAGGCCGAGGGCAGCCCCGGTGGGCGCGACGAGTTGCTGCTGCGTCTGGCCCGGACCGAGAGCGTCTACGTGCCGCGGTTCTACGACGTCGACTACCTGCCCGACGGCCGGATCCAGCGAGTCGTACCCAACCGGGCGGACGTGCCCTTCCGGGTGCACAAGCGCACGACGATGGATCTGGACGCGTGGCCGTACCCGAAGAAGCCGTTGGTTCCGCTCGCCGAGACCGTGCACGAACGCTACGCGGTCGAGATCTTCCGCGGGTGCACGCGTGGCTGCCGTTTCTGCCAGGCCGGGATGATCACCCGGCCGGTCCGGGAGCGGTCGATCACCACCGTCGCCCAGATGATCCACGACGGTCTCGAGTTCTCCGGGTTCTCCGAGGTCGGCCTGCTGTCCCTGTCGTCGGCCGACCATTCCGAGATCGGTGACATGTGCTCCGGCCTCGCCGAGCAGTACGCGGGCACGAACGTGTCGTTGTCGCTGCCGTCGACCCGGGTGGACGCGTTCAACATCGACCTCGCGCAGGAGCTTTCCCGCAACGGTCGGCGGACCGGCCTGACGTTCGCGCCCGAAGGTGGTTCCGAACGCATCCGCAAGGTGATCAACAAGATGGTCACCGAGGAAGACCTGATCCGCACCGTGGTGACGGCCTACTCCAACGGGTGGCGCTCGGTGAAGCTCTACTTCATGTGCGGTCTGCCGACCGAGACCGACGATGACGTCGTGCAGATCGCGAAGATGGCGCACGAGGTCATCAAGGCAGGCCGGGCGGCCACCGGGTCGCGTGACATCCGGTGCACCGTGTCGATCGGTGGGTTCGTGCCGAAGCCGCACACCCCGTTCCAGTGGGCCGCGATGGCGTCGCCGGAGACGATCGACCGCCGGCTGCGGCTGCTGCGGGACGCGATCAACGCCGACCGTGGCCTCGGTCGCGCGATCGGTTACCGCTACCACGACGGTCAGCCGTCGCTCATCGAAGGTCTGCTCTCCCGGGGCGACCGGCGCGTGGGCGCGGTCATCCGCGAGGTGTGGGAGCGGGGGCAGCGGTTCGACGGCTGGTCCGAGCACTTCTCGTTCCAGCGTTGGGTGCAGGCGGCGGCCGACACGCTGCCGGCGTTCGGCGTCGACCTCGACTGGTTCACCACGCGCGAGCGTGAGGAACTCGAAGTGCTGCCATGGGACCATCTCGACTCCGGCCTGGACAAAGACTGGCTGTGGAAGGACTGGCAGGACTCGACGGCCGAGTTCGAGCAGGACGACTGCCGCTGGACGCCCTGCTTCGACTGTGGCGTGTGCCCGTCGATGGACACCGAGATCCAGATCGGCCCGACCGGCCGGAAGCTGTTGCCGCTGACGCCGGTCGAGGGCCTGCGAGTGCCGGCTTAACGACGGTGCGCAACGCGTCGGGGACCAGCCCGAAGGCCGGTCCCCGATGACGTTGTACGCGTTGGTGATTTAGCGACGCACGCCGCGACGGTAGCCACCACGGCTGCCGGAGACGAGCGCGACGCCGACGGCCGCGACGAGGACCTCGAGAATGATCTGGATCCAGTCGACACCGGGCGTGTTCCGCACGTGCAGGGCGCCGGCGATCAGGGTGCCGACGATCGAGCCGACGATGCCGACGAGGATCGTGGCGACGATGCCGATGTTCTGGCGACCCGGCACGACGAGGCGGCCGAGCGCGCCGACGATGGCGCCGACGATGATCGCGGTCAGGATGATGGCGAATGTGAGATGCATGGTCAGCACCTTTCGAATCGGGGGGTCAACAGGGACGAATCAGGAGCGGTCTTGCTGTTGGCGAGTAATTTCCCGCCCCGCTAATCCCTCAAACCTCAGCAGTCCCACAGATTCGCGACCGCACGCAATTGTTGGCCGTATTCGATGCGATCGGCCCAGCTCGCCGGCCATCCGTCGAGCCCGAATACCGCGCCCATAAACGCGCCCGCCAGTGCCGCGATCGAATCGGAATCGCCCGAGGTCACGGCCGCCCGCGATAGCGCCGATACCGGGTCCTCCGGAAAGAGCAACACACAATGGAGCGCGGTGACCAGTGCTTCTTCGGCGATCCAGCCGGCTCCCGTGGCGAGGCAGGGGTCGGTCCGCCGGTCGGGCCGCACGATCGCCGCGTCGAGGCGATCGAGTGCGTGTACGCATTCGTCCCAGCCTCGGCTGATCCACGTCGCCGCCGACTCCTCGTGTGATCGGGTCCACAACGCGCCGAGCCAGTCATCGCGGTAGGTCAGCCGTTGCGATCGGCAGCGGTCGCGGAGCAAAACGGGCAGTTCACCCAGTGTGGCGCCGTCGAGCAGCCAGCGCACCGCGAACATCGTCAACTCGCTCGCGGCGAGCGCGGTCGGGTGCCCGTGGGTCATCGCCGCCTGCAACTGGGCGGCCCCGGCCCGGTCGTCGTCGCTGAGCCCAGGCGGCAACGCGATCGGCGTGACTCGCATGTTGGCGCCGCAGCCCTTCGATCCGATCACGGTCGCTCGCACCCACGGAGTGCCGCCGGCCAACTGTTCACAGGCGTTCAGGCAGGTGAAACCGGGTGCCCGGTCGTTGTCGGGGCTCCGCCACCAGGTCAGGAAGTGGTTGCGCAGCGCGGGTTCGAGCCGGTCGGGTGCGAGGTGCCCGCCGGTCAGCGACTCGGCCAATGCGTCGGCGACCGCGAGCGCCATCTGGGTGTCGTCGGTGACCAGGGCGATGCCGGTGCCGGGCTCGCGCGGCAGATCACGGGGTCCGTCAGGCCCGTAGCGTTCGACGATCTCGGCAACAGACCGGAATTCTGTCGGCTTTCCGATCGCGTCGCCGTAGGCCAATCCGAAGACACTCCCGGTCACGGTCATTTCCGCCCCCGCTTCGTAGGGCGCGGAAATGCTGCGACATTTTTCGCTCCGACAAGCTCGCTCATCGCTGGTCACCGTCTCCGCGAATCGTGCCCCGAGCCGCCCGGGAGGCCAGCTTGGCGATGTTCGCGGCGGCGACCTCCTCCAGCGTGACGTCGAGTTCGGTGCAGATCTGCGTCAAATACCACAGCACGTCGCCGAGTTCGAGCACGAGCGCCGCCCGGTCGTCGTCGGTGATGACGCCGCCACGGTCCCGGAAGATTTTCTTGATTTTGCCGGCGACCTCGCCGGCTTCGTTCGCGAGGCCCAGTGTCGGATACACGATCGGATGGTCGGTGCGGATCAACGACCAGGTGCGCCGAGAAGCCGACTGATACCCGTCCAACTCGCTCATGCTGTCACACGATTCGCTACGACAAGCTCGCTCATATGTACTCCCGGTAGGGTTGTCGGCGAGTGCACGGTAGAAGAGGAGCACGACATCAGCAAGAGAAATCAGCCGCCGGGCGGTCAAGCACCGGTCGTGCAGCGCATCCGGATTCGTTATGCGAAACGCGGCCCACTGCGTTTTACGTCACACCGCGACTTCGCGCGCGCGTTCGAGCGGGCTGTGCGCCGCGCCGCCGTACCCATAGCGTTCTCGCAGGGTTTTACGCCCCACCCGAAGGTCTCCTACGCGAGCGCAGCGCCGACCGGTGTGGCCAGTGAAGCCGAATATCTCGAGATCGGCCTGCAGGCGCGGGTCGATCCGCAGGAGCTGGTCCGGGCGCTCGACGCGGCCCTGTCGCCCGGTCTCGACATCATCGAGGCCGTGGAAGCGCGCGGCGGCAACCTGGCCGAACGGATCGAGGCGTCCTCGTGGCAGGTCGAATTGCCGGGACTCGCCGAAGATGATCTCCGCAAGGCCGTCGAGATGTTCCTCGCGGCCGAGGAGGCGCCGGTCGAACGCCTGACCAAGCAGGGCATGCGGACATTCGACGCACGCGGTCCGGTGGCACGCATGGAGGTGCGTTCCGCTGCTCCCGGGCGATCATCGACACCTTCCGAGGTCAGCCCCGGTGAGTGTGCGATACTCGACCTTGTCGTCCGGTTGGTATCCCCGACCGTGCGACCCGATGACGTTCTGTCCGGCCTGCGTGTGGTGGCCGCTCTGGAGCTGCCGGCGCCCCCACGGGCGACCCGACTGGCCCAAGGCATGCTCACCGCATCAGGCGACTTCGTCGATCCGCTTGCCGCGGACCGAGACGGAGACCGCGATGGTGTCATCGGGACCTCGCCGGCCTCGGCGGGGTAGGAGACTTCGGCGTTCGCGTGTTTGCGGGTGCCGGGACATTCATGGGACCGCCCGCGTGGCTGCGTTCATCGCGCCCGGGTAGGCCAGATTTGGAGATCGCCGACAATGGTCGACAACGAACCGGCTTTCGAGCCGGAGAACACCGCATCGCAGGACGTTTCCGCAGCTAGCGAGCCCGCCGAGGGCGCTGTGACGGAGCCGGCAGCCGAAGACGCGCCACCGGTGGTGGCCAAGCGCACTCGCCGCCGTGTCAGCGCGTCAGCCGAGTCCGGTGGCGAGAGCGCCGACGACACGGCGCCACCCAGAAAAGCAACCAGAGCAAAAGCGACAAAGGCTGCCATTGGTACGGCCGACGACGAAGCCGACGTGAAGCCGCGTGCCGCTCGACGCACGACCAAGGCCGCGGTGAACCCAGCCGACCTCCCGGCAGATGAGCCGACACCGGTCGTCGAACCCACCGCCGCCACC
The DNA here is from genome assembly GCA_963797605.1 of uncultured Actinomycetota bacterium. Lineage (GTDB taxonomy): Bacteria > Actinomycetota > Actinomycetes > Mycobacteriales > Micromonosporaceae > DASQPR01. The sequence continues at coordinate 125,535 of CAWCPX010000004.1, read as the reverse complement.
GAGGAGCCATCCACCGACGAGGCTGCCACCGACGTGCCCGTCGCCGGAGACGAGACGGTCGAGGCCGAGCAGCCCGCCGATGAGCCGGCTCGCCGCACGCGTACGCGTGGCGTGCGGAAGGCCGCCGCCGCGTTCTCCGCCGCCGCCCCCACCGAAACTCCCGAACCGCCCGCGGAACCCGCTGCCGAGGAGTCCGGCCGCCGCCGGCGCGCCCCGATCGCGGCGATCTTCGTGGCACCGGTCGTCGACGAGGCCGCCCTGGCCGCCGCTGCCGCCGCCGCGCCCGCACCGAAGCCCGCGAAGACCGCGCCGTTCACGGTCGAGGCCAGCGATGAGCACGGCGATGACGAGGGCGCTCCGACGTCCCGGTCGCGCCGCCGCAACCGTCGCGGTGGCAGCGCCGACGCCGACGCCGAGGCCGTGGCCGCCGAGGCGGTCAACGTGGCGCTCGACGTCGAGACGGCTGATGAGGCCGACGAAGACGATGACGACGAGGATTACCCGGGCGAATCGGCATCGGCCCGGCGCCGCCGCCGTCGTGGCCGTCGCGGGCGTGGCCGTGGCAAGGGCCCGCTCGACGATGAGGACGGCGATGACCCGGAGGCCGCCGAGGCGTCCGACGAGGGTGCCGACGACGATGATGCCGAGGCGGGTGACGGTCTGACCCGTCGTCGCCGGCGCCGTCGTCGCCGTGGTGCCGGCGCGGGCGATGACGTCGAGTCCGAGGACGGCGTCGTCACGGTCGTCAAGATCCGTGAGCCTCGCGCCGTGCGTGACGAGGTGCAGGGCGTCAGCGGCTCGACGCGGCTCGAAGCGAAGCGTCAGCGTCGCCGCGATGGTCGCGACCAGCGCCGCACCCGGCCGTCGATCCTCAGCGAGTCCGAGTTCCTGGCCCGCCGCGAAGCCGTCGACCGGGTCATGGCGATCCGGGAGAAGGGCGACCGGACCCAGATCGCGGTGCTCGAAGACGGCGTGCTGGTCGAGCACTACGTGACCCGTGCGACCAGTGGTTCCCTCGTTGGCAACGTCTACCTCGGCAAGGTGCAGAACGTGCTGCCGAGCATGGAAGCCGCGTTCGTCGACATCGGCCGTGGCCGCAACGCCGTGCTCTACGCCGGTGAGGTCAACTGGGACATGGCGGGGCTCGAAGGCCGGGCCCGATCGATCGAGCACGCGCTGAAGTCCGGCGACTCGGTGCTCGTGCAGGTCACCAAGGACCCGGTCGGTCACAAGGGCGCCCGGTTGACGAGCCACGTCGCGCTGTCCGGCCGGCACCTCGTCTACGTGCCGAACGGCAACGCGTCCGGCATCAGCCGCAAGCTTTCTGACGTCGAGCGCAAGCGCCTGCGCGACATCCTCAAGCGCTTGGTTCCGGAAGGCGCCGGCGTGATCGTGCGCACGGCCGCCGAAGGAGCGTCCGAAGACGAGCTCGAACGCGATGTCACCCGGCTGTCGGCACAGTGGGAGAGCATCGAGTCGAAGGTCGCGGCAGGTGGCGCGCCAGTGCAGCTCTACGAGGAGCCCGATCTCGTCATCCGGGTCGTCCGTGACCTGTTCAACGAAGACTTCCGCGAGTTGATCGTGCAGGGCTCCGGCGCGTACGAGATGGTCGAGAACTACCTCGATCACGTGTCGCCCGACCTGGTGCAGCGGCTCAAGCGGCACACCGGCGTGTCCGACGTCTTCGCCGAGTACCGCGTCGACGAGCAGATCATGAAGGGCCTGGACCGGAAGGTGTTCCTGCCCTCCGGTGGTTCGCTCGTGATCGACCGCACCGAGGCCATGACCGTCGTCGACGTCAACACCGGCAAATACACCGGCACCGGCGGCAACCTCGAAGAGACGGTCACCCGCAACAACCTGGAAGCCGCCGAGGAGATCGTCCGGCAGCTGCGCCTGCGCGACATCGGTGGCATCATCGTGATCGACTTCATCGACATGGTGCTGGAGACCAACCGGGAACTCGTGCTGCGTCGCCTCACCGAATGCCTGGGCCGCGACCGCACGAAGCACCAGGTCACCGAGATCACGTCGCTCGGTCTGGTGCAGATGACCCGCAAGCGCATCGGTCAGGGTCTGCTGGAAGCGTTCAGCGAGACGTGCGACTGCTGCAAGGGCCGCGGCGTCATCCTGCACATGGAACCGATCGCCGACAAGCGTGTCGCCGAGCGGGCCCCGGAGCGTGCCGTCGAACGCGTGCCCGAGCGGGCCGCCAGCACCGACGAGCCGCAGCCGGCCGGTCGTCGTCGTGGCCGCCGCGGTCGCGGTGGCGCGGCCGTCGAAGAGGCGCCGATCGAGACTGACGACGCCGTTGCGGAACCCGACGACGTGATCTTCGACGAGGTCGATGACGACGACACGGACGCCGTTTCCGATGCCAGCGAGCCGGAGACCGCTCCCAGCGGCGTGGCTCGTACGTCGGGCGTCGTCGGTGCGCGTACGGGTGTCGTCGGCGGCAACACGTCGTTCGACGCCACCACGGCGGTCGCGGACACGCTGTTCGACCCGGACGAGGACGAGGCCGCCCCGGTCGAGCCGTTCGTCGCGCCGACGACCTCGAACTGGACGCCGCCGGTCACGACGAGCTGGGTCAACCTCGGCGCGTCCACGGCTGCGTCGACGGAGCCCGCAGATGCCGCCGCCGGCGCCGAGTCAGCTGGTTCGGAGTCGGCTGACGGGGAGTCGGCCGGCGCGGAGCACGGCGATGAGGGTGCCGAGACCGATCAGCTGGAGAGCGAGTCCGGAGGCGGTGCCGGTGGGCGACGTCGCCGCATGTCGCGGTGGCGCTTGCGGCCCTGACCGCATCATGGAGCTTAGACTCCGCTGATACCAGTTTGCGTAGTTCCGACCGGTTTGGTGCCCATGGGCGGCAGCCGGTCGGAAGCGCGCGACACATCGGGCGGCCGCTCTCCGTGGCCTCTGCAGCGGTTTCGGGAGACTCAATGCGCCGGATGGTTACGGCTGTCGGTTTGATCACGGTGACGCTCGCGTTCGGTGCCGCGTGTACGTCCAGCACTGGACCGGCGGTGTCGGACCAGGAAGCCGGGCACGCGGGCGGAGGTCGCGGTGTGGCCGCCGTCCCGGCCGCGGGCTCGGTCAGCGAAGTGTGCGGCACGATTCGATCGGCGATCACGGCGGACCTGACCTCCCTCGGCACGGCGCTCGGTCAGGTGGTGGGTGCCGCGACCGGTAACGACGCGAAGCGCCGCCTGAGCGCGGCGCAAGCGGCCAACACGGCGCTTCGCAAGATCGGCGCGGATATCACCGCCGGCGGCACCCGGGCGACCGACGCCACGGTGCGCTCGGCGGCCAGCACGGCGGCGCAGCAGGTCAACGCGCTCGCGATGGATCCCACGGTGCTCACCGGGCTCGACTCGATGGCCGACGTGCCCGCGGTCACGACCCGGCTCACCCAGGCGACGGCGTCGATCGCGTCCGTGTGCCAGGGTTCGTGAATGACGACACCTAGGGTGAGGTGAAGTGAGGCACGTCGGTGGCGTGTCCGCGTGGTCCGGTTTGAGGGTCGGGCCGGTCATGCCGTACCCTTGCCTGTGGCGCATGTATGTGCGCCACGCTCTCGCGTGCCCGTGGGTGCGTGCATCCGTCTGCAGCGTCGCTGCGGTCTGATTCCAGTCTGTGAATCATCTCCGCGGCTAGACGCTGTGAAGCTACAACCGCAAGGGAGTCCGCGTCTCATGTACGCGATCGTCAAAACCGGCGGCAAGCAGTACAAGGTCGCCGAGGGCGACGTGATCGAGGTTGAGAAATTGACCGGCAAAGCCGGCGACAAGCTCTCGCTTGCCGCAGTGCTGCTCGTCGATGGGGAAAACCTGGTCACTGACGCGGCGAAGCTTGCCAACGTAGCGGTGACCGGTGAGGTTGTCGCGCACACCAAGGGCCCGAAGATTCGGATCCACAAGTTCAAGAACAAGACTGGCTACCACAAGCGCCAGGGTCACCGCCAGCCGCTGACCCAGGTCAAGGTCACCGGCATCAAGAACGGGAAGTAGGCGCCGACATGGCACACAAAAAAGGTGCGTCCAGCTCGCGAAACGGGCGTGACTCCAACGCCCAGCGGCTCGGCGTCAAGCGTTTCGGCGGTCAGGTCGTCAGCGCCGGCGAGATCTTGATCCGTCAGCGGGGCACGAAGTTCCACCCGGGCGACCTCGTCGGCCGTGGCGGCGACGACACGCTGTTCGCGTTGGCCGCCGGTGCGGTCCAGTTCGGCACGAAGCGTGGCCGCAAGACGGTCAACATCGTTCCGGCCGAGGTCTAAGCGCCGGTTCCTTCGTAAGGCGTTTCTTCGATGGCGGCCCGCGGGAGAATCTCCTGTGGGCCGCTTCGCTATTTCGGTGTTGATCTTTTCGCACCGCGAGAGATCATCACATTCTGAGGGGAAATCACGTGGCCACGTTCGTCGATCGCGTCGTGCTGCACATCCAGGCAGGCAACGGTGGGCACGGCTGCGCGTCCATCCTCCGCGAGAAGTTCAAGCCCTTCGGCGGCCCCGACGGCGCTAACGGTGGCCATGGCGGCGGCGTGAAGCTCGTCGTTGACCCCGCCGTGCACACGCTCCTCGACTTCCACTTCCGCCCGCGGCTCAAGGCCGGCAACGGCACCGGCGGCGCCGGCGGTTTCCGGCGCGGCGGCGAAGGCAACGACCTCATCGTCAAGGTGCCCGACGGCACCGTTGTGCTGTCGCTCGAAGGCGAGGTGCTCGCCGACATGGTGGGTGCCGGCACCATGTTCGAGGCGGCTCGAGGCGGCCGTGGTGGTCGCGGCAACGCCGCCCTCGCCAACGCCCGCCGTCGCGCGCCCGGCTTCGCCGAACTCGGTGAGCCCGGTGACGTGCTCGACGTCGTACTCGAACTCAAGAGCGTCGCCGATGTCGGCCTGGTCGGATTCCCGTCGGCCGGCAAGTCGTCACTGATCGCCGCGATGTCCGCGGCCCGCCCGAAGATCGCCGACTACCCGTTCACCACGCTCGTGCCGAACCTCGGCGTCGTCCAGGTCGGTGGCGACTCGTTCGTGATCGCGGACGTGCCCGGTCTGATCCCCGGCGCGGCCACCGGAAAGGGCCTCGGGCTGGAGTTCCTGCGGCACATCGAGCGCACGTCGGTGCTGGCGCACGTGATCGACACGGCGACGCTGGAGCCGGACCGCGACCCGTCCGCCGACATCGAAGCGCTGGAATCCGAGCTGTCGCAGTACGGCGGGCTCGAAGATCGTCCGCGCATCATCGTGCTCAACAAGATCGACGTACCCGACGGCCGGGCCATGGCCGAACTCGCCCGCCCCGAGTTGGAGAAGCTCGGATGGCCGATCTTCGAGGTCAGCGCCGCCACCCGTGAAGGTCTGAAGGAGTTCACCTTCGCGCTGGCACAGTTCATCGCCGCGCACCGTGCGGCCCAGCCGGTGCCGGAGCCGACGCGCATCATCATCCGGCCGCTCGCGGTCGACGACAGCGGTTTCACGATCACACCCGACGACGACGGGGTGTACGTCGTCCGCGGACCCCGTCCGGAGCGCTGGGTACGTCAGACGGACTTCGAAAACGACGAGGCCATCGGTTATCTCGCCGACCGGCTGGCGCGTCTCGGCGTGGAAGAGGCGCTGCGAAAGGCGGGTGCCGAACCGGGGGCTCCGGTGCGTATCGGCACCTGGGACTTCGACTGGCAGCCGATGGTCTACGCAGGCCCCGACTTCACGCCGGGCAACCGTGGCACCGACTACCGCCTCGAAGAGGAGAAGACGCGTCCGACAGCCGCGCAGCGGTTGGCGTTGCGCAAGGAGCGCCGGATCCGCTTCGAGGAGCGGGAAGCCGCCGCCCTCGCGGCCGCCGGCGCGGCCGGTGTGGTCACGTCGGACGGTGCCTCGTCGGGTGCTGCCGAGATCATGTCGCACAAGGAAGCCGACGACTTCGACGAGGAGTTCGATGATTCCGAGTTCGACGACGACGATGATTTCGACGACGACCTCGACTAGCGCGTACGCGTGATCGCGCGCCGACGCTGATCTGATCCGGCAGCCGGCCTCGGGTGACTGTGCCCGTGGCCGGCTGCCGTCGTTCAGGAGCCGAGTTTGGCCAGTTTGGCTGCCGCCATCGAGTTTGTGATCAGGTAGATGGGCATTCCGATGAGGGCGGTCACCGAGAACCACGCGCCCTTGAGCATCTTGGCGTTCATTTGCTGCTTTGGCGCGCAGGCCGCAGTCGCGGCAGTACGGGCCGCGAGCGGTGGTGATGCGGGACATCACGAGAAAGCCTTGCACGGACTTGAACGTGACCTTCGCGGCGGGAGAGCTGCCGCAGTTGCGGCAGGTGAGAGCGGCTGTTGCTGCGGTGGGGACCGACATGATGAAGTTCTCTCAGTTCGGAGAATGGGATCACGACACTACGAAATGTCGCGGGTTTTGGATGTCCCGGATGATCACGGTTGAGTGACGGTCTGGTGCGTGGAGCCTCGACGTTTCGTGGGAGGCTCGGCCATGAACATCAAGGGGTTGACCTTCGTCGGCACGTCGACTGATCACCGGCCGGAGATGGTCGCGTTCGTGCGCGATGTGCTGGGCTTGATTCCGGTGTCGGTTGACGGCGTCGAGGCGGATCTGTTCGACATGCCCGATGGCACGTCGTTCGCGGTGGCCTCGGCCGATGGCATGGGGGCCGAACGCACGATCGGTTTCCTCGTCGACGACGTCGAGCAGGCGGCGGTGGAGTTGCGGGCGGCGGGCGTCGAGACGGATCCGTCGGTGTCGGAGAACGATCGCTATCGCTACATCCACTTCCACGCGCCCGACGGTCAGCTCTACGAACTCGTCGAAAGCCGCGACTGATACGCCGAGATCCGCGTGATCACGAGAGAGACTCCGGATCGCGCGGATCTCGGCAATGAGTCAACTCGTGACGGGTGACTCGGCGACCGCGCCGACCGGACCGTCGGCTACCACGGCGTCAGGTGCTGCGGTTGCCCGGCGCTGCTTCACGAACAGCACCGACAGCGCGGCCACGCCCATCATGGCGATCGGCAGGATGAGCGACGTGCGCATGCCGTTGGTGAAGCCGGTGTCGAACGTGGCCTTCGCGAGCTTGCCGATCTGTGCCGCCACATCGGACGGGATTCCCGTTGGCAGGTGCAGCGCCGGCTTGCCGGTCACCTCGAGGTCGGCGCCCGAGGAGGCGGCGTTCTTGAAGCCCTGCACGAACTGGCCCTGGAACTGTGGTGGCAGCGCGTGCGAGTTCTTCGTGGCGGCCGCACCGAGTTCCGTGGTGAGCTGCGACGACAGCAGCGCGCCGACGGCGGCCGAGCCGATCACCGCGCCGAGCTGCCTCGTGGTGTTGATAAGGCCGGACGCGGCGCCGGCCATGCGCGGCTGAATGTCGCGCATCGCGATCGTCTGCAGCGGCGCGAACGTCATGCCGAGGCCGAAACCGGCAACGATCAGACCGGGCAGCAGACCGACCTGCGACGTGCCGACGTGCGCCGACGAGATCAGGATGCCCATGCCGCCCGCGAACAGGCTCACGCCGACGAACAGGATCCACTTGCCACCGACACGGTCGGCGAAGCGGCCGGCGACCGGCGCGACGAACATCGAGATCAGCGACATCGGGGCGGTGGTGAGACCGGCGCGCAACGCCGTGAAGCCGAGCACCGACTGCAGGTAGATCGTGAGCGGCAGGAACAGGCCGAGCATGCCGAAGCCGATCGCGCCGGCCAGGAAGCTCATGGTGGAGAAGTTGCGGTCCTTGAAGATGCTGAACGGCACCAGCGGCTCGCCGTTGCGCTCCGCGTATTGCATCCAGAGGAACAGCGCGAGCAGCACGACACCGGCACCGATCATCATCGGGATCGTGATCGGGCCCCACACTTTGCCCCAGTCGTGCGACTGGCCCTCGATCAGGCCGTAGGTGATCAGGAACAACGCGGCCGTCGAGAGCAGCACGCCGGGCACGTCGAGGCGGTGCTGCCGGTTGAGCTTGATGTTGGGCATGACGATCGACGCCCCGACGAGGGCGATGACACCGAACGGCACGTTGACGAAGAAGATCCAGCGCCAGCCGTAGTCGGTGACGAGCCAGCCGCCGAGGGTCGGGCCGGCGACCGTGGCGACACCGGCGACGGCACCCCAGACGCCGAACGCCGCGCCGCGCTTGTCGGCGGGGAAGATCATCGTGATGACGGAGAGCGTCTGTGGCGTGAGGAGCGCGCCGCCGAGGCCTTGCACGATCCGGAAGATGATCAGCTGCTCGGGGTTGCGGGCGAAGCCACACGCGGCCGACGACGCGGTGAAGACGACGAGGCCGATCAGGAACAGCTGCTTCGGGCCGTAGAGGTCGCCGAGCCGGCCGGCCGTGATCAGGAGCACCGCGTAGACCAGGATGTAGGCGTTGAGAATCCAGAGGACGTCGGACAGCGCCGGCGTCGAGGTGTGCGCTCATCTGCGGGATCGCGACGTTAACGATCGTGGTGTCGAGCAGGATCATGAAGAACCCGAGGACGAGCACCGACAGGATGAGCCACGGGCTGTATTTCAGCTCGACTTCCGGCGGGCCGGCGGGCGGTGCTTGCGGTGCAGTGGTCATGACGCGTGCTCCTTGGATGATGCGTGGATTGACGCGGGGGCTGCCGGGGGTGGGCGGTGCCAGGCGAGGTCGCCCGAGTCGAGGTCGGCGATGAGCACCCGCACCCAACTCAGCTCGGCCCGGCACATGTGGACGACGTATTCGGCTTCGATCAGATGAATCCGGTCGATGCCGCGTTTGCTGAGGGTGCTGACGGTCTGTTCGTTGCTGGCCAACTCGGCTTCGAGCGCGAGGGTGCGTTTTTCGAGCAGGCGCCGGGCCGCCTCCTGGTCGAGTGCGGTGATCATCTCTAGCGCCGCCGCGAACACCGGAAACTCCTCGGCCGGAAAGCGGACCAGGTCGCCGAGGTTGGTCGTGAACTCGTCGCGGCCGGCGTCGGTGATCGCGTAGACCGTGCGCTCGGGGCGGCGACCCTCGCGACCGATCTCGACCGGCTCGATCAGGCCGAGCCGATGCAGCCGCTCGACGGCGTGGTAGAGCGACCCGGCCCGGACCTTGATGACGAACTCGGTGCCGCGGTCACGCACGAGTTGATGCATCTCATAGGGGTGCATCGGGCGCTCATGCAGCAGCCGCAGCACCGCCAACGCGAGCGGTGTCAGGGTGCGGTGCGGCTTGGCCCTCATGAAACGCGATCCCAGGGTTCGTGAGTGTGCTGGCGGCGCTCAGTATGCGATGCGGGTGTGACAAGTCACCCTCTTAGTCCACACGGAGTATTCCAGTTTTCACAACGACCGCAACGCATATTGGCACCCGCCAAGATCGCCGGTTCATCCGACTTATCGTGGCCAAACAGCGCGAGGAGGCCACGACAAGTCGGATGAACCGGGTGTCACGGTGTGAGCAGGCCCATCGCCCGTGATGTACGCGCCACGGTGGCGGTAGCTCGCCCGCGGGCCCGTGCGGCACCCTGACGCAGCAGCGAACGCACGCGCAGCGGGTTGGCGGACAATTCCGCGTACCTGGCTTGGGTCGGGGCCAGCGTGGAAATCACCGCGTCTGTCACGGCTGTTTTGAGCTGGCCGTACGTGGAAAACTGTCTTTCGAAAGATCGTGGCGATTCTGCGTCGGTGCAGGCCGCGAGTATCTCCAGCAGGTTGGATATGCCGGGTTTGACCTCTGGGTCGTAACGGACGGACGAGCCGGTGTCGGTCACGGCGCGGCGGATTTTGCGAGCTATCGCGTCGGGTGGATCGAGTAGTCGGATCGCGCCGGTCTGCGTCGACGTCGATTTGCCCATCTTGCGGGACGGGTCGGAGAGATCCATGATCCGTGCGGCGAAGGTCGGATTGACGGCTTTCGGCACCACGAACGTGTCGCCGTAACGGCTGTTGAAGCGCACCGCGATATCGCGTGTGAGCTCTACATGTTGCGACTGGTCGTGGCCGACCGGCACGTCGGTGATGTCGTGCAGCAGGATGTCGGAGGCCATCAGCACGGGGTAGGTGAGCAGCGACAATCGGACGTGGGCCTCGGTCGCGGCCTTCTCCTTGAACTGGATCATGCGGTGGGCCTCGCCGTAACCGGTCGCGCATTCGAGCAGGTAGTGCAGTTCGGTGTGCTCGCGGATGTGCGACTGCACGTAGAGCGTGGAGACCTGCGGGTCGACGCCGGCCGCGAGCAGTAGCGTCGCGTTTTCCAAGGTGCGGGCGTAGACGTCAGCGGGTTTGTGGTCGACCGTCATGGCGTGCAGGTCGGCGACGAATACGATCGATTCGTTGTCTCGCTGCCCCTCGACCATCGGGCGGATCGCGCCGAGGTAGTTGCCGAGGTGCATGTTGCCGGTGGGCTTGAAGCCGGAGATCCGTCGGGACATGATGCGCTCCTGGTGGCTGGAGCGGCGCCCGTCGAGCGAGAGCGTCCCGTGATACGCGAAACGACCGCCCGTGTGGGCGGCCGCGTCGAAGATGGTTACGCGAAGGAGTGGCCGCCGGTTAGGCGTGCCAGAAGATCGGACAACAGATCCTTCGCATGCCGACACGATATCAGCGACCAACCCCTTTCCACACCCCCGATGGGGGTCGGTCGCGGGTGGGTGATCGGTAATCTGACGGAATGCCGAGCCTGACTCGCGACGAAGCGGTCGCGCGCGCCCACGCGATCCGCGTCGACGCCTACGATGTTGATCTCGATCTGACGTGCGGAGACGAGATCTTCAAGTCAAGATCATCGATCGCGTTCACATGTACGGCCGACGCCACGTCAACCTTCGTCGACGCGAAACCACGGGCCCTGATCAGCGTCACGCTCGACGGCCGACCGCTGGAGGTCGAGGCTGTTGACGGCCGGATCGCGCTCGACGATCTGAGCGCCGGCGCGCACGAATTGGTGATCATGGCCGACATGGCGTTCACGAACACCGGGCAGGGCCTGCACCGATTCGTCGACCCGGCCGACGGCCAGACGTACGTCTACGCGGCCATGTTCCTCGACGAGGCGTGCAGCGTCTACGCGTGTTTCGAGCAGCCCGATATGAAGGCGCCCTACACGATGGCGGCGACCGTCGATCCACAGTGGAATGCCGTGGCCAACGGCGACGGCGTCGAGGTCAGCCCGGGCCGCTGGGAGTTCGCGACGACCAAGCCGCTCGCGGCCTACTTCGTGGTGATCGCGGCCGGCCCGTTCCACCGGATCGCGTCCGAGCACGACGGCATTCCGCTGGCGCTCTACTCCCGGGCGTCGCTGGCCGACCGGCTCGACGAGCAGGCGCCGGAGATCTTCGCGATCACGGCCGCCTGTTTCGACTGGTACCACGAGAAGTTCGGCGTACGGTACCCGTTCGGCAAGTACGACCAGGCGTTCGTGCCCGAGTTCACGATGGGTGCGATGGAGAACCCGGGTTGCGTGACCTTCCGCGACGAGTTCATCTTCACCTCCGCGGTCACCGTTGCCGAACGCGAGCAGCGAGCCATCGTGATCGCGCACGAGATGGCGCACATGTGGTTCGGAGACCTCGTCACGATGCGGTGGTGGGACGACATCTGGCTCAACGAGTCGTTCGCCGAATACCTCGGGCACCGGGTGATCCAGGAGGTGTCCGAGTTCACGGGCGCCTGGACCACGTTCTCGATCGGGCGCAAAGCCTGGGGTTATGCCGCCGACCAGCACCCGTCGACGCATCCGGTGGCGCCCGCCTATATCGCCGACGCCGATCAGGCGATGCTGAACTTCGACGGCATCTCCTACGCCAAGGGCGCCTCGGTGCTGCGGCAACTCGTCGCATGGCTCGGCGACGACGTGTTCCTGGCCGGTCTGCGGGCGCATTTCGCCGCGCACGCGTACGGCAACGCGACCCTCGCCGACCTGCTCGGTGCGCTCGATGCCGCGAGCGGCCGTGACCTGACCGAGTGGGCCCAGGTCTGGCTCCGCACCGCGCAGGTCAGCACGCTCCGGCCGGAGATCCGGCTCGACGACAACGGCAACTACGTGCGGTTCGAGATCCTGCAATCCGCTCCCGCCGTGCCTCCCGCGACCGAATCGGTGCTGCGGCCGCATCGGATCAATATCGGCGCGTACACCGGCGGGATCCGGACCACGGTGATCGAGGCGGACGTCGCCGGGGCGCGTACCCATATCGAAGCTCTGCGCAACGTGCCCGCCGCGGACCTGTTGCTGCTCAACGACGGTGACCTGACCTACGCGAAGGTCCGGCTCGACGCCGTCGGGCTGGGCCTGGCCACGCAGACGCTGCGGACGCTGGAGGACTCGCTGGCCCGGGCGCTCGTGTGGGGCGCCATCTGGGACGCGACCCGCGACGGCGAGATCCCGGCCGAGGAATTCCTCGAGGTCTGCGCCGGCGCGTTGCCCGACGAGGGGAACGTCGCCGTCTTCGAAACCGTGCTGATGTTCGCGACGAAGTACGCGATCGACCGCTACCTGCTGCCGACGGACCGGGCGGCGGCCCGCGCGCACCTGTCCCGGGTCTGTCGCACCGTGCTGGAGGCCGCCGGTTCCAGCGCCGACCGCCGGCTCGCGGCCGCGCGTGGGCTGATCCGCTGCGCCGGCCCCGACGACATCGGCTGGCTCCGCGACTGGCTCACCGACGCCGCGACCGCGCCGATCGGCATCGACGTCGACACCGAACTGCGCTGGCACCTGGTGGCGCGCCTCTGTGCCCTCGGCGCGGCCGACGGGGCGATGATCGACGCCGAGTACGCCCGCGACCGCACCGCCACCGGCGCCGAGCATGCCGCTCGCTGCCGCGCGATGCGACCCGATCCGGCCGCGAAGGCCCAGGCGTGGTCGCTGTTGATCAATGACGACTCGGTGTCGAATCGGATGCTGTTCGCCACGGCCGACGGATTCTGGTGTGCCGGTCAGGAGGACGTGACGGCGGCATACGTCGAACGCTACGTCACCGATATGCCGGTCATGGCCAGTCGTCGAGCCGCGCAGGTGGCCGAGAAGGTCGCGGAATTCGCGTACCCGGCGGTGATGGTCGACGAGGGCACCCTGGCCACGATGGCCGCGCTCGCCGACGACCCGACGCTGACCCCTGCTTTCCGCCGGGCGTTCGTCGACGCGAACGATGATCTGAGCAGGTCGCTGGCGGCCCGGAGCGTGTCCGGTCGGGTCCGTGAGCTTTAAGCGCACCGGGACGAGGTTTAGGGTGCGGGCATGATTTTCGACCCGGCCGAGGCGCTGTCGACCGACGAACGCGCCGCGCTGCAAACGACCCGACTCCGCACGATGATCGACCGGCTGCTCGCGGTCGACGGTGGGCTGCAGGGGCAACGGCTGCGCGCGGCCGGTGTCACGTCCGGGGCCGATCTCACCCTCGATGACCTGCCGAACCTGCCGATGGTGACGAAGGCGGACCTCTGGGAAGGCTACCCGTTCGGGATGCTGTCCCGGCCCATCGAGGACTGCGTCACGGTGCACGGATCCAGCGGCACGAGCGGGCGGCCGACGCTCGTCGCGTACACGTCGAATGATCTGGACGTGTGGGCGAACGTGGTCGCGCGCGGCCTGGTCGGCGCCGGCGCCACCCCACGCTCCATTGTGCACAACGCCTACGGCTACGGGCTTTTCACCGGTGGCCTCGGCGTGCACCACGGCGCGCGGGCGCTCGGGGCGACCGTCGTGCCGATGTCCGGCGGTCAGACCGCGCGGCAACTGCGTTTGATTCAAGACCTCAAACCCGATGTCCTCACGTGTACGCCTTCCTACGCGATCTACCTCGGCGAAGCGGCCCGAGCGGACGGCATCGATCCGGCGTCGCTGTCGCTGAAGGTCGGCATCCACGGCGCCGAACCGTGGACCGACGCCATGCGCGATCAGATCGAGGCGCTGCTGGGCGTGCGGGCGCTCGACATCTACGGGCTCTCCGAGGTGATCGGGCCGGGCGTGGCCTGCGAGACGCTCGACTCCGGTGGTTGGCTGCACGTGCAGGAGGACCATTTCCTGGTCGAAGCGCTCGACCCGGCCACCGGCCGCCCGGTGGCCGACGGTGAGCTGGGCGAGTTGACGTTCACGACCGTCACCAAGGAGGCGTTGCCGCTGCTGCGCTACCGCACCGGCGACCTGGCCCGGCTCGACCGCTCGCCGACGGGGGAGCGGACCTCGGTCAAGATGAGCAAGGTCGTCGCGCGCGTCGACGACATGCTCATCGTCCGAGGCGTCAACATCTACCCCAGCGAGATCGAGACCGTCGTGCTCGGCGACGAGGGTGTTGGACCGCAGTACGTGCTGGTCATCGATGGGCGGGCGGCGATGCCGCGGCTCGTGGTCTGCTGTGAGGCGCGAGAGTCCACGATGGATTTCGCCGAGGTCGAGCGGCGTCTGGTCGGCGCGCTGGCCCGCCGGTTGAGCGTGTCGTGCGACGTACGCGTTTCGCCTCCGGGCACGCTGCCCCGCGTCGAGGTCGGCAAGGCCCAGCGAGTGATCCGTTGGACCGACGGTGCCGCCCCGATCTCCGGCCTAGCATAGGGAAGATGGAAGTCGCCGCGCGCCGGATCGGGATCATGGGTGGCACCTTTGATCCGATCCATCACGGCCACCTGGTCGCCGCGAGCGAGGTGGCCGACCGGTTCGCGCTCGACGAGGTGATTTTCGTGCCGACCGGGGAGCCATGGCAGAAAGAGGATTCCGACGTCAGCGCGGCCGAGGACCGCTACCTGATGACGGTGATCGCGACGGCGTCCAACCCGCGTTTCGGGGTCAGCCGAGTCGACATCGACCGTGGTGGCCCGACGTACACGGTCGACACGCTGCGCGACCTTTCCGAGTTGTACGGGCCGAAGGCGGAGCTGTTCTTCATCACCGGAGCCGACGCGCTGGAGAAGATCCTCTCGTGGAAAGACGCCGACCGGATGTTCGACCTGGCCACCTTCGTCGCCGTGACCCGGCCGGGCTACCTGCTCTCCGACGCGCACCTGCCCGATGACACGGTGGAGATGATCGAGGTGCCGGCGATGGCGATCTCGTCGACGGCGTGTCGCGCCCGGGTGAAATCGGGGCATCCGGTCTGGTATCTCGTGCCGGACGGTGTCGTCCAATACATTACAAAGCGACGTCTATATACAAAGACGGATATATGAGACGTTGAGTCAGCTAACCGGCTGACGAATTGTCGGTCGCCTGTGAGAGGCTAGTTCGGTACGTCTTATGGAAGGACACGACTTGCCCGCAACGCAGCGCTCCATCGAGTTGGCACTGGCGGCCGCACAGGCCGCCGCCGACAAGAAGGCCGACGACATCGTCCTTCTCGACGTGGCTGACCAGATCGTCATCACCGACATTTTCGTGGTCGCCTCGGCGCCCAACGAGCGCCAGGTGATCTCGATCGTCGACGCCATCGAAGAGGCGTTGCTCAACCTTCCCGAAAAAGCGAAGCCCGTGCGCCGCGAGGGTGAGCGCGCCGGTCGCTGGGTCCTTCTCGACTACGTCGACATCGTCGTGCACGTGCAGCACGCCGAAGAGCGCGAGTTCTACGCGCTCGACCGGCTGTGGAAAGACTGCGAGCGGATCCCGTTCGTCGACCGCGACCTCGCTGAATCGGCCGCCGGCGACAGCGCGTGACACGGTTGTTCATCTGGCGACACGGCCAGACGGAGTGGAACGCGATCAGTCGCGTGCAAGGTCAGACCGACGTGGGTCTCGATTCGGTGGGCCGCGCCCAAGCGGTCGCGGCTGCGGCGAGCCTGGCGGCCGAGCGTCCCGATGTGATCGTCTCGAGTGATCTGCGCCGGGCGGCCGACACCGCGGGCGCGCTCGCGGCCGTGACCGGGCTGCCGGTGCACCTCGATCCGAGGCTTCGCGAGCGACATTTCGGCAACTGGCAGGGCATGGATATGGCCGACGTCGAGGCCACCTACCCGGCCGAGTTCAAACAATGGCGTCTCGGCGCCCACGTCGACGGCTGCGGCCTCGAAGAGATCGACGACCTCGCGAAACGCGCCGGTGCCGCGGCACACGACGCGGTGGCGCGGGCCGACGGCGGCACGGTGGTGGTCGCGACCCATGGTGGCACGTCGAGATACATCCTCGGCGAGTTGCTCGGTTGGCCGCGAGAGATCACGACACGCCTGGTCGGCCTGGCCAACTGCCACTGGAGCGAGTTGCGCCTCGACGGCACCCGCGGCTGGACCATGCGGAGCTACAACGTCGGCCGGAGCGTCGACTAGCCGCGCTTGACCATCGGGCGGGTAAATCCGATACGGTGCCGGGATGGCGGGTATCGCGGTAGTCACCGACTCGACGGCGTACCTGCCGGCTGATCTCGCCGCGTCGACGGGCCTGACCGTCGTGCCGATCACGGTGGTCATCGGCGGGCAGAGCGGCCTCGAAGGCGTGGACATCAGCCCGGCCGACGTCGCTGCGGCGCTGGTCGCCCGGCGGGTCTCGGTCACCACGTCACGCCCGGCCCCGGCAGATTTCGTCGCGGTCTACCGTCGCCTCTTCGATGAGGGCGCCACCGGCATCGTCTCGGTGCACCTGTCGTCGAAGCTGTCCGGCACCTACGATGCCGCGGTGCTGGCGGCGGCCGAAGTCATGGCCACGTCCGCCGAGACGGCCGGGTGCATCGAGGTCATCGACGGGCAGTCGGCCGGCATGGGGCTCGGGTTCGCGGCCCTACGCGGCGCCGCGGCGGCTCGCGACGGCGCCGACCTGGCCGCGGTGCGGGAGGCGACCGGTGCCGCCGTCGAGCGCACGACCACGTTGTTCTACGTCGACAGCCTGGAATTCCTCCGTCGCGGTGGCCGGATCGGTGCAGCCCAGGCCCTGCTCGGCACGGCGTTGTCGGTCAAACCGATCCTGCATATCGTCGACGGGTCCATCGTCGTGCGGGACAAAGTGCGCACGAGCAGCCGCGCAGTCGCCCGCATGGTCGATCTCGCGATCTCCGCGGCCGGCACCGACCGGGTCGACCTGGCCGTGCACCACCTCGGCACACCGGACCGCGCGCAAGCCGTCGCCGACTCGCTGTCGGGCAAGCTCGGCGACGCGGTGGAGTCGACGCAGATCACCGAGATCGGGGCGGCGGTGGCGGCGCACGTCGGCCCCGGGTTGCTGTCGATCGTCGTACACCGCTGCTGATTGTTCGGTCAGGCACCGTAACGCCGATGGTTCCCGGATCGCGGTGCCGCTCATCGGACGCGCGCGTTTTCCACAGCCACCCTTCGTATCCACGGTTGATCTTTCCAAGCGTGGTGCCGCGTCTCGGCCGGTTCTAGCGTTCCGACGTGCGTAAACAAGAGCCCGTCGATCCGCTGGCCCGGGAGCGTTTCGGCCGCGTGTGGCCCACCGACGATGCCACCGGATTTCCGTGGGATCCGCCGCTGCCCGACAACGACAGTGCCGACATGGCGTCGGGAGAACCGCAACCGGTGCTCACACGGCCGGCGTCCGGATGGTCGGGTCCGATCGTGCCGGTCCCGGCGCCCGCCGCGTCGGCGCTCGCCGCTCTGAACCCCGGTCGGCGTGCGGTGAAAGCGCTGGCGGCGGTCGCCGTCGTCGTCGCGTTGATCGCCGGCTTCGTGGTGTGGCGCTCGCAGCCGCGTGCCGAAATGGTCGCCGCGTCGACATCGAGCCCCGCGACGACCACGGTCACGAGTGTCGCGCCGACCGCTCGTGCCGGTGGATCGTCGGCGCCGCCGACGGTCGCGGCGACCATCGTCGTGGCGATCAGCGGGCGGGTGCGCCAGCCCGGTCTCGTCCGCCTTCCCGCCGACTCGCGGGTAGCCGACGCGATCGCGGCCGCCGGCGGTGCGCTGCCGGGCACGGATCTGTCTTTCGTGAACCTCGCCCGCAAGGTCTCCGACGGCGAGTTGATCGTCATCGGCATCACGCCGTCGCCGGGGCAGACATTCGACAGCGGCGCCGCCGACCCGTCCGCGTCCGGTCCGACCTCGGGCGGCCTGGTCAACATCAACACGGCGACCGCGGCACAACTCGACGCCCTGCCGGGCATCGGACCGGCGCTGGCGCAACGGATCATCGACTACCGCACCCAACACGGCGCGTTCCGCAGCGTCAACCAGCTCGAACAGGTGCCGGGCATCGGCGACGCGAAGTTCGCCGACATCAAAGACCTCGTGACGGTATGACCGAGGCGCGTCCGCTTCCCGATCTGCGGTTGGCCAGCCTCGCGACCGGCACCTGGCTGTCGTGCGTGGCAGCGCTCTACATGTCCGCCCGGGCCGGCACCGTGATGGCGATGGTCGCGGCGTGTGTCGCGGTGGTGCTGGTGGACTGCGCGGATTCAGTCTGCCGCGACGGCTGGGCGTTGCCGTCCAGCGCCTCGACGGCGTCGGTCGTCGCCTCGGCTGGGTCGCCCGGCTCGATCGGCGGTCGGTTCGCTGGGCCGTGGTCGCGGCCGCGATCGGCGTCGTGTGCGGTGCGATCTCCACGGCCAGCCACGTCTCGATCCGGGAGCAGCAGCCGATCGCGGGACTTGCTCGGGCGCACGCGTCCGTAGCGGTGACCGTGACGCTGTCGAGCGATCCGCATCAGGTCGGCGCCGCGCACATCGGCCCACCGACATACGCGCTCGACGCCCAGGTCTCGTCGATTTCGGTGCTCCGCGGCAAGTCCGGGCAGTCGACGACACAGCGCGGTACGACGTCGACCTGCCGATCTTCGTGCTGACGAGCGGTCCCGGCTGGTCGGCGCTGCTACCCGGGCAGCGGGCGGTGGCTTACGGCCGGCTCGCGACGCCGGAGCCCGGTGAGCTCGACGCCGCGCTGTTGCAGGTCAACACGGCGCCGGATCTGCTCGGGCGGCCACCATGGCCACAGCGGGCGGCCGGATCCCTGCGGGCCGGGCTGCAACGGGCCTGTGCCGGTCTGCCGGACCCGGTGCGCGGGCTGCTGCCGGGGCTCATCGACGGCGACACGTCCCGGCTCGATCCGGCCGTCTCGGACGCGTTCCGGGCGACCGGCATGACCCACCTCGTCGCCGTATCCGGCAGCAACGTCGTGATGATCTTGGGAGCGGCGCTGTTCCTTGCCCGAGTGCTGCCGCGCCGGGCCGATCGTCACGGCCGTGATCGGCGCGGTCGCGCTGTTCGGGTTCGTGATCCTCGTCCGGCCGTCGCCGAGCGTGTTGCGGGCGGCGGCGATGGGCGGCATCGGGCTCGTGTCCCTCGCGACCGGCCGCCGTGGCACCGCGATGCCCGCGCTCTCGGCCGTGATCGCGGCCCTCCTTATCTACGACCCGGCCTGGCGACCGACATCGGCTTCGGGCTCTCGGTGTTCGCGACGGCCGGGCTGTTGCTGATCGCCCCGCATTGGCGTGATGCGCTGGTGCGCCGCGGTTTCCCGGCCGGTGTCGCCGAGGCCGTCGCGGTGCCGGCCGCCGCACAGGTCGCGTGCTCGCCGATGATCGCAGCCATCAGCGGCGCGGTCAGCCTCGTCGCCGTTCCCGCCAATATCGTGGTGATCCCGGCCGTGCCGATCGCCACCGTGGTCGGGGTCGCGGCAGCGGTGATGTCGCCGGTGTGGCCGACGGGCGCGGCGTTCTGCGCCTGGCTCGCGAGCTGGCCGGCCCGATGGCTCCTGTTCGTGGCGCAACGCGGCGCGGCGGCACCGGCGGCCGTCGCCGCGTGGCCGAGTGGTGTCTGGGGCGGGCTGCTGCTCGCGGCCGTGATGGTCGGCGGCATGTTCGCGCTGCGGCACCGGGTGGCCCGTGCCGTGGTCGGGGTGTCCATTGTGGCGGCGGTCGTCGCGATCGTGCCGGTGCGCCTCGCCACCGCCGGATGGCCGCCGGCCCACGCGCTGCTCGTCGTCTGCGACGTCGGGCAGGGCGACGGCGAGGTGCTGCCTCTCGGCCAAGGCCAGGGCATCGTCATCGACACCGGTCCGGAACCGACGGCCATCGACGGATGCCTGCGGCGACTGGGCATCGACGACGTGCCGCTGCTGTTCCTGACCCACTTCCACGCGGACCATGTGGGCGGCATCACCGGAGCCCTTGACGGGCGGCGGGTGCACGCGATCGTCACGTCACCGTTCGACCAGCCGCCGGAGGGCGTACGCGCGGTGGTGAAGGCCGCCACCGAGGCACACATCCCCGTCTCGACACCGGCACTCGGACAGGTCTACACGGTCGGAGTGTTGCGATTGACCGTTTTGGGGCCGACCTCACGGCTGGAAGGCACCCGTTCCGACCCCAACAACAACTCGATCGTGATGCGTGCCGACGAGGCGGGCGTTCGAATTCTGCTGACCGGCGACGCCGAGATCGAGGAGCAGAACCAGGTGCTGGCGACCGTCGGAGCGGCGGCGCTCCGCTGCGATTTCCTCAAGATGCCGCATCACGGAAGCGCGTACCAGTCGCCGGCGTTCCTCGCGGCCACGGACCCCTCTGTCGTGTTCGTGTCAGTTGGTGCCGTTAACCCGTACGGTCTACCCAACGTGCCGACCCTTGCGGGAATGGTGGCGAGAGGCGCTCGGGTTCTGCGCACCGATCAGGCCGGTGACCTGGCCGCTCTTGCTGTTGGCGGCCGGATCGCGGTGGAGTTTCGGGGGCATCCGGCCGGTCAACGTCCACCGTGACCGTGAGGGATTCCGTGCTCGGCATCCGCGTGCGACGATAGATGCGTGACCTCGGCATCCTCGGCGGTTTGGCTGATCAGCGGCGACGAAGAACTCCTCGTTGCCCGCTCGGTCGACACCATCATCGCCGCTGCTCGCGCGGCCGATGCCGAGACCGAGATCCGAGAGATGGAAGCGGGCGCCGCCAACGCGTCCGAGGTGGCCGAGGCGGTCAGCCCATCGCTGTTCGGTGGTCGCCGGGTGGTGGTGCTGCGTTCCGGGCAAGACGCGAAGAAGGACCTCATCACGGCCCTGGTCGATTACGCGCGTGATCCCGACCCCGACGTGCAGCTCGTCGTGACGCACGCGGGCGGCGCAAAAGGCAAGGCGCTGGCGGATGGTTTGAAAGCGGCCGGAGCGACCGTGGTGCCGGCGATGAAGATCAGCCGGCACCGGGAGCGCGTCGAGTTCGTGAAGGCCGAGTTTGCCCGGGCGGGTGGCCGCTGCCCCGACGACGCGGCCGAGGCCCTTCTCGCCGCCGTCGGCACCGAGTTGCGCGACATCGCCGCCGCCGCTGCCCAGCTCGTAGCCGACACCGACGGCCGGATCACGGCCGCCACGGTCGCGCGCTACTACCGCGGCCGGGCCGAGGTCAGCGGGTTCGCGGTCGCGGATGCCGCGATGGTCGGTGACGTTCCCGGTGCGCTGGAGGCACTGCGGTGGGCGCTGCAGGTCGGTGTCGACCCGGTGCCCATCGCCGACGCGCTGGCCGATGGCGTTCGCACGGTTGCCCGAGTGGCCGCCGCCGGCCGGGGGAGCGCGTTCCAACTCGCGTCATCGCTCGGCATGCCCGCGTGGAAGATCGAGCGTGCGCAACGTGCCGGTCGCGGCTGGACGCCGGCCGCGCTCGCCACCGCGATGCGCGCGACAGCGATCTGCAACGCCGAGGTCAAGGGCGGTTCCGACGATCGGGGGTACGCCTTGGAGCGAGCCGTGTTCGCCATGACCGCCGCCCGCGCGGGAGCGCTCCGATGACCGCCCGAGTCGCAGAACTGCACCGGCCGCTCTACGCGCGCATGCTTCGGCTGACCTACATCCAGCCCGGCGGCGTGCTGTGCTTCCTGTTCTTCGAGGGCACCATCGCGCTCGCGCTGCTGCTGTCGCTCGCTGATCTGGTCAACTGGTGGTCGGTGGTCCTGGTGCCGCTGTGCGTCGCCGCGTTAGTGAAGATCAACGACATTGTCGCCGGTGCGCTGGCTCGCTCCGACGTGACCCGCCGCATTCCCCTTCGCCTCCGGCCGTCCGCCCGCGGCACGGCCACGGTCCCGGCCGCCCGGCGCAAGTCGTCAGACGACCTCGACGCCCCGACCGAGGTCATCACCCCGATCCCCGGAGGTCGGGCGGCCCGGCGGAAGGCGACGAACCAGCGTCGCTTCGTCCCGGCAGCCGGCGGACGATCCCCAGACCACCGCTCGTAGCGGCCGAGCACGCTCCAACGGCAACGCGCGCGTGAACCGCCGGACATGGCTCGAACGGCAAGTGCTCGCGCGAACGGCAAGGTCCATGCGACCAGGCTCACGCTTCGAACGGCGAGGCTCACGCGACCGGCCTCACGCTCCGAGCCGGAGAGGTCCGCGCGACCAGCCTCACGCTTCGAACGATTAGGTCGCGACCTGCACGCCGCCAACGGCGAGGCTGACGCGACCAGACTCACGGCTCGACGACCGAGCCCGACCCATACCCGGACACACGACTACGCCACCGAAGCTCAGCCTCGGCGGCGCGGTCGAACGTATAACTAAATCAGGCAGCGGTCGCGAGCGCGTTCTGGCGCTTCGCGATGGCCGACTTGCGGTTGGCCGCCTGGTTGGCGTGGATCACGCCTTTGCTCACGGCCTGGTCGAGCTTGCGCGAAGCGTCAACCAGCAGGGTGCCGGCCGCCTCGACGTCGCCGGCCTCAACCGCTGCGTTGTATTTGCGGATCGCGGTCTTCAGCGACGACTTGACGGCCTTGTTGCGCAGGCGCGCCTTCTCGTTCTGCCGGTTACGCTTGATCTGCGACTTGATGTTCGCCACGCGACAGCCTCGTCCTTGTGCTCGGGAGTTTCGGTCGATCCAAATCTCGGCCAGTCCAGTGACGGAAGGCCAGGTTCCGGAAAGTTCAGGCACGCGGCGTAACACGACAACCACGCGCGAAAATCCAGACTACCAGGCACCAGCGGCACGGGCCAAAACGGGCGCGTGCGCCACCGGTGTGGTGACTCCCGATCCATCGAGGCGAGGACGGACGTTACAGGCATCGGGGCTGGCATGGGAGCATGGAACGTCAGCCGCTCCACTCCTACGCGGGCCTGCCCGAGGACGGACCATCCAGACGTGTCATCACCGCCCGACCCCTTCGCGACCAGTCCCGGCGCGACCGATCCGCGTCTCATCCGGAACTTCTGCATCATCGCGCACATCGACCACGGCAAGTCGACCCTGGCCGACCGGATGTTGCAGATCACCGGCGTCGTCGATCCGCGGCAGATGCGGGCGCAGTACCTCGACCGGATGGACATCGAGCGCGAGCGTGGCATCACGATCAAGAGCCAGGCCGTACGCCTGCCGTGGACCATCGCGAACGGCGACCGCCAGGGTGACACGGCGGTCCTGAACATGATCGACACCCCGGGGCACGTCGACTTCACCTATGAGGTCAGCCGCAGCCTCGCCGCCTGTGAGGGTGCGGTGCTCCTCGTCGACGCGGCGCAGGGCATCGAGGCGCAGACGCTGGCCAACCTCTACCTGGCGATGGAAAACGACCTCACGATCATTCCGGTGCTCAACAAGATCGACCTGCCGGCCGCCCAGCCGGAGAAGTACGCGGAGGAGCTCGCCCACCTGATCGGCTGCGAGCCCGATGACTGCCTGCGGGTCTCCGGCAAGACCGGTGCCGGCGTGGAGCATCTGCTCGACGAGATCGTCCGGCAGATGACGCCGCCCGTCGGTGACGCCGACGCACCGGCCCGTGCGATGATCTTCGACTCGGTGTACGACGTCTATCGCGGCGTCGTCACCTACATCCGCGTCATCGACGGCAAGATCGAGGCGCGCGACCGGATCAAGATGATGTCCACCGGCGCCGTGCACGAGTTGCTGGAGATCGGTGTCATCTCGCCGGAGCCGGTCAAGGGCAAGGCGCTCGGTGTCGGCGAGGTCGGTTACCTGATGACCGGCGTGAAAGACGTACGCCAGTCGCGCGTCGGTGACACGGTCACGATCAACGCCCGGCCGGCCACGACGGCGCTCGGCGGCTACAAGGACCCAAGCCGATGGTCTACTC
This sequence comes from uncultured Actinomycetota bacterium, assembly GCA_963797605.1. Classification (GTDB taxonomy): domain Bacteria; phylum Actinomycetota; class Actinomycetes; order Mycobacteriales; family Micromonosporaceae; genus DASQPR01. The sequence goes on along the minus strand of CAWCPX010000004.1, from coordinate 101,651 downwards.
GGGTCTCTACCCGATCGACGGCTCCGACTACCCGATCCTTCGCGACGCGCTCGACAAGCTCAAGCTCAACGACGCCTCGCTCAACTACGAGCCGGAGACCAGCGCGGCGCTCGGGTTCGGGTTCCGCTGCGGCTTCCTCGGCCTGCTGCACCTGGAGATCATCCAGGAGCGGCTGGAGCGCGAGTTCAACCTCGACCTGATCTCCACCGCGCCGAACGTCGTCTACCGGCTGGACATGGAGGACGGCTCGTCGCTGACCGTCACCAACCCGAGCGAGTTCCCGGCGGGCAAGGTCGGCGAGATCTACGAACCGACGGTGCGCGCGACCGTGCTGACCCCGAAGGAGTACGTCGGCGCGATCATGGAGCTGTGCCAGACGCCGTCGTGGCGTGCAGACCGGCATGGACTTCCTGTCATCCGACCGGGTCGAGATGCGCTACACGCTGCCGATGGCCGAGATCATCTACGACTTCTTCGACCAGTTGAAGAGCCGCACGAAGGGCTACGCGTCGCTGGACTACGAACCCTCCGGCGAGCAGGCGGCCGACCTGGTGAAGGTCGACATCCTGCTGCACGGAGAGCCGGTCGACGCGTTCTCCGCGATCGTGCACAAGGACAAGGCCTACAACTACGGCGTCTCGATCGCGTCCAAGCTGCAGAAACTCATTCCGCGTCAGCAGTTCGAGGTGCCGATCCAGGCCGCGATCGGCAGCCGGATCATCGCCCGCGAGACGATCCGGGCGATCCGCAAGGACGTGCTCGCCAAGTGCTACGGCGGTGACATCACCCGGAAGCGCAAGCTGCTGGAGAAGCAGAAGGAAGGCAAGAAGCGGATGAAGATGGTCGGCCGCGTCGAGGTGCCGCAGGAGGCGTTCATCGCCGCGCTGTCCACGTCGGACGCGCCCGCCGACAAGGGCCGGAAGTAGCCGCTACTTCTTCGTCGCGGGCTTCACGACGGCGCCGTAGACCTGGGCGAACACGGTTTCGCCCGGGGCTGTGGTCGCGAGCGCGCCGGCCGCTGCCCAGGTGCCGGCCTTGGCCGTCCACTCCTGGTCGCCGAACTGCACGCGCATGATGCCGCGGTCTTGCGCGTGGGCGACCAGCCAGTGGGCGTACTGCCAGCCGGCCTGGTTGTCGGCCGCGAACAGGGCCAGCGAGTAGGGGCTGGACGTGGTGACCCGCTGCAGCCGGGCACCCCAGTCGCTTTTCAGGTCGCTGGCGAGCCCGCTCAGGGCCGCGGTGCCCCGGGTCAGCGGCGTCGAGGCGACGTAGCACGAGACCGCGTGCGACACGTCGCCCAGCAGGGCCCGGCTGAGCACCCCGGCCTCGGCCGCCCATTTCTGGTAGGCCTCGGGTGCGCCGCTGCGCTGCACCGATTGCGCGGCCTTGGTGACCGCTCATCTTCTGCCAGCCGGACGACGTGCAGCAGCGCGGAGTAGAACTTGCCGGCCGAGTAGCGGGGGTTGGAGATCTGCTTCGCGCTGCCCCAGCCCTCGAGGGCGCTGCTGGAAGAGCCCGACCGAGTCGCGGTCGCCGCCGCTGAGGTTCTTGAGCTTCGACTCCTGCAACGCCGTCGCGAGCGCGACCGTGATCGCCTGCGTCCGGGCACGTCGCGCCGGATGCCGACGGCCGCGATGGTCGCCGCGTTCTGCCATCTGGTCGAGGCTCGAGCGTGACGCCGTCGCCGCCCTGAATCGCAGTGCAGTATTCGGAGCGCCCGGGCAGCGGCAGCGCGCCCTTGAATCCATGCACGCCGATGTAGACGCCGACCGCCACGAGCACGGCGATGACCGCAGGCGCGACGACGATGGTTCGGGTACGCACGGTCACTCTCCGCATCTCGTGGGCGCGGGCGCTGCGGCCCCTACACCCTGGAGGCTCGACAAGGTTGGCGAGCGTATCTGAAGCGATCGGATCAAAGGCCATAGATAAGAGCAGTTCAGGCAGGTGGGTACCCAGGCCGCGTCGCGCTTTTCGCGGAACGCGGCCATGCCTTCGCGGCCCTCCGTCGCGAGCCGAAGTAGGAGACGGACAATGCCGGTCAGCTCGGCCACCTCGTCACTGAACGTAGTCGCCGCCGTGCGCCGGAGCAGGGCCTTGGCCCCGGCCAGGGCGCGCCGGCGCGCCGCGGACCAGTGAGGCGGTGTAACCGGCGGACGGCCGCGTCGAGTTCGGCGGCGGCACGGCCTCGGTGACCAGGCCGATCTCCGGCCGCTCGGGCGCCGTCGAAGACGTCGCCGGTCAGGTAGAGCTCGGCGGCGGCGCGCGACGCGAAGTCGGCGCAGCACGGTCGCCGAGATCACCGCCGGGATCACCCCGATGCGCACCTCGCTGAAGGCGAACGTCGCCTCTCGGGTGCAGACCGCGATGTCGGCCGCGGCGATCAGGCCGAGGCCGCCGGCGCGGGCCGGGCCGCCGACCCGCGCGACGACCGGCTTCGGGCACTCCCAGATCGCCGTCGAGCACGCGCGCCGAGCGCGCCCGATCGGGCATGCTGGCCGGCGGCCAGCGCGGCCGCGGTCTCCTTCAGGTCGGCGCCGGAGCAGAAGACCGGGCCGGTGTGGCTGAGCACGATCACGCGGACGGCGGCGTCGGCCGTCGGCGGCGGCCAGCGCCGGTCAGCAGCTGGTCGATCAGGCGCGGGACAGCGCGTTGCGGTTGGACGGGCTGTCCAGCGTGAGGTCGCGACACCGGCGCGCACCTCGGAGCGGATCAATGTCGGTCATGCCAGGCAGACTAGTAGCGGCGTGGCAGAGCCAACTGCCGAGACGGTGAGCTGCCGGCCCGCGAACGGGCGCGGCTGGCGCCGGCGACCGGTGGCGACCTGCCGGCTCGAGCGCGTCGGCGCGGACGCGAGCGGGTTCGGCGTCTACGTGCACGTGCCGTTCTGCGCGTCGCGATGCGGGTACTGCGACTTCAACACGTACGCGCCGGGCGAGGGCGCCATCCGCGACGGCTACGTCGACGCCGTGCTGGCCGAGATCGCGCTGGCCGCCCGGGTGCTCGGCGACGCCGCCGGCCCGCGTCGACACGGTCTTCGTCGGCGGCGGCACGCCGACGCTGCTGCCAGCCGGCGACCTCGGCCGGATCCTGGAGCGCGATCGACAAGACCTGGGGTCTCGCGGCCGACGCCGAGGTCACCACCGAGGCCAACCCGGAGTCGGTCGACCCGGCGTCGCTGCGCGACGCTGCGGGCGGCCGGCTTCACCCGGATCTCGCTGGGCATGCAGTCGCGCGCCCGGCGCGTGCTCGCGATCCTCGACCGCCAGCACACCGCCGGGCGGGCGCGCCGCGGCCGCGGTCGAGGCCCGCGAGGCCGGGTTCGAGCACGTCAACCTCGACCTGATCTACGGCACGCCGGGGGAGACCGCCGACGACTTCGCCGCGTCGCTCGACGCGGTGATCGATGCCGGCGTCGACCATGTCAGCGCGTACGCGCTGATCGTCGAGGACGGCACCCGGATGGCCGCGCGGATGCGGCGCGGCGAGCTGCCGTACCCATCTGACGACGTTGCCGCCGACCGCTACCTGGCCGCCGAGGCGGCGCTGTCGGCCGGCGGGCTTCTCCTGGTACGAGGTCTCCAACTGGGCGCGCGTCGGCCGAGGCGCGGTGCCGGCACAACCTGCTCTACTGGACCGGCGGCGACTGGTGGGGCTTCGGCCCGGGCGCGCACAGCCACGTCGGCGGGGTGCGCTGGTGGAACGTCAAGCACCCGACGGCGTACTGCGACGCGCTGCCGACGGGTGTGTCGCCCGGCCAGGCGCGCGAGATGCTGACCGCACGGACCGGCAGCGTCGAGGACGTCATGCTCCGGCTGCGGCTGGTCGAGGGGCTGCCGCTGGCGACACTGGATCGCGGCGGGCCGGGCGGCGGCGGCGCGGGCGCTGCGGCGACGGGCTGCTCGGCGAAGAAGCCGTTCGCCACGCGGCACGGCCAGCCTGACGCTGCGCGGGCGGCTGCTCGCCGACGCGGTTGTGCGCGACCTGGTCGCCCTAGACCGCCGACGCGGAGCCAGTCGAGAAAGGCGCGCCGACGCGACCGCCGGCGCGCCGCGACCGGCGCTTACTTGATGATGTCGATGTTCAACGGGTACTTGAAGGGCTGGCCCTCGTTGGCCCGGATGCCGGCGATGACGCCGAAGACGATGCCGAAGATCGCGACCGCCCACGACGAGGCCGAGCAGCCACGCGAGCGCCCATCGCCGCCGGTGAAGAGCAGGACGCGGCGGACCGCGGATGATGTAGCAGGACCAGAGCCGACGACGCTCACCGGGATCTGGAAGTTCAGCGCGTCCAGCGCGTGCCGCCGCACGATCGGTGACTCGGGCCCTTGGCGAGCAGCGCGATCAGCGGAGCGACGAAGCCGAGGAAGCCGCAGAAGAGGTTGCCGGCGGCGCCGCCGAAGTGGGCGACGAGCGCCCAGGTCTTCTCGTCGGAGTTCGCGTACCCGGGCGGCGGTGGCGGGCGCGTAGGCGGCCTTGCTGGCCGGGGTACGCCGGGCAGCCGGCGGTAGCCAGGATTGGTCATGTGCGGACGCCGTAGGGTGCCGCGTTCGGTCCGGGCGCCAGAGTGTTCAGCCGACCCGTGCCCGTCAAAAAGTGATCTGATGGGTGTGATTCGTCTCTCATCGATCGATTCGACAGGAAGAGCGGAATCGTCGCGGAGGCGAAAGTCGGCGGGTCGAAGACACGAATCTCGACGTAGACTGGCACTCGCTACTCTGGAGTGCCAGTCCCCGGCACCCGGGGTCCTTTACTGACGAGATGTCACGGACGGGAGCGCGCGATGGGCCTCGATGACCGCAAGCTCGACGTGCTGCGCGCGATCGTCGAGGACTACGTCGCCACGCAGGAGCCGGTCGGCAGCAAGGCCCTGGTCGAGCGCCACCAGCTGCGGGTTTCCGCCGCGACCGTCCGCAACGACATGGCCGCGCTGGAGGACGAGGGCTACCTCCGCCAGCCGCACACCAGCGCCGGCCGGGTGCCCACCGACCGCGGTTACCGGCTGTTCGTCGACAAGCTGTCCCGGCATCAAGCCGCTCTCGCCGGCCGAGCGCCGGGCGATCGAGCGGTTCCTGATCGGCGCGGTCGACCTCGACGACGTGGTGCACCGCACGGTCCGGCTGCTCGCGCAGGTCACCGGCCAGGTCGCGGTCGTGCAGTACCCGAGCCTGACCCGCTCCTCGGTGCGCCACCTGGAGCTGGTGCCGATCTCCACGACCCGGCTGATGCTCGTCATGATCACCGACACCGGCCGGGTCGAGCAGCGCATCGTCGAGCTGCCCGACCCGATCCCGCCGACGGAGGTCTCGCGCGCTGCGCACGCTGATCAACGAGAAGCTCGGCGGCCGGCGGCTCGCCGACACGCCGCCGCTGGTCGCAGGCGCTGGTCGACGAGGTCGAGCCGGACGCTGCGTGCGGACCATGACCGCGCTGCCGCGGTGCTGCTGGAGACGCTGATCGAGCGTGCCGACGAGCGGATCGCGCTGGCCGGCACGGCCAACCTGACCCGGGCCGGCGTGCTTCGACTTCCACGGCTCGATCCGGCCGATCCTCGAGGCGCTCGAGGAAGAGGTCGTGCTGCTCAAGCTGATCGGCTCGGTCGAGGAGGAGCCCGATCCGGGTCCGCATCGGCGACGAGAACGAGATCGAGCACCTGCGCGGCACCTCGGTCGTCTCGACCGGGTTACGGCCCGGGCACGACGATCGTCGGCGGCATGGGCGTGCTCGGCCCGACCCGGATGGACTATCCGGCGACGATCACCGCGGTGAGCGCCGTGGCGCGCTACGTAGGCGAACTGCTCGCACAGAACTGACAGCTGTAGCACCGGAAGCGGCTAGCGCGAGATCACGACGGTCGATCATCTACGCAGACGAGAACGACAGGACGGCCGAGCGCAGTGGCGAAGGACTACTACGGGACCCTGGGCGTGGCCCAGGACGCCTCGACGGACGAGATCAAGCGGGCCTACCGCAAGCTCGCCCGGCAATACCACCCGGACGTCAACCCGGACCCGGCCGCGCACGAGAGGTTCAAGGAGATCAGCACCGCGTACGAGGTGCTCTCCGACGACCAGAAGCGCCAGATCGTCGACCTCGGCGGCGACCCGCTGTCGGCAACGGCGGTGGCGGCGGTGGCGGTGCCCGGGCCGGCGGCTCGTTCGTCGGCTTCCAGGACATCATGGACGCGTTCTTCGGCGGCGGCGGCGCGCCCGCGGCCCGCGCTCGCGCACGCGGGCCGGCGCCGACGCGATCCTGCCGCTGCCGCTCGACCTGTACGAGACCGCGTTCGGCGTCGAGGCGCCGATCACCGTCGACACCGCGGTCGTCTGCGAGACCTGTCACGGCGCCGGCACGGCCGCCGGGCACCCACCCGCGCACCTGCGACACCTGCGGCGGCCGCGGCGAGGTGCAGTCGCGTGCAGCGCACGTTCCTCGGCCAGGTCATGACCGCCCGCCCGTGCCCGGCCTGCGGCGGTTTCGGCACGGTCATCCCGCACCCGTGCGCGACCTGCGCCGGTGACGGCCGGGTCCGCACCCGCCGCACGCTCACCGTGAAGATCCCGGCCGGCGTCGAGGACCAGATGCGCATCCGGCTGGCCGGTCAGGGCGAGGTCGGCCCCGGCGGCGGCCCGGCCGGCGACCTCTACGTGGAGATCCACGAGCGCCCGCACGACGTCTTCTCCCGCAAGGGCGACGACCTGCACTGCCGGGTCACCGTGCCGATGGCGGCCGCCGCGCTCGGCACCCGGCTGACCATCAAGACGCTGGACAGCGAGGAGAACGTCGACGTCAACGCGGGCACGCAGCCGGGCTCCACGGTGCGGCTGCAAGGCCCGTGGCGTGCCGCACCTGCGCGGCACCGGCCGCGGCGACCTGTTCGTGCACCTCGACGTGCGCACGCCGACGAAGCTCGACGCCGACCAGGAGCGGATGATGCGCGAATTCGCCAGCGTCCGCGGCGAGGAGATCGCCGAGCTGTCCAAGCAGGGCGGCTTCTTCTCCCGCATGCGCGACGCGTTCAACGGGCACGCGTGAGCCTGCGCGCTCTTCCTGGTCGACGCGCTGCCCGCCGGCGACACGTTCGTGCTCGACGGCCCGGAGGGGCATCACGCCGCCGACGTGCAGCGCCTGCGCGTCGGCGAGCGCTGCTGCTCGGTGACGGCGCCGGCGGCACGGCGACCGCCGAGGTCGCGGCCGTCGGCAAGGGCAGCGCTCACGCTGTCCGTCGTCGACCGGTGGTACGCCGAAGCCGCCGTCCCCGCGCCTCGTCGTCGCTCAGGGCATCCCCAAAGGCGACCGCGGCGAACTCGCCGTCCAGGCCATGACCGAGGTCGGCGTCGACGAGATCGTGCCCTGGGCGGCGTCCCGTTGCGTGACCGTCTGGCGTGGCGAGCCGCGGCGCGAAGGCGCGGGACAAATGGGCCGCGACCGCTCGGGAGGCGGCGAAGCAGGCCCGGCGCCCCTGGATCCCGGCGGTCGGCGCCGGCCGCAATAACGACGGCGGCGCTCGCGAACCGGCCGCCGCGGCCACGTTCGTGCTGCACGAGGGCGCGTCCACGCCGTTGACCGCGGTCGAGCTGCCGCCCGCTGGGGACATCGTGCTGGTCGTCGGGCCCGAGGGCGGCATCAGCGACGAGGAGTTGGCCACGTTCGCCGCCGCCGGCGCGACCGCGGTGCGCCTCGGCGACAGCGTGCTGCGGACGTCGACGGCCGGTGTCGCCGCGATCTGCGTGCTGTCGGCCCGGCTGGGTCGCTGGTAGCCCGGCGCTGAGGCCCGGTCGGGCCGGGCACTGATCTGCGGTCGATTGATCGATTGATCGTCACCGTCACGCGACGTCGTCGCGGAGGGTGACTTTCCGGTCGAGACTGAGGTAGTGTGGTGCGGCGAGCTTTGCTCTGCTCACCCATAGGCATCGGTGACGTTCCGTCACCTAGATCTTGCCAGCGATACGATCTTGCCGCGGCTACCCGCAGCTCACGACCGTGTGCGTATAGGTGAGCAGAGCAAAGCCCCCCGCAACCCCCGTGCCCCGCGACGCGACGGCGCAACGCGGAGTAACGCCGCGCGTGAACGTCAATCGGTGACGGAGCGTTACCCGCTAGTGTCGCGTGGCACCGGAACTCGAGCTGACCATCAGACTCGCCTCGTTGACGGCCTCGAAGTCGGTGCCGGTCAACGATCCGAGCGCGTGCAGCTGATCGTTGTCCCAGTGCGAGTCGGGCGCGCCGGAGATGTACCACGACGAGCCGTTGTCGGCCACGATCACGCCGTACTTCTGCATCGCCGTGGCCACGATCCGGGCCTGTTTCGGCAGGTGCGAGATGTTGACGCTGGCCTTGAGCCGCAGCCGCAGGCCCATCGGCGGCAGGGACGTGTCGTGCGACGACGAGGCCACGTGACGGGCCGGCCAGAGGTAGGCGGCCTGCGTGGCGGACACGGTCACCCGGATCGCGTGGTCGATGTGGCCCGGACGCGACCTCGGCGTAGGTGACCAGGCCCGGCAGGATCGGCAGCCCGGCGGCGTCGGCCGAGGTCCAGCCGGCGTGCCGCAGCTTGTCGCTGCGCAGGTCGTAAACGGCGCCGGAACCCGCTTTCCACGAGCCTTGCTTTGCGGGTACGCGGCGTAAAGCTCGTAGTCCTTGCAGTGCGCGGCGTCGTAGACGATCACGTGGCGGTCGCCCGAAGCTCCGGAGCCGCCCTCGACCTTCGCGTTCCGGGACCGGGTACGGCCCGGCGTCGCTCTCGTCCGCGTACTCGAACTTCACCGTGACCTTCGCCTGGCCGGCCGGCACCGTCGTGATCGGAATGCCGATCGGGCCGCCGTCCCAGGTGCCCGAACCGAAGTCGGCGTGTACTGGCGAGCCGAGACCGATGCTCTTGACGTACGCGGCCGACTTCGCGAGCAGTGGCAGTTGCGAGACGTCGGCATGCCAGACGTCGTCGCTCGGCAGCACCGAGCAGGCGGCCGGTTTCGTGGTCGCCGTCGGTTTCGCCGTGGGCTTCGAGGTCGGCGAGGGTTTGGTGGTCGTCGGAGTCGCGCTCGGCGAGCCGGCCGCCCCCGAGGGTCCACTCGACGCGGCGCCCCCCGGCAGGCTCGCGGCGGCCGGAGTCGACCCGGACGAGCAGGCGGAAAGCACCGCGACCGCCGTGGTCAGCGCGACGCCGATGACGAGCTTGCGGGGATGGATGCGCACGGCCGCATTCTGCCGTGCCGGCCCGGTCAGGACAACCGATGTGACCTTGGCCAGAAACCGCAGTCAGGGCAGCAGTTTTTCGCCAAGGTCAGGACAGGCTCGCTCGGACCTCGCGGAGGAGCCGGATCAACTCGGTGCGTTCGGCGTCGGAGAGGGAGCCGAGGGCGCGCTCGGCAAGCGTTCGCATGTCACGCTCGATGATCTTTTCCAGCGCGCGACCGCGAGCCGTGAGGCGCAGCGTCACGTGGTGGGCGTCGGTCGCTGTCCGCTCGATCAAGCCGGCGGCTTCCATCTTGGTCGTGGTGCCGGTCACGGCGGACGTGGTCATGTCGAGCGCGCGGGCCACCTCGCCGGGAGGCTGGTCGTCAGCGGCCCACAGCCTTCCGAGAATCGCCGATTGACCGGCGGCGATGCCGTGCCGGGCGAGCGCGTCGTCTCGCGCGGTGCTGAGGGCCCGGTTGGCGGCCGCGAACGCTGCCCAGAACGACGCGGACACGTCGTCACGATCCACGTCGAACGCCTCCCGTCGGCCGGGCGAGTCTCCTTCGCGAGCGTAACGCGATCAAGGTCCTGAGCACCCGAAGTTGGTGTAGAGCCGACGCGCTGGGACCCATATGCTCGCCCGATGACCAACGCTGCTGATCGCTACGACCGTCTGACCCGAGCCTGCCAGGCCGACAATCGGGTGCCCGCGCTGTCGGTCGCCCTGCACCGGGCCGACCGTCCGCTCTGGACGCTGCAGGTCGGCGACGTCCGGCACCGACGCGCCGCTGGACGCCGGCACCCAGTTCCGGATCGGCTCGGTCACGAAGACCTTCACCGTCGGTGCTGGTCATGCAGTGCCGCGACGACGGGCTGCTCGACCTCGACGATCCGATCGGCCGCCACCTCGACCGTGCCCGCGCACGGCGATCTGACCGATCCGGCGGCTGCTGTCGCACACGTCCGGGCATCCAGCGCGAGCCGTACGGCGACGTCTGGGACACGCTGCTCGCGCCGGGCGTCGACGAGCTGCTCGCCGACCTCGACCGCGCCGAACAGGTGCTGCCGGCCGGCCGCCGGTTCCACTACTCCAACCTCGGCCTGGCGCTGCTCGGGCACCTGGTCGGCACGCTGCGCGGCGGCACCTGGGCCGAGGCTGCTCGCCGATCGCGTGCTGACGCCGCTGGGACTGGCATCGATCACCGTGGCGCCGACCGATCGGGCGGCGGCCGGGTTACATGGTCGACGCGTACTCCGACCACGCCCGCCCGGAGCCCGCTACCGACTTCGGCGGCGATCGCGCCGGCCGCGCAGCTGTGGGGCACCGCCGCCGACCTCGCCCGGTGGGCCGGCTTTCCTGGCCGACCCGGCCGCCGTCGACCCGGCCGGCGCCGTGCTCGCGCCGAAGCCACGCTCGACGAGATGCGCTGGCCGCTCACGGTCACCGACGAAGCGCTGTGGGCGGTCGGCTTCGGGCTCGGGCTGATCCTGTCCCTGGCGGTGCCGCAGGGCGGGCAGCGGGTCATCCACGTCGGGCATGACGGCGCCATGCCCGGCTTCCTCGCCGGCGTCTACGGCCGGCGTGGCGGCGCCGGGCTGCCGAAGCGCTGGGCGGCGCGGTCGCTCGGTTCCTCGGGCACCGGCGGCCGGGCTGCTCGAACTGCCACACACGCTGCTCGCCGCGGCGGTGGAGCACGACCCGGCCGACATCGCCCCGTGGCGGATCGGGCGAGCCGGCACCCGCGGAGTTCCGATCGGTGCTCGGCCGGTGGTGGAGCGAGGGCTACGAGCACGTGTTCTCCTGGCGCGACGGCAGTCTGCGTGCCCGCGGAGCCGACGATGCGCCCGGGCGCGCCGCCGGCGGTCTTCGAACCGCTCGACGGCGAGCGCGACGTGCTGCGGACGGTGTCGGGTCGGGAGGCCGGCGAGCGCCTGCGGCTGACCGCGTGATCCAGCGACGGGCGTGGTCACCGAGATGCACTGGGCGACGTACCGGTTCACCCGGACCCGGAGCCTTCGACGGTGTCACGGCTTCGGCGGCCGGTATGAAAGGCCAGTCTCAGAAACCGGACATTGCGGTTCGGGTCGATATGTAGCGGCGCCACGCTGGGCAAAAGTCGGCACTACGATCAGCGGGATGCCGATGTCGACACTGGAGAGAGGCGGCATGGGCCCACGGGGCCGACCTATGACCACAAGCCAAACCCCAAACGCTCCACCTCGGTGCCGGTTTCCGGCCAGCGTGGCGCCCGGGTTCAAAACAAGATCACCGTGGCCGACCCGCAGCAGATGGTCAGCCTGCTCGGCCCGAACGACGAGATCCTGCGGCTCATCGAGCTCTCGCTCGCGAGCGACATCCTCGTGCGCGGCAACGAGATCACCCTTTCCGGCGCCGCCGGCCGACAACGCGCTCGCCGAGCGGGTCTTCACCGAGCTGCTGGAGCTGATCGCCAAGGGCGAGACGCTGACCAAGGACGCGGTCCGCCGCATCGTCGGCATGCTCAAGCAGGGCACGCAGGAGCGCCCCGCCGACGTGCTGACGCTCAACATCCTCTCCCGGCGCGGGCGCACGATCCGGCCCAAGACGCTGGGCCAGAAGCGCTACGTCGACGCGATCGACGTCAACACGATCATGTTCGGCATCGGCCCGGCCGGCACCGGCAAGACCTACCTGGCGATGGCCAAGGCCGTCCAGGCGCTGCAGGCCAAGCAGGTCAACCGGATCATCCTGACCCGGCCGGCGGTCGAGGCGGGGGAGCGGCTGGGCTTCCTGCCCGGCACGCTGTTCGACAAGATCGACCCGTACCTGCGGCCGCTCTACGACGCGCTGCACGACATGCTCGACCCGGACTCGATCCCGCGGCTGATGCAGGCCGGCACGATCGAGGTCGCTCCGCTGGCCTACATGCGCGGCCGTACGCTCAATGACGCGTTCATCATTCTCGACGAGGCGCAGAACACCACGCCCGAGCAGATGAAGATGTTCCTGACCCGGCTCGGCTTCGGCTCGAAGATCGTGGTGACCGGCGACGTCACCCAGGTTGACCTGCCCGGCGGCACCAGCAGCGGGCTGCGGGTCGTTCAGGAGATCCTGGACGGTGTCGAAGACGTCCACTTCTCCCGGCTGTCCAGCGCCGACGTCGTGCGCCACCGGCTGGTCAGTGACATCGTCGACGCGTACGCGAAGTGGGACGACGCCACGCACGAGCAGGCGGGGCCACATGCTCTGCCCGCCCGGGCCGCGGGTGGCCGGGCGGCTCGGCGACGCTGACGCGGCGGCGCCGGTGCGCCTCGAGCCATTCGGGGCCGCCGGGTCTGCCGCAACGAACATGGGAGCTACGTGTCCATCGAGATCGCCAACGAGTCCGGGGTCGCCGTCGACACCGACGCAGTGCTCGCGGTCGCGCGGTACGCGCTCGACGAGATGGGTGTCAACCCCCTCGCCGAGCTGTCCGTGCTGCTCGTCGACATCGAATACATGACCGAGCTGAACCACCGCTGGATGGGCGGCGACGGCCCGACCGACGTGCTCGCCTTCCCGATGGACGAGAGCAGCGTCGACCACGGCCCGAGCGAGGCCACCGGCGGCGGAGCCGGCGCTGCTCGGCGACATCGTGCTGTGCCCCGAGGTGGCCGCGAAACAGGCCGCGACGGCCGGGCACGGCGCCGACGACGAGCTGCACCTGCTGACCGTGCACGGCGTGCTGCACCTGCTCGGATACGACCACGCCGAGCCGGAGGAGGAGCGCGAGATGTTCACGCTCCAGGCCCGACTGCTGAGCGGCTGGCAGACCAGCGTGGGCCGCAAGGTCGTCGGGGCGCCCCCCGTGCCGGGCTCGGCCGCGCCGCTCAGTTAGGCGATCCGGATGCCCGCGCACCTTCCCGACACCGAGTTGCTGCTGATCGCGGCAGCGCCTGGTGATTCTCGCCGGCCTGTTCGCGATGACCGACGCCGCGCTCTACTCGGTGTCGCGTCGCGCGCGCCGGCGAACTCGCCCGCGAAGGCGTCCGCGGCGCCCGGGCGCTGCAGGCGGTCGCCGTCCGACGTCGGTACGCCACCTGAACCTGCTTGTTGCTCCTGCGCACGCTCTGCGAGTTGGCCGCGACCACGCTGGTCGCGCTGGTCACGATCTCCGAGTTCGGCGCCGGCTGGCCTGCCGCGTTGATCGTGACCGGTTCGATGACGATCGTCGTGCTTCGTGGTCGTCGGCGTGGCTCCGCGCACCATCGGCCGGCAGCACGCCTACGCGGTCGGGCGGTTCGCCGCGCCGCTCGTGCGCTGGCTCGGCCGGGTGCTGAACCCGCTCGCGTCGCTGCTGATCCTGATCGGCAACGCGTTCACTCCCGGCAAGGGCTTCCGCGAGGGCCCGTTCGCGACCCAGGTCGAGCTGCGGAGCTGGTCGACCTGGCCGAGCAGCGCGGCGTCGTCGAGCACGGCGAACGCGACATGATCCACTCGGTGTTCGCGCTCGGCGACACGATCGCGCGCGAGGTCATGGTGCCGCGCACCGACATGGTGTGGCTCGTCCCAGAACACCACGCTGCGGGGCGCGCTCGGCGTCGCGCTGCGGTCCGGGTTCTCCCGGCTGCCGCTGATCGGCGAGAACGTCGACGACGTGCTCGGCATCGTCTACCTGAAGGACCTGGTCAAAGCCGTCCGAGGCGGGTTTGCACGACACGGCGGCCGCCCGCGATCTGATGCGCCCGGCGACCTTCGTGCCGGAGTCCAAGCCGGTCGACGACCTGCTGTCCGAGATGCAGGCGGAACGCACCCACATGGCGATCATCGTCGACGAGTACGGCGGCACCGCCGGCCTCGTGACGATCGAGGACATCCTGGAAGAGATCGTCGGCGAGATCACCGATGAGTACGACGTCGAGCGGCCGCCGGTCGAACACCTCGACGACGGCGCGGTCCGGGTCACCGCCCGGCTGCCCGGTCGAAGACCTCGGCGAGATCTTCGACGTCGAGCTGCCGACCGACGAGGTGGAGACGGTCGGTGGTCTGCTCGCGCAGGCACTCGGCCGGGTGCCGATCCCGGGCGCGCAGGCCACGTTCGCCGGGCTGCGCCTGATCGCCGAGGGCACCACCGGTCGCCGCAACCGGATCGACTCGGTGCTGGTGCGACGCGTACCCGACGACGAGCCGTCGGAAGATGACAGTCCCACGTCCGAAACGCTGACCGGCACCACTGTGTCGGCGAGTGACGACGATCGAGCCACCGACAAGGAGAGGCAGGTGGCCGATGTCTGACGACACCGTTGTCGCGCTGTCCGTGGAAGACGCCAAACTGCTCACGCTCGCGCGGGCGGCCCGGGCCCGAGGCGGCTCGGTGGAGGGTTCGGCCGTGCGCGACGGTGACGGCCGCACCTACGCCGGCGTCAGCGTCAACCTGCCGTCGCTGAGCCTCACCGCACTGCAGTTCGCGGTCGCCGCGGCGGTCAACGGCGGAGCCGACGTGATCGAGGCGGCCGTGGTCGTCACGGAGGCGTCGACGCTGGACATCGCCGGGCTCACCGCGGTGCGGGACGTGTCCGCCCAGGCACCGATCCACCTGGCCGCGCCGAACGGTGTCGTGCTCGGCACGTATACCGACTAATCGGTTAAACCGACTGAACGTTTATCTAGGAGGCACCAGGATGGCTCGGGACACTGGGGCTTCAGGTAAGACGGCGGACGATGGCGCGGCGCGGCCGTACCACGCTGGATTCGCATGTTTTGTGGGTCGGCCCAACGCGGGCAAATCGACGCTGACGAACGCGATCATCGGCCAGAAGATCGCGATCACGTCGAACCGTCCGCAGACGACCCGCCACGTGATCCGCGCCGTGCTGCACCGGCCCGACGCGCAGCTCGTGCTCGTCGACACCCCCGGCCTGCACCGGCCTCGCACACTGCTCGGCGAGCGGCTCAACGACCTGGTGCGGCAGACGTGGAGCGAGGTCGACGTGATCGGCCTGTGCATCCCGGCCGACGAGGAGGTCGGCCGGGGCGACCGGTTCATCAGCGCGGAGATGGCCGAACTCAAGCCCGTCATGGTCGCCGTCGTGACGAAAACGGACCTCGTCGACAAGGCTCGGCTCGCCCAACAGCTCGTCGCCGTCAGCAAACTCGCCGACTTCGCCGACATCGTGCCGGTCAGCGCCGTCTCCGGCGACCAGATCGACGTGCTCGTCGACGTGTTGAGCCGGCATCTGCCCACGTCGCCGCAGCTCTACCCCGACGGCATGCTCACCGACGAACCCGAACAGGTGCTGGTCGCGGAGCTGATCCGGGAGGCGGCCCTGGAAGGCGTGCGCGACGAACTGCCGCATTCGATCGCGGTCGTCGTCGAGGAGATGCAGGTCGAGGGCAAGCTCACCCGCATTTTTGCCGACGTGTACGTCGAACGGCCGAGCCAGAAGGCGATTGTGATCGGGCATCAGGGGTCGCGCCTGAAAGACGTCGGCACCCGGGCGCGCGTGGAAATCGAGGAGTTGCTCGGCACCCGCGTCTATCTCGACCTGCACGTTCGCGTCGCCAAGGAATGGCAGCGCGATCCGAAGCAGCTGCGCAAACTGGGTTTCTAAAGGTGATCGCGCCGACCCGTGGTGGCTCCGGCCGCCACGGCCCCGCACGGTCCCCAACGATCCCGCACCGTCCTAAACGATCCGGCACCGTCACGGTTATCGACCCGGCCGCACCTTCGCCGGGAACCGCTGCGCCGCGACCGACACCGCGACGAGCGCGAGCACGATCTGCAGGAACCACTCCCACCAGTCGATGCCGCGGGTGTCGTTGAAGCCGAAGATGCGGGCGATCAGGCTGCCGACGAACGCCGCGATGATGCCCGCGACGACGGTGGTCACCACGGAGATGTTCTGCTTGCCGGGCAGGATCAGGCGGGCGAGTGAGCCGAGGATCGCACCCAGAATGATTGAGGAAATGATGCTGGCGAGCCAGGAGCCCATCTCGTTGCCTCCTCTATGCGCGACCTATTGCCCCAGGTCAGGCCTGGTGCGGCCAGCATGTTCAGGATCGCGCTGATCAAGGCTCGTGATAGCGGCAACGACGGTTATATGTGGGTATTACGCGATAGTCGCTCGTGTTCGCGTACCGGCTCATAAGGTGGTTTCGGGCGCCGCAACGGGCGGTGCGAATCGCGAAACGGGGAAGCGATGGACCTCAGCTCGATCATGAAAATGGCGCAGAATCCGCAGGTGCGCAACATGATGATGTCGTTGCTCGGCCAGATGGGTGGCAAGGGCGGCGGCGCGAACGCGAACGGCGCGAACATGGCCGGTTTGCTCGACAACATGAAGGCCTCCGGCCTCGACGATCAAGTGAAATCGTGGGTCGGCACGGGTGAGAACAAGCCCGTGACGCCGGACCAGGTGACCCAGGCGATCGGGGCCGACAAGATCCAGGCGGCGGCGAAGCAGGCCGGATGCTCGCCGCAGCAGGCAGCCGACGATCTCGCGAAGGTGCTGCCGCAGATGGTCGACAGCGCGACGCCGAGCGGCAAGATGCCGTCCGCCGGCGAGTTCGACGCGATGTTCCAGAAGTTCATGGGCAGCAGTGACCCGAAGGGCAGCAGCGCGCCCAAGATGTAGCCGGCGCCGCCGGAGATGCAGGCGATCTATCGGCCACGCACGGCGGATGTCAGGTGCTTGCACGACCTGGGAGAATGTCGGGCGTGGCCGGTGGATATCGCAGCAAGCTCTATCGTGACGACGCGGTCGTCCTGCGGTGTCAGAAGCTGGGCGAGAGCGACCGCATCGTCACGATGTTCACCCGGCGCCACGGTCGAGTGCGAGCCGTCGCGAAGGGCGTACGCCGCACCGCCTCGAAATTCGGCGCCCGGCTGGAGCCGTTCGGTCACATCGACGTACAGATCGCGGAGGGCCGCGGTTCCCTGCACACCGTCAGCCAGGTCGAGGGCATCGATCTGTTCGGCAAGCACCTGGTCGACGACTACTCCCGATACACGACGGCGAGCGCGATCGCGGAGACGGCCGAGCGGCTCACGTCCGTCGAAGAGGAACCGTCGATCCCGCTCTACCTGCTGACCCTCGGGGCCCTGCGGGTCCTGGCCGGTAGCGAGCACGCCAGCACGCTCGTGCTCGACTCGTACCTGCTGCGTGCCATGGGTTTCGCCGGTTGGGCGCCGGCCCTGACCGCCTGCGCGGTGTGCGGCACGCCGGGGGAGCACCGCGCCTTCTCGGTGCCGGCCGGCGGTGTCGTCTGCCCCGATTGCCGTCCGCCCGGCTCCGCTCACCCGGCCCCCTCGACGCTGCGGCTCATGGCGGCGCTCTCGGTGGGCAACTGGACCCATGCCGACACGTCCGACCTGCCCGAGCGCCGTGAGGCATCCGGCCTGGTGGCGGCGCATCTGCAGTGGCATTTGGAGCGGGGGTTACGCTCGCTTCCGCTGGTCGATCGAGTGGAGCGTTCGTGATCAAGGGTTTGAGTCGTCGTCGGGAGTACGTCGCCCCGTCTGTGCACCCCACCGGTGCGCTGCCGCCCGAGTTGCCGGCCGAGGTGATCCCCAACCATGTCGCGATCATCATGGACGGCAACGGCCGCTGGGCGAAGAAGCGCGGGCTCCAGCGCACCGACGGGCACCGCATGGGCGAGGCCGCCCTGTTCGACGTCATCGAGGGCGCCATCGAGCTGGGTGTGAAGAACCTCTCGGCTTACGCGTTCTCCACCGAGAACTGGCGCCGTTCGCCCGACGAGATCCGCTGGCTGATGAACTTCAACCGGGACGTGATCCACCGTCGGCGCGACCAGTTCGTCGAGATGGGCGTCCGGGTCCGGTGGGTCGGACGGCGGCCGAAACTGTGGCGCAGCGTGATCAACGAGCTGGAAATCGCCGAGGAGATGTCGCGTGGCAACGACAAGATCAATCTGTTCTTCTGCGTGAACTACGGCGGCCGGGCCGAGATCGCCGACGCCGCGCAGGCCCTCGCGATGGACGTGGCCGCCGGCCGGATTAAACCGGACAAAATTAATGAAAAGGTGTTCGCGCGCTACCTCGATGAACCCGATATGCCCGACGTCGACATGGTGCTGCGGTCCTCGGGCGAGCAGCGGTTGTCGAACTTCCTGATCTGGCAGGCGGCGTACGCGGAATTCGTGGCTCTCGACGTGCTGTGGCCCGATTTCGACCGCCGCCACCTGTGGTACGCCTGCGAGCTGTACGCGCAGCGTGACCGCCGTTTCGGGGGAGCGATCCCGAATCCGGTCGCGCCACCGGCGGCGTAGCACCGTTTTCGGGACCTTGGCCAGATGCTGCTCCTCTGACTGCGGTAGCTCGCCAAAGGTCAGGCCGAGGGCTCCCGGCCTTTGCCCGTCGCTCATTACGCCGGGTAACGCGGCGTGCCGTGACGGAACGTAGCCGCTGCTGTCGGCCTGACGAATGGTATGCGCCGCGCTTTGCTCTGCTCACCTCGAGTGGACGCCCTGCTGACCAGCCAAAACCCCACGGTGAGTGCGGGCGCGAGGTCGCCCGCTGATTACTGAGAGTCCCTGTAGCCGTGAAGTGAGCAGAGCAAAGCTCCCAGCAACAAGTCAGTCACCGGCCAAGATCGAGCACTCTCTGTAGTCGGCTGATCAGAGGCCAGAGCGCCGAGGGTAGGCGCGGCCCGGATCGGCGGCTAGGGTCCCGAGCATGAAGGTCGACGCGCGCGGGCTCACGTTTGACGTATCGGTCGCCGGGCCGGAAGGCGGCGCCCCGGTGCTGCTGCTGCACGGGTTTCCGCAGCACAAATCCGAGTGGGACCGGGTCGTGCCGCTCCTCCACAGCGTCGGCCGGAGCACGATCGCCGTCGACCAGCGCGGATATTCGCCCGGGGCACGACCGTCCGACGTGGAGGCCTACGGCATCGGGGAGATGGTCGCCGACGCCGTCGCGATCCTCGACGCGCTCGACATTCCGGCAGCGGACGTCGTCGGGCACGACTGGGGTGCCGTCGTCGGGTGGCACCTCGCGGCCGAGCACGCGGGTCGCGTTCGCACGTACACCGCCGTTTCGGTGCCGCACCCGACCGGATTCGGGGCGGCCATCGAGGGCGACGCCGACCAGCAACAGAAGTCCGCCTACATCGGGCTCTTCCGACAGCCGGGCAAGGCGGAAGATCTGCTGCTCGAAGACGACGGGATGCGGCTGCGTGCGATGTTCGCCGGCTGCCCGCCCGAGTTGATCGATGGCTACGTGGAGCCGATGCTCGACCGGGGTGCGCTGACGGCCGCGCTCAACTGGTACCGAGCGATGCACGCCAACACGATGGTTTGCGGGCCGGTGTCCGTACCCACCACATTCGTTTGGGGCGATCGTGACGGGGCGATCGGGGCGACCGCCGCGCGGTCATGTGGCGATTATGCGCTCGGCGACTTCCGTTTTGTGCCATTAGACGGCATCAGCCACTGGGTTCCGGACGAAGCGCCGGAAGACCTGACGGCGGCGATCCTGGCACGCATTATGTAGATGGTGTCGGGCGAGATGCTGTTTGTCCGACTGTACTGGCGGGTAACGTGGGAGTGACGGCACAACCTGACTGCACAGGGGTGGCTCATGACGACAACGGAGTCTCGACCGACATCCAGCACGCCCGACCCGGCTGTGGCCGCTGACAAGACCAAAGCGCCGACGCACATCGACGAGAAGCAAGCCCGTCAGGTCGCGGAGGCCGCACGCGAATCCGATTGGCGCAAGCCGAGTTTCGGCAAGGAACTCTTTCTCGGGCGCCTGCGGATGGATCTCATCGAGCCCTGGCCGACGCCCGATCCGGAGCAGGTGACCGACGGTGAGGCGTTCCTGACCAAGCTCCGCGCCTACGCCGAGACGATCGACGGACAGCAGATCGAACGCGACGCCAAGATCCCCGATGAGGTGTTCCAGGGCCTCGCCGAGCTGGGCGCGTTCGGTATGAAGATCGACAAGAAGTACGGCGGGCTCGGCCTGTCGAACCTCTACTACTGCCGGGCACTCGCGCTGATCGGCTCCGTCAACGGATCTCTCGGCGCCCTTCTGTCAGCGCACCAGAGCATCGGCGTGCCGCAGCCACTCAAGCTCTTCGGCACGCCGCAGCAGAAGGAGAAATTCCTCCCGCGCCTCGCGGCCGGTGAGGTCTCCGCCTTCCTGCTGACCGAGAGCGACGTCGGCTCCGACCCCGCCCGGCTATCCGCGACGGCCACGCCGGTCGAAGGCGGCTACAAGCTCGACGGCGTCAAGCTCTGGGCCACGAACGGATCGGTCGCCACGCTTCTCGTCGTGATGGCGCAGGTGCCGAAGTCCGAGGGGCACCGCGGCGGCATCTCCGCGTTCGTGGTTGAGGCCGATTCCGAAGGCGTGACCATCGAGCGCCGCAACGCGTTCATGGGGTTGCGCGGCCTGGAAAACAGCGTTACCCGGTTCGACGGCGTCTTCGTGCCCAACGAGAACCTGATCGGCCGTGAGGGCCAGGGTCTGAAAATCGCGCTCACGACGCTCAACACCGGTCGGCTGTCGCTGCCCGCGATGTGCGTCAGCGCCGGCAAGTGGTGCCTCGGGGTCGCGCGCGGCTGGGCGACTTCCCGGGTGCAGTGGGGGCTGCCGGTCGGCAAGCACGAGGCGGTCGCGAAGAAGATCGCGTTCATCGCGGCGACGACGTACGGGCTCGAATCGATGCTCGACCTCTCCTGCCTGCTCGCCGACGACGACCACAACGACATCCGGATCGAGGCGGCGCTGGTCAAGCTGTTCGGCTCGGAGATGGCGTGGCAGATGGCCGACGAACTGGTCCAGATCAGAGGCGGCCGTGGGTACGAAACCGCTGACTCGCTGGCGGCGCGGGGCGAGAAACCGATCCCGGTCGAGCAACTGCTTCGCGACCTTCGGATTAACCGCATCTTCGAAGGCTCCACCGAGATCATGCACTTGCTGATCGCCCGGGAAGCCGTCGACCAGCACCTGTCCGTCGCCGGCGACATCATCGACCCGGACGCGACCATGGGCGCCAAGGCGAAAGCCGGCGGCCGGGCGTCGATGTTCTATGGTCGCTGGCTGCCGACGCTGGCGGTCGGAAAGGGCCAGGTCGCGGGTGGGTACGCGAAGTACGGCAGCCTCGCCAAGCACATCCGGTTCGTGGAGCGCTCGTCGCGGCGGCTGGCCCGGGAGACGTTCTACGGGATGGCCCGCTGGCAGGGGAAGATGGAGCGTAAGCAGGCGTTCCTCGGCCGCGTCGTCGACATCGGCGCGGAGCTGTTCGCGATGACGGCCTCGTGCGTCCGGGCCCAGGCGGAGGGCCACGCTCCTGGTCGCGAGCTCGCCGACCTGTTCTGCCGGCAGGCACGCGTACGCGTCGAGGTGCTGTTCGACGCTCTGTGGGAGAACACCGACGCGATCGATGGTGCCGCCTCGCGGCGGGTGACCGACGGCCGTTACCTGTTCGTGGAAGAGGGGATCATCCCGGCGCCGACCGAAGGGGCGTGGGTGTCCACCTGGGAACCCGGTCCGTCGATCGAGAAAGATGTGCGGCGTCGCGTCCCGAAGCGATGAGTCTTTCCGTCAGTCAACGGGTAGCTCTTAGATGAACAAAGGGTTGTGCGCCCTGGCCACGCGGCCGGGGCGCACTACTGTTTGATGTCAGATCCATCCGACGGAAGAGGCCGTGATATGACGTCAGCGACGCAGCCGGTTGTCACCACCACGAGCGGGCCGGTTCGCGGTCGCACACGCGACGGGGTCACGAGTTTCCTCGGTGTGCCCTATGCCGCCAGCCCCACCGGAGACCTGCGGTTCGCAGCTCCGGCGCCGCCCGTGCCGTGGAGGGAGATCCGCGACGCCGACGCGTTCGGCCCGACCCCGGTGAAGCCGCCCTACCCGGCCGCGATCGGGGCGATCCTGCACGAGACCGAGGTCCCGGGTGACGACTACCTCAACCTCAACGTTTGGACGCCCGACGTCACCGCGCGCGGCTTGCCGGTGATGGTGTGGGTGCACGGGGGCGCGTTCGTCAACGGAAACTC
The DNA here is from genome assembly GCA_963797605.1 of uncultured Actinomycetota bacterium. Classification (GTDB taxonomy): domain Bacteria; phylum Actinomycetota; class Actinomycetes; order Mycobacteriales; family Micromonosporaceae; genus DASQPR01. Next base: position 79,481 of record CAWCPX010000004.1, on the reverse strand, counting down.
GTCGCTGCCGACCTATGACGGGCACTCGTTCGCCCGCGACGGCGTCGTGATGGTCACCATCAATTACCGCCTCGGAGTCGACGGCTTCACCTACCTCGCCGACGCGCCCGCACCCGCGAATCGCGGGCTCCTCGACCAGATCGCGGCCTTCGAATGGGTCCGCGACAACATCGCGGCGTTCGGCGGTGACCCGGGCAACGTGACCGCGTTCGGCGAGTCCGCCGGAGCCATGAGCATCACGACGCTGATCGCGATGCCCGCGGCCACCGGGCTGTTCACGAAAGCCATCACCCAGAGCGGTGCCGTGCAGGCCGCCGCCTCCATCGATGACGCCCGGCTCGTCACCGGCGAACTCGGCCTCGCTCTGGGCATCGAGCCGACCGCCGCGAACCTGTCCGCCATCGACATCGCCGACCTGACGGTCGCGCAACGCGGCGTCTCCGAGGCACTGTCCCTTGGGCCCGACCCGGAGCGCTTCGGTGCCAGCATCGTCGCCAGTTCGATGCCGTTCATCCCGGTCGTCGACGGTGACACCCTTCCGACCCATCCGTTGGCCGCGATCGCCGCTGGAGCCGGGGCGGACATTGCCCTTCTCACCGGGACGAACACCGAAGAGCACCGTCTGTTCCTGGTGCCCAGCGGTGTCGCGGGCAACCTGACTGCCGAGATCGTCGACGGCGTCGCGGGCGCGATGGGCATCCCGGCGGCGGCGGTCGAGCGCTACCGAGCGAACCGGCCGGAAGCTCCCGCCGGTGACGTCTTCGTGTGCCTGTTGACCGACGCGTTCTTCCGGCTGCAGGCGTTTGCGGTCGCGGCGGCCCATGCTGGCGACACGTGGATGTACGAGTTCGCCTGGCCGTCGCCCGCCAGCGACTTGCGGGCCGCGCACGCGATGGAGATCCCGTTCGTCTTCGACGCGCTCGCCGTCGTCGGGTCCGACGCGCTCGTCGGCCCGACCCCGCCGCAGTCGCTCGCCGACACGATGCACGCCGACTGGGTGCGGTTTGCCGCCACCGGCGATCCGGGCTGGCCGATCTTCGATGGCGGCAAGGCGGTCATGGTCTACACCGCGACCGGCGGTGAGGTCGGCCCGGTGCCGAGGGCCGACGAGGTCGCGGTCTGGTCCTCGCCCTGATCGGCGCCCTGATCCGGTTCTGACTTGCGCGGGAGCAGGAAGGCCGCGGCGCCGGCGAGCAGGATCAGGCCGATCTCGACCCACAGTGTCCACTGCATGCCGTGCTCGACCGTGGCCTTCACCGGACCGGTCGGCCCGATTTTCAGGAAGTGGAAGAAGACCGTCGCCGAGGATCGCGATGCCGAGTGCGCTGCCGAGCTGCTGCACGGCGTTGAGGGTGCCGGAGGCCGAGCCGGTTTCGCGTGGTTCGACGCCGGCGAGGATCAGGTCGAAGAACGGTGCCATCACCAGGCCCATGCCGAAGCCGACCACGAACAGCGCCGGTGAGAGCTGCCACGGGGTCGCGCCGCCGTCGCCGCCCATGTGCAGGATGACCGCGAACAGCGCGATGCCGGCGATGATGACGGCGAGCCCGAGGTGCAGCAGGCGGCGACCGAGTTTCGCGCCCCGGCTGGAGCCCGCCACGACGAACGCGATCACCATGCCGATCGCCTGTGCGACGCTGGCCAGACCCGTGTTGAGGGCCGAATAGCCGAGCCCGATCTGTAGGTAGAGGCTGAACACCAGCGAGAAGCCGATCAGGCCGGAGAAGAACGCGGTGCCGGCGAGCAGCCCGCCGTTGAAGGCTCGTTTGCCGAACAGGCTCGGGGTGACCAGCGGATCGCCACCGGCCCGCTGGACTCGACGGATGTGCCATCCGAAGACGGCGAACAGCGCGAGGCCGGCCACCATGCAACCGAACGTCCAGGCGGGCCAGCCCAGGTCGCGGCCCTCGACGAGCGGGTAGACGATCAGGAACGCGGCCGCGGAGATGATGGCGACGCCCCAGAGGTCGAGTTTGGTGGCGTGGTTGCCGCGCGTGCCGGGGAGGAACTTGACGCCGGCGAGGACCGCGGCCAGACCGAGCGGCACGTTGATCAGGAAGATGATGCGCCAGCTGGCGCCTGCGTAGTTCGCGCCCACGAGCCAGCCCGCGAGAATCGGACCACCGACGGCGGACAGGCCCATCACCGGCCCGAACGCGCCGAAGGCCGTGCCCATCTCCTTCGCCGAGGTGAACATTTCCTTCATCATGCCGAGCCCTTGCGGGAGCATCAGCGCGCCGAGCAGGCCTTGCAGCACCCGTGACGTGATCAGCATGTCGGGCGACTGGGCGAACGCGCAGAGCAGCGACGCGGCCGCGAAGCCACCGGCGCCGATGAGGAACATGCGTTTGCGCCCGTAGAGGTCGCCGAGGCGGCCGCCGGTGACGAGACCGATCGCCATCGCGAGCGTGTAGCCGGCGCCGAGCCACTGGATCAGGCTGTCAGGCCCGCCGAGGTCGGCGTGGATCGTGGGGCCGGCGATCGAGGTGACGAGCGCGTCGAGCAGGTCCATCACCTCGGCGGCGAGGATCACGAACAGTGCCACCCATCGCCAACGGAAGGCCGGTGTCGCTGCCTGCGTGGCAGACGGTGTCGGTAGATCAACGGTCGTTGACATGGCAAACCCCAAACTTTTGATGGGTACGGGCGCCGGAACGCCGTTCGTTCGTTACGAACACCGTACTATGAACGAACACTGTTCGTCCAGGGAACGCCGTTCGTGATCGGGTATGATGATCCGCATGCCGACCGACCCGACCGTGCCCGCTGAGCTGCCCGTGCCCAGTTGGAAGCGCACGCGCACCCCGAGCGCGGCGCGTCCGCAACTGAGTCGGGAGGTGATCGTCGACACGGCCCTGCGCCTGCTCGACGCCGATGGTCTCGACGGCGTGAGCATGCGGCGGGTCGCCGACGAGCTGGGCACCGGCGCGGCATCGCTCTACGCGCACGTGGCCAACAAGGAGGAGCTGCTCGACCTGGTGCTCGACCGGGTGGCGGGTGAGATCGAGATCCCGGTCGCCGATCCGGAGCGCTGGCAGGACCAGCTCCGCGAGATCTGCACGTCGAGCTATCACGTGTTCAAGAAGCATCGGGACATCGCCGCGGTCACACTCGCGAACGTGCCGACCGGGATCAACGCCCTGCGCATCGCCGACGGGATGCTGGCGATCATGCTGTCCGGTGGCGTGCCGCCGCAGGTCGCGGGCTGGGCGATGGACCGGTTCGCGCTGTACATCGCCGCCGACGCGTACGAGGGGTCGATCCACTTCAACCGGCAGGTCGCGAGTGGACTATCGGTGGAAGACTATGTTCAGAAATACTTCGGAGGCGTCGAGGATTTCTATCGGAGCCTGCCGAAAGAACAGTTCCCGACGATCACGACACACCTCGAATCGGTGATGGGCGGCGACGACGAGGAGCGGTTCGCGTTCGGGCTCGACATGCTCATCCGGAGCCTCGCGACCTACGTGCCGGAGTAACTCTCGCGACAGAGCGACGGAAGGCTGGCGAGACGTGGCGATGCCCGAGCACCTCGTGCTGGTGCGACACGGCCAGTCCGAGTCGAACATCGTGCAGAAGCGGTTCAAAAACGATCCCGATGCCGTGGCGCCCGAGGGATTCTTCGACCGCCATGACAGTGAGATGCGGCTCTCGGCGGTGGGTCGCACCCAGGCGCAGTCGGCCGGTGATTGGCTACGTCAGCACGGCCTCGACGCGTTCGATCGTTATTACGTCTCGCCGCACACCCGCACCGCGGAGACGGCGGCCACGCTCGGCCTCGACGGCGACTGGATCCTCGACGTGCGATGGCGGGAACGCGACTGGGGCGAATTCGGCGTGATCAACAACGCCGAGCGGGCCGAACGGTTCGCGCTGTCGCAGAAGCTCAAGGACCAGAACCTGTGGTACTGGTGCCCACCCGGCGGCGAATCCCTCGCCACGGGCGTACACGGCCGGTTCCGCGATATTCTCGACACGCTGCACCGGGAAGCGGCCGGGCAGCGGGTGCTCGCCGTCACGCACGGCGAGATGATCGACGTGGCCCGGTTCGTGCTGGAGCGCATGACGCCGCAGCAGTGGCTGGCGCAGGAGAGCGATCCGGCGTACAGCGTCCGGAACTGCCAGATCCTGCACTACACGCGCCGGGATCCGGTCAGCGGCGACCTTGATCAACGGATCCGGTGGATGCGATCGGTCTGCCCGTGGGACGAGACGCTGTCGTGGCACGGCGGCCGGTGGCTCGAGATCCGGCGCAGGCAATACGGTGACGACGAGTTGATGCGAGCTGGTCGAGCAGTTCCCGCTGCTGCTGGACGGAGAGGCGACGTGATCAGCTAGCGGCGGCGCAGGCCGGGCAGGTGCCGAAAACCTCGAGCGTGTGGCTGATTTCGACGTAGCCGTGTTGCGCCGCGATCCGGTCGGCCCAGCTCTCGACCGTCGGACCCTCGACCTCCACCGTGCGGCCGCATCCTCGGCACACCAGGTGATGGTGGTGGCCACGGCTGCATCGGCGGAACAGCTGTTCGCCCTCGGGTGGCCGCATCACGTCGATCTCGCCGCTGTTCGCCAACGCCTGCAGGGTGCGGTAGACGGTGGTCAGACCGACGTTGTCGCCACGGGATCGCAGCATCGCGTGCAACTCCTGGGCACTGCGGAAGTCGTCGACCTCGGCCAGTAGCGCGCTGACCGCACCGCGCTGCCGCGTATTGCGCTGCGGCCCGATCACGTCGCTCATGACAACTCCTTGGCGTGCTCGACGGCGTCGGCCACGATGTGCGCGATGTGCTCGTCGGTCAGCGTGTATTCCATTTCCCGGCCGCGACGCGACGCCTTGACGACGCCGGCTCCCCGGAGCACCCGCAGATGCTGGGAGATCAGCGGCTGCGGTGCGTCGAGCGATTCGACCAGCTCGTGTACGCAACGGGCACCCGTGCCGAGCTCGGTGACGATGCCGATGCGCAGCGGTGCGGCGAGCGCTCGGAGCAGTTCGCCTGCCGTCCCGTACAACTGCGTGGTGTTCATTAGCTTTAATGGTAATGATTTTCAAATAGACCGGCAACCGGGCGGTTACGAGTGGGCGGCTTTCAGGTAGGCGATCAGCAGCAACAGCGCCAGGATCGCCATCCGCGTCACGCGCGTGCGAGGCGGCTGGACCGCCCACGTGCGGCGACTGATGGTCGCCATGATCGCGACGATCATCGTGACCAGCAGCGCCCCACCCCAGCCGGGCAGCAGCAGGGCGAACAGGATGAGCACCAGCGCCGCGATGAACACGCCGGTGCGGCCGCCGTTCGCCAGCCGTTGCATGAGCCGTTCCGGCATCGTCGAGCCCCTCTCGCTACGCTGTTCCGACAGCCATTCAACCCTACGGAGGTCCGCGCGTGCTGGTCGTCAACCGGTTCATCGTCGGTGTCGAGGAAGCCGCCGATTTCTCTGAGCGGGCCGGGCTCGCCCTCGCGGCGCTCGCGGCACGGCCGGGATACGTGCGGGGTGCCCTCGGCCGGGCCTACGACGACCCGACGCACTGGAGCCTGTCGACGGAATGGGAGTCGGTCGGCGCCTACCGGCGGGCGCTCGGCGGATTCGACGTGAAGGTGACCGCGACACCGCTGCTGGCTCAGAGCGTCGACGAGCCGTCCGCCTACGAGATTCTGGCGACGACCGACGACGAGGGCGCTCTGATCACGGTGTCGAGCGATCGTGCCGCCGACGCCGACAAGACACTACGATCGCGCCCATGACCATGTCCGTCGCGCCGGGATCGCCCCCCTCGGAGCCGCCGTCGTGGGGCCCGCAACCGCCACTCGGGCCGCCGATCGCGCCCGGCCCCGGCGTGGTGCCACCGTTCGCGGCGCCGCCTCGCGAGGGAAACCGGCGACGGCTGTGGGTCGGTCTCAGCGTCGGCGCGGTCGTGCTGGCCCTGTGCTGTGGCGGCGGGGTCGCCGGCATCGTCGCGCTCGTCGAGAGCAGCAGCGCGGCCCGGTCGGCGGAAGCGAAAACAGTGGTCACGCGGTACATGACGGCGTGGCAGAAAGCGGACTTTCCCGGCGCCTACCAGTTGCTGTGCAGTGACGTACGCGACACTGTCTCGTTCGCCGACTTCTCCGACACCCTGGCCGAGAAGCGGGTTTCCACGTTCGACGTCGGAAAGCCGCAGCTCAACACGAGCACCACGGTGGTGCCGGTGGAGGTCATGTTCGCCGGCGGTGACATCGAAAACGACTCGTTCGGCGTTGTGGTCGACAAGAACCAGGACAGCAAGATCTGCGACGGCATAACCCGTTAGTGGTGGCGGCGGTCATAACCGTACGCTGAAACAATCAGTTTGATTTTCGTCCGTGCCCGTCTCGGGGCGGAGCCACGCCAGCAGCCAGCCGGCGTTTCACCAGGAGGTTCCCATGGCCGTTGATCGCATCGATGCCGTCGTCAGTCTCGGCAAGCGCCGCGGCTTCGTCTTCCCGTCCAGCGAGATCTACGGCGGCACCCGCTCGGCCTGGGACTACGGCCCGCTCGGCGTCGAGCTCAAGGAGAACGTCCGCCGCCAGTGGTGGAAGGCCATGGTGCAGGACCGCGACGACATCGTCGGCCTCGACTCGGCGGTCATCCTGGCTCGCGCAGGTCTGGGAGGCGTCCGGCCACGTCGACGAGTTCGTCGACCCGCTGACCGAGTGCCAGTCCTGCCACAAGCGGTTCCGCGCCGACCACCTCGAGGAGGACTTCGAGGCGCAAGCACGGCCGTCCGCCGACATCGCTCGCCGAGATCACCTGCCCGAACTGCGGCACCCGGGGCACTTGACCGAGCCGCGGATGTTCAACGGCCTGCTGAAGACCTACCTCGGCCCGGTCGAGAACGACGAGGGCCTGCACTACCTGCGGCCCGAGACCGCGCAGGGCATCTTCGTCAACTTCCTGAACGTGGTGACGACCGCCCGCAAGAAGCCGCCGTTCGGCATCGCCCAGACCGGCAAGAGCTTCCGCAACGAGATCACGCCGGGCAACTTCATCTTCCGCACCCGCGAGTTCGAGCAGATGGAGATGGAGTTCTTCGTCGAGCCCGGCACCGACGAGGAGTGGCACGAGTACTGGCTGCAGCAGCGCTGGAACTGGTACATCGACCTCGGCCTGACCCGAAGCCAACCTGCGCTTCTTCGAGCACCCGAAGGAGAAGCTGTCGCACTACTCGAAGCGCACCGTCGACATCGAGTACCGGTTCCGTTCGGCGGCACGGAGTTCGCCGAGCTCGAGGGCATCGCCAACCGCACCGACTTCGACCTGAAGACGCACTCCAAGCACTCCGGCGTCGACCTGTCGTACTTCGACCAGGAGAAGGACGAGCGCTGGACGCCGTACGTGATCGAGCCGGCGGCCGGCCTGACCCGCGCCGTGCTGGCGTTCCTGCTCGACGCCTACGACGAGGACGAGGCGCCCAACGCCAAGGGCGGCGTGGAGAAGCGCACGGTGCTGCGGTTCGACCCGCGGCTCGCCCCGGTCAAGGTCGCCGTGCTGCCGCTGTCGCGCAACGCGGACCTGTCGCCGAAGGCACGCGACCTGGCGGCGCCGCTGCGCAAGCGCTGGAACGTCGAGTTCGACGACGCGCAGGCGATCGGCCGGCGCTACCGCCGCCAGGACGAGATCGGCACGCCGTTCTGCGTCACGGTCGACTTCGACACCCTCGAGGACCACGCGGTGACGGTCCGCGAGCGCGACACGATGACGCAGGAGCGGATCTCGCTCGACCAGGTCGAGACGTACCTGGCCGAGCGCCTGCCCGGCTGCTGAGTTCGTCTGTGATGCCCCGGTCGCGATTTTGGGCCGGGGCATCGTGCTGCCCCGTGCCCCGGCCTGGTTTGGGCCGGGCATCGTGCTGCCGTGCCCGGCCTGGTTTGGGTCGGGGCATCGTGCTGTCGTGCCGCTTTCGGCCGAGGGAGCGGCGTGACACCGAGTCACGACGGCGTCTGTTACGCAGCGTGCGTGCCGTGACCGGATGGCTAACCTCATGGCGAGGGCTCGATATTGCTTACGTCAGAGCAACGGCCTTCTGAGCTGCGAAGGTCCTGAAATCGCTAGGATTCGTCGATCACAGGGCGTGATGGTTGCTCCCGGGTAAGCAATAACGAGCCCCCGCCCTGGACATCGTCCGTTTTTCCGAGTCTCACGTTCCGTAATGCTGCTTGGCGCCGCGCTCGTCGCGAGCGCGGCGCCGAGCAAGGCGACGGCCCCGACGATGAGCAGCCGCACGCCGAGCACGAAGGAAAGCGCCGAGGCAGCGAGTGCTGGAATGACACTGAGCCCGAGGCCGCTCACGACGATGACGACCGGCCAGAACAGAAGCGGCCTGGTGGTGATCACCGGCGACGGTCCGTGCCATGTTACGAGCAGGCGCCGACGCCCGATGCGCCCTTGAGGAGGTGACGTCGAGCCGATGACCAGGCCGACGCCGTCCCACCGATCCGGTCACGCGACCGTGATGGGCAGCACGGCCGCCGCATGCGAGGGGAAGGTCGGCGGCTTGCCGTCAAAATACGGGACACCGCTGGGCCCTGTCTCGAAGTCCGTTCGAGCTCGCGGCGCAGCCCAACGGCAGCTTTGAGGCAGGGCCTAGTGCGACGCCTCCACGGCGGGCTTCGGGAACGCGAATCCGCCCGGGCGGTCGTTGCGATCGGCGATTAACCCGGCCAGCGTGGAGATCGCGATCTCGGCTGGCATCCGCGACCCGATGTTGAGCCCGATCGGCCGGTGCACCCGCGCGATCGCCGCCTCGTCGAAGCCCCGCTCAGCCAACGCGGCGACGTGCGGGCCGGTGTGCCGTGGGCTGCCCATGACGCCGATCCAACGCGCCGGGCAGTCGAGGGCGAACGCCAGCATGTCGCCGAGTTCGGGCCGGTCGTGGTCGCAGAAGACGATGTCGGTGTGTTCGTCGGCGAAACTCGGGTCGGGCCGGCTCGCGACTCCGTCTGCGTTAGCGGCGATGGGGCCGGTTGCCAGGGCGATGTCGGGATCGACGAGCACCGTGCGGTAGCCGGCGTCGCGGGCGAAGTGCATCAGGTAGGACGCGACGGGCGCGGCGAAGACGGCGACCAGGGTGCGTGGCGCCGCGTCCGCCGGCAGGTCGCCGTGGGCCATCGCGCACGCCGCGTCGGCGCTGGAATGAGTGTGCGTCACGGGCTCAACTCTGCCAGATGGGGAGCCGATCGTTCGAGCTTGCGGTGATGCGGCACGGCATCCCGCAAGCTCGAACTCCAGGATTACTGGAACGCGCCCAAGGGCGTCGGGATCGGTTGGGCGGCGGTCGGAACGGAGTCGTACTCGTATACGCCGGCAACGTCCGCGATGAATCCGGTGGTGCCCGCGCTGTTGTAAACCTTGAATTGGCGAGGCTCCACGCGGTCAATCGTGGTGAGCGTGGAGTTCGACACGACCTGTTTCGCAGCCGCGTTCAGCGTGGACGAGGTCGGGCGGGCCGAGATTGCCGGCCATACGGTGATGAACGTGGATGTGGTCGCAGCGATCGCGGCCACGTTCAGAGCCAGGGCACCAGTGAGGCCGTCGGCAATACTCGTCGGGGTGACGATCGTGTCCGTGGCTCCGGCACCGAGTGCTGCCGCCGCCCAGGCCAGCGCGCCTCCGCCGCCCTACACGGCCCTTGTTCTCGATGGCAGCGGCAACAACAGCTTCCTCTACCGCACCCCGCTGCCCCGCGAAGCGCGGCCGGGCCACCGGAAAGGCGGCGGCCCGGCTGCGCCGTGCGGTTAGCGGTCGGTCCAGTCGAGTTCGGTGATCTCGCCACCGACGATCGTCGCGGCACCGGCCGGGGTCGTGTCATCGGCCCAGATCGTGTAGTCGCCTTCGGCGAGGGCCGGGTAGACGACGCAGTAGATGGAGCCGTGTTCGAGCACCCGTTCGCGGACCGCCGAGTGGGTGCGCTTGCCGTCCGAGCCGCTGATGTCGATCTCGTCCCCGTGCCGGGCGGCGGGCACGTGGATGATCAGCGCGCCGACGCCGGCACCGATGTCGAGCACGACGGCTCCGACCTCGGACGGCCCCAGCGTGTGGTGATGATGCCCGGCGTGACTCATGACGGGTTGTGATACGGGGCTGAGACGTCCACGGCCACGCCCGCCGCGGTCTTCATGAGGGTGCGACGAGAGACCGCCGACGCCTCGGTGTTGATGCCACTCAACGTGAAGTCCTTTCTGGCTTAATGGTGGTGTACGGCGTGCCTGACGGCGGATTCGTGCCAGCCGTCCACACCATCCGTCAGTGGAGCAATACGGTCGGTCATGGTCAAGCATCGAGGTGCGCGTCGGCGCGACGAGTCATCTCTTCGTGTTACGGGACCCGTCCGGGCCGGTCATGGCTCCGAAATGAAGCACCGAGCCGGTGGCGGGGATCAGCGCAGCGCGAGACGGCGACGCAGCCACACCGGCGGGTGCGTGCGCCACGCCAGCGCCCACCGGACGAAGCCCACCGGTTTGCGTCGGAGCAGTCGCATCCCGTTGCGCATCACCGTGAAACCGAGCTGAGCGGCGTCGCGGCCGACCCATCGAGTCGCGATCCGGTCGCATCCGATTTCGGCGCCCCACCGGCATCCGGCGGCGAAGACCAGGCCACCGAGCGTCCCGAGCAGGAACACCTCGAGGTTGAGCGTGGCGGCCGAGGCCACCACGAGATAGAGGCTGGCGACGGTCGAGAACGTCATGAGAATCGAGTCGCGGCGCGCCACGTGAGCCACCTCGTGCGCTAGCACGAAACGGCCGCTCGGGCTGGCCATGAGGATCGGTGACACCCGGATGAAGCCGAAGCGGCCGACGCCGAAACCGAGGTTGGGCCGTCGCACCCGCTTCGCCGGCATGTAGATCTCCACCGTGGTGACGCCGCAGGTCGCGAGGCTGCGGGCGATGTCGGGCGCGACCACTGTCGGCGCTGGCGGCTTGCCTGCGCATCGGCTCCGCGCTCGGCCGGGCCGCAGCATCAGGATCGCGGGCACGATGATCAACGCGAAGATCATCAAAACGGAGCCGAGCACGGCCGCCTCGGCCCCGTCGGGGCCGCCGAGCAGCGCGATCACGGCGCAGATGCCGACGAACGCGAGCGCGGCGGCCGCGATCCGCCGCAACGACGCGGCCCGGCCCGGGAGCGGCGGCGCGTCACCGAGCGCGGGCAGCACCGGAGCGCCGGAACCGGCCAGGCTCTCAGAACCGCCGCCACTCTCAGAACCGTCGGGGTGCTCGGATGTGCCCCTACCTTCCGGGGCGGCGCTGGCGATGGCGTTGAGTGTCGCGGTCGTCAGTGCGGCCGGGTCGACGCCGAGCGCGGCCAGCGTCGCGAGACTCGACGCGAAGGCGCGCCCGTGACCGTCGCGCAGCAGGCCCAGCAGCAGATGGGCGGTGGCGATGTCGTGGTGACCGAGCCCGAGCGACTCGCGCAGGGCGCCTTCGAGCGTGCGTTTGGTGCCGGCCTGCAACGGAATCGCCCCGGTCGCTTGCGCCCCACGCGGGCTCTGGGCGGCGACGACGGCTCGGACGCGGGGCACGTCGAGCGCGAACGACGCGAGCACCGTGGCAGCGGTGCCGGTGGTGGCGACCAGGCCCAGGAGCAGGTGCCCGTTGCTGATTGACGCGTGCCCGAGCGCGCGGGCCTCCTCCTGCGCGCGCACGATCGCGTCGCGGCTCGGGTTGGTGAAGCGATCGAACACGATCGAACTATGGCAGAGGCGTACGACATTCGCAGCCCCGAAACTGCCGAAGCTCAGGCCGTCGGCGGCGCGTACGCCAGGGACCACTCGACGAGCGGCGTGACCCGTTTCCAGTGGGACGCCACGGTCTCCACGGTCAGCGCGTCGGCGGCCTCGACCGATCGGGACACCGTGACGTGCTCGCGGCGCATCAGCTCGAGGCGCGGATGGTCGGCGGCGACACCGCGGGGCCGGCTCTTCACCTGGGCGCCGCCGATCTCGTAGCCGGCCTTCGTCAGCTTCGCGAGCACCGATTCGAGTTGCCGGCCGAGCGTGTCGTCGTCGACCGATGTGCGGAACCGGTTCGTCTGGTCTCGGTCTCGGGCGAAGAACCCGCCACCGATGTAGACCCCGTCGGCGTTGATCTGCAGCCAGTAGCCGATGCCGGACGCGACCGTGAGCACCCCGCCCTGCCCGGTCTTGTAGGGCGACTTGTCGGCGCTGAACCGTACGTCTCGGTAGGGCCGGAACAGTTTCGTGGTCGCGCCGAACCGCGGGGCGAGCGTGTCGAGCAGGGCCTGCATCGGCGCGCGGACTTCGGCCTCGTAGATGTGTTTGTGCGCGGTCCAGTAGGTCTTCGAGTTGTCGGCTCGGAGACCTTCGTAGAACTCGAACGCATCGTCGGAGAAGCCGGTGAACTCGGTCATCGTCCCTTACTTCGTCGGTGGGAGGCCCTTGTCGAGGCCGGCGCGGCGGAGGGCGTCGGCGAGGGCGCCGCCGCCGAAGGCGCCGGCGCCTGCGGAGTCACGGCTCCCGTTGCGATTGCCGGCACCGCTGGTGCCCCTGCCGCCGCTGCCACGGGGGTTTCCGCCGCCACCTTGGCCGCCGGGTCGGCCCCCGGTGGGCGTACCCGTGGCGGCACCTTGGCCTTGACCTTGGTTTTGGCGTGGGGCGCGGCGCTCGCCGGTCGGTTCGTCGTCGAGGCGCAGCGTCAGCGAGATGCGCTTGCGAACCGGGTCGACTTCCAGCACCTTGACGCGCACGATGTCGCCGGATTTCACGACGTCGCGGGGGTCCTTGACGAACGTGTGGCTCAGCGCCGACACGTGCACGAGGCCGTCCTGGTGCACGCCGACGTCGACGAACGCACCGAACGCGGCCACGTTGGTCACGACGCCCTCCAGCAGCATGCCCGGCACCAGGTCGGCGATCTTCTCGACGCCGTCGGCGAACGTGGCCGTCTTGAACGCCGGGCGGGGGTCGCGACCGGGTTTCTCCAGCTCCTTCAGGATGTCGGTCACGGTCGGCAGGCCGAACGTGTCGTCCGCGAAGTCGGTCGCTTTGACGGTCTTGAGCGCGGTGCCGTTGCCGATCAGCGAGCCGATGTCGCCGGTCGTCGCGGTGACGATGCGGCGCACGACCGGGTAGGCCTCCGGGTGCACGGACGAGGCGTCGAGCGGGTCGTCGCCGCCCGGGATGCGCAGGAAGCCCGCGCACTGCTCGAACGCCTTCGGGCCCAGCCGCGGCACGCTCTTGAGGGCCGTGCGGGTCTTGAAAGGACCGTTGGAGTCGCGGTGCGCCACGATGTTCTCCGCGAGCCCGGTCGTGATGCCGGAAACCCGCGTGAGCAGCGGCACCGAGGCCGTGTTGAGGTCGACGCCGACGCCGTTGACGCAGTCTTCCACGACGCCGTCCAGCGATCGGGAGAGCTTCGACTCGGCGAGATCGTGCTGGTACTGGCCGACGCCGATCGACTTCGGATCGATCTTCACCAACTCGGCCAGCGGGTCCTGCAGGCGCCGCGCGATCGAGACGGCGCCGCGCAGGGAGACGTCCATGCCGGGAAGTTCCTGCGCCGCGTACGCGGATGCCGAGTAGACCGACGCGCCGGCCTCGGACACCATCACCTTGATCGCCTTGAGTTCCGGGAAGCGCTTGAGCAGGTCTTCGGCGAGCTTGTCGGTCTCGCGGGACGCCGTGCCGTTGCCGATCGCGATCAGCTCGACGCCGTGCTTGTGCGACAGCGCGGCGAGCTTCGCGATCGACTCGTCCCATTTCTGCTGCGGCACGTGCGGGTAGATCGTGTCGGTCGCGACGCACTTGCCGGTCGCGTCGACGACGGCGACCTTCACGCCGGTGCGGAACCCCGGGTCGAGGCCCATCGTCGCGCGGGTGCCGGCGGGCGCGGCCAGCAGCAGGTCACGAAGGTTGGAGGCGAAGATGTGCACGGCCTCGTCCTCCGCCGCCTGCCACAGCCGGGCGCGGAGGTCACCGCTCAAATAGACCAGGATGCGGGTACGCCAGGCCCAGCGCACCGTGTCGGAGAGCCACTTGTCGGCGGGCCGCCCCGGTCGGTGACGCCGAACCGGACGGCGATGCGGCCCTCGTAGAGGCTGCGCGTCGGCGGCACGGTCGCCTCGATCGTCTCCGACTCGGGGTCGAAGGTGAGGTCGAGCACCTCCTCCTTCTCGCCGCGGAACATCGCGAGAATGCGGTGCGACGGCAGCTTCGTGAACGGCTCGTCGAACTCGAAGTAGTCGGAGAACTTGGCGCCGTCGGTCTCTTTGCCGTCACGCATCTTCGAGGCGAGCCGGCCTCGCGGTCCACATGAGTTCACGCAGCTCGCCGATGAGGTCGGCGTCTTCGGCGAACCGCTCGACGAGGATCGACCGGGCGCCGTCGAGCGCGGCCGCCGTGTCGGCGACACCCTTCTCGGCGTCGACGTAGGCCGCGGCGGCGGTCGTCGGATCGTGCGACGGGTCGCTGATCAGCAGGTCGGCCAGCGGCTCCAGGCCCGCTTCGCGGGCGACGGCGGCCTTCGTGCGGCGCTTCGGCTTGAACGGCAGGTAGATGTCTTCGAGGCGGGCCTTCGAGTCGGCGGCCATGATCGCGGCTTCGAGGGCGTCGTCGAGCTTGCCCTGGCTGCGGATCGATTCGAGCACGGTCTGGCGCCGGGCGTCGAGTTCGCGCAGGTAACCCAGGCGCTCCTCGAGGTTGCGCAGTTGCGTGTCGTCGAGCGTGCCGGTGATTTCCTTGCGGTAGCGCGCGATGAACGGGACCGTGGCGCCGCCGTCGAGCAGGTCGACCGCCGCGGCGACCTGGGTTTCGCGAACGCCCAGTTCGTCAGCGATCTGCTGGTTGATCGACTTCGTCACGGTGAAACTCGCCTTCGTTGGTCGCTGTCGGTGGTGCGGCTCATGCATTCTGCCTCCGTCATTCTGCCCGGCGGAGGCGGCCGCGTCTTGTCGGACCCCGTCGCGTCGCTTGACCGGGTCAGGCGGTTGGTTGCGGTGCTGGCGGTGACGGAGGGTGAATTTCGGTTTGGCGGTGGCATGTTATGTGCGGGACTTGGTATTGCTTACTTAGGTGCAACGATGACGGCGCGTGAAGGGCTCTCGGTGGCGGGTTTCGGACTTTCCCAGGTGGCGACGGCTGTGCGCGCAGGTAAGCAATAGCGAGCCCCGCGCATGACGAATCGGGGCGACGAACGGTCTCGACGTAGCGTCACGATGGATCCGACCTCGCGGTGGGTAACTGATGAGTCGGCGCCAGAGGGACGCCGGCGGCCCGGTCGTGACGGGAGCCGAGCGGCGTCGGGTGTCAGCGGGCGATCAGCACCACGATCAGCGCCACCACGGCCGGGACGGTCTGCACGAACAGGATTCGGCGACTGACCGTGGCGGCGCCGTAGATGCCCGCGATCGCGACGCACACCAGGAAGAAGATCTTCGCCGCGGCGCTGTCAGCGATCACGCCCCAGATCAGACCGGCCGCGAGAAATCCGTTGTAGAGGCCCTGATTGCGCGGCGAGGACCTTCGACTCGCTGGCGAACGCCTCGGTCGTGCCGAACGCCGCCCGGCCTCGCGGCGTCGCCCACGCGAACATCTCCAGCCAGAGAATGTAGACGTGGATCAGCGCGACGAGGAGCACGAACACGGTTCCGGCGATCTTCATGGCGCTCACCCTAACGTCGCTACGATCGTCGCGTGACACCCGAAAAGCTCGAAGGTTTCGTGCGCGAGCACACCATGCGCCGCGCCGTGCCGTTCGTGCCCGAGGTCGTCATGTATTCCGCCACGGAAGTGGTGCCACTGTGGGAGCACACCGAAATCCTCTGGGCGGACGACGAGACGCCGGAGGTCGAGCGCGCGGAATTCGAAGAGGCCGAGCCGGAGCGAGGTGAGGCGGGCTCGGCACCGCCGTTCTGGGCCTTCCCGTGGGCCGGCGGCCAAGGACTGGCGCGCTACGTGCTCGACCATCCGGATCTCGTGCGGGGTCGGGACGTGCTCGACCTCGCGGCCGGAGGCGGCCTCGTCTCGATCGCGGCCGCGCTCGCCGGAGCGCGCCGGGTCACGGCGAACGAGATCGACCCGCTCGCGGCCGCCGCGATCGCCGTCAACGCGGCCACCAACGACGTGACCCTCGACGTGCTGCTCGGCGACATGCTCGACACCACCGCTCAAGCCGATGTCGTGCTCGCGGGCGACGTGTTCTACAGCCGGCAGATGGCCGAGCGGATGCTCGCGTTCATGCGGCGGTGCGGCGCTGCCACGGTGCTGGTCGGTGATCCTGGGAGGGCGTACGCGCCGGTGGCCGGTGGTGATGTCACGGAGGTCGCCGGATATGACGTACCCGTGATCAGAGATCTTGAAGATCTTGACCTGAAACGGGTCCGCGTGCTCCGCATCGGCTAGCGGGTCTGAGCCAGAATTTCTCCGGTCAGATCGTCGAGCGACGCGAACCCGGCCACGCGCATCGTCACCTCGAAGTCGGCCCGCAGCGACCGGATCACGTGCCGGACTCCGGTTTCGCCACCGAGCGCGAGACCGTAGGCGTAGGGCCGGCCGATGAGCACCGCCTGGGCGCCGAGCGCGAGCGCCGTGATGATGTCGGAGCCGCACCGGATGCCGCTGTCGAAGAGCACGCTGAGCTGGTTTCCGACCGCGTGCGCGATGCCGGGCAGGGCGTCGAGCGCGCCGATGGCACCGTCGACCTGCCGGCCGCCGTGGTTGGAGACGATGATGCCGTCCATTCCGGCGGCGACGGCTCGGTGTGCGTCCGCGACCGATTGGATGCCTTTGAGCACGATCGGGCCGGCCCAGTGCGCGCGCAGCCACGGCAGGTCGCTCCACGTCAGCGCGGTGTCGCCGAACATGCGGGCGTAGTGCATGAACGCGGCGATCGGATCTTCCTCGACCGGCTTTTCCAGGCCGGCCTGGAACGCGGGGTCGCTGAGGTAGATCTGGGTGCCGATGCCCTGGATGAACGGTAGATAGCCGAAGTCGAGGTCACGCGGGCGCCAGGCCAGGATGCGGGTGTCGAGGGTGACCACGAGTGTGGTGAAGCCGCTGGTCTGTGCGCGGTTCAGGAAGCTCGCCGCCACGTCGCGGTCGCCGGGCCAATACAGTTGGTACCACCGTTGGCCGTCGCCACTGGCCTCGGCGACCTGCTCGATCGTCGTGGTGGAGGCGGTCGAGAGCACCATGGGTACGCCCTCGGCCGCGGCTGCCCGCGCGACGGCAGCCTCGCCGTCGGGGTGCGCGATGCCTAGCACGCCGATCGGTGCGAGCAGCATCGGCGTCGGGAGCGTGGCGCCGAGCACCGTGGTCGAGAAGTCGGGCGCGCTGACGTCGGTGAGCATCCGGGGCACGATCCGCCAGCGGTCGAACGCGGCCCGGTTGGCCCGGGCGGTGGTTTCGAGGCCGGCGCTGCCCGCGATGTAGCCGAACGCCTCGGGGGTCAGCACGCGCTGCGCGTCCGCTTCGATCTGCTCGAGGTTCGTGGTGATAGCGGGTTTCGCACCGGTCGCGCCGGCGGCGTAGATCTCGTCTTTGTACGTCTCGAGCGACATGTAGCACAGGCTATCGTCTGGTGGCGTGGACCCTCTTGCCGAACAGATCGCCTATTACCAGCAGCGTGCGGGCGAGTACGACGAGTTTTGGTTGCGTCAGGGCAACTACGCCTTGGCGCCCGCCGACGAGGAGCGTTGGTTCGCGGACGTGGCGCAGGTCGAGCAGGTCGTGGACGATTTCGCGCCGGTCGGTGACGTGCTCGAATATGCGGCGGGCACCGGCATCTGGACGCGTCAGCTCGCCCGGTGGGCACGGCATGTCACAGCGGTCGACTCGTCGCCGGAGACGCTGGAGATCAACCAGTCGCGGCTACCGGCCGCCGCGTCGGTGGAGTTCGTCACCGCGGACATCTTCGCCTGGAATCCGCCGCCCGCAGCCTTCGACCTCGTGTTTTTCGGTTACTGGCTGTCGCACGTGCCGGCCGAGCGGTTGGCGTGGTTTTGGGGTCAGGTCGGGTCGGCGCTGCGGCCGGGCGGCCGAGTGTTCTTCGTGGACAGTTTCGGCGAGGCGCGGCTCGACGGTGACGTGCAGCAGCGCCGGCTCAACGATGGACGGGGCTTTCAGGTCGTCAAGCGAATCTGGCAGCCGGCGGAACTGGTGGATTTCGGCGCGTCGCTCGGTTGGCGGCTGAAAGTGCGGGTGACCGAAAACCGCAACATCCTCTTCGGGTACGGCGAGCCTCTCAGGGTTTCGTGAGGTGCCGCGACGGCGTATGGACTGATGAGGAGCATCGCCGGAGGCGCTGTGATCCAGGAGGGAAGACGTCGTCTTTCAGCGGCGCCCGAGCGAAAGCCACGTGTTTTAGCTCAGCCGCCTGAATCCTCAGTTTCGGCGCCTTCGGGCACCGTGAGGTCGTCGCGGTTGTCGAGCCATCCGTGCGGGAGCGTGACCTTGCCGGGCGCGTTCGTGCGGCCGCGGGGCTGTCCGAGCATGCCGACGGGGAACGGTTCGTCGGCGTCGAGCTTGCCGAGCAGGTCGTCGAGCTGCGCCAACGTCGTGATCATGGACATGTCTCGGCGGATTTCGGACCCGACCGGGAATCCCTTCAAATACCACGTGACATGTTTGCGGAAGTCGGCACAGCCGTGCTTCTCGTCGGCGAACCCCTCGACCAGCAGGTGCGCGTGCCGCCGCATCATCGCGATCACCTCGCCCAGCGTCGGGAGCACCCGGTCGGTGCGCCCGTCGAACGCGGCCGCGAGGTCGGCGAACAGCCACGGCCGGCCGAGGCAGCCGCGACCGATCACGACACCGTCGGCACCGGTTTCGGACATCATCCGGAGCGCGTCGTCGCCCTCCCAGATGTCGCCGTTGCCGAGCACCGGAATGGACAGGTGCTGCTTGAGCGTGCCGATCGCGTCCCAGTCGGCGACGCCCGAATACCGCTGGGCGGCGGTGCGGGCGTGCAGCGCGACGAACGCGACTCCGGCGTCTTCGGCGATGCGACCCGCGTCGAGGTAGGTCAGGTGATCGTCGTCGATGCCCTTGCGGAATTTGACGGTCACCGGGATGCCACCGGTCGCGGCCACGTCGACAGCGTTGCGGACGATCTTCTCGAAGAGCCGCCGCCGCCACGGCAACGCGGCGCCGCCACCCCGACGGGTGACCTTGGGCACCGGGCAGCCGAAGTTGAGGTCGATGTGGTCGGCGAGGTTCTCATCGACGACCCGGTGGACGGCCTTCGCGACGACATCGGGATCGACGCCGTACAGCTGAAGGGACCGGGGCTTCTCGTCGGGGTCGAAGGCGATCATGTGCATCGTCTTCGGATTGCGCTCGACGAGTGCGGTGGTCGTGATCATCTCGCAGACGTAGACGCCAGCACCGTGTTCCCGACAAAGGCGTCGAAAAGCGATATTGGTGATGCCGGCCATCGGCGCGAGCACAACCGGCGGCCAAATCTGGTGCTGGCCGAGGGCGAGCGGGGCAGGGGTCGGAGTCACCCATAAAGGATGCCACGGCAACGTCCAAGATCAAGATCCAACCTGCGTCAGTGTGGTATCACGCCGTAGGCCGAGTGTGGCATGCCGTAATCACGGAGCGATATCGTGAGATATCGCTGCGGAGGTCTGTGATGACCGACTTATTGATCAGGGACGTGCCCGACGACGTTGTGGCCGCAATCGACGCTGATGCGGGTCGGCAAGGACTCTCACGCAGCGAATACCTACGCCGCACCCTCGCTCAGGCTGCGGCTCATGTGCCCGGGAGCATCGCGACGGTAGAAGATCTGTCTCGATTCTCGAGGACGTTCGCCGACCTCGCCGATGATGACCTCATGCGCGGGGCCTGGTCGTGACGACGTGGCTGATCGACAAGTCCGCACTTGTGCGGCTGAGCGAAAGTCAGCAACTGCTCCCAGGGCAACAGTAATTCGCCAAGGTCAGCCCGAGCGAACCGTCACCGAGCCCGCAGCACCGATACGCCGTCGCCCGTCACGTCGTCCAGCGCGACCTTCCGGCCCGTCATCGCCATCACCAGCGCGATCATCGGGCCACTCACCTCGGGGCCAGCCCCGTGCCGCCACTCGGTATCCGTCGCCACCAGCGTCACCCCGTCGATGCGCTTCTTCGATCCGATCAACGCGTTGCTGCCGGCGTAGAAATCGGCCACGGCCACCACGTGCTCGACCGGATGTGGACGGTATTCGCCGAGCGCCCGGAACACGTCCTCGCCGTGCACGATCGTCTCACCGAGCCACGACGCGGTCGGCCCGGGCGGCGCGCTGTGCGAGTTGATCGTGGAACGCAGCGCTTCGACGAGATCGGCGTTGGTCCGGCCGGCGATCGTGGTTTGAATGCCCTTGTCGGCGAACTTGCCGAAATTGAACCCGCTACCGACAAAGCCCGCGATGAATTTCGGCGGCGTCGTGTTCGCCGTGGCGACGATGTGCCCGACCGTGTCCCGCACGGTGCGGCCCTCGCACAGAGACGGCTTCGCCCAGTCGGCGTCGTCGAGGGCGGCCAGCGCGTTGACGAGACTGGCGCGCTCGGAGCTGATCATCTGCCACGTATCCATGACGCTAAGCACAGCACAGTTCAGGCCGCCTGGTCAGCGGACACGCGTCAACGACACCTCGACTGCTTGGCCGGTGTTCGCGGGACCGGCGTACACACCTTTGAGGGGTGGTACGTCGGCGTAGTCACGCCCGCGTCCGACGATCACGTGGCGCTCGCCGATCGGGATGCCGTTGGTCGGGTCGAAGCCGCGCCAGGTGCCGTCGAACCATTCGACCCACGCGTGGCTCTGCCCGATCACGGTGTCGCCGAGTTGGGCGTCTTTCGTCGGGTACAGGTAACCGGAGACGTACCGGGCCGGCATTCCGAGCGCCCGAAGCAGACCGACGCTGAGGTGGGAGATGTCCTGGCAGACGCCTTCCTTCTGGCGCCACACCTGCACCGCGTCGGTCTGCACGCCGGTGCTTCCGGGCACGTACGCGATCTTCTCGTTGATCAGCTCGCAGATGGTGGCGGCAGCAGCACCGGGGGTGTCGTGCGAACCGCGGATCGATGCCGCGATTTCGGTCAGATCGTCGTCGAGGGCGGTGCGTGGCGTGGGCAGCAGCATTTCGGCGCGCCGGTCGGTGATGTCCGGGGACCCCAGGTCCGACCAGGTGAGGCCGCCGCTGACGGCCTCGGCGGCGGATGTCTCCACGAGTGCTTCCGCGATGACTTCGAGCTTGTCGTGCGGCACGTGTACGTCGAACGCGGTGACCTGGGTGTCCCAGTAGTCGCGATAGGTGAAGGTGCGGGCGGCCGGCCAGACGGTTACCTGGCTGTCGAGCACCGTCTGCCGGGCTTCGGTGGCGGGGGACATCCGGGCCTCGTTGTACGACGACGCGACCGCCCCGCCGTACGTGAAACCGGTGCGGTGACTGATCTGCAGGCGCCAGCCCATCAGCTGTCTCCTCCGAGGTTAGGCAACGAATTCCGCCTGCCAGGCGACGGCCGCCGTCTGCCGGAAGTAACGGACCGAGACCGCTTCGTTGGCGCGCGTACAGGTGCGTTCGAGGCGTTCGAGCACGGCGCCGAGGTCCGCGATCAGTTCGTCGGGCGACCGGTACGCGAGGTCGGTGCGGGCCCGGCCGATGACGCGCTGGGCGTCCGTGCCCATGCCCACGCGGGTCGAGCGGCTGATGCCGAGCGTCGATTCCAATTCGGCGACGCAGCCCTCGGCGGTCATGAGCGCGGCCAGTACCGAGCGCGGGAACAGCCGGTCGAGCAGCAGGAACTCGGCGGCGTGACGGTCGTCGAGGGCGCCGCGGTAGGTGCGCAGGTAGGTTTCCCAGGCGCCGCACGCCCGCAGGAGGGTGAGCCAGCTTGGGATGGTGCCGCCGGCTCGGCGGTGCGTGGAGAGCAGCCGGGCGCTCATGTCGACGCGTTCGATGCTGCGCCCGAGCACGAGGAAGAGCCAGCCCTCGTCACGGCTCATGGTGGCGTCCGCGACACCGGCGAGGACTGAGCATCGGTCGCGTACCCAGCGAAAGAAGTTATGCACTCCGCGCTCGTCAATGCGTTGCCGAGCGTTGGCGAGGCCGTGCCAGGTGGTGTTGAGCGTTTCCCACATGTCGGCGGGGACGGTTTCGCGAGCGCCGCGCGCGTTTTCGCGGGCCAGCGTGAGCGCGCCGAGCACCGATGAGGAACTGGTGGGGTCGAGGCCGAGGCGTTCGATGACGCCGGGCATGCTCGCGATCGTGTCGCTGTCGCCGCGCGGCAGCCCCATGACGTTGAGCAGGCTCTGGCACGCTTGCGCCTCGTCGGTCCACGGATCGTGCAGCATTCGCTGCAGGTGCACTTCGAGGATGCGGGAGGTCGCTTCGGCGCGCTCGACGTAGCGGCCGATCCAGAACAGCGACTCGGCGATGCGGCTCAGCATCGGACCTCCCGGGACTGCTGCTGTTGCTGCTGTTGGCCGGAGACGGCGGCGGCGTCGGGGCCGGGATCGGGCGGCCGTTGCGCCGGAATCGCGCCCGGGTGGTCGTCGGAGCGGCCGGTCGGGGTCGCGGGATCGGTGTCGGCCGGGCCCATGAGCACCCAGGTGTCTTTCGAGCCGCCGCCCTGGCTGGAGTTGACGACGAGTGCGCCCTCGGGCAGGGCGACCCGGGTCAGCCCGCCGGGAAGGACGGAGACGGTGTTTCCGTCGTTGACGGCGAACGGTCGCAGGTCGACGTGGCGGGGTCGCAGCTTGTCGCCGATGAGGGTGGGGACCATCGAGAGCTTGACCTCGCGTTGGGCGATCCAGCCCCGGGGGTCGCGGGTGAGTTTCTTGCGGAGCGCGTCGAGTTCTTCGTCACTGGCCTGGGAGCCGATGACGATGCCGGATCCGCCGGAGCCGTCGACGGGTTTCACCACGAGTTCGTGGCAGTGGGCGAGCACGTGTTCGAGCACGCCGGGATCGTCGAGGCGATGCGTCTCGACGTTGTCGAGCAGCGGGGTCTCGCCGAGGTAGTAGCGAATCAGGTCGGGCACGTAGGTGTAGAGCAGTTTGTCGTCGGCGACGCCGTTGCCGACCGCGTTCGCGATGGTGACTTTGCCGGCGCGGGCCGAGTTGATGAGGCCGGCGCAGCCGAGGACCGAGTCGGTGCGGAAGTGCACGGGATCGAGGAAGTCATCGTCGATCCGGCGGTAGATGACATCGACGCGCTGTTCGCCGGCCGTGGTGCGCATGGCGACCTCGTTGCCGGCGCAGACGAGATCACGGCCTTCGACGAGTTCGACGCCCATCTCGCGCGCCAGCAGGGCGTGCTCGAAGTAGGCGGAGTTGTGGACGCCGGGCGTGAGCACGACGACGGTGGGTTCGTCGACGCCTTTCGGCGCGGCCGCTCGGAGCGCTCCGAGGAGCATCGACGGATAGTCGTCGACGGCGCGGATTCTGGTGGTGGCGAAGACTTCCGGAACCACGTTCGCCATGAAGCGCCGGTTCTCCACGACGTAGCTGACGCCGGACGGGGTGCGCACATTGTCTTCCAGCACCCGAAAGTCGCCGCGTTCGTCGCGGATGAGGTCAACACCTGCGACATGGACGCGTACGCCGTTGGCCGGGGTGATGCCGGCTGCTTCGCGGACGAAGTTGGCGCTGGTGACGATGACCCGGCTCGGGACGACGCGGTCGTGGAGGGCGGCCTGCGGCCCGTAGACGTCGGCCAGAAACGCCTCCAGCGCGCGGACCCGTTGGGAGACGCCCGCTTCGACGTGCCGCCACTGGGCCGCGGTGATGATGCGGGGAATGATGTCGGTCGGGAAGGGTCGCTCGACGCCCTTGAGCGCGAAGGTGATGCCCTGATCCAGGAAGGCCCGGGCGAGCACGTCGGCGCGTAGTCGCAGCTCGGAACCGGCGAGCGGGCGCAGCGCGGCGTGCAGGGCTTCGTATGCGGCGCGAGGGCTGCCGCTGTCCGCGAACATCTCGTCCCAGCCGGGTCCGGGCTGGTAATCCTCGAACAGGTCCGCCATGACCTGACGCTACGGCCCGCTGATTGCGAACGCGTTACACGTAATCGACCTTGGCACGCCTACGGTGCCGTCAGCAACTCCGACGGGTTTTGCCGCAGCAGCCACGCCAGCGGCACCGGGCCGCGGGTCACGTAGCGGCGGTCGTCGCCGAGGCGGTGCATGGTGACGGGCTGGGTGCCGGTGTGCTCGACCGTCCAATACTGCGCGATGCCGGCGGTCTGGTATTCGGCGAGCTTGTCGACGAGGTCGTTCTGCCGGGAACCGGGGGAGACCACTTCAATGGCGACCAATAGATCGTCGACGGGCACGTAGGCAGAGACCAGCCCGTGCCGAGGCGCCGCGTCGTGCCAGACGGTGAGGTCGGGTTGACGGCCGCCGCCGGTGTAGATCCCCATGTCGGTGCGAAGTTGTTCGTCGGAGTAGTTGTGACGCATGAACCAGCCGACAAGACGCATGACGATCCGGGCGTGCTCCGGCGTCGCGGTCATCATGACCTTGAGTTCCCCGTCGCTACTGAGTTCGTAGCGGTGCAACTCGTCGGCCTCGCCCATAGCGGCGACGGCATCGAGCGTGAGCACGGCGGGCATCTCGATAACGGTCATGTCGGCTCCCTCCTCGTGACGACTTTAGGGGTCAATGGGGGAATCGTGTTCGGACAGGACGTGCGCGGTCGTGCTCGAAACTGCTCAGGAAAGCGCTCCCACGGAACCGCGCGAAACGGGCGGCGCCGAATTCGAGTGGCATACCTCACGACCACCGTTCAGCAGCGCAAAAGTGCCATAGCGTGCCGCCATCTCCGCTTTTTCGGCTCAGGAGTTTGGCATCGTGGAGGGCAGGGCAGCATCCAACCGGGTGTCCACCTGTCGGGACACCTCGCCAAGCAGACAAAGACCCGTTAACCGGACACCCCGGGCGGCACATCGAGCTAAGCGAGGCATGCGTGAACACCACCAAATATGTTTACGACTTCTCCGAAGGCAACCGGAACCTCAAGGATCTTCTCGGCGGCAAGGGGGCCAACCTCGCCGAGATGACGAACATCGGGCTGCCCGTGCCGCCCGGTTTCACGATCACCACCGAGGCCTGCCTGGCCTACCTGGGCGGCGGCCACGAGCCGGAGTCGCTACGGGCCGAGGTCGACAAGCACCTCGCCAAGCTGGAATCGGTCATGGGCCGCAAGCTCGGCGACGCCGATGACCCGCTGCTCGTCTCGGTGCGCTCCGGAGCGAAGTTCTCGATGCCCGGCATGATGGAGACGGTGCTCAACGTCGGGCTCACCGACGAGAGCGTCGGCGGCCTCGCCCAGCAGGCGGGCGGCGACGAGCGGTTCGCGTGGGACTCGTACCGTCGGCTGATTCAAATGTTCGGCAAGACCGTGTGCAACGTGCCCGGGGAAGAGTTCGAACACGCCATCGACGACGCGAAGGCGGCCAAAGGTGTGCGCAATGACCTCGACCTCGACGCTGACGACCTGAAAAATCTGGTCAAAACCTACAAGCAGATTTTCCGCGAGTACGCGCGCCGCGACTTTCCCCAGGATCCACGCGAGCAGATGGACCTGGCGACGAAGGCCGTTTTCGACTCGTGGAACGCCGACCGCGCTGTGCTCTACCGCCGGCAGGAACGCATCCCGACCGACCTCGGCACGGCCGTCAACATCGTCGCGATGGTCTTCGGCAACCTCGGCGCGGACAGCGGCACCGGCGTCGCCTTCACCCGTGACCCGGGCACCGGCGCGCGCGGCGTCTACGGCGACTACCTGCAGAACGCGCAGGGCGAGGACGTCGTCGCCGGCGTCCGGAACACCGTCGGTCTCGCCGAACTCGAAGCGCTCGACAAAGCCAGCTTCGACCAGCTGATGACCATCATGACCACGCTCGAAGGCCACTACCACGACCTGTGCGACATCGAGTTCACCATCGAGCGGGGCAAACTCTGGATGCTGCAGACGCGGGTCGGCAAACGCACCGCCGCGGCCGCGTTCGTGATCGCCACGCAGCTCGTCGACGAGGGCGTCATCGACCTCGACGAGGCGCTGACCCGCGTGAGCGGCGCCCAGCTCGCGCAGCTCATGTTCCCGACGTTCGACACGTCCGGTCACCCCGACCAGATCGCGAAGGGCATCCCGGCGAGCCCAGGCGCAGCCGTCGGCAAGGTCGTCTTCACGGCCTCGCACGCGGTCGAGGAGGCGGAGAAGGGCGAGAAGGTCATCCTGGTACGTCGTGAGACGAACCCCGACGACCTCCGTGGCATGATCGCGGCCCAGGGCATCCTCACCAGTCGCGGCGGCAAGACGTCGCACGCGGCCGTCGTCGCCCGGGGCATGGGCAAGACCGCCGTCTGCGGCGCCGATTCCCTTAACGTCGACGTGACCGGTCTCAAGTTCACCGTCGGCGGGCGCACCGTGGCCGAAGGCGACGTGATCTCGATCGACGGCACGTCCGGCCGCGTCTACCTCGGCGAGGTGCCGGTGCAGCCGTCGCAGGTCGTCCAGTATTTCGAGGGCACCATCGCGGCCGACTCGTCAGCGGTCGTCGCATCGGTGGACCGGATCATCCGGCACGCGGACGTCGCCCGGCGGCTCAACGTGCGTACGAACGCCGACAACGGCTCGGATTCCGCGCGCGCCCGGAGGTTCGGCGCCGAAGGCATCGGGCTCTGCCGGACCGAGCACATGTTCCTCGGCGACCGCCGCGAACTCGTCGAGCGACTCATCCTCGCGAACGAGCCCGACGACCGCCAGGCGGCCCTCGACGCGCTGCTGCCGCTCCAGCGGGCCGACTTCGTCGAGATCTTCGAGGCGATGGGCGGGCTCCCGGTCACGATTCGCCTGATCGACCCGCCGCTGCACGAGTTCCTGCCGTCGCTGGAAGACCTCGCGGTCGCCGTCGCGGTGGCCGAAGCGACCGGACGCGACGCCGGCCACGCGACGGATCTGCTGGCGGCCGTCCGCCGGATGCACGAGCAGAACCCGATGCTGGGCCTGCGGGGTGTACGGCTGGGCCTGGTGATCCCGGGGCTGTTCGCGATGCAGGTACGCGCGATCGCCCAGGCCGCCGCGGCCGTGAAGAAGGCCGGTGGCGACCCGCGACCCGAGATCATGGTGCCGCTCGTCGGAGCCGTACAGGAGCTGGAAACCGTCCGCGTCGAGGCTCGGCGGGTGCTGGCCGATGTCGCGGCGGAATCCGGTGTGGACGTGACCACGCTGGTCGGCACGATGATCGAGGTGCCCCGGGCGGCGCTGACGGCCGGGCAGATCGCCGAGGCCGCGGAGTTCTTCTCCTTCGGCACCAACGACCTGACCCAGATGGGCTGGGGCTTCTCCCGCGACGACGTCGAGGGGTCGTTCTTCGCCCGCTACCTCGACCTCGGCATCTTCGGCATCTCGCCGTTCGAGTCGATCGACCGGGAAGGCATCGGGCGCCTGATCCGCATCGCCGTGGATGAGGGCCGCGCGGTCCGCCCTGACCTGAAGATCGGCGTCTGTGGCGAACACGGCGGCGACCCCGACTCCGTGCACTTCTTCCACGAGGTGGGGCTGGATTACGTGTCGTGCTCGCCCTTCCGGGTGCCGGTCGCACGGCTGGAAGCCGGTCGGGCGGCGATCGAGACGAACGGCTCGGACACCCGCTGACGCTGGTCGATCGTGCGGGCCTGTGGTCGCTATAGCCGCCACGGGTCCGCATGATCGGTAACCGTCTATCGTGCCGATCCGCGGTGGCCCCGGCCGCCACGGATCGGCACGATGCGCCTTGGTCGGCCGAAAACCGCTTGCAAGCCGACCTATGGTCGAAGTGTGGCCCTGACTACGCGACCCGTGACCGCTGACGATGCCGCGGCCGTCGCCGAACTGCTCAACACCATCGACGTGCACGCTGGTGCGGACGCCGGCTGGGTCGAAGGCGAAGTCCGCACGATGATCGCTAACTGGGCCTCCGGGGACCCGGAAGACGGCCGGGTCGTGTGCACCCCGGACGGCACCCCGATCGCGCTCGGCATTTTCGTCATCCCGGAGATCGGCACGCGTGTCGACGTGTTCGGTGGCGTACACCCCGACTGGCGTGGCCGCGGCATCGGTCGCGAACTGCTCGCCTGGCAGATCGAGCGCGTCACCGCACATCGGGACGCTCGCGCGCCGCACGCCACCTGGCAGCTCGACGTCGGCGCGCACTGCGACGACACCAGCGCTCTGCGGCTGTTCGAGCGGTTCGACATGAAGCCGATCCGCTACTTCTCGGAGATGCACGTCGACCTGCCGGCGACCCCGGTCGTGGAGGCGCCGGCCGGCGTGCGGATCACCGCGTACGAGCCGAGCATGTACCCGCAGCTGCACAGCGCTCACATGGACGCGTTCCGCGACCACTGGGGATTCCAGCCGAGCAGCGCGGAGAAGTGGGCCAGCCGCACCGTCGAGTCGGAAGTCTTCCGCGCCGACCTGTCGCGAGTCGCGTTCCACGGCGACGAGATCGTGTCCTACGTGCTCGCCAACGACGGCGTCGACGACTCCGTCTACCTCTCGCACATCGGCACCCGCCGGTCGTGGCGCGGTCGCCGGATCGCCAGCGCGTTGATCGCGGGAGCGCTCGCGGCGGCCGCCGACGCCGGCAAGACCGAGGCCACGCTGGGCGTTGACGCCGACAGTCCGACCGGCGCCGTCGGCGTTTACGAGCGGGCCGGATTCGCCGTCAAGTCGCAATTCGTGGACTACCGCCTCGAAATCTAATATCAGCTTTCACGGGTACGCTGATCGGCGATGGTCAACATCCCAGAAGCCGATCAGCAGCGGTACGTCGAGGAAGCCCCCAAGGACCCGGCGACCCTGCCGATTGATGCGCGCCGCTCGCCGTACCAGCGCGATCGTGCCCGGGTTTTGCATTCTGCGGCGTTTCGGCGCCTGGCCGCGAAGA
The DNA here is from genome assembly GCA_963797605.1 of uncultured Actinomycetota bacterium. Taxonomy (GTDB): domain Bacteria; phylum Actinomycetota; class Actinomycetes; order Mycobacteriales; family Micromonosporaceae; genus DASQPR01. The sequence continues at coordinate 50,598 of CAWCPX010000004.1, read as the reverse complement.
CGCAGGTGCACACGGCCGGGTCCGACGACTTCCTGCGCACCCGGCTGACGCACTCGCTCGAAGTCGCGCAGATCGCCCGGGAAATGGGCTCACGACTCGGGTGCGACGCCGACGTGGTCGACACCGCCGGTCTCGCCCACGACCTCGGCCACCCGCCGTTCGGGCACAACGGCGAGGACGCGCTCAACGAGGTCGCGAAGTCGTGTGGCGGGTTCGAGGGCAACGCGCAGACGCTTCGGGTGCTCAGCCGGATCGAAGCGAAGGTGCTGCACGCCGACGGCACCTCAGCCGGCCTGAACCTGACCCGAGCCTCGCTCGACGCCTGCGGCAAATACCCGTGGCCAAGGACAGAGGGTCAACGGAAATTTGGCGTGTACGCGGACGACGAACCCGTCTTCACGTGGCTGCGTCTCGGAGCGCCGGAGCCGCACCGCACGTGCCTCGAAGCGCAGGTGATGGACTGGTCCGACGATGTCGCCTATTCGGTGCACGACGTCGAGGACGGCATCCACGGCGGCTACCTGCGGCTGTCCGAGCTGCGGGCCGACGCGTCCGAGCGGGAGGCGGTCTGCGCTGACGCGGCGGCAACCTATTCCACCGAGTCGGCGAGCGATCTGTGCGCCGTGCTCGACGAACTGCTCGACGATCCGGCGCTGACGCCGATGCACGAGTTCGACGGCTCGCATCGCAGTCTCGTCGGTCTCAAGCAGGCCACCTCGGTGCTGACCGGCCGATTCGTCGCGGCGGCGCTCTCGGCGACGTGGCGTGCCTCGGGCGACCGGCCGCTTTCCCGCTATGACGCGTCACTGGTCGTGCCGCGGCGCTCGCGAGCCGAATGCGCGCTGCTCAAGGGCATGGCCCTGCGATACGTGATGCGCCGCCCCGGTGCCGACGAGCGTTACGACCGGCAGCGCGCGATCCTCGCGGAACTCGTGGAGGCGTTGTCCGGCCGTGGCGCCGACGCGCTCGACGCCGTGTTCGCTCCGCTGTGGCGCGAGGCCCCTGATGATCCGGCCCGGCTGCGGGTGGTGATCGACCAGGTCGCGAGCCTGACCGACCCGGCCGCGATCGCGTGGCACGCGCGGATGTGCCCGCCCGGCCCCCGCGTGTTGTAAGCCACGAGGTCGTAGGCTGGCGTCTATGGCTGACTTTGTGATCGTGGGTGCGTCGCTGGCCGGTGCCAAGGCCGCCCAGACGCTCCGGGGCGAGGGTTTCGACGGCCGAGTCGTGCTCGTCGGCGACGAGACGGCCCGACCTTACGAGCGACCCCCGCTCTCCAAGGGTTACCTGGTCGGGCAAGGAACCTCGCGATAAGGCCTTCGTCCATGACGAATTGTGGTACTCGGAAAATCAGGTCGAGTTGCTGCTCGGGGTGCGGGCCACCATGCTCGATGCGGGCGCGCACGTGCTGACGCTCGACGGGTTCGATCCGGTGTCCTACGACAAGCTCCTCATCGCGACCGGATCACGACCGTCCCGCCTCAACGTACCCGGCGCGGACTTGACCGGGGTGCGTTATCTGCGCACCATCGTCGACGCCGACGTGCTGGTCGAACGCATCGTGCCCGGCACGTCCGTGGTGCTGGTCGGCGCCGGCTGGATCGGTCTGGAGATCGCCGCCGCCGCGGTCGAACGTGGCGCGACCGCGACCGTCATCGAGCGGGGCACGCTGCCGCTGCAGCGGGTTCTCGGTGACGAGGTGGCCGCGATCTACGCGAAGAAGCACGAATCGAAGGGCGTGACCTTCCACAAGGACAGCAACGTCGCGTCGTTCGAGGGCAGCGGTGGCGCGCTCGCGTCCGTGCGGCTCACCGACGGCACCGAGATCCCGGCGACGCTCGCGGTCGTCGGCATCGGCATCGTGCCCAATGTGGAACTCGCGGTCGCCGGCGGCCTGCAGGTTGACAACGGCATCGTGACCGACGCGTCGCTGCGCACCTCCGACCCCGACATCTACGCGTGCGGTGACGTGGCATCGTCGATGAACCCGCTGATCGGCAAGCATCTGCGTCTCGATCACTGGGCGAACGCGCTCAACGGCGGGCCGGCGGCGGCGAAGTCGATGCTCGGTCAGGCCGTCACCTATGACCGGGTGCCGTACGCCTACTCCGACCAGTTCGACCTCGGCATGGAATACGCGGGCTACGTCGAACCGGGCGGCTACGACAGCGTGGTGTTCCGGGGCGACCCGTCCGCGTACGAGTTCCTGGCCTTCTGGGTGAAAGACGGTCGGGTGCTGGCGGGCATGAACGCGAACATCTGGGACGTGCAAGGCGACATCCAGAACCTGGTACGCGCCGGGTACAGCGGCAAGTCCGTCGACCTGGCGAAACTGGCCGACCCCGGCACCCCGCTCGCCGATCTGATCTAGGGACGCCGCTCACCTACCAATCGGCCTCGGCCGTGCGCACGGGTGACCAGGTGCTGGGTGTCGACCCCGTCACGGGTAAGAGGTTCGTCTCCACCGTGACCGCCACCTATGCCCACGCCACGGAACGCGACCTGCTCACGCTGACGCTGACCGGGGGTAGCCAGCTCACGACTACGCCGGGCCACCTGATTTACGTGGCCGGCAAAGGCTGGGAGTTCGCCTCCGACCTTCGGGTGGGCGACCGAGTCGGCACGTCTGACGGCATGGGCCGCGTGATCGTCGCGATCGGCTCGGCGCCGGGGGCGGGCCGCCTTGTGCTCGACTTCACCGTCGCGGGAACGCACGACTTCTACGTGCGGGCGGGGACCGCGGATGTGCTGGTGCACAACTGCACCAACCTCTCCGCGGACGATGGGGTCGCTGGGGCGCACGTCCTCGGTGATCACGTGAACATCACACCGGCGGACGCCCGCGCGAAAGCGACCCCCAAGTACCCCCACTGGCGTCTGGAGCAGCCAAGCGGTGGCGCAGCAGGCGGTCGACCAGGCGATCGTGGATTACATCAAGAAATACCCGAGGGGCCTGCAGGACTGGTTCGCCAAATACGGCAAGAACCCCGGCTCGCAGACTGAGCTTTAGGAACTTCCGATCGGGAGCTTCCCGAAGGGGACGTCACTCGGAAAGGTCTATTATGCGGACGGAACAGTTGCGAACGCCGGGAACACCTTCAAGGTGATCCTGAAGCGGGTGCCGGGCCATCCTCAGGGCTTCGTGGTCTTCACCGCGTATCCGCTGTAGTGAGGTGACGTGGACGTACGGGAGTTGGCGGAGACGCTGAGCCGAGCCGGTGTGGACCCCGACCGGTATGTATTGCAGACGCTACTGACCGAGCCGTGGCCGTGGGAGCTGCGGCCGGAAGGAAGCGTCTGGCTCACGCGCGGCACAGACCTCTGGCATGTCACCGGTGGGGGCATCGCACCCCACTTCGACGCGACCGGGGACCTGTGCGTCTTCAGCACCGAGGAGAGCGCGTGTGAGGTGTTCCTGCGGGAGATGATCGGGCCGTCCGAGCCGTTCGCGGCGGAGAAGGCCCGGTTCAGCGCGGACTGCATGCGGCGATGGTGGGAGGACGAGGTCCGCATCGCCCTCGAGGAGCCCCACGTCGGCGCGCAGCGGGTGCGTTGGCGCGAGGCGTGGCGCGAGCGTGAGCTGCTCGGCCGGAATCTGATGACGGTCGGCGAACTGGAGGAGGCGCTGGTCGCGGCGGGCGTGCACCGCGAGGCGTTGCAGCTCGAGGGCCTCGACGAGACGGACGCTCGGCGGGCGAGCGCAGGCATCGTGCTCAGTCACGACGACGAGGGCCGCTGGTATTGGGGTACCTGGGACAGTTACCGGCCCGGTCTGCTGTGGCTGGAGTACCGGTTCGAGACTGAGGGGGAGGCCTGCCAGAGCCTCTATCAGGCTCGCACCGGCCCGCTCACCACGACAGCGCCGCTCACCCTCGCCCAGTGGCACCTGCAGAGATCGGTGGCGCTCGACAACCAGGCCGCCGCCAAGAAGTACGACGAGGAACTGCGGTGGCGCCTTGAGCATGAACCGCCGAAGTCGGCCGCCGAGCTACCCGCATGGCTGTACCGTTACGGCGTCGCTCCGGAGCGCTACTGGATCAGCGGCATGAACTGGCGCGAAGCGCTGCCGGATGCCGTCTGCCTGATCCTCGACGAGGTCACCGGCCAATGGCACGCCGAGGGTGAAATGCGAGGCGGCCGCCGAGGGGTGCTGCGCCGGTTCGCCTCGCAAGCGGACGCCTTGGAGGTCTTCGAGCGGGAACTTACCCGAGCCGACGGCACCCCTTTCGCCGCGGAGAAGGCGGCCGCTTCAGCCGAGAGCCGCTGAGCGGTCAGCGGGCCGGGGCAATGTTACGACAGCGAATTTCCGAACGTGTCGCACGACTTCGGATCGCCGCTGGAATAGCCCGTCTTCAGCCACTTCTCACGCTCGGCCGATGACCCGTGGGTGAACGCCGACTCGTTCACCTTGCCGCCCATCTTCTTCTGGATCGTGTCGTCGCCGACGGAGCCAGCCGCGGTAACGGCGTCTTGGATGTCCTGCGGCGTGATGCTTGTGAAGATCGAGGTCCCGTGCGTGTCGGTGGTCGACGTGGCGTGCTTCGCCCAGACACCGGCATAGCAGTCGGCCTGCAGCTCGAGCATCACCGAATACTTGTTCGCGGCCGAGGGGTCCCGCTGCACCGCGCGCTGTTCCGCAGCTTCCGTGCCGACGATGTCCTGGATGTGGTGCCCGTACTCGTGGGCCAACACGTATGGCTGGGCGAACGCGCCTTTCGCACCGAACTGGTTCGCGAGCTGATCGTAGAAGCTCAGGTCGATGTAGACCTCGTTGTCTTCCGGGCAGTAGAACGGCCCGACGCCGGTGTCGGCGGCGCCGCAGCCGGTCTGGGTCGAACCACTGAAGAACTGGGTCTTCGACGTGGTGTACGTCTTCCCGAACACCTGGGGCGTTTCCTTCTGCCAGAAGTTCTGAATGGATTCGACGAACAGTTCGTTGCGGCAGTCCGTCTGCTGATCTCGATCCGGATTGTTGCTCGAACAGTCCGATGCCGTGGTGGCCGTGCTGCTTCCACCGCCGTCGAGCGCGTTGAATCCGGCGAACCCACCACCCGCCAGCGTCACGATCACCACGATCACCGTGATGATCAGGCCACCCTTGCTGGTGGGGATCGGGATGCCGGCGAGGCTGCCCATTCGGCCGCCACCGCCGCCGGAGCCTCGCCGGTCGTCGATCTGGGAGGAGTCGACCTGCGCGTTCTCGTTGATTTCCATCAGACCTCGATCGTGGGGGAGCGTCGGGGCGAAACCGTGTCCCGCCCCGGATACCCGCCGATAGCGCCCATCAATCACGCACCGCGAATTCCCAGAATCATCGAGGTCCGGCGGCGTGGGTCGGCAGGTGGCGTACCACACTTACATTGGTTTTCATGCCGCCCACTCAGCTTGCCTGCCCCCTGTGCCGGTGCACCGACTTCCAGGTGGAGGAGTCGCGCGAGGACAGTCGATGGGGATATACGAGTCACCGCATGACCTTGATGATCTGTATGCAGTGCCGGTATGTGCTGCACTTCTACGACGATCACAGTTTCTTCGATTTCGACTAGCGTTCGAACGGGCCGCCTCGATTTCTCGCGTGTCGACACGCCGACCATTGGATTTCCGACACCACTGTCGCGGCAGGCCGTCCGAGACGTCGCTGGTGTCGGAAATCCGGACCCGTCGGCGTGTCACTCGAGCGTGTCGCGCCTCGGCCGGCGGGCGGAGCGTCGGGCCGGAAAATGTCACAGGGCGGTGACATCATCGCGTGGTGAGTAACCACGGGGTCGATGTCGCTGAGCCGGCCGGAGCCACCGCCGCTGCCGCCACGTCGCCGGGGAACCCGATCGCCCGGCTGCGCGCCCGCAAGGAGTGGGCCTTCTTCGGCGTGCTGCCCAAGGCTCACCGTGGCTTCGCGGTTGCCTGGTGGGCGTTGCTGACGTTGCGCGCGGTGCTGCCGGCGGTGTTCGCGATCGCGATGGGGTCTCTCGTCGCCGCTGTCACCGCGAGCCGTGCGCTCGGTGGTCCGCTCGCGTTCGTCGGCGTGGTGTTCATCGCGATGCAGGTGCTGCTGCCGGTGCACCGCGCGGTCAGTGGCAATCTCGGCGACCGCACGTCGGCGTGGCTTTACGACCGGCTCACGGAGGCGTGCGTCGATCCGCCCGGCATCGGTCACCTGGAGAGCCCGGCGCTCGCCGCCGACATGGCGACCGCGCGTGACTTCGACCTCGGCATGCAGGGGCCGCCGCTGTCGCTGTCGATGGACTTCATCGCCGATGGGTTGGTGGCGCTGTTCAGCGGGTTGGCATGCGCCGTCGTGCTCTTCGGGTGGACGTGGTGGGCGCCGTTCGTGCTCGCGGGAGCGTGGCTGTCGACGCACTGGCTGCTGCGCGAGAGCGGTGTCTGGCACGACCGCAACACGACCGAGGTCCGCGAGGCACAGCAAGACGCTGACTACTCCTACCGCCTCGCCGTGGAGTCGCCTGCGGCGAAAGAGGTTCGCATGTTCGGTCTCGCCGACTGGGTGATCGAGCGGTTCATCGCCCGGCGACGGCGGCTGCACGATCTGCAATATGAAGCCACCCGGCTGCGGGAGCGTCCGGTCCTCGTCTGCGTGCTGATCGTTTTGGCGGGTAACGCGGCTGTGTTCGGGCTGCTGGGGCACGCGCTGGTGAGCGGCGCGCTGGCGCTCGGTGCGACGGTGACGTTCGCGCAGGCGGCCATCGGCACGTCAGCGATCGCGTTCGGCGGTCTCAACTGGGCACTTGACGGCAGTGCGGCCCCGGTCGCGGCGGTGCTCCGTCTCGGTCCGGCCGCAGCGGTCGCGGGCGAACTGCCGACGCCGCCACCGGCCGACCCTCGCCCCGCCGCCGGGCTGCCGGTTCGGGAGTTGCGGCTGCGCGACGTGACCTTCGCCTATCCGGGCACCACGACACCGGTGCTGAGCGGCTTCAACCTGACCATCCCGGCGGCCTCCTCGCTCGCGATCGTCGGGCGCAACGGCGCCGGTAAGACAACGCTCGCGAAGCTGATCTGCCGACTCTACGATCCGCAGTCCGGAAGCATCGAGGCCGACGGCATCGACATCCGCGACTTCGACGTGGCGGAGTGGCGTTCCCGCATCACCGCGGTGTTCCAGGACTTCGTGCGCTTCGAGCTGTCGCTGCGAGACAACGTCGCACCGCTCGGCGCCTCCGACGACGCCGTGCTCGCCGCCCTGCATGACGCCGGCGCGCGCGACCTCGCCGGCCTCGACACGATACTCGCGAAGGGTTACCCCGGCGGCACCGATCTCAGCGGTGGGCAGTGGCAACGCGTCGCGCTCGCGCGCGCTCTGGCCTCGGTGCGGCTGGGCGCCGGCGTGGTGCTCCTCGACGAGCCCACGGCGCAACTCGATGCCCGCGGCGAGGCCGAGATCTTCTCGCGCATCCTCGCCGCCACGAGCGACGCCATCACCGTGCTGGTCTCACACCGGTTCTCCACCGTGCGCCAGGCCGACCAGATCTGTGTCGTCGAAGACGGCGCGGTCGTCGAACTCGGCAGCCACGAAGAGCTGATGGCACACGGCGGCCGCTACCGGACCATGTTCGACCTCCAGGCCCAACGGTTCGCCGACGGCGCGCCCGATGACGACGAGGAGGAGATCATCTATGACGTCCTCAGCTGACACCCTGGCCTCGACGGCGGCGCCGAGCGTGACATCGCACGCGCCCGAGATCCCGATGCCGGCGGCGCTCGCGTCCATGTGGCGGCTGTGTCGCCTCGGTTACCGTCACGAGCCGCGGCTCATGCTCATCGCGTTCCTGCTGTCCCTGGCCGCCGCCGTGCCCGACGCGCTGTTCGCGCTCTGGCTCAAGTTGCTGAGCGACGCCGCGACCAGCGGCGACCACACGACGATCTACATCGCGCTCGGCGGCCTTGGCGCTTCGGCGACGGCGACGTGGTATTTGAGCTTGCTGTCGACACGGGTGCAGCGGCGGTTCCGCGACCGGGTCACGATCGCGTTGGAGTCGCACGTCGCGCGCCTGCAGGCGAAGGTCGCCACGATCACGCATCACGAGCGCCCCGATTATCTCGATCGGCTCGCGGTGTTGCGTGACCAGGTGTTCGTGCTCGATCACATGTACATGTCGGTGTTCTCGACGATCGGGTGGATCCTGCGCCTCGCGATCACCATCGGCCTGCTGATGTCGATCAACCCGTGGCTGATCCTGCTCGCGTTGTTCGCTCTGCCGACGGTGTTGACCTCCGGTTGGCGCCCGGCCGTCGAGCGCAAGGCGCAGGAGCGCGGCGCGTCGGCCGCGCGGCTGGCCAGGCACCTGTTCGTCATCGGGACGACGGCGCCGCCCGGCAAAGAGGTCCGGGTGCTCGGTGTCGGCGACCGGGTCGTACGCGATCGGCGGGCAGCCTGGGCCCGTTGGTACGCGGGCGTTTCCGAGGCCCGGGTCGGGTCGGCGTGGTGGCACTCGGTCGGTTGGGCGATCTTCGGCGGCGGTTACGTCGGCGCCATCGTGTTCGTGGCGGTTGGTCTGCATGCCTCCGCCGGTGACGTGCTTCTCGTCTTGGCGGCGGGCGCTCGGCTCTCGGCCTACGTCGGTGCGACCGTGGGTGAGATCGGATTCCTTCGTGGCATCTGGCTCGACGGATCCCGTCGGCTCGCGTGGCTGGAGGACTACGCCGCGTCGTTCGTCGAACAGGCCGACAAGCCGGCACCGAACGCGATCGTCGACGAGATCCGCTTCGAGAACGTCACGTTCGCCTATCCCGGCACGACCGAGCCGGTGCTGCGCGATGTCAACGTGAGCCTGCCGGCCGGAAGCGTGGTCGCGATCGTCGGCGAAAACGGCGCCGGTAAGAGCACGCTCGTGAAACTCCTGTCGAAGTTCTACGAACCGAGCACCGGCCGGATCCTGATCGACGGCGTTGACCTCGCCCGCATCCCGGCCGACGGCTGGCGCGCGAAGATCGCGGGCGCCTACCAAGACTTCTTCCGGTTCGAGTTGCGGGCGCAGACCGTCGTCGGTGTCGGCGACCTGCCGTTCGCCGACGACGAGCCCGCGGTGGTCGGCGCCATCGACCGCGCCGGGGCCGACGATGTCGTCGACGCGCTGCCGCGGCAACTCGCGACGCAGTTGGGGCGGGCGTGGCCCGAAGGTGTCGACGTCTCGTTCGGTCAGTGGCAGAAATTGGCGCTCGCCCGCGGTTTCATGCGGGCGGCGCCGCTGCTGCTCGTGCTCGACGAGCCGACAGCGGCCCTCGACGCCGAGACCGAGCACGCGCTCTTCGAGAAATACGCGGCCGGGGCCCGGCGCGACAACCCGACCGGCGGGATCACGATCCTCGTGTCGCACCGGTTCTCGACGGCTCGCATGGCCGACCTGATCATCGTGCTCGACGGCGCCCGGGTCGTGGAGGTCGGCAGCCACGACGACCTGATCGCGCGCGGCGGACAGTACGCCGACCTCTACGCGATCCAGGCCCTCGCCTACCGATAACCACCAGCCGAGCCGTAATTACCAGCCGAGCCGCGGCTACCAGCCGAGCCGCAGCTACCCGATCAGCTCGATCCCGTCCGGAAGGTCGGAGACCCACTGCCGCCCCGTCGCGTCGATGTCGACGTCGAAGGGCTGACCGGCGAGCCGCAGACCATCGACGCGCAGCGCCCCCAGCGGGTTCCCGGCGAGAGGTCGGGCGCCGAGCCGGCCAGCGGGCACGTCAGGCGTGAGCCCGAGCGCGACCTGGGTGATCGTGATGGCCGCGGCGGCCGACCAGGCCTGCGGGTGGCACGCGGCCGGATACGGCACCGGTCGGGCGATCGCCTCCCGTGGGTCGCCGCCGTAGATCTCCGGCAGCCGGTAATCGAACGCTTCGGCGGCGGCGAGGAGCCCGTCGATGAGAGCGGCGGCCTCCGCGTCGAAGCCGGTCGCGGCCAAACCGGCTGCGACGATAGCGGTGTCGTGCGGCCAGATCGAGCCGCAGTGGTAGGACAGCGGTTGGTAGCCGCCGTTGGCCGAGGACATGGTGCGCAGCCCGTACCCGTCGGACATTTCGGGGCTGGCGAGTTGCCGGGCCACCAGGGCTTCTTCGTCCGGCGACAGGATGCCCGTGCGCAGGAGATGGCCGATGTTGCTCGTCAGCGCGTCCACCGGTCGTTTGTCGGCGTCCAGGGCCAGGGCCGGGTAGGCGCCGTTCGAGCCGTCGACCCAGAACCGGTCCCGGAATCGGGTGGCCATCGCGTCGGCGTACGCGCGCCACCGATCCGCGCCCGGCCGGTCGAACGCGTCGAGGAGGTCGGCGGCCTGGCGGGCGGCGGCGTACGCGTAGCCCTGCACTTCCACCAGAGCGATCGGGGCCTGGGCGATCGTGCCGTCGGCGAACCGGATCGCGTCGCCGGAGTCCTTCCAGCCCTGGTTCGCCAGCCCGGTGCCGTGGGTGTCGAGGTATTCCACGAAGCCGTCGCCGTCGGGGTCGGCGTACGCGTCGAGCCAGCCCAGCGCGGCCTCCATGCTCGGCAGCAGCGAGGCCACCTGCGATTCGGGCAGGCCCCATCGCCACGCGTCGTGGAGCAGGGTGATCCACAGTGGTGTGGCGTCGACCGTGCCGTAATAGGCCGCGGGAAGGCGCCACGCTTCGGGTGCCGTGTCGGAGCGGCGAAGTTCGTGCATGATCTTGCCGGGCGCTTCGCCGGTGCGGGTGTCGACCCGGCGGCCCTGTCGGCTGGCGAGTGCCCGCAGGGTGGACCCGGCGATCTCGGTGCCCAGCGGAAGCATCATGCGGGCCGCCCAGATGCTGTCACGGCCGAAAAGCGTTAAATACCAAGGGGCGCCGGCGCCGATGAACGCCTCGCCGGTCTGTTCGGCCGCGGGGATCCGCTCGGCATCGCCGGGGCGACGCGGCCGGCCGACGATGAGCGCGCCGTCACGGCGGCCGAGCTCGGCGGGCCGACTTTCGACGAGCCGCAGCGACTCGAGGTCGTTGAGAGAACGGGTGATCAGGCGTTCGAGCCGGCGATCGGCTGCTGTGACCTGTGGCCGGGACCATTCGACCGGAGCGGCCGGCGCGCTGACGACGGCGTGTTCGTCGGTCACGCGGACTTGCCAGGCGCATTCGACGCTGCCACCCGCCGGCACGTCGACGTGCCAGGTCAGGACCGATTCGGTGCGATCAGCCGGCTGTCCGCCCACGGGTCCGACGACGACGCGGATGCCGTCCGCGGCCCAGGACATGCCGTCGGCGTGGGAGGCGGGGGAGCGGGGGACGCCGGTGCCGCCAGCCTTGACCACGTGAATATCGGCGAGATCGCATCCGAATTCGATGGTCAGGTCGGCCCGGACCGGCTCCGACGCGGCCGACGTGATGCGTACGCGCTCGGTCATCTGGCCCGCCGACACCTCTCGGAAGCGATCGACGCGGACGGTGGGATCGGGCCCGGGGTTGCCGAGTTGGCGGGCAAGGCTCACGAAATGGCTGCGACCGACACCGGCCGGGGCGTGCCCGATGGACTCGGGTTCGGTGCCGTCGACGCGCAGCACGGCCTCCGACAGCACGCGGCGATCGGCATGGAACACGCCGTGGACGCCGGCGCTGCGGATCTGGCCGTCAGTGGCGGAGAGCACGACGGTCGGCGCGCGGACCGTGCAGTCAAGATCATGCAGGAGTGGCTGGAGGGTGCGCAGGGTTGTCACGGTCATAAGCGTCTCCGTTTCGGTGGGGGTTTGACCACCGGTGAACTCGCCTAGGTCGGCACGCCCGGTGCGAAACCCGACTCTTGACACGAACGCTTTCGGCGAGGCAAAGTCAACGTCAATCAAAAATTTGATCGATCCAATCATTACCTACAGAAGTTGGATCGATCAACCCCCTGGAAGGCATCAATGGTGGAAAAGGCGACGATAGCCACGGTGGCTCAGCAGGCGCAGGTGAGCCGGCAGACCGTGTCCAACGTCCTCAACGCCCCCCACCTCGTGCGCGGCGACACCCGGGAGCGGGTGCTGGAGGCCATCGACGCGCTCGGTTACCGCGCCAGCCAGGCCGCCCGCCAGATGCGCACCGGCCGCTCCCGGCTCGTCGCCGTGCGCATCGAGCCGACCCACGACGGCATCAACGGCTCCGTGCTCGACCGGTTCCTGCACAGCCTCACCGAGACCGCGGCCGGGGCGGGCTACCGGGTCGTGCTCTACACGGCGGCTGGCGACGGCGACGAGATCGGCACCTACGAAGAGCTTCTCGCGGCGTACCAGTTGGATGGTTTCGTCCTGACCAGCACCCATCACGGTGATAGCCGCATCGCGTGGCTCGCCGACCACGACGTCCCGTTCGTCACGTTCGGGCGGCCATGGGGCGCGACGCCCGACGATGAGCCCCGCCGCCATCCCTGGGTCGACGTCGACGGCGCCGCCGGCACCGCCGCCGCCACCCGCCACCTGCTGGGCCAAGGCCACGAGCGCATCGGGTTCATCGGTTGGCCGCACGGGTCCGGCGTCGGCGACGACCGCCGTTCCGGCTGGAGCCGCACCCTGGAAGAGGCCGGCCATTTCGACGTCAGCCTCGCGCGTGGCACCCCCGACGGCGTCGACGAAGGAGCGCGGGCCGCCGCCGACCTCCTCGACCAGCCCAGACCACCCACCGCCATCGTCTGCGCCAGCGACTCGCTCGCGCTCGGCGCGATCCGCGAAGGCAACCGACCGCGACGCCTGGGAGCCGACGCGTCCGAGCGGATCGCGGTGACCGGCTTCGACGACACGCCGGTCGCGGCCGCGGTCGGCCTGACGAGCGTCAGCCAGCCGCTGTCGTCGGTGGCCGCCGAATGCATGACCCTGCTGGCCCGGCTCCTCGCCGGCGGCGCAGCGGACCAGTCCACAACCACACACAACCCCGGGCCAACCGGCGCGACGGCAGATCATGTGCTGCTCGCACCGGATCTGGTCATCCGCGATCCCGCGTTCGCGCGGCTCACGGTCACGGCGGAGCACGTCGCGGGCTGACCCCGGCCACGCGATCCGCCACCGCATCACCCATCATCACGCCCCCCGCACGGCGTCCACGGTCAAGGGAGACCCACATGCGCCACCGATCGTTATCGATGACCAGCCTCGCCATCGCCGTCACCGCCGTGTTCCTCGCGGCCGGCTGCGGTAGCAACGGCACCGCCAAACAACAGGCCGGCCCGGCCGACCTCAAGATTCTCATCGCGTCCTCCGGCGACGCCGAAACAAAGGCCGTCACCAGTGCGGCCGCGGCCTGGGCGTCATCCTCGGGCAACAAGGCGACCGTCACGCCCGCACAGGACATCGCCCAACAACTCGGCCAGGCGTTCGCGGGCAGCAACCCGCCGGACGTGTTCTACGTGGACGCGGCCCGCTTCGCCGACTACGCCAGCGTCGGTGCGCTCTACCCGTACGCGAGCCAGGTCAAGGACGTCGACGACTTCTACCCGACGCTGCGGCAGTCGTTCACGTACAAGGACCAGCTCTACTGCCTTCCGAAAGACTTCTCCACCATCGCCATGGAGATCAACACCGATCTGTGGACGAAGGCCGGTCTCACCACCGCTGACGTGCCGACCACATGGTCACAGCTGACCACGGTGGCTCAGAAGATCAAGGCGAAGGGCATCACGCCGATCGCGATCGGAGACACCCGGGACCGGGTCGGAGCCTTCATGGTCGAGTCCGGCGGCTGGATCACGAACAAGGACGGCACCCAGGCCACCGCGAACACGCCCGCCAACGTCGCCGCGCTGACCTACGTGAAATCGCTGCTGGCCGGCGGACTCGCGCAGTACCCGAAGCAGCTCGACGCGGGATGGGCCGGTGAGGCGTTCGGCAAGGGCAAGGTCGCGATGACGTTCGAGGGCAACTGGATCCAAGGCGCGATGCAGAGCGACTACCCGAACATCAAGTACTCGGTCAACGCGATGCCCACCGGCCCGGCCGGACCCGGCACGCTCGAGTTCACCCAGTGCTGGGGCATCGCGGCGAAGAGCAAGTTCAAGGCGCAGGCCGTGCAGTTCGTCGAGGCGATGACGTCGGTCAACCAGCAGCTCTCGTTCGCCAAGGCGTTCGGGGTCATGCCGTCGAGGCAGTCGGCGAAAGACCAGTACACGTCGGCGAACGCGACGGACAAGGCGTTCATCGACGGCGCCGCCTACGGTCAGGGCCCGGTCAACGCGCCGAAGATGGACAGCGTCCTCGCCGACTTCGACACCGGCATCCAGGGCCTGAAGACCGGTGATCCGGCCGCCATCCTGCAACGATTGCAAACCAACGCACAGGCGGCCCTCGGCGGCAGCTAACCGCGAGCAGCCCGGGTCGGCGACGGCCCGGGCTCGCCCCGGCTGACCCCCACCCAGCCCCGAGGAGAGCCATGGCTGTCGAGACCGGCACGGTCACGCCCCGACCCGTAGACGCCCCGAGCCCCGAGCGCCCGGTCCGCAGACGACGCAGCCGCCTGCGTGGCCGCGAACGCCTCGCCGGATGGGTCTTCGTCGCGCCCGTAGTGATCATTCTCGGGCTGTTCCTGCTCGTGCCGATCCTGATGGCGTTGTGGACGAGCTTCACCGCGTGGAACGGCCAGGGCAGCCCGTTGGCCCGCGACGTGCCGCTGGCGGGGCTGAGCAACTACACCGACCTGTTCACGCACGCCGGGCTCGCCCGCGACGATTTCATGACGAGCATCCGGAACAACCTGTATTACGTGATCCTCGTCGTACCGCTGCAAACGATCCTGGCTCTGGGCCTGGCTCTGGTCGTGAACCAGCGGGTGCTCAAGGGCAAGTCGTTCTTCCGGACCGCGTTCTACTTTCCGTCGGTGACCAGCTCGGTCGCGATCAGCGTGGTGTTCCTCTTCCTGTTCAGCAACGGCGGCGCCGTGAACGCGCTGCTCGCCGCGGTCGGCATCCACGGGCCGCAGTGGTTCGCCGATCCGCGCGGGGTGTTGCACATCATCCTCAACGGGCTCGGTGTGGGCACGAGCAACACGCCTCCGGCCGCGCTGGCGGGCCACAGCGCGCTCGGACTGTCCTATTGGGACTGGCTGTCCGGGCCGAGCGTGGCGATGTGCGCGATCATCACGCTGGTCGTGTGGACGACGTCGGGCACGTTCATGCTGATGTTCCTCGCGGCGTTGCAGAACATTCCGGAGCAGCTCGACGAGGCTGCCCTGATCGACGGCGCCTCGCGCTGGCAGCGACTGCGTTACGTGACGTTGCCGCAGCTCAAGCCGACGATGTTTCTCGTGTTGACGCTCGGGCTGATCGGGACCTGGCAGGTGTTCGACCAGATCTACGTGATGAGCCAGGGCAACCCCGCGAAGACAACGCTCACGCCCGCGTACCTGTCCTATCGCACCGCGTTCCACGATTTCAATTTCGGTTCCGGTGCCGCGATCTCGTTCGTGCTGTTCCTCATCATCATCGTGATGACGCTGGTGCAGACCTACGTGATGCGAGATCGCGACGGCGACACCGGGCGCCGGCGCCTGTTCACGTTCGGGGGGAAGTGACATGCGCGCGCGCATCTCGGGCCGGGTCCTCGGCTACGCCGTCCTGATCGTCTTCGGGCTGATCTTCCTGTACCCGTTCGTGATCCAGCTGGCGGGTACCTTCAAGACCGAGGCCAACGCCGCGGCCAATCCGCTGTCGCCGGTGCCGAGCCCGTTCACCACGGTCAGTTTCCTCAAGATTTTCAGCGGTACGGATTTCCCCCGCTGGCTCGCGAACTCGGTGTTGATGACGGTGGTGGCCACACTCGGGCGGGTCTTCTTCGACTCCCTGGCTGGTTATGCGTTGTCGCGGCTGCGGTTCCCGGGGCGGCGGGTCGTGTTCACGGCGATCGTGGCGATGATGGCGGTGCCCGGCGTGGTGCTGTTGATCCCGAAGTTCCTCGTGCTCAACCAACTGCACCTCTACGACAGCTACGCCGGGCTGATCCTGCCGCTGGTGTGTGACGCGGCCGGCGTGTTCATCATGAAGCAGTTCTTCGAGTCGATTCCCGTCGATGTCGAAGAGGCGGCACGGATCGACGGTGCCGGCTTGTTCCGCACCTACTGGTCGGTGGTGCTTCCGATGGCCCGCCCGGCGTTGATCACGCTGACCGTGCTGGCCTTCCAGGGCACGTGGAACGAGTTCCCGCACACCCTGGTGGCGGTGCAGAGCCCGCAGTACTTCACGCTGCCACGGGGTCTGGCCGACCTGGTCAGCGGCTCGCTCGGCTCGGGTACGCAGTTCCCGCTGAAGCTCGGCGCCGCGATGCTCACGATCATTCCGGTCGCGGTCCTGTTCCTCATCTTCCAGCGCTATTTCGTACGAGGGGCGAACGAGGGATCGTCGAAGGGCTGACGCGGCCACGCCGGACCGGACCCAGCACAATGGGCGGGGAGCGTTGCCGCGAATCGAGGAGCCGAGATGTCCGAGTCTGATCTGGCCGCCACCCGCCGGGCGCTGCACGGCGTCGCCGAACTCGTGCTGGCCGGCCCGCAGTTTCGTCGCAGCGGCACCATCCGCCTTCGGCAATCGCCGGGCGGATTCGCGACCGTGGCCGCACCGGACCTGCGCGTCGACGGCGCCTATCTGATCGCCGGCACGCAGCGGTTGCCGCTGTCGGGCACCACGATCGGGGCGCTGGCCGGCGCGGCGGGCGTGGACGTCGGGGAGCCGGGCAACTACGGCGACGGCAGCGGCGCCCAGCCGGCCGATGAGATCGACCTCGACGACGCGGCCGTGCGTGCGCTCGCCGACGTGTACGCCATCGGAGACCAGGCGATGCGCCGGCTCGCCCCGTCCGAGACGCCGGTGCTGTGGCCCGAACACTTCGATCTCGGCATCACCGTCGACGACGTCAACTACGGTGTCTCGCTGGGCGATGCCGCGGTGCCGGAACCGTACGCGTACGTCGGTCCGCACCAACGCCGCCAGGGTTCCTTCTGGACGCAACCGTTCGGAGCAGCCGTACCCGTGCGCGATGTTGACTCGGTTTTCGCCTTTTTCACCGAGGGTCAGGAGCGGGCACGCCTCGATCCACCGGCCTGAAGGCTCTGCACCTCGTCGTAGGTCGGCACCCGTCCGGTCACCGGGCGACCCGTCCGGATGTCGACCGCGGCATCGACCGCGGCGCCGAGAGCCACCCGGAACAGCAGCGATCCGAGGCTGACCCGGGCGACACCGGCATCGCCGAGTTCGGCAAGGGTCGGGCCGGCGGGCGTGTAGAGAATGTTCAGCGGTGCGTCGTCGAGCCGGTCCACCAGCGCGGTGATGGCGGTGAGGTCGCGCAGGCCCGGCACGAACACGCCGTCCGCGCCGGCCTGCCGGTAGGCATCGAGGCGCCGGACGGTTTCCGCTTCCCGACCGCCGAGCCAGTACGTGTCGGTGCGGGCGTTGATGAACAGGTCCGGCACGGCTGCTTTCACCGCCTCGATCTTCGCCGCGTGCAGGTCGGTCGGCGTGAGCGTGCCGTCGGGTCGGCCGTCTTCCAGGTTGATGCCGACCGCTCCGGCCGCCGCGAGTTCGTGCGCGAGTTCCGCGACCTGTTCGGGGTCGTCGCTGAACCCGGCCTCGGCGTCCACGGACAGCAGGTACGGTCCGCTGCCGAGGCGTCGGGCCAGCAGGAGCGTTTCGGCCCGGGTCGCCGCGGTGCCGTCGGGTAGACCGGCTGCCGCGGCCACGCCGAGACTGGTCGTGCCGATCGCCGGGAAGCCGACCTCGGCCAGTGCGGCGGCTGAGCTGTGGTCCCAGGCGTTCGGGAGCAGCAGGGGCGTACCCGTGTGATGCAGTGCGGTGAAGGGGTTCACGATGATCCTTGCGTGGGAGTGAGGTCACCGACGGCGTCGGCGTAGTAGTTCGAATCCCCGAGATGGAATGCGAGTTGGCGGAAGGTCCATCCGTGGCCGGGCGAGTGGTCGAGTTGTTCGGGTGTCAGTTCGCGTAGCCGGTTCGCCCAGATCCGGGCGAGTCGGTCGAGCCGGCTTCGCGCCTCGTCATGGTCGGCCTGGGTGAACGGGGCGAGGTCGGCTTCTGTGGTGATCATCGATGCGTGCCAGTCGTCGGGCAGTGTCGGTTGGCCCGCGAGCCGTGCCTCCACCTCGGCGAGGTGATCGATGAGGTGGTCGGCGATGCGGCGGATTGCCTTGTGCGGGGTGTATACGCGGTCATCGATCGGTATGGGCTGCCCGTCCCAGGCGGTCCAGGTGCTCGCGAGTGCCAGGGCGTGTTGGACCATTGCCGTGATCATCGCGGCCGGATCGCGACCGTCGGTGGTCGGAGCGTTCGTACCTTTGCCGAGTGCGCCGGCAGCGATGGCCAGCGCGTGATCTCTCCCGGGACACAGGCGCGGCGGACTACCGAAGGTCAGCGACGGTGGGCCGGAGCGGCCGGGATCGAAGACGTCCGGGTCGGTGAATACGTCCGGATCGCGGTTCGCAGCAGCGATGTCCAGGACGACGATGTCCCCGGCGGTGACGTCCACGCCGGCGATCCGGGTGTCGCGTACGGCCAGCCGGCGCATCGTCCGGACCGGTGGATCATGTCGCAAGGTCTCGATGAGCAGCGCCTCGATGTCGCCGTCCGCGGTTGCTCGCCGGGCATGGTCGATGAGGGTGCCGGTGGCGTCGTAGGCCTGCACGAGCAATCCGATCCGGTTGGCGGCGACCTCCGGAACTGCATCCCCGTGCGTTGCGGAGGACATGAGCGTGGCCACCGCTTGATCGGCGGCCGCGTCGTGGGTGTCGCTGAAGTAGGCGCCCGCGACGACGTCGACCGCTGCCACGACCGCGTCGAGCGCCGGCATCCCGAGTGCGTCGGCGAGGGCGCGGACCGTGGCTCGGCGGGGATCATCGTCGGGATCGGCAGCGACGGCGGCACGCAAGGTGGCCGGGTCCACGCGGGCGAGATCGGCCTGCACCAGTGCCCGCCGGCGGGCGTGTGTCTCGCCGTGGCTGAACCGGGCCACGGTCGCGCGTAGCCACGCCACGGTGCCGACCGGGCCGGATTCGGCGGGCAGGGGCACGAGATGCGGGTCGGCGAGGGCGGCGGTGACGGCGGCGTACCGATCGAACTCGTGGACGGGGTTGGTCATGGCTCGACGGTAGAGCCGGGATACTTCGGCCGTCGCCGAACTGTGCCCGGAGGATGATGGGGGAATGTCACTGGCGGAAACCGCGGCGCTGCTCGCCGACCCGACCAGGGCGTCGTTCTGCCTGGCGTTGCTCGACGGCCGGGCCTGGACCGCGAGCGAATTGGCCCGGCATGCGGGCGTCTCGCCGTCGACCGCGAGCGAACACCTCACCCGCCTGATCGCCGGCGGTCTGCTGGCCGAGGAGCGGCAGGGCCGCCATCGCTACGTCCGGCTGGCCAGCCCGGCTGCGGCCACTCTGATCGAGGACCTGGCGTCATACGCGCCGGACGCACCGGCTCCTCGGAACCTGCGGGAGTCGGCCCGGACGAGTGCCGAAGCGCGCGCGCGGACCTGCTACGACCACCTGGCCGGGTCGCTGGGCGTGGCCATCACCGACGCCATGACCGACCGGGGCTTCCTCACCCACGACCAGGGTCTGACCATCACCGAGGCGGGCCTGTCATCGCTGCGCGATCGAGGCATCGACCTGACCTCCCGCAGCCGATCCAGGCCGATGGTGCGGCCGTGCCTCGACTGGACGGAGCGGCGGATCCACCTGGCCGGCGTGGTCGGGGCGGCGCTATGCGACTGGGCACTGCAACGGCACTTCGTCGAACGGATCGGGTCCGGTCGGGCGCTGAAGGTCACGCCGGGCGGCCGGCAGGCCTTCCGAGAATTGTGCGGCGCCGACCTGCCTAGTACGTGAACGCGTCGTATTTGATCCGGGTGCTCGGCACCGACAGCTGGCCCAGTGCACGCAGCGTCGTGGAGACCATCGTCGGCGAGCCGGAGACGTAGAAGTCGTGTTCCGGCCAGGGGCCGTGGCTCGCGACGACGTCAGCGACGTTGCCGTGCAGGGCGTCGGCGAACCCGGCGTCGTCGCTGACCGCCCGGGTCAGCGTCAGCCAGGGGAAGCGGGCAACGAGTTCGTCGATCTGGTGCCGGTCGTAGAGGTCGTCACGGTTGCGTACGCCACGGAACAGGTGCACGAATCGGGTCCGGTTGTAACGGGACAGCTCGTCGATGAGGGCTTTGACCGGTGCGAACCCGGTGCCGCCGGCGACGCAGACGATGTCGCGGCGACTTTCCCGGTCCAGTGTCATCGATCCCATCGGCGCCGCGAGTTTCAGCAGATCCCCGCGCTTGACGCGGCGTACCAAGGCGCTGGAGACCCAACCGCCTCCGAACGCGCGTACGTGGAATTCGAGGGTGCCGTCCTCGCGAGGCGCGTTCGCGATCGAATACGTACGCCACAGCCGCGGCTGGTAGCGGCATTCGATGCTGACGTACTGCCCGGCCCGAAACCGGAGCGGCTGTAGCGGCCGGCACGTGAACACCGCGATGTCGGTGCTGCGGCGTTCGTGTTCGAGCACCTCGGCGTACCAGTACGGCGGGTCGTCACACTCCTGCGCGCCGGCGATCATCTTGGCCGAGATGAGGTCGTAGACGTCGCTCCAGGCCTGTTCGAATTGCAGGGTCCACCGGTCGCCCGCGTACTCCCGCAGTGCTTCGAGCAGCGCGAATTTCACCATCGCGTAGTGCTCGGGCTCGACGTGGAACTTGCGGTGGTCGCGGCCGAGCGAGCGCAGGTATTCATCGACGCGTTCGGGGTCGTCGAAGTCCTGGATGGCGCCGACGATCGCGCCGAGAAGACGGGTGCGCTGGACGTCCATCTGCAGCGGGAACATGTCCCGTAGCTGCGGGTAGGACAGGAACATGCGGGCGTAGAAGTAGCTGGCGACGGCGTCTTGCCGGTCCTCGACGACGGCCCAACTTTCCTTCAAGATCTGGGAAATGCTGCTGCCCACGTCTGCTTCACCCCTCCGGCCGGAAGCGCACGCAGCCGTGATCACCGCACATCTGCCGAGGTCGGCAGCGTGATCGATCGGCGTCGCCCCGTCGATACGATGGTTCAGCGGGCCGACCGGCCGTCGCACACGTTGTGCGATGCCGTCAGCACTCTCCGTTGTCGGCGATCGGCTCGACCCGCACGCAACACGCGCCCGGAGTCGGTTGCAGCCGCGCGGTCAGCGAGTCGGCGCACAGCCCGGTCAGTACGCCCCCGACGAAGGCCGTGTTGATCCCGCAGATGAGCTCCGGATGCCGTGTGGCGAGGGCGTGGAACGGGCAGTTCGCGAGCTGCAGCGCGCCGGGCCCGTCGGACCGCGGCTCGAAACCGAGGTCGGTCAGCGTGTCGCTCGCGGCGGCGAGATCCGGGGCGTCGGTCGGCGGCCTCGACGAGCCGAGGCGTTGCCCGAGATCGGCCGCGTTGTGCACGGCGGCCTCCCGAACATGTTCCGGGTCTTCCGCGACCGCGCCGGCGAGGATTTCGCCGACGATGTCGTAGCGCCGCGGCGGGATGGTCAACGCGACACCGCCGTCGGTCGGCTCGTAGACCTTCGGGGCCCGGCCTCGGCCGCGCCGGCGGCCGGCGGGAGCCTCGAAGCGGGCCCGTAGCAGGCCCGCTTCGACGAGTTTGTCGAGGTGGAATGCCGTGAGATTGCGCGAGATGGTGACGGCCGCGGCTGCCTCCTCGCGGGTCACCGGGCGGCGCTGGCGGCGGACGTGGTCGTAGAGGGACCGTCGCACCGGATCCACCAGCGCGGCGGCGGCTTGCCACTGTTCGTCGGCCACCTTGGCAGATTATCACCAACGGCCGCTGTTGATAATCGTTGCGAGATGCGGCAGTATTCAGATTAAGACAAACCGTCATTGGTGAAAGTCCGGAGGATCGATGGAACAGGCAACGCAGATCGCACGGACGCCCGCCACGAAGGTCGTGCCGCTGCGCGTCGTCCACCCGACTCCTGATCGGGATCTTGACGCAGCTGAGCGCGCGGCCGCCGATTTCCTGCGCGCCCTGGGCCTGGATCTTGAGGGCGAGAGCCTGCGGGACACGCCGCGCCGGATGGCACACGCCTACGCCGAACTCCTCACCCCGCGCGACTTCAACATGACAACCTTCCCCAACGACGAGGGTTATGACGAGCTCGTGATGGTGCGCGACATCCCGATCAAGTCGGTGTGCGAGCACCACCTGCTGCCGTTCGTCGGCGTCGCCCACGTCGGTTACCTGCCCGGCGAGCGCATCCTCGGGCTCTCGAAACTCGCCCGCGTCGTCGAGCTGTTCGCGCACGGGCCGCAGGTCCAGGAGCGGCTGACCAAACAGATCGCCGACTGGCTCGACACGCACCTGCAACCGCGCGGCATCGGTGTCGTGATCAGCGCCGAGCATCTCTGCATGACGCTGCGCGGCGTCCAGGCCACCGGCACCCGCACGATGACCTCCACCCTGCTCGGCGCGCTTCGCGAAGATCCGCGTTCGCGGGCCGAGTTCCTCGCCCTCACCGGCCTCGGCGCACGCTGACGCCAGCCAGGCGGCCGAACCTTTTCCACGGCAACTCTCACGGGTACGGCCAGCCGGGACACCGCGCTCGTGCACCCAGCCGAGTGGTACGCGGGAAACGACATCGGCAGGCCCCGCTGTCGCGCGCGGGACCTGCCGATGACGATCTCGAATCAGCTGGTGGCGGGCCCGGTCGCGAGCACGTCGACGACGAACCGAAGGTCACCGACCGGCTGGCCGCTGGACGCGGTCGCGGTGGGGTAGGCGAGCGCCTTCGGGATGTCGAGCTGCACCCGGCTGCCGACCGTGACGCCGGGCAGGCCGTTGACCCAGCCCTGGATGAGGCCGCCCTGCACTAGCGGGAACGTCGCCGTCTGGCTGTTCTTCCAGGACGAGTCGAATTCCTTGCCGTCGGTGTACGTGACACCGACGTAGTTGACCGTGATCGAGTCACCGAGCTTGACCTTCGCGCCGGTGCCCTTGATCAGCGTCGTGACCTTGAGCTTCGACACCGTGCCGGTGCCCTTCTTGACGACCGGCTTGGTCTTCAGCGCGGGGTCGGCACCGGCCGGGACGCCCGGGAACGGGATCGCCGGGGTGGTGGCGCTGGCAGCCGGGGAGGTCGGCGCGCTGGGGGAAGCGCTGGCCGTCGACGCGGTGGCCTTCTTGTCCGACTTGCCGCCGAGGTTGGTGATCAGGAGCGCCGCGACCACGATGATGACGACGGCGGCCAGGCCACCGAGGATCGCGTTGCGGCGCTTGCGGGCGGCGGCGGCCTTGCGGGCAGCCTCGCGGGCGGCGTTTTTCCGCTCGTTTTTCTGCGCTCGACGGGCTTCGGCCGGGGTCATGCGGCCCGGTGCGCTCGGAGTCTGGGGTGCGGCGGTCTTCTCCACGTGCGTGATCTCCTGGGTCCGGGGCTACTCACCTAATCGGCCGGAAGAGTACCGCGCTTTCCTGGATGTCCGCTGACCGCGACCAAGTCGTTACCGTTCGGTGGGACGTCTCCGGCCAGTTGATCATCGCGGATGAGTACGGATACTCAATCGAACCCTGCGTATGCCGGTGATCGAAAGAGTACGCCAGCGGATGGTGCCGGCACCCTCGCGCCGTGACGCTGATCAGCATGACGGATATCCCGGTTTCGGCCCCGCGCCCGCTCGGCCGCTACCACTGCCCGGCGTGCGGCGCGCTGATGATCCCGACCGCACCGTGCCCCACCTGCCGGCGCCCTGCAGACCCGCAGGCCGCGCAGCTGGTCCGCCTCGACGGCGAGTTGGCCGCGCTGACGGCCGACATGGAATCCACCCGCCGCCATCTCGGCGACCTGGCGACCACGTGGCAGACGAAAGCCGCCGAACGTGGCGCGATCGCGCAATCGATGACGGCCGCCGTGGTCGCCGAACGGTCCCGCCGCGAGGTCGCCGTGCCGTCCGAGCCGCCGCTGCACGCGCCCGGCGCGCTGCAGACGCCGCCGCATGCAGACGCCGCCAGGCGTTGACAACGGCATGCCGTGGCCCGGCACCGGGCACCTCGGCAGCTCGGACGCATCCCCACGGATCGTGCAGAACCTGCTGTTCGTGCTCGGCGGCATCCTGCTCGGCATCGGCGCCATCGTGTTCACCGTCTTCGCGTGGGGCCACTACGGCACCAACGGTCGCGTGTCGATCCTCGGCACCGCGACCCTGCTCGCCCTCGCCGTGCCGGTGGAAGCGGCTCGCCGGCGCCTGGTCGCCACGGCTGAGACGGTCACCGTGATCGGGCTGCTGCTCCTGGGACTCGACGGCGTCGGCGCGTGGCGGCTCAACCTCGCCGGGGTGACCGACCGGGTGTCCGGATCGACGTACGCGGCGCTGGTGCTCGCTGTGGTCTCGGCGGTGGCGCTCGCGTACGGGTTGCTCGTGCGCCTGTCCGGCCCCCGGATCTTCGCCCTGGTGCTGGCCCAGCCGGTGCTGCCACTGCTGACCATCGCGCACAACCCGGGCGTCACCGTCGTGGCCGCCGTCAGCACGGTCGTCGCCGCGACCGATTTCCTCGCGGCCGCCGTCTACCGCAGATCCGGCACGTCGATCAACAAGGCGTGCCGGATTCTCGCGACGACCCTCGGTGGCATCGCGCTCGCGTACGGGTCGCTGGCCGCCGCCATCGCGCTCGGAATCGCATCGGGGGCGGGCGAGGTGGTGCGCGCGGCAGCGGTGATGACCGTGGCGGCGGTGGTGTTGATCGTCGTCGGGGCGCGGCTCGGTGTGCGGGTGATGCGGGTGATGCTCGTGGCCGCGGCGACGCTCGAGATGGCGGTGGCAGTGGGTCGGACCGTCGCGATTGTCGTACCCGGCTCGGCGCTGTCGATCATGACCGGGATGGCGGCGCTGATCGTCGCGGTCGCCTGCGTCATGGCCACACCGACCGCTGCCGGTGTCACGCTCGCGGCCGACGCGGTCAAGCGTCGTCTCGGCGAAGGACTCGCGGTTGCCGGCTGGGTCGCGTCCGGGGTGATCGGTGCGATCGGCGCAGGCATCGCGGCCGACGCGGTCCTGGCGCGGCTCGGGAGGCTCGCGCCGACGTGGCACAGCGACCTCCACGCGTTGAACCAGCCGACCCTCGTGCACCCCAGCGCCCCGGTCGCGGTGCTCGTGGCCACCGGATGCGTGGCCGCGCTCGCCTGGCGGAGCGACGTGCGGCCGACGGTAGACGTGCGCGCTCGGGCGATCCTGCTCGGCGCCGTCCCGTTCGTGGCCGCCGTCGGAGCGCTCGACGGAACCCGCTGGTGGACGCCGCCGATCATCGACCTCGCCGGCGCGTCCGTGCTGCTGGCCGGGAGCGTGTTCGCGGTCCGCCGGCGCCGGTTCGCCGAGCCGGAGATCGCCGGTCTCGGCGCGGCGGCACTCGGTCTGCACGCCGCCGTCGCGTCGCTCGCTCGCCCGGCGCTGACCGGCGCGGTCCTGGCCACGATCGTCGTGCTCGGCGTCGCCACCGCCGCAGCCGTCCACCGGTTCGCCGGCCGGGCCACCACCGCGGTCGCGCTCGCCGGCGGTGCGCTCGCCACGGCACTGGTCGCGCTGCCCGGCGCGGTCGCGTCCTTCGCCGCCGTGACCGCGCACGGCGCCACGCTGCCGATGCGGCTCGCGTTGGCCACGGCCGCCGCCGAAGCCGTCGCGCTGATCGCGCTCCACACCCGCAAACGCCTCCGCTGGTACGCGACGACCGCGGTCACCATCGTCACGATCGTCATCGCGGTGAGCCCGATCGTCGTCGAAACCCATGAGCGCCTGAGCCTGTACGCGCTGACCGGAAGCCTGATCATCGTCACGGCCGTGCTCGCGGCGGGTCTGCGCGGCCGGCACGCCCAGGCCGCCGCGACACCGGCCGGTGTGCTGTCGCTGTTCGCCATCGGTCAGGTGGTGCCGCTGATCGCACTGGTGACCGTGGAACCGTACGCGTGGCTCGGACATGTGTGGGCCGGTGCGCCGACGGGGAGCGGGATCGTGCCGGCCGGCTTCGGATGGCGGCTCGGTTCACCCGATGTGCTGACCGCCGTGCTTTTCGCGATGTCGCTCGCGGCTGCCGGTGTCGTGGTGCACGGGCGGCGAGGTGCGGTGCGGTTCGGAGCGCCGGCCAGCGATGATCGCCCTGCTCGTGGCCGTCACGGCGACCGGTGCGCCATGGCCGGTTGCCCCGATCGTCGCGTTCGCCGTCGGGGCGGCCGCCGTGCTGATCGGTGCGATGCACATCGGCTCATGACCCGGTATGCCCGCCCACGGCTCCGGCCGCCTGGACGGGTCTGGTGCTCGCCGGCGCGGGTCTGGCAGCGCTGACGCCGACTCGGGTGTCGACGCTGTATCGGGCTCGGTGCCACGGTTCTGGTCGGCGTCACGGTCGCCGCCGCCGGTCGCGGTGCCGTCATTCGGACGCTCGGGGCGGCGGCCACGGTTGTCGCCGCGGACCTGCTCGTCGCGGCGGCGATCGGGGCGAGCGGCGCGGCGCCCGGCACGGTGGCGTTCGGGGTGCTCGGCACGTCGGCGCTCGCCTCCGTGGCCGGGCCGTTGCTCCGCGCGTGCGGGTCGCGGGGTCACCGAAACCCGAGCGCTCGACGCGGTCGCGCACGCCGGGGTGTTCGTCGCGTTGACCCTCACCGGGTCGTGGAGTGCGGCGGCGCTCGTCACGGCGGTCTGGGGGGTGCTGGTCGGGGTGCGGGCGCTGTGGGCCGGCACTGCCGGCTCGGACCCGGCGGGCGCTCGTCGTGGCCGGCACCGGGCTGGAACTGCTGGCATGGTGGATCCTCGCGGCGGATCGCGGTACCCATCCGGTCGACGCGTACACGCTTCCGCTGGCCGTGTTCGCGCTCGTCGCCGGTGCGCTGGCGGCACGGAGCAACCCGAGACTCGGCAGCTGGACGGCGTACGGGCCGGCGCTCGTGGCCGCGTTCGGGCCCAGCCTGGCGCTGGCACTCGGATCCGGAGCGTCTGCGGCGCGGCAGGCGGCGGTCGGTGCCGCGGCGGTCGTGGTGGTGTTGATCGGCGCCCGGGCCCGTTTGCAGGCACCGGTGATCGTCGGCGGCGTCAGCGTGATCGTGCTCGCGTTGCGGGAACTGGCGCTCGCGTGGCAGCAAGTGCCGGCGTGGATTCCGCTGTCGGTGGCGGGCCTGCTGGTCATCGTCGTTGCGTCCACATACGAGCGTCGGCGTCGTGACTGGCACCGGCTGCGCGCGACGGTTACTCGGTTGTCGTAAACCCTTGCGGCGCCATCGCGTTGTTGCCCCGGTTGCCATCTGGGACCGGGGCAACTTTTCGCCCAAGCCGTACCTGGATAGATGATTGAGGCTCTGATCTGTCTCTGGCGTGTTGTTGCGGTGGTGCCGGATGATGGAGGGCGTGACGCAATGGGAATATGCGCGGCTTGATTACGTGGCGGCGGGCAGCTTCGGCACCGACAAAGAGATGGACTGGATTGCGTCGTTTCACCACAAGGGTGGCGTCGCACGATGGGGGACCGACGAGCGCTTCGACGATCTGAAGCATCTCAACCGCGCCGGAAAAGACGGTTGGCAGGCCTATCACCGGGCGGCGATGTTGATAGGGCAGCCGCAGCGCGTGCAGGCGGTCACCTATTCGCTCAAGCGACCGACGCAGTAACGGCACATCGGGCTTGCCTCGGGGTCAGACCGGGCTCGGTCTGGGCACATCGGGCTTCGGGCAGACTGGGCTCGTGCACGTCTTCGCGGAGACCGAGCGGCTCATGCTGCGGCGACTGACGCCCGACGACGTCGACGATCTCGTCGCGCTCGACGCCGATCCGGCGGTCATGCGCCTGCTCACCAACGGTGTCCCAACGCCGCGGGCCGAGATCGAAGCCCTGCTGCCGCATCTGCTGCGCGAATATGACGACATCGGGGCCGGGCGGTTCGCGGCCATCGACAAGGCCAGTGGCGAGTTCGTCGGCTGGGTCGCGCTCGCGCCGCATCCGGGGCGCACCGATCTGGAACTCGGCTATCGGCTGCGCCGGTCGGCGTGGGGTCGAGGACTCGCGACCGAGGGTTCCCGGGCCGCGGTCGCGAAGGCGTTCACCGACCTGGGTGTCGATCGGGTCTACGCGGGGACGATGGCGATCAACACGGCGTCGCGGCGCGTGATGGAGAAGTCGGGGCTGCGGTTCGTGCGCACCTTCTTCCTCGAGTTCGACGACCCGATCCCGGGCACCGAGTTGGGCGAGGTCGAATACGCGATCACCCGTGACGAGTGGGCCGATCGCCAATAGGGTGGGCCGATGCGTTACATCCGGATGGGCCGCACCGACATCGTCGTCTCCGTCATCGCGTTGGGCTGCGGCAACTTCGGCGGCATCGGGTCCGCACCCGAGTTCTTCGGCCAGGGCGAGGATCAGGCGGCCGCGTTCGCGCTGATGGACGCGGCTCGCGAGCAGGGCATCACGTTGTTCGACACCGCGAACGCCTACGGCGGCGGCCGCTCCGAGGACTTCATCGGCCGGTGGCTGGCCAGCCGAGGCGCCCGCGACGACGTGGTGCTCACGACGAAGGTTCGCAACCGCGTCGGCCCCGGCCCGGGCGACGAGGGCCTGTCGGCGGCGCACATCCGGGAGCAGATCGACGCGAGCCTGCGCCGGTTGCGGACCGACCACGTCGATCTCTACCTCGCGCACGAACCCGACCCGGCGGTGCCGATCGAGGAGACCCTGGCCGCGTTCGACGACCTGGTCCACGCTGGGAAGATCAAGGGCTACGGGCTGAGCAATTACACGGGTACGCAGATCGACGCCGCCGTTTCCGCGGCCACGTCTCTCGGCATCGCGCTGCCCGTCAACGTGCAGAACAGTTTCAGCCTCCTGGACCGCGCCGCCGCCGATGACGTCTTCGACGTGTGCGCCCGGCACGGCATCGGATTCACCGCCTTCAGCCCGCTCGCCGGCGGATGGCTCACCGGGAAATACCGGCGGGGCGAGGCGTTTCCGGCAGGCTCGCGGATGACGTTGCGCCCGGAGCCGTACGCCGGCCTGACGGGCGACGAGACGTACACGATGCTGGAAGCGCTCGGGCAGGCCGCGGCGGATCGCGGGGTGCCGCTGGCGACGCTCGCACTCGCCTGGGCGATCACCGATCCCGGTGTCACCGCCGTCATCGTCGGCCCTCGCGATCCGGCACAGTTGGCCACGATGACGGCGGCTGTGGACGTGGATTTGGGCGAGGCCGAGCGGGCCACCCTGACGGGATTGGCTCTGACATAGTCTGCGCGCATGACCAGCACGGGGGAGTCCGCGGCCTGGCGCGGCCCGGTGTGGCGGGCGGCTGTGGGCGTCGGCGTGGCCACCGGGGCGTACGGGCTGTCCTTCGGCGCGATCTCGGTCGCCGCCGGGCTCAGCGTGCTGCAGACGTGCGCGCTGTCGCTGCTCATGTTCACCGGCGGCTCCCAGTTCGCGCTCGTCGGCATCCTCGGCGCCGGCGGTGGCGCGGTGTCGGCGGCCGGCACGGCGGTGCTCCTCGGTTCCCGCAACGCTTTCTACGGGCTGCGGCTCGCCAGCCTCCTCGACGTGCGCGGTCTACGCCGAGCCGCCGCCGCGCAACTCATCATCGACGAGAGCACCGCCGTCGCGACCGCGCAGACCACGGTGCCGGCCGCACGGCTGGGGTTCTGGGCGACCGGGCTGTCGGTGTTCGTGCTGTGGAACATCGGCACCTTCATCGGCGCGTTCGGGGCCGGCGCGCTGTCCGATCCCGCGTACGTTCGGCCTCGACGCCGCCGCACCGGCCGCGTTCGTCGCGCTGCTGGCTCCTCGGATGCGCGCGGTCGAACCGTGGGTCGTCGCCCTGGTCGCCGCGGTCGTCGCGCTCGCGTCGGTGCCGTTCGTGCCGATCGGCGTGCCCGTGTTGCTCGCCGGCGGAGTCGCGGTCGCGTTTGGGCTGCGGCACCCCCGGGCGAGCGAGCCGGCACCGGATCTCGCTCCGAACGAAGGGACCCCGTGATGTGGTGGGCCGTGCTCCTCGGGTTCGCCGGATGCTACCTGCTGAAATACGTCGGGCTCGCGGTGCCGAAGCGGGTGCTGGACAACGCGCGGACCCAACGCGTGGCGGCGCTGCTCCCGGTGGCGCTGCTGACCGCGTTGATCGTCAATCAGACGTTCACGACCGGACGCCATCTCGTGCTCGACGCCCGTGCCGCCGGTCTCGTGGTCGCGTGCGTGGCCGTGCTGCTGCGGGCGCCGTTCCTCGTCGTGGTGATCGTGGCCTGCGCGACGACGGCGTTGTTACGGCTCGCGGTCTAGAGGGACGTGAACCGTCGAGGCGGTCCCGGAGGGTGAACACACCGTCGGTGTAATACCACCAGGCGGCGCCGGCCGCGTGCGGCGGGAAGACCTTGACGACGTCGGTCCATGTCGCGTCGTCGGGCAGGCTCGACATCGTCGACGGCGACGCGAGGGGAAGCGCGACGACGTCCTGGCTGCTGCTGTTGATGTCGTTGGAGTCGGTGTCCGCGCAGAACAGCACCGCGTAGGCCACGGTGACCTGGTCGATGGTGGTCGCGTTCTGCGGTTCGAGGTCGAACGTGTGGGCGGTGCACGTGTAGGTGCACTGCGCGGCACCCGTGGACTCGCACGCGGACACCTCGCCGGCCCGGGTCTCGATGTCGCCGACCTTCGCGTCGAGCGACCGTTGCAGGCCGGCCGGCACGTGGCTGCGGGGCGCGGTGACCGGCCAGGCGACGACCGCGATCGCGGCCACGAGCACGGCGATCCCCATGATGGGTGCGAGCAGCCTGAGATTCACCGGCGGCACTGTACTGGGCGGGGTCCAGCGCGGCCGGCTCGGGTCGGGCGGGGAAAATCAAGATGAGTTTGGTCGACGGTATGTCGTCACGGGCATGGCGAAGGTCGGTTCCGGCATATCGATTGTCACAGGGGCGGCCAAAAAATCTTGGTGACCGTGTCGAATCCGGACCGGGCGTGTTCGTCGGATCAGTGTCAGCATCAAACGGGATGCTCCAAGCCGAGAGGAGCCCGTCATGGGCCAGTACCTGATCCTGATTTACGAGACCGAGGCGAGCTACGCCAACGCGTCGCCGGCCGACCTGGACAAGGTCATGGTCGCGCACGGCCGGTTCGCTGAGCAGGTCGCTGAGCAGGGCGCCAAGCTGCTCGGTGGCAACGCGCTGCAGCCGACGAGCACGGCCACGACGATTCGCGGTGACGTGGTCACCGATGGGCCGTTCGTGGAGACGAAGGAAGCCCTGGGCGGTTACTACCTGATCGAGGCGAAAGACCTGGACCAGGCGCTGGCGGTCGGCAAGCTCTGCCCGGCGCAGTTCGGTGGCGTCGAGGTCCGGCCGATCTGGCAGTTCGACTAGAGGTATGACGGAACCCAGCGACCGCGACGACGATCACGTGCACGTCGCTGACGCTGTCGCCGACGCGCACCGCCGCGAGTGGGCCTACGTGCTCGCCGCGACGGCGCGCGTCGCCAGCGACATCGACCTCGCCGAGGAATGCGTGCAGGACGCGTACCTCGCGGCGCTCGATGCCTGGTCGAAAGTCGGTGTCCCGGACAATCCGGGCGCCTGGCTCACCACGACCGCCCGTCGCAAAGCCCTGGACGCGCTGCGCCGTGAAAGCACGTTGCGCCGCAAGCTCCCGCTGCTGGTCGAGCCCGAATCCGTGGACCAGGACGACGAGGAGACGATCCCCGACGACCGGCTGCGGCTCGTGTTCACGTGCTGCCACCCGGCGATCGCGATCGAGGCGCAGATCGCGCTGACGTTGCGCCTGGTGTGCGGCCTGTCAACGGCCGAGATCGCGCGGGCGTTCCTGGTCACGGAGACCACGATGGCGGCCCGGGTCACGCGCGCGAAGAAGAAGATCTCGGCGGCTCGGATCGCGTACCGGGTGCCGGAAGAACACGAGCTGCCCGATCGGCTGGACGCCGTACTCACCGTCGTGCACCTGCTGTTCACGACCGGGCACACGGCACCGTCCGGGGACACGCTCGTGCGCTCCGATCTCGTCGACCGGGCGCTCGGCCTCGGGCGGATGCTGCACCAGCTGATGCCCGACGAACGCGAGGTCCGCGGGCTCCTCGCGTTGATGCTGGTCACCGACGCACGGCGGGCGGCACGTACGGGCCCGGACGGCCGCCTGCTGCTCCTGGAAGATCAGGACCGGTCCCAATGGGATCACGCCGCGATCACGGAGGGCAGCCGTTTGGTCGTCGAATCGCTGCGGGGCGGGCGGCCCGGCCGGTTCGGACTGCAGGCGGCCATCGCGGCGCTACACGCGGAGGCGCCGACCTACGACGAGACCGATTGGGCCCAGGTGCTCGGGCTCTACGACGCGCTGCTGCACATCTGGCCGTCGCCGGTCATCGCGCTCAACCGCAGCGTCGCCACCGCGATGACGCTTGGCCCGCAGGTCGCGCTAGCCGAGATCGAGCAGCTCGAGGCCGACGGAGCGTTGACCGGTTACCGCTACCTGCCGGCCACGAAAGCCGACATGCTGCGTCGGTTGGACCGCTCCGACGAGGCGGCGACGGCGTACCGACAGGCGCTCGAACTGGCCGAAAACGATGCCGAGCGCGCCTTCCTGACCGCGCGGATCGCGGAGGTCAGCGCGCCCGGTGCTGTGTGACGGCCCGGTTACCCGAGGGTGGAGTGCGTGACGGTCGGCGGGTGCAGGCCGAGGAAGAAGATGCCGGGATAGTTCTGGAACTTGCCGCTGTGGTTATGCCGCAGGGTGGAGTGCGAGATCGTCAGCGTGCCGGTGTGGTCGTTGCTGACGTAGAAGATCGACCCGCCGCCCTCGTTGGCCTTGTTGTTCTCGATCAGGGAGCCGGCGACCGTGACGGTGTAGGTGTTGCCGTCGGTGTAGATCGCGCCGCCGCTGCCACCGCCGGGTGAGCCGGCCGTCGCCGGGTTCGCGCCGTTGCCGATGGCGTCGTTGCCGCTCATCAGGCAGTTGATGACGCTCCACGTGACGCCGATGCTCGACAGCGCACCGCCGTTGGAACAGCGTCCGCCGGTGAAGGTGCTGCTGACGATGTAGACGGGCAGGTTGTTGTACTGGCTCAGCACCCGGATCGCGGCACCGCCGAGGTCGGGGCCGGTTGTGTCACAGCGGTTGTCGACGAACTTCGAGTTGACGACCTTGAGCCGGCCGCCGCGGACGAAGATGGCGCCGCCACCGCCGCCTTCGGCTGTCTGGCCGGTCGAGTTGCCCTTGGTGAAGGTCAGGTTCTGCACGGTCAGCGTCGGCGTGGCCTGGTTGTCGCAGTGGTCGGTGGTCCAGTGCTGGGCTTTGTCGCACGTGTCCATGTAGAGGATGCGCCGGGATCCGCCGCCGCTGAGCGTGACGAGTCCGCCGCCGTCCAGCACGATCTTCGGGTGCGTGTTCACGACCTTCGCGGTGGCCGTCATCGTGATCGTGACCGGCTTCGGACCGCAGTTGAACGTGATGATGCCGCCGGCCGCGACCGCTTTCACGACTGCGGAGGAGGTGCAGCTGGCCGGGGTGCCCGTACCGATGACGCGATTGGGTTTTGAGGTGTTGACCGCACGGGCGGCCGTCGGCACCGCGACCGTGCCCTTCGTGTTGCCCTGGGTCGCGAGCGGCGGCTTCGTGGGCGCGTGCGACGGCGAGGGCTTCGCCGGTGTCGGGGACGTCGAGGCGACCGCGCTCGGCAGCGATCCGATCGACGCACTGGTCGACGGCGCGGGGCTTCCGGCGGTTTGCTTGGCATCGCTACCGCAGGCGACCAGCGCCAACACGGAGACGACGGACACGACAAGCGCTGCGGTGGCACGGCCGATGGCGGCCCTCGGGGGGTGAGGCACGTGACCGACCCTAGGACTTCGGCGCCGCGGAAGCGAGTCCGTGACCGGCATCCGCTGGCCGAGAAGCGGGTTCCAGTCGGCGGCGGGCGCGAACGGTGCCGGCAATGGTTGACTGGGGCCATGTTGCCGTGGGAGATCGAGTTGGCCGGGCGGTTGGACCGCCACGTCGTGTCCTCCGAGCTGCTGGTGGGCAACCATCTCGGCGATCCGCACGAGCGGCCGCTGTGGGTCTACACCCCGCCGGGCTACGACGATGACGAGACGCGTTACCCGGCGGTGTACGTGATCCAGGGCTACACCGGCCAGGTCACGATGTGGGCGAACCGCACGCCCTACCGGCAACCGTTCATCGAGACGGCCGACGCGGTTTTCGCTTCCGGGCAGGCACCCGGTTGCGTGGTGGTCTACGTCGACGCCTGGACGCTTTACGGCGGTTCGCAGTTCGTCGACTCACCCGGCACCGGCGCCTACCACTCCTACCTCTGCGACGAGGTCGTGCCGTGGGTCGACGCCCATTACCGCACGATCGCGGATCGGGAGTCGCGGGCTATTTCCGGCAAATCGTCGGGCGGGTTCGGTGCGATGATCACGCCGATGCTGCGCCCGGATCTGTTCGGCGCGTTGGCGACGCACGCTGGCGACACGTTGTACGAGCTGTCCTACCTGAAGGATTTCGGGCCGGCGGCGCGGGCGCTGCGGGCCTACGACGGCGACATCATGGCCTGGTGGGCCGATTTCCAGTCGCGACCGTCGATGACGAACCCGGCCGACATGATCCTGCTGCCGATGCTCGGGTGCTCCGCGTGTTTCTCGGCGACCGACGACGGCACCCCGGAGCTGCCGTTCGACGTGCGCACCGGCGCGGTCCGGCCGGAGGTGTGGCAGCGGTGGCTCGCGTGGGACCCGGTTCGGATGATCGACCCGTACGCTGACGCGCTCCGATCGCTGCGAGCCGTGTGGATCGACGCCGGTTCCAGCGACGAATACTTCCTCGACCTGGGTGCGCAGGCGTTCCGTGACGGGTTGGGCCGCATCGGGGTGCCCGACGATCGGGTGCACTTCGAGCTTTTCCCGGGCGGTCACGGCGGCATCGACTACCGCTACCCGCTCGCGCTGGCGTGGCTGGCGAATCGGCTGGCCCGTTAGGCGGTCAGGCGGTCAGGCGAGGCCGGGAGTCGAGCTTCGCCGCGCGCGTCTGAAGCTCGCTCAACGCTCTCGCGGCATGCAGGGGGAACGCTTCGTCATGGTCGGCTGATATCCAGCGCTCCACGGCGATCGAGAACGCGAGCATCCCCACTTCCGCTCCCAGTCGGGCGGTCAACTCGTCGATGCCGCGTTCGCGGAGGGCTGTGCCGATCGACCTGGCGATCCGGGCGTGCTTGAGCAGACCGCGCTCCTGCACCTCCGTGTTCGCCGCGATGACCCGGACGCGCTGGGCGGCCTTGGCCCGTTGCAACGGGGTCAACGCGACCTCGGCTGCCGCGAACGCCGCCTGGAGACATTCGGTGAGCGTCGCGTCTGGTGCGGCGGCGCGGATGCCGTCGGCGAACAGCCCGGCCAAGAGGTCTTCTCCGGCGAACAGCACTTCGCGCTTGTCGGCGAAGTGGCGGAAGAACGTGGCGCGGTTCAGCCCGGCGCGATCCGCGATCTGGGCGACCGTCGTGTCGTCGTAGCCGTTCTCCACGAACAGGTCGAGGGCGGCCGTCTCCAGGCGCTCGCGCGCGTCCGGTGCCCATCTGCTCACGATCACAGCCTACGCGAAGCGACGCGATCGCATCATGATGCGACCGAGTCGCATGAGAGTGGTACAGTGATGCAACTGGGTCGCATCAACCGGACGCGGCCCTGTTCGAACCCCGAATCAGGGAGATTCTCATGCGTATCTTCGTCACCGGCGCTTCCGGCTGGATCGGCTCAGCCGTCGTCCCCGAACTCGTCAGTGCCGGCCATCAGGTCCTCGGGCTGGCCCGCTCCGACGCGTCCGCCGCAACCGTCGCCGGCCTCGGCGCCGAAGTGCTGCGCGGCGACCTGACCGACACCGACGTGCTGCGCGCCGGCGCCCTCGACAGCGACGGCGTCGTGCACCTGGCCTTCGTCGTGCCCAGTTTCAGCGAGGCCGCGACGCGCACCGACGCCCAGGCCGTCCAGACGTTCGCCGCCAGCCTCGCCGGCACAGGCAAGCCGCTGGTGATCTCCGGCGGCACGCTTGTCGCGCCCGGACGTGTCGTGACCGAACGCGACGAACTCATCGCGGCCGGACCCATCGCGGCCCGGATCACCAACATGCGAGCCGCGCTGGCCGCCGCTGACCAGGGCGTCCGCTCCTGTCTGATCATGCTGCCCCGCTCCGTGCACGGAGACGGCGACCGTCACGGGTTCATACCGCAACTTATCGCGATGGCCCGGGCCAAAGGTGTCGCCGGCTACATCGGCGACGGCGCCAGCCGCTGGCCCGCGGTGCATGTGAAGGACGCCGCGAGTCTCTACCGGCTGGCCGTGGAGCAGGCTCCCGCCGGTTCGGTGCTGCACGCTGTCGGCGACGAGGGCGTGCCCGTCCGCGAGATCGCCGAGGTCATCGGCCGTCACGTCGGCGTACCGGCCAAGTCCCTGCCCGCCACGGAGTTCGAAGGCATGTTCGTCAACCTGCTCGGCACCGACATGCCCGCGTCCAGCGCCATCACCCAGGAACTCCTGGACTGGAAACCCACCCACCCCGGCCTCATCGATGACATCGAACAGGGCCACTACTTCAGCTGATCGACGCGTTCGTGAGGCCCAGTACGTTTGGGAGGCCTAGAACGTTTGGGAGGCCTAGGAAGTTCGTGAGGCCTCGTAGTAGTGAGCCATCAACTCGGTCGACCACGCGGGTTGCCGCACGTCCCCGCGTGGCCCGAACTCGACCATGTAGGGCTTGATGTCGACCACCGGCGTGCCGTCGATCGCGTCGAGACCGGCCACGTGCACGTCAAGACCGTCGACGCGGAGGAGGGCGCAGCGGCTGACGCCGAGACGGTTCGGCCGGTTCTTGCCACGCTGCGCGAACACCCCGATGCGCGGCCACTCCTCGTTGTTGCGCGGGTGGCGGGCGCCGAACTCGATGCGCTCCTCGGGCACGCGGTCGAAGACGAACACCACTTCGAGGTGGGAGAACGCCTCCAACCCGAGCAGCGCATCGGGCGTGAACCGATCGGCGTCGAAGCGGATGATCGCGCGTTCGGGACCCCAGTCGTCATCGACGGCGGCGTCGCGGCCACCGACAACGTGGCCGACGGGGATGATCGTGAAAGTCGTCATCGCCCGATCCTAGAGCCGGCGGTTACGGGCGCCCGAGGTG
Source organism: uncultured Actinomycetota bacterium (assembly GCA_963797605.1). Classification (GTDB taxonomy): domain Bacteria; phylum Actinomycetota; class Actinomycetes; order Mycobacteriales; family Micromonosporaceae; genus DASQPR01. The sequence goes on along the minus strand of CAWCPX010000004.1, from coordinate 13,509 downwards.
CTCGGCGGCGACGCGTTTCGGCACGCACATCCGCCACGCGTCGGTCACCAGTTCCCGCATCTCCTCCGCGTCGAGCCGAGCCAGCCAGCACTCGACCCACTGATAGCGCAGGTCAGCCGGCCCGGGCATGAAGAACGTCTCCGGGGCGCCGGCGATCAGCGCCTCCCGCTCCTCCTTCGGGTAACCGAAGCCCATCTCGGTCTCATCGCGGGAAAAGGCGACGTAGACGATCGAACCCACCCGGAACTTCACCCGATCGCGGATCAGATGCTCCGTCGTGCGGGGCAGCGTGAGCGCGAGCCGGCGGACGTCCTCGACAGTGACCACACCTCGGAAGATAACCGTCCCCACCGACACTTCTGCGGTAGAAAGATCAGCATGATGTCCGAGGCCTACCTGTTCGCGGCCGCGTCAGCGGCTGACCTGCTGCGGCAACCGCCGGTGGCCGGATCGTGGGAGCAACCGAGCGCGCTGGCGGAGTTCCGGGTGAGCGGGCTGGCCGGGCACCTCGCGTCGCAGGTGCTCAACGTGCCCGGGGTGCTGGCCGGTGCGCCCGCGGTGTCGGAGCCGATTTCGCTGGTGGAGCACTACGGACGGGTGCCGTGGGTCGGTGCGCCGGTCGACAATCGTGCCAACGTCAGTGTGCGGGACAGTGGCGAGACGATCGCGGCGGTCGGCGCGCCTGCGATGCTGGACGCCGTCGGCGAAACGCTGACCGAACTGCCGGGAGTCCTCGCGGCGCAGGATCCCGGCCGGGCGGTGCTGCTGCCGTGGACCGGATGGGCGCTGACCCTCGACGACTACCTGATCACGCGGATGATGGAGATCGCCGTGCACAGCGACGACCTGGCCGTCAGCGTCGGCGTACCGGCACCGCTGCTGCCGGACAGCGTGATGCGGCCGGTGTTCGCGCTGCTGACGGCCGTTGCGGCACAGCGGCACGGCACGACGGCGGTGCTGCGGGCGCTGTCCCGGGCCGAGCGGGCGCCGCAGTCGGTCACGGCGTTCTAGATCTTTTTCGCGGACGCGTACACCGCGGGCAGGAACCAGTCGGGCACGGAGCCGTCGGTGCGCAGCCGGACCCGCTCCGGCTCGGTGAGTTTCTGCGCCTGCTCCTCGACGGCCAGCGAATATCGGACCATGTGCGGCGACACCGACTTCGGGATCAGGTTCTCGAAGTCGGGGCTTTTCGGTTCCAGGCCCGTCCGGGAGGAACTGCGTACGCGCATGCCGGTGACCGCCTCCCGAGACGCCGCCCGGCTCCGGCCGCCGAAGATTCGCACGACGACGGCGGTGAACGTGCGGTTGCTGCGTCGCTGGAGCTCGTCGTGGACGGCAAGCCACGCCAGGGTCTCGTCGCGCATACGAGGTGTGGTCATGAGGTAACCGTACCCACCACCTGATCTTGATCTTGAAGACCGACCGGGCAGGTGTAGGCGAGCCGCGTGAGGCAAGGCAGGATGTAGTGGTGGCTGGGAAGATCCGTGATGAGGACATCGCACTCGTGCGCGAGCGCGCCTCCATCGTTGACGTGATTTCCGAGCATCTGACGCTCAAATCGGCCGGCGGCGGCAACGTCAAGGGCTTGTGCCCGTTTCATGACGAGAAGACGCCCTCCTTCACGGTGTCGTCCGCCCGAAACGTCTACTTCTGCCACGGTTGCGGCGCTGGTGGCGACGCCATCAAGTTCGTCATGGACGTCGACCACCTGTCCTTCGTCGAAGCCGTCGAGCGGTTGGCGCAGCGCGCCGGCGTGCAGTTGCGCTACGACGAGACCGGCCCGACACCCGCGCGCGGGCCGAGCCAGGGCCTCAAGCAGCGGCTCGTCGCGGCGCACGTGGCGGCGGCCGAGTTCTACGCCGGGCAGCTGTCCACCTCCGGCGCCCGCACCGCCCGCGAATTCCTGGCCCAGCGCGGCTTCGACCGTGGCGCCGCGCAGACCTACGGCTGCGGGTTCGCCCCCGAAGGCTGGGACGTGCTCACCAAACACCTGCGGCAGGTCGGCTTCACCAGCCAAGAGCTGATCACGGCCGGGCTGGCGAAGGAGGCTCGCTCCGGCAACCTCATCGACCGGTTCCGGCGCCGGCTCGTCTGGCCGATCAAAGACCTCACCGGCGATGTCATCGGCTTCGGCGCCCGCAAACTGTTCGACGACGATGACGGCCCCAAATACCTCAACACCCCCGAGACACCGCTCTACAAGAAATCCCATGTGCTGTACGGCATCGAGCACGCCAAACGCGAAATCGCCCGGCAGGGTCGCGCCGTGATCGTCGAGGGCTACACCGACGTCATGGCCTGCCACCTCGCCGGCGTGCCGACAGCCGTCGCGACCTGCGGCACGGCCTTCGGCGCCGACCACATCGGGGTGCTGCGGCGCCTGCTCATGGACACCGACACCCTCGCCGGCGAGATCATCTTCACCTTCGACGGCGACGCGGCCGGGCAGAAGGCGGCGCTGCGGGCGTTCGAAGACGATCAGAAATTCGTCGCGCAGACCTTCATCGCCGTCGGCCCCGACAACATGGACCCGTGCGAGCTGCGGCTCGGCAAAGGCGACGCCGCCGTCCGCGACCTGGTCGCCCGCAGGGAGCCGCTGATCGCGTTCGCGCTGCGCTCGGTGCTCTCCCGTTACGATCTCGACACCGCCGAGGGCCGCATCGCCGCGCTGCGAGCAGCCGCACCATTGGTGGCGAAGATCAAAGACAGGGCATTGCGTCCGGAGTACGCGCGCAAGCTCGCCGGTGACCTCGGCATGGACATCGAGCCGGTGAACCAGGCCGTGCTGCAGGCCGGTGGCGCTCCGGCTCCCGGTCCGCGCGCCGCTGCCCGACCACCCGTGGCCGCCGACGATCCGCTGGTGCTGGTCGAGCGCGAGGCGTTGAAGCTGGCGTTGCAGACGCCGGTGCTCGCCGGCCCGGTCTTCGACACGCTGCCCTCCAGCGACTACCTGCACCCGGTGCACATCTCGGTCCGGGAGGCGATCGCGGACGCGGGCGGTGTCGTGTCGGCGACCTCGGGCGCGGTGTGGGTCGAACGCGTCCGCGCCGCCTGCACCGACCTCGCCGCCGCGGCCCTGATCGCGGAACTCACCGTGGAACCGCTGCGTCTCGACGGCGAGGTCGATCCGAGGTATGTCGGCGTCACGCTGGCCCGGTTGCAGCTCTCCAGCGTGTCCCGGCGCGTACGCGACGTGAAATCGCGGCTGCAGCGGCTGAATCCGGTCACGCACAAGGACGAATATCTGACGCTGGCCGGCGAGCTGTTCTCGCTGGAACAGCACGCACGGGCGCTGCGCGAGCAGGCTGTCGGAGGGTTGTAGCAGTGTTCGGTCGTTCCAAGAAATTGCCCGCCTCGTTGACGCCCGCGTTGGAGAGCGACGAGCGGGTGCTGGCGTGGGCTCGCGTCGATGGCCTCGACGCCGTGGTCGTCGCGACGAACCGAGGGCTGTGGCTTCCCGACGCGACCGCGCGGCTGGGCTGGCACGAGATCCACAAGGCCACGTGGGGCGACAGCGTGCTGACCGTGGTCGGGTCGTCCTCGGTCGAGTCGGCTGATTTCTCGATCGTGTCGGATCTGCCAGCGGTCTCGCTGCGGCTCGTTGATCCGGGCACGTTGCCGCGGCGGGTGCAGGAGCGGGTCACGGCGTCGGTCGCGGTCAGCACCCTGCACCGGCTGCCCGATCGCGGCTCGGTGCGGGTCGTCGCGCGCCGGGTCTCGGGCCGGGACGGGCTCACGTGGTCGGTGCGGTTCGAGGACGGAGCAAGTCGACGAGGATCCGGCTGCCGTCGTCGCGGCGTCGGAGTTCGTGGCCGCGGCGAAGGCCGAGATCGCGCCGATCGACTGACGTCGGATTTTGGATCGACGCCGCGGATGGTTTGACGCCGGCGTGATCGTCCGCGACGCCGAGGTCTGGGTTGGTTCGTGATCGTTGTCGGCCGGGTGGGCGCGTGGCGGGCATTGGTTGCGTTGGGTGCTATCGCTCTGCTGCCTCCGGCGATAGCAGAGCCGGCCGCGTAAATGGGTGGCAGGAGTGTCGTAGGTGCGGGTTAGGGTCTGGGCGTGACTGCCGACCTCCCCCTCATTCACGCGCGTGGCCTGGTCAAACGTTTCGAGAGCTTCACCGCGGTTGACGGCATCGACGTCGACGTGCGGCGGGGGGAGTCCTTCGGCTTCCTCGGGCCCAACGGCGCCGGCAAGAGCTCGACGATGCGCATGATGGGCTGCGTCTCCAAACCCACCGACGGCACCCTGCGGATTCTCGGCCTCGACCCGGCACATGACGGTGTCGCGATCCGGGCCAAGCTGGGCGTCTGCCCCCAGGCCGACACCCTCGACCCCGAGCTGACCGTCCGGCAGAACCTCACCGTCTACGCGCGATATTTCGGCATCAGACGCCGAGCCGCGCGGGCGAAAGCCGACGAGCTGATCGAGTTCGTGCAGCTCACCGAGCGGGCCAACAGCAAGGTCGAGCCGCTGTCCGGTGGCATGAAGCGGCGCCTGACGATCGCCCGCGCGCTGATCAACGACCCCGAGATCGTGCTCCTCGACGAGCCGACGACCGGCCTCGACCCGCAGGCCCGGCACCTGGTGTGGGAGCGGCTGTTCCGGCTCAAACAGCAGGGCGTGACGCTGGTGCTGACGACGCATTACATGGACGAGGCGGAGCAGCTCTGCGACCGGCTCGTCGTCATGGACGCCGGCAAGATCGTCGCCGAGGGCAGCCCGCGGGAGCTGATCGAGCGGCACTCCACCCGCGAGGTCCTGGAGCTGCGGTTCAACACCGAGGACCAGGAGGTGTTCGCCGGCAAGCTCGACGGCATCGGCGTCCGCACCGAGACGCTGCCCGACCGCATCCTGCTCTACGCCGACGACGGCGACGCCGCCCTCGAGGAGGTCACCGGCCGTGGCCTGCACCCGTCGAGTGTCCTGGTGCGGCGAAGTTCCCTGGAGGACGTGTTCCTGCAGCTCACCGGTCGCAGGTTGGTGGAGTAGATGACCGCCGCGGTTCTCGAATACCACCTGGTCAGCTACCGCCGCACCTGGCGCGGGTCGGTGCTGTCGTCGTTCGTGCTGCCGATCCTGTTCGTGATCGGCTTCGGCTACAGCGTCGGCACCCTCGTCGATGCCAGCGGCCGCCTGGGCGGCGGCGAGACCTACATGCAGTTCATCGTCCCCGGCATGATCGCGTCCACCGCCATGCAGGTCGCGTTCGGCGAGGCCACGTTCCCGGTAATGGCGCGGTTCCAGTGGATCCGCACCTACCAGGCGATGAGCGCGGCACCCCTGCGCATCGCCGACATCCTCGGCGGCGACCTGCTCTTCCTGATCCTGCGCGTGGTCAGCACGTCCGCCGTCTTCCTGCTGATCACGTCGCTGTTCGGAGGAGTCGCCTCCTGGTGGGGGCTGCTGGTGCTGCCGATCACGGCCCTGATCGGGCTTGCGTTCGCCGCCCCGATGTTCGCCATCACCGGGCACGTCGAGTCGACCGTGCACGTTCATGTTCATCAACCGGTTCGCGGTCATCCCGATGTCGCTGTTCGCCGGCGTGTTCTTCAACGATCTCATCGCTCGGCTGGGGCCTGCGCTGGCTCGCCTACATCTCGCCGCTGTGGCACGGTGTCGAACTCTGCCGCGCCGCGACCAGCACCCACCACGGTTCCCTGCTCGTCGCGCTGGGCCATGTCGCGTACCTGCTGCTGTGGGCCGGCGTCGGTCTGGTCTTCGCCCATCGCGCGTTCGCGCGCCGGCTGTCGAGCTAGGAGGCGGCATCATGGTGGTCACCGCGTTCGTGCCCGGCGTCTACGGGCGGCTCGACAAATCCTTCAAACGCGCCGGCTCCGTCACCGAACGCAACGTCACGGCGCTGCGGTCGGCGTACTGGATCCTGGTCGCGTCCGGATTCTTCGAACCGCTGCTCTACCTGCTCTCTATCGGCGTCGGCGTCGGGGCGCTGATCGGCCGTATCACGCTCGCCGACGGCTCCACGGTGAGCTACGCGCAGTTCGTGGCGCCGGCCATGCTCGCGTCGTCGGCGATGACCGGGGCGCTGTCGGAGTCGACGTTCAACTTCTTCGGCAAGATGAAAGGCGCGAAGCTCTACGACGGCGTGCTCGCCACACCGGTGCGCCCGATGGAAATCGCGTTCGGCGAACTGTTCTGGGCCATGGGCCGCGGCGCCCTCTACTCGGCGGCGTTCGTCGTCATCATGGTGTGGTCCGGGCTGACCACCCGCGATCCCGGCCGTGATCGCGTTCCTGGCCGCGATCGTGATCGGGTTCGCGTTCGGCAGCGTCGGCATGGCGATTTCCACCTTCATGCGCTCCTGGCAGGACTTCGACCTCATCGCGACGATCCAGGTCGCACTGTTCCTGTTCTCCAGCACGTTCACGCCGATCAGCGTCTACCACTCGGCCGCCGTCCGCGTGCTCATCGAGGCGTCGCCGCTCTACCAGTCCGTGGCCCTGACCCGGGCGATCACACTCGACCAGATGTCCTGGGGCCTGCTGTGGCACGTCGCGTACCTGCTGATCATGGCCGCGGTCGGGCTCGTGATCGCGTCCCGCCGGATGACGAAGCTGCTGCTCAAATGAGTTCGGCGGCGCCACCGGGCTCTGACCCCCGATGACGCCGCCGCACGAATTGCCTGGTTAGAAGCTGTTCGACGACATGTGCTGCCGATTGCCGTCATCGAGCAGATCGTCGAAATCGTCACGCGAGTTACCCATCGGGTGCTTCAACTTGTCACTGAGGCTGCTGTTGTTCAGCGTGTCCTTGCTGCGCTCATACAGCTTGGACGCCTGCGACTGCATCACCCCGGTCGCCTCGTGCACGGACGGGCTATCGAGCAACTTCCGCGTGCTGCGCACGAGGTCGTCATAGCGCTCGCGGCCCGCCCGAGTGCCCAACACAAAACCCACGGCCGCCCCGGCCAGGAACGTCAACTTGCCGCGCATCACGCGCTCCCTCCGTCTGGACAAGGTCATCCACAGCCTGTTGCAGAAGTTAGAGAGCCGAGTTATCGACGCAAAGATCAAACACGGTTGGATCACGGCTTAGCTTCTACGAGCAGGCTTGGTGCAACCTTCATCCTTTGTCCGATCCTGCGCCCTCCATCCTCCCTCGGATCAGCCGTTCGTGCGACGTTGGCACCCGAAACGGCCACGGGAGTGTTACCCCAAGAGGGGAGAGGGACATGCGGTAACCCAGTGGCGCGGAACCCCCAGTTGTCATGTACTCTTTCTCCGTCGCACAGGAAACGAAGATCGATTCCGGAGCGGCTGCGGTCCCCCGTAGCTCAATTGGCAGAGCAGCCGGCTGTTAACCGGCAGGTTTTTGGTTCGAGTCCAAACGGGGGAGCCACCCAAACCAGTCACGGCGCCGCTCGGCGGAAAATCTCGGCGAGTGCTCGCGCACGGTCGATCAACTCCGGCGGTTCGAGGATCTCGAAATCGATGCCCTTGAGCCCGACGTAGAGCACGATTTCGTCCAGCGAATGCGATCCCACGTAGAGCAGACAGCGCTGGTCGTCGACGGCTTCGAGCCGGCTCGACGTCGGTGACGCCTGATCCGCGACGACCTCGATAGGCGAGTGGACCAGGATCTTCGCCCGGTAACGGTACGGCGCCGAGGCCACAGAGTGAGAGACATAGGTCGCGGCGTCCTGCGGCGGCTCCGACGGCGTGAACCGTGGCCCCGTCGGCACTCGGGGCGTCATGCGGTCGAGGCGAAACGTGCGCCAGTCAGCGCGTTCGACGTCGTAGGCGACGAGATACCACCACCGTCCACCGTGGACGAGCCGGTGCGGTTCCGTCACGCGTACCGTCCGCGTGCCGTCATGGGCTTGATAATCGAACCGTAGGCGCAGATGATCCCGGCATGCGGCGGCGACCGCGGTCAGCACGTCGGGGTCGACGGCCGTGCCGCCCGGGGTGAGCGCGACCACCACCGCGTTGAGGGTGCTCACGCGGTGCCGCAGATGAGCCGGAAGCACCTGCTCCAGCTTCGCCAACGCGCGGACCGACGCCTCCGCGACGCCCGCGATCGACCCCGATGCCGCCGTGCGCAACCCGACCGCCACGGCCAGCGCCTCGTCGTCGTCGAGCAGCAGCGGCGGCAGCGACGCCCCCGCACCGAGCCGATAACCGCCGGCCACACCGGGCGCCGCGGTGATCGGGTACCCAAGACTGCGCAGCTTGTCGATGTCACGGCGCACGGTGCGCGTGGTGATCTCCAGCCGATCGGCCAGCTCCGTGCCACTCCAGTCACGCCGCGACTGGAGCAACGACAACAGGCGCAGCAGTCGCGCCGAGGTGTCCCACATAATCTTCAAGTCTGCCACCGATTGCGGACCGAATCTGTCCGCAATGGTTGAGAGGCTGAGGTCATGACAGAGATCAGCGCTTATCAGCTCGACATTCCGACGTCCGCGCTCGATGACCTGCAGGCGCGCCTGACGAACACCCGCTGGCCGGGTGAGTTGCCCGGCGTCGCGTGGGACCGAGGCGTGCCGGTGCCCTATCTGACCGACCTCGTCACCTACTGGCGGGACGCCTACGACTGGCCGAAAGCACAGGCCGAACTCAACACCTACCCGCAGTTCACGACCACGATCGACGGTCAAAATCTGCATTTTCTGCACGTACGCTCACCTGAACCGGACGCGCTCCCGCTCGTGATGGCGCACGGCTGGCCGGGTTCGATCGTTGAGTTTCTTGACGTGATCGGGCCGCTTTCGAATCCACGCGCCTACGGCGGCGACCCGGCGGACGCGTTTCACCTCGTGATCCCGTCACTGCCCGGCTTCGGCCTCTCCGGCCCGGTCACCGAACCAGGATGGGACAGCCGCCGCATCGCCGGCGCTTTAGCGACACTGATGGCACGCCTCGGCTACACCCGCTACGGAGCGCAGGGCGGCGACTTCGGTGCCCTGATCGCCCCCGACCTCGGCCGTGTCGACGCGGCACATGTCCTAGGCATCCACGTGAACGCCGCCACGGTCGGCTTCATCCCGTTCGGCGACCTCTCCGACGACGACAAGGCTGTGTTGACCCAGGCGGAGAAGGTGCGGCTTGATCGGATGGGCAGGTATCTGTCGGACGGGAACGCCTACTTTCAAGTGCAGGCGACGCGGCCGCAGACGCTCTCGTATGGGCTCACTGATTCACCGGTCGGGCAACTGGCCTGGATCGTGGAGAAGTTCCACGAATGGGCGGTCGCACCGATCGACCGGGATCGGATGCTGACGAACGTGATGCTGTACTGGCTGACTGGGACCGCTGGGTCGGCGGCGAATCTTTATTACGAGCAGATGCACGGTGGCAACTGGCCGATCCGTTCGGAGGTGCCGACCGGGGTCGCGGTATTTGCGGAAGACATCGCGATCCGGCGCTTCGCTGAGCAGAGCAACACGATTGTGCGGTGGTCGGAGTTTAATGACGGCGGTCACTTTGCGGCGCTGGAAGCGCCGGGGGCGCTTGTGGCGGACGTACAGGGGTTCTTCGCGCCGCTGCGCTGAGTGCTCGTGCTTGGAAGTCCCGACTGGGCTCGCCCGGTCGTGGCTTCCGCGTTCGCGGCTCGGAACGGGGAGTGCAAGCCTGGCGAGATGCTGCCAAGCTCGTCGATCTCCAGTGTCAGCCGAGCCACTTGACAGCGGTCAGCATGATTTCCCCCGTGTACGGCCACTTAGCTCGGTGACGGTGGGTGACGAGTGCGGGTTAACTCCGAGCTACGAGGGAGTGAGCGGGCACGTAGACTCGCTGGCCATGGACGACCGTGTACGGGGCAGCTTCGAGGTAAATGGGCGCAGGCTCTCTTATCTCGATTTCGGCGGACCGGGCCCGGTTCTGATCGCTCTGCACGGGCATTTCAGCGAGGGCGCGGATTTTGCTCCGCTGGCCGGGCGGCTGGGCTCCCAATGGCGTGTGGTCGCGCTCGACCAGCGGGGGCATGGCGAGTCCGATCGGGCCACCGACTACGAGCGCAGCAGCTACGTCGGCGACGTCACGGCCTTCCTTGACCACCTCGGGCTGGCGGCGGTCGCACTGCTCGGTCATTCCCTGGGCGGCGTGAACGCCTACCAGTTCGCCGCCCGGCATCCCGACCGCGTCACCGCGCTCATCGTCGAGGACATCGGAGCGGTCTGCGACATTGACCTGACCTTCGCGAAGAACCTGCCCGACCGCGTCGCGACCCGAGACGGGCTCGTCGAGGCGCTGGGCACCGCCGCGCCGTACCTGGAGCGGACCTTCAGGGAGCGACCGGAAGGCTGGGGCTTCTCCTTCGACGCGGCCGACACGGTCCGGTCCCAGCAAGCACTGTCCGGTGACCATTGGCACGACTGGCTGAGCGTGCGATGCCCGACCCTACTGGTCCGGGGCACGCGCAGCGACGAACTCCCGGCCCAGCACGCCCGCGACATGGCAACGAAGCGATCGATCCGTCTCATCGAACTGCCCGCCGGACACGTCGTTCACCACGACCAGCCCGACGCGTTCGCCGAATGCGTCCAGCGGTTCCTAGGCCATGAGCGGGGAATCCCGGCTGGCCGCTATCAGCCACTCGATCTCGGCATAACGGTTGGCGCGGCAGGACGAGGCGAGTCCGTGGCAGGAGAATGCCAGGCGTAGGCACGGTTCAGGTAACCTACCTGCGTGCGATTCGGACAGCCGATTGCACACACCTCCGGGAAGCCGGGAAGTCGATCTGCGACGGCTGATGCTTGGCCGTTAATGATCGTCGTTCTAGCAGGTCACGGCGGAATGGGCCGGTAGCTCAGCCGGTTAGAGCAGGGGACTCATAATCCCTCGGTCGCGGGTTCGAGTCCCGCCCGGCCCACATATCTGACCTGGGATTATGTCCGTCCTAGCTATCCTGTGGATCTTTCGGAACCTGATTTGCTAGGGAAATGCTAGGGATCTTGAACTACGCCGATTTCTGACGGCGTGGAACAAGTGCGGCGGCGGCCTCTGCGGCTTGCCGGCCGATGGTGCCAATCATGTGACCGTACGTGTCGTTCGTAATCTTGATCGAGCTGTGCCGGAGGCGCTTGCTGACGATCGCGATGTCGACGCCGGCGGCGAGTTGGAGGCTGGCCGCGAGGTGGCGCAGCTTGTGCAGCGAGATCCGCGGCATTCCGTGTTTCAGGACCAGCTTCTCAAACTTGTAGGTGACGAAGTCTGGGTGGATTCCCGAGCCGTCTTCACGAGTGAAGACGAGGCCGGTGTCCTGCCAGGCTGGTCCCCAGGCGAGGCGTTCGGCGATCTGTTGCTTGCGCCACGTGTTCAGGACCTCGGCGGTCCCGGCGTCGATGTCGACCATCGACTCCGACTCTTCGGTCTTCGGCCTGGATTCGACGACCTTGTGTCTCGCGGCGGTGCGTTGCCAGGTGATGTCGACCGTACGGGCTTCGAGGTCGACGTCCTGCCAACGTAGGCCGCATAGCTCGCCTCGCCGGAGTCCGGCGAACGCGGCCAGGTGCAGCATCGGGTAGAGGCGTTCGTTGTCTTCGGCGATGGCGTCCAGGAACTCGCCGAGTTGTTCCGGCTCCCAGACCTTCACTCGTGGGCGGCTGCCCTTGGCGACGTCGGCGAGTGCCGCGACGTTTCGGGGGACGTCGCCGGCCTTGACCGCGGCGGCCAGGGAGCTGCGGAGCGTTGCTCGTACTCGCTGGGCTGTGGCGGCGCCGAACGGTCGGGTCACTGGCACGCGTCTGGGCTTGATCGGACGTTTGCCTGTCTTGGTTCGCTCGGCGTTGATCGCTGTCGGCTTCGGCCTGGAACTTGGCGTTGGCCTCCTTGGCTGCCGCGATGCGCTCGTCGTGTTCGATGCGGATGTCGATAAGCATCCTGGTGACGTGCTGGGGGCGCAGGTCGACCAGGCGGAGGTGGCCGAGGTGGGGGATGAGGTAGTTGTCGACGTGGGTGCGGTAGCTGACCTCTGTGGTGGCCCGAATCGATTCGGCGCCGACCTTGCCGTCGAGCCACGCGGTCAGCCAGTCGGCGACGGTCTGCTTGCCGTCGGTCGGTAGGAGGCCGGCGTGGTCGGCGGCGAGGATATCCAGTCTGGCTTCGGCGGCTGCTTTGGCACTGGCGAAGCCGCCCTTGGTCCACTGGCGGCGGCTACCTTGCCGCCCAGGCGGTAGTTCGATGAGGTAGGCCCAGGTGTGGGTCTTGCAGACCTTGCCCTGCGGTGGGCACGTGGGGCCGCAGCGTTGGAAGACGCCGTTGCCGTACTTCGGGGATTTTCGGTTCACTCCTTCTCCCTTGTGGATAGCAGGCCGAGATTCTTGGCTCTGCGGGACCAGTTCTTGAGCTGGCCGTCGGTGACGTTGTGGATGCCTCGGATATTGAGCTGTTCGGCGACGTAACGCCAGGGTTTGCGGGCGGGTTCACCCCCTTGAGCTTTCGCGTAGTGGAAGAGGGCGGCGACTTCGGCGATGAAGTCGTCACCTCGTTCTGCCGGGCGTCCGGGTCCTTTTGTCTGCTTGGCGTCGGTTCCGTTCGCTCGCGCCTGGTGAACGGACTCGGGTAGTCGCCGGTATCGGGCGCTTGATCGGGATGGCCCAGGTCCCGTTGCGTCGAGTCGCCTCGATGACCTCGCCGATCCGGATGGATCTGAGGACTGCGGCGTTGAGCATGCCACCGGACGGCTCCGTGTGGGCATCGTCGGTGAAGGCGCGCAGATCGAGCCCTACCGGCGTTGCCTGGCCGTGGATATCTGCCCAGTGCACGGTCAGATGCCATTGGTTCCCGTCGGGATCGGTGTGAACGTACGGGATGGCACCAAGACTCGTCGTCGTATCGGTGGCCGGATGGTGGGGCACGGCAGTCCTCTATTCATCGCTCTTCATAAATATAGAGTAAGCGATGACAGTGTAAGCGCGCAATAGTCTTGTCTGACATTCGAGGGGCACAGCACCGATTTGCGTCCGCGTGCCCACGACTCTCTATCTGTTACCGGACGTGTCATTCCCGCGCGCCCGGTGACCGTCGGCGCTAGGCAGCATCAATGTGTGAGGGGACATGCTCACCGACGCCGAGCGCGGTGAGGACGGCTGCGCGGGTAACGCGCAGGTACCGTCCGAGACGTAGCACCGGCACTGGGAAGTGTCCTTCGCGGGCGAGGCGGTACGACTCGTCGCGGCCGACGCCGAAGGCACGGCCGGCGGTAGGTACGTCGACGGTCACCGGCCAAGCGCGAATTTCGTCGGACGTCGGTATACGAGTGTTCATGGCTGGTTCCCCCTTGCCGATGTTCCACGGCTTGTTCCAGGGCGCGTGGAACATTGTTCCGCGGCGCGCGGGGAGCGTTCCGGAACTTTCCGTTGGAAGTGGAAATTGCTCATCTCGGAAGAATGGCTGAGGGGTGTTGCCGGAACAGTTACCAGCATCGCGGCCGGTGGCTAGGTTGGAACGGCGGTCGATGCCTCGGTGCACGCCGGCGTTAGCGGCAGAGTTGCCGTTACCGTTACCAGGTCTGTCTTCTTCTGGCTCGTTCCGGGCGGTTCGG
>CAWCPX010000003.1:0-269568 GCA_963797605.1 uncultured Actinomycetota bacterium | reverse complement strand
CGGCGCCGGCTACAACACACTGACCCCGCAGGCAACGGACGCGCTTGACATGACCGCCCGCATCGAAGGTGTAGTGCTCGACCCGATCTACACGGGCCGCGCCATGGCCGGCCTGATCGCCGCAGCGCGCGCCGGAGCGATCACCCCGGGAACGAAGACCGTATTCGTCCACACGGGCGGCCTACCCGGCCTGTTCGGCCATCCCGACGCTATTGCGCACGCCACCCGCGGAGCCGGCAGCGCCTGACTAGTCGCCCGGCTGGGCAGACCAGGGCACCGGCACGTGGGTTCTACGGACGCGACGGGGCCGCTCGGAGCGCGACGCTAATGCCGTACCGCGCTGACGGCCATGCCTTGGACAAAGACTGCCCCCACCGAAGGAGTGACGATGTCGAACCATTTCAGCGCCGCCAACCTCAAGCACCCCGGCGACGATGCCCGCCTGGACCTGACCGACCTGTTCGTCTTCGCGGCACCCGATGACCCCGACCGAACCGTGCTGATCATGGACGCCAACCCCTTCGCCAAAGGCGACGGGTTCCACCCCGACGCGGTCTACCGGTTCAACATCGACACCGACGGGGACGCGCTGGCCGACGTGGCGTTCAGCTTCACCTTCTCCGAGCTACGACAACGGCCGGCAAACCGCCACCGCCTACTACGCCACCGGCAGCGACGCCCGGACCCGCGAGCCACGTGGTGACATCCTCATCGAGGACACCCCGGTGGGCTTCGACGCCACCGCCGCGCCCGTCCAAGCCGGCCCCGTCCGACTGTTCATCGGCAAACGCAGCGACCCCTTCTTCGCCGACGCCGAAGGCGTCCTGCACTGGCTGGTCGACGGCCAAAAGGGCGATCTTCCAGTGGACCGGGTACCGACACCTTCGCCGGCGCCAACATTCTATCCATCGCCGTGGAGGCACCCAACGACATGCTCGGCGCCGGGCCGATCGGGGCCTGGGTCACCGTCAGCCTGCGCCGCGACGGCGTGCTCGTGCCGATGGACCGGGAGCGGCAACCCGTCGTTCAACCCAATCCTCAACGCCGACGACATCAAGGACGAGTTCAACGCCACCGACCCGGTCGACGACGTGAAGAACTACCTGCAGCCGCTGTCGGAGGCCCTGCAACGGCACGGCTATGCGCCGGACGAAGCCGACGGCTGCGGCCCGCACCCTGCTGCCCGACATTCTTCACTACGACCGCACCAGGCCTGCCCACTACCCTAACGGCCGGGTCATGACCGACGACGTCTTCTCCACCCGCATGATCTTCATGACCCACGGGCAGGCCACTCCCGCAGCTCGTCGGGCCACACGACGACCTGCTGCCCCACTTCCCCTACCTTGGCCCACCCAACCCGTAACCGCCCCGCTCGGCCTTCTCCGCTCGCACGGAAAGCCGACAACCAGGCCCCCATGACGAGAACCTCGAACGGCACAGCGACCATCTTCGGAAAACGCAGGATAACGCGCGTCCCAGCATGTCCCGGCGGGCCGGAAGTTCTGCTGGAGTAGCACATCGCAGTTTGAGCTTCCCGGTTCGCCAACTCGCACGATTTGGCACCCGTCTGGCTCGTGTAAGTCGGGCTCCTAAACCCAATGCCAGGAGATTAAGCATTGTGTGCAGGTCACAGGGTCGGGGATGAGGTCGATGTGGTAGTCGACGGGGGTGAATGTTTGTTGGGTGGCGTGGCGTTTGGCGGGGTATGAGGCTTGGGATCGTTTCACGGCGCGGGGTCCGCTGCGGTTGCGGCGTTGATGCTGGTCCTGGCCGATCTCGACGAGGACGGCCGTGATCGCGGCGGCCAGGACGGCCGGTGGCTGCGGTCGCGGCGGTGGTGATCCAGCGGCGCACGGCGCGCAGGGCGACGGTGAACGACAACCGGTCCGGGTCGACGCCTTCGCCGGCGGCGGCGACGATCAGGGAGCGGATCGCCTGGTAGGTGATCAGATAGGCATACAGTTCCTGGTAGACGCCGTCGGGTTCGGTCGAGCGCAGCACGGTCCGGGCTCCGCGTTGGAACGTTTTCAGTTCCTGGTAGCCGTTCTCGGATTCCCACCGCTGCGCGATAACAGGCGGCCAGGTCAGCCGCGTCGGCCAGTTGCGGATCACAGATGGTGGTCAACAGCCGGAACAGTTCCGTGCGTTCGGTGGCCTGCCCGGTCTGCCGGGTCGGTCGGTGGTGACGGTGACCGTGTATTCGATGACCCGCACCCAGGCGCCGGACCGCCCGCGGGTGCCCGGTTTCGGCAGCACCGCCAGCCACGATCCGTCGGTGAACGTCCCGATCCGGGGCAGCAGCCGGGATGCTTTGACCCGCCACAACAGGTGCGCACCGGTATCGGCGCAGTGCGCCCACAGTTTCCAGGACGGGAAGTTCCGGTCGGCCAACAGCAGCATCCCCGGCTGCAACGACGGTGCCAGCCGGGCCGCGAGGACCTGCTCGGACTGTCGGTGCCGAAGACCGCGTCGATGACCGCGTGGGTGCCGACCTCGATCAACGTCATCAGCCGGACCTTCCCGAACGCCGCCACCCCTTTGCGGCTGCGGCTCGGCACGAACACCGCGTCGTTGGCGTCACTGGCCGCAACGTCGAACTGGGTGCCGTCCCAGGACACCAGCCGCAACCCGGCCAGGAACGCCCCCGGCGCCGTCCGCCGCGCCCGCGGTCCGCGCAGCCGATCAAACAACTCCCGCAACGGTGCCACCCCGACCCGGCGGCGGGCCTGCGTCAACGCGTTCGATGACGGCACCGGACCGGCCGCGACGCCACCGGAGTGCAGCAATTCCCGCCACACCCCGCGATACCCGGACCCCGGAGAACAGCGCCAGACCCAGGATGAACAGCACCGTCACCCGGGCCGGCAGCCGGCGGATCCGCTGCTGCACCCGACCCGTGGCGACCAGCACCTCATCGATCACGCGCGACCGGGACATGCTCGGCCAGCACACCCAGACCCGAGACGCTGCCAGACCGGCAGACCAGAAACGTGCGCGGGCACGCGCCGCCATGGCATCATCGAACACCGAAGCTCCTGTAAGGACGTTGATCTTAGTCGATTCCACGTCTTACAGCGCCTCTGTGTGCAAGGGCTACGCCCGAGAAACTTGTTGATCTTTCGTCAAAGTGCGGAAGATAGCGTTGGCGAGTCGGCGTTTGAGTGCCCTGCGTGCTTCTCCTGGGGTCTTGCCCTCGCCGATTTTTCGTTGGTAGTACACGCGTCCCGGGCCGGGGTCGCGGGCCTGACACACCGCGATGGTGTGGAGTGCGGAGTTGAGTTGGCGGTTGCCACCAGTGTTGAGGCGGTGGCGCTGACGGTCGCCGCTGGAGGTCTCCAACGGCGAGGCGCCGGTGTAGCTGGCGAAGTGGTCGGCGGTCGGGAATCGGCGGATGTCGCCGACGTGTCCGAGGATCTTGACCGCGACGACGGCACCGACGCCGTGGATGGTGGTCAGGGTGCTGCGGGTGGTGGCGACCGCTTGTTTGGCCTGTTGCTCGTTGGACTTGAGTTGGTGGTCGACCCGCCGCAGGTCGGCGAGCAGGTCACGGGCGATGTCTCGCCGGCACAGATCCGCGGGGGTGATGGGTCGGGCGGTGCGCAGCAGGGCGGCGGCGCTATCGGCGCTGAGGCGCCGCGGTGCGCCGCCTGGTACCAGGTCGCGCAGGACACCGTGCAGCCGGTTGGTGATCCGGACCCGTTCGGCGGCCAGGTCCTCCCGGCGCTCACACAGCAGCCGCAGAGTCACGGACTCGTTTTCGACTGTCACCTGCCGCAGGCGTCGGCGGCTGCGTTGAGCGACGACGGCGACGCTGGTCGCGTCGGTGGCGTCGGTCTTGCGGCCGCCGCCGGTGTCCAGGAGGCGGGCGCGCACGCTCAACGTCGACGGCACGTCCACGACGTCCTCGCCGGCGGCGGCCAGCAGCTGGGCGATTCCGCGGCCCAGCCCGGCGGCGCCCTCGACAGCGAACCGGCGTTGCGGCCAACCGGCCGCCCAGTCGGTGAGGCGCTGATGTGTGCTCGTGTTGACCGTCAGCCGCCGGGAGGCCAGTTGCTGCCCGGTCTCGTCGAGGGCGACTGCGGTCAACGATGATTTGTGCGGGTCGATACCTATCGTGATCATCACTCGGGGTTTCCTTCGCGACGGCGGGGGATGAAGCCACCGTGACGGGCACCCTAACTTCAAGAAGGAACATTCCTGCATGCCTCTGTCGAGCCACGCCACGGCCGGGTCTCGACCGGTGCGGCACGCTGTAAATGAGCCAGCCCGAAGGCGGCAAGGAGCTTCCGAGCCGACCGATCGACACCCTCAACGCCGAAACCCCAGAAGAGCTTCCGCGCCTGCACCCAGTAAACAAGTTAGGAGCTTCCTCACATCGTCACCACACCACGCCGAACCACCCACCACCAGACCCGACAGACATTCACCTACCACGCCAGCGACCAGCACCAATGCTTAATCTCCTGGCATTGCTCTTAGATCGACGCGTGGATATGAGTCGGAGGGCATACCGCAGCGATCTGTCGGACGCGCGGTGGGAGTTGATCGGGCCGGTTGTTCAGGCGTGGCGAGCCGCTCGGCGTGGGTTGGGGATCGCGGAACCAGTACATGACCTACGCGAGATCGTCAACGCGATCCTGTACGTGGCGCGGACCGGGATCGCCTGGGAGTACCTGCCGCACGATTTCCCGCCGGCGAAGACGGTCTATGACTATTACGCGACGTGGGAGGCGGACGGTACGACGCAGCTGATTCATGATCTGCTGCGGGACAGGGTGCGAATTGCCAGCGGCCGGGCGGGATCGCCGACAGCGGCGGTGATCGATGCGCAGAGTGTCAAGACGTCGAGCAACGTTCTCGAGGTCGGGCAGGGTATCGATGCCGGGAAGAAGATTAAGGGTCGTAAGCGGCACATCGCCACCGACACGATGGGATTGCTGCTGGCGGTATTGGTGACCGCGGCGTCGGTGCAGGACTCCGCCGGTGGTCGGGAGTTGGGGCCTTCGGCTTCGAACCCGTCGAGGTGCTTAACTCTCCGCTGACCACCCACATCCGCTATCGCCGTGTCGGCTGACGATATGAGCTTGTCGATCCTGCCACGATCGCGCCGGCCGCGTATCTGACTTCGATCGACGTCCCGGCCGCCGGACTGTTCCGTCTACCGGGCGGTATCGATGAACGTGCCGCCGCCGCACCAGATCACGTCCGTGGATTGTCGCGAGTGTCGCCGCCGCTCCGACAGATGCGGCGATTTCGTACCACAGTGCACCGACGATATACCCGCTGGTCACCGCAGGTTGGGGCCCACCGTTAACGTGGGTCGTGGCCAACGCCAGGAACCACAGACCCGCGGTCCCGAACTGCCACCACACCCAGGTTGAGGGCGGGTCCGAGCGTCCAAGCCTGACGAGCCAGCCCGCGGCGGCGATGATGCCGAAGGTCAGGCCGACGAGTGTGCCCTCGGACCATGCCGTCGAGCCGCGTATCGGTGACTCCCAAACCCGCAAGATGTCCCACAATGCGAACCCGGCGAAAACCACAGCTCCGATCACCCTGAAGGTCCGGGGAAACCGCTCCGGCAGCCTCCCCACCGCGCGTCGGACCAAGTTCACGTCAGCCAAGGTAGCAAGGGCGGATATCGATGGGTGAGGGTCATCGTTTCGATCCCCACCAGGGCAGGATCGGTGGCAGGTCCGCGACGGGCCGAGGTGCGTGGTCGTAGCAGCCCCGGAGATGCGGTCCTACCGGCCGGTCAGTAACACGGGACCGTGGTGTCCCAGATGCCGGGTACGGTCGTGACGTGGGTCAGGTCGACGGTAATGGTGCCGACGTTGTTGGACTCGTTCGACTCGGCGACGGCGTTGTTGGGGTCGACCGTCATGGTGAGGGTCATGACGTGTCCCAGCTCGGGCAGGTTGGTGGCCTTGCCGACGATCATCGCCCAGTGCGTCGGCGACCCGACGGGCAGCGAGCCACTTGCCACGTGTAGGTCGTAGTTCGACGTCATCGTGTAGAAGGCGTGCGCCGGGATGTTGAACCCGGTCCCGTACGCCTCGATCAGCGGGCTGATCCACACGTAGCCGTCGGTGTACGTCGACCAGACGCAGGAGTTGATCGCGACGAGACCGATGGTCAGGTCCGGCAGCGCCAGGAACGTGGGCTGGATCGTCGGCAGGTAGGTCGGCTGGATCGGTGGAATGATCAGGGCCGGTTGCCGTACGACATTGTTGTCATGGGTCTGGGCTGCGGACACATGACCCGCAGACACGGCGAGGACGGAGGCGGTGGCGATCACGACGACGGTGCTGCGAAGGCTGGCGCGCATGCGTCGGACGGTACGCGCGTCGATGCTCGCACGCACCGTCCGATTGCCGACTGAACTGCGAAACGGGACCAACCGGGTACGTTGCGTTGACGGTTTCCTGGCATAGTTGTGCGTCGATGGACGCCAAGGTCAGATGGTGCGGGCCAGTTCGGTGAACGCGGCGGCGATCCGAAGCGGTGCGTCGTCAGAACGCGGCGGAAGAACCTTCGGGCGGCGTCGGCGTCCCGCCGGGCCGAGACGAGCCGAGCGGCTCGGCGGCATCATCCACGAGTACCAACATGCTGCCTGAACTGGACGGACGCAATTCTCGGCAGGCGCAACGTTGAAGGTGACACCGGTCGAGGTCGTCACCGACAAGTCGCCGGTATATCCGCGGGTGCTGGACGAGGTGGTACCGGCGGCGTGGCATCACGTCGAGCGGTACGCCAACAACCGGATCGAAGCCGACCACAGCCGACTCAAACAACGCCTGCGACCCATGCGCGGCCTACGGACCGACCGGAATGCGACCGTCATCATCACCGGGATCGCCTTCATGCAGAACCTACGCCGCGGACACTACGAACTCGGCGTCGATTTTCCCCGGCACCTCCGTGTCGCCGGCGCGTTCACCGAACTGATGCGGGCGATCTAGGCAGCCGACTCACCGCGGGCCACTGTGCCCAACACCGCGACAATGCAACAGACCCGCCTGCGGAAATCGGGGGCTTGATGCTCAGTTCGGCGATCAAGTAGGTAGGCCACGGGTCGTCCGAGTGACGGGCAACCAGCCACCGCGCGCTGACGCCGCCACGGTCTCGGCGTCGGACTGCCAGTCGGCTAGAGGTCGCGCGAGCGCGGGTCGAGGAAGACCACTTGGGCGCGGTCGCGGGTGGCCGAATCGACGGTGAGCCGAATACGCCGGCGCCGAGTGCGTTCTCGGCGGTGATGATCATGCGGTGGTTGATGAGGTGGGCGTGTGCGTCGCTGAAGCCGTCGAGCAGGCTCCGAACCGACGGGCGGATCTTGGCGGTGGTCCGGCGCGGCGCCGGTTTCGATCACTACCGCCGGTGCCACCACGATGATCCGCATCGCTATGCTGACTCCCCCTGCCCGCGTGGTGAGGGCCATTCACTCTTCGCGGACTCTCGTCAGTCGTGGGGCGGCAGGTCCGGCCCAGACTCGCCATCGTGCGGCGGCAAGCTTCCCTTCACCTTCAATATCGGGGTCGACAGCATGCGAACCATTCACTCCATCGTCGTCGGCGCGATTGTCGCGACTACGGCGCTCCTCGCGTTCCCGGCATCCAGCATGGCGAGCCCGGTCGCTCCCTACTACGCCATCACGCTCGATGATGGTGGCTTGAACTTGCCCGGCCGTGCGCTTGACTCGAGTAACGCGACCTTCACGAAGGAAGCGTGGACGAGCAGCGCGATCGACCTCAATGCCTCCGAGTCGAACATCACCGCCCTCGACTTCTCGTTGAACAATACCGACGGCTCTGCTCTCGCCGTGGGCACCTACGCGACGGTCGGGGACAACATGGACAACACCCGCCTCGTGATGACGATCGGCGTATCGAGCTGCACGGACGACGGGTCGGTGACAATCCTCGAGCTCACCTCTACCTCGTTCGCTGCCACGTACTCGATTCCCGAGTGTTCGATCCAGGGTGAAGTTCGATGGAACTCCGCCATCGGTTACAAATCCGCGTCGGCGAGTCAGGGCGGTGTTGGGTTCTATGCCGATGCCGGTTTTGTCAGCGTCGCGCACACGCTGCGGTTCACCGGGACGGGCACCGACCCGATCACGTTCGGCCACATGTCGATCACCGGTCCGGCCGGCACCTTCGTCGTCACCGCGGATTCGTGCTCGGGTGCCACGCTCGGCTTCGGCCAGACCTGCGCGATCACGATGCATGCTTCAGAAGCCACGGTCGGTATATACACAGGCGTGCTGACAATCCCGGACAACTCCAACAGCGGAAGCCGGATCGTGCCGCTGAACCTCAACTCGGTGCCCGGCGACGAAGGAACCTACTACCCGATCTCGCCGACGCGCGTGGTCGATACCCGTGACGGGACCGGCAGTTACCTCGGCGTCCCGCGCGGCGCGCTCAAGACCGGCGGCACGATTCACATGAAGGTCTCCACCGACGTCATTCCCGGCACCCACGCCAGTGCCGTCGTGCTGAACGTCACCGTGCTCGGGTCGAAGTCCAACGGGTTCCTCACGGTGTATCCCACCGGTCAAACCCGACCGACCGCGTCATCGCTCAACTACACGGCCGGATGGACGGGCGCGAACTCGGTCACTGTCGGCACCGGTGCCAGCCACAGCGTCGACATCTACAGCTCCGCCGGAAATCCGCAGGTCATCGTCGACATCGTCGGCTTCTTCGCCGGGGATGACGCCGTGCCGAACGCGGCGTGCCTGGGAGTGACATGTGGCCCCGGTGGCCAGTATCAGCCGGTCGTGATCCAGCGGCTCCTCGACACTCGGACAGCGCTGCACGGTGCGAAGCTCCCCGGCGGGAGTTTCATCACGATTCCGGTGAACTACGGCAGCGCCGTGAACTTGCACCTCAAGGCACTCGCGGTCAACGTGACCGCGGTGAGCCCGAAGGCCAGCGGTTACCTCACGGCATGGGGCGGCAATTCGCCCCTGGGGTTCCCGAAGGCTTCGACATTGAATTACAGCCCCGGCAGGAACGTCCCCAATATGGCGGTCATTCCAGTGGAGGCTTGTAGTGGATGCGGGGCCGCCAGCGGGTTGCCCTCGATCAGCGTCTTCGCCAGCGCGACGACGGACGTCCTCGTCGACATCGTCGGGATCTTCGACGACGGCACGTTGCCGGGCGGTCTGCGGTTCATGCCGCAAACCCCCAACCGGGTCGCCGATTCCCGATCCGGCACCGGGGTGGCCGGTCCGCTCGGCGCGGGTGACAGCATGTCCCTCGCGGTTCCGAGCGCCGACACGATCGCCGACGCCCAGGCGCTCGCACTGAACGTGACCGCGGTCGCCCCGACGGTCAGCACGTTCCTGACGGTCTGGCCGACCGGCTCGAATCTGCCCGGCGTCAGCAACCTCAACCCGTCCAAGGGCCAGACGGTCGCGAACGCCACGATCACCGCAATCGGGACAGGCAACGCGATCAGCGTGTACAACTACCTCGGCACCACGAATTTCCTGGTGGATGTCGTTGGCAGCTACTACGTCTACCTGCCCGCGAGTTCCGAGGGGGCGTCGCCGTTCAGTAAGACCAAGTCAGGCGCGGCGCTTTTGCACGAGACGCTCCAAACGCCGGTCTCCCAGCGCTAGGTGGCTTCACTCGGGCGTCACGACGGATGCGAATCATCCGTCGTGACGCCCGCCGGCTCGTCCTTCAGACACGGATCGATCTGCGCAACGGCCCGACGGCGGGTGGCTCGCCGGAATCAAGGTGTCCTGGAAGGGGGAGGAACGATCATCGGCGGATTCTGTAACAGCGCGGTTTGTCTCGCTCCGTACCGTGCGGCCGGGGCCGGGGGATCTGGAGAATGACATGACCGAAGAGTTACACCCTCCCCTTAAGGAATATACCGGCTTCATCTGGATCGGAGACCAACCCGGTATCAGGCTGAGCGTTCTTGCCAGTGACCCTCTCGAGGCGAAAGCCCTGGTTATCGAGCAGTACGGGACGGGGCACGTCATCTCTATGCGGAACGTCGACGAAGCACGTGAACCTCGGTAAAAGTGACCTGCATATCGTTGCCGACATCCGTAGTGCGGGTTTTCACGATCCCCCGATACTGATGTGTACCAAGGTTCTTGGCAGGGGCCCGGCAAAGTCGAGGTAGTGACTGGTCAGGTGGGGTGATGGGGGTCGATATTTGGGCAGGCATCGCCCAGTAGGCGATCATGGCGGTCCAAGAAGAGATGGGGCCTTCCGTGCAGGGGTGCCCCAACTCGCCTCGTAAGGGCGCCAAATCTCCTGACGTACGCCATCGCCATCTAGAGTCACGGCTCAACCTCCCAAAGTCAAAGGGGCGCCGTTGCATTAACGGGTCGCTTGGGAGCGGCATGATGGCACGGTGCGGTCAACACGACGTCCGCGCCCGGCGCTACCGGTAGCCTCGGCGTTCACCGGATACCGATTCCCGCCGGACATCATTGTTCTGGCCGTGCGCTGGTACCTGCGGTACGGCCTGTCCTGTCGCGATGTCGAAGAACTCCTCACCGAGCGTGGTGTCGAGGTCGATCACGTCACCGTGTACCGGTGGGTGCAGACGTTCACGCCGCTGCTGGTCGATGCCGCCCGGTTCGCCCGGCGCAGCCCGGGCGACCTCTGGTTCGTCGACGAGACGTATGTCAAGGTCGGCGGGGTGTGGCGACGTTCCTATAGACGTCAAGTGGCTGAAGCAAGATCTTTGAGGTCGGCGCGGAGGGTGTAGTAGACCTCGCGGGCGATGTAACGCTTCAGACAGCGGATGATCTCTTGTTTGGATTTTCCTTCAGCGGTGCGGCGGGCGCTGTAGTCGCGGGTGCGTTCGCAATAGCGAAGCCGTACGACGCCGATCATGTAGAGGCTGCGGTTGGCGGCGCGGTTGCCGCCGCGGTTGAGGCGGTGGCGCTCCGTCTTGCCGGATGACGCGGGGATCGGGGCGGCGCCGCACAGATGCGCAAAGGCGGTCTCGCTGCTGAAGCGCTCGATGTTCTGCCCGGCCGTGACAAGCATCTGAGCGGCGTGCACCGGCCCGACGCCGACGAGCTTGAGGGTTCGGGGGGCGACGCGTTTGACGAGGGCGGATAGATGACGCTCAAGGGTCCGGATCTCGTCGCTGAGGTTGCGGATGCGGATGGCGATGCTCCGTAACGCGCTCTGGGCGGCCTGGACGGGCTCGGTGAGTCGGTCGTGGTCAGGCTGCCATTGGGCACATTGGCTGGCCTTGCCCTGCAGAGTCTTGGCGGTCAACTTCTGGCGCAGTTTTGCCGGTGCGGTCACGAGCAGATCGTCGAGCTGGTTGAGCGCTGCGGTGCGGGCTTGGACTGCGCCGGCGCGCGCCACGTGTAGCTGGCGGACGGCCTCGACGATGCCGGTGGTGTCTTTCGGTATCGTTGTGCACTCGCCGGCCAGTACCTTGCGGGCGGCGGCTTCGGCGTCAATGGCGTCGGTCTTGCCGCGGCGGGAGCGGGTGTGTGCGTGAGGCTGGTTGACCTCGATCACCTTGATCCCCGCGCTTTGCAGCTGGCGGGTCAGCTCGGCGCCGTACGAACCGGTGCCCTCGACTCCGACCTGCTGGACACGTCCGAACCCGCGCATCCAGGTCAGCATTTCCCGGATGCCTTGATCGGTGGTGACGAACTTCTTAACCGCGAGCAGACGGCCGCGGCCGTCGAGCACAGCGGCCTCATGGGTGTCGGCATGGGTGTCGACCCCGCCAATGACAACGCTTGTCCTGCCGGTCATCCTGGACATGTCGTCCCTTCTTCGGGAGGAGCGACCAGGTGCCGGGACGGGCGGACACAACAGCGATGGGTCAACTGTTCAGCGGCAGGTTCCTATCAGGTCACATCCGCCCGGACCGGTCGCCACTCGACGTGAATGGCATGGTGCCGCCCGCAACCGACGCGTCGCCACAAGGACACCAAGCCGGTCAGCTACGTCTCAGGTCAGGTATTGGGCGGCACCACTACAATCTTCGCTGCTACGTCTACCGGGCGGTCGACCAGTACGGGCAGGTCATCGATGTCCTGGTTTCGGTCCGGCGGGACGCCGACGCGGCCCGCCGGTTCTTCCGCCAGGCCGCCATGGACACCTTGAAGGTGACCCCGGCCGAGGTCGTCACCGACAAGTCGCCCGTGTACCCGCGGGTGCTCGATGAGGTGGTCCCTGCGGCGTGGCACCACATCGAGCAGTACGCCAACAACCGGGTCGAGGCCGACCACAGCCGACTCAAACACCGGTTACGGCCGATGCGCGGACTACGGACCGATCGCACCGCGACCGTCATCATCACCGGGATCGGATTCATGCAGAACCTGCGCCGCGGCCACTACGAACTCGGTGTCGACCTACCACGGCATCTCCGCGTCGCCGGTGCCTTCACCGAGCTGATACAGGCGATCTGACTACACCAGTTGCTGCGGCCCACTCTGTCCATCGCCCCGATAATGCAACGGCGCCCTTCGAGAGTAGGCACGCCGTACGGCTGTATAGCGATGATCTGTCCACGCGTCGCGGTGTGTTCCTCCATTGCCTTGCCGAGGTCGTTAATGATCGGCCCGATGTACGTCCATATCGTGCCAAGCTGTCGCCGAACAGCCTTGCCATCTAGCTAGATCGCCCACGGTTGACAGGCATCTCAGGTTGGGGCGCCTCCGGCGGTCGGGAGCCAAAACGCCTCGGCAAACATCTCCATCGCGTTGCCGCGGATCCCGTTGGTCGTCGCCGCATCGCGCCAGCCGCTAACGGCGGCGGTGACCTCGTGCAGGATCGTCTCGGCCGTGGTGGAGGAGAGGCGGAATTCGCTCGCATATTCGCGGAGGGATGTGAGTGCGTCGTCGCGGGTGTAGCTGCCGGCGATCGCGGTCTGTCGTTGCGCTGTTGGATCCGGGTTGGGGTTCATGTCGAAGGCGGGTGACAGCCGCCATCCGCCGGACTCGTGGACGAAGCCGTGATTGCGCAGGTGGTCGTCGGTGTTGTTGACGACAACCGAGAAGGCGATACGGCGCCACAGCTCAGCCAGGTCCGCAGTCGTGGCTGATCCGACGTCGGGGAGAGTTTCGGCGATTTCGGTGTAGTCGTGGCTGTCCCCGTCGCGAGCTTCCAGGAGCGTCATTGCACTCATGTACGGGATGCGTCCAGGTCCGTGGCGGTCGAACCTGTCCAGCAGGAGTATTGAGCGTCCGTCGACCTTGGTCAGGGTGGCCTCGGGGACGCGTATCCCGGCCGCCGCGGCCAGGTCGAGGGTGGTCTTCTCCCAGGCCATGACGTCCCATTGATCGTCCGGGTGGGGGAATTTGGCGATGAGGAGACGGTCGCCGTCACGAACACACGCTTTCGGTCGTGCACCGCCCAGGGAACCGGTTCCGGCGTCGAGCAAGGCTTTGATCGCCGCGAAGTCGTCGTCACGGCTGACCGCATCGGCGGCGCGCAGTAGCCGGGGCAGTTCGATGAGTTTGGGTACCTCAACGTCGCCCGCGGCGCCGAGGAATTCGCCACCCGCAGTGGCCCGGAATCGCAGTGCGCCCTGCCGGGTCAGGTCGCTGACCCCGATCAGGAAATCTACGTCGGTCAGCGTCGGAGCCGTGCGGTGGTCGGCGAGGGACGCCGCGCGCCGCTGCTTGATGACAAGGTTGCGGCCCCATCGATCGGGTGAACTGTCTCGCAGCGCTCCCGGGAGGCCGGCCGCGTTCTGCGGACCGGCGTAGAGCCCCAGGGCGGGGTCGATGGGAAAGGCTGCGGGATCAGCCAGGTAGGCGGTGTTGTAGTGGAACGTTGACGACACCAGCTTGCCTCTGCGGGCGGTGAAGAAGACCTCTCCCACGAGGAGGTTCTCACCTTTAGCGTTGTCGAGATAAACGAAGAGGTGGTCGATCACGTGGATGTCATCTCCTTACGCGTCGCGGGAGAACCTCGTTGGCTCGGAGTCGTCCGAGGTCACTCTCGTACGGGTCGGTTGCCGCGACGACAACGTCCAGCTGGCCGAGGGCGCGCAGCACTTCAAGCACCACACCGAGGCTGACCCCGGGGTCGCCGTGTTCGAGCTTGGACAGGGTGACCCGGCTCGTGCCGGCGCGATCCGCCAGTTGTTCCGCAGTGAGATTCTGCAATTTGCGCCATGTTGTGAGGTTCTCACCCAACTGCCGGGCGGCACGAACGGTCCTTGTTGATCTCGCGACCATGGAACCTCCGAACGCAAAGATTAATTGTCTCTATCGACACTAGTGTAAACTATTCTTGATGTAATGGCGCCGCGTATCGCGCAACGAAGCTGATCAGGTCCCGTGGGGGTCTGATGCCCCTATAATTTGTCAACCCGTTAGCAGGCCTGGTTCTGTGGCGTTGAGTTGTTGGATCAGTTGGTAGATCTCGCGGGCGATGTATCTCTTGAGGCAGCGGATGGCTTCGCGTCGGGTTTTGCCGCCGGTGGTGCGTCGGTCGAGGTAGTCGCGGGTGCGCGGGTCGGTGCGGGAGCGGGTCAGGGCGATGCGGTGCAGGGCTGCGTTGGCGCGGCGGTCACCGCCGCGGTTCAGGCGGCGGCGTCGGGTTTTGCCGGAGGATGCTTCGATCGGGCTGACGCCGCACAGGGCGGCGAACGATGCTTCGCTGTGCAGCCGGTCGGAGTTGTCGCCGGCGGTGACGAGCAGCGCGGAGGCGCTGTCGGGGCCGATCCCGTGGCGCTGCAACAGTTGTGGGGCGTGGGTTTCGAGCACGGTGGTGATCTGTCGTTGCAGGTCGCGTTCCTCGGCGGTGAGGGCCTGGATCCGCCGGGCCAGCCGGTTGAGGGTGTAGCCGGCAGCGGACGCGGTGTCGGTCGGTGGCGTGGCCGGCAGTTCGGCGCAGTGGCGGATCAGCGCGGCAGCCGGTCAGACCGGTGAGGGTGTCGCGTAGCTGCGGGTCGGTGTTGACGATGACGGCCTTCAACTGGTTGATCGCCTGGGTCCTGGCTTTGACCGCGGAGGCGCGGGTCAGCCGGAGCAGCCGCAGGATCTCCACCGGCCCGTCGGCGGTCTTCGCGACGACGGTGGCCCGCTCGGTCACCACGGCCCGGGCCGCGGCGACGGCGTCGATGGTGTCGGTTTTCCCGTGTCGGCGGGCGGCCCGGTCGGGCCGGTTGACCTCGATCACCACAACGCCGTCGCGGCGCAGGTATCGGGTCAGCGCGGCGCCGTAGGAGCCGGTGCCTTCCACTCCGGCGCGGACGACGGCACCGAAGCCGCGGGCCCAGGCCAGCAGCTGCCGGTAGCCGGCGGCGGTCGTCGGGAACGTCGCGTCGGCGAGGTGTGCGCCGAGGGCGGTGACGACCGCGGCGACGTGGACGTCTTTGTGGGTGTCGACGCCCAGGACGACCTCCTCGACGGAGCTGGGCTGGGAGCCGTGGTCGGGGTGGGGCATGCTGGGCATGGTCTGTTCGTCCTTCGCGATGGTGGGCGGGTAAGGCCATCGCCGGACCGGTGCGGGCGGTCAGAACTGTGACGGTGCTCTTGTTCGCGCAAGGCCCCTATCGGGACACACCCGGCCGGTCCGGTGACAGCACGTCGCTCCCACGGCCGGCGGTCGACAGATCAGAGCTAAGGCATCGACCGAGCCGGTTGCGTTGGGGGTCAGACCGCGACCGCGAGAGCACGACTCCATGATCTCAAAGCCGCACACCCAGACTCACAGTTGCGTTGGCTGATCGGTGGGACACGGCATGATGAAGCAGTGACGGGGTCAGAACGTCCTCGCCCGGTTCGGCCGTTCGATTCCGCGTTCACGGGGTATCGGTTCCCTCCCGAGGTCCTCGTCCTGGCTGTCCGCTGGTATCTGCGCTATGGCCTGTCGTACCGCGACGTCGAGGAACTCCTCGCGGAGCGTGGCGTCGAGGTCGATCGCGTCACCATGTACCGGTGGGTGCAGACGTTCACTGCGCTGCTGGTCGACGCGGCCCGGTTCGCCCGGCACAGCTCCGGCGACCACTGGTTCGTCGACGAAACCTATGTCAAGGTCGCCGGCGTGTGGCGTTACGTCCACCGGGCCGTCCACCAGGACGGTCAGGTCATCGATGTCCTGGTCTCGATCCGGCGGGACGCCGACGCGGCCCGCCGGTTCTTCCGCACCGCCATGGACACCCTGAAGGTGACCCCGACCGAGGTCGTCGCCGACAGGTCTCCGGTCTACCCGCGAGTACTCGACGAGGTGATCTCGGCGGCGTGGCATCACATCGAGCAGTACGCCAACAACCGGATCGAAGCCGACCATGCTCAAACAGCGACGTGGGATCCCACCGTGACCGAACACTGGATTGCTGGACCGTTGCCGTCGACAGGCGGTGTCTGCTGCACCTTCCGCTGTGCGACCGGGCCTGCTGACGCGATCACCTGGTTGCCGCGGGAGAGGCTATCGGCAAGATTATGTACGTGTCAGATAATCGGTCACCCCCGTGGAGAGAAGAGTCCCCGGAAGGGAGTCTGAAAATCTTGATCATGGTTTGGTCACGGTCGACGGCCTGACAGCGCTGGTCAGGGGCCTGTCAGGACCGAGCGGCGCCTCGTCTGGGTGCTCGTTTCGGCGACGTACCCAAACGAGCACCCAGCGGAGCACCCGGCCGAGCACCCAAACGCGCCCCCGGCTATCTGTGGGGTAGTCCTCGGCTCGTCAGGCTCGTCAGGCATCAGAGCGACAAGAACCTGGCCAAGAACACCGCGTGCCGTAGCGACTGGAGGGTTTGCCTACCGGCATGGGCTGGCATCGCCTTTCACTGTCCCGCCCGCAACCCGCGTGCGCACCCCGTTGAGCTGGATGACCACGGCTACGTGCGCGGCCACAGCCGGACTGCCCGCGAGGTCGACGATCGTGTCGCCGGGTTCGGAGTCTCGGCGAGCAGCCGGTAGGCCAGCCGCCCGGTGATAGGTCCTGATTGTCGCCGGCCCGGAGTATCTTGGTACGCCAGACGGTATGGCGCACCGGTGGCTGGCCGGGCACGGTATCGATCATGGGGTTGCCCGTCGGGTGCCCTGGCGGCGTTCTGCTGTGGTGTGTGGGTCATCGTGGATGGGTTCCACGCCCCGCGTGAACCGCTGACTTACCAATACCGGGCTTGTCATCGCCGGCGAACACCCACCACCGATGACACCGGCCGGTGCTGCGATGACAGTCCCGCATGACGATCGCCGTGCCGAGCCCCCTGGCTGCCCGGACGCCGCTTGCCCGAGACCGGTTCTAGATCGTTGACCGGTAGCTCCGTGCTGGTCGGTGGTCGATCAGGGAGCGCTGTCGATGGTGGCTATCAGATCATCGATGGTCAACACTGCCCCAGGACCTTCATCGGGTGCGGCAACAACACCCACGGTGAAGGTCTGACCGTCGGCGGTCCAGCCGACAGAGCCGTCATCGGCGAGACCGCGGACTCCTCTGACCCATACGGGCGTTGCCCCACTGTGGGCAGCTTGCGGGAGGTTCCTGACGCCACCGGTCTGGATGACCTCGAACACCCCACCCGTCTGCGCGGAGCGGAAGTACTGTGCACAGCCCACCAGAAATCTCGGACCCGTGGCAGGGCCCCTGCCCACCCATGGCGATGTCGACTTGAGTGCGTACCCGGCTGGCAACCTTCCCGGGCGCAGGGTCCTACGGCCGTCGAACCACAGCAACGACAGTCCCGTGCCACCCTCGACGAGTACTCGGGAACCCAGCGGCGCGTGCAGTTGCACCGTCAGTGCCTGGATCATACCCATGGCGCTGTGACAGCCACTGTGTTGGCGAGGCGTGGTCGTACGTAGGCGCAGCGCTACCTGCGTCGGCGTCTCGTCGGCCACCAGCGATACCGAACCGAAGCACGGCTGCGCGAACCCGCCCACTGTGACAGTGCGGCCATCCACGCTGACGAGCACCGGCCCGCTGTACCCGCCGTAGCTGACCGTCGAGCCAGTCTCGACGACGATCCACTGCACCATCCAGTACCACAGCATCATCATCACGGCGGCCGACGCCGCCCATGCCATCGGCGGTACGTTCTCGTCTCCATCCCTGTACGAGGACTTCTAACGCGCCGGCGGTTTCGTTAATGACGTAACGTTTGAGTCATCATCGACCAACATCGAATTGTTAGTCAACGATCTAGGCTGCGGCGCGTGGACCTGCCCGCGTTGGCGATCCTCGCCGAATCGCTGCGGCGCAGGTCGGCTGCCTCGATCGCCTCCTACGGCTACCAGCCCGAACGTAGCGACCGATCCGGCAACGTGGTGGCGCCTCGGCTGGGTCAAAGGCTGAGGCGGCGTAGTTGAGCGCGGCACCTGATGTGTTCAAGGGCGAGGTGTGTTCAAGCCCCCGCGCGGGGCGTGCCACTTCTGGCAAATCTAGGCGGTTCCGTCCTTGAACAGGCATGTCAGTGGGCCTGCCGCAGTCGCCGTTGTGTCCATTCTGGAGTTCGATCGTCAGGGTCGACCACGACGCCTGATCAAGCTTGTGCGCAGGCACGGCGTCAGTGATCTCGGCGGCTGCGGTGGTGAAAGCAGATGGAAACGAATCGCCGGGCCGCGCTGTGGCACGGTCCGGCTTCACACAGGTTGGTCCGCGGCGAAGGGCGCTACGCCGTCGAGGTGCGGCCGGGTGCCGCCCGGTGCCCGAGACTTCCTTGGCGCCGCCGTCGTGGGCATGCCTCACATCACCAAAGGCAACGAACTCGTTCGACGTCACCGTAGGGTTGGGGCTCGCGAACTGCGCGGGTCAATCGGTGCCAGCGAGCCAGCCGGTCCTGCCCGAACGCCCGCTCGATCAGCGGCACTCGTGCCATCAACAGTACCTGCAGCAACAGTAGATTCGCAGCCCATAGACCTGTGAGTCGGCCAAGCGCCGACAGCGCCGGCGAACCCCCGCCGAGTGTCTGCTCGATACCCTGGTTCCCGACCCACAGGGCGGTGACGATCAGTAAGGTCAGGCCTGCGCCGACGCCGCCCGTGTCCGCCCACCACAGAGGCGTTGTCCGGCGCTCCGGCGGCGGAACCCGCCGATGTACTGCCTGAGGGCCGGCGGTCCGGTTAGCAGATGTCGCGGTCATGCGGTCAACCATCCGCGAGCCAGATAAGACAACCAGCGATGTGCGTTAAAGGTTTCATAAGAGCCGCGTTCACTGCCGGGGCGTGTCAAGCGGCCTGGGCGGGCTCAGTTTTGTTCGATCCTTGCCCAGGGCGTTGCCTCGTTGAACGGCTGTTGAGAGTGGGGAACGCCGCGCTGCTCATGTGGCGGTAGCGAGCAGCGTCATCGCTGCTCGCTACCGAGTGACCCGTCAACGACCCGTCTGGCGGGCGTCCAGGCAGCGGTTAGCTGCCGGAGCCGGTCTGGAAGCCGAGGTCCTTGTTCGCCCGGGCGGCGAAGTCGTTCGTGTAGGTCTTGGATAGGTCGACGGATCCGTTGACCTTGCCGGCGAGTTGCTCGACAGCGAGCACGGTGGCCGGGCCGTTGGCGGGCATCATTCCGTCGGCGAGGAATTGTGTCTTGTCCTGGGTCAGCGCGGTGATGTAGTCGTCCTTGGTGGTCAGGCCATTGGACACGAACGCCGGGGGCAGCGCGCTGGCGACGTCGGCCGCGGTGTGCGTGCTGATCCAGTGCATCGTCGCGACGAGCGCGGTGACGACCTTCTGCGTCGTGTCCTTGTGCGAGTTCACCCAGTCGGCGTTCGCGAGTACGCCGGCGGTCGGCTGGAAGCCGCCTAGCCATTGCTGCACGCCGGCGGTGGTAGCGAGGTCGATGGCCGAGTAGCCGAGGTTCATCTTCTCGATGGCGTTCACTGTCGGCTGCGTGGTCATGACGCAGTCGGCCGTGCCGTGCTGCATCGCGGCGATCGCGGTCTGGCCGGCGCCGACTGCGACGCGGTGGAACTGCTTGGTGGTGATGTGGTAGCGCGCGGCCAGGTAGAGGGTGAGGTCGTCGGTGCCGGAGCCGAGGTCGGTGACGCCGATGCTCTTGCCGGTCCAGTCGGCGGGCGATTTGATGTTGCTGCCGTTCTTGCACATGATCCGTTCGCCCGGCGCTCCGCTGAGCTGGACGATGTCGATGACGTTCTTGCCGTGTGTCTGGAAGTCGATCGTGTGCACGTACCAGGCGCCGGCCATGTCGACCTGTCCGGACGCGACCGCGTCCTCGGCGCCGACACCGCCGTTCTGCTCGGTGCTGAGTTCGACCTTGACGCCGTATTTCTTGTAGAAGCCGAGACTCTCGGCGAGCTGGTAGGGCAGGTAGATCTGCTTGTCGATGCCGCCGACCATGAGCTTGACCGTGGGCAGGTTAGTGCTGGTGTTACTGCCGCCAGACGTGGCGGAGCTGCCGCAGCCGGTAATGCCGATGGTGATGGCCAGAGCGCCGACCACCGTTGCGACGAGTTTGCGTCCGAACATTCCTCGTTCTCCCTTGTGGTGAGGTGGTGCACGACGTGCGGGTGATGCAACTGGATCCGGCCGGCGTTGCGAGATCTTCGCCGGCTGCGAAAGAGGTACGTGCCGCTGCTAGAGGCCGCGAGCTTCGTGATTGGTCTGAGGCCGCCAGGCCAGTAGGCGCCGCTCGAGCAGGCTGATCAGCCCTTCGGCCGACAGTGCAATTACCGCGATGATCAACATTGCGCCGAAGACGCCGTCGGGATCGAAGTTGCCCTGGGCGTTGCTGATGACGAGCCCGAGCCCCTGCTGGGCGCCGAGAAACTCGCCGACGATCGCGCCGATGATCGAGAAGCCGAACGCG
Organism: uncultured Actinomycetota bacterium; assembly: GCA_963797605.1. Lineage (GTDB taxonomy): Bacteria > Actinomycetota > Actinomycetes > Mycobacteriales > Micromonosporaceae > DASQPR01. The sequence continues at coordinate 248,842 of CAWCPX010000003.1, read as the reverse complement.
ACGTGCAAGCTGGCTATAATCCAGGTCAGGGCGGACGGCAGGACGACATGCCTCGTGATCTGCATCCGTGAGGCGCCCAGCACGCGGGCGTTGTTGATGAAGTTGACGTCGACCTCACGCACACCCTGGAAGGCATTGAAGAAGACCACGAAGAACACCAGCACCGCGGCGAGCAGGACCTTCGAGGTCGTGCCATAGCCAAGCCACACGACGAAGATCGAGCCAAGCACGATCCGCGGGACCGCGTTAACAATCTTGATATAGGGCCCAAGGACGTCGGCGATGAAGCGGACCTGGCCCAGCAGGACGCCAAAGACAATGCCGCCGCCGACGCCGTAGAAGAAGCCCAGCACTGCCTCTTTCATCGTGACCCAGATCTGTGACCAGATTGAGCCATAGATGGTGGCGTTATCACCGCTTGTGAACCATTCCTCGAGCCGCTTCGCGATGCCGGTCGGTTGGCCGAAGAAGAACGGGTCGACGATCTTCAAACTGGTGAAGAGCTGCCAGCCGCCGAGTACAAAGATCAAAACGGCGAGACGTGCGAGGTTCACCTTCACGCGCTGTACGCGCACACGGCGCCGCGCGGTCGCGGCGATGATGGTCTCATCAGTCTCGGCTTCAGCCTCCGAGCGCAGACTCGACTGCACCTTGGCGAGTACCTGCGACTCGCGGACGTTCGATGATCGACTCATGCCCGTGCTCCTTCATGGATCGGGGCCTTCGAGGTGCGGGCGTAGGCGCGCTCGACCTCTTCGCGCAGCGACTCCCAAATCTGCTGGTGGAGTTCCAGGAACCGTGGCTCGAAACGGATCTCTTGTACCGCGCCGCGCGGCCGTGGCAGGTCGATGTCGTAGACGGCCTTGACCGTGCCGGGTCCAACCGTCATGACCACGACGCGATCGGCGAGCGCTACCGCCTCTTCCAAGTCGTGGGTGATGAACACGACCGACGGCCGGGAGTCCTCCCACAGCCCGAGCAGCTCGTTGGACATGATCGCTTTGGTCTGTACGTCCAGGGCGCCAAACGGTTCGTCCATCAGCAGGATCGAAGGCTCGTTGATCAGAGCTGCGGCCAGGCTTGCACGCTTACGCATACCCCCCGACAGCTGGTGTGGATGGTGGTCCTCGAACCCCGAAAGACCGACCCGCCGCAGCCAGTCCCGGGCATTGGCGTGGGCTTGCCTCTTCGGCACGCCGCGGAAGGTCGGCCCCATCGCCACGTTTGCGAGCACCGTCTTCCATGGCAGCAGCGCGTCGGCCTGGAACATGAAACTGGTGCCACCGGTGATACCGTCTACAAGCTGGCCGCCGACACGAACCGTCCCCGCGCTGGGCCGGTCGAGCCCGGCCACCATCGACAGCGTCGTGGACTTTCCGCAGCCGGTCGGTCCGACGACCGCGCAGAACTGCCCCGGCTCGACGACGAAGTTCACGTCACGCAGTGCCGTGAATGCCGTGCCGGCCGGAGTCATGAAGCGCTTGGTGACCCCGGATAGTTCGATCCGGGCGTCTGGGCTGTCGCCCGTGCCCGTGCCCGGCCCGGTTGACGCTCTCATTGCGTCGTCGCCTGTCGCGACCATCGCGTTGCCTCCTCACGATCCTCGACGTCGAGGACAAACTCAATCTGCGGGTTGCGCACAGGTAACGTCCAGATTTCGGCGGCAAGTCGCGTTAACTACGCACTGCGGCTATTTCTTGTCTTTTCGCTCACGCCGACGCGCCAGCAGGAGCCGCCGCGTCGGAGGCCGATGCTCTAATGGTCGACGGGGTAGATCGCCCAGAACATGTCAAAACGGGCTGATGCTGCCGTAGCCACCATCGTTACCAGATCGAAGAGATCGACAGTTTTTCGTCAACCGGCCAGGCTGGGTAGCGTTCGCGGCATGGATTCCGCGAGTCGTACCCGCCGCTCGGCGCGGTTGTCGACGCAGGTACTGCTGCTGGAACTCGCAATCGTCATGTTGACCGTCGGTGCCGGCTTCGCCGTGTCGTTCATCCAGGCTCGCGGCAAACTCGACGACCGCGCCGCCGCGGAATCGCTGGCGATCGCGCAGACGGTCGCCTCTACACCGACAATCGTCGATGCGTTCGCCGCGCCCGCGCCCGCCGCGGTGATCGATCCGATCGTGGAGACCATCAGGGCGTCGACCGACGCCGCGTTCATCGTGGTGGCCAACCGCGACGGGATCAGGTATTCGCATCCGAATCCGTCCATGATCGGCACATCACTGCTGCACGATCAGGGCGAGAACCCGGCCGCGGTGCTCGCCGGCAAGACCTATGTTGGCGTGCAACCAGGTTCCCTAGGGCGTTCGATGCGGGCGAAGGTACCCATCCGCGACAACCTGGGCAATGTGATCGGCCTGGTGTCGGTCGGCGTGCTCGAAAAGCACGTCAGCTCCCAGTTCGTCTCATCGCTGCCCGTGACATTGATCCCGCCGTCGCTCGGGCTCGGACTCGGCGCAGCCGGCGCCTTCCTGCTCGCCCGCCGAGTGAAGCGTCAGACGTTCGGGCTCGAACCCGGGGAGATCGCGGCGTTGCTGGAGCAGCGTGAGGCAATGCTGCACGGCGTCCGCGAGGGCGCGATCACGGTCGACACAGCGGGGCGGCTCACGCTGCTCAACGACGAAGCGGAACGCCTACTCGGCCTTGACCGCTCGGTGCTCGGCCGCAAGCTCGCCGAGGTCGTACCGCATGGGCGGGTGCGTGATGTGCTGACCGGACGGATCGAAGGTCGCGACGAGGTCGTCTTGCTCGGCGAGCGGGTGCTCGTGGTCAACTGGATGCCGGTCACGTTGCGCGGCCGCCCGATCGGCGCCGTCGTCACCCTTCGCGACCGCACCGAACTGGAGGAGTTGACGCGTGAACTTGACGACATGCGAACCCTCGCCGACGCGCTGCGCGCCCAGGAGCACGAGTTCGCCAACAGGCTGCACGTCATCGGCGGCCTGATCGAACTCAAACGCTACGACGATGCGGTCGGGTTCATCAACCTCAACTCGCGGCTACACCAGGAGTTGGCTGCCGCATTCGTGGAACACGTCGGTGATCCGGTCATCTCCGCACTGCTGCTCGGAAAAGCATCGGTGGCCAGCGAGCGAGGCCTGCGCCTGCAGGTCTCGGCCCTGACCGTGCCCGACGAACTCGGCGACTCCGATGGACTGGTAACCGTGATCGGAAACCTGATCGACAATGCGTTGGACTCCGCGGCACAGGGCGCAGTCGGCGGACATATCGACGTCTCGATCACCGCGGACGGGTCCGATCTGGTGATTCGGGTGCGCGACTCGGGCCCGGGGATCGAACCGGCACTCATCGACGAGATCTTCCGCGACGGATTCACCACCAAGGTCGCCCGCAACGGCGAGCGACGACGTGGCCTCGGGCTCGCACTGGTCAGCCAGGAGGTCCGGCGCCGCGGCGGTCATATCCGGGTGGAAAACGTCGACGGTGCCCTGTTTACCGTGGTGGTCCCGCTGCCGATCGCAGCAGACGAGTTGGAGGCTACCGCGCCGTGATCCGCACCCTCATCGTCGACGACGATTTCATGGCCGTCTCCGTGCACCACGACTTCACCGAACGGATCCCCGGATTCGAGGTCATCGGGCAGGCGACGACCGGCAGGCAGGCCCTGACACTCGTGCACGACCTTCGACCCGACCTTGTCCTGCTCGACATGTACCTCCCTGATGTGAAAGGAATCGAGGTCCTCCGTCACATCCGGGCAGCAGAGGGCAGCCCTGTCGACATCATCGCGATCACCTCGGCAAAAGATGTCGACATCCTGCGCGCCGCGATGCACCTCGGCGTCGTGCACTACATCGTCAAACCGTTCACGTTCAAGACATTCCGCGAACGCCTCGACAGCTACGCGGCCGCCCGCACCCGGCTCGAACACATGCGCCAACCCGACCAGCGAGACATCGACCGCCTTTACGGGCTACTGCGCACCAGTGGCGACGACTCGCTCCCGAAAGGAATCTCGGCACCGACCCTCACCCTCATCGCCGACGTCCTGCGCACATCGAGCGGAGGCATCTCGGCCCTCGCCCTGTCCAACCAAACCGGGATCAGCCAAGGCGTCGCCCGCCGCTACCTGAAATACCTCTCCGACTCCGGTGTCGTGGACTTCGTCCTACGCTACGGCGCTGCCGGTCGGCCCGAACACCTGTACCGCTGGACGGGACCGCCGAGCCAGTGAAGCCCGACGACCCAGATCCCAGTGCGCGGGGACGCGCAGGCTCAGTGGCAACGGCTACGCACTGCTCGTGCATGATGATGACCGGAGTCCGAGAGTCACCTGCTGGTCCCCGTCGTGGAGCCACCGTCGTAACAGGTCGTCTGTGAGCTCCGCGGTCGGTCACGCCACGGTCGCGTGGCTCACACGGGGCCGGGAGAGACGGCCGCCGACCCGCACCTGAAGCGTGGGTCGAACCGGAGGGCGCCACGACCTTCAACGGCCGTGAGCAAGTTGTGTCGGCGGCTCCACGCGGATCCTGTCGGCGACCATGTGCCACGTTCCGGCTCCACGAAAAGGCGAAGCCGTCCGCTGGCGGCCCGTCACCACCGCCGCTCCGACCACCTTCGGCTCCGCAAGCACCTCCCCATGGGTGGCCACGCAGCAGGTCACGACACACTGGCTCCGCCAATCCGCATTCACCTGGCGAGCCATCGTCGTCTCCTCCCGGCCCGGCGGGGTCGAAGCGATCGGGTGACCAGGTCCAGGCAACTCAACGCGGCTTGTTCGGTCGGTTAGCGACAGCGGCCTGCGAGCCGGTCAGCGACGCGTGCGGCCACGGCCATGATCGTGAGGGCGGGATTGGCGCTTCCCTGGGTGGGCTGCACGGTCAGGTAATCGTCGACGAACTCGGTGCGTTCATTCCGGACGCGGCTAACTGAGGCATCGCGACACCACTGAGACAGCGGCGGGGCGCGGCGGGCGACGACGTGGCCCGTCCGCTCGCGATCACGTTGGTCACCGAGGCCACACGTTCACATCGATGGTCGGCAACTCATCGGATTACCGGTCCGGCCGAACGTACACGGGTCAAAGCGACGACGGACCGGCCAGCACCGGTCGGGACTGGCCCGAGGGATCCTGTTGATCACGAGCGAGGGTTCGCGCCCCTTGTCGCACAGGCGGGGGCCGCTTAGTCTGCGCGAGGCTCACAAAATCTGATTTGACCATGGGGGAGAAGTGCGCAAACTTCGAGTCAGTCTGGTCGGCGCGATCGTGGCGTCCACCGGAGCGGTCCTGTTCGCCGGTCCAGCCGCGGCCGCCGCGCCGACCGCGCCCTACACCGCGCTGGTCGTCCACAGCGAGGGCACAACGTACGTGAACGACAACTCGTCATACGACCTGGCGCGCGGCACGCTACGGGTCATGGAGCAGACGGCCAACGGCTGGCCCCTTGAGATGATCGGCGAGACGTCCGACTTCAAGCACTTCAACAACATGTACGTCATCCCGGCGCTCGGCACGCAGTTCGCCGCCGGCACGACCTACCAGACCGCACCCAACTGGTCCGCGACGGCAGGCAGCACGAGCATGGACGTGGACGGCGACGGCATGGCCTGCCAGGCCGCGGGCACGCTAACCGTCGACGAGGTCGCGTACGACGAGACCGGAACGATCACGAAATTCGGCGCCAGCTTCACGGAGAACTGCCCGCAGCAGACCGAGACCGGCGAGATCCGGTTCAACTCGAGCCTTCCCTACCAGGCTGCGGACAGCTGGGACTACCTGATGGCCTTCGGGCAGCAGCCCGTCGGTGCCCTGGGTGCGGGCATGGATGCGACCGTCCAGATCGACGGTCCGCAGTCCACCACGTTCGGCGCGGCATCGCTCTCGGGTCACGACCCGGACGCGTTCATGATCGGCACGAACACCTGCTCGGGCGCGACCCTCTCGTTCGGCCAGACGTGCACCGTGCAGATCCTGCCCAACGCGAACGCGGTCGGCGACCAGGACGCGCTGTTGACACTGGTCGACAGCGCCACCGGCGGCAAGATCACCCGATTGGCCAGGCTGACCGGTGTGGATCCGCGCGGTGCCTCGGTCAATCCGGGCCAGCTGTACTTCGGGTACGTCCCGAACTTCAGCACGAGCGCCCCGCAGACCGCGACGATCACCGGCACGGGATCGACGGCGACCACGTTCGGCCAGCGCCAGCTAGGCGGCGACACACCGTCCGCTTTCACCGTCACCGCCGACACCTGTTCGGGCGCCACGCTTGCCTCCGGCCAGACCTGCAAGATCACCGTGGATGCGCACCCGACAGTCACCGCGCAGTACACGATGGCGACGATCACACTGCCCAGCAACGATGTCGCCGGTTCGACCGTGATCAGCCTCGATGTCAGCGGCTACGAGAGCGACGCGGGCACGTTCTACCCGCTGTCCCCGTCGCGCATCCTCGACACCCGGTCGGGTCTGGGCGGCCCGAAAGCCAAGGTCGGCGCGAACAAGACGCTGACGTTGCAGGTGACCGGCAAGGGCGGCGTCCCGACCTCCGACGTGTCCGCGGTCGTCCTCAACGTGACCGTGACAGGCGGTACGGCCAGCAGTTACGTGACGGTCTACCCGTCCGGCGTGAGCATGCCCACCGCTTCGTCGCTCAACTTCGTCAAGGGCTGGACCGGCGCGAATTCGGTCACCGTCGCGGTCGGGTCAACCGGCAAGATCATTCTGCACAACGCGGCCGGGTCGACCAACATGATCGTTGACGTGACCGGCTACTACGCCAGCGGATCGACGCACGCTCCGGTGTACGACATGGGCGGGCAGTACATCGCGACGACCCCGGGCCGCCTGGCCGACACCCGGACATGGACCAAGAACCACGCGCCGATCCCCGGCGGCTACTACATCAGCGTCCCGGGGTCGGTGAGCGCGTCGGTCAACCCACACATCCGGGCGTTCGCGGTCAACATCACGGCAGTCGGCGAGAGTGCCAGCGGGTACCTCACGGCCTGGAACGGCGCCGCCGACTACCTGCCGAAGTCCTCGACGCTCAACTACTCGGCCGGCAAGACCGTGGCGAACTTCGCCATCGTCCCCACGATGCCGTGCGTCGACTGCGGTTCGGCGACGGGTCTCCCGTCGATCGGTGTGTACACGAGCAAGAGCACCGGCATCATCGTGGACGTTGTGGGCTACTACGACGATTCCACGCTGCACAACGGTTTGCGGTTCCACCCGATGGTTCCGACCCGGATCGTCGACACCCGGAGCGGCTCCCACGCGCTCGGCACGGGCGCAACCGCGACGTTCACCGCCCCCGGCCGAGTCCTGGACAGCGCGACCGATGCGCTGGCGCTGAACGTCACCGCGGTCGCGCCGACCGCCTCGACGTATCTGACGGTCTGGCCGTCCGGCGTCGGCCGGCCGACGGTGTCGAACTTGAACCCAGCGGCGCACCAGACCGTGCCGAACGCGGCTCAGACGCTGCTCGGTCCGACCGGCGCGTTTAATGTCTACAACAACACGGGTACGACGAATGTCCTGGTGGATGTCGTCGGCACGTTCGACCTGTACCCCGGAACCGCGACGGCCGCCGTCCAGTCGCAGGCCCGCGGGTTCGAGGCCGATCCCGCCGGTTCGAACCTCACTGCCATCGGATCTCCGCAACTCGTCCACGCGATCAAATAGCACCGCGATAGCCGAATGCCCCGGAGGAAACTCGCGCCGGGGCATTCGGTTTGTCAGCACTGCGGCCGCGATTAGCGAAAGATCCCGGAGCTCTCTTGGCGAACGCTGTGCTGCCGAAAATTGTGTTCGTGTAGTTCCGGTGGCATGTTCCTACCCGTGTGCGAGTCGCGCCGACCCGGCAGATCGCCGTTCACGCCACCATCGACCTCGGTGTCTTCCGGTCTGCGGCAGTCGGCGACGCTGATCCCTCGGCGATACTCTTGCGCGCATGGACGACATCGACCCGGTCGTGGCCGGCCTGCATGCGGCGCTAACCGCGGTGACGTTCACTGATCGAGACACCGATACGGTCACCGAGCTGCTCATCGAGACAGTGGCAAGCTGGGCTACGGCCGAAGGCTGGCGCGTCTACCGTCGTGCCGCCAGCGTCATGCACCTCCCGCCGCCGTACGAGAAGCAACACTCGTTCCTCGACCTCGCCTGCGCCCGCCCGGTTGGGCCGCCGATCGCGATCGAGGTCGACCACACCGCCCGCCGCCGGACCGTCGACAAACTGCTCCAGGAGGCAGCGGCAGGCCGGATGCCGATCTGGGTCCGGTGGAGCCAGCGGCACCTCGATCCGGCACCGGATCCGATCCGGACGATGGATGTGATGGTCTCGTCCCGCAACGGACGCCACTCGCGGACAACCACGATGCCGGCACCGGCGCACAGCGGCTTCGACGCCGAGACAACGGAGCAGCCAGATCTCTTCGGCTGACCGCGACGTTCTCCCTGCCGAAAATCACGTCCCGCAGCTCAGGTCGCGCGTCGTTCGGCGCCGCGGACAATGGCGGGTGATGGCCTGCCAGCGAGGCGGTTGTCGTCTGCAGGAACGGGAGCAGTGTGCAATCTTCGCCACCTGGAACCACGGACACGTCGCCGCACTACGGGACCTGATAGCCACCCCGGGCACGGTTGACGGGTCGACTGCTGGGTCAGCTGGCGTACCGGAAGATAAGGCGACACCCGTGGTGCTGCGAGCGGCCGCGCCAGTGCCGGGGTTTACTTCCGGCGAGGGGCCCCTTGCATATGACACGGGGCGGCGTTGGTATGGACCGAGTAGCGCTACGGATAGGCGAGGATGTCGTGGCTCTGAATCCGGACGGTGTGGCCCGAAAGACTTGGCACCGTTACCGGAATAGCTGGGGCGAACCTATACGGAAAGCGATCTTAGGGCAGCGGGTATGTGAAATAGCTGCCGATGAGGTCGGCGACGACGTCGACCGGTGTCGTGCCTCCGTTGTAGATGGAGATCGCTCCGTCGGGCCCGAGGGGCATGACCGTGAGGTTGGCGGCGGATTTGCCGCGGGTGTAGTTGACGCTGGAGGACACCGGTCGCGGAGACCCGTCGGGGTAGACGGTCAGGTAGCCGGATCCGTTCGCGCCGGTGGCGGTGATGTTCAGTTCGATCGCGGTCGTGGGCTCGTGGGAGAGCCCCGGCGCGGCGGCGGCGTCGAGTTTAAGGGTTTGGCCAGGGGCGATCTGGGTGACCGTGCCACCGGTTCCGGTGCCGTCGCGGGTGTCGAGCAACCGGGTCGGCGCGGCGGGGAGATAGAACGAATTCAGGCCGAACCAGTCGTAGTAGCCGACCTGGTCGGCAATGAAGTCCACGGAGCCGCTACCGCCGTTGTACAGGACGATCTTGCCGTAGTCGATCGCGGACACGACGAGCTGCGATGTCGTTTGCCCGCTGGCCCAGTTGAGCTCGGAGGTGGTGGGAAGGCCGAACGAGTATGGGTACACGGTGAGGTAGCCCGACGAACTCGGACTGACGGCCGTGACGTTCAGAAGGACGGCCTCCCCATCGGCGGGCACGCCGTGCACACCACCGACGGTCAGAGTGATCGAGCCATGGCCCGGCACCCGGCCGCGCAGGCCACCGAGCGTGGTCCGCGTGTCCAGAATCCGTAGCGGCGCGAGCGGTTGGTAGGAACCGCTGTAGGTGGTGGGGACGTCGATGCCGTACCAGTCCACAAGAAGATCGATCGGGCCGTTGCTCCCGTTGTAGAACGCCACCTTGCCGTCGGTCCCGGTGGCCGCGTCCGTGTGGTTGGCGACGGTCTGCCCGGCGGCGAAGTTGACTGTCGACGTTTTCGGCCGCGGTGATCCGTACGGGTACACCGTCACGTAGCCCGCCTGTCGGGCATCGGTCACGGTTACGTTGATTCGCGTTGCGTCGACGGTATGACCGACCCAGAGCGTGCCGAGTGGCAGAGTCACGACGCCGTGGGCTGGGATCGAGTCAATGCCGGCGGCACGACTGTCATAGGAGCGCTCGGGCTCGGGTATCAACCCGATCGCGTCGCCGACGGTGACGTCCACGGTGCGGACCAGTGGTGATCCCGACCCGACGGGGTCGGTGAGAGTCGCGACGTAGTTGCCCGCATGCGCATAGCTGTGGCTGGTGATGTTCGGATTGAGCTGCGGAATCCTTGCGGGGTCGACCGGCTCGGAGGTGCCGTCGCCGAAGTCGACGGTCGCGTCGACCATGGGAGTTCCGTCGGTGCTGGACGTATAGAAGAAGATGTCGTTCGGGTACACCGTCGAGCTCGACTGATAGGGAAACGGCATCACTTTCCAGGTGAACTGCAGACTTCCGTCGGATGACGTCGCAACGGCCGGCTGCCCGGCGCCGAAGACTCCGGCGGCCAGAACGCAACAGGTGGCGATGGCCAGAGCGGTGCGGGAGCGGATTCGCATTGTTTCACCCCGTGAATAGACAGCTCGCGAAGCAGGGTCGCACTCATTAACGGGACCGTCAAGGTCGGAAGCCACGCCCAGCTGGCATGATTCCGGGGCGGCGCGTATACGAAACAGAGGCTGGCGCTGAGCGTTCACGGTCTGCGCGGTCTGATGGCAGTTCGCTCCCGACAGTTTCGGATCTGCCGATGCGCGTTAGCCGTCCGCAGCGACGGACGCAGCGGAAGTTGTGCGATAGTGGTCTATGCATTTGCGGTTCGCCGGTGCGGTGCTCGACGTGGCCGTCTCTGATCTCGATCGCGCGACAGCGTTCTTCACGGTCCTGCTAGGTTGCCCACCAGATCTGCGTCCGCAGGACAATCAATGCGAATGGCGGCTGCACCGGGCCCCCGAGGTCGCCGTACGGTTGACGACCGATCCACAGTCGGCCGGCCACAGCAAGCTCGCCATCGGCGTCACCGACGTGGCGGCCGAGCGTTCACGTCTCGCGGAGCATTGGACCGACATCCCGGAGACCACGGAGAAGCCCGGGGTGATCGCGTTGCTGCGGTTCCCCGATCCGGACGGCAACGTGGTGACGCTCTGGCAGGACCTGCTCGGTTCGCGGCGTTCCTGACACGGCCGACGGCCCCGATCCTGTCCCCGGGCCACAGCATCCGAATCTGCCGCGAGATGTGCGGATGTGGGGGCGCCTACGCCCTTCTCCCCGCCTAGATCACCGTGCGGCGGCCGCGGAATCCGGTTCCGGTGTTTTCTCGGCCGCCACGAGTTCGTATACGTTTCCGTCCGGGCCGCGGAAGTGCTGCCAGGTCGGTCCCGCGTCGCCGAGAAGCTCAACGCCTGCCAGTCGTAGCTCTGCCACCGCGGCGGCGAGGTCCCGTACGGCGAAGCCGGCGACCGGCCCGGTATCAAAGTGTTCCTTGCCGCCGTATTCCACGTCGAAAACCTCGACATTGTTGCCGTCTGGCAACGTGAACACCCAGAATCCCGGTTCCTCGTGTGTCAGCGGTAGGCCGAGCACGCTCGAGTAGAAGTCGACAAGCGCGTCTGCATCCCGCGCGCGGGTGCCGAGCCACCCCAAGCCCACGATGTCCATGACCACCACCTTCCCCATCGAAACAATGTCGAGCACACGTGAAATCAAACAAATGCGCAGATCCGGCGTCAGACGAGGCCATCCACTGAACGTCGTTCGGATCGAGTTTCCAGGTTGTACCCGCCAGGAAGTTCGTCAGCTCGGTCATTGAGATCGGTTTGCGGCTGGCGGTGGCAAGGTTCTGGCCTTCCACGGTTGAGGGTGGCGGCCAGGTGTGGATGCCACGATCGAGTGGGCACGCGGCCACTTCGGCAACCCAGCCGAGGACATCCACCCCGACCAGGAGGCCGAGAGGGTCCACCGAGTTCGCGGTGACGATGTCGACCAGGCCGCATTCGCACCATCAAATGACTCGGCACTCTGACCATGCCATCCCGCCGTAGCCCACAATGCGTTGACAATCGATCCGACACCGATCACACCTCGGCGGACCGTCTACCGGGAAGAACACGAATCTGCAGGACGTCCGCCTGGACACAAAATCGACATTTGTCGTTAGGACACCGATGCTCTATCCCCTGAGATGGGGGCCCTGCCGCTCCATGGGCTGCGAGCCGCCATTCTTTTTCATCTGAGGAACGCTTGCCTTTATAGGCGGGCTACGATCTCTTCGTCTATTAGGGCTGTTATAGAGGTTCGCTGGGAGCCGTCCCCTTCCACGTGGGCGGTTACGGTTACCACCGCTTCCTTATCCGGGGAGATTATGCAGAGCTGGCCGTAGAGGCCCGCCATTTTGTACGTTTTTTCCCCGGGGGTGCACCAGACGCCGAGGCCGTAACTGTCCGAGAGGCGGAAGCCTTCGTCTGTTGGGTCCTGCATGGTCGGGACGGTTTCTGTCGCGATTCGTGCGCAGTATTCGGCGGGGACCAGCTGGCGGCCTTCGTGGCGGCCGTCGTCGAGCAGGAGGCGGCCGAAGCGGGCCAGTTCGGACGTCCTCAGGTAGAGGGCGGTCTCCGCTACCGGGTGGCCGAGGGGGCAGGTGTGCCACTGGGGGTTGTGGATGGCCAGCGGGGTGAAGAGGCGGGGCAGTAGGTAGTCGCGGACGTTGGCACCGGTCGCGGCGCGCAGGGCGCGGGCCGCTATGTACGGGCCGATGCCGGTGTACCTGAAATACGTGCCGGGCTCGTGCGCGAGCGGGGTCGCGAAGAAGTCAGCGGCTAGGTCCGGGACTACGACGGGGTCGTAGGCGGACCAGGAGTACGGGCTGCCGGACGTCATCATGAGCAAGTGCCGGAGCGTGACCTGGTCCAGGCGGGGCGCGGCAGAGCCGGCTAGCTCGGGGTAGTACTTGAGGGCGGGGTCGTCCAGGGCGAGTCGGCCTTCGGCTTCGGCGATGCCAAGCGCCACGGACGTAAAGGTCTTCGAGACCGACCGCACGTCGACTCGATCGTCCGAGCGGAGCCTGCGTTCGACCGGCTCGGCACCGCGGCGGTAGATGTGCACTCCGTAGAGTTCCATGCCCTCTCGTTCGGCGGACCGGACCAGGGCGTCAATGAGCTCTCGCATGGAGGGGAGGCTAATAGCGGGGTCTGACATTCGCGGCTGTCTGCGCCGCGTCACTATGGCCCCGCCCGGATAGACCGGCGGGCAGTTGGGTGTATCCGCCTAACGGCGGGACGCTGCAACCTGGCCAGGCGCTTCTCCCGCCGGTCCAACTCGGCCGGCAAATCGGTGTCCTTGCCACCCGGGCCGACCTGCTCGTCCACGGCCGCATCGGTGGTCGCGGCATCGGCCAGCAGCGCCGCCGCGGCAGCTTCCAGCTCGGCGATCTCGGCCTCGACCTGCTCCTCCTTGCCGATCAGCCTGCTGCCAGGTAGCGGAACGCGACGTCATCGACGCACGTGCACTCGATCGCCCGCGAGGAGCGCACCCCGGTGGTGTAACCGTAGATCAACAACCGGACCATCAGCCGCAGGTCATACGGCGGGAAGCCACGTTTCTCGGTATAGGCGGCCAGAATCGGCCCCAGGTCGAGGACCTCGTCGACCAACTCGGCGACGAACCGGGCCAGATGATCCTGCGGCAGCCACTCATCCAGTGAAGGCGGCAACAACAGCATCTGATCGGGGGCGAAGGCCCGGAACCTCTTCTTCACCGGCGCCGCCGGCACGGCCTTCGGCTCGACCACCGCCGCCGGATCCGCCTCGAACAAACCGTCCCCACCAGACATACCAAGGTTCTTCCATACGAAGATCACGAACCACCGGCGGGGTTGGCGTCACAGACCCACGCTCCTAGAGCTGTTGCGGGTCAGGACGTTGGTGACGGCGCATAGTGGTGGGCAAGGTCGGTGGCGAGGTCACGGAGGTGAGCCCTGGCTTCGGTGGGGCCGTGCACAGTGATGGCGTTCCCGAACGGCAGTAATGCTCGCACGTCCTCCAGGTGCAGGAAGCGAATTGTTACCTTGTGGCCGGTGGCGGATTCTTCATGGTCGTCCCGGACGAGTCGTAGGCCAAAAATCCGTTGCGCTCGCTCGATCTGGGTCTGGTCGATGGTGGCGCTGACCTCTATCGCGTGGTTGTGTGCCCACTGCTCAACGAGCGCCGCAGCGACGGTGGCCAGGGTCTGGTTCTCGCGGATCCGTCGTGGCTGGTCGACTTCTTTCCACGTCGTGATCCGTTCGAGTCGGTACATCCGCGGCACTCGGGCACAGTCGGCGACGAGATACCAGATGCCGGCCTTGGCGAACAGCCCGTAGGGATCCACGACCAGGTCGCGTGGGCATGACTCGCGTGGGCTGTCGTACTCGATCCGTAGCCGGCGACCTCGCCGCACCGGGCCGATCAGCGAAGCCGGAGTCGTGCCGGAAGTACGGGCCTGGAGCCAGGGACGGCTGTCCACGTGCACTACGTCGGTGAGCGGCAGGAGCTCATCAACTCGACGTGACTGTGTAGCGCCGATCTTGGCGAGCGCGCGCCGGCTTTCGACCGATGCGTCGAGCTCCGCACGTTGCTTCTCGTCCAGCCCGGCGAGCGAGAGATGATCACGCTCGTCCGGCGTGAGTCGCGTGAGGTCGAACCCGGACCCGGGCAGCATGGTCACGCCTCCGAGGCGGCCCCGGTGTGCGGTCACCGGCAGACCGGCGTCGCGGAGCCAGTTCAGGTCCCGGGTGATGGTTCGAAGGGAAACCCCGAGCGCCGAGGCAAGTTCCTGTGTGGTCGCGCCATCCCTCGATTCCAGGAGCAGCATCAGGGCGAAGAAGCGGTCCGGGGTCACACACCAAGTTTTTCAGGAATTGCGACACGATGCGGCGCATATTCCGGCCAGGCTGGTGGATGCATACCTACGACCTGTGAGAAGGAACAACCATGACCACTACATCCGTCGTGTCCATCGTCTATGTGAACGACGCTCCCGCCGCAGCTCGTTTCTACGGCGACCTCCTCGGCATGAGCCCTTCGTTCGAGACTCCGGGATACATCACCTTCGACCTCGGGCCAGGCGCTGACCTCGCTCTATGGTCTGGCCAGTTCGAGGATCTGTCGCCGGACGTCCCGCGTACCAGTGAGGTTTGCCTGGCCATCGACGGTGGACGACCCGACGAGGTCAACGCGATCTTCAAGCAGTGGCAGTCCAAGGGCGTCACGATCCTGCACGAGCCTCATGATGCGGGGTTCGGGCTGACCTTCCTCGCAGCCGATCCTGACGGGAACCGCATCCGCGTCGCACCGAAGGACTGAAAGGCCACAATGCGGCAGGCGCGCACGACAGGGGTCGCGCCTGCCGTCGTCGGACTTCGAGAGGACGACGAGTGCCCCACGCGAATGCGCCCCTGAGCGTCGAGGGCCGTAGGCACCTCGTGAAGCGGTGCCAGACACGTCTCATCGCCCCCGTCCACACAGATCGGATCAAGCACAGCGACGTTTGTCGGCGTGGGTGTTAGTGAACATCATCCGGCCCCCACGGCGGATCGCCGTTCTTGATCCTCAAGGTCAACGTCCGCGTTATCGGCGCCCGTGAAGTTCCCGACGATCGACGCCCACCCGTGCCATTCAAACGTGGCTGCATCCTGCCTTGCGCCAGGTCGTCGTGGGCTGTGGAACTGCATCAGCCGCCAGAACAAAGGCGAAGTTTGCTCCGCACGCCCTCTTCGCCACCGAACACCGAGTACCTGCCGCTGGTCTCATGATTACCAGATCATGCAGCCGGCTCCTCTTGCGTTATTGACTGGCCGCCACCGGTGCGCCTTGGTGGCCATACAACCGAACGACCCGTCCCGTCCGTCTTAGGTGAGCCAACGCCCGAGGAGGGACTGTGCGTTCTACGACCGACGAGGAGTACATCGCGTACGTCAGTGCGCGATTACCAGCACTCAAACGACTTGCGTACCTGCTCAGTGGCAACGAACACCGCGCCGATGACCTGGTGCAGGAGTCGGTGACCAAGCTCTACGTGCGGTGGACCGCGGCCAGGAAGGCCGACAATATCGATCGCTACGTCCGGTCGATCCTGGTTCGGACTCATATCGATGAGACCAGGCGTCCGTGGTCGCGGGTCCGGCTGTTCGGCGCCCCGCCGGACACCGAGCGCGCAGAGAACTCGACGATCGAAAACCGGCTTCTGTTGCATCCCGCGCTCGCGACGCTACCCGCACGGCAGCGCGCCGTCGTGGTGCTTCGGTTCCTGTGCGACATGTCGGTGGAGGAAGTCTCCGACGTCATGGGCTGCTCGACCGGGACGGTCAAAAGCCAGACGGTGCACGGCCTGGCGAAACTCCGCCAGGTACTCACCGACCGCGACCTCGCGATCACGTCGAAGGAGAGATGATGATGCGGACCGATGAGACCGTGGACGTCCTGCGCCGACTCGACGCCGCGGACCACAACGAACCACCGCGTGTCGACCTGGAAGCGGCCATACTTACCGGACGCCGCCGGCGTCGTCACCGGCGCGTAGTCGCCGCGCTCGCGAGTGTTGCCGCGGTCGCCGCCGTGACGCTGGCCGTACCGGTCGCGTTCCACGCCGTGAACCGGCCTCCGGCCGGGATAGACCTGGCTGGCCCGAAGGCCCTTACCTGCACTGAGCAGAAGCTGGCATTGCCACCGGCGGCGGCCCAGTGGGATCAACTTGTCGCCGATCCCACCGGCCACTACATCGCCGGGGCGGTGGTCCTGAAGGCCAACCGCGAGACCCGCGCCGTTGTCGCGATCTGGCATGACGGGACGTTCACCACCGTTCAGCTTCCGGGCTACGGATCGCTCGCCGCCATTGATCCCTCCAGTGCCTGGCCGATCGGCATCGCCTCGAACGGAGCAATGCTCCTGCAATCGGGCGTCGATAGCACCGGTTGGGTCTACGACGCCGGCAACCTCACGCATCTGTCCGGTCCGACAGGCACCACGGTCTCGGCGATCAACGATCGAGGCATGATCATCGGATCGAGCAATCATGGAATGCCGATCATGTGGGCGACTGCCACGTCGCAGCCATCCGATCTGCCCGTCCCGCGTGGATACGACGGTGCCGATCCCGTGGCCATCGACTCCGACGGCACGGTGGCCGGCAATGCCTGGCACGGGAACGCGTTCCAGGTCGTCCCGTTGAACGGCAAGATGTCGTCCGCGGAGCGGGGGGTCATCTGGCTGCCAGACGGTAGCTCTCGTGTCCTGCCCAATCCCCGCGGGATCTCCGGTGTCGCGACGGTGAAGGTGCAGACGATCCGCAACGGAGTGGTCGTCGTTGATGCCGTGGTGCCCGACCACTCAGGTTCGGGAGCTCGGCATGATTCCCATGCTCTACAGCGTGTCGAACGGCGCCTACACCCGACTGCCCGGTGCTGACGTGCACGTGAAGAACGTCGTGCTCTACCGGAACATCGACGGCGGCGGTCTGGAGATGGGCGACGCAAATGCCCACGGCTGGATCGTCGGGCGCGACGCCGCCAACGTCCCGACGCTCTATACGCCGAGCGCCGGGCTGGTGCGTCTCCCGACGGTGACGACGCCCACCAAATACAGCGCGGTCGAAGACCTGTGGATCAACGACAGCGGTACGACTCTCGGCGGATATTCGGGTCCGGACGGACCGGTAATGTGGACCTGTCGTTGACATCCCTTGATCTGCGGGCCGGTAGTTGACGTTCAACGAGGCCGGTGGCAGTGAGTTCGGCAGGCGGCGCGGAGATGATGTCGGCGCCGGCCGGGCTCCTGCCGTATGGCGCATGCCGAACGTCGTACTCATCCTCTGCGAGTCGTCAAGAAAGCGTTGGCTGCGGCAGAACCGGCGGCGTCACATGCTCGATCACACGTCCCGCCCCTCGATAGCCGCTTCTTTTGTTCGTGAGTTCTGGGCCCACCATCGGCTCGCGGCGTTACCGACCCATCGAGATGCTCACAGCGCGGTGACGAATTTGTCCATGGCGATGGTGACCTGGCGAAGCACGTCCGCCGAGTTCACGGGGTCGTTGGCGGTCTCCATGCCGTGATCGGCGCCGTTGGCCTCATACACCGGCTGCCCGAAACTGCGGGCGACCTCGGGATCCCATGAAGGGTCGGCCGTGCCACCGACGAGAAGGAACGGCGCTGCGGTGCGACGCAGATCGACTGGCAGTTGCGAGTCACGCAGGACGGGCGTCAGCCAGATACCGGGCAGGCTGCGGTCGGCGGCCAGCGCCACAGCGAACGCGCCCATCGATTTACCTACCAGGGCGATGTTCGGCGCGGTTTCTTGTTTCAGGATCTGGCTGACGTGAGCCTGGACGAAGGACCCCAGGCAGGCGAACCAGACATGCAGGTCCCGGCCTTCCCTCTGCGGCGGGCGCTCGGGCCACCTGACATCCCGGGTGGTCCAACCATGCTTGACGAACACCGCGCGGGCGAAGTGCAACAGCGGCCGTTCAGCCGAGTAGTTGAGACCGGGAAGCAGTAACGCGATTCGATCTGGAATCTGGTCGACTCGGTCAGCCTGCCGCAACGACGGCGATCTACTGTCGGGCATATGGCGATGATAAGCCGAGGTGCTCGTCGCGTCTGAACCTCCGCGGCCGCGTGCGAGCTTCGTTCATTGCGCGGTTTGGGCGGCAGCGCGGTGGGACGCAGCCCACGTCCACGGAGACCCTCGGGTGGAAGTCGCCGCAGTCCGACGGCAGCCAGAAGTCCCGGGGCCGCGCCCGGTAAATCGGCCACCATCCGTACCTCACCGCAGGCGACGGCGCGGCCGACGGCGACGGATCGGGCACCCTACGATCGGATCACCGCTACCTGTGGCGTCCCGACCATCCCCGCCACGTGGATCACCCAACTCGGCGACTGCTGGTCCATCGTCGCGGACGTGCGCGGCGATTCGGCTCCAGCCTGATCGCCGCCCACAAAGCATCGGTCCGCCTGAGACCGAACCGGACCTGCCGTGACTGAAGCTACGAGCCACGGCGGATCAGCCTGTTCGCCGAGTGCGTCAAGGCGTGACCGGCCGGGCGGGCAGAGAGTCCGCGGACCGGTGCAGCGAATCGTGGCCCTCCGGTGGTGTTATGGGTAACCAATGGGGGAGAGCGATGGATGAGCCGGACGGGTTCCGCGAATACGTGAGTGCGCGCCAACGGGCGCTCCTGCGTTCGGCGTGGCTGCTGACCGGCGATTGGGCCGCCGCCGAGGACATCGTGCAGGTAGCACTGATGAAAGTGTGGCCGCGATGGTCGCGCATCGCCGCTGCCGGAAACCCCGACGGGTACGTCCGGCGAGCGGTGGTGACCACATTCCTGAGCGCCCGGCGCCGCCGCTGGACCGGCGAGTACGCCACCGATGCGCTGCCCGAACACGTCACTCCCGGCGACGCGTACGCGGCGGTGGAACACCGTGACCAGTTGGTCCGTGCGCTGCGGCAGCTCGGCCGGCGGCAGCGCGCCGTTCTCGTGCTGCGCTACGTCGAGGATCTGACCGATGCGCAGGTCGCCGACCTGATGGGCTGCTCGGCCGCGACGGTTCGCAGCCAGGCGTCCCGGGCGCTCGCAACCATCCGGGCCGAGTGGGCGGCCGATGCACAGACGATGGGGGTAGCACCGTGAATCCGACCGACGTACACGAGCTGATCGCCGGTGCTCTCGCCGGGCTGGTTCCCGAGCCGCCGCCAGTCGCTGACCTGGCCGACCGGGTCGGCGCCCGGGTGCGGCGGCGGCGCCGCACCCAGCTGCAAGGGCTGGTCAGCGGTGTCGTGGTCCTCGCGGTTTTGATCGCCGTACCGTTGACACTCGGCCTCGGGTCGCGGCCGCCGGACGTGGCCCAGCCGGCACCGGTCTTCACCGGCCCGGGAGGGCGAGCCGCAGCGGCGGCACAGGTCGCCGCGATGTTCGCCGCCCTGTCGTTGCCGCCGCACGCGGTGGCGCTGTCCGGGCCGCCGGCGAGCATCGCCGAACAGCTTCCGCCACCGTTGTCCAATGGCAACGCCTACCTGGTGTCGACCACTCGGTGGTGGACTGTCCCGTCACCGCTGACCGGCGTCTCCGCATGGCTGCAGGGACATGCCCCGGCCGGTTCCACCGCTCAGTTGCTCGGCACGGCGAGCGACCACGGTGTAGCGACCATGACGATGATCTCGTACGACTGGCCTGACATCCCAGGCCTCCTGGTCGACCAGGCGCTCAACCTCCACGTGTACGCGGTCGGGACGCATACCGTCGTGCAGGTCGAGGGAGACGTGACCATGCTCCCGGCCCGTACGCCGGACATGACGATCCCGCCGTCGGTCGTGAGCGTCGTCGCCACCCTGCACTCGAAAAGCGCCGGTCTCGGCAGAACGAACGTCCCAGTGCAGACGTTCGGCCCGACGAGGATCACCGACCAGGGCCGGGTCGCGGCGCTGGTCGCGCTGATCAACTCGCGGCCCCCATCCACCCCGATGACCGGCATCGTCAACTGCCCAGCAATGTTCGGCGGTGACATGACGATCGCATTCCTGGACGCGGCCGGTCATACCCGCGACACACTCGTGATGACCCTGTCTGGCTGCATCGCGAACACGTTGACCGCCGCCGACGGTGTCACCCTCAATCTCGCCGATACCGGCCACGGTCTGAGTGCCGACGCCCTGTCGCTGCTCGGCCTGCACTGGTCGTGGACCACCTGACCAGACGGCGAACAGCGGAGTAACATCCGAGCTATTCCACCACGGCGACGCGATCGACCACTTCGTGCAGAACCCGCACCCCGCAAACACGTGGTTCCCCGGCCGTCGCCTGGATGGACGCCCCGAGGTGTCCGGGACCGTTGACGCGAGCAAACGATTATGCGATCGACCCGGCCGGTACGAACCGCACGTCGTCAGCCTGATCCGACGGCAGCCGGAACAGCGCGATCGCGGCCAGCAACGCCGCGGCGGCGCACACCGACCACACGACCAGGTAACCGGATAGTGGTGCGTGCCCGGTGGTCGGATCCTTGAGCGAACCGGTGGAGGACAGCGCGATGGCGAAGATCGACGATGCGATCGCCCCGCCGACCGTCTTCGTCGCGTTCGTCATGCCGGTAGCCATGCCGGTCGCGGCGGCGGGTGCGCCTGCGGCTGCGGCGGCCGGCAGCGCGGCGACCAGCGCACCGGAGCCGATACCGGCGATCATCATGTTGATGACGGCTTGCAGCGTCGTGGCGTGGAACGGCAGCCAGAGCGCGTACCCGACAGCCACGAGGACGCAATAGAGGATGTGGGCCGGCCGGGTGCCCAGCCATCGTGCGACGACCGGCAGGGTGAACGCGCCGATCGCGAGGCTGACGACGTAGACCCCGATGAGGGTGGACACGAACGAGGCGTCGGCGCCGAGCCCGTACCCGACGGCGTCAGGGTCGGCTCGCGCGAACGTCGATAGCGGGATTTGGGCTCCGAGCACCGACATGCCGAACAGGAACGCGGTGAGTTGGACCGGCCACTGCCGAGGTAGCGCCAGCAGCCGCACGTCCACGAAGGGATGCTCGCGCGCGGCTTCGTACCGGGTGAACACGACCAGAGCGATGACGCCGAGGAGGAGCAGGGCCCAGGCCAGCATGCTGCCCGGACCCTGCAGGCGGATCGTGATGAGTCCGCCCATGGCCAGGCTCAGGGCGAGGGTGAGCAGGCCGAGGCCGGGCCAGTCGGTGGCGGTCGAGCCTGTTCCGGGGGTCGGCTCGATGCCGACCATGACCACGATCAGCACCAGGGTGACTGCGATCGCGGGCAGCGCGAGGACGACCGTCATCGAGATCGAATCGATGAGCGCGCCGCTCGTGAGCGCGCCGATGATGACGGCGATCTCGAGCGCCCCGACCAGAACGGCGGCGGCATACCGGGTGAGCCGCTGCTGACGGCTGCTGCCGGCGGTCCGCCGGTAGACGATCGAGATCTCCATCGGGAGCCAGATGATGTAGGCGCCCTGCACCGCGAATCCGATCAGGAACGTCACGAAATTCGGCGAGAACGCCAGGATCCAGGAGCCGAGCGCGGTCAGCGCTGTCGAGGCGACGAGGACTCGCTTGTGCCCGATCACGTCGCCGAGCCGGGCCAGCGGCGGCACGGCCAGCGCGGCCACGATCAGTTGGGCGGCCTCGAACCAGTTGACATCGGCGTTGCTCATCGCGAGGTGGCCTGCGATGTCGTCCCAGATCGGGGTGTAGTACCCCTGCAGGATGCCGCTCGCGATCTCGACGCAGACGAGGAACCCGACGATGCGCACGAGCCCCGACGCACGAGAACTGACCGGGACGCTCGCGACGGCAACGGGATCGATCGTTGACTCGGGTCGGCTCATCGCCGGCTCCTCTCGGGCGGCGGATGGTGCCGCTCGTCGGTGCGTGTCGGGCCACGGTAGCCGGACACGGCAGGGGAGCGGAAGATGCTCAGCCGAGATTGCGGAGCAGATGCCTGTACCACGTCACGGCGTCGTGAAAATCCTGCACGCCGACCCGTTCGTCGTACGAGTGGATCGCGGCCCGCTGGTCCTTCGACATCCGCAGCGGCGCGAACCGGTACACCCGCGGGCAGATGGTCGCGAAGTGCCGGGAGTCCGTCGCGGCCATCATGATGTAGGGGACCGTGACCGCGTCCGGAAACACCGCTTCGATGGTCGCCTCGAGCAGGCGGAACGCGTCGTCATCGATCGGCGACAGCGGGCTGGGCTCATTGCGGTCCACGACCCGGAGCGTCACCTGATCGTCGGCGACGGCCCGGCGCATCCGCTCCAGGACATCATCCACGCTGTCCCCAACCATGACCCGGACGTTGACGCCGGCCACCGCTGTGGTCGCAACCACGTTGAGGGCCGGTGAGCCGGCCAGGGTGGTGGCCACCGCGGTGGTCCGGGTCATCGAGGACGCCTCCGGGCCGAGCCGGCCGAGGACGCGCGCGAGCAGTGGGCGTACCCGCCCGAGGTGTTTGATGACCGGGCGAGCCATCGCCGGTGCGTGCGGCGCGAGCCGGCGGAATAACTCGACGGTCGCGTCGGGTACGCGTGCCGGGTGCGCCATCGCATCCACGCGCGTGACCGCCCGAGCCAGGCGCGCGGTCGGTCCCATCCGCGCGGGTACCGACGCGTGCCCGCCGCGGCCCTCGACCCGCAGTTCGACGTTCGTCACGCCCTTCTCGGTGACGCCGATGACGGCCGTGGGCACGCCGATGCCCGGAACCGCGCCCGATGCGACCGCACCACCCTCATCGAGCACGAACCACGGCTCTACACCGCGCCGGCGCAGTTCCGCGACGGCGTCGGCGGCCGCGCTGCCCGAAACCTCCTCATCGCAGCCGAACGACAGCCAGACGTCGCGGACGGGCGTGAAACCGCAGGCCAGCAGGCTCTCGACCGCGGCGCACAGCGCGACGAGCGGGCCCTTGTCGTCAAGGGTGCCGCGGCCCCACACGAAGCCGTCGACGATGTCGGCCCCGAACGGATCATGTCGCCAGGGGTCGTCGGGCTCGACCGGTACAACATCTTGATGCGCCATCAGGACGATCGCCGGCCCGGCCTCCGCGCTGGCCGCGGCCCAGTGGAAGAGCAGTCCGGCCGACCCGACCCGGGTGAGTTCAAGCCGCTCGTGCAGAGTGGGGAAACGGGCCCGCAATTCGTCGTGAAAGCGCTCGAAGACACCATCCTCAACGTCGATGGCGCGACGCCGGCTGACGGTGGGGATCCGCACGAGCGCCCGCAGTGCCTCCAGCGCGGTCTGTTCTAGCGCGTCGGGTGTCTCTGGGTCCGTCGTATCCAGCACACGATGACCTTAGTCCCGACCAGGACATGCAGGCTTGGCAGCGAAGCCACAGATCTAACCGACAAAAGCGTGCGGTGCTCCTTGCGGGCCCGGTTCAATTCGGCGCATACAGCCCCCCGCGTCGATCCAGCCACGGACCTCCACGAGATCAGCGGTCCTGATCTGCGATGAGACGCGCTTTGTCAAGAAAGGCACTGCGTCGGCCAGCGTCCAGCACCACCGGCATGCCGTGCCGGCACCCTACCGACGGGCATTTCGTGACAACGAACTCCGATAGACCGTGCCGTCAGCGACGGCGTGCAACTTGTCGGGGTTGGCGACATTGTGGATGGCGAGCACGTGACCAGTGGCGTCGATGTCGAGGGTGACCGTGGCGATCACTCGGCCCGCGCCGCTGAAGACAAGGCCCGCGCCGCCGTTGATGTCCACGATGTCAACGCTCATGTCTTCGGGTTCGACACCCTGATATGTGACCGTGCCGATCGCGGCGAACCATGCGGCCACCGTGGATGCACCGACGATCGGACGCATCGCCTGCCGGACCTTCCCGCCGCCATCGGTCCACAGGGTGACGTCCGGTGCCAGCAACTCCATCAGGGCGTTGATGTCGCCACCGGTCGCCGCGGCGAAGAACCGCTCGGTGACGGCGCGCTGGCGGGCCCCGTCCGCGGGAAAGCGCGGCCGGCGAGCCCGCACATGCTCGCGAGCGCGGTGAGCGGCCTGCCGCACCGCCGGCTCCGACCGCTCCACCGCAGCCGCGATCTCGGCGTGGCTGAAGCCGAAGACCTCCGTCAGCACGAACACGGCGCGCTCGATGGGGCTCAACGTCTCCAGCACCACGAGCATGGCCATCGACACCGAATCGGCGTCCACCCCGCCAGCGAGATCATCGGTCGTGCGGATCGGCTCCGGCAGCCACGGGCCGACATAGGTCTCCCGCTGGTGTTGGGCGGATCGGAGCCGTTGCAGCGCCATATTCGACACAATTCGCGCGAGGTACGCCTTTCGGTCGCGCACCTGCGAACGATCCGCGGCCGACCAGTTGATCCAAGCGTCTTGCACCGCGTCCTCGGCGTCTGCCGCGGAGCCGAGGATCCGGTAGGCGACCGCGAACAGCAGGTTGCGATGCTCATTGAATACCTGCTGGTCGTCGGCGTCTGGCGAGTTCATCTGGCGGCTCCGGTGCGGGTGAAGCGCCCGCCACGGGGCCAAAACGCGCCGGCGGCGGGCATCTTGCGCATACGGCCGTAGGTCGGCCAGGGGGAAGCACTCACGGTTTCCTTGTACCAGGCGGCCTTCCGTCCGGTCAGGTACCCCCGCCGAGGGCTGCCGTCGGGGTGGGTGAACTGCACGACTGCGTCGCTGCGCCCGAGGCTCACCGGCGTGTGGTAGTAGCCGAACCGGAATGGTTTAGGCGATTTGCCAGCCAGTGTCCGCACGATCGACACCGCGGCGTGCACTCCGGTCGGCATGCCGCTCTGGCAGGTGCCGTGCATGACGCCGTATCCCTGCCGGATCGCTGCCGCGTCCCCGACGGCGTACACGTCTGGATGCGACACCGACCGCAGCGCCCTGTCGGTCACAATGCGACCGCGTTCGTCGACGGTCAGACCGCCGGCGGCCGCGAGCGTCGACGCCCGGGTGCCTCCGGTCCACAGCACGAGGTCGGCCACGATGCGCTCTCCGCCCGATAGCTCGACCGCGTCCGGCA
Source organism: uncultured Actinomycetota bacterium (assembly GCA_963797605.1). Classification (GTDB taxonomy): domain Bacteria; phylum Actinomycetota; class Actinomycetes; order Mycobacteriales; family Micromonosporaceae; genus DASQPR01. Next base: position 223,479 of record CAWCPX010000003.1, on the reverse strand, counting down.
GTACCTTCGCGATCTCGACGCCGGCCCGCACTCGCACCCCGAGACGGTCGAGCGCACCGCGCACATGTGCCCGTACCTTCGCGTTCATGGTTGCGCCGACATCCTCCCTGCCGACGAGCACGACGGTCAGCGCCGGGAACCGCTCGGCGATTTCGGCTGCCGTCTCGATGCCCGTGAGCCCGGTGCCGCCCACCACGACCGTGCCACCACTGAGCCGGGTCAGTCGGTCGGCAAGCACCTCGGCCCCGTCAACGCTATCGAGGGAGTAAGCGTGCTCCTCACCACCCGGAACTCCGGACGTATCGGCGACGCTTCCCAACGCGTACACCAAAGCGTCGTAATAAAGCACTTGATCGTCGTCGATCCGGACGGTCTTCGCGGCGGCGTCCACCGCGGTCACCCAGCCCGCCACGAACCGCGCACCCGTGCCGGCCAGCAGCGCCGGTATGTTCATGTCGGCGAGGCGCTGACCCGTCGCGGTCATGTGCAGGCGCAGCCGTTCAGTGAACCGTTCTTGCGGGTTGACCACGGTGAGCTGCACGTCAGCGCGCCGTTCCACACGCGCCGCGAGCTGGATGGCCGCAGCCATACCCGCGTATCCGGCGCCCAAGATCAAAATTCGGTACGGCGTGTTCATCGGTTCTGCCCTTCTCTCGTGATCGTGACAAACACAAGATGCGTGGCGCCTTGGGAAATGTGACATGGATGCGATGGGATCGGTCACACGATGCGGCGAGGGCAGTCCGTGCTCGGCGCTGTACACGCGCTCCCTGTGGCAGCAATACGACCAGTCATCCCTCCTGAAGCCACGGCCTAGTGGACTGCAGGTCGGCGGGTTATCCACACCTGTGGACGAACATGTGTACGAACCAACCAGTCGCGGTATGGGTCGAAGTTGATCGCGACGGCCCACACCCGAACCGGTGGACGGGTCATCTCGACGTCCATACCGAGGTTCGACGCTGTGGCAATCCGTGTGAGTTCATCCCAGGAAATCGTGCCGGGGTGGGGATCCGCGGCTGCCTCGCGAACGATGTCGCTCGCATCGTCCGTCAGGCGTTAGGGCATTCGGAACGGAAGTCGGTCCGGCGGTGCTGACGTGAGCGAGCAGCGTAGTTGGCCTGCTTGGTCGTCGGTCCAGGCGTAGAAGGTGCAAAGGCTGAGCTGTTTGAGGAACCGACGGCGGAGTTCGTTCTGCACGAACTCGAGCGCATCGACGACGGCCGCGACATCAACGTCCCCGGAACTGCGTAGTGCCAGGTGTTGGTTCTAGCCTCAGCGGCGGGTCCGCTGGGTTCAGGGCGATCTCGGTGTCGTCGAGGTACGACTGGATCATGGCCGCGAGCGAATCCAACATTTGTGACGACGTTCCCACGCGAGTGGTCGCGGCCGTGTTCGCGGTGGGCTGTCCGTCGGGGTTGCCGGTCGTTCGAAGACTTGACCTTCTTCGGGTGCAGCGACCGCGGCAGCGCTCAACTTCGGATCTGCGTCTTCTCTCGCAGCAGGAACACCACGGCCATGCTAATCCCGCCTATCAGAAGAAGTACCGGGATGAGGACGGAATCGCCGGAAGTATCGTCTGCGCGTTCCACATTGTCACATGGCAGAAGGCTCGAGTAGTGGACCTCGAAGGTGTCCCCGACCGCGACTGTCTGCGGACGATAATTCCATTTATGTGGCGTTACACAGCGTTCGCCGTCTTTGGTCGTGTAGCTGATCGTGTACGCCTCCTGGGAGTACACATGAACAACCGTGGCGGTGGCGTTCCCACCTTTGCGGTCCGCCAGCGAGGTCAGGATCGCGAGAACCACCATCAACGCCGCGAGAACCGTAAAGACAACGAAGACAATGAGTTTCGGTTTTGGGGACCTCATTTGAGCTCTTTCTCGTCCTGCGGTTTTGCTGCGTAGCGGCTTCACGTGGCTGTCAGTGTGACATGAAGCGTTCTGGATCTGCGCCGTGAGACCGTCCTGTATCCGGCCGCCCTGCTGCACACCGAACGGCAACGCAGGACACGATCACTCACGGCAACGAACCGTCACTGGGAATCGCTTACTGGCCGACGTTTTGACCGCGCCGAGTCTTCACGGTGAAGTAAGGATCGATGTTGGAGCGGCGGGTGCCGGTGCGACAATCGCACTGTGCGAACGATGGGATGGCCATATCCGTTCCGGGCGCGTTCGTGGCCGGACATCGCGGCACGGATTCATGCGATGGCGGCAGTGCATGTGACCTACCAGCATGTGGCTGACATCGTGGACAGTGTGCAGGCATCAGGCGCGGTTTGGAGTGCATCCCACACCCAACGGGTCGCAGGATTTCGGCGAGCGATAGACGTCCGCTTTTGCCGCGGACCGCGTAACCATTCAGGTGGTTCGGGGCATCCAGGTTTGATCTTGGTGGAGTTGGGTGAGTGCGTCGAGGGCGTTGATGCCTTGTTTGCGTGCGGTGGATAGGTAGCTGCGGATGGCGCAGAACGTTGTGGCGCCGGTCATGGTGCGCAGACAGCCGGAGATTTTCTGGCGGAGTTTGACCATGCGGATGTCGCGTTCGGCGAGGTTGTTGTCGAACGGGACGCGCAGGTCGTAGGCGAAGCGCAGGACATCGCGCCAGAATCCGTCGAGGCGCGCGAGGAGGTTGGTCGCCGTGGATCGGGCGCCGTGCCCGATCGGATCGGGGTTGGCGGTTTTGCCGGCGTCGATGATGGTCTGGTAGCGATGTCGGTAGGTGTTCAGGAGCCGTTCGTCGAGGGCGTGGGCGCCGACGGTGTGGGCGTGGCGGGTGGTGTCGTTGATCTCGCACAGCAGCCGGATCATGTCCTGCGCCCAGCTTTGTTCGGGGTCGACATCGATGATCGCGGCGAGTTCCCGCAGGTGGTGGGCGTTGCAGAGTTGGTGTGCGGTGCCGTAGCGGCGATACGGGGTGTAGCCGTCGTGCACGGCGATGCCGGTGAAGACGGGCAGGACGCCGGCGGCGGTGATCGCGTCGTGGCCGCGGGAGGCGTGCACCGTGAACAGGGACAGCGTCTCGGTGGAGGCCGAGTGGACCCAGGCGCCGCCGCCGGCCACCCGCAGTCCGGTCTCGTCGAAGTGCGCCACCGGTGCGCCGGCCAGTTGGGTGCGGACCGCGTCGAGGAACGGGCCGAGCCGGTCACTGGTGCGGGTCATCGCCGTGGTCAGGGTGCCGACCGACATGCCGACACCCAACAGATCGGTGAGGGTCTCGCAGGCCCGTTCATAGGGTAGGTGCTGGTAGCCGACCAGATAGGCGCCGATCGCCCGGACCCGCGGCCCGTACTGGGTGGGCGCGTTCACCCCGGCCGGGACCGGCGCCATCGTCGTGGTCCCGCACCGGCAGCGGCGATGTTCCAGGCGGTGCTCGACGACCCGCATCTCGACCGGTGGCAGGTCGAACACCTGCCGGGCCTCGACCGAGGACACCGGTGCCCGCCGCAACGACCGGCCGCACCCGTCACAGGCCGCCGGCCGGTGAACGAGGACCTCGTCCGGGGTCGTGACCTGCCGCAGCGTGAACCCCGGGTCGCCGGGCTGCTTGCCCGGCGGGCGACCCGAGGGCTCGCGCCGGGATCGGGGCGGCGGCTTGGCCGGGCCGTCCGCCGACGGTGGCTTCGACGACGTCCGCGAGTTCTTACGCAGCAACGCCTCGAGGTCCGCCACCCGAGCCATCAACGTCACGATCTGCGTGGCCTGCCGTTCGATCGTCGCGTCACGCTCGCCGATCACCGTCTCCAACCGGGCGAGCCGATCCACCAACTCCACAATCGACGGTGAACCAGACACGACCGACAGCATGCCCCAAACCCGGCAAGATCAACAGAGGCAGCCAAGAACCAGCTGAATAGTTACCGGACCGCGCGTTGATCGACGCATGACATTGGCGATGAGCGGCGTGATTGTCGGTGGGCCGTCGGCCGTTTGCGCAGTCGGCGTTGCCGCTCGGCGGTCGGTGTGATCGAGGCGCGTGCCAGGATGCTCGGGTGTCTGTCGTGACTGATTACTTCGCTGCTGGATCTGACGGCGTGGCGGCGACCGCCGCCGACTATGTCGACGGTAAGCCGAGTCTGCTTGATCTCACGCCGGAGGATGTGGCAGCCGGCAAAGCGCTGTATCGGTCGTCGCCGCAGGAGGCGACCCGGCCGCGGGTGAAGGTGGCGGGGTCGGGGACGTTGGTCGTGCAGAGCAAGGGCGTCGACCCGGCCATTGCGCTGGCGCGGCTGGAGGAGATTCTCACCGGGCGGCCGTTTGGCGAGGTGAGCGCCGATCCTCGGCAGGCTGCGTTGATCGGCCCGATCAGGCAGGAGGAGATTGACGGCCGGATGGTGGTGTCGGTCACGGACACGCTGCGCGATGCCCTGGCGTCGCTGGAGGCGTCGGCGCTGCGTGAGGTGGCGCGGCAGTGGGCGATTGCGGAGTTCGCCAGTTCCGCCGAGGACAGTCTGACGCTGTTTCTCACGGCCCTGACGGACCTGGCACGACGAGCTGTCGGCCGCAACGAACGGCTCTACTGCTGCGTGACCTTCTGACGAGGGCTGCGTACGGCCGCGCGTGCCGGCTGAATACTGTCCTGGTCGCTTTCTTGAAGAGACCAGTGACGTATGCGACCGCCGCTGCGGCCGCCTCGGTTGTGGGCTGCCAGGTCAGATCGGTCGGGATCAGGCGAATATATGAATCACTCACGGCAGACAGGATGCCTGACGGCGATGTCGGTACCAACCCAGCGACGGGTCTGCGACGGTGACCGATGACGCGGACGTAATTTCGGCACGCGCAGGGAGGGAACGCGACCGCCGGTGGGCTCCGCATCATTGATCTGCCGGTGGCGGACAATGCATCAGTGACGACGACACTGACGATCGACTGCGGGGGTGGTGGCCTCAAGGCGTCGGTTGTCGATGACAAAGATGAAATGCTTGCGCCGTCGATTCGGACTCCGACGCCGTACCCGTTGTCGCCCGATCGTCTCTTGGAGGAACTGGCGCGTTTCGCGACACGACTTCCGCCGGCCGAGCGGATCACCGTGGGGATGCCGGGCATGATCCGTCACGGTGTCGTGGTCACCACGCCGCATTACATGACCGTCGGCGGCCCGGGCACGCTCGTCGATCCGGGGTTGCGTGCCGCGTGGACCGGAATGGACATGCAGTCGCTCGTCCAGCGGGCGTTCGGTCTGCCCACGCTCGTGCTCAACGATGCCGAGGTGGCCGGCGCCGCGCTGGTCGCGGGTGTGGGCTCAGAACTAGTGATCACTCTGGGTACGGGCCTCGGCAACGCTCTATTCGACGACGGCCGGCTGGCTCCGCACCTCGAGCTGTCACAGGGGCCGATTCGCCGTGGCCGAACCTATGACGGGTACATAGGGGAATTGCAGCGTCGCAGGCTCGGCAGTCGGCTGTGGTCCCGCCGAGTCGTCCACGTGGTGGATGGGCTGCGCGCGGTTTTCGTGTGGGACCGCCTGTATCTCGGCGGCCGCAACTCGCAACTGATCGACCCACGCAGTGTGGCCAGGCTCGGCGACGACGTCACCATCGTGGCCAACGCGGCCGGGATCCTTGGCGGTTCTCGGGCGTGGGCGCTCCGGGCCGATCGTTGACTTACCGGGGTGCCGCACAAGCCCTGAGTTAGCTGACGCGGTGATACCGGATGTGGGTGGTCAGCGGCGAATGAAGCACCTCGACGGGTTCGAAGCCGAAGGATTCAACCCCATCGAAGATGCGCTCGCCCGAACCGAGCAGGACCGGTGCGATGTCAAGCGTGAGTTCGTCGATCACGCCGGCGATCAGTGCCTGTCGGACGGTCCAGGCGCCGCCTGCGATGTCCACGCCGTTGTCTCCGGCGGCCTGGCTCGCTGCGGAGTACGCCGCGTCGAATCCTTCGGTGACGAAGTGGAAGGTCGTCCCGCCGTCCATCTGGATCGGGTCATGTGCGTGATGGGTTAGCACGAACACCGGCGCGTGATACGGCGGTTCGGAGCCCCACCAACCGGTCCATTCCTCGTCCCAGTCCCCCCGGATCGGGCCGAACATGTTCCGACCCATCACATACGCACCGCGTGGGCGCATGAGCCACCCGGCCGCGACCCTGTCGGCATCCGTGGCTCGCGGGTCGCCGATGTGCCAGCCGTGCAACTCCCGGCCCCGCACACCCAAAGGGTCCTCGCGGCTCTGATTCGGCCCGGCGACGAAGCCGTCCAGCGATATCGACATGTGGCAGGTGGTGTCCGACACCGCGAACCTCCTGAATGATTGCGGCTTCCAAGCGCCCGTCCGCACGGTAGCAGGTGATGGCAGGCCGTTAGCGCCACATCACCAGAGTGTGAAAGGCGGCGATCATCGCGCTCGCGATCTCGTCATTTGAACGAGTCGGGATATTCGGCCCGGTTGGGGGCATCTCTAGTGTCGCCGGCCCGGTCCTGGCCGGATTCCTCATCAGCGCCGACGTGTTCGGGCTGTCCTGGCGTCCGATCTTCCTTCTCAACATCATCCTTGGCGTTGCCGGGCTGATCATGGCCGCCAAGATCCTGCCGCGTGACGACGCTGATCGGTCCACTGTGGTAGACGGCTGGGCATCCGGACTGCTCGCCATAACCATGCTCGGGCTGCTGTAGGGCCTCATCGAGGGCTCGACCAACGGCTGGCGCGTCATCCCGATCGCCTCGATCGGCGTCGTGTTCTTCGCCGCCTTCGTGTACCGTCAGCGCACCGCGACCCACCCGCTCATCAAGCCCTCGCTTATGAAGAACCGGGGGTTCACTTCCGGACTGCTCGTGTGCCTCGTCGCGGTCGCAGCCGGCACCGGCCTCCTCTTCGTGCTGTCGCTGTTCCTGCAGGAAGGTCTGCGCCTCAGCCCCAGGGAGATCTCGCTCTGACTGGTGCCACTCACCCTGGGGCTCGTCGCAGCCGGCTTCGCCGCGATGGGTGGCCTGGTCGCCAAGCTCGGAGCGACGGTGGGGATCGTGGCGAAGCTGAGGCCGATCCCGACGCCGATCACGAAGAACGCCGGGGCCAGCGCCCAGAGGCTGACGTGGGTCCCGGCGTGATCGACGAGGCCAGGACCCAACCGCATCCGACGAGATCGACGCTGAGGCCGATGAAGACGAGGGTGCGACCTCGGCTATGCGAAACCTGACGAAGCCGGCAGCGCCAGCGGTTCGTTCAACTCGATCCAGCAACTCTCATCAGCGATCGGCTCGGCCGCGGTCACGTCGATCTTCTTCCAAGCCGCCGCCTCCGGAATGGCGCACGCGATGGAAGTGACGCTCATCGTCGTACTGGCCCTCACCGCCCTCAGCCTCCCGGTCGTCACGCTGATGCCCCGCAAGGCACCGTCAGAACCCCGAGAGTGAGATCGTCGGTCGGGAACCCCAACGCCGTACGCCCGACTGGCTGGCGCGAGCGCCCCGCCCGGCTATCGGAGCGTGTCCCGCAGAAAGCGTTCGAACTGCTCCGGCGCGGACAGCATCGGAAAGTGGTCAGCCTCCGGAATCACCGTCAGGGTCGCGTCGGGCGCCTCATCGACGATCCGCCGGGCCCACAACTGCGTGCCCTGGAAGTCACGACCACCGACCAGCACGCTGATCGGAGTAACGATTTCGTGGAGCCGTGTCTTGACGGGCGGGTCGAGTTCGCGGCCCAGGTATTCGCCGCCCAGGAAGTCCTGGAGCATGATCCGGTGGGTGTTAGCGACCTGCAGACCAATCATTTTGCGACGATGGTAGGAGTCAAGTGCCGGCCCCCACGCGTCGAGATCGATCTCGGCAGCGGCGCGTACCCCGGCATCGACGAGGACTCGGTCGATCTCGGCAAACTTGTCGAGCATTTCCTGCCAGGCGGCCGCCTCCTCCGCGCTCGGGTCCGGGAAGGCGCCGAACGAGCCGTCGACCATGACAACCCGACTGACCCTTTCCGGGTAGCGGTGGCTGAAGGCGAGGGCCCTTCGCGCTCCTTCCGAATTGCCGACGAGCACCGCTGACTCGATGCCGGCATCCGTCAATACCGCCGCGACGTCCTCGATTTCGCTAAAGGGCTCCGTGCCCGCGGACGAGAGTCCGATGTCGCGGTAGTCGAAGGTCGTGACCCGTGCGATGTCAGCCAGCCACGCGACCGTGGAATCCCACATGCGCAGGTCGGCGGTGCCGCCGTTTAAGAGCACGACGTCCCTGCCGCTACCGATCGTCTCGCGGTACAGGTAGCCGCCCGGCACGTCCACGAACTTCTTGATCTCATCAGCCATGGCGCCAGCCCAGCATCTGACCATGGCACGGTCAAACGATTTGCCGCAGCGGCGGGCCTGGCCACAGCATGCACGCTCGGCCGAACAGCAGAACGACGAATCCGGCTATTTCGGAGAAAGGTCTTGGTAGTGTCGCGGGGTTGTGCCCGCACGGAAGCGGGCGGTCCAGCTGAGGAACACGGTGCCGGACAGCGACAAGACCGTGTCGGTGGTGGTTCGGTGATATATGACGTTGTCCAGATCGTCGGTTCGCTGCTTATCCTGGCCGCGTTCGTGGCCACTCAGTTCGGCCGCATCGACCAGTCCACCTACCGCTACCTCATCGCGAACGCGGTCGGGTCGGCGGTCCTCACCGTCACTGCGGTCGTGAGCCTCGAGTGGGGCTTCATTCTGCTCGAGGGCGTGTGGGCGCTGGTGTCGATCTACTCCATTGCGCGGAAGTTGGCGGGACAATCGCCTCCCGCTGCGCATGAGGAAGGCCTTCGCCGAGCGACGCACCGGCACTGAATCAGCCCAACAGATATCTCAGCACCGTGACGACGCCGTGCTCGTCGTTGCCGGGTGCCAGGTAACGCGCGCGATCAAGCAGTGCCGGATGCGCGTTCGACATGGCGAAGGACAACTCGGCCGTGTCGAGCATTTCGAGATCGTTGAGGTAGTCACCGAATACAGCGGTCTGCTCGGGGGTGGTTCCGAGTGCGTTCTGCAGGATCCGCACCGCCGTACCCTTGTTCACCTCGCGATTCATCACGTCAATCCAGTGCTGCCCGGAGACGACGATCTGATGGCCGGCCGCGACCGGCTCCAGCACGTCGGCGGCACTCCGCTCGGCATCGCCGAAGTCGTAGATCGCGAGTTTAAGAATGTCGTCCTCGATGTCGTGCAGGTCGGCGGCGGTGGCGAGTTCGGCGTAGTAGATCTGCGCCTCGGCGATGAAGGCGGCGTCGGTGCGTTCGATGTAGGCGCTGCGCCGGCCGCAGACGACCAGACCCAGGTCATATGTGGTGCCGGCGGATCTCCGGACGGCGTCGATGACACCCGCCGCGAATGCCCGGTCGAGGGACGTCGCGGCCAGGACGGCGCCATTGCTGACGACGAGATTGCCGTTTTCGGCGATGTACGACATCGCGGACCCGTCCCCCGTAAAGGTGCGGGCCAGCGTGGCATATTGCCGCCCACTGGCAGGCACGAAGGCGATGCCACGTGCCCGCATCTCGGCCAGCAGCGGCCAGAACGACTCCGGTACGTTTCCGCCCGCATCCAGCAGGGTGCCGTCCATATCGGCGACGACCAGCCGCACGTCGTGGTCGGCCGGAACCAGCGAAGACCACGGGCTCGCCATTACTGTCCGCCTCTGCTCTCGTGGTCGGGTCATAGCGCCCCGCCGCAATGAGGCAGAGATGCCGGGACCCACACGATACGGTGCTGGTCCGCACGGTTAGCAGGTCGGCTGAGACGTTGCCACGACATCGATCGTGCCCGCACGCAAGCAGGTCGGAGGCGCGGACGCGGTGCGATCGTACTGGTAGAGGTTGTAGCGCTTCATGACGGAAATCAGGTTCGCGGCGTACTTGGGTGACGTCGCGTACCCCGCTTTCTGCAATGCCTGGGCGAACTTGTCCGGGTCATTGGTGAACGTGAACATCGATTGGTAGCGCTGCAATGTGGACAGCATCAAACCGTGATCGGTAAAGGAGTCCGTTTCCGTCTTGTACGCCCGGAAACTCGCGCTCGTGCTGTAACACTTGCCGTTCGAGCCGCATTCGTGAGTGCCATAGCTGCGACATCCCACGGCGACCGGACCCGGATCGCCGAAGCATTTCATGCCGAACACCGCGTGATCGATCCGCGTCAGGGTGCTGGCACCGGACCCGGATTCCAGGATCGCCTGCGCGATGGTGACCGATGCCGGCACGTCGTAGCGGTTCATGCTCGCCTGCGCCGGCGCCACCGCCTGCTTGATGAACTCGGCCGTCGTCGCCGGCGGCACGCTGCGTGGAGCCTCGCCGCACCAGGGTATGAAGGGCTGCTCGGGGGACCAATGCACGAACGCCTCCGAGACGTAGTCGCCGGTGGCGAGCTTGCTCCACGCGGTGGTGCTGCCCTCGGCACCGGAGACGGTTTCGCCCCAGGTGCGACAGACGACGGTCAGCATGGCGCCGTTGCGTTCCGTGGCCACCTTGCGATCGCTGACGCTGGGCCCGACGCGCACGCTGAGACCCTCGGAACCCGACGTGCGCGGTGGCGGTCACCGGCCGGTCGGAGTCGGCTCCGCACCATGGCACCGCCGGCCGGGTCGAGGCCCACACGATGTAGGCGTCGGAAATGTAGAAGCCGTGTGAATCAACCTCCCACCAGGAGGAAGTCGTGACCGGTCCGGTCAACGTCTGTCCGAATTCCTGGCACGTCACGCCGATGATCGCGCCGTCGGCGAGATGCCCGCGGACCGAGTTGTAGGTCGATGGCCCGGAGCGCTCGTTGAGCGGAGTCCCGTCGGTCTGGATCGCGACCGTCGCGAACGGACCGGTTTGCGAACGCTTGACGACGACCGCGGAGCCGTTAGGCGCGCTGCGCACAGTCGAGTCGCCGGTCATCGAGAGATAGGTCTTGACGCTGTAGGTGAGCACCAATCCGACTGCCGTGAAAAGCACCAGGGCGACCACTGCCAGCCCGAAGCGCGCTCGAACCACGGACCAGTCGACGGGATTGTCGACCGGCGTTTCGATCGACCGAGGAGCCGGATTCGTCGTAGAACATGCGTACGAAGCTAGCTGACATTCGGTCGATTCGTGAAGGGCGTTTGGGCCCTTGCCTTGAGCTTGGCACAGTCGTACATTTGTTCGATACGCTGGCGATTCGGCTGGCCTGCAATGTGCGAACCGGAGGTCAGGCCGATGTTCAGCAAGCGATCGACGCTATCCGCTCAGGTCGTCCGCCGGGTTGCCGCCGGCCTCGTCGTCACCGTCATGACGTCGCTCGCGGTCGCCGCGATGCCCGGGCAAGCGTGGGGCGAATCGGTCCAGGCTCAGATCGATCAGGCCAATGAGAAACTGGAACCGATCATCGAGGAGTACGACCGGGTGGCCAGCCTTTTGGTCACCGATCAAGCCAAAGCGTCCGCGCTCGGCACCAAGGCCAATCGGGCATCCGCTCGAGTGAGTGTCGCGCTGGTCCGGCTTCAGCCGGTCGTCACGCAGGTCTACGAGTCCGGCCCGACCTTCACGATCGGTCTGGCTGCTCGACAGCCACGACGACGCCGACGCTGATCGATCGACTGAGCCTGGGCGACGAGATCGTCCGTCGCGAGCACAGCGCGGTCCGGACCCTCGTCGTGGCGCGCGACAAATACCGAGCGGCCAAGAAGGTGCTCGACGCGTCGGTGGAAAGCTCTTTCCAAACGGAAAGCCGATCTCGCGTCGAAGAAGCGCACGATCCTGGCGCAGATCGCGAGCTTGCAGAAGTTGGAGGGCCTCGTCCCGCCGCCGAAGGCCCCGGTGGGCATCAGCGCGCTGCGGCCGGTCGCCTGCCCGTACACGCCGATCACTGGTGCGGCCGCCGTCGCCGTCCGCCGTGGCCTGCGGCGAGATCGGCAAGCAGTACGTCTGGGCCGCGGCCGGTCCGAACACGTTCGACTGTTCCGGTCTGATGGTCTACGCATGGGGCAAGGCCGGCAAGAAGCTGCGCCATTACACCGTGTGGCAGTGGCACGACACCACGCCGATCAAGCGTGCCCAACTCCGCCCCGGTGACCTCGTGTTCTTCTTCCCGCCCACGCTGCATCACGTCGGCATGTACGTCGGCGGCGGCTGGATGGTCAACGCGCCGCACACGGGTGACGTCGTCCGAATGCGACGGATCGACGCGCTACCCATCGCCGGATACCGTCGGGTCTAGCCGTATGAATAGCACTAGCGTTCTAATATTGGCACGACTAGCCAATGGCAAGACCAGATAAGGACGGTACGTTCAAGACATGTCGGACGTCGCGATCTCAGCCACAGGCGCCGTCCGGGAGGCCCGCGCTCACATCGACGCCGGAGATCTTCCGGCCGCGCTGCTCAAACTTCGGCCCATTCTCGCAATCGGCCACTTTGAGACGCGGTAAGGCCCGATCCCGATCTGGCTGAAGCCGCCCGACTTTATGCCGGTGTGCTCACCTCGCTCGGCGAGTCCTATTCCGCGCTGCCCTATTCGACCTACGCCCACAAAGCCGCCCGAGTCGCTCGACGTCCCGGCGGCGCCGGCCTCGCTGCTCGCCGACCTCCTGCACGCGTTCGTGTTGCGAGCCACGACGCAGATGACCGAGGCAGTCACCCTCTATCGCGACGTCGTGGCGCGGCTCGCGACCCAAATCGGCCCGGGCAGTCGTCCGACCCTCGCCGGGCAGGCCGACCTGGCGGTCACGCTGCACGCCGCCGGGCTCTGCGAGGAGGCCCGCACGACACTGCATCGCACCTGTCTCGCGCACCGAGAGGCGTTCGGCCCGGCCGATCCCCAGGGCATCCAGATGCTGGCCCGGCTCGGCACGCTGACCCTCGACTGCGGCGAGTTCGAGCAGGCCCACCAGCACTTCGACGAGGCCAAGGCGCTGTGCGCGAAGCATCTCCAGCCGACCGACCCGCTGATCCGCTGCGTCACCTCCGCCGCCCGTGCCAGCACGAACCCCGGCCACGTGTGCGGCAAGACAGCGATGTCGCAGCACGGCCTGGGCGTCGGTGACCTGTTCGTGGGCAGTCTCGAGCTAGACGTGAGCGACCTGGTCGTGAGCCCGCCCGAGCCGGAGGAGTGCGACCCGTTCGTGACCGCGTTCGAGTCGCTCACCAGCGGCACCACGATTTCGATCACCTCGCACCTGACTCCCAAAGCCAACCGATGGGTGTCGGGCGTCATCGGCCAGATTGTCGGCAGCATCAACATCAAAGGTGGGGGCGACTACCCGTTCACGATCGATCGCGCCCGAGGGACCGCGCGACGGTCTGCCGGACCACGTCCAGATCAGGATCTTCGCACCGGGAGCCGGTCCCGACTCGACCGGCTAGATCTAGCTAACCCACCCGACGCTATTTCACCGTGAACGGGTGCCCGTCGAGCGCGACGATCGAGCTGTCCTTCGCCGACACGGCGTAGGCCTCGATCGTGTAACTGCCCGGGGCCAGGCTCAGATGGACGGTCGCGGTGCCTTGTGCCGGCGCGCCTACGGTCAGCTGCACGACCTGGTGCTTGATGATCGCACCGGACGAGTCCCGTACCCGCAAATTAATGGTCCCCTCGAAGACGATCCCGGCGAGATGCACCGTCACGGCACCACCCGTCGTGGCCTTCGCCTGCGGGTCGATCACCCAGACCGGAGCCAGCGCGTCGACCGCGGGGCCGCGACGCAGCGTGGTGCCCACCGGCACCGAGCCGAGCGTGGGCCGCGTCGCGCCGTCGAAACGCAGCCTTACGCCGGTGCCGCCGGAAACCGCTGTCACGGTCCAGATCAACTGCTTGAGCGCCAGCGGGTACGCGTTCGCCGCGCCGCCCGTGGCCCCGTGCAGATCGATCGTGGTAACCGAGCCGGAGGTGGCGACGCTGCGGACAGTCGTACCCGCTGGCCAGGGGGTCGTGTAGTCGTTGTCGGCGGCAGTGTGGCTTCCGAGCATCAGCGTGACCGCCGCGCGCACCTTCGCAGCCATGGAGCCGTCGCCGACCGCGACCCGGTGGTACTCGCGGTAGAGCGCCGGCCCAGCGGCCGTCGGGCCCACGTAGTAGATCGGCAGGTTCGCCGTTGCGGCTGAAGCGGGGCTGGTTGGCGATGGCGCGGTCGGCGTCGTCGTGGCCACACCAGCCGGGGCACTGACGGTGACGGGGTGTTTGGGGGCGCAACTGCCGACCCCGGTCACGACCGCGATGACGGACGTGGCGACGGCCAGGGCGGCCCCGGCGCGAAACGTGAGCATTGTTCCTCCTCGGAGACGACGCGTGGGGGTGTTGTGGCGTCGGTGCAGCCGCGACCACGGGCGGCCTCGTGCGGCGATCCGTGCGCGAATCGCTCCAAGCGCGTCGGGCGCGACGTCGACGCGAGCTGCCTGGAAATCCAACGCGTCGCGCAGCGCCGTCTCGATCTGTGTCATATCCGTCGGCCCGCTCATCACGCTCACGCCCATCTTTCGGTGCCTGAACGCAGCGCCGCCATGCCACGAGCCGTATGACTCTTGACGGCGCCGCGACTGCATCCCATCGTGTCGGCGATCTCGGATTCGGAGAGTTCGCCGTAGTAGCGCAGCACGAGTGCTTCCCGCTGCCTCGTCGGCAACTCGCTCAGCGCCGCGATCATGTCAGCCCGGCGCATCCGGCTGAGCACGGTCGTTTCGGCGCTCGGGGTGGCGTTGTCGAGGTCGGTGACGGTGGCGATGTAGCGGTCGACGACACGACGGTGCCGCAGCGCGGATCGAGACCGGTTGACGACCGTCGTCCGCAGGTAGGCGAGCGCTTTGTCGACGTCGCGGAGCCCTCGCCAGCGGCGATGCAGCCCGACGTACGCGTCCTGCACGATTTCCTCGGCGGCGGACGCGTCGGCGAGAAGCAGGTATGCGAGCCGGACGAGTGACCGGTAGTGCACCCCGAACAGCCGGGTGATCGCGTCGTCGGCCGACCAGCCCGCGACGGTGTCAGACCGTGTGCGCGACGGCTCACTCACCATCGCACCACGGTCCCACGTCATTTCGGTCGGCCTCGGCGCCACAGAGAGAAGACGTCCGAGTCGCGCTATCGGTTTACCGACTTGGTGTGCCAGGTTTCCGCAACGGTTTCATGTGGGAGGCGACGCTAGCCGATGCCCAGGACGGGCAGGCACTCCTCGACGCCGGTCAGCTCGATGTCGTCTCGGCGGACCCGTTCCCACGCGTCCCGCGTCAATAACCACCGCTGCATCCGCCCGGGTTCGCCCCGGCGGGTGTCCCAGTCCGTGCCGTTGGGCTCGTAGCCGAGGCCGCGCGAGACTCGGTTGGACGCTTCGTTGTCAACGAACGCGTCGCTGCCGGCTTCGCGCGCGCCCAGCCCGGCGAAGGCGAGATGCAGAATCGCTGCCCGCATTTCCTTGCCGAAGCCGTGTCGGCGGCTCCCCGGAGCCAACCACGAGAAGCTCGACACCGTGCCGAACCTGGCGAAGTTCGTGCCGACGAGATCCTGCATACCGATAGGTTCACCGTCGACGAGCACCGCGAAGTAGAGCCGCCACGAATCCGGGCTCACGCGCGCGCGGCCGGCCCAGATGCCGCGCAGCCACTGCCATTCGCGCTCGGGGTTGTCGGCGTAGAGCGACATCGGGTCGTCGAACGGCCACGGCTCAGCGTCGGCGACGCCCGCCCGCACGAGCGGCACGAGACGTTCGAGCAGTTCGTCGGACGCACCGGCGAGCGTCAGGCGCGGCGTACGAATGTGGATGTTGAGCGGGGGATAGGTGTGGGCCACGCCCGGACGGTAGTCAGCCCGCCCGGGCAGCGCATCCGGTTTGTCAGTCGTCCCACTCGCGTCCAGCGCGAACGAGGCTGGCCGGGTCGCGTCCGAGCGGCGGTGGTGGTGCGCTGAGCTGCGGCACCACCACCAGTCACCCGATAGCGCGGGCTCTAGGTCAGTCGACGCACCCGACGCGCGCATACGCCGATCAGAGCGGCGGCGAGCACCACGTAGATGGCCGCTTCGATCAGTTGCAGTGGCCAGAAATGCGACATCGGTTGGTAGGTCACCGATTGGCGCAGGTGCAGCGAAGCGATCCAGTCGGTGCACGAGTGTTCCGAAAGGCCTTGCCCGCAGTGCGCCGGATCGGCGGGTCCGTTGAACACGGCGCCGGCCGGCGTCACCGTTTCGTTGGTGAGCACCCATCCCGGGATGTCCGGCTCACCGACGAGGTTGATCGGACCGTTGATGTCGATGCGCATCGACGTCAGCCGGTTGAGGTCCAGCGGCAGGAAGGCGTGTCGCACCGGTGCGAGATGCGAGCGGATCAGCAGCGCCATCGTCACCAGGACGACGACGTAGCCGCCGAGCGTGATCGCCATCGCCGGCACCGTGCGCCGGACCAGGGCACCGGCGGTGACCCCGAGCGCGAAGGCGAACAGGACGTGCCCGGCCGGCACGATCCCGCGCGCGCCGAACAGCAGCGGCTCGATACGGCTGTCGCGATCGAGATGCTGCGCCCACACCGTGATTCCCACGGTGAGGACGGCTACGGCGGTGAGCGCGAGCCCGCCGCCCAACAACAGTTTGGTGGTGAGCCACCGGGAGCGGGTCACCGATTGATTCCAGGCCAGCCGATGGGTGCCCGCTTCCAACTCCCGGGCCACCAGGGGGCCGCCCCAGAAGATGCCGATCAGAATCGGAGTGACGTAGAGCGCGATGGTGCTCGTGTCGTACCACCCGTTGAGGTTTGTCCCGCCCAGCAAATCCTGAAACTGTCGGAGTGCTCCGGCGCAGCTGGTCGTGCATGCCGATGCGCCGCTGTCGGTCCATAAATGAGCCAGGCGGACGCCGGTGACCGCTAGTGCGGCCGCGGCGGCGACCAGCAGCGTACCGGTGACATAGGTCTGAGCCCGGATCTGGCGCCAGGTGAACCACCACATGGTTGTCCTCCTCTCAGGTCAGGCGGCGCCGGGTCCACCACACGGCGACCAGGGCGAAGACGAGGGCGAGCGCGATGAAGATGCCGCTTTCGATCCACTGCAAGGGCCAGAAATGACTACTCGGCTGGTACGTCAGGACCTGCGCGAGGTGCTTGCTGCCGATCCACTGGTTGCATGCGTCGTGAGAGCCGTCCGGTCCGCAGATCGCCATGTCGGCGGGGCCGGTGAACTCCTTGCCGTCCGGGGTGACGGTCAGGTCCGTGAGCGTCCACGAGTTGGGGACCGTCAACGAACCGAAGACGCGCATCGTGCCGCCCGGATGGATCTCGATGCCGTGGAAGGATCCATCGCTGCTGTCGATCGATGCGGTGGCGGTGGACGCCGGCATGAGATGGGCGCGCACCAAGGTCGGCATCAGGACCACGGCCACGACGTAGAGCGCGAGCGTGATCGCCATCGCCGGGACGGTCCGCCGCACGATGGCGCCGACCGCGACGCCGCAGGTGAACGCGAACGCGGTGTAGGCGACGGGCACGATGCCGCGGACGCCGAACAGCTGTGGGCCGATCAGGGATCCCCGGTCCAAGTGGTGCAGTGCCAGCGTCGCGATCAGGCTGAAGATGCCGGTGGCGAGCACGGCGGCGGCACCGACCGTGACGAGCTTGGTGATCAGCCACCTGGTCCGGGTGACCGTCTGGTTCCACGCGAGCCGATGCGTGCCGGCCTCAACCTCCCGGGCCACCAGCGGGGCGCCCCAGAACAGACCGAGCAGCGGCGGCACCACGTACATCGCGTACATCGCGAGCTTGTAAACGAATCCACTGAAGCCGGACTGACCCTCGTTGCGGAAGTTCTCGACCACGCTGCCGCACCCGCTGTGACACGCGTTAACGCTCGAGTACAGGTCGGCCAGGTGAATCCCGGTGAGGATCAGCAGGATCGCGATCACAACGACCAGCGCGCCGGCGGCCACGGTCTGGGTGCGCTGTTGGCGCCAGGACAACCAGATCATCGTGCGGCCGCCATGTACGCCAGGACCATGTCCTCCATGTTGAGTGGCTCGCTTGCCCATGCCGGATCGTCGGGCGCCGAGTCTCGCTGCACCAGATAGGTCGACTGCCGATCGGTGTGACTCTCTTCGATGATCGTGGTGCCGTCTGGCACCGTGGCCCCGCGCGGCCCGGTCAGCCGGAAGTGCGTGGAGGTGAGGTCGTCGACATCGCCGGCGAGCCGCACGCGGGACGCGACCAGGATGATCAGGTAGTCGCACACCCGCTCCAGGTCACTGACCAGGTGCGAGGACAGGATGACGCTGGTCTGGTAGTCGGCGATGTAGGACATCAGGTTCTGCAGGAACTCACGGCGGGCCAATGGATCCAGGCTGGCGACCGGCTCGTCGAGCACGAGCAATTCGGGGCGCTTCGCGACGGCCAGGGTAAGCGCCAGTTGCGCCCGTTGACCGCCCGAGAGCTTGCCGGCCTTCTGCCCCGGGTCCAGGTGGAGCTTGGCGATGCGTTCCGCCGCGAGGCCCGCGTCCCAGCCGGGATTCATGTGCGCGCCCATGCGCAGGTGGTCGGCGATGGACATGTTCGCGTAGGTCGGGGTGTCCTGCGGCACGAAGCCGACCCGGGCCAACTGCGCAGCGTCGGCGGCGGGCCGGCCGCCGAGCGTGGCGATGGTGCCGGCCGTCGGTGGCTGCATCCCGACGGCGATCTGCAAAAACGTCGTCTTGCCGGCACCATTGGGACCGACCAGACCGACGACCCGCCCTTGCGGAATCGACAGCGTGCAGTCAGCTAGCGCGGTGCGCCGGCCGTATTTCTTGGTCAGGCCGGTCGCCTGGACCACGGCATTCATACGTTCTCCTCGGTTGGGGTGCGGAACGTTGCGGCGAACAGGGCCTGGATGCTCTCGTCTTCCAGGCCCGCGGCGCGGGCTCGATCCAGCCACGCGCTCAACTCAGCGCGAAGCGGGCCGTGGGCCTCGATCGATGCGTCGGCGAGGGTGCGGGTCACGAAAGTGCCGACGCCGGGCCGGGCAGTGACCAAACCCTGGTGTTCCAGGTCTCGGTAGGCCTTGAGCACGGTGTTCGGGTTGATCGCGATGCGGGCTACCACGTCCTTGACGGTGGGCAGCTGATCGCCTTCGACAAGCAGCCCGAGCCGCATCGCCTGCCGGACCTGCTGGACGAGCTGCAGGTAAGGCGCGAGGCCGGAACGCGTATCAAGATGGAACTCAATCACCATCAAGCCATTCAACTAGGTTGCTAGCACTATAGAGGTACGCGGCTCGACGGTGTCAAGACCTCGTGGCGGCACATGACGCGTGCTCGCCGCCCCGTCACGTGGGCGGGTTGACGCGTTCGGTGGGTCAGCGGGGTTATCCCCAGCGTCATAACCTGATCAAGCCCCCCGCATGACCCAGGTCTCGGAGACCCCATGAACCAAAAGCATTTCCGGGCCGTCGCGGCAACTGCCGTTGGCCTCCTCGTCCTCGCAACCGTGGCGCTGACCGGCTCTCCGGCGAGCGCCGACTCCTCCAGCTTCATCAGCCTTAGTTTCCAGCAGGACTCCACCTCGATCCCGGCACATGCGTCGTCCTCACGCGTCGTCGTGGCGTCGGTGTTCGCCACCCAGCCGCAGGTCAACCCGATCGTCACGTTCGACTTCAGTGGGCTCGCGGGAGTGGCGACCGCGTCGCTACCGGCGAGCTACGGCTGCACGGTGACCGGGTCCACAGCGGTCTGCCCCGTGCAGTTTCCGGCCGATGACGAGGAGTCGCCCGAATTCGACATCACCGTGGCTTCGCTGCCGGGAGCCGCGAATGGCGTCTCCGGCACGATGTCGGGAGCGGCGACAGGTGTTAACGACACCCTTTCCCCCGACCAGGGCGACACGACGACCGTGACTGTCGCGGACGCTCTCGACCTGCAGACATCGAGTGTTCTTCCGCCGGATCAGCACGTCAGCCTGGGTGACGCTGTCTCGATGCCGTTCACATTCGCGAACATCGGCAGCGAACCTGCGCCTGGCGTGCAGATCGTCTTCAACGTCTCCCACGGCGTCGCTCCGGCGACGTACGACAACTGCCTGTACGCCGCTTGGACAGCCGATAACGGAACCTTCGTGGCCTGCACGATTCATGAACCGATCGGTGTCAACCAGCAGGTGAAGCTTCACGACGGATTCAAAGGCACAATCGTCGCCGACGCATCCCTGACTTCCCGCATCGACGTTATGGTCACGTCCAGCGCGTCGGCCACACCGATGCCACCGCCGGCGAATCTTTTCCCCGGAGCGACCTTCGTGGCCCGCCCGAGCTCGGGACAGAACCTGACGCTTGACACGGAGCCGCTGGACAGCACCATCGCCGGCGATGGCTTTCCAGGCACCACCGCGATTTTCGACGTGAACACGACCAATGATCTTGTCGCGTTCGGCGCGAATGTGGTCGGCCACGTGGGTCAGACGGTCAACGCGACGTTCGGTTTCACGAACAACGGACCGGCTGCGCTCGACGATCTCGGTGCCGGCGGCCCGGCGCAGTTCTTCACGCTGACGGTGCCGACGTGGGCCACGGTCGTCTCGGTGCCGCCGAACTGCAACGGCACCACCGGCATCGGCATCGGCAGCGGACCGCACACGGGCGGATTTCCGTACTACCTGTGCTTCCTGGACGGCCTCACGATGTCGCCCGGCCAATCGTTCTCGGCCACCCTTCGCCTGAAGATCACCGCCACCTCAGGAACAGACGGCAACGTCGGCATCTTCTATGACGGAACTCACCGTGGCGACCCTGACACCGGGAACAACAACGCTCCCGTGACGCTGACGGTTAACGATGCCGTTCCGACAAACGGGGACACGTTCGTGCCGCTGACGCCAACCCGGATTCTCGACACCCGCAGTGGCACCGGTGCCCCGAAGGCCAAGCTCGGGGCGGGCAAGAACATCAAGGTGCAGGTCGCGGGTACGGGTGGGGTGCCGGCCACCGGTGCGACCGCGGTCGTCATGAACGTCACCGGCGTCAGCGCAAGCGCCAAGACCTACCTCACGGTGTTCCCTGATGGTCAGGGCCAGCCAACGTCGTCGTCGTTGAACCTGGCGGCGGGCCAGACGCTGCCCAACTTGGTGACCGTCCCGCTGGTGAACGGCATGATCGATATCACGAACGCCGCCGGAAACGTCGATGTACTCGGTGACGTCACCGGCTACTACACCGGCGACGGCAGCGGTTCGGAGCTGAACACGGTGACGCCGGCCCGGATCCTCGACACACGTAGCGGGCTGGGCGCCGCAAAGGCGAAGGTTCCCGCCGGTGGCGATGTCTCGCTGCAGGTGGCCGGCGCGGGTGGTGTGCCGGCGAGCGGTGTCACCGCGGTCATGCTCAACCTGACGGCGGTCAGTCCGAGCGCTGGTGGTTACCTCACGGCGTACCCGGACAGCCAAGCACTTCCCAACGTGTCGAACCTGAATTATGCGACGGGCGCGACCGTCGCGAACTTCGCGATCGTGCCGGTCGTCGATGGCAAGGTCGAACTGCACAACGTCGGTGGGTCGGTTGATCTTCTGGCCGATGTCACCGGTTACTTCGGCGCGACGGGTGCCGGCTTCCATTCGGCCGGCCCGACTCGGATCATGGATACTCGCAATGGCACCGGCGGGGTCGCAACGGCACCGGTGGGTCCGAACAAATCCGTGACACTGCAGGTGGCTGGCGTCAGTGGAGTCCCCCTGACCGGGGTGACCGCGGTCGTGCTGAACGTGACGGTCACCGGGCCGACGCTGGCGGGCTACTTGACGGTCTACCCCGACGGGCAGCCGCGGCCGGTCGTGTCGAACGTGAACTTCGCCGCGGGTCAGACGATCGCTAACCAGGTGGTGGTCCCGGTCGTGAACGGAAAGATCGATTTCTACAACGCGACCGGAAGTACGCAGATCCTCGCCGACCTGGCGGGCTATTTCACCAGCTAGGAGCGCTGCACCGGCAAGGCTGGCCCGGTCATCCATCGCGGATGACCGGGCCACTGCTTTTAGAGCACGGCCACGACGCCCAAAAATCGCAGCTTGAGCGCGTGGCGTGAAGGCGAGAGTGGGCGATTCGCGTAGATTGCGGCGAAGGTCCGTTTCTGTGCGGGTCGTCAGGCGAGCAAACCCGCGGAGGGGACATGGCATCGACCCGGGCACTTCGGATACTGCTTTCGGCGGTCGCGTGCGGCTTAGTCGCCGTCACCGCGGGTGCGCCGGCATCGGTCGCCGCCCAGCATATCTACGGCCGGCCGCCGGCTGACACGGCCGACGCGAAGCCGTCGAATCCGAAGATGCCACCGCCGCCGCAGCTTCCGGCGGACTTCCAAGGCAGGGGCCGCTACATCGTCCGGGACCTCGGCGTCAATGTGCCTTTCACCTGGGACGGGCGCGGCGGCGACAGCCAGATGGTCGCGGGTGGCCCGGACTACCCGATCTGGTTCACCAACCTGATCTACCACAACACGCTGTACACGCTGACCTACAAGTGGCCGAACGTCCACCCGCCGCATAACTGCAGCAAGATCCCGGGAGTCTTCAGCCGCGACCTTGTTGAACGAGAAGCTGAAGACCTCACGCTTCGTGGGCGCGGAGATCCTGCAGGGCTACCCGAACCGCGTATGTCGATCACTGGCGCGTCGGCGTCATCGGCGGCTTCACCGAACCCGGAGAAGTCTTCCGGTTCCCGATCGCCCTGGGCGACATTTACGTTGACCAGACCGATCCGAGCAAGTGGTGGCAGGTTCTGCAGTTCGGCTTCCAGAACCTCTTCGATCCTGAGTTGGACGAATGGCTCCGGATGGCCACGTTCAACCCGACGCCCGGCCAGGTCACGCTACCGGCGAGGTGCGCACCCCCGACCGCGTGAACAGTGAGGCGCGATCTTCGGGTCGCGCCTCACTTGCTCGTCGCGCCATCGGCGGTAGCTTGCATGGTTATGACGACCGAGACGCTGCAGACCCCCGAGGTAGACCTGACGTACGACGTCCACGGCACGCTGCCCACCACCGACGGACGCCCGCCGTTGATGATGATCGGCCAGCCGATGGACGCCACCGGCTTCAACACGCTGGCCTCGCACTTCGCCGACCGCACCGTTATCACCTACGACCCTCGTGGCATCGGCCGCAGCACCCGTAAGGACGGCCGCGTCGACCAGATCCCCGAGACTCAGGCCGGCGACGTTCACGCCATCATCGAGGCGCTTGGCGCGGGCCCGGTCGAGATGTTCGCCAGCAGCGGTGGCGCCGTGACCGCACTCGCTCTCGTCGCGGCGTACCCGGATGATGTATCTGTCCTGGTCGCGCACGAGCCGCCGATCATCCCGGTCCTTCCCGATGCCCCGGCTGCCGAGCGTGCTCGTGCCGCCGTCCGGGACGTCTACGAGGCCAGCGGTTGGGGTGCGGGCATGGCGGCCTTCATTGGGATGACGTCATGGCGGGGCGAATTTACCGACGACTTCTTCGCCCAGCCGGTGCCCGACCCCGCCGCGTTCGGCATGCCGTCCGAGGACGACGGCTCCCGCGACAACCCGCTGCTCTCCGAGCAATGCTGGGCGATCAGCGGTTACCACCCAAACGGTGACGCGCTCGGCGCAGCAGGTACGCGCGTGGTGATCGCCGTCGGTAAGGAGTCTCTGGACACCTTCACCGGGCGCACCGCGGTGGCGACGGCCACGCTTCTCGGCCAACCGGCGACGGTGTTCCCGAGCCACCACGGCGGCTTCGCTGGCGGCGAATTCGGTTACACCGGCCAGCCGGAGGCCTTCGCCATCAAACTGCGCGAGGTGCTCGACGCCGCCGCGGCTTAGGTTCTGCTAGTCGAACAGGTCGCCGAATGCGCCGCGCCGACGTTTCTTGTGACGTCCGCGCGAGTCGAGGAACTGGCTATCGTCGGTGAGATCGGTCAAATCCTCGTCGTAGGACATCGGATAGCCGGCCGTCATCCGCAGTGCGGCGCTGGCTTCGGCGTCGATGATCCGCTCGAGCTCGCCGCGGTCCAGGTAGACGCCTCGGCACTCGATGCACTGATCGATTTCGACGCCGTGGCGCTCGTAGGGACGCATCGGCCCTTCGCACCGTGGACAAGTCAAGATCATCGTCATGAGGTTCATGGATCCTCCTCGCTCATCGCGGTGCCCCTATCGGCCCGCTTGTGGGTGAGCTATGAAAGTTACTCACTGTGTCTGTGAAACTACTGTGAGTGACTATTGGCTTTCCTGGCATCCCTCGACGCATGATCGTCGAGATCACGATCCGGGTTCGGTAACGTGGACGCGGCTCTCGGCGGGTCACGGCGCAGCCGAACGGCAGCTTTGAGAGAGGGCCTAGTCCCCACGCGACCGTCGCATACCATCGCGGCATGCGTGTGGCACGACTGCATGGTCCGGGCGATCTGCGCGTGGCCGAGGAACCGACGCCGGCACCGGTTGCAGGATCGGTGCTCGTACGCGTCACGGCTGTCGGCATTTGTGGTTCTGACCTGCACTGGTACACCGAAGGCGGCATCGGGGACGCGCGGCTCGACCGGCCACTGGTGCCGGGTCATGAGATGGCGGGCGTGATCGTCGACGGGCCGCGAGGTGGACAGCGGGTCGCGATCGACCCAGCGCTTCCGTGTGGTGCGTGCGCGAGTTGCGCCGGCGGTCACCCGAACCTGTGTCCCGACGTCGCGTTCGCCGGCCACGGCATGATCGACGGTGGCATGCGCGACTTCATAACCTGGCCCGACCACGCGTTGCACCCGTTGCCCGAGACGCTGTCGGACGCCGACGGTGCCATGCTCGAGCCGCTCGGAGTGGCCGTCCACGCGCATGATCTTTCCCACATGCGGATCGGATCGTCGGTGGCGATCATCGGCTGCGGTCCGATCGGGCTCGCCCTGGTCCAGCTCGCACGCGCTTCCGGTGCCACCTTCATCGTCGCGTTCGACCCGTTGCCACATCGGCGCGACGCGGCGCTTCGGTCCGGCGCTGACATGGTGGTCGGCACGCTCGCGGAGGACGCCGTCACGATCGCCGGGCTGCCAGCCGTCGACGTCGCGTTCGAGGTGTCGGGCACCGACGAGGCCGTGGCGACCGCGCTCACCGTGGCCAGGCCCGGGGCTCGGGTGGTGCTGGTCGGCATCCCGGACGGCGACCGTACGTCTTTCCCGGCGGCGCTCGCCCGACGCAAGGGGCTGACGCTCGTGATGGTGCGACGTATGGGCGACGTCTATCCGCGCGCGATCGCGTTGGTCGATCGCGGGCTGGTCGACCTCGCGTCACTGGTCACGTCGCGGTTCCCGTTGGCCGAGGCGCCGGAGGCCTTCCGGGAGGCCGCGGCATGCACAGGTCTGAAGGTGCTGGTCGAACCAGGCCTAAACTGGCCGCGGTCGTAGTTCGGCCCGCAGTTGCAAGAACCGGAACACCCCCGGCCGGCCGACAATCGTCTCGTAGCGGTCGACAACGGCATCCACGAACGCGGTTCGGTCCGCTGCCGGCAGTCGCGACGTCCAATCCGAGGACCCGACAGTGCACCACTGCGCGAATTGATCGCGTGAGCCGAAATTCCATTCGCGGTCGGTCACCGACTGCCGGGCGACGGCCAGACCGGCGCCGGCCACGATCGAGGCCAGGTCGTCCGGGGCGATGTGCACGAAAGGTTGCGGGAAACCAGCGAACGCCGGTGCCCAACGCGGGTCGGCGGTCACCTCCATGGCGACGCGCTCGACGCTCGGACGGCTGCCGTTGCAGACGAACTGCACGAGCACTCGTCCGGTGGGCTTGAGCGCCGCCGCGATGTTCCGGTAGGCCATCTCCTGTCGCGTCACCCAATGCAGTGCGTTGAAGGAAGTAACGAGGTCGAACTCGGGCCCGAACGCCATCGAGGTGACGTCACCGACCCGGAAGGACACGTTCGTCAGCGCATCGTTCGCGGAGCGGGCCGCCTCGATCATGCGCGGCGACGGGTCAACGCCGAGGACGGACCCACGCGGCAGGCGAGAAGCGATCAGCCGCGTCGCGTACCCGTCGCCGCAGCCGACATCGAGCACCCGCTCCGCACCACAGACCGTGACATCGGCCAGGGAGGCCGTCGCCATTGCCCGCTGCAGTCCGCTGATGTGCTCGTATCCGGCACCGTCCCAGTCGGCCATCACGTCGCCGGGGACTTGGCGCTCGATGTGCACGAGGTCGCCAGGCGCAGCGTGGCGACGATCGCGAGAACTCTCCGAGACCTGAGCATCATGTATCCCCGTCGGTCAGATCTGCTGGTCGTGTCGTCATCATATTCAAAACCGACATTACCGACATGCGTTATCGGCGGCCGGGGCGTTGTGAGCGGGCAACCGCTCCGACAACGAACACCGGCACCGCACATGTTGCTGTGTGCGGTGCCGACGTGCGGGAGTTCGGGACGGTCAGGTGACTCCGATGTTGAGGTAGAAGTGGCCGAGTTGAAGCTTGAGCGACGCACCGCCGAAGTGGTGAACCAGCAGTGCCAAGAAGATGACTACCAAGACGCAGACGACGACCCAAAGCACGAACCACACGAAGGCGGGGATCCCGTAGTGATTTCCAACGGCCATCAGGATCGCCCCCTCACGGTCGGCGCTGTGCTGGGCTGCGATGCCGCGCACGGGCGTGGCGGCTGTCGATTACTGCGCCCGGACCTGGCGGACGTCTCCATGCGGCCTCCTTAACGAGTTGCATGCGAATTCCCCAGCGAGGCACACGTCAAACGGCGGCGGAGAAGTCCGAACACGCGGATGGCGCGCAAGTGTCACTCCCACAACGGAGGCGACGGCCACTGCTGACTGCACGATGCGAGGCCGTAGGTGGACGCCTCGGCGAAGAACGATCCCTCGGAGCCCAGGTAGAGACTCAAACCCATGTTGTATCCGGCGACGTTGCGCGCCTTGAGATCCTGGGCCATCGTCAGCCAAGCGGCGTTCGCGGCGGCGAAGTCGGACAGCATCTTTTCGGAACTTGCGCGGTCCGCCGCGGAACTCAGATCGCCGGGAACATCACCCCAAAATCTCAGCACGGTACGTCTCGCACTCAACACCTGCATCATCCAGCTGTACGTGATCGAAGCCGGTTCCGTCGGGACATGAGCGGCGGCGCCGGCACGTTCGCAGGCGTCGTTTGACGTGTCTACGTACCACTTGCGAGTCTGTGCCGCCGCCGCTTGCTCGCCCTCCTGCTGGAGTTCCGCCTGGCTCTTGCCGGCATTCGGGATCCAATGTCGCTCGAGATCGGTGAAGGTGGCGATGTTGGACGTGAAGGCCAGCAATGCGAGGAGCGCGGTCACGTTCTGAAGTGTCCAGAAGCCGGTTCGCTTCGGGGGCGACGCGGACGAGGTCGTGGGCGGTTCCGCGGACGGGATCGCGGGTGGCTGCGTCGACGGTTCCGCAGGTGGCTTCGTAGGTGGCTTCGCGGGTGGCTCCGTCGACGGTTTGGTGGGCGGACTATCGGTGGCCATGGATCAATTCTGAATCCGATTCGCTAGGCGTCGCCATCCCGACCCGTGATCGCCGTGTTTTGGCTGCTCGGATGGCAGGCCGCCGACGGGCCCTCATGGGCCACCGAATTCGTCGCCGAGCCGGAGCGTCGAAACGCTCGGGACTGTCAGCTGAGCACGTTGACGAGCACCCACGGGCTGGTCACGGCGAAATCCCCGCTGGCGAAGTCGATGGTCGCGGTGCCGTCGGAGACGAGCGTGCGCACCCGCAGTGACATCTGGAACACCGCGGTCGACTGCGCGGGCACGAGGAACGAACTGAAGCTCATGTCTCGCCCGGCGAACAGCGGCGTCGCTGCGAACGCGTCCGAGTCGAACCAGCCACCGCTGTCGACCCCGAGCGTGAGCGGGACCTGGTCCTGGGTGTCCTGGAAGAGCGGTTCGGTGGCGGGTTGGTGCCACCAGTTCAGCACGTGCAATTCGTCGACCAACTGCACGTGACAGTTGCGCCAGCCAGGGAACGTGCCGCCGTCGGAGCGCACCTCCACGAAGCCGTTCGTCGTGAGGAACCCGCTGACGTCGAGGACGGCGACTCCCTGGCTCGGGTTGACCCAGTAGTACCAGAAGGTCAAGGTTTCATCGATGTCATCGGTGGCCGTCACGCTAAACGTGGCCGTGCTCGCGTACGGGACCGCGTTGGGTTGGATCCGCAGTCCTGGCGTCGACCAGATGAAGAACGGCGTGCTCAGGAGCGTGAGGTTGCCGCCGAGAAAGCCGGTCAGCGCCGCCTGCCGGTCCTTGACCGCGGCCAGGAGGGTGGCATTGGTCGCGGCGGATCCGCTGATGGCGGCGTGCCGGGCGGCCGAGATCTCGCGCTCAATGCCGAGCCGATGCTCCGAGCGGCGCTCGTCGAACTTCCGCGCGTGTTCGCCGTGCGGATCGATGGCCGCGGCGAGCACGTTGTGCGGCACGGGCAGCGGCGTGCTGCGGATCGGAGTCGGCGTGATCGGCTTCGCCGCGAGCGTGCCGTCCTTGATCGCCGCGATCATCCGTTCGGTCTCACGTTCAGCCAGCATGCTCGCCATCATGGCCCCATCACCTGGTTCGCCGCAGTCACCTTACTGACAGAGCGGACTAAGAGCTCGCAGCGTCGGATACGGCTGATATCGAAATGGTCCGACGGTCGTGCGGGGGAAGTCCGTACGATTCCGCGCGCAGCGCGTCGATCACGTCGGGGATACGGGCTGCCGGGAGCCGGTACGTCGGCTCGGTCGGCACCCAGACCAGCCGGAGCGGAAAACTCTCGTCGTCGACGCGGGACGGCACCCGATATCCCTCCACCGGTAGGAGATCCGCGCCGTTGTTTCGGTAGAACCGGATTCGACGGAGGCGCACATCCACCTCGGACGCTTCTATGCCATCTTCCTCAGGATCGTCGACCTCGAAGATCAGGCCGGTGATGCCGGGCCGGGCGGCGGCCATCCGCCGGACGTGCTGGAAAAGCGTGCTACCGAAGCCGCCGCCACGCAACCGACGGTCGATGGCGAGGAATTCCAGGAAATCGGCGGGGAAGGAACGCAGCATGTAAACAGACGCGAAGCCGTACACACGTGTCGGGTCACACATCACCGAAACGGTCCGGCTCTCCCCGCTGGGCGGGTGCACCAGACTCTCGAACGGGATCTGCTCAGACGGCGGAAACGAGGTCCGGTAGATCGCCTCGACGGCCGCGACATGCTCCGGAGAGACGTCCGAGAGTGGCAATACGCTCACCCGTACAGCATCGGCTGATCCCCCCTTCTCGTCCAGAGGCCCGCCGCGCCTAACCATCGACGTGTCCGCGTGTGGCCGGCGACATCGGCAGGGCGAGTTGATCGCTCATGTTCGCCTTGGCCCAGCGCGTCAGCGTCACGTATTCGCTCACGGGATCGTGCATGTCCTCGGCGCTCGGTAGCGGCGGTAAGAATTGGACGAGCGCATCGACGACCACATGCCGCTCGCCGTCGGGCACCTTGGCGGACTGCCCGGCATAGTGCCGCAGCGGAGCCAGTAGACCGGTGGCGGTCGACACGACGTCTGTCCACGCTGATTCGTCGGCCGTGCGGGCGATCGTGGTCAGCACTTCGTTCGCGCGCCAGACCATCTCGCTCTGGAACTTGGTGCTGTATTCGTCCGGCGCCGCGGTCTGACGGACGTGGAATACGAACGCGTGCAGGTTCGCCAGCACGATGTGTGCCGTCGCCTGCGTGAAAAGACCATGCTCGAGTTCGCGGAAGGCGCTGAACGTGGCCACCCGGCCCAGAAGTTCGTGGTCTCCGCGAGCGCGTGCACGGTCCTCGACGCCGGTGAGCAGGCCGATGGCGAGTTCGTGCTCGTGCATCTCGGACCACAATTCGGCGCGCTGGAATCGGGTCCAGTCGCGGCCCATGTCGGTGTCGAACATTTCCTGCGCGTCTGCATACCACTTGTCGGCCACCGCGGCGCCCTCTCCGCCGGATTGCGCCGCCTCACCCAGATAGAGGCTGACGACCGCACGGAGGTGGCGAAGGCTCGGATCGGATGTCCCGGGATCGATCGTGTCGAGCCGGCCGAGATCGCGGACCCACAACAGCGCGCCCGTGATCTCCCGCCACACCGGGTTATCGACGTAGCGTGTGCCCCAGCCGCGCGGAAACAGGTGGGCGACGCGAGTGAGCCCGGTCAGCAACGCCCAGTCGTCGTCGTCCTGGCATACGAGTTCCCACTCCCGCAGCAGGTCGTCGCCGAAGGTCAGCGGGGCGTAGTAACCCCACCACCAGAAGGCGTCGAAGTACACGTCCGCGAACAGAAGCCTGGCCATCGCACGGTCCTCGGGCGAGGCGACGTGGCCCAGGTGGTAGAGCCATTCGGTGTAGAGGCGGCGCCAGCGGACGGCTTTGTAACGGACGGCCTCGAAGAACGGGTCTTCCGCGAAGAGCTTGGTCTTCACCTCTTCGATCTGCTCGCGGTAATGCGCGAGCGCACTGCTGTGCAGGCGGGCGAACCGGGCGGGCGCGTACGACTTCATCTCCTGAAGGAGGATGCCCCGGACGAATTCGTGCACGCGGTAGCCGTCGGACTCGCCACCCGACGTGGTGCTCGGCTCGACGAACGGCAGCTGCGCCACGGTGCGGTACACCTGATCCGGATCGATCTGGGACGTGTCGAGTTCCAGCATCTCGGTGAGGAGCCGTTCGTCGAATCGGCGTACGACGACCAGAACGTCGAGAATTTCGCGTGAGATCGCGTTGGGTCCGGTGTCGAGCAACGCGTCGACGAGTTCGGAGAGCCGTTCGGAGTTGCTGAGGTTCGTGCCGCTCTCGGTCCAGGACCGGAGGAGCGCCGACGTGCGCCCTTCGCCGCTGCGAAGAATCAGGTCCGCCACGATGTCCAACGCTTGCGGGTTGCCGCCGGTGAAGGCAAAGGTGCGGTCACACAACGACGACGCGATGTCGGGGCCACAGCGTGCCGCGAGAAACCGCCGGCTCTCAGTACGGGTGAAGTTGCTCAGCACGCGGCGGATGGATCCGGACGGAATTCGCATCTGCGGGCGACCAGTGACGACCACGACAACGTCGCGAAGGTGCCTAATGAGCGTGAGCACCCAGGATGCCAGAATGTCGTCGGCGACCGTATCGAACTCGTCCATCAGCACGTAGAGGCGTTTGCCGGGCGCTCGATCGGCGGCGAGGCTGATGAGTTCGGCGGCGTTGATCGTGAAGTCGTGGGCGAGTTGGTGAATGGCGGCTTCGAGGTCGTCCAGGCCGGCGTTGAGGCTGCCTTCGACGGTCACGTTGTCCGAGTTTTCGACGATGAGCGTCGTCTGCGTTACCGACGGATGCGCGACCGCCACGGGATTGCGTTTCGCGGCCCGTACGCGTTCGGTGAATTTGCGGTCACGGTTCGCGCCGAGTTGCCGGTAGATGCCCAGCGTCAGGTCACAGAACTGGTCGAACGATCGTTGCAGGATCATCGCGCCGGTGTCTTCGTTCGGACCCAGACCTCCGCTACGGAAGCTCTGCAGACCGATGCGCACGACGATGCCAGACTGATCGGCTATCGCGGCGACAAGCTGGGACAGGAGCGTTGTCTTTCCGACACCGGGCGGTCCCATCACCGTGTAGAGCGACGTCGTGGCGGGTTTCGAACCGCAGATCTCGTCGATCAGTTGACGGCGTCCGATGAACAACTCGCTCTGCGACATGATCTCCTTTATCGGCATCGTGCGAGGACTGGGCTATACCGCCCTGTCGTCCGACAGATCCGTGGCGGGTGCCGCGTCACCGGAGTTGAATGACCCCTCGACGGTCACGCCGGTCGCGCCCGAGATGGTCAGGGCACTGTCGTCATGGCTCTGCGAATTCCGGTTCATGCTGTTGCGCATCTTCACGCCGTGGCTGCCGGTGATCGTCACGACTCGCGAGTTTCGTTGCGGGCTGAACCGCCAGACGACCAGCACGAGGACGGTGACAACCACGATGGCGATCACGAGATCGACACGTTGCGCCGTGAAGTAGGCCGCCAGCGAGGCAAGAATGACGTCGACGATGACGCCGAACAACAGTGCGGGGTGGCTGCGGAACGCTCGCTCAGCTGCGGTTAGGGCGCTCTGGAGAACCGATCCGCCGCGCTCCGGTGCACCGCCGTCGCCCACCGCATCCACCCCGGTTTCCCCGTACATTGATAGATCTACTCATTATGCCGTCGGCATCCGAACTGGACGCAACGGAACTCTTCGATCGAACGCTCACGATCCGATGGCCGATCGGTTGGGCGCGCGACGGAAATCGCGAGCGTCGGCGGTCTCCCGGGCCAGGTTCTGGACACGGACCAGATTGATGACGATGCCCGACTGCCGTTCTCGGGCACGTTCGCGTTGAAGGCCGTGCTCGACGCCTCGGGTCAGTGGACCATTACCCGGGATCAGTGATCGACGGCTTTCTACATCGCGACATCGGGGGCACGTGGCGTCGGCCGCGTGCCCCTGTTTTCTGCGAATTGATTCGCCTTATAGCCCGGCTTGGCCGTCGCCACGACCACGGCCGGCGGCCTCGTCGCCTTTAGCGCGACGACGAAAAGAGATGTGGTCTCTCATCCGGATGTGCGGTTGTTTCCGGAACTCGACCCATGCTGGGATTGGCGGGCGGCATCGGTAACCGCCGTGCAAGTAGCGCTGACCCTGACGGAAGGCGCTCCTTGAAGCGCCTTCCGTCGGGCACTGGTCAGCTGGTCGGATACGTGACGTACGTGCCGTTCAGATCCACGATCACGTCGACGGTGGTGCTGCCACCGTTGTAGATCTCAACCGTGCCGTCGGAGGCGAGCGGCGTGATGCTCGCGTTCGCCGTGACGTTTCCGGCCGTGTAGTTGACGTTGGACGCGATCGGAAGGTGATTGCCGTCCGCGAACAACGTCAGGTAGCCGACGCCACCGGAGTCCAGCGCGGTCAGGTTCAACGCGGCCGCGGACGTGTTCGGAGCGTTCGTGACCTGCAGCAGGATCGTCTGCCTCGGGCCGATCTTCGCTGTCTTGCGAGTGTCGAGCAAACGGGTCGGCGCCGTCGGCAGGAAGTAGCCGGCGTTCCCGGTGCCCCATGCCGCGTAGTAACCGCTGGCGTCGGCGATGAACGAGACCGCGTTTGCGCCGCCGTTGTAGAGGTAGGTGGCTCCGTTGAGAACCTGTGCGAGCACCAGGTTCGACACGGTCTGACCGGCGCTCCAGTTGGACGCGGACGTCGTCGGCACCGCTTGACCGTCGTCGCTGAGACCGAGCCAACCGCTGCCGGAGGTGTTCGCGGTCGCGACGTTCAGCAGCACGGCACCGGTGTAGTCGTTCGGAATCCCGGCTACACCGTCAAGCGAAACCTTCTGGAAGCTGTGACCGGCGACCACGACCGCGCTCCCACCGGCCCCGAGACCGCTGCGGGTGTCCAGGACGCGTATCGGCGTCATCGGCACGTAGCTGTTCGGCGTCGAAAAGCTGTCCGTGTCCTTGATGCTCACCCGACCACCCATGGACTGGTCGGCGTAGGTGTCGACGATCAGGTCGATCGTGCCGGCCGAGCCGTTGTAGAAGTCGACGTTGCCGTCGGTGCCGAAGCGCACGTCCGCCTCATTGGCAACGGTCTGGCCGGCCGCGAAGTTCAGACTCGACGCCGTCGGGCGCGTGGTGGCGCCGGGGTAGGCAGTGATGTAGCCGGCCTGCTGCGCGTTCGTCACGGTGATCCCGACGACGGCGGAGATCGGCGGCGCCGTGTTCGCGACGTAGGGCTCGAGCTGCGTGCTGGACAGCGCGACGATCCCGTGCGCGGGCACATGCACGGTCTTCCGGCTGTCGTAGGACCGAACCGGCCCGTCGATGCGAGTGCCCAAGGCAGCTTCGAACGACAGCGAATAGAACGTCGTGATCTGGCTCAGCGTGTCCCGAGCGCTCAACGTGATCGTGTGCGTGCCGGGCTGGGCGTACTGGTGGCTGATGATAGAGGCACCCGAAGCCTGGTATCCGAGCCCGCCGATGTCTCCGTCGCCCCAGTCGACCCAGGCGCCGGTGATATCCGCTTGATCGGTGAACGCGAAGGTCAAGTCGACCGAGCCGGGAATCAGATTCCCGTTCATGTCCAGCGTCGGTGCCACCGACATCGACGGCGTCGCCACAGCGGGCTTCACCAAGTTGACCGACGATCCGGAGCCGTGGGGCGCTAATGCCGTCGACGCGGCCGGGATCGCGAGAGCGCCGCCGACAACGAAAGTGCTGAGAATCAACGCCACACTGGTACGGCGATGCGTACGCATGTCTCTCCCCGCAGTGCTATTGGTTGTCGCGGCAGAGTGACATACGCATGCCTACCCGATCAAGACGCGTCGTCATGGGCAAGGGTTCAAATGAGCCGAACAGCCGAATCCATATCCTCGGCACATCCTGTGAACCGTCCCCACCGGTGTCCATCCACTCGCTTCCGGCACTGTGCGCCCCCGGCGTCAGA
The DNA here is from genome assembly GCA_963797605.1 of uncultured Actinomycetota bacterium. GTDB lineage: Bacteria > Actinomycetota > Actinomycetes > Mycobacteriales > Micromonosporaceae > DASQPR01. Next base: position 189,162 of record CAWCPX010000003.1, on the reverse strand, counting down.
ATGGTGGGCAGACGCTAATCCGAGACCGAGGAGTCAGATCATGCGGAAGCTGGTCGCGACGGTGTTCAATTACTCGCTCGATGGCCTTCTCGCCGACGAGGGCACCGATTTCTGGAAGTTCTGCTTCAGCCTTCCCGAGAACAGTGACCCCGACGCCGCGCATATCGACTTCGTCCGCAGCGCGTACGCGCACGTCATGGGCAGCGTCAGTTACAAAAGCATCGCCGCCGCTATGACGACGGCGACCGATCACCCCTTTGCCGGCATCCTGACCGCCGGCCGCAAGGTCGTCTTCTCCCGCACGATGACGAGCGCGGATTGGGCGAACACGACCATCGCCGCCGGCGACACGACGGAAGAGATCGACAAACTTCGGCACGGCGGCGACGGACACGTCATCGTCTGGGGCGGCGTCAGGTTGTTCCGGTCACTCATGCGCCTCGACCTGATCGACGAGGTCGAGCTGAGCGTGTTCCCCTACGTGGCGGGCGAGGGCACCCGGCTGTTCGACGGCGTCCCGAAGTCCTACCAGCTCGACCTCGTCTCCAGCACGCCGTCCCGGAGCGGGATCGTCTATCTCCGCTACCGCCGCCAGCGGTAGGCGGCCTGCCCACAATGGAGTCAGGCGGCGCGGTAACGAGACGCGAGCGTGGGGCTCTGGGCCGCGAACGCCGCGAGGTCGGCCCCGAACACGGCCTCCAGAAGGCTGTAATCCTCGACGCCGGGAGCGCTGACCGTCTCGCCGAGTGCGATCCCGGCCAGGGCCCCGGTGACGACGTCGGCGGCTGACATCCGGGGGACCGCCGACAGATCCATACCTTGGACCTCGTGGAACTCGGTGGCGACGACGCCGGGGCAGACGACGTGCACATTGACGCCGGTGCCCTCCAGTTCGACGTGCAGCGTCTGTGACATGGCGACGATATTCGCGAGCGTCCCCGCGTACACCGCTCGACGTGGCATCTGCGACGCCGGAGCCGGTCCCGAGAAAGCGATCATGCCGGCGACGTTCACGATCGTGCCCGCGCCGGCCGCGATCATGCCCGGTAGCGCGGCCCGGGTCAGCATCGTCGGTGCGACGACCTTGACGTGCACCAGCTCGCGCGCCTTCGCGGCGGGCAGGTCGGCCATCGGCATGTAGTGCGCGACGCCGGCATTGTTGACGAGCATCGTCACCGGTTGGCTCGCGCACATGTCGGCCACGGTGTCGATGCCTGCGTCGGTGGACAGGTCGGAGACGACCACCTGCACATCGACATCGGATAGCGAAGTCGCGAGCGCTTCCAATCTGTCCAGACGACGTCCGACGATGATCAAGTTGTAGCCGTCGCCGGCCAGACGCTCGGCGAATGCCTTGCCGATTCCGGACGACGCGCCGGTGACGAGTGCGAGTGCCGACATGGCTCCCACTCTTCCCTATGGGTGCCGAATCTGTCCGTCAGTTGTCCACGTACGGCCTAGTCCGATGGATACGACATGAATCCCCGTCAGAGAGGCAGTAGTAATGAGTCGGTTCCTGCTGTTTATCGGAAGCTTCATGGTCGGATCGTTCACGCTCGTCATCCCGTTCGCCTTCCTCGTGAACGCGTCCGCCTCCGACACGCAGGTCGGTGCGCCGGCCGATCGTCCGTCGAGTGCTCCCGTCGGGGCGCTGATCGTCACGTGGCTGTTCGTGCTGGTGGTGGGGCTCGTGCTCAGCGCTCCGTTCTTCATCAACCCGCCGGATCACATCGGCATCTGGTCGTTCAAGCTGCCGATCGTCCTGTGGCTGTTCCTCGCCCTCGTCAGGCTGACGTCGTGGGTGGGTCTGATGATTCTCTGGGGCGTCTGGAAGCTGATCTACCTGATGTGGGATCCCCGAGTCTCGCAGCAGTCGCAGGGGCAGCCGTACCAGCCGGGATCCGGCCAGCCACCGTACCCGTCCCAGCCTCCGCCACCGCCCATCCCGGGGCAGCCGTTGCCTGGCCAGGTCTTGCCGGCTTCGTGGCAGCGGGATCCTAGCGGCCGCCACTCGATGCGCTACTGGGACGGCAGCACCTGGACTCCGCATGTCGCTGACGGCGCCGCAGTCGCTCTCGACCCGATCTGACATCCGACATTCACGCACCGCCCGACGTACGCGATGGGAACGAAATGGCCGACGGGAAATGGAAGAACCGGGTCGCGGCGGCTTCTGCCGCACGGGGACACGCACGCGACGCGATGAGCCGAGGCGCCCAGGTCGCGAAGGATCTCGGCGGGACCGTTCGGCAGGGAACAACGACGGTTTCGGAACTGGTCGCCGGCATCGAAGGCCCGCGTGTGCCGTTGGAAGGCAGTTGGGGTGTTGGCCTCGGCCGAGTGCTCAGCGGTCATCCGATGTTGTCCGATGGGCTGCGGCGCATCGTCGGTCACCTCGACCGTTTCGGGCAGATCGGGCTGTCTCCCACGGCGATCAACATCGACGGCCAGGAGGTGCGCTGGGAGAAGATAGACGAGATCACCTTTGCCGCGCCGGCGGACGTCATCACATCACACGCGCTGCAGATCGAGGTCAAGCGGCTCAAATCGCTGCTGCCACCGGTGCCCGGCCGAGCCTGGTTGGTCGGACAGGTGGTTGGGGTGATGGTCGCGCTCTGCCTCGCGGTGGCCGGTCCGACGACCGAGGGTTCGCCCGATGATGACGACGAGGTGTCGATCGGCGTACCGGTGTCGGTGACCTACGGCGGACTCGTGCGCAACAAGCAGCTGACCTCCGGTGTGTTCGCGGCCCTGATCGCCGCGTCCCGGCCGACCGTGTCAGAGGCGATCACGCTGATCGCGCAGGAGCGCGGGATCAAAGTCACGGTCGCGCCGCCGTCGCGATCACAGCGGCAAGCGGTCGCGATGCGCCGGATCGCGGATTCGATGGCCAGCCGGTTCGCCCCGACCGATGATCTGCTCGCTATCGGCGACGCCGAAACCGTCGAAGGCGCCGACGACGTGTAGACGGACGCCGACGGTGCGTGGGCAGACGCCGACGGCTTGTAGACAGCCGGCCCCGGTCAACCGTGATGGATAACCGGGGCCGCCGTGTCGAAGCCAGGACGCGGATTAGCAGATCTATTCGGCCAGGAAGTAGCCGAGTTCGTCAATGACGACGTGAACCGTACCCTTGCTGCCATTGAAGATCTGGATCTCGCCGTTGTCCCCGTCGATGTTGACCACCGACGGCAGCGGTCGCGCCGATCGTGCAGTACGGCTGAGCCTGGCTGCCGGTGCCGGCATCGGACAGTTCGTGACGCCGACGTACAGCCTCGGGGGATCGGCATTCGCCGGAGCGGCCACGGTCAGGACGATAGCTGTGGCCAGGACGGCGACAAGCGCGGTCGTGGCCCCGTGTTTGGAGCGCACGGTATCCCCCGTGGGATCGACAGCGGTGATGGGTGCGCGACTTCGCGACGTCGGCGTTGGTGCCGGAAGCCGGCGGACATGAGTGTGCCTCAAACGACCTACCCGGCCAAGGCCCATCGATGGGGATCGGCTTTGCGTACGTGCGCTGCGCAGCCAACATGGCGAGGCGATGCCCGACAACTCGTCGCATAAATTGCGGGAAGCCGCGGAGATTCCGTCATCTCGTGGCCCACTCGCTGCTGAGCAACCCGAGGACCACCTCGTCGAGGAACTCGCCGGTCACCCACGCCGCCCGGCGGAGCGTGCCTTCGAGCACGAATCCAACCCGCGTCGCCGCCCGAATCATGGCGGCGTTGTCGGCGAGGGTCTCGATCTGGATCCGGTGCAGGCCGCGTACGGCGAATCCGTAATGACACAGCACGCGGACGACTTCGGTGCCGTGGCCATGCCCGTGAAAGGCGGGGCGCAACGCGATCCCGATGTGCGCCGCCCGGTTGTGCAGATCGATGCCCCAGAGCAACGCTTCGCCGACCAACTCGTCGTCGGCGAGCCGCACGACCGAGAAGCAGGCAGCACCGTCAGACGGCTCGGAAACCGCGTACGGCGACGCCGACGAGCCAGGGGAGATCGGCCGCCACGCCCGAGAATCGGCGCGCGATCGGGCCCCGACGTCGTCGTAGAGCTCAGACTGCAGCACCGGGACGTCGGATTCGTGTCGGGCTCGGAGCCCGATGGTTTCACCACGCAGCATGACGCGTTCCTATCGGAGGTGACCGGTGTCTATGACGATCCACGCACCGTCAGATGCGTGGGGAGCCCATCGCCCGTCGGCACGGACGGATCGAGCAGCTTGCGCACCGCCGCGGCGGCCTCCTCTTCGACCGGCATGTAGACGGACGACAGATCCGCCGCCTCGGCCAGCGCGCTGCCATCGAACCCGACGACGGCGACATCGTGCGGCACGCGCCGGCCGGTCTCGCGCAGCGCCTGGAGCACGCCGATAGCGGTGACGTCGCAGGCCGCGAAGATCGCGTCGAGTCGCGGATGTTCGGCGAGCAATTGCCGAGCCGCCGAATACGCCGTCGGGCGGGTGAAGTCGCCGTCGATCGATACGACGTGATGACCGGCGAAGGCCGCCGTCGTGAGAAAGCCTCTCCGACGCTCGAGTGCGCAGGGTGTCGGCGGCCCGAAAACCGCGCCGAGGCGGCGTCGGCCGGTCTTGACCAGGTGCTCCGCCGCCTGCCGCGCGCCACCCTGGTTGTCGGGAGCGACGAACGGGATGCCTTCCGCACACCGACCCAGCGCGACCGTGCGGGTGCGCCGTGACACAGCCGCGGCCGCTGCCGGCATGTTTACCAGGACCCGGCCGAACGGCGGGTCATCGTCGATCGTCGGTGGCTCGGCAACGAGTCGCAGTCGAAGACCGACGCCGCTGTCGCCGAGTGCGTGCATCGCTCCGGCCATCACGCGCCCGTAGAACGGCTTCACACTCAGCGCGTCGGGCTCGGGATCGACGATCAGGATCTCGATCGCCGCCGAGCCCTCTTCGGCTTGTCGGCCAACGGCGAGCGCCCGGGCTACCGCATGTGGACGGTAGCCGAGTTGGGCGGCCACCTCACGAACGCGGCGACGCACCGCTTCGGTGGTGCCCGGCTCGCCGTTCATCGCACGGGACGCGGCGGTGCGTGACACACCGGCCGCCCGGGCAACGTCGTCGAGTTTCGCGCGCTTGCCTTCCGTGCCGTCGAGGAGCATGCGTCGAAGTTAGCCGGGCGCACCGACAATTTCCGAGCGGATTATGGGGCGAGCGTGCGCAGAACGCAGAATTCGTTGCCCTCGGGATCGGCGAGCACCACCCACGACTGCGTGCCCTGGCCGATGTCAACGTGTTTGGCGCCGAGCGCGATCAGCCGATCGACCTCCTCGTCACGGCTCGCGTCGATCGGCGAGATGTCGAGGTGGAGACGGTTCTTGCACTGCTTATCGTCCGGGACCCGGATGAACAGAAGCGTCGCCGGCCCGGCAGCGGCCCGGACGCCCTCCACGGTCGGCTCGTAGGCCGCGATCTCGACTTCGTCGGCCGTCGTCTCGATGCGCGTGTAGCCGAGGGCCGCACACCAGAAGTCCGCGAGCCCCTCCGGATCGTGGCAGTCAATAGTGAGTTCCGTGAAACGACTGGTCATCGGAGCATCATTCCAGACGGCGTGAATCCCCGGCCCAGATTTAAACTTCCGCTGCTGACGTCAGCTACTCGACCGCAGTGCGTCTGCGAGTTCGTCGAGATGCCGCGAGACCGGACCGACCGTCAGCATGCCGCTTCCGGCACCGGCGATCTCACCCGCCGCCGGCACCAACGCGTCATGCGCGCGCCGCATCGTGTCCCGGTCGCCAAGCGCGATCGCCGCCTGCGCGGTGAGACACCACAGAGCTTCAAACAACAGATCATGTGGTGGGTACGGTGTTCCGCGCAGCGCCTCGGCCGCATCGTCGTTGCGATCGCTGGCAAGCAGCAGCAACGGTCGCGCCCACGGTTCGTAGGGCCCCCAGTCGGTGTCGGCACCGAAGGTCGGCGGCTGGTGGTGCGACACGCGCAGGCACAGAGGGCCAGTGGCAGCAGGCCTCGTTCGACGCCTGGCATTCCGGCGCCGTCGAGCTTCGCCGCCGCTCGTCGGTAGGCGGCTTCGGCTCTCGGTGACCGCTCCCGGTCGCGGCCAGTCGCGCAGCCGCGTACCACTCGGTGAACACGCTGACCAGCGGGCGTTCGTGCGCTCGGCGAGACGGTCCGCGGCGGCCGCGTGTGCGTCGGCGGCGGCGAAATCGGCGAGCGCGCAGCGTGCCTGAAGACGGACGAGGTGCCCGAGGATCTCGAACGTCACCAGGCCGTGGCGGGCGGACAGCGATACGAGTTCGGCGCCGATCAGGTCCCGCTGTGGTGCCAGTCCGGCTCGGCCGAAGCTCTGCATGAACACGCCGTTGAGGGACGAACGCGAGCAGCGCCGGGTCGCCCAGACGACGGGCGATCCGCTCGGCTTCGGCGGCGGCCTCGGCGCCGCGCGGCGAGCGCGTGCCGCGCGACTCCATCGCGATCGTCGCGAGCAGACGGGCCCGGGCGGCGTCGAGCGCACCGGGCTGCAGACGCGGCGAGCGCCCGCTCGGCCGCGGCCACGATCTGTGCCGCCTGCTCGGGGTCGTCGGAGCGGGTCCAGATCGCGGGCACGTCGTAGCCACCGATCACGCGGGCGGTCAGCTCGGGATCGCCCAGCTGCTCGGCTGCCGCGATGGCGCCGAGCCGCTGTTCGCGTGCTGCTCGGAGCCCGCCCGGCGCCGGTCATCGCGAGGCTGCGCAACAGGCCAACCGTGGACTCGAGCCGCGCTCGGGCGCCGGGGGCGACGGCGTGGTCGTACGCCGCCGTCGCTTCCGCCCACGCTCGGCTTGCGGCGTCCGGATACCGGTGCCGACCGGTTCGGTCTGCCGCAGGATGTCGGTCTCCAGTTGGCGCAGGCGCGGGCCCGGGATCGACACCGAGCTGTTCGCCGGAGCAGGTCGCGGGCTCGGCGCAGCACCGCGAGCGCGTCGCCCTGCCGGCCGGCGCGGTAGAGCGCGAGTCGCCAGCAGCCGCCACCCCTCCTCCCGCCACGGATGCGCGGCCACGTGCGCGTCGAGGTCCGGCATCGCGTCGGCGGCCAGGCCGAGTGCCAGTCGCGTCTCCGCCTGCCGTTCGATCGCGGTCAGCCGCAGCTGTTCGAGGCGGGTGCGCTCGGCGCGGGCCCATGGCTCGTCCGTCGAAGTCGGCGTACGCGGGCCCGCGCCACCAGCTCAAAGCCTCGTCCAGCCGGTCGAGGGCCCGGGGCGGTGACTCGGCTGAGGCGAGCGCGACCGCGTCGCTCGAACCGCCACGCGTCGACGGCCCGTGGCTCGGCTCGCAGCGCGTAGCCCGGCCCCTCGGTGACCAGCAGTTCCGCGGGCTCGCGTGGTTGGCGCCGGGCTCCAGCGCGCGTCGCAACGCGGCCACGAACGTCCGGATCGCACTCACCGCTCCGGCTGGCGGATCTTGCTCCCACAGGTCGTCGACGAGCCGGCTGCACCGGCACGACCCGGCCGCGGGCGACGATGAGCCGGGCCAGCACCGCGCGGTGCTCGGGGCCCCTTCAGGTCGATCGGCGCTCCGGCGGCGTCCCAGGCGACAACCGGTCCGAGCACGCCGAACGTGACCGGCACCCGTCGAACCACCTCCTCTGCACGCACCTCCGATCAACGTATCGCGCTCATCGTTGCTCATCGGCGCCCGGCACGCTGAGCGGGTACCGATCATCACGAGAGGACGAAATCATGGCCTCGACCATTCCCGGCTTCGACTACCAGCGCGTCTCCGTCGCCGACGGACGTGGCGCTGAACGTCGCCGTCGGCGGCTCCGGCAGCCCGATCGTGCTGCTGCACGGCTTCCCGCAGACCCACCTGATGTGGCGGCACGTCGCCGCCGACCTGGCGCCGATCACACCGTGATCTGCCCCGACCTGCGCGGATACGGCGCCAGCGACAAACCGGCCGAGCGCGGCGCCGACACGTACTCCAAGCGGACGATGGCCGCGGACGTCGTCGCCCTGGCCAGCGCGCTCGGCCACGACCGGTTCGCGCTGGCCGGGCACGACCGCGGTGCGCTGGTCGCCTTCCGCGCCGGCCTCGACCACCCGGACGCCGATCACCCACCTCGGCATCCTCGACGTGCTGCCGACGCTCGACATGTGGGACGTCCTGCACGGCGCCGAGCGCCGCCGTCGCCTTCCACCTCTACCTGATGGCCCAACCGCCCGGCCTGCCCGAACAGATGATCAGCGCCAGCGCGGACGCTTTCTTCGGCCACTTCCTCGATGCGTGGACTCAGCAACCCCGAGGCGATCCCGGCAGACGTACGCGCCGAATACCTGCAGCGCGTCGCGCGAGGCGGTCCCCTCGATCGTCGCCGACTACCGCGCCTCGGCCGGCATCGACGTCGAGCACGACCGGGCCGACCGTGCCGCCGGCAACCGCGCTGACCATGCCGGTCACCGTGATCCAGCAGGACTGGGGTGCGGCGCTCGGCTACGACGCGGCCGCGCTGTGGCGTGCCTGGGCCCCGGACCTGGAGCACCGCACCACCACGGCCGGCCACTTCATGGCCGAGGAGGCGCCCGCCGAAGTCGTCGAATCGATCCGCGCGCTGCTCAGCCGATCGTGAGCCGACTCAGCGGCCCGTGGTCCCGTCGAGTTGTTCCCGGAGGATGTCCGCGTGGCCCGCATGCCGTGCGGTCTCACTCGTCATGTGCGCCATCACCCACCGCAGCGTGTGACGGTTGCCCTCGATCGGCACAGCCATGAAAGCGCTCGGATCGCCGACGGTCCGGATGTTCCGGTCGCTCGCCTCGATCGTCACGCGGTAGTCGCCTAGCACGTCGCCAGCTGCACGATCGAGCGGCACCGTCATGACGTGGTCGTCATCGGCCGGCCAATCCGCCCCGATGAGGTGGTGTCCGAACCAGTAGCGTTCGGCTTCGGCCAGATGTTGTACGAGTCCCAGCAGCGAAGTGCCACTGTCCACCAACACGCGCCGCAACTGTTCGTCGGTGAGCCCGTCGGTCTTCTTCAACACGCAATGCCGGGCAAACGACAGGAACGCGAGGGCCGTGTCGAATTCGCCCGTGTCAACGCGTGGCACGGACTCCCGCTGGGTTTCTGCCATGCCCGTCACGGTAACGTCCGGCACCGACGCCCTCTTGACCGACCACAACGGGATCGGGACGCTGAACGGTCCGCCGCCAGATTAGACGGGAAATAGTGACGTCATGCGCCGACCCGAGGCACGCGTCCTCGTCGAGTCGCGACGGCCGCACGCGCCCACATGAATGACGATCGCATGCACCGTCAACCCTGGCTATGGAGGCGATACGTCATCTCCGTGCTCGCGATCGTCGTCGCCGCGTGGTGCCCGGAGCACGCTGAGCACCGACCAGCCGACGGCGACGATCGGCACGGCGAGCACCGCGCCCAACAGGCCGCCGAGCAGCCCGCCACCGACCACGGTCAGGATCACGACGACGGGGTGGAGGTGCACCGTCCGACTCATGATCAATGGTTGTAAGACGTGTCCCTCGATCTGCCCGAGGATCGGCTCGACGACGATCACAATCAGCGCGGTCACCGGGCCGCGGGTGGCGAGGGCGACGAACGCCGCGACCGTCAGCGAGAGCGCGCCTCCGACCAGTGGGATGAAGCTGGCGACGAACACGAGCGTGGCCAGCGGCAACGCGAGCGGCACCCGGAGCACGAACAGCAGGATCGCGACGATCACCGCGTTGCTCGCCGCGACGAAGATCGTGCCGCGCACGTAGCCCTCGAACGTTGTCCATCCGGTCCTCGCGGCACGGTCGGTCAGATCGCGAGCCGGCACCGGGATCTGGTCGAGGAACCACGACCACATGCCCCGGCCACCGCTGAGGAAGAAGATCGAGCAGAAGATCGCGATCAGGATCCCGGTCAGCACCTCGGCCGTCGTGCCGGCGCCGCCGAGCACCTGACTCGCCAGTTGGCCTCGATGTTCGTTGATCCAGACGCGTACCTGATGGGTGGCCCTGTCGATGTCGCGGGCGTCGATGTGCAGCGGACTGGTGCGCAGCCAGTCGCCGAGCCGCGACAGGCCACCGTTGAAGGAGTCGACGATGTTTCTGGCCTGGCCCGCGATCGAGAACGCGATGAACGCGATGACGCCGCCCACCACGACGAGCGCGAGGATGTAACTGATCGCCACGGCGGCGGCTCGCGGCACCACGCGCGCGAACAGATCGACGAGCGGCCGCAGCAGGGCCGTCAGCACCAGGGCGATGAAGACGGCCACGACCGCGAGTTTCACCCGGGTGAGGGCGATGAAGACAAGGTAGACGGCGGCGAGAATGATGATCAGCCGCCACGCGTACCCCGCTGCCAATTGCAGTCGCGGCGGCACCGCGGCGGGGTCTCGCGGCGGCTGGGCGCGCAGGGGCCGGGCGCGCAGGGGTCGGGTGGTCCCGCGGTTCGGCGGCGAGGATCCGTGCCGAGGATTCTTGCCCATCGTCCGCGGAATCCCCCCGTCCAGGGCTATGTCGACATGCACGGGTTCGCCCCGCCGGCCGCGCCGGGAAGCGAGTCAAATTCAGTCGACCACACTGGTACGCGCTCCGCGCCGCACTTCCGGACTTCACGTGACATCGACGGACATCCGGGTCGAGGAGCGGACGGGCCCCTCGACCCTTCCGGTGGAGCTACGCAGCTACCGAGTGCGCGGCCCGCACGGTGGTCTTCAGCGTCGTTAGCGGCCGGCCGACCAGCGTGGCCAGCGCATCACTGTCGGTGTCGATGTCGCCCCGGGCGATCCCCTCGTCGAGCGCGGCGACGAAGCCGGCCGTGCCCTCATCGAGCCCAGCCTTTCGCAGGATCTCGATCAACTCCGCCGGCGTGACGTCCTGGTGGACGACCTTCGTGCCGGTAACGTCGGTGACCGTTTGGGCCAGGTCCGTCAGGGTGAAGCGGGTGCCGCCGAGTTCGTAGATCGCGTTGTCGTGGCCGTCGTTGATCATCGTCGCTACAGCGGCAGCGGCGTAATCCGCCCGGGCCGCCCCGGCGATCGGACCGTCGCCCGTCGCACCGACGATCACTCCGCGCTGCAGGTAGTCGCCGAGTTGGCGGGTGTAGTTCTCCAGGTACCACCCATTGCGCAAGATCGTGTAGGTGAGTCCGCTGGCCCGCAGAAGTTCCTCGGTCGCCCTGTGTTCCGGGGCCAGGACGAGCGCCGTGGTGTCGGCGCGCAACACGCTGGTGTAGATGATCCGGGACACGCCGGCGGCCTTCGCGGCGTCGATCACGGCGCCGTGCTGGGCGACACGCTGCCCGACCTCGCTGCCGGAGATGAACATCAACACCTCGACGCCGGTGAACGCGCTGCTCAGGGTGTCGGGTTCGGAATAATCGCCCCGCCGCACGACCACACTTCGGCTCGCGAGATCGGTCGCCCTCTCCGGGCTCCGGACGATCGCGACGATATCGGCGGCCGGCACGCCAGCGTCAAGTAGTTGCGTGACGATCAACCGGCCGAGTTGCCCGGTAGCAGCGGTGACTCCGTAGACGGTCATACGCGTACCCTCCCGAGAATGGTTTCTTTATGAAAGCACTAACTAATCTATAGTGCTATCGAGGGGGTGGCAAGTTGATAGGCTGGGGACGTGGGTGAGACGACAGATCCGAGCAACGAGCTGGTCGCAGACGTTTTCGCGCGCGACTGCACCTCGCGCAGCGCGCTGGAGGCCGCCGCCGGCAAATGGGGCAGTCTGTCGCTGATGGCGCTCGCGGAAGGCGACTACCGATTCAACGCGCTGCGCCGCCGCGTCTCCGGGGTCAGCGAGAAGATGCTCTCCCAGACGCTGCACACGCTGGAGCGCGACGGCATGGTGGCGCGGGTCGTCGTGAGCACGATCCCACCCCGGGTCGAATACTCGCTGACGCCGCTCGGCGCCGGCGTGGCATCGCGGCTGCGCGAACTCGCCGATTATCTCGAAGCGGCCGCGCCGGAGGTCGACATCGCCCGTGGCGTGTACGACAGCCGGCCCGAGTGAAGCCGACGCTGTACGAGATCCCCACGGCAACGCCGGGGCGTCTCGTGACGATGCCGAGACCACGTGGCGGCGACTGGCTCGATGACGAGATGGCGTCGTTGCGGGCGGCGGGCATCGACATGTTGGTCTCGCTTCAGACGCGTACCGAACAGGAAGAACTTGATCTGCTCCAAGAGCCGGCCGCAGCCGCCCGGGCCGGTCTGGACTACCGCGCCGCGCCGATCCCCGATCTGGGCGTGCCGACGGGGAGCGATGTGATCCCGCTCGTGGTCACCATCGTCGCCGCGCTGCGAGCCGGGCGAGCGGTGGCGGTGCATTGCCGGGCGGGCATCGGCCGTTCGTCGCTGATCGCCGGCGCCGTGCTCGTCGCGATGGGTGCTTCGCCGCGCGAAGCGTGGGCGGTGATCGGCGTCGCGCGCGGAATGCGGGTGCCGGAGACGCCAGGGCAGGGTGCGTGGCTCGACGCGTGGCCGGCGCTGTGGTCGGCGCTGTGGTCGGCACGCCCGGGATCGACCGTCAGCGAATAGCGGCGCACCCGGCGTCGATCGGTGCCGTGACCCGGGCGACGCCGCGAGCGATGCGGCGCTCGGGCGCCGGCGGTTGCAGGCAGGTCACGCGGCTCTCGTCGAAGAACGCGTCGCGCTGGACCGCCGCCATCACCGGGTCGCCGGTCCACCAATGGCACCATTGGCAGTAGCGACTCTGCACGTCGTGCGGGTTGTTGGTGGTGCGGTCACACTCGGGGCACGTGAACTCGGAGAGCTCAAGTGTGGTCACGTCGGTCATGTCGCTCACCGTTCGGGTGCGGCCGGCCACGAGCGGCCGGATCGCGGTCATTGTTTCACCCCTGCGCACGTCGTCGCGTCCGCACGTTCGGATGATGTAGGGGTAGGCAGTGCGGTGGCGCACGCATACAGTCATTTCTATGCGTGGTCACCGTGTGCGCGCGTCCGTGCTGGCCGTCTTTGCTGTCGCCGGCCTGGCAGCGTGCGGTCCCGTCGCGAGCGGTGCCTCGTCGACGACATCGCAGCCGCCGGTGACCCCCGCTGCCGTCGTCACCACCGGCGCGCCGTCCACTCACGCCACGGTCACCGGGCCGAACGTCGTCGGCAAGCGGTTGTCCGATGCGGAGACGGCGCTGCGCGATGCTGGGCTCACGTCGATCACGCCGGTCGACGACACCGGCCGCAACCGCATCGTCATCGACCCGCAAAACTGGGTCGTCGACTCGCAGAGCCCCAAGGCCGGCACCCACGTGAGCAGCACCGTGACGTTGCAAGTGCGCCGCCCGTCCGACGTCAAACCCGGGGTGACGCAGACCGGTGTCGTGCCCAATGGGGTCTGCATGAACCTGCAGGACGCGCAGAACGCGATGCAGGCGTCCGGCTTCGTCAACCTCGGTTCGGCCGACGGCGCGGGTCAGGGTCGAGTGCAGATTCTCGATCGCGACTGGGTGGTCATCGGGCAGTCGGTCCCGGCCGGCACGAAGCCCGGCTTGACCAAGCGCATCGTGCTGACATCCGTGAAGTACGGCGAATCGACGGGCACCTCCGGCTGCAAGAGCTGACGTCCACATCGCGCTCCCGTCGCGTCCGTCCACATAGGCGCGCCGGTCGCGGTTGGCATTCGCGTCGTATCGGTCAAATGTTGCGCAAGCTCCGCAACGACTAACGAAAATCTGCGCAAGAAGTCGGGCGGACAGTCGTATCTGAGCGCAAATTAACGAAAACTGTCTTGCAGGACCTTGTGAAGAGGCGTAGTGGAGTCCTATGTTCACCTCACTCTCCTGGCGTCCGCTCCGCCCCGAGCGTCCTCATGCGTTAACCATCCGAGAGAAACGAGTCCATCGATGTCACGGAGCATCAGAGCTGCCGCGAGGGGGTCCGGCAGTTTGCAACGACGGGCCGTTCTCGCGGCCGCGTGCGTGGTTGCCGTCGGGGCCACCAGTGTCGTCGCCGGCACGACCGCCGCCTACGCCACGTCGACCGCCGTTGTCACCCGCGCCGCAATCGATCCGTCGCTCACCGCCGGCCGTGGTGCCACCGTCGGCTTCGCCGAGCAGGAGGCGGAGAACGCCGCGACCAACGGCACCATCATCGGCCCGAGCACGGCCGCCTACACCCTGCCCGCTGAGGCGTCCGGTCGCTCGGCCGTGAGCCTGACCCCCGGGCAGTACGTCGAGTTCACGCTGCCCAGCGCGGCGAACGCGATCAACGTGCGGTACAGCCTCCCGGACGCCCCGACCGGTGGCGGCGTCACGTCGCCGCTGAAGGTTACGGTCAACGGCAGCGGTGCCCACACCATGTCGCTGACCTCGCAGTACGCGTGGCTCTACAGTGTCTACCCGTTCTCGAACGACCCGAACTCGGGTGACATCAACCTCGATGACTACGTCATTGAGTGTGCCTGCGTGCCGTCGCAGACGACGCCGGTGCCCACCTTCCCGACGCCGTTCCGCCCGAACCACTTCTACGACGAGCAGCGCCTCCTGCTCGGCAAGACGTACAAGGCCGGTGACAAGATCCGCCTCACGGTGCCGGCCGGCGCCTCGACCACCGTCATCGACCTGCTCGACTCGCAGCTCGTCGCCGCGCCGAAGATCGACCTGCTCGCGGCCGAACGTGCTCGCGTTCGGTGCCGACCCGTTCGGCGTGCACGACTCCGCCCCGCTTTCGACAAGGCGATCGCCTTCGCGCAGAAGTGGCACCTCAAGGTCTACGTGCCGCCGGGCACCTACCAGGTCAACCGTCACATCATCGTCGACAACGTGACGATCGAGGGTGCCGGCAACTGGTACACCATCATCAAGGGTCACCAGGTCACCCTGGCGACGCCGGCTCCCGACGGCTCGGTGCACACCGGCGTCGGCTTCTACGGCAAGGACGCGTCCGTCGGCGGTAGCACCAACGTGCACCTGTCCGGCTTCGCGATCGAGGGCGACGTCCGCGACCGGGTCGACACCGACCAGGTCAACGGCATCGGCGGGGCGCTCAGCAACTCGACGATCGACGGCCTCTACATCCAGCACACGAAGGTCGGCATCTGGCTCGACGGCCCGATGACCAACCTGAAGATCACGAACAACATCATCGTGGACCAGATCGCGGACGGCATCAACTTCCACACCGGTGTCACGAACTCCAGCGCGTCGAACAACTTCATCCGCAACACGGGTGACGACGCCATGGCGATGTGGTCGCAGACCATCGAAGACGCGAACGACACGTTCGACCACAACACCGTGCAGACGCCGGTCATCGCCAACGGCATCGCGCTCTACGGCGGCACCGACAACACCGTGTCGAACAACCTCATCGCCGACCCGATCCGTGAGGGCAGCGGCCTTCAGATCGGATCGCGGTTCGGTGCCGAGGCGTTCACCGGGCACGTGTGGATCACGAACAACACCACGGTTCGCGCCGGCACGTACGAGCTCAACTGGCAGATCGGTCTCGGCGCCATCTGGATCTACGCGCTCGAGAAGAACATCGACGCTGACGTGGAGGTCGTGGGCGACAACTTCCTCGACAACACGTACAACGCGATCATGATGGTCAGTCGACTTCCCGGTGAAGGACCTCTACTCGATCACGAACGTCCACTTCAAGAACATCATCGTGGACGGTGCCGGCACCGATGTCGTCAGCGCTCGCGTGGCCGGTTCGGCGACGTTCCAGAACGTGGACGTCCGCAACATCGGCTGGTGGGGCGTCAACAACTGTGGTTCGTTCCACTTCACGGCGGCCGGCTCGGAGTTCACGCTGACCGACCTCGGTGGCAACGACGGTATCGACAACGATTCCTTCCACCCCGGCACCAACTGGCTCGGCCCCTACCTGCCGAACGCCATCACGTGCAACGACCGCCCGACGGTCATCGCGCCGCCGGCTCCGTCCACCTGGACGCAGCCGTAAGTAGGTAAGCACCACCGCACCATCCGCGGGCGGGTAGTCGAGGTCAAACCTCGGGTGCCCGTCCGCGGCCTGTCTGGTTAGTCTGTGCCGATGGCAGATAGGGCGGTCGCCGCAGATGACCTTTGAGATCCGGCGGCTTACCGCTGACGACGCCCAGGCAATGTTCGACCTGGGCGCGAACGCGTTCGGTCCCGCCAACCGCGTGATGCAGCCACTGCCGCAGGTTCCGTCCGGTCGCGTCGGGTGGGGCGTGTTCACGGGCGGCGAGAGCCTCGTCGCGAAGGCGCTCGATCTCGACTTCTCGCACTGGTTCGGCGGCCGGCTCGTGCCGGGAAGCGGCGTGGCCGGGGTCGCCGTCGCGCCGGAAGTGCGAGGTCAGGGCGTCGCGAGCATGCTTCTGCGGCATCTGCTGACGGCAGCCCGCGACCGTGGCGCCGCGATCAGCGCGCTCTACGACACGACCCCGGTGCCCTACCGGCGGGCGGGCTGGGAAGAGATCGGAGCGTTGACCACGTGGACGCTACCGACCTCCGCGCTCGCAGGTCTTCGCCCGGCCGTCGACCACACGACCCGGGCCGCGACCGAGGCGGACGTGCCGGCGATCCTCGACGCATATCGGCGGGTCGCCCGGGCGGCTAACGGTGTCGTCGACCGAAACCCGCCGATGTTCGACGAGACGCCGGCCGCCGTGATCGCCGAACACCACGGCACGAGCGTCGTCATCGACGCGGACGGTGCCCTCCAGGGCTATTGCACATGGAATCGTGACGGTGGCTACGGTCGCGAAGGTCGCCTGATCATCGAGGAACTGATCGTTCTCACGGCCGCCGCCGCGACGACGCTGCTCGCGATGTTCGGCACGTGGACGTCGGTCGCGCCGAACCTGCTGATCACGGTGCCCCCGCAGGACCCGTTCTTCTACCTCGCACCGGTGCGGGTCGACTCCATCGAGATCCGGCGCCCGTGGATGCTCCGGGTCATCGACGCGGGGGCGGCGTTCGCGGCTCGTGGCTGGCCGGAGTTCGCCAAGGGCACCGTCGACCTCGCGATCGACGACACCGTCTGCCCGTGGAACGCCGGTTCGTTCCGCCTGACGTTCCGCGACGGTGAGGGTGGTTTGGAGCCGGGCGGCGACGGCCGGGTGCGTATCGGTGCCCGTGGTCTCGCGGCGGTCTTCGCGGGCGGCTCGCTTGACGTCATGCGGCGCTCGGGTCTCCTGACCGGCGGCGATGCTCGTGACGACGCGCTACTGCAAGCCGCGATGGCCGGCCCGGCGCCCACGCTCCGCGACTACTTCTAAGTCTGGTCCGGAGGCCCGGGGCGGCGCCGACTCGAAGCCACCCTGCGCTCGGATCACCGTGCACTCCACGGCTGATCCGCCTCTGAGACGCACCCGCGCCCGATTCGTCGCGTGTCGACACGCGAAGCGGCGGAACTCCGACACCACGGTCGTCACGGAGTCGCCGAGACGACGCTGGCGTCGGAAATCCGCACCCATCGGCGTGTCGCCCGAGCGTGTCGCGCACGAGCGGATGCGTGGCGTCGTAGAAATCCGGTCGCACGTGCCGACCGTGCCACCTAGCCTCGGTGTCCATGACCACGATGCCGCTCGGCTGGGCCGAAGGCGTGAGCCGCGTCGCCGTCCTCACCGGCGCCGGGATCTCCACCGATTCCGGCATTCCCGATTACCGCGGCCCGGACGGCGTGTGGACGCGTGATCCGAGCGCCGTCCGCGCGTTCACGTACGACGTCTTCCTGCGGGACGCTTCCGTGCGGGCGCAGTTCTGGCGCGTCTACCTCGACCATCCGGCGTGGCAGGCGGCCCCGAACGCGGCCCACACGGCTCTGGCCACGCTCGCGACCAAGGGCATCGCGGTACGTGTGCTGACGCAGAACATCGACGGACTCCACCAGCGCGCCGGACTCGCCGCCCGGAAGGTCGTCGAACTGCACGGCACCATGCACGACACGGTGTGTACGGGTTGTCGGGCGCGTACGCCCACCGACGAGACCCGCAAGCGGTTCGCCGCCGGTGACACCGATCCCCGATGCCTGTCGTGCGGCGGCATCCTCAAGTTGGCGACTGTGCTCTTCGGTGAATCGCTCGATCCGATGGTGATGGGTGAGGCGGTGTCGATCGTGTCCGCGTCGCCGCTGCTCATCGTGATCGGCAGCTCGCTGGTCGTGGAGCCGGCCGCCTCGCTGTGCCGAGTGGCTGTGGATCGGGGTGCCCGGCTGGTGATCGTCAATCGCGACCCGACGCCGTACGACGGGATCGCGTCGGCGCTGATCCGGGATCCGATCGGCGCGGCCGTACCGGCGATCGTCGATGCGTTGACGGGTTGACGGTGGGCGGTTCGTCGGATTTTCGGGTGAAGGGCGTTCGTAAGATCGGGCGCGACCGTTCGCGGGGCGTAATGCTGTTTTGAGCCGTTAGCCACTTGTTTGGCATATCCCGACCGGGCAGACTGGGCATTCCTTGAGTCGTACGAAAGGCCAGCCTGTGGACATCGGCCAGCTCCTGACCTCTGCCATCTCCTCGGTGATCGGAATTCTTCTCGCCGGTCAATTCCTGCGGTGGCAGCATGCCAGGGCCGAGCGCAACGCCGCGGAGGGGCGCCCGGTCAGCGTGCCCGCCTCGATCCGCACCACCGAAGGCAGCCGCCTCGGCGTCGTGTGGCGGCATGGCGTCATCGACATCGACGGCGAGCGCGTCACGTGGACGCCGCGGCTGCCGTGGGGTCGTTCGGTCGTGCTGAGCGACGTCGCGTACAGGAGCCGCCGCGCGCCCGAGGGCAAGCTGCGCTGGCAACTGGCGCCGGCGGCGGTCGTCGTGTCGTGCGCGGACGTGCGGCGCCGCTACGAACTCGCGGTGCTCCCCGGTGCGGTCAAGTTCCTCTACTGGTCGCAGGTGGCGGCGGCGTAACGCGGTCCCAAGCCGCGGCGGCGTGATCGAAACGGCAGCTCAGTTGCCGGTCAGACCGCTGAGCGCGATCGTCGCCGCATTACCGACGAGCGTCTCGCCGCCGCCCTCGGTCGCGTTGCCGTTCGAGAGCACGGCCACCAGATAGGTGTGCCCGCCTTCGACGATCTCTCCGAGCGAGTTCATCGTCCAGGTGCCGCCGTCGCTGCTGAAGGGGTACCAGCCGTTCTTGTTGTACACCTTTGCGGCATCGGTCGCGGCCGCTGCCGGCACGCCCCACCTCTGATCGGACTCCACGCGGCTCATCAGCCCCAACTCGTAGGCGCGAGAACTCGCCGAAAGCGGGCTGCTCGATGAAGCCAGCACCTTGAGCAGGGCTAATTGATCGGCGGCCGTGGTGACGGTGGAACCCCAGTCGCCACCGTTGCCGGGTTGCGTACCCGTCAAATGAAAGGTCTTGTTGGCTTCTCGCACTCCGGCCGAGCCGCCGACGACGTCCCAGAGCGAGTTGGCGGCGTCGTTGTCGCTTTGCGTGATCATGCGTACGGCCAGCGCGTTCTCGCTTCCACTGATGCCGGTGTGCTCGCGCTGATGCTGCAGGAGCAGCGTTGCCAAGATGTCCACCTTGACGATGCTCGCGGTGTGGAATCCGACGGACGAGTTGTAGAGCAGGGTCGCGCCGCTGGTCAGGTCCTCGGCGGCGACGGCGGTATGGGTTCCGTGGTCGCGGAGATAAGCCACGACACCGGCGAAGGCTCCGGGCCGGAGGCTTGAGGCGGCGGTCGTGGGAGTCGGCGGCAGGGACGGGGTCGGGTCGGCGGACGCGCCATCGCTGGGCGCTGTCACGGGTACTGACGCCATCGCACCCGGCATCGAGGTGATGTCGGTTCGTGCGCATGCGGCAAGCGTGCCGACGATCAGCGCGGCCAGCCCGACGGTGAGAAGAGAGATGCGGCAGGCGCTGATTTGGATCACGCCGCCACGTTCCCCGAAGATTGTTACCGCAAACTCGCTTGAACCTCACGTTTACCTGTGAACACGGCGAACGTCGCGCGTACGCCCCGCTTCAACCGAGCCGCGAGGGGCCGCTCGACGTAACGGTGGATGAGCCACGCCAGCGCGACCATCAGGGCGAGCGTGCCGACGTAGAGCACTGGGCCGGGCACCTCCGGGTCGAGCGCCTTCATGATGGCCCAGCCGATGAACTCGTGGATGAGGTAGAGCGGGTAGGTGATCGCGCCCGCCACTCCGAGCCACCGCCAACTCGCGCGCAGCCAGCCGAATGCGATCCCGGCCATGAGCACGTAGAACAGCGCCATCACGACGACCGCCGGCCATTGCGGGATCTTGTTCTGCAGGTGGGTGTTGGAACCGTCGAGCGTCCGGAGCACCGGGTGGATGCCCATGAGGAAGCTGACGACGACGTACCCCCAGAGCAATGGTTTCTGTCCGAACCGATGCATCAGGAAGAACGCGACGCCGGCCACGAAGAAGGGTGCCCAGTCGCCCACCACCAGGTTGTCGAACACGCCGCCGACCCGGGTGGCCACGAACGCGACAGCCAGCCATGTGCCGCAGAACGTGACCGCGCTGCGGTAGGTGACGCCGCGCCACACGACGATGGCGAAGAGCAGGTAGAAGTGCAGTTCGGCCCAGAGCGTCCAGTAGACGGCATCGACCGAGGCGACACCGAAGCCGCTCTGGAACATGGTGAGGTTGAGGAAGACGTTGCTCCACGGCAGCGCCGAGCGTTCGACCGGCCACAACGTGAGCACGAGCGTAGTCAGCGCGATGCCGAACCAGTAGGCCGGGTAGAGGCGTGTGATCCGGGATGTGACGAATTCCCGCAGCGTGTGGCCCATGCTGCTCATGCAGATGACGAACCCACTGATCATGAAGAACAACTCGACACCGAGCCAGCCGTACGCGGCCACCGGATAGAGCACCGGCACCCGTGCGTACGGCGTGTGGGTGCTGCCGTGTCCGAAGGCCACGTAATGCCACGAAAGCACGAGCAGTGCCGCGAGCAGCCGCAAACCGTCAAGGATCCGGATTCGTGGACGCTTTGGTCGCGGGACGTTGGCGACGGGCGCCGGTGGAATGTCGACTTCGGTCCGCTCTGGGTTTTCCGCAAGTGTGGTCATGTCGCCTATCCAGGTGGGGGATAGCCTCTGTCTACCCAGCCCGCCCGTGATCACACCGTTATAAACCTTTGCGTTTGGTCACAGTCCCATATGCGCGAAATGTGGCCACCGAACCTGTCCCGAGATGCGAGACCAGCGCGTGCCAATCTTCCCGGTCGAGATTCGGCTACGAGAGGTTCGGGTCGCGAACAAAGTATCTGGCCAGCCCGGTTCCGGTACAAGCCAAATCTCCCGCATCGATGTTCGACTATGACTCGTCACCGGGTTGCAATAGGGCTGACCTATTCCGCAGCCGGCCTGCTGGCCTGCCGGCCGGCCTGAGCATCAGCCCGTCGGGCCTGATCAGCGGCACCGGCACGAAGCATGGCACCAGCACGATCACGGTGACCGGCACGTCCGCGAGCGGCGCCAGCACGGAGATCAGTTTCGTGTGGACGGTGTCGTAATCAACCCCGCCGCAACATAGGCGGAAACAAGACGTCGGCATCCCCTCGCCGATACAGCTGAGCCGGTCGGCCGCGATCCCCAGCGGTCGACCGGCCGGCCGGTGTCACGAAACCCGCCGTCGTCGTCACTTTGCGATGGAAGTTCCGCGGGTCGATCGGCGTGCCCCAGACGGCCTCGTATACCTCCCGCAACTGCGCCACCGTGAACTCCGGCGGGCAGAACGCGGCTGCCAGAGGCGTGTACTCGAGCTTCGACCGGGCGCGCTCGACACCGTCCGCGAGGATCCGCGCGTGGTCGAACGCCAGCTCACCGATTCCGTCGACGTCGGCCCACTCCGCGACGGACGCGTCCGAGCCGGCCACCGGCGTCGGCAGGTCGGGCAGCAGGGCGAGGTAGGCGACGGTGACGATGCGGCCACGTGGATCGCGGTTCGGCTGGCCGTACGTGGCCAACTGCTCCAAATGTCCTTGCGTTATCGCCGCTTCGAGCCCGGTCTCCTCGCTCAACTCGCGAGACGCCGCGTCGATGAGGTCTTCATCGTCGAGCACGAAGCCGCCCGGCAGCGCCCAGGAACCCTGAAACGGCGGGATCGCGCGCCGGACCAGCAGCACGCGCAAGTGCTGCTCCGCAATCGTCAATACGACAAGGTCGACTGTGACGTCCATCATTTATCACCACCTTGACGAAAAAGTGAGGCGAGTTATATCGTCAGCATGACGATAACAGTCCGCCCCCTTGGAAAGGTCATCGACATGGCCGACATCACCCGCCGTCTCCACCTGCGGCACCTGCGCGGATCCTCGACCACCTGGGTCCGCCACTACGCACACGGCAAGGTCAAGCGGGAGGGCATCGGCCAGTCCTTCTGGTACCGGCCACTGACCGCCGTGCTCTCCGAGGTGCCGATCGACGACCGCGAACTGCCGCTGCTCTTCCACGCCCGCACCAGCGACTACGCCGACGTCACCGTGCAGGCCACGGTCAGCTACCGGGTGGTCGACCCGCAGCGGGCCGCGACCCGGCTCGACTTCTCCATCGACGCCGACAACGGTGCGTGGCGCGCCCAACCGCTCGACCAGATCGCGACGCTGCTCGCCGAGTTGGCCCAACAGCCCGCGCTCGACCTCCTCGCCCGGATGCCGCTCACCGAGGCGCTGACCGGCGGCACGGCGCCGGTGCGCGATGCCGTGACCGTCGCGTTGAGCGATGATGCCCGGCTCGCCGAAACCGGTGTCGGCGTCGTGAGCGCGCGCGTCGTCGCGATCCGCCCCGAGCCGGAGATGGAGCGCGCGCTGCAAACTCCGACCCGCGAGGGCCTGCAGCAGGAGGCGGATAGGGCGACCTACGAGCGCCGTGCCGTCGCCGTCGAACGGGAACGCGCGATCGCCGAAAACGAGCTGCAGAGCAAGATTGAACTGGCCCGGCGGCAGAACCAGCTCGTCGAGCAAGACGGCGCCAACACCCGCCGGTCGGCCGAACTCGAAGCTGCCGCGCAACTCGTCGCCGCCCAGGGCCAGGCCGAGCGCGAGCAGATCTCGGCCACATCGGCGGCCGACAGCGCCCGCCTGACCTCGGCCGCGAAGGCCGACGGCACGAAGGCGATCCGGCTCGCCGAGGCCGAGGGTGAGGCCGCTCGTCTCGCCGCCTACCGCGACCTGCCCGAGGCGGTGTTGCAGATGCTCGCACTGCGCGAACTCGCCGGCAAGCTTCCGCAAATCGGTCAGTTGACCGTCACGCCCGACGTCCTGACCGGCCTCATCGCGCGGTTCGGCGGCACCGGCACCGACGCCTGATGAGCACGCTCGCACCCCGCGTCGTCGTGGTCTCGCGCCCCACCGAGCTGGCCGAATTGCAGGCCCGGCACGGGACGCGGTCCGCCGCGGCGCACTTCCTCCGGCAACGTGGCCAAGACCTCGCCGAGGCCATCGCGCGCGACGAAGCGCAGGCGGCGGCGCTCGCGACGGTCGGTGCGGCGATTCCGATCGACTGGCGCCGAGGTCACGTCGATCGCTCCGACGTGCCGCGGTTCCTCTTCGCGCCCGACGACGTGATCGTGGTCGTCGGGCAGGACGGCCTCGTCGCCAACGTCGCGAAATACGTCGACGGGCAGCCTGTCATCGGCGTCAACCCGGACCCGGCCCGCAACCCGGGCGTGCTGGTGCGGCACCCGGCGTCGGCAACGGGCGACCTGCTCGCCGGCATCGCCAGCGGGCGCGACGACATCCGGCTGCGTGCGATGGTCTCGGCTCGGCTCGACGACGGTCAAGAACTCTTGGGTCTCAACGATGTGTACGTCGGCCATCCCACCCACCAATCGTCGAAATATCTGATCGGAGTGCCGAGCGGGGGCCGGGAGCGGCACTCGTCGTCGGGCATCGTGATCGGCACCGGCACCGGCAGCACCGGGTGGTGTTCGTCGATCGCCCGGGGCCGTGCCGACGCGCCGCCCCTGCCGGAGCCGGAATCCGCAGCGCTCGCGTGGTTCGTCCGGGAGGCGTGGTCGTCGCCGGCGACCGGGGCGACGTACACGGCCGGCCTGCTCAGTGGCACCGAGACCCTGGAGATCACCGCCGAGGCCGAGGGGCTGGTCGCGTTCGCCGACGGGTTGGAGTCGGATCGGCTGGCGCTCGCGTACGGGCAGCGGCTGACGATCGGTGTCGCTGCTCGGTGCTTGCGGTTGGTCGCGTAGGCGGAAGAGTCGGAAATGTCGCCCGCAACCTGAGATGCCGAGTGGATCGTGGTGAATTGTGGCGGCCGGGGCATCCGTGAATCGGCATGATCGACTCGCAGGCCACCCTATAGGCGTCTCGGCGACCTCAGCGCCTCGCGATCATCCGTGCATCGAGTCGAGCGCGAACTGCTGGATGTCGATGCCCCGCGAAAAGATCCGGGCGCCACGGTAGTCACGTCGGCTATAGTTCGCCGCACTGACAGACCAACGAGCGAGGGAGGGCACCGATGATCATCACCGTTTCGCCCCGCCCGCGCCTTCGACTCCGACGACGAGGCTTCCTCGCGGCCTGAGCACCTTCGATGCCGGCCGCAGACGTCCCCCGTACCCGTGGAGTCTGGAGCTTTTGGTGTCTGGTCTTGAGTCTGTCCTGTCCGCAAAACTGTCCGCTGCCTTCGCGAAAGTCGCGGGCGAAAACGTCGATCCGATGATGCAACGGTCGGCGCATGCCGACTTTCAAGCGAACGGTGCGCTCGCGCTGGCTCGGAAACTCGACGTGCCGCCGCGTGACCTCGCGACGCGTGTGCTCGCCGTGGCCGATCTCGACGGCATCGCGACCGGCGCGGTTTCCGGCCCCGGATTCATCAACCTCACGCTGCATGAACATGCGCTGAACTCGATGGTCGCGGCGATGGCCGGAGACGCGCGGCTCGGGGTGCCCGTCGTCGCGGAGCCGGAGACCGTCGTCGTCGACTACTGCGGACCCAACGTCGCGAAGGAGATGCACGTCGGCCATCTGCGATCGACGATCATCGGCGACGCGCTGGCCCGGATTCTGGGCTGGGCCGGACACGAAGTCAAGATCATTTCACACATTGGCGACTGGGGTACGCCTTTCGGCATGCTGGTCGAGCGCATGATCGAGATCGGCGAAGACGAGGCCGCGCACGAACTGTCGGTCGGTGATCTCGACGGCTACTACAAAGCCGCGCGGAAGCGTTTCGATGAGGATCCAGCGTTTGCCGATCGGGCCCGGCAGCGTGTCGTGCTGCTGCAACAGGGTGACGCCGAGACGCTTCGGCTGTGGCAGACGCTCGTCACCGAGTCCGAACGCTACTTCCTCGCGGTCAACGAACGGCTCGGCGTGCTCCTGACCGCTGCGGACTTCGTCGGCGAGAGTTTCTACAACGCAGCGCTCCCGGGCGTCGTCGCGGACCTCGATCGGCTCGGGCTGCTCGAAGAGTCGCAGGGCGCTGAGTGCGTGTTCCCGCCGGGATTCGTCGGCCGTGACGGCGAGCGGTTCCCGCTGATCGTGCGGAAACGCGACGGCGGCTACGGCTACCAGGCAACCGACCTGGCCGCGATCCGGCACCGGACCCGGGTCATGGGTGGCACCCGGCTGCTCTACGTCATCGGCGTCGCACAGCACCGGCATCTGGAAATGGTCTTCGCCGTCGCCCGGCAGGCAGGCTGGGTCGACGCCGACGTGCGGACCGAGCATGTCGGTTTCGGGCTGGTCCTCGGTGATGACGGCCACATGCTCGCCTCTCGGAAAGGCCGGTCGGCGAAGCTCAGTGACCTGCTCGACGCGGCCGTGGCACGGGCCGGAGCCGTGGTTTCCGAGAAAAACCCCGACCTCGACCCGGACACCATGGCACAGGTCGCGGCGGCGGTCGGCATCGGCGCGATCAAGTACGCCGATCTGTCCACGAACATGATCAAAGACTACGTCTTCGACACCGACCGGATGCTCGCCTTCAACGGTGACACCGGTGTCTATCTGCAGTTCACGCACGCTCGGATCCGTAGCATCCTGCGGAAGGCCGGCTCTCCCGACGCCGGCGGCGGGCCCATCGCGATCGCCGAACCGACCGAGCGGGCGCTCGCGCTGCAACTGCTGCTGTTCCCGGACATGATCGCCGACGTCGCCGAAAGTTTGGAGGTGCACCGGCTCGCGGCCTACCTGCGGGCGCTCGCGGTCACGTTCACCGCGTTCGTCGAGACGTGTCCGGTGCTGCGGTCGCCGGCGGCCGTCCGGGCCAGTCGGCTCGCGTTGTGCCAGGTCACCGCGCGGACCTTGGCGCAGGGTCTGAGCCTGCTCGGCATCGCGGCACCGCCTCGCATGTAGTTGTCGCCCGCGTTCAACTGGGTAATCTCGGGTTATGGCGAACGACTGGAACGAAAACATCATCAAGGAATTCCGTGAGAACGGCGGCAACGTCGCGTCCTTCGGCAACCAGCCCCTACTCCTTCTGCACACGGTCGGCGCGAAGTCGGGGGAGGGCCGGTTGCACCCGGTCGCCTACCTGGCCGGCAACGACGTGCTCTACGTGTTCGCCTCCTTCGCCGGCCGACCGGAGAATCCGGCGTGGTTCCACAACCTGAAGGCGAATCCGCAGGTCAAGATCGAGGTCGGTGCGGAGACGTACGCCGCGACGGCGACCGAGATCACCGGCACCGACCGTGACGAGATCTACGCCCGGCAGGTCGCGCACAACCCGGGCTTCGGCGACTACGAGCGCAAGACGACCCGGGTCATCCCGGTGATCGCGTTGACGCGCGCCTGACCTCATCTATCGCTAGCGCCTCCGCGAGGCCGGCGGCACCCTCGAACTCATCGATGACCATTGACATCGATTATTTCGCCGGTGTTTCATTCAGTTAACCCGATTCAGTTAACTGTGTTTCCTAATTGCGGAGGCGCCATGCGAACCTTCTCCACCCTCCATATAGGTCGCTGGGCGGCGACCGCTGCCCTGGTGGCCTCCGCCGCGACCGTGGCCACATTGAGCACGTCGTCGCCGGCCGCCGCGGCCTCGGCGGCGTGTCCGTGGGTCGGCTCCACGGCTCCGGTCGCGACCAGGGTGAGCCAGGTGCTCGCGAAGATGACGGTCGCGCAAGAGGTCGCCATGGAGACCGGCGCCAGCGGTTCGAGCTACGTCGGCTTCATCCCGGCGATCGGCTCGCTGTGCATCCCGGCGATCAACCTCGAAGACGGCCCGGCCGGTGTCGGCGACGGCATGACGAACGTGACCCAGTTGCCGGCGCCGGTCGACATCGCCGCGACGTGGGACACCGCGGCTGAGGCGAGCTACGGCCAGATCATCGGCGCCGAGCAGGCCAGCAAGGGCACCACGATCGACCTCGGGCCGACGATCAACATCGTCCGCGATCCCCGCTGGGGCCGGGCGTTCGAGTCGATCGGTGAAGACCCGCTGCTCAACGGCACGCTCGGCGCGGCCAACATCCAGGGCGTGCAGTCGACCGGAGTGATGGCGCAGGTCAAGCACCTCGGTGTCTACAACCAGGAGACGAACCGAAACACCCCCTCCGACAACGCGATCGTCGACGCGAAGACGCTGCAGGAGATCTACCTCCCCGCCTTCCAGGACTCGGTGCAGCAGGGTGCCGCGTCGTCGGTGATGTGCTCGTACAGCACGATCAACGGCACGTACGCATGCCAAAACCCGACCGTGCTCAACACCGACCTCAACGGGCAGCTCGGCTTCACCGGCTTCGTCACCTCCGACTGGGGTGCGACGCACGCCACGGCCGCGTCCGCGAACGCCGGCCTCGACCAGGACATGCCCGGTAACGACGGGTTCTACGGCAGCGCGTTGGCGAGCGCGGTGTCGTCCGGCCAGGTCAGCAAGGCCACGCTCGACTCGGGCGTCAGCCGGATCCTCACGGAGCTGTTCACCTTCGGCGCCTTCGACCAGGCCCCGGGCGGTTCGCCGGCGCAGCCCGCCACGTCGGCCGCGCACGTCACGTCGGCCCGGCAGCTCGCCGAGGAGGGCACGGTGCTGCTGAAGAACGGCGCCAGCCTGCTCCCGCTGACGTCGTCGACGCACTCGATCGCGGTCATCGGCGCGGACGCGTCCACGAGCGTGCAGTCCGACGGTGGTGGCAGCGCCGGCGTGAACTCCAGCGGCACGGTCACACCGCTGACCGGCATCACGTCGCGCGCCGGCAGTGGCGTCACGGTCACGTACAACAACGGATCGTCGACCAGCTCAGCGGCGACGGCGGCGGCGGCCTCGAACGTCGCCGTGGTGTTCGTCAGCAACTTCGAGAGCGAGGGCAGCGACCTGTCGAACATCGACCTGTCGAGCGCCAACAACTCGCTGATCTCGGCCGTCGCCGCCGCCAACCCGCACACGATCGTCGTGGTCAACAGCGGCTCGGCGGTCACGATGCCGTGGCTGTCGTCGGTCGCCGGCGTCTTCGAGGCGTGGTACCCGGGCCAGGAAGACGGCAACGCGATCGCGGCCCTGCTCTACGGCGACGTCAACCCGTCTGGTCACCTGCCGGTCACGTTCCCGACGTCGCTGTCGCAGGTGCCGGCGAACACCGCCGCGCGCTGGCCGGGCACGGGCGGCACGGTGCAGTATTCCGAGGGCGTCAACGTCGGCTACCGGTGGTACGACTCGCAGGGCCTGACGCCGCTGTTCCCCTTCGGGTTCGGAATGTCGTACACGTCGTTCTCCTTCTCGAACCTCGTGGTGAACGCGCTTCCGAAGGGCGGCGCCGCGACGGTCACCGCGACCGTGACGAACACCGGCACCCGGGCCGGTGCTGACGTCGCCCAGCTCTACGTGACCGATCCGGCGTCGTCGGGCGAGCCGCCGAAGCAGTTGGAGGGCTTCGCCCGGGTCGACCTCGCGGCCGGTGCCAGCCAGACCGTGAGCTTCCCGCTTACGCAGCACAACCTGGCGCACTGGAACACGACGACGTCCGCGTGGGCGACCGACGCCGGCACCTACACCGTGCGGGTCGGCGACTCCGACGGCAACTTGCCGCTCACCGGCTCGCTCGCGGTCACGGCGGCGCAGATCGGTCAGCCGGTCACGATCACGAGCCCGCACGCGCAGACCGGTCTGGTCGGCACCGCGGTCTCGGTGCCCGTGACCGCAAGCGACAGCACGACCGGCCAGACGCTGACGTTCTCCGCCACCGGGTTGCCGGCCGGCACGACGATCTCCGCCGCCGGCACGATCAGCGGCACCCCGACGACGGCCGGCACCTACACGGTGACCGTCACCGCGAAGGACGGCACCGGCGCGTTCGCCCCGACCACGTTCCTGTGGACGGTCGAGCCGGCCGGATCCGGCGTACGCACGTCGCCGCTCGTCGGCATCGCCGGGCTGTGTCTCGACCTCGCGAACGACAACAACACGAACGCGAACAAGGTCGAGATCTACACCTGCAACGGTACGAATGGCCAGCAGTGGACGGAGGAGGCCAACGGCACCATCCACGCCGCTGGCAAGTGCCTCGACGTGGCCGCGGCCGGCACCGCTGACGGCACGCTCGTCGACCTCTACGACTGCAACGGCACCACGGCACAGGTCTGGACACCGCAGGCGAACGGCGAGCTGATCAACCCGAACTCCGGCAAGTGCCTGACCGACCCGGGTTCGTCGACGACGCTCGGCACCCAGGTCACGATCTCGACCTGTACGGCCGGCGCCAACCAGTCGTGGCTCCCGCCGGCGGCCGGTGGCGGATCGGGTGCGACGGGACAGGTGACCGGTCTGGCCGGCCTCTGCCTCGACGTACGCTCCGCGAGCAGCGCCAACAGCACGCCGGTGCAGGTCTACACGTGCAACGGCACCGCCGCGCAATCGTGGACGGTGCCCGGTGACGGCACGCTCCGCGCGCTCGGCAAGTGCCTGGACGTGCAGGCGGCCGGCACAACGAACGGCACGCCCGTGCAGATCTACGACTGCAACGGCACCGGCGCGCAGGTCTGGCAACCGCAGGCCAACGGCTCGCTGCTCAACCCGACATCGGGGAAGTGCCTCGATGACACCGGCATGTCCACAACGCCCGGCACGCAGACCCAGATCTGGACCTGCACCGGCGGCACGAACCAGGCTTGGGTGCTGCCCTAGGGGTCTGTGTCAAAGTCCGTTCGAGCGAGCCGCGAGCCAGGCGCCGATCCGACCAGGCTTGATCTTTGCCTGGATACAAGCGCGGTATCCAGGCAAAGATCAAACGCCGTCGGGCGGTGTCTGGCTCGCGGCGCAGTCGAACGGCAGCTTTGAGACAGGCCCTAACTGCCTGGATTGAGACGGTTGGTCGCCGCGTGCGCTCGGGAGAGCACAACGACGCACGCGGCGATCAGCACGGTGAGGCAGACGCTGACGGGACCGGTGCCCCAGCCGAGGCCGTGCCGAGCGTGGCTGACGCCCATCCAGTCGGCGAACGATGCTCCGAGCGGCCGGGTCACGATGTACGCGAACCAGAACGCGACGATCGGGTTCAGCCGGAACTTCCAGTGCGCCACGGCCGGGATCGCGATGATGACGGCGAACATGACGCCGGACGCGAAGTAGCCGAGGCCCAGCGTGGTGGCCGTGAGGTCGCCGGCGGCCGTGCCGAGCGCGAACGTCGCCAGCACCGTGGCCCAGTAGAAGAACTCACGGCGCCGGGTGTAGATGCTGTGGATCGACAGCGTCTTCTCGACTCGGTACCAGATGACGAAGATCGCGGCCAGCGCGAAGGCGTAGAACGTCGTCGACACCCAGTACGGGATGCCGAGCCCGACGTGCAGCACATCGGCCGCCATGGTGCCGAAGACGCTGACCATGACGACGGCGAGCCAGTAGATCCACGGCACGTAGCGACGCGCGGCGAACTGCAGCGCGAGTGCTCCCGCGAGACCGAGGCCCCCGATGCCGACCGCGACGACCGGCGGCAACGTGTGCGCCAGATAGTCGGACGTCGTCTCGCCCATGCCCGTGGTGAGCACCTTCGTGATCCAGAAGAAAGCCGTGACCTCGGGGACCTTGCTGAGCGCGTGTCGGACGGTGGCGGTGGGCGCTCCCAGGAGCATTTGATCAGTCGTCACGGCGGTGACCATGTCATCCCCGATCCCGCGCCGATCTATCGCTCTTGGCTTACCCTCAGAAATCTGCCGTTTCGGGAATCAATGAGACCACCCGGAAGCGGTACGCGATCGTCATCGTGTCGTCGCCGACCGTGAAGTCCGGTTGCCCGAGCGCCTCCCGCATCTCGGCCCCGTGCCAGAAGGACTCGTGTCCGGCTCGCCACTGGGCCACCGACGTGTCGCCCTCGCCCTCGGCCACGGCGTGAGCCAGGTCGACCTCGGCCAGCGGGATCACGCGGACGTCGGTGACCTCGATAACGGCCACCGGCGTGCTCGCCGAGTCGATGACGACCTGACGATCGCCGACGACCGGGATCGGCGTGCCGTCGGATTCGTAGTCGATGACCAGACCTGTCGTGGACGTCTTCGCGCCGGTCAGGATGGCGCCGACGAGCCGGTCGCGCAGCGGGCCTGGAAAGCCGAATTCGGCGATGGGTAGGTCGGCGTATGTCATGGCCGCAGCGTATTACGGCGTCTGCGGGCGCGTCGAAGGCTTATCCGCCGGCCGCGCGGCCTGAGCTGGGGTGGGTTTCGGACGCGACAGCACCCACGTGCTCCACCCGAGCAAGACGCCCGCGATGACCGTCTTCACGACGCCAAGAGGGCCGTACACGTGGAAATAGGCCCAATGATCTTGACAATGAATCCGAGCCAGCCGCCCGAGATCTCGGTGGTCTGCCCGCAGGTGTTCGCCTGGAGGCAGTTGGCGGCGGTGTGCGGATCGAAGATCGCGTCGGACACCGGGCGCCGCTGCTGATGCCGGCGATCGCGCTGAGCGCGAACGTGCCGATGATGGCCCAGACCAGCACGGGAAGGTTGACAGTCTGTTTGGCGTAGAGCCGGTAGGCGATGATCGCGACCGTGATCGTGAGCGGCAGCGTCAGCCACACCACCTGCCAGAACGACAGCACGTCTTCGAGTTGCGCCTGGATGTAGCCGCCGACGCCGAGCGTGACCAGGGTGAACAGCAGTCCGACCCGACCCCACCCCTCCTTACTTCCTTGAGGCGCGGCGTCATTCCGTCAGGTGGCGTGGCGGACTGCTCCGGCATCGCATCTCCTCCTCGGAGTTGGGCACATCTGACGGTGATCAAGTCTTGGAGACCGTCGCCGTGCCCAGATTTTGCCACCTGCAGCGCGAGTGGCACAGGATTCATTAGGTTTTGCTCGACAGACGTATTCTGCGATATTGGCAGGGTTGCTTGGGGCATCAGCGTCGCTCGAAGTGTGACCCATCAAGCACATTCGTCGACGGACTCCCCACAGTGGTCCTGGCTTGGAGGAAACGGGTGAGGTCACGGGCGTTGTGGACTGCCGGTGTGGTCCTGTTCTGCGTGATCTCCGTCGTGGGTTTCGGCAGGTTAACCCGGCCGGGTAACGACCACAAGCCGTCCGATCCATCGGCATCAACTCATCCCGCGACTACGCTCCCCAGCCGGCCACCGTCTCCTTCGTCGAAAGCGGGTGCGGGTGGTGGGGACAGCGTGTCGGCTGTTCTGCCGACGCTGCACTACATCTCGAACACTGGCCCGGACATCTCCGGCGCAGCCCGGCTGGGCTACAACCTTTTTGACACGAGCCCCGATAAATCTCGGATCGACAGCCTCGGGCCCGGCCAACAGGCACTTGTGTGGCTCGGGAATCTCGACAACACAGATTGCACCCCCGGCTACTCCTGGACCGAATTCCAGGCCGCCGTCCGCAACCTGGCGCATGATCCGAAGGTTTTCGGTTACTTCATCTCCGACGAGCCGCATCCGGCCACGTGTCCGCGAGCTCTGCACGACATTCGGCAACGGGCTGATTTCATCCGAGCCGAAGACCCGGAGCAGAAGTCCTTCATGGTCGTCATGGACGCCGAACGCATCTGCGGAACCGCCATGGGATGCGAATATCAAAAGCTCAACGAGAGTTTGACACACGTCGACCTCATCGGTATCGATCCCTTTCCCTGCCGGATCGACAGCGGCTGTGATCCGAACAACATCGATATCGAGGTCCAACGTGCGGTGGACGCGGGTATCGACATAAAAGCCATCGTTCCGGTCTTTCAGGTCTTCGGGCAGAACTGCACAAGCAACCGTACGAAGTTCTACGTCCAGCCCAATCCGGCCCAACTCAGCGCCATGCTCGCGGAGTGGCACGCCTTGGTTCCGCACCCGGCGTTCGACTACACGTACACCTGGCGTAGCGCCGGTCCAGCCTGTCCGTCATTGGATCGCGCGAACCACGCGAGCGGCGTGAACCTGCAAGCGGTGATGAAGCAGCACAACAGTGGCTGACCGCTGCTTGGCTGCTCCATCACCGCATTGTTCGGTCGGACGGATTACTGGAAGGTCACGCAGGTCGCGATCCACCGACCCGACGTCGTGCCGCTGGCGGTGAATGAACCGGCCGAAGAGCTGATCTTGTAGGCCCGTCCGACGTAATTCGTGCTGGTCGAGTACGTCGTCTCGGTTGTCCACCCGCCGCTCCAAGCGGGCGTGGAGCCTCCGACGATGCCAACGGCGCTGAACACGAACTCCTTGGGCGATGATGTTGTGCCGGTCGCGCCGGACGAGTACGTGGACGTGGTGCCGGTCGCGCCGACCGCCTTGTCGACCGTGCTGATGCCCGCAACCTCGTCGCCGACGATGCGGTAGGTGGCCGCCGAGCCCGGGAAGGTGATGGTGATCTTGTCATTGACACCCAGGGCGTTATGGACGATTCCGTAGAGGACGGCGAAACGGTCGCCGCTGCCGTCGGAGACGTCCTTGGCGATGGACAGGGTGTTGCCGGAGTCGTCTGTGCCGGTGAAAGAGCCCGTGCTGACGGTGCCGGTGAGCTGAACGGTCAGAATCTCGACGTCGCCCGCGACGACTCCCTGAGTCCGCCACACCGTGATGGTGCCAGACGTGTGCGCGCTGGTCGAGTAGTTCGTGGCGATCTGGCTGACAAACACGGGGTTGGCCGTCGCGGCGTTCGCGGTGACGGTGGTTTGGGCGGTATTGGTCAGGTTGCTGGTGTTGGTCACGGTGACCTTGGCGGTGTAGGTGCCGGCCGTGGTGTAGGTGTGGGTGGCGGTGGCGCCGGCCTGGGGACCGACGGTGGTGCCGTCGCCGAAGTCGAAGGTGTAGGTGAGCGTTTGGCCCTGTGGGTCAGTCGATGTGCTGGCGTCGGCGGTGACGGCCAGGGGTGCGGTGCCTGTCGTCGGTGTGATGGTCAGGCCCGCAACCGGTGGTTGGGTGGCGGCGGCGTTCGCGGTGACGGTGGTTTGGGCGGTGTTGGTCAGGTTGCTGGTGTTGGTCACGGTGACCTTGGCGGTGTAGGTGCCGGCCGTGGTGTAGGTGTGGGTGGCGGTGGCGCCGGCCTGGGGACCGACGGTGGTGCCGTCGCCGAAGTCGAAGGTGTAGGTGAGCGTTTGGCCCTGTGGGTCAGTCGATGTGCTGGCGTCGGCGGTGACGGCCAGGGGTGCGGTGCCTGTCGTCGGTGTGATGGTCAGGCCCGCAACCGGTGGTTGGGTGGCGGCGGCGTTCGCGGTGACGGTGGTTTGGGCGGTGTTGGTCAGGTTGCTGGTGTTGGTCACGGTGACCTTGGCGGTGTAGGTGCCGGCCGTGGTGTAGGTGTGGGTGGCGGTGGCGCCGGCCTGGGGACCGACGGTGGTGCCGTCGCCGAAGTCGAAGGTGTAGGTGAGCGTTTGGCCCTGTGGGTCAGTCGATGTGCTGGCGTCGGCGGTGACGGCCAGGGGTGCGGTGCCTGTCGTCGGTGTCATGGTCAGGCCCGCAACCGGTGGTTGGGGAGCTCCTTGTGATGAGAATTCGTAGGCACCGATGTCGTCGAATGCCTCAGTCCCGCTGCCGGTGTTCGAAACGAGTGGGTCATCCGAGCGCGGCGTACCGTTGATGTCGGTGGGCTGCTCGCCGGATACGTCGGAGTTTGCTGCATCGATGGCTGGCGAACCCTCTGTCAGCCCGAGGTTTCCGGCGGCAGCGTTCGCGAAGTTCGGGTTGGCCTGAACGCCATGCTGTTCCTGACCGGTCGCGGTACGCATGGCGGCGAGCGATGTGTAGGAGGAGCCGAATACATACAGCGTCCCCGACTTCGACAGGAAAACGAGGTTGTTGTCGACGGTCGTGGTGGCCGGAGCCGAATCCCAGATGCCGATGTTTCCGGCCCGGCGACTGCAGGATATTCCGTTGTACGCCGGGTACACGGCGTTGTCGACGGCAACATTGTTCTCGACCGTGTAGTTGCCCGACGTGCCCTCGACGTTGATGCCGCTCGTGCAGTTGTGGTAGACGGTGTTGCCGATGATGCGGCCGCCGGTGACGTTGAGGTCGTCGATGCCGTGGTCGCCATTGTTATAGGTCGTATTCAGCGTGATCAGGTTGTTGTTGCCGCCGGTGTAGAACTGAAGACCGGAGTCTTCGTTGTCGTGCACGGCGTTGCCGATGATCGTGTTGCTGGTGCCCGTCACATCGATGCCATTGGCGTTGCGCTGGTAGCCCTCGGCATTGAAGCTGGCCTCGTTGCCGCTGACCACGTTGGAGCTAGACGTGCCGTTCACGTAGATGCCGTGGTCACTGTTGTGATCTGACGTATTCCCGGTGACAGTCACGTTCGTTGACCCAGACAGCACGATTCCCGCCGCGATCTTGCCACTGATCGGCAGACCGGTGTGCGTGACGGTGTTGTTAGCGACAACGATGTGGTTCGAGTTGTTGATGTAGATGCCGTACGACGAGGTGCTGGACACGGCGAAGCCCTGAACGGTCACGTAGGACTTCCCCGATACCACGAAACCGTCCGCGCCCCCGGTCACCAGGACCGAGGCGCCTGCGGCGGGCTCAAAGGTGATCGGGCTGCCCGGGGTGCCGGAGTTGGCGACTGTAACGGTCTCCGCGTAAGTGCCCGAGGAAACGACGACATCCTGGCCCGCCGTGGCGACGGTCGCAGCCTTCCCGATGGTGCAGTACGGCTGAGAGGCGGTGCCGGACCCGGTGTTCGAGCAGTTGGCGCCGCCGACGTAGAGCGTCGTGGCCGTGGCATATGCCGATGAACCTATGAAGATGCCGCCGAGCGTTGCCGCGACGGAGGTAGAAAGGACGGCGATGCTCGCGACCAACTTTGACCTGGCCTGGCGAGGGCGCGCATGGTTGATATTGGACACCGCCGGATCCTCCAGACGTTTGCAAGTATTAGGTAAATGCTGACGGACAAGCGTTCCGAGCGGCACCGGCTGGCGGCGCGAAGACGAGCTCCGTGCGTCTGAACTCCGCCGCTGATCCGGCGAGTTCCCAGGGCTGGTCCAGCATCTGCATGATGCGCATGAGTCAGCAGCGGGCCATGCTCACAGACCATGGCGCCCACTTCGATCCCGCTCTATGACGCGTATGTTCTCTTCGTCGAGGCTTCGCAGCATCAACAAAGTCGGGAATCCGACCTCGCCACCGGCCGCGCAACGACGTGCACGACCGAAGCGCGGGCACAGGTGCACGCCAAGCCAATGGATGTTGCCGTTATGGATGTCCTGCCGTGGCCGGAAGGCGCAGTGGCCGTGGCCGCCCAGGCGAAATCGGTGGCACGGGCATATCAGATTCTGACGTTGAATATCGTCGATTCGTCAACGTCCGTTGTCGAAACCCGGCGCGTTGACGCCTCGAGCTGCTCGTCGACAATTGTCGATATCGACCATTGTGTCCGCTCGCCGTACGACGTCACTCAGGGTGATAGATCGCTGTCGCCGACCCTGGTGAGAGCCCTCCCGGCGGGTCATTTGAGGGACGAATATGGGTAGAATCGCCGCTTTTAGATAATTTAAGCCTTCAAAAACGGCAGATTTTTCCCGTACACGGTGGACGGACCGACGGCGCACGCGGCTACTCAGCGGCTTGTAATGCCATGGGATCACTTGCGGATAAACGGCCGGGGCGCCTCGGCCGAGATCGACGCCGGCGTCGGCCGGCCGCGGGCGGGGACCGCGATTTCGAAGTGGACTACGAGCGTCCGATACATGACAGTGACGTGTACGGCGTCTGTCTCTTATGAATGTATTCTCACGCAGTCCGCGTCGATGGCTTGGCACGAACATGCGATGGCCTCCGGCTACCCAGTACGTAGCGTTGACGCGATGATCCTGTTCACCTGTAGGTACGACGAGGGGCTGTTCCGTGGAGGTAACCGAAGTCGGTGTTCGGCTGGTGCGGCGTTACTGGGTCATGCTCGCGCTCGTGATCGCGGTGCCGGTAGCAGTCGTGGGCGCGATCGCGGTCCACAGTCCGAGCACGTACACAGCGCACGCCAGGCTCATGGCTTCCCCGACCGTGCCCCAGGCGCAGGCCCAGGCAGACGCGGTTGTCAGCGAGGTCCAAGCGATCGCGACCAGTCAAGATCTCGTTGCCAATGCCTTGCAGGCCGCTCAAGTGCAGCGGAACGCCGCAGACGTCGTCAAGGCGATCGCGGTCAGCGGCATCGGGTCGTCAGGAATTGTCGATTTGTCCTATACGGATACCTCGGCAACGGTTGCCCAGAAGGTAACGACCGCGCTCACCAACGCTGTTGTGCAGCAGATTTCCGGCATCCGGTCCGGGATTCCCGGCACGCTTGATGATCTCAACGCGCTTATCACGCTCATCACCGACCGTCGAGTAGCGACACAGACGGCAGGTGGCCCGCAAGGTGCCGTCGCTCTCGCGAGCATCAACCAGCTGATCACCGACTTATCGAACGATCGGGACAAGCTCGAACTTCTCCAGACCACGGTGGCGGTGCCGGTAGTGGTTGATTCGGCGGCCTTGCCGGGCGAGGACCCACGGGGCCTCGCCGCGAAGATCGCTATCGCCGCGATGCTCGGCCTGGCCCTCGGTCTGTTGTTGGTCGGCGCGAACGAGACCCTGCGCCCCGGTGTGTCCGGTGTCGGCCGCGTGGCGCGGCTGCTCAATGTGCCGACACTCGGCCGCGTCGGATCCGACCCGGCAGCGCTATCGGACATTGGTAGGCGCCTGCGGCTCGCGAGCCGCCAGGCTGGCGTTTCGATCGTTGTCCTGATGCGAGCGGACCGGGCACCCGTCTCGCCGGAACTTGTCGACCGACTTCGTGCCGCGACCCTACGACCGGATCCAGTGGCGACCCGAACGGGTATCCCCATCAACGGAATCGATGGTTCCATCGCGGCTGCGAGCCTCGGAGTCGCATCAACTCAGACGATTCCTCGGCTATCCGTCGACGGTCTAGCGTCTAGCGAAGTCGTCATGAACGCACCCCGGCAGGTCTGCGCGTTCGACGAACTAGATCCGCGCTCCGAGGGCGAACATATCGGCCTCATCGTGCTCACCGCCCGCTCGACCCGCATCGTCGCTGTCGATGGTGTGCGGGATCTCGTTGCCGCGGCCGGGTGGCCTTTGCTAGGCGTGCTGGATGACCCACGGAATAGGAGCGGTGCCTGATGACGCACACCACGACGAGCATCGCTTTCACCGTTCCGCCGTTCACCGACGAGGCTAAGGCCGCGGCGCTTCGAGTCCTCGATTCTGGTTGGGTGACGACCGGCCCGCAGAGTGTCGCGTTCGAAGAGGAACTCGGCGAGTACCTGGGCCAGCCACACGTCATCACGCTCTCCTCGTGCACGCACGCCTTGGAGCTCAGCCTGCGGGCACTTCGGCTTGCGCCAGGGGCGCTCGTCCTGACGCCGAGCCTCACCTTCTGCGGCGCCGTCGCCGCCATCGTCCATGCTGGTTATCAGCCTGTGCTCGTAGATGTCGACGCCGATACGCTCGTCCCGACTCCGTCGCTCGTCGCCGAGGCCGTGAAGCGGCACGGCGCTGTAAGCGCGATGGTTGTTTGCGATCTCGGCGGATATCCCGTGGATCATGTCCCACTTGCCCACGCCGCGTCGTTGCCTTTTTCGAGGGTCGTGGTAGACGCGGCGCACGGTCCGGGCGGCGCAATCGGTCGTGCCGATCGCCGGACCGCACCCTTCGCCACATGCCTGAGCTTCTACGCGACCAAGAACCTTCCGATCGGGGAAGGCGGCGCCGTGGCAACGTTCGACGAAGAGTTCGCATCGTGGCTGCGGTCGGCCCGATTGCACGGAATGAGCAAGGACGCCTGGAAGCGGTACCTGCCAGGCGGGACGTGGCGATACGATGTGCCGGAAATCGGTTTCAAGGCCAACATGACCGATCTGCAGGCCGCCATTGGCCGCGCACAGTTGGCAAGTCTGCCAGCCTGGCAGGACGAGCGGGCGTTGCTTGTCCGTCAATACGACGAAGCGTTGAAAGATGTTATTGACGCGGGACGCGTGATCGTACCGTCGCGGCCCGAAGGTCATTCTTTTCATCTTTACCAACTGCGAGTCCAACGCCGTGACGAAATCATCGCGCAGCTGACTGCCGATGGGATAGGCACATCAGTTCACTTCATCCCAGTACACCATTTCCGCGGCTATGCGGCACTCTTCAGCGATGCTGAGCGGGCCTCGGTCCCGACGACTGATCTCGTGGCTGAGGAGCTCCTCTCCTTGCCGCTCTATCCCGGTTTGAGCGACCAACAGCTCGATCGGGTCACGACACGGCTAGTCGAGGCGTTGTAAGAAAAGGAATGCGACATGCGAAGCTGGATACGTCATGCAAGACCTCAAACAATGGCCTACCTACCCTGATTCTCGGAGCTGGCCAAGCCGGTCGTGAACTGGTTCGCGCTCTCCGCACGGCTCCCTCGTACGGCCTCAACCCGATCGGGTTCCTTGATGACGATCGCGGTCTGCGTACCGTCTCGGGCCTGCCTGTTCTTGGCGTGCTCGACGACGTCGCGACGGTCGCGAGGAAGGTGGGCGCCCGTTCGGCGGTCGTCTCCATCCCTTCTCTTCCAGCCGACCGGATAGCCGAGCTGATCGAGGAAGCGGCAAAGGCAAACCTCCTCGTGAGGCACTTGCCGTCCTTCCTCGCAGCGGTCGAACGGACGATGCGAGTCTCTGACCTGAGCGGCGTTCGTGTGGAGAAGCTCCTTGGCCGGGACGAAGTCCATGTGGTCTCAGACCGTGTCCGCGGTCTGATCCAAGCGCGGCGGGTGCTCGTCACCGGTGCAGGCGGATCGATCGGGTCCGAGCTGTGCCGGCAGATCAGCACGGTTCAACCCGGCCGCGCTCTACATGCTCGACCACGACGAGTCGAACCTCCACTCACTTCACCTGGAATTGGCCGGATCGGGCCTTCTCGACAACGACGACATCATCGTCGCCGACATTCGGGACCGGCCACGACTGGAGCAGATCTTCGCCGAGACGCGCCCGGACCTCGTCCTGCACGCCGCCGCGCACAAGCATCTGCCGCTTCTCGAGCGGCACCCGTGCGAGGGTGTCAAGACGAATGTCCTGGGTACGCAACACCTGGTCGACCTGGCGATCAAGTACGGCACGTCCCGCTTCGTGCTCATCTCCACCGACAAGGCGGCCGATCCGACGTCGGTGCTCGGCGCGACCAAGCGGCTGGCCGAAGTCATCGTCCAGGCAGCCGCGGCCAGCAGATCGACCCGATGGCGTCGGTCCGGTTCGGAAACGTGCTCGGTTCGCGCGGTTCCCTGCTCAGCGTCCTGGCCGATCAGATGGCCAACGGGCGAGGCGATCACCGTGACCCACCCGGACGTCACGCGATTCTTCATGACGATCGAGGAGGCGGCCGGCCTCGTACTGGAGGCGGCGATGCTCGCGGAGTACGCCGAGACCTTCGTGCTCGACATGGGCGAGCCGGTCGGCATCGTGGACCTGGTCCAGAAGTACGCCGCAGCGATCCACCTTCCGCAGATCCGCATCATGTTCACCGGCCTGCGACCGGGCGAGAAGCTCAACGAGAAGGTCTTCTCCGACGCCGAGGTGCGAGTGCCGACGGCCCATCCGCAAGATCTGGGCGACCCACGCCACGCGTGGTGCCACCGGACCTGGGCCGATGCTTGCGGAACTCGCCATCGCCGCCGGCAACAACGACGCGGAGCGATCGGTCGCCCTGCTGCGGGAGATGCTTCCCGACTACCCGCCCGCCCACCGCGCCCATACGCCTGCCAGCGTCGGTGCGCCCTACCCCGACGGGTTGTAGCGCGTGGATTGTACTCGGGTGGCGAGATCATCGCGATCAATCCGGAATTGCCATGGGCGACTCGGATCATCGAGCGCAACGTCGGGTCGCTCGCCGCCGAGAGGTCGGCCGGCGAGCCGTCAGTTCGCCTGACGATCGAAGGTTCGACGACGCCTTCGCGACTTCGGGCTTTCATGTCTTGACCCGCGGTGCCTTCGCTGACTGCGGGTCGAGTGGTGATGATCGAACGCGGGCGGCTCCGGCTTCGACCTGCTGTTCGCGGTCCGTGACGACGTCGTTGACGTCACGGCGAGGTACCGTCCTGGCAAGACGACACGGGCGGCAAACCTCACGTTGTCCGATCGCTTCGGACTGCTCGCGTGCCAGATGCTCGTCCACTATCCGGTGCTCTGGCGGGCAGGCTGGCGCGGCCGTGTTCCCGCTGCACGCGTCGGTGCTCCGGGCACGCGACGGGGTACGCCTCTACTGGCGGGTCCCGGCGGCGTGGGCAAGTCTACGATCCTGTCGGCAGCGCTCCGGGACGGTGCGGTCGCCACCGCAGACAACCTGTGCTGCGCCGACGAGACCGACTGCTACGGCATCGCCGAACCGCTGCGCACGGACGCCCGGAGCGCGCACGGTCACGCACGTCACATGGCCGGGTCTCCCGACCGTTCGGCGGCGGGAGCGGATGCTGACGCCGGATCGCATCGTGGTCCTCGAACGCGGTCCACAGACCGCCGTCACTCGGATCACGCCGAGCGGCCGCCGGCGGACCTGGTCGCTGGCACATACGCGGCCGGCGAGCTGCGCCGCTATTG
The DNA here is from genome assembly GCA_963797605.1 of uncultured Actinomycetota bacterium. Classification (GTDB taxonomy): domain Bacteria; phylum Actinomycetota; class Actinomycetes; order Mycobacteriales; family Micromonosporaceae; genus DASQPR01. The sequence goes on along the minus strand of CAWCPX010000003.1, from coordinate 147,313 downwards.
GGCATTTGCGGCGACGCTTGCGCTCGGCACCGGCCGTGGTCCGGCGCACCCACCGATCGGCGAGATGGCACCGCTATGACGAGATCGTCTGCCTTGCCTGCGCGTCTGTGTGGGGGACGGCGAGACGGTGAGCCCCGCCCAGCTATGCGGCGTCATGGGATGGAACGGCTGGGAAACGAGACCGCAGGCGTCCATGAGCAATCGCATCAGAGTGGCCACGATCATCACTCGCATGGCAGCAGGAGCCGGAGGCGTCGCACTGCGCGGTGCTCTGGTCGTCGACCCGGCCGATTCGAGTGTCATGATCATACCGGTGGCGCCAGCATGACCGGCAAGCGCGGGTGGCCAGACCGAGCAATCGTTGTCCGGCGCGGCGGCGGTGAAAGACGCCCCGGAAGGCGATCTGCTCTCGCAGGCGTACGATGCCGGGTCTGCAGGTCGCACGCGTCGCCGATCCTGGTGCCGGAGATCTCGCCCCGAAAAGACCGTGCGGCTTTGCGGACGTTGCGGTCGTTCCTCGGCCAAGGCGAATTCGATGTGGTGCACACGCACAGCGCGAAGGCTGGGGCGCTCGGCAGGTTGGCGGCCGCCGACGTGGGCGTGCCACGCATCGTCCACACCTTCCACGGATTCCCTTTCCACGACTTTCAGCCGGCGTGGCGGCGATCGCTGTACGTCAGCATTGAGCGACGGCTCGGCCGACGTACCCACGCGTTCCTGGCGGTCGGCAGCGGCGTTGCCGCGGAGGCGATCCGGCGACAGATCGCGCCGCCGGACCGGGTCCGGACGATTCCGCCCGCAGTGGAGAGCACCCAGATCGAGTCCGGCTTCGCAGCGCGCGGCCTGGCCCGTCGTCGCCTTGGACTGCCCACCGGTCTCCGCCTCGTCGGCACAGTCGGGCGCATCGACTACCAGAAGGCTCCGGAAGACTGGATCGACGCGTTGGCGTTCATTCCCGCGAACGATGTCTGGGGCATCTGGATCGGCGACGGACCGATGCGTGACCAGATGCTCGCGCATGCTCGCAAGCGCGGCGTCGAGAATCGGCTGGTCCTCCTCGGGCACCGCGAGGACGTCCGGGAACTGCTGCCGGCCTTCGACGTGTTCGCTCTGGCCAGCCGGTACGAAGGCCTGCCCTGCGCGTTGATCGAGGCCATTGAAGCGCGCGTTCCGGTAGTCGCGACCGCAGTCAACGCCGTGCCAGATGTGATCGTGCCGGGCGAGACTGGCCTGCTGGTCCCGGCAGGCCAACCCCGACTGCTTGGCCGCGCGATAAAGCACATCCTCGACGAACCCGCCGAAGGCGCACGTATGGCCCGCGGCGCTCTGGAACGGATCGCAGACAAGTACACACCGCAAGCGCTAGCCGCCGTCCTCGACCGCACGTACCGTGGGAGCACGAATTGAACGTCAATGTCATAAGCCGGGATCCGCGCGTTTTCGACGGGCCCGACCTGCCAGCCGATCCAGACGTTTTGGCGCGGGTGATCGCCCAGACCGCTGATGCCGATCTTGCGTCGCCGCCGGTGGTCCTGCCCGACTTCCACCACAAGTCCAACATGGAAATGCCATCGTCCGTGGCGGTCGCGACGATCAACACGATCCGGCCCGCGCTGACGTCGGCCTCGGTCAACTGCGGCATGGCCCTCATCGCCCTCGACGCCGATCGTCCGAACGAAGCCGGCATTCACGAGTTCTATCGCCGGATGCGCGAGCGCTACCCCTATCCGGCATCCAACCTGCGCGAACTCTCCGCCAAGGAAGTCAAGAAGGCGGCCGTGCACGGAGCCGTGTTCGCGGCCGAACGCTACGGCGTCGAGGCCGACGAACTCACCCGGGTCGAGGAGAACGGGCACCTCGACCTGAATCGATACGGAGGCGGCGACCGGCTGACGAAGGAGCTTCCGGGTGTCGCTTTCCAGCTTGCTCGGATGCGATTCGGCACGGTCGGACCGTCGAATCACTTCATCGAGCTTCAGATGGTCGAGAAGGTCTTCGACGCGGAGGCCGCCGCGGCTCTCGGCGTTCACGAGGGCCAGCTGGTGCTGCAATATCACGCCGGCGGAGGCGTGCTGACGGGTGAGATCGGCGCCTTGTTCGGGCGCCGCAAACACAACCCGCGCCATATCAAGATGGCGATGGCGATCGAGAAGCCGCTGTACCACCTGGCTACCGCCAGGTCGATGGCGCAATTCAAGCAACGGCTCGCGCTCTACTTCGCTGCGTCGTCTCCGTCGATTTCCCGGGACAGTGATGAGGGCCAGCGGCTCATGCTAGCCAACGCCGCCGCCATGAACTACGGATTCGCTTTCCGCATCGCCACGTACGCGGCTCTGAAGAAGGTCGCCGCCGACGTGTTCGGAGGCAGCGGTGGCCGACTCGTCGTGGACTCGCCGCACAACTCCATCTACGAGGAGCCGATGCCAGCGAGCCTCGCTGGCGAGACCGCCATAGTGCATCGGCACAACTCCTGCCGGGCCTTCCCCGCGGAGATGTGCGCGCCCGGCACCGTGTTCGGCAGCATTGGTCAGGCCGTTCTGCTACCAGGCACGTCACGCACCTCTTCGTACCTGGCCGTCACGGGCGCGAAAGCCGGCGACAGCCTGTACTCCGCATGCCACGGGTCGGGAACGCTCGTCTCCGACTTTGTCCAGCGCGGCCTGTCGACGGTTCACCCCGATGGCCACTCGACATTGCGCTTTCGCTATTCGGACGCGGCGCCGGAACGCACGGTCACTTCGACGACAACGGCGTCAACGCAGCCCTCAGCGTGCTCATAGACAACGGATTGGTACGTCCGGTCGCTCGCATGCGCCCGTTCGCAGTTCTCAACTAAAGGATCCGGATGTCTGCCTCTACGAGCCTCGATGAACGTTGGCGGCTGCTATTGCCGCCGAACACCGTCGTCGTCAAGGCCTCGACCGCTACCGACGGTGCGATCAAGGCGCAGCTCACCGCGCTGCCGCGATCGATGCGGGTCGCCATCGTCGGTGGGCGCGCGGTGCGCAAAATCGCGCGTCGTTACGGCGTCACCATCGAGAGGGAGTACATCGCTTTGCCATCGCTTAAGCAGCCGGTCGCGATCACCCTGGTCGCTCCCGGCTCATTGCGATGGTTCACACAGGCAGTTCTGACCGTACCGAGCGGCACGGTGCGTTTTCATGCTCTGAAGTGGGCCGCCATTCGTGCGATGCGGTGGCGGCCCATGCTCTGGTCCGTGCTCCCGTCGGGGACCGAATTGTGATCGGGGTGCTGCGATGAGCGCAGACACAATCGAACTCCAGAGGATCCTGGCCTCGGACCGTCCCGCCGTTCGCGATGTGCTCCAACGCGAGGGCACGCGGGCGGTATTGCTGGCGGGATCACAGGATCCGAACGCCAAGATGACCGTAGTCCTAATCGACGAGTACGGTCCATCGTTCGTTGTCAAGATCCCGACCACGCGCGCCGCGGAGGCGGTCATCCTCAACGAAGGGCATGCCTTAGATGCCCTGGCCGGCCTTCCGCTCGGCAGTCTGAGCGCCACGCTGCCGCGTCCGGTCGGGTTCATGTCGCACGAGGGCAGGTCGGCGCTCGTCAGCACCGCCTTGGTCGGCACACCGATGACGGTTGCTTACCACGGATGGCATCACACAGCCCGACGTCGCAACGTGCGCCGCGATTTCGCAGCCGCCGGCGTGTGGCTCGGCGAGCTGCAGACCCGGACAGCCGGCACCCGTTCGCAGGTCTCGCTGTTCGGAGACAGCCTCGATCGCATCTCAAGCCGTTTCGCCGACAACTCGCGACTCGCGATAGTCAAGCGGGTGCTGAACTCATCAGCCGGGCGCCTGGGTTCGCACACGACGCCCCGCACCGTCGTACATGGCGACTTCTGGTTCGGCAACCTGTTGATGCAGGGCAATCAGGTGAACGGCGTGGTCGACTGGGAGTCGTGCCTCATGTCGGGCGAGCCACTGCACGACGTGGCTCGTTTCGCCGTCAGTTACGCGCTCTACCTCGATCGACACACGCGTCCCCATCATCGGGTTCACGGCCACAAGGGCTTACGCGCCGAGAACTGGGGTTCGGGTGTCACGCACCTGCTTAGCGGCCGCGGTTGGTTCTCGGCGATCGCGCAGAACTACATGACCCTCGCGCTGGGCCGCCTCGGCATTCCGACGCATCTGTGGCGTGATGTGCTCATCGGCGGCATCGCCGATGTGGCTGCGACGGCTGATCATCCCGAATTCGCCGAGCGTCACTTCATGCTCTTGTCGCGGATCATTCCGTCAGTGCCAACAGTCGCGTCCGTTCGGGTTCCGAAGCGCAGCGTCCAAGAGGACGACGCGATGCCGAACGACGCGATGGTGGACGAGGCGCTGACGGACGAGGCGAAGCAGGACGACGCGAAGCAGATCGATGGCGAGACCACGATCCGCATGTCGCTTCCGGGAAAGAAGTCGCGCGACGCGAAGAAACTGGAGACGGCTGCGACCAATCCCGTGCCGGTCGCAACCGGCGCTGCTCTCGTTGACGAGGACGATAGATCAACGGAGACCACCGTGTTTAGCCTGCCCCGGCCTGCGGTTTCGCGGGAGGACGAGTCTGCTCCGGACCTCGAGGCGAACGCGACCGAGGAGATCGACGTAGACGCGTCCGTGTCCGCTGGCACAGAGGCGAAGGTGTAGCGGGTGGCGATGAGCGTCCTGTCGCCCAGCAGCTCTGCGGGCACAAAGAAGCAGCTGGCCTTGGAATTCGGAACGGCCGAGCTGGCGGCCCAGCGGCATCGTCGCTGGCGTGTGATGGTCGCGTCCATCGTGGTGGCGTGCGCGGCGCTACCGCTACTACGACCCAGTGGTCCCGGTAACACGGGTTTTGTTGACCTTGCCCTGCTCTGCACGATTCTCGCGTCGCTCTACTGGGCTTCGTCCCGGTCGTACGGCCTCAAGCTGCCGTATGCCCTGCCAGCCGCCCTCACGGTGCTGGGCGGCGCGTTGGCGGTGCTCGTCACGCACCCCGCCGAACCCGCGGTGACTCGAAGCACCCTGGCCCTCGTGCAGGACGTGTTCGTATTCGGCTGGGCAGCCTCGATCGCCACCGTCGGACAGGACCGGCACCTGCTCAGAGTGATCTTCAAGGCCATGGCGTACAGCACTGTCGCCTGGGCCGCTGTGCTGATTATCGGAGAAATCGCCGGCCTGACGTGGATTACCGGGATCAACTCGCGTGACGGAGTGCGCGCGTCGTTGACTTTCGGGGACCCGAACCTCGCTGCCGACTATTTCATCTGCGGCCTGCTGGTGCTGCGGTCGGCGCAACTCCCGCGCCGACGCGGTTGGCGCTTCCTGTGCTGCACGCTTATCGTCATCGCGATTATTTTGACGCTGTCGAATGGCGGCATGCATCGCGCTGGTTCTCTCGACCGTGATGGGTGCTCTGTTCGCGCTGGCGCGACGGCGCGGCCTCATCACCGCAGTGACCGTGGCGCTGGCGCTCGGACTCACCGTGCTCCTCGTCAGCCAGACCGTTGATCTTTACGGGTGGGTCACCCAGGTTGAACAGACGGATGCGTTCGTTCGGGACTCACTCGGCCGTGAGGCCGAAAGCAGCGGAAGCCGGGCTTCGCTCGCGCAGGAGGGCTTGACCCTTTGGTTCCACGGCGACGAGATACTCGGATACGGACCGTCTAACACCGAGGCCACATTACGGTCGAGCGGCGCCTCTTATGTCAAGGAGGCACACGATGACTATCTCGCCACGATACTCGAGCGCGGAGTCATCGGTGGCCTGGCGTTGATGGTGCTTATCGCAGCTGTCGGCGTCCGCGCACGTCGGATCTCACGAACCGGCGGATTGAGCCCGGAGTTTCTAGAAATAGTGCCACGGCCGGAGTTACTCGCGGCAGCCTGCATTGCCATCGCGTTCTCGGCGGTGTTCTATGAGTCGCTCCACTTTCGCCATGTGTGGGCGGTGTTCGGGTTGGTCGCGGCGCTTGAGCAGACAAGGCGGCGAAAGTAATGGCAGCAACCGACGGTCCACGCGTCGCGCGGATCCGCACCCTTCTCCTTGGCAACGTGGCGGCGCGCATCGGCGCACTCGTCGCGCTCGCCGTCGCCACGGTAATGGTCGCGCGAGTGGGTGGGCCCACATTGGTGGGTGCGTTCACGTTGCTCCGGGTTCTGCCCGGGCTCGCGGGCGTGCTGGCGGCGCTCGGGCTGCCGGGCGCAGCGCCTTACTTCCTCGCATCGCGGAGCGAGAACCCCTCGTTGAGGCCGACGCTAGTCATCCTGGGCGGCATTGGGGCCGCTGCCGCCACCCTTGGCTGGCTCATCCTCACGCCAGTACTTCATCGCTATTTCTTCGCGGACTGGAACGTCGGGCTCGTGTTCATCGGCGCCCTCGCCGTGCTCACCCAACTCCCGGTCGCCGTGGGCAAGTCACTGCTTCAGGGCGAGAAGGATCTTAATGGTGCGAACGGTGCCATCATCGCGGAAGAGGCTGTTTACCTGCCGATCTACGGTGTTTTCCTGTTCGCGGGACCCAGTGCGACCATGATGGCGCTCGCGTTGGTCGTGGCGGACATCGTGGTGACGATCGGGATTGCCTTCAGGCTGCGCCACCGCGGGTTCTTCCGTGACTGGGCCGACCGAACTACGCACTGGGCAAGGAGATCTGCGGGTACGGTGCAAGAGGCCAGCTCGGCGGCCTGCTGTCCCTTGTAAACCTCCGGCTCGACGTCGGGATCCTCGGTGCGATCGCTGGACCCGCAGTGCTGGGCGTCTACGCGATCGCGAGCAAATACGCGGAGCTTCTCCGGCTTCCGGGCCTCGCCGTCAACTACGTGCTGTACCCGATCTTCGCGGGCCGAGCTGAGAAGGACGCGCGAGCCAGGACCAGGTCGCTACTGCTGCCCTCGCTCGCATTCCCGCTCGTCGCGGCCGTGCCGTTGGCGCTGCTGGCAGCTCCGCTGCTTCCGTTGATCTATGGAACGGCTTTCCACAGTGCCGTCGTGCCGGCAGTCATCCTCCTGGGTGGGCTGCTGGGCGATGTCTCAGCTGGACTAATCGGCGCATACCTCTTCGGCGTCGGCCGGCCGGGGTGGAACTCGCTCGCCATCGGGGCCGGCGTCGTCGTCACGGTCATCGGTGACATCCTTCTCATTCCGCACCACGGGGCCACCGGCGCCGCGATCGCGTCGTGCGCTGCCTATATCACCACCGACATCGCGCTGTTCGCCTTCTTCTGGGCGTCAGGTGCCGCGGCGCCGGCGGCCGCCACGCAAGAGATCATGGTAAACGCATGAGGCATCTGCGCCTGCTCATCGCCTGCGCTGCGGCACTGGTGATTGTCGGCGTGGTCGTTTTCGAGCGGCTGCCGTCTTCGGGGGGGCCAGCTGCGGCTGACACTCCGTCGACGCCGAATACGCCGATTCCCATCGTCGTGCCGCCGTCGCCGGGCAATGTCGATCGATATCTGAAGGCGATACAGACGGCCGGCGATGATGGGTTGCGGGTCTGGATCGAGGCGGACCTCGTGAAGCGGTGGCGTGCCGGCGCGGAGTCGTTCCAGCAGGGAATCGACGTCATCGCGCGGGAAGCGCAGAACAGCGCGGTCGTCGGCATCAAGATCGCAGATGAGCTTGGCTATCACGATGGTCTGACCAGCGCGTCTCAGATCGACGACTTCTTGGACGCGAGTGCCACGGCGCTCCGTGCGGCCGCACCCGGCAAGCGGATTCTTGTCGACATCGTCGTGCCCGAACTCGGCTGCCTGCCCGACTATCAGCCAGCGATTGCCGCAGCGACGGCCTGCACGACCACGCAAGAGCGGAACTATCCGCAGTTGACGCTTTCGGCGTTCGACGGGTACCTGCAACGACATGACGTCGACGTGGTCGATGTGTCGACCTACCTGCAGAGCGACAGCACCTACGCGACCTGGGGGATCGCCACAAATACGGCGGAAACAGCAGCCTGGCAGAATATCGCCGCGCGGGGCTGGGCGAGCCTCGTGACCGTCAACGCACGAAAGGCGCTTGCCCACGCCGGCACCTACGGCGGCACGGCAGCGGATGCGGACGCTGCATTGCATACGTACGCGGACATTCCGATACAGGCCGGTGGGCACGCCGTTGATATTTGGGCCTGGCGTCAGTTCTACCAGGGACAGATTTACCGACTGATGGACGCGGGTCCAACCGATAACTCTTTGTGGGAAGCAATTCTCGCAAGACGTCGTGCCGGTGATCAGCTGTTCACCCACTTTTCACCGACGTCAGTTGAATCTACTCTTGACAGTGACATGAAAATGCTAGCCACAGCGTTTACCGACGTCTTCGTGGCAGCTGGGACAGGGTGATCAAATGACCACTGCGGCCGTATCCGCATCCGTATCCATGACTGCTATCGGCTCACCGCTCCCGTCGAGCTCCGCGGACACGACCAAGGAAATCGCGACAGGGCGGTCGAGCGTCGTGCTCGTCCGCGCGAGCAGCCCGATATTACGACCATGGCACGGCATTGCGCCGGGCAAGCTCCGCCGGTCGCTGGATGTGGCCGTGAGTCTCGGCATGCTGTCGCTGGTCGGCCTGCCGCTGCTACTACTCATGGCGGTGGTTCGGCTGGAAAGCAGAGGCCCGGCGCTGTTCCGGCAAACCCGGGTCGGACAGGGTGCTCAGCTGTTCACACTCCTCAAGCTCCGGTCGATGAAGTCCGACTCGAGTGGTCCGGAGATTACGGCGACGAGGGACACGCGCGTCACCCACATCGGGCGGATCCTTCGGGCCACCTCCTTGGATGAGCTTCCTCAACTCATCAACGTGCTTCGTGGTGAGATGACGCTGGTAGGGCCCCGCCCCGAGACTCCCGCGCTAGCGGCCGGGTACCCACTCAATTGTCGATGGATCTTCGCCTACCGGCCTGGTCTGACTGGTCCGGCGCAGGTACGTATGCGCGACTCGGACGTGATGGGTCACGGCGTTGTCGATCCGGTCGAAGGATATCTCCGGCTCGTGGTGCCGGCGCGTTCACGGATCGAGGCGCGTTATCTGGCATGTCCGTCCATTCCGGCCACGCTCGCGGTCCTTGTGGACACCGTGAAGCACATCGTGGGGATGGAAGTCCGCCGGCGGTCGTGAGGCCGCGGAACGGGCCGACGTCATGAGAACGCGAAATGTGCCGTCCCTGGTGATTCCGGGACGGCACATTTGGTTCTGGTCGGTCTGGCGCCCTACACCTGCTTGGTGAACAGGCTGTCGGCTCGGGCGTTGAGGCACGAGCCGGTCTGCAGGTCGAATTCGAAATTGTGTGCGAGACACCGAATGACACCGTTAGTAATGATTGCACCCACGGCGAGATCTTCCCCGGCGTGTGGGCAGTAGCGCCCAATCTCGAAAGATGCACCGCCGTCTTGTACGACAAGATGTTCATCGTCATTACGCTTCGCCTCGTACGCCTCGACCGCCTGGAGGGCCGGTTGATTCGCGTGCTTGAGAAGGCCGATGAGGTAGTCGTTGTACTGATCCGGGTTCCGGCGGGCCCGCAACCTCAGTGACAGAAGCAGGTCCTCCCAGGCGATATCGCCGCGCAGCACGGCTTGAAGCCACCTGCCCTCGACGGTGAACGTGTACTCGGGGCTCGCAGACGTACCGTCAAGGTCGACGGCCAGACCACTCGAGTCCATCCGAACGTCCCAGTCGCCGCCGTTCGGGCCGGTCACCTCGAAGCGGACGGTCATGCCAATGCGAGTCAGGAAGTATGGCGACAGCGTGCCTAGCGTGGAGAAGTGGCTGCGGAACAGCTCCGCAAGGTCATCGCCCGGCTCGTCCGCGTCACGATGAACGAGCGCGATCGCTTCGCGCCGATCATGGGCGTACTTCTCCAGATAAGCATCGATACCGTCGACGTAGCTGAAATTAGCCGATGTCGGATCCTTGAGGATGGCGCCGGTCTCGAGATCGATCGCGTCGCCCGGCCGGAAGCTCGACCATTTCTGCAGTGGGAGGTGCTCGGCGAGCCAAGCCTCGGCTTGCTCGGCGTCGGGAAAGATTCCCTCTCCCCGGAGCGAGGTGTTGAATTCGGCCAATTCTGGATCAAGGAAGCAAGGCGGTCCGGCAAATGGGACCGCGAGTTCCGGCGCCGTTGACCGGACGAGCCGCATCACGGAACGGAACTTTCCTATCCGCTTGTCCAACTCGATCTTCCGACGCACGTCGTCGGGGTAGGCGTAGCAGAGCGGGTGCCACGACGCGCCGGACGTCTGCAGTGCCATGACGTCGATGCGGCCACCAGCGAGATGCTTCGCGCGTCTCGCTTGGGCCGCCGTCAGTCGGGCGTCGTTGCAGTCAAGAATCGTGTGGCCATCAGCGACGATGAGAAACGCCGAGTCGTGACACATGGGCGAGCCCTCCGGGATCGCGATGATCCACGAGCCGTGCGTGTCCAGCGGAAACGGCTCCCAGGGTGCGATTTCGACGATTCGTGACACGCCCCCGGCTTGAAGGCGGTTGAGGAGCGCCTTTGACGGATAGCGCGGAATCAACACCCTTGCCCGCTCGGGCAATCGACTCAATACCGACAAGTCCATATGATCGAGGTGTTCATGCGAGACCGCCACCCAGTCAACGTCAAAAGTATCCGGGACATCGAGGTGATCGTTCCGCGGGAACTGGTGCCAAGAGCCGAGAAAGGCGCCTGTTGTGGCGAACCAGGGGTCTGCGATCAGTCGAAAATCCCGTGCTTCCAGCGCAAGACCGGCGTGACCAAGGAACGTCAAGAGCGGCATGAAGATACTGTGCCGGAATATTGGCGGATTGTCATCCGAGGTCCGGACAGTGATGGGTGGATGTGACGCGATACGCCTGGTCAGGTCCATGTCGGACGAACGGCTACTCGGCAGAGCTGTCTACATTCCGACAGATCGATCTAAGATGGTCCCTCTCAGTATTGTCTAAGAATTACAGACGCTCTTTACGATCGGGCCAACGCAACACGAACGCGAGGGTAAGAACATTGGACAATCTGGTAACAGATAGGACGACGGGGTCTCCGCAACCGGCACCAGAAGTCGTAGAGTTCGTTTCCGCCGACTCAGTGCGAACGCGCCGACAGATAAGTCACGACATCCATCACGAACTAGGCACCATCATGCTCCTCGCAACGCTCCTGATGGATGCGCCTGAGCTGGGGCCGGAGAGCCGCCGCCAAGCCCGCCTCATTCTGGGCGAGACGCGGTGGCTGGAACAGTTGCACCGTGCCTATGAGACGGCGGGGGTGGCGACCTCATCGCAGCCTGAGCGGGTCGCGGTCATCCGTGTCGACGAGGTCGTGGCCGAGGTGGTCGAGGCGATGCGGCTCGCTACGCTCGGAACGATAACGGTGACAACCGAACCGGTTCACGCCCGGGTCGGCCGGCTAGCTCTCTGGCGGGCGCTTCGGAATGTTATGGACAACGCCGTCCGAGCCTCCGGACCAGACGGGACGGTTGGCGTCATGGTGTGTGCCGAAGACGGCTGGGCCACGATTCAAGTCGACGACGACGGTCCTGGCTTCGGGGCCGGTGACGCAGGCCGCAGTTCGCTTGGTCTGCACATCGTGCAGGATTTCGTCGGATCGTCCGGCGGCCAGTTCGAGATTCGACGTGGATTCATGGGTGGGTGCTGCGTGCGTCTGCAGATCCCGGAGGCGTCGCCCGACGAGCCGGGCATGGACGCGAACAAAGTGAAGCGCTCGTGAACGTACTCATCTGCGACGACCACGCAGTGTTCGCCGACTCGTTGGCGCTTCTCGTCAAGGCGTCGGGCGCCGAAGTCGCTGCTGTGACATACCGCCCTCAAGATGCCGCACGCATACTTCGCGAGATTCACGTTGACGTGTGCATTCTCGATGTGATGTTTGGTGACGACAGCCTGTTCGACTACTTGGCGGATATTGTCGATCTGTCGCCCAGTACCCGGTTCGTGGTCCTGACCGGACGCCTTGATGAAGAGACAATCGAGGCTGGCCGTGCCGCAGGCGTGGTCGGCTTCGTGGAAAAGGTACGGTCAGCGCGAGACATTCTGACGGTCATCGAGGGGGTCAACGCTGGCGAAGTTCTGATCCCGGAGTGTCCCGAACGATTGAGGGACGGCCAGGGCGAGACATATGCGCTGACTCGTGCTGCCCGTCGCCTCGCTTCCTTTCTCACGCCCCGCGAGCGGGAGATTCTCAGCGCGCTTGTCGGCGGGTCCGACACTGCCGCGTTAGCGCGCGATTTGCGGATCACGCGGGCCACCGTTCGATGCCACGTGCAGAGCGTTCTGACCAAGATGAACGTTCATTCCCGGTTGGAGGCGGTGACGACAGCCGTTCGGTACGGCCTGCTCGACCCAGCGACCGGCGATTGGCTGATCTAAGCTTGTCGTTTAACCCTTTGAGTGTTTGTGTGCGGTGAGGGTCTCGGCTCGTTTGACGGTTTTTCCCACGTCGTGGACGGGTGCGCGGTGGCGGTTGGTGGAGCCGGGTGGGCGTCCGGGGCCGGCTTTGGATGGTTTCGGTGCGCCGGCGGGTTGGGCGAGTTTGCGGTGGATGTGCCGAAACCCGCGGCGGACCCGGGCCGGGGTGAGCCGGCCCGGTGTGGCGGGTTTCTCCCATGGCCGGCGGAGGTCGGCGGCGAGGTGGCGGGCGAGGCGGAGTTGGGTGTGGGCGGCGATGATCAGCCAGGTCCACCGGTCCGCGGCGGCGGGGTCGCGCAGGATCGGCCGGGTCCAGCCCAGGGTCTGTTTGAGCAGCCGGAAGGTGTGCTCGAGGTCGAACCGGCGCAGGTAGGCCTGCCAGGCCCGGTCGATGTCGGCGCTGGTGGTGTCGGTGGTGGAGATCCACAGCCAGACGGGTTTCGGGTGGCGGTCGCCGGGCAGGTGCTCGACCTGCAGCCGGATCAGGGTGCCTTCGATGATCGGCAGGTCGCCGGTGTGGTCGAGCCAGCAGGTGCGGCGGGTCAGCCGGGGGTGGACCCGGTCCCAGGCGGTCGCGGTCGCCGTCCCGTAGCGGCTGGTGTCGGTGGTGGTCACGGTGTGTGGGGTGGGCCAGGTGGCGGGGTCGGCGAGGGACAGTTCGGGGCCGTGGTGGCGGGGCCGCCCGACGGTGCCGGGTAGGCGTGGTGGTGGCGGCCAGGCGCATGACCCGGTCGGAGCGCAGCCGGCCCAGGACGTCGACGGGCAGGTCGGCCAGGACGTAGGCGAGGCGGGGGATGTCGTAGCCGGCGTCGACGACGATCAGGATCCGCGGGTCGCCGGGTGTGTGCTGCCCGGCGGCGATCAGGCGTTCGACGACGCCGCGGACCTGGACCGCGGTGACCTCGGCGGTGTCGTCGGCGGGTCCGAGGCGGACCGCGTCCAGGATCGCCGTCCATGAGGTCCGGCCGGTTTCCAGCGCGGCGACGAACGAGTACGGCCAGCCCGGGATCAGCTGGGAGTGTTCTTCGCCCGGCCGTAGACGTGGCAGAACAGCCGGTCCGGGCTGGTCGCGGCGTCCGGGCGCAGCCACGGCGGACACATCGACGGCCAGGACGATCCGCCCGCCGGCGGCCCGCGGCAGCGGCAGCCCGGCCAGAGTCCGCCGCAGCTGGTCGACCTCGATGTGGCCGCTGTTCAGACCGTCGTACATGCCGCCGTGACCACGCCGGTGCTCCGGGCGCCAGGACCAGATCGACCAGGGACCTCACCGGCCCGTCCGTGCACAGCAGCGCGTCGGTGAGCTCGAACAGGACATCCCGCGGGCCCACAGGGCATCGTAGAAATCGGTCCGGAACGCTCGACAACACGCTCAACGCCTCGACGCGGCACGGATCTTCGCGCACAATCACCCTCACGGCCTTGGTGTTCGATCTTGTGTCCTCAACAAACACATGATCACGCCAAGGCCGCTCACTGTCCACAGTGAACACCAAATACCCGCAGCTCAAACACTCCAAAGGTTAAACGACAAGCTTAGTGCCCGTTCCTGAACTTATGGTCTGGTGGCGAGGCGTCGGCTGGTGATGCGGATCATGGCCCAGCAGACCATGGCTTCGTGATGGGCGGGCAGGGCTTCGTAGTCGCGGGCGCAGCGACGGTGTCGGGTGATCCAGGCCAGCGTCCGCTCCACCACCCACCGCCGCGGTAGCACGACGAACCCGACCTGGTCGTCGCTGCGTTTGACGATCTGAACCCGCAGGTGCAACGTATCCCGGGCCCAGTCCAGGAGCTTGCCGGCGTAGCCGCCATCCGCCCAGACCAGCCGCACCCGCTCACAGGCGGCGGCCATCTTGGCCAGCAGCGGCCGGGCACCGTCGCGGTCCTGGACGCTGGCCGCGGTGACCAGCACACAAATCAGCAGACCGACGGTGTCCACGGCGATGTGCCGTTTACGGCCGTTGATCTTCTTGCCCGCGTCGTAACCGCGGCTGCCACGCCACACCGTCTCTGCGGCTTTGACCGATTGCGAGTCGATGACCGCCGCCGTCGGTGTCGCCGTCCGCCCCTCGGCGAGCCGGACCCGTTCACGCAGCCGGTCCAGCACCTGGGTGGTGATCCCGCCGGCTTGCCAGCCGGCGAAGAAGTTGTACACGGTCGACCACGGTGGGAAATCCGCTGGTAGGGCCCGCCATTTGATGCCGTTGTCGACCAGGTAGAAGATCGCGTCCACGATCGTGCGCCGGCAGTGCTCCTCCGGCCGCCCGCCGGCCACGCCCAGCCAGGCCGGGTCCGGTAATAGCGGGTCGATGACCGCCCACTGCGCATCGGTCATATCCGACGGATACCGACGTCTGCGCAGCACACCATCGCGGTGCACGGCGGATAGAGCGACAACAAAAACGGCCCGGGGCAGACTCCTGGCCGGGTATGCGGCACGATAGCAACGGAACTCCTGGCAGAACGGCGTCTAGACACCGCTCGATCTACCAGGAGTTCCCTGCATCTACAGCCCGACACGCCGAACACGAACCAAGTTCAGGAACGGGCACTAAGCTTGTCGTTTAACCTTTTGTGTTTTGAGCTGCGGATATTTGCTGTTCACTGTGGACAGTAAGCGGCCTTGGCGTGATCATGTGTTTGTTGAGAACGCAAGATCGAAACACCAAGGCCGTGAGGGTGATTGTGTCCGAAGATCCGTGTCCCGTCGAGGCGTTCAGCGTGTTGTCGAGCGTTCCGCACCGATTTCTATGACGCCCTGTGGACCCGCCGGGATGTCGCTGTTCGAGTTGACCGACGCGTTGCTGTGCACGGACGGCCCGGTGGAATCTCTGGTCGATCTCGTGCTGGCGCCCGGAGCACCGGCGGGGTCACGGCGGCATGTACGACGGTCTCAACAGCGGCTCACATCGACGTGGAACACCTCCGCCGGACCCTGACCGGTCTGCCGCTGCCGCGTGCCGCGGGCGGCCGGATTGTCCTGGCCGTGGATGTGTCCGCGTGGCTGCGTCCGGACGCCTCGACCAGCCCGGACCGGCTGTTCTGCCATGTCTACGGCCGGGCGAAAAACTCGTCCGCAGTTGATCCCGGGCTGGCCGTACTCGTTCGTCGCCGCCCTGGAGACCGGTCGCACGTCCTGGACCGCGATCCTGGACGCGGTCCGCCTCGGGCCCATGGATGACACCGCGAGGTCACCGCCGTCCAGGTCCGCGGTGTGATCGAACGCCTGATCACCGCCGGGCAGCGCACGACGGCGACCCGCGGATCCTGATCGTCGTCGACGCCGGCTACGACGTTCCCCGCCTCGCGTTCGTCCTGGCCGATCTGCCCGTTGACGTCCTCGGCCGGCTGCGCTCTGACCGGGTGATGCGCCTGACGCGCGCCACCACGGCTGACCGGGCACCGTCGGGCGGCCCCGCCGCCACGGCCCCGAACTGTCTCTCGCCGACCCCGACCACCTGGCCTCATCCATCAGTCGTGACCACGACCGACACCAGCCGCTACGGGACAGCGACCGCGACCGCCTGGGACCGGGTCCACCCCCGGCTGACCCACCGGACCTGCTGGCTCGACCACACCGGCCCCCTCCCGATCATCGAAGGCACCCTGATCCGGCTCCAGGTCGAACATCTGCGCGGCGACCGGCACCCGAAACCCGTCTGGCTGTGGATCTCCACCGTTGAGGCCACCAGATCTCGATATCGACCTCGCCTGGCAGGCCTACCTACGCCGGTTCGACCTCGAACACACCTTCCGGCTCCTCAAGCAGACCCTGGGCTGGACCCGGCCCGTCCTGCGCGATCCCGCCGCCGCGGACCGCTGGACCTGGCTGATCATCTCCGCCCACACCCAACTACGCCTCGCCCGCCACCTGACCGCAGACCTACGCCGCCCGTGGGAGAGACCCGCCCCTCCCGGGCGGCTCACCCCGGCTCGGGTCCGCCGCGGATTTAGGCACATCCACCGCAAACTCGCCCAGCCCGCCGCTGCACCGAAACCCTCCAAAGCCGGCCCAGGACGCCCAGCCGGCTCCGCCAACCACCACCGAGCACGCATCTGTGACGTCGGGAAATCCGTCAAACGAGCCGAGACCCTCACCGCACACAAACACTCAAAGGGTTAAACGACAAGCTAAGAAGCGGGCGTGCTTGCCCGCCGTAACAGCGTTAACTGAAATTGTGCTGCGCGATGACAGCCTGCAGATCTGGATTCCCTGCGGAACCATTGGCGTCGGCCAGCGACGGGCATGCAGAGTCTTGCCGCTCCCATCCGTACGAATAGTCGAAAGCGGGACGCGGCACGAGCGCTTTCCAGTGGCTGAGCATTGTGCGGAGTTCGTTGACCTTCGGCAGCCGGTAATACGCTGAGTTCGCGCAGGACTGACCGAAGACCTGGAAGACCGGGACGATGTCGTGTGCCGGAATCCCGTTACCCTCGGCGCGTTTGACAGTCGCGTCTATGTTTCCGTAACTGCAACCGGTGGCAGTATTTCCGGTATTGCACGGGTACGGGTCGAGCCCGATCAGGTCAACGTGAGTCTTTGCCGGAGCGAGCGCCGAGTACTCGCAACCATATGTACCGCCGCATTGGTTACTACCGTCGAGAACGACAACGAATGAACGGTGCGTCGGATCGTGTGAGTGGATGTAATCGGCCCGCTCCCGCAGATCGCTCGCCGTTCCGGGGCAGTCCTTCGGGTGCGGCTCATCAGCGAGGAAGTATCCGAAGACCTTCGGATTTCCGACGAGTCGATCAACTGCGGCCATGAATTGTGCGAAGGTATAGCCAGGATTTCCGCAATCGTGATTGTCGAGCGATCCGAGCCATACGAGTGCCCTTACGCCGGTCGGCAACGCGTTGACAGTCCCCGGGTCCGCTCCCGTGTCGATGAGGTTGAACCCGAGTGCTTTGACCTCGGTGATTTGGTCCCCAACATTGGCAATGAAGTGCAGCGTCGTCATGCTCTGATCCTGGGAAGGGGGAATCGGCTTCGGTGGTCGAGACGCGCTCGGGGTGGCCGATGCCGTCACGCTGGGCGAAGGCGAGGGGCTGTCCGAAGGTGAGAGGGAGACGATGGTTGATGGGGCAGGGAGGATCTCGTTGGTGTGCGCGACCGTGTCCGCAGTTTGTTTTTTCGATGACATGGTCATTCCGACGACCACAGTGGCGATGCCAAGGATCAGAATTGAGCCCAGCACGATCAAACGAGCATTCGCCTTCATGATCCCTCTTCCTGGCACGGTGCGAATCAGTGCGGACCTGGCTGACGTGGTCGCCGAACGGCTGCATCGCGGAAGCGACTGTTTGGATGTCCCGACGGGTTAGCGTATCGATTCGCGCCGGCTATGACATCTAGTCGCCCGACCCAGGTCCGGTTCCCTCTTCGAGGAGCAATTCGGCCGATTGGTCGGCGGCCCGGCTAATCGGGTGGGAATGGACATCCGAAGGCGCCTGCGGCCCCAGGTCCCCGGCCCGGTGGTGACGACGACACAGGACCTGATAATGCACCTCGGGGTGCGACAGATCGGAGGGGTCGCCGGTATCGCCGATGACGACCTGTTCACCCTTTCGGGCAAAGGCGCCATCGACGATGCGGGCGTTGAGCAAGCCGTTGCGACCGCACCAGCAGAGCACCTCCACCTGAAGGCGGTTTACCTCGTCGGAGAACTCAAACAGGCGTCGGGCGGCGGGGAAGAGTTCCGATCGAAAGTCAGTGGCCAGGCCGAATGCGTAGACATCGACATCGTACTCGTCAACCAGATCCGCCAACTGATCGATTTGATCCACCGTGTAGAAGCACGCCTCATCGCAGATCAGATAGTCGATGCGCGAGCCATAGGAACTGTGTTCACGGACCAGATCGACGAGGTCCATCTCCTCGGTTACCTCGATCGCGGCGCGTTTTAGATTGATGCGTGTTGTGATGGTCGGCTGTTGTGACCGATCGTTGCACGTGAGCACTAGGCCGTTTCGTCCTCGGCGGGCGTGGTTGTGGTCCATCTGAAGGGCCAGCGTTGACTTCCCGCAGTCCATCGGCCCCCAGAAGAACTTCAACGTCGCGCCTGCGCGATTGAGCCGGGCGGAGATGTGGTCGGTCGTCGTAGTCGGATTGTCAGTCACGGCCGCATAGCCTATGCGACACGCCCGGGATCGATGCCATGTCGGGGAGAAGCTAGACCACCGGGACGTGCTCGGACATTGCCGACGGGGCGTGGTGATCTTCTTCGGTCCGGCCGACGTCCAGCCCCCCGGCTGCGACGCGGGCCTTACTCCAGCGCCGCGATTACGTCGAGTTCGACGAGTTGGCCCATGAAGCCGAGCTGCGCGACGCCGACCAGCGTGCTCGCCGTGCTGAACGCGGCGCCGATGGCCGAGGTCGTCAGCCGGTTCCAGACGCCACCGAGCACGGCATGATCGGTGGTCACGACGTAGATTGTCGTCTTCACGACATCGTCCGACGTCGCGTTGACCGAGGCCAGTGCCACGAGCGTGTTGGCCACGATCTGGTCGGTCTGGACGAGCGCGATATCGAGGTCGGTGTCATCTTGCTCGCGCTGCGCTCCGACGACCGTGCCGTCGAGGAGGAGTGGGCACTGGCCGGCCAGGATCGCCAACCGGCCGGTCGGAACGACGGTCACGTGGTGGTAGCCGGGCGTGGCGTGGAGGGTGAGTGGGTTGAGGCGTTCGATCGACATGAGCTTGATCCTGCGCGCCGCAAGCCTTGTGGGCACACCATTTTCCCTACCGGCACAGCACGGTCATGAGAATGTCGGTGGCGCCGTCTACTGTCCCGATCCATGCGAGAACGGTGGACCATGGATAAGGTTTCGGCCGTCGCGCCGGACGCCTCGTCGATGAGCGCGGCCAAGGCGCTGTCGGCACCGGGCAAGTGGCAGGAGCGTGGCGCCGCCGAGGGGCCGTCAGCGACGTTGTGGGGCCTGTGCAAGGGCAGTGGCTCGAAGCCGTACCAGGCGAGTGTTGATCTTGACGTTCCGGCCTATCGCTGTTCGTGCCCGAGCCGCAAGTTTCCATGCAAGCACGCGCTCGGGCTGCTGCTCATGTGGTCGGCCGGCAACCTCGACGACACTTCCGTCGCGCCGATGCCCGATTGGGTGCGCGAGTGGCACGAGAGCCGGGCCGGACGCGCCGCCAAAGTGGAGGCCAAGCGGGCCGCGATCGCGTCCGGCGGGCCGCCGACCGACGCCCAACTCAAGGCGGCGGCGAAGCGGGTCGGCCAGCGTGACGAGCGCATCGCCGGCGGCGTCGCTGAGCTGGCCCAGTGGCTCGACGATCAGATCCGCAACGGCGTCGCCGGGCTCGATCGCGTCGGCTACCAGCATTTCGACCGACTCGCCGCCCGTCTCGTCGACGCGCAGGCGCCCGGTCTCGCTCGCGAGGTGCGCGGCCTGGCGCAGATCGCGAGTTCCGGCGAAGGCTGGGACGAGCGGATGGTGGCCGCGCTCGGCATGCTCCGGTTGCTGACACGAGCCCACGAGCGTCTGGCGGAGTTGCCGGTGCCGCTGGCCGAGAGCGTGCGCTCGCACATCGGGCTGACGACGCCGGTCGAGCAGGTCATGACGACACCACGCGTTCGCGACGTCTGGCAGGTGATCGGCGTCCGCGACGAGGTCGAGGAGCGGCTCACCACCCGCCGGGCGTGGCTCCTCGGCCGCGAGACCAGCCGTTACGCGCTCGTACTCGCGTTCGCCGTCGCCGGGCAGCCGCTGACCGCCGATCTCGTCGTCGGCACCGAGATCGACGCCGACCTGTGCTTCTATCCGGCCGCCGCACCGCTGCGAGCCGTCGTCGCCCACCGGCACGCGCCCGCTGTTCGTTGCGTCGCTCCGGAGCCGACAGTCAAGATCGAGAACCTTCTCGACGGGTACGCGAACGCCGTCGCCGCCGATCCGTGGCTCGGGCCGTGGCCGGTCGCGTTGCGCGGCGTCGTGTCCGCCGGCCGGGCGTGGCACGTGGTCGACGACTCCGGTCACGCCCTGCCGGTCCGCACGGGTGGCCGCGATCTCTGGCACTTTGTCGGGGCGGCCGGTGGTGAGCCGGCCACGATCGCGGGCGAATGGTCACCCGACGGACTCCGCCTGCTCGCGCTCTACATCGACGGCGAGGTCATCGCGGCATGACATCGTTTGGTTGGTCCGACCTCGTCTCCACCGCGCTCGTCGGCACGTCCCGCCGACCGGTCGCACCGTGGTCTCCGGAGCTGGAAACGCTCGTGCCACCCGACGCGCTGGCAGCGCCCGTGACCGAGGGCAGCCTTCTCGGCGCGGTCGGCGCGATCACGCTCGCCCGGCGCGCCGGCGTGGCCCCGCTGACGGGCATCGCGGCGCTGGCGATCGCCCCGGCCGACGATCGCCCCCTCGTGACCGCCGCCGCCGCGGCCCGGCTCGACCAGTTGCTGAGCGCCAACGACCAGGAGCTGTTGCAACTGTGGCTCACCCTGGCCGCCGATCGCGGGCTGCGCGTGCCGGGCCGGTTCCTGGCCTCGATGCTCCACGTCGGGCGGCTCACCACGTCGCTGCGACCGCTGATCTCGTCAGTCGCCGGGCCGCGCGGTGCGTGGCTCGCGGCCCAGCGCGACGACTGGCGGATGTTCGCCGATGTCGTCCCCGCCGACGTGGTGCTCGACGAATCCGCGTGGTCGGAGGGCACACCCGGCGAGCGCGTCGCCTATCTGACATCCGTCCGGCGAGCCGATCCCGAGCGAGCCCGTGACCTCGTGCGCGAGACCTGGCCGCAGGAGGCTCCGGCCGAGCGCGCGGCGTTTCTCGGCGTGCTGGTTGACGGTCTCGATCGCGGCGACGAGGAGTTCTGCGAGGCCGCGCTCACGGATCGGCGCAAAGAGGTGCGTGATGTGGCCGCGCGGCTGCTCGCCGGGCTCGACGGTTCGGCGTACCAGCAACGGATGGCCGTGCGCGCGCTCGCGTGCGTCAGCCGTTCGGGGCGGCGGCTGGCGGTGGAACCTCCGGCGGAATGCGACGCGGCGATGAAGCGCGACGGCATCGAGGCGAAGCCGCCGGCCGGTGTCGGCGCGCGCGCCTGGTGGCTTGACCAGATCGTCTCCGCCACGCCGCTGGCCACGTGGGCGGCGCTCGACGACAGCCCCACCGACCTGGTGGCCCGCAAGGTCATCGACGAGTGGGCGCCGACGCTTCACCGGGCCTGGGGCCGAGCGGCCGTGCGGTCGGGAGACGTCGCGTGGGCGCTTGCCCTGCTGCGGGGCGGCTTCGGCCGCGGGAAGAACGTCGACATCCTCGACGCCGCGGTCGCCGCCGACCTGCACGCGTTACTGCCGCCCGAGACCGCTCTCGCCTGGGCCCTGGAGATGCTGCGGGAGAAGAACCCGAATCCGACCGACCTGTCGCGGTTGCTCGACGCGTGTCCCCGGCCGTGGCCGCCGAAGCTGGCGACGGCACTGCTCACGCATCTGCGCGACCAGACGCTCGCGGCGAAATCCTCCTACATATCACCGCGTCTGCGGGAACTCTCCCGCGTCATCACGGCCGGCCTGCCGCTCGACGCGGCGGCCGATGTCATCGCGTTGGCCGACAAGCTGCGCGCCGACCACGACGACCCGGCCGTCACCAGCGTGCTGGCGACCGTCGTCGAAACCGTCTCTGTCCGATACCAGATGCTTATGGAGTTCGCGTGACCACGACCCTGCCCCCCGCCACCCCGGTCCTTGCGGCCGCACGCCGAGCAGTCCAGTTCGCCGACGAGCTGGCCGCGCTCGCCGCCGCCGACGACCGGCCGCGCCCGCCGCGGCTGGCGCCTCTCGCCGTCAGCGCCGTCGTGACCTACCTGCTCGGCGACGGCGACGCCGGCATCACGCCGAAGTACGTCGGCCCGCGCCGGCTCATCGAGGTCGCCGTCGCCACGCTCGCCACCGACCGGGCGCTGCTGCTGCTCGGCGTGCCGGGCACCGCCAAGACCTGGGTCTCCGAGCACCTCGCCGCGGCGATCAGCGGCGACTCGACGCTGCTCGTCCAGGGCACCGCCGGCACGCCCGAGGAGGCGATCCGCTACGGCTGGAACTACGCCCGGCTGCTCGCCGAGGGCCCGTCAGCCAGCCGCGCTCGTGCCCGAGCCCGGTGATGCGCGCGATGCGCACCGGCACGATCGCCCGGGTCGAGGAGCTGACCCGCATCCCGGCCGACGTGCAGGACGCGCTGATCACCATCCTGTCCGAGAAGACGCTGCCGATCCCGGAGCTCGGCGACGAGGTGCAGGCGGTCAAGGGCTTCAACGTGATCGCGACCGCCAACGACCGCGACCGCGGCGTCAACGAGCTGTCCAGCGCGCTGCGCCGCCGGTTCAACACGGTCGTGCTGCCGCTGCCGGCCACCGCCGAGGAGGAGGTCGACATCGTCGCCCGCCGCGTCGCGCCGCTCGGCCGGTCGCTCGAGCTGCCCGAGGCGCCGCCGGCGATCGACGAGATCCGCCGCGTCGTCACGGTCTTCCGCGAGCTGCGCGACGGCGTCACCGAGGACGGCCGCACCAAGCTCAAGTGCCCGAGCGGCACGCTCTCGACGGCCGAGGCGATCTCGCGTGATCACCAGCGGCATCGCGCTCGCCGCGCACTTCGGCGACGGCGTGCTGCGCGCCGGCGACGTCGCGGCCGGCATCCGCGGCGCGGTCGTCAAGGACCCGGTCGCCGACGCGGTGATCTGGCGCGAGTACCTGGAGACGGTCGTCCGGGAACGCGACGGCTGGAAGGACTTCTACCGAGCCGCGCGGGGCGCGGAGTGACGATCGCTGTGACGGTGGCCGAGCCGCCGGTCTCGTTGCTCGGGATCCGGCATCACGGGCCCGGGCTCGGCCCGGGCGATCGCCGCGCGCGCTCGACGAGCTCGCGGCCCGACGTGATCCTGGTCGAAGGCCCGCCCGAGGCCGACCGATCTGGTGCGCTCGCGGCGTCCGCCGACCTGCGTCCCGCCGGTCGCGCTGCTCGCGCTACGCGACGAAGGAGACTACGCCGGACGCGGCGAGCGCGTCGTTCTGGCCGTTCGCCGTGTTCTCGCCGGAGTGGCAGGCGATCCGTTACGCGCGTCGACAACGGGGTGCCGCTGCGGTTCTGCGACCTGCCGGCGGCACACACATGCTCGGCGATGCGAACGCGGACCGACCGATCGCGTCCACGTCGATCCCGCTGGGCGAACTCGCGAGCGCCGCCGGTTACGACGATGCCGAACGCTGGTGGGACGACGTCATCGAGCACCGGCGTGACGACGGATCCACGCCGTTCGTCGCGATCGCGGAGGCGATGACCGAGGTTCGCGGGTCCGCGGATCGGCCGAGACGCCGGGCTTCGACGAGATTCGCGAGGCGTACATGCGCGTCGGTGCTGCGGGCGGCCCGGAAGGAGGGCTACGCCCGAATCGCGGTCGTCTGCGGCGCCTGGCACGTGCCCGCGCTGGCCGAGCCGTACCCGACCGCGACGTCCGATGCCGCGCTGCTACGCGGGCTGCCGAAGGTGCCGGTCGCGATGACGTGGGTGCCATGGACGCACGGCCGGCTCGCGTCGGCCACCGGCTACGGCGCGGGCGTGACGTCGCCGGGGTGGTACCACCATCTCTTCACGGCCCCGAACCACGTCGTGGAGCGGTGGCTCGTCGATGTCGCGGCGACGCTTCGCGAGGAAGACCTCCCGATCTCGAGCGCGCACGTGATCGAAGCGACCCGACTCGCGGAAACCCTGGCCGTGCTGCGCGGCCGACCCGTTGCCGGGTTGAGCGAGGTCACCGAGGCGACCCGATCGGTCCTCTGCGATGGCGACG
This sequence comes from uncultured Actinomycetota bacterium, assembly GCA_963797605.1. Classification (GTDB taxonomy): domain Bacteria; phylum Actinomycetota; class Actinomycetes; order Mycobacteriales; family Micromonosporaceae; genus DASQPR01. The sequence continues at coordinate 123,115 of CAWCPX010000003.1, read as the reverse complement.
ACGTGCGCCTCCGGTTCGTCACCGAGCGGCTGGTCGTCGGGCGATCGGCTGGGCGCCGTGCCGGCCGAGACGCCGTCGGTGCCACTGGTGGCCGACCTTGCCGCGACCGCAGCGCCGGTTGAAACTGCCGCCCGAGGCGCTGACCCGCCAGATCGACCTCGACCTGCGCAAGCCGTTCGATCTCGATCGGAGCCGCCTGCTGCACCGGCTCCGGCTCCTCGGTGTCGACTGGGGGGTGCCGGCCGACTACACGCGCTCCGGCAAGGGCACGTTCTGGGAATCGTGGCAGTTGGGCTGGGCGCCGGAGTTGTCGGTCGACCTGATCGCCGCCGGCGTCCACGGCACGACCGTGCTCACCGCGGCGACCTCGAAGGCGATCGAGACCGCGACGGCAGCGGCCGCGCTCGGTGATGTCACGGCACTCGTCGAACGCTGCCTGCTCGCGGATCTGCCGGACGCGCTCGACCCGGTGCTGCACGCCCTCGACGCCAAGATCGCCCTCGACGTGGACGTCGCTCATCTGATGGACAGCCTGCCGCCGCTGGCCCGGTCGCTGCGGTACGGCGATGTGCGCGGCACCGGCACCGGTGCGCTCGAAGGTGTCGTCGCGGGCCTCGTGACGCGGGTGTGCGTCGGGCTCCCGAGCGCGCTCGCGGGCCTCGACGACGCGGCGGCAACCCAGATGCGTGACCGGATCGGCGTCGTACACGCGGCGATTGCGCTGCTCGCCGAGGCCTCGGCGCTCCGGGCCGCCTGGCTCGACACGCTCACGGCCATCGTCGACCGCTCCGACCTGCACGGACTTGTCGCCGGTCGGATCTGCCGGCTGCTACGGGACGAGACGAGGCTGGACAACGACGAGGTCGCGCGGCGGATGAGCCTCACGTTGACCATCGGCGTACCGGCAGCGCAGGCAGCCGCCTGGATCGAGGGTTTCCTGTCCGGCGGCGGGCTCCTCCTCGTGCACGACTCGGCGCTCCTCGGACTCGTCGACGGCTGGCTCGCCGCGATCCCGGCAGACACGTTCACCGATGTGCTTCCGTTGCTGCGGCGCACCTTCGCCACGTTCGCCGCGCCGGAGCGCCGCACCATCGGCCAGCGGGCCCGCACGATCGGTTCCGCCGGCGCGGTCGGTGTCGGTGGCGAAGGCGACGATCTGGCCGGGTACGACCTCGACCGGGCGATGCGCGTCGCGCCCACGATTCGGTTGCTCCTCGAAACCTCAGCTATGAACGGGGAAGTCGCGTGAACGACGAACGGATGCGGCGCTGGCGACTCGTCCTCGGTGGCGAAGGCGGCGCCGAGGGCACGGGTCATGGCCTCACCGGCGACGATCAGCATGTCGACAAGGCGCTCGCGGCTCTCTATCGAGGTCCCGGCGAAGACGGCAGCGGTGGTCGCCGCAGTGCCGGGCTGGGCGCGTCGGCCCCGAACGTCGCCCGCTGGCTCGGCGACATCCGCACCTACTTCCCGTCGTCGGTGGTGCAGGTGATGCAGGCCGACGCGATCGAACGGCTGAACCTGACGAGACTCCTCCTCGAACCGGAGATGCTGGAAGCCGTCGAGCCTGACGTACACCTCGTCGGCACGCTGCTGTCTCTGGGCGGGATGATGCCGGAGAAGACGAAGCAGACCGCGCGCATGGTCGTCGGGAAAGTCGTCGCGGAACTCGAGAGGCGGGTCGCGCAACGCACGAAAGCCGCCGTGACGGGTGCGCTCAACCGAGCCGCGCGCGTCAACCGGCCACGGCACCACGACATCGACTGGAACCGCACGATCCGGGCGAACCTGAAGCACTACCAGTCGGCGCACCGCACGATCGTGCCCGAACGACTCGTCGGCTACGCGCCGCCGCACGCAACGCGGTCGCGCGTGACGTGGTGCTGTGCGTCGACCAGTCCGGTTCGATGGCTGCTTCGGTGGTCTACTCGAGCATCTTCGCGGCCGTACTGGCGTCGATGCGATCCGCTGCGGACCTCCCTGGTCGTCTTCGATACCGCAGTCGTCGACCTCACCGACAAGCTGGCCGACCCGGTCGAGGTGCTGTTCGGCACGCAGCTCGGCGGCGGCACCGACATCAACCGGGCCATCGCGTACGGGCAGACGCTGATCACCCGTCCGCATGACACGATCTTCGTGCTGATCAGCGACCTCTACGAGGGCGGCGTGCGCGACGAGATGCTTCGGCGGGCGGCCGCGATGACTGCTTCGGGCGTGCAGGTGATCGCGCTGCTCGCGCTGTCCGATGAGGGGACGCCGTCTTATGACCACGAGAACGCGGCAGCGCTCGCGGCGCTGGGCGTGCCGGCATTCGCGTGCACGCCGGACGCGTTCCCAGAGCTGATGGCGGCCGCGATCGAGCGTCGCGACCTGACCGCGTTCGCGGAGGAGACGAAGCGTTAGAGCGCGCGAGGTCGCGGGCTCGGCCGGTAGGTCGGTGGGGCGCTGTGTCTCTGCTATCGCGGGAGGTAGCGGAGACACAGCGCTCGGCGGACGGCATGCCCAGCGGTCAGGAAAGCAGCGTCGCGATCGTGTCCAGGCCGATGCATCCGCCGGAGACGACGCAGACCACGACATCGTCAGGTCCGAAGCCCTCCGCGCCGGCCTCGGTGGCTGCCAACGCCGCGGCCACCGGCGTCGCGCCGGCGCCTTCGGCGATCACGTGGACGCGGTCCATCAGCGTGCGGACCGCGCCGGCAACGGCGTCGATCGGGGCGACGAGCGACGTGATGCCGAGGGCCTGCGCGCGATCGAACATCGACGGCAGCACTGTCCGGGAGCCGATCCCGTCGACGAACGAGGGCTCGAAGTCGACCTCGACAGGTTTGCCCGCCGCCAGCGCGGCCGTCAGCGGCGCCGCCGTCGCCACCTCGGCGGCGACGACTCTGCGCGTGGCCGCGTCTGGCGCGGTGGCCAGGCCGGTCGCGATTCCGCATGTCAGGCCGCCACCACCCCAGGGTGCGACGATGGTCGTCACGGTGGGCATGTCTTCGAGGATCTCGAGCGCGATCGTGGCGTTGCCGGCCATCACGATCGGGTCGTCGAACGCGTGGATGAAGACGCCCTCGACGCCGTCGAAGCGTCGGTCGACGAACGCCTGCCACCACTGTTCGGCGGTGACCGGAAGCACGGTCGCGCCGTACGCTTCCATCGCCTTGATCTTCGCCGCTGGCGCGGTCGGCGGCACGATGACGGTGCACGGCACGCCCAGGCGACTCGCGAACCACGCGGCGCCCTGGCCCATGTTGCCGGCCGAGGCGGTGACGATGCCGGTCGCGACGGATTCGGCCGACGCGGACCCGAGCACCGCGGCCGCCCCGCGCAGTTTGAAGGAGCCGGTCGGCTGCAGCGTTTCCAGCTTCAGGTAGATCGCCGGGCCGTCAAGCGCTGTGCCGGGCAGCCGGACGAGCGGGGTCCGGATCGCGATGCCGGGGAGTGCCGCGCGGGCGGCCGCGATCTGTGCTGGTGTGGGTAGCAGCATCAGAACACGACGACCGAACCGCGGCCCATGCCGCCGGCGACCGCGCAGACGTACCGAGCGGCCGCCAGGTCTTCAACGGCCAGGCCGAGCGATTCGAACACGGTCAGCTGGTCGTCGGATTCGCGCCCGACCGCGGTGCCCCCCAGCACTTCGCCGAGTTCGGCGGCGATGCGCTCCGGCCCGAAACCGGTTTCGTCCGCCGCGAACAGGTAGTCGCCCGATTCGGCGAGGGCGGATTCGCGCCGGTCGACGATGAAGCGGGAGTTGGCAACGGTCGCGGTGTCGAGTTCCCTGTCGCGGGGGAGGCAGGCGCCGACCGCGTTGACGTGCGCGCCCGGCGCGAGCCAGCCGTGTTCGAGCACCGGAACCGAGGACGTCGTCGCGGTCACCACGATCAGTGCGTTCCGCAGCGCGCGCTCGGGATCAGGATCGAACGCCACCGGTACGCCGATCTCAGCGCTCAAGCGTTCGGCGGCCGCCCGACCGCGAGTCTCGTCCCGGCCCACCAGCCGGACGGCGGACAACGGACGCACCTGCGCGATGGCCCGCACGTGCCACTCGGCCTGGAAACCGGTGCCGATCACGGCGAGTTCGGTCGCGTCGGGCCGGGCCAGCACGTCGGTGGCGAGAGCCGAGACAGCGGCGGTGCGCACGGACGTGATCGCGGTCGCGTTGACGATCGCCTCGGTCTCGCCGGTCGCGGGATCGAGTAGCACGACGACGCCCTGGTGCGAATCCTTGCCGATCTTCGAGTTGCCCGGGTAGATGCCGAGCATCTTGATTCCGAGGGCGGGCGCTCCGCCGCCGACATAACCCGGCATCAGCCCGAGGAACCCGTCGAGACCGGCCGGCGCGACCTTGGACCGCAACGGCTGGTGGCCGTCGCCGCGGCTGACCGCTATCAGGGTCTCGCGCATGACCGGAATGCAGGCCGGGATGGTCAGCAACTCGGTCACGACATCGTGACCGATGACAAGAATCTTCACGTGCCCCAGTCTGCCGCGTTCACACGCAGCGTCAAGCCGTGCTCACCTCGCGGCGTGGCCGGGGGGTGAGCAGAGCAAGGGCCGGCGTCCGCGTGGCGTCGGCGTGAGCAGAGCAAGGCTCCGCGTGGCGTCGGCGTCAGCAGAGCAAGCGCTCCGCGTGGCGTTGGCGTGAGCAGAGCAAGCGCGTCCGCGTGGCCGGGAGGTGAGCAGAGCAAGGCTCAGCCTCGGCGATAACCGACGACCGTCCCGCCAACGAGCACTGCTCCCACGATGACCGTGACCACGGTGAACCCGATCGTCGCCCAACCGAGCGCGACCCCGAGCGCGAGCAGCACGACCCGGCCGTCCCAACCGAGCGCGGCCTGTGCCCCGACGAACGGGGTCGCCGCCTTCTCGATCCGGCTGGCCGTGTCGTAGTGGATCATCACGAGCAACGCCAGCAGCGTGTAGATGAGCGGAAGCGGGGCTCCTCCGTAGACGCCGGCCGCCAAGATGAAGGTGTATTCGGCGGCCCGGAGAGCGGCCGCGAACAGCCAGTCGAGCGGCCCGTCGTGTTTTGCCCGGGCGCCGAGCCCGCTCGCCAGCGCGAGCACCCCGATGATGACCACGACCCACGCGTGGTGTGCGAGACGGTGGCCGAAGATCGCGTACCCGAGCGCGACCAGGGCCGCGATGGTTGCCGGCAGCGCGATCGGCACCGGGGGCACCTTGCCCCGGCCGATGGCGCCGATCGCCCGGGCGATGGGTCCGTCGTCACGCTGCTCGGTGATGTCGAACTGCGGCACGACGATGACCTTCATGGCGAGCGCACGAAGGGTACGGCCGGCGAACACGTACGCGAACGCGATGGCCGCCGCGATGAGCAGCACGATGAAGGTGATCTTCGGTCCGAAAAGCGCTGCTGTCACGGCGATCAACAGCCACCGGTCGCCGATCGGAAGCACGACGCTGCGCTTGAGGTAGTAGGGGAAGGACCGGTATTGCCCGTGGGCCGCGGCGGAGAGCCGGCCGAGCGTGTTGCCGACCCCCGACGCCGCGTGACCGGCGCGCAGGCCGAGCGTGTCCAGCCGACTGTCGAGCGGCACGGCCGGCAGCGAACGCGTCGCGGTTTCCTGCAGCGCGCCGTACCACGTGTCGACCATGTGTCGCACGGTCTGCAGCACGATCGCCGCGAGCGCGAGCGCCCACATGCCGGTCTGATGCGTCCTGGCGCCGCCGATCGCGAGGCCGACGAAGACGATGTACTCCTTCGCCCGGTCACCGATCATGTCGAGCCATCCGCCGTAGCGGCTGAACTGGCCGGTCGCCCGGGCCAGTTGGCCGTCGCAGCAGTCGAAGACGAAGCTGAAGTAGAGCAGCACCGCGCCGATGATGTCCGCGATCCGGCCGCCCGCGGCGAACGAGGCCGCGGCGCCGACGCCGATCACGATCGAGATCCACGTGACGCCGTTGGGTGTGATGCCGTGCTTCGCGAAGAACGAAACCAGCTTCGGCGTGTACGACTGGACCGCGTACGTCGCGAAGAATTCCTCGTCTTCCTTGAGCCCGGCTTTCAGAGCGGCCTTGCGTTCGTCGACGGCGTCGAGGGCCGTGATCGCGTCGTGGACCGTCTCGGCGGCGGCTTCGGGCGTGGTCTTCTCGGTCACGTCGGCCCGAGCGCAGATCAGGTGCCGCACGGCATACGCCGATACCCGGGTCCCCGACCGCACCATCGCGAGCAGCACGACGCCGGTGGCGCCGTACGAACCGGCCGCGTCGGCCAGGTTGAAGGGCTCGCCGCGAAGCTGGTCACAAGCCGCCACGAGGGCATCCCGGTCGCGAGGGCCCACCGCCATCAACCCGACGAATCCCGCGTTCGGGCCGGTGACCTCGTGGAAACGGGTCTCGACCGAGATGACCTGATCGCGTTGCCGCATGATCGGCTGCACCGGGACGTCTTGCCGCGTCGTCACAGCGGCGACCGTTTTCCGTACCCGTGTGGACGCGATCTGTAGAAGCGCTGATTGGTGCGCGACGATGTCGGCGGCCGCGAGCACGACGGACCCGTCAGCTCGCGCCGCGATGCCGGCCACGATCGCGAGGTCGGCGGCCACGTCGGGACTCTCGCACACGGTGAAACCGGCCGTCCGCAGCGCGGAAGACCAGGCCGGACGCGTCACGACGGTGATGTTCGTCGACCCGAGGGACCGGAGTTCACCCGCGAGCCTGCCGATCACCGACTCGCCGTCGCCGGTCGGCAGCAACGCCGTCGGCGACCCGTCAGCGATGGCCTCGGTGGCGAAGAGAAGGACGTGGGGGGTGGGTAGCGTCAACCGACGGCAACGATGTACTCCTCCACCGCTTTCGCGATCTGCCCCGTGTCCAACTGAAGGTGTTCCAGAATCGTGAACCGGCCCGGCCTGGTCGCCGGGGCGTGCTCGACGATCGCCACGAACTGGTCGTTCGTGAGCCCGATCTCCTCGGGCGTGCGAGGGAGGCCGTGCCGGATGAACGCGGCGTTGATCTGGTCGAACAGATCGGCGGCGCCGGCCGTGCTCAGGTCGTTGGCCCGCAGGAACGTCGAGAACAGCGCGCCGATGCCCGCGCCGATGCCGTGGCTGACGGCCGCCGGGTGCAATGTCGTGAACGCGTGCGTGATCTCGTGGCAGGCGCCGCTGCACGGCCGGCTGGAACCGGCCACGGCCATCGACACCCCGCCGAGGATGTGCGCGTTCGCGAGCGTGGCCAGGAAGTCTTCGTCGGCGACGGTGCCGGGGTGGTGGAGCACCGCCTGGGCGCCGGTGCGCGCGAGGCCCATCGCCAGGCCGTCGATGGGCTCGCCGGTGATCTTGTGGCTGAGTTCCCAGTCGGCGACGGCGCAGAGGTTGCTGAGCGCGTCCCCGATGCCGGACTGGATCTGATATTTCGGGCTGCGCGCGACGAGCGCGAGGTCGACGATCACCGCGATCGGTATGTGGACGCCGTAGGACGGGTAGGCGCCGTTGCGTTCGAGCGTGCAGACCGGCGACGCGATGCCGTCGTGCGCGAGGCTCGTGGCCACCGCGACCATCGGCAGGCCCTGCTGCGTCGCCGCGTACTTCACGGTGTCGATGATCTTGCCGCCGCCGATGCCGACAACGGCGCCGTACGCGTGGGTTTTCAGCCGGTCGGCCAGATCGGTCGCGGAGGCCAGGGTGCCGGCGGCGATGGTCAGGATGTCCGCCTGCGGAATCGACGCCTCGATCGAGCCGCGCACCTGGGGGCCGATGCCCGACCCGAGCACGACGGCCACCGGACCGCCACCGATGCGACCGTCGGCGAGCACCGGCGCCGAGCCGATCCAGGGCGCCGCTGCTGATCTCGATGGTCAGGGGCGTCGTGATCGTGCGAGCTAGGAGCGGCATGTCAGCTCCCGGGCGCGAGCGAGGTCGGTGTGGTCGTCGACCTCGACCCAGGCGAGCGACGGCAGCGGAGCCGTGCCGACGACGCCACCGTGATCGACGAGAGCCTGGTAGCCGTCTTCGTAGTAGAGGTTCGCGTCGCGTTGCCAGGTCTCTTCGAGCGCGTCGGCCAGCGCGGACGCGACACCCGCACCGATCAGGCTGACTCCGATGTATTCGCCGTGCGCTGACTCGACCGGCATGAGCTTCGTGATCCGGGCGACGTTGCCGATGTCGTCGCGGGTGACCTTCATCGCCTCGTCGGTGAGCTGCTTCGTCACATCGAGGGCGAGCACGAGGTCGGCTGTCGGGCCGGCGGCGAGGACGGTCTCCTCGACCTCGATCGGGTGCACCGTGTCGCCGTTCACAAGCAGAGCGCCATCCGCGAACGCGTCCCGCGCGAGCCACAGCGAGTAGGCGTTGTTCCGATCGAAGCGGTCGATCTCGATCAACTCGATCGTCACACCGTGACGGGCCTGCATGTCTGGAACGCGCCGGACGATCTCGTCGGCGGCCCATCCGACGACCACCGCGATGTGGGAGAGGTCGGACTTGGCGAGGTTCGCGATGATCGTGTCGAGAATGGTCAACTCGCCATCGACGGTGAGCAGCGTCTTCGGAAGCGCGTCCGTGTCGGGACGGAGCCGCTGGCCCTGACCGGCCGCGAGCACGAGCCCCATCATCTGCGTCGACCTTCCGTCGCGGCGAAACTTCGTTGATCATGACTCTAGTGGGTCGCTCACCGGCACGTCACCGCTGCTCACTCCGTGATCAACGTGGCGGACTGCTGCCGGGGGCGGCGGCTTCACAGGCTAACAGTCGGCCGCCTCGACCGCGTGCCGGGCGTTGTCGCGTAGCGTGAACCCGCTGATAGTCCGCTCCGGCGTTAAAGGCGATGATGGCCGACCTTCCCGAACCGCTGCGCTACGCCCTGGCCGCCCGGCTCGCCGGGTTGCCGATCGAGTCGCTGCGTACGGCCGTGAACCGGTTGATCGAGGCGTACCGCTCCGGCGCGACGCCCGCCGCTCCGATCCTGTCCCGCCCGGGTGATGTGGCCGCGTACGCCGCCTACCGGATGCCGGCGACGTTCTCCGCCGTTCGAGCCGCCCTGGCCGCGTGCGATGTCGAGATCGGCTCCCGCGACGCTCCTTGACCTCGGCGGTGGCACCGGCGCCGCGGCGTGGGCGGCAGTCGACAGGTGGCCGGAAATCCGCGAGGTCACGGTCGTCGACCAGGTCCGGGACGCGCTGGACCTCGGTGCCGGGCTGGCGGCCGAATCACCGTCACCGGCATTGCGGTCGGCCGCGTGGCTCGCGCAGCCGCTCGGGGGCGCGGTGCCCGACGCGGACCTCGTGACCGTCTCGTACGTGCTCGGCGAACTGGACCGCCGAGGCACAGCGGCAACTCGTCGACGCGGTGACGGCGGCCGGCGGCATCGTGGTGATCGTGGAGCCGGGCACGCCCGCCGGCTACGCGCGGATCCTCGCGGCGCAAGATCCCGCCTGATCGAATCGGGGCGCGTGATCGTGGCACCGTGCCCGCACCAGGCCGCCTGCCCGATGCCGCCCGGTAAGGACTGGTGCCATTTCGGGGCCCGGGTCAACCGATCGGCGCTACACCGGAAGGTCAAGGACGCCGACCTGAGCTACGAGGACGAGAAGTTCTCGTACGTCGTCGCGGTCGCGGGTCGGAGACCGCTCGGGCGCTGCCCGATGCCCGGGTTTTGCGGCGGCCGGTGCAGCGGAAAGGGCCTGGTACAACTGCATCTCTGCCAGCCCGACGGCACGGTTGCCGACCTATCGTGACGAAACGCCATGGAACTACTCTACAAGATCGCCCGGGACGTCTCCTGGGGACACATTCCCGGCTGAGCCACCCGATCGGGGGTAGGCGTCCGATCGTGAGCACGAAAAACCCCGCGCCCGGAGGCGCGGGGTTTCTCATGTAGTTGAGCTGGATCAGATGGGGCGGACCTGCTCGGCCTGCGGGCCCTTCTGGCCTTGGGCGATCTCGAACTCGACTCGCTGGTTCTCCTCCAGGCTGCGGTAGCCGCTCGTCTGGATTGCGGAGAAGTGCACGAACACGTCAGCTCCACCACCGTCAACAGTGATGAACCCGAAGCCCTTCTCGGCGTTGAACCATTTAACGGTCCCCTGCGCCATGTTTCTCTCCTTCATGAGGGGTGTATCGGCCGCGCGCGCTGCGGGCCTTATTGGCCGTTTTCGAGCAGCGGCGCCTTTTGCCGATCACGTCTAAGAGCGGCGCGGGTGCGGTCCACGTACACAAAAACTACCCGAAAGAATACACTGGTTCGCCGTCCGTGGGGACCTGTCGCGAGGGCAAACACACGACACTAGGCCGCCACGGTGCGTGACTTAGTTGAGCGGAAGTCGCATCGCCATCGTCGGCGCGTCCGCCATCACTGAATCGGGCGAAACCGCTGGTGAACGGTCGGGAAGTCGATCAGCCCGGGCGATTTCGACGGTCGCGTGAAGTCTGATGATGTCCCACTCGCCTACTGTGCGTGACTGTCCGTTCGTGAGTTGGACCGACTGGGGCGCGACGCCGGGGCCGCTTCGCGTGAGGATGGTGGTGCCGTTGGTGCTGGAGTCGGTGACCAACAAATCGTCGCCCCGAAGCTCCAACCGGATGTGGCTGCGACTGATCCACCGCACGCCGGCCTCGTCGAGATATGGGCCTAGCGCGACCCCGGCCGGATCGTCGGGCGCCCGGCCGATGATCAACGGACGATGCCCGCCCACCGCGAACCGTTCGCGCACCAAACCGTCGACCCGAGCGGCCAGCGGCCACGCCGTCGGGCGCGGACCGGCGTCGGCGAGACGTGCTCCGTGCCGCGGGCAGGTCGGCACGCCGCCACGGAAGGTGGGCGGCGGCTGGCCCGCGACCCGCCCGGCGCCGAAACTGCCGCAGTCTGGTTCCGGACACCGCCACAGCCGGGACAGCGCCGGGTTCGGCGTGCGCGCGGGCGTCGCGGTCTGGCCGGCGTGGGACGCGAGCGCGATGCCGCCGGGCGCGGGCACCGGGGCGTAGGCCGAGCCGGCACCGCCCACTCGCGTGATCATGGAAAGGCCGGCCAGCGCGTTGATCTCGCGGATCCGTGCCTGCACTGGCGCGCCGGCCGGAAGCACCTCGATCAGACCGTCGTCGGACCACCGACGGATCACCATGCGCTCGTTGGACGTGAGTTCGGTGTCGGAGATCAGGCTCCGCTCGGCCACCGCGTAAATGGCGGCCGCGCTATCGCCCAGCCGCTGGCCGAGGGCGTCGACGATGAGGCCGAGACGCAGCAGATTTGCTGGTCGGCCGCCATCGAGATCGTCGAGATGCATGATCTCGTTGAGATCGACAACCGCGGCGGCAACCACCGGGTCGATGCTCAGGCGGCGCTCGATCGCGTCGAGCACCCGGGACACTTCGAATCGCACCCGACCATTGTGCCTGTATACCGCGTACTGATGTCCATGGGACGAGGCGAATTCCACGCGCGTTCTCGTCACCTTGTCGGCGCGCCTGGCCAGCGTGCGACCCTGTAGCGGGGGTGAGGCGTGGCGGAACGGCAGCGAAATCTACCGATGCGTACGGCGCCGCGCTGGGTGGCGCCCGGATTCGCGTTCGCGGCGATTGTCACCGTGCCCTGGATCGTCTACCTCGCGTTCAGCCTGCCGCGCACCGAGCGCGTGCACGAACGGGCTGCCTGGGTGGGTTTCGACATCGGGCTCGTGATCATGCTTGGTCTGACCGCGTTCCTGGCCTGGCGTGGCCGGCCGAAGGTGGCACTCGCCGCGACCGCCACGGCGACGATGCTGGTCGTGGACGCATGGTTCGACGTGCTCACGAGCCGCAGCGGCACCGATCAGGCGATGGCACTCGCGCTTTCCGTCGTCGAGATCGGCCTGGCGATCGTATGCGTGTGGATCGCTCTGCACGCCGTGTCGGTCGTCCGCACCGAGATCACCGAGCTTCTCCGCCGCCCGGCCGCCCGCGATGGTGATTAGCTGGGCAAACGCCGTTTGTCGGGCCCGCCTGGTAGAACGGGTGGCATGGAAAACGGGGGCACGTCGATCGATCGTCAACACGTCCGCGACCGAGCCGAGGCGGTGCTTCGTGACCTGGCCGGCCCCGAGGCGGTCCTCCGTGACGATCAGTGGCGGGCGATCGAAGCGCTCGTGATCGACGGCCGTCGGGTGCTCTGCGTCCAGCGCACCGGTTGGGGCAAATCGGCGGTCTACTTCATCGCGACCGGGCTGTTGCGCGCTCGCGGTGCCGGCCCGACCGTGATCGTCTCGCCGCTGCTGGCGCTCATGCGCAACCAGATCGAAGCGGCGGCGCGCGCCGGCATCAACGCCCGCACGATCAATTCGGCCAACCTCGACGCGTGGGATTCGGTCACGGCGGAGGTGGCCGACGGCATCGTCGACGTGTTGTTGATCAGCCCGGAGCGGCTCAACAACCCCGATTTCCGAGATCACGTGCTGCCCAAGCTCGCGGCGGCGGCCGGGCTTCTGGTCGTCGACGAGGCCCACTGCATCTCCGATTGGGGTCACGATTTCCGGCCCGACTACCGGCGGCTGCGCACGCTGCTCGGCGAGCTCAATCCGGGCACGGCCGTCCTGGCGACGACCGCGACCGCCAACACGCGTGTGACGACCGACATCGCCGAACAGTTGGACACGATCAAGATCAATGATTTGCCGGGTACGGAGACCCTCGTGCTCCGCGGCCCACTCGATCGGTCTTCATTGCGCCTGGGTGTCGTCACGTTGCCGACGCCCGGCCACCGCCTCGGCTGGCTGGCCGACAACCTCGACCGGCTGACCGGCTCCGGCATCATCTACACGCTGACCGTCGCCGCCGCCGAAGACACCGCCACGTTCCTGCGTTCCCGTGGCCACGTGGTCGCGAGCTACACCGGCCAGACCGACGATGCCGAGCGGCAGGCGGCCGAGGCGGCGTTGCTGGCCAACGAGGTGAAGGCGCTCGTGGCCACGTCGGCGCTCGGCATGGGCTTCGACAAGCCCGACCTCGGCTTCGTCGTGCACCTCGGCGCCCCGCCGTCACCGATCGCCTACTACCAGCAGGTCGGTCGCGCCGGCCGGGCCGTGGAGCACGCCGACGTGCTGCTCCTACCCGGTCGCGAAGACCAGGCGATCTGGAGCTACTTCGCATCGCTGGCGTTTCCGCCGCCTGCGCAGGCCGAAGCGGTGCTCGACGCATTGGCCGAGGCCGGTCGTCCGTTGTCGACACCGGTGCTGGAGGCCAAGGTCGAGCTGCGTCGCTCCCGACTCGAGTTGATGCTGAAGGTGCTCGACGTCGACGGTGCCGTCCGCCGGGTCAAGGGTGGCTGGGAGTCGACCGGTGCGCCGTGGAGTTATGACGCCGGCCGGCTCGAACGCGTCGCGGCCGCCCGAGCCAGCGAAGCGCAGCTGATGCTCGACTACGAGACCACCAGCGAGTGCCGCATGGAATTCCTGCGCCGCGCGCTCGACGATCCCGAGGCGACCAGGTGCGGGAGGTGCGACAACTGCACCGGTGCGCCGATGTTCGCCGCGGAGATCTCCGAGTCCGGTCTCGGTGCCGCCCGCAGCCACCTCGGGCGGCCCGGCGTGCTGGTCGCGCCGAGGCGCCAGTGGCCGACGGCGCTGACGATCGCGTCCGGCAAGATTCCGGCCGGCCAACTGGCGGAGACCGGCCGCGTGATCGGCCGGCTGTCGGACCTCGGCTGGGGTGATCGGCTACGTCGCCTCGTCGCCGTTGACGCGAATGACGGCCCGGTGCCGCCCGAGGTCGTCACGGCCATCGTCGAGGTGCTGAAGGATTGGGCGACCGGCGACGATCAGTGGTCGGCGCGGCCGGTGGGCATCGTCGCCGTCGGCTCGTCCCGGCACCCTGAGCTGGTTCGCAGTCTCGCGGGGCGGATCGGTGAGATCGGCCGGCTGCCGGTGCTCGGTCAGATCAGCGTGGGCGGAGGCACGGGCGCGGGTCGGGCCAACAGCGCGCATCGGGTGATGGCGCTGCATGATCGGCTGAGTCTCGACGGGGATCTGGCTGCGGCGGTGGCCGCGTCGGAAGGTCCGTTGCTGCTGGTCGACGACTACATTGACTCCGGCTGGACCATGGCGATCGGTGCGCGACTGCTGCGCCAGGCCGGTGCGTCGGCCGTCTTCCCGTTGGCTCTGGGCCTGTCGAGTTAAGGGTCTATCTCAAAACTGCCGTTCGGCTGCGACAGGTCTTAGGGGCGGCCATAGCCGTGGATCGGTGCCATATCGAGGGGCGCGACCTGCACCGGTCGGCCATAGGTCGGGGCGTTGATGATTTTGTCCGAGCCGAGGTAGATGCCGACATGGTGCACCGGGTTGAAGTAGAAGACCAGGTCACCGGGTTCCAGTTCGGAGCGGGTGATGTGCTTGATCGTCTGGTACTGCATCGCCGCGTTGTGCGGCAGCTTCACGCCGACCGAACGCCACGATGCCAGCGTCAGCCCGGAACAGTCGTACGAGTTCGGTCCCGCCGACGCCCACTTGTATGGTTTCCCCAGCTGGTCGAACGCGAACTTCACCGCTCTACCGGCCATGTCCGGCGAGAACACCGGCACGAACGTGCTGACCGGATCGGAAGGCGGGTTGCCGGTCTGCCCGTAAGCCGCGAGGCGGAGCGACTTGAGTTGCGCGATCTGGCTGGTGATCGACGTCCGCTTCGCCTTCAGTTGGCGGTATTCGAGCGTCTGCGCGATCGTCAGTTGCGAGAGCGATTTCTGCTGGTCGACGTAGGCGTGTGCGGCCGCGTAAAGCGCGTTGATCTGCTGCTGGCGGGCCACCGCGACCTGATCGATGAAGCCGAGCTGGTCGATCAGGTTCGACGTGGAAGACGATTCCAGCAGGCTGCCGAACTGTCCGATGGAAGGTGCCTGGTAGACACTCGCGGCGATCGTGCTGACCCGGGCCTGTGCCGCTGCGACCGATCGATGCATCGGCGCGAGTTTCGTGTTGACGGTCGCCAGCTTCGCTTTCGTGCCGGCGAGAGCCACTCGTGCCGCGTCGTACTGCTCGACCACGATCTCCAGTTGGTTGGAGGCGGCGGTGATCGACGCGTCCAGCTTGGACTTGGATGGCGGTGGCACCGCACCACCGGACGGCGCCGCGGTCGCGGACGACCCGACGATCATTGTCCCCAGCAGAAAACCGATTACTAGGGCCAGAGCGCGACGCCAGAACCTTGATAACGGCACGATGGCTTAACCCTGCGCATCGGACCTTAGTAACGGGCAAAAGGTCAGTAAAGCCGGGTTTCACCCACTGCCAGATCCCAGAGGTTCGCTCGTGGGAGTCCCGCGTCAGCCCATGCCGCGATGGCTTTCGCAGGCGGCTCCAGCAGCGGTTCCGTCGTGAGTGCGAACGTGCCCCAGTGCATCGTGGCCATGCGCGGCGCGCCCAACTCCACGCACGCGCGGACGGCTTCGGCCGGGTTCATGTGCACCGGTTTCATGAACCAGTTGGGCTCGTAGGCGCCGATCGGCAGCAGCGCCAGGTCGATGCCCGGGTAGCGGTCGGCGATCTCACCGAACCAGTGCCCGTAACCGGTGTCGCCGGCGAAGTAGATGCTGCGCTCGCCCGCGCGGAGCATCCACCCGCCCCACAGCGTCTTGCAGCTGTCAGTCAACCCACGGCGGCTCCAGTGGTGCGACGGCACGAAGTCGAGCGTGACATCGCCGAGGCGTACCGATTCCCACCAGTCGAGTTCGACGACGTTGCGGAAGTCGCGGCGCCGAAACCACGAACCGAGCATCCCGGGAACGAACATCGGCGTGTCCTTCGGGATCTGCCGGATCGTCGGCGCGTCGAGATGGTCGTAGTGGTTGTGGGAGATCACCACGGCATCGATCTGACCGATGGATTCCAGCGACACGCCGGGAGGGGTGAGCCGCTCGCGTACGCCCGGGATCTTGTTCGACCACACCGGGTCGGTCAGGATCGTCGCGCCGCCGATCCGCACGACGAACGTGGCGTGGCCGACCCATGTGACCGACGCCTGTCCCTCGTGGAGCGGCGGCAGCGTCGCGTCGGCGACCACCGGGATCGCGGTGGCGGCCGAATAGTCGAGATCGGCCCGGCCACCCGTACGCAGCATCTTCACGACGTCGAAAACACCCGGCAGCGGCGTGGTCAGGCGATCGGCGAAGCTGTCCGGCCAGTTCCGGCCGGCGTACGTGCGGCGTGCCTGTTCGAGATCTTCGCCTACGCGCCGTGAGATCACGCTGTGCCTCCCGCGATCGGACGTCAAGCCAACGCGGCGCGCAGCTCCGTCATCGTCTCTCGGATCAGCGTATCCGGCCGGATCGGCACTCCGGCCAGAGCGCTGACGAGGCTGGGCAGACCGGGCAACGGATAACCGTCGTCTGCGAGCACTTCCGGCCGCAACCGGGCGAGTACGCCTCGGGTGTGAACCCAGGCCGCCAGCACTTCCCGGGGCGACGGCACTCCGAACCCGTGCCCGACCGGTGCGCTGTGACGCAGTTGGATCAGCGTGGAGCCGGTGAAGTCGGCGGCGGTCCGGCAACCAGCCGCGAGCATCTTCTGCTTGGCATCGGTATGCCGGGAAATCGCGGTACATCGGTAGCGACATTCGGCCGCGCAGATGCCGAGCGCCGCGGCCACGATGCTGTGCTGCCGGTCGAGGTAGCTCTGCCAGCCGGTGTCCGGTTCGGAGCTGACCCGCAATACGCGCGCCGCGGCGGATTTCTCCGGCCTTGACTGTGGACAGTCGTGGGCGTCCATCAGGCCCCACAGACTGCCGTCGCCACCGACCGAGCCAGGCATCCGGGCAGGATCGGCGGCGTGGCCGAGTACCGGCTCCCAGACCAGGACCGGCAGATATTCGCTGATGATGTGCAACGCGGCGACGAGCGCCGAGGTCTCGCGTCGAAGCCACCGGACGGCGACCGCTTCGAGCAGCAACGCGAACGCGGGCAGCAGCGTCGCCAGCGCACCACGATCGTGCTCCGACGGAGACCGCGGCATGCGGGCGGCCCGGGAGCGACGGACGAGATCGACCGGCACGGCGTCGCCGCTCACCCGGTCAGCGACGCTGTGGTCGACGTTGGCGTCGGTGGCCGCGTCCGCTTCGCCGAAGTCTTCCGCGTCGAGATCGAGCAGGCGCTGGCCGAACGCACACAGTTGCTGGACGTCGGCCAACTCCTGGGGCGATCGGCAGTGATCACAAAAGCCGGCCGCTACCAGAGCGGAGACTTCCGCGAAGGCGTAGCGACCGGCTAACGCGTCGAGCATTGCCAGCGTGCGATCCCGTGTCGGCCCGGCCACCGGGTCACTGTCTCACGTGACCCGGGCGGCCGGAGCCACAAAAACCTATTCGGTCGGGCCGCCACCCGAGGAGTTCGTGTCGACGGCCGACGCGCCCGCGCCCCCGCTGCGACGCCGACGGCGACGTGGCTTGGTGGCACCGGCACTGTCGTCGACCGACGTGGTCACGGTCTCTGCCGAAGCCACCGCCGTCGGCGTGGCGTCACCCTCGACCCTGCGCCCCCGGCGACGCTGCCGCGGCGCGCGCACCGCTTCGTCGGTCGTGGTCGCCGCGTCGTCGCGACGGCTCTCACCCGAACCGGAGCGGCCGGCCGAGCGCCCGTCGCTGGAACGGCCGCCGCTGGAACGCACACCGGAGCGCCCGCCCGTGGCACGACCACCGCGACCACTGCCGCCGGCGGAGCGGTCGCGGGTGCGCCCTCCGCCCAGGTCTTCTTCAACCTCCGCGCCGAGGCCGACGCGGGTGCGCTCGGCGGTCGGCAGGGTGGCCGAGACATCGGTCGGGATCGACAGATCGGTGTAGAGATAAGGCGACGTGTGGTACGTCTCCGGCGGCTCCGGCATGTCGAGCCCGAGTGACTTGTCGATGAGCCGCCAACGCGGCATGTCTTCCCAGTCGACGAAGGTGACCGCCACACCCGTGGCCCCGGCCCGACCGGTGCGGCCGATGCGGTGCGTGTAGGTGTCGGGGTCTTCCGGGCAGTCGTAGTTGATGACGTGCGTGACGCCGGTGACGTCGAGGCCACGGGCGGCGACGTCGGTCGCGACGAGTACGTCGATCTTGCCGGAACGGAACGCCCGCAGAGCCCGCTCGCGCGCACCCTGGTTGAGGTCGCCGTGCACGGCGGCAGCCGCGAAGCCACGGAAGTCGAGGTCTTCGGCGACGCGATCGGCGTTGCGCTTCGTGCGCGTGAAGATCATCGTCAGGCCACGGCCCTCGGCCTGCAGGATCCGGGCGACGATCTCGAGCTTGTTGAGCGAGTGCGTGCGGTAGATGACCTGCTGCGTCTGCGGCGACGGACCCGTCTCGGCCGAGTGGCCGGCGTGCACGGTGACCGGGTTGCGCAGGAAGCGCCGGGCCATCGTGACGATCGGGTCGGGCATCGTGGCCGAGAACAGCATCGTCTGCCGATCGGTCGGCAACAACGCGAGAATCTTCTCGACATCGTCGAGGAAGCCCAGGTCAAGCATGCGGTCGGCCTCGTCGAGCACGAGACCGCGAATGCTCCCAAGGTTGAGCTGCTTGCTCTTGGCCAGGTCGAGCAGGCGGCCAGGCGTGCCGACGATGATTTCGACGCCCTTGGCCAGCGCATCGGTCTGCGGCTCGTAGGCCACGCCACCGTAGATCGGGATGACGCGGATGCCACGGGTGGCGCCGGCGGCCTTGATGTCACGGGCCACCTGAATGCCCAGCTCACGGGTTGGCACGACGACCAGCGCCTGAGGGCGGCCGTCGGCGCCTTCGCTCGGAGCGAGCACGCGCTCGAGCAGCGGAATGCCGAAGCCGAGCGTCTTGCCGGTGCCGGTCGGCGCCTGGCCGATCATGTCGGAACCGCGAATCGCGATCGGAAGCGCGTATTCCTGGATGGCGAACGAGTGCGTGATGCCGACCGCGGCGAGCGCGTCGACCGTCTCCGGACGGGCGCCCAGCTCTGCGAACGTCGGGCTGTCGGGGCGGACCGGAGCCTTCGCGACCAGGGGGTCAACGGCTGCGACGGTTTCCAGCTCCAATATGGGGTCAATTACAAGATCATCCTGCACCGGCTGTGCGCCAGCGACGTCTTCGTTACTCATAAATTGTGGGGTGTCCCTCTCGTGGGGCGCCCGTTTTTGAGTCGAAGGGCGCCGATCAGTGTGACGCGGGCCACGCGCGACGGAGTTCTCGTCGCGGGCCACACGCGTTGCCACTGGCGTATCTGTCGGCGGCAATATCGCTATGTTACGCGAGAAGCGCGCTCCGTGGCGAACGCGGCGACAACAGTGGCGAATCTGACATCTCGCCCCGATGCGGAACACGCTGCGCGAACGTCGATCGGCGGAGGGTGGCGCAGCCGTCCGCGCGAGTCGGACGAACGTGGGCGGCACCCTCAGCATGAGCCGGACGAAACCAGGCGGGCACACCGTCTGCGCGAGCCGGACGAAAGCTGTCGGCGGCATCGTCTGCGCGAGCCGGGAAACAAAGATCCCCGGTCCCGGTCGCGCCGCCGACGGATGACGGTGACGCTCCGAGCCCGAGGATCATGATCGAGCGGGCGGATCAGCGACCGGCGGTGAACCCGACCGGGCGCTGCTGTGACTCCGCGATTTCGATATAGGCGAGCTTGTCGATGGGCACGATCACGCGTCGACCCTTGTCATCGACCAGGCTCAGCATGCCGCCGGTCTTCACTGCCGCGGCGACGGCGGCATCGATCTCGGCTGGCGTTTGGGTGCTCTCCAGGACCAGCTCACGGTGTGCGTACTGCACGCCGATCTTGACCTCCACGGTTGGTCCTCCTCTAGACGGCTGCTTCGCAACGTTAGCCGATGATTTCGCCATCGCTAGATCGGCTCGCCCTGCATCGGGAAGCTTGCGATTCCCCGCCATGCCAGCGTGGCCATCAGCGCCTCGGCATCCGCTTTGTCGACCTGCCGGCCACCCGAGAGCCAGAACTGGGCCGACGTGACCGCGGCTCCCACGAGACCGGCCGCCAACAGCTCGGCCGGCGCCCGCCCGGCGCCGGTGTCGCCCATGATGGTCGCGGTGATCGCTTCGATGCACAGTCGTTCGACCCGGTCGACCCGCTCGCGGACGGCGGGCTCGTTTCGCAGATCCGACTCGAATACCAGACGGAACGCTTCGCTCTCGTGATCGACGAATTCGAAATAGGCCCGCATGGCACCGCTGACACGATCTTTGTTGTCGTTCGTCGCGGCCATCGCATCGCGTACGCGGGCGACGATCGCATCGCAATGCGTGTCGAGCAATGCCAGATAGAGCTCCAGCTTGCCGGGGAAATGCTGGTAGAGGACCGGTTTGGAAACGCCGGCGCGCTCGGCGATATCGTCCATGGCGGCGGCGTGGTAGCCATTAGCGACGAACACTTCCTGGGCGGCAGCGAGCAGCTGCTTGCGTCGAGCCGAGCGCGGCATGCGCACAGGTCGGCCGGTGGTGTCCGTGCCGCGCGTCGCCCCGGTGCCCCGGAGGCCGTTGACGGCCATCGCAACCCCCACTCTTCGGTATTTCGTCGCGCCGATCGACCAATTATCGGGCGTATCTCAACACGGTAACCTCACGGTGGGCAACCGAGGAGCGCACGGTGGATGTAATGGGACGACCGGACGGCGCGGAACCGAGCACGAACGGCGACGCCGGCGGAAATGGCGCAGCCGGGGGGTTCGGTGATTTCGTGGCCCCGGGCCGAGCCGGCTCCGATTCTGTCCCCCCGATAGCGCCGGCTTGGCGACCTGCGGAAAGATCGACTCCTGAGCCACTGGATCAGTCGGATTTGCTGGCGTCATTGCGAGTCTCGCGGGTCGATCTCGAGCGCCATGCGATCACGGGCACCCGCACGAGCGCACTCACGGAGGACACGATCGAGTCATTGCCACCTGTCCGATATATGTCGCGACCGGTTCGCACCGCAGATACTTCTCAACCTCCGGAACCGCAGCCACCTGTGGCGGGACCGGTGACATCGGGAGAAATCCGACCCGCGCTCGCAAGTGAGGTCTCGCCAACGGATACGCCTACGCGGGATACTGCCGCTATGTCGTCCCCGCCGGCATCGTCCTGGCCCCAATCGCTGTCGCTCGCAGACGGCTGGTCCACGACCCCCTCAGCCGACCCGCGACCAACTCTGGCCGATCCGCGTGCGGTCGTGTCCGGGTCGTCTCCGGTCGATGCCGGGCCGGCAGATTCGAGTCCGGCGGTGCCGGAGTCCATCGATGCCACACCGTCGCCTGATGCGCCGGTCGCGGGTGTTGGCGCTGCTCGCACCCCACATATTCCGGCGCCTCGAGGCTCCGGAGACTCGCTCGATCCGCTCGGCCCCGCGTGGGACCCGATCGCGTACGCGGGCCAGTTCGGTTCGCCGACGGTCGAGCCGGTCTTGTCGGGCTATCGGCAGGTTCCCGGCCATCCGGAGGGCATTGCGTTGGGGCACGCGGCCCGATCCGTGGAGCGTTCCGGAGCCGTCGAGGCCGAGCACAGTGAGCGGAGTCACAACGGTCGCCAGCGACCTGACGTGTCGTGGTCCGACGATTTCGACCGCGGCCGACCGGCCAGCTTCCCGCCCGCCAACGGCACCGCCAACGGCTCCGTCACGTCAAACGGTCGCGGCACGTCAAACGGTGCCATGGCGTCAAACGGTGCGGTCACGACAAATGGTGCCGTCACGGCCGACGGCGCTGTCGCCACAAACGGTTCGGGCACCCCCAACGGCATGCCTCCGATGAACGGCTCGGCGCCCCCGAATGGTGTGGCCGCTCCGCACGTCCCCCATGCGCGTCCGTCGATAGCCGATGTCGCGATGACGCCCCCGGAAACCGACAGTGTGGACAGACCCGGGGTTGCCGACTTCGCCCCACTCGTGCCGCCGACCCGCCCGACCACGTTGACGTCCGCGACTCCGATCGCGTTGCCGCCACCTCCGACGATGCGCGCACCCGAGCCCGAGCGGCCCGAACCCCAGCGGCCCGAAGTCCATCGGTCCGAACCCCATCGGCCCGAATCGCAGCATGACGACCCTCAACCCGCCGAGCCTCAACCCGCCGAGCCTCAACCCGCTGAGCTTCAACCGGCCGAGCGTCAACCGGTCGAGCGTCAGCAGGTCGAGCATGAACAGGCCCAGCTTCAGCAGTCGCCGCAACGGCCACCGCAGCAACCGCATCCTGAGCAAGGCAGGGCCATGTCGTCACCCGCGACGGTCGCCGTCCAGCCGTCCGTGCCAGCGCAGACACAGACCACGTCGCTGGCGCAGCCGCCCGCCCAGCACCCGCCGCCAACTCAGGCGCAGCCCGCTCCGCAGGGGCACATTCAGCAAGCCCCGATGCAACCAGCGCCTACGCAACACGCGCCCAGCGCGCCGGCGCCCAAATCACCGACACCGACACAGCCGGCAGCCGCGGCGGCGCCGGTGGCACCCGAAGAGGCAGCACTCCAACGACCAGCACCCGCCCAGATGCCGTCCCAGCCCGACACCACACCCCCTCCGATCACGAAGCCGCCGCAGACGTCCGCACCCGTGCCGGCGGCCACGCTTGTGACCGCGTCCACGCCTGTGACCGAGTCCGTCCAGTCCATGACGGACCGTCCGTCCGCGACATCAGATATGTCCCCACGATCAGCGACGCCCGCTCCGTCGTCCGGCATGACCGGGTCGACACCGCCGGGCGTCTCCGGAGGTAGCCCGGTGACGTTGCGGCAAGCGGCAGAGCCGCTAGAGCCACGGCCGACGTCCTCATCAGAGCCTGCGCACCTGCCCCCGCAGTTGTCCGGAGTGCTGCCCCATCGCATCCCCGGCGTGCCTGACGTGCCCGAGGTCGTGCTCGACGACGACGAATACGACGACGACGAGGAGATCGCGCCCGGCCCGGAACTCAGCCGGATCGCGAGCGGGCTCCGGCATGCGGAAACCTCCACGCGACCGCCCGATGACCTGGACATCTCCGCCGTACTCGACGCCGCGAGGAACGTACCGGGCGTGTCGAACGCGGCGCTTCGCGCGAACCCCGGCGGCGTGCACACGCTGCGGCTCGACTTGGCCGAAGGTGCGGACCCCGGGCGGGTCAGCCGGCAGGTCGCGCGGATTCTGAAAGAGAAGATGGGTCTCGCGGCCGAACCACGGCGCTCCCGGCCGGCCCCGGTCGCGGCGGTTCCGTCGGCCGACCCGTGGCGTGAGCCCGAGATGCGGCCGCCGCGCTCGCCCCGAGCCGACCAGCGCACCGACGTGCGAACCGACCAGGCCGCCACGATGCGGACGGATCAGGCCGCGGCGATGCGGACGGACCCGCGGCCGGCGACACTCGCCGATCTGAGCCGACCGTCCGCGTCGACCGAGACCGGTGGCTGCCGATGCTGCCGCCGCGTGTGGTCGTCGACCAGGTCCGCGTCTCCACCCTCGGCACCGAAGCGACCGTCGAGGTGCGACTGCTCACGGCCGGGGTGCCGTCCGTCGGTGCGGCGAGCGGTCCCGCCGTCGACGGTTACCTGCTGCGTCTTGCCGCGCAGGCGGCGGCCGGTGCGATCGACGGGCTGATCGAGGCGACTCCGGGTGCTCCCGCCGTGCACTGCTTCATCGACCATGCCGGCGTGGTGCCGTTCGGCAGTTGCGTGGTCGCGGTCGTCGTGGTGCTCGTGTCCGGAGACGGCTGGGTCGAGCAACTCGTCGGCTCGGCCATCGTCGCCAGCGACCCGCGTCAGGCCATCGTGCGAGCCACCCTGTCCGCGATGAACCGCAGGTTGGATAGCTTGCTGGCGGTGAGTTAGAACCCCGATTCAGCCGGGTGCAAGCATACTTAAGCCATGAAACGGGCCAAATTGGCCTCGGCTGGGGCGCTGTGGCATTCGGACAAGCCGGTCGCCCCGTGGCCGGGCCGGTCGGTAAGCGTCCATGGCGCGACGACCTACGTACGCGACACCCCGGGCCTCAGTTCCGATGCCGAACCGGCGCTGTACGTGCACGGCTTGGGTGGTTCGTCCCAGAACTGGACTGATGTCGCCGGCCTCCTGTCCTACCGGTTGGACGGTCAAGCAATCGACCTGCCCGGTTTCGGCCGCAGTGACCCCGCTCGCCGTTACACCATCGACGCGCTGGCGGCCCGAGTCGTGGCGTGGATCGAGGCGGCCGGTCGGGGTCCCGTACACCTCGTCGGCAACTCGCTCGGGGGCGCCATCTCGGTCACGGTGGCAGCGCAACGGCCGGACCTCGTGCGTACCCTCACCCTGATCTCTCCGGCCCTGCCCTTCCTGGACCCGCGGCGGTCGGCGCAGGGGCGCCTGATCCCGCTGCTGGCGGTGCCTCGGGTGGAGCGCTTCGCGGCCCGGCGGATGGCCTCCGTCGATCCGGCGACCCTCACCCGCCAGGTCCTCGAAGCGTGCTTCGGCGACCCCACGCGCATCGAGCCGCAGCGGTTGGCCGAGGCGATCGAGGAGGCGCAGCGTCGCGACGAGGTGCCGTGGTACGTCGACGCCTATGTCCGCACGTTCCGCGGTCTCGTGAGCAGCTTCCTGCGGGCTTACCTGCCGGGCTCCGGCTCGTTATGGCGCACAGCGGCGCGGGTCACGGTGCCGACGCTCGTGATCGGGGGCGAACTCGATCGGTTCGTCGATGTGCGGGTCGCGCCCCAGGCCGCCAGCGTGATCACGAACGCCCAGCTGATGATGCTCCCGGGCGTCGGTCACACGGCTCAGATGGAAACACCCGTCCTCGTCGCTCGGGCGATTATCGCGCTGCTCGATGACGTCAGCGCCGCGCCGCCACACGGTTCGTCGAGCCTCACCCTGGCGTGAGAAGCTTGCTCGACCATGTCAGGAAAAAGACGTTCAAAACACTCTGCTGGGTACGGGTCACGAGCCCGCGCCCTTCTTGGTCACAGCCGACGTGTCCTCGTCGCGATGCTCGTTCTGTCGCTGGTCGGGCTCGGTGCCGTGCTGTCCTACCACTACGGCACGGCGGCCCGCGCCTCGACTCCACGCCTCGCGAACTCGACCGGAGCGCCTCGGACGACTCCCGCCGGCGACGCGACGCCGTCCGGGGTCACGACGCCACCGCCGACGCCACCGAAGTCGCCGCGCCCGTCCGGGTCCACTTCGGTGGACCCGCTGCATGTGACCGCGCTGCACATCGCGTACCCGAAATCGGGCCCGGGCACGTTCCGGTACGCCACGACCACCGGAGCGGTGCTCGGTCGATCCGGGCCGATTCGGCACTTCCGGGTCGCCGTGGAGACGAACGTCACGGTGGTCACGATGAAGGGCTTGACCGCCAAGATCAACGCGACCCTGGGTGATCCACGCAGCTGGATCGCGGGCGACACCTACCGATTGCAGCAGGTCCCGGCGACGGCGCCGGCCGAGTTCACGATCTACCTCGCGACCCCCGCCACCACGACCCGGATGTGCGAACCGCTGCGAGTGCACGACTTCACCTCGTGCCGGCAGGGCACACACGTCGTGCTGAACCTGGCCCGATTCCTCACGTCGGTCCCGGACTACATCACGACCCATGTTTCGCTGGACGCCTACCGGACCTACATGATCAATCACGAGGTCGGGCACGCGCTCGGGCACGATCACGAGCTGTGCCCCGGTCCCGGCAAGCCAGACCCGGTGATGGAGCAGCAGACGTACGGCCTGCATGGATGCCGGGCGAACCCATGGCCCTACCTGAACGGCAAGCGCTACGACGGACCGCCCGGGCAGTACTGATCCGCCCGACGTTCAATTCCGCCCGTTGCCGGCCGGGAGATGAAGCGGCGGCGGCACGGTCATGGCACGCTGTTCGCGATGGCCCGTTCGAAGCCCCCCGAACCACGCCGTGAGCCGCGATCGCCGCGAGCCCGCGGTGCTGCCGACGATCGCCAGGTCACGGCGGCCCCGCCGGCCGACAGCGGTGGCACCGGCCGGCGCGGATTCGCGCGCAGCTTCGGCCGGAGTCGCGAACCGGAGGATCGGGTCGAGGCGGAGGCCTACGACGACGATTGGTTGAAGGCGCTCTCGACCCGGGCCGACGCTTCGGCCCAGCCGCTGACCGGTCCGGCATCGGAGCCGGTGCCCCCGATTCCCGCCCCGATGCCGGCTCCGGTGCAGGCTCCGGCGGCGTATGACCCGGGAGCGGCGGCACCACCGGAGTGGCCGCCGCGTCGCGACAGTGCCGTGGCACCGTCGGCGGGCGCCGCACCGATGGTCGGATCGATGCCGCCACCGTTGCGCCCGGGTCCGCATCCGGAGCCGCCGCCCGCCTACCAACCGGAGACCTACCAGCCGCCGCGGTCTCAGCCGGCTCCGGCATACGTGCCGCCCCCGCCGCAGCCGTTGCCGCCGCAGTCGCAGCCGGCGCCCTACCAGGCGCCGCTTGAGACGCCGCCGCTTGAGACGCCGCCGTTTCAGCCACAGTCGTACGCGCCGACGCCCTTCGACTCGTCGCCGACGACAGCCCCGCCTCGACCGGTTCCACCACGGCCGGTGCCATCGCCCCAGCCGGCCCGACCACCGGCGTCACCGCTGACGCCACCGGCGGGGCCTGGAGCGTTCGCGGCATCGCACCGACCGGCGCCGCCGCCCGTGCCGACGCGTAGCCTGCCCGCGCCCCGACCGGCCGGCCCGAACCCAGCCGGCCCGAACCCAGCCGCCCGAACCCCGCCGGCCCGAACCCCGCCGGCCCGAACCCCGCCGGATCACCGGGCGCGCCGCCGCCGGTCTTCGAGGCGCCGCCGTACCGGCCGGCTCCGCCGTACCGGCCGGCTCCGCCGTACCGGCCGGCTCCGCCGTACCGGCCAAGGGATGTTGATCCTGGTCGTCGTGGCCGTCGCCGCAGCCCGGAGGGCGGCTGGCGGTTCGATGTCGAGGAGATCCGGGCCGCGCGGGCCAAGCAGCAGCAACATCGGATCTGGATGCTCGTGCTTCTCGTGGTGGTGCTGGTCCTGCTCGGTGTTGGCGCGACTCGCGCGCTCGGCGGTCACGGGAGCGCGGGCGCGAAGCCGCACGCGTCCGGATCAGCGTCGGCGCCGGTGCTGCCGATCCCGACACCGTCCGGCATGCCGACGACCGGTTCGGGCAAGTTCGGCTACGCCGCCGGATCGCCGACGGTGCTCGGCACGGCGGGCACCATCCACACCTATCGCGTCGCGGTCGAAACCAACGTGCCGGCCGCGACGGGCGTGACCGCGACCTCGTTCGCCGCCGCCGTGACCGCGATCCTCGGCGATCCGCAGAGCTGGACGAGCGGCGGAACGCTCCGGTTCCAGCAGGTCGCGAGCACGGCCAAGGCGGAGTTCACGCTCTACCTCGCGACCGAGGCGACGACGGAGAAGATGTGCGCCGTCGGCGGGCTGCACACGAACAAGATCACGTCGTGCCGGTTGCCCGGACAGGTGATCATCAACCTGAGTCGATGGATGACGAGCGTCACAGATTACGGTGCCCCGATCGCGACCTACCGGGCGTTCGCGATCAATCACGAGGTCGGCCGGCAACTCGGCCATGACAACGAAGCATGTCCGGGTGCTGGGAAAACGGCGCCCGTGATGATGCAACAGACACTCGGGCTGCAAGGCTGCATCGCGAACCCGTACCCATACTTGGGTGGTGCGCTCTACTCGGGTCCAAAGATCCCCTAACCAGCGGGATCAACGGGGCGCCGCTCAGCGTTGAGACAATCGTTGAGTCGCTCGTACGCGGAGGTTGAAGATCGTGTCGTTGCCACCCCTGGTCGAACCGGCCGCTGATCTCTCGGTTGATGAGATCCGCCGCTATTCGCGCCACCTGATCATCCCGGACGTCGCCGTCACCGGGCAGAAGCGGCTCAAGAACGCCAAGGTGCTGTGCGTCGGCGCCGGTGGCCTCGGTTCCCCCGCACTGATGTACTTGGCCGCGGCCGGTGTCGGCACGCTCGGCATCGTCGAGTTCGACACCGTCGACGAGAGCAACCTGCAGCGGCAGATCATCCACGGCCAGTCCGACATCGGCCGGTCCAAGGCCCAGTCGGCCCGTGACTCGGTGCTCGAGATCAACCCGCTCGTGCAGGTCAACCTCCACGAGGTCCCGCTGACCCGCGACAACGCGATGGAGATCTTCGCCGACTACGACCTGATCGTCGACGGCACCGACAACTTCGCCACGCGCTACCTGGTCAACGACGCGGCCGTGCTGCTGAACAAGCCGTACGTGTGGGGTTCGATCTACCGCTTCGACGGTCAGGCGAGCGTCTTCTGGTCGGAGCACGGCCCGTGCTACCGCTGCCTCTACCCGGAGCCCCCGCCCCCGGGCATGGTCCCGTCGTGCGCCGAGGGCGGCGTGCTCGGCGTGCTCTGCGCGAGCATCGGCTCGATCCAGGTGACCGAGGCGATCAAGCTGCTGACCGGCATCGGTGACCCGCTGGTCGGCCGGCTCATGGTCTATGACGCCCTCGAGATGAACTACCGCACGGTCAAGGTGCGCAAGGACCCGAACTGTGCGGTCTGCGGCGAGAACCCGACCGTCACCGAACTCATCGACTACGACGACTTCTGCGGCACCATTTCCGACGAAGCCGCCGAGGCCGCGTCCGGCTCGACGATCACGCCGGCCGAATTGCGCGACTGGATGGACGCGGGCAAGCCGATCGACCTCATCGACGTCCGCGAGCCAGCCGAATACGAGATCGTCAAGATCCCGAATTCCCGATTGGTCCCGAAGGGCGAAATCCTCTCGGGCGCCGCACTCGCGTCGCTTCCGCAGGATCGGCAGATCGTGCTGTATTGCAAGAGCGGCATGCGATCGGCCGAGGCATTGGCGGCGTTGAAGGCGGCCGGGTTCAAAGATGCGGTGCACGTGCAGGGTGGGGTGGTGTCGTGGATCCGACAGATCGATCCATCACTCCCCGTCTACTGACGTGACTAGCGGTAGCCTTTCCGATCGTGGTTGATATCGAGGCCGCGATTGGGTTCGTGGTGGCACGTGGGGATCAGGTTGACCGGGCGCGGCTGTCATGGCTGCGCTCGGAACTCCCACCGCACCCGGACGCGATCGCGAAAGTGGAGATGGGCAAGTCGCCCAGCGGTGGCTGGCCCGCGTTCTGGAGCAGCGAGGTGTCGTCGATCGACGCCACGTGCTTCCGCCTCGGCGAGCTCGACGATCTGGGCGCACTCGAGCGGCCAGCAGCGCGATCCGCGCTGGCGTGGCTGGCGAGCCGGCAGCGGCCCGACGGCACGTGGCAGGAAGACGAGGCGCTCGCGGACATCGCTCCGACGTGGGCGACGCCCGGTGATCCGGAGGCGGGCGTCTACCTGACCGCCAACGTCGGCTTCTGGCTGGCCGTGGCGGGGCAGGCGGCGGGCGATCAGATCAACCCGTACGCCGAGGTCGTGGCCCGGGCCACGCAGGCGTTCCGCGCGGTGATGCGGCCCGATGGCAGCTGGCCGTCATACCTGGTCGCCGGCTGGCTCGCCGCGGGCATGCTGTTCCACACCGGATGGTTCTACGAATCCGCTCAGATCAAGGTCATCCTCGCGGAACGCATGCCGGACATGTCGGCGGCCGACGTCGCGTGGTTGTCGGCCGCGTTGCGCCGGGCTGGGTTGCCGAAAGACGACTTCGTGCTGGTGGCGGCCGACAAGCGACTCGCCGAGACCCAGCGGACAGACGGTGGCTGGCCTTCCGATGACGGTGACGCGTTCGACGTACACACGACGCTGGCCGCGATCCGGGGCATGCGGTAGCCCTTCGGCGGCTTCGGATCTTGCACGTTACGGGGCCCTCAGATCGCGGGAAGGCCCCGTAACGTGCAAGATCCGCGGATCTTGGCGGGAGAGGGCCCGTTAGCGGATCTGGCCTGAGCCTGTGACCACGTATTTTGTCGAGGTCAATTCCTGCAGGCCCATCGGGCCCCGCGCGTGCAGCTTCTGCGTCGAGATGCCGATCTCGGCGCCGAACCCGAACTCGCCGCCGTCGACGAACCGACTCGACGCGTTGACCATCACAGCTGCCGCGTCGACCGCGCTCACGAACTGACGCGAAGCTGCCAGCGAACCGGTGACGATCGTCTCCGTGTGACCGGTGCCGTAGCGGCGAATCCGCAGCACGGCTTCTTCGAGCGAGTCGACGATGGTCGCGGACAGGTCGAGTGACAGGTACTCGCGCGCGTAGTCGTCGTCGGTCGCCGGCTCGACGGGCACTGCGGCTGAAACTCCGGCAGCGACGATCGCGGGCGAGCCGTGCACGGTCACTCCGGCCGCCTGGAGGGCGGGGAGCGCCATCGCCAGAAACTCGTCAGCCACGGCCGCGTGCACGAGCAGCGATTCGGCCGCGTTACACACCGAGGGCCGGGACACCTTCGCGTTGAGCAGGATGTCGAGGGCCATCCGGAGGTCGGCGTCGGCATCGACGTACACGTGGCAGTTGCCGACACCGGTCTCGATCACCGGCACCGTGGAACCCTCGACGACCGACCGGATCAGCTCGGCGCCGCCACGCGGGATCAGCACGTCGACCAGCCCCCGCGCGGTCATCAACTCCTTGACCGAGGCCCGGGAGGAGGAGTCGACGAGACTGATCACGTCGGCCGGCAACCCGGCAGCGGTCACGGCGGCGCGCAAGACCTCGACGATGGCCGCGTTCGAGCGGGCGGCCGATGACGATCCGCGCAGGAGCACCGCGTTGCCCGACTTCAGGCACAGGCCGGCCGCGTCGGCGCCGACGTTCGGACGGGCTTCGTAGATCATGCCGACGACACCGAACGGCACCCGGATCTGCCGGAACTCGAGCCCGTTGGCCAGGGTGGAACCCCGCACGACCTCGCCGACCGGGTCGGGAAGCGCCGCCGTCTGCCGGAGCCCGTCGGCCATGCCGGCCACACGCGCCGCGTCCAGAGACAACCGATCGATCATCGCCGCCGAGGTGCCGGCCGCGCGCGCGTCGGCCACGTCAGTCGCGTTGGCTTCAACGATGTCACCGGTACGTGTCACGAGCGCGTCGGCCATCGCGTGCAGCGCCCGGTCTTTCGTGGCCCGGTTGGCCGCCGCGAGCACGGTGCTGGCCGCCCGGGCGCGCGTGGCGAGGTCGGCGACGCTGCGGATCGACGCGGTGTCACGGGTGGCCGGATCATCGGTGTGCGGATCTGACGTACCCGTGGGGGCATTGGCGTGTGACGTTGACTTCATAGCAGCACCAAATCGTCGCGGTGGACGACTTCCTTCTCGTATCCAGGGCCCAATGCGGCGGCCAGTTCTCCGGTGGATCGGCCGAGCAGGCCGGGTAGTTCGACGGCGTCGTAGTTGACGAGGCCTCGGGCCACGCTGCGGCCGTCGATGTCGACCAGATCGACGGGGTCGCCGGCGGCGAAACGGCCGTCGACCGCGGTGATGCCGGCAGGAAGCAGGGAGGCACGACGGCCGGTGATCGCGCGGACGGCGCCCGCGTCGAGGTGGAGCCGGCCGAGCGGAGCGGTCGCGTGGGCCAGCCAGAACAGCCGGGAGCGCGGGGGCGTCGTGACCGCCTCGAAGAACGTGCCGACGGCGCGGCCCGCGAGCGCGTCGGGAGCCTGGACGGCCGACGTGAGCACCACCGGGATGCCGGCGCCGGTCGCGATGCGGGCAGCCTCGATCTTCGTCACCATGCCGCCGGTGCCGACCTTCGCCGGGCCGGAACTGCCCGTCGCGATGCGCGAGAGGTCTTCGCCGGGGGCGACGACCTTCACCCGCACGCTGGTCGGGTGGGTCGGATCGCCGGTGTAGAGCGCGTCGACGTCGGAGAGCAGGATCAACGCGTCGGCCTGGACGAGCGCGGCGACAAGCGCGGCCAGGCGGTCGTTGTCACCGAAACGGATCTCCTGGGTGGCGACGGTGTCGTTTTCGTTGACGATCGGGATGGCACCGAGATCGAGCAATCGCCGCAGGGTACGGAAGGCGTTGCGGTAGTGCACGCGCCGAGTCACGTCGTCGACGGTGAGCAGCACCTGGCCGACGGTGCGTGCGTGGCCGGCGAACGCCTCGGTGTAGGCCTGCATGAGGAGGCCCTGACCGACGCTCGCGGCCGCCTGCTGCGTGGCCAGATCGCGGGGGCGCTGCCGGAGGCGGAGTGGGGCCAGCCCAGCGGCGATGGCACCCGAGGAGACGAGCACGACTTCGCGGCCACTCGCGATGAGCGCGGACATCGCGTCGACGAGCGCTTGCACCCGGGCCCGGTCGAGGCCACCGGCGGCGGTCGTGAGCGACGATGAGCCGATCTTGATGACGACCCGGCGCGCGTCGGCGACCTCGGGCCGCATCCCATCCTGGGGCATTCGTCTATTCTGCGCCGAACCGCTGGCCACGACCCAGCCGAATTCCATATCGTGGCGGTTGTGGCGATCAACGCGGACGATTACGCCGAACTCGTGCTGTCGGTGGTGGAGCAGATCCCGCCGGGGCGCGCGATGACCTACGGCTCGATCGCCGACTATCTCGGTCAGGGCGGGCCGCGCCAGGTCGGCAGCGTGATGTCGCACTACGGCGACGGCGTGCCGTGGCACCGGGTCGTCAACGCGGCCGGCCGGGTCGTGCCCGGTCACGAGCGCGAGGCGCTACGCCGCCATCACGAGGAGGGCACGCCCATGCGCGGGCCGGACCAGGACCGCGTCGACCTCCGTGTCGCGGCCTGGTCGCCGCCC
Source organism: uncultured Actinomycetota bacterium (assembly GCA_963797605.1). GTDB lineage: Bacteria > Actinomycetota > Actinomycetes > Mycobacteriales > Micromonosporaceae > DASQPR01. The sequence continues at coordinate 90,568 of CAWCPX010000003.1, read as the reverse complement.
GAGTAGCTACTCGCCGATCAGGCTCAGCACGCCATCGGTTTCCACATACTTCTCGCCCGTCTCCGGGCACACCAGGTCATCGCCGAGCGGCCGGCCGGCGCGACCGACCCAGCCGACACGCCGAGCCGGAACGCCCACCATCAGCGCGAAGTCCGGGACGTCCTTCGTGACCACGGCACCGGCCGCGACCAGGGCCCACCGGCCGATCGTGACGGGTGCCACGCAGACCGCCCGGGCTCCGATCGCCGCTCCGTCACCGATGACGACCCCGACGGCGTGCCAATCCGCACCCGTCTTCAACCGACCGTCGGGCGAGGTCGCACGGGGATATTCGTCGTTCGTCAGCACCGCCGCCGGTCCTATGAAGACACCGTCGCCGAGCTCCGCTGGTTCGTAAACGAGGGCGTAATTCTGTAGCTTGACATTGTTGCCCAGCCGGACCCCGGGCCCGACGTACGCGCCTCGGCCGATGGAGCAGTTCTCGCCCAGTTGCGCGTCTTCCCGGACCTGCGCCAGGTGCCACACCACGCAGCCGTCGGAGAGGTGCGCTCGCTCGTCGACATCGGCCGTGGCCGACACGCGGATGGTCATAAGGAGTCCTTTCGTCCTGTTCATCTATGCGGTGTGGTTTTGTAGGTGACAACGCGGGCGGGCACGGGGGTTCTCGCGTGTGGGATGCCCCCGGTAGGTTGACCCACCAGGCCAGTTTGCCCGATGGTGGGAGGCGCCCCGGGCCGCCGGACCGGGCCCGACCGCGAATTTCTGCGAAGCGAGGACTCTTTGACGCGACCCGATCAGGCCCTCGCGCAGCACGAACCCATCGGCGTCGCGGTCATCGGTGCCGGCTACTGGGGCCCCAACCTCGTCCGCAACTTTCAGGCGTCGACCGAGTTCCGGTTGGTCACGCTGTGTGATCTAGACATCTCGCGCGCCCGCAGCGTACTGGGGGCCTACTCGACCGTCGAGGCAACCGACATTCTCGATGACGTGCTGGCCGATCCGCGCGTCGCGGCCGTAGCGGTCGCGACGCCGGCTGGCACCCATCTGGGTGTGGCGCTGGCCGCGTTACGCGCCGGTAAGCACGTCGTGGTCGAGAAGCCGCTCGCGGCGACGGTCGCGGAGGGTCGCGAACTTGTCGCCGAGGCCGAAGCCCGCGCCCTGACGCTGATGTGCGACCACACGTTCTGCTACACGCCGGTGGTGGCCAGAATTCGGGAGGTGCTGCACTCCGGCGAGCTGGGTGATCTGCATTATTTCGACTCGGTACGCATCAACCTGGGGCTCGTCCAGCCCGATATCGACGTTCTCTGGGACCTCGCACCCCACGATCTGTCGATTCTCGACTTCGTGTTGCCCGACGACATCTTCCCCGTGTCGGTCAGCGCACACGCGGCGGACCCGATCGGTGCCGGTCGATCCTGTGTCGGCTATCTGACGCTGCTGCTCAACACGGGAGCAATCGCGCATATGCATGTCAACTGGCTCTCGCCGATCAAGGTTCGAACCACCATGATCAGCGGTTCCAAGCACACGCTTGTCTGGGACGACGTGAACCCGACCACGCGCCTCGCGATCTATGACCGGGGCGTGGATATGACGGTGCCGGAGGCTGTCGGCGCCGAAGATCGCTTCAACGCGCAGGTTTCCTACCGCTCCGGCGATATGGTCGCGCCGGCACTCAACCCCCGCGAGGCGTTGGGCGCGATGGTGGCGGAGTTCGCGACCTCGATCCGCACCGGCGAACCGTCACTGACCGACGGCCGTGCCGGCCTCCGCGTTCTGGAGATCCTCGAGGCGGCGTCGCAGAGCCTCGCTGGCGGCGGGGTCGCCATACCGTTGAAAGTGAGTCACCGATGAGCCGTAAGTCCGTTTCGATCAGAGGTACGAAAGCACTGGTCACCGGCGGTGCGGGCACGATCGGCTCGCACGTTGTCGACGAGCTGGTCAAGGGCGGTGCGACGGAGATCGTCATTCTCGACAATCTCGTGCGCGGGCGGCTGAGCAACCTCGACTGGGCCCGGGAGCACGGCTCGGTCCGGCTCGTCGAGGGCGATATCCGCGACGTGGCCCTCGTACGGCAGTTGACCGACGGCAAGGACCTGGTCTTCCATCTCGCCGCGATCCGCATCACCCAGTGTGCCGAGGAGCCGCGTCTGGCCAACGAGGTGCTGGTCGACGGCACCTTCAACGTGATCGAGGCGGCCGCCGAGGCGGGCGTACGGAAGGTGATCGCGTCGTCGTCGGCCAGCGTCTACGGTCTCGCCGATGAGTTCCCGACAACCGAGTCGCACCACCCGTATCACAACGACACGTTCTACGGCGCCGCGAAGGCGTTCAACGAGGGCATGCTACGCAGTTTCCACAGCATGAAGGGCCTCGACTACGTTGCGCTGCGTTATTTCAACGTGTACGGGCCCCGGATGGACGTGCACGGTGTCTACACCGAGGTGCTGATCCGGTGGATGGAGCGGATCGAGAACGGCACTGCCCCGCTGATCCTCGGCGACGGCCTCCAGACGATGGACTTCGTGCACGTCGCCGACATCGCCCGAGCCAACATCCTGGCCGCGACCGCCGATGTGACCGACCGCGTCTTCAACATCGCCAGTGGTGCGGAGACGAGCCTGCGGGAACTCGCCGCCACGCTCAGCGAGGTCATGAAGTTCGACGGTGGTACCGAGCACGGGCCCGTCCGCACGGTCAACAGCGTGACCCGGCGCCTCGCGTCGACGGCGGCGGCCGAGAAGCAGCTCGGTTTCACCTCGGAGATCGGGCTGCGCGACGGCCTCGCCGGTCTCGTCGACTGGTGGCGGGCGGAGAAGTCGCTCGGCCACGCCATGGAGACGAGGAAGCCATGACCCATATTCCCGTCATGATCCCGATGCTCGGCGAGGAAGAGGCCCAGGCCGCAGCCGACGCCGTCCGGTCGGGTTGGGTCGCCCAGGGCCCGCGCGTCGCCGAGTTCGAGAAGCAGTTCGCAGCGTCGGTCGGCGCGGAGCACGGCATCGCGGTCAGCTCATGCACGACCGCGCTGCACCTCGCGCTCTACCTGCTCGGCATCGGCCCCGGCGACGAGGTGATCGTGCCGTCGTTCTCGTTCATCGCCACCGCCAACTGTGCTCGTTATGTCGGCGCCACACCGGTCTTCGCCGACGTCGATCCGTTGACCGGCAACCTCACCGTGGCGACCGTGGACGCCGTCCGCACCCCGCGTACTAAGGCCGTCATCGCGGTGCATCAGGGCGGCGTGCCGGCCGACGTGCGCGCGCTGCGGGACGCGGTGGCCGAGTGGGCTGTGCCGCTCGTCGAAGACGCTGCCTGCGCTGTGGGATCAACGGCGTACGGGCAGCCGGTCGGCGCCGGTTCCCTCATCTCGGCGTGGTCGTTCCACCCCCGCAAGCTGCTCACCACGGGCGAGGGCGGCATGCTGACCACCGACGATCCACAATGGGCGGCGCGGCTTCGGCGGCTGCGGGAACACGGCATGAACGTCTCCGCGGCTGACCGACACGCGTCCCGACGGCCGGTGCTGGAGGCCTACACCGAGGTCGGCTTCAACTTCCGCATGACCGATGTGCAGGCGGCAATCGGCCTCGTGCAGTTGTCGAAGCTTGACCCGATCGTGACTGACCGCCGGGCGAAGGCGAGGCGCTATATCGAGATGCTCGCGGACGTTGACACGATCCGCACGGTCCGCGACCCTTCCTACGGCACCACGAACTTCCAGTCCTTCTGGGTGCTGCTCGACGAGAAGTTCCCGGTCGGTCGCGACGAGGTTCTCGGCGAGTTGGCAATCGCGGGTATCTCGGCCCGTCGGGGCATCATGGCTGCTCATACCGAACCGGCATACGGCGACGGCACCCTGACTTCGCTGCCGATGACCGAGCGGCTGAGCCGCGACTCGCTGATCCTGCCCCTGCACCACGCGCTGACCGAAGACGGGCAGGACCGCGTGGTCGCCGTACTCCGCAAGCTCGCCGGCCGGTAGGGAGTCGAACGTGGCACCCATCCCACTCGTCGACCTTCAGGCCGCACACGCGGAGGTCGCGGATGACGTCAACGCGGGTTTCAAACGGATCATGGAGGCCGGAGCGTTCGTCGGTGGGCCCGAGGTCGCCGCGTTCGAACAGGAATACGCGGCGTTCAGCGGAGTCACCCATTGCATTGGCGTGGCCAACGGCACCGACGCGCTCGAGATGGCGCTTCGGGCGGCAGGTGTCGGGGCGAGCGACGAAGTGATCCTGCCGGCCAATACCTTCGTCGCGACCGCCGAAGCCGTGGCGCGGATCGGCGGGCGCGTCGTCATGGTCGACATAGACCCGTTGACCTACCTGATAGACGTGCCAGCCGCGCTCGCCGCGATCACATCGGCGACCCGGGCGATCGTCCCGGTGCATCTCTATGGGCAGATGGCGCCGGTCGACGAACTGCGCGCGGGCCTCGCCGGTCGTGAAATCGCGATCGTCGAGGACGCGGCGCAGAGCCAGGGTGCGACCAGGCACGGCCACGCCGCCGGTTCGGCGGGTCTCGGCGGCCCGCGCGCCATCGCCTCGACCAGCTTCTACCCGGGCAAGAATCTCGGCGCGTACGGAGACGCGGGCGCGGTCGTCACCGCCGACGCAGAGTTCGCCCGCACGGTACGCATGCTCGGCGCCCACGGTGGCCTCGTGAAGTACGTCCACGAGATCGTCGGCCTGAACAGCCGGCTCGATGCGCTGCAGGCGGTCGTACTCCGGGCGAAGTTGGCCCGGCTGGCCAGGTGGAACGCCGCTCGGCGCACCGCCGCCCACCGCTACGACCAGCTTCTCGACGGTGTTGACATCGTCCGGCCGGCCACGCTCGCCGGTAACGAGCACGTGTGGCATCTGTATGTGGTGCGCGTCAACAGCCTGGACGACACCGCCACCCGGCGGAACGAGATCGTCGCGCACCTCGGTCGGGTCGGGATCGGCGCGGGCATCCATTATCCGATCCCGTTGCACCTGACGCCGGCTTTCGCCGAGCGCCGGGCCGGAGCCGGGTGCGTTGCCGCACGCCGAGGCGGCCTCCCGCGAGATCCTGTCGCTGCCCCTCTACCCGCAGATCACACCGGCTCAGCAACGATCCGTCGTTGCCGAGTTACGCAAAGCTTTGTAGGGCACAGCGCCGGTCCGGCAGATCGACGATGGCGGTACCGTGGTCGGGTGGCCGAACTGCCTGGTGTGCTGGGAGAACCGATCCGATTCGTGCTGAACTGGGGTCGGCGTTACTCGCTCTGGGTCTTCAACTTCGGCCTCGCGTGCTGTGCCATCGAGTTCATCGCGACGTCGATGGGTCGCCATGACTTCGTCCGGCTCGGCGTCGTCCCGTTCGGGCAGGGGCCGGGTCAGGCCGATCTGATGGTCGTGTCCGGCACCGTGACCGACAAGATGGCACCCGCGATCAAGCGGCTCTACGACCAGATGCCCGAGCCGAAATACGTGATCTCGTTCGGCGCGTGTTCGAATTCCGGCGGGCCCTATTGGGATTCCTATTCCGTCACCAAGGGCGTTGATCAGCTCATCCCGGTCGACGTCTATGTGCCGGGGTGCCCGCCGAGGCCGGAGGCGCTGCTGCACGGCATCTTGCAGTTGCAGGCCAAGATCGCCAGCGAGCAACCGGGTCCCGACGGCGTCTGGCGCCCGGACCCGCTGGCACTGACCGCGCCGATCGTGCGCCCGCCCGCCGCCGACTGACGCCGGGCGCGTACGGCCTCGAACACCTCGGTCAAGCAGTCGATGTGGGGGCCGCACCAGCCCGCGTCCACGTCGAAGACCAGGTGGTTGCCGAGGTCGGGTGCTTCGAGTCGCAACGCTGACATGCCGACCGCCCCGGCGCCGGAGAGTTCCCGGCTGCCGCCGTCGCCGATATAGAGGCATTCAGCCGGCGTCACGTCCAGGCGCTCGCACGCCGTCAGGTACATGATCGGGTCGGGTTTGCGCGCGCCGACCTCGACCGAGTACACGCACGTGTCGATGTACGGCGCGATCGACATCGTCGGCATCAGCACCGGGAGTTCCGGGCCGCAGTCGCTGATGACGCCGGTCTGGAGCCCGCCGTGCCGGAGCAGTTCGAGCACCGGGGCGGCCTCCGGTCGCAGCCTCGTGTCCGCGGTGATCGCGTCGAGCCGCTCGGTGAGCATGCGGTCGATCGTGCAGCGGCTCGGGAGGCCGCCGGCCATGCGCGCGACGACCCCGAGTGCCGTTGCCGGATCACCGAGCGCGCCGATCGACCGTTGGAGAAACGTCTCGTCGAGGGCGCGGACGAAGGCCTGTGGATCGCACCCGAGTTGACGGGCGATCACATCGTGAGCCGGACCCCGGCGAACAGCGCGTGTGAGCGTGCCGAAGAAGTCGAACAGGACAGCACGATAAGCAGCACTCATGGTCGTTGTCACCCTCCGCAGGTGGGGTGGAACGGTGAGTAGCGAATGCCGAGCGTAGCGGTTTCGTTACCGAATGCGCCATCGTTCCGTCCCGAGTTGCGGATTCCGGGAACGGCTGCCGGCGCCAATCGGGTCCGATGCCGGGCGTGCCAGGATGGGCGGATCATGCCGCCACGCTCGCTGAACGCCGCCACAATCGCCGCCATCTGCCTCGCCGTCCTCGCGATCGCCTCGTCCGGTCCGCTCATCGCGTTCGCGGCCGCACCGGCTCTCGCCATCGCGTTCTGGCGAAACGGCATCGCGGCCACGGTGCTGATTCCGGTCGCCGGCGCCCGCCGCCGGACCGAGATCCGTGGTCTGTTCGCCCGGTCCGGCCGCCGTACGCTCCTCGGCTGCGTCCTGGCCGGCGTGTTCCTGGCGGCACACTTCGCGTCGTGGGTGCCAAGCGTCAAACTCACGGCCGTCGCGGACGCGGTTGCGCTCGGGGCGACGCAACCGGTGTGGCAGGGGCTGATCGCCCGAGGCCAGGGCCGCACGCTCGGCCGGCTGACGTGGATCGGCATCGGCGTCGCGGTGGCCGGCGCGGTCGCGGCCACCGGCGTCGACTTCGGAGTGTCGTCCCGCGCCGTGGTCGGTGACCTGCTCGCGGTGGTCGGCGGGCTGGCGGCGGCTATCTACACGGCGTTCGGTGAGAAGGCCCGGACCCAGACGAGCACGATCGGCTACACGACCATTTGCTACAGCGTCTGCGCGCTGCTGCTCGGCGCCGTCTGCCTCATCTTCGGCGTCGACCTGCACGGCTACCCCGGCACGACCTGGCTCGCGATCGGTGGCCTGGTCGTCGGCGCGCAACTGCTCGGGCATTCGATGTTCAACTACGCGCTGCAGCGGGTCTCGGCGACTACGGTGTCGGTGCTGATCCTGCTCGAAGTGCCGGGAGCCTCGGTGCTCGCGTGGCTGTGGCTCGGTCAGGTGCCGAGCCTCGCCTCGGTGCCCGGCCTGGTGCTCCTGATCGCCGGCGTCGTCTTCGTCGTGCTCGGCAGCCGCCGCACCTCGGCCGAGGCCGTGCACCCAGCCGTGGAACTCGCGCCGGAAGACGGCGTGATCTCCGAGAACGTGGGCTAGGCCGTGTCCTGTCGATCATGGCGAGGCGAGGCGGATTCCAGGCGGCGATCCGGCAAGCTCGCAGCAGTCCTGAATACCGCGTCTGTATTGAAGGATCTGCGAGAGCGCGCCGGTCGTCGGCTGGGGCCGCCGCAGCCCACCAATGATCGGCAGGACACGGCCTAAAGCACCCGCTCGCTCGCCGTCCACAGCGCGGCCGCGAGTTCCGGGTTCCGGGTCGCCTTCGACGGCTGCCTGACCTGCCGCTTCACGTAGTAGGCGCCGCCGACCAGCTCCGACGTCGGCGCTCCGGCGAGCCAGACCATCGTGTCCGCGCCCTTCTCCGGCGTCAGCAGAAATGGCGAGAGCTTGTAGAACGTGGCGATCAGCCCGCTGTCCCGGCCGAACCGGGTGCGCACGACGCCGGGATGGTAGCTGTACGACTCGATCTCGGGCCACCGTTTCGCGGCCTCGGCGGTGAAGAGGATGTTCGCCTGCTTCGACGATCCGTACACGGAGAACATGCGGAAGCCGCCGGTGGAGTTGAGGTCGGCCGGGTCCACGGTGCCCGCGGTGTGCGCGTCCGAGGCGGTGTTGATGATCCGGCCGCCGGCCAGACGGTCCCGGAGCAGGTGCGTGAGCAGGAACGGGGCGAGGTGGTTGACCTGGATCGTCACCTCGTAGCCGTCCGCCGTGGTGGTGCGTCGCGGAAAGGCGCCACCGGCGTTGTTCGCCAGCACGTCGATGCGGGGGTACGCCTCCCGGAGGGCCGAGGCCAGGGCGCGCACGCTCGGTAGCGACGTGTAGTCGGCCTGGAAAGCTGCCACCCCGGAGTCACGGCCGCCGGTGGCTGCCCGTACCCGTGACAGCGCTTGATCTAGACGGTCTTGATCTCGCCCTACCAATGCGAGCGTGGCGCCACGCCGGGCGAACTCCTCGGCCGCCGCCAACCCGATGCCGGAATTCGCGCCGGTGACCACGATCGTCTTGCCGGTGAGATCGTTCACAGATGCGTTCTCGTTGGTCACCGCGCGAGGTTACCGTGTCCGTGTTGACTGATCAGTAACGAAGGAGTTCTCATGGGTGCTGCTGGTCGTCCGCGCCGGTCTTGCCTGGCGGTGCCCGGATCGAGCCTGAAGATGCTCGAAAAGGCGCAGGGTCTGCCCGCTGACCAGGTCTTTCTCGACCTCGAAGATGCCGTGGCGCCGCTGGCCAAGCCCGGTGCGCCGCAAGAACATCGTGGCCGCTCTCAACGACGGCGACTGGGGCTCGAAGGCCCGGGTGGTGCGGGTCAACGACCTGACGACGCAGTGGACGTACGCCGACGTGATCGAGATCGTCGAAGGCGCCGGCGCCAACCTCGACGCGATCATGCTGCCCAAGGTGCAGGAAGCGGCGCACGTGCAGTGGCTCGACCTGACGCTGACGCAGCTCGAGAAGTCGCTCGGCCTGCCGGTCGGCAAGATCGGCATCGAGGCGCAGATCGAGAACGCGCGCGGCCTGGTCAACGTGGACGCGATCGCGGCGGCGTCGCCACGGGTCGAGACGATCATCTTCGGTCCGGCCGACTTCATGGCCTCGATCAACATGAAGTCGCTGGTCGTCGGCGCGCTGATCCCGGACTACGGCCCGGGCGACCCCTACCACTACATCCTGATGCGCATCCTGATGGCGGCGCGCATGCATGACCTGCAGGCGATCGACGGGCCGTTCCTGCAGATCCGCGACGTGGACGCGTTCACCGAGGTCGCGAAGCGGTCGGCGGCGCTCGGGTTCGACGGCAAGTGGGTGCTGCACCCGGGCCAGCTCGACGCGGCGAACGCGGTCTACTCGCCGGCGCAGAGCGACTACGACCACGCCGAGCTGATCCTCGACGCCTACGACTACTGGACCTCGGAGGCGGGTGGCACGTGGGCGCGGTCATGCTCGGCGACGAGATGATCGACGAGGCGTCGCGCAAGATGGCTCTCGTCATCTCCGCGAAGGGCCGGGCCGCCGGCATGTCGCGCACGACATCGTTCACCCCGCCGGCGGCCTGACGAGCTCAGAGCCTCAGTCGCACGGTACGCATCTTGCGGGCGCTCAGTCGTGAGTAGGTGTTCGGTGGACGCACACGATGAGGAAGACGGCAACCACGATCGCGATGCCACCGTGATCCAGCCGATGATGATGCCGGCCAGGGCCATCCCGTCGCCGGCCTCCATCCGGGTGCCGGACCTGACGCCGGGCGACGTGACCGATGATCGCGCCGCCAGCGCGAGCAGGCCGCCGAAGCCGTAGCAGAACAGCATCGGCACACCGCAGATCGACAGCACCATGGACGTGATGGCCAGCGGGTTCGTGCGGTTCTGGTATCGCCGATCGCGCCCGGCGGGTAGGCGGTGTAACCCGGGTAGCCGAAGGCCGGCGGAGCGTACGCGGACGGCGAGTATGCCGGCGCGGTGAAGCCGGTCTGCGGCATCGACGGATCGGCCGGACCGCCCGGGCTCGTCGGGTAGGCGGCCTGCGGATCGCTTCCCGGCGCGAAACCGGGGGTCGCGTAGTCCGGCGTCGTATAGGTCGGGGGCGTGTAGGTCGGGGCCGTGTAGTTCGGTGGGGTGTAACCGGCGGCAGGGTACGGCACGGTCGGCGCCACCGCGTTCGGATCGGCGTATGCGAGTTCGCCCGTGATCGGGTTGACGTACAGCGGTTGTCCGGTGACCGGATCGACGTACGTCGGTTGGTCGTCGGACGGCGGCACAGGCGTGGTCATGGGATGCGTACTCCGATAAGCGTGAGGGGTAGGGGCCCAGGGTAGCCGCCGTTTGCTCGCGAGGGTGTCCGCTGTTCAGTCGGCTCGGCGACCCCGAGCAAGGGGGGCCGTCGTTGCCCGCTTCACCGGGACCGGGCAGGATCGTTGCATGGAGTCAGTCAACGGCGCGAACGTCATGCTCGAGAACCCGGCCGACGAACCCGGCGGTGGAACCCGTTCGACCCGGCGACCGAACGGCTCGACGGCAAGATCGCGCTGGTCACCGGCGCGGGCAGCCCCAACGGCATCGGCTACGCGACCGCGCGACGCCTGGCCGGCCTCGGCGCCGAGGTGGCGATCGTGTCGACGACCCGGCGCATCCACGAACGCGCCGGCGAACTCGGCGTGACCGGATTCGTCGCCGACCTGACACTGGAAGAGGAGGTCGGCGCGCTCGCCGACGCGCTCGCCGAGCAGATCGGCGCGCCCGACATCGTGGTGAACAACGCCGGCCTCGCCAGCAAGGCGAGCCCGGAGGTGCTGCGCCCGGTCGCCGAGCTGACGATGCACGAGTGGCAGGCCGAGATCGACCGCAACCTGACCACCGCGTTCCTGGTCAGCCGGGCGCTCGTCGGCGGCATGGCCGAGCGCGGCTGGGGTCGCATCGTCAACCTCGCGGCGACCGCGGGGCCGGTCAACGCGCTGCCCACCGAGGCGGCGTACGCGGCGGCCAAAGCCGGCGTCGTCGGTCTGACCCGGGCGCTGGCGATGGAGCTGGTCGCCGACGGCGTGACCGTCAACGCGGTCGCTCCCGGCCTCATCCACACCGCCGTCGTCGACGCTCGTCCGAGCTGCGGCAGGGCCTCGGACGCCGATGGGCCGGCCCGGGTCGCCCGACGAGGTGGCCGCGGCGATCGCGTTCCTGTCTCGCCGGGCGCCTCCTACATCACCGGTCAGATGCTGGTCATCGACGGCGGTAACAGCGTCCGGCAGGCGACCTACCGCTAGCGGCGTTGCGCTCGAGGTCGCTCGGCTCGGATCGCTATGCGACGCAGCACGAAGCCGCCGCACACGAGCACGCCGATCGCCGTGAAGATGTAGCCGACCACGATCGCCGGCGGTGCCAGGCCGTCGCCGGCCTCGCCGGTCTGCCGGATCTGCTTGCGGGCCATGTGCCCGAAGACGACCGCGAGCGGCGCGAACACGAACGCGAAGACCAGCGCGACGATCGCCATCGTGTTGGTCTGCGCGGCCGGGTTGTAGGCCGGGTAGCCGGTGGCCGTGTACCCGTACGCGCCCTGCTGTGGATAACCGCCCTGCTGTGGATAACCCTGCTGCGGCGCGAGGCCCTGTGGATAACCCTGCGGCGGGTAGTCGGCCGGAGTCTGGCCCGGATATCCGGCCGGGTACGCCGACGGAGCTTGAGCGGGCGGAGGGTAACCCGGTGTCGTGTAACCCGGTGCCGCCAACGTCGGATCCTGGTAGACCTGATCCTGGCTGCCGGCTTGCGAGTAGGTCGGCGCCGCGTCGTAGGTCGGCGGTGTGTTCGGAGCGGTCGGGTCCTCGGGCAGCGTCATGCGCGGCACCGTACTTGGCCGGAGACGTTTTTCACAAGCGACTCTGGTGCGGCCGATCGCACTGACCGGCGATACTGCGATGTAACTCGTCAGTAACCGCGCTCGTCGCTTCTGGAGGTCCACGATGGCCCGCCTCGCACAGACGCCCGGCCTGACCGATGTGCAGACCGCGATCCTGGACACCGTCCGCGAGTTCGTCGACAAGGAGATCATCCCGCACGCGCAGCGCCTCGAGCACGGCGACATCTACCCGACCGACATCGTCGACGGCATGCGGGAGATGGGCCTGTTCGGCCTCACGATCGACGAGGAGCACGGTGGTCTCGGCGAGTCGCTGCTGACGTACGCGCTGGTCGTCGAGCAGCTGTCCCGCGGCTGGATGTCCATCTCCGGCATCGTCAACACCCACTTCATCGTCGCCTACCTGATCTCCCAGCACGGTTCGCCGGAGCAGAAGGCGTCGCTGCTGCCGCGGATGGCCACCGGCGAGGTCCGCGGCGCGTTCTCGATGTCCGAGCCGGGCTGCGGCTCCGATGTGGCGGCGATCCGCACCAAGGCCGTCCGCGATGGCGACGACTTCGTGCTCAACGGGCAGAAGATGTGGCTGACCAACGGCGGCTACTCGTCGGTGGTGGCGACGCTCGTCAAGACCGACACCGGCGCCGAGTCGGTCTATGGCAACATGACGACGTTCCTGCTGGAGAAGGAGCCGGGCTTCGGCGAGACGGCGCCCGGGCTGACCATCCCCGGCAAGATCGAGAAGATGGGCTACAAGGGCGTCGAGACCACCGAGATGATCCTCGAAGACCATCGGGTGCCCGCGAGCGCCGTCCTCGGCGGTCCCGACGCCGGCGTCGGCCGCGGCTTCTACCAGATGATGGACGGCATCGAGGTCGGCCGGGTCAACGTCGCCGCGCGCGCCTGCGGCATCTCATTGCGCGCGTTCGAGCTGGCCATCGCGTACGCGCAGCAGCGCCAGACCTTCGGCGAACCGCTCTACAAGCACCAGGCGATCGCGTTCAAGCTGGCCGAGATGGGCACGAAGATCGAGGCGGCACACGCGCTCATGGTCGGCGCGGCCCGGCTCAAAGACGCCGGCCAGCGCAACGATGTCGAGGCCGGGCATGGCGAAGCTGCTGGCCTCGGAATACTGCGCCGAGGTCGTGCAGGAGTCGTTCCGCATCCACGGCGGCTACGGCTACTCCAAGGAGTACGAGATCGAGCGGCTCATGCGCGAGGCGCCGTTCCTGCTGATCGGCGAGGGCACGTCCGAGATCCAGAAGACGATCATCTCGCGTGGCCTGCTGAAGGAGTACAAGATCTAGCGCACCCCGGATCTTTTGGGGCCATAGTTTGTCAACGCCGGCTGGATGATCACGACAAGTCGCAAGATCTGTTCGCCGGGTGTGACACGCCGGCGCGACACGCCGATGCGGTGCGGATCTCCGACGTCACTGTCGCCTCGGCGGTCTGAGGCGACAGTGACGTCCCAGACCTGGAAGTCGGCGTGTCGACACGCGGACAAATCGGCTGCGGTGCGGACTCGACTGCCGACCGAGCGGGCCGAAGCCCGCCGCCACCGGATTACCGGCAAAAATCTAGCGCTTGGAAAGCCGGCCGATCGCGCGTACAACCGCGATGCAGGCGTCTTCGACGTAGTCGATCCCGGCGGCCTCGGCGATCGCCCTGGCCTCGGCCGACACGATGCCCTGTTGCAGCCACAATGCCTTCGCACCGGCTGCCACCGCCTGCCGGGCGATCCCAGGCGCGTCGGCGGCCGGCCGGAACACGTTGACCAGGTCGATCGGCACCGGTACGGCCGCGAGCGTCGGGTACGCCTTGACGCCCCAAATCTCCTCGACGGCCGGGTTCACCGGGATCACCTGCCAACCGTGCCGCAAGATCTGCAGCGGTACTGCGTGCGCGGCCTTACCGGGGTAGCGAGAAGCGCCGACGACCGCGATCGTCGACGCCTGCTCGAGGATTTCGTCAGCTGTGCGAGTGGTTGTCATGGTCGTGATCGTGGTCGTGCGTGACCTCTTTCTTGACCTCGTCCATGTCGAGGCCGCGCACCTGCTCGATCAGCGACTCGACGGCCTGCTCCGGGAGCATGCCCGGCTGCGAGAAGACGATGACGCCGTCACGAATCGCCATGATCGTCGGGATCGAGCGGATCTCGAACTGAGCGGCGAGACCCTGCTCGGCCTCCGTGTCGACCTTGCCGAACGTGATGTCCGGGTGGCGCTCGGAAACCTTCTCGTAGGTCGGAGCGAACCTCTTACACGGCCCGCACCAATCGGCCCAAAAGTCGATCAACACGATGCCCTCGCTCGCGACAGAGTCGAAATTGGTCGCGGTCAGTGCCTGGGTAGCCATGCGTGTCTCCGTTCACGTTAAGGAACTCGCCGGTCCGGTTGGTTCCGCTTATGTAACCAGTACCTACCCGTCCAGCATTCCCGACTCACCCGCCGCGTGGTGCGGCATGGGACACACGGGCGCGAACAGCCTGCAACATGCGGCTTTCGCTTTCTGTGACGCCTTGGGGCGACGTCTTCCCTCGTCGGCGCAGCGCCTGCGGCGGTGCTTCTCCTCAGTCCAGACGTCGCCGCGTCGCCTTCGCGAAAGCCTGTAGGGCAGACTTGGGCCGTGGCCCGACCTGTGTTTCTCTATGACGGCGACTGCGCCTTCTGTTCGACATGCGCCCGTTTCATCGAGCGGCGCATGCGCACCAGCGCTCAGGTCGTGGCGTGGCAGTTCACCGATATCGCGGCGCTCGGCGTCAGCCAGGAAGCCGCTGAGGAAGCCGTCCAGTGGATCGACGCCGATGGCGTTTCCGCTGGTCCGACCGCGATCGCCCGGTTGCTGCGCGATGCGGGATCGCTCTGGCGACCGCTCGGCGCTGTGCTCGCTACGCGTCCGGCGCAGAGGCTCGCGTGGCCGGCCTACCGATGGGTGGCTCGAAACCGCCATCGCCTTCCGGGTGGGACGGCATCGTGCTCGCTGCCGCAGGCACAACGTGACCGGTTGAAGGCGCAGCAGGTCGTGCCGCCCGCGTAAGCAGCCGCCGGGCCCAGACGATCGGCCGCACCCGTTCCAGTGGCAGGAAACTTGTCATCGCGGCCTGATGCGGCGCGAACGAGATCGTGATCGTCGCCATCACCATCGCGTGGAACAGGTAGAAGTAGGCGATGATCCAGTAGCGGATCCGTGGGCCCACGAAGAACACGATCGGGCTGGTCAGCTCGAAGAACACGATGCCGAACTGGGCCGCGACCAGGATCCAGTGCTGTGACGTGAGCACATCGGTCAGCGGCGTGCCCCGCCGGATGATCGCCCGTTCCAGCGTCGCGCTGGTCAGCCACCCGATGCCGCCGAAGCGCAGTTTCGCCCACGACGACAGCCAGTAGGTCGCGATCACGGCGAGTTGCATGACCCGCAGGGCCCAGCCGCCGCGCTCGGTCGGAGCATCGTCGCCGTGGCGGGCCCGGCCGGCGGTGGGCAGCACGGCGAGCGCGATGAGCAGCCCGAACCGGTCGTGGTCGACCTTTCCGTAGCTCATCGCGATGATCATCCACTCGAAGTAGAGCGCGAAGACGGCCCAGCCCAGCAGTCGGGGTGCGCGTCCGGTCGCGGCCAGCAGCGCGAGCGGGATCAGCGTCCAGAAGATCGTGTTGACGAGCAGCGAGGTCGGCGTTGGCAGGTGCAGCACCCGGCCCACCAGCAGCGGCCGGTAGAACACGCCCGGAATCGCCGCGTGCGACCGGACCCAGGGCGTAAACCAGACCAGGTCAGAAGCGACGAACAGATATATAACGGTACGGAAAGCGGCGACGCGTCCACGCGGGACGGATGCCGTCAGCCACTCCGAGAAGCGGCGGCTCACCGGGTCACCGCCGGCGGGTTCCAGGTGGCGACCGTCTGGTCGGTGAAGGCCCCGGTCGGGATGCCGCCCTTGAGCGCCTCCCACCGGACGATGATCCGCACGGTCACGGCGGCCGGCGCGTGCGGGTTCCGGGAGACGTACGCCTGGTCGATGACCCGCAACAGGCGCCGGATCGGACTTGAACCGGCTCAGCTGCCCCTCGATCTCGGCCCGCCGGATCCCGGTGTTGTACTGCGTCAGCTCGACGATCGCGCCGGTCGTGTCGACGAGTTCGAATCGGGTGTCGGCGACGGGAGCGTTGAGCTTGTCGGCGGACGCGTACATGCGGAAGGGGCCGAACGGGAACAGATCGTCCTGCCCCCAGAGCGTGCCGAACAGCAGCACGCCGGCCACCAGCAGGGTGACGACGATCCGGACCCGGCGCCCGCGGCGGGACAGATCGGACTCGGCGGCAGTGGTCTCAGTCATCGCGTCGACACGATACCCGGCAGGTTCACTGTTTCCGCAGGCGTACGCCCACGGTGATCACAGCTGTGCCGGATGTGTTACACAAAGATATCCAACTTCACGATTAGGTAACTGTGCGCCAGGCCCCTACCTTACGGACGGTATTCGTATGAGAATGAGTCTCAACAGAGCGTGGGCGGCGGGCGCCGGGGAGGGCCCCGCCGTTCATTGCGTCCGGGGTACGGCATATTAGCCGTACCCATTCTTTGTTTCTGGAGGTCGCGATGCAGTTCGGCCGGTATTACGAGGAGTTCGAGGTCGGCGCGGTCTACCGACACTGGCCTGGTAAGACCGTTACGGAGAGCGACGATCACCTCTTCTGTCTGATTACGATGAATCACCATCCGCTGCACCTCGACTCCCACTATGCGGAAACCCAGACCGGATTTGGGAAGAACGTGGTGGTCGGAAATCTCATCTATTCGCTGCTCCTGGGCATGTCCGTCGCTGACGTCAGCGGAAAGGCCATCGCCAATCTGGAGGTGGAGTCGCTACGGCATGTCGCACCGACCTTCCACGGCGACACGATCTACGGCCAGACGACCGTGCTGGACAAGCGCGAGTCGGCCTCGAAGCCGGATCGCGGCGTGGTGACCGTGGAGACGAAGGGATACAAGCAGGACGGCACCATGGTCTGCGTGTTCCGCCGCCGGGTGATGGTGCCGAAGCGGGAGTTCGCGACCGACGGCGAGACGCCGAGTTTCCCTGAGATCCGGGAGTAGATCCGCGACACGCTTGAGCGACGCGCCGACGCGGCCGGATCTCCGACGTCAGCGTTGTCGCGACGAGTCTCCGCTAACAGTGGTGTCGGAGAAGTGCCGGCGGGCGTGTCGACACGCGACAAATCCGGCGCGCCTGCCTGCGGCACATGGCGCCCACGACGTTTACGAACACACGTGCGTCGCCAAGGTCCTCGGGCTCTGCGCGGGAGCGGGTCACCTGCCGACATTCCGGGCATATGCTGAGGCCGGAGGTCAGCATGCGGAGCCAGCCCTCGGTGCATCCCGTCACCACCTTCACCCGTGCCGAGTGGCACCTACTCGTCCGCCTTCCGGGCCAGGTCGTCGTCGCGGCGACATCGGCCGAGGCGGACAGCCCGCGCCGCACCGTCGCCGAAGGCCTCGCCGGTATCGACGCGATCGCCGCCGGCCTCCAGTCACCGAGCCCGTTCGTGCGCCGCGTGGTCGCGATGATCTACGCCGAGCACGATGACGGTGCCCCGACGGCGACCGAGTTCGACGATCGGGCGGCCGGGCTCGCCGATGTGCTCGCGACGTGCCGGCGGGCCGCCGCGATGCTCGCGGAACGGTGCCCGGCCGGAGACCGCGCGGCGTACGCCGACTGGCTGCTGTCCATCGCCGATCGTGTCTGTTCGGCGTCCCGCTCGGGTGGCGTGCTGGGCATCGGTGGGGCCCGCGTGAGCGACGCCGAGCGGCGGTTCCAGGACGATCTCGGGCGGGCGCTCGGTGGCTGACGGTGCCGTGGCCGGGTGGCCGGCCGGTGGCGCGGGGCGGCTCGGTTTACCGGCGCCATTGTCACGCCCGACGGTCTCCTCACCACGGTGGCCGGCGGCTGCCCGTACCCTCCCATGGTTGTGAGCACTGAGGACTTTGATCTGTCAGATCTGCCCGAGCCGCAACTCGAGGTGGGCGTCGGGCCGTGGGCGGGGGAATGGCCGCGCGACGATCGGTTCGACCCGGTGCTGCTCGAAGCCGGTGACCGGCGCAACGTCGTCGACCGTTATCGCTACTGGCGGCACGACGCGATCGTCGCCGACCTGGACACCCGGCGGCACGACTTCCACGTCGCGATCGAGAACTGGCAGCACGACTTCAACATCGGCACGGTGGTACGCAACGCGAACGCGTTTCTCGCGCGCGAGGTGCACGTCGTCGGCCGTCGCCGGTGGAACCGCCGGGGAGCCATGGTTACCGACCGGTATCAACATGTGCGCCATCACGCGACGATCGAGGAGTTCCTGGTCTGGGCGCACGGCGATGGGCTGATCGTGATCGGCATCGACAACCTGCCGGGCGCGCGACCGCTGGAGACCGCGCCGCTGCCGCGCCGCTGCGTGCTGCTGTTCGGCCAGGAGGGCCCGGGGCTGTCCGACGCCGCTCGTGAGTGCCTGTGACCAGGTCTTTTCCATCGCGCAGTTCGGGTCGACGCGCTCCATCAACGCCGGCGTGGCCAGTGGCATCGCGATGCACGCCTGGGTCCGGGCGCACGTGCCGATCGAGGGCCTGCTCGCCACCGGTGACGGGCCGCCGTGAGCGCCGGTGCGGGCCGACGGGAGCATCGTGGCCGGTGCGGGCCACTGTGGTCCGGAGCGCGGCGACACCCCGATGTGGACTGTCGGTAATGAGCATCCCAACTTTCGGTCTCGATAGTGTTTTGTAGATTCTCCGCAAGACCTGTGACTGGTAGTCTGAACACAGTCGCGGCAGCAATTCCTGCACCGCGTGGAGGGGGATGGCCGGCCATGGTCAAGAAGGTCCTCACCTGGGCTGCGATCGCGTTCCTCATTTTCTTCGTGGCTTACAGGCCAGCAAATGCAGCGCAGGTCTTCCGATCGCTTGGCGGCGGCATCGTCGATATCGCCCAGGGTTTCGGTGACTTCTTCTCCAACCTCGTCGCCTAACGACAGATTTCCTTCGGAACGGACGAGCGATGCCCCCGCGAGAGTCCGATGTGCCCAGCGCCGGTCGTGAACCTGACGACGACGGCGACTACATCGACGACGAGTATGAGTCCTACGACGACGCGTCGTATGACGATCTCGACGTCGAGGACGAGGCGCCGACCGAAGAGTTCGACGAGCCGATCCGCGAGGAAGAACTCGCCGGTCTCCACTACGACGCGGCCGGCATTCCGCTCGGCCCGCGTCGGGTTCTCCCGCTGGAAGACGAGCCGAGCGCCTATGTGGCCCGCTACCTGTTCCCGACCGAGAAGTTCCGGGGCGAGTGGCGCAAGCACTGGACCTACTTGTTCGATCAGTTCGCCGTCGGTGCCGTAGCGACGTTCGCGTTCGGCTGGCTCTGGGGTTACTTCGCCAAGCACCACCAGGGCATCCTCAGCATGATCGTCATCGTCGCCTGGGCGATCGTCATGATCCGGGTCGCCACCAAGGTTGCCGACTGGTATTTCGATCGCTTCATCCTGACCAACAAGCGGATCATGTCCGTGAGCGGCATGGTTACTCGCACCGTTGGCATGATGCCGTTGTTGCGAGTGACTGATATGAAATACGAGCAGTCTTCGCTTGGTCGGATTTTCAATTATGGAAACTTCGTGCTTGAGTCTGCTGGCCAAGACCAAGCGCTGCGCGAGGTCAAGCACCTCCCCAACCCCAATGAGCTCTACCTCCGCATCGTGGAAGAGATGTATGAACCGGAAGCAGTTGAAGCCAAGCTGTCTGCCCGCATGGCGGCCGACGACGGCTCGTAGCCAAGTTGTGACCTATTTCTGGGTCGCGAGCGCAACCTTTTGCCCCAGCGTCGACGTCTTACGGGTGTGACCGTCTCCATCCGGAACCCGCTGATCCGGACCACGCACGTGACGCCGGGCGCTGCCACGGGGGCAAAGCCCGCCACAAAAACACCCTCGATGATCCGGCTCGTCGCCCGCGCGGCGCTGCTGACCATCAGCCGGCGCCGCTCGCGGCGTCCGTTCTACCGTTACACGTTGACGACGCTCGAATCGCTCTTCCCGCCGGTCGCGACGCAGGACGATGCCGAACATCGGCATGACCAGATCATGGCTCGCCGGGTCTTCGGCCTCGGTCTTCTCGTCGTGGTCGCCACGATGATCGGATTGGCGGTCGTCGTGAAGCAAATCGTCCACATCGTCGTAGGTGTGCTCGGCTGAGTCGTCGCACATCGCGAGCGCCCTGGCAGACAGCCGGGGCGCTCGTCGCATTTTGGGTACGGGTCGGCGTGTCGTGGCCACAGTCCATGATCGCCAGTAAAGGGTTGCGGCGTGGATATGAAGTTGTTTGGCGAGGTCTTCGTGACTCTCCTGGTCATCACCGACCCGCCGGGTATGGTGCCGATCTTCGTCGCGCTGACCGGGCCGCTCCCGGCTCGTGAGCGCAACAAGGCGGCGTGGCAGTGCGTCGCGTTGGCGCTCGGTGTCATCAGCGTGTTCGCGGTGGCCGGCCAGACGATTCTGGAATATCTCAACATCGACCTGCCGGCGTTGCAGGGTGCCGGTGGCCTGCTGCTGATCCTGGTCGCGCTCGAACTGCTGACCGGGAAGACGAATGATCCGGATCAGGTCGCGACCGCGAACATCGCTCTCGTGCCGCTCGGTACCCCGCTGCTGGCCGGCCCGGGCGCGATCGTCGCCACGATGCTGTTCGTGCGCCGCAACCACGGGTTCGCCAACTACACGTCCATCGCCATCGCCATCGTGCTCGTGATGGTCGCGGTCTACCTGGTGCTGCGGTTCTCGGGCGTGATCGTCAAGGTGCTGCGGCCGAGTGGCATCGAGGTGCTGACGAGGATCGCAGGCCTGCTCCTCGCGGCCATCGCGGTGCAGTTGATCGCGGACGCGGCCGGTGCCTTCGTGACCCAGTACATGCACTCGGCGCATTAGCGCCTCACCTCAGCGGACGGTGTCCGGGTGGGCAGTGTCGTACGGCGGTGGCAGGATCAGAGGCGTGCCAGAAGCGACCAGACCCGGCCCTCGTGCGACAAAATCGGCCATCAGCCCCGTGAGCCCGAGCAGTTGGGCTTCGAAGGCATGCCCGAGCCCCTGTTCGTGTGCACGCCCAGCAAGCTGGCCTCGTTCGAAGACTGTCCGCGCCGTTACCGCCACACCTATATCGATCGGCCGACCCCGCAAAAGGGGCCGCCGTGGGCGCACAACTCCCTCGGCGCGAGCGTGCACACGGCGCTGAAAAACTGGTATGGCCTGGCCGCCGAGCGCCGCACCCCGGGGGCGCTGCCGACACTTCTCGGCTCGACGTGGGTCGGCGAGGGTTACCGCGACGACGCTCAGGAGCGGGCGGCCCGGGTCACCGCGCTCGGCTGGCTCGAGACCTATGTGGCCACGCTCGACCCGAGCGCCGAGCCGGCCGGGGTCGAGCGGGTGGTCGCCGCGAAGACGTCGGTGCTGGCGTTCTCCGGCCGGGCCGACCGCATCGACCGCCGTGGCGACGAGATGGTGATCGTCGACTACAAGACCGGCCGGTTCGGTCTGACCAGCGACGACGCCCGGGGTTCCAGCGCGCTCGCGCTCTACGCGTACGCGACGGCTCGGGTTTTTCGCCGTCCCTGCCGCCGGGTCGAGTTGCACCACCTGCCGTCCGGCACGGTCGCCGCTCACGATCACTCCGACGCGACCCTCGATCGGGCCGTCTCGCGGGCGGAGGGTGTCGCGGGCGACATCCGGGCGGCGGAGCGAGCCGTGGCCGCCGGCGCCGATCCCGACACGGCCTTCCCGACCGCGCCCGGGTCGCTGTGCTCCTTCTGTGATTTCCGGCGTGTCTGCCCAGCCGGTCTGGAAGCGCCGGTCAAGCAGCCGTGGAGTTCGGTCGACCTTATGCTCTCGGCTGGCACAAATGAGTCTTGATCTGGGAATTGTTGCGGTGGGCTGCCGCGCCGAGGGAAGATCACTCGGTGGTGGTTGCGAGAGCGGCACACATCCCAGACTCGGCGCCCGACGCGCTGGCGGCCATCGAGGCGCGTAACCGCCGGGCGCGAATTGGCATCACCGGTGCCTATATGGTGCAGGGCTTCGCGTTTGCCGGCCTGCTCACCCGAGTCCCGGCGATCCAGGACAAGTTTCAGCTCTCCGATGGCACCCTCACGCTCATCCTGCTCGCCGTGCCGGTCGTCGCCGGGCTCGGCAGTGTGCTCGCCGGGCTGCTCGCGCCGCGCTTCGGCTCCGGCCTGCTCTTGCGCATCGGCAATCCGGCCGTCTGCGCGACGATCGCGCTCATCGGCGTGGTGCCGGACCGCGTCGGTCTCTATCTCGCGGTGGCCGCGTTCGGCCTGGTGATCGGTGGCGTCGATGCCACCATGAACATGCAGGGTGTCGTGCTCGAACGACGATATCGGCGCAGCCTGCTCTCGTCGCTGTACGGCTTCTGGAGCATCGCCGGCATCATCGGTTCCCTCGCGACGGCGTTGACCTCCGTGCTCAACCTGCCACTCGGCGCTGCGCTGGGAGTTGTGGCGGCCGTCGGGATCGCGGCGTCGCTGGTGGTCGGTCCGATGCTGCTGCGGCACCCAGAGACGCGCGACGTCGAGCAGGCGCAGGCCACCGAGGCTGCCGCGGCCGGGAAATCGATTCCCTGGAAGCCCATCGCGCTCGTGGGCATCGCGGTCACCCTGATGTACATCAGCGACGCCGCCACGTCGACCTGGAGTGCCGAATACCTCGATACGTTCCTGCATGCCAGCGGGGCGGTGGCGGCCCTCGGCCTCGGGGCGTACACGGCCATGCAGGTCGTCGGCCGGTTCGTCGCCCACCGGATCGCCCCGTGGGTCGGCCCGGTGCCGATGATCGTGGCCGGCGCCGTGATCGGAGCGACCGGCATGGCGCTGGTCGCGGCGGCTCCGACACCGGTGGTCGCGCTCGTCGGCTTCGGCGTCCTGGGGTTCGGGCTGTCGCCGGTCGTGCCGCTGTCGTTCACGGTCGCCGGCCGGCTCGACCCGACCGGCAGCGGTGTCGCGGTGGCACGGGTGAACCTCTTCAACTACGTCGGGTTCGTGGTCGGCGCGGCTCTGATCGGCGGGGTGGAGCAGTTGGGCGGATTCCGACTCGCGTTCGCGGTGCCGGCCGTGCTGGCCCTGGCGATCGTGGGATTCGCCCGTGCGTTCCGGTCTGCTCGGCCCAAGGCCATGACCCTTGTCAGCGGCTCAGGCCGGTAACGCCAGACCAGCGTCGGCGACCCGCGCCATCGCGGCCTGGTAGATCGGGCCGTGCAGTGCCTTGTCGGGCACGGCTTTCAGGGCGATGCGCAATGATCGAGCCGACAGTGCCGCGGCCGGGCCGGTCGTCGGCAGGCCCGGCAGGCCGTACAGCCGGCGAGCCCATGCCGGCAGCAGACCCACAGCGATGCCGGCCAGCCCGAACCATGCGAGTCGGGCCGGCGTGAACCCGAGCCGGTAGGGCATCGGCGGCGCGCTCAGGAACAGCGCGGATTCGGCCGCTTCGGTGGTCATGGCGAGTTCGGGCTGAACGTCGCGGTAGTAGTCGGCCACCTCGCGAGCGCTGCCCGGCACGGTCTCCGGATCGAGGCCGACCAGCGCGGCCGCACGGCGTTGCTCGTCGTAGTAGGTGTCGATGTCGGCGTCGGCGAGTCTCATGCCGGCTCGCTTGGCTGTGGTCACGAACGACTCGACCTCGGTGACGTGCACCCAGCGGAGCAGGTGCGGCTCGTCGACCCGGAAGGTCTCGCCGGTGCGACGGTCTACGGCGCGCATGCGGGAGTGGATCGCCCGGAGTCGCCTGCCCGCCTCGGTCGCCTCCGCCGTCGTGCCGTAGACGACCGTCGCGACGTAGATGGCGGTCCGGTTGAGCCGCCCGTAGGGATCTTCCCGATAACGTGAGTTCTGCGCGACTCCCGCCATCGCCTGAGGATGCAGCGACTGGAGGTAGAGGGCGCGGAGGCCGGCGAGCGCGAGAATCGGTTCGCGATGCACGCGCCAGCTGACCGAGTCGGGACCGAAGAGGCCGAGATCTGGCATGCGTCAACCATGCCACGGCGCGGGCCGAACCGGACGTGAGTGCGATGCGTACTGATGTTCAGCCGCCGACAGGGTAATCACAGGAGGACCCGTGTTCACGAAGATTCTGGGCATTCCCGCGCATCCGTTATTGATCCACGCCGCGGTCGTCTTCATACCGCTGCTGATCGTGGGTGCGATCGTCTACGCGGCGATTCCGCGATTCCGCGGGCGCATCGACTGGGCGGTCTTCGCGCTCGCGATCATCGCCCCGCTCAGCGCGCTCTTCGCCAAGATCTCCGGACAGGATCTGCAGCAGCTGATCATCACGAGGCACTTCGCGTCGGCATCGCTGCTGCAGAAGATCTCGGTGCACAACTCGTTCGGAAACGACACCTTCTGGTGGACGCTCGGGCTCGGCATCGCCACCCTCGCGCTCCTGGCCTACCAGTTCCCGCGTGATCGGCGCGCCGCGGCGGTCACATCGGACGGCACAGCGGCCACATCGGACGGCACCGCGGCCACTACGCTGGCCGTACGTTTGGTGTCGACCCTGGTGCTGGTGGCGCTGGGTGTCGTCGTCGGCTACTACGTCTTCCGCACCGGTGACACCGGCGCCCACATTGTCTGGTCCGGTTACTAGGCCCTGTCTCGAAGTCCGTTCGAGCGAGCCGTGAGCCAGGCGCCGATCCGACAAGGCTTGATCTTTGCCTGGATACCGCGTTTGTATCCAGGCAAAGATCAAACGCCGTCGGTCGGCGCCTGGCTCACGGCTCAGCCGAACGGCAGCTTTGAGACAGGGCCTAGGCCTGGCTCAGGGCCTGAAAACGGTCGCGTCAGAAGACGAGGCGACCGCAGATGACGAACAGCAGAATCAGCGCGATGGCTCCGGCGATCATGCCGACGCCGTAGGTGATGGTGCGTGCCGATCGCTCCTGCTCGTCGAGGGCCGCGTCGCTCTGCTCGGGCAACCGACGGGCGGCCGGCGCCTCGATGAGCGTCGGCGGCCGCCAGTTGGGGGGCGCCGGTGTGCCTCGCGGCGGACCCGCGTAAGTCGGGCCGTGCTCCGGCGTGCCCAACGGCGGCACGACGGGGCTGGTCGGTGTGCCATCGGTCGGACGGCGCCACAGGCTCTCGTCGGAGCCTTGCTGGCTGTAGGGGTTCGGCCCGGGCGGCTGCGTCACGCTCCGACGCTACCAAGTGGGCTCGGATCGCGTACTCGGCTAGTGTTTTTCTCGTGGACAGTCTCGACCCGAAACCACCCCGCTCCGACGATGACCGCGAGGTCGACCTCGCCGACGACGATCAGCCGATCATCGCCGAGCAGACCCGCGACGACACCGATCGTGGCTGGGGTGAGCGGTCCGATTCCAACGACGAGCGGCTGTTGGCAGATCGCCCGCCGCATTGGTAGGAGTCTTTCGACTGATTTAGAGCATTTTTGCTGGGTACGGTACCTCTGGGCGAATAACGCCTGGAGCGTCGCGCACTCGTGACGAGTTGTGGTTGCTGGGGCAGCCATGAGTCGTCAAGGTCGACTCGGAGACCGCCCCGGCAAGGCGGATTTGCGTCAGGACGTGCTGGCGCCCGACGTGGCCGGCGCGCTCGACTTCGCGCTCGACTTTCCGGAATCGCCGCCGGACGAACTCGTCGACACGCTCGACTTCTCCGACTTCGTCGACGACGAACCGGACGACGACGAATCCGCCGAGGAGGTCGACGAAGCCGAGGTGGACGCCTCGGACGAGGAAGTCGACTGCGCCGGCGGGATCGACGAGGAGCCGCCCTTCTTCGAGTCGGCGCGGGAGTCGGTGCGGTAGAAGCCGGAGCCCTTGAAGACGATGCCGACGGCGGAGAACACCTTGCGCAGGGCGCCGTCGCACTCGGGGCACACGGTCAGCGCGTTGTCCGAGAACGACTGCACGGCCTCGAGCTGATGACCGCACGAGGTGCACGCGTACTGGTAGGTCGGCACGTTCAGCCTCCAAAATCCAAAACTCTGACACGGGTCGGGCCCTCGCTGGCACTCGTCACCGCCGAGTGCCAATGGTGGCCTATCAAACGCCGATCGTCCAGCCGGGGCGGACCAAAGTCACATTCGGTGGCTAAATCGCCGCTCGATCAGGCTCGGAAGATCGTGACCTCGCCGCCGACGATGACACCGTCCACGGCCCGGTCGTGAGATTCAACGGGTACGGCCGTCCGAAATTCCCCGGCGTACAGCAGGGCGATCACGAGCTGCGGTGGTCCTACGCGCGCCAACGCCCGGTCAAACGAGCCACCGCCGCGACCGAGACGCCCGCCGTGACGATCGATCGCGAGCGCCGGCACGAACACGATCGAGGCCTCGCGGATCGCGTCGACGCCGAGCCGGGACCCGGTTGGCTCGTGCAGACCGAGCCGCGCGGGGGCGAGTCCGCCGCCGGGCTCGTCGGGTTCGAAGGGTGCCCAGTCGAGGTCACGGTCGTCGAGAACCACCGGCAGGAGTACTCGGGAGGGCGCACCGGCCAGGGCGGCCGGCAGGTCGGGCCCACCCGGCTCGCCGATCATCGGGCGGTAGGCGGCCACCACGGGCCGACCGTGACCGGAACCACGGGTCGTGACGGCGCCCATGGCCACGTCGTTACCCGTCTGGGCGAGCAGCGCGCGTGCGGTTGCCCGTACCGACGCATCCTGATCTTCGCGATCTTGATCTGTCATCGCTCGACGGGCCGCGAGCAGCTCGCGGCGCAGCTCCCGTTTCGCCTCGCCGTTCACGAATGAAGCATCTTCGGATAGAAGTGCTGAAATCGGACGCGCGGCGCGGCCGTGCGAGACGGGGGAAATCTACTCACTGTGCCAGCATTGCATTCATAGAGGGCATTGACTCAATCGGGCCGGTGTGCCACAGCCGCGGGCCGAGTAGCCGGGACGAGGGGAGGGCGAGTGACGTTGCGCGCGCGGCTGACCGGGGCGTTCCTCGTGGTCGTGTTGGGGCCGGTGGTGATCGGATCGATCTTCGTCGGGCTGACCGTCAACGCCGTCAACCAGTCCCGTGAACGCGACCGGCTCGACGTGGCGACGAACTCGCTGCGCACGGTCATCGGCGCCACATGCGAACGGCTCGAATCGACCGCCGAGGCAGCGGCGACGGCCACGGTCGCGGGCACCGACCCGACACCGGCCCGTGCGCTCGTGGCAGCCGGCCGGGCCTCCGCGATCCACATCGAGAACGCCGCCGGCACCTCACTGATCACCACCGACGGCGCGCCCGAACCACCCTGGGCATTGTGTACGCCGTTGCCGGCCGCCGCTGGAATCCCCGCCTACGATCCCAGCGTCGACGGCCCCTACACCGCCATCGCGACCGCCGTGCAGATGCGTGACCCGGCCGGTGCCACGATCGGCTACTCGTACGCGGCGCAGACGCTCGACGCCTCCTTCGCCGCTCAACTGTCGGATGCCGCCGGAGCCCAGATCACCGTGCTCTTCGGCGGCTCGGAGATCGTCGGCACCGAAAGCCCCTCGGCGTCCGGCCACCTCGCCGCGTTCGCCGCCGGGCTCGCCGCGAACCACACCGGCAAAGACCGCGGCCGGTTCGTGCGGCGACTCGACCCGGCGACCGACCAGCCGCTCTCCATCGCGCTGTCGGTGCAGGTCACCACGTCGGGCGGGATGACCGCGATCGTGCTCGCCGTGATCGCGTTCGCGGCACTCGCCGCCGTCGCGGCCGCGTGGATGCTGGCTCGCGTGACGACGCGGCCGCTTAACGAGATCGCTCATGCCGCCGACCGGGTGGCCGAGGGCGATCTCGGGACCCGGGTGCCGGTGCGCCACGCCGACGAGGTCGGGCAGCTTGGAGCCGCGTTCAACCGGATGTCCCGGGAGATGCAGACGTACGCGTCCGCCTTGACGGCCAGTCGTGACCAGTTGCGCGGCAACCTCGACGTGCTCGGTGACACCCTGGCCAGCACACATGACCTGCCCCGGATCCTGCAGGTGATCCTCGCGTCCGCGATCTCCGCGACCGGGGCGCAGGCCGGCCTCGTGCTGCTCACCGATCCCGCGGACGGCCGGCTGCGGTTCCAGTGCGCGGACGGGTTCGACGCGGACGCGCTCGCCGGTCTCGAAGGTCTGACGGTCGTGCCGGGTGAGGGTCTCCTCGGCTCGGTCGCCACCAGCGGGGTCGCGGAACGCGGACGGGACGGACAGGGTGAGCCCGCCTGCCGCACGTTCCTGGCCGTGCCGCTCGCGAGACCGGCGCAGACGGGTGCCGGCGCGGGCGCGTGCCTCGGCGTGCTCGCGCTCTACGACCGAGTCGGCGCGGACGATTTCGACGATGCCGACCTCCGGACCGTCCGCACGTTCGCCGAGCACGCGGCGGTCGCCGTCGACAACGTCCGCGCGCATCAGGAGGCGCAGCGGCTCTCCCACACCGACCCGCTGACCGGGCTCTTCAACTACCGGCACCTCAAGGAGCTGATGCGGCGTGAGATCAATCGGTCGAACCGCTTCGGCCATCCGCTCTGCGTCATCGTGATGGACCTCGACCGCTTCAAAGAGGTCAACGACACGCACGGTCACGGCGCCGGGGACGCGGTGCTCGTCGAGTTCGCCCGCCGGATCAGCGCCGAGATCCGCGGCGTCGACCTCGCGTTCCGCTACGGCGGCGAGGAGTTCGTGCTGTTGCTGCCGGAGACGGACGGTCTCGGTGGCATCACGCTGGCGCAGCGACTCGGGCAGGTCGTCCGGGACACGCGGGTGACCGTCACCGGGACCCGGGACGTCACGCCGTACGACGTGGCGGTGACCGTCTCCATCGGAGTCGCGGTCTTCCCCGAGCACGGCGACAGTGGCCCGCAGGTGCTCGAAGCGGCCGACGACGCGCTCTACGCCGCGAAGGCAGCCGGGCGGGACACGTTCCGACTCGCCTCACCACGGGCGAAGGTCGTGCTTCCGACACCTCCCGAGAGCCCGTCCGAGTCGAGTGATGTGGCCACCGCCGCCGTGGCCGGGTCGATCGGACCGACCAGGGGCGTCGGCCGGCGCGGGCGGGGCGACGGACGGCCGAGAGGCGGCGCGTCGGGCGGTCCACAACCGCCACGGCAAACCCGCGGCCGATAGTCTGCGGGGCATGTCAGCCACACATCCCGCACCCGTGCCGGCTACCGCCACCGGCGACGCGCCGAGCGTGTCTCAGGTCGCGGAGCGCGCTCGCAAGGCCGTCATCCCCGCTGCCGGCCTCGCGACGCGCTTCCTACCGGCGACGAAAGCCGTGCCGAAAGAACTCTTCCCGATCGTTGACCGTCCGGTCCTGCAGTACATCGTCGAAGAGGCGGAACACGCCGACATCTTCGACGTTCTCCTGGTCACGGGCCGTGGCAAGACATCGATGGTCGACCACTTTGATCGGCGCCCCGATCTCGAGGCACGGCTCCAGGAGAAGAACGACCTCGAAAAGCTCGACGTGGTCCGCCACACGTCCCTGGCCGAGATCTACACCTGTCGTCAGGGCGAGCCGAAGGGTCTCGGCGACGCGGTCTCCTATGCCGAGCGGCACGTCGGCGGCGAGCCGTTCGTCGTGATGCTCGGTGACGAGTTCGCCGACCCGGGCGACACGTTGCTGACCGACATGATCAATCTGCAAGCGAGGTTCGGCGGCATCGTGCTCGCGCTGATCGAGGTCGGGCCCGAGATGATCAGCCAGTACGGCATCGCCTCGGTGGAACCGACCGGAGACAGCGACATCGTGCGGATCAGCGGCCTGGTGGAGAAGCCGTCGGTCGACGACGCGCCGAGCAATCTCGCGGTCGTCGGGCGGTACGTCCTCCCGAACGGGATCTTCGACGCGATCCGCCGCACCGAGAAGGGCCGCGGTGGCGAAATTCAACTCACCGACGCCATGGCGCTAATGCTCGCCGAAGGCGCCCCGGTTCATGGGATTGTGTACCGTGGTGTCCGCTTTGATACTGGTATGCCCTTGGGATACGTACAGACGGTCGTGGAGTTCGCGAGCCGCCATCCGGACATCGCACCGGCATTCCGCACGTGGCTTGCCGGATTCGTGGAAAAGGAAATGTGATCGGGCGCAGGCGCGATGCCCGGCGGGAGCTTGAGGAGCACAACGATGACCGCAGCCCTAGGCCAGGAATCCTCGAGTGACGCGGGCATCGAGGCCGAGCCGGATGCTGGCGCTGTCGTCTGGCCCAGCACGGTGATCTCCGACCTGACGCCGCTCGCCGACTACCTCGGCACGGTGTTGCGCGGGCTGCGGCCGCTGCCGTCCCTCGAAATCGACCTCACCCAGGCCTACGGCAACGTGCTGGCAGAGGACGTCATCGCGCCGAGCCCGCTCCCGGCCTTCGATCACGCGGCCATCGACGGTTACGCGGCCCGCTCCGAGGACCTGCTCGGTTGCGACCGGAACCGGCCGGCCCGGCTCAACGTCATCGGCGATCTTTCCGCCGCGAGCTGGCGGCCGGTCCGGCTGACCCCCGGCACCTGCTTCGCGATCGCCGCGGGTGCACCCCTGCCGGCCCTGGCCGACGTGGTGATCCCGGTCAACTTCACCGATCAGGGCGTCGCCTCCGTCGAGATCTTCTTCGCCCCGAAGAAGGGATACGGCGTCCGTCGCGCCGGCGACGAGGTGCCGCTCGGCGCCGTCCTCGCCACGGCCGGCACGCACGTCACACCGGCGATCGTGGCGATCCTCGCGGCGACCGGCATCGGGTCGGTCGTCGTGCGGCCGAGCCCGCGCGTGGTGGTCGTGGCGACCGGCGACGAACTCGTCGACATCGGTCGGCCGAGCCAACCGGGTCAGGTCGTGGACGTGAACTCGCACGCGCTCACTGCCGCCGCCGCCGAAGCCGGCGCGCACGGGTTCCGCATCGGCATCTGCGACGACGACCCGGAGGGCCTGCGGGTGCTCCTCGACGACCAGACACTGCGCGCTGACCTGATCGTCACGACCGGCGGCACCGGCACCGGCCCGGGCGACATGGTGCGGCGCATCCTGGCCCGGGGCCCGGTCAACTTCACCGAGGTCTCGGTCTATCCCGGTTCGGCTCTGGGCTACGGCACCATCGGCGGCGCGGAGGTGCCGATCGTCTGCCTGCCCGGAGACCCGGGTGCCGCGCTGATCGGCTTCGAGGTGCTCGCGCGACCGGTCATCCAGGTGCTCGCGGGCGCCGATCCGGTCTTTCGGCCGAGCGTGCGGGCGCATCTGCTGGAAACCATCTATTCACCCACTGGCCTGCGGGAATTCCGCCCGGCCGTCGTCAACGAGCGGCGCGGTGGAGGTTACACCGTGACACCACTCAATGGTGGCCCCTACACTCTGTCCGGCATGGCCGAGGCGAACGGCCTAATCGTACTGGGTGAGAAGGTCATGACCTCGACTGCCGGATCCACTGTGGATGTGCTGCTGCTTGACCGGCGGCGGTGATCGTGTGAACGCCCCCGGCTGGCCCGCGGTGCTGCGTGACGGCCCGGTGCTGATGCGGCCTTACCGCCGCTCGGACGCGAGCGCGTGGTCCACCGTCCGCCTGGCCAACGAGTCGTGGCTCTCGCAGTGGGAGCCGACGTTGGGCGGCAATTGGCGCGACCTGAACTCGACCTACTCCTACCGCGCGCTCCACCGCGATCTGAAGCACAGCGCTCGGCAGGGCGCGGCGATGCCGTTCGCGATCCTGCTCACCGAGGACGGTGGGGAGCGCATGGTCGGCCAGCTCTCGCTCGGGAACATCGTGCGCCGCGCGTTCTGCTCGGCCCACGCGGGCTACTGGATCGACTCCGCCGTCGCCGGCCGCGGCGTGATGCCGACAGCGCTCGCGCTCGCGGTCGACCACGCGTTTCGCTACGGCGGGCTGCACCGCATCGAAGTCAACATCCGGCCGGAAAACGCGCCCTCCCGACGCGTCGTGGAGAAGCTGGGCTTCCGCGAAGAGGCGCTGCACAAGCGCTACCTGCACATCGGCGGCGCCTGGCGGGACCACATTGGATACGCGCTGACTACCGAAGATCTCGCGTCCGAAGGCGGCCTGCTGAACCGTTGGCACCGCGTCCGCGATGACCTATCGTCGCGTTGATCCCTTGGCCGACCCTCGCTGACACGCCATTTTCTGGTGCGACACGCCCATAACGCATGGCTGGGTCCCGTCGTTCATCGACGTGCGGCCTTAACCTCAGGTAACCGGAATGACGAGAGAGGCCGTTAACAGGTCGGCGGGTGCGAGGCGTGGCCTGGTGCGCGGATCGCAAGGCGGAGAAGTTGGCAATGCTGTGGGTTTGCATTGGCGACGACGACAACGCCGCGAGTCGCACGCCAGGGCGCGGCTCGGGCCCACCAGCACCTGCTGACGGGCTCTCGTAAGTGTCATTCGGCGAAGAGTTGATGCTGCTGTGACGGCCGAAGGGAGTGAGGGTGCCGACCTCGGTGCTCCTCGCCGTCCTCGCCGCTGCCGGGCTGCTCGCGCTCGCACCGGCTCTCGTCCGCCGTTACGACGCGACCGAACGCCTGGTGGCGGAGCGGGCGCAGTCCACGGCGCGGGTGCTTGATCGCACGCGCCGTCGCCGCACCGTGCCCGTTTCCGGCCGGCCGCTCTATGCCTCGGCGATAAAGTCAACAACACACGACACCGTCACACTGGTACGTCCACCCGGCGCCACCAAGCCCGCGACCGCGTCCGTGCCGCAGGCGCCCGCTACTCCCGAGCCGATCCCGGCGCCACGAGTCTCCTCACCCGTCGGCCGAGCGGTGTGGGTGCCGGTGGGTCGTGGCGCGCCGATGCGAGGCCGCCGCCCCGGCACGCGTACGGCTCGGCCCTCGCCCCGCCGCGGCGTCTCTCCGGCCACCCCCGCTCGCCGACGTCCGACCCGGCCCCGGCAGAGCCCCGCCGTCTACCGTCGTCGGCGGGTCCTGGCGCTGCTCGTCGTGCTGAACGTGATCGAGTTGATCGGCGTCTTTGCCGTGAGCGCCGGGTTCTGGACGGGGTTCGCGGTGACGGCGTTGCTTCTCGTCGGGTACATCGTGCATCTCCGAAACTCGGCCCTCGTCGACGCGCGTACCCGTCGGGCGGAGGCTCGGCAGGCGGCGATCATCTCGATGCGGCAGGCCGAGGTGCGGGCGGCGCACACCCGGCGAATCGCGGCCCGTCGGGAGGCGCTGCGGCGGGCGGCGGCGGCTCGGTCTTCCGCGCAACGGGACGCCCAACGGATCTCGCAGCGGTACGTCGACCATGATCCGCAGCGTGGCGGACGGGTACGCGGTCGGACGTACGACACGGGTTCGGGTACGGCGGCCGGCTTCTAGCGCCCTCGGGGTGCGGCCGGCCCGTCTCGGGGTGCGGCCGGCCCGTCTCGGGGTGCGGCCAGCCCGTCTCGGGGTGCGGACAGCCCGTCTCGGGTGCGGCCCGGAGAACGGATCTTGCACGTTATCGGGGTCTCGGAGGCGGTCGTGACCCCCGTAAGTGACAAGATCCGTGGATCTCCACCGCTTCGGCGAGGATCTTGGCCCGCGGGTGTGGCCGAGTGGCACGGCGTCGGGTCGACCTGTTACGGTAGTCGCCGGTTGACCGTGTAAACGGGAGATCATCCGGGGGTTGTGGCGCAGCCCGGTAGCGCACCTCGTTCGCATCGAGGGGGTCAGGGGTTCGAATCCCCTCAACTCCACCAGTTAGTAAATGCCCTGATCATCACCGAGATGATCAGGGCATTTGTCATTTCGAGGCTCGTCGCCGGACGCCGATATCCGACTTTTCACCACGCACACGTGCGTTATGTGTGACATTGAGCGGTTCCGGCGTAAGGCCACGATCAAACAAGGCGGAGTCACTCGATCCGGGCGGCCTGGAGCTGCGTCAACGCGAGCAGCGTGTTCAATTCGGTGGAGGTGAGCGTCGACTTCGTGTCGTATTCGGCCTCGATGACGATGTTGCCGACCTGCGTGGCCGCCGTGATGCCGCGCCAGCCGCTCGTGTCGGGCGTGTTGAACATGAAGTAGGAGCCGGGCAGGCCGCCGGGAAGTGGTCCGTTCTTGTTCGCCGCCGGGCGCGCCTCACGGTCATCGTCGGCTTCGTCCTTGACGAATGACGTCGCGTTGTTGGGACTACCGTCGAACTCGATCAGCGTCAGAAAGAAATGACCCTGGTAGTTGCTCGTCGCCCACACCTTCGTGGCCGCTGACGAGAACTGGTAGTAGCTCAGGTAGGTGGTGGCTTGCTTCACGTCGTCGTAGTCCCGCTTCGCGAACTGGGAGAGGGTCATGATCCCGTGGCTCGTGCCGGACGGGTTGACCTTGTGGCTGCCGCTCGGGTAGGCCACGAGAGTCGCGTACAGCTGTGCGGGGGACAACTTGGTCGTCCCGGCGGGGAACATCGGTGTGGAGGTTGCCGTCGGGGTCGGTGTCTCGCCGGCTGGGAGGGAGACGCCGGCCGCGGTAGCCGCGGTCGTCACTGATTCCTTCTTGTCGCTGTGCAGAAAAGCGACGGCGGTCCCGGCCGCGACGAGCACGACAGCCGCGACGATGACGATCACGCCGATGACGACTGGGATCAGCCAGCCGGGACGCTTCGGGACCGGGTTCCTCGGATGGGCCATGTAGGGCACGCCCGGATACGGGTGAGCCCACGGTTGCGGGTACGGAATTCGGGGCGGCTGGTTCGGGTCGGACTGGGTCATGCGGCGATCCCCGTGTTGGTGTGCGGACGTACAGGCCCCGGCAGGTTACGGGCATTGTCGCCGCCGTGGATCAGCTGTTCAGCCTGTCGACCGAACCTGTGTGTACCCACGGCTCGGATGCCCGTCCGCGCGGCCATCGGCAGCGGCAGGCTTGGCGGTGGACGGTTGTCGTGACGCGATCGACAAGGCGACGTCGATCCTTCTCGACCAGGGCAGGATCGGCCTGTCGCTGGGATTGGATTCCTCGTCGTACGCGATCAGCACGGCGATCGAACAGATCAAGCGTCGGCTGGCGAAGTGACAGGACGCGCTGGGTGGGCTGCCGGGCGGGCCGGTTGAAGTCGGTGCGCTCTCGAAATCGTTCCCCGGGATCAACGAGGAGGGCGGCGCGTTCCGGGCGCACCTCGAGCTCGCGCGACTCGCCATCGCTCTCAAACGGCGAGTGCTCGTGCTGCAAGCGGTTGAGCACGCCCAATTGGACGGTACGAACAATCCGTTCCAGAGCTTCATCGCGACGTTGCAGGAAGACGAGCGCCGCGTCGACGAGTTGGAATCGGGCATCAACTCGGTCCTGCTTCGGCTGTCGACGCTTGAGTTGAAGCGGCCGGGCGGTCTCCGAAGCCCCATGTTCACCCAACGCGAGGTCGACGGGCTGCTCAAAGCCGTCTACCACCTGCGCGCCTTTGGCGACGACGTCAACGTGGGAGCGCGCCAGGCTGACGTCGCGATCGAGATCGAACGAAGCGGCGACGGATCGCTGGTGGTGTTTCCGGCGTTCGCTGCCTGATAGGGCTCGCTACGATGCCGGCGCGGCGAAGATCTTCACCCAGTCGACCTGCATGACGACCTTCGGGGGCGTGGACGCGGTGCGGCACGGGATCCAGTCGTCGCAGCCCTGGTCGAGTTGCAGTGCGAGGTGCATGGGTTCGATCCCGGGCACCATCGTCGGGTGCTTCGCCGTCGTCACGATGAACGCCTGCCGTTTGCCGTCGATGTAGAACGACACGTGGCCGGGCAACCATTCGACGGCCACCGTGTGCCACTTCGTGAAGTTGACGGGGAGCGCGCCGGAGAGCTGGGCGTTGTCGGCACCGCTGTGCACGAACATGTGCCCGATCGTGCGGGAAGGGTCGTTGATCTCGGCGAAGTCGATCTCGCCCGCTCGCGGCCAATCCTTGTCGAGTTGCGGCCACAGCAGCGCGACGGCCGAGTAGCCGCTGCCTTGATCGACTCGGAAGCGTACTTCCCAGCGACCGTACATCTGGTTGATCTCGGACCCGATGCCACCGGACTCGTCGTGCCCTCGGGCGTCGAGCGCGCCCGTGAGGTTCAGCAGGCCGCCACTGAGCGTTACCGCTGCCGCGGACCGTGGCGGGGTGCCGTCGGGATGGTCGTACACACTCCAGACCGAGGGGTCGAGCGCTGACTCGCTGAAGTTGTCCTCGAAGACCGGGGTGCCCCAACCGGCAGGCGTGGTCGAGGTCGGCACCGTGGCGCGCACGGTGGGCTTGGGGCTCGGGCTGGGCAGCGCCGGCGCCGTCGTGAAGGTGCGCACCGGCGCGGGGGAGGTCGACGGCGCCACGACGGCCGGCTGCCGGGCGGCGTGGGCCGCATTGCTCGAACACGCCGCGACGAGGCCGACCACCGACACAGCGATGATCGACCGGAACCGCGAGAACCGGCGCATCTACTTCGTCGCTTGGTATTCCGCGA
This sequence comes from uncultured Actinomycetota bacterium, assembly GCA_963797605.1. GTDB lineage: Bacteria > Actinomycetota > Actinomycetes > Mycobacteriales > Micromonosporaceae > DASQPR01. The sequence continues at coordinate 54,318 of CAWCPX010000003.1, read as the reverse complement.
CCCAGTCCACCTGGAGGTTGACCTTCGACGGCGTCGTCTTGTTGGCGCAGACCTCCCAGGTCATGCCACACGGGTGCGACTCGGTCTGCAGCGAGAGCGACATGGGCGTGTGCGGCACTCCGGAACCGGCCATGGTGGTCCAGACGACGCCGTCGAGGCTGTAGGTCAGCTTCGTCGGCGTCCAGATGACTTCGGCGGTGTGCCACTGCGTGTAGTCGCCGTGCGTTTCCTTGTGGATCAGTTGACCGTCGGTCGTGTGCAAGCTGGCCGAGGTCATCGTGCGGCCGGTGCCGTTGTCCTCGGCGAAGTCGATCTCCGGCGTGGTGTTGTTGTTACTCGGCCAGAGCAGGATCGCGTAGGCGATGCCCCAGCCCTTGTCCATCCGGAAGCGGATGTCCCATTTGCCGTAAGTCTGCCTATTCGAGGTCACATTGGACATACCGCCGGTGGCGATGACCGGGTTGCCCGGCGACGATCGCCACGCCCCGATCGAGAGCATGCCGTCGGCGACGCTCAGGTGCGACGGGGTGAAGCGGCCGACCGGATCGTGCAGCGGCTGGCCGTCGAAGACTGCCCATTTGTTTGTGTTGACGTGCGTGCCGGTGAAGTCGTCGGTGAAGGTCTGGTGCCAACCGGGAATGTCGCCTTTCGGCATCGGCACGCCGGAGGGATCGTTAGGACCGGCCACGAGTGCCGTCGCGGACGGGCTGGGGGAGGCCGACGGAGACCCGGGAACGACACCAGGGGCGGCTGCGTTGCTGCTCGCGGCCGGTGCGGCGACGTCGCGGCGGGAATTGCTCTGCACCACGACGCGGACGCCGAGGAGCAACACGACGGCCGCGATGAAGATCGTTATGACGTTGCCGATTCGCCCTTTACGTGGCGGTTTCGACGGAAGGACCGGCGTGCTCTCGATCGGCCCGACATGCTGACTGGCCTCGGCCGGCCGTGCTCGACCGGTCGCCACGGAGGGCGGGGGTTGGCTCGGTGGAGGCATCAGAAAGTGCGTCCTCGATTCGCATCGGCACTGCGTGAACGACCATAACCAACCCGGTCGAGCCCAGGCAAGGCGACAAGCCCGGGGCACTGTGCCACTAGATTACGTGCAACCGCGCCCGGACGTCGGTGGCGGCGAGGCGGGCCTGAACGCCCATCCGGGTCAGTGGGATCAGGCAACGGCGGAGTCCGAGGGCCCAAACGCGATGCCGGAAGGATCGCAGCCGAGCGACCCGGGGCGCGGCCCAGATCGGATCGTTCGTGAGGGCGAATGCACACAGGCCGTCGAACGAGCTGCCGTCGGGATCCTGGAGAAAAGCCGCGTACGCTCGACGGATCGCTCGGCGAGCCAGCGAATTCGTCGCCTTCGCCATCAAGGCATCACGGTTCGCGACCCGGCCGTCGGCGAACGCGTACCAGAAGTCGAACGCGTCCCTACGTACTTCCAGCTCGAGCAGCGGGTTTTCGTAGACACTGCGGGACATGCTCTCCGCGCTGACGCGATAGAACGCAGCCATCGGTCCGCCAACGTGCACAACGTCACCTATCGAGGCGAGCCGCAGCCACATCTCCATGTCCGAGCTGTTGGGCAACTCGTGTCGATAGCCGCCGACCTCATGCTGGGCGGACGTGCGCACGATCACCGTGGGGGAGAGTACTGCCGTGACGCCCAGGTCGCAGGCTTCCTCGATCCAGTCGTGTCCATCGTGCACGACCGGCTGAACCCGTCGTTTGAGGTGTAGATCGGGTAGTTTTCCACTAAATCGTCGGGCCGGCCCGTAGACGAGCACCGCCCGGGGGTTCTCTTCCAGAAACGCGACGCCCCGGTCCAGCCAACCGGGCGTGACTGCGTCGTCGGCCGAGATCAGCACTACGTAATCACCGGTGGCGGCCATGATGGCCGCGTTCGCCGTGCCGATCAGGCCCTGGTTGTGTTCGTTGCGCGTCACGCGGACACGGGAGTCCAGCTCGGGGAGTCGTTGTACGACCGACCACGAATCGTCGGGCGAGGCATCGTCCACGACGAGGATGTCGAGGTCGACCTCCGTGTCGTCCAGCAGGCTGGTGACGCAATCCGTCACGTACCGGCCGTACTTGTAGCACGGAACAACAACACTTACGGTGGGCACCGGGCCGCTCCTCCACGAACAATTTCGACAAGTTCCCTGCATTGTGCCTGTGGGCTCGATGGATCGCGACTCGCCATGACGCTCGTCGATCAAATGGAAGGCGGTCAACGACACCGTGGGGATGGAATCGGTTCGCGGTGCGTTGAACGGCTTCCGATCGGCGCAAGCCGCCTACCGAGGCGTGATCCGGACGCGCATGAGCGTCGAGCGCCGATTTCTCGCCCTGCGTTCGCATGTCCTGTCGGCTGATAATTCCATCAAGCACGGACGAATCCTTGCTTATCACTCTGTCGGCACGGCGGAGTGGGGCGTGAATGATGTCACACCCAAGGATTTCGAACGACACCTGCAGATCGCGGCGGACGACGGATGGACGTTCGCTACTCCAGCTGACGTGATCGCCGAACCAGAAAAGCGGCAAATCGCCCTGACCTTCGACGATGGCGTGGTCAGCGTCCTCTCCAACGTGGCGCCGGTGCTGCGCCACCACGGGATTCCGGCGACGGCGTTCGTGGTCACGGGCTGGACGGACGGCCGCCACGAACCGGGCTGCGAGAAGGTGCTCGACTGGCCCGGGGTGGAAGCGTTGCGGGCGGCCGGCATGACCGTGGCCAGCCATTCGGTCAGCCATCCTGACTTCGGCAAACTCGATGTCGAGGCGGCCCGCAGGGAGCTCGAAGTCTCCCGCGAGCGCATTCGCCAAATGCTCGGGATCGAGACGCAGGAGTTCGCGATCCCGCTCGGGCAGTCGCGGAATTGGTCGGAAGCGGCCGGGCGTGCCGCGGTCGAAGCCGGTTACACCGCCGTCTACGCGCAGTCGGTGCATACGCGTCCACAAGGCACTCTGCCTCGGACTTTCATCACTCGGATCGACCGTCCACTGTTGTTTCGGGCAGCGCTCGCGGGCGCGTACGACAACTGGGAAGAGTGGTACTAGCGTCCTGTCTCAAGCTGCCGTTCGGCTGCGCTATAACCCAGACGCGCCGGTACGGATTCTTGGCTCGTGGCCTCAAAAACTGTCCATATCAGCAGGTCAACGCCACTAGTGAAGACTTCTCTAGCCCGTTCGGTCGAGTCGTAGTGGCAGCCCGAAGCTGCTAGCGTCCCTGAACGTCGCCTGCCGCTTGGTGTTGGGCGGCCCCCAACCATGCCGGAGGTTCGGTCTCGTGACAAACGGGTCTAAGACGGAAATTTCCGTTGGACTGCGTCCGACCGTCAGTGTTGTTGTCCCATGCCTCAACGAGGAAAAAAATCTTCCGTACGTTTTTGAGCGCATGCCAGATGATATTGACCAAATCGTCCTTGTGGACGGTGGCTCCACGGACCGCACCGTAGAACGAGCTCGCGAACTGGTTCCATCGATCGACGTCGTGCAGCAGACTCGGCGTGGCAAGGGAAACGCGCTGGTGTGCGGGTTTCAGGCATGCACCTCCGACATCATCGTGATGCTCGACGCCGACTGCTCGACCGACCCTTCCGAGATCCCGCGCTTCGTGCAAGCACTGACGGATGGCGCCGACTTCGCTAAGGGATCGCGGTTTGCCGAGGGTGGCCGAAGCGAGGACATCACCCGGATCCGGCACATGGGCAACAACTGCCTGAACCTTTCCGTGAATGTCCTATTTGGCACTAAATACTCTGACTTGTGCTACGGGTACAACGCGTTCTGGAGCTGGGTCGTCCCCTATCTGGATTTGCCGGACATTAACCTTCCGCCGCACCCGACCGAAATGCTGTGGGGTGACGGCTTCGAGATCGAGACGCTGATCAACGTACGCGCCGCAGCGCTCGAACTGCGCGTGGCCGAAGTGTCGAGCGTCGAAGCCGCGCGTCTCCACGGCGTCAGCAACCTCAACGCCGTCAGCGATGGCATCCGCGTTTCCCGTACGATTTTGCGCGAGTGGCGCCGGAAGCGTGGACACACCGAGGCACACGCCAATTCCGTCCGCCGCCCGGAGCCCGCCGAGGTCAAGACGATGGTCGCCGTGTCCGGGGAGAGCTAGATGAAGTTTGCGCGGCTGGCCGAGTCTACTGTGCCGCCGGGGCCGATTCGGGTCGTACGGGTCGACGTGGACCGTACTTTGCAGGAAATATCCCCCTTTCGTGAGGGTGGCGAGCCGTACACAGGAGCGTGGGTGATCGCGCTGCGCCATGGCCGTCCACTGGGACACATCGAGGTGAACTTCGACGGCAAGCCGGTTTCGCCGGCCGTTTTGGACAGTCTGTTGCGGAAACACCTGGGCGACTCTTGGTCGAAGCTCGCCGACGCGGAGGTTGTCGGCGATGCGCAGCTACCGCTGGTCAGCGTCGTGGTGCCGTCCACCTTCGAACGCACCGCCTTGCTGGAGCGTTGTGTGGCCTCGCTCCTCGCTCAGGACTACCCGGCCTTCGAGGTCGTGGTGGTCGACAACCGGCCGAACGCGTCACCCGAGCGCGCCGAATTCCGTCGATCGCTGTGCTCCCAAGGGCCGGTGACGGTGGTCGCTGAGCCGCGACCGGGGACGTCGGCGGCACGCAACCGCGGCGCGGTCGCCGCAGTGGGCGCGATCATCGCGTTCACGGACGACGACGTCGAGGTCGAGCCCGGGTGGCTGCGCGCGATCGGCAGCCGTTTCGTCACCGATCCCCAGACCGACTGTGTCACTGGCATGATGCTGCCTAACGAGTTGGAAGCTCCGTCGCAGATTTGGTTCCAGCGCTCCGGCAGCAATTTCGGCCAGCACTACGACACCGTTCACTTCGCGAACTCCGATGCTTGGCGGGGCCGGTTCCTCGGTGGCCTGCGGCGGAGCCGGTTCGAGATCACGGCCCGGCGTGCCGGGGCCCCCGATGAGACATTCCTGATCTATCGTGCGGGCTGGTTCGGCGCCGGTGCGAGTCTTTCCGTGCGAGCTTCGGCGCTGCGCGAGGTCGGCGGTTTCGACGAGAACCTGGGCGGCGCGACGCCCACCCTGTCCGGTGAAGATCATTTGTTTCTCGTGCAACTTCTCTTCACCGGCCACACGGTGACCATCGACCCGGCCGCCTCTGTCTTCCACGTCCACCGACGTGACCTCGTCGACCTCAAGTTTCAAATGTATGGCTACGGCGTCGGCTACACGGCGATGCTCACCGCTCTGGTCTGGCGCGACGCGGCACACCTGTCCGGCATGCTCCGCTACGCGCTCCAGGCCGTGGTCCTGCTACCCCGCAAGCTGTTCTCGTCGCCAGCGGCTGCCCCCGACTATCCGAGAGAGCTGTCGCGCACGGAATTCCGTGGGCTCGTCATCGGACCGTTGCGCTACTTCCGAAGCCTGCGCAACACCCGTGGCCGGATCGCGTTCGTACAGATGGCATCGACAGCGGGCGCCGCCGGGAAGGCCGAAGCGATGCCGCTGTCCGCCGCCGTCCCCGGACAGGTGGGCGACCTGTGACGCCGGGTCCGATCCGCGTGGTCCGGGTCGACGTCGACGCACCGCTGCCCGAACTGTCCCCGACCCGTGGCGACGGCGTCCCGTACGTCGGCGTCTGGGTGTTCGCGCTGCGAAACGGCCTGCCGCTGGGCCACGTCGAGATCGACTTCGCCGACCGTCCGATCAGCCCGGCCGACGTGAGGGCCGCGCTCGTCGATGGCCTCGGCAACATCTGGCCGGCGCCACTCGCAGCCGCGCAGGTGCCCGACTCCCGGCTGCCCGCGATCACCATCGTGGTGCCGACGACCTTTGACCGGTGGGACCGCCTCCAGCGGTGCGTGGCCACGTTGACCAGCCAGAACTACCCGACGTTCGACGTGATCGTGGTGGACAACCGCCCGAACTCGTCGCCGGAGCGCGCGCGGTGGTGGCGGCAGTTGAGCGCCGACGCGCAGGTCTCGGTGATCGCGCAGCCCCGGCCCGGCAGTTCGGCCGCCCGCAACCAGGGCGTCGCCGCCGCGACCGGTGAGATCGTCGTGTTCACGGACGACGACGTCGAGGTCGAGCCCGGCTGGCTGAGAGCGATCGGCCGCCGGTTCGCCGAGGAGCCTGAGACCGACTGCGTGACCGGGTTGGTGCTGCCGATCGCGTTGGAGACGCCGGCGCAGATCTGGTTCGAGACGTCCGGCAGCAAGATCGATCAGCGGTACGAGAAAATCACGTTCCGCAACGACGGCGCCTGGCGTCGGCAGTTCCTCGGTGCCCTGCGGTTCGGTCGCTTCGAAGTCACCGGGCGGCGCGAGAGTGGCGCCGAGACGATCCCGGTATATCGGGGCAAGTTCGGCATGGCCGCGAACATCTCGCTGCGCGTGGACGCGTTCCGAGCGCTCGGCGGTTTCGACGAAGCACTCGGCGCCGGCATCCCGTCCGGTGGCGGCGAGGAACTGCACCTGATCAGCCGGCTCGTCTTCTCCGGCCGGCAGCTGACGTTCGATCCCAGCATCGCGATCTACCACGCGCACCGCAGCGACTACGACGACCTGCGTCGCCGGATGGTCGGTTACGGGAGCGGGTACACAGCGATGCTCTTCGCGCTGGTCTGCCGCGATCTGCGGCACGTCGCCGGGCTCGCGGGATACGCGCTGCGCGTCGCCGGCCTGCTGCTGCGCCGATCCGAGGCACGCGGCGCCAGCGACTACCCACGCGAACTGGCCCGAGCCGAGTTGCGCGGACTCCTGACCGGCCCATGGACCTATCTCGTCAGCCGGCGCCACATGAGGCGGTTCCCGGCAGCGCCGATACCGGCAGCCACGACTGAAGCGACTCTCGCGGAGGTGACCCACTGATGGAGCCCGAGTTGACCGCTGTCATCGACGCGAACGCTTTCCCGACCCCGGAGCCCCGGGTCGCCACGGCGTCGGTCGCGGTCTGCGCGTACACGACGAATCGGTGGGCCGACCTGCAAGCGGCGGTCCGATCGGTCGTCGACCAGCTTCAACCCGGCGACGAATGCGTTGTCGTCATCGATCACAACGACGAGTTGCTGGCGATGGCGACCGTGGAGCTCGGCGCGCTGCCGACGGTGCGAGTGCTCGCGAGCACCGGGGCACGCGGACTGTCCGGCGCCCGCAACAGCGCCATCGCGGCGAGCCGGGGCGACGTGGTCGCGTTCCTGGACGACGACGCGATCGCCGACGACGGCTGGCTCGAGCAGATGATGGCCGCGCTCGCCGAGCCGGGCGTCTACGGTGCCGGCAGCGCGGCGGTGCCCCAGTGGCCCGGCGGCTCCCGCCCGAGATGGTTCCCGCCCGAGTTCGACTGGGTCGTCGGCTGCTCCTACCAGGGGTTGCCCACGCAGCGGGCCGCCGTCCGAAACGTGATCGGCGTCGCGATGGCCTTCCGTCGGGAGGTGTTCGACCTGGCCGGGAACTTCTCCGGCGACGTCGGCCGGGTCGGCTTGGCCCCGACCGGTTGCGAGGAGACCGAACTCTGCATCCGGTTGCGCCAGGCCCGGCCGGAGACCGAAATCCGCTACCTGCCCGATGTGACGGTGCGGCACCGGGTCACCGACGAACGCGCTCGGCCCGGCTACTTTCTCCGCCGCTGCATGGGCGAGGGCCGATCCAAGGCTCGGGTGTCCCGACTCGTCGGTGCCGGGGACGCCCTGGTGAGTGAACGGGCGTACGTGCGCTCGGTGCTGCCGAAGGCGCTGCTGCGGGAGATCCGCCGCGGGCTGCACGCCGACATGGCCGGCGTCGGCGGGGCCTTCGCGATCGTGAGCGGCCTGTTCCTCGCGGGCTGCGGCTACCTGGCGATCCGGCTCACAACCCGAGCCGATGTCTGATCTTCGGGACGCCGGCGTCAGCGTCGTCGTGCCGTGTCACACGGAGTTGCGGTGGCGCAAGCTCGTCGAGGCGGTCACGTCCGTGCTCGCCCAGCAGCCTCCACCGGTCGACGTGGTCGTGACCGTCGATCACAACGATGAGCTGCTCAAACGCGCACAGCGGGAGTGGCCGCAGATCACGGTGCTCGCGAACCGGTTCGAGCGGGGCGCGTCCGGAAACCGCAACACTGGCATCCTGTGGACGGATACGCCGCTCGTGGCGCTCCTCGACGATGACGCGGCGGCGCGGCCCGGATGGCTCGCCGCGATGCTCACCCCTTTTAAAGATCCATGCGTCGTGGGTACGGGTGGCGCGATCATGCCGCACTGGCAGTCGTCCCGGCCGGCGTGGTTTCCGGACGAGTTGCTGTGGGCCGTCGTCGGCACGACGCACCGGAACGGCGACGATACGGCGGTCCGCAACGTGTGGTCGGCGAGCATGGCCGTACGCCGGTCGACGTTCGACGCCGTCGGCGGGTTCCGGGCCGGGTTCGGCAAGAACGGCAACCGGCCACGACCCGAAGACACCGATCTCTGCCTGCGGATGAGTCGCGGGGGCCAGGGACACTGGGTCTACGTGCCCGAGGCGGTGGTGGATCACTTCGTGCCGGCCGGGAGGGCCACGCTCCGCTCGTTGCTGGTCCGGTGCTATCACGAGGGCCGGGGCAAGATCGAGTTGGCTCGCGTCATCGGTGACCGGAGCATGTTCGGGGTCGAGCGGGACTATCTGCGACGCGTCCTGCCCCGGGCGTTCGTGCGCGGTCTGGCCGACACCGCACGCGGCCGTGGTCTCGTGGCCGCCCAACGTTCCTTCGTGCTGCTCGCGGCGGCCGTCACGGCGGCGATGGGAGCGACCGTCGAGATGGTCTGCGGTCGGCGGTCACTTCCGCGATCAGCCCGACATCGAGGTGCTGCCCCGCCCCGTCGCCCGGCGCGAGTGATGGCGGCGCACGTCGAGGCTCCGGTCGTGCCCCGTGTCGAAGCGCCGATCGAGGCGTTCGTGCGGGACGTCGAGCTGACCTCACCACTGCCGGAGATCCGGGCGACCGACGCGGACGGCCGGCGCGCACGATCGGTCTGGCTGCTGGCCCGCCTCGACCGTACGCCGGTCGGTGCGATGACGATCCCGCTGCCCGATGCCGGTCTCGCACCGTCGGATCTCGCCACCGCGATCGAGTCCAGCGTACGGTGCCGAGACTCGCCGGCGTGGTGCCGACGGTCCGGTCAGCGCGGCCGGGGTCACCGTGGCGGGTGCCGCCGAAACGCTACGTCGCCGGGCCGACGTGCTTCGGAACGGTCCCGAACTCACGGTCGTCGTGTGCACCCGGGATCGGCCGCTGGCGCTGGCACGGTGCCTGGAAAGTCTGGCTTCGAACGCGTACCCGCGAAAACGGATCTTGATCGCTGATAACTCGGCCGAGTCGGGCGTCGGCGAGCGCGCCGCGCGAACCCTGGCCGACCAGGTGCCCACCGAGACGATCGCGGTGCCGCGCCCCGGGCTGGCGCACGCCCGCAACGCCGCTGTCGCGGCCACCACCGGCGAACATCTGGTGTGGATCGATGACGACGAGGTCGCGGACGAGTTCTGGCTCAGCGAGATCGCCGAGGCGTTCCTGGCGCATCCCGAGGCCGATGTGGTCGGAGGTGCGGTGGTCCCGGCCGGCCTGGCATCGCCGCCGCAGGTGTGGTTCGAGCAGTTCGGCGGCCACACGAAGGGCCGCGGCTTCACGCCGGACGTGTTCTCGCCGGCTAGCGCGCGACGCCAGAGTCCGTTGTATCCGTTGCCACCGTTCGGGGTGGGCGCGAACATGGCGACCCGTGCGGGAGTCCTTGAGCGCGTCGGCGGGTTCGACGCGGCGCTCGGCGCGGGCAGCCCGGCGATGGGCGGCGAGGACACGCTGATGCTGACGCGGGTGCTGCTGGGCGGCGGCACGATCGTCTATCACCCGGCCGCGCTGACCCGGCATTACCACCGCGACGACCTGGCCGGGCTGCGGCGGCAACTGATCGGCTATGGCACCGGTCTGACCGCGGCCTATACGAGCATGGTCCTCGGCAATCCACGGCTTTTGTGGCAATTGCTGGCCTTGGTGCCGACCGCTGCCCGCGATCTGTTCGGCGGTAACGGCGTCCGTGAGGCCACGCTCGCCGAAGACTTCCCGCGAGAGCTTCTGCGCGCGAACCTGCGGGGCATGCTGGTCGGCCCGTCGGCCTACCTGCGCGGCCGACGTAAGATGCGCCGGTGCCCATGACCAGTCATCGACGATCAGCAAACGCCCTGGTGGCCAACGCTGTCGCGCTGATGGTCTCGACGGTCGGCAGCGCCGCCCTCGGGTTGGGCTTCTGGGTCATCGCCGCGCACATGTTCAAGCCGGTCGCGGTCGGTCGCGCGTCGGCCGAAGTCGCGGCGATCACGCTGCTCGCCGGACTGGGTCAGCTCAGTCTCGTCAGCGTGTTCGCCCGTTTTCTCCCGGTAGCCCGGCGACGCACCGGCCGGATCATCCGACTCGGTTACGGCGGCGCGATCGCGGCCACCTTCGCCCTGTCCGTCGGATTCGTCCTCTTCCACTTCGGAGGCACGTTCCTCTCGCGCGGCCTCGGCTCGATCGTGCTGTTCATCGCGTCGGTGCTCGTGTTCGCCGTGTTCGCGCTTCAGGACGTGGTGCTCACCGCGCTGCGACGGGCGAAGTGGGTGCTGACCGAGAACATCATCGTGGCGGCGGTGCGGCTGCTGTTCCTGCCGGCGATGGTCGGGGTCGGGGACGGGCTCGGTGTGCTCGGCGCGTGGGCGATACCGATGATCGGCGCCGTCGCGGTCGTCAACTGGCTGGCGTTCCGGCGGCTCGTGCCGGAGAAGGAGGCGGCCGGCGACGACCGCGGTCTGCTGCCGACAAAGGCGGAAATTCTCAACTACGGCATCGCGCAGTACGTCAACGGCGTCACCGGCAGCGTGATCACCCTGCTGCCGCCCGTGCTCGTGGCCTCGACCATGGGCGCGCAGGCGAGCGCCGTCTTCTACCTGCCCTGGCTTTTCTGCACGTCATGCATGGCACTGCTGTGGAACATCGTCTTCTCCCTCGTTGTCGAGGCCGTGCACGACATCCAACGAACCCATCATCTACTGGTACGCGCCGCGTGGCTGGTCGCCGCGGTGACCGGTGGCGGCGGCCTCGTGCTCGGGTTCGGGGCTCCGCTGATCCTCGGAATCGTCGGCTCGACCTACCGCGACTCCGGCACGATCGTGCTGCGCCTGATCGCGCTGAGCCTGCCGTTCATCGGTGTCACGACGCTGTTCGAGGCGCTGTCACTGATCGAGAAGCGCACCTGGCTGTCGACCTCGTTGCAGGGCGTCGGCGCGCTGATCTTCATCATCGGCGGCGTGCTGTCGGCACCCCGCTACGGGCTGGCCGGTTTCGGCATGGCGTTCCTGGTCTCCCGGGTCGTCACCGCGCTCGCGTCGACGCCGGCGATCGTGCTGCGATACCGAGCCATGATCGAACCGCACGAGGCGCTCGCGGAACTGCTCGAACGCGAGGCGCCGGTGCTGGCCTCCGAGACCCAGCTCATGTACCCGATCTTCGTCGCCCGGGGCGTCGCGCGCGCGTCCACCGCGATGGCGCCGGGAGAGCGACGTTCCGGCATGTACAGCGGCACGTCCCCGCATTCCGACGCAGTTCACGAGCGTGGAGGCGGACATGGACGCCACCTTCATCGCGCCCGACGGGCTCCCGGGGGCCGGGTCGATGGACGCGACCACGATCATGACCTTGCCGGGCGCCGATGCCGCCACCACGATCATCCCGGTGAAGGTGCCACCGGACGAGGACGAGGACGAGGCCGACCCGACGTTCGCAGCCCCGCGCCGCCCGCGACCGACCGGTGGTCGTCGATGAAACTGCCCAAGATCGAACTTCGGCGGCGGGAACGGCTCACCGGGGTCAACGCCACCGTGGCTTGGACGGCTCTGATCCTCGCGGTCCTGACGCCGACGCTGCTCACGTTGCCGGTCGGTGCGCTGGTCAAGACGCTGGCGGTGCTGACGTTCGCGTGTTTCGCGCCCGGGGCGGCCCTGTTGTGCCGGGTGCGTCTCGGCACGGCGCCGGTCACGTGGGCGGTCGTGCTGGTCGTCAGCATGTCGGTGTTCGCCCTACCGGCGCCGGTGATGGTGTGGACGCATCTGTGGCACCCGTTCTACGCGTTCGCGGCTCTCGTCGCGATGTCGGTCGCGCTGGCCGGATCGGCGTTGCGGCCTGCCGTACCCGTGGAAGCGTTTGTGGCTCCGGCTCGGTTGCGGCACGTGCCCACGCGGATCGAATCGGTGTCACCGGTCAGCGAGGGAGCTCCGGCGGATCCGGCACCTTCGCTCAGCACGGATACCGTCATCTTCTCGATGCCGAAGGCAGATGCCGGCGCGGACGTGTTCGCGCTCGCGAACCCGGACGCCGGCGCGGACGTGACGACGTTCCTGCCGCGGATCACGGACGCCGGGCCGATGCCGGCGAGCGACGTGACGACGGTCCTGCCCGCGGTGCCACCTTTCCCGTCTGTCGTGCCGCCGCCGGGCGTGGTGCCGGCCCAGCGGACGGACAGCGGCGAGACGCAGGTGTTCGCGCGGATTCCCGACGTGACGAGCACCATCGTGCTGAAGCTCCCACCAAATTGGACGGCCGAGCGGTCCGATCTCGCCGTGGAGTTCCCGGAGCCGAAGCCGCCGGCGGATCACTATGACGGCACCCACCGTCGCGGCTCGTCGACTCGGCCAGTGTGGCTGACCGGCATCTCCGTCGACGGAACCGCCTCGGTGCAACTCGGTCTCCTCTCCGTCGCAGCCGCCTGCTGGATCGTCGGGCTGCTCCAGGCGAACATCGCGGACATCGGTGACTACGGCCTCTTGCAGGCGATGCACCCGCTCTTCTTCATCGGCGCGGTGCTCTGCGTCGCCGGATTCGTCATCGAGATCGGTCTCGGCGCACGTCGCGGGTGGCTGCTGGTCGCTCACCTCGCCCTGATGCTCCTGATCATGCACGCGACCGTGCCGATCCTGATCCACGAGCCCGAGTACGCCTGGACCTACAAGCACATCGGCGTGATCCAGCTCTTCCGGACCACCGGGCGCATCGTCGATCCGAACGACATCTACCAAGCGTGGCCGACCTTCTTCGCGGCCGTGGCGCAGCTCTGCACGCTGTCGGGTGCGAAGTCGATCAGCGTCGCCGCCTGGGGTCCGCTCTTCTTCGACGCGGCGAACTGCCTCCCGCTCTACGCGATCGTCCGCACCCTCAGCAGCGACCGCCGCCTCCCGTGGCTGACCGTCTTCGTCTTCACCTGCGTCAACTGGGTCGCCCAGGACTATCTGTCGCCGCAGGCGTTCGCGTACGTGCTGTGTCTCGGCGCGATCCTGATCATGGTGCGGTGGCTGCGTGGGCGGCCGGATCTGCGGCGCGTCAAGCTGCCACTGATCAACCGGATCTGGGCCCAGCTGCACGTGGGTCTCAAGGCGGTGCCGTACGTCGGCAAGAGCACCGAACGCGCGGCCGTGATCTGCCTCTACTTCGTGTACGCGATCGTCGTCATGTCGCATCAGCTCTCGCCCTACCTGATCGCGATGACGGCCGGCGCGCTCGTGCTGCTCGGGCTCATGCGCCGGTGGCAGGTGGTGCCGATCCTGCTCGGCATCTCGCTGCTCTACCTGCTGCCGCACTACGGGGTCGCCGATCATTACGGTCTCTTCGACGGCATCAACATCTTCAAGAACCTGCTCCACAGCAGCCAGGGCGTGGCGCCGACGACCGAGGTCAGCAGCGCCGGTCAGATCTTCTCGGCCGAAGTGGTACAGCTTCTGTCGCTGCTTCTGTGGGGCACGTCCGCGATCTCGTTGATGATGTCGCGTACGCGTCTCGGGCCGGTCGCACTCCCGGCGGTGCTCGCGTTCGCCCCGTTCGGACTGCTGCTCGGCCAGTCGTACGGCGGCGAGGGCATCTACCGGGTCTATCTGTTCTCCGCGCCCTGGTGCGCCTACCTGGTCTGCCGCCTGCTGCTGGGGGTGCGAAAGATCCCGGCCGTGGCCGGCGTGCTCGCGGCGTCGCTGCTCATCTCGGCCGGGGCGTTCGTCGGCATGCAGGGCGAGCATGGGCAGCTGACGTTCGACCGGTTCACCCGGGGCGAAGTGGCCGCGTCGAACTACCTCTATCAGCACGCCCCGGCCGGGGCCACGCTGATCGAAGCGGCAGGCAACTTCCCGGCTCGCCTCAGCGCTCGCTACACCTATTTCGACGGTGGCGGCGACCCGGAGACGCTCGAACCGGTGCTGCCGACGGATCGCAACACCATCAACGAAGACGACATGGAGAAGATCGCCGAGTTCTGTTCCGGGTATCGCACTGTGGTTTATGTCGTGATCGCCCAGAGTGAGGTTAACTACGCCCACTTCTTTGGGTATCTTCCAGATGGGTTGCTGGCTAACCTGCGGGTTGCCATGGACGCCTCGCCGTTCTGGAAAGTCGTGTATCGCAACGGCGACGCGGTCGTCTATCGATTCGATGCCTAGATCCTCGATGCCGACTTCTCGACCGAGTGCCCGGCACGGTGTCTGACATCGCGGCGCATCGAGGCGACCGCTGCCCCGGTGTCGGATTGGGCGCGTCCGGGCAGACCGTTCAGGCTGCCGACTGGACGAAGAAGTAGACGCTGTCGCTGTTGTACACCCGTTGGTGCGCCCTTGATCTTGGCCGGTCAACACCAAAGGCCCCGCCACAGTCGACGTTTGTCGAGGTGACGGGGCCTTTCATGGTGGAGCCGCCTCGGAGAATCGAACTCCGGACCTACGCATTACGAGTGCGTCGCTCTGGCCAACTGAGCTAAGGCGGCAACGAGGGGAAAGCATACGCGATCAGTGACCCCACCGCGAACCGGGTAACGCGTCGCCTCGCCAGTTTCCCACGAACGGGCAGGTGTCGTACGTCTCAGGGAATAAACTTGCATGGCCCAAGCATTTTCAGAGAGGCTGGACGACGTCGAGGGCGTGGTGGGGGTTGTGACGGGGATGGACGAGGACTACGTCCAAATAGCACGGCAATTCGGGCTTTTTCTCCGTCGCTCGGACCGGTTCTACCTGGAGCTGAAGTCCGGTCACGAGGGTCTCGACATGGAACGCGCGGCATACATGCTGCTGGGGAACATCGTGACCGGGGGGCCCGCGCGGTTGTCCGCGCTCGCGGAGAGTGCGTCTCTCGATCTGTCGACGGTCAGCCGACAGGTCGCGGCGCTCGAAGCGGCTCATCTTGTCGCACGCACCCCGGATACTGCTGACCGGCGTGCCTCGGTGATCGCGGCTACGGATTTTGGAATCGACGTCTTCACACGCAATCGGGATATATGGCTTGCGGCGCTGCGGGACCTGCTCGCCGATTGGAGCCCGGAGGAGCGATCAGAGTTTGCTCGCCTCTTCACCCGGCTCAACGACACCATCGCGGCCCGCTCGGGCGGCAAATCGGGACAGGAGAACACATGACCACCACCATGGCTCCCACGACGCGTCCGCGTCTGAGCCACCGGCAGATCCTCGTGCTGATGGGCGGTCTGATGCTCGGCATGTTGCTTGCCGCGCTCGACCAGACCATCGTCGGCACGGCCCTGCCGACGATCGTCGGCAAGCTCGGCGGCATCGATCACTACTCGTGGGTGGTCACGGCCTACCTGCTCGCCTCGACCGCATCCACCCCGCTCTACGGCAAGATCTCCGACCTCTACGGCCGGCGTCCCGTGCTGCTGTTCGCGATCCTGACCTTCATGATCGGTTCGCTCGCGGCCGGCGCCTCGCAGAACATGACCGAGCTGATCCTCTTCCGCGGTGTGCAGGGTCTCGGCGCCGGTGGTCTGATGACGCTGGCTTTCACGATCATCTCCGACGTCGTCTCGCCCCGTGAGCGTGGCCGTTACATGGGCCTCTTCGGCGCTGTGTTCGGCCTGTCCAGCGTGGCCGGCCCGCTCGTCGGCGGTTACTTCGCCGAGCACGACTGGCGCTGGATCTTCTACATCAACGTCCCGCTCGCGATCGTCGCCGTGATCGTCTGCAACCAGGTGCTCCGCCTGGTGCCGCACACGCGTCGCGAACACAAGATCGACTACCTTGGTGCCGCGTTCATGGTCGCCTCGGTGGTCTGCCTGCTCCTGGCCCTGTCGTTCGGTGGCAGCGCGCCCGCGTGGGCCTGGTCGTCGGCCCGGATCATCAGCCTGCTGGTCGCCGCGTTGGTGCTCGGTGTGATCTTCGCGTTCGTCGAAGGTCGGGCGGCCGAGCCGATCCTGCCGCTGCGCCTGTTCCGGAAGCTGACGTTCTCCGTCGCCAACTCGGCCACATTCGTGCTCGGTTTCGCGATGTTCGGTTCGATCATCTTCGTGCCGCTCTACCTGCAGATCGTCAAGGGTGAGTCGCCGACGAAGTCCGGTCTGCTGATGCTTCCGATGATGGTTGGCATCATCGGCACGTCGATCATCTCCGGTCGCATGATCAGCAAGCAGGGTCGCTACAAGTGGTACCCGGTCTTCGGCACCGCGGTGATGGCCGCCGGCCTGCTGCTCTTCACGCAACTGCAGGTCAACACCGCACTGTGGCAGGCGTTCATCTACATGCTGCTCGTCGGCATCGGCCTCGGCGCCGCGATGCAGCCGCTCGTGCTCGCCGTGCAGAACTCGCTTGAGTTGAAGGACATGGGCTCCGGCACCGCAGCCGCCACGTTCTTCCGTTCGCTCGGTGGCGCGGTCGGTGTGGCCACGCTGGGTGCGGTGCTCTCGAACAAGCTGGCCGGGATGTCCACGGGCACCGGCGGCCCGACGATCTCGATCAACGACCCCGCGTCGATCAAGGCGTTGCCGCTCGCGGCTCAGGAGCAGATCCACAGCCTGTTCACGAACGCGCTGCACCCGATCTTCCTGGTCGCCGGGCTGGTCACGGTGATCGCGATCGTGCTGTCGGTCGCGCTGCCGAACGGTGAGCTCAAGGGCGCCGGGGCGGCTCCACAGGACGCCAACGCGAAGCCGGTCGACGGCGAGGGCCTGCCCCCGCTCGTCGACGAGGACAACGAGTTGGCGGCCGCCGAGATGGAAGCCCAAGCGGCTTCGATGATCTAGGTTCTACCGCGACGTCCCCGGCACCCTACGGTGCCGGGGACGCTGTGTTTCCGAACGGTTAAAACCCGAGGGTGATCGGGGACTTTCCGTTTGTGACTACCGACACGTAACGTTCAGATCATGCGTAGCACGATGATGGATTTGCCCCTGCAGATTTCGCGACTGTTGGAGCACGGCTCGACGGTCCACGGCGCCTCCGAGGTCATCACGTGGACCGGTGACGGTGCCCGGCGGATGTCCTATGCCGAGTTGGGTGCCGTGTCGGCACAGCTCGCCCACGCTCTTCACGACGACCTCGGCGTCCGCGGTGATCAGCGGGTCGCGACCTTCATGTGGAACAACGCCGAGCACCTTGCCGCCTACATGGCCGTGCCGAGCATGGGTGCCGTGCTGCACACGCTCAACCTGCGGCTGTTCCCCGACCAGCTGATCTACATCGCCAACCACGCCGAAGACCGCGTGATCATCGTCGACTCCACGTTGATCCCTCTGCTCGCCAAGGTGCTTCCGGAGTTGCGCACGGTCGCGCACGTGGTCGTCATCGGCGACGGCGACACCGCCCCGTTCGAGTCGGCGACGCAGGTCACGGTGCATCGCTGGGCCGATCTGCTGGCCGGCAAACCGACGACATACGAGTGGCCCGAAGTCGACGAACGCGACGCTGCCGCCCTCTGCTACACGTCCGGCACGACCGGAAACCCGAAGGGCGTGGCCTACTCGCACCGGTCGATCTGGCTGCACTCGATGCAGGTCTGCATGGTCGAGAGCTTCGGTCTCTCGCCGCTCAGCCGCGACCTGGTGATCGTGCCGATGTTCCACGCGATGGCCTGGGGCCTGCCCTACGCCGGCATGATGTCGGGCGCGAGCCTGCTGATGCCCGACCGTTTCCTGCAGGCCGCGCCGATCGCGCAGATGATCGAGGCGGAGCGGCCGACGCTGGCCGGAGCCGTCCCGACCATCTGGACCGATTTGCTGGCCTACCTCGAATCGCACCCGACCGACATCTCTTCGCTGAAAGAGGCCGTGGTCGGCGGCTCGGCGTGCCCACCCGCGCTGATGCGTTCCTTCCACGACCTTGGCGTCGAGATCATTCACGCCTGGGGCATGACCGAGATGTCGCCGCTCGGCTCGGTGTCGCGTCCGCCGGCCGGGGTCGAAGGCGAAGAGGCGTGGGCCTACCGCTACACGCAGGGCCGGGTGCCGGCAAGCGTCGCGGCGCGCATCGTCGGCCCGTCCGGCGAGGTCATGGCCAACGACGGCGAGTCCGTTGGCGAGCTGGAAGTGCGCGGACCGTGGGTTACCAGCAGCTACATGGGCGACGACGACCCGGAGAAGTTCCGTGACGGCTGGCTGCGCACCGGTGACGTCGGCACGCTGTCGGCCGACGGTTTCCTGGTGCTGACCGACCGGGCGAAAGACGTGATCAAATCGGGCGGCGAGTGGATTTCGTCGGTCGACCTGGAAAATCACCTGATGGCGCACCCGGCCGTGCTGGAGGCGTGCGTTGTCGGCGTGCCCGATGCCAAGTGGGACGAACGCCCGCTGGCCACCGTCGTGCTGAAAGAAGGTGCCACGGTCACGGTGACCGAGTTGCGCGATTTCCTCGGTAGCCGCATCGCCCGGTGGCAGCTTCCGGAGCGCTGGGCGTTCATCGAGGCGGTGCCCAAGACGAGCGTGGGCAAGTTCGACAAGAAACAATTGCGCGCACGGTACGCGGACGGCGCCCTGACCGTGGAGACGCTCGGCTAACCGGTCACTTCCGGGCCGCCGTCGAACAAGGGCGCGAACAGGTCTCCGTAGGTCTCGACGCGGGCGAGCACCTCGTCGGGATCGAACGCGCGCACGGCACCGTCGGCGACCTCCTGCCACGTGAGAGGCGTTGAGACCGACGGTGTCGGCTCGGCACGCAGCGAATATGGTGCGACCGTCGTCTTCGCGGAGGCGTTCTGACTCCAGTCGATGAAGATTTTCCCCGGTCGCAGCGCCTTCGCCATCCGGGAGACGATCAGCCTCGAATGATCGCGTTCGAGCTCCTGGGCGATCCGTTTCGCGTAGGCGGAGACGTCTTCCGACGATTGCGTACCGGCGATGGCCGCCATGAGCTGCATGCCCTTCTTGCCCGACGTCTTCGGTAGCGCCGTGATCCCGTCCGCTGCCAGCCGATCCCGCAGCAGCAACGCGACCTCGGCGCATTCGGCCAGACCCATCCGCAGCCCCGGGTCGAGGTCGATGACCAGCAGATCGGGGCCGTCGGAACCGACCTTCCACTGCGGCACGTGCAGCTCGAGCGCCGCCAAGTTGGCCAGGTAGACCAGCGAGGCGATGCCGTCCACGACGATGTAGTCGATGGTTTCCCGGCCGACCGAGGAGCCGGGTGATGGCAACGTCTCGTGCCGGACCCACGCCGGCAGGCCTCCGGGCACGTTCTTCTCGAAGAAACCGGGACGGTCGACGCCGTTCGGATAGCGAATGCGGGTCAACGGCCGATCGGCGAGATGCGGGATCACGATGTCGGCCATGCGACTGTAGTAGTCGATGACCTCGCCCTTCGTGAAGCCGACGGCGGGGTAGAGCACCTTGTCGAGGTTGGACAGTTCCAACTTCTGCCCGTCGACGGTGACCGAGATCCGCTGACTCATTTCCGCCCCCGCTTCGCAGGGCGCGGCAATGCTGCAACACTTCTCGATCCGACAAGCTCACTCACCGGACACCTCGCCGGCATCGAGATCCGGCCGGATCCGGACGAACCGCGGGAACCGCAGCCGGCCGTCGGGAGTCAGTTCGCCGTAGCGCACTTCGATCACCAGCTCTGGGCGTACCCATGTGGCCTCTCTGGTTTCGAGTTTTGGCACTTCGACCGCGAAAGGTGACGCGCTCGCGACTAACGGCCGCAGCGCCGTGAGCAGGGCACGCTCGGAAGCCGCCGAGATGCCGCCACCGACGCGGCCGCGATAGATGAGGCCGCCGCCGGGCGCGGGCACACCG
This sequence comes from uncultured Actinomycetota bacterium, assembly GCA_963797605.1. Classification (GTDB taxonomy): domain Bacteria; phylum Actinomycetota; class Actinomycetes; order Mycobacteriales; family Micromonosporaceae; genus DASQPR01. The sequence continues at coordinate 34,306 of CAWCPX010000003.1, read as the reverse complement.
ATGAAGAGCGCTCCGATGGTACGAGCGCCGGGCCGCCACCCGCCGACCACGAACTCCGCCGTGCGGCTGATCTTCACCTTGACCCAGTCGGGAGTGCGCTGCCCGGGCCGGTAGACCGAACTGAGGCGCTTCGCCATGACGCCTTCGAGCCGATTTTCGTCGGCTGCCGCCCGCGTCGCGGCACCGTCGGTGAACGTCGGCGGCGTCAGCCAGTGATCACCGTTGAGGTCGAGCGTGTCGAGTGTCGATCGGCGTTGTGCGTAGCGGCGCCCGGTGAGGTCGGCGCCGACGAGGGACAGCACATCGAAGATCATGTAGGTGACCGGTCGCGCGGCGGCGAGCGCGGCGGCTCGATGCGGGTCGCGGACATGCATGCGTTCGGCGAGCGCCACGAACGAGGGACGGCCGGTGTCGTCGAGCACCACGATCTCGCCGTCGAGTACGCCGTTGCGGATCATGCCTCCGAGCGCAGCGAGTTCTGGATATGCCGCCGTGATCTCGGTGCCACTTCTGGCATAGAAACGGGCATTTCCCTCGCTGATCACGGCGATGCAGCGGACGCCGTCCCACTTGAACTCGTAGGCCCACCCGGCCCCGATCGGCAGCTCGCCGGCGGTGGCAAGCATGGGCAAAACCGGCGCCACGGTCACATAGTCACATTACCTACTGCGGTTATCCTCGCGTCTTTCTCCGATCAATGCCACGCTGGGAGTATGCGCGCGATTTGGAAGGGTGCTGTCTCATTCGGTCTGGTGTCGATCGCGGTGAAGCTGTATGCCGCGACCGAGGAGAAGAACATCCGCTTCAATCAGGTGCACCGTGAGGACGGCGGGCGCATCAAATACCAGCGGACGTGTTCTCTCGACGGCGTGGAAGTCAACTACGACGACATCGCCAAGGGGTACGACATCGGCGGCGGCGAAATGGTCATTCTCGACGACAGTGACTTCGCCGACCTGCCGCTGTCGACGTCACGGGCGATCGAGGTGCTGGAGTTCGTGCCGTCCGAGCAGGTCGACCCGATCCTGTACGCGAAGGCCTATTACCTGGAGCCGGAGGCGACCGCCGCTAAACCGTACGTGCTCCTGCGGGACGCGCTGATCGATTCCGACCGGGTGGCGATCGTCAAGGTGGCGCTGCGGCAGCGGGAGCAACTGGCGACGCTTCGGGTCCGCGAAGGCGTGCTCGTGCTGAACACGATGCTGTGGCCCGATGAGGTTCGTGAGACGGATTTCGCGTTCCTCGACGAGAACATCTCGGTGCGGGCTCCCGAGTTGGCGATGGCGACGTCGCTGATCGACTCGATGGCGACGGACTTCGATCCGGACCTCTACACCGACAACTACCGGGCGGCTCTGCAAGAGGTGATCGACGCGAAGATCGGCGGCCGCGAGATCGTGGCACCGGTCAGCGTCGAGGAGAAGCCGACCGGAGCTGTCGACCTGATGGCGGCGTTGAAGGCGTCTGTGGAACGGGCGAAGGCGGCCCGCACAGGCGACAATTCCGGCGGATCCGAAGCATCGCGACCGAGCCGTGGCGCCGGTGAGCCGACGCCGATCACGCACGCGAAGTCTGCGAAGAAGGCGGCTGCGAATGCCGCCTCGGCGGCGGAGGAGAAGCCGGCGGCGAAGAAGGCGCCCGCGAAGAAGACGGCGGCCAAATCGACCGCGGCTAAGAGCACGTCCGCGAAGAAAGCACCCGCCGCCGCTGCGAAGAAGACCACGAAAGCCGCTCCGACGAAGACCGCGGCCGCGAAGAAGGCACCGGCGCGGGCACGCAAATCGGCCTGACCGGCCTGTTCGCTTAGCTCTCGCCGACGACGACCGCTGTCGGCGGCCCCGGATCGGGTTCGTGGTGCCGTCGCGCGGCCAGGTGCCGGATGCCCGTGTTCAACACCGCGACGACCGGCACCGCGACCAGGGCGCCGACAATGCCCGCGACCACGAGTCCGGTGGCGATCGCGAGGATGACCGCGAGCGGGTGGAGCGAGACGGCCCGCCCCATGATCAGCGGCTGCAGGATGTGGCCTTCGAGCTGTTGCACGCCGATGACGCCCGCGAGGATGATCAGAGCCGTGATCGGGCCCCTGGTCACGCCCGCGACCAGCACCGCGACGGCGCCGGAGAGCGTCGCCCCGATGATCGGGATGAACGCGCCGAGGAACACGAGCGCCGCCAGTGCGAACGCCAGCTCGACACGCCACACCGCCAGCCAGATGCCGATGCCGACGGCGTCGATGAACGCGACCAGGACGGTGGCGCGGACGTAGGCGACGAGGGTCAGCCAGGATTGGGAGCCGGCGGCGCCGATCGGGTTGCGTGCCTGACGCGGCAGCAGGTTGACCAGGAAACGCCAGATGCGATCGCCGTCGCGCAGGAAGAAGAAAGTCGAGAACAGCACCAGGAAGATCGACGCGATGACGTCGAGCGCGGTGGTGGCGGTGGCCAGCGCGCCGGTCGTCAGGATCGACTGGTGGTTGTGCAGCCACTGCCGCAGGTTGCCGAGGAGGTCGCTGAGCTGCTTGTCGGAGAGGTGGAAGATGCCGCCCTTGAGCCAGCTCTGGATGTTGTCGATGCCGCTCTGGGTGCTGGCGGCGAGGTCGGGGTAGTTGTTGACGAACTCGGTGATGACGAGCGTGAGCGTGCCGGCGACGAGCATGACGCCGGCGATGAGCACGATCGTGGTCGCGAGCGATCGGTGCATGCCACGGCGCCGCAGCCAGCCGACGGCGGGGGAGAGCAGCGCGGAGAGCAACAGCGCGATCGCCAGCGGCACGACGACCTGGTGCAACCGGCCGAGCACCCACAGCACGAGGGCCAGGACGACGATCACGATGATCAGTCGCCAGCCCCACGCGGCAGCGAGCCGGAGCGTGCGTGGCACCTCGGTGTTCTCACGGTTGCCGGCGGGCACGCGCTCGGTCCGCTCGACCGTTACGAACTCGGCGCGCGGTCGCTCTATCGGCGCGGGCACGGCAGCGGCAGCGTTCGCCGCACGCACGGTGGCGCGTCTAATCTCATAAGCCCGGCGGAGATTTTCTCGCACCTCATCGAACTTGGTCACATCACGCCCCTCACGCCGAGGCCATAGCCTCCGATCGTCCCCATACGGTACCGAGATCAACCCATCCCGGCATCAGGGGAAACCCGCTTTGCGCGAGTAGGTTTCGCTCGCGCCCGGGCTCCACCTTCGGCTGTCGTCGTCGGTACGCTGACGATGTGACCCAGCAGATAGCGCCGCCGGCCGTGCCCCCGCCCGCGCCGCTGGCAGGCGTGCGGCCGCCGAAGCGCATCGATTGGGTCCGGATTCTCGTGCTGACCGGCGTCGTCGTCGTGTGCCTGGCCGGGGTCGTCACCATCCTGCTGGTCATCGGCTTCGACGTCGGTCCGCTGGCGCTCGTGATCGGCATCGGCGCCGCGGTGCTGCCGGTCCCGTTCCTGATTTCGGCTTTTCTCTGGCTCGACCGCTATGAACCCGAACCGGTCTTCTACCTGGTGTTCTGCTTCGCCTGGGGCGCCGGCGTCGCCGCGTCTGTCGCATACTTCGGCAACACGGCCGTCGCGCATCTCTTCAAACGCGAGGGCTTCCCCGAGGACGCGGTCGCGGTGCTGTGTGCCCCGGTGCTCGAAGAGTCGATGAAGGCGCTCGGGCCGGTGCTGCTGCTGCTGTTCACCCTGTGGAAGAAACGCCGCACCTTCAACGGCATCGTCGACTCGATCGTCTTCTTCGGGCTCTCCGCGACCGGCTTCGCCATGTCCGAAAATGTGCTCTACCTGGGTGGCTACGGTTACGCACAGGGCGCCGACAAGGGCGGTGTCGCCGGCGGTCTGACGGGTGTGATCGGCGTGTTCATCGGCCGCATCCCGTTGTCCGGGTTCGCCCACCCGCTGTTCACGTCGATGACGGCGGTCGGCGTCGGCGTGGCGATCCGGGCGACAGACAAGCGGGTGAAGTTCCTCGCACCGGTTGCCGGGCTGGTGGCCGCGATGCTGCTCCACGGCTCGTGGAACCTGATGGCGACGCTTGCCCAAGACACCGGACACGCGCAAATCCTCTTGTACGGCTACTTCTCGGTGATGATGCCGATCTTCTTCGGCATGGTCGGTCTGGCGATGTGGCTGCGCTCGGCCGAGGGACGGTTGACCCAGACCGCTCTGACCGGCTACATGCAAGCCGGCTGGGTCAGTCCGCCCGAAATCGCGGCGCTGGCGTCGATCGGTCGTCGCCGGTCGGCCCGGGCGTGGGCGAAACGCGTGGCGGGCGATCAGGGCGCCGACGGGATGCGTGGGTTCCAACTGGCGGCGACGCAACTCGCACTCCTCCGCGACCGGATGGAGCGCACGGTCGCCGCTGGAGGCACCGTGCGGGAGGGCGAACTCGCCGAGGAACGGCAACTGCTCGCGTTGGTGAGCGCCTACCGATCGGCCTACGTCGGCCGCGACCCGCAAGCACCCCGCGCCACGTGGGACGGTCACCGCTACCACCTCTCCTTTCCCGACGGGTCGGTGCGCACCATCGACGCGCCGTCGACGCCCGTGGTGCCGGTCCCGGTCGTCCGGGCGCCGATGCCCTATCCGATGCCGATGCCCTACGGCTACCCCTACCCGCCGCCCGCTAGGTGAGCCACGCGCTCGGCTACGCGTGCGATCTGGTCGTCGCCTGCGATCACGTCGGTCAACGGCAGCACCGGATAGGTCTTGGCGCCGAGGATGATGGAAACCGGCGGTGGTAACTCCGGAAGAATCCGCGCCCGAATCTCTCCCACCGGCGTGCCCCACCGCGGCGGCTCCGAACTCGTCGGGTCACGGTTGTAGCCGATAAAGTCACGATGCTTGACGCTCCACCTCAGCACATTGGGGATGCGGCCGAGCCACACGGCGAACGTGGGCGCTCCCTCGACGGTAATCGCCATCGCCAACGCGTCTACCTCGACCGGCAGCCCGTGGAGAAACGCCGCGAATGTGCCGTCGATCCGATAGTCGAGCCCAAGGCCTTCGAGCTTGCGCTCCACGAAGCCAAACTGCCCCGTGACGGCGAGGCGCTGATCGTGAGTCAAAGACGAATGCGCCTCGATCGACGCGTCGAGGGTGCTGTCGAGTGGCTCGAGGTCGAGGGTGAGTTGCTTTCCCAGGGCGGCGAAGGCTCGTTCGACGACGGCCGTGGTCGGAGTGCCGCGCCCGCACTCGAGTCGGCTCAGGTTCGCTTGACCGATCCGGGCGCGTCGGGCCAACGTCACCTGACTGAAGTCGTGACGCTGGCGCTCCGACCGGAGCAGACTGCCGATGTCTTTCGCCAACTTTCCGCCCATGTGGACAATCATCTCGCGGGTGCTCGTCCGGGATCCAGCAGAGAATTCTGTCTGTGGATAACTTCTGGCTCGGGTGGTGTGAAGTTCGGCGAACGGTATGTGTCCGGGCGCATTGGCATGCTGTTTACGACATGTCGCCTGCGGAATATGTGGCTGGTTTGCTCCGCGGCCCGGCCTGATCCGGCGTGGCGCGGTCCGGCGTGGCGCAATCCGGCGTGGAGCCGTCCCAGCGTGGCGCAGTGCAGCGTGGCGCGGTCCGGCGTGGAGCCGTCCCAGCGTGGCGCAGTGCAGCGTGGCGCAGTCCGGCGTGGAGCCATCCCGACGTGGAGACATCCCAGCGTGGCGCAATCCGGCGTGGCGCAATCGGTGTGGCGCACGCGGAATGTGACGCGCTAAGTCGATGCGTCGAGGCGTTTGCACGCGCTGATGGCGTGATCCGTTTTGAAGGCATGATGTTTGGTCAGGGATATGTGTGGCGGCACATCGGGATGCCGCCCATGACATGGCGTCTGTGGAACACGTAATCGTTTGGCCAGCAGGCGCTCGGCCGCGGACCATTCGGCGTCGCCGCGACTGATCAAGTCCGGTGTCGACGGCCGGCCGCCCCACCTCTCGCACGTCGAGGCGGCCAAGGCACGCGTTGGGTGCGCCGAGGCGTTTCCGCCCGCGGATAGCGAAGCCGCGCTGGCGGCATAATGTTCGGCGAAAGGTATGTGTCGCAGCGGATTGGGATGCGGGCCACGACATGGCGTATTCGGAGCATGTATTCGGTTTTGCCGAGGGTCCCGCTTCGCGGCCGGACCAGCCGGTGTCGGTCGCGACTTACTTGGTTTGGCCAACGCTCGCCATGCGTGCGTCGGGACCATGCTGTGCAGCTCCTTCACGTCAAGCGTCTGCTCGTCGCGCCATCCGAGGGGTTTGAGCGTTGCGGTTGCGGGCTACACGGCGGAAGCGATGACGTTCTGCGAAAGGTACGTGTCGCAGCGGATTGGGATGCGAGTTGTGACATGACGTCCGCGGGACACATGCCTGCTCTGGGGCGGGGATCCGACATAACCTGGGCGTCGCACTCGGAGCCAGAGGCCCGTTCCCAGGTGCGGCCGCGTTTGCCGACGTCGATTTCGGCCATCGCGCTCTCGGCGTGAGGTTTCCCGACGTCGATTCGGCCGCTGCGCACCGGCGTGAGGTTTGCCGCCGTCGCGTTGCGCGACCGACGTGAGGTTTCGCGACGTCGATTCGGCAGCCGCTCGATCGGCGTGAGGCTTGGCGAACCCTATATCTCAGGGCGCATCGGTATGTCGGTTCGGACATGACGTCCACGGAACAGGTGTTTGGTTTTTGCTGTCGCGGGGCGCGTCGGCATGGGGCACGCAGAGGCGGCGGGGCTACTTCGACGTGCCGAGTCGCTTAAGCGCGCCGATCGCGACCTCTTGCTTCGTGGTGTACCAGAACGGCGGCAGCGATGCGCGCAGGTAACCGCCGTAGCTCCTGGCGGTTTCCAGGCGGGAATCGAGCACCGCGACGACACCCCGGTCGCCCGTCGAGCGGATCAGCCGGCCGACGCCCTGCGCTAGCCGGACCGCCGCGATCGGCACGCTGACCGCCGAGAACCCGGACCCGCCGGCGGCGTCGACGGCGGCGGAACGCGCGGCGGCGAGCGGTTCGTCGGGGCGGGGGAACGGAAGTCGGTCGATGACCACGAGCTGGCACGCCTCGCCCGGAATATCGACGCCCTGCCAGAGCGACATGACGCCCATCAGGCAGGTGGACGGATTGTCGCGGAAGGCGCGGATGAGTAGCGGCAGGGCCTCGTCGCCCTGCAACAGCACGGTGAGGTCGGTGCGGGCGCGGAGCACTTCGGCGGCGCGGTCTGCGGCCTTGCGAGACGAGAACAGGCCGAGCGTGCGGCCACCGAGCGCGCTGACCAGCGTGACGAGTTCGTCGGCGGCGGCGTCGGAAAGGCCGGACTGGGTCGGCCTGGGAATGCGGGCGGCGACGTAAAGGATGCCCTGTTTCGCGTAATCGAACGGGGAGCCGACGTCGAGCGAGTTCCACCCGGGCGGCGTTTCGGTGGCCGACGTCGGGGTCAGGCCGAGGGAACGGGCGACGGTGTCGAACTTGCCGCCGAGCGCCAGCGTCGCCGAGGTCGCGACGACGGTGCGCTCGGTGTAGAGGTGAGTGGCCAGGGTGGCGGCGACGGACAGTGGTGCGACCGTGATGGACCGGCGGCGGTCGTCGCGGTCGATCCAGGTGACGTCGTGATCGGAGCCATCGAGCATGCGCTGCGCGGTTGTGGACAGCTCGGAGAGCACCGCTTTGGCGCCCTGCTTGCGGACCGGATCGCTGTCGTCGGCCTTGATCTCGCCGATCGTTTCGAGACCTCGCCGGGTCGCGGCGTCGAGGAGCGTCAGCGCTTCCCGGATCGGTGCCGGCAGACCGCCCGTGATGCGACCGGGCACCGCCTCCGCCAGACCCACCGAGAGTCCATCGCCTGCCTCGATGAGCCGTTCGTAATCGTCGGCGTCGAGATGGGCGCGTGAGCGGCGGGCGGCCCGGTCGATCGCGTCGGGCGAGATCTCGGCCTGGGCGGCGCTCGACATGCGGTCGGCCAGCTCATGGGCTTCGTCGATGATCAGCAGCTCGTGCGGTGGCACGATGTGGCGGCCGGCCAGCATGTCGAAGGACAGGAGGCTGTGGTTCGTGACGACGATGTCGGCTTCGCGGGCTCGGGTTCGGGACGCCTCGGTGAAGCACTCCGCGCCGAAACGGCACTTCGCGGCGCCGACGCACTCGCGCGCGGGCATCGAAACGAGCCGCCATGCCGTGTCGTCGACACCTGGATCCAGCTCGTCACGGTCGCCGGTCTCGGTCTCCGCGGCCCACTCACGCAGCCGCTGGACCTGTTTGCCAAGCCGTCCGGCCTCGCCCAGCCAGACCGTCTTCGGCTTCGCGGCCTCACCGGTGTCGAACAGGGCGTCGGTGGGCTCCTCCTCGTTACTGCTCTCCAACCGGGCCAGGCACAGGTAGTGGTGGCGACCCTTGAGCACGGCGAACGTGGGTCGGCGGCCGAGCACCGGTGTGACCGCGTCGGCGAGCCGAGGCAGATCGTGGTCGACGAGTTGCGACTGCAGCGCCAGCGTGGCGGTGGAAACGACGACGGGCCCGTCGATGAGCAGCGCGGGCGTGAGGTAGGCCAGCGACTTGCCGGTGCCGGTGCCCGCCTGCACGAGGAGGTGCTTGCCCGATTTCGCCGCTTTTGCCACGGCGTGCGCCATCAACTGCTGGCCAGGCCGGGTGGAACCGCCCGGCACCGCACCCACCGCGGCGGCGAGAAGCTCGTCGACGTCGGTCTTGGCCGCCTCCGGCGCGGCGGTGGCGGGGGTAGCGGTCACGAGAACTGAGGCTACCGACGTCACCGGGCCGATGGAAATCGACTCAGCGGAGGCTTGTGCCACCGGTTGGACCAGGTTGTCCACATCCACCCTCGCTGTCCACCAGCGGCGATGAGCGGGTTGCGCCACGCGGACACCGGCGAGGAATCTGGCGTCATGCCCCCGAAAGGAGCACGATGACACGCATGGTCGACTGGGAGGGCGCCCCGCACGTGGAACTCGTGCGCGTCGACTATCGCAAATATGACGGCAACGCACACCGCGGCTATCCAGCCCTGCGTCTGGGGGATGACGAGCACGGCACATGGCTGGGAGTGCCCGGTGGCGACTTCATCGAGACGGTCGGTTCGGCCAGCTTCAAATACACCGATCCCTACGTCCTTCTCGTGCCCCGGCACGCCTGGTGGACGGCGATGTTCAACGCACCACCCAGGCGCACCGAGATCTACTGCGACGTGGCGACGCCCGCGGTGTGGGCCGATGACCGTGTCCAACTCGTAGATCTCGATCTTGATGTGCGGCGGCGCCGGGATTCGACAGTGGCCGAATTGCTCGACGAAGACGAGTTCGAGCAGCACGCCGCGCGCTACGGATATCCGCCGGAGGTCGTCAAGCAGGCGTGGGCGGCGGCTCATCACCTTCTCGACGCGATCAACGACGGCGCGGAGCCCTTCGCCGGGGGCTACCACGTGTGGCTCGACCAGATCCATCCGGCGGATGAGGGCGGATGAGGCATGAGTAGCAGCGCTCGACTCGTCGAGACACGCCAATCCCGACATCGAGCGGTATAACGTCTAAAACGGATGCGACATCGGTACCCTCCGGCGTGGGGGGTGTCATGGCGAGCAGTCTGCAGACAGTGATTTCGGGCCTTGGTGCGGTCGCGGGTGTGGGTGCCTTCGCGGGCTTCGCCAGCGCGCGTGCCCGGCGAGACCGTCGGCACCAGCTCGGCGTGTACGCGTCTCGCGACGACTCGGCCATCAACCCGATCGGCAGACCGATGCGCGCCGGATGCGACGGCCTGGAGATCGCGGTCTGGCTCGACGGCTGGGAGCGTCTGCAGATCGGTGCGCGGCGCTGGGATCACGACGCCGGCAACACGATCCGCCCGATGGTGCTCGACCCGCTGGCTCGGCGGGCGGCGCGTCTGGGCGGCCGGGTACACCGTGGGCAGCTCTCGCCGATGCTTCTGATGATCGAGATCATCGAAACCGATCCGGCCCGGCAGGCTCGCGCGTACGACGTGCTCGACGCGGAATTGCGGCACTACCCGGATCTGCTGACGCGTTTCGACGACGGCGTCGTGCGTCGACGCGCCGTGACGGTCGTGCTCACGGGTCCGACCGTGCCACGGCACCGGCTCGTCGCCCAGGCCGACCGGTACGCGTTCTGCGACGGCAACTTCGGCGACGTGGGCGCGTGGGGGGCTCCGGCGGCACTCGTACCGGTTGTGAGCGAGCACTGGGCTTGGCGTTTCGGGTGGGACGGAATCGAGGAGATGCCCGCCCCCGAACGCCACCTGCTCCGCGACATCGTGGCCACGGCGCAGGCCGACGGCAGGCAGGTGCGGTTCTTCGGGATTCCGGAGCGCCGGCGGGTCCGTGAGGCGTACTGGCGGGAGCTGTTCGCCAGCGGCGTCGATCTCGTCAGCACGGCCGACCCGCGATCGCTCGCGCGGTTCCTGGCCGGCAGCGGCGTCCGGCGGATCATGCCCATCCGGGCGACTTCGACGATCGCAACGGCGTTGATCGCGACACCGGTGATCACGGCTCAGGAAGACGCAGCCGCCGAACTCATCACGGCCGGTGAGCAGGCACCCGACGAGGGCTCAGTCGCGGAGATCGTGGACCAGGCCCCGGCTCCGATCGCGACCGAAGACGATTTGGCGACCGAAGACGATTTGGCGACCGACGACCATTTGGTGACCGACGACGATTTGCCCGCCGGAGATGAGGTGCTGAGCGTCTCCGGTGCGAGATGATCAGCGGCATGACTTTGCGGGACGCGTTGCGTGTACCACCGAATAAAGATTTTGATCTTGCGAGTGTCAGTCCGGATTCGACTCCGGGTCTGCCTCGGATCAACGGCGGCCACCGCAAGACGTGGGCTCGGGAGCAACTCGGCGAGATCGGGTTGCATCTGGCCACGATGCAGGAGCAGTTGTTCGCGACCGCGAAGTCGGGCGACACCCGGGCTCGGGTGCTCCTCGTGTTGCAGGCGATGGACTGCGGCGGCAAGGACGGCACGGTCAAGAAGGTCACGGGCACGATGAACCCGCAGGGCCTCTCCGTCGTCGGGTTCGGGAAGCCGACGGCGGAGGAGTTGGCGCACGATTTCCTCTGGCGAATCGAAAACGCGATGCCGACGCCGGGCATGATCGGCGTGTTCAACCGGTCGCACTACGAGGACGTGTTGATCGTCCGGGTGCACAAAACGGTGCCCAGGCGCACGTGGCAGGCGCGGTACGCGGAGATCAACGACTTTGAGCGGCGGCTGGCGGACGACGGCGTCACGTTCATCAAGGTCATGTTGCACATCTCGCCGGAAGAGCAGGCGGTCCGACTGGATGAGCGCCTGCACGATCCGACAAAGTATTGGAAATACAACCCGGGCGATCTCGACGAGCGTGCCCATTGGGACGATTACCAAGCCGCGTACGCGGATGCGCTGCGGAAATGCTCGACCGACGTGGCCCCGTGGTACGTCGTGCCGGCCAACCGGAAGTGGTACCGCGACTGGGCCGTGGCGACCTTGATCCACGACACCCTGGCCGATATGAACCTCAGTTATCCGCCGGCGGACTTCGATGTCGAAACCGAACGGCGACGACTCGAAGACGCCTGAATCCGCTCACGAGGGTGGGCGCGCCGGGGCTGACGAGGCGGCCCGCTAGCATGCAGTCGTCCGATGTCTACCCCCGCGTCCGCGACGAGGTGCCGCACAGTGCGAATCAAGATCCGTCCTAGCGACGACTCGTTTTACGACTACTTCAGCCGAGCCGCTCTGAATCTGGTCAAGGGCACCGCACTGCTGTCTGAACTCGCCCTTCCCGACGCGGACGTGCCATCGATCGGCGAACGCCTGGTCGAGGTGGAACACGACAGCGACAGCATCACGCACGAGTTGTACAACAAGATCAATTCGACGTTCGTGACGCCCTTCGACCGTGAGGACATCTACCGCCTCGGGTCCGGTCTCGACGACGTGATGGACCACCTCGAGGCGATCGGCACCTTCGTCTACCTCTACGGCCTGTCCAGCCTGCCGGCGCTGCCGCGCGAAATGCTCGAGATCATCGACGTGCTTGACCAGCAGGCGAAGGTCACCGCTGACGCCATGGCCCGGCTGAAGACGCTCAAAGACCTGAAGGACTACTGGGTCGAGTGCAACCGCCTGGAAAACGAGGGCGACCGCGCCTACCGCATGCTGCTCGTCCGCCTTTTCTCCGGCGAATACGACGCGCTGACGGTGTTGAAGATGAAGGAGGTCGCCGACGAGATGGAGGCGGCCTGTGACGCCTTCGAACACGTCGCGAACACCGTCGAGACCATCGCGGTCAAGGAATCCTGAGCCGTCAGTGAGCGAGTTCCTCGGCACCATCATCGTCATCGTGTTCGCGATGGGTTTCAACTACACCAACGGATTCCACGACGCTGCCAACGCTATCGCGACGAGCGTCTCAACTCGGGCACTTTCGCCGCGTGTCGCGCTCGGAATGGCAGCCGTCGGTAATCTGATCGGCTCTGTCTTCTTCGGAGGCAAGGTCGCCGCGACGGTCGGCAAGGGCATCATCGTGCCGCCGTCGGGCATGACCGGCCTCGGCGTCGTCACGGCCGGTCTCATCGGCGCGATCGTCTGGAACCTCACGACGTGGTATTTCGGCATTCCATCGTCGTCGTCGCATGCTCTCTTCGGCGGTCTCGTCGGTGCCGCCCTCGTCACGCCCGGCGCCACGGTGCTGTGGCAGGGCATCGTCGACAAGGTCGTTATCCCGATGGTGCTGTCGCCGTTCGCCGGCATCATTCTCGGGTTCATCGTCATGCTCGCGGTGCTGTGGATCTTCCGCCGAGGGCATCCGACCAAGCTCAACCGTGGTTTCCGGCACGCGCAATCGCTCTCGGCCTTAGCGATGTCCGTCGGCCACGGCCTGCAGGACGGTGCGAAGACGATCGGCATCGTGGCGCTCGCCCTGACGACCGGTGGTTACCTCGGTGCCAACGCGAAGACGCCGCTGTGGGTCTATCTGCTGAGCGCCGCCGTGCTCTCGCTCGGCACCTACGCCGGCGGTTGGCGGATCATCCGGACCCTGGGCCGCCGCGTGATCCACCTCGGCCCACCCGAGGGATTCGCGGCGGAGACGACGGCGTCCGCCATCCTCTATACGGCGGCGGCTTTCGGCTGGCCGATCTCGACGACGCATACGATCACGTCCGCGATCATGGGTGTCGGCGCGACCAAGCGGTTGCGGGCGGTGCGCTGGGGCGTGGCCGGCAACATCGTAATCGCGTGGGTGCTGACCTTCCCGGCAGCGGCGCTCGTGGCGATCGCGGCCTCGTTCATCACCCGGCCGCTGTTCTAGACGGGGTAGACCACGCCGACCTGGGATCGGACCTCGTCGAGCGTCTCCATCACGGCAAGCGTGTCGGCCAGCGGGAACATCGGGCTCTCCAGCAGGCCCTCGCTGACGGCACGCCCGACTTCAATAGCTTGAAATCGCAACCCATTCCCGGTGTACGGGTGATCCTCCACGACCGGCTCGCCACTCTTCGGATGCAGGGTGAGCTGCTGGGTCCGGTAGAACCGGTTCGGGAGCGTGATGTGGCCCTCGGTGCCGACGATCGTGGCGACCACCGGGCCACCCGTGACGATGCTGCAGCTCAGGGCCGCGTGCGCACCGGATGGGTAGCTCAGCAGGATGCCGGTCGTCTCGTCCACCCCGAGGTCGGTGAGCTTCGCGGTCGCTTGGACCCGGCTGGGCGTACCCATGATGAACTGGGCTAACGCGACGGGGTAGACGCCGAGGTCGAGCAGCGCACCGCCGCCCAACGCCGGATCGCGCAGCCGGTGCTTGTCGTCGAGCGATGCCCAGATGCCCAGATCTGCGTGAATCGACTTGACCTCGCCGATCGCGCCGGCCCGGATCAGTTCGATCGCCCGGCGTACCGCCGGATTCGATCGCATCCACATCGCCTCGGCGAGGAGCACACGCTGCCGGCGAGCCGTGTCGACCAGGTCGTGGGCCTGCGCGGCGGTCAGCGTGATCGGCTTCTCGCACAGCACCGCCTTGCCGGCCTCCAGCATCATCTTCGCGGCCGCGTGATGGGCGATGTGTGGCGTGGCGACGTAGACGATGTCGACGTCCGGGTCGGCGGCCAAGGCCTCCCAGCTCCCGTGCGCCCGGTCGATGCCGTTGTCGGCGGCGAACCGCTCGGCCGACTCGACACTACGGGACGCGACGGCGACCGCCATGGCATCGGGCACGAGCAGTAGATCGGTGGTGAATTTCGTGGCGATGCCGCCGGTGGCCAGGATTCCCCAGCGGATGTGAGCGCCCATGCTGTTAATCGAACCACACCTGACGCGGACCAGATCAGGACCTGGCGGCAGTACGCTCGACGACGTGGACGCCTACCTCATCGACGCGGTTCGGACTCCCTTCGGTAAGCATCGCGGCGGTCTCGCCGGCATCCGGACCGACGACCTCGCCGCCCTGCCGATCATTGAGTTGATCAAGCGTTACCCGGCTCTCGATCCGACCCTGATCGACGACGTGATCCTCGGCGACACGAACGGCGCGGGCGAGGACAACCGCAACGTCGCCCGGATGGCGGTGCTGCTGGCGGGCCTTCCGGTGACGATTCCCGGGGTGACCGTCAACCGGCTGTGCGCCTCCGGAGCCGAAGCCATCACCCAGGCGGCCCGGGCCATCCGCTCGGGTGACGCCGACCTGATGATCGCTGGTGGCGTCGAGAGCATGACCCGGGCGCCGTTCGTGGTGCCGAAACCCGACGTGCCGCTGCCCGCGAAGATGGAGATGGTCCCGACGCAGGTCGGCTGGCGCCTGATCAACCCACAGATGCCGCCGGAGTGGACGGTTTCGTTAGGCGCCTGCGCGGAAGCCGTCGCCACCGAGATCGGCATCAGCCGGACCGAGCAGGACGAATGGGCACTCCGATCGCACGAGCGCGCCGCGACAGCCTGGGACAAGGGCTTACACGATGGGTACGTCGTGCCGACCGCCGGCGTGACCCGCGACGAGTCGATCCGCTCCGACACCACGATGGCGAAATTGGCCGCGCTGAAACCGGCGTTCACCCGCGACGGCACCGTGACCGCCGGCAACTCCTCGCCGATCAACGACGGCTCGATCGCCACGTTCATCGGCACCCGCGAGATGGCGACGGCGATGGGTGCCGAGCCGATCGGGCGCATCGTCGCCAGCGCCACCGTGGCCCTGACGCCGGAGCGGTTCTCGGTCGCTCCGGTGCCCGCGATCGTCAAGGTGCTGGCCAAAGCCGGGCTGTCCATCTCGGACATCGCGGTCTGGGAGATCAACGAAGCGTTCGCCGCCATGGTGCTGTCGGTGCTCGACGGCCTGCCCGGCATCGACCGGGAACGCGTCAACCCCAACGGTGGCGCGCTCGCGATCGGTCATCCGCTTGGCGCGTCCGCTCCCCGGGTTGTCGTCGACCTGTGCCGTGAGCTGGCCCGGCGCGGCGGTGGCTTCGGTGTGGCAGCGGCCTGCATCGGTGTCGGCCAGGGCACGGCCATGGTGGTGCGGGTTGACTGAGTCTCCGGTGCTGCGACCGGCCGACCTGCCGGCATCGCTGCTGGCGCACGCCCGAGCCTTCTACGATTCCGGCGCCGAGCCGGCCCAGCCGAAGATGGCCGCGACGGTGCTGTTGCTCCGCACCGTGCTGGCTTTCGGTGGCGACGGCGCCGACGCCGGTGTGGTGGCGGCCGGTTCGAGCGTCGAGGTGCACGCGATCCGGCGGGTGCCGACGATGCCGTTCGCCCCGGGGATGTACGCGTTTCCCGGCGGCACCGTCGACCCACGTGATGCGGGTGCCGACATCCGGTGGACCGGGCCGTCTCCCGACGCCTGGGCCACGCGTCTCGGCCAGCCGGCGGCAGCCGCCGAGGCGATCGTGTGCGCGGCTGTGCGGGAGGTTTTCGAGGAAGCCGGAGTGCTGTTGGCCGGTTCCTCGGCGACGACGGTTGTCGGTGACGTCTCGGGCGACGATTGGGAGGCACAGCGCGCCGCTCTCGTGGACCGACGACTCGGTTTCGCCGAATTCCTGCGCGACCGTGATCTCGTGCTGCGCGCCGACCTGCTGGCTCCGTGGTCTCGGTGGATCACCCCGGAGTTCGAGCCACGACGCTACGACACGTACTTCTTCCTCGCCCGGCTGCCCGACGGTCAGATCACGCGCAACGTCGGTGGCGAAGCCGACCTCGTGACATGGATGCGGCCGGGCGCATCGGGCGATTTCCCGATGCTGCCGCCGACCCGGATGACGCTTGACCAGGTGGCGGAACACGGATCGGTGGACGCGTTGATGGAGGCGGCTGCCGATCGTGACGCGCGGACGCCCGTGATCCCGACGTTGGATCTGTCCTAGCGCCGTTGGTGGCCCCGGCTCCGGCCGAACAATATGTGTTTCGCGGACGTCATGTCGTGGGTGGCATGGGGATGTGCCGTGAGGCATGCCTTTCCCCGAACTGTCTATCTTTCGAGTCGGGTCGGAACCTCCTGTTCTGACCGGCATACCGATGCGCCGCGAGACCAGCGCTACAGGCGCCTAGCCGGCACCCCAGGCGGGGGCCGGAAACAGGCGTGGCGCCGTGCCGGAGCCCGAACTCCGGCACAGCGCCACGTTCCCCCCGGGCGTATATAGCCGGGCCTAACGAGGTCGTACGGGTTATCCGAAACGACCAGTGATGTAGTCCTCCGTTTTGCGGACCGACGGGTTCGTGAAGATGCGCGTCGTGTCGTCGTACTCGATGAGCCGGCCGGGGTCACCGGTCTTCTCGATCGAGAAGAACGCGGTGCGGTCGGAGACTCGAGCGGCCTGCTGCATGTTGTGCGTGACGATCACGATCGTGTACTGCGTCTTCAGCTCGGTGATCAGGTCTTCGATCGCCAGCGTCGAGATCGGGTCGAGCGCCGAGCACGGTTCGTCCATCAGCACGACCTGGGGCTCGACCGCGATGGTGCGGGCGATGCAGAGACGCTGCTGCTGACCACCGGAGAGGCCGGCGCCGGGACGGGACAGGCGCGTGTGCACCTCGTTCCACAGGTTCGCGGCCCGCAGTGCCTTCTCGCACGCGTCGTCGAGCGCCGACTTCTTGCGGAGGCCGCCGAGCCGCAGACCCGCCACGACGTTGTCGTAGATGGACATCGTCGGGAACGGGTTCGGGCGCTGGAAGACCATGCCGATCATGCGGCGAACGGCGGTGACGTCGACGTCGCGGTGGTAGATGTCCTGACCGTCGATCGTGAGGTTGCCCTCGACGTGCGCGCCCGGTAGCACCTCGTGCATGCGGTTGATCGACCGCAGGAACGTGGACTTGCCGCAGCCGGACGGGCCGATCAGCGCCGTGACCGACTTGGGCTCGATGGTCATTGAAACCGAGTCGATCGCTTTGAATGCTCCGTAGTAGGCGGAAATGTTCTCCGCTTCGATCCGTTTCGCCATGGCCATGTCCTTCGTCGATTCTGAGCGCGCGAGTGAGGAGAGCTGGGGGGATGCGCTGGCGGTCATGTCGATCAGCTGACCTTGCTGCGTCTGGCGAGCAGCTTGGCGGCGATCGTCAGCACCATCACGATGACGACGAGCGTCAGCGCTGCCGCCCAGGCGCGCGGGGCGCCATGCGGAGAGGCGAGGCTGGCCTGCGAGTAGATGTAGGTCGCGAGCGACTCCTGGTTGCCCGTGAACGGGTTGGTGTTGATGGCGTCGGTCGCGCCGGCGACGAGGAAGACCGGAGCGGTTTCGCCGGCGGCGCGGGCGA
This sequence comes from uncultured Actinomycetota bacterium, assembly GCA_963797605.1. Classification (GTDB taxonomy): domain Bacteria; phylum Actinomycetota; class Actinomycetes; order Mycobacteriales; family Micromonosporaceae; genus DASQPR01. The sequence continues at coordinate 16,594 of CAWCPX010000003.1, read as the reverse complement.
CAGCCAGCATCACACCGGTGACGATGCCGGCCGCGGCGGTCGGCAGCACGATCTTCAGGATCGTCTTCCACTTCGGGATGCCGAGCGCGTACGACGCCTCCCGCAGCGGGCCGGGCACGAGCCGCAGCATCTCCTCGGAGGACCGGGTCACCGTCGGCAGCATGAGCACCGAGAGCGCGAGCGCGGCCGCGAAGCCGGAGAACTCGGGCCGGCCGTTGTTGAAGTGCGGTGACACGATGAGCACCCAGAACGACAGGATGAACAGACCGGCCACGATCGACGGGATGCCCGTCATGACGTCGACGAAGAACCGCACCACGTTGGCGAGCCGGCCCTTGCCGTACTCGACGATGTAGATCGCACCGAGGATGCCGAGCGGCACCGTGATCAGCGTGGCGATGCCGGCCTGTTCCAGCGTGCCGATGATGGCGTGGTAGGCGCCACCACCCGCGTCGAAGGCCGTGATGTCACGGTTCGAGTGTGTGAGGAACTCGCCGTCGAGCCGGCTGTGGCCGAGCGTGATGAGCGTCTTGATGATCAGGTACAGCGGCCACGCGGCGACCGCGAACGCGGTGTAGATCAACGCGGTGGCAAGTCGGTTGCGAGCCGCCCGCGGGCCCTCGACGATGCGGGCGAGGAGCGCGATCGCGATCAGGAAGATCACCACAGCGCCGACGACGGTCATCGTGACGCCGCCGCCCAGCGCACCGCCGAGATCGAAGACGAGGTAGGCGACGACGATCGAGGCGACGCCGACGATGGCCGTCGTGAACTTCGGAAGCCGGCGTGCGCGCAGTGACACCGTCTCGTGAGGTGCGGGAGTGAGGGTAGCCGCGCTCATGCCGATGTCCCCTTAAACTCGCGTCGGCGAGCGATGACCGCTCGAGCGCCGACGTTGACCACCAGCGTGATCGCGAACAGCACGAGGCCGGAGGCGATCAGTGCGCTACGACCGGTATCGCTGGCCTCGCCGAATTGGTGCACGATGTTGGCGGCGATGGTGTTGCCGCCGTTTTCGAGGATCTGCGGCGAGATGATGAACGTCGTGCCGAGCGTGAGGGCCAGGGCCATCGTCTCGCCCAGCGCTCGGCCGAGACCCAGCATGACCGCCGCGATCAGGCCCGGGCCGGCCGTAGGGCAGGACGGCGGTGCGGATCATCTCCCACTTCGTCGCGCCGAGAGCCAGCGCGGCTTCCTCGTTCATCGGCGGCGTCTGCGAGAACACCTCGCGGGACAGCGCCGTGACGATCGGGAGGATCATGATGCCGAGGACCATCGAGCCGAGCAGGATCGACTTTCCGTACGGGCCGTCGCTGCCGAAGATCGGGATCCATCCGAAGTATTTGTGCAGCCACTCGGAGAGGCCGATGACGGGCTTGACCAGGTAGTCACGACCCCAGAGACCGAACACGATGCTCGGGACGGCGGCCAGCAGGTCGATCAGGAACCCGAGCGTCGTCGCGACCCGCCTCGGCGCGTAGTGCGTGAGGCACAGCGCGATCGAAAGCGCGACGGGCACGGCCATCAGGAGCGCGAGTGCCGACGTGACGATGGTGCCGAACGCGATCGCCGCGATGCCGAACATCGGCTTGGCCTGGTCGGGCATCCAGTATTTGTAGGTGAAGAAGTTCGCCTGGTTGGCGCGGAGAGCCGGCACCGCCTTGACGATCAGGAACGTGCCGATGGCCACGATGATGACCAGCACGAACATGCCGGCGCTGGTCGACAGGATGCGGAAGAACGATTCCAGGCTCCAGCGCTTGCGGGTCGGCAGTGCGCCACCGCCGCCGAGCGGAGTGGGTGAGTTCGGGGTGAGTTCGCCCGCCGTCGAGATGCCAGCTGAATTGCTGCCGGACGTGCGGAACGGCTCCGCCGAGGCGCCTGATGCCTCAGCGGAGCCGGCGAACGAGGGTTGGCTCATTCGGGTGAGCTCTCCGTTCACATTGAAGGTAAAAGCCGGGCCCAGCCACGGTGGGTGGCTGAGCCCGGCTCGGGATTAACTCAGTGCCGAAACGGTCGAGGCGACCTTGGCGCGGATCGTCTCCGGCAGCGGGGCGTAGCCGAGCTGCGTGAGCGAGGCCTGACCGGCCGTGCTCGAGGTGTAGGTCAGGAAGCCCTTCACCAGCGGGAGCGCCGCGGCGGGCGTGCCCTTGTCGCAGACGATCTCGTAGGTGACGAGCACGATCGGGTAGGCACCCGCCGTGGTCGTCGCGTAGTCGATCGAAACCTGCTGGTCGTCGGGGCTGACACCGGCCGGCTTCGCACCGGTGATGGTCTTGCCGGCAGCGTCGGCGGTCAGGGTCGCCCACTCGCCCGCACCGTTGAAGATCTTGGCGACGTTGAGGTTGTTGAGCGTCGCGAACGACCACTCCACGTAGCCGATGGAACCGTCCGTGCTCGTGACCTCCTTGGAGATGCCGTCCGAGCCGGTCTCAGCGTCACCCTTGGCAGCGGCCGGCCACACCTTGTCGTGCGGGGTGGTCCAGACGGTGGAAGCGGTGGTGCCGAGGTACTTCGTGAAGTTGTCGGTCGTGCCCGAGCTGTCGGCGCGGTGCACGGCCGTGATCTTCGTCGACGGCAGCTTGACGCCGGGGTTGTCAGCGGCGATCGCCGCGTCGTTCCAGGTGGTGATCTTGCCAGCGAAGATGCCCGCGAGCGTGGCCGGCTTGAACTGCAGGTCCTTCACGCCACTGACGTTGGTGACGACGGCGATCGGGCCGACAACCATCGGCAAGTGGATCGCGGGACCGGCGGCGCAACGCTTGTCGGCGCTGGCCTGGTCGGGGGCCTTGAGTGCGGAGTCAGAGCCGGCGAAGTCGGCCGTGCCCTGGATGAAGGCCTGCTGGCCGGCGCCGGAGCCGTTGGCGTTGTAGTTGATCTTCACGTCGGGGCACTGCGAGTTGTAATCTTTGATCCACTGCTGCATGGCGTTGGCCTGAGCGGTGGAACCAGCTGCGTTAAGCGTGCCGGAGGGACAACTGACAGCGGCACCCGTGCTCGAAGCGCTGGTGCTGGGCTTATCGCTGTTGTTGTCCGTGCCGCAAGCGGCGAGCGCGACCGTTGCGGTCAGCGCGATGCCGGCGAGGATGCCGAGCCGCTGAAGCTTCACGTCGTTGTTTCCCTTCGGGGGTATGAGAGCCACGGACGCGATAGCGCCCGACCACGGCCCCGGCCAACTCGACCGGTGAGAGGGACGTTAGGAGGTTGAGGTGGACGGCCAACTTGCGGAAAGTGAACGAAGGGTGAACAGAGTTCGCACATCCGCGTGACGATCGGCGCAGGCCAGATGGCTATCAGGTGCGCGGGGTCCGTCCGTACCTATTTGCCCGAATCAAAAGACCCTTATTTCAGGATGTTACGGGCCGCCGGAAACTGACGTCGGTGGTCCAGCGCACAAACCCGTTCCGCTGGTAGAGGCGGACGGCGCCGGTGTTCGTCTCGTCGACGTAGAGCATCGCCTGTTCGAGACCACGGCCACGCAGATATCGGAGGCCGGCGCCGGTCAGCGCTTCGCCGAGGCGCAGGCCCCGAGCGGCCGGATCGACACCGAGCACGTAGACCTCGCCCACCGGCTCGTGGTGGTGTTCGGTGTCGTCGCGCCGGAACGAGCCGTGCACCTTCGTCCAGTGGAAGCCCACAAGATCGTCGCCACGCCAGGCGATGAGGAATCCGGCCGCGTCAAACCAGGGCTCCGCCATGCGTACCCGTAAATCGCCCAAGGTCCATCGCCCTTGATCGGGATGGCCGGCGAACGCGCGGGCGTTGAGTCGCACCCACGCCTCGTCGTCGACGCCGGGCCGGAACGCGCGCACGTCGATGCCGGCCGGCAACTCGGCACCGGGGAGGGGCGCGTGCAGCGAGCGGCGCATCTGCAGCAGCACCCGGTGCCGGTCGAAGCCGAGTTTGAGGGCGAGCGCGCTGGCCGACGGATGATCACCGTGGGCCCACAGCCGCAGGCGGCCACTCGGGTCGTGCTCGCCGGCCGCCTCAGCCGCCGCCACCACGAGGGCACGACCAAGACCACGACGACGCGCCATCGGGTGTACGACCATCTCGGCGCTCGCGCCCTCGACCGCGTCCGTGGTGTCGACGTGCGCGTACGCGACGAGTTTCGGCTCCGCGCCGGGCCGGCGGATCAGCAGGTGAACAGACGGCGCGTCGCCACCGTGGCGCACGTGCAGCATCACGTGCTCGCTCAGCGGCAGCACCCCGTCGGCGTCGCCGGCCTCGGTCGCCAGCGCGGTCACGGCATCGACCTCGGCCGGAGTCAACTGGCTTGCGCGCTCGGGTGCCGGGGTGCTCACGCGGGTAACCGTAACGCCGAGGCGGTGAAGAGTGGAGCCGCCCTTCACGCGAAGGACGGCTCCACTCTGTCGTGAGATCAGACCGAGATCGGCGACAATTCCCGATCCGGCAGGCTGCCGCGCTGCGGAGGCACGACGAACTTGTAGCCGACCTGGCGGACCGTGCCGATCATCGACTCGTATTCGGAGCCGAGCTTGGCGCGCAGACGGCGGACGTGCACGTCGACGGTGCGGGTGCCACCGAAGTAGTCGTAGCCCCAGACCTCCCGCAGCAGCTGATCGCGGGTGAAGACCCGGCCCGGGTGCTGCGCGAGGAACTTCAGCAGCTCGAACTCCTTGTAGGTGAGGTCGAGCGGCCGGCCCTTGAGCTTGGCGGCGTAGGTGTCCTGGTCGATCGTCAGCTCCCCGGCGCGGATCGTGCCCGCGTCGGCGCCGGTGACCGGGGCCAGCCGGCCGACGGCGAGCCGGAGCCGGGCCTCGATCTCCGCCGGACCGGCCGTGGCCAGCACGAAGTCGTCGAGACCCCAGTCGGCCGACAGGGCGATCAAGCCGGCGTCTAGCACCACCGCGAGCAGCGGGAACCCCGATCCGGTCGCGTTGAGCATCCGGCAGGTCGCCCGAGCTTCCGCCAGGTCGAACCGGGCGTCGATCAGGACGACGTCCGGGGAAGGGCCGGACACCAGGACGCGAATGTCCCGAGCGGCGATCCGCACGGTGTGCGGCAAGAGATCCAAAGAGGGCAGTACGGCGGTGGGGGTGCCCTGAGACGCACCGGTCAACAGAAGGATTTCCACGAACTACCTCCGTCCACGCGCATTCGTTTCGGGTCGATGCCGACGACGATGGCGGACAGATAGGTTCCCCAGAGTAGACGATTGACCTCGGCTTGTGCGCGTCTGCCCGCACAATGGGCACCACGAATGCGCAATTGAGATACGTCCGTGTCCGTTTCAATACGATTGCCGACCTTCGTGCAAAGGGTTAGCGGCCGGTTACGGGACGCCCCGAACTGTGCGAACCGCGATTCCTCTGGCACGATCGGTCCGTGACTTCTTCCCACCCCGATTCCCCCCTGTCGACCGACGGCGGGTGGGGCGATGACGGCGACTCGAACACTGGTCGGCGTCGTCGTGCACGCGGCGAGAAAGGCTTCGAGCGCGAGCTCGACAGTGAGTTGGTCGCCGACCGGGAAGACGTCGTCGCGGTGCCGGTGGCCCCGGTCTTCCGCAGTGTCAGCCTCGCCGTCGCGGTCTTCGCCGCGCTCCTCGGTTTCGCCCTGATCGTCGGCGCCAACACGGCACCGCATTCGTTCGCGCTCGTCGTGCTGGGCGTGCAGGTGCTGTTCGTCGTCAGCTGGACCATCGCTACCCGGCCGCCCGGCCCGCGCGTGGTCGCCGCCGTCGGGCTCGCCGCCGCGCTGGCCAGTTCGATCGGGGTCGCGTGGCCGACGCATGCCTCGCTGGCACCGCTCGCCTACGTGACGGCGGGCGCCTTCGCGCTTGGCGCGGTCGGGCAGTTGCTCCGCAAGGGCGGCCGTGATCAGGTCACGGAGAGCCTCGGTGCCACGCTGATCGTCGTCGTGGGCGTCGTGGCCTACGCGTCGCTCATCGTGCTCTCACGCCTCGACCTGGGCAAGGAGTCGATCGCGGCGTGCCTGACGGCGGCTGCGGTGGGCATATTCGTGGCCCGGTTGCTCGACGTCGTGTTCCCGTTCCCCCGCACCACGCCCCAGGTCGCTCGGGGCACGATCGGCATCATCGTCGGCGCCATGGTCGGCACCATCGCCGCGGCCATCGTCGGGTCCGTGGTCAAAGGCCTGCACCCGGGCCAGGCCGTCATCGCCGGTCTGGTGACGGCGGTCGCGGCCGTGCTCGCCGACCTGGGTGTCGGTTACGCGGAGGCGAGCCGCGAGATCGAAGGCGAGGTTTCCTCGTTGTGGATAGTGCGGCACATGCAGGGTCCGCTCGGCGCGTTTGCGCTCGCCGCTCCGGTGGCATATGCCATGAGCGTGATGGTGCTGGTGCCGGCACTCACGTAACGGGTCCGTAGCACCGCACTACCGAGGAGCGTCGCGTGGCTCGTGGGAATCGTCATTGGGGTCGGATCGCTCTGATCGTCGTCCTGGCGCTGATCGTGTTGGTGATCGCGGCCGACCGGATCGGCGTCGTCGTGGCGCCGATCGCGAGATCGCCGACCAGACGAAGACCCAGCTCGCGAGCCAGAACGTGCAGGTGGGCGGTGACCCGACGGTCACGATCCACGGCTTCCCGTTCCTGACCCAGGTCGTCGCGGGCCACTACGACAAGATCAATATTGTCGTCCCGAATCCGTCCAGCAAGGGCATCAGCCTGACGTCGCTCAATGTGACGGCGACCGGCGTCAATGCCGACACCGGAGCGGTGATCTCCGGCAACGGCCAGATCGAAGCCGACCGCGTCGTGGGCACCGGGTCAGATCGCCTGGAATTCGTTCACCGAACTGGTCGACCTGAGCGGCGGCCAGAAATACGGCATCGACCCGTCCACGATGCACGTCTCCGGCACCGACGACGGCCACATCACGCTGTCGGTGCCCGTGAAGATCGCCGGGATCGCGTTCACGGCCGTCGCCACGGGTCTGATCTCGGTGCGCAACGACATCGTGCACGTGCAGGTCACGAAGGTTTCCACGGACGACAACTCGCTGCCCTCACTCGTGTCACAGCAGCTGACGGCGATCGGGCAGACGCTCACCTTCGACGCCCGCATTCCGGCCCTGCCGTACAACCTGAAGATCGGCACGGTCCGCGCGACCTCGGCGGGCATCTCGATCACCGCGTCGGCGACCCACGTCGTCCTCGGCGGTTAAATCCCGCCCGTCCCAGCTGTTGGACGCGGAGCCTGTTTGGCCGTCGATGACGGTGTTAGGGTTGTCGACTATGAGCCCCGTCGTGCCCGCCCACTCCACGCGAATGCGTGCGATCGTGGCCGCGCCCGCGCTCATGCTCACGAGGTGCCGCCCGGTCGATTACTGCCTGGTCGCGGCGAGCCTCTGTCGTTGCGCCTGACGCGCACCTCCCTGGCGTCACACTTCGCGGGCGACCCGTCCGTGGATTGCCGGGACATTTCCGACCTGTGACACGTCATGCGCGGCATCGAGGCCGCAATCCATCCTATTTGCGACATGTCGCTCAGGCACATGCCGAGCGACGGACAGATTTCAAGGGGTATCCATGGGACGCGAGTCTGTGCTGGTTTCGGCCGATTGGGCCGAAAAGAATCTCGACGCTCCGGGCGTCGTCTTCGTCGAGGTCGACGAGGACACGGCCGCCTACGACGGCGGGCACATCCCGGGCGCGGTCAAGCTCGACTGGAGGAGCGACCTGCAGGACCAGGTGCGCCGCGACTTCGTCAACAAGGCGCAGTTCGAGGCGCTGCTGTCGGCTCGCGGCATCGGCAACGATGACACGGTCGTGCTCTACGGCGGCAACAACAACTGGTTCGCCGCGTACGCGTACTGGTACTTCAAGCTCTACGGTCACCAGGACGTCAAGCTCATCGACGGTGGCCGCAAGCGCTGGGAGCTCGACGGTCGTCCGCTCACCGCCGACCTGCCCACCCGCGCCGCCACCGAACTACGTCGCCAAGGACCAGGACCTGTCGATCCGCGCGTTCCGCGACGAGGTGGTCGAGTCGATCGGCAGCCAGCAACCTGATCGACGTGCGGTCGCCCGACGAGTACGCCGGCCGCCTGCTCGCCCCGGCCCACCTTCCGCAGGAGCAGTCGCAGCGTCCGGGCCACGTGCCGACCGCGCTGTCGGTGCCGTGGAGCAAGGCCGCCAACGAAGACGGCACCTTCAAGACCGACGACGAGCTGGCCGACCTCTACGCCGCGGCCGGCCTCGACGACGCCAAGCCCACGATCGCCTACTGCCGCATCGGCGAGCGCTCCTCGCACAGCTGGTTCGTGCTGCACGAGCTGCTCGGCCACACCGATGTGAAGAACTACGACGGCTCCTGGACCGAGTACGGCTCGCTCGTCGGCGTCCCGGTCGCGCTGGGCGACGAGCCGGGAGCAGCCGAATGAGCACGCAGGCAAACGCCGTCGCGACGAGCGTCGACGGCTGCGGCGCGCCCGACCAGGCGGCCCCGATCCCGGCCAGCGTCGATCTGGCGAAGGAAACGGTCATCAGCGGCACCGTGCGCGCGGGTGACGAGCCGGTCGCCGGCGCGTACGTGCGGCTGCTCGACGGTTCGGCGAGTTCACCGCCGAGGTCGTGACGTCGGCGAGCCGGCCAGTTCCGGTTCTTCGCCGCTCCCGGCACGTGGACGCTGCGGGCGCTCTCCCGCCTGGGCAACGGCGACGCCGAGATCACGGCCGAGCGCGGCGTCAGCGAGATCGCTATCGCGGTCAGTAACTAAAGACGGATCCTTTTCGGGGTACGCGGGCGCTACGCCTGCGTACCCCGAATGGTTTCATTGGCACGTGGTCAACGAACCGGCGCCAGAGACCGCACCGCCGGCGCCCGCGACATCGCCCGCGCCGCCAGCGCCTCCCGAGCCGCCGCCGCTGCCACCGGGTTACGTCTGGGCCTACCAACCGTCGGCGCCGGAGCCGCCGGCCCTGGAAGCCGCCCCGCTGGCTCGTCGTCGCGACCGTCATCTGGGGCGTGGCCCTGCTGGTCGCCGGCGTGATCTACGCCCGCGACGGCAAGCCGACGGTGCGGGGCCAGACCACGATCGTCGGCGCGGAACCCGTCGTCGATCGGGCCATCCTGGCCGTGGCGACCGCGGCCGGCGCCGGGTCCGGCGACGCGGCTCGGCGGCTTCGACGAAGGTCGGCGACTGCCACATCACGCCGGTGCGCGCCGGCGTCGACTACGCCGCGCACGATCACGTTCTACACGGCGCCCGGCACGGAATCCACGCTGCTCCGCACGATCGCGACCGGCCTGCCCCGGTCCTACGACGCCGCGTCGGGTCCAGGCGCGATCCTCGACCTCCACGCCGACGCGGGCGATTACGTCGGCGTGGTCGGAGCCGGACCCGCACCCGGGGTGATCGAGATCCGGGCCGACACCGGCTGCCGGGAAGCCGGCGGCGCGATCCAATCGCTCCCGGCCCCGGGCTCCACAGCGCTGGCGCCCACGCAGGCGGTGCTGGCCACGCTCGGCGTCCAGCCAACATCAACGAGCCAAGCCCAGATCACCTGCGCGGACGGTACGAGCACGATGCGCACCGCGGCGGTGCACGTGGCACCGGGGCAGGTTCCGGGGCCGCTCGGTGCCGCGCTCGCTTCGCTCGCGCCGAAACCCGTGGCCTCGACGGCGAACCTGTTCGCGTACCGGTCGGGCGCCACGGACGTCGTCGCCACGCAGGATTCCGACGGCCTCACAGTGTCGGCGACCACCCGCTGCAGCGGTTAGATCAACGTCAGCAAAACGGGCAATTCGTGCCGCCGGGTCAGTCAAACGCTCGGGTGACACGCCGATGCGCCCGGATTTCCGACGTCAGCGTCGTGTCGGCGGGTCTCCGATAACGGTGGCGTCGGAAAACCGCAGTTCGGTGTGTCGACACGCGATAAATCGGGCGTGGGGGCACGGCTAGTAGACGAGCGCCTGCGCGCCGTCGGCCAGCACTTCTTCCACGAAGGTGGCGGATCCGGCCAGACGTACCCCGGGAAGCAGATCTTCGCTCTTGATCTGCCTTCGGGCCGCGCACTGGGTGCACAGCGTGACCGTGCCGCTCGTCGATGATCGCCGCCAGCAGACTCGGGGAGCGGGGCGGCGTGCGGCAGGGCGAACTCGGCCGCCCGCCCCGGCAGCGCGAACCAGGCCGACTCTCCGGTGAGCCACAGCGACACGTCGACGCCGGCCGCCACAGCCGTCGCGGCCACGGTGAACGCCTGCGAACAGCGTTCCGGAGAATCCATGCCGGCGGTCACCTTGACGACGAGGTTACGAGTCACGCCCCACAGCATAAGATCGTTGGCGTGGTCACCGAGATCGGATTCGTGAGCCTGCTCGTCGCGGGCTTCGGAGCGCTCGCCGGCGGTCTCATTTACGTGGCAGTCAGGGTGTCGAGGGGGCGTTCATGACCGAGCATTCGCTGCAGCAACCGCCGTGGCTCAACGCACCGCCGGTGGAGCCCTCGCCGTTCGAGGAGACGCATGACCTGCGCGTCGGCCCCGACCTGCATCCGGCGCTGCTCGGGTTGCTGCCCTACATCGGTGTCTGGCGGGGCCGCGGTGTCGGCGGTTATCCGACGATCGACGACTTCCACTTCGCGCAGGAGGCCCGCTTCAGCCACGATGGCCGGCCGTTCGTCGCCTACGAGTCGCACGCGTGGGTCATCGAGGAAGACGGCACGCCGGTGCGGCCGTCTTTCCGCGAGGTCGGCTGGATCCGACCGGTCATCGTCGACGATGTGGCCACCGACGAGATCGAAGTGCTGCTCAGCGCACCGACCGGCATCATGGAGCTGCATGTCGGCAAGGTCGACGGTCTCAAGCTCGAACTCGTCTCCGACGCCGTCGTGCGCACGTCGACCGCGAAGAGCGTGACCGCGGGCCACCGGCTCTACGGCATCGTCGACGGCGCTCTCCTCTACGCGCAGGAGATGGCGGCGATGGGTCACCCGCTGACCTCGCACCTCTCGGCTCGGCTGCTGCGCGTCGCCGGCTGAGCCGTCTGCCCGCAAGCCAGCGCGCCAACCCCGGGGAGGACGGGATCGGCGCGCCGGTGCTTTCGTGGGGTGCTCTCGTAGCGGTGCTCTCCTGGGGGTGCTTTCGCTGCGGTGCTTTCGTCGAAGGTCAGCCGTTCGGGACGGCAAAGGCCCACCCGGCGTGACCGAGCGCGCTGAAGTTCGGCGTCGCGGTCACGGTCAGCGCACCGCCGTCGCCGGCGTCGATCGTCAGCGGTGTCGCCGGCTGGTTGCAGGTGATGACGGCGTCGGCCGCATGCGACCCGATGCCGAGATGCACGCGCATGTCGCCCGCGCCGACACAGGCGAACTCGATCGGATAGGTGCCGGTGGCGCCGGTCAGTTTCCGGCTCAGGCCCGGAGCCGCGGGGGTGAAGTAGCCGTACGAACTGCTCCGGTCGATCGCGTTGACGAGGGAGACCGCCTCCGTCTCGAGCGAACTCAGCGTCGCGGGCTCGAGCGGCGGCGGCCCGAGCACGTAGGCGAGTCCGGAGCGACCGATCGCGTCGCTGTCGGCCGTGATGGTGACCGCGATGTCGCCTCCGGTCGTGGTCGTGATCGGCACGAACGCCTCGATGCTGGCCGGCGAGCAGGCCACGGTCGTCGATCCGGTCGTGGCCCCGGACCATTTGACGGCGATTTTGCCGCTGCCGACGCAGACGAATGTGAACAGGAAACTGCCGGCGCTCACGTACGGCGTGTCGCTCTGGCCGAAGGTCGATATCGCGCCGCCGTGTGCGCCGGTGACCGGGGCGTCGGCACCGAAAATGACGTCAGGCGCGTTATCGGGCGTCGTGCCGGCTCCGAGAATCGCGGCGAGCGCCTGATCGCGATAGCCGAGCAGGACCCCCTCGTCGTTCGCGGCGCCGGGACTCATCATGCCGTCGCCGTGCCCGACCATCGACGGCAACGTGAACACGCCACCGCCGACGATGCCGAGCGTCACGATCATCGTGGCCACGGTCTTCGTCGCGCGCCGCCGGGTGACGGTGCGACGGACCGCGGCGGAGCCGGGAGCGATGATCTCCCGAGGTGCTTCGCTGACGAAGGTGGCGAACGCGCGGTCCAGGGGATCCACCCGGGGCGAAGGGTCGATGTCGATGTCAGGCATGGCGTACCTCCGCACGGTTGTCCGGGTAGAGCTGAGCGGCGAGCGCGATGCGGCCTCGGTGCAACCAGGACTTCACCGTGCCGATGGGTACGCCTTCCTGTTCGGCGATCTCCGCGATCGGCATGTCGGCGATGTAGTGGCAGATGACGGCTCGCCGCTGTTGGGCAGGCAGCGTGGCCAGGGCCGCGGCGAGGGCGACCCGGTCCGGGCTGGGTTCGAGCGCGTACTCCTCGCGTTGCAGATTGGCATAACGGGCCGCGGTCCGTAATCGTCTCCAACGGCTCGTGGCGAGGTTCCACGCGACGCGGCGCACCCACGCGACCGGATCGTCGTAGCGGGAGATCTCCTTCCACCGGGCGAGCGCACGGCAGAACGCTTCCTGCACCACGTCCTGGGCCTCGTGCCGGTCGCCGAAGTACGCGTACAGCTGGACGGTCAACGGCTGGAAGTACGCCGCGTAGAGGTCGTCAAAGTCGCTCATCTCGGCGGCCTTTCGCCGCGTGGCAGCGGACAGGCCCACGAGCGCATCCGTCATGGTCGTCCACCTGCCCGTGTAGTCGCCGGCCCGATAAAGCTTGCTGGCGACTACACGCGTCGAGGCCCCGGAAGGTTGCAGCGACGTGTTAGACGGGGAAGCCGAGCAGCTCGTGGAGCCGGGCGGTCTCGTCCGACGGCTGCGGGCGACGCCGTCGATCGTCGGGACCTCGGCCACGCCCCGGACCGACGAGGCGAGCCACACCCGTCGGCGTCGGCGAGCTGCGCCGGCGTGACCATCCGCTCGCCGGCGTGTCCAGCCCGAGCTCGTCCGCGTGGTCGAGCAGCCACCGGGCGGTCGTGCCGGCCAGGATGCCGGTCTCGCTCGACGGGCACCGTGCACAGGGTGCGTGCCGTCCAGCCAGACCAGCGTGGAGGTCGGCCCCTCCAGCGCGTACCCGTCGGCGGACACCCACAGCACGTCGTCGACGCCGTGCTCGAGCGCCCAGCGCAGGGAGGCCATGTTCACCGCGTACGACAGCGTCTTGGCGCCGCCGAGCAGCCACGGCGCCCGCTGGCGGGCGTCGGCCGGCGAACCCGAGCGACGCGGTCGCCACCGCGATCCCGTCGCGGCGCCGCGGCCGCAGCGCCGCCGCGGCGATCGGCGCGGCCGTGGCGAACACGGTGACCGGCGCCGCCGCGTCTCCGGGCCGCGGGTGCAGACCAGCCGCAGCGCGCCCTCGACGTCGGCCGGCCAGGCGGCCAGCGCCTGCGCGGCCAGTTCGGCCAGCGCGTCGCGGCCGGGCAGGGCCAGGTCGAGCCGGGCGGCCGAACCGGCCATCCGGGTCAGGTGCTCGTCGAGCAGCCAGGCCTGCCCGCCGCGGACGTGCATGGTCTCGAAGATCCCGTCGCCGCGCAGGGCGCCGAGGTCGTCGGCGCGCAGGATCGGGGCGTCGGTGGGCACGACGCCGTGGCCGAGGACGGCCACGACGTCGCTGCGGGCGGGCACGGCTGCTCTGACACGACGCGAGCGTATCGACCGTGCCGCCGTAGCGATCGGACCTGTGTCCGACTCGACCCTGGCCGAGGTGCTGCGCTCCCGCGGTCTGCGGCTGACCGCGCAGCGCCAGCTCGTGCTCGAGGCGGTCTACGCGCTCGGCCACGCCACCCCCGACCAGGTGCACGCGAAGGTCAGCGAAACCGCCGCCGGGGTCAACATCACCACCGTCTACCGCACCCTTGAGCTGCTCGAGGAGCTCGGCCTGGTCACCCACGCGCACCTGTCGCACGGCGCGCCGACCTACCACGGCGTCGCCGAGGAACGCACGTCCACCTGGTCTGCCGCAGCTGCCAGGCGGTGGACGAGGTGCCGTCGGGCGATGCTCGACGACCTGGCCGACGAGCTCGAGGGCGAGCGCGGCTTCCTGATCGACGTCGGGCATGTCGCGCTGTTCGGCGTGTGCGCGCGCTGCGGGGGTCACGATGACCGATCCGATCATGCTCGGCGCGCTCGATCCGCGAGGCGACCGACGCCGCGCTGCGCGGCGCACTACGGCGACCCGATGCGCGAGCAGCGGCGCTCGAGCCGCGACGTCGGCGCTGGTCGACCGGGGCAACCGCGGCGTGATCGCGATCACCGGCCCGGAGCGGCTGACCTGGCTGCACAACCTGACCACCCAGCACCTGCTCGCGCTGGCGCCCGGCGAGGGCACCGAGCTGCTGGTGCTCTCCCCGCACGGTCACGTCGAGCACCACGCGGTGGTCGTCGACGACGGCGCGACCACCTGGCTCGACGTCGAGCCCGGCACCGCTGGCCGCCTGCTCGACTTCCTGCTCAAGATGCGGTTCATGACGCGGGCCGACCCGGTCGACGTCACCGCCGACTGGGCGCTGCTGTCGCTGGTCGGCCCGGCGCCGGCGCGGCCCTGCGCCGGCTCGGCGTGGACGACCCGCGCCGCGCCGGTGCATCAGACCGGTGCCCGGGCCGAAGTTCGCCATGCGTCCGAGCGTCGCCGCGGCCCGACGACGATCTACGCGACGGTCGCCGCTGCCCGGTGGCGGCTGGGCGCGCCGGCACGACGACCGGATCGATCTGCTGGTGCCGCGTGCCGACGTGGCCGAGGTCGCCGACGCAGCTCGGCGTGCCGCGGGCCGGCATCTGGGCGTTCGAGGCGCTGCGGGTGGCCGCCCGCCGGCCCCGGCTCGGCTTCGAGACCGACCACCGCACGCTGCCGGCCGAGATCGGCCTGCTCGGCGGCGCCGTGCACCTGGACAAGGGCTGCTACCGCGGGCAGGAGACGGTGGCCCGGGTGCACCACCTGGGCGCGCCGCCGCGCCGGCTGGTGCTGCTGCACCTCGACGGCATCGCCACCGACGAGCCGCCCGCGCCGGGCACGCCGGTCACCGCGGCCGACGGCCGCGCGGTCGGCTTCGTCGGCACCGCCGTGCGCCACCACGAACTCGGCCTGGTCGCGCTCGCCGTGGTCAAGCGCAACGTGGCCGACGACGCGCACGCTGATGGTCGGTGCCTCGGCCGCGGCGATCGACCCGGCCTGATCATGACGAAGCCGCCGGCCCCGTCCGATCGAGCCGGCCGGCTTCGAGTCACCGCTATGGCGGCCGCTCGCCGTCTTCCGGGTCGCCGCGCTGATCTACGCGCTCGTCCTGATCTACCACAACGACCACGTCTACCGGCATGGTGTCGCGGCATGGGTCGTCGGCGCCGTGATCGCGGCCTGGACGGCGATATGCCTCTACGCGTACGCCCGCCCGGAATGGCGTAGCTGGCCGCTGCTCGTCGCGGATCTCGTCGTGATGGGCGGGTGCCTGGTCGCGAGCGAACCGGTCATCGGCGGCCCCCTGGCCTCGGCCCGATCCCTACCGGGCATCGCGGTCGCCGGCACGGTCCTTCGCCTGGGCCATCGCCCGGGGCAGCCGGGGCGGCGCGATCGCGTCCCTGGTCATCGGGGTCGCCGACGTCTCGATCCGCGGCATCATCAACCAGAACAGCCTGAACAGCGCGATCCTGCTGGTCCTCGCCTCGGTCGCCGTCGGTTACGTCAGTCCCAGCTCAACGTCAAGACGCAGGCGCAACTCGCCCTGGCCGTTGATCTGGAGGCGTCCAACCGGACGCGGGAGCGCTTCGCCCGGGAGATCCACGATTCGGTGCTGCAGGTGCTCACGCTCGTGGCCCGGCGCGCGCACGACCTCGGCGGCGAGGGCGTCGAGTTGGGCCGTCTCGCCGCCGAGCAGGAGATTAAGCTCCGTGCGCTCGTCGGCACGGCGGCCGCGACCGAGCCCGGTGACGGCGTTACCGATCTCCGGTCGATGCTGGCGGGTTTCGCCTCCGAGACGGTCACGCTCGCGATCCCGGCCACCCCGATCGGGTTGCCGGCCGGCGTCTGTGCCGAACTCGCCGCCGCCGTCGGCAGCGCGCTCGACAACGTCGACCAGCACGCCGGGCCGGCGCCGAGGCCTGGGTGCTGGTCGAGGACGACGACGACGGCATCATGATCACGGTCCGTGACGACGGGCCCGGCATCCCGGCCGGCGGCTCGAGGAAGCGGCGACGGCCGGGCGTCTCGGCGTGACGCATTCGATCGGGGGCGCGTACGCGACATCGGCGGCACGGCCGTGATTCGGGGCGGATCCGGCATGGGCACCGAGGTCGAGTTGCGGGTCCCGCGCGCCCGGGTCCCCGTGACGTGCGACGATCGCGGGCATGACGAACGGCACCCTGATCACGGTCGCGCCCACCGGTGCGGAGTCGTAGCGTCGTTGGTCGCGTCGTTGGTCAGCGTCGCGTCGTCGTCGCCCTGGCCATGGAGAGAAGAGAGAGAGAGAGAGAGAGAGAGAGAGAGAGAGAGAGAGAGAGAGAGAGAGAGAGAGAGAGAGAGAGAGAGAGAGAGAGAGAGAGAGAGAGAGAGAGAGAGAGACAGAAAGGAAGAAAAAATACATGTGGTGCACTACCAGGACCTCTCCACCAGTCTCAGCAGGGAATGCACCACCTCACAGGGGGCACCTGC
>CAWCPX010000002.1:0-411165 GCA_963797605.1 uncultured Actinomycetota bacterium | reverse complement strand
GAAACTGCGTTGGTGTCGACGACCACTTCGGCTTCGGTCGCCTGTCCACCAGTCGCAGACACTTCGGCGGTTGCCGATTTGGTGCCCCCCGCCAACTTGGAGGCTTGGTCGATGTCGTTGGCGGTTTTGGCGACGTCTTCGGCTTCTTCAGCGGCTTTGACGGCGTCGGTTCCTATCTCGGCCGCTTTCGCAGCTTTCGAGGCGACGACGGCGGCGGCTCCGGCGCCGACTGCCGCGAGGGCGAGGTGCCGGCGGCAATGGCGGCGTCTTTCCAGTCTCCGGTGGCGGCGTCGCTGGCCGCGGCGCCGCCGGAAGCGACATCATCATCGGCCGGTGACCGGGCTCCGCCAGAACGTTTGAGCCAGTGATGGGCTGTGTCGGCCACCTGGTCCGCGGTTTCGGCGAGCGCTCGTCGCTTGTTCGAGCGGCGGTCGTCGGTGCGGCGGCCGGGTCGCTGACTTCCGCGACGATCCCCAGCCGGATGTCCGCGCGGCCGCTGGTGAGGTGCTCGCCCAAATCCGTAGGGAGTCGGTCCGACACGGCGTCACCAGCCGAGTCCTGCTTGGAGTTCATGCCGCCGAGCCGGCCTCGACGGCCGGCTGGTCGCGCCTCTGCATAGTGGTGGCTCTTGGCCTGGGATGACTGGCAACCTCGCGTACTCGATTTGAACGAATTCCACTTGCCGACGAAATCAATGTGACGCTGGGTAGGCGTCGAGCCGGATCCGATCTCGATCAAGTGATCTGACGCGCAGGGCGGAGGCGGCCTGCCGGACTCTGCGGCGGCGGCCGGGGTGCTCGGCGCACGCCCGTATCTGTCGTACGGCGTCGAATTGCCGCCAGCGCTCCGACGTGAACCCTTCGTAGGGTAACAATGCCAACGCCGGTGGTGATGTGCCGATGCGGCTGCGGCAGCCTGAGCCGGGGGGAACGATGCAACGGGAACGCGACGAGTTGCCGCAGGTACAACACCTCGTGCCGCTCGTTGAACGTCAGCAGGCACTCATCGAGGAGTTGCGACGGCATGCGCCACGGATTGTGCCGGGCGCCGCACTCGTACGGCGGTTGGGCGCCTCGCCGCGCACGCTTGAACGTGACATCGCGCGCCTGGTGGCTGCCGGCATGCCAATCGCATCCCGCCCCGGACCAGGCGGCGGATACGCGTTCAACGGGACCGCCAGGGAGATCCGTCTCGTGCTCACACCAACCGAAGCCGGAGCGCTGATCGCCTCACTCGCCGCCGTCGGGCCGTTCTCGTCTCCGGCCGCCCAATCCGCCCTGCAGAAACTCGTCAGCGGTCTGACCGGCTGAAATGCAACTCACCCGTCGAACTCTCGGGAGGCAGCCACTATGCATGATGAACTCGTCGACGCCTGCGCTCGCCTACTTCGTGCCCGATACGTGTTTCCGGAGAAGGCGCAGACCGCCGCGGCGCTACTCGAAGCCGCTCTCGCCGCCGGTTTCTACGACGGTCTCGATGAGGATGCGTTCATCGAGCGAGTCACCGCCCAGCTGTATTCGGTTTGCGCAGACCGCCATCTGGAACTGCGCCGCGCCACGTACGCCCAGGCCACGCTCCCAACACGTGAGGAGATGTCTGCGATCTGGTCCCAGCAGGAACGGCAGGAGAACTACGGCATCTCGACGGTACGACATCTCGACGGCAACATCGGCTACCTCAACCTGGTCAACATCAGCGACCCGAACCACGGCGCCGGAGCAATCGCCGCCGCCATGGAACTGGTGTCGATGACCCGCGCGTTGATCATCGACCTGCGCTACAACGGTGGCGGCTCTCCCGATGGCGTCCAGTTCTGGTGCAGTTACTTCTTTCCTGACGCGGCCACGCACCTCAACAGCGTCTTCGACCCGCAAACCGGTGTGACCCGGCAGTACTGGACCCTTCCGCACGTGCCGGGCGCCCGGTACCTCGACCGACCGATCTGGTTACTCACCAGCAGTGACACGTTCTCCGGCGCCGAAGAGTTTTGCTACAACCTGCAATCGCAGGGCCGCGCGACGCTCGTCGGCGAGACCACCGGCGGTGGCGCACACCCGACCGAACCGATCGCCATCACCTCAACCATCCAAATCAACATCCCCATCAAACGTTCGATCAACCCCGTCACCGGCACGAACTGGGAAGGCACCGGAGTCAAGCCCGACGTTCCAACACACACCGACGACGCTTACGAGACCGCCTACTGGCTCGCACGCTCGAGTATGTGAGTTCGGGTACGTAACACCAAGCGGGATTGAAGTCGCTCATCCGGCCGCCGCAACGCCACGCCGGACACCAATTGGAGGCTGGCAGCACGCCTGTCCGTCACGCTGTGTGCAACGCGTGAGGCTCGCATCAGACGCCCGAATCTCGCATCCAATGCGAGCCGGCCACAGACATACAGGTCAGCGATTAGCCAAACAAAGATCAACGATCGCCTCTTCGCCGCCGGGCCACGTCACCTCACCGATCGCTTGCGGCAAGCGTTACCACTTCAACGATCCGGCGATTGATGCGCGACGACGGGTTACCCGCAGACGGTCGGCCGGCTCGCCGGCTTCGCGTCACGCTCCCGAAGAGCGCCGCGGGCCAGACCGTAATCCACCGGAGGATCGGTTGTTGAGACTTCGGTGCTGGCTGAGGTGCGATCGTGAGGACCTATGGCTGCTGGCGCGACTCCGTCCTTGGCGATCATTCGGATCTAGACTCCTGTCGCTCGTATCTACCGCGACTGAAGGATGGACATCATGACCGCGCCACAAGCTGGCGACTCCGGGGCGCCGCTCGCCCAACCGGTGGACTCCCTCGGCGGCTGGAGCCCGCTACCACGGCCGGAGCTACGCCGGTGGCGGCCGATCCACGCCGTGGTGCCGCTGCTGATCCTGGCAATCGCCATCGCGACGGCTGTCGTCATATTGCGGCGCCCGCATCCGGCAACACCACCGATCGGCGTTGGTGCGTGCGTGAAGGTTTCCGGAGTCCAGAGTATGGGTCCCTTGGTCGGACAGTTGGGGCTGGGCAGTGCGAAGGTCGTCTCATGCGACGCCCCCCACAACGCCAAGATCACCGCGAAGGTCAGCCGCATGTTCGACTGCCCCGACGGCCAGAGTTGGCTGATGACGACAGACTCGGACATCTACTGCATTGCCATACAGTGACCGACCGCGCAGGCGCTTGATGTGAGCTGATTGATCGAGCTCGGGCGACCGGCGTTACCGGCGATCAAACGCTGATTCGCGCACCACGACTCGATCTCGGGAAAGCTCGCCCACATTTCATTACAGCCTCCATCGTTCGTGTCGGGTCGATCTGATCGGCACCAGTCCACTGGCCGCCGAGGGCGCGGGGTCAGGGTCAGGTCGTGGCGGCCTGGCGGAACTCGGCGGGCGGCAGGTAGTTGTGAGTGCTGATGTAGTGCGGGACGAGTTCCGGCGCGGCGTAGACGGCCCGGTCGCCGTAGACCCGGAACTCGGCGCTGCCCTGGGCCACAAGGCCCAGGTCGAAACCTTCGCGGGCGTCGTCCGCGAGTTGGTGGACGCAGAATGGGCACAGGTGGTACCCGCGGGTCTGGCGGACTCGGACGCGCGCTAGTTCGGTGATCCGATCGAGGGTCGCGGGCGGGGTGACGCCGGCGGTGAACGGTTGATCGATGTCGAGCCAGCCGATATTCAGCAGGGGCAGCGTGGGCCAGGGCTCTTCGCGGGCGTCCGGGGGCCAGTAGGCGTACGGGGTGAGATCCGCGAAATGCGCCATGGTCGGTGTATAGCAGATACCGCGGTGATGGGCCCTGACCGACGATCAGGGCCCCCAGCGCCGATGGTGTTTCTACAGGGATTCGAACAGGCCGTCGACGTCGATGGCGACGGGTGTCGAACCGGCGTTGTTGTAGATGTTGAACTGGTTGCCGGTGATCGATGTGAGGACGCCGTTGGCCACGGTCGCGCCCGCTGGCGGGTTGAGGTTGCTGACGGTCGGCCGGGTTCCGCTGGTGGGCCAGACCGTGAGGAACGTCGGTGTGGTCGGTGCGATCGCTGTGACGTTCATGTCCAGGGCGACGGTTTTCGCGTCGGTGACCGCCGCGGCCGAGAACGTGGCGGTGGCGTTGTTGCCGATCGGCCCGCTGGAGCCTTGATGGGTGCGGGTGTCAACGATCCGGGTCGGTGTGATCGGCCGGAACCTCAGCCCTCCGGTGAGGGTGCCATCGTCGTAGAAGCCGAACAGGTCGACGATCACGTTCACTGGTGACCCGGACGCGTTGGTGACGCTGATGCTCGGATTGCCCGCGTCGTTGGTCGGCAGGATCGCGAGGTTCGCGACAGTGACCCCTTTCGCGAAATTCAACGTGGACGCGTTCGGCGCGCTGCCGTCGCCGCTCCATGCGGTGAGGTACCCGGCCGTGGTCGGCGCGACCGCGGTGACGTTCACAGCGAACGCGGCCACGTGCTGGTTTACGTTCTCGCTCCCGTTCACGGTGCTTGCGTCGAAGGACGCGATGACCGTGCCGTGCGCGGCCACCGCGACCGTGGCGCGGGTGTCGAGGATCCGCTTCTCGGTGGTCAGTGGGAAGTAGCTGCCGCCTGTGCTGTTGTCGGTTTGGTAGTAGCCGACGACATCGGCGATGACCTGGGTCGACCCGGCGTGGTTGTACACGTCTACCTTCCCGTCCCCACCGAGCTTGACCGTCACGTTGTTGGCACCGGTCCAGCCCGCGACGAAGTTGAGATTCGACGTGGTCGGTCTGGCCGCGCCCGAGGGGTAGACGGTCAGGTAGCTGGCCGCGGTCGGGCTGGTCACGGTTACGTTCAACACGACCGCCGAGACTCCGGATGCCGGAACGCCGGCGTTGCCGGCGACCTGCAACCCGAGTGTGCGGCCCGGGCCGAGTGCCGCTTTGGGTGCGCCGGTGCCGGAGCGGGAGTCCAGGATCCGGCTGGGTGTGAGAGGAACATACGTGGACGTTGTGAATGCACTGCAGTCGGTGTTGCCGAGGGTGAGCGTGCCGGAGCTAACAGCGGTCGGTGCCGTGGCCGGATCCTGGTACAAGTCCCATTCGTAGACGTCGCCGCCGGAGAACGGGTTACCGACCCCGTGATCGCTGGTGGCGTCGATCGTCAAGTGACCGGAGGCGTCCGCTGTGCCGTCGACGCCACCGAACGTGTTGAGCCCGTCGGTGACTGACGCTTCGAACGGTGCGTTCGGGATGAGGCCGCTGGCTGTGACCTTGATCTCGATGAGAACAAAGATCCCGACGGGAGTGCCGGTGCATACGCCGCTGGCCGTCACGGTCGCGGTGACGACGTTCGGGACGCTCGCGGCCTGCGCCGCGGCGCCCGTCGCGAACATCGGGAAGGCGACCAGCGCGGCGGCAACGCCCAAGCCCAGGCGCCGAACCTGGTATGTGCGCGCAAGGTACTGGGCATATCACTACCTTTCTGAATCATTTCCAGGTCTACAGCCCGGTGCGGATCCGCGATTTCATCTCGACCGGCCAACGTGACCGGTCCTACAGGTCCAGGCCGCAGACCCGGACGCCAATTGCACCCTGACGGACGGTTCAGCGAAGCATCCCGTTGAAAGACTCGAGGCTCCGTTAATCATTGAGCTCCCGCCGGCTTTTGTTGCAGCGGTCATGGGTGGCGGCGATGAGACCGGCACGCTGGCCGTGGTCGACCCGAGTAAGGGCCAGCTCTTTGCGCTGCAAGTCGATCCTGGCCGACCGTTGGCCAAGGTCGTCGACGTCGATCCGTCATCCGCCAGGCCCACAGCACGGGTGGGAGCCAAGACGGCGGCGGTAGGCGTCACTGGCGCGGTCTATCGTCGCGCCGTCGACCGGCCTGACCACGATGACACGCCACGGCGCCGTCTGGCTGTCCGCCGTGAGCAAGCGCCCGTTCGAGCCGAGTGACAGTCCGTCACGTCCCCGACAACGACACGACTCCAGCCGCCGTCGTGCTGACGGTGAACCAGGTCTTCAGCGCCAGTAGCGTCGACGCGACCGTGGCCGTAGCCCCGGACCGGCAGTCAGTACAAGCCTCCGGTCACCACGACGCAGACAACGGTGCGGGTCTCGACAACGACGCCCGAGTCGGTCTGTATCACGGTCGGTATCGTCACCGCCGATGGCATCAGTAAGCTCGCCCAGCCGATCTGCGGCAGATGAGCGACCGGCTCCGCGCCGGCCACACACGCGCTTCAAGGTGTGACGGCTGCGCCTAGAAACCCGGCCCTCCCGGGTCACGCAAGCGACTCGCAGTCGGTAGCATGCGACTTCCATCTCGCTTGATCGACCTCACGGGGAATCACATGAGCCCTCTCCGCGCGCGTGCCATCGGCCTGCTCGCCGCCATCACAACCCTCGTCACCACGCTCGCCATTGCACCGTCGGCGGCGCACGCCGATGCAACGCCACAGAACGTCTTCGTCATCGATGGCGGCAACTCCAGCCAGGTTCTCGATTCGAGCAACGCGACCTTCACCCCCTACAGCTATCCGGGCAACGGGCTGAGCTTCAATGCCTACACGAAGGCAGACCCGAACGTCTACTACCGGTTCACCCTCAGCATCTTCTCCGGCACGATGGTCGCCGGAACCTATCCGACGCTGCAGACGAGTTATGACAACACGCATCTGTCGATGTGGACCGACAACTACTACGGCGGCTGTTACGGCAGCGGTTCGGTGACGATCCTCGAGGTCAGCGCCACGTCGTTGGCGGCCGACTTCCGGATCGATCCGATCGACCCGTCGAACGGTTCGGCGTGTCCGGCCGGTGAAGTCGGCCAGATCCGGTGGAACTCGACAATCCCCTACACGGCGGCGACCGCGGATCACCAGTCCTTGACGTTTTCCGGGGACGCCGGAGCGACTCCGCCGGCGCAGAAAATCACCGTGACCGGCGGCAGCGGCAACCCGATCACGTTCGGTCCTGCCAGCCTCGCGGGCCTGAGCCCGAAGCCGTTCACCATCGCCAACGACACCTGCTCAGGGGCGACCCTGACCGCGGGGCAGACGTGTTCGATGACAGTCTCGGCGTTCAGTAATCAGGCGGCCACGTATTACGCCTACATCACCTTGCCAGACAATTCAGGACCAGGTCAGCAGGTGTACGCGTTGACCTACACCACAGTTATTGGAGCCGCAGGCACGTATTACCCGCTGAATCCGACCCGTCTCGTGGACACCCGGGTCGGTCCGTCGATCGGAGTGCCCCGCGGTCCGCTGAAGACCAACGGTGTCGTGCACATGAAGATCCCGGGCGGCGACAATTTCCTGCCGGCCGATGGGATCAGTGCCGTCGTGCTGAACATCACCGTGACCGGATCGACCGGAACTGGCTACGTCACCGCGTACCCGAGCGGCAAGGCCCGACCGACCGCTTCGTCGCTCAACTACACCAAGGGTTGGACCGGCGCGAACTCGGTTACTGTCGCGGTCGGCAGCGGTAACGGCGTCGACATCTACAGTTCGGCCGGGCACCCACAGCTGATCGTCGACATCGTCGGCATCTACGCCAGCAGTGATGCCCTCCGGTACGAAGACTGCAACTACGCCACCTGCGGCGTCGGCGGTCAGTACCAGCCGGCGAAGCTGCAGCGCATCCTCGACACCCGGACCTTTCTGAAGGCCCAGCTGCCCGCCGGTTACTTCATCCAGATTCCGGTCAACTACGGCGCCGCGATCAACTCGCACATCCGGGCGCTCGCGATCAACGTGACCTCCACCGGATCCAAGGCGAGCGGGTTCCTCACCAGTTGGCCGGGTAACAACGGCGATTTGCTGCCGAACGCGTCCACGCTGAACTTCCCCAAGGGTCGCACCGTGCCGAACATGGCGATCGTGCCGGTCGCACCGTGCGAGGGATGTGGCGCTGCCACCGGCCTGCCGACGATCAGCATTTACACCTCGGCGAAGACCGACGTGATCGTCGACGTCGTCGGCATCTTCGACGACGGCACGCTGGCCGACGGATACCGATTCACGCCGATCACGCCGCACCGGATCGTGGACTCGCGTTCCAAGGTCGGCACGACCGGCGCGCTGGGCGCCGGCAAGACCGCGACCATCACCACACCGGCCTCCGTGCTGGGTTCGGCGACGGGCGCACTGGCGATCAACCTGACCGCGGTGAGCCCGACCGTCAGCACCTGGCTCACAGTGTGGCCGGCGGGATCCACGCGGCCGAGCGTCAGCACGCTGAACCCGGTCGCCAAACAGACCGTGCCGAACGCCGCCATCGCGCTGCTGGGCACGGGCGACGCGTTCAACGTGTTTAACGCCGCCGGCTCGACCAACTTCCTGGTCGACGTCGTCGGTCGGTATGACCTCTACCCCGGCACGGCCAGCAGTTCGTCGAAGGTACGGGCGAACAGCAGCATCCCACGTCTGAGCGGCACGGCGCCTACACCGGTCGTGCACCAGCGGTAGGTCGGAATCGGCACGAGGTGGCGGGGGCTGGTCTGGCCTCCGCCACCTTCGTGTCTAGGGGCATGGAGAGCGGCGAACTCACAACGTAGGTCGCCAGCTCGTCCGCGTCGGGCGGAAGGAGAGTGATCGCTTCCGCCGACGGAAGCGTGCCGTGGGCAGCGGTTGGCGGCGCGTGTGGATCCTGGACGCCCCCCGCCATGCGCCTTGAGTGGAGTTCGGCGCGGTAACGTCGAAAGACGCATCCCCACCAGACGACATGAGCGACCGCATGCCAACACCGTAGCCAAGGGAGCGCGCAGCAGCGAAGATCACCCGTGCGCTGATGTTAGCGCTGGTCGCGGTGCTTGAAGGCGGTCTGACAGCGGAGCACCTACGGAGCGACGAGGTATTGACGCAACTAAATATGATACGTCGGATTCGGAGGAATATGCAGGTCGATCGGCATCGCCATACATCGACAAGAACGAATACCTGGTGCATCCAGTAGCTTAAAAGTCCGCAGCTCTGCCATTGAGCTAGCAGCCCGCTGCTGAAAGGTTACCTGGAACGGGTCGGGATGCGACAACCGGTTATACGTTCGGGTGTGTTTCCGCAGCTAGATGGGCATCCAGTGATCGCTGTAGTCGCTGCTGTGCCGTGTCGGACGGTCATATCGTCATGGAGAATCCGAAGGTTCTTTTCGTCCGCTTTGATGACATTCTGGGGTGCTGTCGGGCAACAACGGAGCACCTACGGAGCAACTGGACAAGATCGTCACGGGGCTTCCCTGTGCGGTGAGGTCGCTGGTTGGCCGCCATGGCTAATCTATGTCACGAAATACGACGGCTCCGCGTATGCGCCTCGGCTTCGGCGGGCGGCGCGGCCCGGCCGTCATGCGAGGGCGTTGATGGCTGCGGCGATGCGACCGCGTGCGGCGGCGCCGTAGACGGCGAGTTCGGTGAGTTCGGTGAACATGCGGGTGTAGAGGTTGATCTCGCGGGGTTGGGTGACGTTGAGTTGGCCGGAGATCAGTTCGACGTCGACGAGGGTGTTGTCGAAGATCAAGAACGATTCGACGGGCCAACGTGATGCGGGTGGTGTTGGTCGGGATGACACCGAGGCTGACGTTCGGCACGGTGCCGACTGTGAGGAGGTGGCCGAGTTGGGCGGCCATGATGTCGCTGCCACCGATGTCACAGTGCAGCACGAACTCCTCGAGTAGGTAGGCGAACCGGTGGTCGCCGTCGTACATGAGTTGCTGCCGGTCGATGCGGGTGTTGGTCGCCGCGGTCACGTCGTCGATCAGGTCATCCCGGGCCTGGATGGTGCCGAACACGGCGGTGGCGTATTCACGGGTTTGGAGCATGCCCGGGATCAGCCAGGACGAGTACGCCCGGAACTGATGCGTGCGCTCATACAGCGGCAGGTACGACGCTTGGACGGGTCGTAGTCCGCCGAGGGTCATGCGCCGACACTCCACCCACATGCCCTCCACGGTGCGCAGGGAGGCGATGAGGTCGGTGATCTGACACCGGCGTCGCATTGTTCGGTCCATACCCGCAGATCCGACACGGAGGAGGAGTATTTCGCGCCTTCGATCCGGGAGATTTTCGACGGGTCCCAGCCGCACCGTCGGGCCAGTTCCCGTCCGGTCAGTCCGGCGTCTTTGCGGATCTCGATGAGCCGGGTCGGCCAGGACCTGTTGGGCCTGGGCGGCACTGGATGACGACGACGGCGACATGACCACGGTCAGTCAGGTGAGGTGGTAGCTCTCGTGCGGGATGGCCCGGTCCCAGACGGCCTCGAACGGCGTCACACACAGCCCGACGATGGTTGGTTCGGTGCGGGTTTCCATGTCCGGGTCGGCCCAGTCGCCGTCGCCGGTGAAGTGGTTGAACACGGCGATCTCGTTGTCGAAGACCCAGAAGTCGACACCGGGCAGCGTCAAGTCGACGGTCTGCCAGCGACCCAGCCAGCGCACCTGTTCGCCGGCGGCGAGGTTCACCACAGTGCCAGCGTGCTCGAACTTGATGTAGTCGCTGACGCGATCCGTGTGAGCGACCGTCGGATCGACACGTGGAAGGTCGAGCTGTTTGCGCGCAGTGCTGCGGCTGAGATTTGTCGTCGCCGTCAGCCGGAGGTTGATACGGGGTCCGACCGGTGTTAACGATCTGCAACGGGCTCGCCGCGCGTCTGCGGGCTACGGGCGTCATCGAGATTGTTGAGCGAGGTCAGGGTGTGCGGGTGCTCGGAGCCGAGGACCCGCACCCGGTCAGCCCGGGTCTTCTCGTCGAAAGTCACCGCCTCAGCCAACCGACCCACCGCCTGATAACCAAGGGCGAGGTTGCTGCGGGATTTCAAGGTATCCGGGTGGTCGGCGCCGAGAACCCGCACCATATCGGCCAGGGTCTGCTCATACAGAGTGACCGCCTCCGGCAACCGAACCACCCACCGATAACCGGTGGCGAGATTGCTGCGGGATTTCAAGGTATCCGGGTGGTCGGGCCAGACGTTCGCTCGTGGATGGCCAGAGCCCGCTGCTGCAGGTCCACCACTGCGCGGGTGGCGCCTTGGCTCGCTAGGTAGGCGCTGGTCCAAGTGAGCAGGTACGCCAGGTTAGTGTCGGGGTCATCGGCCGGCCATCGGTCGGCGAGTGCCTGGACGTGTGGAGTGAGTAGGGCCCAGCGGGCCATTCCTCGACCACCGTCTGTGGATCTCCCGTGGGCCGGCGCTGGGTGATCAGGTCACAGGTCCGGTGCAGGGTGGAGGCCCAGGCATCGGTGGTGGAGGCTTGGTCGGCGACGACGGTCTGTACCAGCCGGTGTGTGGCCATGGTCCGCCCGGTCAGGGTGATCATGCTGTAAGAGGCCAACACTCCCAACGCCGCCGCTACCGATTCCGGCTCGGGACTCATCCCGACCAGCAAATCCCGCGGCACATAGTCCGCAGCCACGACTGCCAGGACCCGGAGTATGTCGATTGGGGAGAGGGTCGGAGGCGGCGATCGCGATCAGGCCAAGTCCCACACCCGCGCCACCGTCCGCTGGGCGGCCCCGCCGACCGCTGTTGCCAACAGGCGCACGGGACGGGCTTGGAGTTGGTGGAGGTAGTCGGGCATCGGTGTACGGGTTTACGCCAGAAACGCGCCCGCCTGGGTCAGCGCCAACGGCAAATATCCCAACTGTGCGGCCAGCATCCGGGCGCTGTCAGCGTCGTCCTGCCCGCTACGGGAGGTCAACAATTCGGTCGCCGCATCAGGCGTGAGCAGGGCCAGGCAAATACAGGAATCGACGAGCTGCTCCCAGTCGACATCGCGGCGGACGTGATCAGCACCCGGCCCCCAGACAGGATGGCGAGCAACGCCTCGACATCGGCGCGGTCCTCGACGTTGTCCAGCACCAGCAGCCAACCCGGATGTGCGGTCAGAAACCCCACCGCCCACCCGGCCGCCACCGGTGGAGCGACCTTGCCCACGCGAGCCGCGACCGCCGCCGTCAGGCCAGCCAACCCGGCCTCGATCCGCTCCACACTCTCGGCGGTGATCCACCACACCATGACAATGAATCATTAGCGACCACACTGACCCACCTTCGCGGCTCCTGGCACTTGGCCCTCAGCCCCCACAGTTGGTCATGCAGAACCTATGCTCCACGACATCGACGAACGTGGGAGCAGCGGTGGACGAGATCGAGTTCGGCGGTAACAAGCGTTGGCCGCGCCGGCGGGTGGCAATCGGCCTGGGTGTGGTGCTGATGGTCGCGTTCGGACTGGTGATCTGGCAGCGACAGACCGCGGCTCTGCCACGGGCGAGCACGCCGGTCGTGCGCCAAAGCCCGTTACCGCCGAACGTGGTTCTGTGCTGCGACGAGGTTAACGATGTCAAGGACGACAAGACGTTCCACCAGGGGTTCGAGATCCGCAACTTCAGCAACACCGCAGCGACGATCACCGATATTGTCGTCGAAACACCGGTGTCGTTCCACCAGGTAGCCGTGGGTCTCATCGTTACATCTGACGCAAATGAAGTCGGTCAGTCCAACATCACACTGCTCAGCACATACACCATGCCCCCACATTCGACTGCTTACGTGGTCGTCGAGGGCTCCGTCAAATGCCCGGCGGCTGATGTCGACGCGACGCCGCGAGTTTCGCTCAAGGTCGACGGCACAGCGATGTCGTTCGAAACGCCCATGGCCTCGCGTGGCAGTTGGGAGGCGGATGTGGCCTCGTTTGCGTGTGGGAAGTGAGAACGAGATCAAGTAACGTGCGTGGCCTGACGTGTTCGCCGAGCTCCCCATGGCTCGAAGTCGTCTCCCAAGGGCACTGGAAGCTGTTCGCCCCTCACCCGCAATCCGCTAGAGCCCGCGTTCGCAACCGGCAAGCCACATTCTCGGATTACAGACACCCACACCCACGAGACATCCACGACCGCCTCGCGCTGGTCGGCGACTTCGGCACTGACGCGGTCAGGGCACGGTGCGGCAGGTCCGGCAGATGTGGCTCCAATTGACCCCGGACGGCCCCGGCCCTGCGGCGATCTCGGTATCGCCGCGGGCCAGATCGGCGTCGATGTACTCCACCTTGCCACACCGTGACGAACGTCGAGGCGGTCAGCGGAATCGCGGTGACGTTCATTTCTAAGGGCACGGTGTTCGCGACAGTGACCGCCGCTACGGAGAAGGTGGCTGTCGCGTTTTACTTATGGCCCGGCCGCAGCGTTACGAAGGAACGGCCTGTCCCTGTCGAGGACGGCGTCGCGCGGCAAGGCGGCACGGAGTACGACATCGAGGACGCGGTCGGGGTCGGCGTCGTAGCGGCCGCTGGCCCAGGCCGCGTTCGCTTCGATGACCGCCCAGCCGTTAGCGGTTTCGCCGATGTCGATGACCACCGCACTGGGCAGACTCGTGCCGACCTGGGCCAAAACGTCCTCACCGAAGGCGAGCGCGTCCGGTGACACGTCGGCCACGTGGAGGCGGCCGGCGTCGGCGTACTGGCTGGCGGCGTGGACCTGCCCGTCAAGGGTGAACAGGCGGTGCTCGGTGGTGAAGTCGATGAGGTCGCTGACCAGCACCACGGTGTCGCCATCGACGGCGTCAGACCCGGGGAGGCGAGTCCCATCGCTGTAGATCATCGCTCTGATGGTCTTGTCATTGGGTGACTTGATGAACGCAGGCGTGCGTAGTTGCCACGCCTCCCGGATCGGCATCGCGGTGATCCGGCGGCGGATCAGCTCGTGCGGCAGCCGGGGTAACCAGTCGGCGGGCGCCTCCAGCAAGGCGATGCCCAGATGTGGGGCGACGGTATCGGCGAAGTCGGGGCCAGCGTGGAGGTGCTCGGCGGTCAGCCCGGCGGGGACGGTAAAGGTCGGCATCTGCACGGTGTCCACGCCGCGCCGCTCGGCAGCGGCACGAATCGCCCGCGCCGACGCGGTCAGCCGGGGCGGGAACACGACAGTCACCGGCCGAATCATGCCCAATCCGTACCCGACTGACCAGCGATTTGCTTCCGCTGCTTGGCTCCCGTCGGCCAGCAGCGGTCGGCTGCTCGATTACAAGCGCACGATCGTCGGCGTGAGGGCGCCAACGCGGCAGATCCGGTCGATTTCGCGAAGTCGCCAGGCTAGATCAGCGAGGCGCATCGGGGCCCGTCTTGTATGTGCACGGATAAGAAGCACTACGACCATTCGGACCCTCTTCCACGGCCAGAGCCTACGTCGCGCAGCCGAGTCGTACACGGGACAGAACCAAGCTCACTCATCGGAAGTCGTGCGCGGGCGGCAACGGGCGACCCGCCGCATGAGTGGGCACGTGACCAAAGGCGTGCGTAGTGGTCCGCGCCGCTCGGCATGAGCACGCACTCATGGCGGCGGATCCGGATGGCCCTCGGGGCGACAATCAGCCGAACTTCGTCCATTGGCCTTCGGAGATCACCTCGACGGAGCCATCGACGACTTTAATGGCCGTCTGCTCGTCGATGGCGTAGGCCGGGATGCCGATGGCGGCGGCCCACCGCTGCGCGTCAGCCGGGGTGTTCGTGGGGAAAGCATTCAGATGCGGGAAAATCGAGAAGTCGACGACTCCGAGGGTGCGGTCGTCCGGCGCCGACGGCCACTCGACGAAGTAGTCTCCGATCCGCGGCGTCATCACCATGCTTCCGGCGCTTACTCCCACCCAGACCGTGTCGGGCAGCGAAGGCAGCAGGTCGGCCAGCCCGGACTCCCGCATCCAGTGGCACAGGTAGGTTGCGTCGCCGCCGTCGACCAGCAGCACGTCGGCCTCGCGGACCCAGGGGACCCATCGCTCCGCGCCGATGGTCGGCAGTGCGGTGAGTTCGAGGACGCCGAGGGACGCCCAGCCCAGGCCGGACAGGTACTGCCAGTCGGGCTCGGGCTTGGCGGCGATGAAGCCCCGTACCGTTGCCGGACCGCACATCGGGTGACCCCACTGTGCCGTCGGGATGCAGAGGGCGTGGCAGTCGGCGATCGGCTTGCCGAGAAGCTGCACGAGAGCCGAATGGATGCTCGGGTTCGTAACGCCGCCTGAGGTGAGCAAGAACTTCACGATGCCTCCGAATTCGCGCGGAAGGTGGACGTGCCTGAAGCCAGGGATCAAGCCGGACTCATCGTAGTTCGGGCCTCCTCTTACGGAAGTCCCTCAGGCTGCCGGGGCACGATAAGCCTGGACCGGCCGTATCACGATCCGGACGATGATCTTCCGGGTCTTCTGCGGGCGATCGCGTCGGATGACGAGGACGAGGACCACAGGGCTTTTAAGCAGGTCACCGATTTCACGATGCATCAGGGAACGGTGTATCCGACGACCGCCGCCGCAGCGCCCTATCTGATCGAACTCGCCGGGCTCGCCCGCTATCACCGGGCCGATCTGATCGGGTTCGCGGGTATGGTCGCCGACCATAGCGGCCGACAATGAGCCGGTTATCCCGGGACGGTTAGCCGCGGGCGGTGGATGAAGGTTGCTTCGCTCGCATCACTGGCCTGGCTGCCCGAGAGTCGCAGCGGCCACTGTCAGCAGCGTGTGCCAGGCGTCGTACGGAAAACCCGCCGGATCATTCGTTGGTTCTCCGCCAGGCTGTAGAACGGCATGTCAGCGTCGTCCCGTTGGGTCGCGTAGAGGTTCCCGACCGCGTTGCGTTCCCAGCTGATGGCCTGGCCACGGAAGTCGTGGCGAGCAAACCAGTCATCCACCGCCGGCCAATACCCTTTCCATGCCACCGGCCGCAGCGAGTCGAACGCAGTTCCTAAGTCGGCGGCGATACGTTCGACTTTATCGTCGTCCTGGACGCTGGCGAAACGGCACAGCAACGCCAGGACCGGACCGGGATGCGGCAACGACACATCGATCACCGAGATCGCGCGACACACGAGGTCCAGTTCCGTCCAGCGGAACGCGTACGGGTGCCAACGGGCCTGGTCATCCCAGCCGACGCCGACGACAGTGACCGATGGTGGCGTCCGGATACCCAGCTCGTAACTGCCGTACCGACCTTGGACATCCAACACGACCTGGCAGCCACCACCGACGTCAAACTCCACGAGCGTGTCCGGAACGGTGGACGCATTCTCGGAGATGAAGAACCACGTCTGCCAAAACGATGGATCGCCCAAACGCCCACGCAACTCGTGTGGAATCGCCATCGTGGCACCGTACTAGGCGAGCGACCAGAAGCTGAACCACTGCGGCATTTCATCAACATCTGGTTCGTGTCTACGCCCGCTCCGTCCGAATCTTGGCCGCACGGTGGTCGACCGCCGACGATGTCATGCCGACCGAGAGCCGTGCAGTATGACGGACCACCCAGAAACAGGAGGCATCATCGACGAACTTGGTCCATGCGGTTATATGACCGGCGTGTCATGGTTCGTCCACGACCGACTCGGGTTATCGTCGGCGTCGCGGGCGCTGCACGCGGACTATTCGCGTTCGCGATAGCGCGCACATCGTTCCGGCGCCGTCTGGTCAGGTCGACTGCATTCGAACCCGATGCTGCCTGCGACGGTGATCAGCCGCGGGGGGCCCCACGTGACGACACTCGTTCCAAAGCCGATCGTGACTCGGCCCTATCCGGTCCACCAGCCGCTGCAAGGATCGGCGTTCTCCCGGATTCTGCGTACGACCGACGCGAAGCAAATCGGTCTCATGTACATGGTGACGTCGTTCATCTTCTTTATCGTCGGCGGGTTCATGGCGCTGCTGATGCGCGCCGAACTTGCCCGCCCGGGGCTGCAGTTCCTGTCTCTCGAGCAGTACAACCAGTTGTTCACGATTCACGGCACCGTGATGCTGCTGCTCTTCGCGACGCCCATTGTCTTCGCGTTCGCGAACTACATCGTGCCGCTGCAGATCGGGGCGCCAGACGTCTCGTTCCCGCGACTCAACGCGCTGGCCTACTGGCTGTACGCGTTCGGCGGCTCGCTCGTCGTGTTGGGTTTCGCGACCCCGGGCGGCGCCGCTGACTTCGGCTGGTTCGCCTACCAGCCGCTGGCGAACGTGCAGAACTCGCCGGGCCTCGGCGGCGACATGTGGATCATGGGCCTGGCGCTTTCCGGCCTGGGTACGATCCTCGGCGCCGTCAACATGATCACGACCATCCTCACGTTGCGCGCGCCGGGCATGACGATGTTCCGGATGCCGATCTTCACCTGGAACATCCTGGTCACGGCACTCCTCACGATCCTCGTGTTCCCGCTGCTGGCGGCGGCACTGCTGGTCTCCGAGGCGGACCGCCAACTCGGCGCACAGGTCTTCAACGCGAACACGGGTGGCGCGCTGTTATGGCAGCACCTCTTCTGGTTCTTCGGCCATCCCGAGGTTTATATCGTCGCGCTGCCGTTCTTCGGGATCATCACCGAGATCATCCCGGTGTTCTCACGCAAGCCGATCTTCGGTTACAAGGGCCTCGTCGGCGCGACGTTCGCGATCGGCGGCCTGTCGATGAGCGTCTGGGCGCACCACATGTTCGCGACCGGCCAGGTGCTGCTGCCGTTCTTCTCGTTCATGAGTTTTCTTATCGCTGTCCCCACCGGCATCAAGTTCTTCAACTGGATCGGCACGATGTGGCGAGGCCAGGTCACGTTCGAGACGCCGATGCTGTTCGCGATCGGCTTCCTGATCACGTTCCTGCTGGGCGGCCTATCGGGTGTCATTTTGGCGGCACCCCCGCTCGACTTCCACGTCTCGGACAGTTATTTCGTGGTGGCCCACTTCCACTACGTGCTGTTCGGCACCATCGTGTTCGCGGTCTACGGCGGCGTCTACTTCTGGTTCCCGAAGATGACCGGCCGGATGCTCGACGAGAAACTCGGCAAGATCCACTTCTGGCTGACCTTCATCGGCTTCCACTCGACCTTCCTCGTCCAGCACTGGCTGGGCGATGAGGGCATGCCCCGCCGCTACGGCGACTACCTGTCCACCGACGGCTGCCCGGGCCACGGCGGCACCGTCTGTTTCAGCACCTTGAACACGATTTCCACGGTCGGTGCGTTCGTCCTGGGTGCGTCCACGTTGCCGTTCCTCTACAACGTCTGGCATTCCTACAAGGTCGGTCCGGTCGTTGAGGTCGACGATCCGTGGGGTCACGGAATGTCGCTGGAGTGGGCCACGTCATGCCCGCCGCCGTTGCGCAACTTCAACCGCATGCCTCGCATCCGGTCCGAGCGGCCGGCCTTCGACCTGCACTTCCCGCATCTCGCGCCGCCGCAATCCCCGGTCTTGACACCAGCGGTCACGGGCGGTGGAAGCCCGCCGGATGCGGAGGACGAATAGCCGCCGGATCAGGCCGCGTCGATGCGCTCGGGCTGGAAACCGTACCCGACCAGCCGGGCACCGAGCGGACGGACCACCACGAGCACCGACCGGGCGAGCGCGCGTTCGATCCACGCCGGCCCGGTGCGGAAGAGCCGCAGCCCCTTGCCGTTGCCGATCGCGGCGTGGGCCCGCATCTGCAGTCGTTGCATCCGGGCGGTCGGCGCGGCGCGGCGTTCCTCGAGTTGCCGGTACGCCTCGTCGACCCGGTCCCGAGTCGGTGGCCCGGACCGCAGCATCGGCACGAGGATGTTCGCCGTCGCGACCGCGTCCTGCACCGCGTAGTTGATGCCCACGCCAAACGCCGGCGACATCGCGTGGGCCGCGTCCCCGATGAAGAGCACCCCGTCGGCCGACCACCGGGGCAACCGGTTGATCTGCACGGACAGCAGCTTGACATCGTTCCAGTCGGTCACGCTGCCTACGACTTCGCGCAGGGGCGGTGCCGTCCGGGCGATGCGGTCGTGGAAGGCGTCCATGCCGGCCGCGCGCACCTCGTCGAACGTGCCCTTCGGGATCAACAGCCCGCATTGCAGATAGTCGGGCCGTGGAATCGTGACCATCATGGACTGGTCGCTGATGTAGGCGAGCGTGTCCGGCATCGGCGCGCTCGGTTTCGGCATCCGCAGCCACAGCACGTCGATCGGCACGCCGTATTCCTGCGGCCGCATGCCCATCGCCTCGCGTACCGTCGATGAACGACCGTCCGCCGCGATCGTGAGCGCGGCGCGGACCGTCAGCTCACCGGCGCCGGTGCGCACGATGACACCGGTGACTCGGCCACGGGAGTCGCGCCGCACGCCGGTCGCATCGGCACCCATCCGCATGCTGAACGACGGATGCCGGCGACCCTCGTCGACGAGGAGGTTGAGCAGGTCGGACTGTGGCATCAGCGCGATCTGCCGGTTCGGCTTGGGCAGCGACCGCAGGTCGACTCCGCGCAGCCGTACCCCGTTGATGACGACGTCGAGCGTGCTGACCCGAGTGTGCGGGACCTGCTCGAACGCCTCCCGAATGCCCAGTTGGTCGATGAGGTTCAGCGTGGACGGGTGCACGGTGTCGCCACGGAAGTCGCGCAGGAAGTCGTCGTGCTTTTCGAGCACCACGACGCCGACGCCGGCTCTGGCGAGCAGCAACCCCAGCATCACGCCGCCCGGGCCACCACCGACCACGCAGACATCGGTGGAGATCTCCTGGGCCATGAGCGCATCCTCCTGATCGGTCACGTCGCGTCGAACGTTGTCGAACCGACGTGGTCGCGCTCGATTATGCCGGAGACGCCCGCACTGTATCGATTCGCACCGATGCATTGTGTGCCGTCAGGCGTGCCGCTCCGCGTCCGATCGGGTTACGCAGAACTCGTTTCCAGCCGGGTCGCCCAGCACCACCCAGCCTTCCCCGCCTGTCGTCCGGTGGTCGGCGAGCACCGTCGCACCGAGCGCGAGCACCCGTTCGACCTCCTTGTCTCGGTCCCGATCGGCCGGTTGCAGGCACACGTGCACCCGGTTCTTCACAACCTTGTCCTCGGGTACGGCTTGGAAGAACAGACGCGGACCGTCCGGCGGTTCGATGACGACCTCACTGTCACCGGGGGAACATTCCCGAGTGAACCGGATGTCCGATCACCTCGCTCCAGAACCCGGCGAGCGTGTACGGGTCGACGCAGTCGAACGACACATTCCGAATGAAGGACACCATGATCCGACAGTAATGGTTCGCATGGGCCGCGCTCGGACCGCGGCCCCGGAGGCCGAAACCTCTCAGCGAGGGCTGAGGCGGCTCACGCGGGACCGGCCGACGCCTGCCTCAACCGTGCCTGATCGACGACCGTGGCGGCGGCCACGGCGAGCAGCAGCGCGGTCCCGATGCCGGCGAGCGTCCACGACCAGGCCCGCCATCCGGTGAAACCTTCGAGCGCGAGCCAGCGGATGACGAGATTCGTGGACGCCGCGATCGGGAACATGAAGGCCCAGAACGTCGGGGTGAACCGCAGCCGACGGTAGCCGTAGAAGATCATGACCTGGACGAGCAGCATCAGGAACGTGATGCCGAGCAGCCCGTACCCGATCGTGCCCAATCGTCCGCCCGCGATGATGAACCACGCGATCCCGGCGGTTGCCGGCGCGGAGACCAGCACGGACAGGAGCGGCTTGAGCGGATCGGGCAGCGGGTCGCCGGTGAACAGCCGCGCGAAGATCATGGAGCCGATCACGAACCACAGGAAGACTCCGATGCCGAACGCTCCCTCGGCCGCTTGTCGCCAACCGCTGAATCCGAGCCCGATGCTAGCGATGAAAGGCCCGGCCGCGGTCGGCAGAAGGTAACCGGGATGGATGTCGGCCAACGGCAGTTCGCCGACGAGCCACCGGCCGACGAGTTGCGCCAGCAGGATGCCGAGCGCGATCACGAACACGATGACGGCGACGCGGCCGGTGCGGTAGATGTACAGCTCGTAGTGCGAGGCGATCAGGAGGCCGATCACGGGAATGTAGGCCGCGAAGGGCCCGTACAGCGGGTCTTCGCGATCGTCGGCGAAGGACGCGGGTCGGCGGAGGCCACGGGCGATGTAGATGACGAAGAGCACGATCCACAGTGCTGTGCTGATCCCGAAGAGCACTTCGGCCGGCCAGGCCGGGGCGTTCACCGTGCCCCGCAGGGCTTGCCACACCCCGCCGAAACCCGCCAGGCCCAGCGGGATCGCCATCAGGTTCAGCAGCGCCGTGCCACGCGAGGTCATCCGCTCGGCCGCGCACTGGTCATTACCCGAACGTATCGAAGTCGTGGCCCATCGTCAGACGTTCGACTGTTCCCGGCAGCCGAGCGCAAATCGCAACGAGATGAGTCATGTGTCCGACAACGGGTTGTGATGGATCTTCGCGTCGGTCATCGTGGCATGATCCACCACTGTTCGGAGGCTTGGCATGCGCCCGTCATTCCGCATCCTGGCCACCGCCGGCCCGATCCTCGCAGCGGCACTCGCGATCGCGTTGCTCGCGACCGACAGCCCGGCCGGCGCCGCTCCGGCCGCGGACAGCACCGGCCTCCGGATGGTCGTGACCGCCGCTGATCCGCTCGCTCCGGCGATCGTGCTGACCAACGGCGGCTCCGAGGCCTGCCAGGTGACCACGGTCGCGCTCGGCACGGTCGGCATCACCCGGCTCACACAGGCCGGAGCGGCGGTCGCACCGGTCAGCACCGACCCGAGTTTCCCCGATTCCGTCGACGTCTACCTCGCCACGCGATTGAGAACGCTCGCGCCGGGAGCGTCGACCACGATCCGGCTTCCCGTGGTCGCGGCCGGTCCGACCGGTCACGCGATCGAGACCGTCACGTGGTCGTCGCTGGCCACGATGGGCGCGCTCTACCCGATCGCATCCGGGAAGCCGCTGCAGATCGCCGCGACCTACGCGCCGCCGCCACTCGCGGTCACCGGTGCGCCGATGTGCGACGCGGCCTCGGCGGTCATCGGCACGGCCGGGCCGATTGCCGCGGGCCACTCCTACCGTCGATGGATCGTGGTCGTCGGTGTGGTCGTTGTTCTTCTGCTTCTGCTGCTCCTGCTGTTCGTGCTGCGGCGCCGCCGACGTGCCACCCCGGCGGCGGCGCTCGTGCTGATCGTGCTGGCCGGGCTGCTCTTCGCGGGCGCGTGGCCGGCACGAGCCGCGTTCGCCACCGTGACCGTCGATCCCAGCCTCGCCAAGGACTTCGCGAAATGTCAGGGGCTCTACACGTCGAGCGGCGGCGACCCGGCCAGCCTCTTCCCCATCCTCAACGATCCGAAGAGCAACGTGAAGATCGTGCCGTCGAACGGGGATCAGACGCACGAGATCTCGTTCCAGGGTCAGGTCATCATCTTCTGGAACACCAACGATCACCATGCCTACACCGGCGGGGGCAACTCCGAACCGTGTGACGCGCTCTACCACGAGGCCCACCACGGCAAGGAGGACCTGACCGGCGGCCAGGACCATTCGGAGTGCGTCACCAGCGCCGGCCGCAGTGGCCTGCCGATCAACGAAGTGGACGCGACCCGTGCCCAGAACATGCTGCGGGTCAAGGAAGGGCTACCGCAGCGCAAGACCTACGGTGACACGCCGCTGCCGAGCGGTCCGTGCCTGCCGAAGGACCAGCAGCCGAAGCCGAAATCGAATTGCACCGGGCCTGCCTGCGGTGATGACAACGGCGACCCGCATCTGATCACGTTCGACGGCTTGCGCTACGACTTCCAGGCCGCCGGTGAATTCGTCGCCGCGCGCGACACGACCGGCCCGGACCTGCAGGTTCAGGTGCGCCAGCAGCCGCTTCGAGGCTCGTCGACGGTGTCGGTGAACACGGCCGTTGCGATGGCGGTCGCGGGCGACAAGGTCGAGATCGATGTCGCGCCGGGCGGCATGCAGATGCTGATCAACGGCGCCGACGTGCCCTTGGACCCGGCCGACCTCCCGCACGGCGGCTCGATCGCGATCGACCACTCCGCGAGCGCACCGGTCGTCACCGTCGACTGGCCGGACGGTTCGTTCGCCGTCGTGAACATGATCGGCATCTGGGGCCTGCACCTGACCACACAACTCGCACCGGCACACGCCGGAAAAATGGTCGGGCTGCTCGGCAACGCCAACGCGTCCCGGACCGATGACCTGAAAACGGCCGCCGGCGCCGTGCTGACGACGCCGCCCTCCTTCAGCACCCTCTACCCGGGATTCGCTGACAGCTGGCGGGTCACGCAGGCGACGTCGCTGTTCACCTACCCGGCCGGGGCGAGCACGGCGACCTACACCGACCGGTCGTTCCCGCACCAGCAGGTGGCCACGCTGACGAACACCGACCTGGCGCGGACCCTCTGTCAGCGCGTCGGCATCACCGACCCGGTCACGCTGGCCAACTGCGTGCTCGACGTGGCCGAGACCGGCCAGGCGTCGTTCGCCGAGGCAGCGCTCGCGACCCAGACGTCCGGAGCGATCGACACTGCGTCACTGCCGACACCCGGGCCGACGACCTCGGGCACGCTCAGCCCGACGACCCGCGAGGCGACGCTCACGGTCACGAAACCGAACGGCTTTGCGGAAATCAGCTTCACGGCGACGCCCGGCCAGCGCGCGTTCATCGCGATCACGTCGTCGACCGTGCCGTCTCGGTGCGGGGTTATCGATCTGATCGGACCCGACGGCATCGACCAGGACTCGGGCTGCACCGTCGCGGACGGCACCGGCAGCATCGGCGGAGACATCCTCGCCACATCCGGCCCGTACAAGCTGCGGTTCACCCCCGTCGGCGGCACGATCGGATCCGCGCACGTGAAGCTGATCCTCTCGAACGACGTACACGCCGCGATGCCGACCGACGGATCACCGGTGACCGCCGACATCACGGCACCGGGCCAGGTCAACTTCTTCAGCTTCACCGGTACGGCCGGCGAGCGGGTCTACGTCTCGGCGAGCGCGTCCACCGGCCCCGACGGCTGCGGTTCGATTGAATTGCGCGCGCCGAGCGGTCTCGTCGAGTCCGAGGGATGCATCCTGGACGGCGCCGGCTACATCGACGGCACGCTCCTCAAGGATTCGGGCCAGTACGCGGTCGCCGTCGATCCGGCCGACGCGGAGACCGGCAGCGTCGTCCTTCGCCTGATCACCAGCCGGGACGTCCACGGCACCGTGACCGTCGGCGGCGCCCCGGTCACGGCCAAGGTCACGGCCGCCGGCCAGGTCGCGGACTACGCGTTCACGGCGACGAAAGGCGAGAAGGTCAAGATCGTCGTATCGGACTCGACGCTGGTCAATGAGTGCGGCCCGATCGTGCTGGTCGATCCCAAAGGCATCGCGGCGACCGAAGGATGCGTCGACGCCTCCGGGCACGCCTCCATCGACCCGTTCACGCTGAACGAAGCCGGGCGCTGGGTGCTTCGCATCGATCCGCCCGAGGACGAGACCGCGACGGTGACCTTCTCCCTCCGGGCCGGATAGGGCCACAGGCTGACGGGTCAGAGTCGTCAGCTGCGAAAATGCGTTCGCTAAGCTAGTCATCGTCCGATGA
This sequence comes from uncultured Actinomycetota bacterium, assembly GCA_963797605.1. Classification (GTDB taxonomy): domain Bacteria; phylum Actinomycetota; class Actinomycetes; order Mycobacteriales; family Micromonosporaceae; genus DASQPR01. The sequence continues at coordinate 386,911 of CAWCPX010000002.1, read as the reverse complement.
CATCGGTTGTTGACTTAAGGACGTGACGACGCTGAACGCTGTCTTCCCGCAGGCCCCCCGCCGAGGCCTAGTGCCCACGTTGATCTTCATGGGACTCATCGTCGCGGTCGTGTCCAGCCTCGGAGCACCGCTCATCCCGACGATCGCCGCCGCCGACGGAGTATCGCTGACCGACGCGCAGTGGTCGTTGACGATCACGCTGCTCGTCGGCGCGGTGGCGACACCGATCATGGGACGGCTCGGCGACGGTCCGATGCGGCGCCCGGTGATCTTCGGCGGCTTGGCGCTCGTGACCGCCGGAAGCGTGCTCGCGGCGCTACCGATGGGCTTCGCCGCGCTGGTCGTCGGCCGCGGACTGCAGGGCATCGGGCTGGGTTTGACGCCACTGACGATCGCCACCGCACGGGACGCGTTGCCGCCGCACCGGGCTCGCCCGACCATGGCCATGCTCTCGATCACCACGGTTGCCGGCGTCGGCCTCGGATATCCGATCACCGGCCTGATCGCGGAGTACGGCGGATTGCACGCGGCGTACTGGTTCGGCGCGGCCGTCGGTCTCCTCGGCCTGCTCGCGGCGCTGCGGATCGTGCCGTCATCGCGGGATCTGCCCCGGGTGCGGGTGGACGTCGTCGGCGCGATCCTGATCGGATCGGGTCTCGCGGCCCTCATTCTGTGGATCAGCGAAGGCGAGATCTGGGGCTGGTTCTCGCCGCTGTCCATCGCCGTGATCGCGGTCGCGTTGGTGGCGACCGCCGTCTGGGCTCGGTACGAGACCCGGCATCGGCGGCCACTGGTCGACCTGCGGCTGCTGCGCCACCGGAGCGTGCTCACGGCCGACGTGACTGCCGTGCTCGCCGGACTCGGCATGTACCTGCTGGTCTCCATCGTCGTCCGGTTCGTGCAGACCCCGACCGGAGTGGACGGTGGCCTGGGTGGCTCGGTCGTCGTGGCCGGGCTTGTCCTGCTGCCGTACTCGGCTGGAAGCTTCGCGGCGAGCCGGGTCACGCCGGCCGTGCTCGCGCGGGGCGGTGGCCCGTTTCTGATCCCCGGCGCCTCGCTGCTCGCACTCGCGGCCATGATCGTCTTCGCGACGCTGCGGCCGAACATCTGGGAACTCGTGGTCGTGCTGGCGGCGGTCGGACTGGCGGTGGGCGCGATCTTCGCGGTGATGCCAGCGATGATCACTCGTGCCGTGCCACCGCGCGAGACCGGAAGTGCGATGAGCTTCAACCAGGTGTTGCGGTACGTCGGATACGCAACGGGAAGCGCGATCGGCGGCGCGATTCTCGGCGCGTACACGCCCTCCGGTCACCACTTCCCGCGCACGAGTGGCTACACCGCCGCCGCGTTCGTCGGAGCGGGCCTGTGGCTGGCGTGTCTCGCGGCGGGCGCCCTGCTGCCCGGACGACGTACGGTTCCCGCGGTAAGCAACGACGACACGGCAACCCCGGTGCCGGCCGAGAGCGGCAGCACCGATCCGGTGCCGGCGCTGCGAGGATGAGCGGATGAACGACGTACCCGTGGAAGCGGTCTCGACCAAACGCCGCCGCGACGCCCCTGGCACCCGCATCGCGCTCGTGCAGGCGGCGGCCGAGCTCTTCGCCGAGCGGGGCTACGACCATGCGACGTTGCGCGATATCGGCGAGCGGGCCGGTGTCGACGCCGCGATGATCGCCCGCTACTTCGGTGGCAAAGCCCAGCTGTACGTCGCGGTGCTGCACGCGGAAATGGGCGACGATGTGCCGGCGGACATCCTGGAGCCCAGCCGGATGCGGCACCTCGTCGAGCGCGCGATCGCACGCGGGCCGAGCCCGATCTATCAGGTCGCCTCGCGGCCGCACGACGACTCGACCGCACAGGCCGTCTCGCGCGCCGAACTCCACGAGCGGATCATCGGCCCCCTCGTCGAGCGGCTCAGTGCGGAGGGCCTCGACCGGCCCCGGGAGCGAGCGGAGATCCTGGCCGCCGCGTTCATCGGCGTGATCACCGCGCGCGGGTCGGGTGCGTTCGACCGGCTGCCGCTGCTGAGCGCCGGCGATCTCACGGAGTTGCTGCTGGAGATGCTGACGCCGCGTCCGTGACGGACGTGCTCACGCCGTGCAGCAGCAGGTCGATGAGATTCGTCGCCAGTTCGCGTTGATTTTCCGCGCCGGCGATCATCGTGATCCCGCCGAGCGCCATGAGTACGTCGTTCGGGTCGATGCCGGCGCGTAGGGCACCGGTCGCCGTGCCGGCTTCGAGAAGGGTCGCGATCGCCTCGCGAAGCAGAGCGCGGGTGTGCAACCGATCTTCCTCGGAGAGAAGGACAGCTCGCAGGACGTCGGCCATGCCCTGTTTCGTCGCCATGAAACCGACGAACCGCTCCATCCAGGCTTCCAGCGCCGGTTCGGGTGGCAACGTCTCGAGCAACGTCGGCGCGGCCGCGCAGAGCCGGGCCACCTCGTTGCGATAGACCGCCTCGACCAGCGTTTCGCGAGTGGGAAAGCGACGGTAGAGGGTGCCGATGCCGACGCCGGCCTTCTGCGCGATGGCCTTCAGCGACGCCTGCGTGCCTTCGCGAGCGAACGCCTCCGCCGCGACGACGAGCAACCGATCGTGGTTCGTCTGCGCGTCCGCGCGAAGTGGTCGTTCCGCCATGATCCTCTTCATTTCGCCGCTGGTGTGATCCTTATCGCTGGATAAGCGGAGCCGAGTCCTCTTATCGTTATGCGTAACGGAGCCGGGTCCGCTTGCTAGCGTAGCGCGGACGACTCCTCGTCACAGGGAGCAGGGATCATGACAGACCGCATCACCACCCCATTCGGCGCCACGTCGACGGCCACCGAGGTCATCGCCGGGGTCGACCTGGTCGGCCGGCGCGCCGTTGTCACCGGCGGATCGTCCGGCATCGGCGTCGAGACCGCTCGCGCCCTGGCCGGCGCGGGTGCCGAGGTCACGCTGGCCGTGCGAGACACGACGGCCGGCGATCGGGTCGCGCACGACCTCACCTCGGCGACCGGCAACGCGAAGATCTTCGTCGCGCCGTTCGACCTCGCCGACGAGGTATCGGTGGCCAGGTTCGTCGCGGGGTGGTCCGGACCGCTGCACATCCTGGTCAACAACGCCGGGATCATGGCCACGCCGCTGCAGCGGACACCGCAGGGCTGGGAGCTGCAGTTCGCGACGAACCACCTCGGTCATTTCGCGCTCGCGATCGGCCTGCACGACGCACTTGCCGCCGCCGGTGGCGCGCGGATCGTCTCGGTCAGTTCCGTCGGCCACGTCAACAGCGACGTCGACTTCAACGATATCAACTTCGAACGCCGGCCGTACGATCCGTGGCTGGCTTACGGGCAGTCGAAAACCGCCAACGTCCTGTTCGCCGTCGAGGCCGCGAAGCGGTGGGCGGCGGATGGCATCACGGCCAACGCGCTGAACCCGGGTCGCATCACCGGCACGAACCTGAGCCGCTACATCGGCGACATCGGAAACGCGCCGACCTCCTTCGACCCGACGAGCACGGACGTCTCCTGGAAAAACGTCGAGCAGGGGGCCGCGACATCGGTGCTGCTCGCCGCGTCTCCGCTGGTGTCGGGGGTGACCGGGCGCTACTTCGAGGATTGCCAGGAAGCCGCTCCGCACCAGCCCGGCGTGCGTCGCGGTGTGGCCGGTTACGCGCTCGACCCGGTGTCCGCCGCCCGGCTCTGGCAGGTCTCGACGGACCTGCTCGTCGCGTAACACCTGTTCGCGGCGCGAGTCAGATCGTCGGAGCTACGCTAAACGGCATCCCTCCGGCGTGGTCCGACGATGGGAGTGATCATGACTCGCGCCGCAACCCGGCTGACCCTCGTCGCCGTGACGATCATGGTCGCGTTGGTCGCGGCGGGGACAACCTCGTTCGCTCGTCCGGCCGATCCGAGTCCGACGCCGTCGCCGAGCCAGGCGCCACCTCCGTCGTCGACGGGCCGCTTCGACACCGACGGCGGCGTGGCCATGTCGATCGCCGGCGTGAACTGCGGGCACCGAGCGCAGGCCGGCGAATACTGTTACGTCACCTTCCGCGCCGTCAACGTCAGCGACGGCTTCCCGGTCTTCACCGAGGCCGATCAGGTCGCCTATGACACGGCCGGCCGCGCCTTCCATCCGGACGCCGCGGCGGGTGCCGCGGTCAACGCCGGAAAGCCCATCACGCAGCGGCTCCTCCGCGGGCCCGTGGTCAGCGGCGTCCTGGTCTACGCCCTTCCGGCCGGCGATCAGATCGCGCGCGTGGTGTTGCACGGCAAGACCGGGACTCCGGGCGAAGTGTTTCAGGTGAACTGACCCTTGTCAGACCCAGTCGGGGTCGAGCCGCAGCCACGCGGCCAGATCCTCGATCTCGGCGTTCACCGCCTCGGTCAACGGTTGGTCAAACGCGACATCCTCGTGGACCGCGTTCACGCGCAGAACCCTGGCCTTGCGGTCGGCGATGGCATCGACTTTGCCGACGAGTCTGTCGCCGTGCAGGATCGGCAGCGCGAAGAAGCCCCACTTGCGCTTGGCGACCGGCTTGTACATCTCAAGCTGGTAATCGAAGTCGAACAACTCGGCCATGCGCTTGCGGTCGAAGACGAGCCGGTCCAGCGGCGACACCACGGCCACTCGCCCGGTGAACGGCTGGCCGACCTGCGCCGGATCGACTCGCCACTCGCCGCGTACGCCCTCGACGACAGCACGTTCGCCGAGGTCACCGACGTCATTGGGTTCGCCGGGGCTGACCAGCGCACGTACGCGAGCGATGCCGAGTGCCCGCAGCCGCCGTTCGTTGCGCACGCGGGTCGCCTCCGGCGCGGGAATCGTCGGGCCGGCGGGGTGCGCCCGGCTCGCCACGTCCCACAGCCGCTCGCGGCCCTTCCGCATCGCGACTGCGACATCGCCGGCCCGTTCCATCAATTCGAGCATCAGGTTGACGTTACGGTTGTTGTTCCAGCCGCTCGACCGCCACGGCACGACGCAGGTGTCGGGAAGCTCCCGCGCCGACAGCGGCCCCTCCGCCCGCAGCCGATCGAGGAGATCGCTCCGGCACGCGTTGTTGGCACGCAGCCACTCCCACGCGGTGAGCTCCCAACCGGTCAGATCACCCCGGCTCCACTGCTCCATCTCGGCGCGGTAGAGCGCCAGATCCTCGACGGGCCGCAGCATGCCGAACAACTCGACCAGGGCCCGAGTGTCCAGAGCCACATCAAGTTCAATCGGCGGGTACGCCGATCCGAGCCGGCTCCACACGACCAGGTCGGCGTTGGGCGCGACCGCCTCGGTCATGTCCATCTGCAGCAGCGTCAACCGGCGCACGACGTCGAGGAGCCGTGTTGGCCGGTGCGCGTCGAGGAGCTGGGCGCGGACCGCGATGCGCCGGGCGTCGGCGCGGGAGAGCTGATGCACACTCACGGATCGAGACTAAGCGCGAGGTCTGACACCCTCTCGGGCTCAAGGGTCGGCGCTCCGGCTGGTCGACTGCCGAGGAGGAGTAGGAATCCGGTCAGCGCGAGGGCGCCGGCGATGACGTATGCGTCCCGGTAGCCGAAATGCGCCGCCGCACCGACGACCGGCCCGGCGAGGATCGCCCCGGCGGGGAACGCGTTGCTGTACAGCGTCGACATCCGGCCCGGCTGCCCCGGCACCAGATCCTGCACGTAGGTGATGCCGAGTCCCTGGATCGCGGCGATCGAGGCGGCGTTGAGCAACTGTCCGACGGCGAGTTGCCAGATGTGCGTGGTCGCGGCGGCGAGCACGAAATACGTGGTGCTGAGGAGCGGCCCGGCGAGCACGAGGTAGCGCAGCCTCGCCCGGGTCGAGAGCACGCCGAGCGCGAGCATCAACGGGATCTCCAGGCCCGCGCAGAGACCAAGCAACAGCCCGGCGTCGCGCACGCTTCCGCCCAGGTCATGCGGCACGAACAGGGAAAGCGACTGGGCACCGATGTTCGCCGCGGACTGCATCAGCACGAACGCGGCGATCGTGAGCCAGACGAGCAGCGGTTTCGCGTCGGGACGAACCGGTCGCGGGACCGGTTGGGCCTCCACCGCATGCGGCTCGATGACGATCGGCGTGACCGCCGCCGGCACCGGCTCCGGCAGCCCGAGGAGCACGATCAGCGCCGCGAGCCCGAACATCGCCGACGCCATGAGGTAGACCGCGCGGAACCCGCCGGCCGTCAGCAGCACGGTGGCCAGCGGCGGCCCGGCGACCCAGGCGGCGGAGAAGAGCGTGCGCAGCGTGTTCATCGTCATCGCGGCTCGATCGGAACCGGCGAGCACGGTCCGCGCGTACGCGAATGATTGGGGAAGCACTGCTGACGCCGTCGCCGTCGCGGTGACCGTGAGCCCGAGGAGCACCGGGTAGTCGCGGATGAACGCGGTCAGCGCGAAGGCGAGCGACCCCGACAGCGAGGCGCCCCACAGCACGCGGCGCCGGATCGGATGGCGATCGGAGAGCCGCCCGAGCATCATCGACACCACGACTGCCGACAGTGGCGCGACGGCCAGATAGAGCGTGACCTGCGCCGGACTCGCCTGGACCGCCGTCGTGAGGAACAGCGTCAGAAACGGGTACGCCATCGCGGTCGACAGGCCGACGGTGAGAAAGACGAGCGCGAGCGGATACCACTGGCGAACAGCGACCCGCAGACGCGAATCGGTTGCCACGGCCACATTTCTCATCCTAGTCGAGTGTCCAGCGAGAATTCCTTGGCACGAATCGGTGGGAGGGTGCGCAGGTCGGTGGGCTTACGATGGCGTACCGTCCGACATGTGTTCGACTCTCACTGGGACGCCGGCCTCGACGAGGCGCAACTCGCGGCCGCCTCCCATGGCGACGGGCCTCTGATCATCGTGGCCGGAGCCGGCACCGGGAAGACCCGCACGCTGGTGTCGCGGGTCGCGGCACTCGTCGACCGGGGCGTGGAGCCGGAGCGGATCCTCCTGCTCACGTTCACCCGACGAGCGGCCGATGACATGCTCGCCCGCGCCGCCGCGATCTGCGACCGCCGCGATGCCGCCCGCAAGCTGCACGGCGGCACGTTTCACGCGGTGGCCTACCGGCTGGTCGCGGCGCATGCCGAAACCCTCGGCCAGGCGACGTCGCTGTCGGTGCTCGACCCGGGTGACACGGCCGACCTGATGGATCTGCTGCGCCACGACCACGGCCTGACCGGCGGCGCCCAGCGGTTTCCTCGCGGCGGCACGTTGGTCGACATGTATTCGCGAGCCGTCAACACCGCCCGACCGGCTCGCGAGGTCATCGCCGACGCGTTTCCCTGGTGCGAACCGCACACCCCCGCGATCCTCGATCTCTTCCGCGCGTACGTCGCCCGCAAACGCGCCCAATCCCTGCTCGACTTCGACGACCTGCTGCTCGGCTGGCGGGCGCTGCTCAGCGATCCGGCCGTCGGACCGACCATCGCCGCCCGATGGGATCACGTGCTCGTCGACGAATACCAAGACGTCAACCAGATCCAGGTGGACATCGTCGGCCTGTTGCGACCCGGCGGTGCGGGCCTGACCGTGGTGGGCGACGACGCGCAGGCCGTCTACGGGTTCCGTGGCGCCGACAGCCGGCACCTTCTCGATCTGTCCGCTCAACTGCCGGACGCCCAGACCGTGTGCCTGGAGCAGAATTTCCGTTCCCGCCAGCGCATCCTCGATCTGGCAAACGTCGTGCGGCCGCATGCCGGCGGCCCCCCACTGCGGCTGCGATCCGATCGTGACGGTGGCCGGAAACCGCGGCTGGTTCGCTGTTACGACGCCGCGGCGGAGGCCCGCGCGGTCGTCGACAACGTGCTGGACGTGTGCGAACAGGGTCGTCCGCTGAAATCCCAGGCCGTCTTGATGCGCGCCGCACACCACAGCGACCTGCTCGAAGTCGAGTTGACCGCCCGCGGCGTGCCGTTCGTGAAATTCGGCGGGCTCAAATTCCTGGAGGCCGCACACGTCAAAGACTTCATCGCGACGGTACGACTTCTGGACAACCCGCTCGACGAGATCGCGTGGTTCCGGCTGCTGCGCCTGCACGACGGCATCGGTCCGGCCAAAGCCCGTGCTGTGCTCGATACGCTTCGGCCCGGCGAGCCCGACACCGAGTTACGCCACGCGGACGCGATCGCGGCGGCCCCGGCCACGACCCGCACGGCGCTCGCCATCACGCTGACCACGCTGGCGACCGCCCGCCGGGACACGACGGTTCCGGGCCGCGCCGAGCACGTATTGAACCTGCTCCGACCGCTGCTCACGGCACGCTACGCCGACCATCCGAGCCGGCTCGGTGACCTCGATCGGCTCGTCCAAGCGGCCGCGCAGTCGCCGACGATGGCCGAGTACGTCGCCGCGCTGACGCTCGATCCGCCCGCCTCGACCAGTGACTTCGCCGGCCCGCCGCACCTCGACGAGGACTATCTCGTGCTGTCCACAGTGCACTCGGCGAAGGGTCTGGAGTGGGACGGCGTCCACGTCATCAACGTCATCGACGGCGCGTTCCCGTCGGACATGGCGCTGACGTCGCCGGCTGGCCTGGCCGAGGAGCAACGACTCTTCTACGTCGCCGCGACCAGGGCCCGTGACGAACTCACGATCTATACGCCACTGCGGCTTCCGCACCATCGTCGGGCTCGCGACGACCGGCACAGCTACGCGCCGACCAGCCGGTTTCTCGACGAAGCGGCGCTGGCGACGATGGAGGTCCAGGAGCATCATCGCCCGATGGCGATCGTCGAACCGGTGGCCGGCGCCGCCCGGGTCACGCTGCCGACGCTCGACGATCTGTGGGCGTAGCGACGCTGCCGTATTTCACGGCGGCGGCGTTCGCGGCCGGGCAGTGGCCGGTGGCGCGTTCGCACGCCTGGGTGTCGCAGAGGCGGCAGATCCACGCGCCGCCTTCCTTCGCCTCGACGACGCCCGTCATCATGCGCCGCATGAGCGACTCCAGCGTCGTCTTCTCCTCGGCCGTCAGACCTGACAGCATGTCGCCGAGCGCGGCGGCCCGGGCACCGGAGATGCGTGCGGCCATGGCGCGACCTTCCGGCGTGAGCACCACCGATCGCGTCCGGCCGTCGGCGCCGCCCTCGCGCGCGACGAGTCCCGCCTCGCTGAGCCGGTCGACCAACCGCACCGCGCCGGAAGGCGTCAGGCCGAGCACGAGTCGCAGCCGGTCGAGCGTCGGCCGATCGAGGAAGTGGTAGAGCGCGGAGAGCGCGGCGGCGGCCGAGTCGGACTGCCCGGTTTCCGTGGCAATCTCATTGGCCGTGCGGTCGGCGATCGCGAGCGCGAGCGCGCCCAGCACGTTAGCCGCGCGTGGATCGCTCACTCGATCTCGTAGCTCAGGGTCAGCGGCATGAACGGGTAGTCGGCATGCGTCGAGGCGCTTTCCGCCGTGCCGGTGATGCCGGCCAACTCACCGGTGCCGGAGCCGGGCACGATCGTGGAGTCGCCCCGCGCCGTGGTGCCGTCGAAACTGCCCCGCCCTTCGAGCACGAAGCTTCCGCTGCGGCCGCCGAGTGCGCCGGTGATCTGCATGAGCGTGACATAGGAGCTTGTGCCGTCGGGCCGGTAGAACATCAGCCCCTCGAACGTGGCGGACGCGAATCCGTCGCCGGAGCCGGAGAGCGCCACGTCGGCCCTGGTGAATTTGCCGCCGTCGGCCAGCTCCCGGTAGGGCTTCTCGTCCCAGGAATCGATCTTGAGTCGGGTTTCCACGGTTTCTGCCATACCTCGAAACTATGTGTGACTCAATCACATGTCAACCAGAACGAGAATATCAGCGACACGGATTTAAGCTGGCTATCTGACCACCCGGATGCCCGAGGAGCGGCGATGACGACCCTGACCGAAGCGTTCGCTCTCGCGCGCGACGAACACGGCCTGGCCGTCGTCTCGACTCTGCGAGCCGACAACACGATCCAGTCGTCCCTGGTCAACGTCGGCGTCCTGCCGCACCCGTCCACAAGCGATGAGATCCTGGCCTTCGTCACGTACGGGCGGGTCAAACTCGCGAACCTCCGGCAACGGCCCCAGGTCACGACGACCTTCCGCAACGGATGGAAGTGGGCGACTGTCGAGGGCCACGCCACGCTGGCCGGCCCGGACGACCCGCAGCCGTGGCTCGACGCCGAAGGGCTGCGGCTGTTGCTGCGCGAGGTGTTCCAGGCCGCCGGTGGCGAGCACGAGGACTGGGCCGAATACGACCGGGTCATGGCCGAGCAACGGCGTACGGCCGTGCTGATCATGCCCGGCCGCATCTATTCCTGACCGACGCGCTACGGCAGGTCTTCACCGCGCATGGCCGAGGCGATCCGAAGGTATCGCGTGGCTTCGGCCCGGCGCCCGAGCCGTTCGAGCGTGCGACCTAACATCAACGTCGCGTACGCCTCGGTCGGCTCCCGTTCGATGATGATCCGGAGCTGTTCCTCGGCCCGATCGAGCGCCGCCGAGTGGTAGTAGGCGCGTGCCAGCAGCAGCCGAGATGCCTGGTGCGCCGGTTCGGCCTCGACGACATCGACGAGCAGCCGGCGTGCCGTGCGGTAGTCCTTGGCGTCGAAGAACGCGCAGGCACGTTCATACCTTTCAGCAAGATCAAGCTCTGGCCACAACGTCTCGTTGGTCATTCGTCTCCGCCTTCCCCGCGCGATAGACCCATGTCATACGTGGTTTTCAACGCATCGACGGCGAAGCGAATTCCGGGCCGGATCGATCATGATCCAATGAGCGACTTCTCCATGCAGTAGGAGATTGGATCTCCGATGTACTCGCCGTACGCGTCGATCTCGGCGTAACCGGTCGCGCGATAGAGACCGACGGCGGCCGTGAACATCAACGCCGTCTCCAACCGGGCCCGATCACACCCGGCGCCACGGGCCCGCTCTTCGAGGGCGCCGAGGATCACCCGTGACAGTCCGGCTCCGCGCCGCTCCGGCAGCACGTACATGCGCTTGATCTCCGCCGTGCACGGGTCCAACCGCTGCCACGCCCCGCACGCGATCGGCCGGTCGTGGTCCAGGGCGAGGACGAATTCGATGTCGGCACGCAGCGGCTTCTTCACGTGGTCCGGCGGATTGTGTTCGTCCAACTCGCGTTGCTGCCGACGGGTCAGCGCGACCACGACCGGATCCGTTGCCGGGCGCCATTCCAGATGCATGCCAGCCACCGTAAACACACCGCATTTCCGGCCGATTTCCTCGAAGCGCCGGCGATCTAGACGTACCCATGGCGTGGGTGGGATTCTCGTCGTGCCCGATCCGGGGCGGACCTGACGGGGAGTTGGGATGACACACGAGCACGGCTCGGCCCTCGACGCCGACCGCGAGTTGGCGATCGCGCGGAAGTGGCTGGCCGAACTGGATCTGCCGCACGCCGCCGTGCACGTCGCCCAGGCGATCGCGGCCGACCCGACGCTGATCGAGGCGTACGCCGAATTGGACGCGATGCCCACGCTCGATCTGTTCCCGGTCGACAACGACGCGCCGTATATCGGCAACATGGCGGCGCGCGCGCACGTCAGCGCCCGCCTCGGAAAATGGGGCAGCGCGTTCTCGTTGATCTGCGGCTGCATCCGGACGGAGCCGGCGAAGGCGTGGACGTCGGCTCCCTGGTGGCCTCAGCGCGGCACCATTCCGCCGGTCACCCTGGTCGCCGCGCTAGTCGGTGCCACGCCCTGGTTCAAGACGCTGCCGGACGCGACGTCACGGCGTCCGTTCCTCGACATGGCGCGTGATCTCGTGGACGCCGCCCCAGGCGACATCGAACTCGCGGTCAAACTGTCCATCGTCGCCGAAGCCCTCGATGCCGCCGCCGTAGGCGTGTCGTGGCGCACGCACGCGGCCGAGCTCACGCCCGGACCGGTCGGCAAGATCCTCCTCGGGTACGCGTTACGCGACGTGGATCGCATCGACGAGGCTGTGGCGACGTGGACGGCCGCGGCCGCCGATGACCCGGGTAACGCCGATATCCGAGTGATCCTTGCGAAGACGTTGATCGAGCACGACCGGCCCGCCGATGGCCGGCGATGGTTGAGTGCGGCGGTGCTCATCGAACCCGATCACCTCGGAGCCCGGATGCTCTGTCAGGTGCTCGACTATCACAAGACCGGCGCGATCGATCCCGTCGTCGCGATCGTCGACGAGGCAGTAGGGAGCGGCCAGCGGCAACTCGTGCTCGACGCGTTGACCTTCGGCTGCCTCAAACGGCCGTGGGTGCACTACATCCCGATGCCGACCGAGACGATCGTCGCCATGATGAATCAAATCGTGGACATGCGGGCGGCGGGCAAGGAGGCGACGGCGACGCGGGTGGCGGCCTTCGCCATCGAGCCCCCGAGCGCCGTAGCCGCCGCGGTCGCATTCCTGCCGGGTCTGCGCGTGCAGGTGATGGGCTGCCCGTCGCCGGATCTCCGCGTGCCGCTGCGCGCCGTCACGCACCGGGTCTGGAGCTACGACGGCGCGACCACACCGAAACCCGCCAATGAACGCCCGTCGGAAGCCGCCATCGGGCTGCTGCGCGAGATCGGAGATCTGTCCTGGCCGAACCCGGTGGAGGCCTACGAGCGGTCGGCCGCGCTGGGTTCGCTGACGGTGGCGGACCTGCTCGGCCTGCTCAGTCACATGCCACCGCACCCGGACAACACGCGGTGGAACAAGACAATCCCGAACCCGGCCTACTGGCCCCGGCTCGCGGCGGGCTGGGCCTGCCTGGGCATCCTGCACCAGCGGCCGGAGGAGCCGTGGCTGTCGTCCACGCGCCGCCAGGTGCTCGTCGACCTCGCGTTCGGCGTCGAGGACTGGGTCAGTGACTCGGCTGTCTTCGCGCTGGTCGTGGCCGCGTGGGTGGACCCGGCCGTGCGCGCTGACGTGCACGATCTCGTCATCGACCGCCTCGCGGCGGTGCGGGCAACGCAGCTGCGCCGGCTGTCGACGATCGAGCACTCGCTCGCTGAACTCGTCATGCTCACGCCGGGTGTGACCGCGCGCGAGTCCAGGCAGGCGCGCAACGTGATCGCCCGCAGCGAGAAACCCGTTGGCGGCCGGCTGGGCTACGTCTTGCGGCAACTGGCGATTCGATTGGGCCGTTGACCGGCACATCGGCTCGCTAGTGGCGATTGTTAGCGGCGGTCGGCTTCCTTTTGGCCTCGGGCCTCCGCGCGGGCACGCTTGTTGGCGGCGACACGGTTCTTCCAGTGGGCGCGGGCCTCGGGCGAGTGGCCCTGAAGCGCGCCCTCGACCGACGCGGGCCCGAAGACGGTGAACATCGCCGAACCGATGCGGCTGTCGCCGTTGTCCCTGGCAGCGCGCGCTTTCCGTCCAAACATGGTCCTACTCCGTATCCGATCGAGGCGAACGTATCTCATCACACGGTACACCAATAATTTGCACACCAATCATTGGTGTACCAGTCCCGTCGTGTACGATTTCGGCATGCCAACCTCCACCGACCCGTTGGCCCTGGAGCGTCAGGTCTGCTTCGCGCTTTCGGTGGCGTCGCGCAACGTCGTCGCCCTCTACCGGCCGTTGCTGGAGCCGATGGGCCTCACTCACCCGCAATACCTGGTGATGCTGGCGCTGTGGGGCGACTCACCGCTGACCGTGAAGGCCATCAGCGGGCTGCTGCAGCTCGACCCGGGCACCCTGTCGCCGCTGCTCAAGCGCTTGGAGGCGGCTGGTTACGTGCGTCGCGAGCGAGACCCGAGTGACGAAAGGCAACTCGCGGTGACGCTGACGCCGGCCGGTGTCGCGTTGCGTAGCGAAGCCGAGAAGATCCCGGCCGCCATGATGCAGCGGCTCGATTTGGGCCTCGACGAACTCGAGCACCTGCAGCAGGTGCTGACCCGCGTGATCGCCGCGTCTCGCGCTGATTAGTCGGTGCGGCGGCAGGATTGCGCCGATGCGGTTCCGGGTATGGGTTGGTTCAAGGAGGAACCAATCATGGGACTGTTGCTGCTGATTCTGCTGTTGGCCCTGGTGCTGGGTGGCCTGGGCTTCGTCGTTCACGCCCTCTGGTGGGTGGCCATCGTGGTGTTCGTCGTCTGGGTGATCAGCTTCTTCGCTAAGCGGACCTGACGCGAGACACGCACCTCAACGACTGGGGGCTCGATCCGCCGGAAATCCACCGGTAGCGATCGGCCCCCATCGCGTTACGTCGATCCGGATCAACGACTTCCCCTGGCGACGCATCGCTTCGCGGTATTCGGCCCAGTCGGAGTGCTCGCCGGAGATGCAGCGGAAGTACTCCACCAGCGCGTCCTCGGTCTCCCGATTCGGCATGTCGAGCACCTCCGCGATGCCGTCGACCTGCACGTACGCACCACCCCAGTCATCGGAGTGCACGAGCACGGTCGCGGACGGATCCCGGCGGAGGTTCACCGACTTCGCTCGGTCCGGATAGGTCGCGATCACGATGCGGCCCTCCTCGTCGACGCCCCCGGTCACCGGTGAGATCTGCGGGCGACCATCGCGCCGGGTCGTCATCAACGTCATGCGATGGCGCGGACGGACGAATTCGAGAAGTCGGTCACGGGAAACAACCTCGGCGCTGGCGATGCTCGGCATGGCTCGACTATAGGCATTTCCGGGCGACGACAGATCCGGGGCACGGCCGGCTGGCCGTACCCCGGATAAGCGCTTGATCTTTGACCTACCAGCGACGCAGCCAGTGCATGTTGTCGTTGAGCCAGTTGTGCACCTTCGCGATCTCGTCGGTCTTGCTGCTCAGCCACGAGATATCACCGTTGATCGCGAGCAGGCTCAGCACGATCGCGAAGGCACCGAAGAGGATGCCGAGCACCATCAGGCCGTGGCCGGTGACGTTGCGCCGACGCAGACCCGGGAGCGCGAAGATGCCCAGCAGCGCGGCGACGATGCCGGCCGCGAAGCCCACCGGCGCCAGCAGGCCGGTCAACGTTGCCGCCACCGCGAGCGTGCCCGCGATCAGGCTCAATGAGGCGAGCATGCTGACGTGCGCCCACCCTCTCGGCGGCATCGGCTCGGCGACGACCGCCTTGTCGGCGGACTCGTCCACGACCGGCTCGCGCTCGGGCGTGGCACTGCGCCAGCCGGCTCGCTTGGGCTTGGTCATGATGCGTTCGGTGCGGTCGGCGTCGGCGTTCGCGTCCGCGGCGGCCTGTTCTGCCGCCGCATCACGAGCGGCTTTCGCCTCGCGGCGCTCGACCGTCGGCTCGTCAACGACGGGCACGGTATCGGTCGCGGCCACGTCGCCGGTGCGTTCGTCCGCGACCGTGTCGTCGAGAACCGCTGCTGTCGAAGATTGTCTTCCAAACATGACGTTCGTCCTCCCTACAAGGTGCGTTGCCAGACCGTTACCCCGTGCGCGAAATTTCAATCCACGGCGATCCGGGCGCGCCTTGTCAGAAATCGGACTAATGCCCCGAAAGTGTTGGCATCGGCGCGGAGATCCGATGAAATAGCGCAGTGATTCTGTCCGACCACAGGGAGTCCTGTGACGAACGTGGAAGCAAGCGCCGCTGGCCAGGTCACCTACCTGTGGGACGCGTCCCACTATGACGGCAACCTCGCGAAAGCCATCCTGGTCCGGGCGAAGGCCGAGGGTCGCGTTCACAAGATTTGCGGATCTTGCGGGTTACGAGCCCCCATCGTAGGAGGCCCGTAACTCGCAAGATCCGCAGACCCTAGTTGCTGTAGTAGCTGCCGGTTAGGTCGGCGATGACGTCCACGGCCGTCGTGCCGCCGTTGTAGATCTGCACCGATCCGTCGGCGCCGACCGGCATGATCGTGGCGTTCGCGATCGCGTTGCCGGCGACGTAGTTGAGGCTCGACGCCACTGGTCGGGTCGCGCCGTCAGGGTAGAGCGTCAGCCAGCCCGATCCGCCGCCGTTCAAGGCCGTCAGGTTCAACGACACCGCCTTCGTGCCGACCGCTGCGACCCCGTTCGCGCCGGTCAGATGCAACGTGATCGTCTGGCCGGCGCCGATCTTCGCGGTGACGCCGGTACCCGTGCCGTTGCGCGTGTCCAGCACCCGCGCGGGCGATGACGGCAGGTAGAGCGCCTGCGTGCCACCGTTTGCGTAGAAGCCGACAACGTCGGTGATGAAGTCAGCCGAACCGGTGCCGCCGTTGAACAAGTTGATCTTTCCGTCGGCGCCGAGCGGCACCACGACAAGGTTCGACACCGTGCCGCCCGCCGCCCAGTTGGACGCCGACGCCGGGGTGACCGCGACGCCGGACTCGTACGCCTTCAGATAGCCCGCACTCTTCGCGTTCGTCGTGGTCACGTTGACGATCACGGAGTTCGCGTTCAACGGCACCGCGGCGCCCATCCCGACGCCGATCGTGTGTCCACCGGCCACCGGAGCGGCCGCGGCGCCAAGTCCAACTCGCGTGTCGAGGACCCGGACCGGGCTGACCGGCACGTACGTGTTCGCCGGCACAGCCACCGCATGGGTGCCGTACGTGTCGACGATCAGATCAATCGGGCCGGCGCTGCCGTTGTAGAAGTCGACGGATCCGTTGCTGCCCAGCAACGTGGTCGTCTGGTTGGCGATGGTCTGGCCAGCCGCGAAGTTGACGGTGGAGACGTTGGGCCGGGTCGTCCCGTCCGGGTAGACGGTAAGGAATCCCGATTTCGCTTCACCCGACGCCGTGACACCGATCACGACTGCCTCGCCCGCGTAGTTGAGCGTGTCCGCGTTGAGTTGCGAGGCCGACAGCTTCACGACGCCACCGGCCGGGATCTGCTGGGAGAGTGCCGTGCGGCTGTCATAGTCGCGCACCGCCGGGACAGGCTGGAATCCGAGCGCGGCCGTCACCGCGGTCGTCGTCGACGTGGTGCGGCCCAGGAAATCAGTATCGGTCAACGTCGCCGTGTAGGTGCCCGCCGCCGCGTACTGGTGGGGGAAGGAGCTCAGGAGGACGCCCTGAACCGACGTGCCATCACCGAAGTCAAGGGTCTGATTCTGCACCTCGAACTGGTCGGCGATCGGCGGCATCGTGAACGATATCGACCCCGCCAGAACCCCGAAGGAGTCATCGGTGATCGTCCGGGTCGCTACCACCGTCGACTGCGGCGCCGATGCCGTCTCGACGACGGTAGTAAAACCGTAGCCGCCCTTCACGCCGTCAGTGCCGGTCGCGCTGATGGCGCCGACGTAGGTGCCCGGCGTCGCATAGACGTGAGAGGTGACACCGGTTACGTCCTTGAGCGGAGTGGAGCCGTCGCCGAAGTCGATCGTGGTCGTCAACGGCGTCCAGGCGCTGGGGATCGGGACCGGTGCCGTGAACGGAGCCAGGCCGGCCGCACCGGTCGGATAGCTCCAGGTCACGACGTCTTGCCGCTCGATCGGTCCGCGGTCGTGGAAGCCACTCCCGCCGTTGACGACCTCAAGATCGTCGGCCCGCGCCTTGTGCTGGAAGTCGGTGGCCAGTTCGCCGGGCGCGTTCGCGTCGGCGGAGTCGATTAGTGGCGAGCCCTCGACCGGCTGGCTTAGCGGGAACAGAGCCGACTGCACGATGTCGTGGTGGCCCTGACCGGTCGCGGCGGCGAAGGCGGCGGCGGTCGCGTACGTCGTGCCCGCCCATGTGTACGCCGTTGTGGTAGCCGGAGCCGAGATCGCGTTGTAGTCGGTGGTGACGGCAGCGGCGGAGTCGGCCGAGACGGTGAGCGCCGACACCGACGCCGTGCAGGTTGGGACGGAGGCCTCCGCGACGTTGTTCTCCACCACGCCGGATGCTCCCGACGTGTACGACACCGCGCTTCCGCATCGGGAGATCAGGCTGTTGCTCGTGATGTCGATGTCGCTCGCACCGACCACCGAGATCGCGTCGGCGGCTGTGCTGTTGAACTCGCTCGTCGTGACGATGACGTGTGAGGCGCCGGCCGCGATGCCGACTCCCGACCCGGGCCCGATGGCGCCATGGACGCGAGACAGCGTGACGTTCGACGACTGACCGTCGATCGCGATTTCGGTGGCGCTGTGCTGACTGTCGGGCCCCACGAGACCGATGGAGACACTGTCCAGCGTCAGGTCATGGGAGTGCACGATCGAGATGGCGCTGGTCGCGGCCCCGATCGCTTCGACTGCGAGCACGTTGACGTCGTGCACTCCGGTGAAGGTGATGCCCGGCGTCGTGGCGGTGCCTTCCGCGTCCGTGCCGATGACGTACGAGCCGGTGTTGTAGTAGATGAAGCCCTCGATGGTGATCGGAGCCGCCGTTGTGCCGGAGTGCGAAACGGTCAGTGGGCCGAACGCGCCGTTCGCGACCACGGTGTCACCGGGCTGGGCGGCATCGAGAGCGGATTGCAGACTGCAATAAGGGTCCGCGGCGGAAAGCCCGGGCCCCGAGACGCTGCAAGCGCCGCGAGAACTCGCGAAAATGAACGATCCACCGGCCGCGGTCGCAGCGCTGGGCGACAACGTCACGCCCGCCGCGACGACCAAGATAGAAGTGAAAATTCCCATGGTGGTACGACTTCGAAGAGCGCGCATGCCATCCCCGTAGTTCATGATCAGCGATACTGATTCGCGCCCACCTTACGCAGCCGATCATTGTGCTGGCAATCGACTACCGATCGATCTCCACCGGTTCATCAGCCGTTTCGAGCAACTTGGCCAGGCCGTCGAGGACCAGCCGGAGCCCGAACTCGAATAGATCGGTCAGGTCGAAATCGACGTCGGGGTTTCCGTCGATCTTCGCGAGTGACGGAAACCGGCCGGACTGGATGTGCGTGGCGAAGATCGCGTCCGTCCGTTGCATGTACTCGTCGATGTCGTAGCCGGTTTCGCGTTCCGCCTCGCGTTCGGCCGCCAGACCGTTGGCGGCGCCCTTGACGTGGCCGAACAGCGTCAACACGATGTAGATCCGGGTCGTGCTGTCGAGGTCGAACGGTTCGAGCGCGCGCAGCACCCACTCCGTGTGCTGCATCGCTCCCGGCGCCAACTGCGGCCGCGTGAGCGAGACCACGTGCGCGAGCCACGGATGCTCGCGATAGCCCTCCCACTGCCGCCACGCGATGTATTCCAGCTGCTCCCGCCAGTCGCCGGTCGGCGCAGGCCAGTCGCCGCGACCCATCACGTGATCCATCATGCTGACAACGAGATCGTCCTTGCTGCTGATCCAGCGGTAGAGCGACATCGTCGGCACCTTCATGTTCAGGCCGATCCGCCGCATCGACAGCGCGCCGATCCCTTCCAGGTCAGCGATCTCGATGGCGGTCATGATGATCCGCTCACGAGTGACCTCGGGCGCCGTGGCGCGTGACCGAATGGTCGGCAAATCGTGTGCCGCCGGTCGCTCGGAGATCGTCACCTCACCCGCGACGACCGTGCCGACGCCCGGGATCGGCCGCACCGCGCCACGAGCGCCCAACTCCACGAGCGCCTTGGTCGCGGTCGCGATCGCCACGCCCCACTCCTTCGTGATCTGGCGCGTCGACGGCACCCGGTCGCCGGGGTGTAGCGCGCCGTCGCGGATGCGCTGCTCGATCTCGTTGGCGATCCGCACGTAGGGCGGCTCGGGTTCGGTCATGTGCTCATCCTCTCGCTTGGGGCGTACTAGTACGGCAGCGGCACGGCCTCTGAACCCTTTCCCAGTTCAAGAGCTCAGATCGTGCCACGTGTACTAGTACGGCGCGCCGCTTCCCGCCGCTGTCATTGCCGGCATCTCGGACCCGTGCGTACGGTGTACGGGATTCCTTGTACACCATACCGGACCCATCGGGAGTGACGTGATGACAGATCTAGCGATCGAAACGAATGGCTTGATGAAGTCGTACGGCGACGTACGGGTTCTCGCCGGAATCGATCTCCGGGTGCCGGCCGGCAGCGTGCACGCCCTTCTGGGGCCGAACGGTGCCGGTAAGACGACGCTCGTGCGCATCCTGGCCACACTCGGGCAAGCTGACGCCGGCCATGCACGGGTCGCCGGTTTCGACATCGCTTCGCGAACGCGGTCAGGTGCGCCGGCATATCAGCCTCACCGGCCAGTTCGCGGCCGTCGACGACGTACAGACCGGCGCCGAGAACCTGACCATGATGGGCCGCCTGCTGGGGCTGACGCGTTCCGGCGCGAAGGCACGGGCGGCGGCGTTGCTCGCCCAGTTCGACCTGACCGAGGCCGGATCGCGCCGCGTCGGCACCTACTCCGGTGGCATGCGACGCCGGCTCGATCTCGCCGCCGGGCTCGTGGGCCAACCGAGCGTGGTCTTCCTCGATGAGCCGAGCACCGGGCTGGACCTGCCGAGCCGGCAGATGATGTGGCAGGTCGTCGCGGATCTTGCCAAATCCGGCGTGACCGTGCTGCTGACCACGCAATACCTGGAAGAGGCGGATCAACTGGCGGACCGCGTCGCCGTGCTCGCGGGCGGCCGCATCATCGCCGACGGCACCGCCGCGGACCTCAAGCGCCAGGTCGTCGAGCAGCGCCTGGACATGACCATTGTGGACGATCTCACCTGGCAGAGCATCGTGGATGACCTCGGTGCGCGCGCGATTCACCGGGACCGCGGCCGGCGGGTGCTCGGCGTCGCCACGGATGGATCCGCGCCGCACATCCGTTCACTTCTCGACCACCTCGATCCACAGCGCATCGCCGTCACCGAGTTCGCGATCCACAACGCAACGCTCGACGACGTCTTCCTCGCCCTGACCGGTCACGCCACCGACAACATCACCGCCACCGCGCCAAAGGAGATCTCCCGTGTCTGACGCCGCCACGCTCACCCGCACCCCGCCGCCATCACGGACGATCGCGGTACCCGCCGCGAGACCGTCGGCACCCTTCCGCGACATGGTCATCATGATCGGACGTGGCCTGCGGCTCTCCCGGCGCAACGTCGAAGCTCTGATCACGTCGCTGCTGCTGCCGGTGATGCTGATGCTGCTGTTCGTCTACCTCTTCGGTGGAGCCATCCGGACCGAAACGAGCACCGGGTACGCGACCTACATCGTGCCCGGCGTGATCCTGCTGTGCGCCGCGTTCGGCTCGGCCACCACGGCCGTCGTAGTCAGCGACGACATGAAGCGCGGCATCGTCGACCGGTTCCGCTCGATGGACATCGGTGGCGCCTCGATGATCTCCGGTCACGTGGTCGCGAGCGTCGCCCGCAACCTGGTCTCCACGGCGATCATCTTCGGCATCGGTCTCGCGATCGGGTTCCGTCCGCACGCGTCGGCGTTGCAGTGGCTGGGCGTCGGCTGCGTGCTCGTGCTCTTCATGACGGCGGTCTCGTGGCTCGCCGCGACGGTCGGGCTGCTCGCGTCGACACCGGAGGCGGCGAACGGCTTCACCTTCGTCTTCATGTTCCTGCCGTACGCGAGCAGCGCCTTCGTGCCGATCTCGACGATGCCGAGCTGGTTGCACGGGTTCGCGCGCAACCAGCCCAGCACCCCGATCATCGAATCGATCCGGTCACTCCTCGCCGGCCACCCGATCGGCGACGACGTCGTCAAGGCCGTGATCTGGTGCGTCGGAATCCTCGTCGTCTCCGTCATCGGATCGATCGTGGCGTTCCGCCGGCGAATCAACTAGCTCTCCTGCGCCAGCAGGTCGTTGTCCTGCACGACCGCGACCGACAGGGTTTTGTAGCCGACCTGGTCGAACAGCACGGTCATGCGGTCGGATTCGTAGCCCAGCACGGTGCCGAGACCCCATTGGGCGTGTCGCACCGTGCTGTGCAACGGGTACGGCCCCCGGCCACCCTTCGACCGGCCCGATGCCACGGACCGCCGCGACGGCGAGTGGCGCGGAGCCGCGATCGGCCGTTTGGGGGTACCACCGGCGCAGTTATCGCAGTGCCCACACGGCCGGTCCATCTGTTCGCCGAAGTAGCCCAACAGGGGTTGCACCCGGCACGCGGCCGTTTCGGCGAATTGGCGCATCATGTCGGTACGCGACCGTTGCAGCACCTGGTGCCGCTCGGCTTCGGCCAGCGCGAGCACGACCGCGTCTTCGGGCGAGGGTGCGAACGCCGGAAGTTTCAGCTCGCCTTTGGCTCCGGATGCCGCCGCACCGACGCTTTCCAGCAGCCCGAGCAGTGACGCGACCTTCCGTGGCGACATCTTCGTCCGCTTCGCGACCTCGGTCTTCGTCGCGGCGCCGGCCCGCACGGCAGCGGCGATGTAGAGCAGATCGTCGGCCGCGGGCGTGCCACCGCTGAAGAACCGTTGCAGCGCGACGTCTTCGGCCCGGTAGAGGAGCAGGACGCGGGACGGCTGCCCGTCGCGGCCGGCGCGCCCGATCTCCTGCAGGTAGCTGTCCGGCGAGTCGGGTAACGCCATGTGCGCCACCCAGCGGATGTTCGCCTTGTCGATGCCCATCCCGAACGCGGACGTGGCGACCATGATCGGGGCCTCGTCGGCGGTGAAGGCGGCATGCCGGTCGCGACGCATGCCGGCGGACATCCCTCCGTGGTAGTAGGTGGCCGGGTGACCCGAAGCGACCAGGCGTTCGGTCAGTTCCTCGGCGGCACGCCGGGTGGCCACGTAAATGATGCCGGAGCCTTCGATGCCGTCGAGGAAACCGAGCAGGCGCCGCCATCGCAGCTCTTCGGTCGGGCAGTGGGCGGCTTCCAGGTGCAGGTTCGGCCGGTCGAGTTCCCCGATGACGATCTTCGGATCGCGCATGCCGAGGCGTTCAGCGATGTCATCGCGTACGGGTGGCGACGCGGTCGCGGTCAGCGCCACGATCGGCGGGCGGCCGAGCGCCTTGATCACGTGGCCCAGGGCCAGGTAATCGGGGCGGAAGTCGTGGCCCCACGTGGAAATGCAGTGCGCCTCGTCGATCGCGACCAGCGCGGGATTCAGTTCCCGGAAGGCGGCCAGCCGATCGGGCGACGCGAGTTGCTCCGGCGTCACGAACAGCAGCCGTGCCTGCCCAGCGCGTACGCGTTCCAACGCTTCGGCCTGCTGTTTCGGGGTTTGCGCGGAACTGATCCGCTCGGCCCGCAACTCCGGCACGTCGCGGGCGTTGAGCGCCGCGACCTGGTCATGTTGCAACGCGAGCAGCGGCGAGATGACCAGGGTCGGCCCTCGCAGGAGCGTCGCCGGCACCTGGTAGATCGCGGATTTGCCGGCACCCGTGGGTAGCACGACGACGGTGTCTTTGCCGGCCAGAACGGCGCGCATCGCGTCGATCTGACCGGGGCGGAGGGTGCGCCAGCCGAAATGCGTGCGTGCGGCCCGGCGTAACCGCAACTTGGGGAAGAGGTTCATCGCCCGCCATCCTGCCCAACGGATGCCACCCGGAAACCAACCATCGGACGGCGTGTTCCCGACAGTGGCTGTGATGATCGTGACGTTGGGATTTTCGGGGATTCGTGATCGACAGGGTATGGTTGCTACGTCGGTTCAGGTCGCCAGCTCGGCGGAGAACCGCTTGAAGACCGCACGATTGCGGTCGCGGCTCGTACCTGTGATCACTCAATTGACTTGAGCTTCCTTGACGCGCGCCGAATCCACGCCACGGAAGGCTCCTTGTGACTTCACCCAGCCCTGCCCCGCATCGCCGTCGCCGCCCGGCCGGCAATGCGTCTGTGTCCGCCAACCCGCGCACCGGCGGTTCGCCGCGGCGTGACGGAAACCGGACATCACAACCTCGCACGTCCGCACCTCGCACGTCGCAGCTCGCCCGCACGCCGGCGTTGCCGCCGCTGCCCGCCCCCACGGTGCGCGACGAGGCCACGCTTCCCCGCACGTTCGCCGATCTGCCGTTGCCCAAGTCGATGGTGGAGACGCTGGCCAAGAACGGTCTCGTCGATCTCTTCCCGATCCAGGCCACCACACTTCCCGACGGTCTCGCCGGTCGTGACGTGCTCGGTCGTGGCCGTACGGGGTCTGGCAAGACGCTCGCCTTCGGGCTCGCGCTGCTGGCCCGCACGGCTCCTCTCGGCGCCGCGGCACCCGGCCGCCCGCACGGCCTCGTGCTCGTGCCGACGCGCGAACTGGCTCAGCAAGTCACCGACGCGCTCAAGCCGTACGCGCCCGCGTTGCACCTGCGGCTCGCCACTGTCGTGGGTGGACTGTCGATCGAACGGCAGATCGCTGACCTCCGTCGCGGCGTCGACATACTCGTCGCGACGCCCGGCCGCCTCGAGGACCTGATCGCACGCCGCGCCGTCAACCTCGCTGCCGTCCAGATCGCGGTGCTCGACGAGGCCGACCAAATGGCCGACATGGGCTTCCTTCCGGTCGTCACCCGCCTGATGGACCAGGTCGCGCCGAACGGGCAACGTCTGCTGTTCTCGGCCACGCTCGACGGCGACGTCGCCAAGCTGGTGCATCGCTTCATGACCGATCCCGTGCTGCACTCGGCCGATCCCGCGCAGGCGAGCATCGACACGATGGCACACCACACGCTTCACCTGGACGCCGACGACAAGCAGGCGGTCACGGCCGAGATCGCCGCTGGTGACTCGAAGGTCATCATGTTCGTCCGCACCAAGCACGGTGCCGACCGTCTCGCGAAGCAGCTGGCCCGCGTCGGCGTACGAGCGGCGGCGATGCACGGTGGCAAGAGCCAGAACGCCCGTACGCGTGCGCTCGACTGGCTCAAGGACGGCTCACTGGACGCGCTGATCGCGACGAACGTGGCGGCGCGCGGCATCCACATCGACGGCATCGATCTCGTGGTAAACGTCGATCCGCCCACCGAGGCGAAGGACTACCTGCACCGTGGTGGCCGCACTGCCCGTGCCGGCAACTCGGGCACCGTGGTCACGCTGGTGCTTCCCGAGCAGCGGGCCGAGGTCGCACACATGATGGCGTCGGTCGGCATCAAGCCCGAGTCGATCAGGGTGCGCCCCGGTGACCCGCACCTGGTCCGCGTGACCGGCTCGCGGGCGCCCTCCGGCCAGGTGATCGTGCCCCCGGCAAAGGCCGTGGAGCAGGAGCCGCGACCGAAGGCGGTCCGGGCCAACGGTGACGCGGTCGGTGCGCCAGCCGGGCGGCGTCGCGGAGGTGCCAACCGGGGCCGTCGTCAGCGCCCGGCATAGGGCAAAACGCCCTCTGCCTGACATGACGAAGAACGTCCGCTACATCGTCTCGTTGAACTCGATCCTCGGTAAGCCGAAGGCCTGGCCGAGGGTGGCGTCATCGAGCAGGTGACGTCCTCGATGATCGTCAAGCTCTTCGAAGACCGTGGCTACGCCCTCCGGGACAGCTACCGCGACCCGCTGATCGTCAGCGCCGGCGAGATCGTCGTGCTCGAACGCGTCTGACGCGCACCCCCCGGACACCCGTCATACCGTGGCCGTCTCCTCCGTGGAGGCGGCCACGTCCGTGTCCTGAGGCCGCGCCCGACGCCACGCCTTGATGCCGAGGACACCCACAATCGTGCCGACGGTGAGCGACACCACGATCAACGCCGCGTGCACCCAGAGGAAGCTCGTCGGGCTGCCGTGACCGACCCGCCCGCCGGCCCACGCGCGGTGGTCGTCCCAGATCGCCAGCGCGAACCGCGGCCAGATGATCCAACTCCAGACACCGACGCCCACCAGAAACCATGCCCACCTGCGCGAAAGCACCATGGCACGGAAGTATGTCAGGTTTGGGTGGCGAGCCTCCCCGGGCCTCGGCGTCGCGCGTGATCGGGTTACCCTCGGCTGACCTCGATAAGGGAGCACGGATGAGTCACACGGGCCCGGACGCGCCGGCGACACCGGCCGAAGCACTGCGTCTGTTGATCGAGGGCAACGAACGGTTCAACCGAGGCGAGCGCCGGCACCCGCACCAGGACGCCGATCGCCGCCAGGCGCTCGCCCCGGAGCAGCGGCCGTTTGCCGTGCTGTTCGGCTGCTCCGACTCCCGCCTCGCCGCCGAGATCATCTTCGACCGCGGGCTCGGCGATCTGTTCGTCGTGCGTACCGCGGGTCACGTGGTCGGCCCCGAGGTGCTGGGCAGCATCGAATACGCGGTCGCCGTGCTCGACACGCCCCTGATCGCGGTGCTCGGACACGACTCGTGCGGAGCTATCACCGCCGCGCTCGACGCCGTACGCGATGGCACCACGCCGGGCGGCTTCATCCGCGACGTCGTCGAGCGCGTGATGCTCAGCGTGCTGGCCGTGCGGGAACGGGCGCTCGCGGACTCCGAAGTCGCGGTCGAGGAACACGTCCGCTACACCGTCGAGCTGCTTGCCGAGCGGTCAGCCCTGATCGCGGACCGGCTCGCGAGTGGTCGGCTCGGCATCGTCGGCCTGTCGTACCGCCTCGGTGAGGGCACGGTGCACGAGGTCGCCTCGCGCGGCTTGGAGCCCGTTATTTCTGGGGCGGACCGGAGATAAACACGCCGGCCGACGTGAACGGCCAGCCGTTGATCACGCAGCCGCCGAGCCCGGTCGTGTAGGGCGTCGCCATCACCGGCAGCGGCTTCCCGGCGCCGGGGCACTTCATGTGGTTGTAGCCGAGGAAGTGGCCCACCTCGTGATCGACGACGAGGTGCCGGTAGACGTCGAGGTGACCCGTCCATTCCGGGCCGGGGTCGCCGTTCATCCACCGGTCCGCGTTGATCACGACTTCCCGGCCGCCGCGGCAGGAGACCGTGCCCTCGGTGTTGACCCCGTAGCCCGCGCAGATCTTCTCCGACGTCTTCGCCGACGCGAGTTCGACCACGAAGTCACAGGAGCCGTGCGATACCCGCTGGAACTTCCGTGTGCCGCTGTCCGTCCACCCGAGTTTGCCGGCGAGCGTGGCGTCGACGGCACTGGCGAAGGCCGCCGCGCTCTGGCCGATGCCGTTCTCGACCTGCACCTCGTAGTGGTAGAGGTGACCGGCCCGCCCGGCGATGCTGCTCCCGCCGGGCGCCACCGTGAAGGTGCTGTGTTTCGGCGTCACGCATTGCGTCACCGGGGCCACATGGACCGGCTTGGGGCTCGGCGACGGCTTCACGGGCGGTTTCGCGGTCGGCGTGGCCACGGTCACGGGCGGCTGCGATGCCGAGAGCGCGGCCAGGCCGACCGATCCGACACCGACCGCCGAATCGGTCGCGGCACCCGGTGATGTGGTGGCACCGTTAGCCGAGCACGCCGCGAGCGCCATGATCGTCGCCGCGGAGATCGCGAGCACGCCGCGACGCCGACGAAGCCTGCTTCGACCGAGCATTGATACGTTCCTCCCCCGAACCGGCCCTGTGTGTCTACCAGTCGGAGTCAAGGCAAAGTCCACCGGGACAAGGAAAGCGCGCCACCAGCAATGTCGGGCGACGGCCCGCTGTCCGTCAGGTATCCGAGTGATGTCGGCATCCCGCTGACGGCCTGGGGAGGGCGAGATGGGCATCTTCAAACGAGGAAGCTGTGGGCAGTGCAGCTGCACCCGTTTCCGTGGCGCGATGGTGTTTCCCCACGTCCCGAGCCCGTACGAGCAGTCGCTCGGAATGGTGGTGCCGGACAGTCTCGACGGCCACCGTGACTACGCCGTGTGCGAGTGCGACCACTACATCGCCGGCCACGCGGACCCGTGGATCAGCCGCCCGCTGCTGCGACTGTGGCCCGGTGGCCCGGTGCTCATCACCCGATGGGCGATCATCCTGGTGCCAGTGTCGCTCGCGCTCGCCTCGGTGATCGTCGTGACGCACAATCAGGGCGGCCACGCGGTCGCGGTGCCGGCGCACACGCTGCATCTCGTCCAGGCGATCATCATCATCGGACTATCGGGGTTCGCGTCGCCGCCGATACGCAAGATCTACGGGCTGCTGACGGTCTTCTTCCGGATCGCGATCATCCTCTTCGTCGCGTACGTCATCGCGCTGCTCGGCGTGCAGCAGCACTGGTGGCATCCGATTTCGCTCGGGTTCTTCCACGTCGGTTGAGATCGCCCGGTCGCGCAACGAGCAAACGCCGGACTTCCCATCGCGGGAGGTCCGGCGTTTGTCGTGCTTGCTGGCGGTGGCGGAGGGATTTGAACCCTCGGAGGGCGTAAACCCTCACACGCTTTCGAGGCGTGCTCCTTAGGCCGCTCGGACACGCCACCGTCGAGTAGGGTACCCGACGCCGTACGGTCCCGTCGCCGAGGTATCCCCCCGACTCACGGCGAGTCGCCGGCGGGATGGCAGGATCGCACCATGAGTACGCACATCAGCGCCAAGCCAGGCGAAATCGCGCCCCGGGTTCTCATGCCGGGCGATCCGCTGCGGGCGAAATGGATCGCCGACACCTACCTCGACGATGCCACGTGCTACTCGACCGTGCGCAACATGCTCGGGTTCACCGGCACGTACAAGGGTGTGCCGGTCTCGATCCAGGGCTCCGGCATGGGCATGCCGTCCGCGTCGATCTACAGCCACGAGTTGCTCGCCGAATACGACGTCAAGACGCTGATCCGGGTCGGCAGCTGCGGTGCCATCACCGATGACCTGCAGCTCCGTGACGTGATCGCGGCCAGCTCGTCGTGCACCGACTCGGCGATGAACCGCGTTCGTTTCGACAATCTCGTCGACTTCGCGCCGGTGGCCGACTTCGGGCTGCTCCGCGCCGCCGTCGACGTTGCCGCCGCCCGTGGCATCGACATGCGGGTCGGGCAGGTGCTGGCGGCCGACGCGTTCTACACCGATCGCCCTGACCTTTTCGACAAGCTCGCGCTCTACGGTGTGCTGGCGGTCGAGATGGAGTCGGCCGCGCTCTACACGATCGCGGCCCGTTTCCGGGCACGCGCACTGACGATTCTCACGGTCAGCGATCACATCATGACCGGCGAGCGCACGACGTCGCAGGAGCGCGAGCAGACGTTCGGCCAGATGGTCGAGATCGGGCTCGACGCCGCCATCGCCTAACGTCGCTTCGCCTAGCCACACAGCCGCGACACGCTTGCGCGACACGCCGGCGCGGTGTGGATTTCCGACGTCAGCGTTGTCGCGGCAGGCCTGCGGCGACAGTGGCGTCGGAAATCTGGGGAACGCCGTGTCGACACGCGACAAATCGGGCGGCGCCGGCGGTTCCGTGGGCCGTCAGCGGTGGACCATACCCTCCGGCAGGTGTGATCACGCCACGTCGCAAGATCTGTCACCGGTGGGCGTCGAAGAAAGCTTGGAGCATCTGCGCGCACTCGGGCTCCAGCACGCCGGAGTAGACCTCGGGGCGGTGGTTGAGCCGCCGGTCGCGCACGACGTCCCACAGGGAGCCGACGGCACCGGTCTTTGGCTCCCACGCACCGAACACGAGCGCGGAAACTCGGGCCAGCACGAGCGCGCCGGCGCACATCGTGCAGGGTTCCAGCGTGACGACCAGGGTGCAATCGGTCAGTCGCCACTCTCCGACCGTGGCCGCGGCCGCGCGTAGCGCCAGGATCTCGGCATGGGCCGTCGGATCGCCCAGACGCTCCCGTTCGTTGCGGCCGTGGGCCAGCTCTTGACCGTCGGGACCGAAGACAACGGCTCCGATCGGCACGTCCGGGTCATCGGGGGACGCGGGCCGGGCGATCTCCAGTGCTCGGCGCATCCACGTCACGTGCTGCTCGGGGCGAGTCACACCTCGCGCAGCTCTTCGATCTCGTCGGCGCAGCCCATGAGTGTGGTGATATCCGACGTGATGTCGGCCGGCATCAGGCCGTCTTGGGTGCAGAGTTCGAGGATGTGGTGCGCCGGCACGCCCAGGTCGGCCAGGAGATCGGCGTCGCCTACCGGGTCAGCGTCGGGCGTGGCCGCCGGCAGCCCGATGACCTCTTCGTCTTCCTCGTCATCGACCGGCTCGACGTCGTCTTCGATCTCGGCCTCGCTCGCGACCTCATCGATCTCTAAAGCCGGCTCTTCGATCTCGCCGAGGAGCAGCGCGCCGAGGCGGTTCTCATCGGCGAAGGTCGAGTCGGAGCCGAAGACACGAAGATCTTCACCGTCGTCGAGGCGCAGGATCACCAGGTATGTGTCGTCGGACTCGACAAACAGCACGGAGACCTCGGCGTCGAGGTCAACGTCGCGCAAGCGGTCGGCGACATCGTCGATATCGGCCGCGCCGGAAAGATCGATCTCGGCTGCGGACCATTGTTTAGAGGGACCACGGACTACGGCAGCGGCAAAGGTGGACACGGTTCCCCCGGTCGGCAGATTCTCATCACGCGTGTGACGGTAACCAATCTTGGCCCTTGATCGCGGTCGGATCACCGTGTCGCGCCAAGGCCCTCTGACGAACAGTGATCCTAACCGGCGAGTCGACGCCGACTGTCGACGAGATCACGAACGCGGTCAAGATGCTCGCGTTGCGGACGTTGCCGAAGGCGCCTCGCGCTGGCGTCGGCATACTCCGCGAGGAGACGCAGTCGCCGGCGTCGGCGCTCAGGATCGAGGCGCTGCAACGGGTTCGGCATACGACGAGAGTGCCTAGCCGAAGGGCGGCAGTCAAGGCCAAACACGCTACGCCGCGCTACCACAGCAGCCAGTGACCACCGATCCATCGGCTCATCACGACACTGAACGCGATCGCCACGCCGATGCCGCTGCTGATCGCCACACCGGCCGCGACACCACGGTCGCCGAAGCGCGCCAGCACGAAGGCGATGAGCCAGGCCACGAGCCCGGCCGCGATGCTCCACCACACATATCCGCGCGCGGATTTCGCCAGGAGCCCGAACAGCAGCATCCAGAACGCCGCAGCCCCGGCTCCGACTAAGACGGATCCGGGGCGTGCGGGTGAAGGTTCTCGATATATCGGACGGGGCATGCCGGAACGCGGCGCCCCGGCCGGAGTGCGGCCCGAGGGCCACGCAGGTGTCGTGCTACTCATCGGACCTCCCGACGTGCAGCGTACCCCTGTGAGGGTTACTGGAACTGGGCGAATCGGCCGTGCGACACGCCCTTCAACGTCGTGAACTCGCCGCCCGCGGCCACGGTGCCCAGCGACACGTTCGAGGCCATCGTGAACACGCCGTGTACGCCGTTGCCGCTCGGGTTCCACGGCTCCAGGGCGCCGTTCGACCCGTCCACGGCGGCGAGCTTGACCCGGGAAACCGACCCGTCCAGGCAGACGCCGTGGACGCCCGTGTTGGTGTCGGCACAGGCGTGATCGAAGTGACCGCCCACGTAGACAACCCCATTGACGTAGGCGATCGCCTGCGCGTCGCCGTCGGTCGTGAACTGCCACTGCAGCGCGCCGGTCGACGAGTAGGCGACGGCCCGGCCGCCCTGGCCACCCTCGGCTGCGTAGATGCCGTTGGGACCGACGACGACGTCGTAGACCAGGATGGCGACCGAGGGCTTGAACGCCGCGTCGCGGACAGCGGTCGTCGGGTTGACGGCGGCGAGCTTAGCCGTACCACTGAGCCATTGACCTTGTGGAACTTGCCGCCGATGTAGATCCGGTTCGTGTCGGACGTGACGGCGGAGACGACGTCATCGGTGGTCGGCGCCCAGCCGGCGTCGAGCGCGCCGGTGCTCAGCGTGAACGCGGCGAGGTTGGAGCGGGCGGCCGTGTCGATGCCGGTGAAGTGACCGCCCAGGTAGAGGCGACTGTGGCCGACGGCGAGCGAGTTGACCGTGCCGGCGACCGAGTGCTTGAACGAGGTCAGCGCACCGGTCGCGGCGGTCACCGAGGCGAGGCTGTCGCGCGCGGCGCCGTCGATCGTCGAGAACGCGCCGCCGAGGTAAATGTTGTGGGTCGCCGGGTCGACGGCCATCGCGGAGATCGCACCGTTGGCCGTCGGCGCCCAGCCCAGCAGCGCGCCGGTCTGGGCGTTGATCGCGGCGAGGCCGCCCCGCCGTACTTCTTGCTCGGCCCAGTTGACCGACGTGAACGAGCCGCCCACATAGATCGTGTTGCCGTCGTAGGCCATCGCGTAGACGCCGCCGTTGAAGGACGGCATCTTCTGCGGTGTGTCGGAGGCGGTCGGGACGGCAGCTTGGGCGCCGGACCCGAGCGCGAGCACGGCGATGGCGGCTGCGGTCGCGACGGTGGCAACTCGAGAAACGGTCGTTTTCGGCATAAGTGCCTTAAAGAGGATTTTACGCACGGAAGGGACCCTATCCGAATCGTGGTTGTTCGTCGGCTCATCTGAACGGACATAATGCCCAAGAGGTAGCGATACCCCCATGCCTCCTAACCGCCCGAATATCGCGGCGGTGATGGGTCTGGTCGCCCTCAGTAAGGTGAGCGTCATGCGCGTCGCGGTGATCGGACTGGGTCTCATCGGCGGATCGGTGCTGCGCGCGCTGGCCGACACCGGCGAACATGACGTGACCGGCTACGACGCCGACCCGGCCGTGCGCGGTTTGGCACGCACCGCGGCCGGCCAGGCCCCGGTCCGCCGCCGCTGGCGGGTCGCGGGTTCCGTGCGGGAGGCCAGCGACGACTCCGAACTCGTCGTGATCGCGGTGCCCTGGCCGGCGTTCGCGGGCGTGGTCGACGACCTCGCAAACGGTGGATTCAGCGGTCTGATCACCGACGTGACCTCGGTCAAGGGCGCGGCCGCGAGCCGTGATCGCCGATCGGTGGCGGCGCTCCGGCGTGGCGCTCGCCGGCTTCGTCGGCGGGCACCCGATGGCCGGGCCGCGAGATCTCCGGCTTCGCCGGCGCCGACCCGGCGCATGTTCCGGGGCCGCGCCTGGGCCCTGTGCCTGGAGCCGGACGAGACCCCGCTGGCCGACTGGCTCACCGTCGCGCGACCCTCGCCACCTCGCTCGGCGCCCGGGTGGTGCCGGTGACCGCCGACGAGCACGATCGAGCCGTGGCCGCCGTCTCGCACGTGCCGCATCTGCTGGCCGCCGCGCTGATGCGTGGCCGTCGCCGACAATCCGCTGGCGCTCGCGCTCGGGGCCGGCTCCTTCCACGACGGCACCCGGGTCGCGGCGAGCCCGCCGATGCTCACGTCCGCGATGTGCGGCGCCAACGCGGCCAGGCGGTCGGCGAACGGCACTAGACGACATTTTTGATCGAGCTGGGTACGGCCGAGACCGCGCTCGACGCGCCCGATCCCATCGCCGCGTTGCGCACCGTACTTCGCCCCGGCGAGCCGAGGCCCGTCAGGCGTGGCCGCCCGCCCCGAGCGCACCGCTCGACGTGCCCGGCGAACGCGGCGGTGCTGTTACGCCTGGGCCGCGCCGGCGGATGGATCACCGAGGTCGCGCTCGACGGATCCACGGTGACCGCCGTCCGCCCCCGGTAGCTTCGCTCCGTGGCCGTCTTCGGCCAGTAGATTGACACCCATGCCGAGCCGTGACCCGGTCGCCGACCTCAAGCAGATCGCGTTCCTGCTGGAGCGCGCGAACGAGTCGACCTACCGGGTCCGCTCGTTCCGCTCGGCGGCGAAGGCGGTGGCCGCGATGCCCGCCGACGAGCTGGCCCGCCGCGCGGCCGCCGGCACCCTCGCCGACGTCAGCGGCATCGGCGACGTGACCGCCCGCTGCATCACCGAGTCGCTCGCCGGCGAGGAGCCGGTCTACCTGCGCCGGCTGCTCGCCACCGAGGGCTCCGACACGTCGGTCGAGGCCGCAGGCGCTGCGGAAGGCTCTGCGCGGGCGACTGCCACCTGCACTCCGACTGGTCCGACGGCGGCTCGCCGATCGAGGAGATGGCGCTCGCCGCGCGCCGAGCTGGGTCACGAGTACCTGGTGCTGACCGACCACTCGCCCCGGCTGACGGTGGCCCGCGGGTCTGACCGCCGAGCGGCTGACGCGAGCAGCTCGACGTGGTCGCGGCGTTCAACGACACGCTGCCGGACGGCTTCCGCCTGCTCACCGGCATCGAGGTGGACATCCTCGCCGACGGCTCGCTCGACCAGAGCGACGAACTGCTCGACCGGCTCGACGTGGTGGTCGGGTCGGTGCACAGCGAGCTGCAAGCGACGACGGCGCGACGATGACCCGCCGGATGCTCGCCGCGATCGCCAATCCGCACCTGGACATCCTCGGCCACTGCACCGGCCGCAAGGTCGCCGCGAGCGGGTGACGGGCGATCGGGGCCACCGCGGCGGCAGGACCCGGCCGGAGAGCGACGTTCGACGCCGGCGCGGTCTTCGCCGCCTGCGCCGAGTACGACAAGGCCGTCGAGATCAACTCCCGGCCGGACCGGCTCGACCCGCCGAAGCGGCTGCTCCGGCCGGCGCTCGAGGCGGGCTGCCGGTTCACGCATCGACACCGACGCGCACGCCCCCGGCCAGCTCGACTGGCTGGACAACGGCTGCGAACGGGCGGCGCTGTGCGGCGTACCGGCCGACCGGATCGTCAACACCTGGCCGGCCGATCAGCTGGTCGCGTGGGCGACGGCCCATCAGGTGTGACGCTACGTCACCGAGCAGACAGACCCTGTCAAATCGGGCTGAACCTCTCGTAATATCTGAGGCTCGCCGCTCATCCGGGGGCTGATCATCTGGAGAGCGGAGTTTCATCGGTGGTGACGTCACGCGTTCCGCGTCGGGTACGCTGTCGCTGCTGGCCGTCGGAGCCGCAGTCGGCCGCGGCCGTGGGTCGCACCGACCGCGCCCGCGTCCGCCGCCGCGTTCCACCGCCAACTACGCGCCTGTCCCCGGCCCCACCCAGTCGCTCGCCAACGAACCGGCACCGGAGCGCGCGGCCGCGATCGCGATCGACGACATCACCGCCGCCGGCCGGATCGGTCGATCCGCTCGCCGGCATCCCCGCCGATTTCCGCGCAGGTCATGGGCTACCAGCCGACCCTCGGCAAGCTGGCCAACGGCTCGGTGATCGCGATCGACCCCAACGGCGGCTGCTCGGTCATCGGCGGCGGCGAGCCGTTCGACCTCTCCACGCCCTGCAAGTCCCACGACCTCGGTTACGACCTGCTGCGATACGCGCACCGCCACGGCGACCCGCTCAGTACCGCAGGCCCGAGTGCAGGTCGACACGAAGTTCGCCGAGAATCTGCAGACCCAGTGCGCGTCTCGCTACCGAGGCCCGGAGAGTCTCCGCGTGCGACGCGATGGCGGTGACCTTCTCCGCCGGCGTCGGCTTCAATTCCTGGCGGCAGAACTACGGTCCGCCGGTCGCGAAGTCCGGCATGGTCCGCACGGTGGGCCTGTTCGGCTTCGCGGCACTCGTCCTCTACTTCGGATTGCGCGCGCTCGCGCTGGGAATCGTACGGGTTTGGCGACGGCGGGCCCTCGGCTTGACCCTCGCTATCGATTCGCAGGGCTAGCCGCAGCACCGTCGCTGTCCCGTAGGGTCTTATCTCGTGGGACATATCGATGACATCGCAAACAACTACGTTGACGAGTGGGCGCCGCTCGACCCGATCGGGGCGACCTACGTCGGGATCAGCGGTCATGACGACCGCCTGACCGACATGTCGCCGGCCGGTTTCGACGCCCAGGCTGACCTGGACCGCCGCACGCTGGCCGCGCTCACGGCCGCGACGCCGGTCGACGAACGCGAACGGGTCGCGAAAGACGCGATGATCGAGCGGCTCTCGCTCTCCGTATCGCGCTTCGACTCGGGCGAGACGGCCAGCGAACTCAACGTGATCGCGAGCGGCCTGCACAACATCCGGGGCATCTTCGATCTGATGCCGCTGGTCGGTGAGCAGGCGGCGGCGAACATCGCCGCCCGGATGTCGGCCGTGCCGGAGGCCCTCGCTGACTACCGTCGCACGCTGCATCGAGGCCGCCGAGCCGGGCCACATCTCGTCACGTCATCAGATGGTCGAGGTCGCCAAGCAGTGCGACGTCTGGGCCGATCCGGACGGCGACAACTTCTACGCCGGTCTCGTCGAGCGCGTCGCCACGGAGACGAAGCTGTCCGATGGTCTGCTCGCCGACCTGCGCAAGGGTGCCGACGAGGCGCGAGCGGCCACGGTCGCGTTCGGCGTCGTTCCTGCGCGAGGAGATGGCCCCGCGGGCACACGAGAAGCAGGCCGTCGGCCGCGAAAGGTACACGCTCGCGTCGCAGTTCTTCCTCGGCGCGAAGATCGACATCGACGAGACGTACGCGTGGGGCTTCGACGAGCTGGCCCGCCTCGAATCGGAGATGCGTACCGTGTCGAAGAAGATCGTGCCCGGCGGCACGCGTCGACGACGCGGTGGCCGCACTCGACGCCGCAGCCGGCCCGCAACATCACCGGCAAGGAGGCGTTCCGCGACTGGATGCAGGACCTGGCCGACCAGGCGATCGCCGAGCTGAACGGCACCCACTTCGACATCCCGGAGCAGGTCCGGCGCATCGAATGCATGCTCGCGCCGACCTCCGACGGCGGCATCTACTACACCGGTCCGAGCGAGGACTTCAGCCGTCCGGGCCGCATGTGGTGGGCGGTGCCCGCCGGGCATCACCGAGTTCTCCACGTGGCGCGAGGTCACGACCGTCTACCACGAAGGCGCACCGGGGCACCACCTCCAGGTCGGGCAGACCGCGGTGCGGGCCGAACTGCTCAACCGCTGGCAGCGCCTGCTGTGCTGGGTCTCCGGCCACGGTGAGGGCTGGGCGCTCTACTCCGAGCGTCTCATGGACGAACTCGGCTACCTCGAAGACCCGGGCAACAAGCTCGGCATGCTCGACGGTCAGGCGTTCCGGGCGGCGCGAGTCATCGTCGACATCGGCATGCACCTCGAACTCGAGATCCCGGTCGGCAACCAGTTCGGGTTCCACCCGGGCGAGCGGTGGACGCCGGAACTCGGGTGGGAGTTCATGCGGGCGCACTGCCGCGTACCCGATGAGAACCTTCGCTTCGAGCTCAACCGCTACCTCGGCTGGCCCGGTCAGGCACCGGCCTACAAGGTCGGCGAACGCATCTGGCTGCAGGCCCGTGACGACGCGAAAGCCCGCAAGGGCGCGGCGTTCGACCTGAAGGCGTTCCACCGCGACGCGCTCAACCTCGGCTCGGTCGGTCTCGACCCGCTGAAGGCGGCGCTCGCCCGCATCTGACCCAACGCACATCGCGCCGGCAACCCGAACTGCGGTTGCCGGCGCGATGCGTCTTGCTGGGGAATCAGGACGGTGACGTGATCGTGAGGCTGTCGGCCGACAGCGAGTCGCACGTAACCAGTGCCAGGCCGATCGTGACGTCCGTGAAGGACAGGAACGGCACCGGCACCGGAAGCGGCGGCGGGTTGTCGGGCGTGTAGTCGGCCGGAAGGACACCGAGCACGTTGCCCTTGATCTCCGTCGCGTAGAACTTCACGTTGCCGGAGACCGTCAACTTCGAGCTTTTCGTGCGGATGGTCTCGCCGCTTTGCGTCGAGTCCAACTCGAACGGCGTCGACGTCGACGAATCCATCGAGAACTGCATGACCTCGATCGAACCCGACTTCGTCTTCAGCGAATAGTTTCCGTCGTAACTGAGGTTCGTCATCGTCAGCAGCGCGGTGATCTGCGTCGACGGGGTCGCACCCGCCAGCGGCACACCGGCCTCCGCGCCGAGCGCGTTCGGAGTCACCGCGCACGGTGCCGAACTGCTCGGAGTGGGTGTCGGCGAGGCCGGTTGCGGCGTGCCGCCCGCCTTCGTCGGCGACCCGGCGGACGGTGACGGCGACGCGCTCGGTGCGGGCGGCGTCGACGGCTGGCTCGGCGGCGTGGGTAATGCCGACGGGCTGTCCGACGGGGACGGCGAGTCCGACGGTGACGGCGTCACACCGAGAATCTTGCCGATGCCGCCCAGAAGGCCGCCCAGCGGATCGGTGGTTGCCGCGGGCGCGGGCACGACCGGAGCCTCGGCGTTCGCCTGCCGGGTCACGATCGTCTTCTTGCCGGCGCTCGACTTGCCCTTGACGACCTTCTTGCTGTTGCTGGCTTTTCCGCCGGCTGGACTCGCCTTCGCCGCTTTGACCAGATCGGTCAACGAGGCGGGTACGCAATCCGCGGCCACGGCCGGCGTCGCCGCGTGCACGGCCAGGAATCCGACCGTGGCGATCATGGCCACGGCGAGCGCGAATCCGAGCGCGCGGGGCGAGCGACGTGGCAGCGGCGACGGCCCGGACGACATCGTCGCCTGGCCGGTGCCTAGTCCGCGGTCGGATCCGGATTCGTTCGGAAACCTCGCACCCTGCTTACCCTCCACATCGGTGGTGGTCGGCTCATCGTCGCTGGTACGCGCGAAGAAGTCGTCGGCCGACGTGACCGGTTCGTAGCCCGGGTCGAGATCGTCGGGCTCCCCGGTGCGTTGCGTGGGGATCTCCGCGGCGACGAACTTGTCGGGCACCCACGCGACTGACAGCGATCCGCCGAGAATGCCGAGCAGCATGCCCAGCAGGAAGCCGCCGAGGTTGACCGAGATGATCGAGTAGATCGACGCCGCGATCGCGAGAATGCCGTAGAGCATCCGTTGGCCCGGCGTCGCCCAGATCAGCGCGCCGCACAACACAATGAACAGCGGCACGATGTAGGACAGAAAGCCGGTAACGCCGATTTGCACGTGCAGGCTGCCGAGGTCTTCATTGGCGGTGAGGAAGATCCAGCCGCCCGACAGCAGTAGTAGCAGTCCGCCCCAGAACGGGCGACTGCGTCGCCAGCTGTGAAACGCGCTGATCCGCCGGTGCGCCCGTGCGGCGATGGGGGTCGCCACAGCGTCCTCAGACATCAGTGCTCCTCAGGGTTTTCAAGAGTTTCCGTGCCCACGAGAGGCGGGCGGCGCTACGGGGCCCCGCGTTGTTGCCCGGGGCCCCGCAGCGACTCGTCAGCAGCTCTTGGTGGTGAACGTCAAGGACAGGTGGGGCAGCGTGAACGTGCCTGCGCTGGTCGCGTAGGCGGTCTGCGAGAGCCCGGTGATCTTGACGAGGTCCGCACGCTGACCGAAGGTGCCGGCCAGGCCGTTGGAACCGGTGTGACTGATCGTCTGGCCCTTCACCGTCGACGTGGAACCGTCGTTGAGCGTCGAGGCGTCCTGACCAATGTTGATGTTGGTGAACGTCGCGTCGCCGGACAGCTGGGACATGTCGATGATGAGGTTGTCAGCGTGCGCCGGCGTGCCACCGTCACCGGCGGTCAACTCGAGGAACAGCGGCGTCGACGGGACGGCCACCGACTGACACAGGTTGGTCAGGTCGGCGCTGGTGATGCCCGACTCGGCGACGACGTGCTGGGTGCCATTCTTCTCGACGGCGACGGAGCCGTACTGCACGAAGTTCGTGCCGTCGAGTTCGGACGCGGTCACCTTGAAGCTGGAGCCCGACACGGCGAACGAGACCGGGACGGCTCCGTTGGCGATGCCGGCGCCGAGGGCACCGACCACAACGACGGTGGGCACCATGACGGCAGCAAACCGCCGCCAGCGGGTACCTCCACCAGCCTTGAATTTCTTGTGTTGCACGGGGGGTCCTCCTTGTGGAGTGCTGTCTCCTCGCCGACGATGCGGGACATCACAGCGAGGAACGGAGCGCTGGTTAGTGACTCCTGCCGACGCGCCAATACCGCTGCGGCGGGCTTGGCCGAATGTTTCCGCACCGGTGAGCGGCCCACAAGTAGCCTTGCTACCCGTCGGTAACCATCGATTTGGTCTTTCGCTACGCTGAGCGACGTGATCCGGGCCACACGTCGGGTGACGAACCGGATAGTGCTTTCCGATTGCCGCAAATCGACTCGTCCGCGACTACGACACGTAACCTCGGCGAAACATCATCACATTTTGATAACGAGACATATTCGAGGGTCGAATCGGCCGTTGTTTTCGCGCGGAATTAGCTGGTCAGTCGATAGGTAAATAGTTTCGGTCAGCGCCGATGCCGATACGGCCATGGGTGGCCGAGTAAGCTCGGGCGATGCACCATGATCCCCACAACCCCGCGCATCCGGGTGCCGTCCACAGCGTCGCCGTGCCGCTGGAAAGCACCGCCAATCTGCCGCTCGTGCCTGACGGCGAAGCGGTGCCACGCGCGCTGTCCGACC
Organism: uncultured Actinomycetota bacterium; assembly: GCA_963797605.1. Classification (GTDB taxonomy): domain Bacteria; phylum Actinomycetota; class Actinomycetes; order Mycobacteriales; family Micromonosporaceae; genus DASQPR01. The sequence continues at coordinate 347,206 of CAWCPX010000002.1, read as the reverse complement.
TCACGGTCACCCTGCCGCACGGGGTCGCGATGCTGATCGTGGCGCACGGGCCAAACGCGGGCGCGCGTTTTCTGCTCGACCGCGAGACGACGACGGCCGGTCGCCACCCCGACTCTGACATTTTCCTCGACGACATCACCGTGTCGCGGCAGCACGCTCAGTTCAAACGCGCTAACGGCGTGTTCGCGATTATCGATTCGGGCAGCCTTAACGGCGTTTACGTCAACAGTCAGCGAATGCAGACGGCGTCATTGCGCGACGGCGACGAGGTGCAGATCGGCAAGTTCCGCCTTATCTTCCACGCCACGTAGCCGTCGCGCCGGCGCTCATTTACGTCGGGTGTGCGCCTCGTAAGCCTTGACGACCTCGTCAGTCGGCCCGTCCTGCATCATCTTGCCGGCCTCGATCCAGATCGTGCGCTCGCACGTGTCACGGATCGACTTATTGTTGTGACTGACGAGGAAGACGGTGCCGGCCTCGTCACGCAGCTCACGGATGCGCGCCTCGCTCCGGAGCTGGAACTGCGCGTCACCGGTCGCGAGCGCCTCGTCGATCATCAGCACGTCGTGCGTCTTCGCGGCGGAAATGGCGAACCGCAGGCGGGCCCCCATGCCGGACGAATACGTACGCATCGGCAGCGAAATGAAGTCGTCCCGCTCGTTGATGCCGGAGAACTCGACGATGCCCGGGTAGGCCGCCTTCGCCTCGGCCGGCGTCATGCCCATGGCGAGACAACCGAGGATCACGTTGCGCTCACCGGTCAGGTCGGCCATCAGCGCGGCGTTGACGCCCAGCAAGGACGGCTGACCGGTCGTGTAGATCGCGCCCTTGTTGGGTGGCAGCAGCCCGGCGATCGCCCGCAGCAGCGTCGACTTGCCGGAGCCGTTGCTGCCGATGATGCCGATGGCCTCGCCCTCGTAGGCGATGAAGCTGACGCCCTTGACCGCGTGCACCTCGCGAATCGCGTCGTTCTTGGTGCGCGTGACGATGCGGCGGAACGCTGACACCGGGGTGCCCTTGCGGCTGCCGGAGCCGTGGATCTTGTAGACGACGTGGACGTCATCGCAGACCACCGTCGGCCTGCTCGACTTCTCCTTGGCGGTCCAGGGAGTGGTCATATCTACTGTGCCGGTGTCAGCCACGGCCGTACTCCTCTTCGGACAACCAGAACCAAACGTAACCACCGACGCCGATGACGAGTGCCCATCCCGCGGCCATCAGCCAGACGTGGTGCGGCAACTCGGTGCCCGGCTTGAGCAGCCCGAGTGCCTGACGCGCCAGGTCGATGTAGATCGCCATCGGGTTGAACGCGAGGATCGTGCGCCAGATCGCCGGGACCCGCGTCAGCGAGTGGATGTCGTAGAGCACACCGGAGACGTACATCCACGTGCGGAGCACGAACGGCATGACCTGGGCCATGTCGGTGTTCTTGGCGCCGACGCGGGCGAAGATCAACGCGAATCCGGCATTGAAGATGGCCTGCAGCACGAGCACTGGGATCAGCACGAACGCGTGCAGCGAGAGGGCCTTGCCGTTGAGCAGGATGATGATCAGCAGCGCCATGACCGAGAAGAAGATCTGCTGGAACTGCGTGATCATGTTCGAGATCGGCAGGCAGGCACGGGGGAAGTGCAGAGCCCGGATCAGGTTCAGGTTGTCGGAGATCGACCGGGTGCCGGCGATGATCGTCTGCTGCGTGAAGCTGTAGAGGAAGACACCGCAGGTGAGGAACGCGATGAAGTGGGGGATGCCCCTGTTGGTGCCGATCAGCACGCCGAAGATGAAGTAGTAGACCGCCGCGTTGAGCAGCGGCGTCAGGATCTGCCAGATCTGCCCCAGCCGCGCGGTCGTGTAGATCGCGGTGAGCTTGGCACTCGCGAACGACGCGATGAAGAACCGGCGCGACCAGAGCTCACGGGTGTATTTCACGAGCGTCGGGCGGGCGCCGCTGACACTCATGCCGTACCTCGCAGCGAGGTCGGCGCCTCCGAGCCCGGTATGCGGGTCGAGCACTCGGCTCGGCTCGGTATGCGGGTCGAGGACCGCCACAGCGGTGGGCCACTCGTCCACGAACGGACACTCCCATCTGTCGAGCTTCGGGGAAAGAGACAGATCCAGTGGCTCTAGGATAGAACGCTACCGTCTCGTCGCTATGAGAAATCGTAATGCCGGGAACGTCGGGACGCAACCGTATCAACGTGTTGTTCATCTCGCGGTGTCCGGTTCGGTTTTCGCGGGCGGAAATCTGCTGTATAGGCCGCACGCAGGACAGTGTCACGAACTTCGTCGCGACGCAACCGTACCGTCCCTATGTTAGGTTTGCTACGTGACGACCGAGACGAGACGCGCCCCAGCCGGCGCCGCCGTGCTCCGAGGGGATATCACCGAGGCGATCCAACTCGCCCTTCTCGAAGAGCTCGCGGCCGTGGGTTACGGCCGGCTCTCCATCGAGGCGGTCGCCCGCCGGGCCGGCGTCGGTAAGACTGCCGTCTACCGCCGGTGGAGCTCGAAACTCGACATGGTGCTTGAGGTCGTCTCGACCGTAGCCGGGACCAGGTTGGCCCTGCCAGACACCGGCAGCTTGCAGTCCGACCTGGAGATCTTCCTCCGCTTCACGGCCCGCGCTCTGCGGCACCCGCTGGCTTCGCAGATCATCCCCGACCTGCTCGCCGAGGCCGCCCGCAACGAGAAGATCGCGACCACGCTCCAGCAGACGCTGCAAGCCAATCAGCACGAGATCGGGGTGCTGCTCGTCGAGCGGGCGGCCAAGCGCGGCGAGATCACCGGCGAAATCGATCCCGACCTCGCCGTCGACCTGGTCGTCGGGCCGCTCTACTGGCGGCTCGCCATCGCCCGCACGAAACTCTCCGACCAGCAACTCCGCCGCATGGCGATCGCCGCCGCCGCCGCGCTCAAGGCCGGAAGTGTCTCCCCCGACACCGCGGCCTGATCGGGCCGCCGTCAGTCCCGAGCCAGCTGCGACCGTCGGCCCGCTTCTGCTCGCCGGCGACTGGCACGGCAACGGGACGCACGCGGCCTGGACGATCGACGAAGCTGCCCGGCGCGGCGCCGACCGCGTCTTCCAGCTCGGCGACTTCGGTTATTGGGAGCATCAACCGCCCGGCGTCGCGTTTCTCGACGGCGTCGAACGACACGCCTCCGAACACGGCATCACCGTCTACTTTCTCGACGGCAACCACGACAAAACCTCATTGCTGCTCTCCACGTACGCCGACCGCGACGATGAAGGCTTTCTGCTCGTGCGGCCCCACGTTCGTTACGCGCCGCGCGGTCACCGCTGGCAGTGGGGCGTGCTGACGTTCATCGCGCTCGGCGGCGCCTACTCAGTCGACAAGCAGTGGCGCCTCGATCGCGAGGAGTCGAGCGGCACCACCGAGACGCTGTGGTTTCCCGAGGAGCAGATGACCGATGTCGACCTCGACGGCTTCCTGGCCGATCCGGCACCGGTCGACGTGTTGCTGTCGCACGACAAGCCGCGCAACTCGAAGCCGTCGCGCAATCGCAAAACCGCCCCGGAGTGCCTGCCGAACCAGGACCGGATCCAACGCGCGGCCGTGGCGCTGCAACCACGGTTGATGGCACACGGCCACCTGCACTTCCGCTACACCGATGCGCTGGCGCTCGGCGACGGGGTGTGGTGCGCTGTCGAGGGCATCGACGCCGACCCAACCACGGCGATGGGCGCCCGGCCCGATTCCGTGCTGCTCGTGCCTCTCGACACGCCGCCCGAGCGCCCAACCCCGAAATAGCGTCCGCTACTCCGCCGCGGTCGCCGTGTGCTTGTCGAAGCCGATGTAGATGCGCGCGTTCGCGTTGCGGGACACGGTCGCGAGCGACTCCAGCTCGTGCAGACGCAGCAACGCCGGGTGGTTCGCGTACGCGTCCGCGTTTTCGGCCCGCAGCCGCAGCGCGTCGACGGCCGCGGTGGCACGGGTGCGTTCCGCGTCGGCGTCCGCCTCTGCCGCCAGCCGGACCGACTCGGCACGGGAGATCGCCGCGATCCGGTCCGTCTCCGCCTTCGTACGCGCTTCGAGCGATTCCTTCTCCGCCTTCGTACGCGCCTCGACGAGCTGTGCCTCGGCCAGCCGTTCGGCGGCCAGCACCCGGTTCATGATGTCCTGGAGGTTGCCCGGGAAGACGATGTCCTTCACGTCCGCGCGCAGGATCTCCACGCCGTAGCCGCCGGCCACGTTCTGCAGGTCGGCCAGGATGTCCTCGCTGAGCTGATTGCGGTTGGTCAGGATCGCTTCGAGCGTCATCGAGGCCAGCGAGCGCCGGGCGGCCAGCTGCACGTCGCTGTAGAGACGGTCCTCGTAGGCGGCAACCTTCTCGATCGCGGCGACGGCATCGACGACCTTGAACTGGGTCAGGATGCTCACGCGCACGGCGACTTTGTCCGCGGTCAGGATTTCCTGGCCCTTGATGGTCAGCTCGCGCTCACGCATGTCGACGAGCACGATTTCCACCTTCGGACGGCGGATGCGCCCGGACGGCTTCGGCAGCTCGTAGCGGCCGGCTTCGAGCACGTCGGTGAGGCGGCCGTCGGTGTAACGCAGGCCGCGGTGGGTGCCTTTGATGATCAGTTCGGGTGTAGCCATGGTGGTTCTCCGTTATGGGGTGGGTGAGAGGACGTCGGCCGCTACCCGATCTGAAAGACCGGCGGCCATGATGGGATGCCTGCCAGCACGGGAAGATGAATCCTTGTGCACTGCATCTTGTGGCCCAGGTTTCTGGGCACGGCCGACGCCATGATCAGTGAACCAACCTCACGGCAGTCGCGGCAACCGAGTTACCCGCGACGGCGCCCAGGCGCGGCGACGGCCCGCCCGAGACGACGAATTCCTCTGGCGGCCGCCGCTGAGGCGTTCATTCGGCCTTCGTCGTGGCCGCCACGGGCACCGCGCCGCGTGGCAGTAACACGGCGGCGACGAGCCCGAGGCAGCCGACCACGGATAGCGACACCAGGGCAAAGCCGTACGCGCGCTCGGGCGTCGATGTGAGCCCGGCGACCAGGATCGTCCCGGCGATCGCGGCTCCCAGCGAGGACCCGAGATTCGACACGCGACCGGGAAAGTCCGGATATCTCGCCCTGCAAGTCCTCCGGGAAGCTCGACTGCACGACGTTGACCGACGGCGTGAGCATCGTGCCGAGGCCCAGCCCGATCAGCAGCAGACCGGGAATGAACGCCCACACACTCGCCGTCGCGGTGACGAAGGCGAGCAGCACACCCACACCCGCGATGGTCAGGACGAACCCGGCGATGATCAGAGATCGCTGCTGGTATCGCGTGGCCAGACGCTCCGCGCCGAGCGATGACACCAGCAGATTCCGACGGTGACGGACGTGAAGATCCCGCCGGTCTCGATCGGGTTGTAGCCCCGGACGACCTGCAGGTAGGCGGACACCACGAACGAGACGCCCATCAACAGCAGCCATTGCGCGTTCTGCGTAATGAGGCCGAGATTGAGACTCGGCTCCGGAACAGCGCGGTCGACAGCAACACGGGCCGCCCGGAACGCTCCTTCGCGCGAACGGAGCAGGAAGAACATCGCCAGGACGCGGCACCGCCGCCGAGGAGAAGTCCGAGTGTCAGCCACAGGTTGTTGTCGGCGGCGAGAATGCCGACAACGATCAAGACCAGTGCCAGCGATAACACCACCGCGCCACTGGTGTCGAACGGCTCGTCGGGACGGCCGGCAGCGGGTCGTGCAAGCGGCGGCTCAGCACAGGATCACGACGATGATCAACGCCTGGAAGACGAACGCGGCCCGCCACGCGATCGCCGAGGCGATCAGGCCACCGATCAACGGGCCGGCCGCGGCACCGATCCCGCCGAGCGCGCTGATCGCGCCGAACGCTCGGGCCCTGGCGTCGACCTTCGTGAACAGCAGCGTCGTCAGGATGTAGACCGGCGGGATCAGCAACGCCGTGCCGATCCCCTCGAAGATCGAGTTTCCGATGATCAGCACACCAAGTGCCGGGCGCGAACGCGCTGACGAGTGCGCCGATCGCGTAGAGGATCAGCCCGCACCATGAAGCAGTCCTTTCGGCCGTAACGCTCGGTCAGCTTGCCCCACGGGATCATCAACGCGGCCATCATCAGCAGGAAGAGCGTGATCGCGACCTGTACGCCCTGGACGGTGGTGTCCGAGGTCTTCGCTGATATCGGTGATCATCACGTTCATGTTCGAGCCGGCGAAGCTACAGATGAACTGTGCGAGCGCTAGCGGAAGCAACGCGCGCCGGAGAGCGGCCGATGGCCTCGCCGAACTGACCTCAGCCACCGGTCGCGGTCTCCGACTCGGTTACCACGGCTACGTCAGAGCCTTCTTCTTCAGCGTCTCGTACTCGTCGGTTGTGATGACGCCCTGGTCGAGGAGTTCCTTAGCCTTGGCGATCTGGTCGGCGGGCGGGGTGCCGTGGGCCGTGTTGCGGATGTAGGCGTCCACGTCGGCCTGGGCGGCGCGGTTCTCCTGCGCACGTCGCTCGCCCATGCCGTGACCGTGCACGATGAGATAGATCAGAACGCCGATGTACGGCAGGATCAGGACGACCACGGCCCAGCCGGCCTTACCCCAGCCGCTGATATCGGTGCGCCGGAACAGGTCACCGAAGACCATGATGAGCAGCCAGAACCAGATGAGCCATCCGAAGATGACGAAGACCGTCCAAATGGCATCGAGAAGCGGATAACTGCCGTCGGCCGCGACAAGCGTCGTCATAGCTACCTCCACGCTGGGTATGACAGCAGAACTCGCGTCGATGTCCACTTCACTATGAGTGAGGAAACGGCTGAAAACCGTGGAATCATCTGGTTTGGGTAGTCGGTCAACAGATTCCGGCATTTACCCCGGCGGCGCGATCACGGCGACTTAGAATGCCGGGTTTGATGTTGAATCTCCTTCCTTCGAGCGCCTCCGTCACAGACGGCCCACGACAACCGGCCGCCGTGGGCGGGTGCCCACGACGGCCGGAAGGGTGGCGCCGAACGCTAGCGCGCGAAAACGACCATCAATGTAGCGGTGACCGAGCCGATCAAACTCGGCGGAGGCGTTGTGACATGGGGGTCCCCGTTGCGTGTAGCCGCCGATGTTGATCACGGCGGCGGGCGACGAGATGCCAACTGGTCATCGGGGGAGCTGCGGAATCGTTCGGCGACGCAAAATGGCTCGGTGTGGGGAAAGTCGAGGGTGCAAAAGGGAAAGGCGGCACGATCGCTTCACCGGTACGCGTCCGATGCCCCGACTACTCTCCTAGGTCCGGCACTCTTCTGACAGCATGTTCGCGTGGTACCAATGAGAATCGTCAAAGGTGACGCGACCGTCCCCCAGGCCGCCGGGCCGAAGATCATCGCCCACATTTGCAACGACCTCGGTGGATGGGGCAAAGGCTTCGTCCTTGCCGTGTCCCGCCGCTGGCCGGAACCCGAGCGGGCCTACCGGCAGTGGCACCGTGAACGCTCCGGCAATGACTTCGGCCTCGGCGCCACCCAGTTGATCCAGGTGCGGCCCGATATCTGGGTGGCCAACATGGTCGCTCAACACGGCATGCGCACCGGCAGCAGCGGGCCACCCATCCGATACGACGCCACCGAAGAGTGCCTGAACGCATTGGCGGAGCACGCCGTGCGGTTGACGGCCTCGGTCCACATGCCTCGCATCGGCTGTGGTCTCTCCGGCGGCCGATGGGACCGCATCGAACCGCTCGTCGCGGCGGCGCTATGCGACCGCGACGTCGTCACAACCGTCTACGACCACGACTGATCGGCACGCGCACCTATGGTCTGTCTCAAAGCTGCCATTCGGCTGCGCCACGGCCTATACAGACCCTAGTCGACCGGTCACACAATGGTTCCGTGGAACCGAAACTCTGTCTCATGCGAGGCGAGGCGATCTCGTGGGTCGACCTCGACGGCTGGCCGCCGACAATCCGCGTCCGACTCGTCGATGCCGATGCGCGCGAGTGGTTCTTCGTCGACAAGGTGCTGATCTTCGATCAGGACTTCGACCTGACGACGCCGTTTCCAGCACCGGTCGGAATCCTCTGCGAAATCCTGTCCGCGACAACTGATCGCGTGTTCGTCATGACCAAGGATGGCCGCCCGGACGCCGACGACGGCACGACCCGGTTCGTCGTGCGGCGCGACCAGATCGCCGACGAACCGCTGCACGACGGCGTCCCTCTCCCGTGACCGCCCCGCCCAACATCATCGCCGTAGTCTGCGGTCGTGAACCGATCTGACTCCGAGTACCAGCGGCTCCTGACCCTCTATCGGAAGCGCGTCGAGGAGTACACCGGCGCACCGGCTGGGTATTTCGACCGGTGGCGGACGTGGTGCGGGTTGGTGCTCACTCGCGGTGGCGCGCTCGTTGTGCCCCATCGCGGGCCGGAAACCGACCTTGACGACCTCATCGCCGGTGCGATCGACTTTCCGATCCCGGCCATGCCGGTCCCGGGCGCGGACAACCAGTGCCACGGCAACGTCGCGGCGCTGTGGGCGCGCGGAGAGGCCCCGGCGATCGGCACCGGGTACGCGCTGTCTCCCGACGAACTCTGGCGCCAGCACTCCTGGGCCCTCGACGCGGACGGGACGGTGCTGGAAACAACCTCCTCGGAACGCCTCGCGTACGTCGGGCTACACCTGAGGGGGGCGAACCGTTGCTCAGGTTCGTGCTAGGTAACGCCAGCGATGTCGTCGAAAGCCTGATCGCCGAACGCACCGAACGCGGGCGCGAGATCGTCTCGATGGTGCAGGCTGAACGCGCGAGGCAAACAGCCGCGAACGGCACGGCCGGCCCGTGATCTAGACAGGCGGGAACCGGGCTGCCGCGTCCCGAGCCGCCGGCGCGGTCGCGACGCTGCTGTCGGCCACCGCGCTGGTCGCCGTGACCGCGTGGCTGCTCTCGACACTCGTGTCCGCGCTCGTCGCGCTCGTGGTGCCGATCCTCAGCGTACTGGTGATCCTCGGCCTGATCGTCGTGGTGCCGAAGCTCGTCGGCGGGAACCACCACACCCCAGATCATGAACATCGACCGGTGAGCGATCAGACGGGCGGGTTGTCGGCCACGAAGACGCCGACGCCCGGAACAGTGCGGACGAGACCGAGTGCGACGAGGATCGCGATCGCGCCTCGACTGGTTCGACCGATGGTTTCCGGCGGCCGGATCGTTGGTGAAGCGATGACGACGAGCCCAATGACCGGCGGTGCCACGTTCCGCCTCGGCGCACCACCGAAGGCCAGGCGTCGCTCGATCCGGCCGCGCGGGGTGCTGGACTGGCTCGGCGTCGTCCACGCGGTCGGCCCCGGTCGCGATCTACGTTGTCTACCTCCTGCCGCGCCCCTGAGGGTGCACGAAAGCGGTCCACCGGCCATGTGCCATACGCGACTGGTCGGATGAGGGCAGGACGAATGATCATGCCGATACGGTCAGCCGATGACTCGAACACCGAAGCTCGTCCTTCTCCTGGCTGCGATTGCGCTCACCCTGACCGCCTGCAGTTCGTCGTCCACGGGCGGCACTCCTACCGCCACGGCGGCCGCGAAGTCCGACAGCGGTATCGCAGCCTGCAAGACACTCGCCGGCATGGGCCTCGATTCCAAGTTCACCGAGGCGACCCACCAGACCATGCACGACCAGTTCGCCGGGTCGACATCCGCCGATCTCAGCAAAGCCGGCACGAAGTTCGTCGACGACGCATGGAAGGTCGATCAGACGCAGGACACGTCGATACTGTCTACGATCTTCGGCGACTACTTTTCGATTGCAAACGCCTGCGCAAGCCACGGGCAGGCATTGCCGCCACTGTCGAGCTAGCAGGAGCACAACGAAGAAGCGCCCCACGGCCCGGAGGCTGGGGGGCGCTTCTCTGCGCTGGGGGCGCGTCGTGCTACTCGGCGTCGTCCTCGCTCGGAAGCGGAATACGTCACAGCGAGCAAGCTTGAGGTCTCGGTCGCCGCGCATGGTTGCCACGTACACGGACGGCTCGGCCAGCGCGCCATCTGCGTAGTGATGCTTGCCGTCGACCTCTAAGACGATACGGTGACCGCCGAGCAGGAGCATGAGGAAGTCCATTCGTAGGTTCAGCAGCGCTTTCGCGCCGCGAGCCTTGACGGTATGTGGATCCCAGTGCAGCCACACCTCGGGTAGTAACGCAGGCAGGTCGTAAATCCGCTCGCCGTGGATCTCGTGGAACAGCTCGAAGTTCTTGGGTCGGCCGCCGTGGGCTCGGGTGGAGGTCAGACGAAACACTGGGTATCCGTCGGCCTCGCTGGTTTCCCGCAGTTGTAGGCCCACGCCAGTGAGGTGACTGTTCAGGACGGAGACGACCTGTCGCTGCGCCGCCTCGTCGGGCAATGTCTCCGCAGAGACGAGCCCTTCGAGGAGCAGCGCGAAGCGTCTATTGGATGCGGCGAACGCGCCGAGGCGGTCGAACAACTCCTCCGTGGTCCAGTCGCCTGGAAATCGATGCAAGTGTCGGTCGATTTCGCCGCCGAGGCTCGTGTCTCTGTCGCTCAGCCAGCCGCCGAACGGATCGCTCTCGAGGTCCCAGACGTTGTGAAGCATGGCCTTGAATCGCCTGCGGCATCGCCGACGCGTTGCCGGAAGCCGGCCGGCTCGTGCCGGAGGAAGTGGGCATCGTCGGCGTGGACAACTGGGAAGTAATGGCCGAGGGCTGCCGTCCACCACTGACGACCGTTGATCTGAATTTGACCGAACTCGGGCATACGGCCGCCACGAAGCTGCTGCAGGCGATCGAGGGGGCACCCGCTGGAACGCGGCGTGCAGTTGATGCCGTGCCGCCTGGCGACCCGGCGTTCGACCGAGATGACGCTCGTCGGCAATCCGACACCACGCTGAGCCGTGGGGGCGTCGCCGATCGGCGACGCCCCCACGGATTGCGGGCATTAGCGAATGGGTTTGACCACCGAGTGTCCGGATGCGATGACCGGTATGGGAAGTGCGGATGTCGTCGGCGCGGTCAGGTCGCTCTCGACCGGCGAGTATGGATAAAGCTCGTACGTGCCGGCGACGTCCACGCAGAGGTTGGTGGTGCCTGCGGCGTTGAAGACGTTGAACGTGTTGCTGCCGCTCAACAACGTGATCGTGCCGTTCGCGACGGTTTGCTTCGCGGCCGGGTTGAGCGTGCTGGTGCTGGGTCGGGCACCGTTCGGCCAGACCGTCAGATAGGTCGTGGCAGTCGGGCTGATCGCGGTGACGTTCAGCGCGACCGCGTACGTTTCGTCGTCGGTCAGGCTCCCCGGCGCCGTGATGGTCGCGGTCTTGCCAGCGCCGATCGGCGCCGCGCCGAACCTGCTGCGGGTGTCGGCGATCCGTATCGGTGAGACCGCGTGGAACCGCAGCCCGTTGGTCATCGAACCGTCGTCGTAGTATCCGATGACGTCGACCAGAACCTCCGTCTTTCCGGTGGTCTGACCGTTGTAAATGACGATGTACGGCATGTTGAGACACTGACTCGACATGCAGTGGTCGGTGTGCAGGATCGCCATGTTGGGCACCGTCTGACCCTTGGCGAAGTTCAGGACCGACGTGTTGTCACCGTCCGTCGAGAGATATCCGGTCGTGGTCGGGCCTACCGCGGTGATGTTGAACGCGACGGCGCTGACGTGCGAGTCGATGTCCGGGCCGCCAGGGTGGTTGAAACTGAACGGGATCATAATTTCGTAGCCGGCTGGCAGCGCACCGGTGTCCGTCCGGGTGTCCAGGATCCGTCCCGAAGTGATCGGGTGGTAGGCGCCGCCGCCCAGCATATTGTTCTGACCGACGAAATAACCGGACGAGTCGATGATGATGTCGACGGTGCCGGCCGAGCCGTTGTAAATGTCGACGGCACCGGTGGATCCGAGCGCGACCGTGACCGAGTTAGCCCGAGTCCTACCGGCGGCGTAGTTGAGGTTGGACACGGTCGGGCGGGACGTGCCATGCGGGTAGACCGTCAGGTAGCCGTTGGATCGGGTGTTGGTGGCCGTGAGGTTCAGGACAACGGCGGACACGCCGGTCGCTGGTACGTTTCCATGTCCCGCGACCTGCAGCGCGATCGTCTGCCCGGCCGCGACGACGTGTTTCGCTGCGCCGGTTCCGTGCCGGGTGTCCAGGATCCGCACCGTGCCAGAATATCGATATGTTCCGATCTGGCTATATTCCGCTTGGTAGGAGAAGGTTCCATACCGCACGCCGAGCGGCGAGTTGTCGGGGATCTGGATGTTAAGCAAGCCGATGCCGGGCGCGGTCGGCCTCGGATTGACCGTGATCACGCACGTCGCGCCTGCCGCGATCGATTGGCCGGAACACGTATCGGCCGTGATCCCGAAGGCGGACGTCTGCAGACCGGTCTTCTGCATCTGACCGAGGATCAGTGTCTGACTGCCGGAGTTGGTGATCGTCATCGTCGCCGGGGTGAATTCGCCAAGGTAATGCTGACCGAAATCGACGCTGTAGCTGTCCTCGCTCGCGGCCACGAATCCGAGGCTTGAGTTGTAACGCAGCACACCATACTGCGTTTGCTGAATGCCACACCCAAACGAATAGGTGGCGGCAAACGCGGTCACGTTCTGCGACCCGTCCCGGGTGATTTGATCAATCGTGATCGACCCCGACCCGTTGCTGCACCCTCCGGATGACCCGACCGTGATGTCGAGAATTGCGTGGGTGGCGTCCGGTGTTCCGCCGGCGAGCGCGTAGGTGCCGACCGACAGCTGCGACCCAGCTGGCGGCGCGAGATTTATGCTGTCGTGATTTCCCCACTCGTCGGTGCCCGAAAGCCTGAAACCCGAACCGTCGGCGCTGCCAGTGACCGAGTCGACCTGGTAGTAGCCGTTGCTGTTCTCTTCAATCGTGAAAACGTTGTACGGGGCGGTCGGGACGCTGGCCTGTGCGGCCGTTGCTGGGACGGTCAGCGCTGCCGCGAGCATGACGCCACCGACCGCGAATGTGATGAATCTGCGCACTGCGGTTATCTTCTCCCCGCGATCAAGTCCGGCAGTCCGATGATGAGGACTCCGGCTGCGGGACGGATCGTATCGAACGCGATTCACGTTCGATACCCGCGAAGGTCTGCCGAAGCGGGATTGTCTCGGTGAGCGCTGTGGCCCAGGCGGGTAATGCCAACCGTTCATGCCACAGACCCCGCCTGCATCGCCGACTCGCGATCGGCGTTGGCGTCGCCGGCGCGCAAGCGGTCGCACTCAACGGGCGCCCGGGCTCCGATAGCCACGAGTTGACGACGTCTGCGATCGTGGGGCTGGTGGGCATTCATCCCACGCATGAGGCGGTGACGGACATGGCGATCCGTAGGCGACACGTACCACTCCTTCTCGTGGTTTGTCTGGGGGTGTTCGGCGGCGCCGTGGTCGCGGCAACGGCCGCCAGAGCCGATTCACCTGCCGGCTTCTGGTACGGGACCGATAGCAGTTCCATCGCGATCCCCGGTTCGGTGCCGTACCGCGAGCCCGCGATCGGCGGCACCTACGGCGGCTATATCGGGATGGCCGGCAACTGGGCCAACTGGCAGAAGTGCAGTGGCGACACGGTGGTCTGGTCCGCCACCGACAGCAAGGACGCCGACGCCAACTTCGCCACGTACGCCCGTGGGATCGGCGTCGGTGTCTACTGGTTCATGGCCGGCCCCGGCGTCGACCCGCACTACAACGGCACCACGACCGAGGCGACGCCTGGGGAGCGGCGCAGGCCGCCCAGACGCTCGCCGACATCGCCGACCTGGCAGCAAGGTCACATACCCGGTGGTTTTCATGGACGTCGAGTTGCCCGGCAGGCGCCCGGCTACACCCCGGCCACCGACAACGGCTGGAACTCGTCTACACCTCGACCTGCAGCGGGAAGGTCAAGACCAGCTACATTGCCGGCCGCCGTCGATCGCGCCGACTTCAACGGGTACGCCGCCTACCTGACCAGCCACTCCAGCTACAAGGCCGGCGTCTACTCATCACCGAGCGTGTGGAAGTCGATCTTCGGCACCGGCACCTCGTCGGCGCTGACCAACACCTACGAGTGGACGTACACGGCCGACACCAGCAGCCTGGCCCACCACCCGTCCGGGTGGTGCCTGTCCGGCACGAGCACGTGCGCGCAGTTCTTCGGCGGCAAGACCAGCACGAGCAAGTACGCGCTGATGTGGCAATGGTCCGGTGGCGGTGGCACGCACAACGGCTACGGCGACTTCGACCAGATCGACGCCGCCCGTACTCCAAAGGCATCGTAACTGAGCTGATGGCCTAGCGCTTGGGTCGCAATGGGGCAGCGGAATTTGCTACTGAGTCGTAGCCTTGCGACGCCCCACCCGATGACCCAGTCTCGGAGAGACCACATGAGACAGACGCGCTTCCCGCGCCGCAGCAGCAACCACCGCCGGCCTTCTCATCCTCGCCACTCTGGCGCTCACCGGAAGCCCTGCCAGTGCCGATGCGACCTCCCAAATTCACACATCCATTGCGACAGATCCGACCCTGATTCCGGCGCACGCGTCGTCATCTCGGGCCATCGACGTGACGGTTCTCGGCACCATGCCGCAGGTCAATCCGACTATCACCTTCGATTTCAGCGGTCTGGCCGGCGTGGCCACGGCATCATTGCCCGCCAGCGACGGCTGCACCGTCACCGGCTCGACCGTCGTGTGCCCGATCACGGTCAATCCGGATGAATTGCAGGACCTCGCCGATTTCACGGTCACCGTCACATCAGTCGTCGGCGCCGCGAATGGTGCGACCGGCACATTCCTGGCCAAAGCCGCCGGTGACAACGACACGAATTCTCCCGACACGGGGTCCACCGCCCACATCACCGTCTCGGACGCGGTCGAGTTCGACACGGACGGCCAGGTGCCGAACCAGCAGGTGGACCCCGGCGACGCCGCATCCTCGCCGCTCACCTTCGCCAACCTCGGTAGCCAAGCGGCACCCGGTGTGCAGATCGTCTTCGGTGTCACACACGGGTTCGTGCCGCAGACGTTCGACAACTGCCTCTACGCCCCGTGGAATGAGGAGAACGGCACGTACGTCGCGTGCACGGTTCACGGCACGATCCCGGCCAACCAGCAGTTGAAGGTGCACGGCGGATTCAACGGCACGATCGCCGCCGACTCGGCCACGATCGCGCGCATCGACGCGTACCTCTACGTGACGGCAGCGACGACGCCGACATCCCCGCCGGCCAACCTTTTCCCTGGCCTGACCTTCGCGGCTCGCCCAGCGTCGGGTCACAACCTCACGCTCGACGCGGAGCCGATCGACGAACGATTCCCGGCGGCGGCTTCCCGGGCACCACCTCGGTGTTCCAGGTCAACACGACCAACGACATCGTTGCCCTTGGCGCCAATATCGTCGGCCATGTCGGCGAGACCGTGAACGCCACGTTCGGCTTCAAGGACAACGGACCGGCCGCACTCGACAGCATCGGCGCCGGCGAGACGGTTGAGTTCTTCACGGTGACGGTGCCGACGTGGGCGACGGCGGTCACGGTGCCGACGAACTGCCACGGCGCGAACAGCGTCGGTGTGGGCGGCGGCAGTAACGCACCTGGGTTCAGGTACTACCTGTGTGCCGCGGCCAGCACTGTGGACGCGATGTCGGTTGGCGAGACATTCTCCGCGACCCTCGGTCTCCAGATCACAGCAACCTCGGGCACCGACGGAAACGTGGCGACCTACTACGACGGCACCACTCGCAACGATCCCAACACCGCGAACAACAACGCTCCGGTGACGCTCACCAGTGACGGCACCAGCACCGGCAACGGCGACACGTTCACGCCGCTGACTCCTGCCCGGATCCTCGACACCCGCACGGGCAACGGCGCTCCGAAGGCGCGCCTCGGTGCGGGCCAGACCATCAAGGTCCAGGTCGCCGGCGTCGGTGGCGTACCGGCGACCGGCGTGACGGCCGTCGTCATGAACGTGACCGGTGTCAGCGCAAGCGCGAACACCTACCTCACGGTATTCCCCGACCCGCAGCCCCTTCCGACGTCATCGTCGCTGAACCTGGCTCAAGGTCAGACGCTCCCGAATCTGGTGACCGTTCCGCTCACGAACGGCATGATCGACATCAAGCAACGCCGCGGGCAACATTGACGTGCTGAGCGATGTCACTGGCTACTTCACGGCAGCCAGCACCGGTTCGGAACTGAACACCGTGAGCCCGGCTCGGATTCTGGATACCCGCAGTGGCAACGGTGCGGCGAAGGCACCCGTCGCTTCGGGCGCCACGGTCACAGTCCAGGTCGACGGCGTCGGCGGGGTGCCGAGCAGCGGCGTGACCGCGGTCGTGCTGAACGTGACGGCGGTCAAGCCGACGGCGGCCGGTTACCTCACGGTCTATCCCGACGGCCAGGCGCTGCCGAACGTGTCGAACCTGAACTTGACGAAAGACACGACGGTGGCGAACCTGGTCATCGTGCCGGTCGTCAACGGCAAGGTCGACGTACACAACGTGGGCGGATCGGTTGATCTGCTCGCCGACGTGACCGGATACTTCAGCGCCACCGGCGCAGGCTTCCACACCGCGGGTCCGCTCCGGATCATGGACACTCGCACCGGCACCGGTGGTGTGGCGCAGGCTCCGGTCGGCCCGAATGCGACGGTCAGCCTGCAGGTCGACGGCGTTGACGGCATTCCGGCTTCGGGGGTGACGGCCGTCGTGCTGAACGTGACCGTGACCGGGCCGACTCTCGACAGCTACCTGACGGTCTATCCCGACGGGCAGAGCCTGCCGGTCGCGTCGAACCTCAACTTCTCCAAGGGCCAGACGATTGCCAACCAGGTGGTCGTACCGGTGGTAAACGGGAAGATCGATTTCCACAACGCCAACGGAAGCACCCAGGTGCTCGCTGATCTGGCCGGATATTTCACCAGCTAAGAGCGTCCGTCAGCGCGGCCTTCGACCCTGGAAGCGTTGATGCAATGAGTCGACTAGGCCCGGCCTCTACTCGTGGAGGCCGGGTCGCCGTCGTTCTGCCGTCGGAAGGCGGCGGCGACGGTCTTCGCCGTCCCGCCGACCGTGACCGCAGCGGCCCGAAACCGGTTCGAAGGCTGTGCCGAGTCCTGACACAGTGGCACACTATGACGAATCTCGAGCTTGTGACTGCCGCCGACGTGCAGCTCATGCAGGGTCTGACACAGCGTGTCACCGCCGTCCGCCCGGGCGACAACGCCGCGAGCGCGCTCATGACCACCGGATTCGCTCTCCACGCTGTGACAGCCATCTCACAGATCGCGCAGACCACGCTGCCAATCCTGAGACCTATCCGCTGGCCGAGGGTGCGCCGCTGTGATCAAGTGACGGTCGCGGCACCAGTCGTAGCGTCGTACACATGTTCGTGCACAGGTGTGGATAACTCACTGACCAGCGATCTTCACACTCATCGCCCTGGGGTCAGCGGGTCGTACGGGTGCCGCACAACCCGGTTGTTCAGCGCGAAGATCGTCACGGCACACGAGAACCGGCGCTGCCCCTATCACGCCGCCCGGCCGGACAGGAACGTACGGCCGCTCATCACTGGAGCACCAACGGACCGCCGCAGTGTCCACCATGGACAAAAAGAAACGGCCCGCGAACCGCGTTTCCGCAGCTAGCAGGCCGTTCCAAACGTGCGCCCGAAGGGATTCGAACCCCTAACCTTCTGATCCGTAGTCAGATGCTCTATCCGTTGAGCTACGGGCGCCCGTGTGCCTGATCAGTGTACATACTGACCAAGAACGCGGAGGCTCCGGGATTCGAACCCGGGAGGGGCTTTAAGACCCCAACCGCATTAGCAGTGCGGCGCCATAGACCGGACTAGGCGAAGCCTCCTGGATAATCCTTACGGACCATCGCCGGTCGAGAATACAGGTACGAACCTCCCCCAGCAAAACGACTACCTGGTGTGACCAAAAGATCATCGCAAAACTGCCGAGACGCGAACGTATTGGCAGACGCCACGCCTGAGACGCACGTTCAGCGCGCAGATGCCACTACGCTCGGGCGAATGGAAGAGGACACGCCGCGTCGAGCGCCCCGAGCGCCCAAGCCGCCTGCCGCGTTGTTCGTGGAGCCGGTTGTGCCGAAGCCGGAGAAACCCACGCCGGCCGTCCCACGCCAGGCTGACGGTCCGCCTGCCGCCACGCCCTCGAAGACCCCGTTCGGCTCGGCGCCGAAAGCCGCGGGCGACCCGAAGCCGGAGCAGCTGACCCTCGACGAGCAGTCAGGGGTGCCGGCCGATCAGAAGGCCACTCCGGCACCCGTCCAGAAATCCGCGCCGACCCGGGCTCCGAGGGCGAAAAAGGCAGCTCCGGCGGTTGACGAGGCGGCTCGGTCCAAGTCGGCGTTGGAGGCGTTGGTCCAGCGCACCACGGCTCGGTCGGGCGCGGCTGCGGCTCAGTCAGGCACGGCGGCCCAGTCGGGCACCGCGACTCGGCCGGCTACTGCGGCTCAGTCGGGCACGACGGCCCAGTCGGGCACCGCGACTCGGCCGGCTACGACGGCTCCGTCAGACACCTCGGCCCAGTCGGGCACGGCTCGGTCGGGTATCACGGCTCCGTCCGGCACCACGCCAGCCAAGATCACTCGGCCGAGGTCGTCGCGGGCGAAGGCGACGCCAGCCCCGGCCGCCGACGTGTCGCCGAGCGCGACGCCGGAACCCGCGAAGACGACCGCGAAAAAGGCACCTGCGAAGGCGACCCGGGCGAAGACCACGAAGCCACGCACCGAGCCGCTGCTCACGATCGCCGAGGTCAGCCCACCGGAAACCAGCGCGCCCGGACCCAGCGTCGCCGATGCCGACACCGCCGTGCCTGTCAAGATCGAAGAAACGATCCAACCATCCGGCGCGGACGTCCTGGAGCCCGAACGGCCCTCGGTCACGGCACCGCCAGCCGGCCGTACCAATGCGGATCTTCCAAGAATCGCGGACCTTTGGGCCGCTGTGCGTGCTCGCCCGCAACTGGCGTCGGCCGCTCTGGCGCTCGCCGCCGTGATCCGCTTCGGCGATTCGGCGCGCGAGGAGGCCGCGTGGCTTCGCAGCACCTACCCGCGCGTGCCGCTGGACCGGCTGGCCCGAGTCGCGGTGCGGTCGGCTTGGAAGCGCACCCGGTACGCGAGCGGCACCATGCTCTTCGGCGGGCCGCTGGGCGCGTTCGCGGGCGTGTCGACGCTGACGTTGGCGCAGGCCCGGCTCGTGATCGACATCGCGGCGGTGATGGGCCATGACCCCGGTGAGCCGGCGCGGGCAGCGGAGGTGTTGACGCTGCTCGGCGTTTGCCCGGACACGCTGACCGCCGGCAAGGCCGTCGCGGAGTTGGTCGGTGACGTCACCGTCCCGTCTTTGACCCCGGCCACGCCGACCAGCGGATTTGCCAGTTCGGTGACAACTCAGGTCGGGCTGCGGTTCGCCGGGCGGCTGCTGCCGGGCGCGGGCATCGTGATCGACGCACTCCGGGCGACGTCGGAGACGCAGCGGCTGGCTGAGCGCACGATCCGCTACTACAAAAGCGCGGGCTAGCGGCGCCATATCCGCTGGTCGCGGAGGATCTGACGGACGACGTTGCGCCCGGGCACGCCGGTGACGCCACCGCCGCCGTGCGTGCCCGACCCGGCTTGATAGAGGCCCTTGATCGGGGTACGCAGGTCGGCGAAACCCGCTGCCGGACGCGCGTGAAACATCTGCCCGGGCGTCAGTTCGCCGTGGAAAATGTTGCCTCCGACCAGCCCGTATTCGGTTTCCATCCGGTGCGGGCCGATGACCTCGCGACCCACGATCGAGTCGGTGAATCCAGGCGCCACGGCTTCCATGCGGGCGACGAGCCGGTCCGCGTACGCGTCGAGTTCGGTCGTGCGCGGCTCTGACGCGAAGGTGTGCGGCACCCACTGGGTGAACATCGACACGATGTGGTGCCCGGGCGGCGCCAGCGAGTCGTCGAAGACCGACGGGATGCAGATGTCGGCGAACGGCAGCTCGGACGGGCGACCGGCGGCGGCGTCCTGGAAGGCGCGTTCGACCTCGTCGAGCGACTCGGACAGCACGATCGTGCCGCCGTAGATCTGCGGGTCGAAGGACGGGTGCGCCGCGAACGTCGGCAGCCTGTCGACCGCGAAGTTGACCTTCACGGTGCCGGACCGGGTCTGGTAGCCGGCGATGTCGGCGACGAAATCCGGCGGCAGGTCACCCCGGTCGACCAGGTCGAGGAACGCGACCTTGCGGGTGCGTCGTCGCGATCACGGTGGCGGCCGCGATCTCCTCGCCGCTGGCCAGGGTAACGCCGGTGACGCGACCGGCCCGGGTGTTGATCCGCGCGACCGGCGCCTCGGTGCGGATCTCGGCTCCGAGCGCACGGGCCGCCGACGCGATCGCGTTCGAGATCGCGCCCATGCCGCCGCGCGCGAAGCCCCAGGCGCCGGTCTGCCCGTCGACGGCGTCGCCGACGTGGTGGTGCAGCATCACGTACGCGGTGCCGGCGCTCCGCGGGCCGGCCCACATGCCGATCACGCCGGAGACCGACAGCACGCCGCGCATCGCGTCGGACTCGAAGTGTCCCTCGACGATGTCGGCGAGGCTCGAGGTGAAGAGCCGGGTCAGATCGAACGCCGACCGCACGTCGACGCCGCGCAGCTGCTTCGCGAGTCCGGCCTGGGCGACCAGATCGGCCGGCCGCTTCGAGCCGAGTTTTGGTGGGATCTGCGCGAGCAGCGGGCCGACCAGGCGTCCGAGGCCGGCCATCCACGATCTCCCAGGACTCGTAGGCGTCGGCGTCCTTCCGCGAGAACTTGGCGATCTGCTCGTGCCGGGCGGCCGGATCGTCGGGAAGGGCGAGGTAGCCGCCGTCGCGTCGCGGAGCGAAGTAAGGCCCCTGGGGGTAGACGTGATAGCCGTACTTCTCGAGTCGCAGATCCCGCACCATCTGCGGGGAGAGCCAGCTGACGACGTAGGACAGCGAGGTCACCGTGTAGTCCGGGCCGAACGGGCGCTCCGACACCGCGGCACCGCCGACGACATGGCGCTTCTCGAGCACGAGCACCTTGCGGCCGGCCCGGGCCAGGTAGGCCGCCGCGACCAGGCCGTTGTGCCCGCCGCCGACGATCACGACGTCGTACGCGTGCTTGCTGCTCATCCGGGCCTCCCAGAGACAGCATTACTGATGATCCGCTCAGGGAAAAGAGCCGGCTCGGATCACCGGAGGAACGCGAGGTGCTTGGCGAACAGCGTGTAGCCGACGAACGACACGATGTCCAAGATCGAGTGGGCGACGATCAGCGGCGTGACCCGGCCGAACCGTTTGTAGAAGATGCCGAAGATCACGCCCATGATCGCGTTCCCGACGAAGGCTCCGAAGCCTTGATACAGGTGGTAGGAGCCCCGCAGCACGGCGCTGGCCGCGATCGCGTACGGCGTGCGCCACCCGAATTCCTTCAGCCTCGTCAGCAGGTAACCGACGACGATGACCTCTTCGTAGATGCCGTTCTGGATCGCCGACAGGATGAGCACCGGATAGGCCCACCACACGTGCGGCAGGTTCGCGGCGGCGACGGTCGCGTTGATGCCGAGGTGGCGGGCGAGCACGTAAAGCCCGAGTCCAGGGATGCCGATGACGGCCGCCAACCCGACGCCGGCTCCGAGGTCGAAGCGAGGCCGCCGCAGATCGATGCCGAGCACGCGGGGGCCGTCGCCTGGCTCCCGATTGAGCAGGTAGACGGCCAGCAGCGCGGGGACGACGCCGGTCACGATGTCGAGCAGGTTGAACGCGAGATCGATCCACGGCTGGCCGGGCGCCTGCGACGGGTTGAGCGTGGCCGTGGTGTTGGCGAGACCGCCGGGTGCCGTCAGATCCCGGAGTAGATCGATCAGGGCGCGCACGCCGCTAGCGCCGAGCGAGACCCCGAGCAGGAGCCAGACCTCGAAGGTGAGCTGCCGTTTGAGCGGCGGCGGCACAAGCGGGCTTAAGCCGGTCAGCCAGGGTCGCACGCCTTCCGACTCGATCGGTGGACGTCCGATCGCGTCAGATTTCGGCGCCGTCATCCGAGCCTCCGCCCACGCAGCTTCACGGAGGCCAATGCGCACCGCTGGCGCGAGGTTACTCCGCGAGGCTGGGCGTATGTGTCGTGTGCGGCGCTATCGCTCTGCTGCCTTCGGAGGTAGCAGAGCGATAGCACCAAGCAGGACCACACTCGCCGCGCGACGTCGCCGTGACCCAGCCGCCGGAGCGCCGCGGCGCGGCGCGTGCCCGGCGTGAATCAACCCCGAGATCGCTTCGGCGCGGCCCGTGCCCGGCGTGGCTCAATCCTGAGATCGCCCGGCCGCCGCGACGCCGAAGAAGTCGCCGCCCTTGCGCTTGGGATCGTCGGCGCCCCAGGCCCGCTCCCGCGGCAGCTTCATCAACCGGGGAATGTGCTTGGCGCAGTGGATGTACGCCTCCTCGACCACCACGGTCACCCAGCGCTCCGGCCGCCGGCCCGGGACCGAGTCGACGGGAAGGTCGGGATGTGCTGACCGCATCATCTCGTCACCGATGATCAGCGCGCGGCCGTTGACGTGCAGACCGATCACATCGCGGAAGAAGTCCACGAAGAGGATGCCGACGTGTGGATTCTCGGAGATGTTGCCGAGGCTCGCCATCACGCCGTTGCCGCGATATTCCGGCCAGCCGACGCGCCGATCGCTCAGCACCCGCACAAAGCCCGGTGGACCGGCTCGGAACGTCGAGTCGCACTCGCCACGGGAGTCCGACGTCGCCACGAACATCATCTCCTGGCGGCTGACGAATTCACGCATCCGCTCATTGAGGTGATCGAGGCGTTGATCGCGATCGAAGCGCTCGGCCCGGGCGGTCGTCCCGTGCCGTTCTTGCAGCAGGTGCTCGCCGGCGGAACCGGGCCGTTCGATCCGCCGAATGGTCGCACCGCGTGCCACTTTCTCCTCGGTGTCGGTCAGCCAAGTCACGACGACCTCCTCTTCCCCAGAGTGCCGTCTCGGTCGGCCATGTCGACCTGGAGCGTCTGGGTGATCGGTCTAAAAGACTGCCACGGTGCCCGAAAGGGCTACAAGGATCCGATTCACGTGACGCACAGTGTGTGCGACGCCGCTCTCCGTTGGGTCGCCAATCTGGTTGGGCCACGACACGCTGACGACCAATGTCCGGCACCGGGTGGCTCCCGGGCGAAGTGCATTTGAAGAGGACGTTGATGAGCAACCTGCAGCGATTGTTGAAGGAAAGCTGGACCCTGGTCGAGGAAGACCAGGACAAGCTGGCCGGATACTTCTACGCACGGATCTTCCTGTCGCATCCGCAGGTCCGCGATCTGTTCCCCGTCACGATGGACGTGCAGCGCGCCCGGCTTCTCGGCGCGATCGTCACCGCCGTGCAGACCGTCGACGACCCCGAGCGGTTCGACGACTACTTGAAGGCGCTCGGCCGCGACCACCGCAAGTTCCACGTGGTGCCGGAGCACTACGACCTCATCGGGTCCGCGCTGATCGAGGCGCTGCGCACGTTCGCCGGCGAGCGGTGGTCCGCGGAATACGACCAGGCGTGGCGCGACGCCTACAACGTGATCGCCGCGAAGATGCAGGCCGGAGCCGCTGGCGACACCAACCCGCCGTTCTGGCACGCCGAGGTGATCGCGCACGAGCGCCGAGCCCTCGACATCGGCGTGTTCACCGTGCAGACGCTGCAGCCGCTCGAATACCGCGCCGGCCAATACCTCAGCCTCGAATGCAACTACCAGCCCCGGCTATGGCGGGTCTACTCACCGGCCAACGCGCCGCGCAAAGACAACACGATGGACTTCCACGTGCGCGCGCTCGGGGCCGGCTGGGTGTCGAGCGCGCTGGTCAGGCGGCTCAAGCCGGGCGACATGGTGCGAGTGGCGGCGCCGATGGGCTCGATGACCCTCGACCGCCGCTCAACCAAGGACATCGTCTGCATCGCGGGCGGCACCGGGCTCGCGCCCATCAAGGCCCTGATCGAGGAGTTGACCCGCTACAACCGCACCCGCTGGGTCCACCTCTTCTTCGGTGCCAAGACTCGTGAGGATCTCTACGATCTGGTCGAACTCAACCAGCTCGCGGCCCGTCACCCGTGGCTGTCGGTGGTGCCGGCGGTGACCGACGAACCCGGTTTCAGCGGTGAGACCGGAAACATCGCCGACGTCGTCGCCCGCTACGGCCCCTGGGAGCAGCACGACTTCTTCGTCTCCGGCTCCTCGGCCATGGTCAAGGCCACGCTTCGCCGCCTGGCCGAGATGAAGGTGCCGTCGGTTCGCATCAAATACGACGCCTTCGGAGAGATGTAGTCGGGCTACTCGTCACCCTCGCGTAGCCGCCATTCGAAGCGGTAGCGCGCGGCCAGCACCGGCTCCCGGACCGACCATGAGAAGGTCGTGCGCTTGCCGTCCGACGCCGCCACGATCGGTGTCGCGAGCGGGGCGACCTCGGCCGACAGCGAGCTGACGGTGCCCCAGACGGCAGGCTGGGTCGCGGCCGGAAAATCAAGGGCGATGCGCAATTCCCTCGTGGGTACGCGAACGGTCCGCTGAAACCACGGACCCCACTTGTCCGCCGATACGTGGTAGCCGTACTCGATCGTGGCCCGTTGCCCCGGGTAGAGCGGGAACTTGCGCTCACCGTTGGCGAACTGGAGCCACAGGTCCTTCATCGCGTCCGCGTCGAGCCCGGAGCGCCACGTCATCGGCTCCGCGTCGGCACCGCTGTCGATGTGGAACCGCCGCGCCGTGAACCCGAGTTCGGACCACGTCAGCGGCATGCCGTAGTGCACCCGAGCCGACCGCTGCGGATGCTCCGGGTAGCGGTCGACGTGAATGCGGACGGGGAAGCGGACGATCGGTTCGGTGCCGACGTTGTGGAGCTGGCGCCGGATCACGATGTGGTAGATGTCGTTGTCGAGGCCGAGCGCCGCGTCTTCGCGTTCGACCACGAGACCGATGCCGGGGACGTAGCGGTGCGACTCCTCGCCTCGCGGCCCGATCACCGGGGTGGTCGCCGCGGACTGCCGGACAGCCTCGTACGCGGCGTAGCAGTCGACGATCTCACCACCGGCGCCCAGCACGTTCTCGGCTCTCCGGGCGAAATCCTCGGTGGGCCGGTGCCGCCGACCCTCGACGTGGCTCACGTAGGACGGGTCGAAGCCCATCTGCGCCGCAAGCGCCCGCTTTGATAGACTTCTTTCGATGCGCCACCGGGCGAGAACGAGGGCAAATTCGTCCGTCGCGCGTTCGAGCGGCGAATTCGTCATCTCTGGTGCGCCTCACAGTAGCGGGGCTTCCAGTCTTTCACCGCTGTGGTTCGTCGTCACCTTTTGGTGTGGTTCCAGGCGGCGACTCACCGCGCCTGAGCGAGTTTTACGGGAAGTCGTGCCAGTTGCCGAGATCGGGTTGGTTAGGCTCACCTTAGGTCGGTAGGATCGGCTGGTTGCGCTGATCAAGGGGGTGGGTCGCGGTCATGGTCGCTGCGGTGCACTCCGGTGATCTCACGGCGCTCGTCCCGATCATCCGCACCCTCGACGCCGTACGCGCCCGGCATGGTGAAGCTCCCGTGCACGGTGTCACCCGATCGTTGATGCTGCCGCGCCACGCCGACGCCAGCCACGGCTGGATCCCGGCCACCCAGTTCGCCAACGGCGCGGCGATGCCGGAGTTGCTCGCCGCCGCCCACGTGCGCTGGCCCGGCGAGCCGCACGTCGCCGGCGCGCTCGCCTGGAAGTCGTACGCGTACTGGGCCACACTCCCGGCTGTCGTCGGTTTCGCGAGTCGCCCGCCGGGTGCCGAACGTCGCCGCCGACAACATGCGCGTCCGCATCCACGGCGAGGCGCCGTTCGTCGAGTTCGGGCTCGAGCGACCGGAAATCTCCTTCGGCGCCGAAACATCCGGCACCCGTCGACGACGCCGCGCTGCTCACGACGCTCCGCGAGACCCTGATGGAACGCCATCTCGACCCGGTGCTCGATCGGTTCCACGAGGTCGTCCGGGTCGGCCGCCGCACGCTTCTCGGCTCCGTCGCCTCCGCGGTGTGCTACGCGCTGCTGCGGGCCAGCGATGTGCTCCCGGGCAGCGCGGTGCCGACCGCCCACGCGATTCTCGACGCGCTCGACCTCTCCGACCTCGTCGACTTCGGGCCGGACGAGCAGGGGCGACTCGCGGTGCATCGGCGGACGTGTTGCTTGGCGTTCGCGTTACCCGTACCCAAAGTGTGCTCGGGGTGTTGCATTCCCACCGACCGGCTCCCGACGCGCTAGGCCGCAGCCCACCAATGATCGGCAGGCCACGGCCTGGACGGCGTCAGCGGTTCAGGATCGGGCGCGTGTCCCACAGCCAGACGTCGCCGACCTCCTGGCCGCCGAAGCCCAGCAGGGTGTCGATCGCCGCCTTCGACTGCTGCGGCATAGGGCTGGTCGGCCGTGAGCACGATGATCGCCGTCTTCCAGTACTTCAGGTCGGTGATCGCCTGCGCCTGGTAGGAGCTCGCATCGGCGGGCAGCGACCACGTGTTGTTGCCGACCGAGCCGAGCACCAGCATCGTGTTGCGCCACTGCGGACCGAACTGGCCGACCGGCGTCGTCTGCCCGGGCTGCAGCGGCGCCGGGCCGAGGAAGTAGCCGCCGGGCACGTTGAAGTCGAGGTTCGCGGCGACGTCCCAGCGCATGAACGGCGTCGTGTCGTACGGCGTCGCCGACAGCACCGAGTCACCGGCCGGCACCCACGCGCGCCACTGGCCGCTCGAGAAGAACGTCGGCACGGTGGGCCGGGGCGCGACCGTGACCGGTGTCGGCGCGACCGTCACGCAGCGAGCAGGATCAGCGCCGACCGCCGGCGACCCCGGCCGTCATCTTCAATGGCCTGTTCCTGCGCGAAGCCGCGATCGAAGAGTCGGCACGCGGCCGTGACACCGAGAGCCAGCAGCGCGCCCACGACCGGCACCGTCACCATCGCGAGTCGGCTCGGCAGCACGCTGTCGAACAACGGCATGTGGCTGAGGTGGTCCCACAGCGAGTACGGGTGGGTCTTCGCCGGGTTCGTCACGACGACCTGGTCACCGAGCGACGCCCAGGCGAAGAAGACGCCGACGACCGCCAGCGCGCGCACGCTCGGGTAACGGCGCCACAGCAACACGATGATCAGGATGACCGCGATGAGGAGGTACCACCCGAGGAACGAGTTCTGTTCGGTGCCGCTGTCATAGGCGTCCGGCTGGCCCCAGATCGACAGGGTCGGCAGCTTCACGTACGAGTTGAGCGGCAGCCGGTACGGGTAGCCGCGCAGGAAGTCGGGCAGCCCGCTGAAGTGCTGTGGTCCCTTGAACTGGAACCACAACGGGTAGGCGAGCAGCACCGCGGCGACGATGCCGGCCATGCCGAGACCGGTGAGCACCGGGTTGATCGCCGCCCGCACGATCCTTCGGCCGGAACGCCACGTACGCGAGCGCGAACATGGTGCCACCGAACGCCGTCAGGAACAGCAACTCTTCGTTGAGGAACGTCTGGTAGGTGACGAGCAGACCGAGGATCACGCCGTCGCGGATCGGTCGCTTCGAGTCTCGCAGGGCCAGCGCCCGCCAGATGATGAACGGGAGCACGAACTGAGCGGTGAGGTTCGGATGGCCGTTGGCGTGCGTGATGATGCCAGGCCCGAAGCCGCAGAACAAACCGCCGATGAGCGCGCCGAAGCGGTTGTGCACGAAGTGGCGGGAAAACACCCAGTACCACGAAGTGGCGGTGGCGGCGAGGCCGAGCATCGTGATCAACACGAACACGGCAGCCGGGCCGATCCACGCGGTCAGCGGCGCGAACGGGATCGCCAGCCCGAGCAGGCTCGTGTTGGACATCAGGTTGACGCCGCTCGGCGCGTTGAGCTGGGTCGTGAAGAACGGGTTGTCGCCGTGCGTGAAGATGCGGACGGCATGCGTCAGCATCCACTCGAAAAACCCTTGATCCGTGCTGTTCGCCCAGGCCGTCAGCGTGGTCGGGCTCTTCCACAGGCGCACCGTCACCGTGTACGCCAGGACGACGAAGATCGTGATCGCCAGGAAGTCGATCGTGTTGAACGACATCTTCGTCGACTTCACGTCGTCGCCGCCTGCGCTGCCGGCCGGGGGCGCCGTCTCCACGTCGTCGGGCGGCACCTCGTCGGACTCGATCTCGGTGGGATCGGTGTCGTGAGGCAGGCCGTCCGGACCGGAGTGGTCGGCGAAGCCGGTTCGAGGCGTCGTCACACGCGGATGCTACCCGAGAATCGTCTGTTTTCCGGCTACGAGATGGCGTACATCCCAGACCCAAACGCCACCGGAATACTTCGGTTTGAAGCCGAGAAGGTCGGTCAGGGTGGCTCGGAGTGCTTTGTCCGATTCCCCACCGGGCACCTGGACGACCACTCCCGCATGCCAGTACCGGAGGTCGGCGACGGCGTCTCGGCGATCGACGGCGTGGACGACCGCCCGCTTGTTCGTCGACTCCACGTCTTCCAGCAGCGTCGGACGTGTGCCGGTCGGGTGCGCCGAAGATCGCCATCTTGTCGTGCGCCGGGTCGGGCCCG
The DNA here is from genome assembly GCA_963797605.1 of uncultured Actinomycetota bacterium. Taxonomy (GTDB): domain Bacteria; phylum Actinomycetota; class Actinomycetes; order Mycobacteriales; family Micromonosporaceae; genus DASQPR01. Next base: position 318,643 of record CAWCPX010000002.1, on the reverse strand, counting down.
AGGAAGTAGCCACGAGGCAGCCGCAGCGTCAACTTGGTGTTCGCCGCCCAGAACAGGCTCTCCACGTTGCCTTCCTGCGGCAACGGCACCGGCACGACCGTCTGGTTCGTGCCGACGTAGGAGCGCCAGACGCCCGACGAGATGAAAGCCGGCGTCGGCGTCTCCGCGACCGTCGGCGTCTGCAGCGGCAGCAGGGTGCCGAGCGCGACCACGATCAACGAGAGCCACGCGAGCCGGGGCCAGACGAGACGCGCCGGACGTGCGGCCGCTCCGCGCCTCCCGGGTGCGGCGGCCGTACGACGCCAGTACGTGATCATGGGCGAGCGCGATGATCGACGGCGAGCACCGGCAACACGAGCAGCGACATCCGCGTCGGCACGACCGAGTCGAAGACCGGCAGCTTGCTCAGCCAGTACCACGGCAGCTCGATCGACTTGTGGCTGCCGCCAAGGATCAGGTGCTTGCCCAGCGAGAACACGGCGAGCAGCACGCCGGTGATGCCGAGCCCGATCGCGAGCGGACGCTTCCGGAGCCAGTACATGCCGACGATGAACGTCAGGATCATGGGCCAGCCGAAGAACGCGTTCTCCTCGACCGGGTTCGGTGCCAGCCGGATGTTGTTCGTCAGCGAGCCCACGAGCGTATGTGTGCCGAAGGCTCCGAAGGAACCAAGATCGGTGCCGTACTCCTGAAGGTCGGCGTTGAGCCCGTGGTAACTGCCCGGGCCGAAGAACTGCTGCCAGAGCGGGTAGGCCAGGAGCACCCCGGCCACCGCCACCGCAACCGCGGACGCCTGCAGGAACGGCCGGATCTGCGGCCGGACCGTGCGCCGGTGGGCCACCGCGAGGCATGCCAGCAGGATCCCCATGCCGACCGCGGTGATGAAGAGGACTTCCTCGTTGATGAAGACCTGCGCGACGATCAGCAGCCCGACGGCCAGGCCGTTGCGGAGTGATCGACCCTTCTCCCGCATGCGGAAAACCCGCCAGGCCAGGAACGGCACCAGGAACTGCGAAATGATGTTGGGATGGCCGGCCGCGTGGGCGATCATGGCGGGCCCGAAACCTGCCAGAGCGGCACCGAGCACAGCGGCCGACGTCGAGCGGACGACGTGGCGGGAAAGCACGTAATACCACGCCACGGCGGTGCCGGCGAGCCCGAGCGTGAGCAGGAACGCGTACGCGATGCCGGGCCCGAAAAGCAGCGTGATCGGCGCGACCGGGATCGACAGCGCCAAGATCGACGTATTGGCCATCAGGTTGACACCGACCGGCACGTTCATCTGCGAGGCGAAGATCGGCGAGTCGAAGTGCGTCACCACCTGCGCGCCGTGCGCGAGCATCCACTCGAAGAACGCCTGGTCGCTGCGGTCGTAGGCGCTGACTCGGCTGCCCGTCCAGTAGGGGGCGACGATCCACATCGCGAGGACGACGAACACGCCGAACACGGTGAGGTCGCGCCGGCGGCTGTGGGAGCGCTTACCACCGGGGCGGCTCGCCTTCGAGGTCTGTCCGACTCCCTGGCCGTCAGTGTTGGCAGCGCGCTTGACGCCTTTGTCTACCGAGGGCAGTTCGGTGGAGGCCTCCAGGTCGCCGAGCACGTCGACACCGCCGTCGGTCGCCTGCGAAGACGACCGGACGGCGGGTAGCTGGGTTGTTGGACTCTCCGAGGCCCCGTCAGTGATGCTGCTCATCGACACCCGCCCGTCGCTGGTTAGCGAGGAGTGCGTGCGACCGCGAAAACCGACTGCCCGAACGGCGGCCGCACGATCGACTCAGCGGCCTTCGTCACCGGCAAGACCAGCTTGTCGTAGACCTTGACCATCGCGCCCTCTTTGGGCGTCAGCTTGAAAACGCTTGTCGCCATGTAATAGCCAAGCAGACCGAGAGCGTTCGCGTACTGAAGTCGCTCTACTTCGAGCCCCGCGTCGACAAGCGCCGCGTGCATGGTCTTCTTCGTGTAGCGGCGCACGTGACCCGTGGCGTAGTCAACCGGGCTCATGGCGAACATGAAAGCCGGGACGATCAGGACGATGGCACCGCCGGGCCGCACCAGGCCCGACATGCTCTTCAAAGCGCCCACGTGGTCTTCGATGTGCTCGAGCACGTTGTAGGAGACGGCGGCGCTGTAGTCGCCCTCCTCCTCGGCCGGGAGCAGCATCTGCCGCACATCGACCGTGGGGTGGTCGGTCATGCGCTCCTTGAGCTTCACGAGCCGCTCAGGGTCGGCTTCAGTAGCCGTGAACCGCGCGAACTTCGGGGCCCACTCCAGCGCGTAGTCGCCGAGCCCGCTGCCGATCTCGATCGGATTGTCGCCCAGGTAGGGGACGGCCAGATCAACGAACCACCGTCGGTGGTTGACGGCGGTAGCCAGACCTTCCAGCACTTCCGACTGGACTTCTTGGTCGCCGGCGATCTCCACCATGCGCAGAACCCTCCTGTTGCAATCAAGGGCGGCCGAACATTGCGGCGCCGGGACACGAATACCGGTTGTAACGGGAACCGCCCGGCGCTGGCCGGGCGGCCTACAGCATAGTCGTCACGCGCCACACAGATGCGTTTCGACGAGGCGACGGATGCCCTTTTAGCCTCATTTATACTTATGGAGCACGTAGCTAACGATTACTTTCCGTAACTAGCAACACCTTGCCGATGTGGTCGCTGGTGGTGACGACCTCATGAGCGGTAACCGCACGTGATATTGGCAACGATCTGTCAACAATCGGCAAAATGTCACCTGACTGGATGAGCGGCCACACATCCCGTCGTACCCCTGCAACGATCGACGCTTTGTCTGCCAACGAGCGCGAGCGCAGCGCGGCGGCCGACACCGTCGCTCGCTTGGCAAGCAGAGCGCCGAGGTCGAGTTCCCCAGTGCGCCCACCCTGTAAACCTATGATCACGAGATGACCATCTCGTGACAGCGCAGCTACGTTTCGATCAAGGTATGCCGCGCCCTGAATGTCGAGGATCAGATCGACCCCCTGGCCAGAAGTCGCCTCCCGAACAACCTCCACAAAGTCTTCCGTCGTGTAGTCAATGGCCACTTCCGCGCCAAATTTTCGCAGCGCATCGTGCTTAACGCCGCGAGCGGTCGTCAGGACGCGCACGCCTACCGACCGGGCGTATTGGATCGCGAACGTGCCGATCCCGCTCCCTCCACCATGCACCAACAACGTCTGACCGGCGCGCATACCGGCCATCCGGGTCAGCGTCGACCACACCGTGCAGGCGACTTCAGGCAGGGCAGCAGCAGAGACAAGATCGACATTTGACGGTACGGGTAACAGCTGGCCGACCGGTGCCGAAACCCTTTCCGCGTAGGCCCCGCCGGCCAGCAGGGCACACACCTCGTCGCCGATCTGCCAGCCGCTGTCTTCCGTGCCCGGCCCCAGCTCAGCGATGACGCCGGAGCACTCCATGCCCAGATAGATCGAAGCACCGGGCGGCGGATCATAATGCCCAGCGCGTTGCAACAGATCAGCCCGATTGACACCGGCCGCTACAACGTCGATCAGAACCTCGCCCGGGCCGACCGTGGCATCGGGAACTTCGGCCCACAACATGACTTCGGGGCCACCGGGCTCGTCGATCGTGATCGCGTACATGCTTCTCATTTTGCCGGTTGATCCTGAGAGTTGACAGGGCGATGGACCGATAGAAGCTGAACGCACCGCCGCCGGGGGATCTGGCACACTGATGCGGTGCCGGGTCGCCTCGTGGGGCGACGGCGCGAGGAGGGCTCGCCTAGTGGCCGATGGCGGCGGTCTTGAAAACCGCTAGGGGCAGTGATGTTCCTCCAGGGTTCGAATCCCTGGCCCTCCGCGTAGACCAGCAAAAGCGCCTCTGACCAGCGATGTAGCTGGTCAGAGGCGCGCTGCTATGGTTCCGAGCGGTGCTGAGGTCGTCGCTACGGATACCGTCCAGACCGGCGCGCCTGCCTCGGGACGTGCGGCTACATCTTCCGAACGACCGGCGCGAGCACTGAGATCAAGATCTTTGCGTCAGCGCTGTTCGGGTTCTCACGACACACACGAATATTGTCCTCCGTGCTCAACTCCGACCAGTCAAGCTGAAAACCGGCGGCCGCGGCGAGTTGCCGGAGAAATGCTCGGAGGCACCCACCGTGCTCAAGGTTGTCACGATCCGGAATCGTCGACCTTGCCACCTGCACGTCCCGGATGGGTGCACTCGCGAACTCGCATCGACACCACACATTACGGTCGCGACGGCTCAAGAAATTCCACGGCCCGCGGCGTAGTCGCACGATGCCGTCGGCCGTGCGATATCTGGCACGGGTCAGACGGCCAACCGGCCGCGACTCATGCGGTCGATGCGCGGTCCGGCCGTCGGCGCTTTGGCATCCTGCGATCCAGATAGCGCGATCGAACACCCGCGGCGAAAACCACGCGACATCGACTCGTCGACAAGGAACCCTGCCCCTATGACCGTCCTGCTCCAGGGCATCGTCGGCTCGACCGCCTACGGGCTCGCCGGCCCCGATTCCGATATCGACCGCCTCGGCGTGTTCGCCGCACCCACCGAGCGGTTCCATGGTCTGCGCCTCCCGATCGACAAGGCGGCCACGAAGGTCGGTCACGACCCGGACTTCACGCTGCACGAGGCTCGCAAATACTGCCTGCTCGCGTTGGCCGGCAACCCGACCGTTTCGGAGTTGATGTGGCTCGACTCCTACGACGTCCAAACCGAACACGGCGCCGAACTCGTGGCGATCCGGAGCGCGTTCCTGTCGGCTGAGAAGGTCCGCGAGGCCTACTTCGGCTATGCGACCAGCCAGCTCAAGCGCCTCGTCGACACCGGCAGGTTCCAGTCGAAGATGCGCAAGCGGGAGGCCAAGCACGGCCGGCACCTGCTCCGCCTGCTCGACCAGGGTCTCGCGCTCTACTCCACGGGTGTGCTTCCGATCCGCGTCGAGGACCCGCAGCGCTACTTCGACTTCGGCGAGCGTTGCGCCGGCAATCCCGACGCCGCCAAGCCCGCACTCGCGGCGGCTGAGGCGGCTTTCGACGCGACCCGCTCTCCGCTCCCAGACCGGCCCGACGAGGCAACAGTCGAGCGGTGGCTGCAGAGCGTACGCGTCACATATTCGCGAACTGCCGTCTCAGAGACCCCTCGGCCGAGCTGAGGCAGCCATAATGCCGCAGTTCGTCGACATCGCAACCCGAAATCAGCGGACCATGATGACGACGGTACGCATGATCTTGTCGGCGAACGTCTGCCGCAACCGGTCCCAGATCGGCCACAGGTAACCGAGCGGAAAGATGCCGCACGGGTCGTCGAAAAAGTGGCACAGGTCTCGGAGGAACGCTCGCCACGAACCGATCGGCACACCCGACTGCATGCCGACGATGCGTGAGCCGGTCACCGTCTTGCCCCAACTCTGGCCGGTCCGGCCGGCTCGGATCACTCGGTTGTAGAGCCAGAGCACGAACGTCGCGAAGTAGAGAATCGTGGCACCGAAGACTCGGCCGGCACCGATGGAGCCGTTGTCTCCGACGTAGAACAGTTCCGCGAGACTCGCCGGGATGGCGGTGATCAGGCTGTCGATGAGGAAGCTGCCGACACGATTGATCCAGCTGGCGTAGCGCACCTGAGGCGGGGCGGCGTACCCACCCGGCATCGGCGGCATCGGCGGATATGGCGGCTGCACACCCTCATGCTGACCGATTTTGCCATCTATTTCCAGATATCGGCACTAACCAACCTACGGCGTCGCGGTCACCGTTTTCGCCGTCACGGTGCCGGTGCTGTCCGCCGAGCCGGTGACACTGACCTTCTCGCCGACCTTCAACGAGCTGAGCTTGCCCGCAGTCTTCCCGATCAGCACACTTCGTCGAGGCGTTCGTGTCCACCGTGACGATGTCGGAGCTGGCGAGTTGCACGTAGAGCGTGGTGCCGTCGACGAGCTTCACGGTGCCGGTCGTCGTGTTCGCGGCGGCGGCGCCCCCGGCCGGAGCGGTTGGCGCGGCGCTCGCGCCACCACCGCCGAGGTTGAAGCCGCCGCCACCGAACCCGCCACCGAAGCCCTCGCCGCGGGTGAACCCGGTGGCCCCGCGACGGTTCGCGGCGCTCGCGGCGTTGGCCGTGCTGCCGTAGTGCTTCTCGACCTGCACGCCACCGAGAAACCCGCCCACGACCAGCGCCAGCGCACCGATGATGACCGTGGCCCGGTTGGCCCATCGTTTCGGAGCGGCCGCCTCGAGTTCCTTCGACAGGTCGTCGGCGAAGGGATCAGAGTCAAGATCCACATTCGACACGGGTACGGTTGCCGGCCCGCCGCCGGTCTCGTACCGCTGCTCGTCGAGGTCGATATCGGCCGTGTCGGCCGTCGACAACGGCCCGTAGCCCGACTGGTCGTAACCCGACTCCGCGTACGCCGGATCGTCGAGGAACGCGTCCTCGTCGTCGGCTTCGTGCGCGCCGCGCATCGGTGCCTGGATCGGAATCTCACTCATATCGCAATGCCTCAATCGGACGCAGGGAAGCGGCGCGGCTGGCCGGATAACTACCGAAGAACAGTCCGATCGCCACGGACACGCCGAGCGCGAGCACGACGGAACTCGGCACGATCACCGGTTTGATGCCGACGATGGAAAACTGGCTGCCGATCAGCGCGCCGACGACACCGAAGCCGCCACCGAGCACCGACAGCACCGTCGCCTCGACCAGGAACTGCGTCATGATCGTGCGGCGGCGGGCCCCGAGGGCCTTACGGATGCCGATTTCTCGGGTCCGCTCGGTAACGGTGACCATCATGATGTTCGTGATGCCGATGCCGCCGACGAGAAGGCTGATGCCGGCGACGGCACCGAGCAGCACGGTGAAGGTCTTCGCGGTATCCGTACGCGTCGACAAAAGCTCTGCCTGGTTGAGGATCCGGAACGGCTCGCTGGCCGTGTTCGTTACCTTGAGCTGCGTGTTCAAGATGCCGGTGATCTCGTTTTGGGCCTGTGTGACCCGGTCCGGCGTCGTGGCCTGCACCAGGATCTGGCTCAGCGCGCCGTAGCCGGTGAGCGACGCTCGCACCGCGGTGACCGGGGCGATCGCGACATCGTTGGGGTCGTTGAAGCTGGCCGTGCCCTTGTTGCCGAGCACCCCGACGACGGTGAACATGGTGCCGCCGACCGTGATCTGCTTCCCGATCGGGTCGATCGACGGAAACAGGTCGGTGGCCACGGTCTGCCCGATCAGCACGACCTTACGGTTCGCGGTGACGTCGGAGTCCGTGAAGGCCGAGCCGCTGGCGATCGTGTAATTCGACGCTTCCAGGTAGCCCGGCGTGGTGCCGATGAACGAGCTGATCGTGTGGTCGGTGCCGTTGTACACCGCGTCTTCGGAGGCGGTGACGACCGGCGAGGCCGACTTCACATCGGGCGCCAGGCGGGGGTCGACGAGCGCGGTCGCGATGGCCGGTGTCAGCGAGGTGCTGCGGCTCGTGGCCCCGGTGAAGCGGCCACCACCAGACTGCACCGTGAGGGTGTTCGTACCCAAACTCTCAATGCTCTTCTCGATCGCCTGTGATGACCCGTTGCCGACCGCGACCAGCAGGATCACCGCGCCGACGCCAATCAGGATGCCAAGCACCGTCAGGCCGGACCGCAGCTTGTTGGCCGTCACGCCACGCAGCGCGAACCGGATCGTCTCCAACGGGTTCACGACGTCGTCACCGCTCTCTCCAGGTAGGGCAGTGGCCGATGGCGCGTGTCTTCGACGATGTGCCCGTCGACGAGGCGGATCAGCCGGCGGGCGTGGTCGGCGACATCAGGTTCGTGGGTGATCAGCACGATCGTGCGGCCGGAGCGGTTGAGCCGGTCGAGCACCGACAGCACCTCCGCGGTGGAGTGGCTGTCGAGGTTGCCGGTCGGTTCATCAGCGAGCACGAGCGCGGGCGCCGTCACCAGGGCTCGGGCGACCGCGACACGTTGCTGCTGGCCACCGGAGAGCTGGTTGGGCTCGTGGTTGCCGCGCTCGCCGAGGCCGACGAGATCGAGCGCGGCCCGGGCCCTCCGGCGGCGTTCCGAAGCGCGGACACCGGCGTAGGCCAGCGGCAATTCGACGTTCGCGAGCGCGGTCGTACGCGGAATCAGGTTGAACGACTGGAAGACGAACCCGATCCGGCGGTTGCGTACGAGCGCGAGCTGGCGGTCGTCGAGACGCGACACGTCCACCCCGTCGAGCAGGTAGCGCCCGCCGGTCGGGATATCGAGGCAGCCCAGGATGTTCATCAGCGTCGACTTGCCGGAGCCGGAGGAGCCCATGATCGCGACGTAGTCACCGCGCTCCACCGTCAGCGAGACCCCGCGTAGCGCGTGCACCGCCGTCTCACCGGCGCCATAGGTCTTCACCAGGTCGATCACGTCGAGCACCGGGTGCGGTCCGCTAACGGTCATCGGCCACCGCCGGTGCCACCCGTGCCGCCGCCACCGCGCGTGAATCCGCCACCGCCGAAGCCGCCACCGCCGCCGAAGCCGCCGAGACCACCGCCGCCGAACGGGTTCGTCGTGGTGCTCGTGCCCGAGGTCGTGACCGCGGGCAGCGTGACGCTCTGACCGGCCGTCAGACCCGAGGTGATCTCGGTGAACGTGTCACCGGCGACACCGATCTGCACCCGCGTGCGGGTCGTCGAACCGGCGATCTCCACGGTGCTGATGCCGGCGACGGTCGTGACGGCCGAGGTCGGCACCGCGAGCACGTTCGACGCCGACGCCGTGGTGACGACCACGTTGGTGCTCTGGCCGATGCGGATGCCGGTCGGCAGCGAGGTGAGCTTCACGACGACGCCGTAGCTGACGACGTTGTTGCTGGTCGTGGCCGTCGGGTCGATCGAGGCGACGGTGCCGGTCGCGGTCGCGCCGCTCAGCGCGTTCCACGTGACGGTCGCCTTCATGCCGACCTTCAGCTTCGCGGTGTCCGCCTCGGCGAAGTCGGTGTCAACCTCCATCTTCGTCAAGTCGGCGATCTTCATGAAACCGCTCGACGACGACGATGACGAGCTGGACGACGAGCTGGACGCGCCCGATCCCCCGCCGCCGCCACCGGAGCCACCCGACGCGCCGGAACCCGACGATGACGAGGACGAACCCGAGGACGCGCCGATGACGCCGTTCTGCGCGATGATCGTGCCGCTGATCGGAGCCTTCAGCACGCAACCGGCGACCGCGGCCTCGGCGGTGACGACGGCGTCGTTCGCGGAGTCGACCTGCGACTGAGCCGTGTCGATGGCGGACGTGTCGGCGGCGCCCTGCGCCCGGGAGAGGCTGTCCTCGGCCGAGGTCAGGTTGTCTTGCGCGGTCTGGAGCTGCTCGTTCGCGGCGGTCGCGTCCACTCGCGCCAGCACCTGGCCCTTCGTGACCTTCTGGCCGAGCGTCACGTAGATCTTGGTCACCGTCGCGTTCGTCGTGAAGGTCGCGCTCACCACATCGGAGCTGGCGACGGTGCCGGAGCTGGAGACGGTGGCCGTCACGTCGCGGACCGCCGCGGTGGCCGAGTTGGCGCTGGCGGCGCGCGCGGACCCGGCAGTGGTGCTATCCGACGCCCACACGGTCGAATACGCCCACCCGCCGCCGGCCAACACGAGCGCCGCCAGCGCGAGGTTGACCGCGAACACCGGTTTGCGCACGCCGGAAGACAGTTGGCTCAATTGCATGGGCGAAATCATGAGTCAAGGTGCTCGACGTCAACCTCAGGAAAGCTGGGAGCCACCTCGGAATCATCGTCGTCGAGATCATCCGTGAGCGGAACCGCAGGTAGGAGCACTCGGAAACGGGTACCTTCGCCGGGCGCGGTCGTCAATTCGACACGCCCACCGTGCGCCTGCACGATCGCCGCGACGATGGCGAGGCCGAGACCCGCGCCGCCATGCCGTCGGTCGCGGCTGCGTTCGGCTCGGAACAGACGTTCAAAGACGCGTTCGGCGTCCGTGACCGGCATGCCGGGTCCGGTGTCCGCGACTTCCAACACCGCCACGGGTACGGATGGGTCCAACGCCTTACCGACCGTGGCCGTCGGTGCCTGCGCGGTGCTGTCCGATCGGGGGCGTCCGACGCGCACCACGATCTGCGTGTCGTCGCCGGTGTGCTGGAGCGCGTTGCTGACCAGGTTCGTCGCGACCTGCCGGAGCCGGTCGTCGTCTCCGAGCACCGTCACCGGCTCGAACGTGTCGAACGCGTCGTCGAGGGCAGCGAGCTGGACGAATCGGGTCGGCACCCGTACGTGCGCGTCGCGTACGGTTTCGGCCGCGACTCCGAGCAGGTCCACCGGCCGGCTGGCCATCGGGCGTTCCTCGTCGAGCCGGGCGAGCTGAAGCAGGTCGTTGACGAGCACCCGCATGCGGACGACTTCGCTCTCGATGCGGCCCATCGCCTCGTCGAGGATCGGGCCGGGCGGTGTGCCTCCGCGACGGTAGAGCTCGGCGAAACCCTGAATCGACGTCAACGGCGTACGCAACTCGTGCGACGCGTCCGCGAGGAACTGCCGGAGCCGGCTCTCCGACGCGGACCGGTCGGCGACGGCGGTCTCGATCCGGTCGAGCATGGCGTTGAGGGCCGTGCCGAGCCGGCCGGATTCCGTGTGCGGATCGACGTCGTCGACCCGGCGGGACAGGTCGTCGGTGCCGGCGATCTCGGCCGCCGTGCCTTCCATCCGGGTCAGCGGGCGCAGGCCGATCCGCACCACCGTGGCGGCCGCGAGCCCGATGACGAGCAGGAGCAGCACGGTCACCAGCACGTCGATCGCGATCAGATTGTTCGAGGTGGCCTGGACGTCGCGCATCGACAGCGCGGCGACGCTCGTATAACCTCCGCTGCCCAGGATCGGGGTGGCCAGCACCCGCCACGGTGCCCCGTCGGACCCGGGCACGGTGAACGGCTTGCCGTCGAGGTGCGCCGAGATGTTCTTCCAGCTGCCGAGTTGCGGCCCGCCGTTGACGACGCATCGGGTCGCGCCCTGCGCGAACTGCACCTGGTCGCCGGCGGGATCGAACTGGTAGACGCGGAAGTCGGGCCCGAGGCCGAACCGGGGCCGGCACTGGAACTCGATGCCGCCACCGTGCGACGCGGGCCGGGACTGGCCCATGAGCTGGTCATCGACCTGACCGATGAGGTTGTTACGGAGCAGGATCACGCCGACGGCGCTCGCGACGATGAGCGCGATCGCGGCCAGGGCGGCCATCGCGACGACCAGCCGGGTTCGCAGCGTCCATTCGCGCCACGGCCGGACGCGGGCGCGCGCCTTCCCGACGCCGGACCCGAGCCGACGACGTACGTTCGTCATGGTCATTCATCTCCGCCGCGGGGCAGGCGCAGCGCGTAACCGACACCGCGGACGGTGTGGATCAGCGCCGGGCCGTGCTTGTCTATCTTCCGGCGGAGGTAGTAGACGTAGGACTCGACGATGCGACCGTCGCCGCCGAAGTCGTAGCTCCAGACCCGGTCGAGGATCTGGGCCTTCGACACCACCCGGCCGGCGTTCGTCATCAGGTAGCGCAGCAGGTTGAACTCGGTCGGCGACAGGTCGATCAGCTTGCCGGCGCGGCGGACCTCGTGCGCGTCCTCGTCCATCTCCAGGTCGGCATAGGTGATGAGGGGCGACTCGGCCAGGTCGATCTCGGTCCGGCTGCGCCGCAGGATGGCGCGGATCCGCAGCACCACCTCTTCCAGGCTGAACGGTTTCGTCACGTAGTCGTCCGCGCCGACCGTGAGCCCGGAGATTCGGTCTTCGACAGCGTCCCGCGCGGTCAGGAAGAGCACCGGCACCGGCCGGTTCGCCCGCAGGCGCCGGGCAACCTGGAAACCGTCGAGGTCTGGCAGCATCACGTCGAGCACGACCAGATCGGGCTCGAACTCCTCCGCGACGACCAGCGCGTCGTGGCCGCCGCCTGCGGTGCGTACGTCGAAGTCGGTCAGCCGCAGCGTGGCCGAGAGCAGCGCGCAGATGTTGGGTTCGTCGTCGACGACGAGCACTCTGGTCGCGCGTCCTGCTGGCTCACCGATGGGTCGCACTGATCACAGCTCCTCTGCCGAACTACAGAATCAAGATCGGGTTCACTGGAACATCCGCTACCCGCCCCACCGCCCACCGGCGTTTGCCGTGAGTCGACCACAGAGGTCTATCACCGCATGCTCGGCTCGATCTGGGCGGAACCTCGGAGTTAGCTGGACGTGTCGCTTTCACCACGCAGCACGACCGCGTTTCTCGGCTATCCGGGCTATTAGCGCCAGATGTCCGGTTATCGTGCGTTCATGCGAGAGATGCCTGCGCGAACCACATCGAAACGACCCTGGGTTCGTCTCGCGATCGTGGCCGCCTTGATGATCGCGGCGCAGGTGGCGGTCACTCCGGTGATCGCGTCGCCCGCACCGGCGCCGTTAGTGGCCGCGGCGGACATCGGCATCGACGCCACCGCGCTGATGAAGGCGCTGGTCCCGGCCGCGCTGACGTCCTACATCCAAGCCGAAGGCGGTCACTCGGCGGTCGCCGTCCTCGATCGGACCACCGGTGCCACCGTCGCGATCAACGAGAACCGGGTGTTCCAGACCGCGAGCATCGTCAAGTTCGACATCCTCGCCACCCGGCTCTACCAGCATCAGCAGGCCGGCACGTCGCCCTCGGCCAGCGAGCGCCGGTTGGCGTACGCCATGATCACGCGAAGCGACAACAACGCGGCCTCGGCGCTGTACTCGCTCGACCACGGAGTCGCCGGTGTCACGAGCGCGAACCGAGCCTTCGGCCTGACCGAGACGAAGCCCGGCGGGGCGTGGGGCCGCACACGTACCACTCCAGCCGACCAACTCCGGCTGCTGTCGGCCGCGATGGACCCGGAGGGCCCGCTCACGGAGACCAACCGCAACTACATGCTCACGCTCATGAGCAAGGTCGAATCCGACCAGGCCTGGGGCATCACGGCCGCCGCGAACGCACACGCGACCCACGTCTACGTGAAAAACGGGTGGGTCCAGATGAGCGAGTACGGCGGGATGGAAGGCGACAACAGCATCGGCCGCATCATCGAACCGGGGCACGACTGGCTGGTCGCGGTGATGTCGAACTACAACCGGAGCGACGCGGCCGGCGAGGCCCTTCTCGGGAACCTCGCCAAGCTCGCGGTCTCCGGCCTCCGGTTGCAGACCGACTTCAGCTAGTTCCCGGAGAGCAAGACCACGTCGCCGGCCACGAGACCCGACGTGATCTCGGTGCCCTGATCGCCCTCGAAACCGGTCGTGACCGTACGCGTCTGGGTGCCGCTGGGCGTACGCACCCGGACCGTGGCGGTAGCACCGGAAGAGCTGACGGCCACCGTCGGCACGTAGAGAACGTCGGGCTTGGACGCGGTCGTCACGGCCACGTTCGCGCTCTGGCCGAGCAGGAGTCCGGACGGGATCGGGCTGAACGCGAGCTGCACACCGTATTTCACCAGCGAGCCGGACGTCGTCCCGGCCGGATCGATCTGTGTCACGGTGGCCTTGTACGTCGTGCCCGGGTGATCGGCCAGCGTGACCGTCGCCGTCTGTCCGATCGCGATCGTCGACACGTCGGCCTCGGAGAAAGACGCCTGGATCGCGAGCGCGTCGATGCCGCCGAGCACGATGAAACCGGATCCGCCGGCCGACACCGGATCTCCGGCCGCCCCACCGACGGACAGCACACGGGCGTTGATCGGTGAGGTGATCGTCGTCCCTTGAAGCCGCGCCTGTGCTTGTTCCAACGCCAACTCGTCGTTATTGACCGACTGCTGGGCGCGGAGCAGGTTGTCCGAGCCACCGCCGGAGCCGCCGCCGTTGGCGCCACCCTGCCCGTTCTGCCCGGTGCCGGTCTGACCGGAACCGCCACGGGAGGAGCAGCCCGACGAACCGGTCTGGCTCGGCTTCGACGTCTGCGTCGGCTTGCTGGTCGGCGTCTTCGTCGGCGTTGCCGTGGGCGTCGGTGTCGCTGTCGCTGTCGGTGTAGGCGTCGGTGTCGGCGCCGGGTGATTGCCCACCACGTACGCGGCCGCCTGGTTGGAGCATGTCGACGAGGTGGTCGGCGTCGTCGGATTCGCGGCCTGCTGCTGCGCGAGGGTGAGGTTCGTGTTTGCCGCGTCGAGGGCCTGCTGGGCGGAGTCGACCGCTGCCTGCGCGTCGGTCGGGTCGATCGTGGCGAGCAGTTCGCCCGCTTCGACCTGATCGCCGGCTTTCACGTTGACACTGGCCAGCGTGCCGCTCGTGCCGAAGGTGAGCGCCCGCGAGTTGATCGGTTGCACCGTGCCGGCGGCCGACGTGATGTCGCTCAGGTCACCGCGTTTAACCGTGAACGTGCTGGCCTTGGCCTTCGTCGCGGTGCTCGAAGAACCGAACGCCCAGACGCTGGCGCCGGCGATGGCAACGACGGCGACGGCAGCGATGCCGATCGTCGCGGCACGGCGCGAAAGCAGTCGGCGCCCGGCGTCGCCACCGACCGCGCGTTCAAGCCCAGATCTCATGGTCACGGAGTTTGACGGCTCCGGCTCCCGGTTTGCTCGGTCCAACCTCGGAGGCACCTGGGAACCTCGCGGATTCGCGGCCGCGGAGCGCCGGTCCCAGCCGTTTCCGAGGTTCGGCTGACGTTGCGTCGAGGTCCATCGTGTCTGATCACCGGGTTACATCCCGTTGAGGAGGAAACGTGACACTACGACATGTGCGGCGCGTGGGTGGGCTCATCCTGGCCAGTTCCGCCCTGGTGGTGCTCGCGGCCTGCGGCGGATCGAGCAAATCGACGGCGTCGGACAAGCCCACGAGCGCAAGCCGCGGCCAGAACACCCAGGCCGACCTGCAGGCCTACGTCTCGTGTCTGAACAAGAACGGCGTGACGATCGCCCTTCCGACCCGGGCCCCGGGCGCGGGCGTCCGCCCCTCGGGAGCACCCCGGCCCTCGCGGTCACCCGGTGCCGGGCGTGGCTTCGGTGGTGGGTTCGGCGGTGGCGGCGGCAACTTCGGTGGCGGTCTCTTCAACGATGCCAACAACCCGCCGAGCGGCGTCTCCCAGGCCACCTGGACCGCCGCGCTGGCCGCGTGCAAGTCGCTGCAGCCCACCTTCAACCGGGGCGGCGCGGGCGGCTTCAACAGCAGCCAGTTCACCGCCTACCGCAACTGCCTGCAGTCGCACGGCGTCACCGCGTCGAGCGGCACCGGTGGCGGCTTCAACACGGCCGACCCGAAGGTAGCCGCGGCGATGAAGACGTGCGCGCCGCTGCGTCCGACCGGACGGCCGACCGGAGCCCCGTCGACGAACGGCTAGTCGGCGCCAAGCACCGTCGGGGCGTTGTGCGGTCCACCCTGACCCTCCGCACGACGCCCCGACGGGTCTCTATGTCAGGGCGTGACCGTCGGCCGGTCGATCAGCTCATCGTCGCGAGGTCGGCGAGCACGGTGTTCTCCAGGAACTTGCCGTTCGGCCGAACCTGCCGCAGGTACCACTGCTGCAACGGCGTGCGGGTCTGGTTGAACTGCCAGCGGCCCCGAGGACTGTCGAAGACACCCGCGCTGCCGAGCGCCTGGTTGATCGCGAGCGGCGTGACCTGACCGCTGATCTGGCTGATCGCCGCGTCGAGCACGAGCGCCGCGTCGTAACTCGTCATCGCGTAGGTCGTCGGCACCTTGCCGGTGTTGGCGGTGAAGTAGGCGCTGCTGAACTGCTGGTTCGCGTCGTTACTGATGTCGGGTGCGTAGTTCATCGACGTGAACACGCCCTGGGCGGCACTCGACTGGGCGCTGAGTTCGGTCAGGGCGCCCGGGCCGCACAGGGGCGTCGACGAGCCCCGGTACGCCTTCAGGAACGCGGTGGCGGTATCGCCGGAGGTCGCCGCGTAGACCAAATCGGGGTTGTAGTTGTTGATCCGGTTCATCAGATCCGGGCCCGGCGTGCCACTGAAGCCGCGCACCCCGATGCCCGTCGCACCGAGCTGCTCGAGGAACGCGTTGGACTCCGCGGTGCTGTCGGAGGATCCGTCGCCGTAGACGGCGATCTTGCCGGGCCTGCCCAGCGTGCCGGTCGTGTGCATCGAGGTCGACGGCGCCAGTGCCGAGAGGTAGATGCCGAGCGCCCGGCTAGCTTCGCCGTTGACGAACGACGTGCGCCAGATGAAGTCGGAGGCACGCATGCCGGCCGGCGACCCGAACGTGCCGAGCAACGGAATGCGCGCCGCGGTCACCGCGTCGGGAATTCCCTTCGGGCCGGTCATCACGTCGGAGTTGGCCACGCCGACGATCACGTCGTAGGCCTCGGACTTGAGCGCCGCGTTGACGGCCGCCTGCCCGCTCGTGGCCGAGGTGCCCTCGTCGATGCCCTTGAACTGCACCGTCATGCCGCCGATTTGGTTGCCGTTCGAGTTCAGGTACAGCTGGAAGCCGTTGACCATCTCGAAGCCGACGTTCTGCAACGGACCGGATTGCGGGTAGATCATGCCGACGCGCAGCGTCTGACTCGTGCGTGACGGTGTGTCGGAGGAGCCACACGCGGCGAGCGCGGGCGTCACGACTCCGACCGCGGCCGCAGCTCCGAACAATTTCAGCAGGTTACGCCGGTCCATAGCCATCGGCGCGCGCTTTACAAGATCATCGGAACGTTGCACGTCCGCTATCCTCGCCCCCCGGCACGCACGGTGGCAAGACCTGAGAGCACAGCGGGCCAAGCGGGCGAAAGCGGATCGATAACCGCAAAATGATCGATATCGGCAAGTTCCACGAGGCTCGTCGGGTCTTCGGCAGCCTTCGCGGCAGCCACGAAATCCCGGCTGATCTCGACGGGAACCTGCAGGTCAAGGGCGCCGTGGACGACGACGGTCGGCACTCCGGTCGGCAGGTTCGCCATCGGGTC
The DNA here is from genome assembly GCA_963797605.1 of uncultured Actinomycetota bacterium. Lineage (GTDB taxonomy): Bacteria > Actinomycetota > Actinomycetes > Mycobacteriales > Micromonosporaceae > DASQPR01. The sequence continues at coordinate 301,796 of CAWCPX010000002.1, read as the reverse complement.
GGCGGACAGATATCGGTCCGGGACCTCACCGGGGCCACCGCCCAACAGTTGGCCCACCGCGCCTCCACCGAGACCGAGCGTGTAGGCCCGGGCGAGGTCGGCCACCGGCGCGAGCGCGACGACGCCACGGATGCCCTCGACGTGGCTGGCCACCCAGAGCGCCAGGTGCCCGCCGGCCGAGTGACCCATCACGATCACGCCGCCGTCATCAGCGTCGGCGAGGCCCAGTGTCTGCGCGATCAAGCCGGGCAGCTCGGTGACACCGTCGGCCACGTCGTCGAACGTGCCTCGCCAGCCGCCACCGCCGACGCCCATCCGGCGATATTCCAGATTGGCGACGATGTAGCCCCGTGCGGCGAGATCCGACGCCAGCGGCCCGGCGTGCGCGCGATCGTAGGTCGGTTTCCAGAAGCCGCCGTGGATGAAGATGATGATCGGTTGCACCTCCGGCCCCTCGGGCGGCAGGCGCACATCGGCGATCTGATCGGGGTGGTCACCGTAGGCGACGGTAAAGTCGGGCGGCGGCGCGGGCCGGGTCAAGATGTCGTCGGAAACGTCGGATGCCGGTTGAAGCGGATCCGATTGCCGCGGATCCGACCGCGCCGGACCAGATCGCGCCGGGTCAGATTGCTCAGTGGCCATGAACAATGACCGTAGTCGCCAGCCCCATCACGGTCACGCGACCAGGTCGAAGCAACGTGTCAAAGGAGACAGGGTGCGCCTCGAAGATTTCATGGATGTCCGCTACACGCTCGAACCCGGCGGAGTAGCGGTGATCGAGATCAACCGGCCGGACCGGATGAACGCGTTTCGTGGACGTACCGTCGACGAATTGATCTTCGCTTTTAAGACGGCCTGGTCTGATCGCGCCGTGGCGGCTGTCGTGCTGACCGGCGCCGGCGAGCGTGCCTTCTGCGCCGGCGGCGACGTGAAGGAACGCGCCGAGACCGGCGGCTACGGCGACACCGAATGGGGCACGTTCGAGATCGAGCGCCTGCACCGGATCATCCGCGACATCCCGAAGCCGGTGATCGCCGCCGTCAACGGCATAGCGATCGGCGGCGGCCATGTGCTGCACGTCATCTGCGACCTCTCGATCGCCGCCGAGGGCGCACGGTTCGCCCAGGCCGGGCCACGGGTCGGATCGTTCGACGGCGGGTACGGCAGTGCCTACCTGGCCCGGGTCATCGGCGAGAAGCGGGCCCGGCAGATGTGGTTCCTGCTCGATCAGATCGACGCGGTCACGGCCGAGCGCTGGGGACTCGTCAACGCGGTCGTGCCGGCCGACGAACTGATCCCGACCGCGCTCGCGTGGGGGCGGAAGATCGCCGGATACTCGCCGACCGCGCTGCGGTTCCTGAAACACTCGTTCAACGCCGACACCGATCACCTGGCCGGCATCTCGCATCTCGCGTTCGACGGGCTCGATATCTTCGTGGGCACCCCCGAGGGCGCGGAGGGCGCCGCCGCGTTCGCGGAGAAGCGGTCGCCGGACTTCGGGCAGTTCAGGTAGCTCACCCGACCGGCCAGGCAAACGACTGGCGTCGATGCGGGAGGATGAACGGATGACCGACGAAGAGCGCACCGAAGGTGGCCGTGGCACCGGCGAGACTCCGGCGGACGCGGCCCGCACCGTGGTCGTGGTCGGGCCCGATGGCGCACCGATCGGCACGATGAACGTCGAGGGCGGCGACGACCAGGACACCAGCGAGGACCCGTCGCGGCTGGTCGAGCACCCCGCCAAGGTCATGCGCATCGGCAGCATGATCAAACAGCTGCTGGAGGAGGTGCGCTCGCAGCCGCTCGACGAGGCCGGCCGCCAGCGCCTCACCGAGATTCACCGGCGTTCGATCGTCGAGTTGGAAGACGGCCTCGCACCCGAACTCGTCGAGGAGCTGGAGCGGCTGTCACTGCCGTTCGAGCCCGGACACATCCCGAGCGAGCCCGAGCTTCGCGTGGCTCAGGCCCAACTCGTCGGCTGGCTCGAAGGCCTGTTCCACGGCATCCAGGCGGCGCTCGTGGCGCAGCAGATGGCGGCGCGCGCGCAACTCGAGCAGATGCGTGGCCGACCGGCTCTCCCCGTCGGCCAAGGCGTGCCCGGCAATCCGGCGCACCCGATCGACTCCGTGACCGGCACCGGGCAATACCTTTAGACCGGATTGAGCGCCGAAGGCCGGAGCCCTCTGTTCGCCTTTCGCCGATAAGCTCCCCGGGGCTTCGGATTCAAGGCGGTATACATGCGGCGGGCTTTCCTTCTCGTTCCGGCAGTGTGGTTAGCGGCCATCGGCCTGGCGGCTCCCGCTTTCGCGGCTACGCCAACACCGGTCGTGACCACCTATACGACACTCGCCGGTGCACCACAACAGATCGCGGTCGGCGGCACCCTCTCGTTCTCGCTCACCTTCACCGAGCAGTCGGATTACAGTCTGCGACTGCTCGCGTTGAAATTCGAGATTCACAGTGCCTGCACCGGTTGCGACAGCCCGCAAACAGCTCGTGACGCGGTGACGTTTCTCGACCCGCGCAGCGGCCAATGGAGCACGGCGGGCGATTTCGGTGGCGCCTATGTGCTCGGATTCCGTAATGGCGGCACCCTGAAATCAGATCAGGCGCTGACCGTGTCGGTCCGGGCGAACCTCAGCTCCGTGCCGGCCGGGTCCTATGTGATCGCCGACAGCGGAGCGATCGTCAGCAACCCGGTCGACAACCACGGTCACCCGATCAACGTTTCGTGGAGTCGCCACGACCCGTCCAACCACACGTTCTCGATCGGCGCCGTCGTGGCGCCGGCGGCCACACCGACCGCTCCGAAGCCGACGGCGACGAAGAAGCCCAACCAGAAGCCGGGGAACACCGTGCACACCGCACCGGCCTCGGTGCCCCCGTCATCGATCCCGTCCGCGCCGCCGGCGGCGGCACCCGTCACGACCGCCAGCCCGATCGTCACCTCGCCACCCCTGACCGACACCGCGTCCACCAGCTTCAATTCCGGCTTCTCAGCGTCGACATGGCTGATCGCGCTGGTGCCGATCGTGATCCTGATCGGCTTCGTCTTCTGGCGCTACCGGCAACCGCAGTCGGAATGACCGTCGCCGGATAGGACATTTGTCCCGCGCGTTCGGGGAACGTTGAATCTGCCGCGATTCCGGCGCCCTTTCTACCGTGTAACGCATGACCACTAACGCCCCCGCGGTCCGGATGAGCGGTGTCGGAAAACGCTTCGGCGACCTGCACGCCGTACGCGACCTCGACATCACGATCCAACGCGGCGAGACGGTGGCGCTCCTCGGCCCGAACGGCGCCGGGAAGTCCACCACCATCAACATCATGCTCGGCCTGCTGTCGCCCGATCACGGACAGGCGGAACTGTTCGGGCGCAAACCGACCCGGGCGATCCAGGACGGCCTCGTCGGCGCGATGCTGCAGGACCAGATGTTCCTCCCGAGCGCGACCGTCCGCGATTTCATCCGGCTCGCGCAAGCGCTGTACCCGAAGGCGCCGTCGATCGACGAAATCCTCGCTCTCGCCGGGCTGACCGACCGCGCCGGGACCCGGCTGGACCGGTTGTCCGGCGGCGAGGCGAAGCGGGCGCGGTTCGCGTTCGCGCTCGCCGGTGACCCGGATCTGCTCGTGCTCGACGAACCCACGGCGGCCATGGACGTCGCGGGCCGACAAGCCTTTTGGACCACGATGCGGCGGTACGCCGAGCGCGGCAACGCCGTCGTCTTCGCCACCCACTATCTCGAAGAGGCGGACGATTTCGCCGATCGGGTCATCGTGATCGGGCACGGACGGCTGATCGCCGACGGCACGAGCGCGGCGATCAAACGCATGGCGAGCGGCCGTACGGTCGCGTTCGATCTCCGGGGCGGCGCCATCGAGGGACTGGATCTGCTCCCCGGCGTGCGGAGCGTGGACGTACGTGGCGACCGGGTACGGCTCGCGACGACCGACGCCGACGGCACCGTCACCGAGCTCGTCCACAGTGGTCGCCCGTTCGAGAACCTCGAAGTCACCAGCGCCGGACTCGAAGCCGCGTTCCTCGCTCTCACCGCCGAAGACGTCCCCGATAGCGCCGCGCTCGCCCGCACCGGAACGGAGAACTGACATGCTTGCCTACCTGAGGTTCGAGTTCATGCGACTCGTCCGCGAACCGCGTCTCATGGTCTTCACCGTGTTGATGCCGGTCGCGTCCTACGTCGTGTTCAGCTCGATATCGGGCAACGACGCAGACGTCCGAGGGGCTCAGCGTGCCGGCCGCGATGATGATCGGGCTCGCGGGCTACGGCGCGATGATCGGCGTGCTGTCGCTCGGTGCCGGCGTGTCGAACGAACGGACGCAGGGCTGGCTCCGGCAACTGCGGATCACGCCGCTGCGATCGTGGCAGGTCATCGTCGTGAAGACCGCGACGATCACGTTGGTCGCGATCCCGTCGATCATCACCGTCGGTCTCGCCGGCCGGATCCAGCACCACATCGAGCTGTCAGCGGGCCGATGGGTGCTGATCGTGATCGTGCTGTGGCTCGGCACGATCCCGTTCGCGATGCTCGGGCTCGCCATGGGTTACGCGCTGCCGCCGAACATCGCCAACTCCGCGAGTTTCCTGACCTTCTTCACCCTGTCCGTGCTCGGCGGCCTGCTGATCCCGGTGGACGTCTTCCCGACGTCGTTCCAGCACCTCGCCCGCACGCTGCCCAGCAACCGCTACGCCGAACTCGGCTGGCGGGTCGCGACCGGGCATGCGCCGACCGGCATGGGCGCCACCGTGCTCGGCGCGTGGACGCTGCTCTTCTGCGCGCATGGCCGTGATCGCCTACCGACGCTCCGCCGCGACGCGTTGATTATCGTCGTGGGTATGAAGCGGATCCTGTCGGCGATGAAGGAACGGCTCGCCGGCGGACTGTGGGCGCTCGCGTGGATGTGGCCGCTGATCGGCACGGCGGCCTCGATCAGCGAGGGTCGAGGTGCACCCGGCCTGGCTCGCCGCCGCCGGGCTGAGCGCCTTCGTGGTGCTGTACCTCGTCGTCGTGGTGAACGCGTTCGACGACAAGCACCCCACAGCGACCGCGGCTCGACATCGTCCAACTGATCACGCTCGGCGCTCGTCGGGGTGGCGCCTGGTTTTCGGCTACGGCGGCGAGCCCTCCGGCTGGCTCAACCTCATGCTCTACATTGCGGTCTGCGGCGCGGCGACGCTCGAGACGAAGCACGCCGCCATCTGGACGGTCGGCGCGGGCCTCGTGCTGATCCTGTGGGCGGTCACGCTCGGGCGCGGTTCCGAACCCAACGAGGGCGCCGACGTCGCCCAGACCGTGTTCAGCATGCTGCTCGCGAGCGCGCTCGATCTTCTCGATCAAGCAGATGCTTCGCTACATCCGGCTGCTGCGGGCGACCCGGGCCGAACTCGCCCAGACCGCGGTCTCCGAGGAGCGGCTGCGCTTCGCCCGCGACCTGCACGACCTGCTCGGCCACACGCTGTCGCTGATCGTGGTGAAGGCCGAGGTGGTGCGCCGTCTCGCCGAGCGTGATCCAGCCGCGGCCGCCGCGCGCCGCCGCGCGACATCGAGACGATCGGCCGGCAGGCGCTGGCCGAGGTACGCGACGCGGTCACCGGCTACCGGGAGCCGCGATTCGAGACGGAGATCGACGGCGTCCGGGCCGCGCTGACCGACGCCGGCATCGCGGTGCGGTTCCGACCAGGTCGGTGGGCGCGCTGGCCGAGTCGACGAGCCGCCTGTTCGGCTGGGCCGTACGGGAGGCGCGCGACCAACGTGATCCGGCACAGCTGGCGCGCGGACCTGCACGATCACCGTGACGACCGCCGACGGTGGCACCACCATGACGGTGTCGCGACGACGGCGGTCGGCGCCCGGGCCGGCGCTGCCGGACGGCACCGGCCTGCTGGGGCTGCGCGAACGGGTCGCGGCGGCCGGCGGCTCGGTCGCGACCGCGCCGCGCGACGGATTTCAGCTCGTCGGTGACCGTTGCCGACGCGCGCCCGCTCCGGCGCGCGGTGACCGCGTGATCCGCGTGCTGCTCGCCGAGGACCAGGGCATGATGCGCAGCGCGCTGGCGCTGCTGCTCGGCCTGGAGCCCGACATCGAGGTCGTCGCCGAGGTCGCGGCCGGCACCGAGGTCGTCGCCGCGGCGCTGGAGACCACGCCCGGACGTCGCGCTGCTCGACATCGAGATGCCCGGCATGTCCGGGCTGGACGCGACGGTGCCGCTCCGCGCCGCGCGTGCCGACCTGCCAGGTGCTGATCCTGACCACGTTCGGCCGGCCCGGCTACCTGCGCCGCGCGATGGAGGCGGGCGCGAGCGGCTTCCTGGTCAAGGACGGCCCGGTCGAGGAGCTGGCGCACGCGATCCGCCGGGTGCTCGCCGGGCGAGCGCGTCGTCGACCCGGCGCTCGCGGCGGCGGCGCTGTCGGCCGGGCCCGAACCCGCTGACCGACCGGGAACGCGACGTGCTGTCGGCCGCGGTCGACGGCTCGACGATCGCCGACATCGCGCGCGCGCCTGCACCTGTCGGAGAGCACCGTGCGCAACTACCTGTCGGCGGCGATCGGCAAGACCGGCTCACGCAACCGGATCGAGGCGATCCAGGCCGCCCGAGCAAGCGGCTGGCTGTAGGTCACGTCGACTCGACGCACTCGCGCCAGACTTACGCGACCACGGCCGGCGCGTCGAGAAGCTGCTCCAGGTATTCGGCCACGCCGTCGTCGTCGCACGCGCCGGTGACCTCGTCGGCGACCGCGAGCAGCGCCGGATGCGCGCCCGCCACGGCGACCCGGCCCCAGCCCGCGTACGCGAACATCGGCAGGTCGTTGGGCATGTCGCCGAAGACGAGGATGTCCGCGGCGTCGACGCCGAGGTGGCGCCGCGACCACGGCCAGGCCGCTCGCTTTCGTGACCCCGCGCGGGCAGATCTCGATGTAGCCCGAGGCCGGCCTGCGTCATCTCGACGAGTTCCGGGCCGACCACGCTCTGGCGCGATGTGCAGCAGCTCGTCGGCCGTGTACGCCTCGGAGTGCGCGAACGCCTTGATCACGTGGCCGGTGAGGGCTTCGGCTCGCGTGCACGGGCACCACCGCGTCGTCGAAGAGCCACGCGGAGTTGCGGTCGCCGTGCAGGTTGGTGTCGACGGCGTCGAGCGGCTCGACGAGCACGGAGAGCGGTCCGGCTGCGGCCTCGATCGTCGCGAGCACCGTCGGCGACGTGCGGCCCGGCCATGAAGTCTCGCGAACAGCACCACCGGGTCGTCCGGGGCCGGTCAGGTCGACGACGCGAGCACCCTGGCCGAGCACGAAGTAGTCGGCCTGGGGCAGGTCGCGGCGGCAGAGGTCGATCAACCGGGGGCCGCGGCCGGTCACACCGACCACCGGGATGCCGAGGGCTCGCACCCGTTCGAACGCCGCCTGCGTGCGCGGCGACACGGTCTGGTCGGATCGGACGATCGTGCCGTCGAGGTCCGTGGCTACCAGTTTCGGCAGGCCAGGACGAATCGGTTCAAAACCGATGTGGCTAGTTGTCATGGACAACCTCCTCGCCTTGTGGGAGGAGCAACGCTACTCCGGAAAGGCGAGGAGGCGAGGGTGATTTGCCCACGCGGGGGCAAACACCCGTTATCGAGTCGGGTTCCAGGACCTCACGGCCGCCGAGATAGCCGCGCAGCGCTTCCGGCACGCGTACCGACCCGTCCGGCTGTTGATGGTTCTCCAAGATCGCGACGATCCAACGCGTCGTCGCCAGGGTGCCGTTGAGCGTCGCGGCGATCTGCGGCTTCCCGTCGGCGTCGCGGTAGCGCACGTTGAGCCGCCGAGCCTGGAAGGTCGTGCAGTTCGACGTCGACGTCAGCTCGCGGTACCGCCCCTGCGACGGCACCCACGCCTCGCAGTCGAACTTGCGGGCCGCCGAGGTGCCCAGGTCACCCGCCGCGACATCGATCACGCGGTAGGGCACCTCGACCTTCGCGAGCATCTCCTCCTCCCACGCCAGCAGGCGCAGGTGCTCGGCGGCGGCGTCTTCCGGCCGGCAGTAGGAGAACATCTCGACCTTGTCGAACTGGTGCACCCGGATGATGCCGCGGGTGTCCTTGCCGTAGCTGCCGGCCTCGCGGCGGAAACACGACGACCAGCCCGCGTAGCGCTTCGGTTCGTCGAGATTCAAGATCTCGTTCCCGTGGTACGCGGCCATCGGCACCTCGCTCGTACCGACGAGGAACAGGTCGTCGGCCTCGAGCCGGTAGATCTCCGACGCGTGCGCGCCGAGGAAGCCGGTGCCCTCCATCGACTCCGGCTTCACCAGCACCGGGGTGATCATCGGGGTGAAGCCGTTCTCGACCGCCTGCGCCATCGCCATTTGCAGCATGGCCAGTTGCAGCAGCGCGCCGACGCCGGTCAGGAAGAAGAAGCGGCTGCCCGAGACCTTCGCGCCGCGCTCCATGTCGATCGCGCCGAGCGCCTCACCGAGTCTCGAGGTGATCTTTCGGTTCTTTGATGTCGGGCACCGTGCCAACCTCACGAAGCAGCACGAAGTCGTCTTCGCCACCCTCGGGCGCGCCTTCCTGCACCAGGTTGGGAATGGCCATCTGCGCGGCCCGCAGTGCCGCCTCGGCCTCGGTCACCGCCGCTTCGGCCGCCTTGACCTGCGACGAGAGTTCCTTCGTGCGCACCAGAAGGGCGTCGCGCTCTTCGCCCTTGGCGGTCGGCATCAACTTGCCCAGCTGCTTCTGCTCGGCGCGAAGGCTCTCGAAGTCGGCGATCGCGGACCGGCGGCTCTCATCGGCGGCGAGGAGCACGTCAACCGCGCTCTCGCTCTCGCCGCGGGCACGTTGGCTCGCTCGGACCAGGTCGGGATCTTCTCGCAGCAGCCGCAGATCAATCACAACTGGAGAGCGTACCGGCGCCGAGGCAAGACCTCACTTCGATATCGGTACGCGTCGGTAGCGTGCCGGATCAGGACTGCAGCGTCGGGCGGACGTACATGCTGTGGTCCGGTCGCGCGGGCACGGTCTCGATCTTCTCCGGCGGCGCCACGGGCACCGAGTCACGGCGCCCGAAATCGATGGCAGTGGTCTCGGCGTCGAGCAGCGGGGCCAGGTCCGCCGCGGGCACCGGCGTCACGGACTGGTCCGGGGCGACGACGGCGGCGCGGTCCCGCGGGCTGGCGACGGCGACGACGATGGCGACCGCGATCACCGCGATGGCCGCGATCACGAGGTAGGAACCCGCCGCGTGCCGGGCGTGCACGACGACGCTGAAGTCGCCGACGATGCCGTCGATGATGATCGCCGGTTTGCGGAGCACCGGCACCACGATGATCACCTGTGTCGCGAGGGCGCCGGCCGCGGCGCCGAACCACGCCAGGCGCCGGGCTCCGGGCGCGAACACCACAGCGCCGCCGCACCCGAACACGGCCAGCCAGACCAGGTAGTAGGGAATCTGCAGGAATGACGGCGTGTCGGCCATGCCGAACGACGCGGGGATGTGCGAGTCGCCGGCGTCGAACGTCTCCTGATGGATCGAGAACCAACCGAACCACTGAGACGCGAGCACCAGCCCGAACCCGATGATGAGCAGCCCGGATGCCAGGTCGCGAAGAGTCAATCGGCCGCGACGGAAGGGGAGCGCACGCGGCGGATCCACATTGACGATATCCACCGGCGAATCATCACACATTGTGCTATTTGGGTAGTCCTAAGCCGGAATTAGTCACCGAGACGTGGAGGACTCGACCGGTCGCCGGTAGAGGCTGTGATCGGGCGGCGTCGTCGGCGCGACCGAGTCCTCGACGCCCAGCACGGTCGACGGTGCCGTCGTCGGCGGCAACTGACCGCCAACCTCCACAATGACGCCGCTGCGCACCGGTCGATCGTCGTCGGGCGTGGTCTCGACCGATCGCCGGACCTCTCGCCCACTGAGCCGTGAAAACGATCGGCGAAACTCGCTGGCCGACGGGAAGACGAGGCTCGCCCTGATCGCGGGCGCGAGCGCCAGCGCGAACAGCAGGAGCGCGATCACGGCCGCGTACGTGCCGGCGGACCGGGTCACGTGGACGCCGGGTGGCAGATTCAACGCATCGATCGTGGCCATGCCCCGTGTGTGCACGATGCCGAACACCACAAGTGCCTGGCGCGCCGACCAGGCCGAGACCGAGCGCGCCGGTCATGGCCCGCACGCTCGGCGAGCCGAGCACGGTGACCGCGCAGACGCCGAGCACGCCGAACCAACCGAGGTAGTAGGGGACGGTGAAACCGCCGGTCGCGTCGGTGATGTCGACCGAACCGTGCTGTAGCACCTCGGGCACCAGCGCGTAATCCGTGCCGACCGTCGTGCTGACGTGGAACCAGGGCGTCCACTGGGCCGCACAGACGAACACGAACCCAGCCATCACCGCGAACAGTTCCAGCGGCTGTGTCCACCGTGCCGGTGCGACCGCTTCGACCTTCATCGCCGCATCATGGCACGTGGACGCAACCCGAGTCATGCCCTCGCGATCGTCACGTTGAACGCCGGACCGCCGGTGGCAGCCATGATCGAGACCCAGAGCAGCACGTACGCTTCCATGCCCCGGGCCGCGGAAATGCCGCCGAGATCGAGGATTCGCTCCTCCGGCCAGCCCATCTCGCCGAGCAGGCCGATCGTCACGTTTTTCGCGAACACGTTCTCGCCGGCCACGAACAGCATGTGGTCGCCCGGGACGCTGCTCGGATTGACCATCACGCTCGAGTTCACCGTGTTGAGCGCCTTGACGACCTGCGCGGCCGGGAACTCCCGCTGGATCTGCTCACCCAGGCTGTCGGTGTTGCTGACCGTCAACGTGGGTGCGCCGTTCGAGGTGTCGAGCGGGTTGGATGTGTCGATCAGGACCTTGTTGTGCAGATGCGCCGCACCGGCCGCACGAAGCACATCGAGCGTGGCTGTGCCGGCGGTGGCGTTGATGACCAGGGCCCCGTGCGCGGCCGCGTCGGCGAAGGTGCCGGCGTGAGCGTTCGGGGCGTGCCGCGCCCATTCCACCGCCGTCGGATTGTCGGCACTCCGGGAACCCATCATCACGTCGTGACCGGCCGATGCGAGTCTCGTGCCGATCGCGCGGCCGACCTCACCCGTACCCAAGACTCCGATATTCATGGCACGAGTCTGCCGTGCCGGTGCCGGATCGGATACATCGGACGCCCGGGATTTTCGCCCGCGTCAGCCGACCTCGCCGGCACGGAGCCGGGCCAACCAGGCGTCCGCGTCGGCGAAGTCGGCATCGGTGGTGCCGGCGGGTCCGATCGTCGGACGGCTGGCCTCGCCCGGCGTGTGCGTACGCGGGTAGGAGCCGAGGAACCGTACGTCGGCGCAGATCCGCCGGAGCGCCCGCAGCGCCTCGCCGAGCCGCACATCGGCGACGTGGCCGCTGCAGTCGAGGAAGAACACGTACCGGCCGAGCCGCTCACCGGTCGGACGGGACTCGATGCGGGTCAGGTTCACTCCGCGGACCGCCAGCTCGGTCAGCACCGCCAGCAGCGCGCCGACCCGGTCGTGGGCGATGTAGACGGCGAGCGACGTCAGATCGTCGCCGGTCGGAGCGGACGGCGGGTCCGGGCCGGCTGACCAGCGCGAACCGGGTCATCGCGTCGGCGTGGTCGCCGATGCTCCTCGGCGAGCACGGTGAGCCGGTGCCGCTGCGCGCCGATCGAGCGCACAGATCGCGGCCGGATACGTGCCGTCGGCGACGGCTGCCGCGGCCGCGCCGTTGGAGAGCACGTCGACGACGACGGCGTCGGGCGCGTTGGCGGCCAGCCAGTGCCGGCACTGCTCGACGCCTGCGGGTGCGCCGCGATCGCCGTGATCTCGGTCAGCTTCGATCCGGGCACGCGCGGCCAGCACGAACGTTGACCGGCAGCACCACCTCGCGGGTGATCACCAGTGGCTCGCCCTCGGCCAGCTCGTCGAGGGTGACGCCGACCTGGCCGCCGATCGAGTTCTCCACCGGCACGAGCGGCGGCGTCGGCGTCGCCGGCGCGGACGGCGTCGAGCGCCTCGGGCACGCTCCGAGCCGGCGTGCGAGTGCCGCGCTCGGCCGCGGGGATGGTACGCAGCGCCTGCTCGGCGAAGGTGCCCTCGGGGCCGAGGTAGACAAAACGGGTAGGTGGCACACCAGGCATGCCGACAGCCTAGGCGTGGCTGGCTGTCGACCTGGGACGGACCCTCACACCTGGCGCAAAGCCGCCGTTCGGCTGCTTCGCACGGACGTCTGCCGTTCGGGTGCGGCGGACGGACGTCTGCCGTTCGGGTGCGCCGAACGGACTGTGAGATAGGCCCTAGACGATCCCGAAGAACGTGAGCGAGCCGATGACCGTGTCGCCTTCGCGCAGCGGCGTGGAGACCGCGTCCATCGTGACGATCTCGCCTTGCTGCGCCCGGGTGCGCATCAGACCGCGGGCGAGGCGGCCCGACGTGAGCGCGAGCACCGGTGGGATGCGGAGACCTCGCTTCGGCCAGGTCGGCGGCTGCCGACGTGAAATCGACCAACGGCAGCACGTCGGAGTAGAGGCATTGGCCGACCGCGTCCTCTGGTCGCGCGAATCCCGAGCAGCTCGCAAGCCGGAGCCGAAACCGCCGCGATCACGGCGCCGATGTCGATGACCAGGCAGGGCTCGCGTCGCGCCGTCGACTGCGAAGGTCCAACGGTCGACGGAACCCCAGTCGGTGATGTGTTGGATCGGAACCGACAACGACTCGGACAACGACAGCTCGACGTGAGCCACGAACGCCTCCTGACAAACCAGGCACGACCTGCGCCGCACCGCTGTATCAACGTGCTGTTGCCCTGCCGTGACTCTTCGCTTGCGTGGTGTCGACGTTACCTACGCTTGCCGAACTTGTCAGCCGGTGATTCCGACGGATTCCACCGGTACTGCGACGCCAACTTGTCCGATCGTAGGTCGACAAACGTGGCCGGATGCCGGGCGATCGATGCCAATCTTCTCGACGGTACGCGTGCCGATGCGATCGCCGTACGAGCCGAGCAGGTTGTCCAACTCGCGGTAGGGCATGACCACACAGCGTACGTGGCAGACCGTAAAGGCGTGATCAGCCCGGTGCCCGCAGTGCCAGCACCGGGGTCACCGGCACCTTCGCACCAGCCGTTCGGGTGAACGCCGTCGAGATCGCGTCAGCGAGCCGACGCGCGTCAGCCATGTAGGGCGGGCGCTTGCCATCGATCAGTATGACGTCGCCGGAGAGCCGTACCCGGCTGCGCCCCTGCGATTTCACGGTCACCGCAAAGACGCCGCCCGGGCCGATAGCCACGAACGCGTCGCGTACGCCGAGGCCGAGCCGGTCCGCTTCGATGAGATGCCACGCGTCACCGAGCCGGTGCAGCCGGCCCATCGCACGGTTGCGGACGGCATCGGAGCGCTCGGACTCCTTCTGGACACGACGACGCCGCGCCCACTCCATTGGAGTCAAACGCGGCGTAGTGATGCCTTCAGGACGGAGCGGGAAGTCAGGAGGCCCAATGCTCACGTCACCGGGAAGACGGCCTCGATTGATGTCGATGGATGTCACTTCGCGCCTCCTGCGGTCCCATGCAGTCGGTCTTTTCATTACCCTAAGTGTTTGTACGGCAACAGAAACAGACCTATGGCGAGAGTGAGTGCGGATGAATAACGCATTCATTGACATACTTCGTGCGCAACTTTCGGTGTCGCTCTCGTTAGGCTGAGGGGGTGGCCTTTTACGTCGATAGCGAGGTTGGCCAACTCCGCACGGTCCTGCTGCACCGGCCCGGTCCCGAGCTCGCGCGCCTGACTCCGCGTAACAACGACTCCCTGCTCTTCGACGGAATCCCCTGGGTCGGCCGGGCGCAGGAGGAGCACGACATCTTCGCCGACGCGCTGCGCGATCGCGGCGTGACGGTGCTCTACCTGACCGACCTGCTGATCGACGTGCTCGCGAACAGCGCCGCCCGCAAGGAGCTGACCGAGGCCGTGCTCGCCGACGTACGCCTCGGCGACAGCCTGCGCCGCCGGGTCGCCGACCATCTCGCCGACCTCGACCCGGAGGCGCTGGCGACCGCGTTGATCGCCGGCGTGGCCCACGAGGAGCTGCGATCGGGCACCGGCCTCGTCTACGGGCTGATGGACCGGCACGACTTCGTCATCGATCCGCTGCCCAACCTGCTGTTCACCCGCGACTCCAGCCTCTGGATCCGCGATCACGCCGCGGTGACCAGCCTCGCGATGCCGGCGCGCGCTCGCGAGACCACGCTCACCCAGGCGATCTACCGCTACCACCCGCGTTCGCCGGCACCCCGTTCGTCTACCAACCCGGCCTCGAACACGTGGAGGGCGGCGACGTGCTGCTGCTCGCGCCCGGCGTGATCGCGGTCGGCGTCGGCGAGCGCACCACGGCCGCCGGCGCGGAACGGCTCGCCCGACGGGTCTTCGAACGCAAGCTCGCGCACAGCGTTCTGGTGGTGCCGATCGCCCAGGAACGCGCGACGATGCACCTCGACACCGTCTGCACGATGGTCGACGTCGACGCGGTCGTGATGTACCCGAACGTCGCCGACACCCTGGTCGCGTTCACGGTGACCGAGGGTGGTGGCCGCGGCGGCAGCGAATTCGGCGCCGGTGACAGCGACGAGCCGACGATCACCGGCCCGGCGCCGTTCCTCGCGGCGGCCGCGGCCGCGATGGGCGTCGACACGCTGCGTGTCATCGATACCGGCCTCGACCCGGTCACCGCCGAACGCGAGCAGTGGGACGACGGCAACAACACGCTCGCCATCGCACCGCGCGTCTGCGTCGCCTACGAGCGCAACGTCGAGACGAACGCGCAACTCGAACGAGCCGGCATCGAGGTCATCCGCATCCCGGGCTCCGAGCTGGGCTCCGGACGGGGCGGACCCCGATGCATGTCCTGCCCGGTCAACCGGGTCTCGGTCTACCGCAGGGTGACCTGGCGACCGATCAGGCCCTGGCGGGCGCGGCGCTCCTCCGGCGTCAACGGCGTGCCGGCCGGAGCGAGCGCGTCCGGGTAGCGCTTGGCCAGGCCGTCCAGCGGCGTCTCCCAGTCCTGGGCGGGCGTCGCCACCGGCAGGTCCCACACGGGCACCAGCCGACCGTGCGCCCGGAACATGCCGGCGAACTTCGTGCCGTCGCCGAGCAACAGACCACCGGCGGCGGACAGGCGGGCCAGCGCGTCCAGAGCGCGGTCCTCGTCCTCCGGAACCACCCAGCGCATGTGTGCCCGGTCGGTCACCCGGCACCAGTAGGCCGCGTGCGCCGCGTCCATCCGGACGGTCGGGTCGATCGAGGCGTTCGCGCGCTCCAGTGAACCCTGCACGTTCGGGTCGTCGTACGCGTCCTCGTCCAGCCAGAAGTCGAAGCCGTCGTGCATCGTGATGTCGAGCGGGCCGTCGTCCAGAATGTCCTGCAGGCGTGGGCCCTGGCCGGGCTCGGCCGGCACCGAGACCGCCTCGCCCGGCGTCGATTCGAGCGCGCGCAGGATCGCCACGGCGACGTCGCGGGACGCATCACCGGACTGCACGTGGCGCTGCAGACCGACGAAGACCCGCCCGTCCGGCTTGGTCATCGCGGGCCACGCCATCGGCAGCACGGTGGCGAGCGTGATCGGGCGGTCGCCGTACTGCTCTCGCAGCGCCGGTGCGAGCTTCAGCGGCGCGGTCGCGGCCGGCACCAGCTCGCGCAGCGCGATCCACTCGGTCTCGTCGGCCAGCCCTTCGAACGGGCGAGGCACGAAGACGTCGCGGACCTTCGCCGGCTTGGGCTCGGCATTTCGTGGAGGGTTCCGTCGCTTGCTCACGACGTGTCAGCTTAGATGCTCGGCTCGACCGGCTGCGGGCGCACCCGCGTTGTCCCTCTTTACAGGGACAGGTCAGGGGTAGCGTCAGCCGGATCGGGCCGGCAGGCGCAGTTGCGCCCAGACGCTCTGACCGAGACCGTCGCGCTCGCAGCCCCACCTGCTGGCGAGGGCGGCGACGATGGTCAGGCCGCGGCCGTCGACCGCGTCGGGATCGGGTCGCCGGATCACCGGGCTCGTCTCGGCCGCCGCCGTCGGTCACCCGGACCTCGACGATCTCGTGGCCGCCGTCAACGGCGACACGCCAGGCCACGCCGGACGACGTTGCCGGGAAGCGGCTGCGCGTGCCGGATCGCGTTGCCGACCAGTTCGGCGACGACCGAGACGGCGTCGGCGAGCAGCTCCGGGTCGGACCGCGGTCGACATCGGCCGACACCGCGCTCGGGCCTGACCGGCGGCGCGCGGGTGGTGCGGCACCACCACACACCATGCGCGCTCTGCCACCGTCGTCGCCACTGGCTAAGCCTCCCCGGCCCTCAGGTCTCCGCGCGGCAGTCGCACCTCGGCGACCGTGCCGCCGGATTCACGTGGACGTAGCGATACCCATCCGTTTTGTCGTTCGACGATCCGGCGAACGAGATACAGACCTAACCCGACTCCCCCGTATCGTCGGTGGTCACCGGTGTCTGCCTGCCAGAACCGTTCGAATGCGCTCTCCACGTGTTCGGGGCGTACCCCGATTCCTCGATCGGAAACCTGAAAGCCGACCGTACGGGCGTCGGAGACGCCTTTGATGTCGACCGGACCGGCCGCCGGCGGCGAGTACTTGCACGGCATTTGTGACCAGTTCCGAGACGACGCTGGCGATGCTCGACGGCTCACCGAAGACCGGCGGCAGCGGCGCCGGCAGCGTCGGTGCGGATCCGGGCCCGGACCTCGGCCGGAAGCGCGTCGACGCGCCTTGGTGACCGCGGCCACGGAGATCGAACCGCGACACCACCGGCGGGATGCCGGGCTCGCCGACGGCGGACAGCAGCCGGTCGAGCAGCCGCGCCAGGTCGCCGGCCCGCTGGCCGAGCACCCGGGCGGCGTGGCGGCGGCCGCCATCGTCGAGCAGCGTCCCAGCGGTCGTTGAGGGTGTCCGCGTACCCCTTGATGACGGTCACCGGCGTACGCAGCTCGTGGCTGGTCAGCGCGACGAACAGTTCTCGGCTCTGCTCCCAGCGGCGGGCCTCGGTGACGTCCCGGATGGTGATCGACTCGCCGGCGCCGTCGGGCAGGCGGTGCGACGTGATCTTCAGCCAGCGGCCGTCGGCGAGGTTGTGCTCGATGACCTGGCCCGGCCCCGGGCATCGGCATTGGTAGCGGAGCGCCGAGCGTCGACCTCTGCCGCCTCGATCACGCCGAACTCTTCGGATTGAGCCAGCAGACGTTGCCCTCGGCGTCGAGCAGCAGGGTGCGTCTCGGCCGGGACCCGCGGCGCCGGATCGGCGTGCAGCGGCAGCCCGGCATCGTCGCGATAGATCCGGGCGATCATCGTCGTGAGGTAGGCCATCGCCGGCACGCCGGCGCGTGGCCACTCGTCTGGCCGGCGGCAACAGCGCGACCAGCATCGCGATCGGACGCGCGCCGAGCATGACCCGGCCGACGAGGTATCGGCCCTGGCCGCCGCCATCGAGCGCGTCGCGGAGTTCGGGCGGCAGGTCGTCGTCGGCGCGCTCGGTGACCCGGTCGCCCCGCAGCATGTCGATGATGCGGGGATCGCCGGACTCGATGCGGCGGCCGAGCGCGACCCCGGCCGATCCGCCCGCCGCGATGACCCGGCCGACGGCCGGCCCGAACTCGACCAACGCGATCCCGGCGCCGGCAGCGTCCACAGCCCGAGGTCGATGATGCGCGTGAGCGCGGTCAGCCCGGATCGGCCCGACGAGAACTGGTCGACGAACTCGGTCAACTCGTCGAAGAAACGCACGGCGTCGAATTCGTCGGCCATGACCGCGAGTCTGCCCCGCGTCGCTGCGAGTGCGCTACCGCCCGAGCCGATCCAGCACCGATCGTGGACGGTCGCTGATGATGCCGTCGACGCCCAGCTTGATCATCAGGTCGATGTCCGTGGGCTCGTTGACGGTCCAGACGTACACCTGGTGGCCGTTGTCTGCAGTTTCTTCGACCACGCCGGGTTGGCCCGGACCGTCCGACGCCGGGGCCGGCGATCCGCGCGCCGAACGGCACGCGTCCGTCGCGCAGGCCGGGCGTCGCGAATTCGGTCAGCCAGACCGTCGCCAGGGCGGGCGCGAGTTCCCGGATGCGGCGCACCGCGAAGGCGGAGAACGACATGACCGTGACGCGCGACGGCGGCGTCCGGCACGCGGCTTGTCGAGGTCGTACCTCCGCAGCACCTCCACCAGCCGTTCCTCGACGTCGCCGCCGTAGCGGGTCGGATGCTTCGTCTCGATCAGCAGCCGCATCGGCCGGCCGGCGTCGAAGGCGGCGGTCGAGCAGCCGATCCAGCGTGAGCACCCGGGTACGCAGGTCGGAGCCGTGCCGCGTCGCGGATCAGGTCATCGGGTGAGTCGGGCAATCCCGGGTGCCACGAGCCGAAGTCGAGCGCGTCGAGTTCGGCGAGGTTGCGGCGGCTGACCGGGCCGGTGCCGTTGCTGACCCGGTCGAGCCGCCGGTCGTGGACGCAGACCAGATGGCCGTCACGGGTCAGCCGCACGTCGCACTCGAGCCCGTCGGCGCCTTCGTCGATGGCGCGCAGATACGCCGCCAAGGTGTGCTCGGGCAGCGCGGCCGACGAGCCGCGGTGCGCGAACACCAGCGGACGGCCGGCCGGCGCCGCCTCAGGCGATGTAGGGGTCACGTCCGTCGTCGGTCACGATCGGGCGGCCGGCCGCGACCCAGTCGACGATGCCGCCGTCGAGATTGACGACGTTGTCCCGACCGTTCGCGAGCAGGTAATTGACGACCTGGGCGGAGCGGTGGCCGTGCCGGCAGACCACGATCACCGGGCCTTCGGTCGGGATCTCGTCGATGCGGGCCGGCACCGTCGTCATCGGCACGTGGTGGGCGCCGGGCGCATGGCCGGCCTCCCACTCGTCGGGCTCGCGGACGTCAAGAAGGTAGGCGCCGTCGGGCACGTCGACAGCCTGCGACGCTGGGCAGCGTCGGTCGGTTGAACACGAGACGCAAGTCTAGAGCGCGTTCACCCAGGCCGGGTTATCGCGTGTCCACGTAGTCCATCGTGTCCTGGGTCAGTCGCCGCGTAGAGGGAGGGTGCCGGCGTCGGTCTGCACGACGTAGCTGACCCCGCCGATCGTGCTGCGTGTCCGACGGCACCCGGACGCCCACGAGTGACGACGGCTTGACGTTTCGGAGCGTGAAGATCAATTGATCCAGCGGGTACGCCGTTCAGTGTCGACCGTCATCGACGGAGCCGACATCCCGGATGACCTCGTCGATCTTGAGCGGGTTCTGGGTGAGCCCGTTGCGCGAACGTCTTGGCGAAGATCGCCCTCAGGAACTGCTGCTGGTGCCGCTGCCGGTCGAAGTCGCCGCCGGGCAGCGTCTCGCGCTGGCGCAGGTAGTCGAGCGTCTCGCTTGGCGGTGAGGTCCTGGCAGCCCGATGTGAAGACGTGGCCGGTGTGGATCGACTTGACCCTCTCGTCGACGCACATGTGCACGCCGCCGAGTTCCTTGACGATCTTGTCGAACCCGCCGAAGTCGACCACGGCGGCGCCGTCGAACTCGATGCCGGTGAGCTGGGTCAGCGTCGCGGACAGCAGCTGTACGCCGCCCGCGCCCTGCCCGCCGTCCTGGAACGAGGCGTTGATCTTGTCCGAGGCGAGCCGCCGAATCGCATCCGGCACGGCGGGATGTTCACCCGCAGGTCACGCGGTATCGAGATCGAGTACGCGCGATCCAGCGACGCCGGGATGTGCACGATGATGATCGTGTCCGATCGGGCGCCCATGCCCGGATTGTTCGCACGCGCGTCCGAGCCGATCAGCAGGTAGTTCAGCGGGCCGGCGAGCGACGTCTGGGCGTCGCCCTGCGGGCGCCCGGCGCCAGCAGATTGTCCCTGGTGCAGCGCGGCCGCGTATCGGGCGGTGAGCAGCTTCTCCGCCGCCGAGCAGGCCGAGCGAGCACCAGATCAGCACGAGCCCGACACGATCGGCAGATCTTCGCCCATAGCGGGGCTCGGGCGGCTTCGCGCGCGCGCCACGCCCCGCGCTCCATCGCGAGCCCCCGGTCCAGTGTGCGATTTGCACTACTTCGCCCACTGTACGGAGGGGTGCGCGGACGTCGGGCTCGTGAATCCGCCTACTGACGCTGGTCAGCTCGCTACCCAGTCCGGATGCGTCGCGATGAACTGTGTCCACCTTGTCGTGGATGACGTCCTGCGACAGCAGCAGGCTGTCCGCCGTCAGCGCCTGCCGGGCGTCCGGCGCCGGGCCGGTGTAGTGGGCGTACTGGCCGTCGTTGGTCTTGATCGTGACCATCGAGTTGGGCGACAGCCCTTGAGCGTGAAGATCCAGTCGGAGAGCGGCACGCCGCCGTCGGTCGAACGTGAACGCCTTGCCGATCGACTTCAGGAAGCCGTTGAGCTTCGTCGGGTCGGTGATGCCCTTGTCGTACGCCTCCTGCATCAGCGCCTTGATGAACTGCTGCTGGTGACGCTGACGGTCGTAGTCGGTGTACGGCAGGCCGTCACGGCACCGGACGAAGTCCAGCGCGTCGTACGCCGTCAGGTGCTGGTCGCCCTTGTTGTACTGCACCGGCGTGATGCCCGGCAATGCGCACTTGATCGGGTTCGAGTCGAACGTGACGTGCCGGTTCGAGCAGCTCGGCACACCGGTGTTCGGATCGATCTTGTACGGCTTCGCGTGCTTCGCCGGTCGCCGATCAGGTACCCGTGGTGGATCGACGTGGTCGTCTCGTCGACGTACATGTGGACGCCGCCCAGCTTCGTTGACGATGTCCGTGAAGCCGTTGAAGTTCGACGATGGCGCCGCCGTTGAACGTGATCCCGTAGTCCTGCTTGATCGTCTTGGCGAGCAACTGGAAGCCGCCGGCCTCGCCGCCCTTGTTCTGGCTGCCGAAGATGAACGCGGCATTGATCTTGTAGTGACCCGCCGTTGAAGCCGGTCGCCGGGTCGGCCGGGATGTCGCGTTCGTGTCGCGCGGGATCGAGATCAGGTAGACGCGATCGTGCGCGGCCGGAATGTGCGCGATGATGATCGAGTCGGAACGCGAGCCGATGCTGCCGTTGTCCGGCCGGGTATCGAGGCCGACCAGCAGCATGTTGATCGCGCCCTTGATCGATGTTGCCGGTCGCGACGTTGCCGCCGAGCAGGTCCGGCTGCGCGATCAGGCTGTCGGCCTCGTGCAGGGTGTAGTTGACACCGACGATGCCACCGACACCGGCGAGCATCACGAGCACACCGAAGCCGAGCACCACGAAGGTCCAGATCGGGCTGCGGCCGCCTTTCTTCTTCGGGCCGGGTTTGCCGCTAGTCGGACGCTTGTTGGTCGGACGGTTCTTGCCGGCCTTCGAGTCGGGTCTGCCGCCGGACGGACGTCCATAGGTCCCCCGATCCGGCGCGCTGCACCGGTGGTTTCGGTTGTGGGTAGCCAGGGTCGGGTCTATGGGCGGGGTCAGGCCCGTAGCCGGGGTCAGGACCGTAGCCGGGGTCAGGACCGTAGCCGGGGTCAGGCCCGTAGCCGGGGTCAGGCCCGTAGCCCGGGCGGCCCTGTGGATGGCCTGGGCCGTAGCCCGCGGGGCCGTAGGCGGGCGGCGGCGCGTAGGGCGGCGGACCTGGTACGCGACCCGGCCCACCCTGACCCGACGGAGGCCGACCGCCGCCGTAGACATTGCCCTGCTGACCGTCTGACATCCTTACTATCCCCGCAATCCGGCTACATCACGGCCGACAAGCGCCGCACACAGACGAGGCCAACGCCGCCGTGCCTCATAGCCGCAGCGGGGTTGGCGCCCCTGGCACGGTACGCCATGGCCGCAATTCCGGGGATACTCCGAGTCGGCAGGCTTGGCTACTGGCGTTCATTTCGTGGTCATGTGCCGTTGGTTTTCTGGATCATCGGCGGCCCGCGCGACCTCGTCTGATGCCGGCAGACTCCGGCATCACGCTGGTCAGCCTGTCCGGCCAGATCAATCGGAGTGTGTGGGTCCGATGCCACTCGGTGGCGAGTGCCTCCAGCATGCTGACGGTCCTCTCGATCTGCTCCGGCGGCCACGGGAACGGTTCTGGGTGCACGATGCCCCAATCAACGCGCCCCTTGGCGACGGCGTCGATCTCGCCACGGTGTTCAACCGCGTCATGTACGACGCCGGCCATCACCTCTGCCCGGGTCAACGCTCGGCTGTTACGGCTCAGAAGTCGCTTACTGCGGGCGGCGGCATCGTGGCGTGACTTGCCGGCCAGCACGGTCATGCCGGCGAAGAGCGCGCCGCCGGCGATCGATCCGAAGACGCCGTCGGCGAGATCGAGTTCGCGCTCGGCAACCGCGTGCGCGATGTCATGTGGGACCCGAAACTTCTGGTCATAGCCGTGCAACTGCACGATGACGCCGTCGCGACGGTGAATCGTGGCAACCGTCGAGCCGCCGCTCTGAGCGCGGGCGAATTCGATCAGCATCAGTCGATGGTCCCAGCGACGTTGGTGGTGTGCATCCGAATTACGGGGTCCGACTCCTGAGCTTGATCGTTTGTGTTCGATGGTTTGGCCAAGGTAATGGCCCCCTCCGCTGGCCCCTCCCGGGACGGGTTTTCGTCGGTAGCGTCGACGGGGTGAAGGTCGTTGACGACGATGTGGTTGAGGCGATGCAGCGGGCTGCCCGGGCTGCCGCCGTGGCGTCCGCGACCTTGCTGACCTCGGTGGTGACGGTGGCTGCGGCGGCGGAGAAGGGGTATGACACGGACGAGGTCGCGTTCGCGTTGACGTGGACGCCGGGGCAGGCCCGGTGCCAGGTCCAGTTCGGGAAATACCTCACCACGGTGTTGCCGCAGGTGTTGGCGGCGTTTGCGGTCGGGGACATCGACTACCGGCGTGCGTGGCTGTTCTACGACCTGCTCGCCACCGTCGATGACACCCTCGCCGCCGCGATCGCCGCCACACTGCTGCCCGATGCGGGGAAATGGACGACCAGTCAGTTACGGGCCCGGATCCGCAAAGCCGTCCTGAAGGCCGACCCGGGCGGGGCGGCGCAGCGAACCTCGAAGAAGCTCGGGTCCCGCAGCATCGGCACCACCCCGGATGAGGACGGCACCTCCTCGCTCTACGGCATCCTGCTGCCGGCGGCTCGGGTGTCGGCGGCGTTCGAGCGGGTGGACGCGTTCGCTCGCGGAATCAAACTCACCGGCGATGCCCGCACCCTGGAGCAGTTACGGGCGGACACGTTCCTGGACCTGCTCGAAGGCGTCGGCATCGGTGCCAGCCCGATCCACCGGGCCGGGGTCATCGAGTTGGTGGTGCCGTGGGACACCGCGACCGGTGCCGGCACCGAACCCGCCACCCTGGCCGGATACGGACCCGTCTCAGCCGACACCGCCCGGCAAATCCTGGCCTCGCAGGCGGCGGTGGCGCAGTGGCAGTTCAGCGCCGTCGGCCCCGGCGGAGAACTCCTCGCCCACGGGTTGCTGGGTGCTCGACCGACACCAGCCGCCGCGGGGATGGATGAACCCGGCGCGCCGGACGAACCCGGCGGGCGTGGCGGTTCACCGCAACCCACGCAACCCTGCGGCGATCGCGCACCAACGGCGCCGTCAGCCGCCGAGCCGTCGCCGCAACCTGCCTGCGCACCACGGCAACGAACCAGTGAGATCCGGCCGATGCCACCCGTGGAAGCCGACCCGAACCGGCGCAGGCCCGGAGCCGCGTTAACCCGCTGGATCAGAGCCCGCGACCGCACCTGCCGCGCACCCGGCTGCAACCGCCGCGCCCGCCACGCCGACCTCGACCACACCATCCCGCACGCCAAAGGCGGCAAAACCACCCACGACAACCTCGCCGTCCTCTGCCGGCACCACCACCGGCTCAAAGACGAAACGAAGTGGATCATCACCCAACCGACCCCAGGCCACCTGATCTGGAAGTCCCCGACCGGGCACATCTACGAGACCGACCCCGAACCACCACCGTTCTAACGGCCGCACGCAAACCGAAAGCGTCCACCACCCCCGATCACACGATCCGGGGCGGTGGACGCATGCGCGCGCGTCCGGCCGACCGAGGTCAGTTAGTCGTCAACCACGTCGGGTGGGCTTCAACGAACTGCTCAACGGAGTCGTTCTTCACGTCTTGCAGCAGTTGCAGCGACGTCGGATCGAGCACTTCCTCGTCGGAACCGTTCACCACCTGGGTATTGAAGGTTCCGTTGTTCGTCTTGATCGTCAGGATGGCGCTCGGGTTGATGCCCTTGAGCGTGAAGATCCAGTCGGATACCGCGTGGCCGCCGTTGTCGAAAACGAAGGCCTTGCTGATCGACTTCATGAACGTATTGAGCTTCAACGGGTTGCTCAAACCCTGCTGGTACGCGTTACTGAGCAGCGCCTTGATGAACTGCTGCTGGTGACGTTCCCGGTCGTAGTCGCCGTTCGGCAGGAAGTCGCGGATACGTACGTAGTCGAGGGCCTCGTACGGCGTGAGGTGCTGCATCCCGACCTTGTACACCACCGGGGTAACGCCCGGGACCGGGTGCCACGTCAAACCTTTGTTCGTCGTTGAGAACGGTGCCTTCTTGATCGACGGGTGCGCCGTCTCATAGCCGTGGTGGAGTGAGGTCGTTTTCTCGTCGACGTACATGTTCACGCCGCCGAGCGCGTTGACGATGCTGGTGAACCCGTCGAAGTTGACGATGGCACCCGCGTTGAACGTCAGGCCGAAGTTGGTCTTCAACGTTTTCGCGAGCAGCTGGAACCCGCCGGGGTAGCCGCCACCGTTGGAGCTTCCGAAGTAGAAGGCGGAGTTGATCTTATCGGAGCCGTGACCCGGGATCGGGATCTGCGTGTCGCGCGGAATCGAGACGAGGTAGACGCGGTCGTGTGACGCCGGGATATGCGCGACGATGATCGAGTCCGACCGGGAGCCGATCGTGTTGCCGGGCCGGGTGTCGACGCCGACCAGCAGGATGTTCAGCACGCCGTTGATCGAGGTGCCGGCCGCGGCCTGGTCGCCGAGCAGGTTCTGCGTCTGGATGTCGTTGTTCACCTGACCGAGGACCGTGCTGACGCCCACCATCGTGCCGGTGCTCGCGAAGACGATGAGAACGCCGAACGTGATGATCAGCTTCGTCCACAACGGGCTCCGGCGACGCTTCGGCTTCGCACCGGGCTTCTTACCGCGAGACGTGTTGGAGTCACGAGACGTCTTGGAGTTACGGGCATCGGGCCGACCGCCGGATTGAGCACGGCCCTGCGGTGCGCGACCGGCCGCCGGTCGGCGGCCGCCGCCGTATTCAGCGCCCCCGTATCCAGCGCCGCCGTGTTCCGCGCCCCCGTATCCAGCACTGCCGTATTCCGCGCCCCCGTATCCAGCACTGCCGTATTCCGCGCCCCCGTATTCACGGCCGCCGTATTCAGCGCCGCCACGCTCACCGCGACCGTATTCGCCGCCGTCGTACTCTCCACCGCCCTGAGCACCGTTACCGTACGTGTTGCCAGCACCACGCGGAGCGGGTGCTGGTGACCCGTACGTGCCACCACGGCCGTCATCCGGGCGCGGACCTGGGCGGGGAGGACCCTGGCGCGGAGCTGGGCGGGGGTCGGGATCAGGCGAACGCATCGACGAACGGTCGTACGGGTTCACCAACGCACCTCATGGATTCTCGAAGCCCACGCTCGGTAACGACGTTGGGCGGGAGTCACCAACTTATGGGTGCGAATGCCGATCCGGTAGGGTGCCGCGCGAAAAATCAGTGCCTTCTCAGCAAACCGTTGTAGGAGATACCGGCAAATGCTGACATAAGCGGTACGCGAGGTGTGCCACATCACGCCGTTGCGACGACCGGATCAGTTCGCGTTCACCCAGGTCGGATGGCTGGCGATGAACTGATCCACGGTGTCGGTGTTGACGTCGGCGAGCAGTGCCAGGCTGTCCGGGGACAACTCTTCGCGCGACTCCCCGTTCACATGGACGGTGTTGTAGGTGCCGTTGTTCGTCTTGATCGAGATCATGTTGTCGGGCGAGATGCCCTTCATCGCGAAGATCCAGTCAGTGAGCGACGTGCCGTGACCGTCGAAGACGAACGCCTTGCTGACCTTCTCCAAGAACGTGTTGAGCGTGATCGGGTTCGTCAGGCCCTTGTCGAGCCCTTCCTTCAACAGCGCCCGCACGAACTGCTGCTGGTGCCGCTGCCGGCCGTAATCGCCGTCGCCGTTCGCGAGCAGATCGCGTTGCCGCACGTAATCGAGCGCTTCGTAGGCCGAGAGGTGTCGGCAGCCGGGTAGGTAGACGGCCGGCGTCGTGCCCGGAATCCGCGAGAAGTGCAGGCCTCCGTCGGTGATCTTGTAGGGCGCCGCGTGTTTCGTCGTACCCGTGATGAATCCGTCGTGGATCGATGTGACCTTCTCGTCGATGCACAGGTCAACGCCACCAAGGGCCGTCACGACGTCTTTGAAACCGTCGAAGTTGACGATCGTGGCCGCGTTGAACGTGATGTTCGCGAGCTTCTGGATCGTGAGCGCGAGCAGTTGGACGCCACCGGCGGTGCCGCCACCATTCTGGCTGCCGAACTCGTAGGCAGCGTTGATCTTCGCGGTGCCACCGGCGTATCGCGATGTCGGGAAGGCCGGGATGACCGCGTTGGTGTCACGGGGGATCGAAACCATGTAGGCACGGTCATGCGCGGCCGGCACGTGCACGACGATGATCGAGTCGGCCCGCGAGCCGAGACCGGGGTTGTCGTCTCGGGTGTCGAGGCCGATGAGCAGGATGTTGACCGGACCTTTGATCGAGGCACCCTTGCTTCCGCCGGCCCCAACGTTGCCGAGCAGGTTCTGCTGCTGGATCGTGTTGGAGACGTGCCGCAGCAGGAGCCCGCCGCCGACGAAAGCCGCCCCGCTGACGACCACGAGGACGACGCCGAAGATCAGGGAAAGCCGTGCCCACCAGGGCGACCTGCGCTTAATCGATCCGACCGCGGCCCCCGGCTTCCCGACCGCCGCGCTAGCTCGGACAGGCGCCGGCGCCTCAGCCTTCGCCGCCACTCGAGGCACCTCGGCCTTCGCCGACACCCTGGGCACCTCAGCCTGAGCAGACGCCGACGGCGGTGCGCTCTGTGGCACGGCCGCGGAGGCATGCGCCTTCTCGTGCGCCTTGCCAGGCTCCGTCATGCCGGCTCCAGACAAGCGACGAACGGCCGAAGATATGAAAACTCTACGTCGATGGATTCGCCGCGAGCCAACTTGCGACGGAATCCCGACTCACCGCGTTGAACAGGGCCGCGGCCTTCGACTTGTTGGGCTCGACGACACTCTGCCCGTCTTCCGTGCCTGTGCCCGCGGACGGGCTGGTCAGGAAGGTCATGTCGGAACTCTTCAGACTGCGGAACTGCAGCGCCATCGAACCCAGATCGAACGACTTGTCCACGACGATCGCCTGTGACATCGCATCGAGGAACGCGTTGAGCTTGGACGGGCTCGTAACGGTGCCACTGCTCGCCGCCTTGTCCATGATGTCTTTCAGGAACTCCTGCTGATGTTGTACGCGGGTGAAGTCACCGTTGGCGAACTGCTTGCGCTGCCGGATGTAGTCGAGCGCCTGGGCACCGTCGAGATTGTGGGTGCCCTTCGTGAAGGTGCGGTAGGGCTTGTGGATCGACTTGATCGTCTTGTCGATGTACATCGTGACGCCACCGAGCGCGTCGACGACCTTGTCGAAGCCGCCGAAGTTGATGAGCACGGTGTGGTCGATGTGCACCCCGGTGAACCGTTCCACCGTTTCGACGGTCAGCGGAAGCCCGCCCCACGAGAACGCCGCGTTGATCTTCGCGTTCGTGTTGCCGAGCGATGGCTTTGACGGGCTCTTCGGCACGAAGACCCAGGTGTCACGGGGGATCGAGATCAGATAGGCCTTCTTGTGGTCGGCCGTCACGTGCATCAGGATGATCGTGTCGGTACGCCATCCGCCTTGGTCAGCGGCCTGAGACGGATCTCGGGAGTCGCTGCCGAGCAGCAGGATGTTCTGGGCGCCCTTGACGAGCACGGGGGGCCGGCCGCCGGTGATCGCGGAGAAGGCGTCCACCCGTGAAAGCTTGTCGTTGTAGTGGTTCACGAACAGGTAGCCGGTCAAGACCACACCGCCCACGATCAAGGCGACGACCACGCCGAGCACGAGGGCGATGCGGCCCCAGCGAGGCTTGATCTTCCGTTTGCCGGCCGGTGCGACCCGAGCGCCCGGACGAGGCGGTGGCTGCGACAACGGCCTCCCGGCGGCGTCGACACGCACCCGGCCCGTCGTGCGCGCGGGGACGCCGGATTCGGCTGCGGATGGGGTTCCAGGCACCTTCGCCCGGCCGCTCGGCGACGTAGACATGCATTTCACCCTACGGAACGCTGTCCACTCCGGGCGCCAGCGACGCCGCGCTCTACGCTGTGAGATCCCTGTATCTGGCGCGGACGTGTACGAGCGGCAGGGCCGTATCACCGGCCAGATGGATGTGTTCGATCGTCGCCTCGACCAGCATTCCCCAGCCCAGCCGCCGGGATTCGTCGACGCGGGCGCCGCACCATGTCGGAGCGTCCGCCAGCACCGGGCCGAACGCCGTGTCCTGCCAGTTTCCGTCGCGAAAGAGGCCACCGGGCGCGGGCATCAGGCCGGCGAATCGGTCGGCGAGCAGATGATCGCCGTGATGCAGGAGGGTTACCGCGAATAGGCCGGATTCGGTCATCGTGGTCCACAGCTCCGACTCGTCGTCGACGACGCCGACGACGTGGCCCGGATCACCGTCGACGACCAGCGCCGATGAGACTGTCAGCCCCGCGCGACTCGCTCCCGACCCGGCCGTCCAGAGCATCACCGGCGCCGGCAACCGGCCACGGAGACGCCGGACGGGCGAACGTTGCTCGTCCGGCGTCGCGAAGGGATCGGAGGTGTGGATCGTCACAAACCGAAACCTACCGTCGGCCGGCTATCGGACGAGCCCCGGGCACTTGCTCCGCGCTGGGATGACGAACAGGCCGATCTGGTTGCGCGCGTCGACACGGGAGAAGTTCCACGTGCGCCAGTCGTCGCCGCGGTCGGCGAGGTGTTGGGCGATGTTGACGAGCGAGCAGTCGCGCAGTGACGGTGGCAGCTTCTCGATCGCGGGCACGGCGTCCGGTGACATCTGCCGCATGTACTCGATGCTGAGCTTGCCGGTCTGCTGGTAGCGGTCGACGTTCTGTTGCGCGACGTAACGGTCGGGGTTCGCGATCGCGCCGGCCAGCAGCGACAGCGCGAGCGACGCCACGATCACGCGCGGCAGCCAGGACGTCTTCAGGCCGATGCCGGCGATCAGCACGAGCACGAAGAGCACACCGAACCAGACCTCGACACCGGCGACGACCACCCGGAGCCGCGTGAAGCCGTAGGCGTGTTCGTATTTGTCGACCCGCTTGAGCGCCGACAGCACCACCACGATCGAGAACACCGTCAGGCCGCCGAGGAGCAGCCGCAGCAGCGTGCGATCGGAGCGCGTCTCGCGTGGCGCGACCCGGCCGGCGATGCCCAGGACCGTGAGGGTCAACAGCGTCACGACCAGCAGTTGCCAGAAGCCGGAGTGGGCGTAGCCGCGCATGTACTTGTGGGACGCGTTCAGCAATTCGCTGTTGTTCCCGAACAGCACGGTCAGCTGGATGTAGACGAACACCGCGAACAACGCGTTGAGCACGGCCAGCGGCAGCACCCATTCGACCCGGCGCACCCGGCGGGGTTTGCTGGGAGCCAGCGCGGCGAGCTGCGGGCGAGCCGCGGCGAGGAACGCGACTCCGCAGGCGACGGCCGCCACGACGATGAAGCAGAAGATCGCCCGCGCGACCTCAGACGCCTTCAGCGGCGGCACCAACTTGCCGAGCACGTGCGCGAATTCGGCGTCGGCGCCGGCGAACAGACCACCGAAGACCACGACCAACAGCACGCTGATCGCGATCGAGATGACCAGGCGCGGGCCGCCACCACGGCTGCGCATCGCCGCGAGGCCACGCACGATCCACGGCGGCGACCGGAAGATCGAGCTCGGGAACGCGACGAGCGACAGGAACATCGCCTGCACGGTGCGACCGCCCCCGAGCGCGAGCGCCGAGCACCCGAACGCGAACACGACGCACCAGAAGAACAGCCAGCCCGCCGCCCGGAAGGTGCCGACGCTCACGAGCGCGAGCGCGCAAAGACCCCAGAAGATCCTTTCGCCGTGTACGCCGAGCGAAAGGCGTCGCGGCGACGAACCCGCAGCCTCGGGCGCGGCGTTGTCCACCGTGGTCTCGTCCACCGTGGACTCGTCGACCACGGTGGAGTCGCCGGCTTCGGAGGCGTCGGTGACCACCGTCGCGACGATTTCGGCGGCGTCATCGGCGGTCGTTTCGACCACCGGCGCGTCGACGGCAGCCACGGCCGGTTCCTGCTCGGCCGAGGTCTCCGGGGCCGCGGGAGCCGGTGGTGCGGTTACGGAAGCCCGTTGTGCCGGGACGGAAGGCTGTTGTGCCGGGACGAACGCCGGTGGCGTCACGACCGTCGCGGGCCCGGGATCCGCTTTCCGGACCAGCCCGGTGAAGACCGCGGCGGCCGCCAACGCCAGTGCCGTCAGCAACCAGCCGAAACCGGGAGTCGACAGCACGAGTGAGATCGCCGCGACCACGGCGGCGACGACAATGAGGCTCAACGAGACGCGCGGCGCCGGCACACGACCGGGACCGGGCCAGAACCGCTGGAAGAGCGTCGGTGGCATCGCGGCCCGGCGCATCGCCTGCGCCTCTCGTGCCTGCCGGGCGTCGTACTTCACCGGCTGCCAGCCGTTTGGCCCCAACTCCCATCCGGGCGCGGCCGTCACGCGTTGACCAGGTCCCGGCACCGGCGGCGCGACCGGGACGTGCGGCGGGCCACCGGCTGGCGGTTGAGGCGCGGAAGCCGGTGCCGGCGCGGGCACCGCAACCTGAGGTTTGGCGGACGGTGCGTCAGACATCGCTGCTCCTGAAATGGGGGTGAGGCCGCGCGGTGAGCAAGTGTGGCACGGGACGGCAAGCCTTCGCAGCCCACCGATTCGACGATTCGAGCGTTGGCACGCGTCAGAAGGTGTCGCAGGGAACGCCCGGCCGCAACGGCGGCACGTCCAGCGCGGACGCGAGCACCGCGCGGGCCCGGGAGCGGGCGAGATTCCACGAACGCCAGTCGTCCCCGTCGGTCAGTCGCCAATGGATCGGGAGCAGCACACACGTGCGCTGCGGTGACGGCAGTCGATCAAGCGCCGGCACGGCATCCGGTGAGAGCGTCGACAGATAGACCAGATCGATCTGCCCGGTACGTTCAAAGCGCGCCACATCACGGTCCGCGACGAACTCGTCGGGTCCGACGATTGCCGTGGCCAGTAACGCGATCGCCGCGGTGCCGGCCACGACCCGTGGCAACCACGCCGCGGTCAGTCGCACGCCGGCACCGATCACCAGCACGAACACCAGCCCGAGCCAGATCTCCGCGACCCCGACGGCGAGCCGGAGCCGGGTGTAGCCGTAAGCGTTGTCGTAAGCCACCAGCCGTTGGAGAGCCGACGCGACGATGACGAGCGTCAGCGTTGCCAGGGTGCCGAGAAGCAGCCGCAGCAGCAGCCGATCGCGCGGTTCCGCCCGCGGCGCCACGCGTACGGCCACCGCGATCACGACGAGGGTCAGCGCGGCGACCACGAGGAGCTGCCAGAACCCCGAACGGGCATATTGCGCGTAGGTCAGCCCGGCCGTCCTCAGCACCCGGTCCCGGACACCGAACAGCGTCTCGAGTTGCACCAGTACGAACGCGAGAAACAGCAGGTCGAGTGTCATCAGAGGCACGGTCCACTCGGCCCGGCGGACGAGTCTCGCCGGTTTCGGCGCAACCGCGTCGACCGGTGTCCGATCCCCGGCGACGTACGCGATCCCTACGATCAGCGGTCCGGCGAGCACCACGACCGAGATCGCCCGCCAGATCTCCCAACCGCTCCACGTCGGCGTGATCGCGACCAGCACGTGCGCGAACTCCGCGTCCGCCGTCGCGAACAGCGTCCCGAACACGAGCAGCAGACCGACTGACGCTCCGACGGTCCACCCGAGGCGGACGACCGCGGTCCGGCTCCGCCTGGTTTGCACGGCACCCCGCGTCCACCAGGGCAGCCCTCGACCGACCGAGATCGTCAGCCCGACCACACCCGCGGCGAGACCTCTGAACGTCCGCCCGCCTGCCAGGCAGACCGAGGCACATGCCAGTGCGGCAATGACGCACCACGTGAAGAGAAGTGCATCCGCGCGAATCGTACCGATGGCGATAAATGCTATTGATCCAATCGCCCACGCGTGCCGCTCCAGCCGCCGGGCCGGCGATTCCGCCGGACGGGTCCGCCATGCCGACACCGTGCCGGCGGCCGCCACGCCTATCGCGACGACGGGCCAACCGATGCCGGGACGCGTGAGCACGAGCACGAAGGCCGCGACGACCGTGGTGATGGCCGTCGCGATCACGGTCCGGCGCGGGGCGGCGAGGGCGATCTGGGGCACGGAGGGCTCCTTGGGTCGGCGACGTGGGAAAGAAAAGAGGGCAGGGGGCATCGCGCCGTGGCCGTTGATGCGTGCCACCAGCGAGAGGGAAAGGCGAGAGTTAGCTCGGGCTTGGTAGGACGATGCGGATGCGGCAACCGACGGTGGAATCGGCGACCGCGATCGACCCGCCGTGCAGGGCGACGGCCCACTGCGCGATCGCAAGGCCGAGGCCGGTGCCACCCTGCGCCCGGGCGGCGCCGTCGACACCGCCGCGGGTGAAGCGTTCGAACACGGCTTCGCGCTCGGCGATCGGGATGCCCGGACCCTCGTCGGCGACCTCGATCACGAGGCGGCCGTTGTCGTGCCGGGCCAGCGTGGTGATGGTGCCGTCGGGTGGGCTGTGCCGGGCCGCGTTGTCCAGGAGGTTCGCGATGACCTGGTGCAGCCGGGCCGGGTCCGCGACGGCGACACCCGCGCTCGCGTCGATCGCGAACGTCACATGCCGGCCGGCCGCCGCCGCGTTGACACCCGCCTCTCGGACGGCGTCGCGGAGAAGTTCGTCCACGTCGAATGGGCCCAGATCGAGCGGCGCCACGCCGGCGTCGATGCGGGAGAGGTCGAGCAGTTCGGTCACGAGCCGGCCGAGCCGTTCGGTCTGTGCGAGCGCCGTCTCCAACGTGACCTTGTCCGGCACCTCGACGCCGTCGACCACGTTCTCGAGCACGGCCTGCAGCGCGAAGATCGGCGTACGCAACTCGTGCGAGACGTTCGCGATCAGGTCCCGCCGCTGCCGGTCGGCCGCCATGAGATCCGCCGCCATCTGGTTGAACGCGACGGCGAGCTGGCCGACCTCGTCGCGGGAGGTGGCGCGTACGCGTCGCGTGTAGTCGCCTCGTGCCATCGCGCGAGCCGCCGCGGTCATCTCCCGCAACGGCCGGGTCATGCCGTGCGCCAGGATCTGCGACGTCACGAGCGCGACGCCGATCGCCGTGATCGACGTCGCCGGTGGCACCCATCCGATGCCGCGCCAGAAGACGATGAGGCTGGCCAGACCACTCGAAACCAGCACCAGACCGAGCTTCAACTTGATCCAGCGGACGAAGTCGAGCGGCCGGGGCAGCGCGTAGCTGAGCCGGGATGCGAAGTCACTCACGTCAGACCTCCAGGGCGTAGCCGACGCCGTGCACGGTGCGGATCACGTCGGTGCCGAGCTTGCGCCGCAGCGCCTTGACGTGACTGTCGACCGTGCGCGTCCCCGTTGCGTCGGCCCAGCCCCAGACCTGCGCCATCAACCGCTGCCGGGGCAGCACCGCACGGGGACGGCTGGCCAGATGGCGCAGGAGTTCGAACTCGATCGGAGTGAGGTGCACCTCGACGCCGGCCCGTCGGACCCGACGTTCGGTGGAATCGATCTCCAGGTCGCCGACACGGATCACGGTGGATTCGTCGTCTTCCAGGTGGGTCTCGAGTGACGCGATCGCCTCGGGCGCTTCGGCACGATCGGAGCGCCGCAGCACGACATGTACGCGTGCCGCGAGTTCCCGCAGTGAGAACGGTTTCGTCAGATAGTCGTCGGCGCCGACGGCGAGCCCGACCAGCAGATCGTTTTCGTCGTCGCGAGCGGTGAGCATGATGACCGGCACGTGTCGAGTGGCGTGGATCCGGCGGCAGACCTCAAGTCCGTCGAAGCCCGGCAACATGATGTCGAGCACCACGAGATCGGGCTGCCAACGGGCGGCCGCTGCCACCGCGGACGGGCCGTCACCGGCTGTTTCGACGGCGAAGCCCTCGGCGCGTAGGCGGGCCGCGACGGCGTCGGCGATGGTGCGCTCATCTTCGACGACGAGAATCCGTCGCTGACTCACGATCGGCTCCGGTTCGCTCCGACAAGCTCGCTCATGCCCACCCCTGCTTCGCGAGGCGCGGGCCTGCCGCCACATTGTTCGCTCCGACAAGCTCGCTCATGCCCACCCCTGCTTCGCGAGGCGCGGGCCTGCCGCCACATTGTTCGCTCCGACAAGCTCGCTCATGCGGATGAGGTTATCGGCGTCGCATGGAGGTGCAGCGGTGGAGATGTGTGGGAGGTGTGAAGATCACGTCGGGAAAGTGCGCGGCTGGGGCGGTTAGTAGGCGCCCTTGCTGCCCAACACGACGCCGATCGTGCGCCACAGGATCGTCAGGTCGAACGCGAGCGACCAGTTGTCCACGTAGTAGAGGTCGAGGCGCACGGCGTCGTCCCAGGAGAGGTCGGAGCGGCCGGAGACCTGCCAGAGACCGGTCATGCCGGGGCGGACGAGCAGCCGGCGGCGGACGTCGCCCAGGAAGTCGCCGTCTTCCGCCGGCAGCGGCCGGGGTCCGACCAACGACATGTCGCCGAGAAGCACGTTGATCAACTGCGGCAGCTCGTCGAGCGAACTGGCACGCAGCCACTTGCCGACGCCGAAGACCCGCGGATCTTTGCGGATCTTGAAGAGCATGCCGTCGCCCTCGTTGTGCGCTTCGAGCGTGGCCAGGCGCTCTTCGGCGTCGACGTACATCGTGCGGAACTTCCACACCGAGAAGATCTCGCCCTCACGGCCGGCCCGACGCTGGCGGAAGAAGATCGGGCCCTTATCGGAGAGCCGGATGCTGAGCGCGATCAACAGGAACAATGGTGCGGAGACGAGCAGCCCGACCGCCGCGAACAGCCGGTCCATCACGTTCTTGACCAGCCAGGACGCCCCGGCCAGCTTGGGCTCTTCCACGTAGAGCAACGGAAGGCCTTCGACCGGGCGCACATGCACCCGGGGACCGGCGATGTCGGTCAGTTGCGGCGCCACGACGAGGTCGACGCCGGTGCCCTCCAACTGCCACGCCAGGCGGCGCAGGTCGTTGCGGTCGCCGCTCGCCTGCCCGCAGACCGCGACCGTGTCGGCGCCGATCTCGCGGACGAGCGTGTTGATGTCACGGTTCATGTAGACCGGGATCGGCGACGGTCTCCGCGCGCTCGCCGAGTGGCCCTCGGTGATGTGGATCGCGACCGGCACCATGCCCGCGTTCATCGTCCGCGTGACGGCCTTGTGCACTTCGAGCGCTTCCGAGAGCGTGCCGATGAGCAGCATGCGGTGACTGGCGCCGCCACGGCCGCGCACGACCTGCAGCACCCGCCGCGCGATGAAGCGGAGGATCAGGATGTAGATCAGGCCGGCCAGGATCGCGTAGCCCACCCCGACACGGGACAGGCCGCCCTTCGTGGTGAACGCGAGGAACGAGACGAGCGCGAGCACCGTGACCGAGGACCGGACGATGCGCTTGAGCTCGTCGGTGCCCATGCCGATGTAGCGGCGGTCGTAGGCGCCGTGGCCCCAGAGGATCGCCAGCCAGCCGAGCGGCAGGAAGACGAACATCAGCAGCGAGAACGCCGTGTCGCCGATCGAGTGCCGGAAGAAGGTCATCTGCTGGCCGACGAGCAACTGAGCGGTCAGGTTCGCGAGGATCACCGCGACGTAGTCGGCGACGAGAAGCGAAGCCGCATAGGGGCGGTGCCACGTCGAGATGCGGCGGTTGCGAAGGAACGTGGAGTTGCGCGTGACGCCGCTGGGCGACGGTGGGATCTGCGGAGCCGTGCCGGCTTGCGGGGACTCGGGCTGCACGGCCTCCCGTAGCGGACCGTCGGTCGACCTGCGGAGCGGGTGCGGCGGCGGTGGCGTCGTTGTCGGCGGGAGGCTTGTTGTCACCATTGGTGTGTCCTCCCGTGCCGAGCCGACGGGAACGGAGC
The DNA here is from genome assembly GCA_963797605.1 of uncultured Actinomycetota bacterium. GTDB lineage: Bacteria > Actinomycetota > Actinomycetes > Mycobacteriales > Micromonosporaceae > DASQPR01. The sequence continues at coordinate 265,504 of CAWCPX010000002.1, read as the reverse complement.
CCGTCCGACCGGTGGCTGCGCCACCAGTCAGTCCTTCGAATGTTGGTCCGTGCACATCCACATCGGGAAGCACCGACCTACCCACTCTGGGCGCCCAATCTTTCACGGTGCCTTTAGTGTGCCATGTGATCAGGTGCGAACGATGTCGACCGCCCGACAGTAGTGCCCAGATCGCGGCGTGTCGAGACGGTAGCTACCCGACGGATCGCCATTGAAATCACCAATCGCCGTCCGTGTTCGAATCTTCATCTGTCGGTTACCGGATTAACCGGGACAGACGGCGATCGGCCAGGGGTTTCCCGCCGGTCTGGCATGTCGCGCAGTATTGGAAGTTGGAATCCGCGTAGGAAACCTCGCGAATAGTGTCTCCGCACACAGGACACGGAAGCCCGGTGCGCGCGTGCACTTTCAGGCCGGAACGCTTCTCACTCTTGAGCGTCGCCGCCTTCTGCCCGACCGACCGATCGACGGCTCCGGTGAGCACTTCGCGCATGGCCGCGTACAGCCGGTCGAACTGCTCCTCGGAGAGGCGGTCGGTGATGGCGAACGGTGACAGATGCGCCGCGTGCAGGATCTCGTCGGAATAGGCGTTACCCACGCCGGCGAGCACCTCCTGGTCTTTGATGACGCCCTTCACCTGGCCGCGACGGCCTTTCATCGCCGTCTCGAATTCCGCCCGGGTCACGGCGAGCGCGTCTGGGCCGAGTCTGGCGACGCCGGGCACGTCTTCGGGTTTGCGGACGACGTACGCGGCGAGTTTCTTCTGCGTGCCCGCCTCGGTCAGGTCGAAGCCGGATCCGTCGTCGAGCCGCACTCGCAGCGCGATCGGGCCCTTGCCGGGCCGCAGCGGGGTCGGGTTGAGCGCGTCGCGGTATTGCAACCAGCCGGCGCGGGCGAGATGCACGATGAGGTGCAGGTCCTCGCCGACTAGCACGTCGAGGAATTTCCCGTGCCGGGTGGCGCCGGTGATCGGCAATCCGGACAGCGCGGTGATCGGGGGATCGAACGTCTTGAGCGCGCTGATCGCGGACAGATCGACGCGCTCGATCAGGTGGCCGGTCGCCCGCTCCCTCAGGTACGCGGCGAGCGCCTCCACTTCGGCCAGCTCAGGCATGGACACTCTCCATGGATTCAAGTGTGCCGTAGGATCGGCCGCGTTATGAAGGTCGTCATTGCCCATAATCGGTACTCTTCGGCACAGCCGTCGGGCGAAAACATCATGGTCGACGCCGAAATCGCCCAGTTGCGCGCTGCCGGCGTCGAGGTTGTGCCATTTATCCGCAACTCTGACGACATCGGCGCGTTGCCGGCGGCCCGGAAGGCACTCCTGCCGATCTCGCCGATCTGGGCGCCGTCGGCCCAACGCGAACTCGCCGCCGTGCTGCGTGCCGAGCGACCGGACCTGATGCATCTGCACAATCCGTACCCGTTGCTGTCGCCGTGGGTCGTCCGGACCGCGCACGCGCACGGTGTCCCGGTCGTGCAGACGATCCACAACTATCGCCATGTGTGCGCGGCCGCGACGTTTTTCCGCGATGGCCAGATCTGTCGCGACTGCGTCGGCAAGCGGTTCCCGACTCCGGCGATCGAGCACAAGTGTTACCGCGGGTCCTCGGCCCAATCGGTGATCATGGCGACCACGCTGACCGTGCACCGGGGCACGTGGCACTCGGTCGACCGGTTCGTCGCGCTGACCTCGGGCATCGCCGACTACCTGCGCGATTACGGCATCGAAGACGACCGCGTCTCGATCAAGCCCAACGCGATCACCGACCCCGGCCCGGCCGCTCCGATCGGTGAGGGCTTCCTCTTCGTCGGCCGGCTCAGCCAGGAGAAGGGTGTCGGCCTGCTGCTTGACGCCTGGCAGCGGCACCCCGACGGCTCGCTGGGCCCGCTGCGGATCATCGGTGACGGGCCGTTGCGTGATGTGGCGGAGGCGGCGGCTGCTTCGCGGAAGGACATCACGTTCGACGGACCTCAAGATCAGTCAGTGGTACGCGAGGCCATGCGTGAAACCGCCGTCGTGATCTCGCCGTCCACCTGGTACGAACCGCTGACCACGGTGATCATCGAAGCCCTGGCAGCGGGCCGGCCGGTCCTCGGCACCGCGCTCGGCGGCACGCCCTACCTGATCGGGATCGGCACGCCCGAGCCGGCCGGGTGGGTGGTCCCGGCGGAGGTCGGAGCCCTGTCCGAGGCGCTTCCGAGTGCTCGAACCGGCGCGGCAGCACTCGCGCCCGCCGCCCGAAACCGCTACCTGACGACCTTCACGCCCGACATCGTGCTCGGCGAGCTGATCGCGATCTACGAGAAGACCATCGCCGGCGGCGTACGGGGTTGAGCCGATCGGTGGCGGCCTGGGCAACCACGGCTCGGCACGATCCGATCGGTGCCCGTCCGTCCAGCCACGGTCACATCAATCGACGGGCGGCCGCATGCTCGTGCGGGCGGCGGCACCGACGCTCGCCAGCAGGAACAGCGCGTTGACGGCCGTGAACGCGGCCATCACCCATACCAGCCAATCGGGCACCAGCGCGATCGCCAGCGCCAACAGCGTGATCATGACGCTGTAGTCGCGTGACAGCTTCACCGTCCGCACCATGATCGACTGTGACACGACCAGGCTCTGCGCCTTGTCGCCGGTCGCGAGCACCGATGTCACGAGGTTGATCATCCAGCATCCGGCGAACGCGGCGACGAACCACGTGGGCGTGCCCGGGTGGTAGCGAACGGCGACCGCGCTGACCGCCGTCACGAGCGCGATCTGCACGGCGACGTCGCAGAGGATGTCGAGGCGACCGCCGGCCGCGCTCGTACGGCGGGTGACCCGGGCCAGCTGACCGTCGGCGCAGTCGAACTCGTACGCGATGTGCCATAGCACGAGCGCACCGATGCCCACGGCCACCGCGGAAACCCGACCGTCGCGCATGGCTGGCGCGAGCGCGATCACCGCGACCGACGTGGCGACACCCAAGACCAGGTTGACCAGCGTGAGCACGGTCGGAGCCAGGCCGAGGCGGTAACCGCCGAGGGCGATCCGGGCCCCCACCGGCTGGTCAATGGCCTCCGACAGGATGCCGCCGCCACGGTTGGTCGCGAGGAAATCAGCCGCGGTGGGACTGACCGGGCTGGCCGGTGGCGCAATGGTCACGATGCTCCTTGGACGCGGCTGCATAGCAGAGAAACACGGCTGTTATGTAGCACGCAGGATAACGCGACACTCCTAGTTAACCGATTCGGTGAACGAGCAATCCGTTTCCATGTATCAGCTGTGCGACGTCGCCAATGCGACAAATACCCATCATGGTGACGCTCAACTATTGAGTGTTGCGCCCGCAGCGACGAGGATGTCCGTACCGTCCGAACGAGGGGTGATGCAACGATGCATGTCCGTGACGCGATGAGCACATCTGTTCTAACGGTCGGGCCGGAACACACGATTCGCCAGGTCGCGCGGCTCATGACCAGCCGCAGCGTCGGTTCGGCCATCGTGATCGACCCGGAATCGGCCGGCACCGGCATCCTGACCGAGCGCGACGTCCTCAACGCGATCGGCCGTGGTCTCGATCCCGACGTCGAGCGCGCCACCAACCACCTCACGTGGGACGTGGTCTTCGCCGGCCCGCAGTGGACCTTGGAGGAGGCGGCCGCGGCCATGATCCGCGGCGGGTTCCGTCACCTCGTGGTCATGGAGCAGGACGACGTCCTCGGCGTGATCTCGGTTCGCGACATCATCCGTGCGTGGAGCGCTGATCGGCAGGCCGCGAAGGCTCATTGACGATGCTCGGATGGTGGACACCCGGCGTGGCTGCAGGCCCGGTCGATTTCCGGGTCCGTACCCTAGAGATATGACCCCCGAGCAGCTGATCTCCTTCGCCCGAGGCGCTCCGTCCATCGACATCATCGACGTCGCCGGTCTCAAGGCCGCCGCCGCGCGCGCCTTCGATGTCGATCCGGTCGGCGTCACCGCCTATGGCACGTCCATCGGTTACGTGCCGCTCCGCAAATGGATCGCCGAGAAGCACAGCGTCGAGCCGGAGAACGTGATCGTCACGAACGGTTCGCTCGAGGCCGACGCGTTCGTCTTCGACTTCTTCGTGAAGCCCGGCGACGCCGTCATCGTGGAGAAGCCGACCTACGACCGCACGCTCCTCAACCTGCGCAACCGTGGCGCCGAGGTGCACCAGGTGAGCATCGACGCCGACGGCATCGACACCGATGAGCTGCGACGACTGCTTGAGGGTGGCCTGCGCCCGACGTTGGCGCACATCATCCCGAACTTCCAGAACCCGGCCGGCGTGACCCTGTCGGCGCAGCGCCGCACGGCATTGCTCGCGCTCGCGTCCGAGTTCGGCTTCACGATCTTCGAAGACGATCCCTACGCCGACATCCGGTTCCGGGGCGAGCGCCTGGCCAACATGCTCTCGCAAGACACCAACGACGTCGTCGTGCACGCCAGCTCGTTCACGAAGACGGTGTGCCCGGGCGTCCGGGTCGGTTACCTGGTCGGGCCGAAGCCGTTCATCGCCGAGATCGTCAAGCGCGCGACGAACCAGTACATCTCGCCGGTCATGGTGTCAGAGGCGATCGTCCACCAGTTCTGCGTCGCCGGCGACCTTGAGCGCTCGATCGCGACCGTATGCGACGCGCTCGGCGAGCGAGCCACGGTGCTGGCCGAGTCGTTGCGCAAGCACATCCCCGGCGTGCAGTTCACCGAGCCCGACGGCGGTTACTTCCTCTGGATCGACCTGCCCGATGACGTCGACGTCGACAAGGTGCTGCCGGCCGCGGCCGAGCGCGGAGTCGCCGTCGTCAAGGGCAGCGACTTCCTGCTCGAAGGCGGCCGGCACTCGCTGCGTCTCGCCTACTCGGCGGTCACCGTCGATCAGATCGACGAGGGTGTCCGCCGGCTCGCAGCCGCGATCGACGAGGTTCGCGGCTGACAGTTCGTGGCCGAAGATGCGGTCGGACCGTGACCGAAACGTAATCAGCGGATGGTTTCCCGGCGCCGCCGAAAGGATCAAAATCCTTCCGGCGGCGTTCGGCGTTTGCCGGTCGGCGACCGAGACCTATTCCCCGCCCCATCGGCATCGGGTGGGCCGGATGTCACCCCACCCCCCGCGTCCGGTCCACCCGATGCCACCCCCTCACGGCCCACTCGCTCCGCACGTCGCACCGTGCGCGCGTGGCGTAACCTTCGACCCGACGCGAGGGGGGACAAGATGTCGAACCAGAACGACCACCGGAGCCTGAGCCGGGCCTTACGGACCATGAGTCGCATGCTCGGCACGGCACCCACGTCCACCCGACCTCGCAGCGAACGCAGCCGGGATCGCAACGCGGTGGTCGACTGCGCGGTCTACGTGCGAGGGCAGCGGTCGGCCCGGACGTGGGATTTCGGAGACGCGCTCGCGACAGTGCGGCGTACCCCCCACGCGTTCTTGTGGTTGGGTCTGCACGATCCGACCCCCGACGAACTGATCGACATCGCGGCCGTCTTCGACCTGCACGAGCTGCCGGTGGAGGACGCGACGACGCAGAGCATCCAGCGGCCGAAGATCGAGCGCTACGGCGCCATGACGTTCGCGGCGATCCGCACCGTGCACTACGTCGAGCACTCCGAGCTGACCGAGACCTCCGAGGTCGTCGAGACCGGTGACGTGATGATGTTCCTCGGCGGCGACTTCGTGATCACCGTGCGCCACGGCGCGCCGACGGAGCTCCGGTCGCTCCGAGCCGACCTGGAAGCGAAGCCCGAGCTGCTCAGCCAGGGTCCCTGGGCGGTCGCGCACGGCATCTACGACCGGGTCGTCGACTCCTACCTGGGCTGCGCGAGCGAGATCGAAAAAGACATCGACGCGCTCGAGGACATGGTCTTCTCGCGCGACCGGCAGGGCCCGATCCAGCGCATCTACCAGCTCAAACGAGAACTGGTCGAATTCAAGCGGGCGGTGCTCCCGTTGCAGCGCCCGTTGATGGACATCACCGGGGGCCACATTCCGGACGTGCCGCCCGAGTTGCGCCGCTACTTCCGCGACGTCAACGACCACCTCGCGCGCACGGTGGAGCAGGTCGTCGGGTTCGACGACCTGCTGAACTCGATCCTGCAGGCACGCTTGGCGCAAGTGTCGGTCGATCAGAACGACGACATGCGCAAGATCGCGGCCTGGGCCGGTATCGCGGCGGTCTGGACGGCACTCGCGGGCATCTACGGCATGAACTTCAAGTACATGCCAGAGCTTCATTGGGTGTACGGCTACCCGCTGGTCATCGGCGTCGCGTTCGTGGCATCGGTGGTCCTATACAGACAGTTCCGCAAATCGGGTTGGCTCTAACCCGCCGCTGGCCCGAAAACGCTTGACCCCCGCGGTGGCCGCAGGGGTCAGCGTCTTTGAGCCAGGGTCGCGACAAGCCCGCGGTCGACCACCGAGCTGGAACCCCGCGCAAGGCGAATAGGTCAGCGTTTACTCAGGCACTACATGCGACCGTTCTTTGTCGAGCGGATCAAGTCGTCGACCTCGTCGCTGGAGCGACCGGCGGCGTCCTTGCCGCCCTTGCTTCCGGCGTTCGGACTCGACGACTGCGTGCCGCCACCCCGCGACGACGCGTCGTTCATCTTCGCCTCGGCCTTGTCGGCCATGTGGCTGGCGCCGTCGTTCGCCTTGTCCTTCATCATTTCGGCGGTGTCGGACATGCTATCGGCGTTCGTAGGCTTGCCCTGGATCTTCCCGCGGATCGTGTCCACAGCGGACTTCGTCTGTCCTTTGGTCCAGTTGGCGGCCTTGCCGACACCGCTGGATGCCGGGTCGGTCAACGATTTGCTGGTCGCGCCGGCGTCCTTGAAGGACGACGCGTCGGCCGACAGACTCGACGGCTCATACTCGGCCCACTTGGCTCGGGTCCGCCGACGTGCCACCAGCGCGCCGGCCGCCCCCAGCACCGCGCCGGTCGCGAGCAACGCGTACATGCCGGTATGACTGGTTGTTTCTATTTCTTCGGACGTCGCGGTAAACCCCAGGCGTGACATGCCCTGCCCCTTGTCCCCATTGCCGTTCTTGCCGTTCTTCATGTTCTTACGCTTGCCGGACTGGCCGTTCTTCATTTCCAGTTTCGCGGCGAGTGCCGATCCCTGCCGAGCCGACTCAGCCAGTGGCGCCAACGCTGCGATCGTCTGGTCCCAGCTACGGGACGTCATGGCGCCCATCCGAGTGGTGGCCGGCGTGATGAATCCGCGAGCCGACCAGTTGCGGTCCCTCGCCGCGCCAACACGCGGCCCGACCGTCGCACCGAGGCCGCCAGCGGCATGCGTCGCCGCCCGCCGGAAGTGATCCATGCTCTCGCCGAACTCGGCCCGCACCAGATCCCGCCGGGTTTTCGCGGTACGCCGTCCAAACACGTGCCCCCACCTCCGCTGCGCGAAATACTTCTCAGTGGTGCCTTCCTCAGCCATCGTGCCTCCTCCGGGCTCCCCGCATACGCGAAACGGACAGATGGCAGGATTGCCTGGAGAACAAGTCGCCCAGACCCTGGTGGGATGGGTGGAGTCGGCAAACGAATAAGGAGACACCGTGGCCGAAAAGACCTATGCGACGCTGTACACGAACGCGGGTCCGATCCGGATCGAACTGTTCCCCAACCAGGCGCCGAAGACGGTTCGCAACTTCGTCGAGTTGGCCGAAGGCACCCGCGAGTACACCGATCCGCGCACTCGCGCCAAGGGAAGCGGACCGTATTACAACGGCACGATCTTCCACCGCGTGATCAGCGGCTTCATGATCCAGGGCGGCGACCCGACCGGCACCGGCACCGGCGGCCCCGGCTACAAGTTCGAAGACGAGTTCGCACCGAGTTGCGTGTTCGACCGGCCGTACATCCTCGCGATGGCCAACGCCGGCCCGAACACGAACGGTTCGCAGTTCTTCATCACGGTCGGCCCGACGCCGCACCTCAACGCGAAGCACACGATCTTCGGTGAGGTCGCCGACGACGACTCGCGCAAGGTCGTCGACACTATCGCGACCACCCGCACCGCCAGCGGCGACCGTCCGATCCAGGACGTCGTCATCGAGCGCGTGGAGGTCGAAACCGTCCAGGGGTAGTGCGCGCTACTCTTCCGTCCATGACTGAGGTCCCATCGGCGGGTGCGCCGGTCTGTTACAGGCATCCGACCCGGGAGACCTACGTCCGATGCACGCGCTGTGACCGACCGATCTGTCCGGATTGCATGACTCCGGCGTCGGTCGGTCACCAGTGCCCGGAATGCGTCACCGAGGGCAAGAAGACGCAGCGTCCGGTACGCACGGCTTTCGGTGGCAGCGAGGCCGGTGCTCACGGCTACGTCACGATCAGCCTCATCGTGATCAACTGCGCGGTCCTGATCGCGTCCTTCATATCCGTCCGCAGCGGCGCCGGGAAATCGCTGTTCGGCGGTGGCCTCGGCGGTCTGCTCGGCGGCAACACCCCGCTAACGGACAAGCTGGCCGTCGTCGGCAAGATCCCGTGCTCGGTCACCAACGGACCGATCATGCAGTGCGCGTACGGCGTGACCGATGGCGAGTACTACCGGCTCTTCACCGCGATGTTCGTGCACTACGGGCTGCTGCACCTGGCCCTGAACATGTACGCGCTGTGGGTGCTCGGGCGGCCGCTGGAAGCCTTGCTGGGCCCGGTCCGGTTCGCCGCCGTCTACCTCGTCTGCGGCATTGGCGGCAACGTCGCCGTCTACATCTTCTCCCCGGGCACGCCCAGCGCCGGCGCGTCCACGGCACTCTTCGGCCTGTTCGCCGTCTTCTTCTTCGTGCTCCGCAAGCTGGGGCGCAGCGCGTCCGGGATCATCCCGGTGCTGATCATCAACTTATTCATCACGATCAGCGTGCCCGGCATCTCGATCGCCGGCCATATCGGCGGGCTGATCGTCGGCGCCGTCATCGGCTACGGCATCGTCCTGGCCCCGCGTCAGCGGCGAAGCCAGGTCCAGGCGGCGGTCCTGATCGGTGCGGTGGTGTTGCTGGGGCTCGCCACAGCGTTGCAGGTGCATCACCTCAGCGCCCTGCCACATCTGGGTTGACCCTGGCTTAGGCCGTGTCCTGTCGGTCATGCCGCCAATGATCGGCAGAACACCTGGGCCGGATCCGCTCCAGCATCGCGAGCGCCTGCGTGGGCGGCATGCCGAGGTCGTAACGGCTGAAAAGATGCACCGAGTCACCCGTGTCTACTTCGAGGAATTCGGCGCGGCGCTGGGTTCCGACGCGAAGGCGTTCCACTTCCGACCACGGCAGTTGCCGGTGGCCCGCGTAGCCGCTGACGACCGTGACACCGTCGGCATCTGCGCTGAGCCGCACCGACGCCACCACGTCACGCGCCGCGTAGACCGCGAACACGAGCGCCAGGAGCAGGCCGAACCATCGGCTGCCCGCGTTCAGACCCAGCACCTGCGGAATCAGCGCGAACGCGGCCACTCCGATGATCTTCGCGACCAGTGCCGTGCGATCGACGTGCCACCGGGCGGACGTGAGCGGTGGTTCGGGCGCGGCGTGGAAATCGTCCGAGCCGACGTTGTCGAAGTCGTCGTCGTCGAACGAGCCGTCGTCAGGACTCCCGGGTCGCATCCGTACGGACTCCCCTGCGAGGGATTTCTCAGTCACGCAGCACGCGCCCCTGGGCGTCGACGCCGCCGTTTACCAGAATCATGATGCCATCGATCAAGCCCCAGAAGTGCCCGAGGCCGCAGGTGAAGATCGTGACGATCAGTTGCAGCACGCCGGTACGGGTGTCACCGATGTAGAACCGGCCGACGCCGAAGCCGCCCAGCACGATGCCGAGTACGCCCGCGACGACCTTGCTCTTGTCTGAGAGCGGCCGTCCATAGGCATCGACGCCGTACGACGGTACGCCGGCGATAACCGGGCTGCGGCGGGTACCCACCCATCGGCGGCGGGTAGCCGGGCGCCTGTGCCGCTCCGGCCGCGTACCCGGCTGTGGGATCGTCGGTGGGAGGTAGCCCGGCTGGTCCTGCGGTTGCTGCGGCTGCGTCCAGTCGGTCCCGAAATCGGGTCGCGTCGGATCGTACGGGTCAGGTGTCGTCACGTCAGTGAATGTATGGGCAAGACGCAATCCGTACCAGTCGCGGTAGCATCGATTATCGGAACCTACTGAGGAGTAACCATGCGTGACGCGGTCATTGTCGGAGCGGTACGCAGTCCGGTCGGCCGTCGCAAGGGCGGTCTTTCCGGCATGCACCCGGTGGATCTGTCCGGCCTCGTCCTCCGCGGCCTCGCCGAACGCGCCGGGTTCGACCCGGCGCGACGTCGACGATGTCGTGTGGGGTTGCGTCTCGCAGGTCGGCGAACAGTCGTGGAACGTCGGCCGCAACGCCGTGCTCGCCGCCGGCTGGCCGGAGTCGGTCCCCGGCACCACGCTCGACCGCCAATGCGGATCCAGCCAGCAGGCCGTCCACTTCGCCGCGGCCGCCGTGATCTCCGGCCAGTGCGACTTCGTGGTCGCCGGCGGCGTCGAGTCGATGTCACGCGTGGCCATGGGCGCCAGCGCCACCGCTGATCGCGGCACCCCGTTCGGCACGGCGGTCCGCGCTCGCTACGCGGGAGTCGATGGCTTCGCCGACGATGCCGCGATCCCGTTCAACCAGGGCGTCGGCGCCGAGATGATGGCCTCTCGCTGGGGCTTCACCCGATCGCAGCTCGACGAGTTCGCGCTGGCCAGCCACGACCGAAGCGGCTCGGGCGCAGGATGCCGGCGACTTCGACGGTGAGATTCTGCCGATCGCGACGCCCGACGGTGGTGCGATCAAGCAAGACGAGGGCATCCGGCGCGACACCACAATGGACAAGCTGGCCGAGTCTGAAGACTCCGTTCCAGGCCGACGGCGTCGTCACCGCCGGGTCGGCGTCACAGATCTCCGACGGCGCCGCGGCGCTCGCGATCACCACATCGGAATGGGCCGCCGCACACGGGCTCCGCCCACTCGCGCGAGTGCACACGGCCGTGCTCGCCGGCGACGACCCGGTGATCATGCTGACCGCCCCGATCCCGGCGACCCGCAAGGCGCTCGCAGCGCTCGGGTCTGTCCATTGACGACATCGGCGTGTTCGAGGTCAACGAGGCGTTCGCCCCGGTGCCACTGGCGTGGCTCGCGGAGACGGGAGCCGACGCGGCACGGCTGAACGCACGGGGCGGTGCCATCGCTCTGGGTCACCCGCTGGGCGGTTCGGGCGCTCGGATCATGACAACCATGATCGCCCGGATGCATGCCGAAGGCGCGACGTACGGGCTGCAAACGATGTGCGAAGGCGGCGGCATGGCGAACGCGACCATCCTCGAACGACTCTGATGGGTGACAACCTTTTGGTTACGCTGCGTCGTCCAACACGGTGATGTAACGGGTGAATTGCACCATTTGAACTACAAGTCGGTAATTACCCCGCATCGCGGTTCGGTTACGGGTCGTTGAGTGTGACATGGACCCGTTCGATCGGACATTTCTTCCGGCGGCCGCTGAAGCCGGACTTCCAATGGCCTCGATCAGTCGACAGATCCCTCTGTTTCGACGATGTGTGGGGCTCGGCCAAACCGTTCTGCTTGTCACGCGATGTCATCGCCTTGATCGACCACTCTCCGGCGATCATCTGATGCTCCTGACGCGTGACCGTCTGGTGGTGACCACCGAAACGCGCTTACTGCACCGACCCCGTCTCCACCTGGACGCGGCCGTGGGTCGAGTTGCGCAACGTCGTGTGGGAGCCGGACGCTCGTCTGACCTCGGTCGAGCTGTCGGTCACCGCGCCCGACGGACTGCGCGAGCGATTCCTCATCAAGGTGCGAAAACCAGGCAGCGTCTGGCACCTCGAGGCAGCGTTCGGGTACGTCTTCCGCCCCGCCGGGGTGGGCATGCGCAAGCTCAGCGTGACGACGGTGGGGAAGCCGGCCGTCGCGTATTAGCTCGCGTTTTGAACCGATTTCGGCTAGCTAACGTCAATCCGCACGTGGACCCGCCCAGGTTCTCCGTCCCCGGCCGCCGGGGCGGGTCCACGTGCACCCGGTTCCTGCTGATTCGTAACAGAACCCGAACATGCCCGATCCGTAGATGCGCCCGCTGATCGGACATCATGGTCGGGTGGCTGAGCAGACGGGCAAGGGCCTCGTCCTCGTCGTGGAGGACGAGCGGCCGATCGCCGACCTCGTCCGGATGTACCTGACCCGGGACAACTTCGGCGTGCACGTCGAGAGCGACGGCATCGCCGGCCTCGCCGCCGCCCGCCGGCTCCGACCGGTCGCCTGCGTGCTCGACATCGGCCTGCCCGGCTACGACGGCCTCGAAGTCTGCCGCCGCCTGCGCGAGTCCGGCGACTGGACCCCGGTCGATCTTCCTGACCGCCCGTGACGACGAGGTCGACCGCATCCTCGGCCTGGAACTCGGTGCCGACGACTACCTGACGAAGCCGTTCAGCCCCCGCGAACTGGTCGCGCGGATCAAGGCGGTGCTGCGCCGTACGGCCGGCAACCCGGAGGGCCCACCCGTGCGACAGGTCGGCGCGGTCACCATCGACCCGGGCCGGCGGCTCGTGCTGGCCAACGGGGTCGCGGTCCCCCTCACCCCGACCGAGTTCGACCTGCTGGCCCACCTGATGAACCGGCCCGGTCGGGTGTTCACCCGGGAGGAGCTGCTCGCCTTCGGTCTGGGGGTACGCGGCCCACGCCGGCACCCGAACGGTCGACGTCCACGTCGCCCAGTTGCGAGGCAAGCTCGGCGACGCCGGCACGATCATCCGGACCATCCGCGGGGTCGGTTATGCCGCCGACGCCTAAGCCGTCACGTTTCCGTTCACCAGGACCCTCACCGGCCGAGCGATCCTCGCCACCTGCCTGGCCGCGCTGATCTCGGTCGCGGTCACCGCGGCCGTCGCGTTCCCGCTGGCCCTGACGGCGGCGAACGCGCGAGGCCCGATCGAGTCTGGCCGACAAGGCGACGCTCGCCACCGACGTCATCGCCGTGCGGGGTGTCACCGTGCGACCCGAGGTGCTCGCGCGCCAACTCCGGCGCAAGAAGATCGCGGTCTACCTGATCCGCAACGGCCGCCCGACCAGGCCGGCCTGCCCGCGAGCATCGTCGCGCGCGATCGCGGGCGGGCGGCGACGTCGACGGACGCGACCGGGGTCGTGAACGGGCGGCACGTGCTCATCGAAGGCCGGGCGCTGGCGAACGGCAGCGCGGGCGGCCCGAAATCGACCGGCAACGGCGTCGTGCTGGTGGAACCCGTCGTCACCGCGACCGCCAGCACCGTCATTTCCCGGATCGCACTAGCGCTGCTCGCCGGGCTCGTCGCCGGTGGCCTGGCCGGCGCGCTGCTCGCCCGCCGGATGGCCCGGCCGATCCGGCACGCGGCGACGGCCGCCAATCGGCTCTCGGCGGGCGACCGCTCGGTGCGCCTGATCCCCGAGGCCCCGGCCGAGGCCGAAGACCTCGCCCACGCCCTGAATCGCCTGGCCGAGGCGCTGACGACGAGCGAGGGCCGGCAGCGAGACTTCCTGCTCTCCATCTCCCACGAGCTGCGTACGCCCCTGACATCGCTCAAGGGCTACGCGGAGGCGCTGTCCGACGGTGTCGTCGGTCCTGACGGCGCTCAGCGGGCCGGACAGACCATGCTGGTCGAGGCCGGCAACCTGGAACGCCTGGTCAACGACCTGCTGGCACTCGCGCGGCTGGAAGCGGCCGACTTCCCGGTCGAGACCGTACCCGTCGAATTGATCCAGCTCGTCCAACGGCATCGACGAGGCCTGGGCCGGCCGCTGCGCCAACGCCGGGCTCGTACTGGCGCACCGAGACTCCCGCCGGTCCCCGTGATCGTCTACACCGATCCCGGGCGGATCCGGCAGGTCATCGACGGGCTGCTGGAGAACGCGCTCCGAGTCGTCCCGGCAGGCGCCTCGATCGTGCTCGCGGTCCGTGGCCCGAACCCGTGGCGCCCGGCTACGGCTTCATCGAGGTACGCGACGGCGGCCCCGGTTTCACCGACGCCGACCTGGCCGTCGTGTTCGAGCGCGGCGCACTCTACGAGCGCTACCGGGGCATCCGGAAAGTCGGCTCCGGTCTCGGGCTCGCGCTGGCGGCCGGGCTCGTCCGGCGTCTCGGCGGCGGGATCGAGGCTGGCCACGCACCTGAGGGCGGGGCCAGGTTCACGGTCGCGATGCCGACGCTCGCGGCCACCCGAGCCCGCTGACACGCTTTACATTTCCCGAACGTCACGCGAACGGCGTCCACGCATCGGATCGGCATTGTCTGTCGTAGCAGCGGGCAACCGATGCCATGACGGAGGAGTAAAGGGATGAATCTGCGCAACCGGCTCGGAATCACGATCGCGACCGTGGCGATCGGCGTCCTCGGCGTGCTGGGCATGTCCGCGTGCAGCCCCAGCGCGGCCGCGGCGGCAGCGATGTCACCGGAGCAGTCGGCACTGACGGCGCTCGGGTTCTCGGGCGCTGACGTGGCGCCGGCCGCGCAAACAACGAGCGCGGCCCCGACCGGCACCGCGACCAAGGGCACGCACCCGGGCCTGCGCCGGCTCAAGCTGCGGCGGGAGTTGCGCAAGCACGTGGAGCACGGCCAGATCACGGTCGAAACCAAAAAGGGCGATCAAACCATTGCGGTGCAGCGGGGTACGGTCACCGCGATCAGTGCCACGTCCGTGACCGTGAAGTCGACCGACGGATTCTCGCTCACATGGACGATCGGCAGCCCGGTTTCGGTGCTGGACCACGGCACGAAGAGCGACGTCAGCGCGATCAAAGCCGGTGAGACCGTGGGCCTCGCCGGCGCGCAGGTCGGATCGACGGCCACGGCTCGGTTGATCGTGATCCCGAAGAGTTGAGCGGTAACACAAAACGCCCGGGCGCTGGTGCGCTCGGGCGTTTCCGCGTGTGTCGGTCAGGCTCGCAGTTCCGCCATTGAGCACTTGACGCTTCCGCCGCCCTTTTTGAGCTCGGCCAGGTCGAAGAGCATCGGGTTGAACCCACGGTCGGCCAGGCGCTCCGCGAGCGCGGTGCTCTCCGAGTTCAGGAAGATGTTGCGGCCGTCGCTGACGAGGTTGAGGCCGAACGCCAGCGCGTCTTCCTCGGTCGCGATCATGGCGTCGGGGAAGAGTTGGCGAAGGATCGCCTGCGCCGACGGCGAGAACGCGGCCGGGTAGTAAATGATGTTGGAGTCGTCGAGCGGGGCCAGCGCCGTGTCGAGGTGGTAGAAGCGCGGGTCGACGAGCCGCAGCGAGATCACCGGGTGGCCGAGCACCTCCTGCGCCTCCGCGTGGGCCGCCGGTTCGGTGCGGAACCCGTAACCGGCGAGGATCAGACCGCCGTGGGCGTCGGGCACGTAGGTGAAGTCGCCCTCGCCCTCGTTCGTCTCGGTCGGTGCCACGAACCGCCAGTGCAGCGCGTTGGCCTCGTAGAACGCCTGGTGAGCGGCTGCCTCGGGGGCACGTTGGACAAACTTGAAGCGGGCACCGTAGACGACGCTGTCGACCGAGAAGGCACCGTTGGCCGCGAAGACCATGTCGGGAAGACCGTCTTCGGGCGTCAGCTGGTGCACCGTGTGCCCGAGATCGGTGAGCGCATCACGCAGCTGCGCCCATTGCTTGACCGCGAGCTCGCTGTCGACGGGCGTACGCGTATCCATCCAGGGATTGATCACGTACTCGACCTGGAAGTTTGTCGGCGAACACATCAGGTAGGTCCGCTGGCGCATGGCGCGTTCTGATCCCGTCACGATCACTAACAGTAGGTACGCTAATACGTCCCGGACAGCCGGAACTCTTGCGTGAAAGAGGCGGAACGTTGCAGATAGACGACGTAGACCATCGAATCATTGCGTCGCTCGTCACAGATGCGCGTGCCTCCTACGCGGACATCGGTGCGACGGTCTCCCTGTCCGCTCCGGCGGTGAAGCGGCGGGTCGACCGGCTGCGTTCCTCGGGAGTCATCAAGGGATTCACGGCCGTCATCGACCCGGCGGCGGTCGGATGGACGACCGAGGCGTTCGTCGAGCTTTTCTGCACCGGCCGCACCACGCCGGCACAGATCGCCGTCGCCACACGCCGCCACCCCGAGGTCGTCGGCGCCTACACCGTCTCCGGCGACGCCGACGCGTTGATCCATCTCCGAGCGGCTGACATTCCGCATCTCGAACAGGCCCTCGAACGCTTGCGAGCGGAGCCGTTCATCATCTCGACGAAGAGCATGATCGTGCTGTCGCGCCTCGCCGACTCCCCCGGAACCGCGGTGTCGATCCGGGCCTGATCTCTACAGATACATCCCGGTTCGGGCGTCGTCGGCCGCGCCGGACGGGGTGTCCGATTCCACAAAGAACCGGCGGCCACCGAACTCACCATGCAGCCGATCGTCGAGTTCGTCGGCAAGGCCGGTCATCACCTGCACGGCGAGCATCAGGTGGGTGGCCTGGAAGTCGCGGCCGAAGACGGGTACGGATGCCCAAACGGTGCGATTCGCGTGATAGAGCCGCCCGATCGGCATCTTCGTCGTCAGTTCGGACAGCTTCGCGTAGAGCTTCTCGGTCGGCTCGATGTCCGTCAGCACCGGCGAGAACACGTCGACGAGCGCGGGGTTTTCCCGGATGCGAACGAACACCATCGCCGACCCGGACCGGATGCCGATGTCACCGTCGCTGTCGACCTGCAACGCCTCCGGTGTCGTGCGCTGTACGCCGGCGACCACGATCGCGACCCGCTCGGCCAGTGGCATCTGCGGGTCTTCCAGGGCGGAAAAGCCCTCTTCGTCGAGTTTCAGTGACTCCAAGCCTTCGCGGCCGACCGGCTTCAGTCGGGCACACGCGATCGGGCTGATCGTCACGTTCGCTTCGGTTTCGTTGTGTGCGGCGTAGGTCAGGAAGGCGGGGTGCGGAGCACCGTACACGTCGCGCAATGTTTTGGTGATCGTGACCGCGACGCGAGCCGCTTCCTCTGTCGTGCCGAGGAGACCGAAATCCTTGCCGGAACCCGGAACCACACCGGGCGGCGACCACCCGATGATGACCATCTCCGCCACCGCGGCGCGATCGAGGCGCTGGTCTTCCGGCAGGCTCGCGTTGCTGACCGCGAGCGCGCCGATGTGCCCGTCATTGTGGCGCTGCACACTGACCTCGTAGATCGCGCGCCCGGTGCCGGTCGCGGTCGGGTCGAGCGTGAGATCGACATGCACGCCGACGTCAAGCTTCTGCACCACGGCCGCGAGTGTGCGGGCGAAATCACGCCAGGCCTCGGTGACCTTCGAGCTGAGGTCGGAGACGACCGCCAAATCGTCGAGCAGCAACCCGTCATCGTGTGCCAGCGTGCCCGGGTCAG
Source organism: uncultured Actinomycetota bacterium (assembly GCA_963797605.1). Lineage (GTDB taxonomy): Bacteria > Actinomycetota > Actinomycetes > Mycobacteriales > Micromonosporaceae > DASQPR01. The sequence continues at coordinate 248,141 of CAWCPX010000002.1, read as the reverse complement.
CCGTCGTGGGCGCAGCGCTGTCCGGCTCGGCAGTCTCGGCTGTCGTCAGCTCGGAACTGCCGGGTTCAGCCATCTTCGGCTCGGTGGTGCGCACCTCGGTGGTTTCGGCGTCGGCCATGATGATCGCCTCCCGTGGGGTCAGATGACACCCTATCGCGGTGGCCGAAACGGCTCCGGACACCCGCGATGTTCCCTGACGGTCCGCGCACTACGCGTACGCATGTGACGGGACTAGCCTGTGGTGCTGGAGGTGCGAGATGGCCAGACGAGCACCAGGCAAAGACGTCGACGACAGCAATCTGCGGGCGGGCAAACCGATGCGGTCCGTCGCCGGAGTCGGTGGCGTCGTTCACGGTGTGACGCCGGTGCTCGCGCAGGTCGGCATCGCGCGCGGCACCCGTACCCTGCTGAAACTGAACCAGGCGAACGGATTCGATTGTCCGGGCTGCGCGTGGCCGGAACCGGCGCCGGGAAAGCGTGCGCACGCCGAATTCTGCGAGAACGGCGCGAAAGCCGTCGCCGAGGAAGCGACGCTGCGGCGGATCACCCGGGAGTTCTTCGCCGAGCACGCCATCGACGATTTGCGGGAAAAGACCGATTACTGGCTGGGTCAGCAGGGTCGGCTCACCGAACCGATGGTGCGTCGCGACGGTGCCGCTCACTACGAGCCGATCTCCTGGGACGACGCGTACGCGCTGATCGCCCAGGAATTGCGGGCATGTGCGACTCCCGACGAGGCCGCGTTCTACACGTCCGGGCGCACGTCCAATGAGGCCGCCTTCCTTTATCAACTGTTCGCTCGGGCCTACGGCACCAACAATCTGCCGGACTGCTCGAACATGTGTCACGAGTCCTCCGGCGTCGCGCTGACCGCGTCCATCGGCATCGGCAAGGGTTCGGTCAGCCTCGACGACATCCACGAGGCCAAGCTGCTCGTCATCGTCGGTCAGAACCCGGGCACCAATCACCCCCGCATGCTGACGGCCCTCGAGATCGCGAAGAAGCGTGGCGCGAAGATCCTCGCGGTGAACCCGCTGCCCGAAGCCGGCCTGATGCGGTTCCGGAACCCACAGACAGTCAAAGGCGTTGTTGCCGGCGGTACGCCTCTCGCCGACGCGTACCTGCAGATCAAGGTCGGTGGGGATCTGGCTCTCTTCCAAGCGATCGGGTCGCTGCTGATCGAATGGGAGGCTGTCGATCCGGCGTTCATCGCGGAGTCGACGACCGGCTTCGAGGCCTATGTGGACGCACGCGCGCACCTCGACTGGGCGCAGATCGTCGCGGCCACCGGGCTCACGCGTGACGAGATCACGGCGGCCGCGAAGATGTTCGCCGAGTCGCCCGCGACGATCGTCTGCTGGGCCATGGGTTTGACGCAACGTCGGGATTCGGTCGCGGCGATTCAGGAGATCGCGAACGTACAACTGTTGCGGGGCATGATCGGAAAGCCGGGCGCCGGCCTGTGTCCGGTTCGGGGACACTCCAATGTGCAGGGTGACCGCACGATGGGCGTCTGGCACGAGTCGCCCCCCTGGGTGCCGAAACTCGGCGAGACGCTGTCGTTCACGCCGCCGGCGAAGCGAGGTTTCGACACCGTCGAGACGATTCACGCCATGCGTGAGGGCCGGATCCGCGTGTTCATGGCCGTCGGCGGCAACTTCGCGGCGGCCACACCCGACACGGAGGTCACCGAGCACGCGATCACCACGTGCGCTTTGACGGTCGCGGTGTCCACAAAGCTCAATCGATCGCACGTCGTGACCGGGCGGACGGCGTTGATCCTGCCGTGCCTCGGCCGCACCGAGGTGGACCGGCAGGCGAGCGGCGAGCAGTTCGTGACAGTCGAGGACTCGATGTCAGCCGTACACGCGTCGCGCGGTGGGCTCGCGCCCGCGTCCGAGAACTTGCGCTCGGAAGTCTCGATCCTCTGCGGCATCGCGGCGGCGACGCTCGGCGACGCGCTGCCGTGGTCGACGTACCGTGACGACTACCGATCGATCCGCGATGTGATCGCGCAGGTGATTCCGGGATTCGGCGACTTCGAACAGCGCGTCAGCGAGGGCGCGGGTTTCGTATTACCGCACGGCCCCCGCGACAGTCGGAGCTTCCCGACAAGGTCCGGCAAGGCAGTGTTCATGGTGAATCCGCTCGTCGTGTCAGCGGTGCCCGAAGGCCGGCTGATCCTGCAGACCGTACGCAGCCACGACCAGTACAACACCACGATCTACGGGCTCGACGACCGTTATCGCGGCATCCGCAATGGTCGGCGGGTGGTCTTCGTAAATCCCGACGATCTCGCGACGCTGGGGATCCCTGACGGCGCGATGGTCGACATCGTCTCCGAGTGGACCGACGGCTCCAAGCGTCGGGCCAAGGATTTCCGAGTCGTGGCATATCCGTCAGCTCGTGGCTGCGCCGCAACCTATTTCCCCGAGGCGAACGTGCTCGTGCCGCTGGAGTCCACGGCGGACAAGTCAAACACCCCGACCTCAAAACACATGATCGTGAGGTTGGAGCCGGTCGGCTAGCTCGATCTTTAAGGTTTCGTGGAGAGAAACCGTCGTTATTTCGTCGGAACTCTCCACGATCTTACGTTTCGTCGTGGTGCGGCCAGGACTTCGTCATTTCCGTGATGGTCGCAGCGGCGGTGGCCGGATCGGCACCTCTGCCGACGGCCACGCCGAGCAGGTATGCGGTGAACGGGGCGGCCGGCCGCATCACCCCGTGGGCGACGTCTCTCGCCAGGTCAAGCACGAGTTCCCGGTCGCCGGTTTCCGACGTGAGCCCGAGAGCCGTGGCGACGGACTGTGCCCACTCGTCGAGTGCGTTCATGGTGCCAACCATTCTTCTACCTGCCGGATGTCGCCTTCGGTGTCACAGTCAAGGTACGGCGGTGGCGACGTCCCCTCATGGCGAATCCGGTTGACACGCAGCGGTCCGAAAAGCGCGCGCAGGGATCCACCGTCGAGCGATCCGCGTTCGGCAAGCATCTCGTCGAGACGCCCGGCGATCGAGGCGGCCCGCCAAACGCCGCATAGCCACTGCGCCCGATCGTCCTCGTCGACGTAAATGGCGCCGTCGTGATCCGCAGCGGCGTCGGTCAGCGCTTCGATCGCGGCGGTGGTGAGGAGCGGCAGGTCCCCGGCCACGATCGCGACGAGGTCCGTCGCTCTGCCTTGGTCAAGCGCCCTGCCTGGTCAAGCGCCCGCCGTCAAGCGCCCTGCCTTGGCCGAGCTCTCGGCCTTGGTCGAGGCCGGCTGCGATCGCGCACACGGGGCCACCGCCCGGCGGTACTTCCTGCACCCGCGTCGTCGGCGACCTGACGCTTGTCACGGGCCCATGGGGCACGTCGCCCGCGATCTCGGTCAGGCCCACCTCGGCCGGGACATCGAGATCCGACGGCCCGACAACGACGATGTGATCTGCCCCGGCGACGGCATCGAGTACTCGATCGAGCATCCGTCTACCGCCAACGGTGACGGCCGGCTTGATCCCGCCACCGAGACGGGTCGCTGCACCGCCGGCGAGAACGATCGCGGTCCAGCTCGTCACCCGGCCACGCTACCGCGCGATCCTCGCGTTACCTGTGCGGTTCGCCTCCCTGGCACCGCCCTGACGCCTGTGACGGTCGGCAGTGCGGGTCGGCAGTTAGGGACGGGCCGGCGGTGAGGGACCGGTCGGCAGTGAAGGTCGGCAGTGAAGGTCGGCTGCTCGGCAGCGAGGGCCGGCGGCGAGGTAACTGGTCGCGGTTGAGATCGGGCCGGTGATCACATCCACGCCGCCGAACCGACGAATAGTTGTTTGGCGACTCCTATGTCCGTCGTTACATGGTCATGCTCTGATTGCCATACCAATCACGGAAATCATGCCCGCCCGACCGGCGCCGGTTCGGAGGATCAGGCTGGGGCCTGTTCGGAGAATCCGGCCGGGGCCTGTTCCGAGAATCCGGCCGGGAGTCGGGAGCCGGGCGGCGATCCGGCAGGGTTCAGGTCACGCGGCCGCAGCAACATCTGTTCGACGATTCCGATATCGCTCCCGACATGCCGATGTCCTCTCCCGCATACGAGTCGCCGAAGTCATACCCGTCCGGCCGGAAATGCGGATCTTGGCCGATGGCGGTGCAGGATGGACCCATGGCACGCGTGACGACCAGGCATTCGGTTTTGCGGATCGACCTCGAAGCGGGCACCGCGGTGCGCCGACCCGACACGGTGACGGCCGAGGAGCCGCTGGAGATTCGGATCGGCCCGACGGGTGGCCCGAAACGAGCACTCGCGGTCACCATGCGAACACCCGGCAACGACATCGAACTCGCGCTCGGCTTTCTGCTGACCGAGGGCATCATCCGGGCGGCCAACGACGTCCGGAGTGCGCAACTGTGTGCCGGCGACCAGGAGCCGAACACGTACAACGTCGTCGACGTCACGATCGCCGACCATGTGCCGCCTCCCGATGTCGACCCGACGCGGAACTTCTACACGACCAGCTCGTGCGGCGTATGCGGGAAGGCCAGCATCGACGCTGTGCGCACCATGTCGGTTTACCCGCTGGAAGCCGACGACACCGTGGTGCCGGCCGCCACGCTGGCCGCGCTGCCCGACCGGCTCCGGGCCGAGCAGCGCACCTTCGCGTCGACCGGAGGACTGCACGCGGCCGGTCTGTTCGCCGCGGACGGCACCCTGATCGTCGTTCGCGAGGACGTCGGCCGGCACAACGCGGTGGACAAGGTCATCGGCTGGGCTCTGCGTGAAGAGCGCCTGCCGCTGACCGGCCACGTGTTGCTCGTCTCAGGTCGCGCGAGCTTTGAGCTGACACAGAAGGCCTCGATGGCCGGCCTGCCGATGCTCGCCGCCGTGTCGGCACCGAGCACCCTCGCCGTCGACCTCGCGGCCGAGGCCGGCATGACGCTGGTCGGGTTTCTCCGTGGTCAGACGATGAACGTCTACACGAACCCCGGTCGCGTGACGCTGCCATCCGAGTGATCGATCGGCCAGAAGGTGGCGCGGCCGGATTTGCATTCCAGCAGCTCAAGTGGCTGATGCCTATGAGTGTGCAGAGCAGAGCGTGTGGCAGACCCGCCCGGTGCGCACGGGCCCACGCGACATCAACCACGACCCGATGGCCCGGCGGGCCGATGCGCCGCCGGGCCGATGCGCCCCGGGCCGATGCGCGCCGGACCGATGCGCGCCGGGCCGATGCGCATCGGGCGGAGGGCTCAGGCGGCCCGATCGCGGGTCGGCCGCCGCAACGATCGCGGCCGCCGGCTGCTGCGGACCGACGGCCGAACCTCGGCACCGCCCGGCGCAGTCTCGGCACCCGGTGCCGCGTTTTCGGCACCGTCACCCTCGACCTTGGCGTCAGCCGCCATCAGCTCCTCATATTCGGTTGGCGACAGGCCGCCGGTGAAGGCCGCGTCGAGAAGCCGAGCCATGCCGTAGTGCGGGTCTGCCGTCATCGCACGTTCGAGGGCTATCGAGGCGATCGCGCCGTCGCCGTTACGCCACGCGGCGAACGCGAGCAGCGTCGCCGGAGCCGCGACGAGATCAGGATCGACGCGACGAAGCACGTATGACCACATGTCGACGTTGACCGCGAGATCATCACCGACGCGCTCCCATGCGTAGTCGCGGACCGAGATGTTGACGAGGAGCAGCCCGAGCCACGCGACATCGTCGTCATCGAGCATGCCGCCGTAGGTGAACCGCAGCGTGGCCATGTCTACGGCGGCCCGACCTGCGGCGACCAGTGCTTCCACCGACGCCTCAGCCGACCTCCCGTCGACCACGTCACACAGACGCATATCGGCTTGCAAGGAAGCGGCCCGCATCGCGATCGCCTCCGGGCCGTGGACGGGTGCCAGCCGGGCAACCACATCGTCACGGGACGGCAGCGCGGTCAGGCCGGCAACGGTGGCCGTGCACGCGACCGGGCTGGTGCGCAGGTCGAACGGCATGCCGGCCGGGTCGCAGCAGGTCGGGTTGGTGCACACGTACGACCAGTATTTGTCGTCGGTCACCCGCAACACCTCGGGCACGTCGATCCGCCGGCGGCGTAACTCCGTACGCATCGCGAGGACGGCCGGCCGCACTGCCGCCTCTGCGCCGTAGCCGACGACGATCGCGCGGGTCACACGTTGACGGGCGACGATCGGCGTGACGGATTTGCTGAACGCCTCCACGTCGGCGGCCGTCGGCAGATCGACTCGCATCTGAAAAGTGATCTTCTTTGCTTTCAAGCCGAGCACGACGACGCTGTCGGCTGGCACGAAACCCAGCAGGTAAGGGATGGCGGCGAGTACGTCGGCCGGGGCACGGAGAGACAAGGGCGCGATTTCCATGCCGACAGCCTGGCCGTACCCCGGAAAAGATCGGAAGATGTCTTATTTATCCTGTGGACGACACGCGCGATATCCACAGCCTTCGTTTCGCCGAAAGGATGAACCGCCGCAGATGGCAATGCTTGTGTGCCACTCGCGTTCGGCGTCGTCCACACCCCGGCGACGACACCTCGGTAGCCTGCGAGCGTGGACCTCGCCTATCTGCGCACGCACCCGGAACATTTGCCGACGTTTCTCACGCACCAGCGCATCCGCGAGACCCCGATCCACGGTGGCTCCATTAACGCGGCGTCCCGCCTGACCCTCGACGACGGCAACTCGATCTTCATGAAGACCTGGCCCGACGCGTCATCAGCGACCTCGCCGGGCAGCGACAAAACCGCCACGCCACCCGGGTTCTTCGAGGCGGAAGCGGCCGGCATCGAGTGGCTGCGGGTGCCCGGCGGTGCCCCGTTGCCGACCATCGTCGTCGCGTTGCCGCAGCTCCTCGCACTGGACTGGATCGAGGAGGGGCCGCCGGCACCCGATGCCGCCCGTGCTTTCGGTGCCCGGCTCGCGACCACCCACCGCTCCGGCAGCGAGACCTTCGGCGCCCCGTGGGCCGGCTACATCGGCGCGCTCCCGATGGACAACACCCCCGCGACCGGCCCGTGGTCGAGGTGGTTCGCAGAGTTACGGCTGCGGCCCTACCTGCGACTTTCTCGCGACCGTGGTGCGATCGGCGCGGCCGATGTCGACGAGATCGAACGCATGATCGCCGACATCGCCGTCTACGCGGGCGACGCCGATGCCGAGCCGCCTTCACGCGTGCACGGTGACCTGTGGCCGGGCAACCTGCTGTGGTCCGCGGCCGGTCCGGTCTACCTCATCGATCCGGCCGCGCACGGGGGCCATCGCGAGACCGATCTGGCCGAGTTGATGCTGTTCGGCGGCGCGCCACACATACGCGAGATCGTCAGCGGGTACGAAGAGGTATGGCCACTTTCGCCGGGTTGGCGCTCTCGCGTCCCGTTGCACCAGCTCCATCTGCTTCTCGTGCACACGGCGATGTTCGGCGCCGGCTATCGCGACCCCGTGATGTCGGCCGTGCGCGCTACGGTCGAGCAATGACCATCGGCGCTCTCGTTGACAGCTACGGCCGCACGGCTGTCGACCTCCGGGTGTCGTTGACCGACAAATGCAATCTTCGGTGCACCTACTGCATGCCCGCCGAAGGTCTCGACTGGCTGCCGAGCAAGGACGTGCTGACAGACGACGAGATCGTGCGGCTGATCGACATCGCGGTTTCCCGACTTGGCGTCCGGGAGGTCCGGTTCACCGGCGGCGAGCCGACGATCCGGCCCGGCCTCCTGGCGATCGTGGCCGCGACAGCCGCCCTGGCACCGCGCCCGAGCATCTCCATCACGACCAACGGCATCGGCCTCGCCCGCCTCGCCGCACCACTCGCGGCGGCGGGTCTCGATCGCGTCAACGTCTCGCTCGACACGCTCAACCGCGCTCGCTTCACCGCGTTAACGAGGCGCGACCGCATGACCGACGTGCTCGCGGGTCTCGAAGCCGCGACCGCGGCCGGGCTGACGCCGGTCAAGCTCAACTCGGTGCTGATGCGTGACGTCAACGACGACGAGTCGGTCGCACTGCTGCGCTTTGCGCTCGATCGAGGTTATGAGCTGCGCTTCATCGAACAGATGCCGCTCGACGCCGGCCACGTGTGGAATCGCGGCACCATGGTCACCGCCGACGACATTCTCGCGGCGCTGAAGACCGAGTTCACGCTCCGGCCCGATCCGGATCATCGCGGCGCCGCGCCGGCCGAGACCTGGGTGGTCGAGGGTTACCGCGCGGCCGACGGCCGACCGGCGAAGGTCGGCATCATCGGCAGCGTCACCCGACCTTTCTGCGGTGATTGCGACCGCACCCGATTGACGGCCGACGGCCAGATCCGATCGTGCCTGTTCAGCCGAGACGAGTCGGACCTGCGCGGAGCCCTAAGAGCGGGCCTGGGCGACGAGGCCATCGCCGAGCGCTGGCGTGGAGCCATGGCCGCCAAGCTGCCCGGGCACGCGATCAACGACCCGCTGTTCCTGCAACCGTCGCGACCCATGTCCGCGATCGGTGGCTGACACCATGGCACTCGTCCGATACTTCGCCGGAGCCCGCGCCGCCGCCGGCACCGCCGAGGAAATCGTGCCCGCCGCGACCCTCGACGACCTCGTGACCACCGTCGCGTCCCGACACGATCGGATCGCCGCGGTGCTCGCCGTGTCATCGTTCCTGGTTGACGGGCTTGCCTGCCACGATCGCACCGCACCCCTGCCGGGCAACTGCACGATCGACGTCCTGCCACCGTTCGCGGGCGGCTGACTCGCGGGCGGCCGGGCCGATTTCCCGAACGTGACGCGGATACGCGTGGCGGGATGCGCGCGCAAACCCGGGCATGCCAGGATGCGACGTGCCCCCATTCACGCCCGCTGCCGCCACCGCGTCCGGCGAACGTGATGCCTGGGTCGCTGACCTGCACATTCACTCGAAATACTCGCGAGCGTGCAGCCGAGACCTTACGGTCGCATCGCTGGCGACCGGCGCCGCGACGAAAGGCATCGCCCTCCTCGGCACCGGCGATTTCACGCATCCGGCATGGTTCCACCACCTCCGCGAATCGCTGAGTGCCGGCCGAGCCGGGCCTGCTCACGCTGCGCGACGACCTCGCCACCGACATCGCGCGCCAGCTACCGCCGGGCCTGGCCGAGCATCGCGCTCGCTTCATGCTCTCCGTCGAGATCTCGACCATCTACAAGCGAGACGACCGCACCCGCAAGGTCCACCACCTGATCTACCTGCCCGACTTCGACGCCGTCAGCCGCTTCAACACCCGGCTCGGGCGCATCGGCAACCTCGGCTCCGACGGGCGGCCGATCCTGGGTCTCGACTCCCGCGACCTGCTGGAAATCACGCTCGAAGCCAGCCCCGACGGCTTCCTCGTGCCGGCGCACATCTGGACGCCGTGGTTCTCCGCGATGGGTTCCAAATCCGGCTTCGATCGCATCGCCGACTGCTACGCCGACCTCGCCGAGCACATCTTCGCCGTCGAAACCGGCCTCTCCTCCGACCCCGCGATGAACTGGCGGGTCAGCAGCCTCGACCGCTACCGTCTCGTCTCCAATTCGGACGCGCACTCGCTGCCGGCACTCGGCCGTGAAGCGACCACGATGACGAGCGCGCTCGACTACTACGCCGTTCGCGACGCGTTGCGTACCGGGAACGGGCTCCACGGCACCCTCGAGTTCTTCCCCGAAGAGGGCAAATACCACGCCGACGGCCACCGCACGTGCGGCGTCAGCTGGTCACCCGCCGAGACAAAAGCTCAAGCAGGCATGTGTACGGGGTGCGGAAAGCCGGTGACGGTCGGCGTACAGACGCGCGTCGACGAACTCGCTGACCGTCCCGACGGGGAGCTGCCGCCGGGTGCGAAGCCGCATGTCGAGCACCTTGTCGCACTCGGGGAGATCCTGGGCGAGATCTACGGCGTCGGTGCGCGTACGAAAACGGTGACCGGTCACCTTCGGCACCTCGTCGCCACGCTCGGTCCGGAGTTGCACATCCTGCGGCACGCACCGATCGACGACGTCACGAAGGTCGGCGGGGAGTTGCTCGGCGAGGCGGTCCGGCGGCTGCGGGCGGGCGACGTGCGGCGGACTCCGGGATTCGACGGCGAGTACGGCGTCATCCGGCTGTTCGATCGCGGTGAAGTCGCCAGGGCCGGATCGGGCGAGGACGCGCTGTTCGACGTACCCGAGACAATGATCAAACCGAAGGCGAGCGTGAGCGCGCCGCGACCGCCGAAGCAGCGCGTGCCTCGCGTCAAACCCGAGCCGGCCCCACCGATCCAGGCGCCGCCGTCGCCGCACGAACCGTTCGAGCCGATGCTCGCCGGCATGGAAGACGTCGGCACGGGGCTGCTCGACCGGCTGGACGCGTTGCAGCGGGTGGCCGCGTCGGCGCCGGGCGGCCCGATGCTCATCGTCGCCGGTCCCGGCACCGGCAAGACGCGCACGCTCACGCATCGCATCGCCTACCTCTGCGCCGACATGGACGTCTTCCCGGAGGAATGCCTCGCGATCACGTTCACCCGCCGGGCCGCCGAAGAGGTGCGGGGCCGGCTCGGCGTGCTGCTCGGCCCGGTCGCGGAGGACGTGACCGTCTCGACCTTCCACGCGCTCGCGCTCTCGATGCTCCGCGAACACCCGCACCAGGCCGGCCTGCCGCCGCAGTTCCGGGTGGCCGAGGAGACCGTGCCCGAGGCGGACGATGACGTCGTCACGGTGGAACTGGATCGCCTGGTGCCGCTGGTCGTCGAGATGCTTCAGGGCCACCCCGAGCTGATCGAGGCGTACCGTTCGCGCTGGCCGTGGGTGTTCGTCGACGAATACCAGGACGTCGATCCGGCGCAGTACGAGCTGTTGCGGCAACTCGTGCCGGCCGACGGCAACATCTGCGCAATCGGGGACCCGGACCAGGCCATCTACTCGTTCCGTGGCGCTGACGTCGGGTTCTTCCTTCGGTTCACCGACGACTACGCCGATGCCCGGGTCGCGCGGTTGACTCGCAACTACCGATCGTCGGCGCCGATCCTCGCGACCGCCGTGCAGGCGATCGCGCCGACTTCCCTGGTCCGTGGCCGGCGCCTGGACCCGGCTCGGCTCGATCCGGAGGCGCCGCAGGTCGGGCTCTATCCGGCGGCGAGCGCGGCCGACGAGGCTGATTTCGTCGTGCGCACGATCGACGAGCTGATCGGCGGGCTGTCGCACCGCTCGCTCGACTCCGGCCGTGTGGACGGTCGCTCCACGCCGACGGCCGCGCTTTCGTTCGCCGATGTCGCCGTGCTCTACCGCACCGACGCGCAGGCGGCTCCGATCCTCGACGCGCTGACACGTGGCGGAATTCCGACGCAGAAGCGGTCGCACGATCGGCTGCGGGATCGCCCGGGCGTCGCGGCCATCGCACGTGAGCTGCGGTTCACACCGGCCGGCTCGATCGCGGAGCGGCTGCGCGTGGCCTCGGCTCAGATCATCGAGCGGCTCCGGGTGCCCACGCTGGACCCGCCGCCGAGCGAGGCCCGGCTCACCGAGGCCGACCTCCACATGGCTGTTGACGTGCTGACACCGCTGGCGTTGCGGTCGGGCGACGATGACGAGCAGTTCCTGACCGATGTCACCACCGGCGCCGACGTCGACGCGCTCGATCCCCGCGCGCAAGCGGTCACGCTGCTCACGTTGCACGCCGCGAAGGGCCTGGAGTTCCCGGTCGTCTTCCTGGTCGGGTGCGAAGACGGGCTGTTGCCACTGCGGTTTCCGGGGCGCGAGCAGACCGACGATGACATCGCGGAGGAGCGCCGGCTCTTCTTCGTCGGTTTGACCCGGGCGCAGGATCGTCTCTTCGTCAGCCACGCCCGCAGGCGGCACATCCGTGGCTCCGAGCGCGAGGCGCGACCGACCCGCTTCCTCGACGCGATCGATCCTCGCCTCTTCGAGCACCGGGGTGAATCCGCACCGGCCCGGCCGAGAGATCATCAACTCCGCCTGCTCTGACCAGCCGGGCTCTCGCCGATCCGTCGGATTCCCGACACAACAGCATCAGGCGCGCGAACGTCCACCCTTCGGTCATGGTGATCGTTGACGGGTAGCGATACTTTTGGGGCCCGCCGCCTCGCGCGGTCCTTCTTCGCCAGCATGTGGCGGGCCTTTCAACCGCACGGAGGTAGTGATGTCGACCTATGGCCCTCCCGGCCCGGGCCAGGAGCCGCCGGCGGATCCGTGGACCGATGAGACCATCCCGGTCCAGCCCGCCTCGCCGTCGCCCCAGCTCTACCCACCGGTGACGCCGGCGCTTCCGACGACACCGTTGCAGCCGGCGCCACCGATGCCGGCATCGTTCGAGCCGGGTCACGCTGCGCCGGCACCGCCGTACAACCAATATCAGCAGCCGCAGTACCAGCCGAACCAGTGGGCCACACCGAACGCTCAGCCGGTTCAACCGAACCAATACCAGCAAGACCAATACCAACCGAACCAATATCACCAGGGGTACGAACAACCCGGCCCACCGCTCGGCAACTACGACGAGCAGGTGTGGCAGGCGCCGCGGCAGAAAAGCAACACGGCGGTCATCGTGCTCTCGATGCTGCTCACGTTGGTCGTGGTGGTCGGCCTCGGCGTCGGTGGCTACCTCTACCTCCGCGGCGACAAGAACACGCCGGCGGCCGTGATTCCGGCGGCCGGCCAGTGCGTGCAGAGCAACGGCGAGCCGGAGCCCAACACGACCGTCTCCGTGGCCACGTGCGGCGTGTCGAGTTTCAAGGTGCTCAAGACGATCCAGGGCACCGATCAGACCGCCAGCTGCAACGGCGTCGCCGGCCTCACCAACGTCTTCCATTTCACGGCGAGTGGCGACATCTCCAAGAGCTACGTGCTGTGCCTCGGACCGGGCGCCTGACGTCGATCGCATCGTCTACGGGTGTCTAGCGGAAAAGCTAGACACCCGTAGATCATTCTCGACAGGTACGACACAACTCATGCCATCTATCGGCATCTAGCGCTCCCGCTAGAAACCCCGATACGGTGCGATGCGTGGATCCGGTACGCAACCCGTACGCGCCCGGCGCCGGCCAACGCCCGCCGGAGCTGGCCGGTCGAGATCGGGAACTCGCCGTCTTCGACGTCGTGCTCGAGCGCATCTCCCGCGGCCGGCCAGAACGCAGTCTCGTGCTTACCGGCTTACGTGGCGTCGGCAAGACCGTGCTGCTCAACACGCTCCGATCGCAGGCCATCGGCCGGTCCTGGGGCACCGGCAAGATCGAGGCGCGGCCCGACCAATCGCTCCGGCGCCCGCTGTCGGCCGCCCTGCACATGGCGATCCGTGAACTCGCGCCGCATCATCGGGCTCCCGACCGCATCGACGACTTCCTCGGCGTGCTGAAAGCGTTCGCGCTGCGAAGCGATGGCGACACGCCCACGAAGCTGCGTGACCGGTGGCAGCCCGGCATCGACGTGCCGGCGACGGCGGGCCGCGCCGACTCCGGCGACATGGAGATCGACCTGGTCGAACTGCTCGGCGACGCCGCCAGCGTGGCGACCGATGTGGGCACCGGCATCGCGCTGTTCATCGACGAGATGCAGGACGTCTCGGCGGCGGACGTGTCGGCGCTGTGCGCGGCGTGCCACGAGCTGTCACAGACCGGCGCGCCGCTGATCGTGGTTGGTGCCGGGCTTCCGCACCTGCCGGCGCTGCTGTCGGCCGCGAAGTCCTACTCGGAGCGGCTCTTTCGTTACCAGCGCATCGACCGGCTCGACCGCATTTCCGCAGATCAGGCCCTCTGCGCTCCGGCACAGCGGGAGACCGTGGAGTTCGACGCCAAGGCACTGGACGCGTTGTACGAGGCTTCCGGCGGTTACCCGTACTTCGTCCAGGCCTACGGCAAGGCCACCTGGGACCATGCCCCGTCGTCGCCGATCACCGCCGCCGACGTCCGTGTCGCCGCCCCCGAAGCCGAGGCGGAGCTCGCCGTCGGTTTCTTCGGATCCCGCTTCGAACGCGCGACGCCGGCCGAGCGTGAATACATGCGAGCGATGGCGACACTGTCCTCCGGCGAGATCGCGTCCGACATGGACGCGGCGGTGCCGACAGCCGAGATCGCCCGCGCCCTGGCTCGGAAGCCGGCCAGCCTGTCGCCCGCCAGGGACGCGCTGATCAAGAAGGGCCTGATCTACTGCGGCGAACGCGGCACGGTCGCCTTCACGGTGCCGCATTTCGGGCGTTACCTGCGCACACAGCCGCCAGCGGAATAAATCGTGTTCACGGGAACGATGTGAATTTCCGGCACCAGGCGGGTATGAACTAACCATGAGACCTGTGCGTATTGCGGCCCGCGCGATGCTCGGCGCGATCTTCGTGGTTCAAGGAGCTGACGCGGTCATGCATCCGGAGAAGCTGGAGGCGCGCTCGAAGGCGATGACCGATCGCGCAGCCTCGACGTTCGACCGGCTGCCGGTGCCCATGCCGACGGAGGCTCGCAACATCATCAGGTTGAACGGCGCTGTCCAGGTCGCGAGCGCCGTGCTCCTGCAGACGCCGCTTCGCCGGCCGGCCGCCGTCGTGCTCGCCGGTTCGCTCGTGCCGACGACCGTCGCCGGGCACGCGTTCTGGCAGGCCGAACGCGGCACCGACCGGGCCCAGCAGCGCATTCACTTCCTGAAAAACGTCGGCCTGCTCGGCGGCCTGCTGCTAGCCGCCGTCGACACGAACGGCCAGCCGAGCCTGAGATGGCGCGCCAGCCACCTGACCAACGAGGCCCGTCGCTCGGCCAAGCGCACCGCGCGCAACACCCGGTCGAAGACGAAGATCGCAATGAAGTCGGCCAAGCTCGGGCACCATCTGCCGGAGTGGCCCGGCACCTACTAAAGGGTCGGCGAGCATCGGGGTGCACTGGTCAGCAGCGGTGCGCGAGCCGAAATCAAGCTTGCGTTCGGCGCACGTCATGTCGCGACCGGCATAAGCACGTGCGGGAAGACATACCGTCCGCCGTCTTTATCACGCCCAACCCGCCCAACACACGCGAACGGGCAACCACAGCAGACCGATCATCTGTCCCTCGAACGGCATGTCGCGGCCGACATCCCGATGTACTACGACACATACCGTGCGCCGTCGTCATCACGCCGAAACGGCCAAGCGGGCAGCCGCGACAAACCGAGCATCCGTTCCCCGAACAACACGTCACTGCCGACATGCCGATGTACTACCCCACATACCGTTCGCCGTCGTCATCACGACCGACACGGGCGAACCGGCCGCCCCAACCAAACCGGGCATCTGTCCCTCGAACGGCATGTCACAGCCGACATCCCCATGTACTACCGCACATACCGTTCGCCGTCGCCATCAAGCTCGACACCGGCGAACCGGCCGCCCCAACAAACCGCGGCATCCGTTCCCGAACGGCATGTCGCGGCCGACATGCCGATGTACTACCGTACCTTCCCTCGGCCGAGAGCCTAGACGGCGGAGATCAGCAGCGTGGCGATGCCCGCGCCGATTACCGAGGCGGCGAAACCGAGCGTCAACGCCCGCCACGACAGGCTCACGCGCCGCACCGCGGCGGCCACGCCGAAGCTGAGCAGCAACGCGAAGATGACCCCGAGGCTGTTGTGCAGGATCGCCGACCACGCGTCGGACCGAGCCGACGTGCACTCGCTGACGCCGACACAGATCGCCTTCGGGGCACCACTGCGGGTCAAAGTCCAGATCAGATAGGCCACGATGGGTACGCCGTACCAGATCGCCGTCCAACCGAGCACCGCCTGGTAGTCACGGTCGTCGTCGAACGTGCCGAGGATCGGGCCGTCGGCTGCCGGGCCAGTCCTGCGGGTCGGGTCGGTGGCGCGGGCCAAGGCGGTGCCGCGGTCCGACGCCGCGCCGCGATCGGCGGGGACGGCCGGGAGCGAACCCGAATGCCAGGAGACGGACGTCGGGCCATCAGGGGCGGACCGCATCGCCGGAATCGCGCGTTCGGTGGGCCGCACCAACGGGTAGCCGGCGGAGTCTCGTTCGGCGTAGCGGTCGTCCCAGTAGCCGTTGTCTCCCCGATCCGACGGGCGGGCGGTCCCGAGGCCGGAGCCCGTGATCGGTCCGGACCAGTCGTCGAGTTCGTCGATGCGTTCCGCGGACCGACCATCGGGACCGTACGGATCGAACGCCGCCCGGCGCTGATCGGGCTGGCGGGTTGCGCGGCGACCGGAAAGATCTGACAGCTCTGCGGAGCGGGGCGTCCACTCGTGGTTGTCCACGACATGGGATATTTGTCGGTTTGACTGTCTGGCGCCATCGGCCGTCTAGGCGGGATTCGTCGTCGACGATCTATGTGTCACTGGCCGAGCGCGGGCCACTTGTGCCGACCAGCGGGTAACTTTCTTTTCCCCACACCCTGTGTGCAATGTTTCCGCAGGTCACCGCGACGAAGTTGGCACTATCCCCGGAGTTATCCACAGGCCTGTGCACATGCTGCACACAGGTTCAGGCCCGCAATCCACAGGTTGTCCCGAGGCTCGTCCACCGACCGTGTTTGTTTCGAGGTTCCAGGGTTCGTAGGCTGCGGAAGCCGATCGCTCGGAAATTGTCGTACCTCTGCGATAAACCTGGCCAGACGCGGCGGGCGGAGGAGCAATGTCCATTACCGACGGTGTGCGCGGTCCTGACCAACCTCGAGCTGCCGAGCCCGCGCGGCCGGCCGAGCCGCCGCGAGCCGGTGAGCCCGCGCGCGCCCCAGAACCGACCCGATCGCCCGAGCGCCGCGACACCGCCCCCTCTGACGGCCAGTTCGACCGCACGCCCCCGCAAGACGTCGCGGCCGAGCAGTGCGTGCTCGGCGGCATGCTGCTGTCCAAAGACGCCATCGCCGACGTGGTCGAGATCCTCCGCACCGGCGACTTCTACCGGCCCGATCCACGCGACCGTCTTCGACGCCGATCCTCGACCTCTACGGCCGAGGCGAGCCCGCCGACCCGATCACGGTGGCCGCCGCCCTGACCGACTCCGGCGACATCGGCCGCATCGGCGGTGCCCCCTACCTGCACACGTTGATCGCGAGCGTGCCGACTGCGGCTAACGCGTCCTATTACGCCCGCATCGTCAGCGAGCGAGCCGTGCTGCGGCGGCTGATCGAGGCCGGCACGCGCATCGTCCAACTCGGCTACGGCACGCGCCGGCGGTGGTGGCCGTGACACCGACGACTTGGTCGACCTCGCGCAGCAGGCCGTCTATGACGTCACCGAGCGTCGGGTCAGTGAAGACTTCGCGCGGCTCTCCGATCTGCTGCAGCCCACACTCGACGAGATCGAGACGGTCGGCGCGTCGGGCGACGCGATGACCGGCATCCCGACCGGCTTCGCCGACCTCGATCGACTGCTCAACGGCCTCCACAGCGGGCCAGTTGATCATCGTGGCCGGCCGTCCCGGTTTGGGAAAGGCGCTGGCCCTCGACACCCCGCTGGCGACGCCGACCGGCTGGACCACGATGGGCGCCGTGCGGGTCGGCGACCGTCTGCTCGGTGCCGACGGCATCCCGACGCGGGTGACGGCCGCGACCGAGGTGATGATCGACCGGACGTGCTTCGAGGTCGGTCTTCTCCGACGGCAGCGTGATCGTCGCCGACGCGGAGCACCGTTGGCTCACGCATGACCGGGCCTCCCGCCGAGCCGGCACGGCGCGCCGAGGTCCGCACGACCGAGCAGATCCACGCGACGACGCACACGGCCGACCGCCGTCGAAATCATTCGATCACGAACACGCTGCCACTGGAGCTGCCTGAGCGTGAGCTGGCCATCCCGCCGTACACGCTCGGGGTGTGGCTCGGCGCCGGTGACAGCGCGACGGCACGGTTCACCACGGCAGATCCGGCGTTGGTCGTCCACGTCGAGGCGACGGATTCGACGTGCGACCGACCGAACCTCGCATTTATACGATCCTCGGCCCGCTCGCCGCGATGCTGGCGTCGATCGGTGTCCTGAACGACAAGCACGTGCCCGTCGACTTCCTGCGCGCGTCCGAACCGCAGCGGCGCGCACTGCTCGCCGGCCTGATGGACACCCACGGCACCGTCGGGCCCAGTGGCAGTGTCCGCTTCCGCTCGACGTCGACCCGGCTCGCCGACGATGTATTCGAGTTGGTGGTGAGCCTCGGCTACCGGCGCGACGATGAGGCGCGAAGACGATTGACGGTCACACCGAGGTCAGCTTCTCGACCGTCGATGACGTGTTCCGGCTTGAGCGCGGAAGTGGCTGATCCACAAGGAGCGTCGCCGCGGCGTGACGCCCACTCGCACCGGATCGCGGTTCATCGTGGAGGTGCGGCCGGTCCACGAGCGTGCCGGTCCGATGCGTGACCGTCGACAACGCCGACCACCTCTACCTCGCCGGCCGGCCATGATCCCGACCCACAACTCGACGGCGGCGATGGACTTCGCTCGGCACGCGTCCGTCATGCACGGGCACGCCAGCGCGATCTTCTCGCTGGAAATGAGCAAGGTCGAGATCGTGACGCGTCTGCTCTCCGCCGAGGCGCGGGTCGGGTTGCACACGCTGCGGTCCGGCCAGCTCAACGACGACGACTGGTCGAAGCTGGCCCGGCGCATGGGCGAGATCAGCGAGGCCCCGCTCTTCGTCGACGACACGCCCAACCTCAACCTGATGGAGATCCGGGCCAAGGCGCGGCGTCTCAAGCAGCGTCACGACCTCAAGCTCGTGGTCGTCGACTATCTGCAGCTCATGAGTTCGCCCAAGAAGACGGAGAGCCGGCAGCAGGAGGTCGCGGAGTTGTCCCGTGGTCTCAAGCTGCTCGCGAAGGAGATCGAGTGCCCGGTGATCGCGGTCAGCCAGCTCAACCGTGGCCCGGAGCAGCGCACCGACAAGCGTCCCCAACTCTCCGACCTGCGCGAGTCCGGCTCGATCGAACAGGACGCCGACGTCGTGATCCTGTTGCACCGCGACGACTACTACGACAAGGAGTCCCCGCGCGCGGGCGAAGCCGACTTCATCGTGGCCAAGCACCGTAACGGCCCGACCGACACGGTCACGGTCGCCGCCCAACTGCACTTCTCCCGCTTCGTCGACATGGCGATCGTGTAGGAGAAGGTCATTCGACGCCGAGCGCGGCTCGCACCTCGTCGTCGCTGACCTGCTCGAACGAGCGATACCAGACGCTGACCGCTCGGAATTCGGCCGGGGCCATCGGACAGACGACCTCGTCGGCGATCTCGGCCAGCACGTCGGCCGTGTCCCGGGCGCCGACCGGCACGGCGAGCACCACCCAGGCCGCGCCGAGCGTCCGCGCCGCCTGGGTCGCCGCGATCGCCGTCGCCCCGGTGGCCAGGCCGTCGTCGACCAAGATCGCGACGCGGCCGGCCAGATCCAGGGGCGGACGGCCGGCGCGGTAGGCACGATCACGCCGCAGCGCCTCCGCCCGCTGCTCATGGACGACCCGCTCCACCTCATCGGTCCCCAGCCGGGCCTCTGCGACCCGGTCCCGGGCGTCGGGTCCGAGCGCGCTGACCGCGCCGAAGGCGACCTCTGGCGCCGAAGGCAGCGAAAGTTTACGGATCACGATGGTGTCGAGTGGCAGGCGCAGCGCCTCGGCGACGGCGGCGGCCACGATCACGCCACCGCGCGCCAGGCCGAGCACCATCGCGTCCGGACGGTCGGCGTACCCGGACAACGACTCGGCCAGCAGGGTGCCCGCTTCCTGGCGATCGGCGTACCTCACCCATCCTGTGTACGCCGCGCCGGGAACCGGATGAGCATCGGGATGCGAGGATGGCCGGCATGACCGCGCCCGGAACCACGATCGGCCGCTGGTGGGCCCGAGCGGACACCGCGGCCGGTGGGCTCGCGCTCGACGTCGTGCTCTACGCGGTGTCGACGATCTTCGCGGCGATCACGGCGCACAACATGACGCTGCCACCGCACGGAGCGTGGGGCCGGATGGCGGTTTTCGGTTACGCCGTCGGCACCGTGATCGCGATCGGCCAGGTGCTGATGCGCAGAGCCGGAAGATCATCCGGTGGTACGCCCGCCCGCGCGATCCTCACGGCGCTGACGTTCGCCGCGACCGCGATCTTTCCGCTGCTCGTGGAGTCGGTGCAACGAGCCGGCGGCCGCACCGACCGGGCGCAGGACGAAGTCGGGGTGATCGAGGCCGGCGGCGAGCGGCTGTGGCACACCGGTACGCCGTACCTGAGTCATGACACCCTCGCCGCGCTGCCACACGGATCCCAACTTGCCGGCTACCTGCCGTACCAGCCGGGAATGGCGCTCTTCGGCCTGCCGCGTGCGATCGCGGGTGTCTCCTGGTGGACGGACGCTCGGGTCTGGTTCGTCGTCACGCTGATCGCGACGCTGCTGGTGTCGGTGCGGCTCATTCGGGGAGCCGTCGGATCGGCGCGCGACGGGCAATTGGTCCGCGCTGTGCAGGCCGTCACGGTGCTGCCGATCTGTGCGCTCACGATCGCGACCGGCGGCGATGACCTGGTCGTGCTCGGGCTGAGTGTGCTCGCGTTGGCTCTCGCCGCCCGTGAGCGGTTCGGCTGGGCGGGAGTCGTGGTCGGCGTGGCCGGTTCGCTGAAACTCTTCGCGTGGCCGGTGGCCCTCGTGCTGCTCGCGCTCGCGGCGACGAGAGGCCGCCGGGTCGCGTACGTCTACGCGCTCGGAGCCATCGGGCTGCCGATCGTCACGCTCGTGCCGGCGATTCTGGTGGACCGGGACGCCGCGATCGAGAACGTGGTCCGATTTCCGCTCGGTCGCGGCCTCGTCGAGAGCCCGGCGGCCTCACCGTTGCCAGGGCACCTGATCGCGGACGGTGTGCCCGGTGGCAAGACGATCGCGACCGTGTTGCTGCTGCTCGCGGGCGTGGCCATCGCCGTGTGGCTGGTGCGCCGACCGCCCCGAACCGCCAGCTCCGCCGCGATCATCAGTGCGTGGGGTCTGCTCGCGGCGATCCTGCTCATTCCGTCGACGCGGTTCGGCTATCTGTTGTACCCGATCGCGTACGCCGTTTGGGCTCCGGCGCTGCTGGTTCGGTCGCCGGCACCGGAGGCGCCGCCAGTTGGGCCGCCGCCGAGCCCGCCGCCGTTGACCGAGTCCCGGACGGCTGCGTCTTAGCCGGCCGCACGTTGGCGGCCAGCTTCCGCGGGACCGGCTGCGACCGACTGGGCTGGGCCTTTGTCGACTTTGGTTTGGCTGACTCTGCCGGCGTCACCTCGGACGTCGTCAACGGGGCCTTCGTCGACTCCGCCGTGGTTGGCTGCGTTTCGGCGGACGGCGCGGTCGTCGGCGTCTTCACCGATCTCGCCGATGCTGGTTTCGCCGCGGCTGGTTTCGGCGCGGCCGGCTTCGTCGACGCGGGTTTGACCGACCGAGTGGCGCCCGCTCGGCGGGTGGCGGCGAGCCGGATCACGTCACCGCTCGCGTGCAGCGGCGCGACCAGTCGACCCGGCACACCTTCGTGCCCGCGTTCCAGCCGGGCGATCAACTGCGTCGCACTCATCGGTCGGGCGAACAGGTGACCCTGGCCGGCCGGGCAGCCGAGACTCCACAGGCGCTCCCGCTGCTCGTCGTTCTCGATGCCTTCCGCGACGACGAGCAGGTCGAGGCTGCGGCCGAGTTCGATCGTGGAGCGTACGATCGCCGATTCGGTGGTGCCGGTCATGCCCGCGACGAACGTACGGTCGATCTTGAGTTCGTGTACCGGGATCCGCGCGATCGTCGCCAGCGAGGAGAAGCCGGTGCCGAAGTCGTCGAGCGCGAGGCTGACACCGAGGTCACGAATCGCGTGCAGCACGTCGTCGACGACTTCGAGCTGGCTGAGCGTCAACGTCTCCGTCAGCTCGATCGTCAGCGCTTCCGGCGGCAGACCGTGGACGGCGAGCGCGGCCGGTATCGAGTCCGGGAAAGACGGGTCCAGCAGGCTGCGCGGCGACACGTTGACCGCGACCGGCAGATCGAAACCCGCGTCCCGCCAGGCGCGAGCGCCCGCCAGCGACTGATCGAGCACGTGTGCCGTGAACGGCGCCAGCAGCCCGGATCGTTCGATCGCACCGAGGAACCGCAGCGGGGCGAGGTGCCCACGCTGCGGGTGGTACCACCGGGCCAGGGCCTCCATCGAGATGACCTGGCCACTCGCGAGGTCGACGATCGGCTGGAACGCGATCACGAACTCCCGCTCGGAGACGGCACGAGCGAGATCGGCGGAGAGCGAGAGCCGGTCGGCGTCGGCGGTGTCCCGATCGTGGACGTACAACGCGATCGGTTGATTCTCGTCTTTTGCCTGGTTCATGGCCACGTCCGCGCGGCGGAGCAGTTCGTCGACCGAGACGAGGCCGCCGCCGACGGCGACTCCGGCCCTCGCTCCGATCTCGAGCCGCAGCCCGCCGATCTCGATCGGTTCGGCCAGCTTCGAGGTGAGGCTGCGGGCCCGAACCAGCGCGTCGCCGGCCATCGGAAGGCCTGTGAGCAGCAGCGCGAACTCGTCACCGCCGATGCGCGCCGCGATCGCCGTGGCGCCGGGGTGGGTGACCGTGTCGGCGCGGGCCATCTCCTCGGCCGCGACCGTCAGGCGTCTCGCGACCGCGACCAGAACCTCGTCGCCGATGCTGCGATCGAGCGCCTCGTTGATCTGCCGGAACGCCTTGAGGTCGAGCACGATCAGGCCCAGCAGCTCCGTCTCATCGGTGTCACCGCGCCGAGCCGCGGCTTTCCGGCGCGCACCGAACTCCAGCAGGTTGCGGCGGTTGGCGAGCTTCGTCAGGTCGTCGTGGGTCGCCGCGTGCGCCTGGAAAACGGCCATGCGCGCGGCCTCGGCGACGGCACCGGTTTTCCGTAGCGCGGTGCCGAGCGCGGACGCGAGCGCACGCAGCGTGTAATGCTCGCGTTCGCTGAAGGTCACCGGCGTGAAGAACCGCAGCCGCAGTTCACCGGGCGTCGGATGCCAGACGCCGTGGCTTTCCAACGCCGAGGCCACGACCATGCCACGGGCACGCGGTGCCTTCTCCGGCACGCCAACATACGTGATCGCCGAGGATGTGCCTCGCATCAGTGACGGGCCGTCGATCAGCGAGTTGATTTCGAGATCGACCTCGTCGCAGCAGAACAACTCGGCGGCACCGAGCACGGCGGCGCGGCGGACGGCGTACTCATGGGAGGCTCCGAGCGCGTCGGCGATGCGCGCCAGCCGTTGCCACGCGAGCTGGTCGGCGCGCTGCTGCAACCGATTCGCGTACGCGAGGTGCACGCCGAGCAGGAGCAGCGGGGTCACGATCGCCATTCGCGGATCGAATCGCAGCAGGTAACCGGCGGTGATCGCGACCAGGAGCCGGGCGGCCGACCCGCCGAGCCGGAAGCCGAGATCCCGGCGGAACACGTCCCGCACCGGTTGGTCGATCATCAGGGCCAGCATCGGGATCGACAGTGCCTCGTCGATGACGATGATCGCCACGGCGACGACGAGCAGCCCGGGCACGTCACCGAGCGTGGGCTGGAACGGTGAACCGAGACCGACCAGGACCCCGACGGCGCCCGCGAGACGCACCGTGAGCACGTCTTTCGCCACACTCATCACGACGTGCTTCGGTGGCATGTGCGACAGGAGTTTCGCAACGGCGACGCTCGGTGCCACGGCCAGCATCAACCACGGCCACGGCAGCAGCATCAGTCCGAGCAGGATGGCGGTGTCGGTCAACGACTGGGTGAGCCGCGACGACCCGACGCGAACGGTCAGCGTCATGCGGGCGGCGACGGCGACCACGAGCGCGACGAGCAGCACGTCGAACGGTCGGACCAGCGGTGCCGTCAGGCCACCGGCGATGCGCACGATGCTCGCGACGATCAGCAGCGTGACGGCGACGGCCGCGACCGTGAAGATCTGCTCTACGCGCCGGCCGTACCAGGGACGTTCGGAGCCGTTCAGGATCGGGCCTCCGATGGCTGCGTCATGAATGCTTCATGAATGGGACATGGTCGACCCTGAGATTACGAGCCCGTGGTTACGTTGTGGACACTCCTCGCGTTTCGCGTCGCAGGATCTGCCAACTCAGACGTGCGTCCTCGGCGATCGGGTGACCCGGGTCGTCGGTTCAGCCACTCGTAACAGCCCGGACGATGTCCGCGACTACGCTCACGACGTGTCCGAATCCGCTACAGGCCTCACCCATGTGGACTCGACTGGCGCTGCGCGCATGGTCGATGTCTCGGGCAAGTCCGTCTCTGCTCGCCTCGCCGCAGCCGCCGGCGTCGTCCGTACCACGCGCGAAGTCATTGATCTTCTGCACCGGGACGCTCTGCCGAAGGGCGACGCGCTTGCGGTGGCCCGGCTGGCGGGCATCATGGGCGCGAAACGGACACCCGACATCGTGCCGCTCTGCCACCCGATCGCCCTGCACGGCGTGACCGTCGACCTGTCCGTCGGCACGGACAGCGTCGAGATCACGGTGGTCACGAAAACGGCCGATCGCACCGGCGTCGAGATGGAGGCGCTCACCGCCGTCGCGGCCGCCGGACTCGCGCTCATTGACATGATCAAAGCGGTAGACCCAAGTGCTTCCCTTGATCGGGTACGCGTGCTCCGCAAGGAAGGCGGCAAGACCGGACTGTGGGAGCGCGAGCGTGACTGAGCCGGGCAAGCCGCCGATCCGGGCGCGAGTGATCGTCGCGTCGAACCGTGCCTCCGCCGGCGTGTACGCCGATCGCAGCGGCCCGGTGCTGGTCGACGGGCTGCGGGCGCTCGGCTGCGAGGTCGGCCCACCCGTTGTGGTGCCCGACGGCCCACCGGTGACCGAGGCGCTGCGAGCCGCCGTCGATGTCGGAGTGGACGTCGTCGTCACCAGTGGTGGCACCGGCCTGACCCCGACCGATCGCACCCCGGAAGCCACCCGTGAGCTGCTCGACTTCGAGATCCCGGGCATCGCGGAGGCGCTTCGAGCCGTCTCTCGTGACGCCGTGCCGGCTGCCGCGCTCTCCCGAGGCCTCGCGGGTGTGGCCGGTCGTACGTTGATCGTCAACCTGCCCGGCTCGACCGGCGGCGCCCGCGACGGCCTGGCGGTGCTCGGCCCGATCCTGGCTCACGCCGTCGACCAGATACGCGGCGGCGATCATTAGGGCGCGTTCCCGCTGGATGACCCGTCACAATGCGACGTCACTGGCCAAACTCACCTATCGCAGCGGATAGGCTGGTTCGGTGACTCAGTCGACGACCGATCTTGTCAGCTCGCCGCCCGGCACGCCGGTCCCGTGGGCGGACGCACGCCGCGCGTGTTACGAGGCCGGTCGGGCGGGTCTCGTCGGCGCCGTTGAGCTGCCCGTGACCGAGTGCGACGGAATGACGCTCGCCGATGACGTCCGGGCGTTGACGGATCTGCCGGCGTTCGCGACATCGAGCATCGACGGGTGGGCCGTCCGGGGTCCGGCGCCATGGCGGGCCGACGGTCAGATGCTGGCCGGCATGGTCGCGCAGCCGATCGGTGCCGATGGCGTCTGCGTCCAGATCGCGACCGGGGCCATGGTGCCGCCGGACACCGAAGCGATTCTGCGGGTCGAGGAGTCGATCGTGCGCGACGGTCTCGTCACCGGCACGCCGCGCGCCGAACCGGAATGGCGCCGACCTGGCGATGAAGCCCACCGTGACGACGTTCTCGTCCCGGCCGGCACCGTCGTCACGCCGGCGGTCATCGGGCTCGCTGCCGCCAGTGGCCACGACACGCTGCGGGTCCGGCGCCGGCCGGCCGCCGTGTCGCTCGTCTTCGGCGATGAGTTGCTGACGCAAGGGCTTCCCGCCGCCGGCCGGATCCGCGACTCGTTGGGGCCGCAGCTTCCGTCGTGGCTTCGGCGCCTCGGCGTACAGCCGGCCACGCCGCCCGTGATCGGCCCGATCGACGACACGCTGGAAGCTCACGTCGAGGCGATTCGCGCGGCTCAGGCCAACGGCGCCGACCTGATCCTCACCACCGGCGGCACCATGCACGGCCCGGTCGACCACCTGCACGGCGCGCTGGCCGCGATCGGCGCGACATACGTCGTGAACACCGTCGAAGTGCGCCCGGGATTCCCGATGCTGCTCGCCACGCTGCCCCGCGCAGACGGCGGCACGACGCTGCTGGCCGGCCTGCCCGGCAACCCGCAGTCGGCGATCGTGGCGCTGGTGTCGCTGGTCGTCCCGGCTCTGACGGGCCTTGTCGGGCGCGCGCTCGGCCCGCTGCCGACGCTGCCACTCGGAGCACCCGTGCCAGGCCGCGGCGACTACACCCACCTCGCACTCGTACGCCGCGACAATGATGGTGTTGCCTGGCCGCTCGCGCACGCGGCCTCGTCGATGTTGCGCGGACTCGCGCAGGCGATCGGATTCGCGGTGATCGCGCCAGGCACGGCCGGAGCGGTCGGCGATCGGGTGCCGGTCGTCGCGCTGCCCGTTTTCGGAGAAGCCGACACGTTCTCGGTGGGAGAGACGCGATGAGCGCCCCGACCCGATCGCGCGTCATGATCGCCCGGGTGATCGATGAGCCGCTGGACGTCGCGGCGCACGAGGCCGCCGTCGCCCATCCGGCCGCCGGTGCGACCGTGGTGTTTCACGGTGTCGTCCGGGACCACGACCAGGGCAGGGGCGTGAAGACGCTCGACTACGAAGCACATCCCGAAGCCGAACGTGTGATCCGGGAGGTCGCCGCCGATATCGCCGCGCAGCCGCACGTGCTCGCGGTCGCGGTTTCCCATCGCATCGGCCACCTCGACATCGGTGACATCGCGATCGTCGCCGCCGTCTCGACCGCCCACCGCCTGGAGGCGTTCACGCTCTGCGCGCGACTCGTCGATGAGGCGAAGGCGCGGTTGCCAATCTGGAAGCGTCAGGTTTTCGACGATGGCACCGACGAGTGGGTCAACTGCCCCTAACTACGGGTCTAATTCCCAGGCTCGTCGCGGTTGCGCGCCGCTGCTCCCGCGGGCACCGGTCGGCGCCCGGGGCGCCTCCCTGCCAGCCGGTCCTCACACCCCCGCGACAGCCGCCGACCGCTATAACGACGGCGAAAGGTATGTCTTCCTGCACATCGCCATGGCCGCCTCGACATGCCGAGCCTGAGTTTTACGCGGCGACGCGGTCAACGCCCGTGTCGGGCGTGATGACTGCGTCCCGCCATGGCGCCCCAGCCCGGTCAGCGTGACAACCACCGCGAACGGTATGCGCCGTAGTACATCGGCATGCGGACGTCGGCATGCCGGTCGAGGAACACATACTGCGTCTCGCCGCGGCTGCCCGGCCCGGTTCGCGTGACAACCACGGCGAACGGTATGCGCCGGAGTACATCGCCAACTCGGCCACAGCATCCCGATCGGGCAAGATGCTGCGTCCCGCGGTGGTGGCCCGGCCCTGTCAGCGTGATAACCACGGCGAACGGTATGCGCCGTAGTACATCGCCATGCTGACGTCGGCATACCGTTCGAGGAACAGATATCCGGTTTGCCGCGGCTGCCCGTCGGCGCATGTCGGGTGTGACAACGACGGCGGACGGAAGGTTGAGCGAAGCGAGACCCGGGCCCATACGAGACCGTCGAACTCGGACGCATACCGAAAAGGGCACGCCCGCGCATGGCGGACGTGCCCTTTCGTGGCGTTGCGCTTACTTCGCCGCGACCACGGTCACGTCGAACTTCGCGGTCACGTCCGGGTGCAGTTTGAGCTGGACCCGGTAGCTGCCGACCGACTTGATGTGGCCGGGCATCTCGAGGCGACGACGATCGATGTCGGGGCCGCCGGCGGACTTGATCGCCGAGGCGACCTCCGACGACGTGATCGAACCGAACAGGCGGCCACCGTCACCGGCGCGCGCCTTGAGGGTCACCTTGAGACCTTCGAGCTGTGCCCGCACCTCGGTCGCGTGGCCGAGGTCACGGATCTCCCGGGCCGAACGCGCCCGCTTGATGACCGAGATCTGCTTTTCCGCGCCCTTGGTCCAGCCGATCGCATATCCCTGCGGGAGCAGGTAGTTGCGACCGAAGCCGGGCTTGACGTCGACAACGTCGCCGGGAGCACCGAGGTTGGAGACTTCCTGCGTGAGGATGATCTTCATAGCCGGGACTCCTCTCAGCGAGCCGTGGTCGTGTACGGAAGGAGCGCCATCTCGCGAGCGTTCTTCACCGCGCTCGCGATCTGTCGCTGCTGCTGGGAGGTCACTCCCGTCACTCGACGCGCGCGGATCTTGCCGCGGTCCGAGATGAACTTGCGCAGCAGCGCGACGTCCTTGTAGTCGATGTAGGCGATCCCCTCCTTCTCAAGGGGATTCACCTTCTTCTTCGGTTTGCGTAGGGCTGCAGCCTTCGCCATGTCTCTTACTCCTGAATGTGGCTTAGAACGGTGGCTCGTCGTCGAAATTGCCCCCACCGCCCGAGGAAGCCGAAGCAGGCGACGCGGACGCCCACGGGTCGTCAGCGGCGAACCCGCCGCCACCGCCCTGGCCGCCGCCACCACCGGAACCGAAGCCGCCACCGCCGGAACGTGACATCTTCTGGACCTTCGCCGTCGCGTAGCGCAGCGAGGGACCGATCTCGTCGACTTCCAGGTCGATGACGGTGCGCTTCTCGCCTTCCTTCGTCTCGTAAGACCGCTGACGCAGTCGGCCCGAAACGATGACGCGAGCGCCCCGCTGCAGCGACTCGGCCACGTTTTCCGCGACCTGACGCCAGACGGTGCAAGAAAGGAAAAGCGGATCTCCGTCTTTCCATTCGCCGGAGGCCTTGTCCAGGAACCGCGGCGTCGATGCGACACGGAACTTGGCCACGGCCGCACCCGACGGGGTGAAGCGCAACTCGGGGTCATCGGTCAGATTGCCGATGACCGTGATGGTGGTGTCTCCTGCCATGCTTAACTCCTCGAACCCGTCAGCTTGTTAGACGCAGGTTGTCACACGGGTGCGACAGTCGCATCAGCTGAACATGGGGAGCCGGTGGCGCCGTTGCGGCGCCACGTCCGCTGAAACTGGTCAGCGAACTTCCGGCCGGATGACCTTGGTGCGCAGCACGGACTCGTTGAGCCGCAGCTGACGGTCTAGCTCGGCCACCGCTGCGGGCGTCGCCTGCAGGTCGATGACGGCGTAGATGCCTTCGGTCTTCTTGGCGATCTCGTACGCGAGGCGCCGGCGGCCCCACACGTCGAGCTTTTCGACCGAGCCACCCGCTGTCCGGATCACGTTCAAGTACGTGTCGAGAGACGGGGCGACGGTGCGCTCCTCGAGACTGGAATCGAGGATCACCATGATTTCGTAATGACGCAAGACAACTCACCTCCTGTGGGCTAAACGGCCACGGTCGATCCGTGGCAGGAGGTCTGGCGTCGTTCACACGAAGACGCCGTGCTGTCACGGCGCCGCGGGAGAACTGCCCCAGGATACCGGAGCGCGCTCCCGGAGCCCAACTCCGACGCGGGGCACTGCCCAGACGGGCACCCGACACAAAGCCGCGGGGCGCGGTTTCCGGAAAGCAGGGTGGGACCTGGGGAGGAACGACCACACCGTTTAGCTGGAAACTGCGCCCCGCGGAGCTACTTCGTATTTTACGACATTTGGACGCTTAATGCCCGTATTGCTCGTTGCGAGATTATGGCCCGGATCACCGCGGCCGAAACGCCGACGACGCCGACGGTCGCGATCAGCGTCAACAGCCCGCTCGCGCTGCGCGGCACGGCCGGCCCCTGCACGTCGCCCAAGATCGGGCTGGACAGCGGCGGCGCGGCCGCGAACGGGTCGTTGTTGCCCGTGGACGTGTTGTCCGAGCCCGCTCCCGGCATGGAGGTGCCGTCGCTCTCGCCGGTCGCGGGCGACTGTGCCGGCGCCAACGCGGCGGTCGAGTGCGCGGGGTCGGGCGTCTTCGGAGTGCTGCCGTCTCGCGGCGTCGCCGACGACGTGCCGGTCGCGCCCGGAGCCTGCGTGTTCGAGGCGGTGGCGGTCGGCGTGGCCGGTGGCGACTGGTCGCGCGGCTGCCCGGGCGCGTTTACCTCAACCGTCATCTGAGCGTGCGATCCGAGGTCGAGCGAGCAGTCCGGCACCATCTGAATCAGCACCGACGTCGGCCCCTGCGCGAACGTCACCGGCACGAGTGACTTGTCCGGCAGCGATTTCTGGCTGTTACCGGCCCAGAGCGTCGCGGTGCGGCCGGTGCGGTTGATGAAGTCCACGACCGTGCCCGGTGACACCGTCAACTTCGTCTGTGACGGCGTCGACGGGCAGGCCAGCGTGCTGATGCCCAGCAGCGGAGATCCGCTGAACGTGATCGTGGTCGTCGCTCCGTTGGCCACGCTCGCCGCGACGAACGGCGCTGCGATCACGACACCCGCGAACGCCAGCCCGACACGTTTTCGAAGCGACATGGACATGAGAAACCCCCGGCTCAGGGCCGGTTCAGGGAGGGTACGCCGGCCGCACTATCGGGACTAACGAGATGTTCGAGGCACGAGTGACGCGACATCCGTACGTGATTCTGTTCTCTAGTGACTACTGTCCGCCATCCGTCTGGCGGACAAGCCGCGGGTAATCTCGCAGGATGCGTATCGGTGCTCATGTCGACCAGACCGACCCATTGGCCGAGGCGTCCGCTCGTGGCGCCGATGTCGTGCAGTTCTTCCTGGAGGACCCGCAGGGCTGGAAGACGCCTGCGCCCCGGTCCGACGCCGACCTTCTTCGAGCTGCTGACGTCGACATCTACGTGCACGCGCCGTACATCGTCAACGTCGCCACGCTCAACAATCGCATCCGCATCCCAAGCCGCAAGCTCATGACGGTGCACGCCGAGGCGGCCGCCGCCATCGGCGCGAAAGGCCTGATCGTGCACGGCGGTCACATCAGCAAGGGCGACGACCCCGCGGTCGGGTTCGACAATTGGCGCAAGGCGTTCGCGTCAGCGGCCGACAAGGGCGGATTCGCGACACCGATCCTGATCGAGAACACGGCGAGCGGCGACTACGCGTGTGCCCGGCGCTTCGAGGCGATCGCGCGGCTCTGGGAGGCCATCGGCGACTACGACGTCGGTTTCTGCCTCGATACCTGCCACGCCCACGCCGGCGGCGAAGACCTGCTCGACATCGTCGACCGCATCAAGGCGATCACCGGCCGCATCGACCTCGTCCACGCCAACGACTCGAAGGACGGCTTCGATTCCGGCCGAGACCGCCACGACAACTTCGGTCAAGGGCAGATAGATCCAAAGCTGATCATTGAAGTGGTACGCGCCGCCGGGGCCCCCGCCGTCGTCGAGACACCGGGCGGGGTCGCCGAACATCGGGCCGACATCGCCCTTCTTCGCGCGGGTGTCGGGGCTCAGTAAGCCTCGGCCAGCGCGGGTTCGGTGCCCACCCATCGGTCGGGTACGCCATCGAAGATCCCCCCGTCGGGATCGTCCTCGTATGCCCACCGGACGACGTCGCGCTCCGGCCGCATGATGTCGCGGACGACGTACCCGCAGAGGACGAGCAACGTGACCAGGCGCAGCACCGAGCCGAGCACGAACACGCCCTCCGGGAAGATCGGGTTACCCGAGGCACCCATCAGCTCACCATCGAAGGCGAAGAAGTAGCAGACCTCGGCGAGCTGCCACGCGATGAAGGCTCCCCAGCGCGGACGGGCCAGGAGAGCGAGCGGGAGCAGCCAGAGCACGTACTGCTGGGACCAGACTTTCGAGAAGATCAAGAACGCGGCCACCGTCAGGAACGCTAGCTGGGCGAGCCGCGGGCGCCTCGGTGCCTTGACCGTCAGCACGGCCAGCCCGACGCATCCGAGCCCGAACAGCACGTAGGAGAGCAGGTTGATCGTGCCGACGTGGCTGGAGAGCCATGTGAACGGCGGGATGCCGTAACCGCTGTGGTGTGGGAAGTGCGCGCCGATGTACCACAGGGTGCCCCAGTCGACCTCACGAGTGACGTTGAGGTCGAAGAATCTGGACCAGGCCTTCGGCCACAAGAGCGCGATCGGCAGGTTGACCGCGATCCACGTAAGCGCGGCGATCGAGGCGGCGAAGATAGCGTCGCCGAGGCGCCTGGAACGCCAGCCGAGCAGCAGAATCGGAATCAGAAGGAACGCCGGCCAGAGTTTCGCCGACGCACCCAGGCCGATGAGGATCGCGGCGAGCACCGGTTTACTTCGAGCCCACGCTAGGAGAGCGAAGACGGCGAACCCGACCGCGAGTAGGTCCCAGTTGATCGTGGCGGTCAGGAAGAGCGCGGGTGCGGCGGCGAACATCATCACGTCCCACGGTCGCCGTCGGCGCATCGCGAGCAGGGCACCGGCCGTGGCGACGGCGATCGCTCCCAATGCCAGCGCGTTGATGTTGTAGAACCACGTGTAAGGGTTGGCTCCGGGCCGATCCTTCGTGATCGCGTGCACCGGAAGGCCGATGATCCCCATGAACGCGCCGGTGAGCACCGGGTACTCGACGGCGTGGTCCTTGTACGGGACCTGACCGGACGAAAGACCCTCGCTGTAGTAGAGCGCGACCACGTCGGTGTAACACGCGTGCCGATACTCGCTCAGCTTCTGCCAGTTGCCGTCGCTGCAGGAGGACTTCTCCATCCAGTGCAACGTCAACGTTAGGCACGTGATCGCGATGACGACGCGCACGACCACCCAGAATCGATGCGAGGGCCGCGTCGCGTGCTCGCCGAGCGGGCCGCCGATCGTCTGGGAAACGCCGGCCACGAACGCATCGGCCTGCGACGGCGCCTCTACCCGGTCGTCGTCCTCGAGTGTCATCACCGCTATATCCTGCCGGAGGCTGCCCCGTAACGAAACCCGACGCCCGGTCTCGTGGAGACCGAGCGTCGGGCCGGTGTTGCTTCGTGCCGAGGATCAGTTGTTGATCGTGACTTGAACCGTGTACACGCGGGACTGATCCCCTTGGTCCGTGACCGTGATCGTGTAGTTACCGGGGTTGTACAGGTGACCCGCCGACCCGGTCCGGCTTCCGGGCTGGCTACTGCCGTCACCCCAGTCGATCTTCACGCGGCCATTTCCGCCACTACCGGAGTTGTCCCACGTCAAATTCGCCGTGTGGCCGTTGACGTTCACCGATCCGCTGAGGGGACCGCTGGGCGGGGGATTCTGCGTGCTCGGCCCGCCACCCGGGAGGCAGATGCCCTGGCAGCCGGGGTTGCCCGGGTTACCCGGGTTGGTCGGCGGCGGGGTCGAAGGCGGCGCCGTCGGACGGGTCGTCTCGCCCGCGAGCGGGTCACCGGTCTTCGCCGCCGGCGCGAACTTCTCGAGCGGCTTGCCCTTCTCGTAGAGGTCGATGAACGTCTTCCAGATTGCCGCCGGTGTCTTGGAACCACCGAGACCACTGCCCGATGACGTGTACATCGCTACCGGATCTTTGCTGTAGCCGACCCACACCGATGCCGCGATCTGCCCCTGTTCCCGGTCGCCAGCGGTGTACCCGCTGAACATGGCCTCCTGAGACTTGCTCGCATCCCATCCGAGCTGCCAGGTGCCGGTCTTGACGGCCGCCTCGCGATCGCCGTCGAGTTGGTTGTTCCTCTCGTCGTTGTTCGTGAAGACCTGCTGCATGGCCCAGGCCTCGTCGTCGGCCATCTCCGGGTTCAACGCCGTCTTGGTCACGTTGATCCTCTCGCCAGCGCCGTTAACCGGGGTCTTGTCGAAGCCCCGTGTCACGCTCTGGACGAAGTGCTCATCCGCTTTGAGGCCATGGTTCGCGAACGTGGCCATCACGTTCGCGACGTCCTGCACCGCCACTCCGAACTGACCGAAGGCAACTTCGCCACCGACGCACTTCGGGAAGACGGTTGAGCCCGAGTTTGGCGTCAGGTCGATGCGCTTACCGGCGCACTCGGCACCGGCCCAGATGTGGTTGATACCGAGCGACTGCGCCATATCGACGATCTTGTCGGGGTGCACCGTCTTGCCGATCGCGTAGTAAACGGTGTTCGTCGAGTGCTGCAACGCCTGCCACATCGGGCAGATGTTGCCGGGACCTGGGCAGGCGTCAGCGGAGATGTTCGTGACCGGCGCGGTACGGCCGTCGTAGCCGGTGAACGTACGTTTCGTCGGACCCCACCACAGCGAGTCGATGGAGATGCCCTTGGACAGTGCTGTCGCCATCGTGATCGTCTTGAACGTGGAGCCCGGCGTCACGTGCTGGCCGGTCCATCCGCCGCTCGCCATGACCGGGTCGTTGTAGATGCCGGCGAAGTCGATGTTCGCACCGTTGGGGCCACCGTAGTAGGCGAGCACCCGGCCGGTGCCCGGTTCGACCGCTACCAGCGCGTCCGCGACTGCCGACGTCTTCTTGCCCTTCTGGTCCCGGCCGTACACGCCCTTGAACGGCGAGGTCGACCCGCCGATCGCCGGATCGGCCGCCATCTCGGCCGCGTGCTGCGCCGCCTGGTTGATCGTCGTCTTGATCGTGTAGCCGCCGTCGAGCAGACTGTCCGGCCCGCTAAGCGGGAACAGCGGCTGCCCATTGGGGCCCTTCAACGCGCTCAACTCCGACATGACGTGGTGCACGATGAAGCCTTCGGGCGTCGTCATGTTCTGGTTCGCGGCCGTGTTCTTCGGCTGGATCCAGGTAATCGGGTACTTCAGCGCGTCGTACTGCGCCTGCGTGATGAAGTTGGCCTTCAGCAACTGGTCCCGCGAGTACTGGAAGCGCTGCTGCGCCGACAAGCACTTGCACGCTGGGTCGTACTTGTTGCCGTTGGGGTCCTTGATCAGGTCGGCCAGCACTATGCCCTCGGCCTGCGTCAGGTTCGCGGCGTCCTTGTTGAAGTACGCCCGTGCCGCCGCCTGGATGCCGTACGCGCCACGGCCGAACGGCACCGAGTTGAGGTACGCGCCGAGGATGTAGTCCTTGCTGTAGTGCTGGGTCAGCTTGACCGCGATCACGGCCTCTTTGAGCTTGCGCGAGTAGGTGTCACTCTGACCCACGCCGGCCACGACCGTTCGGGCGTACTGCTGCGTGATCGTCGACGCGCCCTGCTGCGAACCGCCTGTCACGTTGTTGACCAGCGCTCGGGCGATGCCCTTGAAGTCCACACCCGAGTTCGAGTAGAACGTGGAGTCCTCGGTCGCGACGACGGCGTCCCGCACCGGCTTCGGCACCGTGGACAGCGGCACGAGGGTGCGAGCGTAGGTGCCGATCTGCGCCATCGGCTTGCCGTTGGAGTATTCGATGACCGTCGACTGGTTGAGCTGGATGCTCGCCGGCGTCGGGATCGACGCGGCGTAGTAGGTCACGCTGATGACCAGGATGCCGGTCAGCATGATCAGTGTCGCGAACGCTGCCAGGATCCGGTTACGCCGACGCCGCTTCTTGTTGACCAGCGGCTTGCCCTTAGCCCCGTCCGGACGACCACCCGGACCCGTCGGACCACCGGGACGCCCGGGGCCGCCTGGGCCACGTGGACCATCGGGGCCCCCCGGACCGCCCGGGACCCCGACGGACGCCCGGCCGACCGTGGCACGACCCGACACCGGTGACACCGACGCGCGGCCCACCGGCTGCCCCGGCATGGGCGGCGGCTGCTCAGGCGCGAACGGATCGAACGCGGGCACCGGGTTGTCGGACGAGAAGGGGTCGAAGCCCTCATGCATGTCGTCGTAGCCGGCGGGGCGGACCGACGCGCGGCCGACCTGGGCGCGGCCGGCGGGCGATGGTGGCGTCGCGGGCGGTGGCGGAGGTGCGGCGTAGGGGTCTGCGCCGGGAGCCGCGAACGGATCGAACTCGCCTGGCGCCGCCGCTTCGTACGGGTTGGGCTCATAGGCGTTCGGGTCGTAAGCGTTGGGGTCGTACCCTCCAGGACCCGGGACCGGAGCCTGGCCTTGCGGACGATAGGGGGGGTCATCGTCGTAGTACGAATTCATGGTCACACCCTGCCGGTCGGGGCCGCGGTCATGCTGCGTGCGGCCCAGTTGCCGTGATCGAAGCCGCCCGGTCTGGGCGGCTTAGTTCCTATTCGGTCACCTGGCGGAAACCAGGCTAGCGCGCTCACCAATGGATATATGGCACCTGATCCGTGATGTGCCTCGCCGCCCTGACCGGTGAGAACAATCGTCACTGTGGCCCCGACGATGCGACGCCACCCTCCAGCTCATCAGAAGCTGTCAAGCCATCTCGCCCCAGAAGGTATTGCTCGATGAGATGGTTCCAGCCGCAACCGCGACACACTTCCACTACGTAGACCTGAAACTCACGGAGCGTCATCGCCAAAACGGGCAATTCAGCACCACTTCGGGCCTGTCCGGCGGACGCTTTGAGTTCGTCGCCATAGATGTAGTTGACGTGTGTCAAGTTTTCTCGACGGCAGATCGGGCAGCGTTCTTCGGTCGGATCACCGTGGAACCTGGCTGCGCTTTTCAGGTAGGGAGAGGCATCACAGACCTCGAAGACACCCACCCGATTGGCATAGACGTCATGCAGCAGGGACCGCCTCGCAAGCGAGTAGTCGACGATCGAGCGCTGCGTACGCATGGCCAGTAGGGTACGCGGTTCGCCGCCGAACGGCGACCTTCGTCACCCACCGTGATGGTCACCACGTATCCGAAGGTATTGCCAGGAGGCATCTGCTCGCTCTAACGTAACGATGTATCGGGCCGATACATCTGGTTGTAGTCTGTTAGACGAACTAGATGTGGACAGGGAGGACGGCGCACATGCTCGACCTCGCCATTCTCGGTCTTCTGCACGAAACACCGATGCATGGTTACGAACTCCGTAAGCAGCTGGCGACGAAGTTGGGCGCGTTCCGGGCCGCGATTTCCTACGGCTCGCTTTACCCGACCCTGCGCCGGCTGCAGACCGACGGCTGGATCACCGAAGAGCCCGCCGTCGACTGCACCGACCCGGTGGTCCCGCCGCTGACAAGCCGTCGTGGCCGCGTTGTTTACAAGATCACGGCCGAGGGCAAGGAGCGCTTCCAGGCGCTGCTGGTCCAGGCCGGCCCCGAAACTTACGAAGACAACGGTTTCGGCGTGCACTTCGCGTTCTTCGCGCGCACCGACCAGGCCACGCGCTTGCGCATCCTCGAAGGTCGTCGCCGCAAGATCGAGGAGCGTCGAGAGGGCATGCGTGACTCGTTGAGCCGCGCCGCCGAGCGACTCGATGCCTACACGCTCGAACTACAACGACATGGGCTCGACGCGTGCGAACGCGAGGTCCGTTGGCTGGAGGAGCTCATCGCCACCGAGCGCTCCGGCCGGGCGCCCGGGCAACCGGGCACCACTGACGTCTCATCGGGCCCCGCGCCCGACGAGACGAGCGCAGGAAAGTAAGTAACACCAGATAAATCCGCCTCCGGACACGCCGGAGCGGCCGTGATGATAGAAGGAGGCACTGCGATGGGCTCCGTCCGTGTTGCCATCGTCGGTGTCGGTAACTGCGCCTCGTCCCTCGTTCAGGGCGTGGAGTACTACCGCGACGCCGATCCCAACTCGCGTGTTCCGGGTCTCATGCACGTCGCCTTCGGCGGCTACCACGTCTCTGACGTGGAGTTCGTCGCGGCGTTCGACGTGGACGCCAAGAAGGTGGGCCGTGACCTGGCCGAGGCGATTGTCGCCAGCGAGAACAACACCGTGAAGCTGTGCGATGTGCCCCCGACCGGGGTCACCGTCCAGCGTGGTCCGACCCATGACGGTCTCGGCCAGTACTACCGCGAGATCATCGAAGAGTCCGACGAGACCGCGGTCGACGTCGTCGCCGCGCTGCGTGAGGCTCGCGTTGACGTCGTCGTCTCCTACCTGCCGGTCGGCTCCGAACAAGCCGACAAGTTCTACGCGCAGGCTGCGATCGACGCCGGCTGTGGCTTCGTCAACGCGCTGCCGGTCTTCATCGCCTCCGACCCCGTCTGGGCGAAGAAGTTCGAAGACGCCGGTCTCCCGATCGTCGGTGACGACATCAAGAGCCAGGTCGGCGCCACGATCGTGCACCGCGCGCTCGCGAAGCTCTTCGAAGACCGCGGTGTTGAGCTGCTGCGCACCTACCAGCTCAACTTCGGCGGCAACATGGACTTCATGAACATGTTGGAGCGCACGCGCCTCGTCTCGAAGAAGATCTCGAAGACCCAGTCGGTCACCTCGCAGATCCCGCACGAGATGGCGAAGAGCGATGTCCACATCGGCCCGTCGGACCACGTGCCGTGGCTCGACGACCGCAAGTGGGCCTACATCCGCATGGAGGGTCGCGCCTTCGGCGACGTCCCGCTGAACGCGGAGCTCAAGCTCGAGGTCTACGACTCGCCGAACTCGGCGGGCGTCATCATCGACGCGCTGCGCGCGTGCAAGATCGCCATGGATCGCAAGATCGCCGGTCCGATCATGTCCGCGTCGAGCTACTTCATGAAGTCGCCGCCGGTGCAGTATGCCGACCACGACGCGCACGCCGCCGTCGAGGCATTCATCAAGGGCGACGTCGAGTAGTCACTCGCGGACCCCGCAAGTCAAAGAACGCCCCCGCTGCCAATACCAGCGGGGGCGTTCTTTTATGCCGTAGGCCATGTCTTGTCGGTCATGGTGAGGCGAGGCGGATTCCAGGCGGCGATCCGGCAAGCTCGCAGCAGTCCTGAATACCGCGTTTGTATTGAAGGATCTGTGAGAGCGCCGCCGGTCGTCGGCTGGGGCCGCCGCAGCCCGCCAATGATCGGCAGGACACGGCCTATGCGAAGTCGCGCTCCATGCTCACGGTGGCTTCGAGTTGGAGCAGGAACCGCTTGCGGTCGAGGCCGCCACCGAAACCGACGAGCTTGCCGCCGGCACCGATCACACGGTGGCAGGGCACGATCACCGGCACCGGATTGTGGTTGCACGCCGTGCCGACGGCCCGGGCCGCGTCGACCGCGCCATTGCCGACCGCGCGGGCTATCTCGCCGTAGGTGATGGTCTCGCCGTAAGGGACGGCTGCGATCTGCGCCCACACTGCCCGTTCGAAGGCGGTGCCACCGGGCGGGGCGAGCGGCACGTCGAACTCTGTCAACTGACCGGCGAAGTAGGCCTTCAGTTGATCAGCGGTCTCGCGCAGGACCGGCGCCGGATCGAGTGCGATCGGCTCGCGCCCGATGCCGCCGAAGTGCACCATCGTGATCTGGTCCGCCTCGGCCGCGAGCCCGAACGCCCCGATCGGTGTCGGCACCTCAATCCACTGCATGCACCCAGTCTGCCCCGAAGTTCTGACAATTACGACGCGTCGTACAGGTGGTGGACCGGATCGTGGACGAAATAACGGGCAAACGACTCGACCGTGAAGTCCGCGCCGTCGCTGCGGCGACCCGTCCGCTCCCACATCGGGCCCTCAACCTCGTCGAACGCGTCCGCCAGCGTGTCCGCGGCCTCGGTCAGTTCGACGGCCACGACCGCCGGGTCCTGCTCGCTGTACCTGTCGGCGAGAGCGGTCTCGTCTTGATCCCAGTTGGCGAACAGCGGGTCGATTTCGGTGAGCATTAACTGCAACCGCACGGCGTAGAGCCGGTACGCGTCCCGCACATGGCAGCCGTATTCCAGCGCGGACCACTTGTCGGGCCGCGCCCGGACCCGGGCGGTGGGTCCGGCCAGGACACCCTGCCAGGCAGTCGCATTTTCCCGAAGCAGCAGGGCGACGCTCTCTCGCGGGAACGACTGGGTATCGAAGCCGCATTCCGGGCATGGACGCCTCAGCACCCAGGTCCAGTCCTTGTCATCCGGCGTAATCGTCATGCCCAACGCTATCGCTCCGGCCTAAATTGGGGCGACGCCATATCCCCTGTCCTCGATAGACTCGCGCCCCGACACGAGATCGGGACACCACTGGGGAGGAAGCAATCACATGCGTTTCACCAGGTACCGGTCTGCCGTTATCGCCATCGCGATAGTCGGAAGTTCGCTCGCCGTGATGCAGGCCACACCGGCCGCGGCGGGCACGATCGGCGAGCAACGACCGACACTGCTCGCCTACACCAGCTCCGCGCACCCCAGCAAGAGCTACCTGAATCCGAGCGAGGCAACGGACTTGCCGGTCGGCACCACGACGGCCAATAAGAAGAACGACACCTCCAGGGTCTACGCCACCTTCGACCTCTCGTCCTACATCGGCAAGCACATCGTCGCGGCCAACCTGTTCACCAGCGAAGCATCGGAAACGGTATGCGGGACGCGTGCGGTCGATGTCTGGCAGACGGCGACGCCGGGTAAGAAGATCTCCTGGAACGACGCGCCCGCCGAGATCGCACCCATCGGCTCGCTGCTCTTCGGCCTGGGTTGCCCAACGTCGTACGTTCACCTCGACGTCACGTCGCTCATTACGAGTGCCGTTGCGGCCGGTCAGGAGAGCCTCTCGATCGAGCTGCGGGTTCCGGCCGGCCATGAAGCCGATCCGAGCTACGGCATCACCCTCGACGGCGGCAACGGCATCCTTCTCGACGTCAACGCGAACTCGACGCCGACGGTTCCCAACAACCTGTCGCAGGACCAGTTCACGTGCGCGACGAGCCAGCCCGGTCCGTACCTCGGCGACCTGCAGCCGACATTGCGTGCGAGTTCTTCCGACGCCGACCTCAATGACCAGGTCACAGCCACCTTCGCGGTCTGGCCGGTGACGGCTCCGAACCAACGCACTCTGGTCACCGCAAGCGCATTCGGAGCCGCTCACGCGACCGTGCCGGCTGGTGTCCTCACGGACGCCACGACGTACGCGTGGCAGGCTCAATCGTCCGACGGCACCGACACGTCGGCGTGGTCTCGGACGTGCTATTTCACCGTCGACTCCACCCGGCCCAGCGCTGCTCCGGTCGTCACCTCAGCGAACTTCCCGGCCGGGCAGACGGCGCCGACCGGCGTGCCCGGCAGCTTCACGTTCAGCCCGAACGGTGTCTCGGACATCATCGGTTACACCTACCACTGGGGATCTTCGCCCGGCGGCTTCAGTTACTACATCGGTGACGACGGCCAGCCCGTGTTCGATCCGTTCGCGGCTCCGGGTGTCGTGCACGCGGGTGCCGACGGTTCGACCACGATCACGCTCAGTCCGCCGAACTTCGGCATCGCCGATCTGTACGTCGAGAGCATCGACAAGGCCTACCTCAACTCGTCAGTGACGGTGTACAGCTTCACGATGCCGCAGAACGCACCTGATGTCGTGCCGAGCACCCAGCGGCCGATCGTCGGGGTGCCCATTACGTTCGCGCTGACCGCCAATCCGGCCGCGGGCCCGGTCGACAGCTTCCAGGTCCAGGTGAACGACGGCGATGTGCACACGGTCGCCGCCAGCCCGACCGGGACCGGCACATACACGATCACGCTCACCCAGCTCGGCACGACCGAGATCGACATCCGCAGCCACAGCACCAACGGCCTGGTCAGTGAGGCCGCCGCCGTCTCCGAGCAGATCGACGGCGAACCGATCGTGGCGTCGTCGACCTATCCCGAAGGCCTCGACGGCGGTGGTGTCGGTGTAGCCGGCACGTTCGACCTCACCTCCACCATTCCCGACGTCGTCTCGTTCACCTACTCGTTCGACTTCGGCGACGAGGTGACCATCGCCGCGGATAGCAACGGCAAGGCGCACATCAACTGGACGCCCGACAGCGACGGCGGGCATGCGCTGTCGGTTTACGTGACCGATGCGTCCGGAGCGACCTACAACCCCTACTACTACTTCTTCAACGTGGCCGGCTCCTGATGTAACGGTCACTCCCGCTATATCCGCAAGGCCGGTCTCCGCCGAACACGCGAGGGCCGGCCTTGCGGTCGTTGTCGCACGGATCACGCGAACGAGGGCAGCGGCGCGTGCACGGTAGGCATACCGTGAGATCGCTGATCGGGCCGGCACCAACGGATCCGGCGGCGCTGCGCAGGAGGCGACAGGCGTGACGACCACGTTTCTCATCGTCGGAGGCTTCGGTCTGCTCCTGCTGGCGCTGTCGGTCGCGGGCGGAGGCCATCTCCACATCGGACACTTCCACCTGCACGTCCACATTCCGCATGTGCACGGGCACGGTCATGTCGGTCACCCGGCCACGGAGACAGCGCTCTCGACGCCGACGATCGCCGGGTTCATCGGCGCCTTCGGTTTCGGCGGCGCGATCACGGCTCAGGCGACACACGCCCATTCCGCGACCGTACCCACCATTGTCGGTGTTGTCGCAGCCGTGCCGACCGCGTGGCTCGCCACCCGGCTGACCCGTGCGGCGATGGAGATGCACACCGACGCGACGCCGGAACAGTCCGATGTGATCGGTTCGCTCGGCGTCGTCATCCGGGCCATTCCCGAACAGGGCTATGGCGAGGTGCGTGTGCGGTTCGCCGGTCAGCACATGCGGTTCAACGCACGGGCGGCAACGTCGCTGCCCGCGGGCGCCCAGATCCTCGTGATCGAGGCGCCCAG
Source organism: uncultured Actinomycetota bacterium (assembly GCA_963797605.1). Lineage (GTDB taxonomy): Bacteria > Actinomycetota > Actinomycetes > Mycobacteriales > Micromonosporaceae > DASQPR01. The sequence goes on along the minus strand of CAWCPX010000002.1, from coordinate 205,876 downwards.
CACCACCAGCGTGGTCGTGGAACCGACCACACCCCTTCTCGACTGGCCGATGTCAGCCTGAGACGTCCACAAAGGATGGACACATGTCACCGCTTGTCGTAGCGATCGTCGGTGCGGCACTTCTCGTTCTGATGATCGGTTGGTTTGTCCTGTCGCGCATCCGCGTGGCAGGCCCGCACCAGGCATTCATCATCACCGGCCGCAAGAGCCGGTCCACCCGTGCCGCGGACGGCTCCGCGGTCACCGATCTGTCCGGCCAGAAGGTCGTCATGGGCGCGTCCGTGTTCGTGATGCCGGTCGTGCAGCGTCTTTACATTCTCGATCTCTCCAGCCGGGAGATCCCGGTCGCGATCTCGGGCGCCGTCAGCAAGCAGGGAATCCGATGCGACGCGGACGCGGTCGCGATCGTCAAGGTCGGCGGCTCCGCCGAGTCGATCCGCTCGGCTGCCCAGCGCTTCCTGCACCAGCAGGACCGCATCGTCGACTTCACCGCACAGGTGCTCTCCGGCGCGCTGCGGTCGATCGTCGGCCGGCTGACCGTCGAGGAGATCATCCGGGATCGGGCCGCGTTCGCGAGCGCGGTCGCGGAAGAGGCCGAACACTCGCTGACCCATCAGGGCCTCGTGCTGGACGCGTTCCAGCTCGAAGACATCCGTACCGCCGGTTCCTACCTGCAGGACCTCGGGCGCCCGGAGGCCGCCCGGGTCTTCAAGGCCGCGGCCGTGGCCGAAGCCCTGGCTCGGCAGAACGCGGAGCAGGAGCGGATGCGGGCCGAGGAGGCCATCGCGGAGTCCGAGCGCAACCTGGCGCTGAAGAAGGCCGACGTGCAGGCCGAGATCGACGCCGCCAACGCCAAGTCCGCCGCCGCGGGCCCGATCGTGCAGGCCGAACGCCAGCAGGCGATTCTGACCGAGCAGCAGAAGGTCGCGGAGCGAAACGCCGAACTCAAGCAGCGCCAGCTCGACACGGAGGTGCGCAAGCCGGCCGACGCCGCTCGCTACAAGTTGGAGCAGGAGGCCGAGGCCGATCGCAACGCGGCGGTGTTCCGGGCGGACGCGCAGCGGCAGACGACCATCGCGGCCGCTCAGGCGGCGGCGGAGCAGGCCCGGCTCACCGGTGAGGGCGAGAAGGCCCGCCGGGCTGCGCTTGCCGACGCGAACGCGATCGAAGGTGCCAAGGAGGGTGAGGCCATCCTGTCGCGCGGACAGGCCGAGGCGACGGCCATGCGCGCCCGGGCGGACGCCTTTGCGCAGTACGGAGACGCCGCCGTGCTGGAGATGCTCGTTCGGGTGATGCCGCAGATGGTGGAGGCCGCGTCGGCCCCGATGGCATCGATCGACAAGCTGACCGTGATCTCGACAGACGGCGCGGCGGCGCTGACGAAGACCGTCGCCGCCAACGTCGCGCAGGGCCTGCAGCTCGGCTCGGACCTCACCGGTATCGACCTGACCGCACTCCTTGCCCGGCTCGGTGGCGGCGCGGTCGCCACGACGGACGAAGCGACGCCGGCGCTTCCGGCCGCGTAGCGAAGTCCGGGGGCCCGGCGCATCTGATCAGCGTCGGGCCCCGGGCTCACCTCACCTGGCACTACGCTGTGCCCGTGCCCGTCGTCAGAGATCAGCCCCGGCAGTCGTCGCAGTCGTCGACGGGCCGTGGCAACGTCCGGGCACTGTTCGACATCCGCGGTTTTCGGCGGCTCCTCGGCGTCCGCCTCACCAGCCAGTTCAGCGACGGGCTGTTCCAGGCCGCGCTCGCGGGTTCGGTGCTGTTCAACCCGGCCCAGCAGTCGAGCCCCACCAAGATCGCGATTGGGTTCGCCGTCCTGCTGGTGCCGTTCTCTGTTCTCGGCCCGTTCGTCGGCGTCTTCCTCGACCGGTGGAGCCGCCGCAACATCATCTACGTCGCGAACGTGCTGCGCGCCTGCCTCGCCCTCCCCGCTGCCGTGCTCATCTGGACCGGTGGCATCGGTGTCCCGTTCTTCGCGTGCGCGCTGCTCATCGCCGCGATCAACCGCTTCTTCCTGGCCGGCCTGTCGGCGGCGCTGCCGCACGTCGTGCCAGAGCCATTGCTGGTCACGAACAACGCGACGTCCTCCACCCTCGGCACGGTCGCCTACTCGCTCGGGCTCGGCACGACGGCCGTCGCCCTGCACACGATCCTGCACACCAATGACAGCGGGTACGGGTGGCTGTGCGCTGCCGCAGCCGTCGGTTACTTCGGTGCCGCGATGCTGGCCCGGGCGTCGTTCGGGCGCTCGGATCTCGGACCGGAGCATGGCGTACAGGTTGTCGGCACGATCGCGAGCGAAGTCGTCGCAGTGGCACGCGGGATGGTCGCGGGCGCGCGGCACCTCGCCCAGCGGCGCCCGGTCGCGGCAGCCATGGGCGTGCAAGCGCTCTGCCGGACGCTCTATGGCGTGCTGACCATCGCGACGCTGCTTCTCTATTCGCGCTTCTTCTACGACAACTACACGTCGGCGATCGGTGGCCTCGGGCAGGTCGTCGTGGTCGGGAGCGTCGGTGCGGTAGCGGCCGCCTTCATCACGCCGTACGCGACTCGGAGCATCGGCGGCCGGCTGTGGATCATCGCGTTGACGGCCATGGTCGCGATCGTCCTGCCGCCGCTCGCGCTCCCGTTCATCCCGATCCTTCTGGTCGTCGCGACGTTCCTGATGAACCTGTCCTCGCAAGGGATCAAGATCGTCGTGGACACCAACGTGCAGGTGCAATGCGACGAGAGTTTCCGTGGCCGGGTGTTCAGCGTCGCCGACACGCTGTTCAACCTGTTCTTCGTGCTCGGGCTGTTCATCGGCGCGCTCACGCTGCCCGACAACGGGCATTCGCCGACGGCCATCGTGATCATCGCGATCGGCTACCTCGCGGTGGCGGCGCTGTACGCCACCACGACCAGGCGGAACGCGCCGTTGCAACTCGTCGCCGCGTAGGCCCTTGGCCCGATGTCAGTCGCGCTTGCCGGCCGCTGCGTCAACCAGTGCGGCCTGCAGCGATTGCGCGTACGCGTCACTGGTATAGGTCGCCCCGGACACCACGTCGATCTTGGCGCTCTGCGCGGCGAGTGTCTCCTTGCGCAGGATCGGCGTCGCGAACTTGTTCAACTCAATCGAGAAGGCATGCAACGTCGGCGTTTCGATCGCCGTCATGTCCTCGATCCGGCCGTCGAGGATCGTCGCCTTCACGCGTACCGGGCCGAACGGCGTCTGCACGACCTTTCCCGTCACCGTGTAGTCACCGATAGCAGGTGACGCCGACGGCGCTGGGACCGAGGACACGTCCGCCAATCGGACGGCGGCGGTGGTGGGGCCGGCCGACGTGTCGCTCTCGCGCACCCTTCGCCCCGATCAGCAGCAGTGCCCCCGTCGCCGTCCCGGCCAGGGCGAATACGACCTTCCGCGTACTCATGGGCGCCTCATAACTCGAACGGGTCCAGGTGGATCTGCCGGGCCGGCACCCGCATCTCGAGCAGCATGCGCTGGAGTTCGGTGCCGAAGCCGGCCGGTCCACAGATATAGACGTCACGCGCCGCGATATCGGGCACGAGATCGCGCAGCCCAGCCGCGGTCATGAGCGCCGCCGGCTCCGGATCGGCGCGATGCCCGACGACGTAGTGCATCCGCATCTTGCGCGCGGCGGCGAGCTTGTCCAGTTCGCCTTTCACGATCAAGTCTTCATCGGTACGCGCGCGGAACACGACCGTCGATCCGGACGGCACGGTCTCCATGAGCGCGCGTACCGGTGCGATCCCGCTGCCCGCGGCGATCAACAGCGCGCCGGTCGCCCTCGCGATGATCGGCCGTGAACTCGCCGCTCGGCTGCCTCCACGATCACCCGCGTGCCCGGCGCCAGCGTGGCGAGACTCGCGCTGAAGTCGCCCGACGCCTTCACGGTGATCCGCAGCCACGCACCGGCGGGCGCGGCCGACAGCGAGAACGGGTGCGACCGCCACCAATCGTGCGGGGTCAGGAACCGCCATCGGGCGTACTGGCCGGCGATCGCGGGAAACTTCTCCAACCGGCGGCCGGACAGGTAGACGCTGACGACCCCGGGCGTCTCCGGCACCACGGCGTCGACGCGAAGCCGGTGCCGCAGGTTGAGCCGCAGCGGCGTGACGAGGCGGCCGTACACGAGCGCCGCGATCACGGCGAAGTACAGCGTCGCCCAGTAGACGCGAGCGCGCGTGACTCAGCACGAACTGCTGCCCGTCGGCGAACTGGTGCCCGTAGACGAACAGCAGCACGAGGTACATGCCGAGGTGGCTGGTGTGCCACAGCCCGTACGGGACTCGGGTCCGGATGCTCCGGATCGCGACCACGGCCAGCACGACCATCAGCCCGAACGCGACCACCGCCGAGATCATGTCCTGGTTCGTCGTCAGCAGCACCCAGGCTTCGTGCCAGACGCCCGTGCGGGCCGAGGCGGCGTAGCCCGAGCGTGATGAGCACGACGTGCGCGGTGATGATACTGATCACGAAGGCGCCGAGGTTGCGGTGCCACGCCGACTTGCGAGCGCCTCCGACGGCGTTGTCGATCCACCGGACCCGGCTCATCAGCACCACCTGGACGAGCAGCAGATAACCGCCGGTCAGACCGGCCAGGCGTCCGGACGAGGTCAGCAGAGCCGCGTTTCCGAGCACCGCCGATCCGGGCGTCTGCCGCCACCAGAACCCAATCGTCACGATCAGCCCGGCCCAGATCAGAACGCTCAGCGCTCGCCGTCGCAGGCGAGGGCGGCCGGGCTCGGCTGGAGGACGGATCGGATCCGCCGGCCCGGCGCGCCTGTTCGAGCGCTCGGATCGACCGGCCGACCGGCCGCTCCCGTATGGAACTCACCGCGTCCAGCCTGCCGCATGATTCTCGAAGCTTTCTTACGGCGGCGAAACCACCGGCGGATCGTTAGCCGGATTTCGGCTCGATGCCTCGTTCGGCAGCCCAGGCGAGCAGCACCGCGACGGCCTCGTCATGATCGAGGGGGCCTCGGTCGAGTCGCAATTCCTTCAGGAACTGCCAGGCCTCGCCGACCGTACGGCTCGGCGGGATGCCGAGGATCTCCATGATCGCGTTTCCGTCGAGGTCCGGTCGTACCCGTGCGAGATCTTCTTCTTCGGCAATTCTCGCGATGCGCTCCTCAAGCGCGTCGTAATCGGCCGCGAGCGCCGGCGGCCTTGCGCTTGTTCCGGGTCGTGACGTCGGAACGCGTCAGTTTGTGGAGCCGCGGCAGCAGGTCGCCGGCATCGGTGACGTAGCGGCGGACGGCGGAGTCGGTCCACTCGCCGCGGCCGTAGCCGTAGAACCGCAGGTGCAGCGCCACCAACTCGACCACGTCGGCGACGAGGTCCTTCCGAAACTTGAGCGCGCGCAGCCGGTGCTTGGTCATGCGGGCGCCGACCAGCTCGTGATGGTGGAACGAGACGCGCCCGTCGGATGCCGACCGCCTTCGTCGCCGGCTTGCCGATGTCGTGCATGAGCGCGGCCAGGCGCAGCGTCAGGTCGGGGCCGTCGGTCTCCAGTCGCATGGCGTTTTCCACGACCGTGAGCGTGTGCTCGTAGACGTCTTTGTGCTGTGCATGCTCGTCGATCTCGAGTTTGAGCCCGCTGAGTTCCGGGATGACGAACTCGGCCAGCCCGGTGTCGACGAGCAGGCGCAGACCTGTGACCGGATCGGGGGCGAGCATGAGCTTCTCGAACTCGTCGCGGATGCGTTCGGCGGTGATGCGGGCCAGGTCACCTGCCATCTCGGTCATGGCGATGATGACTTCGTCGGCGACCCGGAAGCCGAGCTTCGAGCTGAAGCGGGCGGCACGCAGCATGCGAAGCGGGTCGTCGGCGAAACTCTCGCGGGCGGTCGCCGGGGTGCGGATGATGCCGTTTTTGAGGTCAGCGAGACCGTGGTGCAGGTCGGTGAACTCGTGGTCAGGCAATGAGACGGCCATCGCGTTGATGGTGAAGTCGCGCCGGCGCAGATCGTCGGCCAGGTTGTCGCCGTACCGCACGATCGGATTGCGGCTGACCCGGTCGTACGCGTCCGCGCGGAACGTCGTGATCTCCAGCCGGAGCCCGTGCCGGGCCGCACCGATCGTGCCGAACTCCGCGCCCGTGGTCCAGATCGCTTCCGCCCAGCCGTCGAGCATCGCGAGCGTCTCGTGCGGCAACGCGCTCGTCGCGAAGTCGAGGTCGTCGCCGATCTGACCGAGAAGCGCGTCCCGGACCGATCCGCCGACCAGGTGCAACTCGTAACCGGCGGCGTCGAAGCGCGCACCGATCTCGTCGGCGATCGGGGAGATGCGGAGAAGTTCCGCCACGGCGAGGCGTTCGCTCGCGGTCAACGGGTCTGGGATTTTGTCCGACATGGCGTCAGCCAGCCTATCGGTGGCAAGGCTTGATCATGGCATTGGTTCCGGCTTCGTGCCTCGGCCCGCTAATCTCGGCGCATGACCGATCGTGAACGCCCCGGTGAGACGCGCCCGCCGCAGGACGCGTGGGGACGCACGACGGCGCCGGTCGCGTCACGTCACGGCTACCCGCCGGAGCCGGACCCGGCGGCGACACAGCCGGCACGGACGCAGCCGGACCCGTACCAGCCGGGACGGGACCCGTACCCGCCGGGACCCGACCCCTACCAACCAGGCCCGGACACCTACCGAGCCCGGCCCGGCCATTACGCGGCGGAGCCGGACCAGTATCGGCCGGACCAGTACCAGCCCGACGCTTACCGGCCGGACGCGTATCGGCCGCCCCAGGATCCGTACCGGCCGGGGAAGGGTCACTACCGTCCGGAGCAGGACGAGACCGTGCTGCTGCCGATCATCGGCACCGAGAACCCGGGTGCGGCCGAACCGACGATGCTGATCCCCGCGGTCGGTTACGCGAGTCCGGACACGACGATGATCATCCCGGTCGCGCCATCGCGTCATCGCAGCGACGACACGACCGTCGTGGTGGGCACCCCGCCGCCAGGGGAAACCGGCGACGGCGGAGCCGGTGTGTCGCCGTCGCTCGCCCGCAACAGCGCGACGATGGCGATCTTCAGCCTGATCAGCCGGGTCACCGGGCTCATCCGCACGGTGGCGATCGCGGCGGCCCTCGGCGCGTCTCTGATCGCGAACTCGTACAACCTTGCGAACACCGTGCCGAACATGGTCTACGAGCTGCTGCTCGGCGGCATCATGAGCAGCGTCCTGGTGCCGTTCCTGATGCGATCGCGGCTCCGGCACACCGACGGTGGCACCGCCGACGCGCAGCGACTGCTCACGCTGGCCTTCACGTTTCTCGGTGCGGGCACAGTCGTCGCCGTGGCGGCCGCGCCGCTGCTGACCAAACTCTTCACGATCACGACGTCGCCCAAACCGAGCAGCGCCGACCTGCACCTGATCACGACGCTGAGCTACCTGATCCTCCCGGAGATCTTCTTCTACGGCGTGGCGGCGCTGCTCGCGGCGATCCTCTACACGCGAGGTCATTTCGCGGCGCCGGCGTGGACGCCGATCCTCAACAACGTCGTCGTCATCGTGACCGCCGTGCTCTTCATCCTGATGCCGTCGGCCAAGCCGCTGACCTCGCTGAACATCTCCAGCGCCCAGGTTCTCGTGCTCGGTGCCGGCACGACGCTCGGCATCGTGGTGCAGGCACTCGGTCTGATTCCAGCGCTACGCGGCGTGGGCTTCCGCTGGAAGTGGCGCTTCGACTTCCGCAAGCTCGCGCTCCGGGAGTTGGGCCGGGCCAGCGGCTGGATGCTCGTCTACGTGCTGGTGACGCAGGCGGCGCTGGTCATCATGCTGATCCTGATCACGGCCGTGAGCCACAAGCGACTGGCGGACGGCTCGTCGCCTCCGGGCATCACCGTCTACAACTACTCCTACCTGATCTTCATGATGGCGCACGGCATCGTCGCGGTCTCGATCATGACGGCGCTCATGCCGCGCCTGTCCGCCGCCGCGGCTCAGGGTCGCTTCGGCGATCTCGCGTCGCTGCTGGCGATGGGCACCCGGCTGTCCGCCGTGATCCTGATCCCGGCCACGGCCGCCTACATCACGCTGGGCCAGCCGCTCGCCGTCACCGTCTTCCAGTGGCACAGCTACACCCATCAGGACGCCATGCGAACGGGCACGGTGATCGCGGTCGAGGCGATCGGACTGGTCCCGTTCGCGATCAGCCAGATGCAGATGTTCGCCTTCTACGCGATGCCCGACACGAAGACGCCGGCTCTGATGAACATCCCGGTCGCCGTGCTGCGTGTGCTGCTCGACGTCGTGTTCTACCTGGCTCTGCCGTACGCCCTGGTCACGGCGGGTCTGATGATGGCCAACACGCTGTCGTACGTGCTCGCGATCGTGCTCGGCTATACGCTTCTCCGTCGCCGCATCGGCCTGCTCGGACTGACCACGATGGGCAAGGCCCTCGGCCGGCTGGCGACCGCCGCGATCATCGCCGCCGTGCCGACGTGGCTGCTCGTGATCGTGTTGCAGCACGCGCTCGGCACCGAGAAGGTGGCATCCGCGATCACGCTCGTCGTCGGCGGTGCGCTGCTGATCTCGATTTACGTCGGCGCCGCGATCATGTTGAAGGCGCGCGACGTGACCGACGTGGTCTCGATGGTGAAGGGCCGACTCGGCCGCTGACCGGTCAGCGCTTGCGTCCGGTCGAGAAGATGCCCCGGACGATCGCGCCGGCCGCGGCGGTTGCTCCGGCCCGGAGCATCGACTTCGCGGCCGGCGAGCCCAGGATCTTCTCGGCCAGGTTCGAGTCCGGCGCCGCCTTCTTCGGGGCGTCCGCCTTCGGCGCGTCCGCCGTCGCCGTCGCCGACGCCGTGTGCCGGGCCGTCAGCAACTCGTAGGCGGACTCCCGGTCGATCGCGGTCACGTACTTCGGGTAGAGCAGCGAGTTGTTCACGATGCCGGTCAGCACGCTGTTGTCGGCGGCGGCCATCAGCGATCGGGGCGCGTACAGGCGGGTCCACGCGACGGGCGTCGGCGCGCCGGTCTCGCTCAGCATCGTCACGATCGCCTCACCGATGCCGAGTTGGGTCAGCACTTCTTCGAGGTCGTACGACGACGCGGGAAAGGTCGATGCCGTCGCCTTCAACGCCTTCGCGTCGTCCGGCGTGTATGCGCGAAGGGCGTGCTGCACCCGGTTGCCGAGTTGCGCGAGCACGTCCGGATGCACATCTTTCGGCGTCTGTGTGACGAAGAAGACACCGACACCTTTTGATCGGATAAGACGTACCGTCTGCGTGATCGACGAGATGAATTCCTTGGACGCGTCCTTGAACAACAGGTGTGCTTCATCGAAAAAGAAAACCAACTTCGGCTTATCTACGTCACCGACCTCGGGCAGGTCCTGGAACAGGTCGGCGAGCAGCCACATGAGAAACGACGAGAAGAGGGCCGGCTGCTCGACGACGCCCGGCAACTCCATGATCGAGACGACGCCACGCGAGTCCTGCGTCGTCCGGAGCAGGTCGACCGTCTGGAACTCCGGTTCGCCGAAAAACTCGTCGGCACCCGCGTCCGAGAAGGCGATGAGCTTGCGAAGCAGCACGCCGGCGGTGGCTTTCGACAGGCCACCGAGTTCGGCCAGCGATGCCTTGCCCTCGTCCGACGTGAGGAACTGGATCACCGCGCGCAGATCCTTGATGTCGAGCATCGGCAGGTTGTGCTGGTCAGCGAAGTGAAAGACGAGGTTCAACGACGACGCCTGGACGTCGCTGAGCCCCAGCACCTTCGACAGCAGCACCGGCCCGAACGAGGTGACCGTCGCGCGCACCGGAATCCCGGTGCCCTTGCCTCCGAGCGTGTAGAACTCGCAGGGGAACGCGGCCGGAGTCCATTTCTGACCCAACTCGGTCGTCCGCGCGGTGAGTTTGTCGTTGGCGGCACCGGGCTCCGCCATGCCGGAGACGTCGCCCTTGATGTCGGCGAGAAACACCGGCACACCCGCCGCGGACAGTTGTTCCGCCAACATTTGCAGTGTCTTCGTTTTTCCGGTGCCGGTAGCGCCCGCGACCAGGCCGTGGCGGTTCATCATGGCCAGCGGCACCCGGACGATCGCGGACGGATCGGGCGTGCCGTCGACCAGAAGCGGGCCGAGATCGAGTGTTGCTCCACTGAACGTATAACCGGCCCGTACGGTGTCGGCTGCGTCCACCGTCTCGTTGGCCATGGTGGTCCCCTCATCCGGTCAGACAGTTATTCCCGTTTGATCCGATATTAGAGTGAATCGTCCAGGTAGCAGTCCTGAGCGCGTCATCTGGTACTGGCAACACTGACCCGGCGCCGAAACTTGATCCCGGGTAAGGTCGCTCTCAGCACTGGCGTGAAGCGCCTAGGCTTGTGTGTGTTGCGTGCGCTGTGGCAGATTTCTGCAGTCGACGCGATCTCGCACGACAATGGCATGCCGACCGGAAGGAGGACGGGTGACCCAGATCGATGAGGGCCCGGACTCCACCGGAAACCCTCGCTCGCACCAGGGTGTGATGACTGCGCGCACATCGATGTCCGGGGAGATTCTGGGCCAGCGTTACCGCCTCGAAGAGCACATCAACAACGACGCCCTTGGCCGTCAGGTATGGCGTGGCATCGATGTCGTGCTCCGACGCCCGGTCGCGATCGTCCTTCGTCACCCCGGTGGCGCGAGCGCCGTCGAAATGATCTCGGCCGCCTTCGCGGCGAGCCGCATCATCCACCCGCACCTCGTCGACGTCTATGACGCTGTCGACGAGGGTGACCGTGCCTATGTCGTGCGCGAATGGGTCGATGGCAGCTCACTGCGCGAACTCGTCGCCGAGGGCCCGCTCGACACCATCCGGGCCACGTCCGTGGCGCACGCCGTCGCGAGCGCGGTCGCCGCTGCGCACGCGACCGGCATGGTGCACGGCAACGTGCATCCCGGCACCGTGTTGGTCGCCGACGACGGTCGCGTTGTGCTCGCCGACGCGCGGGCCGACGATGCCGCGACACCCGAAACCGACGTCCGTGCCACCGGTGCGGTGCTCTACTGCGCCCTGACCGGCCACTGGCCGCATGCCGAAGCCGGCGTCGACCGACTTCCCGATGGTGTTCGCGACGCCAACGGCACGCTGGCGAGCCCACGGCAGGTCCGAGGCGGTCTTCCGTCCTATTTGAGCGAACTCGCCACCGGCCTGCTCGATCCCAGTGTCGAGCCGCCGACGGCCGAAGCACTCTCGCTCGATCTGGCGCGGCTCGACACCGAGTCGAGTGACGAATTGTTCGGCGATGGTGGACCGCTCAGCTTCGCCGCGACGGCTCCTTCGCGGGGCCGTGATTCATCGTCGCGCGGGGGCCGGAAAGTCGCCATCGGCGTCGTCGCGCTGCTCGTGATCGCGGGCGCCGGTCTGCTGATCGCCAGTAAACTCGGCAGCGACTCCAACAGCCCCAACGCCGGCGGCTCGCTCCCCGGCCCGAGGCAGTCCGCCAGCACGCACGCGACCACATCGGCTCCGGCCAACATTCTTTCCGGGTCGCAGCTGCACTCGATCCGCATCGTCGAGTCCAAGGGCAACGGCAAAGAACGCGCCGGCGCCAGCAAGATCAACGATGGTGACGAGAAGACGTACTGGAAGAGCGACTGGTACCTCTCGGCCGACTTCGGCAAGGAGAAGCCGGGCATGGGGCTGCTTGTCGACCTCGGGTCCGTGAAGAACGTGGCCTCGGTGACGGTCGACTTCCTCATCCCGGGTGAGACTGCCCAGGCGATGACCGGGGCGTCCGACCCGGGCGCGACGAACCCGACCGACAACACCGACGCGGCGCTGCTCAGCCAGTTCAAGCCGGCGAGCACGGCCGATCCGGTGCAGGCCGGCTCGACGCAGGTGTTCCCGATCGGCCAGAACACCCGTTACGTGCTCATCTGGGTGACTTCACTGCCGCTGGGCGGTAAGTATTCGAGCCGCGCCGACTCGTTCCTGTTCGGCATCAATGAGGTTTCGGTCCAGACGCAGTAGTCGCGCCGATCGATAGTGTGGCTGCCGTGAGCGTCGATGAACCAACCGATGTCGATCTCCTGCGCGCCCACGCGCGCGGAGACACGGAGGCGTTCGAGCTGCTGGTCCGCCGCCACCGAGACCGGTTGTGGGCCGTTGCGATCCGGACCCTCGGTGATCGGGAAGAGGCGGCCGACGCCCTTCAAGACGCGTTGATCTCGGCGTTCCGCGCCGCCGACCGGTTCCGGGGCGATTCCGCCGTCACCACGTGGCTTCATCGCATCGTCGTCAACGCCTGCCTAGACCGCGTCCGCCGGCGGCAGTCCCGACCGACCGTCGAACTTCCCGAGGTCGAGCTGGCCGGGGCGGACGTCGACACCGATACGACGCTCGACGTACACGCCGCGCTCGCCCGGCTCCCGATCGATCAGCGGGCCGCGATCGTCCTCGTGGACATGCAGGGCTACTCCATCGCCGACGCCGCGATCGTCCTCGGCGTCCCCGTGGGTACCGTGAAGAGCAGATGCGCTCGTGGCCGGGCCAGGCTCGCCGGATTGCTCGGCTATCTGCGAAACCCTGACGATCTGCGGAACCCTGACGGCCATTCCGGAGTCTCATTACCGACTACCCACGTGACCGGACGGGAGGGCGAGTCGTGAGCGCCATGCTCCCGGGCGATCGTCCGGTCGATATCGAACTGCTGGCCGACTTCTCCGAGGGTCTGCTGCCGGCTGCCGAGGCGAGTACGGTGCAGGCCCTGGTCGACGGCGATCCCGACTGGGCCGACGCGTTGGCCCTGTTACGGGAGTCGGCTCCCGAGGTGATGGATGTGCTGGCCGCGTACACCGACGAGACCGTGAGCCGATGCCGGTTGACGTGATGGATCGGCTCACCGCGGCGCTGGCTGGCGAACGGTCGAGTGGTGACCCCGAAGCCGCGCCGACCCACGGTCCGATCCGACCTGCCACCCGCCTGGACACCACCCGGCCGACGACACCACGGAAGCCCGGGCGCGGCCGGCGTTCGCGGCTGACCCTGGGCGCTCTCGCCGCCGTTGTCGCACTGGTCGCGGTCGGTCTCGGCTTCGTCGTCAAGCTCGCCGGTGCACCGGCGGAGATGTCGAGCGGGAGTGCCAATGTCGCGTCCGCACCGGATCAGTTCAAGCCGATGAATCTACCCGGCGTGACGATCACGGCGTCCGGCACCGATTACACGACGTTGAACCTCAACTCGGCGACTCCGCCGTCGGTGCCGGCTCCGCTTTCTCCGACGTCCGGCGCGATCAAGAGCCCGGCCGGGATCAAGGCCCCACCCGGGATTGCCGCACCGCTCAACCTCGCTGACGTGCCGCCAGCGCTCCACCGCTTGCTCGATCCGGGCAGTCTGCGGGCGTGCCTGACCAAGATCGAGGGTTTGGCGACCGGCACCGCTCGGAGCGTCGACTTCGCCACCTACGATGGCACCCCGGCCATCATCGTTACGCTGGAATCACCGAGTTCGAGGGTTGCCGTCGACGCAGACTGTGACCCGATGTCGCCGGTGACAACCTCGCATAGCTGATTCAGACTGACGGGTGCCGACGGCGGCGCGACTATCCGGGCGCACCGACGCGGGCGTGACTTCGCGCACGCATACGCCGCACGGGAATCCCGGGTTCGTAGGATGACGTTTACGTCTGCGACGGCGCGGCTCGGTTCGTCCGGCCGGCGACGTCAGAGACTTTGATAAAGGAGTCGGTGTGTCCGAGGTACGCAACCTGATCATCGTGGGCTCAGGCCCCGCCGGATACACGGCAGCCGTTTACGCCGCGCGCGCCAACCTGCATCCGCTGGTCATCGAGGGCGTTTCGTCCGGCGGCGCGCTGATGACGACCACCGAGGTCGAAAACTACCCCGGTTTCCCCGACGGCGTGCTCGGTCCTGACCTCATGGACAACATGCGTAAGCAGGCGGAACGCTTCGGTGCCGAGTTCCTGACCGATGACGCGACCCGCGTCGACCTGACCGGCGACGATCAAGAAGGTCTACGTCGGCGAGACGGAGTACGCGGCCAAGGCGGTCGTGCTGACCACCGGTTCCGCGTGGCGTCACATGGGCGTGCCCGGCGAGCAGGAGTTTCTCGGCCACGGCGTGTCGTCCTGTGCGACGTGTGACGGCTTCTTCTTCCGCGGCCAGGACATCGTCGTGGTCGGCGGTGGCGACTCCGCGATGGAGGAGGCCACCTTCCTCACCAGGTTCGCGTCCACCGTGACGATCGTGCACCGCCGTGACGAGTTCCGCGCCAGCAAGATCATGGCTGACCGCGCGCTCTCCAACGAGAAGATCAAGGTCGAGTGGAACAGTGTCGTCACCGAGGTTCTCGGCGACGATGGCAAGGTCGTCGGCGTGCGGTTGCGCGACACGGTCACCGGCGACGAGCGAGTGCTCGACGCGACCGGCGTCTTCGTGGCGATCGGTCACGACCCGCGCAGCGAACTCTTCACCGGCCAGGTCGATATGGACGCCGAGGGCTACGTGAAGGTCGACGCACCGTCCACCCGTACCAACATTGTCGGTGTCTTCGCCGCAGGCGACGTCGTCGACCACACCTACCGGCAGGCGATCACCGCCTCCGGCACGGGCTGCGCGGCCGCACTGGACGCCGAACGCTACCTCGCGACGCTCGAAGCCTGACGCACCGACCACCACCAGCGCTTTACCTAAGGGAGATCACATGGGAACCACGAAAGCCGTCACCGACGCGACGTTCGTCGATGAGGTGCTGATGTCGCAGACTCCGGTCCTGGTCGACTTCTGGGCTGAGTGGTGTGGCCCCTGCCTGCGTGTCGCGCCGGTGCTCGAAGAGATCGCCCGCGAGATGGGCGAGAAGGTGAAGATCGTCAAGCTCGACATCGACGCCAACCCGAACACGGCCCGCGACTACCGCGTCATGTCGGTGCCCACGCTCACCGTCTTCAAGGGCGGCCAGCCGGTGCAGTCGGTGGCCGGCGCGCGCCCGAAGGGTGACCTTGTCAAGCTGATCGAGTCGGCGCTGTAACCAGGCCAATCACCGCCGGAACACCAACCACTGTTCCCCGCACGCCCGATATTGGGTGTGCGGGGAATTTTGTCGCGGGGCCAAACCGGGCGAAAGCCAGAGCTCATTCATTCGCGCGGTACGCTGGCTCGCGCGTACCCGTCTCAGGTGGCGCTTGCCGACGTGACACGCATAGCGAAATCGGCCGAGAGGGGCGCGACCTTGCAGGATTACGGCCATGGTGCTCGCGGCCCGGCGGTGGCCGAGATCCGCGCCATCCTCGTCCAACTCGGGCTGCTCGACGCGTTCACCGAGGCCGGTAACGGGGCCGAGTTCGATCGCCCGACCGAGGTCGCCGTGCGCACCTTCCAGCAGAGTCGCGGCTTGAGTGTTGACGGCCGGGTCGGCGAAGAGACGTGGCGGGCACTCGACGCGGCTCGGTGGCGTCTCGGCGAACGGCCGCTGTTTCACGCCATCGGCAATCCGTTCATCGGTGACGACGTGCGCCAGTTGCAGGATCGGCTCCAGGAGATGGGTTTCGACGTCGGCCGGGCCGATGGTGTCTACGGTCCTCGCACCGCCCGCTCGCTGGCTCGCTTCCAGCGCGAGGTCGGCCTGGCCCCCGATGGTGACTGCGGTCCGCTGACGCTGACGGCGTTGAAACGGTTGGGCCGCAAGGTCGTCGGAGGCAACGCACAGGCGCTGCGCGAGGCCGAACGCTTCCGCCACTCCGGGCCGACGCTCGTCGACAAGACCGTCGTCATCGACCCCGGTCACGGTGGCTCCGACCTGGGCGTCGTCGTCCCCGACGGGTTGCTGCGCTGGACCGAGGCCGACCTCGCCTACGACATCGCGACACGGCTCGAAGGTCGGCTCGCGGCCGCCGGCATGCGGGTGCACCTGACCCGTGGGCCGAACTCGCCGACCACGATGTCCGATGAGGCGCGGGCGAAGCTGGCCAACGACCTCGGTGCCGACCTGTTCCTGTCGATCCACCTCGACGGACACAAGAACCCGCTGGCCGAAGGCGTCGCCACCTATCACTACGGCACGTCCGACGGCGTCGTCTCCACCGTTGGCGAGCGGCTGGCCGGCCTGGTGCAGCGGGAGATCGTCATGCGTACGCGTCTGCGCGACTGCCGTACCCATGCGAAGTCCTGGGATCTGTTGCGGTTGACCCAAATGCCCGCCGTGCGCGTGGAGGTCGCCTACCTGACCTCACCGGCCGACCGGGCGCGACTCGTTGAGGCCGCCTTCCGGGAGCGTGTGGTCGAGGCGTTGATCGCGGCCGTGCAGCGGATGTATTTCCCCGTCGAGCAGGACGTGCCAACCGGATCGATCGACGTGTCGTCGCTGCGGCTCCTGTCGCCGGTGCCGAGCGCTAGCTGATCGTGTCGACGCGTGGTGGCCAGGGCGCCCACCACTACGCACATTCCGACCGCTAGTTGACCTGCACGCCCGTCGTCGACCGGGTAGCCGGCCGCACCGGTCGCAGGATCGCCTCCGGGCTCATCGAGCCGAGCAGCTTCTCCAGCGCGTATTCCACGTCGGACTTCCATGACATTGCCGACCGCAGGTCGAGCCGCAGGCGCGGGAAACGCGGGTGCGGGCGCACCGTCTTGAAGCCGACGGCCAGGAAGTAGTCGGCCGGTGCCAGGCAGCTGGCCGACGCGGTCAGATCGGCGGCGACCATGTCGTCGGGCAACTGGCCACGGCGGCGGCCGCCCAGCTTGGTGCCGTCGGATTTCGCGTCACCGAATGCCTCGATCGCCTTGATGCCGCGCTTCGTGAGATCGCGAGCGACGCCTTGCAGGAGCATGCGGCCGAGGCCGCCGCCGGTGAAGGGCGAGACGACGTGCGCCGTCATCAGGAGCACGGCATCGGCCGAGACCGGGGACGTCGGAAAGGCCATCGACCGGGGAACATAGGCGGGCGGAGCGTAGAGCGCGAAGCCGGCGGGCGATGTGTCCACATAAATCATCTTTCCGCATGAGCCCCACTCGAGCAGGGTCTGCGACACCCAGGCTTCCTTCTCGATGCCGGGGTCGCCGGTCGCGCACGCGCGCTGGGCGGAGACCGGGTCGAGCTCCCAGAAGACACACTGCCGACAGGTGTGCGGCAGATCTTCGAGGGTGTCGAGCGTCAGATTGACGATGCGTCGTGACATTGGGCAATCCCTACAGCGAAGACATGGTTTCCATCATTGCGCCGCCTCCGTGCCCCGGTGCGCCCGACTGAGGCGATCCTACCCGCTCAAACCGCCCACCCGCTGAAACTATCCGCCCACTGAAACTATGAATGGCATGTCGCGCCGGCAGGCTACGATCGGCAAACCTGACGGGCGCCGCAGCGCCGCGGCGCCTCATCGACTCGTTACGCAGCGAGGAGGCCGGTTTTCCATGGCCGGAACCACACTCGACGACTACACCGACCGATACTCCCAACGAGTGCGCGGCATGACGACCTCGGAGATCCGAGCTCTCTTCGCCGTGGCAAACCGGCCCGAGGTCGTCTCCCTCGCCGGCGGCTCCCCTTACGTCGCCGCGCTCCCGCTCGACGCTGTCGGCGCGATGATGGGCGAGCTGGGTTCCGTGCACGGCGCCACCACCCTGCAATACGGCATCGGCCAGGGCGACCTCGCTCTCCGCGAGCGCATCTGCGAGATCATGACGCTCTCCGGCATCGACGCGAGCGTCGGTGCCTCGCCTGACGACGTCGTCGTGACCGTCGGCGGCCAGCAGGCGCTCGATCTGGTCGCTCGAGTCTTCCTCGATCCCGGCGACGTCGTGCTGGCCGAAGGCCCGAGTTACGTCGGCGCGCTCGGCGTCTTCCAAGCCGCGCAGGCCGACGTCGTCCACGTGCCGATGGACGATCAGGGTCTGATTCCCGACCGCGCTCAGCGAAGCCCTGGCGACCGTCGCCCGGGCCGGCAAGCGGGCGAAGTTCCTCTACACGGTGCCCGCTCACCAGAACCCGGCCGGTGTGACGCATCCCCGATGCCCGGCGCGACGAGATCCTGGCCATCTGCCAGGCCGCTGATCTGCTGATCCTCGAAGACGACCCGTACGGGCTGCTCGGCTTCGACGGCGACCCGATCCCGGCGTTCCGCTCCCGGGCGCGCGACGGCGTGATCTACGTGAGCACGTTCTCCAAGACGTTCGCGCCGGGGCTGCGGGTCGGCTGGATCCTCGCGCCGCACGCCGTCCGGGAAAAGCTCGTGATCACCTCGGAAGCGCAGATCCTGTGCCCGAGCGCGTTCGCCCAGTCCGCGATCTCGACGTACTTCGCGACGATGCCGTGGCAGGAGCAGCTGAAGACGTTCCGGGAGGCCTACCGCGAACGGCGGGACGCGGCCCTGGAGTCGCTTGACCGACCTGATGCCGGCCGGGACCCGCTGGACCGTCCCCGAGCGGCGGCTTCTACATCTGGGTCACGCTGCCCGACGGGCTGCACTCGAAGGAGATGCTGCCGCGCGCGATCGCCGAGCGGGTCGCGTACGTGCCCGGCACCGGGTTCTACGCCGACGGCACCGGCGCGGCCCACCTCCGCCTGTCGTATTGCTTCCCGCCCCCGGAGCGCATCCGTGAGGGCGTGCGCCGGCTGGCCGGTGTAGTCGACCAGGAATTGGCTCTACGGGCCGTCTTCGGCGCCGAGCGCGGGTCAGGCCGACCCGCGCCGGCGTGACGTGGACGCGGCCGCGGCACCCCGCCTCGGACACCAGGTCCGGCTGATGACAAACGTGGATCCGGTACGGCATGTCGTATCGCTCTCTCGCCCCAGTCGTGATCCGCACGTCTCGTGCTCGCCGGCGGCCTCTCCTACGAGCGGGAGGTCTCGCTGCCGCTCCGGCCGCCGGATTCTGGACGCGCTGCTGGGCAGCCGGCGTCGACGCCTCGGTCCGCGATATCGACGCGGCACTGCTTCCGGCGCTGGCGGCCGACCGCGCCGGACGCCGTCGTCGTCGCGCTCCACGGCTCCACCGGCGAAGACGGTTCGCTGCAGGGCATCCTCGAATGGCCGGTGTGCCGTACGTCGGAGCCGACGCGCGCAGCGCCCGGCTCGCATGGGACAAGCCGTCCGCGAAGGCGGTGCTGCGCGCGGCCGGGATCACCACGCCGGACTGGGTGGTGCTGCCGCAGGAGCGCTTCTCGGAGTTGGGCGCGAAGGCCGTGCTCGACCGCATCGTCGAGCGGCTTCGGCCTGCCGCTGATGGTCAAGCCGGCGCAGGGCGGTTCCGGCCTCGGCGCCGTCGGTGGTGCACGACGCGGCTTCGCTGCCCGACCGCGATGGTCAGTTGCTTCGCCTACCACCCGACCGCGCTCGTCGAGCCGTACGTCAGCGGCACCAACGCCGCCGTAGCCGTCGCTCGACCTCGGTGACGGTCCGGTCGCGCTGCCCGCGGTCGAGATCGTGGCCCGCGACGGCGTGTACGACTACGCCGCCCGCTACACCGCCGGCGTCACCACGTGGCACGCGCCGGCCCGGCTCGCACGCCGACGTGGCCGACCGGCTCGGCCGAGGTGGCCGTGGCGGCGCACGCAGGCGCTCGGTCTCGGGACCTGTCGCGGATCGACGTCATCGTCGGACGCCGACGGCGAGCCGCAGGTGCTCGGCGCGAGCGTGGCGCCGGGCATGACGGACACATCGCTGCTACCGATGGCGATCGCGGCGGCCGGTCTCGACCTCGGCAAGACCCTGGCGGTGCTGGTGTCTCGCGCCATCGATCGGCACGCCGAGTAGGTAGTCGCTAAAAAAGCCCGCGCGGTCCGCGCGGGCTTTTTTGCGTCTGGGCTCAACTGGTTCGGGTCGTGGGGTCCGGGCCGGCTGAAGACAGGCCCTATGTCATCGGGCCAGGATGTCCGAGGATTCGAGTTCTTCGTCGGAGATGGTCCAGTCGGGTTCGCCGTTGCCGCTCGGTGGCTCGACGACCTGTTGCGACACGACGGAGGCGGTGCCGCGGGCGGTCGCGGTCGGTTGCACCTTCAGCACAGGCGCACTGCCCGACGCCGTCGGCGGCCCATCGCTGGAGATTGCGTCGTCGGTGGGTTTGCGCTGTGCCGGTGCCGGCGGCTTCGCGGTGGAGATGAAGGCGTTGAAGCCGTCAGCCTTCGCGTCATCGCGGGCGGGCGCGGTGCCTGTCGGATTCGTACGCTCGCGTTGAGCCTGGGCTGCGGGGTCACCGGCGCCGGACGAACCGCTCACTGCGACGGCCCCGGCGGCTACGTCGGTTTCGGCTCTGTTGGCGCCGGCATTGGTTGGTGCTCGTCGAGTCCGCACCGGCCGCTTCCGTGTTGGCCGACGCTTGATTCATGCTCGGCGTCGGACCGGCGCCGTTCGGGTGCACAGAGGTGTTCGGGTGCACAGTGGTGCTCGGGTGCCCGGTGTTCGGGTGCCCGGCGCCCGGTGTCGATGCGGGAGTCTCGTTGCCGCCGGCTGCGTTCGCGGCCGCCGTGTGCTGTTCGGTAGCGGCGCCGGCGCTCGGCGCCGCTGCGCTGTCCCGAGTGTTCGCGGCCAGATCCGACGCGGTCGCGGCCAGATCCGACGCGGTCGCCGCCAGATTCGGCGCGGTCGCGGCTTGGGACGCGGCCGACGCGGCGTCGCCTGTGCTCTCGGCACTCTGACCTTCGAGCGCGGCGGTCGAAGCCGCGATCGATTCATCGGCGGCGGCGACATCCACGTCGCCGAAGCGGCTGGGTGTGTGCCACTCGATCCGAGGCGGTTCGGCGATCGCCCGGCCACCGAAGTCGGCGAGCCACGCGGCGACGTGGGCGAGGTTTTCGCGCCAGCGCGCCTCCGGGATCGGCTCCAGAATGTCGTCCCACTGCGAGAGGAACGACCCACGCAGTTGGAGATAGCCCGTCGGGCGGCCGAGGAACCATTGGTGGAAGTGGGCAGCCCCGTCTCCCCAACGGTTGACGTGCACCCGCTCGACACCGTCGAGGGACCGGATCGCCCGCTCGATGCGGACCGTCATGACGCCCAACTCGGCCGCGTGGAGGTTGGGCAGGTCGCCGAGATCGAGGTGTGAGCGGGACTCCAGGATCAAGCACCATCGGCAGACCGCTGGGGCGTTCCATGGCGCGGACGCGCCACCGGTCACTCACCCAGACGTAGCGCTCATCGGACGCTTTGCACGCGGTGCATGTGTTCGGGTCTTCGCCTTCACGCGGCGGCTCGACGGGCACCGGGGCATCGAGACGCTTCGTACGCAGTTGGCCTTCGAACGGGAAACTTGGCCAGTTGACGAACTGTGGAAGCTGGGGGGATATCAGGCACAGATCAGACCCTAGCCGTCTCGTTGACTCCTGTCGTCCCTCGGTCGGCCAACGTTCCGGTCACGGCCTCGCTGCACTGTTTCACGTGAAACCATGCGCCCCAGTGAACGCCGCATGTTTCACGTGAAACCACGGAACTCACGTGTTTATCCACAGGGGCAAAACCCTCTGAGCGCGCAACTCATGAAGCTGGGGATATGCCTGTGGATAAGTGCTGTGGATACTCGCTCACCGCGTCCACACCCCGGCAACGACCGAGGGGCCGCGTCGCCACAGCGACACGGCCCCTCATCGGCATTGACCTACGAGCTACTCCTGCTGCTCTTCGACCCCGAAGATCCCGACGATGCGCTCGAGGTCGTCGACAGTCGCGAACTCGATGACAATCTTGCCCTTGCTCCGGCCGATGTCGACCTTCACGCGGGTGTCGAACCGATCCGACAAACGGTCGGCGAGATCGGTGAGCGCCGGCGCATGCGGCTTCGCGCGCCGCTTCGCCGGCGGCCGGCTTCGCGGCTCGTCCGACGCCGGCGAGCGCGACCAGCTCCTCGGTGGCGCGGACCGACAGGCCCTCGGCAACGATTCGGTGGGCTAGCGCGTCCTGCTCGGCGGAGTCCTCCAGGCCAAGCAGCGCACGAGCGTGCCCGGCGGAGAGCACGCCCGCCGCCACCCGGCGTTGCACCGCCGGCGGCAGGTTCAGCAGGCGGATCGTGTTCGAGATCTGCGGACGGCTGCGGCCGATGCGCCGCGCGAGCTCGTCGTGCGTGGCGCCGAACTCCTCGAGCAGCTGCTGGTACGCGGCCGCCTCTTCGAGCGGGTTCAGGTTGGCGCGGTGAATGTTCTCCAGCAGCGCGTCCCGCAGCATCGCGTCGTCGCGGGTGTCCCGGATGATCGCCGGGATCGCTTCGCGCCCGATGGCCTGAGCCGCCCGCCACCGCCGCTCGCCCATGACGAGTTCGTACTTGTCCGGACCGAGTCTCGCGCACGACGATCGGCTGCAGGAAGCCGACCTCCGCGATGGAGACCTTCAGCTCGGCGAGCGCGTCGTCGTCGAAGACCTGCCGCGGCTGCTTCGGGTTCGGCACGATCGAGTCGACCGAGATCTCGGCGAACCGAGCGCCCGGCACGGGAGCCAGGTGCGACGTGCGATCCGGCTCCGGCGCAGTCACCGGTGCCGGCTGCGGTGTCGGCGCACCATCGGAGTCGACGCTGGTGCGGCAGTCGGCACCGGCGCCGGGATCGGAGCGGTGGGGATCAGCGCACCGAGACCGCGACCAAGACCGCCCCGTGGCTTCGCGGTCATGCGCCAACGCCTTCCATCTGTGCGCCGCGGACGGCGATCTCCTGCGCCGCCTCGAAGTAGCTCATGGCACCACGCGATCCCGGGTCGTACGTCATGACGGACTGGCCGTAGCTCGGCGCCTCGGATACCCGACGTTGCGGGGAATGACCGCCTCCAGCACCTTCGAACCGAAGTGCGCGCGCACGTCCTGCTCGACCAGATCGGCGAGCCGGGTACGGCGGTCGTACATCGTCAGCAGCACCGTGGAGATGTCGAGCTGCGGGTTGAGGTGCGCCTTGACCAGCTCGATGTTGCTGTGAGCGCCTGCACACCCTCCAGCGCGTAGTACTCGCACTGGATCGGGATCAGCACCTCCTGCGCGGCGACGAGAGCGTTGACGGTCAGCAGGCCGAGCGACGGCGGGCAGTCGATGAAGATGTAGTCGTACTCGCGCGGTGCAGGCCTGGATCGCCCGGCCAGCCGCGACTCGCGGGCGACGACCGAGACCAGCTCGATCTCCGCGCCGGCCAGGTCGATCGTCGCCGGCACGCAGCAAGGTTCGGGATGCCGTCGACCGGCTGCGTCACCGAGTCGAGCGAGGCGCCTTCGATCAGGCAGTCGTAGACATCCGGGACGCCGGCGTGGTGCGGGACGTTCATTCCCGTGGACGCGTTGCCCTGCGGATCGAGGTCGATCACGAGCACCCGGTTTCCGTGCAGCGCCAGGGCCACCGCGATGTTGACGGCGGTCGTCGTTTTGCCGACGCCGCCCTTCTGGTTCGCGACGCCCATGACGCGGCGGTGCAGCGGTCGGGGCATTGTTATTTCCCCGCTCGGGTTCAGGATCTCCACGGCCCGCTTCGCCTCCTGCGCCAAGGGTGGATCATCGGTTTCACGTGAAACATTACTGTCGGCCATGGTGGCCCCTGTCTCGACATAACTGGCCGCGGGATGAGGCCGCGGCGACGGAACGGAACGTCGAGTCTCACCCGCGGGAGCGGATTCGACTCCATACGACGCGCCAGCGGCGACGTCTCCGGTGCGTTCATCGGCCGGAACGCGGGGCATCACCATTGTCGGCCCAACCGCAAAGCCGGTCCCGGTTCGGGGGTGCCCCAGCCCATCCGACCCCAACGACCCATCCGAGTCGCTGTCGTCGTTGGGAAAACCTTGGTTCTCATAGCGTTCTCTGTCATGCACCGTCGTCATCCCTGCCACGTCTGGATGGGGCGTCCGTCGCGGCCGGCACTTGCGAGTGAGCACGCGAGGTTACCAGTCTGCGACTTTCGGCGGCTCATCGATACCCACATTCGGCCGAAGTCGCACGATCAAATCGAGCTACCGCGGTGAGCGTGGTCATCAGTGATCGTCGACGGCATCGGCGACGATAGAAACCTCCACAGGCCTAACGACGGCGGGCGGCTCTTCGGAACCCTAGCGCGACCGCGAACTTGGCGCAGACCCCCGTCGAATTCCTGACGAGGTTGAGCCGGCCCGTTCTCGCACGATCTCGACGACAGTCGTCGGAGCCACAAGGACACCTTCGCCACAGGTACGAATCACGGCGGAACCGCCACCAAGTCGACCGATCGCACCGGCATGGGCGGAGATCTCGTCAGCGGCCGAGGAGCCCTTCATGGCCAGAAGCCGACCGCCGACCGCGGCCAGTGGCAGACACCAACCCGCGAGCCGGTCCAACGGTGCCACGGCTCGCGCGGTCACCACGTCGGCTGGTTTCACGTGAAACATCGCCGGGCGCGCCGCGACTTCCTCGGCCCGAGCGCGTACCACGGAGACGCTCTGGGTTAGTCCGAGCGAAGCCACCGCCTCCTCCAGGAACGCGGTCCGACGTGCCAACGGCTCGACCAACACCACCGTGAGGTCCGGACGGGCAATCGCCAGGACGAGCCCCGGCAAACCAGCCCCGGCACCCACATCGATCACATAAGACCCTGACGACAGCAGTGGTGCCATGGCGGCGCAGTTGAGAATGTGCCGATCCCAGATCCGGTCGACCTCTCGCGGGCCGAGGAGCCCTCGAACCACGCCGTCAGTGGCAAGCATCTCGGCGAAGGTCGCGGCCGCATCGAGATGATCGGGGCCAATCAGGGTTTCGGCGGCGGAACGCAGATCATCGGGGAGGGGAGCGGCGGCATCAGACACCCGTTAACAGTAAGCCGCCGGGGAAATCCGGTCTGATCGCCTGGCCGCCCGGCCATCGCCGGAAAAACAGGACGCCCGGACCGATAGGCCCGGGCGTCTGTAAACGGTCGTTCAGTCGGCGATGTGGACGACAACCCGCCGCTGCGGCTCGACGCCCTCGGAGTCGCTCTGTACACCGGCGGTCGAGTTGACCACGTCGTGCACGCACTTACGCTCAAACGCGTTCATCGCGTCCAGACGCACCGGCTCGCCGTGCTCCTTTACTCGCTCGACGGCGTTCCGCGCGATCGATACGAGTTCCTTGCGACGAGTATCGCGATAGCCGCCGACGTCGAGCAGAAGCCGGCTCGGCGATCCGGTCTGGCGGAAGATCGCGAGACGGGTGAGTTCCTGAAGCGCCTCAAGGGTCGCGCCGCGCTGGCCGACCAGAGCCTGCAGTCGGTCGCCGACCACCTCGACGACCGGACGGCCGCCCTGGACGACCTCGTCGATATCGCCGTCGTAATCGAGAATGTCGAGAAGACCTTCGACATAGTCCGCGGCGACCTCGCTCTGCGCGAACAGGTCGCTGTCGGCGGGTGCTTTCACCGATTCGTCAGCGGCGGCCGACTCATCAACCTCGGGCGTAGAAGTTTCGGTCACGTTGTCATCTCCGTAGCTACTGAGACTTGGTACCCCGATCAGCTCGCGCCGGGACGGGAGGCTTTTGTGCTGCCGAGCACACACGGCTCAACGAGCGACGCCGCCGGACGAGGTGCCGGCGGCGCGGCACTCAGTTTGGCGGTCGCTTGCCGGCGCTGGTGTTCGCCGCGGTGCTCTTGCTAGCGGTGCTCTTCGCGGGACTGCTCTTCTTCGGGTTGATCGGCTTCGCGCCCGGCTTCGGTGCGACGGCCTTGCTCACCGCAACGGGAGCCACAGCGTCCTTGGCGCGCGAACCGTTCTTCGAGAGCAGGCCACCGCTCTTGGCCGGGGCCTTCGCGGCGGGAGCGCCCGACTTGGATGGCTTCGTGCCGCGGTCCACCACCTTGCCGTTGATCGTCGGACGGGAGCCCGGCGTCGTCACGGCCATCGGTGGTGGCGGGAACTTTCGCAGGACATAGAACTGCTGACCGAGGGAGAAGAGGTTTGTCGTCACGTAGTAGATAACGGCACCGATCGGGAAGATCGAACCCGAGACGAGCAGCGAGACCGGGATGCCGTAGAGCATCAGACGCTGCATCATCAGCTGCGTCGGGTCGGTCGCCCAGCCGGTCTTGAGGATCATCTGACGGCTCGTCAGGTAGGTCGTCACGATCATGATCGCGATCAGGATGCCGGCCACGATGATGACGTTCGTGCGGCTGACGCCCAGGTGCGAGAGGTCGGATGAACTCGACTTGATCGACGCGGCGATCGGCGCGCCGAACAGCTTCGCGTGCGACGCGCTCTCGAACTCCGGGCGGGTCCAGCCGTAGAGCGTCTGCAGCGCCGGAGGCATCGTCGGCTTGAGGTGACGGAGCACGTGGAAGACGCCGATGAAGATCGGGCCCTGGATAAGGAGCGGAAGGCAGCCCATCAACGGGTTGGCCTTCTCTTCCTTCATCAGTTCCATCTGAGCCTTCTGCAGGCCCTGACGGTCACCCTTGTACTTCTCCTGCAGCTCCTTGATCTTCGGCTGCAGCGCCTGCATCGCTCGTTGCGACTTGATCTGCTTCACGAACACCGGGAAGAGCAGGCCGCGGACCGTGAGCACCAGGAACACGATCGCGAGGACCCATTCCCAGTCGGTGGCGAGCCAGTTACCGATGCCGGCGGCGTTCCATAACGAGTGCCACTCCAGCATGATCCAGGAGATCGCGGTATAGACCAGCCCCATGATCGTACTCATTGCGCCCTGACTCCTACTGTGGTTTTCTCGGCGGCGGCACGGGGTCGTATCCGCCGGCGTTGAAGGGTTGGCAGCGCAACAGCCGCCATATCGCGAGCCGCATGCCGTGCAGCACACCGTGGGTCGAAATTGCTTCGACCGCGTAGGCGCTGCATGACGGATAGAACCGACACCGTGCCGGCAGAACCGGGCTTATCCACCGACGGTACGCGATGATAGGGGTCAACAGCACCCGGGCACCGATCGATCCGCGCGCGTGAGCCCGCTGTCTGTGAGTCTTCCGGCACAGTGCCGTCCATCATCGGGCCGTCCGGCGAGGCCTGCTCGCGGCTTCGATCGCATTATTAAGGTCAACTTCGAGATCGCCATAGGTACGGGTCGCCGCCAGGGGCAAGTGCCCGCACCACCACGTCGGCACCGGCTGGCAGATACGTGAGCTTCGCTCGCATCAGGTGCCGAAGTTGCCGACGGACGCGATTGCGGACAACTGCCCCACCGACTGCCTTGGAAACCACAAATCCGGCTCGCGCCGGCGACGAGGTCTCAGCAAGCGAGGTCTCGACGCCGGGCGGGCCGGATCAGGTGGGTTTCAGCTGGGCGGGAACGCAGGTGCACGACAAGACCTCCTCGAGCGGCGCGCCGACCTCCCTTGATCGTCGCGGCGAACTCATCGCGGCGGCGAAGGCGGGCGGCTGCGGGCAGCACCAGGAAGCCCCGACGGACCCTAGGCCGAAAGGGTGTCGCGACCCTTGGCCCGGCGGGCCGACAGGATCGCGCGACCGGCGCGGGTGCGCATGCGCAGCCGGAAGCCGTGGGTCTTCGCACGCCGGCGGTTGTTCGGCTGATAGGTGCGCTTGCTCACGTCAGACACTCCGTCTTCGTCTGCTCGCCGAACGCGTCCGGCAAATAATCTGATGGCTCTTAGGTTGGATGACTCGCGCGCATCGTGTGGCCAGCTAACTTCGGCGGCACGCACACGCTGGGAACCCACTCTACCAGGATGGATAGAGCAACCCAGCCAGGGTACGCGGCCAGGCATTCTGCGTCAAAACGCATCGACATGCCAAGTTATCCACGTGGGATGTGGACAACCCGGTGCTTTTCTTGTGGACAACGGTTGAGTACTTGTGGACAACGCTGTTACGGTGCGCGTCTGCCTGACCGCTCGAACGCCGTACATCACGCCGCAAGGGGCGCAAAACTCCTAATCGGAACAGTTGCCGCGCCCGGGCGCGTCCGAGCACGTCAGAGCCTAAACCGCGAGCACTATGGGCGAGATCCAGTCGGTACACAGGCTGTGGATAAGTTGTGGATAGCCACGCCCGTGCCAACGGGGGCGATGGGGCAACGAGGAGACGAGGCGCGGCAGCATGACCGACACCCTGGATCTAGACGCGGTGTGGACAACGGTGACCGAAGAGGTCGCCGAGATGGCCTCGCCGCAAGAGCGGGCCTACCTTCGACTGACCCAGCTCTACGCGATCGTCCAGGACACCGGTCTGGTCTCGGTGCCGAACACGCTCGCCCGGAACGTGATCGAGTCTCGGATGCGGCAGGCCGTCACCGACGCGCTGTCTCGCCGGCTCGGCCGCTCGGTGCAAGTCGCCGTCACGGTGCGCCAGCGGGAAGACGGTTCCGCGATGACGCCCCCGCCGCCGATAGAGGAGATCATCCCGGTGCCCGCCGCCCGCGAGCCGGAGACCCTGTTCGACGGCACCCCCGCCGCCGACACGACGTGGATGTCCACCCCGAGCGGATCCTGGCATTCGGTGCCCGTCGGTTCCGCCGTGGCCGATCACCCCGTGCCGCCGGACAGTCCGCTGCCGGTGCCGGTCCAACCCGCGGCCGAAGAGTCGGCCTTCGGTGGCATGACGCATGTCACCCAGCCGCCGAGCAGCGGAAACGCGGGCTACACCCGTGAGACCGGCAACGGGTACGGCGTCGCCAGCACCTACGGCGAATCGGCCCCCGGTCCGGAACGGCAGCGCTCGGGTGCCGGTACGGGTCGCGACGATCGACGGGGCCCGGTTCCGGCGCTGGACGGCAACCGGCTCAACCCGAAGTACATGTTCGAGACGTTCGTCATCGGCTCCTCCAACCGGTTCGCCCACGCCGCTTCGGTGGCTGTCGCGGAGTCGCCGGCGAAGGCGTACAACCCACTGTTTATCTATGGGGGTTCCGGTCTCGGCAAGACACACCTGCTGCACGCCATCGGGCACTACGCGACGAGCCTCGGCAACGCGCGCTTCGTGCGCTACGTGTCGACCGAGGAGTTCACCAACGACTTCATCAACTCGCTGCGTGACGACAAGACGCAGGCCTTCCAGCGCCGCTACCGCGACGTCGACATCCTGCTGATCGACGACATCCAGTTCTTGGAGAGCCGGGAGCGGACGCAGGAGGAGTTCTTCCACACCTTTAATACGCTGCACAACGCGAACAAGCAGCTCGTCATCAGCTCGGACCGGTCGCCGAAGCAGCTGTCGACGCTGGAGGACCGGCTGCGCACGCGGTTCGAGTGGGGCCTGCTCGCCGACATCCAGCCGCCCGACCTCGAGACCCGCATCGCGATCCTGCAGAAGAAGGCGGCCCAGGAGAAGCTCTTCGCCCCGCCGGACGTGCTGGAGTTCATCGCGAGCCGCATCTCCAACTCGATCCGCGAGCTTGAGGGCGCCCTGATCCGGGTGACCGCGTTCGCAAGTCTGACCAGGGCACCGGTGCAGCTGTCGATCGCCGAGGAGGTGCTGCGTGACTTCATTCCCGACGGCTCCGGCCCGGAGATCACGGCGGATCAGATCATGGCGTCGACCTCGGACTACTTCGGCGTCAGCCTGGAGGATCTGAAGGGGCACTCGCGCTCGCGGGTCCTCGTGAACGCCCGCCAGGTGGCTATGTACCTGTGCCGGGAGCTGACCGACCTGTCCCTGCCCCGCATCGGCCAGGCCTTCGGAGGTCGCGACCACACCACCGTGATGCACGCCGATCGCAAGATCCGGCAGCAGATGGCGGAGCGAAGGTCCCTTTACAACCAGATTGCGGAGCTTACGAACCGCATCAAACAAACTCCGTAAAAATATCTTTGCCCACAATCTGTGGATAGAGCTTGGGGATTACCTGTGTACGTGCCCCATTTGCCGTGGATGTCATGTGGACAGACTGCTGTGAGTAGCGGATTTGCGACTCGGTCGTTGTCCACAAAGCTGGGGAAAGCCTGGGGGTAACTCGTGGATATCCGGTGGACAGCTTGGGGACAACGATGGGGGTTCACGGGCCCTGTGGAAAAAGTCCTCAGTTTTCCCCGGCTCGTCCACAGGCCCGCAGGGCTTCGTAGGGTCGGTTGAACAGGGCGGAAGCTAGATATCCACAGTTTCCACAACACCTACTAAGACGGTTAGAAGTTTTTCTAAGAAAACTAAAAACAAATCATCACCGGGGCCATCAGTTGTGGATCCACAGACCGGCCGGGTCGAGTTCGCGCTCCGGCGCGTTGGGCCATACAGTTCGATGGGTTCGGCGGTGCCACGGCTGCACAGGCATCGCTGGTTCCCGGTGCACATGGGCTGCCACAGCCCGGACGGAGGCGACGCATGAAGTTCCGAGTTGAGCGCGACGCGCTCGCCGATGCGGTCGCGTGGACCGCGAAGGCGCTGCCGTCCCGGCCCTCGGTGCCGGTTCTGGCCGGGGTGATGCTGCGAGTGACGGCGGGTCAGCTGCGCATCTCCGGCTTCGACTACGAAGTTTCGAGCCAGGTGACGGTCGATGTGCACGGCGACTCCGACGGGGCCGCGCTCGTGTCGGGTCGGCTCCTCGCCGAGATCACCAAGGCCCTCCCGGCCAAGCCGGTCGAGGTCGCCGCGGTCGGTTCTTCGCTCGAGCTGGTCTGCGGCAGCGCCCGGTTCACCCTGCCGACGATGCCCGTTGAGGACTATCCGACGCTGCCGGAGATGCCCGAGACCGCCGGCACGATCGACGCGCCGACGTTCGCCACCGCCGTCGCCCAGGTCGCCATCGCCGCCGGTCGCGACGAAACGCTCCCGCTGATGACCGGCGTCCGCATGGAGATCGACGGTGAGACGATCGCACTGCTGGCGACCGACCGCTACCGGCTCGCGCTCCGCGAGATCTCGTGGCGGCCCGACGATCCGCAGGCGCACATGCAGGCTCTGGTCCCGGCCAAGACACTGGCCGACACGGCGAAGACGCTCGGTTCCGTCGGTGGCGACGTGACGCTCGCGATCGCCCGGGGCACCGCAGGCGAGGGCATGATCGGTTTCGCCGGTGGCACCCGCCGCACGACGAGCCGCCTGCTCGACGGCGACTACCCGAAGGTCCGCTCGCTCTTCCCCGATCATCACATCGCGCAGGCCCGAGTGTCGGTGGCGGCGCTGACCGAGGTCGTCAAGCGCGTGTCGCTCGTGGCCGAGCGGTCGACACCGGTGCGCATGAGCTTCAGCGAAGACGGCCTGATCGTCGAGGCGGGTGGCAGCGACGACGCGCGAGCGAGCGAGGCGATGGACGCGGTCTACACCGGCGAACCGATGCAGGCGGCGTTCAACCCGCAATATCTCCTCGACGGTCTGGCCGCGCTCAGTCACCCCAATGCGGTGCTGTCCTTCACCGACCCGAAGAAGCCCGCGCTGATCGTGCCGGCCGACGCCGAGGGCGAGATCGTCTCGGGCTACCGCTACCTGATGATGCCGATCCGGATCGGCACCTGACGAGGCCATGTTCGTCGCACGGCTCGAACTCGTCGACTTCCGGTCTTATCCACAGGCCGCCGTCGAGTTCGAGCCCGGCCCCAATGTGCTGATCGGCCCCAACGGCATCGGCAAGACCAACATCCTCGAAGCGCTCGGCTATGTCGCGACGCTCGCCAGCCACCGCGTCGCCACCGACGCGCCGCTGGTTCGGGCGGGAGCGACGTCAGCGATCATCCGCTGCGCCGTCGGTCACGACAATCGGCAACTCCTCGTCGAGCTCGAGATCACGCCGGGCCGAGCGAACCGGGCCCGGCTCAACGGAGCCCCGAAGCGTCGATCGCGTGATGTGCTCGGCGCGCTGCGGATGGTGCTGTTCGCGCCCGAAGACCTCGCACTCGTACGCGGTGATCCGGCCGAACGCCGCCGCTACCTCGACGACCTGCTCGTGGCCCGCCAACCGCGGTTCGCCGGCGTCCGATCCGACTACGAGCGCGTGCTGAAACAACGCAACGCCCTCCTGCGCACCGCGTATCTGGCCCGCAAGACGGGCGCCGGTGCCCGGGACCTCTCCACGCTCGCGGTCTGGGACACGCATCTCGCGAGTCACGGTGCCGAGTTGCTGGCCGGCCGGCTAGAGCTGTGTTCGACGCTCGGCCCGTACGTGGCGAAGGCGTACGCCGCGGTCAGTGCCGGTAAGACGAGTGCCGCGATCCACTACCGATCGGCGCTCGACGAGAGCGGTCCGCTCGCCGGGCTCGACCGTGGCGCCCTCGAAGAACGGCTGCTCACCGCGATGAGCGACGCCCGGGCTGCCGAGATCGCCCGGGGCGTAACCGTCGTCGGCCCGCATCGTGACGACGTCTCCCTGATGCTCGGCGACCTGCCCGCCAAGGGGTACGCGAGCCATGGCGAGTCCTGGTCGTACGCGCTCGCCCTCCGTCTCGCGGCCTACGAACTGCTCCGGGCCGACGGCATCGAACCGGTGCTGGCGCTCGATGATGTCTTCGCCGAACTCGATGTCGGTCGTCGCGACCGGTTGGCCGATCTCGTCGGCGGCGCGAGTCAGGTGCTCGTCTCGTGCGCGGTCGAGGCCGATATCCCGCCGGCGTTGCGGGGCGCCCGGTTCGGTGTGGTGGAAGGTGGCATCAGTCGTGTCGAATGACAAACAGCCCGAATCCGGTTTACCGGCCGGCGTGTCCGGCCCCGAGCTGGCTCGGGCGGTGCTCGACGCCGCGAAGAAACAACGTGACCAGACCGCGCGAGCGCCACGCGCGGGTGGCACCGGAGTCGGGCGCGGAAAACGGCTGCGCGGTTACTCCGGATCCGGGCCCGACCCGCGCGACCCGCAGCTCTTCGGTTCGGTCCTCGCCAAACTGGTGAAGAACCGTGGCTGGGAGCGGCCGGCCGCCGAGGCGACGGTGTTTGCGGCGTGGGAGCGGGTCGTCGGTCCCGATGTCGCGGCGCACAGCCGTCCGCTGAAACTCGCCGATGGCGAACTGACCATCGAGGCCGAGTCGACCGCCTGGGCGATGCAGCTGCGCACGCTCGCGTCGCGGCTGCTGAAGCAGATCGCGAGCGAAGTCGGAAACAACGTGGTCACGAAGCTGCACATCCACGGCCCGGCGACGCCGAACTGGGGCAAGGGCCCGCGCCGGGTGCCCGGCCGAGGCCCGCGCGACACCTACGGCTAAGGCTCAGAAGTCGGCGTAGACGGCGAAGCCCCGATCGGCGCACCGGCGGTAGAACTGCGCGAGCACGAGAAGTTCGGTGCGGGAGAGGTCCCACTGCGGCGCCGCGCCCGAGTCGTCCTTCATCTCGCTCAGGCGGCTGTCGAGCCAGCGCAGCTGCTGGTCGGCGAGCCGGCCGGCGGCGATGGCCTTACGCATCACGTCGGCCGTCGTCTCGAAGGTCACGACTTCCCCGAACTCGCCGTGACCCGCGACGAACCGCTCGATGCCGCCGGCGATCCAGGCGCACCCGTCCGGGTCGATCACCGGATCTTCGTCTTCGGCCGCCGCCTCGGTGGCGTAGAGCACCCCGTTGAGCCCGAGGATCAGGTCGATCAACTCGGTGAACGCGGTCACCCGGACGGTGCCGGTCTGCGCGACACGGTCGGCCAGCGCGACGGCGGGCCCGGACGCGTGGGGGACGCGGTCGGCGAGACCGCCGAAGTCGACGAACTCGGCCGGCGCGACCGGGTCGTAAAATCGACCGGTGCGCGGCCACTGAACGGCGACGTTGTCCAGGCCCATGCGTGCGATCCCTCCTGATGAGTGCGGAACTGTCTAGCCGAGGGACAGTACGTCACCCGTGGCAGCTCGCCGCGACCCCCGATTAGCCAGAACCCCGGCCTCGATTCGCCGTATGCCGAAACGATCTCGGAAAAGGCCGCCGTGAAATGCCCTATAAACGGACAAAAGAGTACCCGTACAGGTGTCGGAGAGACGGACGCGCAATCTGATGGAAACCTCATGTGCCCCGACCGCCGCGCGGCGCGCGAAAATCGGACAGGCCCCATGTCGGCTGTAGGGGGTCGAGGTCGGGCCGGTTAGGCCGTCTACGGCGACTACAGGGGGCGCTGCGCAGGTTCTGTCGCCCGGACGCAGTAGTATTGACAGCGACAAGACTTCCGAGCGCGGGTTAGTCCGCGCCGACCCCGCACGCCGTCCACGAGACACCATCTCCGGGCGCCGCCGTGTGAGAAAGCGATGACAGCGTGGCAGCGCCCAAGCAGCAGCCTGGCAACTACACCGCCGCCGAGTCGATGAGCGCCCTCGAAGGTCTGGAGGCGGTCCGCAAGCGTCCCGGTATGTATATCGGGTCGACGGGCGAGCGCGGTCTGCACCACCTGGTCTGGGAGGTCGTCGACAACTCGGTCGATGAGGCCCTCGCCGGCTACTGCGACGTGATCGACGTGACGCTGCTGGCCAACGGCGGCGTCCGGGTCATCGACAACGGCCGCGGCATCCCGGTCGACATGCACCCGAAGACGAAGAAGACCGGCATCGAGGTGGCACTGACCATGCTGCACGCCGGCGGCAAGTTCGACGGCAAGGCCTACGCGGTCTCCGGTGGCCTGCACGGCGTCGGCATCTCCGTGGTCAACGCGCTGTCCAACCGGCTCGAGGTCGAGATCCAGAAGGACGGCTTCGTCTGGAGCCAGCCCTACACCAACTCGAAGCCGGGCCAGCTCGTCAAGGGCGAGAAGACGAACCAGACCGGCACGACCGTCACGTTCTGGCCCGACGGCAAGATCTTCGAGACGATCACGTTCTCCTTCGAGACGATCTACCGCCGGCTGCAGGAGATGGCGTTCCTCAACCGCGGTCTGACGATCGTGCTCCGCGACGAGCGCGGCGGCGAGACCGGTGACGCCGAGCCTCGCGTCGTCACCTTCTGCTACAAGGACGGCATCGCCGACTTCGTCCGGCACCTCAACCAGACGAAGTCGCCCGATCCACAAGTCGGTCATCGAGTTCGGCGCGCGAAGACGACGGCATGGCGGTCGAGATCGCGATGCAGTGGAACGAGTCCTACGGCGAGAGCGTCTACACGTTCGCCAACACGATCAACACGCACGAGGGCGGCACCCACGAGGAGGGCTTCCGGGCCGCGCTGACCACCGTCGTCAACAAGTACGGCACCGAGAAGAAGTCCTCAAGGGCGACGACAAGCTCTCCGGCGAAGACATCCGCGAGGGCCTGGCCGCGATCGTCTCGGTCAAGCTGGCGAACCCGCAGTTCGAGGGCCAGACGAAGACCAAGCTCGGCAACACCGACGATGAAGAGCTTCGTGCAGAAGGCCTGCAACGAATGGCTCGTCGACTGGTTCGAGCGCAACCCGGCCGAGGCTCGCGATGATCATCACGAAGGCGTCTCAGGCCGCCCGCGCCCGCCTGGCCGCGGCGCAGGCCCGCAAGCTGGCCCGCGCAAGTCGCTGCTGGAGTCCGGCACGATGCCGGGCAAGCTGGCCGACTGCCAGTCCACCGACCCGACGGTCAGCGAGCTCTTCATCGTCGAGGGTGACTCGGCCGGCGGCTCGGCGAAGCAGGGTCGCGACCCGCGGTTCCAGGCGATCCTGCCGATCCGCGGCAAGATCCTCAACGTCGAGAAGGCGCGCATCGACCGGGTCCTCAAGAACAACGAGGTCCAGTCGCTGATCACCGCGCTCGGCACCGGCATCCACGACGAGTTCGACATCGAGAAGCTGCGCTACCACAAGATCGTGCTGATGGCCGACGCCGACGTCGACGGCCAGCACATCACCACGCTGCTGCTGACGCTGCTGTTCCGCTTCATGCGTCCGCTGGTCGAGCTGGGCCACGTCTACCTGGCGCAGCCGCCGCTCTACAAGATCAAGTGGAACAAGAAGGGCGACGACATTCAGTACGCGTACTCCGACCGCGAGCGCGACGGTCTCATCGCGCTGCGGCAGGAGCGCAACCCCCGCGCGAAGCCGGACGACATCCAGCGCTACAAGGGTCTCGGCGAGATGAACTACCCGGAGCTGTGGGAGACCACGATGAACCCGGGCACGCGCACGCTGCTGCAGGTCACGCTCGACGACGCGGCCACCGCCGACGAACTGTTCAGCGTCCTCATGGGTGAAGACGTCGAGGCGCGTCGCTCGTTCATCCAGCGCAACGCCAAAGATGTTCGCTTCCTCGACATCTAGATCGAGATTGACGCCTCCCTGTGCATCCGCTCATGGGTGCCGCAGGTGAGGCGGCTCTTGTCCACACAATCCACAGACTTATCCACAGCAGCTCGACGCATCTAGTAAGGGAAAATCGTGGCAGATAATGACGACCTCAACCCAGAGGACATGATCGGCGACGCGCTCGGTGAGAGCGCCGACGCTGACGAGCCCGACGACGACTCGGAAGATCTCGGCGAGCCGATCGATCCCGACCACCGTCGAGGGCGCCCACATCGGCGGCCGGGTCGACCCGATCGGCATCGAAGTCGAGATGCAGCGCTCCTACCTCGACTACGCGATGAGCGTCATCGTCGGCCGCGCGCTGCCCGACGTGCGTGACGGACTCAAGCCGGTCCACCGCAAGATCCTCTTCGCCATGTACGACGGCGGCTTCCGGCCCGACCGCGGTTATGTGAAGTGTGCCCGTGTCGTCGGCGACGTCATGGGTAACTACCACCCGCACGGTGACACCGCGATCTACGACACCCTGGTCCGGATGGCCCAGCCGTGGTCGCTGCGTTACCCGCTGATCGACGGCAGGGCAACTTCGGCTCGCCGGGTAACGACCCGGCCGCCGCCATGCGTTACACCGAGTGCCGCCTCGACCCGCTGGCCATGGAGATGCTGCGGGACATCGACGAGGACACCGTCGACTTCATGCCGAACTACGACGGCCGCTCGCAACGAGCCGACGATCCTGCCGGCTCGCTTCCCGAACCTGCTGGTCAACGGCGCCGAAGGCATCGCGGTCGGCATGGCCACCAAGATCCCGCCGCACAACCTGCGCGAGATCGCGGCCGGCGTGGTCGTGGTGCCTCGAACACCCGGACGCCGACGAAGCCACCACGCTCGACGCGCTGATCGAGATCGTCAAGGGCCCCGACTTCCCGACCGCCGGCCTCATCGTCGGCACGAGCGCGATCCACGACGCGTACCGCACCGGCCGCGGCTCGATCCGCATGCGCGCGGTCGTCGAGGTCGAGGAGGACAAGCGCGGGCGCGCGTGCCTGGTCGTCACCGAGCTGCCCTACCAGGTCAACCCGGACAACCTCGCCGAGCGCGTCGCCGACCTGGTCAAGGAAGGCAAGCTCACCGGCATCGCCGACATCCGCGACGAGTCCTCCGGCCGCACCGGCATGCGGATCGTGCTCGTGCTCAAGCGCGACGCGGTCGCCAAGGTCGTGCTGAACAACCTCTACAAGCACACGCAGCTGCAGAAGACGTTCGGCGCGAACATGCTGGCGCTGGTCGACGGCGTGCCGCGCACGCTCAACCTGGCCCAGTTCCTCCGCTACTACGTGACGCACCAGATCGAGGTCATCGTCCGCCGCACGGCCTACCGGCTGCGCAAGGCCGAGGAGCGCGCGCACATCCTGCGTGGTCTGGTCAAGGCGCTCGACGCGCTCGACGAGGTCATCGCGCTGATCCGGCGGGCACCGAGCGTTGACGAGGCTCGCAGCGGGCCTGATGGCGCTGCTCGAGGTCGACGAGATCCAGGCGACCGCGATCCTCGACATGCAGTTGCGCCGCCTGGCCGCCCTCGAGCGGCAGCGGATCATCGACGAGCTCGCCGAGATCGAGATGGAGATCGCCGACCTCAAGGACATCCTGGCCAAGCCGGAACGGCAGCGGCAGATCATCATCGACGAGCTGGCCGAGATCGTCGAGAAGTGGGGCGACGAGCGCCGTACCCGGATCATCCCGTTCGACGGCGAGGTCTCGATGGAAGACCTCATCGCCCGGGAGGACGTCGTCGTCACGATCACCCGTGACCGGCTACGCGAAGCGCACGAAGGCCGACCTCTACCGCTCGCAGAAGCGGGGCGGCAAGGGCGTCAGCGGCGCCACGCTGCGTCAGGACGACATCGTTCGACACTTCTTCGTCATGCTCCACGCACGACTGGATCCTGTTCTTCACGAACAAGGGCCGGGTCTACCGGGCGAAGGCGTACGAACTGCCCGAGGCGAGCCGCACTGCCAAGGGCCAGCACGTCGCCAACCTGCTCGCCTTCCAGCCGGACGAGCAGATCGCCCAGGTCATCCAGATCAAGAACTACGAGGTCGCCCCGTACCTGGTGCTCGCCACGAAGAACGGCCTGGTGAAGAAGACCAAGCTCGACGAGTTCGACTCCAACCGCACGCGGCGGCATCATCGCGATCAACCTGCGAGACGACGACGAACTGGTCGGCGCCGCGCTGATTGCCTCGGAGGACGACCTGCTGCTGGTGTCCAAGCAGGCCCAGGCGATCCGGTTCAACGCCACCGACGAGGCGTTGCGACCGATGGGCCGCGCCACCTCAGGCGTGATCGGCATGCGGTTCGCCGACGGGGACGAGTTGCTGGCGATGGAAGTCGTCGTCGACGGCATGGATGTTCTTGTCGCCACGGACGGTGGATTCGCCAAACGCACGCCGATCGACGAGTACCCTGTCCAAGGGCGCGGCGGCAAGGGCGTGCTGACGGCGAAGATCACCGAGCGTCGTGGCGGGCTGGTGGGCGCGGTTGTCATCAGCCCCGACGATGAGCTCTTCGCGATCACTTCCAACGGCGGTGTCATCCGGACTCCGGTGAAGCCTGTGCGGCGGACGCGAGACCGGAACACAATGGGGGTCAAGCTCATGGACCTTCCGGAGGGCGTAACCCTCGTGGCCATTGCACGCAATGCCGACGAGCCTGACGAACAGGACTAGTTGATGGCGGAGACACAGGCGAAGTCGGGGACTACGGGGACTTCGATCGACCCAGGTGAGCTGGACGCGCTGAGCGATGATCACGCCAGCGCTGAGTCGATCGATCGCGCGGCCGTCGGCCGGGCGAGCGTTCCGATGGATCCTCCGGCCACCGCGAATCCCGAGAGTCCCAACGATAAGTCCGCGGGATTGGGCGCCGAGCCCGATGCCGGCCACCGGTCACCCTTCGGAGGCGGCCCGATGTCGCACAGCGGTTCTACATTGGCCGGCCCGGGCGGCGATCGTCGATCTTCGGGTCCGACCGGCCGCGCCTCCGCTCCTTCGACCATGGCGCGGAAGTCACCTCCGATCCGCAGCACCGCCTCGGCCGCCGTCGACGGTTCTGCCGGATCGACCGGTGCCGCCCGCGTCGCCGAAGCGGTCCGCTCAGCCCGGGCGACCGTGTCATCCGCCGCTGCCCGTGGCCCTCGTCGGGCCCGGCTGTTCGTTAAGCGCATCGACCCCTGGTCGGTGATGAAGTTCTCGTTCGCCGTGTCATTCGTGCTGTTCTTCGTGCTCGTCGTCGCCACGTCCGTGCTCTACCTCGCCCTCGACCAGATGAACGTCTTCTCGAGCGTGAACAAGGCACTGGCTCAACTCGTGGCCGGCAGCAGCAACGTGAAGATCACCGCCGGCGCCGTCATCGGAGCGTCGGGCGCCATCGGGCTGGTCATGGTCGTGCTCTTCACGGCCCTGTCCACGCTCGCGGCGTTCATCTACAACGTCTGCGCCGACCTCGTCGGTGGCATCGAAGTGACGTTGTCCGAGAAGGAGTAGAGCAACCGGCGAGTCGCCGTACCCCCGAGTTGGGATTTGGCTCGGGGGTACGGTAATCTTGCTCGTCGCGCCACGGGAGATTTACCGCGCGCACGGGGCTATAGCTCAGTCGGTTAGAGCGCAGAGCTGATAACTCTGAGGTCGATGGTTCGATTCCATCTAGCCCCACTCCTGACACCCGGGTGCTCATCTGAGTGCCCGGGTGCGTTGTAAGACAACGAAGGGGTCCGTCCCATGCTGAAGAAGCTTCTGGTCCTCGCCAGTATCGTTGGTGGCGCGGCCTACGTCGCGAAGAAGGTCAAGACCGCGAAAGACGAGCGGGCGCTCTGGCACGAGGCGACGACAGCGCCCGACCTGCGCTGACGCGCGGGGACGTAGCTCAATTGGCAGAGCACCGCCTTTGCAAGGCGGGGGTTAGGGGTTCGATTCCCCTCGTCTCCACATTTTCCCAGCCCTGACCAGCGGGTTTCGATCATCCAGATCGTCAGGCCCGCGGTGGGCCCGCCTCAGCTTCGATCCTGTACGTCGCCGGTGAGGTCACCCATGCCGGCATCACGCGACTCGCGCTCGGCAGTCCGCAGCCAGTCGATCAACTGCGCGCCAATGTGGTTCCGAAATCCCTGAGCGTTCCGAAAGTATGCGCCCCAGTAAGACGCGACACGTGACGCGGTTAGACCGACGAACGCGGGATTCGCCGCGACGAACTGCCCATACATACGCCGCCGCGCGGAACCATCGACCTCCGCACGCAGATCGCGGAGAATGATCCACTGTATCGGCAGGATGTACTCGCCGATCAGCTGGACGACGAACGGCGCTACCCACGGCTCAACGCTGCCGACAACAGCGCGCAGGTGCCGCTGGCGTACGTATCCGTTGCCGTTTCGTGTGTACCAGCAGTGGAGAACAGTCAACTGGGTCGGCGTGAGTCTGGCTAACGATGCCGGCAAAGGTTCTTCATGATGCGTGCGGTACGGAATTGTCACGGATTCCCCGCCGACCCTCACGATGAACCGCCCCGTCGGTTCCCCATCGGCTCGGGGCAGCACCCGCGCTACGGTGTCGACATCTCCTGCCAGGTCGCCGGGGAACGCGGCAAGCAGCGGCTGGGGATCAGCCTGTTCCGGAAGGGGTAACGGTTGGAAGCGTGGATCCATCCACAGATTGTGGTCAAGGACGGGAAAACACGCGACCTCAGTTAATCTTGGCGAGAAACTGCACCCTGGACTACCGAAATTCGCCAAGGTCAACAGTGGGGCGGCAAACGGTGACGGTCTACGACACCATCGGGCGGACGTACGGCAGCACCCGCCGACCCGATCCACGGATTTCCGACCAGATCCATAGGCACCTGACCGATGTCGCCACGGTGATCAACGTCGGCGCGGGGACGGGCTCGTACGAGCCGGCTCACACGGTGCTCGCGGTCGAACCCAGTCTCGTCATGATCCGCCAACGGCCGGCCGGTTCCGCGCCCGTTGTGCGGGCCACAGCGGAATCGCTCCCGGTCATCGACAACGCGGCCGATGCGGCGATGGCGCTGCTGACCGTCCACCACTGGCACGACCTCGAAGCCGGCATCCACGAACTCCGGCGAATTGCCCGGCGGCGCGTCCTGGTCTTTACGTGGGACCAGAGCGTGTTCCGCCGGTTCTGGCTGGTCGACGACTACCTGCCGGAGGCGGCGGCGTTCGATGACACGCGCGCCATCGCGATCGACCGGCTGGCAGCGCTCCTCGGCGGCGCTCGCGTGGAGGCGGTTCCGGTCCCGTCCGACTGCACCGACGGTTTCGCCGCGGCGTACTGGCGGCGGCCCGAGGCTTACCTCGATCCGATCACGCGCGCCGGCATCTCGTTGTTCGCGGAGACCGGGAAAGACCATGTCGATCGTGGCATGGCGCGGCTCGCCGAAGACCTCGCGTCCGGGCGGTGGCACGACCGCCACGCCGACCTGCCCGACCTCGAAGCGCTCGACGTGGGATACCGGCTCCTCATCGCGGACCTGTGACGAAAGCGGCTCCATAGACTGCCGGCATGCCCCCGATTCGTCAGATCTTCGCCTACTCCGGCGTGCTCGCCACCCGTACCCAGCCGCGAACGTCGTTTGCCCTGCTCGAACACGCGATGACCCTCACCGTGAGACAGCCCGGCGAGCCGATCCGAGTCTGCTACGTGCCCACCGCGATCGGCGATGCCGCAGCCGCGATCGAGAGCTACACGAAAGTGTTCGCCAGCCGGGACGACGCCGAATTCTCGGTGCTGAAGCTGTTCGTGCAGCCGAGCATGCCGGACGTCCGCGCGCACCTGCTCGCGCAGGACCTGATCTTCGTCGAGGGCGGCAGCGTCGTGAATCTGACGGCGGTGTGGCGGGCGCACGGGCTGCCAGCGATCATGCGGGAATGCTGGGAGGCGGGTGTCGTCTTGGCCGGGCCGAGTGCGGGCAGCCTGTGCTGGCACCTCGGTGGTCCGACGGATTCGTTCCGTGACTCGCTCGACCCGTACACCGATGGGCTCGGGTTTCTGCCGTTCAGCAACGGTGTGCACGACGACTTCGACGAACAGCCGCGCCGCGAGACCTACCGCCGGATGGTCGGAGACGGAACCTTCCCCGGCGGGTACGCGACGGAGGACGGCGTCGGCCTGCACTACATCGGCACCGAACTGCGTGAGGCGGTCACGATCGTCGACGGCAAGCGGGCGTGGGCGGTCGAGCCGCGCGACGGCGGCGGCTATTCCGAAACCGCGATCGAACCGCGGCTGGTCTGACGACGTGTTCCTGGTCGCGCCGGCGGCGAAGACTACGCGGGCGGGCGGGCGTTGCGCAGCCGGATGCCGCTGAACCCGACCGATGACGTGATGACCCGCTGCCACCACGGGCGCAGGTTGGCGACGAGGCGCACCTGGATGCCGGCCTGTTCGTGCAGCGCCAACAGATCGCCGACCGGTTCGGCCGGCCCGAGCGGTTCGACGTCGCTCGTGGCGACGAACGCGGAGTCGTTGATCGGCGTGAAGGCGTCGGCCGGGAGGCGGTACGCGTACAGGCGGACGCGCATCATCGCGGGCAACCAGCCGTATTCGATGACGTGCACCCGATCGGCGCCCGGGCCGAGGATGCGGTCGCGATCGGCGTCGGTGGTGGACGGAACTGCCCAGGCCATTGCACGTGGACACTGTCGCGGGAACCAGTATGACGGCGCGTGATCGGCGTCGACGGCCCACACATACGGCTCGCGGTGCCTCGACGTCGGTGCCACGTGGGGCGTGAGACGGGTGATGGATGGATCTTCGGAGAAGTGCAGCACCTCGCCGGGATTCGGTCGCATCCGGCTATCTCATCGGAACCAGAGCCTCGCGTCGAACCGATATCGGGTAGGGCACGATGGACGGGTGATCGGAAAACTTGCGACCGAGCCGGCCCGTACCCGTAAAGATCTCCTGGCCGTGCCGGTGTTCGAAGCACTCGAAACATGGCGCGCTGACGACGTGTTCGTGGCGCCGATCGACCCCGATCTCGCTGACACGGCCGCCTTCTGCGCCGCCTACGACGTGGGTCTCGACATCAGCGCGAACTGCGTGTTGATCGCGGGCAAGCGGGGCGGCGATGTGCGGTACGCGGCGTGCATGGTGCTCGCCACCACGCGCGCCGACGTCAACGGTGTCGTCCGCAAGCTGCTTGACGTGCGGAAAGCCAGCTTCGCGCCGATGGATGTTGCCGTCGCCGAGTCCGGTATGGAGTACGGCGGGATCACCCCGATCGGTCTACCGGCGAGTTGGCCGATCCTGGTGGACGCCGCCGTCGCCGCGACTCCGTTCGTGGTGATCGGGTCGGGCGTGCGGCACAGCAAGATCGTGTTGCCGGGGGCGGCCCTCGCCGAACTGCCGAACGCACAGGTCGTCGAGGGCCTTGGTCTGCCCACGCAATGAACAAACCGTCATAGCTGTCAATCTTGTTTCACGTGCAACCACAAGATCAAGAAGCGACCAAGATCAGACCGCACACACCTCGTCATCACAGGCCGGCCCGGTCGTGCCGATCGTCTGGAGTTTCCCCTCGGCCGCCTCGCGACGCGCGACTTCCTGCAGCGTCTGCAGCAGCAGCTTCGGGTCCTGCGCGCCGGACACGGCGTATTTGCCCGCGAACACGAACGTCGGCACGCTGGTGATGCCCAGCTCGTGTGCCTCGTCGATCAGGCCCTGCACCTCTTTGACACCGTCGGAAGAGGCGAGGAACGCGCGCGCTTCGGCCGCGTCGAGCCCGTTGTCGGCGGCGACCTGCACGAGCACATCGGTCGAACCGACGTCGAGGCCGTCGGTGAAGTGGGCCTTGTGGAGGGCCTCGGCGACGGCCGGACCAGCCTCGTCGCCGGCGAACCAGGTGAGGCGATGGGCGTCGAACGTGTTCGCGATGACGGCACGATCGAAGTGCATCGCGATGCCGTCACCGGCCGCGACGCTCGCCGTGTGATCGGTCATCTGCTTGACCCGCGCGGCGCCGCCGAACTTCGGCCCGAGCCACTCCACCAGCGGATGCGGCTCC
The DNA here is from genome assembly GCA_963797605.1 of uncultured Actinomycetota bacterium. GTDB lineage: Bacteria > Actinomycetota > Actinomycetes > Mycobacteriales > Micromonosporaceae > DASQPR01. The sequence continues at coordinate 161,881 of CAWCPX010000002.1, read as the reverse complement.
TTGGGGGTGCTCGGATCGAGCTGGAACGGGTGGTAACGCACGTTGACGTCGCCGTCGAACTCGGCGATAGCGGCTTCGAGCCGGCGCTTGCCGATGTAACACCACGGGCAAACCACGTCGGAATAGATGTCAATATCCACGACAAGGTCAACCACGAAGACCGGGCTTACATTTCGCACGGTACGCAACCGATACGAAAATCACATCTGTTCGCGGACCTGCCGTTGCAGCCGAGCCAGGATCGCCGTGCCACCGCGGACACGTAGCGGGCTGATCGCCGAGGCCAACCCCATGCGTTGGTAGATATCGGCGGGCACCGCGAGCACTTCCTCAGCCGTGGCGCCGGCCAGGCCCTCGGCGAGGATGCCGGCGAACGCGCGGGTCGTCGGCGCCTCCGGTGGACAGTCGAACCACGTGGTCACCGTCTTGTCCGGGGCGACCTCGGCCCGCAGGAAGAACGGCGTCTGGCACTCCGGCACGGCCTCCATGCCGGCATGATCCGCGAGCTCCGGCGGCAGCGGCGGCACCGCGTCGGAGAACTCGAGCAGCATCTCCAGCACGACGTCTTTCGGCGCGGACGCGAATTCGTCGATGATCTCGGCAAGCTTCTCTGGCATCTCCATCGCCACTAAGCCTAGCCCGCGACCAGCCCGACCTTCGAACACGCGATCACGTCACGCACCAACCCGCCGCGCCCATGCCGACGTCACCCCGACGCCAACGACCCGACGCCAACGACCCGACACCCAAAGATCCGACACCCCAGACGAGAACACCTATACCGGCGCCCCGGAAAGCAGCCACCCCAGCACCCGTTCCTGAATCGGGAACGCACCGAGATGCCCGCCGCCCGGCACCGTGACCAGCGTCGATCCGGAGATCGCGTCATGCAGCCAGTGCGCGTGCGCGACCGGGACCAGGGTGTCGGCCTCGCCCGCCCAGATCAGCGTCGGGACCGTGATCGTCGTCGGATCGAATCCCCACGGCGCGACGAACGCCAGGTCATCGTCGATCCAGCCGGCCGCGCCACCCGCGACGCCGGCGGCGGTCATCGCGAGGAACGGTGTGCTCGCCGTGGCATCGTCGAGAAACGCGACGTCGGCGGGCGGCAGATCGTCGCGCAGCGCGTCGCCGATCAGGCTCGGATCGACGCGCATCGCCTCGACCGCCGGCGTGACCATTGCGCCGATCGCCTCGACCCCGGACACGGCCGCCGCGAACTCGTCGATGTTCGACTGGGTCATGCCCGCTGTCCACCGACCGACGAGCGCGTCAAACGGTGCGACGCCGACCAGGGAGGCAACGCGGGTCACCCGGTCCGGCAGCAGCGCGGCACAGGCGAGCGCGTGCGGGCCACCGCCGGAGATGCCGTACACCCCAAATGTGTCTGCTTTGACAACGTCGGCGAGCAAGGAGGCGATCGGCACCACGTCGGCGACCGTGCGGCCCGGTTGCGGGTCGGAGTCGCCGTAGCCCGGGCGGTCGAACGTGATCACGCAGCAGCCGAGCCGCTCGGCGGCGAGCGGCACCGACGGGTGGCTGGTCAGACGTCCGCCCGGGGTGCCGTGCATGGCGATGATGAGCGGGCGTGACGGGTCGCCGGTGACCTCGTAGGCAATCCGGCGACCGTCGACGGTGAGCGAAGGCATTCGCAAACCGTATCTACCCCCGATAGAGTTCCGCGACCCTCGCCACGATGTCGTCGACCGGCACGTCCTCGCGGGTTCCGGTCGCCCGGTCTCGCAGCTCGACGAAGCCCTCGGCGAGACGCCGCCCGACCACGACCGCGCTCGGCATGCCCGAGCAACTCGGCGTCGGTGAACTTCACCCCGGCGGACAGGCCGACCCGGTCGTCGACGAGCACTCGAAGCCCGCGGGCGAACATCTGCTCGGCGAGCGCGACAGCGGCCGGGATCTGATCGGTGCCGGTCGCGACGACGTGCACGTGCGCCGGGGCGACGACGGCCGGCCAGACGAGGCCGCGGTCGTCGTGATGCTGTTCGGCGATGGTGGCGACGGCGCGTGTGATGCCGATGCCGTAGGAGCCCATGGTCACGCGGATCGGTCGGCTGTCCGGACCGAGCGCGTCGACCTCGAAGATGTTGGTGTAGCGGCGCCCGAGTTCGAAGATGTGCCCGATCTCGATGCCGCGCCGGATCTCCAGCTCACCGCCGCATGCCGGACACGTGTCGCCGGCCCGGACCTCGGCGGCCTCGATCGTGCCGTCCGGCGTGAAGTCACGGCCGGCCACCACGTTGATCGCGTGCTTGCCGGCTTCGTTCGCGCCGGTCAGCCACGCGGTGCCGCTGGCGACGCGCGGATCGACGAGGTAGCGGAACTTCGCCGGGCCCTGCGGGCCGATATAGCCCCGGACCAGGTCCGGCCGGGCGGCGAAGTCGTCGAACAGCGCGACCGCGGCCGGGTACAGGTTGGCCTCCAGCCGTTTCAGGTCGACGTCGCGGTCGCCTGGCAGCCCGACGACCAGCAGCTCCGGCTCGCCGCCGGGGTGGGTGAGCGTGAGCACGATGTTCTTCAGCGTGTCGGCGGCCCGCCAATCGGTGCGCCCACCGGCCGCGATCTCGTTCGCGAGCGTCACGAGCGAGTCGATCGTCGGCGTGTCGGGCGTGTCGATGACCTGCAGCGCATCCTGAAGCGCGGGGTCGGTCGGCGGAGGCGCGGGCGTCGTGACGGCTTCGGTGTTGGCCGCGTAGCCGCACGAGGGGCATCCGACGTACGTGTCCTCACCGACTTCCGCCTCGGCCAGGAACTCCTCCGACGCAGAGCCGCCCATCGCGCCCGCGACGGCGGAGACGATCGCGTAGCGCAGATCAAGAGCGTCAAATATCCGCCGGTACGCGTCCCGATGCCGAACGTACGAAGCGTGTTGCCCGGCGTCGTCGAGATCGAAGGAGTAGGAGTCCTTCATCAGGAACTCGCGACCCCGCAGCAGACCGGCCCGCGGCCGCTTCTCGTCACGGAACTTCGACTGCACCTGGAAGAGCGTCACCGGATAGTCGCGGTACGACCCACAGATGTCTTTGACCAGCGTGGCGAACATCTCCTCGTGCGTGGGCCCGAGCAGGTGATCGGCTCCCCGCCGGTCCTTGAGCCGGAACACCTCTTCGCCGTACTCGGTCCACCGCCCGCTGGCCTCGTACGGTTCCCGTGGCAGCAGCGCCGGGAACGACACCTCCTGCGCCCCGATGGCGGCCATCTCGCCGCGTACGACGGCGGTCACCCGATCGACGACCAGCTTGCCGAGCGGCAACATCGTGTAGCCACCGGACGCGGCTCGGCGGATGTAGCCGGCCCGGACGAGCAGCCGGTGACTCGGCACTTCGGCATCACTCGGATCTTCCCGAAGTGTCCGGAAGAACAGCGAAGACATGCGCAACAGCATCCCGGCAGGTTACGCCGCTCCGGGTTCCGGCAGCGCGTGATTTTGCCTCGGCCTGACCCCCCACCGGCGACGAGGAAATCACGCAGCGCGAAACTACGTAGCGGATCGAAAGTAAAGGGGACGCAAACGGTGGTGTGGCAGACGTACGTCGCGGTCGGTGACAGCTTCACCGAGGGCATGGACGATCCGCAACCCCGTGACCGGCGTCTTCCGCGGCTGGGCCGACCTCACGGCGATCCGGCTGGCCGAGGAGACGACCCGACTTCCGCTACGCGAACCTCGCGATCCGTGGGCGCCTCTTCGACAACATCGTCGAGGAGCAGTTGCCACCGACCCTGCGCATGCAGCCCGACCTTGTCAGTTCGCGGCTGGCGGCAACGACGCGCTTCGGCGCGGATTCCAGCCGGCGGCCCTGATCGCCCGGCTCGACGAGGTCGTCGGCACCCTGCGGGCGGCCGGTGCGGGCGTGCTGCTGTTCCGGTTCGCCGACGTCACGAGCCGCCTGCCCGGGCAGCGGATGATCCTGCCGCGGGTCCAGGTGCTCAACGCGGCCGTCGGGGCGATCGCCGAGAAGCACGGCGCGATGCTCGTCGACCTGTACGCCGACCAGGAGTTTCACAATCCGGCCCTGTGGAGCGGCGACCGGCTGCACATGAACGCGATCGGTCACCGCCGTGTCGCCGCGCACGTGCTGACCGCGCTCGGCGTGAAGCCCGACCAGACCTGGTTCGACGTGCCGCCGCGGCCGCCTCGGGTCTCGTGGGTCGCCGCCCGCGCCGCCGACGCCCGCTGGACGCGCCAGCACCTCGCACCCTGGATCAAACGGCGGCTCACGGGTCGGTCATCCGGCGACAACATCACCGCCAAGCAGCCGATATTGGCGCCAGTTCAGCTGGATTAAAAGCCTGTTTAAGGTTTCGCGGTACGGTTTGTCCATGGCTATCGCGTCCGATCCCGCGCCCGAACTACAGGCGTACGCTCACCCGGAACGTCTCGTCACGACCGAATGGCTGGCGAGTCAACTGGCCGCCGGAGCGACCAACCTGGTGATCGTCGAGTCCGACGAAGACGTGCTGCTCTACGACACCGGTCACATTCCAGGCGCGATCAAGGTCGACTGGCACACCGAACTCAACGACCAGGTCACGCGCGATTACCTCGACGGGGCCGCGTTCGCCGCGCTCGCTTCGGCGAAGGGCATCAGCCGCGACGACACGATCGTGTTCTACGGCGACAACTTCAACTGGTGGGCGGCCTACGCGCTCTGGGTCTTCAGCCTCTTCGGTCACCCCGACGTGCGGCTGCTCAACGGTGGCCGGGCGAAGTGGATCGCCGAAGGCCGCCCGATCACCCGTGACCGCGCCGAGCGCCCGGCGACGACCTATCCCGAGGTCACTCGCGAAGACGCGCCGATCCGGGCCTTCCGTGACGACGTCCTGGTTCACATCGACGCCGGCCGGCCGCTGGTCGATGTGCGCTCGCCCGGCGAGTACACCGGCGAACTGCTGCACATGCCCGACTATCCGCAGGAAGGCGCGGTGCGCGGCGGCCACATCCCGGGCGCGGTCAACAAGCCGTGGAAGCAGGCGGCCAACGATGACGGCACGTTCCGGTCGGCCGACGAGTTGCTCCGCATCTACCGCGACGACCTCGGCCTCGACACCGACGACGACATCGTCGCCTACTGCCGCATCGGCGAACGGTCGAGCCACACCTGGTTCGTGCTGACGCATCTCCTCGGCTACCCGCACGTCCGCAACTACGACGGTTCCTGGACCGAATGGGGCAACCTCGTTCGGGTGCCTGTTGCCCAGGGAAGCGAGCCGGGCGGGGTTCGGGTCGGCTCCGGCAGCTAAAGTTTCATCGGTGACAGACTTCGCCGGCGCCCGGAGAGTGCTCTTCTCCACGTGGCACATTTGGGCTGCTCCGGTGGCTGTCGGCATCTTCGCGCTGCCGTTCGCGGCCGTGCTCGCGCAGCTCATCGCGGGCAGGCGCCGGCGGGCGGGTGTCGATGCCGGATGGGCGTTCCGGTCCGCGTTCGCCGAGGTCTTCATGATCGTCGGCACGGCACCGTGGGTGTGGCTGATTCTCACGCCCAACCGTGGCCACGAGCGCGGTAAGAACCTGGTCCCGTTCCGAGACCTGCAAAACCAAATTCACATCGGTTACGCGTACGCGGCCATGCAGATCGGCGGCAACCTGCTGGTCTTCGCCGCGCTCGGGTTCCTGCTGCCGGTGCGGTTCCGGATGCGACCGTGGCACTGCCTGCTGATCGGCACGCTGTTCTCGGCGACGGTCGAGGCGTTGCAGTGGTATTTGCGGCTCGGGCGGTACACGTCGGTCGACGACGTGATCGTGAACGCGACCGGCGCGTACCTCGCCGCCTGGCTGGCCTTTCCCTGGTGGCGGCGTCGCATCGGCACCGGCGTGCCGACGGAAAACCGAATCGTGGTGCCGGCGCCCGATGGAGCGGTCACGTCTGGATAAACGGGTGCAGACGTTGATGGTCTGGACGGCTACCGTTGTCGAGCCATGACTGAACAGCGCACATTCCAGGTCGACCTGCGCGGCGTCGTCGATCTGTTGAGCCACCACCTCTACGCCAGCCCCCGCGTCTACGTCCGCGAGCTGCTGCAAAACGCGACCGACGCGATCACCGCGCGCCAAACGATCGATGCCGAGGCTCCGGCGACGGTCACGTTTACGTCGAGCGACCGCACCGGCGACGGCACGCTGCAGCGTCGCTGACAGCGGCATCGGGCTCACCGAAGACCAGGTGCACGAGCTGCTCGCGACGATCGGCCGCAGCTCCAAACGCGACGACCTCGGCTTCGCCCGCCATGAGTTCCTCGGCCAGTTCGGCATCGGCATGCTCTCGTGTTTCCTGGTCGCCGACGAGATCCGCGTGATCACCCGAGCCGGTGACGGACCCACCGTCGAGTGGACGGGGTTCGCCGACGGCCGCTACGCGGTCACGCTCCCGGAAGCGCAGCGCGCCGAGACCGGCACCACCGTGACCCTCGTGCCCCGCCGCGGCTCCGAACACTGGCTCACCGGCCCGACCGTGATCGACCTCGCTCGGCTCTACGGCTCGATCCTGCCGGTCGATGTCACGGTCGACGACGTCGCCACGACCACGGGCACGCCACCGTGGGAGCGGGCGGACAGTCGTACCCGTCTCAGTCGCCTATGCTCGTCAGACTTTGGGTTTTGACCCCTTCGACGTGATCGAGCTGCACGTGCCCGAGGCCGGGCTGCGGGGAGCGGCGTTCGTGCTGCCGGTGCCGACGAACCCGGCCAGCCGCGCCTCCCACCGTGTCTACCTCAAGCGCATGCTGCTCGCGGAGAGTGCCGAGAGCCTGCTGCCGGAGTGGGCCTTTTTCGCGCGGTGCGTCGTCGACGCCGCCGAGTTGCGGCCGACCGCGAGTCGCGAGGCGCTATACGAGGACGGGCTGCTCGAAACGGTCCGGCGAGGCCCTCGGCGACCAGCTTCGCGGGTGGCTCGTGCGGCTGTCGACGACGAAGCCGCACCGGCTCACCGAGTTCCTGTCGATCCACCACCTCGGCGTCAAGGCGCTCGCGATGCACGACGACGAGATGCTGCGGTTGGTCGAGCGCTGGTGGCCGATGGAGACGAACGTCGGCCGGATGACGCTAGCCGATTTCCGCGAGCGTTACGGCGTTGTTCGCTACAGCGCCTCGACCGACCAGTTCCGGCAACTCGCCGCCGTCGCGGCCGCGCAGGACATCGCCCTGATCAACGCCGGTTACACGTACGACACCGAGCTGATCGAACGCCTGGCGCAGGTGGAGCCGTCCGCCGTCGTGGAACGGCTGGACCCGAGCGACCTCGCCACCCGGTTCGAGCCGCTGGATCCGGACCGTCGATCTGCGGACGCGGCCGTTCGTCGCGACGGCACAGCGCGCCATGGACCGGCTGGGTTGCGAGGTCACGCTGCGTGCCGTTCGAGCCGGCCGGGCTGTCGGCGATGTACCTGATCGATCGTGACGCCGCGTTCCAGAGTGAGCTGCGAGCGACGAAGGACAAGGCCGACGCGCTCTGGGCGGACGTGCTCTCCGCGATCGAAGCCACGGCGGTGGAGGCCCGGCCGCAACTGGTGCTCAACTATCGCAACCCGCTCGTCCGCCGGCTGACGGCGCTCGCCGACCCCGATCTCGTCGGACTCGGCGTCGAAGCGCTCTACGGACAGGCGCTTCTTCTCGGATATCACCCGATCCGGCCGGCTGACGCGGCGCTGCTCAACCGGTCGTTCCTCGGGTTGCTCGATCGTGCGGTACCAGGGGAGTTGACGTGAGTTATACCGAGGAACAGCTTCGGGGGCTTCTGCGTGAGGCGGGCGACATGCCCTACGGCGCGGCCCGGATCGCGCTCGTCGAGCAGGTGATCACGCACGCCGACGCGATGCACCTCACCGACCTGCAGTTCCGCGCCCGGATGGTCGCGACGGGCTCCTACACACACGGTGGCGAGCCGGCGAAATCGTTCGTCACGTTCTCCTGGTGCCTCGCCGAATACGATCGCGACCCGGCGAGCTACCGGAACTTCACGCACACGCTGCTGTGGCACTTCAAGTACATGGTCTCGGCACTGCGACGGTTCCCGGAGATCCCGCTGCGCCGGACGTACGCCGTGCTCGACGACATGGAACGTCGCTGGCGCGAGAGCGGTCACAGCATGCAGACCATCTACGCCTACCGGCATTCGATCGCCCAGCACATCGGTGACACCGAAGCCGCCGAGCGCTACTACGGTCAGTGGTGCACCGCTCCCCGTGACGAGCTGTCCGACTGCGTCGGCTGCGACCCCAGCTCGAAGGCGTACTGGCTGGCCGAACAGCACCGTGACGAAGACGCGATCGCGATAGCCGAACCCGTGCTCGCGGGCACCTTCACGTGCATGGAGCAGCCGCAGAGCATCCTGACGGCGCTGCTCGAACCGTACGCGCGCACCGGCCGGTTCGACGAGGCCCGGGACGCGCACCGGAGGGCGTACCGGCTGCAGCGGTCGAACCTCGCGGAGATGGAGAGCATCGCCGCCCACCTGCGCTTCTGTGCCCTGACCGGCAACGAGGCGCGCGGGTTGGAGATCCTGCAGCGCCACCTGCCGTGGCTCGACACACCACCGTCGCCGTACGCCGCCATGCACTTCGCGGCCGCGTCTGCCCTGGTGCTCGACCGTGTCCGGGAGCGTGGCGGCGGCGAATTGACGGTGCAGCGGCAGGCCAGTGGTGACCGAGCGGCCGAATCGGTGCCGGTCGCCGTGCTGGCCGCCGAGTTGAGCGAGTTGGCGGCGGCTATCGCGGCGCGATTCGATGCTCGCAACGGCACCGATCACCAGAGCACCGAGATCGCGCAGATTCTCACGACCGAACCGATCATCGGATCGCTGCCACTGTCGGTCTCCGCGCGGGTCGCCGCGCAGGTCACGGCCGGCTCGTCGGAGGCGGTGCCGAAGCCGGCGCCCGCCGTCGTCGCCCCGGAACCGATCCCGGCCAACGCCACCATCGACGAACTGCTGGATCTCGCCGAGGAACACCTGCTGTTCGATCGCAACGCGGAGGCGATGATCGTCGAGGAGGCGTTCAACGAGCGCTTCGTCGCTGCCGAGTTGACCGACCTCCAGCGTGGCCGGCGCGCCGACCTGCACGGCCTGGTCGCGGCGAACGACAACGATCTCGGCGTCGCGGAGGTCGCCTGGAACTCGGCTCTCGACCTATTCGCTTCCGGCGGCGACGAAGTTCGTCGGCAGACAACTCGGGCCCGGCTCGGCATGCTGATGTGCCGCACCGGCCGCTCCGAAATCGGGCTTCCGATCGCCCAGGACGCGACCGATTTCCTCGTCGCGCACGCACCGCTCGACCGCATGGCCGGCGTACATCGTCGGATGGCGTTCGTGCTGCTGATGAGCGGACGCGCCGAGGAGGCACTCGCGTCGCTGGCGACCGCGGCGACGTCGGTGGAGCACAGCCGTGACCCGCTGGCCGGCGTCAAGTTGTCCGTGGAGCGGGCCGGGCTGCTCGCCGAGTCGGGTCAGATCGAGGAGGCGGGCACGGCGGCGGAAGCGGCACGCATGGCCTGCCGGGAAACCGGGCACGCGCCGGGTCTCGCGACCGCGTGCTGGATCGCCGGCCGGGTGGCCCAGTCGCGCCAGGACCTCGATGCCGCGCTCGAGGCGTACGACGAAGCGCTGACGGTGGTCGACAACGAGCCGTTCGAGCGGGAGATCCGGCGGCAACGCGCGGCCATGCTCGCCGGATCCGACCGTGCCGCGGACGCGATCGATGACCTGGTCGAGGAGTTGGCCACGGCGACGGCCGAGGGTGCTGACGATGTCGCGATGACGGCCCGCTACCACCTCGCGATGGCGTACCTCAACGGAAGCCGCCCGCTCGACGCCGCCGACCTGCTCGAAGAGATGCTGATCGGCATCGATCCCGACGACTCGGCCGGAGAGTCGGTGCGGCACATGCTGGCCCAGGCCTATCGGGCGCTGGATCAGCCCGACGAAGCGATCACGCAACTGGAGATCATCGCGGAGAGCGGCGCCCGGCGTGCCCATCCGGCCCTGGTCGCCGAGATGTCCGAGCAGATCGGGCAGTTGCTCGACCGGCTCGACCGGGACGCGCTCGCGGCCAGCCGGTTCGCTGCCGCATCGGTGGCGTACGCCCAGGCCGACATGCCGCTGGAATCGCTGCGTACGGCTCGCCGCCGTGCTCTCTCGCACATGTGGGCCGGTCAACTCGACGAGGCCGCGGTCGCGCTGGAAGCGGCTGACCTGGCGGCGCTGGACATCACCGATCCGGCGCCCGGCATCCGCTGGGAACGCGTCATGCTCACCGTCGATGGCGCCCGTATCCTGGCGCAACGCGGCGACATGGACGCGGCGATCTTCCGGAGCGCACCCACCATCGATGGTTTCACCGCGATCGGCGACCCCAACGCGGCGGCGTTCGCGGCGGCGATCCACGGTGGCTTCCTGGTGCAGGCGGGGCGGCACGATCAGGCCGAGCCGATCTTGCGTGTCGCGATCGCGGGCGGCGACGATGATGCCCGGCACCGAGCGGCGCTCTCGCTGGTGCGGGCCCTCGACATGCTGGGGCGCTCCGAGGAGGCGGCCGAAGTCCGCGCGGCCCATGGTCTCGGCTGATGATTCGCAATGTACGCTCGCCGGAACGCCGCCCAGCCTATGGACAGACGCCCATGCGGCGGGGGGCCGTGAGTGGCGTTCATGGATAGGGTGAGCCAGTGACAATAGAGCAGCGGACCAGGCCTGACGGCACCCGACGACGGTCGCGCCGCGATGAGATCTTGGACATCGCGGTCGAGTTGTTCGCCAAACACGGCTATCACGGCGTCTCGATGGACGACATCGGCGCCGCCGCCGGCGTGACCGGGCCCGCGCTTTACCACCACTTCGCCGGCAAGGAGGCGATGCTGGTGGCGTGCCTCACTCCGGTCAGCGAAGGGCTGCTCAGCGGCGGCATGACTCGGGCGTCCGAGCATCCTGATGACCCGCGCGGGCTCCTCGACTCGCTCATCGACTTCCAGGTCGCGTTCGCGCTGGAAAATCCGGCCGTGATTGCGTTGCACCTGCACGAACTCGACCGCATGCCGACCGAGCCGCGGCGCACGATCCGCCGGCTCCAGCGCCTCTACGTCGAAGTGTGGGTGCAGACGGTGCTCGCGGTGCGGCCCGATCTGACTGACGAGGAAGCCCGGGTGCTGGCCCACGCCGCGTTCGGTCTGATGAACTCGACCCCGTTCACCGGACGCAAGGTCGATCGCGATAGGTGCGCGGCGTTGCTGCGGGCCGCGACGCTTTCGGCCATCCTGGGCTGACCATCCCGTCGGGATTCAGCTAACCTAACGCTCGTTAAGTCATCCACGGTAGGAGACATTCAGCATGATCGGCTCGTTGCTCATCGCGAACCGCGGCGAGATCGCCCGCCGGATCAACCGGACCGCGCAGCGGCTCGGCATCCGCACGATCGCGGTCTATTCGGAAGCCGACGCCGGCATGCCGTTCGTCACCGAGGCCGACGAGGCCGTGCTGATCGGTCCGGCGAACCCGGCCGAGTCCTACCGCAACGGAGAGGCCATTCTCGCCGCCGCGAAGGCGACCGGGGCCGAGGCGATTCACCCCGGCTACGGATTCCTGTCGGAAAACGCGGACTTCGCGCGCACCTGTGCCGAGCACGGCCTGATCTGGGTCGGTCCGAGCGCCGACGCCATCACGGCGATGGGTGACAAGATCAACGCTCGGAACCTGATGGCCGCCGCTGGCGTACCCGTCGCGCCCGGCACGACCGACCCGGCCGCCACGGTCGAGGCCGCGATCGCCGAGGCGCACCGGATCGGTTACCCGGTCATGGTCAAGGCCGCGGCCGGTGGCGGTGGCATGGGCATGGCGAGCGCGGCCGACGAGGAGTCGCTGCGCGCTGAGTACGACAAGGTTCGCGCGTTCGCCGAGCGCATGTTCGGAGACGGGTCGGTGCTGGTCGAGCGCTTCTTCCCACGCGTACGCCACATCGAGGTCCAGATCTTGGGTTTGGCCGACGGTCGCGTGATCGCGCTCGGCGAGCGTGAGTGTTCGGTGCAGCGCCGCAATCAGAAGGTGCTCGAAGAGACGCCGTCGCCCGCGGTCGACGCCGATCTGCGCGCCCGGTTGCAGGCGGCCGCCGTCCGCGCGGGCGAGGCCGTCGGTTACCGCAACGCCGGCACGGTGGAATGCCTGCTCGATCCGACCACCGGCGACTTCTTCTTCCTCGAGATGAACACCCGTCTGCAGGTCGAACACCCGATCACCGAACTGGTCTACGGCGTCGACCTGGTCGAGGAGCAGCTACGGGTGGCGAGCGGCGATGAGCCGAACTTCGACGTCACCGCCGTCGCCCCGACCGGTCACGCCATCGAGCTGCGAGTCAACGCGGAGGACCCGAAGCGGTTCCTGCCCGGGCCGGGCGCGATTTCGACGTGGGTCGAGCCGACCGGTGAGGGCGTCCGGGTCGACTCGGGTTACGCCGCCGGCCTGGTCGTGACGCCCAATTACGACTCGCTGATGGCCAAGCTCATCGCCTACGGGCCTGACCGCGAGACCGCGATCGCCCGGGCGAAGGCAGCGGCGGCGTCGTTCGAGATCGTCGGGCCGAAGTGCAACCTGCCGTTCTTCGCCGAGGTGCTGGAGAACCCGGAGTTCGTCTCCGGCGACTATGACACCGGCATCATCGGCCGGATGCGGGCGCCGAAGCCGAAAGTCGCCGCCGCGGAGTAACCCGCCTCCGATCAGCGTTGGGATGGATATGAGCATGGCAACGATGCCGAGCAGCGTGTCGATCCGTGAGGTCGGCCCCCGAGACGGTCTGCAGAACGAAGATCCGGTGCCGACCGCCGCCAAGATCGAGCTGTTGGAAGCCCTTTCCGAGACCGGCGTACGCCGCGTCGAAGCGGTGTCGTTCGTGCATCCGAAGGCGATTCCGCAGATGGCCGACGCCGACGAGGTGTGGAAGCGGGCCCGTCACACCCCCGGCGTGCACTACTCCGCGCTCGTGCCGAATACCCGGGGCGCGCACCGCGCGCTGGACGCGGGTTTCCGGGAGATCGAAGTCGTGGTGTCCGCGAGCGACACACACAACCGGAAAAACGTGAACCGCTCGACCGACGAATCCCTCGACGACATCGCCGAGCTGATCGATCTGCTGCACCAGCATGACGCGTCGGCCGAGGTCATCATTGCGACGAGCTTCGGCTGCCCGTTCGAGGGCGACATCGATCCGGCCAGGGTCGCGGGCATCGTGCGACGGGTCGTGGCCGACGGCGCCGACCGCGTCTCGTTCGGCGACACGACCGGCATGGCGACACCGCGGCGAGTGGCCGAGGTGCTCGACGCCGTACGCGAGACTGGCACGGATAAGCCGTTGCTCCTGCATTTCCACAACACCCGTGGAGCCGGCCTCGCCAACATCCTGACCGCGTTAGAGCGGGGGATCACCGATTTCGACGCGAGCGTCGGCGGTCTGGGTGGCTGCCCCTATGCCCCCGGTGCGACCGGAAACGTGGCGACCGAGGAAGTCGTGCACATGCTTCACGATATGGGCATCGACACTGGCATCGACCTGGAAAAGCTGATCGAAGTCGCGGCCATGGCGCAGCGCATCGTTGCACGTGAACTGCCATCTGGCGTGCTGCGTGCGGGCCCGCGCACGCGTCTGACCACCCCCTAAACCTCGCCGGAGTGCGTGTCCGCACGCCGATCTGTTCGTTCTCCAATACGGTACGAGTAACACGGTTAAGTGGTAAATGACCGTAATGTGCCAAATGGTGGATCGGCCAGATCTCGAGGAGTAGTGGTCATGTCTGGAACCCGGCGAGAGCGCATCGAGCGCTCGACGTCGCGGTTTTCTGACGTGACCCGCATCGGGCTCCGAGTTGTCGTTGTGGCCGGTTTCGCGGGCGCGGCCTGGGCAATGTCGGCGTCGGGAGCACACGCCGCCGCCGCCAAGACCACGGTGCCGCCCGCGACCGATGCCGTCACCGCCCCGCTGACCTCCTTGGTCACGGACCTCGGTGGCAGCCCGCTGAATTCCCTTCTCGGCACGTCGCCGTCTGCCACCGCGTCGTCAGCATCGGTCACGCACACCGTGGTCGCTCCGCTCGGCGGCGCGCTGGGTAGTACGGCGAAGCCACTTGTCGACGTGGGTTCCAGCGTGCTCAAGCAGGTATTGGCACCGACCAACACCGTGCTGCCCCACGGCGGCACGGGTGCGGCAAGCGTGGCGAAGCAATCGTCACGTACGCCGGATGTCGCGTTCGGAACTGCCGCCACCACGGCGGCAGCGTTACCGTCCGCCGGGCCCCACGACGCAGCCGGCAAGGAAGCCGTCGGCGCCGGGTCATCAAGCCTGGTAAGGACGATCACCGAACTCGTCGCTCCGCTCGGTCTCGACCAGCTCGCGCAAGCGCCGCTCTCGGCGACAAGTCCGATGACTGGCATGGTCGATCCGCTCACCGCTCCGTTGTCCGAGGTGTTGAGCCCGATTACCGGTGTCCTCTGCGATGTCACGACACCGATCTTCGACTCACTCGGATCACTCACGCGACCGGTGGCAGACCTCGCCATGCGTTCCACGGATGATTTGTCGCCTTCGGCGCCGGTGTCAGCCGTCGGTGATCTGTCCGCCGGTGATTCGCTGGCTCCACCAGCGGATGAAGCACCGGCGGCATCGGAGATGACAGCGTTCGGGACCGTCCCTGTCCGGGTCGTCGCGGGCGCATCGGAGTCCCAGGCTGCGGCCGGGACGAACGCGCATGCCACACCGGCGCATCACCGGTCGCACACCACCAGTGTGGGCCGGAGCGACACCCCAGCACCGTCGTTGCCATTGCAAGCACCACCGGCATCAGGGCTGGGCGGAATCTCGACAATGGGGTCGGGATCAATGAAGGACGACGGCGGACTCGCCGTGTTGTCCATGCCGATCCTGGACGGATCGGTGGCACGACCTCGGCTCCTGACGGCGACTGGTATCGCGGTGCGACGCCAGATCGACGAGAGCCCGACTGTCTCACCTGACTAGTCACACGCAAGGCCTGGCGGCGATCGTCATGATCGATCGCGGCGAGGTCACGTCCCGGTGGTAAATCCGCGGACGCGTGGATGACCGGGTCGGCAGTTCTCGACATATCTCACCAACGTGCGGTAGAGGCACGCGTACGTCGCTGCGCGGAGATATCTGAGTTGGAACAGTAATTCCATTTAATTCATGAACATTCCGAAAGGCATATTCTCTAATGAACACATGGGCTCGTAAGTCCTTCAAGGTCGGCGTCCTGTCGGCGGGTGTCCTGTTGTTCGCGGGCACGGCCGCGAACGCGGACCTCAGCCTCGGCAACTCCGGCTTCCTGTCGGGCAACCAGATCAGCGCCACCACGCAGGCTCCGGTCGACATCTGCGGCAACGCGATCGGCATCGTTGGCAACGCCCAGGCGGGCTGCGTCGGCGGTTCGTGGGCGGCGCTGGCCGGCGGCTCGTCGCACAACCTCAGCATCGGCAACTCGGGCATCGGCTCGGGCAACCAGATCAGCGCCACCACGCAGGCGCCGGTCAACGTCTGCGGCAACGCTGTCGGCATCTTCGGCAACTCGAAGGCCGGCTGCTTCGGCGGCTCGGCCGCGGCGATCGGCGGCGGCAATGGCGGCGACTCCGCTCACGGCCACGGCCAGGTCATGACGGCTCCGCACGTGCAGGCGAACAGCGCGAAGAAGAGTTACACCACCGAGTCGACGCACGTCACCGAGGCCACCGACGTCTCGGTCGGCAACTCGGGTATCGGTTCGGGCAACCAGATCAGCTCCGTGATCCAGGCCCCGATCGACATCTGCGGCAACGCGGTCGGCATCGTCGGCAACGCTCAGGCGAGCTGCGTCGGTGGCGCCACGGCGAGCAGCGACAGCTCGGGCGTGCCCGCACTGACCAGCGGTTTCAACTCGGGCATCCTGTCCGGCAACCAGGTCACCAGCATCATCCAGGCGCCGGTCAACGTGTGCGGCAACGCGATCAGCCTGGTCGGAAACTCCTCGGCCAGCTGCGTTGGTGGCTCGGAGGCGACCATCGGTGGCGGCAACGGCGGCAACTGGGGCGGCGGCGGCAACGGTGGTGGCGGCAACGGTGGTGGCGGTAACGGTGGTGGCTGGGGCGGCGATGGCGGCTACAGCGGCCACTCGGTGTCGGGCGGCACGGAGAACGTGAAGTCAGTCAAGGGTGTCAAGGCCGTCAAGACCGCCAAGGTCGCGCCGAAGTCGTGGGACCACGCGGGCTCGTACGCGATGAACAGCTCCTGCATCGGCGACCTGACCTCGATCGGCAACTCCGGCTTCCTGTCGGGCAACCAGATCGCGGCCGTCACGCAGGCGCCGACCGAGATCAGCGGCAACGCGCTCAGCTTCCTGGGCAACTCGCAGGCGTGGAGCATCGGCGGCACGTCCGCCAACTGCTGAACCGGTGATACCGGCGTCGGCGGCGCGGCGCGTCGTTAGCGAATCGCGGTAACACATGTGAGGGGGCCAGTCCGCGCGTGCGGATTGGCCCCCTCGTCCATCCGTATCGGATTCGTCGTCGTGGCCCGACTGGCGCAGACTGCTCCACCTGGTAGCCTAACGATCGTTCAGTTACATGCGGGGCTGGCGGTGTGAGGAGAGACGTTGTCGCTCGATAGTGAGGCGTTGGAGCAGCTCAGCAAGCAGGTGCAGGCCGGTGGTGCGCAGCGCTACCACGAGGCCAACGCGGCCAAAGGCAAGCTGTTCGCCCGCGAGCGCATCGCGATGCTGGTCGACGCCGATTCATTCGTCGAAGACGGCCGCTACGCGAACGCGCTCGCCGACGGTCTGCCCGCCGACGGCGTGATCACCGGCACCGCCACGGTCGACGGCAGGCGGATCTGTCTCATGGCCAACGACTCGACGGTCAAAGCCGGCTCCTGGGGCGCACGCACGGTTGAGAAGATCATCCGGATCATCGAGCGGGCTTACGCGACCTCGGTGCCGATGATCTATCTCGTCGACAGCGCCGGCGCTCGCATCACCGATCAGGTCGATCTCTTCCCGGGCCGTCGCGGCGCCGGCAACATCTTCTACAACCAGGTCAAAGCGTCGGGCAGCGTCCCGCAGGTGTGCGCGCTGTTCGGGCCGTCGGCCGCGGGCGGCGCCTATATCCCGGCGTTCTGCGACGTGGTCGCGATGGTCGAGGGCAACGCCTCGATGTACCTCGGCAGTGACCGCATGGTCGAGATGGTCACCGGCGAGAAGACGACGCTCGAAGCGATGGGCGGCGCCCGGGTGCACTGCACCGAGTCCGGCGTCGGCCACTTCCTGTGTAAAGACGAGGCCGAAGCGCTCGCAGTCGTCCGCCGTTACCTCTCCTACCTCCCGTCGAACTTCACCGAGCAGCCTCCGTCCGCCGCTCCGCAAGCCTCGACCGGAGCCGACCTGGCCGCGATGGTGCCGCCGAGCGAGCGGCAGGCCTTCGACATGCGGCGCTACGTGAAGGCGCTCGTCGACGCCGACAGTTTCTTCGAGATCCAGGCACTGTGGGCGCGCGAGCTGACGATCGGCTTCGCCCGGTTGAACGGCGAGGTCATCGGCGTCGTCGCCAACAACTCCCTGCACAAGGGCGGCGTGCTCTTCGTCGACTCGGCCGACAAGGCGACGCGGTTCGTGCAGTTGTGCGACGCGTTCAACGTGCCGCTGCTGTTCCTCTGCGACGTGCCCGGGTTCATGGTCGGCACGGCGGTCGAGAAGCAGGGCATCATCCGCCACGGCGCGAAGATGGTCACCGCGATCAGCGAGGCGACCGTGCCGAAAGTCTGCGTCGTCGTCCGGAAGGCCTACGGTGCCGGGCTTTACGCGATGGCCGGTCCGGGGTTCGCGCCCGAGGCCACGATCGCGCTCCCCACGGCGAAGATCGCGGTCATGGGTGCCGAGGCAGCGGTCAACGCCGTCTACGCCAACAAGATCGCGGCGATCGCCGACGAGTCCGAGCGGGCCGCGTTCGTCGAAGCGAAGCGCGCCGAATATGAGCAGGACATCGACATCGTTCGGCTGGCCAGCGAACTCGTCGTCGACGCGATCGTTGAACCACATGAGCTGCGTGACGAGTTGATCGCGCGCTACGCCGCCTCGGTCGGTAAAGACCGCCACTTCTCGCGGCGCCGCCACGGCGTCACACCCGTCTGACATTTCTAAGGAGAGTCATGCCTGACTTCACGCTCAACGAGGAGCACGAAGCCCTGCGGGCGAGCGTGCGCTCCTTCGCGGAAGACGTGGTCGCGCCGGTGATCGGTAAATACTACGAAGATCACGCGTTCCCCTACGACATCATCCGGCAAATGGGCAAGATGGGCCTGTTCGGCCTGCCGTTCCCGGAGTCCGTCGGTGGCATGGGCGGCGACTACTTCGCGCTGTGTCTCGTGCTCGAAGAGTTGGCCCGGGTCGACTCCAGCGTCGCGATCACGCTGGAAGCCGCGATATCGCTGGGCGCGATGCCGATCTATCGTTTCGGCACCGACGAGCAGAAGGCGACGTGGCTTCCGAAGCTGGTCAGCGGCGAGGCGATCGCGGCGTTCGGGCTCACCGAGCCCGGATTCGGCTCCGATGCCGGTGGCACGGCCACTCGCGCCGTGCTCGACGAGGCGACGGACGAGTGGGTCATCAACGGATCAAAAGCGTTCATCACCAACAGTGGTACGGATATCACCGCGCTTGTCACCGTCACCGCTGTGACGGGCACCAACGCCGACGGCAGCAAGGAGATTTCGGCGATTATCGTGCCGTCGGGCACCCCGGGATTCACCGTCGCGCCCGGCTACTCGAAGGTCGGCTGGTGCGCGTCCGACACCCACGAGTTGCAGTTCGACGACTGCCGTGTGCCGGCGGCGAACCTGCTCGGTCAGCGCGGGCGAGGCTTCGCCCAGTTCCTGCGCACGCTCGACGAGGGGCGGGTCGCGATCGCGGCTCTTTCGGTCGGCCTCGCCCAGGGTTGTGTCGACGAATCCGTGAAGTACGCGCATCAGCGGCATGCGTTCGGCCAGGAGATCAGCAAGTTCCAGGCGATTCAGTTCAAGATCGCGGACATGGAGATGCGCGCGCACACGGCTCGGCTCGCCTACTACGACGCCGCCGGGCGGATGCTGGCCGGCCAGGACTTCAAGCGGCAGGCCGCGATCGCGAAGCTCTACTCCAGCGAGATCGCCGTGACCAACGCCCGCGAGGCGACCCAGGTCCATGGCGGCTACGGCTTCATGAACGAGACTCCGGTCGCTCGCATGTGGCGCGACGCGAAGATCCTGGAGATCGGCGAGGGCACGTCGGAGATCCAGCGCATGATCATCGCGAGGGACATGGGCCTCTGACGCTCAGCGGAGCAAATGCTGTCCGCTAGCGTCCGATTGCACTCGGTGGCTAGGGTGACGCCGTGGCCGAGGCGACCGAACCCGACCGACCCGGCCCGCGATTCGCCGAGCTTCTGCGCGCGGCCCGTGTCGGTCGAGGCCTGACGCAGGAAGACTTCGCCAGGCGGGCCGGCATCGGCGTGCGCACGCTGCGCAATCTCGAACGCGCCGTGGCCCGGCCGCAGCAGGCCACAGTCGACCTGCTGCTCACCGCGCTGGAATCGACCGGCGTCGAGCGTGCCGGTCTGCTCGCCGCGAGCGGCCGCAGCGGTGTCTCGATGCCGCTGCGATGGCATCTGCCGCCACGGCCCGCGTTGGTCGGTCGCGAGGCCGAGGTCACCGACCTGGTCGCCGCCGTGCTCCGGCATCGTCTGGTCACGCTCGTCGGGGTGGCGGGCGTCGGCAAGTCGAGTCTCGCCGTCGAGGTCGCGCATCACGTGTCGGCGTCGTTTCCCGGCGGCACGTCGGCCGTCGCCATCTCCGAGGTGTCGACCGAGACCGACGTGATGACGACGATCGCGGCGGTGTTCGGCGTCGCGCGGGCCGGCGACGTGCCCGCCCGCCTGGCCGATCGGCCTGCGCTCCTGGTGCTTGACGGTGCCGAACGTGCGGCCGTGCCGTCCGGCGCGGTGATCGCCTCACTCATGATCAGCGCGCCGTCGCTGCATGTGATCGTGACGAGCCGGCATCCGCTGGACCTTCCCGCGGAAGTGATCTGGCCGGTCGCGCCGCTCGACGTGCCGCCACTCGGTGCCGCCGATCCCGATCGGTATCCGGCGGTGGCACTGTTCCGAACGCGTCTCGACGGGGTACGCCGAGTCCCGACCGCTGATACCGAGATCGATGCGGTGGCAGCGTTGGTCCGACAACTCGGGGGCCTGCCGCTGGCGCTCGAACTCGCGGCCGCCCGTGGCCGGGTGCTCGACGTGCAGGAGATCCTTGACCGGTACGGGCACCGGGTGCTCGATCTCGGTGGCACCCTGGCCGCCGACGCTCTGCCCACCACGCTGCGCGAAGCCGTTGGCGAGAGCTACTTCCTGCTCGATGCGGCCGGGCAGGAGGTGCTCCGCCGACTGGCGAGTTTCCGTCATCGGTGGTCGTTGGAGATGGCCGAGCCGCTGCTGGCCGGCATCGGGTCTGACCCGGTCGCCATTCTCGACCGGCTGGTCGGCCTCGGTCTGGTGCAGGTCGTGGGCACCGGATCGGCTCGGTTCCGGCTTCTCGACGTCGTGCGTGACTTCGCCGCCGAGCAGCGCGACGCGGCCGATGAGGGGCGGGCGGCAGCCCTGGCACACGCCCGCGTCGTCGCCGCCCTGGTGCGACGGATCGCGCCCGATCTCGTGGGCACGAACTTCCTGGCTGCGATCCGCCGCCTCGACGATGTCGCGAGTGACATCCGGGCGGCGCTCGCGTACGCGTCCGAGCACGAGCCGGCGACCGCCCTTTCGCTCGCGACCGCGTTGCCTCGCTGGTGGCGGTTCCGTGGCCGGGATCGGGAAGGGCGCGAGATCATCCGGCGGTTGCTCGACGCTCCCGAGACCGAGGGCGCCGATCCGGCGCAGAGGGCATGGGCTCAACTCGGCGTCTCCCTGCTCGCCGGCGAACACGGTGATGCGCTGGTAGAACTCGCGTCCACGTCGCTCGCGCTGGCCACGTTCGCCCGATTGGAAGACGTCGGGGGCAACTCGCCGCGCACACTCAGTTGGTCGCGGTGCATCACTCCGTCGGTGCGTACGAGTCGGCCCGGGAGCACGGGGAAGCCGCATTCGCGCTGGCCACGCGCGCCGGCCGTCGTCGGGACGTGCTGGTCGCGTCGACGAATCTCACGTGGCACGACATCCGTACGGGTGATCTCGTCGCAGCCAGCCGCCGGCTGACGGCACTCCGGAAACTCGCCGGCGAACTCGGCGAGGATCGTCTTGCCGCGCTGGCACTCGCCAATCTCGCCGAGGTTGCGCGCCTCGACAGCCGGTACGCCGACGCGGTGGCGACCGGTCGGCTCGCGGTCGCGGCTCTGGAGCACCACGGTGATCCCCGGCATCGGAGAAGTGCTCTCTTCACGGTGGCGATCGCGTTGGCGGAGTCCGGGCGCGCCGACGAGGCTTCGGAGTTGCTGGTGACGCTTGCGCGAGGCGACGGCAGACTCGGCTGGCACGGACGGTGCGATCGCCCTGGTCGAGGCGTACCTGGCGGTGCATGTGGGAGATCGAGCGGCGGCGGCTCGGTGGTTCGCGACGGCTCGCCGGAGTCTGGTCGGCCAGCCGGACGTGCGAGATGTGATCGAGGCGCTGGTGGGGCTGGTCGCGACGGCCGAAGACGCGACGGCGGTCGCCGCGGCGCGAGCCGAGTTGAGGGCCGTTTGTGAGGTGAGCGCGGTGACGTTACTTCCGCGTGATCGAAAGATGTTGGATCGGCAACTGAAGGCGGATCCGAAGCCATTCTGACGGACTGCCCGGCCGCAGCTCCCCAGCTGCGGCCGGGCCGGAAGTCCCCGCTAACGAGGTCGGCAGCCCCCGTTTCTGGCCCGCCCTCGTTTCCCCCTGAAACCAAACTACTGAACGAAATGCGACAACAAGCGCGGCATGACCGTTATAGGCATCAGCGCGCACAACTCCTGCCGGTAAAACTGCCGGTTACCCGCGAGTCATTACGCCTCGGGCATCACGCCGCCTCGCTGATGCCCGCCTTCGCGGCTGCCTCGATGCCGGCTTCAGCACCTGGCCGGACGGTGTCACGCACCACTCGGAGCCCGGCGAGAAGCGAATCCAACTGGTTGGCGTCGAGCCGGCCGGTGAACCACTTGTCGATCAGGTCGACATGGCCGGGCAGGATCGCGTTGAGCCGTTCCCGACCCGACTCGCTGATCACCGTGTAGAGGCTCCTGCGGTCGGTGGGGCAGGCGATGCGGGTGACGAAGCCGTCGCGCTCGAGCCGGTCGACGACCCGAGTCACGCCGCTCGCCGTCAGCGAAGTCTGCGCGGATAGGTCGGTCATGCGAAGCTGCCCCTGCGGCGAACGGCCGAGACGCAACAGAACCTCGAATTCGATGGAAGACAAGCCGTGCTCAGCGACCTGGCAACCCAAACGGGATATAAGCCCCAAATAGGTCTCCGCCAGCAAGCCCATCGCGGTTATGCGGGAGTCGTCAATCACGTCCATGGCTTCAGTGTAGCAATAGTTGACACGGCAAGTTCCAAGGTGTGTATAGTTGCGTACGCAAACATCCGAGACATCCAAGGAGAAATCATGGCAACGCGGCAGTTCAACGGGGTCGACATCCCCACCCCCGGCACCTTCGAGCTCGACCCCGCCCACTTGCGCGTCGGTTTCCACGCCCGCCACCTCATGGTGAGCAAGGTTCGCGGCTCCTTCAACGAAGCCAGCGGCACGATCGTGGTCGCTGAAGACCCGGCCGAGTCGACCGTGACCGCGACCATCCAGGCCGCCAGCATCACCACCGGCCAGGAGCAGCGTGACGGCCACCTGCGTTCCGGTGACTTCCTCGAGGCGGAGAAATACCCGACGATCGAGTTCCGCACGACCGGCCTCAAGGTGCACACGCGGCGACAAGTTCACGCTCAACGGCGAACTGACGATCAAGGGTGTTACCCGTCCGGTCGAGCTCGACGTCGAGTTCGAGGGCGTCGCCCAGAGCCCGTACGGCCAGGAGGTCCTCGGCTTCTCCGCGAACACGGAGATCGACCGGGAAGACTTCGGCATCACGTGGAACCAGGCGCTCGAGACCGGTGGCGTGATGGTCGGTAAGAAGATCAAGATTGAGATCGAGGGCGAAGCGGTCCGCCAGGCCTAAGTTCTTCAGATCGCGTACCTCCCGCAGAGCGTCTGTCGGTCGGCCCCCGCACGGGTCGGCAGGCGGGCGCTTTCTGCGTTTATGTAACGGCGACGTTTCAGGTGGCATAGACGTGGCCAATCTGACAGCCCACAGCAATCATTTGCTTACGCTCAGCTGATAAAAAGGGTCGTCGCCTCTATCCGTCAACGCAACCTCGCTCGTACCGTTACAGGCAATGCGAGTCAAGAGGGCGGGCGGAATGGGTCAAATCAGCACGCTTGAGATATTCACGCGAGACGAACGCATGCGATATCGGCGGAAAATACGCCGGTGTCTGGATGTGCTGGGTCTCATGCTGGATGACTTCCAGTTCGACGCCGACCGCACGATGACGGGCCTGGAACTGGAAATCAACCTGATCGATGCCGCGACAGATCCGGCGATGTGCAACGCCGAGGTGCTCGCCGACCTCAATGATCCGTTGTTCCAGACGGAACTCGGTCAATTCAATCTCGAACTCAACGCCCGCCCACGCACGATCGCCGACCGTGGTTTCGACGACTACGAGAGCGATCTGCGCCAGCGCATCGCGCGCGTCGACGAGCGCGCCCGCAAGGTCGACGCGTCGGTCGTGCTCGTCGGCATCCTCCCCACGCTCACCGAACAGCACGTCGTCGTCGAGAACATGTCGCCAAACCTCCGCTACCAGCAGATCAACACACAGATCCTGGAGGCACGTGGCGCCGACATGTCGATCGACATCCACGGCGCCGAGCGGCTACAGACCGAGGCCACGTCGATCACGCCCGAGGCCGCGTGCACCAGTGTGCAGTTTCACTTGCAGGTCGCGCCGGAGCAGTTCGCCAATTACTGGAACGCTGCTCAGTCGATCGCCGGCGTCCAGTTGGCTCTGGGCGCCAACTCGCCCTACCTCTACGGCCGTCAACTGTGGGCGGAGACCAGGATCGCGCTGTTCGAGCAGGCGACGGACACCCGGCCAGAGGAAATGAAGTCGCAGGGAGTGCGTCCGCGGGTCTGGTTCGGCGAGCGATGGATAACGTCGATATTCGACCTGTTCGAAGAGAATTTACGATATTTCCCGACTCTACTGCCCATTTGCGATAGCGAAGACCCGGTGGAGGTCGTCCGCAATGGTGGGGTGCCGCGATTAGCCGAACTTCGGCTGCAGAACGGCACGATCTACCGATGGAATCGACCGGTTTACGACGTGATGAACGCGCGACCTCACTTACGGGTGGAAAATCGCGTGTTGCCGGCCGGTCCGACCGTCGTGGACATGCTGGCCAATGCCGCGTTCTATTTCGGACTCGTCCGCGAACTCGCCGATGCCGAGTGTCCTATCTGGAATTCGATGACGTTCGGTCAAGCGGAGAACAACTTCTTCATCGGTGCCCGCGACGGCATCGATTCTCGGATGTTCTGGCCGAAGCTCGGCGAGATCGCGTCCACCCAACTCGTGCTCGATCATCTGCTGCCGCTGGCGTACGCGGGTCTCGACCGCTTCGGGGTCAGCCGAGACATCCGTGATCGGCTCCTGGGAGTCATCGAGGGCCGATGTCGGCAACGGCGCAACGGTGCGACATGGCAGGTCGAGACCGTAGGTCGGTTGCAGCGGTCCGGTTTCAGCCGAGCGTCGGCCCTACGCGAAATGGTCTACCGATACGCCGATCACCTGGGCGGAAACGAACCCGTCCACCTGTGGGACACGGATTAGGGTCTGTCTGAAAAGTCTGTGCGAGCGAGCGGCGCAGCCGAACGGCAGCTGTTCAGACGGACCCTAACGCCGAGGACGCTTCCGCTCGGTCGTGCGGTCGCTGGATCGATCGCCGGCGCGGTCCGCCGTCGGCACCGCGACGGGTGTGCTGACCACGCCGGTCTTCTCCGTCGGGTCGGACTTCTCCGACGTCTCCGAGCTGGTCTTCTGCGCCACGACGACCGGCTTGTCAGGCCGCGATCCACCAGATGGCGTTGATGGCGGCGGCACCTGCGCGGTGCCCGCGCTCTGACGACCGGTCGGTCGCGGCGCCGGCACCGAGGCGCTGGCCGTGGCAGGAGCGGCGGCCGGGACCGGCTGCGGCGCCCCCTTCCGGTTGCGCTTCGAGGTGGTCGCGAGCGGAATGCGTACCGGTAGAGACTCTGTTGCCTCGTCATCGATCGACCGCGCTCGCCCGCGCCCGAAGCCACGGCGGCCACCGCCGTTGGCCCGACTCGCGTCGCGGCTCGCGAGCACGGCCACGAACAGAACCGACCCGGTCAGGCCGGCGATGAGCGCGTACGGCGCGAGCAGGTACGCGGAGAACTGCGGATCGTCGAGGCCCACGAGCCGAGGGACGGTCAGGAAGTACGCGATCGCGACGAGCAGCGGGCCGAGCGCGCCGGAGAGTGAGGTGCCGATCCGGCTGTCGCCACGCACCGCCGCTCGCCAGGCCGCGCCGACGCCGATGACCAGCGCGACCCCGAGCATGAGCAGAGCGCCGGGCAGCGAGAACGTCGATCGGAAGTAGGTGTCACCGCCGAACGGCCAGACACCCAGCGGCGCCGTGCCGAGACCGCGCCCGACCACCACTCCGTCAATGACGGTCGCGATCGCCAGCAGCCACAGCCACGACGCCGTGACCAGCACGTTTGTCGCGGCAGCCCGAGCCACCAGGGCACCGACCGCGATCAGGATGCCGACGATGATGCCGACGGCCGCGTAACCGACCGCGATGAGTTGCGGGGTCGCCGTGTCGGATCGAAGCGCGGCCCGGGCCGGCACGAGGACGAGTGCGATGGACAGCGAAGCACCGACGGCGGCCGAGAACGCGAGGAGCGCTCGCCACATCGACGAGGCCAACCCGCTCGGCGGGGTCGGGTCACCCTGGTCGGTGCTGGGCCGTGGCGGTGCGGCACCGATCTCGCCGGCGCTCATCCGGTCCGCGCAGATCGCACCAACCACTGTGGACGTGGCGGCGATCCAGAGGGTCCAGGCGAGGCTTGAGAGCCACACGTTGTCGGGTGTCGTCGGACCGTCGGTCAGCGAGGGCGACCAGGAAATGATGCCCAATCCGTAGCCCAGCCCGAACTGCGCGGCCGCCGCACCAGCGGATGCGCCGACGGCGAGTCCTACAGAACCTATCCAGCCCAGCTTGGCCATGCGGGGAGCGTACGCGTAACGGCCCATCCTGGCGAGCCGACTGGGAGCGGCCGGTTGAGCGTGAATGGGGCACACTCTTGGTGTGACGACGACGCCCTCATCCGCGCCCGCTTACCCGCCGACGAAGCCGCCGACCTCCGTTGGTCAGGTGTTCGCACTGGTCGCGGGCTTTGTGGCGCTGGCGGCGATCGGTGCGGGGATCGGGTGGGCCGTGACGGACACCAACGACTCGACACCGCCGGCCGCGATCACCACACCGTCGCCGACACCGATCGTGACGAAGTCGGCTTCGCAGCCGCCGACCGGAAACCCCGGCTCGTACGCCGTGCCGAACTTCCACGCGGCCGGCACCGACTTCATCACCGCCCGCGCGACCCTCCGTGCGAAGAGCCTCGGTGTGCTGCTGATCTTCAACGCGTCCGCCGGTGGCAATGGCGTGGTCTCCTACACGTCGCCGGCCGCGGGCACCTTCGTCAACAAGGGCATCACCGTGAAGATCTATGTCAACGAGGCTCCGCCGCTGCTCCCGGTGCCCAATGTCGTCAACACGACGTGTGCCGCCGCGAAGAATACGCTCGTCGATGCCGGCTTCAAGATCAAGTACGCCTCCGGCAAGGCCGGCATCGTGATGGCTCAGGCTCCGACGAGCGGATCGAACAACGCGCACTGGAACGACACGGTGGCGCTGCAGTGCGCGATGCCGCCCGTGACACCGTCCACGCCGCCGTCCTCGGGCCCGTCCGATCCACCGGCGCCGTCGGCGAGTCCGGCCTGATCGGTCGATTCCTCCATGTCGGGCGGTTCGATCGATCTGTTCGGATGGGCCGGTAGGCACGGCGTGTCGGGGCATGGTTCGATGGGCACGTGGCCGATGATCAGCCGACGCCGTCCGGTGCGCCCGACGACGACACCGGTGCACCGCCGTCCGACGCTGATAGGACCGTGCCCGCTGACGGCGGCGCGAAGCCGCCGGACCCAGACGCGGCGCAGGTCACACCGCCCGCTGATGCCGACGCCACCCGAAAAACGCCCGCGGACGCCGACGCTACGCAAATTACGCCAGCGGATGCCGAAGCGACCCAGATAACGCCCGCAGAGGCCGAGGCCACCCAGATAACACCCGCGGACGCCGACGCTACGCAGGTCACGCCGGGCGACGCCGAGGCGACTCAGATCAGCCCGCCGGACCCGGACGCCACCCAGATCGTGCCGCCGACTGCTCCCGGTGATGAGGCGGCGACGCAGCCGTTCAACGCCCCGGGTGAACCGCCGACCCAGATGATCCGACCGCAGGCACCCGATCCGACCGCGGCCATGCCACCGGTCACTCCGACGTGGCGCGGCCAATTCGGCGTGCAGCCACCCCGCCCGGGCGACGATCGCACCAACACGTGGAGCGAGCCGCCGCCTTCGTCGGGCCGTGCCTGGTGGCTGCCGATCCTGGTGGGCATCGTCGCGCTGGTGGTGCTTGTGGGGGTGGCGTTCGCATTGGTGGCAGCGATGCGAAACACGTCGAACCCCGCTCCAGCGCCATCGCCGCCACCGCCGGCGCCGAGTCACACGGCCGCGTCTTCGCCGCCGCCACCGTCGCCCACGGCCTCGTCGCCACCGCCCACTCCGAGCCCGTCACAGAATCAGTTCGTGACGATCCCATCCACGTGGGAAGGTTTGCTGTTCACCGACGTTGAGAACGAGATCAACGGACTCGGCCTCCGGTACGTTCTGCAGCCGCAGGTCGATGCGTCAGTGCTGCCGAACACCGTGATCAACACGATTCCGGCGCCTGGGAATCAGGTCGTGCCCGGCACGACGATCACGATTATCTACGCCGTTCCGCCACCGCCGCCGCCGTCACCCAGCCCGTCGCCATCGGTGTCGCCGTCGCACGGATAAGGTCTCCGGCTGTCCGACGCTCCACGTCCGTGGAACGTCGGATCACCACAGGCGCCGGCGGGTTCCGAGGAGCAGAAGACCGCTGCCGGCGATGACGAGCGCCGCGATGCCGGCATAGACGAGTGAGTGGGCGAACCCGTACGCGTCGGTGGCAAGCAGCCGGTGGTGGACCGGTCGCGGTTTGACGGCCGGGTGTGTGGTCACCGCTCGGTCGCCCGCCGCATCGGCCAAGTTGACCGGGAGCGGGCCGGGCACGTCGACGAACGTGACTCCGGTTCGCTGGCCGATTTTCGGCACGGAACTCGTCGGGGCCACCTGCGCGGTGGGAATGGGAACAAATTGACGGATGACGATGTGTTGTGCGGTGTCCGGACTGGGCGCCGGCGTCGGCGCGTTACCGCCGTCGGCCCACGCCCGGGCCGGGGTGAATCCGATCGTCGCGAACACCAGGACAGCCAGCATTAACAGCAGGACGGCCCATTGGCGATCTCGATCGTGTGTTCGTTGTTCCGGCACCTGCTCAGCGATGCGGGGCAGGTCTGACACTTCTGCCATGGCCACCGCTCCCCACCGAAGTCGGGATCCGTAACCACGAGCGGAGGAACGCAGAGACCGCGGTGAAACGGGCTCTTTCTTAACCTTGGGTAGCGTTTATGTTAGGCCCGCGAAGCTGCCCGCGACCTGCGATTTCAGGAGCCCGGCAGAAGGTTTCGTCAGGAGCGCGCGGCGGCGGACACGCCCACGCGCCCAGAGCCGACCGTGGGTGGGCGACCAGCCGCGTCGCGCTGCGCCGGGTGGGGCGTGGCGATGCGGGAGGACACTGTGACGTGAGCCCGTTGCAGACCGCCGACCTGAACGAAAATCGAGCGGCGGTCGACGGCGTCGCCCGAGGTGTTGAGCTCGTAGCCGTCGAGCCAGGCCCAACCGTCATAGGTCGACCAGTCGTGAACGCGGATGACACGGAACAACATGGGAGCGGCGAATTGAACGCTCGCTGCGCGGGTCACACGAATGACCTCGCCGGACCGGGGTACCAACCTGACTCCCTCGCGGTGGGACTAACGGGCTGAACCAGGTGCGGATCGTGCTGCCGCCAGTCGATGTGTTGGCGACCGAAATGTGAGCGGTCACGACCGCTGATCTTCCGTCACCGAGAGCAATGGCTGCGTTACAACGGTCGCAACAACAGACTGCATGATGGTTATGATCAATGCAAGTTGCATCCCGGCGCTTGGCACATTCGGGTTTTCGTGTTGAAATCGCCCGCCTTGTCTATGACGGACAGAGCGTTTGATGAACAGATAGCTGTGTTTCGATGACAACTCAGCGCATGCGGCGGCCGGGCGTGTGCCCGATAGTGAACCGGACGATGCGTGATCCATAATTCCCGCAGGATGGACACACGAAATGTCAGCGGAGGTGACCATGACAGTCCGGCGTAGCAGCCCGACAGTCGGCCGTCGTCGGCTCGGAGCCGAACTTCGACGGCTTCGGGAGCAGGCCGGCGTCACTATCGACACGGTCGCCGATCGCATGGAATGTTCGTCTTCGAAGATCTCCCGAATCGAGACCGGCATTATCGGGGCGTCCCCCCGCGACGTACGCGACATGCTGGAGATTTACCAGGTTGACAGCGAAGCCGCTGAGCAGTGGGTGCAGCTTGCCCGGGACGCCCGGAAGAAGGGCTGGTGGCAGGCCTACGGCACGGTTCTGACCGGCTACTACGTCGGTCTGGAAGCGGCGGCGGTGCGGATCAGCACGTACGAGGCGCAGTTGGTGCCTGGTTTGCTGCAAATTCCCGATTACGCCCGCGCCGTTATCAAGGCCGCGCGGCCGGAGATAACAAATGAGTTACTAACGAAACGGATCGAAGTCCGGAACATTCGTCAATCGTTGCTCAGTCAAGAGGACCCGCTCGACTTCAGCGTGGTGCTCGACGAGGCCGCGTTGCAGCGCGAGGTCGGCAGTCCTACCGTCATGCACGAACAACTGACGCAACTCCTCGAGCTCGCGACACGGCCGAACATCACCATCCAGGTTCTACCGTTCTCAGTCGGTGCCCACGCGGGCATGGATGGGACGTTCTCCATCCTGCAATATGAGTCAGCCAAGGATCCGGACGTCGTCTTCGCCGAGAACGCCGTTGGTGGCCTGTTCTTGGAGAAAGACGTCGACCTGGAGCGTTATCGAGGAATCTTCGAGCGTTTGCAAGCCGCGGCCCTACCCCAGGGACCCTCGGCAGACATCATCGCCGACCGGATTAATCGGATTAAGGAGTCACTGTGATCGTCGAATCCAAGGGCATGCGGGTCGATCTGAGCCGCGCCGTTTGGCGTAAAAGCGTTCGTAGCAGCGGTAACTGCGACAACTGTGTGGAGGTCGCCTTCGTCGACGGCGCGATCGCGGTGCGCGACTCCAAGAACCCGACCGGGCCCGCGCTCGTCTACACCCACGACGAGTGGAGCGCCTTCATCGGCGGCGTCAAAGACGGAGAGTTCGACAACTAAAGACCGCTCCACTGGTACGTCTTGCCGGAACGCCCGTGAACAGCGCGGGCGTTCTTCATGTGCGTACCGTTTCATCGAGGGTCAGATCGACCGGAGCGCCACCCGTCGGCTCCAACGGGTGATCGATGCCATGCCGGCGGCGGTACGCGATCGCCGCACGTGCCGTCGCCAGCCACTGCGTGTAATTCTCGGATCGTGGCGGATAGCCGAGCCCGAAACGGAACCACGCCGGCGGGTCGGAATCCCGCGCGTACGCGTTGATCAGGTCGTCCACGCGCCGGTTCAACTCGCGGCGGGCAACTGACGCCGATGCGAGTTGACGCCGGTGGATCGCGAAATACGTACGCCGTTGCGCGCCCAGCCGGTCCATCTGCGTGAACGCCCGTTCCGCCTGCTCACGCGTTGTCGTCGCGGCGATCAGGGCGGCCCGGCCACGTCGGAGCGCACCCGTGAGCGCGGCGCGATGCGTCGGCCGAAGCCAGGACGACGGTTGCCCGAGTGCCTGTTCGATCGCCGTGACCTGGGCTTGGACCCGGTGGCACGCGGCATTCGCGGCGGAGACGGCTCGCCGGGCGGCCGCGATCTCCTCGGCTGTCGGTGCGGTCGGTGCGCCGGCGCGCGTACGCGTGGCCTCCTCGACGAGTTGCCACAGCCACCGTTCGTCATCGTCGACGTCGTCGCTGGCCCGGACCGGGGCGGCGGACAGCGTACCCATGTGCGCGTTTGTTTGAAGAGTCATCGGCGGACGTGGCGCGACGACGTTCGACCGTGCCGGTGGTCCCGCGAACGGGTGACGTCCGCAATGTTGGCACACGGCGGTCTCCACCATGGGCCCATCGTCGGCTGGTGACGCGGTTTGCGGCAAATGTTCCATCGGCGCGTGGGCTTCTACCACGATTGTCCTTTGTGGGAGGTAAACGTGCGGTGCAGAGATCTGGCCGCTGGGCGTCGCCAGCCTCGGCAAGCCTCGTTGTATCAGACGGCACCGCAACTCCCGGGCCAACCCGCCGGTCGGCGGGGACGTTCCAGATCGAGGTAGGCGAGCGCGATGAAAAACAGCCCGGACATGCTGGGTAACGGCTCCGGAACCGATGACCGTTTCGCTGGCCAGATGGGCTACCGGGGCGTGGGCCGTCGCGACGGTCTCGGCCTCCCGGAGCAGAGTTCCGATGGCCGCAGTTCCACTCCGAGCCTCGATGACATGGCCACCATGCCGACGATGCTGGAGCCGCCGCCCGTGAGCGCTCCCTCGATGTCGTTGAACGACCTCGACTCGCTGGCCGAGCCGGTGTTCCCGCCGGTCGGGTGGATGGACGACTCGCCCACCGGCACGCTGGCCGACCACCCGCTGCTGCGCGGTCTGCTGCTGGAGCTTCCACCGAAGGGGACGGCGCCCGCACCCGGTTGGCTCGACCGCTGGTTCGAGGCCGCGCGGTCGATCCTCGAACTGCTCTACGTGCAGTCAGCCGGCCAGCCGCCGCGTCGGTAAGCTGCTCGGGTGCGCGTATCCGACCCGAAGATTGAGCTGCATGTCCACCTCGAAGGCGCGATCCGGCCGGCAACGCTGCTCGAGATCGCCCGGCGCAACGACATGCCGTTGCCGGTCGACACCGTCGAAGGCCTCGCCGCGCTCTACGAGTTCACCGACTTCAAGCACTTCATCGAGGTCTGGATTCTGACGACGAACTGCTTGCGGACGGCTGATGACTTCCGCCAGATCACCGTCGACTACGCGGCCGAGGCGGCATCGTTCGGCGCTGTCTACCTGGAGGGGATCTTCTCGCCGCCGGAGCGGATCAGCCACGGACTCGACTGGGACGAGATATACACCGGTTACGCGGAGGGCGCCGTCGAGGCGGCCGAGGTCTACGGCGTCACGGTGCGGTTCACGCCCGACATCTACCGCAACGGCTGCCCGGTCGAGTTGGCCGAGGAGTGCGCGCGGGTGTCGGTGCGTTATCGCGACCGGGGCGTGGTCGGCCTCGGCATCGGCGGTTACGAGCCGGGCTTTCCGCTCGCGCCGTACGCGAAAGCGGTCCAGATCGCGCTCGACGGCGGCCTCGGCTTCGTGCCGCACGCCGGCGAGGCCGCGGGGCCGGAGTCGATCCGGGAAGCGCTCGACATGGGCGCGCACCGGCTTCGCCACGGCATCCGGGCGATCGACGACCCGGCGTTGCTCGGCGAGATCGTCGATCGGGGCATCGTGCTCGACGTCGCGCCGACGTCCAACCTGCGCACCGGCGTGGTGGCGCGCATCGAAGACCACCCGCTGCCGGCGTTGCGAGCGGCCGGCGCGCTGTGCTCCATCAACACCGACGACCCGGCGATGTTCGGCACCGACCTCGGTAAAGACTACGAACTCGCGGCCGAACTCGGCGTCACGTCAGCCGACGCCTACGTGGCCGGGCTCGCGGGCGCGCTCTGCGATGACGCCACGCGAGACCGGCTCGCCGCACTTGTCTGATGCCAAAATTGGACGGTCTTGATCGTGGTGTAGGCTTGGCCGACGGCCGGTTGATCGGGTTGAGGGTGGCGGTGTAGCCGAGTTCCTGGATTTTGTTCAGTGCGCGGCGTAGGGCGCGTTCGGGGTCGAGGCGGGTGAAGTAGCCGCCGCCGAGGTCTTGGTAGGGGTTGCCGGTGGTGAGCATGTGCCAGATGGCCACGAGCATGGAGTGTTCGACGGCGACGATGGCTTTCATGAGGCCGCGGCGGGCGGCGATGCGTTTGAACAGGGCCTGGAGGTAGCTGCCGTTGCTGCGGGATGCGGCCAGGGCGGCGATGCCGAGGCTGCCTTTGAGGTAGGAGTTGCCGGGGCGGGTGGCGGCTGATTTGCTGCGGCCGGCGGATTCGTGGTGGCCGGGGGTGGTGCCGGCCCAGGACGCGAGGTGCCCGGCGGTGGGGAAGACGCCCATGTCGGCTCCGGTCTCGGCGATGATCACCTCGGCGATCAGGCGGCTGACGCCGGGGATGGTGACCAGGAGGTTCAGTGCGTGACGAAAGGGTTCGATCACCACCTCGATGCGGGAGGTGCAGTTCCGCGATAGTGGTGCTGAGGTGGTCGATCTGCGCGAGGTGCAGACGGATGAGCAGGGCGTGGTGTTCCCGGAACCGGCCGGTCAGCGCCTCGGTCAGTTGTGGCAGCTTGGAACGCATTCGGGCTTTGGCCATGTTGGCCAGGACCGTCGGGTCACGTTCACCGTTGATCAACGCGGCGAGCATGGACCGGCCGGAGACGCCCATGATGTCGGTGGCCACCGACGACAGTTTGATTCCGGTGTCTTCCAGGAGTTTCTCC
Organism: uncultured Actinomycetota bacterium; assembly: GCA_963797605.1. Lineage (GTDB taxonomy): Bacteria > Actinomycetota > Actinomycetes > Mycobacteriales > Micromonosporaceae > DASQPR01. Next base: position 127,874 of record CAWCPX010000002.1, on the reverse strand, counting down.
ACGCGTTGGGCCTCGCGGCTGCGTTCGGCGGTGAATACCGTGCGGGCCCGGGTCAGATCGCGGAGTTCCCGGATCGGCTGCGGCGGCACGAACGAGGCCCGGACCAGGCCGTGCGCCCCGAGGTCGGCGAGCCACTGCGCGTCGGAGACATCGGTTTTGCGGCCGGGCATGTTCTTGGCGTGGCGGGCGTTGACGAGCATCACGTCCAAGCCGTCTTCGAGGACGAAGTAGAACGGCTTCCAGTACACCCCCGTTGCTTCCATCACCACCAGGGTCACCTTCTCGGCGATCAGATGCTCGCGCAGGGCAAGGATCTGATTCGTGGTCGAACCCCAGGTGGTGACCGTGCTGGTCGATGACCCGGCCCGTTTACCGGGCACCCGTACGCAGACTTTCGCGTCTTTTTTACTCACGTCCAGTGCCGCGCACCGCGCGTGCACGATCTCCATGTTGCGCATCCTCTCCGGGCCGGTGGTGAACACCATCAGGTGCTACGTCGTCTCGGAGAGGGCAGGATAGGTCAGGATTCTGACGTTCGTGCTCATCGGCAACAGTCCACGATTCCCGTGGCGGGCCCTCCACACCATGCTGAACACACAAGCTCAACGGCACTACAGACGATTCGGCTTTACCGAGACGACCATCGAAGTATCACCAACCATCGATACGATGTCGACCCGGGTCACCGACAAGGCGCGACCGGCCACATCTTCCCTACTCCACGGGGCGCAGCGAAGCGCGCTGGGTTGCTGATACCAAAATTGGACGGTCTTGATCGTGGTTGAGGCTTAGCCGGCGGCCGTTTCGATGGGTTCGAGGGTGACGCGGTAGCCGAGTTGTCCGAGGTGGTCGATGAGTCGGCGGGTTTGGCGGGCTTTGCCTTGGGGGTTGAGGCGTTCGGTGAAGTAGTTGCCGCCGAGGTCGTGGTAGGCGATGTCGTGGGTGAGCATGGTCCAGATCGATAGCAGGATGGTGTGGCCGACGGCGACCATCGCGCGTTTGGGACCGCGGCGGGAGGCGATGCGTCGGTAGCGGGCGGCGAGGTAGGTGCCTTTCGAGCGGCTGGCGTTGATGGCGACCTGGCCGAGGATGCCTTTGAGCCAGGGGTCGCCGTGGCGGGTCGGGGTGGCTTTGGTGCGGGTGCCGGATTGGTTGTTGCCGGGGCACATTCCGGCCCAGGAGGCCAGGTGGCCGCCTGTCGGGAACCGGGACGGGTCGGCGCCGATCTCCGCCAAGATGATCTCGGCCGCGCGCCGTCCGACCGCCGGGACCGTTTCGATCAGCTCGAGCTGGCGGCGAAACGGGGCGACCTGCACGTCGATCTGGGAGGTGATCCGTAGTTCCATGGCGGTGCAGGCGTCGATGCGGTCGAGCATGGCTTGGGTGAGGAATGCGTGGTGGTCGGTGAACCGACCGGTCAGCGCCTCGATCAGGATGGGTCGTTTGCGGCGCATGCTCGTCAACGCTAAGTCTGACAGGATCGTCGGATCGCGTTGCCCGGCGATCAGCGCGTTGAGCATGGCCCGCGCGGATTTACCGGTTAGGTCGGAGACGACCGCCGAGAGTTTGATGCCGGTGTCTTCGAGGAGCTTTTCCAGGCGTTGAATTTCCCGGGTGCGTTCCCGGATGATCTCGGTGCGGTACCGGGTCAGGTCCCGCAGTTCCCGGATCGGCTGGGGCGGCACGAAACCCGGACGCACGAGGCCGTGTTCGAGCAGTTCCGCGATCCACTCGGCGTCTTTGACATCGGTTTTGCGGCCCGGTACGGCTTTCATGTGCCGGGCGTTGAGCAGCCAACACTCCATCTCCTGCTCCAGGAGGTAGAACGTGGCTTTCCAATAGGCGCCGGTGGCTTCCATGCCGACCAGGGTGATCCGCTCGGCCAGCAGCCAGTCCCGCATCGCGAGCAGATCATTTGTCATCGTCGTGAACGTGCGGGTTTCCTTGCGTCGCCGCACGCCGTTGGGGACACGGATACTGACTTTCACATCGGTCTTGCTGATGTCGATCCCTGCGCACCGTTCGTGGATCGTGTCCATCGCCGCTGCGCCTCCTCCCATGACCTCGGGGGTGTTGCCACAGGCGGGCCGTCCGGGGAGATCTCACAGGCAGAAGAGTCTGATACACGTCCTTCAAAGAAACAGTTCCGGGTGCCTGTCGACACGATCCCCGGCGTACTACTAACTGACGGGCTAACAGCGCCAAGACACGACGACGACAACCGGACGACCCGAGTCCAATTTTGACCCGCTCAGGGTCCCGCCGCCACCGGCGGGCGAACTACTAACTAACTGACCGCTCTAGCTAGTAGAGCGCTGTGGCGACACAGGGCCTAGACCGCGAAGGTCTTGGCCTGCTCGCTGGTCGGCGCCGGCGGCGTGGCCTTCCAGAGACCGGTCTTCTGCGCGGCGAGCCGCATCAGGTAGGCCGGATTGAGGATCAGGTAACGCCGCCAGAGCCGGGCGGGTTCCAGACCGAGCCGCCACAACCACTCAAGCGAGTATTTCTGCATCCACGCGGGTGGCTTGCGCAGGAGGCCGGCGTGGTAGTCGAAGGCGGCACCGACGGCGAGCAACGGCATGTCGAGCAGCGGACGCATCGCGTGCGTGAAGACTTCCTGGCGCGGACAGCCGAGACCGACGAGCACGACCCGCGCGCCCGAGGTCACGATGCGATCCGCGATCTCTTTGTCCTCGCCCGTGGTGGCGGCGCGGAATTTCGACGCCTCCATCCCGGCGATCTCCAGCTTCGGAAACATCCGGTGCAACTCGGTCACCAGCTTGGCCAGCGTCTCGTCGGTCGACCCGTACAGGTAGACCGGCAGGTTTTCGCCGGCGGCCCGCTCCAGGACCCGCAGCGTCAGCGTCGGCCCGTAGACCCGGTCGGCGAGCTTGACCCCGTGCAGCGCGCCGAGTGCCCAGCGCACCGGCTGACCGTCGGGCGTGACGAGGTCGAACGAGTTCAGCCGGGCATTGTGCTCCCGATCGGCGACGCCGGTCATGACGCCGTGCACCGCGAGCGCGGTCAGGGCGAGCGGCCTGCGTTCACGTGCCGCGGTGATCACCCGGTCGGCGGCGTAGTCGTAGTCAACGGCCGAGACCATCACGCCGAGGACGTTGTGCTTTCCCTCGTCGATCACGCGGACGCCTTAGCGACCCACTTGTTGACGTTGGCCTCGTAGATCTCGGTGAGGATCATCGGGACGTCGTAGACCTGCTCCCACTGCGGGTAATCGGCCTGGAAGGTGGCGTTGGAACCGATCCACCACTGGTGATCGCCGACGCGGTTGGCTTCCTTGTACTCGTAAATCATCTCGTTGCCGGAGATCTGCTCGGCCAGCGCGAACGCCTCGAGGTTGGAGCAGTTGGAGTGGCGACCGCCACCGAGGTTGTAGACGGCCGCGGAGCGCGGGTCGCGGAAGAACGCCTCGAACGCGTTGACCACGTCGTGGCTGTGGATCGCGTCGCGAACCTGCTTGCCCTTATATCCGAACAAGTTATAGGTGCGGCGTTCCATCGCGCAGCGCATCACGTAGCCGAGGAAGCCGTGCAGCTCAGTGGCCGAGTGCGCCGGGCCGGTCAGCGTGCCACCGCGGAAACACGCCGTCTTCATGTCGAAGTAACGGCCGTATTCCTGCACCATCACGTCGGCCGCCACCTTCGACGCGCCGAACACGGAGTGCAGCGTGGCGTCGATCGACATGTCCTCGCGGATGCCGTCGGCGTAGGTGTGGCTCGGGTCGATCTCCCAGCGGGTCTCCTGCTCGATCAGCGGGAGCGAGTTGGGCCGGTCGCCGTAGACCTTGTTCGTGGAACAGTGGATCACTGGCGCGTCGATGCAGTGGTCTCGCACGTTTTGCAGGATGTTGAGCGTGCCGCCGGCGTTGACGTCGAAGTCGGTGAACGGGTCGCGCACGGCCCAGTCGTGCGACGGCTGCGCCGCGGTGTGGATCACGACCGCGATGTCCTTGCCGTATTTCTGGAAGATCGCGCTGAGAGCGTCCCGATCACGAATATCAACATCTTGATGCGTGTACGCGTCGCCAAGCTCACTCGTGAGAGAAAGCACGTTCCATGCGGTGGACGCTTCGGCGCCGAAGAACTGGGCGCGCATGTCGTTATCGATGCCGACGACGTTGAGGCCGAGACCGGCAAAGTGACGAACAGCTTCGGAACCGATCAAACCGGCCGATCCGGTGACCAATGCCACGCTCACGTGAGTCCTCCAGGGTTCGCTAGCGGCTGCGGGCCAGTCGGATGCCCGACCCAGTTTGCCGGACTGTAGTCACGACATGCAAAAGGCCCCGACGCGAGCGCCGAGGCCGTTTCACCTGGTGGGGAAGAAGGGAGTTGAACCCTCACGCCCTTTCGGGCACACGGACCTGAACCGTGCGCGTCTGCCATTCCGCCACTTCCCCGGGAGGCAACGGGTCGAAGAGTAGCATGCCTCCCAACCCAGGGGTGGGTGGTGGCGTGGCATTAACCGATACCATCAACTCCTCGGTAGTTCGAGGAGGAACCGTGAGTGTGCTGCAGCGCTTCGAAAAGCGTCTAGAGGGCCTGGTCGAAGGGGCCTTTGCCAAGGTCTTCAAAGGGGTCGTCCACCCCGTGGAGATCCTCAATGCCATGCAACGGGAGGCAGAGGCGCACAAAGCGATCCTCGCTGGGGGTCGCACCCTGGTGCCGAACCGTTACGTGATCGATCTCTCTCCCTATGACCACTCCCGTCTCGCGCCGTACGCTGCCGCGCTGGCTCAGGAGCTGGCCCAGTCGCAGGCCGAGTTCATCGGCGAGCAGGGCTGGACGGTCTACGGCGATGTGATCGTCGAGATCGAACGGGGTGATGGCCTCGACACCGGCATGTTCCGCGTGACGGCGGAGGTCTACACCGGCGGCGACGTCGCACCGGCGCCCGGCCCGGCTTATGACCCCGGTCCGCCGCCGATGCAGCACCCGGGTTTCGACCAGGGTTATCCGCCGGCCGGCCAGCAGGCTCCCGGGCGTGGTGTCCGGCTGATCGCCAACGACGGGCGCACCTACCCGCTGTCGATCGGCTCCACCGTGATCGGGCGCGGCGACCAGGCCAACCTGCGTCTTCCCGACGTCGGCATCTCGCGGCGACACGCCCGCCTGGATTATGACGGCGCGCAGGTGGTGTTGACCGACCTCGGCTCGACCAACGGGTCGATGGTCAACGGTCAGCGCATCTCGGCGGTGGCGCTCAATCCTGGTGACATGATCCAGATCGGCACGACGACGCTGACGTTCCGCGTGGACGGCTGACGGCTTTGTCGGAACAGCTGGTCGTCGCGGTTGCACGGATCGGTCTGCTCGTCCTGCTGTGGATCTTCGTTTTCACGGTGGTCGGTGTCATCCGACGTGACCTGTTCGCCGGGGGGCGTTCGAGTCGGCTGGTCGCGATGCCGCGAGGGCTCGCGCCCTCGACGGCACCCGGTCGGCCCGCTAAGGTCAAGCGCGGTCGCGCCGCCCATCAACTCGTGGTGACCGCGGGGGCTCTCGCCGGAACGAAAATCACCCTGGGTGAAGCCGCCATCACGATCGGCCGAGCGGAGGATTCGACGTTGGTCATCACCGACGACTACTCGTCCGCTCACCATGCTCGGCTGGTCGCCAAGGGTGGCCAATGGTTCATCGAGGATCTAGGTTCAACCAACGGGACCTACCTTGATCGAGCGAAGGTGAATGGCCCGACCCCCGTCCCGCTCGGTGTGCCGATCCGCATCGGCCGAACCTCACTCGAATTACGGCCATGACACTCACCTTGCGCTTCGCCGCCCGCAGTGACCGCGGGCTCATCCGGGAAGGCAACCAGGACTCGGTCTATGCCGGTCCCCGCCTTCTCGCTGTCGCCGACGGCATGGGTGGCATGGCCGCGGGCGACATCGCCAGCAATCTGACGATCGCCGCGATGGCACCACTCGATGAAGACGTGCCGGGCGACGCGCTGGTCGACGCCCTGCGCGCCGCGGTTGAGTTGGCCAACCAAAACCTCCGTGACGCCGTCGACGCCAACCCCTCGCTCGAAGGCATGGGCACGACGCTCACGGGCATGCTCTTCTCCGGCACGAAGTTCGGCATGGTGCACGTCGGTGACTCCCGCGCCTACCTCCTGCGCGATGGTGAGTTCATCCAGGTCACCAAAGACGACACCTACGTGCAGATGCTGATCGACGAGGGCCGCATCACCGAAGAGGAAGCGAGCGTCCACCCGCAGCGTTCGTTGCTGATCCGCGCGCTGCAGGGCTCTGACGTCGACCCGCAATACTCGGTGCGCCCGGCCGTGGTCGGCGACCGATATCTGATCTGCAGTGATGGCCTGTCCGGGCCGGTCAGTGACGACAGCATCGCCGCGACCATGCGTGAATACGTCGATCCGGAGCAGTGCGCGGAGCGGTTGGTCCAGCTCGCGCTACGTGGCGGCGGTCCCGACAACATCACCGTGATCATCGCCGACGTGACCGACGAGGACATCGTCGAAGGCCGTCCGTTCGTCGGCGGCGCCGCGTCGCGTGATCGTGGCAACGGCGGCCCGGCCTCCGAGTCCACGCCGGCGACCCGCGCATCCGCGCTCACGCCGCGGCCCCCGGTCGACGGTGACGGCGACGATGACGACGAGGAACCAGACCCGAAGCGCCGTCCCGGCCGCACCGCGTTGCTCTTGGTGCTCGTGCTGGCGGTCCTCGGTGCCGGCGGGTGGTACGGATGGTCGTTCACCCAGCGGCAGTACTACGTCGGTGCCACGTCTGACGGCCGGGTGGCGGTCTTCCAGGGGGTCCAGGGCAAGGTCATCGGCCTGCAGCTCAACCACGTCACGTCGACGAGTGATCTGACGCTCGCCGATCTCAACGCCGACACGCAGAGCAAGGTCAAGCAGGGCATTCCCGGCCCGAGCAAGTCCGATGCCGAGCGCACGCTGCTGGCGCTTCGCGACCCGGGCAACGGTTATCTTCGCCAGACCTGCCCCGCCGTCAACAACCCCGGTGGTTCGGTCAGCCCGAGCGGTCTCCCGACCGTCACGCCGACCCCGACCACGTCGGTGCACCCGCTGCCGTCGGCGAGCAAGACGTTCCCGCCGCCGCCGCGCTCGTCCGCACCGGTGATCACCCCCTCGGCTCCGACCACGCCGGTCGGTGCGAGCCCGTCGTCCACTAATCCTGATAACTGCTGATAGGTGACACCTGCTGCCGTGAGCGCCCCCGCCGCGCCCGTCGAACCGCCGCGCCCCGTGCTGGCGGCCGGCACCCGCGTCCGGAACAAACGCAACGTCGAACTCACCCTCCTGGTGTTCGGCATGTTCGTCGTGCTCGCGTACGCGATCGCCGCGGAGAGCGGGCTCAATCAGCACATCCGGCCCGACGTCTGGGTGCAGCCGGCGATCCTGTTCCTGATCTTCTTCGGTTTCCACCTGGCCATCCGAGCCTTGGCGCCCTACGCCGACCCGGTGTTCCTACCGGCCGTGGCCACGCTCAACGGTCTCGGGGTCGCGTTCCTGCGCAGGCTCGACCTCGGCGCGGCGAAGGCCGGAAGCGGGAGCGGCTCGCCCTTTGCCGGTGACGGCTTCCGGCAACTCTGCTGGACGCTGGCCGCGCTCGTCGTCGCTACGGTGCTGCTCTGGGCTATGCGCGACCACAGATCCCTCTCGCGGTACGCCTACACACTCGGGCTGCTCGGCATCGCACTGGTTCTGCTGCCAGCGCTGCTCCCGGCACGGTTCTCCGAGGTCAACGGCGTCAAGCTGTGGATCCGGTTCGGCAGCATCTTCCAGATCCAGCCCGGAGAGTTCGCGAAGCTGGCGCTGCTGTCGTTCTTCGCCTACTACCTCGTCCGCAAGCGGGAAGTGCTCTCGCTCGCGAGCCACCGCGTGCTCGGCATCGACTTCCCGCGCGGCCGCGACCTCGGGCCGGTTCTCGTCGTGTGGGCGCTCAGCCTCATGGTCCTCGTCTTCGAGAAAGACCTCGGCACCTCGCTCCTCTACTTCGGCATGTTCGTCGTGACGCTGTACATCGCGACCGAGCGTGTCAGCTGGCTGATCATCGGCGTGACGCTGTTCCTCGGCGGGGCCTACGGCGCCTTCCTGCTCGGCGGCGCCACGAGCTTCCACGATCGCGTCGAGGTCTGGCTGCACCCGTTCCACGACCCGAACCATGACGGCTACCAGGTGGTGCAGTCGCTGCTCGGTCTCGGCACCGGCGGGCTCTTCGGCGCCGGGCCCGGAGCCGGTCACCCGAGCCTCGTGCCTGAGGTGCGTAACGACTTCATCTTCGCCGGCATGGGCGAGGAGATCGGCCTGTTCGGTCTCACCGCGCTGCTCGTGATCTACCTGATCATCGTGGAGCGCGGCCTCCGCACCGCCATCGCCGTCCGCGACTCGTTTGGCAAGCTGCTGGCGGGCGGTCTCGCGTTCACACTCGGGCTGCAGATCTTCGTGATCGTCGGCGGTGTCAGCCGGCTGATCCCGCTGACCGGGCAGACAACGCCGTTCATGTCCGCCGGTGGTTCCTCGCTCATGGCCAACTGGTTATTGATCGCCGTCCTCGTGCGGATTTCCGACGCGGCGCGGCGGCCGGCCGCACCCGCGGTGGCACCGGGCGCACCTGCCCATCTCGCCGGCATGGCGACGGAGGTGATCTGAGACATGAATGCTCCGCTACGTCGCGTCGGCATTGTCACCCTGATCTTGTTTGGTTTGCTCTTCGTGAACCTGAACTGGGTCCAGGCGTACAAGGCCGATGCCTATCGGACCAGCCAGTACAACGGCCGTGTCCAGCTCACCGAATACCAGAACCAGCGCGGCTCGATCCTCGACGTCAACGGTTCGGTGCTCGCGAAGAGCGTGGCGACCACCAACACGCTGAAATACCTGCGCACCTACCCCGGCGGCCCGGCGTTCCAGCCGATCGTCGGCTACCGGCCGGTCAACCTCGGCGCGACCGGCGTGGAGAGAGCCGAAGATTCCTACCTCTCGGGCAGCGGCGGTGATCGGCTCGCCGACATCTTCTCCAGCAGCCAGAGCGACGGTGGCAACGTCTTCCTGACGATCAACAAGAGTATTCAGGACGTCGCGTACAACGACCTCGCGAACAATGGTGGGGCGAGCGTCGGCGCGGCCGTGGTGCTCAACCCGACGACAGGGGCGATCCTCGCGATGGCGTCCACGCCGGGCTACGACGCGAACAAGCTGTCGGTGCACGACACCAACCAGGCGACGGCCGCCTACAAGAAGCTCAACGACATGACGATCAACCCGCTCGACAACCGGGCGATCTCGGAGACGTACCCGCCCGGGTCGACGTTCAAGATGGTCATGTCCGCCGCGGCTCTGTCCAGCGGAAACTACAACCCGCAGACGGTGGTGCCGGCCGGACCGTTTTACACGCCGATCCCGGGCGGCGGTTACACGATGAAGAACGACGCTCCGTCGGTGTGCCCCGAGGCCGCGGTCACCCTCATCGACGCGCTCACCGTCTCGTGTAACACCGCGTTCGCCCAGCTGGGCAACTCGCTCGGCTCCGACGCGATCAAGAAGCAGGCGTCCGCGTTCGGCTTCGGTGACTCCTCCTTGACCGTCGCCGGCAGCGGTAGCAGCGCGATCCACCTCGCCGCCAGCCAGGTCAGCAAGATGACGAACTCCGATGGCAAAGACGACCCGAACGACGTGGCCCAGTCCAGCATCGGGCAGCTCGACGACCGGATGACGCCGATGCTCGGTGCGATGATCGCCGGTTCGGTGGCGAACGGCGGCATCGAGATGCGGCCCTACCTGATCTCGAAGATGCAGGACTCGAACCTCAAGACGACGTACGTCGGCACCGGCCAGCAGTACGGCACACCGATCACGCCCGGCGTCGCGACCCAGCTCCAGCAGATGTGCGACAGCGTCGTGCAGAACGGCACGGCGACCAGTGCCAAGATCTCCGGCTACGAGATCGGCGGCAAGACCGGCACCGCCGACAACTCCGTCGGTGGCGAGGCACACCGCTGGTTCATCGGTTATGCGATGAAGGACGGCCGGCCGATCGCGTCCGTGGCTGTGCTTCTGGTCAACGGTGGTGACCTGGGCACGAAGAGCGCACCGAGGATCGCCGGCGACATTCTCAAGGCCGCGATCGCCGCGGAAGGCAACAAATGACGACTGTGACCGCCGGCCTGACGCTCGCCGGCCGATATCGCCTGACCGACCACATCGCCGGTGGCGGCATGGGCGACGTGTGGCGCTGCCATGACGAGGTCCTCGGCCGCACGGTCGCGGTGAAGGTGCTGCTGCCCGCGCTCGTGGCGGAGCCCGGCTTCACGGAGCGCTTCCGCGACGAGGCGCGCACGATGGCGACGATCAACCACCCCGGTGTCGTGAACGTCTACGACTACGGTTCCGACCAGGGCGTCACCTACCTCGTCATGGAGTACGTCGAAGGTGACGCGCTTTCCAAGACGCTGACGCGGGTCGGCCGGCTCACCCCGGCTCGCACGATGTCGTTGATGGCACAGGCCGCCGACGCTCTTCAAGCCGCCCACGACAAGGGCATCGTGCACCGTGACGTGAAGCCGGCGAACCTGCTCGTACGCCCGAACGGCACGCTCGTGCTGACCGACTTCGGGATCGCCCGCTCGGCATCCGGAAGCCGTCTCACCGCCGTGGGTTCGGTGCTCGGCACGGCGTCGTACATCTCTCCGGAGCAGGCGTCCGGTGCCGTCGCCACGCCCGCCTCGGACATCTACGCGCTCGGCGTCGTGGCCTACCAGTGCCTGTCCGGCCGGCGGCCCTTCGAGGGCGGCAGTCCGATCGAGATCGCGATGCAGCACGTGGAAGCCGTCCCGCCACCATTGCCCGCCGACATCCCGCCGAACGTACGGGTCCTCGTCGACCGCTGTCTGTTGAAGGCCCCCGCCGCTCGGTGGCCTACCGCGGCATCGCTCGCGGCCGCGGCCCGGCTCGCCGCGACCGGTCAGGGCGCGCCGTCGTCCGGCCCGCCCGCGCGACCTACCTCGCCCGCGCCCTCGTCTCCAGGCCCGTCCGGCGCCACGACCGTCGCCCACCGCAGCGGTCCGGCCGGCACCGCGGTCATGCCGCCGCAGCGCACGCCACCACCGGGCTACCGTTCGCCGGCCGGTGCCGCCACGCCACGTCCGCCGGCGCAGCCGGTTCGACGCCAGCCGCCGCCTTCGGCTCCACGCGGCCGGGCGAGCGTCGTCGTGCTCGGAGTGATTCTTGCGGTTCTCGTCGTCCTCCTGTCCGCCCTTGTGGCGTCAGCGATCAAGAAGCACCGTCACGAAGTCCGATGCGAGCGGACGCCACGGGCGCTCGGTTGCGCGTCCGCGCCGGCAGACCCTATGGTCGTCGCGGCCGCCGGTGAGTGGATCGAGTCAGGCTCGGTGACCGCGCTCACGCTCCGCGCTGCCCCGGTAACCGGGAAAGCGGGGAGTTGGCTTGGTGCCGCTAAGGTAAGTGGGTCGTCCGCCGACCTGGCTGGCGCGATCTAGCGATGTCGTCGACCGAGGGACTGAACAGATGAGTGCGGGCCGCCTGCTCGGAGGCAGGTATCAGGTCGGCGAGCTGCTCGGCTACGGCGGCATGGCCGAGGTTCACCACGGCCGTGACCTTCGTCTCGGGCGCGAAGTCGCGATCAAGTTGCTTCGGATCGATCTCGCCCGCGACGCCACCTTCCAGATGCGGTTCGGGCGCGAGGCGCAGAACGCCGCCGCGCTCAACCACCCGGCGATCGTCGCCGTCTACGACACCGGCGAGGAGCGCGCGCCGACCGGCGAATCCCTGCCTTACATCGTGATGGAGTTCGTCAACGGCCGCACCCTCAAAGAGGTGCTGACGGCCGAGGGTCCGCTGATGCCCCGCCGCGCGTTGGAGATCAGCGCCGACATCTGCGCGGCGCTGGAGTTCAGCCACCGCCACGGCATCATCCACCGTGACATCAAGCCGGGCAACGTGATGCTCACGCAGACCGGCCAGGTCAAGGTGATGGACTTCGGCATCGCCCGGGCGCTGGCCAGCGGTGCGAGCACGATGACACAGACGAGCGCCGTCATCGGCACCGCTCAGTACCTCTCACCCGAGCAGGCCAGGGGCGAGCCCGTCGACGCTCGTTCCGACGTGTACGCGACCGGTTGCGTCGTGTTCGAGCTGCTGACCGGGCACCCGCCGTTCGTCGGCGACAACCCGGTCAGCGTCGCGTATCAGCATGTTCGAGAGGATCCGAAAGCACCGAGCGCGTCCAACCGTGACGTGACGCCCGATGTCGACGCGATCGTGCTGAAGGCGCTGTCGAAGAACCCGCTCAACCGCTACCAGAGCGCCGCCGAGATGCGGGCGGACCTGCTGCGTGCGGTCGCGGGCCGGCCGGTGCTGGCGACGCCAGTGATGAACGACAACCCCAACACCGTGGTCGAGACCGCGCCGCGGATGGGCCCGAACGGCGCCCGCCCGACGTCGCCCGCGCGCGTGGGCAACCCGCAGCGTCGCCGCGCGTCCGCGTGGGTCATGGTCGCGCTGAGCCTGCTCGGCATCGTCGCGGTGATCGCGCTCGGCACGGGTCTCTACCTCACCAGCCGCACACAGACGACGAAGGTTCCCGACGTCAGCGGCAAGAGCGTGTCGCTCGCGACCGGCCAGCTCCAAGCGCACAGTCTCAAGCCGGGCACGCAGCATCCGGTGACGAGCACCACGTGCACCGAGGGTCAGATCATCAACACCGTGCCGGACATCGGGTCGACGGTTCCGGTCAACACGACGGTGCAGCTCAACGTGTGTGCCGGGCCGGGGACGACGCTCGTGCCCACGATCGTCGGTCAGTCTCAGGCGGTCGCGGCGAGCCAACTGCAAAATGCCGGCCTCATCGCCTCGTTCCAGCGGGTCGATGGGCCTGGCAAGGCGGGCACGGTGCTGTCGGTGGCGCCGGGTGAGAACACGTCTGTCAAGGTCAACAGCACGGTGGTCGTGAAGATTTCGAAGGGCAACGAGGCGCAGGTGCCGACGGTCATCTTCGATTCCGAGTCCGAGGCCCGCAAGGAGTTGAAGGCGGCCGGATTCACGAACATCGTCAAAGTCTTGCAAGATTCGGCCGATCCGAGCCAGGCCGACCACGTCGTCGACCAGAACCCGAAGAACACGACGGTGCTGAAGAGCAGCAGGATCACGATCTATGTCGGTGACAAGTTCATCGCGCCGCCGCCCACGACGCCCCCGGCAAGCCCGTCAACTCCGGTATCCCCGAGCGGCTGACCGATCACGGCCGCGGGCGGCAGCCTGCGGCCGTGCGCTAAATGCTCAGGCGGCGAACGCGGCCGTCCGACGCGATTCGACCTCGGCCGCGAGCGCTGGGGCGCGTTCGAGCGGTTCGGGAAAGCCGATCTCGCTCAGCCAGTTGGCCAGCATCAGGTGGCCGCCCTGGGTGAGCACCGACTCCGGGTGAAACTGCACACCTTCGATCGGCAGCGTGCGGTGTCGCATCGCCATCACCACGCCGGACTCGGTCCGTCCAGTCACCTCGATCTCGTCGGGGATCGTCGATTCCACGACGGCGAGCGAGTGGTAGCGGGTGGCCGTGAACGGGTCCGGGAGGCCGTCGAGCACGCCCTGGCCCTGATGGTGGACGAGCGATGTCTTGCCGTGGAGCAACTCGGGCGCCCGGTTGACCGTCGCCCCGAACGCCGCGCCGAATGCCTGGTGACCGAGGCATACGCCGAAGATCGGCAGGTCGCCGCCGCATTGGCGGAGCACGTCGAGGCAGATGCCGGCGCGGTCGGGCGTGCCCGGGCCGGGTGAGAGCAGGATGCCGTCGGGAGCGATCTTCGGGACGTCGGCGACCGCGATCTCGTTGTTCCGCCGGACATCGCACTCGGCCCCGAGTTGGCCGAGATATTGCACGATGTTGTAGACGAACGAATCGAAGTTGTCGATGACGAGAATGCGCATGACCAGGCCCTCCGGGTTGGCAGCGGGCGCGGAGCCCTACTTGGGCAGGCTATGCGACACCGATTGGCTCGGCGACGGGGTGACCACATCCTGGTGCGGAACCGCCCCGTCGGGCGTGGTCACCTGGACGTTGTTGAAGGGCAGGTGCGGGTCGATCGCCGGAAAGACTCCGTACCACAGCAGGCCGACGACGCCGCCGAGGAAGACGACGACGCCCGCGATCTTGCCCGGACGGCCGTACGGCAGGTTGCGCCAGATCCATCGGTACATCGTCAGCTCCCCAGTGCCACGGGCGGGCCGGCGGACGTCGGCTGCGACTTGATCAACACGGCGTGTACGGCCATCCGCTGGTAGTCGTTCCACTTCGGGTTACACGTGGTCAGCGTCATCATCGCCTCGGTGGGCGCCACTCCGGGCTGGTCCGGCGTCGGGTCGATGACCTCGATCGAGTGCGGCGTGACGATCTCGTTCTGGGTGACCCGGTATTCGTACCACCCATCGCGGGTCTCCACCACGATGATCTGCCCCGGGACCATTTTCTGCAGGTCCCAGAAGATCGACGGGATGCGGTGACCAGCGACGGAGAAGTTGCCGACCTGCCCGGGGAGCGCGGTGCCGGGGTAGTGGCCGGGCGCGTACTGGATGTCGCGCAGCGATACGCCCTCGACGACCACCCAGTGCAGGTGCAGGGCCGGAATGTAGAGCCGGCCGAGCGGGCCGCCGGGAGCCGGGAGAGCCGACGCCGCGGCCCCGCCACCGGTCACGGTCCGCTGCGTCCACGTCTGCGTCAGCTCTTTGTTCAGGTCTTTCTGGTGCGCGTCGACGGCCGCAGCCTTGCCGTAGACCTCGTAGAACGCGAACAGAAGCACGATCAGGCCGAACGTGATCATGACTTCGCCGGCTCCGCGCGCGATCCGGCGGGCCGTCTCCGCGCCACCGCTGCTGCGGCTATGCCGGGTCTGGGTGCCGTAGACCTTGCCGCGGCGAGCCGCCCGGGTCTCACCGGGCGGCGGCCACGCGGGCGCCACGTCGGTGTCGAAACTCATTTCGCGACCTGCGCGTATTGCAGCGCGGTGGATCCGTCGTAGGCGGGCAATGTCACGTCTCCTTCGGTCCGCACTTCGTAACCGAGGCCCCACGCGGCCGCGTCCTGACGGTAGATGCTGACGCCCCGGGAGCCATCGAGAGCGACGCGCATGGAATCAGGATTACCGATGGCAGTGATGACGAACGGGGGGGAGTACACGCGGCCGTACAAAATCAGGGTGTTACCGACGCAGCGTACCGCACCGGTCGAAATCACCCGTACCCCCATAATGGTCATCGCTTCTCCGCCACCCGCCCAGAGCGCGTTGACGACGGCCTGCACGTCTTGTTGGTGCACCACCACGTCGTCGGGCCCCGCGCCGGCCGGGTAGGTGCCGTCGGAGCGTCGCGGCGCGTCGTTGAGCGACACCGTCAGGCCGGGGCCGTGCACCGCGACCAGGCCGGCCGGGCCGAGCGATCCGTTCGCGCGTGTCTGCTGAGCCGCGACGCCCGAATCGGAGCCGGCGAGTTGATTGGTCTGCGCGAGGTTGGCTTTGCGGAGTCGCGAGGCCTGGTTCTCGGAAGCGTCGATCTGGCGGGTGCGGTCGTCGATCAGCGTCGTCAGCTGGGGCGTGCGATCGTCACGGAGGTCGATGCCGCCGGCCGTGTGTGCCGAGGTCGTGAAGAGCAGGCCGGCGACGAGGGCCACCACGGGGACGAGCACCGACCACGTCGAGAGCCGGATCCGGTGCGGGCGCAGCCCATGTCCGAGGCGGCGCAAGGCGGCACCCCAGCTCGACGTGCCGGACGTATATTCCACTCCCGCCCCCTCTGCGCTGCGATCATCGTTTCCACGCCCACCCGGAGGACGTTTCGGCCTAGACATGACTACGCTGGTCGAAGACACTAATCGAACATCACTCTGCCCGGATCCCTCTACCTCACGCCGACCGGGTGGCAACGTAGGAGAACCGTCGTGCCCAAGTCCACCGTACGCAAGAAGAAGGTCTACACCCCGCCGACGGACCTCGTCCCGGCGTCGGGTGCGATCAGCCGGCGCCCGAGCGCGCCGTGGGTTGGTGGCCTCGCGATCGGTCTGATCCTGTTCGGGCTCGCGTGGCTCGTGACGTTCTATCTCACCGGAGGCGACTACCCCGTCGCGAGCTGGGGATATTGGAACCTGGGCGTGGGCTTCGCCGGCCTCGTCGGTTCGCTGATCGTCCTGTCCCGCTGGAAGTAATTCACTTTATGTCCTAATCGCGCGCTTGGATTACACGCGTGTGGTTTTCCCCAAGGTTATCCACAGTTGTGGAGAAACGCGGGAAACGGATGATCAAGGTGCGGGTTACTAGACGGTAACCCGCACCGGTTAAGCTGCCGCTGCGCGGTTCGGCGCCTGCCCGACATGGAAGTCGGGCATCACCAGGAGGCAAATATCCATGGATTCCGCGACCTCCGTCGGCGTAGCGCAGATCGTGTCACCCATTCTCGGACTCGCCGTGACGGCGGTGGCGGTCGTGCTGGTCACTCTGACCGTGCGGCGCATGATCTCGGTCATCCGGCTCGGTCAACCCGATCCGACGCGCACCACGAACAAACTCTCCCGCACCCGCACGATGCTGACCGAGACGCTCGGGCACACCCGCATGTTGAAGTGGGGCGTCGTCGGCACCGCGCACTGGTTCGTCTTCGTGGCGTTCGGCGCGCTGCTGTTCACCCTCGTCGAGGCGTTCGGTGAGCTGTTCTCGCCATCGTTCGCGTGGCCGCTGTTCGGTCACTGGGCGGTCTACGGCTTCCTTATGGAGTGGATCGCGGCGCTCTGTGGCGTCGGCATCATCACGCTGATCGTGATCCGGCAGCTGAGCCGGCCCAACCGGGCGAAGGGTCGCTCTCGCTTCGCGGGCTCGACGATGTGGCAGGCCTACTACGTCGAGGCCACCGTGCTCGGCATCATCGTGTGCGTCTTCCTGATCCGCGGCTTCAAGGTCGCGGCCGGTGACTTCCCCTTCTCGACGGGCGTCGCGCCGGTCTCCCACGGCGTCGGTTCGATCTTCAGCGGCATGTCGACCTCGAGCGCGCAGACGGCCATCACGCTGACCGCGCTTGCGAAAGTCATCATCTCGTTCGCCTGGTTCATCGTGATCGCGCTCAACATCACGATGGGCGTCGCTTGGCACCGCTTCGCCGCGTTCTTCAACATCTTCTTCAAGCGTTCTGGCGGTAAGGCGGCGGCCCTTGGCGCGCTGCGACCGATGATGTCCGGCGGCGCGCCGATCGATTTCGAGACCGCCGATCCGGAGAAAGACCAGTTCGGCGTGGCACAGGTCGAGCAGTTCGGCTGGAAGGGCCTGCTCGACTTCACGACGTGCACCGAGTGCGGCCGTTGCCAGTCGCAGTGCCCGGCGTGGAACACCGGCAAGCCGCTCTCGCCGAAGCTCGTGATCATGTCGCTGCGCGACAACCTCTACGCGAAGGCGCCCTACCTGCTGGCAGGCGGTGGCATGTCGCTGACCGGTGAGGAGAAGGCGACCGACGCTCAACTCGCCCACGTCAACGTTCTGGCGATGGCCGAATCGCAGCGCCCGCTAATCGGCGGCTCGGCCGATGGCGCGATCATCGACACGGACGCGCTCTGGTCGTGCACCACGTGTGGCGCCTGCGTCGAGCAGTGCCCGGTCGACATCGAGCACGTCGACCACATCGTCGACATGCGCCGCTACCAGGTGATGATCGAGTCGAACTTCCCGAGCGAGGCCGGCGTCATGCTGCGCAACCTCGAGTCGAAGGGCAACCCGTGGGGCGCGCCGCCGGCGACCCGGGAAGACTGGACGAAAGGCCTCGACTTCCCGGTGCCACGGGTGGCCGACGGTGGCGAGTTCGAATATCTGTTCTGGGTCGGTTGCGCCGGCGCGTTCGAAGACCGGGCGAAGAAAACCACGCGCGCCGTCGCCACGCTGCTTAACGAGGCCGGCGTCAACTTCGGGATCCTCGGCAACGGCGAAACCTGCACCGGTGACCCCGCCCGCCGCATCGGCAACGAGTTCGTCTTCCAGATGCTCGCGCAGCAAAACGTCGAGACACTGAACAGTGCCGGCGTGAAGAAGATCGTCGCGTCGTGCCCGCACTGCTTCAACACGCTCGCCAACGAGTACGGCGAACTCGGCGGGTCGTTCGAGGTCGTACACCACACGCAACTGCTCGCCGACCTGGTCAAGACGGGCCGGCTGGTGCCCGTCACGCCGATCGACGGCGGCGTCACCTATCACGACCCCTGCTACCTCGGCCGCCACAACCGCGTCTTCTCGCCGCCGCGCGAGGTGCTCGGGTCGGTGGCCGGTGGCACCGTCGACGAGATGCCGCGCAACTCCGAGCGTTCCTTCTGCTGCGGCGCCGGTGGGGCCCGCATGTGGATGGAGGAGAAGATCGGCAAGCGCATCAACATCGAACGTGTCGAGGAGGCCGTCGCCACCGGCGCGAAGACGATCGCGGTCGGCTGCCCGTTCTGCTCGACGATGATCGGCGACGGCGTCACCGCGAAGAAGTCGACCGGCGACGCTTCCGAAGACGTCGAGGTCGTGGACGTGGCCACGGTGTTGCTGCGGTCCATTAAGCCCACCCCGACCGCCGAGCCGGTCGTCGCTTCGACCGCTGGATGATCTCTTTTCCGGGTCGGGCACAATGGTTCGCGAGGTGAGTCAACATCAACGCCGCGCTGACCGTACTGCTGCCGCTCATTGCCTTTGTGCTGCTGACCGTTGCCAACGCGTTCTTCGTCGTGGCCGAGTTCTCCCTGGTCACGGTCGATCGGGCGGCGATTGATCAAGCCGCGATCGGTGGCGACAAGGCCGCGCGCACGGTGCGCGGGTCGCTCCGTGAGCTGTCGATCCAACTCTCGGCGGCCCAATTGGGCATCACGCTCGCCGCGCTGCTGACCGGTTATCTCGCGTCACCGGCACTTGCCAAGATCCTCTCGCCGCTGATCAAACCGTGGGCCGGCTCGCACAGCGACGGCTTGGTCCACGTCGCAGCCCTCGTGGTCGCGACCCTGTTCTCCATGCTCTTCGGCGAACTCGTGCCGAAGAACGCGGCCCTCGCCAGACCCATGCCACTGGTACGCGCCACCGCCGGCCCGCTCCGGACGTTCTCGAAGATGTTCAGCTGGCTGATCCGGGCGCTGAACAACACCGCGAACTTCCTGGTGCGCAGGCTGGGTGTGGAGCCGCAGGAGGAACTGGCGAGTGCCCGCTCGCCGGAAGAGCTCGGTCTGCTGGCCGCGATCTCGGCCCGGGCCGGTGCGATTCCGCAGGACACCGCCGTGCTGCTGCGGCGCACCATCCGCTTCGGCGACAAGCGGGCGGCCGAGGCGATGACGCCGCGGATCGACGTACTCGGGCTTCCGCACGACGCGACGATCGCCGACCTGCTGACGCTCGCGCGGGAATCTGGCCACAGTCGCTTCCCGGTCTACGACGGCTCGCTCGACTCCGTCGTCGGCGTCGCCGCGGTCACCGACGCGCTTGGCGTGCCACCGGCCCGGCGCGAGCGCACCGCCGTCACCACGATCGCTCGGGAGCCGATCCAGGTGCCCGACAGCCTTGACCTGGACGACGTGCTCGCGACCCTCCACGCCGGCAACGCCGACATGGCGATCGTGGTCGACGAGTACGGCGGCACCGACGGTGTCGTGACGATCGAAGACCTGGTCGAGGAGCTGGTCGGTGAGATCGCCGACGAACACGACCCCCGTGGCGAGGGCGAAACTGACATCCTCGCGCGCGACCTGACCGCGCCCGGCGGCGATCGCACCGTGCTCGTCGACGGCATGCTCCGCGAGGACGAACTCGCCGAGCAGACCGGCTTCGCGCTGCCCGACGGCCCGTACGAAACGCTGGCCGGATATCTCATGGCCGAGCTTGGACACATCCCGGTCGCCGGCGAGAGCGTGCACGTGCCGGGCTGGGAGTTCACCATCGTCGAGGTGGAGCGCCGGCGCATCGAGCAGGTCCGGGTCGCGCGGACGGCTGATGCGGAATGAGCGAGCTTGTCGTAGCGAACGATGTTTCAGCATGGCCGCGCCCTGCGAAGCGGGGGCGGGAATGAGCGAGCTTGTCGTAGCGAACAATGTCGCAGCATGGCCGCGCCCTGCGAAGCGGGGGCGGACATGAGCTGGATTTTCGTCGTCATCGTGCTGCTGCTCGGTAACGCGTTCTTCGTCGCGGCCGAGTTCGCCCTGATCTCCTCCCGCCGCACGGTGCTCGAACCGCAGGCCCCCACGTCGTGGGCCGCCCGCACCGCGCTCAAGGCGATGAGTCAGATCCCGCTGGCCATTGCCGGTTCGCAACTCGGTGTCACGATCTGTTCGCTCGGCCTGGGCGCCATCGCAGAACCCTCGCTCGCCGAGTTGCTGCACGGCCCGTTCCAGGCGTCCGGCTTGCCGACGAGTGCCGTGCATCCGGTGGCGTTCGTCGTCGGGCTCGGGCTCGTCGTGTTCGCGCACACGGTGATCGGTGAGATGGTGCCGAAGAACCTGACGCTCGCGGGGCCGGAGAAAGCCGTGCTCTGGCTCGGGCCACCGATGCTGGGGTTCTGCATCGCCACCAAACCGCTGCTCGTGGCGATGAAGTGGCTCTCTCGGACGGTGCTTCGCATCTGGCGCGTCGAGGCCACCGACTCGGTGAAGACGGTGTACACGACCGAGGAGTTGGCGAGTCTCGTCGCGGAGTCGCGGATCGAGGGACTGCTGGATCCCGAGGAACACGCGCGCCTGACCGGTGCGCTCGCGCTGCACGATCGCAAGGCGCGTGACGCGGTGCTGCCATGGGCGCAGGTCACCACGGTCGGCGACGACGTCTCGCCGGCCGCGCTTGAAGTGCTGGCGAGCCGCACCGGCCGGTCCCGTTTTCCGGTGGTCGAACGGGATTCGCGGCGCGTGCTCGGGTTCGTGCACGTGAAGGACGTACTCGGGGTGGTTGGGCCGGCTCGGCGGCAACCGATCGCAGCCTCGTTGATCCGGGATCTGCCGGTGCTGCTGCCCGACCGAACGCTGGCGGAGGCGTTGCTCGCGATGCGTCGGGAACGGCGGCACATCGTGCTCGTCAGTGACGGGCGAAGCGCGCTCGGTGTGCTGACGCTCGACGATGTGCTGACAGCCGTCGTGGGTGGCGACGGCTCGGGCGTACCCGTCGAGTGAATTTGATTTGTCCGTTAATTCTTTTACGAATGCATTTATGGGTGTTAGTTGGACGACATAGCGTGTCCGATCTGTCGCGCATCGAAGTGTGGGGTCGCACAGGCTTGCTTGTGCCGTAAAAGGTTCCCTAAGGTGAATCACCGTCCGTACTTTCGTCGGCGACTATCCGGGTCGCCGTAGCCGGACACCGCCAAATCGCGTAAGCGAGCCGGGGAACCACCGTGTTTTCTGGGGTGAATCCGCGTAGTCATTCGCGGAAGGGCGACTTCCCGCCCGAACCCGTCAGCTAACCCGGTCGGCGGCAGGGAAGAAGGAGCCGCACAATCGTGGCCTCACCTCCGGCACGACGACTCGCCGTGTTCCGCGCATGCACGATGCGCCGCATCGTCATCGGGCTCGGATCCACCGCGTTCGCCCTGATCGGTGTGCTCGCGCCCGGCCTGCCCGCGCAGGCGAAACCGACACCGGCGCAGGTCAACTCCCAGATCAACACCCTCAACAACGCGATCGAAACCCTCGTTGAGCAGTACAACCTCGCGAAGGTGAAGCTCGGCCGTGACACCGCGTCGCAAGCGGCGCTGGAGAAGCAGATCGCGCCCGCGCAATTGGTCGCCACGTTGGCA
Organism: uncultured Actinomycetota bacterium; assembly: GCA_963797605.1. Classification (GTDB taxonomy): domain Bacteria; phylum Actinomycetota; class Actinomycetes; order Mycobacteriales; family Micromonosporaceae; genus DASQPR01. Next base: position 106,091 of record CAWCPX010000002.1, on the reverse strand, counting down.
CATCAGCAGATCGGCTCGATCGCCGCGAAGATTTACATGAGCGGCCCGGACCGCACGCTGCAGACGATGCTGGCGTCATCGGACGTGGCGGGCATGCTCGACGCGCTCGGCACGCTCAACGAGATGGCGAACCGGCAGGGTAAGACGATCACCGGCGCGCAGACGAAGCTCGATGCCTTCAGGACCAAGGAAGCACCGATCACGGCCCTCGTGAACAAGGAAAAGGTGCAGGTCGCGACGCTGGCCGCCAAGAAGAAGCAGATCGACAGCCAACTCGCCGTGCTGCAGAAGCTGCAGGACGAGAACGGCGGTGGCGGCGGTGGCGGTGACAGCAGCGGCAACGTTGGCAGTGGCCCATACACGAAGTCGCAACTGATGACGGCCGCGTGTCCGTCCGGTGGCAGTGGCAAGGGCCTTGAGGCCGCTCAGAAGGCGTGTTCGCTGGTCTGGAAGCCAGGTAGCAGTCGCTACGGCGACAGTGCCGGCAAAGGCTGGATCATGTATCACTACGCACGAGCCAGTGAATCCGACGGATACGACTGCTCCGGCTTGGTGATGGTGGCCTGGGAGGCGGCCGGGTCAGCCTGTCGCACTCGTCCTACACACAATGGGGTTCCGAGACGAAGCACGTCTCCAAGAGCGAACTCGAGGTCGGTGACCTGGTGTTCTACAACGGCTCTAAGAACCCGGGCCATGTCGCGATCTACGTAGGTGGCGGCAAGATCGTGCAGGCCGAGCACACCGGGGCGCCGATCATGATGTCGAACGTCGGCTTCGAATCACCCATCGGCTACGGCCGTCCAAACTAGAGCGTGTCGCACGTTTCGCGCCATATGTAGATACGGGCACTGATCGAGGGACCGAAGTCACGCGACTTCGGTCCCTTTCTCATGCGGCGCGATCTGCTGGTGCTTGCGACTCTTGGGGCAAAAGGCACAATAGAGTGCGTTATGGGCCAACACACTGACGGGTACCCGTCCAAACGACGTCGCGGTGCACGCCCGAGTGGCGTCCGCCCCGCTGCTTTTGTGCTCTCCGCCGCGTCCGCGGTCGTTGTCGCGGTCTGGGGCACCATCGCTCACTACGGTGGCGGTGGCCTCGACGGATCGCCCGCGTTCGCCGCTCCGGTCGACGTGGCGGTCGCCGCTGCCGAGCCGGCGCCGACGAAAGTGGCGGACACGCAACACGCGAAGCGTGCATCGGTCGCGAAGTCGCACGCGGCGTCGGCGGCTTCGGCTGATTACACCGTCCGCTACACCTTCGACGGCGGCGCGACGAGCCATCTCAGCCGTGGCGCGGCCGGCAACCCGAAACTCTCCGTGCTCGCCGCCAATGGTGGTGCGCTGACCACGGTCGCGCACGGCGGCAACTACGCGATCGGGTTTCCGGCGCGGTGCGCCAACCCGGGCGCGGCCACGTGCGAGCGGGCGATCCTGCAGACGTCCGGCAACCTCGACAAGCTGAACCCCGGTCAGCAGCGGATCCGGTTCGGCGCCGACATCAGGATGAGCGGCGCGCAGACCAGCGACGGCGAAAACGTTGTGCAGAAGGGCTACTCGACCGGCGGAAGCGAATACAAGCTTCAGGTCGACGGCGACGCCGGGCGGCCCAGCTGCGCCGTCGTCGGCACCGCGAGCGCCCGAATCTTCCTCGCCCGTTCGTCGGTCAGCATCGACGATGGCGGGTGGCACACAGTCTCGTGCGATTTACACGCAGGAGTGCTTTCCATCACGGTCGACGGCACCGTCCGTGGCACCGTAGCCGTACCCGTGACGACCACGATCAGTAACGAAGACGGTTTGCGCATCGGTGGCAAGGGAAAAAGCGCCAACAACGATCAATTCAGCGGTGAGCTGGACAACGTTTGGGTGACAGTCGGCCCGTGACTGTCCGTAGAGGAGTGAATTCGCTACGTACTATCCCTCGCTGGAACTTGCTTCACGCATTCCGGTTGCCTAACGTAAGCAACGCTCGCTCGAATGTTGGCCGGTCCGTCCGGGACTGGCATCGGGCGGCTCCGCCGAATCGACGCGATCGAACCGGGGAACCACCGCAGCACTGGGGTGAATCCGCGACGCCGCATCACCAGGTGCGCACCGCGGTAGGGTGCACTTCCCACCCGAACCCGTCAGCTAACTCGGTAGGCGGACGCGGAAGAAGGAGTACGTCACCGGTGGCAGTCACTGCCTCTAGACCGGTTCGGTCTCGCCACGCCCGCGTTCTACGCGTTGTCCTACCGGCGATTGCCGCACTTGGTCTGGTCCTCAGCACGTCGGTCAGCGCGGTCGCCGCGCCAGCGCCGTCGTCGGCCGACATCATCAAGCAGATCGACGCGCAGTGGCAAGCGCTCGAACCGACCATCGAAAACTACGACGCGGTTCACCAGAAGCTTCAGACGCAGGCGGCCAAGGCCGCGTCGCTGGAGAAGCAGATCCTCCCGCTCAAGTTGCAGGTCGAGCTGACGCTGGCTCGGGTCGGCGGGATCGCGACGCACATCTACGAGGCCGGCCCGTCGGTCACGATGTCGATGATGCTCAATGCGGACTCGTCGTCGGAGGCACTGGACATTCTCGGCACCGTCGAGCAGATGGCCGACAACCAGCGGGCGCAGGTCGCCGCGGCGGTGAAGCTGCAGCAGAAATACGAAGCGCAGAAGAAGCCGATCGACGCGCTCGTCGTCTCGCTGACGAGCCAGCAGGCCGCGCTCAACGCGCAGAAGAAGACGATCCAGACGAAGATCGCGGCCCTGAACGTGCAGCGCATCAAGGTGTTCGGATCCAGTGGTCATGAGGGCGGCTCGCTCGAACCCGTGCCGTGCCCGCAGGTCTACAACGGCGACGCGGGTAGCAAGGCCGCCGTGTTCGCGTGCAGCAAGATCGGTAAGCCGTACATCTGGGACACCGACGGCCCGGGCAGCTACGACTGCTCCGGTCTGACGCTGGCGGCGTGGCGCTCGGTCGGCGTGACGCTGCCGCACAACGCGTACGCGCAGAAGCACATGATGCCCGCCGTCTACGGTTACTCCAACCTGCGGCCGGGCGACCTGGTCTTCTACTATCCCGGCATCACGCACGTGACGATCTACGTCGGCAACGGCTGGGTCGTGAGCGCGCCGACGACCGGCGACGTGGTGCGCATGAAGCGCTACAACGACATCACGCCCAACGGTTACGGTCGACCGAACGGGTAAACCGTCAGCGCATCGTGGCCGGCCATCCGTGAGGGTGCGCCGGCCACGTCCGTTTCCGGGGTCAGTGGCCGGTCGGCCAGGTGCGCCAGTTCTGCCAGGAACGGCTCGGTGTCGGGCCACGTTGGCCCTGGTAGCGCGAGCCGTAGACGGCCGAGCCGTAGGGGTGTTCGGCGGGCGACGACAGCCGGAAGATGCACAGCTGCCCGATCTTCATGCCGGGCCACAGCTTGATCGGCAGGTTCGCGACGTTCGAGAGTTCCAGCGTGATGTGGCCGGAGAAGCCGGGGTCGATGAAGCCCGCGGTCGAGTGCGTCAGCAGCCCGAGGCGGCCGAGGCTGGACTTGCCTTCGAGTCGACCGGCGAGCTGATTGCCCAGCGTGATGACCTCGAGCGTCGACGCCAGCACGAACTCGCCCGGGTGCAGCACGAACGGCTCGCCGTCGTGGACCTCGACGGATCGCGGTCAGATCGTCCTGGCGGGTCGCCGGATCGATGTGCGTGTAGAGGTGGTTGTTGAACACCCGAAACAGGCGGTCGAGGCGAACGTCGATGCTGGAGGGCTGCACGAGGGCGGGCTCGAACGGATCGAGCGCGAGCGTGCCCGGCCTTGATTTCGGCGATGAGGTCGCGGTCGGAGAGCAGCACCTGGGCAGCTTACCTACGGCGGCTTGTCCTGTGCCTGGTCGCTGCCACTTTCGTGTCGGGCTTGGCATTCTCGTACACTAGTTCGATAACATGTACTCATGGCTTCCTGGTCCGAATTCACCAGCGCGGCGCCGTCGCTCGCCGCGTCGATCCGTGCCGCTCTTCACCAATACGGTGCGGGTCTCGGCTATCTCGCGACCATTCGGCCTGACGGCGGTCCCCGCATTCACCCGGTGTCGCCGGCGGTCGTCGGTGGTGGGCTCTACTGCTGCCTTCTCGACACTCCTAAGCGACGCGACCTCGAGCGCGACGGCCGCTACGCGCTGCACGCGTTCCCGGCCGAAGAGTCCGATGACGAGGCGTCGGTGCGGGGTCGGGCCCGCCTCGTCACCGATCCGATGGTCGTCCGCCGGGTCGCGGCACAGCTCCGCGCGGAGACGCGGCTCGACTGGTGGCTCTATGAGTTGAGCGATCGACACTGCCCTGTTCGTGCGACATGACGACGAGTCCGGCGTAGATCCACGCCACAGCTGCGCTGGACCAGCCCTGTCGTTCCGCACCCGATGGCGCTGCGGTATGCCTGCTGAGCGCCTGTGCTCGCTCGACCGCACTTTAGAGCCTGACCTGCGCAGGTGCACGTAGCCAGATGTTGTTGCACTCCTCGCAGACGGCCTCCGGGATCACGCCGAGACGCATCAGAGCCGCGAAGCCCTGGCAGCCGAGGCAGATCGCGAACACCGATTCCAGCGTCGCCGCCACGATCAGAGCGCCGAGCACGATGTAGGCCACGGTGGTCAGACCGAAGCCGAGAGCCAGCACGGCGGCCGTCACTGAGAACGCGACGCCGATGGCCTGAGCGAACCGTTTCGGCGGCCCGGGCACCAGCTTCGGCTTCACCGGGAGGAGCGGCGTGATCACGCGGGTGGCGAGTTGACCCAAGCGGGCTCAGCGTCGGGTCCGGTCAACACGCGCGCGACAAAACCGTATGCGATAACGGCTGTCATCCAGGGCTGATCAAACACGATCGTGGCAACGGCCATGATGACAACGCCACCGGCGACGATGCGTGCCGAAACCTCGTTGACCGGGTTCGGAAAGAGAAAACTCTGTTCGCGACCGACTGGCTCATTGTCTGACCTCCCATGACGCCACCAACAGGCACGACGCTATCGGTATTCCCTACTTTGCCGATAGACATCCCATCAGGTGGCCCGATCGGCTCGATCACTAACCCTTCCAATGGAACGAGGGTCCCCAAACCAACGTGAGACTGGTTATGCTCGCTCGGCGCTGTTGATCGTTTGGGTCCGGCGCGGTCGAATCCTGTATCACCCCCAACGGGAGAACCAGTGTTGAAACGAAATCGGATCATGATTGGCGTGGCATTCTTTGCCGCCGCGGTCACGATTCCCATCAGCGGCGTCCTCGCGGCGCCACCCACCTCTCCTTTCACGGCGCTTACCCTCGACGGGAGCGGTGACAACCCGGTTCTCGGCTCGGGCGAGAGCGTCAGCTTCGGCGGCAGCGCGGTCACGCTCACCAACGCCGCTGGTGGCGTCACCGTCAGCGCGACCGGCTACTCCGTCAACCTGGTTCCGCCGACCAGCGGCGCACTGACCGTCGGTGGCGCGGCCGCGACCAAGACGACGGCTGACGCCAGCGACTACGGGCTCACTGTCACGGCCAACGGCACCACGTGTGCCAGCGGCGCCGGCACCGTCACGATCCAGCAGGTCACCCCCTCCAGCGGCGATGTGACGGCCCTCTCCGCTTCCTTCTCCACCACGTGTGGCACCAGCTCGCCGATCGCCGGCGAGATCCGCTTCAACTCGACCACCGGTTACCTCGGCGCGACGCAGAACGCCGCGTCGCTCGACTTCGGCTCGGCCGACACCGGCTTCACCACCGCCGCGAAGACGGTCACGTTCACGTCGGTCGGCAGCGACCCGATCGTGTTCGGCAAGGCCGCCCTCAGCGGTGGCGACGCCGACCGAGTTCGCGATCTCCGGCGACACCTGCTCGAACAAGAGCGTCGCCGGCACGTCGACCTGCACGGTTTCCGTCGTCGCGAACCCGTTCAACACGGGTGCGGCCGCGGCGACGCTGACGCTTCCCGACAACAGCGCCCTCGGTGCGCGCACGGTCGCGCTCAGCGTCAACGGTCACGTCGGCCCGGAGGGCACCTACCACGCGCTGGCGCCGGCTCGGTTGCTCGACACCCGTAGCGGCCTCGGTGCGGCGAAGCACGTCGTCGGCCCCGGCACCTCCATTCACTTGCAGGTGAGTGGTCGCGGTGGCGTCCCGTCGGCCGGTGTCTCGGCGGTCCAGCTCAACGTCACGGAGATCACCGCGGCCAAGGGCGGCTACCTGACGGTCTTCCCGACCGGTGTCACGCAGCCGACAGTGTCGAACCTGAACTACACCACCGGCCTGACCGAGGCCAACGCGGTCACGGTCGCGCTCGGCACCAGCGGTCAGATCGACATCTACAACGCGGGTACGGCGAACCTCCTCGCGGACGTGTCCGGCTACTTCGTCGGCAGCGACGCGCTGGCGGCCGGTGGCCAGTACAACCCGATCGACCCGTTCCGTCTGCTCGACAGCCGCTACCAGCACAAACGGTGCGATGGCCTACGGCGAGGGCTACCTGGCCGGTTTCACGTTCCAGCGATCCGACGATCGACAGTCACATCACGGCTCTCGCGGTCAACATCACCGCGGTCTCGCCAGGTGCGGCCGGTTATTTCACTGCCTGGAACGGCCAGGGCGACGCTCCGAATGCGTCAACGCTGAACTTCCCGAAGGGTCGCACGGTGCCGAACATGGCCATCGTGCCGACGTCGCCGTGCACCACGTTCTTCAGCGCCGACGACATGCGGCACCGCGCAAGTCTGGCACCGTATCTCGCCGTCGAGAACTTCGCGCACGGTAATGTCAACCTGCTGGTCGACATCGTCGGATTCTTCGATGACGGCTACGCTTTCGGGCACATTCGCGGGTGGCCGCTTCCACCCGATCAATCCGCTGCGCATCACTGACAGCCGGAGCAAGCTCGGTGTGGCCGGTCCGCTCGGCAAGAACCAGTCGGTCACGATCAGTGCTCCTGCTTCGGTGGCGGACAACAACACGATGGCGCTCGCGATGAACGTCACGGCCGTATCGCCTTCCGCTTCGACGTACCTCTCCTTCTGGCCGGGCGGCCAGTTGCCGAAGGTCTCGACGCTGAACCCGGCTGCCGGGCAGACCGTGGCGAACGCCGCGATCACGATGATCGACTCGAATGCTGACACGTTCGCCGCGTACAACAACGTCGGCACGACTGGTCTGCTGGTCGATGTCGCTGGTTACTACGAGTTCGACCCGAACACGTTCACGGGCAATGCTCAGTCTGCGGGTATCACGCCGGCCGTTCAGAGCGCCGGTCAGCACCACAGCCCGGCGGCGACAACGCCGCACGTGAAATTCACGAAGTAATCCGCAACTGAGTAATCCCACTAGCACCAACACAGCGCCGCCGTCGCAGAAATGCGCCGGCGGCGTTGTGCTTTCGCCCTCTCCGTGTCCGGTATCCCGTGAGCTGCACATATCGCACGAAGCGGTGTGGTTCGCTGAGGAGACACCTGGGAGGTGCCGATGAGCGCTGCGCAAACCGCTCCGGAGCCCGCGGTCACCGCCGGGAGGCGTTGGGCGGCACGGGCGTCCCTGGTCGCGGTGGCCGCGGCCCTGGCGACTCCGTTGATCTTCGCCGGCCTGCGAAGCCTGATCCTGCTCGCGACCGGTCTCGTCGGGCTGGGCGTCGTCGCGGTCGCGATCTGGTGGGCGCTCACGCATCGTGGGGTGATCCGCTTCATGGCGGCAGTGCTCGGCGCACTGGTGTTGATCGCCATCGCGGTCCTCTACATCTTCCGGCACTTCTTCTGGATAGTCGTTCTGTCGGCCGCACTGTGGCTGCTGGCTGCGGCGGCGGCCCGGGTGGCGCTTCGCGGATCCAGCGCGCGCATGCGGGAATATGAGACACCGCCGCCCCGCAAACCGTTCATCGTCATGAATCCCCGATCCGGTGGCGGCAAGGTCGTCAAGTTCGATCTCGCCGCGAAGGCGAAGGGGATGGGCGCCGAAGTAGCGCTGCTCGACGGTCCGGGACACGTCGACGTCGCGGCGCTCGCCCGCGCTGCGGTGGCCGACGGTGCCGATCTGCTCGGGGTGGCCGGCGGTGACGGCACGCAAGCGCTGGTCGCCGGAATCGCAGCGGAGCACGGCCTGCCGTTCCTCGTGATCTCGGCTGGCACCCGCAACCACTTTGCGCTCGACCTCGGGCTCGATCGGGAGGACCCGGCACGCTGCCTGGACGCGCTCACCGACGGGGTCGAACTTCACATCGACATGGGTACGGTCAACGGCCGCCCCTTCGTCAACAACGCCTCCTTCGGCGCGTACGCGACCGTTGTGCAAAGTCCGGACTACCGCGACGACAAGACGCAGACGACCCTTCGATTGCTGCCCGATTTGCTGCTCGGGCACACCGGCGATCGGTTGACCGCTCGGGTCGGCTCGGTGACCATCGAGAATCCGCAGGCCGTCCTGGTGAGCAACAACCCGTACGGCATGTCGGATCCGGTCGGCATGGGGCAGCGTCCACGTCTGGATCTCGGTGTGCTCGGCGTCTTCGGGGTTCGGGTCGATAACGCGTTGCAGGCCGCCACGCTGCTGGCCGGCGTCAACTCGCCCGGGCTGACGGCGGCGTCGGCCCGGGAGGTGACCGTGACCGCGGAAGCCGCCGAGATCCCGGCCGGTGTCGACGGCGAGGCGTTGATGTTGCGAACGCCGGTGCGCTGCGCGTCGTGTCCGGGGGCCTTGCGCGTACGAGTGCCACGCCACCGACCTGGACGCTACCCGGCGCGGCCGCCGCTGGACTGGCATCGAGTCGCGGGCCTGGCCACGGGTCTGCTCCATCACGCGGGCCACGAAGACGCGCGGCAGTCGTCGTGATAAAGTCATCAGGACACTGTTGATCTAATCAGGGGCCTGATGAAAACGATGACGGTCATCGGCGAGGGATTCCGTGGACCTGACGGCCGCGTCGGCTACCTGCTGCGGCAGGCTCACCAGGCGTTCCGCGTGGCCGCCCAGACTGAGCTCAGTGTGATCGGGTTGACGCTGCCGCAGTATTCGGTGCTGAGCGTTGCCGACAGGCAGCCCGGATTATCCGGTGCGGAGTTGGCGCGAGAAAGCATGCTGACACCGCAGACGACCAACGAGATCATCACGCTGCTCGCCAAGGCGGGCCTCGTCGAGTTCGGTGCCGACTCCCGCGACAAGCGGCTGCGGCGGGTGACGGTGACCGATGCGGGGCGCGATCTCGTCAATCGGGCGCGCCCGATCGTCCACGGCGTCGAGACCCGCATGACGTCGTCCCTGAGCGCCGGCGACCTGGCAGAGTTCCGGGTCTGGCTGACCAATTGCGCCCGCGACCTGGCCGGCGAGCGCTGACATGACCACACTCGCCTACACGCGTTGTGGCGCCGGCGCGCCACTGGTGTTGTTGCACGGGCTCGGGACCTGTCGACAGTCGTGGGAGCCGGTTATCGGTGACCTGAGCGACCAGTTCGATGTCATCGCGGTTGACCTTCCGGGCTTCGGTGACTCAAAGCGACTGCCACCCGAGGTCGAACCGACGCCGACAGCTCTGGCCGAAGCCGTCGCCGAACTCCTCGATGATCTGCACATCACGGCGCCGCACGTGGTCGGCCACTCGCTGGGCGGCTGGGTTGCCCTCGAACTCGCCGGCCTGTGTCCCGTCAGTTCGGTCAACCTGATCTCGCCCGCTGGGCTCTGGCAGGACCGCACGCCGCTCTACTGCCGGGTGAGCCTTCGGACCTCACGGTGGCTCAGCGAGCATGCTGCCGGCGCCCTCAATCGCATGGTCAACTATCGCCTCGGCCGCGTTCTCGCGCTCGGGCAGACGCACGCCCACCCTTCGCGCTTGTCCGCGGAATACGCTCGCATGACCATCCGCACGTTGGGCACGTGCCCGGGTTTCGTCGACACTCTTAACGCGACCGCAGGCCGCCACTACGTCGCCGCGTCACCCATCAATGCTCCGATCACCATTGCATTCGGCTCCCGAGACATCCTGCTCCGGCCGCACCAGTCCCGCCATCTCGATCAGCTTCCGTCGGGCACGCGCGTGGGGGAGCTGCCGGGATGCGGTCACGTGCCGATGACGGGCAACCCAACCGCGGTCATAGCGCTGATCACTGCGGCCACCGGAGCCCGCTCGTCGTAGGGGTGGAGACGAGGAGTTCGCCGGTAACGGGGAGGCGGCCGTGAATGCGACCCGGATCAGCGTCGACTAACTCTTGACGCCCGTACCTCTGCCAAGACTGGACGTTCGGGCCCCTCGGGTCGCCACCCTTCCGGGGGTGTGACCCTCCGAAACAGTCTTTACCAAACACACAGGGTGGCGTGACATGGCGAGCCGTCTTACGATCACCTTCCCATCGGGCTTGATCCATTCTGCCCACTCCGAGTGGAGACCTCCGTGCGTCCCATCCGTGCCGCGCTCTTAGCGGCGCTCGCGATTTCCAGCGCGCTCATCGTTCCGGCTACCGCCTCCGCGGGTGCGCCAGTAACCCCGACCGCCCCCTACAACCTCCTCGAACTAGACGGCGGCACCGGCTCGCCGCTCATGATCGAGGGCGAGACGATCATCGACGACAACAACACCGCGGGCTTTACGATCTCGCCGAACGGTGCCGGGCTGACGTTCGCCGGCCCGCTCAATCCGGATGTACCTGACTACGCGCTGTACCTCCAACCGCCGACAGGCGGCCAGTTCCAGCCCAGCACCGCGTACGACCTGGCGGGCACGTCGGACGCCACGCACGCGAGCATCGCCGGGGCCATCGGCTGGGGGCTCAGCGGCACCTCGGGCACCCTCAACGTCGCGGACGCGACGTACAGCGGTGGCAGCCTCACGTCATTCGCGGCCACGATCAGTTTCTACAACATGGGAGCGCCGTTCTACCCGGTCAAGGGCGAGATGCGCTTCGCGTCGAGCCGGCCGTACATCGCCGCGAGCACCACGGTTCAGGAACTCTTCGACCTGGCCGCGGTCGGCGACACCGGCGTGTCTCGGACTGTCACGATCACGGGCGCCGGCGTTACGCCGGACACGCTGGGTGCCGTGTCGATCGAGAACGACCCGACTGGGGCTTACTCCGTCACCTCTGACAACTGCTCGCACGCCACCCTGGCCTATGGGCAGACCTGCACGGCCGTGGTGTCGTTCGCGCCGACTCAGGCTGGTTCAGTCATCGCGAGTCTCGCCGTCCCGGACCAGTCCTTGGGCGGTGAGCGTCGATCTGAGTTGTGGGGTACGGCCGTGGTCAACGCGGTGGGCACCTACCAGCCGATCGACCCGCTGCGGATCTTGGATACCCGCAAGGGTCTCGGCTCACCGACCGCCGTCAGCCCCAACAGGGTGATCAACGTGAAGGTCGCTGGCGCGCAGGGCCTTCCGACCTCCGGCATGTCCGCCGTCGTCATGAACGTGACCGTCGTCGGTGCCACGGCCGGCAGTTACCTGACCGTCTACCCGTCTGGTCAGGCGCGGCCGACCGCGTCGAACCTCAACTTCGTGGCCGGTTGGACCGGTGCGAACCAGGTCACAGTGCCCGTCGGCCCGGACGGCACGGTGAACTTCTACAACCAGGCCGGTTCGGTCCAGGTGATCGCCGACGTGAGCGGGTATTACCTCAGCGACAAATACGCTCCGGTTGCCGACTCCTACCGTCCGATGGACAAGCCGACGCGTCTGCTGGACACACGGTCGACGCAGACGCTGGCCGCGCACCAAAAGATCACGGTCATGTTCGACATCGGCCACCTGCAATACCCCGGTGCGGCCGCGATCAACATCACGGCGACCGGCGCTCAGGCGTCTGGCTACCTGACCGCGTGGAACGGCTCGGTCTGGCCACCCGACGCGTCCACGTTGAACTTCACACCGGGTGCCACGGTTGCCAACATGGCCACTGTCATGGCGGGCGACTGTGAGTTTCTCTTCGTGAACCCCGCGCCTTGCGGCGATCACCCGGAGGCGCCCGAGGTGACTCTGGAGAACTTCTCCTCCGGCTCGGTGAACGTGATCGTTGACCTCATGGGTGTCTACGACGCCACCCAGATCCCCGGTGGGCTCCGGTTCCACCCGGTGGCGCCGACCCGGATCGCGGACTCGCGTAGCGGTCTCGGCCTGAGGTCGGCGCTGGGTGCGAACGCGGCCGGCACCATCACCGCACCGGCGTCCGACGCCAACGCGAACACCCGGGCCCTGGCCCTGAACGTGACAGCGGTGGCGCCGACAGTGTCCACCTACCTAACGGTGTGGCCCGACGGATCGACTCGACCGACAGCCAGCAACGTGAACGCGCGGGCCGGACAGACCGCGCCGAACAGCGTGGCGGCGCTGCTCGGTAGTGGGAAGTTCGACATCTACAACGCGGCCGGCACCACGAACGTCGTCGTCGACGTGGACGGGCTCTTCGACCACTTCGCGTACGCGTACCCGGGAATTTCCGGCCCTGACCAGACCGCGACCGTCCTCAATACGTGGACGTACGTCTGGCCGTAAGACCCGGATAGCAAACGGCCGGCGACAGGTGCTGTCGCCGGCCGTTTGTTACCGCCGCCGTGTACGGCACCGTCGAGTTCCATCGGACGTCGCCGGTCACTGCGGGGAAGACGCCCGCGCAACCGAGACTCCGGGGGCGAAGAGGCGCGTCCTATGTGACAGGGCGCGGCAAGCATATCGATGCTCCGCGTCGGGGCTTGCGTTGATCCGCGCCGGTGTCGGTTAACCGATGGCGACCAGCGTGGTGGAACCCCTTTTGCGGGTCAGGCAACGGAATCGCGGATAGGGGACGTCCGTCACGGCGTCGTCACATGTCCAGCACGATGTCGGTTGTCGGCGTGGCGCAGCAGATCAGCACCTGCCCCTCGTCGGGCGGATCGAGTGGCTCCGGTGAGTAGGAGATGTCGCCGGAGAGCAACGACGTGACGCACGTGTGACAGACGCCGGTGCGGCAACTCCATCGGGTCGGCACGTCGCAGGCGTCCGCGAGGTCGAGCACGTTATGCCAGCCGCTCGTGAACGGCGTCGACAGCCCCGTGCGCGCGAACGTCACGAGCGGGCCGGTGCCGGTCGAGCCGGGCGGCTGATGCGGCGGCTTGTGCGCCTGGCTGGTGACGCCGGGATTGATCGAGCCGAGAGCGCCGAACATTTCCACGTGTACGCGGTCCGCGTCGACGCCGATCGTGGTGAGCGCCTGCTGCATATCGGTCATGAACGACGTCGGTCCACAGATGAAGGCGCTGCCAGTCGCCGGTACGGCCAGCGCCGCCAATTTCTCGGCAGTCAGTCGTCCCTCCTCCGCGTGGGCCTGCTGCCGTTCCGCGGGCGTGGCCGCGCTGTAGAACAGGCAGGCTCGCACGTGCGGGAGCATCGCGAGCAGGTCCCGTGTTTCGGCTGCCAGCGGATGTTCCCGCGGACCGCGCGCGCCCTGAATCCACCACACGTCCCGCGTGCTGTGGCCAGCCGCGAGTTCGTGCAGGATGGCGAGGACCGGGGTGACGCCGATGCCGGCGGAGATCAGCATGACCGGACCATCGCCGTCGTCGAGAATGAAGTCGCCTCGGGGAGCCGCCACGTCGAGGACTTCGCCGGTCTTGAGTGCGTCGGTGAGATACGTGCTGGCCAGCCCGTGCGGCTCATGCTTGACGCTGATGCGGTAGGCGTCCGAGCCCGGCGCCGAAGAGATCGAATAGCTGCGCACGGGTACGGGTTTCCCCGCGCCGGGCACCCGAAGCGTGAGGTACTGCCCGGCTTGCGGTGCCGGTAGCCCACGCCCGTCCGCCGGCGCGAGGTAGATCGAGGACACGGTCGCGGTCTCGGGCACGATCCGGGTCACCCGTAGCGATCGGAAGCCCGCCCACGCCGGTTCGGCCCGTGGCGTCGGTGCCGGGCTGGCATCCGTACCCGGCTGAAGAAGGTCGTGGAACGATTGCTGCCAACCCGGGCTGAGGGCCGGGATCGTTACGGCGACCTGGAGTTTCGCGGGGTCCCGATGCGGCAGGTAGAGCAGCGCGTCGGTGTCGGCCACACTGAGCGCGCCGGGGCCGGTCCGCGTCTTGATGATCTTGTCGCCGGCTTGAATATGCCCCTCGGCGATCACGCGCATGTAGAACCCGGGCCGGTGGTGGCCGACGAGCAGCGCGGGCAGGTCGGGTTGGCCGAGCCGCAGACCGACGCGGTAGCAGGTGACCCGGGGCTGAGTGACCTCGAATTCCGCCTCGCCGACGCGATAACGGTCCCCGATGCAGACCTCGTCGTCAGGCATCCCGTCGACGGTCAGGTTCTCGCCGAACTGGCCGTAGTCGAAATCGTCCCAGCCAAAATGGTCTTGCCAGTGCTTGTACGAATCGATCTGGTAGACCATGACGGCCCGCTGCTCGCCGCCGTGGCCGTTGGTGTCCCCCTGGCCGTCGCCGTCGATGTTGAGCCGGCGAGCCATGACGGGCCCTTCGACCGGATATTTCCAGACGCCGGTGTAGACCGTCTTGCCCTGCCAGGCGACGTCCTTGGGCAAGCCGACGTTCACCGACAGGAGCGTGGGCGCCTGCGGATCGGTGTCGGGCGGGGTGTCGGGATTGTCTGCTGTCATGATCGTCTGCCCCGGGGCGACCTCGTCGCGAGGTTGGCGGCGGGCCTCAGCCGCCGTCGGCGAGATCCGATATCGAGAATTACGCTACCGGGCATCGGCCGGCAGATGCGGCAAATCAGGAGGCGGGACCTGGTGGCCAACTACCTCCGGCCAACGCCGACTCGAGCCCAGCGCTTCGTTCGCGCGATGGAACGTGATGATCGCGAAGGGTTATCGTCTCCCCGGAGCCTGTTGCTGAATTGCCGGTGGCGGGTGGGTGTGTCGGGCAGTGTGGTGGGGCCTGGGTGGGATGCCGGGCCCCACCGTCGTGTGGGGGCTGTTCTGCGGTGGGCTTGTCCGTGGTGTCGGGGGCTTGGTTAGGCGTGTTGGAGGGTGTGGAGGCGGCGGAGGTTGTGGGCGAGGGCGGCGAGGGTGAGTTCGGCGGTGCAGGCGGGCAGTCCGCGGAGGAGGAAGGTGCGCAGGCCGGTGCGGTCTTTGAGGTGGCCGTTGATGGGTTCGATGGTGGCGCCGCGTCGTTTGTAAAGGGCGGCGCCGTCAGGGGTGCGGAGGCGGTGGTGCATGGCCTGGGTTGCGGTGACGCCGTCGGGTGGGTGTCCGGTGGTCGGGTCGGTGGTGGCGGCGTGGTGCAGGTCGCGGCTTTTGCCGGTGGCGATGAGCCGGTCGGGGCCGGGTGCGGTGAGGTTGGCGTGGCTGTGGTAGCCGTTGTCGGCCAGGACGGTGCCGATGGTGGCGTCGGTGGTGGGGTCGGGTCGGTGCGGGCGTAATGCTGCGGCGGTGGTGGTGGTTTTGTGGAGCATGGGTTGTAGTTGGTTGACGTCGCCGGTGTCTTGGACGAGGTCGCCGGCGATGATGAAGTGGTCCCCACTGGCGGCGAGTTGGGCGTTGTAGCCCTGGATGAAGCCTTTGCGGGTGGGCATCAGCCGGGAGTCGGGGTCGGTGCTGTTGCGCTGCGGCGGTGTGACCTTCTTGGATTTCCCGGTCGTGGTGGCGGTCGTGGGCGGTGCGTCGCTGCCACTGTTCGGTGTTGCCGCGGCCGCGGCGGCTGCTTGGGCTGCTGCTGCCTTGGCGGCTTCGACAGCGGCGCGGGTGAACCGATTATCGGGGCCGTGGTTGGCGGTGAGCCGGGCGGCTTTCGCCTCGGCCAGGGCGACGGGGTCGACACCGCGGGGGGTGCGGCCCGGGATCGATTCGGTGCGGGCCCGCCGCAGATAGTCCGCAGCCTGCCGCTGTTGGGTTTCGGACAGTTCACCGGCCCGGGCCTGTTCGGCGTTGAGTTCGTCCAGGCAGCGCCGCAGCCGGGCGGCCCGCTCGGCCCGACCCGCGGCGCCGCGCCCGCCCCCGTCGGGGGGTTCGTCACCGCGGCGGCCGCCCGAACAGGGCGTCCTCTTCGGCGTCGGCCGCCGCAGCCTGCGCCGCCAGTTCGGAGACCGTCACGACGTAGAAATCCCGGCGGTGGTTGGCGTCGATCGACGCATTCGCCGCGATCTTCGTGCCGTCGATCGCCACGATCCCCAACCGGACATAGCCGGCCCGGGCGCATACCGCCAGGACCTGCGCGAACAGATCGGTGACCTCGGCCAGATGCCGCTGCCGGAACCGGGCGATCTGGGTGTGGTCCGGGACGTCCTGGGCGCAGATCACCCGGAACGCCACATCGGTGTGACAGGCCCGCTCGATCGCCCGCGACGACCGCACCCCGTTCGCGTAGCCGTAGATCAGCAACGCCAGCATCATGGCCGGGTCGAACGCCCGCCGCCCGGCCCCACCCAACGCGTACCGGCCCGTCAACGCCCGCAGATCAAGGTGCCCGACCACGTCCAGGACCAACCACACCTGATGATCAGCCGGCAACCAATCGACCATGTCCACCGGCAACAGGAACCGCTGATCACGATCCACCGGCCGAAACCGCTTCGCCATCCCCCAATTATCGACGCATATCTATACAAAGACAACCAACATCACATATCGAAAACGCAACAGGCTCCCCGGCGACCTTAAGTCTTCGCGATCACCGCGGTCTGGTCGAGTACCCACTGGATGTACGCGGGATTGCCACCGACGATCGGCACCGCCAGCACGCACGGCACGTCGTACGGGTGATCGCGGTCGGTCCGCTCGACGATCGCCGGCACCAGATCAACCCTGGTGTGCAGGGCGACCCGAGCCTCCGGATAGTCGTGGACCTCGCCCTCCCACCGGTAGATCGACCGAATCGCCGCGACGTTATGACCGCACGCGGCGAGGCGATCTTCGACCAACGCACGAGTGAAGTCGGCCAGCCATTCCGCGCTCTCGGCGGTGATGATGACCTCGCAGATGTCGGTGCTCATGCCGCGTCCTCTCCCGGTCCGGCAGGCTGTCCAATAGGACAAAGAAGCCCCGGTCGGAATCACTTCCGGGCCGGGGCGAAATAGAGAGCGGGTGAAGGGAATCGAACCCTCACTGTCAGCTTGGGAAGCTGATGTTCTGCCATTGAACTACACCCGCGTGCGCACACACTCTACCTGAACGCGTCCCCATGGGCAGGGTCAGGACGCGGGGTCCTTGACCTTCCGGCTGGCACCACCCCACCGTAGGCTCCGAAACCATGACGGACGACAGCACGGCGACCGATTTGGCGGCCACCACGAGCCCCACGACCAGCACTGACGAGGCCACGCCGCCCGTGAACAGAGCCCGACCGACGACCTGTCACGACGCATCACTCGATCATGATCTGACGGCAGGCCGCTCGAATACACGGCCACCGCCGGTCGGGTCGTGGTTCGCCTCGAGGGGCACACCGACGACAAATTCGACGGTGCGACCGCGAAGGCCGAGGTGTTCATCACGACGTACACGCTCGATGGTGCTGATCTTCGCACTCGTCCCGTCGTTTTCGCGTTCAACGGTGGTCCCGGCTCCGCCAGCGTGTGGCTGCACCTCGGACTTCTCGGTCCGCGCCGAGTCAGCATGGGCGACGTCGGCTCGCTCGTGCCGCCGCCCTACGGCCTCGTCGACAACCATGAGACGCTGCTGCGCCACGCCGACCTGGTGTTCATCGATCCGGTGTCGACCGGCTATTCGCGCGCGACCAAGGGCGAAAAATCCAAGGACTTCCACGGGTACGCGGGCGACATCGAGTCCGTCGGTGAAGTCATCCGGCTGTGGACCTCGCGTAACGGCCGATGGATGTCTCCGAAATATCTGTGCGGGGAGTCGTACGGCACCTTGCGTGCGGCCGGTCTCTCGCGGCATCTGCAGGAGAAGTTCGGGCTCTACGTCAACGGGCTCATGCTGATCTCGTCGGTGCTCGACTGGGGCGGCTCGCACTTCGCCGGCGGCAACGACGACCCGTACGTGTTCTACCTGCCGACCTACGCTGCCATCGCGCACTACCACGGCAAACACGGCGATCGGTCGCTTCGGGACGTGCTCGACGAGGCCGAGTCGTTTGCGCAGCGTGACTATCCGTGGGCGTTGCAGCGCGGCAACCGGCTGACGACCGCGGAGCGTGCGGCGACGGTGGCGAAACTCGCCTCGCTGACCGGCCTCACGGAAGACTATGTCGACCGCGTCAACCTGCGGCCGGAGCACATCCGGTTCTTCACCGAGTTGCTGCGCGATCGGCGCCAGACGGTGGGCCGCATCGACGGCCGGTTCACCGGGTGGGACGACGATTATGGGCGCGAGCACCTGACCACCGATCCGTCGATCGACGCGATCATGGGTCCGTACAGCGCAGCGCTCAATCACTACGTCCGCACCGAATTGGGCTACGAAAACGACCTGTCCTACGAGGTTCTGACCGAGCGCGTGCACCCGTGGTCGTACAAGGAATTCGAGGGCCAGCACGTGTACGCGGCCGACAAACTCGCGCTCGCGATCCGCACGAATCCGTTCATGCGGGTGCATGTGGCGTGCGGCTACCACGACGGGGCGACACCGTATTACGCGGCCGAGCACACGTTCGCGCACCTGCAGATCCCGGCCGAGTTGGCGGGCAACATCGAGTTCACCTACCACGAGGCCGGCCACATGATGTACCTGCACGAGCCGAGTCGTCTCGCGCAATCGGCCCAGCTGGCCGCGTTCGTCACGCCGTCGGAATAGCGAGTGTGCCCTGTCGCTCTGCTATCGACGGAGGTAGCAGAGCGACAGCGCTCACCAGTTGGTGCGGCCCTCGACGCCGAGACACGCAACCAGCTCGTGGCACTCCGGGTCCATGAACATCACGAAGTCGTATTTCGCGCTGATCGCGGCGAGCCGGAGGTGCGAGAACTTCGTGGCGGCGAGATCCTTGAGGGCCTGCTCCACGCCGAGGGTCCGGGTGCCGTCGAGTTCGGCCGTCTGCGCCCGGAGCGCGTAGATGCGCAGCACGCTTTCGCGCGTGACCGTGCCGGGGTGCACACGGAAACCGGTTCCGGACCGCACCACCTCGGCACACGCGACATGCGCGGGCGACGTGCCGGTCGCGAGCAACGCGAGAACCTGGGCACGGTCGAGGGTCACGAATCGGCGCACCGCATCAGGATGCCGTACGAGCACCGTGGCCGCTGCCCCGCGCGAGGGCACCATCCACCGGCCGAGCAGCCAGACTTACGGCGCCGGCAATGTCGCGACGATCGCCTTGCCACCGGCCGTCCCGGTGATCGTCGCGATGCCGTGCGGGACCTCTTCCGGGTACGACACGCGGATGCTCGCCTCGGTGCCACCGGGTGCCGTGACGGTCAGCGTCGCCGTCACGGTGCCGGCCCGTTGGTCCCAGGTAGCCGTACCGTTGACAGTCGTATCGTCCGTCCATTTCGCATCGTCGAACGTGATCTTTATGACGTCGTCGGTGTCACGGAAACTGTACGTGCCGCCACGGAGCCCGGTGCTGGTCTTTCCGGTCGCGTACCACCATCGCCATTCCGCGTCTCCGACGACGGCCGCGCCGACCGCGGCGAGCCGCAGCATCGACGGCGATGCCGTGTTTCCGGGTCCGGCCGTCGGGGTGGTGACCGCGGCCAAGCTGCGTGGATAGGAGCCGACCACCCGGACCTCGGGGGTACGGGTGGCACAGGTCGCGTCCATGGTCCGCAGGTGCTCCGGTGCGGTGATGAACCGCTGCACCAGACCGGACGCGCACCCGAACGCATCGTCCATCGCGTTGACGTGCGTGTCGTTACGCACCAGGATCCAGCGAGCCGAGGAGCCCATTTCCGCCGCCACGCGCTGACCCTCGACCGGCGTTGTCAACGAGTCGAGGTCGCCGGAGAGCACGAGGATCGGGAGGTTCGGGCCGGCCAACGGCGTACGCGTCGTGATGGGTTGCTCTCGACGGGTCGGCGCCGGCCACTTCTCGCACGCGTCGAATTCTTCGTCGGGCTCGTCACCCATTCGTGGACTGTGAACGGTGCGAACGTCGACGGCGGCAACTGTGCGACCGCGGCCCGGTAGTCGGCGGCACGCTCGACGACCGAGGCGCTGGCCGGGAACGGCTGTGGGTAGTCGCTGCAGGTGGTGGCGGCGTAGAGACCGGCGGAGAAGTCGGCCGGGTCGCCGGAGTCGGAGTTGTCGATCTCCTGTGCGGCGAGCCGGAGCAGCGGCTGGGTGTCGCCGTCTGAAAGCAGCGCGCGGATCGCGGGGTCCAGGTCGTGGTAGACGCCATTGTCGTAGCCGGCGATGTTGATGAGCTGGATCAGCTGCCCGATGCCGACGGACTCGGTGATCGCGTCGCCATTGGGAGTGGTGGTGGCACCGGTGATCGCGCCGGCGCGCAGACGGGTGGCGAGCCGGCCGATGCGGCTCCACGACGCACCGGGCGCGGCCGTGTGGCAGGCGACGCTGCGCTGGCAGGCGGTGTTGAAGGCGGCCTGCGCGGCGGCGATCGCGTCGGGGTAGAACGGGTTCGCGCCGAGCACCGGATAGGCCGCGTCGAGCGTGACCGACCGCAGGTCGGAGGCGTAGCGAGCGGCGAGCGTCTGCCCGAAATACGTGCCGTAGGAGTCGCCGTAGAAGTCGACCTTGCCGGTGTGTAGCAGTGTGAGAAGCCGGTCGATGTCGCGGGCCGCGTTCGCGGTGGTGAACAAATCACTCGCGGCCACATAGCTGCCGTCGGCTCGCCGCCAGGTGTGGTCGAGTTGGGTGCCGCACGCGCCGACGGCGTCGATGTAGCTCTGCTCGGTGCCCGTGCCGGCCGACCAGCGCTGCGCGGCATCGCAGGTGATGACGGACGAGCGGCCGGTGCCGCGCAGGTCCACCATCAGCAGATTGCGCGTACGCAGCAGGTCGCCGAACGCACCGCGGTAATCGTCGCGATCGGCCGTCGTCGGATCGCCCGGGCCGCCCTGGATCGCGAGGATCGTGCCGTCGGGTGTGGCCGTCGCGGTCGTCGGCAGCCACTCGAAGTAAAGGCTGAGGTCAGGCGCGGTCGGATCGGTGTAATCGAGCGGGATCGGGATGCTCGCGCACCAGGCGAGTTTCGATGTCGCGCATGGTGGCAGCGTCAGCGCGCCGACCCGGATCGGTGCACGGGCCCGGGTCGGCGGAGCGGTGGTGGCCGTGATGGCGAGTGGCGCACCCGATAACCGGCCACTCGGCGGTGGCGTCGCCGTCGCGGCCGATGTAGAAATAGCCGTCAGCAACGCAACCGTCAGCATGATGCCAACGATGCGGGCGTAACGTCTGTGGCGCTGCGGCGGCATGGCGACCAGGCTTGTCGGCATGGCAAACGCTGTCAACACCCGCCGGCGGCCGCCGCCGGCTTACGCCACGGCCGCATCTTGCATGGCGCGACACCACGAGGGGACAACCACCCCGGACGAGCGGGCCGGACACCCGCACGGCCGATAAGGCAACGGCAGGTTGATCAGGCATGCTGAACGCTAGCCCATGAACATTCGATTGCTGCCGGGCGCGCGCCGGCTGAGTTCAGAGTCCCGTGCCGGCATCGGTGCGGCCCTCGGGCTGCTCGCGATCATTTCCGCGGTCGAACTCGCCGACGGCTCCCGGCCCCATTTCATCGGCCTCTTCGCGGCGGCACCGGTGCTGGCCGCGGCGTTCGCGGCGTGGATGGAAGTGCTGATCGTCGGCGCGATCGCGACGGTGCTTGGCGTCCTGTTCGGGCTGCAGCCGCACGGCATGACCGAGGCGAGCGCGATCAACGTCCTCGGCATCGTGTTGGCGTCGGGTCTGGCCGCCGTCGTGGGCACGCTCCGAGCCAGACAGACGCAGCGGGTGGCCGAGTTGTCGCGGCTTGCCAGCGTCGCCCAAGCCGCCGTGCTGTCACCGCTGGGTCCGCAGGTCGGTCCGCTCGCCGTCGCCGGCCGCTATATATCCGCGACAGCTGCCGCCGACATCGGTGGCGACCTGTACGAAGCTTTGAACACCGCGTACGGCGTCCGGATGATCATCGGTGACGTGCGGGAAAAGGGCTCGACGCGGTCCGGTTGGCGAGCATCGTCCTGGGTTCCTACCGTCACGTGGCGTACGAGCGGGCCGATCTTCGTACCATCGTGTCGGATCTGGATCGTGCCGTTGCTCGTGCTCGTTGGCGACGAAGACTTCGTGACCGTCGCGGTCGCGGAGGAGCGGGGCGGCACACTGACGATCGTCAACTGTGGGCATCCGGCGCCGCTGCTGTTGCGTCGCGGCGAGGTGATTCCGCTGGAGCCGCCGACGAGCGCGCCGCCGCTGGGGTTCATGCCGATCGTGCAGCCTCGGGTCGACCGCCTCGAACCCGGAGACCGCATCCTGCTTTATACGGACGGCCTGGCCGAGGCGCGTCGCGACGGCGAGTTCTTTCCGATCGGCGAGCGCGCCTGGGGTCTGCTGGGGCACGGCACGGTCAGTGACGGTCTCGCGTCGCTCGAGAGCGCGCTGGTCGACTGGGTGCAGGGTCAACTCGACGACGACATCGCCCTGGTGCTGATGGAATACGCCGGCACCGCCCCGAGCGTCGCGGCCGCCGCCGTGCCGAGCTGGGAAGTCGGCTCCGACGTTTCCGGCGCCTGACCGAAGGGCCAGACGCCGGGAAATTCGCGGGTATTTCGCAGGTGTTCAGACTGTCGCGTGACGGCTGCCAGCCGCCGCGACGACTGACGTCGCCGGTTTCGCCGCTCTCGCCAGAGCAAACTCAGCCCGGTGCCGGCCCGTGTAACCGCGTGGGTACTTGGGCAGGAACATCGCGTCGATGAACTTGGATATCATGAATTTCTCCCCGGAATTGGGGGGTCACAGCTGGGGTGAGCCCGTTGAATTACCCGCTCAACGAGTACTGTCGCCCTCTGGTGACGCGGAAATGACAAGAAGCTGCGGCGTGGTCTCTTGTCGCCTGCGGCAATACGGGTGTAATGCCTTCAAAACGGACTAAACCTCGCGCGCGGAACTGTTACGTCGAGTTCGCCACACGAGCTTG
The DNA here is from genome assembly GCA_963797605.1 of uncultured Actinomycetota bacterium. Taxonomy (GTDB): domain Bacteria; phylum Actinomycetota; class Actinomycetes; order Mycobacteriales; family Micromonosporaceae; genus DASQPR01. The sequence goes on along the minus strand of CAWCPX010000002.1, from coordinate 83,152 downwards.
CTCTGGTTACCGGCTGGTAAGTAAAGTGTGCGCTACTGACGAGTAACTTCGAACTGTCGGGGGCATCAAGATGAGCCACTACCAGAGCAACGTCCGTGATCTCGAGTTCAACCTCTTCGAGGTGTTCGGCGTCGACCGCCAGTTGGGCGGCCCGGCGTTCCCCGACCTTGACGTTGACACCGCGCGCAGCATCCTCGCCGAGATGTCCCGGCTGGCGAAGGAAGACTTGGCCGCGAGCTACAGCGCCACCGACCGCGAGCCGCCCGTCTTCGACCCGGCCACGCACAGCGTCGTGATGCCGGAGCCGTTCCGCCGGTCCTACGAGAGCTTCATGGCCAGCGATTTCTGGCGGATGGACGTGGCGCCGGAACTTGGCGGCACCGCCGTGCCCCGCACGTTCTGGTGGTCGTTCGCCGAGATGGTGCTCGGGTCAAACGCTCCTATTTGGATGTACGCGTCCGGTCCGTCGTTCGCGACCACGATGCACACCGAGGGCACCGACGAGCAGAAGCGCTGGGCGCAGATCGCTGTCGACCGTCAGTGGGCGTCGACGATGGTGTTGACCGAGCCCGACGCCGGTTCCGATGTCGGCGCCGGCCGCACCCGCGCGATTCCGCAGGCCGATGGCTCGTGGCACATCGAGGGCGTGAAGCGCTTCATCACCAGCGGAGAGCACGATCTGGCCGACAACATCTTGCACTACGTGCTCGCGCGCCCGGTGGACACGCCCGGCGCGGGTGGTCCGGGCACCAAGGGCCTGTCGCTATTCGTCGTGCCGAAGTGGCACTTCGACAGTGAGACCGGCGAGTTGGGCGAGCGCAACGGCGTCTACGCGACGAACGTCGAGCACAAGATGGGCCTGAAGGCGTCGACGACCTGCGAGCTGACGTTCGGTGAGCACGGTGCACCGGCTCAGGGTTGGCTGCTAGGCGACGTGCACGACGGCATCCGCCAGATGTTCATGATCATTGAGTACGCCCGCATGATGGTCGGCACGAAGGCGATCGCGACGTTGTCGACCGGCTACCTCAACGCGCTCGACTACGCGAAGAGCCGGGTCCAGGGCGCCGACCTCGCGAACCAGGCCGACAAGAGTGCGCCCCGCGTCACGATCACGCACCACCCCGACGTGCGCCGGTCGCTCATGCTGCAGAAGTCGTACGCCGAGGGTCTGCGCGCGCTCGTCTGCTACACGGCATCGTGGCAAGACGCCGGTCGCATCGCCGCACTCTCGGGCGATTCGGCCGCCGCCGAAACCGCCTCCCGGGTCAACGATCTGCTGCTGCCGCTGGTCAAGGGCTGCGGATCGGAGCGGGCGTACGAGCTGCTCAGCCACGAGTCGCTGCAGACCTTCGGTGGTTCCGGCTTCCTCCAGGACTACCCGCTCGAGCAATACGTCCGCGACGCCAAGATCGACACCCTTTATGAGGGTACGACGGCGATCCAGAGTCTTGACCTCGTCTTCCGTAAGATCATTCGGGACCGTGGCCGCGCGTTGACCGAGGTGGCGCAGGCGATTCAAGCGTTCGTCGCGGGGTCCGACGAATACTCCGAGCCCTCCGAGGGTGCGGGCGGCATCGGTCAGCTGAAGGAGGAGCGGCTCGCTCTCGGCAGCGCGCTCGCCGACGTCTCCACGATGATCGGCACCCTGACCGGCTGGGTCATGGCCGGCCAGCAGGACCCGCGGGAGCTTTACCGGGTCGGGCTCACGTCGCGCCGCGTGCTCCTCGCGCTCGGTGACGTGATGGTCGCGTGGCTGCTGCAGCGGCAGGCCGTGATCGCTCTCGACGCGCTCGCCGGCGATGACGTGTCAGCCGCCGACCGGGCTTTCTACACCGGCAAGGTGGCGGCGGCCCGCTTCTTCGCGCACGAGGTGCTGCCCCGGATCCGCGCCGACCGCAAGATCATCGAGTCGACGAAACTCGACCTGATGGACGTACCCGAAGACGCGTTCTAGATCTGTTTTCGTCGTTGCCCCATCGTCGTCTCGGCGGTGGGGCAACGCTGTTTGTCACCGGGGCAGGTGGGTCGTGGTGAGCGTGGCCGTCGCCAGGTCTGCCCACGCGGTTCCGACGGCATGCACAGCGATCTCGCTGGTACGCAGCCCCGCCACCTCGCGCGTCGCAGTGTCGTCAAGCCGCTGGGAGAGCGCGGAAACAGTCGGGTTATGGCCGACGAACAGCACCGTCTTGGCTTCCGGGTCGACGCCTCGGATCGCGTCGAGTGCGGCCTTCATGCCCCCGAAATAGAGGTCGGCGTCGTAGACAACGGTCGGCGACGCCTCGCTGTCACCTTCGGCCATCCCGATCGCGACCTCGTGCCATGTCTCGCGGGTGCGATGCGACGGCGATGCGAGCACGACGTCGAGCGCGATGCCCTGGGCCGCGAGCCACGCGCCGCCGAGACGGGCATCGTGGTGACCGCGGTCGGTCAGGGACCGGTCGATGTCCCGCTTCGTCTCGGACTGCTCAGCCTTGCCATGGCGCATGATCACCAACACCCGCGTCGTCATGCTCTAAGCCTGCCGTATCCCGCGCCCGGTGGCGCACCCGGTCCGCTGTAGCGTCGCGGCGCCGCTGCTACGCGAAGAGTGCGACGTAGATCGCGATCTGGAAAGAGATCGCGGCCAGCAGCGTGCACGCGTGAAAGAGCTCGTGGTGCCCGAACGTCAGCGGCCACGGGTTCGGTTTCCGGATCGCGAAGAGCACCGCGCCGAGGGTGTAGAGGGCACCGCCGATCAGCATCAGCACCAGAGCCGCGCTGCCGCCGGTCCGCCGGATGTCCGGCAAGACCGCCACGGCGACCCAACCGAGCAGGATGTAGAGCGGCACCGAAAGCCACGCCCGCGCATCTGGCGTGACCATCTTCATGACCACCCCGATGACCGCGCCGATCCACACGATCGACAGGATGACCGTGGCTTTCGTCGGACTCAGCAACAGCACGCAGAACGGCGTGTAGGTGCCGGCGATGAACACGAAAATCATCGAGTGGTCGAGGCGCTTCATGATCTGATTCGCGTTCGCCGACCAGGAGAGACGATGGTAGAGCGCGCTCGTGCCGAAGAGCCCGCATGTCGTCACGGCGTAGATCGCGCAGCTCAGTAACGGTGCCGTGCCCGGCCGGGAGGCCGCGACCGCGCAGAGCACGATGCCGTTGACGATCGCCACGAAGAACGCGTATTTGTGCAGCGTGCCGCGCATGCGCGGGCGGACGATCGGCACCTGTGTCAGCGGCGGGGCAACGGCACTGGCGGAGGTCATTTTCTAGAGGCTACGGCAATTTGCCGTCCTAATCGGTAGGGCTATCCCCCATGTGGAATATTTTGTCCGCTCGGAGATGCGAGACGCTGGTCGGCCGTCGGGCACTACCGTGGGATGCCATGGACTTGAATGCGGACGTCGGTGAGGGGTTCGGCATCTGGCGGCTAGGCGACGATGCCGGTCTGCTCGACGTGGTCACGTCGGCCAACGTCGCATGCGGGTTTCACGCCGGGGACGCGGTCACGATGCGCCGCGTCTGCGCGATGGCCGCCGAGCGAGGCGTCGCCGTCGGAGCGCAGGTGTCCTACCGAGATCTCGCGGGCTTCGGCCGGCGCCGCATCGAGTACGCCTTCGACGAGCTGCGTGACGACGTGATCTACCAGCTGGCGGCGCTGGACGGGATCGCCCGGGTCGCCGGCACGCGAGTGGCGTACGTGAAGCCCCACGGCGCCTTATATAACAGTGTCGTCTGGGACGCCCATCAAGCGAACGCCGTCGTCGCCGCCGTGGCGGAATTCTCGATCGCGCTGCCGGTCCTGGGTCTGCCAGAATCCGCGTTGCTCCGGAGCGCGTCCGATGCTGGGCTGGCCACCATCAGCGAGGGCTTCGCCGACCGCGGCTATCTGGCCGGCGGTCAGCTGGTGCCGCGATCCGAGCCGGGCGCACTCGTCACCGATCAGGCGGACGTGGTCGACCGCGCCGTCCGGATGGCGTCGGCCGGCGAGGTCGTAGCCACGGATGGCAGCGTGCTTCCGATGCCGGTCGCGTCGATCTGCGTACACGGTGACACGCCCGGTGCCGTGGCCCTGGCGGGAGCGGTGCGTGCGGCGTTCGTCGAGGCCGGCATCGAGTTAGGCCCCTTCGTCTAGGCTCCTTCGTCCAGGCCCCGGAGGATCAGTGGGAGCCGGCTCGCGCCACCGGGCGTGACCTCGATCGGCACGCCCCAGTCCTGGCGGGTGAGATGGCAGGCGGCATGTTCCGCCTCGGCATCGCACGTGGCCGCCTGCGCCACCACCTGCAGTACGCCGCCGACACCGTCGGCGATGACGAGCTGTCGCGAGAGTTCTGTCGAGACGCCCGCGCCCTCGATCAGCAGTTCCGGCGGCGACGCGGTCACCTGCAACCGTGTCGACGGTCCGAACGATTCGTCGAGTTTCTGGCCGGGCGACGGCGTGAAGATCACATCGAGCACGACGGGGCCGGCCGCGAGCAATGTCGCCGGGCGCTCGGTGCGCATCCGGGCTCCGTTCGCGTTGACGCCGGCCGCCGCGAGGGCTCCCGGGGCCAGGAAGGTCAGCCGGTGCGCCGCGGATTCGACGACGACCACCCCGCCGTCGGCGGTGAGCACGATGTCGCTCGGCTCCGCCAGGTCGGTCGCGACCGTCGAGACGACACGGCCGTCGGGATCGTCGGCCGCCGAGATGAGCCGGACCGCACCGTTATATGTGTCCGCGACGAGGACCGACCCGTCAGGCAGGCCGCAGACGCCCAGCGGATGCTGGAACAGGGCCGTGCCGGCCGGACCGTCGACGAGACCGAAGTCGAAGAGGCCCTGGCCGACGGCCGTGTGCATCTCGCCATCGGAGACCCACCGGACGGCCGACGATTCGCTGTCGGCGATCCATAGCCGGTCGCCCACCGCGGAGAGCCCGGACGGCTGCGCCATCCACACTTCGGCCAGCGGGCCATCCTTCAACGCCTCCACCGTGGTGCCGGCATATATACCGGTCGTGCGTTTGATCGGATCGAACCACCACAGCTGGTGTACGCCCGCCATCGCGACGATGACCTTGTCGTCGAACCAGGCGACGTCCCACGGTGAGGAGAGGTCGACCGCCACCGCGTCATGCGCGCCCTCACCCGGTTGGGAACGCAGCGGCCGCCCGGTGCCCGCGATCGTCGTGACGGCGCCGTCGGAAAGACGTACCCCTCGAAGCAGGTGGTTGACCGTGTCGGCGACGACGACGTCGTAGCCGGCGGTCTCGGCGACGTCGGCCGGGAGCGCGCACAGGCCCTGCGGTTCGGAGAACCGTGCCTCGGCCGGGCCGCCGTCGGTGTCGCCACGGACGCCGGTGCCGATGCGGCGCACGACCGTCTCGCCGTCGGCGCCGAGTTCCACAAGGGTGTGCTGAGCCGAGGAAGAGACGAGGAAGGTGCCCTCCGCAGTGACGATCGCCTTGCCGGGGAAGCGAAGGTCGGTGTGAGGGTTGGGCGCCGCGACGTGGGGGCCATCCCCACGATGCAACGTGCCGGCACCCTCATGTGTGGTGATGAGGTCGTCGATGACCCGTGCCAGACCCTCGGCATGACCCTCACCGGCCATGCTCGACACGAGGTAACCCGTCGGGTCGACGACGGCGAGCGTCGGCCAGGCCTTCGCGGCGTACTGGTCCCAGGTGCGGAGTTCCGGGTCGTCGAGCACCGGATGCGCGATGCCGTAACGCTCGACCGCCGCCGCCAGGGCGTCCGGATCCTTTTCATGCTCGAACTTCGGCGAGTGCACGCCGATCACGACGAGGACGTCGGCGTACTTCTCTTCGAGCGGACGCAGTTCGTCAATGACGTGCAGGCAATTGATGCAACAAAAAGTCCAAAAGTCGAGAAGGAGGATTTTGCCGCGAAGGTCGGCTAGGTGGAGGTCTTGGCCGTTGGTGTTCAACCAACCTCGACCACGGAGTTCGGGAGCTCGCACACGGGACACGTTCGCAATTGTGCCGCAACCCCATTACTCCGGTGGCGCAACCGGCGAGCGCCGAATTCGCGACCCTGCTGTGACCTTTCACCAGTGCCGAGACATGCGGATATTCGCGTACCTTGTAGCTCACAAGCGTCCCGTAACGTGACTTGGCGAACATGTAACCACATCCGTTCGGTTGGTTTCTTCCTAGCCAAACGGATGGCCAAGCATGACAGTCGGCGGGCTAGATTCGTCGCACGCCGTCACATGCGGTGTCTGAACGTGAGGAGGTGGGCGGATGGCGAAGTTCCTGCTCCGCAGAATGGTCTATCTGGTGATCCTGGTGTTGATCGCCACCGTCTTCGCTTACCTGCTCGCCGCGACGCAGCTCAACCCGAAGGCGAAGTACGAGAACCACAACCCGCCGTATTCGAAGGCGTCGATCGCGCAGACGCTGAACAGCCTCAACATGAACCCGGACACGCCCGTGTTCACCCGGATGGGTCGGTGGGCCGACGGCGTCGTGCACGGCAACCTCGGCCTGACCGTCGACAGCGTGACGGTGAGTTCGCAGATCGGCGACCGCATGTGGGTCAGCCTGCGGCTCGTCCTCATCGGATCGCTCATCGGCGCCATCATCGGCTGCGCCATGGGTGCCTACGGGGCGGTCAAGCAATACCGATTAGTCGATCACGCCATGAGCGTGTGGTCGTTCGTGATCCTGTCGATCCCGACCGTCGTGCTCTGCGTCCTCGTCAAAGTCGTCGGCATCAGTTTCAACCAGGCGGTCGGGCAAACCGCCGATGGGAGCCAAGTGCTCTACACCGTCGGTGAGTACAGCCATGGCAAGGGCGGCTGGAACTTCGGCGACATCGTCGACCGGCTGCAGCACCTCGCGCTGCCGTCGCTCGTGCTGATCTTCGCCGGCGCCGCGTTCTACTCCCGCTACCAGCGCAGCGCGATGCTCGACGTGCTCGGTGCCGACTTCCTGCGCACCGCTCGGGCCAAGGGCCTCGGCCGCACGAAGGCGTTGATCAAGCACGGCCTCCGCACGGCGCTGATCCCGCTGACGACGTTCTTCAGTTACAGCCTGCTGCTGTTGTTCACGGGCTCGTTCTTCATCGAGCAGATCTTCTCGTGGAACGGCATGGGCCTGTTCCTCGTCAACGCGATCACCAAACAGGATGTCAACTCGACCGCGGCGACCACGCTCTTCGTGGCTGTCCTGGTGCTCATCGCTGGGTTCGTATCCGATGTGGCGTACGCGGCGCTCGACCCGCGCGTCCGAGTGAACTAGGGGCCGACGTGACTATCCAGCCGAAAGACCCCGCGATGGTCGTCACCGAGATCGTCCAGGATGAGCCCACCAACGCGAAGACGGTTTCCCGCGGGCGGCTCGTCATGCGGCGGTTCTTCCGCCGGCGGCTCGCCACGGTCGGTCTCGTCGTGGTGGCGCTCCTGTTCGGGCTCGCGTTCATCGGCCCCTACTTCACCCGGTGGAACTACCTCGACCTCGATCCGACCGCGCTGCTGCAGCCGCCATCGGGCGCGCACTGGTTCGGCACCAGCCAGATCGGTAACGACCTCTACGCGCAGACGATGCGTGGTCTGCAGAAGTCCCTGCTCATCGGTCTCATCGGCGCGTTGCTGTCGACGGGCACCGCCGCGGTGCTGGGCGCGCTCGCCGGCTACTTCGGTGGTTGGGTCGACCGGGCGGTCGTCATCCTCATCGACCTGCTGCTGATCCTCCCGGCCTTCCTGATCATCGCGATCCTGTCGCCGCTGTTCCAGGGCAAGACCTGGCTCATCTTCGTGGTGCTGCTGGCCGCGTTCACATGGATGCTCACCGCCCGAGTCGTACGCGGTCTGACGCAGTCCTTGAAGGAACGTGAATTCATCGCGGCGGCTCGTTTCATGGGTGTGCCGGGGTGGAAGATCATCATGCGGCACATCCTGCCCAACATGGCGTCCTTCCTGATCATCGACGCGACGATCAACGTGAGCGGCCTGATCCTCGCCGAGGTCGGTCTGACCTTCTTCGGCTTCGGCATCCAGAAGCCCGACGTCTCGCTCGGCACGTTGATCTCCGACGGCATCCCCGACGTGCAGGCCTTCGGCTGGCTCTTCTACTTCCCGGTCGTGGTGCTGATCGCGCTCGTGCTCGCCGTCAACCTGATCGGCGACGGTCTGCGCGATGCCCTCGACCCGAACTCTGAGATCAGCGGCTCGTGATGAGGAACCACCGGAAACCACAGAGCCACCGGAACCAACAAGGGAGCACGCGGCCGTGACGATTACCGACAGCGCGTCCAGCCAGTCATTGGCTGGGGACTCTCGCGCCCCGTTGCTCGAAGTCAACAATCTCAGCGTGACGTTCGGCAGCGAGGCCGGCGCGGTCACCGCCGTGCGTGGCCTGTCCTACCAGGTCGGGTCCGGCGAGGTGCTGGCCATCGTCGGCGAGTCGGGGTCTGGCAAGTCCGTGTCTTCGCTGGCCATGATGGGTCTGCTCCCCGAGAAGGCGCGCGTCTCCGGGTCGGTCAAGTTTCGCGGCCGTGAGCTGCTGAACCTCTCCGACAAAGAGATGTCGGAGATCCGCGGCTCGAAGATCGCGATGGTCTTCCAGGACCCGCTGTCGGCGCTCACGCCGGTCTACACCGTGGGTGACCAGATCGCGGAAGCGATCCGCATCCACAACGACGTCTCCCGCGCTGTCGCGAACAAGCGCGCGATCGAGCTGCTCGAACTGGTCGGCATCCCGAACCCGCGGCAGCGTTCGACGTCGTTCCCGCACGAGTTCTCCGGCGGCATGCGGCAACGCGCCATGATCGCGATCGCCATCGCGAACGACCCGGATCTGATCATCGCGGACGAGCCGACGACCGCGCTCGACGTGACGATCCAGGCGCAGATCCTCGAGGTGCTGCAGACCGCTCGCGAGGTCACGGGCGCCGCCATCATCATGATCACGCACGACCTCGGCGTCGTCGCCGGCTTCGCCGACCGCGTCACGGTCATGTACGCGGGCAAGCCGGTGGAGATGGGTGCCGTCGACGATGTCTACTACCGCTCCGCGCATGCCGTACACGATGGGCTTGCTCAGCTCGATTCCACGGCTCGACACCGGTGACCGGCAACGGCTCACGCCGATCGAGGGCACGCCGCCTTCGCTGGTTGGGTTGCCCGCCGGGTGCCCGTTCGCGCCACGGTGCCCGATGGCGATCGACATCTGCCGCGAGGTGGAGCCGACGCTCGACCCGTTGACGGGTTCCGGTGCGGCGCACGCGTCCGCGTGTCACCGCAGCGACGAGATCGAGTCGCAGCAGCTCACCGGCGTCGACATCTTCCCGGCCCAGGTCATCGACGAGGCGCCGGCCGCCCGGATCCCCCGGGAGCAGCGCGCCATTGTGCTCGAAGTTGACGCGATGGCGAAGCACTACCCCGTGCTCAAGGGCACGATCATGCGGCGCAACGTCGGCACGGTCTACGCGGTCGACGGCATCACCTTCGACATCCGCGAAGGCGAGACCCTCGGTCTCGTCGGTGAGTCCGGCTGTGGCAAGACCACGACCATCATGGAGATCCTCGGCCTGATGAAGCCGACGGCCGGCCGCATCGCCGTGCTCGGCAAAGACACGGCGAAGATGTCGACGGCACAGAAGTTCGCGATCCGTCGCGACCTGCAGGTCGTCTTCCAGGACCCGATGGCGTCACTCGACCCGCGGCTCCCGATCTACGACATTCTGGCCGAGCCGATGCGCACGCACGGTATCGCCGCGAGCGAACAGCGGAAGCGGATCTTCGACCTGCTGAAGATCGTCGGTCTGCGTCCGGAACACGCCAATCGTTACCCGCAGGAGTTCTCGGGAGGCCAGCGGCAGCGCATCGGCATCGCCCGGGCGCTCATGCTGCAACCGAAGGTGCTGGTGCTCGACGAGCCGGTGTCCGCATTGGACGTGTCGATCCGTGCCGGTGTCATCAACCTGCTCGAACAGCTCAAAGCCGACCTCGGTCTGTCCTATCTGTTCGTTGCCCACGATCTGTCAGTCGTGCGGCACATCGCCGATCGAGTCGCGGTCATGTACCTCGGCCGCATCGCTGAGATCGGGCAGGTAGACGAGGTTTTCGACCGTCCGAGTCATCCGTACACACAGGCCTTGCTATCCGCGATTCCGTTGCCTGACCCGCAAAAGGAGCGGCAGCGTCAACGAATCATCCTCAAGGGCGATCTACCCAGTCCGGCGAATCCGCCGTCGGGGTGTCGGTTCCGTACCCGGTGCCAGAAGTTCGCCCTCGAACTCGACGATGCGCAGCGGCAACGCTGTGTCGACGAGTCGCCGCAACTTCTCCAGATTGGAACGGAAAGTACGGACCACGTGGCTGCCTGTCACTACGCCCACGCGGTATCCGTGCTCTAAGACGTGCCTCGACGGTGATTCTACCGTTACATGATCTTTGTACGGTCGAGGCAGGCACTCCAGAACCAAATCCTTGGGACTGGTTAACCTTTGGGAGGAACGTTGACACGAGCACGACGGACCGGGGCCGCGCTAGCGACCCTTGTCGCCGTCGCTCTCATCGGAGCTGGTTGCAGCAGCACCAGTTCCAATGGGAAGCCAACGGCACAGACCACTAAAAACGCGGGTGTGAACCAGATTCACCCCGTTGCATACGACAAGCTGAAGCAGGGTGGGACGCTGAACGCGAACGTCAGCGGCACCGTCGTTCAGTTCAACTACAACGAGATCGACGGCAACACGTCGGACAACTTCTCGATCGTCCAGACCCTGCTGCCATCGATGTTCACCACCGACGCCGCCAGCAACTTCTCGTACGACCCGGACTACCTGACCGGCGAGCCGAAGGTCGGCACCACGCCGGCGCAGACGGTGACGTACGAGCTGAACCCGAAGGCCAAGTGGCTCGACGGCACCCAGCTCTCGGCCAACGACTTCATCGCGCAGTGGAAGGCCAACAACGGCAGCGACAAGGGCTTCACGGTCACGGCGACCACGGGCTACGACGACATCACCAGCGTCGCCCAGGGTGCCAACCCGCAGGAAGTCGTCGTCACGTTCAAGGACAACTACGCCGACTGGAAGGGCCTGTTCAGCCCGCTCTACCCGGCTGCGATGGACGCGAGCCCGACCGCGTTCAACACGAGCTGGAAGGCCAAGCCGCTCGACTCGGCCGGCCCGTTCATGTACCAGGGTTCTGACGCGCAGAGCTACACCGTGGTTCGTAACCCGAACTGGTGGGGCCGCAAGCCACCGCTCGACACGATCGTCTTCAAGGTGATCTCGCCGGACGCGCAGATCCAGGCGCTCCAGAACCACGAGACCGACTACGTCGACATCGGCCCGGACGCCGCGAAGTACGCGCAGGCGAAGGGTTTCGCGGGCGTTGACATCCGCGTCGCCGGTGGCCCGAACTTCCGCCACATCACGATCAACGGTTCTTCGCCGGAGCTGCAGGACAAGAACGTGCGTCAGGGCCTTGCCATGGGCATCGACCGGACCGCGATCGCCAACGCGATGCTTGGCCCGCTGGGCATCACGCCCGCCCCGCTGAACAACCACATCTTCATGGAGAACCAGAACGGCTACCAGGACAACTCTGGTGACGTCGGTAAGTACGACCCGACCGCTGCCGCCGCGAAGCTGACGGCTGCCGGCTGGGTCGACGACCCCACGAAGAAGGTCCGCACCAAGGACGGCAAGACCCTCGCGATCAACTTCGTCATTCCGGCCTCGGTCGCGACGAGCGCGCAGGAAGCCGCCCTCGTGCAGAACCAGCTCGCGAAGATCGACGTCAAGGTCAACATCAAGGTCGTTGACGTCAACCACTTCTTCGACCAGTACGTGATCCCGGGTAACTTCGACTTCACGGTCTTCTCCTGGATCGGTACGCCGTTCCCGATCAGCTCGTCGTCGTCGATCTACGAGCCGGTTCAGCCGGGCGACAACTGGCAGCAGAACTTCTCGCGTGTCAGCGACCCGCAGATCGAGACGCTGTTCAAGTCGGCCGAGGGTGACCTCGACCCGGCCTCCGCGATCAAGACGGCCAACCAGGTCGACGCGGTCATCTGGCAGGACGTGCTCTCGCTGACGACCTACCAGCGCCCCGACCTCTGGGCGGTCAACTCGAACCTGGCCAACTTCGGCGCCTTCGGGTTCGCGACGACCGACTGGACGGACGTCGGCTTCACCTCCTGATAGTTGCCGGGGCCGTCCACCGCGAGGTGGTGCGGCCCCGGTTCTCGTTTCACGGTTTCATCGACACAAAGAAGCAGCCCACGACCTTCGAGTCGTGGGCTGCTTCCGTTGCTGCTTGGCTTATGGTGCGCTGGCTTAGCGCACTGGCGGTGCGCTGGCTTAGTGCGCTGGCTTCAAACAGAGCCAGGTGGCGCTGCTGCCGTCGCCGTATTTGAGGCTCGGCTGGTTGAGGTAGTCGGGGCAGTCGGTGCGGTTCTTCACGCTCTTGACGACCTGGAACGCGCCGTTGGAGGAGCACGCCACCGCGACCTCGTTGGCCCCGGACTGCTTCACGCACGAGCCGACCTTCGGCGGATCGGTGCGCGACGTGTAGTAAAGCGCGCCGGCACCGAGCCCGATGACGAGCAGCGCGATCAACGAGTAACGGAGCACCCGGAGCTTGCTCTTGCCGGGGGCCGGCACGATGTCGACGTCGGCCGGCGTCGCCATGGGCGTCGGTGGCCGGTCCGGGTTCGGTGGCGGAGAGGGTGTCGCCGGCGTCCAGTTGCTCTGCGGTTCGAGTTGCTCCTGCCAGGCGACAGGACGACCCGTGCGCTGCGACGGCGACTCTTCGACCGGCTCCGGCTGGCGCTGACCGTAGACACCCGGGGTCCGCTGCTGCGGCACGACCGGCCGGGCCGGAGCCATCTGCGGTGCCGCGGCCGCTTCGCCGTACGGCTGCCCGTAAACCCTCGGACCGGGCTCGTCGTCGGATCCGCCGCGGTCCCGGGGAGCCGTAAACACGCGGTGCCGGCGGCGGACACGGCGGCCGCTGCCCCGTAGACAGCGCCGCCACGCGATTGGCCCGAAGACGGGGTGTCGACGCTCGGCGCCCGACCGTAGACGGCACCCCTCGCGGGCGGCGGCCTGCGGCGGGACGGGAGCCGACTGTGGTGGCGCGGATTGCGGCTGCACTCCCGCCTGCTCGGCCGGAGCCGCGCTCGCGACCAGGCCCGGTGGCATCCGGACGGCGGCGCGGGCCGCGACCGGTGCCGGCGGAGCCGAGGTGGGTGGCGGGGACGTGGGTGCCGGCGAGTGCGGCTGTGCCGATTCGTCGGCGGGAGCAGATTCGTAGGACTGGGCCGACTGGTACGGCTGGCCCGATTCATACGGTTGGCCGGGCTCGTACGGTTGCGCGGACTCTGGCACTCGAGCGGACCCGTACTGTGCGCCGGACACGCTCCGCGACTCGGACGGGCCGGAACTGTAGGCGGGCGGCGGCTCGTAAGCGGGAGCCGGCTCATATCCAGCCGGGTGGCCATAGGTCGGCGGTGGCTCGTAAGCCGGCGGCGGCTCGTAAGCCGGTGGGGGTTCGTAAGCGGGCGGCGGCTCGTAGGCCGGGGGCGGCTCATAGGCCGGGGCGGCTCATAGGACGGCGCCGATTGGTCGGAGCCACCGTAGGTCCCGTAGGAGGGGTAAGACCCTTCGGGATCGGCCGGGGATGGTCCGCGAGCGGCGCCTGTATTGACCGGGTCATGCGGGTTGGCCTGCGGGTTCCCGTCCGGCCCAGGTCCATGACCGGGGTAGGGGCGGTCGGACGTCACACATGCCTCCTGTCATCACGCGCCGCGGGCGAAACAAGAGGTGGCGGCACGCCAACCGTACCGGCCACGCCGACCCGGGTACAGCCCCTACGGCTGGGTGTGACCTGCGGGATATTCGGTCGGAGCGTCGATGATCTTGGTTGGCCGGATCCGCAATGCTCGCTTGATCGCGACGGCTCGCCGGGCTGCCGTGCGTCGGCTGCGGAGACGCTCGATCCACGAACCCACGTGCTCGACCCCCGTCCGCAAATCGCGCGCCCGATTGCCGGACGCGCCTGCTCACCGAAGGTACATTTTCGCGGACAGCAGCAGCCACGATCGGAACGATCCGAGGCTGTCTCGTTACCGCATGGTGACTGTTACATGCGGCTTTCCCGCTCAGCGCCGCCGGAAGACGACGTCTTCCCTCCTCGATCGCAGCGTCTGCGGCGGTGCTCCTGGTGGAGTCCATACGCCGTCGCGGCACCTCGCGAAAAGCCGGTTGGAAGAGTTTCGTGGGGCGGCCGTCGCGGCGCCTCGCGAAAAGCCGGGTTAAACAGTTTCGCGAGGCCGGCTCGGAAGCCGACCTCGCGAAACGCGCTTACATACCGATTAGCCCCAGGCGAGCAGGGCCGCCTCCGGGTCGGTCAGGAAATCGCCGATGTCCCGCAGGAACTTCGAGCCGAGCTCGCCGTCGATGATCCGGTGGTCGAACGAGAGGCCGAGCGTGGTCACCTGGCGCATCTTGATCTTGCCCTTGTGCACCCAGGGCGTGTCCCGGATCGCGCCGAACGCCAGGATCGCGGACTCGCCCGGCGGCAGGATCGGCGTGCCGGTGTCGACGCCGAAGACGCCGACGTTGGTGATCGTGAACGTGCCGCCGCCATGTCGGCCGGCGGCGTCTTGCCCGACTTCGCCGTCTGCACCAGGCCGGTCATCGCGTCGGCCAGCTCGCGCAGCGTCAGCCGGCCGGCGTCCTTGATGTTCGGCACGATCAGGCCGCGCTCGGTGGCCGCGGCGATGCCGAGGTTGACGTACTCCTTGACGACGATCTCGTTCGTCGCCGCCGACCAGGTCGAGTTGACCATCGGGTGCCGCGCGATCGCCATCATCGACCGCCTTCGCGACCAGCAGCAGCGGCGAGACGCGCACGTCACGCCAGTCCGGCCGAGCCTTGCAGCCGGTCGAGCGCCTTCATCGTGCGGGTCACGTCGACGGTCAGGAACTCGGTGACGTGCGGCGCGGTGAACGCGCTGGCCACCATGTTCTCGGCGGTCAGCTTGCGCACGCCCTTGATCGGGATCGCGCTGCTCGCGGTCCGGCCCGAACGACGCCGCGCTGGCGGCCGCGGCGACCGCCGCCGGTCTGCCGGCCGGTGCCGGACAGCGCGGCCTGCACGTCTTCCCGGGTGATCGAGCCCTGCGGGCCGGTGCCGGTAGACCGTGCAGGTCGACGCCGAGGTCTCGGCGAGCTTGCGTACCGGCGGCTTGGCCAGCACCGTCGCCGGCTGGCCGGTGCCGTGGCCGCGGCCGGGCGTCGCGACGGGCGGCGCGAGTGGCACGGGAGCCGGCGTTCGGCGGAGCTGCGCGGAGCGGCCGACGCCGCGCCGGTCGGGCCGGAGCGTCGTCCTTGCGCGGCCGGCGCTTCGCCGTCGGCCGTCTTCGGGCCGTAGCCGACGAGCACGGCGGTACGGCCGCCCGGCGCCGGCCCGCCGATCAGGCCCGGCTCGACCGCGCCCTCGGCCGGCGCGATCTCGACCGCGGCGAGCGACGCCGCCGACGGCCCGGTCGTGGTCTCGGCCGGCCCGGCGCCCGGGTCGGTGTCGATCGCGATGATCGGCGAGCCGACCTCGACCGTCGTGCCCGCCTCGTGGAAGATCCGGGTGACCTGGCCGGCCCACTTGGCCGGGATCTCGACCGCCGCCTTCGCGGTCTCGACCTCGACGATCGGCTGGTTCAGCTCGATCGTGTCGCCGACCTTGACCAGCCACGCGAGGATCTCGCCCTCGGTCAGACCCTCGCCGAGGTCGGGCAGCTTGAACTCCTTGACTCTGGACACGCCGATCCTCCTAGAAGCCGAACGAGCGGTCGACGGCGTCGAGCACCCGGTCGAGGTCGGGCAGGTATTCCTCTTCGACCCGGGAGGCCGGGTAGGGCGTGTCGAAGCCGGTCACCCGCAGCACCGGCGCCTCCAGCGAGTAGAAGCACTGCTCGGTGACGCGGGCCGCGATCTCGGCGCCGACGCCGATGTTGCTCGGCGCCTCGTGCACGACGACCAGCCGGCCGGTCCGGCGCACCGAGTCGAAGACCGGGCCCATGTCGAGCGGCGAGATCGAGCGCAGGTCGATGACCTCGAGCTCGCGGCCGTCTTCGGCGGCGGCGGTCGCGGCGTCGAGCGCGGTGCGCACCATCGGACCGTACGCGACGACCGTGGCGTCGGTGCCCGGCGCGGACCACCCGGGACGAGTGCAGCGGCGTCTGGTCGGCGAGCGTGCCGGACGTGTCGACCTCGCCCTTCTCCCAGTAGCGGCGCTTCGGCTCGAAGAACACGATCGGGTCGTCGGACGCGATCGCCTGCTGGATCATCCAGTACGCGTCGTTCGGGTTCGAGCACGAGACGACCTTCAGGCCGGCGGTGTGCGCGAAGTACGCCTCGGGCGACTCGGAGTGGTGCTCGACCGCGCCGATGCCGCCGCCGAACGGGATCCGGATCACCATCGGCATCTTGACCTTGCCCTGCGACCGGTAGTGCATCTTCGCGACCTGGCAGACGATCTGGTCGTACGCCGGGTAGACGAAGCCGTCGAACTGGATCTCGCAGACCGGCCGGTAGCCGCGGATCGCCAGGCCGACCGCGGTGCCGACGATGCCGGCCTCGGCCAGCGGGGTGTCGATGACGCGCTGCTCGCCGAAGTCCTTCTGCAGGCCGTCGGTGATCCGGAAGACGCCGCCGAGCTTGCCGATGTCCTCGCCCATGAGCACGACCTTCGGGTCGTCCTCCATCGCGCGCCGCAGGCCGGTGTTGATCGCCTTGCCGATGGTGAGCGTCTCCAGCCGGTGGACGCCTGCGGTGTCGTCGCCATCAGTGCGCCTCCCCAGCGAACGACTCGAAGTATTCGGAGAACTCGGCACGCTGCTCGTCGAGCAACGGCGAGCCGTTCGCGTAGACGTTGTCGAACATCGTCACCGGCTGCGGGTCGGGCATCGACAGCACTCGCTCGCGCAGGCTCGACCGCCTCGACGCGGCCTGCTCGTCGACCTCGTCGAAGTACGCCGCGTCGGCGATCTCCTGCTTGTCCAGGAACGCGCGTACCCGCTGTGATCGGGTCCTTCGCCTGCCACGCCTCGACCTCGCTCGCGATGCGGTAGCGGGTCGGGTCGTCGGAGGTCGTGTGCGCGCCCATGCGGTAGGTGTACGCCTCGATCAGCGTCGGGCCCTGGCCGTGGCGGGCGTTGTCGAGCGCCGCCCGGGTCACCGCGTAGGACGCGAGCACGTCGTTGCCGTCGACCCGGACGCCCGGGAAGCCGAAGCCGGCCGCGCGCTGGTAGAGCGGGACTCGGGTCTGCCGCTCGAGCGGCTCGGAGATCGCGTACTGGTTGTTCTGGCAGAAGAACACCATCGGCGCGTTGAAGACGCTCGCCCAGATGAACGCCTCGTTGACGTCGCCCTGCGACGTGGCGCCGTCGCCGAAGTAGGCGATGACCGCCTCGCCGTCGTCGCCGCCGACCTTGCCGTCCATGGTGATGCCCATGGCGTAGCCGGTCGCGTGCAGCGTCTGGGCGCCGATGACGATCGTGTACATGTTGAACTTGAACTCGTTGGGGTCCCAGCCGCCCTGGTCAACGCCGCGGAACAGGCCCAGCGGCATGATCGGGTCGATGCCGCGGCAGTAGAGGACGCCGTGCTCGCGGTAGGTCGGGAACGCCATGTCCTGCTCGCGCAGCGCGCGGCCGGAGCCGACCTGAGCCGCCTCCTGGCCGAGCAGGCTGGCCCAGATGCCCAGCTCGCCCTGGCGCTGCAGCGCGGTGGACTCGGCGTCCAGCCGGCGGACGACCACCAGGTCGCGATAGAGATCGCGGTATTCCTCGTCGGTGAAGTCGACCGAGTAATCGGGGTGGTCGACGCGCTCCCCTTCGGGGGTGAGCAGCTGCACCATCTCCGGATTGACCGCGGGCGAGCCGCTGTCTTTCCGGTTCCGGGCTACGGTGCCCTTCGCCATGGTCTCTCCCTGTCGTATGCCTCGGCAGCGGGGTGACCCTGCCGGGGCGGCGGTGCGTGTCAAGCCGCGCGCGCCCCGCAGCGCTACGGCGCAGTGGACAGTGATGCGCGGGGAGCCGTCAATGAGTTGAACGGCTCCGGGAGCGGAGGCATCGGGGCAGCCCAAACGCAGGGTGAGCGATGCAACGGCCCCGTCGCCGCCGACTCCAGCATGGCAGAAGAGTCTGTGGTGATCACAGTCCGGGCCGGCAATTTCTGCGCCGGAACGGTGATTCACGGTTCGAGATACGGGAGTTCTGCGTCAGATATCTGGCACACCGGGACGGCTGACTACCAGTCACGTACAACCCACTTGAATCGGTCAATCTACGGAATAAATCCCTAAACCCTCCCCCGCGTTCTGGCCGGCGTTCGTTGCCACGTCGGTACCCCCGAAGGAGCTTCCCCATGCGTCTGCCTCGTCGGCATGGACTGATCGTCGCCTCGCTGGCCGTCATCAGTTGCGTCGCCACGCTGATAGTGATCGCAGCCGGTAGCGCGCTCGTGGACCGAGCCCGCTATCGCGACTCCCGTTCATCGATCATCAGCGGCGGTGACTTCCCTCACGTGCCCGTCGTCGTGATCCCGTTGCGACCGGTGCCGTCGGCTCGGCCAACCCGTTATCCCCGGGTCGTGCCGACCCCGCAGGTTTCGCAGGGGTTCGGCGGTGGCTCGGGGTCGGATGATCTCGGCGGACGTAGTCCTGAGTCTGGTGGATTTGTCGGTGTGGGTGGGTTCGGTGGCGGTTCGGTGGTTGGCGGCTGGGTCCGGGTCTGGGTCTGGGTCTGGCCTTGGCCGGTCTTCCGGTGGTGGATCTGGGGGTGGCGGCGCGGTCGGTGGCGTTGGGTCTGGTGGTGGGGGTCTGGAGGTGGCGGGTCTGGAGGGGGCGGGTCTGGCGGGGGCGGGTCTAGTGGGGGCGGTTGGCCTTGTCCGTCGCCTTCGCCCACTCCGACTGGGGGGCCGTCGACGCCCCCGCCGCCGCCTGTGAGTCCTAGTCCGACCGGTGGCGGCTGGCCTACGCCGATCCCGACGCCGACGCCGAGCCACCCGACGCCGCCTCCGACGCCGACGGGTTGGCCGACGTCGCCGACTGGGCCAACTGGCGGGCCCACTGACGAGCCGACCGCGCCGCCGACGTCCGGTCCGACTGATCCGGCGCCACCTGTGCCGCCGATCGATCCGGCGCCTCCGGCACCGCCCACGCACCCGGTGCCCGCGCCGTCTCCGCCTGGGCTGTTTCCTGATGTGATCGTGACTGTCGGAAGTTAGTGGCGGCCCGGTCGGTGGGAGCGGACCTAAGGGCTACGGGTCAGTTAGCGGCTTAGTCGGGCAGCCGTGGGTTTGCTGCCACGCGTGAATCGCCGCGACCGGCGACTTCTCGCCGCCTTTGCGCCACGAATCGAGGTACGGCCAGGGCCAGATCACGCCGCGTTGGATCCACCAGTCGCCGGTGCCTTTACATATTGGCGACAGCCCGAAGTGCAGGTGGCAGGCGCTCGCGTCACCGGTCTCGCCGATTTTGCCGACGGGTTCGCCGGCGGTTACGCGTACCCCTGGCTGGATGTTTTTGTTGATCTCTTCGAGGTGTGACCCGTAGTAACGGATGCCGTCGTCGCCACGGATCGAGAAGGACAGACCGCCTCGGGTCGCACCGGCGTCGACGCTGGCCTTCCATTTGTCGACTCGGTTGACCTCGAGGATCACGCCGCTCGTGACGGCCCGAACCTCGTTGCCGCAGGCCGTGAGGATGTCGGTTGCCGGGTAGTCGTGGTGATCGTGGACGTAGGACACCTTGCCGACCACGGGGAACACGAACTTGCCGGGGGTTCCCGGCGTCGTCTTCGTGGGTGTCGGCTTCACGGTCGGCGCCGCGGTGCTCGTCGGCGACCGCGTGGGCACCGCTGACGCCGACTGCGACGCGGCCGATGGTGAGGGCGCCGATTGCGACGGTGACAGCGGCGTCGTCAGCGGTGCCCGGCTCGCGGCCGAACTCCCATGCGTGCCGCAGGCTGCCAACGCCACCACGGTCAGCGCGAGCGCGGCGACGACAGCGGCCACTTTGGATCTACGTTTATCCGACATCGCCGACGAACTTATCAGGCCCCGCTGAGTTTCCTCACTGGTCAGTTTCGGTGTAATTGGCCAGCCAGACCTCGACAGCAGCGGGGTCGGTCAGGTCCACGCCGTCCGCGATCATCGCGGCCATCGCTCGGGAGGCGGGCGAGAGCCGTTCTCCGGTCGCGTAAAGCCGGGCGAATTCCCCTTGAATCGCCCGCACCGTGCTGAGCGTTTCGGCCAGTGCGGCCGCAGGTAGATCGACGCGCCGCCCAGCCCACGCGATCCAGGCGCGGAGTGCGTCTGGCAAGACGGCGGCGTCCTCGGCATCGAGAATCGCCCGTTCGTGCACCCACGAGGTGAGGAATGTCTCCACACCCGCCGGACTCCACCGCGTCGCGTCACCGCGACCGGTCGCGAAGTCGACGATCAGCGCGAGGCAATAGGTCAGGGACTCGCGATCGGCGCCCGTGCGATGCGCGAGGCCGGCCAGCTCCGCCTCGGGACTCGCCAGAAATTCTTCGATGAGACGGGTACGCACGGCCGCGAGCCGCTCCGACTCCTCGTTCGGCGGTTCGGTGGAGAGGTCGGCGTCAACACCAGTGCCAGTGGATGCAGAGCTGCTGGATCGAGGGCTCCCAGCATCAGCGACCGGCAGCAACGCGATCCGGGCGAGCGTCAGGGCGCGGTTCGCCGGGAGGGAGTCGCCGTCCGGCAGGTCCACGGCGGCATCGGTGCAGGCGAGGTACGCGGCGGCGGCAGCCCGCACGGTCGACGGTTCGATCTCGGTGAACCAGCTCATCGCGGCTTCGTCAGTCGTGGCGCCGTCACGGAGGGTCGCGATCATGCTGGCGGCGGGCGCGGCGACGAAGATGTCCTTCGCGAGCCCGATGTTGTGGTCGGCGAGCACGACGACCGCGTGTTCGGGGCCGCCGATCGTCTCGTCGTCATAGGCGTAGGTGGTGACGTAACTGGTCTGGTCGCCGTACCGATCGCCGTACGCGTACGAGCCTGTCAAATGCACGCGACCGAGAGCGGAGATCCACTCGGGTCCGTCGGAGACCGGCGGCACCTCGCGCCCGGTCAGCGCGGCGAGCACGGCGGCGACGGTCGGTGCGACCGGATCGTCGGAGGTGGCCAGGTGCTCGGCGAACGCTTGCGCGAACGAGTCCGCGGCGGCACCGCGGTCGGGCAGCACGGCCGTGTACACCGATCCGAGCAGGGTGGAGATCAACAGTTCCGCATCGAACGCGGTGTCGACCGAGGCCACGTCGCGGGCGGCGTGCAGCACGAGCGCGGCGAGGCCGGCGGGCTCTTCGGCAGACTCAGCGGACTCGGCAGACTCGGGAGGGATCGCTTCGGACGGATCGGACATGCGTCGAGTCTTGCACTCCCACCACCCAACGCCTACCTCGCGGGCTCGATCTTCCCAGCCTCGCCCAACGCCTCTCGAGCCTCCGCGTAATCGTGCAGCACCTGCCGGACCGGCGCGATCACGTAGTCACGGGACACGTCCGTAACCGCAGCGCGCAGCCTGCTGTCGGCCCGTTTCCGCGCGCGATTGCGCCCCACCGCGACCAGCGGCTTCACGAGCAGGCTGATCAGGATGCCCGCGACCGCGCCACCGATGAGCAGGATCGTCGCGATCGGGATGTGCCCGACGCCCTGTACATCAACCGATGCCAGTCCGAAGTTGACGAGTCCGAGCGCGATCAGGGCGAGCCGAACCAGCAGCCACAACGCGCCGATGATCGCGATCACCGTCAGCAGCCACTGCAGCGCCCCGATGATCCGCCACCACCAGCGTTTACCGTCCATTCCGAGGTCGGTTCGCACGACGGCCTGGTCGAGCGCGTCGGCGAGGTCGTCCGCTCGGGACCGCGCCGCTGTCGTCACGGCGGCGGGCCACGGATCCGGCAGGCCCACCGCCGCCCGGTCGCTGATCGTGCGGACGGCCAGCGCCGCCACGGATCTCTGCGCGCTGTTGGGCTCCGGAATCGACGAGGCCTCCGACGGCATCCCTGAACCGCGCGGCCCGGACTCACCCCCAAGGCTGCTCGCGAGACCGAGCCGCAGCCGTCGCAGCGGATCCGTACGCACCCGGCGAACCCACCGGACCAGCGGCCAGCCCATCGACGCTCGGGCCCGGAACGCGTACGCCTCGCCGGTCGCCTCCACGACGGCCGGCACCCCGGCACTGTCGGCGAGGGCGTCGGTCAGCGCGCGCGTGGTGTCCCGGTCGATCGAGTCCTCGGCCGCGGGCGGCCCGACCAGCGGAGACAGCGTCGCCACGGCTCCGTCGACGTCGGCCGAGAGCCGTTGCAGGGCGGCTAGGCGTTGCGACACGGTTGTGCGGAGTGACTGCCGCAGCGGCCCGATTCCCGGAGGATCGGCGACCGCCGAGATCGCGAAGACACGTATCTTGGCGAAACCGTCCGCGGTCAACAGGCCGGTCAGGTCGGCGAGGCAGCGGCGTACGTCGGTTTCGGAAAGGCGGTCGGCCTGGTTGAGCACGACGATGGTGCTGTCGACATGGCGGTGGAACGTCCGCAGATATTGCTCGTGAATGACCTGGTCGGCGTACTTCTGTGGATCGGTTACCCAGATCACGAGGTCGACCAGTCGCAACAGTCGATCGACCTCGATCCGATGGCCGGCCAGGATCGAGTCGAAGTCGGGAAGGTCGAGGAGCACGAGGCCGTGGAGCTGCGGATCGTCGTCGGGCCGGTGCAGCGGGCTGTCCCGGATGAAGCGTCGATCCGGCGGGATGCCGAGCCAGTCCAGCAGTGATCCGGCACCCTCGGCACCCCAGACGCAGGCGTGAGCGACGCCGGTGGTCGGCCGTCGGACGCCGACGCTGGAGATCTGCATGCCCGTCAACGCGTTGAACAGGCTCGACTTACCGCTACCGGTCGCGCCTGCGAGCGCGACGACGGTGTGATCGCGGGAGAGGGCGAGGCGGCCGCCGGCACGGTCGACGATCGCGTGGGCCGGCCGCAGCAACTCGGCGGGCAGGTGATCGGTGGACGCCCGAGCGAACCGGTCCAGCGCGGCGACGCGGTGGACCAGGTGATCCGCGTCCACCCGCTGGTCATCGCGCCGTAGCGCGTCGCGCAGCCGGCCGGCGAGGCTCACGTCCGCTCTCCAATGGCAGGCAACCGGAGGCCGGGCGGTGGCGCCGGGGCGAGGTGGGAGACGGACTGGGCCGCGATCCGGAGCCGTTCCGGAAGACCTGGGTCCAGGTTGATCGACGTACGAACCGCGCTGAACCGAGCCGCTTCGGTGTCGAGAAGCGCGCGTACCCGGTTCAGCAGGTCCTGGCGCGCCACCCGAGCGAGCTGCCGCAGCGCCTCGTCGCCGAACAGCGCTTCGAGCAGCTTCTGCCCGGCGATGCTGGTGCCGCCGGCGACCGCGATCTCGGCTCCCGTCGGGATGAACGCGGTCGACGCGAACACCCCGATCATCACGAGCAGCCCGGTCGCGTTGACGGTGTACGCGGTGACTCGGGCCAGCCGCCGTTTCTTCGCGCCCTGTTCGCGTACGAGGTCGAGCACGCCGCGCTGCCAGTCGCGAATCAGCCGCAGCGTCCGGGCCGGCAGGTCGGCACCGGGCCGGGCGAGCGCGTCGGTTGCCAGCCGCGCTCCGGCCGGGTCGGCTCGCCACGCGGCCACGGCCCGTTCGGCGGCCTCGGCGGCGTTCGCCTGGATCAGCGCCGAGACTCCGGAGGTCAGCGCGGCGCGCAGATCGCCGCCGGGTGCCGGTCGCCCGGTGACGGCGGTGACCACGGAGTCCCGCAGCTTGCCGACGCGGGCTTGGAGGGCGCGCATCAGGTCACCCGTACCCACAAACTCTTGCCAACGGGCTAAGACCTCGCCCCGCAGCAACAGCGCCGTCTTCCACGCCCTGCTCGACGGCGGAGTTCGCGGCGTCGTAAGCCTCCCGCGCTTGCGCGTCGAGCGCCGTCCAGGCGCGTGACTGGTCGTCGGCGGCCTGCGCGAGGGCGTCCACGTCGATCACGATGGACCGCACCGCGCCGCTGACCGTGGTGCGGATCACATCGGAACGCGCCGCCGCGTCGCCGGCGAGGTCGGCGAGCCATTCGCGGATCGGGCGCACGAACACGTCGGGTAGCAGGCCGGAGCCGTCCAGCGTGGTCTCGGGCAGGATGAAGAGCGTCGTGTTCGCCAGATGCTGCTCCTCGAGCATCTCGCGCAGATGGGCGGCGACCTCCTCATCCGCACCGAGCGGCACCCGGTCGAGCACCATCGCGATCACGGTGCCCCGGTCGTGCGCCGCGCGAAGCACCCCCCACGGCACCGCGTCGGCGTAGCGGGCCGCCGTCGTGACGAAAAGCCACAGGTCAGCGGCTGCGAGGAGCTGGCCCGCCAGGTCGCGGTTCGCGTCCACGACCGAATCGATGTCCGGTGCGTCGAGCAGCGCGAGGCCCGGCGTCAACGCCGGAGCCGAGATCACTTGCAAATTGCCTTGATGGGTACGACTCTCCTCACCACGGTTTCCGGCATTGCTCGCGGCACGGCGTTGGTCCGCGTCAACCCGGGCAAGATCCGTCGTTCCGCGAACCAGGCGACGTCGTTGGGGTGACTGACCAGCACCGGAGCCCTGGTTGTGGGGCGCAACACACCGGCGGTGCTGACCGGAGCCTGCACGATGCTGTTGACCAGCGTCGACTTCCCGGCTCCGGTCGAACCGCCGACGACCACGAGAAGCGGGGCGTCGAGCCGTTCGACCCGAGGCAGCAGATAGTCGTCTAGTTGCTTGCCTATCCGGGTGGCCGCTCGGTCGGCCTCGATCGCGGAGGGCACTCCCAGCGGAAACCGGGCCTCGCCGACGGCGGCGCGCATGCTGGCCAGCGCTGCGCCAAGTGCCGTGCCGAGGGCCGTCCCCGGCGCGGCTCCCGGCGTCGCAGCTGAGTCGCCCACACTTATAGGTTGCCTGATCTTTACCCTAAATCGGCAGAAAGCCCAGCAGAACCGGCACTGATGCGAGGGTCCTACCGACTTGCGTCGATCCCGCTCAACCCACGATTTGACACCTCGACTTCGCGTGGCATCATTGAGTCCAGTTCACTCAACTTTTTAATACGATCTTTCAGCGCGGAGGAAACACCATGGCACGTGCGGTCGGCATCGACCTGGGAACGACGAACTCCTGTGTCAGCGTCCTGGAGGGCGGCGAGCCCACGGTCATCGCGAACGCCGAGGGGTCGCGCACGACCCCGTCGATCGTCGCGTTCGCCCGTAACGGTGAGGTTCTCGTCGGCGAGGTGGCCAAGCGTCAGGCGGTCACCAACCCGGACCGGACCATCCGTTCGGTGAAGCGCGAAATGGGCACGGACTGGACCGTCGACATCGACGGCAAGAAGTACACGGCGCAGGAGATCTCGGCCCGAGTGCTGATGAAGCTCAAGCGCGACGCTGAGGCCTACCTCGGTGAGACGATCACCGACGCCGTCATCACGGTCCCGGCCTACTTCAACGACGCCCAGCGTCAGGCCACCAAGGAGGCCGGTGACATCTCCGGCTTCAACGTGCTGCGGATCGTCAACGAGCCGACCGCGGCCGCCCTGGCGTACGGCCTCGACAAGGGCCAGAAGGAGCAGACGGTCCTCGTCTTCGACCTCGGTGGTGGCACGTTCGACGTGTCGCTGCTGGAGCTTGGCGAAGGCGTGATCGAGGTCAAGTCCACCGCCGGTGACAACCGTCTCGGTGGTGACGACTGGGACCAGCGGATCATCGACCACCTGGTCAAGACCTTCCGGGGCCAGAACGGCATCGACCTGTCGCAGGACAAGATGGCGATGCAGCGTCTCCGTGAGGCGGCCGAGAAGGCGAAGATCGAGCTGTCCGCCGCCAACACGACCAGCATCAACCTGCCCTACATCACCGCCGGCGCGTCCGGCCCGCTGCACCTCGACATGCAGCTCTCGCGTGCCGAGTTCCAGCGCATGACGCAGGACCTTCTCGACCGCTGCAAGGGCCCGTTCGAGCAGGCCATCAAGGACGCCGAACGTCGAAGGTCAGCGACGATCGACCACGTGATCCTCGTCGGTGGCTCGACCCGCATGCCCGCCGTCACCGAGCTGGTCAAGGAGCTGACCGGCGGCAAGGAGCCCAACAAGGGCGTCAACCCGGACGAGGTCGTCGCCGTCGGCGCCGCGCTGCAGGCCGGCGTGCTCAAGGGCGAGGTCAAGGACGTCCTGCTGCTCGATGTCACCCCGCTGTCGCTGGGCATCGAGACCAAGGGCGGCATCATGCACAAGCTCGTCGAGCGCAACACCACGATCCCGACGAAGCGCTCCGAGGTCTACACGACGGCGGAAGACAACCAGCCGTCCGTGCTGATCCAGGTCTTCCAGGGCGAGCGGGAGATGGCGCAGTACAACAAGCGTCTCGGCACTTTCGAGCTGACCGGCATCGCGCCGGCGCCGCGCGGAGTCCCGCAGATCGAGGTCACGTTCGACATCGACGCCAACGGCATCGTGCACGTCAACGCGAAGGACCTCGGCACCGGCAAGGAGCAGTCGATGACGATCACCGGCGGCTCGGCGCTGCCGAAGGACGACATCGAGCGGATGATGCGCGACGCTCAGGACCACGCCGACGATGACAAGCGTCGCCGCGAAGAGGCGGAGACCCGCAACCTCGCCGAGGCCCTGATCTGGCAGACCGAGAAGTTCCTCGCGGAGAGCGGCGACAAGCTGCCCGCCGAGGGCCGTGACGAAATCGGCGAGGCGCTCGGCGACCTGCGCTCCGCGCTCGGTGGCACCGATCTTGAGAAGATCAAGACCGCGCACGAGCACCTGATGACGGTCTCGCAGAAGGCCGGCTCGACGCTCTACGCCCAGAACGCGGCCGGTCCCGCCGAGGGTGGCGAGGGTCAGCCGGGTGCCGCTTCGGCGGACGCGCGGTGCGCAGGACGACGATGTCGTCGACGCCGAGGTGATCGACGAGGATGAGAACAAGTGACGAAGGAACCAACTGACAAGTCAGAGGCTTCGGATGTCGACACGGCGGGTTCGGCTTCGGCCGGGCCCGCCGGGGCGGCGTCTGAAGGACCGGTGACCGACGGCGTCGACGAATCGACGACACCGGAGGCATCGGGGCCGAGACGCGTCGCCGACGCCGAGCCAGCCGACACCGAGCCGGCCGACGACGAGGCGGAGATCATCACCGTTGAGAAGGTGGTGTCCGCCGATCCTGACGCAAAGGCCGCCGAGGCGCGGGCTGCCGATGACGGCGAGAGCGCACCGGTCGTCGCCGAGCTGGGCGTGCTGCGGCACGATCTCGGCGAGCTGACACGCGATCTGCAGCGGGTGACGGCGGAGTACGCCAACTACCGCAAGCGGGTCGACCGTGACCGCACCACCGTCGCGGAGCAGGCTACCGGCGCGGTGCTGACGCAGTTGCTGCCGATCCTGGATGACCTGGATCGGGCACGCAAGCACGGCGACCTGGTCGGGCCGTTCGGCGGCGTCGCCGATCAGTTGGCGACGGTGCTCGGCAAGTTCGGCCTGACGGCGTTCGGCGAGGTGGGCGACCCGTTCGACCCGACACTGCACGAGGCGGTGGCGCACATGAGTTCTCCGGACGTGACCGAGACGACCTGCGTCGAGATCATGCGTCGGGGTTACCTGCTGGGTGACCGTCTGCTGCGGCCGGCGCTCGTCGCCGTCGCGGACCCTGAGTGAGCAGGACGGTACACAGGTGAGTTCTAAGGACTGGATCGAG
This sequence comes from uncultured Actinomycetota bacterium, assembly GCA_963797605.1. Classification (GTDB taxonomy): domain Bacteria; phylum Actinomycetota; class Actinomycetes; order Mycobacteriales; family Micromonosporaceae; genus DASQPR01. Next base: position 55,378 of record CAWCPX010000002.1, on the reverse strand, counting down.
AAGGACTTCTACGCGGTCCTCGGGGTCGGTAAGTCGGCCACCTCCGATGACATCAAGAAGTCCTACCGGAAGCTGGCACGGGAGCTGCACCCCGACCGCAATCCGGGCAACGCCGAGGCCGAGGAGCGGTTCAAGGCCGTCTCCGAGGCCAATGACGTGCTGTCCGACGCCCGCAAGCGGGCCGAGTACGACGAGATGCGCCAGCTGTTCGGCTCCGGCGCGTTCCGTCGCAGCACGCGGCACCGCCGGCGCGGGTGCTCCCGGTGGCGGCCAGTTCGACATGGGTGACCTGTTCGGTGAGGGCGGCACGGCAGGGGCGGGCGACCGCCGCTTCGGTGGCGCCGGCTTCTCCGACCTGTTCGGCACGATCTTCTCGGGTGGCAGCGCCCGACCGTCGACGCGGCGCCCGGGGCAGACCCGGGGCCGCGACGTGGAGGCCGAGGTCACGCTCGACTTCGCCGACTCGGTGCGCGGGGTCACCATGCCGATCACGCTGCGGGCGCCGGGCGTCTGCGACACCTGCCACGGCAACGGTGCCAAGCCCGGTGCGACGCCGCACACGTGCCCGGTCTGCCACGGCAGCGGGCTCGTCACCAACAACCAGGGTGCGTTCAGCCTCTCCGAGCCGTGCCGCAACTGCCAGGGCGTCGGCACGGTCGTCGACGAGAAGATCGCTGCCCGGAATGCCACGGCACGGGTGGGGTGACGAAGACCCGCACGCTTAACGATCCGCATCCCGGCGGGAGTCGCCGACGGCCAGAAGATCCGGCTGGCCGGCCGTGGCGAGCCGGGCGACCGCGGTGGCCCGGCCGGCGACCTGTACGTGCTGATCAAGGTCCGTGACGACGCCATCTTCGGTCGGTACGGCGACGACCTCACGCTGGCCGTGCCGATCACGTTCCCGGAGGCGGTCATCGGGGTCGACCTGCGGGTGCCCACGCTCGACGGCTCGGTGACGTTGCGGGTCCCGCCGGGCACGCCCAGCGGTCGCACGCTGCGGGTTCGGGGCAAGGGCGTGGCTCGGCGCGACAAGACCGTCGGCGATCTGCTGGTGACGGTCGACATCGCGGTGCCGAAGGATCTGTCGATGGACGCGCGTAAGGCGCTCGAGGAGTTCGCGGCATCCACGCCGCCGGCGCCACGGGAGCACATCGAGGGGCGGTTGGATCGTGTCTGAGTTCGAGGCGCAGATCGTCATCACGAGTCCGTCCGACGACAAGGTGCTGATCATCTCGGTGGCGGCACGGATGGCGGGCATGCATCCGCAGACGCTGCGGCAGTACGACCGGATGGGCCTCGTCTCGCCCGGTCGTACGCCCGGCGGCGGCCGCCGCTACAGCGAGCGCGACGTGGTGCTGCTCCGCGAGATCCAGCGGCTCAGTCAGGACGACGGGGTCAGCCTGGCCGGCATCCGGCGGATCATCGACCTGGAGCGGCACGTCGTCGACCTGCAGCGGCGGGTGATGGACCTCGAAGCCGACCTGGCTGACGCGCAGGCGCGGTTGTCGCACGTGCAGTCGATGAGCGCGTACCCGCGACGGGACGTGATGCCGGCCTATCCGCGGAGCGCCGCCCTGGTCGTCTGGCGTCCGCGCAAGGCGACATCATAGAAATCGCTGATTCGCGGCCGAATCACAAACAACCTGAACGTATCGGCTGGCTGCCGTAGGTTCGTTGGTGGAGCGAGTCCGATAAGTCGGGCATCCACTTACGAAGGAGCGAGGCCGTAATGGGAATCAGCGACTCGATCAGTGGCGCCGCCGGCAAGGCCAAGGACGCTATGTCGGGCCACGGCGACGACATGGAAAAGGGTGTCGACGCAGCCGGCGACAAGGCCGACGACATGACCAAGGGCAAGTACGCCGACAAGACGGACAAGGCTCAGGACATGGCGAAGGACCAGATGAAGAAGATGGGCAACAAGTAGTCATATAGAGATCGGGCGCCTCACCAGCCGGTGGGGCGCCCGATTTGTATGCGTGTATCAGCCCAAACGACGCTGGGTGCGGACGAGACCGCCCTCGCACCAGTCGTGGAAGTCGAACATTTCCGGCCGTGCCAGCAGCACCCGAACGTTGTAGGCCCAGGTCTTCATCAACTCGTCGCCGTCGGCCTCGGCGCGCTCGACCAGCTTGCGCAGGCGACGCTTCGGGTGCGCGCTGAAGTCGGTGCGGATGCCGTCGGCCGCGTAGATATACAGGCAATGCAGGGCAAACCGGCGTGCCGGGCAATTGACGTCGATGGCGAGATCGAACACGGTCGACACGAGACGGTCGCCGGCGACGAGCAGGTCCCAATACGGCGGCATCGATTGCAGCGAAACCGAATCAGGTTGATATGCCCACGCGCGCAACTCAGCCGCCGTCGGGTCTACCGCGTTAGCAAAGCCGCGAAACGTCATCTGTTGCACGCTCACGATCTGACTCCAGGTGCCGACCCAGCTCAGGACGCCGGGGTGGCGTCAACCTAACGTCTACGGACACCTCAGCGGAAGGGTCCGAAGCGTCAGTAATCAACCTGTTACCGACAGGCACCTCGTGTTCACGTCAGGCGGGCGTCCATCGATCATGACGAGTGGCTGTCGCGGCCGGGTCGCGTACCAGGTCGAGTCTGGGCTTCGGGCCGTCGCTCCGGCCGGTCTGCGGCTTTCGGCTACCGGGTGCGAACGGCTTAGGCCACGGCATCACATACCCCTGGTCGGCGGCCGCGTGGAGGGTCCATTGTGGGTCGTAGAGGTGGGTCCGGCCGAGCGCACAGAGGTCGGCCCGACCGGCGAGCAGCAGCGAGTTGACGTCGTCGTACGACGAGATCGCACCGACGGCGACCACGGCGACTCCCGGCACCGCCTGACGGATCGCGTCCGCGAACGGCACCTGGTAGGAACGCCCGAAAGCCGGCTTTTCGTCGGAAACGACCTGTCCGGTGGAGACGTCGATCGCGTCCACGCCGTGCCGCGCGAAGGCCTGGGCGATCACGATGGCGTCATCGACATCGTTGCCGTCGGGAGCCCAGTCGGTGGCGGAGATGCGTACGGACATCGGGCGGTCGTCGGGCCAGACGGCGCGCAGCTCGTCGAAGACCTCCAGCGGATAGCGGAGGCGGTTCGCGACGGAGCCGCCGTACGCGTCGGTGCGCTGGTTCGTCAGCGGGGACAGGAACGACGACAGCAGGTAGCCGTGTGCGCAGTGCAGTTCGAGCAGGTCGAAGCCAGCGCGAGCGGCGCGTACGGCAGCGGCGGCGAACGATGCCTTGATCTCCGCCATCTCGGCGAGGGACAGTTCACGCGGCACCTGGTTGATCCGGCCGAGTAGGGCAGCGGCGACGGCGCGACGACCGGCCAGTTCGCTGCGGGCAGCGGTTCGTCGATGCCGTCCCACATCAGTTTCGTCGAGCCCTTGCGCCCGGAATGCCCCAGCTGGATGCCGATCTTCGCGGGCGTCTGGTCGTGCATGAACGACACCACCCGACGCCAGCCGTCCGCCTGCTCGTCATTCCACAGACCGGTGCAACCTGGCGTAATGCGGCCCTCTGGTGAACGCAGACCATCTCGGTCATGACGAGGCCGGCTCCGCCGAGGGCCTTGCTGCCGAGATGCACGAGGTGAAAGTCGCCCGGGAGGCCGTCAGTCGCCGAATACATGTCCATCGGCGAGACGATGACCCGATTGGGCAGCGTGACGCCGCGCAGCGTGAGCGGATGGAACATCGGCGGCCGGGTCGGCTCCCCGATCGACTCGGCGAACCAATCGTCCATGCGCGCGACGAATTCGGGATCACGAAGGCGCAGGTTGTCGTAGGTGACACGGCGGGATCGGGTCAGCAGGTTGAACGCGAATTGGCTCGGCGGCTGGTCGACGTACTGGTTGAGGTTCTCGAACCATTCCAGGCTCGCCTGCGCGGCTCGCTGGGTCGAGACGACGACCGGTTTCCGCTCGGCCTCGTAAGCGTCGAGGGCGCCCTCGATCGTCGGCTGCTCGGAGAGGCACGCGACCAGGGCCAACGCGTCTTCCATCGCGAGCTTCGTGCCGGAGCCGATCGAGAAGTGGGCCGTGTGCGCGGCGTCGCCGAGAAGCACCACGTTGCCGTCGTGCCAGCTCTCGCACCGTACCGTCGAAAAATTGATCCACCTGCTGTTATTGCCCGTGAGCCGGTGGCCGTCGAGCAGGTCGGCGAAGATCTGCTCGCACCGCGCCATCGCCTCGACGTCGGAGTCGCCGGGTCGCAGCGTCTCCGGGCTGACCACCGCCGGCGCATCAGCGAAGCCGGCCTTGCGCCACACCTCGTCGGTCATCTCGACGATCATCGTGGAACCGGTCGTGTCATAGGGGTAGCCGTGCACCTGCATCACACCCGCGTCTGTCGCCCGAATGTCGAACGTGAACGCGTCGAAGACCTTGTCCGTGCCGAACCAGATGTAGCGGCAGTGGCGGTTTTCCACCGTCGGCCGGAAGCGGTCCGCGGCCACGGCCCGCACCCCTGAATTCAGCCCGTCAGCGGCCACGACCAGGTCATATTCGGATCGGAGCAGAGCCAGATCAGGAGCAACTTCACCGAATTTGAGGTGTACGCCTAACGAGCCGGCCCGCTCCCGCAGGATCCGCAGCAGGTGACGGCGGCCCATGGCGGCGAAACCGTGCCCGCCACTCGTGATCACCTCGCCACCGAACCGCACATCGATGTCGTCCCACCGGGCGAAACTCGTGGCCATCGCCTGGTGGATCACCGGATCGGCGTGCTCGATGCCGCCCAGAGTCTCGTCGGAGAAGACGACGCCGAAACCGTAGGTGTCGTCGGGCGGATTGCGCTCCCATACGGTGATGTCACGGGTGGGATCGAGCTGCTTCGCGAGCGCGGCGAAGTAGAGCCCGCCGGGCCCGCCGCCGATAACCGCGATCCGCATGCGGCCAGAATATGTCGCTTTCAGGACGACCGTCAACGGCACACGATACGGGCGACACGGACGACTCGATCCGGGTTAGCATGTGCCGCCGTGATCATTTCGACTGGACGAGGTCCCATGCGTAGACGCGTCTTGATCGGACTTGTGCTCGCCATGTCGTTGACGACATCAGGTTGCGCTGCGAAGACGACAAGTCACGCCACGGCCTCCTCGACCGCAACCAGCATCGGCGATCCGCGCAAGGCCACGACCACCCTGGCCGAATCCCGGGCTGGTGGCGACTTCGCCGCGGTGGGGACGTGTGGCGCGGTGGTGACCGCCACCGATGCGGCCGCAGTCCTGCGGGAGCCGATCAGCAACCCGGGCGCGTCGTGCCCGGACGCCGCGTCAACCTTCTCGCCTTCCACGGCGCCGGCATCGACCAGGTTGGCGGAAACGCCTCCGGGTGATGACCGGCGCCGCCGTCGCACAATCGGCGTTCGCCCAGTTCGTCGACGGTGCGCAGGTCGTGCAGATGCGGTCGGCGCCTGAATTGTCGGCGACGCCGTACCGTGACCTGGGCACAGAGGTCCACTATTACTACATGGCCGGAAAGACCAACGTGTACGGCTTGGTCATCCGGCAGGGTTGCGTGCTGCTCGCGGTCAGCGCCTGGTCAACGCACCGGCTCGAGTTTTCCGACATCTACCAGCTCGGGCAGGTGGCGATGCAGCACGTGGGCACCGGCCTCGTGCCGTACGTGGCAAGTTGATCCCCGTGAAGGAGGAGCCCAGCGTGAGTTATGTCCTGGACGGTCAGGTCGCGGTCGTGACCGGCGGCGCCGGCGGCATCGGTCACGCGGTCTGCGAGGGCTTCGCCGCGGCGGGCGCGATCGTCGTGATCGTCGACGTGGCCGGGGTCGAGGAGGCGGCGGAAGCGCTCGGCTCCAACTCCTACGGAGTCACCGTCGATGTGGCCGACGCGGACGAGGTCGGCGCGATGATGGCCGAGATCAACGAGCGCTTCGGCGGGCCGCACATCCTCGTGACGCTGGCGGGCGGCTCACTGGGCACGCCGCCGGCACTCGACGAGATCATGCCCGATCACCTCGCCCGCGTGCTCGACGTCAACGTCAAGGGCACGTTCTTCTGCGCGCAGGCCGCGGCACCGTTCATGGAGGCGGCCGGCGGTGGCGCAATCGTCACGGTGTCCTCGATCGGGGCGCGGACCCCGTCGCCGGTGACCGGTGCGGCCTACGCGGCGGCGAAGTCGGCCATCGGCGGTCTGACCCGCAAGCTGGCGCGCGAGCTCGGCCCGGCGAACATCCGGGTCAACGCGATCGCGCCGGGTCTCTTCTTCTCCGACCGCGTCCGCGAGCGCTTCGAGGCGATGACAGAGGCGGAGCAGCGGGAGGTCATCGGGGCGATCGCGCTGGGCCGCACGCCCGAACTGCGCGAGATCGTCGAGCCGATCCTGTTCCTCGCGAGCGACGCGTCGTCGTTCATCACCGGCATCACGCTCGACGTCAACGGCGGCCGCTACCTGCCGCAGTAGACCGGCGCGCGTGTGCCGTTTCGACGAGATATCGACGGTTAGTCTCCACCATCCTCGACCGCGCTGACCTCCGTCAGCGACGCGCGCATGTCATCGGGCCACGGTGCGCCACGTCCTTGCGGCTCACCGACGTGCACCACGGTGTAGGTGCCCCGCGCTGCCACCACGTCGTCGGCCGCTCGCCGCACCTCGAAGCCGTAGGTCAGGGACGTGCGGCCAACCGCCGTCACGCGCAGGATCACCGTGATCGCGTCCTGGTAGAAGAGCCGATCAAGATATTCCGCCTGGTACGCGACCCGCGGCACCAACGTCATCAACTGTGGATGACCGATGGTGCGGTAGAGATGCGCTTCGGCCGCCTCGACCCAGCGGGCGACGCTCGCGTGATGGTGGTGGCCGGCCGCGTCGGTGTCCATCCACTCGACGTGCGCCTGGATCGTCACCTCACGCATCGAACCGCTCCCGCAGCCGGAACCGCTGCACCTTTCCGGTATTCGTGCGCGGCAGCGCGTCGATGAACTCCACGACCCGAGGCATCTTGTACGGCGCGATCGTGCGGCGGCAGTGTTCCTGCAGGTCGGCTGGTGTCGCCGTGGCACCGGGCGGCAGCACGACGAACGCGTGCACGACCATCGTGCGGTTGGCGTCGGGCGCGCCGACAACCGCGCATTCGAGCACGTCCGGGTGGCGTCATCAGGGCCATCTCGACCTCCGGCCCGGCGATGTTGAACCCGGCCGAGATGATCATGTCGTCGTTGCGGGCCTGGTACCAGAAGTAGCCGTCCTCGTCCCGCATGTACGTGTCGCCGGTGAGGTTCCACCCGTGCTGCACGTAGACCGCCTGCCGCTCGTCGGAGAGGTAGCGGCAGCCGGTCGGACCGCGTACGGCCAGCCGTCCGATGGTCCCGTCGGGCACCGGTTCGCCGTCGTCGTCGAGCACGCAGGCTTCGTAACCCGGCACCACGCGGCCGGTTGAGCCGGGCCGGATCTCGTCGTCGGCCGAGGAGATGAAGATGTGCAGCATCTCGGTCGAGCCGATGCCGTCGATGATCTTCAGGCCGGTGCGGTCGTAGAACGCCTGCCAGGTCGCGGCCGACAGCGGTTCGCCCGCGCTGACGCACCGTCGCAGCGTCGTGAAGTCGGCGCCCGGCGTGCCGAGCAGCGCCCGGTACGCGGTCGGCGCGGTGAAGAGCACGGTCGCGCCGTATTCGCCGAGGGCCGGGCCGAGCACGTCCGGCGTACCGCGTTCGAGCAGCAGCATCGCGGCGCCCACCCGCATCGGGAAGACGACGAGCCCACCGAGGCCGAAGGTGAACCCGATCGGCGGCGACCCGACGAACACGTCGTCGGCGGTCGGCGCGCAGCACGTGCCGGGAGAACGTGTCGGCGGACCGCGAGCAGGTCACGGTGGAAGTGCATGGTCGCCTTCGGCCGCCCGGTGGTGCCGGAGGTGAACGCGAGCATGGCCACGTCGTCGCCGGCCGTGTCGACCGCGGTGAACGACGTCGGCAGTCGCTGAGCCGGGGCACCAGGTCGCTCATGAGGCGCCCGGGGCCGATCGCGGCTTCCGATCCAATCGTCGGCGAACCGGTGGTCGACGAGGCTGTACGAGATCGGCGGCGATCTCGTGGATCGTGCGCAGTTCGGTGGCGCGGAGCACCGGCATCGACGTGACCGCGACGCATCCCGCTTTCAGCACGGCGAGCCACGCGGCGACGAGCCATTCGTTGTTGGGCATGCGCAGCAGCACCCGATTGCCGGGCACCAGTTTCGCCTCGTCAACCAGGAAGTGTGCCAGCTGGTTGACGTGGTCGCGCAACTCGCCGTAGCTCCACGGGCCGCCGGGCGTGATCGTCGCCGGCCGGTCGGCGCCGAGCCGCGCGATGGTGCCGTCGAGCAGTTCGGCCGCGGCGTTGAGCCGGTCCGGATAGGACAGCTCGGCCGGGAAGATCAGCGGCGGCCAGGCGTCGTCGGGCGGAAGATGGTCCCGCGCGAAGGTGTCGACATGGGCGGACGGCACGAGCTTCGGTCGCACAGACATCAGTGGCTCCTCGTGGGACAACACTGTCGGGCACATACCGAAGTATTCCGCGTTCTTGACGACAGTCAATGGCACGATATGTTGAGCGAATGCCGAAACCGGACGGGACTCGCCAATCCGACCCCGATCGCCGAGAAACCGAGCAGCCCCGGGCCCTGATCGTCACGATCTACGGGCTCTACGCCCGTCACGACGGCTGGTTGCCGGTGGCCGGCCTGGTGCGTCTGCTCGCCGAGCCTCGACGTCGACGAACCCGCGGTGCGCTCGGCGATCTCCCGGCTCAAGCGCCGTGGCCTCCTGGAAGCGGCCCGTCGGAGTGGCATCGCCGGGTACGCCCTGTCCGACGGCGCTCAGGAGATCCTGGCCGAGGGCGACGCCCGGATCTTCGCGCCGCCGACGCCCCGGCTCGCCGATGGATGGTTGCTCGCGATCTTCTCCGTGCCGGAGACCGAACGGGCGAAACGGCACACGCTGCGCTCTCAGCTTGGCGCGCTCGGCTTCGGCGCCGCGGCGTCCGGCGTCTGGGTCGCGCCCGCACATCGTTTCGACCTCACCGTGGCCACGCTTCGCCGGCATGACCTCGCCGGTTACGTCGACCTGTTCCGCGCCGAATATCTCGCGTTCGGAGACATCGCGACGCATGCCCGAGACTGGTGGGACCTCGACGGGCTACGGGCCGACTACCAGAGCTTCCTTGCCGGGTACGACGCCGTGCTGCGCAGCGACCCACCGACGCCGCTCGCCGACTGGGTCCGCGCACTCACCGCGTGGCGACGGTTGCCCTACCGCGATCCGGGGCTTCCGGTCGAGCTGCTTCCGCCGGGCTGGCCGGGGCCTGCGGCCCGCGACCTGCTCGCCGGTCTGCGGCAGCCGGCTGGAAGCGCCGGCCCGCGACGATCGCCGTCAGGACGCTTGGCGACGGCCCCTCGCCGGGAGGGTTGATCTGGCCGGCGAGGAAGCGCTCCAGCTCGGCGCCCAACTCCTCGGCGGTCGGCAGCGGGCCCGGACGTCGCGAGCAGGTTGTCGCCGGACCGGCCGCGCATGAACGCGTCGTATTGCTGCTCCAGCGACTCGACCAGCTCCACGGCGTCGCCGTTTTCGGCGATCTGCCGGTCGACCTCGACGCGGACGGCCGCCGCGGAAGTGCGCAGATCATCGGTCGCCAGCAGCAGCCCGGTCGTGCGCGACAGCGAGGTCAGCAGCAGCTCGGCGGCCTCCGGGTAGTCGGTCTGGGCCAGGTAGTGCGGCACGTGCGCGGCGAACCCGATCGCGTCGTGACCCTGCTGGCCGAGCCGGTATTCGAGCAGGTGGCCGGCGCTCGCCGGAACCTGCACCCGCTGCAGCCACGGCTCGTAGCCGCTGATCAGTTCGCGGTTGGAGGCGTGCGCGGTGACGCCGGTCGGCCGGGTGTGCGGCACCGCCATCGGGATCGAGTTGAAGCCGACCGTCATGCGGACGCCGAACCGGTCCACCAGGTCGATCACCGCGGCCGTGAAGCGTTCCCACTGCAGATCCGGCTCGGGGCCGGTGAGCACCAGGAACGGCGTGCGACTGGCGGTCGCGGGCAACGTAGACCGCGAGCGACGGCTCCTCGTAGCTCTCCCAGTGATCCTCGACGAACATCATCGTGGGCCGGCGGGACCGGTAGTCGAGCAGCGCGTCGATGTCGAACGCGACGAGCGGCTTCGCGTCGTGCTGCTCCATCAGCTGCTCGCGGGCGAGCCGGGTGGCGCTGCCGGCGTCGACGAACCCGGTCATGGCCTGCGACCAGCACCGGCCGGCCGAGCGTGCAGATCGTCTCTTCGGGTAGGTCGGCGGCCATTTCGTACAGCTCGGTCGGGTCGAGCATGACGTGGCCTCCTCCGCTCGGGTGCGGGTGACGCCGCGGCTACTTGTCTGCGCAACGCCGCCAGCCTCCGGTGCATGCCGAGCCTACGGCAGGACCGCGATGCCCTCGATCTCGACGAGTGCGTCGTCGTCCCACAGGCGGGCCACGCCGATGCCGGCCGCCGCCGGGTATTCGCTGCCCGGCCAGCCGCCGCCAGACCGCGCCGATCTCACGAGCCGCGGCCCGGTACGCCGGGACGTCGACGATGTAGATCGTGATCTTGACCAGGTGTTCGGGCGTCCCGCCGGCCGCGCGCAGCGCCTCGACCAGGTTGGCCGAGCGCCTGCTCGAACTGCGCGACGATGCCGCCGGCGACGATCGCTCCGCTCGGCTCCATGCCGGTCTGGCCGGCCAGGTAGACGTGGTGCCGGTGGCCTCGGACGGCATGCGTGAAGCCCGACGGCGTCGCGAGCGACGGTGGGTTGATCCTCTCGATCACGTCGCGAGCCTACGACCAGGCACCGACACTATCGTCCGGGGCTCCGTTGTGTAGATCGAATGTACGTAGATCCGATCGACATAACGTCTGCTGGAAATCGTCCTCGGCCGGACGAGACGAACAAACTTGAGTGGACTAGACTCAACAAAGGTTCTCGCTGAGGGCTCAAATCAGACGTTGTGATAGGTTTTAGGAGTTACATGAACGCCGAGCGCCTGACGACCAAGAGCCGCGAGGTCATCGCCGCCGCCGTCGCCAACGCCACCCAGCACGGCCACGCCACCGTCGAGACGTGGCACCTGCTGCTCGCGCTGCTCGACACGGGCGGCTCGACCGCCCCCGCGCTGCTGCGCGCGGTCGGCGCCAACCCGGCCGACGTCCGCCGGGCCGCGCGTGCACGCGGTCGAGCGGCTGCCCGGCCGCGAGCGGATCCAGCGTCGCCGAGCCGAGCCTCGCCCGCGAGCTCGTCAACGCGCTCAACGCGGCCGAGGCGATCGCCCGCCCGCTCGGCGACGAGTACGTCTCGACCGAGCACCTGCTGGCCGGGCTCGCGCAGGGCGCAGCGGCAGGCGGCCGTCGCGACGCGCTCAAGGGCGCCGGCGCCACCGAGGAGGCCTGGTCGCGGCGTTCCCGCAGGTCCGCGGCGGCAACCGGCGGGTCACCAGCGCCGACCCCGAGCAGCAGTACCAGGCGCTGGAGAAGTACAGCGTCGACCTGACCGCCAAGGCCCGCGACGGCAAGGTCGACCCGGTCATCGGGCGCGACTCCGAGATCCGCCGGGTGATCCAGGTGCTGTCCCGGCGTACCAAGAACAATCCGGTGCTGATCGGCGAGCCCGGCGTCGGCAAGACCGCGATCGTCGAGGGGCTGGCCCAGCGCATCGTCGCCGGTGACGTGCCCGAGTCGCTGCGCGACAAGCGGCTGGTCAGCCTCGACCTCGGCGCGATGGTGGCCGGCGCGCAGTACCGCGGCCAGTTCGAGGAGCGGCTCAAGTCCGTGCTGGAGGAGATCCAGAACTCCGACGGGCAGATCATCACGTTCCTCGACGAGCTGCACACCGTCGTCGGCGCCGGCAAGGGCGAGGGCTCGATGGACGCCGGCAACATGCTCAAGCCGATGCTCGCCCGCGGCGAGCTGCGCATGGTCGGCGCGACCACGCTCGACGAATACCGCGACCACATCGAGAAGGACCCGGCGCTGGAGCGCCGCTTCCAGCCGGTGCTGGTGGGCGAGCCGTCCGTCGAGGACACGATCGGCATCCTGCGCGGGCTCAAGGAGCGCTACGAGGTGCACCACGGCGTACGGATCACCGACGCCGCGCTGGTCGCCGCCGCGGCCCTGTCCGACCGCTACATCGCCGACCGGTTCCTGCCGGACAAGGCGATCGACCTGATCGACGAGGCCGCGTCCCGGCTGCGGATGGAGATCGACTCGCGGCCGGTCGAGGTCGACGAGATCGAGCGCTCGGTGCGGCGGCTGGAGATCGAGGAGATGGCGCTGGCGAAGGAGCCCGACGTCGGCCTCGGCGGAGCGGCTGGAGCGGCTGCGCAAGGAGCTGGCCGACAAGCGCGAGCAGCTCACCGCGCTGTCCGAGCGCTGGCGCAACGAGAAGGCGCACATCCAGGCCATCTCCGACGCCAAGGAGCAGCTGGAGACGCTGCGCGGCGAGGCCGAGCGGGCCGAGCGCGACGCCGACCTCGGCCGCGCCGCCGAGCTGCGCTACGGCCGATCCCCGAGCTGGAGGCGGCGCTGGCCGCGGCGACGGCGGAGCTGGCCGCGATCCAGACCAACGGCGCCATGCTCAAGGAAGAGGTCGGCGCCGACGACATCGCCGAGCGTCGTCTCGCTGTGGACCGGCATCCCGGCCGGCCGGCTGATGGAGGGCGAGACCGCCAAGCTGCTGCGGATGGAGGAGTCGCTGCCAGGCCCGCGTGGTCGGCCAGGAGGAGGCGGTCATCGCGGTCTCCGACGCGGTCCGCCGGGCGCGGGCCGGCATCGCCGACCCGGACCGGCCGACCGGCAGCTTCCTGTTCCTCGGCCCGACCGGCGTCGGCAAGACCGAGCTGGCCAAGGCGCTGGCCGAGTTCCTGTTCGACGACGAGCGCGCGATGGTCCGCATCGACATGAGCGAGTACGGCGAGAAGCACTCGGTCGCCCGGCTCGTCGGCGCGCCGCCCGGCTACGTCGGGTACGAGCAGGGCGGCCAGCTGACCGAGGCGGTACGCCGCCGGCCGTACTCGGTGATCCTGCTCGACGAGGTGGAGAAGGCCCACCCGGACGTCTTCGACGTGCTGCTGCAGGTGCTCGACGACGGCCGGCTCACCGACGGCCAGGGCCGCACGGTCGACTTCCGCAACGCGATCCTGATCCTGACCTCCAACCTCGGCACGCAGGCGCTCAGCGACCCCACGCTGACCGACGAGCAGCGCCGAGAGGCCGTGCTGGCGGTTGTGCGGACCCACTTCAAGCCGGAGTTCCTCAACCGGCTCGATGACATCGTGGTGTTCCACGCGCTCGACATCGCGCAGCTCACGTCGATCGTGGACATCCAGCTGGCGGCGCATGGCGCGGCGGCTGGCCGACCGGCGGCTCATGCTCGACGTCACCGACCCGGCGAAGGACTGGCTGGCGGCGAACGGCTTCGACCCGATCTACGGCGCGCGGCCGCTGCGCCGGCTGGTGCAGTCGGCGATCGGCGACCGGCTGGCCAGGGCCCTGCTCGGCGGCGACATCCGCGACGGCGACCGGGTCCTGGTCGATGTGGCACCCGAGGGCGAGGGTCTGACGGTCGTCAGCGCCTAGTCAGCAGCGGTCGGGGTGCTTTAGCGTCTCGTGCGTGAGCTACCCCTACCCCGCTTTCGATTTCACCGTCCCGGCGCCGGCGCCCAGTGTTGGGAGCCGGCGCCCGGCCACCGTCACGGTTGCCGCGATCGCGCTGTTCGCCACGGCGGCATCCTTCGGCCTGCTGATCGTGACGTTCGGCTACCAGCTCGGGCATTACGGTGCCTGGGCAGACGCGGCCGCCGCGGCGACGCACGCGAGTCCGAAGGCGGTCGCCGAGGCGAAATCCGATGCCCGCGGTGGCGCGATCGTGATCATCGTGCTGGTCGCGCTGCTCATGCTGGTGCTCGTCGGGACGGGTGTGATGTGCCTGCGCCGGATGCGTACGGGGCAGATCACCGCGTACGTGCTCGCCGTTTTCACGGTGCTGTGCTGCGCCGGCATCGTCGTGCTCGGGGCCACCGCGGGTTCCGATCCGGCATCGGCGAGCACCGTCGACGATGCGGCGCTCGACCGGGCACCCGACTGGACGTCCGCGCTCGCGGCCCTCGCGGGGTTGGCGGTGCCGTTGGCGATCGCGGCGGCCGCCCTACTGCTGTCGCCCTCGGCCCGGCGCTATTTCCGTCGGACGCCGGACGCCCCGAGTGGCTACATGTACGTGCCCGCGCCCGGTTATCCCGGCATCGACCGACCTACCCGGCCGCTCCGACGCACCCGGCCGTATCTACCCGACGCCAGCCCGTCTGACGCGCAGACCCCGCCGGATGCCAGCCCTCCGTCGGAGTGGTCGCCGCCGTCCGGCCCGATCGACCGCGGCTGATCGGCCCCACCAGCGCCGGGGGACCGGCGGACAGCGGAAATGGCCAGGCCACGTTAAGGTGTGCCGACCCTTGGGAGGGACTCACATGTCGAACTACCAGCCGGCGGTGCCGACCGGCCGTCCGCCTCGGCCAGCCGTCGTCACGGCTGCCGGCTACATGCTCTACGTTGTCGCGGCGCTGTTCGCAGTTAACGCGATCATCTCGTTGTCCACCATCGGCCGCGTGATAGACGCCGCCGAGTCGGTGAGCAGCACGGCCAACGAACCCGACCTCAAGTCGGTGGTGACGGGCGTGATCATCGGCAGCGCGGCCATCAACCTGGTCATCGTGGCACTGTTTGTCGTGCTGGGTGTATTCGTGCTCCGTGGCCGCAACGGCATGCGGATCACGACCTGGGTCATCGGCGGTCTCGGCGTGCTCTGCACCCTGTGCGGCAGCGCCAGTGGTGGTCTGTCCAGCAGCATCACCAGTTCGAATGACAACCTGGACACGGCCGAGAGCGACAAGCTCCGAGACGCGGTGCCGGGCTGGGCACACGTGTCGTCGATCCTGCTCAATGTGATCATCTTGATTCTGCTGATTCTGGTGATCATCTTCCTCGCGCTGCGGTCGTCGAACGCGTTCTTCCGGGCGCCGGCTCCGATGCAGGTCGTCGGCTACCCCGGCTACCCGGCCTACCCCGCGTACCCGGCGCCGGGCTACCCGGGCACCGGATACCCGCCGGGCAGCCCGCAAGCGACGTACACGCAACCGGCATACCCGCAGCCCGGCCAGCCGACCTATCCGCAGGCGGGTGACCAGGCGGCACCGCAGGCGCCGGCCGGCACCGCAGTCCGACTGGGCACCGCCCGGTGGCCAGGTGCCCACGCAGCCCGGGCCGGTCGACGGGTCGGTGCCACCGAACCCCGGCCCGGCCGGCGGCACGATGGACGACGATGTCACGCGAACCGACTCCGATCAGAGCTAACGGACGACAGCTTTCGCAAAGCGCCAACGCCGCGCGTCCGCCCCCGGTACGTTCGTTTTCACGGACTTGCCGGGGGTGTGCCGTGTCGTCCCAACCGCACTCGTCACTTGCTGTCGCTCGCCGGTTGCCGGCGCGCCCGGCCGCTGTCACGGCGGCCGGGGTCGTCATGCTGGCCACGGCGGCCATTACCCTGGCCGTCGCCCTGACGACCGTGCTGGGCATGCACGCGTTCAACGACTCGTTCCGGCGCGATGTCGCGTCTTTCGGACCGCCACGATCGCTCGTGGACACGACCGAGATGACCAGCCGGGTGATCTTCGAGATCGTCGCCGGCGGTGCCCTGATCTGCGCGATCGTCACCGCCGTGCTGGCCTGTGGCGTGCTCCGGGCCAACCGTGGCGCTCGGGTCGGCGCATGGCTCCTCGCGGCGGTCGGCACCATCAGCGCCCTGGTGACGGTCACCGGAGCCGTGCTCGTTCGGGTCTCGGTAGACGCACGCGACTTCGACACGCAGACCTCGATCACGGTGGCGACGATCAAGGCCGCCCAGGACGCGGTGCCATCGTGGTGCAGCGGCTTGGTGGGCAGCCTGTCCGGTGCGGCCGCCCTCGGGTACATCGCCGTCGCGATCCTGCTCGCGGTGCCGGCGTCGAAGGCGTACTTCGGCCGGGTCATCGAGCCGTGGCAGGAACCCGACGTGGTGATGGCAGCCGATTCCTGACTCGACGTACGCGCGACTTCGGGTGGGTCAAAATCGTTACGCGATGAGCGAGAAGAAAGTGATGCGCGTCGCACTCTGACCAGGCCCGGAGTATTGAGCCAGGGGACTAATGACGATCAATCGACCGGTATCGGACTCTGCGCGGGACTCTTCGGTAGGGCGTTGATGAACTCCGACATGACAACAAGTACGCTGCTCGACATGTCCAGCCGTGACGACCTGCGCAAACTCATCGTCGATCTAGCGGTCGTGCATGGGCGTGTGGTGTTGTCGTCCGGACGTGAGGCCGACCATTACGTCGATCTCCGTCGGGTGACCCTGCATCACGCCGCCGCGCCGCTGATCGGCGCGGTCATGCTCGATACGCTTGGCCGATTGGGAATTCGACACGGTCGGCGGGCTGACCCTCGGGGCTGACCCGGTGGCCACGGCGATGTTGCACGCGGCGGCAGCCCGCGGTAAATCCGTGGATGCTTGTGTTGTGCGGAAGACAGAAAAAGCTCACGGTCTCCAGCGTCGGGTCGAAGGACCGGATGTCGCGGGGCGCCGTGTTGTGGCCGTCGAGGACACTTCGACGACCGGAGGCAGTGTGCTAACGGCGGTGGAAGCCCTGCGAGAGGCAGGCGCGGACGTCGTCGGTGTTGCGGTAATCGTCGATCGCGGTGCGGGCGACGCCGTACGGGCCGCCGGTTTGGCGTACCGAGCCGCATTTTCGCTGGCCGACCTCGGCTTGACGGATTAAGAATATTGTCGATTCGTGCCGGCTGATATGCAGGTGAATCGATGGCGTTGGTGGAAGGATGAAGTACGTGGGAACTGCGTTGGCCGAAACGACCATGCCTCAGATCTCGCCGCTTGCCGGCGAGCCGATTGAACGTGCCGACGCTGTGCGTCTTGCCGGGGTGCTTAAGGCTCTTGCCGACCCGGCCCGCCTGCGCCTGCTGAGCCTGATCCAGTCCGCCGAAGACGGCGAGGCGTGCGTGTGTGATCTGACCGCTCCGCTGGGTTTGTCCCAGCCGACGGTGAGCCACCACCTGCGCATTCTGACGGAAGCTGGATTGCTGGAGCGCGAGAAGCGCGGCGTCTGGGCCTACTACAGCCTGGTGCCGTCCGCGATCGCCTCGATCGCCGACCTGCTCACCCCGCCGCGCAAGCGGGGTGCGAAGAAGGCCGCTCGCTAGAAACGGCAGTCGACTAGCCGGTTCGGCTGGTCGATGCTGGGCAACTGATAGGCAAAGTCGATCTTTATGACCGACAATGGTGGCCGACGACGCTATGTCGTCGGCCACTGTGCTATCCACTGCCGCCCTGGTAGCCGGTATTGTCTGCCAGTTCGACTATCGGTGCACTTCGGATACGCGGTATTCGTCCCCTTGCATAGCTAAGAAAGCTCTCTAGGCTGTCGTGAGCTTGACAGTGAGGGGCTGAAGTGGCTGGTCGACACCGTCCTGTGCCTATGTCGAAATCCAAGCGGGGGTCGCTGGCCGCGGTCTTGGTCGCCGTTTTGGCGGGCGGCGCGCTCGGCGTCGCGCATCTTGTCAACGCGAACGCCGACGGCTGCAGCACCAACGGAGTGCACCTCGTGGTCGCCGTCGCGCCCGACATCGCGCCGTCGGTCACGGCTGCCGCGGCGAAATGGCAGCACACATCGCCGACCGTGAGCGGTCACTGCGTCTCGGTCGACGTCGCCTCTCAGCGGCCGGCCGACACCGCGCTCGCCCTGCTGAGCGGCAGCGGCGGCGCCCTGAGCACCGGTCCACTGCCATCGGCTCCGCCCACCGGAGCAACGGCTTCCGGCACGTCCGCCCCGGCCGCGACGCCGATCGTGCCGGCCGTCTGGATTCCCGACTCCACGTCATGGCTCGACCGCGTCACGGGTCAGTTGGCGGGCGTGTTCGCCGGCTCCGCGCCGTCGCTCGCGTCCAGCCCGGTGGTGCTGGGTGTCGAGCACGCGGACGCGGCCCGGCTCAACATGACCAAGGGCACGCTGTCGATGGGCGAGTTCGCCTCCGACGTCGTCAACATGCGTAACGGCGACCTGGCTGGCGCCCAGACCGGTCACGTCGGCTTCTTCCAGTTGGGTCTGACCGAGCCACGACAGGATTCGGCCGGTCTGGCCGGCGCCACCCTGCTCGCAGGCCTCGATTCCGCGTCGGGCGACAAGGATTCCCAATTCGCGAGCCTGGTGGCCGACTACCGCATCGCGAGCCCGGCGTCGAACCAGTCGACCGACTCGGCCGGCCTGATCAACGCGTTCACCAACACGAACAAGGCCGACAACCTGCTAGGCCTGCACATGACCGTCGGGGTGCTGAGCGAGCAGGCCATCGTCGCCTATGACGCGACCTCGCCGACCAAGCCGATCGACGCGGTCCGGCTCGACGAAGGCCTCGGTGCGCTCAACTACCCGATCGCGCTGACGAGCAAGGTGAGCACGCTGGTCGGCGAAGCCGCGACACTGTTCCAATCCGCGATGACGAACCCGATCTACCGTCCGATCTACGCCGCAGCCGGCTTCCGGACCCCGGACGGGGTGGCGGCGACCGGCTTCCCGTCCGCTCACGGGGCCACCTCGACGACGGCGCATATCCAGCCGATCCTCGGCGACAACAACTCCAGCAGCGTGCTCGCCGTCTGGGCCGCCGCGAACACCGCGTCCCGGGTGCTGGTGCTGATCGACGAGGACTCGTCCATGGGCGCGTCGACCGGCGGCAAGACGCGGATGCAGGTGACGCAGGAGGCCGCCTCGACCGGCCTGGCGCTCTTCACCCCCGACAGCGAACTCGGAAACTGGTTCTTCGCGCCCGGGCTCGGCTCGAAGAGCTACAAGGAGAACGTGCCGGTCGCCGGGCTGAACGAGGGCGGCGGCGCGCAACGAGTCAAGATCGGTAACTCGATCATGTCGGCGACCCCGACCGGTCAGAGCGGCTGCGGCCTCTACCCGGCGCTCGACGCCGCCTACCGCAACATGCTCGACAATTACGCCGTCGGCCGGATCAACATCATCGTCGCGTTCACCGACTGTGCCAGCGCCGAGCCGGGTGGCATGTCGTTGGAGAGCCTGACCAACGACCTTCAAGGCCTCGCGGACGTCAACCGCCCGATCCCGCTGGTGCTGATCAACGTCGCCACGAGTACGTCCGATCCGAACCTGAAAGCCATCACACCGAACCTGACGACGATCGCGAACTCGGTCGGCGGCAATCCCTACCCGCTGACGAAGGCGAGCGACATCGTCGGCGTCTTCCTCAAGGCTCTGGTGGCCGTCGGTTCGTAACCGGATTCGGTTTCGTGAGGGGATTCGGTTCGTGAGCGGTTTGCGTTCGCGATCCCCGCTGGGGCGGGTCGGGCGTTGGCCGGTCCCGGTGTTGGCCGCGCCGGGCGTTGGCTGGTCCGGGTGTTGGCCGCGCCGGGCGTTGGCGGTCCGGGCGTTGGCCGCGCCGGGCGTTGGCTGGTCCGAGCCTTCGCCGCGCCGCGCGTTGGCGGTCCGAGCCTTAGCCGCGCCGGGCCTTAGCCGCGCCGGGCGTTGGCCGGTCCGGGCGTTGGCCGAGCCGGCCGGCCGGGATTGGCGTCGAGCGGCCTCGCGCTGCCTCTGCTCATCGAGGCTGATCACTGAAAGTGACGACTTCTGTAGGAGTACCACTATGGGTTCACGGCGCTTTGCTCTGCTCACTCCGAGGCCACAGTCACCCAACGTGATCGGTGATGCCGGAACGAACAGACGGCTGTTCTACGAAGGCGCAGCTCATCGGGGTGATGCCGGGAAGTGAGCAGAGCAAAGCTCCGAGCAGACATCTTCCCAGGTATGACGACACATCACTGTGCGTGAAGCCGCTTGGTTACCGCAGCGGGCCGCAGAACGTTGCGGATAGTAATCTCCACAGGCATTGCGAGCCGTGCCGAGTCAACGATCATTCGGCGTCAGGTCAGGCGTCAGGCGTCAGGCGTCAGGCGTCAGGCGTCAGGCGTCAGGCGTCAGCGTCAGGCCAGCGCTTCGGACTTCGGACCGCGCCGTACACCCGCGCCGCGCCTCAGACCGGGGCCCGCACCTTAGACCGCAGCTCGCACCTTAGACCGCAGCTCGCACCTGGCACCGCCGGTCGCGCGGGGTGGATCAGCGGCGGCCCCGCGGACCGGATCAGCGACGGTGCGCTGACACGTGCCGCCTGGCCCGGCGCTTGCGCAGGATGTCGACGATCAGCGGCAGCGCGGCGATCACCACGATGAACACGATGACCGGCAGCAGGTAGTTGTCGATTTTGTCCGGCGGGATGTGGTTCGTGATCTGCTTCGCCAGGCTGTGACCCAGCAGCAGGATCGAGTCCGTCCAGATGATCGCGCCGACGATGTTCCAGGTCAGGAAGCTCTTGGCCGGCATCTCGAGCACGGCGGCGGCCGGGTTCAGGAAGGTGCGCACGATCGGGATGAAACGCCCGAGCACCACCGCCTTCGACGCGCCGAACTTGTTGAAGACCTGCTCAGTCTTCTCGACGTACTCGCGTTTGAAGACCCGGGAATTCGGCCGATCGAAGATGCGCACGCCGTACCTCAAGCCGAGGTAGAAGCCGAGTTGGGCACCGGCGATCGCGGAGATCGGCGTGATGATCAGCAATGGCACGATGTCGAGCTTCGTGCCCACGAGCGCGGTGGCGACGGGCGAACTCGCGATGCCGGCGAGGAAAAGCACGGTGTCGCCGGGCAGGAAGAACCCGATCAGCAGACCGGTCTCCGCGAAGATCACGGCCCAGAGACCGAACTCACCCAGCGACTGCAGCAGGCTGCGGGGGTTGAGTGGATTGAGGGCTAGCACGTCGGCGGCGGCGTGGAGGCTCTGGGCGGTCATCACGATCGTGAAGATTACGCCAGGTGCGCTCACACCGGAGAATCCACTGTGTGAGCCGTCTCAGCCAACACTGTCAGCGGCGCCCGGGTCAGGTCCCGGGCGGTGCCGTCGTCGCCCGCGACGGGACCTTGCCGATCCGCGGCTCGTCAGCGGCCTCTTCGACCTCGAGGAGCTTCGCTTCGTGGCGCTCCGCTTCATAGGCCGCGGTGCCGCCACGGAGACCGAACAGGCGCTTCGTGTAGACCAGGTAGACCACGGCGGCGATGTTGATCACCAGTGCACCGATGCGGACCCAGGTGACCTTCTCCGTGATCTCGTACACCTCGAGCGGCATGAACAGGGCCGTGGCGACGGCGGCGAAGTACTCGCCCCAGCGCTTGAGCAGCCACAGGCCGGTCGCCTCGACCAACTGGAGGATGCCGTAGACCAGGAGACCGACCGAGACCCACGCGAGCGTCTTCGTGTCGGTCTGGATGACGCGCTGGATCGTGGCGAGCGTGGATGAGTTGGCGATGTTCCAGTGAAACTTCTCGGCCAGCGTCTCCACGCCGGGAGGTCTTCGCTGAACGCCTTCTGCACGGTGCCGCGGCTGTCGCGGAAGCGGAAGACCGCGTACGCGCCGAGGAGCACGATCAGACCCCGGATCAGCCGTTCGACCGACAGCAGCCGGAGGATCACCAGGTCGCGAAGGGCCCGCCCGCGCCGGACCTCGGGCGCGTTGGTCGCCGGCCCAGAACTCTTCGGCGCCCCGAGCACGAAGTCGCCGCACCGCAGGCACCGCCACGCTTCACCGAGGCTCGTCTGCACGTGGAGTGGTTCGCGAAGGTTCGGCTCGTCGGGCGCGTACGTGACGTGTCCGTTGCGGCCACATGAGCGAAGGCTCCAATCCATCGCCATGAAGCTACCGGTCGATGGCCACGCACAGTACGACCGGACGGGGCGACCCCCTCGGTTGGTCAGGTGGCCTTAACTGCCACCCGTCCAGGTAGTTCCACGCTGATCGATCTGTGATAGACCGTCATTGTGGGTTACAGCACGATTATGCAGAGTAACGCTGTCCCCGGGCGTTCGGGGGGCGTCCACAGTCGACGGTCAGGGCCACCCGTCGGCGGCAACCGCGTGCCGTCTGCTGGTGGGCGGTTCTATCCTCTCGACGCCGACGCGCTGCGCGAGATGGTGACCGGGCAACTCGACGCGATCGAGCCGTCCGGGCCGGACCGGTTGTCGCCGGCGTACATCGTGCCGCACGGTCCGCTCGCTGACGCGGGTGAGACGGCCGCTCACGTCTACGCCCGATTACGCCGGCACGCCGCGAAGGTGCGACGGATCGCGCTGCTAGGCCCGATCCATGATCCAGAATTGGCGACCACGGGCTGCGTCGTCACCCACGCGGTCACGTGGACGACGCCGCTCGGCGCCTCCGCGATCGACACGGCCGCGGTGCAGATGTTGCTCGCCGACGGGCACGCGCGCGGGGATGACGCGATCCACCGCGCCGAACACGCGCTCGAGGTTCAATTGCCGTTTCTCCAGGTCGCGGTGCCGGATGCGGCGATCGTGCCGATGCTCGTCGGCGCCGCGACGATGGAAGACGTGCTGGTGACGCTGTCGGCCCTGACCGAATGGGGCGACGGCACGATCGTGATCGCGACCACGGATCTCGGAGCCCGGGGCACGTCCAACCGTACCCTCCTATCGATCTTGGAAATGGCCGCTGAGCGCATCACGCCTCGTGATGCCTGCGGTGTCTATGCGCTGCGTGGGCTTATCGGCTGGGCCAATCACCGACGGCTGCGCGTCGAGTTGCTGGCGCGAGCGGGTGATCACATCGCGTGCTCGTTCGACGAGGTCACGGTGCCGAAGCAGGCTCGTCGGGAGGGATGATGCCGCTGGTCGGACAATGACCGGTGGGCGTTTTGATCGTTGCTTTCAGGGTGCGGGATACTGCGCAGGCGAGGACAGTGCCGTCTGAGTTTCATGGCGCCCGCACCCTGTTGAAGGAGTAGAAAATGCCTATCGCCTCTCCCGAGGTCTATGCCGAGATGCTCGACCGCGCGAAGGCCGGCGCGTTCGCCTACCCGGCGATCAACGTCAGCTCGTCGCAGACGCTGAACGCCGCGCTTCGCGGGTTCGCCGAGGCCGGCAGCGACGGCATCGTCCAGGTCTCCACCGGTGGTGCCGAATACCTGTCCGGCCCGACCATCAAGAACATGGTGACCGGCGCGGTCGCGCTCGCCACTTACGCGCTACGAGGTCGCCAAGAACTACCCGGTCAACATCGCGCTGCACACCGACCACTGCCCGAAGGACAAGCTCGACGGCTACGTCCGCCCGCTGCTCGCGATCTCGAAGGACCGGGTCGCCCGTGGCGAGGCGCCGCTGTTCCAGTCGCACATGTGGGACGGCTCGGCGGTCGGCTTGACCGAGAACCTCGAGATCGCCAAGGAACTGCTGGCCGAGGCGGCCGCCGCGCACATCGTGCTGGAGATCGAGGTCGGTGTCGTCGGCGGCGAGGAAGACGGCGTCGAGGGTGCCCAGGACGAGAAGCTGTACTCCACGGTCGAAGACGGTCTGGCCATGGTCGACGCGCTCGGCCTGGGTGAGCAGGGCCGCTACATGGCCGCGCTGACCTTCGGCAACGTGCACGGCGTCTACAAGCCGGGCAACGTCAAGCTGCGCCCGGAGATCCTCGGCGAGATCCAGGACGCCGTGGCCGCAGAAGTACGGCAAGGTGAAGCCGCTCGACCTGGTCTTCCACGGTGGCTCGGGCTCGCTGCTGTCCGAGATCCGCGAGGCGCTCGACTTCGGCGTGGTGAAGATGAACGTCGACACCGACACGCAGTACGCGTTCACCCGTCCGGTCGCGGCGCACATGTTCCTCAACTACGACGGCGTGCTCAAGGTCGACGGCGAGGTCGGCAACAAGAAGGCCTACGACCCGCGGGCCTGGGGCAAGTCGGCCGAGGAGGGCATGGCCAAGCGGTCGTCGAGTGCCTGCGAAGACCTGCGTTCGACTGGTACCGACGCTCGGAAAGTAACATCCGGTGCGAGCTGACCCGGACCGGAGCCCGTGCGCTGCCCGGTCCGGCGGCCGCGCCCGCGCGTGCGCTCGTATGGTCGATGCGAGCGCATCACGGCGTCGTAGCGACTGCTCGTCGATGACGTGCACGAGACCGGAGAGGTCCCCGCTCGGCGTCCCCGCCAGCAGCGTGCGCAGCAGGGCCGGGGCCGGCAGCGTCGGCTCCAGAAGGCTCGGCTCGAGGAACACGTACGGCCCGCTGCCACCATCGCTCGCGTAGAACGTCTTCGTCGCGGCCTGGAACACCTCCTGCACGGTGCCGGCCCGCCCGGCGGCGAACACGATGCCGCCACGAGCGAGCCGCAGGATGGTGTCCTCCCGGATGGCGTTGGAGAAGTACTTTCGCGATCTGGGCCGCGAACAGGTTGGCCGGTTCGTGCCCGTAGAGCCACGTCGGGATCGACAGCCCACCGGAGCCGCCCAGCGCGCCGGTGGCCGGGAAGCGGGCCCGCACGTCCAGTGCCGCCCGCGTGTACGGGTCGTGCTCGTGGAAGTCGGGCGCCGACGGTCGAGCATGTCGATCGCCGTGGTCAGCTCGGCGAGCGTCCGGCTCGGACATGAAGGCGCCGAGGTTGGCCGCCTCCATCACGCCCGGACCGCCGCCGGTGACGATGAGACGGCCGGCCCGGGCGAGCCGCCATCCGAGGCTGCGCGGCCATCCGGTACGCGACGCGAGCCGCGCAGCTCGGCGTGGCCGCCCATGACCCCGACGATCGACGCGGCGCCGTGTCCGGCGATCCACTCGTGGTCGAATCGATCGACCCGTCGTCGATTGCGGCTGTCGTGCACCGCTGCGCCAGCGCCTCCCGCATGTCCGGCAACGCGCCGCCGTGCTCGACGAAGTGCTCGATAAACGGCCGTGTCGTACATGCCGTCGAAACCGCCGGGCGGCGAAGCCGTGCGGCGAGATCGTCGGCCGTGTAGAGCGTGTTCGGACTCGTCGGGTACGGCAGGTGCGGCGAACTCCGGCACCACCTCGGCGCCGCGCCGGACCAGGTCTGCGTCACGTCGTCGGACGTCGCGAACCGGCAGCCGACGAACAACGTGCCGGTCGACGTCGATCGGCGCTCAGGTCGGGCGGTTCGACGTCAAGCCGCAGCCCCTGGATGATGAGGCCGGCGAGGCTGCCCGGGCGTAGTGCCGGGCGAGCTCGGCGCGCGACTCGACCTCGGTGGGTGAGTCGTCGGACGGTTCGATGATGTACTCGGCTGGGCGAAGGCACGCCGACATCCTGTCAGCAAGGGCGCGACAGGCGTCGCACCGGGGAAGGCGCATCTGATCGCAGAGCGGCGCAAATGAGAAGGGAGCCCAACGGCGGCCGGTGGACTCCCTTACCGGGTCCTGGGGAGGCTCCGGACTTTATCATTCTCCGCGCCTCGCCGACCCGCCGGACGCGTGCATACCGGCCGGTCGCGTGACCTCGTCATCCACCTTGCGTGACAATTGCGACTCACCCCTTTGTCGTGCGTCGAGCGTCTCCGGACTGGCGCGGGTTGAATGATCGACATGCAGAACCTCTTGCCCGAACCGCCAGCGACGCTCCTGCCATCGGATGAAGGCGCCGAAGCCTGCGGTCGCGCTGGTGAGGCGCCGACGAAGGCGTCGGCCGCCCAGTTCTCCGACGAACAGCGCCGCCTGGGCCGCACTGGCGAAGCGGGCGTTCGATGAGGGTGACGTGATCACCGCGTACGCGTTCGCTCGCACCGGCTACCACCGCGGCCTGGACCAGCTGCGTCGCAACGGCTGGAAGGGCTACGGCCCGGTGCCGTGGTCGCACGAGGGCAACCGGGCTTCCTGCGCTGCCTGCGCTGCTCGCCCGGGCCGCCGACTCGATCGGTGAGCCGACGAGGCGGCACGCTGCGCCGAATTCCTCCGCGACTGCGATCCTGCGGCCGCGGACGCGCTCGCCGGGTAGCTAGATCTCCGGCAACTCCGCGCGCACGGTCTCGGCGATCTCGCGCCACACGTTGCGGGAGGCCGAGGTCGGGCGCAGGTCGAACGGTGCCAGGAAGACCGCGTGTGACCGCTGCGTGAAGTGATCACGGATCGCCGCGACGTCTTCGTGGCCCCGCGTCAGGCCCCACCGGCTGACCGGCATGAGCACCACCGTCACGGCGTGCGTGGCCAGGTCAGCGTGCTTCGACTTGGCCAACGCGTCGAGCAGCGCGGCGGCCTCGGCGGGGCCGGAGCCGGCCGCGTTGACCGCGACGATGAGGTGGTCGGCGGCCTCGACCGCGCGTTCCCACGCCATCGCACGCACGTCGGGCCCGGCGTCGATCACGGTCAGCGCCTGGTCACGCGCGAGTAGATCACCGGCATGCGCGAAATCGGACTCGGATCGGATCTTTCCCGCCGCCCGAGCCCACGCCTCCGGATCTTCGTGCTGCAACGTGATCGTCAGCAGCCGGGCGACCGCGCGGCCGGCGTTCGCATTGCGGCAGACAACCGTGACCTGACGCATCAACATCGAACCGCGCGGGTCGACGGCCTCCGGTGGCGTGATCCACCCCGAGGGCACGTCGTAGACCCCGGGTGCCGGGCCGGGCGCTTCCGCGGCCACCCGCGGCTCCGGGATGGCGACATGCTCTCGCGAGGTGCGTGGCGGATCAGACCAGGGCGAGTTAAGCACGGGTACGGCTTCCGGCTCGATGGGAACCGGGGCCGCTTCCTCGACGATCGAACCCTCGACCACCTTGACGTCGTTGAACGCATCGCCCCACACCGTGCCGGAGCTGTGCCAATCGGTCGTCTTGTCGATCACCGGCGCCGACGCGGGCGCAGGGGCGCCATCGGCGAGCCAATCGTCGGCGGTGAGCCGGATGTCGTCGGCGGCGGGCGTGGAGAGCGGGGCGGGCACCGGTGCGTCGTTTGCCACCAGCCAGACCGGCTCGATCGGCTCCCGCAGGGACACGTGGTGATCGCCCGCGCTCGGCGCCGTCATCACCAGGCCGTCGCCGGACTCCGCACCGAGCAACTCGTCGGGCGGCCAGATGGGGCCAGTTCGATCCACGTGCCTACCGTAAAGGAGTTTTGTCAGGTCGTGAAGACAGCCCAGGCGCCCGGTTCGACCCACCACGTACGTTTCCGGGTCAATACGGAACTCACGCCGTCGTCGAGAATCGGCAGGTCAACACGGGGTGTGACGGAGACAGCGCGGCCGGTCGCACGACGTACCTCGATGGCGACTGTGGCACGTCGTCCCCACCTCGACCGGGTGACAACCGGCACGGCCACCCCGACCGTGATCAACCCGCTCGTGGCGTCGGCGTTCGGGGCGAGCGCCACTTCGTCGAGGTGCGTGTACCCGTTCGCGTTGGCGACCGCGCAGGCCAGCACCGGTTCGTCCGCCTCGGCGAGCACGACGTCGTCGACATCGACCCGGCCGTGCCACGGTGCGGCCTGCCCACTGGCATCGATCCCACCGAGCAGCGACCCGTGCACCGTGATCGAACCGGCGTCGGTGCGGAAAAGGTCGAGCCGCCGCACCTGCCCACCGGAAACGGCTTTCGCGACATCGGCCGGATCGCGGGGTAGCCCCAGCCGGTCGACCAGGTCGGTGCTCCTGCCCGACGACAGCGCGGCCAGCGGCAGAATCGCGATCGGCGGCAGATCCGGCAGGGTGCGACCGTCGACGATCTCAGCGGGCCGACGGCTGGGTGCCGGAGCGTAGCGGCGGACCATACGACGGACGACCGCGCGCACCTGTGCGTCGGTTTCGGCGGCGAGGACCAACACCGGACGGGTGCCGGGCTCCCCGGGCCACGTGAGGTTGTCGGGCCGCGGCCGGACCATCGAGCCGCGCGATGACCGCGTCGATCTCCTTGTCCGACGTCGCCGTGATCAACTCGACCGAGTGGCCTGCGGCGACCAGCGCGTCCTGACAGGCCAAGACCGGCACGCGGGGGCCGTTAGCGCAGGCGTCAGCCGATCCGCTGCCGCAGGCTCCGGAGCCGCACGAGGACCCGCAGAGACCGGATCCGCCTCCGCTCGGCGTCGCCTCGTCAGCAAGGCTAAGTAGAATGATCGACTGCATTTCGGGCATGACGCCAGCCTCCTCACACGTACGTAAGCCCTGGGTTGTTAGCCTGACGTACCGGGCTACCCGGCACTGCTGCCGCTCGCCAGCCCCTGTGAGAGGCGGAGAACATGCCAGCGATCGTCGTCATCGGCGCGCAATGGGGCGACGAGGGCAAAGGCAAGGTTACCGACCTACTCGGCAGCCAGGTCAGCCACGTCGTCCGTTATCAAGGCGGAAACAACGCGGGCCACACCGTGATCACCCCCGACGGCACGAAGTACGCGCTGCACCTGCTTCCGTCGGGCGTGCTGACACCCACCTGCATCCCGGTTATCGGCAACGGCGTCGTCGTCGACCCGAAGGTGCTCCTGACCGAGATCGACGGCCTCGCCGAGCGTGGCGTGTCCTGCGATCGGTTGCTGATCTCGGGCGACGCCCACCTGATCATGCCGCACCACCGGGCGCTCGACCGCGTTGTCGAGCGCTACCTCGGCGACGCGCGCATCGGCACCACCGGCCGTGGCATCGGCCCGGCCTACGGCGACAAGGTCGGTCGCGTCGGCATCCGGGTGCAGGACCTGCTCGATCCGGGCATCCTGCGGAAAAAGCTCGAGCTGGTGCTCCGCGAGAAGAACCAGATCCTGGTGAAGGTCTACAACCGCAAGGCGATCGACGTGAACGCCGTGACGGAGGAATACCTCGGCTACGCGGAGCGGCTGAAACCGTACATCGCCGACACCCGGCTCGCGCTCGCGAAGGCTCTGGAGGCCGGCGACACGATCCTGCTCGAAGGCGCCCAGGCCACGCTGCTCGACGTCGACCACGGCACCTATCCGTTCGTCACGTCGTCGAACCCGACGGCCGGTGGCGCGTGCGTCGGCTCGGGCATCCCGCCCACCCGGATCACCCAGGTCATCGGCATCATCAAGGCGTACACGACCCGGGTCGGCGCGGGTCCGTTCCCGACGGAACTCTTCGACGAGAACGGCGCGCACCTGCGGAAGATCGGTGTCGAATACGGCACGACGACCGGGCGCGAGCGCCGCTGCGGTTGGTTCGACGCGCTCGTCGGCCGCTACTCAGTCCGCCTCAACGGCATCACGGACCTCGTGGTGACGAAGCTCGACGTGATGTCCGGCATGGCGAAGGTGCCGATCTGCGTGGCGTACGACGTCGACGGCGTCCGCTATGACGACATCCCGATGACCCAGACCGCGTTCCACCACGCGAAGCCGATCTTCGAGGAACTCGACGGCTGGTGGGAGGACATCTCGAAGGTGCGTACCTTCAAAGAGCTTCCGGTCAACGCCCAGCGCTACGTCGAGCGCATCGAAGAACTCTGCGGCGCGAAGGTCAGCGTCGTCGGCGTCGGCCCGGGCCGCGAGGAGAACATCATCCGGCACGAGTTGGTCTGAGCGTTGCGTTAACGGAAAAAGGGCGGCCCCGATATCGGGGCCGCCCTTTCGTCCGTGCTGGAACCGTTACTGCTCGGCCTGCAGGAACGCCGAACCGTTCGGGGAACCGAGCCCGGTCGCGTCGTCGTAGCCCTTGGCGAGCGCGAGCGACGAGTCGAGTCCGATCGAGAACAAGAAGTTGCCGGATTCCCTGGCCATCGCGAGTTGCGAGGCCGGCGCGGTGACGTCATGGAAGCGAAGTCGCGGCCGGCAGCGAGTAGAGCAGCGGGTTGGCGAACCCGATCGCGAAGCTGCGGTTCTGGCTCGCCAACGCCTGCATGCCGACGAACAACGGCGCCGCGAGGCTCGTGCCGCCGTACTGGAGGACCTGGCCTTTGTAGTTCGATCAGGAAACCGACCTCGGGGTCCGCGAGCGCGGACACGTCGGGGATCACTCGCATCGGCGTGGTGCCGTTGAGCTTCGACAGGCTCGCCGGCACGGTCGCCTTCTGATAGGCGGGCTGCGGGAACAGGGCGCTCACGCCACCGCCGCCACCACCGGCGGTCGTCGGCTGGCCGCTGACGTTGATCAGCATGTCGCCCGGGAGCGTCAGCATGTATTTCGCCGGCGTCGTGGCGTAGTTGACCTGATCGAGCTTGGCTCCCCATGAGGTCTCGAACTTGTAGCTGCCGTTGGAGTTGATGGCGAGCGTGGTGCCGCCGACCGCCGTGACGAACGGGTCCGACGCGGGGTAGTCGGGCTCGGCTTCGGCAGCGGGACGAGTTCCTTGTTGTCGGCGTCGTCACCGGTGGAGTAGTAGAAGCCGATGCCCTCGATCGCGGCCTGCAGGAACATGGAGTGCTCGGTCGCGACCTCGCTGCCGAGGCTGTCCTCGCCGGTGTAACCGTAGGAGTTGCTGACCAGGTCGGCGAGGTGGTTCTGGATGACGTAGTTGGTCGCGTCGTCCAGGCCGCTGTCACAGTTGGACGCGCCGACGTAGTGGATGTTCGCGCCGGGTGCCATCGCGTGTACGGCTTCGACGTCGAGGCTCTCCTCGGTGTTCCAACCGGCCGCGCCGCCACAGTTGAACTGCTCCGTGAACGGCTGCTGCAGCGTCTCGGTGTATTGCCCGGCCGTGAACGTCGGCTCACCGTTGCGGGTGGAGTTGCCGTTGGCGTCGGCGAGGATCGTCGGGCTGCCGTACGCGTCGACGATCGCGACGGTCACGCCCTGGCCCCGGTTGCCACTGCTGACAGCCGACTGCACGCCGTAGGCCGTACGCAGGTTCGATGGGGAGTAGCCGCAACCAGGCGTCGGGAAGGACGTGTGCCCGTATGCCGCCGGCATGACCTGCTCGTGCTGGTCCCAGTAGGTCGAGCAGGCAGCCGTCGGTGGCACCGCTGCGTGCGGAGACGCGGCATGCGGGGATGCGGCGTGCGGGGATGCTGCCGAGTTCGGCAACGGGCGGCTGTGGCCGGAGTCGGGCTGGCGGAGCACGCCGTCGGCGGTGATGCCCACGACGCCGCTGACCAGACCGGCGATGTTGGCCGGCACGGACAGCGGGGTGGCGTTGGCTCGCAGCGAGTGACCCTTGTACGTGTACGTCCGCAGCGTGGTCTGGAACGTCTTCTGGATCTGCTTCACGGTCCCGGAAGCGGTGACCCATCGGTTGCCCGGCGCGACGGACTGCACGCGAAGCCCGGAGCTGCTCAGGAATGACTTGACCGCGGCGATCTGGTTGAGCGTCGGCCCGAATTCGATGTTGAACTGTGCCGCCGTCAGGTAATGGCCGTAGGCGGGGCTCTTCGGGTTGGACACGTTGTTGGCCAGCAGCGTCGCGACGCTCGCGTTACGAAGTGGCAGCACCAGGTTGAAGGTGACGCTGGCGCTCGGGCTGGGTGCGCCGGCGAGATGGGCCGATTTGAGCCACGGCGCAGAGCTGCCGGTGATCGTGGCCCGGCCACCGGATGTGGCGTGGACGGCGGTCGGCCCGGCGAAGGCGCTGCCCGTGATGACCGGCACGACGAGCGCGGTGGCGGCGACGGCGATGAGCGCGCGCCTCACGGTCACTCGACGAGCGAGTGGTGAACGCATGAACGTCCCTTCGGGGAAATCGCAAATGGGGGTGTGCGAGGGAGGCGAGGAGGGGTGCGGAAATGGGGGGCTGGAACCGGCAGACGGCCGGGGCACCCCAACATCAGATCGACTGCGTTATGACGTGTCAAGACCCGAAACCCCTTCGCCAAGCCCGTTGCCACACGCAAAACAGGGGCGGTCCGTGGTGGACCACCCCTGTCGGGTGCGAAAACTGCCAGATGCGTCGCCGCACCTCGCGAGCTGCGTTATGGCAGGATGTGTTCGCCGAGCAGCAGGATCGGACCGTTCGGCGTGCCAAGACCGGTCGTATCGTCATAGCCCTTGACCGAGGTCAGCGATGTGTCGTCGCCGAGCGTGACGAGGTTGCGACCCGAGCTGGTCATGAGCGCCTTCGTCGTTGCCGGCGACTTGACGTCATGGAACGCGAGGCCGGTCAGGCCCAGCGTGTACAGCAGCGGGTTGGCGAAGCCGATCGGGAAGAAACGGCCCTGGCTCGCGAGAGCCTGGATGCCCGCGAAGACCGGGCACGCGAGGCTCGTGCCGCCGATGGTGACGAGCGAGCCCTGCACCTCGATGAGGAAGCCGGTCTCCGGGTCGGCGACCGTGCCGACGTCGGGAACCACGCGCATCGCCTTGCCACCGTTGAGTTTCGCGAGGCTGTTCGGCACTGCCAGCTTCTGATACAGCGGCTCGGCGAACAGGGCGCTCACGCCACCACCGGCGCCGAAGATGAACGAGCCTGGCGTCGGTACGGTGTACGAACTGGGGGACGTCGCTGTGTTGACCGGGTCGAGCATGTCGCCCCACGAGGTCTCGAAGCCGTACTTGTTGGCCGACGTGACAGCGAGCGACGTGCCGCCGACGCCGGTCACCAGCGGGTCGGAGGCCGGGTAATCGGGCTCCGGGTGCGTGATGCCGTCTTCGAGGGTGTTGTCACCGTCGTCACCCGAGGAGAAGTAGAAGCCGATGCCCTGAGCCGCCGCCTGAAGGAACAGCGAGTGCTCGGTGGCGACCTCGTCGCCCAGGCCGTCTTCGCCCAGGTTGCCGTAGGAGTTGCTGACGATGTTCGCGACGTGGTTCTGGATGATGTAGTTGATCGCGTCGTCAATGCCGGTGTCACAGTTTTGCGCACCGACGTAGTGGATGTTGGCGCCCGGTGCGAGACCGTGCACGGCTTCGACGTCGAGGCTCTCCTCTTCGTTCCAGCCGAATTCACCGCCGCAAAGGTCTTGCAGGTTGAACGGCCCGAACGTGGTCTCGGTGTATTGGCCGGCGGTGAGCAGCGGCTCGCCCTGCGAAGCGGAGAGAGCGTTGGAGTCGGCGAGCATCGTCGGGTTCGCGTACGCGTCGATGATCGCCACCGTCACACCGTGGCCGTTGTTGCCGTGGTTGACCGCCGACTGCACGTCATAGGCACCGCGGAGTTGCGCCGGCGTGTAGCCACAGATCGGCGTCGGGAACGACGTCTTGCCGTAAGCCGATGGACCGACCTGCTCATGCTGGTCGAAGTAGGTCGAGCACGGGGATGCGGGCGGCAGCGCGTCGGCCGGCCCGGTGCCGTCGACTCCGTTGCCCGCCGTCGGGGTCACGTTGTTGGGCCGCCGCAACGAGCCGTCAGCGCTGACGCCGACGACACTGCTGATCAACCCGGCGACACTGGACGGCACGGACAGGCTGACCGACGGCGCGCGGACGGTGCGGCCCTTGTAGCTGTAGTTGCGGAGTGTGGTCGCGAAGGCCGACTCGATCTGCTTGACCGAACCGCTCGCGGAGACCCAGCGGTTACCGGCGGCGACGCCGGTCACCTTGAGACCGGAACTCGCGAGGTAGGCCCGGACCTTGCCGATCTGGCTGGCCGACGGCGCGAACTGCGCGTTGAAGGCCGCGGCCGTCAGGAAGTGCCCGTATTGGGCGCTCTTCGGGTTGGAGACGTTGGCGGCGAGCTTCTCGGCAGCGGCGGCGTTGCGCAACGGCAGAACGACATTGAATGAGATATTCGCGGACGCGGCCGGCGAACTGACGATCCGAGCGGTATGCGCCCAGGTCGGTGAGCTGCCGGCGATCGCCGATCGGGTATTGGAGGGTGCGGAGTACGCGCCGTTGGCGACGAATGGCACGGTGAGCACCGCGGCGCCAAAGACCACCAGCGCTCGACGGGCGATAACCCGGCGAGCCGTGGATGAACTCATGGAACTCCCTTCCTTCAAGCATCAAGGGGTGGCACGTGGGGGAATGCACTGCGACTCATCCCATCGAAGTCCGTAACGATGTGTCAAGGCATCGTCACCCTTGCCCTTGCGCTGTCACATCGAGGGTGGTCAGGTCCGGATATGTCGGGCTGGTGTCCGACACGGTGCGTGAGGACCGGTACGATCCCTCGTTGTGCGCGTATTAATCCTTGGCACGGGCGGCCGTGAACATGCGTTAGCCGTGGCACTCGCCGCGGATCCGGCGGTCACGGCGCTGACCTGCGCGCCCGGCAACCCCGGAATGGCATCCGTACGGCTTGCTGACGGCTCTGCCGTACCGGTGACGGCCGTTGATCTCAATGACCCTGACGCCGTGGCCGCGCTCGCCGTTGACGTGGCCGCGGACCTGGTCGTCGTCGGTCCGGAGGCACCCTTGGTCGCGGGTGTCGCCGACACGGTGCGTGCCAAGGGCATCGCGTGCTTTGGACCGTCTGGCGTGGCGGCGCGGATCGAGGGGTCGAAGGCGTTCGCGAAAGACGTCATGCTCGCGGCCGGCGTGCCTACGGCCGGCGCCCACACGTGCTCGACGATGGCCGAGGTCGACGCGGCGTTCTTCACGTTCGGCGCACCCTACGTGGTGAAAGACGACGGATTGGCCGCCGGCAAGGGTGTCGTGGTCACGGTCGAGGCCGACATCGCCATCGAGCATGCCCAGGCGATCCTCGACGCCGGTCATCGTGTCGTGGTCGAGGAGTTCCTGGCCGGCCCCGAAGTCTCGCTGTTCGTCGTGACCGATGGCGACGCCGCGGTCCCGCTCCTGCCGGCGCAGGATTTCAAGCGCATCGGCGACGGCGATGTCGGCCCGAACACCGGCGGCATGGGCGCTTATGCCCCGCTGCACTGGGCCGGCGAAACCCTGGTCGACGACGTGCTCCGGGAGATCGTCGCGCCGACGCTGACGGAGATGCGGCTGCGGGGAGCCCCGTTCGCCGGGCTGCTCTACGTCGGCCTCGTGCTGACCGCGGCCGGCCCGAAGGTGATCGAGTTCAACTGCCGCTTCGGCGATCCCGAGACCCAGGTTGTGCTGCCACTGCTGGAGACACCGCTGGCCGGACTCCTGGCCGCGGCCGCGACCGGTGTGCTGGCATCACATCCGCCGCTGCGGTGGCGGCCCGGCTCGGCGGTGACCGTCGTGATGGCGTCGGCCGGTTACCCGGTGTCATCCCGTTCCGGAGATGTGATCGCCGGTGCCGACCGTGCCGGCGTCATTCATTCGGGGACGGCCCGCGCGGCTGACGGCACGCTCCGATCGGCCGGCGGCCGGGTGATCTGCGCCGTCGCCACGGGGGCGACGCTGCCCGCCGCCCGAGCCGCCGCCTACGACCTCCTCGGCGAGATCGACATGGCCGGCGAACAGCACCGCACCGATATCGCCGAGGCCGCGATCGAGGGTCGCATCACGGTTCCGTCGTAACCACCTGGCGATCCGCACGCCGGTTCGACAGGGTGGCGAGCGCGACGACGGCACCGATCACGCACGAACCGCTGATGATCAGGAAGATCGACAGGTACTCGCTGCGAGCGGCGGCCTTCACCGCGGCTTCGTAGGCCGCGACCTTTTCGGCCGTGGCCGGGAACGGCAGCGCGATGCCCGTCGTCAGCTCCTGGAATCGGTGCAGACCCCATGCGGCGACGGCCGAGACGCCGACGAGCATGCCCACCATGCGCGCCACCACGAGCGCGGCGGACGCGATGCCGTGCGACTCCTCCGGCACCGCGCGCAGCACGAGTGTCGACAGCGGCGCGATGACCAGGCCGAGGCCGAGACCGGCCAGGCCGAGATCGGTGTCGAGCACGGGCAGCCGCAACGAGCCGATGTGGTGGCTCGCGGTCAACATGTCCTGCGGCCAATGCGCGACCAGGAAGTATCCGAGGCCGGCGATGATCAGCCCGGCCACGGTGATGAGGTATTCGCCGAGCCAGCGCACCAGGAAACCGCCGATCAGCGCGCCGATCGGGAGCGCGATGAGGAACCTGGCGAGCAGCAGGGCGGCCTTGATCGCGGACATGTCCAGCACGCTCTGCGCGTACAGCTGGATGAAGACGAGGGTGACCAGGAGCGCGACGCCGGCGAAGAGACTCGTCGCCATCGACCCGAAGAACAGCCGCTTCGCGACACCAGCCATGTCCAGGAGTTTCGTGCGCGCCCGGACCTCCCAGACGATGAAGATGGCGAACAGCGCGGCCGCGATGCCCAGGTAGAGGCGTCCGTGCGGGGGCAGCACGCTCACGTCCGGGTGCTGATTGTCGAGCGCGACCACGATCATGGCCAGGCACGCGGCGAGAAGCAGCCCACCGATGACGTCGACGCGTGGCCGCGGCGCGTCGGTCTCCTGCCGACGTGGCACCGCGCGATGTACGAGCAGCGCGGCCACCACGGCGAGCGGGATGTTGATCCAGAAGATCCAGCGCCAGCCGATCTGGGAGGCCACCCACGCGCCGTAGAGCGGGCCGACGACACTTCCGAGTTCCTGGGCGGCGCCGACCGCGCCGAGCACCCGCGGCCGGCTGCGCCCGGCGAAGAGGTCGGCCGCGAGCGCGAGCGTGACCGGTAGCAGGGCGCCACCCGCGATGCCCTGCAGGAACCGGCCGATCACGAGCAGGTTCTCGGTGTCGGCGGACGCGGTCAGCGCGGAGCCGGCGGCGAACCCGGCGAGACCGGCGTAGATCACGATGCGCCGGCCGAACCGATCGGAGACTCGGGCGAGCAGCGGCATCCCGCCGACGTAGCCGAGCAGGTAGCCGGTGACGATCGGGGTGGCCCGCTCCAGGTGGTTGATGGGCAGGCCGAGCGCGTTCAGGATGGTCTCGAAGATGCTGACGACGACGTACGCGTCGATCGCCGCGAGCAACACGGCGAGACCGCCCACCCCTATCGCCAGGCGGCGACCGGGATGGGCGGCTTCGTCAGAGCGAGGCATTGCCAGGTCAGGGAGCACTGATGCTCACGGGCGCGTCGTAGTCGTTGAGCGTGATGGTCACGGTCGCGGTCTTGCCGTTCGACGGCACCGAGAACACGCCCTTGACCAGCCGGTGACTGTCTTTGTCCAGCCAGATGGTGCCCGTTGTGCCGTCGCCGGCGCCGGGAATGAGGGACGCGACGGACGCGGTGTCGACCTCGATGGTGACCTTGTAGGCGGTCTTGCCGTCGATCGTGTCGGCGCCGACGGTCTTCGGGTTCTTGGCCGCGCCGAGCACCTTGGAGATGCCGCGGTTGGGGTCGAGGATCGCGGACGGGTCGTAGACCTGCGAGGCTTGGGCCAGCGGCATCTTCTGGTAGCTGCCGAGTGCTTTCAGATAGAAGTCGTTGCCGACGATCACGAAGTCGGCTTCGATCTGCGCGCCCAGCTCGGAGACGGTCGCGGTGCCTTTGGCGTCGCCGGCCTTGGTCAACACACCGTCGGCCTTGCTGATCGGCAGGCTTGAGATGGTGCCGTCGATACCGATCGTGAAGTGCACCGTCTGCACGTTGCCCATCGCCGTCTGCGCCTGGGCGATGAGGTCGGTGGCGGCGGGCAAGGGCCCGGTCGGCGCCGTGGCCGTCGTGCTGCTGTTGTTTTTGCACGCGGCCATAGAACTCACCGCGAGGGCGAGGGCCGCGACAACTGTCAATGACCGTGCAGTGCTCTTCCAGGACATGAGGCATGGTATCGCCGCGAGTCAACGGCCGCGAGCGGCCGGTCGGAGCCCTCGAAACCGCGCATGCAACGGGCCCGCCGCCGGTAAGATGCTCGGCTGCGGGCCCCATCACCAGCGCATATCTAGCGGATCTGCATTCCTGAGATGGCTCGGGCGACAACCAGCCGCTGGATCTCCGACGTGCCCTCGAAGATCGTGTAGATCTTGGAGTCGCGGTACCAGCGTTCGACCGGGTGTTCGCGGATGTAACCGGCGCCGCCGAGGATCTGCACGGCCTGCTCGGTCACCCGTACGGCGACCTCGGCCGCTTTCAGCTTGCTCATCGAACCTTCGCCGGCCTCGAACGGGCGGCCGTTGCGGCCCATCCACGCGGCCCGCCACACCAGGAGCCGAGCGGCGTCGATCTCGGTACGCATGTCCACCAGCGAGAACGCGATCGCCTGGTTCTCGATGATCGGCTTGCCGAAGGTGACCCGGGTCTTCGCGTAGTCGAGCGAGTATTCGTACGCGGCCCGGGCGATGCCGAGCGCCTGCGCACCGACGGTCGGACGGGTCGTCTCGAAGGTCCGCATCGCCGCCGAACCACTGGAGGCGCGGCCTTCGCGGGCACGGGCCAGCCGCTCGTCGAGCTTTTCCTTGCCGCCGACCAGACAGCTGCCGGGGACGCGTACGTCGTCGAGGAACACGTCGGCCGTGTGCGAGGCGCGCAGACCCAGCTTCTTGAGCTTCTTCGAGCCGACGAGTCCCGGGGTGCCCGGCGGCACGATGAACGCGGCCTGCCCGCGGGAGCCGAGGGCGGGGTCGACGGCAGCCGTCACGACGTGCACGTTCGCGATGCCACCGTTCGTCGCGTATGCCTTCTGGCCGTTGAGAACCCACTCATCGGTGGCCTCGTCGTAGCGGGCCCGGGTGCGCATGGCGGCGACGTCGGAACCGGCTTCCGGCTCGGTCGAGCAGAACGCTGCGACCTTCGGATCGGCGGCGTCACCGAAGCACTGCGGCACCCATTCGAAGAGTTGCTCGGGGGTGCCGTTACCGAAGATCGCGGCGACGGCCAGCCCCGTGCCCATGATGGCCATGCCGATGCCGGCGTCACCCCAGAACAGTTCCTCGTGCACGATCGGCATGGACAGACCGGTCGGGTCGGCGTTGACATTGGCGAGGAACTCGAACCCGTAGAGACCGATCTTCGCGGCCTCCTGGATGATCGGCCACGGCGTGGCCTCACGTTCGTCCCACTCGGCGGCGGCCGGGCGCACGGTTTCGGCCGCGAAGCCGTGCACCCAGTCGCGCAGATCGCGCTGTTCTTCGTTTAGATCAAGCGAAAACTCGGACACGCTCGCCTCCTGGTAACGAGATGCGATCGTGCGACGACGTCGTCAGCACAACGGGGTCAGCTCTTGGGGATGTCGAACAGGTCGGCGATCTTGGCGGCCAGACCGAGGTCACCCTTGGCCTTGAGCTTGCCGGTCATGAACATCATCACCGGGTTCGCGTTGCCGGAGACGACCTTGAGGAAGTCGGCCGCGCCGAGGGTCAGGGCGAGTTTCGGCTCGTGCGCCGGCGTTGGCGAGAGCACGCAGGTGCCGTCGGCGATGACGAGCTCGTAGGTGTCGGAGACCGCTCCGTCTGCGATCGTCCAGTGGATCACCGTGTTCGTCGCGCCGGCGCGGTCGGCCCGGAACAGGCTGGGCATCCGGGCGAAGACCTCGCCCAGCACCTTTTCCCGCATGTCGCCCGCGAGCGCGGCGTTGAGCTGGTCATTCGAGGAACTCTTCACGTATTGCGCGAACGTCTTCGGGTCGATCGACGCGAAGTCGGACAGGTCGATGTCGGCCATCGTTGGTGGTCCTCTCGGGCGGTTAAGTTACTCATGCGTAACCTTACGCACGAGTAGGTATGCTGGCAAGCGTGTCAGCGACGAAGCTCGTCTCCAAGCGCCTGCCGCGCAGCGTGCGCGAGCGGCAGATGCTCGACGCCGCCGTCGTCGAGTTCGCCCGACACGGTTTCCACGCCGCGTCGATGGACGATATCGCCGCCGGCGCCAACGTCTCCAAGCCCATGGTCTACGCCTACCTCGGCTCGAAAGAAGACCTGTTCATCGCGTGCCTGCATCGGGAGGGCACCCGGGTGATGGAGGCGATCGCCGAGGTCGTCGAGCCGCACCTCGGCCCCGACGAACAACTCTGGCGCGGAATGCGGGCGTTTTTCGGTTATGTGGCCGCGCACCGGGACGGATGGTCGGTGCTTTATCGTCAATCCCGCGGCCCGTTCGCGGGCGAGTCCGACCGGATGCGCACGCGCATGATCGAAGTCGTGGCCGGCATGTTGACCCGGGCGGTCGAATCGCGTGGTCGGCAAACACGTGCCACCGATCTGACGGCATTGGCGTACGCGCTCGTCGGCGCGTGCGAATCGCTTGGTGGATGGCTGCTCGATAACAATGACGAATCGCCGGACCTGATCGCGAGTCGGTTGATGAACATCGTCTGGCTGGGCACCGGGCACGTGCTCGACGGTGCCACCTGGCGGCCACCAGCCGCGCCGACCGGCTGATCGGGCCTTCGCGAGAAACCTTCGGCGAATGTGAAACACCGTCACGGAATGGTCGCGGTTATCGATCGGTGACGGATTTCAGTCAGCAAGCTATTGCGCAGGCAATCAACTTGTACAGTGGGGCTCTGATGAGCCTCATTGATCACCCACCGGCGCCGTTTGACCGCTTGATGCCCGCGGATGTCCGGCTGTTGATGACAATGCGGGCTGATCTTCGCGAATGGCTCGTTGCTTCCGGCGTCGGCGCCGATGACCGTGACGCGATCGTGCTCGCTTGTTCCGAAGCTCTGGCCAACGCGATCGAGCACGCCTATCTCGGCGATCCGTCGGGCATCGTGCACATCTCCGGATGGCTGCGGGGCGAGGTGTTGGAGTTGGCGGTCAGCGATAGCGGCGCGTGGATCCCACCGCAACCCAACCGTGACGCGAACGCGCCGTTCGGCGAGGTGCGCGGCCGTGGGCTCCGCATGATCGAACAACTCATGGACAGCGCCAAGGTGTCGACCACGAACGGCACGACGGTGTCGATGCACCGCCGCGTGGCCATCACACCCCGGCAGCCGACCGGCGCCGGCGATCCAACCGGGCCGGTCTCGGCCTCCGGCCCCGTCTCGGCGGCGGGCCCGGGCGCCGCCGTCAGCGGTTGAGCCGCACCGAGAGCCGTCCGAACAGCGCCAGGATCGCGATGCCTACCAGCGCGTGCAGCGCGCCCACCCACGCGTGGTGCTTGCCGACGTCGGCGAGGATCGGCTGCACCGGTCCGGCGAGCACGAAGAGGGTCAGTGCGAGGATCATCGCCGCTCGGCTGGGCCGGGCGATGAGCGCCGCGATCAGCACGAGCAGCGTGACGATGCCGATGATCGTGCCCACCGTCTCATGCGCCCCGAAGCCACGGTGATGCTGAAACGCGCTGAACGCGCCGAAACCCGCGAGAGCGAACTGCACCACGGTCAGGGTGCCGCCGGCCATGGCGAGATAACGCATGGCCTGGCCGCTCGTGCTCCG
Source organism: uncultured Actinomycetota bacterium (assembly GCA_963797605.1). Taxonomy (GTDB): domain Bacteria; phylum Actinomycetota; class Actinomycetes; order Mycobacteriales; family Micromonosporaceae; genus DASQPR01. The sequence continues at coordinate 14,407 of CAWCPX010000002.1, read as the reverse complement.
GAAGCCGCCCGGGATTGTCGGTGCGGGCGGTGTCGCAGTCGTTGTCATGACTGAAGACCCTATGAGCATGACTGCCCGATCCGCGTACGCCGCTCGGCGACATCGGTTCGGCGCGGCCTACGCCCGTCGGAGTACGCCCACGAAGGGCTCGCGCCTGGGGAAATGCGAGAATGTCATACCGTGACGAAACCCCGCGTGACCAATGTCCTGGCCGGCCGCTATGCCAGCACCGAACTCGTGACGATCTGGTCCGCGGAAGAGAAGGTGCGCGCCGAACGCCGGTTGTGGCTGGCCGTACTCGTCGCGCAGAAGGATCTGGGTATTGATCTTCCCGACGGGGTGATCGAGGCCTATGCCGACGCCGTCGACGACGTGGATCTCGCCAGCATCGCCGAGCGGGAACGCGTTACGCGCCACGACGTGAAGGCCCGGATCGAGGAGTTCTCCGCGCGGGCCGGTTACGAGCACATCCACAAGGGCATGACCTCGCGGGACCTCACCGAGAACGTCGAACAACTGCAGATCAAAGCCTCGCTCGAACTGGCACGCGATCGCATGGTCACGACGCTTGCCCGGCTCGCCGAACTGGCCGTCGAGCACGACGCGACGGTGATGGTCGGCCGCACCCACAACGTGCCCGCACAGGCGACGACGCTCGGGAAGCGGTTCGCGAGCGCCGGCGAAGAGCTACTGCTCGCGTACCAGCGCATCGTCGATCTCCTGGCTCGTTATCCGCTGCGTGGCATCAAAGGCCCCGTCGGCACGAGCGCTGACCAGCTTGATCTGTTCGACGGCGATGCCGCGAAGGTCGCCGAGTTGGAGCGCCGTGTCGCCGCCCACCTCGGCTTCGCCAAGACGCTGACCAGCGTGGGCCAGGTCTACCCGCGGTCGCTCGACTTCGACGTCGTCTCGGCGCTGGCGCAGGCCGCCGCCGGCCCATCGTCGCTCGCCACGACGATCCGGTTGATGGCCGGTCAAGAGCTGGTCACGGAGGGTTTCAAGGCCGGCCAGGTCGGATCGAGCGCGATGCCGCACAAGATGAACACGCGGTCGTGTGAACGGGTCAACGGGCTCGCGGTGATCGTCCGCGGCTACCTCTCGATGATCGGCGAGCTGGCCGGCGATCAGTGGAACGAAGGTGACGTCTCGTGTTCCGTCGTGCGCCGGGTCGCGTTGCCGGACGCTTTCTTCGCCATCGACGGGCTGTTCCAGACCTTCCTCACCGTGCTGGACGAGTTCGGCGCCTACCCGGCCGTGATCGCCCGCGAACTCGATCGCTACCTGCCGTTCCTGGCGACCACGAAGATCCTCGTCGCGGCGGCGCGCCGTGGTGTCGGCCGGGAGACGGCGCACGAGGCGATCAAGGAGCACGCCGTCGCGGTGGCGCTCGCCATGCGGGAGAAGGGTGCCGCCGAGAACGACCTCTTCGATCGGCTCGCCGCCGACTCCCGGTTGGGTCTGACCCGGGCCGAGATCGACGCTCTGGTCAGCGATCGGCAGGCCTTCGTCGGTGCGGCATCGGCGCAGGTCGCTGGAGTTGTGGCGCAGATCGCCGATGTCGTTGCCGCGCACCCCGACGCGGCGACGTACACGCCGGCGCCGATCCTCTGACCCATCTGACGGATCCGAGACCGGCTGTCCGATCGAGACCGAGGGCTGGAAGACTGCGAGACGTGATGAGCGACCTGACACCGTTGCCGACGCCGATCCACACGGGCAAGGTTCGTGACCTTTACGACGCTGGTGACGGGCGTCTGCTCATGGTCGCGAGTGATCGGATGAGCGCGTTCGACGTCGTGCTGCCCACGCCGATCCCGGACAAGGGCAAGATCCTGACGCAGCTCAGTCTGTGGTGGTTCGATCAGCTCGCCGGACTTATCGACAACCACGTGATCACCACCGATGTCGTGAAATATCCGGCGCCGTTCACCGATCGACCAGATCTCGTCGGCCGTTCGATGCTCGTCCGCCGGCTCGACATGGTCATGGTCGAATGCGTCGCACGCGCTTACCTCTCCGGGTCGGGCACGCGTCAATACCAGGCCGAGGGCGAGGTCTGCGGCATCCCGTTGCCGCCCGGGCTGCTCGAAGGCTCGCGCCTGCCCGAGACGATCTTCACGCCGACGACGAAGGCTCCGGCCGGCGAGCACGACGAGCCGATGACCTACGCCGCCGTGGTCGCGAGCGTCGGCGCCGACCGGGCCGCCGAGCTGCGCGACCTGACCACCACGATCCTCGACCGGGCGCGCGCGATCTGTGAGCCGCGCGGCGTGCTGCTCGCCGACACCAAGGTCGAGTTCGGCACCACCCCCGACGGCACCGTGATCCTGGCCGACGAGGTGCTGACGCCGGATTCGTCCAGGTTCTGGCCGATCGAATCGTGGGAGCCCGGCCGGGCCCAGACGAGCTTCGACAAGCAGCCGCTGCGTGACTGGCTGTCCGCCACGAGCTGGGACAAGAAAGCGCCCGGCCCCGAGCTGCCGCCGGAGATCGTCGACGCGACCCGGGAGCGCTACATCGGCGCCTACGAACGCATCACGGGCCTGACCTGGCCCGAGACCGCCGCGCCTCGATGAGTTCCTTCCTGGCCGCGATGGCCACGGCGTTCATCCTGATCGTGCCGGTGGAGTTGCCCGACAAGACGTTCGTGGCGACGCTCATGCTGGCCACGAAGTACCGTCCATGGCCGGTCTGGCTCGGCGTGATCACGGCGTTCTTCATCCAGTGCGTCGTCGCGGTGGCGGCCGGTCAGCTCCTCACGCTGCTGCCGCACACGCTAGTGGAATGGGTCGTCGCGGCGCTGTTCGCGTTCGGAGCGATCGTGCTGTTCCGCTCCGCCCGGCAGAAACGAGCCCTGGAAGCGTCCGACGCGGACTCGTCGCCTGCCCCGGTGCGCACCGGCTTCCGAGCGGCCGTGGCGAGCTTCGTCGTGCTGTTCGCCGCCGAGTGGGGTGATCTGTCGCAGTTGCTCACGGCTGGTCTCGCTGCGCGTGGCCACCCGGTCGCGGTCTTCATCGGTGCCTGGGTCGGCCTATGTGTCGTGTCCGGCGCCGCCGTCCTCCTCGGCCGCGTGCTGCTCAAGCGCGTTCGGCCCTCGGTCGTGAGTTACATCGCATCGGCCGTGTGCGCGGTTCTCGCGGTCGTCACGGTGGTCACCGTCCTCCGATAACCGGGCGCCACGGCCGGAGCAGGACAAAAGTCAACTCCGATTTATGGGGTACGGGTAGCCGAAAGCGGACGTGATCGTAGCGCCCGGTAGGCTGTCGACGCCCGCAGAAAGCGGCGGATTGAGTACTCAGGCTGGGAGTTCCCGTGGCTCGCGTCGTCATCGACGTCATGCTCAAGCCGGAGATCCTTGACCCGCAAGGCCAGGCGGTGGCGAATGCCCTGCCCAGCCTCGGTGTCGACGGCATCTCCGCAGTGCGCATCGGTAAGCGTATCGAGATCGAATTCGCCGGCGAGGCCAACCTCGACCAGGCGCAGCAAATCGCGTCCAAGCTCCTCGCGAACCCGGTGATCGAAGACTTCACGATCCGGACCGACCTGTGAAGATCGGCGTCGTCACGTTTCCCGGCTCGCTCGACGACCGGGACGCGCTGCGTGCCGTGCGCAAGGCCGGTGCCGACGGCATCGCGCTGTGGCACGGGGACGCGGATCTTCACGGCGTCGACGCCGTCGTGCTGCCGGGCGGCTTCTCCTACGGCGACTACCTCCGCTGTGGCGCCATCGCTCGATTCGCGCCCGTGATGGGCTCGATCAGCGACGCGGCGCGCGGCGGCATGCCGGTGCTCGGCGTCTGCAACGGTTTCCAGGTGCTCTGCGAGGCTCACCTGCTGCCGGGCGCGCTCACCCGCAACGCCAACCTGCACTACCGCAACCGCGACCAGAGGCTGCGGATCGTGACCAGTGCGACGTCGTGGACCTCCGAGTTCACCGACGGTCAGCAGCTCGTCATCCCGATCAAGCACGGCGAGGGCCGTTACGTCGCCGACGAGCGCACGCTCGACGAGTTGGAAGCCGATGGTCGCGTCGTGGCGCGTTACATCGACAACCCCAACGGATCTATGCGCGACATCGCGTCGATCTCCAACGCGGCCGGCAACGTCGTCGGCATGATGCCGCATCCCGAGCACGCTCTCGACCTGCTGACCGGGCCGTCCGCCGACGGTCTGAGCTACTTCGCGTCGGTGGTCAAATCCCTGGCGGGAGTAAGCGCATGACGACCGAGGACATCGCTCCCCAGCGGTACGTCGACACGGTGGACCGGGCGCTCTCCGGCCCCGACGACCACCAGCCGTACACGCAACTGGGTCTCGCGCCCGACGAGTACGCGAAGATCCGTTCGATTCTGGGTCGCCGTCCGACCGACTCCGAGCTGTACATGTACTCGATCATGTGGAGCGAACACTGCTCGTACAAGTCGAGCAAGGTGCACCTGCGGCAGTTCGGCGAGAAGGCACCGAAGAGCGACCGGCTGCTCGCCGGCATGGGCGAGAACGCCGGTGTCGTGCAGATCAGCGAGAAGCTGGCGGTCACGTTCAAGGTCGAATCGCACAACCACCCGAGCTTCGTGGAGCCGCACCAGGGCGCCGCGACCGGCGTCGGCGGCATCGTCCGCGACATCCTCGCCATGGGCGCGCGCCCGATCGCGGTCATGGACCCGCTGCGGTTCGGCGCGATCGACCACCCCGACACGGCTCGCGTGCTCAACGGCATCGTCGGTGGCGTCGGGCATTACGGCAACTGCCTCGGTCTGCCGAACATCGGCGGCGAACTCGTCTTCGATCCGACGTACCAGGACAACCCGCTCCTCAACGCACTGTGCCTCGGTGTGCTGCCGGTCGACGGCCTGCAGAGCAAGGACGCGAAGGGCCCCGGCAACATCGTGGTGCTCATGGGCGCGAAGACCGGCCGCGACGGCATCGGCGGCGCCTCGATCCTCGCCAGCGCCTCCTTCGACGCCGACAGCGGCGCCCGCCGCCCGTCGGTGCAGGTCGGCGACCCGTTCATGGAGAAGCTCCTGATCGAGTCGTGCTTGGAGATCTACGCGAACAAACTCGTCGTCGGCATCCAGGACCTCGGCGCGGCCGGCATCAGCTGCGCGCTCACCGAGACGGCCGCCGGCGCCGGCACGGGCATGCGTGCCTACCTCGAACGGGTGCCGCTGCGGGAGCCGTCGATGGCGCCGCACGAGATCCTCGCGAGCGAGTCGCAAGAGCGCATGCTGCTCATCGTCACGCCGGAAAACTTGAAGGCCGTGCTCGCCATCGCCGACAAGTGGGGCGTCAACGCGACCGACATCGGTGAAGTCACCGACACCGGCCGGCTCGTCATCACGTGGCACGGCGAGACCGTCGTGGACGTGCCGCCCGGCTCGCTCGCCGACGACGGCCCGATCTACGCGCGGCCGATGCGGGAGCCCGCCGACCTTCCGTTGCTGCAAGCCGACCGGGCCGAGACGCTGCCCCGGCCGCGCACCGGCGAAGACCTGCGCGCGACGCTCCTGCGCATGGTCGCGAGCCCGAACCTGTGCGACAAGACGTTCGTGACCGAACAGTACGACCGCTACGTGCTCGGCAACACGATCCTGGCCCAGCCCGAAGACTCCGGCGTGATCCGGATCGACGAGGAGACCGGGCTCGGTGTGGCGCTCTCCTGCGACGGAAACGGCCGCTACGCCCGGCTCGATCCCTACGAAGGTGCGAAGCTCGCGCTCGCCGAGTCCTACCGCAACGTCGCCGTCACTGGCGCCGTGCCGGTCGCCGTGACCAACTGCCTCAACTTCGGCTCGCCCGAGGACCCGATGGTCATGTGGCAGTTCGCCGAGGCCGTCCGCGGTCTGGCCGACGGCTGCGCCGAAATGGGGATCCCGGTCACCGGGGGCAACGTCAGCTTCTACAACCAGACCGGGTCGACGCCGATCCACCCGACGCCCGTCGTCGGTGTGCTCGGCCTCTTCGACAACGTGGCCGAGCGGGTGCCGATGGGCTTCCGCACCGACGGCGACCTGATCGTGCTGCTGGGCGAGACCCACGACGAGCTTTCCGGCTCCGAGTGGGCCTGGGTGGAGCACGAGCACCTCGGTGGGCGCCCGCCCCGGGTCAACTTCGCCCGCGAAAAGACCCTGGGTGCCGTCATCGCGAGCGCGGCCAGCCACGGCCACCTGTCGGCCGCGCACGACATCTCCGACGGCGGCCTCGCGCAGGCGCTCGCGGAATCGTGCCTGCGCTACGGCGTCGGCGCGTCGATCACGTTGCCGAACTCGCCGTCTCCGTTCGTCTCGCTCTTCTCCGAATCCACGGCGCGCGCGATCGTCGCGGTGCCCCGCGGGCACGACATGGCGTTCACGGCCCTCTGCGACGAGCACGGTCTCCCGTGGACCGTGATCGGCGTGGTGGCCGGGAGCGGCGTGTTGGAGGTGCGGGACCAGTTCCGGCTGCCGATCGACGAGATGCGTACGGCCTGGTCGTCGACGTTGCCGCGCTATTTCGGCGGGGTCGCGGCGGCGCCGATGGTCTCGGCCGAGGAGGTTCCGGCGTTCGTCGATCCGATGCCCGAGGGCGTGGATCTGCCGCCGGCGTCGGACGCGTTGGTCTTCGCGAGCGACCCGGTCTCGGATGGTTCCGCCCCCGGTGGGTCCGTGGAGATCGCGATCTCGGCTGAGTTCACGGCCGAACTCGGTGTCGCCGATGACGCCCCGGTTGCCGATGACGCTGCTGTTGCCGGCGACACTGACGTCGCGGAGACACCGGTCGACCCGACCGAGTCGTGACCGGTCAGCCCGGCACCGGTGCCCGGTTCGACTGGGGGCTGGCCGGCGCGGCCGAACTCGGACGATCGTGCGCGGTGCTGGTCGTGGTCGATGTTCTGTCGTTCACCACGGCTCTCGATGTCGCGGTCGGCCGGGGCATCCGAGTGCACCCGTTTCCATGGAACGATCAGGCCAGCGCGTACGCGGACCGGATCGGCGCGTCCGTGGCCGTCGGCCGCAAGGCGTTGAGCCCGGCGACGCCATGGTCGCTGTCGCCGGCGTCGCTGATGCGCGCGCCGGTGGTCGACGATCTGGTGATGCCATCGCCGAACGGGTCCGCGATCTGCGCGGCCGCCGGCGCCACCGGCACCCCGGTCGTGGCCGCCTGCCTGCGCAACGCGAGCGCGGTGGTGAGGTGGCTCCGCTGGTCGGGCTATGGCGGCGTGGAGCGGCCGATCGGCGTGATCGCGTCCGGCGAGCGGTGGCCCGACGGCACGTTGCGCCCCTGCGTCGAGGACCTGCTGGGTGCCGCGACGATCCTCGACGGTCTCACCGACGCACCGGGCGCCCTGTCGGTCGAGGCGGCGGTCACGCTGGCCGCACTGGCTTCGGTGCCGGATCCGGCGGCCGCGATTCGAGGGAGTGTTTCCGGCCAGGAACTGGTCGCGCGCGGATTCGCGGACGATGTCGACGTGGCGGTCGCGGTGGACGTATCACCGACGGTGCCGATGATCGTGCACGGCGCGTTTCTCAACGTGGGCTGAGCTTTTCGAACGCCGTTTGATGCGAAACGACCGGCGACCCCACTGGGCCACCGGTCGTTTTCGTCGCTTCCGTGCTAGTCGTCGAGCCAGTCGACCGAACCCCGCTGCTCCGGTGGCGTGTATCCGCCGCGGTAGCCCGGGCCGCTCTGCTGGTATCCAGGCTGCTGCGGCGGCGCCGCGGGCGGCGGGTAGGCGCCACTCTGAGGTGGGTAAGCGGCGTCGGGCTCCGGCGTGTACGGGTCCTGCCGGTAGGGCTCCTGCGGGTACGCGCCCGGCTGGTACGGCTGCTCCTGCGGGTACGGCTCCGGCGGGTATGCCTCGCTCTGGTAGCCGTCCGGTTGGTAGCCGCTGTCGGCGTTGTAGCCGCCCTGCTGGTAGCCCGGTTGACCGGCGCCGTATTCGCCCGGGTACGGCTGGTAGCCCGGGCTCGCGTCGTAGCCGGCCTGGTAGCCCGCGGCAGCCGGGTCGTTGTAGCCCGCACCCGCCGCGTCGTAGCCCGCTCCGGCGCCGTAGCCCGGAGCCTCGGCGCCGTAGCCGGGTGCCTCCGCGCCGTAGCCGGGTTGGTTGGACCCGTAGCCGGGCTGGTCGTGGCGACCGTAGCCGTTGTCGGCCGGGTAGGCGGGCGGTGGAGGCGTGGCGGGCGGGTAGTCGCGGCCGCCGTAACCGGCCTGGCCGGGCGCTCCACCGCGAGGCGGCGCCGGCTGGTAGCCGTTCGGGCCACCGGCGGGGCCAGCCGCTCCGCCGGCCGGGTAACCGGCGTAACCGTTCGGTTCCGGTGCGTACGTCGGTGCCTGCGGCGGGTACGGCTGCTGGTAGGGATCGGCCGGTGGCCGGGGTGTGGGTGGCCGGTACATCTCCGTCTGGGCGCCCGGATAGGCAGTCTCGGCACCGTAGCCGGGGCCGGACGCGTACGGGTCGGCGGCAGCGAATCCAGGCTGGCCGTAGCCCGGCTGGCGGGGCGCCGGAGCGGTCGGACGAGTCACCCGCGGCGGCGCACCGTACGGGTCGGCGAACTCATCGACGAGACCACCGCGGTGCATCATGGTCGGCGCGTCGCCGAGGCTCGGGGCGACCCGAGTGCGATCGGGACCCGTGCCACCACGACCACCACGGGGGTTGTACGGGTCGGCGTCCGCGCCCGTCTCGTCATAGCCCTCGTCGTCGCGCTTCTTGCGGCGCCACAGGATGAAGCCGATCGCGGCGCCGCCACCGATGATCAGGACGATGCCGGCGATCAGGATGAAGGTGCCGAAGGAACTGCCGCCGCCGCTGTTGAGGTCGGAGGCGGCGACGCCGTTGCTGGCGGCACCGCTACCGCTGGCACCCCCGGCGCCGGTGGCAGGCAGCGACGCGCTGGAGGAAGCGGGTGTCGATGGTGTCGGCGTCGGCGTCGCGGACGGCGCGACCACGGCGATCGGCTTCAGCAGCAGGTGCAGCCCGGTTGAACTGCCGGCGTTGATCTGCATCGGCACGGTCTTGAATTTGTCCTTTGTCGCGCCGATGACCAGCGAACCGACTAGCGGCTTGGCGGTCGTTGCGGTGAAGGAGAATTTGCCGCTGCTGGGCGTGGTCTCGGAGTAGGTGTGATTCGCCGAGTCCTGCACGATGACGATCGCGCCAGAGATCACTGAGCCCGTGTCCTGGTTGTAGACGGCGCCGCTGACGACGACGGCGGGCGTCGGCCCGAAGAGGTTCGCGTTGTCCTGCAGCGTCTTGTTGGTCGTGCCGTCGGAGATGCCGACAGTCAGACTGGCCGCCGCCTTCGAGCCGGCCGGGACATCAACGCTCGACTTCGCGGTGATGGTGAACGTGACGTTGATGGTGCCGTTCGTGCCGAACGTGAACGTGCACTGCCCGCCACCCGAGCATCCGCCGCCGCCGCTGGAGGTGACGGTGAAGTCGGAGGCCGGCGACATGCTCAGGGACGCTGTCATGGTCGCGTCACCCGGCTCGGGGCTCGTCACGTCGTTGGTGGCGGTGACCTTGTAGGTCTGGGAGTCACCGGGGTGGAAGTCGTTGAGCGACGACGAGGCCGACGCTCCGAAGGTCGGCGGATCGGCGTAAGCCGGGGTCGCGACGGCTGTGAGAGCGACGATCGCCCCGCCCGTAATGACGGCGCATGCTGCCGCTCGACCCATCCGGGATTGCCGCCATCGCATCCAGGGACGTCGGTGCGCAGTCACTCCTACCGCCTCCAGCATTCGTGTTGCCCTCCATGGGTGTCTGCGTGCACACACCGTGGGCAACTATGCCTTCTTTCGCCCGTCTCCGGAAAGTGAGGGGGGTTCGATGCGGGGGTCGGAGGTAGGTCGTATCGTCCCGTGGTGTCCCGTGCGTACGGTAATTCCATGACCATTCAGACGTTGATCAAAGCGATCGAAGACGGCGAAGAGCCGGACCGCGTCGCGCTTCGTGATGCTGTTCGTCTGCTTTTGGGGGAACTATCCCGTCTGGCACCTGGCCGATCGGTTGAGGTCCGGGTCCCACCTTTCGGTGCTGTTCAGTGTATTGACGGCCCGCGTCATACCCGAGGCACTCCGCCGAACGTCATCGAGACAGACCCTGTGACCTGGGTGAAGGTTGCGACAGGAGTGCTGTCGTGGGACGAAGCGGTCGCCAGCGGTGTCATCCGATCCAGTGGCGTTCGCGCAGATCTATCCGCGTATCTTCCGTTGATCGCTCGCGAGTGAGATTCGTGCCACTGTGGTGCCGCACTCCTACGGGTGAGCCGAACGGGGCTCCCCGACGCCTCGCGTACACTGTCTAGCAGTGGTGACCCCCGAAAAATGGGTACGCCTCACTCCGTCCGGACGCGATCATTTTGGCCGGCTCACTCCCCACGCCGCCGGCTCACAGACGAAGGAGCGCAGGTGCCCCGAGGCGACGGTCGGCTCACACATGACCTTGACCCGCAACAGCTGGGCCCGCAAGACGAGTGTGGTGTGTTCGGAGTCTGGGCTCCGGGCGAAGAGGTCTCCAAACTCACTTATTTCGGACTTTACGCGCTTCAGCACCGCGGCCAAGAAGCCGCGGGCATCGCCGTCAGCGACGGTTCCGGTGTCGTCGTCTACAAGGACCTCGGGCTCGTGGCCCAGGTCTTCGACGAGTCGACGCTGTCGAGCCTCCGCGGTCACCTCGCCATCGGCCACGCCCGCTACAGCACCACCGGCGGGTCGACCTGGGAAAACGCGCAGCCGACGCTGAAAGCGACCGATGCCGGCACCACGATCGCGCTCGCCCACAACGGCAACCTGGTCAACTCGGCCGAGCTGGCGAAGCTGGTCGGTCGTGGCACCGAGGGCGAGACGTCCGACACCGCGCTCGTCGCGGAGTTGCTCGCCACGCACCCCGACCTGTCCGTCGAAGAGGCGGCCATGATCGTGCTGCCGCAGCTCAAAGGTGCTTTCAGCTTCGTCTTCATGGACGAGGACACGCTCTACGCCGCTCGTGACGCCAACGGCGTGCGGCCGCTCGTGCTCGGCCGGCTCGAGCGCGGCTGGGTGGTCGCGAGCGAGACAGCGGCGCTCGACATCGTCGGCGCGTCGGTCGTCCGCGAGATCGAGCCCGGCGAGCTGGTCGCCATCGACGAGGCGGGTCTGCGATCTCAGCGCTTCGCCGCGCCAGACCCAAAAGGCTGCCTTTTCGAGTACGTCTACCTCGCCCGCCCCGACACGTCGATCTCCGGTCGTAACGTCTACGACACCCGGGTCGAGGTCGGTCGCAAGCTGGCCCGGGAGCACCCGGTCGAGGCCGATCTGGTCATCCCGGTGCCGGAGTCGGGCACGCCGGCCGCGATCGGTTATGCCGAGGCGTCCGGCATTCCTTACGGCGCCGGCCTGATCAAAAACGCGTACGTCGGCCGCACCTTCATCCAGCCGTCGCAGACCCTGCGGCAGCTCGGCATCCGGTTGAAGCTCAATCCGCTGCGCCACGTGCTGCGAGGCAAGCGAGTGGTGGTCGTCGACGACTCTATCGTTCGCGGCAACACACAGCGAGCCATCGTCCGCATGCTGCGCGAAGCCGGTGCGATCGAGGTGCACGTCCGCATATCGTCACCGCCGGTGAAGTGGCCGTGCTTCTACGGCATCGATTTCGCGACCAAGGCTGAGCTGGTCGCCGGCAACCTCGACACCGAGGGCATCCGTCGGTCGATCGGCTCCGATTCGCTGGGCTACGTCTCCCTGGAAGGTCTCGTAGCAGCCTCTGAGCAGCCGATGAACCGGTTGTGCCGGGCATGCTTCGACGGCGTCTACCCGATCGAGCTGCCGTCCGACAACATGGTCGGCAAGCACGTGCTGGAAGGCGTCGGCCGCCGCGTCAACGGCGGCCCGCACAGCATCGCGCCGGTCAGTGGCATGCCCGTCAACGGCGCGCACGTGGCCGCGGTTCCGGTGGCCGCCGGTGTCAACGCTGCCGGCGGTAACAGCACCGGCACGAATGGTTCAGGCATCACCGCTCAGTCGACCGGAGTCGACGGGCCGGCACATGTCGGGAGCGCGGGCGGCGCTGAAACGCCACGCCGTCCGTAAAAAACAGCAGCCGAAGACATTTCGCCGGTTCGCACGGGGCCGCAGCAGACGAGATGCCACCTAAAGGGGAGAGCAGTGACGCACGTGAGTGACCGAGCCGATATCGAACACCAGCCATGGAGTGCGACCAACGGCCGCTCCACGCGTAAGCGCACCGTGACGTACGCCGACGCGGGCGTGTCGATCCACGCCGGCGAACAGGCCGTCGAGCTCTTGAAGACGAAGGTCCACCGCACCCGACGTCCCGAGGTGATGGGTGATCTCGGCGGCTTCGCCGGGCTGTTCCGTCTCGACACGAAGAAATACAAAAACCCGATTCTGGCGTCATCGGCCGACGGTGTCGGCACCAAACTCGTGATCGCGCAGCAGATGGACATCCACGACACCGTCGGCGTCGACCTCGTCGCGATGGTCGTCGACGACCTCGTCGCCTGCGGAGCCGAGCCGCTGTTCCTGCTCGACTACATCGCGTGTGGCGAGGTTGTGCCGGAGCGGGTCGCCGAGATCGCGGCCGGCATCGCCGATGGTTGCCGCACCGCCGGCTGCGCGCTGCTCGGCGGCGAGACCGCGGAGCACCCGGGCATGATGGCTCCGCACGAGTACGACATCTCCGGCACCGGTGTCGGCGTGGTCGAGGAAGACAAGATCCTCGGCCGTGACCGGGTCGAGGCGGGCGATGTCGTCATCGCGATGGGTTCGTCCGGCATGCACTCCAACGGTTACTCGCTGGTGCGCCACGTGCTCCTCGGTGCCGGCCGGCTGCGTCTCGACACGATCGTCGAGGAGCTGGGCCGCCAGAAGACGCTCGGCGAGGAATTGCTGACGCCGACGAAGATCTACGCCCGCGAGTGCCTTGATCTCATCGCGGAGACCGAGGTCAGGGCCTACGCGCACGTCACCGGCGGTGGCATCCCGGGCAACCTGGTGCGGGTGCTCCCCGACACGGTGGACGCGATCGTGGACCGTTCGACCTGGCGTCCGCAGCCCATCTTCGAATTGATCCAGACCAAGGGCCGCATCGATGACGCGGAGATGGAGTCGACGTTCAACATGGGCGTTGGCATGTTCGCGATCGTGGCTCCGGCCGACGCCGATCGGGCGCTGGCGTTCCTCGCCGCTCGCAAGGTCAACGCGTGGCAGGCGGGCGAGATCATCCCTGGTAGTGGCAACGTGCAGATGATGGGCTCGCACACGCGGGGCTGAGCGCTTCCCGCAGCCCGGATAAGCCCATAGGCTGGGGTCCGTGTCGCAGGATAGAGCGTTGCGGTGGCACGGCATGCGAGGGATCGCCACGATCCCGTCGTACGTGATCATGCAGCCTACGACGCTGTGCAATTTGGACTGCGCCTACTGCTACCTGCCGTTCCGCCACACCGAGCAACGGATGCCCGTCGGTGTGGCGGAGGCGGTCGCGGCCACGGTCAACGACTGGGTGACGCTGGCCAACCGCTTCTCGGTCATCTGGCACGGCGGCGAACCGCTCGCGACCGGCCGCGACCATCTCGCCACCCTGATGGCACCGTTCCGTGGCGTCGAGCATCATCTCCAGACCAACGCGACGCTTATCGACGACGCGTGGTGCGACTTCTTCGTCGATCACGACGTACGTGTCGGCGTGAGCATTGACGGGCCTCCGTCCGCCACTGCGGCGCGAGTCGACTGGGCGGACCGGCCGGCCTATGACCGGATTCTCAAGGGCATCGGCCAGCTGCGAGCGCGTGAGATCCCGTTCGCCGCGCTCTGCGTGGTCTCCGATCCCCGGCCCGGTCTCGCCGCCGAGATCTACGCGTTCTTCCGCGATCTGGGCTGCCACTCGCTCGGCATCAACGTCGAGGAGCAGGAGGGCGTCAATCTTCGCTCAAACCGGCACGACGGCCCGGCGGTGCAGGCCTTCTGGGCGGAGTTGGCGGGCGCGTGGCGACTCGATCCGGTGATCGAGCTGCGGGAGATCGAGTGGGCGCTTGTGGTACGCGGGCGCCACCTTGGCCGGCACGGCTGACGATCTGTTGCCACGTCGCATCGATCCGATCCCGACGATCGGCGCCGACGGCAGCGTGGTGCTGTTCAGCCCGGAGCTGGCCGGCTTCACCGACACGCGCTACGGCGAGTTCGCCAGCGCCAACGTGCTGCGCACCGGCCTGGCCGAGCTGCTGGAGAGCACCGCCGCCGAGCCGTCCGGCTGGATCGCGGAATATCTGAGCGGTGTCGAGGCGTGCCGTGACGCGTGCCCCTATTTCGGCTTCTGCGGTGGCGCCCACGCGGCCAACCGATACTTCGAACTCGGCCGCTTCGACGGCACGGAGACGCAGCACTGCCGCAACAGCAAGATTCGTTTACTGGAGGGAGTGCTCGACCATGCCCGA
>CAWCPX010000001.1:0-199294 GCA_963797605.1 uncultured Actinomycetota bacterium | reverse complement strand
ACCGTGCCGCCGGCATGATCCGCCGCACCGCGCTGCGCACCGGCCTGCTGCCCTGGCGCCAGACCCGCCTCGGCATGCAGGGCGTCGACATCTCGGCCGTCGGAGCACTCCCCGGCCAGCAGCCGCGCATCCCGATGCCGGTCATCATCGGAGCCGGCACCGACGAAGCGCGCATGATCATGCAGGACGACGACATGCCCAGCTCCCACAACCATCCGACGCCAGTGCCGCACCCCGAGCGCCACTGGGACGCGGTCGTCGACGGTTTCTACGAGTACGGCGCCCGCATCACCATGCTCGACGACGAGAAGCGGCTGCGGACCACGCTCGACGCGTTCAATGGCTGCCCGATGCGCGTGGTGCCGCGCGCCACCCAGGCCTACGTCGAGGTGGCCCGGATGCTGTGGCACCCCGCCTCCCTCACCGATGAGGCCGGCGCCGTCGCCCGCGCCCAGGACGTGCTATTGCGCCACGGCACCCACGCGCCTGGCGCCCCGAACACCGCGCCCGCCGTCGCCGCCGAAGTCGAGGCACTGCTCCTCGGCGACATCCCGATGTTCACCTTCACGCCGGACAGCGGCCGTGTCGTCGGCCCCGGCGGTCACGTCATCGGCGAGCACGGCAACCTGCTCGATGTCTTCGTCACCGACTGGCAGCACACGAGCCTGCGCTTCGAGGAGACGATGATCCGCACGTCGCTCGTCGGCGCCTACCTCAACCAGGGCAACGTGCCCTCACCCGAACGCCTGCCGGCCGAACAGGTGGACATCTTCCACATCGACAGCCGCCGCCGCGAGATCAACGCCGACCTCGTCCGCCAACTCGCGAGCACCGCCGTCTGGGGCGACGACGCCACCGTCACGTGGATCGGCCCCGTGCTGACCAGCGGCGGCTGGGTCGTACGCGCCCTGAGCCCGGACCTCTACAGCGGCCAGGCCGGCATGATCGTGGCGCTGGAGGCCTATGCCCAGGAGGCCGAACGCGGGGCCGCCGATCCGGTGCGGGAGGTACGCGAACTCGTCGACGCCGCGATCCCGATCCTGATCAACGCCGAGGAGGCGATCCGCTACGACCGCGTCGGCGCGTTCACCGGCGCCGGCTCCGGCATCTGGACGTGGCTCTACCTGCACCGCATGCGGGGCGAACGCCGCTTCCTGGAGCGCGCGGCCGCCCTCGCCGAATGGATTCCCGGTCAACTCGCCGGCGCGAAACTGCAGGAGGTCCTGGCCGGCCTGGCCGGGACCATCGTGCCGCTGATCGCGCTCGCCGACCGCACCGGCGACGCCGGCTACCTCGAACCGGCCCGTCTCGCCGCCGAGCACCTGGCCGAGCAGGCCCGCATCGTCGACGGGATGGCCTGCTGGCCGTCGGCGCTGTTCCCCGGCGGCATCGGTGGCTTCGCCCACGGTGTGACCGGCATCAGTTGGTCGCTGACGCGGCTCGGCTTGGCCACCGGCGAGCAGCGATGGCTCGACCTGGCCGATGCCGGCTACCGGTTCGAGGAGTCGCTGTGGCGCCCTGATCAGGGCAACTGGCAGGACATCCGCGAGGCCGGCGAGCCGCAATACCTGACCGCGTGGTGCCACGGCGCCACCGGCATCGGCCTGGCCGGCTGGGACCTCTACCGCCGGCAGGGCGACGAGTCCCACCTGAACATCGCCCGTCGCGGCGCCGCCGCCAACCTCGACGTCGGTTTCGGCTGGAGCCATACGCTGTGCCACGGCGACATGGGCGCCTGGGAACTCGTCGACCAGCTCGCGGCCGCCGGCGCCCTGGAAGCGGACATCGACCGCACCTGGCTGGTCGCCCGGATCCTGTCCAGCATGGAACAGCGCGGCGCGCTCGCCGGGCTGTCGCGAGGCGCGTTCAGCCCCGGCCTGATGTCGGGCCTCGCCGGGATGGTCTACCAGCTCTTACGGTTCGATCCGCAGAACCGGCTGCCATCGGTGCTGCTGCTCGAATCGTGAGCCTCTAGGGCGCCGCCAGCTCTGCGCACGCGGCCGTCAATGTCGGAAAGACGCTCAGGAACTGGTCGATGCCCGACAGCGCCAACACGTCGGCGACCTGGCGGCGCGGTGCGACGAAGAGCAGGCTGGCACCCGCCGCCGTCGCCGCCCGGTGCAGCCCGATCATCGCGCCGATGCCCGAGGAATCGCAGAAGTCGAGCCCGGACAGCTCGAGCACGACGTTGCGCGCGGGACCGACCTGAGCGCGCACCGCCGCGCGGAACGCGTCCACAGTAGACAGATCTAGCTCGCCCGACACCGCGAGGACCACTGCGCCCGCGATACCCGCGGCGACATGATCAACGCGAAGTGCCTCTTTCACGAGTTGGTTATAGCATCGCTACGCGGTACGCCCGGTCACGATTTGGTGCGCATTGTCGTCACATCAGGGGGTTCGATCGGCTACCGACGGAAGCCGCACCTCGTCCACCGTCCAGCTTCCGAGCATCCGAAGCGCGTTCTCCGACGGCGAACCCGGCTCGACGATGTGCATGCCGAAGGTCTGCTCGGGGTCGCCGACGGGTGTGAATGCCTCATATCCGAGCATCAGTTCGCCGACAAGCGGGTGGTGGTAGCGCTTCGTGCCGTGCTCTCGCACGAACACGTCATGATCGGCCCACCAGCGCCGGAAATCCGCGTCGTGCACCGACAACTCGCCGACCAACTCCGCGAGCCGCGGATCATGCGGGTGCGACCCCGCGTAGACGTGCAGTGACGCGACGATGCCCCGAGCGGAGGCGGCCCAGTCGACGTAGAAATCCCGCGCCGCCTCGTCCCGGAACATCAGCCAGGCCATGTTGCGCTCGCGCGGAGGCAACGCGTTGAAATCGGTATAAAAAGCCCGAGCCAGGTCATTCGCCGCGAGGACGTCCAGCCGATGCCCCAGAATCAGCGCCGGTACGTCGGTCACCGTGTCGAGCGCTCTTCGCAAACCGGGGCGTACCCGCTGAGGTGTCATCGGTCGTGGTCGTGCCCGGGCCGGTTTCGCCAACGTGAACAGATAGTCGTGCTCGGTCGCGTTGAGCCGCAGCACCCGGGCGACCGCCTCCAGCACCGCCGCCGACACGTTCGGATTGCGCCCCCGCTCCAGACGCACGTAATAGTCGACGCTGATGCCGGCGAGGTAGGCGACCTCCTCCCGGCGCAAACCGGGCACCCGGCGCAGACCCGTCTGCTCGGGCAGGCCGGCCTCCTTCGGCGTGATCCGCGCTCGCCGGGAGCGCAGGAAGTCGCGAAGCTCGTCGCCGCTGGTCGCCTGGGCCATACGCTCGACGGTAGCGCGGCGCGGGCCCGGGGGGTTCTGCCAGACCCCCGGTTGAGCAGACCCTGCCACCTGACGCGTACCGGTGATGTGATCGAGACACCGCAACCAACGATCAGGAGATAGACCCATGCAACGCAGGACCCTCGGCGGCACCGGCATCTCGGTCAGCGCCTACGCGCTCGGCGCCATGAACTTCGGCCGCTTCGGCTCCTCCGGCAATGCCGATCATGCCGACACCGTCAGCATCATCCACGCCGCTCTCGACGCCGGCATCAACATCATCGACACCGCGGACGTCTACTCCGGCGGCGAGTCCGAACAGATCGTCGGCAAGGCGCTGCGAGGCCGCCGCGACGACGTTGTGCTGGCCACGAAGTTCGGGCTGCCGATGGGCACCGATCCCAACCAGGGCGGCGGCTCCGCCCGCTGGATCAAACGGGCCGTCGACGACAGCCTGAGGCGCCTCGACACCGACCACATCGACCTCTACCAGATGCACCGGCCCGACTACGCCACCGATCTCGACGAGACCCTCGGCGCGATGTCCGACCTCGTCCGCTCCGGCAAGGTCCGCGTGATCGGCGCCTCGACCTTCCCCGCCGACCTCATCGTCGAGGCGCAGTGGGCCGCGGCGAAGGGCGGCCACCACCGCTTCCGCACCGAGCAGCCCCGCTATTCGATCTTCAACCGTGTGATCGAGCGCGCCGTGCTGCCCACCGCCGAGCGCTACGGCATGGGTGTGCTGACCTACAGCCCGCTGGCCAGCGGCTGGCTCTCCGGCCGCACCGGTCCGAGTGGCAGCGTCCGGGCCACGGTCGCGGCCCGGGACTTCGACCTCGACGTGCCCGGCAATCAAGCCAAGGTCCAGGCAGTCGGCCAGCTCACCGCGCTCGCGGCCGAGGTCGGCGTACCGCTGACGCATCTCGCTCTCGCGTTTGTTCGATCGCACCCGGCCGTCACCTCGGTGCTCATCGGTCCGCGTACCCGCGAGCAGCTCGATGATCTCCTGGCCAGCGCGGACGTCGAGTTGACCGACGACGTGCTCGACCGGATCGACGAGATCGTGCCAGCCGGCACCGAACTCAACTCCGCGGACAACTACTTCGCCGACCCGCCCGCCATGACCGACAAACGCCTGCGTCGACGCTGATCGACGCGTCGGCCGATCGACCGCGCGGGTGCGTCCGTCAGTAGATCAATATCGCTGTCGGGGTACGTGCCGTAGCGTTGAGAGATCGATTCGACGTGATCCCTGGGGGCGTGCGTGACGAGACCGGAGGCCGCTTCCGCCGTCACCCGCCGGGCGTTGTGCGTGGGCCTGGCTTCCTTCGGGCCCGAGCCGCACACGGCCGAGTCCGCGCCCGGCGCGCTGCCGGCTCTGCCGTACGCGAACGAACGCACCCGCGCGCTCAGCGACGTGCTCAGCCGACTCGGCTACACGTGCCGGCTCATCGACGACCCGCTGCCCGCCGCGGAACTCGGCCGACTCGTGTCGGACACGATCCGCGGCGGCGGCCCGGGCGACGTGCTGATCGTGCACATCCTGAGCCACGGGCACATCACCACCTCCGGCGCGTTGTACGTCGTCGGTGCCGACGGCCGGCACCACGAGCTGACCGATGTCGAACGCTGGCTGAAGACCGTTGTCGACTTCCACGACGAGACACCGACGACGCTGTTCCTGCTCGACATCTGTTTCGCAGGCACGGCCGCCCGGTTCCAGTGGCAACCGGCCCGGGCCGACGCCGATAACCGGGCCTGGGTCATAGCGGCGTGCGGGCCGCAGGAGAGCGCGTTCAACGGCCGGTTCACCGGCGCCGTCACCGACGTGCTGACCTCGCTGCTCAACGGTGACCTCGACATCGACCACTCGTTCCGGCACGCGCCGCTGGCCACGGTGGCTCGGAGCGTCCGCCGGGCCATCGTGAGCGGCACGCGGCACCTGCCGCAGCACGTCGTCGGCAGCCTGCTGGACATCACCAGCGAACCACCCGACCTGGCGTTCTTCCCGAATCCGCGATTCGTGAGCAATCCTCGCCGCAAGGTCCGGCCGACCGTGGACGCCGCCGTCGCACCGTTCCTCGACGATCTCGACGAAGCACTCGACGTGATGCATTTCGTCGGCCGGGCCGCCGGTGCGCCGATCAACGCGACCGGCGAGATGACCGGCTATTTCAGTGGCCGCAGTCGCGAGCTGCGAATCCTGTCCCCGTGGCTGAACCTGCAGGACGACGTCGGTCTGCGCGTCCTGACCGGCAGCCCGGGCGTCGGCAAGTCGGCTATCCTCGGCGTGCTCGTCTGTGCCGCGCATCCACGGCTGCGCCAGGCGACCCGAGCCGTCTGGGAACACATCGAGCAGGCACCGTACGCGAACACGACGCTCGCCGCCGTGCACGCCCGGCAGCGCACGCTCGACGAGGTGGCGGCGTCGATCCACCGGCAACTCGGTGGCGCCGCCGACGCGGACCCGGCGGGTGACGCGGTTGCGCGCGCATTGCGGGCGGCGGCCGGCACAACCGTGGCACCCGTGATCGTCGTCGATGCTCTGGACGAGGCGATCGGCGGTGTCGAGATCATGACCCGCCTCCTGATCCCCCTGTCGCGGATCAAGCGGGCCGATCGCCAGCCGATCCGGCTCCTGGTCGGCACGCGGCCCTGGGCTGAGTTCGCGCCTCTCCGCGACGCCGGGCGGGTGACCGACCTCGACGAGGTGGAGCCCGAACGGCTGCGCGCCGACGTCTCGCATTACGTCTCCCGGCTCCTGCTCGCCGACACCCGCTGGGATCGCCTGGAATATGAAGGATCGGCTCGCAGCCTCGCCCGCGCGGTCGCGGAGACGCTCGCCGCGAATCATCGCAAACAGGAGTGGGGCGCGTTCCTGGTCGCGGGTCTGTTCACACATCACGTGCTGCGGGCCTTTCCCGAACCGATCCGATCAGCCGACGAGGCACTACGCCTGGGCGCCACGATTCCGCGTACGCTGCCCGATCTCCTGGACCTTGATCTCGGTACGCGATCAGGGACGCCCCTGCTCCGGCCGGTGCTCAGCGCTCTGGCCCACGCTCGCGGTGACGGGATGCCCGCCGAGGTGATCCAGCACGTCACGGCAGACTTCACCGCCGGGGAGGTGAGTGACGCCGCCGCCATCCGGGCCGCTCTGGGCGAACTTCGCTTCTATCTACGTCACAGCGCCGACATCGACGGGACGACGTCCTACCGGCTCTTCCACCAGGGGCTTGCCGACCACCTGCGTAAGCCCGAAGACGCCACGCCGGTCTTCGACAGTCTGCTGGGCGCACTCGCCGCCCCTGACGGCGGTGCCCTTCGCTGGGACCTGGCCCCGCCCTACCTGCTGCGGCACATCGGCGAACACGCCATCGAGGCCGACCGGCTCGACGCGCTCATCACGGACGCCGGCTACCTCGCCACGAGCGATCCCGAGGTCGTGCTACGGCACCTCGACCAGGTCCAGGGTGACGAGGCGAGGACGGCGGCCGCGCTGTATATCTCCGCTGACCTGGCGCGCGTCCGCAGTGCCGTCGAGCGACGGGAGCACCTGGTCGCGGCCGCTCTGCGGGCCACCGACGTCTCGTGGGCCCAAGCCTTTTCGGCCGCCGGCGGCGTCCCGGCGGCCTGGACACCACTGTGGATGATGTCGCTACGCCGTACGGACGAGCGGTTCGTCACGATGTGCGAACTCCGCGGCCGGCCCGCCGTCGTGACGCGTCAGGCGTCATCGGAGACGGGTGGCACCTCGGAACGGTCGACGAGCCGCCTCATCGTCCGCGTCGCCGCGACTGGCCGACGATTGGTCACCATCGCCATGAGCGAGCGCGGGCCCACGGCCAGCGCGATCGACATAGCCACGGTCGGCGGGCAAAACCTCGTCGTCTACGCGCAAGACAGCGTGGTCACGGCGGCCAGCGTCTACGGCAACGCACGGTACGGCGTGCCGTTCACCCCGTCGCTCACACCAACCGGCCTGCGACTGACGACCCTGGCTGGCCAACCAGCCGTGCTCGTGTCCGCCAAGGATCAACCGACTCAGCTGTGGGACCTGCGTTCCGGTACATGGATCGCCACGATGACCGGCCCGGGACTGCCCGATCACGGCGCGCTGGTCGGCACCACACCCGTACGGCTCTCGTTTACGAGAGGCAATCCACGAACGATCTCCATCGAGTACGGGGACGAATTCCGCACCGCCGCGTTTCCCGCACAGAGTCTCGCCGCCGCCGTTCTCGGTGCGGCCGACGGCCACCTGCTGATCTACACCGGCAGCGGCGACGGTCGGATCCGCGTCTTCGACACATCGTGCATGCTCATCGCATCGGTGCTGGTCGGCGAGCCGATCCATGACCTTCACGCGACGGGTGACGGCCACGTCATCGCCGTGACGAGTTCATCGATCGTCGTGCTCGCCTACCACCCACCGATCGGAGAGACGTCGGAGGCCGATGTTCGGGTCGGAATCCCGCGGTTCGACCGGCGAAAGCCGAGACCTGCCATGGTGGACGTCCCCGAGAATGCGTTGTCGAAGGAATCACCGATCTTCGCGCCACAACTCGGAGCCGGCGTGACAATGACGCAGGTCGAACGGATATCGGCCTTCACTCCATCTGACATCGTGGAGATCCGGAGCATGCAGCACGCGTTTCGAAGCCGGTACTTCGGTGGCGGCTACGACCGCGTCGAGGTCGACCGCTATTTCGCGAAGGTGTACGACCTCATGTCCCTGCAACACGACACGTCCAGCACCGGACCCACGTTCCCGGAACCGCCGGCATTCGCCACGACACGCGGAGGCTACGACCCGACGGACGTCGACTCAGCCCTGGCCGAGGCCCGCGACACGTTCCGGGCCGCGGCAAGACGCCTCAGCAGCGACAGGCGACGAGCCCTCGGCTCCGGCGGAAGCGATGTCCGGGCCCGCTCTGCCAGGGCCGACGGCAACGGGTGATCCATCGATCACGGTATGGTTTCCCGATGCTTCGCGGCCTCGGCGTACATGGCGTCGGCAATCTCCACAGTGGTCTGGACACCGAAGCCGCCGCCGACCATCTCGCCCGGATCTGGCGCGCCGCACTCGATCGATCGACCGGGCCCGTCGACCTCGACCTCAACCTCGCCTACTACGCCGACCTGGTCGCGAGCCCGGCGCAGGGTGTCAGCGCGGAAAGCCTCGACGAGGCATCCCAGCGCCTCGTCGCCGACTGGGCCACGACCCTCGGCGCTCCGGCCGACGTGTCACAGGGCGTGACGACCGTGCCGATCCGGCAGATCCTCACCTGGATCTCCGAGCGCTTCGGACTCGAATATCGGCTCGTCGACTGGTTCGTCGCCATCGCGTTCCGCGAGATCGGCGCCTACTTCGCGACAGCCGAGACGCGCGAGGAGTGCCGTCGCCGAGTCATCGACGCCATCGCCGAACATCGACCGGAGATCGTGGTCGCGCACTCCCTCGGCTCGGTCGTGACCTTCGAAGCGCTGTGCCTGTGTCCGGACGTCACCGTGAACCGCCTGATCACGATCGGCTCCCCCCTCGGCCTACCGCATGTGATCTACGACCGGCTCGAATCCGGCGCGACCCCGACCCGCCGCCGACCGCCCGGTGTCCGTCAGTGGATCAATATCGCCGACATCGGCGACATCGTCGCCGTGCCGGTTGCGTTAGGAGGTCGATTCGACGTGGACGCCGACCATGACGTGAATATCGGCCTGTTCGACTTCCATCGCGTCACGCGATACCTCGCCAGCCGCCTTGTGGGCTCCGCCATCACCGGAACATCGCGGTGACGGCCGTCGCAAGTGCCGCACAACCAACAACACGATCGGTGCAACCGCCACACCGGACAAATACCCAATCTCACGATATCTAGGTGCTAGCGTCACCGCCCATGACCGTGTCCGCGTCGATTCTTGATGTCTACCGCGTCGCCGTCGACGACCTCATGATCGAACTCGCCGCGCACATCGAACGCCTCACGCCCGACAGCCTCCACAAAGTCGAGAAGGTCCTGGCCGCGCGTCTACCTGACCAGGAGTTCGCCGACCTGCTCACCCGCCTTCCCGGCGGTGCCACGACCGCCCAGGCGAACCTGATCGCCGAAATCGAGTCCTACCGACCCGAGTGGCGCAACTCGGCGGCCGACCTCGGCGCGCTGATCCGGATCGGTCTGCTCGCCCAGATCGACGCACTGTGGTGGGGCGAGGCGCAGCCGTACCAGTGTGATCTCGATGTTGAAACCGCTGTTGACCTGGTCGATCTCGATACGCTGCCGATCCGGTTCCACTATCGACGCCAGGTCACCACGTTCGCCGGGCGGGTCGTGCGCGCCGTCGAGCGCCGAGCCGCGCCCCACCGCACGCCGCGTACGGCCGGCTTGCGGTTCACCCAGGCTCGGCCGGAGGTCGTCGCCCTGATCGACAACCTCGCCACCGACTTCGCCGCCGTGACCCCGGCCGGCACGCCGCCGCTGTGGGTCAACAGCCTCACCCGCAGCGTCCAGCACCAGCACCGGCTGCGGGCGCTCGGTTACGCCGCGATGCTGCCGAGTTCGCACTGCACCGGCTACGGCATCGATATCGAGATGAGCTGGTACCGACGTTGCGGGGCCGACGTGGCGCTGCAACGGGTGCTGCTCGCGCGCCAGAACACCGGCGAGATCAACGTCATCGGTGAAGGCCAGGCGTGGCACGTGTGCGTCAGTCCGGCCGCGATCGACGCGCTGCGCGCGAGCGCCGGGATCGGCGGCTGAACGATGTGCGGTATCGCGCTGATCATCGGCGCCGGCGCGCCGCGAGGAGACCTTCCGGACCATGCTGGGGTCGCTGGCCGTGCGCGGCGAGATCGAGGAGTCGCTGCTCGCGGACGGCCTCCTGGCCGGCACCCAACGGCTGCCGATCGTGGACCGGGACCACGCCACCCAACCGTGGTGCTCGGCCGACGGCGACTGGCTGCTCTGCTACAACGGCGAGGTCTTCAACGCCGCCGACCTGCGCGCCGAACTCCTCGAGCGTGGTCGGGCCTTCCGGAGCGTCAGCGACACCGAGGTCGTCATGGAAGCGTTCCTGACCTGGGGAGCGGACGCGGTACGGCGGGTGCGCGGCGAGTACGCGTTCACCATCGTCGAGCGCGCCACCGGCCGGGCTTACCTGGCCCGCGATCCCCTGGGTGTCAAGCCGCTCTACTGGTCACGCCACGGTGGCCGCCTGCACATCGCATCCGAGATCAAGGCGCTCGTGCCGATCGGAACCCGGATCGGCGAGGTGCCGCCCGGCTATCACGGCTGGGCCGACGCTGACACTGACCCCGAACTGGTCCCGTTCGTCGACCTGCTGCGGATCGGCGCAGGTCAGAGCCCGATCGACGATCCCCAGGAGGCAGCCGAACGGGTACGCGACGTGCTCCGCGACAGCATCCGGGTGCGCGTCGACACCGACCTCACCGTCGGCGTGATCCTCTCCGGCGGCCTGGACAGCGCGCTGACCCTGCTGCACGTGCGGGAGTTCCATCCCGACTGCGTCGCCTTCACGGTCGGCGCCCCGGGCAGCGAAGACCTCGCGTACGCGCGCCGGCTGACCGCCGACCTCGGCGTACGTCACGAAGTCATCGAGCTGCGCCCGCGCGATCTGCGTCTGGCCGAGATCCGGGAAGCGATCCGGGTGTCTGAGCTGACCGAATACGGCGACATCATCAACGCCGTCGTGTCGCGTGCCGCTGTTTCGCCGCGTCCACGAACTCGGCGTGAAGGTCGTGCTGACCGGCGACGGCTCGGACGAGTTGTTCGGCGGCTATTCGATGTACCACCGGGTCGGTCCGGACGCGGCGCAACGCCTGTTCCTGCACAAGATCCGGCATCTGTGCCGGACCGAGTTGCAGCGGGTCGACCGCACCAGCATGGCGTTCGGGGTCGAGGCCCGGGTGCCGTTCCTCGACCTCGCGCTGGTCGAGCTGGCGATGCGGATTCCGATCGGGCTCAAGATGCGCGACGGTCAGGAGAAATGGATCGTCCGGGAGGCGTTCGCCGACGTGCTGCCCGACTACATCCGCCGCCGCCCGAAGAACCCGATGTCACACTCCTCCGGGTTGCACGAACGCGCCCGGCTCTACAAGCCGCTGTTCGCCCGCACGCAGCGCTCGTTCGGCTACGACCTGATGCAGTCGGTGCGCCGCGACTTCAGCACCGTGCTCACGCGCTGCGACCACGACCTCGACCGCGCGGTCGCCGAACACACCGCCCGCGCCGACTACACCGTCGCCGAACACGCCCGTGACCTTCTCGGAGCGATGCGCTGGAACCTGCCCCGCCCGGCCGCGGCGAAGCGTGTCAGCGCGGTTTAAGAGGACACGACGGGCCGAGAAATCCACAGTTTCTCGCCGTCGGCACGGAACCCGATCGCCTCGTACATCGCCGCTTCCCGCTCGCCGGCGGGCTCCAGCCACGCGATGTGCGCGCCCGCGCCATGCGCCCGAGCCGCCAACATCGTCGTCACGGCGCTCGCGATGCCGCGGCGGCGGTAGGCCGGCACCACGCCGATCGCCGCGATCTCACTGACGCCCGCCCGTGCCGCTGTCACCAGGCCACCGCCGACCGCTTCGCCCGAGGCGTCCCGGGCCAGCACGACCGTGCCGCCGCCATCGATGAGCCGCCGCAACCGCGCGGCACCGTCGGGCCCCGCCTCCGAAGGCGCGTCATAGGCCACGCTCTGCACCCAGGCGACATCCAGCAGATCGCCCGCCGAAGCCACCACCTCGATGCTGAACCCGCCGACCGAGGTCGAGCCCCGCAGGTCGCCGGCGCGGCACGCCATCAGCGGCGGTCGCCCCTCCACCACGAATCCCGCCGCCAGCAGCACAGCCTCGACCGCCGGAGCGACCGACGGCACATATTCCAGCCGTGGCATCCGCGCCCGCGAGGTGAAGTGTTCGACCAGGTCCGCCACCTCGACGGCGGATGGTGTCGCGCGCGCGACCGGCACCGCGTAGTTGCGCCAGATCAGATCGCTGGTTGGGTCGAGCAGCACCAGAAACGGCCCGACCGTGTCGGTTGGTCGCTGAGCCAGCCCCAGATAGATCGAATTGGCGACCAGTTCGGCGAGCGCAGAGATCAAGGACTGACTTCTTTCTTCACGGGTACGTCCGTCCGGACGTCCGACCACGGCCAGCCGCGAATCCTACGCGCTGCCGGCGCGACCGGCCGCTCCCGGCACAACTGACGCCCCGACGCCCTGACCAGTCGTAGGGTAGGGCGGTTATGTCGTTGACCAACCGAGCGCCGGAAACAGGGGGATCACCGTGGCCAAGGTCTGGTTCATCACCGGCGCGTCGAGGGGCTTCGGCCGCGAATGGGCGGAAGCCGCTTTGGAGCGCGGCGACAAGGTGGCCGCGACCGCCCGAGACCTGTACAACGCTCGACGCGCTGACGGACGCCTACGGCGACGCGTTCCTCCCGCTGCAACTGGATGTCACCGACCGAGCCGGCGACTTCTCGGCGGTGCGCACGGCAGCCGAGCACTTCGGCAGGCTCGACGTCGTGATCAACAACGCCGGCTACGGCCACTTCGGCATGATCGAGGAACTGTCGGAGGACGAGGTCCGGGCGCAGTTGGAGACGAACCTGTTCGGCGCCCTCTGGATCACGCAGGCCGCGCTGCCGATCATGCGGGCGCAGGGGTCCGGCCACATCATCCAGGTGTCGAGCATCGGCGGCATCAGCGCATTCCCCAGCGTCGGCGCCTATCACGCGTCCAAATGGGGGCTGGAGGGTTTCTCGCAGGCGCTGTCGCAGGAGGTCGCCGGGTTCGGCATCCACGTCACGCTGGTCGAGCCGGGCGGGTTCAGCACCGACTGGGCGGGTCCGTCGGCGACACACAGCGAGCCGATCGACGCGTACGCCTCCGTCCGCGAGGCCAGCAGCCGCCGACCGACGGCAACGAATCGTGGCAACCCGACGGCGACCCGCGACGCGATCCTCAAGGTCGTCGACGCGGAGAAGCCGCCGCTGCGTATCTTCTTCGGCTCGGTGCCGCTCGGGATCGCCACAGCCGACTACGAGTCGCGCCTGGCCACGTGGAACAAGTGGCAGCCCGTCTCGATCGAGGCGCAGGGCGCGTAGCCGCGACACCACGGCCGCTCGGGCGTGCCCTAGCTGCTGAAGTCCTGGGTCAGCCACACTTTGCCGGACGAGTCGCGCACGACATCGATGCCGACGTGGTGAAACTTCGAGCTGAGCAGGTTCAGCCGGTGGCCGTCGTCCGGTGGCTTCTCGTTGTACATCGCCGTCGTCAGGCCCTCGGCGGCGTCGATCATCGCGGACGTCGTGTCGGGATGCGGCCCGCTCCACCCGATGTTCTCGCCGCACATCGTCCAGTGGACGCCCTGCGCGGAAATGCGATCGCCGAGAGACGCCTCGCCCGGGCACTGGTGTTGCATCCCACACGTACCGATCATGAACAGGTTGTGCTTGTGCGCGCTGGCCAACAGCCCCGACAGGATCGTGTAGGGCGGCAGATTGTTCTGCGCGCGCAACGAGTTGATCTGAGCCAGTAGCTGATCGACGACGGAGTTGCTCGACGGCGGCACGGTGCTTTTCGGTTTCGACACGACCTTCGGCGGTTTCGACGTGCTCGGGTGCGGCTTGGCAGTCGTTGCGCTCGGTTTCGGTGTCCCGGGTCGGGTCGTGGCGGTCACCGCCGTACGCGGTGTGACCGCGGTCTGGGGCACCTGTGCGGCGAGCGCGGCGAGGCCGATCGGATCGGGAACCGCGTTGACCCTGCCGGCCAGAGAATGCTCGAGCGACGCGCCGCCGAGGTGCCCGTGCACGACATAACTGCCGCCGGCGAGCACCATGACCACGAGAGCACTGACGAGCACGCGGGGAGGTCGCACTGGCCAACCGAACCAGAAGGTACATTCACCTGTCAATGCGAAATAGCTACATTTACCCGCTGTGACCAGGCCGTTACCGGCTCACTACGACCGTTGCGCCCGCGAGAGATAGGCCTGGAGCACACGACCAGTCGAGGAACGCGCCATCGACAGCATCCGATGGAACAGATCGATGTTGCGCGATGCAATGGCCGATCACGTTCGCTACGACTCCATATCGGACGGCGCGGGCGTGGCACCGCCGGCAACCGCCGCGACGCGTACGTCGACGCCGCGCTCGCGCAACGCCTCGACGACCTTCGGCTCGGCCCGGGAATCAGATCATCACCGTCCTGATCGGTTCTGATGGCTTGTCGGCGGCAGCCGATGCCAGTCATACCCACGAAAAGAAGGGATTGCTGGTGTTTGAATTTGTGCGTTAGCATTGATTTCTTGTTCGACTTTGTTCGATCGGGATGGGGACTGCATGCTGGCCCAACAGCGCCAGGCGGCGATCCTCGAGCGGGTGCGCGGCGACGGCGGCGTCCGGGTCGCCCACCTCGTCGCGCGAGTTCGGCGTCTCCGACATGACGATCCGCCGCGACCTCGAGGTCGCTGGCCGAGCGCGGCCTGGTCGCGAAGGTCCACGGCGGCGCCACACCGGTGCCGGGCGGCTCGACCGACGAGCCCGGGTTCGCCGCCAAGCCGGTGCGCCAGCAGCCGGAGAAGGCCGCGATCGCCCGCGCCGCCGCCGCGCTGGTCCGCGCCCGGCACCGCGATCGCGCTCTCCGCCGGCACCACCACCGCACGCCCTCGCCCGCCGCCTGGTCGACGTGCCGCGGCTGACCGTCGTCACCAACTCGATCCCGGTCGCCGACTCTTCTACCGAGCCGACCGCGCCGACCGCACGGTCGTGCTCACCGGCGGCGTGCGCACCCCCTCCGACGCGCTGGTCGGCCCGGTCGCCGTCGCCGCGATGCGCAGCCTCCACGTCGACATGCTGTTCCTCGGCGTGCACGGCATGAGCGACCGCGCCGGTTTCACCACGCCCAACCTGATGGAGGCCGAGACCAACCGGGCGCTGGTCGACCAGCGCCGCGCCACGCTGGTCGTGCGTCGCCGACCACACCAAATGGGGCATCGTCGGCATCTCGCTCGATCGCCACGCTGGGCGAGGCCGCACGTCTCGTCACCGACGCGGGCCTCGACGCCGACGTGCGCGAACACTCTGGCCGAGCAGGTCGGCGAGCTGTCTGATCGATCGCGGCCGAACGGCGAGGCCCGGTGAAGACGCACGCTCACCCACCTCGCCGACGGCCGCGAGCTGATCTACTTCGACGAGCGACGACGACGCCGTCGCGCGACGCCGTCGACCGGCGCGACCTGCCAGCGCCGCCGCCCGCCTCGGAGCTGCGCTACGACCCGCTCACCGACGAGTGGGTGGCCGTCGCCGCGCACCGGCAGGACCGCACCCTCCTGCCGCCGGCCGACGAGTGCCCGCTGTGCCCGTCCACGCCCGACCGCTCGACCGAGATCCCCGCCGCCGACTACGACGTCGTCGTGTTCGAGAACCGGTTCCCGTCCTTCAGCGCCCGCAGCCGACGGCGACTACGACTGGCCCACGCCGCTGCACCCGGTGCGCCGGCCGCGTCGGCCGCTGCGAGGTCGTCTGCTTCACCGCCGACCACGACTCGTCGTTCGCCCAGCTCACGCCCGCCCGGGTGCGCACCGTGCTCGACGCGCTGGGCCGACCGCACCGCCGAGCTGTCGGCGCGATCGCCGAGGTCGAGCAGGTCTTCTGCTTCGAGAACCGCGGCGCCGAGATCGGCGTCACGCTGCACCACCCGCACGGCCAGATCTACGCCTACCCTTTCGTGACGCCGCGCACCCGCGCACATGCTCGACCGCGGCCGGCCGGCACCGCGAACGCACCGGCGGCAACCTCTTCGCCGACATGCTCGCCGCCGAGCGCGCCGCCGGCACCCGGGTCGTGGCCGAGAACGAGCACTGGACCGCGTTCGTCCCGGCCGCCGCCCGCTGGCCGTTCGAGGTCTTCCTCGCCCCGCACCGCAGCGTGCCCGACCTGCCCGCGCTCGGCGAGGACGAGGCGCGACGCGTTCGGGCCGCTCTACCTCGACGTGCTGCGCCGCTTCGACGGCCTGTTCGGCGTGCCGATGCCGTACATCGCCGCCTGGCACCAGGCGCCGGTGCGGGTCGGCCGCGACTCTCGCCACCTCACCTGCAGCTGTTCACGATCCGGCGGGCGCCGACAAGCTCAAGTACCTCGCCGGGTCGGAGTCGGCCATGGGCGTCTTCGTCAACGACGTGCTGCCCGAGCAGGCCGCCGCGATGCTGCGGGAGGTGGCGCCGTGACGGCGGCGAAGCGCGTTCACCAAACCTTTGCCGACGCGTACGGGCGCCCGCCGGAAACCGTCTGGGCCGCACCGGGTCGGGTCAACCTGATCGGCGAGCACACCGACTACAACGACGGCTTCGTGCTGCCGTTCGCGTTGTCGCAGCGCACCGCTGTGGCCGTCGCACCGCCATCGTCGTCCGGGACCGCGCGCTGGACCGTGCGTTCGGAGGCCCGGCCGACACCGGTCACGTTCGACATCGACGACCTGCGGCCGGGCGCCGTGACCGGTGGGCGGCCTACGTCGCCGGCGTCGTCGCTGTGCTACGCGACGAAGGCATCACCGTGCCGTCGGCCGACATCGCGATCTGCTCCGACGTGCCGGTCGGCGCGGGCCTGTCCTCGTCCGCCGCGATGGAGTGCGCCACCCTCGCCGCGCTGGTCGACCTCGCCGGCGCCTGCCGTGCCGACCGTCGCGATTGGCCACGGCTGGCTCAGCGGGCCGAGAACATCTACGTCGGCGTGCCCTGCGGCATCCTGGACCAGTCCGCGTCGACCCTCTGCCGAGCGGGTCACGCCCTCTTCCTCGACTGCCGCGACCTGAGCACCGAGCAGGTGCCGTTCGCCCTCGGCGAGGCCGGCCTGGCCATGCTCGTCGTCGACACCCGGGCGCCCGCATCGCAACGCCGACGGCGAGTACGCGCAGCGCCGGGCATCGTGCGAGGCCGCGGCCAAGACGCTGGGCGTGCCGGCGCTGCGCGACGTGACCGACTCTGACCGCGGCGCTGGCCAAGCTCCCCGACGACGTAGCTGCGGCGCCGCGCCCGGCACGTCGTGACCGAGAACGCCCGCGTGCTCGAGACGGTCGCGCTGCTGCGGGCCGGCCGGTTCACCGAGATCGGGCCGCTGCTCACGGCCTCGCACGTGTCCATGCGCGACGACTTCGAGATCAGCTGCCCGGAGGTCGACGTCGCCGTCGAGGCCGCGCTGTCCGCCGGCGCCCTCGGTGCCCGCATGACCGGCGGGGGCTTCGGCGGATGCGTGATCGCGCTGGTGGAAGCGCCCGCGGCGGCCACGGTCGCGAAAGCGGTGGCGGCGGCGTTCGCGGGCCAGGAGTTCGGCGCGCCGGAGTGGTTCGTCGCGGCACCGTCGGCCGGCGTCGCTCGAGTCGGGCGCGATCCTGAATCATAGGTCGCTAGTCTTCGGGGAGGATCGGCGTCTGCTCCCGGATGTAGAACACGTTGAGTAACGCGAAGAAGATCAGCATGCCGATCGGCGAGAACAGCCCGATGACGGTTCCCGCCGGGAAGAACACGGTGCCGACACCGAACCGCATCAGACCCATCCGGCCGTCCCGTACGCTGACCGGCCGCAACAGCAGTCCGTGGCCGATCATGTAGGCGAGCATGAACGTGAAGCTAACGGCCATCCCTTCCAACGACGCCCCGTAGAGCAGCACGGCCAGGTGAACGTTCGGGCCCTGGGTCCGCAGGTAACCCGCCAGGGTCGCCGTGGTGAACGGGATCGTGACCACGAACATCAGCAGCAGGATGTTGTAGAACATCAGTTTGCGGTCGACGGCACGGATCAGCAGGAACAGCGAATGGTGGTTGACCCAGATGATCCCGATGACGAAGAAGCTGACCACGTACGCGGCGAACGACGGCCACTCGTGACCCAACTGGGTGGAGAGGCGCTCCGGACTCGCCGTGTCGACGTGCAGATCGAGCACCAGCAGCGTGATGGCCACCGCGAACACGCCGTCACTGAACGCCTCCAGCCGGCCCTTGCCCATGCCGGCGCGTACGACGCCTCGACCCCGCCTCATCCGATTCAGATTCTCATCCGCGCGGCGACGACGGTGGCCGATCACGGATCTCGGCACCCGCCGCCCGGCTGGTCGACACCGATAATTCGTGATCTCGGAGATATGTCATGCCGGACACACGGGCAGTCATGCCGTGACTCATTCATAATTGACGGGTTTGCAGGCCGCACCACAGCGACGCCCGAAACTCGACGAGGAGACCCGGTGACCCTGTCCTTCCAGGTCAACGACGCCCAAGACGGCGAGATCCGGCTGCAGGTCACCGGCGAGATCGATCTCGGCACCGCCCCCGTCCTCCGGGACACGATCACGACGACTTTGCAAGATCGACGACCGAAGACCCTGGTGCTCGATCTGGACGGTGTGGCCTTCCTCGACTCGACCGGCATCGCGGCCCTGATCAACGGCCGGCATCTGGCGGACGCGTTCGGTTCCGTCTACCAGGTCGTCAACATCCGCGACGGGGTGCGCTGGGTGCTCAAAATCGCCGGCGTGCTCTCCTACCTCGGCGACGGCGACGAAATGACATCCACGCCGTAATCTTGGAGGCTCAGCTGTCCGTCAGAACCCGTCGCACACCGACATTCGCGGAGGAGCGTCCAGGTGACCGGTCTAGAGCCCATCGCGCTCGGCTATTTCGTCAGGTGGGCGGCCCAGAAGGCGGGGAAGGTCGGAAAGCATGTCGATGAACGGCTCGACGCGGCCCTGGCGGCGCTTGCCGATCGGATAATCGACACGGTCGATGGCGACGCGGCCGTCAGCCAACTTCAGCACGAGGCGGGCAGCGGCGTGGAAAATCCGCGTACCGTCCAACGTGTGCAATTGGCTCTGGAAGACGCCGTCGAACGTAATCCCTTGTTCGCGACGGACTTGGCCACATTGGTGGCCGAGCTGCAACGGCTCGCACCAGCCGCCGCGCCCGCGAGCCATGTCGTCATCAACGCGAGAGCGAGCGAGCACGCGCGGATCATCGCCGCGGGAGGCGACATCCACACCGCGATCCTCGGCGATGGCAGTGCCTGATGACCGACGAACCACCGGCCGCTGATCCGGCCCCGCCGACCAATACGACGTTCCATCTCACCGCCGATGGCGCGAGCAAAATCGCCGCCGCCGCGACCATCGGTTCGGTGCAGTTCGGCGAGGGTGCGAACCCCGACATCACGATCACGCTGCATCATCGGGCTGACGAACCGGAACTCGCGCCGGGTGGCAAAGCCGTTTTCACGGCCCGGATCCACAATCACGGCAAGACGACGCGCACTCTCACATTGACCGCCCCCGGGCTCCCCGAATGCGAGATCGCGCCGTTCGGTCCGGTCGCACCGGGTGCGCAGATCAAAGTCGTCGTGACCGTCCCCTGCACGCCTACCGCCCCGCCCGCGGGATCATTCCCACTGGTCGTCGAGGCTAAGGATCTCCATTCTCCGATGAAATGGCGCAAGCCCGGCGCGCGACGATCCGGGTATCGCCGGCACCTGCTATGACCGTCTCCCGTGCCTCGGCCGTCGATGCCAGCGCCGACGGGCTCACCTACACGACAGCGATCAAGGTCCGCAACGCCGGTAACGAGGGCTACACCGGCGTGCTTCGGGTGCCCGACCTGTCGGACGTGCCCGGCACCGTCGCGCCGCAGCAGGTCACGTGCGGGGCGACGTTCACTCTCGAACCGGGTGGATCGGCGTCCGTCCCGATCCGTGTCCGCTTCACCGATCAGCCATTCGTCGCCCCATCGCCGATGGCGGGTGCCGCTGCGGCCCGACGTCGACGTCGACGGCCTCGCCTGCCAGCCCGACCACATCGAGATCGAACAGCAGAGCGTGCTGATGGACCTCGGCCGCGCCGTTCACCACTGGGGCGGCCAGCGGCGGGAGTTGCGGCAGGGCGCGGTCGCCACGCTCGTCGCGGTCGCGATCATCCTCGGCATCCTCATCGTCGAATTTCCCCGACTCGTCGCCGGCGGCCCGGCCAAGGCATCACCGGTCACGGCACCGATCGCCGCCGCGCCCCGCCCCACCGTGACGGTGACCGCGACCGCCGGAAACAGCACCCAGACCACGATCGACGACTCCGAGATCGCACCGTTCCAGCGGGACTGGCCCGGTCTGACCTGCCCCGCCGACCCGGACAGCTCCCGGACCGATCCGCCCGGCACGAAATGCACGATCAACGGCATCGAGCTCTACATGTGGACGTTCACGACGCACGCCGCGCGCAACCGCAACCGCTCGGACAACATCCGCACCGCCGCGAACCCGAAACAGTGCGCGCCCGGCAACCGGCTCGGCACCTGGTCCACCGCCGACGGACGAGCCGGCCGATACGTCGATACTCCTTCACCGACAGCCAACATCAGTGCTGGGCCCGGATCTGGTGGGACGATGGAGACGCCGGCGCGACCAACTCCGTGGCACTCCTACTGTCGGCCAAGTGGGAAACCGACATGGACGGTTCCTGGGACGTCCTCCGCGACATCTGGACGAGCCACGGCTACCGGTTCGACGGCTGACGTCAGAGGCAGGAAACGCCGGGTAAATCCGCCGTCGTCGTACGCCCACTGAGCACCCGCACCGAGCCCTCCCGCCACTTGCTCCCATGAATCTGGTATTCGCCGGCCGGTAGCTCCAGCCGATACGTGGGTTGCAGCCTGGTGTCCTGGACCCGAATCGTCGCGACAACCTTGCCGTGCTGAGCCACTGTGACGACCACGATCGGCGTGAGGCTGAGGTCCGGCCCCGGTCCGTAGCAGGGCATGATCTGAACGGTGACCACGCCGGGTCCGGTGACAGCCCGGTGCCGCGCGATAACGACTTTCCAGACAATGCCGCCGGCTACCACGATCAGCAGAGCAACCCGCGACGACGACGTGTCCCCGCGCCGCCTGCCCTTCCAACATCACCGGCCATCGATTCCGCCGTGGTTGACGTGCGACTTCTCATCACGGCTATGACGTGAAAGATGCGGGATCGGTTCCACCGTGCACCGGGCGCGTCGGCTGGCATCGGGGCGTCGGCCGACACCGTGGCGCGCCCGGACCTTGACCTAGGTCTCGTCGACGAACCATCGGCCGCCAGGGCTGTGCCGGGCGAATCGGGCCGCGTCGGCCAGCAGTGGGGTGAACGTTTGCACCCACCGGTACACGGTGACGTGGTCGACCTCGACACCACGATCCGCGAGGAGTTCCTCAACGTCACGAGTCGGACGGTCCGTAACGCAGATACCGGCGCACTGCCTGGACGATGACATCTGCGGGAATCGGTAACCCCTGAACGCGGAGGCGACCGGGTCCAACGGTCCTGCCGGGCGTAGACGTCGCGTCGGTGTCACCCCTGGATCATCCCGCTCGCCGACAAATCCGCGAACGCAACGGCGCTCCGGCGGTCGACGCGCCGGCGAGTCCGATGGCCACGGTGCGGTTGCCGTACCAACCGAAGACGAGGCCGATGACGGCGGCGAGTTTCACGTCGCGGAGACCCCTTGCCTGAGGCTTGGCCAGCGCGAGAACAAGGTAGAACCCGGCGAGGCGGGCAGCGCCGAGCAGTGCCGAGATCCGCGCGAGTCGGGCATGCACGCCGGATAATGCCATGTAATTCAGTCAATCAGACCTTTATTCAGCCTTTCGGTCATGTACGTGATAGACATCACGGTATCGACGAAAGGAGGACAAATGAAACGATCGATAGCGATGCTCGTGGCGCTCGGGGTCGCCCCTCTTCTGCTCGGCGTCGCGCCTGCTCCGAGCGGGAGCGGCGGACGCCTCTGGAGTGCGAGCGTGCCGTTCACGAACGTCGTCGCCAGTTCCCCGACGACCGGTGGCGGCTACCCCGTACCACCGGGCTCTCGTGTCCCGACAGCGGGGACCTGCCGTCCGGGCCCGTTCAACGCGAACCACTCCGAGTCATGGCTGGCGGTCAGGCCCGGAACCGAGGACCTGGTCGGCACGTCGAAGTTCTTCTTCGACAAGTACTCGACCTTCTACATGTTCTACAACGGCGCGTACCAGATCCCGAACGGCACGCCGTCCAGCAACAACCAAGTCCAGGGCTACGACTGCGTCTCGACCGGAACGCAGCAGATGCCGCCGAGCTGGACCGACACGACCGACCCCAACTCCGACTTCGACACCAAGGGCCGCGTCTACCAGACCATGCTGCCGTTCAACTCGTTCTTCGACGCCACCAAGCTCCATCCGGACGGCGAGATCGACCTGTCCTACAGCGACGACCTGGGCCGCACATGGGTCAAGGGCAACGGCGGCCTGCCGCTGGAGCCGTCGAACAACGCCTCGGCCAAGCAGGCCGGTCACGTCGAGGACAAGCAGTGGGTGGCCGTCAACCACATCGCGGGCAACAGGTTCCAGGACCACGTCTACGCAGCCTGGGCCATCTTCAACGGCTCCTCGTCGGGTCAGGGGATCAAGGTGCGCATGGCGGTTTCGCGGGACCGCGGCCAGACGTTTGCCAAGGCAGTCACTATCGCCCCGCCATCGCAAGTCAGCGCCGGCGCCACCTACGTCTACCCGGCGATCGACGCCACCGGCAACGTCTACGTTTCAGTCGTCTCATTCCCGCCGAACGGAACGTCGTCGACCATCTACGTCGCCCGCTCGACCGATGACGGCCGCACGTTCAGCTCATTCGTGCCGATCACGACGGTGAACATGGTCCCGGGCGGGGTCTTGCCGAACACCCGCTTCCGCGACGGCATCACCGAGAACTTCGCCGCCAGCCCCACGTATGCGAACCACCTCTATCTCACCTACGAGGATTGGGACACTGCCACCGGCCAAATGGACGTCAAGTTCACGCAGTCGACGGACGCCGGGACCACCTGGACACCACCGGTCGTGGTCAACGACAACATCGATGCGGTCGGCGTACCCACCGACCAGTTCCAGCCATCGGTCGCGGCCGGACCCAACGGCGCGGTCGCGGTGGCGTTCTACGACCGCCGCAGAGCATGCCCGAACGATCCGAGCGTCCTGCCCGCCGACGTCGACCGGACGAACTTCTGCATCGACACCACATTGCAGGCGTACAAGGACAGCGGCAGCGGTGCCGTGCGGGTCGCGGCGAACGTACCGATCTCGAAGTTCTCCTGGGATCCGGAGCAGCCTGGACAGCACCTCGGCAGCCTCTCTCAGTATCCATGTGCCGGAGCCACCGATCCCTGCGCGACGGGCAGCGGGTTCATCGGCGACTACTTCGGGCTCGCGATCTCCGCGCACAACATCTACACGCTCACGGTCTCGACTCACTACCCATCAACGGTGACCGCAGACGAAGGCGGCCCGATCTACTACCAGCAACAAGTGCTGGCCACGGTGCCGCGTACAGACTTCGGCACCGGCTACTGAATCAGGGGAAGGTTGGATATCCGCGGCTCTCCCCCACATGCACGGCGGCGCCAAATCCGCGGGCGCCTGGTGTCGGCGCCAGGACGTGTTCGGCATCCATCGAAACGACGGCGGCGGACGGCAACCCGACCGGTCATCACGGCAAGGCGGCGGGCGTCACGGCTCGCCGCCCCCGTGATGCTCGGATACGCACGGCTCAGAAGCTTGCGGGTCCCGAGTGCGGACGCCCAAGCGGAGATGTTCGCTGTGCCATAGGGCTTCGTCGAGCAAGCGAGCGGCGTTGCCGTGAACGTCGCGCTCCCCGCCCTCCGAGAGGACCACGTCGAAGACGACGGCCGTGGTCCGGGTCTCACCAGTGCTGGGACGCCAGATACGAAGCAGACGTCTTCATCGCCAGTGTCACCTTCACCACCACGCACTTCTCGTTGTATGCACGGACTCGGATGACGGCGACTGCTGGACCGAGATCGGGGCGAGACCCCAGACCTGGCCGGGCGTTTTATCTTCCCGGTGCGGTCATGCGGCCGATTACCAGCATCAGTTCCAGCGGGAGTTCCTTGTCTTGTTGGCCGACCTCGACGACGACAGCACGGTCACCGACCTGCCAGTAGTCGATCACACCCAGCCACGTGGCAAGGTGTTCGAAGAGCCGCGAGCCGGGTTCGACCGTCGGCGGACCCGATCCGACGTACGGCCAGATCTCCTTGCGGACCGGCGGCCCGTACTGCTCGGTCAGCGCCCCTGCGAGCCGGTCCCGATCGGCGGGCATCACGGTGGCTGCCAAGCGTCCCACCAAGCCGGCAACGACCGTCGATCCATCGTCGATGCCGGAGCCCAACCGTTGACCCAAC
The DNA here is from genome assembly GCA_963797605.1 of uncultured Actinomycetota bacterium. Classification (GTDB taxonomy): domain Bacteria; phylum Actinomycetota; class Actinomycetes; order Mycobacteriales; family Micromonosporaceae; genus DASQPR01. The sequence continues at coordinate 174,766 of CAWCPX010000001.1, read as the reverse complement.
GCGGCGGCTTTTGACGACCGCGAACGGTGTCTGGCTTCCCGACACCGATCACGCCCGGGGTGCTTGCGCGCACGGTGTTGCCGCGGACGCGAGCCCCGGCTCTACCCAACGCCCGCCGGCGAACTTGCCATCGCGTTCGTCGACGTCGAAGCGATCGCCGATACACCGGGCCGATAGTCGATCAGGTTCTAGCGCCTTCGCGGTATCACCGCGACCGACGTCCAGGACCGCGGTCACGACGGCCGCGACGGTCGCACCGGGCCTGTAAAGAACTTTGTGGTTGATCTCGGTGTGGTCCGTTAGATCGGGTAGGAAACCCGGTCGGAAAGGATCATGGGATGGCCATAAACCCGTTGCTAGGCAGAACGAACCCGAGACGTACTCGCCGCTGGTCGAGTCGGTGTCGATGGAACAGCGAATCGCGGAGCAGTTGCTGGAGAAGCGCCGGTCCGCCGATGAGGGCGGTGCGGGCGAGCGGGTCGTTGGCGGGGCGATCCATGGTCATGGTTGTCTCCGATAGGTGGATGGGTCGGCTGTTGGTCGGCGAGCGGTGACCGGCGCTCTGCGTCGGTTATGCGGTGGGCGGTGGTGACGTCAGTCGCTGGTCACGGGCGGTCGAGCAGGTGTTGGAGTGCTTGCCGGTCAGCGGGCGCGCCGTGGGACGGGTAGAGCCGCGTGAAGTCGAGGAGGCTCGCCTTGAGCAGCGAACGCTCAGCTTCGGCGGGGTCTGCGGTAAACGGTGCCGGCGCTCGGACGAGATGGTCATTCTGGGTGCCGGCTAGATCGCCAATAAGCAAGAGGTCGTCCTGCTCGGATAGGAGACTCAGATGGCCGGCGGTATGCCCGGGCGTGGCGATGACGCGCAGCCCCCGGATCATCTGGCCGTCCTCGGCCGCGTTGGTGGCGGCCGGGAAGGTGTCGTGCGTATTGGCCCAGACAGCCGCACCCGGTGCCAGGGCGATGACCTCGGTGAGCCCGCCGGTGTGGTCGGGATGATGGTGGGTGAGGACAACATCGGTCACGTCGGTCCAGTCCGCACCGATGGTGGTCAGCGCACCGGTGACCAGTGGCACACAGTGGTCCAGGCCGGTGTCGACGAGCGTCACTCCGGTCGGGTGCGGGACGAGGAAGCATCGCACGTCGAAGCTGATCGGTTCCGGTCCGGCGACGCCGGCTGGCAGGTGGACGTCGATGACCACGGGATGAATCATGCTACGCTCCAGAATTGATGCTACTGTCAGCGTGTTGATTACACTGAGGGTAACCAGAAATGGGCGATGTCGGCAAGCGGTCCTACAACTCCGAGCTGCGGGTAGCTCAGGCCTTGCACACACGCGCGCAGATTGTTGCGGCGGCGGCAGAGTTGTTCGTCGCGAACGGTTACGCGGCCACCACGATCGACGCGATCGCTGTGGCCGCAGGAGTCAGTCGCAAAACCGTGTTCACCTCAGTCGGCAGCAAGGCCGAATTGATCAAGCTCGCTTACGACTACGCGACCGCCGGCGATGCCGAACCGATTCCGCTGCGGGAACGCCCGACGATCAAAGCGCTGGAGATCGAGCCCGACGCGGCTCGCATGCTCGCGGGTTTCGCCGAGATGGTCACCGGCATCCAGGGCCGCATCGCCGGACTGCATGTCGCACTGGCGGGCGCTGCGGAGTCCGATCCTGAGGCCCGCACCTTGTTCGAGCACCTTGAGCAGCAACGGCTTGCCGCCATGAAACGGCCCGCCACCCTGCTGTCGCGGCGAGGCGCCCTGCGCCGGGGACTCACCATCGTGACGGCGGCCGACATTCTGTGGCTGCACAATGATCCAATGCTGTACCACCAGCTCGTCCACAAGCGGCAGTGGACGCAGGCACAGTTCCAGAATTGGCTCAGCCACGCACTACAGACCCAGCTCTTGGGGTGAACCGGCGGTCAACCGGCGCCTCGACTCGTGCGTACGCACATCGGCAATGTGTGGACGTTGCCTATGGCGCAAGCAAGCTGGCGAATCAACCAGCGGACGACTCGGCGAGCGCGGGCCGTGCAGCCTGCAGCCCATCTGATCTGTCAGGCTCCACGGGATCAGTGCCGCTCCTCCAGGGAACCCAAAGGTTCTATCGGGCCGGTCGGCCGACGGAAGGTTTGCTTCTCATCGGCCGATCCGGGTCCGACTCGGTCTCGGTCGCTCGCGTCAGTTGGTGTACGCGCCGAGTGTCGTGCTGAAGTCCCAGTTGTTCTGGGTGATTCCGGAGCACAGGTTGTTGCCCGCGGTGCCCGGGCAGCCGCCGTTGTCCCGCTGGATCGCCCAGATGGTCAGCAGGTTCAGGTTGTTGGCCAGGGCGAAGTTGATCGTGGTCTGCGCGTCGGCGAGTGCGGTGACCTCGTTGCCGCTCTTCTTGTCGTCGATGCCGGGCATCAGGGTGATGGCTTCCATGTTCCACAGCTGCGCCGCGCTGTCCGACGGGAAGATGGAGGCCAGCTGGGCGTGCGTGTTCGTGGCCGCGTTGACGGCGGCCTGCCCCATGTTCACGGTGCCTTCGCCGGCGATGTAGTAGTCGAAGGCCATGATGTTGACCGAGGTCACGGTGGCATTGTTGGCCGCCGCGCTCTGCAGCACCGCCTCGCCGTTCGGGTCCAGGCCGTACTGCTCCACCGGCAAGGTGTACTGGATCTGCAGCGGGATGGCGTTGGCCGCGGCCCACGCCTCGGTCAGGACGATCGCCTGGTTGCGCCGGGCGATCCCGGCGGTGTTGTTCAGCGAGTTGGACTCGACGTCGAAGTCCAGCCGAGTGACCCCGAGCGTGGTGATCACCTGCTCGTAGTCCGCGGCGATCGAGCTGACGCTGGTGCACGAGTCGGCGATCTCGGTGCCGCCGTGGTCGGCGCTGTAGCCGCCGAACGACGGGATCACGTCGCCGCCGAGGGCGCGCAGCGAGGCGATGTCGGCGTTGTAGTAGTTCAGCGGCATCGTCGAGGAGCTGTTCCAGTCCAGGGTGCAGGACCCCTTCTTGGCGGCCTGCAGGAAGGCGAGGGTGTAGTACTTCGCCCCGGAGGCCTGGGCGGTGGCCGTGATGCTCGGGGTGTTGGGCGCGAGGTAGGTCTCGTAGTAGGGGGCGTACACGTGCGTCGGCAGCGGCGTGTAGATCGCCACCGCCGCGGCGGGCGCGGCGGCCGCGGCGATCCCGGCCAGCGGCAGGGCCACGCTGACGGCGACGCGGGCGATCAGTCTGAGACGTACTTTCATAGGTTGACTCCCGTCTCTGTATAGAGGTAGTTAGTTAGTACACTTTCCTAACTATCACGTCAAGAGGTCGGTGAGTGGGGCGGCGGGACCTCGGCGATCGAGTCAGCTCCGTCTTACGTTCGCGTCCGGTTCCAGGCGGCGAATATCTGCGCCCGCGAGGGCCTACCCGTCGAACCCGACGAGATCGATCAGCTCGGCGCCGAAGCTTTCAGCGCAGCTAAGATCACCATTTACGGAGCATCGGCCACGTTTCGCGGCCGGAGGCGCTCCGCACCGATTTTCCAAGGTCCAGCAGGTCTCACAGACGTGCCGGACACGAATACAGCTCGGGTCGGGTCGATGACCGTCGCTCGATCGGCGCGAGGCTGGACGGTCAGCGCGCAACTCGATTCCAGCCGCGACCCGCACCTGCTCGCGCACGATGTTTGGCGACTGAGCGACCGAGTGTTCGGCACCGACTTCGGTAACCTTGGCCGTCCGTTCGACAAGTCAGCCGCGAGCGGCAGCCGCGCGCAGCCGGGCCAGTGACCGATCCCGGCCGAGAACCTCCAGCGACTCGAACAACGGCAACCCAACCGTGCGGCCAGTCACCGCAACTCGGATCGGTGCCTGAGCTTTGCCGAGTTTGAGGCCCTGAGCCGTACCCGCCGCCTCAACCGCCTCCTTCAGCGCCGCTGCATCCCAGCTCGACAACGCCTCAAACGCATCGATCGCGGCCGGAAGAACCGCGAGGTTCGGGGCGACTTTCGCCCACGCCGCCTCATCGATCTCCGGCTCATCCAAGAACAAGAAGTCGACGTAGCCGACGATCTCCGACAGCAACGCGATCCGGGTCTGCGCCAGCTCGGCGACTTGCGCGAATACCTGCGGGTCGTATGCTTCCGGCCGCCACGGCGGTGCGACCACTCCGAAACCGTTCTCCGCCCGCTGCTCCGCAGTGGCGAACGGGCCGGCCAGCCATGGCTGGCAAGCCTCGATGAACGCGTTCAGGTCGAGCGCCCGAATGTAATCGCCGTTGAACGCCAGTAACTTCTTCACGTCGAAGAATGCCGGCGCCGAGTTGACGTCGGTCAGCCGGAACTCATCGACGATGACCTGCCAGGGCACGATCTCCCGGTCACCCGACGGGGCCCAGCCGGCCAACATGAGGTAGTTACGCATGGCCTCGGCGCGGAACCCCTCGTCCCGGTACATCTCCAACGCCACCTTGTCGCGGCGCTTGGACAGCTTCTGCCGCTTCTCATTCACCAGGATCGGCGTATGCGCCCATGTCGGTGGGGTATGCCCGAGTGCCTCCCACAGCAACTGCTGCTTCGGCGTATTCGGCAGATGCTCCTCAGCCCGAATCACCAGCGTGATCCCCATCGAGATGTCATCAATCACGTTCGCCAGCAGAAACACCGGAGAGCCATCGCCACGGGCGATCACGAAGTCCTCGATCAACTTGTTCTCGAACGTCGGCTCGCCACGGACCAGATCGTGCACCACCGTGTTGCCTTCGTCCGGAGTCCGGAACCGCAACGCGCGACCCACACCGGCCGACAAACCCCGGTCGCGGCAGAAGCCGTCGTAGCCCGTGTACGCATTACCGGTACGCTCCTGCACCTGCTCGCGAGTGCAATCGCAGTAGTACGCACGGACAGCGTCGAACAGCAGTTGCGTCGCCTTGGTCTGCTCGGCGAGGAACGACGACTGGAACAACGGACCCTCGTACTGGCTCGAGTCCACCCCGAGCCAGGCCATCGCACGGATGATCCCCTCGGTCCACTCCGGCCGCGACCGCGCCGCATCCGTGTCCTCGATCCGCAGGACCAGGCTCCCACCCGACTGTCGCGCGACCACCCAGTTCAGCAGCAGAGTGCGGGCATTACCGACGTGGAACATGCCGGTTGGCGAGGGCGCGAAACGTACGCGGAAGGCGGAATCAGACACGACGACCAGCGTAGCGTCAACGGCCGCCGATCCCTCATCGCTTTCTACGACGCAGTGACCTGGCCGACGATGCAAATATCCGTCACTGGCGCCGATGAACCGGCTGCTCCGTGTTGAATCGAGAAACGGCCTGTTCGTGGAAGCTGAATCTCATCGGCCCGCCTGAACATGCCCCAGCCACGCCTGAATGTTCTCGCCAGCCGGACAGCCGGCATTACATGGCGGCAGAAGATCCAAATAGACCGGGCGGTGGCTCCGGACCGGACCAGCCTCAGCCCGTCCATAGATCAGATCCGGCAATCGTGCAAGATCATGCGCTGCGGCGCTCACGCCGACCGGACTGGCCGCTCCGCCCACTCGAGATCCCGTCGCGCTCATCCTCGCCACCTCACGCCTTCGGGCCGGTCCATCGAAACCACCAGACAAACCAGGCTCCCGCGCCACGACCGCAGACGATAGGGCCGAACTACCTATCACGATGGGACAACGTCAGGCCAGACAAGGCAGCCGGTGTCAAGCCGCCACCAGCGTCAACAGGTGATACACGAGGAATCCCGGCCAGAAGATGGCCTCGACGACGCCCCACACGCCGGACCAGAAGCCGTCGGCCTGCTGAATGTAGTACACCAGGGCGCCCACGAACCCCATCGCGTACACCGCGCCAGTTCCACGGCCACGATAGCGGTTGTCTTTACGTTCCACCGGAGCAATCCCTTCTCTGATGACGGACCGGTGACTGGTCGCAGCGGTCGGCCCGTACCATCTGAGCATTGCCGCACTTTGAACGCGCTGGACAGGGCCGAAGGACCCGGCCGCGCAATGTCAGGCCGCATCGCCCTGATGGCGCGTGCCAGCGGATTGGAACGTTTAGGTACGGTCGTTATCGTCGGGCGTTCGCCACCGGCCCCAGTAGACGCCGAAGCATCGCGCCCGTGATCAGCGAGGTGGTCGCCGCCATCAGCAGCACGCCGGCGACACTGATCGCGACGATCAGCCGCAGCGGCTGATCCAGCTGCCACAGTGACATCGCGAATCCGAGGAACACTCCGAGCCCGACCATCCACGCCAACGCGGTCCCCCAGATCCAATGGCGCGCCCCATCGACATGCCGGCGCAGGATGAACCACTGGGCGGTGCCAATCGAAGCGAGCAACACCACACCGCCGACCGCGGCGAACGCGATCATCAGCGGCACTGGCCAGGTATCGATGGCAAGCATTGACGAGGTGAGCCCGATCGCGTATGCGAGCACGGCGGCACCAGCCGTCACTGCGACCCACCGTTTCCCCGGGAGGCCGGGCAGGGCACGGCGCAGAATCGCGGCTTGTCCCACACGGCACCCTCGACCGCGCCAGCCGTGAGTAGCGCAGGCACCGCGACGGCGACGCTCATGGACGCGGTGGTGCCGCCGATACACGCAGGTACCGCGAATCCCATGAACTCGGTGGCGGTGACAGTAATGAACCAGGCGCGAGTCAGCGGCCGGCCGCGCAGCGGCGACGGCGCGAGCAGCGGTACGCCGATCCGCCGCCGGCGGGTGTCACATATCGGCTCGCACCAACCGCTCGTGTCGGCGCAGCGCGCTCGCGGCGAATGGTCACGGTGTGACCCGGGTGCAGCAGGGCACCGACGGTTGCATCCTCGAGTGTTCCCTGCCTTCGGACTGGCGGGCGTTCGCCGGCGAGCTGGTCGTGGACGTCGAGCGCGCACCCGGTGGCGCGTCTGTGCGGGCCGCGACGATGATCCCCGGGCAGCTCTACGACTGGGGCAAGAGCAAGCACGTCCTCGAACGCATCTTCGCCCGGCTCTGATGCGCTCGGGCGCTGCCGATTCTGTGGAGCGGTCAGCGCCCGCGCATCTTTCACCAGGCCACTTCTTTCACCGGGTCACTGCGGGGAACGTCGTCCGCGTCCAGGTCCGGCCGGCGTTCGTCGTCGACAGCACCTCACGTCCCACCGGCACCCACCTACCGAACTGCGCGTTCTGGAATCCAGTCCAGCTCGCTCCGCCGTCGGTCGTCCGCAGGATGGTCGTGCACGGCGGAGAGAAGCAGGAGGTCGTACCGAGCAGCCAACCGTCCTGGCTGCTGACGAACGTCATGTCCGTCGCGACGAATCCCGGCGGCACCGGACCTCCGGCCGTGACGTGGTTGCCGGTGTGACTCGGGGTCGATTGACCGCTGGGCGTCGAGCTCGTCTCAGGCGTGGGGCTGACCGATGGGGTGGGCGGCACAGACCCGGTGACGGTTTGCTGCGGGTTCGCGATGTGGTGCGGGTCGGCGGTGTGGTGCGCTGTCATGGTGCGCAGGGCGAGCGCACCTGTCGTGGAGCCGATCACCACGATAAGCGCGATCACGGCCAGGACGCTGTGACGCACGCTTCTCCGATGATTGCCGGCACGACGGATGTCGGAGGCGGCGGCCAGCATGCTGCCGTCGCAATCGGTGCGGAACGCCGCAAGCATGTCCTCGAAACTAGGCACCTTGGGTCTCCCTTCGAGCGGGCCGGCTGGAATCGACGAACACCTTATCGCCGAGGATGTCGGCGAGAGCGGCACGTCCCCGCGACAGCCAGGACTTCACCGTGCCTTCGGCAACTCCGATCTCGACGGCGATCTCCGCGATCGGAAGTCGAGCAGGTAGTGGAGGCAGATCGCGCGGCGCTGTGTCATCGGAAGCCGGCGCAGCGCGTCGACCAGCAACACCGAGTTTTCCGACGGCGGATCGACCGGCACCGACCGAAGTTGGACGGACCGGGAGGTGCGTAACCGCCGCCAGCGATCCGTGGCGATCCGCGTAATCACGAGCCGCAACCAGGCCTGCGGATGTTCGAAAGCCTCGATCTTGCGCCAGTTCAACCACGCTCGCAGGTACGCCTCCTGCGTCACGTCCTGCGCGGCTGCAAGATTGCCCGTAACCGCGTACGCGTACTGCAGCATCCGTGCGTTCGTTGCCCGATACAGTTCGTCGAAGTCAGCAGTGTGATCAATCATGGCCACCCGTCCCCGTCCCCGCTCCGCGCGGGGCGTGGGGTCGAAGCCTTACACGTGCCATGCCGCATCCGGGTTGCGTTGACCCCGACCGATCTACCGGCAGCGGTTCGGAAGCGGCGTCCGAAATGTCGAGGCCGCCGAGTCTGCTTACAGACGCCCGACCACGGTTGCACGGCGCAACGTTCCGTAGCTGGGAAAGGCGCAGCCGCCGTGTCAGAGGATGATCGCCCAGCAGACCGCCCCCGGTATATGCGTCGTTCCACGCTACGGCGTGACGAGACCGCCGGCATCTGTCCGTCAAGAAGTCGCAGTGTGCGGGAATCGGTCACTCTCGCCAACGACCGGACCGGAGGAGACAAAATGGATGATCTGCTTGCGCTCGCTCGTCAGCAGCTCGAAAGAGCCAAGGTTCTATGTGCTCAAGTCGGGCTGAAGCATGTCGACCTGCCGCCGGAGTTCGTTGGGGTCGGTATCGCGATCGGCTTCACAGCGACTGAATACGTCGTTTTGTCGGTGATGGGCGGCGGCAACGAAAATCAGTTGATGATCACGAGCGGCATCGTCACCGATATCAAGCGGGACCGGCTCGCGGCACTCGAAGCGGGCAACAGCTTCACGTCGAACAACACGGGATATCCCGTCTTCCTTCACGATGCCGAGATCGGGTGGGCGCTGATCGTGCAGCAGACGTACCCGATGAAAGTGCTGCTCGACACCCCCCAGTTTTTCGACAATTGTGTCCGCTCGCTGCCTCAGGTCGTGATCGAATACCGCGCAACCGTTCGCGACAAGTGGGACCTCCAGGGGCGCCCGTGGCAGTGGACGCCGGAGGACCTCAAATCGCTGCTGATCCGCAGCCTCATGTGAACAGACGTCGCGCCGGCCGAACAGGCTCCCACGGCAAGCCGTTACCGCACTGACGCCATCTCGATTCTCGGCATCGACGACCCCATGCTCCGGAATTCGCCGACTCCGTGCGCCTGTCCCAGGTGAATCGACAGCCCGGCCCAGGCGCCGCCGGTGTGCGGCCACTTGATGGTCGGGTAGGAGCCACATCGAACGCAGAACCAGGTGTATTGGCCTTGGGCCTGCGCTCGTAGCCTTTCGGGAAGCCATGCCGGCTGGTCGCCTCGGATCTCGACCACGTGATTTTCGGGCAAGCCGCATCCGTCGACATCTGATTTGCCGCAGACGGCGCAGATGGAGATCTTCGGTTTGCTGCTGAACAGTCCCATGATGGGATCCCTTCTCGTTGCGAGGTCACCACGACCGCAGGCCACGAAGCGCGATCGTCGCTACCTGACGGACGGCACTGCGACCAGGGACACGTTTTCCCCTAACGGTTTGCGGGCATGACGACGATCCACCCCCCGCGACGATGTGGATGAGACCGATGATCGGCGATTGGATGCTGACGGCGCGCGAACGCGACAACCCGGACACGAACATCGACCGCCGCCACAACACCCCTGGCAACACGGATAGCAACGCCACGGCTTGGACCACCGGCAACGAGGTCACCCTGCTCGCCCACGGAGCGACGTACTTCGCGGCTCTGCGGGAAACGCTCGACGCGACGAAATCCGGCGACGTCGTGATGTTCACGGACTGGCGGTGCGACGCGGACGAAGCCCTCGACGAGGACGGTACGGCTGTTGCCGACGCGCTGTGCGATGCCGCTCGGCGAGGCGTACGGGTCAAAGGGTTGCTCTGGCGTTCGCATCTGGACGCATTGCATTTCAGCAGTTCGCAGAACCGCGAGCTCGGCGCGGAAATCGAAGCGGCCGGTGGCGAGTGCCTGCTCGACATGCGGGTGCGGCCCGGCGGCTCGCATCATCAGAAAATCGTCGTCGTGCGGCATCCCGACCGGCCGGAGCTCGATGTCGCGTACGCCGGTGGCATCGACCTCTGCCACAGTCGCCGTGACACCGCCGAGCACGACGGCGACAGGCAAAGCGCCAAGATGTCACAGGTGTACGGCGAGAATCCACCGTGGCACGATGTGCAACTGGCGGTCCGTGGGCCGGCCGTCGGTGATATCGAGGCGAGCTTCCGGGAACGGTGGGACGACCCCAGTCCGCTGTCGCACAGTCCGCTGCGGTGGGGCCGGGGCAAGATCGTCGGCGAGGACCTCGAAGCGAACCGGCTGCCTGCCCAACTGCCCGATCCCGCGCCTCGTGGCGGGCAGACCGTGCAGGTGCTGCGTACCTATCCGAATCGTTGGCGCAGTTATCCCTTTGCCCGAAACGGCGAGCGCAGCATCGCCCGCGCCTACGCCAAAGCGCTGCGCCGGGCGACCTCGTTGATCTATCTGGAAGACCAGTACCTCTGGTCGGTCGAGGTCGCGACCGTGTTCGCCGAGGCATTGCGCCGGAACCCGGATCTGCGCATGATCGGGGTGGTGCCGCTGCATCCCGACAACGACGGTCTGGTCGGAAACGCGCAGGTCATCGGCCGCGACAGCGCGATGGAGATGCTGAAGCGCGCGGGCGGTGACCGGGTCGCGGTCTACGGCTTGGAAAACCATCACGACGTTCCGGTGTACGTGCACGCGAAACTCTGCGTCGTTGATGACGTCTGGTCGTGTGTCGGCTCGGACAATCTGAATATCCGCTCGTGGACGCACGATTCCGAACTGTCCTGCGCGATCATGGACGACGACGGCGGCACGACGACCGGTCGGGCGCTGCGCCTCGGGCTGCACCGTGAGCACCTGGACCGGGAACCGGGAGACGACCTGGATCTGATCGATCCGGTGGACGTGTTCGCCGCCTACCGTGACGCCGCGAAAACCCTCGACGCGTGGCATGCCGATGGTCGTGACGTGCCGCGACCGCCCGGACGACTGCGCACCTACCAGCCTCCGAAGCTGACCCGTTGGGAACGCCTGTGCGCCAAGCCGCTCTACGGCCTCATCTGCGACCCGGACGGCCGCCCCAACAAAATGCGCCGCCGCGCCGAATTCTGACCCGGCCGCCGTCGGCCCGTCTGCTGCGACGGCCTGTCTAAAGATCCATGAACCCGATCGCGGTGCGGACGAACGCCTCGACGTGCGGTGGGAACGCCGGGTCGGGCGGTTCGGGGCATCCGGGCAACTCCACGGCTCGTGGCAAAACCCGTAGTAGGGCGTCGACCGTGTGGCGTCGGTGGAACGGATTCTCGGGGAGCGAGGGAAGGACGCCGATCGGTTTCGTGATGGAGGCTAGTTCGTCGTCGGTGGTGCCACGGAGCGTCTGGCCAGCGAGCAGGGCGTCGAGGGTGCTGGGTTGGGCGCCGAATTCGATCAGCCCCAGGCGTGTATGGCTGTCGATCCACGGATCACCGGCTGTCGCGGGCCACGCCAACAGGAGCCTGTCAACGCGCTCGGGCTCGGCGAGGACGAGGCGTATTGCGGCAGAGCATCCGTTTGAACCGGCGATGAGGGTGACAGGTTTACCAGGCAGCAGTGCAGAGAGATGCTGCGCCTCGACTGCCCAACTCGGTGCGCGGGGCGCACGGTCGGGCACGAGCACGTGGATGTTATGGCGCTGGAGACCGGCAACGATGCCAGGCCGGCACCAAAAGCGGTCGGCGTTCATGTCTTCCCAGAGTCCGCCGTGGATCAACACAACCATGGTCACGTGCGTCCCTTTCTTGCGTCGCTTCGGTGTGTGTCGTGTCGTCACGTAACCCGTTTGCGCGGTCCGCAGAATACGCCCCGCGACACGACGCGAAGGCACCAAAGATCGTGGAGTGTTTCGACGAATCGTCCACGGAAAATCTCCACGAGCTCTTTGATCGAAGCGCGGCAGCGAGGGGGACTGCGGAAAATCGGATGTCACCGGCCGCCCGGCGCCCTACGCTGGGCGGCGATGACTCTCTCCTTTGATATCGAAGGCGCCGGACCCACGGTGCTACTGCTCCACGCCGGCGTCTGCGATCGCCGCATGTGGGAGCCGCAATGGCAGCCGCTGATCGACGCCGACCGACGAGTGTTGCGATGTGATTTGCCCGGCTTCGGGCAGTCGGCGGCACCGAGCGCCCCGAACAACAACGCCGATGACGTCGTGGAACTGCTCGACGCGCTCGGCATCGACGACGTCGACATCGTCGGCGCCTCCTACGGCGGCAAGATCGCCTTGGAGATCGCCGCTCGCTGGCCGCAACGCGTGCGCTCGCTGGTGCTGCTGTGCGCGGCGGCGCCCGGACACGTGCGCGGGCCGGAGGTGATCGCGTTCGGTGCGGCGGAAGACGCCCTGATCGAGGCCGGTGACATCGACGCGGCGGTGGCGCTCAACGTCGACTTCTGGCTCGGGCCCGAGGCCGACGATGCCACGCGGGATCTTGTGTCGCGGATGCAACGGCGCGCGTTCGAGGTGCAGATGGCCGCGCCCGAGGTCGAGACGATCGCGGTGCCGTTCGATCTGGCCACGATCACCGCAGCCACGCTCGCGGTGTCCGGCGCCCACGACGTGTCTGATTTCCGCGAGATTGCCGCTTCGATGCCGAGCCGGCTCGCCCACGCGCGGCATGTCGAGCTGGATTGGGCGGGTCACCTGCCGAGCCTGGAACGGCCCTCGCCGGTGACGGCGATGCTCATCGACTTCTTCCGCGAAACAGCCACGCGGTAAGGCCCGACATTTTGTCGGGTCCGCCGATTGAAACGCACATGATCCGGGGATGATGGTCGGGGCGCCGACCAGCAGGGACGTGGCGCGGACAAGGGGCGGGCGTCGCATGGGGCTGTTGATATTGCCGGGGCTGTTCGTGCTGCTCGCGGCCTCCGTGTGGGCTGTCGTCGCGGTGTCCGGCTGGTGGCTGATCGCCGCCGTGCCGCTCGGCCTGCTGTTCCTGCTGGGCGTCTACGACGTGCTGCAGCGCCGGCATTCGATCCTGCGCAACTACCCGGTGCTCGGGCACCTGCGGTTCCTGCTGGAGAAGATCCGCCCTGAGATCCAGCAGTACTTCATCGAGCGCAACTACGACGGCCGGCCCGTACGACCGCGACACCCGCACGGTCATCTACGAGCGGGCCAAGGGCATCCACGGCGAGCAGGCGTTCGGCACCGAGCGGGACGTCAACGAGGTCGGGTACGAGTACGTCGCTGCACTCGACCGCCCCGCTGCGACCCGCCGGACGACCCGCCGCGGGTGCGGGTCGGCGGCCCCGACTGCACGCAGCCGTACGACATGGCGCTGCTGAACGTGTCGGCGATGAGCTTCGGTGCGCTGTCGCGCCAACGCGATCCGGGCCCTGAACGCCGGCGCGGCCGCCGGGCGGATTCGCCCACGACACCGGCGAGGGCGGCCTGACCGAGTACCACCTCGAGCGCGGCGGCGACCTGATCTGGGAGATCGGCAGCGGCTACTTCGGCGCGCGCACCAAGGACGGCGACTTCGACCCGGACATGTTCGCGCGACAAGGCCGCGCACCCGACAGGTCAAGTGCGTGTCGCTCAAGCTCAGCCAGGGCGCGAAGCCCGGCATCGGCGGTGTGCTGCCGGCCGCGAAGGTCACCGCCGAGATCGCGCGACGCGCGCGGCGTGCCGCAGGGCGAGAAATGCGTCAGCCCGGCCGCGCACAAGGTCTTCTCACACGCCGCGCGAACTCGTGCAGTTCATCGCCCGGATGCGCGAGCTGGCCGGCGGCAAGCCGACCGGGTTCAAGCTGTGCGTCGGCTCCCGGCACGAGTTGCTCGCGATCTGCAAGGCGATGGTCGAAGAGGCAGATCACCCCGGACTTCATCGTCGTCGACGGCTCCGAGGGCGGCACCGGCGCGGCGCCGCTGGAGTACGAGGACCACGTCGGCATGCCCCTGACCGACGGGCTGATCATGATGCACAACGCGCTGGTCGGCACCGGCCTGCGCGACCGGATCCGGATCGGCGCCAGCGGCAAGGTCGCGACCGGCATCGACATCGTCAAGCGCATCGCGCAGGGCGCCGACTACACGAACGCGGCCCGGGCGATGATGATGGCCGTCGGCTGCATCCAGGCGCAGAAGTGCCACACCAACCAGCTGCCCGGTCGGCGTCGCCACCCAGGATCCGCGACGCGCACGCGCGCTCGACGTGGCCGACAAGACGCAGCGGGTCACGCGGTACCAGCAGGCGACGGTCGCGCAGGCGCAGCAGATCATCGCGCTCGATGGGGCTGCACCGGCCCGCACGAGCTGACGCCCGGCGATGCTGCATGCGCCGCATCGACCACACCACGACCGCGAGCTACGCCGAGCTGTACGACTGGCTCGGCCCGGCGAGCTGCTCGCCGACCCGCCGGAGGGCTGGGCCGCCGACTGGGCCGCCGCCGATCCGGACCGATTCACTGCCGGCACCACGGCCACGCATCCGGTCCGCACGGATTTCGGAGGGTTCACTGACATGACCACCGTTGCCGAACATGATCGTCACCGCGCTCGCCGACCTGGGCGTCCGCACCGTCTGGGGCGTCGTCGGCGACGCGCTGAACCCGGTCACCGACGCGATCCGCCGCGAGGAGCGCATCGAGTGGATCGGCGTGCGGCACGAGGAGGCCGCCGCGTTCGCGGCCGGCGCGCAGGCGCAGCTCACCGGCACGCTCGGCGTCTGCATGGGCACGGTCGGCCCGGGCTCGATCCACCTGCTCAACGGGCTCTACGACGCGAAGAAGTCGCACGCGCCGGTGCTGGCGATCTGCGGCCAGGTGCCGCTGGCCGAACTCGGCAGCGACTACTTCCAGGAGGTCGACAACGACCTGCTGTTCGCGGACGTCGCCGTGTTCTGCCCGCACCGTCACCGCGGCGACGCAGATGCCACGGCTGCTGGAGCAGGCGGTGCAAGCGGCGTACTGCCGGGCCGGGCGTCGCCGTGCTGACGCTGCCGGGCGACGTCGGCGGCGCTCGACGCTGCCCGAAGGCGACCGCGGCGCCGCATCATCGCCGTGGCGGGCCAGCCGCCGACGTCCGCGACGACGAGGCGCTGGCGCGGGCCGCCGCGCTGATCGACGCCGCCGCCTCGGTGACGATGCTGGTCGGCATCGGCGCCCGGGAGGCCCGCGACGAGGTGCTCGCACTGGCCGAGCACCTCAGCGCGCCGATGGTGCTGACGCTCAAGGCGAAGGAAGGGCTGGAGCGCGACAACGCCGTATCCAGGTCGGCCAGAGCGGCCTGATCGGCAATCCCGGCCACGCGGGAGGCGTTCGACGGCGGCCGACCTGCTGCTCATGGTCGGCACCGACTTCCCGTACCCGCGAGTGGTACCCGCCGGGCCAGACGGTCGTCCAGATCGACGCGCGCCCCGAGCACATCGGCCGCCGCACGCCGGTCGACGTCGGCCTCGTCGGCGACGCCGCGCCCGACGCTGGCCGCGCTGCGCGCCCGGCTGGACGCGAAGCCGGACCGCGCGCCACCTGCGACAAGGCCCGCGCCGCCTACGACGCGCTGGCGCGAACGGCAGCAGCGGCTGGCCGACCCGGACCACGACGAGAGCCTGGTCGGACGGATCCGGTCGAGAGTTCGACAACACCGAGGATCGGATCCGGCCCGAGGCGCTCGCCGCGGCCGTCGACACAGCACGCCGCCGACGACGCGATCTTCACCACCGACACCGGCATGTCGACGGTCTGGCTGTCGCGGTTCGTGACGATGACCGGCCGCCGGCGGCTGCTCGGCTCGTTCAACCTCGGCTCGATGGCGAACGCGATGCCGCAGGCACTCGGCGCGTCCGGCGCTCGACCGAGCGCGGCAGGTCGTCGCCTTCTGCGGCGACGGCGGGCTGACGATGCTGCTCGGCGACCTGATCACCGCCGTCGCGTACGACCTGCCGGTGAAGCTCATCGTCTTCGACAACGGCCGGCTCGGCATGGTCAAACTCGAACAGGAGCAGGGCGGGCTGCCCGAGTTCGGCACCGTGCTCGCACAACCCGGACCTTCGCCGCGGTCGCCCGGGCGATCGGGCCTGCACCGGCATCCGCGTCGACGATCCGGCTGACCTCGACGCCGCGGTGCCGCAGGCGCTCGCCACACCCGGCCCCGTGCTGCTCGACGTGCTCACCAACCCGGAGGAGATCTCGCTGCCCGCCGAAGACGACCGCCGCCGACGCCTGGGGCTTCGCGATCGCGAAGCTCAAAGAAGGCCTGGTCAGCCCGGGCGACAAGGGCTGAAGCGTCACGCAGCTCGCGGAAGGTGCGCGACGCCGGCTGGAACCGGCCCGAACGGGATCGGTCGAGTTGTGCCTCGGCCGGTGCAAGATCGAGAATCTACGTTGAGTAACCGGCTGGACCGGGCCGCATATACCTCGGAGGGGCTGGTTATTGCTAACTCCAGCGCGACCGGCACGTTCTGTCACCAGCGCGGCGAGTCGGATTTCCGCTGTTTCTGACCGAATGCCAGCTCGGCAGACACGTCGCGCTGACGTAAGCAATAACAAGCCCCCGACAGGGCATGAGACCAAATCTCTGCCACCCACTCTCGGTCACGGGGCATGGCAGCTCACCGACATTACGGACGGTAGTTTCGGGATGCCCACACTCTTCGGAATCGCCCTCAGACAAGCCGTACCCGTGGAATGGGTGTGAAGTGGGTTACTAAACCGGCCCGAATGAGGGTTAGGCGCGCTCTGGCTGGGTAGGGATGGAGGATGTTAACTCCCGGATCTGTGCTCAGCGGCCGCTACCGCCTCCAGGACCGGATCGCGACCGGCGGCATGGGGGAGGTCTGGCGGGCCACCGACATCACGCTCAAACGCGAGGTCGCAGTTAAGGCCATGCGCGCCGACCTGCACCACGATGCGAGCTTCGGAGCCCGGTTCCGCGCCGAGGCCCGCACCATGGCCGCCCTGCACCATCCAGGCGTCGTCAACGTCTACGACTACGGCGAGATCGACGACAACAGCGACGACGAACTCGCCTACCTCGTCATGACCTACATCCACGGCGAGCCGCTGTCCAACCGCATCCACGCCGCCGGCTACCTCTCCCCTGCCGACACGATGGGCATCGTCACGCAGGTCGCGAACGCGCTCGAAGCAGCGCACGCCGCCGGCGTCATCCACCGCGACGTCAAACCCGACAACCTCCTCGTCGAAGCGGACGGACGGGTCGTGCTGGTCGACTTCGGCGTCGCGCTCACCGATGGCGCCGCCGGGCTCACCGGTGTCGGGCAGGTCGTCGGCACCGCCCTCTACATGGCACCCGAGCAGGTCACCCGGCAGAACATCACGCCGGCGATCGACATCTACGCGCTCGGCGCCGTCGCCTACCACTGCCTCGTCGGGCACCCGCCCTTCACCGGCGAAACCGCGCTCAGCGTGGCCCTCAGCCACCTCAGCGATGAGCCGCCGCCCCTGCCGACCTCCATCCCGGCAGCGGTGCGCGCCGTCGTCACCACGGCCATGGCGAAGAACCCGGCCGACCGATACCCCTCCGCCGCCGCGATGGCGGTCGCTGCGGCGGAGGCTCAAACATCACCCAGCACCACGCGGACGATGACGCAGCCCGGGCTCGACGTGCCGGCCGCGTTCGCCGTCGGCGTCGCGGGTCCCGCGGCCGGACCGGGCACCGCGTTCGGCGGCACGTCCGGCGGCCGGGGCGGCACCTCCGTCGACGCGTTCGGCGATGGCGCGCCAGCCGGTGGCGGTGTGGCCGGCGTCCGGACCGGCGCGATGCCGACCACCCGGCCGGTGTCCTCGCCGCCACCCGCGCGCGCGGCCGGCCGGCCCGGGCGCCCGCGACGAGCTGCCGCGGTCATCGCCGGAAGCGTCGTCGTGCTCGGCGGGGCCGCGGTCGCCTTGGCGCTCGCGCTGAACCACCCGGACACCAGCTCGAACCGGCCCGGCACCAGCACGGTCCCGGTCACGACGCAGTCATCGCACCCGACGAAGCACACGGCTCCGGCTGGCGGTGGAGCGCCCACGGGTGGCCCGAGCACGTCCGCTCCGACCACGACGCCCAGCGGTACGGCCACCCCAACCGGCGGATCCACGCCGACCACCAAGCCGACGCCGACGCCGACGAATCCGCCACCGAGCGCGCCGGGAGACGGCGGCGGCGGGGCTGGTGGGAATCCCGGTGGGTCGGCACCCCCGAGCGCGCCACCGACCGACGGGGCCGCGAGCCCGGGCGGCGGTGTCACGATCGTCTTGCCGGGGTCCACGCAGCGCCGATAGGCCCCAAAACGTCAGATGGTGATGACCGCGAAGCGCGGCCCACGCTGCTCATGGTCGCGCTTGGTATCACCGAAATCAGCCTCGCGGGCGGACTGACGGGCGCGTCGGCGCTGCGCAGATCGATACGTATCAGCCATATGGCATCCCGTACCCGGGTAGGTTGAAGCTCGGACGGTGGGTTGAACCCCATTCGGGAGGATTTGTCATGCATCTGAACATGCTCCGACCCGTGTACGAACAAGCCGGCCCGTGGGCCTCCGTCTACCTGGACACCAGCGGGTCCGAGCGGTACGCGTCCGAGACGATCGACCTTCGGTGGCGGGCGCTTCGCGAGCAGTTGGAGGCGGCCCAAGCCGACCCCCGGACCGTGGACGCGATCGAGGCCGCGATCCGCCGCGACGGCCCGTCGGCCGGTGAGGGTGGTCGTGCCTTCTTCGCCCGCGACGGTGCCGTCGGCTTCGCTCATCCGCTGACGCAGCCCCCAGTCGTGGACATGGCTTCGTGGTCACTGCGGCCGCACACCGCTGCCCTGGTCCGGGCGCTTGGCGAGCATCTGCAATGGGTCCGCGCCGACGTGCACCACACCGGTGGCACCCTGACCGGCCAGGACGGTTCCAAGGTCCAGATCCGTGGCGACTCCCCCGATGACGTGACCGCCGGCAGTTTCTCGCTGGCCCGGGACCAGCGGGCGACGGCGCAGGACTGGGACCGCACCAGCGACGATATCGCCGCCGCCGTCGCCGCCATGGTCGATCAGAACCACGCCGACGTGATCGTGCTGTCCGGCGACATCCAAGCCCGCGAGCTGGTGATCAACCGGCTGCCACCGCTCCTCGCCGGCAAGGTCGTCGAGGTCGACTACGAATCGCCGACGGCGGGTCACGACGCCGTGCTCGACCAGGCGACCACGGCCGCCGTCGCGTCGGTCGCGGAAACGACCAGGCAGGCGATGATCGAACGCTTCCGGAACGGGTTCGGCGACGGCAACTCCGTGCGCGGGCTCGCCGCCGTCGCCGACGCGGCTCGCGAGCGCCGGCTCGAAGTGCTGGTCCTCGGCGCCGAACCGAAGCCGGGTGACGCCTGGGTCGACCCGTCCGACCCCACGTTCGTCGGACCGGACGAGCGGGCCGTGCAGGACTACGGCGTCTCGGCACCCGCCCGGGAAGACGCCGAGGAAGCGCTCATCGGGGCCGCGGCTGCCACCGGGGCCGACGTGGTCACGATGGACGCCGACGACACCGACCTCCCCGAAGGCATCGGCGCGATCGTACGATTCTCGATCTGATCGTCCATCCCATGATCGATGCATGGGCGGGGGCGGCCTTAGTCGTCCTCGTGGTCTTCGGGGCCGTGGTGGCCGCGTACATCATCGGCCTGATCGTGCGCCGGGCCGGCCGCCGCCTCAGCTGGATGAACGACCTGTCCCGCCGTGCCCGCAGGCCCTTCCGCTTCCTGGCGGCGGCCATCGCGGCGCTCGTGTCGGCGCTCATGCTCGCACCGGCGCACGGGTGGCACATCGCCGTGCACGTGCTCACGATTCTCGTCATCGCCGGCGGCGCGTGGTTCGTGAGCGCCCTGCTGTTCGTGCTGGAAGACGGCGCGTTGCCGCGTCTGCGCACCGACGTCTCCGACAACCGCCGCGTGCGAGCCGTCCGCACGCAGGTCATCCTGCTTCGGCGTGTCACCGCCGTGGTGATCGCGGTCCTCGCGTTCGCCGGTGTCCTGCTGACCTTCCAGGAGGCCCGCGTCGTCGGGGCCAGCCTGCTCGCGTCGGCGGGCGTCGCCGCCGCGATCGCCGCGTTCGCGACGAACACGCTGTTGGGCAACGTCGTCGCCGGCCTGCAAATCGCGTTCAGCGGATCGCTGCGGCTCGACGACGTCGTGGTCGTGGAAGGGCAATGGGGCCGCGTCGACGCCATCACGCTCACGTACGTCGTCGTACACATCTGGGACGATCGTCGCCTGATCCTGCCGACCTCCTACTTCACCACACGGCCGTTCGAGAACTGGACCCACACGGCCTCCCCGCTGCTGGGCGAGATCCTGATGGACGTCGACTGGGTCATCGACCTCGAGCCCTTGCGCGTGGACCTGCACCGCATGCTCTCGGAGAGTTCGCTGTGGGACGGTCGTGTGGGCGTCGTGCAGATGGTCGACGCCGTCGGTGGCAACGTCACGATCCGCGCCCTCGTCAGTGCCTCGGACGCGCCGACCCTCTGGGACCTGCGCTGCCACGCGAGGGAACAATTGGTGATGTGCATACGCCGGCAGGGCGCCGAACCGCATGCCCGCACCGAGATCGCGGTCGCGGGCAATCCCACCGAACCCACCCGCCATCTCTACCCGTGGGCGGCCCGCACCTCCGACCGGGTGTTCAGCGGCGACGACCGATCGTGGACGCGCGGCGCGTCGTTCAAGGGCCCGGGCCACGGCGAGGGGCGCTTAGAACCGGACGAACCTCAATAGGTGGGTACGCGTCGTGAATGGCTTCGCCCGGCGCGAGTTTCAGCTCATGCTGCTGCGGCGGATGGCGGACTTCCATCCCGACCTGGTCGCCGACGCGTGCCTCGACCTCGGCGCCTCCCGGCAGCAGTACATGGCCGCCCACAACCGGTGGCAGTCGCTGCAGCGCTCCCGAACGGCGCCGCGAGGGCTCAACCTCTACGAAGCCGTCCTCGGGCCGGCCGATAGCCGCCGGTCATTGGCATTTGGCGACGTGACCTTGACGGCGCATTCGTGGCGTCTCCCGCTCTGGCCGCACCTGCGCTGGGAGGCGCTCGTCGGCGTCGACCGGGCCATCGTGCACGGGTGGCTGGTGCGGACGGTGGATGCTCCGGTTCCGACGCTGCCGCCGCCGAGTCAGCTGCTCCCGTGGTCGTGCGTGGTCGGCGACGTACAGCAACGGTTTCCGCAGGCACGGCAGGTGGTGCCGGAGACCGCGACGCGGTGGCTGGTGCTCGTCGACGATGCCGGGGGCCGGCAATGGCGGCTGACGTTCGTGCACGGCCTGTTCCAGATCGCCACGGCGTCCTAGATCTATATGACTGTGGCGGTCTCGTGATCGCGAACTTTGTCAGGTGCGCTTGAAAGGCATACCATAATCATATGGTTACCACGGTGAATCTTCCTGATCAGCTCCACGAGCAGCTCAAAGCGCTCGCGGAGGAGGAGCACAGGTCCATGAACGCCACTATCCTGGTCGCGGTTGAGCGCTATGTGGAAAGCCGTAGCCACCGGTCGCGTGTGCGCGAACTCGCGCTCGACGTCGCTGAGCGCGATGCGGAACTGCTCCGCCGTCTCGGCGAGTGACCGTATACCTGGAGGTCGACGATCTCCTGGAGATTGCCGCGATCGTTCTGAGCGGACAGCCGATCGTCCGCGACTACGGTCTGTTGTCGTCGGCCGCCGTCCGTCCCACAACAGTGGTGTTCGGTGTCGAGGCGTACATCGAGGTATGGACCAAGGCCGGAGCTCTTTTGCACTCGGTCTGTATGAACCACGCGCTGATCGATGGCAACAAAAGGCTGGCATGGGCTTCGACGCGTGTGTTTCTGGCGCTTAACGGGACGTCCCTGCGGGATGTCGATGTCGATGAGGCTGAAGAGTTCGTTCTGGCGGTCGCGGCCGGCACACTGAGCGACGTTTCGAAGATCGCAGATGGCCTTCAGCGCCTTTACCTCGGCGAGAATTAGGAAGACCCAAAAAGAACGGTCATCGGCCGCTGCTCCGGCTACCGATAGGACCACGATCCATCATTGGGGCTGGTCGCGTCGTGGCCGGCTGAACAGACCCCGATGCTGCTACCGCGTTACGCGACGCAACTCGACCTTTGTGAGGGTGCCCTCCGCGATGCGGGCCTCGATGTACGTGCCAAAGGGTTGACGGCGCCGATCGGTTGGCGATCCGGGATTCAGCAACCTGAGCCCGCCGGTCGCCACCGAATCCCACGGGATATGCGAATGCCCGAACACCAGCACGTCGCATTCCGGGAAGCGGGCCTCGCATCGGCGCTCCCGCCCGCCAGCGGCCCCGGTCTCGTGGACGACCCCGACGCGCACACCATCGAGTTCCACACGGGCTACCTCCGGAAGACGCGCGCGCAAAGCCGGACCGTCGTTGTTGCCGTACACACCGATCAATCGGCTAGCCCGGGCCGAAAGCGCGTCCAGGAGGGGCTCGTCGACCCAGTCGCCGGCGTGGATAACGACATCGGCGGCGTCGACCGCGGCCCACAGTTGGGGCGGCAGGTCGCGAGCACGGCGCGGAACATGCGTGTCCGCCATTATCACCAGTCGCACGTCACAAGGCCTAGGCCGGCGTTTGTTCAGGAATCGGCGCCGAGCCCGCACCCGTGGTCGGAATCGGCCGGCGCGGCTCCCGGACGGCACCCGCCTCCGGCGGAGATTGCCCGTCGAGGTATTTAAGCTCCCGCGGAACTTTGGTGGCACGGCGGCGCGGGCGCTCGCTTTCCGGCGAATCGGCTCCGTCGGGCATGGTCGGCCTTCTCTCCCGTAACGTCGGTTTCGACCCTACCGCCGCCCGGCCTGAGGAGACTTCGATGGCACTGCGTGACTTCGCTCGGTATCCGCTCACCTTCGGCCCGAGCCCGATCCACCCACTGGAACGGCTGTCCAACCATCTGGGCGGCGCACAGATCTGGGCCAAACGCGAAGACTGCAATTCCGGCCTGGCGTTCGGCGGCAACAAGACCCGCAAACTCGAATACCTGGTGCCGGACGCTCTCGCGCACAATGCGACCCACCTGGTGTCGATCGGTGGCGTGCAGAGCAACCACACCCGCCAGGTCGCCGCTGTTGCCGCCCACGTCGGGCTGAAAGCACGCCTGGTGCAGGAGAGCTGGGTCGACTGGCCGGATTCGGTCAACGACCGTGTCGGCAACATCATGCTGAGCCGGATCATGGGCGCGCACGTCGAACTCGTCGACGCTGGTTTCGGCATCGGCTTCAAGGAGAGCTGGGAAAACGCGCTGGAAGAGATCCGTTCGGAGGGCGGCACACCGTACGCGATCCCGGCCGGCGCCTCCGACCACCGTCTCGGCGGACTGGGCTTCGCCAACTGGGCCTACGAGGTCGAGCAGCAGGAGGCCGACCTGGGCATCTTCTTCGACACGATCGTGGTCTGCTCGGTGACGGGGTCGACGCAGGCCGGCATGATCGCCGGATTCGCGGGGCAGGACCGGCGGCGGCGAGTGCTGGGCATCGACGCGTCCGCGAAGATCGCGGAGACCCGGGCACAGGTGGAGAAGATCGCTCGCCAGACTGCCGGGCTGATCGATCTCGGCCGCGAGCTGCGCGACGACGAGATCACCGTGCTCGACGGTTGGGCCGGCGACTACTACGGCATTCCGGTGCAGTCGACACTGGACGCGATCCGGCTGACCGGCAGCTTGGAGGGCGTCATCATCGACCCGGTCTACGAGGGAAAGTCGATGGCGGCACTGATCGATCTCGTGCGTGACGGCGAGATCGGACGGGACTCGAACGTGCTCTACGCGCACCTAGGCGGCCAACCGGCCCTCAACGCCTACAGCGCCTTGTTCAAAAACTAATCCGCCAGAAACTGATCGCTTCATACAAAATCGTGGATAGTTTCGGCGAAAGAGCAACCGAAACTATCCACGATCACCGCGAAAGAATTACTCCGCGAGGTGCGCGATCGCCTGCGCGGCCAGGAAGAACTTGTTCGTGCCCAGGTCCTTCACGGTCTTGATGTTGAACGCCTTCAGCAGCAGTTCCGCGTCGCCCTCGGACACGCCCTTCAGCGCGGCGACCGGCGCGTTCGCGAGTTCCTGTGCCGTCTTGCCGTGCCAGGCCTTGTCGAGCTTCGGTTCGACTCCCTGCATTCTCTGCTCCTCTATCGATCCGGCGGATTAACGAAATGGACGTTACGCCCCGTTGCGCCCGGACGCAGCTTGGGCCGGTTCGCCCGAACGCTGGCGCGGCACCCTGCCCTTACGCTCGCTGGCCTCCCGCTCGAACTCGCGGGTGATCTGCTCAACCGAGCGGCCCTTCGTCTCCGGCACGTACTGTCGCACGAACAGGATCGCCGTGATCGCCAGCGCCGCGAACACGACCAGCACCCAGCCGAGACCGATGCCGCTCTGCAGCGTCGGGAAGATTTCGATGATGGCGAAGTTCGCGACCCAGTCGACGGTGGCTCCGATGGCCGCTGCCTGCCCGCGTACCGCGGTCGGGAACATCTCGCCCTGGATCAGCCAACCGGTGCCACCGACACCGACAGCGAAGCTCGCAATGAACAGGCACAACCCGATCATCGTCACGATGATCTTCGCGTTCCCGTCGAAGAACGTCAGCCCGGCGGACGCGACCAGCGCGAACACCGCCATGCCGGCGAAGCCACCCATCGCCAGCGGACGCCGGCCAGCCCGGTCGATGTACCGGAAGGCGAAGTAGGTAGCGGCCACGTTCACCACCGTCATGATGGCCGTGACCTCGACGCCCGCGATCGTCGACGCGACCAGCGAGTGGCCGCTCTGGAACAGCGAGCCGAGCAGCTTCGGACCGTAGTAGAGCGGCACGTTGATGCCGGTGATCTGCTGGAACACGAAGAACCCGCACACCACGAACAGCGCCCGGCGCACACCCGGGGTCCAGTCGCGCCAGGTCCGGTCGCCCTTGTGCGCGTCCGCGTCGGCGAGCTCCTGACCGGTGCGCTCGATGTCCTCCATGGACGCGTCCATGCCCAGCTTGGCCATCGCTTTTTGCACGTCTTCGTAGCGGCCCTGGCGCAGCAGCCACCGCGGCGACTCCGGCATCCGCGCCCGCAGCACGACACCGATCAGAGCCGGCAGCGCGCCGATGCCGAGGATCAGCCGCCAGTCCAGGCCACCGGCATGGTCCGGCATCGCCTTCAGGATCACGAGCGCGACCAGGTAGGACACGAGGATGCCGACGGTGATCATCCACTGCTGCAGCATGCTGAGGGCACCACGGCGCTTCGTCGGCGCGTACTCGGCGATGTAGGCGGTCGCGATTGCGGAGTCGGCGCCGATGGCGAGTCCGATCAGCGTCCGCGAGATCAGCAGGATCTCCGCGTTCGGCGTGACCGCGGACAGGATGGCACCCAGCGCGTAGATGGCGGCGTCCGCGATCAGCAGCGACTTGCGACCGAAGCGGTCGGTCAGCCGGCCGGCCGCGATGGCACCGACCGCCGCACCGAGGGAGGCGCCAGCGACCAGATAACCCGTCCAGAAACCATTGAGGTGGTACGGGATGAAGTTGAGCGCGGCGCCGATGTTCGAGGTGTCATAGCCGAACAGGAACCCGCCCAGCGTCGCGAGGAGCGTCAACTGCCAGTAGAACGATGATGCGGGCCGCTCGTCGAGCGCGTCGAGAACATTTCCCGACCTGGCGCCGCCGCTGGAGCGCGACTCGCTGACTGTGTCCATCCGTGCCTCCCAGTGCCTCCATGTCTGGATCCGGCTACCCCCGACGCGACACCACGAAACCGAGTCACATTTGCCCTGGTTTGGCATTCGCGGTTTCGGGTAAGAGGGCAACCTTGGGGGTGTGGTGAAACAGAAAAAACAGGGCGACGACAGCCTGCGTACGGTGATCATCGCGTTGCTGGTGAACATCGCCGTCGCCGTGATCAAGGCGGTCGCCGGCATTCTCACCGCCTCGGCCGGCCTGCTGGCAGAGGCGGCCCACTCGGTCGGCGACTGCACCACGGAGCTGTTCCTGGTCGCCGGCGTACAACGCTCGGACAAGCCCGCAGATCGCAAGCACCCGTTCGGCTACGGCAAGGAACGCTACTTCTGGTCGCTGCTGGCCGCGCTCGCGATCTTCACACTCGGCGCCGGCTTCTCGATCTACCAGGGCATCACGACGATCGTCAACGGCGAAGGCGACGCGAGCACACCGTTCGTCGGCTACATCGTGATCGCGCTCAGTGCCGCGGTCGAGTCGACGTCCCTGCGAAACGCGATCGGTCGAGCGCGGCGGGAATCGTCTCGGCTCGACATCAGTGCGCCCGACTACGTGCGCGAGCCGGACGACCCGACTGTCAAGTCGGTGATTCTGGAGGATTCGGCGGCCCTGGTCGGTCTCAGCTTCGCCTTCCTCGGCCTGCTCCTGCGGCAACTGACCGGCAACAGCGTCTGGGACGGCATCGCCGCGCTCGCGATCGGCGTGCTGCTCGTCGTCGTCGCGTACGAACTCGCGCGGACCAACGTCGCGCTGCTCATCGGCCAGCAGGCCAATCCGAAACTGGTAGCGAACATCCGCGCCTGTCTGGACGCCCAGCCCGAGGTGCTCAGCGTCGTCGACGTCGTGACGATGATGATCGGCACCGGCAACCTGCTGGTATGCGCGCGCGTCGACTACGTCGACGAACTCACGGCGACCGATGCCGAACAAGCGGCGTTGCGGTTCCACGGGCTGCTGCGCGAGCGCTTCACCGACATCGGAGACGTGTTCATCGAGCCGGTCCCCCGAGCCGAGAAGGCGTTCCTGCGCCGCGCCGAGCAGACCCAGGCCTGACCATCGGAGAACGGCGACGTACACCTCGGCCGACTTGCAGGGTGCGACGCCGGTGATCAGCGTGTCCGGTTGGAACGCCGCGAAAATCGACGTGGCCGCGCCGGTTTCCTGAGCATCAGCCCGTCGGCGTGGAGGCTCCGGCTTCCGCGCCGACGGCGGCGATCAGGGTGTCGAGCTGGCCGCGCACCCGAGCCGCCGTCACATGGTCGAAGTAGTCGCGAGACTCGACGATCTCACCGTCGCGAACCCGGAGCACGAAGATGCCCGGCAGCGCGAACGGCTCCCCGGTGTCGGCGACGGTGCCCTGATATTCGAACTCCGCCACGATGACCTCGGGGTCGGTCGTCTCGTGAATCGTGATGTTCGCCGGCCGACGACGCAGCCGCGGACCGGTGTCGGTCGGCCCGAAGTGCTCGCGGAGTTCGGCACGCGTCCGCAGCGCGGCGCCACGAAACGGGTCGAACGGGTGCACGACGTGCGTCTGTTCCGCATAGAGGTCGGGCAGGTCGGCCCAGCGTTCGTCGGCGACGCCGTTGACGAGCGCGAGGAAGACCTCACGTGGGCTCAGCGGCTGCGACATGGGATTCTCCTTATCACCGACTTCACCCCGGGGTACTATCCGGAGTCTCGACTCCGAATATATGGAGTCTCGACTCCGATTGTCAACGACGTGGACGACGATGTGGACAGGGAGCGATGACCAACCGATCAGCGAGGCCGGAGAGCGACGGCGGCCGAACGCCGCGCGCGGATGCGCGAACCAACCGCAGCCGCATTCTGACCGTCGCCGAAGACGTCTTCGGCCGGGCCGGCGAATCCGCTTCCACCGAGGAGGTGGCCCGCCTGGCCGGGGTCGGCATCGCCACCGTGTTCCGGCACTTCCCCACCAAAGCGGCACTGCTGGAAGCCGTGCTGGTCGGGCGATTCGATCGCCTATCCGAGCGGGCCGAAGCGCTGCTCGATGCCACCGACGCGGGGGCGGCGTTCTTCGACTTTTTCAGCTATCTGGTCGGTGACGCGGCCACGAAAATCGCGATCACCGAGGCCCTTGTCGACGCGGGCGGGAACGGCGACGGCGAGGCCGCGCAGGCATCGAACCGGCTGCGGCGAGCCGTCGGGGCTCTGCTCCGTCGTGCACAGCAAGCCGGTGCCGTCCGAGACGACGCCGAACTGCCGGAGGTCTACGCGCTCCTCGTCGGGACGTCACGGGCCGCCGCATCCGCCGATCTCGACGAAGACGTCAGGACCCGAATGCTCGCCATCGTCTTCGACGGCCTGGCAGCCCAGCCGTAGGCCGCACGGAAGATCCGCGGATCTTGCCAGTCAACGGGTTACTGGCGACTCGGAAGGCCCTGTAACTCCCAAGATCCGCGGACTTCGGCGGACACGGAGCGCCGCCGCAACCCGGTCAATCGGTTTCCACCTCGAAGTCCCACGAGGCCAGAGTGTTGGTGCCGTCGGGTGCCCAGCGCATGAGTCCTTCGCCGACAGTCATGACGGCCCGAAGTTCGAAGGTCACCGTCTTGCCCGGGAGCGAGAACCCTTGGTGGCACGGGCTGCCCGCTGACAAGTGCCGTCTTGTACACGGCTCCGAGGTGATCGAGGGTGGTGAAATCCGAAATCGTGATCGGCACGTCCGCGGTGGCATCGGTGAGGGTGACCGTCCACGTGCAGGTTGTGGAGGGCGTCTCGTAGGGCAGCCCTTCGCCGGGGACCTCTGGTCCGGTTACCGTCGCCAGCACGGTTGCCGTGCCCAGGTTGACTTTGACGGAGTCGCCTTGGACGGTCAGGGCCGGTCGGTCAGCGGTGCCGATCAGCACGCTATCGGGCTGCGTGGCATCCGAGGGCAGGAAGCTCGGCAGCCCACCGTAGCTGTCCTCGACGGCGGGTTTCGCGGTGGCGGCCTTGGCGGAGGCGCAGCCGCTGAGCGCCGCGGCCGTCATCGCGGCGACGACGGCGATGGTGGCAAGGGGCCGAACGCCCCGGCGCCGGGCGAAGTGCCCGGCGCCGAGACGTCCCTTGTCGTTAGTGCCCACCGTGGCCGTTGGCGTTGTTGAAGACGTCGGTGCCGAACGGGCGGAGGCCGGGCTGGGCGGCGAAACCGAGGTGGCCGTCGCCGTCGAGTCCGCCGGAGACGGTGGCACCGCCGGGCAGCTTCGACCAGTCCTGGCCGTGGCTGACACCGAAGATGTCCTCCATCGTCTCCAACCAGCTGTAGTGGTTGTAGAACGTGGTGCTGGACGTGCCGGGCTTGATGAACGGGCTGATCAGCACGCTGCCGGTGTCGCCGCCGCCCGGGGTGGCGTCGGTGGCGTCGTACAGCGGGTCTGCGGTCTGACCCGCTGCCAGGAAGCCGGGGGCTCCCTCTGCGGAGAGGGTGATACCGCTGACGGTGCCGGTCGGGGTGACCGGGCTGCCGTTCTGGTCGACGAGCTGGAACGACCCGTCGATGATGGAGCCGGTGTTCGTGGCCGGGAACTGCGGGCCGGTGTCGCTGACGGTGCCGACGAACGTGTTCGCCGGGATCGGGCTCGTGCCGCCGGGGCCGGTCGTGTCGACGGTGTCGGTGACTTGCCGGCCGGTGTCGTCGGCGAGGATCGATCCGTCGAGGAGGTACGTCGAGGATGCCGCGCCTTGGGCGTTGTCGTTACGGGCAGCCGGGGAGTTGCCCGAGCCGCCCCGCACGATGCCGGGCACGCAGTTGGCCGGCACGAGTGTCGGGGTCGTCTGGGTGCACGCCGGAGGCCGATCGATGAACCCGTTGTCGCCGGGTCCCGGGTAGAGCTGATTGCCGGCGGCATCGGTTTGCAGCGGCGTGTTCGGGCCGGTCGGCTCGAAGTTGACGTTCTTGCCGAAGAGGTTCTCGCCGGCCGCGTCCGCGGCGATGCCCGCTGCCGCGTTGGGCTTGTCGGCGAGCGTGGGTCCGTAGGCGTTGGCGTTGTTGAAGCTGTTGCCCGAATACGTGAACGGCGGGTTGCCCTCGTCGAAGGTGATGTCGATCAGGCCGCCGTCCTTGAAGGCCGCCGACTTCTCGATCATCGGTACGTAGTACTCGAGGAACAGGTCGGAGGCGTAGAGGCCACCGGTGAAGTTCTTCGGGGCCACCGATTCGGGGTTCGGCGTCGGCGTCTGGTAGATCGGCGCGCCGCTCGCGTCGAACGAGCCCGACAGGTTGTTGCCCTTGCAGATGGCGTCGTGAGCATCGCTGCAGTTGTTCGGTGTGATCCACGAGAACGCCGGCGTCGTCGACGCGTGCTGCAGGTCGTGGAACAAGCCAGAGGTCGAGCTGTCGAGGTTGGCGATGTGCTTGGCGTCGCAGTCCGTGCCGCCGCCGACCGGAGTGGTCAGCCCGGGTGCCACGGTGGCGCCGGTCGCGTCTTGGGTGCCGGTCAGCGCGTGGAACCACGGCATCGGGAAGTGCTTCGCCACGTACTGGTCGTTGGCCTGCGCGCCGGTGAAGCTGGTCACGCCCGGCGGGAACGGGTGCGCGGCGGTCGCACTCATGAAGGTCGGGTTGGTGGCCGGGTTGTTCGCCGCGGTGCCAGGCCCGGCACAGACGGCGTCTTCGCGGCCGGCCTGGTTGCCGATGTCTTGGCCGTAGCCCTTCCACGTCTTTCCGGCAGCGTCTAGCTGGTTGAACAGCGTCGGGGTGTCGGTCGGGTAAGAGCAGCCGTTCAGGCCGTTCGGCGCGTTGGCGCCGGACGGTTGCGCGGCGTTGGCGAGCGAGGCGACCTGACCCTTGTCCTTGCCGGTCTTAATGATCGAGTCGTTGGTGCCGAAGTCGAAGTTTTCGACGCTGCAGTCGGACTGGGTGTCCTGCTCCGCGCCCTGGCCCGAGACCATGGAAATGTAATTGTCCTGGCTGAAGTGCCCGGTGCCGTAGTAGTTCTTCAGCAGCACACCCTGGGCGGGCAGCGACTTCCAGAGATAACTGTTCTGGTTGAGGCCGGTGAATGTGGCGTCGTAGGACTTGTTCTCCAGAATAATCAACCACACGTGCTTGATCTGACCGGGCTTCACGCCGGTGGAGGTGATCTGGAGACCGCTCTGGCCGTCGGCCGAAGCGCTTGATGACGTGGCGACCAGCAGGCCCGCCACCAACAGCCCGGCCGCGACAGTGATGCCGGCCAGACGTGCACGTTTCTTGTCCATCCTGATCGAAGGCATAAGAGCTGTCTAGCAATCGCCGCTGCATTGATGCCACCCGCCGATCGGACTCTGAACATGAATACTCGATAAACGCCAGGAAATCATCGTGATTTAGGAGTTCCACTCGAACCTGACGGGCTCCATCTGCGTGGCATCTACGGCCGGCTGCGGCCGGCTCGCCGCCGATGGATACCGGGTCGTCGTCGCTGACATCGACGAGGCGGCGGCCACGAGGATGGCGGAGACCGTCGACGGCGTCGTGTTCGGCATCCACGCGACCACCCCGGCGCTGGCCGAGCGCGACGCCGCCACCATCGTCACGGCGTCACCGGCCGGGTGTGCTCGCTCGTCGCCGGGCGTCCGCCGTCGCGGTTCGAGTTTCCGCCGGTGCCCAGCACCCTGCGGGAAGGCACCGAGGTGGAATTCGGCCCATTCCTGGCGGCGGGCTCGAGACCGTGACGGATTGAGGCGGCGGTAGCAACCACGGATCCGCACGACCGCTAGGCCACCAGCGCCTCCCGCAACGCGGCCAACGCCGACGCCTCCGCCCCGACATGGTCGAACGCCGTGACATGGTCGAACGCCCCGACATGGTCGAACGCCTCGACGACGGCTCCGTACACCGGCGGCACCCGCAGCACGTCGACCCGAGCCAGCGGCGCCACCGACGCGATCCCGGCGCGCACCTGGTCGATCAGCGGCGCGTGGCCGGCCTGTAAAACGCCACCACCCAACACCACATCGACATCGGTACGCGTCAGATGCAACCGTCGGATCAGCGCGTTGGCCATCGCGACCACCTCGGCACCGAACGTGGCCAGAATGCCGGCCGCGACCGCGTCGCCCGTCGTGGCGGCCCGGAACACGACCGGGGCGAGCGCGTGCAGGTCACGGTAGCCGATGTCGTCCCGATGCACGGCGATCGCCACATCGTCAGGGCGCCGCAGACCGTAGTGCTCCGGTACGGTCCGGGCGAGTACGGTGCCGGGGCCACGTCCGTCCCGAGCGCGTACGGCGGCGCCGAGACCGGACAGACCGATCCAGTGGCCGCCTCCCGTGTCGCCGGAGTGGGCTCCGAGCGCGAGGAACCGGGCGACCTTGCCGGACGGGTGCACGCCGACCGCGTTGATCCCGGCACCGGCGACCACGGCGATGCCCCACGGCCGGGGTGCGCCCGCTCGCAGGATCGCCATCGCGTCGTTGCGCACGACCGTGACCTCAGCCAGGCCCGCGGTGCCGAGTTCACGTTCGGCGACCCGGCGCTCGGAGGGCAGGTCAACGTTCGCGAGGAAGTACGCGGCGCACGCGGCCCGGCTCCCGATCGGCACGCCGGCCTGCGCGCGGGCGACGTCGACGAGTGTCGTGATCTCGTGCCGCCACTTCTCCGGATCGGGCACCGGTGAGGGCACGCCGGCGCCCCGGGCCCGGGCCAGCAGCCGGCCCGATGTGGTGGCGACGACGACGTCGGTCTTGGAGTTGCCGCCGTCGACACCGATGACGTAATCAGACATTCGGCTGGGCGGCCGCGAATCGTGGCAGGTAGGTCCGGTTGGCTTCCAGGAGCGCGTCGAGCAGGGGCACCGCGATCTCCCACTGCTGCACGAGCGGGTTGGCCAGCAGCGCGCGCAGCGCGACCCGCTTGTCGCCGGTGCGGGCGGCCTCGATCGTGAGGACCTCGTACGCGGTGACGGCCTGCACGAGCCCGAGCATCTCGGGAGCCAGCGGCGGCACCGGGGCCGGGTGCGCGCCCTCGGTGTCGACGAACGCGGGCACCTCCACGACCGCTTCGTCGGGCAGGCCGGCGATGGTGCCGTTGTTGCGCACGTCGACGTAGTGGTGTGCACCGTCGCCGGTGAGCAGCGACGTCACCAGGGCGGCCGCGGCCTCGCTGTAGTAGGCACCGCCCCGCTTCTCGAGCAGTTCCGGCTTGTGGTCGAGGGCCGGGTCGGCGTACATGTCGAGCAAGGTGTTCTCGATCGTGAGCACTTCCTCGGCGCGCTGCGGACCGGTCGTCTGCGCGTGCACCGCGCGGTCGGTGCAGTAGAAGTAGTGCAGGTAGTAGGACGGGATCGCCCCGATCGTACGCATCAGTTCGGCCGGCACGTCGGTCTGCCCGACAAGCTCCTCGATCGCGTCCGAGGCCAGCATCTCCGGCAGCCGGTCCTCGCCGTCGACGAGCACCCGGCGGATCCACGACAGGTGGTTGAGCCCGGCGTGATCCAGGCGCACGCGGTCGGCTTCGACACCGAATTTCGCGGCGAGGCGGCGCTGGAATCCGATCGCGACGTTGCACAGCCCGAGCGCGCGGTGGCCCTCGTCGAGCAACGCGCGCGTGATGATGCCGACCGGGTTGGTGAAGTCGACGATCCACGCGCCCGGCAGCGCCCGCTGCCGCACCAGGTCGGCGATGCCGAGCACGACCGGCACCGTCCGGAGCCCTTTCGCGAACCCGCCGGGCCCGGTCGTCTCCTGGCCGAGCAGCCCGAACTTGCCCGGCAGCGTCTCGTCGACCAGCCGCGCCTGCTGCCCGCCGACCCGCAGCTGGATCAGCACGGCGGCGGCGCTGTCGACGGCTGTTCCCAGCGACGTCGTCGTGACAAGACGCCCACCGAACCCCTGCTTGGCCAGGATCCGGCCGGCCAGCCCGCCCACGACTTTCAGGCGTTCCTCGGAGATGTCGTGCAGCACGAGTTCGTCAACGGCCAGCACATCGGCGCGACGAGCAAAACCTTCGATCAGCTCTGGTGTGTACGTGCTTCCGCCGCCGATTACCGCGATCTTCACTGTTCCTCGATTTTCGTTGTCACCGGTGATGTCGTGGCCACGTGACACGCGGCCGAATGGTCTGGCCCGAGCACCCGCAGCAGCGGTGTCACCCGGGCACACTCGTCGATCGCCAGCGGGCACCGCCAGCGGAACCGGCAGCCCTCCCCCGGGTTGATCACTCGCGGCGGTTCGCCCTTGTCGGTCTCCGCGCTGACCGCGAGTGGCGCGCGTGGATCCGGCACGGCGGACAGCAGCAGTTGCGTGTACGGGTGCTTCGGATCGGCAAGGACGTCCTCCGTCGGCCCGGTTTCCACGATGTGCCCCGCGTACATCACCATCAGCCGGTCCGAGACGTACCGGGCGCTCGCGATGTCATGTGTGATGTAGAGGAACGAGACGCCCTCGTCCTCCCGCAGCTTCGCCATCACGTTGAGCAGCCCGATGCGGATCGACACGTCGAGCATCGACACCGGTTCGTCGGCGAGGATCAGCTTCGGCCGGTACGCGAGCGCCTGCGCGAACCCGATCCGCTGCCGTTGACCGCCGCTGAGTTCGTGCGGGTAACGGTCGAGGATGTCGCCGGCCGGCCGGAGCCCGACAGCTTCCACGACCCGTTCGGCCTCGTCGCGTCGCCGGCCGGCGGGCACGTCGGGTCGGTGCAGCTTGAGGCCGCGCAGGATGCCGTGGGAGACCCGGTAGGCCGGGTTCAGCGAGCTGAACGGGTCTTGGAACACCATTGGCACGTCGCCGCGGTAGGCGTGGCTGGTCCGGCGGGTCCGCATCGACGCCAGCGATTTCCCCTGGTAGCGGATGTCGCCGCCGGTGGGTTCGTAGACGCGGGCGAGCAGCCGGGCGATGGTGCTCTTGCCGCTACCGCTCTCGCCGACGAGCGCGACGATCTCCTTGCGGTTGATCACGATGTTCGCGTCGTCGACGGCGTGCAGGGTCTTGCGGGAGAAGTTGCCGCCGACCTTGAAGTGCTTGGTCAGCTGGTAGGTCTCGATCAGCGGCTGTGTCTCGATCAGCGGTCCGGTTGCCACAGCGGTCGGTGTGGTCACGGCGCCACCTCCTCGTGGATCTTCGGTTGCGGCGTGCGGCCGGGTGCGTGGAGCAGGCAGCGCGAGTGAGCCGAGCCCACCTGGTAGAGGTCTGGTTCGGTGGTGGCGCAGTCGTGTTCGGAGACCGGGCAGCGCGCCTCGAACCGGCAACCCGACTGCGGCTGCCCGAGGTCGGGCGGGGTGCCGGGGATGCCGGTCAGGTGCACGCGCGGGCCTCGGATGGACGGGAACGCGTCGAGCAGCCCACGGCTGTACGGGTGCGACGGCGTGTCGAACACCGTACGCGTCGGACCGGCCTCGACGACCTTGCCGGCGTACATCACGAGCAGGTTGTCGGAGAAGTGGCTGACCAACGACATGTCGTGGGTGACGAAGATGACCGCGAACCCGAGTTGCTGCTGGAGTTCCTTGATCTGCACCATCAGCGACCGCTGCGCCACCACGTCGAGCGCGGACGTCGGCTCGTCCATGATGACGAGGTCGGGCGTGAACAGCAGCGCCATCGCGATCATCGCGCGTTGCCGCATGCCGCCGCTGAGCTGGTGCGGGTAGCTCTTCAGGTGGATCGGGTCGATGCCGACCAGGCGCATCACCTCGGTCGACCGGGCCAGAGTCTCGGCGCGCGAGGACTTCGCGTGGGCGTCGATCGCGTCCTTGAACTGGGCACCGATCGTGGTTACCGGGTTCAGGGCGTTCATCGCGCTCTGCATGACCACCGAGTAGTCGCGCCACCGCAGCACGTTGAGCTGCCGCTCGGTCATGTTGACGAGGTTTTCGCCTTGGAAGAGCACGCTGCCGCCGGTGATCTCGGCCGGCGCGCTGAGCAGCCGCGCGATCGCGAACAGCATGGTCGACTTGCCGCAGCCGGATTCGCCGACGACGCCGACGAACTCGCCTTTGCGCACGTCGAGGTTGACCCGATCGACGGCTCGCACGGATCCGCGTGCGGTGAAGTATTCGACGGTCAGATCGCGGACCTGGAGCAGGGTTTCCTTGTCAGCGGGCACGACGGCGCCTCCTTACCGGCCGCAGCGCCGGGTTGCTTACCTCGTCGAAGGCGTAGTTGAGCAGGGCGAATGAGACGCCGAGCAGGGCCACGCAGACGCCGGGTGCGATCGACCACAGTGGATAGCCGGACTGCAGCGCCTCGGCGTTCTGCGCCCAGTAGAGCATCGTGCCCCAGCTGATCGAGTTGGGATCGCCTAGCCCGAGGAACTGCAGGCCGGCGGCTGTCAACACGGAGTAGAGCGCGGCGCCGAGGAAGTTCGCGACGATCAGCGACGTCATCGTCGGCAGCACTTCGAAGACGATGATGTAGGACTTGCGCTCGCCGCGGACCCGGGCGCTTTCCAGGAAGTCACGGTTGCGCAGGGACAGCGTCTGCGCCCGGAGTTGGTTGGCGCCGTAGGACCAGCCGGTGACGACGAGCACGACCAGGATGACGGTCAGGGTGCCTTTGCCGGCGTAGGTCGCCAGGATGATGATCAGCGGGAACGTCGGGATGACCAGGAAGATGTTTGTCAGCATCGACAGGGTCTCGTCGGCGATCCCGCCCAGGTACGCGGCGGACACGCCGATGATCACCGACAGCACGGTCGCGAACAGTCCGGCGACGACCGCGATCACCAGCGACTGGCGGGTGCCATAGATGAGCTGGGCGAAGATGTCCTGGCCGAGAGTCGTGGTGCCGAGCCAGTGCGCGCCCGACGGCGGCAGCGTCGAGCCGAAGGACAGTGCCTTCGTGCTGCTCTCCTTGACGAACAACCCGGGCGCGATGGCGAGCACGCAGAAGATCAAGAAAATGATCAACCCCACCATGGCTTTGCCGTTGCCGCGGACGGCTCGCCAGATGCCACCCTTGGTGCGGCTTCTCGTCGGCGCGATCAGGTCGACGAGCGGTGGCGCCTGCACGCTAATTCCGGTCACGTCGAATCACCCCTTCGCCCGGGCGCGTGGGTCGAGCCACGCGATCGCGATGTCGCACAGGAACACGGCGACGAGCACCGCGACCGTGAACAGCATGAACAGGACCTGCATCAGCGGGTAGTCGGTGTTCTGCACGGCGTTGAAGAGCAGGTAACCGAGGCCCGGATAGTTGAAGACGTACTCGACGAGGATCGCGCCGGAGATCACGAATCCGATCGACATCGCGAAGCCGGAAAGGTTGGGCAGGAACGCGTTCCGGGCCGCGTACCCGTACATGATCTTCTGGTTGGTCAGGCCTTTCGCCCGGCCCATGCGGACATAGTCCTCGGCCAGGGTGGTGATCATGTTGTTGCGCATCGTCAGCACCCAGCCACCGACAGCGGTGATGAGAATCGTGGCCGCCGGGCAGCACCGCGTGTGAGAGCACGCTGCCGACGAACTCACCGGACCAGCCCGGTTGCAGCGAGTTGTCGTAGTTGAAGTCGCTGGGCAGCAGCCCGTTGGTCCAGACGGAGAAGAACAGGATCAACAGCAACGCCACCCAGAAGTACGGCAGAGCGGACGTCACCACGAACACCGACGGGAGCACGGCGTCGAGCTTGCCGCCCCGGCGCCAACCGGCCACGATGCCGACCAGCGAGCCGAGCAGGAACGCCAGGATCGTGGCGATGCCGACGAGCCCGAGCGTCCACGGAAGCGCCTGCCCGACAATCTTGGACACCGGCTCGCCCAGGGTCGCTCCGATCGAGATGCCCCAGTTGCCGGTGACCATGTTCCGCAGGTATTCCAGGTATTGCACGAACACGTTCGCGTGTGGTTTGAAACCGAACGACGTCAGCATCTCCTGCAGGGCCGCCGGCGACAGCTTGTTGTGCGTGCGGTCGCGCAGCGCCTGCAGCGGGCTGCCCGGCATGAACCGGGGAATGAAGAAGTTCAGTGTCAGTGCCGCCCAGAGGGTGAGCACGAAGAATCCGAATCGTCTCAGCACGTATCTCACCGTGATCGGCTCCTCATGCTCACCCTCATGGCAGTCTCCCTTGCCTAGCTACGACTCGAGTTTACTGTGCGCTCTGCGAGTACAGGTGCAGCAGGAGCTGTTCGACATCCGGCACGTTGAACGCGGCCGGCTGCGCGTACGGGTTCTCGGCGGTCGGCCAGCCCTGGATGTCGGAGTTGTTGTACTGGAACCAGTCGACGGACTCCGTGGTCGGGATGATCGGCACGTCGGCGACCATCGCGGCCTCGATCTTCTTGATGATCGCGACCTGTCCGGCGTCGTCGGCCGTCGGGTACTGGTCGAACAGCGCGTCGATCGCCGGGTTGCTGTAGCGCTCGTAGTTGCTGTTCGCCTGCTGACCGACCGGTGCCGAGTTCTTCGAGTAGAGCAGTTGCCGCAACTCGGTGTACGGGGTCGGGCCGCCGGCCTCACCGTAGTAGGCGAGGTCGATAGTTGCCGGTGAACAGCTTGCTGTCGTAGGTCTGCTGCGCCAGGTCCGAGATCGTCAGGTCGATGCCGATCGGCGCCAACTCCTGCTTGATCACGGCGAGCGAGGCGTCCCAGTCGGTGTAGCCGGTGATCGTGATGACCGTGAGCTTCAGCGGCTTCGACGGCGAGTACCCGGCGGTGGCCAGGACCTGCGCGGCCTTGGTCGCATCCGGCTTGTCATAGCCGGCGGCCGAGACCGCGGCGGCGTCGTAATACTTCTGGAACGTCGGCAGCACGACGCCGCTCTGGTTCGCCGCCGGTTGCTGCCCGCCCTCACCGATCGCGGCGATCTGGGTGCGGTTGATGGCCAGCGCGATCGCCTGGCGGACGGCGAGCTTGCTGGTGGCCGCGTGCGACGGGTCCAGGTTCGGGAACAGCTCGACGTTGGTCACGGGCGGCGACCAGGTGTTGTTGTTCGCGGACTTGGACAGGTAGAACGCCTTGATGTTCGGGATGAACTGGCTGCCCCACTGCGCCTTGCCGCTGGCGAGGTCGAGGTTGGCCGGGCCGTTGTCGAGGTAGGCCGGGTACTCGACCTTCTGGATGTACGGCTTGCCCGCCTGCCAGTACGTCTTGTTCGCGAGGTACTGGATGTTGTTCGGCGCGCACGGGCTGACCGTGAACGGGCCGGTGCCGACCGGGTTCGGGTCCGCCCAGGTGTCCGGATGCGCGGCCGCGTCGCCGGTGGAGAAGATGTGCTCCGGGACGATGCCGACCTGGTTCGGCGAAGTTGAAGAAGTACGGCTGCGGCCGGGTTCGCGAACGTCATCGTGACCTTGTTGCCGGCCGCGACGACGCTCTGCAGACCGGCACCCGTCCACAGCGAGTAGAGGTCGGTCGAGGGCACCCGCTTCATCAGGTTGAACGTGAACGCGACGTCGGCGGCGCTGAACGGCTGCCCGTCGTTCCACTTCACGCCGTCGCGGATGGTGAAGACGATCGACTTCTTGTCCGCGCTCCACTGGAAGGCGGACGCCAGCATCGGCGTCGTGGCCTCGTTGTTGAGCAGGTCGACGTAGACCAGCGGCTCGTAGACGAAGCCGACGGCCTCAACGTTGACCGCCGGGTTGAACGGGTTGAACTGGCAGGTCCAGGTCTGGCCCTGCTCGTTGGCGATGGTGACCGTGCCGCCGGGCTTGCGCGGCGCGTTGAGGTCGACCGAAGAGGCCGGCTTGGGTTTCGCGGTGGAACTCTTCGAGCTGCACGCCGTCACGAGCAGACTCAACGATAAGAGGACAGCGAGGGTCTTGGTTCGCCTCATCCTGACAGTCCTTTCCTGGCCTGTGGAGAAGTCGCATGGATTTCGGTGCGGTGGCTGGTTCGGGGTGTTGCGGTGGTGGTGCGATGAGCGGTGCGAAACCCCTTGAGCCGGGGCTTCTTTAGGCGGCTGACGGGGACATCAGTTCGCCACATTCCGGTTGCGGGCGGTCTCGCGCCGCGGCGACGCCGAGCGCGAGGGCCCCCATCAGGGGTGCGTCGTAGGGGAAGTCGGCGAGCACGAGTTCGGGCGGGAACGGCACGGCGGCGATCGAGCGCGTCGCGCAGGCCGCCCTCCAGCCGGCTCCACGAGCGGACCATGCCACCGCCGACGACGACCCTGGTCGGGTCGATCGCGATGACGAGATTGACGAGGTGGAACGCGAGTTCGGCGACGAAGTCGTCGACCAGCCGAGCGATCGCCGGGTCGTCGCCGGCCCGCGCGAACACGTCGGCTGCCGTGGCCGCCGGCATCGGTGCGCTTCGCCGCCCGCAGGAAGCCGCTGCCGCTGACGAAGTCCTCCAGCGGTACGCGGTCCGGCAGGGCCCGGCCGACGTCGGCGATGGAACGCAGGTTGTAGCCGATCTCGCCGGACGCGCCGTTGCGCGCCGGTCAGCACCGATCCGCCGGCCACGATCGCGACCGCGAGACCGGTGCCGAGGTTGAGGTAGATGCCCGGGTCACAGCCGACCAGCGCGCCCCACTGGGCTTCGGCCTGCGCCGCGGCCTTGACGTCGGTCGCGAGCCGGATCTCGGCGCCGGGAAAGGCCGCCGCGAGTTCGCTGCCGAGGGCCAGCTCGCTCCACCCCGGGATCGCCGGGGCCAACGCGACGCCGTGCTCGCCGGGAATGCCGAACGTGCACGCACCGACGGCGACGAGGTCCCGGCCGGCCGCGACGGTGCCGAGGAGGTCCTGCGCCGCCTGGATGCCGCGCTCGCAGGCTGGCCGACGCTCCACGCACCGGGCAACGTGTCGACGGTGCGCTCCCCGAGTCGTGCTCCGGTATGGTCACACACCGCGACCGCGATCTTCGTGCCGCCGAAGTCGAGTCCGAGCACCACGGGTGACGGCATCGACTTCTCCTAACAACGGCGATCTCTGGCTAGTTGTTAGGAAGCTAGACTAACATCCAATCGGGCCGCAAGACCTGCGCCGGAGATGATCGATGCCAAATGCGTAACGGCGATTATGGGTACGGAAATGAGGCGCAGATGAGCGAGCCTGCGAAGCGGGCGGACGTGACCGTGGTGACCGGCAGCGGCTCCCCTGCCCGCCCACAGATGATCCGCGCGATGAACGAGCAGCTTCTGCTCGACCACATCCGTGCCGCCGACGGCATCTCCCGAGCCGACCTGGCCCGCATCTCCGGGCTGGCGAAGAACACCGTCTCGCTGGCATTGGCCAACCTCGAACGCGCGCGACTCGTCCGCGTGTCCGGTGTGCGTACGGGTTTGCCCGGTCCGGCCGCGGTCCTCTACGAAGTGCGTCCCGAGTCGGGCTTCGTGCTCGCGCTCGATGTCGGTAGCGAGTTCCTGCGCGGTGCGATCCAGAACATCGCCGGGACCGTGCTGGCGCGCAGATCCGTGCGGGCACAGGCATCCACCGGACCCGGCCGCGTCGGCGAACTCGTCGCGCTCTCCCAACTCCTGCTCGCCGAAGCGGACCTGACCGCCGCCGACATCACCCAGACCGTGCTCGGCAGCCCCGGCATCCACGACCCCCGGCGCACGGCGCTCGTCCTCGCCGGCGCCCTGCCCGGATGGGACCAGCCGGCCGTGCTCACCGAGTTGCGGCGCGCGTTCGGCCCGTCGTTGATGATCGAAAACGACGTTGACGCGGCCGCGCTGGCTGAACGCGCCCACGGCCACGGGCAGGACGTCGACAACTTCGCGTTCGTCTCGGTCGGAACCGGCATCGGCATGGGGCTGGTCATCGGTGGCCGGTTGCATCGTGGATCCCACGGGGCTGCCGGCGAGATCGGGTATCTGCCGCTCGATGAGGTGCCCGACGAGCCCGCTCCGCTCCGGTTCGCTCAGATCGGGGCTGCTGCCAGCTCTGCTCACTCCGAGGCCGCGACCAGCTCTGCTCACCCCAAGGCCACTGCTAGCTCTGCTCACTCCAAGGCCGCGACCAGCTCTGCTCACTCCGAGGCCGCGACCGGCGAACCCCGGGCGCGCGTCGACACGCTGAGCGACGACTCTTCCGACACCGACGACGGTGATGTCGCGGCGCGCGTCGGGAGCCTGGAAGTCACGGCGTCGGCGGCGGGCATCGTTCGGGCCGCCCTGGCGGCCGGCATGACCGGGCCACTGTCGGCTCGCGACGTCTTCGAGGCCGCCGACAAAGGCGACGAGCGGGCCGCCACCGTCGTCGCCGCCGAGGCCCTGCTGGTCGCACGCGCGGTCTGCGCCGTGATCACGGTGGCCGATCCGGAACTGATCGTGCTCGGCGGCGGTGTGGGCCAGGCCGCCGGGTTCGTGGACGCGGTCGGGTGGCACGTGCGCCGCCTGGCTCCCGTGCGACCTTCGTTGAAGGTCAGCGCGCTCGGTGACGATGCCGTTGTCGACGGCTGCCTGGCCGCGGGTCTCGATCGAGCCTGGCAGATCGTGACCGGACCACTGCTCGCCTGACCGGGCTGCGAAGCGGCGGAGCGGCGGAGCGGCGGAGAGAAAGCGGTGTTATGACGCCGGAAACTCTCCGAAGCTCCGCGATTCTCGCGACCGAGGAGACGTCCGCCGAGTCGGCGATGTCCACGGCGGCATGGGTATGTCGTGGTAGACGTACCGTTCAACAGACATATGCCCTCGCTTCTGCTTCGCCCGATAAGCACGATGTTTGGCCGAGCGGGGATCCGGTAATCTCCGGAGCCGACGGCGCCTCACCGGAGAGCCAACCCCCGATGAAAGGACCTGCCATGACAGAGCCCGTGGAGACCCGCGGCGACGAGCACGTCGAGCTCCTCGCTGTTGACACGGACGGCGACGGCAAGGCCAACGTGTGGGCCATCGACACCGACGGTGACGGCAAGGCCGACCTGTTCCAGATCGACACGACCGGCGATGGCCAGCCTGACGTCACGATGGTCGACCTCAACGAGGACGGCACGATGGACACGATCGTCTACAGCGACGGCGGTCACCCCGCCCAGTAGCGGATGGATTGTCGGGCACGACGCCCCGCTATCATTGGTTGCCCCGTGGCAAATATCCACGGTCCAGCCGACACGCGGAGGAGCGAGCGTGCCCGACATCCCGGCGTCCCTTGGCGAACTGCTGCGGCGCGCCGACCCAGATCGGCTGGTCGACGTCGCCGCCGCGCATGTGCGGTCCGCGTACCCCGGATGCCATCTTGAGGTTTTGCTCGCTGATTACCGCACGTCCGGGCTGTGGCCGGTGCTGCGCGAAACCCACACCGCCGAGGGCTCTCTCGCCGAACGACGGGCAGCCGTCCGCGCGTTCGCCAGCCAGGACGTCGTGGTCGAATCTCTCGCG
Organism: uncultured Actinomycetota bacterium; assembly: GCA_963797605.1. Taxonomy (GTDB): domain Bacteria; phylum Actinomycetota; class Actinomycetes; order Mycobacteriales; family Micromonosporaceae; genus DASQPR01. The sequence continues at coordinate 131,832 of CAWCPX010000001.1, read as the reverse complement.
GGCGGCTCGGCTCGCGCGCTGATCCCGGTCAGCATGTGGTGCGAGCGCGTCGGCGTGATGGTCGTCGACTTCGACGATGAGCCGGCTGCCGATGTCCTCGACGATCTGCGCGGCGTCGCCGACGAGTTGGCCGTGGCCCTGGTCGCGGCGGACAAGTCGACCGACCGTTATCGCCGCACCCGCCGCCGGCACCGGCTGACGCTCGCCGCCGAGATGCAGTGGGAGTTGCTGCCCGGCCGCGCGCTCGGTGGCCCCGGATTTCACCTCGCCGGCCAGCTCGAACCGGCGTACGCCGTCTGCGGCGACCACTTCGACTGGTCGCTCAACGGGCAACGCCTGACCATCACCGCCCTCAACGGCGACGGCAACGGTGTGCCGGCGACCCTGTTGACCGTCGTGGCCGTCACCGCGATGCGCAACGCCCGCCGCTCCGGCGCCAACCTCGTCGAGCAGGCCGAACTCGCCTCGGACGCCATCTTCAGCCTGCACGGCGGCGATCACCATGTCGCCACGTTGCTCCTGGAGATAGACCTCGGCACCGGTGAGGTGACCAGCATCGACGCCGGCTCGCCCCGGGTTTTTCGGCTGCGTGGCACCCAGACCGAAGCGATCGTGCTCGACCGGCAGTTGCCGCTGGGCATGTTCCCCGATGCCCGGTACGACGTGCAGAAGTTCACGCTGGCACCCGACGACCGCATATTCATCGTCAGCGACGGTGTGCACGCGGCCGCGCCGGGCGACCTTCCGGCATTCGGTGAACGTGGACTTCTGGCGGCCGTACGCGACACGCGGCTGCAACCGGCGACCGAGGCGGTCGGCAGCGTCATGCGGGGTCTGCACGAATATCACGACGGACACGACCTGAGCGACGACGCGGTCATCGTCTGCCTCGACTGGCACGGCCCGGACGGCGACGCGCGATGAACCTCGAACAGGCCGGAAACCAGCGCATCGCGAGCCTCGCCGCGGACATCGAACAGGTGGCGGACGCGCTCGCTCGGGTGCTCGATCCCGCTCGCTGCGACGAGTTGGCGCCCGTTTCTCCCGCGCAGCTGCGAGTCCTGACCCTGTTGCGCGATCGGCCGGCCCTCAACGTCAACGCGCTGGCCAACGCGCTGCAGGTCGGGGCGTCCTCGGCGAGCCGGTTGTGCGACCGACTCGAGGCACTCGGGCTCGTCGCGCGCGTGCTCGATCCGAGGGACCGGCGCGAGGTCAAGCTGCTGCTGACCGCGCAGGCGGTCGAATTGCTGGAGACGCTGACACGGTTCCGGCGGCGGACGCTGGAGGCCGTGCTCGCGTCGATGACCCCGTCGGCACGGCAGGAGATGGCCCGCTCGCTCACCGCGTTCAACGAGGCGGTCGAACACGCTGGCGACAGCGTCGAGGCCGACGAACGCCGGTCGGCCTGAGTTCGCGGGATCACCTCAGCCGGAAATCATTTGCTATGATGCAAATGATTTCCCTCGAACCCTCATCGCTCGACCCCTTTTGATAGTGAGGCCGCTGCGCATCGTGCCGCTATCGCGTGCCGCGGCAAGGAGTTGGCCCATGCCCCTAGACATCTCCGCTCGGCTCGATCACGCGACGACGAGCCTGTTCGTCGTGGGCGAAATCGACCTGGCCACCGCACCGACGTTGACGGCGGCCATCACCGAAGCTCTCGAAAGCGACGGCATCGACACGCTCATCATCGACCTAGCGGGCGTGACATTCCTCGACTGCACCGGCATCGCCGCGCTGGTCCGAGCTGCCGATCTCGCCCACAAGCACGGCCGCGCCTGTCGCTGGCACGGCGCCAAGGGCATGCCCGACAAGGTGCTGAGACTGTCCGGCCTGGACAGTGCACCGCGCGACGACAGTCCACAAGCAACATGACGGATATGCGACGTGGCGGGTTCTCGCCACCGCACATCCATTGACGTCCATAGTTACCCAAACCACGGTAATCGCAGAGCACTACGAGTGCTGATCGCGCCGCCGGCATCGCGAGCCGGCGGCGACCGTGTCTGCGGGAGGACCCCCATGCGAAATAGCCCGTCCGGACCATCGTTACGACGAAAACTCCTCGTCGCCAGCATCGCCGCCACGCTGGTCAGCCTCAGCATGGCCAGCGGTGCCACGGCGAGCCCGGTGACCGCCCGGTGAAAGCGCCGGCGATCTCCACGAAGCCGGCACCGGCGACGAAGAAGAACATCGCGGCCCTCTGCGGCGCGGCCCAGCCCGGCCAGTCCTCCTGCTTCGCGCTGCGCCGCACCGACCTCGGCACCCACACGGGCGTCCAGCCCGACGGACGCCCGGCCGGCTACGGCCCGGCCGACCTGCCAGCGCCTACCGATCCCCGCGAACGGCGGCGCCGGCGCAGACCGTCGCCATCGTCGACGCCTACGACGACCCGAACGCCGAGGCCGACCTGGCCGTCTACCGCAGCCAGTTCGGCCTGCCGGCGTGCACCACCGCCAACGGCTGCTTCCGCAAGGTCGACCAGCGCGGCGGCACCGACCTACCCGCCGCCCGACGCCGGGCTGGGCCGGCGAGATCTCGCTCGACGTCGACATGGTCTCCGCGGTCGCGCCCGACGCGCACATCCTGCTGGTCGAGGCCGACGACAACAACATCGACGACCTCGGCGCGGCCGTGGACGAGGCGGTCGCGCTCGGCGCGAAGTACGTCTCCAACTCCTACGGCACCGGCTACGACTCGACGCCCGGCAGCGGCGAGGACCCGTCCGAGGCCACCGATCTGGACCCGTACTACAACCACCCGGGCGTCGCGGTCGTCGCGAGCTCCGGCGACGACGACTACGGCGTGTCCTACCCGGCCGCCTCGCAGTACGTCACCTCGGTCGGCGGCACCGCGCTGGTCGCGCGACACGCAGCAGCGCGCGGCTGGTCGGAGTCGGTGTGGAACAACGCGTACGGCGGGCCGGGCTCGCGGCTGCTCGCTGTACGAGCCGAAGCCGGCCTTCCAGACCGACACCGGCTGCGCCAAGCGCACGGTCGCCGACGTCTCCGCGGTCGCCGACCCGGACACCGGCGTCGCGGTCTACGACACCTATCAGGCGGCGGCGGCTGGGCGGTGTACGGCGGCACCAGCGCCTCGTCGCCGATCATCGCCGGCGTCTACGCCGTCGGCCGGCACCCCGGTCGCCGGGCACGTACCCGAACGCGCTACCCGTACGCCGCAGGCCGGCGCGCTCAACGACGTGACCACCGGCGACAACGGCACCTGCACGCCGGCCGTACCTGTGCACCGCGGGCACCGGCTACGACGGCCCGACCGGCCTGGGCACGCCCAACGGCGTCGCCGCGTTCCGCACCGGCCCGCACGGCACCGTCACCGGCACGGTCACCGACGGCGCGACCGGCGCCCCGATCGCCGGCGCGACCGTCACGGTCGGCGACCGACCAGCGCCACCACCGACGCCGCCGGCACCTACACGCTGGCCGTCCCGCCGGGCACGTACGACCTGACCGCGAGCGCGTTCGGCTACGCGCGACAGCACGGTCACGCGGCGTCGCCGTCGCCGACGGCGGCACGCGTCACGCAGGACTTCGCGCTCACCGCGGTGCCGCGGCAGACGGTCACCGGCAAGGTCACCGACGGCTCCGGCCACGGCTGGCCGCTCTACGCGAGATCACCGTCGGACGGCGTGCCCGGCGGCCCGGTCTACACCGACCCGTCACCGGCGCGCTACACGCTGACGCTGCCGGTCAGAACCAGACGCTACACGCTGCACGTCGACCGCCGACTACCCCGGCTACCAGACCGTCGACCACAGACGGTCGCGGTCGGCGCCGGCGACCGTGACGCGAACGTCGTCGCGTGCCGGTCGACGCCGACTCCGTGCAACGCGCCCGGCTACACCGTCGCACCTGACCGGCGCGACCGAGCCTTCGACCTCGACCGCGACCGCCGGCCGGCTGGACCGTCACCAACAACACCGCGCCACGGCGGCTGGGAGTTCGACGACCCGGGCACGCGCGGCAACCTCACCGGCGGCACCGGCGGCTTCGCCATGGTCGACAGCGACAACCTCGGCGTGGGCAACACGCGAGGACACCGTCCTGACCGTCGCCGGTCGTCGACCTGTCCGGCGCCGCCGCGCCCGAGCTCGAGTTCGACACCGACTACCAAGCCGTTCAGCACTCGACGGCCGACGTCGACGTCTCCGCCGACGGCGGCGCGACCTGGACGACGTGTGGGAGCAGACCACCGACGCGCGCGGACCGGCCACGTCGACCTCGCGCTGCCGACGGCGGCGCGGGCAAGTCCGCACGTGCAGGTGCGCTTCCACTACACCGGCACCTGGGCGTACTGGTGGGAGCTGGACAACGTCTTCGTCGGCAGCGCAGTCTACGACCCGGTGCCCGGCGGCCTGGTCGTCGGGCAAGTCACCGACGCCAACACCAAGGCGCGGCGTCGACGGCGCCACCGTCACCAGCGCCGACCGCCCGGCCGACACGCGCCACCACCGTGGCCACGCCGGACGACCCGAACCTGGGCGACGGCTTCTACTGGATGTTCTCGCACGCTCACCGGCAAGCACCCGTTGACGGCGGCGCAAGACGCACTACACGTCGCCACGACCAAGCCGTCGAACGTCGGCGGCGACACGTCAGCCACGGAGGCCGACTTCACCCTGAAGGCCGGCCGGTTCAGGTCACGCCGGCCTCGATCGCCAAGACGCGTCGGCTGGGGCAGGAGCGCCGCGCAGACGGTGACGGTCAAGAACACCGGCACGCGCGCCGGCCACCCTCACACTCGGCGAGCAGCCCGGGCGGCGTTCCATGCCGCAGACCCGGGCGGCGCCGCCGCACCTGGTCAAGGGCCACGTTCTCGCCGCTGTCTGCGCGACTGCCACGGCGGCAAGGCAGGCGCCGACGCGGCGCCGCGCCGGCGCGGCCACGGCCGGCCGACGCGCCGTGGACCGCCGTCGCCGACTACCCGACTGCCGATCCAGGACAACGCGGCGGCCGCCGACCAGCGGCAAGGTCTACTCGGCGTTCGGCTACAACGGCACCGACGACACCAGCGACCTGTACGCCTACGACCCGGACAGCGGCGCCTGGACGAAGCTCGCCTCGGCCGCCGACACCCGCGAGGCCCCGGCCCACGGCATCATCGGCGGCAAGCTCTACGCCGCCGGCGGCTGGGGCTCCGACGGCAACCCCGACGCCAAGCCGGAGATCTACGACCCGGCCGCCGACACCTGGACGACCGGCGCGGCCAACCCGAAGCCGTACGCCGGTTCGGGCAGCGCCGTCCTCGACGGCAAGCTGTACGTCGTCGGCGGCTGCACCGCCGACGCGTGCGGCACCACCGACGTGCAGGTCTACGACCCGGCCGCCGACACCTGGTCCGCGGCCGCCGCCTACCCCGAGCCCGTGGCCTGGGAGTCCTGCGGCGCCATCGGCGGCAAGCTCTACTGCGCCGGCGGCACGACCGACGCGGCAGCGATCACCCACGCCTACGTCTACGACCCGGCGTCCGACGCCTGGTCGCCGATCGCCGACCTGCCGACCGACCTGTGGGGCGCCGGCTACACCGCGGCCGAACGGGCCTGCTGCTGGTCTCGGGCGGCGTACCATCAACAACAGCGCCGCGCTGACCAACCAGGGCTGCGGCCTACGACCCGGCGGCCAACACCTGGACCGCGCTGCCCAACGCCAACACCTCGCTCTACCGCGGCGGCGGCGCCTGCGGCTTCTACAAGGTCGGCGGCAGCCCGGGCGGCACGTTCGTGCCACCGGTCGCCAGTCCGAGGTGCTGCCCGGCTACGTCGACTGCGCGACGTGCCGCCGACGTCACCTGGCTGTCGGAGAGCGCCGACACGCTGACCCTCGCGCCCGGCGCCAGCGCCACGCGTCACCGTCACGCTCGACGCGTCCGTGCCGGAGATCACCCAGCCCGGCACGTACACCGCCTCGCTGGCCTTCGGCACCGACACGCCGTACCCGGTCGCCCCGGTCGCCGTGTCGCTGACCGTCAAGCCGCCGGCCACCTGGGGGAAGATCACCGGCACGGTCACCGGCCCGGCGGGCCCGCTCGCCGGGGCGACCGTCCAGATCAACACCTGGGCCACCCACTACACGCTGAAGACCGACACGAACGGCACTACGCGCTCTGGCTCGACGTCCGCAACAACCCGCTGCAGCTCATCGTCGCCAAGGACGGCTACCAGCCGCAGGTCACCACGGTGAAGATCACGAAGGGAGCGACGACGACGCCAACTTCGCTCTCCTGAAGGACTGATAGTCGGCTAGTCGGGGCCCGGGCGGCGATGCTGCCCGGGCCCCTTGCACCTCGAATCGTGATCAAGCATCGCGTTAGCCGGCCCGGTTGTGCGGGAATGGAGACGCCATGAGCGAAACGATTCAGGCCGCCGCGCAGACAACTCCGGCCGGGCAGGACGCGGCGACGGTCAAGCGGCTGCGCCTCGGCGTGGGCAGCATCGCGGGCGCGCTCCCGTTTCTCGTGCTCTTCGGCAACATGGCGTTCGCGCACGCCTGGGTCTTCCTCGGATCCATCAGCGGCTCGTACTACACGGACATGCGCGGAGTCTTCGTCGGCAGTATGTGCGCGACCGGCACGCTGCTGATCTGCTACCGCTACGAACGCATCGACAACATCTGCAGCAACCTGGCCGGCATTATGGCCGTCATCGTGGCGCTGTTCCCGACCACTCCCGGCAGCCCGGCTCCGGTGACGCATACCCAGACCGTGATCGGCGTCGTCCACTACACCGCCGCCACGCTGCTGTTCGTCCTGCTCGCGTACTTCTGCCTGGGGCTGTTCCCGCGGACGGTCGGCGGCTCCACGGTCTTCTTCGGCCTCTTCGCGCGTTCCACCGGCACCGAGCAGCCCCGCAAACGCCGCCGCAACCGCATCTACCGCGTCTGCGGATGGCTTATCGTCGTCAGCATCGTGGCCGCCGGAGTGATCGCGGTGACGGTGCCGACCGCTGACCGGGACTCGTGGAACACGCTGTTCTGGTGCGAGACGGTCGCCGTCATGTCGTTCGCCGCCGCGTGGCTGACCAAGGGCGGCTTCTTCTTCTGGTGCAACGACGCCGACGACGAGCCGGTCTCAGATCCAGCCGCTGCGGGTCGCGTGCCAGATCAGTTGCAGCCGGGTGTGCACACCGGCGACGTCGATCAGATCGCGCACCCGCCGCTGCACGGTCCTGGTGCCGACGTCTAGCTTGCCGGCGATGGCTTGATCGGTGAGCCCGTCGAGCAGGAGCCGCAGTAAACGTAGATCATCCGCGCCCGGCTGCACCGAACCTCGTCGATCGGTGGCGCAATCTCCGCGCGAGCGCCCCGTTGTGTCCGCAGTGATCGTCCCTCCCCGATGATATTGACGCATCCCTCTGTGACTGTGCCGAACACGCTTGACCCCGTCAACGGTTTGCGGCCGATATGACCGACAATGAAACAGACCCGTCACCGACGAAAGAAGCCAGCCGTGAGCGGCGCCGACACCGACCATCACGCCCACGGAGAGCACGACCACCACGATCACGGGCACGATCACGACCATCACGAGCACGAACATCAGGACCACGCCGCAGGTACGCGTGCCTGGCGCCACAGGCTCAGCCACCTCGTGACACCGCACTCGCACGACTCCACCGACAAGATCGACTCGGCGATGGAGACGAGCCGCGACGGCATGCGCGCCCTGTGGATCTCGCTGGCCGTGCTCGGCGTCACGGCGCTGCTCCAGGCCGGCGCCTTCCTGCTCTCCGGCTCGGTAGCGCTGCTCGGCGACACGCTGCACAACGTCGCTGACGCGCTCACCGCCGTCCCACTGTGGGTCGCCTTCATGGTCGGGCGCCGCCCACCGACGCGCCGCTACACCTACGGCTTCGGCCGCGCCGAAGACCTGGCCGGCATCGTGATCGTCGTCGTCATCGCCGCGTCGTCAGTCGTCGCGGGTTACGCGGCGATCCAGCGGCTGCTGCACCCGGCCACCGTGTCGCACCTGCCCTACGTCGCCGCGGCGGCGATCATCGGGTTCGCCGGCAACGAGATCGTCGCCCGCTACCGCATCTCGATCGGCAAACGCATCGGCTCGGCCGCCCTGGTCGCCGACGGGCTGCACGCGCGCACCGACGGATTCACCTCGCTCGCCGTGCTCGTCGGTGCCGGCGGTGTCGCGATCGGCTGGCGATGGGCCGACCCGGTCGTGGGCCTGCTGATCACCGTGGCGATCCTGTTCGTGCTGAAAGACGCCGCCCGCGAGATCTACCGCCGGCTCATGGACGCGGTCGACCCCGCCATCGTCGACACCGTGGAGACGACGTTGCGCGACACCTCCGGGGTGATCGGCGTCGGCGACGTACGGCTGCGCTGGATCGGCCACCAACTGCGTGCCGAATGCGAGATCGTCGTCGACCCGGGGCTCAACATCGAAGCCGCGCACGCGATCGCCGTGGACGCCGAACACCGGCTGATTCACGCGGTGCCGCGGCTGACAGCGGCGCTCGTGCACGCCGACCCCGGTGGCGACCGTCAGCACACCCATGCCGAACTCGCGCATCACCACGACGATCTCGCGCACGATCACGCCGACGGCTGACCGGCCGCGGCGTTACCCGACGCCGGCCGCGAACTCGGCGATGAGCTGCCAGGTTTCGGCCGGCGCCTCCTCGGGCGCGAAATGGCCGGACCCCGGCACGATCGCGGTGACGACCTCGGCGACACCGGCCGCCCGGAAGCCCTCGCCATAGGCGTCGAGTGGAATGCCCCCGCGCTCGTGTTCGCCCCGCAGATACAACAGCGGTGTCGTCACCGATCCGGCTTCGCGGTTGTCAGCGGCGTCTCGTTCGAACGCCCGGAACCAGTTGAACCCGGCGGTCAGCGCGGATTCGGCGGCGTACGCGTCGACGTACTCGGTCCGCGCGGCTTCCGTGATCTTCGACGGATCGGAGGCGAGCAGGTCGTAGAAGTAATCGAAGTAGTCTCGCTGCCGGTCGTGCACGAGCCGTTCGGGCAGCGCCGGGATCGCGTGCATGGCGAAATGCCACAGATTAGGCAGCCGCAGGTACGCGTCCCACGGGGCGATGCCGGGCACCACGATGTCCATGATCACGGCGGCCGTGATGTCGTCGAACTGGCGCAGGTAGGCGTACGTGACCATGCCGCCGATATCGTGCCCGACGAGCGTGACATCGCGCAGCTCCAACGTCGCCAGCACCCGGTGCAGAAGGTTTGCGACCTGCCGCTTCGAGCCGTCGGTCGCGTCGCGGGTGGACCCGCCCACGCCGGGCAGGTCGATGGCGACGAGCCGAGCCGACGGCGGTGCGATCTCCATGACGGGCTGCCACGAGTGCCACGACTGCGGCCAGCCGTGCAGCAGCGCGAAGGCAGGACCGTCGACGTCACCGGACTCGACGACGTGCAGGCTGGAGCCCTCGATGGCCACTTCGCTGTGCCGGAAGGCGGGACTCACCCGATCAACGTACCTCGGCCGGATAGTGAGAACGACATGATCCGGGATGCCTAACGGTGCCCTGACCCCGCCAACACAACGCCGCGTCGGTCGGGTATGTCGGCGACACGTCATCGGTGGCCGTCGACGGTGGCTCCGGCAAGGAACTCGCCACCGGGGTCAAGGGCCAGCCGTGCATCGGTGAGCCGTAACCAGGCGCCGCCGTCGCCGCTCCTCCACGCAGCGGTAACCGAGAACGTGGAAAGTCTTCGTTTGCCAGCCATCTACGTCTGACACTCTCCGCTGGTGATCGATCTCGTGAGTCGGGGTTCGCGCCGGCCGGTCCAGTTGGCTGCCGTGGTCGTGGCGACCGTCGCGTTCACCGTGGCGATCCCCGGCCGGCGCGGGTGGTTCGACGTCGGGGTGTACCACGACGCGGTGACCTATTGGGTGCACGCGCACGGCCACCTCTACGACTTCGTCCGCCCCGGCACGCCGTACGGGTTCACCTATCCCCCGTTCGCCGCGGTGTGCATGCTGCCGATGGCGTGGACCGGCTGGCACACGACGATCGCGATCAACCTGCTGATCACCACGGTCGCGTCGGCATTCCTGCTCCACGTCTGGGTGGACCCGCTGGCCCGCCTGCGCGGATGGAACCGCTGGTTCACCTGGGGCCTTTCGGCGTGCCTGTTCGTGGTGCTCGACCCCGTCCGCGACACGTTCGGCTACGGCCAGATCAACCTGGTCCTGGTCGCGCTCGTCTACAGCGACCTCGTGCTGCTCGAAGGGCGGCATCGCCGCTTCGCCGGGGTCGGCACCGGCCTGGCCGCGGCGCTGAAGCTGACGCCGGCCGTGTTCATCCTGTACTTCATCGTCACCGGCCGCTGGCGGGCCGCGGCGACGGCGGCCGGAAGCCTCATCGGCGCGACCACGCTCGCCGCCGCCGTCGCGCCGCACGCGTCATCGACGTACTTCGGCGTCGCGATGTGGAACACCGATCGGGTCGGCACGCTCGCCTACGTGGCCAACCAATCGCTGATGGGCCTGGTCGCGCGACTGCGACCGGATCACCCCGATCACATGCTGTGGATCGTCCTCGTCGTGATCGTGCTGTGCGCCTGGGCGTGGCGAGCCGGCGCCGCGGCGAGCCGGGGCAACGACCGCGTCGGATTCGCGCTGACCGGGCTGACGGCGTGCCTGATCAGCCCGGTGACCTGGGTACATCACCTGGTCTGGGTGTTGCCCGGCCTCGTCGTGCTGGTCACCGCGGCGACCGACCCCAGCGTGCCACCGACGATCCAGCGCCGTCGGTGGGCCGGTGCCATCGGGTCCTACCTGGTGCTGGCCAGCGGCATCGTGTGGCTGTGGTGGCGCGGCAACGACGGTTTCATCGGCTTCCTCGGCAGCAACGCGGACGTGTTCCTCGCGCTCGCCCTGCTGCTCACGCTACCGATGCCACCGTTGCCGCGGCTGGCACCGGCCACCCAGCGACGCATCGGGCAGGCAGCGCTACCCCGACGGGCGCAGCCGGCCCGGCGGGTACCGCTCGCCCGGCATGAGCCGCTGACCGATCGCGACGCCTTCGCCGCCCGCGAGCAGCGCCACAGCGGCGTCGGCCGCGATCAGCGTCGGATGGTCAGCGGCCACGCTGCGGCGCAGGATCACCGCCGCGCGCCGGTAGTGGGGTAACGCGGCGTCGCGGCGTCGCGGCGGTCCACGGTGCGCAGCGCCGCACCGAGGCTGACCAACGTGGTCGCGAGTTCCGGATGAGCGGCACCGAGAAGGCGTTCCTTCATGGCCAACGCCTCGGCGTAGTCGGCGATGGCACCGTCGAAGGCGTGCGACTCGGCGGCCACGAGCGTCAGGGTGAGCAGCAGGCCGGCACGGCGGTAATCACCGCGCCGGCGCCACCTCGTCGCGATCTCGAGTTGCGACTGCAGCTGTTCTCGCATGGTCGCGGTGTTACGCCGCGATCACGATCTCGTTGTGGTTCGGCGAGACGACCCAGTCGCCGAACGGGTCGTCCCGCACGATCTCGTTATGGTTGGGAGAAATGAGCCATTCCACGTCCGCGTCGATGACGCGGTCGGTGATCACGATCTCGTTGTGGTTGAGGCCGATGCGGTCGACGATGAATTCCCAGTCCATGTGCGTGTCCCCTCACGATGCGGATGATGCTTTACCCACATCGCGTTCCATCACGTTCCATGCGGGCGTTGATGCTCCGGCCGCGAGCAACTCGTGCAGCGGCGCGAACGCGTTCCACGCCGCCTGCCGGACGAACACCGCGACCGAGTCCAGCGACGTCACCCGGGTGCCGAATCCGGGCTCGACCGACGCGCCCGTGCACAGGTCCACCCACTCGCCGGCCGGCAGGTAGACGTCGATCTCGGTCGCGCCCGGTTCCGTCACCGGCGCAACCAGCAGCTCGGAGCCGAGGAAGAACTGTGTCGGCCGCGACCACACGTGCGGATCACCGGGCACTTCGAGCACCGGCGCCCGCATCAGCGGCTTGCCGACCGCGATACCGGCGGCCGCCTGCGCGTGCAGGTACGGCACCAGCAGTTCCCGGGCCTTCGCCCACGCCCGGAACCGGGTCAGCACGTCCGGCCGCCCGTGGCGCTCGGCGACGTTCCACGGGGTGCGGTCGCGCGACGGCAGCCGGTGGCCGTTGAACTCGGAGTGGTACTGCATGATCGGCATGAAGCACGACGCCTGCGCGGCCCGCACGTACAGCTCCGGATCGGGCACGTCTCCCGAGAAACCGGCGAGGTCCCAGCCCCAGTACGTCACGCCGCACAGCCCGGCGGTGATCCCGGCGACGATCGACGCCCGGAACGCCGCCCACGTCGAGTCCTCGTCGCCGGCCCAGTGGCAGCCGTACGCCTGCGCGCCCGTGTGCCCCGCCCGGCTGAACGTGACCGGCGGTTTCCCGGCCGAGGTCAGCAGGTCGTGATAGGCCCGCGCGTACGCGACCGGAAAACGGTTGTTCGAGTCCGCGCCGACGGTGCCGTCGTGATACCGCAGGTCGTGGCCCCACGCATGCTCGCCACCATCGGTTTTGAAACCGTCGACACCGATCTCCTCGACGAGGTAGCGCCGCTTGGCCAGCCACCACGCGCGCGCGTCCGGGTTCGTGAAGTCCGGCATCAACGCCTGCGGAAACCACCATCCCCGGTTGCGGTACGGCCGCCCGTCCGGCTCGGCGATCCCATACCCGTCCCGCACCATCCGGGCGGCATCGGCGGCGGCCTGACCTCGCGGCGGCGGCTGCGTCTTCTGCAACGGAATCTGCCACAACAGCACCTTCACCCCGCGCGCGTGCAGCTCGTCGACCATGCCGCACGGATCCGGCCACGCACCGTCAGCGGGATGCGTCACGTCGTCCAGCCGATGCGGCGCCCCGTCCGCATGGATCTCGAACTCGGCGTCGCGGAAGAAGCAGAACGTCGACTCGTCGCTCCACGCCTCGATCACGACGACACCGAACGGTACGTCTTCGGCGACGTGGCGATCGGCGCGTGCCATCACCGCACGCTGCGTGTTCCACTCGTTGCCGCTGATCCACAACCGATGCACCCACGCCGGCAGCGGCTCCGGGCGGCCGGTTTCGGCCAGGAACCGATCGAGCACCTCGGCGGGTGTGCCGTCGTAGACCGCCACCGTGACCGGCTCATCGCCGTCCACCTCGATCCAGAGCCGATCCGGATCCGTGGCACCGACGTCGAACCACACTCGCCGCGACGTGCGCACATGGAAACCCCACGAGCCGGTCGCCGAGACGACATGCGCGAACGGCATCGGAAAATACGTGCGCCCGGTCGCGGCCTGACCCTTGTACTGCTCGAACACGACCGCATCCAGCCGGTGCCCACGCTGATCGAGCCGGTCGAACCGCTCACCGAACCCGACCACGCGCGCATCGGCGTCCAGGGCCAGCGCGAATCGGACCCGGTGCGTCCCCCGCGCGGACTCGAACGACGACACGCTGCCGTCCACCAGCCGCCGCGAGCCGTCGACGGAGACCGCGCCGCCGGCCCGCCACGCGGCCGCCGACACCTCGTGCCACCGCGTCCGGGACCCGTCCGAGCCGCTGAACCGATAGCGGGCCGTCTCACCGGCGGCCAACGCGGGCGCGCTCACCTCCCACACGACACCACGTCGGCGGGTCCGGGCCGCGGCCGCCGCGAGATGCCCACCGCCGCCCGCAAACGAACCGTCGCGCCCGACCTCCCCGACCCGTCGCGCCGGCAACACCGCCTCGGCATCGCCGACAACCCAGTCGAGCACCACCTCCGCGACACCGCGCGAGGCCAGAGCGCCGATCACGAACGGCACCCCCGCCACGGGTACGGGTGGGAAGCGCTGGTCCGGGTCGAGCCGGTAGGGATCGCCGGAACCGAAGGGCCGGTGCCGGATCACCACCGCTCCGGGTCGGGAAGCACCACCATCGTCCAGGCCCCGAGCGGCGGCAGCGGGACCGCGTCGTACAGACCATCCACGGTGGACTGAAGCGGCCGCAGCGCCGGATCGCGGTCGGGATCGCCCACGAGCGGCGTACCCATCGCGAACGTACGCAACGTCCGCATCGTCACCCCGTCGACTGGAGTCACCGGCGTCTTCGGGGCATCCCACGCCGTCTCGACCTGATCGGTCAAGTTGATCAGATGCATGACGAGACCACGACTGCCGCGCACCACCCGAACCCAGACGACGCCCGGCTCCGGATCCGTGCTCACCCGCACACCGTCCGGGGCCTCGAAGACGATGTCCTCGTTGATGCCACCGGTGTAGGCCCGGGTCACGTCGACCGCTTCGGGATCCAGGAGCAGATCGCCGTAGCGGACGAGAAAGTCGTACCAGTGACGCATCAGGTCTTGGGTTGTGGTGTGGGTGTTGTGGTTCTTCGGGTAATAGGGGTCGATCAGCAGCGTGCCGGCCTCGCCGTTGAGCAGGTGAGTGCCGCCGTGCGAGAAGATCGTCGCCATCACCAGCCGCGCCGTCGTGTCCGCCCGCTCGACCTCCGCGCCCGCGTAGACGGACAGGTAGGCGGCCAGGATCGGCGTGCTGCCCGGCCGGAACGCCCGCGCCCGCTCCACCAGACCGGCCAGGTGCCCGAGATTCGAATGCGGCGCCCAGACCTCGATGTACGTGCCGTCCTGCCGTGTCCGCGTCGTCGCCCACGTCGGAAAGTCGTTGACGTTGTTGAACAGCAACCGCGCCCCGACGACATCGTCGCGCAGATGCTCCAGCAACGTCGCGAAGGCCTCATTGAGATCGGCCACGGTGCCGTCGGCTCGGAACGCCCGCTTCGGCCAGCCGTAGGAGTCCAGGTGGAACCCGTCGAACCCGACCTCGTCGACCGATCGCTGCAGATCCGCGGCGAAATGCTTCATCCATGACGGATTCGCCGGATCGATCACGAGCAGAAGGTCGTCGGTGAACCGGTGCGGCTCGCCGTCGGCCTTGAAGAGCCCGGCGTGCTCCCACGCCTCCCAATCGACACCACCGACCGCGTACACGGCCGCGTAACCCATCGCCAGCGAACCCACGGCCCGCAACGACGCCGTCATCGCCCGCACCGTGTCGAGCGACAGCTCGCGGCCCAGCGGATCGACGTAGCGCTCGGTATCGGGCACGAGCTGCGCGTAGCGGTGCGCCCAGTCGTAGAACTGGACCAGGTTGAGGTGCAGCTGGCGGGCGGTCAGGGCGAGCGCGGCGCCGTCGCGATCGGCCGGGAAGTCGGCGACGAAACCGTACCTCGGCCGGGTGAACGGGTCGGCGAGCACGTCGAACGCGGTGGTCGCGCGGTTCCCGGCCGCGTCGGTGGCGACGACGCCGTAGCCGCCCTCGACGGGCGGATCGAAGCGGATCGTGTCGCCGTTGCTGGTCGCGGTGACGCGGTCGAGGTGCCACAGCTCCGCGGTCGCGGTGCCACTCGCCTCGGCGACAACGATCTCGATCGGTTCGCCCGGTGCGAAGGTCGCCTTGGTGGGGGTTAGTTCCATGGTGGTGCGGCCTCCAACATCA
The DNA here is from genome assembly GCA_963797605.1 of uncultured Actinomycetota bacterium. Lineage (GTDB taxonomy): Bacteria > Actinomycetota > Actinomycetes > Mycobacteriales > Micromonosporaceae > DASQPR01. Next base: position 116,367 of record CAWCPX010000001.1, on the reverse strand, counting down.
AGAGATACATGGCGTGCGACCAGAGCAGCGGCGTCGCGACCGGGCCCCAGCGGCGCACCCAGGGCTCGATCATCTGCGGGTCCTGCGCCCCGCCGGTCACCTGTTCGGGCAGGTCACGTGTCACGGTCGCCTGCCGCACGACCCAGTCCCGGGTGGCGGCGTACTCGGCGGCGTTGCCGGTGACGGCGTCGTACCAGCCGAGCCACGACGTCAGCAGGATCCACTCGCCGCCGCCGTAATAGGTGTCCCCCGGATAGCGGTAGATGCCGCCGGTGCCGCCGCGCAACTGCTTGCGGATGGCCTCGACGGTGGCTTTCATGATCGGGTCCGCCGGGTCGAGAATGCCGAACGGCAGGGTCAGCCAGAGCAGGCTCGCGTCGACCCGGTCATCGGTCGCGCCCTTGCGCAGCAGGCCGTCGCGCGCGAACCGGCCGAGCAACGAGGCGCGGACCTCGGCCGCCTTGTCCATGTAGGACGGATCGTCGAGCAGTTCCGCGGCACCGGCCAGGCCCGCGGCCACGCCGGCGACGGTGGAGGCGTGCTGCCCGTCACCGAACTCCTCCCAGCAGTCGTAGCAGTCAGTACGCCACGCGGCGGCGACGTAGCGGGCCGCGATGTCGATGGCCTCCCGGCCGACGGTCGTGGAGCCGGTCAGCCGCTTGTGAGCGGCGAGCTCGAACAGCCACGTGCCGTAGCCGTCGAGCTGGTAGTTCGGCCACACCTCGCCGAGCACGGCGCCGGGGGTCTCGCGGTGGCCGTCGAGCACGTAGCGAGCCGGGAGCATGTCGGCGTTCGCCGGAAGCCGGCCGGCCGTCAGCGTCGCGATCACGGTTTCGGCCTGGTCGCGGTGCGCCAGGATCGCCCGCGCGACCCACTGGTGGAAGCGTTCGGCCGCGGCCCGATGCCCGACCGCGTCGAGCGCCCGGGCGCAGAACGCGCCGTCGCGCAGCCACGCGAACTCGTAGATGGGATAGTGCGGTGACGCGATGAACGCGCCGGATTCGGCTTGGCCGGCGAGTAACACGTCGACGCTGTGGGCGGCGAGGCCGCCGTCGGGGACTTGCGAGATGTCCAGCATGCTTACGCTTTCAGAGCTCCACTGGCCAGGCCACTGATGAGTTGTCGTTGGAAGATGGCGAACACGAGCACGACCGGGCCGACCGCGATGGCCGAAGCCGCGAAGACGAGACCCCAGTCGGTCAGGTGCTGGCCCTGGAACAGCGAGATCGCTATCGGTAGCGTCCGCTTCTCGGGATCGTTGATGATCGTCAGCGCCCAGACGTACTCATCCCAGCTCGCCAGGAACGAGAAGATGGTGACGGTCGCGAGCGCCGGCCGGGACAGTGGCATGACGAGCTGCCAGTAACGCCGCCACGGGCTCGCACCATCAATGATCATCGCCTCTTCCAATGCCCACGGGATCTCCTCGAAAAACCCGCGCAGCAGGAACGTGTTCAGCGCCAGCGTCGTGGCCACGTAGAAGACGATCAGGCCGCTGAACGAGTCGATCAGGTGCAACTGCTTGGCCAGCAAAAACTGCGGGATCAGCAGCATCATGCCGGGCACCATGAGCCCGATCAGCAGCAACCAGAACATCAGGCGCTGGCCGACGAACGAGTACCGAGCGAACGCGTACGCCATCATCGATGACAGCAGCACGCTGATCACCGTCGACACCACGGAGACGAACACCGAGTTCAGGAAGTAGTGCCCGAAGCTGTTGGAGTTCCAGGCGCCGACGTAGTTCGCGGTCGTGGCGTGGTGCGGGATGAACTGCGGTGGCAGCTCGAAGAGCAGCACGTGCGGCTTGAACGACGTCGACAGCAGGTAGGCGAACGGCACGATCATGATGAGCGCGCCGATGATCAGGAGCGTGTACCGGAGGATCAGGCCGGTCTTCAGGCGCCGCATCATCTCGGCCCCTGTCCGGTGCCGCGGAAAACCCGCAACTGCACGAGCGAGAACGCGAACACGATGAGCGTCAGGGTGAACGCGAGCGCGGATCCGTAGCCGAAGTCGATGAACCCGAACGCCTGGTGGTACATGTAACTGAGCGGCACCTCGGTCTCCTGCTGCGGGCCGCCGCCGGTCATCACGTAGGCCGACGTGAACACGTTGAAGCCGCCGATGACGAGCATGATGCTGACGAACCCGACGGCGAGCCGGATCGCGGGCAGCGTCACCGCGCGGAACGACCGCCATGCGCCGGCTCCGTCCACGGCCGCGGCCTCCTTCAACTCGGGCGGCACCCCTTGCAGCGCCGCCAGGAACACCAGCATCGACCAGCCGATGCCTTTCCAGACCCCGAGCAGGCTGATCGTGAGCAGCGCCGGCCACCGGCTGTCGAGCCACCCGATGTCGTGCCCGGTGAGGCCGGTCGCGTCGTGCAGCACCCAGTTGACGAAGCCGGAGTCGGTGCTGAAGAGGAACTTGAACAGCAACGAGACCACCACCCAACTCGTCAGCACCGGCAGGTAGAACAGCGCGCGGAACAAGCCGCGGCCCGGGATCTTGGCGTCCAGGAGAAGAGCCACGAGCAGACCGAAGACGATTTGCAGCGGTACGGATACCGCCATGTAAAACGCGGCGTTGACGAGCGACCGCCAGAACACCGGATCGTGGAATTCCCGGACGTACTGCTGCAGCCCGACGAACTCGCTCGGCACCCCCGGCAGCAGCTTCCAGTCGTAGAAGCTGATCTGCAGCGCGCGCCCGATCGGGTACAGGATCGTGACCGCGAACAGCACGAACCCGGGTGCCAGGAACAGGTAGGGAGCGATCCTCGAGCCCTTCGTCACGCCCCGGCGACGCGGCCGGCCCGTGGCACCGCTGCCGCCGCCCGGGCGAACGCGTGGCCTCACGACCACGCGCCGCCCGGGAATGCGTGTACTACTGGAGGAGAGGGTCAATCTGAGCCGCCGCCTCGTCCATCGCCTTCTGTACAGGTTCCTTGCCGGAGATCGCGTTGCCGATCTGGGTCGTCAGGATCGAGTCGATCTTCGGGTAGTTCGGCACCGGCGTACGCGCCTTCGCCGTCGCGAGCTGCGCCAGGAAGGTGCCGTAGTACGGCTGGATCGACGTCACCTGGTCCCGCAGATCCTGCCGGACGGACAGCTGCCCGATCTTCGTCATGTCGAGCTGTGCCTCGGGCGAGAGCATGAACGCGATGAACTGCTCCACCGCCGCCTTGTTCTTCGTCGTCGAGATCATGTTGATGTCCTCGCCGCCGACGACGCTGATGCTGCCACCGGGACCGGCCGGCACCGCGGCCTGCACCGGCTTGAAGGTCGGGTAGCTGCCGGCCCAGATCGGGTTCATCCAGGGGCCGTCGAGCGTCATCGCGTACTTCCCCTTCGGCACCCCGTCGGACGTGCCGAGGCCGCCCTGCGCCCCGAGGATGATGTTCGGGATCGCGCCGGCCTTGTAGAGATCGGCCAGCATCTGCACCGCCGCCACACTCGCGGCGCCGTTGATGTAGCCGGTCGCCTTCGTGTAGTCGTCGTTGGTCAGCGCGCCGCCGTTCGACCAGATCCACGGGAGGATGTTCCACCCACCCGTACCACCGTCGCCGTAGAGGTAAATGCCTTTCGCCTTGAGCAGCGGGGCGTCGGCGAGCATGTCGGCGAACGTCTTCGGCGCAGACGCGATCCCCGCCGCCGTGAACGCGGCCTGGTTGGCGAACATGATCCGGGTGTTCGTGTCCAGCGGCAGGCCGTAGTAGTGACCCTTGTAGAGGTTCGTCGAGAGGTTGCCAGGGAAGGTCGCCGCCGACAGCGTCTTGAAGTCCGGCATGCTGTCGAGCTGCCCGAACACCCCGGACGCGGCGAAGGTCGGCGTCCAGGCGATGTCGGAGCGCACGACGTCGGGCAGCTCGCCGGCGGCGGCACCGGTCAGCAGCTTCTGGTAGAGATCGTCGTGGCTGAAGTCGACCTCTTTGACGGTGATGTTCGGGTGCGCCTTCTCGAACGCCGGGATGACGACCTTGTCGAGCGTCGGCACCTCGGAATCGGCCGAGTACGCGTGCCAGAACGTGATCGTGACCTTGGCGTCAGCCGCCGATTGCGTGGACTTCGACGAGGAACAGCCCGCCGCGAACGCGAGCGCCAGCAGCACGGCGCCAGCCGCACTCCCAAGCCTGCGAGATCTCATGATGCGTCCTTTTATATGTAAATTCGCGAGTGATATCTGAGTGGGGCGTGACCCTCAGGGGCCAACGCCGGCCAGCCTCGCCAGCACGTGTTCCGTCTGGTGACCGGCCATGCCGTCCATATCGAACGGCGTCGCGAGCACGAGCGCGGCGGCGCCCTGTGCCCAACTGCTGTCGTCCCACGGCTCGACCTCGATCGGCGTGTCCCGCATCGGCCCGGCGATGTGCCCGACCAGACCGGCCCGGAACGCGTCGTCCCAGTGCGACCACGCCGACGTGCCCTCACCGAGGATGATCACCTTCTCGGGGTCGAGCACCGTCACGATCGCCGCGACACCGCGCGCGAGCGTCGCACCGGCGCTCGCGTAGACCGATCGGGCCGTGGCATCGCCGGCGTCCGCTCGTGCCGCGAGTTGGGCGACGGTTTCGACGCCGAGCCCACTCGCGGCCCTCAGTAGACCGGCCTCGCCGATGATGGCCTCGAGGCAGCCCCGGTTGCCGCACGCGCAGGTCGGACCGTCGGCGTCGATCGGGAAGTGCCCGAACTCGCCGGCGCCGCCACGGGACCCCCGGTAGACCGATCCGCCCGCGACGACGGCCAGACCGACGCCGCGCCCGATCGTGACGACCAGGAAGTCCTGCAGGTGCCGGCCGCGCCCGTAGAGTTGCTCCGCGACGGCGACCGCCTTCACGTCGTTTTCCACGAGCACCGGGATGCCGAAGACGCCGCGCAGATGCCGACCGAGCGGGACCCCGTCCCAGCCGAGCACCTGCGCCACGATGTTGCCCAGGTCCGGGCTGTCGACGACGCCGGGCACACCGACACCGAGCCCGAGCAGCGGCACGTCCGACGCCGTCTCCACATAAGGGCGGAGCAGCGTCGTCAACCGATCCGGCGCGTCACCGCCCCGGGCGTCGAACGGTGCCGTGAAGGATTCCAGAACCGTGCCATCGAGCCGTACGTTGACGATCGCGACGTGGTCGGCCGCGACCTTGACACCGAGCGCGCGACCGGCCGTGCCCACGATGCCGACGAGCTTGCCCGGGCGACCGCCGGTCGACGGCGCCTGGTCGAGCTCGGAGACCATCCCCTGGTCGATCAGCCGCTTGACCACCTGCGTCACGGTGGTCGGGCTGACATCGAGTTCCCGCGCGACGTCGGCGCGGGACATCGGACCTCCGCGGCCCAGCACGCTGAGCACCGCGATCCGGGTGAGGTCTCGTCCGTTGGAAAGTTTCGTGTCCATCTCGGTCTCCCGTGCGGTCGTGCGAATGCCGGCACCGTCGCGGGAACCGGACGGGTGACCTCAGGATCGTGTGAGCCGGGCTCGGCGTCGCATCAGGGGTGGTGACGCTTGCCGGCCGGCGCCCCGATCGTCGACCCTCGCATGTAGACCGGGCGTGGGTCGGGATCGGTGCCGTTTGCCGAGGTGAGCCGCTCGCGCAGAGCTTCCGGGGGCCGTTGGAGTGGATCACCTCTGTAGTTAGTGCAGAAACTAAATGAAGTTCCCTCACTAAGTCAAGGTTCCTGGCATGTCGAAGTTCCCCCAGGTCAGGTCGGGGCGATGCTCCGGCGGGGTCCGTCGCGCTCGCGTGGCGCGCGGATCGGCTCGCGACCTGATGACTGACCGTAATATTCGGCGCGACCGGTGACATGGGGTGCGCGATGCTTTGCTCTGCTCACCCCGAGGCCACGGTGACTGTCAGTGCGGCCCGACACGCGGACGACGCCGGCCCCGTCTGCGATAATCGCTGTTCAACGCGATGTAGCCGTCAGGTGAGCAGAGCAAAGCGTCCAGGACACCGTCAGCCATCCCGAGGCTTCGATCACGCAAGGTAGTGAAGGCTGGCGTCGCTTTCAGTAGTCGGTGCAGTGCCCGTCAGGGCTCGACTTTGGCACTAGTCCCGCGCGCGGGACAGCCCAACGGCCCGGGTCACATCGCCTAAGGCGTCCTAGGAGGCTAGGTAATGAGCAAGGCCAGCACCGTGACGAACCCGGCCTACGACACCGGGACGAGCACGATGTCGAACTCCACGCGCGACCACGGCCCGTCGATCTCGCGGCCTTCCGGCGCCGAACCGGCGGGCTCGTCGACGAATGCCTTGATCAGGGAATCCTTGACGCCGAACACCGCGTCGTTGTGCAGGTAGTCGCCACCGTCGACGAAGATGTGCGTCGTCAACGTACGCATGCCGGGCGCGCTCACCATGAAGTGGATGTGCGCCGGCCGCATCGGCCCGCGCCCCGCCGCCGTCAGCAACTCCCCCACCGGCCCGTCGTGCGGGATCGGATAGGGCGCCGGCTTCACCGACCAGAACCGGTAACCGCCCTCGGCATCGGTAAACAGGTGACCCCGATTGGCCACCCTCCCACCGTCGTACTGCACGTCGTAGAAACCGTCCTCATCGGACTCCCAGATCTCGATCCGGGCTCCGGCGACGGACTGACCATCGGTGTCGCGTACGCGCCCGGACACGTAACACGGCACGCCCGCCGCGCCACCCGACAGATCGTCGCCGAGCGGGACCAGCGGCGCCCCCTCGACGAAGAACGGCCCGAGCACGGTCGACTCGGTCACGTCGGCAGCCGCCGGCTCGCTCACCGACACGACCGCCATCGACGCGCCCAGCACGTCGGAGAGCAGCACGAACTCCTGCCGCTGCGCGTCGCACAACTGGCCGGTGCGGGTCAGGAAATCGATCGCCACGCCCCATTCGGCCTCGGTCAGCGTGACATCGTCGATGAACGCGTGCAGATGCCGGACCAGGCTCGTCATCACGGTGCGGTAGCGCTCCGAGGACGCGCCCTCGAAACTCTCGGTGACCGTGGCGGTCAGTTTTCCCAGCTCGACGCTCATGGCATGACTCCCGAGACAACTCCGTGGAACGCGGCGGTCAGGATCTCGACCAGGTCCACATGATGCACCTGGCGTGGGTTCGACGGTGGCACGCTCGGCAGGATCGCCTCGGCAGCGGCGCCGATCTGGTCGTGCGCAAAGCCAAGATCATTCAATGTGGTGGGTACGCCCAACCGCTCCCGAAACTCCACGAGCGTCGCGGCGGCGTCGGCGGCACCCTCGCCTCCGAGCGCGACCCCGATCTCGGCAGCGGCATCGGGCACCGCGGGCCCGTTGAACGCGAGCACGTGCGGCAGGATCACCGCGTGCGTCTGGGCGTGCGGAAGGTCGTAGCGGCCACCGAGCACGTGACAGATCTTGTGGTGCAGGCCGGAACCCGCGTCGGCGAAGACCAGCCCGGCCAGCATCGCCCCGCGGAGCGTCGCCTCCCGTGCCCGCCGATCCGCACCGTCGAGGCGTACGCCGTCGAGCCCGGCCACGAGCATGCGGATCGCTTCGGCCGCGCGTACCCGGATATCGCTGTTGGTCTGTGGTGCCCAGAAGGCGTCGACCGCGTGCGCGAGCGCGTTCAGTCCGCTCGCCATCGACTCGCCCACCGGCAGCGTCAGCGTGAGGTCCGGGTCGTAGAGCACGGTCCTGGGTCGCACCCGCGGGTCGACGCCGGTGGTCTTGCGACCGTCCTCGGTCAGGCCCCAGACCGACGTGACCTCGGAGCCGGCGTACGTCGTCGGCAGCGCGAGGATCGGCCGGCCGCTGGTCAGCGCGATCGCCTTCGCGGTGCCGGTAGTCGATCCGCCGCCGATCGCGACGAGCAGGTCTGCCCCGGCAGTCTCGGCGAGCTCACGGGCGGCGGCGGCCACATCGGCCGGAACGTGCCGGCGGACCTGGGTGAACGTGGCGACGACGCGATCGCCGAGCGGAGCCAGCACGTCGGCCTGCCGGGCGTGCTCACGGGCGGTCGCGATGACCATGACGCGCGTGCCGCCGAGCCGATCGATCTCGTCGGCCAGGGCGGTGCGCGCGAGACCCGCGCCGAACACCACCCGAGGCGTTGTCTCCTCCACGCCGGACTCCCTTGCCGCGTCGTGCCCGCGTGACGTTCACGCCGCACATGCCTACACGTACCAGCACGTCGGCTGGCTCAAACCCCCGCCCGGCCGGCCGAAATGTCCGCGCTTAGGGCAATCGGTCGACAGCCGCTTGAAGGTTCCGTTCGGAGATCCGGGTGTCCGGATGCTCGGCACCCAGCACCCGCCGCCGGGCCGCCAGCGTCTGAGCGTGCAGATCTCGCGCGCCGGCGTAGTCTCCGAGCTCGAACAGGGCCATGGCCAGGTCGTTCATGGAGAAGAGCGTATCTGGATGCTCCGGGCCCACCACGCGCCGCAGCGTTTCCACGGTTTGCGCGTGCAGATCACGGGCCGCCGCGTGGTCGCCCAGGGCGGACAGCGCACTCGCCAGGTTGTTCATCGACTGCAGCGTGGCCGGATGCTCGGCACCCAGCACCCGCCGCTGCGTCTCCAGCGTCCGCGTGTGCAGATCGCGTCCGGCCTCGATGTCACCCAGCCCGTTCAACACGAGCGCGAGGTTGTTCATCGAGATCAGCGTGCTCGGATGTTCGGGGCCGAGCACCCGGAGCCGGGCTTCGAGCGCACGGGTGTGCAGGTCTCGGGCCGCCTCGACGTCACCCATCCGATGCAGCAGGCCGGCGAGGTTGTTCATGGACTGCAGCGTGTCCGGGTGCTCCGGTCCGAGCACACGCGTACGCGCCGCCATGGTCTGCTCGTGCAGGTCCCGGGCCTCGGCGTAATCGGCCAGGCGGTGGCGCGCGTTCGCCAGGCTGTTCATCGACGCCAGTGTGTCGGGATGGTCCGGGCCGAGCACCCGCCGGCGCGCTTCCAGGTTCCGGGCTTGCAGATCGCGGGCACGGGCGTAATCGCCGCCCTGGAAAGCGGCGTTCGCGAGCGCGTTGATGCTGGTCAACGTGTCCGGGTGGAGCGGGCCGAGCAACCGCTGCCGCGAGGCCACCACCTGTTCCAGCAGATCCCGCGCGGCCGCGTGGTTGCCCTGGCCGAGGTAGTAGCGGCTGACGTTCGTGGCGAGCGTGGTCACCTCCGGCCGGGGCGAGTCGGCGGCGCCGTCGAGCGCGGCCAGCGCGGCCGGGAGCAGCGCGCCGCACGCCACCCAGTCCTTCGGGTCGGTGGCGTTCGGGAAGGCCGCCGTGACCAGCTGCAGCGCCAGTTGCCGCCAGCGCTGGTGCGTCCAGCCGGCCGTCGCGTCTGCGCGGAGACCGGCGGTGGCACGGGCGAGCAACCGGCGGGCCGACGTCCGCGTGCGGTTCGCGATCGTGCCCCGCTCCACCTCCTGCAGCAGTGCGTGCACCCAGATCAGGCCGGGCTCGGCGCGGATCAGGCCGGCGTCGTGCAGCCGGGTGACCAGCGGGTGCCACTGGCGCACCTCCTGTGCTGCCTCGCGCAGCCGCCGGGGCAGCAACGTCACGTGGTCCGTGAAGAGGATCTGCGGCATGTAGCCGGCCGCCAGGAAGCTCAGGACCCGCAGCAGTTGCGCGTCCGCGACCCGACCCCGCGTCGCCTTGCGGGCTCCGAGCCGGGCCGCGATCTCGTTCGGGCCGTGGCTCGGGCGGTTCAGCAGGCCCAACCCGGCGCCGTCGAGCAGCCGCAGGTAGTCCGCGAGCGTGCAGGTCTGGAAGCAGTAGGCGCCGGCCAACTCCAGCGCGTACGGCAGGCCGCCCAGCCGAGCCGCGAGCACCCGGGCGTGCGTTTCGGCACCCTCGGACGTGTCCCGGGACCGGTCGAGGAGCAGGCGTACCGCCTCGTCGTCGGCCATCGGGCGGATCTCGATCGCGGTGCCGACCGTGCCCCAATCGCCGCCCCGGCTGGTGATCAGCACGGCGCCGTCGCCACTGGTCGGCATGAGACCGGCGACCGTTTCCGGGGTGGCGTCGTCGTAGACGATGAGCCAGGGCTCGTGCCGACCGAGCGCGGCGAACGTACGCCGGATCATGTCGGTCGGGTCGGGATGCGGCTCCACGCCCAGGGCGACGCCGAGTTCCCGCAGCGCCGTCACGGCCTTCGGCCGCTGGCCCGCCGAGATCCAGACGGTCAGGGCATGCGCGGGGTCGGAGCCGGTCCGGTGCGCGTACTCGAGGGCGACCGAGGTCTTTCCGACGGCGCCGATGCCGGTCAGCACCGCCACGCCGGGCCGCAGCGCGGTCGCGTGCACGGACGCGATCTCGGCGAGCGCCCACGCCCGACCGGTGAAGGAGACGACCCGTTGCGGCAGCGCCCACGCTTTGACCGTGACATCGTCGGCGACCGGCGCCCCTTCGTACGGGAACGGAAACGTGGCCAGCACGGCGCCCGCACCCGTGGAGACGGTCGCGACGCCGGCCAGGGCCAGCGAGATCGCGGCGTGGTGCGAGAGGTAGGCCGGGACCGACGACGCGAGGCTTCCGACGGCCGTGAAGAGGAAGATCAGCACCTTGGGCCGGCGGATGCGCCTGCGCTGCGATGTCGCACCGGTCACCGGGCCTCCAGACTCCAGTCGACGGCATCACGCGGCTGCAGTCGATGACGGATCATCATCGATGGGAGTGCATGTCCAAACTAGACCGGCGGGCGCGGAACGGATAGGGATGTGTCGGCTTCGCGGAAACGGGCGTCGTGGCTCGTACCCGGGAGGATCCGGGTTAGCGCTTGGTCTTTTGGCAGGTCGGACACCAGTAGGCGTTGCGACCGGCGAGGTCACCGGTGGCGACCGGCGTGCCGCAGACGAGGCAGGGCTGCCCGGCGCGACGGTAGACATAGACCTCGCCGCCGTGCCGGTCGACGCGTGGTGGCCGGCCCATCGCCTCGGGCGTGTGCTCCGGACGCACCGTGTCGATGCGGCCCGTCGTGACCGCCTGCCGCATCAGCGCGCAGAGGTCACGCCAGATGCCCTGCCACGCGGCGGGTGTCACGTCGCGGCCGGCCGCCGTGGGTGCCAGCCCGGCTCGGAAGAGCGTCTCGGTGACGAAGATCAGGCCGGTGCCGGCGACAATGCTCTGGTTGAGCAGCAGTGTGGCCAGCGGCATCGGGCTGCGCCGAATCCGGGCGTAGGCGGTGTCGGGATCGGCGTCGGTCCGCAGCGGATCCGCGCCGATGCGCGCCCGCAACTCGGCGACCTGCGTCTCGTCGAAGACCTCGCACGCCGTCGGGCCGCGCAGGTCGAGCCAGTGGCCGCCGCCCACGACCCGGAGCCGGACCTCACCGACGGGTGCCGGTGCGGGTGCCGGCCCGTCGGTGAACTTGCCGTAGAGCCCGAGATGCACGTGCAGACTGCGGCCGTCGTCGAAATGGTGCAGCAGATGCTTGCCGACCGCTTCGGCGTCACGCAGCGTGGCACCGCTCAGCAGCCCGGCGCCGGCGGCGAAGCGACCCTGCGGGCTCCGCACCTCCACCGGCATGCCGGCGAACAACGCGCGGTGCCGGGTGGCGAGTCGGAAAATGGTGTGGCCTTCGGGCACCCCGCCACGATACTCAGGAGTCGGAGTTGCCCGACGGGCGTGGCAACATCGGCTCGATCGCGCTGACGAAAGCGTGCAGGTTCCGGGTCTGCAGCAGCAGCGTGCCCGGTCCGGTAAACGACGCGACCAGCGCCTCACCCGACGTCAGCGACCGGAACAGGCTCTTGGCCGCCTTCCGGATCTTGTAAGGCATCGACGCGTGCCACGCGACCAGGTGCCCGGTGTCGACGACGTACTGCTCGCCGGCCGCAAGCGTGCGTGAATGCAGCGCGCCGAACGACGTCACGAACTGCACACCCGTGCCGCTCACCTGCAGCACGAACATGCTGTCACTGGCGAAGAACGACTTGGCGCCGCCCCAGCCGGTGTTCACTTCCAAAGCCATCTCGCTCGCCAGGTACGACGAGGCCGCGATGTTGTAGGTCTCGTTCGTCAACGACAGCGGCACCACGTCGCCCGGTGTCCCGGGAGCCAGCGTCAACTCGCCGGTGCCGCCCCTGGCCGTGTACGTCGAGACGAACGCGCTACGCCCACCGACGCTGCGTTTGAGCGCACCCCACATGCCGCCTTCCATCTTCGACTGCAGCTCGAGGTTGCCCGACATGCTGACCATCGCGCCCGACTCGGTGCGAATCGACTGCTCCGGCCCGAGCACGACCGTGGCCAGCGCGAACGCGGGCCGGTAGTCGATGCGATAGCTGAAGGCGGGAGTCTGCCCGGAGTCGCCCAGCACGTTGATGTCAGCCATATACGCACAATAGTGATTTATGGGTGGACGCGGGCGCACCAGGACACGATATGGATCGTGGCGAATCATGGCTGCCGGGGCAACCACGATTCGCCACGAAAAGTCGATCAGGGGATCAGCGGCGGCGTGCTCGAGTCGAGGGCGCCGTTTTCCTTCAGGAAACCGTAGACCGGGGTGCTCGCCGGGTAGTGGCCCCACTGGTGGTCGCCGGGGATCTCGCCCGGTTCGGCCAGCTTCGCGCCGAGGAGCTGACGCTGCACCGGGCTGAAGCCCTTCGCGGCCTCGCTGGCCAGCAGCGTCTCGTTCTCGTCGCGGCCGTAGCCCCAGCGGTGCGAGTACGCGAAGAACATGCCCTTGCGCACGACCTCCGAGTAGTTGTCGGAGCGGGTGTGCCAGAGGCGACGGTCGAAGAACACGGCATCACCGGGCTCGGCGCAGACCTGCACGGCGCCTTCCGGGTCCGGCCAGTTCATGTCGCGGCGCGGCGGGCCCTCGATGCGGTTGACCAGGTGGCTGCCCGGCACGACGGTGAAGTTGCCGCGGTTCTCGACGGACACATCGGAGAGCCAGAACGCGAGCTTGACCGAGAGGCGCGGACGCGGGTCGGTCTCGATCTCGCGGTTCTGCCGGCCGCCGTCCTGGTGCCACTCGAAACGCGGCGGCTTCTCGTGCTTGATCTGCGGGTGCACGTCCAGGTGGGAGTGGTAGATGTGCACGTTCCAGCCGAGCACCGACCAGACGAACGGGAACGTCTTCGCGTGGTCGATCAGGCCGACGGCTTCCGGGCAGGCGGCCACGGCGCTCAGCGTGTGCATGGCCATGCCGGGCTTCACTGTGCCGGCGGCGATGTGCTCGTCGTAGACCCGGTCGAGCGCGCCCGCGTAGAACTCGACCTCGGCCGGGCTCAGCGCCTGCTTGATCACAAGATAGCCGTCGCGCTCGAACTGCTCGCGCTGCTCAGAGGTCGGGGGTGTCACGGTCGGGCTCAGGGTTGTCGTCGTCATCGGGGCACCTTCGGGTGGACGGTATGGAGGCAAAGCCGATTCGTTGGGGCAGTGTTTCACAGCATGCCCGCTCCGAACTGAGAAATCCGGTTTACGCGGTTTCGCGGCGAGAAATGACCCACCGCTGATCAACCGCGAGCGAGTATAGCGGGCGCGAACAAACCTCACCGGCACTGACGTCGCGAGGTTCGCCGAAACCCTGGTTCGGCCCGCCCAAGTACGGCAAGATCGTGGGGTACCCACGAGGAGGACCGATGGCCATCCTGAGCCGCGGATTCACGGGGCGGCGGCGCAGCGACGTTCAGCTGCCTCCCGGCCAATATCTCACCGACGACTTCCCGGTGCTCTCGGCCGGGCCGACGCCCCGCATCGACACCGACCGCTGGCAGTTCGCGGTGATCACCGAGACCGGCCAGCGCCACACGTGGAGCTGGGCCGAGCTGATGGCGCTCCCGAGCGAGTCGGTCACGGTCGACATCCACTGCGTCACGAAGTGGTCGAAACTGAAGACCGACTGGCGCGGCGTCGCGATCGAGACGCTGATCGAAAACGTGGAGAGCACTGCCGACTTCGTCACCATTCACTCCTACGGCGGCTACACCACCAACCTGCCGCTCGCCGACCTGATCGACGGGCAGGCCTGGATCGCCTACGAGTTCGACGGCTCGCCGCTGGCGCCCGAGCACGGCGGCCCGGCGCGGCTGCTGGTGCCGCACCTGTACTTCTGGAAGAGCGCCAAGTGGGTGAACGCGATCGAGTTCACCCAGGAAGATCACCCGGGTTTCTGGGAAACCGCCGGCTACAACAACTATGGGGATCCATGGCGAGAACAGCGCTACTGGGGCGACTGACCTGGCAGGTCGCGACGATCGAGGAGACTCGGGTCGAGACGCCGACCGCGAGCACGCTGGTGCTGACCGTGCCGATGTGGATGACGCACCTGGCCGGCCAGCACATCGACATCCGTCTGACGGCGCCCGACGGCTACAGCACGCAGCGCAGCTATTCGCTCGCGTCGGCGCCGGCCGAAGGCAAGATCGAAGTCACGATTCAGCGGGTACCCGACGGAGAGGTGTCCTCCTACCTCGTCGACATCGCCCATATCGGTGACGAGATCGAGCTACGCGGGCCGATCGGGGGTTATTTCGCGTGGGAGCCGACGAACCCGGCGCCGGTGCTGCTGATCGGCGGCGGTTCCGGGATCGTGCCGTTGATGGCGATGATCCGGACGCGTGGCGAGCTGAACAGCCGGACCCCGTTCCGGCTGATCTACTCCGTGCGAACCCCCGCCGACGCGATCTACGTCGACGAACTCCGGCGCCGGGTGCGTGACGATCCCGGGCTCGACGTCTCGTGGGCGTACACGCGTGAGGCTCCGGAAGGCTGGCCGGGCAAGGTCGGCCGGCTCGGCGCCGACCAACTGGTGCGCGACGGGTTCCCCGGTTCGATGGATCCCGCCGTCTTCATCTGCGGGCCGACCGGTTTCGTCGAGTCGGTCGCGAACACGCTCGTCGACCAGGGGCACGCGGCCGAAAACGTCCGCACCGAACGCTTTGGACCGACCGGAGGCTGATCATGACTGACACCGGCATGGGCTCGGGAACCGCCGCGCAAGACATGCGGCTCGATGGCAATGCGCTGGGCGGCGTGCTGCGGGAGATCTTCGCCTTCGACGTGACCGACGCGACCGGGCGCTGCGCGAACTGCGGCAACAGCGGCCCGGTCGGCGCGACGCACGTCTACGCGCACAGCGCCGGCATGGTGGCCCGCTGCCCGACCTGCGACAGCGTGCTCATGCGGGTGGTCACGGCGCCCGGTCGGATGTTCCTGGACATGCACGGGATGTCGTTCCTGGAGTTGCGCCTGCCCGGCATGTAGGCCGTCAGCGGGCGGCGATCTCGTCGAGGTAGCGCATGACCGCGGCCTCTGCGTCGGGGTGATACCGCAGCTCGGGTCCTTCCGGCGGCCGCAGCTCCCGGTAGAGGGCCGCGCAGGCCCGCAACGCGGCGATGCATTCGGCTTGGTCGTAGCCGGGGACGGTCGGCCGCATCGCGTCGGCCAGCCACGGAATGGTTTCGACGCGACGCACCTTGTTCGGCTGCCGACCGGCGCGCGCCAGCCCGAGCGGGCCCAGCACGTTACTTCGCAGGAACGACAGGCCGTCGATGGCTTCGAACAGCTCCCCGCGGCCGATCTTCACGGTCGCGTAGTGGATCCACGTCCAGAACCGGTCCTCGAGCCACTGTGGATTCGGCGGCGGGTAGGCGGCCGGCCGGGTCGCGAGCACGGCCGACAGCCGGCCCTCCCGCTCCCACAGCACCGCGATCTCCTCGACGCGCGCGGCCGTCTCGGGCAGGGGCACGAACTTCAGATCGACATGCAGCAGCGATGGCGTGTACAGAGCGATCAGCAGCCGCGGCTCCCCGACGTGCTCGCCGGTGAACGCGGTCAGCACCGAACCCAGCGACTCGGCGATCCGGACCCTGCCGGCCATCACGGCGGCGTGGTCATCGGGCTCGACGGCGATGACCAGGTCGAGGTCACTGAATTCGTCCATGGTGCCGCTCGCGAACGATCCGGCCGCCGCGACCCCGACGAGCCGCGGGTCATCAGCCAGTGTCGCCAGCGCGGCGGTCAGGAACTCCCGGTGCGGGTCGGGCAGGCTGGTCGGCCACGAAACGGTCATACGCGGACCCTACGAGGGCGGGTGGCGGGCGGACCACCGAATTTCAGCGCCCGCGGTCGCGCGCCAGCCGGGTCAGGATCGGCACCGCGCTGAGCAGCGTGCCGCCGAGCGCGACGAGGCCGGTGCCGATGTCCACGGAGAGGCGGCCCTGCTTCGCCCAGTAGACGTCCTTCAGGTCGAGCAGCAGCGCGAACTCGTCGACGATCAGCGCGAGGCCGGCACCATAGGTGATCGCGATCGCCGGGTGCCGGCGAGTGCGCTCCTCGCCGGAGACCGCGACCGCGCCGACACCGCTGACCATGCCGATGCCCCACATGTAGTGATGCAGGTGCTCGCCGCCGACCTTCAGATTGTGGAACGGGCCGTCGCCCTTGCGGATGCTGTACGTGATCGCCCGTACGGCCGCGAACGTCACTGTGAAGCTGAGCCACGACAGAAGCGCCGAGCGCTCCGGTGGACCCAGCTCCTCGATGTAGGCGCGCCGGACCTCCCACGGCCTGGGGATCGTTTTCGCAGGTTCCACCACATAACGCTATCGCCGGGGGGCCCTGCCGGAGGCTGAATCGGTGCGGCCGGAGGTCGAAGCGGCGCAGCGTGGGGCTATTTCGTCGCGGGCGGCTCACTCGGCGCGGCCGGTGGATCGTCGAGGAAATCGGCGGTCGGGGCGAAGAACAGGCAGCCGGTCAGCGCCGTCGAGTAGTCGAGGATGCGGTCGTAGTTGCCGGTCGGTTCGCCGATGAACATGCGCCGGAGCATCCGTTCGATGACGTCGGGCGTGCTCGCGTACGCGATGTAGTACGTCCCGAACTCGCCCTTTCCGACTGAACCGAACGGCATGTTGTCCCGCAGGATGTCGCGTTCGGTCCCGTCCGGCTCGACGATCTTGTTCAGCGCGACGTGCGAGTTCGTCGGCTTGTCCGCGATCTCGACGTTGGACAGTTTGGTGCGGCCGATCACCGCCTCCTGCTGCTCGACCGTCAGCGCGTTCCACTTCGCCATGTCGTGCACGTATTTCTGCACCGCGACGTAGCTGCCGCCGGTGAAATCCGGGTCCTCGTCGCCGACGATCGCCGCGAGCCGGGCGGCGTCCCCGGTCGGGTTCTCCGTGCCGTCGACGAATCCGAGCAGGTCACGCTCGTCGAAATATTTGAAGCCGTGCACCTCGTCGACCACGGTGGCCGCACCGGCGAGCCGGCCGACGATCATCGAGGCCAGCTCGAAGCAGACGTCCATCTGCCCGGCGCGGATGTGAAACAGCAGGTCACCTGGTGTGGACGGGGCCCGGCGCTGCTCCCAGCCGATCGTGCGGAAGGGGTGCAGCTCGGCCGGGCGCGGGCCGGCGAAGAGCCGATCCCACGCGGCCGAACCGATCGCGGTGATGCACGAGAGGCCGGCCGCGGGGAGCCGGAAACCGACGGCGCGCTGCAGGGCCGACAGGTCCGGGATCAGATCGCGGACGGCCTGCTCGCCACCATCGTCGATGGTCAGCACCAGGAACACGGCGGCGTCGGTCAGCGCGCTGAGCACCGACTGCGACGCGACCTCGGGCGCGACCGAACGGGGCGCGGTCATGATCGAAGACTCGACGAGATCATGGCGGCATCATCCCACGACCCGAGGCCACGGCCGCCGCACGCCCGGCCCGGTTGCTAGCGTGCCGTATGAACAGCGACCACCAGACCCTGTGCTCCAGCGACGATTGGGCCGACTACCTGCGCACCGAACTGGTGCCGTGGGGGCTGGATGGGGTCCCGCTCGCCGGCCGGGTGCTCGAACTCGGCGGCGGTTACGGCGCCAGCACCGCCTACCTGACCGACCTCGTCGCCGACCTCACCGTGCTCGAAGCCGATCGGGAACTCGCCGATGGATTGGCGGCTCGGTTCACCGGGGCCCGGGTCATCTGGGGCGACGCGACGGCGATCGCCGAGCCCGACGCGAGTTTCGACACCGTGCTGTGCTTCACGATGCTGCACCATGTCGACACGACGGCGGCGCAGGACCGGCTGTTCGCCGAGGTGGCGCGAGTGCTGCGGCCGGGTGGCAGGTTCGCCGGCACCGACAGCGTCGACTCCGACCGGTTCCGTGGCCTGCATGTCGGCGACGTCTGCGAACCCGTCGACCCGGACACGATGCCCGATCGGCTGCGCGCCGCCGGCTTCATCGACGCCCGGACCGATCGCGGCGAACGCGCGTTCCGTTTCCACGCCACGCGGTGATCGGAAAACTCCCGTCGGGCGCGTACCCAGGAGAAAAGATCTTAAAGATCTTCACGTGGTACCCGCAGCCATGCGCGAAATCCGTAACAGGTGCATGATCGCAGCGTGATCGAGCTACCGCCGTTCGTGCGGCAACGCGTCGCGAGCCTCGGCGAGGCCGGCGAACAGTGGCTCGGCGAGCTGCCCGGCGTCGTCGCGGACCTGTCCCGGCACTGGTCGGTGACCGTCGACGCCGTGCTGACCGGTGGCACCGCGGCCTACGTCGCCCGGGTGCGCCGGCCCGACGGCACCCACGCCGTGCTGAAGATCGCGATCCCGCGCATCGACATCACCGATCAGGTCGACGTGCTGGCCGCGGCCGACGGACGCGGTTACGCCCAGCTCTACGATGCTGACGTGGAGCGTCGTGCGATGCTGCTGGAATCGCTCGGGCCGTCACTCGACCACGCGGCCCTGCCACCGGAGCGCGCCCTCGGCATCCTCTGCGCGACGCTGAACGAGGCCTGGACGCTGCCACGCCCGAAGGGCATCGCGGTCGAGCCCGACCAGGAGAACGCGCACCTGCTCGCGGTCATGATCGGGACGCTGTGGGAAAAGCTCGACCGGCCGTGCCCGGACGCGGTGATCACGGCGGCGCTGGCGTACGCCGAACGCCGAGCCGTCGCGTTCGACCTGGACACGTCCGTCATCGTGCACGGCGACCCGCATCCGGCGAACACGCTGCGCGCCCACCCGCGACCCGGCGCCGAGTCGGGTTACGTCTTCGTGGACCCCGACGGCCTCATCGCCGACCGCTCCTACGACCTCGGTGTCGCGATCCGTGACTGGCGGCAGGAACTGCTGCCGCGATCGGCCGCCGACGCATGCGCGCTGCTGCGACGGCTGTGCGCGGTGGCGGCCGCGGAGACGGGCGTCGACGAGACCGCGATCTGGGAGTGGGGCTTCATCCAACGCGTCTCCACCGGCCTCTACCTGCTGAGCATGGGCATCGCGGACGAGGGCCGGTCCTTGCTGCGCAGCGCCGAACTGCTCGTCGACGATTAGACTTCTCGTGGTGGGCCCACTCCTCGATGACCAGGCGCTCGCGAACTCCCCGGTCGTCGCCAACAACGCGATGAACCGTGACCGCGGCCTCGACGGCGTCAACAGCTATGCCCGCGAACTCGGGCTCCGGCCACTCGAGGTGCTCGCCGAACGCGTCGCGACCAACGGCTCGGCCACGTGGCTCGACCTGTGCTGTGGCAGTGCCCGAGCCCTCATCGACGCGGCGGAGCGCACGGGCGACGAGGTCGCGATCACCGGTGTCGACCTGGTCGACTTCTTCGACCCGCGGGCCACCACCACACCGGGCCTCGATCTTGTCGTGGCGCCGCTGGCGACCTGGGCACCGGCCGGCACGTTCGACCTGATCACGAGCGTGCACGGGCTGCACTACGTCGGCGACAAGCTCGGCGTGCTGGGCAACGCGCTGACATGGCTCGCGCCGGGCGGCCTGTTCGCGGCGAACCTCGACCTTGCGAGCATCTGGATGGTCGACGGTTCGAGCCCGGCGCGGAAACTGCGGCAGCGGTTCCGGGCCGGCGACATCGACTACGACCCCAAACGGCGCCTGATCACGTGCCGAGGCCCGCGCACCCTGCGGTGGCCGTTCACCTTCGTCGGCGCCGATGACGCGGCCGGTCCGAACTACACCCGGCAACCGGCGGTGAATTCGCACTACCGCGCGGCCGACTCGCTCCGACCGTAGACACATACGGCAACGGCCGGCCGACGATCTTCCCCTACCGTCGGCCGGCCGCGCGCGTCCCGGGCCTACGAATAGAGGCCGGGCGTCTGGAAGAACACGTTGAGGCTCTTGAGATCGGCATGATACTGCGCGTTCTGCGCGGGCGTCTGTTGCGCGTCCGGCAACGTGATCAGGTTCTGCAGCTCTTTGATCGCGGCCGGGTAGCCGGAGGTGTCACCGGGATCGCTCGTCTTGCCGGCTTTCAGATCGGCCGCGGCCTTCGCCCAGTAGGAACCCTGGTTCGCCGAGATCGCGGTGGCACCCTTCTGCCACTGTATCTTCGCGGCGGCGTACCCGACGCTGCTCGTCTTGGTCTTCGTCGGCGTCGGCGACGCACTCGGGGTCGACGTCGGTGCCGGGGTCGCGCTGACGGTCGGCGCGGCGATCACGCTCGGCGCCGCCGAGGGGCTGGCACTCGCCGCCGTCGTGGGAGTCGACGCGGCCGTGGCGGTGCCGCTGGACCCGCAGGCCGCCAGGGCGAACACGGCCATGACGCCAACCGTGGCACCGGCGACGCGGTGTTTGCTGTTCATGCTCTCATCCGTTCCGGGAGGCCAGATCTTGCGTGCGGACAGAGTGCGTACGGGTCCGGAGTCCACGCTCGACACTGACACCAATCCGACAGGATGTCGTCGACGCCTGTGCAAGACCATCGCAACCTACTCGCATCGGCATCTCGACGCGAATCCGAATCGGATCACACGCCGACCGGCCGACGGTGCGCTCCCCCACCGCCGGCCGGACACCTCGTGCGCGCAACCGTCAGGTCAGCTCGGCAGCACCCACTGCTGGTTCGCGCCGCCGCCGCATGCCCAGATCTGCAACGGCGTGCCGTCGGCGGACGACGGACCGGTCGCGTCCAGGCACTTGCCGGAATTCGGGTTGATCAGCTGACCCGCGGTCGCGGTCCAGACCTGAGCAGCCGACCCGTTGCAGTCATAGAGCTGCACCTTCGTGCCGTTGGCGGTGCCGGCCGCGCTGACGTCCATGCACTTGCCCAGCGCCCGGATCGTGCCGTCGGTGCCGACCGTCCACGACTGCGCCGCCGTGCCGTTGCAGGTGTAGAGCTGGATCTGGGTGCCGTTGGCGGTGCTGGCCGAGGCCACGTCCACGCACTTGCCGCCGTAACCGGTGATCGCGCCGGTGTGCGACGTGCCGCCGCCCCCGGTGCCCTGGGTGCCCGCCCACGTAAACGTCGCCGACGTCGCCGCCGGAATGCTGTACGTGAACGACTCGTTGCCCCAGTTGACCTTCACCGACACCGCGCTGCCGCCGCCGTTGTACGCCACCAGTGCCTTGGAACCGTCCGGGTTCTTCCAGGCGACGTTCGGGATCGTGGTGTTGGCGCTGGAATCGATCCGGAACGCGCCCGGCTTCACGAACTTCGTGAGCTGGCCGGTGTCGTAGTACTCGATCGTGTTGTCCACGCGCCCGGAGACCGAGTCGCCGTTGTGCACCGTGATGAGCCCGGTACACGTGCCGCAGCCACCGTTGTGCGGGCCCATGTTCTGGTCGACCGCGAGGCTCCACTTCACCACCGACACACCCCAGTTCCGGGTGTAGCTGATGATGTTGTTCATGTCCTCGTTCTGCTGATTCGCGATCCAGGTGCCACCGGAGTGCTCGGTGTCGTACGCGATCGTCGACGGGAACTGGTTGTGGACGGTCGTCTGCTCGGTCACGTTGCCGTCGTAACCGTGCCACGCGATGCCGCCGAACAGCGAGTCGTTACGGATCGCGGTGTCGTTCATGAGCTGTGAGGCCCACGCGTCGTACGCGGACCAGTTCCAGTCGTTGATCAGGACCTTGGTGGTCAGCCCGGCGGCGTGCAGCGCGGGCAGGAGGTCGGTGCCCACGAAGAAGTCGAGACCGCTCTCGGTCCACTGCATCGACGGGTAGCCGGCGCAGCACCCCGGTTCGTTCTGCGGGGTCACGTAGTCGATGTGGATGCCCTGGGCCGCGTACGCCTGGATGTACTTCACGAAATACTGCGCGTACGCGCCGTAGTACTGCGCCTGCAGGTAGCCCTGCGCATAGGCGCCGTTGTCCTTCATCCACGGCGGCGCTGTCCATGGTGAGGCCAGGATCTTCACGTTCGGGTTGAGCTGCTGCGCCTGCTTCGTCAGCGGCACCACGTCGGCGAGGTCGTGGCTGATCGAGAAGTGCGCCAGCGTCGGGTCGGTCTGCCCGGCCGGCATGTCGTCGTAGGTGTAGTTGGAGCGGGCCAGGTCGGAGGCGCCCATCGGGTTGCGCAGGAAATCGAGCCCGATGCCGCTCGTCGGTGAGAACAGCGACGTCATGGTCGAGTTGCGGGTCGCCGTCGACAGGGCGCCGCTGGAGTTCATGAGCCACGCCGCCGTGTCGGTGAACGACGCGCCGGCACCGACGAACTGCTGGTAGGTCGTGTTCTCGTTGACGGTGATGGTCTGCGAGGCGGACGCGCTCGTGCTCGCGAAGCTGATCGGCGTCTGCTGCTGCAGGCCGCGGGTCACGGTGCGGCCGCCGGAGTCGTTCGTCGTGGTCAGAGCGATGTTGACGGCCTCGTTCGCGGCCGACGCCGGTGAGGCGGGGAACAGGGCGAGCGCGGCGACGACGCCGGCGATGGTGGCGCCGATCAGCAAGCGGTGGCGCGGTGGAACTGCGCTGGGGGACATCGCGCACCTTTCTAGGCATGATGGACTGCCGTGGTCACGGATTGTGGTCACGGTGAATGGCACCCGAGCGCCCGCGACGCATGATCCGCCCGATGATCCGCGCGTCGCGGTTAACCGGCAGGAAACACCCCGACAGCGGCGACTGTCAATAGGTCGGCGTCGAGGCCACCGCGCTTCAGCGCTGCCGATCTCACCTTTATAAGCAGCTCAAGCGTTTGTTCGATACTTAGTTCGACTCATCAAAAAAATTGTTAGGTTTCCAAACAGCGGGCTATGGAGAGCGCTCTCACAGCCGCGTGAAGCGAGCGAACCACGCGCGCGCCTGCGGCTGGACCGATGGCAAATGTGCCAACACGAACAGTGATGGCTCGATCGAGTCGACGCGCCACCCATCGGCGAACGCCGTACGCAGATCGTCGCGACTCACCCGATGAGGGCCCCAGTCGCCCGGCTCCTCGTCGCTGAAACACATGAGCGCGAGATGGCTGCCGGGCACGGTAACGGCGGACAGCTGCTCGACATACCTCGCCCGGTCGCCATCCTCGAAGACGTGAAACAGGCCCGAGTCGAGCACCCACGCATACGGCCCCGGCGCCACCTCGGCGAGCCGGTGCACGTTGCCGAGCCGGAAGTCGACGGTCAAGTCGCGCTCCTCGGCCCGCTGGCGGGCGATCGCGATCGCGGCGACCGCCCCGTCGACACCGGTCGCATCCAGGCCCCGCGCAGCGGCCATCATCGCCAGCTCGCCGGTGCCGCAGCCGGCGTCGAGCACACGGCCGGTCAGCTCGCCGGCGATCGCCACGAACGGCGCCTGCGGACGGCCGATCTCCCACGCGGGCGTCGCCTCATAGGCGTGAGCGAACATATCCGCGTCAAGCGGACCCCGCGATCGGCGTGGCGGAAGCTCATCAGACATCCCCTCAGTATCGTCGGGCGCACCGACATTTCCACCGCCGCGACCACCATCAATTGAGTGACACGAATGTCTTCGTCTGGACAGACGCGAGCCGGTCCGCGACGATAAGCAGTCCGAGTCAGATGTTCGGGAGATCCCTCGACGATGCGCAGCGAACGGTCACTGCTGGGGCGCCTCAGCGCCACGCAGGGCATCAGCCTGGGACTGATCCTGATCGTCGCCATCATCATCGTCATCGCACGCGTCCTGCCCCACTCCAGCGACGACTCGCTCGTCAGCGGTGGCGGGCCGTCCATTGTCGGCAGTGCGCCGGCCGGCCTGCCCGGCGGCGGCGACGCGCTGCCCACGGCACCGCCCTCCGGGCCGCTGCTGCACTCGCCGGTGCCCCCGGTCACGAAAAAGGGTGCACCGACGCCGCAGTCGGTCGCGAAATCGTTCGGCAAAGCGTGGATCCACCACGACGGCGTCACACCCGCCGCCTGGTTGCACGCCGTCACGGCCTACACGACGACCGGGCTCGCCGGTCAACTCGCATCCACCGACCCGGCCAACGTGCCCGCCACGACACTCGCCGGCGCCGTCAGCATCCAGGACGACGCGGCCGACGCGTGCGGCGCGCGAGTCCCGACCGACGCCGGCACGCTCGTGCTCACCATGCAACGGGTGGCGAACCGATGGTTGGTCGCGGCCGTCGACTGGGACCGGTCATGAGCGGGCCGGCGCTGCGCAGTCGGGCGCGGACGTGACGCCCAAGCGCTGGCGCATCGGCTGCGCGATCGGTGCCG
This sequence comes from uncultured Actinomycetota bacterium, assembly GCA_963797605.1. Taxonomy (GTDB): domain Bacteria; phylum Actinomycetota; class Actinomycetes; order Mycobacteriales; family Micromonosporaceae; genus DASQPR01. Next base: position 92,045 of record CAWCPX010000001.1, on the reverse strand, counting down.
TGCTCGCCGTCCTGTGCTGCTGCGGCGGCATCACGGCCGACTACTTCGTCACGAACAGTTCGGCCGCCAACAACCCGACCAACGCCGCCTGCACCGTGCAGACCGACGCCGTCGTGACCTCGCTGCCCGATCTCTCACCGCTGACCGCGACCGAGGAGCACAACGCGGCCACGATCGTCACCGTCGGGCAGAGCCTCAAGGTGCCACCTCGCGGCTGGATCATCGCCGTCGCGACCGCGATGCAGGAGTCGCACCTGCAAAACCTCGGCGACCTCGGCGCCCGCAACGACCACGACTCGCTCGGACTCTTCCAGCAGCGTCCGAGCCAGGGCTGGGGCACGCCGACACAGATCCTCGACCCGAAATACTCGTCCACGAAGTTCTACACGAAACTGCTCACGGTCACCGACTGGCAGGCGCTCCCGTTGACGGTGGCGGCACAGACGGTCCAGCGCAGTGCCTATCCCGACGCGTACGCGAAATGGGAACCTGACGCCACTCAACTCGTCGGCGCGCTGATCGCCCAAAGCCACGGCGTCGCGGCCACGTCCACCGGTGTCTGCGCGGTCGACGGCAGCGATCAGCAGTTCGACGCGGGCGCCGTCTCGCTGCCGGCCGGCTTCACCTTGCCGCTGAGCACGCCGACGTCGATCGTGCAGGCGATCAACTGGTCGCTGAAGCAGATCGGCACGCCGTACTCGTTCGGCGGCAGTTGCACCGACGCGCACTCCGGCAACCCGTCGAAGGAGTGCGACTGCTCCTCGCTGACGATGATGTCCTACCGGGCGGGCGGCGTGACGATCCCCCGACTGGCGGCCGACCAGTCGCGGACCGGCACCCCGATCTACGATCTGCACGCCCTTCTACCGGGCGACCTGCTGTTCCTGATCGGATCCGACGGCACCCGGGCAAACCCCGGTCACGTCGGCATGTACCTCGGCGGTGGCGTCATCATCGAGGCTCCGCACACCGGCACGCTGGTAAAACTCACGACGCTCGCGGCCTGGTCGAGGTCGATCGTGGCCGCTCGCCGCATCGTCGTCTCGCCGTAGGTCGACGCTGGTGATCTGGAGGTGATCGCGTACAGCGTTCTCGGTCGGGGTCGCGGTCGGGCCGCCGATAGAGATGGGTAGCGGATGTTCGGCAGAGGATCAGGCGATCAAGGACGGGAGCGGAGGTCGGACCAGTCGTAACCTCAGGTCCCGGACAACGCACGATCTAGCGCCGCCTGACCAGCCGGGCCCCACGTCCGCTTACCGCCCGGGAGGCCCTGTTCCCACATCTGCCCGATGCTGATGAGCACGAGGGCGCGTAGCACGGCCCACCCTCGCGCGCGGCGGATCGACGCCTCGTCCGCGGCCGCGTACGCGTCGAAGAACCGTGATGCCGTGCCGGCGGGCAGCAGCACCCAGGCCGCCGCGAGATCGGTCGCCGGGTCGCCCGCGCACAGCTCACCGAAGTCGACCACGCCGGCCAGCGCGCCGTCGGAGACGACGACGTTCGCGGGATGAAGGTCGGCATGCAGCCATACCGGCGCATGCTCCCACTCCGGCGCCTCGACGGCATCGTCCCAGACCCGTCGCGCCGCGGTAACACGATCATCCGCGCCCAACACCGTCAGCCAACGGTCGATGCTGCCCGCGATCGCTTTCGGACCATCGCCGCGGGTCGGATTCTCCGGGAGCTCGGCCGGCGCCTCCTGATGCAGCGCCCGGAGAAATTCCGCGAGGCAATCGGCGGCATCTGGCTGGCTGATCGGCGTGTGGTCGGCCGGCTCCCCCGCGACCCACGTCGTGACTGTCCACGTGTGCGGGAACTGGGCTGAGGGCTCGCCGATGCGCACGGGAGTCGGTATCGGGAGTGGCAAACGCGAGGCGAGCAACGGTAACCAGCGCTGTTCCACCCGCAGCCGGGCGGGAGCGTCCCCTGTCCGCGGCATCCGCACGGCGAGTTCGTCGCCCAGACGCCACATCACGTTGCCCCAGCCGCCGATCACCTCGCGGATCTCCAGCCCGGCGAGATCCGGATGCTGCTGAGCCAGCAGCGTCCGCACCAACTCTTCATCGATCTTGACTTCATCCATGTGCACCCCTGTGTTCCATCCACACGTACGGCTCGACCAGCTCGCCCCGATCGGCGTCGCGATCGATCACGAGGGGAGCCAGCCCCCCGGCACGACATAGTGGCCGGACGCCGGAAGCTCGAAGCCGACCCATTTCTCCCACTCGGCGACCGAGCCCGTGATCGTCATCGAACGCTCGGCAGCGCACAGCATCCGCGCGCCCATGCGGTGGTGTGTGCGCAGCCACGGGTCCAGCGGAGCACCGTCTGACCGCGTCCACGTCATGAACTCCGTCATCGCTGTCAGCGGATAGCGCGCCTTCGACGTCGGGCGCACCGGAGCGATCACGCGAGTGAGCCCCGCTCGTGCCCCGGCCGACGCGAGCCGCCTGAGCATGTCCGTGGCCAGGCCGCGACCGTGCAAGCCGTCACGAACCTGCGCCGCGACGATCACCAATGTGTCAGCCCGGCCGCCCGCCTCGCGCAGCGCGACCGCGTCGACCAACGCGTCGTCGTAGCCACCGGGCAGATCCGCCACCGAACCGTCCCAGCGCACAGGAACGCCCCAGCCACCGGCCACGATCCGATCCTCGCCGTCGACCAGCAGCAGGCTCAACTCGCCAAACCATTCCCGGACCCGGCTCATCCGCACGTCCGCGACGGGGTCGTGAAAGATGAATTCGGGCCAGCCCGCGCTGAAGATCCCGTCGGCCTGCTCGTGCAGGTCCGGTCGGTGATCAAAAACAAAGAGCTCTAGATCCACAGCCCGGCATCGTACGCGTACGCCGCCACTCGAGCGCCTCAGCGCGCCTTCGTGATCAGCGGCACCGGCTCATGGAATGGTGATCCGGTCAGCAGCTCGGCGGCCACGCCCGTCTCGGCCGCTCGGGCGTCGACGAGCCGCCACAGTGACCACAGCGCGTCGAACCGCACGTCGGGCGACGCGGTCGTGTCGGTCATGACCCGGGCGGCGCGCAGCATCTCGGTCGCCCCGCCGGTCGCCGTGAGCGCTGCCGCCAGCCACTTGTCCGCCGGGTACGGCGAGCCGGCCGCGAGCAGCCAGAACCGGAACGCGTGCTGCGCGCAGAGACCCTGCGTGACCGCCTGTGCCATCGGGTCGGCGCGAGTGAGCGACGCGGCTGCCTCGTTGCGGGACATCCGGAACCGCAGGTATTCGTCGTCACGCAGACGGCACCGATCCGCCTCGAACGCGGCCACCGCCTCCGCGCGGTACGGCTCGCCGACACCGCCCTCGACACGTAATGGAATCGCGTCCCGCATGTCGCAGGCCCAGATCGCGTTGCCGCCCTCGGCCCGATGCGCGCGCCCGGCCGGCCCGAAGACACTGATCTCGACGGCACCGGCCCGCCGCCACGCGACATGGTCGCGCAGATCCGAGGTCACCGGCGCGGGCGGACGCTCGATGCCGAACACGCGGTCCAACGGCGCGCGCGTGACCAGGGCCCTTTCCGCCGACGTCGGGTCGTGCGCCGTCAACAGGGCGGTGTCCCAATCGGACAGTTGGTCGTGGAAGCCACGGGCGCGGGAACCGACGAGGTACCAGTCACCGCGGCCCAGCAGGTCGGCCAGGTCGGGGTCGGCGAACGCGCGCGTGACGAGATCGGGAATCGACGTCACCATAAGCGCATCCTGCCGGGCCGGCGGCCGGCGCGCGACCCCGCCTGACGCTCAGAGCGAACGCGCTTCACCATCACGACCACCCTCCGTAGGGTCGGCACATGACACCCGGAGCGAGAGCGGCGTACGACGCGCACGCGGACTGGTACAACGATTTCATGTCGCCGGCCGCGGGCGCCTACATCGAACGCGTCCACGCGACCATGGCCGAACTGCTGGGCTCCGGCGACGGCACGTGTCTCGACATCTGCTGCGGCACCGGCGCCCACGTGCCGGCGCTGACCGCCCTCGGCTGGACACCGGTCGGCATCGACCTCTCGAGCGGCCAACTTCGGCACGCGCTCGGCCGGCTCCCGGTCGCCGTGGCCGACGCGAGGGCGCTCCCGTTCGCCGACGCGTCCGTGCCCGCCGCCGTGTGCGTGCTGGCCAGCACCGACGTACCGGAGTACGCGGCGGTGATCCGGGAGATGGCCCGGGTGCTGCGGCCCGGTGGCCGGTTCGTGCACCTGGGCGTACACCCTTGCTTCATCGGTGCGTTCGCCGACTGGAGCGAGCAGCCCCGGATCGTCGTCGACCAGCGGTACGCCGACCGCTCTTATACGTTCGACACCTGGAATCCGGCCGCCGTCCGGGCCCGGGTCGGCGCGTGGCACGTGCCGCTCGCCGATCTGCTGAACGGATGCATGGCGGCCGGCCTGCGCCTGGAACAGACGGCCGAAGCGGGTCCGGTGGGTGTCCCGGACCTGTTCGGATTTCGTGGCGTCAAAGACCCGGCGTGAGGGTCGGGCCGCCTGTCGGTTGACGCGGTGGGGCGGGTGTCTCGACGGCGGGCACGAGGTCAGGCGTGGACGCGGTGGGTGCAGTGGCGGTGTCGATGGTCGACGGAAAGATGATGTGCTTCGAGCGGAATCCCTGCTCCCAATGACGTTCCAGCACGGGGAAGTCGTCGCTGTTCACCTCGACGCCGGTCGTCGCGGCGAGCGGAGTCAGGCTCCAGAGGCATTTCGTGAGCAGATCGCTGCCGTCCCACGACTTGATGAAGAACGCACCGGCCCGCACGTGGCGGAAGTTCTCGGTGAAATAGGGCATGACCGCGATCAACGGCGGTTCGGTGCCGCCTTCGGCCTCGTCGACGAGGATCATGCGCGGGCTCCGAACCGCGACCTCGGTGTTGTAGATGTGCTCGGCGCCATTGCTGACGTCGACCGCGCGGGACGTGATCGATCCTGTCGCCGTGCTCTGGTCGAACGGGTAGGCCGTATAACGCCAGACGAATACGCCGTCGACCTCGGTCACATGATAGAAGTGCCATGGTTTCCGGACGTCTCGGAGATCTTCCTCGGGCGAGCGCATCCGGGCGCGCAGCGAGCCGGCCAGCACCTCGCGCACGCTGCGAAGCGCATCGCGACCATCACCGGACGCGAAATAGATGCTGATCGCCGCGCCGAGCACACCACCGCCGATCGCGGCCAGGCTGCCGGCCGCCATGAGCGCAGCCGCACCGTGCGCCGTGACCTGGATGTAGATGCCGAACGCCGTCAGGCAGATCCCGAGCAGGCTGACAATCCATAGCGGCGCTTCGACCGGTGACTTCGTCTGCGGCATACATCCCCCTCGATCGTCACGGGCTCGATCGTCACAATGGACAGTCTAGGAGCTCCACGACCGCACGGTAGTCCTCGGATGACTCGGTGACCGGCATCCCGGCCCGGCGGCGGCCCTCACTCGTCGCGATGCGGTAGATCAGAGCGCGTACCAGCATCTGCCGCCATTCGGGCAGGTGGCTCCATCGATCCAGCAGCGCGGCCGAGCCGGCGTACCACGTGATGGCGTCGACGACGGCCACGGCGAGTGCCCAGGCCGGCGGCCGGAAGTAGACCGGCCAGTCGATGATCGCGGGCGGCAGGTCAGGAGCGAAGAGCACATTGCCCAAGATGTCCCCGTGTACGACCTGACTCGGCAGATCCACCGGGCGCCGCGCCCTCGCGAGCGGCATCAGCACGTCCGCCATGACTTCGTCGCCGGTCAGCGGCAGTTCACCCCACGCGACGCGATCACCGTACGTCCACGGGCCGTCGCGATCGTCGAGGAACCCCGGTCGCGGCAGGCTGGCGAGCGCCTCGTGAAAAGCCTGGCCGGCGCGGATGGCGTCGTCGCAGCGCCGGGTGTCGGTCGCGCCCCGCAGAGGTCGCCACGCTTCCCAACCGTGAGCGAGCCAGCCACCATCCACGGTGGGTACGGGTTCGGCCACCCGGAACCGATCGGACCGTGGCAGCTGCGACAGCACGCCGGCGACCCAGATCGCCTCCGCCGCGAGACCGGACGGCTTGAGAATCACGTTTCCGGCCTGCCACGTGCGGCCCTGGCCACCGGAGAGCAGCCGAGCCGTCGCGGGCGCCCCGAACGCGGACAGCACGGCCGGCGTCGGCCCCTCGTCAGCCACGCCGGCGCCCCGGGGTGGCCGGCTCTCGCCAGTGGGACGGCCGGCGCAACGACGGCGGGAGTTTCGTCGCGAGGTCGCCTCGGGCCGCGTCCAGCTGCGACTGGATCAGGAAGATGCTGGTCGTGAGGTCGGCGCCGCTCAGATTCGCGCCACGTGTGTCAGCGCCGATGACGTCCGCGCCCCGAAGGTCAGCGCCCCGCAGGTCCGCAGCGATCAGGAGCGCTCCGCGCAGGTTCGCCGCTCGGAGGTCGGCACCGCGAAGCTTCGCTCCGATCAGGTCGGCGCCGCGGCGGTCCAGCGACGGGTGACCGGTCGCCGATCGGGACAGCTCGCTGGCTCGGGAGAGCAGCACGTTGACCCGGTCGCGATGCGCCGGAACGTCGATCGCCCGTACCTGCTCCGGCGTGCCGAGGGTCATCTCCTCCGTCGTGAGCAACGCGGCCCGGAGGTCGTCGTGCACCGGAGCGGCGGCGGGCAGATCGAGGGCGTCGGTGAGGTACCACAGCAGCTCGTGCAGGTGCCGCATGACCGCGAACGCGTCGAACATCGAGCCGGCCACCCGAGGCGTCGTTCGCCAATCGGTGCCGCCGAACGTCAGCCGTGACACTTTCTGGCCGGCCCCGAAGCAGTCGAAGACCGTACACCCGGCGAAGCCTTTGTCTCGAAGGCCCGTGTGAATGCCGCAGCGGAAGTCGCTGCGCAGGTTGGGGCAGGCGTGGCCGGCGGGTTTGGTGATCGCGAAGTCGGCTGACGCGGCGAACGCCGGGGCGACGCAGCACAGCCCGAAGCAGCTCGCGCAGTCGGCACGCAGGTCACCGCGACCGTCGGAACCACTGCTGTCGGAAGGCACCCCGTCAGGACATCACGTCACAGCTCGGTCAGGATCACCGGCCCGGCTTCGGTGATCGCGACGGTGTGCTCGACATGCGCGGCGCGGCTGCCGTCGGCGCTGCGCAGCGTCCAGCCGTCCTTGTCGATCCGGTAGCGGTCACTGCCGCCACCGAGGAACCACGGCTCGATCGCGATCACGAGGCCCGGTAGGAGTCGCATACCTCGCCCGGCCCGCCCCTCGTTGGGGACCGACGGCGACTCGTGCATCGTGCGGCCGACGCCGTGGCCGCCGAAATCGGTCGAGATGCCGCAACCGCCCGCGCGGCCGACCGCGCCGATCGCCGCCGAGACATCGCCGATCTTCGCACCGTTCACCGCCGCGGCGATCCCGGCCGCGAGCGCGTTGCGAGCCGTCGTGATCAGCTGCCGGTCGGCTGGGCGGCCCTCGCCGACGGTCATCGAGATGGCCGCGTCACCTGTCCAGCCGTCGAGGGTGGCACCGCAATCGATACTCAGCAGATCGCCATCGGCCAGACGGTAACGGTCGGGGATGCCGTGCAGCGCGGCGTCGTTGACGGACGTGCAGATCACCGCCGGAAACGGGGACACCGCGAAGCTGGGCTGGTAGCCGAGGAACGGCGAGGTCGCACCGGCACCGAAGATCACCGATCGGGCCACGTCGTCGAGCTCGGTGAGGCGGGTGCCGACGGTGGCCCGGGCCCGGACGGCGGCCAGCGCCTGCGCGACGACCCGGCCGGCCTCCCGCATCGCCTCGATCTCGCCGGGCGTCTTCAGTTCCACCATCACGTGCCCCTCTAACCCTGTTTTCGTACACTTTTCCGTGCGGGATAACTATACCGGTATTAGTATCACGGTATGGTTCGGCAACCACTGAGCCCCCACGAGCGGGCCCGCGGCGAGATGTTGGGCTCGGTGCTGCGCTCCGCCCGGGGCGCTCGCAGCATGGTGGAGGTGGCGGCGGCCTCGGGCGTGCCGGTCGAGACGCTGCGCAAGATCGAGGCCGGGCGCGTCCCGACGCCGGCATTTTTCACCATCGCGGCCCTGGCCGGGGCACTCCAGTTGCCACTGGAGCAGATCGTGGGCGCGTGTGAGCCGAGTGCTCGAGCGGCTCTCGTAGCCTGAGGTTTTTGCGAGGTTTCGGCCCGGGCGCCGCCGGGCATCAGAAGACCTCGAGCAGGAGGTCGTCATGTGCCGTTCGGTTCTCACGCTTTCGCCGCTGGTTCGCACGTCCCGGGCGGCCGCCGGCTCCATGGTGATCACCGGCCGGCAGCGGATCGCGTCCAACGCGGACGATCTTCGCCAGGCGGTCCGCCGAGCCGAGTTGCCGATCCCGGTCGCGATGGCCGCCGCGTCCCTGTTCACCCTCGTCATCCACGTGCTGGGCGGGGAGCCCACAAGATCCGCGGTTCATACGACGTAACGTGGTCTCGCCGCCCGTTTTGACCACCACAACCCGGATGAACGAAAGACGGCCCCCGCCGAAGCGAGGGCCGTCTGCCGCAAGAACACTGATGTGCCGGTCGCCTCTCGGCGAAAGGCTCAACACGGCTCCAGCCGAACGGTAGTCCGTGAAGGCAAATAGGTGAGGCCCGGGGACACGAGCACACCAGCGAGAGGCACAACCGCGCCGGCCGCCTCGATCATTCCGCCATGTGACCGTCGTCACAATGCTCGCGGATGATCACGCCGTGCCGAGGCCTCTCAGGAGCGTTGCGACCACCAGATCCGCCGCCTGTGGCGCCTTCATGTCGGTGTGATCATGCGCCACGATCTCCACGAGCCGGCGCAGCACCTCGGTGATCCACACCAGCGGTACGTCGCTCCGCAGCATGCCGTCGTCCGCCGCCCGGCGGACGAAATCCTCCAGCCGCTGGTCGGATGTCTCGCGGCGGGCCCGGATCGCGTCGTCCGCCTGCATCCGCATGATGTCGACCGGCCAGAGGCGGCTGACCGCCACGATCCCCTCCACGTAGCGGTGCAGCGCGACGGCCACCGGCGCCTCGGTCAGCCGGGCGTCGTCGAGCACACCGTCGACCGCGTCGAGTTTGGCGTGGTAGACGGCCGTGAGGAGCGCTTCCCGGGTGGCGAACTGCCGGTAGACCGTGCGCCGATCGACCCCGGCGTCAGCCGCGATGGTCGCGATGGTCGTCGTCGGGTCGGCGGCCAGCAGGCGAGCGCCGGTCTGCAGGACGGCATCGAGGTTGCGGGCGGCATCGGCTCTCATAACCTCGACAGCCTATGCCTTAAGTACTCATTTTTCCGGGCAAACTGTCACTTCGGGCCGACCTCTGATAGGCCAACCGTCCCGGGCATGCGGCACTTCGGCCGGGCTCAGGAAGCTCGCTCAATACGCCTTAGTAGAGGCCGCCACCACTGCCACCGCTCGGCGCGGGCGCGGACGGAGAAGCGCTGCTCATGATCGGCGCACCGGCCGGCGACACCAGCCACCAGAAGCCACCGAACGCGTTCACGCCCTGGCCGTGGATCTGACCAGCGGCTCTGTCTCCGGTGAAGTAGTAGAGCGGGTGTCCGTCATAGACGACCTGCCTCGAACCGTCATTGCGCGTCACCGTCGTCAGCTTCGAAGCGGTGACGCCGGCGCCGGCGGTCGTGGCGCCGGTCGTGTGCAAGGGCGGCCACGCGGCCGCGCAGGCACCGTTACAGGCCGACTTGCCGCTGGTATCCAACGCGAACAGGTACAGCGTCCGGCCCGTCCCGTCGGTGAGATAAGCACCGTCTGGCCCGTTTTGCGTCATGATGATCGGAGTGCCGCCGGTGCCGGGCGAAGGCGCCTTGGGTGCGGCGGAGGCGCCGGTCGCGAAGGCGGCGACCAAGAGTCCGGCGAAAACGGCCACAGCGAGCGATCGCCACCAGATCGTGGCTTTTGTCCATCTGCTCGGCAAGATGTTCTGCATGATTCGTCCTCTTCCCCGCATGAGAGGCGTTGGTGGGGACACCGGCGTTCGCGCCCGCCCCACCTCTGTCAGGGTAGGCCGTGCCCCCTCCGGCCGTGGCCGCCCAGCCACCTTCGGCGAAGCCCGCTCCGAGCACACCCCGCGCGTCACGCGGGCGACCCGACACGGGGACCCCACCGATCCGAGCGCCGACTTGGCACACTCCCGGCTGACCCGAACCCAACGCGTGGAGGAGATTTCGCCGTGAACGAGGCGCCAGGCCCGGATAAGTGGATCTACGTCGTCACCGACATCGAGACCGACGGCGCGTGGCCCGGCCCGCACTCGATGCGGTCGTTCGCCTCGGTCGCCGTCACCTCGGACGGGGTGGAACGCGGCGTCTTCGAAGCCGTACTCGAGCCGCTGCCGGGCGCGCAGCCGAACCCCGACACGTACGCGTGGTTCCAAACGCAGCCCGAGTCGTGGGCGGCCGCGACGACCGATCCGCGGGCCGTCGCCGAGGTGATGGCCGGGTTCGTCGCGTGGGTCCGCGACCTGCCGGGCCCGCGCGTGTTCGCCGCCTCGCCGATCACGTTCGACGGGAACTGGATCGACTACTACCTGCGGCGCTTCACCCGCTACGGACTGGTTCCAGGCCCCTACGAGACCGATGTCCTCTTCCACGGTCCGGGCCTGTGCCTGCGTAGCTACGCCGCGGCCGTGACGGGCCGGCCGGTGGCCGAGTTGTCCGTTCAGACGCTGCCACCCGAATGGCTCGGCGACATCGAGCACACGCATCGGGCCATCGACGACGCCCGCGGCTACGCGCATCTACTCGGCGTGCTGTTCCGGCAAGCCCGCTCACGCCACCTCGAGTGACGGTGTGTGGTCGCTCGCTGCTGGCGGATTTGGGCCGCTCGACGCACCGCCAGCTCAACTGCGCAGTGCACGGACGTAAGCAATAACAAGCCCCCGACATGACGGGTACGCCTGCCAGCGACGGCTACGCGGAGTCACGCCGCATCGCCGACGGCACCCGTACACGGCGGGAAAGTCGTGGGTGGCACCGCTCCGCTCCCGCGGCACCACCCACGACGTCTGTCCCCCGTGCTAGCCGACCCGCCGCCGCGTCATCGGGCGGGCGCGCCGGGCCGCTGTCACGACGTCAACGTGACCGTGTCCACGTCGAACAGGTTGCCGGCGGCCCCGACGAAGACCAGGAACAGCGGTCCCGACGCGGACGCCGTCAACGTCGTGGACACGTTCTGGTAGGTCTCCCAGCCGCCCGTGACCGGCACCGTGACGGAGCCGAGTAGCGTACCCGTCTGGCGATCCCGATCGGATCTGGATCGTGCCACCGACACCGGCCGAGGCGATCCGGGCGCTGAACCAGTGCACGCCGGCGGTGCTGTGCGTCGAGTAGCCGACCCAGTCGCCGTTGTCGATGAACCCGGCGGTGGCGCCGCCGGACGCGGGCGCGTGCGACGCCACCTGCACGCCGCTGTTCGACGTGTACGACTCGCCCTCGAACGTCACCGACGACCCGCCACCGCTGCTGGCCGCCATCGCGAAGATGTGCAGCGTCGGGCACCGCGGCGACCGGCACCGAACCGACGGTCGGCAGCGTCACGCTCGACATGGTCTTGCCGGCCGTGAGCGTGACCGGCACGAAGAACACGTACGCGCCGCCGTTGTAGCGGGTGTTGCCGGCCCGGTTCTGGTACGCCGACGACAGCACCACGTCGCCGCCGGACGGCGGCGTATTGGAGAACCAGTCGGAGCTGCCGAGCGTGAACGTCGAGGTTGACCCGTCGCTGTAGTGCACGGTGCCGGTGCCGCTCGCCGGGCCGTAGCTGGCCGACACGAGGAAGCCGAGCGTGCCCGAGCCGGTCATGGCGATCGTCTGCCCGGCCGCGATCGTGTTGTCGGCCGAGCCGCTGCCCGCGGTCGACGGCCAGCGTGAACGTGATGCCGCCGTGCGTCACCGTGCCGCCCGACGTCGCGCCCGCCGTCGCGAGCGCCTGCTTCGAGAAGCTCGCACCGCCGCCGTCCCAGTTGCCGGGGTTGGTGTTGGTGTCATCGGACTGACACCGACGTTGTTGAACGACGCCGCCAGCGACGCGTAGGACGGGGACCCGTTCAGTCCCGATCGGACCGGGCCGAGGTGCTTCGCCGACGGTCGCCGGCGAGCCGGTCACCTGCGCGTACGGCAGGTTCGTGAACGGCGACGCGGACTGCTCGATCAGGTAGCTTGTGGCCCGCTGCTCGCGTTGATCGTGAATGTGCGCGGCCGTGGTCGCGGCCACCACCGTGCCCCGACGCGCCGTCGACGACCTGAACCGACTCGCCCGGCCACGGTGAGCGCACCGAGAACGCGGCCGTGGCCCCGGCCTCCAGCACGACCGTCGACGGCACACCGTTGCGCACCTGCACGTCAACGATGCTGTTGTGCTGGATCGAGACCGTGCCGTCGACGTCCCAGGTCGACGGCCACGCGGGCGCGACTCGCACGAGGCCGTCGTAGTCCTGCACCAGCGCCTCGTTGAGGGTCGCGGCGACGATGCCGGTCTGCTCGTTGTACGGCTCGTTGCTGGTCGTGTTGCCGAACAGGTTGGCCATGCCGGATGGGAGCAACTGGTACTTCTGCGTGTTGGCGACGAGCCCGCTGCTCACCTCGTTGGCCAGGCCGAGGCGCGCGGCGTAGATCGTGTCGTAGTCCCAGTCGGCGTTGTTGCGGTGATAGCCGGTTGTTGTAGGTGCGCTGCGCGAGGGGTAGCGAGCGGAGTTGTCACCGACCAGGTTGTACGGGTAGGCCACCTCAAGGTCGAGGTTCTCGCCGTTGTTCTTCGCCGCGGTCGGATCGGCTGACAGCGCGAACACATCCGTGGCCGCCGGCGTCCGATGACGCCGTCAGGACCTGGCTGTGTGTCGACGCGTCGGTGCGCGGGTAGTCGCGGAGTCTTGGTGATCGGCGGTGTTCAGCTGGGTCTGCAGCGCCGCGTCCAGGCCGAGCGTCGCGGCGGCCTGCACAACCACCGGGAACAGCGACTTCATCGCGGCCACGTCGGTGATCGGGTCGTGCACGTGCCACTGCGTCTCGTGCGCGTTGGCGACGGTGTGGTGCAGCCCGTCGGCGCCGACGTCGCGTACGGCGAGCAGGAACTGCGCCGCCGCCTTCATCAGCGGGTACGCGTTGTTCAGGAACGGCGGTGTCGCCGGTCATCAGGTACTGCTGCCAGATGGCCAGGCTCACCTCGGCGCCGGTGGTGTAGTGTCTGCGAGTTGTAGGACGGCGCGATCGTGCGTTCACACGAGCGTTGCCGGTGCCGGACCGTCATCGTAGTAGCCGTTGCCGTTGAACCGCATCGTCTCCGGCACGCAGGCGCCGGTCTTGCCGCGGCACCTTGCGCGCTCGTCCACGCCGTGATGTTCGCGAGGTTCGAGGTGTAGTAGTTGAACCAGCGGGTGTTCAGCGCCGCCGCGCCCGCCGACATGTTCGCGGGGACCTGCATGCGCGCGTTCCACCACCACACGTCCGACGGCACCCAGTCGTGGTTGTCCTGGTTGAACGAGTACATGTCGGCGACGCCGGCCTGCGATCCGGGCACGTTGCCGCTGCCGCGGTTGAGCCCGGCCTCCTGGTAGAGGTAGAACGTCCGCAGGTTCTCCAGGTATTCGCCGGAGCCGTCGGTCGACGTCAGCTTCATCAGGTTCGTGGTCGGCCCAGAAGTTGTGCCACCACGCCAGATGCGGCCGCCTGCAGCGTCGCCGACGGCGTCGTCGCCGATGAGCCGAACAGCGTCGACGCGGTGGTCGCGGCGTTGCCGCCGGTCCACGTCGGCGCGCCGACCAGCACGCGGAAGGTGCCGTCCGTGTTCGGATTGAACGACACCCGGACGGTACGCGAGTCGACGACGGCCGCGGCGACACTGCGGCCGCCGGCGGTGACCGCGGCGAGCGAACCGTACGTCGCTCCGGTCCGCCGGCACCGCTGTCGGTCCACGTCTCGGCGAGCGTGCCGATCGCCCCGGAGACGGCCGCGTCGGGTTGCGCGCCGCCCAGAGATCGACCTGTCGCGGTCTGCGTGCTGTTCGGGATCGGCGCCGGTCACGTCGACGACGAGCATGTCGGCGTCGGCGCGCACGTAGATCTGCGCGGTCATCCCGCCGCCCGACTCGGTGAGCACGCCGTCGTAGAGGTCGAGGTGGGCGGCGAAGTTCGCGGCGCTGGTGATCGCGGCGAGTCCCGGGAATCGTGACCTGGCCCGCTGATCTGCGGTTCGGCAGGGTGTCACTGCGGTTGAGCTGGGCGGTGAAGCCGCCCGCGGCCCACTCGGCGACGCCGAGGCTGCCGTTGCCGAGCGGCATCGACTGCTGGGTCGCTGGTGTTGGGGCGCCCGAGGATGATGTTCGAGCGGCGGACGAGGTTCGGGCGGTCGACGTTGAACGCGCCGCTGTGCCAGGCCGTGTCGGTCGCGGCCGCCGCCTGAGCGGCCAGCGGCGGGTGCACGAGCAGTGCCGCGCCGACCGCTGAGCGCGATCCCGGCGGCGGCGAGCGCGCGCCGACCGGATCGAGCGTCATGGTTTTCCCACGTTGCTGCATGTCTTGGATCCTCCTGACGACGATGTGCGGTGGAGGGTGCTCGTATCCGTGACGGGGAGCGGTCGGCGCGGAGTGGTGCACCAGGGGGTTATGTGGTTGGTGCGGTGTTGCCTGTCTACAGATGACGTGGCAACCGCAGGCCGGACATCCCCCCGTCGACGGCGAGCGACATGCCGGTGGTCGCCCCGGCGGCCGGACTGGCGAGATAGCGCGATGGCGGCCGCGACCTCATCGGCGGAGACCAGTCGGCCGGTCGGTTGCCGGGCCGCGAGCTGCGCTTTTTCAGCGGCCGGATCGTCCGCTCGAGCGAGCAGCCGGGCGACCCAGGGCGTGTCGACCGTGCCCGGCGCGACGCAACACACGCGGACGCCCGCGCCGACCAGATCGGCCGCCATGGCGAGCGTGAGCGCGTGCACGGCGCCCTTGGACGGCGGAGTAGAGCGCGCGTTGCACCAGCCCGGCGGTGGCGGCGATCGACGACAGGTTCACGATGACCGCGTGCTCGCTGCGCCGCAGGTAGGGCAGCGCGGCCCGGCACGCACGGGCGACGCCGGTGACGTTGACGTCGAGCACCCGAGCCCACTCGGCGTCGTCGTTGCCGGACACGTCGCCGACGGCGCTGATGCCGGCGCTGTTGACGAGGATGTCGATGCCGCCGAACGCGGCCGCGACCTGCGCCATCGCGGCGTCCAGCGACGCAGCGTCGGCGACGTCGGCCCGGATCGGCAGGCGTGCCGCGCGGACGGCTTCGGGCGGATCGAGGTCGAGCACGCCGACGCGTCCGCCCCACGGCCACGAACCCGGCCGCGCAAGCGGCGCCGATGCCCGATCCGCCGCCGGTCATCGCGGCCACGAGTCCGTCGAACTCGCCCATCAGAGTTCCTCCTCTGCGAACAAGTCTGCCTCTGGGACTCACACTCGATGCCGAACCCAAGCTCGTCGAGCAGTTCTGCGACGGCCGCGTGGAAGTCGTCCCGGTCGAGCACCGCGCCGGCCCACGGCCCGCCTCGATCGGTTCGGTGAAGAACCGGTCCGGCAGCGTGTCCCGATCGAGGCCGATGCCGAGCCGCGCGTTGATCTCACGTTGCCACGCCATCCGCAGCGAACCGAGCGCGAGCACGTCGGGCGCTTCCCCGGTCACCGCGGCGACCAGCTCTTCCACGTCGGCGAGGAGCAGCGGCCGGGTGGGCGTGGCGGCGAACAGGCAGACGCCGAGCGCGTCCAGCCCGCTCCACAGGCGCATCAGCGTCGCCGTCCCGGCCGGATCGAGATCCCCACGGCGGGCGCGGCACGCGACGCCCGAGCGCCGCGCCTCCTCGAACGCGTGGGGCAGACCCTCGTCCGGGATGAAATCCAGGTCGTGTTCGACGATGTCGTAGCGCGGGCCGATCGGCGCCACCGCGTAGCCGAGCCCGAGATTGGGCTGCACCCGCGGATCGAACGGCGGCAGCTCGACATCTTTACTGGTCATCGGCGTACGCCGCTCCGCCCGGCCCGGTCAGGCGCGCCGCGCCCTCGGCGATCCGGGGGATCGCCACCGCCGGCCACGTCCTCGAGGCCCGCGGCACATCGGGGCCCAGGCTGCCGGCGGCCGCGAGCGTGCCACCGAACGAGACCGGGTCGACGCCCAGCTGGACGCACCGGGTGTGCAGCGACCACGGATCGTCGAAGCCGATGTTAGTCCCGAGCATGGCGAGGGCCTCCTGGTGCAGCGCGGCGCCGCCGTACACCTTCATGCAGCCGGTCGGGCAGCCGGGGCAGGCGGCGACGCGTTCGATCGGCGGCGCCGTGGCCGGGTCGACGCCGCCTCGGCGTGGCGTGTCGGCGAAGTTCGCGACCGGCGCGTACCCGGGCTCGGCCTCCACACCGCGAATCCGGGCGCGCCGTGCTGCCACGCCGCGAGCTGGTTGCCCGGGAATCCGGGCGGCGTAGCGGGTCGCGACGCGGGCGACGGCGGCCGGGTCGACGACCGGCACCGGCGCGTTCCCGACGCACACGATCGCCTTGACCTGCTTGGCTCCGAGCACGGCGCCGAACCCGAGACGGGGCAGTTGGTGGTCGCGGCAGGTGACGATCGACGCGTACCGGACGCCGTGCTCCCCCGCCGGCCCGATCACCGCGACGCTCGCGTCGGCCCGTGATGCGGCGCAGCTCATCGGTCGCGGCGCGGTGTCCAGCCCCCAGCAGGTGGCGGCTCCACCGGACCGAGCCGACCGAGACGACGACCACGACCGGCTCGGGCGAGCGTCCGTGCAGCACGATGCCGGTGACGCCGGCGCCGCGCAGCCCGGCCGCGAACGGCCCCTCGCCCCGCGTCTCGCCGACGCCGCCGGACAGCGGCGACAGCCCGATCACGGTGGTCCGCGCGAGACCGGGCGCCGCGACGCCGGCCACCGGCCCGGCGACGATCGCCAGCGGGCATCGGCCGGGTCGACCGGACCCTCGCGCACGGGACACCCAGTCGGCCAGGAGCCGCAACGCGTCCAGCGGGCCGCCGTCGGTCGCGGGGCCGTACCACGCTGCCTTCCGGCGCCATCCCGCCGTGGAGCGGTGGTCAGCCCGCTGCCGCCCCCGGGCCACGGCGGCCCGGCGACGGCCGCCAGTGCCAAGTCGACATGGATCAACGCCATGCGGGCCCGTCCGGGAACGCGTACCGCAGCAGCGTCTCCGGCCGGATCTCGCGCGGAGAAGCCGGGCGCGCGGGGCGCCCGGTAGGCGCCGCGGTCGATCACGACCGGGTCGAGGAAGTGTTCGTGAAGGTGGTCGACGTACTCGATGGCCCGGTCGTCGAGCGACCGGAGACGGCGACGTAGTCGAAGATCGACAGGTGCTGCACGAGTTCGCACAGGCCGACGCCGCCCGCGTGCGGGCACACCGGCTTGCCGAACTTGGCCGCCAGCAACAGGATCGCGATGTTCTCGTTGACGCCGCCGACCCGGCACGCGTCGAGTTGCACGAAGTCGATCGCGTCCGCCTGGAGCAGCTGCTTGAAGACGATCCGGTTCGCGACGTGTTCGCCGGTCGCGACCCGGATCGGCCCGCCGTCCGGGGTCGCGGTGGCCAGGCCGCGCCGGATCGCGGCGTGACCCGAGCACGTCGTCGGGGCTGGTCGGCTCCTCGATCCACCATGGGTGGTATGGCGCGAGCGCGGTCATCCAGGTCATCGCGTCGGCGACGTCCCAGCGCTGGTTCGCGTCGACCGCGATCCGGATGTCCGGCCCGACCACCTCGCGGGCGAGCGCGAACCGCCGGACGTCGTCGGCCAGTTCGGCGCCGACCTTCAGCTTGATCATCGAGTAGCCGGCGTCGACCGCCTCCCGGGCCAGCCGGGCGAGCTTCGCGTCGTCGTAGCCGAGCCAGCCGGGCGACGTGGTGTACGCGGGATAGCCGTGGCGTTCCAAGTAGGCGATCCGCTCGGCGCGACCCGGGTTCGGCCGCCTTCAGCATGTCGTACGCCTCGTACGGAGTGAGCGCGTCGGTCAGATAGCGCCAGTCGACGAGTTCGACGATCTGCTGCGGGGTCATGTCGGCCAGCAGCCGCCACACCGGCTTGCCGGCCGCCTTCGCGGCGCAGGTCCCACGCCGCGTTGACGAGCGCGGCCGCGGCGAGGTGCATCACGCCCTTCTCCGGCCCGAGCCAGCGGATCTGCGAGTCGTGCGTCAGCCGCTTCGCGAACTCGCCCAGGTCGTCGATGCCCTGCCCGATCACGAGCGGCGCCAGCGCGTCGATCGCGGCCCGGCACACCTCGTTGCCACGCCCGATGGTGAAGGTGAAGCCGTGCCCGTCGTGGTCGCCGTCGGTCCGCAGGACCACGTACGCGGCCGAGTAGTCGGGGTCGGGGTTCATCGCGTCGGAGCCGTCGAGGTCGAGGGAGGTCGGGAACCGGATGTCGTACGAGTCGAGGCGGTGATGATCACGTGGCGTCCTTCAGGGTGCTGCGCTGCCGGCCGAGGCCCGTCGATCTCGACCTCGACCACGTCGCCGGCGCGCAGGTACGGGAACCGCCCGGACAGCGCGACCCCCTGCGGCGTGCCGGTGTTGATCAGGTCGCCCGGCTCCAGCACGGTGTACTGCGACAGATTCCAGATCAGGTACGCGACGTCGAAGATCATGTCGGCGGTGCTGGAGTCCTGCCGCGGCTCGCCGTTGACCCACGACCGCAGCCGGAGCGCGCCCGGGTCGCCGACCTCGTCCGGCGTGACCAGCCACGGGCCGAGCGGATTGAACGTCTCGCACGACTTCCCCTTCGACCACTGCCCGCCGGAGACGGCCAGCTGGAAGTCGCGCTCGCAGACGTCGTTGGCGACGACGTAGCCGGCGACGTGGCCGAGCGCGTCGGCTGGTGAGTCCAGGTAGCGGGCGGTGCGGCCGATCACCACGCCCAGCTCGACCTCCCAGTCGGTCTTCGCCGAGCCGCGCGGGATGAGGACGTCGTCGTACGGGCCGACCACGGTGTTCGGCGCCTTGTAGAACATGATCGGCCGCTCTGGCGGCGTCGCGCCGGACTCGGCGGCGTGCGCGGCGTAGTTCTGGCCGATGCACAGCACGACGCCGGGTCGCGCGATGGGCGCACCGACGCGCTGCCCGGCGACGTCGACGACCGGCAGATCGTCGCGGCGATCCGCAAGCCGCCGCCGGCGAGGAACGCGCCGTCGATGTCGGACGACGCCGGACAGGTCTAGTGCACACCCCCGCTGACGCCGACCGGTCTTTCCGCGCCGGGCGGCCCGACCCGCAGAGTATTCATCGAATCTCCAGTTGATAGGTGCTGATTGCGGTGTCGGCGAAGATCTCGCTGCGGCCGGCCGCCGAGGATCTCCGCGATCGCGTCCATCACCTGCTCGTACGTGGCGGCGAGCTCGCACACCGGCCAGTCCGACCCGAACATCAGCCGCGCCGGGCCGAACAGTCGAGGGCGGTCTCGACGAACGGGCGCAGGTCATCGACCGTCCACGTCTCCCAGTCGGCCTCCGCGACGCAGGCCGGACAGCTTGGCGATGACGTTGGGGCATTCGGCGATCTGGCCGCCAGCGAGCGCCACTCGCCAAGCCGTCACGCCGGCCGCGATCCTGGGCTTGCCGAGATGGTCGAGCACGACGACGCGTCCAGCATGCGCGCGGCACCCGATCACCGACGGCAGCTGGTCTCGCGCACCACCAGTTCGTTGACCAGGCCGGCGCTTCGCGACGGCGGCGAGCCCGGCGCGGACGTCGGCCCGATCCAGAAAGTCATCCGGGCTGCGCCTTGCGCCTGATCGCGGATGCCGACCAGGAGGTCGCCGCCGGGCCCGGCGGGAAGTCGCCAGCGTCTCGGCCAGATCGGGATCGCACAGCGAGGCCCACCCGACCACGCCCGCGATCTCCGGTGTGCTCGCGGCCAGCGCGAGGAACCGACCGTCTCGGCATCGTCGCACCGGGCGGCCTCGACCAGGACGGTCCGGTCCACACCGGCGGCGGCGAGATGTGGCCGCAGGTCGTCGATGGTGTAGTCGCGACGGATCGGGGTCAGCGCCTCGTCGGCGAGCCATGCGTAGTCGGCGGTCCAGAAGTGCTGGTGAGCGTCGATGAGTCACGGCGTCGGCACCTCCTCGGCGAGCAGCCCGGCGGCCTTCAGGTCTCGCCACAGCTGTCCGGGGATCTCGACCGACGCCATCGCGACCGCGTCGTCGACCTCGGCCGGAGAACGCATGCCGACGAGCACCGACGCCACGCTCGGGTGCCCGTACGGGAACTGCAGCGCGGCCGCGCGCAGCGGCACGTCGTGGCGGTGCGCAGACGTCCTGCGATCGCGCGTGCCTTGGCCAGCATCGCCGTCGGACGCGGGCAGGTAGTCGTAGGTCGCGCCGGGCGACGGATCGGCGAGGATGCCGGAGTTGTAGACGCCGCCCGACGATGACCGAGATGCCCCGCGCCGCGCACTCCGGCAGCAGATCCCCGAGCCCCGACTGGTCGAGCAGCGTGTAGCGGCCGGCGAGCAGGAAGCAGTCGAAGTCGCCGGTACGAGCGAACTCGGTCAGCATCGCCGACTGGTTCATGCCGGCCGAGACCGCCCGACCAGGCCCTCGGTGCGCATCTCCACCAGCGCCGGCCGGGCCCCGGTCATGGCCTCATCGAAATGGTCGTCCGGGTCGTGGATGTGCAGCACGTCCACCCGCTCCACACCGAGGCGGTCCAGGCTCTCCGCGATACGACCGACGGGTGCCGTCGCCGCGAAGTCGAAGACCGGCATCGTCGCCGGTGGCTTCGGTCCAGCATGCCCGCGCCGTCGTTCGCCGCCGCCGCGGGCGCAGCAGCCGCCCGACCTTGGTGGACAGCGTGTACTCGTCACGGTCCTGGCCGGCCGAGCGCCGCGCCGGCACGCCGCTCGGACGGCCGCACCCGTAGAGCGGGGCGGTGTCGAAGTAAGCGGATGCCGTGCTTCCACGCGGTGTCGACGGTGGCGCGGCGGTCTCGTCGCCGACCGCCTGTAGAGGCCTCCGATCGGGGCGAGCCCGAGGCCGAGCCGGGTCACCCGACATCGGTCCGCCGAGGTGGCCGTGTTCAAACGGATTCATTCGTCACATCCTCCGCCACCGGTTGCGGCGGCACCGTCGGTGGCGTGGATCAGCCGGATGATCGCCTGGCTCATCCGGTCGTAGTCGTGGTCGTTGGCCAGCTCGCCGCGCACCGCGAAGTCGCCCATCACCGCGATCCGGTCGGCCAGCGTCACGATCTCCGGCAGATCCGAGGAGATCAGCAGGATCGCCAGGCCCTCGGTGGCCAGCTTCGCGATCAGCTCGTGGAACGCCGCCTTCGTGCGCACGTCGATGCCGACCGTCGGTTCGTCGATGATCAGGATGTCGCAGGTCGGCCGCGAGCCACTTGGCCAGGCTGACCTTCTGCTGGTTGCCGCCGGAGAGCTGGCCCGGCGAGCTGCTGCGGCGAGGCCGCCCGGATGCCGAGCTGCTCGCGTGTAGTCGGTGACCAGCGCCTTCTCGGCCCGGTCCGCGGATCAGGCCGAAGCGCGGCCAGCCGCCGCCACACCGTGACGCCGATGTTGCGCGTGATCGGCTGCTCCAGGAACAGGCCCTCCTCCTTGCGGTTCTCGGTCACGTAGCCGATCCGGTAGCGCGCGCAGCGCCTCGCCGACATCGCGGATCCGCACCGTGCGCCCGTGCACACAGCACCTCGCCGCCGGTGATCCGGTCGAGGCCGAGCAGCGCCTTGGCGAGTTCGGTACGGCCGGCGCCGACGAGCCCGTACAGGCCGAGGATCTCGCCCGGCGCCACGGCGAGCGAGACGTCACGGTGGCCCCGGGCGGTGGAGACGCTCGCGCAGTTCCAGCGCCGGGGCGCCGGTGCGGTCGACCACGCGGTCGTCCAGCGCGATCGAGGCGTGCGCGCGCCCGACCATCAGGTCGACGACCTGGTCGCGGGTGTAGCCGGCGAGCGGCTGCGCCTCGGCGACGCTGCGCCCGTCGCGCAGCACGGTGACCGTGTCGGCGACCGCGAACACCTCTTCCAGCTTGTGGCTGACGAGCACGACGGCGTGCCCGGTCGCGGTCAGCTTCCGCACGATCGCGAACAGCCGGTCGGCCTCGTCGCCGGTCAGCGACGCGGTCGGCTCGTCGAGCAGCAGCACCCGGTTGTCCACCGACAGCGCCTTGGCGATCTCGACGAGCTGCGCCTGGGCCACCGAGAGCGTGGACGACCGGCGCGTCCGGGTCGAGGTCGAGGTCGAGCAGGTCCAGGCAGCGCTGCGCTTCGGCGCGGATCTCCGGGCGGCGCACCAGCCCGAACCGGCTGCGGCAGGTGGTGCAGCAGCATGTTCTCCGCGACCGAGAACGCCGGGACCAGGTTGCGCTCCTGGTGCACCACGCCGATGCCGGCGCGCAGCGCGTCGAGCGGGCCGCCGAAGGTCACCGGCTCGCCGCCGAGCGTGATGGCGCCGCCGTCCGGCCGGTACACCCCGGTCAGGATCTTCACGAGGGTGCTCTTGCCGGCGCCGTTCTCGCCGAGAAGCGCGTGCACGCTTCCGGCTTCGAGGTCGAGCGTGGCGCCGTCCAGCGCGCGTACCCCGGGGAAGACTCTTGACCAGGCTCGTGCCGACAGCATCATGTCTGTCTCCCGGAGATCTTCGCGCGCATCGCGCCGATCAGCACGGCGCCGAGCACGACGGCGCCGACGATGAGGTCGACCCATTCGCTGATTGATGCCGAACTGCGCCTGGGCCACGTCGACGAGCCGCACCGCGAACGCGGCCAGGCAGGTGCCGAGCACGCTGACCACGCCACCGGCGAGCGCGACGCCACCGATGATCGGCGCGGCGAAGCTCGGCAGCAGCAGGTCGTCGCCGATGGTGGCGTTGACCGAACCGGACAGCGCGACCGTGAGCACCGCGGCGACGCCGGCGAGCAGGCCCGGACAGCGCGTGCGCGATCAGGATCGAGCGGTCGTTGGAGACGCCGGACAGGCGCGCCGCGAACGGGCTGCCGCCGCTGGCGAGCAGCTGCCGGCCGGCCACGGTGCGGGCGAAGAAGAGCCCGACGAGCAGCGCGACCACGACGGCGACGAGGAACACGACCGGCAGCCCGAGCACGGACGCGCGCCCGATCCGCACCAGCCGCGGGCGAGTAGTCCTGGAACGTGTCCGGGCCGTGGATGCCGTAGCGCAGACCGTCGATGATCGTGCTGGTCGCCAGCGTCACGATGAACGCGTTGATCCGGGTGAAGACGACGAGCAGCCCGTTGACCAGCCCGACGACGGCGCCGAGCACGCAGCGCGGCGACGATCGCGATCGGGGCCGGCCAGCCCGCTTCGACCATCAGCCAGGCGGCGGCCATCGAGCAGAAGCCGGTGAGCACGCCGACCGACAGGTTCATCTGGCCGATCGACAGCACCACCATCTGCGACAGCCCGATCATCATCGGCACCGCCAGGAAGCGGAAGAACGCGGCCAGCGTGGCGCTGGAGAGCATGTTGCCGTCGGTCGCGATGGTCAGCGCGACGAACCCGACGAGGGCCACGCACGCGAGCGTGAACTCGGAGGATCGGAGCGTGCGCTGGGCCCGGGTGAGCTGGCGTCTCGGCGCGGCCGGTGCCTGCGGGGTGAGGACGGCGGTCATCATGCGCGCACCCCCCGCCGCTCGGCGAGCACGTGCCGGACCCGGTCGAGGGAGAGCGCGATCAGCAGCACCAGCCCGATGTAGAGCTTCAGCTGGTCGATCCCGAACTGCAGCAAGTTGAGCCCCTTGTAGATGACCTGGGTGATCGTGGCGCCGAGCACCGTGCCGAGCACGCTGACCGCGCCGCCGACCAGCAGCGTGCCGCCGAGCACCGGGCGCCAGGAACGACGGCAGCAGGAACTGCTGCCCGACGCTCGCGGAGAAGCCGCCGTTCTGGGCCGCGAGCAGGAAGCCGGCGAGGCCGGCGAGCAGCGCCGGAGAGCGCGTGCGCCTGGATCACCCGCAGCCGGGTCGGGATGCCGGACAGTTCCGCCGCCTTCACGTTGGCGCCGGTCATCAGGATCTCGCGGCCGACCCGCGACCAGCGGAAAATGAGGCCGACGACGAGGGCCGCGACGAGCGCGAACGGCACCAGCAGCGGCACCGGCGGCCCGCAGACGTTGCCCGCGCAGTAGTCGGCCATCGTGTCCTGTCCGAGCGTCGCCATGCCGGGCGGCTGGGCGCGCGAACGAGACGCCGTCGGTGAAGTGCGCGTACAGCAGCGAGACCAGGCCGACGAGGGCGAAGTCGAGGGCGAGCGTGACGATGAACGAGTTCACCCCGGTGCGGGCGATCACGAGGCCGGCCAGCGCGCCGAGCCCGGCGCCGACGGCGAGTCCGATGATCAGATCGACGATCAGCGGAGTACCCAGCCGGTCGTACGCCAGGCCGGTCGCGAACGCGCTCATCGCGGCCATCCGCGGCACCGCCATGTTCATGTGCCCGAGGGACAGCACCGCCAGCTGGGCGAGCCCGACGACGAGGTAGACGCTGATGTCGGCCTGCATCGGCACGAGCGTGAGCTCGCGTGTTGAGGAACGCCGGCCGCAGCGCGGTGAACAGCACGACGAGCCCGACGAGCAGCACGAGCAGGCCGATGCGCGGATTGGCCCACAGCGGGATGCGGTTGCGGCGCTCGGCTTGCGGCGGCGCGTCTGCGGGCGGATCGAGCATCGGTCGCCTGACGGCAGGGTCAGCCGCGTCGAGGGGCTGGATCACTCCACTCTCCGATCGTCAATCGCGTCGAGGTCCCAGTCGATGCCGAGACCCGGATCGGCTGGGAGCGAGGGCTGCGCCGCCGCTGATCCCGATCTCGCGGCGCGTGATCGCGCGCAGTTGCGGGATGTGTTCGAGGTAACGGCTGTTGGGCACGGCGCAGCATAGGCTGACGTGCAGTTCCATCAGGAAATGCGGGCACACGACGACGTTGTGCGCCTCGGCCAGGTGCGCGACCTTCAGCCACGGCGTGATGCCGCCGACGCGGGCGACGTCGACCTGGACGATGCCGGCCGCGCCGCCGGTGCAGGTACTCGGCGAACTGCGTGATCGAGTAGAGCGACTCGCCGACCGCGACCGGCACGCTCGTCGCGGCCGCCATCGCCGCATGCCCGGCGACGTCGTCGGCCGGCATCGGCTCCTCGAACCAGTACGGGTCGGACGGCTCCAGCAGCCGGGCCCGCCGGATCGCGTCCGGGGCGGTCAGCGACTGGTTGGCGTCGACCATGATGTCCATCTCCGGGCCGACCGCGGCGCGTACGGCCGCGATGCGCTCCGCGTCGGCGACCGGGGAGCGGCCGACCTTGATCTTCACGCCCGGCCAGCCGGCGGCCTGGCTGGCCTTCGCGCCCGCGACCAGCTCCTCGGTGTCGAGGTGCAGCCAGCCGCCCTCGGTGTCGTAGAGCGGGACGCGGTCTTTCGCACCACCGGCGAGCAGCCACAGCGGCAAGTCCGGCGGCGCGGCACCGCCAGTCCCACAGCGCCGTGTCGACCGCGGCGAGCGCGAGCGACGTGATGGCGCCGACGGTGGTGGACCGGTTGGCGGCGAACAGATCCCGCCAGATCGCCTCGATCCGGCGGGGATCCGCACCGACCAGCCGCGGCAGCAGGCTGTCGCGCAGCAGCGCGACGACAGCCCGACCGCCGGTGCCGATGGTGTACGAGTATCCTTTGCCGCTCCCGCCGTCATCGACGGTGACGTCGACGAAGACCGTCTCCTGCTTGATGAACGACTGGACCGCGTCGGTGCGCACCGCGTTCGACCTCGACATCGACGAGATACGCCTCGGCGTGGGTGATCCGCGGCATCGGACTCCTCCCCAGAATCACGTGGTTACGTGCGTCAGCGACTTCGGGCAGTTCAGGTACTTGGTGTCGAAGTCCGACTTCAGCGAGGTGGTCTTCGCGGCCCGGTCCTGGTCGTAGGTGGCGACGTTGGCCTGGGTGACGACGAAGGAGCCCGAGTCGACGACGACGCCCGGCGTGGCCATGGTGCAGCCCTCGTCGAGTTTCATCAGCGCGTACGAGCCGACGTACGCCTGACCGACCGGGTTCTGCAGCACGGTCGCCGCGACCGATCCGTCCTTGATGCCGGCGATGATCGTGGGGTCGTCGTCGATCGCGATGACCTTGATCGGGAGGTGCGCCTGCTTCACGCCGGCCGCCGAGGCGACCGCCGGGTTGTAGGCGGTGTTGACGATCGCGTTGATCTGCGTGCCCTTGGCGGCGAGCAGGTCGGCGACGGCCTTCTGCGCGGTCTGCAGGTCGGTGTCGATGTCGGTGACCGTGTCGAGGAGCTTGACCGCGCCGTTCGTCTCATCGACGGCCTGCTGCACGCCGGCCATGCGGCGCTGCGTGTTGGAGTCGACCTTGTTGCCGGTCAGGTGCACCAGGTTGCCCTTGCCACCCATGGCCTCGATCGCCGCCTTCGCCGCCTTGTACGCCGCCTGCTGCACGTCGGTCGACAGGCAGAAGTCGGCGTCGTCGGTCGTGCCCGCCGGGCAGGACGCGAGCGACGCGACGTGGAATCCTTGCTTCTTCAGGTTGTCGAACGTGGTGTTGATGTTCTCCGGCGCGACGCCGAAGATGCCGAACGAGTTGTACCCCTGCGCCGCGAGCGACGTGAGCACGTCGTTCTGCTTGGTCTGGTCCCAGCCGGAGGTCTCGTTGAACGTCACGTCACCGAGACTGAAGTCGGTCTTGGCCTGCGCGCCCGCGGTCTTCCACGGCTGGAAATACGGGTGTGCGCCACCGGGGACGAGCGCGATCTTCACCTGCGCCGCCTTCATCCCGGAGGACTTGGTGGCGGTGGTGTCGGACTTCTTGGTGCAGCCGGCCATGCCGGCACTCGCCAGCACCACGATGGCGGCGACGGTGCCGATTCGAATCAACGGTCTCATGACCGCATCCTTTCCATCAGATCGTGCATCCTATAGGATGTTTCCTAGATGTGTACTCGGTCACAACAACGTAGTCAAGAGTTAGCCTGAGCGAAACAGGTTGCTGAGACCAAGCGCAGTGAGGGTCCCCAGGCACGCAGCGTTGCCGCGCCCTGCGAAACCGGGGGCGGCAATGACGTAACCGCAATCGGAAGGGCACATACATGGCTAGCCCCACCCAGATCCCCCCGCTGCGCCGCTCCACACTGGGCGACGGCGTCTACGAGGCGGTCAAAGCGCTGGTCATGGAGCACACGCTCGCGCCCGGCGACCGGGTCAACATCGACGCGCTCGCGCGCGACCTCGAAGTCTCCCCGACACCGTTGCGGGAGGCGCTGGCCCGGCTGGAGTCCGACGGGCTCGTCCGCAAGCGCCCGCTCGCCGGCTACACGGTCACGCCGCTGCTGACCCGCCAGGAGTTCACCGACATGTTCGACATGCGGCTGGTGCTCGAAGGTTCGGCCGCGCGCTGGGCCGCCGAACGCGCCTCCGACGCCGCGCGCACGCGATCGTGGCCGAGTCCGAAGTCGCCGCACCGGTCGACGAACCGGGCCAGGACGGCCGCGGTTCGCACGCCGCCTTCACCGCGCTCGACGCGCGCTTCCACGACCTGATCGCCGACACCGCCGGCAATCCCCTGCTCAGCGAGGCGATCGTGCGACTGCACGCGCACCTGCACATCCACCGGCTCTACTTCCCCTACGCGCAGACCGGCACGACCAACGAAGAGCATCGCGCCATCGCCGCCGCGATCCGAGCCGCCGAACCCGACCTGGCCGAGGCCGCGATGCGCCAACATCTGACCCGGGCCCGCGCCCGTCACCTGCCGGCGTTTGACTAGGGGCGTGTTTCGACGTCCGGTCGAGCGAGAGCCTGCAGCCAGGCGTCGATCCGGCAGGGCTTGATCTTTGCCCGGATACCGTAGTTGTATCCAGGCAGGGATCAGGCGCGGTCGGTCGTCGTCCGGGTCACGGCACAGCCGGGCGGCAGCTGTGAAACACGCCCCGGAGGGCGCGGCAATAGGGTCGGCGGGTGCGAGGCGTGTCCTGGTTGTCGGATCGCGAGGGATCGCGGTCGCTGATGCCGGCTTTGCATCGGCGGCTTACCAAGGAGGAGGAGTTGGCGATGCTGGATATGCATGGGCGACGAGGAGCACGCCGCGAGTCGGCGGCCAGGGCGCGACGCGGCCCCGCCAGACCGTGTTGTCGGACCCTCTAAATGAAGATCGCGCTGTTCATCACGTGCGTGAACGATCTGCTCTACCCGCAGACCGGCATCGCCGTCACCCGCGTGCTCGAACGCCTCGGCCACACCGTCGAGTTCCCGCCGGCGCAGACGTGCTGTGGCCAGATGCACGCCAACTCCGGTTACGCGCGCGACGCCCTGCCCCTGATCGAGCGATTCCGAAACACGTTCGACGGCTACGACGCGATCGTGTCCCCGAGCGGTTCCTGCGTCGCGATGATCCGCGAGCAATACCCGACGCTGCGTGCCCGCCGCCGCACCGGTGGCCGCCCGCACCTACGAATTCTCCGAACTGCTCGTCGACGTGCTCGGCGTGACCGATGTCGGTGCCCGCTACCCGCACCGGGTCACCTACCACCCGACGTGCCACGGCCTGCGGCTGCTGCGTCTGGGCGACAAACCGCTGCGCCTGTTGCGTGCCGTCGACGGCATCGACCTGGTCGAGTTGCCGGGCGCCGAGGAGTGCTGCGGCTTCGGGGGCACGTTCGCGGTGAAGAACGCCGAGGTGTCCGGGGCGATGCTCGCCGACAAGTGCGCCGCCATCGCGTCGACGAGCGCCGAGACCGTCCTCGCGGCCGACAACTCCTGCCTGACGCACATCGGCGGCGGCCTGTCACGCGGTCACACCGGCACGACGGCGCTGCATTACGCGGAGGTTCTCGGCGAATGAGTGAGCTTGTCGTAGCGAAACATGTCGCCGCATGGCCGCGTCCTGCGAAGCGGAGGCGGACATGAGTGAAGATCCGCTCGACGGCGGGGTCGCGTTTCCCCGCGCGGCGGACGTCCAACTCGGCAAGCCGCAGTTGCGCGCGAACCTGCGCCACGCCACCCACACCATCCGCGACAAACGCCTGCGCGTCGTCGCCGAACTCGACGACTGGGAGCAACTGCGCGACGCGGGCGCCGCGATCAAGGCCGACGTACGCCGGCGCCTGCCCGAGCTGCTGGAGGCCTTCGAGGCGAACGCGACCGCCGCCGGCGCGACGGTGCACTGGGCCCGCGACGCCGACGAGGCCTGCCGGATCGTCGTCCGACCTCGCGACCGCGGCCGGCGTCGACCAGCTCGTCAAGGTCAAGTCGATGGCCACCCAGGAGATCGGGCTCAACGAGGCCCTGGCCGCCGACGGCATCTCCGCCTACGAGACCGACCTCGCCGAGCTGATCGTGCAGCTCGCCGGCGACACGCCCTCGCACATCCTGGTGCCCGCGATCCACTACAACCGCACCGAGATCCGCGACATCTTCCGCGACGAGATGCCGGGCGCGCCCGAAGGCCTCCCGACGACCCGGCCACCCTCGCCGGCGTCGCTCGGGCCTACCTGCGGCGCCGGTTCCTCTCGGCCCGCGTCGCGGTCTCCGGCGCGAACTTCGCCATCGCCGACAGCGGCACCCTGGTCGTCGTCGAGAGCGAGGGCAACGGCCGCATGTGCCTGACCCTGCCCGAGGTGCTGATCAGCGTCGTCGGCGTGGAGAAGCTGCTGCCGACCTTCACCGACCTCGAAGTCTTTCTGCAACTGCTGCCACGCTCCTCGACGGGCGAGCGGATGAACCCGTACACCTCGATGTGGACGGGGGCCACCGACGGCGACGGGCCGCAGGAGGTGCACATCGTGCTGCTGGACAACGGCCGCTCCCGGGTGCTCGCCGATCCGGTCGGGCGGCAGGCGCTCGCGTGCATCCGGTGCTCCGCCTGCCTCAACGTCTGCCCGGTCTACGAACGCACCGGCGGCCATGCGTACGGCTCGGTCTACCCCGGCCCGATCGGCGCGATCCTGACCCCGATGCTCACGCCGGGCCGGAACGAGTCGCTGCCGTTCGCCTCGACGCTCTGTGGCGCCTGCTATGACGCCTGTCCGGTGAAGATCAACATCCCGGAAGTGCTGATCCACCTGCGCCAGACGGTCCGCCACCCGCGCGCCGAACGGGCGGCCATGCGCCTGCTCAGCGGGGTGATGTCACGGCCTCGGCGCTACCGCGCGGCGCTGCGGGCAGCACGGGCCGGCCGGATGGCGAAACCCTTCGGCGGCGACGCGCGCGTGCTGCGCCGACTGCCGTGGCCCGCCTCCCGGTGGACGCACACCCGCGACGCGCCCCTGCCGGCCAAGGAGACCTTCGGCGAATGGTGGGCCCGTGAACGCTCGTGACACGATCCTCGCCCGGCTGCGGGCGGCGCTCGACGATGAACCGGCCGCCGAGCCGATCCCCCGCGCCTACGGGGTCTGCGGGAAGGCGGCGACCACCGGGCCTTGTTCGACGACCGCCTGATCGATTACAAAGCGACGGTGCACTCGTCGACGCACGGCCGCGCTGACGGGGTGACGCGGCTGCTCGTGCCGGAGGACGTACCCGCGTGGTTGGCGGGTTTCGGTGGTGAGCCGTCATCGTCGACGACGGTTCGCTGACCGCCCAGCGCGATGGACTCGGTCGACGCCGTGCTGACCGGTTGCGCTGTCGCGATCGCGGAGACCGGCACGATCGTGCTCGACGGCGGCGAGGCGCAGGGGCGGCGGGCGATCTCGCTGGTCCCCGACCGGCACATCGTGGTCGTGCGCGTCGACCAAATCGTCGGCCGGGTGCCGGAAGCCGTCCGCCGGCTGGCCGACATCGGCTCCGGCACCCGCCCGCTGACGTGGATCAGCGGCCCGTCGGCGACCAGTGACATCGAACTCGTCCGCGTCGAAGGTGTGCACGGCCCGCGCCATCTCGACGTCGTCATCACTCTAACGACCCCCGGAGGCAGCCCTATGGCAACGCACCACCGACCCGGACCGCGTCGGCCTCGACCCATCCCGCCTGGCCGTGCTCGACGACCACTTCGCGCGCTACGTCGACGACGGCCGGCTCGCCGGTTGGCAGCTCGTCGTCAGCCGCGGCGGCGAGGTCGCGCACGCCAGCACCTACGGCGTGCGCGACCTGGAATCCGGCGCGCCGGTCGCGCCCGGACACGCTGTGGCGCATCTACTCGATGACCAAGCCGATCACCTCGGTCGCCGCGATGATGCTGTGGGAGGAGGGCCGGTTCGAGCTGACCGACGAGATCAGCCGGTGGCTGCCCGAATTCGCCGACGCCCGGGTGTTCGTCAAGGGCTCGATCACCGCACCGTTCACGGTGCCGGCGGTCGAGCCGATCCGGGTGTGGCACCTGCTCACGCACACGTCCGGGCTGACCTACGGGCACATGATGTCCTCGACCGTCGACGCGATCTACCGCGGCGGCCGGCTTCGACTTCACCACCATCTCCTCCGGCGACCTCGCCGAGAGCTGCCGGCGCTGGGCCGCGCTCCCGCTGCTGTTCCAGCCCGGGATCGGCCTGGGGTTACTCGGTCGCGACCGACGTGCTCGGCCGGCTGGTCGAGGTGATCTCCGGGCAGAGCCTGGCCGACTTCGTCGCCGAGCGCATCTTCGAGCCGCTGGGCATGGTCGACGCCCGCTGGTCGGTCGACGACGCCGACGCGGACGCGCCTCGCCGGCCTCTACGTGCCGCACCCGGAGACCGGCGTGGCCACGCGATGGAGCCCCGTTCGACGAGCAGGCGCGCGCGAAGCCGGAGATGTTCGCCGGCGGCGCCGGCCTCATCTGCACCGCCGACGACTACCGCCGCTTCACCGCAGATGCTGCTGCGCGAGGGCACGGTCGACGGCACGCGGCTCCTCGGCAGCCGCACGGTGCGCTTCATGACGCGCAACCACCTGCCCGGCGAACGTCGACGTGGCGGCGGTCCAGTCCGGCGGGTTCGCCGAGACGACGATGGAGGGCATCGGGTTCGGGCTCGGGTTCGCCGTGGTGCTCGACCCGGTGCCGGCGAAGACGCCGCAGCTCGGTCGGCACCTACTACTGGGGCGGCGCGGCGAGCACGGCGTTCTGGGTCGACCCGGTCGAGGACCTGACCGTCGAGTTCTACACGCAGCTCATCCCGTCGCGCGAAATACCCGATCCGCCCGCAGCTGCGCCAGCTCGTCTACTCCGCGCTGCGGTAAGCCGACGTGAGTGGATCGTGGAACCGTTGCCACCCTGGGGCTGCGACGCGGTTCCGCGATCCGCGCTCACAGCCGAAGGAACGTGAGTAGCGTCGGTTCATTTCCGAAATATCGCCCAAATTCCCAGCCACAGGGTGGCGGCCTCCGCGACACGCTTACTCGACGCGCCGTGCGGCCCGGATCGCCGACACCACCGCTGGTTCGAACGGGCCTCGACGACGCTGACGTCGGAAATCTGGCCGCCGGCGTGTCGCCACGCCGGCCACGATTATGCGAGTGGATAACCCCACGGCTCGACATCGGTGCGCACCGGCTTGTCGGTGCGCGCCGACTCCTCGATCGCGAGGGACAGCAGGTGGTCCTGGCATGCCTGGGCCAGCGGGTACGGTGCCGGCGCCTCGTCGCGTGCCCACTTGCCGGTGGCCGCGAGGATCGACGCGATCGCGATGTCCTCATCGGACAGACGTGCACCGAAGAAGGGGTTCTTGTAGACCACGGCGCCGTCGAGGCTGATGTGGTCGAGGTCGGCTCCCTCGAGGTTCAGATCCCGGCCGACCTGGCGCCGCCGCAGGCTCGACTCGACCGGCGTGCGCGCGTCGACCAGCCGCGTGATCCGATCGTCGACCAGCTCGCCGTTGCTGCCCCGCACCACGATCCGCCGCGTGCGCAGCATGTTCCACCATTGGTTGTCGGTGAAATCGTAGAGGCCCATCCGGCCGCCCAAGTCGAGCGTCGCGATGGTCGTCTTGGTGGGTTTCGGGGTGACGTCGTCGGTCCAGCCGGCCGGTGTCATCGGGTCCGCGAGCGGCGCCGTGAATGCTCGCTCGCCCGCACGGTCGGCCGGCTCGAACCCGACGCCGAGCAAACCGCGGATCATCGAGACCGCGTGGTAGAGGTGCGTCGACGAGACCTGCGCCGACGTCGGGGTGCCGATGATGCCGCTCGCGACCGCGACGAGCCGGGCCGCGTGGTCGGGCAACAGACAGGTACTGCTCGGCGACCTGGACCCGCCCGCTCCCACCGACAGCCGCCCACAGCTGCCGCAACCCGTCGGCGTCGGGCGCGGGCGGCGTCTCCGAGAGCACCCGGTGACCGGCGCCGACCAGCGTCTCGATCATGCCCGGGTTCGTCGCCCAGGGCACGGAGGTGATGACGAAGTCAGACCCCTTCAAAGACGAAAAATCAGTTGACGTGGGTACGCCCCACCGCGACCGTACGGTTTCCGCCCCGGCTTCGTCGCGCGTGACGACGGCGGTGACCTGGAACCTCTCCGGCATCACGGCGGCGAGCCGCAGGAAGAACTGGGCACGCCAACCGCGGCCGACGATCGCGTACCGGATGGGGTTTTCGGACACGGACGGCCTCCCTGGACACAGTGGAAACGACCCGCCTCCCGGCAGGCCGTACCACTGTATGGGGTCAACGACTTTGTTTCCGCGCCAGGAGTTCGGCGAGCCGGTCGAGACCGTCGCGCGCGCCCGACTCCATGCCGGCCGCGACCATGCCGTCACGGTCGGCCACGGACTGGTAGACCGACAAGGACGTGACCCGGGTCTTGCCGTCGACGTCGTCGAGCGTGACCGTCTCCATCAGCACGTGGCCGGGCGTGCCCTCGAATTCGAAGGTGTAGACGAGCCGCTCCGGACGCGTGACCTCGTGGTAAAAGCCGTGGAAACCGTATTCGGTCGGGTCGCCCGCGCGGCGGTTGAGGAAGCGCCAGCCGCCACCCGGACGCGCGTCGAGTTCGTCGACAATCGTCTCGAGATCGCGCGGACCCCACCACAGCGGGACCTGCTCCGCGTCGGTGTACGCGTCGAAAACCAGGTCGCGGGGCGCGTCGAAGATGCGGGTAATGCGCACCTCCTGCTTGTCGGGCACCACGGTGAACACGGTGTCGCCTGTGATGGTCTCGTTGGCGTTCATGACAACTCCTCTCAATCCGTTGTTGAATCGGCTGTGTTTTGCTGACGCTCGGCGCAGGTGCTCTCCGAGCCGGTCGAACCTCGCCTCGCCCGCCATGCGGTGCCGGTCGAGCCACGTCATCGCGTCGACGATCGGCGTCGTGGCGATGCGGCACGGCCGGGACTGAGCCGACCGCCCGCGGGTGATCAACCCGGCGTCTCCAGCACTTTCAGGTGCTTGGAGATGGCCTGGAGGCTCATCGCGAACGGCTCGGCCAGCTCGTTGACGGTGGCGTCACCGCCTGCCGCGAGCCGGGACAGGAGCGCTCGGCGGGTCGGGTCGGCCAGCGCCGCGAACGTGACGCTGAGCTGATCGTCTTCCATGACCCGATCCTCTTTCACGTAATCAACCTTATGGTTTATCAACCAACGAGTTGACAATGCACCCACACTGCTCCCGTGTCAAGCCGAACTCGGGAAAATGAACGGGCAGGGGTGTGCCAGCCCGTGATCCCGGTGCGTCCGATCGCACCGGGATCACGGGCCGGGCGTCAGCCCTTCGACGAGCCCAGGGCCAGGCCGGCGATGAACTGCTTCTGCAAGCACGATGTAGACGATCAGCGTCGGGATCGCGGCCATCAACGCGGCGGCGGCGATCATGTTCTGGTTGGAGACGAACTGCCCCTGGAGGTTCGCGAGCGCCGATGTGATCGGGCGCTTGTCACCGGTCGAGATCAGCGTGATCGCCCAGAAGAAGTCGTTGTAGATCCAGGTGGTCAGCAGCGTCGCGAGCGCGGCCAGGGCCGGCCGGCACAGCGGCAGGGTCAGGCGCCAGTAGCGGGTCCACACCGAGGCACCGTCGACGATCGCTGCCTCGTCCATGTCTCGCGGGATCGTCTTCATGTAGTTGCTCAGCACGAAGACGCAGAAACCGAGCTGGAACGCGGTGTTGATGACGATCAGGCCGAGATCGGAGTTGTAGAGCAGGCCGCTGCCGGTGATCGCGACCGGCAGATGGATGGAGAGGTAGATCCGGTAGAGCGGGGTGATGATGACCTGCTGCGGCAGCAGGTTGCCGGCCGTGAAGACGATCAGGAGCGGGATGTTGAAGCGGAACCGCAGTCGCGACACCACGTACGCGAACGATGACGCGAGCAGCAGCGTGATCAGCACCGCCGGCACCGTGATCAGCGCCGAGTTGAGGAAGAAGTGCCACATCTGCGACTGCGTTCCACGCCTGCGCGAAGTTCGTCAGCGTCAGGTGATGCGGCAGCGAGACGTAACCCAGCTTGTTGGTCTCCGCGATCGGGCGCACCGCGACGTAGAGCGCGAACGCGATCGGTGTCAGCCACAGCACCACCATCACGATCATGAAGATCTGCGTGGCGACGCTGGCGAGGCCGGACCCGCGCCGGCGACGGTGCGTGCGCGTGACGACCTGGATCTGCGTCGGGGCTTCGATCGGCGGAGCCGCTGCGGTCATTCGTGCCTCTCCTCGCGACGGAACGCCTGGTATAGGAAGATCGTGATGGGGACGAGCGAGATGACCAGCAGGATCACGCCCAGCGTCGAGCCGAAGCCGATGCGTTGCGTCTCGCCGACGATGTTCTGCGTGACCGAGACCGACAGCAACTCCAGGCCATGCAATGGATTGCCGTTGCTGGTGATGTAGACGAGATCGAACGCTCGCAGCGACTCGATGACCGTCACGACGAGCACCACGATGTTGATCGGCCGCATGGCCGGGAAGACGACCCGCCAGAACGTCTGACGCCCGGTCGCCCCGTCCATCAGAGCGGCCTCGCGCAGCGCCGGGTCGACCGATTTCAGACCGGCGAGATAGAGCACCATGACGTAACCGGCCTGCCGCCAACTCGCCTCGACGAGAAGCGACCACAGGTTGAGGTGCGGGTTGCCGAGCCACGAGATCAGGTTATTGTCGCCGTTGCGGTGGATGACCGTGTTGATCAGACCGTTGTTCGGCGCGTAGATGAACTCCCAGATCAGCCCGATCAGCGCCAGCGACAGCATCACCGGCAGGAACAGGATGCTCTGGTAGAGCCGGCTGCCCCGGATGTTGCGATCGATGATGACCGCGAAGAGCATGCCGAGCGGCGTGGCGAAGAGGATGAACACGCCGAGCCAGATCGCGTTGTGCTCGACCGCCGGCCAGAAGTCTGGATAGTTCGTGAAGACCTGGCGGTAGTTCTCGGTGCCGTAAAGGCAGCCGGGCTGTGGGATGCCCGGTGCCGAGTTGACGGTGTCGCAGGCTTTCAGATGAATGCCGCCGACCCCCGTCCACTTCGTGAACGAGAGCAGCACCGTGCCCAGCGCGGGAAGCCAGATGAACGCGGCCTCGACGAGCACCGGGATGGCGACCATGGCCACAATGGTCAGTCGGTCGCCGCGGGAAAGCAGGCGGGGACGCCCCCGACGGCGACCCGGGGTCACCGTCGGGGGTGCGTCAACGCGCGTGGACGTGGCAGTCATCAGCCGAGATTCCCTATCACGATCCTTATTACGCGAAAATCGTCTTCGCCTGGTCTTCGGCACCCTTCTGGATGCTCGCGATGTTAGCGACAGTCGGGTTGTCGATGAAGTCCTGAATCATCTTGATCATCGCCGTGGCCATGTCGGGGACCGTGTCGCGGTCCATGAACTGCGACACGTTCTTGCACTTGGCGATCTCGGCGACCGACTTCTTCTGGATGTCGTTGTAGGTCGGCGCGACCAGGCCCTGAGCGAGACCGACGTCCCAGTGGTCGGTCTGGAGGAAGTTGGTCTCGGCTTCGCCGGTGCCGATGTATTCCAGGATGCTCTTCGCGGCGGCGGCGTTCTTGCCCTTCTTCGGCAAGATGAAACCGTCGGTCGGCGCGTCCATGTAGTCGGTGCCGTAAGCGGGGTTGATTTCCGGGAAGACGAAGAAGTCGAGGTCGGGCAGGTTGGCCGCGGAGTAGTTGGCCGCGACCTGGTTCGAGCCCTGGAACATCATGCCGGCTTGCTTGTTTTCCAGCGCCGTCGCCGAGTCCTGCCAGATGCGGCCGTTGGCACCGTTCTGGCAGTAGGGCAGCAGCTCACGCCACTGGTTGAAGACCGCGGTGACGCCCGGGTCGGTCCACGGCACCTGGTGCTTCATCAGCTTGATGTGGTAGTCGTAGCCGTTGAGGCGCAGGTTGAGGATGTCGAACGTGCCCAGCGCGGGCCAGCCGTCCTTCTCCGCGAACGCCATCGGGATCAGCCCGTCGGTCTTCATCTTCTTCGCGAGCGTGATGAACGCGTCCCACGTGGTCGGCACCTGTAGCCCTTGGCCGCGAAGACGCTCTTGTTGTAGAAGACCACCCAGGGGTAGTTGTAGAGCGGCACCATGTAGTAGTGGCCGTCGATGCCCTTCGACAGGCTCTTCGCCGCGTCGTTGAACCCGGAGCCGATTTTGTCCCACACGTCGTCGATCGGGGTCAGCAGGCCCTGCGCCGCGAAGAACTGGAGCCGGTAGCCGGCGAACCACGTCGCGAGCGAGTCGGGCGTGCCCTGCAGGTAGCTGCTGATGTTGTTTTGGAACGTGTTGTGGTCGACGGTGTTGACGGTGACCTTCGCCTTGGTCTTCGCGGTCGCGGCGGTGCACAGCGCCGCGAAGGCGGACTTCGTGGCCGGGTCGGAGTAGTTCGACCCGAAGGTCACCGTGGCCGTCGACGATCCTGTGGTCGACTTGCTGTCGCTGCTGCTACAGGCCGCGAGCAACGTCGTCGGAGCGGCGGCCGCGGCGGCGAGACCGGCGATGCCTTTGAGGACGGATCGTCGTTTCAGCGCGGACACAGGGGTGGTTTGGGCGGAATCATCGGGCATCGTTGTCTCCTCCGCGTAGGGGTGGCGGCTGACGTGTGGCACGGGCGTAATGAACAATTTCAAACGCGAATCATCACAACCAACCACAGCAAAGCCCGGAGAAGTGAACGTTGTCAAGGCACAATTGTGACTCGCCTTACCACCCGATCCACGATGGATACCATGACGGTCAGAGCACGGTTAGTGCCACCGTCACAGCGGGTTGGACGGCACGATGATGACCGAACCGACCTGCTCCTGCAGAATCCCCTGCGCCGAATGCGGCAGTTTGTCGTCGGTGATCGCGGTGTGCGCGGCCGTCAGCGGGGCGATGTCCGCCAACCCCACCACGCCCCACTTGGACGCGTCGGCCAGCACGATCACCTCGCGAGCGCACGCGATCAGCGCGCGGTTCGTCGTGGCCTCGGCCAGGTTCGGGGTGGTGAAACCGATCCGCTCGTCCATCCCGTGTACGCCCAGGAACAGCTGGTCGACATGCATCGTCGCGACCGTACGTTCGGCGACCGGCCCGACCAGCGCCGCGCTCGGCGTGCGGACACCGCCGGTCAGGATCACGCTGACCTGGTTCGTCGGGTCGAGCGTGGCGATCGCGTCCGCGACCGTGGTCGAGTTCGTCACGACGGTCAGGCCCGGAATCGCCACGATGAACGGTGCCATCGCCCAGGTCGTGGTGCCGGCCGACAGCGCGATCGCGGCGCCGGGGCGGATCAGCGTCGCGGCATGCTCGGCGATGGCGTGTTTCGCGGCCTGTTCGAGCTGGCTCTTCACGGCGAAGCCGGGCTCGTGCGCGACCTGTCCGGCCAGCACCGCCCCGCCGTGCACCTTGCGCGCGATGCCGCTGGCCACGAGGTTGTCGAGGTCGCGGCGGATCGTCATGTCCGAGACGCCGAGCAGGTCGGTCAGGTCGGCGACCCGCACAGCGCCGGCACGTCGCAGTTCGGTCAGGATCCGGACCTGGCGCTGATGCGGAAACATGGGGACCCTCACAAATGTCTCGGCTCAAAATGTCTCGGCGATGACGCGGCCTCCCCAAAAGTAAACATGTCCCGCACCGGGCAATCGCCGAGCGGGCCGGAAACCTTCGTCTCGTTTCCGCCGTCGTCCGGCCATGCCGACCCCCGACGGCCGGTGCGTCCGGCGCCCCCCATGGGGCCGCCGGACGCACCCGCCAATGCCCGCTGTCAGTGCAGCGACCACTGCTGGTTGGCGCCGCCGTTGCACGTCCACAACTCGAGCCCGGTCCCGTTGACGTTGCCGGCCGGCACGTTCCCGCCGGTCACGTCGAGGCACAGACCCGATTGCACGCCGGTGATCGTGCCGTCGGGATTGAGGCGCCACTGCTGGTTCGTGCCGCCGCCGCATGTAAACAACTGGACCACGGTGCCGGCCGTGGTGCCGTTTCCGGCCGCGTCCAGGCACTGCGTCCCGGCGTAGACCCGCAGTTCACCGGCTGCCGTCGGCGTCCACCGCTGGTTGGCGCCGTTGTTGCAGTCCCAGATCTCCACCTTCGTGCCCGGCGCGGTCTGGTTGTTGAAGACGTCCAGGCACCGTGCCGACGAGGCGCCGACGACCTCCGTGGTGCCACCGACGCTGGTCCCGCTGCCGGCGGCGACGCGGTACATAACCACGCCGTGGCCCGGCACGGTCGCGCTGATCGAGCCGCTCGTCGAGGTGACGACGTTCGACCACAGGTTCGTCAGCTTGTACGAGCTGCTCGACGCCGCCCCGGCCGCCGACGCGGTGGTCGAGATGGTCGCCGTGGACGCGTTCTCGTTGAACAGCGTGACCGCGACGTCACCGTTGGACAGCGGCTTCGTCAGCACGTCGAGGCCGCCCGAGGAGGCGATCTCGTGGCCCTGCTTGCCGAGCGAGTCCTGGTCGACCGCGATCACGGCGGCGTTCTTGTAGAGCGACAGCGTGGCCGGGGAGGCCGAACGCAGGTCGGTGCCGGAGATCAGCGGCGCCGCCATCTCGGCCCAGAGGCTGAACTCGGCCCGGTCTTCGGTGAACGACTGGCCGTTGCCGACCTCGAGCATGTCCGGATCGTTCCAGGCGCCTGGCCCGGCGAAGGACGACAGCGCCACGTTGCTGTGGAAGATGGAGAGCATGCTGCCGAACGACGCGTTGATATCGCCGGTCGTGCGCCACAGGTTGCCCGTGCCGGCGCCCCAGGTCCAGACGCTGTCCTGACCCCATTCGCAGAGGCTGTAAACGATCGGGCGGCCGGTCGCGGCGAGCGCGTTCCGCATGGCGTTGTACCGTACCTGCCAATCAACGCCCTGGTTGTTGCAGTTGTCGTATTTGAGGTAGTCGACGCCCCACGCGGCGAAGTCGTTCGCGTCGGTGGTCTCGTGGTTGAGGCTGCCCGGGTAGCCGGCGCAGGTCGCGGTGCCGGCACTCTCGTAGATGCCGAGCTTCAGACCGAGATTGTGCACGTACGTGGCGACGCCGGAGATCCCGTCGGGGAACTTGTTCGGGTCGGGCACCAGGTGGCCGGAGGAGCTGCGGGAAGACGACATCCAGCAGTCGTCGATGTTGACGTACTGGTAGCCGGCGGCCTTCATGCCGGAACTCACCATGAACGCGGCCGTCTGTTCGACGAGCTGTTCGCTGACGCCGCAACCGAAGGCGTTCCAGTCGTTCCAGCCCATCGGCGGGGTTTTGGCGAGGCCGTTGTTGAGAGCCTGCGCAGGCGCGGTTGTGGTGGCCAGGCCGACCGTGATGCTGCCGGCGACCATGAGCATGGCGAGCAGTGCGCGCCGAATCCTGTGCATTGGTTCACCTTCCTGCTGGGGAATTTCAGGAGCGGAATTCAGGAGCTGAACTGGAGTTGCCACTGTTGGTTGGTGCCACCGTTCGCGGTCCAGCCGATGACGCTCGCGCCCTGCGTCTGCGAGGCGCCGTTCACGTCGGCGGCGAACCCGGTGGCCCGGTTGAGCAGCGTGTAGTAGCCGCCCGGCCCGGCCGCGAGCTGCCACTGCTGGCTGGTGGCTCCGGTGTACGTGCGCTGGTCGAGCTGCGTGCCCTGGGTGGTGTTCGGCGATTCGAGCGCCTTGCCGCTGTGCACGTTGACGACCTCGTAGAAGCCGCCGCCGACGGCCACGAACCGCCAGTGCTCGTTGTCGCCGTCGTGGTAGGGCCACTGGATCACCAGCCCACCGTCGGCGGTCGATTCGGCGTTCACGTCCATCGCCTGGCCGCTGTTGTGGTTGAAGAGCGCATAGGTCGCACCCGCAACCGGGACCGGCACGAGCGTCCACGCCTGCGCCCCGCCGGCGGCCACGGCGGCCTGCACCACCGCCGCACCGTCGGCCGTCGAACCGCCGCTCACCGCGGCCACGAGGCTCGCGTTGCGGCCGAAGATCTGGTAGCTGCCGTCGCCGTTCGGCCGCAATTGCCACTGCTGGTTGGTGCCACCGTTGGCCGCCCACTGCTCGAGTTGCACCCCCGCCGCTGTCGACGAGTTCGGCACGTCGAGCACCTGGCCGGAACCGACGTTCGTGAGCGTCAGCCAGCCGGTCGTGCTGCCGGTCAGTTGCCACTGCTGCGCGGTCGCCGACGTGTAGGCCGACTGCGTGATCAGGCCGCCCGTCGCCACCGTCATCGCTTTGCCGCTGCCGGAGTTGACGATCTCGTAGGCGTTCGCGATCGGTGGCGTGCCGATCGGCGTCACGGCCAGGTTGTCGAACTGGTCGGTCTGGTAACCGCCCACACCGAGACCGATCTGCCCGGCCGGGTAGGACGCGTCGGTCGCGCTGCCCACCGTCACGCCGTCGATCGCGGCGGTGATGGTCGAGCCCTGGAAGGAAACCGCCAGGTGGTGCCAAGAGTTCAGACCCGAGGGCCGCATGGGTACCCGAGGTGAGCGTCGTCAGCGTGCCCGTGGTGTCGTTGCGGACCAGTGACCACGCCCCGGTGTTCGCGATCTGCAGGTAGTAGGCGTTGATCCCGGAGACCGAGAAGCCCCGCTGGGTGCCGACGCGCCCCATGACCTGCACGGATCCGGCCTGCTCGAAGAGGGCGTCGGTGGCGACCGAGTAGTCGCGCCAGCCGAGGTCGCCGAGGAGCGTGTACGGGTTCGCGCCGCTGTCCCATTCGATGGGCGTCTGCGGTGCCATCTGGCGTACGCACTGCCCGGCCCGGCCGCCGCCGCAGGTCACGGTCTCGAAGGCGCCCTGCTGCTGGGCCAGGTATTTCGGTTCGGTGCCGAGCGTGTCCGCGTCGAACGAGTCGCTGTACGGCAGCGCGAGCGACGCCTGCGGCGGGCTGCCCTGGGTGCCGTGACCGGCCGTGGTCGTCGTGGTGAACGAGTACACGTACCCGGGTTGGAGCGTCGCCGACCAGGCACCACCGCTGGGTGTGATGTCGGTCTGCTTCACGAAGTACGAGTTCGTGGTGAAGTTGCTCGCCCACACGTGCACCGTCGACCCGGCCGGCAACCCACCCGCCACGGACACGGTGACGGTGCGGGCGGCGGCGGCGTCGAGAGTCTCCGCGACGAGGCTGTAGGCGCTGTGGTCCGGTGCCTGGTAGCCGACGTACGAGCCGTTGTTCCGGTCGCCGCCGAAGTAGCCGGTCGCGGAGTCGACGTACTTCCAGCCGGGTTGCGTCACCTGCGTGGTGTGCGCGGTCGCCCAGAGTTGCTTGCCGACGTCGAAGTTTCCGGACCACGGCTGGTTCGCGACCATCAGCGCGGTCGTCGCGTACGGCAGATTCGGGTAGATCGATGCGATCAGCGGCCAGTTGATGTAGGACGACATCTTCGCGTCGATGTAGCCCCGGTTGATCGCCCGGGCCACCGCCGCTCCGCCCGCGTTGTAGTCTTCCGAGCCGTTCTCGCTGGCCCAGAGCTGTTTTCCGGTCGCCACGGCGTTGGCGGTGCTGGCACAGGTCGTCATCGCCGACTCGTACGAGCACGGGTAGTGCGTGCCGATGATGTCGATGCTGGCCGCGAACGTCGGGTCGGCGACCATCGCGTCGGCCACGCCCCAGTCGGAATCGGCGCCGACCACCTTCGTCGGGTAGCCGTGCGAGGCGATGGCGGCGTGCAGGTTCTCGTAGAACGTCTTGTCGTAGCCGCGTTCGTTCCAGCCGCCGAGATAGTCGACGGTCAGGCCGTGGCCGGCGGCGCAGCCGAGCCAGTTCATCAGGTAGGTGACCGTGGCGGTGGAGAAGAACGATCCGAGGAACCCGGGCGCGCCCCAGGCCAGACCGTAGAGCTTGATGTTGGGATTTCGGGCCTTCGCCTGCGCCATCAGCCACCACTCGTAGCCGCGGTTGCAGTTGAGGTCGCCGGTCGTGTGTTCGTGGCTGGACTCGGCGCCGTCGGTGGAGTTGGTGTCGCCGCCGATCTCGACCTTGAGGATCTGCAGCGACGCGCCGTAGCCCGGCTTGAACAGGTAGTCGAGGATCTGGCTGCGCTGCGGCTCCGGATAGTCGATCAGCAGCCGGCTGTTGCCGCCGCCGCCGCTGATCGCCCCGATGCCGTCGAAAGTGCGACCCGACGCGGTTCCGTTGATGGTGATCGCGTCGGCCGCGAGGGCGGCCGACGACGAGGTGGCGACGGCGATGCCGCCGGTCAGCAAGCTCAGGACGCAGAGCACAGCCCAGCGCCGGACACGATGACGAGACACAAGGCACCCCTCTTGGATGAAGCAGCCTGTTCGATTACGTTCGGAAACGTCGAACTGTGTTCATCTATTGGGCGCTTCATCATTGAGATGTGTCAATACTTAACTTTGTTGATACATGGACGACGCACAGACCGGCCTCGGGTCGGTCGATCGTGCCGACTCGTGGTCGCCCCCGCCGCCACAAGTCCGCACACTCCGACGACGCCGCCACAACTCCACACGCTCCCGCGACAGATGCGACGGATGCGATGATTATGCCGACTTGCGCCCTCTGGCCGGGAAAGATGTAACCATGCGCGCGTCAACGAGGCCACCCAAGCCGAAGGAAGGCGACAAGCAGCACCTCACCGCCTTCGGCGGCCTCGCCGCGCTCTCGCTCGACGCCCTCAGCTCGGTCGCGTACGGGCCCGAGTCGATCCTGCTCGTCCTGATCACCGCAGGCACCGCGGCACTCCGGCTCACCCTCCCGATCACACTCGCCATCGTCGCCCTGCTGATCGTGCTGGTCGTCTCGTACTGCCAGGTCATCGCCGTACATCCGGACGGCGGCGGCGCGTACGCGGTCGGCAAGAAAGACCTCGGGGCCACCGTCAGCCTGCTGGCCGCCGCGAGTCTCGTCGTCGACTACGTACTCACCGTCGCCGTCAGCCTCGCCGCCGGCGCCGCCAGCCTCGCCTCCGCGTTTCCGGCCCT
Source organism: uncultured Actinomycetota bacterium (assembly GCA_963797605.1). Taxonomy (GTDB): domain Bacteria; phylum Actinomycetota; class Actinomycetes; order Mycobacteriales; family Micromonosporaceae; genus DASQPR01. The sequence continues at coordinate 47,844 of CAWCPX010000001.1, read as the reverse complement.
GGCCCCGCACCTGCTCGGACTCACGCTCATCGGCCTGATCCTGATCACCGGCGTCAACCTGTGGGGCATCGCCGAGAGCGCGCGCGTGCTGATGGCACCGCTCATCGCGTTCCTCCTGGCGATCTTCGGTGTGATCATCGTCGGGCTGTTCCGAGGGCACCCGATGGCCGTCGTCGGGCGGCCGCAGCCGGTCCACGTCACCGAGGCGATAGGCGTGATCCTGGTGCTGAAGGCGTTCGCGGCCGGATGTTCGGCGCTGACCGGCATCGAAGCGATCGCCAACGGCGTGCCGCTCTTCCGCCAGCCACGGGTCAAACGCGCGCAGCACACCGAACTCTCGCTGGGCGTGATCCTCGGCCTGATGCTGATCGGGCTCGCGGTGCTGATCCGCCGGGACCACGTGGCTCCCCGGGCAGGCGTGACCGCGCTCGCCCAGCTGACGGCCGGGTCGTTCGGGAGCGGGTGGGCGTACACGGCGGCGAACTGCATCGTCACGCTGGTGTTGGGCCTCGCCGCGAACACCAGCTTCGGCGGCCTGCCGATCCTCATGCATCTGCTCGCGAAAGACGACCGGCTCCCCCACCTCTTCGGCCTGCGCGCCGAGCGACCGGTCTACCGCTACGGCGTCGGCGCGCTGGCCGTGCTCGCGGCCGGACTGCTGATCGCCGTCGACGCGGTGACCGACCGGCTCATCCCGCTCTACGCGATCGGCGTGTTCATCGGCTTCACGATCAGCCAGACCGGGCTGGTCCGGCACTGGCACCACCAGAAACCGCCGCACTGGAAACGCCGCGCCGCCCTCAACGGCTTCGGCGCGCTGCTGACCGCGACCGCCGCCGTCGTCTTCATCGCCACGAAGTTCCTGGCCGGCGCGTGGGTCGTCGTGATCACCATCCCGGCGCTCATGCTGCTGTTCTCACGCATCCACCGCTACTACCGCACGGCCGGCATCGAACTCGGGCTCGGCCGGCTCCCGCCGCTGCCGACGAAGGAGCGAGGTCTCGTGATCGTGCCGGTCGGCGGCAACATCAGCAAACTCACCGAGAACGCGCTCAACGCGGCGCTGGCGCTCGGCGGCGACGTGGTGGCCGTCAGCGTGCACGTCACCGCAGCCCAGTGCGCCGACTACCGCGGTCTCTGGGACGCCTGGGGTCCCGGCGTCCGCCTCGACACGATCGAAAGTCCCAGCCACTCACTGGTACGCCCGATCGTCGACTACGTCAAAACAGCGCAGGCGGCGAACCTCATAGTGGCCGTGCTGATCCCGGAGGTCATCCCGAACCGCTGGCGTTACCGGATCCTGCACAACCAGCGCGGCCTGGTGCTCGCGACCGTGTTGCGGGCCAGCACGGACGCCGTGATCTGCACGATGCCCTACCGGATCACCACCGGGAAGCCGAGGCTCAGCCAGCGACACGCGCAAGCCGGCGACGCGTAGCCGGCGCTGGCAGTCGGCGACTCGTAGCCGGCGAGGCTATTCGGCCGCGCGGCCGAGGCGCGCGTAGCCCGACCGCAGGCACTCCGCCAACTCCGCGCCGCCGATCGCCCGACCGGGTGGCGGCAGCTGACGTAACAGCAGGTCGGACTCGGTGTCGACGGTGACGCGTCGAGGCGGCAGCGGCACCGGCGACGCCCAGAACCGATCGACGGAATCGGCCAGCGGCGTGCTGACCACGTCGACGAGGGCGAGCCGGGCACCGAGCGCGACCGTGGTCTCCGCAGGCCGCGATACGACCGGTGACTCACCTCCGCCGCGCAACGATCGCAGCCGTGCGAGCAGCGTCTCCCGGTCGCGTCCGCGCCACCGCAGGATCTGGAAGGGATCCGCGTCGAACGCCTCCGCCAGCAGGTAGAACGTGGCCGCGATGTGCTTGCACGGCACCGCGTGGTCCGGGCAGGAGCAGCGCATGCGCAGGTCCCCGAGGGCGCGGGGGAACAGCGGCGCCCCGGCTTCCGCGAAGACCTCGTCGAGCCCGGGCGGCACCTCGCCACTGAGCAGCGCCGCGGAGAAAAGCGCCTGCTCCGCGAGTGCCACCTCGACCTTCGCCCACATCAGTTCGGAGAACGGATCAAGATCAATTGTCACATCGTACGGCGTCGGCCGCGACCCCTGTACCGTCGCGCCGACCGTGCCCGAGGCGATCTCGAGCGCGATGACCTGCCCCTTGCGCGCGTAGGCCCGGCCGCGCGTCAGCCGGGTGCCGAGGGCGAACGATTCGAGGACGTCGAGGAACCGCCGCGACCACCACGACTCCCCGATCGCGCCACGGCTGCTCCGGGCCTTGAGCCCGCCCTCGACGCGCATAGCCGGCCGGTAGTCGTCGAATTGCGCCATCACTCCACCACCGCCCCCGCCTCCAACGCGAAGAGCTCCCGCAGATCACTCGTGGACAGGTCGGTGATCCAGCCCTCGCCGGTCCCGACGATCTTCGCGGCCAGCCCGCGCTTCTCGTGGATCATGCCGGCGATCTTCTCCTCGACCGTACCCGCGCAGACGAATTTGCGAACTTGAACTGCCCGCCGTTGCCCGATCCGGAACGCCCGGTCCGTCGCCTGATCCTCGACTGCTGGATTCCACCACCGGTCGACGTGCACGACATGGTTCGCGGCGGTCAGCGTCAACCCGGTGCCGCCTGCCTTGAGCGACAGCACGAACAGCGGCGGCGACCCGGTGCCCTCGGCCTGGAAGCGAGCGACCATCGCGTCGCGTTCCCGCTGGTCGACGCCGCCGTGCAGGAAGAGCACCTCGCGGCCGAAACGCGCGCCGAGATGCGCTCGGAGCATGCCGCCGAACGTCGCGTACTGCGTGAACAGCAGCGCCTTCTCCCCCGCCGCGAGCACTTCCTCGAGGATCTCTTCGAGCCGCGCGAGCTTGCCGGAGCGTCCACTCAGCCGCGAATCGTCGTGCAGGAACTGCGCCGGATGATTGCAGACCTGCTTGAGTTTCGTCATCGTCGCGAGCACGAGACCTCGGCGCTCGATGCCGTCGCTGGAGTCGATCCGGGCCAGCATGTCGTCGACCACGGCCTGATAGAGGCTCGCCTGCTCGGACGTGAGGTTGCACAGCACGTCCATCTCCAGCTTCTCCGGCAGGTCCGAGATGATGGTCTTATCGGTCTTGACCCGCCGCAGCACGAACGGGCCGGTGATCCGGCGCAGGCGCGCAGCCGCCTCATCGTTGCCGTGGCGCTCGATCGGTTCGGCGAAGACCCGCTTGAAGGTGGCCGCGTTGCCGAGCAGGCCCGGGCTCGCGAATTCCATGATCGACCAGAGGTCGGCGAGGCGGTTCTCCACCGGCGTGCCGGTCACCGCGAACCGCGACCGCGCCGGCAACGCCCGCACCGCCGCCGCCTGCCGGGTGGCCGCGTTCTTGATCGCCTGCGCCTCGTCGACGACGATCCGGTGCCACGTGATCTTGCCGAGCGCGTCGGCGTCGCGTGCGGCCAGCGCGTACGTGGTGATCACGACGTCGGCGGCGTCGACCGCGTCGGTGAACGCCTTGCCACGCGGCCGTTCGGCGCCGTGATGCACGTGCACCCGGGTGGTCGGCGTGAACTTCGCCGCCTCCCGCTGCCAGTTGCCGACGAGCGAGGTCGGGCAGATGAGCAGCGTCGGGGCGGCCTCGGCCGGATCGCCGGCGATCAGCGCGAGCAGTTGCACCGTCTTACCGAGACCCATGTCGTCGGCCAGCACGCCGCCCAGCCCGACGGATTCCAGGAAGGAGAGCCAGGCCAGACCACGCTGCTGGTACGGGCGGAGGGTGCCCTGGAAGCCGGGCGGCGCGTCGATCGGCACGAGATGGCGTTCCGCCGTGCCGTCGAGCAGGTCCCCGAGCACGCCGTCGGCCGTCACGGCGGTCACCGGGACGCCACCCGGGCCCTCCGTCAGCGCGAGCCCGGCGTGCAGCAACTCGCCGACACTCATCTGACCCCCGGCACCCAGAAATTTCAGGCCGGCGGCGAGGCGCTTCGCGTCCAGCTCGACCCACTGACCCCGCACGCGTACCAGTGGCGTCTTGAGTTTCGCGAGCGACCGCAGCTCCTTCTCGCTGAGCGGATCGTCACCGAGAGCGAGTTGCCACTGGTAGTCCACGAGCGAGTCGAGCCCGAAGCCACCGCGACCGGCGACCGTGCCCGGGGCGGTCCGCGACTGGGCGTGCAGCCGGGCTCCGAGCCGGGCGGTCGGCTTGGTCCACCACGACGGCAGCAGCACCCCGAAGCCGGCCGCGTGCAGGAGCGGGGCGCCCTCGCGCAGGAACGCGTGCGCCCCGTCGACGTCGAGCGTCAGCCGTTCCGGTCGGGCCGTGGTCAGCGCTTTCGTGATGTCCGGCCACAACCGGCTGGCCCGGCCGAGTTCGGCGAGCATGGTCTCCTGCGGCGTATCGAGATGCCTGGCCAGAGCCTTGAGCGCGCCCTTGCTCTCCCAGACGCGCGCGGCATCGACGATCAGGCTGGGTTGATCGGTGGCCTGCAGCGCGAAGTCGACCCGCCATTCGTCGGCGTCCGCGTCGGCGTCGAGGAGATCCGCTTCGACGGGTTCCACGAGTCGGAAACACGCGCGGACCGGCCCGCCGGCGGCGTCATGTTGCCAGGTCGCGAGCCCTGCGCGCAGGTCGTCGATCTCGCGGTCGTCGGCCGAGAACCGGCGATCGAAGCCGGTCAGCGCGTCGAGCCAGGCCCGTGCGGCGGCCGGGATCCCGGTCGACTTCCGGTCGGGCGCGAGCGCGCCGCGGCCGAGCCCGCCTCGGACGGCGGCGTCGGTGAACGCGTCCAGCATGTCGCCCACGAGCGCGGCCGGTGTGATCGCGTCTGTCTCGGCATCTGCGCGCATTTCGGCCCGGGCGGCCGGTGGCAGCGCGATTGCCAGGTCCCGGGCCGACTCCGCGTCCGGACCCGTGAGCAGGGGTCGCCACACCGCCGTCGGGCCGTCCGGATCACTTTCGAGCGTCGGCAGCACCCGGCCCCGCGCCGCCACATCGCGCGTGAAGTCGACGAGCCCGCACAGGTGCCGGATCGTCGCACCCCAGACGATCTCGGCTGCGGCCGTCTCGCCGACGGCGGGCAGCCCGCCGATGAACGCGAGCGCGACGAACGCCTGGTCGACGTCGAACTCCACGGTCGGCACGGTCCAGGTCGCGAGCTCGGGGACGTCTCGCGCCGGGCCGCGTCGGCTCGTCGCCGGCCTCGGTGCGCACGAGGTCCGGTGAGTCTCCCGGCGCGTCGCCGTCGCTGGGCAACCGGAGGCTCACGGCACCGGCCGTCGGTGGCTCCACCAGGTGCACGCCGACCGGCCGCGGTCAACGCCGCCAGCAACTCCTCGGCCGAGGCCGCGAACGGATGCGCCCGCACCTGCGGCCGCGCCGGCCCGGCGCGGCACCGACCTCGGCAGCGTCGACGACTCGCCCCAGATCGCGAGGCGGCCGGCCGCGCTCCACAGACCGTGGACAACCAGCACGCCGCACCTCCCGCGATCGGCCGGGACCCGCCGGCCGGAGCGTCACAACTTTACGGGGTTGGCGCCGCGTCCCGTCGCTGGTCTCATGCCGTTCACGGTGAGCGGATCGTCATCAGGACGCCGGCGACTACCACGCAGAGACCGCCGAGCAGCGCTAGCGGCCGGACCAAGATCGCCATGTACGCATCGAACGGCACGAACTGCCGGACCGCGCGGGCGTCGTGATCGGTCGACGAGATCGCCGATCGTGAACAGGGTCGCCGGCAGCATCAGCACCAAGCCGGCCCACGCGAGACGGGACACCGTGTGGGCGCTTCGACCGCCGACGCCAGCCGCCACCCGGCGACGAAGGTGAGCGCGAAGCCAAGGGGCCACCCGCCGACGGCCAGCGGCAGGTGCCGCGCCCGGCTCGACGCGTTCGAACTGAACCCCAACTCCTCGCCGCCGGACGGGCCGACCGGACCCTCTTCGTCGACGGTCAGGAGTTGGCGGCCCTTGTGGCGCTGAACGTGCCCGCGAGGCGCCGGTCGGGACGCACGGTCCAGCCGTCGGAGATCAGCCCGGTCTCGGCACGTCCGCCAGACGATCGGACGCGGTGCCGGCGCCGGTCGTCTCGATCCAGACGTAGCCCGAGCCATAGTCGTCATCGCCGAAAACCCAGCCGGCGGCCCCGATCGACCCGTACGCGTCGCCGAAGATGTGGTCCGCCCGCTCCACACGCGTGACCGTCTCCGCCGGCGCGACCACGTGCATGATGACGTTGACATCGCCGTTCGTCGGCAGCGGACCGGCGCCACGCCACCCGATCCACCCGAGGACGGCCGCACACAGGCTCGCCATCGTGCAGGCCGCGACGAGGAGCGTGACGACGGCCAACACCCGCTGGCCGCCGCCATCGCGGCTCGGTTCGGCCGGCCACCGCAGGGTGGAAACGATGATCGGGTCGGTCGTGGTCATGCCAGTCCTTCCGGGACTGGGAGAGGACTGTCAGGATGGCAGATCAGATGTCGACGCGTACGCCTTCGTCGCGCGCCCGCTGCGCGGCCGCCAACACCGCCGTCACGTTGCGCCCGAAGTGCACGTCGCACGGGTGATCGCGGCCGCCGGACGTGATCTGCTCGAGCAACTGGTCGATCGCGATGCCGAGCGACATGCGCCGGCTCCACCGGTTGGGCCGGGCTCACCGGCGGCGTGATCTCCCCGGTCGGGCCGGAGAACACGAACTCGTGCCGGCCGACCGGTGCCACCACGCTCAGGGCCATCGTGCTCACGCCGCCTCCGCTGTGGTTCGCGATCACGTGCGTCGTGCCGTGCGGCGCGGCGCCGGCGACGACCGACACCACCGGGCCGAGGATCGGCACCAGCAGCGAGAGCGCGTGCGGGCCGAGGTCCCACAGGCCGCCGTGCTCGTAACGCCAGGCCGAGTCGCGGTAGGGATTGTCGTCACCGATGATGCTGCCGAGCATCGCGACCCGGGCCGAATCCCAGTCGCCGCCTGCCTGCTCGAGCAGGAACCGCTCGACCTCGGGCACGTAGCGGCTCGTGAAGAAGACCAGGTTGGCCACGCCGCTCTCCTCGACGGCCTGCACGACGTCGTCGGCCGCCACGATGTCGAGCGCGAGCGGCTTGTCGAGCAGCAGATGCTTGCCGGCGCGGGCGGCCCGGGCGGCGAGCGGTGCCTGCACGTCCGGTGGGAGGGCGATCGCGACCGCGTCCACATCGGCCAGGGCCGCGTCGAGGTCGTCGTACCCGTGAGCGCCATATGGTTCGGCGACGGCGGACGCCTTGGCGCGGTCGCGACCCCAGACCGCGACGAGTTCGGCGTCGGGGTGTGCCGCGATTGCCACGGCGTGCGTCTGTGCGGCCCAGTGGCCCGTGCCCAACACAGCAAACTTCGTCGCCATCCGGCCCTGCTTTCCCTTGTCGGTCGTGCTGCTGACTGCCAACGACCACATGATCGCCTATCGTGGCGCACTGTCAACATCGCGCTGTCAATATCGCACCGTGAGTTCGCACCGCGCAGAGGACCCCCATGACTGAAGCTCCCTCGCCCGTGATCGACACGAAGCCGACCGACGACAAGGCTCGGCCGAAGGGGTTCGCGCGGGTGCTCGGATTCTTCGACACGGCGACGAAGGCGATCGTGACCATCACCGGCCTCGTCGTGGCGATCGGCGGCGCGTGGGCGGCGATCCATCACTTCGGGTCCAGCGACGACGGCGGCAGCACCGACCCCGGGCGGGATTCGACGGCGCAGGTGCAGGCATGCGAGAAAGCCCACGGCCTGACCCAGCAGCACCAGCCGGTCAAGCTCAGCGTCGGCGCCGACCCGTTCGATGGGTTCGCGACCTGCGCCTGGCCCGCCCCGGGCTACGCGGACGCCGACGGCTACAGCGTCATCTCGTTCACGACCAAGCCGCTCGACGCACCGGAGTTCTCCGGACGCCAGCGCTTTCGACCGCTTCACCGGCCCGTGCAAGACGTTCGTGCTGCGCTACGACTTCAAGCGCAGGGCGACGTCGCAGCACCCGGTCCCGGCGACGGTGACGGCCGGCACGATCACCCAGATGGACGCGCCCGGCCAGCCCTACACCGGGGCGAAGGCGACGACCCCGGACCGAACGCGAACCAGGTCGATTTTGTCCACAACGACAACATGCGGCATTCGCCGACGCCATCCTGCGGGAGCTGACCGTTCGGCGGCGCACTGCCGTATAAACAACGTGTGCCCGTCGAGATGTCCAACGAGCGATTCGAGGAACTCGTCTCGGACGCGCTCGACAGCGTCCCCGACGCTCTCATGCGCCTGCTCGACAACGTGGTCATCCTGGTGGCCGACAGACCGCCGAACAACGAACCCATTCTCGGCGTGTACGAGGGCTTTGCCCTGACCTCCCGCGGCACCGATTACGGCGGCGTCCTGCCCGATCGCATCATGATCTTCCGCCGGCCGCTGCTCGCGATGTGCCACACCGAGGAGCAGGTCGTCACGGAGGTTCGGATCACCGTCATCCACGAGATCGCCCACCACTTCGGCATCGATGACGAGCGGCTGCACGAATTGGGTGGGGTTAGGCCCTCTCAGCGCGATCGGGGCTGCGGCCGCCGGGTCGGCGGCGCCGTGGTCGGGTCCTCCGGCCACGCGTGCCGTGGATATCGGCCGCGCAGCTCCGCCCGTACCGGCGGATAGCCGTTGCGCCAGAACGACGGCAGGTCACTGGTGACCGCCGCGGGCCGACCGGCCGGCGACAGCAGATGCAGCACCACGGTGACCCGCCCGCCCGCGATCGTCGGGGCGCTGCCGCCAGCCGAACGCCTCCTGGATCTTCACGGCCAGCACGGGCGCGGCCGGTCGCAGTAGTCCACCCGGACCCGCGAACCGCTCGGCACCGCGATCCGCTCCGGGCGCCATCTCGTCGAGCCGCGCCGCCTGCCGCCAGTCGCAGCAGCCGGCGCAGCGCGGCGACCACGTCGACGCGCGCCAGGTCGGCGCGGCGGCGGGCGCCGCCAGCTCGGGCCCCAGCCACTCGGGCGCGCCGTCGAGCAGCGCCTCGTCGTCGACGGCCGGCCACGGCGCGCCGAGCGCGCGGTGGCAGAACGCCAGCCGCTCGCGCAGCGCGACCGCCTCCCGGCCGCCACGCAGCAGCGCCAGCCCCTCGGTCCGCAGGCCGCCGCGACCGCCGCGGCGACGAGCGCGCGGTCCGGGCGGGCCAGCGGCGCGTCGGACAGCACGATCGCGCCGAGCCGCTCCACCCGGCGGGCGACCACGTCCCCGTCCGCCACGCACCTCGTCGCCGCCGGTCAGCAGCGGCGCGGCGGCCTGCCGGGCGGTCGCCTCGTCGACGACGGCGGCCACCCGGATCCGGGCGGAGCGCGCTGCCCGGCGCCCGGTCGGCGACGGCGACCGCCAGCCACGGCGCGCCGTGCAGGCCGGGCCGGCGCCAGCTCGGCGGCCGTGCCGCCGACCATCAGATAGGTACGCGCCCGGCGCCGCGGGCCGCGCCACCCGCTCCGGGAAACGCCAGCGCGACCACGAGCCCGGCGGCCAGGTCGTCGGCAGAGGCCGCCTCGGTCGCGCGCCGGCCCGCGGCGATCGCGCCGTGCGTCGAGCCGCCGCGACCTCGTCGCGCCAGCGGGCGGTCGCGCCCCGGTCGCCGCCGTCGCGGCAGCCGGCGCCACGCGGCCGCGAGGTCGTCCGCCGCCCGGTCAGCCCGTCCTCGGCGAGCATCGCGACGACCTGGGCGGCCCGGTCGCCGGCCGACCACGCCGGCGCCGTCGAGCAGCGCGCGGGCCAGCCGGGGGTGGGCGCCGACGGCCGCGATCGCCCGGCCCCGCGGCGGTCACCCGCCCGTCGGCGTCGACGGCGCCGAGCGCCGTGCAGCGTCGTCCGGGCCGACCTGCATCGCGGCCGGCCGGCGGCGGGTCGGGCAGCTGCCAGCCCGGCGCCGTCGGGGTGGCCCCAGCAGGCGAGCTCCAGCGCGAAGCGCGGTCAGGTCGGCGACGGCGATCTCCGGCTGGGCGTGCGCCGGGCAGCCGGTCGTGCTCGGCCGCCGACCAGCAGCGGTAGACCGTGCCCGGGCGCCTCCCGCCCGGCCCGGCCGGCGCGCTGCGTGGCGGTCGCCCGCGAGACCCGTACGGTCACGAGCGTGCCGAGCCCGCGGGCGTGGTCGGTGCGCGGCTCCCGGGCCAGCCCGGCGTCGACCACGACCCGCACCCCGGGCACGGTCAGGCTGCTCTCGGCGACGGCGGTGGCGAGCACGACCCGGCGGCGCGGCCCGGCGACGAGCGCGGCGTCCTGCACCGCGGCCGGCTGCCGGCCGTGCAGCGTGCAGCACGTCCACGTCGGACGGCGGCCGGCGAGCCGGGCCGCGACCGCGTTGATCTCCCCGACGCCGGGCAGGAACACAGCACGTCGCCCGTCGTGCTCGCGCAGCGCCCGCCGTGACGGTCGCCGGCGACGTGGTCCAGCAGCGCGCGGGTCGACCCGCAGCCCGTACGCGCGGCCGCACCGGCCGGGGCGGCGGCGCCCAGACGACGCTCGACCGGGAAGCAGCACGCCCTCGGCCTCGACCACCGGCCGGGTCGCCGCCGCCGAGGCGCCGCGCCAACCGGTCGGCGTCCACGGTCGCCGACGCCGCCAGCAGCCGCAGATCCGGGCGCAGCGCGGCCCGTACGTCGACGCAGGAACGCCAGCGCGAGATCGGTGTCGAGGTGCCGTTCGTGGCACTCGTCGAGCATCACCGCGCCGACGCCGGCCAGTTCCGGGTCGCGTTGCAGCCGGCGCAGCAGCACGCCGGTGGTGACGACCTCGACCCGGGTGCGCGCGGCCGACCCGGCTCTCGCCGCGCACCGAGAAGCCGACGCGCTCGCCGACCGCGCTCGCCGAGCAGCGCACGCCATCCGCCGGGCCGCCGCCCGGGCCGCCATCCGCCGCGGTTCGGCCACCATGACCCGGCCGCCGCGAACGCGTCGGCCAGCGCGCAGCGGCACGAGCGTCGTCTTGCCGGTGCCGGGCGGCGCGACCAGCACGGCGGCGCCGCGCTCGGTCAGCGCGGCCAGCACGCCGGCAGCACGGCGCGCACCGGCAGGTCGCTGGCGGGCATCATCCGGTCATGATCGCAGGTTTCCGCCGTCGCACCCGCAGGCGCAGGGGATTTAGCTGGTGGACTCCCGCATCGCGCTGACCACGCTGACCAGTTCGGCGACGAGGCCGCTGACGCGTCGTCGAGTCGTTGCCGCCGATCGTGACCGCGCGCAACTCGGTCGGCTTCGGCAGCTTGTCGACGATCTCCGGCAACGCGTCGATCAGCTTGTCTCTGCAGGCTCGCCTGCGTCTGCTCGTTGTCGATCGCGGCGCGCATCCGGACACGTTCGATCTCCAGCAGCGACCGGGATGGTCGGCTTCGGCCTCGGCCGCGGCCAGCGCGAGGTCACCCTCCTGACCGAGCCGGCGCAGCAGCTGATCGCGCTCCAGCCGCAGCCGGCCGACCTCGGCCTCCCCGGCCATGCGGTCGCGTTCGAGCGCGCAGCGCGTGCAGCACCGTGGCCTGTGCCAGATCGGCGAGCGCCGGCGTGTTGCTCTCCTGCTGCTCGGCCCGGCGGACGCGCTCGGCCACCTCTCGGTCGAAGGTCTGCGCCTCGGCCTGCGCGCGCAGCACGGCGAGTTCCCGCTCGGTGTCGATGCGGCGGGTCTCCCGTTCCTGCTGCGCGGCCGTCTCCCGTTCCGAGATCGCCTCCTCGGCGACCAGTTCGGCGAGGCGCGCGACCCGGTCCTGCTCGGCGCGGTACGGCTTCTGCAGGTTCTCCCACAGCCGCGACGAGCTGACCACGGCCTCCTTGATCTGCACGGTGACGATCCGCAGGCCGAGGCCGGTGTCGGAGCCGCCTTCGCCCTCGGCGACAGAGCGCAGCCGGGCGGTCAGTTCCTCGATGATCGGCTGCTTGTCGCTGAGCACCTCGCCGACGCTCATGGTCGCGACCTTGTCCTTGATGGCGGCCTGCGCCTGCTCGTTGAGCTGCAGGTTGACCAGGCGCATCGGGTCGTCGGCTCACTGAAGTCGAGCTTGCGGTAGGCGACGGAGAAGTCCTGGATGATCCATTGCACGTACGCCTGGACGAGCACGCCCTGCAGTTCCTTGCAGATGCAGAACGCGGTGATCAGGATCGTTTGCATCGCGCCGGGTACGACCAGGTAGGAGTCCGTCGCCGGCCGGTAGCGGAACGAGACGCCGAGCCCGACGTGCAGCGGTTCGGCGTGGCCGCGACGGGTATGCACCACGAACGCGTTCGGCGGCACGACCACGGTGCGCCACCGGAGCCGGCCCGTGACGCGGACGTCGACGGCGTTCGTGCCGCTCGATACCTCGGCGGTTTCCTTAAAGGACTCGCCACCGCCACCGGATCGCCGCGGTGCCCCGGGTGCCGGCATCGACGCCATCATCGGAGCGGACGGCGGCGCCATTTTGGACTGCTTCGCGCGCAGGTCCACCTCCAACCGCTCCTGGTTGGCGACCACCTGGTCGAGGTAACTGTTGCGGCTTTCCGACATCGAGGCTCCTCATCCGGGCGGCTGGGCATCGACCATCATGCCAACGACGTCAACTCGCGACGAATCCACTCTCGACGGTGACGATTCTCCGCCGTCGCGAGTCGGAAGGCCGACTCGACGCGGCGGCCGACCACGACATGGCGCGACACTGCGACCACCCCTTACGCAGAAAGGCACCCGCATGAGGCACCACATGAGAAGACGATGGATGCGCGCCGGCGTCACAGTCGCCGCGGTCACCGGCATGCTGCTGGTCGCCCAGGGCGCGTACGCGTCCACGCCGCTGGCCGACGCCACGACCGTGACCGGCACCGTCAACACGACGTACGCGTTCAGCACCACGACGAATTACTGGTCCGTCATCGGCGTCGCCACGTCCGCGGACTACGACCTGAGCCTCTACAACTCGCGCAACATCCTGCTGGCATCGAGCACGTACGGCACCGGCCTCACCGACTTCATCGCGATCAACTCGAACCAGCGGGTGCTGCAGTCCTACACGGCGACCGTCACGCACTTCGCCGGAAGCGGATCCTTCTACGCCGAGCAGCGGCAAGGCCACACGATCACCACGCTGCCGGTGTCGGCCAACGACGGCGTTTCCGGTCCCGGTGATCCCGATCTGGCGTTCGCGGCCGTCGACAGTCAGGACGTGCTGAGCGTCTCGGACATCTATCTGACCGCCGGGCAGAAGTTCTGGGTCAACGACTCCACCGTCGGGCAGACGTTCTTCCTGCTGGAGAGTGATCCGAACGACATCTCCACGACGATCCGTACCCGTTCACAGGCCACCGCGATCCCGAACACGCGCACGGCGCAGGGCTGCACGCTCTACACCGCGAACTTCACCGGCTGGCACGGCCTGGTCGAACTCAGCTACAACCTCCCGCACGCCACGAGCCCGCAGGAGGGCACGGCGAACGCCCTGGTCGCCTACGACCCGGCGCGCCCGAACACGTGCCCGGAACGCAACTTCCCCGACTCGACACCGCCCGGCCCGTAACGCGCGACGGTCACGTCCGGCTGAGGCCCTGTCCTGTCGATCACGGTGAGGCGAGGCGGATTCCAGGCGGCGATCCAGCAAGCTCGCAGCAGTCCTGAATACCCCGTCTGTATTGAAGGATCTGCGAGAACGCCGCCGGTCGTCGTCTGGGACCGCCGCAGCCCGCCAATGATCGGCAGCACAGGGCCTACTCTTTCGGCAGGTCGGACGTGACCTTCCGGTCGTCCCGCAACTCCATGTAGGGCTCGTGCGTCAGCGCCATGCCCCGGCGGATCGCGCGTTCCCGCATCACCTCGGCGTCGAACTCGGCCCCGAGGAGCACCGCGATGTTGGAAATCCAGAGCCAGATCAGGAAGACGATGATGGTCGCGAGGCTCCCGTACACCTTGTTATAGGAGCCGAAGTTCGCCACGTAGAAGGCGAAGAGACCCGAGGCGATCAGCCAGATCACGACGGCCAGCACGCCACCGGCGGTGAACCACCGGAAGCGGCCGAACTTCGCGTTGGGCGACGCCCAGTAGAGCACCGCGAAAAGAATGCTGATCAAGATCACGAGTACGGGCCACTTCGCGATGTCCCACGCGACCACGGCTCCGTGCCCGACGTGCAGCGCGTTGCCGACCGAGTTCGCGAACTTGCCGGTGAAGATGACGATCAACGCGGACGCGCTCAGCATGACGCCGGCGAACACGGTCAGACCCAGGCGCACCGGCAGCGTCTTCCAGGCCGGGCGTCCTTCGGGCACGTCATAGATGACGTTAGAGGCCCGCATGAACGCGGCGACGTACCCGGACGCCGACCACAGTGCCGCGATCAGGCCGACGATCACGACCGCCACCGCGCTGCCCGAGCCGCTCTTCTCCAACGTGTCGGCCGCGCTCGTCAACGTGCTGGAAGTGCTGCCCGGGGCAAGGTCGGAGATGTTCTTCACGACCGAGTTGACGGTGTCGGTGCCGAAGATCCGGAGCACCGATACGAGCACGAGCAGGCCGGGGAAGATCGACAGCACCGCGTAGTACGTCAGCGCGGCCGCGAGATCGGTCAGATTGTCCGCGCCGAATTGCTGGAAGGTTCGTTTGGCGATGATCGTCCAGGCCGCGCGGGGCAGCCGCTGCTTGGCCGGTTTTCCGTTCGGCGTAGCCTTCGCGTTCGTGTTCGGCTCGGCGGTTCCGGCCGCATTTGGCTCGGCGCTCCCGTTCGACGCGGCGGTTCCGGCCGCGTTCGGCTCGGCGCCCCCGTTCGACGCGGCGGTTCCGGCCGCGTTCGGCTCGGCGCCCCCGTTCGACGCGGCGGTTCCGGCCGCATTTGGCTCGGCGCTCCCGTTCGGCTCGGCGGTTCCGCCCATTTGGCTCGGCGCCCCCGCTTGACCCGGCGAGACCACCCGGCTCCGGCACCGAATCCGGCTCGGCATCGTTCGCCCCCGCGCTCGCCGGTTCACTCACGGGCATCGCCGGCGGCCGGCCCGCGACGTGAGGGTCCGCGACCTCGGCATTAACCTCGCGGCGGTGATCTTCAGGAGCGTCAGCTGTCACAAATCCATCTTTACCCACATCTCGGGCAGGCAATCCCGCCACGGTGAATCCGACCAAGATCACAGGCGTCCGCGCCAATGGTCCAGCCGCCGCGACACGCTTCGTCGACACGCCGGTGCGACTCGGATCTCCGACACCACCGCTGCTTCGACCCCATCCCGGCGACGCTGACGTCGGAGTTCTGGCCAGCCGCGTGTCGCCACGCCGATGACACCGAACGCACGGGGCGTCGTGCGATGTGCGGCCGAACCTGTCACCCGATAAGCCGGATATATCGCCCGGCAGACACAGCGCCTCCAACGGGGCATGGCGACTTTCGGTTGCCCTGACAACAGCAGCTGCCGAGGTCGCTGAGCAACCACAACCGCTAGTCCGATATGTCGGAAAATATCGGTTATGCGCTCAGGGTTCAGCGACGCTGGGTCGAGTTTGTGTCGCTGGGACCACCGAAAATCGCCCCAGCGTCACGAAACATCTCGACGAGGCGGCTGGGAAGACCGCGAACCCCGGGGCGACGACGGATCACACGCCCGCGGCCGCGGCCTCGTCGATAAACCCGGGCACCTGGGCGGGAACTGGCGCGGCGGAAGTCGGAGCGGCGGAAGTCGGAGCGGCGAAAGTCGGAGCGGCGGCACCAGCGCGAGCACCTCGGCCTCCTCGATGCCGAGCGCCTTCGCGGCCGCCGCGGTCGAGCCGGTCGCCTCGACACGCTCGCCACGCTGGCCGCGTAGAGGTCCCGCGCGTGATCGAAGGTCTGCTTCGCGTCGACGTAACGCGTCTGCAGGCCCATCGCCTCGGCCACGGCCGCCTCGACGTCGTCGAAGATCGGGTAGCTCTCGCCGCCGATCCAGATCTGCAGGCCGTCTTCGTCGTCCTCGGTGACCCGGCCGTCCTCGTCCTCGCCGAACTCGCGGAGCCGGTCCAGATCATTGATCCTGACGGTGCCCTCGCCGATGTCCTCCATCAGCGCCTCGTTCACGTCGTCAACCGAGACCGCCGACAACTGGGATGCGTTGCTCGGCCCGACCTGCGCGGTGAATGTCCTCATTGTCTCCCCATCTGGCGTGCCACGGATCTCCCGCTCACGTATGAGCGACCCCCGCGAGGTCTTCCGCACACGACAGCACGTCGCGCGCCACCATTGCAACACGGACGGGTGACGCTCCGGCATCAATGAACTGGTCGGACACGCCGTACGTGTTTCGCTAAAAGACCATGGCCTGAGCAAACGTGAAACTGCACGAGGATTCACGTACGTTGCGTAGCGAACACATATACTCACAGTCCGTAATGCTAAAGCCAGACGCCCAACCTACACTTGGAACCCTCTAGTGTTCTGGCGGCTTTCGCGAAACCAAAAGACCCCCGAGGGGGCAGCACAGTGACGTCAGTTCTACCGGCCCCGATGGTCCCCCGGTTCGAGCACCCGGCGCTCTTCTACCGCGACAACCGTGACTACTTGGCGACCATGATGCGTTTCGTCACCAACGGCCTCGTCGCGGGCGAGCCGGTCATGGTCGCGGTGCCGACGCGCAATCTCAAACTTCTCCGGGCCGCGTTCGGCAGCGATGCCGACGAGATCGAGATGCACGATATGTCCGTCGCGGGGCGCAACCCGGGCCGCATCATCGGTGAGGTGCTGCTCGACTTCGCGGCCAAGCACCCGGGCCAGCGCGTGCGCATCGTCGGCGAGCCGATCTGGGCCGACCGCGACGAGACCGAATATCCGGCGTGCATGCAACACGAAGCGCTGATCAACGCGGCGTTCGAGGGCCGCGACGCCACGATTCTGTGCCCGTACAACGTCACCGAACTCGATCCGCAGATCATCGAAGACGCGAAGCGCACGCACCCGACACTGTGGACCGACACGGCCGCACGGACAGCGAAGACTATACGGGCGCCGAGGCCTCCGCCGACACGTTCAACGTGCCGCACCCGCGCGAGCCGGCGACTCCGCGTCGATGATGATCTTCCCCGACAATCCCAACGAGACCCGCCGGTTCACCGCCTCGTTCGCGCTGGCGGCCGGCCTCACGGTCGACCACGTCGCCGACGCCGTGCTGGTCGTCGACGAATTGGTCAGCAACACCATCGTGCACGGTGGCGGTTTCGGTCGCCTCGCCGCGTGGACCGACGATCGGCGCGTGGTCTTCGAGGTCTCCGACGGCGGCGTCATCAACGACCGCCTGGCCGGGCGGCGTCCCCCGGAGCCAGATCAGCCCGACGGGCGCGGCCTGATGATCGTGCACCGGCTCAGCGATCTCGTCCGCACCTACACGACGCCCGACAGCACCACGATCCGCGCCTACTTCGAGCTGAAGTAACCAACCGAAGATCGAGCCCTCACAGCGGGTACGCGGCTCCGGCCGGTTGTCCGAGATCCACCCGTCGATCCGCGCCCACCAGCCGTAGAGCCACTCGATCCGCTGCTCCGGATCGGCCGGGATGTTTTCCGGCGATTCCAGCCACCACTGCATGCTGATCGTCTTGTCCATCGGCAGTTCGCGCCACACGTCGGCGGCCGTGCGCAGGTGGTCGACGCCGGTGTGGCCGACGAACACCACCGTCGCGTCGGGGCTGGCGACGAGCGCCGCGAGCACCCCACCGGGCCGCGGCGGCAGCACGTTACGCATGCGTTCCGCCCGGCGTGCCATCGACGCCAGCCCGAGGCGGCGCAGCCGTTCGATGCCGCGCTGCCACCGCTCCGGCGTGAAGTTGCCGCCCTCCGGAAAGATCACCAGGGCGTCGTTGTCGTCGAGGTCGGTGGCGAGGTCGGCGATCTGGGCCTCGACCCCGGTGCCGCCGCCGGGTGCGATGAACCGGTTCGGCAGCCGGTGCAGCAGCACGTCGATCGTCGGGTCCCACTGGAGCGAGTCTTTCAGCACGATGCGGGGATCGCGGTCATACCAGTTGATGAGCGCGTGCGCGAGCAGGAACGAGTCACCCGGTCCGGCATGCCGGCAGAGCACCAGCATGCTCGCCTCGGGCAGCAGGTCGGGCGTCGCGCCGGTGATCTCGACCGTGAGATTCAGCGCCCATTCGGCCTGGCGGTAGAGGATCCGGAGCGCGAGCCCGCAGAGCCGGTAGTGCGCCCGCTGGAACCCCGGGGCGTGCACGCGCCAGCCGAAGCCGGCCCGCGATCCACAGCGCGAACATGGTGCCGAGCGCGCCCGCTTCGACGACCAGATAGACCGTGACGAGCCACGATGCACGCGGACCGGTCGGAGCCGGCCGGCGACGAACGGCGAGGCCACGAGCGCGAGCAGCAGCCACAGCAGGCGACGCGACCAGAAAGACGAGCGCGAGCACGACGACGAGCGGCGCGAGCACGATGCGCCGGAACCAGCGTGGCGGGGGCCTCACGGCATCTCCCTCACAGATTTTCCTTCAGGTATGCCGCCGACGCCTCGTGCGCGCGCGTGATCCGCGACATCGCGACCCGCAGGTCACGATAGGCCAATGGTGAGTCGTCACGAGCGGATCCGCCACCTGTCGGAAGGACGTGCACGCGCACCGACTCGGGCACGGCGGCCAGCTCGCGGGCGTACCGGTGCCGGCGGGAGATCTCGAACGCGACCCGGCCGACCTCGATCACGTTGCGCGGTGCTTTCAGCGGTCGATCCACCCGGCCGACCTGCAGCACGAAGATCGTCTCGGCACCGAGTTCGACGGCGCGGCCGATCGGTATCGAGTTGACGACGCCGCCGTCGATGAAGTGTTCGCCGTCGACGACGACCGGTGGCAGCAGCCCCGGCACCGCACATGACGCCAGCACGGCGTCGATGACCGGCCCACCGGCGAACCAGTGCTCGGCTGCCCGCTCGATGCTGGCCGCGCAGCACTCGAAGCGCACCGCCAGGTCGCCGAACGTCGGCGCGGGGCCGAGTTCCCGCACGAGCATCGACCGCAGCGGTGCCGCCGAGTGCAGATGCGTACGCACTCGGGCGAATCGGGCGATCTGTGCGGTCGCGTTGCCGCCGAAGACCTCACGGGCCTGCGGTGATGCCCAGAGTCCGGTCAGCCGGTCGGTGACCCCGTCGGTCGGGTCGGAAGCGACCAGCACTCCGTTGATCGCGCCGATCGACGTGCCGACGATCAGATCGGGGCGTACGCCCACCTCGAGAAGCGCGCGCAACATGCCGACCTCGACGGCTCCGAGCACTCCCCCGCCGCCGAGCACGAACGCGATCGGCCCGTCCCCCACCTGATCATCGTGTCACAGCTGGTCGGTCAGCGCCGGACGGACATCGACAGCTTGCTCTTCACGTACGCGGTGGCCTTGACAATGGCGACGTACGGCGAGTCGCACATATCGAGCACGAGCGGAAAGGACGTGTCGATTTCATCTGTCGGCAGCGCCGTAATCACCGATGCCGAACCCATGGCGACGCATAGGCATGCGAGGACGCGTTTGGGCTGCTCATAATTCTCGGCGTTGCGACCGGAACGCAGAATTCCGAATACCCACGCGAGCGGTTCCTCACCGAGCGACTGCGGCGTCGGCGCATAGCGCGGGGCCCGTCCGAGGAGGGATTTCTCGGCTCGCACCAACTCGTCGGCGACCAGGTTCTGTGCTATGCCGACGTAGAGGTCGTCGCGGAGCACGTTTATCCAGTCGGTAACGGTGTAGCTGGTCGGCTCCCCTTTGACAATCTGTTCCAGCACGTATTGCACGGCCGCGTCGGGGTGCGGGTAGACCGTGCGGCGGGTCACCAGGCCGGTGGGGTCGTCGATGTCGATCGCGTTGGCCATCACCAGTTCCACCAGGGCAGCGGCGGCTAAACCGACACCCAACACATCGATGCCGATGCGTAGCTTACCCGTCCGGTCGTCGTGCGCGACCAGGAACAGCCGGTCCACAAGAGACAGTGGGCGTTTGACAGAATGCGATGCCCATGATGGACCACTCCGATGTGCCACGCCACCCCATCCGATTCGTTTTAACCCGAACGTGTCAGGTGCACACCCGACAGGCTCGCAATCCACCGAAACCATATGACTCTGTTGTTACGAGAATTTTTCCCCTATTGATCCCTGCCAATATCAAATCATATGATGCGTTGTCCTCTCCCCTCAGACAGGCAGGCTATGCATCCTCTAGCAGATCAACAAACGCAAACGTCGCCGCCGCGGCTTCGGGTCCGCTGATGGCCCACCCGCTAACACCTCGGGTTTCGGTGCGAATTCATTGGCACGACGTCGACTCGGCGTGGGTTCGCTGGTGTTCTTCACCGTCTCGGCATCGGCGCCGATGACTGTGCTGGCCGGTGGCGTGGTGGCGACACTCGCCGTCACGGGCGTCGTCGGCACGCCGCTCTCGTTCGCGATCCTCGCCGTCGTGCTGGCCCTGTTCGCCGTCGGTTACGCCGCGATGAGCCGGCACGTGGTCAACGCCGGCGTCTTCTACGCCTACATCAGCCAGGGCCTCGGTGGCGCCTGGGGCGTCGGCGCGTCGTTCGTCGCGCTCATCTCCTACAACGGCATCCAGATCGGCCTTTACGGCCTGTTCGGTGCGGCGGCGGGCGGCTTCATCGACTCGAAGACGAGCCTGACCTGGCCCTGGCAGGCGTGGGCCTTCATCGCCATGGCACTCGTGGCGATCCTCGGTCTGCTCCGGGTCGACCTCAACGCCAAAGTGCTGTCGGTGCTGCTCATCGCCGAGGTCGCCGCGGTGCTGCTGTTCGATCTCGGCAGCTTCAGCCACCCGGCCGGCGGCTCGGTCACCTTCGACGGGCTGGAGCCCAGCAAGCTGTTCGTGCCCGGTCTCGGCGGCGTGTTCGCGTTCGGCATCGCGGCGTTCACCGGCTTCGAATCCGCCGGTGACTACGCCGAAGAGGCGAAGAACCCCCGCCGCACCGTCGGCCGCGCGCTCGCCTGGCCGCCGTCGGCATCACCGGCGTGCTCTACACGCTGTCCGCATGGGCGCTCACGGTCGCGCTCGGCCCGGACAAGGTCGTCGCGGCCGCTCAGGACCCGAACTCGGGCATCCCGTTCTCGCTGATGGCCACGGTCTACGACGCCAAGGTCGCCGACATCGCCAACATCCTCCTGCTCACGAGCGTGTTCGCGGCGCTGCTGTCCTTCCACAACACGGTGGCCCGCTACCTCTACGCGGCCGGCCGGGAACGGGTGCTCCCACGGGTCATGGCGCGTACGGGTGCCGGTTCCGCCGCCCCTGTCATCGGCTCGCTCACCCAGACGGTCACCGCGTTCATCGTGGTGTTGGTGTTCTGGCAGTTGCACAAGGACCCGATCGCGCAGCTGTTCACCTGGGCGAGTTACGTCTCGGCCGTCGGCCTGCTGCTGCTGATGCTCGGCACGTCGATCGCCGTCCTGGTCTACCTCAACCGCCACGGCGACATCGAAAACGTCTGGCAGAAGACGATCGCGCCGGTGCTGGCGATCATCACGCTCGGCGTCGTCGCCTACATCACGGCCGCCAACGCGAGTTCGCTTCTCGGCACGGAGAAGGGCTCCTCGTTGGAGTGGATCCTGCCTGGAATCGTCTTCGCCGCGCTGATCATCGGGCTCGTGTGGGGTCTCGTTCTCCGCAGCAGTAACCAGGCCGTCTACGCCGGCATCGGCAAGGGCGGTCCGGAAGACGCCTGACCAGCGTTCGCCACGTGGCCCGGCATCCTCCAGGGGGCCGGGCCGCGAACGCTTACCGGCAGCCCGACGGCGGGACGTCGAGGGTCGGGTTCCGGTCGAAGAAGCCGACCGGTTTGAGCGTGAAGCCGCAGGAGTCGACCGGCATCACCGGCCAGTCCTCCGGGCGCGGGAAATGCGTCATGCCGAACGTGTGCCACAGCACCACGTCGGCGCCGTCGATGTCGCGGCCCTGTGCCGCGTAACTCGGCAGGCCGGCGCCGCCGCGATGCTGGTTCGGCAGGTCACCGGCGGAGTAGCGCTCGGCGGGATGGTACGCGGTGACCCACAGATGCTGCGTGGCGAACGCGGCCCGCTGCGCGATCGACGATGACGGGTCGGCGGCGAGCGTCGGCTGCCCCTGGGGAAGAGCGCGTACGCCGTCGGCTGCCCGAGCCGGTTCGTGGCCTCGGCGCTCCCGATCAGCCAGTGCCGGCCGGTCGACATGTCCGCCATCCGGGCCGCCGACGCCTCGTTCTCAGCCGCGTCGACGATCGGGTGAACGCGTTTCCGTGCGGATTGTCAGGGGTCACCGGGAGGCGTACCAACTCGAGCTCGTCAACGGTGTTGATCTGCCCGTCGACGGCCATGTCGAGCCGTGCCGAGAACAGGTGCTGGTGGAACGGGGCACCGAGACCCGGCGCGACCTCGGTGGCGTAGGCGCTGCCCGGTTCGTACGCCGACGCGAACAGCACACCGGTCGCCTTCGCCTCCAGTTCGATCTTGCCGTCGAGGTAGAGGTACCAGTAGAAGCCGTAGTCGTAGTTGCCGACGGTGACGAAGAACGACATCGACGAGCCGGCGCTGGCGGCGGGTCTCTTGCGACTCGGTGAAGATGTCGGTGTGTTTCCACAGCACGCCGACGTCTTCCTCGTGCATGCAGATCGCGTTGCGGCGGACGTCGGGCCGCCCGAGCTGGTCGGCCATCACGGCGTCGAAGTAGTAGATCTCGCCGAGACAGTCGCAGCCGAGGCTCAGTTGATTGACCTGCTCGCCCAGCTTGTACTCGCCGGCGTCGAAGTAGTTCTGCCAGAAGCGCACCGGCGACGGATCGGCGTAGGGCACGACCATTTCCGCGACCGAGGCCCGGTAGATGACCGGCCGGCCCTGCAGCGACAGCTGGTGCAGCGTCAGTCCTTCGCGCGCGTCGAATCCGACCCGGAACTGCCAGCCTTCCCAGGTCACGAGGTCGCCGTCGACCGTGAAGCTCGGGCCGTCCGGCTGGGCGATCGTGATCGGCTTCAACGAGGTGCGCGCGGGCCCGACGAATTCCGGATCGTCGAAGTTGCCGCTCTCGGCCGGAATCGGGCGCACCGCCTCGTCGATCAGCTCGATGACCCGCCGTTCGGTGAGGTCGACGTACGCGACAACGCCGTCGATCGGGTGTGCCCAGCAGTGGTCTTTCTCGTGGTCGGCGAGGAACGACAGCACCCGCAGCATCCGCCGGCCCGATTCGCCGGCCAGCCCGAACGACCCCGCCGACAGCGGGCACGGCCGCACCAGGTCGAAATCGGTCACACCGCGGGCCGTCATCGCCGCCCGCCAGCCATCGTCGGCCTTCACGATCTCATCGACGAGGAGGAATTCTTCGAGCAGGATCGGCGGCTGCCCGTCAACGGCTGGATCGATCTTGACGGCCTCGACGGCACCGGCGAGATCGGTTGATTCGTCAAGGTCGACGATGGCGTCCAACCCGGCGCCGGTGGCCAGATCGAGCAGCACCGCGCGGGCCTTACGGGCAATCGCCTCGCCCGGTTGCCACGCCAGCACCTGCGCCTTCGGCGGCTCGTCGAGCCCGAGATAGGCCACGCGAGCGGTCTCGCCGAAAAACCCGGCGGCGGCGAGCGCTTCCCGGGCCCGCTCGATCTCGCCAGCGGTCAACCGGTCTAACGGATGCGTGACGTCGGCCTTGGTGACGTCGGTCTGCGTGATGGACATCCGTCTATCCAAGTATGCCCGGACCTCCCCGGCAAGGGGTCCTGAGTCACATTCGGATTCGTTCTGCCCGATCGTCGGGCACACCCGCGATCACGTTCGCCAGGATCTCGGCGCCGTCGAGCACCCGCGGCCCGGGCCGATTGAAATACGACGGACCGTCCACAATCCACACGTGACCGTCGCGCACGGCTCGCGATCCGGCCAATTCCGGCCGTGCCAGCAGCGCCGCCAATTCGGTGCGGGTCTGCGCCGGCGTGAACCCGCACGGGCCGAGCACGATCAGATCCGGATCCAGATCGACAACGGCTTCCCACGGGTACGGGACACTATGCGCGCCCGCTCCGAGTGGCACGCTGACGCCGCCCGCGAGCGAGATCTGTTCCGGCACCCAGTGGCCGCCCGGCATCAGCGGGTCGAGCCATTCGATGAAGAGCACCCGGGGCGCGCCCGGCTGCGGGCCCGGGAGTCGCCGTTGCCGTTCGCGCAGGTCGTCGCATACCCGCTCGGCGGCCGGATAGATGCCCAGCATCTCGCCGACGGTCTCGATGCTCTCCAGGATCTCCTCGATCGTGCGGGCCTCGAGGGACATGACCGTGGTCGGGAAGCTCATCACCCGGACGGCGTCGTTGACGCGCTGGTAGGACACGGCGCACACGTCGCACAGATCTTGCGTGATGATGAGGTCGGGCGAGATCGCCTCGATGCGGTCGAGGTCGAGCTGGTAGAGCGAGGATCCACGGTGGTCCGCGCCGCCGACCGCGGCCGAGATCTCCCGGCTCGACGCGCCCTCCGCGAGTGAGGTGGCCGTGACGATCGGAATCCCGCGTACGACGTCGGCAGGCCAATCGCACTCGTGGGTGCGGCCGGCGAGCATGGGCCCGGCACCGAGCGCGGCGACGATGTCGGTGGCGGCCGGGAGCAGCGAGACGACCTTCAGCATCCGCTGACCTTAGCGCGAGCGCCCGACCGCGTCGTCATGACGTGACTGGGCGTGACGGCTTGCCGGCCGCGGGGAAGTGGGTGCGGCGAGCTTTGCTCTGCTCACCTATAGGCATCCCGTCGATGAGCAGCGGAGATAAGTCGATCACCACAATCCCGTGGCGCTATGGCATCACGGAACGTGACAGCAGGCGGCACGCGACCCCGGACGAGACTCTGGCACCGAACGGGTGGCCATCGCGAAATCGGCAGATCGTCGCAGATCGTGGAACCGAGCCTCCCACCCGCGGCACGACCGTTCCACGATCCGTTTTCCGACATGTCGCCCGTGATGGCCGACCGCCGAGTGGACCTCGGTGATTTGCTGCTGCCGGGGCAACCATAAATCGCCAAGGTCGACTCTGAGGCAGGCCGACGAGTCCACGATGGTCAGCGCAAGCGCACCCCGCAGCCTCCGCGTGAGCAGAGCAAGCGGCACCCCGCAGCCTCCGCGTGAGCAGAGCAAGCGCACCCCGCAGCCTCCGCGTCAGCAGAGCAAGCGGCAACCCGCAGCCTCCGCGTCGAGCAGAGCAAGCGGCAACCCGCAGCCTCCGCGTGAGCAGAGCAAGCGCACCCCGCAGCCTCCGCGTCAGCAGAGCAAGCGCACCCCGCAGCCTCCGCGTGAGCAGAGCAAGCGCACCCCGCAGCCTCCGCGTCAGCAGAGCAAGCGCACCCCGCAGCCTCCGCGTGAGCAGAGCAAGCGCACCCCGCAGCCTCCGCGTGAGCAGAGCAAGCGGCGACGAGCACCACCCGGACGTGATCGCTTGCACGCGTACCGTTTAAATGTTGCGTTTGTTTCATCGATGTATTGCGTTCGTGTGTCGGCTGTTGAAGGATGGCGACAACGTGAGGAGCGATTCACCCCCGTCGCTCCGGTCGTCCGCTCGCGACACTCACGATCCCCCGCCCGTGGGCTCGCACGCACCGGATCGCCACGGGCGCCCCCCTGTGATGGCGAGGAGCGCACATGGCAGTATCCCGGCGGAAGTTCATCGCTTCCGTGGCCGCCGGCTCGGCTCTCGCGGCCGTGTCGGGCACCGAGTTCGTCTCGGCCCTGACCAACGCCGCCAGCGCGGCAAGCCCCGTCGGCGACGTCGTTGGCAAGATCACGGTCGGCTATCAGGGCTGGTTCGCCTGCATCGGCGACGGCGCGCCGATCAACGGCTGGTGGCACTGGTCGCAGAACTGGGCCCAGACCCCGTCCCCGAGCAACAACGTCATCAAGGCGTGGCCCGACATGGCCGAGTACACCGCGAAGTACCAGACGGCGTACTCGAACTTCAACAACGGCAGCCCGGCCACCCTGTTCTCGTCCTACGACCAGCAGACGGTGAACACGCACTTCCTGTGGATGGCGCAGAACGGCTGCGACACCGCGGCGCTGCAACGGTTCAACCCGAACAGCTCCGAGGGCCCGACCCGGGACGCGATGGCGCAGAAGGTGCGCACGGCCGCCGAGGCGAACGGCCGCAAGTTCTACATCATGTACGACGTCACCGGCTGGACGAACATGCAGACGGAGATCAAGACCGACTGGACCAGCAAGATGTCGGCGCACACCGCCTCGCCGGCGTACGCGAAGCAGAACGGCAAGCCCGTCGTCTGCATCTGGGGCTTCGGCTTACAACGACGCCAACCACAACTTCACGGCCGCGCAGTGCCTCGACGTCATCAACTGGTTCAAGAGCCAGGGCTGCTACGTGATCGGCGGCGTACCGCGCGAGTGGCGCACCGGCGTCGGCGGCTCCCGGCCGGACTTCTCCGGCGTCTACCACGCGATGAACATGATCTCGCCGTGGATGGTCGGCGCGATCGGCAACATCGGCGACTCCGACAACGTCTACAACCAGTTCAACGTGGGTGACCAGGCGGACTGCAACGCCAACGGCATCGACTACCAGCCGTGCGTGCTGCCCGGGCGACGTGTCCGGCCGCCAGCGCGTGCACGGCGACTTCATGTGGCACCAGTTCTACAACATGGTCCGCGTCGGCGCCCAGGGCATCTACATCTCGATGTTCGACGAGTACGGCGAGGGCAACCAGATCGCGAAGACCGCCGCCACGCAGGCCACGACACCGGCGGGCTCCGGCCTGCTCGCGCTCGACGAAGACGGCACCGCCTGCTCCTCCGACTACTACCTGCGCCTCACCGCCGACGGCGGCAGGATGCTCAAGGGCCAGATCGCGCTCACCTCGATCCGCCCGACGCAGCCGATCGTCAGTGGCGGCGGCGACACCACGGCGCCGACGGTTCCCGGTGGCCTCGCCGCGACCGGGCACACGTCCAGCAGCGTGTCCCTGTCCTGGGCCGCGTCGACCGACAACGTCGGCGTCACCGGCTACCAGGTGCGCCAGGGCGGGGCCGTCGTCACCACGGTCACCGGGCTCGCGGCCACGGTCAGCGGCTTGAACCCGTCGACGGCGTACAGCTTCACGGTCACGGCGACCGACGCGGCCGGCAACGTCTCCGGCGCCTCCAACACGGTCACGGTCACCACCGACGCCAACAGCGCCACAAACCTCGCCCGGGGCAAGGCGACGTCGCAGAGCAGCCAGAACCAGACCTACGGCTCGGGTAACACGGTCGACGGCGACGCCAACAGCTACTGGGAGAGCGCGAACAACGCCTTCCCGCAGTGGGTCCAGGTCGATCTCGGCGCGGCTTCGGCGATCGCCAAGGTCGTCATGAAGCTGCCGGCCACGTGGGGCGCCCGCAACCAGACCGTCGCGATCCAGGGCAGCACCGACGGCTCCACGTTCAGCACCATCGTCGGAGCCACCGGCTACGCGTTCGATCCGAGCAGTGCCAACACGATCACGGTCAACTTCGCCACGACCACGCAGCGGTACGTCCGCCTGAACATCAGTGCCAACACCGGCTGGCCGGCGGCACAGATCTCGGAGTTCGAGGTGTACGGCAGCGGCGGCACCGGCGGCGACACGACGGCTCCGACCGCACCCGGCAACCTGACGGTGACCGCGCACACGTCAAGCACGATCGCGTTGTCGTGGAGCGCCTCGACCGACAACGTCGGCGTGACCGGCTACCAGGTGCGCCAGGGCGGCACGATCGTCGCCACGGTGACCGGGTTGACGTACACGGCGACGGGTCTGAATCCCTCCACGGCGTACAGCTTCACCGTGACCGCGAAAGACGCGGCGGGCAACGTCTCGGCCGCGTCGAACACGGCCACCGGCACGACCGACGCGGCGGCGGGCACGAACCTCGCGCGCGGCAAGGCGACGTCGGAGAGTGGGCATTCGCAGGTTTATTCGTCGGCGAACGCGGTCGACGGTGACGCGAACACCTACTGGGAGAGCGTCAACAGCGCGTTCCCGCAGTGGTTGCAGGTCGATCTCGGCGCGGCGACGGCGATCAGCCGGATCGTGCTGAAGCTGCCGCCGTCGTCGTCGTGGGCGACTCGCACGCAGACACTCTCGGTCACCGGGCAGCACGGACGGTTCCAC
The DNA here is from genome assembly GCA_963797605.1 of uncultured Actinomycetota bacterium. Taxonomy (GTDB): domain Bacteria; phylum Actinomycetota; class Actinomycetes; order Mycobacteriales; family Micromonosporaceae; genus DASQPR01. The sequence continues at coordinate 19,775 of CAWCPX010000001.1, read as the reverse complement.
GTTCTCGACGTTGTCGGGTTCGGCCGGCCGCACGTTCGACCCGAGCACCGGCAACACGGTGACGATCACGTTCACCAGCAGCAGCCAGCGGTACGTGCGCCTGAACTTCACCGCGAACACGGGCTGGCCGGCCGGTCAGATCTCCGAGTTCGAGATCTACTCGGCGTAGTTTCGTCGCCGTTGGTGGCCCGGGTCTCGTCAGAGACCCGGGCCACCGGAAATCGCCCACGATGGCAGCACGTCGGGCAGCCCTCGCACCGAGTGCTCGGCAGCACGAACCACTCGGAGCGCGGGCGGTCCCTGACGGCGTTCGGTCGCTCCGTGCGCACAATGGGGGCATGACGAACACGGGCGCTGATCAACCACCGAACGACGCCGTCCTCGCGACGGCGTTCCCGCAGCTGACTTCCGCGCAGATGGCCCGGTTGCAGGCGTACGGCGCCCCGCAGGACATCCACGTCGGAGACATCGTCTTCCAGCCCGGAGACGACGCGTACGACCTGATCCTGATCGACGAGGGCGAGATCCAGATCCTGACCACCGCCACCCGGGACACGCCGGAGGCGGCCGTGGCGACGCACGGGCCCGGCCGATTCGTCGGCGAGCTGAACCTGATCACCGGCCAGGCTGTCTACCTGACGGCGCGGGTCACGCGCGCCGGGCGCGTGCACCGGGTGCCGCCGGATCGGTTCCGCGCGATGATGGCCGAGGACCCGGAGTTGTCCGATCTCGTGCTGCGTTCCCTGCTGGCCCGGCGTGCGATGCTCCGCGACAGCCCGGCCGCCGGCAGCATCGAGATCATCGGCTCCGGGATGTCCGCCCCGGCGCTCGCCCTCCGCACGTACGCCGCCCGCCAGCAGTTACCGCACCTCTGGTTCGACGCGGACAGTGTCGGTGGCCAGGCCGTCATGCACGCGATCCCGCTCGAGCCCGGCGACCTCCCCGCCGTGGTCACCCCGGGCCGGGTGTTGAAACGCGCCACCACCGGTGAGTTCGCCGAACATCTCGGGCTCTCCTACCACCGGTCCGCGGACAAGCCCGTCGATCTCGCCGTCATCGGCGGCGGGCCGGCCGGGCTCGCAGCCGCCGTCTACGGCGCGTCCGAAGGGCTGGCGACGGTGCTCCTGGACGCGGTCGCCGCCGGTGGCCAGGCCGCGGCGAGTTCCCGGATCGAGAACTACCTCGGCTTTCCGTCCGGCCTCAGCGGTGCCGAGTTGACCGGCCGGGCCGCGATCCAGGCCCTCAAGTTCGGTGCCGAGCTCTCGAGCCCGTGCCAGGCCGTCAAACTCGACGCGAGCGGCGCCCACCTGCGCGTCTTTCTCACCGACGGCACCGAGATCGCGACCCGCGCCGTCGTCATCGCGACCGGTGCCCGCTACCGATCGCTGCCGCTGGCCCGCTGGAAGGACTTCGAGGGCGCCGGCATCTACTACGCCGCCACCGAGTTGGAGGCGCGGGCTTGCGAGGGCAGCCCGGTCGCGGTGCTCGGCGGCGCCAACTCCGCCGGTCAGGCCGCCCTCTACCTGGCCTCCCGTGGCAACTCGGTGCACATCATCATCCGCGGCGACGATCTGTCCGCCGGCATGTCGTCCTACCTCACCGAACGCCTGATCGCCGACCCCCGGGTCACGATCCAGACCGGCACCCAGATCACCGGTCTCGACGGCGGCGACTCGCTGCAAAAGATCACGCTGACCGACCGCAAGACCGGCGACCAGCACGATCACGCGTGTCAGGGCCTCTTCTGCTTCATCGGAGCCGAGCCCGCGACCGACTGGCTCGACGGCGTCGCCATGGACGAGGACGGTTTCGTGCGCACCGACGTGCAACTGGTCGCGGCCGATCTCGGCGACACGTGGACCTCTCTCGGCCGGATGCCGCTCCCCTTCGAGACGAACATCCCGGCCGTGTTCGCGGTCGGCGACGTACGCCACGGATCGATGAAACGGGTGGCGGCGGCCGTCGGCGAAGGCGCCAGCGCGGTGCGGTCGGTGCACGCGGCGATCGGCGTTCAGGCCTGACACCTGCTGTTGTGGCCTCCGAGTCGACCGTGCCGATTCACGGTTGCCCCAGCCGCCACAACTCACCAAGATCCACTCGATATCCGTTATCGACCCACGACACCGAACGGAAGATCGGCACAGAACGGACCCGTGACGTGATCAAATCGTCGATGGGGCTTACGTTAGGTCGGTGACCCTTCGGATTCCCATTGAGGACGTATCCCCGACGATCGCCTGCGGCCGTTACCCCACCAAAGCCGTCGTCGGCGAGATCGTGCCGATTTCCGCTCTCGTCTACCGCGAAGGTCATCAGGCGCTCGGCTGCCACGTCGTGTGGGCCGATCCGAGCGGTGCCGCCCAGCCCCGCGTGCGCATGCGACCCAGCCGCGACCTGGAAGACAGATGGGTCGCCGGCATCGTTCCCGACTCGGTCGGCGAGTGGACGTTCGCCATCGAAGCGTTCTCCGATCCCGTACCTGACCTGGCGGGACGCGGTCACGAAGAAGATCGCCGCCGGCCAGGGCGCCGAAGACCTCGCCAACGACCTCGCCGAGGGCGCCGCGATGCTCGACCGCGCCGCGGCGCTCGTGCCGGCCGGCGACGTCGCCGCGGTGACATCGGCGGCCCGGACGCTCGGCGACAAGCGTGCGCCGCTGATCGAACGCCTCGCGCCCGCACTGGCCCTCGACGACCTGCTGTGGCGCACCCGGTGCGTGACCTGCTCACCGCAAACCGAAGCGACGTCGATCTGGGTGGACCGGCAGCGAGCGCTGTTCTCCGCGTGGTACGAGTTCTTCCCCCGCTCCGAGGGCGCCGTCCTCGCCACGCCGCTACGGGCCCGGCAGTCGGGCACGTTCGCGACCGCAGCCCGGCGCCTGCCCGGCGTCGCGGCGATGGGCTTCGACATCGTCTACCTGCCGCCGATCCACCCGATCGGTCGGCGTCAACCGCAAGGGCCGCAACAACGCGCTGGTCGCGACGCCCGACGACGTCGGCTCGCCGTGGGCGATCGGCTCGATCGAGGGCGGCCACGACGCGATCCACCCCGACCTCGGCACGCTCGACGACTTCCGCCGCTTCGTCAGGCCGCGCCGCGACAACGGGCTGGAAGTCGCGATGGACCTCGCGTTGCAGTGCGCGCCCGACCACCCGTGGGTCACCGAGCACCCGGAATGGTTCACCACCGGGCCGACGGCACCATCGCCTACGCGGAGAACCCGCCGAAGAAGTACCAGGACATCTATCCGATCAACTTCGACAACGATCCCGGACGGCATCCGTGCCGAAGTGCTGCGCGTCGTGCGTCACTGGATCGCGCAGGGCGTCAAGGTCTTCCGGGTCGACAACCCGCACACCAAGCCGTTCGACTTCTGGCACTGGCTGATCTCCGAGGTCAAGGCGACCGACGCCGGACGTGCTCTTCCTCGCCGAGGCGTTCACCCGGCCGGCGATGATGCACGGGCTCGGCAAGATCGGCTTCACCCAGTCGTACACCTACTTCACGTGGCGCACGACCGCGCGCGAGCTGCGCGCGTACTGCGAGGAGCTGGTCGGATTCGCTCGACCACATGCGCCCCAACTTCTGGCCGAACACCCCGACATCCTGCACGAGACTCTGCAGCACGGCGGCCCGCCGATGTTCAAGATCCGGGCGGTGCTGGCGAGCATGCTCTCCCCGTCCTGGGGCATCTACGCCGGCTACGAGCTCTACGAGCACGTGGCCCGCCCCGGCGCCGAGGAGTACCTCGACAACGAGAAGTACGAGCTGCGCCCGCGCGACTGGGCGGCGGCGGAGGCCGACCGGGCAGTCGCTGGCACCGTTCATCACCCGGCTCAACCGCATCCGGCGCGACAACCCGGCCCTGCACTGGCTGCGCAACCTGCGCTTCCACGACGTCGACAACGACGCGATGCTGTGCTGGTCGAAACGCGACGACGGCGACCGGCAACACGGTGCTCGTGATCTGCTCGTTCGACTCGGCACACGCGCACTGGGGCAACGTCACGCTGGACATGCCGGCGCTCGGGTTCGACTGGCACGAACGGTTCCCGGTCACCGACGAGCTGACCGGCGCCACGTTCGACTGGGGTCAGCACAACGCGGTACGCCTCGACCCGTACGTCGAGCCGGCCCACGTCTTCGTGGTCGGTCCGCAAGGCGTGGAGCCGGAGACCGTGCTGGTCGAAGAGGACGTGACGGAGATCGTCGTCGAGGAACCGCGCACGCCCGTCCCGCCGGCCACGCAGGCGAAAGAAACGACACCGGCGCCGGCCATTCCGAAACCGGGACCGCCGCCGACCACGACACCGACCATGACACCGACCGCACCACCCGTCGCCGCGTCGCTGCCGGTCGTGCCACCGAAACCCGACGCACCCAAACCCCAGGCACCGACGCCGGAGGCAGCGAAACCAGCGCCACCGACGCCGGCGGCACCGAAGCCCGAGCCACCGAAACCAGCGGCAGCGAAGTCCGAGGCACCAACACCGGCGCCGCCGGCACCAACACCCACACCAACGCCGGCACCGGCACCGGCACCGGCACCGGCACCGGCACCACCGAAACCAACCGTGCCGAAACCGGGTCCCCCGCCCGGCCGCACCGCGAACCCCAGGCCCGGGACGGCGGCAACCGCGCCGACGTCATCCGCTCCGCACGCTCCGGAGGACGACGCATGGACGAACTGATCGCCGGCACACACCACGACCCGCACTGCGCTGCTCGGCGCGCATCCGACCGGTGACTCCACGGTTATCCGCGCGCTGCGCCGGGGCGCCGGCGCCGTCACGCTCGTCGTCGGCGACACGCGCACCGAGATGGCACGGGTGCACCCGGAGGGCATCTTCGAGGCGACCGTGCCCGGCGAGGTCTTCGACTATCGGCTCGACGTCGACGGCGCGACCGGCGACGACCCGTACCGTTACCCGCCCACGCTGGGCGAACTCGACCTGCACCTGATCGAGCGAGGGCCGGCACGAGCGGCTGTGGACGGTCCTCGGCGCGCAGCCCGAAGGACGGCGGCGTCGCGTTCGCGGTCTGGGCGCCGAACGCGCGCGGGGTGCGGCTGATGGGCGACTTCGTCGGCTGGGGCATCGCACGAGGGCTGGCCGATGCGCTCGCTGGGCGGCAGCGGGGTGTGGGAGCTGTTCGTGCCCGACGCCGCGACGGGGCAGGCCTACAAGTTCCGGATCCTCGGCGCCGACGGCGTCTGGCGGGACAAGGCCGACCCGCTCGCGCTGCGCACGCCGAGGTCCCGCCGTCGACGGCGTCGCGTCGTCTACGAATCCAGCTACGACTGGGCCGACGACGACTGGCTCGACGAGCGCGCGCGCTCGCAGCCCCATGCGCAGACCGATGAGCGTCTACGAGGTGCACCTCGGCTCCTGGCGGCCCGGACTGTCCTATCGCGGAGCTGGCCGAGCAGCTGACCGAGTACGTGAGCGGCCTGGGCTTCACCCACGTGGAGTTCCTGCCGGTGATGGAGCACCCGTTCGGCGGCTCGTGGGGCTACCAGGTCACCGGCTACTACGCCCCGACCGCCCGGTTCGGCACGCCGGACGACTTCCGCCACCTCGTCGACCGGCTGCACCAGGCCGGCATCGGCGTGATCCTGGACTGGGTGCCGGCGCACTTCCCGAAGGACGAGTGGGCGCTGGCCCGGTTCGACGGCACCGCGCTCTACGAGCACCCGAACCCGCAGCGCGGCGAGCACCCCGACTGGGGCACGTACGTCTTCGACTTCGGCCGGCCGCGAGGTGCGCAACTTCCTGGTCGCCAACGCGCTCTACTGGTGCGAGGAGTTCCACGTCGACGGCCTGCGGGTCGACGCGGTCGCCTCGATGCTCTACCTCGACTACTCGCGCAAGGCCGGCGAGTGGACGCCGAACCAGTACGGCGGCCGGGAGAACCTCGAGGCCGTCGCCTTCCTGCAGGAGACCAACGCGACCGTCTACAAGCTACAACCCGGGCGTCATGATGATCGCCGAGGAGTCGACCGCGTGGCCCGGGCGTCACCCACCCGACATCGGACGGCGGGCTCGGCTTCGGCTTCAAATGGAACATGGGCTGGATGCACGACACGCTCGCCTACGTGAGCCAAGGACCCGATCCACCGCCAGTGGCACCACAACCAGCTGACCTTCTCGCTCGCGTACGCGTGGAGCGAGAACTACGTGCTGCCGATCAGCCACGACGAGGTCGTGCACGGCAAGGGCTCGCTGCGCGGCGAAGATGCCCGGCGACACGTGGCAGCGGCTGGCCAACGTCCGCGCGCTGCTCGCGCTACATGTGGGCGCACCCGGGCAAGCAGCTGCTGTTCATGGGCTGCGAGCTGGCCGACGACCGGGAGTGGAGCGAGGAGCGCGGCCTCGACTGGGGGCTGCTGCACGATCCGGCCCGGGCCGGCGTGCAGCGGCTCGTGCGCGACCTCAACGCGGCTCTACCGCGCCACCCCGGCGCTGTGGAGCCAGGACACGACGCCCGCCGGGTTCCGCTGGATCGACGGCGACGACGCGGCGAACAACGTGCTCGCCTTCGTGCGGTACGCCGGAGACGGCGCGCATGCTCGCCTGCGTCGCGAACTTCTCGCCGTCGCCGCACGAGGGCTACCGGATCGGGCTGCCGAAGGCGGGCACCTGGGCGGAGGTGCTCAACACCGACGCCGACGCGTACGGCGGCTCGAACGTTGGCAACCTGGGCGCCGTGCGGGCCGAAGAAGTGCACTGGCAGGGCTTCGACGCCTCGGCGGTGATCCGGGTGCCACCGCTCGGCGCGGTCTGGCTCCGGCCGGTGGACAAGTAACAGCGTCTAGCCGACGTAGCCCGCGAGGTGCTCGCCGGTCAGGGTGGATCGAGTCGCGACGAGGTCGGCCGGGGTGCCCTCGAAGACGATCTTGCCGCCGTCGTGGCCGGCTCCGGGACCGAGGTCGATGATCCAGTCGGCGTGCGCCATGACCGCTTGGTGGTGCTCGACGACGATGACCGACTTGCCCGCCTCGACGAGCCGGTCGAGCAGCCCGAGCAGTTGATCGACGTCGGCGAGGTGCAGGCCGGCGGTCGGTTCGTCGAGCACGTAGATGTCGCCCTTGTCGGCCATCTGCGCGGCCAGCTTGAGGCGCTGCCGTTCGCCGCCGGAGAGCGTGGTGAGCGGTTGGCCGAGGCTGAGGTAGCCGAGTCCGACGTCCGCGAGCCGTTCGAGGATCTTGTGCGCGGCCGGGGTGTGCGCTTCGCCGCTGCCGAAGAACTCGGCGGCCTCGGCGATCGGCATCGCGAGCACCTCGCTGATGTCCTTGCCGCCGAACGTGTATTTCAGCACTTCGGCCTGGAAGCGCTTGCCCTCGCATTCCTCGCATCCGGTGGCGACAGTGGCCATGATCCCGAGGTCGGTGTAGACGACGCCGGCACCGTTACAGGCGGGGCACGCGCCTTCGGAGTTCGCGCTGAACAGGGCCGGCTTGACGCCGTTGGCCTTCGCGAACGCTTTGCGGATCGGCTCGAGCAGACCGCTGTAGGTCGCCGGGTTGCTGCGACGCGACCCGCGGATCGGCGTCTGGTCGACGGACACCACGCCGTCGCGCCCCGACACCGAGCTGCCGATCAGGGAACTCTTCCCGGACCCGGCCACACCCGTCACGACGACGAGCACACCGAGCGGGACGTCGACGTCGACCTCTCGCAGGTTGTGCCGGTCGGCGCCGCGGATCTCCAGCACGCCGGTCGGCCTCCGGGTCTCGGGCTTGAGCTGAGCACGGTCGTCGAGGTGCCGGCCGGTGATCGTGTCGCTGCCGCGCAGCCCGTCGACAGTGCCCTCGAAACAGACGGTGCCACCGGCCGTGCCGGCACCCGGGCCCAGATCGACGACGTGGTCGGCGACGGCGATCATCTCGGGCTTGTGCTCCACGACGAGCACCGTGTTGCCCTTGTCGCGCAGTCGGAGCAGCAGATCGTTCATCCGCTGGATGTCGTGCGGGTGCAGGCCGACGCTGGGCTCGTCGAAAACGTACGTCACGTCGGTGAGCGAGGAGCCGAGCTGGCGGATCATCTTGACGCGCTGTGCCTCACCGCCTGACAGCGTGCCGGAGGGCCGGTCTAACGACAGGTAGCCGAGACCGATCTCCCCGAACGACTCGAGCGTGGCCCGCAACGCGTCCAGCAGCGGCGCGACCGACGGTTCGTCGAGACCCGTCACCCACTCGGCCAGGTCGGTGATCTGCATGGCGCAGGCGTCCGCGATGCTGATCTTCTTGATCTTCGAGGACCGGGCCTCGGCGCTGAGCCGGGTGCCACCGCAGTCCGGGCAGACGCTGAACGCGACGGCCCGCTCCACGAACGCCCGGATGTGCGGTTGCAGCGAGTCGACGTCCTTCGACAGCATCGACTTCTGGATCTTCGGGATCAGGCCCTCGTACGTCAGGTTGATACCGTCGACCTTGATCTTCGTCGGTTCCTTGTAGAGCAGGTCGTTGAGTTCCCGCTTGGTAAACTTCCGGATCGGCTTGTCCGGGTCGAAGAAGCCGCAGCCGCCGAAGATCCGGCCGTACCACCCCTCCATGCTGTAACCCGGGATGGTCAGCGCGCCCTCGTTCAGCGATTTACTGTCGTCGTAGATCTGCGTGAGGTCGATGTCGTTGACCGACCCGCGGCCCTCACATCGCGAGCACATGCCCCCGAGGACGCTGAAACTGCGGCGCTCCTTCGTGGTGTGACCGGCGCGCTCGATGGTCACCGCGCCGGAGCCGCTGATCGAGCCGACGTTGAACGAGAACGCCTGCGGTGAACCGATGTGCGGCTGGCCGAGGCGACTGAAGAGGATGCGCAGCATCGCGTTGGCGTCGGTGATCGTGCCGACGGTGGAACGGCCGTCGCCGCCCAGCCGTTCCTGGTCGACGATGATCGCGGTGGTCAGACCTTCGAGGACGTCGACGTCGGGCCGTGCCATCGTCGGCATGAAACCCTGCACGAAGGCGCTGTACGTCTCGTTGATCAGCCGCTGCGAGTCGGCCGCGATGGTGCCGAACACCAGCGAGCTCTTGCCCGAACCGGACACGCCGGTGAACACGGTCAGCCGCCGCTTCGGGATTTCGATGCTGACGTCTTTGAGATTATTGACGCGCGCGCCACGAACCCGGATGAGGTCGTGGCTGTCGGCGGCGTGCTTGCTCATCGTGTCTCCATCGAAAGCCGAGGACCCGAGGCCTGAGGTCAGAAAGCCAGAGCCAGAGCATCGGGGCCGGAGTCGGGGATCGGCAATGTTATCAGCCGGCCGCGTTCGCGAACTCCCACACGGTGCTGAGCAGCTGTTTCGGCGTCTCGATCTGCGGCAGGTGACCGGTGTCGGGCAGCAGCACGAACCGGGCACCGGGGATCGCGGCGGCGAAGGCGCGACCGTAGTCGGGGTCGACGATGCGGTCGCAGTCGCCCCAGAGCACCAGCGTGGGCACCGTGACCGCCGCGAGGCGCCCGGCCAGCGTCGGGTCGAGCATGCCGGTGCCGCTGTAGGTCGCCAGGGCCGCCCGATTGCCGGCCATCGCCGCCTGGGCGGCCGGCGGCAGCTTGCTGACATCGACACCGTACGTGTCGGGGTCGTGGTAGCTCAGTTGCGCGACCTGCGCCATCGTGAGGGAGAAGAAGTCGGCGATCGGATGGCCCGGCACCTCGATGCCCACCGCGTCGACCAGCACCACGCCGCTCACCCGGTCGGAGCCGAGAATCGCCATCTCGGCCGCGATCCACCCGCCGACCGAATTGCCGATGATCGTGACGCCGGTCAGGTCGAGTTCGGCGAGCAGCGCCGTGTAGAGCGCGGCCAGGCCGGCGATGGTCGACAGCGCCTCCGGCCGCTCGGTGTCGCCGAAACCGGGGTGCACCGGTGTGATCACGCGGGCCGGCTCGGTCTCGGCCAGCAGGTCGGCGAAGGCCGCGATCGTCAGCGGCCCCCCGCCGCCGTGCAGCAGCAGGATCGGGCGGCCCTTGCCGCGCTCGGTGACCGTGACCGGGACCGCGCCGGTGTTCGCCACCGGAATCATGTACGTCGTCATGTAAGCAAACTTATACCCGTACACTTATATAAGCAAGCTGATACAACAATGCTGATACGACGGTAGGATGCGTGCCATGGAACGACCGTTACAGGAGACCGGGCTCGCCGTGAAGCGCCTGCAGATGCAGCACCATCGCGCCGCGAACGCCGGGCTGGCCGCTCTCGACATCAGCCTGGTCCAGTGGGACGCGCTCCGGCACCTGCACCAGAACCCGGGCGCCTCGCTGCACGACCTGGCCCGGCTCACGTTCCAGACCGACCAGTCCTTCGGTGCCCTGGCTGCCCGCATGGAAGCCCGCGGCCTGATCGAACGCGTGCCGGGGCCGGGCCGGGCCGTGCGCCACCGCCTGACCGCCAAGGGGGATCAGGTGCGCGAGGCCGGCAGCGAGATCGTCGACCGGGTGCTGACCGCGTCGTTCGGCCGGCTCACCGACGCGCAGCGGGCCACGTTCGACAAGCTGCTGCAGCAACTCGTCGCCACGCCGCTCACCGACGAGGGCTAGAGCACCGAGCGGTAGACGTCGACCGTACGTTCGGCGATGGCGTCCCACGAGAAGTGCTCGATCGCGCGCGCTCGCCCGGCCCGCCCCATCCGCCGCGCGCGCTCCGGGTCGGCGAGCAGCGAATTCATCGCCGCGGCCAGGTCGGCCACGAACCGGTCCGGGTCGACGGGCGTGCCGTCCGCGAACTGGTCGATCGGCACCAGCAGCCCGGTCACGTCGTCGATCGACGACCTCCGGGATGCCGCCGGTCGCCGTGGCCACGACCGGCGCCTCGCACGCCATCGCCTCCAGGTTGACGATGCCCATCGGCTCGTAGATCGACGGGCAGACGAAGACGGAGCAGTGCGTGAGAATCTGGATGACCTCGGGCTTCGGCAGCATCTCCGGCACCCAGATCACGCCGTCGCGCCGGTCGTGCAGCTCGGCGACGAGTCGCTGCACCTCGGCCGCGATCTCGGGCGTGTCGGGCGCGCCGGCGAGCAGCACCAGCTGCGTGTCGGCAGGCAGGTCGAACGCGGCCCGCAGCAGGTAGGGCAGGCCCTTCTGCCGGGTGATGCGGCCGACGAAGACGACGCTCGGGCGACGCGGGTCGATGCCGAGCCGGGCGAGCACATCGGTGGCCGGATCCGGGCTGTACTGCACCGTGTCGATGCCGTTGTGCACGACGTGGACGCGGGCCGGGTCGACGGACGGGTAGGCGGCGAGCACGTCGCGGGCCATGCCGGCGGAGACCGCGATGATCGCGTCGGCTGCCTTCGACGGCCGTGCGCTCGCACCACGACGACAGCGCGTAGCCGCCGCCGAGTTGCTCGGCCTTCCACGGCCGCAACGGTTCCAGGCTGTGCGTCGTGACCACGTGCGGGATGCCGTAGAGCAGTTTCGCGAGGTGGCCGGCGAGGTTCGCGTACCACGTGTGGCTGTGCACCAGGTCGGCGCCGGCACAACCGGCGGCGATCTCGATGTCGACGCCGATCGTGCGCAGCGCCGCGTTGGCGCCGGCGAGCGCGGCCGGGTCGGCGTAGGCGGTCACTCCCGGTTCGGTGCGCAGGGCGCCGAAACAGCGCACCCGGGCGTCGAGCAAAGGCCGGAGTGAACGGGCGAGATACTCCGCGTGTACGCCGGCTCCGCCATAGACCTCCGGCGGGTATTCGCGGGTCAGGAGGTCCACGCGCAACGGGTTTGAGGGCTCCGAGGGCCGGGCATCTGACACTGTGTCGATCACCACGACACACTATCGCGCCGAAGATCGCTGAGTGCTGGTGTCCGGCGCCAGGGATGAATAGGGTCAGCGTATGGCGGCGAAGGTGCTTGCGATCGTCCTTGCGGGTGGCGAAGGCAAGCGGCTCATGCCGTTGACAGCAGACCGGGCGAAACCGGCCGTGCCGTTCGGCGGCATCTACCGGATGGTCGACTTCGTGCTGTCGAACATCGCCAACGGCGGCTATCTGAAGATGGTCGTGCTGACGCAATACAAGTCGCACTCGCTCGACCGGCACATCACCAAGACGTGGCGCATGTCGACGCTGCTGGGCAACTACGTGACCCAGGTGCCGGCGCAGCAGCGGCTCGGCCCGCGGTGGTACGCGGGGTCCGCCGACGCGATCTTCCAGAGCTTCAACCTGGTCGACGACGAGATGCCCGACTACATCTTGGTTTTCGGCGCCGACCACATCTACCGGATGGACCCGTCGCAGATGGTCGCGGAGCACATCGCGTCCGGCGCCGGGGTGACGGTGGCCGGCATCCGCCAGCCGATCGCGATGGCCGACCAGTTCGGCGTGATCGAGGTCGGCGAGGACAGCAAGCAGATCAAGCAATTCCGGGAGAAGCCGACCGACGCGAAGGGCCTCGCCGACGCGCCCGACCAGGTCTACGCGTCGATGGGCAACTACGTTTTCACGACCCGGGTGCTGCGCGACGCCCTGACCCGCGACGCCGTCAACCTCAACAGCCGGCACGACATGGGCGGCGACATCATCCCGATGCTCGTCGAGCGCGGCGAGGCCAACGTCTACGACTTCCGCGACAACCAGGTGCCCGGCAGCACCGATCGCGACCAGGGCTACTGGCGCGACGTGGGAACCCTCGATTCCTACTACGACGCCCACATGGACCTGATCGCGATCCACCCGATCTTCAACCTCTACAACCAGCAGTGGCCGATCTACACCGAGCACGCGCCGTTGCCGCCGGCCAAGTTCGTGCACGACTACCAGGAACGTGTCGGCCGGGCGATCGGCTCGATGGTCTCGCCCGGCGTCGTGGTCTCCGGCGCGCTGGTGGAGAACTCGGTCATCTCGCCGAACGTGTTCGTCCACTCGTGGGCGCACGTCTCCGGTTCGGTGATCATGGAGGGCTGCGACATCGGCCGGCATGCCATCGTGCGCAACGCGATCCTCGACAAGAACGTGATCGTGCCGGAGGGCGCCGAGATCGGGGTCGACCTCGAACGCGACCGCGAGCGTTACAAGGTTTCCGATGGCGGCGTGGTCGTCGTCGGCAAGGGCCAGCGCGTCGAGGCCTGACCGCACCGACATCCTCGAGAAGGCGGAACACCATGGCGAACCATGCCCGGGCCGGCCAGCCCGCACAGGCGAGTGACCTGATCGACGTGTCGGCCGTGATCGCGGCCTACTTCGACCGGCATCCCGATCCGGCGAACCCGGCCGAGCAGGTCGCGTTCGGCACGTCCGGGCACCGCGGTTCCAGCCTCAACACGGCCTTCAACGAGGACCACATCCTCGCGATCAGCCAGGCCATCTGCGAATATCGGGCGGCGCAGGGCACCGACGGCCCGCTCTACATCGGCCGCGACCCGCACGCGCTGTCTGAGCCGGCCGTCGCGAGCGCGCTGGAAGTGTTCGCGGCCAACGGTGTCACGGCGCTGGTCGACAGCCGCGGCGGCTTCACGCCCACGCCGTCGGTGTCGCACGCGATCCTCACCTACAACCGCGACCGCACGTCGCATCTCGCCGACGGCGTCGTGGTCACGCCGTCGCACAACCCGCCCCGTGACGGCGGCTTCAAGTACAACCCGCCCAACGGTGGCCCGGCCGACACCGACGCCACGAAATGGATTCAGGATCGCGCCAACGCCCTGATCGCCGGCGGCATGAAAGACGTCAAACGCAAGGCGAACCCCAAACCCGAAACCTTTGACTTCTTGGACGCGTACGTCGGTGATCTGCCGGCCGCGATCGACATGGCCGCGATCCGGGACGCGGGCGTGCACATCGGTGCCGACCCGCTCGGTGGCGCCAGCGTCGCCTACTGGGCCGAGATCGGTGACCGCTACGGGCTCAACCTGACGGTCGTACGCGACACCGTCGATCCGGCGTGGGGTTTCATGACGCTGGACTGGGACGGGAAGATCCGCACCGACTGCTCGTCGCCGTACGCGATGGCCTCCCTGATCGCGCAACGCGACCGCTACCAGATCGCGACGGGCAACGACGCCGACGCAGATCGCCACGGCATCGTGACGCCCGACGCCGGCCTGATGAACCCGAACCATTACCTCGCGGTCGCGATCTCGTACCTGTTCGCCGCGCGTACGGGCTGGCCGGCGGGTGCCGCGGTGGGCAAGACGCTCGTGTCATCCACGATGATCGACCGGGTCGCCGCCGACCTCGGGCGCCGGCTGCTTGAAGTGCCGGTCGGGTTCAAGTGGTTCGTGCCGGGCCTGCTCGACGGCGCGGTCGGCTTCGGTGGCGAGGAGAGCGCGGGCGCGTCGTTCCTACGGCGCGACGGTGCCGTGTGGACGACGGACAAAGACGGCCTGCTGCTGTGCCTGCTCGCGTCCGAGATCACGGCCACGACCGGCCGCTCCCCCAGCGAGCACTACGCCGACCTGGTGGCACGGTTCGGCGACCCGGCGTACGCCCGCGTCGACGTGCCGGCCACCCGCGAGGAGAAGACACTGCTCGGCAAGACTCTCACCCGACCAGGTCCGGGCGAGTTCGCTGGCCGGCGAGCCGATCACGGCGAAGCTGACCGAGGCGCCCGGCAACGGCGCGGCCATCGGCGGCCTCAAGGTGACAACGGAGTCGGCGTGGTTCGCGGCCCGGCCGTCCGGCACCGAAGACGTCTACAAGATCTACGCGGAATCGTTTCGCGGGCCGGATCACCTGGCCGAGGTGCAGGAAGACGCGCGTGGCGTGGTCGCCGAGGCGCTGGGCAATCCGTAGGGCTTTCGCGGTCGCGCGTCAGCGTTGACATCCAGTAGTGGCGAGCCTACTTTCGGTCACGTATCTGGGCGATTTGCATCTATCGCCCGGCATCTTCCCATTGTGACCGAGAAGGGCGTCAGCATGCGCTTTACCCGAATGGCTCGTGCCGTCAAGTTGCATCCGATCCGGCTGGTCGCGGTCGCGGTCCTGGCCGCCATGATTCCGCTGACCATCGTCACGTCGGGCACGGCGACCGCCGCCGGCAAGACCGAGAGCCACGGCTACCCCAGACCGAAACCGACGATCGTGCTCGTGCACGGCGCCTGGGCCGACGGCTCCAGCTGGAGCGGCGAGATCTCCCGCCTCCAGCGCGACGGCTACACCGTCGACGCGACGCCGAACCCGCTGCGCAGCCTGACGTACGACACGGACACCCTCAAAGACATCCTGAGCACGATCTCCGGCCCGATCATCCTGGTCGGACACTCGTACGGCGGCGCCGTCATCACGAACGCGGCCGTCGGCAACCCGAACGTCAAGGCGCTCGTGTTCGTAGACGCGTTCGCGCCGGACGCCGGTGAGTCGATCCTCCAGTTGGCGGGCGCCAATTCGTTGTTCGCGCCGGCCATCACCAATCCCGCGTCCGTCTTCAAGCTCGTGCCCTACCCGGGCGCCCCGGCCGGCGCGGTCGACACGTACATCCTCCCGAACATCTTCATCAACCAGTTCGCCAACGGCATTCCGCGCCCGCAGGCGGCGGTGCTCGAGGCGTCGCAGCGAGGCACCTCGACCGAGACCTTCCAGAAGTCCGGCACGCCGGCGTGGAAGACGCTTCCGAACTACTACCTGCTCGGCCTGAAGGACAACGCGATCACGCCGCCGGCGCAGCTGTTCATGGCGCAGCGCATGCACGCGCAGATCGTGAAGATCAACGCGGGCCACCTGGGCCTCATCTCCGACCCGGCTCCGGTCACCGCGCTGATCGAGCGGGCCGCCCGCCAGCACGGATAACTCGCGAAACCCGCCGGGGTGAGTTCGTGTGGCCGTGACCACTCGAACTCACCCCGGTTCCATGATCGCCTCCGGTAGTTTGGACCCGGCGGTCCAACAGCGCTACCGTAACGGACCGAGCGGTCCAAAAATGCGGATCGCCAGGACACTCTCAGGGAGATCACCATGGGCACGCGCCTAATCGATAAAACCGCACTGATCACCGGCTCGACCAGCAACATCGGCCGCGCCATCGCCGTCGCGTTCGCCGCCGAAGGAGCGCACGTCGTGGTCTCCGGCCGCAGCGTCGAGCGCGGAGCCGAGGTCGTCAACGAGATCCGCGCCGCAGGTGGGAGCGCCGACTTCATCCCGGCCTCGCTCGACGGCTCCGCCAAGGCCTCCCGCGAACTCGCCGACGCTGCCACCGAAGCGCTCGGCGGCCGGATCGACATCCTGGTTAACAACGCCGGGATCTACCCCGCCGGCACGACCGCCAGCACCGACGAAGCAACATTCGACCAGGTGTACGGCGTGAACGTGAAGGCCCCGTTCTTCCTCACCGCCGCCGTCGCGCCCGCGATGGTGGCCCGGGGCGACGGGGTCATCATCAACCTCGGCTCGTGGATCGCCCGGCTCGGCATCCCGGTCGGAGCGCTCTACAGCTCGACGAAGGGCGCCGTCGAGACGTTGACGCGGGCCTGGTCGGCGGAGTACGGCCCGAAGGGCGTACGCGTCAACGCCATCTCGCCCGGCGTGACGCGCACCCCGCTGCCCGAAGGCGAGACCGACCTCGCCGAGACGATGATGCGTGGCACCCCGGCCGGCCGGTCCGGTGCGCCCGAAGCGATCGCGCACGCGGCCGTCTACCTGGCCAGCGACGAGGCCGCGTTCGTGCACGGCACCGTGATCGACGTCGACGGCGGTCGCGTGGGCGTGGCGGTCGTCGCGTCGGCGTAGGTATCCTGCCGCCGTGGCCATTGCGGAGCGGGTCGGCCGACCGACCAAAGCCGACCTGCTCGCCGCCGACGGCCGGATCATCCCGGACGTGATCGCGGCCGACCTGGCGGTGCTGTTCTGCGGCATCAATCCGGGCCTGTGGTCGGCGGCGACCGGCCACCATTTCGCCCGGCCGGGCAACCGGTTCTGGCCGGCGCTGCATCGCGGCGGGTGGACGCCACGCCAACTCGACCCGTCTGAGCAGGGTGACCTGCTGACCTACCGGCTCGGCATCACGAACGTGGTCGCCCGCGGCAGCGCCCGCGCCGACGAACTGACGACGGCCGAGCTGATCGCGGGCGGCGAGATCCTCACGCGCAAAGTTCGGCGGTGCCGGCCGGCGTGGTTGGCGGTGCTCGGCATCACCGCCTACCGCACCGCGTTCGGCCACCGCGACGCCACGGTCGGGCCGCAGCCGGAGACGATCGACGCGACTCGCGTCTGGGTGCTGCCGAACCCGAGCGGCCTCAACGCGCACTACACGTTGCCGCGCCTCGCGGACGCGTTCGCCGAACTCCGTGCCGCCGCCGGTTGATCATGCCGATCCATGGCTGCCGGTTGATCGTGCCGATCATGCCGATCCATGGTCGCCCCGGCCGCCGCAGATTCGCACGGCCGTCCGATCAAGGTCACCACGGCGCCGCAGATCGGCACAGCCGCCCGACCAAGATCACCACGGCGCCGCAGACCGGCACAGCCGCCCGATCCACGGTCGCCCAGGCTGATCGTGACGATGCGTGGCCGCCCAAGCCGATCAAGTCGATCCATGGTCGCCCAGGCCGCCGCAGATCGGCACAGCCGCCCGACCAAGGTCACCACGGCGCCGCAGATCGGCACGGCCACCCGATCCACGGTCGCCCAGGCTGATCGTGACGATGCGTGGCCGCCCAAGCCGATCGAGACGATCCATGGTCGCCCCGGCCGCCGCAGATCGGCACAGCCGCCCGACCAAGGTCACCACGGCGCCGCAGATCGGCACAGCCGCCCGACCAAGATCACCACGGCGCCGCAGATCCGCACGGCCGCCCGATCCACGGTTGCCCAGGCTGATCGTGCCGATGCGTGGCCGCCCAAGCCGATCCAAGGTCGCCCAGGCCGCCGCAGATCCGCACAGCCGCCCGACCACCCGACCAAGACCAGTGCGGCGCCACGGATCAGCACAGCCGCTCGATCCATGGTCGCCCAGGCTGATCGTGCACGATGCGTGGCCGCCCAAGCCGATCATGCCGATCCATGGTCGCCCCGGCCGCCGCAGATCCGCACGGCCGCCCGACCAAGATCAGCGGCGGCGCTCGTGCAGGCTCAGCAGCAGCTCCGCGACCAGCGCCGTCCAGCCCGTCTGGTGACTCGCGCCCAGGCCCTGGCCGGTGTCGCCGTGGAAGAACTCGTAGAACGGCAGCAGGTTGTGCCAGTCCGGCCGGTCGAAGAGTTCCGACTCACCGAAGACCGGCCGGTGCCCGTTGTCGTCGAGGAACAGGCTGACGAGCCGGCGCGCGATATCGTCGGCGACCCCGTCGAGCGGCAGCTTCACGCCGGAGCCGGTCGGGTATTCCACCAGCAGATCAGGGCCGTGGAACTCGCCCATCTCGCGCAGCGCCTCGATCAGCATGAAGTTGATCGGGAACCAGATCGGGCCGCGCCAGTTGGAGTTGCCGCCGAACGTGCCCTCGGTCGACTCCGCCGGCTCGTACGGCACCGAGAACTCGTTGTTCCCGAGCGTCACGGCGTACGGCTCGTCGCGGTATTCCGCCGACACGCTGCGGACGCCGAACCGCGACAGGAACGCGTTCTCGTCGAGCATCGGCGCCAGGAACCGCTGCAGCCGCTCCTCGTCGACCACCGACAGCAGCCGCCGCTGGCCGATGTCGTCGACTCGCGCGATGCCGAGCACGTCGGCGTGCACCGGGCCCAGCGTCGCCAGGTGCTCCACTCGGGCGGCGAGGCCGGGCACCGTCACGAAGTCAGCCTCGGTCAGCGTGCACGTGGCCACGAGCGGCAGCAGGCCGACCAGCGAGCGCACGGCCAGCGGGATGCTGGTGCCGTCCTCGGCGCGCAGCACGTCGTAGAACGCCGCGGTCTCCTCGTCCCACAGCCCGCGCTCGTACATCGCGGCGCCGATCGCGGTGTAGTGGTCCAGGAAGCGCAAAGCGAGCTCGCCGTACATCGGGTTGCGCCGGGCCAGGGCGAGCGAGATCTTCATGAGATTCAGCGTGTACATCGCCATCCACGCGGTGGCGTCGGCCTGATCGAGCTCACCGGGGATCGGCAGCGGCGCGGAGCGGTCGAAGGGCGCGATGTTGTCGAGCCCCAGAAAGCCGCCCACGAACACGTTGTCGCTGGTCGGGTCCTTCCGGTTGACCCACCAGCCGAGGTTGAGCATCTGCTTGTGCAGCACCCGTTCCAGGAAATCGAAATCGTGCCCGCCGTCGGCGGCGAAGACCTTCAAGGCGGCCCACGCGTGTACGGGTGGGTTCACGTCGTCGAACGCCCACTCGTAGGCCGGAAGCTGCCCGCTACGGTGCATGTAGCGGTCCTCCAGGAGCAACAGGATCTGCTGCTTCGCGAACACCGAATCGACGCGCGCGATCGCGACACAGTGGAACGCGAGGTCCCACGCGGCGAACCACGGGTACTCCCACGGGTCCGGCACCAGCATGACGTCGTGGCAGTTCATGTGGGCCCAGTGCGAGTTGCGGCCGTAGCGGTGGCTGTCGGACACGGGCGGCCCGGTCGTGTCGCCGTTGAGCCAGCGGGCGACGTCGAAGTTGAAGTACTGCTTGCTCCACATGAGACCGGCGACCGCCTGACGCACCACGAGCGCCTCGTCTGCCGTCGCGGTCGGCGGTGTGAGCTGGGCGAAGAACGCGTCCGCCTCGGCTTCGCGGGCCGCCATCGTCGCGGTGAAGCCGTCGCCCAGATCGGCGAATCCGGGCTCCCCCTTCGTCAGCCGGAGCCGGATCTCGGCCTGCCCGCCAGCCGGTACGTCGACGAGATAGTGCAGGGCCGCCTTCGTGCCCACGTCGTCCGGGTTGAGGTGATCGGCGCCGGTCACCACGAAGTCGTTGATCGCGTCCTT